>CAWHRJ010000001.1:0-16495 GCA_963831685.1 uncultured Pseudomonadota bacterium
AACCGCGACACGCAAGCCCAACTGCTTTCTCCCGTCTGGTAAGGGAGATCGAAACGGTTCATCCGTTGCTTGTGAATGCCGCTGAGGCGGCGCTGAACGGACGATCGTATTCCCCGGTCCTGCTCAATCAGGACATCGCGCGTGCCGAGAACATGTCGGTATCGGGAGTCCTCCGAGTGAAGAACCGACCGTGCCATCGTTGACGTCGGGCCCCGAAGAACCGCTTCCATCGGAGCGCATTTTTTCTATCGCTTGGCAGGCCTTCTGCAGCTCAGCGCAGGGTTCCCCGGATGCAGCCTCGGCTCAACGAAGCGTTAGGCAGGCTGAGGCACTCCTCGAGGCATTGGACGGCGCCGAAGCCATCCGCGCCTGGAAAAGGGCGACATGAGTGCACTATCGGCCCAAGAAATCAGGGCGCTTCTAAAGGAGCCCGATCCAGAGAACCGTCTCACGGTGTCACCGATCTTGGATCCAGAGCGTCAGCTGTCTGAAAACGACAGGCCCATTGGATGTCCGCCTTGGAAGGGCTTTATCGTTGTACGTGCGTGGCAACAAGGCGTCGCGGAGGACCTGGAGCTGCGGACGACCACGGGGTACTGGAGCCGGAACTGGAGTCCTTCGTTCTACAGTTCGGTGAGCCGCTGACCACCACGCCCCATCAGTTCGTCCTTGCCCGAACGTTGGAGGTGGTCGCCTACCGAAGAACCTTCTCGCATACGTGATCGGCCGAAGTAGTTGGGGCAGGCGGGGGTGTGATTGTCGCCACAGCGGTCGTCGTCGATCCCGGCTTCGTCAGGTTCCATTACTTTGGAGTTGAAGAACGTTGGCGAGGTGCCCATTGCCCTCTATCCGATGGATCGCATCGCCCAGTTGACGTTCCACGACGTCTCCGTGCTGGCATCAGCACGAAAGTCACTTCTCAGTTCGCTTCCACATTTGTTCCAACGCTCGGAAGTGTGCGGGACCCAGGAGACCTATTCGTCGTTCGAAGATTCTCTCCGATCGCCGAAGGATCGGGTGAGCCCCCAGCTGTGCCCAGCAAATGCCCTACCTGGAACGGGCACGCGCCGACTCCGGCACCGCGACGGACGGTGAAGGACCTCTCCGTGGGTGACGGGCCTTCCGTGGGGTAACGATCAATCGTTGCGTCTGACGAGCTATTTTCCGCCCGCCCCCCTACCACCCTCCCCTCAAATACCCCCGCATCTCCCACCGCCTCCCCGTGACGTGGTCCACCACCGTCCCGTCCTGCGCCCGCACCGTCCGCCGCTTGTCCCCGCGCATCCCCGACCCCACCTGCCCCCGCCGCTCCGCCGCGCGCGCCTCCCCAACCCGCGCCGCCTCCAGCGCCCACAGCCGCGCGCGCAGCAACCCCAGCGCCGCAACCCGATTCTGCAACTGCGACCGCGACGTCTCGCACCGCACCTGCAACCCCGACGGCCGATGCGTCAGCAGCACCGTCGACTCGGTCTTGTTGCGCTTCTGCCCGCCGGGGCCGGTGCCGTAGCAGGTCGACCACTCCAGATCCCGCTCCGCGACGCGCACCTCCACCTCCGTCGGCTCGGGGAGCACGGCCACCGTGATGGTGCTGGTGTGGACGCGGTCTCGCTTCTCGTTGGGCGGGACGCGCTGCCAGCGGTGGCCGCCGGCCTCGTCGCGGAACAGGGGCTCGGCGCGCGCCCCTCCACGGTCGCTCACGCGCAGGACGCAGAGGCCCCGCCGCGCCTCGAGGACCTCGAGGCTAAAGACCGTGGTGGAGCGCGCGGCGCGCGTAGATGCGCAGCTGCTCGTCGACCAGCGACTTGGCGTCCTCGCCCCCTTCGGCGGCGCGGATCTCGACGATGACGGAACTAACGGACGGAACGGACATGGGACTCTCCTCGCGTGAAACGACTCTGACTCTGAACAGACGGATCCAGCCGGCCGCGGCTAATAGCGCGGCTGCGAGGAGGCGAACAAAGCGATCCGGAGCGCCGACTTCACGCGGCCAAGGGTAGCAGAAGCTCAGCCGATCACGAGCTCGATCTTCCCGCCGAGCGCCGCCGCGAGGGTCTGAAGCGTCTTGTAGGTGGGATTCGCCTGACCGCTCTCGAGCGTCGAGATCTCGCTCTGGTTGAGGCCCGTTCGCTCGGCCAGCTTCTTCTGCGTCCAGCCCCGCTTCCGGCGAGCTTCGGCGAAACGACGGGCGAGACGATAGCGCTCGCGGAGCTGCTTCAGCTCGGCGACCGCCTCGGGTCCCTCGGCCTCCGCCTCTCGCGCGAGCTCGGCCATGAAGTCGCTGAACCTGGTCGCCATCGTCGATCTCTCCCACTGATCAGAATATTGGATAAAACCAATATCGTCAATTCGGGGATTCACCCCTTCTGCCGCTCCTTCCAGCTCTTGAGTCGAACCTTTGCCAGCTCAATCTGGGCCTGCTGGTGCCGGGCGCTCGGCCGCTCGCCTTTGTCGTACCCACCCAGGAGCAAGACGATCCGGTCGCCGTGCGCGTGGCAGAAGAGCCGGAGCAGAATTTTCGCCGACTCGGCTGCTTCCTGCCGTGCGCTCTTCCCTTTGCGGGCCAACACCTGGGCGGCGTCCTGATCCAAACGAAATTCGAAGAGGCCGCCGCCCAGACCCTTGCCGAAGTTCGTTCCGACCACGCGCGGACCTTCGTGTTGAAGGATCTCGAACATCGCGACACCGATAGCGCGCCGCTTTCGCGGCGTCAGCCGGCGCAACCAATCGAGGACCGGTTCACGGCCTTGTTCGTCCTCGTAGAACTCGAGCGTGTACACCACCCCCCTGGGCGGTTATCTGCACGGGGCGGCGTTGGGTTGCCACGCCACGCCTCGACACACCCCCGCCGCCTCGACAACAATACCTCGCATGCGAGACGGGCGAGTCGATGCGCCGTCCAGGCCGAGAGGGCGCGTGGGCTGCCTCGGCTTCCTGCTGTTTGTCGCCGCTCTCGCCATCGGCGGCGGCCTGTTCGCCTACCTCGTCGCGCCCTGGAATTTCAATTTCGGTGGACACTTTCACCCGCTCGGCGGCTGGCAAGGCTGGGGACGGTTTCGCTCTCCGAGCGGGGGCGGTGATTACGAGATGTGGGTCAGCTTCGAGATCACCGTCCCGCAACGATTACGGTCGCCGCTCAGCGGCACGGCGATCCTCTGCTCCCCGCGGGGCGAGCGCCTTAAGCTCAAACTCTACGGCGACATGCCGCGGAACCACGGCGCCGATCTGGCGAACGTGCCGTTGCACCTCTACCTGCACCGGATCGCGCCGCTGGCGACCACGATCGAAGGCCGGCGCCCTCATATCGATCTGTGGGGCGCGTTCGGGGACTCTGTCCTCGAGGTCGAGGATCGCGGCAGCATCGGAACGGCGTTCGCTCCCGACGGGACCGTCCGCACGTCGGACGCGAAGGTTCCCCACAGCGCGGAGAACATCCACATCACCTTCAAGGAGGTCCCCCTGCGCGCGCTTGCTCCGGACTGTCCGCGCCCCGCGCCCTAGTGTTACCGTCGGCCATGCGGTCGGGGGTGGCGCTGGCGATCCTGCTGGTCTTGGTGGCGCCGCGGGCACGCGCTGGTTGCCTCAATGTCTGCGACTTGACCGTCAGCCAGGCCACCATCGACCCGCCCATCGCCTGCCTGACCGTGAAACCGACGGCCGAGACCTGCGACTGCGGGGTGTTCCTGATCATCACCAATGGCTGCACGGACACGGTCTCGGCGACCGACTTTCAATTCACGAGCTGTGGCCCCGTGGGGGGCACCTCGACGGGAAACCAGTGCCCGAGCATTTCGGCCGGCCAGGAAGGCGTGGAGATCCTGACCATCCCCGCCTCTTCCGGAACTGGCGCGAGGAACCTCACGCTGCACCTCGAGGAAGCGGGGGTCACGTCGACCCTGACCGTCATGGCGAACGTCAGCTCGTTCGGCGCGGGGTGCGCGTGCAGCGTCCCCCGGCGCGGCGGGACGCCCGGCGGCACCCTCGCGCTGGTCCTGGCCGGCGTCTCGATCACGGCCGCGCCGCGCCGGCGCCGACGCCCCCCTCCAAATGCCCCCGCAACTCCACCGCCAACGGGTGGTGTACATTTGACCGATGTTGCGTCCTAGCTTGGTTTTTCTGTCGGCCTCCCTCCTCGTTGCCTGCTCGTCGAGCGGCGCCCAGCAGAGCGGGAGCGGCGGGAACGGCAGCGGCGGGAACGGCAGCGGCGGGAACGGCAGCGGCGGGAACGGCAGCGGCGGGAACGGCAGCGGTGGCACCGCCACCGGCTCGGGCGGCACCGCCTCCACCGGCAGCGGCGGCGCGGGCGCGTCCGACGGCGGCGGGTCCGGCGGCACCGGGAACGTGGCGGGCGCTCTCGGAACTGTGGACGCCGGCACCGGGCGCAGCTTCCCGACGCAGGCCTGCCTGGACAAGGCCAGCGCGCTCCTCGGCATGATGACCTCCGACGAGAAGATGGCGCAGCTGCAGCAGGTCGAGCGCGCCAACACCAGCGCGTCGGACATCACCACCTACGGCGTCGGCTCCGTCTACAGCCAGGGGGGCTCGGCCCCCTCCAACAACACGCCCACCGGGTGGGCCGACATGATCGATGGGTTCCGGACGGCGTCGTTCGCGAGCCGCCTCAAGATCCCGATCATCTACGGCCTGGACGTCGTTCACGGTGTCGGGCCCGTGAAGGGCGCCACCGTCTTCCCGCACAATATCGGGCTCGGCGCCACGCGCGATCCCGCCCTGGTCGAAGAGGTGGCGACCGCCATCGCCGAAGAGGCCGCCGGCGCCGGCGCCGACTTCCCGTTCGCGCCGGTGGTCGCGGTCGCCCGCGACGAGCGCTGGGGGCGCACCTACGAGTCGTTCGGCGAGACGCCCGAGCTCCCTTCCGCCATGGGCGTCGCCTACACCAACGGGTTTCAGAAGCGCGGCGGGCCGTTCACCGTGCTCGGCAACGCCAAGCACTACCTGGGCGACGGCGGGACCATGAACGGCGTCAACGCCGGCAACACCTCGGGCGACGAGACGGCGCTGCGCGCGCTGCACCTCCCGCCCTATCAGGCGGTGGTCGCCGCCGGCGTGGGGTCGATCATGGCCTCCTACAGCAGCTGGCAGGGGACGCGGATGCACATGAACACGATGATGATCACCGACGTGCTCAAGGGGCAGCTGGGGTTCGCCGGGTTCGTCGGATCGGACTACAACGGCTGCACGACGAACGGCGTGACCCTGGGTCCCTGCCTGAATGCCGGCGTCGACATGGTCATGACGTTCGGGCCCAGCGCGTCCTCTTTCTTGTCGATGGTGCGCCCGCTGGTTCCCGGCACGGTCCCACAGAGCCGCATCGACGACGCCGCCCGACGCATCCTGGTCGTCAAGTGCGAGATGGGCCTGCTCGACGGCACCGAGCGGCTGGTCGACCGGACACTGACAGCGGGTATCGGCTCGGCCGCGCACCGGACGGTGGCGCGACAGGCGGTGGCGAAGTCGGTGGTGGTCCTCAAGAACGACGGCGGCGTGTTGCCGCTGTCGAAGTCCGTCGCGGGCGTCGCGCTCGGCGGCAAGACCGCCGACAACATCGGCAACCAGTGCGGCGGCTGGACCGTCACCTGGCAGGGGATGAGCGGAAACGTGACGACGGGCGGGACCACCATTCGCGCGGCGCTGGAGAGCGTGCTGACGACGTCGCGCGTGAACTACGCGCTGGACGGCTCCTCGACCGGCAACGGCGCGACCGTCGGCATCGCCGTCATCGGCGAGACGCCGTACTCGGAAGGGTGCGGCGACATCCCCACCCCGGCGGGAGGGACGTCGTGCACCAACCGGCCGACGACGCTGGAGGTGGACAGCGCCGACGTGGCGGTCGTCCAAAAAATGAAAAGCGCGGGGCTGAAAACTGTCGTCGTGCTGGTGACCGGCCGCCCGTTGATCCTGGACCAGATCCTGCCGATCGCCGACGCGATCGTGGTCGCCTGGCTGCCGGGGACAGAAGGGGCCGGCGTGACCGATGTCTTGTTCGGCGACGTGCACCCGACCGGCAAGCTCCCCCGCACCTGGCCCAGCAGCATGTCGCAAATCCCGATCAACGTCGGCGACGCCAACTACAACCCGCTCTACCCGTACGCCTACGGCCTGATCTACTGAGTGCTCTAGGAGCAACCCTCGTTGATCGATCCGAGGCTCTCGAGCAGCACCAGCATCAGGACCGCCAGGCCCACGGCGAGGCCGGCGCTGCCAGGCAAGAGGCCGAACACGTTCGCTTCCGCGGTGATCAGGATGTCTCCGGCGATGTCTTGCTTGAAATACGCCCCCGCGAACAGCGCCACGACGCTGGCGCCGACGCCGAAGACATAGGCGCCCGCGCAGGCATAGCCCCATTCCATGCCTTCGCACTCCATGAGCACCAGCGCGACCCCGCACTGGAGCAGGGCGATCGCGATCTGCACCTGGGAGTTGTTCACCGCGTTGTTGCACTCACTGCTCCCCCCGCCGCTGCCGTCGGCGAAGACGGCCACCGTGCTCCCGGTCGTCCGGTCGACGACCCACATCGCCCCCACCTTCGGATCGGTGGGGACCAAGAGGTGCCAGTTGCCGTACTCGTTGAAGGCGTGGCTCCAGCTCGCCAGATCGGCGGCCGTGAACCCGATCAGGGTGGTCGGATCACCCGACGGCGGGAGGTACTGGAGGCTGGCGCCCGCGAGCGACGCCGCCGCGGTCGACCTCATCACCAGGCTCTCGCGCTGGCTGAGCGCGACCCCCGCGCGCACGGCGCTCTGGAAGGCCGCGGCGGGGTCGGAGGTCGCGACGACCACGCGGTTCAGCTCGGGCACGATGTCGGTCGTGAAAACCAAACCCCGGCTGTCGTCGGCCGTCTCGGTGGCGACCACCACCCGCATCCACTCGGGCGCGATCGCCGGCCCCCCCACGGGGGGCGGCTGCGGATCGACCAGCTGGTAGAGCGGCGCGCTGTGGAGCCGGGCACCGCTGGCGGCCTGGGCGGCCTCGGCGTACGTCTTGCCGACCGCGTCGGTGATCGGCTGAAGCGACAGCGCGCCCGTGATCTGATCGTCGGCGCCCTGCCCCGCCGTCGGGCTGCCCGGCTCCAGCGCGACAATGGTGAAGCCGTTCAGGATCGCCAGCGTGTCGGCGAAGTCGCTGGCCACGGGGGCCTGCGGGGCGCCGAAGCGGTCCAGCGCGGGGCCCGCCAGCCTGCGGGTCACGGGGCCGCTGCCGCCGATGGTGAGCTCCAGGTAGAGCCCGGCGAGGCCGGCGTTGCCGCGGGCGCCGGCCGCCGGCACCGTGTAGGGCGCCGTCCCCTCGACGCCGCCACTCGCGACCAGCGAGACGGCCGCCGTGCGGGTCGCCTGGTTGGTCTGCTGGTCGTCGGGCACGCGATACGAGAAGCGATAGCCGGAGCTCTTCGCCTGCGCGGCGGCGGCCTCCAGGAAGGTGGTCAGCTGCTGCTGGAAGTCGGCGGCCGTGGGGTCCAGCACCGTCGCGCCGAGGGTGGAGACCAGCGTGTCGATCGTCGTCTGATCGACGCCCCCGCTGGACACCGGCACCAGCGCCAGGGCCACGCCGCTCCTCGCCGCGCGCTGCATGAGGGCCGGGATCGACGCGGCGTCGTCGTCGGCCTGGAAGTCGCTGACCATCACGACCGCCGACACCCCGTCCTGGGGCACCAGGGTGCCCAGCGTGTACCAGATGGGCGAGAACGACACGCAGCCAGCGACCTCGGTCTCGATCGCCGTCGCGTCGGGGGCGATGTACCCATCGGCCGGCTCGCTCCCGAGCGTGGCCGTCCCCAGCAGGAAGGGGGTCGTCGCCGCGGCGGCCGCGCAGGCGCCCGCCACCTGGGCGTCGAACGCCGTCTTGTCCGCCGGGGTGGGCCAGGTGACGCTGCCGCTGCAGTCGTAGGCCAGCATCACCCGGATCGTCTCCACCCCGGCGTTCGACAGCAGGGTCGTCGTCTGCGCCACGCCCTCGTCGGTGACCGAGAAGTCGCTCTGGACCAGCCCCGAGACGGGGTTGCCGCTGCCGTCGAGGGCGGCCACGGTCAGCTCCACCTGGGGGAACGCGCCGCCGTTGGCGGTGGCCTGGATGCTGGCGACGGAGGCGACCGCCGCCGCGTGCGCCGCCGCATCCAGGCTGCCGAGGGCGCCGTACGGGCCGACGACCGGATCGGAGGCCTGGGCGGTACCGGCGATCACGGCGCCGGAGAGCGTGAAGGGGCCTCCTCCGAAGGCCGCCGGCGCCGGCAATCCCATCGACGGCGACCAAAGGCCCTTGCCCGCCGCGGCCGCGGCGTCGCCGTCGAGCGGCGTCGGGCGCTGGACCTGCAGGAGGGGCGTTCGAATGGTGATCTGATCGGCCGGCGCCCCGGCGGAGGCGGCGGGATTGGACGAGCCGGTGGTGACGAGCAACCGGCCGCCGGCGAGCTGGTCCGCGGTCCAGTGACCGGAGACCAGCTCGACCAGCCCCGTGGGGGTCGGCACGCCCGGCAGATCGCCCATCGCGGCGAGCAACCGCACCGTCACCGTCGGGTAGGTCGCGGCGGGCAGCTCGGCGCCCACGCCGTCCGGCTGCGCGTCGACCTCGTCGATCGGACCGAGCGCGAAGGCCCAGTGCATGGCTCCCTTCGCGGTGTACGCAACGACCGGCACGCGGCTGTCCAGCCCGCCCGTCGGCGCCGAAACGACGGCCGCCGAGGCGGGGATGAGGGCCAGGATCGACGAGACCACCCCGCTGGGATCGAGATCGGGGAAGGGCTCATTGATGTGCACCGCCTTGGCGGCGACGTCGGAGCCCAGCGCCGCCAGCTTGGAGCTGTCGGCGTTGAACACCGGCGGTCGTACGGCATAGAGGGCCGCCAGGTCGACGGTCGAGGGGCAAGGGGCGTCCACGATCTGGGCGGTCGCGCCCATCGCCAGGAGCATCGCCTGGAGGAGCTCCGCCCGCTCGCGCTGCGTGCCGGCGCCCGCGCGAAGCGTCGCGTCGGGGCCCCAGCGGACGCCGTCATTCGCCGCGTCGGTCGGTCGCGAGGGGGGCAGAACCGCTATCTGATCGCGCACGAAGCGCACCGCCGCGGTGAAATCTCCCGCGGCGATCACCGCCGCCGCTCGCGCCGAAAGATGATCGGGGCTGGCGCGCACCAGATCGCGCAGCGACTGAAGGGAGGTCGCCGGCGACGACGAACCACCACCCGAGGACCCGCCGCAAGCGGGAAACAGCGCCGAGGCGCCGAGGGCCAGCAGCACCTCCCGGCGGGTCGGCGAAAACATGTCCGGCCGCAGAAACCTCGACTTCGTCAACTCACCCTCCTGGACGGCACCTCTTGCCGGAACGCTGGCGCGGGGGCACGCAGAGCGTCCAGGCGTGGTTCGTTTTCCTACAACTACGCGAGACCCGCGGACCTCGCAAGGGGTCAGCCGGTCATCATCTCCGTCGGCGCTCTGTCTCGAGATCTGACGGCTCGGGTTCAGGCCGCCCGCTGCAGCCCGAGGGCCTCCTACACGGACGAGAGGTTGCGCTCGGCGTGGGCCAAGATCTCGACCAGGCTTTCGAGCGCCTCCTCGCTCCCGGGCACGCCGTGGGCCCGGAGGGCGACCTCCTTGGCGAACAGCGCGAGGAGGTAGCGGAGGCGGGTCCGGGCCTCGCCGCGCAGCGCGATGTAGTCGCCGTGACTGGCGTTGACTTGCCACCGCTGTCCATCGAATCGGCTGCGCCAGCGCGCGCCTGGATCGTCAATCAGCTCCGGCTCGGGGACGCCGGCCGCGAGATCCGCCGAAGACTCGGGGCGATCGGAGACGAGCACGGTCGCCGAGGCCTCGGCGCGCGCTTCGGCGTGCGTCGCCACCACCACGATTGCGACGCGGACTCCGGGACGCGCGTCGCCCTGCACCCGCAGGAGCGGCTTCGACCCCTCGCCGACGACGGTGACGGCCGCGTTGTCGCTCGACCACGCGTAGCCGACCTCCCCGCGAACGCGCCGGCCGTCGAGATCGAGCGGCACGGCTTGTACGCGCCGCTCACGACCGGGCGAAACGGCGATCTCGGACGGGACGAGGCGGACCGATGCCAGCGGCCCCGGCGGAAACAGCGACGGTTCCTCGCCGCGGGCGGGCTCGGCCTCGGCCCCTTCGGCGACGTCGCCGCCGTCACCCGCGAGCGGCAACCCCTCCGGCGGGGCGCCGCTCCCCGCGACGGGTGTCGCTCCCTCGGCCGCGAACGCCGGATCCTCGACCTTCGGCAGCTCGTACTGCGGCAGTCGCGCGCGCAGGCCGCGCAGCGCCCGCCGGAGCTCGGCCAGCATCTGCCTGCTGGTCGTGGCCTGTCGCTCTCGCTCGAAGCGCGCCAGCTCCGCCTCGACCAACGGCGCGTAGTCGGCCATGGCCTGCGTGAACGCCTCGGAGGCGGCGTCGGAAACGATCCCACGCCGCGTCCCCGGCGGGATCTGAAACGCGGCAAACTCGATGAGGCCGGTCAGCCCGCGCCCGGTCCAGGGCGAGCGATCGAGGCCCTCGGCGCGCAGCTCCGCCGCGTCGTCCGCCACCAGGGTCCCGGCCGAGCTCACTTCGACGGCGGCACGGTCCTCGCCGCGTGTCAGATAGAGCTCGATTCGCGCGGGGGGGTAGCCCGCCACCGGGGCGCTTTCGGGGAGCGCCAGCCGCTCGCCCACGAACCGGCGCGGCACGACGGTGAACGTGCGCTCGGCGAGCCCGCGCGCGAGACCGTCGTGAATCTCGAGCCCGGCGCCCGTCGCGAGCAGCATCCCCCGCAACTCCGACGCGAGGTAGTCGTTGAGGCGCCGTCCGGTGAGGAGCCGCTGCGCCGAGTCGTGCAGCTCGCTGATGACGACCTCGGTGAACGTGTCGGCCGTCTCGAAGGCCATGCGCTCGCGGACCAGCTCGGCCCGCTCCTGGTCCTCGACCAGCCGCAGCGCCCAGACCTCGCCGCCTCCGACGCGCGAGCGGATGTCCATGCGGTGGCCGATCGACCAGAAGCCGAGCAGGCCGATGCCGTACTTCCCGGCGACGATCTCATCGTGGCGCTCGCGCGGAGACAAACCCCGCTTGCGCGAGTGGCCGATGTTGGTGGCGATCGCCCGCAGCGCCGCCTCGCGCGAGAGCTCGGGCACGATACCTTCACCTTCGTCACGGATGACCAGGGCCGGTGCCCGTCGCACGCGCCGCCGCTCGATCGTCACGCGCCGCGCGTTCGCGTCGAGCGAGTTCTGCACCAGCTCCGCGACCGCCTTGCGCGGATCGCTCTGGCTTCGGGCGAGCCATCGGATCAGGTCGAACGGATCGGCCGGTCTGAGCTTGAGTGTCGTCGTGGAGGCGGAGGGCATGGGTTCGGAGGCGACGTGCCGCATCCGAGCCGCCCATCCTACGATCGTTCTGCCTTCTCCGATCGCGGCGCGGAACGGACCGTCGGCGCGACCCGCGCGTGAATGGCCGGCTGACGTCGACCGAGAGGCGCCAGCCCCCGACGCGCCAGAAGTTGCCCCCCCCGAACCAGCGGTCGGGAGCTAAGCTCGGGCGTGGCGCCGAGCTCGCGGCGCCGGCTCGCCGATGTCCATTCCCGCCACCCCCGTGATCAAAACCGCCGCACTCGAGCTGCGGCCGCTCCGCTTCGAGGAGGTCGCCGCGATCCTGGACCTGATTCGGCGCGCGATCGAAGGCGGCTGCCGTGAACACTACGACCCAGCCCAGCGAGGCGCGGTGTTCCTGACCTACGCGCGCCAGCTGTTCGCGGAGGCGCTGGCCCCGTTCGAATCGATCGTCGCCGCGCAGGGCGACGCACCGGTCGGCTTCGCACAGTTCGATCCCAGCGCGGGCCGGCTGCGCGCTCTGTTCGTCGATGGGGAGGCCCAGCACCGCGGTGTCGGCAGCGTGTTGCTCGCCGAGGTCGAACGTCGCGCGCGGCGGCGCGGCAGCCGGCGCCTCTCCGGCGCGATGTCCCTGAACGCCGTCCCGTTCTACACGCGCGCCGGCTTTCGGCCGCAAGGCGGCCCCGAGCGCCTGACCTCTGCCAGCGTCTCGGTGCCCGTCGTGCGGATGGAGAAGGTGTTGGCGGCATCCCGTCAGACTTCCCGATGAATCTGGCCCCGAGGTGGGACCAACAGGATCATGAAGGTTCCAGTCTGGGTGTTGGACACCGACCTCGAGGCGTCCGTTCGCGTGGGCGAGCTCACAGTCGGCAACGACCAACTGCGATGCCACAAGGGCAAGGGCACGATCTCGGGCATCGTTCCTTGTGAGCAACTCCGCCAGCTCCTGCATCGCCGCTACGGCGCCTTCTTGGGCCAGCCGTTCGGGCTGAAATATGGCGGCGTGATGCTCACCGACTGTCTCCTCACCTGGAACAACGGCTCCAGCCTGAAGTTCATCTACACGGCGCGGCCGCCGCTGGAGGAGGTCGCAAGAGCGATCCTGGCCAGGTGATCGGCTGACTCGCCTCCGCCAGGTTGACTGGTTCGTCGCGGCGGGTGAGAACTCGTCCGAGGGAACATGCGGATCGGTCGCCACGCGGGGCTCGCGTTGCTGTCTTTGTGGGCGCTGGCGTGTAGCAGCACGTCGAACACGCCGGCCGATGCATCGAGATCCGTCGATCACCCCGCTGTCACCGATGGTTCGGGTCTCACCAGCGACAATCTCGACGGATCGGGCCCTCACTGCGCGTGGCCCACGGCGCTCTACGGTGCCCTGCCCGGGTGCGGACCCGCGCGTGCTTTCGTTACCTGCACGGAGCCAGGCGGTTCAGCTTCATATGCCACTTCGGCGCCCGGGGGTTGCAGCGCCTGTTCGGGAACCTGCCAGGACTCCTGTGCCATCACCGAGTTCGCACTCTCGTGCGCAGCGGCTCAGCCCGACGCCGCCGTGAGCTCGGGTCCGGCGCAAGGATGCCGCTTTGGCTCCGCGTTCCCTTCAGGTTTTGTGACCTATTGCTGCCCCTGCCGGTAACCCGGGAGCGGCTCCCGATGATGGACGTGTGGCGAGCTACGACCGCGCGTTGCCCAGCGAGAGCTCACCGGCCCTGCGCACGGTCCCGAGGACGCGCGCGATCCTCTCCATGAGCTCGCGGTCGTCGAAGGGCTTTCCCAGGAAGAAGTCGGCGCCGAGGGCGAGGGCCTGGCGCTCGTCATCGTCGAGGGCGCTGGCGCTGAGCGCTCCGATCGCCGCCTGAGACCCGGCGGCCCTCAGACGTCGGATCGCCTCGAGCCCTCCCATGCCGGGCATGCGCAAGTCGATCAGCATCAGGTCCGGGCGCCAGTCTGCGTGGATCGAGATGGCGCCCGGTCCGTCCCCCGTCGTGCGCGTCTCGAAGCGGGGCCCCGAGAGCAGCTCCGAGAGGGCCTCCCGGTTGACGGCCAGGTCGTCGACGATGAGCACCTTGAGTCTCGTCGCGCCGGCCACGACCTGGGCGATCTGCCCCGGCGCCGCGCGCGACGCCGCCAGGCCGACGCTCTTCGCCACGAAGGTGAGCGTGAAGGTGCTCCCGCGCCCCGGGGCGCTCTCCACGGTGAGATCTCCGCCCATCAGCCGCGCATGCCCGAGGCTGATGGCCAGGCCCAGGCCCGTGCCGCCGGCCCGCTTGCCGGCGTCGAGCTGCTCGAACGGTTCGAAGATCCGCGCCGTGTCGGGCGCCGCGATTCCGATCCCCGTGTCCGCCACGGTGATCTTCACCCGGATCGCATCGTCCGCGATCGCGCGCGCGGACGCCTGGAAGCGGATCGAGCCGCGCTCGGTGAACTTGAGCGCATTGCCCGCCAGGTTGATGAGGATCTGCGTCACCTTCCCGGCGTCGCCCACGATCGCGTGCGGGAGCTCCGGAGCGCACGCGATCTCGAGCGCGAGCCCCTTGGACGCGGCCTCGCCGGCGAACATCTGCTCGACCTCGTCGAGCGTCGCCCAGGGATCGAACCGATCTTCGACCAGCTCGCGGTGGCCGGCCTCGATCTTGGCCATCTCCAAGAGATCGTTCATGAGCGCCAGCAGCTTGTTTCCGCTCGAGCGCACGAGCCCGACCTGCGCCTGCTGCGCCCCGCCGAGCGTGGGGTCGCGCTCGAGGATCTGCGCGTAGAGCAGCATGACGTGCAGCGGGTTGCGGATCTCGTGCGAGATGTGGGCGAGAAACTGGCTCTTGGCCCGGTTGGCGCGCTCGGCCTCATCCTTGGCGGCGCTGAGCTCGCGCGTGCGCGTGGCGACCAGCTCCTCCAGCCGCTCGCGGTGGGCGCGCAGCTCGGTCACGTCCTGAACGTGAGCGATCATCTTGGCGGGGTGCCCGTGGTCATCGGGGACGACCGACACGACCAGCCGCGCCCAGACGGGGTCGCCGTGCTTTCGGACCAGGCGTCTCTCGACGGTGTGGGCCATGACCTCGCCCGTAAGCAGTCGTCCGGACTCCGTTTCGATCGAGTCTTCGTCGTCGTCGTCGCCGAAGACGTCGTAGAGCCGACGTGTGCAGATCTCCTCGGCGGTCGAGCCGACAAGGTCGCAGAACGCGCGGTTGACCCTGAGAAGGCGTCCGTCCGTCGCGACGAGCGCCTTGCCGATCGGAGCGTGTTCGAAGGCGGTCTCGAACTGCCGCTCGGTGGCGGCCACCCGCGCGCCGCGCGCCGCGTACTCGCGCGAGAGGAAGAAGGCCACACAGAGCACGTTGATCGCGTGCGGCAGGGCCCCCAGGTACGGCGCCCGGACCTTGGCGAAGTCGACGAGGAACCCGACCGCGAATCCGGCCAGGATCGCCGCCGCCCCGGCGGCGAGGAGAACCGCGCCGGTCCGATCGCGCTTCCAGATCGCGCGGGCGACGAAGAGTCCATACACCTGGATCGCCAGCACGGAAAGATACTGGACGGCGAGGAGCGCGCCGGGAGGCGTGCGGATCGCCAGCAGGCCCGTGCCGCCCCAGGGCAGCGGCATCGATCGGAGCGCGAGGACCGTTCCGCGCATCGGCACCCACAGGTTAAGGACGGCGAGGAAGGCCAGCACGGCGGTGACCAGCGCGCGGAAGAAACGGTCGCGGCGATGGCCGAGCTCCGCATAAAGATGAAGAAGCAGGATGTGGATGATCAGGCCCAGCGTCACGAACCTGTCGAGCGTTGCCTGGGCGTCTGGGATCGTCGTCGCCCGGAAGAACGCGCTGATCGCGACGCAGAAGACCGAGTACAGGGCGCACTGGATCGAGAACCCGAGCAGGACCCGCTCGTGACGCGAGAGCCACCAGTGGACGGCATAGTGGATCGCGGCGCAGGCAAAGAAGCCCGCCAGGACTGCATTCACCGTGATCATCTTGTCCAATGACGCCCCACCCCCTGATTTCGCCGGGACCATAGCACCGGGGCCGCGAACCCGTCGACGCGACGCGGCCCCCACACAGTGCTTCCGATCACTAGCTCCCGCGATTAAGGCAAACACTTACGGCGCGCTGCGCGTCCGGATCAGTGCCACCCCGGCGGCCGGCGGCCAGCGGCCACGGCCGGGCCTGACGAAGATATGACGGAAGGATCGCGAGGTTCTGACAGGTGCTCCTCTATCATGGAGCTGTGAGCCCCCCCATCGCCGCCGCCCCGTCGCCCATAGCCGACAGCCCCGGCGTCTTGCCGCGTCGCGCCCGCTTCCGCGACTACTTCCGGCCGGCCACGTTCGTGTTCTGGGGCTTCCACGTGGCCGCGATCGTGGGCGTGATCCGGTGCGGCTTCTCGTGGCGGGGCCTCGCGCTGGCGGTCGGTCTCTACTTCATCCGCATGGTGCTGGTGACCGCCGGCTACCACCGTTACTTCTCGCACCGCGCGTTCAAGACCTCGCGCGCGTTCCAGTTCCTGCTCGCGCTCGGCGCGCAGAGCGCCCTGCAGAAGGGCGTGCTCTGGTGGGCCGCCCACCACCGCTTTCACCACAAGCACTCCGACACGCCGCTCGACCCGCACTCCGTCAAGCAGCGCGGCTTTCTCTGGTCCCACGTCGGCTGGATAACGGCCGAGGACTACGACGGCACGAACCTCGACCTGGTCGGCGATCTGGCCAGGTATCCCGAGCTGCGGGTCCTCAACCGCCCCGGCATCCAGATGCTCCCGGGCCTCCCGCTCGCGCTCGTGCTGCTCGCCGTCGGCGGCTTCCCGGCCTTCGTGTGGGGTTTTCTCGTCTCGACGGTGATGCTCTGGCACGGGTCGTTCTCGATCAACTCGCTCTCGCACCTCTTCGGGCGGCGCCGCTACCCGACCGGCGACGACTCGCGCAACAACCTGGCGCTCGCGCTCCTCACCACGGGCGAGGGCTGGCACAACAACCACCACCACTACCAGAGCTCGGCCAACCAGGGTTTTCGCTGGTGGGAGATCGACGTGACGTTCTACGTGCTGCGGCTTCTCGAGCGCTGCGGTGTGGTCTGGGACCTGCGCCGCCCGCCGGCCGAGGTGCTGCGCGCGCCGGGAGACCCGCCGCCGCCGGGCGCCGAGCTCTCCGAAGCCGCCTGAGCTGTCCGTCAGGCTTTGGGTTGCGGCGGCATGGCT
>CAWHRJ010000002.1:0-877025 GCA_963831685.1 uncultured Pseudomonadota bacterium
CAAGGGCTACCTGCGCCAGCAGCTGCATCTGTTTCTTCCGCGATCGCTGTGACCTCACGTCGGTCGCTCCGGGGCGTCCTCCCGATTCTCGCGCGCTTGCTCCTCCTGGGCCTGGCGCTCTACGGCCTCTCGCGCCTCGTCCATGGGGACGACCTCGCCCAGGCGCTCGGCCTCATTCGCCAGGTGGGCTGGCCGCTGGCGCTGGTTCTGCTGCCGACCCTCGTCGCCATGGGCCTCGACGTCACCGGTTGGCGGCTCATTCTCGAGGCCCTCGGTGCGTCCGTGCGCTGGCGATCGCTGTTCGAGCTGCCGGCTCTCAGTCGAGGCGCTGGTGCTCCTTCTGCCTGGCGGCTCCGTCGCCGGCGAACCGGCCAAGGCGGCGCTCCTCACCCGTCGGACCGACGTGTCACTCCCCAACGCCGTCTCCAGCCTGGCGTTGACCAAGGCGTATCTGGTCCTCACCGACGGCGTCTATCTGGCCGTCGCGGCAGCCTGGGCGGGGGCCGACGTCCTGCTCAATCGAGAGCACGCCACACCGCTTCCGGCGCGGGTGGCCGCAATCTCCGCGCTCGCGATGCTCCTGGCAGGGCTGGGGCTCTTCGCGTTGTTGCGCGAGGCTGGGCTGGCGAGCCGCCTCGCGCGGGCACTGCAACGCATCCCCTCCGCACGGCTTCGCCGCTGGGTCGTACGGCGAGAGCGGAGCTTCCAGGAGAATCGACGCCTCCGCCACCGCCTTCTTTTCGTCGCGACGACGCACCAAGAGCGCCGTCTTCGTCACCTTCCTGTTGGAGTGGCTGGTGGAAGGGGCCGAGACCCTCCTCATCATTCGTTGCCTCGGTCTCCCCCTGCCGCTCGGCCCAATCCTGGCCATGGATGCGCTGGGCTCGCTCCTCCGCGTGGTGGTCTTCTTCGTGCCGGCCGGTCTCGGCGTTCAGGACGCGACCCTCATCCTGCTTCTGGCCGCCCTCGGCGTTCCCAACCCCGTCGCAGCCGGGACGGCGCTCGTCCTGGTGAAGCGAGCCAAGGAGGCGTTCTGGATCGCGACCGGCACGGCGCTCCTCGTCGCCCGGGGACGACCGCGCCCTTCGGGGAACGCCGTTCATTGATCAACTGTCATCGAACCGTCGGTTGCGCGCACGTTCGCTGCGTTCCTGTTGCGGCAACGGCACGATCAGTTTGCGAGCCGACCGATCGAGACCGTGTATGAACAATGACAGATGCTCGAAGCGGACCCGGCAGGGGCTGGATTCGAAGGCCGCGCACCGGGAGCGACGGCCGGGCCCTCCGATGGGAGCTTGGACGGTCGTCTCCGTAACGTCGGTCCTCACCTGGCGGTCGCCGCTGCTTACCTGTTGGCGCTGGCCCGTCTTGGGTTGAACGGCCCCGTCCACTGGCTCCTGGCGGCGATCTACGTCGCCAGCTGGATCTCTCCGGTCCGCGTCCGCAGCGCGCTCCTCGACGCGCTCCCCTTCGCGCTGTTCGGCGCGGCCTACGACCTTCTGCGAATCGCTCGCCATTTCGTGGTGGCGCAAGGGGTGGAGGTCTGGAGACCGTATTGGTTCGACCTCATCGTGTTTGGCGTCGGCCCCGCGGACAACCGGCAGACGCTCAACGAGATCTTCGCCCAACATCACTGGCCTCTGGTCGATTTCATCACGGGACTGGCCTATTTCTCTTACATCTACGCCGTCCTGGGGTTCGCGGTGTTCCTGGCGCTGGTGGACCGCTCGCTGGCCGGAGCCCGTCGCATCCGGGCGCTCGGATGGACCTTCTTTGGCGTCAACGTGGCCGCCTCACTGACCTACCTCCTGTTCCCGGTTGCCCCGCCATGGTACGCCGCCACCCACGGGTTCGGACCGGTCGATCCCGCCACGCCGGCCAGCGCAGCGGCGCTCCTCCGCTGGGACGAACTGGTTGGCATCCCTTACTTCCAGCATTTCTACACCCGCGCCTCCGACATCTTCGGATCGATGCCGTCGATGCATTGCGCCTACCCCATGATCCTGTTCCTGTTCGCGTTGGAGTTGCGCCGTTGGTCGTCCATCGTGGCCCTCGGCGCGTTTCAGCTCTTGATGTGCTTCTCCGCGATCTACCTGCAGCACCACTACGTCTCCGACGTCATCGTCGGCATGCTCTATGCGCTCTGCGGGTACTCTGCCGAGCGTCTGCTCAGCGGCCGCGACGCCGTCCCTGCAACGACGTGAGCAGCGCCGGCGCCAGGATCAGCGCCGCCAGCAGGCAGGTGAGCTCGCCGAGGATCGCCGTGAGACCGAACGAGCGGATCCCTGCGTTCGAAGACAACAGCAGCGACGCATAGCCCACGGTCGTCGTCCACGAACAGAGGACGACGGCGGCCCCGGTCGTGGCCAGGGCATCTCGAACCGTGGAAGGACCGCCCAGCCGTTCGCGCGCGACGACGTTCACGGAATAGTCGACGCTGATTCCCAGCGTGATCGGCACCGCCACGAAATCGAGGAAGTTCACCTTGAGCCCCAAGAGCGCCGCACCCGCGATCATCGTCGTCGTTCCGGCGGCGACGCAGGCGAAGGTGACGGCCGCGTGGCGACCCCAGCCGAGAACCACCAGCACGAACGCCACCACCCCGAGCGATGCGGCCAGCGTGGCGCGCGGTCCCGCTCGCACGACGGCGCGCAGCACATCGGCGAACACGAAGGCGCCGCCGCCCAGCGCCGCCCCCTGCGGCAGATCGAGCGCGCGCACCTCGTCGACGAAGGTCAACATGTCGCGCCCGTTCCAGCCGTCGAACCGCGAGGCCTGATTGGCGAACAGCAGATACCCGCGCGCGCCGTTCCGCTCGACGTACCTGCGGGCCAGTGGCTCCGGGATGTCGGCAGCCGTAATCGGGCGCAGGTCGTCTGGCGGGCGAAGCCGCTTCGCATCGGCCCCCAGGTTGTCGCCCGCCTTGTCGACCAGGTGGCGCAGCTCACCGAGGATCGCGATTCGCCGCGACTGGTCCGGCGGGATGAAGGCCTGGAGCGAGCCGACCTTGCGGAAGAGCGCGCGCGATGGGGTGACGCCTGGCTCGTCCTCCGCGTGGGCGCGCAGGACCTTTTCCACCGCCAGCGCGTCGGCTCTGTTGTTGGTGCCAACCATGAATCCGCCCACGAACTGGCGGCCGAACGCTTCGTCGATGCGGCTCATCCATCGCCGCGCGTCGCTGGCGCTCGCACTGTCCGCGCGCAGGCGCTGCCAGTCGTATTCGAACGGATCCGACGCCAGGTAACGCACGGTCAGGCCCAGCGCCACGATCGCCAGCAGGCCACCTCCGATCAGGATCGGTCGCGGGCGGGGCAGAACCAGTCGGGAGATCAGGCTGGCGAGCAGCTGGCCGAGCGCGGGCTCGCGGCGAATGCTCAGCTTTCTGGCCGCGTCGAGCCACGACAGCAGCGCCGGCAGAACGGTGTAGGCGGTGAGCCAGCAGAGGACCATCCCGACGCCGCCGATGATCCCGAAGTCACGAAACCCGCGAAAGTCGGTGATGATGAGCGAGGCGTAGGCGATCGCGGCCGCCAGGGCCGCCGCGACCGTCCCGGTGAACGAGCCGCCGAGAGCGCGCGCCAGGGCCTCCGCGTGAGAGCGTGGGCGGCGCCGCTCCTCCAGATAGCGCGCCAGCACGATGATCCCGAAGTTGATCCCGTTGCCGACGACGATTGACGAGAGGAACGCCGTGACGCTGTTGAGGTGTCCGACGGTGAGACGGACGACCCCGAAGGTCGCCAGCGTCCCGACCGCCAGCGAGCCGAGCAGCGCCGCCAGCGCCGCGGGCGAGCGGAAGTAGAAGAGGAGCGAGGCGCCGACCACCAGCACCGTCAGCAAGAGGGCCAGCGACATTCCGTCCAGGATGGCGCGGTGCTCGGCGACGGCGATGACGACGTCCTCGGTCATCCCGAACGAGACCCCCGGCCCGACCTCGCGAGACGCGCCGTCGATGGCCAGCCCCAACGCGGCGACCAGCCGCTCGCCTTGCGTGACGGACGCTGAAGGGAACGCCGCCTGAACGACCAGCACCTGGGTCTTGCCATCCTTCGAGACCATCTCCCGCGGCTGCGCGGTCCTTTCGGCTTCATCCAATCGATGTCGCAGGCTCTCAATCGTCCTGTCTTCCTCGGCCTTCTCCTTCGAGACGTCCGGTTCGTCGTCCAGAGAGACGTAAAGAGGGTTCGCCGCCAGATCCGCCCGACGGATTCGCGCCGACAGCACGTCTCGCGCCGCCTCCAGGTCAGCCAGAGGCGCGAACAAAAATCGATGATCTGCGAAGTAGCGGCGACCGGCGCTGTCGTCCACCACCACGTCCGCGACCAGCGACGGATCGATCTGGCGGATTCGACCGGCCAAGAGCTGCGCCCCCTCTTCGCGCAACGCCGGGCTGTCGCTCGCCACCGCGCAGAGGACGAGCCCCAGCGAGGTCGTTCGACTCTGGAGGTTCTCGAGATCGCGGACGGAGCGCTCGTGCGCCGGCAGCAGGTTCGACCAGTCGGCGCGCAGGGGAAGGGTGAGCGCCAGCACCAGCCCGACGACGGCGAGCAGACCGGCGCCCCAGAGAATTCCGCGCCGCCGCCGCCCTATCCACGCGGCGTACTTTTCAAAGCGAAGCTCGGAGTCGCTCACCAGGACGCTCGCCAGCGGTAGAATGCGCTCGAATGTCCCGGCTGGCGAACCTCTGGCTGCTTCTGCGATGCCGCGTGCTGACGGCTCTTACCTGGCTGGGACGGTTCGTGCTCGTCTTCGGTGCGCTGGTCCCGGTCTGGCTCTCTCGGCTCCCTGCGCGGCTTGGGGCCACGCGCCGCCGCGCGCCGCGGCCCTCGGTCCCCTCGACACGGCGCGCACGCATCCTCTTCATCGGAGGGACGATCAACCACACGACCCAGGTGCGGCAGATCGCCGCCGAGCTTCCCGAGTGCGAGCACGCCTTCACCTGGTACTACGCCGACGGCGTGCTGGAGCTTCTGCGGCGCCTCGGCAAGATGGAGACGACGGCGCTGGGCGACAAGCTGCGCGCGCGCTGTCTCGCGCACCTCCGGGAACACGGCGCGCCGCTCGACCTCGGCGGCCAGCAGGGCCCCTACGATCTCGGCGATCACCTGCTCCGACCTGGCCGTGCCCAAGAACGTCCGCGGCCGCCCGCTGGTCCTCGTGCAAGAGGGGATGACCGATCCGGAGGACCTGGTGTTCCACCTGGTCAAGACGCTCCGGCTCCCCCCTTGGCTCACGACCACCTCGTCCGCGACGGGGTTGAGCCACGCCTACGACCGATTCTGCGTGGCCAGCGAGGGCTATCGTGACCTCTTCGTCCGCAAGGGGGTGCCGCCCGAGAAGATCGTGGTGACGGGAATTCCCAACTTCGACAACTGCGACCGCTTCCTGAAGAACAGCTTCCCGCATCGGGGATATGTCCTCGTCTGCAGCTCCGACATTCGCGAGACCGCCCGCTGGGAGAACCGGCCCGCGTTCATCCGCGAGGTGGTCGGCATCGCCGCCGGAAGGCAGATCGTCTGGAAGCTCCATCCCAACGAGGACCCGGCGCGCGCGCGGGCCGAGCTGGCGTGGCTCGCTCCCGGGGCCCTGGTCTTCGAAGCGGGAAGCGCCGAGGAGATGATCGCGAACTGCGAGGTCCTCATCACGCAATTTTCGTCGACCGCCTACGTCGGCCTGGCCCTCGGCAAGGAGGTCCATTCCTACTTCGACGTCGAAGAGCTCCGACGCCTCTGCCCCATTCAGAACGGTCGTACCAGCGCCAAGAACATCGCGAACGTCTGTCGTCAATTGCTCGGACTCCCCGAAAATCCTCAGCTGCCGAGCCTGCGCCAAGAAGGACAAGAACGAAACGATCTGGCAGTTTGAGAGGCGTTCGCCGCCATCATCGCGAACTTCCAGCGCGATTTTGGTTACGACTCCGCCACATCGACACTCTTGTGACGCTTTGCCAGGCAGTGAAGCAGACGTTCTCGTGAAGATCGCCGAGGCGCTCTGCCCTTGCTGGGTTCATGGAGCGAAGACTTGTTCTTGCGGTGACGTTGGCGCTGGCGATGGCTGGATGCGCGGGGTCGGACTCCGGTGAGGAGGACGGCGGCGGCTCGGGCGGCACGCCCGGCACAGGCGGCGCCACCAGCAGCGGTGGCACCACCGGCACAGGCGGAATCGTCGGCAGCGGTGGGACCGGCACCGGTGGGATCGTCGGCACCGGCGGCACAGGCACAGGCGGAATCATCGGCACCGGGGGGACCGGCACGGGTGGAGTCGTCGGCACCGGCGGAACGATCGGGAGCGGTGGAACGACCGGCAGCGGTGGAGTCGTGGGCAGCGGTGGCACCGTCGGCAGCGGCGGCACCACGGGCAAGGGCGGCTCGGGAGGGGGCGGCACTTCGGGCGCCGCAGGCCGTGGCGGCAACAGCGGAGCCGCGGGCACGACTGGCGCCGCCGGACAGAGCGGCACCGGCGGTGGAACGGCCGGCGCGGGCGGCGGAGGAACCAGCGGCACAGCCTGCGGCGTGACACCGGTGACCCCGAACGCCTCGCAGCAGGCGAAGAATCTCCTCTGTTACCTCTACGGCGTCTACGGGAACCACGTGCTCTCGGGCCAGCAGGAGACCAGCTGGAGCAACCCGGCCGGCGACATCAGCTGGTACACCAACAACGGGATGAAGTACCCCGCGATCCTGGGCGGCGACTTTCTCTACTCCGACGGCGGCGGCGCGACCTCGGAGACCACCACCACCTCGCGCGCGATCGCCTACTGGAAGGCGGGGGGCATCTCGATGATCCGCTACCACATGGGGATGCCGCCGAACGCCGACAGCTACGACAACTCGATGCTGACGCCCGGCGGCTCGTCGTTCTTCACCAACGTCATCACCTCGGGAACGACGGAGAACAGTTCGTTCGTCTCCAAGCTCGACTACATCGCCTATCAGATCAACGTCATGAAGACGAACAACGTCCCGGTCCTGCTCGCCCTCTTCCATGAGACGCAGAACAACGGCTGGTTCTGGTGGAGCAAGGGGACAGGCGCGCAGTTCGTCGCGCTCTGGCAGTACGCGTTCAAGTACCTGACCACCACCAAGGGCCTCAACAACATCGTCTGGCTCATGCCCTTCAGCGGCTCGCCGAGCTCGGCCTATTTCCCGGGCAAGACCTACGTCGACATCTCGGGCGGGGACACCTACGCGACGAATCAGCCGTTCACCTCCCTCTACACCGCGAGCCGCGGCGTGGTCGGAACCACGATGCCGATCCCGCTGCACGAGACCGGCCTCATCCCGACGCCGAGCGCGATGTTCCCGACGGCGGCGCCCTGGGTGCTTTTCAATATATGGGCCGGCTACGAATCGGACGGCTCGCACAACACCCTCGCGAACATCAAGAGCGTCTACGCCAGCTCGTATCTGACCACCCGCGACCAGATCCCCAACCTCAAGTGAGGTCGAGACCGAGAACCGCGGTTCTGGCGGCGGTCTGTGTGGCCGCCGCCCTGGGGATTGGGGCGCTCATCGCCCGCGGAGGACCACGCTCCGCCGAGGAGCGCGGCAAGCCGACCGGCGCCTCGGCTGGCCCCGAGGCGGCGACGCCGGGGACCACGCCCGCACCGGCGGTCGCGCGGTCAACCTCCACCCACCCGTCACCGACCGACGCTTCGGCGCCCGAGGGGGCGGCCCGAGCAGTGGCACCGCCGCTGACGGCGCGCGACCTGGCCGCGCTGGTGAACGAAGCGGCGCTCATGGTGCGGCTCCGCCAGCTCGAAGAGACCGATCCTCCGCTGTCGCTGCGGCTCGCGCGCGAAGGGAACGCCCGCTTTCCGACCAGCCCCGACGCGCCCGAGCGCGCCTTCATCGTCGTCAAGTCGCTGGTCGACCTGGCGCGCTTCAAGGAAGCACAGCAGGAGGCGCGCAGGATGCTCAGGGCCTATCCGAACGATCCGCGCACCCTCGACGTCGAGCGCCACCTGCTGTCGAACCCCCTCGAGTAGGGAAGAGCGCGCCGGCGGACCTCGGCATTGTCAGGAGAATCCCTTCCCCCACGCAATGGTTCTCGGAATTGTCGCATCAGCGACATCGCGATGTACACCAAGCGGACGAATTCGTGACGATCCCTCCCCGATCGAACCAAATCGGTCTTATAGGTTATTCGACATCCATGGCGTCATTCATCTCGGCTTCGATTCCTGACTTGAGCCGAGAGGCGCCGCGCGGCCTTTGGGATCCGCCGCGTCGCCTTTTGAAGAGCCTGCGACGCTATCAGGCGTGCCGGGAGCGCAGTGGCTTCGTCGCCGCCAGCATGCGGTACTACTCCGTGCTCGAGCACCGATTCTGGAGCGTGGTCACTGGGGCAGATATTCCACTGAACTGCCATCTCGGGGCCGGGCTGTTATTGCTTCATGCAAACGGCATCGTCATTCACCCCGACGCGACGGTCGGTCCCAACTGCCTCATCCTCCAGCAGGTGACATTGACCGGCGGCGTCAGGCTCGGTGGGCACGTGGACATTGGCGCGGGCGCCAAGATCGTCGGGCCGGTCTCAATCGGAGACCACGCCAAGATAGGAGCCAACGCGGTCGTGCTCACCAGCGTTCCAGCAGGAGCAACCGCCGTGGGTGTCCCCTCCCGCGTCGTACCGGGCAGTTCGTCTATCGGAATGGATCGCCGTCAAACGCCAGCTCGCAATGGAGTCGCGGCGTCCACGCGGTGACAGTCAGTCAGAACCGCTTGCCCATCCACCTGGCGATGTCGAGCACCGCGACGCGTGGCGGCCGGATGCTCGAAGATCTTGTGGCCGGTGAAGTGGAGCAGCGTGAAGCTGACGTCCGGCGAGGACGAACAGCGCGGAGTCGTCGAGCGGGACGAAGATCGCGTCGTGGTCGGCCTGCAGCAGCAGCACGGGCGCGGTCACCTGGCCGCGGAACGGCGCCGCGAAGTTGGCCAGCGCGCTCTCGATCTCGGCGCGCGGCACCAGCGCCCGCGTGGCGTTGTCGAGATCGACCAGGAACGGCAGCGCGAACGGCCCGTCGTAGAAGAACTCGGTGCGGAAGTCGACGCCGAAGTCGAAGTAGGGGCCCTGCGCGAAGAAGGCGTTGAAGTCGACCTGAAACAGCGCCGGCTGCAGCTGGGAGGTGTTGGACACGACGATCAGGCCGTCGACGTCGTGGTAGGTGCCGGCCTCGACGAGCGCGATGTCGCCGCCCGCCGACGGCCCGAGCAGCACGATCGCCGACGGGACGAAACCGAGCGCGCCGTCGCGCACCGCCTGGATCACCTCGTGGACGTAGCCGGCGCTGGTCGGGTAGTCGAGCGAGTCGCCGTTCGGATGGCTGCTGGCACCGTAGCCGACGCGGTCGACGCGCCAGCACCGGCAGCCCCAGGTCCGCCAGCTCGGGCGCGGCGCGGAAGCCCGGGGGAGAAGTCGAAGACGGTGTGCGTGTCGGAGGCGCCGTGGATCATGACCAGCACCGGCGTGCCGTGACCCTTCCCCGCACGCGGGAATCCGACGAGCCGCGGCGGCGCGTACGAGTACCCGACGATGAAGTTGCCGTCTGCAAGGTCGAACCGGACCTGCGTCGGTTGCTGCCCGGCCGCGGCGTTGCTCGATGCCAGCCCGAAGACGACGACCAGGACCCACGATGCAGAGATCAACGATCTGCGCATACACACCCTCCAGGTTGGGAGCCCTCAGGCGGGGCTCGTTGACACGCATCCGCCCAATCGACCAGAAGGCGATTGTTCTTAAGAGGGCGCGAACAACGAGGTCAGAACCTGGCGCAGCTCCGGGATTTTGAACGGCTTCTGAAGCACCGTGTCGCACAGGTGGCGCGCGCGTCGGCGCGGGCGGTCTCGCTGTCCCACCCGGTCATGAGCACCATCTTCGAGCGGACCCCCTCGCCGCGCAGGGCCCGGACCACCTCCAGGCCGTTTCGCCGCGGCATCCCGAGGTCCATCAGGACGACGTCGAACTCCCGCTGCGCGACCTTGGCGATCGCCTCGTCGCCGTTCGATGCGCTGGCGACCTCGTGACCTTCCGTCCGAAGGGCGTCCCGCATCGCCCGACAGAAGTCGGGCTCGTCGTCGACGACCAGGACGCTCAGCTTGCGGACGGCCGGCAGCTTCTTCTCTCCCGCAACGGCGCCCTCCGCAGCGGCCCGGAGAACGTCAGCCGGAAGG
This sequence comes from uncultured Pseudomonadota bacterium, assembly GCA_963831685.1. Classification (GTDB taxonomy): domain Bacteria; phylum Myxococcota_A; class Polyangia; order Fen-1088; family Fen-1088; genus JADGRB01. Next base: position 10,170 of record CAWHRJ010000002.1, read on the forward strand.
TGGCGCCCCCATCCGCGTTGTTGTTGGCGACGACCTCGCCTCCGAAGTGCTTCATCGAGGCGCGCACGGTGGCCAGACCCAGCCCCGCATGTCCCTCTTTCGAGCTGACGAACGGGGAAAAGATCTGACTCAGCAGATCACCGCGGATCCCTGGGCCGTGATCGGAGACCTCGAGAGTGACGGTGTCGCCGCCGCCGAGCCGGATCTCGACCTCGCGCCGCTCGGCCGAGACCTCCTTGATCGCCTCGCGCGCGTTGAGCACCAAGTTCATGACCGCCTGGCGCACCATCGTCTGATCGCCCCGGACGATGGCCGGGCGGCCGTCATCGACCAGCTCGACCCTGATCGAGTCTTCCTTGCAGGTCGGCCGGATCAGCACCACCACGTCCTCGACCACCTGGCGGAGGTCGGTGGCGCCGGTCGGATCGCCGCCGGTCCGCGCCACCCGCTGGAGTCGCCGCGACAGCTCGCCGATCGCGTGGTTGGCGCGCTCGGCGCGGAGCAGCGCCTGCGGCGCCTGCGTCCCTTTTTCCCCGATCGCTTCGAGGGACATGAGCGCGATGCCCGAAAGATTGTTGAGGTCGTGGGCCACGGCGGCCGCCAGCTCACCGACCGCGCGCATGCGCGATTCGTTCATCAACAGGTCCTGGGCGCGGATGAGATCGGCGTTCATGAGCTCGAGCCGCTTGACGTGGAGGGCGCGCTCCATCGCGATCCCGAGGTGGCTCATGAAGGCGCGCAGGAGGCCCTCGTCGAACAGCTCGTCGGGGAGCGGCTCGCGGCCGCGGTAGGAGGAGAGGCCGAGCGCGCCGACCGGCTGCCCCCGGCTGCCGAGCAACGGCCCGCAGGCGAACGGGTGCCCCCGCAGGTGCTCGAAGATGACGCGCGGCAGGGCCATCGCCCCGGCGGGGATCCCTTCCGGGTGATCCTCGATGATGAGAAGCGACTCGGGGCGCTTGACGTTGATCATCCGCCCCTCGCGGAACCCGTGACCGATCGGCTGCCGCATGTCGAGGATCGAGATGCGCGGCATCTCCTGCGTGGTGTCGCGGCCGTCGATCAGCTCGCGCACGGTGATGAGGTGACCGGTCGGCTCGTCGAGGACGGCGACCCACACGGCCCCGAAACCGAGCGCCGCGATCTCATGCGCGACGACCGCCGAGATGTCGTCGAGGTTCGACATCGACGCCAGCCGCGTCGTGATACTGGCGAGGAGACTGAAGGACGAATCGTCGTACTTCTGAGTGGCCGGCATGCCGCAAACTGTACTCCGATCGAGGATGTCCCGATACCTGGCGGATGGAAATCTGGAACGACGTCATCGACGCCGGGGCGCGGAACGATGGTGATACGCTGCTCGAGGTAGACGATTCCGGCCAGCAGCCGCGCGGAAGCAAACCTTGAAGCGCTTCGTCATGATGGTGATGGTGACCTTGGCCCTCGGCTTCAGCGCCGGCGCGCACTCGAAGACCCGGCCGAGCGCAGACCAGCACAGAGGCTGCTGCTCACACCACGGTGGCGTCTGCGGGTGCAAAGGCGACAGCGCCATGTGCTGCGACGGAAGCCCGAGTCCGACGTGCGGGTGTGACTGAGCCGCGCCTTGCGTCGCTGGTTGCCCTGCTGGCAGTCGCTCTGTCGGCGCTCGAAGGCGGGTGCACGGAGTACACGACGGGCATGCGGCCAACCGACCCGTATTCGCTCAAGAGCGCCGTGTCCTCCACCGCCGAAGCCGCCGCCGTCGTGACCTCCAAGAAAGATGCGTGACGACGCGAAGCAGCGCTCGCCGCCTCGGCCCTCAGTCAATCAGGTATTTGTGGGCGTCCAGCGATTCAGTGCGAAGGCCGTGCTTGGCGGCGACGAGCGCGACGATCTTCGAATTGCGCCGTTTGATGAAGAGCCGCGAGAACACTCCCGCCAGACCTGCGGCGACAAACCCTCCGAACAGCAACCCGAAATCGAGGCCCCAGCAGAGCCCGGCCGTCAGCAGCGGCCATGCCGCGGTGAACGCCCACGTCTTCTCCTGGTCGCGCAGCCGTCCGATCTCCGCCATGGCCGCCAACTCCCGCGCCCCCGCCTGATCGATCTCGCCGAACCTTCCCACGGTCCTGAGCATAAATGAGATCTGAATACTCGGAACGCGCTCGCTTCGGCTGAAGCAATGCGGATCGATCTGCGCGCCTGAAGCGAGATTTCTTCGGAGACGTGCTGGACCTCAACATGACGCTCCCCCCTTCACCGTTCTATCAATGGCAAGGATCACCAAAGACCTTCCCTCGGACCGCCCGGGACTGGCCGCTCGTAAGCCCCTGCGAGCGGCGGATTTTGAGTTGGACGCGGTGCTCTCACCCGCTGTCACGCCTCGTTTTCCTCGTCGGAGCGGGTCACCGCTCGCAGGTCCGCGGAACCCGTCCGTACTCCGCTAGTAACCCAGATGGTACCCGCCCGGAGGACGGTCCCGCGACGTCGTCGACCGGAGTAGAATCGTCCGGTGGGGCGGGATTTGCGGCGCTGCTTCTTGGTTCTCTTCACGATCGGCTGTGGAGCTTCGCTGACGACGGCGTCGGGCGGCAGCGGCGCGGGCGGTAGCACGCGAGGAAGCGGCGGATTCGGGGGTCGGATGCAGGGGATCGGCGGAGGCGGACCGACGGCTGCCGGCAGAGACGCCGCCGCGCTCGATCTCGGGCGGCCCGAATTTCCTGCCTGCTTGGGGTGCTCCCTCTGCGGCAATGAAGTCGTCGATCCCGGCGAGGCGTGCGACGACGGCAACAAGACGCCCGGCGACGGCTGTACCCCCCTCTGTCAGATCGAGCGCGGTTGGACCTGTCCGGTGCCCGGCCAGCGCTGCGAGCGCGAGGTCACTTGCGGCGACGGCGTGCTGGCGGCGACGGAGAGCTGCGACGACGGCAACACGAAGGACGGGGACGGTTGCTCGGGCAGCTGCACGATCGAAACAGGCTGGCGCTGCCCAGTCCCCGGGAGCCGCTGCGCGCCGATCTGCGGCGACGGGATGATCGTCGGGCCCGAGACCTGCGACGACGGCAACACGGTCGGCGGCGACGGATGCTCGGCGCTCTGTCTCGTCGAGCCAACCCCGTTCACCTGCGGCGACGGCATCGTGTCCGGGTCGGAGGAGTGCGATGACGGTGCCGCCAACGGCAACCACGCGCAGAGTGGCTGCAATGCCGACTGCACCTACTGGCAGGTCTGCGGCGACGGCGTGGTCGAAGGGACTGAGGCGTGCGATCTGGGGGCCGCCAACGGGACCGTCGGAGGGGCGGAAGGATGCACGATCGGGTGTCAGATCCCGCCTTACTGCGGCGACGGAATGGTCGACAGCGACCTCGGCGAGCAATGCGACGAGGGGGCCCTGAACGGCGCCAGTGACTGCTCGGCGAACTGCAAAATAATCATTTTGCTCTGAACGGAGGCCCAACGGTTGAACGGGCCCGATCGAACCCGAAAGGGGTCTCCGCCAGTACCAGATGGTACCCAGTGCCCTACGCAACCGTTCTGGTGGCCGTTTCCGCCCGGACGGTTTTGAAGCTCCGCTCTCGTCAGCGTCGGTGGCGCCGAATTCCTCAACCACTTCGTTGGTGCCGGGCACGAGACTTGAACTCGTAAGCCCTTGCGAACGGCGGATTTTGAGTGCGACCACGCTGTCGCCGCGTGTTCCGTCGGAGACGACAACCCCGCGCCCAATGCGGACTTACGATGAGGGTTCCGGACCCTGGTCGCGACTTAGGCATCGCGAAAGCACGGCGGCTTGTAGCACCGGTGTAGCAAGCGCTGGGCGATCGGTGACGGGACCGCCCGAGAAAATGACCCGGTGCTAGACTCGTAGTATGGCGCGCGCAGTCACCGTCCGCGGGCACCTCTCGGACGCCCGGCACATCGAGCTCGACCAGCCCGTGGATACGCCGCAGGGTCCGGTCGAGGTCGTCCTGCGTCCCGTGGCGGAGGCACAGAAGGACGGAGCCTCGATCGTCGGACTGTTCGCCGACGAACCAGAACTGATGGACGAGGTCTCGGACAGCGCCATGGCCGCCCGAGAACGCGACTCCCTGCGGACGCGCGGTGCGTAGGGCGCTCCTCGACACAGACATCTTCTCCGAGGTCGCCAAGGGGAAGAACGAGTTCGTTCGCCGCCGTGCACTGACGTACATGTCGACGGTCGGACCGCTGGCCATCTCGACAGTGACGGTGGTGGAAGTCGTCAAAGGGTTTCGCAAGGTCGGGCGCGAGCAAGAGATCGATCGCTTCCTCGCCAGCCTCCCAAAGCTCGACGTCTTCGCGCTCGATACGGTCGCCGCGGAGCATGCCGGCCGGATCTACGGCGACCTGGAACGCGTAGGACAGCCGATCGGGCGCGCCGATCCCATGATCGCTGGTATCGCGCTCGCCCGCGGGCTCGTTCTGGTCACCGGGAATCGTGACCACTACGAGCGGATCATCCGGGCAGGTCATCCGATCGAGATCGAGGACTGGCGCGTTTCGGAAGCAGTGTAGTCACGCTACATCGGCGGCGAAGTTTTCGGCCTGCCTGGTCGGCGCCTAACTCGCGCCCTGAAGCGGACCGCAGTGAGAAGACGGTGTCCGCTCCGCATTCCTGAGAAGCGACAAAACCGCAGAAACCCGCCACGATTGGCCCGGATCGCGGGTGGCGGGTGGCTCCGAGAGACCACCAACGCACGCCGGGCTACTGCACCGGTACTGCAACCCGAGGCGGCGGAATCCTGAGAGACGATAGCTATCCCTGCGAGCCCAAGAGGTTCCTCGCACGATCGGCCCTGGCCCCGGACGAATAGGCTATATCAACTTCGTGTGCAACCGCATGCCTCGGCAGTTGTCAGATCGCTCGTGCTCCTGAGTCCGAGGGAAGGTGGCGTCGTCGCCCTCGTGATCTGCGCCGCGTTGACTGGAAAGCCACGCGCCGCGGCAGATGCTCCCTCGATTCCCCCACCGTGCGCGTCGTCCGCGAACTGTTTGGCCTTGCTCGAGCGGTTTACGCCTCACCACTCCTACACGACGAACTACGGTTCCTGGCTGCCCGCCCGCGTGGCCCGAGTCGGGGGAGCCGCTGCGGTGCCTGGCCTGCGCCAGTTACTGGCCAATGCGAATGACGACGAAGTTCGCGGGGCGGCGGCGGCGGCGCTGGGCTTGCTTGGTACCGCCGCGCAACCCGCCATCCCGGATCTCGTTCTTGCCGCAGATAGAGGGAATGAAGCTGCGCTCAGTGCGCTGATAGAGCTCAAAGCTGACGAGGCGTTAGATATCGCCTCCCGCAAAGCTGAGACCAGCGGCGTGGCGGCGTTCGCCCTCGTTCGACGCCTGGGGGACGCTGGGTTGGCGGAGGTCGGGCGAAGGCTGCGCGGGAATCGGGACATCGGCGAGATCCTCTCGGCGCTGCATGATCGCCGCACCGAGGTCGAGAAACTCGCCAGCGATACCTTGTTCGCGATCCGGAATCGTAAGAGCACGACCGAGCGCCTGCAGCTCGCCGAACTGATGCTCGAGCTCGGCGGGGCGCAATTCCGAGGGCCCGTCCGGAGTGCCGTCGCGGATCTCCGTTCATCGAAGAACGAGGAGGTGCGCGATCAAACCGTCCGCATCCTGGCGATAGCCGGCGACAGAGTGGCGATGCGGGCCTGGCTGTCCCGGCTCGGGCGCCGTGATCAGATCGGAATCATCGACTACGACGGCTATCGCACGATCTGCCAGATGGGTCGGCGAGCCGCGCCTGCCCTGGCGCGGCTGACCGCTCTGGCTCGATCGCCGACCACCGACGATTGGGACGAGGAGTCGCTGGCCGTCGAGGCGATCGGATGCATTGGGACACCGGCGGCGGTGCCGGTCTTGGTCGAGGCGCTAGGCAGCCCGAGCTATCGGATCGCACGCGCGGCGGCGCGCGCGCTCGAACGCATGGCGCCCCCGGCGGCCATTCCCGCGCTTGCCGATCTCGCCAGCCGGCATTGGCACCCCGCGATCCGTGACGCGGCGGCGCGCGCACTTGCTGCGGCGCGAGGCCACCGGCCGCCTCCGCTACCGCCTAACCGGTTCGAGCCGCCCGGCGAGACGTTCGCTTGCTACAGCGACGACTGGCCGACGGTGGCGACGTCCACCGTCCCGGTCGCTCGAGAACAGCGCTCGAACGCTCCGCTCGGGTTGAAGGACATCAAGGGGCTCTCCTCGTACCTCGCCCTCCCCGAGGGCTGGTTGGCCACTGCAGACAGCGGCGAGTTCGGCGGTGGTTTGTACCTCTTGCCCGCTGGAGGCGGAGACCCCCGAGAGATCTCTCCTGGGAACTTTCGCTACATCGCCCGGCGAACCGACGGCCTCGTCGCCGTCGAGGGCATCGGGCACATGGTGATCAATCGGGGGGCACTCTGGCGGGTTGAAAGAGACAAGGGGCAGTTCGTGGCGGAACCCTGGGTCGAGCTGCCGAGCAGGCCGCTCGGAGTTCGGGAATCGCCGGGCGGCGTCGTCGTCGTCGACACGGAACTTGGTTCGGTCGCGGTCGATCAGAGCGGACGATTCACGACTGGGCCGTGCCGACCGCTGTCTGACGAAGCGCGGGAAGTCCTGCAGGTGCTGCTAGATGATGCGCGGTTGCAGAGCATCCTTGCGACCCAGGGTGCACCAACGCCCTTGCATCTCGGACTCTGGGGGATCGAGGAAGACCCAGGCAACGTGACGTTCCGTGGTCAACCGGTGCTCTTCCAGCGCGACTATCCGCCGGCGATCGACGCTGGCACCTTTTTCGAGGTCACAGGTCTCGAGTTCACCCCGTCGTCTTCGAAGGCTGAGGTGCGCTTCGTCTATCCCGACATGGCGTTCGTGGGTCGCGCGACCTTCACACGGACGAATCAACAGTGGCGCCTCGCCCAACTCAAGTTTGCTCCGCTCGAACACCTTCCTGGGTAGTCGATCTGGAGGCCGGCCCACCCGCTCCTCCAGACCCCATCTGTTCGGCAATTGGTTCTCGCCTTGTGGACCTCGGCGCCCGGAATCGGATTCGCGGTCCGAGCTCAGGAGAACGGAGCGCCGGTGTTTTCGGCCAAATCTCGGCCCACAACACCGGGCGTGCAGTACTTGTGCAGTAGACGTTCGACTGCAGCGCCAGAGCACCGCTGAGGTTAGGGGCGGGAGTGTTCCCCTCACCAGACCCTTTGGCATTCGGGGCGAGGCGGCTCGAAGTCACACTCAAAACGGAAACCGAACTGACCGAACGTCCCTCGGGCCTACGAGGCCGGCCGATTCCGTTCGGGCCGAAATCCCTTCGCCGCGGTTCTTTCCACGTTGATGCCGGGTCGTACCTCTTCTAACTCACACCCAGGGATCGACGCGCGGGAGGCCGAGCTTCACAGCGCGCGCAAACAGCTCGCCGGGCTCGTCGAGCCGGCCGAGGACACGCCGCAGCGTTCGATCGAAGTCGATGAGCCCCGAGTCGAGGTCGCGCGCGAACCGTCGCGTGACGACGACGAGCTCGAGGACCGCATCGCGCAGCGCGGTCGAGCGGGGGACGAGGGAGGTGAGTGCCTCGAGCACGTCGCCTATCGTGTGGAACGACGGCTGTTGCAGAATCTTGTCGCGGATTCCGGCGGTGGCGCGGACGAGCCATCGCAGCAATACGGGCGACGGATCGGCGGCCTCCTCGAGCGCACCGACGCCCGCAATCCCGCGCGCCGCGTGCGCAAGAACTCGCGCGGACCATCCCGTCGGCCCGGCCACCGGCATGGCGTCCGCGTGCTGGTGAATGAGCTCGAGGCAGGTCCGCTGAGCGAGCGCGGTATCGGGTCCGAGGTTCGAGAGCGCCTGCGCTGGCCACTCCTGAGTCTCCCCTGCGCACCGCGCGTGTACGATGATGGCATCGATCAGAATCGCGCGGCCGGGGCGCGGGCAACGCCGCGACGTCGAGCGTTGCGGGAACCCACACCCTGGAGGAGGGATCGGCGAGCAAACCCCGCAGCAGTGCCGCGGCCCGCTCGGGACGCTTGGGCCCGAGTTCGCGGAGGAGGCTCGCGACCGAATGGCGCGCGGTCTCGTCGAGCGTCGCGCGCGCGTCCATCTCGTCAAACGCGCGGTTGATCACCGGATCTCCGCCGCGCAAGAGGGCGTCGGAGGCCGCCAACGAGACGAGGACGTCGTCCGAGAACGCGGAGCCAATCGTCGCATCGACAACCTCCGGGGCGTTGGGCGCTATGGCGAGCAACGCCTCGAGGAACGCCGACTCGTTGGGGCGGGCCGCCAAGAGCTCCGCCAGCGCGGGGACGGCCTCATGAGCCGCCGGTCCGACGACGCCGAGGCAGACGGCCGCCCGAATCGCGAGCACGGGAGGCTCCGGTCGCGTGAGCAGCGCGAGGAGGTATGGGATTGTGTCCGCGGCGCCCGCGCCAATCGCGCGAAACGTGTGGATGGCCTGCCACCGCACGTTCTCCGCCTCGTCCTCAAGCCGCGCGGCGACGTCGCCCGCGAGTGGGCGCGCGCCCTGGCCCAGCTTCTCGAGCGCGACCAGCGCGGCTACCCGCTTCCGCATCTTGGGGCCCGCGAGCTGCTCGCGCAGCTTCTCTAGCGGAAGAACCGCCTTCACGCGGCCCTCATACCACGATCGACGCACCCTCCTTCGCGCCTTGCCTCGTACTGGACGGCGAACCGGCCGCGAAGAGTCCGGGCGCTTGAAGGAACGTTCTACGGCGGTGCTACGGGACGCTCGCGGAGACCATTCAAAGTCTTAGCCAGCCAAGGAACAGGCGATTCGCGAATCGAAGGCCATCGTGAACCGGGTTGAAGATCACTCGCGACTGCTGCGTCCCAAATACCCTGACCCCCCTGTCGGTCGCCGCCAAACATTGGGCGAAGAAAACGACCCCCTGATATTTGAGGCGCCTATTCGTCCCTTTCCAGCGGCGGATACGCTGGGTTAGCTGAGCGTCACAGATACGTTGAGCGATCGTGCGAGTGTGCAGTTGAAGGGCGTCCTGAACGACGCCTGCGGACACCGGCTGCCCGAACGTGCCGAGATACAGACGGTGGGGGATCAAATTGGTTACGTTCACCACGACGATCCCGCGAGACACTTCCGACGATTCGATCTGGTCCATTCCGTCGATGATTCTCGCGAGCTGCGTGTCTTTTCGCGGGCTGTGAAGGACCTTGCAGGCGCACCCCCACGCCTGACCGCCAAAGAGGGATGTCACGTCGGGCTCTGCGAGCCGCACATCGTCGAAGTGGGCCGACATGGCGCCCGCCACCACTACCTCCCAGAGTTTGTTCCCTCGGTCGGTGCTCTTCATCGGTAGGACCATGCGACCGTGAGCGCTGACCCGTGACCACATCGCCGCTGCCAGCACCGAGCTGGTCTGCTGAACACGGCGAATAGTTCGAAGCAGGGAGGCGGTGGCCGCCACGTCGATGAGCAACCGGGGGTCCATCCGTAGCCGAGATCCTCCGGTGTCAGCCCATCTAGCAATCGGTTCCAACCTCCTCAGCACGATCTGCAGCTCGGGATCGAGGCGGATCGAGCGGCGAGCTGCCTCACCCCGGAACCATTCGATGTCCTTCCCGGTAAAATCGAGACCATCGATCCGACCGCTCGACCGCTCGTTGAGCACGGGTACGCCCACGCTCGACGAGCGAAATAAGTCGACAGGCGACCCCATGAGGGTGGTCAGTCTAACAGCCCCTCTTGATCCCACCGTCGCGCCGCGCGACGGCTTCGCAATCCGCCGCCGATGCCGCTGTTCTCCGTCGGAGATTGCCCAACGGTGACGGAACGCCGCTACTGGGGTGCTACAAGAGACCGAGGGGGACGCGACTGTTACTCGTCGTCAGTGACCTGCGCTTGATCTGCGGGATGAGCGGGCTCAGAGTGCGAGCACGCTGTCGCCGCGTGTTCCGTCGGATACGACAAACCCTGCGTTGTTCGCCCACTCGGCGGGATTCCGTTACGTCGACTCCTCGCGGATCGGCTGCGAGCACTTTTCGAACACCTGGGCCAGCCCGCGCTTGTCCAACGTCCGGGCCGAGATCGCGATCATTGCCGTATAGGTCGCTCGTCTCGTTCGAGCAGGTCGTACCCATCATGGCGAGGAATGGGCGCACTCGGTGCCGTCACGGCGTCCCGTTCATCCAGATCAGTCCTTTGGTCTGCTTTGCGCGATGACGGCGTGAGCTTCGTCATGTTTGTCGGCTCCGGGGCGGACCCAAGGCGCTCGATCGCCACTAGCCCTTGCGTACGCGGGTGGAGCCTCGCAAGATCCGGGAGATGGCGGTGAGGCCGCAGGCATGGCGAATTGGCGCGGCGGCCGTCGCTGCGTTCGCTTCCGCCGCAGGGTGCGACGGCGGTTCGACCGACTTGGCGCTGTCGGTCGGCGCGGCCGCGCAGTTTCAGGCGCAGGCTGGGCCGCCCCGGGCCGTCGGTTACCAGGTCGCGGTCGTGATCGAGCAGGTTGCGGGTGGCCCGAAGGGCTGTCCCAAGGTGCCGGCGGACCTTCACCTGTTGGTCAACGGTAGCGAGACTCCGACGACCTTCGATTCATCGAGCGGCTGCCTTCAGACAAGTTGGACGTCGGCTCTATCTGCACAGGTCGGCACGGTCACGGTGGACGCCATGGACGGCGACGCCACGGTTGGTCATGCCGAGTTCTCGGGTCTGGCTCCGGGGGGCGCGGCAACCCTGGCCGTTCCGGCCGACGGCGCGGTGCAGGCCGGGGACGAGGTGGTGGTCGTCCCGCCGGCGGACCTCCCCACGGCGTACGTGGGGGCGGCCTACGTCTACGCGCTCGACGACACGACCGTAGGCTGGTCGACGCTCCCGGGTCGGCTGGCCGACCGCGAGGCGGACGGGATCCACGTGGTCGTTTCGGCGTTCAGCGGTCGGGGGGCGCTCGCGTTCACGGGCATGCCCTACGTCCCGCTGCCAACCTACTCGTGCCCGGGCTTCGACTTCTGCACCGCGAACGCGGACGATACGGTCGGCCCGGTCTTCGTGACGGAGTCGCCGTGAGCCGACGTGCCGCGCGTCTGACCGGACTGTTAGGCCTGGCACTGGTCGGGGGCGCGGCCTTGGCCGGGTGCGACGGCAGCGCCGAGAACCACGCTCCACAATACTTGACCGTCGAGGCGCATTGGAACGACAGCCCGAGCACGGTCGACCAGATCGGGTATCAGTTGTGGGTCGATCTCCTGTGGCCCGATCGGCGCCAGGGCTGCTACGCGCTCTCGCCAAACCTCGCCATCCACATCGACGACGACATCGTCGTTCCACCAGCGGTCGAGGGCGACTGCGGGTATGAGTCCCTGGTCATCGTCAATGGCGTGGCGGCGCAAGCATCGACGACGGTCAGCCTGCGCGACGGCGATCAGGTGGTGGGTGAGGGGACGTTCGGGGGCCTGTTTCCCTTCACCGGCGCCAACCTCGTGACGCCTGCGGCCGGGCAGCCGGTCAAGGCGGGAGATCCGTTCGCCATCGCCCTCCCAGCCCCGGCGAGCCAGGATTCGGCGGGCGCGCGGTTCTATTGGACGGCCCCCCCATCCGGTGTTCCGCCGTTTTACTCTTGGGCCTCCGGGACGCTCTCGGCGGACGGGTCGACCTTCCTGGGGACGGCCCCCGCCACGACCGGGAGAGCCACCGTGGCAGTTGAAGGTATCTTCGGCCAGGGGAACTACGTGGCCCCGACGTCCTGCACCGGATTCCAGTACTGCAACGGGCTGCCGAGCTTCGATGTGGCGGGCCCGGTCTCGATCGAGGTCGATCCTTAGGCGACCTCCGTCAGGAGGATAGCCCGAATCAAGCTGGTTTGGGTTTGATAATGGGGCGCTACGTCAACTCCCTCCCCCTGCTCGCAGCGTGACCGACTACCTCGGGTGGAGCATTCTGTGAAGCGAGCCGCGATCGCCGCGGCTCTGTTGCTCTCCCTTGCGGCACGGCCGGCGTTCGCCTCGGGTCACACGGCGGAACATATGTATGACCTGGACAGCCCGGTACCCGCGCCCGTCGTGATCATGGGCCTGTTCGCCCCTTCCGAGATCGGCGTCGTGTTTCCCCACGATTCGCAGCAGACCGTCGAGTTCGTCCTCGGGTGGTCCTGGCAGGTTCCCATCCCAACCATCAGCAGCAACGACCTCCTCGCGAGCCGGCACCATCTGGCCGGGAGCGTCGACTACGTTCCCGCCGACGCGGGCCCCCACGTCCGTGGTCGCGTCGGCTACCGCTACGATCGCCGACACTGGTTCGCCGGGCTCGCGGTCGAGCATGCCGGCAACGGTCTCGGCTGGTCGCCCGAGGTGGGGGTAAAGTTCTTCAACTTTCGGCCCGCGATCCAGACCGTCAGCCCCTCGCTTCATATCCTTGTACGCGCCGACGTGGCGACGGGTCTGGACAGTTTTCGCGACGTCGTCGTCCTCTTCGGATGGAGCGTCTTTTGACCACGTACAGCGGGACCACCGTGAGTGTGAGATCACTCTCACGGAGAGCGAACGAGAGCAGGCCCTTCATGCGAGCGACGTGCAGGTGTCGCTCGTCAGGCCCCAACACGATCTCAACGGTCTTGAGGTACGGTCGGCGCTCGGTAAACGCTAACGGCCGCCGTCGAGGGCGACGAGGGTCCCGAGGCCCTGCTGAACGTTCAACGAGAGGCGATCGGCCTCCCGCTCCTGGAAGTCAGGCGCCAGGTGCGCGTAGCGCTCCGTCACCGCGATCGTGCTGTGCCCGAGCGTCGCCTGAACCGCGCGCAACGAGATCCCTGACATCACCATCAACGACGCGGCCGTGTGCCGCAGATCGTGAAAGCGGATCTTGTGGCAGCGCGCCGCCGCCAGCGCCTTGGTGAACCCAGCCGGCGGCCGCTCTCTGGCGCGCGCGCTCCCGTCTGGCATCGGGAATACGAGCCCGAGATCGCCCTTCGGGCAGCGGTCGCGCCACGCCTTCATCACCAGGGCCAGCTGCTTGTTGATCCTGACGTGCCGGATCTTCTTCGACTTGGTGAAGTTCTGACCGTACGAGCGCTTGATGGTCACCAGGCCCTTCTCGAGATCGAGGTCGGCCCACCGCATGCCGTAGAGCTCGCCCATGCGCGCGCCCAGGTAGATCGCAGCCGTGTAGAGGGCGGCATCGTCTGGCGCGGCCGCGTTGGCGTGGCTGAGGAACCGCTCGGCCTCGTCGCGGGGAAGGTAGTCGAAGCCGGTCTCCGGAACCGATAGCAGCTTCACCCGCGGCGCCGACTTGATGAACCCCCACGTCACGCCGTCGTTCAGCACCTTGCGCAGCAGCGCCAGCGTGCGATTCACCGTGTTCGGCTTCCAGCGCTGGACCTTGCGCCCCTCCCCGTCCGAAACCTTCTCAGCGGCCATCTTTGCGCGCAGCAGCGCGACCTTCTCCGCGGTCACGCTCGACACCGGCAGCTTGCCCAGCTCCTTCGTCAGGTGCTTCATGCGACCCACGTTGTCTCCGTGCGAGGTCAGCGTGGCGGAGTGGGTCTTCAGCCAGTGCGCCGCCAGCTCGGCGAAGGTCTTCTCCGATCCACGCCGCTCAATTCCGACAAGGCCGTTGGCGATTCGCTCCTCGGCTGCGCGGAGGAACCCTCGCGCCTTCTCCTTCGACGTGACCCTGGCCCGCTCCATCTTCTGGCGGCCGTTCTCCTGGTACTTCACGTACCACTTCGGGTTCGCCTTCGTGCCGCGATTGATGATGCTGCCCATCGCTTCGCCCTCTGGTTGTCGCCTCGGGCGCGACAGTATCACCTTTGTAGCAGGCGTGTAGCAGAGGGGAATTTCGGGGCCCGCGGGCGGGCGGCCTATCTCGAATTCTTCAATGATTCTGCTGGTGCCGGAGACGAGACTTGAACTCGTAAGCCCTTGCGAGCGGCGGATTTTGAGTCCGCTGCGTATACCATTTCGCCACTCCGGCAATTTGTTGTTATATCGCGTACTTATTAGATCTTCTTGCCTCCTCGATTTGGGCATTGTCGCTTGAATGTAGCTTATTTCGAGGTTCGAAGTCGGAGCATGCCCCAAGAAGGAGACGTCGCGGCAAGGGTCTCGGCACGGTCTACCAGCGCGGCCAGATGTGGTCGATCGCGTGGGTCGTCAATGGCGCGAAGCTCTACGAGCATGGCTATCCGGACGAAGATACCGCACGCCGCGTCCTCGCGGTGAAGATCGGAGACATCGCCGCCGGTCGGGGCGGTCTCAAGAAGCCCAAGCCGGCCGGCCCGCTCGCCGGGCTGGTGGAGGAGTGGCTGAAGGTTCGCCGGACGACCCATCGGGCGGCCGACCAGGACGAGAACCGCTGGAACAACCACCTCGCCCCCTTCCTGAATCGCTACTCGCCGGACGACGTCGACGTCGCCATGCTCAAGAAGATCGTCGCGGTGAAGCTGGGAGAGGGTCTGTCGCCCGCGACCGTTCGTCTGCTCATGCGCCTGGTCTCGACGCTCTACTCGGATCTGATCGATGACGGCAAGGCGACGAGGAACCCGGCGCGGATGCTCCCCAAGAAGACGCGCGCGCTGATCAGGCCGACCTACGATCCCAAGAAGACGCCGTTCCTGGAGCGCAAGAAGGACATCGCGCGGATCTATCAGGCGCTGCCGGCGCCGTTCAACGTGGCCTTCGCCATCTCCGCCCTCGCCGGCCTTCGTCCCGGCGAGGTCCGGGCCCTCAAGTGGGCGAATGTCGATCTCGAACGTCGGCGCATGTACGTGCGCGAATCGGTGAACGGTCCGACGAAGGACAAGGACAGCCGCGAGGCGCCGATCGTGCCGGGGCTGCACGAGCTGCTGGTCGCCTGGAGGAAGAAGAACCCCGCCCCGTCCAATGACCTCGTCTGTCCGCCGTCGTTCGGTGTGCTGGGCCGCGCGGCGCCGGGGCCGCGCCGCAAGTACCTCGGCGAGCACAGGATGACGAGCCTCATCAAGAAGGCGTGCAAGAAGTTGAAGCTCCCGGAAGTGACGTTCTATGAGGCGGGCCGCCACACGTTCGCCAGCCAGTGGGTCCTGAACGGCGGCTCGATCGAGAAGCTGAGCGAGATCCTCGGGCACTCGACGGTCCTCGTGACCGAGCGGTACGCCCACCTCAAGCCGGAGTTGTTCCAGGAGGCCGATCTCCTGCGCGCAGACGTGTCGCTGGTCGCCTGAATTGCACTCAGGAGGCCGACGGTTACGGCACGAGGTGAACTGAAGGCGTCGGCGAACTCGTTGGCGGCTCCGAAGAGCAGCGATCAAGGTGGTCCAGCGGAGGCTGACGTGGCCACCCCTTACCGAATCGACGGCAGGCGACAGAGACGACGCTATGAGCAGTGTCGCCAAATGGGAACCCTGCTGAGCGGACGTTCGAGACGCCGCTCTGCCACGGCGAGCGGCCGGTGATGGGTTTCTTGGGTCCAGCGTTGAGCGACCTCGGAAGCGCCGTGCTTGCCGAGTTCGACTCCCATCGCGACCATGACGGTCCCAAGCGCACTTGGAGGCGCCGGACCTGATTCGCACAGCGCTGGTGTGGGCCGGCGCTATGGACCCGCTCGGCACGGTGGTCGACGTCGGCGCACTGACACGAAGGCCCAGACCGTTCGAGACCTGCTGGCGGCCTGGCCGGCGCAGAACGGCTCGAAGGTGAGCTGGAACGAACTCGTCCGCCTGTCGTTTACCTTCGGGTTATCGGTGCCTGCGCTCCTCACGCATGAGAACGCGTATCGCCATCTTGTCACCTGGCCACGGCTTGTCTGGGAACCGTTCGCTCCAGGCAGTGCGGTAACTCTCAGCCAATTGTTTAGGATCTGACGCAGGTGAAGCCTGTACCGGTGAGCGAGGACGAGGCCTCGGGGGCAATGGGGGCGCTGACTCACGGCGCTGTTCCACGAGGCGCTCAGGAGGCCGATCTTCGCCGCGATCGGCGGCCAGAACGGCGAGCCGAAGCATCTGGGCTCGTAGAACGGAAAACCGACGCGGTAGAGGTAGGCTGTTATCTCCCGCCACGAGTGCCTGCCATCCTTCATCCTGCGACCGTAGTCCAAAACCTTCGGCGGATAGTTCCACCACATCACGTCCTCAACCTTCATGGTCACCCGCAGAATCGGCTTTGCCCCCGACGGCATCCAACCATTCTTGCGCTCGCGCGGCGTCAGCAGTCGCTACAATTGGACGCGCTCGGTGACTGTCGGCAGAGAGCGCGAACCGCAAGATCCGCAGGACATCGGGCAGAGGCGCCTGAATATCTGTCGCAGCGCATATCCATTCGCGCGACTTAACGAAAGGAACGCGGATGGAAAGCCCATCGCGCGTCTCGTCGATCACGGCTGATAGGACCGTCTCGAAAACGCGACGGACCTGATCCGTCAGTCGAACTCCGGCAGGCGCATCTTGCGGGATCTCGGTCTGTTCGCACGCCGAGGCGATGGCTAAAAGGGCAGCAGCGACGCGACGTGTCTCGTCGGCACTAAGATCTTCTGCGCTCGACAGACACTTGGCGTGCCATCTAAGCGCGTCGAGATGGCGCTCTTCGATGAGAAAGTGCCGGCCCATCGGTCTGTCTTTGGCCCTTTCGTGGTCTAGGCCCGACTTTAGCAGCGGCACAGAGAGTTGGGCGAAAGATCTCGGCAGCTGGCAGGATAGTCGCGTGGCGGAGGGCGATTTCGAGCTTTTCCAGCGAATCCTCGCGCGCTGGTCGGAAAGGCGGAATCGCAATGAGCCGCTCACTGCCCTCCAGATCGGCAGCGTCGCACTAGGTCGAGGCGGTTCACCCGAAGCGCGTCGAGTACTGCAGATTATTGGAAGAACCGGACCATTCGGTCGGTATTTCAAACAGCGTGGGACTTACCAGTGGCGCGTGCGCTGGCTGGAGGTCGACCGCGACTTTCAAAGGTTAGCACCATCGGACGGGCCGCCCCCGATCGACGGAATGGAAATGTCCACCGCAGACCCGTTGGCTGCCTCTGTGGCGGGAATGCTACGGGCTGTCGATGACGAACGCCGTGCTGTTCGCGAGAAGCAACGCAAGCTGCGGGTCTATCTTGGAGACGGTGTCCTTCGGCAGGAGCTGGACGCCGCGGACAGACCTTACCTGTACGAGTTCAAGCTCGCTGAGCGAGACGACGATGAGCCAATTCCGCTACCGGAGGGGATCCCTGTGGATTGGGTGTCCCCCTCATCCCGCGTACGAGTTCGGGGGTTGCTCGCAGGGGTCGACGAGAGCGCCGGGACAGTCTGGATCGCGTCTGAAACCCTCTTGCCGGTTAAGACTGCCGAATCCTATATAGAGCCTGACTACGACCACCTCCTGGTAGCTCTCCGCAGAGATCTGGAACTGCTTTCGCTTGTTCCGGCGCCTGCAGTGGTCAGCGCGCTGCACGGCAAGGACGTTGCTGCTTCACCGGTCAGAGTGATGTCACCTGTGCTCGACGATCTCGACGACACCCAAGCCGCCGCGATCCAGTCAGCATTGGCCCGGCCGTGCGGCCATGTGATCTGGGGACCTCCGGGAACAGGCAAGACCCATACTCTTGGGCATCTTCTCGCCTCTCTGATCGATGAGGGCAAGCGGGTTCTGGCCGTAGCGACAGCCAATGTCGCGGTCGATCGTCTGGCTATCGCAACCTTCCGAGCCATCCAGCGCTCGCGGCGACCGACGTTGCAGGGTCTGGTTTCGGATGGTCGCATTCTTCGATACGGTTATCCGCGCGACCGCGAGGTTCTCGAACTTGATGAGCTATTCGCTCATCGAGCCGCCCGGGCGGATCTTCTTGCGTCCGTCCGCGAGATGCGCGCGCGGCGTGACAGACTTCCACGCGGGGCAGCGCAGCAGCGGGCGACGCTGGAGACACAGCTGGCTGGCCGTGTTCGAGAGCTGCGGCAGGTCGTCGAGGCGTACCTCCAAAACGCGCGGCTCGTTTTCACCACCGTCGCGCAGGCCCTCATGGATACGACCCTGCGCTCCACCTTATTCGACGTCGTGGTTGTGGATGAAGCCAGCATGGTGTCACTTGCGCACGCGACGGCGATGGCGCAGCGGGCGACTGTTGGCCTCGTGCTCGCCGGGGACTGGGAAGCAGCTCGGGCCTATCGCGCTCGCGCAATCGGAAGCAGCGCGGCGGTACCTCCATGAGGACGCGTTCGCCAAACGCATTCAGGTCCCAGGGAGCGTCAGCGAGCTCCTCCATCAGCGCAGAATGGAGCCGGACATTCGAGAGTGCGTCGATGCCATCTCCTCGGGGATCACCTCAAAACCGGCCACCAGGGATCGGGTCAAAACCGGCCACCAGCGGAGCGATCGAGACTGGTTGGTTTCTATCTCGTAGCCTCCTCGGGACGCAAATCCGTGTGGATCTTGGTGCGCCAGCTCCGGGGGCCGCACTTGAGGACGTGGGCGTGGTGGAGGAGTCGATCGAGGAGGGCGGTGACGGCTGCGGTGTCGCCGAGGAGCTTGCCCCAGTCCTCGACGGGGCGATTGGACGTGAGGATGGTCGACGCGCGTTCGTAGGGGCGCATGATCAGTTCCAGCAGGTCCTCGGCGGCGGTGTGCGGCAGCTTGCGCATGCCGAGGTCGTCGACGATGAGCAGCGGAACGGTGGCCAGGTCGGCGAGGAGCTGCTTGCGGGTGCCGTCGATGCTGGCGTCGGCGATCTGCTCGATGAGGACGTGAGCTTCGCGGTAGACGACGCGGTGGCCCTGCTGGATTGCTGCGCGGCCGATCGCTTGGGCGAGATGGCTCTTGCCGGTGCCTGGCGGCCCGAGGAAGAGCGCGTCCTCGCGCTGCGCGACGAAGCGGGCGGTGGCCAGGTCGTAGACGAGGACGCGGTTCATCTTCTTGTTGAAGGCGAAATCGAAGCTGTCGAGCGAGCGCTCAGCGCCGCGGAAGGCGGCCTGCTTGAGCCGGCGGCCGAAGAGCCGGTCCTGTCGCCGCGTCAGCTCGTCACCGACGAGAGCGGAGACGAGGTCGATGGGAGCGGTCTTCTCTGTCTGCGCCTGGTGTAGCCGCGTTTGCAGGACGTCGGCCATGCCGGACAGCCGCAGCTTGCGGAGTGCGTGATCGAGCTCTACGAGGTTCATGTCGGATCTCCTGTCTTCTGGGTGATGAGGTCTCGGTACAGGGACAGCTGGCGGATCAGCGGGTCGACCTGGCGCAGGGACAGCGGCGCGGCCGGCCGGCGTTCGAGGTAGCGCCGCAGAAAGCGGTAGCTGGGGGCGCCCAGCTCGATGGCCGCCTTCGCCGCGTCGTCTACCGTCGGCGCGCCGTGCTTGCGGGCCAGCGCCAGCACGCCCAGGATCCGTTTCACGCCGATCTCACCGTCGGTGCGGTGGATCTGATCGCACAGGGCGCCGATGTGGTGGCCGGCGTGGCGGGCGCGGTGGAGGAGCTGCACCGTCGTCGCCGGTGTGCGCGATGGCGCGTCATCGGGATGGATGCGATGACGGCCTCGCTCCTGGCGTAGGTGCTCGCGCAGCAGCTGCCCGGTCGCCGGGTCGAGCAGGCGCACGCGCGCGCCGTCCCACTGCACGCGCACGCGCCGGCCGATCCAGCCCGGCGGCGCGCCGTAGTAGGCGGCCTCGACCTCGACGCAGCCGTCGAGGTGCACGGTCCGCTCGCCGTACTGGTAGTAGCGGAAAGGCTCGAGCGGCAGCGGTCGCAGCGCCGGGCGCTCCTCGGCAAACATCACGGCGACCTGCCGCTTCGTCGTCCCGTGGATGCGCGTGTCGGCCCAATTGGTCTCCCAGCGATCGAGGTACGCCTGCGCCTCCTCGACGGATTCGAAGCGCAGTCCTCGCAGCGGCGTTCGCTGAGCGTGACCGACGCCCGACTCGACCTTGCCTTTGCGATCGGGATCGCGGACCCGGCAGGGGAGCGCCACCACGCCGTAGTGGGCGAGCACGTCGCGGAAGAGCGGATTCAGCGTCGGGTCGTACACGTCCGGCGTCAGCACGCCCTCGCGCAGATTGTCGAGTACCGTGAGCCGCGGCGCTCCACCCAGCTGACGGAAGGCGCGCTCGTGCAGCTCCGCCCAGATCCGCGAGCTGGACTTGGGCACGATGAGCCGCACCGACTTGCGGCTATAGCCGAGCGTCAGCACGAAGAGCCGCGTGCGGCGGTACTTGCCCGTGGCCTTGTCTCGCACCATGGGTCCCACGCCGTAGTCGACCTGGCACTCTTCGCCCGGCGCCGTCGTGATCACCACGCGCGCCTCGGGCACCTCAGTGCCGCGCAGGCGCCGGACGAAGCGCAGGACGCTGGCGTAGCGCGCCCCGAAGCCGTGGTCGTCGACCAGGTCCTGCCAGATCGCCCGTGCGTTCCGGCCGCGCGCCAGGGCGTCCCCGATCAGCTCGCGGTACGGCTCGCAGGCGCTGGCTGCCGGCGATCGCCTGACCACGAGGTCGGTGGACACCTCCGCCGCGATGGCCGGTTTTGAATTTGAATCGGCCGAATTCTCCGAGGAAAAGTCGGTGGACACCTATTCCGCGGTGGCCGGTTTTGGCGGCCACGACGACGGCGCTCCGCCTCGCTGGCGCACCGCCACTCCGGCCACCCGCAGGTAGCCGCTGGCCGTCTCACGCCGAACGCCGGTCGCGCTCTCAATCCGCCGCAGCGACCAGCCGAGTCGCCCAAGCCCAAGTACCTGCTGTCGCTTTTCTTCGCTCAAGACGTTGGCCATCCCGACGGAGGACCACATGGCCCTCCGCCTCGTCAACGTCTCGACCGCTACATCTGGTGGCCGGTTTTGAGGCGATCTTTCATGGCCGGTTTTGGGTGATCACCGAGGAGATCGAGGTCAGTCTGTGGTCACGCGAGTGCATGGGCCGCGATCGGATCGCGACCCTCTGCGAGCTCAAGCACCGCACGCGCTTCTGGAACAGAACGGCCGACCGCGCACGCAGGACAATCAATTGGCGATTCACGACTGCTGATGCCTGCCGCGTCTTCCGGTATCGCCGAGGCACTACGCCTGGGCCGAAGGACTAGGTGGTGTCTATCAACCCGTCCCAGAGAGCGTATCGCCGTTCACCATCATCACCACGCGGCCGAATGAACTTGTCGGCGCGGTCCACAAGCGGATGCCCTTGGTGGTCCCGGCGCCTCGGATCGACGACTGGCTGACCGGCCGCTAAGGAGCAACGGTGACAGCTTGGCTGACGCCCACGGGACCTCTCACGGTCAGCGCTCCCTTGGGAGGCTGAGGAATCTTTCGATTCCGGTCCCAAAAGCACGCATCGACCCTGTAGGTTCCCGGTCTGAGATCGAATCCTATGCCATTCACAGAACTGATCACATCACGTCGCTTGTGGGGTTCAATTATCCCGTAGCTACGTTCTGGGATTGCGACCGCATCATACTCGATTCCCCAACCAAGTCGTTCCTGCGGCGCGTGAATGGTCACGAACAATTGCTGATCTGTCGCGAGGCCGGAGCCTTCGCGAGCAAACGGTTTGAGATTCATCCAAATCGGCGAGGCGGTTAAATTATTTATGGAGAGAACCACTCTGATGAAATGGCCGACTTGATACATCTTCTGGATTGCAATCGATATGCTGGGCGCTCCGTCTTTAGCGGCCTCTTTCAAGCATCTATCCGTCTCGGGGTTGAGCCGGATCGACGCGTTGCTCGGCGTGGTACCGACAGTGACGGGCTGAGACGACGCAGTCGGTGAGACCGCGCAGATAGTCGCCAGAAGACTCGCGAGGCACGGGCCCGTTTTCAATAACTCAAGTCCGGCATTCGGGTCTTCTCCGCGGTCTCATAAGCGTCGTAGAAATCAATAGCGCGCTGAACTCGGATCACCGCCTGATCGAACCAGCCGCGCTGAGCGGCGTAACTTGCGTCACCCTCTTCCACCTTCGAGTGAAACAGTAATTCATCAGGCGTCGTCCCACCATTCCAGTCTCCTGTCGATGGATCGAACGGATGGTTACCCGCCAAGATCGCATCGACATGTCCTTTGATCTCGTGTTCGAGCGACATAGTCAGTTCCTCATCAGACTTCGCATCTGCATCTGCCGAGACCGTTATTTCGCCAATCGATTTAATGTTTCCCTGGTGCAAGAAGTCAGCGCTGGTATTGAAGGGACCTTCACCTTCCGAATTATCCTCAATCGGGACCCATTTATAGTCTGGAAACGCAGCGTCCCGAAGGGCTACGACGCGCTGAACTATGGCGCTTCGGTCCGTCACCCGCCTGAACTCCGCGACCTCCTCCCCGTCGCCGTTGTCATTCCCTGACGCGCCTTGCGGACTGGCAGCATAGGCTTTTCCGATATTCGCCTGAGACACCGCCAGAACCTGCTTCACGCCAATCGCAGCAGCGCCTTGCACCGCGCTGAGGAAAGCCGCCCCGAGCATGTCATACCCGAAGAATGATCTACCGGCTATGACGTTCGAGATTCCAGTCGTCACCGCGGCGGATGCGGTGCCCAGGAGGAGGCCTAGCAAGGCGTTGTCGCCCGCAGCCCCCCCTGTGGCAATTCCCACCCCAAGACCGATGCCGGTGAGCGCCAGGGTCTGCGCGAACCCGGCGCCGCTCGCTATCGCCACGCCCGCGTTCATTGCGGCGAATAATAGGCCCAGTGTCACGCATGCTACGCCGGACCCGGCGCACACGACTAACGAGGAGATCAGCTCAAAGTCATTTAGGGGATTCCCGAAGGTCTTTGCGAAGAACTTTCCCACATCGCTCCATGACCAGTATCCGGTGGGGTCGCTGTATCGAAGGGGGTTGTTGCCAACATACGTATACCGATTATAGCTCTGCAGGTTCGTGGTGAACTGCACGTGCGGGTCAGGCGATAGGAATCGCCCGAGCGCCGGGTCGTAGAGCCGCCCGTTCATGTTCACCAAGCCGGTGTCTGGGATCTGCTCCTGTCCAGTGAACTCCCGGTTCCCCGTCGGTAAGCTGAAGGAGGCGGGATTCGCCATCGTGCCGTCGGGATTCCTGCGTGCGCCCCACGGATCGTAGCCAAAGACTGTGGCGTTGGGACCAGCCGATTGCGCGCTCGCGACGCGCCCGTCGTCGTCGCTCATCGCGGTCACCGAGCCGAGGTGGTCGAAGCTGTAATATTGGCTTCCAGTTGGTGATCCGTTGTCGTCCATGACTCGGAGCGCGAACGCGTTCCCACCGTGGACCTCGTTGGCGTAAATGAAGTGGGCGTGCTTCGTGGCCGCGCCTGGCGTCGTTGTCCGCTCGTAGAGGCTCTTTCCCGTCGCGCCGAGGCCGACGTATACGGTTCGTGACGTCACGCCTCCGCTGGTTACTGCCTGGACGACTCGATTCCCGTCGGCCCCATACATAACCTCGACACTCGAGGCGTTGGCGCCGTTGGTCTCGATGCTCGTGACTCTGTTTGACGGATTGTAAGCGACGGAACGATTGCCACTCGCGGTAAGGTTGCCGTTGCCGTCATACCCGAACGGCGTACCGCCCGCCACCGTGCAGACTGCGTGCGGTCCGGCCGCGCGGCTCCCTGCCTGGCAGCCCGCGTTGTACGTGTACGCGTTCCCCGCCTTCTGCATGATGTTCCCCAGTGCATCATAGACATACGGTTCAGTGTCGGTACCCCCGGAGGTCGCCGTCGCCGAGACCGTGAGACGATTGATGAGGTCGTAGCCGAAGGTCTCAGAGGACTGCGCCCCGCTCGCGACGTCTCTTCGACTCCGCGTGAGGAGGTTGCCAATCTCGTCAAATCCGTAGCTCTGATCCTGGATTACGTTGTTACTGTCGGCGTGCGCGGTCGCCATCGAGCCCAGCAGCCAACCCGTGATCGTGTTCCGGGTCGACACGGTCTCGACCCCATTCCGCATCTGCTCATCGGTGACCTGACCAAGAACGTTCATCATCTTCGCCTGCCAGAGAATCGAGTAGTCAGATGATTCATCGGTCAGGTATTGGAGGTATCCGGCGCTCGTATAGTGGTACCCGACCGCGAGCTGACTGTTGTTGACGACGGGATAGCGAACCATGCTTTGACGACCGAGCGCATCGTATTGGTAGGAGGTTGTGAAGGAAGCCCCGTCGGCACACTCCGACACCTGTTGGACGTCCCCGAACTGGGTGTAGGAGTAGACCTTCACGGCGCGGTTCCCGCCAGGGAGATTGTTGAAGCCGTTCGGAATCGTGCAGCTTCCGGCGAAGCTCGGGTCCGGCGCGCTCACCATGGCTGCGAGGGTACCGATGCCCGCACCGGCCGCAGTGTCATAGATCCATTGCGCCGTCCCAGTCGCGTCGGTCTTCGTCAGGATCCGCGCGACCACATCGTAGGTCATGGTCACCGTCTGCGCCTTGGCGTCTGTCTGACCGATCAGGTCACCGTATCCATCCGCAGTGTAGCTCCAGGATCCCATGTCGGGATCGACCGTCGAGATCTTGCGTCCGCGCGTATCGTAGCCGATCTGTATCTGGTTCCCCGAGGGGTCGGTCGTGAGGGTGAGGTTCCCATCTGCGTCGTAGGCGTACGTGATTGTTGACGGACCTTCCTCCGTCTGCGTCGTCTCGGCCGCGACCTTGCCGATAGCGTTCTTCGTCTCAAATCGCGTTTGCGTGCGGCCGTTCACCACCCGGTCGGTCTCGATCGTCGAGCCGTTGTAGGTCGTGACGATCGTTGTCGACTTCGGCACGTTCGAGGAGTCGATGACCCCGAGCGGATCAGTTACCGTCCAAACACGGTTGAAGTCGTCGTATGTCGTCGTGGTGTACACCGGAGTGACTTGATCCGCGAGCGTCGTCAGGTGAAATGGCTTCGACATCTGGGTGATTTGCCCGAGCGCGTTATAGGCGTTCGTCGTCTCAATGAAGCCGCCATCGAAAGCGTAGGCAAGCTTGCCCGTGTTCTTTCCCTGGTCATCGCTGTAGCTCCAGGTAGGAGCGCCGGTCGGTGGAGTCGTCACCGTAACGACCGCTGAGTTCGGCAGCGAAAACCCCGTCGTGCAGGGCGGGTCGATACAGATGCGTGCGAGGAGCAGAAAGTACTGTGTCGTCGTGACCAGCGGTGTCTCAGAATTGCAGTGATCTGTCTCCGCCGTGACGCGCCCGAACGAATCATACGAGAGGCATGTTTGGATTCCGTTCGGTCCGGTCTTCTTCACGACCTTGCCCAAGACCGGGTCGTACACCGTCTTCTCAGTGTGACCGGCGGCGTCAGTGGTCGCGGTCGGAAAGCGCCCGACCCCATAGGATACCGAGGTGCCGAGAACAGACGGATCGTAGCTGATCGTCGTCGTACGAAACGGCGGGTGATGCACGGGATCGCCGGCTGTGGCCGGATTGCTGGCTCCGGCGGTGCAGCTCCCGAAGTCACTGGCGCAATTCGTCGATGTGACGATGTTACCGAATTGGTCGTAGTTGTAGGCGGTGTCGAGCCGGATGGGCCACCCGGCCCCGGGCTCGACGTGCTTTTTGGCGAGCGCGAGACGGGAGGTCGCTCCGCCGAATGTGATCATCGGCGAATACTCGTAAGTAGTCTTGTGCGTCACCTCGTTGGTTCCACCCTGACTTACGATAGTCGTGCTGTCTGGCTTGCCCTCAGCTTGTTCCTCGCCAGTGGCGTAAGTGTGGAACACCGACATTTGAAATACCTCGGCCGGCCCGCCGTCAATCTTCGTCTCCATGGTTCCCGCGAACGTCGAGTTCCCGAGCGTGTCGTAAGTGAACGTAGAGACCGTCTCGATATGGTCTTGAAGGTCGTCCGTCTCCGGATGGAGATAGGCGATGTCATCTACCTCCGCTGGAGATACGAACGTGCTGGTGCGGGGAGGGATCGGCACCCCGTTCGATTGGGACACGAACGTGGTGGTCATTGGAGGGTTTTGCCCCGGCAATATCGAACCGCAACCGAGGCCCGCCGGCGGGGTGAGCGCGGCCGAATCACAGTATGTCGTGGTCGTCTTGTTCGTCAGATGGGACTGCGAGCCGACGACCTGGTACTTTTGCACCTCGATCGGCATCCCGGTGTAGGGGTATGCCTGAGCGTACGTCGTAACGGTCCGGACTTGCGAAGCTTGATCGAAGGCCTCGACGCGGTGAAACCCCAAGGGGCCGCGCCCAAAGGAATCCTGTCGCAGCGAGTGATAGGTGTATGTCGTCGTGTCCTGTCCTAATCCGGTCCCGCTGCCGTCCTCCGCAACGACGGTGGACACTATGCTCAACGGGACGCCAAACGCCTTGGTATTCGCGTCCGTGGTGTCGTCGTCCTTGTAGGTGGTCGCGCCCGAGGTCGTTGACGCGTAGGTGACTTGGGTGGCCGCGGCGAGCCCGTTCGGGAACTGCCTGATGACCGCCCGTTGATACGGGTTGCGCCAGGCGCCGTGCGGCTGAGCCGAAGTGTTGTCCTCTTCCTGAACAATGTCGGGCAGGCCATCACCGTCGAGGTCGACGAAGGCGCTCCCTAGGCTAGCGGTGCCCTCGCTCGGCACCGCGGCGGGGATTCGCTGAGCGCCCCCCGCATCATTATCTACGTAGCTCGTACGGCCCGAAACGGAGAGCCAATTCGTTCCCGTGTTGAGCAGGATCTCTCCGCCCCCGAGCGGAAGAACGGGCTGTACGGAGCCCGGCTCCAGCTGCTGATGATCTCTGATCAGATCGACCAGCCCGTCTCCGTTGATGTCCTGAAGCGCGTAGGCAGCGTCAAAGTTCTCCGCAATCTGCGTCGCTTCGGGCGGAGTGAATTCGAGGAGCGTGTGGAAATACTTCCCTCCGACCGGATCGCTTTCGAACCCATACCCATTCCCGGCGCCCATTCCAACGGCCGCGAAGAAGAAGGGAGCGTTCGTCGTCGGTTGATAGTCAACGAGATCGTAGAACCCGTCACCATCGATGTCGCCGAAACGGGGAGGCGTCTGCGTTACGTCAATCGATGACGTGCCGCTTGGAGGCGTTTTTGGCAAGAAGACTGAGAACGTGATTCCGGTACCATCAGAAGAACTCGGTCCGGTGTTCAGCAAAACGGTTTCGGACGAAGTCGCGCTTCCATCGGGGAACGAGAAGAACTCGTCATGGACCAGGTCTGCGAGCCCGTCGCGGTTCACGTCCTGGACCTGGAACGGCGGTTGGGACGACGACGGTAAGAACTTGATCGTCGTCGAATTGAACGTCTGGGGCGCCGACCACCCGTTGCCCTTGCCGTGCTTGTTCAACTGCGTCGTGACTGTGGTCGTAGACGGCAGCTTCCCATTCGGGAACGTCTGGGTGACTCGAACCAGATCGGCCAGCCCGTCGCCATCGACGTCCGCGATCATCGTCGGGTTGTTCCCCGTAAACTGGACGGATGGTCCCGAGTACGTCGAGTCGAAGAGCCATCCCCCGGAACCGTCTAGGTTGAATCTGTTGAGCCAGACGGCTGGCCCGTAAGGCGTTGACCCGATACAGCCTGGCTGGCCCGGGGCCACGCCGACCGGACAGCTCAGGCAATTTGATACCTCACCCTGCCCTTCCACTTCGGTCGAGTTACACATGACATTTGCACTGTCGACCATGACGTCCAAGCGACCATCCCCGTCGAGGTCCGCGAATCTGACGCCGGTCGGGTTGTCATTCAAGTCGGACAGATAGAGCGGAAATTGTTGATTCGACCCGGTGAGCGGTTGCCCCCAGCTACCTTGTCCGGTGGGGAGGACGGTGTTGAGGACGGTAACCGACTGGGGCAGCCCCGCTCCACCTTGTCCATTTGCGCGGGCCAGGACAAAATCGGCGCGACCATCGCCATTGAGGTCCACGAACTGGGCCCCCTTGAGCCCCTTTCCGGAAGCCACGAAAGATGGGAGCGCGTATCCAGGCTGCGGGTCCCATTCGACGTCGCGCTTTAAGTTTTGCCAACTGAAGTTGAGTGGCTGCATGCACTGCGCCCCGGCGCAGTAACCAATGGAGGTGAGTTCGCTCGTCGCAAGAGACGATGGACCCAACCCGACCGCGCAGGCCTCGCCTTGGATCTGGAATGATGGCACTCCGTACGTCAGCGAGTACGTTCCCTCGGGGGTGGTAATGGATTTCAGGCGTTGACTCTGGGGAACCCTTAGGGTGCCCATGTGGGTCCACCGAATGTCGGGACGACACTCATACTGGAAGGTTACCGCCGCGAACGTACAGCTGGCGGGTGGCACTGGGGTATTGCAGCTCGGGTTCGTCAGAGTTCCCGTGTAATCGATCTCCGACACCCAAATTCCGGACGCAAGGAAACTGTTAAGCTCATCTATCGGACCGTTCCCTTGGTCGTTGTTGTAGCGGATGTTAAAGAAATTGCCCCACTGGTCGACGACTCGGTCCAGCAACCACATCGCATTATCAACTTTGGCGGCGTTCAACCGGCCGTAATATCGAGTCTCGCCCGCTTTGGTCCCCACTTGAAACCCCCCTGTTGTTGGGTCGAAAGTGATGGCGCTGAAGTCTTGCGCCTCTGCGAGATAGCTCCCCGACCCGGGCGAAGTCTCGAACAACTTCTTGCCATCCAGACAGATTCCGTCGCTCTTCTGGTCCGAGTTGCTCGAGGGATCGGTCAGTGAATCCAACATGACCGGTCGTCCGTAGCCATCCTGCTGTCGCGTCCGCGGGCAACGTGTGATCATCGACAGCCCACCGAGGCTCCAGCCCACACCAGCGATGCCGTCGTCGCCCTGGCTGTTGTAGTTGAGCGATAGGTTCGGTGCCATTCCCGCAATTCCGGAGGGAATCGTGATCGGAACGGCGTACGTCGCCGCACCCGAGGGACTAACCGAGAACTGCCCTCCTAAGGCTCCGTTAAAAGGGGCGCCGACCGGTGGCCCAGCCGCATTGACGGGGTTCGGTGGCGGCACAGAGTCAATGTTGACCTTCCGTCCGTCGGGCAGCGTCGCATCGTTCGTCCCGTCCCCGTTGCTCGTCACCGGGAGCTGCTGCGAGCTCGGTGTCGCTGTCACGCTATGGCCATCGAGCGTCCACGTCAGGAGCGAGCCCGACAGCGTCGCCACGAACGGGGCATGCGTCGTCGACACGAACGTCGTCGGTGGGAACTCCGTCGGCGTAGCGATGAACCCGTTCTGGTTCGTGAGGCCGTTCGCCGTTCCGTAGGGGATCGTCACCGCGACCGAGGAGGTCGTTACGTAGTCGAAAATCGCCTTCAGCGTCGATCCATCCTGCGCGATCCCCAGAAGAGACGGTACAACGTCCGGGATCGAACGAATATTGTCCAGCAGGTAGTGCCCCGTCTCGTTGTATGGCACGTTGAGCACCACCGAGAAGGTCAGGTCCGAATAGACACCGTGGGCGATCGCCGAGACGGCGCTGGGGGGCACCTGGAATGCAAGCGTCTGCCACGTCGCCAGCGCCAGGCCGGTCATGCCGACGTCGCCCAGGAAGACGTTGTAGAGCCCCAGCGACGGGCTATTCACGTACATCTGGGCGTCGCCGTACCACTGCGGATTCGGCTGGCTGGTCGGCAGTGTAATGTCCAGCAGAACAATCGACCCCATGCCGCCGATCGAGCTCATCGGCGCACTGTCGAGGCGCACGTAGTTCTGCGCAGTGACCTCGAGAGAGCTCTCACCCTGGGTCCTGCTCGGGTTGAGGCCCACGATGCTGGCTGGATTCCCCGGCTCGAACGTCCAGTCGGACGCGGACTCGAAGCCCAGGATGTCTGAGGTCCCGCTCGATTCCGGACACGTCCCGCTCGATCCGCTGCAGACGGGCGCGGACGAACCGCCCGACGCTGCGCCGCAGGTCGTTCCGGCCGCCGCAAACGTGTCCGTCGGACAGGCTGCCGAAGCGCCGTTGCAGGTCTCGGCCACGTCGCAGAGGCTCTCGGCAGGCCGGCAGACGGTTCCCGCTGCTGCGAGACCGTCGGCCGGGCAGACCGCCGACGTCCCCGTGCAGGTCTCCGCCGCGTCGCATCCGCCCGCCGCCGGCCGACAGACCGTCCCGGCCACCGCGAACTTGTCGGCCGGGCAGGCAGCCGACGTACCGGTGCACGTCTCGGCCGCGTCGCAGGTTCCGGTCGATGCTCGGCACAGCGTCGTCGGCGGCGCGAACCCGTCAGCCGGGCACGCCTTGGTCGTCCCGTCGCAGGTCTCCGGCACGTCGCACACACCGTTCGCGCTCCGGCAGACCGTCCCGAGCACTGCCACCGCGTCGGTCGGGCAGGTCAGCGACGCCCCGTCGCACTTCTCCGCGACGTCGCAAGCGCCATTCTGCGCTCGGCAGACAGTGGTGTTCGAAGCCGCCGAGCAGGTCCCGACGTGGCCCGCCAAGTTGCAGACCCCGCACCCGCCGTTGCACGCGGTGTCGCAGCAGACACCGTTCGCGCAGAACCCGGTCGCGCACTGGCTGTTGGACGTGCAGTTGAGCGAGAACGAGGCGTCGTAGAGATCCGCCGCCGACACCGTCGTCGAGCCGCTCACGCCGCCCGCGATCAGCACCATGTTGTTCTGGAGCAGCGTGACCGTCTCCGCCTGTACGGTCGACGGCAAGGCGCTGGTCGCGGTCCAGGTCGTCGTCCCGTTCCAGAGCTCCGCGCTTCCGAGAGTCGTGCTCCCGCTGTTGCCACCCGCCAGCAGCACCTGCCCATTCTCGACGATGGCCGAGGGAAGGAGGAGCGCGGCGTGGAGCTGCCGCGCGGCGGTCATCGTACCCGCCGATGACCAGCTCCCGGAGCCCGCCTGTGCGTTGAAGAGCTGGGTGGTGTTGAGGACCGTGCTGCCGTTCTTGCCCCCGGTAATGAGGACATTGCCGTTCGCCAGCGCGGTCGCCGTCTGCCCCTCGCGCGCGCTCGACAGCACGGTCAGGCTGCTCCAGGTCGACGTCCCGTCGAAGAGCTGCACGTTCTGCACGCTCCCCGTCCCGGAGTTACCGCCAACGACCAGGACCTTGTTGTTCAGCGTCCCGTTCGACGGGACGACCAGACGGGTCGCCGTGTGGAACCTCACCGCTTGCGCCATGTTGCCGGTCGCCGTCCAGGTCCCGGAGCCGGTGCTGGGATCGTAGACGACCGCGGTGTTGAGGACCGTGGTGCCGTTCAACCCGCCCGCCAGCAGCACCTTGCCGCTCGCCAACAGCGTGGCGGTGTGACCGTGCCGGGGCGCGTTCAGGGTCGTCGCCGAGACGAGCGTGCCGTCCTGCGCGTAGAGGACAGCCGTGTTCTGGCTGGTCGAGCCGTTGAGCCCGCCCGCGATCAGCACCTTCCCGCTGGTCGTCGAGTTCGAGCCGGTGTTGAGCAGCGTCGCCGTGTGCAGCGTCCGCGCGTTCGCCATGCTCGTGACCGTCGCCCAGGTGCCCGTGGTGCGGTCGTACATCTCCGCCGTGGTCAGGGCCGTCGTCCCATTGCTGGTCCCGCCGACCACCAGAACCTTCCCATTCGGGAGCAGGGTCGCGGTGTGCCCCTGCCGGGCCGAGTTCATCGCGTGAGTCGTCGTCCAGCGCGGGTCGAGGATGGCGGGATACTTCACCTGCTCGTCGGGCCAACGGACACGCAGGAGGCAGGTGTCGGCGCCAGTCGGCGGCAGGTCGCGCCCCCAAGGCGCCGCCGGATTGGTGTCGACGGCGCAGCCTTCGACCGCCAGCGTCGCCTCGGTGCGTACGCCGTCGGCGCCGACGATAAAAGGCGGGGTCGCCCGCATGCGGGGCGCCCTGTCGTCGTCCAGCATCTCCAACGTTCCTTCGACCAGGCGAAGGGCGGTCACGCCCTTCTCGAGAGTGAGGTCGTAGACCACCTCGGGCGTCGCGGGCCGCGTCTCGAAGCTCACGAAGTCCTCCGCGCCGTCCTCGACCACGCGGTGGAGCAGCGTCCCGCCCGAAGCGTGGGCGTGCGGATAGACGTAGTACCCGTCGGCGGATTGCGCGAGCACGTTTGAGACGTTCCGCATCTGCACGTCGATCGCCACGCCGGTCGTGGCCTCTTCGATCCGCAGCGGTTCAGTCGACCGTTCCGGCAGCGTCACGCGCAGTGGAGCGTGCTCCGACGGCACCGAGACATCAGGCGCGGCGTGTTCCTGGCCGCCAGCCCTCCGGGGAACATCGAAGTCGAGCGGCGACCACGGCAACGCCCGCAGCGTCGCCACGATCTTGCGTGCCTTGCGCGTCGGCGCACCGGGTTGAGGGGGCCGCAATGCCCAGATGAGCCCGGCAACTCCCACCGCCGCGCAGGTAACCCCGACCAGCGCCGCACCCTTCGTCGAAACATGGATTCGCCTCATGAAAGTCTCCCGATCGTCGACACCATCCACAACGTCCCGATTCCCTCGTTCTTCCGATGACCTCATCTCGAGTCCGCGCTCCAATGGGCTTCGGCCGAAGCGGAAGCCCTACGGCGCGAAGCAACGCTCACGCCAGCCTCGCTAAGCGCGCCGCTCCGGGGCCGAAGCCACGCAGAGCACTCGCCTGCGTCTGGTTTCCGGTCTCTCCCTGACCGGTTCCCGGACACTCGCCAACCATCGGCCACCGCCTCTCGCTGACTCTCTTGGTCGCGCCAGTTGGCAATCAAGGGCATGCCTCTCTAGGTGCGCGGGCGAGCGAATTCATTCACATTTGGCGACGCGCCGCAGCGAAGCAGCGCCGACATGGACCTCTCCATCGTCGCGACGCGTGTCGAGGCGCACGACGCGCTCGTGTGAGTCGCAGGCTGCCCCAGAATGCGGGGGTTAACTCGCACCGACGGGATTCAGGATTTCTGAGATCGACAAGTCCAGCCGGCTGCCGAGCAAGA
This sequence comes from uncultured Pseudomonadota bacterium, assembly GCA_963831685.1. Classification (GTDB taxonomy): domain Bacteria; phylum Myxococcota_A; class Polyangia; order Fen-1088; family Fen-1088; genus JADGRB01. The sequence continues at coordinate 42,797 of CAWHRJ010000002.1, forward strand.
GCGCAAGCGACTCGATCTCGCCGGACGAGATCTTCACTCGCTCCTTGAGAATGGCTTTGAGGTCAGCCAGAACCTTCTCGCGCGCCTTCGCCAACCAACGGGAAGCGGTCGGCTGGCTGACCCCCAGCATCTTTCCGATCTTTTCAACGCTGACATTGTTAACGACGTACAAGCGGAGAATCACTCGGTCTTTTTGCGTCGTGCGCTGAAGCGCTTCCTTCAGCGCCTCCTCGAAGTCCCATCGATAGCGCTGTCGAAAGAGCGCTAGCTCGGTCGGTGTCTCTACTTCCAACCGCGGTTCGATCGCGACGCGGCCCCCGACTTTGGCCTGCGCGCGCTGACTTCGCGACCAGCGGAGTGCGGCTCGGTGGGCGACGACCTCTAGCCACCGGCAGAGCGGCGCCCGGCCCGCATAGTTGCCGATCTCGGGGGCCGACCTCTCCGTCCCGACGAGGAGATCGGAAAGCACCCCCTGGAAAATCTCTTCGCTGTTGGGCTTCCCCGCGCTCCGCTCGATAGAGCGTCGAATCGTTCCGCCGTGGCGGCCCACGAGCATGCTGGCAGCCCGTGCATCTCCGGCGGCGCACGCGCAGGCGAGGTAGAGATCGTCGAACATCAAGTCTTCGAGCGGTACCGCATCGGTCCTCCGCCCGAAAGCGCGCGCCAGGTGTCGCGCGAAGGCCTCGTCGTCCACCGACAACTCGGGAAACGCGGATTGCCCGCGGTCCACCGCCGCCCTAATCCCGGCCGCGAGGCCCGGGCCCAATCGTGGACCATGAACCAGCGGGATCTCCGCGAGGAACGCCGCCTCCAGTCTCGCCTCCATCGTCACGAGGCATTTTTAGCAAAAACCAAGGTCGATTGGACAGTACCCAAACGACGGATGTGTGACAACGCACGCTCGGTCAATCGGCTGAGGTTGTCGATTTGCAGACCGTCTGCTATGGAAGGTCCGCTCGGCGCGCTTCGGTTGTCTACGGAACTCTCGGTGTGTTTTCCAGACGGCGAGTTCGGCCTCCGTGGCATGGCACCTTGGCGAGCGGCAACGTCGATCGTTGGCGCGACCAGCCTGATACCGGAACGTAATCCAGATCGTATCGTTTTCGACGATCACACTTCACGCCCGCGGCGCGAGGACCGACCCGGGATGGACGATACAATCCCGGTGCGGTTGGCCGACGCGTAGGTGAGCCGGCGGCCAGTCTTGGGCTCGACGATGCAGAAGATGTTGGCCCTGCCTGCCCTGACGTACTCGTACTCCGACCGGCGAACTCGGCCTGCCTTCATCGGCACCGACGGTCGTGCCGGGGCGAGCAACTGGACGGGGCGCTCGTCCAGGCAGACGACAGGCTCACTCGCTCGATAACGGCGGGCGTGTAGTCGCAGCACGTCTTCCATCCGGGCGACGAACTCCTCGTCGATCTCCGGCACGCACCACATTTTTTCCCGCCAGGGCTTCACATCTCGCCTGGCCAGCATCACTCGAACTGTCTCGCGACCGATGCGGTCCACGATGCCGCGACGGCTCACCTCGTCCGCGATGAGTCGCGTGCTCCAACGCGATTGCCCTTCCGGGGGTGGCCCGCACACCAGCGCCACCACCGCAGCCTCCTGGCTGCTGTCGAGCTTGTGCTCTGGCTTCGGCCGCGGATCCTCGCTCGACGCGTGTTGTAGCCCGCCCTCAAGGTACCGCTTGGCCACTCGCGAGATCTCGCGTGGGTATCCACCCACCGCGATGGCCGTACCACGTACGGTGTGCCCACCGTCCAAGAGCAGCAGCACTCGTACCCGTCGCCATATCCGTACCTTCAGCGGCTTCCTGCTCCGCTGCATCCGCTCCAACTCGGACCGATCTGGCGCCGATAACTTCAGCCCCGAGAACCGCTTCGTCTTCACCCTACGCTATAGATCAAACCTCAATCCCGACCGCAAGCTTTTGTGATCCCTACGCGCAGGGCGCGGCACTAGGGTTCATCCCGCGGAAGTAGCAGGCCCGCAGCCGCGCCGCGGCGGCTTTCCGGCTCCGGAGCTTGCGGCGCCCGGGCCAGTCGACGTGGCCTCCTTTGTCGGAGGGCCGCGCGGCGCCCTCTCCGTCACCGGCCCGACGCAGGCGCAGCGCGTTTCCGATCACGGAGACCGAGCTGAAGCTCATGGCGGCCGCGGCGATCATCGGGCGAGAGCAGCAGCCCGAAGAACGGGATAGAGCGCGCCCGCGGCGATCGGCACGCCGATGGCGTTGTAGACGAAGGCGAAGAACAGGTTCTGCTTGATGTTGCGCATGGTCTGGCGCGACGAGGCGCCGCGCGCGGACGATGCCGCGGAGGTCACCCTTGACGAGGGTGACGGCGCGCGCTCTCCATCGCCACGTCGGTGCCGGTCCCCATCGCGATCCCGACCTGGGCCTGCGCGAGCGCGGGCGCGTCGTTGATGCCGTCGCCCGCCATCGCGACGAACCGGCCCTCGCCTTGGAGGCGCTTGACCGCGTCGACCTTCTGGTCGGGCAGCACCTCGGCGATGACCTCGTCGATGCCGAGGCGCTTCGCCACGGCTTCCGCGGTCGTTCGGCTGTCGCCGGTCAGCATCACGATGCGGATGCCTTCGGCGTGCAGCGCGCGGATCGCCTCGGGCGTGCTCTCCTTGATCGGGTCCGCGACGCCGAGGAGCCCAGCGGGCTTGCCGTCGACCGCCACGAACATCACCGTCTGTCCTTCGGCACGCAGGCCCTCCGCCCGCTCGGCGAGCGCCCCCAGCACAAGGCCGAGATCGGCTGCGAGCGCGCTGTTGCCCAGGGCGACGGCGCGGCCGTCGACGGTCCCGCGCACGCCCTTGCCCGTGATGCTCTCGAAGCCCGATACCTCGCCGAGTCGGGACGCCCGCGCTCCTCGGCGCCCGCCACGATCGCGGCCGCGAGCGGGTGCTCGCTCCCGCGCTCGAGCGTGGCGGCGAGACGCAGCAGAGTTCGCCTCGTCGACTCCCTCCGCCAGCTCGACCGACACGAGCTGCGGCTTGCCCTCGGTGAGCGTGCCCGTCTTGTCGACCACCAGCGTGTCGACCTTGCGCAGCACCTCGATCGCTTCGGCGTTCTTGAACAGCACGCCCATGCTCGCGCCCCGACCGGTCGCGACCATGATCGACATCGGCGTCGCCAGCCCGAGCGCGCAGGGGCAGGCGATGATCAGCACGGCGACGGCGTTGACGAGCGCGTGGGCCAGCCGCGGCTGCGGCCCGACGAGCGCTCCAGACGACGAACGTCAGGACCGCGGCCCCGATGACCGTCGGCACGAAGTAGCCGGACACCACGTCCACGAGCTTCTGGATCGGCGCGCGGCTCCGCTGGGCCTCGGCCACCATGGCGACGATCCGCGCGAGCAGCGTCTCCGCTCCGACCTTCTCCGCGCGCATCACGAGCGCGCCGGTGCCGTTCACGGTGGCCCCCACGACCCGGTCGCCCGCGTGCTTCTCGACCGGGATCGGCTCGCCCGTGACCATCGACTTCGTCGACGGAGCTGTAGCCTTCGAGGACCACGCCGTCCACGGGGACCTTCTCGCCGGGGCGCACGCGCAGCCGGTCGCCTGCCACCACAGCGTCGAGCGGGACGTCCTCCTCCGAGCCATCGTCGGCGAGTCGGCGCGCCGTCTTGGGGGCGAGCCCCAGGAGCTTCTTGATCGCCGCGCCGGTGGCGCTGCGCGCGCGCAACTCGAGCACCTGGCCGAGCAGGATCAGGGTGACGATCACCGCCGCCGCCTCGAAGTAGACGGCGACCCCGCCACCTTCGCCGCGGAAGGAGGCCGGGAAGATTCCGGGCGCGAACCCGGCGACGAGGCTGTAGCTGTAGGCGACGAACACGCCAAGCCCGATCAGCGTGAACATGTTGAGGCTACGGTTCCTCACCGACTGGACGGCGCGCACGAAGAAGGGCCATGCCGCCCAAGAGCACACGGGCGTCGCCAGCACCAGCTCGAGGATCGTCCGAGCCCGCATCGACAGCACCTGCGAGACCGGCCGCCCCGGCAGCATATCGTCCATCGCCAGGAGGAGGAGAGGCACGCTGGCCGACCCCGCGAACCAGAAGCGCCGCCTCATGTCCCGCAGCTCGTGGCTGGCCCCGTCCTCGTCCGCTCGCGCCGTCTTGGGCTCGAGCGCCATCCCGCACTTTGGGCAGGTCCCCGGCCCGTCGCGGACGATCTCCGGGTGCATGGGGCACGTCCATTCGCCCGTCGACGCAGCGGGCGGCGCGACCAGCTCGAGGGTCATCCCGCATTTGAGGCAAGAGCCCGGCGCGTCCGACCGGACGTCGGCGTGCATCGGACAAACGTAGCGGGCGGGCCGATGTGCCGCGGACGAGGTCGTGGGCACCGCGCGTCGGCCAGGCGCGACGTCTCGCGACGGCTCGTGGTGCTTCCCGTGCTCGTCCATGGACTCAACTCCTCGCGTTCAATGTGGTCACGTTGGTCATCGCCCGCGGACGCTCCTGTGCTGGCCGAACACGGCGCCCCCCCTGGGGCTCACCTCCTTCCGCAGTAGCTGGCATGTAGATGCGAGGAGTGGGCCAGACGATCAATCACTCAATTGGGCGGAGGCCTCTGCAATCGCCGGGGTTCCGACCTTCTAGGATGCTGGCCCTCGAACGCACATGCTGCGCATCGGTCCGAGGCGACGGCAGATTCTGCATTCGCGGATTTCGGGCGGTGTTTTCGCGGCACTACCGAAGGTCAACGGAAGAACAGACCGGAAAGGCGTCCGCGTTAGAAAAACGAACTCCGCCGATCGCTCTCCACCACTCACGCTCGACTGGTTGACCTTCGGCATCGACGTTGCAGGTTGAGCCCCGTTTGCAACACACGAAAACGGAACAGGAGGCTCACGATGAAAAGGATCCTATTGACGGCGACGATCGCGGTGGCGATCGCGGGTGGTGGCCTGGCCTTGGCCCAGATGAACAATCAGTCCGAGAGCGCGGGCTCCTCCCGGCAGTCGCCGGGGATGATGGGCGGGGGGAGTGGTCCGGGCATGATGGGTAGCGGGTACGGCCCCGGCGGGGGGAACGGTCCGGGCATGATGGGCGGCGGGTACGGCCCCGGCATGGGCGGCTACGGCATGATGGGCATGATGGGCGGCGGGATGTTTCAGATGATGGGGAATGCCTCGACCAAGATCGAGGTGAAGAAGATCGCGAAGGGCGTGACGATCACCATGACCTCTCCCGACGCGACAACCGCCGCCCGCCTGCAGAAGATGGCGGAGGCGATGCAGCTGATGCACGAGGCTGTTGAGCGCTAGCCTTGGATGACTCGTCGGGAGACGCCCAAGGTCGCATGTCGAGGACCGACGACGATCGCGTCTACCGGGGCATGGCGCCGCAGGATCGGTGCGCGTCGGCTCGCGGCCCGGGCACCCTGCGAGGTAGGAGGCCCGTCCTCCGGAGATGGGCGCTGCTCCCGTTCAGCCTGGGCGTCGTCGTCGCGGTGGCGCTCTCGCCCGCTTGCTGGAGGCACGATCAACCGGCCGTGGCCGCCACCGCGACCGACGTCGACTTCGTCCAAGGGCCGAGCTGGCTCCAGCATCTGGGGCTCAAGCTGGAGGAGACACGCCTCGGCCAGGCCGGCGGCCAGACGCCCCCGCGAGGCGCCGAGACCCCGGACGCCAGGGCACGCGACGAGAGCGCCGCCGTCCAGAAGCTGTTCTCGATGGGGCGATCCGACGAGCGGGCCGGCCGAGCCATCCTGGCGACGCCAATCACCGCGAGTGGATCGGATCTGTACCGGCTCGACTGCCAATCCTGCCACGGCCCGGAAGGCAACGGCGCGCTGCCGGAGATCCACTCGCTCGTCGATCCGGTGCGCGCCACGTCGGTCACTTTGGTTCGAGAGCGCATGGAGAAGGCCGGCCACCCCATCCCCGAGGAGATGGCCAAGACGCTCGCCGACCAGGCCGAGGCCTCGTTGCGACAACGCATTCGAGCGGGTGGCAAAGAGATGCCCGGTTTCCCGCATCTGCACCCTGCGGAGGTGAACGCGCTCTTGGGCTACCTGGGGCAGCTCGCGGGCGTGCCGCAGGCGAAGCCCGGCCTTGTGACGGTGACCGTCTCGCTCGGCCATCTGGCCGAGCACCTCGTGGCGGGGAGTTGCCACGTCTGCCACGACGCCATGGGGCCCGGGGCCAGCCCGATGATGATGATGAGCGGTGTCATTCCGTCACTCGCCACCCTGCCCCAGCAGAGGACGGCGACCGACGTGGTCGCCAAGGTGCGGGAGGGAAGATCGCCGATGGGCCGAATGGGGCACATGATGGGAGGAGGGATGGGGACGGGCGTCTCGCGCATGCCGACCTTCCCGTATCTGACCGCGGACGAAGTGGCGGCGGCGTACGCGTACCTCGTGCTCTACCCGCCGCGACCCTAGCGGCCGATTGACCTCCAGCCTGATGTGGTCTCGTTCCCCAAAGCGGTGACTGACCTGCCTGATCGATTCCTCAATTGCTTGGAGACTTGGCGGTCAAATCTCTCGTCGACAATCATCCGGCTTACCGACCGCCTTTGCTGCGACGTGGAGGTGGGAGCGGAGGTGACCGTCAATTCCTAGACGACAAGTTAGCAGTCCGGAAGCTCAAGCAGCTCGGTCAGAAGACGGGTGTCGTGTACATCTTCGACTCAACTGGCTGTCACCGCCGCTCTGCCGGTGCGCCGGCCCTAATGCTGGGGACCTATTACCGTGGGGGCTCGCGGACTCGCTGGGCGTCGCCCCGGTGCAACGAGCTGATAACGATCTCTCTGGCGCCGGCGGCCGAGATTCGGACGTCGACCCGATCGAGAACCGATTTGTAGCTTCGGGACAGTGACGGTTCAAAGTGCCGTCAGAGTGCCGTGACTCTACATCTCGAGACGACTCGAGCCGACACGACTCGTCTTGAGAAAACATCGCATTTCATCGAATGTTCAGGGACTTACCGGCCAAGGTCGCGTCCCGCTTGTTTTTTAGGAAATCGCGAGATTCGATTTCGAATCCCGCTGGGGTCGCAGATCCTGAATGATTCCGTCGATGCGAGGAGGAGCGCACGCAACGACTGTCCGCCCGGGGAGGCTCGGTCGCCGGGTCCGTGGAGGCGAGCTGTCGACGATTGGTCATTCGCGTTGACGAATCGACACCATCGGCGGGCGTGGGGTGGCGATTTCCGCGGCCTTGTTGGCGCGCGGCGGCAGCCGGGCGGTTGGCGCCGCCCCTGCACTACTGCTCCACGAAAACGAGTGGAGGTCGACGATGAGAATCAGTGTGAAACGATTGGCGATGGCGGTGGGGCTCCTGCTCCTGTCCGGCGTTGGGACCGGCTGCGATAGCGAACCCGAAGGCTCCTGCATCACGAGCACCTTCAGTACTGATTTCGACACGTACGGAACACAGCAAAGCTGCCGAGACCACGTTACGGCGTCGGACTGCTCGGCCGCTGGCGGCCAATTTGACGAAGGCGGCGACTGCGGCCTGTTCGGTCTGATCCACGCCCTCACCGCGAACTGAGGCCGTTGCAAGTCGTGGCTCCTCCGCGCCAACGACCGCGCGAGACCGTCGAGGGGACGTTAGAGGCTGGCCCAGTCGAGCGCGAACACACGGATCTGCCGCTCCGAGATCGCGAGGTAGAGCCGCGAGCCCTTGCTCGCGAGCCCAAGGCTGGTGGTCGACGAGAGCGGCGTGGACGTCCGCCACTTCGTCGTCGCGGCCGTCGATCCGTCGGCGACCATCCGCACGAGCACCACTTCCTCCGTGCTGCGGGTGGTGGTCGCCGTCTCCTGGCAGGTGTTCGCGTTGTGGCTCGTCGTGTAGTCGTAATCGATATGGTCGAGGGCGTAGGCCAGCCAGAAGGCGCCGTCGCTGGTCGCAGTCAGCGCGAGCGGGGACCCGATCTGGTCGTACTTGCAGGTGCCCGCCGTGCAGGCTGTGCTCAAGCACCCCGCGGGCGCGGTTCCAGCGATGACCTGGTGGCTCCCCGCGATCGGACCGTCCACGAACATGACGGCGATCCCCGAGCCGGACAGGCCGGCGACGCCCACGAAGCCCCCGAGACCGGCCGCCACGCTCTGCGGGGTCGTGGGGATCGCGGGGTTCGTCCACCCCGCGTAGCCGAGCGAGCCCGCGGTCTGGCCCTCGACCCACTCGTAGAGGCTGTTCGGGATGTTGGGCCCGCCGGGCTGCAGGTAGAACACGTGCGCGAGCCCCTTGGAGTCGATCGTCATCCCTGCCGGGACGCCGGCCACCGGGATGTCGATCGGGCCGGTGATCTGGGTGTTCGACCAGGAGTCGGACGACGCCCGCTGCGCGAGAACGAGGGGAGTTGCCGCCGGGTTCGGGTCGCCGAACAGCACGCGCGGCTGGCCGTCGGCGCCGAGCGCGGCCCCCCAGGCCCGGTAGAAGGTGTTCGAGTCCGTCGGGATCGGCGACACCATCTCGCGTTGCCAGCTCGAACCGGACCGGGCGAAGTAGCCGACGCCCTGATTGTCGAGCTCGTCGCCGACGAGCTCGGTTCCGCCCGTTGTATCGGCCAGCACGATGGCCTGCAACGCATTGAAACCGGGGACGTCGAACGACACGCCGGTCTTCTGGATCGTTGCCAGCACGGTATCTGTCTGGCCCCCCTGGTTCCCTGTGAAGCCGACGTACGCTTCGTCGGTCACGGGACCGGCGGCGATCGAAAGCTGAAAGCTGGCCCAGCAATCGACCGTGGCGGCGAGCGTGACGGGCGGTTGGGCGAGGGAGGGGATGACTTGCCCGGTGCAGGTCGTCGCGGGTGCGCCTGCGCCGCCGCCGGTCCCGCCCGTGGCGCCGCCGGTGCCGTGCGCGCCGGCGGCGCCGGAGCCCGCGGCGCCCGCGGCGCCGGAAGTCCCGCCCGTCGCGCCGCCGGTGCCGTGCGTTCCGGCGGCGCCGGAGCCCGCGGCGCCCGCGGCGCCGGAAGTCCCGCCCGTCGCGCCGCCGGTGCCGTGTGTTCCCGCCGCGCCGCCGCCGGCCGTGCCCGCGCCGCTAGAGCCACCCGCGCCTCCGCCTGTTCCGGCGGTCGCGGCCGCGCCGCCCGTTGCCGCGGCATCGTTGCTCGCGCCCCCGCTCTGGCTGCTGCTGCACCCAGCCAGAAAAAGAGGACCGGCCAGGCAGGCGAGGCCACCCGCAACAATGAACGAAACGACTCGTCCCGCCAGGGTCATGCGCGTCCTGCGGCTGCAGAAGTCGTGCCCATGGAAATGTCCGGAAACAGCCGCACTGGTCCGAGTCAGGCCTCTCGGTTGACCTGACGTCGGACACAAATGTCGCGTCGCGACTAAGGCAACCGTGGGTCCGAGGCGTCTCTGCCAGTCAGAAACCAGGTTCGCATGGGGCCCGTGCCCTTGAGATCGATGGTCCCGCGCTCCTCGAGCTGGAACAGCTCGCTGAGTCTGTGGCGGGTCGCCTGCGTCACCTGCACCCGCCCCGCCACACCGTGGGATTCCATCCGGCTGGCGATGTTTACGGCGTCACCCCACAGGTCGTAGATGAACTTCCGCTTGCCGATGACGCCAGCCACGCCCGCGCCGCTGTTGATTCCAATACGCACGGCGAGCGTATGGCCACTCCGCGCGTTGAAGCGGTCGATCGCCTCCAGCATGTCCAGCGCCATGTGCGCCGCACGCACGGCGTGATCGGGCGTGGCGACTGGAAGCCCGGCGACCGCCATGTAGGCATCACCGATGGTCTTTATCTTCTCGAGTCCGCGGTGGTCGGCGATGAGGTCGAAGTCGGTGAAGACCTCGTTCAGCATCGCCACCAGGCCCTGGGGGCTGAGGCCCGCCGACAGTTTGGTGAACTCCACGATGTCCGCGAACAGCACCGTCGCTTCGGGAAAGCTGTCAGCGATGACCTCTGTGAAAGCGTCGGCCGTGACCTCGGATCGCTCCTTGAGCCGTTCGGCAATGGACTGGGGCAGCACATTGAGCAGCAGCCGATCCGACACCTTCTGCTCCTCGAGAATTCGATCGTACAGCCTCTTCGATTCCTGGTGCAGCAGACGCACCTCGAGCATGTTGTGCACGCGCATGAGCACCTCGGCCAGATCGAGCGGCTTGCTGACGAAATCCTTCGCGCCCGCCTTCAGCGCGCGCAGCTTGTGGGCCGGCTGGGCGGTGATCACGAGGACAGGGAGATAACCCTCCGTCTCGATTTCCTTGAGACGCTCCATGACCTCGAAGCCGTCCATGCCCGGCATCTGGAGATCGAGGACGATCAAGTCGTAACGGTTCTTGCGGTGAAGCTCCGCCACCTCGCGTGGATTCATCGTCGACGCGATGGATACATATCCAGCGCCACTCAGCGTCCGCTGAAGCAGAAGGACATTGGCTTCTTCATCATCGACCACCAGGACGTTGGCGCTGAGAATATCGGATTCATCGACCATGTGTCTCGTCCGCCAATACGAGCGCCGCGTTCAGGGTGTCCATGAACTCCTTGACCTTTATGGGCTTGGTCAGATAACGGAAGAACCCCGCGTCCAGGCTCGACTGGATATCGCGCGGCATTGCGTTGGCGCTCAGGGCAACGACCGGAATGTGCGCCGTCGTTGGGTCCCCGCGCAGGAGTCTCACGGCCTCCACCCCGCTTATGCCCGGTAGGTTGATGTCCATCAGGATCACGGTCGGCTGGCTCGTGCGGGCCGCCTCGATGCCCAATGTTCCGTTCACCGCGGTCAGGAGCCGGATGTCGGCCCGCCGGGCGATGAGTTGCTCGACCAGCTTCATGTTCGCCGGGTTGTCCTCGACATAGAGCACCGTGCGCATCCGCGCCGCGGTCGATACTTGCCCTTCTTGCCCTTTCTCCGCGGCTGCGGCCTCGGGATGTTCGACGACGACGCTCGGCGCGGTGCTCGAAGTCAGCTCGCACCAGAACACGCTTCCCTGGCCGGCGATGCTCTCCACGCCCAGCGCGCCCTCCATCAGCTCTGCCAGTCGCTTGGTGACCACCAGCCCTATGCCCGTGCCGGCTACGCCCGCCGCTTCTTGCCCGAGCCGGTTGAACGGCTGGAACAGCTGCGCCAGCTTTTCCGGCGACAACCCCGCGCCGGTGTCGCTGACTCTGATGCGCGTGCGCTCTGGATTGTTCGTGATGCACTCCACGACGACCGTTCCCTGCCGCTTGTTGTATTTGATCGCGTTGGAGATCAGGTTGATGACTATCTGCTTGAGGCGGGTCCGGTCTGCGTTGATGAAGGCCGCGTTGTCGAAGCGGGGAAAGGTCATGGTGACGCCGCGCTGTTGCGCCTCGGGCTCCATCATGGCCTGGCATTCGGACATGACCTCTCCCACGGACACCGGCTCGAGCGAAATGGACACCTTGCCGGACTCGATGACCGCCAGGTCGAGGACCTGGTTGATGAGCTCCAGGAGATGCCATCCCGCCCGGAGAATCTGGGCGATGCTCTCCTTCTGCGAGTTGGTCGGCTCTGGCGCGGCCGACTCCATCAGCTGCGCGAAGCCCAGGATCGCATTGAGCGGGCTGCGAAGCTCGTGGCTCATGCTCGAAAGGAAATCGGACTTCGCCAGGTTGGCCTTCTCCGCCGCGGATTTGGCGGTCTCCAGCTCGGCGTTGGTATCGAGGAGAGCTTGCTCGCTGCGCTTGCGCTCGGTGACGTCCCGCGCGGCCGCGAATACGCCCTGCAGCGTCCGGTCCCTGTCGTAGAAGGTGGTGGCGTTGTACGACACCTCCGTCTTCTTGCCGTCCCGGGCGCAGGCCGTCAGCTCGAAGTCGCTGACCTTCTTTTCACTCAGCACCAGCTTGATCGCCGCCTCGGCCCGCTCCGGATCCGTGAAGTAATTCTTGAAAGGAGCGCCGATCAACTCGTCGCGCGTGCTGCCCGTGAGCGCCTCCATCTGCTTGTTGACGTCCGTGATGATGCCCCGCGGATCGGTGGTCATCAGCGCGTCGATGTTGGATTCGATCAGCGACCGCGTATAGAACTGCTGGTCGCGTAGTCGCTGATCGAGCTTCTTCTGTTCTTCCTCGACCTGCTTGCGCGCGGTGTTGTCGGTGCCGATCAACAGATAGCCGATGATGGAGCTGCGATCGTCGCGCAGCGCGGTGACGGATACGACCGCCGGGAAGCGGCTGCCGTCCTTGCGTATGTAGGTCAGTTCATAGATGTCCTCGATCTCGCGGGACGCCTTGAATACCAGGGCCTCGAAGCCCGGCGTGATTGTCGTCCCGAGCTCGGCGCTCAAGGCAACGGCACGCGCGATGAGCTCCTGTGGATCGGAGATCTCGGCCGGCGTTATCTTGTTCAGGACTTCGGCCGCGGCGTAGCCCAGCATGCGCTCCGCGCCGACGTTGAACAGCTGGATGACACCCTTCTCGTCGGTTGCGATGCTCGAGAAGTTGGCGCTGTTGAAGATGGCGTCCTGGAGAGCCCCCGTCTTGATGAGGGCCTCTTTGCGTCGGACCTCGGTGACCACTTCCGCCGCGACAGTATTTCCGTCAAAGACAGCTGGCTGTGCCATGTGCGCTCCGATCCCGGCATCGGCATGCCGCCGGGGGGGAGGCTACGGGCCCGACCCCCCGAAAGAACATGAGAAAAGTCAGAGATGATCGGTCGGATTAACCAAGGTGTCGGAATGTCGTCAAGGCGAATGCGGCTCGGTCGCACGGTCCACCTCACCGGCGGTGCGCTGGCCAAGAACGTCTTTTGGCAGGTCGCCGGCAGCGTCGACCTCGGCACGACCTCGCACTTCGAGGGGATCCCGGTGCCCCACTTGTAGACGCCCGGCGCAAGCGTCATCCCGCGGCGGTTGTGGATAGACCTGGGTGTGCGAGCTCGTTGAGCGGTTGGTTTTGCAATGTTGTTGGTTTCATCGATAGCGCGGGCGCGACGCCAGCGATGTCCGGGACCCCCGACGCCCGACGTAGTGCTTCTCCCGAGTCTTTCAGGACGCTGTTTTGCCTGACAGCAGCGGCGGGTGTTTGCTCATTGTCGTGGCCTCGTCCAGCAAACACAAAAGGGACGCCCGTTGCATTGTTGGAACAGACGGGAACAGGAGCCGACGTGCACGAGGCCGAGCACTGATGGCTGAGGAGCGGATCCGGCGTTTGATGATCGTCGACGCCGACGGTACCCGTCAGCCATGGCTGTTCTTCGCGGGGGTTCTCGGACCCCGGGCGCACGAAACCGTCTCCAAAGTGGTTCCCTTTTTCCTTTGGCCTAGATACCCGCTTCGGGTAGCAGGGCCTTTATCTTGCCCTTGGCTTTTTCGATCGCGATTTCATTCTCAGCGCTTCGAACCGATCGCTCCAAGGTGACGAGAAGGAATGGTCTCCGTCGATGGTGATGACGACGTCGCTGTCGACGATGGCGGACATGTCGGCGTTGACGGTGCAGTTGCTCATCGAGTCGAGGTCGATGACCGGACGTAGGTGACGAACGGTGACTGGTACTCGTTGACCATCTCGTCGACATCCCCGTACACGACGACGCCGACAAGAAGGTCAACACTCAGTCGATGTGCGAGGCGACGGCGGCGGATAGTCGTTAGAGGCTGACCCAGTCGAGCGCGAACACACGGATCTGCCGCTCCGAGATCGCGAGGTAGAGCCGCGAGCCCTTGCTCGCGAGCCCAAGGCTGGTGGTCGACGAGACCGGCGTGGACGTCCGCCACTTCGTCGTCGCGGGCCTCCAAGAACCTTTCGAATCGATCGTGACCACCAGCTTGAGCGGGCCCGCGTCCCCCTCGATGTGGGACAGCGTCTCGACCGGGAACTTCTCGCCCGAGATGGTGAGCGCGACCATCGTAGGAGTTGGCGGGGGTCCCCAGCGGTCTGCGTCTTGGCCGGGAGTCGGCGCGGTCTCGTCCTCCCTGGTGGCTGCTGCTAGCCCCTTGGGTTTTGGGGGCGGTGGTGCCACGATCAACCGCCTGATGCCGACGCCGAACAGCGGACGCGCGCCGTCGATCCTCTTGTCGACCATCACGCTCGCATCGCTCTGCACCGGCGCGGCGCACGCGGGCGCGCGCGCCCCCTCGCCGATGGAGACGATCGTCTTTCCGGTGACGACCGACTCACCGGCCGCGCGAGCCGCGTTCGAGCGCGGCATGGTCGCCCTGCACTCGTTCGCCTACGCCGACGCCCTCGAGGCGTTTCGGGCGGCGACCGCGGCCGATCCCGGCTTCGTGATGGGTTACTGGGGCGAGGCGATGGCGCTCAACCGGCCAGTCTGGAACGAGCAGGACACGGCGGGTGGGCGCGCCGTCATCGCCAAGCTCGAGACGGTCAGGCTGCCGCCGAACCTGACGCCGCGCGAGCGTGCCCTCGTCGCGACGGTGCCCCTCCTCTACCGGGGCGAGGACAAGCGCGCCCGGGATCAGGCGTACCTGGCGGCGATCGAGCGCGTCGGCCGTGACTTCCCCGACGACGACGAGGTCACCTGCCTCCGCGCCCTGGCGGCGATGGGCGCGGGGCGGACCATCGTCGCGACGGGGGGCGACGATCTCGGGCTGCGCATGCGCGCCGCCGCGCTGGCGCTGGAGGTGTTCCACCGCAACCCGAACCACCCAGGCGCCGCCCACTACGCCATCCACGCGCTCGACGATCCGGAGCACGCGATCCTGGCGCTACCCGCGGCCCGATACTACGCGAAGGTCGCGCCGGACGCCTACCACGCGATCCACATGCCGTCGCACATCTTCGTGCAGCTCGGCATGTGGCCGGAGGCCCGCGTGGCCAACGAATCCGCCTGGGCGTCTTCGCTGGTGTGGGCGGCGCGCAAGACCCCGCCCAGCGAACAGCGGGACACGCACAGCCTCTCCTGGCTCGGCTTCATCCAGCTTCAGGAAGGGCGAAAGGCGGCCGCCAGGGCGACGCTCGCGACGCTGCGCGAGACGGCGGTCGTCAAGCCAACGATCGGGGTGCGCGTCTTTTACTATGCGCAGCTCGCCGGCTCGTTCCTCGCGGAGACCAGAGACTGGAGCGGCGCGGCCGCGCTCTACGATCCGGTGGTCCCGGCGACGGCGCCCGCGCCTCCCGCCGGCGCGGCAACCTCCGCGCCCGCAGCCAGCAGGGGGGCGGCGGAAGCTGACGCGTGTCACTGCGGTGGTACCGCGGCCGCTCCCCGGGCGGCGCTCGAGCCTTCTTACCTGTTCGGGGCGGCGGCCACGCGCGCTTACTTCCAGGGGATGGCCGCCGTGCATTCCCGCCGTCCGGGCGACGCAGAGCCCTGGCTTCGGGCGCTCGAGGAGATGACGGCACGGACGGAGGCGACGGACGTCGAGTCGATGAAGGTCGCCGTCGTCCACCGGGAGCAGCTCGCGGCCGCGATCGAGGCGGCCCGGCCAGGCGGCGGCGCGGCGGCGCTCGGGCGCGCGCTCGCGTTGCTCGAAGCAGCCGCGGTGCGCGAGAGCCAGATCCCCGTCTCGGGTCCGATCTTCGGCATCCCGACGCGCGAGTTGCAGGGCGAGCTCTTGCTCTCCGCGCATCGTCCCGCCGAGGCGCGCGCGGCGTTCGCCGCCGCGCTTCAGCGTTACCCGAATCGCTCGCGTTCGCTGCTGGGCGTTGCGCGCGCCGCCCGGCAGGCGGGCGATCGGGCGGTCGCCCGCGAGGCCTGCCGCCAGCTGGCTTCGAACTGGAGCCAGGCCGACGCGCACTGGCCCGACCTCGCCGAGGTGAGATCGTGCGCCAGATGAACCGGCGCGAGGCCGTCGCCGCGCTTGCGGCCGGCGCGGGCGCGGCGCTCTGGCCCGGCGGGGCGCGCGCCGGCAGGACCACGACGGAGGCCACGACCGGGCGCAGGGCACGCCCGAAGCTCGCGCCGGTCATCGTCGCGCGCGAGCGGATCGTGAGGACGATCGTCGGCCTGCGTCCGTTCCGGCCGAGCGGCTTCGTCGTCCGCGCCGAGAAACTCGGTGACAAGCTCGTCGTCCACAACTACGGCCACGGCGGCTGCGGCGTCACGCTCTCCTGGGGCACCGCCGCGCTCGCCGTCGACGAGGTGCTGCGCACCGGCAAGAAGCGCGTCGCCGTGCTCGGCTGCGGCGCCGTCGGACTGGCCACGGCGCGCCTGCTGCAACAGCACGGCATCGCCACGACGATCTACACGCGCGATCAGTCCCCGGCGACCACCTCGGACGTCGCCGGCGGGCGCTTCTATCCGTTCGACGTCTTCGACAAGGAGGTCGCGACGCCGCAATTCCTGGCCACGCTGTGGCGTGCGGCCCGCGTCTCCTACGACGCCTTCCGCAAACTGCCCGCCGCAAAGTACGGCATCTATCGCTACCCGACCTACGCCTGCCGCAACACCCCCTTTGCCCCGGAGTCGCTGCTCAACTTCGACAGCCCGGTCCACGAGCTCCTGCCGGGCCTGCGCGACCTCGCCGACGACGAGAAGCCCTTCCCCTACCCCATCGTGCGCACCTTCGAGACGATGCTCATCGAGCCCGCCGTCTACCTGCCCGCCGTCATGCGCGACCACGCGCGCGCCGGCGGTCGTGTCGTCGTGCGCACGTTCGCGACCGTCGCCGACGTCGCCGCGCTGAAGGAGCAGACGATCGTCAACTGCACCGGGCTCGGCAGCGCGGCGCTGTTCGGCGACAAGGAGCTCTTGCCCATCAAGGGTCAGCTCACGATCCTCCGCCCCCAGCCGGAGGTCGACTACGTCACCCTCCCCCCCGACCTCTACATGTTCCCGCGCCACGACGGCATCGTGCTCGGGGGCACGTTCGAACGCGGCGTCTCCACGCTCGAGCCCGACCGCCGGGCGGAGGACCGAATCCTCGCCGGGCACGCCAGGTTCTTCGCGGGGCTCTCCGACGCCGCTCGGCCTCCGCTCTAAAGACGGCGCCTCGCCGCCTCATTCGGCGCGCTCGCCCAAGTCCGCCGCCAGCCCCTCGCCTTGCGCGGTCGCCTCTGGTAGGCTCGGACGAGGACATTGAAGGGGGTTTCGCTGCTGATCGTCTCACGACGTCAGCGCTGTTCGTCGACCGCCCGCGCGAGGATTCCGCTACGCCGCCCGCAGCGCCGCGATCTCCATCCCCACCGCCAGTCTCACCCGCCGAGGGCCGCCCGGAGGCGTCGGACGGAGCGCAGGTTGGCGGAGAAGCTTCTCCAGGTCCTTTTCGCTTAAGATCCCAACCCGTGACCCCATGACGAGGCAGACGTCGCCCTTCCTGGTCCTCTCCCTTGGCGCATTCACTCTCGCATGCAGCTCTCCCTCGTCGCGGGGGGCTGGCACCGGCGGTGGCAGCGCGACGGGAGGTGCCACGGGGACAAGCGGATCCGGCGGTTCGACCGGGGGAAATGCTGGCGGTGCGGCCGGCTCGAGCGCCGGGTCCGGGGGCGTCTCGCCTGGGTCCGGGGGGTCGGCCTCGCCGGGCAGCGGCGGTTCGGCGAATGGCGGCAGCGGGGCCGGAGGAACGGGCGGCGTCACCGGCTCGGGTGGTGGCGGCGTGTCGGGCGCGGGCGGAGGCTCTGGCTCTGGCGGCGCGTCGGGCACTGGCGGAGGCTCTGGCGGTCAGGGCGGTTCGGCCGGGACGCCCACGCCCGTCGCGTGCGGAACGATGGCGGCCTCCGGGTCGACGACGAACGTTTCGATCAACGGCAACAACATCGCCAGCACGAACGTCAACGGGCTGACCTTCAAGGGGTTCGGGGTGCTGAGCGCGAATGGGACCAGCGCGCTGCTGATGGACTACAAGTCCGAGCATCCGGAACAGTACGCGGAGCTGCTGAGGATCTTGTTCGGCGGCACGCGCCCCATCATGACGCACGTGAAGATCGAGATGGGGAACGACCGGAACAACTCGACCGGCCCAGACCCGGCGACGATGCGGCTGTCGAACGAAGCGGCGAACGTCAAGCGCGCCCCCGGCTTCCAGTTGGCCGCCGACGCGAAGAAGCTGAATCCGAACCTGAAGGTCAGCATCCTGCGATGGAACGCGCCCGGGTGGGTGAAGACCAACGACGACGTCTACACCTGGTACAAGAACACGATCCTGGCGGCGTACCGCGCGTACGGGTACCTGGTCGACTACGTCAATCCAGGTGTGAACGAGAGCGCCCCGGATCTGACCTGGACCAAGGATTTCGCCAACCGGGTCAAGACGGACGCGAGTGGGTTCGCCAGCACGACGGAGCAATCGCTGTTCAACGCCATCGAGGTCGTCATCTCCGACGAGGCAGGCATCGGGACGTTCGGCGGCAGCATGATCAGCGACGCCGCCCTGCGCAGCGCCGTGGCTGTCGCCGGCTACCACTACAACACGGACGACGACGGCTCGGGCAACTTCAAGATGCTGGCCGAGCAATACGACAAGGAAGTCTGGAACAGCGAGGCGCAGGCCACGTTCAGCAACAGCGCCTTCCGTCCCAACAACAACACGAAAGACCCGTCGGTGGCCGGGACCGGCATCGGCGGCAGCGGCAGCCCGCTGGAGATGGGCAACACCATCATCAAGGGCTTCGTCAATTCGCGGCGGACGCACTTCGTGTATCAGCCCGCGATCGGGTCCTTCTACGAGGGCGGCCAGTATTCGTTCAAGGAGCTCTTGAGCGCGCGCGACCCGTGGTCGGGCTGGATTCACTACGACGCGGGCCTGGTTATCCTCAGGCACTTCAGCTGGTTCGCGAAGACCGGTTGGGAGAACGGCAGCAACACGTCCGGGATCTGGCGGGTCATCGCACAGTCGAGCGCCACAGGCGCGACGGGGACGAACCCGGTCAACGGGCGCAACGGCTCGCCGAGCTACCTCACCCTCGCCAGTCCCGACAAGCGCGACTTCTCGACGATCCTGATGAACGACAGCGAGAGCGCACGCACGTACAAGCTCACGCCGAGCAACATGGCCTACGCGGGCACGCCCTCGCTGGAGATCTGGGAGACGCGCGCCGCGGATGCGGGCGCGGCGTTCAACGCCAACTACCTGAGGTACCTGTGCAGCGTGGCCGCGGATTCCAGCGGCGCTTACACGGTCGTCGTCAAACCCTATTCGGTCGTGACCGTCACGACGCTGGTGAACACGGGCAGCGCGGAGCTCAACACCCCGCTGCCGGTCGAGAGCACGCGCACGGTGCTGGACACCGATGCGACGGGGGCCGTCCAGAATACGTCGGACAAGATCCTCTACGCCGACGACTTCGACTACTCCAGCAAGATGGTGCCGGTGATCGGGGCAGGCGGTCAGATCACGGGGATGGAAAGCTACGTCACGTCTCGCGGCGGCGCCCAGAGCGTCATCCCCCGCTTTACCTGTGATCGCAACGGTGGCTTCGAGGCGTACCTGGCCAGCGGCTCGACCGGTTATATCCTGCGCCAGCAGGTGGATCAGGCGGCGGCGGGCCTGGGCGGAACCTGGAACAACGGCGACCCCATCACAGCCATCGGCGACAACCGCTGGCTGAACTACAAGGCCAGCGTCGACGTCTCGTTCGAGAACAACAACACCCAGAGCGGGAAGAACTACGCCAGCATCGGCGCCCGGCAGCAGGGCGGCAGCAACTCGCACTATACGAACGGCACCCCATACTTCCTGAAGTTCACGTTCGACGGCGGCTGGCAGTTTTTGGTCGACGGTAGCTCGGTGTCGAGCGGGAACGTCGTCAGCGGCGCGGGGGGCATAACGATCGCGGGGTTCAAGGCGACGTACGACACGTGGCACAACCTCGGGATCCAGGTCGTGGACCAGAAGGTCACCGTCTATCTCGACGGCACGATGCTCGCGACGTACACCGACACGAAGCCCAGGCTGTCGGGTCGCGTGGATCTGGCGAGCGGCTACTACTACACGCGCTTCGACAACTTGAAGGTCGAGACCGTCGATGGCTCGTCGCCGTACTATTCGGAGCTGCTCGATGACCTGGAGGTCACGGATCTGGCCCCAAAGCCAGCCACGAAGCTGGTCTACGGCGGGTCCTGGTCACACGTGAACGGCCAGGGCATGTACGACTACCAGCGCTCACTGTCCACGAGCGCCGCCGCCGGCGCGACGCTGAAGTACACATTCACGGGCACGGGGATGGACATCTTGGGTCCGAACGACGGCTCGGCCAAACTGGAGGTCACCGTCGATGGGACGGTCTCGAGCGCGTCGGCCAGCACGATGGCGTCCGCGGAGCTCTACCAGACGTACGCGCTCCGTGGCCTGGCTGCCGGATCTCACGCGGTTCAGTTCAAGGTCCTGAGCGGCACACTGGTCGTGGACGCCGTGGGCGTCGTGAAGTAGCGCCGCCCGCCGCCCGCCGCCCCGGCTCCTCGGCGGGGCTTTGACCTGTATCTACCGGCGCGGAGCCGCCGGCGCAGAGGCCTTCGATCGGTGTCGGGGAGGTCGACGACAGGGCGCGACTAGAGTTGTCGACCCACACAACGTCGGCCCCCGATACCTGCAGGAGACCGGCCCCGCTCAATTCGGTGGCGATCGTGACTCCAAGATGACTAGAAGGAATGGTCTCCGTCGACGGTGATAACGATGTCGCTGTCGACGATGGGTGCGGCCGAAAAGCAGTTCAGCGCCTCCTCTGACCCTTTCCCTATTCGCTCCGCAGGAAGGCGCCGACGTTGCCGACCCACAGGTCGTGGGTGGGATCTATCGCGAACGAGTTGTTGATGCCGCTGACGAAGGGTCCCGGCCCGATGAACAGGTTGGCCTGCGCCGGAAGCGGGCCGTCGACCGGCTGCCAGCTCGTGCCGTCATATCGATAGAACGGGTGCGGTTGCGGCCCGACGGAGAAGGAGACCCAGACCTCCGTGGCCGAGAAGGCCCAGACGCGGCCGATCGGGGCGTCGGACGCCGGGGCCGGCAATCCCGCCGGCGGGATGAAGTTGGCCCCGTCGTTGTGCAGGATGCTGCCGGGCCCGAACGCGCCGGTACCGATCCAGACGTCGCCGGGGCCCGACCCGTGGATGTCGGTGACGACGGTGGGGGCGGCCGGATCGGCGCCGGGGATGGCCACCGGCACGATCGCGCCCGACGGGGTGATCCGCATGAGCGTGTTCTGGTTGCCGCCGATCCAGACGTCCTGCCCCGGACCGGCGGTCCAGACCGCGAGCAGATCCGCGGTCGTCCCCGAGGGGACGACGGTCCAGGTGGCGTGGTCGCCGCGCAGGATGACGCCGCCGTCGCCGACCGCCCACAGCACGTTGGCGCCGGCGCCCCAGATGTCCCGCAGTGGGGTGGTGATCCCGGTGGCAACGGACGTCACCTGACAACCGTTGTAGCGGAACGATTCGCCGTCGTCCGCGACCAGCCAGGCGTCGCCGGCCGCCTGGGCCCAGACGCCGGTCAGGTTCGCCGACGGCCCGTCGGTGACGGTGTGGTCGACCTGGCCGCTGCTGTCGACGTGCAACACGGCGCCGACATCGCCGACCATGTATCCTGCGCCGCTCGGGTCCAGCCAGGCTGCCTGAAGCTCGCCGGGCCTGGTGAGGCCCATTTCCATCCAGGCGGTACCGTCCCACCACTCGCCGAAGTCTCGCTGCGCCCCCGTGACCGGATCAAAGATCACGCCCACGAAGATCGCTTGCCCCCCGGGCGCGGCGGCGATGTAAGAGGGGAACACTTTCCGGTCGGCGGGAACGAGCAGGGTCTCCGACCACGACGTCCCGTCGAACAGGAAGACGTGCACGGCCGAGTCCTGGAAGCCGAGAGCCCACAGACGGCCGGGGCCGGCCGAGGCGATCTCCACCATCGCGAACACCGGCGGCCCCTGGACCGGCAACCAGGCCGCTCCGTCGAAGTGGTAGAGGTTCTGCTGATCCCCCGCCCAGACGTCGCCGCTGCCCGAGCCCGTCGCGTAGAACGCGTTCGGAACCTCCGGGATGGCGGTCATGCTCGTGCCGTCCCAGTGAGTGAGCGGGATGCCGGCGATGTAGAGATCGTCCGGCGCCGCGCCCCAGGCCTGGCCGGTGGGCGAGGTGCCGGCCGGGAACGGCACCTCCGTGAACGTGGTCCCGTCGCCGTGAACGGTGGCCGGGTCGCCGACGATCCAGACGTCCGTCGGCGAGAACGACCAGATCGAATTGATGAACGTGCGTCCGGTCGGCACGAGCGACCACCGCGTCCCGTCGAAGTGCAACACGGTCGCGTCGAAGCCGCCAACCCAGACGTCGCTCGGCGAAGAGCCGGCGACCGCCAGCCAGCCGTCCCCCGTTGGGCGGGGGTTGATCCAGCAGGCGCCCGACTCACAATCGGGAGCGACCGGGAGATCCGGCGGGGGCGGCGCGCAGCTCGTCGTTGGCCCGGCCGCGCCGCCGGGACCGCCGCCCGGTCCGGCGCCCGCCATGCCGCCGCCGATTCCCGCAGCGCCTCCGGCCCCGGGTGGACCGGCGTCCGTGGTGGGCGACTTGCCACCGGTGGCGGAACCGTCGTGCTGCGTTCCACCACCGCAGGCACCACCGAGCGCCAGGACCGCGGCCCCCACGACCACTGCCCACGACGTCATCCTCAGGCGGACAACCGCCGCCCCCCTCCGCCTCACGCCCATGCGCAACCTCCGGGGGGAATCTAGAGCGTGCGCGAACGACTGCGCATCGGGCCAAGCTTGATTCGCGGCCGACGCCCGTCAGGCCGCGGGGACGGCCGCGGGGATGACGCTGGGCGAGGAATCCGACCAAGGACTACGGTGAGGCGGAGCCTGTTGGTACGCGCACGTTCCCTCGCGATGCTCAGGGGCCGGCCGTCGCGCAGGTCCCGTCGGATTTGCGATCGATACAGATGGTCCCCATCGAGCAGGTGTAGATGAACTGAAAGCCGGAGAGCGCCCCGCTCTGCAGGTCGCTGCAGGCGGTGCCGTTGAGGACAATGGTCGTCATGCTGGCGTCGGTGTACGACCAGCCGTTGGTCGGATCCGGCATGACCTCGACCGTGTTGCCGTTCGCGTCCTTGGCCGACACGGCCACCTTCTCCAGCATCCCGTTGACGCCGGTCAGCGGGATGGTGCACGACGCGACCATGCCGACGATCTTGTTGAGGGCGGTCACCAGATCGGCCGTGCTGTTGACCTCGTAGAAAGAGTTCCCGTCCGCGGACCCGACCTGGGCCTCGCCGCCGGCCATCGCCAGCTGATTCAGCGTCGCCACGCCGTTGGTATTCCCGATCCCGACCACGAAGGTCTTGAAGCCGGCCGTGGCGGCGTTCATGACCGCCGTCTTCGCTCCCGCCGAGTCGTCGTCGCCCACGTTGGCGCCGGGGATGCAATTGGGCAGGCCGTCCGTGGCGAGCAGCAGATACTTGGGATTGGTGTCGGTGAGGGTCGCCATGTAGGCGGAGGCGGCGTCCACCGCCGTCCTGGTCGGCGTGTAACTGCCCGGCGTGTTGTTGGCGTAGGCCTGCGAGATCGCGGTGTAGTCGTTGGCCGCGATCGCCACGTTCGGCGTCGCGCTGACCCCACACATGCTGTCGCTGCCGAAGAAGATGAGCCCCCAGTTGACCATCGCCTGCGTCGTCATGACCACCGTGTCGATCGCAGCCGACACCTGCGCCCACTTCGACATGGCGCCGCAGGCGTTGTTCCCGGTGCAGTTGACGTTCATGCTGCACATGGTGCTGCCGGCGGTGCCGCAGCAACAGCCGCTCGCTTGCTCGGTCATCGATCCGGACTTGTCCTGCACGATCAGGATGTCGGGCGGCTCGGGCATGACGTCGACGTTGGTCTGACCGCAGCTCGTCGTCACTCCGCTGTCGATCACGATGTCGCCGCCGCCGCCCCCGCTGCCGAGGGTGCCGCCACTGCCGCCGTTGCCCGGGCCGCCGCTGAGGCCGACGCCGCCCGAACCGGGCGTGCCGCTGCCGCCTTGCCCGGCCGGTGTGGAGCCGCCCGAGCCGCTGCTCTGCGCGGGGAGGCCGGGGGTGAAGCCGCATCCCACCAACACCGACATCAGCGCCACTCTCATGAGCCGTCTCTGGGATCGCTGCATCATCTTCCCCCTCGAGAGTCGGGAAACACTCGCCTCTACCTTTAGTCTCACCCGCGCTCGATTTCTTCTCACAAATCGGAGCGGCTGGCCGGCGACGGATCAGGGCGGCTTCCCATGGCTACGATGTCTCCGACGCCACGACCTGCACTCGCACCTCCAGTCTCAATTGAAATCGTGACCCGCTGAGGTCGCCATGATTTCGCGTATTTGGGCTATCTCGATTGGGTTGGGGCCAATGTTTTCTTGGGGGATGGGGAGGCGCTATTCTCGTGCGCGATGGGGCAAGGCCTCGAGACCGAGCTCGCCACGCTTGTCCGAGAACGCGCGTTCGATCGAGCCGCCACGCGGGCGCTCGCGGACTACGGCGCCGAGGTCTACGGCTTTCTCGTGAGTCTGGTCGGGACCGAGCCCGACGCCGCAGAAGTCTTCGCGCAAGTGAGCGAAGACCTCTGGAGAGGGCTCCCCTCCTTCAAGTCCCGGTGCAGCGTGCGCACGTGGCTCTACGTGCTTGCGCGCCACGCCGCCGCGCGCTTTCGGAGATCGCCGTGGAACCACCGAGGGCGGCGCACTGGCGACGTGCGCCTCGATGATTTCATCGCCAGCGCTCGTAGCAGCACGCAGCCCTGGCTGCGCACCGACGTGAAGGATCGTTTTCGCGCGCTCCGCGAGTCGCTCGATTCCGGTGATCGTCGCCACACTCGCGATCTCCTATCGACCCAGGCTGATTCGTTGGATGCCACGCGGCACCGTGCTGGGCAACATGCTCGCCGGCTTTACCGCTGTGGCACTTTGCTTCTGGATCGTCTCCGTACCCGATCTTGGCAGCGGGGGCGTCTGCATCGTCGCCTTCTTCGCGTTCACCATCTTCCGACTGTCACCGTTGCAAGCCTTGGTTGCGGTGATCCCGTACGGCGCCTTCAACCAGCTACTCCTCGTCGAGGCGCTCCGCGCCCGAACACTGAGTTTCGGAACCGTGGTCCTGAGCTCCACCCTGGCGGTCGAAGCGCTGTTATCTGGCTTGCTCGCGTGCGTGACGATCGATCGCATCACGCGTGAGGCGTATCGACAGGAGCGCATCGTCGCCATGCAGGGCGAGATCATCGACCGATTGCACAAGGCCGAGGTGCAGCGACAGGTCGCTGAGCGCTCGCGAGGCCTGTCGGAGGCGCTCGCGCGCCTCACCGAGAGCCCGCGCACGCCGACCCGCCTCGGTCCCGGCGACGTCGTGGAAGAGCGCTATCGAATCGTGCGGACGATTGGCTCCGGCGGCATGGGTCAGGTGCACGAGGTCGAGCGCCTCACCGATAGGCGGCGGCTCGCGCTCAAGACGTTGACCACCGTTGCGGATCGCCAGGCGCTCGCGCGTTTCGCCCGTGAAGCGCAAGTCGCCGCCGAGCTCGACCATCGAAACGTCGTCGCCGCACTGGACATCGGCGTTACGCCCTCGGGGACTCCTTTTCTCGTCATGGACCTGGTCCTTGGATCGTCGCTCGCCGCCGAGCGCTCCCGGTTTGGCGACGCCCGCTGGGCCCTGCCTATCCTCACGCAGATCGCCAAGGCGCTGTCGGCGATGCACGCGCGCGGAATCGTCCACCGCGATCTCAAGCCGTCAAACGTCCTTCTCGACGGAGACTTGGTGAAGGTGGCCGACTTTGGGCTGGCGGGCTTATTGGTCGAGCATGCTCCGCTCGCCATGACACGTCCGCCGAACGAGGACTCGCCCGCGCTCACGTTGACGGGCGCGATCATGGGGACACCGCTCTACATGGCGCCAGAGCTGGTGCGCGGCGTACGCGAAGCGGGACCTCCGGTCGACCTGTTCAGCTTCGGCGTTGTCGCCTACGAGCTCTTGTCGACGAAGCTGCCTTATGCCGTTCCGCCCGTCCTGGAGCGTTTGAGCGGACGCACTCCGCCGGCGCCGGTGCCGCTCACGCAGTCGAGCCCACATCTGCATGCGCAGCTCTGCACGCTCGTCGATGGTTGTCTTGGACTGGTGCCGGAAGCGCGCCCGACCGCGGAGGCCGTCGCTGCGGCGCTAGAGACCTTGTGAGCGAATCGCCCGGCGCCACCGGCACTCGAATCGCGCGTCGACCCCGTCCAAAGAAAGGCGAGGCTGCGGGATTCAGAAATGTCAGGACCCGTCTCTACCCCTGTGCACGCGTTTCGTGGATTCGCACACAGGGAGATCGTCATGGGGAAGGTCATCCAACATCGGGAAGAAACGATCCAGCGGGGCGACGACGCCATGAATCGCTACGCAACTGGAGACGACAGGGCTTTCGCGGACCTCTATGCGGTGCTCACTCCGATCCTGACCCGCTATCTCGGCCGGCGTCTTCGGGACAGAGCAGCGCTTCCCGATCTCGTCCAGGAGACCCTCCTCCGCGTCCACCGCGCACGGCGATCGTTCGTGTTGGGCTCACCGGTGATCCCGTGGGTGCTGACCATTGCGCACAGGCAGGTGATCGAGGCGCACCGACGACGTCTCCGCGAGGAGCGCGCGGACAGCTGCAGGCTATATCGACTTACCGGCCACGCCGTCGCCGGTTCGCTCCCCAGCGCTGAAGCAATAGTCGCTGCGAACGAGGTCGCCAGTCACCTCGATCACGCGCTCGGGTCGCTCTCGGAACCGCAACGGGCGGCGTTGCGTCTGGTAAACGGCGAGGGGCTGTCCATCCAGCAAGCGGCAGCGGCCCTCGGAACGACCACCACCGGCGTCAAGCTGCGAACGCACCGCGCCCGCCAGCTCTTGCGCGCCAAGCTGGCGACGCTCGCGGCTGCGTAGCTGGACAGAGTGCCGTAAACCCCGCCCTCGGTGAGGGCTATCCTTCCTTCAGCGTGGAGCGTCACGCTCCCGCCCGCGCTCTCACCCTGAGTCTCCGACGACTGGACAACCCTCAGGACGGGGTCTAAGCATTGCTTCGAGGAGGACCCATGACCACGGCGCCGCCCCAACTCGGTGGACCATCACCGTCCACGAGCGTCGCTCCGGCGCGGGCGCGCCGCGCGCCGGGGGAACCGGGCGATGTCGCGACCCGGGCGCCCTTTCGGAGCCAGCTCGATCGCGTAGACGCGATGGAGGCGAAGTTGACGGGAACGCTGCCCGAATGGCTCGCTGGCGACCTGCTCCGCACCTGCCCGGCCGTGTTTCAAGCGGGCCCGTGGCGGGCGCGACATTGGTTCGACGCCCTCGGAATGCTCTACCAGTTTCGACTGGGCGGCGGGGCGGTCAGCTTTCGCCAACGGCTCATGAGCACAGAGGTGGCCAAGGCAGCCCAGCAGGGCAAGACGCCCCGCGCCTCCTTCGCCAGCCCCACCGACCGGGGGTTCTTGGCACGGGTGCTGTCACCGGTGCCGGCCATCACCGACAACGCCAACGTCAACGTGGTCGCCCTCGGCGACGAGCGCGTCGCCTTGACCGAGAGCCCGCATCAGTGGGTCGTCGATCCCGAGACCCTCGGCCTCACCGAAACCGTGCGGTACTCCGATACCCACGGCGCGCTGACCATGATTGCGCACCCGCATTTCGACTTCGAACGGAATCGGGTGGTGAGCCTCGCCACCCGCATGGGTCGGCAGACGCAGATCCTCCTCTACGAGCACCCTCCTCCAGGGCGGGACCGAACGATCGTCGCCCGCATCAATGTTCGGCGCCTTCCCTATGTCCATGCTTTCGGGCTCACCCCCCGGCACGCGATCGTGATCGGTCACCCCTTCGACGTGAACCCGCTCAGCCTGCTCGGATCAAATCGCGGCTTCATCGATCATTTTCAATGGCGCCCGAGCCAGGGGACGACGCTGTGGCTCGTCGAACGCCCAACCGGTAACGTCCGCCGGTGCAAGGCGCCTGCCGGCTTCGTGTTTCACGTGGTCAACGCCTTCGAGGACGGGCCTCGGACCAACATCGACGTGGCGCTCTATCCGGACCCGAGCATCGTCGATCGGCTCAGGACCGAATTCTTCGAGACCCAAGGGCTGCCTGACTTGGCCCCTGCCATCGTTCGCTGGACCGTCGAGCCGGGCGCCGAGATGGCGCGGAGTGAGGTTCTGCTGGGGACCGGCTTCGAGTTCCCGCAGGTGAGCTACAAGAAGAAGAGTGGCCAGCGCCATGGCGTCACCTATGGCGCGCGCGTCTGGGGCGGCCTGACGGCGCCCCGCTCCGCGGTCGTGCGTTTCCAGCCGGCCCTGGGCGAGCAGAGCTTCGAGCGGCCGGGCTTCCTGTTCGGGGAGCCGCTCTTCGTGGCCCGCCCCGGCAGCGCCGACGAGGATGACGGGGTGGTGCTGGCCGTCGGCTCACACGTCGAGGAGTCGCGTTCCGCGATGGTGGTCCTCGATGGCAAGACACTCGATCTGCAGACCTGGGCCGAGGTCCCCCTGCCCATCCCGCTCGGGTTTCACGGATCGTTCTTCCGAATCGCTTCCCGCAAGCGAGGACCCTGACTTCGACGCTGCGGGCGGACCCTCCCCGCGCGACCGAATGGCCGAACGGCCGGCGCGGTCTCGCCGCGCCGGCCGTTCAACCTTTGTCGTGGTTTCTGTTGGTCACCGAATGGCCGATGGCTCTCCCTTTCCCGGTGGCTCCATCGGCAGCGGGGCGTCGACCTTGGCGGTCCGAATGACCGACTTGACCCCCTCGAGCCGGCTCAAGCTGGCGCCGGCCCGGTCGCTGTCCATGGCCACCGCCTTGTCGTAGGCGTCGCGGGCGTCGTCCAGACGATCGAGCTGCTCGTAGGCCATGCCGAGGTTGTTCCACATGTATCCCTCGACGGGCTCGAGCTCGACCGCCTGCTCGAGCGAGTCGACGGCCTCCTGGTAGCGCTTGTCGTAGATGAGCGCGAGCCCGAGGTTGTTGCGCGCATACGAGCTCTGCGGGTTGAGCTCGACCGCCTTCTCGAACGAGGCGATGGCTTCCTTGCGCTTGCCGAGCACGAGCTGGGCACGGCCGAGCACGTTCCAGGCGATGGAGCGCTTGGGCGTGCGCAGCACGGCGACCTTCGCCAGGCGGAGCGCGCCCTCGCCCTTGCCGGTGGCGAGCAGCTTGCGCGCGCCGGCGAGCGCCTGCGACGGCTCGATCTCTTGATCGTCGTCGTCGTCATCGTCCTTGGCGGCCGTCGGCTGCGGCTTCGTCTGGTCGTCGATCGCCGGCGTGGGCGCGGGCGTGGGCGTGGGCGTCGGCGTCGCCACCTGCGGCGGCGGCGACTCGGACGGCCTCGGGGGCTCGGCGGCGATCGGCGTCGTCACCTTGTGGGGCTCGGACGGTAGGTCGTTGCAGGCGGCGAGGCCAGCAGCGAGGGTCAGGGCCATTGAGAGTTTCGTGATGCAGAGTGTGTTGGACATTTGGGAACGGTCTCCTTTCGGACAACCGAAATTGCAGCGTCCGTGCCAGCGGCGATCGCCGCGCGCGGCCGGCCCTTTCCGGGCGCCACCGCAACCGGCAGCTCGAAAAGATGCGGAACGTAGAACGGCCCTCTACGTTTTCCGGCGCTGACGTGGGTTCGATCCGGTTTCTTAGACACCTAGCGAAAGGCGAACACGATGGTCGCGCCGGCAGCGTAGCGAAACTGTCCACGAAACCGGATCGAGCCCACAAGAACACCGGGGACTCGAACGGGATCTGACGAAGAATTGGCAGCGCAACTGCCTCGGCCACGTCGAGTCACTGGAAGGCACGCGCTGTTCTCCGCGCTCGCAGTCGAATCAGCGACATGACTATAGGGTGGTTCTCCGTGTTCTTGATAGGCTCGGCCGTCGAACACAAGCGTTCCGACCGCACGGAATCGAGGAAGCGCATGTCCGATCCCAGTCGTATCACGTCCCCTGCCGCCGAGCCGCGCGAGGCGCCGACCCCGCTGCGCCGGCAATTGAGGCGTGAGACCGCTCGGTTGCATCAGCACCTCGAGGCGCAGCTCGCGTTGCTCGATCCGCAGCTGTCAATCCACCGCTACCAGCAGGTCTTGCAAGCGTTCTATGGCTTCTACGCGCCGGTCGAAGCGGGCCTGGCGCGGCTCGCGGCGGCAGGCCCCCCTCTCGGCTTTCCGCTGCGGGCTCGCGCCGAGCTGATCGAGAGCGATCTGCTCGCGCTGGGCGGGTCTCGGCCTCGGCTCGCCGAGCTGCCTCGTTGCGCCGACCTGCCGCGCCTCTCGTGCCGCGAGGACCTGGCCGGCTGCCTCTACGTGCTCGAGGGCGCCTGTCTTGGCGGACAGGTCATCGCCCCCGTGCTGCAGCGGCGGCTCGGGCTGGCCAAAGGCAGCGGCGCATCGTTCTTCGCTGGTGACGCCGAGGCGACCGCAGCGCGGTGGACCCGCGTCCTCAACTGGCTCGAGGGATTGTCAGGCGCGGGCGCCCGCGGCGACGAGATCGTCGCCGCGGCGTGCGCCACTTTTCAGACGCTCGGACGATGGGTGGAGCGGCAGGGAGCTTCGCGGGGGGAACGTCATGGCCGACCTGACCGATTGTGACCGCGAACCGATCCAGATCCCGGGGACGATCCAGCCCCACGGGGTGCTGCTCGTCCTCGCCGAGCCGGCGCTGACCGTCGCGCAGGTCAGCGACAACGTGGGCGAGCATCTTTCGTTGAGCGTCGAAGACGTCCTGGGTCGGCCCCTCTCCGCGCTCATCGATCCCGCGTCGGTCGACGAGGTGCGGGAGGCGCTGCGCGACGGGCGCTGGTACGAGAAGAACCCGCTGCGCCTCCAGGCGACCGGCGTGCCCTTCGACGGGATCGTCCACCGGCACGACGGCGCGGCGATCCTGGAGCTCGAGCCGAATCCAGAGCCGCCCAAGCCGATGCCTCTGTACCACCCCTTCCGGCCGGCCTTGATGCGAATTCAACACGTCGCAACCCTGGCCGAGCTCGCCGACGTCGTCGTCCGACAGATGCGGCGCGTGACCGGCTTCGACCGCGTCATGCTCTATCGGTTTCACGAGGACGGGCACGGTTCGGTCGACGCTGAGGCGAAAGACCCGGCGCTCGAACCCTATCTGGGGCTGCACTATCCGGCTTCCGACATCCCCGCCCAGGCGAGGCAGCTTTACCTCAAGAACTGGCTGCGGCTCATCGCGGATGGGCGCGCCACGCCCGCGCGGGTCGTTCCCACGCTCCGCCCCGACACGCGCGCCCCTCTCGACCTCAGCTTTGCCGTGCTGCGCAGCGTCTCGCCCGTTCACCTCGAGTACATGGCGAACATGGGCGTCCGCGCTTCCATGAGCATCTCGCTCATCGTTCGCGATCGTCTGTGGGGACTCATCAGCTGCCTCGATCACACGGGCCCGCGGCGCGTCCCGCACGACATGCGCGCGGCGTGCGAGTTTCTCGGCCGCTTGACCTCGCTGCACATCGCCGCGTTCGAGGATCGCGAGCTGCTCGCGCTGCGGGCCGCGCGCCGAGGCACCGAGGAGGCTCTTGCCGAGGCGATGCGCGTCAGCGCCGCGGGGGAAGACGCCTTGGCCCGCCTGCTCGCCCGTCCAAACGAGCTGATGGGCCTGGTGGGGGCCGAGGGGGCCGCCCTGGTGGGCGCCGGGGCCCCGGCGACGTGCGGCCGAACCCCGCCGCCCGCGCTCATCCAGGAGATCGCAACGTGGCTCGACGGGGAGAGCGGAGCGCGCGGACGGTTCTCGACGGCGTCGCTCGGCACTCTGTTGCCGCCGGCGCTCCCGGCCAGCGACGTCGCGAGCGGGCTGCTCACGTTCGCCCTGCCTGGCGCGCCGGCAAGGCGGCTCATGTGGTTCCGTCCCGAGATCGTCAGGACAGTGCACTGGGGCGGCGATCCAGCCAAACCCGTCGCCGCAGGTTCGGATGAGCGCCTGCGCCCCCGGCATTCGTTCGCGCTGTGGCGACAGGAGGTGAGACTGCACGCGCGTCCATGGACGGCGAGCGACCTGGAGGCCGCGGAGGAGCTGCGGCGGCGCGCCGTCGAAGTGGACCTCGAGCGGCAGCTCGTGAGCGAGCAGCGGGCGGTGGAGGCGCGGGACGACCTGCTCGCCGTCGTGTCGCACGATCTCAGGAGCCCCCTTTCGACCATCGTGTTGCTGTCCGATGTGCTGACGTCGCAGCGGCCTCCCGCCAACGGGGCGACCTCACCGCTGCTGCATGACGCACCGGTGCGGATCCGGAGCGCGGCCACTCACATGAAGGCGCTGATCGACGACCTGCTGGATCTGGCGAGGATCGAGGCGAACCGATTCGTGTTGCGACTTCGCCCCGTGGAGAGCGGCGTCATGATCGAAGAAGCGCTGCGCGCCGCCGCCCCTCTCGTGGCGGCCAAGCGGATCACGCTCGCGTCGCAGGCGAGCGATTCGACGCCGCTGGAGGCGGACCCCGAGCAGATCTTCCGGGTGCTCTCGAACCTGCTCGGCAACGCGATCAAGTTCACCCCCGAAGGCGGCACTGTCACCGTCCAGGCGGAACGCCGCGGCGACGAACTGATGATCACGATCAGCGACACGGGCCCCGGCATTCCGGCCGACCAGCTGCCGCATCTGTTCGAACGCTACTGGCAGGCGCGGCCGGCGCGGCAAGTGGGAGCGGGCCTCGGGCTCTACATCGCCAAAGGAATCGTCGAGGCCCACGGCGGGCGGATCTGGGCCGAATCCCCGGCCGGCGCGAGGCTGATCTTCACTCTGCCACTCGCCCGCTGAGAGGCACGTGGATTTCGTGCCCGTTCCTCTGGCTACGCCGCCCGCCAGATCGTCTGTCCTCCGAGGACCGTGAGGTCCTGCGGATGCGGGAGGTAGAAGGTCCGCACGGGTGCCGGCCGACTGGACCGTCGGGTTGGGGGGCCCCTCTGGCGTTACCTGCCAGGGCGGCGAGGACGGCCAAGCAGCCGAATCCCGTGCGCTACCCAGCGCTCAGATCGCCCTCATGACCAGGTAAGATTCGAAGACGACTCCTGGACACTGGCGTGCGCGCGGGCGACGATTCTTTCGTGCGAGCCGCTGTAATCTCGTTGGCCTTCGTCGTGGGGGCCTGCGCCACGGTCACCCGTACTCAAACCCTGGAGACGGAGGCCGCACGCACATGGCTGCGCGAAACAGCCGACCAACGCGTCAGCATCGATGCACCTGGTGACGTCGCAGCGACCGGACACATTGTCGCCGCCACAGCCCGGGCCGTGCACCTGCAGGGGGCGGATGGAAGCACGATCGAGATTCCCGTCCGCGACGGCACCACGCTGCACGAACAGAAGCGAGGCCGGGCAGTCGTACTGGGAACTCTCGCCGGGATCTGCATCGGCCTGACGACGGGACTCATCCTGTACGACCGACTTGGCAGCCCCAACCCAGACTCGGCTGGCGGTGTCGAGCACCCACCGCTCGTCGTACCGCTCGGCCTCCTTGCAGGTGCCCTGGTGGGCGCGGTCGTCGGCGCCGTCGTCGGCTCTGAGAATCGGCTCTTGGTGGACTCTAAACCTGGCGCGCCCGTCGCAGCGCCTCTCAGAGCCCAGTGATCGCCGTAGCGACCAGCGGGTGAAGCTGCGCCTCGGTGACGTCGGGCGTGATGCTGTCGGCCGTCACGTCCACCAGGTAGTTCCCGACCCGCGCGCCGAGCAGCTGCTCGCTCCCGGAGTTGTTGACGTACGCGGCCTTGTCTCCCAGGCCGCTGACCGCCACCACTGGAGCGCCTAAGGTGTTAGGGCCCACGGCCAGCGCGTCGTCGAGCTGGCCGGCGCCTACGGGGGTCAGCGCGCCGGTCAACGTCAGCCCGACGTTCTTGCCGCTCCCGCTCGAGCTGTCGGGCCAGAAGCACGCGATCGTCCAGAAATCGCTCGTATCGGCGTTTACCTGCCGCGCGCCGGGCCCAGCTGTCGGAAGGATCGTCTGGGCGTCAGCCTGCGTCAGCAGGGCGCAGACGTCGGCGGGCATCATCGCCGGCACGAACGCGCTGCCGCCGCTGCAAGCCGACAGCAGCAGCGTCGCCGCACCCGCCAGCACCCAGTTCGCCCTCGCTGCCGCAAACACGATTCCAGAATTATCGCGCAATCACGAGAGCCAGACCAGCAGCCCCTTCCGGCGGCGTTACTGGCTTCGGTAGATGGTGAGCGCCGGCGACGGCGTTGACGCGAGGGTGAGCCAGTCGCGCGGGGGGAGCGGCAGGTCGACGCAGCAGATCCGGATCGTGCGGGCGCGCGCGATCGGTTCGAGACAGGTGAGCAGCTTGTCGAGACGGGCGCCGCTGAACGGACAATAGAGGAAGAACACCGAGCCCGCGGCCAGGGCGGGTGCGTGATCGATCGCGTCACCTTCGACGAAGGCGAGATCGGTCAGACTCAGGCGCGCCGCGAGGGCACGCGCGGCCGCGACGAGCGGAGGCTGGATCTCGAGGCCGACCGCCGGGGCGCCCGTCAGGAGGTGCACCACCGCGGCGGCTCGCCCCACGCCGGAGCCGACGTCCACGAACACGTCGGAGGCGCGCACGGACGCGTGCTCCACCAGCAGCATCAACGTTTCCACCGAACAAGGCAGGTACGGGACGCACCCGCTCGGAAGCGCGGGGGCATCCGCAGGCAGCTCGTCGAGACCGAAGGCCCGGTCGACCCAGGCGTCGCGCTCGCCCGGCGGAACGGCCGCGAGCGCCGCGCGGAACGGCGACGGATTCACGGACGCAGGATACCGGCGAACGCGACTCCTCCCAGGAAGATCGCGAGCTCCTTAGCCGGACAGGCGGCAGTTCCACTCCAGTCGATCGTGGTCTCACGGCTTCGTCGAGCTGGGGGCGGCCTTCCAGGCGGCTGGTGGAGCGGGGGCGGTCATGGCGTCCGCACTTCGCGCGACGTTGCTGCCGCGGAATCCGACCGCTATCGCAGCGATCAACCCACCCGCTCCGACCAGGGCCGCGATCAGGATCAGATCCCGCTTCCCACGGCCCACCTTGGCGATCTTCCTGAGGTCCCCCTCGACGCCGTTCGCTATGAGTGCTGGGTTCATGCTTGTGGTCAAAGCACCCTTCGTGCCAGAGCCAGCGGGCGCCGAAAGCTGCGGTGAGCTGGCATTTCGCCGCAATTCTTGCGGAGAGGGCCCCGAACACAGGCAGAACTTGCAGGCTCACGCGCGCGCGGTGACGACGAAGGCGGCGCCGTCCATGACGACGCCGCGCGCGCTCGCAAAGGGCGCGAGCGCCTCGCGCAGTGCGAGCTCGAGCCCCGCCTTGAGCCTCTCCGGCGCTTCCGCCATCGCGCGCGCCGCTGGACCGATCTGGAGCGAATACTCGACCGCTTCGTCGAGCGTCGTGGCGCCGCCGAGCCGCAGCGGCATTTCGACCGGCTCGACCGAGACGTCTTTCCACCCGGCGGCGCCGAGGATCGCGCGCACGCGCGCGGGATCGGACATGAAGAAGGGCCCCGGCCGGCCCTCGCGCAGCATGTCGGGCATCGCCGACGCCGGCAGGAGGCGCATCACGGCCTCGAGCGGGCGGGCAGCCCAGGGGTTCTTCGCGAGCTCCTGCCAGCAGACGAACGAGAGCCGGGCGCCCGATCGCGCCGCCGCGCGCAGGTTGCCGAACGCCGCGCGGGGATCGTCGAAGAACATGACGCCGAAGCGCGAGTAGACGGCGTCGAACGCCCCCGCAGCGAAAGCGTAGGTTTGCGCATCTCCCAGCGCGAGCGCGATCGTGGGCTGTCCCGCGGCGCGCTCCCCCGCGCGCGCGAGCATCGGCGGCGAGATGTCGACGCCCAGCACGTGCCCCGACGGGCCGGCGAGCTCGGCGAGCTGGAGCAGCGTCTGGCCGCACCCGCACCCCACGTCGAGGATGCGCTGGCCCGCGACGACGCCCAGGCGCTCGATCGCGACGCGCCCCAGCGGATCGATGAGCGCGTCGGTGCGATCCTGCATGCGCACCCAGGTCTCGCCCCCCTTTTCGACGAAGGACTGGCTGGCGCGCGGAGGCTCGGGAGGGCTCGTCGAGGGCACGGAGCCAGCGTATCAGAGCGAGGAGACGGGAATCGAGCGCGCGTCCTTGCCCCGCGGGGCGGCCAGTCGCGCAAACCAATACAGGCCCGTATGGAAAATCGGCTGGTGTTGGTGCGGCTCGAACCCGAACTTCGCCAGCTCGTCGACCGTCTGGACGACTCGGTCGCGCCTCGACGCCCAGACGATCGCGCCGGTTCGGAAACAAGTCACACCGTGGTCCATTCCGAGATCGATGACCGACTAGAGTCGGCCTACAGCTCCTCTCACACCTCACCCTACTCCTTCGCGTGTTTCCGAACTGTCAGCAAACGGTGACAGAACCGGTGGGTCAGCTCGAGCGCAGCTACGCCGCCACCGCGTTGGCGAAGGCGCCCTTGAAGTCCGCCACGAATTCCCGGAGCCCGCGCGCCGGGCGGCCCAGCAGCTTCTGGACGTCGGTCGAGGTCTTGTCGCCCCAGTTGTCGGCGAAGCCCTCGAACAGCTCCATGTAACCGTCGACCACCCAGGGATCCATGCCCATCCCGACCATCGAGTCGCGGGCGGCGCTGATGGGGACGTCGACGTAGTTGACCGGCTTGCCGAGCGCGGCGCCGAGGGCGCCGGCGAACTCGGCGATGGTGAACGACTCGGGCGTGGTGAGCGTATAGGTCTTCCCCTCGTGCGCGCGCAGCTCGGGCGACAGCAGGACGTGGGCAGCGACGTCGACGATGTCGCGCACGTCGGTCATCGCCATGCGACCCTGCTTCATCGGCAAGTAGATGGCGCCGTGCGACTGCACCGTCGGGATCGCCATCATGGTGTTCTGCAGGTAGAACGTCGGCCGCAGGATCGTCCAGGGGAGGCCGGAGGCGCGCAGCGCTTTCTCCACCTCATCGATGTCCCGGATGATGCGGCTGCGGTTCGAGCCCGAAGCGGCGTGGTGGACGATGTGCGGCCGGCCTGCCTTGCGCGCGGCCGCGAGCAGGTTGCGGCCGTGGTTCGCCTGCTCGGGACCGTTGAAGAGGCACATGTAGATCCGGTCGACGCCCGCCACGGCGGCGTCCAGGGTGGCGGGGTCGCCCAGGTCGGCGACGACGACCTCCGCGCCCTGCTTTCGAAGGGCCTCCGCCTGGCCCGGGGTGCGGACGAGTGCCCGAACGCGCGCCCCGGCGGCGAGCAACGTGGGGACGAGGCCCGAGCCGGTGTGGCCGGTCGCGCCGGTGACGAGAATCAGTGGTTTGTTGGTCATGGTCGGTCTCCTTGTTGGCTACCTAACCAGCCCGCGCCCCCCCTGCGCAGACGGCATCTCCGCATGGCCCCCTTGCGTGAATCGATCCCCGGGCAGAACATCGCGAAAGGTGAGCCTCGATTGGGATGATCTGCGCTTCGTCCTGGCGCTCCGGCGGGCCGGATCGCTCGGCGCGGCGGCGCGCCTGATGAAGTGCGAGCAGTCCACCGCCAGCCGGCGTCTCAGCTCACTGGAGGCGGCGCTCGGCGCCCAGCTCGTCGCGCGGACCCCGGAGGGCGTCGTGCTGAACGACACCGGCCTGCTCGTCGCCACTGTCGCCGAAGGCTGCGACGCCAAGATAGAAGAACTGACGCGTCGAATAGGCGGCGAGGATCGACGTCCCGAAGGGATCGTCCGACTCGCGACCACCGAGTCGATGGCCATGTTTCTGATGGCGGGCCTGGTGCCCCTCCGGCAGGAGCACCCGAAGATCCACGTGCAGCTCGTGGTCGGTAGCGCGGCGCTCGATCTGATCCGACGAGAGGCGGATCTGGCCGTGCGGCTGTTCCGCGAGAAGCGCCCGGAGCTCGTGACGCGAAAAATCGGCCACCTCGGCTGGTCGCTCTACGCCTCCCGGGCGTACGTCGAGCGGACTGGGATCGCGCTCGGCGCCGCCCTCGAGGCGCCCGCGCTGGCCGGCCATCCCGTGATCGGCTACGCCGGCGCCCCGGCCCGTTCGCCCGGCGCCGTCTGGCTGACCGAGCACAGCCGCCCCGAGGACGTCGTCCTCACCGGCGAGAGCGTCCCCTCCGTGCTCAACGCGGTGAAGGCCGGCCTCGGCCTCTCGGCCCTCCCCTGCTTCGCGGCCCACGGTGACCCGTCGCTGGTCCGGCTGACGCCGTCCCTGATCGCGCGCGGCGAGGCATTCCTCGTGATCCCGCCCGACCACCGCGAGACCGTCCGCGTCCGCCTGGTCATGGACGCCCTGACCGCCCTGTTCGGACGCGAGCGAAAGATGCTCGAAGGGGCGGCCTGAGTTCGCTGCTACTTATCCACCGGCTTTGAAAGGAGACTGAGATGCCTCGATTCGAGCTTCCGCCCGATCTGAGCTTCAACACCGGGAAGGTCGCCGACCCTTCGGCCCTCGCCCAGGAGAAACAGGCCGCCTCGTGGCTCTGTTTGACCGGCGAGGAGTTCGCGGCGATGGAGGGAGGCATGTCCTACGCGCAGGTCCAGCGCGCCGTTCCCCGCTCGACCAACGTCATCTCTGATCCGCCGCGGGTCCTCGACCTCGAGCTGGCGCGCCTGCACGTGGCGGCTCTCGACGAGCTCCCGCGCCCCACCCTGGTCACCTGCCGCATGGGTCCCCGCTCGTCGGCCGTGGCGTACATGTATTCGGGCCTGAGGGGCGGCGCGGAGGCCGACGACGTGCTCGCCGAGGCCGAGCGAACCGGCGCTCCGTTCTCCAAGTTCGACGACTTGAAGCAGTGGGTTCGCCAGTCGATCGAGGCGCTCCGGCGCGAGGGCGTCTGAGGCTCAAGTGACCGTGCAAAAGACCGATAGGAATCGCCATGAGTGATGCCCGGGCGCAGGCAAAGGCGAAGCTGGCCGAACTCGTGAAGCGGGTGATGGCCGACGGGAAGATCGACGCCTCGGAACGCGAGGAGATGAAGAGCATCTACCGCGAGGCGCTGCTCACGGTCCCCGACATCAAGGAGGTCTTGACGGCCTACCTCGGCGGCGTCCGGGACGAGGTTCTGGCGGACGGCAAGGTGACTGAAGAGGAGCGCGCGCGTTGCCGCGCCGTCCTCGCCGAGCTCAAGCTTCCGCGCGAGCTCGTGCCCCCGGACTTTCAAGCGCTCCTCTGATTTCCGGGCCGTCGGCGTCTCGTCATGCGGGACGCGGCGTGAGGTGCTCGATGAAGTCGAGGACGCGCCCGAGGGAGAGCGGCTTCGCGAAGTGCTCGTTGAAGCCGCTGGCGAGCGAGCGCTGTCGATCGCCGTCTCCGGCGTAGCCGGTGAGGGCAACGAGGCAGGTCTGCGCGAGGCTCGGGATTCGTCGGAGCAAGCCGGCCAGCTCGTACCCGTCCATCCCCGGAAGGCCGATGTCGAGCAAGGCGATATCGGGCCGGTAGGTCCGGGCGAGCTCGAGCGCGCCGGGGCCATCGCCGACCGTGCGCACCTCGTGCCCCGCTGCGGCGATCGCCGCCGCGAGCATGGCAGCCGCGTCCGGGTTGTCGTCGACGATCAGGACGCGGCGCGCAGCGTGACGCGGCCTTGCCTTCGCCACGTGAGGCGGCGGTGCCTGTTCCGCCGAGGGCGCGCGGGCGCGCGGCAACCTGACGATCATCGTGGTGCCTCGGCCCGGTCCCTCGCTCCGGGCTTCTATCGTTCCGTCGTGCCCATCGACGAGCTGTCGGGCGATGGCGAGCCCGAGTCCGAGCCCCCCTTGTTTTCGATCCAGTCCCTGCCGCCCCTGGGTGAAGGGCTCGAAGATGCGCCGCAAGAGGTCCGGGGCGATGCCGGCACCGTCGTCGGCGACTTCGAGCGTCACCTGTTCCCCCTCGGCGCGGGCGGAGACCGTGACGTGCCCACCCTGGGGCGTGTACTTCGCCGCGTTGGTGAGCAGGTTCGTGACGACCTGGGCGAGCCGCCCGCGATCCGCCGCGATGACGAATCCGGCCGCGGGCACGGAGACCGCCAGCCTCTGGTGTCGACCCTCGACGAGCGGGCCGGCCACCTCGACGGCATCGGCGACCACGACTGCGAGCTCGACGGGCGCGCGCTCCAACCGCAGGCCCTCGCGCACCGACCGTGACACGTCCAGCAGATCATCGACCAGCCGCACGAGATGCTGCGCTTGCCGCTCGATGACGGCGCGCTCCTGCTCGAGGACGCCTGGGCCGCGCAGCCGCATCAGGTCCAGCGCCGTGACGATGGGCGCCAGCGGGTTGCGCAGCTCGTGACCGAGCATCGCAACGAACTCGTCCTTCGCGCGGCTCGCTTCCTCGGCCGCGGCCCGGGCCACCTTCTCGCGTTCGAAGAGAGTCGCGCGCTCCAGGGCTTGCGCCGCGTGATGAGCGAGAACGGTGAGGAACATGCGTTCGTCATCGTCGAAGGTGCGCGGCTGCGGGAATATGAGCGACAAACCGCCGACGGCGCGGCCGTGCGCCACGAGCGGCAGGCAGGCATACGACAGGTCCGCGAACTGCTCGTTGATCGTCACCACCTTTTCCGCCCTCTCGTATCGGCGGCGGAAGTCAGAACGCGACTCGAAGAAGAGCGGCTCGCACCGCAACATGGCGTCACCCATGGGCATCCATGGTTCGAGCGGGATGCGCGCGTACCGGTCCAGCACACCCGGACCGTGGCCGCTCGCGCCGACCAGATTGGCGTGCGTGGGCGGGTCGTCGACCATCCACATGAGCGCCGTGACGGCCCCCACCGCCGTCTTGGCCTGATCGACCACGATCCGCACCACCTCGCCCGCCGGCATCGGTTCGCTCAGCCGGCTGGTGAGTCCAAGCAGCTCGTGCAACCGTACGCGCACCTCGCCCTGATCAGGATCAGCTGATCGGTCCTGAAAGCTCAAAGTCGGGGCAGTATATGCGTGTCGCCGTCCCTGGTGCTTAGTACTTCTGCCCCTCGGATCGGCATCATACCGGCGCGTAGCCAAATCGTGGCATTCGAGTCGTCGAACGAGCTTGCGAGCATCCGACGCGCTTGCTAGACGGGACGGGAACGAAGCTCAACGTGGCGAGGAGGCGAACATGGACAAGGTCGTGCATTTCGAGATCCCATTCGACGACAAGCAGCGGGCGATGAATTTCTACGGGGAGGCCTTCGGCTGGAAGCTGACCGACATGGCAGGGATGGACTACGTGATGGCGGAGTCGGTCGCCGTCGACGAGAAGCGAAGGCCGAAGGAGCCGGGGGCGATCAACGGCGGACTGTTTCAGCGCCCCAAGGAGGCCCCCCATCCCGTCATCTATGTGAGCGTGGCTTCGATAGATCAGTCGCTCAAGAAGGTTCAGGCCGCCGGCGGCAAGGTCGTGACCCCCAAAACGCCGATCCCGGGCATGGGCGCGTATGCGCGCGTGACGGACAGCGAAGGCAACGTCGTCGGCTTGTTCGAAAACGGATAGAGCGGCGCGAGATCTGCCTGTCCTTCGAAGCTTTCTACGCCTTATCTCCTGGTGCCGCCCGGATCAACAGCGCCGTCAGGACGACATGCAGGACGACCGCCGGCCATAGCAGGATGCCGGCCCTGTGCTCTGCGAGGCCGACGTAGGCGAGGAACAGCGCGACCCCCGCGCCGTAGATCGACATGCCGAGCATGGGCTGGCCCCAGCAAGCGACGCCGAGTGCGACGAGGGCGATGCCGGCC
Source organism: uncultured Pseudomonadota bacterium (assembly GCA_963831685.1). Lineage (GTDB taxonomy): Bacteria > Myxococcota_A > Polyangia > Fen-1088 > Fen-1088 > JADGRB01. The sequence goes on from CAWHRJ010000002.1 coordinate 84,184, forward strand.
ACGCGTGCCAGGGACGTGGCGACGCCATCCAGTTTCTCGCCGAGCAGCACACGCCCGACAAGCGACGGGACGGTCAGCAACGCCGCGCCGGTCGCGACCTCGATCACGGCGGCAATCCTGAGGACGCTCTTCATTGCTTACGCCCCTCCCCACTCGTCCACTGCGCAACGGTGTTATGTAAGAGTGAAGGAGAACCATCCATGAGCAAGAGCCACGACACCAAGAAGAACGTCAAGAAGCCTGCCACCCGGACCCCGCAAGAGAAGCGCGACGCCAAGCGGATCAAGAAGGCCCTGAAGAACGGATAGGCTCGAGGCCCGATTCGAGGATCCCGCGCGGCGGCCGGCGCAGATCCCAGATCACTCCCAGAAGCTCGAGCAGGCAGAGGAGATAGTAGGTCACGTCGATCTCCCACCAGCGAAAGCCTTGCCTGGCCGAGCTCTGGTAGTGGTGATGGTTGTTGTGCCAACCCTCGCCGGTCGCAAGCAGCGCGAGCAGCCAGTTGTTGCGGGAGCCGTCGGCGGTGGCGTAGCGGCGGCTCCCGAACAGATGGCACACCGAATTGATCGCGAACGCCCCGTGCCAGAGCAGGACCGTCGAAACGAAGAATCCCCACACCAGCGCCTTCCCGCCGCCGATGAAGAGGAACGCGAGCGCGAGCGCGACGACCGGCAAGATGTCGACGCCGGCGCGATTCAGGAATCGAAGCTCCGGGAAGGCCGCCAGGTCTGACACCAGGGCGACGTTGGTTTCGGTCCAGGTGCTGCTGGCGATCCACCCGAGGTGGGCGTACCAGAACCCCCGTCGCAACGGGGAATGTACGTCCTTGGCGGTATCGGAGTATTTGTGATGCCAGCGGTGGTGGCTGGCCCACCAGATGACGCCCTTCTGCGCTGCGCTCTGCGCACCGACGGCGAGGACGAGCTGAAACAGCCGTGAGGTCTTGAACGCCCGGTGCGCGAAGTAGCGGTGATATCCGGCGGTCACCGTGAACATCCTGACGAAGTAGGCGCTGATGGCCAGCGTCAGTCCCTTCCACGACCAGCCGTAGTGCAGGATCCCGGCGACCGCCGCCAGATGGACCGCCCAGAACAGCACGGTCGTGGTCCGAACATAGTCGAGCCAGGATTTCGTCGGAGGCCGAGCGCCCTCGAACGTGGCGTCCACGATTTCGAAATTAAGGTCGCCGGCTCACGGACGGAACCTCGAGAGCAGATAGCCGCGAATTCCTACGACCTTCCAGAAGGGCCCGCCCTGGAGCGAGAGCTGCTCTATGCTGGGGCCATGCGATGGCACCTTCTCGTTCCGGCGTTCTTGGCCCTGGGAGTGGGCAGCGGCTGTTTCAGGTCTGATCGGAGCCCAGACGGCGGCACCGGCGGGACTATGTGGACGGGTACCGGCCAGGGGGGCTCCACCATCCACGACGCAGCGACCGAGCGTGCGTGTGACCCACTGGCACCGAATCCGATCACGCTCGGGGCGATCGTCGGCGTTGGGCAGGATGCGGCGGGGACCCTCTACGTCGACTCCGCCAACGGTATCTTCGTATCGGCGAACGGCGAGTTGGTCCGACAGCACGTGCTCGGCACCGGACAGTCGGGGTCGAACCAGTTCCTGTTCACGTTCGACTCCCCAGGAGCTGACGCGTCCTCGGAGCGCAACCTGCTCGTGGACACGCAGGGATCGGCGGCGAGCGCGATGGCGCTGGGACCAGCCGGTTCCAGGTCGTTCCTCGGCCAGTCCGACGCCGGCGTCACGACGCTCGCCCTCGTCGACCCCGCCACGGTCTCCGGGATGCCCGTCGTCAACACGCCCAACCTGATTTCTTACGTGGGCGACGTGGCGAACGGCGACCTCGTGTTGGCGACGGTCCCGATGAACGAAGATTCGACATCGACCGACGGCGGACTGTCGATATTCTACGGCCCACCGAGCGCCGTCGCCCAGCGTGTGATCACGGCGTTCGGCGAAAGCCTGAGCGGCGACGGCACGGTGACCTTCCTCGTCGGGAACACGCCCTACGTGCTGGCATTCGGGATGGTGCAGGGACCAGATGCTGGCCCATTTGGGACGTTTGCCCTGGAGGGCCTCACGACGGAAGGTGACGCCGGCATCACGGTCACCCTTCGATTGCCGACCCCGACTGCGCTTCCGCCCGGCCTCTCGTTCACGTGCGTCCCCTGACGCGACTTCCAGCAGCCCTTCCAAACGTCTCCGCGCATCTATCAGAATTCTGAGGAATTGCGGCGTCCACAGCCGCGACCGGGCGCCACTTTCTGCCTGGTCCGGGAGTTGCTGCACCCGCAAGGCATGCATCTACGTCTCGCTTCCGTCGTGGCCGGCTTGGCTCTTGGACTGGGTGTCGGCTGCGGCACGGTCGCCAGCAACAGCGACGGCGGCGGCAAGGGAGGCGGCACCGCAGGTCAGGGCGGCAGCGCTGGCGCGGTTGGAGCCGGCGGCACTGGCGGGGGCGCAACTGGCGTCGCCGGCGCGGGCGGCCGAGCCGGCGCTGGTGGCATCGTCGGAACCGGCGGAGCCGCGGGCTCATCGCGCGGGGGCGCGGGAGGCGCCGGTGGCGCAGCAGGGATGGCCGGCGCGGGCGGATCTGCGTCGGGCGGAGGCGCGGGCTCCACGTCGCACGGCGAATGTACCCAGGCCTCGGACTGCGTTCTTCACGACGACTGCTGCACGTGCGCGTCGGTCCCCAAGACCGACCCTGGCGCCACCTGCAACATCGCCTGCCAGGCTGATCTTTGTTCCACGCGAGGAATCACCTCAGCGGACGTGGCGTGCGTGGCCGGGCGGTGTGCGCTGTCGCTCAGCTGCAATCCCAAGAGCATCGCCTGCACGATCGCGACGCCTGCGTGCGCCGCGGGCTCTCTCCCCGGGGTGAGGGGCAACTGCTACGCCGGGGGCTGCCTGCCCGTGGCCCAGTGCGCAGACGTCGCTTCGTGCGACGTCTGCACCAGTGCGGGGCTCGCCTGCGTGACGGATCAAGCCCTGGGGGGCCCGACCCTTCACTGCGTGACCGTGCCGTCGGCCTGTTCGAGCGCCCCAACCTGCCAGTGTCTCGGCGTGTGCACCGGTGGGTTTCAGTGCACAGATCCTTCGAGCACGACCCCGCTTTGCGACTGTCCGACCTGCTGATTCCGGGCGCCTGCCGGCTCGAATCCGCCTATCTTGGGTTCCAGCGAGTGCCGAAGTCGGACGTCCTGATAGTCGAGGTGCAAGTCGTCCCGCGCGCGTCGCGGACAGCCGTCGGGCCCGCAGTAGGTGAGCGCCTGCGCGTCGCGGTGACGTCGCCGCCGGTCGACGGTGCGGCGAACGCCGCCGTGATCGACGCGCTTGCGGACGCCTTCGGCGTCCGGCGGTCGGCCGTCGAGATCGTGCGCGGCGAACGGGGACGTCGCAAGACCGTGAGGATCGCGGGCGCGACGCGCGCGGCGCTGGAAAGGCTTCTCCGCTCGGCCGAGCACGGCCGCTAACATCACGAGGCCCGGCCACGCCTGGACTTCGCCGCGCGCCACGAATCACTTGAACTTCTCGGCGGGGCGGAACAGGGTACGGCCCGGTGATCCACGACGCGCTCATCATCGGGGCCGGTCCGGCCGGCAGCACCTGCGCGCGCTTCCTGGCGCAGGGGGGCGCGCGCGTCGCGCTCGTCGATCGCGCGCAGTTTCCGCGGGTCAAGCTGTGCGGAGGCTGGATCTCGGCGCCGATCTGGGACGCGCTGGCGCTGACGCCGCGCGAATACCCCGGGGGTCTGTGGGAGTGGAACACCTGCCACGTCAGCTACGGCGGCGAAGAGCGGGCCATCCCTTGCCACGGCTGGTTCATCCGACGCTTCGAGCTCGACGATTTCCTTCTGCGGCGCAGCGGCGCCGACCTTCATCTCGGCGTCTCGGTCCCGACGATCGCGCGCGACGCCGACGGCCTGTGGTCGGTCGGCGATCTTCGCGCGCGGGTCCTGGTGGGCGCCGGCGGCACGCACTGCCCGGTCGCGCGGCTGCTCGCGCCGCCGCGCCCGCAGGGTCCGGTGGGCGTCCAGGAGCACGAGTTCCGGGCCGATCCGGCGGCGATCGCGCGGACGCGCGCCGGGCGTGACGGCGAGCCCGAGCTCTTGCTGCACGACGATCTGCGCGGCTACTCGTGGAACGTCCCCAAGACCGATTGGCTGAACGTCGGCGCGGGCACCGTCGAACCGCACGAGGTGCGCGCGGCCTGGCAGCGCGCGCGCGCACACTTCCAAGCCGCGGGACACATCCCGGTAGAATCCGCCGCGGAGCTCGACGCCATGAAGGGTCACACCTATTATCTCTTCGACCCGGCGCACCTCGACGGCGCGGTCGGCAGCGACCGAGGGGCCGGGAAGGACGACGTCCTTCTTTGCGGCGACAGCCTGGGGCTCGCGCAGCCGCTCACCGCCGAGGGGATCCTGCCCGCGGTCGTCTCGGGCCGCGTGGCCGCCGAGGCGATCCTGGCCGGCGCCGCGCGCAGCTACCCCGCGCGCCTCGCCGCGCACCCGGTGCTCGCCGACTACCGCCGCGTCTTCCGCCTGCGCGAGGCGGCCGCCGCCCTCGGGAGTCACCCCGCGAGCGGTTCGCCTTCGGGCGGAGGCGGTGGCCAAGGTGGACGGAGAGCGCGCCTCGGCCGTCGCGCCGTCGCCCGCGGCTTCGCCTGGATGTTCTCGGGCGCGCGGCTGCCGGCGCCGCGCCTCGTCGACGCGGGGTTGGCAATTGCGGAGCGATGGGCAGACAATCGCCGCCCTCGAACGAACGCCTCATGATCGACTTCGCCCGCAAGCTCGCCTCCACCCTCGACCGCACGAGCACGGTCGATGTCCTCCGCGAGGCGCTCGCCCGCGCCGGCATCACCGTCGGCGGCGACGCGCCGTGGGACATCCAGGTCCACGACCAGCGCCTCTACGAGCGCATCCTGCGCGAAGGGACGATCGGCGTCGGCGAGTCCTTCATGGAGGGCTGGTGGGACTGCCAGGCGCTCGATCAGATGATCGAGCGGATCACCCGCGCGCGGCTCTACGACGGGCTCGCCAAGAGCTGGGCGTTGCGCGCGCAGGTGGTCCGGGCCCATGTCTTCAACCTGCAGAGGACGCGCCCGTTCGAGGTCGGCCAGCGCCACTACGACGTCGGCAACGATCTCTACCGCGAGATGCTGGGCCCGCGCATGGTCTACACCTGCGCCTATTTCAAGGAGACCGATTCGCTCGACGCCGCGCAGGAGGCGAAGCTGGATCTGGTCTGCCGCAAGATCGGTCTTCAGCGCGGGATGCGCGTCCTCGATCTCGGGTGCGGCTGGGCCGGCTTCGCCGCCTTCGCCGCCGAGCGCTACGGCGCCAGCGTCGTCGGCTACACGGTCTCGCGCGAGCAGGCGGCCTGGGCGCGCGAGCACTACGCCGCGCTCCCGATCGAGATCCGCCTCGAGGACTACCGCCACGCGACCGGCAGCTACGACGCGGTCGTCTCGATCGGTCTCATGGAGCACGTGGGGCCCAAGAACCACCGCGCCTACATGGAGCTGGCGGCCGAGCGCCTCTGCCCCGGCGGCCGGGCGTTCATCCACACCATCGGCGGCGCCACCCCGCGCACGCACATCGATCCCTGGTTCGACAAGTACATCTTCCCCAACGCCGCCATCCCGACCCTCGGCCAGCTGGCCACCGCGATGGAGGAGGTCCTGGTCCCCGAGGACGTCCAGAACATCGGCCCGCACTACGACAAGACGCTGATGGCCTGGTGGGCGAACTTCGAGGCCGCCTGGCCGCGCCTGCGCGACAAGTACGGCGATACCTTCTACCGGATGTGGAAGTTCTACCTGCTCGTCAGCGCGGCGTACTTCCGCACGCGCGAGCACAACCTCTACCAGATCGTCGCCACCCCGGCCGGCGCCGTGCAACCGCCCACCGTTCGCGCGAGCTGAGCGTCGACGCGGAGGGCTTGGAGGACCGCTCATGAGCAGGCTGCGTGTCAGTGGCTTCACCGTCTCGCTCGACGGTTACGGCGCGGGGCCAGGCCAGGACGAACAGAATCCGCTCGGCCGGAACGGGACCGAGCTGCACGGGTGGCTCTTCCCCACGCGCACGTTCCAGAACATGCATGGCCAGGCGACGCCGGCCCGGGGACGACGGGCATCGACGACGACTTCGCCCGTCGCGGCTTCGAGAACGTCGGCGCGTGGATCCTCGGGCGCAACATGTTCGGACCGGTGCGCGGCCCGTGGCCCGACGAGCGCTGGCGCGGGTGGTGGGGCGAGAACCCGCCCTACCACGTGCCGGTCTTCGTGCTCACACACCACGCGCGCCGCCCGCTGGAGATGGCGGGCGGGACGACATTTCATTTCGTCACCGGCGGCATCGAAGAGACGCTCGCGCTCGCGCGAGACGGCCGGCGGCGCGGACGTCGCTGGTGGCGGCGTGGCCACCATCCGCCAGTACCTGCGGGCACGGCTCTGCGACGAGCTGCACCTCGCGGTCTCGCCCGTGTTGCTCGGCTCGGGGGAGTCCCTGCTCGAGGGCCTCGACCTCCCTGCCCTCGGCTACCGCGTCGCGGAGCAGGTGCCCAGCCCCGCCGCGATGCATGTCGTGCTCCGGAACGCCTCGGGCGCCTGAGCGTCTCCGGCGCCCCAGAGGGCGCAACAGGCCCACACCGAGTACCAGATCCCGAACAAGGATCTGGTGCTCGAGTCGGCACGCCTGGTCTCGGGTCAGACCACCTTAACGGCGCTGGCCTGCGGCCCCTTCTTTCCCTGGACGACCTCGAATTCGACCTTCGTGCCCTCCGCCAAAACGGCCCCCCCCGTGTCGTTGGCGTGGACGAATACGTCCTTGCCGCCACCATCCGGCGTGATGAAACCGAAACCCTTGGCCGTGTTGAAGAACTTGACCGTACCTTTTTGCATTTACCGTCCCCACTTTTGATTCCAGCTTCCCGAAAGTGGGAAGCTGGGTACCGCATTGCCGGACCGCCCGATTCCGGGCAGACAGGCAGGCAGACTCTACACCCCTGTAGCTATCGAAGGGCGTGTTCGTGTGTCGCCGACGAAAAATACCGGCTACGTCGCAGTGTGAAACCGGGTTCTCGGAACCGGGACCCAGTGATCTCAGCGCACAGTCAAGGTCGCCGCGGCCGACATCTGGACTCGTCCGCTCGGTGACACCACGACGGGGAACTGGCCGGCGCTGGCGACCGCGGATGCCGGCACGGTCACGTCGAGGTGGCACGCGCTGGCCGGGATCCCGTTCAACGCCACGCCTCCGCCGATGGTGACGATCGCGTAGTCGCTGGCGCCCGTCGCCAGGTGGTGGCCGAAGATCGCCAAGGTGAAGCCGGCGTTGGACGCGGCCGAATCGGGAGAAAGGCAGGTGATCGCGGCTTTCAGGTTGGCGTCGGGACTGTTGTCGTACCCTTCGCAGGGCGCGGGCTCGCCGCACGTCGCGCCACCCGAGCCGCCCGAGCCGGCCGCACCGCTGCCTGCTACCCCACCGGCGCCCGCGCTTGCCGCGACGCCGCCGGCGCCGGCCGCCCCACCCGCTTGTCCGCCAACCGCGCCTGCCGCGCCACGCCCGCCCGATCCGCCGGCCGCGCCGCCGCTGCCACGGCCGCCGGCGATTCCGGATGCGTCGGTGGTGCCACCGCTACTTCCGCAGCCGAGGTTGGACGACGACACCACGGCGAAGCCGAGAAGGCAGACGACGATCGGAAGTGGCGAACGCATCGGCGCCCGGACTACGGTTGGGTGCAGCTGATCTGATAGGTGTGGGTATGCGAGCTGACGTTCGTCGAGAGAACCTGCACCATCCCACCGCCTCGCAGCGTGGCGAGGTTGGCCGCGGTCAGCGTGATCATGTGCGTGTGTCCCGGGTTCGGCCCCGCGCTGCTGGTGGTCAAGGTCTGCGAGGTCGTCGCGTTCAGAGTCGCAGCATTCACCATCACCGTGTGGGTGTGCATGCTCGAATCCGTCGTGGCAACGACGATCTGCGTTTCGGGGAGTGGAATGGTGCAGGACGCGCTGCCGCTTCCGCCACCGCCGCCGGCACCGCCGCCACCGGCGGCACCGCCGCTCCCGCCCGAGGCGCCGGCTTTGCCCCCGCCACCGCCGCCGCCGGTACCGGTCGTTCCCGCGCCCCCGTTTCCGCCTGCTCCCCCGCTGCCGCTCGCTCCGCCCGCGCCCGTCGTGCCGCCGGAACCGGAGTCGCCACCGGACCCGGTCGTGCCGCCCGACCCGGTCGTGCCACCCGAGCTCGTCGTGCCACCCGAACCGGTCGTGCCACCGCTGCCGTTGCCGCCGGTGCCCGTCGACCCGCCGGTTCCAGTGCCGCCGCTGCCGTTACTGCCGCCGCTGGCGTTACTGCCACCGCTGCCGTTACTGCCACCGCTGCCGTTGCCGCCGCCGCTGCCGCCGCCGTCGCCGTTCGTCGCGCAGTTGGACTCCAGCGCGGCCGTCCCCACCAGCGTAGTCGTCAGAACGAAGAACTCTTTGCGGGTGAGCAACTTCGGATCTTGCGACTTCGGATCCATGGGGGGGGGCCTCCAGGGGTGTGGTGGCGCGAGCATACGCCAGGGTGCTTTCGTCCCAGCGCCCTTTCGGACGCGCCGGTGATACCGTTTCGAGGCAAGCTTCGAGCCGCGTCATGACCGAAGCCCAGAGCCCCGATGTTCTCCCCGCCGGCACCGTCCTCGACGGCGCGTACCGTCTGACGCGGCTGCTCGGGCAGGGCGCGATGGGGACCGTCTACGAAGGCCACCACACCGGGGCCGGCAAGCGTGTGGCGGTGAAGGTCATGCACCGCGAGCTCCTGGCCTATCCGGAGCTGGCGGCGCGGTTCCGGCGCGAGGCGAAGGTGACCAGCGAGCTCAATCACCCGCACATCGTCAACGTCTTCGGCCTCGGCGCCACGCCGGCGGGGCAACCGTACATCGTGATGGAATTCCTGGAAGGCGAGGATCTGCAGACGCGCCTCGAGCGCGTGGGGCCTCTGCCGCCGGAGACGGTCGTGCAGATCGTCAACCAGGTGGCGTCGGCGCTGGCCGAGACGCACGCCGCCGGCGTCGTCCACCGCGACCTGAAGACGGACAACGTGTTCCTCGTGCTCGCCCCCGACGGCGGCGTTTACGCGAAGGTCGTCGACTTCGGTCTGTCGAAGGTGCTGAAGACGTCGGCCACCAAGCTGACCGTCGCGCGGGCCGTGTTCGGCACGCCCGAGTTCATGGCGCCCGAGCAGGCCGAGGGGCGCCAGGATGCCATCGATCACCGCAGCGATCAGTGGTCGCTGGCGTGCCTCGGCTGGTTCGCCTGGACGGCCTGCCTGCCCTTCACCGGCCCCGACGTGAACGCCACGCTGAACCAGGTGATCGCGGCGGTTCCCACGCCACCCGGGCCCGGCGCGCCGCGCATCCCGCCGGAGGTCGACAAGGTGCTGCGCCGGGCGCTGTCGCGACGTCGCTCCGATCGCTTTCCCACGATCAAGGCCTTCGCCCGCGCGTTCGAGGCCGCGGCGTCGGGGCGCCCGGACCCCGACGCTGCGGCGATCCGAGGTACGCCCACGCCGCCGCACGCGATGGCCGCTCAAGCACGCCAGCGTCCGGCGCCCCAGGCCGCCGGAGCGCAGCGGCCCGAGAGCGCGCAGCGCCGACGCCGTCTCGGGCCCTGGCTCCTGCTCGCCGCCGTGCTGGCGATTGTCGGCGGCGCGGGCTGGATGTTCAGAGACCAGCCGCCGATGTCGAGCTGGCTCGAGCGCGCGCGCCAGCTCCTCGACCGCCGCTAGGCGACGGATTCACCGGGTCGATCTGACGGGGCGCCGGGATCAGGAACCGGACGGCTTGCTCGTCGCCTGATGGGCGTGGGCCAGCTCGAGCCGTTCCTTGACGCTCAGGGTCTCCGCCAGGGAGGCCTCCAGCTTGACGATCTCGTCGACGCCGAGCTCGATCTCCTTTTCGAGGGCGCCGTTCTTCGCCTTGATGCTTCCGATTCGCGACTCCAGATCGGCCTGTCGCGACCTCGCGTCCTCGATGATCTCCGTGACGTTCAGGTCCAGCGACTCCAGCGTGCTGGTGATGACCATCGCGACGAGCTCGGGGTTCTGCTCGGTCGGCAAGGCGCGCATGAGCGCAATCGCGCGATCGATCCCATAGCGCGGTTTGCTGGAGGGGGGCGTTCCCAACGCAGCCTCATTGTATCTGAACCTCTCCCCCGCAGGGGAGAGCGATGGTCTCGGGCGTCCCCGCGCTTCCGATCTGAATCTCGTGCTGGCCACACCGGAGACGGAGCGGCGCAACGCCTTCGGCTTCGTCCTCGGTCTTGGCGCGGCGGCCGTCCACGAAGATCCGATGCCCCGCGGCACGCGCCGGCAAGATGACTGTCCCCAGGCGCGGGTCGTCGGCCTGCTTCTCGGCGGCGGCTTTGGTCTCCTTCCGCGCGGGTGCCGCGGACGCCTCCCCGCGTTCCGAATCGGCGGACGCGGCGGCGTCGACGGGGAGCGCGGCCGGGGGAGCAGCGCCCGGCGGCAGATCCGCCCCCGGCGTCGATCTCTTCGTCACGAGGACGATCACCAGCACGCCCGCGACGAGAAGTGCGGCCCCCGTCGCCAGCCGTCCGGTCCTCGGGCGGGAGGGCACGGCGGCGCCGGCGGGCCTGCCGCCGCTGGTCGGTTGCAACGGCGGCTCTGACGCAGCCACGGAAGACGTCCCCGAGACGTTGTCGCCGACGGGAGGCGCAGCCCGCGTCTCGCCGCCCCCGGGCGCTGAGGTTGCCGTTCGGCGCCGCGCGAGGATCCGCACCTGCGCCCCCGCCTCGGACGCGGGATCGAGCCGCAGCGCCTCGTAGAACCATTTCTTGGCGGTCGCATCGTCACCGGCCCACATCGAGAGCTGCCCGATGACGTACGACGCGAAGGCGAACAGCGGATCGCGTCGTTTCGCCCGCTGCGCGATCTCGAGCAGCGCCTCCCCATCGGATTCGCTCGGGATCTCGCGATAGCGGCGCGCCCTGGCCCAGGTCGCGTACAGCAGATACTCGAGAGACTCCGGTTGCAGCTCGGCGGCGCGCCCGAGCTCGATCGCCGCGGACGCCGTCTTCCCGTCGCGCAGCAAGGCCGTCCCCTTCTGGAACGCCTGCTCGGCGGCCATCCTCGCCGCGTGCGTCGCGGCGGTGCCGCCGCTCCCCTCGTCGCGGACCTCGGCGGCCGGCGGGGGACCTGCGACCACCACCAGCTCCTCGGGGCGGGCGGCGACGATCTCGGCGACCTTCGACCTGTCGCCGGGCTCGCGCAGCGCCGCCAACACGGTGGGGTTGATCTCCAGGGAAAACAGGCGCGGGGGCCTGGCCGCTGGCAGCGACGGCTCGAAGGTCCACTCCGAGTCGCCCCGCTGGAGCGCCCGCGTGATGATCGCGCAGACCTGATCGCTGAGGCCCCGTTCCACCTGCCCTGGCGTCAGGATGCCGAGTCCGACGGCGACCTCGCCGAAGCGCAGCGGGTTGTTCCCGGCCGCCGCCCGGGTCATCTCATCGATCACCCGAACGAAGTCGGCGTTGCTCGTCACCCCCTGGCGCATCAACAACCGGCCGAACGATTCGCCCAGCGCCTCGTCCTCCGCGAACACCGGCTTGCCGTCTGCGAAGTAGATGCGCGTCGGCAGCCCGTCGGACCTCACGTCGAGCAGACCCGTCCCCCGATCGGCCACGATCTCCAGGACCGCCTTGATCAGCGAGAGCGCGCTGCCGACAGAGGTCGCCATCCCGTCGAATAGCGTAACGTATCTGGTCGAAAAACGGGCGCCGGCCCCGCGCGGCGCCGTCCCGCTCAGCGCGCGGGCGCGTGGGCGGGCGTGTTGAAGGCGTCGTAAGCGGCGCGAGCAACCCGGGCGATCGAGCGCGGGGGGCCCAAGCGAGCGCAGCGAGCGACGCCCCCCGTTCTAATTACTAAACTGCGGGGTCTTCGAGGTGCCGTTGATCTCGAAGGTGACGTTGTTCACCTGGGCCGAGCCGGCGGTGTTGTCGTCGATCTCGTTGCCGACCTCGATGCGCGTGAGCCACATGCTCGAGGTGAGGGGAGTGTTGGCGTTCCCCATGGCTCCAGATCCGGGGTTGGCGTAGTTGCTCATGATCCAGGTGAGGATCGCCTTGATGTCGACCGTCCCGCTGAAGGTCTTCAGCGAGTTGCCGTCACTGCCGTCGCCCAGGACGAAGTTGAAGAAGCGCCAGTAGGGCTTCGGTGAGGGCCCTCCCCACGCGTCGCTCTGGTGACAGAGGGTGTAGTTCGTGCCACCCACCGGCCCCTTCGACCCGGGGACCGAGCAGGCCCAACCGCCGGCGCCCGTCGCGCCGTTCTGCCGGTTGGCCTCCCAGCCGAGGAAGATGATGATCTCGGCGTAGACGCCCGCGTCGGCGTTCTTCGTCGGGTCGCTCTTGCTGATCCAGAACTCGAAGTTGCTGTCCCAGTAGGTCGGGCTGCTGAAGTTGGTCGCGAAGTTGTTGAGGGTCAGGGTGGCGGTGTTGAGCGCGCTGATCTGGATCGGCAGCAGCTTCGTCGAGGAGAAGTTCGGGCTCGTCAGCAGCGAGCTCGTCATCCCGAACGGCGCGACGCCGAACTCGATCTCCGGGAAGTCCGGATCCGAGTGGTTCACCTCGCCGCAGCCCCCACGGTTGAACATCCAGCCCAGCGTCTTGCTGGAGGTGATGCAGACCGAGAGCGACGTCCCGCTGCAGTTGAGCGCGTCCGATCCCCAGCGGTTGTCGATGAGGCGCATGTCGCCGAGGTTGAAATACTGCTTCGAGGTCGAGATGCAGGTGCTCCCGGACGAGGGAGCCGTCGCCAGGGCGATGCCGCCGGGGTCGGTGGTGGTGGTGCCGCCGGTGCCCGTCGAGCCGGCCGCTCCGCCGGTTCCAGTCGTGCCACCCGACGCGCTGCCGCCCGTTCCCGTCGTTCCCCCGCTGGCGGTCGAGCCGCCCGAGCCAGAGCCGCTCGCCCCCCCGCTGCCCGTCGTGCCGCCCTTGGCGCCGCCGGTGCCGGTCGTGCCGCCGGTCGAAACCGAGCCGCCCGTTCCCGTCGTCGAACCGCCCGAGCCGGAGCCGCCTGAGCCAGAGCCGCCGGTACCGGTGGAGCCGCCACTCGCCGTCGAGCCGCCCGAGCCAGAGCCGCCGGTGCCCGTCGAACCGCCCGAGCCGGTGGAGCCGCCGCTGCCGTTGTCGCCGCCGCTGCCGGTCGTGTTGCCCGGGCTTGGCGAGGAGCACTGGGTAAGCGAGACCAACGCCGCGAGGAGGGTGCTGACGCGGAGCAATCCTAGTCTGTGCATTGAAACTCCTGGGGATTCTAGATGGAGGGCGACGGGCGCATTCCGCGGCCCGAACGACGCGGTATTATCGCGTGAGTTTACGATAGTCGGCCATCGTTTTGCGTGAGAATTATGCGCGCGGACAGCCCGGCTCGCGCCACACCGCGGCTCAGCGCCGGACCGAAGCCGCAGCGGTCTGAGCATTTCTCCGGAATTCCGTCGGAGAGAGCCCCGTTCGCTTGCGGAAGAACGCCGAGAACTGACTGGGATTCGCGTAACCTACCTCGTAGGCAATCTCGATGATCGGCGAGCCCCCCTCGACGAGCATCCGCTTGGCGCGTTCGAGGCGGATGTTGCCCAGGTACTGGTGGGGCGCGAGGCCCGTCGACCGCTTGAACATGCGTGAGAAGTGGTCGACGTTCATCCCGACCGCCGTGGACAATTCCGTCAGGCCGGGGTTGCGGTCCATCTGATCGTTCAGAAACTCCTTCGCGCGGCGAAGCACCGCGGGCGGGAGCCCCGGCCGCGACGCGCGCGCCGCCGTTCGACCCTTGAGGGCCAAGAGCCGCTGCGCGAGCACGATCGCCGCCGACTCGACGTACATCCGCGCGGCGGCGCCGTGCGCCTGGGCCTCGGCCACCATCGACAGCGAGAGCTCTCGACAGACCGGTTCGTCGAACGAGAAGAGGTTGGGGAGATCGAGGTCGCCGTCGGCGTCTCCGGCGGCGCGGCGCACGAGCTCGCGACCGAGCTCGACGTGAAGGAAGTCGGCCGGCGTCTCCGTCCAGCAGGTCGTCCGCCATCCGGCGGGAATGAGGCTCAGATCGCCGCGGGTCAGCGTCCAGGCGTGCGAGATGTCCTCGCGCCTCTGACGGATCGCGAGCGGCCGCCCCAGGTGCAGCGTCATGGAGTGGCTGCCGCTCTCGAACAGGCTCCCGCTGGAGGCAGGCAGCTCCTCGATGATCGCGAGCGTGACGCCGGCGCCGTTACCGTCGGCGGCCGGGAACGGGAACATCGTCGTCCTGGCCGTGGCACAGGCCGGCGACCCCAAGTGTGCACCTCTGATCTCCGACAAAGCGGCTCCCCCTTCCGTGAGTCCGAGATTTGACTCCGTGCCGACGAGCGCTCCGAGCCGCCGGTCCGGTGCACCCAGACTCGTCGAGGACCGAGGCGCCGTCAACAGCGACGACGTCTCGATCCGCGGCGGCGCCGCCCCGCTGTCCCGTCGCGTCGGAGCCGCGCACAATGCGATGAACGAGGCGCACCGGTCGACGAGCGCTGCCGGATTTTCGCAACTCACGTCGGGAAATCGGTAGAGCCGCGCGGACCGACGCTGATATCGAAGAGTCCTTCGATGGAGAGTCAGATCAGCTTGATCAAAGTCTTCTCGGTGACGAAGGCGCGAGACCGCGAAGAGCTCGGCCCGCGCGTGACCGCCTGGATCGCGGCGCACCCCGAGCTGCAGATCTTGCGAACCTTCGTGGCACAGACGTCGGACAGCGCGTTTCACTGCCTGTCGATGGTCCTCATCTGCGCGATCGCCTGAGCTCGCGCTGAGCGCGCTCGCGCTTGCGCGCCGGACGGCGACCGCTACGTTCGACTCGGAGGTTGGCAATGCCGTCCGAAGCGCAAAGCTCGACGGGCAGCGCGCGAAGCCCGACGGGCGAAACAGCAGGATGGTCGGTGATTCGGCGCCTGTGTTCGGTGGCGCTGGTCGGGGTATCGCTGATCGTCGCCGGCGTGACGCCGGCGGTCGCGCGCGGGGCAGCCGCACGTGGCGGTCGTGGCGCGGCCGCCGCGCACACGAGCGGTCGCGCTGTCTCCACCCCCGCGGGCGGCGCGGCGGTCGTGCACCAGGGTCGGGCTGTCTCCACGCCGCGCGGCACCGCGTACGTCGGGCACACGGCCGTGGTGCGCACCAGTCCTCGCCCCTACCCGCACGCTCCGTACGCTTACGGCGGGCGTCACTACTACGCGTACCACCCGTACGCGTACCACCGCTACACGCCCTACTACTGGGGACCGGGGTTCTATCCTTTCGGCGCGATCGTGCCGACCGTTACCGCCACGGCGATCGTGGTGAGCGTGGCCGAGCATCAGTACCACTACGCCAGCGGCATCTGGTACCTGCCGAGCGGCAGCCAGTACCAGGTGGTGGCGGCGCCGGTGGGCGCCGCGGTGACGACGCTGCCGTCGGGCGCGGCGGCCGTCGGAGATGACGAGTACTACTACGCGGGCGCCTACTACCAGAAAGCGAGCGGCGGCTACACCGTGGTAGCGCCGCGCGCGGGGACCGTGGTGGACAACCTTCCGCCGGGCGGCGAGGAGGTGACCGTGGGCGATCGGACGTACGTCAGGTTCGGCGAGACCTACTACCAACCGATCGCCGAGAACGGTCAGTCGAAGTACGAGGTGGTCGAGATCAAATAGCGCCGCAGGCCGGCGGCCGCGGCTGGCCTGTCGTTACTTGCAGCTCCAGGCGGCGCCGCCGTCGGCCGCTTCGCAGGTGCAGACCTCGCTCGGGGGGTACTTGCAGCCGCCGAAGCTGGTGATCATCGATGCCGTGGAGGCCGAGCACCCCGGCGCGGAGGGGGCAGTCGGACAGACGGTCCCCGTGCCGCACTGCCATGTCGCCCCTGTCGAGCCCGGAAGGCACGCGCAGGCGACGGCCGCCCCGCCTGGAAGAGTACAGACGAGCCCGACGGTGCTGCAATCGCCATTGAAGGTCACCGTGCCGCAGCTGAAGTCCCCGTTCCCGCCGGCGCCCTGCCCCGCGGCACCGCCAGCGCTGGAGCCGCCGGCGCCCGCTCCGCCCGCCCCACCATGTCCCGCGGCGCCACCGTGACCGCCGGCGCCCGCACCCGCGACGCCACCGTGACCTCCCGCGCCCGCGGCGCCACCAGCTTGCCCGCCTGCGCCGCTGCTCCCCGCGGCGCCGCCCTGCCCGCCCGCGGCGCCGCCACCTTGGCCGCCGCCAACAGCGCCGCTCCCGCCAGTGCCGCCCTGACCCGACGCACCCCCGCCCCCATGACCGCCGCCACCGTCGGTGCTCCCGGTCGTTCCACCGCAACCCGAGACCGCGAGCACGAGGCAGACGCTGAGCAGACGTTTTGGCATCGCGTCCAACCCAGCAATGCGCGGACCAGCGGACAACGCTGACTTCCCGCAGAGTCCCGGGCGTCTCGAATCAGAATTCTGAGGCCTGGGTCGCATCACCAGATCTCTCTGTCTCGGTTCGCCGCGCTCGACAGTCGCGCCCGCCGGGCGCAAGCTGCTCTCGGGAAAAAACCAATGACTTCCCGACATCTTTGCAGCGCGGTTCTCACGCTCGCTCTCCTCGCGTCGTGTGGATCGACCCAATCCGGCGGTCCCGACGGCGGGGGCGCGACCGGTGGAGGAAGCGCCGGGCGCGCCGGAACGGGCGGCGCCGGAGGTGGCGCAGGTGGCGCGGCGGGCGCAGGCGGGTTCGGCGGCGGCGGATCCAGTGGGAATGCGGGAGCAGGCGGCGCGACCGGCAACGGCGGGGCGGCCGGCAACGGAGGGGCGGCCGGCAACGGAGGGGCGACCGGCAACGGAGGGGCGACCGCGGGGAGCAGCGGCGCGGGCGGAGCTGGCGGTAGGAACGGAACCGGAGGCGGCGGCGCTGGCGCAAGCGGCAAGGCCGGTGCGGGCGGCGGCGGCGGAGGCGGCAAGGCCGGCACCGGGGGGGGGGGGGAAGGCGGGGGGGCGGCGGTGGCGCCGGTGGCAAGGCCGGTGGGGGCGGCGGTGGCGTCGGCGGCAAGGCCGGCGGCGGCGGCGCGACGGGTGCCGGCGGCTCGCCCGACGCGGGCAGCATCGCCTGCACGCTCGACGGAACAGCTCCGTGCCCGACGGGCACCCGCTGCGGCTGCGGAGGTCCGGGCCTCGGGACGTGCACCTGTCACAAGGAGTGCACCAGCGGCAACGACTGCACCGATCCGAACACGATGTGCGGGTGCTCCTCCACGGATCCAGCTCCGCGGATCTGCGTGAACGCCTGCTTCTGCCTCTGCGGGTGACGGCGGGTCACGGAATCGGAGGCCTGGCCCGGCGGGGCATCGGTTGGCGTCTCCGGAGGCGCGGCAACACACTCCACGATTTCGACGCGGGGACCCTCATTTGGGACTTCTTTCTGAAACACGCCCGAAACTGATCTTTTTCAGGATTTCAGTTGCGCCATCCGGGCAACAAAGGTGTACGGTTCGCCTTGAAACCGCCCAAATCCAAGGAGGGTCGCCATGGTCCGCAGCCGCTGGTTGGTGTTGATGTTCTCGGGGTTGTTTGTCGTGGGAGCTCTCGGCTGCGGCGGCGGAGGCTCGTCGGGAACCGGCGGCACGGGCGAGACCGGCGGTGCCGCCGGCAAGGCGAGCACCGGGGGGACGACCGGCGCCGCGGGGAGCAGCGCGGCCGGCAATGGCGGCGGCGCCGGCGCGACCGGCACCGCGGGCGCTAGCGGCACCGCGGGCGCCAGCGGCACCGCGGGGACGACCGGCACCGCGGGCGCTAGCGGCAACGCGGGCACCAGCGGCAACGCGGGCACCAGCGGCAACGCGGGATCGCACGGCGGCGCAGGGGGAACGGCAACTGCCGGGACCAACGGCAACGCGGGATCGCACGGTGGCGCGGGGGGAACGGCCACGGCCGGGACCAACGGCAACGCGGGATCGCACGGCGGTGCCGGGGGAACGGCAACTGCCGGGACCAGCGGGTCGGCCGGTACCAGCGGCGCGGCGGGCGCTGGCGGAGCGCCAGCCTGCGGCCAGGCGACCCATGCCTGCTGCGCGGCCAACACCTGTCTTGGCGGCGGCTGCTGCGTGGGCGGGAATTGCGTCGGTGAGGGGACGACCTGCGGCGGCGGCAACGGAACCTGCTCGAGCGGCAAGTGTGAGGCCGACGGAGGCGCCAGCTGCGGCGCCACCCAGGAGGCCTGTTGCGCGGGCGGCGGCGGCACCTGCACCAGCGCCGGAACCCGCTGCGACACCACCACCGACATGTGCATCACCTGCGGTTCCTCGGGCGAGCTCTGCTGCAGCGGCGCCGCCGCCACGCAATGTACGTCGGGGCTCTCCTGCCAGGCCAGCTCGGGCGCGGCCAACACCTGTCAGGTCTGCGGGACGACGGGCAAGGGCTGCTGCGCCAACAACACGTGCAACACCGGCCTCGCCTGCGCGAATCCGGGGGGAGGCGCCGCGCGGACCTGCATGGCCTGCGGCGCCTCGGGCGAGATCTGCTGCGGCGGCGCCGCCGCCACGCAATGCGCGTCGGGGCTCTCCTGCCTGGCCACGACCGGGGGCGGGGCCAACACCTGCCAGGCTTGCGGGGCGGCGGGCAATGGCTGCTGCGCCGGCAACACGTGCAACACCGGCCTCGCCTGCGCGAATCCGGGGGGGGGCGCCGCGCGGACCTGCATGGCCTGCGGCGCCTCGGGCGGCGCCTGCTGCCCCGGCGACGTCTGCCAGACGGGGAACGAGTGCGCCGCGGCTGCGGCGGGAAGCGACGCTGGTGGGATGTGCGAGGCCTGCGGCGGGATGAACCAGGCCTGCTGCGGCGCCACCTGCAACAGCGGCTTCCGCTGCGCCGCTGTTGCCGACGGCGGAACTGCGCGCAGCTGCCAGGCCTGCGGCGGGATGAACCAGGCCTGCTGCACGGGCCGCATGTGCACCGCAGGCACGTGCATGGGCACCGGCGCCGCCGCGACCTGTATGTAACCGGAACCTCCGGTGCCGCCGCGCTGTCGGCCAGCGCGGCGGCTGCGTACGCGAAGAAGCGCCCGATCTCGGGGCATACTGAGCCGATGCGATTGCTTCCTCTCTTGGCGGCGCTGGTCCTCGGCGCCGGTTGTCACGCGAACAACGGCACCGGATCGACAGGAACCGGCGGGACGACCGGCACTGGCGGGACGACCGGCACTGGCGGCACTGGCGGCACTCGCGGCACTGGCGGATCGACCGGCACTGCCGGAGGCGCCGCGGGCGGCACGACAGGAACCGGTGGCGCGACAGGAACCGGCGGCGCCGGGACCGGCGGCCAGAGCGCGGCGGGCGGCAGCAACGGTAGCGGCGGCGCGACGGGAACCGGGGGCGCCGGTACCGGGGGCCAGGGCGCGGCAGGCGGCAGCACGGGAGCCGGCGGGACAGGAACCGGCGGCGCCGGGAGCTACGCGCTCAATCCGCCCAAGCAGTGCGACAATCAATTCTTCGTCCAGGGCTGCCAGAAAGGAATGGCGAGCTCGACCTGCGGCGGGGTCTGCGCGGCCGCCAACGCCTGCGAGGACATCTCGCAGAAGCCCGGCGCCGACGTCGGCTTCCTCTGCCCGCGCTTCGCGCTCGCCTCGTCCGAGATGGCCCAGGCGGCGGTCGACGACTTCGGCGCTTCGCCGCCGTTCAACTACGCGATCGTCGGACACGACGTCGATCAGAACGGCCTCGACGGATCGGCCAGGAGCGCCTGCTGCCAGTGCTACCAGCTGGTCTACTATCTGCCCGAGAATGAGGCGCAGGTGCAGGGCGGCGGCGCCTCGGCGATCGCCATCCCCAGGCCGCTCATCGTGCAGGCGTTCAACACCTCGGCGGGCGGCGGCCAGAACTTCGACGTCTTCATGGGAGCGGGCGGCTTCGGCTCGTTCAATGCCTGCGATCCGAACGCCACCATGAAGAGCCCCTCCGGGCTCTACCTCTATTCCACGTTTCCGGCCGAGGGTGAGCCTGGGCAAGGCGGCGTCAACGCGGCCACGCAGCTCGCCGGCTGCAAGGACAACAACAACCTCGTCACGGCCGCCACGCTGTCGTCGAGCACCTGCGTCGCCAACGTCGAGAGCGCCTGCAGCATGTTCGCCTCATCGACGCTGACGGCCACCGCGGTGAACGATTCGATCCAGTCGTGCAAGGCCTCGAACGACCCCGGGAACTACACCCACATCAACTGGCAGGTCTACGCCAAGAAGATCGAATGCCCGACGCACCTCGCTCAGGTCACCGGCTGCAAGCTGGCGCCGCAGGGGCTGCCGGCGGCGAACCCGAACGTCACGACGCCCGCGCAGGCCGCCGCCGATTCGAGCTTCAAGGCGACCGCCGGCAACGGCATGCACTACACGACCACCACCATGCAGGACTGCTGCAAGCCGACCTGTGCCTGGCAGGACTGGGTCACCGGACAGAACGGCGGCCTCACCGCGGTCGGGCAGTACAACTCGTTCTACAGCTGCGACCAGAAGGGCGTCCCGGTCACCGAGTAGCCGCGCGCGCCGGCGGTGAGGTTTCGTGCAAGCCGTGACGTCGGGAACCGCCTTGCGGACGTAGGGCGACGCCCTATAGTTCGGCCGTCGATCGTCCGGCACGACGACAGGACGCCGGCCAGCCCGCACGCATCGAGGACTACGCGGTCATCGGCGACACGCAGACCGCCGCGCTGGTGGGGCTGGACGGATCACTCGACTGGGCCTGTTTTCCCCGCTTCGACTCGGGTGCCTGCTTCGCGGCGCTGCTCGGCGGTCGCGACAACGGCCGCTGGCGGTTCGGCCCGCGCGCGCCCGTACAGCGGACGCGCCGGCGCTATCGTCCCGACAGCCTGGTGCTCGAAACCGAGCTGGAGGTCGAGGGGGGCGTCGTCCGCCTGACCGACTTCATGCCGATCCGCGACGAGCGCCCCGACATCGTGCGCATCGTCGAGGGGGTCGCGGGGACGGTGGCGATGGAGGTCGACCTGGTGATCCGCTTCGACATGGGGCGTGTGCTCCCCTGGGTGCGGCAGCGCGAAGGGGCGCTGACCGCCACCGCCGGCCCGGACGCGCTCTGCCTGCGCGGCGACGTCGAGCTGCACGGCGAGGAGATGGCGACGGTGGGCCGGTTCGATCTGCACGCGGGGGAGCGGCGCGCGATGGCGCTCACCTGGTTTCCCTCGCACCAGCCGCTGCCGCCCCCGCTCGATCCGGCGGAGGCGCTCCGCGAGACGGACGACTGGTGGCGGGCCTGGTCGGCGCGCTGCACGTACGACGGCCCCTACGCCGAGGCGGTCGGCACCTCGCTGCGGGTGCTCAAGGCGCTGACGTTCGGGCCGACGGGCGGCATCGTCGCGGCGCCGACCACCTCGCTCCCCGAATGGCGCGGCGGCGCGCGCAACTGGGACTACCGCTACTGCTGGCTGCGCGACGCCACACTGACTCTCTACGCGTTCATGCTGGCGGGCTACGTCGAGGAGGCGACCGCCTGGCGCGAGTGGCTGCTGCGCGCCGCGGCCGGCGATCCGGCCCGCCTACAGATCATGTACGGCGTCGGGGGCGAGCGGCGCCTCGCCGAGTACGAGATCCCCTGGCTCGCCGGCTTCGCGGGGTCGCAACCGGTGCGCATCGGCAACGCCGCGCACGGGCAGCTGCAGCTCGACGTCTACGGCGAGGTGAGCGATGCGATGCTGCAGGCGCGCCGGCTCGGCATCGCCCCCGACGACTGGGCCTGGTCGCTGGAGACGAAGATGCTCGAGTCGCTCGGCCGCCAGTGGGTCGAGCCCGATCACGGCATCTGGGAGGTGCGCGGGCCCAAACGCTCCTTCACCCACTCGAAGGTGATGGCCTGGGTCGCCTTCGACCGCTCGATCAAATCCGCGGAGCAGTTCGGGCTCGCCGGTCCCATCGACAGCTGGCGCGCCGTGCGCGACCAGATTCGCGCCGAGGTCTCCGCCCAGGGTTACGATTCGCTGCGGCGGACATTCACCCAGTCGTACGGCCACCCGGCGGTCGACGCCGCGCTGCTGCTGCTGCCGCTGGTCGGGTTCATTCCGGCCTCCGATCCGCGGATGATTGGAACGGTCAGCACGATCGAAAGCGAGCTGCTCGACGACGGGCTCGTCCGCCGCTACCGGGACGACGCGGCCGACGACGGGCTGTCGGGCGGCGAAGGGGTCTTCCTGCCCTGTTCATTTTGGCTGGCGGACGTCTACGTTCAGCAGGGGCGGCGCGACGACGCCGAACGGCTGTTCGAGCGCCTCCTCGGGTTGCGCAACGACGTGGGCCTGCTGTCAGAGGAGTACGACCCGGCCGCGCGTCAGATGCTGGGAAACTTCCCGCAGGCCTTCTCTCACCTGGCGCTGGTCAACACGGCCTTCAACCTGAGCGCCCACCCGTCGCGCCCGGCCCAGCATCGCGGGGACGGCGCGCCGGTCGAAACGCGATCAAGGTGACCCGTCCGGTCGGTGCCCACTCGCGCGCGAATCCCTCGAGGCTGTTCTCGCGAAGGCCGCGCGCCGGATCGAGCGTCAGGAGCCGGCGATCCCGCCGGTTGATGGCCACCACCACCTCGTAATGAGCGAGCGCCCGCCCGCCGGTCATCGGCTTGGCGAGGCCGACCAGGACCGGATGCCCGCGCGCGAGCTCCCCGAAGAGATCCTCGAAGGTCCCCGCCACGACGAACGCCTGCAGTCCCTGGGCGCGCGCGAAGTCCCGCAGATCCCCGGCGCGGACGCCCCCGTGCTTCGGCGGCTCGGCGGAGGCGACGTCGGCCAGCGTGACCGGCACGCCGAACCGTCCGAGCACCATCGCCAGAGCCGCCGGGCCACAGTCCTCGTCGGCCCGCTGGGCGACGAAGGGGACGTCCGGCACCACGATCCAGGCGGGATCGGCGGCGAGCGCGGAGGCCTTGCTGGGCGACACGCTCCGCGCGCTCCCCGCATAACAGGCCGAGACGAGCGCGGCGAGCAGGCCGAGCCAGAGCTCCCCGCGCGCCGGCCGCATCAGACCAGCAGAATCAGGAGGACGATCACGACGACCAGCACCGCGCCGCTGCTGGCGTAGATGACCACGCCGGACCCGCCTTTGAAGTCCTGAAGGTTACGCGACTGCTGCTCGCGCGCCCCCAGGCTCGACGCTGCGCCCGCGCCGCCAACGCTCTCAGCGAGCGACGTCGGCGTCGGCGTCGAGGCCGGCGCGAAGATCGGCGCTGGATCCGACGACGGCGTCTTTGCCGAGCTCACCGCGGGGAACGCCCAGACTCCCAACAAGACCGCAACCACCACTCCACGTATTTTGTTCATGCTCCCCTCCTGCTTCAGATACCGAAGAAGCTAGGCACGGCCGCCCGAATGCGGAAGTGGCCTACAGGGGATCCCCGGCGTCAGTGCCCTTACGGTCGAGGAGCGCGGTGGTTTCTCCGGGGAACCCGCGACACGAGACGGTCATCGGGCGCCGCGCCGATCCTGCCGGCGCGGCGCCGATGACGTTCCGACGCTACCCGCCCGTCCCTCCGTCGGTCGGTGTCCCCGTGTAGAAGTAGTAGTCCGCCGAATAGGCGACGCTGGTCTCGGTGCTGACGGTTCCGGCCGCGCAACCGGTCGCCGGCGCCACGCCCCCCGCGGTGTTGAGCCGCTGGACGTAGGTGACGGGGGTGAAGACGCCGGTCCCCGTCGTCGACGAGGCTTTCAGCAACAGCCAGGCGACGTCGGTCGCGTTCCCGCCGGACCCCGCGACCTTGCTCCCGTTGACGACGCTGCCGTCGGTGGAGGTCCACTCCGGGCCGGTCCCGTGCGTCCCCACCTGCGTGTAGGTGGCGTCGTAGAGGACCGCGTCCGGCCCCTTGAGCACCCAGGTGTACGTGGTCGTGCCCGCGTCGCTGCTGCCACCCGCGCCGCCGGTGCCGGCGGTGCAGGTGTAGACCTGCGTGCCGATCCCCTTGTCGTGAATCGCCAGCGTCGTACCAGTCGGGGCCGCGATGGCCGTCGGCACGCCGCTCGGAGGCGTCAGCCAGGCCGAGGCACCGCCGCCCGTGTAGAAGTAGTAGTCCGCCGTGTAGGCGACGCTGGTGTCCGTCCCCGACGTCGAGGCGGCACACCCGGTCGTGGGCGCAACCCCGCCGCTGGTGTTCAGCCGCTGGACGTAGGTGACGTCCTTGAACACGCCCGTTCCGGTCGTCGAGGACGCGCGGAGCAAGAGCCAGGGGATCGCCCCCGTAACGGACGAGTTCACCTGCTGCGCCTTCACCCCGTTTACGACGCTGCCGTCGCTGGAGGTCCACTCGGGACCCGCGCCGTGGGTGCCGACCTGGGTGGTGGTGTTGGTCCAGTCGTACAGCTTCGCGCTCGGCGCCTTGAACACCCAGGAGTAGGTGACCGCCCCCGCGTCAGCGCCCGCGTCGCCGCCGCCGCTCGCTGTGCAGGTGTAAATCTGCGTCCCGACGCCGTGATATTGAACGGACAGTGTCGCCCCCAGAGGGGGCACAAGCGGCGGCGGAACCACGGGCGTCGTTCCGCCCGCGCCGCCCGACGAACCGCCCGCGCCAGCGACACCGCCTCCGGCGCCGCCCGCACCCGCGACACCGCCCGCCGCTCCACCGGCGCCCGCCACACCACCTCCGGCGCCGCCCGCGCCGGCGACGCCACCTGCGGCGCCGCCCGCAGGGCTCCCGCCCGTCGCGCCGGCAGCCCCCGCCCCGCCCTTTCCTGCTGCGCCGCCGGCGGCGCCACCGGATCCGCTCCCCGCGGCGCCCCCGCCGCTGCCCCCCGTCGCCGTTCCCCCGCCGCTGCCGCAGCCGACCGCAATCAACATCGTCGCAACCAAACCGCCTTCGATGATCTTCTTCATTGGCACGCCTCCTGGCGTTTTGGCAGCAGTACGGCGGACGGGCCGGTTCGTTTCTCCCGGCGTCGACGAAAAACGTTTTCGGGCCGGGTTTTCGGGCCGGGTTGGAATACGAATTGACCCCCGTCGTTCATGCGCATACGGTCGCTCGCGCGAGCGCACCGACGGATCACGGGAGGGCGGATGTCGAACGGGGTGATGATGCAGTATTTCCAGTGGTACTCGCCGACGGGGGCGATCTGGCGGGAGCTGGCCGGGAACGCGCCCGCGCTCGCGGCGGCGGGGTTCAGCGGCGTCTGGATCCCGCCCTCCGGGAAGGGGTCGGGCGGCGTCGACGACGTCGGGTACGGCGCGTACGATCTGTTCGATCTCGGCGAGTTCGATCAGAAGCAGAGCGTCGCCACGAAATACGGAACCAAGGCGGAGCTGCTCGCCGCGATCACGGCGGTCCAGCGGGCCGGGATCCAGGTCTACGCGGACGTGGTGTTCAACCACAAGGACGGCGCCGACTTCACCGAGGACGTGCAGGCGCAGGCGATGGACTGGAACGATCGGAACCAGCCGCTCTCCGACTGGTACACCATCAAGGCCTGGACGGGGTTCACCTTCCCCGGCCGCGGCGACACCTACTCGAGCATGAAGTGGTTCTGGTGGTGTTTCGACGCCGTCAGCTACGACGCCAACGATCCTGCCCAGGGAAACCGCCGCCTGTTTCGCTTGAAGGACAAGACCTTCGCGACCGAAGTCAGCCACGAGCACGGCAACTACGACTACCTGATGGCGGACGATCTCGACATGGGGAACGAGTTCGTGCGCGGCGAGGTCTTCTACTGGGGCGACTGGTTCCTGAGGACGACCGGCGTCGACGGGTTCCGCCTCGACGCCTGCAAGCACATTCGCGGCGACTTCTTCCCCGGCTGGCTGGGGACGCTGCGGGCGAGCTTCGGGCGCCCGCTCTTCAGCGTGGGCGAGTACTGGTCGGACGACGTCGACGAGCTGCACGGGTTCATCTCCGAGACCGGCGGCAGCTACTCACTGTTCGATGTTCCGCTGCATTACCGCTTCAGCCAGGCGAGTGTCTCGGGCTCGGGCTACGACATGCGGACGATTCTCGACCGGACACTCATGAAGGAGCAGCCGGCGCTGGCCGTCACGTTCGTCGACAACCACGACACGCAGCCGTGCCAGTCGCTCGAATCGTGGGTGGAACCCTGGTTCAAGCCGATGGCCTACGCGCTCATCCTTCTACGCGCCGAGGGTTATCCGTGCGTCTTCTACGCCGACTACTACGATCAGCCGCCCTACTTCGACCAGGGACGGCAGGTCACGCTCTACGCGCATCGCTTTCTGATCGACCGGTTCATCGCCGCCCGGCGTGCCTACGGCTTCGGCGATCAGCACGACTACTTCGACCACCCGAGCACGATCGGCTGGCTGCGGACGGGGGACGCCGACCACCCGGGCATCATGGCGGTGGTGCTGACCAACGGCGCGGCCGGCGGCAAGTGGATGAACACCTTCCGGCCGGGCGCGCTGTTCACCGACGCGACCGGGCACTTCGCGCAGACGATCGTGGCCAACCCCGACGGCTGGGCCGAGTTTCTCTGCCCCGCCGGGAACGTCTCCGTCTGGACGTCGCTCTAGGCGCGTCCTTCGATGAGCTCGTCGCAGAGGTAGGTCAGCCGCTCGGCGTCGACCGGTTTCACCAGGTGGAGGGTGAAGCCGGCCGCGGCGCTGCGGCGCTGGTCTCGCTCCTGACCGTAGCCCGACAGCGCGATGAGAATCGGCGCGCCCTCGCCCAGGCGCGCGCGCAGCTCGCGTCCGAGGGCGTAGCCGTCCATGACCGGCAATCCGATGTCGAGGATCGCCAGGTGCGGTCGGAAGGCGTGCGCCACCGAGAGCGCCTGTGAGGCGTCGCCGGCGATCTGCACCTCGTAACCGACGTCGACCAGCAGCGCCGAGATCATCTCCGCCCCGTCGCGGTTGTCATCGACGACCAGGATCCGCCGCCCGGTGGCAGCCGCCGCGCGCCGTCGGGATTGGTCGGACGGCGCAACGGACGTGACCAGTGACGTGCAGGCCGGGAGCCGCACTGTGAACTCGCTCCCACGTCCAGGTCCGTCGCTCTGCGCGCTCGCGGTCCCTCCGTGCAGCGCGGTCAGTGTGCTCACGAGGGAGAGGCCGAGCCCGAGGCCACCTTCGAGGCGGTCGGGACCGCGCGGCGCCTGAACGAACATGGAGAAAACGTGCGGCAACAGATCCGGTTCGATTCCCGTCCCGTTGTCGCGGACGCTCAGCACCACCTCCCCGCCTTCCCGGCTCGCCCGGACGTCGACGCGTCCACCCGGCTCCGTGTACCGCGCGGCGTTGGTGAGGAGGTTGCTGACCACCTGGGTGAGCCGAACCTCGTCGGCGTCCACGAGCAAGCCCCCCGCCGCCACCGAGAGGTTCAGGTAATGGTGGCGCTCCTCGAACGCCGATGCGGTTGCCTCGACCGCCTTCATGACGACGACCGACAGCTCGATCGGTTTCTTGGTGAGCGTCACCTTGCCGCGCGCGACGCGCGAGACGTCGAGCAGATCGTCGACCAGCCGCACCAGGTGCTGGGCCTGCCTGATGATGACCTCGCGCTCCCGCGGCGTGGCCACGTCGCCGCGCATTTGCATGATTTGCGCCGCCGTGACGATCGGCGCCAGCGGGTTGCGCAGCTCGTGCGACAGGATCGCCAGGAATTCGTCCTTTCGGCGGTCCGCCTCCAGCAGCGCGGCTTCCGCCTGCTTGAGGCGGGTCACGTCGAGAAACGCGCCGATGGATCCGCGAGGCGCGCCGTCGGGATCACGCAAGGGAACGGCGCTGCCGTACAGATGGATCACCTTGCCGTCGTCGAAGCGAATCTCCTCCTCGTGATTGCGGACCTCGGCACCGCGTCCCGCGCGTTGCAGCGGAAGCTCGGCGGGCGGCACCTCCGTCCCGTTGGAGAAGACCCTGAAGTGCCAGCCCGGCCGCGGATCGGCGGGCGTCCGCGATATGTTCTCGCCCTCGGCCATCCGGAGCACCTCCCGGCCCATCCGGTTGGCGTGCACCTCGTGGCACTCGGGATCCTCCGCGATCCAGACCGCGGCCGGCACGGCGTCCATGAGCGCCGCCAGCTCGTCGGCCCGGGCGCGTGCCTCCGCCTCGCTCTTGCGCAGGGCCATCTCGGTCTCACGGATGACGGTCACATCGGTCGCGACGGTGACCAGACACGGCTCGCCTCCGAGATCGATGCGGGCGAGCGAGATGCAGAGCGTGAGCGGTCGGCCCGCCTTCGTCCTGTAAGGGACGTCGACCTGGGCGGTCGGGCTGTCACGCAGCGGAGCGACGATCGCGTCTCGCTGCTCGCGGGTCCAGATGCCTAGATCCACGGTGCTCTTGCCGATCACCTCCTCGCGGGAGAAGCCGGTCAGCCGCGAGAACGCCTCGTTGACGTTCAGGTAGACGCCGTCGGACATCCGCGACAGGAGGGTCGGCTGCGGATTGAGGTGAAACACGGTCTCGAACCTGCGGTCCGACGCGCGCAGCGCCTCCTCGGCATGCCGGCGTTCGTGGATGTCGAAGGCCGCCGCCACCCAGCGGGTGATGGCGCCCGCGTCGTCACGGACGGGAACGACGCGACAGAAGTGATAACGGTAGGCTCCCTGCCGCGTGCGGATCCTGTATTCCATCTCGCAAGGGCTGGAGGTCATCACGGCGTCCGTGAAGCGCTGCTGGATCTGCGCCTGATCGTCGGGGTGCACCGCCACGAGCGCCCCTTGGTCGGTCAGTGACTCCTGCAGGGTCAGGCCCGTGAGCTCCAACCACCGACCGTTCACCCATTCCAGCTGCCCGCTGGGGTCGCACGTCCAGATGACCTGCGGCAACGCATTGGCAAGCTTCCTGTATTCGGCCTCGCTCTGCGCCAACGCGCCCATCACGCGGACACTAGCATGGCGACGAGCAGTGAATTCCGCGCGCCTCGCTGCAATCCGCCGCCCTTCGGGCAAGACCCCGAAGGGCGATCGGCCTCGGCGGGCGCGGATTCAGATGAACGCGGGCCGCCGCTGACCGCACGCCCAGCGACGACGCGGCGTGAGTAAGGCAAAGCCGCATTTTGGGATCAGGAAACAACGCATGATCCGGCGGGAACGGGCGAAGGCTATGAGTTGGTTCGGGTAATGGATCGTCAGGGCGAACAGGCATCGCAGGTGAGGACCTTCGGCGCGGCGGCGCTGGTGTTCATCGGGTGTTACCTGGGCGCCAGCCTCGAAGTCCGGATGCGCTTCCCCGACGTGGGGCCGGCGATCCTGTTCTTCCCGTACGCGATCGTGACCGCGGTGCTCTGGCGCGCGAGCCCGCGGCGCTGGTGGATCTTCCTCCTGGCCGGCTCCCTCGGCGACCTTCATCCGCACCGGCTCGGCGGCGCCACGATGGCGTTCGCGCTCGGCGCCGAGACGGTCAACTGGCTTCGCGCGGTGCTGGCGGCGGCTGGTCTGCGGCGGTTCGTCGGCCGCTCGGGGCGGCTCGAGTCCCTGCGGAGGATGGTCATCTACCTCGTCGTCGCCGTGCTCGTCGCGCCGGGCGTGGCCGCGCTCGGCGGGGCCTGGCTGGTGACCGCCAGCCACTGCTCCCAACCGTTCTGGCTCGCCTTCCAGCAGTGGTGGTTCTCGAACGCCATCACCGGGCTCACGCTGCTGCCGCTGCTCAGCTTCAACGTCCGCAAGGTCCGGGAGCGACTGCGCGCCGTTTCGCCCCGGATGATGACCGAGGCCTGGGTGCTGGCGCTCATGCTCCTCGCGGCCGGCGCCCTGGTGTTCGCCCGATCGTACGATCGCTCGCACACCCACCAGGCCCACCTCTACTGGGCCTTGCCGTTTCTGCTGTGGGCGATCCGCTTCGGACCTCGCGGGATCAACGCCGCCCTGCTGACGGTGACGCTGATGTCGATCTGGGGCGCCATCAACGGACTCGGCCCCTTCGCCGCCGGCGCGCCGACGGCGAACCTCCTCGAGCTGCAGCTGTTCCTGCTGGCGGTCTCCGTCCCCCTGCTCTTGCTGGCCGCCCTGTTCGCGGAGCAACGCCGGACCGCCGCCGCGCTGACGGAGAGCCAGCGACAATACCGCTCCGTGGTCGAGGACCAGACCGAGATGATCTGCCGCTTCCGGCCGGACGGCACCTACACCTTCGCCAACCGCGCCTATTGCGACGCGCTCTGGATGGAGTCGGGGGAGATCCTCGGAAACACCATCTGGGCCTTGACGCCCGAGGGCGTTCATCGGACCCGCGCCGAGTTGGAGCTCATCACCCCGACCTCGCCGATCGCGACGCGCGAGGTGATGGTCAGCGCGCAGGGGAGCTATCCCCGCTGGCAGCAGTGGCGGGACCGCGGCTTCTTCGACGAGAAAGGGACAGTCGTCGAATACCAGGCGGTCGGGCGCGACATCACCGATCGCAAGAAGGCGGAGGACGAGCGGCGGGAGCTCGAGGCGCGCAAGTCAGTGGAGGCCGCGCTGCGCGACGCCGACCGCCGCAAGGACGAGTTCTTGGCCATGCTGGGGCACGAGCTGCGCAACCCGTTGGCCCCGATCGGGATGGCGCTGGAGATCCTCCGCCAGGCGCCGCCCGGCGGCCAGAACGCCGTGTGGGCGCGCGAATCGATCGGGCGGCAACTGGGCCAGATGACCCGCCTGCTCGACGACCTGCTCGACATCTCGCGCATCACGCTGGGCAAGATTCAGCTGCAGCAGGGCGCGGTCGACGTCGGCCAGGTGATCGCCAACGCGGTCGAGGCGACGCGCCCGTTCATCGACTCGTTCGGGCACGCGCTGACCGTGCGGCTGCCCGAGCGGCCGGTGGTCATCCGCGGCGACGCTGCACGACTCACCCAGGTCGTCGCCAACCTGCTGAACAACGCCGCCAAGTACACCGACCGTGGCGGACGAATCGAGGTCGCGGTCGAGTCGAGCGAGTCCCGCGTCAAGCTGCGGGTGCGCGACAGCGGCATCGGCCTCGACGCCGACGCGCTGGAGCGGGTGTTCGAGCTCTACTCGCAGATCCCCGCCGGCCGCGAAAGGGCGCAAGGGGGGCTGGGGATCGGTCTCGCGCTCGTGCGGCGGTTGATCGAGCTGCACGACGGATCGGTCCTGGCGCGCAGCGAGGGGGCCAACCGGGGGAGCGAGTTCATCATCGACCTCCCGGCCACGCCGCCCGACCAACCGGAGCGTGCGCCCCGCAAACCGGCGGCGTCGGTCAGGCCGCCGCCACAGTCCACCTTGCGCATTCTCGCCGTCGACGACAACGTCGACGTCGCCGAGGGGCTGGCCAGCGTCCTCGGCATGTGGGGACACACCGTCCGCGTCGCCTACGACGGCATCGCCGCGCTGGAGGTGGCCTCTGATTTTTCGCCCGAGGTGGTATTCGTCGATCTCGGCCTGCCGCGCGTCGACGGGCTGGAGGTGGCGCGGCGGCTCCGCCAGACGAGCGAGCGACAACCCGCGCTGCTGGTCTCGATGTCCGGGTTCGGGCAGGAGCAGACCCGGCGCAAGAGCGGCGAGGCGGGCTTTCACCACCACCTGGTCAAGCCCGTCGACATGGACTCGCTCCGCTCGCTGCTCGACAGCTGCGCGCGGGAACGCAGCGAGCGCCTCGGCTGACGATCGGCGCCGGCTGTCACCCCCCGGCCGGCGGCGTGTACGGCTTGAAGTCGCAGGTCTGGACGATGCCTGGGCACCCGACGTCGACCAGCGTGCAAGGATCACCGACGCCGCAGGAGAGGCCGTTCTGCCCGCAAACCGGCGCCTCGGCCCCCGCGCCGCAGGTCCAGCGGCCGTACGTCCCCTTGGTGTTCTCCGACAGGCAGGGCTCGATCACCCCGAGCGTGGCGTCGGCGAGCGCCCCGCAACTGGCGGTGGAGGCGTCGGTGACCTGCAGGGCACAGCAGTGTCCCACGACGGCGGCGTCGGACGGGCCGTCGGGCAGACCAGCGAAGTCAGACGCCCCGTCCTCCTGGATCAACGTGACGGAGACCTGGAAGCCGCTGCCCTGGCCGCAGCCAGCGACCAGGGCCAGCAGGAGCGCGACCGCCGCGGTCGTTCCGTTGCGGCGATTGCACGGAGCCTGCATCGGCGCAGTCTCTGCCGCTCCCGCCGCCGCCGAGTGTGCCGATTGTGCAAACTGTGACGGGGCCGGTTTCAGTGCTCCGTCGGAAAACGACGCGCGTTCCATTCGAGCATGCCGCCCGCCAGGTTGCGGACCTGGTCGAAGCCGGCGTGGCGGAGGATGGCGCCCGCCGTCGCCGAGCGCGCGCCCGAGCGGCAGATGACGATCACCTCGCGCCCCACGTAGCCGGCCAGCTTGGGGAGGCGGCGCGCCAGCACGTCGAGCGGCACGTGCAGCGCGCCCTTGATGTGCCCCAGCTCGCCGACGAACTCCTCCGGCTCGCGCACGTCGAGCAGGAGCGGCGGGGCGGCCGCTTGCTGCTCGGCGGCCAGCTGCTCGGGCGAGACCTCGGGCATCGCCGCGACGTCGGCGACGAGCGGGAAGGCCACCTCCTCGGCCTCGAAGCCCGATTGGTTGACCTGCAGCGCCTCCTGGATCTTGGCCGGGAACGGCAGCCCCAGGCTTCCCATGAGCGCCACGTACTCGGCGCGGGTCCGCCCGACGTAGCGCGGGTTGCCGCGCTTCTCCGCGCCGATGGTGGTCGACTTGTGGCCGCGGTAGTCGTGTCCCGGCCAGACGACGGTCTCGTCGGGGAGCTTGAAGAGGCGGCCGTGGACCGCGTCGTACTGCTGGCCGGCGTCGGCGCCTGGAAAGTCCGTGCGCCCCGAGCCACCGATCATCAGCGTGTCGCCGGTCAGCACGGCACCCGGCACCCGGTAGGAGACCGAATCCGGCGTGTGGCCGGGGGTGTGAATCACCTCGATCCGTTCGCCTCCCAGCTGAAGCACCTCGCCGTCGTCGACGTGGCGATCGACGAGCGGGCTCGGGCTCTCGCGGTGCATGACGATGGTGGCGCCCAGAAGATCCTTGGCCGCGCGGTTCAGCATCAGGTGATCGGCGTGCATGTGGGTCTCCAGCACCAGGCGCAGCTCGAGCCCGCGCCGAGCGAGCAGGAGGCGGTAGGTGTCGAGCCGCTCGCGCACCGGATCGACCAGCGCCGCCTCGTCGCCGACGGAGAGGAGGTAGGTCTTGCAGTTGGTGTCGTTCAGCTCCTCGATCCGCATCGTCGTCGGACGATAGCCCGAAACGGGGAAAGTGCCGGCGCCACTGACGTTATAATGAGCGGGCCCGCCCGGAGCGGCGCCGAGGAGACGCGATGCCAGACATTCTGCACAGGGTGGGGATGACGGGGTCAGCCTCCGCGGTCTACGAGGCGATCGCCACCACCGAGGGTCTTTCGCACTGGTGGATCACCGGGACCAGCGGCGACACGCGCGTGGGGGGCGTGGTCAAGTTCGAGCCGCACGGCGGCGGGTTCGACATGAAGGTGCTCGAATCGAAGCCGGGCGAGGTCGTCCGCTGGCAGTGCGTGGGAGGCCCCCCCGAATGGATCGGCACCCACCTGACGTTCCGGCTGGTCCCCAAAGGAACGGAGACCTACGTCCTGTTCACCCACGCCGACTGGCGCGAGCCGGGCGAGTTCATGCACCACTGCAGCACCAAGTGGGCCGTCTTCCTGATGAGCCTCAAGAACTGGATCGAGCGCGAAGAGGGGCGTCCGCACCCCTACGACGTGAAGATTCACCCGGGCGACTGAGGGCGCCACGCCCCTCACCGCGCGCGGTGAAGGACGGACGGGCCACTGACGGCAAAATCGTCTCCCGCCAGCCAGATCTGGGTCGACGTCAGCCAGAGGCCCCGGTAAGTCCCCGTCGGAACATCGGTGACCGGCTGGAACGCGCCGCCGCCAGCGCTCTCATCGGTGACCTGACCGGCGATCCAGACGTCGGTCCCCGACCCCATTACGTCGAGGAGGCCCTCGGAGCTGCCGTTCGGCGGTTGAACCAGGCTCCAGCTCCCGCCGGAGAGCTGCATGATCTGGCGTCCCTCACCGACCGCCCAGCCGGTCGTGCCGTTGGCCCAGATCCCGAAGAACCCGAAGCTGGGATAGGTCGTCGCAATCTTCGTCCATCCCGTCCCGTCGAAATGCGCCAGGCCGTCGGGAAGCCCCAGGGCCGCCCAGACGTCGTTCGGGGCGACCGCCCAGACGTCGCCGTCGAAGAGACCGACCGTCGAGTTCGGCGGAAAGCCGGCGACCG
The DNA here is from genome assembly GCA_963831685.1 of uncultured Pseudomonadota bacterium. Lineage (GTDB taxonomy): Bacteria > Myxococcota_A > Polyangia > Fen-1088 > Fen-1088 > JADGRB01. Next base: position 118,320 of record CAWHRJ010000002.1, read on the forward strand.
TTGACCAGGCGCTCCCGTTCCAGTGCAGGCTGACCCCCAGCCCCAGGCCCAAACGTCGTTGCTCGACGTTCCCGAGATTGCCGAGAGGTCGACCGTCGTTCCGGTGCCGGTGGGTGACCATGCACTTCCATTCCAGTGCAGCGCCGTCCCCGACGCGCCCACGATCCAGACGTCGCTCGCCGACGTGCCCCAGACGTTGAGCAACCCGGCAGTCGTTCCCACCGACGCTTGGGACCAGGCGCAGCCGTCCCAGTGGAGGGCGACGCCGTTGCCGTCGATGAGGCCGGTCGTTGGGCTGAAGCTCGAGCCGACCACCCAGACGTCGGTCGGTCCGCTGGACCAGATCTTGGTGAGACCGGGACCCATCGAATTGCCGGCGAAGAAGGTATCCACGCACCAGGCGCCAACCATCGTCCCGGCGCAGCTCGTGAGCGCCGCTGCCGCGCAGGCGGATCCCGAAGAGCCGCCCATCGGCGTGACGGTTGCGCCCCCCACGCCGCCGGTCGCCGGGCCCGTTCCGGCGGCGCCGGTCGAGCTCGCCCCGCCGCTGCCGCCCGCGCCGGTCCCCGTCCCCGCGCTCCCTCCCTCGCCGTTCGGCGTGCCGCCGGCGCCGCCCCCGCCTGCGCCGGTCGTCGTCCCCGAGCTACCTCCTCCTGGGCTGCTCGGCGCTCCTCCGGCAGCGCCCGATATCGCGCCACCCGCGCCGCCCGCGCCGGTCCCCGGCGCTCCTCCGCGCGCGCCAGGTTTCGTGCCGCCGCCGATGCCAGCGGTCGATCCCGCTGCGCCGAGCGGCACGCCGCCAGCCCCGCCGGTGCTCGCGCCGGCGGCTCCACCCGGCCCGGGCTGCCCACCTTCGCCCGCCTGGCCCGTGGAGCCGCTCGAAGACGAGCATCCGGCCACCGCCATCACCACCACGATCGTCACGCCCGACCAACCGTCCCGCCACATCGCTGTTCATCTTGAGGCGCAAGGCCGGCAATACAAGCTGGGCCGCTCGGTCCACGCGCGCGAGGAGGGCGCGATCGTCACCCGAGATTACGGCGCGCCGCTCATTGCGCCGCGTGCCGCACGCCCCAATACAGGAGGCCGTTGATGTCGGCGATCCCGACCTGGGCGATCCAGCTCGCGAGGTGACGCGCGCCGGAGAAATCGTCGAGCCCGGCGCCGAGGCGGAGCTTGCCGGCGAGGAAATACGCGCCCACCTCGGCGCCCGGCGTGCAGCTCTCGAACCAGGCGCACTGGACCTTGCCGAATGCCTCCACGCCGGTCACCAGCAGCGTGTCGATCGGCACGAACAGCCCCACACCCACGGACTGGAACGTCTGCTGGGTGCTGCGCTGCCAGATCCAGGGCGAGATCGGCGTGATGAGCGCCAGCGCGCCCCCTTCCGGCCCGAAGGTCGGGCGGTAGGTGGCGCGCCATCCGGAGTGGACGAAGTCGCCCGAGACCTCGTAGGGGAGCAGGTGAAACAGGAGTCGCGTCGGCGTGAACCGGCGGTCGGGGATGCTCGAGGGGTCGAGGTCGAGCGGCGTGATCGGCCGCAGCGGCTCGGTCTCCAGCACCATCTGCGCGCCGGCGGTGATGTGCTCGCCCAGTGGGTAGTCGTCGATGTGCTCGATCTGATCGAGCCGCTCGGCGGCGTCGATCTCGGCGTTGCGCATCCAGCGGTCGGGGTGGCGCAGGAAGGCGCGCTCGTCGTCGTCGGTGAAGTAGAGATTCGAGTCGACGTGCGCGGCGGCGAGCGCCACCCGCAGGTGATCGACGACCTCGGTCAGATCCTGGTCGGGGACGGCCCGGTCGTGCGGGCCGCAACCGGGCGGCGTCTTTCCCGCCTCGCCCTCGCAACCGAGGACGTCGAGCAGCACGCGCAGGAAGGGGATCCGCGCCGGTGATTCCAGCTCCTTCAGTTGATCGCGCTGCCTGAGCCAGGCGTCGAGCGTGACGCCCGAGGCGTCCGGCAGCGCACGCACGCGGGCGGCGACGTCGGAGGTGACGGCTTGCCTGAGCTCGCTGTCGAACAGGCGGCGGACCATGTAGGCGGCGGCGACATCGTCGTGGTCCAGGTTCAACCGGGCGGCCAGCGCGCGCACGGTGCCCGCCACACTGTTCGCCTCCTCCTCGGTGAGCGGCCGACCGGCGGCATAGATGTTCGATTTCTCGCGGGCCGCGTTGACCAGCCCGTCGTAGAGGCCGACGTAGAAGTCGTGCTCGCGGAACGGCTCGGCGAAGAAGGCGCCGAAGTTGGCCAGGTACGATCCCATCAGCGGGTGGAACCGCGAGCTCAGGCGTGGCAGCGGCACGGGTGGCGGCGTCTTCTCGCCGTTCGGGTTCCGTCCGTCGGTCGGCTTGTAGAGGTAGCGCGCCACCGTCTGCAGCTCGTACTGCTGCGAGACGGCGACGAAGGTGGAGATGAAGTCGAACGTCGTCGAGAGGCCGACGCGCCTCACCTCCGGGCGCTCGGGCGCGGGCGGCGGCGGCCTGACGTAGGTACGAGCGTGGCCGGGATCGACGTAGAGGTAGTGCACCTGCTCGGCGTCGGCGGGCGCCAGGATCTGGCCGGTCAGGCTGACCGCCAGGCCGAGCGGCACGTTGTCGAACACGCCACCGTCGATGAACTGATCGGCGGTCGGCCGCCCGCAGGCCGCGCGCCCATGCAGGCCGTCCAGATCGGCGCAGTGGCGGATCACCTGCGGCCCGAACGCCACCGGAAAGGCGCTGGAGGCCTGGATGATGTCGACGATCTGCTGGTCGCTGACGAGGCCGTCCCTCTCGGGCAGCGTGAGGTACTCGCCGACCTCGTGGTCGTGCTGGTCGAGCTGGCTGAACCGCAACCCCTGCCGCCCCGTCTGCAGGCCGAAGGTGGAGACGAAGCGCTGCGTGGGGATGTGGATCCCGTCGCTGCCCGACTGCGCGTCGGCCGACTTGATGACGATGTCGGCGGGTCGGATGCGCGTCACCGTCACGCCGACGGCGAGCGGACAGGCGGCCGGAAACCGCGCGCCGTCGTCGAGCGCCTGCCGCAACGTCGCCTCGGCGGAGGCGAACGCGCCGCGCGCGAAGAGGCCGTCGCCCGGCGCGTACCCTTTCGCCTGGCCGCGCGGGAAGAGACCGTGAATCCCGACCGGGATCCAGGCTTTCCAGAACAGGTTGTCCCGCGGGGTCTCGCGCGCCGCGATCTCGGGACGCTGGCACCACTCGACCGCGCTCAGGAAGGCGTTGATGTTGCCGGCCGACGCGCCGGTCACCGTCGTCAGCGAGGCGCCGGGATCGCTCTCGAGCGCGCGCAGGAGCGCCCAGTTGATCCCGCCTTCGTAGGCCCCCAGGCTGACGCCGCCCCGGACCGTGAGGCTGTAGCGCCGGAGCGCTGGGGGCGCGGCGGGCGCGGCGGCCGGCTCATCGGCCCGGGCGATCCCCGCGGCGGCGCAAACGACGGTGACGATCCGACACCAACCAACCCCGCGACGGGCGGCGATCATGCCTCCCTAATACATCAGGGCGGCCGACAGCGCGCGTTTTGGCGCTAGGGCTTGTCGATGACGATCGGCGGCGGCGGCGGCGGCGGCGGCGGCACGGGCGGCGGCGTCGTCGTCGACGGCGGGGGCGAGGTCGGCGTGCCCGGCGGCGGCACCACGGGCGGCTCCGGCGTGGTCGTGTCGGGCTGGATGCAGGCCGAGAGATCGAAGAACAGAAACTCCATCGCCTTGGCCTGCCCGGAGAGACCGGTCGCCTTGCAGCCGCCCGGAAAGTTATCCGCAGCCTTGGGATCCGAATCGTCCCCGCTGCCGCCCCCCGGCGGCGGCGCGTTCTTGACGTGGATGTCGGTCACGACGACGCGGCCGCACTGGTTGTCCGCGGTCGCCTCGACGGGCGTGTTGATCGTGAGGTACTGAACCGAGCGGTCGGGCGAACCGCCCGAACCAGCCGGAATGTAGATCCACTGTTGCGACGTCGGCGGCGTCGTCGAGATGACCGAGTGCTGGCTGGAATAGAGCTGAATCGAGCCCGCCGTCGGCGTGGCCCCGGTGTTCACCAGCCACTGTCCGAACGCCATCCCCTTCGGGAAGGTGGTGTCGATCATGCCCGTTACGGGATCGGTGAGATCTTTCGTCGGGGATTGGTAGACGGCGGTCGTCGGCCAGGGGGTGGGTCCCATCCGCAGCCAGAAGTAGTGCAGGTGGGAGTTGAAGAGACGTCCGCCCGAATCGGCGTACTTCTTGATGTTGGCGATGTAGGGCGTCTTGGCGGCAGGGTACTGCCCCCCTTCGCAGGAGTGCATCAGGATGTCGTAGCCGAGCAGCTTGTTGGTGTTCGACCAGAGCGTCTTCGCGTCCGGGAAGGTCCCGCCGCCGAGCGCTGTCGAGAAGGCGATTGTCCCCTGCCCGTTCCCCGTGCCGTCGCCGCCGACGTAGAGGTTCACCCGCCCCTTGCCGGCGTCGGTGGTGAACTCGCTGTCCGCGATGCCAACCTCGCGCAGGAAGCACTCGATGGCGTCGGAGCCACCCGTGGTGACCGCGATCTTCGGCATGTGCCCTTCGGACTGAGTCTTCGGCAGGCGCGTGAGGTTGACGTCGGTGATCGGGTTGTCGACGCAGGAGGTAACGGTGGGGATGGTGACCTGTCGTCGCCACTTGCCGACCTGCATGACCAGCGGAATGTTGCTCCCCGATGGGACACCGGTCAGGTGGAACGCGCCGGACGAGTCGGTCAGCCCCGCCGCGACCGGCTGACCCGAGACCTGTGCGCTGCACTTGTCGCAGGAGACGCCCTCGGGGATGGCGTCGAGCGCCGCGTTGGGAACGTAGACGGTGACGTTGTAGAGAGGCACCTTGCCGGCGGGGTCGTAGACCTTCCCGGAGAGCGAGGTGGTCGCCGTGCCGGTGCAGGTCGCGACCTGGCACTGGAGCCCGGTGCACCCGCCGCCGGTCGACGAGCCGGGGCAAACGTTGGCGGTTCCGCCGGCGCCGCAGGTCATGCCGTTGCTGCAGTTGCCGCAGTTGAGCACGCCGCCGCAGCTGTCGCCGATCGTCCCGCAGTACTGGCCGCCCATCGGCGTGCAGGTGACGGCCGTGCAGTTCGGATCGACGCAGAGGTTGGCGACGCCGCCCGAGCCGCAGGCCATGCCGCCCGGGCAATTGCCGCAGTCGAGCGTGCCGCCGCAGCCGTCGCCGATCTTGCCGCAGTAAAGCGTGCCGGTGGCCGGGTTGCAGGTCAGCGGCACGCAGCCCGGCGAGTGGCAGATCCCGGAGCTGCACTGGTCGCTCCCCGAGCAGCTGCTGCAGGTCAGCGTCCGGCCGCAGCCGTCGCCGATCTGCCGCAGTAACTGCCGCAGGCGATCGCCGGGCAGCTCGCGCCGCCGATGCAGATCCCGTTGGTGCAGGTGTAGCCGCTCGCGCAGGCGCCGCAGGCGAGCGAACCGCCGACGCAGCCGTTGCCGATCGTGCCGCAGTAGGTGCCACCCGGCTGGGTGCAGGTCGTGACGCTCGGGACGCACGCGGCGTCGGAACCCGCGTCGACGACGTCCGAGCCGCCGCTTCCGGTCGCGCTGGACCCACCGCTGCCCGTGCGCGATCCGCCGCTCCCCGAGCCACCGCTGCCGCTGCCGGAGCCGCCGGAGCCCGACACCGCGGCGTCGGGGCCGGTGGCCTTCCCTTTCACGCCGGCGCAGGCGACGAGCAGCAGCGCGCAAAGAGCGGGCGCGCAGCACGCGGGAAGGAACGGACCTCGGGGGCGGAGCGAAGTACCCATCCGGGGAATTGGGTGTCCTGCCGGCACCTGGACGGCTCGCCCGGCCGCCGCGCCTGTTTTTCAGCGTCCCGGCGCGTGGATAGCGGCCCCGGCCTCGACCGACCAGGTGATCGTCCCGCCCGAAAAGCGGCAATGCCGGCCCCCGCCGGGCGCCGGCTCCTCGTCGGCGATCGGGTAACCGAGCGGCCCCGCCGCCCCGCCGTGGTCGAGCCAGGCGTCGCGGATCTCGCCCGTCACGATGTGCGCCCCTGTCGCGCGCGACCAGTAGATCGATGATCCGAACGGCGTCCCCAGCCCCAGCCACGGGTGGCGGCCCGGCACCGGCGCCGGCGCCGGCGCGAAGTGATGCACCGCGGCCGTCGACGGGACCGACCCGATGGCGACCCCCTGGAAGTCGCGGTACCAGCCGCCGGCCGCGTCCTGGACCGGCCGCGCGCCCGACACCGGCTTTCCCAGAAAGCCGCTCTCGCCCCCGGCCAGCTTGTACCTGTCGTCGACGGCGGCCCGGCCGGTCGGCGCGGGCGGTGCCTGTGGCCGCGACCCGAACCTCGCCGCCAGCCAGTCGGCGGCTCTGTGCCAGGGCGATCGCGGCAGCGCCTCCGGACGCAGGCCGTAGACCACCACCTTCCCGGAAAGCGTCGCCCGGACGACGCGGCCGCCGGCGATGGTCGGCGGCGTGAACTTGGCGAACAGGTAGCCGCCGTCGTCGTGCCAGAGCTCGCGCAGGGTGCGGGCGTCGAAGGCCGCCAGCCGCCCGGGCACGTTCTGCCACTGCCCATCGCCGAGCGGATACGACACCCAGAGGATGCCGTCGCGATCGCCGTTCGCCGACAGCGCGCTGAACCCGCCCGACATCCCCTCGACCGCGCGCACGGGCGAAACGGCGAACGGCGTCTCGTCGAGGCGGCGGGCCGCGGGGTCGTAGCGAAAGGCCTTGAGGTAGTCGCGCCCGGCCATCTGGTAGACGAGGCCGTAGCCGGGACCGGCGGCGGACCAGTAAGTCGGGCTGCCGTTGATGTTGGGGCCGCAGTCCTCGCCCTCGTCATACCGCGCGGCGGCGACGTAGCAGCCGGGGACCGCGGCGGTGTCGCAGTTGGTGGGGAAGGTCGAGCGCGTCTGGCTGCCGCAAGCAGGGGCGCTCGAGTCGGCGTGGTACGAGTTGACGAAGGCCTGGAACCCCTCGGCGTGATCGGCCGCGGTCGGCCGGTTCTGCGCGAGCGCCAGCGTGCGCCCGTCGAGCAGCGCGTAGCGACCCTGCTTGCCACCGCCGACGATGAGCCCCGGCGGCAGCCAGAGCGGACCGCCGGCGCCGAGATCGCTGTCGCTCCGATCGAGCGTCGCCGCGTTCATCGGTTGGTGGACGCCGGCCAGCTTCAGCCCGGGCGGCCCCGGCGTTGCCTGCAGCGCGATGAACGCGTCACCGAGCTCGCCCGGTCCGTTGCCGGTCATGAAATAGAGGTGGCCGCCCGCGCCGACCAACCCGGCGCCCCCCTGCCAGATCCCGGCGTGTCCGCGGTCGGCCCCGGTGCAGAAGACGGCCGCTGGGGCGAGATCGGCCGCGCGGTAGCCGACGACCCAGCCGCGGTAGGGGGTGCCGTCCGGGCAGTCGCGATCGCAGGCCAGGCTGCCGAAGGCGACGTAGACGACGCCGCCTTCGAGCAACAGCGCCGGCCGGTTGCGCTGGCAGTCGGCGTTGAACCGCAGCGGGCTCGCCGGCGCGCCGCTATCAACCGGCGCGATGCGGACGGGCGGCCGGCGCTCGGCGAGGTCGGCGGTCAGATCGAGCGCGTGCAGGTAGTACTGGTGATCGTCGGCGCTGCGGGCGACAGCGTAAAGCGTGCGGGTCGCGGCGTCGACGACCGGCGTGCTGGTGACGCCGACCCGCTGCGACGGCGTCTCGCCGCAGATCGGCGGGGTGACCCGCCCGGTCGGCTCGAGCCGGCGCGCGGCGAGCGGCGGCGTCGCCGGGTCGAGACTGTCGTCGTCGAGATCGAAGGCGTAGACCCAGTTCGTCTCCGTGGCGACCAGCAGCAGATCGCGGCGGCCGTGGCCGGCGGTCGGCACGTCGTGCACCACCAGCGGCTGGGCGACGATGCCGCCGTCGACGTCCCGCTCCCAGAGGCGGGCGAAGGCCCCACCGCCGACGAGCCGTGGCGAGAGCTCGGTCTCGACCAGCGTCGCGCCCGAGCGTGCGTTGTCGTTGTGCTGGGTCAGCACGTCGGTGCCGCGGCGATCCGGCCTGGCGCAGGCGGCGAGCGCGCAGTCGGCGAGCGCGGCCGCGACGAGCGCGGCTGCGATGGGACGCGATCGCGCCACTGCTTGGGTCATACTGGCCGTCATGAAGCTGGAGCTGGTGAGCCACACGCTCTGCCCTTACGTGCACCGGGCGGCGGTGATGATCCACGAAAAAGGGGTTCCGTTCGAGCGGCGGTACATCGACCTCAAGGCCAAGCCGGACTGGTTCCTGAAGATCTCGCCGCGCGGAAAGGTGCCGGTGCTGCTGGTCGACGGCCGGCCGCTGTTCGAGTCGATGGCGATCATCGAGTTCCTCGACGAGACGCTGCCGCCCTCGCTGCTGCCGGCCGATCCGTTCGCCCGCGCGCGCCAGCGCGCCTGGGTCGAGATGGCCAACGATCTCTCGAACGCGCAGTACCGCCTGTTCATCGCGCCGAAACCCGAAGAGCAACTGGCGGCTGCCCAGGCGCTGGCGCCGATCCTCGCCAGCTACGAGGAGGCGATAGCGTCGGGCGAGATCGCGCCCGACGGCTTCGGCTACGCCCACCTGGCGATCGCCTCGTCGGTCCTGCGCTTCGCCCTCGTCGAGGAGAAGCTGGGTGTCCGGGTGCTGCAGGCGGCGCCCCGGTTCGAGACGCTGGTGCGCCGGCTGGCGAGCCGCCCCTCGATCGCCCGGACGGTTCCCGAGGAGTACGCCGCGCTGTTCGTGAAGAAGATGGGCGAGCGCAGCAGCCTCTACGCGGCCGGCGGCTAAAACACCACCGGCAGATCGACCTGCACCATGTTGTAGGACTGGCTGGCGAGCGGCTGATCGAGCACGCGCGTGTACGAGATCCCCGGACGCAACCAGACGCCCTTGCCGACGGCGAAGTGCGCGCGCGGGCCGATCGCCACCGTCGTGGTGTCCATGTTGGCCGTCGGGATGTCGACCTTGGCGCCCGTCGTGTTGAGCTTGGTCGGCGTGCTCAGCCAGCGCTGGTAGCGCAGCTCGGCGCCGAAGGAGAGCGCCGGAATCACGAAGTAGCCGAGGTGGAGCCCAATCGTCGAGTTGGTGCGGGCGCTGTCGGTGCTCTGCGCGCCGGCGTCGTCGCCGTGCACGCGCAGCAGCTGGAACAGCGTCGCCTCGGCCTGAACGGTCAGCTTTCGATCGACGTAGGCGACGTCCCCGCCGACGATGCCGGTGAAGTAGTTGACCGCGAACATCGAGTTGTCCATCCCGGAGCGGGCCTGAATGCCGGCCGTGTTGGCCGCCGCGATGCCCGGCTCGGGGTGGTCACCGCTGCCTCCGCCGACGGGGATGGTGCCTCCCAGGAAGACCGACCAGCGCAGCGCGCGGACCCGGCGCCCGTAGCCCACGCCGACGATCGGGTTGACGAACGACGAGCCGCTGACCGCCGTCCCCGGTGCGCTGTTCTGGACGAAGCCGAGACGGACCAGCGGCGCCAGGTGCGGCGTCAGCAGGTAGCTCCCGTTCAGGATCGTCGCGACCGTGCTTCCGCTGGCGCCGTTCGTGTCGTAGAAGGCGACCGAGCTGTCCGAGCGGATCGCAGTCGCCGCGCTGACCGAACGGAGCTGCCAAGGCAGCGAGTACGGCGGCGGCGGCGTTGACGGCGGCGGCGGCACCCCGGCCGCGGCCGACGACACGGCGGTCGCCTCCGGCGCAGGCGCAGGGACGTCGGCGGCGGCGGCGCGCCGCGACGGCACGGCCGCGAGACACCACACACCACACACCACGAACGAAACCAGACGGCGGTTCACCACGATTGAGATCATTGTTCCCTCCGCCAGCGACGCTAAGACGACGGCTGTTTCCCGCCGGTCAAGTCTCGGTCAATCGTTGGCGTCCGGATGTCAGTGGGCGTGCGAGGTGAGGTAGCCCATCACGATCGATCCCCAGGTCGACGGCGTGAGCGTCGAATCCATCATGTTGACGTCCAGCAGGTCTGGCGCGCAGTCGTTGTAGGGGTCGGCGTCCCAGGCGAGGTTCGGGATCTGCTTGGACTCGACGTCGGCGTAGAAGGCCGGCGCGCTCCCGCTGTCGAGGCTGCCGTACTCGCCCAGGATCACCGGGATGTGGGCGTAGGTGTAGCTGCTGGTCGTCGGGGGGTAGCCGTGAACCTCGTAGACGACGTTGTCGAAGGTGAGCGGCGCGCCGTCGTAGGCGGCGACGTTGCTGGTCCAGTCGTTCCCCTGCACCGACACCAGGTGGTGTGGGGTTCCCAGCTTGTCCTCCTCGGCGCGGATGACGCCGACCGCGTGGCTCATCGCCGCCGACAGCTTCTGGTCGGAGAGCATGTTGCCGCCCGGCTCGTTGGAGATCCCGAACAGCACGAAACCGGAGTCGGCGAAGGTGTCGACCAGCGCCTGGTAGACGGCGTCGGTCCCGGTGGGGAACATCGCCTTGTTCGGCGTGGTCGTGCTGTCGGAGGGGAGCAGCGTCGCCTCGGCGCCGGTGGCGGCGTCGCCGTCGATCATCGAGGCGTCGGTGCGCAGGGTGACCAGCACGTAGACGCCGGCGTGGGCGCCGATCGAATTGACTACGCTGGTCATCGGCGTCTTGTACTGCGCCGGATTGCCAAGCCAGCTGACCGTCGGCGAAAAGCTGTCCATCGAGAGCGAGACGCGGAAGAAGGTCGGCTTCCAGGTGGAGATCAGGCTGGCGGCGATCGTCTCGACCGTCTGCTCCGGCATCGGCATCCAGAGCGTCGTGTCGTAGCCGCAGAAGAAGATGTCGTCGATGTTCACGCCCCGCCCCACCCAGACCTGACCGGAGCCGCTCCCGTCGGAGACGTAGACCTTGTTGCCGCTCGTGTAGAGCCAGCCGGACGGCATCCCGCCCGTCCCCGTCGCGCCGCCCGTGCCCGTCGCGCCACCGGTCGCGGTCGCGCCCCCGGTCCCCGTCGCGCCGCCGGTGGCCGTTTTCCCGCCCGTGCCCGTCGTCCCCCCCATCTCGCCAGCGCCACCGGTGGAGGACGATCCGCCGGTGCCGCTGTTGTCGGCGTCCGAGCCACCGCAGCCGCTCGCCGTGGCGCCGGCGCTGGAAACGACGACCAACAGAAGCCGGAGGCCGGAGGACCGAAGGCGCTCTCGCACGAGGTCATTGTGCGCGCCGACCGCGCCAACCTCAACGGAGCTGGTCGCGGAGATCTCCTTACCTGTCGCACCCGAACCTGTCGCACCCGACGCGTGCTGCGACGGAGCGCTATCGCCGTGCGAGGAAGGCGTCGAGGCCGGCCCACTCCGCGTCGCTCAGGCGCGTGCGCTTGTGGTGAACGACCAGCTCGGCCTCGAGACGATCGGCGGGCTCGCTCCCGGGGGCGACCGGCCGGTGGCAGGAGCCACAGCGACTCTGATAGACCGCCACGATGTGCGCGCGATCGGGCGACGACGCCAAGGCCTGCGCGGCCGGGCCGCTCGCCGCCGCGCTCGACGCCGCGCCGGGCGTTCCACACCCGACGACGGAAGCGACGAGGACCGCGCCCCCGCCAAGGAGGAGCGATCGGAGAAATCTTGCTGTGGAGAGAGCGCGCATGACTGCCGACGGGGTTGCCAATCGATACCGCAGTTGATATTCATTTTCAACCACGATCGCCATCGGGTCCACCTCCCGTTCGACGCGCCGTGACAAGCCCGCCTCTGGTCGCCTCGCCCGCACCGCGAAAGCCGCGGTGACGCCGTCTTCGAGGTCAGAAATCCGTCGACCGTCGTTGCGGCTCCAATTGCGACGCACAGCTTGTCGAAACCTGGAGTCGTCTCATTACGCACAACTCGATGCGAGAGCCCAATCGAGCGCGCGATCTCATTCGTTGCCGGCCGGATCGGCGGAAATGGCATTTTCCGACGGCACCCCGCGACAGGCCCGGAATCGAAAACGGTGTTTTTCGGTCAGTGCCTCTTGTTTGCGGCCAATTTGTGCGCTTACTATCCGCGCCCATGACAATTCGTACGCTTCTCGAGGATTTCGCCAATCAGCTCAGCGTCCTGATCGAGCGCCAGGCGCTCGATCGTGCCCGCGTGGCCGTCGACAGCGCTCTCGGCGGCAAGCGCGCGCCGGGGCGTCCTCCGAAGCTGGCCAGCATCGCGGCCAGCCTTTCGCTGGGCAAAAAAGCGCGGCGCAAGGGACCAAAGCAGCTCTGTCCAGTTCCCGGATGCAAGAACCCCGCAGCGCCCGTGTTCGGGATGGTTTGTGCCAAGCACAAGGACATCCCCAAGGCGCAAATCAAGAAATACCGCGAAGCGCGCCGCGCAAAGAAGCTGAAGAAAGCCGCCTAGGGCGGCGTTCGAGGGGCGCTCGGCCGCCTCGCCCCGACCCGTTCGAAGAGGATCGGGTTTCGCCGGAGGCGCGCCCCGCGCGCTGCGTGCTACGTTCGCGCCGATGCTTCGCCGCCCCTCGCCGGCCCTCGCCGCCGCCGTTCTCGTCCTGCTGAAAGCCGCCGCCGTGATGCCGAAATCAGCGCCCACGGCCGCCGAGATCGACAAGCGCGCCGACGCGCTCGTCGCCAGGATGACGCTGGAGGAGAAGATCGACTACCTCGGCGGCGTCGACAACTTCTACGTCCGCGCGGTGAAGCGCCTCGGGTTGCCCGCGTTCCGGATGGCCGACGGGCCGTTCGGCGTGCGCAACGTCGGCCCCTCGACCACTTACCCGGCGGGGATCGGCCTCGCCGCCAGCTGGGACGTCGGCCTCGCCAACCGGGTCGGCGCGATGATCGGCCGCGACGCGCGCGCGCGCGGGGTGCACGTGATGCTGGCGCCGGGTGTGAACATCTACCGCGCGCCAATGTGCGGCCGAAACTTCGAGTACCTCGGTGAGGACCCCTTTCTCGCGGCGCGCATGGCGGTCGCCTACGTCGAGGGGATGCAGGCCGAGGGCGTGAGCGCCACCATCAAGCACTTCCTGGGGAACAACTCGGAGGTCGATCGCCACCACTCGAGCTCCGATATCGACCCGCGCGCGTTGCGCGAGATTTACTTGCCGGCGTTCGAGGCGGCGGTCAAGGAGGCGCACGTCGGCGCGCTCATGACCTCCTACAACCTGGTCGACGGCGTCCACATGACCGAGAGCGCCGCGCTCGTCGACGGCCTCTTGAAGAAGGAATGGGGCTTCGATGGCGTCGTGATGTCGGACTGGGACGCCACCTACGACGGCGTCGCGGCGGCCAACGCCGGCCTCGACATCGAGATGCCGTCGGCGAAGTTCATGAACCGCGCGACGCTGCTGCCGGCAATCAAGGCCGGCCAGGTCTCGCAGGCCACGATCGACGACAAGGTCCGGCGCATCCTGCGCACGGCTATTCGCTTCGGCTGGCTCGATCGTCCCGCGGCCGACACGGGCCAGCCGCTCTACAGCGAGGAGGGTCGCGGCGTGGCGCTCGACGCCGCCCGCGGCGGCCTGGTGCTGCTCAAGAACGAGGGCCATCTGCTGCCGCTCGACAAGGCGGCGGTCAAGACCGTCGCGCTCATCGGCCCCAACGCCTACCCGGCGATCCCGGTCGGCGGCGGCAGCGCGCAGGTGCGGCCGTTCCAGGCGGTCAGCTTCGTGCAGGGGCTGGCCGACGCGCTCCGCGGCCACGCGACGGTGCTGGTCAACCACGGCGTCCCGACGCTGGCGGAGATCTTCGATTCGACCGACTTCGTCACCGCCCCGTCCGGCGGAAAGCCCGGGCTCAAGGGGGAGTACTTCGACGATCCGGCGCTCGCCGGAACGCCCGCGCTCACCCGCGTCGACGAGCACGTCAACTTCGCCTGGGACAAGCCCAACGTCTGGCCGACCGGCGCGCGTAAGCAGTCGTCGGCGCGCTGGACCGGCGCCTTCGTCCCGGCAACGAGCGGCGACTACCGCTTCGCCGCCTTCAGCTACGGTCTCGACGAATACCGCCTCTACGTCGACGGCAAGCTGGTGCTCGATCGCGCGCGCGAGCACCAGCCGATCAACTTCACCACGCTGAAGCTGACCGCCGGCAAGCCGGCCGCGATCCGGTTCGAATACCTGCACGGCGACCACCACGCGCGCGTCGGGCTGGGGGTGCGGCGCGCCGACGCCTTCGTCGATCCGGCGGTCAAGGAGCTCGCCGCCCGCGCCGACGTCGTGATCGTCGCGGCCGGGTTCGAGCCGATGACCGAGAGCGAAGGCTACGACCGGACGTTCCAGCTCCCGGCCGGCCAGGACGAGCTCATCGCCACCGTGCGCGCGGCCAACAAGCGCGTCGTCGTGGCGCTCACCTCGGGCGGCGGCGTCGACATGACCCGCTTCGTCGACCACGTCCCCGCCATCCTCGAGACCTGGTACGCGGGACAGGAAGGCGGGACCGCGCTGGCCGAGGTGCTGTTCGGCGACGTCACGCCGTCGGGGAAGCTGCCGGTGACCTTCGAGCGCAGGTTCGAGGACAGCGCCGTCGCCGCCAGCTACTACCCCGACGCCGGCAAGCGCGTCGCTTACAAGGAAGGGGTCTTCCTCGGCTACCGTCACTTCGACGAGACGGGCCGCAAGCCGCTCTACCCGTTCGGCCACGGACTCTCCTACACGCGGTTCAAGTACGGCGCGCTGTCGGTCGCGCCCGAGGTGATGACCGGCGACGCGCCGGTCACCGTCTCGTTCGACCTCACCAACGTCGGCGCCCGCCGCGGCGCCGAGGTGGCGCAGCTCTACGTGGGCGATCGTCACGCGCCGGTACCGCGCCCGCCGAAGGAGCTGAAGGGGTTCGCCAAGGTCGATCTTCAGCCCGGCGAGACCCGGCGCGTCCAGCTCACGGTCGATCGGCGCGCGCTCTCCTACTTCGACGTCGGGACCAAGCAGTGGCGCGCGGCGCCCGGAACGTTCGATCTGATGATCGGATCGTCTTCGGGGCAGATCGAGCTCACCGGCAAGCTCACCCTGAGATGAAGCCGAAGGTCGCGCCACGCCTACGTTTTCGGACGTGTCGACCGATGGCGTAGAGTTAGCTTGTTTAAATGTTTACGTGGAATACAGTATTTTCAGGTTTAAGTTCCTAACCTATTGAGATAACTTATATGCGTCGTGGCGATGGCACGGGCGCGAAATTCACCGGGGGCATAGGCGTTCTATGTCGGAGATGGACCATTCGGGGGGACGGGGAGCGGCGGCGGCGGGGATCGCCCGGCTGCCGGCCCGCGCGGCGGCGCCCATCCACCTGCCGACCTGGAGCCAGCTGCACGTCTCGGCGAAGCAGACGTCGCCGGCGGGGAACAGCGGCGACTTCTTCGAGGTGATCCAGCTGCGCGACGGGCGCGTCACCGTGGTCCTCTGCGACGTGTGCGGCAACGGCCCCAGCGCGGCCGCGCCCGTCGGCAACCTGCGCTGGGTCCTGCGCCAGGCGATCGCGCGCGGCGAGGCGCCGGGCGCGGTGCTGGCGACGCTGAACGAGTGCATGGTTGCGCAGCGGAACGACGATCGATTCGCGACCGCCGTCTGCGCCCGCGTGGACGCCGTGACCGGCCGGGTGGAGATCGCCAGCGCCGGACACCTCGGGCCGTTCGTCCGGCGCGCCACCGGCGGCGCCGAGGATCTCGCCTCCGCCACGGGGCTGGCGCTGGGGATCCTCCCCGGGCAGCTCTACCCGGAGACCTCCGTCGAGCTCGCGCCCGAGGACGCGCTGGTCCTGGTCACCGACGGGATCACCGATCGCCTGGCCAGCGACAACGACCGGCTGGGTGAGCGCGCGCTCTGCGAGCGGCTCTCTTGCGCGGGCCGCGGTGCGGAGAGCATCTGCGGCGCGCTGCTCGGCGCGAAGCCGCGCGCCACCGAGGACGCCACCGTGCTGGTGCTGGAGATGCCGCGCCGCCACCGCCGCGCGACCCCCATCGCCCGCGCCGGATAGATCGCGCTACCATCGCCCGCAATGAAAGGCGCGCCGGCGACGATCGCGGTCGCGCTCTGTCTCTGGGTCGGAAGCGGTGCGCGCGCCCTCGCCCACCAGCAGACGACGACGTTCGGCGAGGTCGCCTACCCGGCGGCCGGCGGTGACGGCGCCGATCTGACCTGGCGGCTGCGAATCCGAACGATCGATCTCGTGCGGCTGCTCGGAGATCGGACACCGCACGGGGCCGAGCTCCTGCGCGGCGGCCTGCACGTGGCGGTGACCGTCGGCGGTGAGACGCGCCTCTGCACGGCGACCGCGGCGACGCTGACGTCCGATCCAACCGCGCCCGAGCCGACCTCGGTCTTCGTCGAGCGGTTCGCCTGCGGTCCCGGCGCGCGAACGCTGCACCTCCGCTACGACCTCTTCTTCGATCACGACCCCTACCACGCCAGCTACACGCGTTTGGCGCTGGGCGACGCCGCGGGGACCGACGATCCCTCCGCGTCGTCGATCGTCTTCCACACCCTGGCGCACGAGATCGCCGTCGACGTCCACCTCCCCGAGCCGCTCTGGGAAAGCGCCCTCACCTACCTGCGGCTCGGCGTCGCGCACATCCTCACCGGCTACGACCACCTCGCGTTCCTGATGGCGCTGCTGCTCGGCGCGGGCCTCCGCGCGCGGACGCGCGGCACGACCGTCGCCGAGGCGGCCACGCCGCGCCAGGCGATCCGCGGAACCATCGCGGTCGTCAGCGCGTTCACGGTCGCCCACTCGATCACGCTGGTCACGCAGGTCCTCCGTCCGGGCCTGTTCGGCACCCGCTGGGTCGAGCCGGCGATCGCCTTCTCGATCGCGTACGTCGGGTTCGAGAACCTCGTCCCGCGCGCGCCACGCGGGCGCTGGCTGCTGGTGTTCGGCTTCGGCCTGGTCCACGGGCTGGGGTTCGCCTCGGTGCTCCGGGAGATCGGCCTCCCACGCCGCGGCCTCCTTCTGTCGCTGCTTTCGTTCAACCTCGGCGTCGAGCTCGGCCAGCTCCTGGTCGTCGGCCTCGCGCTGCCGATCGTCGTGGCCTGCGCGCGCCGCTCGCCCCGCGCGTTCGAGCGCTGGGGCCTTCAGGTTGGCTCGGCGCTGATCGGCATTCTCGGTACGATCTGGTTGGTCGTCCGGATCGCCGCCCGCTGAGCCGCGGCAATCACCAGGGGAGAACCTGGCCGTTCGCGTGCCAGAAGGTGCCGGTGGTCTCGGGCGTGAGCGCATCGATGCGGTCGATGAGCTGCTTGGCGGCGTCGTCGGGATCGACGGTGCCGCTGCCCGACGTCATGTCGGTGCGGACGTAGCCGGGGTGGAGGATCGCGACGGCGACGCCGGCGCCGCGCAGATCGCGGGCCAGCGACATTCCGGCCGCGTTGAGCGCGGCCTTGGACATCCGGTAGCCGTAGTAGCCGCCGGAGCCGTTGTCGGCGATGGAGCCCATACGGCTGGTGATGAGCGCCAGCTTGCCGCCGCGCCGGAGGTTCTGGCGCAGCGCCTTGACCACCCGGAGGGGGCCGATGGCGTTGACCTCGAGCTGCGCCTCGACGTCGGCGAGGTCGACGCCGCCGAGATCGTCCTCGTGCAGGATGCCGGCGTTGCAAACCAGCTCGTCGAGCGCGACACCTTCCAGCCGCTTGGCCAGCGCGGCCACGTTGCCGTCGTCGGTCACGTCGATGTCGGTCTCGACGCGCACGCCGAGCGCGTCGAGCGCGGGCGAGGTCCGGCGGCAGGCGGCGATCACCTCGCGGCCCAGCGATTTGAAGCGCCTGCAGAGCGAAAGGCCGATGCCGCGGTTGGCGCCGACCACCAGCACGGTGCGGGAGGGCATGCGGCCGAGCTTAGCACCGCGATCGCGGCGCGCCCGCCGCGGCGCGCGGGGGGGTCAGTGCGTGCGGGTGGCGATCGACTTGGCGGGCGCGGGGCCGGGCGCGTGGTGCGCGACGGTGTGCTGCGAGAAGAGCTTCCGGAGGCGTTTCTGCGGCCAGCCGCCGGCGTCGGCGTCGCCGTCCCCTTCTTCGAGATCGGGGGGCGTCTCGGGCTCGGGCTTGGGGGCCATTTTCTTGACCCAGTCGAGGCACTGTTTCTCGGTGAAGCTCGCCTCACGGCGGTCGAACACGAACGGCTGCGCCGCGTAGGCGGCGTACTCGTCGTCGGTGATCCGCCCCCGCTCGTGCACCTTGGACAGGATGCGGCGGACGTAGCGGTCCCACTGCGCCGACAGCGAGCCGTGGCAGTACTGCACGTAGCGCCGCTTGGGGCTGGGGAGGATCGAGGAGAAGAACGCCGCCTCCAGCGGCGTCAGATCGGCCGGCTTCTTCCCGAAGTAGTGCCGCGTCGCCGCGCCGATGCCGTAGATGCGCGGCCCGAACTCGATCGCGTTGAAGTAGAGCTCGAGGATCCGTTCCTTGGGAAGGATCTGCTCCAAGTACCAGACCAAAAACAGCTCCTGCAGCTTGCGCGACAGCGTCTTGTCCTTGGTGAGAAGGACGTTCTTCGTCATCTGCATGGTGATCGACGAAGCGCCGAGACGAAAGCCGCCGCCCTTCAAATTTCGGCGCAGCGCGCTCTTGAACTCCGAGCTGACCCAGCCGTGGTGCTTGAAGAAGCCGTTGTCCTCGGTGGTCATGATCGACCCAACCAGATACGGCGAGATCTGATCGTACTGCGCGAAGTCCGGGTTGTCGGGGCCGACGACCACCGGCAGCGTGTCGGTCTCGCCCGGCTGGCCGCCCGACCCCGGCAGCTTGGGAACCTCGACGTTGATCACCAGCGTCTCCGGATTGGCCAGTGCCTTCACGTCGTCGGGCGCCTTGACCACCTTGCAGCCGTCGATGCCGACCTTGCCGGTGAGATCGAGGTCGTCCAGGTTCGCGAAGTCGATCTTGGCGCCCACGTCGGCGGCGAAGAATCCCTGCAGCACGAACCCCTGCAGCCGCGGCACCAGCGCCGGCGGAATGCTGGAGAGGAGCTTGCTGCAGGCCACGCGCGGCACCGAGAAATGCAGATCGATGTCCGGCACCACGCTCAGCGTCTTGCCGTTGGTGAACTTGAACGTCCCCGCCGGCAGCGCCACGTGCCCCGAGAGGCGCGCGGTCACGTCCCGTACGCGCGCCTCGGCGCGCTCGAGCTCGAGGCGCCGCGCCAGCGGGTAGACCGTCCCGCGCAGGCTGACCCCGACGGAGACGTTCTCCACCGGATCGGCGGCCAGCGCGTCGCTCTGCAGCGACAGGCCCACGATCGCCAACTCGCCGCCGAAGGTGACCGCGTCGCCGACCCAGTCGAGATCCAGCGCCGCGTCGAGCGTCGTGTTTGCCGGCGTGAGGACCGACTTGGGGAGCACGTCGGCGATTCGTCCGAGCGAGAACTGCTCGGCCCGCAAGGCGAGCTTGCCGGCGCCGTGCGCCGGATCGGCGTGCCCCTTCGCCGTCCAGAGCGCCTCGTGCGCACCACCGTAACTGCCGCGCAGATCGATGATGAGACCGTCCGCGGCGCCGGCCACGCCCGCGGGCGGCGGCCCGATCACGCCGGCGATGCCCGTGAGCGCCAGCTGCGGCAGCGGCGAGGCTTGGCCCCCCGCCACCCGCACCGACGGGATCCCGGTCGGGCGCAACCCGGAAAGCGGCGTCTCCACGTCCAGCTCGTCGGCGCCGAAGCGCGGGCCGGCCCCGTCGCCGCCGAGCGCCAGCCCCCCCTTCACCGCGTGCATCCGCAGCGCGAGGCGCGAGCCCGGGCGGATCTCGCCGTCGAGGTCGGCGATGGCGATGTGCAGGTGACTCTCCTCGTCGCGCGCGTCGATCGACGCATCGGACAGCGTGATGGCCGGCAGGCTGGTCGCGGGGGTCGCGGGGGTCGCGGCGTCCGCGGCGTCCGCACCTGCCCCTTCGCCCGGCGTCGGCTCGTCGCCGTGATGCTTGCGCCCACGCAGCTTGGTCAGGATCGCCTCGAGGTTGTCCTCCGCGCCGCCGCGCACGGCATGCACCCGAAGGCGGTCCACCTGGACCGCGCTCGACATCCCCAGCGCGGCGCCGAAGGGGACCGTCAGCCGGGCGATGGTCGCCAGCGGCGGGCCGCCCGCCGCGCCCGCCACGGTGATCTCCTCGAGGACGATCCGGCCGAAGCCGCCGTGCCCGCGCCGCACGACCACCGCGCGGCCGAGCTTGGCGCCGAGGCGGCTCTCCACCAGGTGGGCGCAGAGCGCGCCGACGGCGAACGGATAAAGGACCAGCAGGCCGAGCCCGATGCCCGCCGCGATGCTCAGCCGCCGGTGCCCTCGGACGAAGGCGCGCGCGCGCGCCGCCAAGCCGGACGGCCCCTGGTCGAGGGGGCCGCGCAGACCGGGCGGGATGGGCGGCGGTTGCACGGGAACCCGGGATACTAGCAGGACCCGCAATGGTCCGAACACGAAGCGTCCGGGCTTCGCCGCCCCGAAGTTGATACGATTCCCGGGGGTCATGGTCGAGCGCGACGGTATCCAGAGCTTCCTCGCGGCCGTGCGCCGCCGGCTCCTGCTGCGCGCGGGCCTCGAGGCGGCGGGATACGGCGCCGCTGCGCTGGGGGCCGGCCTGTTCGCGCTGGGCCTGTCGGCCGCGGCCGTCGGTCCCGCCGACTTCTGGCCGACGGTGACCGCCTGCTTCGCCGGGGCGCTGGCGCTCGTCGTCCTCGCGCGCGGGGTCCTCTTCCCCGCGCGGGCGCTGCGCGACAATCGCGCGGCCGCGCGGCGGACGGGCGCGCTCCTGCCGTCGATGGCGAGCGATCTGCTCTCCGCGGTCGAGCTTCGCGAGGCGCCGGCCGACGGGAGCGGCGCCGCCTCGCCGGCGCTGGTGGAGGCGTTCCGGCAGGAGGTCGCGGCCGCGGTGGCGCCCATCGCGCCCGGCGGCCTGGTGTCGCTGGGCCCCGCGGCCCGCGCCATCGCCCTCTGCGGGCTGGTGGCCGCCGCGCTCATCGCGGCCGTCGGTGCCTGGCCGACGGCCGCCCGCGGCCTGCGAACGCTGGTTCACCGGCCGTCGCGCTTCGAGGGGGCGACCGTCTCGGTGGTGCCGCTGGTCGGCGACGTGCGCGTCACCTACGAGTACCCGGCTTACACCGGCCTCGACGCGCGCACCGTCGACGGGTCGACGGGCGACATCGCCGCCGTCAAGGGGACGCACGTCCGGATCGAGACGCACCCGCTGCGACCGGCGCGGCGCGCGCTGCTCCTGCTCGGCGAGGCGGGCGAGGCCGGGGAGATCGCCGCCGCGCTCTCCGGTGACAGGCTCACGGCCGAGCTGACGCTGACCGAGGATGCGAGCTATCGATTTTGGCTGGAGCCGGCGTTCGGGCGGCCCGTTCGCGAGGCCCGCAGCCACCGGCTGACCGCGGAGCCCGACACGCCGCCGCGGGTGGAGATCATGGGACCGGCCGACCGGCTCGAGCTGGCGACGCCGCGACCGATCGAGATCGGCTACTCGGCCACCGACGACTACGGCCTGGGCGCCATCGAGCTCTGCTATCGGGTCGGTGACCGGCCCGAGCAGCGCGTGCCTCTGCGCGACGGCGCGGGAGGCCGCGCGGTCCAGGGTCGGACGCTCTGGGATCCCGCCGGCGCGGGGCTCTCCGGCGCCGAGCGGATCGCCTACCGGATCGAGGCGCGCGATCGCGATCAGATCTCGGGCCCCAAGGTCGGCTCGTCGCGGACGCTCTACGTCGTCATCCAGAACCCGCACGAGAGCCTGGAGGACCGACTGGAACGGCAGCGCGATCTCCTGGAGAAGCTGATCGGCGATCTGGCCGCGCGCCTCGAGCACGATCCGGCGATGGCGGCTCCCCCCGCGCCCGGTGGGACCGAGGCCGCTGCGGCCGACGAACGGGTGGCGGCGATCGCGGCGGTGCACGAGGCGGAGGAGGCGCACCTGGCGCTCCTCGGCCGCCTCCTCGACGAGGATCGCCGCGAGGCGGTGCTGGGGAAGACGCTGCGCACGGCGCTGGCCGGGATCGCCGATCGCCTGGAGCACCTCCTGCGCGAGGAGGCGCAGGCGCTGGCGGCGCAGAGGGGCAAGCCGGCCGGCGGGCGCGCGCGGCTCGAGGCGGCCTCGGCGAAGCAGGTCGCCGAGCTGGAGACCGACGTGCTGCGGCTCGACGATCTGATCGGGCGGCAGCGGCTCGAGGATCTGGCCAGCCTCGGCAAGGAGCTGACCGAGGCGCATCAGCGCCTCCAGGATCTGCTGGAACGCTACAAGAAGACCAAGGACGAGGGGCTGCGGCGGCAGCTCGCGCGCGAGGCCCGCGATCTCCGCGCGAAGCTCGCCGATCTGGCGCAGAAGATCGCGGCGGTGCAGGCGCGCAACGACGTGCCCGAGGAGTGGCGAAACCTCCCGGAGATGAAGGGGCTGCAGGACGAGGC
Organism: uncultured Pseudomonadota bacterium; assembly: GCA_963831685.1. Taxonomy (GTDB): domain Bacteria; phylum Myxococcota_A; class Polyangia; order Fen-1088; family Fen-1088; genus JADGRB01. Next base: position 140,532 of record CAWHRJ010000002.1, read on the forward strand.
GCGCAAGCTCGACGAGATGATCGAGCGGGGCGACGACGCCGATCTCGAGAAGGCGCTGGCCCAGCTGGGCGACGAGCTGCGCGGGATGCGCAAGATGCTCGATCAGAACCTGGACGGGTTCGGCGCCGAGCGGTTCCCCCAGGAGAACCGGGTGGTCGCCGATCTGATGAAGAAGATCGGCGACATCGAGGGGGACGAGCGGGCGCTGCAGAAGGAGACGCAGGCGATCTCCGACAAGCAGGAGGCGGAGGTCGAGAAGCGGCTCAAGGGGCAGATGGACGATTTCATGAAGCGCGAGGGTGAAAAAATAGAGCGCCTCAAGCAGAAGCTGTCAGCCGTCCCCAGCGGCGATCCGGAGAGCGCGCTGGCCGAGGAGATCGGTCGCGCGCGCGAGAGCGCCAAACAGATGCGGCGCCTGCTCAGTGAGCGCGATCTGGCCGAGGCCAAGGGAGAGGCGGAGCGGGCCGAGAGCAGCCTCGAGCGCGCCGGCGAGCACCTCGACGAGCTGGCGGAGGCGCGTCGGGCCCGCCGCGGCGGCGTCGAACCGGAGCGCGACAAGCGCGCCGACGCGGTCGGGGAGGCGCGCGGGCTGGCGCAGGAGATCGCCGACGACCTCTCGAAGCTGATGCCCAAGCCGTCCGAGACGCTGTCGCCCGCCGAGCGCGAGGCGGCGCGCGCGCAGGCCGAGAAGCAGGGGGCGATCGGCAAGCGGACCGACGAGCTGGCCGAGGAGGCGGCGCGGCGCCTGGGCAAGATGCCGGGAATGGAGAAGGCGGAGGGGGAGCTCAAGGGCGCCGGCGCGCGGATGAAGGAGGCCGGCGAGTCGCTGAAGCGGGACGAATCGAAGCCGGCCGCCACCGCGGAGCGCGACGCCGCCGATCGGCTGGCGAAGCTGCGGGACTCGATGCAGGAGCGCTCGATGGGGGGGACCGAGCAGCACCGCGACCCGGTGCGCATCCCCGGCGCCGACGAGTCGAGCGCGCCGCGCGCCTGGCGCCAGGAGCTGCTCGACGCGATGAAGGAGAAGGCGCCGGAGCGCTACCGCGACGAGGTCCGCCGCTACTACGAGGAGCTGGTCAAATGAAGCGCGTCGGGTTGGCGCTCATCGCTTCGCTCGCGTTGCTCGCGCGCGGCCCCGAGGCGCTTCCGGCCCCGGCCTCTCCGTCGCCCTCGCCGGATTTGAGCGCGTCCGCCAAGCGCGTGAACATGCTGCTCGATGCCTGGCAGTTCAAGGAGGCGGCGACCGAGCTCAAGGCGCTCGAGGCCGCGGCGCCGAACGCGCCCGAGACCCACTTTCTCGAGGGCTACCAGAAGTTCCTGACCGGCGACTACGACGGCGCGGTCCGCGCGTTGACGGCGGCGACGGCGGCCCAGCCGGAAGCCGGTGAGGTGAAGGCGCTCGGAGAGCTGGCGGCGGCGGCGCGCGACGCGATCAAGGACTTCCGCGAGGAGCGCTCGCCGCACGCCATCATCCACTACGCCCCCGAGGACGCCGCGCTCGCCGCCTACGCGCGCGACACCGTCGAGGCGGCCTACGCGGCGCTGCACGCCGATCTCGGCTTCGAACCGGCGCAGCCGATCCGGGTCGAGTTCTACCGTGCCCCGTCGGATCTGGCGGCCGTCTCGTCGCTGTCGGTCGCCGAGGTCGCGCGCACCGGCACGATCGCGCTCTGCAAGTGGGCGCGCCTCATGGTCACGACGCCGCGCGCCCTCGCCTACGGCTACCCCTGGCTCGACAGCATGAACCACGAGCTGGTCCACTACGCCGTCTCGACGCTGACCAATGACCGTGCGCCGGTCTGGCTGCAGGAGGGCCTCGCCAAGTTCCTCGAGCGTCGCTGGCGCGAACCGCCCGGCGGCCGCATCGCGCCGCCGATGGAGCACCTGCTGGCCAAGGCGCTGCGCTCGGGCCACCTCATCAGCTTCGAGGCGATGCACCCCTCGATGGCCAAGCTGCCGTCGGCCGAGGACGCCACGCTCGCCTTTGCCGAGGTGGAGAACGCCATCGCCTACCTCTACGACAAGGGGGGAATGGCCGCCGTGCGCGACGCGATCAAGCGGGTGCGCGACGGCGCGGACGCGCGGCAGGCGGTGGCGGCGGCCGCCGGCGGCAGCTGGCCGGAGTTCGAGCGCGGCTGGCGCGCCTTCATGCTCGCCCAGCACTACAAGACCTTCCCGGCGATCGACATCCCCACCACCCACATCCGCAAGGCGAACGCGATCGCCTCGGGTCGCAAGCCGGCCGAGGAGGACGCGCTCTCCTCGACGATGCGCGCGGGCGCGCCATTTCGCTACCTGCGCCTCGGCAACATCCTGATGGGGCGCGACCACCCGCGCGCGGCAGCCGCCGAGTACGAGAAGGGGCAGAAGGCGGTCACCTCGGGGAAGCGCGGCGATCCGGCGGCGAGCTGGATCTTCCCGGTGAAGCTGGGGCGCACGTATCTGACGCTGGGTGAGCCCGAGCGCGCGCTCAAGGCGCTGGCCCCCGTGCAGGCCATCTACCCCGACCTCCCCTGGCCGACGCTGATCGCCGGCGAGGCCAAGCTGGCGCTCGGCGACGCGCCGGGCGCCGTCGCCGAGCTGCGCGCGTCGCTGGCCACGAACCCGTTCGACCCGCGCGTCCACTGCGCGCTCGCCGCCGCCTACGCGCGGCTCGCCCCCGCGGACCGGCCAGGCGCCGAATCCGTCGCGCGCGAGCAGCGGCTCTGCAAAGAGCTCGGCGCCGAGTAACGCGCGCGGGCGCCGCGAATTTGACGCCCTCGACGAGGGGGCGATACTGGCTGAGCCGGCGACTGACGTTGTCGGACATCCATGAAACCCTGAGGTGATCAGATGAAAAAGCCCCTCCTCGTCTCATCTTCGTTGCTCGCCGGGCTACTCGTGTGCCTGGCCGCAGCTCCCGCTTCCGCGCAAGACTCGACGTCGCCGCCCGTCGCCACCACGCCCCCACCCAACTCCGCGCCGGTAACCTCCTTCGCCGGGGGCGGGATCGGCGTCGGCGCCGTCGAGTGGCTCTCGGGCGTGACCGGTGCCGAGTTCGTTTACGACATGCCGGCCTTCCACATCGAAGCCAACCTCGGCTACTCGCACACCTCCCACGCCGACAACACCGCCGAATCGCTTTTTCAGCTCGGCGTCTCGGGCTGGTACCACCTCGCCAAGGGCAGCATGGCCGACTTCTCGATCGGCGGCGGCGCCGCGATCATCTACAACTCCCCGAGGGGCGCCGGAACTTCGAGCACGGACTTTGCGCTCGAGCCCGGCGCGGAGGCTCGTGTCTTCCTCAGCCCGAACTTCGCCCTGAGCGCACGGACTGGCATCGCCATCACCTTCGGCGACAACAACTCGGACACGACGTTCTCGATCGGCGGACAGGTAGTCACCGGGTTCGGCTTCACCTACTTCTTCCGGTAGGCGTCAGCCTCCGAGGCGCACCGAGGCCGTGAGGCCTCGGGCGCCGTCGGGGTAGCGTCCGTCGCGATCGGGTTGCCCACCGCCCACCGCGACGTCGACCACCCCGCCCAGCGGCCGGCGTGCGCCGCGCTCGTCGACCAAGGTGACCGACTCGGGCGGAAGCGCGAGCGAGACGGTGCGCCGCTCCCCCGCCGCCAGCGAGACACGCGCGAAGGCCGCCAGCCAGCGGTGCGGCGCGTAGGACGGTGGATCGTGGGGGAGAAGGTAAACCTGGATCACCTCGTCCCCGGCCCGCGCGCCAGTGTTCTGAACCTCGACGGAGATCGTCTTGAGGTCCGGTGCGACGGCCAGAGTCGCGTAACGGAACGTCGTGTACGAGAGGCCGTCGCCGAACCGGTAGAGCGGTTCCGCGGTCAGATACCGGTAGGTGCGCCCGTGCATCGCGTAGTCGGCGAACGGCGGCAGATCGGCGATCGATCGGTAGAAGGTGATCGGCAGGCGGCCGGCCGGATCGACCGCGCCGAACAAGACGTCGGCGACGGCGTTCCCCCCCTCCTCGCCCGGATACCAGGCATCGAGCAGCGCGGCGGCGTGCGCGGCGGCGAACGGCACCGCCAGCGCGCCGCCGCCGGTCAGCACCACGATCACCGGCTTGCCGGTTGCCACCAGGGCCTCGACCAGCCGCTCCTGCGATCCGGGCAGTCCGAGGTCGCGCCGATCGCCGGCGGGGTTGAGGGCGCTGTCGTGCTCCTCGCCCTCGAGCCGCGGGTCGAGCCCCACGACCGCGACGACCACGTCGCTCTTGCGCGCGACGGCGACCGCCTCGCGGAGCTGGGCGCTCGAACGACCGCCCCCCGCCAGCGTCGCGCCGCGCGCGTAGCGGACCGTCGCCGCGCGCGCGCGCGCCGCGGCCCGGATCCCCTCGAGCAGCGTCACGGCGTGCGACGGCGTCCCGTGGTAGTTGGCCAGCAGCACCTCCGCGTCGTCGGCGGTGGGCCCGACGACGGCGATCCGCCGCGCGCCCGGGCCGAGCGGCAGCGTGGCGTTGCGGTTCGCGAGCAGCACCACCGCGCGCGCCGCCGCCGCGCGCGCCAGTTGCCGGTGCGCCGGAGAATCGACGGTCTCCTCGCCGAAGGCCGACCAGGGGGTGGGGACCGCCTCATCGAGCAGACCCAGCCGGAACCGCGCGGTGAAGAGCCGCACCAGCGCGCGATCCAGATCCGCCTCGCTGACCAGGCCGCTCGCGAGCGCCGGACCGAGCGCCGCGTACGCCCGTCCGCAATCGAGATCGGTCCCCGCGCGCAGCGCCGCCGCGGCGGCCGCCTCGGCCGACGGGGCCGCGTGGTGGGTGGCGAAGACGTCGCTGACCGCGCCACAGTCGCCGACGACGTAGCCCGAAAACCCCCAGGCCTTGCGCAGCGTCTCGTCGAGCAACCGCGGGCTGGCGGCGCAGGGCGACCCGTCGAGGCGGTTGTAGGCCGCCATCACCGACCCGACGTGCCCCTCACGCACGGCCGCCTCGAACTGCGGCAGGTAGGTGTCGTAGAGGTCGTGGTCGCTCGGACGCGCGTCGAAGACGTGCCGGTCGGCCTCCGGGCCGCTGTGCACAGCGAAGTGCTTGGCGGTGGCGACCGTCTTCAACCAGCGCGGATCGTCCCCCTGCATCCCGGCGATGAAGGCCACGCCGAGTCGCGACGTCAGCAAGGGATCCTCGCCGTACGTCTCCTGGCCGCGGCCCCAGCGCGGATCGCGGAAGATGTTGAGGTTGGGGGAGAAGAACGTCAGCCCCTGGTAGCGCCCGCGCGCGCCGTGCGCCTGGGCCAGGTTGAACTTGGCCCGCGCCTCGTCGGAGATCGCCGCCGCCACCCGCCGCAAAAGCGGCTCGTCGAACGTCGCGGCGAGCGCGATCGCCTGCGGGAAGACCGTCGCCCGCCCGGCGCGCGCCACGCCGTGCAGCGCCTCGCTCCACCAGTCGTAGGCGGGGATCCCCAGCCGCGGGATCGCCGGCGCCTCGGTCATCAGCTGCTCGACCTTCTCCGGGGCGGTCAGGCGCCGCACCAGATCGGCGGCGCGCTCGGCGGCTGGGCGTCGCGGATCGCGGTAGGGCGCGCTGTCGTCCGGCGCTCCCGGCCGTGGCGCCGGGACGCAGCCCAGGATCATCAACGCGATCGCCGGCGAGAGCGTCGCCGCGATCGCGCGCGCGGCGGTCACGACCTCGCCGTCACTTCAACGTGATCGTGGTCTTGGCGTAGACCTTTTCTTTGCCGCCGATGACCCGGGTCGCGCGGACCTCGTACTTGTGCCCCTTGACGAACCCCATGTCCGACGAGATCGCCTGGCCGTTCAGCTGGACGATCTTCTGGTCGGGCTTCACGCCCACCTCGGTGAAATTGACCTGATCGGGCGGGTGCTTGGAGACGTCGTAGTAGACGATGTTGATCTTGCTGGCGCCGGTGCCGGCCCCCAGGAAGATCATCATGTTCAGCTGCCAGGCGCCGGCCCCCTTGAAGGTCGTCTTGGCCTGCTTCTTGAGCGCCGCGCTCATCTCCTTCTCCGAGGCGTAGGAACCGAACTCGACGTCGCTGACGACGATCCGGCCGCCGGCCGCCGCGGTCCGCGGCGCCAGCGCGAGCGCCCCGAACACCGACGTCGCCAGGAGTCCCACCAGCAAGAAATGACGCAATCGCAGCATTGTCCGTCCTCCCCGGGCCATGAATATCACGAGAACATCCAGAGCCGCAGCGTCAACGAATCGGCCGTTCGCCCCCCCGCGCGCACAGTCCTTTAACCAGCCGTCCGCCGGCGCCCCGCGGCGGCGGGCGGGCGCCCTGGGGCACACCGCTTGCACTCGAACCAAATCACTTTGCGCGTCCTGGAGGCACGATTTCACCCCCAACAAAAAAGTGCAGGCGACTTCATCGTCGTCGGCCACGTCGTCTGGGAGGGAGAGAACGGACGCCCGATCGTCCAGCCGTCGAGCGCGCTCTTGACGCGCAGCGAGCCGGCCACGCTGCTCTCCAAGCTCCAGTACCTGGTCTCCCTCAACGGGCGGGAGTCGTTCGAGCGCCTGCAGGTGCTGCGCAGCCAGTTCTGGTCGTTCGTCGAGGTTCCTTTGGTCTCAACTTCGGGAGGTTCAGCATGAGCTCGCTACGGTCTTCGTCTGGTTTGGTCGCGCTTTCATCGGGCCTTTTCCTTCTGGGCGGAGCGCTCGGCTGCTCGCACGAACAAAAGGCGCCACCGGCCCACCCCGCCCCCGCGCCGGTGGCCGCTCGGGTGACGCCGCCGCCCCCGCCCGAGGCGCCCGTCGAGGCGCCCGCCGAGGCGCCGCAGAAAGAAGAGCCGGCCATCTACTTCGACTTCGACTCGTACACGTTGCGGTCGGACGCGCACTCGGTGCTGCAGAAGGTGGCCGACCAGATCAAGAACAAGCGCAACGCCGGGCTGGAGATCGACGGCAACTGCGACGAGCTCGGCACGACCGAATACAACATGGCGCTGGGCGAGGAGCGGGCGCGCGCGGCCAAGAGCTACCTGACCCACCTGGGCGTGCCGAACGGTAAGGTGAAGACGATCAGCTACGGGTCGGAGCGGCCGAAGTACCAGGGCCACGACGACGACGCGCACGCCAAGAACCGCCGAGACGACCTGATCGTGCGCTGAACCCGCGCTGACGTCATACTGCGGACCATGCGCAGATCACGGTCCGCGGCGCTGTCGGCCCGGCTGGCGCTGGCCTCGCTGGGCACGGCGCTCGCCGTCGGCGTCGTCTGCGCGGTCGGCCTGTTCTCGCTGGGGAACGCCTCCGCGGTGGCGCGGATCGCGGTCAGCCGACAGCTGGCGCTCATCGACGACGCCGCGGCGATGAGCGCGTTCCTCTATCAGAAGGGGTTCGTCGCCGAGTATCTGCTGACGGGCAACCGCGCCTGGCTGGCGGAGCTGGAGAGCAACCGACCGGCGTTCGAGTCGTGGCTCAAGCGGATGCACGGAAAGGTGGGCGGGCCGACCTCCGAGCAACTGCTCGACCAGATTCAGACCGAGTACCTCGCTTACGACCACGCCCGCCGCGAGGCGGTGGCGCTCTACGACGCCGGCCGCCCGGCCGAGGCCAAGGCGGCGCTGCTGCGCAACCACGCCCAGGCGCAGCGGCTGCGCGATCTGTTCGCCGAATTCGGGCGCATCGCGCGAGGCGACGCCGAGGCGACGCTGGCGCGGGCGGAGCAGTCGGTGCGGCGCCTCGCCGACGTGCTGGTGGCGACCAGCGTCGCCGGCGCCGTGGCCAGCCTGCTGGTCGGATTTCTGTGGGCGCGGTGGATCACCAAGCCGATCACCGAGCTCGAGGTGCAGGTCGAATCGGCGGCCGAAAGGACCCGCATCCACCTCCTGCCGGGGCGCGCCGGGCTCGAGACGCTGGGCGACCAGGTGAGCGCCATCATCGAGAAGCTGGAGGAGACCGACGCCGCGCTTTTCGAGCACCGGCGGCGCCTGGTCCAGAGCGAGAAGCTGTCGGCCGTCGGCGAGCTGGCCGCCAAGCTGGCGCACGAGGTCCTGAACCCGCTGGCGGGGATGAAGGCGGCCACGCAATTGCTCGAGCGCCAGGGAGCCGCCGCGCCCGGGGGCAGCCCGGTGGTCGATACGGCGCGCGCGCTCGATCGCGAGATCACACGCGTCGAGGGGCTGGTGCGTCGTCTCATGAACTACGCCCGGCCGCTGGCGCCCAGGTTCGAGCTCTGCACCGTCGGCAGCCTGGTCGACGCCGCCCTGGAGGCGGCCCTGCCCGCGCTGACGCGCCACCAGGTGCAGATCGCGCGGCGCGAGGAGCCCGACCTGCCGCCGCTGGAGGTCGACCCGCAGCTGGTCACCCAGGCGCTGGTGAACCTGATCGTCAACGCCACCGAGGCCACGCCCAGCGGCGGCACCATCGAGGTCGAGGCGGCGCGCGCGACCAGCCTGGGGCGCGACGAGATCGCGGTGCGCGTGCGCGATCGCGGTGCCGGCATCCCCCCCGAGCGCGCGCGCGAGCTGTTCAAGCCGTTCTTCACCACCAAGCCCGAGGGGCACGGCCTCGGGCTGGCGGTCAGCCAGAACATCCTTCTCGAACACGGCGGCCGCATCGTCGCCGCCAACCGCCCCGATCCCCCCGGCGCCGTTTTCGAACTACAAATCCCGGTGGTGAGATGACAACAGGAATCAATCGCGTGGCCTCTGGGGGAGCGGGACCCTGCCAGGGTCCCGAAGTGGATCGATGAGCGCGTCAGTCCTGATTGCAGATGATGAAGCCCTGATCCGGCAGTCGGTGCGCGCGCTGCTGGCCGAGGAGGGGTTCGACGTGAACGCCGCGGCGTCGGGCGCCGAGGCCTGGACGCGGTTCCAGGAGGCCCGGCCGGACGTCGTGCTGCTCGACCTGGTGCTGGGGGACGCCGACGGCCTCGACCTCTTGCGCAAGATGAAGCAGGAGGCGCCCGACACCAAGGTCATCCTCATCTCGGCGCACGGCTCGATCGAGAGCGCCGTGACGGCGATGAAGCTGGGCGGCTACGACTTCATCAAGAAGCCGTTCGAGCTGGAGGAGATCGTCGCCGCCGTCCGCAACGCCGTGCGAACCAGCCGCCTCGAGCAGAGGGTCGCCTACCTGGCCGCGCAGGAGCGACGGCGCGCGGGCGGCGCCGCCTTCGTCCACGCCGCGCCGCGGATGGCCAAGCTGCTCGCCGAAGTGGAGGTCATCGCCAAGAGCCCGGTGCCGCTGGTGCTGGTGACGGGGGAGAGCGGCACCGGCAAGCAGGCGATCGCGCGCATGCTGCACGAGGGCTCGCCGCGCGCCGCCGGCCCGTTCGTCGAGCTCAACTGCTCGGCCATCCCGGAGAACCTGGTCGAAAGCGAGCTGTTCGGTCACGAGCGCGGCGCCTTCTCCGACGCGCGCGAGCGGAAGCTCGGTCTCGTCGAGATCGCCGACGGCGGAACGCTGTTCCTCGACGAGATCGGCGACCTCGGCACGGGCGCGCAGGCCAAGCTGCTCACCTTCCTCGAGCAGCGAACCTTCCGGCGCGTGGGGGCCACGGCGGTGCGCCGGGTCGACGCGCGCGTCGTCGCCGCTACCAACCGCGACCTCGGCGCCGCCGTTGCCGCCCACACCTTCCGCGAGGATCTCTTCTATCGAATCAACGCCATCACCGTGCACCTGCCGCCGCTGCGCGAGCGCCTCGCCGACGTCCGCGCGCTGGCCGAGCACTTCCTCGGCGAGTCAGCGCGCGAATTCGGCCGCCGCTTCCAGGCGATCGCGCCCGAGACCGCGGGGCTGCTCGAGCGCTACCGCTGGCCCGGCAACGTCCGCGAGCTGCGCGCGGTGATCGCCCGCGCCGCGCTCCTGCACGACGACGCCGAGCTCAAACCGTCGCACCTCCCGGCCGAGCTGCTGGCCGCGGCGCTGGCCGCCCCCGCCGTCGCGCCGGGCACGACCGACACGACAGGCGCCGCCATCCCGACCCTCGAAGAGGTCGAGCTCGCCCACATCCGCCGCGTCCTGGAGATCTGCGGCGGCAACCGGACGCTGGCCGCCCAGCACCTCGGCATCACCCGCCAGACCCTGGCCAAGAAGGTTGGCGAGCGGGTCGGGGGCCCAAGCGAAGACTAGATCGCGTCGAGCGAAGGCGAGCTTTGCTCGACGGAGCTCATCGCGGGAGGGGTTGGGAACCCTCCCAGGGTTCCCATTACTGCCGCAGGGTGCCGTTGCTGCCGTTGGCCGCGCTCTGGCCCGGCGCGGTCGCCAGCATTCCCCACAGCGAGGCCAGGCGGACGATGTCGGCGCTGGTGTGGACGCGCAGCTTGCCGTTGATGTGGCCGCGGTGGGTCTCGACCGTCTTGATGCTGATGCCGAGGCGTTCGGCAATCTGCTTGTTCGAGCTGCCCCAGACCACCAGGTCGAAGATCTGCCGCTCGCGCTGGGAGAGCCGCTCGATCGCGTATGTCGCGCCGCTCTTCTCGCCCCCCACCGCGCGCGGTGGCGGCGCCGAGACGCCCGGCGGCAGGACCAGCTCGCCCAGCGCCACGCTCCGGATGGCGGCGACCACCTCGTCGGCCGACTGCCGCTTGAGCGCGTAGCCGCCCACCCCGGCGCCGAGGGCCTGGTGGACGATCGCCTCCGGCGCGTGGGTCGCCAGGATGAGCACCCGCACGGGCGGCGCGAGGCGCCCGAGCTCCCGGCAGAGCGCGATCCCGTTCCGGTCGCCCAGATGAAGATCCGAGACCACCATGTCCGGGGCGAGGGTGGCCGCCAGTGCCACGGCCGTCGCGCCGTCGGCGCACTCGCCCACCACCTGGAGGTCGTCGGGGCCACCCACACTGGGCGTCTCGGCCAGGGCGGCTCGCAAGCCCATCCGGAAAATCGACGAAGTGTCCACCAGCAGCAGCTTCACGTGTCGCTCCTTTCCCGCTCGCGCGAGAGTTCCACCCTGGACGTAGCAATGATGGTGCCGTTCGAACTGCCGAGCGGGGGCGGGCCATCGCCGCACCGCGAGGTAAGAAATCCGGCGATCACTGACCCGACCGTTCAATTGGTGGACGACCGGACGCGGGGACCCGCCCGCCATGGCAACCGCCCGCGGCGCATGGCATTCTGGCCGCGCATGTCGCTGGACCCGGCCGCCACGCCCCTGCCCGCCTCGGACGCCGCCCGAGATCTCGACGCGGTCCGCGAGGTGGCGGACGCCCGACGCGCCATGGTCGCCGAGATCGGCAAGCGGATCGTCGGCCAGGAGCAGGTGATCGACCACCTGCTGGTCGCGCTGTTCGCGCGCGGGCACTGCCTGTTCGTCGGCGTCCCCGGCCTGGCCAAGACGCTGCTCATCCAGACGCTGGCCGACGTGCTCGCGCTGTCGTTCGGGCGCATCCAGTTCACGCCCGATCTGATGCCGTCCGACATCACCGGCACCGACGTGCTGGAGGAGGACCGCGCGACGGGCCGGCGCGTCTTCCGGTTCGTGCGCGGGCCGATCTTCGCCAACGTCGTCCTCGCCGACGAGATGAACCGCACGCCGCCCAAGACGCAGGCGGCGCTCCTGCAGTCGATGCAGGAGTACCGCGTGTCGGCCGGCGGCCAGACCTACGCGCTGCCGCTGCCGTTTCTGGTCTTCGCGACGCAGAACCCGATCGAGCAGGAGGGGACGTATCCCCTGCCCGAGGCGCAGCTCGATCGCTTCATGTTCCAGATCGACGTCGGCTATCCGTCGGCGGACGAGGAGGTCCGCATCGTCAACCAGATGACGACGGCGTACCGGCCGCACGCTGCGCAAGGTGCTCTCGCCCGAGCGGATCCTCGAGCTGCAGGAGCTGGTGCTGCGCGTGCCGGCGGCGCCGCACGTCGTGGCGCACGCGGTGGCGCTCTGCCGCGCGAGCCGACCCGTCGACGCGAGCGCGCCCGAGTTCGATCAAGAAGTACGTCTCCTGGGGCGCGGGACCGCGCGCGTCGCAGTACCTGGTGCTGGCCGCCAAGGCGCGCGCGATCCTCGAACGGGCGCTACGCGGCGTCGATCGAGGACGTCCGCGCGCTGGCGAGGCCGGTGCTGGTGCACCGCGTGCTGCCCAACTTCCACGCCGAGGCCGACGGGCTGAACGCGCCCACGCTGGTCGACCAGCTGATCGACGCCGTCAAGCCGGCCTAAGGGAGCACGGTCGGGTATGCCGGCGTCTAGACACGGGGACCCTCATGGGGTCCCCGAACCCTGCCGCGCCGGACTTCGCCGGGCCGAGCCCGGCTCCGTCCACACGTTGGCGCTCGATCCGCAGGACCTCGCGCGCCTGGCATCGATGCGCGTGCGGGCGCGCGTGATCGTCGAGGGGGCGTTCGCGGGCTGCACCACAACCCGCACGCCGGCGCGTCGATCGAGTTCGCCGAGCACAAGGAGTACGCGCCCGGCGACGACATGCGCCACATCGACTGGAAGGCGGTCGGGCGCGTCGATCGCTACTACATCAAGCGCTTCGAGGACGAGACCGAGATGCGCACCTTCCTGCTCGCTCGACGCCTCGGCGTCGATGGGCTACGGCCGCGGCGGCCGTCCAAGCTCGAGTACGCCAGCTACCTGGCGGCGGCGCTCGGCTACCTGCTCGCGCAGCAGGGCGACCCGGCGGGCCTCTTGCTGTTCGACGAGCGGCACGCGCCAGTACCTGCCGCCGCGCACGCGCGGCGGGCACATCCGCGATCTGCTGCTCGCGCTCGAGGCCGTCTACGCCGCAGGGCGCACCGAGCCGGGGCGCGCGCTCGCGCTACGTCGGCGAGCTGGCCGATCGGCGCAGCCTCGTCGTCGCTGATGACCGATCTGCTCGACGCGCCGGACGATCTGGCGATCGGCTGCGCCAGCTGCGCTCGCGCGGGCACGACGTCGCGCTCTTCCACCTGCTCGACCCCGACGAGGTCGAGCTGCCCTTCGACGAGCTGACCTCACTTCGAGGCGATCGAGCCCGACGACGCGCGCCGGCTGCTCGTCGATCCGCGCGATCTCGCGGCCTCGTTCGCGCGCGAGTCGCTGGCGCTGCGCGAGCGCTGGCGCCTCACCTGCCTCGAGGCGCGCGTCGAGTACCTCTTCGCGACCACGACCGACGCCGCCGGCCGACGTGCTGCGCGCCTTCCTCTTCGACCGCCAGCGGGCGCGAGCGAGGACAAGTCGGAGCCACCCGGTGCACTTCCTCGCCCCCGTCGCTTGCTCCTCGGCCTCGTCGCCGCCGCGCTGCCCTGGATCATCCATCGCATCGGCACGCCGGCGCGCCCGGCCGGTCGGTTCGCGGCCATGGAGCTGCTCCTGCGCGCCGAGCGCGAGGTCTCGGCGCGCCGCCGCCTGCGCGAGCCCTCCTGCTCTCGCTGCGCACCGGCCTGGCGATGGCGCTGCCGCTCGCGTTCGCCCGCCCGTTCGCGGAGGTCCGCTCCGATCTGCCGGCGGCGACCGACGCGCACGCAGAGCGCCGTCATCGTCCTCGACGACTCGGCCAGCCTGCGCCGGCACGCGAGGCCGGCGGCGACACCGTTTCGACGTCGCCCGCGCCAGGGCCCGCGCCGTCATCGAGCACCTGTCGCCCGACTCCGACGTCGCGCTCGTGCTGGCGTCCGAGGGGACGGCCGCGCCGATCGCCGAGCCGTCGAGCGATCGCGGCCGCGTGCTCGCCGCGCTCGACGCCGCCCCCTGCTCGGCGCGCCGCGCCGACTTCGCCGCGGCGCTGCGGCGCGCGACGCAGATCCTGACCGGCTCGATGCACGCCGAGCGCGTCGTCTACGTCGTCACCGATCTGCAGGCCGCGGGCTGGGACGACGTGACGCCGGCCGCCGGACAGTCGGGCGCGCCGCCGGTCATCGTCCTCGACGCAGCGGCGGCGTCGCCTGGACCAACCGCGCCGTCGTCGCGCTCTCGGCCGAGCCGGCGCCCGAGGAGGGCACTCAGGGCGTCGCCGTCGTCGCCGAGATCGCCAACTTCTCGGCCGAGCCCGGCGCACAAGCTCGGCGTCACGCTGGCGCTCGACGGCGCCGACGTCGCGCGCGGCTTCGTCGACGTCCCGGCGCACGGGCGCGCGCGCAAGCGCTTCGTCCTCACGCACCGCGGGCGGCAGCGCGCACGACGCCGAGGTCGAGATCGACCACGACGTCTTCCCGCTCGACGATCGGCGGCCGCGCGCGCGTCGAGGTCTCGCGCGGCCTGCGCGTGCTCGTCGTCGACGGCGACCCGCGCACGGTGCGCACCGAGGACGAGACCTTCTTCCTCGAGGCGGCGCTGCGCGCGGGCGGCAGCGGGTTCTCGATCACGACGGCGCTGCCCGACGAGCTCGGGCGACGCGCCTCGCCGGCTACGCGCGCCGTCTTCCTCGCGCAACGTCGAACCGCCCCTCCGCCGGCCGTCGCCGCCGCGCTGTGCGCTACGTCGAGGCCGGCGGCGGTCTCTTCGTCTCGGTCGGCGATCGCGTCGACGCCGACGCCTGGAACCAGCGCTGGGGAAGCTGCTGCCGCAGCCGCTCGGCCTCAAGCGGACGCGCCGCCGCCGCGCCCGGGGCACGCTCGGAGGGCGAGACCGTCGACCTGCGGCCCGCCGAGCGCCTCGCACCGATCGATCGCCACCACCCGCTGCTCTCGGCGTTCCCGGCGCACGGCGACGGGCTCTCCTCGGCGCGCTTCTTCCAGTTCATGCTGCTCCACCGCGTGCCCGACGCGCCCGGACGGCACGGTCGTGCTGCGCTACGAGAACGGCGCGCCCGCGCTCGTCGAGGCCGACATCGGGCGCGGCCGCGTCCTCCTCCTGACGACCACCGTCGACCGCGAGTGGACCGACCTGCCGATTCGCCCCGGGTTCCTTCCGCTCATGCAGGAGGCGGCCCGCTACCTCGCCGGCGCGCCCTCCGGCGAATCGTCGGCCGCCGTCACCGTCGGGGCAAACGGCGAGATCGCGCTCGAGCCCGACGATCGCCGCATCGAGATCGTCAAGCCCGCGGGCGAATCGCGCTGGCTGACCCCGACGCGCGCGCACGGCGACGCCCGACGCGCGTCGGCGCGCGTGACCTTCGCCGAGACCGACGAGCCCGGGCTCTACCGGGTCCGCGCCTCGCGCGCCGACGGCACGATCGTCGAGCGGCCCGACGCCGGCTTCGTCGTCAACCTCGACACGCGCGAGTCGGATCCGACGCGGCTCGCCGACGACAAGCGCCCCGACCGCGCGCGCGGCGCCCGCGGCCGCCGGGGCCGCGCCCCAAGCCGCCGGCTCGAGCTGTGGCACGCGCTCGGCGCGGCGGCGATCGCTCCTCGGTGCTCCTCGAGTCGCTGTTGACCCTGCGGTTCCGACGCGGCAGGGTCAAGGCGTGAACAAGCAATTCGGCAACGACGACGCGCGCGTCGCCGAATGGCTTTCCCAGACGTACGCCCCGGAGGACGACGTCCTGCGCGGAGATTCGTGAGCGCAGCATCGCCGCGGGGCTGCCCGACATCCAGATCGGCGCGCTCGACGCCCGCCACCTCGAGGTGCTCGCCTCGCGGCAACGGCGCGCGCAAGGCCGTCGAGATCGGCACGCTGGGTGGCTACTCGGGCGTGTCGCTCCTGCGCGGCATGGGCATCGACGGCATGCTCGACACGATCGAGATCGAGCCGCGCCACGCCGAGGTCGCGCGCGAGAGCTTCCGCCGCGCCGGCTACTCGACGCCCGGCGCGCGTCCACCTCGGCGCGGCGCTGGAGATCCTGCCCACGCTCGTCCCGCGCGGACCGTTCGATCTCGTGCTTCATCGACGCCGACAAGGAGAGCTACCGCTGACTACCTCCACTGGGCGGCCGACAACCTGCGGCCGGGCGGCCTCGTCCTGCTCGACAACGCCTTCCTGTTCGGCGACCTCCCCGAAAAGCCCACCGGCGAACGCGCCGTCTCGATCGCGCGCCATGCAGGCGTTGCACGAGATCCTCGCGCACAGCGGCCGCTTCCGCGCCACGCTCCTGCCGACCGGCGAGGGGCTCGGGATGGGCGTCCGGATCTAGTCGGCGACGGGGGAGCTGGCGGCGCCGGACGGGAGCGCGGCGCCGAAGGAGCCCGCCAGCGCCTGGTGCGCCGGGGTGGCGAGCAGTGACGGCAGCATCGCGGCCGGCGCCGGAAGCCGACCGGCAGGCGGCCTTGAGAGCGGCGACGCGCGCCGCGCTCTCCTCGACGCGGGCGCGGAAATCGGCGCGCGCCTCGGCGGCGCGCACGAGCGCCTCGAAGGCCGCGACCTGCCGCGCCGCCGGCTCGCGGATGAGGAGGTGGTCGCACCCGGCCTCGATCGCGCCCACCGCCAGCTCCTCGATGGGATAGCGGTCGGCGACCGCCTTCATCCCCAGATCGTCGGAGACGATCACGCCACGGAAGCCGAGCTCGCCGCGCAGCAGGTCGGTCAGGATCCGGCGCGACAGCGTGGCCGGGCGATCGGGATCGAGCGCCGGATAGAGCACGTGCGCGGTCATGAGCGCCTCCATGCCGGCCCGCGCGGCCGCCGCGAAGGGGGAGAGCTCGACGCGCGCGCAGGCGATCGAGGTCGTGCGGCACGACCGGCAGCTCGTGGTGCGAGTCGGTGCGCGTGTCGCCGTGACCCGGGAAGTGCTTGCCGCAGCCGACGAGGCCGGCCCCGCGCAGCCCGCGCCAGAACGCGAGCGCGTGGAGGGCGACCGCCGCCGGCTCGGTCGCCGAAGGCGCGGTTGCCGATCACCGGATTCGCCGGGTTGGTGTGCACGTCGAGCACGGGCGCGAAGTCCCAGCCGATGCCCAGCGCCGCCAGCTCGTCGCCGAGCGCGCGCCCGACCGCCGCCGTGCGCGCGGGGTCGCCGGAGGCCCCCACCGCCAGCATCGGCGGCCAGACCGTCGCGAGGCCGCGCAGCCGCTGCACCAGCCCGCCCTCCTGATCGATCGACACGAGCAGCGGCGCGTCCGCCGGCGCCGCGCCCCGCAGCGCGCCCACCAGCGCCGCCACCTGCCCCGGATCCGCGATGTTGGGCCGAAACAGCATGACGCCGCCGACCTCCGAGGCGGCGATGCGGGCCCGCAGCGATCGTCGGGCGCCGCCGTTCCGTCGAATCCGACCGAGAGCAGCTGCCCGCCAGCCGTCGCGAGCCGGGCGCCTCGTCACATCGACCCTCGAGGCAACCGGGCGAGGCGCGCCAGGTCCAAGTCGCGGTCGTAACCCGCCATCGCGCTGGATGATAGGGACGAACCGCTCCCGCATTCCACTTTCCAACTGTTCGCCGGGCTGATATAAGTTGCCGCCTTTTCGCCGACCCGTCTCGACGGAAGCCTCGCCCTCGCCATCCATGATCAAGGTCAAGCGCATCGACCACGTCGCCATCGCCGTCGCCGATCGCGACGCCTCGGCGCCGCAGCTCGCTGGGCCCTCTTCGGCCTTCTGCCCGGCGCGCGCGAGCACGTCGCGGCGCAGACGACGGACGTCGCCTTCCTGCACGCGGACGGGGGCGCCCACGACACCGCGCTCGAGCTCTGCGCGCCGCGCGGGCAACGCCGCGCTGCGATCGCTTCCTGGCGAAGCGCGGGCCCGGATTGCACCACGTCTGCTTCGAGGTCGAGGATCTGCCGGCGGCGCTCGCGAGCGCTCAAGGCCGCCGGGGTGCGCCTCATCGACGAGACGCCCCGCCCGGGCGCGCGCGGCCACCAGGTCGCGTTCCTGCACCCGGCCTCGACGGGCGGCGTGCTGTTCGAGCTCTGCGCGGGGTCCGACGCGTGAGCCGCCTGCACGCCCGACCGCTGCGGCTGGCGAACGTCCGCGGCTCCCTGGCCGGCGCCCTGGCCGGCGCCCTTCTCTTGCTGGCGACCCCGGCGGCGGCGCAGATGAGCCCCGGCGGCTTCGGCGCGCCGGGCGGCGGCATGCAGCCGCCCCCCGCCCAGGGCTCGGACAAGGAAGAAGGGCCCGCCGAGGCGGCGCCCGAGGAGAACCGCGCCCGCCGAGCTCGAGCCGCTCGACGAGCTACCCCGAGCAGACCAGGCGGAAGATGCAGATCTTCGAGCTCGACGGCTACCTGCGGCTGCGCGACGACTACATGCACGACTTCTTCCTCGGGCACGGCTACTCGCACGTCCCCAGCGGCTCGACGGTGCAGGGGACCACGAACTACGGCCTGCCGCCGTTTCCGCTGCCGCTCGACTGTCCCTCGCCAGCGAACCCCGGGTTCAGCACCAGCGCGAACATCACGACCCCTGGGCCGACCAACGCGTTCCAGAACTGTCCGACCAAGAACATCGGCGGCGCGAACCTGCGCTTTCGCCTGGAGCCGACGCTGAATGTGACCGATCAGGTGCGCGTCCACGCGCAGATCGACGTCCTCGACAACACGATCATGGGCTCCACGCCCGATTCGCTGGCCGGGATTCAGGGTTTCAACACCCCGCCGTCGACGTCGAGTGCGACGGCCGGGCAACCAAATACCTCGATGACCGGCGGGGCGGCCTCGCAGTTCCTCTCGAACAGCCAGGATCCGCCCGAGATCGGCCAGAACGGCTACACCTCCAGCATCCGCGCCAAGCGGGCCTGGGCGGAGATCGACAGCGAGTTCGGCTCGATCTACTTCGGTCGGATGCCCTGGAACTGGGGTCGCGGCCTCTTTTACAACGACGGGAGCTGCGCCGACTGCGACGTCGGAACGACGGTCGACCGGGTGATGGCGATGACCACCATCTACGGCCACCAGCTGAAGTTCGCCTGGGACCTGGGAGCGCAAGGGGACACGACGCAACAACTGTCGCTGGGGCGACTCGATCCGAGCGGGTACCCGTACGACCTGTCGCAGAACGACGACGTCCTGCAGCTGATGGCCTCGGTCGCAAAGCTCGACAGCGCCGTCGAGCTGCGCGAGCGGATCGATCGCGGCGACGTGGTCGCCAACTACGGCCTGCAGGTCGTCTATCGGAACCAGGGGAACATCGACGCGGTCCCGACGACGCAGATGGTCCCGAGCCAGTTCGGGCCGCAGCCGCTGATGCCGGATCAGCTCCCCTCCTTGCTCCCTTACGACGCCTTCTCCGTCACGCCTGACGTCTGGTTCAAGCTCTACTACAAGGCGCTGACCATCGAGGTCGAGGGGATCGCCATCCTCGGTCGCATCCAGCACCCGGGCGCACTGGCCGCGGACGGCCAGGAGCTGAAGCTGGCCCAGGCGGGCTGGGTGGTGGCCAGCGAGCTGCGGCTTTTTCACGACGCGCTGTTCGTCGGGTTCGAGATGGGCGGCGCCACGGGCGACCAGGCCAAGGATCCGGGGCAGTACCTCAACTATCGCTGGCGCTTCATTCAGCAGCCGACGGGCGACCACTCCATCAACGACTTTCACTTCTCGCCCGACTACCACGTCGACGAGATCTTCTTCCGCCACATCCTGGGCACGGTCACCAACGCCATCTACTTCAAGCCGCAGGCGGCCTACTGGTTCGATCTCGGGCGGACGCGCGCGATCGGCCTCAACGGCGGCGTCATCTTCAGCATGGCCCAGGTCCCCGTGTCGACGCCGGGCGACTCGCTCATCTACGGCATCGAGACCGACGCGAGCGCCGGTTACCGCAACACCGCCGAGGGCTTCTACGCCGGCGTCACCTGGGGCGTCTTCTGGCCGCTCGATGCCCTGGCCCGCCCGTCGAACATCTGGGGGGTCGCGGACGGCGCGAACGCCAGCGCCGCGCAGATCCTGCGCCTCAATCTCGGCGTGAAGTTCTGAGCGCGGGGGGGGCAGGCCCCTCCCGCGGACCCACCCCGCGCGACGAGAGCCGGGCCCAGATCTGGCTCGGCAAGCAAGTCGCCGGCGGGCAAAGCCCGCCTGCGATCAACCAAATCTGACCAAGGCGGAGCCCCTCCCGCCCTTACTTGCCGTGGGCGGCCTGGCCGTCCGCGGTGCCCTTGAAGGTCTTGAGGCGATCCTCGGCGTCCTTGCGCGAGCCGGCGTCCTCGTGGGTGCCGTACTTGAGGTAGTTCTCGAATGCCGCCCTGCGCCTCGGGCGTTCTTGCTTCTCCTGCGAGTAGAGGATGCCGAGGTCGTAGTAGGCCTTCGCGTGCTTGCGGGTCCTTCTGCGACGGCGACGCTGGTACTCGGCGATCGCCTCGTCGGTCTTGCGCTGGCGCCGGTAGACGACCGCCAGGTCGAAGTGCAGCTCGGCGTCGTCGGGCCGCAGCGTGATGGCCTTGCGCAGCGCGGTCGATCGCGCCGTCGTGGTCGTCGGTCTTCGACTTGGCGACGCCGAGGTTGGTCCACGCCTCGGCGGATCGTCGGGCTTGAGCTCGGTCGCCTTCTGCAAGGTGCTCGATGGCGTGCTTGTAGTCGCCCTGATCTGCTTGTAGGCGAAGCCCAGCGACAGCGCGCGCCTCGTAGTCGTCGGGCTTGAGGTCGAGCGACGTCTCGAGCTCTCGGATCGCCTCGTCGACGCGCTTGAGCCGGGCGTAGGCGGCGCCCAGGTTGGCGTGCGCGTCGGCGTCCTTGGGCTGAAGCTTGACCGTCTTCTCGTACTCGCCGGCGGCGCGCGCATAGTCATTCTGGGCGCGGTAGAGGTTGCCGAGCGTGAAGTGCGCGGCGGCGTAGTCGGGGCGCAGCTTGATCGCCTTCTCGCACTCGTCGATGGCCGCCGTGATGTTCCCCTCGCGCTTGTACTGAAGCGCCAGGTTGTAGTGCCCCGCGGCCTCGTCGGCGCGCGCCGACGCCGACCCGAGCAGCGTCAGCCCGAGGGCCGCGATCATGGTGGCTCGTCGCATGCGATCTCCTGGCCGGGCAGAGTATCACCGCCCGGATTCCGCCGAGGGCCGGGGCCGAGGTCGGAAATGAGAATGAAGCCCAATATCAGGTGCTATAGTCGGCCCGCACCATGCTGCAGGCGCTGCTCGTCACGTTTCGCGAAGGGATCGAGTCGTTCCTCATCGTGGGCGTCGTCAGTCGCGTACCTGCGCAAGACGAACCGCGTCCCGGGCTGGTGCGCGGCGTGCAGCATCGGGCTCGCGATCTCGGTCGTCAGCTGCACGGCGGGCGCCTGGCTCTGGCTGCAGGTGCCGAACCAGCCGCTCTACGAGGGGATCGCCGCGCTCGCGGGCGCGGTGGTGGTGGGCGTGCTGCTGGTGGCAGATGCGTGCGCACCGGGCGCCACATGCGCGCCGAGATCGAGGCGCGCGTCGATCGCGCTGGCCGGCGACGCCGCCGCCCCCTCGGCGCGGGCGATCGCTGGCGTGGCGCTCGTGACCGCGCTGCTCGTGACACGCGAGGGGCTCGAGGCGGTCTTCTATCTCGGGCGTTCAGGCGCTCGCGCTGCGCGCGGCCGAGGTGCGCACGCAGGCGATCCTGGTGGTCGCGGGGGCCGTGCTCGGCCTCGCCGTCGCGGGCCTGGTCGCCTGGAGCTGGACGCGCTACGGACGCAAGCTGAACCTGGGCGTCGTCCTCAAGGTCACCTCGCTGTTCCTCGGTCTTTTTCTTCTCCAGCTCGTGATCTACGGAGTCCACGAGCTTGCCGAGAGCGGCGTCATCCAGGGCAGCCAGGCGTTCCACGACGCGACCGAGAAGTTCGGCCCCGACGGACGCGTCGGCCACGCCCTCTCGTACTCTCTGCTCGGCGCGCCGCTGCTCTATCTCTTCTGGGCCCGCCGCGCCGCCGCCGCCCGCCGCCAGCCGCCGGCCACCGCCTAGAGCGCTATAGCCGGGTGTGGAGCACGCGCGAGAGGACCTGGTACCCGAGCCGCTCGTAGAAGGCCTCGGCGGCCGCGTTCCCGGCCCAGATGGTCAGCACCATCTCGACCGCGCCCTTGACGCGCGCGCCCAGTCGCGACCTGCCGCCATGAGCCGGCGGCCGACGCCCCGGCGGCGGTGCGCGCGTCGCTCACGACCAGCGTCTCGACGTGGCCGCGGCGCAGCGGCACCATGGCCGGATCGGGCGGCGTCTCGTAGACGCGCAACGCCAGACGACGCCGAGCGTCCCGGCCGCGCCGTCCTCGGCGACGAAGACGGCGGCCGTCGCGTCGCCCGAGCAGCTCGCGCCACTCGACCGCCGGCGCGCGCCGCCGGAGCGGAAGTAGGCGGGCGCGAGCTCCGCGTGCAGCTCGTCGACCTCGCGCCAGCAGCCCCTCGCGCCGTCCCAGTCGTCGTGGCGCGCCCGGCGAACCGCGACCTCGACCGTCGACCTCCCGGCGCCCGCTCACCCGGCCGGTCGGTCCTCTTCGCCGTCGGTGAGCTTCGAGCGGGAAGCGCTCGCGCATCGCGCCGTAGACCAGCTCCTCGATCTCGGTCTCGGTGCGCATGGTCCAGCGCCTGCGCCGAGCAGGCGCTCGGCGTCGGCGATCTTCGTCGAGCGGATGATCGACTTCAGCACCGGGATCTGCCGCGGCGCCATCGACAGGTTGCGCAGGCCGAGGCCCGATCAGCATCCACGCGAGCATCGGATCGCCCGCCATGTCGCCGCACATCGCGACCGGCTTGCCCGCGCGTGTCCGCGCCGACGACGATCTGCTTGAGCGGCGCGCAGGATCGCCGGGTGCAGCGGGTGGTAGAGGTACCCGACGTGCTCGTCCTCGCGGTCGGCGGCCAGCGCGTACTGGATGAGATCGTTGGTGCCGATGCTGAGGAAGTCGCACTCGGCCGCCAGCAGATCGGCGATGAGCGCCGCGCTCGGCGTCTCGATCATGACGCCGAGCGGCACCTTGGGATCGTGGGGGATGCCCTCGCGTCGCGAGCTCGGCGCAGACCTCGGCGCAGAGCTGCTTCGGCGGCGCGCAGCTCGGCGACGCCCGAGATGAGCGGGAAGCAGGATCTGCATGCGGCCCGACGACCGCCGCGCGGTAGAGCGCGCGCAGCTGCGTGCGGAAGAGGTCGACGCGGTGGAGCGAGTAGCGGATCGAGCGCAGCCCCATCGCCGGGTTGGTCGCCGCTCGGGATGCGCACCGACGGCCGGCAGCTTGTCGCCGCCGAGGTCGAGCGTGCGGAAGGTGATCGGCCGCCCCCCCACGCTCTTGAGCGCCGCGACGGCGTGCGCGTACTGCTCGTCCTCCGAGGGGCAGCGTCGGGGCGCTCGAGGTAGAGGAACTCGGTGCGGAACAGGCCCACCGACTCGGCGCCCAGGTCGACGGCGATCGGGATCTCCTCGAGCATCTCGACGTTGGCCGCGAGGTGGACGCGCGTGCCGTCGACGGTCGACGACGGGCGCGTCGCGCATCGCGGCTCGAGCCGCTGGCGCGCGCGCGCGCGTGCGACGTCGGCGCGCGCCGGTAGCGGCGCAGCGCCTCGGCGTCGGGATCGAGGATGACCTCGCCGCGCGACGCCGTCGATGATGACGGTCATCCCCGACCAGACCCGGTGGCCGAGCGCCTCGACGCCCACGACGTAGGGCAGCCCCAGGGCGCGCGCGACGATCGCCGTGTGCGAGGTGCGGCCGCCGCCCTCGGTGCAGAAGCCGGCGACCTCGGCGCGCCCCAGCTGCGCGGCGTCGGCGGGCGACAGCTCGTG
Source organism: uncultured Pseudomonadota bacterium (assembly GCA_963831685.1). GTDB lineage: Bacteria > Myxococcota_A > Polyangia > Fen-1088 > Fen-1088 > JADGRB01. The sequence goes on from CAWHRJ010000002.1 coordinate 163,896, forward strand.
CGCCGACGGCGATGCTGCCCTTGGGCGCCTCCTCGGCGCTGGCGGCTCGCGCCTGGCCCATCAGGTGCGCAGCAGGCGCTCGCCCACCAGGCGACGTCGCTGCGGCGGTCGCGGAAGTAGGGGTCCTCGATGCGCTCGAACACCGCCTGGATCTGGTCGAGCGATCTGCGCACCGCCCACTCGGCCGCCGTCTTCTCGTCGCGGATGTGCGGCGGCGCTGCTCGACGAGGTGCACGTCCGACAGCATCAGCCGGTGCGCCTCGAGGATGCGGTACTGGTGCTCGTCGCTCTCGCGCTCGGCGATCTGCTGCTGGATGCGCGCCAGCTGATCGTCGGTGTCGTCGAGCGCGACCTCGAAGCGCTCGATCTCGGCCTCGACCTGCTCGGCGGCGATGCGGCGCTCGTGGACGTCGACGCGGCTGCCGAGGACGTGCGCGACGCCGATGGCGATGCCGGGCGACGCGCCGACCCCGACCAGCCGCTCCATCGGCAACTCCCTCAAGGCAAACTCCCTCAAGGCGAACTCCCTCAAGGCAAACTCCCTCAAGGCAAACGCCCTCACGGATCGATCCCTTCGCCGAACCCGTCGTCGACGAGCGCGGCGAGCGCGGCCACCGCGACTTGCGGCGTCGTCGCCCTCGCACACGACTCGTCATCGTCACGCCATGCGCCGCGACGAGCGTCAGCAGGCCCATGATGCTCTTGCCGTTGGCCTCGTTGCCGTCCTTGATGACCTTGACCTCGCATCGGAAGCCGGTTGGCGATCTGCACGAACTTCACGGCGGCGCGCGCGTGCATCCCCAGCTGGTTGCGGATGCTGGACGTCGCGTTCTGCCCGTGACATCGTCTAGTGGCGCTCTTCCCGTGGGCTGCCGAGCTTGCCGGTCAGCTCGGAGCCGAGCCGGATCGAGCGCTTGCCGACCTCTTTGAGGATCTCGGCCACCTCGACCGGCCGCAGGCCGCGGCGGTCGACGGTCGCGAGCTTGATGAGCATCGGCAGGTTGACGCCGCAGACGATCTCGACGGGCCGCGTGCCGTCGAGCATCGCGAGACAGGCCTGGAACGGCGACGACCCGTGCACGTCGACGAGGATGAGGATGCCCGGCGCCGGAGTCGACGCGCGTCGCAGGCCTGCGCGACCCGGCGGACGATCTCGCTCGAACGCCTCGCCGACGACGACGGCGATCACCGCCGCGGACGCGCTCGAGCGGCCCGACCAATCCCTCGGCCGCCGGCGAGCAGGCACGCGCCGCTGCCGCCGTGGGTGACGATGACGAGGCCGACCAGGGGCTCCCTTTCGAGCGCGGTGCCGCCATCGGACCTCCAAGTGTACCATTCCACGCTGCGTTTCAGGCCGGGCTCGCTCAGGCGGCGCTACCGCGCTGGATGTCGCGGTGCCGGACCGAGATCGAGAACGCCCCCCGCAGGCGCCGGCCCAGCTCCTTGGCGATCGACGACCGAGCGGTGGCGCCCGCCGGTGCAGCCGATGGCCACCGTGGCGTACGACTTGCCCTCGCGCTGGAAGCCCTCGCACCGACAGCGCGAGGAGCTCCTCGGCCTTGTCGACGAAGGGCGCGCGTCTGCCGCGTCTTCGCAGCACGAAGCGCGCGACCGCCTCGTCCTCGCCCGACAGCGCCGACAGCGTCGGCACGAAGAACGGGTTCGGCAGGAAGCGGACGTCGAGCACGATGTCGGCCTCGGCGGGGATGCCGTGCTTGAACCCGAACGACAGCAGCGTGACCGAGAGATCGCCCTCGCGTGCGTCCGTAGCGCTCCTGGATCAGCGCCCGCAGCACGTGCACGGTGAGCGCGCCGGTGTCGACCAGGGCGTCGGCTCGCCTGCCGCAGCACGGCCAGCTTCTCGCGCTCGGCGCGCGATGCCGGCGCGGATGTCGGTGTCGGACAGCGGGTGCCGCCGGCGCGTCTCGGAAAAGCGCCGGATGCAGGATCTCGTCGGAGGCGTCGAGGAACAGCACCTCCACCGTGTGCCCCGCCTGCCGCGGATGTCGGCGAAGATCCGACGGGCGCCCGCGAGGAAGTCGCCGCCGCGCGCGTCGATGCACCGAGCGCGGCGCGATCGATGTCGGCCCGGCTCGAGACGAGCTCGATGAACTTGCGGCACGAGCGGCAGCGGCAGGTTGTCGGCCGCGTAGAAGCCCAGGTCCTCGAGCGCGCGCAGCGCCGTCGACTTGCCGGCGCCCGAGACGCCGGTCACCACGACCAGCCTCATTCGACGTCGTCCCGCCAGCGGCGCTCGCGCGCGTCGGCGAGGGCGCGGTCGAGGCGCTCCTGAAATTCGCGCGCCGAGTGGTGCCCGCGGACCTGCAGCAGCCGGTTGCGCGCGGCCACCTCGATGAGCGAGCTGACGTTGCGGCCCGGGCTGACCGGGATGCGCAGGAGCGGCACCGGCACCTCGAGGATCGGGTAGACCATCTCGTCGAGGCCGAGGCGGTCGTGGCTCTCGGTCTGGTCCCAGCGCATGAGCTCGAGCACGAGCTCGATCTTCTTCTCGTCGCGCACGGCGGCCACGCCGAACATGTCCTTGATGTTGATGATGCCGAGGCCGCGCACCTCCATGTGGTGCTTGATGAGCTCCGAGGCCCACCCGACCAGCACCTCGCCCGAGGTGCGGCGCACCTCGACCAGGTCGTCGGCGACCAGGCGGTGGCCGCGCATGATGAGATCGAGCGCCGCCTCCGACTTGCCGATGCCGCTCTTGCCGAGCAGCAGGACGCCGACGCCGAGCACGTCCATGAGCACGGCGTGGATGCTCGCCGTGGGCGCGAGCTGCAGCTCGAGGTGCTTCTGGATGGCGTCGATCGCCGCCGACGAGACCAGCGGGCGTGCGCAGCAGCGGCACGCCCATGCGGTCGGCGCGTCTCGAGCAGCAGCGGGCGGCACGTCGAGCCCCTTGGTGACGACGACGCAGGCCGGGTTGAGGCTCATGAACGCCTCGACCGAGCGGCGCGCGTCGCCTCGTCGGTGAGCGTCTCGAGGTACGAGATCTCGGTCGCACCCAGGATCTGCACCCGCTCGGGGTGCACCTGCTGGACGTAGCCCGGCCAGCGCCAGCCCCGGCTTCTGGATGCGCTGGATCGTGATGCGGCCGCCCCAGCCCCGCCTCGCCCGCGAGCAGCACGAGCCGGAGCCCCGAGCTCTCGTCGAGCAGCGACCGGACCGTGAGCATCGGCGTCACGCCCGCATCATACGGCTAGAACAGGAACCCTGGGAGGGTTCCTGAGACCTCCCGCGACGAGCTACGGCGAGCGAAGCTCGCCTTCGCTCACGCAATCGAAGCGAACCGTGGCAAGGGTTCAGTACTTCGCGTCTTCGTCGGCGATGACCTGGTACATCGCCTCGCGCGGAGGGCGCCGCGAGCAGGCGCTGGCGGAAGTCGGCGTCACGGAACAGGCGCGACAGGCGCGCGAGCGCCTTCAGGTGCACGCCCGTCGAGCTGGCAGGCGCGACGAGCATGAAGATCAGGTGGGTCGGCTTGCCGTCGATCGACTCGAACTCGATCCCCTCGACCGAGCGGCCCAGCGCGCCGACCAGGTGGCCGACCGAGTCGAGCTTGCCGTGCGGGATGGCGATGCCGTCGCCGATGGCCGTCGAGGCGAGCAGCTCGCGCTCCTCGAGGACGTGCCGCAGCGCGCTCGGCGTCGACGCCCGGGCTCATGCTTCGCCAGGTGGCGTCGCGACAGCTCCGCCAGCACCGCCGCCTTGGTCGTCGCCTTGAGGTCGGCGACGATCGCGTCGGGCTGGAGAAAGTCGATGACCTTCTCTGGGCTCTAGCTGGCGCGCCGCGCCTCAATCCAGCGTCCTGGCGCGCGCCCCCGGATCGTCGGGGCCGCCGGCGCCGTCTCGATGAGACCGTAGTTGCCGTCCTTGCGCCGGTAGAGCACCGAGATGCGTCTGGTCGCCGCGTCGGTGAAGATCAGATAGCTCGTCGCCCAGGAGGTTGAGCTGCATGACCGCGTCCTCGACCTTCATCGATCGCGCGGTGAAGGTCTCGTCCTTGACGACGCGGAACCCGGGAGCCGCCGCGGACCGGGCCTGCTTGGCGGCGCGCAGTCGCGTGGTGTCGGCCGACGCGCGCCCGACGGCGCTTGGCGCGCGGCTCGAGCTCCTCGGCCAGGATCACCATCTCGCGAACGGTCCCCGCGCGGGCCGCCGTGCGGCTTGTGGTCGCGGATCTTCTCCTTCCACTTGCGCACCTGGCGCTCGATGCGCGCCGTCGCCAGGTCGATCGAGGAGTACATGTCCTCGGTCGTCTCCTTGGCGTTGATGACGATGCCGTTCGGCAGCGTGATGTTGAGGTCGGCGCACGTGGTTGAAGCCGCGCTCGACCGCGAAGACGGCGTGCGCCGCGATGGGATCCTTGTGGAAGTACTTCTTGATCTTGTCGAGCTCTCTCGGCCGCGTACTCCCGCACCGCCTGCGATGCATCCATGTGACGAAACGTGGTCGAGAGCTGCATTGTGGCTCCTCCAAAACTATTACAGCAGTTCCCCGTCGGCGCGAGCAGGGACGCTTTACGCCGATTTTCTCGTCGAGCGGAGCGATCGGTAGGTTTGGCGAGGCCGAGCGCTTCGAGAGCGGTGGCGGCTGGCGTAGTGCGAGCGGCAGCGAGGCGCCGAAGCCGGGGGTCAGAAAACCTGGCGGCGCTTGCGAGCTCGACAGGATGCGCAGCTGCTCGCGGTACTTCGCGACCGTGCGGCGGGCGATCTCGATGTTCTGGTCCTTGAGCAGCTCGACGATCCGCTGGTCGGAGTGCGGATGCTTTGGACTCTCCGAGCCGATGATCTGCTTGATCTTGAGCTTGACGGCCTCCGACGCCAGGTCGTCGCCGTCGGTGCGCGAGATGCCCGAGTTGAAGAAGTACTTCAGCTCGTAGATCCCCTGCGGCGTGTGAACGTACTTGTTGGTCGTCACCCGCGACACCGTCGACTCGTGCATGCCGATGTCCTCGGCGACGTCGCGCAGGATGAGCGGCTTCAGGTGCGCGGTGCCCTTGTCGAAGAAGTCGCGCTGGAACTTGAGGATCGACTCGGTCACCCGCACGATCGTCCGCTGTCGCTGCTGGATCGAGCGGATCAGCCACTGCGCGCTGCGCAGCTTCTCCTGGATGTACTCGCGCGCCTTCGGGCCCGCCCGCGAGCGCCGTGCGATAGAAGTCGGAGATCTTCAGCTTGGGGAGGCCGTCGTCGTTGGCGACGACGAAGTACTTGTCGCCGACCTTGTGGATGTAGACGTCGGGCGTGATGTACGTCGGCTCCTCGGAGGTGTACTGCCGCCCCGGCTTGGGGTCGAACGTCTTGACGACCTTGGCCGCCTCGTAGATCTCGTCGATCGGCTGCTCGAGGTCCTTGGCGATCGCCTGGTAGTTCTTCTTCTCGAGGTTGGACAGGTGCCTCTCGATGATGCCGACCACCACGTCGTCGTCGGCGCCGATGTGGCGCGCCTGGATCAGCAGGCACTCCTGCAGAGCGAGCGGGCCCCCACGCCCATCGGATCGAACTCCTGAACCTTCTTCAGCACCGACTCGGCGACCTCGAGGCTGACGCTCGCCTCCTCGGCCAGCTCCTCGAGCGGCTCCTCGAGGTAGCCGTCCGGGGTCAGGTTGCCGATGATCAGCATCGCGATGCCGTCCTCCTCGTGCGAGAAGTGCGACAGCTTCAGCTGCCACTCGAGGTGATCGAACAGCGACGTGCCGCGGGTCAGCGTCGACTCGAGCGACGGCAGGTCCTCGTTGTTGGACTTGTAGGACGGCATCGGCGCCGGCGGCCGCCTGGTTGTCGAGGTAGCCCTCCCAGTCGAAGTCGTTGACCGCCTCGTTCGAGCGGTTGTCGGCCTTCACCTCGGCGGTCGTGCCTATCTTGTCGTCGCGGATCTCGACGACCGGCGTCTCCGTCTCGCCGACGCGCTCGACGTCCGGGCGCTCGCCCTCGGCCGCCTCGGCGGTCTTCGGCTCCTCGCTCGCGGAATCGACGGCGTCCTCGAGGACCGGGTTCTCGAGGATCTCGTCGCGGATCATGTCGACCAGCTCCATCCGGGAGAGCTGGAGCAGCTTGATCGCCTGCTGCAGCTGGGGGGTCATCACCAGCTGCTGCTGAAGCTTGAGGTGCTGTTTGATCTCGATCGCCATGCAGGTCTCGACTTTGTTTGTACACCTATGGTCGCGACCGACAAGCGTCAATGGCACTATGTGGTACATGTATTGCACATACCCGCAGCACACAGCCACGCCCGGCGGTGCGTCGAGCAGATAACCGACTGAAACTAAGGCGGATTATCTACGGTGTGGCGGATGCGCCGACTTCGGCCGAGCGGCGGCGGCGGTCGCCCAGACGGGCCCGGCAGGGCGGCGGCGACGAACGACTGGAAGAGGGGGTGCGGCGCCTGGGGGCGCGACTTGAACTCGGGGTGGAACTGGCACCCACGAAGTAGGGGTGGCCGGGGAGCTCGATCATCTCGACCAGCCGGTGGTCGGGCGAGAGGCCCGAGATCAGCATCCCCTGGCTGGTCGAGCGCCTCGCGGAAGTCGTTGTTGACCTCGTAGCGGTGGCGGTGCCGCTCGGTGATCTCGGCGGCGCCGTAGGCGGCCGCCGCCTTCGACCCGGGTGCCAGCACGCAGGGGTACGCGCCGAGCCGCATGGTCGCCCCCTTCTCGGTGACGTTCCGCTGCTCGGGCAGGAAGTCGACGACCGGGATACGGCGACTTCGGATCGAACTCGGTCGAGTTCGCCCCCGCCAGACCGGCCACGTTGCGCGCGAACTCGATCGACCGCCATCTGCATGCCCGAGGCAGATGCCGAAGAACGGCACGCTGCTCCTCGCGCGCGTAGCGAACGGCTTCGATCTTGCCCTCGATGCCGCGGCTGCCGAAGCCGGGCGCCACCAGGATGCCGTCCATCGTCCGCCAGCAGCGCCGCCGGCACCGCGCTTCTCGATCTCCTCCGAGTCGATGTGGTGCAGGTTCACGCGGCACTCGTTGCCGATGCCGCCGTGGATGAGCGCCTCGTTGAGGCTCTTGTACGACTCGACGAGGTCGACGTACTTGCCGACCAGGCCGATGTCGACCTCGGCCTGCGGGCTCTTGAGCCGGTGGACGACGCGCTCCCAGCCGGTGAGCTCGGGCGCGCGCGACCAGATGTTGAGCAGCTCGCCGATCTTGTCGTCGACGCCCTCCTCGTGGAAGCGGATGGGCACCTCGTAGATGCAGCGTGACGTCCTCGGCGGAGAAGACCGCGTCCGGCGGCGACGTTGGTGAACATCGCGATCTTCTTCTTCAGCGGCGCCTCGATGGTCCGCTCCGCAGCGGCAGAGCAGGATCTCGGGCTGGATGCCGATCTCGCGCAGCTTCATCACCGAGTGCTGCGTCGGCTTGGTCTTCAGCTCGCCCGCGGCGCCGATGTACGGCACCAGCGTGACGTGAACGGAGATCGCGTTGCTGGGGCCGACCTCGAGGCGCAGCTGGCGGATCGCCTCCAGAAACGGCAGCGACTCGATGTCGCCCACGGTGCCGCCCACCTCGACGATCAGCACGTCCTGACCCTTGGCGCACGCGACGATCCGCGCTCTTGATCTCGTCGGTGACGTGCGGAATGACCTGCACGGTGCCGCCCAGGTACTCGCCGCGCCGCTCCTTCTGGATGACGGTCTGGTAGATCTGGCCGGAGGTGGCGTTGTTGAGCCTGGTCATCCGCTGCGAGATGAACCGCTCGTAGTGTCCGAGGTCGAGATCGGTCTCCGCGCCGTCGTCGGTGACGAACACCTCGCCGTGCTGCATCGGGTTCATCGTGCCCGGATCGACGTTCAGGTAGGGGTCCAGCTTCTGGATCGTCAGCTTGAGGCCGCGCGTCTCGAGCAGGCTGCCGATCGACGCCGAGGCCAACCCCTTCCCCAGCGACGACACGACGCCGCCGGTCACGAAGATGAACTTGGTCTGCTTTGTCGTCTGTCGCGCAGGTGCGGTCATGCGGCCTCCTTCGCTCTGCCGCAGGCAGCAGCCGGGAGAGGGATCCTGCCACCGCCCGAGAATCGCTTCGTCGGGCAACTTGACGCCGAGGAGAGTGTCGTCTTCAACTCGGGCCGCTATTCTTTCTGTCGCGACGTTAGAAGTCAATCACAACCGGATGCGAAGGCGATGACCGGCGCTGTCATTCTCATCATCGAAGACGATGTGCACATCGCGGGCCTCGTGGCCGAGGTGCTGCGCGAGGCCGGCCATGCGCCGGCGCTGGTGCGTGACGTACGCGCCGCGCGCGACTGGAGCGGCGCCGGGAACCAGCCCGCGGCCGTGCTCAGCGATCTGATGGTGGCGGGCTCCGGCGGCCCGGAGCGCCTCCCTGCCGAGCTCCGCGCCATCTTCCCCGACACGCCGGTCGCGCTCATGACCGGCGTGCCCCGCAACCGTCGCGCCGCGCTCGGCGTGACGCACGGGCAAATCCTGGAGAAGCCGTTCGAGCTCGAGGCGCTGATCGATCTGGTGGGCGCGATGCTGGCGCCGCGCACCGGCGGCGGGGCGTGAAGCTCTATCCGGGCTCCGCCGCGTTCGCCGCTGCCCACGGGCCCGGCGCTCCGGCGCTGGCGGTCGCGATCGGCAACTTCGACGGCGTGCACCTCGGGCACCAGGCGCTGCTGGCCGAGGCGCGGGCGCGCGCCGCCCGCCGGGGCGGACCGTCGGCCGTGCTGACCTTCGCGCCCCACCCGGCCCGGCTGTTCGCCCCGCAGAAGGCGCCGCCGCTCATCATGTCGCTCGAGCGCCGGCTGGCGCTTCTCGCCGAGGCGGGGATCGACGTCGCGGTGGTCGAGCCGTTCACCCGGGCCTTCGCGGCCATCGAAGCCGACGAATTCGTTCGCCGGGTGCTGGCGCGAGATCTTGCCGCCGGCGATCTGGTGGTCGGCTACGACTTCAGCTTCGGCCGCGGCCGCGCCGGCAACGTCGCCCGCCTGGCCGAGCTCGGCACCGAGCTGGGGCTCGGGGTGGCGGTGATTCCGCCGGTCAGCATCGACGGCCACCCCTGCTCGTCGACGCGCGTGCGGGAGCTCTGCGCGGGCGGCGAGGTCGGCGCCGCCGCCCGCCTGCTCGGCCGGCCGGTGGAAGTGCAAGGGCGCGTCGGGCGCGGCGCGGCGCGCGGGCGGACGCTCGGCTTCCCCACCGCGAACGTCGTCCCCGAGGGGGAGCTCTTGCCGAAGCTGGGGATCTACGCGGCGCGCGCCCGGATCCTCGACGGTCCCCAGACCGGCGCGGTCCACCCGGCCGCCCTCAGCATCGGGAAGAACGCGACCTTTACTTCGCCGGGGACCCTGGGAGGGTCCCCGCGCCCCCCGCGACGAGCTCCGGCGGGCAAAGCCCGCCTCCGCTCACGCGATCGGCGGACGCGCCGGTCAGCGTCGAGGCGTACCTGCTCGACTTCGACGGCGACCTCTACGAGCGCCGCCTGCGGCTCGAGATCCTCGACCGCCTGCGTGACGAGCAACGATTCGACACGATCGACGCGCTGGTCCAGCAGATCCATGCAGACGTGGCCCGCGTCCGTGCGCTACTGTCGTCCCAACGTGTTTGACACCGAGACGATGGCGGAGCTGTGCGCGCGACAGGGGCTCACGGATCAGGCGATCGGGATCTTCCGGCGCCTCGCCGAGGTGGCCGAGGACCCCGGCATCCGGCTGCGCTACGAGACGCGCATCTCCGAGCTGGCGCGCGATCCGGCGGTAGAGCCCATCGAGGTCCCCGGGCTGCGCGTGACCGCGCGCGCGGAGGACGTGGAGATCGAGTGGCGGCTGCCGCCGGACGTGGCCGGTCCGACCCTCCAGGTTCTGCTGCTGCGGCGCGGCCCCGACGGGATCGAGACCGACCCCCGCACGCTGCCGCTCTCCGCCGCGCACGGGCGCACCAGCTTCGCGGTGCCGAACGTCTGCGGCGTCCGCGCCGCCGCCGGCCACCTGAGCGAAGGCAGCTTCGTCCCGCTGGTCCGGTTCCCCGACCGAATCGCATAACGCGCGCGATCCGCGTGTGTTAAAAACTGCGGTGCCATGTTCACCGGAGTCATCACTGCGCTCGTGACGCCCCTGCGCGGCGACGCCCTCGACGAGGAGGCCCTTCGGCGTCTCGTCGACGAGCAGATCGCCGGCGGCGTCGACGGCCTCGTTCCCGTCGGCACGACGGGCGAGTCGCCGACGCTCACCAACGAAGAGCACCTGCGCGTCATCCAGCTGGTGGTCGAGGCAGCGAAGAAGCGCGTCCCCGTGATCGCAGGAACCGGCTCCAACTCGACGCGCGAGACGATCGAGATGTCGGTCGCCGCCAAGAAGGTCGGCGCCGACGGCCTGCTGCTGGTCACCCCCTACTACAACCGACCGGGGCAAGAGCACCTCTACCGCCACTTCAAGGCGGTCGTCGAGGCGGCGCCGCTGCCGAGCGTGCTCTACAACGTCCCCGGCCGCACGGCCTGCGATCTGCTCCCCGAGACGATCGCGCGCCTGGCCCAGCTCCCCCAGGTGGTGGGCGTCAAGGAGGCGACCGGCTCGGCGCTGCGCGCGTCCCAGGTTCTGGCCCAGCTCGGCTCGAAGAACGACCAGGTGGCGGTGCTCTCCGGCGACGACGCCACCGCCTTCCCGCTGTTCGCGCTCGGGGCGCGCGGGGTCATCTCGGTGGTCAGCAACGTCGCCCCCAAACAGATGAGCGCGATGTGGGACGCGGCGGCCGCGGGCGACTGGAAGAAGGCGCGGGAGCTGCACTACCGGCTCTTGCCGCTCGGTGAGGGGCTGTTCGTCGAGGCCAACCCGATCCCTGTCAAGACAGCGCTGGCGATGATGGGACGGATCGCCGAGGAGATCCGGCCGCCGCTCTATCCGCTGGCGACGCAGTACCGCGACAAGCTGCAGGCGCAGCTCAAAGAGCTCGGCCTCCTCTAGCCATGCCCGACCCGAAGCCTGTCCGCATCGCCGTGCTGGGCGCCGACGGACGGATGGGCCGGGCGCTCACCCGCGCGGTCAAGGCGGCCGCGCCCGAGGTGGTGCTGACCGCCGCGACCGAGCGCGCCGGCGCGGCGGCGATCGGCGCCGATGCCGGCCTGCGCGCCGGCATCGAGGCCAGCGGCATCACGATCGGCGCGGCGCTCCCCGGTAAGGGGGTGGCCGACGTCTGGATCGACTTCACGACCGCCAGCGCCACCGAGGCGGTCACCCTCGCCGCCACCGCCGCCGGCGCCGCGCTGGTCATCGGCACGACCGGCCTCGGCACGCACGCGCGCGCGGCGATCGACTTCGCGGCGCTCAGGCTCCCCATCGTCTTCGCCGCGAACTACTCGGTCGGCGTCAACGTGATGCTCAAGCTGATCGCCGACGCGGCCCGCGCGCTCGGCCCCGGCTACGATCTGGAGATCCTCGAGGCGCATCACCGGGCCAAGCACGACGCGCCGTCGGGGACGGCGCTCACGCTGGCCGAGGCGCTGGCTACGGCCACCGGCCGCAAGCTGGCCAGTGCCGGCCGCTACGCGCGCCACGGCGACATCGGGCCGCGCGCGCCGAGCGAGATCGGCGTGCAGGCGATCCGCGGCGGCGACGTGGTGGGCGACCACACCGTCTTCTTCCTGGGGAACGGCGACCGGCTGGAGATCACCCACCGCGCCTCCACCCGCGACACCTTCGCCGTCGGCGCCGTGCGCGCCGCCCTCTGGGTCGCCGGTCGCGACCCGGGGCTGTACGACATGCGCTCCGTGCTGGGACTCGGTTAGCGCCTGATTGTCGTCGAGCGACCGGCGACGCTAAGATAGGGCCGTGCCCGGACCTCGGCGGACAGCGTCGGACTTCGCGCGGCTTGCCACCGAAGCGCTGCACCCGCGTGCAGCCAGGCTCGACACGCTGGCCCCCGAGGCCATCGCCGCGTTGATGCTGGCCGAGGAGGCGAAGGCGCTCGCGGCGGCGCGCAGCCAGTCGGAGGAGATCGGCCGTGCCGCGCGCCTGGCCGCCGACAAGCTGGCGACAGGCGGCCGCCTGGTCTACGTCGGCGCCGGAACCTCGGGTCGGCTCGGAACGCTGGACGCCGTCGAGTGCGTCCCCACCTTCGGCGTCCCCCCGTCGCGCGTGGTCGCCATCATGGCGGGGGGCCCCGCGGCGCTGACGAAGTCGATCGAAGGGGCCGAGGACAACGTGCGCGAGGCGGAGCAGCGGATGCGCCGCGCGGCCGTCGGCCCGGCCGACGTCGTCTGCGGCGTGGCGGCCTCCGGCGTGACGCCCTTCGTGCGCGCCGCGCTCGAGTACGCGCGCTTCCGGCGCGCGGCGACCATCTTCGTCACCTGCGCCCCCGTTTCTGCGACCGGCGACGTCGCAGCCGACGTCGTCGTCGCGCTCGACACCGGCCCCGAGGTGATCGCCGGCTCGACGCGGCTCAAGGCCGGGACCGCGACCAAGGTCGCGCTCAACGCCCTCTCCACCACGGCCTTCGTGTTGCTGGGCAAGACCTACGCCGGCCTGATGGTCGACGTGCGCCCGACCAACGCCAAGCTGTGGGCGCGCGCCATCCGGATCGTGCGGTCGTTCGCCGACCTCGACGAGACGGCCGCGCGCAAGCTGATCGAGAAGGCGGGCGGTCGCCCCAAGGTCGCGCTGGTCATGCACCACGTGGGCGTCTCGGCCGCGCGCGCCCGCGAGCTGATCGTCGCGCACAAGGGGTCGCTGCGGGCGATCGTCGGCGATCTGCCGCTGCGTGTCCCCGCCGAGGAGCCGTGACGACCGCTGACCAGCGCCCGCCGCTGGCGCGCCTCGACGCCGCCCGCGCGCGCCGGCAGCGGCTGGTGATCGGGCTGCTCTCCGGCACCAGCGCCGACGGGACCGACGCCGCCCTCTGCGCCATCGAGGGGGTCGACGACACCACCCGGCTCGAGGCGCGCGCCTTCGTCACCACGCCCTTCGCGCGCCCGCTGCGCGAGCGGATCTTCCGCTTGGCCGACGCCAGCGCCTCGGAGCTCTGCGACCTCGACGTCCTCCTCGGCGAAGCCTTCGCCGAAGCGGCCTGGGCGGTCGCCGCGGCGGCCGGCATACCGCTCACCGACGTCGACCTCATCGGCTCGCACGGTCAGACCGCCGTCCACCACCCGCGCTCGGCCGGCCGGATCGGTGCCACGCTGCAGATCGGCGAGGCTGCCGTCATCGCGGAGCGCACCGGCTGCCCGGTGGTGAGCGACTTCCGGGTCCGCGACGTCGCCGCCGGCGGCGAGGGCGCGCCGCTGGTCCCGCTGGCCGATCACCTGCTGTTTCACGCCGCCGGCCGCAAGCGCGCGCTGCAGAACATCGGCGGCATCGCCAACGTCACGCTGATCGGCGACGAGCTCGCCGACCTGGTCGCCTTCGACAACGGCCCCGGCAACATGCCGCTCGACACCGTCGCGCGCGCCGCCTCCGACGGCGCCGAGGCGTTCGACCGCGACGGCCTGCGCGCCGCGCGCGGCCGGATCGACGCCGGCCTGCTGGCCGAGCTGCACCGCCATCCCTACCTGTCGCAGCCGCCCCCCAAGTCGACCGGCCGCGAGGACTTCGGCAAGGAGTTCGTCTACCCGCTGCTCGCCCGCTTCAACGATCGCAAGGACGACCTCCTGGCGACGCTGACGCGCTTCTCGGCCGAGGCGATCGCGCGCAGCTACCGCGAGGCGCTCCCCGCGATGCCCGACGAGGTCTACATCTCGGGCGGCGGCGCGCTGAACCCGACGTTGATGCGCCACCTGGTCGAGCTGCTGGCGCCGATCCCGGTGCAGAGCCTCTCGGCCCTGGGCGTCGACCCCGAAGCCAAGGAGGCGATCGCCTTCGCCGTCCTCGCCAACCAGACCCTGTTCGGCGCCGCCGGCAACCTCCCCGCCGTCACCGGCGCAGTCGGCCCTCGCGTCCTCGGAAAATTGTCGTTTTAAGAGTGGAGGTGCCGCCCGGATTTGAACCGGGGAATGAGGGTTTTGCAGACCCTTGCCTTACCACTTGGCCACGGCACCGAGGCCCTGTCTCATAACACGAATTTTGGCGCCGGAGAGGCCCTCGCGTCGATCCGGCGCCGGCGCGCCCATGATAGATTTGCGGGATGACTAAGGCCATAACTTCCCCTGGGATTCGTCTGTTCGCCGCCCTCGTTCTGTGCGCTCTCCTGGGCTGTGCGGGGGGCGGCGGGAGCGGCGGCTCGGGCGGCAGCGGCCAGGGGACCGGCGGCAACAGCAGCGGCGGCTCCACTGGATCGGGTGGCAACGGCTCAGGCGGCTCCGCCACGGGTGGGGCGGCAATGGCTCAGGCGGCAATGGCTCAGGCGGCAATGGCTCGGGCGGCAATGCCTCCGGTGGCTCCGCCAGCGGCGGCAACGGCTCCGGTGGCAACGTCAGTACGGGCGGCGTGACGGGTTCGGGCGGCTCCGCGACGGGCGGCAACGGCTCCGGCGGCTCCGCCACCGGTGGCAACGGATCAGGCGGTGTTGCGGGCTCGGGCGCCGGGGGCGCCGCCGGCAGCGGCGCGGGTGGCAGCGGAACCGGCGGTGGCGCGGCCGGCACGAGCGGCTTCACCCCCTACGCCTGCCCCTCGGGGACGAGCGCACCGAGTGCGAGCGCGATCCCGGCCGGCAGCACCGCGACGAAGATCAGCGGCGCTCCGCCGTCGGACGCCTTCAACAACACCGGGAACAACTTCACCAACGTCGAGGGTCCCGTCTGGATCGGCAACGCCCTCTATTTCTCGGAGATGGTGACCTCGCCGAATCCGCCGCCTGCCCGCATTCTGAAGATCGACTCCAGCGATACAGTAACCCAGTTCTATCCCCCGTCGGGCGGGAGCGGCGATTCGGGCATCGAACGGGATGGCAGTCGACGCGAGCGGTAACCTGGTCACCGCCAACCACGGCGTCGGCGGCATCGTCAGCTTCTCGATTCCCGGCGGGACCAAGACGACCATCATCAGCTCGTACATGAGCAAACGGTTCAACTCGCCCAACGACCTGACCATCCGCAACGACGGAACGATCTACTTCACCGATCCGAACTTCCAGGCGCCGAGCCCCACGCCGCAGTCGACCACCGGCGTCTACATGGTGCCGCCCGGCACTTCCCCGACGGCAACCGAGATCCTCAGCAGCCTGAGCAACCCCAACGGCATCACGCTGTCGCTCGACCAGAAGACGCTCTACGTCGGCCACGGCGGCGGCGTCTATTCGTACGCGGTCAACCCCACTGACGGAACGATCGGCACGACAGCCACGCACGTCGACGCGAGCAACCTCGACAACAACGCCACCGACGGCATGGCCATCGACTGCGCCGGCGATCTCTACGTCGTCCGGGTCAATACGCACGACATCGACGTGGTGAGCTTCGGCAGCTCGCCCGGTGGCGCGGGGACGCACCTCGCAACCATCGGCAGCATCCCGGGCGGCGGCCAGCTGACCAACCTGGCGTTCGGCGGCAGCGACCACAAGACGCTCTACATCACGGTGCAGGGCGCGGGGACCACCCAGCGGGGGGTCTTCAAGCTGGCGATGCCGGTCCCCGGGATGCCCTACTAAACTAACCAAACGCCCCCCGTCAGTTCGTGACGGGCGTGCGCTGACATCTGTAAGTCGCTCCAGCAGGAGCCTTGGCGCGGCGACCCTCGGGCGCCGCGCCCAATCGAAGCGTGGAGCGGCCGCTCGGGCTACGGGTGGTTGAAGTTGCCGCTCATCGTCAGCGCGGTCATGAGGCCGACCGTCGCGTTGAAGTACGAGTAGGCCAGATGTCCGCTCGTGTCCGGGATGGTCGAAGCGGGCGAGTAGGACGCGTCGAGGATGAACTGGTAGGCCGTGCTCGCGAAGCTGTTGCCCACGGCCATCGCACCGACGCCGGCGGTGCCGACCAACGACATGGAGTTCAGCGCCGCATCGCCGTTCACGGACCCAGTCAGCGTGTAGATGTCGTAGATGCGGCCCACGCCGCCGGAGGCGATGTTCTGGAAGAACTTGGCGTTGTTCGTCAGGACCGTGTTCCCCGAGGTGATGCCGTTCACGCAGGCGTCCAGGCCGATGCGCCAGGGAACCCGGTGCGCGTCGTACTGGTAGACGTTGTTGTCGGTGTAGCTTCCGCCGCCGGCCGAGCCGCAGTTGCTGCTGCACCACGCCGGGACCAGACCCGTCGAGCTGCTCGCGACCTTCGAGATGGCCGAGTAGCAGTTGGACGCCACGGTCGCCCACCCGTGGCCCGAGTCGACCGACGCGAACGCCCGGTAGTAGGCCGGCGCGAAATACGAGGGGTTGGTCGGCTGGCTGCTGGTGCTGTTGCCGAAGTTGCTCCCGCCGGTCGGCAGCATCGAGGACTTGTCGATGTCGTTGTTCCAGACGTCGGTGATGAGACCCGTCGCGGTCGACTGGTAGCTGCCACCCCACTGCTTGGCCGCCACGAGCATCGCGAAGGCCATGTCCTCGTCCGCGTCGGTCGCGGAGCCGCCCGACGCCGAGCACGCGCTCCCCATGCCGCCGCCGCCGCCAGGAATGCACCAGGTCATGAGGTTGCCCGACGCCTTGTGCCCTTGCTCGTAGGACCAGAGGTTATCGAACAGCGTCTTGTCGTTCATGTTGACGGCGATCAGCATCCCGTAGGCGATGCCCTCGGAGACCGTGTCGTTGGCGTTCTCGGGACGCTGCACGCGGGTCGAGCTGCCCGACCCGGTCACGAAGGTCGTCTTCCAGTTGGCGTACATGTTGGTCAGCTGGTCCATGGTGGCCCCCGCCGGCTTCTTGCACGACCCGAGCCCCGCACCGTCCTTGGCGAGCATCCCCGGGGTGAACGAGGCGAGACCGTTGGTTCCCGTGTACAGGGCGACGTCGTCGACGATCAGGTCGAAGGTTCCGGCGCTCGTCCCGAACTGGGTGTAGCCGGCGAACTGCAGGCCCAGCACGTCGGTCGCCTTGAACACAGGTGCTTCGCACTTGACGGCGCTGTTCGAGCAGGGCGTGGCGGTGGCAGCCGGAAGGTAGCGCGGCCCCAAGGTCAGGAACGGCACGTAGACCTTGGTCCAGCTCGTCCCGATGTTTTTGATCAACTGACCCCGCGTGTTGTACTCGTCGGTCCCGTTGCTGCTGGGCGCCGATGCGGTGCCGGTCGCGGTCCCGTCGGAGGTCTTGATGCTGCCGTCGGGCTGCGGCTGGTTGTTGAGCGTCGCCAGCTCGAACCAGACCGGCGGCGCCGTGCCCGAGGCCGACTTGATGTTGAAGCTGATGCCGCTGTAAGCGCTCACGTCGTACGGGTTCTTCGTCTTGGCCGTCGTGCCGGTCGGCGGCGGCATCACCTGATTGAGCGAGGTGCCGAACCCGGCGCCCCAGGTCGTGTGGGCGGCGGTGGTCTTGACCTCCATGTCCCACTTGTCGCAGGTGGCGCTGTTGGGATCGCCCGAGGCGAGCATCACGGAGGCGATCGGTCCGGCCGAGTTCGCCGCCGGCGACATACCGCCGTTGCTGGTGGCATCCGAGAAGACGTACCACCAGCCCGTGCGTCCGCCCTGCGGCGTGACGATGCCGGTCGTCCCCTCCTCGAAATCCGAGATCGTGTTGGCGACGGCCGGACAGCCGGACGGGCGCGTGCCGCCGGCGCCGCCGCTGCCGGTCGCACCGCCGGTCGCCGAGCTGCCGCCCGAGCCGGTGCTCCCACCGCTCGACGAGCTGCCGCCCGAGCCGTTGCTCCCGCCGCTCGACGAGCTGCCGCCCGAGCCGTTGTTTCCGCCGCTCGACGAGCTGCCGCCCGAGCCGTTGCTCCCGCCGCTCGACGAGCTGCCGCCCGAGCCGTTGCTCCCCCCCTTCGCGCCGCCGGTGCCGGTGGAGCCGCCCGACGAAACGCTGCCGCCCGAACCGTTGCTGCCGCCGCTGCCGTTGGAGCCGCCGCTGCTGCTGCTCCCCCCGCTGCCGTTGCTGCCACCGCTGCCGTCGCTGCCGCCGCTGCCGTTGCTGCCGCCCGAGCCCCCGCCGACCGTGGCGGGTGCCGCGCAGGAGAGGAGGCCGGCGACGGCGAGAACGACCAGGTTCGAAGGGGAGGCAAGGCGAAGTCGAAGATATGCGTGCCGAGTCATGGACCTGCTCCTTTGTGGCTGGGGGTGGCCGCGAACGGGTCGCGCGCCGAGCGGGCGGTAAGCGCGGTTTATACCGCAGCCCTCCCCGCGGGAGAAGTGAAGTCACGGACCTCTTGCCGCCATGTTAGAGCACGGAGCCCTTGGACCGGTCGCACGCTTTCGGAGGTCCCTGGTCCGGGCGCGTAACCACCCTTCCGCCCGACGGCTTGTTGTGGCGCGCGCAACGATTCTGACGCCTCGCCGTCAACAGGGGCGTCTCCCCGCCCTGGGCGTGCCCGGCCAAATAATGGAAATTCTTATGGCCAGATAATTTTGTGAACTAGCATACCTATTGCAGACATATCTAAGTGATGTCTGCTGCAACCGGACGCTGGGACTCGAAATGGCTCTCCCTGTGCGTCGGCACATCTCTGGCCGTCTCCCTGATCGGGTGCGGCGAGATGGGTGACGATGATGTAGGGACAACTGCGGTAACCGCCGACCTGGCGACGATCAACGGCCTGACGTCGGTCAATGGTCTCGGCACCGCCAATGGCCTCGGCACCGCCAACGGTCTCGGTACCGCCAACGGCCTCGGCACCGCCAACGGCCTCGGCACCGCCAACGGCCTCGGCACCGCCAACGGCCTCAGCTCCACGAACGGCCTCATGACGACGACGCTCGGGCGGACGCAGGTCGCGTATCTGGTTCGTTGCGCGCTGCCGGCGGGTGCCTCCATCGTCAAGCAGGATCAGAACGGCGTCAGCTACACGTTCACCGGTCTCCTGGGCATGGCGCCCGAGTGGCAGAACGGCGCTTGCGGCCAGACCTGCCAGGAGAACGTGTCGGCCTGCATGCTGGCGCACGTGAACACGGCCGGCGTCCACATCCCGCTCTGGATGGTGTCGCCCAACAGCGCCGTCGGGTGGGGCCTCGATCCGGCCTATCCGAACGAGGAGGCCACCTTCTTCGGCAACATCTTCACCTACAACGCGCACGGCGTCGGGCAGAACACGCTGGCGATGTACTACTGCGCCGGCCCGCAGGTGAAGGTCAACCCGCCGACGGGCCGCCTCGGGTCCGCCCAGACGAGCCCGCCGTACACCGATCCGCTCGGGGGGCAGTACGCCCAGTGCAGCACGAGCTGCGCGCAGGCCGACAACCCCTACGCGCCCGACGGTTTCAAGGCCTGCGCCGGCTGGAACAACCCGGTCACCATCTGGCGCCAGAACGGCACCGGCTCGTCGTCGGGCACAGGCGGTACCAGCGGGACGGCCTCTCCGCCGCCGCGGGGTCACGGCTTCCGCGACCTGGATCTCTGGTAACCGCGCGCCCGCCCGATCGGCTCTGGCGCCCCGGGTCCGAACCTCAGCCGTCGGCTATGCTGAGCGGCGTGTCCAACCTGCCGCTCTATCAGGTCGATGCCTTCGCCGATCGTCCGTTTGCCGGAAACCCCGCCGCCGTCTGCCTCCTCGAGGCGCCGCTGCCTGATGACGTTCTGCAGGCGATCGCCGCCGAGAACAACCTGTCGGAGACGGCCTTCGTCGACGTCGGCGCCGGCGCCAAGCTGGAGGTTCTCGGCCTGCGCTGGTTCACACCGACGGTGGAGGTCGACATCTGCGGCCACGCGACGCTGGCCGCGGGCTTCGTGCTCCTGAATGAGATCAGTCCCGGCCGCGCCAAGATGACCTTCCAGACCCGCAGCGGTCTGCTTTCGGTGGAGCGCGGCGACGGCGGAGAGCTGGTGCTCGATTTCCCCGTGTCGCGGCCGGCGCCGGTCGACGCCGAGACGAGGTCCCGGGTGACGCGCGCCATCGGCGGCGAGCCCCGCACGGTGGTCCGCGGCAAGGTGGCCTACTACGCCGAGCTCCCGAGCGCAGCGGACGTGCGCGCGGCCGCGCCGGATCTCGCCGCGGTGGCCGCGCTCGGGACCGGCGTGTGCGTGACCGCGGCCGGCGCCGACGAGGCGCCCCCGGCCGACTTCGTCTCGCGGTTCTTCGCCCCTGCGGCCGGCATCCCCGAGGACCCGGTCACCGGCTCGGCGCACTGCACGCTGACCCCCTACTGGGCCGATCGGCTGGGAAAGACGCGCCTGCACGCCCGGCAGGTGAGCCGGCGCGGGGGCGAGATCTCGTGCGCGCTCGACGACGAACGCGTCAGGATCGGCGGCCAGTGCCGCCTGGTGATCGTCGGGACGTTCCGCGTCTGAAGGGGGCCTACGTCGCCGCTTCGGCCTTCTGCTTCGTGACGTCGGGGTTGTGGAACGGCGCCAGGATCGTCGCCAGCAGCGACGGCGCCGCCGCGAGCAGCACGATGATGAAGAACCACTGGTAGCCGACCGCCTTCTCGACGTAGCCGCTGACCGCGCCGGTCGTCATCATGCAGGCGCCCATGAGCGCCGTGGCGAAGGTGTAGTGCGCCGTCTTGTAAGGCCCGGGCGCGATCTGCTGCATCATGTAGATCATGTGACCGACGGCGCCGATCCCCCAGCCGAGCTGCTCGATGGTGATGATGACGGTGATGAGCGCCATGTTGGTCGGCATGGCCTGACTCAGGAACAGGAACGTCGTGTTGGGGACGTTGATGCAGATGCAGAGGAGCAGCAGCGTCTTGCGCAGCCCGGCCTTCGACACGATCCAGCCGCCGACCAGCGATCCGACGATGAAGGCGCCGGTGCCGAAGGTGCCGTAGGCGGTGGCCACGGCCTGATTCGAGAGCCCGAGCCCGTGGTTGGCGCGGCCGTCGATCAGGAACAGCGGCCCCATCTTGTCGAGCAGGCCGTAGGCGAAGCGATAGAGAAAGGCGAAGGCGATGAGGCGGACGATGTCCTTCTTCTGGAAGAACGTGACCAGCGCGTGCTTGAACGTCCCCATCGCGTCGCCGAAGCTCTTGGGGGCGTCGAGCGCCTTCGCGCCGGGCGGCAGGATCCGGCTGTGCCAGAGCCCGCCGAGGAACACGAACCCGCCCATCGCCAGCATGACGATCATCCACGCGCTCGCGTAGCTCCCGGTGCTCTTTTCGAGTATCCCGCTGATGCTGAGGAAGGGCCCCTTGGCCAGCAGCGCGCCGCCGTTCCAGCACATGCTCTGGAAGCCGAGGTACTTGGCCTGTTCCTTGGGCGCCAGCGTCGTCACATAGACGCCGTCGGTCCCGATGTCCTGCGTCGCCCCCAGGATGGCGGTGATCGCCATCAGCGTCAGCACCGGCATGGCCCAACCGCCGCCCGGCACGCGCAACCCGACCGCCACGCCGACCAGCGCCAGCGAGATGGCGAACTGCATCAGGACGACGAAGAACTTCTTGGTCTTGTAGAGTTCCAGAGCGGGCGCCCAGAGGAACTTGAAGGTGTAGGGGAAGCCGAGGATCGACGACCAGAACGCCGCCTTGTCGTTCTCCATCCCCATATTCCGGAACATGATGTTCGCGAGGGTGCCGACCGCGATGTAGATGAGCCCCATCACGAGGTAGCTCGAAGGAACCCAGAGGAACGGGTTCTTGTAGCCGGGCGTCGCGGGCTCGGTCTCGAGCGCCGGCGCAGCGGCGGCGCCGGTCATCGGAATGGAGGGGGGCATGGGCGGCATCCTAGTCGTAGGGGCTAGTGCGGAGGGGAAAAAAGCGCCGTTCCGGTATCCGCGTTAACGTCGCGGAATGTCCAGCACGGCAGAGCTCAGCGAGGTCGCCCGCGTGCGCGTCATCTACGGCGACACCGATCAGATGGGGATGGTCTATTACGGCAACTACCTCCGCTACTTCGAGATCGCGCGCAACGAATTCTTGCGCCGCATCGGCGCCCCCTACCGTGCGTTCGAGGAGGCGCACGGGCTCATGCTGCCGGTCGTGGAAGCGGTCGTCCGCTACCGGCGGCCAGCGCGCTACGACGACGAGCTCGCCATCCTCGCCGCCGTCCCCGAGGTGACCGGTGCGACGGCGCGCTTCGTCTACCAGATTCGCCGGCTCCCCGACGGCGAGGAGCTGGCCTCCGGGCACACGGTGCACGCCTGCATCGACGCGCGCGGAAAGGTGTCGCGCCTGCCGCAGGCGCTGAAGGAGAGGCTCAGCGGCGCAGCGCCACCGCCGCCGCCGGCTCCAGCGTCCGGAAGGTGAACGACTCCGTCAGATAGAGCTCGACGAACTGGCCGTCGTGCCAGCCGTAGCCGACCGACAGATCCTGGCCGACGTGCAGCTCGTAGTCGCCGCCGCGCAGCGAGAGCAGAACGCCCCCTTCGATCGCCGAGGCGCGCACGAGCGGACCGTCGAGGACCTGCTGGGTGATCCGCTTGGCCAGCGGATAGCCGTCCTCGGCGGCGGCCAGCACCTGCGCGTAAATCGGCGCCGCCAGCGCCAGCGCGTACGGACCGCTCACCCCCGCCTGGCGCAGCGTCTCGCGCGCCGCAAGAATAGCGCCCGGCAGCTCACGCACGTCGGCCGGCAGCTTTTGCGGCGCGTGCGGGCTGGCGGGGATGATCCCCTTGATGCCGGCCGCGGCGAGGCCGTTGAAGACCGCCGCGTCCTCGGCGTGCGCCGCCTTCTCCGCAGCCGCGACCACCGCGGCGAGATCAGGATCGGTCGCGCCGCGCGCCACGGCGTCGAGCTCGGCGAGCGCGACCCGCATCGGGACCCGCAGCTCGACGAGCGGCTGCGCCCTGCGGATGCCGAGCTCGACGTCGGAGCCGCCGCCGGCGCAGGGGTCGACCCGCCCCGTGTTGACGGCCGCCAGCTGCCAGCCGTGCGGCCCCTTGAAGTCGACCAGGCGTCGCGCCGCCAGGTTCAACTTGAGGACGCGCGCCGCCTCGGCGTCGACGGCGCCGAGCGCGTCGGCGGTGATCGGCGCGAGATCGCGCTTCAGCAGATCGCGGGCCATCACAGGCTCCTCAGGCTGCCGATGCCCAGCGAGGCCGGGGACGATGGTGACCCACCACCGACAGAGGTGTCGCCGCTCCCGGCCGACGTCGCCGCTTGGGCCGCCTTCTTGGCTTCCTCGATCTGGGTGATTTCCCCATCGGCGAACAGGAAGGTCCGCGTGACCTCGTCAATCTTCGCGTCGCGCCGGCGCAACCACTCGAGCGTCATCATCGCGTGCTCGAGCTCTTCGTTGCGGTTGTGCAGCAGCACCGCACGCAACGTCTCTTCCTTCGTCGCGTCGGCGCGCTGCTGATACCAATCGATCGCCTCGAGCTCCTCGATCAGCGACACGATCGCGCGGTGAAAGTCCTTGGTCGTCTCCGGCAGCAGGTCGGCCGGCTCGTGGTACCCCTCGTGGCTCATGCGTGGAATATAGCCCCCGGCCGAGGCGGGGCCAGTGGACATTCTGTCGCGCGAACCCACCTTGGCCAAGATGACCCGCGTGACGGATTCGTTGGACAACGGCCGCGTCAGCTTCGGCGACCGAGACGAGATCGAGATGGCCAGCGCGGTCGACCCGGTCTGCGGTCGCGAGCTCAAGCGCGTGGACGCAGCCGCCGCGGTCGACCATCACGGCACGGTCTACTACTTCTGCTCGCAGGCCTGCCACGACCAGTTCGTCGCCGACCCCTCGCTGTTCGTCGAGGCCGCGGAAGCGGCCGGCGCGTAGGCCGGTGGCCCGACTATTTCGGCTTCGCCTTGAGCGAAACCGAGTTGATGCAGTAGCGCTGGCCGGTCGGCGCCGGTCCGTCGTCGAACAGGTGGCCGAGGTGCCCGCCGCAGCGGCGGCAGGTGACCTCCGTGCGAAGCATGCCGTGGCTGCTGTCGGTCTCGGTGGCGACGGCGGCGGCGCCCACCGGCGCGGTGAAGCTGGGCCACCCGGTCCCCGAATCGAACTTGGCGTCCGAGGAGAAGAGCTCGGCGCCGCAACCGGAGCACAGGTACGCGGCCGCGTCGTGCGACTTCCAGTACGCGCCCGAGAAGGCGCGTTCGGTTCCCTTGCGCCGCAGCACCTCGTACGCGGCGGGCGTGAGCGATTCGCGCCACTCGGCGTCGGTCTTGACCACCTTGCCGGCGTCGTCGCCGCTGTCGTCCGGGCCGGCCATGCGCGCAGTATATCCTGAGTATCCTGCTATGCTGCCGCCGCTTTGGCCGCCGACCGCGTCCTCGTCACCGTCACTGGCCCCGACCGAACCGGCGTCACCGCGACCCTGACCGGCATCCTGTCGCAGCAGGGCGCCACCCTCCACGACATCGAGCAGGTGGTCGTGCAGGGGCAGCTGACCCTCTGCCTGCTGATCGGCGTCCCGGAGACGCGCGACGTGCTCAAGGAGCTGCTGTTCACCGCCAAGCAGCTCGACATGGAGCTCGACTTCAAGCCGGTCCCCGCCGACGCGGCACCCGCGCCCGAGCCCGAGGGGCGGCGCTACGTCATCACCGCCATCGGCCCGACGCTGGGAGCGCCCCACCTGCACGCCATCGCCACCGCGCTGGCCGCCGAGGGGGCCAACATCGAGAAGATCGGCCGCCTGTCGGAGAACACGCTGGCCTCGGTCGAGATTCACGCGCTCTTGCCGCCCGACCGCGACAGCGAGGTGCTCAAACGCACCTTGCTCAATGTCGCGACCAGCACAGGCTTCGACGTCTCCTTGCAGCCGGAGAGCCTCTACCGGCGCTCGAAGCGCCTCGTCGTCCTCGACATGGACTCGACGCTGATCCGGATCGAGGTGATCGACGAGCTGGCGCGCGCCGCCGGCGTCGGCCCCGAGGTCGCCCGCATCACCGAGCGCGCCATGCAGGGGGAGATGGACTACGACGAGTCGCTGCGCCAGCGCGTCGCCCTGCTGGCCGGCCTCGACGTCAAGGTGCTCGACCAGATCGCCGCCGACCTGCCCCTGACGGAGGGAGCCGAGACGATGGTTCGCGTCTTGAAGCGCCTCGGCTACAAGATCGCGGTCATCAGCGGCGGCTTCTCGCGCGCCGCCGAGGCGCTCAAGCGCCGGCTGGGCGTCGACTACGCCTACTCGAACAACCTGGAGGTCGCGGGCGGCAAGCTGACCGGACGGGTCGTCGGCCCGATCGTCAACGGGCAACGCAAGGCTGAACTGCTGGAGACGATCGCGCAGGCCGAGGGGGTGCTGCTCGATCAGGTGATCGCCGTCGGCGACGGCGCCAACGACGCCCTCATGCTGGAGCGCGCCGGACTGGGGATCGCCTTCCACGCCAAGGCCAAGCTGCGCGAGCACGCCGACACCAGCATCTCCGGCGCCGGCCTCGACGCCATCCTCTACCTCCTCGGCCTGTCGGCGCGAGAGCTGCAGGAGGTCGAATGAATCGCGCTTGACGGGTAAACTCCCGGGGCATAAGCATGCGCCCGTAGCTCAACTGGATAGAGCATCGGCCTTCTAAGCCGAGGGTCGCAGGTTCGACTCCTGCCGGGCGCGCCGCCGCCGCCAGCTTCACGGCGACGAAATTTCCAAAACTTAATAACCCTGGTGGGTGTAGCTCAATTGGTAGAGCGCCAGACTGTGGCTCTGGATGTTGCGGGTTCAATCCCCGTCACTCACCCCAGAATTTAAGGGCGGCTACTCGGAGATCTCGAGGACCTTGCCGCCCTCGAACACAGCCTGCAGCCGGAGCTTGCCGCCGAGCGCTTCGACGTACTTCCGCATCGTCGAAACGAGTCGGTCGTCCCGTTTCTCGATGGCCGAGAGCTGCGCCTGCGATGCTTCCATCCGAGCCGCGAGCTCGACCTGGGTTAGCCCGAGGAGGTCCCGAAGCTAGCGGAGCGTAACCTGCTCGATCATCTCGTCACGGAGCCGCTCAACCGCCGCCTCGCGCTCGGGCGTCCTCTTGTGCCGAATGTCTTTCCAGCGGTGAGTCTTCATCTGCTTCCCCTTTCGCGTTTGGACGCAAGAGCGTTCGTCGCCCGTCTTGTCGCCACCGAGCAGCAGGACCGCAGCTCATTCGAAGTCGAAGATGAGAGGTCCGTAGCGGGCGGCCCGGACATACTACTTTAACATTATACTCTGTGTGAGTAGTTTTCCTGCCCTCTTCGTCCCGCCGCAGAGGTCCGCGGCTCTTGCCGCCCGTCGGAGCGCGCGAGTCAACGGGCGAGTCGGGACGCCAGCTCCTCCATCGCGTGAGCGAGCTTCACGTCGAGCGCGGTGATGCCGCCGGCGTCGTGGGTGCTGAGGTCGACGCGCACCGTGTTCCAGACGTTGAACCACTCCGGGTGATGGTCCATCCCCTGGGCCACCAGCGCCGCACCGGTCATGAAACCAAAAGCGGCCACGAAATCGGCGAACTTGTACTCGCGGTGGAGCTTGCCACCCTCCTGCTTCCACCCTGGCAGCTTCGAAAGGGCGGTCGCAATCTCGGTCTCACTGAGCTTCACAGGGCTGGGTGCGGGCGTCGGCATGGGCTCACCTCGGCAAAAGTGTAACCACGGGTCTCGCGAGGCGCGGCTCTGACCGCTCCGAGTTACCCGGTTGGACGAAGAGGCGCCTGGCTGAGGCCGGATTCATCGTCCAGGCTCGAACGTCCTGGCCGAGGTGTCCTATTAATAGTACACTGCAGCAGAGAGCGAAGACGGGCCGACGCCGCGCCGCCTCGGGCTCCGGTTCCATCGAACGCGGACCGGCGTGGCACCGGTCGGGGATTGGCTTCGAGGATTGTCTCGTGCGGCAGGTAGACAAATCGGCTGGGACATCGGACAGGTGCAAGAGCGCTGGCCCAGCGTCGAATGAAGGAGAGCACATGAAAATCGGATCACCGCGGGACGAGCTGGAGGAGCTCTTCGACGAGCTCGGGGAGCTTCACGAGCTCCGTGCCGGCGTACAGAAGAAGGTCCTCGCGCACGACATCAAGCGGGCCATGAAGGCCAAGAAGATCTCACCGTCCGAGATGGCGAGGCGCATGCGCACGAGCCGAGAGGCGGTCTACCGCCTGCTGGATCCGACGCGCACCGGAGTCACGCTCGATTCTCTCCAGCGCGCCGCCTCGGCACTCGGGCTCACCCTCAATATCAGCTTCGAACCGCCGGCCAGACGACCAGCGGCAGGACGCCACGGCTTGGCCGCCCGGCGGAAGAGACGGGCCGCCTGACGATTGTTTTGGGAACGATCGGCGCCTGACCCACAGCTCAGACAGGCATGGGGCACGCCGGCGGTTTCAGGCGTTCTCAACCGACCTCGCGAGCGAGCCTCAAGGGCGCTATGGCGTCGCCTCGACTTTGTAGAAGGTGTGTACCGCCTGCCGCGGCGCCCTCAGGAAACTGAGGCGATCTCCGTGGGCGGGGTCGATTTTGGGGCACCCGGCTGGCGTGGAAGTTGCTTTAAACGGCCGGCATATGAAGAGAGCCTCGCTTATTTCTATTTGCTCGTTCGGGGCGGTGGTGGCGGCCTGCCAGACGACCGATCAGCTGCCCGGCCACGACGCCGGACCCTGGACCGCGACAGACGGCGGGCCTTCTTCGCTTGACGGCGGCGCCGATGGTGGGGCGACGATCTACTCTGGCGTGGTCCTCGCGAAAACGACGCAGGGGGCGGATGGCGGGACCTGCAGTGCTTACGCCGACTTCGTCGCGGGCCCGCTCCCGGCGCTCGACCCCTGCGCCGCCGACGGCATCAGCGAAGGAAGCTGCTGCTGCTCCTTCGGCATCACCACCTCCCTGCCCGTGCGCCCGCCGGACATCGGGACGATCACCGTGTCGCCGATCGACCTTCTGGATGCGCCGACGCCGCTGGTGACGCTGACGCCGTTCGCGGCCGACCGCGCGGGTCCGGGATACCTGTTCCAGTGGACCTGGGACCTTGGGCTTGCCTGGTACCAGATACCGGGCGGCTACCCGCAAACCAGCAGCCGGCCCTGGAGCCCGGGCAGCTCGCTGGCCGTCGATGCGCCCGGGCACGATCTGCCGGCGATCAGCGTCGTTCTCCGGACGGGCGCGCCGCTTGCCGGCGTCACGCCGTCCCTCGACGCGGCTGTCGCGATCGATCGCAGCCAGGACCTGCAATTGACCTGGACGCCCGACCAGACGCCCGACGAGCTGGTCTTGCTGGCGCTCCGGCAGATCTCGTCGAACGGCGTGCTGGGCTGCTTCTGCGCGGCGCCGGACAGCGCGGGGAGTCTGACCGTCCCTGCCGGCGTCCTCGGCCAGTACGACACGGACCAGAATTCCTGCACGTTCGAGCTGGAGCGCCTCACCACGTCGACGGTGCAAAATGGGAAGGCGAAGGTCGACTTGGTGGGCGCCACGGCCCTCGAGACCACGGCGACGTTTCAGTAGTCGCGTCAGCGAGGTTACAACGACCTCGGCACGCGTCACGGTCGAAGCGCGACCTTCATCACCCCGTCGCGCTGGTGCGAGAAGAGCTCGTAGGCGGCCTCGATCTCCGCCAGCGGAAAGGGGTGCGTGACCAGGTCCCGGAACGGGAACCGCTTGGCGGCCACGATGCTCATCAGGCGACGCATCCTTTCCTTACCGCCGGGACAGAGGGAGTTCACGATGGTCTGGTCGCCGAGCCCCGCCGCGTACGCGTCGAGCGGGATGGTCAGGTGGCCCGAGTAGACGCCCAGGCTGGACAGCGTCCCGCCGGGGCGCAAGCAGCGCAGGCTGTTCTCGAAGGTCTGGGCCTGCCCGAGCGCCTCGATGGCGACGTCGACGCCGCCGTCCGTCAGCCGCTTCACCTCGGCAACGACATCCTGTTCGCGGTGATTGAGCACGACATCGGCCCCCATCCGCCGCGCGAACTCGAGGCGCTTGGGAACGCTGTCGACCGCGATCACCAGGGCCGCCCCCGCCAGTCGTGCCCCGGCCGTCGCGCAAAGGCCGATCGGCCCCTGGGCGAACACCACCACCGAATCACCGAGCCGGACGTGCCCGCGCTCGGCGGCGGAGAATCCGGTCGACATGATGTCCGGGCAGAGGAGCACCTCCTCATCCGTGAGGCCTTCCGGGATCTTCGCGAGGTTCGCCTGCGCGTCGGGAACCAGGACGTACTCCGCCTGGCACCCGTCGATGGTGTTACCGAACCGCCAGCCGCCGATCGCCTCGGAGCCCGAGCCGCCGTGCCCACACTGCGACGGGACACCGGTCAGGCAGGCGCGGCATTGACCACAGGGAGTGATGGCCCCGACGATGACCCGGTCGCCCCTGCCGTACCCGACGACGCCTGGGCCGAGCTCTTCGATGACCCCGACCGGCTCGTGACCCACGATGAGCCCGTCACGGACGGGGTACTCGCCCTTGAGGATGTGAACGTCGGTTCCGCAGATCGTCGTCAGGGTCACCTTGATCAGCGCCTGGCCTACGCCGGGCACGGGTCGTGGGACCTCGCGCAGCCCGATTTTCCCTTTGCCTTGAAACACAGCCGCCCGCATCGTCGCGCCCATCTTCGAATCCTTTCGTTCTGAGTCGTCGCGGTTCGCTGTTCGCGTCTCGCGTTCACGTGGTGAATGAGCAAGGAACGTTCCACGCGGCGTGATGGCCTCGAAGCCGACGCCCGGCGCAATCGCTGCGGGCCACCGTCATCGGCAGCGCACAATTTTCGCGGACCGAGGTCGAGCCGGATTCAAGACCCTCGCTCGGTCAGCAGGTCATGGCCGGCTGTCGGAAGGTTGGCAGGCCTGCTTTGCGGCATCGAGCGCCGCCGACAAGTTGGGCTGGATGACGACGCGCCAAGCGCGGCTCTCGAGGCCGGCGCGACTTATCAGCCCGGCCGGTTGCTTCTGCAGACCCGTGAGGATGGTGAGGCAACCACGTTTCGAGAGCGCGGCAATCGCGCTTTCGAGCGCCACGAGACCGGTCGCGTCGATGATGGGAACGTGGTCGAGGCGAATGATCATCACCTTCAGGCCTCCACCGATCGCCCCCAGGCTTCCCACCGCTTTCTGGGCGGCGCCGAAGAAGAGCGGCCCGGCGACGTCATAGATGGCCACCTGCTTTTGTAGCTCCGGGGGAATGGCCACGGACGCCTCGTCATCGCCACCGTTGCCGGTGAGCCGCGCGTGGGTGATTTCGGCCATGCGCCGCATGAACAGCAGCGCCGCCAGGACGACGCCGACCGAGACCGCCACGACCATGTCGAAGACCACGGTCAAAACGAAGCAGGTCATCAAGACCAGAGCGTCGCTCCTTGGCGCGACGCGAAGGACATGGCCGAAGTGCTTGGCCTCCGACATGTTCCAGGCGACCAACAACAGGAGCGCCGCCAGACCCGCCATCGGGAGGTACCCGATGAGGGGGGCGAGGACGATGACCGCCGCCAAGACAGTCAGTGCGTGGACCATCGCAGCAATCGGCGAACGAGCGCCCGAGCGAATGTTGGTCGCGGTGCGGGCGATGGCCCCCGTGGCGGGAATGCCTCCGAAGAAGGGGGTGATGACATTCGCGACGCCGAGAGCGAGCAGCTCCGCGTCCGGATCGTGCCGCGTCCCGGCCATCCCGTCGGCGATCACGGCCGACAGCAGGGACTCGATCCCCCCCAGCATCGCAACCGCGAACGCTCCCGAAAGCAGCTCGCGGAGCACCCCGAACGAGATTGAAAGTGGAGCTCCGTTCGGTCCAGTCGCATGCCACGGGATCATGGGCAGCGGCGGGAGGGGCGGAACGCCGTTCACGACCCGGCCACCGACCGTCGCGTGAAAGCGGCTGGCGATCGTCGCCACATGTCCGGGAGCGATGTGGTTGATCACGGCGGCCAGAATTCCCGCCATCGGGATCGCGATGAGCGGCGCCGGAACTCGTTTCGTGACTCGGGGGATCCCGAACAACAGCACCAACGTCGCGATGGCCACCGCCAGCTCGAAGAGCGATGCCGATCCGCGCGCCTGCCACATCGCCGCTATTCGATCGAAGAAGCTGCTCGGATTGCGATCAAGTCGCAGCCCCAGCGCGTCCTTGAGCTGCAGCGTCGCGATCACGATCGCAATACCGGCGGTGAATCCGGTCGTCACCGGGTGGGGGATGAACTCGATGAGCTGCCCGAGCCGGCCGAGGCCCAGTGCGATCAGGATGAACCCACCCATGATTCCCGAGACGAGGAGCCCCGCCATGCCGAATCGGCTGTAAATCGGGGCGAGGATGACGATGAAGGCCGCCGTCGGCCCCGTCACCTGCGTACGCGAGCCGCCCAGCGCCGCCACCACGATGCCGGCGACAATGGCCGTGTAGAGCCCGTGCTGCGGCGCCACCCCGACGGCAATGGCGAGCGCCATGGCCAGCGGAAGCGCGACCACGCCGACGACCATGCCAGCCAGAACGTCGGACCGCAGATCGTGGCGGGTATACCCCTCGCGCAAGACGGCGCGAAGCGCCGCCGCCGGGAGATCCTTCCAACCGATCGCGGTCAGCGAGGCCTGATATCGAGTGCGTGCCACGTATGCTTGAGGTCCGGCGATCAGGCCTTCGCCGCCGCGCCTGATTCGGGAGCGGCTGGCGCTTCGTCCTTGAATGCGTTCGGACGACGCCGGAGGCGCTCACGAATCTCGTCACGCAGCTCGCGTCCCGGCTTCGGGGCGAGGATCAGCGCGATGCCGGCACCGACCAGCAGACCCAGCCCGAAAGTCCCCAGCGCCTCGCCCACCCGGGCGCCAGGCGTGGGCCTCTTCTCCAGGCCCAGAAGGTCGAGGAGATCGTCTTTGTCCAGGTTCCGGATGTCCTCGAGATTCATTTTGCTCCTCCGTTGACTTCCTCTTTCCCGCGAACGACTCCTTCCACGAGCTCCGAGATCTGCTCGGTCACGATCGGCAGCAGCGCCGCCCGAAGACCGATCCGCAGACCGAACCGAACGAGGCGCGCCGTGAGCGGCGTGAAGATCCCGCCTCCCAGCGCGTAGCCGACACCCACCGCCGCCGCCAGGGCGCCATACGGATGTTGGTCCACCCTCGCCTTCAGGCCAGCCGCCGCCGAGGGCGCACCGCCGTCCGCGGTGTCTGCCCCCATCACGCCCGCCGCGCGATCTTGCCGACCACGAAACCGAGAGCGAGCGCGCCAAGCAGACAACGTCCCGGGTTCTCCTTGATGTAGTCGATCGCCGTGTCGTTCCACGACGAGAGCTGCCGCTTGGCCTCTTCCATCTTGGGTTTCAGGCGGGCGCCGGCGTCAGCAACGGCCTCTTCGATCTGCTCCGCGGTCTTCATGGTTCTCCTCCTCGCTTCCGATTCATCAGCGGCGCCGGCATCCCAGCCAGTAGCCGACAGCGAGCGCGCTCCCCAGCGCCACCAACGGATGGTCCGCCAGCCAGCGTCGCCAGTCGGTCTGCCGGACGAGCTCATCGCGCAACGCTACCACCGATGACGCCACCCGCTCACGGGCCCGCGCGACGTCGGCCTCCGCACGCACGAGGTCCTTCGGCAGATCCGCTCTTAGAGCCACTTCGCTCATGGCGCTTGCCCTTCGATTGGATGGGCCAGGGTGCGAACGCTGCGCCGCACCTCCATGACCGTCTCCCGCATCACTCTGGTGCGCCGGAGCCTTCGCGACACGGCGCCCAGGCTGAGGGCCCCGAGAGCCAGGTGAAAACAGGCCACCAGACCGAGCGCCAGGGGGGCGCCCCAGTGCCGCGCCATGAAGGAG
This sequence comes from uncultured Pseudomonadota bacterium, assembly GCA_963831685.1. Taxonomy (GTDB): domain Bacteria; phylum Myxococcota_A; class Polyangia; order Fen-1088; family Fen-1088; genus JADGRB01. The sequence goes on from CAWHRJ010000002.1 coordinate 196,417, forward strand.
GCCGCCGCCTCCCAGGCAAACAGGTAGCCCATCAACAGCAGCAGACCGGCGACCAGCGAGACCCCCAGCGCGCCGGCATGGATCCGCAGGTCCGTGCTGAGCTCGATCCGCGCCAGCTTGATGTGGTCACCGATCAGCTCCCCGAGGCTGTCGGCCGTCTCCTTGAGCAGGCGGCTGACCCCAGCGGCGTCGTTCGGATCTGTTCGTCGCGTCGTCATTGGCGTTTGCTCGGGACGATCAGAACCGGCCGGCGGCTCCGCTCCACGACGGCGCGCGACACGGAGCCGAGGAGCGATCGGGCGGCACCGCCGCGACCGTGCGAGGCGAGCACGATCTCGTCGACCACCAGGCGTTCCGCGGCCTGGAGGATGGCGTCGGCGGCGCGGCCGCCGTCGATGACCGTGACGTGGGTCGTGATCCCACTCTCGCGCGCATCGCCCGGAACCAGCGCCCGCAACTCCGCCTCGAAGCGCGCGCGCTCGATGTTGGTCAGCTTCCCCTCACTCTGCTCGTACGCGTACGGAGGAGAGGCCAGCGCGCGTTCGTGAACGTAACAGAGCTCGACGACGCCGCCGTGTGCCGCCAGCGCGTTGTACGCGTACGGGACCGCCCGATTGCCCACCGGCGACAGGTCGGTCGGCGCCAGGACAGACAGGATCGCGGGCGCGGCCGCCGTTCTCTCCTCTTCCGTCTCGCCGGACGGAGTGAACACCACGGGAATGCGCGCGACGTCGTGGGCGATCTGCTCCGCCACGGCGGGGTGGAGCAGGCGGGCGGCTGCCGTGCCGGCTCTCCGCCCCCAGGACCACCAGATCCTCGCCGCGTGTGGCCGCGAGCTCGAGAATCTTCGTGGCTGGATTACCCCACGCCGGCTCGATGGCGAACGAGGTCAGCCCGACGCCTGGCAGGGCGCCAACCTGCAAGCGCGAGGTCCGATCGAGGTCGGCCACCACGTCGGGGTCTGCCCCCAAGAAATCACGCGGTCCGGTGAGTCCGAGGCGCCGGAACTCCTCGGGCGCCCAGTAGAGCCGCAGGAAGGTGACGTCGCAAGGCAGGTGAGCGCGCAGGGCGCGCACGAAAGCGACTGCGCTGGCGCTGGCGCCCCGCCCGTCGAGCGCCACCATCACCCGCAGCTTCTTGTCTCGACCGAAGGATGAAGCGAGCCCCTCGACCGCCGGGGGAACCACCAGAATCGGGCGATCGGCCTGGCGCGCGAGCTCCTCGCCGACACTGCCGACCAGAAGCCGGCGCAAGGCGGACCGCCCGTGGCTCCCGGTGACGATCAGGTCGGCCTGAACCTCGCGGCCGCGCGCCAGCACGCCCGCCTCGACATCGCCCTCGCGGACGTGAAACGTCACGGGAACGGCGGCGGTGCTGAGCCTGTCGCATTCCGCCGCCAGCCTCGCCTCGACGTCCGCCCGAACCTCCTCCTCGAGGACGACCGCGTCGGCGGTCAGCGCGAGGATGTCGACGCTGCCGGGTTTCATGACGTGCACCAGCTCGACCCAACCGCCCATCCGTCGAGCGAGATCGACGGCGACCTGGGCGGCCGCCTGGCTGCGTTGGGTGAAGTCGGTCGCGCATACGATCTTCATGGCGTCTACTCATCCAGGAGTTGCAACCACCGTTCCATCCGGCAGGGCGCCTTCATCGGTTCCCCGCCGCGCAGTTTTTGCGCCGAGCGCCACACTTCGGCGCCCAGGCTCAACGTCGTCGAGTTCTGATTCGTCTTCATGGTCGGTCTCCTCGAAGGTGCCGGGGCTCTTTGCAGGCGCGGTGCCAGAGCTGTTTCTGAGCAGCTTCCCCGCATTTCATCGCGTCCCCATCGCCAGCGCGGGACCCTGCGGCGCAGGACCTGCGCCGAGGAGATGCCGGGGCGCAGATTCTTCGCGACCCGTCGAGGCCGGCCTGCGTTCCCGGCCTGGGCATGACTGTTGCTCTTTGGACGGTCATGACCACTGCAGATTTCCCGACCCGAACCGGCAAGACCGATACCGACATTCGGAATGACGTCCTCAGCGAGCTCGCCTGGGACAGCCGGATCGGTGAGAAGCAGATCGGGGTCCAGGTCGACCACGGCGTGGTCACGCTGGGCGGCACGGTCGAGGACCTGGCTACCAGCTCCGCGGCGGTCGAGGCCGCCCACCACGTGGCTGGGGTGAAGGACGTGGCGAACGAGCTTCAGGTCAGGAGCGCGCAGTCGGCCCACCTCACGGATACCGATATCGCGAAGGCCGTCCGCCATGCGCTCGAGTCGGATGTCGTGATTCCGGACGAGAACATTCGTTCGACCGTGACGACCGGCGTCGTCGTGCTCGACGGCATCGTGGCGACGCCCATTCAGCGGGAGGAGGCCGAGCGCGCCGTCGGGCGACTCCAGGGGATCAAGCGCCTCGAGAATCGCCTGCAGGTCAGCCGCGTGGCCGAGCCGGACGCCGTCGCGGCCTCCATTCGCCAGGCCTTGAATCGCCGGGCGGTCCGCGAGGCGGCCCACGTCCTGGTGCACGTCGACGACGGCCGCGTCGTCGTGGAAGGGGTCGTCCAATCGCGAGAGGAACGATCCGCGATCCTGGGCGCCATTCGAGGAACCCGGGGTGTCCAGGCGATCGAGGATCGTCTGGACGTCGAGCCCGAGGGGTGATGATCTCCCTCGCCCTCCCCCTCCTTCTCGGCGCCGCCGTGCTCGCGCAGCCTGCGGAGAGCCCGACAATCGCGGAATCACGTTGGACCGTCCACGAGCAGCTTCAGCTCCCGGTGATGAGCGCCAACCACGCCGTGGGCGGCGTCGGCTTCGGCGTGGCGCTCGAAAGGGGGATCTTCGCCGTCGACGCCGAGGGGCAGTTCCTCTTCGTGGCGATCTGCAATCAATCCTGCGGGCCGGCGTACGCGGGCGGCGTCGGCGTCTCAGCGAGACCGGGTCGGTGGGGCGACGTCACGCCCCGCTTTGCCGTGCTGGCCGAGTACTTCACACACCCCGGGGTTCATCAAGACTTCCCGGCCCTCAGCACTCGGGCTGGCCTGCGTTGGCTCTCCGGCGGAACTGGCATTTCGCTCGACGCAGTCCTCACCTTCGGCGCCGCCGACGACTTCGACATTGGTGGATTCGCCAAGAACAAGCTCCTCGCCTGGGCGATGCCGGAGCTGATCATGGGGTTTTGGTTCTGAAGAACGTGCGCTCGAAAGGAAGGCACCTGCAATGAAGGTTCGTGAAGTGATGACCACCGACAACCTGTTGACGATCGGCGAGGACGACAGCCTGGCTGTCGCCGCGCATCGGATGACCTGGACGCCCTGCCGGCACTTGCCGGTCGTGAAAGACCGCGAGGTCGTGGGCGTGATCTCCGAACGAGACATCCTCGCCTGGATCGGCGCGAACCGCCGCCTCGACGGCCCCTCTGACGTCGTCCGCGCCGCCATGGCGGCACCGCCCTCGGTCGCGTCGCCCGACGAAGACATTGGCGAAGCCGCCGCCCGGATGATCTCCTACCGGGTCGGCTGTCTCCCCGTCGTGAGCAGCGGGAAGTTGATCGGCATGCTCACCCGAGGCGATCTTCTTGGAAGAATCGTCGCAGAGATGTATACGCCCATGGCCGATCGCGGCTGAACCTCATCCCGGGAAGATCGCGCGCTTTCGCGCTCAGAAGGTCCAGCCGACCGCCAGCCGCGCCTGGCGTAGGAGATCGCCTCGGTGAATCTCGCTCGCGCAGTCGAGCAAGCAGCTGTCGGGAGGAACGTAGCCCGAGTCGACCAGGGCCATGTTGAGGCCCACTCCCGCGAGCGCAGTGAGGCCGAAGGGGGCCTGGTAGAGGTAGGCCAGCTCGGCGTGGGCAAGGGGCGTCGTGCCGTGGACACCGTTGTTCACCACCACCAGCGGTCCACCCGCCAGGGTCAGCGCGTGCCGGCCGTTTCCGGTGCGCAGTGGCGCCCAGCGCGCGTTCGCCATCGCCGACCAGGCGCCGGAAGGTCCGTCCATCAGCGTCCCCTCGAGCGCGAGGCGGGCCGCCACGAACCGCCCGGCCGTGACGCCGACCTCGACATCCGGGCCGATGCTCCCGGTCCGGGTCTCGAGTATCCACGCCTCCGCCCGCACCAGCCAGGGGCGGGTCGGAAACTCGGAGGAGGCCGCGCCGGCTACCGTCGGCGTTTCCTCCTCGGGCACCGCGGCCCGGGCCGCGCCGCCGCAAAGCGCGATCCCGATCGACACCACCAGCGTCGCGAACATGTTGGCCAGCTTGGTCATGACCGGACCTCCTCTCCCCTCCGCTCATTCAACATCGGGGCCATTGTTTCCCGCGGCGCTCCAACATGGCGCCCGCGACGAGGGACGACGCAGTCTTTGCGCGAGGCGCTGTGACCGACGAACGGGCTGCGTGCACAGCGCCGGCCAAGCGCCGAGGACCGGCGTCGTTCGGCCGACCATCTTCGGCACGACGTTCGCATAGAGGGAGCTCGAGGAGATCGACCTCAAGGATCTGCTGACCGAGGCGACCCTGACCGACCCGCCGGAGCCGAGGTCGGCCCCGGCCCCTGCACCGGAGATGGACTGAGATGCAAACACCCCCGCACATCACGTTTCATCAACTCTCCCCGAGTGAAGCTCTCGAGGCTCAGATCCGCGATCGGATCGACGACCTCGAGACGCTGTTCGACGGGATCGTCAACTGCCGCGTCTCGATCGACGGGCCGCACAGGCACCACCAGGGCGGGCTCTATCGGGTGCTCATCGAGCTCGGCGTCCCCGGGGACCGGATCGTCGTGGGGCACTCCTCCGACGAGAACGCGGCACACGCCGACGCTCACGTCGCCGTCCGCGACGCCTTTCGAGCGGCGCGCCGCCAGCTCGAAGAGTACGTTCGGCGCCGGCACGGCGACGTGAAGTCTCACGCCCCGCCCGCGTCCCGGTAAAGGAGTCCAGTCATGTCCCAATCCAGCAGCCTGAAGTCCCACCGCCTCGTCGTGAACGAGCTCGAGCGCGACAAGGCGGGGTGAGGAGATCCTCGTGGCGCGAGTCCGGGTCGTCACCTCTCTCCTGGTGCTCGCGCTGCAACCGCTGCATGCGGCAGCAGAGACGAAGCCCGGCGCCGCGATCGAGATTTGGATCCGGGGCAGCGATCGCCCCGACCAGCCGAGGTCGCCTCACGAACGGTCGTCCCACGTCAACCTCGACAGGATCGCGCTCGCGCGCGTGGAGCGATACGACGCTCAGTACGCCCGCGTCGGAAAGTATCGGGGGATACCGGTGAAGAGCCTGCTCGATCGCTTCGCTCCGGACGCCTCGCTCGATCTCGCGATCTTGCACTTCGCCAACGGCATGGCCGTCCCGCTCCGCTTTCGTGACGAGGTCACGATGCGGCGCCTCTCCCCGTTCATCGCTCGAGGTCCGCGGTTCCCCTCGATACCGAAGCAGGACACTCCGCTCGATCGGCGACCGATCGAATTCGCCGGCAACAAGCTGGTGGTCGCCGACCGCTGGCATCCCGACGTCCTGCCGGAGACCCAACCGGCGTTCTCGCCCTGGACTCACGTGGACACCGTCGTGGGCATCGAGCTCGTCTCGGCGGCGCCCTATGACGCCCAGTTCCAGGCGGGCGGCGAGGCAGGGGTCGAACGGGGACTGACCCTGTTTCGCCAGAGCTGCCAGTTTTGTCATGGCGTCCACCAGATCGGCGCGACGTTCGGATGGGACTTCGTCGATTCGGCGCCCATCTACGACTACAAAGATTCGGCGGCGAACCTCTATCACAACGTCGCCTACAAACCGCGGAACGCGGGCGAGCTCGGCTTGATGATGCCGCCGCTGAGTTTCCTTTCTGAAACGGCCGCGGGCGACCTGCGCCAGTGGCTTCAGGCGGTCGGCAGCACGCCGCGTCCATCTTACCAGCGCCCCCCGGCGCCCACGCCCCGGCCGGTGCGCTGACGGCCACCCGTGCGCAGGCTTCATTCCCGGATTCGTTGTAGTCAGATCACCAGTTCCGCGGCGACCCGCCGCCCGATCGATCGCCCACATTGAGCCTCGTTCTGCGCGGTGCTACCGAGACACCGGCGGCTCGAGGGTGGGCGAAAGGACCTGCGCGTCGCACAGGGGGAGATGGTGTTGAGCGCGGTGGCCGGCGCGGAGCTCGGTCAGGCGAGACGACCAGACAGCTCCCGGGGCTTTCTACGCCGCGTGCTGGTCGTCGAGGAGCATGAACCCCTCGCCGAGAATCTCTGCGAGATCGTCGAGATGTCCGGCTACGACGCGCTCGCCGTACCATCCGCCGAGGCCGCCCTGGCGGCGATCACTTCACGTTCACGCGCTCGCCCTCTTCCCGTCCATCTGCCTGGGCGCCGAGATGGCCGCCAGCGTGGCCGCGACCTCCTGCGCCGACAGATCCCTGTTCTTCTCGCTCGTCTTGCGGCCCATCTCCCGCTCCGCGAGCCGCGCCAGATCGTTCAGGGAGACGATTCCGGCCAGGCTCCCCTCCGAATCGATCACCGGCAACCGGCGCACCTGGCCGGACCGCATGATCTCCTCGGCCTCCGCCAGCGTCGCCTCCGGCGAGCAGAAGAGGATCTCCTTCGACATGGCCACCGAGACGGGGACCTGGTGAAGCGCCTGACCGCGCGTGAGCGCGGCCATGCAGATGTCCCGATCGGTGACCATGCCGACGACGCGCCCGTCGGTCGAGACGACCGGAAGGCACCCGATGTCCGCGTCCCACATCCGGGACGCCGCCGCCGCCAGATTGTCGTCCGGCGCGCAGATCTCGACATCCGCCTTCATGAGCTGGGCGACGTTCACGATCACGCCTTGGGCTTGTCGCCCGAAGCGACGGGGATGCGCTTGGCGACCGCGGCCGGGGTCTTGGGAACGACCACGGTGAGCTCGCCGTTCTTCAGCTCCGCCTTCACGTGCTCGCCGTCGGTCTGGTCGGGCAAGGTGAACGCGCGGGCGAAGCTGCCGTACGACCGTTCGTAGGCGTAGAACGTGTCGCCCTTGTCCTCCTTCTCGGCCTCGCGCTTGCCCGAGATGGTGAGGCGGTTGCCGGCGACGTGCACCTCGATGTCCTGCTCCTTGGTGCCGGGGATGTCCGCCTTGAACACGAACGCATCCTTGGTCTCCTTGACCTCGAACGCCGGCGAATAGTTGGGGATCTCCAGCGACGGCACGGGCGCCATCTCCCGGAAAGGATCCCAGCGCAGCATCTCACGCATGACGCGGAGCGGATCCCAGTCGCGGCGCGCAACCGAGCTGCCTTCACCAGCGTTCTTCTTCTGAACAGCGATATCAGCCATGATCATCTCTCCTGTGTTCGTGCACGCGACCATCGCGTCACGACCTTTTGACGAGCAAGGGCCGTTCCAACTCGGAGCGAAGACCTCCGCGGGGAGCGCGAAGTCGCTATCCGATCGCGGTGAGCAGGTTGATCAGGTTCTCTGCGCGTTGAGCGAACCTCGCCGCATCCGGGAGCAAATGGTCCGACTCGCCTCGAAGCTGCGTGATCAAATCGACGAGCGTCGCCCGGTTCCGGTCGCTCAAGCACGTGGGGGCGCGCCGGAGTTGCCCGTTCACGAAGGCGATCACCTTGTCCATCAGGTGGTGCTGTCCGGCGATCGTCACCGTGTCGAGCGTCCCCAGCATCTCCCGAATGACGGAGAGCTGCCTGACCAGCAGGGCGCCCTCGCCATTCCGCCTATCGGGGGGCAGGTCCTGGACTACCTCCACGACACGGATCGAAGCGCTCACGTCGGTCTGCTGACTGCAAGGCGTGTGCTCAGCCGTAGAGCCAGGTCCACGGTCCCGGACCCGAGAATCCTGCGCGATCTCGGTCAACGCGCGCATCGTTTGCGCGCTTTTGCCGGCAGGGCTTGGGAACGGGAGCCGGCACGAATGCTGCTCTTCGGAACCCATGGGACTCATCGTTTGCGCGACGGACTTCTCCGCGGCCTCGAGCTCCGTCCTCTCGATCGCTGCCGCCTTCAGCCGACTGTCGGGCTATCCCCTCGAGCTGTTTCACGTGTTCGACATCCCGGCCTCGTTTTCACCGGACGTCCTCGATGAGAAGGCGGTCGCCGCCTTGCGCGATTCGGCCGAGGCCCAGATCCAGAAGCAGGCCGACGCCTTGCGGGCGACCGGAATCGAGGTGCGAACCTCCGTCAAGCTCGGTCCACCGGACGAGATAGGACCGCACGCGCGCGCGGTCGGGGCCAGTCTGGTCGTGCTTGGAACCCACGCCCGCAAGGGAGCCGCGCGACTCTTTCTGGGGAGCGTCGCCGAACACACCATCCGGACGGCCCCCTGCCCGATCGTGGTCGTCCCCCCCAGCGCGAGCAGTCCTCGGCTGGCGGGCGCGCGGGCCGGAACGCAACTCAAGGTCGTCGCCGGCATCGACTTCTCGCCAGCGAGCGACACCGCGCTCGCGTGGCTTCGAGAGCTGCTCGATCTCACGCCGTGCGAGGTCCGCCTCGTCCATCTGTACTCACCCCCGCGCGAGCACGAACGTCTCGGCTTCGACCCGCCCCTGCCGTTCGAGGTGAATCAGGAGGTGGTCGATATTCTCGCGCGCGATCTCCGTACCCGCATTCACGCAGCCGTGGGGACCGACTTTGCGCTCCGTATTCGACCCAAGTGGGGCGGCGAAGAGGACCCGCTCGCCTGGGAAGCGGAGACGGACGACGCCGACCTGCTCGTCATCGGAACGAGCCAGACACGCCACTCGACCGCGCTCGCCACCGTCCGGGGTGCGCACCTGCCGGTGGTCTGCGTGCCCAGGAGGGACAAGGCGCCGAAGCCCGAGCTTCTGGCGCCCGTCCGAACGATCCTGGCCGTGACGGACTTCTCGCCGGCCGGCAACGCCGCCATCCCCGAGGCCTACCGGCTGCTCCGGCCGACGGGCGGCGACGTGGTGCTCGCGCACGTCGCGAAACCCGACCGCTTCGGCCTCGAACCGGCGCGCCAAGAGGAGATCGAGACCTGTCTTCTCGGACTCGTTCCCCAGGATATCGATCAGGCGGCCGTCCGCACCCGGACGTTCGTGACGGCTCACGTCGTTCCCAGTGAAGCGATCCTCAAGGCGATCAACCGCTTCGAACCCGATCTCGTCGTCATGGCCTCGCACGGAGCGGCCAGCGGCCGGCGCGGCGAACATGGGATGGTCACCGACGACGTCGTCTGGAGCTCCCCAAAGCCGGTCCTGGTGGTTCCTTCGTTTGCCAGGAGGCCGTCGTGAAGATCCTCGCGGTGACGCACGGCGGAGCGAGGCGGACGCCGAGAGGCCCCTGTCAGGCGTCGTGAAGATCCTGGCCACCCGATAGCCGCCGTTCGGACGAGCTGGCGGTGCCGAGGTGACGGGGGAGACGCATCACGAACGTCGTCGTGCCGCCGGCCGACCGCCCGTCGAGGCTGCCGCCGAACGCGAGCACGATCTGCTTGGCGATGTAGAGGCCAAGGCCGAGATTCCCCTTGGTCGACCGCCCGCGCGTCGCCTGGCGGAAGGGCTCGAAGATGACCGGGAGCAGGTCCGGCGGAATGGGATCTCCTTGGTTCATGATCTCGACGACGGCCTCCTCACCTTCCGCGCGCACCTTGACGACGACGGCCGTTCCCGCCGAAGCGTGCTCGACGGCGTTCCCCGCGATGTTGGAGAGCGCCTCCTCAAATCGTTCCGGGTCCCAGTTCCCGGTCACGTCGCCCTCGGCCTCCAGACGAACGGCGGGCCCCAGCTCCTCGGTGACGTTCCGGCACAGCTCACACAAGTCGGCGGGACGCGGCTCGATCGGGAACCCTCCGCCCAGGCGAATGCGGGTGAAATCGAGCAGCTCACGGATCATCTGGGACATGCGTTTGCTGCTGGCGACGATGCGCGACACGCCGAGCCGTTCGCGCGCGTCGAGGTGACTGGAGAGGCGCAGCATCTCGGCTGTCATGACAATCGTGCCGAGCGGGTTTCGCAGGTCGTGACCGACGATCCCGAGGAACGTCTCGCGGAGCTCCGCCATCACCCGCAGCTCGCGCTCGCGGTCCTCGGAGACCTTCAGGGCGGCCTCCGCGGTCTCCGTCATCTCCTGGGCCCGAATCGTCGCGCTGACCATGTGCTGGTTCGCCTCGCGAAGGTCGTCGGCAACCCGGCGCGCCGCTTCGTGAAGCTGTCCGGCTTCGGCGGCGCGGGCGTCGAGCTTGGCGCGCGCGACACGGAGGGCATCCGAAGCCTGCTTGCTCTCCGTCCGGTCGATTCCCGTCTTGACGATGTACTGCAGCCGTCCATCGGATGATCTCGTCGAGGTGTGCGACCAGGCGATCCACCGTCGCTCGCCGGTCTTGGTGACCCAGTAGTTGGCGTAGGGGCCCGGATGATCGGAGGTCCGCAGGGTCGCGAAGACGGCCTTGACCGGCTCGATATCCTCGGGCAACAAGGCAAAGTCCCAGAGCTGGCGGCCGCGCACCTCTTCGAGCGAGTAACCGGTCAGCTCGGAGCACTGGTGGTTCCAGAAGGCGATCCGTCCTTCGAGGTCGAATACGGCGACGAGGGCGCCGACCGCCTCGAACGCCTGGAACTCCGCCTCGGTCATCAGACGGCGGCGCTCTGACGTCGAGGTGTGGCTGGCGGTTGGCGCGGCAGTCGCACTGCCGAAAATAGCTCTTCGGCCCCAGAGCGCCGGGCAGTCATCTCTTCCGTCTCGTCCCGCCCGGAGCTGGGGTCCCCGTGAGCAGGCCCTGGTATCCCTTCAGCGCCTTGCCCACCACGATCCCCCCCTGCGACGTGATGTCATACTCTCGCAGCTCCTTGCTGTGCTGGCTGGCGCGCAGCTTGACGACCGCCATCGCGCGCGTCAGCTCCCCGTCGATCTCGATGTAGCGCTGGATGATGATGGCGTCGGTGAGAAACGCGATCCCCTGGGGGCTGAATCGGAGATCGACGTACGAGTCGGCCAGCTCGACGGTGGCCATCACGGTGACGCCGAGGCCCGTCAGCGCGCCCATCATTCGATAGAGAGATTCCCTGAAGTCCTCGCGGAACGTCGGCGCCAGCGCCAGCTCCAGGCCCGACAGCGAATCGATCACCGCCCGCTTGGCCCCGACGCGCTTCACGGCCTCGCGAACCTCCAGCAGGGTCTCGTCGATCGAGAGATCGAGCGGGCGCAGGTAGAGGACCTCCAGCTTCTTCCGCTTGATCAGCTTCTGGAACTCCTCGCCGCGCGGGGTGGTCTGCAGGTAGTCGTTGGGCCGCTTCTCGAACACGGCCACGATCCCGTTCTCGCCCTCCGCGATCCCCTCGACGATGAACTGGTTGGAGAGCACCGTCTTGCCGGAGCCGGACGGACCGGCCACCAGGACCGAGTATCCGCGCGGGATGCCCCCCGCCATCATCTTGTCCAGCCCCGGCACGCCGGTCTTGAGGCGGTGTTGCAGCGGGTGGTCGGTGACGAGCTCCTCGGGCTTGATGATGCGGGGGAAGACGCTGTAGCCGTCGCTGGTGATGCGGGCCGTGTGCAGCCCGGGGATCTGCCCCTGGCCGCGCATCTTGATCACCTGCACCTTGCGCACGACGGAGTTGCGCTCGACCGCCTGGTAGAGCCAGAGCAGCCCGTCCGCCACCGTGAACACGGCGCTGTCGTGCTCGTTGTCGCTGTACTCCCCGATGAGAAAAGTCGTGGCCTGGTGGCTGGTGAGCGCCAGCGCAAGCCGCTGCATGAAGTCGGTGAGCTGCGTCTCACCGGCCGGGCCGGCCAGCGTGCTCCGCACCATCGCCCGGAACGAGTCCACGACGACGAGCGCCGGGGCCGATCGTTCCAGCTCTTCGACGATGGCCTCGAGCACCTTGGGCATCCCTCCCTCGAGCGCCTCCTCGCCGAGGTGGATGAAGCGCACCGAGCCGTCGGCGATCTTCGAGGTGTCGAAGAACCCGTACTGCTGCTGGTAGCGCAGCATCTTGATGGGCGGCTCCCCGATGATGCTGAAGTAGACCGCCTTTCGCTCGGGGCTCGCGTTGGCGAACATGATCTGATGCCCGAGCGTCGTCTTGCCGCAGCCCGGCCCGCCGGCGATCAGATTGAACGAGAACTCGGGGATCCCTCCGCCCAACACCTCGTCGAGGCCGGATACCCCGGAGGGCAGGTTTCGAATCGGAACACGCTCGTTCATTCTCTGTTCTCCCTGGGTGCCATGTCCTCGATCGCCGGCCAGGCACTTCGCAGCGCCACGACCGTCAACCGCTCTCCGATGAACGTGGTGATGAGGTCGAAGAAGGTTCCGAACAGGACCGCGGCCGCCTCGGTGGCGATGGCGGGTTCGAGCCTCGAAAGGCACGCCCCGAGCTTCGACAGCCCCTCTGGGCTGGCGACCTCGGCGAGGGGAGCGAGCTCCGCCGACGCCAGCTTCGCGCTGCGAACGAGCAGCGCCTGGATACCGGCAGACCCGATGAGCGGGGACAATCGCGCGTTGACCTTTTCGTAGACGCGCCAGGCCGCCGCGGCACACGCCTCCGCGTTGGAGCCGGAGTCGCCCTCTGTCGCCAGCACTTCCCTGGCCCACGCGACCCCGGCCGCCGTCCGCTTGCTCAACCTAATGGGCCTCCCCGAGGATGACGCCAGGCCGGTTCCCGGTCTCTGGGGCGGCCATGACCGCCGAACTTATGCATGACTGACACGAACACTCAAGCCGTACCAAAGGGAACCCATTTCCAGGACCCGTCCGCGGCTGAAGACCGACGCCCCTGGCTCAGACCTTCGAGAGGCCGGCGCGGCAGGAGATGAGAGCGAGTCCAGTCCGGTTTCCCACACCGAACTTCTCGAGCAGCCCGCCGATGTGTCCCTTGACGGCGCGCTCCGAGATCCCGAGGAAGGTGGCGATCTTGAGGTTGTCCATCCCACGGCCGAGCAGGCCCAACACCTGACGCTGGCGTCGAGTGACCGACGCCCAGGTCCGGCTCTGCCGCTCGACCTCGGGTGCGACCGGAAACGTGAGCGGACCACGCTGTCGCGGCTTGACGGTCCCGGCCATTGCGACGAGCTGGCTCGCGCCGTCGCCCGGAAGCACGATGTATCCGTCGACGTCGCGCGCCCTCGCCGCCAGTTGCACCGGCGTCCCGATCGCCACCACGGTGACGTCCGGGCGAACCGACCGCAGTCGGCCGAGGATCTCTTCCGGATCCTCTCGTTCGTGTGACAGGTGGACCAGCGTCAGGTCGGGCAAGGCGCCGCGGGCTGCCTTGAGCAGGGCCGCGAAGCTCGCGAAGCCATCGACGCGGCGGAACCCATGCTTCCTCAGGATCTCGACGATCCCGTCCCGGCAAAGGCGCCGATCAGAAAGCACGGCGATGCTCCTGGTCAGATCCAGATCGTCGTCGCCGGTCACCACACGGCGGCGCTTCCCCGCGTCCTCCGTCATTCCTGCCCCACTTAAGCGTGACGGACGGGAACACTCAATATGGACGAAAGGGAACCCCCGCCACGTCGGGGCGACCCGGCCGATCGGAGTGACTATGGCGGAACGAATCCGGCCCGACAGGCGACGAGCGCGAGCTCGGTTCGGTTGTTCGCATGAAGTTTCTCGAGCAACCCGCCAACATGGGCCTTGATCGCTCGTTCCGAGACGCCGAGGGACGCAGCGATCTTCGAGTTCTCCAGGCCACACGCGAGAAGCCCCAGCACCTGACGCTGGCGCGGCGTCAGTGACGCCCAGGTGAGACGCTCCTGCGCAACCTCGGGTGACGTCGCGAACTTCATCGGACCGTGGTGGCGACGGGCGACGGCTTCGGCCATCGCCTTTAGCCGGGCCACGCCGTCGGTCGGCAGCTCGACGCACCCGTCCACATCTTGCGCCTTCGCCGCCAGCTGCAGCCGCGTTCCGATTGCCACCAAGGTCATATTGGGCCACGCTGCCCGCAAGCCGCGCGCGAGCGCTTCGGAATTCTCGCGCTCGTGCGCGAGGTCCACGAGCGCGAGATCCAGGGGAGCAATACGGGCGACCCCCAGCAGGGCCCCCGAGCTGGCGAAGCCTTCGACGCGCCTGAACCCGTGCTGGCGGAGGATCTCGACGATCCCGTCCCGATACAACTCCTGGTCGGAGAGCACCGCGATGCGAGGCATCGGCGTGGGGATCGCCCTCGACCGTTGTCTCGGGCGACGCTCGGCCACGACTTGCATGACCCGGATAAGGGCAACGTTCGTACCAACAGCGAAAGCAGCAAGGACGGCTTCGAGCGAATCTGTCCGCGCAGCTCTTGCGCCTCGCGCTCTCGATCGGCAAAAAGTGCGACTCGGATCAGGCGCTCGAGGGCCGGACGACGCTCGAGACGAGCGCGAGCAGTCGGGGTATCTCGACGGGCTTGGAGAGAACAGCCAGGGCACCCGCCTTCGTGCAGGCATCGTGCGTCGCCTTGTCCGAGTAGGCGGTCAGTACGACGGCCGGGATCCCGCTGCCTCGCCGCCGGATCGCCGCGATGAGCTCGGCGCCGTTCCCCGCGCTCATGCGAAAATCCGTGATGAGAGCGCTGATCTCGTCGGTGAAAAACGCAAGCGCCTGCTCGGCCGATTCCGCGACGGAGGCCCGGTACCCGTCCATCTCCAGCATCTCGGCGATGTTCTCGGCCATCGCGACATGATCGTCGACGACCAGGATCCAACCGCGCGAGCTCACCCCGGGGATCCTGGAGGAGCGTGGCCTCCGGAACAACGCTCCTATCGTTAAGAGACCGTGAAGACGTCGACCATAAACTTGTAACGCGGCTGACGACAGCAAACCGGGAGACGAGCCCAACGTGGTAGGCTCGGGCCGATGCTGGTGGCGATCGTCGAGGACGACCCGCTGTTCGCGGCGACCCTCGGAGAAGCCCTCGAAGGCCGGGGCCTTCGGGTGGACGTCGTCCGCACGGGCTCGGCGGCGCTGAGGCGATTCGAGCGGCACGATCTGGACGCCGCCATCGTCGACATGGGCTTGCCCGACATGGACGGCATCGAGGTGATCGCCAGGGCCAGGGAGCGCGGCATGTGGGCCCCGATCCTGGTGGCGACCGCTCGTGACTCCGTCGACGACCTGATCCGCGCCCTCGAGGTCGGGGCCGATGACTACGTCGTCAAACCGTGCTCAGGCGCGGAGGTCGTGGCTCGCCTCGGTGCACTGACGCGGCGAGCGGCGGCGCCGCGGTGGGCGCAGCTCACCTGCGGGGAGGTCGTCCTTCCCGCCGAGGAACGGCACGCCATCGTGGACGGCCGCCCCGTCCAGCTCTCGCCCCGCGAGCGCGCGCTGCTCGAGTTGCTGCTGCGGCGCAGCGGCCAGATCGTGCCGCGCGGGGAGATCCTGCGGGCCGCCTTCGGCTACGAGTTCGACCCGGGGACGAACGTCGTCGATGTTCACGTGGCCCACCTGCGCCGGAAGCTCGAAGGCGGCGGCGTGCGAATCGAGACGGAGCGAGGAGTCGGTTATCGCCTCCGCTAGGCCGCGGCATGGGCAACCGCTGCCGTCCGCAAAGACGGATATCGCTCGACCAGGGAGAGGTGATAGGCGACCAGTTGGAACTGAAACCTGAGCGCGAAGGCCAAGAAGTCCGCGAACGGGCCCGGAATCCGCTCACGGAGCAGAATGAGGACGGCGCCCGCGATCCAGAAGATTCCCGCGATGGCAGAGAGCACGACCAGCAAGACCAGCGCCGGCAGACTGAAAAGAAGCCGCAAGAGAGCCGATCCGGCGGTGGGATGGCCGCCGACCTCGATGCGCAAGTCGACCGGACTGCCGTCCGCGGTCGGCAGGAAGTCGGTCAGGAGCCAGAGGTAGCCGTAGGCCGAGGCGAGCCAGCGCAGGACCCTCACGATCCCCGGGGCGTCCTCGGTCAGGTAGCGCTCGCCGCCCTTGCGGAGAATGGCGATGGCCGCCAGAGCGGGCAGCGCCAGGTACAAGAACCAGTAGATGCCCGAGCACCCGAGCGCCGCAAACGCAGCCAGGAGCACGAGCCGGGTGACGACGTGGATGCGCGCCGTCTGCTTCGGATGCTCGATGTCGAGGTGAACCGGGTGATTCGACATGACCATGCTCCCACTCGGTATTGCAAATCCCGGCCCACCAGCTGCCCCGCCCACCGGGACTTTGGAACCCCGCAGATTCTGCGCGCGGACGGTGGGCCTTTGGTCCGGAACGCAGCTCTTGCGTCTCGCGCGCGGTGCCCTGGCCGAGAAGCCGGTTGGCACCGCGGCTGCAATACCGCGAGGGCATGAAGCTCAATCGTCGGCTCGTCATCATCGCGTTCAGCTGTCTCGGTGGCCGGCTCGCCTCCGCCACCCTCAGCCAGCCCACCCCGGGCAATGCACCCGCGCTGCCCGCCAAGGCGACCTACCAGGTCGACGCCAAGAAGAGTCGATTCATCGTCGAGACAGAGACCACCGGGCTCTCGGCGATGTTCGCCCACGACCACAAGATCGGCGTGCGCGACTTCACGGGACAGGCGACCTTCATGCGGGACAATCCGCGGGGCGTTTCGCTCTCACTGACCGTCCAGGCGAATTCGCTCTATCTGCTCGGGGAGAACGAAATCGGCGCGCGCCAGTCGATCGAGTCCGCGCTGCGCGAGGAGGTCCTCGAAACGGCGAAGTATCCGCTCATCGTCTTCAAGAGCCGCAGCGTCACGTCCGAGAGGCGCGGCGACGGAACCTTCGACGTTCGCATCACCGGCGATCTCACTCTTCACGGGGTCAAGAAGCAGATCATCATCCCGGCGCGCGTCTCCCTGGACAACGGGACCCTCCACGCGATCGGCGTCATCGAGCTGCACCAGACCGACTTCAAGATCACGCCCTTTTCGTTTGCCAGCGGAACCGTCGGCATCCGGGACGTCGTGACGCTCTCCTTCGACATCGTCGCACCGCAGGCGCAAACCTAGGGTCGCCGGCGGACGATCACCCGCAGGTCTGGTCGATCACGACGACGTCGTCCCGCAGCGTGTCCGGGTTCAAGACAGCACGCTCCTCTTCGTCCATGTCCGCCAGCAGCCAGGACGTCAGCGCCGAGAGCTTCGCGGCAAGGGTCGGAAGCTCGGGATGGTGGGAGGCCTCCTTGTGAAGGCCGGCCAGCATCGCGCGCTGCCGGCGGTG
Source organism: uncultured Pseudomonadota bacterium (assembly GCA_963831685.1). Lineage (GTDB taxonomy): Bacteria > Myxococcota_A > Polyangia > Fen-1088 > Fen-1088 > JADGRB01. The sequence goes on from CAWHRJ010000002.1 coordinate 213,478, forward strand.
CTCGTCGACGAGCCTGTCGGCCCGCTCCGGCCCGAGCGGAAGGTCGTCGCGGAACAACGGGAGGAGCACGGATTCCTCGAACGTCAGGTGAACCTCCATGACCGAACGGAGGTCGCCGATCACCGAGGCAATGGCGTCGGGGACCGAAACATCCCCGTCGAGCCGCGCTTCGGCCAGTGCCTGCGCCCGCTCGAGGAGCTGCCGGAGACGGACGTGCTGCCAGAGAATGCCCCGCCGCGCCGTTCCCGCATCGACCGGCTTCTCGGGCGCAGACCAACCGATTTCGTTCATGGCTGTTCCTCCTCTCGAGCCATCAGAGGAGCACGAGTCGTGCCATCGGGCCTGGTCGATTCCGGCATCGTCCTTGCTCAACGGTTCATCCATGGCAATCACCACGGCGAGCGGTTGGTCGGATTGATTACCCACCGCCGGATCCTCGAATCCTGGGTCAGTCACGGGCACCCGGCAAGTTGGTCGGAATCGTGACCGAGGCCGACTTCGTGCGGTTCGCGCGGCACTACTTCGAATGGGAGATGGGCGAGCCCCGGTCAAGCTGACCGCGCAACCGCGAAAACCTTGCGCGCGCCACGATCGACGGCCGCATCTCCTGCGCGTCCGGAGAGATGATGATTCGGACCGTCGTTTTACGGGGCGGTCCAGCTCGCTCGGGGTCGACAGGCCCCAGCAGCGGCCTTTTTAGGTCCCGGCGTCCGGAATGAGGACTCGAAAGGCGGCACCATGGTCGGACGGCTCCAGCGTCACCGTCCCTCCGTGCGCCTCGGCGATGCGGCGGCAGAGTGCCAGGCCGAGCCCGCTCCCTTTTGCCTTCGTCGTGAACAGGGCCTCGAAGATCTGCTCGCGCACCTTGGAGGGGACGCCCGGTCCGTCGTCCCGCACGCGGAGGATGGTGGCGGCGCCTTCTCGGTGCGCATCGATCCAGACGTGCCCGGCGGCGTTCATCGCCTGGCTGGCGTTGATACAAAGATTGGTGATCACGCGGGTGAGCTGGTCGGGGTCGGCGTCGAGCGGCACGCCGGGCGCGACCTCCACGGCCACTTCCACGGTCGGCGCCAGATGCGCGGCCGGGAGCGCCTCGATGACGAACTCCCGCGCGTCGACGGTGCGCCGTTTGAGCGGACGGCTCCGAGCCAGCTCGAGGAGATCGTTGATCGTCCTTCCCGAGCGCTGAACCTCGGTGGTGATCTTCTCCATGTGGCGGGTCACGCCGGGGTCGGTGATCTCGAGCTGCTCCAGCCGCCGGGTCACGAGATACGCGGAGCTCTCCATGACGCCGAGCGGGTTGCGCAGCTCGTGCCCGATCCCCGCCGCGAACTGGCCGATGGTGGCCAGTCGTTCGGCCGTCCGGTTCTTGCTCAACAGGTCGTCTCGATACGTCTCCAGCATGATCGCCAGCTCGATGTCGAGAATCTGATGCAGCGCCGCAAGCATGCGACGAAGCGCTTCCGGCGGGACGCCGACCGCGTCCCGAAGCACGTCGACCGACCGCAGCCGAATGCGATCCATGGCGGTCAGCATGTAGACCTGCGGGAGATTGATCTGGACGTGGACGCGGCCGATCCGGGCGCGCCGCTCGAAATACGCCTCGTCGTGGGGCCCCTTGAAGAGCTCATCGATCCACCGGACGAGCGATTCCTTGAGCCTCGCGATCTGAGCCGCGCCACCGGTGATCGCCGCGCGGGCGTTGGGATGGGCTTCGATCGTGGCGTAGAAGTCGTCGATGATGGCAGCGAAGTGAGGCGCGACCAGCGGATGCGCCTCACGCAGGGAAGCCGTGGCTGCCTCGTCGAAGCCGACGTAAGCGGTCACGTTCTCCCGGAACGTCCTGAACACGGCGGCCAGGCTATCACGGCCGAGAGTGACCGCGGCTGAAGCATCTGCCGGGTGATCCCGAGCGTTCAGCGTCAGCTACCGACCACGCGCACTTCTTACGCGATCTTCACCGAACGACGCCGAGTTGTCGCTGGCACTCGTCATGCACGACCGATGAACATGACCACAGTGAGCGATCACTCGACGACTGAGCGGTGGGAGATCGATTCGGCTCGCTCCAGCCTCAGCTTCAACCTCCGGCATATTGTCGTGCAGCACATCCGGGGTCGATTCAAGCGCTGGGGCGGAACCCTCTTCATCGACCGCCAGCAACCCTGGCTGTCGAGCGTTTACCTGTGGGTCGAGCTGGCGAGCGTCACCACGGAAGATCAAGAGCGTGACGCGCACGTTCGCTCGAGTGAATTCCTGGACGTCGCTCGCTTTCCCCGCGCCGAGTTCAAGAGCGCCAACGTGGAAATTTCGGACGGGCAGATCGTGGTGGAGGGGATCTTGAATCTCCACGGCATCGCGCACGATCTAGAACTTCAGGCCGAGGTCGGTGAGACGACGACCGTCGAGGGCCGCCAGAGGGCGACCTATACCGCTCGGGGCATCGTCGACCGGCAGTCGTTCGGATTGCACTGGAACCAAGACCTGGACGTCGGTGGCATCGTCGTGGGCGACGAGGTGGAGATCGTGGCGAGGGTCGAGGCCATGAGGGACGATCGCGATAGCCGAACCGTCGGACCGGCTCTTCCGGCTTGGCCGGGATGACCTACGACGCCTTCCTGCTCCCTGATCTTCCGCCGGGCCTCGAGCCGCTGGCGGAGCTGGCTGTCGACCTCCGCTGGACCTGGAGCCACGACGCCGACCACCTGTGGCGCGCGCTCGATCCGGAAACCTGGGAGGCGACCGCCAACCCCTGGCTTCTCCTGCAGAACGTGTCGCGGCCCCGGCTGGCAGCGATGGCCAACGATCCCGTCTTTCGTCGCGGTCTGGATCGCATCCTGGCCGTCAGGCGAGCCTACCTCGACGCCGCTCCCGTGCTCGACGGCGGAACGGGAGACCTGTCACGGCCGGTCGCCTACTTCAGCCTCGAGTTCGGAATCGGTGAAGCGATTCCTCTTTACGCCGGCGGTCTCGGCGTCCTGGCCGGGGACCATCTGAAGGCGGCCAGCGACCTCGGCGTGCCGCTCGTCGCGGTCGGGCTCCTTTATCAGGAGGGCTACTTTCGTCAGACCTTCGACGCCAACGGCCGACAAGAAGAGCTCTATCCGTACAACGACCCCGTCGCCATGCCGATCCAACCGACCCTCGACCCCACGGGCGCCTGGATCAGCGTCCCGGTGGAATTGCCGGGGCGGACCCTCTGGCTCCGCGGCTGGCGAGCGACCGTCGGTCGCGTCACCCTTCACCTCCTCGACAGCAACGTCCCGACCAACGACCCCGTCGACCGCGGCATCACGGGCAAACTGTATGGCGATGGCCCGGAGATGCGACTCCGGCAGGAGATGGTGCTCGGCATCGGCGGTTGGCGGCTGCTCGAAGCGGTGGGCATCGAGCCCGGCGCCGTCCACCTGAACGAGGGGCACGCGGCGTTCGCGATCCTGGAGCGGGCGCGCAGCGCGATGAACAAGCACAATCTGACCTTTCGCGAAGCGCTGGCTGGAACGCGGGCCGGCAACGTCTTCACCACGCACACGCCGGTGGCAGCGGGTTTCGACACCTTCTCGCCCAAGGTGCTCGCCAAGTACTTCCAGGAGGAGCAGGGCTATCTCGCCTCCCTGGGAATCACCTTCGACGAGCTGCTGGCCCTGGGGCGCGCGCCCGACGCTGGAGGCGAAGAGCCTTTTCGACCCGCCTACCTGGCGCTGCGCGGAGCAACGCGTGTCAACGCCGTGAGCGCGCTGCACGCGGAGACCAGCCGGGAGGTCTTCCGATCGTTCTTCCCGCGCTGGCCCAGGGAAGAGATCCCGATCCGCCACGTCACGAACGGCGTCCACGTGCCGTCGTGGGATTCGGCTGCCACCGACGAGCTCTGGACGGCCGCCTGTGGCGCCGACCGCTGGCGGGGCCCCGCGGACCGGCTCGAAGCCGCAATCGCGGCCGTGGACGATCGGAGCCTCTGGTCGGTCCGGGCCCGCGCCCGGGAGGAGCTGGTGCGCCGCGCCCGCGCACGTCTCCAGCGCCAGCTCGCTCACCGCGGCGCCACACCCGGGCAAGCCGACGTCGCGACGCGCGTCCTCGATCCCGACGTCCTCACCCTCGGCTTCGCGCGCCGCTTCGCCGAGTACAAGCGGCCCAACCTGCTCCTTCGAGACGAGCCGGCGTTCCGCCGCTTGCTCCTCAATCCCCTGCGCCCCGTCCAGATCCTGGTCGCCGGCAAAGCCCACCCGGACGACGGGCAAGGGAGAGAGCTGGTCGAGGCGTGGACACGATTCGCGGCAGAGACCGAGGTCCGGATGCGCTGTGTCTTTCTCGAAGACTACGATCTCTCGCTGGCGCAGGAGCTCGTTCAAGGCGTCGACGTCTGGCTCAACACGCCGCGCCGACCGTGGGAGGCCTGCGGGACCAGCGGCATGAAGGTTCTGGTCAACGGGGGCCTCAACCTCTCAGCGCTGGACGGATGGTGGGTCGAGGCCTACGAACCGGACGTCGGCTGGGCGATTGGCAATCCGCACTCGCCGAGCGACGACGGGCGCGACGCCCAGGACCTGCTCCGGATCCTCGAGCAGGAGATTGTTCCGTCGTTCTACGAGCGCGACGCCGAGGGCCTGCCGCGTGCTTGGCTCAAACGGGTGCGGGCCAGCATGTCCCGCCTGACGCCGCGATTCTCGGCGAACCGGATGCTGCGCGAGTACGTGACGGGCTTCTACCATCCCGCCGAGCTCGAGGTCGCGGCACGTCTCGCCGACGACGGCGCCATCGCGCGCGATCTGCAGCGCTGGGCCCACCGGGTCGCGACCTGCTGGAACCAAATCCGCTTCGGCGCGCTCGACGTTCGCGCGGGCGACCACGACCAACACATCTCGGTCGAGGTCTTTCTCAACGAAGTGGCGGTCGAGGACGTGGCGGTGGAGCTCTTCGCGGCTCCCATTGCTCCCAGCAGCGATCCCACGCGCGTCGCGATGGCGGCCTCCGGCCCTCTGCCGGGGACGAGCCACGGGTTTCTCTTTCGAGCGACCGTTCCCGACGGCAGACCCGTCTCGGACTGGACTCCCCGGGTCATTCCCGCATCGAAAATTGCCAGCGTTCCGTCGGAGCTGCCGCTCATCACCTGGTTGCGCTGACCCCCGAACCGGATAGCGCGCAAGAATTGCGCGATCCGGAGCGAGCGATGGCGTCTTCCGCGGCTTCGCCCTAGCCTAGGCCTTGCATCGGACGCTGCCGGAAAGGACGGACATGGACAGCGCGCTCGTCGTGCATCGACTTCACTTCGCTTTCACGGCCACGTTCCACTACCTGTTCCCCCAGCTCACCATGGGTCTGGCGCCCATGATCGTGATCCTCAAGGTGCTGGCCTTGCGCCACCCCGAAAGGCACTACGCCGAGGCCGCGCGCCTGCTGGCGCGGCTGTTCGCCATCAACTTCGTGTTCGGCGTGGTCACCGGGATCCCGATGGAGTTTCAGTTCGGGACCAACTGGGCCCGCTTCTCCAAGTTCGCGGGCGGGGTCATCGGCCAGACGCTGGCGATGGAAGGGATGTTCGCCTTCTTCCTCGAATCCTCGTTCCTGGGGCTGTTTCTGTTCGGCGAGAAGCGCCTCTCGCCGCGAGCCCATCTGGCATCGGCGTTCGCCGTCTTCGCCGGCGCCTGGCTTTCGGGGTACTTCATCGTGGCGACGGACGCTTGGATGCAGCACCCGGTCGGGTACGGCGTTCGCCCGGACGGTGCCGTCCAGCTCGAGAGCCTGTCGGCGCTGCTGCTCAACCGCTGGGCCTTCTGGCAGTACCTGCACACGATGGGCGGGGCGCTGGTGACCGGCGCCTTCGCCACGGCCGGCCTCGGCGCCTACTATGTGCTCCGCCATGAGGCGACCGACGACGAACGGGCTTCGATCGGGCTCCTGAAGGTCGGCGTCATCGTCGCTGCGGTGGCGAGCCTGTGGCAGCTCTTCCCGACCGGCGATCGTCAGGGGCAGCTGGTCGCGAACCATCAACCGGCGACGCTGGCGGCGATGGAGGGGCTGTTTGCGACGCAGCCGGGCGCCCCCCTGGTGCTGGTCGGCCAGCCGAACACCGAGGAGCGCCGGATCGACAATACGCTGGAAGTCCCGTCGGTGCTGAGCGCGCTCACGCACCGACGATGGAACGCCTCGGTCACGGGGCTCGACCAGTTTCCGGCCGACGCGCGGCCCGACAACGTGGGCCTTCTCTACTACAGCTATCACGTGATGGTCGGGCTCGGGACGCTGTTCATCGCGCTGATGGCGTATGCGCTGCTCGCCCTGCTTCGCGGGCGCCTGGAGCGTTCGCGGCCACTGCTTTGGTCGCTGGTGCTCGCCGTTCCCCTCCCCTACATCGCCAACACGGCCGGCTGGATGACCGCCGAGGTCGGCCGGCAACCCTGGTTGGTCTACGGTCTCATGCGCACCGCCGCCGGCACCTCGCAGCGCGTCTCCGCGGGGAACGCGCTCTTCTCGCTGCTCGGCTTCATGGGACTCTATGCGCTGCTCTCGATCGCTTTCGTCCTCTTGATGACACGGGTCATTGCCCGAGGATTCTCCGCCACACCGGCCACCCGGGCGGCGGAGTAAGGAGACCACCATGGCCACGTTCTGGTTCTTGTTGGTCGCCGTCATGCTCGTCGCCTACGTGGTGCTCGACGGCTTCGACCTCGGCGTCGGCGCCATCTCCAAGTGGGTGGCGAACACGCCCGAAGAGCACGCCCTCGTCAGGCGCAGCATCGGTCCGGTCTGGGATGCGAACGAGGTCTGGCTGCTGGCCGCGGGGGGAACGCTCTACTTCGCGTTCCCCGCTCTCTACGCCGCCAGCTTCAGCGGCTTCTACCTCCCGCTCATGATGGTTCTCTGGCTCCTCATCGGTCGCGCCCTGGGGCTCGAGCTCCGGGCGCACCTCGGAGACGAGCTGCTCGCCGACGCTTGCGACGCGATCTTCATGGTCTCCAGCCTGTTGCTTCCCGTCTTCTTCGGGGCGGCGCTGGGCAACGTGATCCGCGGCGTTCCGCTCGACGCCGATGGGACGTTCTTCCTGCCCCTTTGGACCAACTTTCGTCCCGGTCCCGAGCCCGGTGTTCTCGACTGGTACACGGTCACCTGCGGCGTGGTCGCGCTGGTCGCCATCGCAACCCACGGCGCCCACTATCTCGCGATGCGCGTTACCGGTGAGCTCAACGCGCGCGCTCGTCGCATCGCGCGTCTCGGGACCTACCTCCTGCCTCCACTGACTCTGGTGAGCCTCGGTACGACCCTGGTCGTCCGCCCGACCGTCGCGGACAATTTCCGCTCTCATCCGGCTGGTCTCCTGATCCCGTTGGCCGTCGCCTCCTGCCTGGTCGTCATGACCGTCGCGGCGCGCAGAGGGCACGAGCGTGCCGCCTTCTTCGCGTCGGTGGCGTACCTCGCGTCGATGCTGGGGGGAGCGGCCTTCGCCCTCTTCCCCGTCCTGCTTCCAGCGACCGGAGATCCGACGCGCTCCCTGACCATCGAGGGCGCCGCGACGGGGCCCTACGCGATGGGGGTGGCGCTGGGCTGGTGGCCCGTGGCGTTCCTGCTGGTCGCCGTGACCTTCACGCACCTCTACCGGACCTTCCGCGGCAAGCTCGCCGCCGGCGAGACCGACGGCTACCACTAGCACGCCGCGGCGCCAGAAATTCGCGCCAGGGGTTGGTGGACGCACATTCTGCGCGTCGTTTCCCGCGATCGAGCGGCCGCCGCCGCCGATGAGCGGCACGGGAAATGCTTTTCGTAGTTCCGAAGGGAAAGGACCATGGAGCGCTCCAAGTACATCAGGTTCTTCGACGAGATCGGCAATGACGACGTCCCTCTGGTCGGGGGCAAGAATGCGTCCCTGGGCGAGATGTACCGCAAGCTGGCCGGGCAAGGGGTCCGGGTCCCCAACGGCTTCGCCGTCACGGCCGAGGCATATCGCCTGATGCTGGAAGAGGCCGGCGCCTGGGGTCGGCTGCATTGCATCCTCGACGAGCTCAGGCCCGACGATGTGGCGGACCTGGCCCGGCGCGCGAAGATTGCCCGCGAGATCGTCTACGGTGCCGGGATTCCCCAGCACCTCGCTGACGAGATCCGGGGCGCCTACGCCAAGCTGCGGAAACAGTACGGCGAAGAGGTGAGCTTGGCCGTGCGAAGCTCGGCCACTGCCGAGGATCTGCCGACGGCGAGCTTCGCCGGCCAGCAGGACAGCTTCCTGAACGTCCGCGGAGAGGAGAGTCTCCTGGACGCCTGCCGACGGTGCTTCGCCAGCCTGTTCACCGACCGCGCGATTCATTATCGCGTCGATCAGAGCTTCGACCACTTCAAGGTCGCGCTCTCGATCGGGGTGATGAAGATGGTTCGCTCCGACCTTGCCGCGTCGGGCGTGATGTTCACCCTCGACACGGAGTCCGGGTTCCGAGACGTCGTCTTCATCACCGGCGCCTACGGCCTGGGTGAGAACGTCGTCCAGGGAGCGGTCGACCCGGACGAGCTCTACGTGCACAAGCCGACCTTTGCCGCCGGGCATCGCGCCGTCTTGCGACGCCGGCTGGGCGACAAGGCGGTCAAGATGATCCTCGTCGACGGCGAGACGAAACAGACGACCCGCAACATTCCGACTCCCAAGGACGACCGGACCCGGTTCTGCATCACCGAGGAGGACACGCTGGAGCTGGCCCGTTGTGCGATCGCCATCGAAACCCACTACGGCCGGCCGATGGACATCGAATGGGCCAAGGACGGTCTCGACGGGCAGATCTACATCGTCCAGGCCCGGCCCGAGACGGTCTCCGCGAGACATGCCGTGACCACCATCGGCAGCTACGTCTTGGACGATCGCGGGGAGGTCCTGGCCGAGGGGCGCTCGGTGGGCGAGAAGATCGCGGCCGGAAAGGCGCGTGTCATCACCAGCCTCTCGCAACTGGCGGAGTTCAAACCCGGCGAGGTCCTCGTCGCGGATACGACCACGCCCGACTGGGAGCCCGTGATGAAAACCGCCGCCGCGATCGTCACCAATCGAGGCGGACGGACCTGCCATGCGGCCATCATCGCTCGTGAGCTGGGCGTGCCCGCGGTCGTCGGTGTCGGCGACGCGACGACGCGGGTTCCCGCCGGTCGCTCCGTCACCGTCTCGTGCGCCGAAGGCGACACCGGACGCGTTTACAACGGCGAGGTCGCCTTCCACACGGTCCACACCGAGGTGGCGGCGATCCCGCGCCCCGCGACCGAGATCATGGTCAACCTCGGAAACCCCGACCTTGCCTTCAAGACCTCGTTCCTACCGAACGACGGCGTGGGGCTGGCGCGGATGGAATTCATCATCAGCGAAGCGATCAAGGTTCATCCTCTGGCGCTTCTTCATCCAGACCGCGTCACGAACCCCGAGACCCGTCAAACGATCGGCCGGATGATCAAGGGCTACCGCGACGGCGCAGCGTTCTTCGTCGAGAGGCTCTCGGAGGGGATTGGAACCATCGCCGCCGCGTTCTGGCCGAAGCCGGTCGTGGTCCGGATGTCGGACTTCAAGACCAACGAGTACGCCAACCTGCTGGGTGGGGCGGACTTCGAGCCGCACGAGGAGAACCCGATGCTGGGGTTCCGCGGCGCCTCCCGCTACGCCCACCCGGCCTACGCAGAGGGCTTCGCGCTGGAGTGCCAAGCCATGAAGCGCGTGCGGGAGACGATGGGATTCACCAACGTGATCCTGATGCTTCCCTTCGTGCGTCGCGTGGAAGAGGCCGAGCAGGTCCTCAAGCGAATGGCCGAGCTCGGCCTGCGGCGCGGTGACAACGGGCTCAAGGTCTACGCGATGTGCGAGATCCCCAACAACGTCATCCTGGTCGACCAGTTCGCCAAGTTGTTCGACGGGTTCTCCATCGGCTCGAACGACCTGACCCAGCTGACACTCGGTGTCGATCGAGACAGCGCCATCGTCGCCTTCGACTACGACGAACGAGACCCGGGCGTGAAGGAGATGATCCGGCTCGCGGTCGAGGGCTGCCGCCGGAACCGCATCCACAGCGGCCTGTGCGGTCAGGCGCCGTCGGACTATCCCGACATGGCGGCCTACCTGGTCGAGTTGGGGATCGAATCGATGAGCCTCAACCCAGACACCGTCATCAAGACCACCAACTCCGTTCTGGAGGTCGAGAAGCGATTGGGCCGAAAGCCCCGAACGAACGTGACCTGAAGACGAGACACCAAGCGTGGACCTCACGTTCTTCGACAGTCTCAAGAGCTATGTGGGCTTCAGCGAAGCGTCTTCGGCGGCGCTTCGGGAAGCTCACCCTCTCGTCCAGCCGTCCTTCGTCCCCATCGTCGACGATTTCTATGCGGCGATCGAGGCCCACCCGGACGCACGCGCGGCCATCACGGGGGGGGCACCTCAGATCGGGCGACTCAAACAGACGCTGATCCGATGGCTGGACACCTTGCTGCTCGGACCTCACGACGAGGCGTACTACCACCTCCGAGCGCGCATCGGACGCGTCCACGTGAAGATCGGCCTGCCGCAGGGATTCATGTTCACGGCGATGAACCGAATCCGCATCCACCTCCTCGACGTCGTTCGTGACCGCCTGGTCGACGACGCGGTGGCCCTGCAGAGAACGGCGACCGCGCTGCACCAGATTCTGGATCTCGAGCTGGCCATCATGTTGGAAACCTACCGGGAAGACCTGGTGGTGAAGAATCGCAACGCGGAACGCCTGGCCACCATCGGCCACTTCGCGGCCGCCATCGGTCACGAGATGCGCAACCCCCTGAGCGTCATCGAGTCATCGCTCTTTCTGCTGCGTCAGCATCTCGGGCCCGAGGTGAGCTCGGCCCCCAACGTCGCCAAGCATCTCGACCGGATCGGCGGCGAGATCACCCGTGCGAACAAGACCATTCACGACCTCTTGGACCTGGCGCGCAATCGGCCGCCGGGTCGGCTCCGCACGGAGCTCCGGGGGTTGATCGAGAGCGCGGCGGAGCTGTCGCTTCTCCCGACGTCGATCCAGGTCACGATAGCGACCGACCCCGCAGATCTCGCGGCCGACGTCGATCCCGATCAGATTCGCCAGGTGTTCGTCAACCTGTTCACCAACTCGGCGCAGGCGATGCCTCGGGGCGGCCGCATCGACGTTTCCGGCCAGGCGCTCTCCCCCTCCGCCGCGCGCGTGCGTGTCCGCGACGACGGCCCTGGAATCCCCGTCGAGGCCCGCCATCGCGTGTTCGAGCCGCTGTTCACGACCAAGGCGAAGGGGAGCGGGCTCGGGCTGGCGCTCTGCCGGCGTATCTTGGAGGCGCACGGCGGCAGCATCGATCTCGATCCCAGCGAAACCGGCGCGGCCTTCCTCATCGTGCTCCCTTCGACCCCGATCGCGTCTAACATGACCGCATGAGCGGACACGTCCTGGTCGTCGACGACGACGACGCGCTCGCGGAAAACGTGGCGGAGATCGTCGGGACCCTCGGCGTCCAGACGACCATCGCGCGCGATCGGAAGTCGGCGCTGGCCCTCACGGAGAGCCAGGACTTTGACGTCGCGCTCATCGACGTACGTCTGCCCGACGGTGACGGGCTCTCTCTCCTGGAACCGCTTCGCGCGCGCTCTCCCTTCATCCAGCTCGTGCTGGTCACCGGCAACGCGACCCTCGAAGGGGCGATCGCCGCCGTGCGAGGCGACGCCTTCGCCTACGTGCTCAAACCGGTCTCGCCGCCCGATCTGTTGGACACCGCTCGCCGGGCGCTCGACCAAGCCGGGCTCTACAAGGAGAGGGAACGCCTTCGCATCGATCTCGAACGATCCGAGCGCCGACACCGCGAGATGGTTGAATCGATGCCGGCGTTCGTCCTGGAGCTCGACGAGCACGGCCGGATCGCCACCTGGAACAAGCAGCTCGAGCGCGTGACCGGCTACAGCCGGACGGAGATGATCGGGACCGAGGTCGGGGACCTCGTGGGAACGGGCGACCGCCCGCGCGATCTTCCGACCAAAGCCGGCCGGGCGCGCAAGGTTCGCTGGAACCGCGCCGAAGTCTCGGACTCGACCGGGGCGCCCCTCGTCTATGCCGTCGGAATCGACGTGACGGACGAGCAGGAGATGCTGCTGCGGACGATGCGGGCAGAGCGCCTGGCGGCTGTCGGCACGATGGCGGCCGGTCTCGCCCACGAGGTTCGCAATCCCCTGAACTCGGCGTCACTGCAACTGGCCGTCCTGGAACGACGCCTCGAGCGGGGCGAATCCGGCGACAGGGCGATCCCGATCGCCCGCGTCATCAAGAGCGAAATCGAACGGCTCGATCGCCTCGTTCGCGACTTTCTCGCGTTCGCAAAGCCGGTCCCTCTCGATCCGCGTCCGGTCGACCTGGCAGCGCTCCTGTCCGGCGTGGCGGAGCTCATCGGCCCCGAGGCCGATGCGGCGCACGTCTCCGTCAAGGTCGAAGCCCCCGGCACCCTCCCCCGCGCGGCCGGCGACGCCGAACGCCTCCGACAGGTGCTGCTCAACCTGACCCGGAACGCGGTCGAGGCCATGCAGGCAGAGGGGGGCCAGCTGACGCTGCGGGCCCGCGCCGGTCAAGATCAGCTCGAGGTCGACGTCGAGGACACTGGCCCGGGGTTTTCGGACGAGCTGCCCGTCTTCGACGCGTTCTTCACGACCAAGGACCAAGGGACGGGGCTCGGCCTTTCGCTGGTCCATCGCATCGTTGCCGATCACAAAGGAAGTATTCGGGTCGCGTCTCGGCCGGGCAGGACGTGCTTCATCTTCACGCTCCCGCCCAGCCGCGACGGCTCGAGGTCATGACGACGTCTTCTCTTCTGGCGTCTTGTCTGACGTTTCTTCTGGGCGCAGGGGCGGACGGGCGGACTTGGGCGCGCTCTCGTACTCGTGGAGCTTGTACTGGATCTTCCGGACGCTGACGTTGAGGATCTCGGCGGCGCGGCTGGTGGCCCCCCCCGTCGACTCCAGCGTCTTCGTGATGGCGTAGCGCTCGATCTCGTCCAAGGTCGCCCCGGGGATCTGAAGGCCTTCCCGAGCCTTGACCGCCGCGAGTTGCGGCGGCAGATCGGCCAGCGTCACCTCCGCCGACTGGGCCAAGACGACTGCCCGCTCGACGACGTTCTCCAGCTCGCGGACGTTCCCCGGCCAGTTGTAGGCGGTCAGGTGGTCGAGCGCCTCGGCGGAGAAGCCGCGCAGCTCCTTTCCGTTCTCGGCGGCGTACTTGCGCAGGAAGTGCGACGCCAGGAGCGAGACGTCCGACGGACGCACGCGCAGCGCCGGCATCTCGAGACTGATGACGTTGAGCCGGTAGTAGAGATCCTCGCGGAACTTCCCCTCCTCGACCATCCGCGGCAGGTTCCGGTTCGTCGCGGCGATGACGCGCACGTCGACGGTGATCGGTCTCGTTGCCGCCCACGCGCTCGAACTCGCGCTCCTGCAGGAAGCGCAGCAGCTTGACCTGAACGGCCTGTGAGATCTCGCCGATCTCGTCCAGGAACAGCGTCCCGTGGTTCGCCTGTTGAAAACGCCCGTCGCGCCGCGTCTGCGCCCCGGTGAACGATCCCCGCTCGTGTCCGAACAGCTCGCTCTCGAGGATCGACTCGGCGAGCGACGCGCAGTGCAGCTTCACGAACGGCCCCTTGGCGCGGGGGCTCCGCTCGTGAATCGCCGCCGCGATGAGCTCCTTGCCCGTGCCCGACTCGCCGGTGATGAGGACGCTGGCGCGCGATGGCGCGATCTGCGCCACGGTCTTGAACACCGCCTGCATCGGCGCCGAGCTGCCGACGATGTTGTCGAAGCTGTACTTCTCGGCCAGGCGGGCCCGCAAGAGCCCCGTCTCGGCACGGAGCCGCCGCTGCTCCAGCTCGCGCGCGACGACCACCGAGAGCTCGCCCACGTTGACCGGCTTGGCGAGATAGTCGCGGGCTCCCGACCGCATGGCGCGCACGGCCGTCTCGACCTCCCCGAAGGCGGTCATGACGATGACCGGCAGATCGGGATCGTTTTCGCGAAGCTTTCCCAGGAGCTGCAGGCCGTCCATCCCCGGCATCTTGAGGTCCGTCAAGACGAGATCGGGCGCGAACTCGGCCGCCTTGCCGAGCGCCTTGAAGGCGTCGGCCGCGGACTCCACGATGTACCCCTCGTCGCGAAGCAGCTCGAGGAGGGCCGTTCGCGCGTTCACCTCGTCGTCGACGACCAGAATTCTTCCTTTGTTTTCCACGGCGCGGGACGCTCCTCTCGAGGACGGATGGGCGACTGCTTGACTGACGTTGGCCATGGTAACGCCTACGCCGCTTTCTTGGAGAAGGGAACGCTGAGGACCGGGCAGCTCGCGCGCTGCACCACGCGCTCGGCGACGCTCCCCAGCATCGCGTGGGCGAGCCCCCGACGCCCATGCGTCCCGATCACGATGAGATCGGCCGCGCTGTCGCGCGCCTCTCGGACAATCTCCTCATGCGTGGTGCCTTCGAGCATTCTGGTGTGGCAGAGCAGCCCCGCCGCCTTCGCCCGATCGGCCCGCCGAGAGAGCTCGCGATCGACGTAAGCCACGATCCCGCCGGTCTCCTGGGGGCCGAAGAGCGGCCCATAGGGAAACTGCTCGACGCCGACCTCGAGCACGTGGACCAGCTCCAAGGTCGCGCCAATCTCGCTCCCCAGCTCGATTGCCCGGCCGAGAGCCTCGTCGCTCCCCTCGGAGAAGTCGGTGGCCATCAGAATCTTCTTTGCCGCGCTCGTCATATTCGTCTGAACTGCAACGCTCGGACCACCGACCGACGGGCGCCGAGAACGCCTCATCAGGGCCCGACCACGCAAGGAATGCACCCCACCCCCTGGTCCGCGCAGGACTTGCGCAGATTCAGCTCAGAAGGCGCGCCGGTCGCGGGCGGGCGTGATTCCGGCCTCCGACAGCCCTACCAGCGCCGCGCTGGTTGCGCTTTCCGAGCCGCCGCTGGTTTCGACCAACAGATGAGGCCCAGGATCGCCGGCGCCGGCCGGCTCGTAGTTCCGGATGAAGTCACCGAGCAGCGTCTCGTCGGCGTCCGAAACCGACGGGCTCTGGCGCCGCGCGGCCAAGCGCTGCCGGAGGAGATCCATCGGGCAGCGGGCCTCGACCCAAACGAAAGCCGCGTTCGCTGCCTGGGCCGCGGCCGCGGCACGCTGTCGCCAGTGCGATGTCGAAAACGTGGCATCGAGGATGACCCCGCGGCCGGCATCGATCACCCGACCTGCGCGACCGATGATTTCCTCGTACGTCCGAGCGCGCGCCTCGGCCGTGTACCAGCTCGGGTCTGCCCGAACGGCCGAGGGAATACCGGCCGTCGCCTTTCGCGTGCGATCCGAGCTGACGACCGGGACCGCCAGCTCGCGCCCCAGCTTGGCCGCCAGCGTGCTCTTTCCGCTGCCGATCGGGCCGCCGATCGCGACCACGAACGGGCGGTCCAGCGGTACCCCGGAAAACGCCCGGGCGAGCCCGAAGCAGCGGCGGGCCTCGGTCCGCTTGGAAGCGCGCACGTCCGCGGGCGTCGCCGGATCGCCCGCCACGAACGCGGCCACCTTCCCCCGAACCCAGGCCCGGTAGGAGAGATAGAAGTCGAGCACACCATAAAGACCGAAGTCATCGCTGGCCTCCGCGAAACGGGCGACGAGGCCGGACGCCAGATCCGGCCGCCCAGCGGCCTCGAGCTCCATCGAGAGAAAGGCCAGCTCTGCCGCCACATCCCCGCACCGAAAGCGTTCGTTGAACTCGATGCAGTCGATGACGATGGGCTCGAGCCGACCGCCCCCACCTGGAAGAAAGTAGACGTGCTCCAGGCGAAGATCGCCGTGACCCTCCCGGATACGCGCCTCGGCGACGCGCGCGGCGAACCGGCCCTTCCCCCCCGCCAGCTGCCCTCGCTGAAAGGCCTGCACTTCGTCGAACGTTTTCTGATCGAGCAGCTCTCCGACGAAAGGTGCGACCTGGGAGAAGTTCTCGTCGAGGTTGACACCGAGGGCGTCGGGCATGCCGAAAGGCGACGCCACCTGCGCCTCGGCGAGAAACGCGGCCAGTTTCTCGGCCACCGTCGAAAGCAGCCGCGCGTCGAGTCGATCCCGAGCCAGGAGCGCCGAGGCGCTGGCGTCGTCGGGCAAACGCCGCATCCGGACGGCCCAGTCGACGATCGGGCCGTCGCCCACGAACCCACACCCGGTTTGCGTGCGATGGATGGGGTGGACGCCCAGGTAGACGTCGGGGGCCAGGCGCCGGTTCAAGCGCACCTCCTCCTCACAGGCACGCCGCCGAGCCTCCAGGGTTCGAAAGTCGAGAAACCCCAGATTGACCGGCCGTTTGACCTTCCAGACTTCGCGCTCCGTCAGAAACACCCACGATGCGTGCGTCGCCCGCAGCTCGATGCGTCCAGGATCGGTCTCGTACGCTTCACGCCGCGACAGATCGCCCACGATGTCGGGCACGCCACTCATGGCCAAGGTTGATGCAGCCCGGATGCCGGCAGGGGCGCTACCCTGGCCTTTCGGGCCGCGGCATAGAACCAGCGCTTCACGATCTCGGCCGAGGCCACGTAGACGAGCACGATGCCGCCGATGAGCAGGAGGAGCAACGGTCGTGGCGGCGCGAGACCCAGCAGCCGAGCCAGCGGAGTGAACGGAAGCAACACGGTGGCGAAGAGGCAAAAGGCGGTCGCGCGCACCAGGCCGCGCCCGGGCCGGCTGCGCCCGAGCGGCCGCCGGCTGCGAACCACGAGGACGACCAACGCGGCGGAGACCACCGATTCGATGAACCAGCCCGTCCTGAAGGTGATCGGGTTGGCACCCGAAAGGAGAAGCAAGGCACCGAACGTCAGATAGTCGAATACGGAGCTGAGGAGGCCAAAAACGATCATGAAGTGGCGCACCAGGCGCATGTCCCACTGCTGCGGCTTTGCTGTCGCCTCGTCGTCCACGTTGTCCGAGGCGATCGCCATCTCGGGAAGATCGGTGAGCAGGTTGGTGAGCAGCACCTGCTTCGGGACCAGCGGCAAAAACGGAAGAAACAGGGATGCGCCCGCCATGCTGAACATGTTGCCGAAGTTCGCGCTGGTCGCCATGAACACGTACTTGAGGGTGTTGGCGAACGTGCGGCGGCCCTCGCGCAATCCCCGGGCGACGACAGTGAGCTCCTTCTCGAGCAGGACGATGTCGGCGGCCTCGCGCGCGACGTCGGCGGCACCGGCGACCGAGATGCCGACGTCGGCCGCGTGCAGGGCGGGCGCATCATTGATGCCGTCTCCGATGAATCCGACCACGTGACCCGACTTGCGCAATGCCGCCACGATCTGTTCCTTCTGGGTTGGCTCCACCTCTGCGAAGACGTCGACCGTGCGGCTCCAGGCGGGAAGCGCCGCCGCTGCAGCCTGGTGCACCTCGGCGCCGGTCGCGATGACCGCGTTCGGAAGGCCAATGGCACGCGCCAGGGCCCGCGCCGCGACGGCGTTGTCGCCGGTGACGACCTTCACCGCCACGCCCAGGCTTCCGAGCTCGTCCAGCGCCGCTCGGACGTCGGCCTTCGGCGCGTCGTGAAAACGGACCAGCCCCGCGAAGGTCATCGCGCGCTCGTCGCCCCGGGTTACGCGAGAGATCGCGGGCAGGGACCGGTAGGCGACCCCGATGACGCGCAGGCCATCTTCGCAGGCGCCCGTGAAGGCGGCTCGAATCGCGTCCCGCCGACCATCCAGGGGGACGATGCCCGAGCTCGTCTCCACGCTGTCGCAGGCGTCCAGCACCGCGGCCACGGCGCCCTTGGTGACGAGCAGCCCGCCCTCCAGGTCGAGGAGCACCGAGAGGCGGCGCCGAACGAAGTCGAACGGGATCTCGTCGCGCTTCTGCGTCGGGTCGACCGCGCAGACGGCGAGGCCGCGCAAGGCCTCGTCGAGCGGACTCGCGTAACCGGTCTCGTGAGCGGCGTTGAGAAAGGCGAGCCGCCGCACCCTTTCGCTTTCGTTTCCCTCCGCATCGACGGCGCCCTCGAAGGTCAGCCGGCCCTCGGTCAAGGTGCCCGTCTTGTCGCAGCACAGAACCGTCATGCTCCCCAGGTTCTCGATCGAGGCCAACCGGCGAACGATCGTCTTCTCGGCGGCCATCCGGGAGGCGCCACGGGCCAGGTTGACCGCCACGATCGCCGGCAGCAGCTGGGGTGTCAGGCCGACAGCCAGCGCCAGAGAGAACATCAACGACTCGAGCACCGGCCGGTGGAAATAGACGTTGACCGCGAAGATCGCCAGGACGAGCAGCAGCGTGACCTCCATCAGGAGGTAGCCGAATCGCCGCAGCCCGCGCTCGAAGTCGGTCTCGGGCGCGCGCGTGGCGACGTGGGCGGCGACGCGCCCGAGCTCGGTCCTGGAGCCGGTCTTGACGACGAGCACCCGCGCGGCGCCGCTGATGACGTGCGTGCCGAGGAAGACCGCGCCGGTCCGCCGCGCCAGCGGCGTCTCCGGCGGGGTCGGGCCAGGCAGACTTTTCGGCCGGCTCGCTCTCACCTGTCAGCGCCGCCTCGGAGATGAAGAGATCGCGCGCTTCCAGCAGAACGCCGTCCCCGGGAACGCTACGGCCGGCGCTCAGGAGAACAATGTCCCCGGGAACCACTTCGGCGAACGGAACCTCGCGTGTCTCCCCGTCCCGCAGCACCTGCGCCCGCGCCGCGACCTGGGCCAGGAGGTGCTGGACCGCCTGCGATGCTCCGTGCTCCTGCCAGACCCCGAGCGTCGCGGAGGCGGCCACGATCGCCAGCACGATCGACGCATCGCTCGCGTCGCCGAGGAAGAAGGCCAGGACGGTCGCGACCAGCAGGATGAGAACGATGGGGCTCGCCAGCTGGCCTACGATCAGGGTCGGGAGGTCGGTCCGCCGATGCTCGGCGAGGAGGTTCGGACCGACCTCGCGAAGCCGGGTATCAGCCTCCTCCTGGCTCAGTCCCGAGACGGCGGCGCGCAGGTCTCCGAGCAGCGCCGGCTGCGCCTGGGCCCAGAAGGCGTCCTTCCCC
The DNA here is from genome assembly GCA_963831685.1 of uncultured Pseudomonadota bacterium. GTDB lineage: Bacteria > Myxococcota_A > Polyangia > Fen-1088 > Fen-1088 > JADGRB01. The sequence continues at coordinate 232,476 of CAWHRJ010000002.1, forward strand.
CCGCCGTTCACGGCGGGAATCCTAGAGCCTCCGCGCCTCCCGCGCGACTACGCTGCCAGGGGAACCCTGCTGTCGCTCGCGATCGAGGCGGACGGGGTGACCGGCACGGAAGCGACCCGCTCGACGCGCGGCGCCTCGCTGAAGGGGCCGCCCATGCAGGCGAACATGGCGACGCCCCACGAGCTCGCGATGACTTGCTCGACCAGCGTCGATTCGAAGATGAAGGGGGTGAACGCCACCCAGGCGGCCACGACACCGACCGCGAAGCCAACGCGCCGGTCGATCAGCGAGAACGCCGAGAGGATGACCGCCAGCGTCCCAGCGATCAGATAGTTGGCTGTGTGGGCCGGTCCCAGCGACAGGATCAGCGCGGCGGCGGGCAGCCAGGGGGCGATGAGAATGGCGAGCGAGCGTGAGAACATGGAAGCCTCCTTTTCGGGCTCCTCTCTTGCTCTGCAACCGGCGTTCCCATCGGAACCTGGACTTCAGCGCTCGAGAACCGGCATTCCCTTCGCCGACGACGGCGACCCTGCGCAGAAAGTGCGCATTCGCGCCGCGATTCCCGTCGTCGTCCAATTGGCATTGGGGTTGCGTTAGCTCGGACCGTGAACACCCATCGACCGACCCACCAGTTTCCGGTCGTGCGCCAGTACATGACGCCAACGCCCCACACGATCGGACCGACCCGGTCTCTGACCGCGGCCCGCAAGATGATGGTGGACAACCAGGTCCGCCACCTTCCGGTGCTGGATGGGGGCCGCATCGTGGGCTTGCTCTCCGAACGGGACCTCTTCCTGGTGGAGTCGCTGCCGGGCGTCAACCCGACCGACGTCCGGGTCGAGGAGGCGATGGTGGAGAGCGTCTTCACCGTCGAACCGGACGTCCCCATCGGCGAGATCGTGGCCACGATGATCGACCGCAAGCTGGGCTCGACCGTGATCTGCGAAGGCGAGCACGTGGTCGGCGTCTTCACGACAATCGATGCGCTGCGGGCGCTTCACGAGCTTCTCGAGAAACCCCAAAGGAGATGAGCATGTCGACGACAGCCGAACGATCCGATCTCGAAGAATCGATCCGGACGATCCTGGGAGACGATCATCAACGCCTCGAGGAGTCTTTCCAAACGATCGTCACCGCTGCCGGCTATCAAGATCCCTCTGAGGTTCACGAGGCCTGGCAGGCTTTCGAGCGGCAGCTGCTCGCTCATCTGGACGCTGAGGAGGCACACGTGCTCCCCATGTTCAGCAAGTCCCAGCCGAAAGAGGCCCGGGAGATCCTCGACGTGCATGCGCGGATCAGGGGACGGCTGGTGGCGCTGGCCATCGATCTCGACCTGCACTGCTTGAAACTGGAGCAGGTCAAGAGCTTCGTCGACGAGTTGCGAGCCCACGCGGCCCGAGAGGAGCTCGTGCTCTATCCCTGGGCCGCGCGCCAGCTCGGGAAGGTCGTGGGCGCGCACCTGCGCCGCGCTCTCGCCGTCGACAAGGGCGGGACCTCGCTGGACCAGGACTGGCGCATCGATCCCGAGCGTTCGACGCTTCGTTTCTCGCTCCGGCACATCGTGGTCCACGAGATCAAGGGTGAGTTCAAACGCTGGGGCGGAACGATCACTGTCGACGAGCTTGATCCGACCAGGTCCCGCCTCCGCGTCTGGGTCGATCTCGCCAGCATCGACACGGCCGACCTGGAGCGCGATGCCCAGGTCCGCTCGGCCGAGTTCTTCGACGTCGCGCGGTTCCCGCGAGCCACCTTCGGCAGCACCGAGATCCGGTTGCCCGACAGCGGCAACCCCGTCGTCCGCGGCCGGCTCCAGCTTCACGGCACCGAGGGAGACGTTGCGCTGGAGATCACTCAGCGCAACGAGCGAAAGGACGACGATGGAAGCGAGCGAGCCATCTACTCAGTGAAAGGGCGCTTCGACCGACGCGACTTCGGGCTGCGCTGGAATCAGGACCTCGACGTGGGCGGCGTGGTGGTGGGCGATCAGGTTCAGCTCGAGGCACACGTCGAGGCGGTCCGCCAGCGGCGGGCCCCGCCCATGAGCTCCGGGAGCTGACGTGCCCCGAGCCGTCGTTCGTGCAGGCGCTCTGGCAGCCTCGGTCGGGGCGCTGTTGCTCGCCTTCTTTCTCGTCGCGCGCCCCTGGTACTCGAGCTGGGGCGCCGACCACGAGCTGCAGAACGCAGCGCTTCCGGGCGACACCCTGCTTTGGCAAGGGGCGTCGCGCGAGACGCGGGCCATCCTGATCCGGGCCCCCGCCGCGCAGGTCTGGCCGTGGGTCGCCCAGATCGGTCAGGATCGCGGCGGCTTCTACAGCTACGCGATCCTGGAGAATCTCGTCGGCTGCCACATGAGGAACCTCGACTTCCTCATCCCTGCTCTGCAGTACTGGCAAGAAGGGGACAAGCTCTGGATGTACCCGCCCAACGCCGCCGGCGGGATCGGGCAGGCGCCTCTGGCGCTCCACTATCCGGGCCAAGCTCTCGTCTTTTACACGCGCCGCCCCGGGACCGCCCTCGCGGACCGTCCCGACGGAACCTGGGCCTTCGTCGTCCAACCCGTCGACGGAACGACCTCGCGCCTCGTCATGCGCGGGCGGGCCCGCGGAAGCCTCGGGCTCCTCGGTGCGAGCTTCGAACGGAGCGTGTTCGAGCCGATCCACTTCGCGATGGAACGGAAGATGATGGAGGGCATCAAGGCGCGCGCGGAAGACCGATCTGTTTCGACGGTGCTCGACGACATCCAGGTCCTGCTCTGGGCGTTGACCTTCGCGCTGTTCGTCGTCTCGGCGGTATTCGTCCTCGAGGGACGCGCCTGGCGCTGGCACACGGCCACGTTCACGGCGGCAGGCCTGCTATTTGGCCTTCTGACGCTCGTTCAGCCGAGCATCTGGCTGGGTGCTCCTATGGTTCTGGTTCTCGCCGCGGCGACCGTCCGGCATTCCCGTCGGCCTCAGGGGGCGCCGCGCAGATAGACGTCGTGGCAGGACACGCAGGTCCTCGTGGAGATCGCCGAACGAATCGGCCAATCGACTGCTGTCCCGCTGGGCCGCCGCTTCGACCACCCGACGCGCGTTGCCCCGCAGGGCCCCCTGCAACACGAAGAATCTCTCGGGGAGCAAGCTGTTGAGCTCGTCGCCGCTCACCGGACGGGCAATCTCCGGCTCGTCGAAGATCTCGCCGGCGGCCCTCGCTGCACCGTCGTAGTCGAGCACGATCACGCTCGAGACGAGCGCGGGCAGCTGTTCCCTGTGCCGGCGCATCTTGCTGGCGATGACCGCCCGCATTGCGGGCGGGATCCGCTCTGGAACCGCCAGCTCGGGACCTCGCGGAATCGTGTGGGAGGGGCGCAGGATGAGCGCGACCGCGATGGCGCAGCCGAGCAGCGTCGACGAGGCGACGATTGTTCGCGTCTTCATGGGAGGAGCAGGTGCGAACGGCGTGCCAGCTCGGATGCCTGCGCCCGGCCCGCCCTGGCGCAATTCATGCGCGAGACCCACGTTCCCCCGCAACGGCTGCGCTCGAAGAGATCGACCGCGAGTACCCGCCAGGCCCCGACGCGCGGCATTCGAGTTGCACCTCTCGAGCGGCGAGGTGGACGAGATGGATCCTTCCAGGAGACGGCTGCTCGAAGCTGGCGCGCTCGGGGCGCTGTGGCTCGGGGCCGGGTGCGGCCGTCGGGTCTCGGCCACGCCGGCGGCGACGGGTTCACCGGCGCGGCCACCGGCAGATCTCGAGATCGCGCTCAAGGCAACGCGCGCGCAGGTTGCGCTGGATGGCTCGAGCGCCAGGACGACCGAGGTTCTTCGCTTCGAGGGGAAGCAGCTGGCAGGAGCGGCGACGGCGTTTTCACAGGATGATGCGGGCTACCTCGGCCCGACCTTTCGCGTCCGACCCGGTCAGCGGGTGCGGGTCGCGTTCGACAACGACCTCCAGGAACCTTCGATCGTCCACTGGCACGGCCTCGACCTCTCCGAGGAGAACGACGGCCACCCGCGCTTCGCCGTGGAGGCCGGTGCTCGGCGCCAGTACGAATTCCGGGTCGACGATCGTCCGGGCACCTACTGGTATCACCCACATCCCGACGGCCGGACCGGGTATCAGGTGGCGGCGGGAATGGCCGGCCTGTTCTTGGTCACGGACGGCGACGACGGCGCGCGCGGCTTGCCGGCGCCTGACTTCGACCTGCCGCTCGTCATTCAGGACCGCCTCATCGACGCCAACGGGCAGCTCGTCTATGCCCCGAACCCGATGCTGGGGTTCCTCGGAGATCGCATCCTCGTCAACGGACGCACCGACGCGTCGTTCGACGTCCGCGCCGGGAGCTATCGGCTACGCCTGCTGAACGGCTCCAACGCGCGCATCTACAAGCTCGCCTGGAGCGACGGCCGCCCGATGCAGGTCATCGGCACGGACGGCGGTCTGTTGACGGCGCCGATCGCGCGCCCCTTCGTCATGCTCGCCCCGGCCGAGCGCATCGAGATCTGGACCGACTTCGTCAGCCCCCAGCCGAGCGAAGGTGTCTGGCTGGAGAGCCGCGGCTTCGACATCGGGAGCGGCATGATGGGCGGCGGCATGATGGGCGGCGGCATGATGGGCGGCCGTACTTCCGGCGGCCCGTCGCTGGCCAACGGCGCGGCCTTCCGGATCTGTCGTTTCATCGCGAAGGGCAAAGGAACGCGGCTCTCGCTCCCGCGACGCCTGTCGCCCGTCCAGTGGCGGTCTGCCGAGGAGGTCGTCAATCGCGGTCAACCACGACGATTCGCGGTCTCGATGGCGATGATGCGCTGGATGCTGAACGGGCAGCCCTTCGACATGACGGACGTGGCGGCGAATGAACGGATTCGCCTCGGGGTCACCGAGGACTGGGAGTTCTCGAACTCCGGCGGCATGATGACGACCGCTCACCCGATCCATGTCCACGGCGGACAGTTCCAGATCGTCGAGCGGCAGATATCCCCGGCCTGGCGGCAGGCGGCCGCCACGATGGACGACGGGCTGATTCACGACGGGTGGAAGGACACTTTCCTACTCCGTCCGGGCGAGCGGGTCCGGATCCGGGTCCGATTCGCCCGCCACGCCGGCCTCTACCTCTACCACTGCCACAACCTCGAGCACGAGGACATGGGCATGATGCGGAACTTCCGCGTCGAGGCCTGAGCCTTCGTCATCGCCGGCTCTCGTCGCGCCACTTGCGTCCGCGACGCCGGGAGTGTCAACTTCAGGCGTCATGAGATCGGGTTGCGTGCTGGTCGTCGACGATCAGATCGAGCTTGCCGAGAACATCGCGGAGATCTTGCACGGGATCGGGTTCGAGACAGAGGTCGCCGGATCTGCCGAGGCCGGGCTGGAAAGGGTCGCGCGCGGCGGGATCACGGCGGTGGTCACCGATTTCAAGCTGCCCGGCCAGTCCGGGGCGCAGCTGATCGCGGAGATGCGGCGCCGAGGGGAGCGGATCCCGGTCATGATGATGAGCGCCTACACCGACGAGGGGACGATCGATCAATCTCGGGCCGCCGGTGCCTGGCTGTTTCTCCCCAAGCCGGTCCCGCTGTCCACCCTCGTCGAGGCCTTCGAGTCGCTGGCGAGAGAGCCGGCGGCCGCGCTGCTCGTCGACGACGAGGAAGGTCTGGCGGCCAACCTGGCCGAGGCCATCACGGCGGCCGGACACGAGGTGGTCGTGAGCCATTCGGCGGCCGAGGCCCTGGAGCACCGACGGCGCGTCCAGACGGCCGTGCTCGACTACCGGCTGCCCGATGGAACCGGGCTCGAGCTCGCGCGCACGCTGCGCGCCCGCGATCCGTCGATTCAGATCCTGTTCATTTCGGGCCACCCAGACGATCTGCAGGACGTCGTCCGGCGCGATCTTGGAGGTGTCGAGACGTTGGAGAAGCCACTCGACACGGGAAAAGTCGTCTCCTGGGTTCAGCTCGCTGTCAAGCACTCGCCTGGACCCTCGTCGACGACGAAGTAGGCCTGCGGATCAGATGATTCGTTCGGCGCTGACCACCCCGTCCTCCGCCGGCCCCACCGCGAACCCGAGACGTGCGCACAGGCGCTGCATCCGCAGGTTCGCCTCCAGAACGTCGGCGTAGATCCGGTCGATCCCTTCGCTGCGAGCCACCTGGATGAGCCGCGCGAGGAGCTGTCCCCCCACCCCGCACCCTTGCCAGGGATCGGCAACCAGAAGCGAGAACTCCGCACCGGTCGCGCCCCGCACCCGCTCGCGGCTCAAGCGGCCGAGCGCGATGATCTGATCTTGTCCATCAGGAGATTGGCGCTCCGCCACCAGTGCCAGCTCCCGGTCGTAGTCCGTGAAGCAGATCCTCACCAGGCGCTCGTGCGCGGTGCGCACGTCGAGCTTCAGCCCTTCCAGGTAGCGCATCCGGACGCTCTGCTCGCTCAGCGTGGCATGAAACGCGACCATCAACGGCTCGTCCTCGGGGCGAATCGGACGGATCAGGATCGGCGAGCCGTCGCGCAGCTCGGCGCGCGTCACGTACTCGGTCGGATAGGGTCGGATCGCGGGCCTCGGCAGCGCTGAATCGGGCGCGTCGACGTCGGCGAGAACGACGCGGGCGTCGAGAGCCAGGAGACCGTTCGCGGAGGCGAGGAGCGGGTTGACGTCGATCTCCAGGATTCGCGGATTCTCGACGATCAGATCGCCGAAACGAACGAGCAGGCCGGCGAGCGCGTCGAGATCGACCGACGCGCGTCCGCGAACGCCCGTCAACGCCTTGTAGATGTGCGTCTGCTCTATCGTTCGGCGAGCCAATGTGGTGTTGAGAGGGGGCAAGGCCAGCGCTCGGTCGCGGAATACCTCCACCAGCTCGCCGCCGGTTCCGAAGAGCATCACCGGGCCGAGCTGCGGATCGATGCTGCTCCCCAGGATCAGCTCGTAGCCGCCACGCCGCTCGACCGAGGGTTGCACCGTCACGCCGAGGAAGCCCGCCGCGCTGGCCTTCGCCGTCACGCTCTCTCTGATCTCCCGAAACGCGGCGGCGACTCCGCCGGCGTCGCGAAGTCCCAGCTTGACGCCGCCGACGTCGGTCTTGTGCGTGATCGTTCGCGACCAGAGCTTCACCGCGACCGGGAAACCCAACGCCTCCGCCGCGGCGACGGCCTCGACCTCGTCCCGCGCGACGCGGATCGGCGTCACCGGAATGCCGTAGCTGCCGAGCAGCGCCTTGGATTCGTGCTCGTCGAGCAGGGTGCGTCGTTCGGCGCGCGCCGTCGCGATGATCGCCTGCGCGACCTCACGATGCGTTCCACCGTCGGGCTGTCGCACAGGCGTCTCGTAAAGACCGCGGAGGTTGTAGGCGTAGCGCCACATCTGACAGAAGGTCCGCGCGGCGTCGTCGGGGAACGGAAAGTTCGGGATCCCAGCGCGGTTCAGGATGTCCGCCCCCGCCGCCACATCCGCGCCTCCCATCCAGCTCGCCAGGACCGGCTTGCCCTCGATGTGCGCGTGCTTGGCGAGCGCCTCCGCGGTCAGCGTCGGGTCGGTCATGTCCTGCGGCGTGAGGATCGCCAGCAGCCCGTCGCTGGCGCTGTCGTCCGCGGCGATCTGGAGGGCGTTCGCGTAGCGCGTCGGATCGGCATCGCCCAGAATGTCGAGCGGATTGGCATGGCTCCAGGCCGAGGGCAGAACGGTCTCCAGGCGGGCGAGCGTCCCGTCTGAAAGCGATGCCAGCTCGCCCCCGGCGGCCACCAGCGCATCGGTCGCCAGCACGCCGGGGCCACCGGCGTTGGTGACGATCGTCAGCCGCGGCCCGCGCGGGCGGGGCTGCCGGCCGAGCACGTCCGCCAGGCGAAAGACGTCCCCGATGTCGGTCACACGAAGGACGCCGCTGCGGCGAAAAGCGGCGTCGAGCACCTCGTCCGAGCCGGTGAGGGCGCCCGTGTGCGAGGCGGCCGCGCGGCTCGCGGCGGCCGACCGACCCGCCTTGATCACGATGATTGGCTTGGTCATCGCGACCTCGCGCGCGGCCGAGAGAAACGTCCGCGCGTCGCCGATCGACTCCATGTAGAGGACGATCGCACGCGTGCGCGGATCGTCGCCGAGGTAGTCGATGAGGTCGCCCCACCCGACGTCGAGCATCGCGCCGAGTGAAACGAACGCGCTGAACCCGACGCGCTCCCGCAAGCTCCAGTCGAGGATGGCGGTGAGGAGCGCCCCGCTCTGGCTGAGGAAGGCCACGTTTCCAGGGTGCGCCATCCCGGCCGCGAAGGTGGCGTTGAGGCCGGTCAGCGGGCTCATGACGCCGAGGCAGTTGGGCCCGACGATGCGCATCCGCCCCCGCCGGGCTAGGGCCAGAACCTTCTTCTCTAGCTCGGCTCCCGCAGGCCCCGTCTCGTGGAAGCCGGCCGAGATGATCACCGCCGCCGGTACGGCCCGATCGGCGCACTCCCCGATCACGTGTGGGACGGTCGCGGCGGGCGTCACGACGACCGCCAGATCGACCTCGCCAGGAACATCGGCGATCGATCGGTAGGCCTTGATCCCCAACACGCTGTCGCGCTTCGGGTTGACGGGATAGACGGTTCCCCCGAAGGGCGACGCGATGAGATTGTGCAGAAGGGTCCGGCCCACGCTGCGCGGTGTCTCGGTCGCGCCGATGACCGCGACCGAGCGCGGCCGGAAGAACGGATCGAGGGGGTGCGCCTTGGCCTGTCTGAGGACGTCGTGGGCGAGACCGGTTGCGCGCGGCGAATCGGTGGCGACCGGGCTGCCAGAGTTTTCAGGGGGAGCGGGCATCAACCACCTCGAGTGCAAGCGTTGCGCCGGACGAACCTGGCCGGGATCTTGCGTTCTAGGTATGGCATGACCACCTCGCTGCTGCTTCCGCGCATTCTTTTCGCCGGCGCCCTGCTCGCGGCCTGCGCGTCCGGTCCCCGGGCCCGCCCGGCGTCGGCGCAACGGGTCTCCGATTCCGCCCCGGACAAGATTGCCGCCCAGCGGGGCGCCGGGGGACTTCACCAGGAAGAAGAGGACCAGCGGTGGGGATTCACGACGGCCCGAGAGTTGAGACAGCGAAAGGAGCAACGGAAGGCTCAACCGCCGGCGCCCGCGCCAGCGATCCCGGGCCCCGTCGATCTCACGCAGCCGGCCCCTCCCGAGGCCCGCTGAGCCCTCCCGCGCTCAGGCGAATGAGCGCAGCGACCGCCCGCCGCGCTCGTGACCGACTACTTCGCCGGCGGGCTGTTGCTGGTCGCAGCGGCGGCGGTACTCACAGGCTTGCGGACCGCGACGTGACAGGCGACGCAGGTGGTCAGCAGCTGTGCGTACGTCTGCGGTCGATCCGCCTTGGTCGCTTTGGCAGCCGAAGCGCTCAACCGCCGAAGGGTCTCCCCCAACACCTTGGCGGAGTCAGCCTTGTCGAGGCCCTCCTTCTCCAGGGCCTTTTCGGGTACGGCCACGCGGGCCAAGAGCGCCGCGCCTTCCTGCCAAGCCTGATCGGACGGGATCATCAGACCGTCCCACAGCCTGTCGAGCGCATCGAGCTGCGCGGTCATGTGCGCCTTCACGTTGCGCGCGCCCCCAATGACCGGCGAGCTGCCGACCTTTGGTTTGAAGTGATTGGCGGCGTGGCAGTCTCCGCAGACGGCGACGATGTGGGAGACCGCCGCGGCGGCGTCCTCGATCGTCGCGGCGTTGGCGACGAGGCCCGACTCCGACTTGAAGGTCTTCAGATACGGTCGCCAGTTCTCCGGCACGTCGCCCTCCTCGTGAGAGGCCAGCCAACGACCTTGGGCCTGAGCCTCGCCGAGGTTGGCGACCAGGATTGCGTCCTGCATTTTGATCGCGCGCACGAAATGGTCCTTCATGTGCCCGTGGGGATCGGCGGCGAACGAGCCAACGTGGTCGTCCGCCGGCGGTGGTGCCGGCGGCGCGGCGAGCGGCTTGGGCGGCTCCATCCTTGGGAGATCCTTCTTGCACGCGCCCGACGCGAAGATGAGACACGTTCCGAGGACTGCGGAGAGTTGGCGGGTCATGGAAGCCTCCTGCGAAGGACCTTTCTGCGCACGCGTCGTTACGGGAACAGCTTCACCGTCGTGTTCCAGGAACCGCCGTGCAACGCCGACTCTTGACGCCTGGCCCGCGCCTCTTCCTCTGGCGTCGACGGCGTCAGCTTGATGTTCTCGACGGGTTGGTGCGGCCCCTCTGCCTCTCGCGAGAGGATGCCCCGCGCCGTCTTGACCGCCCGCCCGGTCCGATCGTGGAACAGAATGTCCGTCAAGCTCAGAACGCCCCCCACCCGCCCGATCTCGTCCACGATCACGAGGCGTGACTTCTCGGCCTCGATCATGAGCTCCTCGGCCGCTTTGAGGCTCTCGTCGTGGTCGCACTTTAGGATCTCCTTGCTGGCGATCTCGGCGACCAAGACCTCGTCGGGCCGCCGATTCTCCGCGCAGCAGCGCACGGCGATGTCCCGATCCGTCAACACGCCGACCGCTTCGCCCGGATGCGCTCCGGAGACGAGCAGGAAACCCATCGACTGATCGCGCATGATGCGGGCCGCCTCTGCGACGGTGGCCGCCGCGGGGACCCATTGAAGGTTCATGTTCATCAAATCCCTGCACCTCATGGCATCTCCTCCTTCGATTGGCTGCTGACCACTTCCCAGCCTGTCGGTTGCAAACCGCGGCCCAACGCACGCCACTGCGTGTCCGAGCGGACTCGGGGAGGCGCCCGGCACCAGCACCGGTCGGAAGCACGCACTCTTTGCGCTCGCCTTGGCTCCGGACGCACGGATTGCCGCCGCGCAGGCCGGCGGCAACGACGACACACCCGCGCCTTCAGGCCACTCGAGTATGCCTTTCGTCGCCAGCTGAAGGGCGCGCTGTCAGAGCCCGCCTCCAGTCGGGGATGGGCACGTTCCGTGCACCTGTCCGGATGCCGAAGGAGGTGTTCGATGATTGAGGCGCCGGTGACTCATCAGACAAACGCAGCCGAAGAACCCGTATCGGTCGCTCTCGAACTGCACCATCACCGTCTCGACGACATGCTCGATAGGATCGAGATCGACGTGGAGGCGGGGAACTGGAGTGAGGCACGACGAGGGTTTTCGTTGTTCCGGCGCGAGCTCGAGGAGCACATGCGCCTCGAGGAGGAGCTGATCCTTCCGGCGGTGGGAATGAGGTTGCAGGTCGACGGTGGGCACGCCATCGTCATGCGCGCCGAGCATCCCCGTATCCGCGAGCTCCTCGAGGCGATTGAAATTGGCCTCGAGAACGAATACCCGATGGGGGAAGCGACGGACGCGCTCGAAGCGACGCTCGCCGACCACAACGCGAAAGAGGAGCGTCTCCTCTATCCCCTGTTCGAGCGGACGGCCACGCCGGAGGCCTACGCGGCAGCGGCTTTCGAGCTCCGGCCGCTGTTGGGAAGTCAGGGTGGTCGCCTGGCCGATTCCGTGACCTCGCACCTTCGTGTTGACTGAACAAGGCGCATGAACGCCCCTCTTCACGTCGACCTCGCTCTCATCCGCAAGTACGACCTGCCCGGACCCAGGTACACGTCGTATCCGACGGCGGTCGAGTTCAGCGAGAGCTTTTCGCGGGACGCGTTGCTGCTCGACCTTCGCGCGAACAATCAGGTCCCCCGGCCGCTCTCGCTCTATTTTCACCTGCCGTTCTGCGAAAGCCTCTGCTGGTTCTGCGGCTGCACCACCGTCATCGGTCGCGACCGTGGCCGCGTAGATACGTACCTCGACTACCTGAACAAAGAGCTCTCCTTGACGGCGAAGGAGCTCCATCCCGAGAGCCGCGTCGTGCAGGTGCACTTCGGAGGGGGAACGCCCAATTTTCTCTCGCCCGCACAGATCGCGCGCCTCGGGGCCATGCTTCGCGAGCACTTCTCGTTCGAACCGGACGCCGAGATCGGCGTCGAGCTGGATCCTCGCCGGCTGACACAAGAACACGTGCGTGCGTTTCGCGAGCTCGGCGCCACTCGGGCGTCCTTCGGTATCCAGGACTTCGATCCCGCCGTGCAGCAGGGGATCCACAGGATTCAACCGAAAGAGGTGAGTGATCGAGCGGCGGCGTGGATTCGCCAGACCGGCTACCAATCGCTCAACCTCGACCTCATCTACGGTCTGCCTCGCCAAACGCCGGCCTCCTTCGCGCGGACGCTGGAGCTCGCGCTGGAGCTCAGGCCCGATCGCCTCGCTGTCTTCAGCTACGCCCACATGCCCCGGTTGAAACCGGCGCAAAAGCTCCTGCCGATGGCGGAGGCGCCGAGCCCGGAGCAGAGGTTGACCATGCTCAAGCAGGGAATCGAAACACTGACCGAGCGGGGCTACGTCTACATCGGAATGGATCACTTCGCGCGCGAAGACGATGAGCTCGCCGTCGCACAGCGCGCGCGCACGCTCCAGCGCAACTTCCAGGGCTACAGCACGCGGGCCGGGGTGGATATCTGCGGCTTCGGGATGTCCTCGATCTCGCAGACGACCACGCACTATCGACAAAACGAGAAGACGCTCGGCACCTACTATGCTCGCCTCGACGCTGGCCAGTTGCCGGTGGCCCGGGCGCGGTTCTTGAGCGACGAAGACATCCTGCGCCGTCAAGTGATCATGCGCCTCATGTGTGATCTGTCGCTGGACTACCGGGCTCTCTCGACGACCCTCGGCATCGACTTCCCTGCCCATTTCGCGCCGGAGCTCGCGGCCTTCGCGGGCCCAGTCGCCGATGGTCTCGTGAACATCGACGAGAACATGCTCGCGGTCACGGAAAGCGGTCGGTTGTTGATTCGCAATCTGGCCATGACCTTCGACGCCTACCTCGGGAAATCCGAGCGGCATTTCTCGCGAACCATCTGAGTTGGCGACCGCGCACGATCTGCGCGTGACCGCCGACCGCCGGCAGAGACTGCGTGGCAGGCGCACCCTCCGAGAAGCGGTCAGCGGCGCGCAAGGCACAATCGTCGCGGAATCGCTCCGCTCGTCGCCGGCCCGGACGTTGCAAAAGGGGTCGGTAGCCGGAAACGCCCGGTTAGGAGGATCCCGATGATTCCGCGCACCTCTATTTTAGTTCTCGCGACCACACTCGCCAGCGCCCCTCTCGCCTGGGGCGGCACGATCACCGGCTCGGTGAAGATCAAAGGCGCCGCGCAGCCCGCTGTCGTCTACGTCGAGACGGCGCCCGGCAATTTTGCGCCCCCTGCCGCGCACGCACACGTCGATCAGCAGAAGATGGCGTTCATCCCCTACTTGTTGCCCGTGGTGGTGGGGACGACCGTCGACTTCCTCAACCACGATTCGGTCAACCACAACGTCTTTTCGCCCGACGGTGAGAGCTACAACCTCGGGACTTGGCCCAAGGGGGAGACGCGCTCCTACACGTTCAAGAAGGTGGGCGTCTACACCCAGCTCTGCTCGATCCACCCGGAGATGGAGGCGTTCGTCGTCGTCCTGCAGAACCCGTTCTTCGCGACCACCGACAAGGCGGGCAACTTCAAGATCGCCAACGTCCCCGACGGGCACTACGTGCTGAAGGTCTTCTCCAAGAAGCTGAAGAAGCCGGACAAGGACAAGAAGTTTCCCGTCGACGTGACTGGCGGCGCCGCGACCTCGACCATCACGTTCTGACCCTGATGTCATGCGCGCCCGAGCCCGCACCAAGGTCATCCTGGCCCTGGCCGCCGCCGCTGTTGTCGGCGGTCTGGCCGTGGCGAGAGGCCGTTCCGAGGCGCAGACCCCGGCCCCTCCGCCGATGCCCGGCGCGGTCGGCACAGTGGGTGACGTTCCGTTCGACCACACGATCCATGCCGGCAAGTACGGCATTCCCTGCCTCGACTGCCACGCCTATGCCGACAAGTCCCCGGTGGCTGGGATTCCGTCGGGCCGCAAGTGCATGGGCTGCCACAAGTTCGTGGACAAGGAGAAGCCCGCTGTCCAGACACTCGCGGCACACGTCGAGGCGGGGGAGCCCCTCCGGTGGCTGCGGGTCTTCTCCGTCCCGGACTTCGTCTACTTCTCCCACCGGATGCACGTGCGGGCGAACGTCGCCTGCGCCGAATGCCACGGCGACGTGGCCGCGATGAAGACTGTCGTTCAGGGCCACCCCTTCACCATGGGTCGCTGCATGGGCTGTCACAAAGAGCGCAACGCGACCCACGACTGCCTGGGGTGCCACAAGTGAGCGACGACGGTTCGTTCAAGACAGGGCGGCGCGGGTTTCTCGGCGCGGCGGTGGGGACGCTCGGCGCAGGACTCGTCGCCGGCTGCTCGAAGCGCCTGCCCCGCTACCTCATCCCCCACGTCATCCCCCCCGACGACGCCGTGCCCGGTCTCGCGCGTTACTACCGGACGATCTGCCGCGAGTGCCCGGCCAGTTGCGGCGTCACGGCCCGCGTGCGCGAGGGACGTGTCGTGAAGCTCGAGGGGAACCCCGACCATCCGCTCAGCCAAGGAGCTTTGTGCCCGCGCGGCCAGGCGACGGTCGAGGGGCTCTACTCGCCGGATCGGCTCGGCGCTCCCCACGCCGCGACCGGGCCGATCGGATGGGATGCGGCCGAGAGCGCCCTTGGCGCGGGCCTCAAGCGGGCGCTCGACGCCCAGAAGCTCGTCGTCGTCCTCACCCGGCCGGAGCCCGGAAGCGTCGGGGCTCTCTTTCGGACCTGGCTCACGGCGCTCGGCCAGAGCCCGAGCCAGGTCGTCACCTTCGACCCGATGGATCGCCCGTGGCTGCGCGAGGGCGCCGCCCGCGCGTTCGGCGCCGACGCGAACCCGGTCCCCGACATCGCCGCCGCGAAGCTGTTGCTTTCCGTCGGCGACGACCTCGTGGAGGAGGGCGCGGTCGTCGAGCAGGCGCGCGCGCTGGCGGAGCTGCGGGCCGCGGGCGGCCGTTTCGTCTACCTCGGGCCCCGCCTGTCGCTGACGGCCGCCGCCGCGGACGAATGGCTGTCGGTCGAGCCCGGCACCGAGGTGCTGCTCGTCCTCGGCCTCGCCCGCCGCGTGCTCGAGCTCGCCGGCCCCGATGCAGGCGAGGGGATCGCGCCCAGCGCACTCCGCGCCCGGCTGGCACCATACGATTCTGCGACGGTTGCCGCACGCACCAAGCTCGCTGCGGCGACGCTCGATCGGCTCGCACACGACTTTTTCCGCACGCGCCCGAGCCTGTGCCTCGGACCAGGGCGAGCCGTGGCGGGCAACGACGCGCCGGCGCTCGCCGAAGCGATCTACGTCCTCAACGCCGTGGCGGGGAACCTCCAGCGAACGCTGCGGTTCTTGCCGCAGCCGCAAGGGGCCTGGGTCGGTCCGTCGATGGCGCCCGCCGAGCTCGCGCGTCGCGCGGCGGCCGGCGAGGTCGGCGCCTTGATCGTCCACCATGCGAACCCGCACGGCTACGGTGCAGTCTTTGCTGACCTCGCAACGGCGATCGAGAAGGTGCCGTTCGTGGCCGCCTTCAGCAATCAGCTCGATGCGACCGGTCATCACGCGCACCTGCTGCTGCCTGATCACCACTTCCTCGAGACCTGGTCCGACGCGACGGTGCGCAACGGCGTCACCGGCATCCAGCAGCCTGCCATGGTCCCGCTCCTCGACACTCGCGCCGCGGCCGATGAGCTGCTCGTCGCGGCACGCAGCCTGGGCAAAGCGACCGGCCTCCCCGATGGCGCCTTCGGCGACTCTGTGCGCGCGTCGTTCGACCCAAAGGAGGTAGAGCGCGGCGGAAAGTTCAGCGACGCGGCCGCCGCCTCAGGGACGCTGGCCGACGGCGTCCTCACCGGCGCGAGGGCGACTCCCGATCTCACCGGGCCCGCGGACGGGCTTCCGCTCGTGGCTGCCTCCACGCTGCGACAACTCGATGGCCTGCCGCCCACCAGTGCCCTTCTGCAAGAGATGCCCGATCCGCTCACGAGCATCTCGTGGGGCGGATGGGTCGAGCTGCACCCGACGACGGCCTCCGCGCTCGGCGTGGCAGAGGGAGACGTCATCGATCTCGAGGGAACCGCCGGCCACACCGAGCTGCCGGCCCACCTCAGCATCGGATTGCGCGCCGGCGTCGTCGCGGTTCCAGTCGGCTACGCGCTCCCCCTCCTCGACACGAGCGCGCCTCTGCTCGGCTTCGCGACGCGCGTGCGGGCGCGCCGGACGGGCGCCACGGTCTCGCCTCCTCACGTGCGAGAGGGCCAATCGCAGCATGGTGCCGAGCTCGCGCGGGAGGTCACGCCCACGCGCAGGCTTCCCATGGCGCCCACCCTGCCTTCCGTCGTTCCACCCATCGAGCACCCGCTCCACCGCTGGGGGCTGGCCATCGACCTCGATCGGTGCAACGGCTGCGGCGCCTGCGTGGCCGCCTGCTACGTCGAGAACAACATCCCGATCGTCGGCGCCGAAGAGGTCGCCAAGGGGCGCGACATGAGCTGGCTCGACCATTCAGTCCTTCATCAAGGAAGGGAACGAGGGCGCCGAGGTCTCGTTCCTGCCCGTCGGCTGTCAGCATTGCAAGAACGCTCCCTGCGAGACGGTCTGTCCGACCTTCGCCACCTATCACACCAGGGAAGGGCTCAACGCACAGGTCTACGCGCGCTGCATCGGCACGCGTTACTGCGAGAACAACTGTCCTTACCACGTCCGCCGCTTCAATTTCTTCGACGCCCGCGCGACGGGCCGCGGGACAGCCTGGGCCTCAACCCGGATGTGACGGTGCGTGACCGCGGCGTGACCGAGAAGTGCACCTTCTGCGTCCAGCGCATCCGCGGGGGCGAGGAGAAGGCCAAGATCGAGGGGCGGCCAGTGCGCGATGGGGAGATCGTGTCGGCCTGCGCGGCGACCTGCCCAGCCCAGGCGATCGTCTTCGGCGACTTGAAGGACCCGACCTCCCGAGTCTCGCGGATGGCAAAGGACCAGCGCGCCTACCGGCTGCTCGAGGAGCTGAATACGAAGCCCGGCGTGGTCTACCTCGCGCGACGGCGAAAGCGAGAGCAAGACCCGAAGAAGGAAGGCATATGATCGACGCCCAAGCCGCTGCAGTCGCGAACCCGCTTTCGCAGATCGAGCGCGACACGCTCGCCACGATGACGCGTGCCTCCTGGCGCTACTGGCTCGGCCTGGCGGCCGCCGCGAGCCTGGTGGTTCTGGGTGGCTGGGCCTGGAGCACGATGTTGCGGCGCGGGATGGCGGTGACCGGCCTGAACTCGCCCGTCATGTGGGGCTCGATGATCACGACCTTCGTCTTCTTCATCGGGGTCAGCCACTCGGGCACCCTGGTCTCGGCGATCCTCTTCTTCACGCGCTCACCCCTGCGCTCGGCCGTCGGGCGCTCCGCCGAGGGGATGACCGTCATCGCCATCCTCACCGCGGGCCTCTACCCGGTGATCCACATCGGCCGCTCGTGGCTGTTCTTCTTCGTGCTTCCGTATCCGAATCAGCGCGGGATCTGGCCCAATTTCCGTTCGCCGCTCACCTGGGACGTGTTCGCCATCTGCTCGTACGTCACGGTGAGCGCGCTGTTCGTCTACATGGGGATGCTCCCCGATCTGGCGCTGCTGGCGCGGCGGGTCGGCGGTTGGCGGCGGTCGCTTTATCGGGCGCTCTCGCTGGGGTTCTCGGGCACGGACGGTGAGTGGTGCCTGTTCGAGCGCGCCTACCCGATCTTCGCCGGGATCGTGATCCCGCTGGCCATCTCGGTTCACAGCGTCGTCTCCTGGGACTTCGCGATGACCCTGATGCCCGGTTGGCACTCGGCCATCTTCGCGCCGTACTTCGTTGCCGGCGCGATCTTCTCCGGCATCGCCATGGCCATCCTTCTTCTGAGCGCGCTCCGCCGGGGCTATCACCTGGATCGCTACATCACGGAGGCGCACTTCGACCTCCTGTCGAAGCTCATGCTCGCCATGTCGTTGGTGATGACTTTCGTCTATGCCACCGAGTTCTTCATGGCCTTCTACCGGGGCGACAGCGCCGAGGCGGAGCTGTTCCGCTGGCGCGCCACCGGCGCCTACGCGCCCATCTTCTGGCTGGTGGTCGTCTGCAACGGCGTGGTGCCGCTCGTCTGCTTCTGGAAGCGGGCGCGCCGCAGCCTGCCCGTCCTGATCGTGGTGTCGGTGGTGGTCACGATCGGCATGTGGTTCGAGCGTTTCTTGTTCATCGTGACCACGCTCGCCCACAACTTCGATCCGTTCGCCTGGCGCCTGTACATACCGACGCTGCGCGAGCTGGCCGTCTGCCTGGGCGGCTTCGGCTGGTTCGTGATGCTGTTCTTGCTGTTCATCAAGATCTTCCCGTCTGTATCGGTGGCCGAGACGATGGAAAGCGAACACGCCTCGCGTGGAGAGGGACACCATGCGTGAAGACCTCTTGGCCCTGTTCGCCGATCCCGACGGCGCGGCGCGCGCGCTTCGAGCGCTGCATGACGACCGGGTGACCACCGCGCGCGTCGTCAGCTCGGCGCCCTTTCCCGCCGTGCACCAGACCGGTCGTCCGGGACCCTGGCGCGCGCTCGGCTGGCTCGCGCTGGTCGGCGCGCTCACCGGCCTCAGCTGCGCGATGGCCCTCGAGGTCGCCACCTCGCGATCGATGGACCTGATCGTCGGCGGCAAACCGATCGTCTCCTGGACAGCCTTCGGGGTGGTCATGTTCGAGCTGACGCTGCTCTTCGCCGGCCTCACCAATTTCACGGCGCTGGTGATCCTGTCGGCGTTCACGCGCCGGACGGTGTCGCGGCGTGCGCGACGCGAGGTCACGACCGATCGCCTGGTCGTCGTCGTCCCGCTCGAGGGATGCAGCGAAGAGCGCGAGGCCGCGATCCGGCGCGCGCTGTCTGGCGCCGTGGAGGTTCGCCCATGAGCCCGCGCTGGCTCGCGCCCCTGGGGCTCGTGCTCGTCGGCTGCAACGGAATGATGTGGCCCGCCAGCATGGAGCAGGAACCCGCCGTGCAGCCGCTCGAGGAGGCGCGGCCGGTGCCTCCCGGCTCGATCCCCCTCGGCGGAATCGAGACGCTGGAAGACCGCGAGGACGACAAGGACCTGTCCCCCCCTTACGCCCTAGACGCCGCCTCCTCCGCCCGCGGCGCCAAGCTCTTCGCGATCCACTGCATTGCCTGTCACGGTCATGAAGGACGCGGCGACGGCCCGGTCTCCGCCAAGTTCCCGCCCGCCCCGAACCTGCGGCACGTCTCGATCTGCGCGCGCACCGACGGATTCATCTACGGAACGCTCACCGCCGGCGGCCGAGCGATGCCCACCATGCGGGAGGGCACGACATCGCACGATCGCTGGGACCTGGTCGCCTTCGTCCGCACGCTGCAGCGCGAGGGGTGCATCGGGAAGCTGGCGCCGGCCCCGGGAGAGGCACCATGACGCTCTGGCTGCGAAGGCTCGAAGCGGGGCTGGGGCGCCGCGGGACCTTGGCCGCCTTCATCGCCGTCGCCGTCGGTGTGGCCGCCTTCGCCACCGGCCTTCACGGTGGTGAGTCGCCACGTACCTTCGCCGCGCTGATTGCGAGTTGGCTGTTCTTCGCCGGGATCGCGGCCGGCGCTCTGGCGTTCGTCGCGTTCTTTCGGATCGTCGACGCCAGCTGGGCGCGACCGCTCGCCTCGCGGGCCACGGCTCTTGCGAGCTTCGCGCCCGTTGCCCTGCTCGTGTTGGTGCTCATCCTCGCCGGCGCCAGATCGGCTCCCTGGCTCCCACCAGAGAGCAGTGGGAGCTCTTGGTTGCGCCTCTCGCGCCTCGGAGCGCGAGAGATCGGGCTGGCTTTCATCCTCTTTGGGGTCGCGCGATTGCTGCTCAGATCACGGCCCGCCGGAAGCGAGCCGCGAAGCCGCGCGGTGGCCGTGACCTACTGCTTGATCTACGCCGTGGTGCTGTCCGTCTGGGCCTTCGACTTCGTGCTGGGACCAGACCCGGTCTTCGAGAGCACCATCATCGGGCCGTACCTCTTCATGGCCGCGTTCATCGCCGGGACCGGCCTCGTCACGCTTCTCGGCCTCGTCCGGGGCGCGCTCTCCGAGGCACAGCGACGCGACGCGGGTGCAATGGTCCTCGCGCTCTCGATATTTTGGGCCTACCTGTTCTGGTCGCAGTACCTGACCATCTGGTACGGCGATCTGCCCCAGGAGACCGTCTTCGCCCTCCGCCGCGCCCAGGGCGGCTGGGGCCCCGTTGTTCTGGCGGTGATCGGGCTCGTGTTCGCGGTGCCCTTCCTGATGCTCCTCAACCCTCGCGGCCGCAGGTCGGCGCGGGTGCTCGAGGGCGTCATCATCGTCCAACTCGTCGGGCTCTGGCTCAATTGTCATCTCCTGGTCGTCCCCTCGCTGGCGACCGCGGGCACCTCACCGATGACGGTGCGCGACGTGCTCATCGCGTTCGGCATGCTCGGCGGCTTCGTGCTCTCGTCGGTGCGCCACACCGATACGGCTCTCGCGCCGGCTTGACGCGCACGATTTGCATCGACCCGCCGCTCACGCCGCAGAACGTGCGCAGCGAGCGCGCGCGGGCTCGAAGGATTCGACCGAGAGAGACCCTGGATCCTCATCTCGACCGCTGGCCTGCTCGTTGCATTTCGGGCAGGGCATGAAAATGCGCTCGTCGTTCATTGTCTCCCTGTTGGTCATCGGCACCATCGTCGGTGCGACCTCGACCGCCAATGCTATTCCGGCGTTCGCCCGGAGGTACGGGACCAGTTGCCAGACGTGCCACGTCGCCTTTCCGAAGCTGACACCGTTCGGGGAGGCATTCCGCCGCAACGGCTTCGCGTTCCCCGGGCAGGACGAGGAGTTCGTGAAGCAGGAGCAAGTTCCGCTGGGCCAGGAGGCTTACCGGCAGATGTTCCCACACGCCGTCTGGCCGGGGACGTTGGCCGCCAGCCCACCTTTGGCCCTGGGCTTCAACGGCGCAGCGACCATCTACCCGACCAAGTCTTCGAGGGACGCCAACAACGGCGCGATCGTCACCTTGCAAGACCTCGCCGCGGAGGCACACCTGTGGGCCGGCGGCGCGTTCAGCGAGCACATCGCCTACTACGCCGAGGTGACGTTCGCCGACGGTGGCACCGACATCGAGCACGCGGAGTTGCACTTCAACGATCTCGGTCTATCGCCTCACCTCGTGAATCTTTACGTCGGCCGTGGCGTTCCCAGCCTGACCAGCTTCGCGCCACACTCGAGCTACATCGCGGACAGCATCCTGCCGGCGCTCTCGGTCGCCGCGCTCTACGGCGCCGACCCCGACACCTCGTTCAGCACGCTGGGGCAGTACAACCTCGTGGAGTTGAACGGCATGTACCGCGGCCGGTTCATCTACTCACTCGGTGCAAACGACGGTGCAAACGTGGATACACGGACGTCGAACAATGTGACCGCCCATCTCGGGTTCAAGGTGGGCGGCATGCGCCTCGACGGCGAGAACGCCACGGGGGCCACCGGCAATTCCCTCAAGCCCTGGGAGGAGACCGCGCTGACGGTGGACGTGTTCGGCACGCGATCGGATTCGCACTTCACCAACGTGGCCGCGATCACTCAGGACGACCTGACCTACGTCCTCGGCGGGCACCTCCGCGGGACTGTCGGTTCGTTCGAGCTCGACAGCGGTGTCTTTCAGGAGTGGCACGACCACGCGACGGACACGGGTGCCGGCGTCAAGGCGCTGGTCCAGTACGACGAGCTGTCGTATGTCGTCTTCCCTTGGCTGGTGCCCGCGGTCCGAATGGAATACGTGAGCCTTCTGCCCGACGGAGGAACGCGCCTCAACGACGTCTTGTTCATCGGGGGCGCGGCTTGCCTCATCAGGCCGAACCTCAAGGTGACGCTCACCGGCCTCATCGAGCACGCGGATGCAGCACCCACGCCGGGCCCGGATGGCGGCTGGGGCCTCGGTTCGGACGGCATCGCGAACCCCGCAGCGGGAGCGGTCACCGAGTTCGAAGCGATTCAGGTCGGACTCGTCTACGCGATGTGACCTGATCACCTCGAGGCGGAGCGCCTATCGCCTTCCCTTGGCTGAGAACCGAAGCCTGCGCCGCGGAGCACGAAGCTCCGCGCGTCGCGAAGGCAGGAGGCGTCTGATGTGCCGGCGTGTCGATTGCTCGAAGTGCGGGCGCCCCACCTACGCAGGTTGTGGAGCGCACGTCGTGATGAGGCTCGCCGTGGACACGACGCCGTCGTCGGCGCCCAGCACGGCGGCACGCAGCCAGCCACCACGTCCGATCCGGTGCTTCTGTTCGCCGAATCTCTTGACCATGGCGTACCGAGAAGGCTCCTACAGAGGGTCCGGCGAGTCCTCTGGGTGGAGCTTGCGACCGGAACGACCAGCACCCGGCACCCGGCGTGCTGGACGACTCTCTCGGCGACCGTTCCGACAAGAGAGGTTCATCGCAGCACGCGGTGGTCGTCAGGCGACAGCGAAGACATCGACCAATATCTGAGCTTTACGATCGAAGACGCCCGGATCGGGTGCGACACGCCCGGCCTCGTGCTCCAGCTCCTCGAGTGACCGCATGATGAGCTCGCGGTGAGCGGGTTGAAAGCGCGCGCACGGCTCCAGCGCCTCCCGGCGCAGCAACGGGAGAACCTTGGACATCAAGTTGTATTGCCCCCCGGGCGTCGCGTCGGCGAGGCGGCTCAACATCCCGCGCAGGAGGTCCATCCTCTCGCTTCGCGCGAGCGGGGCCACCGCCACGATCTGCGGGGGAACAGCCCGGAATGCAGGCTGCACGGTCCGACTGGTGTCGACCATCGATTGATTCACGGGGGCCTCCTTGTTCCGCTTCCTGGCTTCCCCTTGCGGTTGCAGCGGGCGTGCCACCGCAGGCGGCCCCTCATCGCGCTGGGTGCCTTCAGCGTTGACCGAGCAATCGCTGCGTGAATGCCCGATAGCCCTGCAGACTCTTCGCGTTCTGGGCTTCTCCAGCCTTTCCACCGCGCCCCAGGACGGCACGAACCATGCTCTCTACCGATAGCGTCAGGAAGGGAGCCCCCACCGTCATGATGGGATCATCGACGCGACCCGGCCTTTCCAGCGAGGCCCGAAGCGCGATTCTCGCGCAGCACGACCAGCTCCGGCGCCTCGTGGCAGCGGTGTCGGAGGCCGCACGTTTCAGCGCGACGACGAGTCAGTCCTTCGATCTGCTCGGCGCCAGAGCGCAGGCGCTCTACCTGGCCCTCGACGAGCACATGCGCTTCGAGGAAAGCATTCTCGAAACCGCGCTCCGAGACGTCATAGGTCGGGGGGCGGAGCTCCACGCCCAGTTGGAGAGCGACCATCGGCGGCAGCGCGCGGTCCTCACGACGGCCATCGCGGAGCTCGGGCGGGGCGACCTTTCCGCGGAGGCGCTGGTCCACAGCGTGCGGCGTTTCGTCGACGTCTTGGTGCGCGACATGGACGCCGAGGAAGAGCTGCTGCTCAGCGCCGATGTCGATGCGCTCTTGGTCGACGGCGAGGCCGGATGACGGAAGGCCCGCAGGGCGAGCCTCCCGGCAGGCGTTCTTCAGACCTGGCCTCTTCCGTGGGCCATGCGGTTTCTTTCGGCGGGCGTCGTCCCCACGCCGCCTCCTGGGCTGGGCGAAAACACCCGTGCAGGAAATGCAGGGCTTGCCGACGCGGGATGCAACTTCTGCGGACTCGTGCTCGTTCCAGTCAGAGACGAGGAAGGCCGCAGGCTGGCACGTGTGCTGCAACTCAGCAGGCCAGGAGGAACGATCATGAAATGCGGTGACATCATCTCAAGGAATCTCGAATGGCTGACCGAGACGGACAGCGTCTTGAAGGCCGCCACCGTCATGGCGGAGGCAGGGGTGGGGTTTTTGCCGATCTGCGACGCTCACCAGCGGGTCATCGGCGTCGTGACCGATCGTGACCTCACCACGCGAGCGCTCGCCAAGAAGGTCGCGCCCGAGACGACGTCCGCGGCGCTCGTCATGAGCTCTCCGGCGATCACCTGTCTCGAGACGACGGACATTCGCGACGCGGAACAGCTGATGGTCGAGGAGCGCAAGGCACGCCTGGTGGTCACCGACGCCGACGGAAAGCTCGCCGGCATCCTGAGCTTGGCTGACCTCGTCGAGAAGGCCGCGGGGCGCAAGACGGTGGAGACCCTCAGGGCCATCTTGTGGCGTGAAGCTCTCGGACCGCGGGCCGGTGCTCTGAAGGGCGACCCTCTGCTCAAGGACGACCCGATCGCGCAAAATCAGCCGGATACGTTCCACGAGCTGAAGGCCAATCCGACGGTGTTCACGGGTGGCCATCGGGTGACAGACACCAAGGAGTTCCCCGGCTGAGCGCGGCTCACCTGCGCGGCACTTCTTGCCGCAACCGTTCCACGACGGCGCTGACGAATCGATGGACGCTCGCCTCGGCGATGCGATGGCCGACGATGGCGTCGATCGCGCCGCCGACAATGCCCATCGGGGGCTCGTAATGCCCGCGGAGATCGATCTGGGTTTCGGTGGGCGACAGCGGATAGATGGTCAGTTCCGCCTTCATGGTCGGAAAGAAGCCGGGCGACTCTTTGCCCTCCCATTCGAGCTCGACGAGCGTCACCCGAGAGTTGCGCGGGCCCTCCTCTTCTCGAATGGTCCCGATCCGGATCGAGATGTCCTTGCTGATCTCGATGCCGCGAATATCGACGGTCAGGGAGGCGACCAGCTCACCGGTTCGCGTCTCTGCCACCTTGGTGGCTGTCCGGAAGATGGAGGCGGCGTCGCGTCGCACGAGATCTCGCACCGGCTCGTACGGCTGGTTGACGTAGTCGAAGGCGCGGACTTCGTGCTGGGCCATGGGCGGAATTCTAGTGCAGCAGCTCGAGGGCGACCACCCCCTCACAACACGGGCGCGTCGCGCAGATTTTGCGCAACGGGCGTCAGGTCACCTTCTTGCGGAGGGGCAGCGGCTTCTCCGCGGCCACCATCGCCCGCAGAAAATCCCGGTTCAATCGGGCGATGAAACGGACCGGGATCTGCTTCGGGCAGACGGCCTCGCATTCGTTGTGGTTCGTGCAATGGCCGAACCCTTCGGCCTCCATCTGGGCGACCATCGCCTGCACGCGCGCCTGGCGTTCGGGCTGCCCCTGCGGCAGCAGCCCCAGGTGCGCGACCTTCGCGGCGACGAACAGGCTGGCCGAGGCGTTGGGGCAGGCAGCGACGCAGGCGCCGCAACCGATGCAGGCGGCGGCGTCGAAGGCGAGGTCGGCGTCGTGCTTGGGTACCGCGATCTCGTTCGCCTCGGGCGCGCTCCCCGCGCGGACGGAGACGTAGCCGCCCGCCTGGATGATCCGGTCGAAGGCGCCGCGGTCGACGATCAGATCCTTGACCACCGGGAACGCACCCGCCCGCCAGGGCTCGATCACGATCTCCTGGCCGTCCCGGAAGTGCCGCATGTGAAGCTGGCAGGTGGTGGTCGCCGTCCGCGGTCCGTGCGCGACCCCGTCGATCACGACGCCGCAGGCACCGCAGATCCCTTCCCGGCAATCGTGGTCGAAGGCGACCGGATCTTTCCCTTCGACCAGCAGGCGCTCGTTGAGGACGTCGAGCATCTCGAGGAAGGACATCTCCTCCGACACGCCGTCGCAGCTGTAACGCTCGAACCGGCCGGCGTCGTCCCGGCTCTTCTGCCGCCAGACGACGAGCGTGAGGTTCATCGTCTTGCTCGTCACTTGTAGCTCCTCGTGCTCGGCTTGACGAATTCGAAGGTCAGCTCCTCGACGTGCCGATTGGGGCGCGAGTTCTCGCCGGTGTACTCCCACGCAGCGACGTTCGCGAACTGTGCATCGTCGCGAACGGCCTCCCCGTCCGGTGACGCGTGCTCCTCCCGGAAGTGGCAACCGCAGGATTCCTCGCGGGCGAGCGCGTCCCGGCACATGAGCTCCGCGAGCTCCAAGAAGTCGGCCACCCGCCCGGCCCGCTCGAGCGCCTGATTGAGCTCGCTGCCGCTGCCGACCAGCTTGAGGTCGCGCCAGAAACGCTGCTTGATCGCCGGGATCTGTTCGAGCGCGCGGGCCAGGCCGGCTTCAGTGCGGGACATCCCGCAGCCGTTCCACATCAGGTGGCCGAGCTCGCGGTGGAAGGTGTCGGGGCTGGTCGTCCCGCCGATGGCGAGCAGCCGATCGATGCGGGCCCGCACCTCGTTGATGGTCGCCGCGACGCCGGGGTGGTCGTCGCCGAGCCCACCCGGCGCGACGCGCGCCAGGTAGTTGCCGAGGGTGTAGGGAAGAATGAAGTAGCCGTCCGCCAGCCCCTGCATGAGGGCGCTCGCCCCCAGCCGGTTCGCGCCGTGGTCGGAGAAGTTCGCCTCGCCGGCCACGAACAGCCCCTCGATGGTGCTCATCAGGTTGTAGTCGACCCACAGACCGCCCATCGTGTAGTGGATGGCGGGGTAGATCCGCATCGGCACCGCGTAGGGATCCTCGCCGGTGATCCGCTCGTACATCTCGAACAGGTTGCCGTAGCGCTCGGCGATCGCTCCCTTGCCCAGGCGCTTGATGGCGTCGCGGAAGTCGAGGTAGACGCCGCGCCGCGCCCCGCGAACCTCCGGCCCCACGCCACGCCCCTCGTCGCAGACGTCCTTGGCCCGCCGCGAGGCGATGTCGCGCGGAACCAGGTTCCCGAAGCTCGGGTAGAGGCGCTCGAGGTAATAGTCACGCCCGTTCTCCGGGATCTGTCCCGGCGGCGTCTTGGAGTCGTCGGCCCGCGCGGGAACCCAGACCCGGCCATCGTTGCGCAACGACTCGCTCATCAGCGTCAGCTTGGATTGATACTCGCCGCTGACCGGGATGCAGGTCGGGTGGATCTGCGTGAAGGAGGGGTTCGCGAAGAGAGCGCCCCGCTTGTGGGCGCGCCAGATGGCGGTCGTGTTGCAGCCCTTGGCGTTGGTCGAGAGGTAATAGACGTTGCCGTAGCCCCCGGTCGCCAGCACGACCGCGTCGCCCGTCCAGGCGCGGAGCTCACCGGTCTCGAGGTGGCGGGTAACGATGCCGCGCGCACGTCCCTCGACCACGATCAAATCGAGCATCTCGACCCTCGGGTGCATGAGCACCTGGCCCCGCTCGATCTGCTTGGCCAGCGCCTGATAGGCGCCGAGCAGCAGCTGCTGGCCGGTCTGGCCGCGGGCATAGAAGGTCCGCGACACCTGCGCGCCGCCGAACGATCGGTTGGCCAGCCCCCCGCCGTACTCGCGCGCGAAGGGGACGCCTTGCGCGGTCGCCTGGTCGATGATGGCGCCGCTCACCTCCGCCAGACGGTAGACGTTCGATTCGCGCGAGCGAAAGTCGCCGCCTTTGATCGTGTCGTAGAAGAGCCGAAAGACGCTGTCGCCGTCGTTCTGATAGTTCTTGGCCGCGTTGATGCCCCCCTGGGCGGCGATGCTGTGCGCACGGCGGGGGCTATCCTGAAAGCAAAAGGCCCGCACCCGGTAGCCGAGCTCGGCCAGCGAGGCGGCGGCGGCCGCGCCTGCCAGACCGGTTCCGACCACGAGCACCTCGTACTTGCGCCGGTTGGCAGGGTTCACCAGCTTCATGGCGAACCGATGTCGCTCCCAGCGCGACTCGAGGGGCCCCGAGGGGGCGCCGGACCGCAGCACCGTCATGGAACGACCCCCGCGAGCACCGCGAGCGGCATCGCCACATTGCCCGCGACGACCGCCATGGCAAACGCCCGGGGAACCCAGCGGCGGAGGCCGTTGTAGCGCGGATGGCTCAGTCCGAGGGATTGAAACAGGCTCCAGGCGCCGTGGTAAAGGTGGAAGCCGAGCAACCCCTGCGCGACAACGTAGATTCCCACCACCCACGGGACCCGGAAGCCGTTGACGACGTTGGCGTAGACGTCGTGCGGATCGTGCTGATAGGGCCCCATCGCCACTCCCGGCCAGGTGAAGTGCGCCAGGTGATAGAGGACGAAGAAGAAGATCAGCGGACCCGACCACTTCATCGTGCGGGCTGCGTAGGTCGTCTCCAGGTTTCGCTTCGTGTGGTAGCCGACCGGACGAGCGGCCGCCGATCGTCTGACCAGCGAAAGAGAGGCAGTGATGTGAACAACGACCGATGCAATCAGAACGAAGCGAGCCGCCCAGAGAGCTTCGGGCACTTTGTGCAACGCTCGGGAATAACCATTGAGCGCCTCCGGCCCCAGAAAGACCTGGAGGTTGCCAATCATGTGAACGATGACGAACCCAAAGAGGACGGCGCCCGTGATGGCCACCAGCGCCTTCTTGCCGATGCTCGCGTCGTAGAAAGTGAACGGTCGCGACATCATTACTCGAGCGGTTGCTCGCCGGTCTCCGCTATTGGCTCGAGGCCGTGGGCCGACAGGGTCCGCAAGCACCCGTTCCGCCGCAGGATCGGATCGTCGTTGTTCGCAGGCCGGATCGCCTCGGCGCGGTCGTAGAAGCCCATGGCCTCGAGGAAAAGTGCGTGCGCAAAGTTTGCGCTCAAACCCCTGGAGAGGTGCGCGCGGGCTTCGCGCTCGAGGACCAGACCGTTGAAATAGAGCCGCTCGTACTCGCCATGCAGCTCGGCGACCCGCGCGCGAGCCCGGGCGACCAGATCCGCGCGCGACGGAAACTGGTCCGTGAGGGCCATGATCAAGATGGTCAGAGCCTCCTGATGCGCGGGCTCGATCGCGAGGATGTCCAGGCAGATACTCTCGGCCTGCTCGGGCTCGTTCAAGAGGCGATAGACCCGCGCCTTCTCCAGCGCTGCAGGAACAGCGGATGGATGGATCCGGCGAATCGAGAAGTCCTGCGTCACAGGGCCCATCCTTCTTTACACCGTTCGGGCAGAGAGTCACAGCACTCCGATTCTTCCGAGTCGAGCGAGCGCGCTTCACACAACTTTTACAATGAGAGGTGGCACTAGAAACGCGGCATCCGGTATTGTCGGGCCCTTGATCCTTCCGCATCGGCCCCGAATTCGACCTCGGTGTTCCCCTTCTGGCGATCGCCGATGCTCGCGAATAGTTTTCGTCAGCCAAGAAGGGCGCACGCAAATTTTGCGCTTTCCCGTGAGTGTTCCGGCGAATCAATCGCGCAATGGTTGTGGAGCGGTGCTCCGTCGTCCCGGCACGGCGACTGCAGAGCGTTAGCCGCCAACACCATGCTTCCCCTTTCCGCCATCATCGCGCTCGCGGTCGGCCTCGCGATCGTCGCCCTGCTCTTTTTCGGAGCCGACGTCCTCGCGGGTAACACCGTGGGTCGGGTGGTGTTGCTGGTGGGGCTCCTCGCGCTGCCGGTGATCCTGTCGGCCGGGAACATCTCGAACGGCTTTCACCAGTCGAGCACCACGGCCTTCTGTCTGTCGTGTCACGAGATGGGGCCGCACGGAAAGAGCCTGTTCGTCGACAGCCGGCAGGCGCTGGCCGCCGTCCACTACCAGAACCGTTTCGTGGACCGCGAGACCATCTGCTACTCCTGCCACAAGGACTACGCGATGTTCGGCGACGTCACGGCGAAGCTGAACGGGCTGCGCCACGTCTGGGCGCATTACATCGCGGGCGTCCCCAAGAAGATCGAGCTCTATAAGCCGTACCCGAACTCGAACTGCCTCCACTGCCACGACGACATGCGCCGCTTCGTGGAGGGACCGGCGCACAAGCCAGTGCTGACCGCGCTTTACGCCGGAACGACCTCCTGCCTCTCCTGCCACCGCGTCGCGCACGACATGGCCAAGGTCGAGGCCGGCGATTTCTGGCAGGCGCAATGACGGCCGAGCGTCCAGACCTCGAGCGGAAGATTCGTCGCGCCGCGATCGTCGCCGGGCTGGGCTTGGCGGTGCAGCTGGGGGCCGCGTTCCACTGGACGCCGGCGACCTTCATCCTGTCGGCCGCGATCGGCGCGCCGCTGGTGCTCGTGGGTGGCGCGCTGTTCCTCGCCGCCGTCTGGCGAAACATGCGGGACAAAGGAGCGCTGTGAAGTTGCCCCCTCGAAGCCGCCGGCTGGGGGCGGTCCTCGCGCTGCTGATCTCGTCGGCCGCGTTCGGCGCGTCCTTCCCTGCGGTGCTGCGCATTCCCCGCCGCGATCCCGGCGTCGCCTACCCGCCGCGCGCGCTCTTCTCGCACCGCTCGCACGAGACATTCGGCTGCTACGGCTGCCACCCCTCGATCTTTCCCCAGCAGACGCTGGTCGGCTTCACCCACCAGGAGATGAGCGAGGGGAAGTTCTGCGGCCGATGTCACGACGGCCGGACGGCGTTCGCCATCCTGGGAGCCGCTTGCGCCAGGTGCCACGTCGATGGGCGCTAGCCGCCGGCTGGGCTGCCTCCTCGTGGTGGTGACGGTCGGGCTCGGCGTGGTCGCGCGTGCCGAGAGCCCCCAGGAAAAGAAGCGCGAGAACATCCTCGATGAGCTCGGGCTCAAGAAGAAGCCACCGGCACCGCCTTCTGGGGCGACCGCGGCTCCCGCCGCCGAGCCGGCGACGGAGGAAAAGCCGGGAACGGCCACCGGCAAAGGAAAGGGCGGCGGCCGGACCGCCGCGCCGGCCGGACCGTCCTTCACCCGGGCGATCCACCCGCTGTTCCTCGCGACCTGCAAGGCTTGCCACACAGCGGGCGGCGCAGCGGCCGCCACGCCTCTGATCTTGACGGGCGATGCGGAGGCCGACCACCGCGTGCTGGCGCGGTTCGCGGACGTCCACGACCCGGAGGCGAGCAAGCTCCTCCAGAAGGCCTCGGGCGCGGCGCTGCACGGAGGCGGTGCGCCCTGGCCCGCGGCGAGCGCACCGTACGAGCGGGTGTTGGCCTGGATTCGCGCCGGCGCGCGCCTCGATCACGCGGCACACGAGGAAGCCGCCGCCGGACCCGGGGCGCGCGCGCCGGAGAGACACGGCGAGGGCGAGCGCCACGAGACGCGGACGCCCGAGGCCGCGCCGCTCCCGCCTCCTGTGCAGCCGGTTCCCGCAGTCACGCCGGCCGTTCCGCCGCCGGCTCCGTCTGCAGCCGCGGCGCCGGTCGCGGCGCCAGGTGGACCGACGTTCGCGGCCGCGGTGCATCCGGTCCTGATGAGCGTCTGCGCCGCCTGCCACCGGACGGGTGGCCCCGCGGGGATGACGCGGTTTCTGCTCTCGGGCGACGTCGCCAGGGACGAGACGATCGTGCGCGCGCTCGTCAATGCGCAGTCGCCCGCAGTCGAGCCTCCTACTCACCAAGGCCGCGGGACAGATGCACGCCGGAGGCGCGCCGCTCCCCGCCGGCGATCCACGCCAGGCGGCGATCGCCGCCTGGATCGCGGGGCTGGCGGCGCCAGCGCCGGCCGCTGCGCCGGTCGCCGAGCGCCCCCGGCGCGCCTGCCGGCGCCCGCTCGGCGCCGAGCGTCGCGGCGACCGCGCCGCCAGCTCCCTCGCCGCCGAGCGCCGGCCCGACCGCCGGCCTCGCGCTCCCACTCGGGTTCATGCTCAACGGCCGCTTCGATCTCAACTACGAGCGCCGGCAGTTCACGGGAAATCCGTTCGACTCGACGAGCGTGGCGGCGCTCCGCAGCTACCACCATTTCCTGTTTCTCTCCCGCGACGCGGGCGATCCGTGCGGGCTCACCGTCGAGGTGCTGACGCTCCTGTTCTGGGAGGGGCACTGCCGCCTCCCCCGCCGGCTCGGTCCAGTCGCCGTGACCGTGGCGGCCGGAAAGATCGTCGTGCCGTTCGGCGCCGATCCGCTCTTCCATCAGAGCTACGGCGGTCTGGCCGGCTTCGATCAGGTCGTGTTGCCGCCGGTCTGGTCGATCGAAGGGGTTGCCGCGCACGCCGTCTACTGGCGACGATCGCTCGCCGTCACCGACGATCTCTTCGTCGTGCGCGGCTACGCCCTCCAGCAAGCCGACTCCGTGATCAACCTGCAGAGCGGCTTCTCGCCCGACGACGACACCAAGCTGGCGATCGGGAACCGGCTCGGCGCCGCCTGGATGGGGATCTCCGCCTGGTACTCGGCCTACTTCAACCCGCTCGGGTTCGGGCGGCACCTCTTCATGCAGGCCATCGACGTCAACATCTGGCGGCAGCGGCAGATCCCGGTGGTTGGCCACTTCAGCCTGGGATTCGGCCTGCTGCGCGCCGACGTCTCGGGCGGCGGGCCCGGTGTGGGCGGCGTCGGCTACGACTATTACGACTTCGCCGACTACCTGCAGCTTCGCTATTACCCGGTCGATTGGTTGTTCCTGCAGTATCGGACGGGGCTCTTCACGTTCGACAACCGGCGCGCGCTGGTGCTCGACAACTCGCGCCTCACGAACGCCGACGGCTCGACCCACAACTTCGGGATCGTGGCGCGCACCCGGAACCTCTGGTTCGGGATCTTCTACTTCATCAATTTGGAGAAGGTGAACGAGCTCCCCAACGACCTCCTGCGCTTCAACGTGACCTATGAGTTCTGAGCGCCATCTCCCATCACGCTGGGCGCTGGCGCCGCTTCTGGTGGCCGCCGCACTGGGGTGCGCCGACTTCTCGCGCGGAAGCCCCGCGATGGACGCCGGCCCAACCGCCGACGCGGCTGCGACGGGCGACGGGGGAGCGCTCAGCTTCGCCGCCGACATCTACCCGCTGCTCACGATCTGCCAGAACTGCCACGTCCCCGGCGGCGCGGCGTCGAGCACCTCGCTCATCTTCAGCGGCAACGCCGCCACCGACTACACGACCGTGCTGCAGTTCGTCGCCACCGCGACGCCGGCCAGCAGCCGGATCCTTTCCAAGCTGAGCGGCAACGGGCACGGCGGCGGGACCATCTATGCGGCCGGCACGACCCAGTACGAGACCATCCTGGCCTGGATCCAGCAAGGAGCACCACCATGACGTTTCACCGTCGATCGTTCCTCTTCTTCGCGCCGATGCTCCTCTGCGGCGCGCTCGGCTGCGCGCAGCTCGAGAGCGACAACCCGAACGCTCCGCTCCCGGCGATCACCATCGGCGGACCCAACGCGGTCGTCGTCGGCCAGACCATCACGCTGACCG
The DNA here is from genome assembly GCA_963831685.1 of uncultured Pseudomonadota bacterium. Classification (GTDB taxonomy): domain Bacteria; phylum Myxococcota_A; class Polyangia; order Fen-1088; family Fen-1088; genus JADGRB01. The sequence continues at coordinate 265,339 of CAWHRJ010000002.1, forward strand.
CCACGACCAGCCATGGCACTGACACCAGCTATGGCTTCGCCAGCGCCAATCCGGCCATCGCCACCGTCGACGGCACCGGCGTCGTCACCGGCGTCGCGCCCGGCGAGACCAGCGTGACGGTGACCGGCGCCGAGACGAAGGCGAGCGCCAGCACGCCGATCGTGGTGGAGACCGATCCCTCGCAGGTCCCGTTCTATCAGGCCTGGATGACGTCCCCGCACTCGGACAGCACCGCCCTTGCCTTCAACCACTGGAACACGCAGGGGAGCATCCCGATCGAATGCGCCCGCTGTCACAGCCGCCAGGGGTTCATCGACTATCTTGGAGGCGACGGCAGCGCGCCGTTCGTGGTCGACCAGCCGGCGCCGATCGGGTCGGTCGTCGACTGCCAGACGTGCCACAACTCGGCCGCGAACACTCTATCCCAGGTGAACTTTCCCTCAGGCGTCACCGTCACTGGGCTCGGCGGCGAGGCGCGCTGCATGACCTGCCATCAGGGACGATCCTCGGGGCCCACCGTCGACGCCGCCATCGCTGCCGCGGCGGCGCCCGACGACGATACGGTCAGCGCGGCGCTCAGCTTCGCCGACATCCACTACACGCCGGCCGCCGCCACGCTCTACGGCGGCCGGGCGCAAGGCGGCTACGAATACGCCGGGCAGGGCTACGACGTCCGGTTCCGCCACGTCGACAGCACCGATACCTGCACCACTTGCCACGACCCCCACTCGACCCAGGTCAACTACACCACCTGTGCCACCTGCCACGCGGGTGCGACCGACCTCGCGGGCGCGCAGCAGATCCGGATGGAGTCGTCGATCGCCATCGACTACGACGGCGACGGCAACGTCTCGGGCGGCATCTCCGACGAGGTCAATGGCCTCTTCAAGAAGCTCGGCACGGCGATCGTCGACTACGGCGCCGAGCACCAGACGCCGATCTGCTACGCGGCCGGGAGCTACCCCTACTGGTTCGTCGACACCGACGGCGACGGCGCCTGCTCGGCGGACGAGGCGATGGCCGGCAACGCCTTCACCGGCTGGACCGCGCGCCTCGTCCGCGCCACCTACAACTACCAGATGGTCAACAACGACCCGGGCGCGTTCGCCCACAACGCGAAGTACGTCATCCAGCTGCTCTTCGACGCGATCACCGACCTCAACACCGTGCTCACGGCCAAGGTCGACATGAGCAAGGCGACCCGCACCGACGTCGGTCACTTCGACGGGGCCGACATCACGTTCAGGCGGTTCGATGCGCAGGGGTCTGTCCCCGCCGACTGCTCCTCCTGCCACGGGGGCGAGCAGGGCTTTCGCTTCGCCGTCCAGTACGGGGTCGGGCAGGTCGTTCCAGAGACCTCGAACGGGCTCGAGTGCGGCACCTGCCACAACAGCCCCGGGACCGACTTCACGTCGATCATCGCCGTTCCCTCGGTGACCTTCCCCTCGGGTGTCACCGTGAATGAGCCGGGGAACGACAACGTCTGCGAGAGCTGCCACAAGGGGCGCGCCTCCAAATCGGACGTCGACGCGGCGATCGCCGCCGGGAAACCGGCTCTCCAGGACCTCCACCACCTCCCGGCGGCCGCGGTCAAGCTCGGCTCCGACGTCCACGTGGGGTACGAGTACCCGGGCAAGACGTACGTCGGCGCACTCTCGCACATCGGTGGGACCCAGTGCACCTCCTGCCACGATCCCGTCGCCAGCCACCACACGTTCGAAGTCACCGACGCCTGGAGCGGCCACTGCAGCGTCTGCCACGCCGACGCCAACGGCGATCCCAACAACATTCGCGTCATTCACACGCTCGACTACGACGGCGACGGCAACGCCACGGGGCCGCTGGCCGACGAGATCGCGGGGCTGGCGGCGACGACGCTGGCGGCGATGCAGGCGGCGGCGCCGGCGCCGGGCATCTGCTACTCGGCGGACGCCTACCCCAACTTCTTCATCGACACCAACGGCGACAAGACCTGCAGCGCCAGCGAGGCCGTCTTCGCCAATGCGTTCACCGGCTGGACGCCCGCGCTCACCAAAGCGGCGCTGAATTTCCAGCTCTCCCAGAACGACCCGGGATCCTGGGCGCACAACTTCGACTACACCGCCGAGCTGCTCTACGACAGCACCCAGGATCTGGGCGGCGATGTCAGCAAGCTCCGGCGGCCATGAATCGGCCACGAACTGGAATGACCGGGCGCAGCCAGCAGAACCACGACGTGAGACACGAGGTGAAGTCATGAGGAATGCCAATCGATCGCATGCACTCTGTTCCAGAGCGGCGCTGGCCGTCGCGCTGGTCGCCGGCTGCTCCGGCAGCAACGGCGCCCCTGGACCGGCCGGGACGAGCGGCACCTCCTGCTCGGTCACCGCGACCGACGGCGGGGCGGTCATCCACTGCGCGGACGGCACCACGGTGACGGTCCCCGGTGGCACGAATGGCATGAACGGCATCAGCGCCCCCGACGGCGGCGCCTGCGCGGTGACCAAGAACGGCGACGCCGGCACCTACACGATCGACTGCGGCGGCGACGCGGGCGCCATCACCGTCCTGCCGGCGGTCGCCGACTACGCGACGATGACCGACGACGAGAGGGCGCAGGCGGCGATGACCGCCACCATCACGAATGTCAGCTTCCCCGCCGACGGGCGGCCGGTCATCTCACTCAAGGTGACCGAGCGCCACGGATACGGCGTGAAGGACCTCTCGACGACGGCGGTCACCTGGCGCTTCTCGCTGCTCAAGCTGGTCCCCGGGATCGCCGGCACCACCGGAGGCGTGAACGGCAGCGCCAGCGACACCTGGGTCAGCTACCTGGCCCCCAACGACCACACCTCGGCCTCAGCGGAGACGGCGGCGGCGGCGAACCTCACGGACCACGGCGACGGAACGTACGACTACAGGCTCGCGCAGGTCATCAACGGCGGTGCTACGGCATCCGGCACGACCTACGACCCCGCCGCCACGCATCGCCTCATCGTCCTTCTCTATGCCTCTGGCAATCCGTTCGCGCCCATCAACCTCGTCAAAGAGCTGGTCCCGGCGACCGGCGCCGACATCACCGGACAGAGCGACAAGGTCGACGGGAAAGCCTGCCTCGAGTGCCACACCTCGTTCCGCGCCATCACGGGCGGCACGGGCGAGTTCGGATCCGGCGAGTTCCACAGTGGCGTTCGCTACGACATCCGGACCTGCGTCGCTTGCCACAACGATCAGCGCCGCTTCTCGAGCTCGGGCGCCGCCCTCACCGAGCCAGCGATCGCCTCGGACGGGACCTGGACGGGTACCGCGGCGGTGCTCAACCGCGAGGCGGTGATCAATCTCCCCGTCTACATCCACAAGATCCACATGGGCCAGAAGCTGACCCTGACCGGCGGCACCTACCAGGGGGTCGCCCAGCCGTACGAGACCACCTACCCGCAGGACATTCGCAACTGCGCCAAGTGCCACCGGTCGCCGGCGCCCCTGGCCGACAACTGGGAGAGCAAGCCGTCCAGCCGGGCCTGCGGCGCCTGCCACGACAACATCAGCTTCGATTCGACGATCCCCAACGGGCGGATCATGCACCCCGGCGGCCCACAGCCGAACGACGCCGGCTGCAGCACCTGCCACCGTCCCGGCGGCCCTGGCGGCGACACGGCCGTCTGGCACACCCCGGTCTCGCCCCCCGATCCCCACAACATCTATTCGGACGCGAGCTCGGCAGGGAACGGCAACACCAACGCCGCCTTCGTGGCGGCCGCCGGGGCCGTGCCCCCCGGCGCCAGCGTGATCACGTACGTCGTGAACAGCGTCTCGACCTGGACCGACACGGCCAACGGCAACGTGCTGCGACCACAGCTCGCCTTCAAGTTCCAGCTCGACGGCAAGGACGTCGTCTTACCCGATCCCTCGACGGCCGCCGAGATGATCCCGAGCTTCGTCGGCGGACCGAGCGCCTATTTCGTGTTCGCCGTCCCGCAAGACGGAGTGGCGGCCCCCGCCGACTTCAACGCCTCGGCGAGCGCCTACCTCCGGAACGTCTGGAACGGCACCGGGACCTGCTCGAACGCAGCGTCGACCACCACCCGCACGGGGGCGGGGACGCTCACCGGGCCGGACGCCAACGGCTTTTACACCGTCCAGCTGAAGTGCGCGATTGTCCCCGCGAACGCGACGATGTTGACCGGCGGCATCGGCTACACCTACGCGCTCGGATCACGCCAGAGCCCGTCCAACCCGGATCTGGACTTCATCAACAACACCCAGCCGTTCACGCAGATCAACCTGACCGCCGCCTATCCCTACGCCCCAAACCTGAAGTCGGACGGCGTCACGCCCGGTTACGCGGGGGTCGGCGGGCTCATCGTGCCCCCGGTCGACGTGTCGAAGGTCGCCTCCGGCTACACCGGCCGGCGCGCGATCGTCGACAACTCGACCTGCAGCGCCTGCCACGTCTCGCTGGGCGTCGGCCCCGACTTCCACGCCGGCCAGCGCAACGACGCCAAGACCTGCAACTGGTGTCACCGCCCCAACCAGACCAGCAGCGCCTGGTCGGCTAACCAGAAGGACTTCATCCACGCCATCCACGGCGCGGCCGAGCGCACCAACAACTTCACCTGGCACGAGGTGTCGGCGACCGCGGGCTTCTGGAAGACGACCTACCCCGGCGTGCTCAACGACTGCCAGATGTGCCACTTGCCGGGGACGTACGACTTCAGCTCGACCGCGACGACGAGCGCTTACGCCAACATGCTGGCCAGCACGGTCGGCCAGGGGACCTACGCGACGGGCAGCGTGCACGCCCCCTACATCACGGAGGGGACCAACTACGGCGCCGGCTTCAGCTACAACGCGCTCACCGCGGCGACCACCAATCCAGACCCGACGACGCTGGTCACCTCGCCGTTCGTCGCCGCCTGCGTGGCCTGCCACGACTCGTCGATCGCGATCGACCACATGCAGACCAACGGCGGCTCGTTCTACGAGCCCCGAAGCACGGCGTTCACCAAGCCGCAGCAGGAGGAGTGCCTGCTCTGCCACGGCCCGGGCGCCGTGGCCTCCATCTCGACCCTGCACGCGTTCACGCCCTGAGCGGCTGGCCGACCATCGAACCGATGGCCTGGCCCGCTGTTCAATCCTGGACCTCGCGGGCCAGCTCCCAGTGTTCGGGGGACCGCCACAGGCGGAGCCGCAGCATCTCGCGCTCCAGTAAGAATTCCTTGGGGAGCCGGTCGAGGAACTTGTCGAACAGCTCCTCGTGCTGGCGCACCTCCAGCGCTCCGGCGTCCCGATCGATGGCCATCGCCTCGCGGAACCTCTCCTCGGAATACTCCAGCGACGTCCAGTCGAGATCCTCGTAGCGCGGCATCCATCCGAACGGGCTCTCGAGCGCGAACGCGCGGCCGTGCAACCGGTCGACGATCCAGGCGAGGACGCGCAGGTTCTCGCTGAACCCGGGCCAGAGGAACTTGCCGTCAGCGCCGCGCCGGAACCAGTTCACCCGGAAGATGCGCGGCGGGTTGGGAATCTTTCGCCCCAGCTCCAGCCAGTGGCTGAAGTAGTCGGCCATGTTGTAACCGCAGAACGGGAGCATCGCCATCGGGTCGCGGCGCATCGCCGGCAAGTTCGCCTCGGCGGCGGCGGTCGCCTCCGAGCCCATGGTCGCCGCGCTGTAGACGCCGTGCGCCCAGTTGAACGACTGGAACACCAGCGGCATGTCGCGGCTCATCCGGCCGCCGAAGATGAAGGCGGCGATCGGGACGCCGGCCGGATCGTCCCAGTGCTCGTCGAGCGACGGGCAGCGGGTGAGCGGCGTCGTGAAGCGCGAATTGGGGTGCGCCGCCGGACGTCCCGCGTCCGGCGTCCAGGACTGGCCGCGCCAGTCGGTGAGGTGGGCGGGGGGCTTCTCGGTCATCCCCTCCCACCAGACGTCGCCGTCGTCGGTGAGCGCCACGTTCGTGAAGATGGTGTCGGCGCCGACCGCGGCGATGGCGTTCGGGTTGCTCTTGGCGTTGGTCCCCGGCGCCACACCGAAGAACCCGTTCTCCGGGTTGATGGCGTAGAGGCGTCCGTCGGGCCCCGGCTTGATCCAGGCGATGTCGTCCCCCACGGTGCTGATCTTCCACCCCTCGAAGCCGGGTGGCGGCAGCACCATCGCGAAGTTGGTCTTACCGCACGCGCTGGGGAACGCGGCCGCGACGTAGGTCCGCTCGCCCGGCGGTGAGGTGAGGCCGAGGATCGCCATGTGCTCGGCCAGCCAGCCGCCGTCCCGGCCCATGACCGAGGCGATGCGCAGCGCAAAGCACTTCTTCCCCAAGAGCGCGTTGCCGCCGTAGCCGCTGCCGAACGACCAGATGGTGCGCTCCTCGGGGAAGTGGGTAATGTGCGTCTGCTCGGGGTTGCAGGGCCAGCTGACGTCCTTGTCGCCGGGTGTCAGCGGCACGCCGACCGAGTGCAGGCAGCGAACGAAGTCCGTGCGGTCGCCGAGCTGCCGCAGCACCGCGTCGCCCATGCGGGTCATGACGCGCATGCTGACCGCGACGTAGGGGGAATCGCTCAGCTGCACCCCGATCTGCGAGATCGCCGACCCGAGCGGCCCCATGCTGAACGGGAGGACGTACATCGTTCGTCCGCGCATCGACCCCCGATAAAGGCCGACCATCCGCAGCTTCATCTGCTCGGGATCGACCCAGTTGTTGGTCGGCCCGGCGTCGTTCTTGTTCTTCGAGCAGATGAAGGTGCGGCTCTCGACCCGGGCGACGTCGCGCGGATCGGACCGGCAGAGGTAGCTCCGCGGGCGCTTGGCTGGAGCGAGCTTGATGAGCGTCCCCTGCGCCACCATGGCCGCGATGAGCGCCGCGTTCTCCCGCTCGGAGCCGTCACACCAGTGGACCGCCTTCGGCTCGCAGAGCTGCACCGCCTGCTGGACCCACGCCTCGAGCGCCTCGTTCTTCACTCCACCCTCCGCTTGCGTCCGGACTCCTTCGATGACTTCGAGCATGAGCTTCCTCCCTTCCTTCCCTTGTTATGTCACGGGCGCGAGCGGGGGCTCGGAGTCGCGGCGCGGTTGGTGCTCCAAAGTCTTCGCGGCGGCGGCGGCGGACCGTCTGGTCGGGGCCAGCGCCGAACAGCATGTAAGAGACGCCCGACGGGACCCGCAGGTTGTCTTCGAGAACGTAGACCGCGCCATCGGCGTCGCGCACCAGGTCGCTGCCGCAGATGTGCGCCTAGACGCCGAACTTCGGCTTCATCCCCACGCAGCTCGGCAGGAAGAACCGCGAGGTGGCCAGCACCTCCCGGGGGAATACCCCATCCTCGAGCACGCGCTGGTCGCCGTAGAGGTCGGCGACGAAGGCGTTGAGCCCGGCCAGCCGCTGTTCGAGCCCCCGATCGATATGGGCCCACTCGTCGCCGTTCATCACGCGTGGGATGACGTCGAACGGCCATTCGCGATCGAGGTTGCCGTGCTGGTCGGAGACGACGAAGGTGATCCCCTCGGCACGAATCTCGGCGGTCGCCGCCCGCTGGCGGCTGCGCAGCTCGTCGGTGCCGAGCGCCTCGATGTAGTCGCTCACCGGCTTGGCGGCGGTGCGCGGCCGACCGTCGCGGTCCACCAGCTCGTCGAATGTTTCCGATTTGTAGGCGTTCCAGAGCATCGCTTCTCACCTCGGTTGCTGTTCTCGACAGCGCGACATCTAGCAAGGATCAGACCGGTGCGATCGTTTTGCCGGCGGCGCGGATTCGAGGATCCGTGCGCACCGTCGACGGGTCTCCAAAGATCGTTGGCGCAACGTCTTCGCCTCCCCGCTCGGTGCTCGCAGAACTTGCACGATCGCCGGCGCGGCTCGGTTCGCCGGCCAGTGCGCGTGCGAGGCGACGCGCACCGTGACCGGTACGTCCCATGCAAAGACGCTGGTCGGATGGGAGGTCTACGATGTCCGCCGAAGAACTGATGACGAACGACCAGCGGGACATGGGGCCCGCCGCGCGGGCGCGGCGAATTGTTCTCGACCAGCACCTCGCTCTCCGCCGGCTCCTGAAGATGGGGATGGCGCAAGCCCAGGCCGCCGTGAAGGGCGGTGAGGTGCAGGCGCACGAGCCTCTCCGGTCGCTGGTGTCGATGGTCCGCGAGGTCTTCGTGCAGCACCTCGCCGACGAGGAGGCGTTGATCTTGCCGATCCTGGAAGACGACCTCCCGCTGGGGCCGCTGCGGGCCAAACGCCTGCGCGAGGAGCACGCCGGGCAGCGCGCCGAGCTGGAAGCGCTTCTCAACTGGCCGGAGGAGGAGAGCGATCTGGAGCTCGCGTTGCGCTTCGAGGGGCTGGGAGTGGCGCTGCTCGACGACATCGCCCACGAGGAGCGCCATCTGCTGACGCCGGAGATCATCCGCGACGACTGCGTCGTCGTCGACCAGGACGGGGGCTGACGAGCCTACCCTCCAACCAGGGCGACGGCTGCTCGTCTCACGCTCTCCTCCATCCGCGCCAGGTGCTTCGCGAGGTACTCGTCCGCGAGGGCGTGGTCGGTCAGATGCTTTCGGATGAGGTAGATCGAAGTGTCGACCACCGCGAGGGCGTCTCGCACGGCACCTGCATCGTCGGGAGGCATTGGTTCCATATGGTCACCTGTCAGTTCAGCGACCGATCGCTGCGACCGGGAAGTGTTCCGTCGGATGGACCGGGGAGAACGGGCACGAGGGATCGGGAGATCCGGGCGAACCGACGATTGGCCAGGATCGCTGCGCCAAAGGCCCCCGCAAAGATTGCGTCGGCCGAGAGGAGAAGCGAGACATCGGCCTCCAACGTGACAAGCCGGCTCCAGAGGCTTTGAACGAACCCCGTATCCAGAACCATCCCGCCAGTGAGGACGACCTTCCTGCCAGCGGCGAGTGAGCGCAGGAGTATCGCCGCGCGCGTCGCCAGGCATTGCGGGAACGGAGCGCTCGCCAGCGACCCCCGCCGTTCCCCGTTCCATGTGGCCCGTCGAATGCCCCCCCTTGGCCCACTGAGGAGCGAGCAGTGAATCTGATTGGCGTCGACCTCCAGCGCCCCTGTCGCATCGGGAAACAGCAACTGTGCGCCCAGCGCGTTGCTGGAGTGCCCGTAGAGGTGTCCCACGCGGGCGACCTGGCGAAGAGCACCGGACCCGGTGGAGGCCACGATGTCGACGTCACGCGCCGAGAGGCTGGCTTCGGTGAGCACCCGCCGCCAGCTCTCGCGGATAGCGGTCCGAGCGGCTCGAGCGCCCAGGCACCCGGAAATCTGGACCACGGCCTTGGCCACCACCGCGGTCTCTGCGCCGCGATGGGACAGAATCGCCATCTTGATCGAGCGCAAGCCGATGTCGAGGCCGCCGGTCACGGACATCGGACTCTCGAGTGCGGGGGTCACGACCTTTCCACTTTGCAAGAGACGGTCCATGGTCGCGCGCTTCAGGCGGCGGCGGCGAGCGGAGCGCGCGGCCGGGCGCCGATCGGAGCGCAGCCATCGTGGCTGGTCGCGAGGCGGCCATGGGGTTCTCGAGGGTGGCCTCGCCCTCTCGCGCGAATTCTGCACGTCGGGCCGACCACCGTGGAGTCTTTGCGCGATCGGCCGGTGGCTGGCCCGACGAGCCGGGAACGAGCCGTCTTGGCACGTCCCTTGAACCACTCTTGCTGGGAAGCCAAGGCGACACGGAGGTGGAGCCATGACGACACTCGTCTTTCCGAGCCACGTGCGAGAACGGATTCTCGAACAGCACGCGGGGCTCCGTACGCTCCTGCGCGGTGCGATGGAGCATGCCAAGCGGGGAGCCGGCGACGATCAGGGGCTGAAGGCCGCTCGGCTTCGCGCGATCGTTCTGGAGCTCTGCGAGCGTTTCCAAGCGCATCTGGTCTTCGAGGCTGACGCTCTGAGGCCCGTGTTCGCGGTCCTGGATTCTTGGGGCCCCGAACGGATCCGGGAGCTCGACACCGAGCACGCGAGGCAGCGTCAGGAGCTCGAGGCGCTTCGAGCGAGGCTCGACTCGGAAGAGAATGTCCACCGCTTGTCGGCGGCCGTCAGCACGCTGGCAGACGATCTGCTGAAAGACATGGATGCGGAGGAGGATGGCTGTTTGCGCGCCAGCCTGCTCTCCGCCGTTTCGCTCACAGTCGAACGCCGCTGACCGAGAAAGAGAGGTCGCCGATGAAGACCACAGCAGTCATGACCCGGGACGTCGTCGTCGTGTCGCCGACCATCAGCGTGGGCGCCGCGGCCCGCCTGATGAGCAGGCTCAAGATTCGTCATCTGCCGGTCATCGAGGATCGCCGACTGGTCGGCATCCTTTCCGACCGGGACCTGCTCAGGCACGAGAACAGCGTTGCCTGTGCGGAGGCGATGACCCCTGCTCCGGTGACCTGCTCGGCCGAGTCATCTGTCGGTCGTGTCGCGCAGCTCATGCTCGAGCACAAGATCGATTCCATTCCGATCGTGAGCCCGTCCGGGACGCTGACGGGGCTGGTCACCTCGACGGATCTGCTCGGCCTCCTGGTGGACCGGGAGCAGGCCCGAGTCTTGCCGTTCGATTTTCGACTGCGCATAGCTCGATCGGAGACCGAGGCGCAGGCGATTGCGGCGTGAGCCTGCGATCGGGCGGCGACCTCTCACGATCTAGGACCACGCCCGGAGTGCGCGCAGGCGGGCGGTCTTCTTGTGCTGGTGACCGCCCATTCGCTGAAACACGTCGTTCACCGTCTTGAGGGCGTCCAGCAAGAATTCCCCCTTGTTCAACATGACGCATTCGGCCCGCTGAGCGAGGACGATGTCGCTGATCTCGGCCCGGGACGGCGTCCCCTTCTTGACCAGCTGTTCGAGGACCTGAGTGGCCCAGATGACCGGCGTGTGAGCCGCCTCGGCGAGCCAGAGGAGCTCCTCCTGAAGCTCCGCCAGGCGGTGGAACCCCACCTCCACCGCCAGGTCACCTCGGGCGATCATCACCCCGACCGGCGCACGTCCTGCCGCAGCGACGATGAGATCGGGCAGTTTCCGCACGGCTTTCTCCGTCTCGATCTTCAGGATGATCCCGGGAACGGGACGGCCGAATCGCTTCAGGCGCGGCTTGATCTCACGCCAGAGACTCTCGACGTCCGATTCGTCCTGGACGAACGAGTAGCCGATCAGGTCGGCGTTGGCGACGATGATGTCGAGGTCCGCGCGGTCCTTGTCCGTCAGAGCCGCCAGCCCCAAATCGGTCTCCGGGACGTTCAGCCCCTTTTCGGGCTTCAGCTGGGCGCCGCCCGGCGGCGTCCGCACCACCTCCGCCAGCACGCCGTCGCGCATGACCTCGTCGACCTTCACCTCCACCTTCCCTTCATCGATCAAGATCCGCGAATCGGCCCGGAGGTGCTTCAGGATCGACGGCGGCGTGCATTCCACCTGAAACGGCGGCGAGAGCAGCTTCTCGTCGGGCGCCGTTCCTCGGAGCAGAATCCGGTCCCCAGGGAGGAGCTGCCGCCCGCCACGCGACAACACAGAGACGGTTCGAACACGGGGACCGCAGAGGTCCATGAGGACCCGGCAACTCCGCCCCAGCTTCTTCTCGGCCGCCCGCACGTGCCGGATCATCGCCAGCCACTCCTTGTGCGTGCCGTGCGCGCAGTTGATCCGCGCACACGACATTCCGCCCGCGACGAGGGCCTCCACCAGCGCTCCATCATCAGCGGCGCCCTCGGGCAGCGTCACCATCACGCGCGTTCGGTTGCCGCCCGGGGCGGGTCCGAAGAGCTGCCGTGTGTTTCGGTCGAGCAACCTGCTGCCGAGCTGAAACGACGCCCGCCGTGGCCGCGCCGGGAGCGGCGTACCGGTCGCCTGCGTCAGCACTGCCAGACTGTTGAGAACCGCATCCAGGTTCGCCAAGACGTGCGATTCGCTCCGCCCCAGCGACGAGAGACCCCACACCGCGAGGTCGTCCTGCAGCGGGCGCACGTCCCTCTTTCGAAAGGCGAGGTAGGAGGCCAGATTGAGCGCACTCGGAAGGAACCCGATGCGGGTCAGCTGGGGGCGCCATCGCTCGAGCGTCGCCTGGGTTTCGCGCTCCACGTCCTCGCGCAGCGCCGCCAGCCCGCGGAGGAGCTCTCGGTCCCGGGCGAGGCTCACCGATGTTTGGTTCGAATGCTGCGAGAGTCGGACAGTGCGATCGGCTGAGTGCATGAACATCGGCGTAGCAGAAGGCGAGCCGATCTCGGCCCCGTTGCCGAGCTGACACGGGAACGTTTCTTTGCTGGCCACCTCCCTGCGTTCCTTCGGCCGTCTGACCGCAGCGATCATCGCCGCCACCGCGCAGGCGGCCTGGCGCCCGCGCAACTTCTGCGCTGGTCGGTCTCGACGCCGCAGAATCTTCGTATCCCGGAGCGCATCGCGCCGGGGCCACGCCTGGCCTTTCCTTTGCTCTACCCCCGGGACATGAGGAACATTGAAAGGTCGCTCCTGCTGCTGGCCGTCGCCAGTGCTCTTTCGGCCTCGCTCTCCTGTGCGAGCCGAGAGGCAACCCAGCCGCCGCAGATCCCGCAGCTCACCCGAGCGATCTCGCCACCTGACCGGCCCGACCCTCCCGAGCCGCTCTCCAACGCGGCGAGAGCGATCCTGCGCGAGCGAATGAGCTCCCACGCGGAAGACATGAGCGACCTGGTCTCCGCGATCATGCTTCTCGAGTACTCGCGGATCATCGGTCGCGCCGACAAGATCGCGGAGGACGTCAACCTGAGTCGCCCCACCTCACAGGATGCCACCGAGCTGAACGCGTCCATCCCGGAGAAATTCTTTGTCCGCCAGGACGAGCTCAAGGCCGCCGCGCGGGAGCTCGGGGACGCTGGACGCAGCGCCAACCCCTACCGGGTCGCGACGGCCTACGGCCATGTCTCCGAGACCTGCGTGCGTTGCCACGCCGACTTCCGCCCGCGCAACTAGGTTGGCCACCACACTCGCTCAAGGAGAGCTCACCGTGAAACACGCAATCGCCTGGATCGACCAGACAGAGGCTCGGATCTTCGAGGTCGACGCAGACACCGTCGCGCAGTCGCTGGTCACTTCACCCGGCCCACACGTCCACCGCCACCCCGACGAGACGGACCTGCGCATCCGCAACCACCCCGACGACGAGCACCGATACTTTCGCGACGTCGCGCGCGCCCTCGGGGCTCACGGCCAGGTTCTCCTCGTCGGCCCGGCCCAGACGAAGCTCCATTTCTTTCGCTTCGTCCAACAGCACGACCAGGCTCTGGCAGCGAAGATCGTCGGCATCGAATCGGCCGATCATCCGACGGACGCTCAGCTGGTGGCGCACCTGCGGACCTACTTCCACGAATCGGCTCCCAGAAGCGGCTCCTGATCGACGCAGTTGCACCCACCACTCGACCGAGCTCTCGTGGTGGCCGACGAATCTGGTGGTCCGAGCGCATGTCCACGTTCGCGACCGCCTATGGAGAAAGCGCCTTTCGAAAGATTCCGAGAAAGAGCGGCACGAGCTTGCGCAGCGCCTTGGCGTCGAATTGCTGCGTCAGGAACCAGGTGTCCATCGCCTGGCCGATGCCGAAGACCAAGGCAATCAAGAGGCCGAGCGGCACATCCTTCCGCACGGCGCGCGCTCGCTGTCCAGCGACGAGCGCCTTTTCGAACCAGGGAAGCACCGCCGCCTCCATCTCCTTCTGCGCTCGCTGGAGCGCCGGATTCGCCGACGCCGCGACCCATCCTCTGGCGAGGGCCGCGACCTGGGGCGAGGAGGCGAGCGCCCCCACGAGGCGCAGGTAGTCGTCCCTCAGCGCCGCCCAGAACGCTTCGGGCGCGCGCGCCGTCGGAATCGGGAATGGCCCCGCGGCATCGAACAGCCGCCCAAACTCGACGCGGACGACGTACGCGTAGAGGTCCTCCTTGCCGTCGAAGTAGTAGTACATCGACCCCTTCGAGATGTGCGCCGCGTCGATGATGCGGTTCAGTGACGCCCCGTTGAACCCGTGGGCGGCGAACTCATCGAGCGCGGCGCGCAGGATGCCTTGCTGGTGCTCGGGCGGGAGCTTGTGAAAGCGAGGCCTGGGCATGCGTGACTCAGGCGCCGGCTGCCGGCGGTAGCTCGATGGCGTCCTTGAAGCTCTTTCCGACCGCGAGCTTGGCTACGAGCGGCACGGCCATCAGCTTCATCACGCTGTTGCGGACGAAGAGCTGACGGCGGTTCTTCGGTGCGAAGGCCAACGCGAGCCGCTCGGCCGCCTTCTGCTTCGACCGTAGGAACGAAGTGAGCTTCCGTTCGTAACCCGCGAAGGCTTCGACGTGATTGGCTGCGCGAGCAATCTCCGCGGCCAGCACGTACGCCTCCACCATCGCCAGCGCCGAACCCTGACCCGCCAAGAGAGAGGGGCATGCAGCCGCGTCACCCAGGAGAGCGACCCGCCCGCGCGTCCAAGACGGGAACGAAGACGGCATGCGAATCTGGCTCACACAATCCAGGTAGAGCGACTCCGCGCTCGACATCTGCTCGAGAATGACCGGGGTCTCCCAGCCAGCGCTGGCGAAGCGGGCACGGAGCAGCGACTCCTGACCCTCCCGGGTCGCTGGCAGCTCCCGCTCGTCATCGATGAAGGTGAGCGCGAACATCGTCGCGTCGTCACGAATGGGGAAAGCGGTCACCTGAAAGCCGACCTCGGTGTAGAGCCTGGCGGTCAACTCCTCGCGCGGACGGTAGCCCTTGATATCGAAGGCCGCGACCTTGAAGCCGAGGTACCTCTCGAACTGCTCGTCCGGTCCGAAGACCAGTCGACGCACCTTGGAGTGCAGGCCATCGGCGCCCACCACGAGGTCGAAGTCGCGAACCGCGCCGCTGTTCTCGAAGGCGACCCGAACGCGCCCGCCGTCGTCGTCGATCGTCCGTAGCGTGTCGTCGAAGATCGTCTCGACCCTGCCTTCGAGCGCGGCGTAGATCACGGCGGCGAGATCGCTGCGCGCGAGGGTCACGTAACGGCCGTCCGAGCCGACGAACAACTCCGGGTTGAACGACAGCAGGCGGGTCCCGTCACGTCTGACCTGGCGCCCCTCTCGGGCCCGATATCCTCTACGAACCAACTCGGGCGCGATGCCCATCCGCTCGGCGACCACGAACCCCGCGCCCCAGAAATCGACGACGTACCCGCCCGTGCGAAGCTCAGGAGCTCGCTCGACCAGCGTCGGCGTATGACCGGCGCGCAAGAGCCAGTAGGCGAGCGTCGGGCCCGCGATGCCTGCACCAACGATGAGAATGTTCATTTTGATCTCCTTTCTGTACCGTCAGTTCGACCGACGGTCTAAATCTTCCTGACGCCTGCGTCGCTGTCAAGGAACCGACTCGACGGCGCAGCGACCTCGTCAACGACCTGGTCTCCGCCCAGCCCCAGGGTGCGGCGCTTCGGTTTCGGCCATTCGGGAGGTGTCCGCCTGACGGAGTGTCGGCCGAAAAAGAAGCGGGCCGCCCTGACGATTGTTTGGGGAGCGATCGGCGCCTGGCCGTCTCAGGGGCAGGTCGCCGTCGGGCAGGCGGTCAGGCCCGTCATGTTCGAGGCGGCGGAAGAGGCATCCCCTTTGCCCGTGTGGTTCTCGACGAACAGGAGGTAGGGATAGTCGGCCGCGGGGTGCACGGTGGCGCAGAACACCTTCGACGCCACCGGTGCCGTGAAGAGCTTCTGCAGACCGGGGCCGCACTCGGCGCCGGTTCCCCAGAGCTCCAGATCACCGGTGAAGTTGCTGTTCGAGTAGGTGAACGAGAACACGTAGGGCTGCCCCGCCTTCATCGGCGTGGGCAGCTGGTAAGAGATGATCCCGGTGGTCGCGCTGCTGCCGGTGAGCGGGACCAGCGTGCCGCCGTCGGGGTTGTAGTCGCCGCAGATGCACCGCCCGTAGACGCAGTAGCCGGAAAAGAAGAGCGGCTCGAGGAGGTCACCGGGACTGCAGCCCTGAAACGCGTCGGAGGCAACATCGCGGCGCGTGTCCTTGCCCGAGTCCGACCGGGCCGCTGGCAGATCGGTCGCCGAATCGCGCGTGGCAGCGGCGTCGCTCGGGGTCTTGCTTGGGGAGCTGCACGCCGTCGCGAACGAGCCGATCGTCAGGATCGCCGTCACCAGACCGCGACTGCCCCTCCAGATCACCCTGTCAGCGTACCACCACTCGGCCGGGGGCAGCCCTCGACGACGGGTGGCTCGGCGTCCAGCGCTCTCGCCACGCTCTCACCCGGAGATCCAGTTATTGCCCGGCGAAGTTACAAGACAATCGTGACAAGAAGGAGCCGAAGGCCTGACGTCAGCTACTGCTGTATTGAAGGCCCACACAACCAAATGACCCCTCTGCCGCTCTCCTGTCGGGAGCAGGACGTCCCGAAAGCTCGGCGCCCGACGATGGCCTCCCTCCGGGACCGGCTTCAATCCCCGTCACTTACTCCAGAATTCGCGCATGCGTCGCGGTAGAGTGACGGCATGTCTCCGGAAGGAAGGGCGGCACCGGAAGTCGATGAACGAGAGGCCGTCGACGCCTCGCTGGTCGACGCGATGCTGCGCCTCACGCCCGAGGAGCGCCTGAGACAGAACGACCGGATGCTGAGAACGATCAAGGATCTGCGCGATGCCTTCGCCGCCCGCCGAGCTGACGACGCTTCTCTCGAAGCTGGCAAGCAGCGGCGCTGAATTCGTGCTCGTCGGTGGCCTGGCCGCCGTCGCGCAGGGCGCGCCCCTGACGACCCAGGATGTCGACATCGTCCACCGCCGCACGGCTGAGAACGTCGACCGGCTCCTGACATTCCTGGCCGGACTCAACGCCCGCCATCGCGAGCGCCCCGACGTCGACATCCGCCCGTCGCGCGCTGGACTGCTCGGCACCGGGCACAATCTGCTGATGACCGATCTCGGTCCGCTCGATCTCCTCGGCACGATCGAGGGGGGACGCGGCTACGACGAGCTCGTGGTCACCGCCGTCACCGTGCAACTCCACGGTCACCCCGTTCGCGTGCTAGCCCTCGAAACGCTCGCCCTGTTGAAGCGCGGCGCGACCTCGCCCAAGGACAAGCGAACTCTCGCGATCCTC
Organism: uncultured Pseudomonadota bacterium; assembly: GCA_963831685.1. Taxonomy (GTDB): domain Bacteria; phylum Myxococcota_A; class Polyangia; order Fen-1088; family Fen-1088; genus JADGRB01. The sequence continues at coordinate 282,369 of CAWHRJ010000002.1, forward strand.
GAAGAGACCCTCCGCCGACGCGAGCCCTGAACGCCCGTCGCGTGTGGCACCTGTCGTCGCTACACTCCGGCCCGACGGCGGCGCCGTGCCAGGAACAGTGCGGGAACCATGAACAGCATCGCCGCGCCAGCGGGCTCGCCACCGGTGGTGCAGCCGCATCCGCCGCCGCCTGTTCCGGTAGAGCCGGCGGTACCGCCAGTGCCCGTCGGGCTCGTGCTGCCGCCTTTTCCGCCGGTGGCGGTCGTCGTCCCGCCGCTACCAGTCGTCCCGCCGCTGCCGGTCTTGCCTGAAGCGCCCCCGGCGCCCGTCGTGCCTCCAGCTCCGATCGTGCCGGCGGCGCCCGTCGTTCCCGCGGCGCCCGCTGCGCCCGTCGTGCCCGCGCCGCCGCTCGTGCCGGCAGCACCGGTCGCGCCAGCAGCCCCGAGCGCGCCGCCTGAATTGCCTGCACCGGCAGCGCCGCCACCGCCGCCGTTTCCGGCGGCTCCGCTGCCGGCGTGGCCGCCCGCGCTGGTGCTACCCGCGGCTCCGCTCGTGCCCGCGGCCCCCGTCGCGCCCGCGGAGCCCGTCGTACCCGCGGCTCCGCTCCCGGCGTGGCCGCCCGCGCTGGTGCTGCCCGCGGCTCCGCTCGTACCCGCGGCGCCCGTCGCACCCGCGGCCCCCGTCGCGCCCGCGGCTCCGCTGCCGGCGTGGCCGCCCGCGCTGGTGCTGCCCGCGGCTCCGCTCGTACCCGCGGCGCCCGTCGTGCTCGCGCCCCCTGCCCCGCCCGCTCCGCCGGCCCCGCCGGTGGCAACGTACTCGAGCGCGCCGATGTCGAAGCCGGCGCCTTGCGGCCGCGAGACCCCCACGTAATCGTGGTCGGGCGCGCCGGTCGCCGTGCCCGCGTTGATGCAGGGGCTCGGCGGGACCAGGTCGTAGTCGACGCTGCTGAAGAAGTGCGGGTCGGCCGCGATGCAGCCCGTTCCGGGGGCGACGCTGCCCGTGGCCGCGCCGTTCATCCAGAGATCCGAGTACGTGATCGTGACCGCGGCGTTGCCGCCCGACTGATCCACCACGCCGAGGTCCGTGTTGTTGCTGAGGATCGTGTTCTTGATGGCGAGGGAGGAGCCAGTATCTGCCTTCACGATGAGGAGGCCTCTGGCGTTCGAATCGAGCGTGGAGTTGGTGAGCGTGGCTGTCACCTGGGCGGACGATTGGATGTCGAGGCCCCAACCGCTTTGCACGAAGATGCTGTTGACGATGTCCGCGGTCAGCGCGTCACCTGCGGCCCCCCCGATCCAGACCGCAGCGCCGCCGAAGGCCTCGATGTAGACGCCGTCCATCGCCAGCGACCCCGCCACGAGATCCACGCCGTCCATAGAGATGTTCGCGATGGTCGATTCCGTGATCGTGAGCGGGGCGCTGGTCATCCAGCTGGTGATGGCGCCCTGGTAGGCGTTCTGAAGGACGAGGCCGCTGATGTTGACGCCGAACGCTTGCGAGTTGACCACGATGCCGTACCAGTTCCCGACGGAGCCGATCTGAGTCTCGAACGTGACAGGCGAGCCGGAGAAACCGTTCACCACCAGCTTGCCGTTGACCGTGAGCTCGATTCGAGCCGCGTCGAGGCCGCTGTGCGTGCCGTCGCTCCCCTTGAACTGGACGTCCACCCCGTTCTGGATCGTCAGCGTCGAATTGGACTGAACCGTGATGTCCCCGCTGATGATGTACGGGCTTCCCGACGCCGTCCAGGTCTGGTTCCCCACGTTCCCGCCGGTGATCGTCGTCGAGGCCGCCGCCACGGACGGAAGACCGAGCAAGGCTCCGGCAACCGCGATCAGGCCAGAGAAGAGTGCCCTCGACGACGACGTTTGGTGTGTCATGTTCGCGGCCGCCAGGATACGTGAATCCGCTTCCCGGCGACAGCAAAGGCGAAACCAGACGGGCGTTCCACACGGTGACTCACGTGGTCGAGCGACGTTCCGCGGTTATAGACTGCCGCCCATGCAGCTCGACGATCGCTTCAAGGCCGCCGCCCTCCTGTTCGCCTCGAACACGTTCATGACGATGGCCTGGTACGGGCATCTGCGCTTCAAGAAGGCGCCGCTCATCATCGCCATCCTGGCGAGCTGGGGGATCGCCTTCTTCGAGTACACTCTGCAGGTGCCGGCCAACCGGATCGGCTATCGCGCGCTCTCCGCCTATCAGCTGAAGGTGATGCAGGAGGCGATCACGCTGGTGGTCTTCATGCTGTTCGCGGCGCTCTGGCTGGGCGAGGGCGTGCAGCCGCGCTACCTCGTCTCGTTCGCCCTCATCCTGGCGGCCGTGGTGGTGGCCTTCCGATGAGCCCGACGGCGCACCGGCCGCGGGTGCTGGTCAACTTCGCGTCGTCCGTCGACGGCAAGATCAACCCCGCCCCTGGCCTGCGCCAGGGGAAGTTCATGATGTCGCGCCACCGCGAGGACTTCCGGCGCATGCTGTCTCTGCGCTCCAACGTCGACGCGATCCTGATCGGCGCCTCCAACCTGCGCGCCGACAACCCCGACCTGGCCATCCCCGCGGCCGAGCGCGCGGACCGCCGCTCGGGTGGCGCCCCCGAGCCCGCGCGCATCGTCGTCACGACCAACGGCGAGGGGATCACACCCGACCAGCGCATGTTCGATCCCGCGCTCGGCGGCCCGTCGATCGTCGTTCACGGCGCCGCCATGCCCGCCGAAACGCGCGCCCGCCTCGGCGCCGTCGCCGAGCTGGTCCAGCTGGGCGATCAGCGCGTCGCGATCCCTGACCTCCTCACCTGGCTCACCGGCCGCGGCGTCCACACCCTCCTCTGCGAAGGCGGCGGCGCCCTCTGCGCCCAGTTCTTCGCCTCCCGCGCCGTCGATGCCCTCCACCTGACGCTGGTCCCGCGCATCCTCGGCGGCACCCACGCCCCGAGCGTCGTCGACGGCCCCGGCTTCACCCCCGACCAGATCCCCGACCCGACGCTCGCGTCACTGGAGCGCGTCGGCGACGAGCTGTACCTGCGCTACGAGTTCAGCTGGGGCTGATCTCAGACCTGACAGCCGACACGCGGCTGTCAGGTGCAGGGAACCAGTCAGTAGCTCGAACGCTACTTAACCACGCAGCTGAAGCCGGTGCTCTTCAGGTTGGTCGCGGCGCTGCCGCTCCAGATCTCGAAGCCGGCGAAGACGTCGGTCAGGTACCAGCTGCTGGAGAACGGCCCGGTGACGCCGTTGTTGGTGTCTGCATGGCTGACGGCGTCGCTGATGAAGTCCTTGAGGTTGAACGAGAGGCTGGAGACCGGCGAGTCTTGCGCAACGTAGGAGATGACCGGCCGCGAGGCGGGGTCCGTACCCGTGGAGGTGTTGCCACGGGGACCGACCCAGACGTTCCAGGTGTGGCCCGCGATGCTCGCTGTACGCACGCTCGAACCGATGGGCTGCCTGCTGCCCGGCTTGTAGAGCCAGACCATGAGGAAACCGGAGATGCCGTCGTTGTAGGCACCGGCGGTCGGCGGAGATTTCGCGAACCAGACGTCGTAGGTCGCGTTGAAGTCTCCCCCGGACGAACCGCCAGACCACGTGAAGTTGGTCATCGCGCTCTGCATGGCGCTGATCTGTTTTGGCAGGCCGCTGTCGGACCAGGTGTTGTAGGTGCCATTGGCGATGTTGCCGTTCGCGCCTATGTAGGTGGATGGGAAAGATGCCGGTGCGCTGCTGCCCGACCCGCTGCTGCTCTGGACCGTGAAGCTGCTGCCCGTGTAGTTGATGAGCTGGGTCGACCCGGTGGGATTGCCCCAGTTGTTGTTCTGGATGATGTATTCCTTGCAGTCCGTCCCGGTCACCGCCGCGCGGGCGTAGGAGGCGGTCATCCCTGCGGTCGATGAGCCGAGCGTCCCCGCGATGGTCCCGCAAGCTGCTGCGCCGCCGGGCGCGTCGCTCTTGCTCGTGCCGGGGGCGAATCCGACGATCGTGAAATCGAAGGGTGCCTTCATGGACATCGTGCCGGGGACGAGGAACACCACGGCGTCGATGGCTTGGCCGGCGTACGCGGTGCCGGGGCTCATGCCCGCCACGCCCACATTCCAGCACTGCGGGTAGAAGTCCGAGAACTTGATGAAGCTCGGTCCCTGCGCGTCCGTGATCGTCGCGCACCAGCGATCGTTGGCGTTGGTTGCGCCGTCGGGCGCCTGAATCTGAATGCGGAACGAGGTGGGCGGCGCGACCTTCGCGCTCCAGTTCACGGCGATGCCGGTCGCGGAGCTGGGAATCGTGGCCGTCGGTGGCCCGTTCGGGGAGCTGGCCGCGGCGGGGTTGTACACGCACTGCGTGCTCATGCCGTTCGTCGCCTCATTCAGGTTGAAGCCGAGGAGCGCGACCGCGTTGTAGTCGTTGTAGACCGTGCCACTGACCTCGTAAGGGCCGCCTTCTTTGGATGCGCTCGTGAAGTCCTGCGGGGAGACACTGGTGGTGCTGCCGGAGACGGTGCTGTCCTTGCCGGTCCAGACGCACCCGTGCCAGTCGACGCTGGTCACGCTCCAGTCGGAGGTCTTGTAGTAGCCGGGCGGATCGCCGCTCGAGCTGGAGCCGCCAGAGCCGCTGTTGCCGCCCGACGATGTGCTGCCGCCGGAGCCGACGCTGCCGCCCGACGACGTGCTGCCACCAGAGCCGACGCTGCCGCCCGACGACGAGCTGCCGCCCGAACCGACGCTGCCGCCCGACGACGAACTGCCGCCCGAGCCGTTGCTGCCGCCCTTGGCGCCGCCGGAGCCGTTGCTGCCGCCGGACGAGACGCTGCCGCCCGAGCCGTTGCTCCCGCCGCTGCTGCTGCTTCCCCCGCTGCCGTTGTTCCCGCCGCTGCTGTTGCTGCCACCGCTGCCGTTGCTCCCGCCGCTGCTGTTGCTCCCGCCGCTGCCGTTGCTCCCGCCGCTGCTGTTGCTCCCGCCGCTGCCGTTGCTCCCGCCGGACCCACCACTCGTGGTGCCGGGCTGTGCGCACGACAGGAGGCTCGCGGCTGCCAAGACGACCAGGGGCGAAAACGAGGTGAGGCGAAGGCGAAGATATGCGTGCCGAGTCATGGACCGCTCCTTTGTAACTGGGGGTGGCCGCGCAGGGTCGCGCGCCAGGCGGGCAGTAAGGGGCACATTTATACCGCACCGGCCGGCCGGGGAAAAGGAAGTAACAGAATCGTCCCATGCGCCGGGTGCGCTTGGTCCTTGGCATCGCGACGCTTCGCGCGGTAGTCCATTGTGCTGTCGACGATGGGCTCCCTCACCGCCGCGCTGCTCCTCGCAGTCCTGCACGCGCAGGTTGCGACGCCGACGGCGACGATCGACGGCGGCGTCGATGCCGCACCCGCACCCGCGGGCGACGGGGGCGCGCCCGCGGTCAAGCCGCCGGCGCTCACGCATTTCGTCGCCGCGGCCTACCCGCCCGACGCCGAGGCGGCCGGGATCACCGGCGCGGTGACGTTGTCGATCGTGATCGACGAGAAGGGGGCGGTCGGGGCGGTGAAGGTCGTCGATCCCGGGCCGCACCCGGGCTTCGCGCCCGCGGCGGTGGCGGCGGTCAAGCAGTTCCAGTTCACCCCCGCGATCATCAACGGGCAGCCGACCGCGGTGGAGATCGAGTACCGCTACGAGTTCGTCATCAAGCGCGCGCCGCCCGCGCCGCCGCCGAAGGAGAAGCCGGTCTCTCTGCTCGGCCGGATCATCGAGCGCGGGACGCGCGAGCCGGTCGTCGCCGCCAGCGTCGAGGCGGCGGGCGCGACCGCCGAGACCGACACCGACGGGCGTTTTGCGCTGCGCGGGCTGCCGGTCGGGCCGGTCAAGGTGCACGTCGTCGACTCGTCCCACCATCCGTTGTCCGTGGATGAGATCATCGAGGCCGGGAAGGTGAAGGAGGTCGAGTACCGGATGAACCGGAAGCGCTACGGCGCGTTCGAGTCGGTCGTCCGCGGCACGCGCGAGCGGAAGGAGGTCGCGGTCCACGAGGTCAGCACGCTGGAGATCAACACCGTCCCCGGCACGCAGGGGGACGTGCTCAAGGTGCTGCAGGATCTGCCGGGCGTGGCGCGCGCGCCGTTTGGGCTGGGCCTGCTCATCGTGCGCGGGTCGGCGCCCCAGGACACGAAGGTCTATCTCGACGGCGTCGAGATCCCGCTCATCTTCCACTTCGGCGCGCTCACCGCGGTGGTCAACTCGGACATCATCTCGGGGCTCGACTTCTACCCGGGCAACTTCGCCGCCAACTACGGCAACGCGATGGGCGGCACCGTCGAGATCCGGACCCGCGATCCGAAGCACGAGTGGCATGGCGCCGGCCACGTCGATCTCTACGACGGCGCCGCGATGGTGGAAGGCCCGGTCGGCAACGGCAGCTTCCTGCTCTCGGCGCGGCGCAGCTGGGTCGACGAGGTCCTCAAGGAGTTCGTCCCCGCCGGTCTGACCGTCGCGCCCGTCTTCTACGACTACCAGGCCAAGTACGTGCACTCCCTCTGGGGCGGCTCGGGGCAACTCTTCGCCTACGGATCGCAGGACAAGCTGGACATCCTCGACTCCAACACCGCGCGCGTGATCTCGTTCGACACCGAGGTGCAGTTCCACCGGCTGGCCGCCCGCTGGCAGCGCGGCTTCGGGCGCGATTGGCGCAACGACGCCGTCCTCTCCGGCGGCTACACCGAGACGACGAACCAGATCGTGAACGCGCTGAAGCTGGAGGCGCAGCTCTGGACCCTCAGCCTGCGCGACACGCTCGTCTACCGCCCGTCAGACAAGCTGTCGCTGGAGATGGGGACCGATTCGTCGCTGCGCCATCTCACCTACAACATCGACCTGCCGACCTTCTCGGTGGCGCAGAGCCAGAGCGCGTTCGGCATGGGCGGCCTCAACGCCAATCCCTCGAAGCACACCACCGCCAGCACCGACTGGGCCCAGCCGGCGCTGTTCGCCACCGCCAGCTGGGTGCCGCTGCCGCGGCTGCGCATTCAGCCGGGCCTGCGCTTGGACGCCAGCTCCGACATCCAGCGCGGAAATTCGTGGTGGTTCGACCCGCGCATCTCCCTCTTCTTCACCGTCGATCCCCAGACGGTGATCAAGGCGGGCGCCGGGCTCTACTCCGAGGCGCCGCAGCCACAGGACCTGATCCCGTCGCTGTTCGGAAACCCGAACCTCACCTACCAGCGGTCGCAGCAATACAGCCTCGGGTTCGACAGAAAACTGCCGTTCGCGGCCGATCTCGAGATGACCGCCTACTATAAGTACATGTACGCCCTCGAGGCGGAGACCGCGGCCGCCGACGCCATGGGGAATCCGCTCTACCTCGCGAACAACGGCCTCGGGCGCGCCTACGGAATCGAGATGCTGCTGCGGCGACAGCTCATGAAGGGCCTCTACGGCTGGGTCGCCTACTCGCTGTCGCGCGCCGAACGTCGCGACGATCCGACCACGCAGGGCTACCCGAACTGGCGCCTCTACGAGTTCGACCAGACCCACATCCTGACCGTCATCGCGTCGTACCAGACCGAGCACAACTGGACGTTCGGGACGCGCCTGCGCTTCGTGAGCGGCGATCCCTACACCCCGTACGTCAACGGCATCTTCAACGCCAACAACGGCAGTTACGTCTGCATCCCGGGCGATCCCGACACCGCCCGGGCGCCGGCATTCTTCCAGGCCGACGTCCGCGTCGACCGCCGCTGGGTCTTCAACAAGTGGATCTTCACCGGGTATCTCGACGTCCAGAACGTCACCAACCGCGCCAACCCCGAGGCGATCTTCCCGAACTACAATTGCCAGGGCTACGCCACGTTGACCGGGCTGCCGGTTTTCCCCACGCTGGGGCTGAGGGCCGAGTTTTGAAGCGCGCCAGGACCACCTGCGGCCGATTCCTGTTTCCGACGCTGGCGCTCGCGGCGCTGGGGTTCGGCGGCGCCTGCGAGTCGGGGTTCGACCGCAACGATCAGATCGTGAACAGTCTCCGCATCCTCGGCGTGCGCGCGCACGTCGACAGCGGGGACGGTACCGACTGGGCGGACGCGGACGCCGGCGACACGGTCCAGTTCTCCGCTCTGGTGGCGAACCCGACCGGCGATCCGGCGCTGAAGGTCACCTGGCTCGCCTGCCTCCCGGTCGAGGGCCAGGTATCGCCTTGCACCTACCCGCCCGACCTGCGCGATCCGACCCAGCTCATCCCGCTGTCGTACGATCCGTCGAGCGGCGTCCTCCTTCTGGGCATGGGGAGCGACATCGCGTACACGGTCCCCCAGGAGGTCTCGTATCTCCTCGCTCCGCTCATCGCGCGCGCCCAGCAGAACCCCAACGCGGAGTGTGGGATCTACCTCGAGATCCCGCTGGTCGTCATCGCCCAGGCGGGAGGCCAGACGTTCACCGCGGCCAAGAACTTCCGTCTCTCGCCGTGGAAGGAGATCGGGATGTACTCGACCGACCCCACGCTGCAATTCTACAAGCGGAACGCCAACCCCACGGCCTCCAGCCTGGTCCTGCCGTCGAGCGTGGACTCCTGCTACGGGCAGCTTCTCGGCACGATCTGCCTCAAGGACGCCGATTGCGCGACGGCGGGGGTGGGCGGCACCTGCCAGAAGAACCTCTGCACGGGAGCCGTCCCGTTCCCCGCCGGCCCCCAGACCGTCTGTTTGAACACGGATCCGAACGGGCAGAACTACTACGACTGCGATCTCGACGGCCCCATCATGACCGCCGGCTACGCCGCCGGGCAGCCGAACATCCCCGAGTACCCATCGGTGATCTGGTATATGACCGGCGGCACGCTGGCCGGTTTCAGCGGCCCGAGCAACGGCGGCACGCCCAGCGAAATGGTCCGCACCTTCACCGGCTTCACCCGCCCGGCCGGTCCGTTCACGCTCTACGGCGTCGTGCGCGACGGCCGGGATGGCGAGGACTGGGTCGCGCAAGATTTCCAGTGACCTGACCGAACCGAAAGGGACGAAAACGAAATGATCATTCAAAAACTCCTCGCCATCGTGAACCTGGGCGCTGCCTGGGTCCTGTGGCTTCTCATCGGGCTGTCGGTGGTCTCCGTCGGCATCATGATCGAACGCGGCGCCTTCTTTCTCGGGCGCCGCCTGCCGGACCGCGACGCGCTGGCCGGATGGCTCCTCTCCGGCAGCCTGGCCAAGGCGCGTGAGGCGGTCGCCGATCGCGCGGGGATCGAGGCCGAGGTCGTGCGCGCGGCGCTGGCTCAGGCCGACCGCGGCGCCGACAGCGTGGCCAAGGTGGTCGACGCGGCGATCAAGAAGTCGCGGCTCGAGTACGAGTCGCGGCTGGCGTTCCTCGCCACGCTGGGGAACAACGCGCCGTTCATCGGCCTGTTCGGCACGGTGCTGGGGATCATCCGCGCGTTCGCCGACCTGGCGAAGAACCCCAGTACGTCCGGGGCCAGCTCGGTCATGTCCGGGATCTCCGAGGCGCTCATCGCCACCGCGGTCGGTCTGCTCGTCGCGCTGCCGGCGGTCGTGGCCTACAACATCTTCCAGCGCGCCTTGCGGCGCGCGTCGCAGCGCGCCCTCTACTTCGGCGATCTGCTGGAGGCGCGCCTGCGCGGGCGTGACGTCAAGGGGGAGGCGGCCTAGATGGCCTCGGTCTCCGACGGCGACCAGGACGGCGAGGAAGGCGGGATGATCAGCGGCATCAACGTCACCCCGCTGGTCGACATCACGCTGGTCCTCCTCATCATCTTCATGGTCACCGCCACGTACATCGTGCGCCAGTCGATCCACGTCGATCTGCCGCGCGCCGCGAACGCGGGCGAGTCGACCGGCACCACGCTGGCGGTGATCCTCACCAAGGACAACGATCTCTACCTCGACGGCAAGAAGACCGATGAGACCGGTCTGCGCGATGCCGCGCGCGCCGCGGTGGCCAAGGATCAGGAGACACGCGTGATCATCGGCGCCGACAAGAACGCGCTGCACGGCTCGGTGGTACACGTCCTCGACCTCATCAAGGGCGAGGGTGTGACCAAGTTCGCGCTCAGCATCGAAAAGGAGCGATGAGACGGCTGAGCCCGACCGCGGGTTACGCGCTCTCGGCGGCCGCGCACCTGGGCATCTTCGCCTGGGCCTGGTCGCTGCCCGCGCGCGCCCACCGCGCCGAGCAGGTCGACGTGCAGATCGTCGAGACGGTGAAGCCGCGCCCGGTCGAGCCCAAGCCGCCGCCGCCCGAGCCCCCCAAGCCGGCCGAACCGATCAAGATGCGCCCCGCGCGGCGGATCGCGATGAAGGCGCCACCCCCACCGACGGCGACGCCGCCGCCAGAGACGCCGCCGCCAGAGACGCCGCCGCCGACCAGCGCGGCCGCGGCGCCGGGGCCGGTCCACCTCGGGATCTCGCTTTCGTCGACCAGCGCCGGCGGTGGGTTCGCCGCGCCGGTCGGCAACAGCCTGGGCGGACGGCCCTCGGGGCGACAGGCCGCCGCGCCCGCCGGCGACGACATCGGCCCGGTCGCCCAGATGGCCGCGCTGACCGTGCAACCAGAGCCGGTCGACGTCGGCATCCCGGCCGGCGAGTATCCGAAGGCGGCGCTCGACGCCGGCGTCGAGGGGAGCGTCGTGCTCAAGATCGTGATCGACTCGAACGGCCGCGTCCGACGGGCCGTGGTGGTCAAGGAACCCGGCTACGGCCTCGGCGCCGCGGCGGTGAAGAGCGCCCTGCGGCACTTTCGATTCAAGCCGGGCGAGGTCAACGGCAAGGTGACCGCCGTCGAGTGGACGTTCACCGTCACGTACGAGCTGCCGTGAACCGCAGGCGGAGCGCGTTCCCGATGACCGAGACCGAGGAGAGCGCCATCGCCGCCGCCGCGATCTCCGGCGTCAGCTGCAGCTTCAAGAGCGGGTAGAGGGCACCCGCCGCAATCGGCACGCCGAGCGCGTTGTAGAGAAACGCGAAGAAGAGGTTCTGCTTGATGTTGGTGATGGTGGCGCGCGAGATGCGCCGCGCGCGCAGCAGGCCCCCGAGATCGCCCCCCAGGAGCGTCACCCCCGCGCTCTCCAGCGCCACGTCGGTGCCGGTCCCCATCGCGATGCCCACGTCGGCGCGGGCCAGCGCCGGCGCGTCGTTGATCCCGTCGCCCGCCATCGCCACCCGGTGCCCGGCGGCCTGCAGCCGCGCGACGGCCGCCGCCTTGTCGGCAGGCAGCACCTCGGCCTCGATCGCGTCGACGCCGACCGCCCGACCAACCACCTCGGCCGTCGCGCGGCTGTCGCCGGTCAGCATCACCGTCCGCAGGCCCTCGGCCCGCAGCGCCGCGATCACCTCCGCGGCGCCCGGCTTGATCGGATCGCCGAGGCCCAGAATCCCGGCCAACTTCCCGTCGGCCACGACGAAGGCGACGGTCTGCCCGGCGGCGCGCAGCTCGTCGGCGCGCGCCGCGGCGGCGCCCGGGTCGACGCCCAGCTCGTCGAGCAGGCGCGCGTTCCCCAGCGCGACGGCGCGCCCATCGACGCGACCGCGCAGCCCGCGCCCCGCCAGCGCCTCGACGCCGGTCGCCTCGCCGGGCGCCACGCCGCGCCCCGCGGCTCCCCGCACGATGGCCGCGGCCAGCGGGTGCTCGCTGGCGCGCTCGAGCGACGCCGCCAGCCGCAGCAGCGAGCGCTCTTCCTCCGCGGCGCCGGTCGCGATGACCGACACCAGCTCCGGCTTCCCCGCGGTCAGCGTCCCGGTCTTGTCGATCACGATCGTGTCGACCTGGCACAGGACCTCCAGCGCCTCGGCGTTCTTGAACAGCACGCCCACCGCCGCCGCCCGTCCGGTCGCCACCAGGATCGACATCGGCGTCGCCAGCCCCAGGGCGCACGGACAGGCGATGATCAGGACGGAGACCGCCGCTGACCAGCGCGTGCGGCAGGCGCGGCGCCGGCCCGAGGATCGCCCAGGCGGCGAAGGCGACGATCGCCGCGCCCACCACCGCCGGGACGAAGACGGCGGACACGCTGTCGGCCAGCCGCTGGATCGGCGCGCGGCTGCGCTGCGCCTCGCTGACCAGACGGACGATCTGGGCCAGCAACGTGTCGCCGCCCGACCCGCTCGGCCCGCATGGTGAGCGCGCCGGTGCCATTGACGGTGGCGCCGACCAGACGCGTCGCCTGGCCCCTTCGCCACCGGGAGCGGCTCGCCGGTGATCATCGATTCGTCGACCGCGCTCTCCCCCTCGAGCACGCTTCCGTCGACCGGGATCTTTTCACCCGGACGGACGCGCAGGCGGTCGCCGGCGCCGAGCGCGCCCTGCGCGACCTCCTCGTCGGCGCCATCGGGGCGGATCCGCAGCGCGCGCTTGGGCGTCAGGTCGAGCAGCGCGCGGATCGCGGCCCCGGTCCGGTGGCGCGCACGCAGCTCCAGCACCTGCCCGAGCAGCACCAGCGTGACGATCGCCGCCGCCGCCTCGAAGTAGAGGCCCGCTTCCCCCTTCTTGTCGCGCACCAGCGTCGGCAGCAGATCGGGGAACGCCAGCACCACCAGGCTGTAACCGTACCCGACCGCCACGCCGAGCCCGATCAGCGTGAACATGTTCCAGCGCCGCTTCGCCAGCGAGACCAGCGCGCGCGCGAAGAAGATCTCCCCGCCCCACAGAACGACGACGCCCGCCAGGATCGCCTGCAGCCAGGGGACCCACGGCCCGGCGACCTTCGCCATCGCCAGCGCCACGACCGGCGCGGCGAGGAGCGCGCTGACCCAAAACCGGCGCGTCATGTCGGCGAGCTCCGCGTTCGCCTCCGACGCGGCCGCCGGCGCGCGTGGCTCGAGCGCCATCCCGCAGATCGGGCAGTCGCCGGGCGCGTCGCGCACGATCTCCGGGTGCATCGGGCAGGTCCAGCCGCCGGCCGACGCCGAGGCCGCCGGCGGAGCTGCGGCGGACGACTGCCCCCTCTGGAGGAACGCGCGGGGATCTTGCTCGAACTGCGTCCGGCAGCCGTCGCAGCAGAAGTAGTAGGTCCACCCCTCGAAGCTGGCGCGCTCGGGCGCCTCGCGCGTCACCGCCATGCCGCAGACGGGATCCGTTTCGGTCGGGGACGCGACGGCCGACAGGCGGCTCGCGCGATCAGGTCCGTGGCTTCCGGCGGGCACGGGGCGGCTCTTCGCCGAAAACGATAGCACGCCCGATAAGAGCGACGCCCCTCCCGCCGTCGGCGGAAGGGGCGCTCGTCACCGCTGCGCCGGCACGCGCGCGGTCAGTACTCGAAGCCGATCTGCCCGCCGACACCCCAGTTGTTCAGGTTGCCGCCGGTCGTCCCCAGCAGGTTGTTGTAATAGGTCTGCTTGTAGGTGAACCGCGCGTCGGCCAGGAAGCCGCGGTAGGCGAACTCGACCCCGCCACCGTACGGCAACGTCAACACGTCGTCGGCCGAGGTGAAATCGGACACCGCCGTGTTGTTCTGGCTGACGGTGTAGTGCGACCAGCCGACGCCAATGAACCCGAACGGCTCGATGAGCGACAGCCCACGCACGATCGGCGCGTTGATCCGCAGGGTCCCCTCGAGGCCGTTCGAAATCAGCCGCGAGCTGTCGCCCAGCCCCAGCCCCGTGATGCTGCGGGCGTCGCCCACGTAGGCCGCCTCCATCCCGACGTACTGACGGGTGCCGGCGATGACCCGCGCCGTCCAGTAGCCGCCATCGCCGGTCGCGTCCTTGAGTCGACCGTTGGTGAAGTCCTGGAACCCGCCGCCGACCAGGAACCCGACGCCGACGTGGTGGTAAGCCGCCCCGCCCGGGTAGACCCCTTCCGGCGCGCCCGGCATCGGCGGCAGCGGCGCGACGGGGACCGCCTCGGTCGACTGACCGTTCGGGGGCGGCGGCAGCACGTCCATGTTGGTCTGCGATGCCGCCGGCGTCTTCGGCTCCACCACGCCCGTCGTCGGCGGCGTCGGCGTGTTGATGTCGAAGTTCTCCTGCGGCGTCATCGGCGGCGGCACCGGCGGCGTGGGCGTAGGCGTCGCGGCCGTCGCACCCGACGGCGTCGTCGTGGTCGTGGTCGGCGCCGGCGGCTCGGGCGCCGTCGCAGTGTCCGGCGCAGCCGCGGCCTTCGACGCCGCCTCGCCGCTGGTCGGCGTGCCCGGCGGGATCCCCGGCGTTCCTTGATCGTAGGTCGCGGGCGGCGGCGACTCCGGCTCCGCGCCGCTCGGCATCGTCTGAGCGCCGCTCGTCGCCGGTGTCGGCGCCGGGTCGGCCTTTGCGGTTGCAACACCCAGGGCCAACACGCCCGACGCGAGAACCAATGACAGCACCTTCATGTTCCCCTCCTCCCTATCCCACCCTGTCCCACCGGTAGATCTGTCCATCGGCTGGGGAGGCACAAGCAGCGTGCGGAAAGCTCGCAAACCATTTGGGAGCTCGACCGCGCGCGGTTTCTCCCGGCCGAGCTTCGATTTCCCGTGCGCGCGCGGCGCGCGTCGATAGGATCGCCCCTCCCCGTGGCCCGAAGTCTGAGCCCCGCGTCTCCCATCGTCCTCGCTCTGCTCGCCGCGGCCGGCAGCGCAGTCGCCTGCGCGCCCGGTGAGGCGTCGGGCGGCCCGGCGGTGACGTTCGATCCGTGCGCGCCCGTGACGCTGACCCCCGACGCCACCGCCAGCGCCGTCGAGCTCGGGGGGATCGCGGCCGCCGCCGCCCTCTGGAACCAGGACGCCGGCAGCGCGCTGGCGATGGTCGCTCCCGCGGGCACCGACGGCGGCCCCAGCTTGCCGATTCATTTTCAGAACGCCGCCGCGCCGATCCACGGCCTCTACGACGCGCCCGACGGCCAGGTCTTCATCAACGACGACCTGTCGGGAGCGGAGCTCTCGATCACCATCGCCCACGAGATCGGCCACTCGTTCGGCCTGGTGCACATCCCGCCCGACGTCCGCCCCTCCCTCATGAATCCGGGAAACCTGACCGTCTCGATCACCCCCGCCGACGTCACCACGCTGGCCGGCCTCTGGGGACGATGCGGCTCACTTGACGCGGCTACCACCGAATGAGAGCGTAGTTTCCGGAAAAGGGACAGGGCTGCCCCCCATGAATCACTCCGCCCTCCGCTCCGGAATTCCTTCTACTCGTCTCGCTTTCGCAGCGCTCGCGCTGGCCTTGGTCTGCCCGACGGCCGGCGCGCAGGTGGTCGAGCCGAACGGCACCTCCGTTCCGACCCCGACGACTATGGACCCCATCTCGCTCCAGCAGTACTTCACCTCGGCGGGCGAGAACATCAACGCCGTCTCCAACGCATCGATCACGCCGGCGACCTTCATGCCGCTGTGCGATTTCCAGGCAAAGCTCGTGCTCAAGCAGTCGAGCGCCGATGCCGGCCTCGGTTGGTACAACGTCCCAGCGAGCCCGACGGCCACGCCGACCACTTATCTCATAGGAACGTCGGCGATCATGCTCGGGCAGACCATCACCAGCGCCGACATCCGAAACGATCCGAACTACTCCGGCGGCCTGATCGGGTTCGCGCTCGAGAGGAGCCAAGGCTCTGGGACCCCGTACGCCCCCGTCTACTACTCGGAGGAGATGCGTAACGTCTTGTGCTCGGGTTGTACGACGCACGACTACTGGAAGATGATGCTGTCGTACCAGTCGACCGTGGCATCCAACGCGTACTACCTAGCCTGGGAGGACTGGCCGGGGGCCGACCAGAACTCGTGGCAGGGAAACGACGGCGACTTCAACGACCAGGTCTTCGCAATCTCGGGCGTGACCTGTGACGGCGGCGGCGTCCCCTGCATGACCAACATGCCGGGCGTCTGCGCCACCGGCATCACCCAGTGCGTGGTCGGCGGCGCGGCGACCTGCACGCCGACGATCAAGCCGAGCGGCGAGAAGTGCGACAACCTCGACAACGACTGCAACGGCCAGGTCGACGACGGGACCGGGCTCTGCCCCGGCAACCAGGTTTGTTCGCACGGGCAGTGCATCGATCCCTGCAGCACCGGCGAGTTCGCCTGCGGGCCTCCGCTCGTCTGCGTGAACGGGTTCTGCGTCGACCCGGGGTGCGAGACGGTTACCTGCAACGTCGGCCAGGTCTGCCACGGCGGCGTCTGCGTGGGCGGCTGCGACGGCGTCACCTGCCCGGCGAAACAGATCTGCGAGCTCGGCGTCTGCGTCGACCCGTGCGCCGGCGTGACCTGCAAGGCCGGCGCCTGCGTGCTCGGCGCGTGCGTCCAGAGCTGCTCGTGCCAGCCCTGTCCCAGCGGCCAGACCTGCCTGTCGACCGGCGCCTGCGTCGACACCGGCTGCGACAAGATCACCTGCAACACGGGCGAGGTCTGCAGCAAGGGCGCCTGCATGGACGCCTGCGCGATGGCGAAGTGTCCCGGCGGTGCCGGGTGCCACAACGGCCAGTGCGATCCGCCACCCGCGCCGCCTGCACCGACCGGAGCCGGCGGTTCGACCGGATCGGGCGGTGACAGCGCAACCGGCGGCGCGGGCGGTGCGATTGTCAGGACCGGCGGCACCAGCGGCGGCAAGGGCGGGAGCGGCGGCGCGGGCAGCGCGATCGCGACCGGCGGCAGCACCGGAACAACGGGAAGCGGCGGCTCGGCTCCGCACGAGGCAGGCGTCGTCTCCTGCAACTGCACGTCGGCAGGCCCCGGCGGCTCGGGCGGCGCGCTGCTGCTCGCATTGATGGCCCTCGCCGCCTTCGCCCGCCGCCGCGCGCGGCGCTAGGAGGGCGCTGCCGCCCGGAGGCGGCCTAGCCGAGGCCTCTCACGATCCGCCACATCTCCGGGCCGCAACATCCGCCGATTCAAGTTGGGTGCGCGGATTCAAGTGGCTGCCGCCCGCGCAGGGCAACATCCGCGGATTCAAGTTGGGTGCGCGCGCGGCGCCGAGGCGGGGTGCTCTTCGACCCGCAACAGGCCGCCGGCGCGCCTCCATCCGACGCGCGCCATCCAGGTCGCTGGCGACGCCGTCGCCGAAGGAGAGGCGGTAGTCGCGTCGGCGCTCGCGGGCGCGCGCTGCCACCCCGAAAAGTGCGGCCCTGAGCTGCGCGGGTCGATGCACGCGGGCGCCCGGAGGTGCTTGCGGAAGTTGAGCAGCACGTAGACCAGGCTGGTCCGCATCTGGCGCGGCGTGGTCAGCGGCCGCGCGTGATAGCGGTCGCCGACGACCTGCCCTTTGCGCCCGAGGGCCCGGTTGACCGCCAGCGCCAACCGGATCGCCAGGCCGTGCATACCCCCGCGGGCGCGCCGGGCTTCGTCCCCCTCGACGATGAAGTGGCCGTGGTCCTGCTGGATCGAGAAGTGAATCACCCGGAACCGGTCGACCGACGCCCGTGCGATGGCGCGCCGGAGCGCCCCGAACAGCCGGGGGGAGCGGAGCGACGGCAGCCCCGGCGTCGCGCGAATGGTGACCTGCAGCGGGTATCGCGGATCGACCTTCGGCCGGGTGTCGTGAGGCATCGAGGGACGGCCGCGCGGTTTCCGCCCAGCGCCCTTGCGAGCGCCACCCCACGTGCGTGGTGTCCCGAGGGGCAAATTGAGCTGACGCCGTCGCACAGTCTTGATTCCGCGCATGTCCCGTTGTCGGCGCAGACCGCGGCGGGTTGCGTGGTGTCAGGCCGACCGCCGCGGCGACGGCGGCGACTTGATTCCGCTGCGACGCGCCGCTCGGGTGACTTGATTCCGCGGAGGTGCGGTCGGCGGAGCCGGGACGCCGATGGGTCGGGCGCGTCGGCGCGCGGACGGCTCGACCTTGATTGCGCGGATGTCGGTGCCGCCCACGAAGGTGACGATTCGTGAGAGCTCGGCGCTGGCCGGCGAAACCGAGCGGCCGCCGGGCGTCTGGAGGGCCCGCTTTTGCCAAAGGGCGCACACGGCGGCTACCATTCGGCCTGATGGCGACTCCCGAGACCCGGAAGATCCTGGCGCTGCTCGACAGCGAAGCGCACGAGCGGCAGATCGCGGCGGCGATCGTGCTGGGCGAGATCGGCGCGCGCGACGCCGCGACGATCGATGCGCTGGCGGCGGCCGTGGCGCGCGGCATCCCGCCGGTGCAGCGGCACGCGCTCGATGCGCTGGGGCGGCTGGGGGCCGGGGCCGGGGCACGGCGGGCGATGCCGGCGGTGCTGGCGGGCCTCGCGGCGCGCGACGAGGCCGTGCGGCGCGCCGCGGTCGACGCCGCGATCGGAATCGGCGACGAGGCGATCGGACCCATAAAGGCGCGGCTCGGCGACGCGGTCGATCCGACCGAGCGGCGCGCGCTCGAGGAGGTGCTGGGGCGCGTGGGCGGAAAGGACGCGTTCAAGGCGCTGCTGGCTGCCCTCGACACGCCCGACGTCGAGGCGGCGCGCGCGGCGGCGCTGGCCGTCCGCCAGCAGGTGAAGGAGGCGAGCGCGCGCGCGAAGGGCGCCTACCTCGCGGAGATCACCAGGATGCTGAAGGCGCGCGGCGCGGGCGCTCGCAAGGGGACTGCGGTCGGTCTGGTGAGCGGGGGGCTCAAGATCCTGGGCTTCCTCGAAGATCCGGCCGCCGTGCCGACGCTGCTCGGGTTCGCGCGCGATGGCAGGCAGCCCGCCGCCGTACGTGAGGAGGCGATCGTGGCGCTGCGCTTCACCGCGCGTGGCAAGGCCGCGCCGGTGGCGGCCGCGCTGGCGGAGCTGGCCGAACGCGCGCAGCCGGAGCTGGCGCGCGCCGCCCTCTACTCGCTGGCCAGCCTGGAGCTTCCGCCGGCGATCGCGCCCAAGCTGAGGAAGCTCGCGCTCGGTCGCGAGCCGGAGCGGGCGCTGCTGGCGATCGAGCGGCTCGGCCAGATCGCGGGCGCCGCGGGCGCCGACGGCCTCGCGGCGGTGCTTTCGACGACGGGCGATCGGGGGCGCGCGGAGGCGGCCGCCGCGGCGCTGGGCGCGCGGCCCGACGGCGCGCTGGCGCTCGGACGGGCGCTCGCCGCCGCCCGCGACGACGATCGCGTCGTCCTGCTCGGGCGCCTCCTGCGCCCGCGGGCACGCGCGCTCGCCGAGGCGGGCGCCGCCGGGAAAAAGCTGGCGCGAACGCTGGTCGGCGCGGCGCTGGTGCGCGTCGCACGCGGAGGCCCGCAGGCGGACGCGCTCATGCCGCTCGCGCGCGAGCTCGATCGCGGGGCGACGACCGTCGGCCTGCGCGACGAGGCCGCCAAGCAGCGCAAGCGCAAGAACGTCGCCGGCGCGCTGGCGATCCTGCGCCTCCTCGGGCAGTCGGCCGACGCCACCGCCGACGACGGCTACGCGCTGGCCGCCGCCGAGCTCGCCGCCGGCCGGCGCGACGAGGCGCTCATCATCTGCGGCCAGCTCCTCGATCGCGGCTTCGACCTCGCCGCCGCCCTCCGCAAGGACCGCCAGATCGACCCCGAGCAGCGCTACCAAGTCGGCTTCGCCCTCGTCGAGCGGCACAGCCCCGCCGGCGAGGAGATCCTCACCGACCTCGCCGCCGGCGGCCGCAGCAAGATCGCCGGCATGGCCAAGGCCAAGCTCAAGTCCGCCGGCTACGCCTGATCGGTCCCGCCGACGGCCGTTCCGGAATTCGGAGGCCGCGCCGACGGTGACGAGGGTGGGAAGATCGCTCGCGCGGTGCGTTGAATCGGAGGACAATCCATCGGCCGGTCGCGGATGGGGGAGCGCCGGGAGACAACCATCACGGAGGGAGCCATGACCGTCGACCACTCGAAGCTGAAACTTGGGAAGAAGCCGGCGCACCACGATCCGCGCACGCTGCAGATGGCGAACTACCTCGAGCTGCCGCCGATCCCCGCGGCGCAAGACTGGACCAAGAAGGCGGCCTCCAGCTGGGGGATGATGCTCAACGACAAGCTGGGCGACTGCACCTGCGCGGCGGTCGGGCACATCATCCAGGCCTGGTCAGCCAACGCCGGCGCCAAGGAGATCGTCCTCCCCGACCAGACGATCCTGAAGACCTACGAGGCGGTGACCGGCTACAACCCCAGCGATCCCAGCACCGATCGCGGCGCCGTCGAGCTGGACGTGCTTCGCTACTGGCGCAAGACCGGCGTCGGCGGCTACAAGATCGACGCCTTCGTGGCGCTGGAGCCGAAGAACCACGTCCACGTCGAGGCGGCGGTCGATCTCTTCGGCGGCGCGTACATCGGCGTCGCGCTGCCGCTGTCGGCGCAGACGCAGAAGGTCTGGTCGGTCCCGCCGGGCGGGCCCAACGGCACGGGCGCGCCGGGCTCCTGGGGCGGGCACGCGGTGGTCGTCGAGGCGTACGACGCCCACGGCCTGACCGTCATCACCTGGGGCCAGACGAAGAAGATGACCTGGTCGTTCTGGGACGCCTACTGCGACGAGGCCTACGCTTGCCTCTCCGAGCTGTGGGCCGGGAAGAAGCCGGGCCCCTCGGGATTCAACCTGGCCGCGCTGAAGAGCGATCTCAAGCAGGTGGCCGGCTGACCGCCGGGTCGACCCTCACGTCCCAGGCGGCCGTCTCGACGCGTCCGTTCTCCTTGATCTGCACGAACAGCCGGTAGTCGCCGGCCTTCGGGAAGACGCAGGGGAAGCGAACGCGCGGCCCGAACAACATGCCGTGGTGGTGGGCATGATCCATTGGCGCCGCGCCCTCCACCAGCGCCAGCGCCGCCATCGGCACCGAGCCCGTCGGGTGAACGTGCGCGAAGACCGAGAAGTCGCGGTCAACGATCATGGCGTGCCCCGCCATCCCCATGTAGGGCTCGATCCCGGCGGCCGGACGGCCGTCGGGGGCCTCGGCCTCGAGCTCGAGGGTGACGGTCTCGCCGGCCCGTGGCGCGCGCGCGTCCAGCCAGCGCAGCTGGCCGCTGCCGTCGGTGAAGGTGTAGGCCGGCGCCGCCGCGCTCGCCGCGCGCGGAACGATCGCCATCGCGTCGTCCGGATCGAAGCGGTCGCCTTCGATTCCCGCCGGCCCCTGCGCTGGCGCCGGGAGATCGATCGCGGTGGTCACCGTCTCGTCGAGCCCCGTCTGGTGGACGATGTCGCCGAACAGCCGGTAGCCGCCGGCCGGCAGCGGCGGCGCCGCCTGCGTGAAGGTCGCCTCGCCCGTCCGCCGCGGATGCAGGTGGGCGATCGCGTCGAGCGCGGGCGCCCGAACGAGAAAGAGATGCATGAGGTGTCCGTGATCGGGGATGAGATCGTCGCTCTGCCGCCAGCGCAGCCACCCCGGATCGGTCAGCGCCAGCGCCAGCGTGCCCTGCGACGGCCGCGTGACGGCGACCTGCATCGGCTTGTAGACGAGGCGCCGGTAGAGCCCGGCCTCGCCGTTCCACCAGCGCCGCCCGCCCAGGATCGCCAGCGCCAGAACCGCCGCGGTCACGCCCATCGCGATCCGGCCGCGCGCCACCCGGCGGCGATCGGGCGCCGCGCCGAGATCGAGATCCGACTCGCGCAGGCCCGCGCCCACGATGGCAATCGCTCCCGCCACGATGAGCGCCATCAGCGCGACCAGCGCGAGGCCGAGGAACCGCGGCATCGGCCGGACCGTGCGGGCCAGCGCCGGGATCGGAATCGCCAGCGTCCCGGTCCCGCGGGCTCCCTCGGCGGTGATCCGGATCTGCCAGGCCCCCGTTTGCATCAGCCACAGGGTGCTGTCGAAGCGGCGCGGATCGTCGGCCGCCGCGCGCGCGACGTCGGCGACCGGCGCCAGCTTCGTCCCCGGTCCGCGCAACGGCACCGGGACCACCTCGACGCGCGTCACGTCGCCGTCGAGCGCCCGGATCTCGATCTGCGCGACGCCGGGGATCACCTCGGGCGGGCGGATCGTCACCAGCAGGTGATAGGGGCCGGCCTGGCCGTCGGCGACGGCGTCGGGGCTCCCCACGTGCGCGTCGGCCGTCGCCGCCAGTCCGAGCACGGCGAGGCCCGCCGCGATCGACAGGGCGCGCTTCATCGCTGCAGGCGCCCGAGCCAGCGGCCGATGGCCCGCCCGGCCGCGATCGCGAGACCGCTGGCCAGGACCGCCGCCACCACGCCGACGGCGGTCGCACCGGCCGACTCCTCGATGAATGCGTATCGCCGGTAGTAGGCGAAGGCAGGCATCCAGAAGTCGAAGTAGCGCGCCCCCCAGAAGAAGTTGCGCGCGTGCGGCGACATCAGGAAGGTCGCGAACGGCCACTGACAGGCGAAGAAGATCGCGGTGAAGAGCACCGCCCCGACGACGACGGTCGCGGCGCCCGGGCGCGCGCGCCGCCGCCAGGACCAGGCGTCGAGCGCCAGCGCGGCCGGCAGCAGCAAGAGCGGGAACTCGGGCGGGATCAGGTTGGTGACCGGCACCAGCACCGGGCCGAGCTTCGGCTGCGCCGGGACCAGCGGAAACGTCCAGAGCAGGGCGAGCAAGAAAACCGAGTAGGCGATGGTCGCGGTCGCGCCGGCCCAGCGGCGGCCGGTGGCCCCCTGCACCGCCGCCAGGATCACCGGCACCGCGAGCCCGACGATTACATAGAAGGACCCGCCGTGCATGAACGGGCGGACCGTCTTCTCCATGAACAGCGTCATGAGCGCGACCAGCATGTTGCCGCCCACGATCAGGATCAGCGTCTCGAGCATCCGCCGGCGCGCGCCCTCAGTGCGGTTCGCCGCCCCGGCCAGCATCACCAGCGCGCCGAGGTGCAAGGCGAGCACCCCGACCGCCAGCACGATGTGCGGCGGGCTCAGGATCTTGACGTCGAGACCGTAGGCGTTGTGCCACCAGTTGTCGAACGGCGCCGAGGCGAGCATGGTCACCCCGCCCCAGGCCGAGATGAACGCGCCGAGCGGCCCGCGGAACCCGAGCACCCGCACCGCCGCCGGGTGGTCGTCCCGCCGCCCGAACGTCGCCGGCCAGACCTGGGCGAGCGCCGCCACCGCGCCCAGCACCGCCGCCGAGTAGATCGCGACGTGCGGCGGCGTCCAGAAGGCGTCGCGCCCGATCGACCGGTGCCAGGCGATGTCCCAGTGGACACCGAACGCCGCGGCCAGCGACGAGCCGAGCGCGAACCAGAGCGGCCAGACGGCGTCGCGCACGCGCGCCCTCGCCCGCGTCGCGACCCCAAGCTCCGAGGCGGCGGTGGTGGCGGCCATGCCGCCAGCATAGCGGACCGGTCGCGCGCGCGCCCGCGTGGGGCGTAGCGCAGCTCCGCTGCGCGGAGCCCATCGCGGGGGGCGCGGGACCCGCTGAGGGTCCCGATCTTGCCGAAGGTCGATATACTGCGGCCGGTGAACCTCCGTCCGCTGGCGGTCCGGATGGTGCTCGCCCACGGCCTCCCGGTGGTGATCGAGGTCGTGGCCGAGAGCATGACCCCCAGCATCGAGCGCGGCGCCAAGCTGAAGGTCGAGCCGGCGCTCGGCGATCTGCACCCGGGCGAAATCGTGCTGGTCCTGACCGACGATGGCACGGAGCTCTTGCTCCACCGGGTCATCTACCTCTTCGCCGAGGGGGAGGCGCGCTTCGTGATCCACCAGGGGGACGCGCCGCGATCCCTCTTCGCCACCTGCCCGCGCGCGGCGGTGATCGGCCGGGCCCTCGGCTTCCCGCACACGCCGTCGCGCCCACTGCCGACGCTGGAGGTGCTCGACCCCGCGGCGCGCGCGCGGTTCGAGCGCCGCCGCCGCGCCGCGGCCCTCTACTCGCTCGGCCGGCGGATCACGTTTTCATTGCGACTCGGCGATCGCGCGTTGACCCGGCGGCTGGCCCGCGTCTACCGTGCGGTCGCCCGCAAAGTCGTCGGTTGAACGCCATGCGAAACGCCCGCCCCCGCCCGGCGACCGCCGCGATCGCTCTCATCAGCGCGCTGATCGTGGCGTTGCTCGGGCGCGCCGCGCTGGCCAGGAACCCCGAGGAGCCGGAGGACGCGACGCGCGACTGGCGCGACGACACCTTCCTCTATCACGGCCCCGATCTCCCCTACTGGTTCGGCGTCGAGGCCAACAGCATCGCGCAGTTCAAGCCGCCGTTTCACTCGCCGTACGAGGGGACCAACAGTCTCGGCGGCAGCGGTGAGGCCTCGATCTCCGGGCTGCTGACGGTCTTCACGGGTCACCGGCCGACGCGCACGACGGAGATCATCCTCGACGCCGAGATGGCGGTCGGGGGCGGGCTCTCGAACGCGCTCGGCGTGGCCGGGTTCACCAACCTGGACGTCGTGCGGAACCCCTCACTCCCCCACGACCCGTACGTGGCGCGCTTCCAGGTGCACCAGCTCATCCCGCTCTCCAAGGAATGGGAAATCAACGAAGACCGCGGGCCAATCTCCTCGTTCGCCTACGTGCCGCGCCACCGGCTCGAGATCCGCGTCGGCAAGCTGTCGACCGCCGACCTGTTCGACATCAACCCCGCCGGGTCCGACAGCCACATGCAGTTCATGAACTGGACGGTCGACAACAACGGCGCCTGGGATTACGCCGCCGACACGCGCGGCTACACCTACGGCGCCGTCATCGAGTACCAGGGCCCGCGCCTCGAGGCCCGCTACGGCCTCATGCTGATGCCGACGGTGGCGAACGGCGAGACTCTCGACTGGGACCTCGGCAGCAGCCGCGGCGAAAACCTGGAGCTGGAGATCAAGTACAGCCGGCGGCCCGACTGGGCCGGAACCACCCGCCTGCTCGGCTACCTCAATCACGCCGCGATGGGGAGCTACGCGGCGGCGATCGCGGAGTCGGAGGCGAGCGCGGAGGTCCCCGACATCACCGCCTCGCGCCAGAAAGGCCGCACCAAGTACGGGTTCGGCATCAACGAGTACCAGGAGCTGGGGCCGCTCTATCGGGTCTTCGGCCGCATCGGCTGGAGCGACGGCAAGAACGAGAGCTTCGCCTACACCGAGGTCGACGACACCTTCGAGCTCGGCGGCGACGTGCGCGGCGTCCGCTGGCGACGCCCCGACGATCGCATCGGTCTGGCGTTCGTCAGCAACGGCATCTCCGACCTGCACGCCGACTACCTGCGCCACGGCGGCATAGGGTTTCTCCTCGGCGACGGGCCCGGCTGCACGCCGGCGACGCCGGCGGCGCCGGTCCTCTGCCCCGTGCCGACGCGCGCGAGCTACCTCAGCTACGCGCGCGAGACGATCGTCGAGCAGTACTACAACTTCCACATCTGGCGCGGCGCCTTCGCGGCCGAGGACCTGCAGTTCATCGCCAACCCCGGCTACAACAGCGACCGCGGCCCGGTCTGGGTCATCTCGCTCCGCGGCCACCTCGAGTTTTGATCACACCCGGTGAAACAGGAGGGTTGCCGCGACGCCGATCGCGGCGCCGCAGAGGCCGATCAGGATCGTGTCGCGGTTGATCGTCGCGGCGACCCGGCGGCTGGCGGCCACCTCGTCGTCGGGCGCCTTGGTCGCGGAGAAGTCCTCGTGCTCGAAGGTCCCCTCCTTGGCGCGCATGACGCAGGTGTCGCGGCTCGCCTGCAGGAACCCGACCGCCGACAGCGCGACCGGCAGGAACATCGCCAGGCCCCAGTACCAACGGACGCGCAGCACGACCAGCGCGACCAGCAACACGACCGAGGCCACCAGCCAGTGGTTCCCGAATCGAATTCTCCGCCGGCGCCCCGCCGGGGAGATGTTGGATTTGCAAGGGATCGCAGCAACCGACACGCCGGAAATATAGCGCCCGGATCGGATGGAGCCAGGCAAAGGCTCATCCGCTAAGATGCGCGCGTGGCCGGAAAACCGAAGGCGCTCCTCGCCTGGAGCAGTGGCAAGGACAGCGCCTGGGCCTTGCATGTCCTGCGCGAGCGGGGCGAGGTCGAGGTGGTGGGGCTCTTGACCACCATCAATCGAACCTTCGATCGGGTCGCGATGCACGCGGTCCGCACGGAGCTTTTACGCGCACAGGCCGCCGCGGCCGACCTGCCGCTCTGGCCGGTGCCGATCCCCTGGCCCTGCAGCAACGCGGAGTACGAGGCCGCGATGGCGGCGGCGATGATGCGCGCGCTCAGCGACGGGATCGATCGGGTGGCCTTCGGCGATCTCTTCCTCGAGGACGTGCGTCGCTACCGCGAGGAGCGCCTCGGGGCGGTCGGCGTGACGCCGATGTTTCCGATCTGGGGGACGCCGACCGACGCGCTGGCCCGCCGGATGATCGACGGCGGGCTGCGCGCGCGCCTCACCTGCGTCGATCCGAAGGCGCTCGACGCGCGCTTCGCCGGGCGCGAATTCGACGCCGCGCTGTTGGCCGAGCTGCCGGCGGCCGTCGACCCCTGCGGCGAGCGCGGCGAGTTCCACACCTTCGCCCACGACGGCCCGATGTTTCGGCGTCCGGTCCCCTTCCGCGCGGGCTCGGTGGTCACGCGCGACGGCTTCGTGTTCGCGGATCTGCTGCTGTGAGGATCGTTTCGCTGCTCGCCAGCGGCACGGAGCTCTGCGCGGCGCTCGGCCTCGGTGATCGGCTGGTCGGCCGCTCGCACGAGTGCGACCATCCCGCCTGGGTCGAGCGGCTGCCAGTGCTCAGCCGCCCCGCGTTCGACATCCACGGCACCAGCCTGGAGATCGACATGCGCGTCCGCGAGCGGCTGCGCGCGGGCCTGCCGCTCTACGAGGTCGACGAGGCGCAGCTCGCCGCGCTGGCGCCCGACTTCATCATCACGCAGACGCACTGTGAGGTCTGCGCCGTCAGCCCCGGCGACCTCGCCCATGGAGTGGCGGCGAAGCTCGAACGCCACCAGGTGGTCGCGCTCGCCACCGGGACCGTCGACGGGATCCTCGACGGATTCGCGCGCGTCGCGGAGGTGCTGGGCACGGCGGAAGCGGGCCGGAAGCTGGTGGCGGTGATCCGGGAACGGCTCGCGGCGCTGACCGCCGTCACCCGGCCGCTGCGGCGCCCGCGGGTCGCCTGCCTCGAGTGGATCGACCCGCTGTTCGAGATGGGGAACTGGGGACCGGAGATCGTCGAGATCGCCGGCGGCCAGAGCCTGCTCAGCGCGCCGGGCGCGCACTCGACGACGATGACGTTCGAGGCGCTCCGCGAGGCCGACCCGGAGGCGGTCGTCGTGGCCCCCTGCGGGTTCGATCTGACCCGCACGCTCGCCGAGCTGCCCGCGTTGACGGAGCGGCCCGGGTGGCGGGAGCTGTCGGCGGTGCGCGCGGGCCGCGCCTTCGCCGCCGACGGCAACTTCTACTTCAACCGCTCGGGACCGATGCTGTTCGACACGCCGGAGATCCTCGCCGAGATGCTGCACCCCGACACCTTCCCGCCCCGGCACGAGGGGACGGTCTGGCGACGGTTGACGGCGGACGATCTACCTCGGAACCCTGGGAGGGTTCCGAACCATCCGGCCTCGGGCTGACACGGAATTTACAATCCGTCGCTGGTCTCGCCGCGCGGTTCGTGCCATGTGAAGGAGGCATGGGTGAACCGATCGCGCGGACCTCCGACGAGTGGTTCGCCATCCTGCGCGGCGAGGTGAACGAGCTCGGGCGCGCGCTCGGCGATGCCATCCGCACGCTCTCCGGCGACGCGCTCTACGCGCACGAGGAGTCGGTGCGCGCCCTGACCAAGGAGGCGCGGCGCGGCGCCGGGGCCTTGACGGGCGGAGCCGGCGAACGCGGAGTCGGCCAAGTCGACCGCTGGCGCACGCTGGTCGGCGCGCTGTCGCTCGAGGACGCCGAGGGGCTGGTGCGGGCCTTCTCCGTCTACCTCAACCTGGCGAACACCGCCGAGGAGCGCCACCGCATGCGGGTGAACGGCGCGCGCGATGCCGTCAGCACCGCCGCCGTCCCCCGGCGCGAGTCGCTGCTGGCGCTGGTCGGATCGCTCAAGCAGGACGGCTGGAGCTACGACGAGGTGGTCAGCCTGCTCGCCTCGCTGCGCCTCCACCTCACGTTCACCGCGCACCCGACGGAGACGCGGCGCTGGACGGTGCGCGGCCACCTGGCCGACATCGCGACGGCCCTCGATCGCCTGCAAGAGAACGCCCGCGGCGCGCGCGAGAGCCTGCACGCCCGCGTGGCGCTTCTCTGGGCGACCTCGGAGCTGCACAACGCGCGCCCCGCGGTCGAGGACGAGGCCCGCGGCGGCCTGGTCCACCTGCCGACGGTCCTCTGGTCGGTCATCCCGCGCCTCTGCGGGGAGCTGGAACGCGCCGTCGAGGCGCACTACGGTCGCCGCCCCGCGCTGCCGCCGCCGGTCGTCTTCCGCAGCTGGATCGGCGGCGATCGCGACGGCAACCCCAAGGTGCTGCCCGACGTCACCGCCTGGGCGCAACGCTTCGCCCGCGGCCAGGTCCTGCCGCTCTACATCGCCGAGCTGGAACGGCTGGCGCGCGTCCTCTCCATCTCCGACCAGCGCGTGCCGTTCCCAGAGCGGCTACGGATGGAGATCGCCGACGCGCTCTCCGGGCTCGAGGTCCCGCCGACGCTGGCCGACGAACCGTTCCGCTGCCTCTGCCTGGGGATGACCCAGAAGCTGCGCGCGCTCTCGACCGAGAGCGACCGCCCCCGCTACGCGGAGGCGCGCGATCTGCTCGGCGATCTGAAGACCATCTGCGACGGCCTCGCGCGGGTCGGCCTGCCGGGCGCGGCGACGAGCGAGGTCCGGCCCCTGCTGCTGCGGGCGCAGGTCTATGGGCTCGATCTGGTGACGCTCGATCTCCGCGAGGAGTCGCGCGCGCACGCCGCCGCGGTCGCCGAGCTCTTGCGGGTCGGGGGCGTCTCGGACGACTACGAGGCGCTCGACCACGCCGCGCGCGAGGCGCTCCTCACGCGCGAGCTCGCCTCGGCGCGCCCGCTGGCCCCGATCGGCCACCAGCCCAAGACGCGCGCGCTCGACGTGGCGCTGGGGGCGCTGCGGGTCTGGCGCGCGCGCGGCGCGTACGTGGTCAGCATGACGCACGCGCCGTCCGACCTCCTCGAGGTGATGGTGCTGGCCCGCGAGGTCGGGCTCTATCAGCCCGGCGCCGCGCTGCCGTTCGACGTCGTCCCGCTGTTCGAGACGCTGGCCGATCTCGAGGGCGCGGCGACCACCGTCACGCGCCTCCTCGACAACCCGCTGTTCCTCGCCCACGTGCGCGGCCGCCGCGGCCTCGAGGTGATGATCGGTTACTCCGACTCCAACAAGGACGCCGGTTTCCTGGCGGCCAACTGGGCGCTCTACAAGGCGCAGGAGACGATCACCGAGGCCGCGCACCCGTTCGACGTGAAGGTCTCGTTCTTCCACGGGCGCGGCACCTCCACCGCGCGCGGCGGCGGCAGCGCCGGCCGCGCCATCGCCAGCCTGCCGCCCGGCACCGTCGGCGCGCGGCTGCGTCTCACCGAGCAGGGGGAGGCGCTGGCCGATCGCTATAGCCAAGCCGATCTCGCCCACCGCAATCTCGAGCAGCTGCTCTTTCACCTCGGCCAGGCGGCGGCGCGCGATCTGCGCGACGAGGGCGCGACGGTCGATCCCGCCTGGCGCGAGGCGCTGGAGCAGGCGTCGCGCGCCTCGGCCGCCGCCTACCGCGCGCTCCTCGCCATGCCCGGGTTCTTCGAGCTCTACGAGCAGCTGACGCCGATCCGCGAGATCGGCGTCCTGCAGATCGCCAGCCGTCCCGTCTACCGTTCGGGCCGGGTCCGCGAGATCACCGATCTGCGCGCCATCCCCTGGGTGATGTCCTGGACGCAGGTGCGGCTGCCGCTACCGGCGTTCTTCGGCGTCGCCGAGGGGCTGGCGACCATCCCACTTCCGCTGCGCCGGCAGCTCTTTCGCGACTGGCCCTTCTTCGCCTCGACGCTGGACAGCGCCGCCACCGCGCTCGGCAAGGGGGACCCGGAGGTGACGCGCGGTTATCTGCGCCTCTGCAACCCGGAGCTGGGGGCGCGCTTCTTCCCGATCCTGCTCGATGGCTACATGCGCGCGCGGGCGGTGCTGGAGGAGACGTTCGAGTCGACGCTGTTGGCGCGCCACCCCGTGCTGGCGCGCCAGATCGAGCTGCGAGATCCCTACATCGACCCGATCAGCCACCTGCAGATCGAGCTTCTGGCCCGCTACCGCGCGACGCCCGCCGACGCGCCCGATCGCCCCCGCCTCGAGCGCGCGCTCATGATGTCGATCCTCGGCATCGCCGCCGGCATGCGCAACGCCGGCTGAGCATCCGCATCTCGCAACCGCTGAGCACAGCAGTGCAGGCGAGCGCAGCGCGGCTCCGCCGCGCGGAGCGAGGGGGGACCGGGGGACGCGAGCGCCAGCGAACCGCCCCCCGTCAAATAGGCGCGACGTCGACGGAGACGTGGAGCTGGTGGTGCCCCCCGCCGAGCAGGACGCCGCGCATCGGGGTGACGTCGTCGAAGTCGCGACCGTAGGCGACAACCACGTGGCGGTCGGTCGGAACGACGTCGTTCGTCGGGTCGAGGTCGATCCAGCCGAGCGAGGGCGACAGCACCGACAGCCAGGCGTGCGAGGCGTCGGCGCCGATCAGGCGCGGCTGGCCCGCCGGCGGGGCCGTCACGAGGTAGCCGCTCACGTAGCGGGCCGGGATACCGAACGCGCGCAGGCAGGCGATCTGAACGTGGGCGAAGTCCTGGCAGACGCCGCGACCGCCGCTCAGGACCTCGTCGACGGAGGTCGACACGTCGGTGGCGGCCGGATCGTAGGCGAGCGTGGCGTGGATCCGGTTCATCAGCTCGCGGACGGCGGGGATGAGCGGGCGCCCGGGCGAAAGCGACGGCGCGGCGAACGCGCGCGCCGCGGGCGACAGCTCGACGTGGGGCGAACGGAGCACCCACTCGCACGCTGCGCGCGCCTCGGGATCGGCGGCCGCGCGCACCCAGTCGCGGGTCCGCTCCCAGGGGCCGCCGTCGTCGGCGGGCGCGGTCGGCGCGATCACCTCCAGCTCCGTCTGCGAGGTGACGGTCAGCTCGCTGTGACGCTCGTGGATGGCGAGGTGCGTGGCGCGGTTGCCGAACCAGTCGAAGCGATCGCGCCGGACGGCCGGCATCGGGTCGACGATCAACGACTCCGCGCGGATCCGCTGCCGCGCCGATCCGCGCAGCAGCACGTGCAGGTCGTGATGCGACGTCGAGACGGGGACGCTGTAGTGGTAGCTGGTGACGTGAGTGACCCGGTAGATCATGGCTCGATCTCGCGCGACGCCAGCGCGCGGGAGATGGTGGCCGGGGTCAGGTAGGCCGCGAACAGCGCGTCCGAGAGACCCTGCAGCTTGTAAACGAGCCCTTCGAGCAGCTCGCCGAGCGCCGGCCGCCCCTGCCCCGCCAGCGCGCAGACCGTCTCGACGTCGACGAGACGGATCTCCGACAGCGCCTCGAAGGCGAGCCGTTCCTCGACGCTGCGACGGGCGGTCCCGGGGTCCCGCGGCAGCGACGCCACGTGATCGGCCAGCGCGCAGAGCTGGAAGACGATCGCGCGCGGATTGCGTTCGTCGGCCACCAGCAGATCGACCACCGGCGCCACCTGCAACGTCGCCCGGTAGCGGCGCCGGTAGGTCATCGCGCTGTCGGCGGCGGCCAGCAGCGCCTCGAGCAGCGGAAGCTCGTCGTCGGTCGTCGCGGCTGGAAGCGTCCGTTCGATCATGATCGCGGTGTTGAGCGCTCGCTCGAGACGCCGCCCCATGTCCAGGAACCGCCACGGCGCCTCGCGCGTCATGCTCTCGGAGGTGAGGCCCGAGAGCCCGGCCAGGATCATGACCATCCGATCGAGCCTGGCGCCGAGGACGACCGGGCGCTCATCGGCGCCGCCCCGCTCGGCGTCGGCCAGCTCGTGCGCCAGCGCCGACACCACGGTCCAGGTGTCCATCGAGAGCCGATCACGTATCCCCCGCGCCACGCGGTCGATGGCCCGCACCGAGGCGATCATCGACCCGGAAAGCGCCTCGTCGAACAGCGCCTCGCGCATGATCCGGTTCGACTCGGCCACCTCGGCCTGCGGCGGAAGCGCCGCCAGATCGGTCCCCGAGGCCACCATTGTCAGTGCCCGCAGCGACGCCACCAGGGGCACCAGATCGCCGGCCAGAGACTGCGGATCGCGCGGCTCGGCGAGGCGCGTGCAAATGATTCGGCCGAGACGCGCGGCCGCCTCGGCCCGCTCGGCGTAGCGGCCCAGCCAGAAGAAGTTGTCGGCCACGCGACTCGGCAGATCGCCGCCGCCGCGGGTCAGCTCGACCGGCTCGACGGTCGGGCGCAGGAGCGAGAACTCGCTCACCGGACTGTCGCTGATGACCCAGGTGTCCTTGCTGCGCGCGCCGCGCGCGATCGAGATGTCTGCCTCGTTGGCGCCGCCCACGAGGCCGAGTGCGCCCGGCATCACCTGGTAGCCGCTCCCTTCGGCGACGACGAAGCTGCGCAACACCACCGGACGCGGGTGCAGCTCGTCCCCTTCGATCACCGGCACCGTCGACGGCGCCACGTGGCGCTGCGCCACCCAGCGCCCGGGCGCCGCGCGGATCGTCTCGGCCAGCGTCTCCGTCGCCGCGCGATCGAGACGCGCGGCGAAGATCGGATCGGTCGGCCCCAGCGGGTAGGTCGGCTTGACCACCATTTCGGGGAGGTTGGCGATGACGTGCTCGAGGACCGACGGCTCGCCACACCACCAGGTCTCCACCGACGGCAGCTTGAGGTCCTCGTCCAGGAGCGCCCGGCAGAGCCCGGGCAGAAAGGGGATGAGCGCGGGCGTCTGCAGCACGCCGGTGCCGATGGCGTTGGCGATCGCCACCGTCCCGTCGCGCGCCGCCTGCAGGAGCCCCGGCACGCCGAGCAGCGAGTCGGCGCGCAGCTCCAGCGGATCGCAGTAGTCGTCACGCAGCCGGCGCAGGATCACGTCGACGGGGTGCAGTCCCCCCAGCGTCTTGAGAAAGACGCGCCCGTCGCGCACCGTCAGATCGGCGCCCTCGACCAGCGGATAACCGAGGTACTGCGCGAGAAACGCCTGCTCGAAGTAGGTGGCGTTGTACGGACCGGCGGTGAGCAGCACGATGCGCGGGTTGAGCACGCCGTGGGGCGCCAGCGCGGCCAGCGTCTCGCGCAGCGTGCGAAAGAACAGCGCCAGCCGTTGCGCGTTCGAGTCGCGGAACGCCTCGGGCAGCACGCGCGAGGACGATGCGGTTCTCCAGCGCGTACCCCGCCCCGGCCGGCGCCTGCGTGCGGTCGGCCATCACGCGCAGCGCCCGTCGGGCGTGCGGGCCAGATCGGCGGCGTAGAAGTGCAGGAAGCGCCCCCCCGGCGGCTCGAGCCCGGCGCAGGCCCGCAGCAGGTTCGGGTGCGCCAGCAAGACGTCGGGGGGCACGACCCCCTCGGCGATCGTCCGCCGCGGGCCGTAGAGATCGGCCAGCAGCCGATCGAGCAGCAGGGCGCGCTGCGCGAGCCCCCCCGCCAGCGTCGCGAACTCCTCGGCGGACAGCAGCACCGGCACCGGATCGAGCGGCCACGGCCGCTCGAGGCCGCGCGCATCGCCGTAGACGTTGAAGGTGACGCCGTGTGACGGATGAGCTGGCGCGCCTGCTCCCAGCGGCGCCACATCTCGCCCGGCCCGAAGGCCCCCAGCGCACGGTCGAGCACCTCCCAGTGCGGCCGCACCGCGCCGTCGGCCTCGCGCATCTCGTCCCAAGGAGGGGCGGAGGACGGGGCGGAGGACTCGGCGACAGACGGCACGGCCGTCCCCGTCGCGCCGGGCCCGGACGCGTCCCCTGGCGCCGAGCCGGGCGCGTCGTTCGGTTCTCCGTGAATGTCGGCCAACTTAGGGCGTCCGAGGTTAATGAAAGGTTTCGAGAAGGATCAAATACCGTAAACGGACGCTGCTGGGATAGATTGCGTCTTCGGCATTTTTTAGGATTAGGGTGGTGCTCATCGACCAGACGCAGACAACCGCACGCGCGGTGCCCCACCCACGATCCTCGACGGTTATCGCGCGCTCCCCGGCACGTACGACGAGCTGGTCGAGGCCGGCGGAGTGACGCGCCCGCACGCCAAGATGGTCGGGAGCCTGCTGGCCAACATGAGCGCCGACTCGTTCGCGCGCTGCCAGGCGCTCGCCGAGCTGTCGCTGGCCCAGCACGGCGTCACGTTCTCGGTCTACTCCGACGAGCGCGGCACCGAGAAGGTCATGCCCATCTGCCTGGTGCCGCGCGTGATTGGCGCGACGGAGTGGGCGCGCCTCGAGCAGGGCCTCGTCCAGCGCCTCGCGACGCTGCAGCTGTTCCTCGACGACGTCTACGGCGAGCAGAGCGCTCCGCGACAAGCGTGATGCCGGCCGAGCTGGTGCTCGGGTCGAAGCACTACCTGCCGCAGCTGCGCGGCATGAAGCCGCCGGGCGGCGTGCGCATCCACATCGCGGGCATCGATCTCATCCGCAACCCCGACGGCGTGCTGCGCGTGCTCGAGGACAACCTGCGCACGCCGTCGGGCGTCTCGTACGTGATCGAGAACCGCCTGATCACCAAGCGCATGTTTCCGGCGGCGATGGACCGCGCGGCGTCCGCCGCGTCGACCACTACCCGACCCAGCTCGCCGAGACGCTGCGCTCGGTCTCGCCCGACGACCCGGAGACAATCGACCGTCGTCGTGCTGACGCCCGGGCCGTTCAACTCGGCCTACTTCGAGCACAGCTTCCTGGCGCGCTCGATGGGGATCGAGCTGGTCGAGGCGTCCGACCTCTTCGTCAGCGGCGACGAGGTCTTCGTGCAAGACGACGCGCGGGCCGCGCCGCGTCCACGTCATCTACCGCCGCACCGACGACGCCTACCTCGATCCCGAGTTCTTCCGCCCCGACAGCATGCTCGGCGTCCCCGGCCTCATGCGCGCCTGGGCCGCCGGCAAGGTGCGCTCGCGAACGCGCCCGGCAACGGCGTCGCCGACGACAAGGCCATCTACCCGTTCGTCCCCGACCTCATCCGCTTCTACCTGAGAGAAGAGCCGATCCTCGAGCAGGTGCCGACACCTACGTCTGCGCGCGCAAGCGCCGATCTGCAAGTACGTGCTCGAGCACCTCGACGAGCTGGTGGTCAAGGCGGTCGACGAGGCGGGCGGCTACGGCATGCTGATGGGGCCGCAGTGCGAGCGCCGCCGAGCGCGACAAGTTCCGCGACCGCATCATCGCCGACCCGCGCCGCTACATCGCGCAGCACCGCGATCGAGCTCTCGACTTGCCCGACCTGGGTCCCCGAGGAGCGCCGCATCGAGCCGCGCCGGTCGACCTGCGGCCGTTCATCCTGACCGGCACGCAGGGGCGCGTGGGTGCTGCCCGGCGGGCTCACGCGCGTGGCGCTGCGGCGGGGATCGTACGTCGTCAACTCGAGCCAGGGCGGCGGCTCCAAGGACACCTGGGTGCAGGCGCAGGACGCCACCTCGTGATCTCGCGCGTCGCCGATCACTGCTTCTGGCTCGGCCGCTACCTCGAGCGCGCCGAGAGCACCGCGCGCCTCCTGCAGGTGACGCGCACGCTGGCCTTCGACGCCGAGCTGCCGCCGCTGCACTGCTGGCGGCCGGTGGTCATCGTCTCGGGGCAGTACCCCGACTTCGCCGAGCACTTCGGCGCCGAGGCCGCCGGCAACGGCGAGCTCGTCCAGCGCTACATGACCTGGGCGCCCGACAACCCGGTCTCGATCCGCAACGTCGATCCGCGCGGCGCGCGAGGGCGCGCGCTCGATCCGCGAGGTGCTCAGCCTCGACATCTGGGAGGCGACCAACGAGCTCTACCTGTGGTTCATGAGCGAGGGCGCCGCCGCGCAGTACCTGACCGACCGCGACGAGGTCTACAAGCAACATCCGCCGCTCGACGCAGCTCTGCCTCGGCCTGGTGCGCAGCACCATGCTGCACGACGACGCCGATGGACTTCCTCTGGCTCGGCGTGCTGCTCGAGCGCGTCGGCCAGACCGCGCGCATCCTCGACATGCACCACCACATCCGCGGCGCCGCCGAGCGCCAGCAGCAGCCGCTCGTGCAGACCGCGCTCTGGCTGTCGCTGCTGCGCGCCTGCTCCGGCTTCGAGGCCTTCATGCGCAAGCAGCAGGGACGCGTGAGCGGCGAGACGGTGCTGGCGTTCCTGCTGTTCGACGACCGCTTCCCGCGCTCGCTGCGCTACTGCCTGCGCACCGCGCTCGGCCTCATCAAGCGCCTGCCCTCCGCGCGTGGCGGCGGCGTCCTCGCCGCACGCAAGCGCCTCGACGCCCTCGACCGCTGGCTCGATGGTCAGGAGAAGAGCGGCGCCCCGGTCTCCGAGCACGCGCTGCTCACCAAGGTCGTCGACGACATCGGGGGCGCCTGCGGCGAGGTCCAGGGCGGCTTCGAGGGCGAAGCCCCGGCGCCAACGGCGCAGCCCGAAGCGGCGCAGTAAGCGACGCGCGGCGGCTTTGGAGCTCTTACGGGTCGCTCTTTCGCGCCCGGAGCTCGAGCTCGTACACGTAGGCGGCGAGCAGGATCCAGACGACAGAGCGCGCGATGCCGCTCCCGCCGCTCGTCGCAGCGGCGATGAGGGCCGACACGTGGTCGGGATCGACGATCGGCGGGGGATCGAGGACCACGGACACGAGCCCCATCGTGATGCTGACGACGATGACCGCCGCCCACGCGACGAACCCGGCCCACCAACTGGCCGCGCCGCCGAGCCAAGCATCGCGGGAGGCCGGGGAGGTCGCGCCGATCAGGCGGCCGACGACGCCGTGAATCGCCGCCGCCGCCGCGATGGGGGAGAGCCAGAGCAGCAGCACGCCCAGCCAGGCGAGGCGGGGCCAGGCCCGCATGAGCGCCATGAGCAAGGGCATCACCAGCGCGAAAGCCATCCCGACGCCCCTGGCAAAGACGAAGAGCGCGAGCCCGCTCGCCAGCGCTACCGGTCGCGGCATCCACCGAGGCAACTCCACGTCAGCTCGAGATGCCCGCGCGTACTATCGCGTCCGCGGTGTTTCCGTTGCGAAAGTAGCTGACGTTCAGGCCGACGTCCTCGACGTGGGTGACGAGCGGCGCCAGCGCATCGTATCTGTCGCGCGCGGGGCCCGGACGGCCTCGGTCACTTTCGATGGCATCATGGAAAGCGCCCGCGACGAGGCGGGGAAGCGCCAGGAGGCGATCGTCCGGAGCGACGACCTTCGTTCGAACGCGGATGAACCCGAAGTGCGCGCCCGTCAGGTAGGCATCGAGCCAGGTGAAGTCGAAAGGTATCCCCTCCGGGAGGTGTGCGACCAGCGGGTACCCTCGCGGCCTGTCCAACCGATTCGGGTTGAAGGCATCAACCGTCAGGTCACTCAGAAACGCGTACCGCCAGTCGTCGCCGATTGTCTCGAGCCGCTGCTTGGACGCGAAGGCGATCCGGATCTCGAAGGCGAGATCCTTCAACACATCGAGCACGCGCCCGTCCGATTCATCGGCAAGACATTCCGCGACCGCCAGGGGATCCTCGACGCGGACGCCAGCCATGACGGCGTAGCGCGATCCTCTGTCCACCCCCGTTTCCGCCACCAGCAGGTGCTCGACGCTCGACACGCGCGGAATGATAACGCCCGCAGCCCCGATCTCGAACCGCTTGTGGAGCTCGGCCAACTTCGCGGGGACCTCCTCGACACGCTTCGGGTCGTCGTCAACGCCGATCAGGCTGCCGCGGCTCAGGATTCCTGACGCGTGCAGCCAGGCCGGCCGCATTGATCCGTTTTCCGAATTGCGGGCCTCCAAGATTGGTAGAGACTCAATGGTCATGGCCCCCAGGTCCCGTACGGCTGCGCCGTACCCGTGCCTCGCTTTGCTGGCGTGCGCGCTGGCGCTGGGCGCAAACGCCTGCGCGAACCGGGGGATGGAGGCGCCGCCCGACGAAACCGGAAGTGGGGGGGCCAGTGAAGGCGGGAGCACCGGCAGCGGCGGGACCGGCGCCGGCGGCTCGGCGAGCGGCGGCAGCTCGACGTCCGGCTCGGGCGGAATGGGCGGAGCCGCCGGCGGCCACGCGGGCGCCCCGGGCTCGGGCGGAAACGGCGGCTCGGGCGGCGTCGTCGGTTCGGGTGGCGTCGGCGGGTCGGGCGGCATCACGGGGTCCGGCGGACAGACGGGCTCGGGCGGCGTCGCGGGCTCGGGCGGCGTCGCCGGCTCGGGGGGCGTCACAGGCTCCGGCGGCGCGGTCGGCTCCGGCGGTGTCACGGGTTCGGGCGGCGCGGCAGGCTCCGGCGGCGTCACGGGCAGCGGCGGGATGACCGGCACCGGCGGCGCAGCAGGCGCTGGCGGCAGCGCGGCCGGCGCCGGCGGCTCGGCGGCCGGTACCACCGGAAGCGGCGGCGCGGCCGGCAAGGGCGGTACCGGCGGCAGCGCGGCCGGCGCCGGCGGCTCGGCGGCCGGTACCACCGGAAGCGGCGGCGCGGGCGGCGCGGCGGGCTCCGGCATGTACAGCTGCCCGCTCGGGGGGACGCTCGACTGCTCCGCCTCGGGCGCGCTCAAGATGACCCCCGACGGTCTGGTGACCGACTTCTCGGCGCCGCAGTGGAACGGCACCCAGTTCTGCGACGCGGACGGGCTCCGCGGCTACACCTTCTCCTACTCGAGCGCCACGCCGTCCACGGCCGCCGCGGCCGTCGACACCACCGCGCAGAACCTCAAGCTGAGCTTCACCGTCGGCGCCGCCCAGGGCTACGCCGGCGGCGGGCTGATCTTCCAATCGTGCGTGAACGCAGCCGCGTTCACCAAGGTCTCGTTCAGCGCCGCGCTCACCGCCGGCAGCCTAACGGGGTGCAACTGGCAGGTGCAGGTCCAGACCCAGGAGCAGCGACCGAGCAACGCCACCAACCCGAGCGGCGGGACCTGCAACCCCGACGCGGGCACCAGCTGCTATCAGTACCCGGCGGTCGCCAACCTGACGGCCCCGACGGCCACGGCGAAGACGTACAGCGAGCTCTTCACCGCTTTCGCCCCCACGAGCACCACCGCCAACACCCGGAACCAAGTGGTCGGGATTCAGTGGCAGTTGAACTCGGCGAGCGGCACCGGCACCTGCACCGGCGTCGAGCTGCGCATCGACAACATCACGTTCCAGTAGGTGGGCGGGACCGTCGAGGTTCGCGAGCTGCCGCGCTCTGGGTAGCCGACTCAGAGCTTGATGTCGCCGCCGTCGTCGCCTTTTTGGAGCTTGCGGCGGATGGCGGCCGCCTCGTCGGGCGGGGATGGCGCTGTCGCGAAGGACCAGCGGAGCCAGGTCCCTTCCTTTGTGCCGGCGGGGAGCAGGCGCGCCGGCACGTCGAACGCTTCTTCGCCGAGCAGCAGATGTGCCCAGCCGGCGTCGATCTGGTCGACGAAGAGCAACGTGTCGGCGCCGTCCGTCGTCGGTTTGGTCATCGCGCCGACACCGCCTCCTGGCGGCCGCGGGCGGTGCGGACGTGAACCCGCGTGCCGTCGCTGTCGATCTCCACGTCGCCGTCCATGTCGGTACGATAGATCGCCGCTCCCGCCTGGGCGATCCGATCCAGCGTGGCCGGTGCCGGGTGGTGGTAGCGATTCCCCGCGCCGACGCTGACGACGGCGATCCGCGCCCCCACTGCCCGCAAGAACGGCCGGGCCGAGGCGTATCGGCTGCCGTGGTGCGCGACCTTGAGGACCACCGAACGCAGCGGCGCGCCCGAGGCGAGCAACCAGGTCTCGGTCGGCGCCTCCGCGTCGCCCGAGAACAGCACCGAGAACTCTCCGTAGGTCAGGCGCGCGACGACGCTGTTGGCGTTCACGTCCGAGTGCGAGCCGGTGATGAGCGGCTCCGGCGGACCCAGCAAGGTGAGCTTCGCGCCGCCGCCGAGGTCGATCACCCGCCCGCGCGTCGCGTTCCCGACCTCCGCGCCGCTCGCCTCCAGCGCCCGCATCAGCGAGGTGTACCCCTTCTCCGCGTGCTCCACCGGTGCGTCGAGGAACTTGCGCGCGCCGAACTGACGCACGGCCGCCGGCAGCCCGCCCAGATGATCCTCGTGCCGGTGCGTGAGCAGGACCAGATCGATCGGCCCGTGGAGGTGAGCCGCCAGGAACGCCGTCAGCGCCGGCGCGGCGTGGTGCGGCCCACCGTCGATCAGCACCGTCTTCCCCGTCGGTGAGGTCACCAGCGCGGCGTCCCCCTGCCCCACGTCGATGAAGTCGACCCGCAGCGTCCCGCCCGCCAGCGCCGGCCCCGCGCGCAGCGCCGCCGCCAGCGCCAGCAGGCAGGCCAGCAGCGGCGGACGCGCGGAGAAGAGCCGTCTCGGCAACGACGATCAGGATGACAGCGATGCGCCGGACGGTCACGAAACCTTATCGGCGACGCGGCCGACAAGGTGCCTTCTGCGGGCGTCGAACCACCGGGGCCGGGCGATCGCGTCGCGATTCGCCCGCCCCGGCCCGCGTCAGTTCCGGACGTAGTGGCAGGTGTATCCGCCGGGGTTCTTCTCCAGGTACTTCTGGTGGTAAGCCTCGGCGGGGGTGAAGGGGCCGGCCTCGACGATCTGGGTGACGATCGGGTTCTTCCAGCGCCCCGACTTCTGCGCGTGGTCGCGCGCCAGCTCGGCCACCTTGTGCTGCTCGGCCGAGGTCACGAAGATGGCGGACCGGTACTGCGAGCCGACGTCGTTCCCCTGCCGATCGCGCGTGGTCGGGTCGTGCATCCGGAAGAACCACTTCTCGAGCAGGTCGTCGTAGGAGATCTTCTTGGGGTCGAAGACCACCTTCACCGCCTCGGCGTGGCCGGTCGTGCCGGTGTGGACGTCCTCGTAGGTCGGGTGCGCGGTCTTGCCCCCCTCGTAGCCGACCTGAGTCTCGACGACGCCCGGGATCTGGCGAAGGATGTCCTCCATCCCCCAGAAGCAGCCACCGGCCAGGATCGCCGTCTCCAGCGTGGGCGAGCAGCCGGGCTTCCCCCCGGCCGGCGGGCGCGTGCAGGTGTTGGGCGCCGGCGTGGTCGAGGCCGCGGCAGCAGCCGGTGGCACCGTCCCGCCGAACAGCGGCGCATAGGCGCCGTACCCCTCGGCCGCCAGCTTGGACACCGGGATGAACCGCAGCGCCGCGGAGTTGATGCAGTAGCGCAGGTGCGTCGGGGCGGGACCGTCGTCGAAGACGTGCCCGAGGTGCGACGACCCGCCCGCCGAGCGGACCTCGGTCCGCTCCATCCCGAGCGAGCCGTCGTGCGCGTCGACCACCCGCCCGGTCTCGACCGGGCGGGTGAAGCTGGGCCAGCCGGTCCCCGACTCGAACTTGTCCGTCGAGCTGAACAGCGGTTCGCCGGTGGCGACGTCGACGTAGAGGCCCGCCTGGTGGTTGTTCCAGTAGGCGTTGTCGAACGGCGGCTCGGTGCCCGCGTTCTGGGTCACCTCGTACTGCACGCCGGAGAG
This sequence comes from uncultured Pseudomonadota bacterium, assembly GCA_963831685.1. Classification (GTDB taxonomy): domain Bacteria; phylum Myxococcota_A; class Polyangia; order Fen-1088; family Fen-1088; genus JADGRB01. The sequence goes on from CAWHRJ010000002.1 coordinate 323,520, forward strand.
TGTCTTCTTGAGCTCGGCGTTCGAAGGCTTGGTGTACTTCTTGGTCGACATCACACGTCCTCCTGTTGGATCGCCTCCGCCTGGTTCAAACGCGTTGTGGGCCGACCGGCTCCAGACGCCGGCCCCCGCCAGCGCCACCCCCACCAGCGCCGCCAGGGCGACCCAAAGGGGGGGCAAGAGTCTCGGTCTCAGCGTCTGCTCGGGCTTCATGGCGGCCTCCTACCCAAGTCTACGACCGCCGCCCGCGCCGGTTACGCCCCCGCGGAACCGCCCGGCGCGTCTCCCCAGCGAAAGGGATTGTCCATGGGCGCCTCGCCGTTGAGCTGGTAGGCGCCGGCGTAGATGTCGAACCAGCAGACCTCGACGGGGACGACCAGCCGCGCCCTGGGTTTGGCGCCGAGGACCTTGATCGCTCGCAGACACTCCGTGACGAGCTGCGAGCAGAACAGGCGCCGGGTGCTGGGCTCGCCCTCGATCACCTTGGCCCACAGGTGGGCCGTCCTGCCGATCAGACGATACCAGGCGCGCACGATCCGCGACCTGAGCGAGCGGCCATGGAATACGTGGAAGAAATACTGAAATAGCGGGTGATCGCGGTCGTAGATGCCCGCCTCGACGACGCCGTCGTAGTTGTACTTGTCGAGCGCGTTCGAGTTGTAGTACGCGGCCAGCGTTCCGGGGACGATCTGCGCGCGCCTCTCTGCCGTGAGCGGCAGGTAGAAGCAGGTGTGGTGCTCCTGATCGTATTTCTGCAGCGACTCGGCGAGCGGCGTGACGGTGACGCCCAGCCCCGTCGCCTCGAGGACCAGCAGCGGGCCCCCCGGCTGCGCGCGCATCAGGATCGCGACGTGCGAGATGGCCGACTTGGTCGCGCCCTGAATGAATTCGTCGACCCGGGTGAGTCCGTTGAAAGCGAGCACGTCGCCGACGGCGACCTCGCCGCAACGCCCGGCGACCAGATCGGCAATCGATGACATTTGGGGAACGAGCTTGTTGACGGCAGGCATGCTCTTCCGGGGTTGAACGTCGATGGGACCGCCTGTTTCCGGGCTTATTTGCGGCGGCGGGGAGACTACACCGGCTGGACGCCGCGCGGCAGTTCGCGCTAGACATGGATGGTGCGGCCGCCGCGCGGGTGCCGATGGATCTAGGCGCCGTCGCGTTTCGCGGAACGAGCCGGTTTCGGCTGGTGCGTTTCCTGGGACGGGGCGGAATGGGGGTCGTCTATGAGGCGTTCGACGAGGTCAACGCCGCCCCCGTTGCGCTCAAGCTGCTCCCGGTCGTCAGCCCGGACATGCTCCTGCGCTTCAAGCGCGAGTTCCGGGCGGTCGCCGACGTCCGCCACCCCAACCTGGTCCGCCTCGGCGAGCTGGTCTCCGAGGGGTCGCAGTGGTTCTTCACCATGGAGCTGGTGCAGGGGATCGACCTCATGAGCTTCGTGCGCGGCGTCGAGCCGAGCGGGCGCCCGTCGGTCGCGTCGCCCGGGCTGGCCGCCGACGCCCCGACGCCGATCGTCATGCCCGGCGAGGCGCGCCGCTTCGACCCCGCGTCGGGGCTTCCGGTCGGCGCCGCCGCCGGCCCGCACTACCGCGAGGATCGGTTGCGGCCGGTGCTGGCCCAGCTGGCGCGCGCGCTGGCGGCGCTGCACGCCGCCGGCTGCGTCCACCGCGACGTCAAGCCGTCGAACGTGCTGGTGACGGCCGAGGGGCGGGCCGTGCTGCTCGACTTCGGCCTGGTGAGCGCCGCCTCGATCGAGACGACGCAGTCGGGAGCCGGGACGCCCGAGTACATGGCCCCCGAGCAGGTGGCGATGCAGCCGGTGAACGCCGCGGCCGACTGGTACGCCTTCGGCGTCATCCTGTTCGAGCTCTTGACCGGGCGGCTGCCGTTCGAGGGGCTGCCGCACGAGATCCTCTACCGCAAGCAGCACGGGCACGCGCCGCACGTCGCGGCGCTGGCCCCCGAGGTCCCACCCGATCTGGCGGCGCTGTGCGATCGGCTGCTGACGGGCGACCCAGAGTCCCGCGCCTCGGCCCTCGATGTGTTGAAGGCGCTGTCGCCGACCGCACGCTCCGTCGATCTCCCCGCCCAGCCCCACGAAGCGATCCGTTTCGTCGGCCGCGAGCGCGAGCTGGACGCGCTCGAGGCGGCGCTCGACGGCGTGCGAAGGGGCGAGGGGGCGCGCGTGCTGATCGTGCGCGGCGAATCGGGCGTCGGGAAGTCGGCGCTGGTGCGGGCGTTCCTCGCAGAGCGGCTGGAGACGGCCGAGCACGCGCCGCCGATTTTGCTCACCGCCCGCTGCTACGAGCGGGAGCTGGTCCCCTTCAAGGCGCTCGACGGTCTGGTCGACGTGCTCACCAGCCTGCTGAGGCAGATCGACCCCGAGACGCTGGCGCGCATCATCCCCGACAGAGCCGCCGTGATGTTGCAGGCGTTCCCCGTGCTGGGGCGCATCCCGCTCATCGCCCACGCACCGCACCAGTACGTCGGCCCCGACCCGCGCGAGGTGCGCGCGTCGATGTTCGTCGCCTTCCGGCAGCTTCTGCGCGCGCTGGGCGAGCGGGCGGCCATCGTCGCCTACATCGACGATCTGCAGTGGGCCGACGCCGACTCGCTGGCGCTCCTGTCGGAGGTGCTGCGCCCGCCGGAATCCCCCCGCCTGCTGCTGCTCGGGACGCTCCGCACGCCCAGCCGCGACGAGAGCGGCGGCAAGCTGCTGGCGGCCGACGTCCCCGAGGAGCAGCTGACGCTCTCGAACCTGGGAGACGACGCCGCCCTGGCGCTGGCGCGCGAGCTGCTCGCCTCGCGCGGCGCCGGCGATCCCGAACGCGACGCGGGCGTGCTGGCGCGCGAGTCGGCCGGCCACCCGCTGTTTCTCTTCGAGCTGGCGCGCACCGCCCACCTGCGGCGCGGCCCGAGCGCGCTGCTCACCCTCGACAGCGTCCTGCGCGCGCAGATCGAGTCCTTCTCCGAACCGGCGGTGCGGGTGCTGCACACGCTGGCCATCTCGGGCGCGCCGACGCCCGTGCGGATGCTGCGGCGGCTCGGCGATCTCGACGGGACCACGACCGTACGCCTGTTCGACGAGCTGCGCGCCGGCCGGCTCGTCTACTCCGTCACCGAGCGCGGCGACGAGCTGGTCGACTTCTCCCACGATCGCATCCGGCAGGTGGCGCGCCAGTCGACCTCCAGTGCCGAGGCGCGCGAGCTGCACGAGAAGCTGGCCGAGGCCTTCGAGGACAGCGGCAACTCGCTGCGCGCGGGCGGCCACTGGCGCGAGGCCGGCCACCCCGATCGGGCGGCGGTCCACTTCGCGGCGGCGGCGCGCCGGGCGGCGGAGGCGCTGGCGTTCGACCGCGCGATCGCCAGCTACGGCGACGCGCTGGCGCTGGGGAACTGGTCGGAGGAGCAGCGGCGCGAGATGCTGGTGGGGCTCGGCGACGCGCTCTCCAGCGTCGGGCGGGGCGCCGACGCCGCCGCGAACTACCTCGACGCCGCGCGCGGCGCCGGCCCGGCCCAGGCGACGGATCTCCGCCGGCGCGGCGCCGAGGAGCTCATTCGCAGCGGCCACCTCGACGAGGGGCGCCGGGTCGCCGACGGCGCGCTGGCCGACGAGGGGCTCGGCTTCGCCCGCTCGCCGGTGCGGGCGCTGCTGGGGCAGCGGGTGGCGCTGGCGCTGCGCGGGCGGCGGTTCAAGCGCCGTTCTGCCGAGGAGATCGCCCCGCGCGAGCTGGCCCGTGCCGATCTCTGCTGGTCGATCTCCTCGGGGCTGGGGCTCATGGATCCGGTGCAGGGTGCGCACTTCCAGGCGCGCAGTCTGCGGCTGGCGCTGGCGGCCGGCGAGCCCTACCGCGTCTCGCGCGGCATCGCCGGCGAAGCGGCCTACGCCGCCGCCCAGGGGAACGACCGGCGGGCCCAGAAGCTGCTGGTCGAGGCGGGAACGATCGCCGCCTCGCTCGATCATCCGCACGCCAGCGGCATCGTCGCGCTCATGAGCGGCCTCTCCGCGCATCTCGGCGGCCGGTTCGCCTCCGCGCTCGACCACCTGGTGACGGCGGAGCGGATCTTCCGCGACCGCTGCGTCGGGGCGGCCTGGGAGCTGAACGCCGTCCGGCATTTCACGCTCGAGTGCTTCTACTACCTGGGCGCGCTCGAGCGGTTCCGCACCGAGGCGAGCGAGGGGCTCAAGGAGGCGAAGGACCGCGGATTGGTCTACGCCGCCACCACGCTGCGGATCGGCCTGGCGAACGCCGTGTGGCTGCTGGGCGACGAGCCGGGCCGGGCGCGGCGGGAGACGCGCGAGGCGATGGACGCCTGGTCGGCGCGCGGCTATCACATCCAGCACTGGTACGCGCTCATCGCCGAGACGCAGATCGATCTCTACGAGGGCGAGGGCGATCGGGCCCACCGGCGCTTCGCCGAAGGCTGGGCGCCGCTGCGGCGGTCGATGCTGCTGCAGATGCAGCACACCCGCAACGTGGCGGTCCATCTGCGGGGCCGCGCGGCGCTGGCGGGCGCGCTGGCCGTCGCCGGATCCGAGCGGACGGCGCGGCTGCGGCTCGCGCGATCGTGCGCCACGCAGCTCGGCCGCGGGGGTGGCTGGGGGGCCTCGCTGGCGGCGCTGCTCCACGCCGGCATCGCGCACGCCGAGGGGAACGCGGGCGAGACCGCGGCCTGGTTGCGGCGCGCGATCGACGAGACCGGCACCCACGAGCTGGGCCTCTTCAAGGCCGCCGCGCAGATGGCGGCCGCCGATCTCGCCGGCGACGGCGCCACCGCGGCCGCCGGCGAGGCCTGGATGAGCGACCACGGCGCCAAGTCGCCCCGCCCGCTCGCCCGGATGCTCTTCCCCGGCGGCGTCGGTTAGTTCTACGGGGGACGGCTCGCTGCCGCTCGCGTCCCCCGGTCCCCCCTCGCTCCGCGCGGCAGAGCCGCGCTGTGCTCGCCTGCGCGGCTGTACCCGGCGGTTGTGAGATGCGGCCTAATAGACCTGGTACTGGCCGCCCAGCACGAGGAGGCTGACCATGTAGAGGATGCCCGAGTAGTAGCGGGCGGTTCCCGTCGGGATGTCCATGTTCCAGACGGCGCTCACGTAGCTCGACCGATCGGCGTTGGTCGACGCCACCGCCGTGATGCCGTTCGACACCACCAGCGACGGCTCGTGGTCCGTCTCGAGCACCATCGTCCCGTCCAGACTGTAGATCTTGCCGTAGGTGTTGATCCCCTGCGCGGTGAAGAAGGAGAGCAGCTGGTTGCTCTCCGTCACGTTCCAGGCGTCTCCGGCCGACCAGATCTGATCGATCGCGACGTTGATCTGGGACCGATACCCCTCGGGCTCGAAGGTGGCCCACCCGGGGACAGGAGTGCCGTCGAACTGGGAGCGCGTCGGCATGAACCCGGTCAGCGTGTTGGTGGCGCTCTGCCAGAAGGCGCGCCCGGCGGCGGCGGTGGTGGTCCAGGCGGGATCGCCCGTTGCCTGGGCCCACAGCGCGTAGGAACCCGGCATGACCAGCGACGGGCGTGTCACGTCCGCCGACGAGACGTCGGGCACGTCGAACGGTAGGCTGGTGGCCACGTCGAAGCTGTCGGTCACGCCATCGACGATCCCGCCGTTGTCCTCCTCCTTGTGGCGCGCCGTGTGGAGCAGCCCGAGCGCGTCGGCCGCGTAGTCGATCGCACCCGTGCTCTTCCAGCGATCGTTGGCGAAGATCAGCGCCGTGACGAAATGCTGGAATCCGTAAGGATCGAGGCAGGGGGTCGGGGTTCCGTTGGCACCGTTGCAGAACGACGGGAAGTAGCCGGCCTGCGACCCGCTCTGAATCTCGATCACCTGCTTGGCGTAGGTCCAGAGCTGGTCGAACTCGTACTGCTTGTTCATCTCCACGCAGATCATCATCCCGAGGCCCATCCCCTCGGTGCGGATGTCGCTGTGGAGCGTGTCCTCGACGTAGGCCTGGTCGGAGGTCAAGGTTGGGTCGTCAGCCATCGTTTCGTAGAACTTGTACGACGGCGCGCCGTGAAAGAGCGTGTTGAACGCGTTGGTGATCTTGGCGCTGATCGCCGCGTCGGTCTGGCCGAGCAGATCCCGGAACGGGTTCGGGTACGACGCCGGGCCGGTGAGCGGCAAGAGCGTCTTCGGGTTGTCGTAGCCGAGCGAGTCGGTGGTCGAGCCGCAGCCCCCCACCGTCTGCGCCAACGCCAGCGTCGCCGCGGAGACGCACGCGAGCCGCCGGGCGAGGGCGGACATGCGCCCTCCTAGTCGCCGAGCCGCGTGCGGACGCGCGCCGCGAGCACGCTGTGCGGGTGGCGATCGAGGAATGTCTGGGCGCGGGCGCGCGCAGCGTCGGTGCGGCCGGCGGCATCGAGCGCGTCGATCCGCAACACCTCGGCCTCCAGCGCCAGCCGGCCGTGCGGATAGGCGTGGGAATAGCTATCGAGCCGCGCCAGCGCGCCGCCCGCATCGCCCCGGGCCAGCATCCCGCGCGCGGCGTCCAGCGTCGACAGCTCGTGCGCCAGCGTCGCAGGGCGTGAGGCGGGGCGCGCGGCCGTAACCGGCAGGTCTCTCATTGCAGACGCCGGTCCGAAGGCGGGTTGATTCGCCCCTTGCTCGTCGAACGCCCGAGCGACCAGCGCGGCGGGCACGGGGGCCGGCTCCGTCTGGGCCAGCCGGGCCTGAAGAGCGATCGGCGCCGCCGTGTTCGCTGCCTGATGGTGCTGCCAAACGTAATAACCGGGCACCGCCGCAGCAGCCCCCGCCAGCGAAACCGCGGCCAGGAGCTTCCCCCAGGTCAGCTTGGCCAGCGTGCCGAGCGGTACCGCCTGCGCCGTCCCGGCCAGCAACGTCGCCGATCCGGCGACACCGAGCGCGGCCAGAGTCTTGTTCCGCGCCGACGTCGAGCTGCCGTACGACCGTCCAGCCGCCAGCAGCGCCTGCTCGAGGGCGCTGGCGTTCGATTGTCCGAGCCGCACCGGGTCTCTTATCTCTAGGGTCTCTCGCATGCCCCCTACCCCTGGCCTTCCCTGTCCACGTATCCGGCGAACCCGTCGAGCGCGGCCACCCGCTCGCGGAACTCGGCGCGCGCCCGGCGCAGCCGCGAGGCCACCGTGCCGCGTGGGATGCCGAGCACCTCCGCGATCTCCGCCGTGCTCATCTCCTCGAACTCGTGCAGGACGAACGTCGCGCGCAGCGACTCGTCCATCTGATCGAGCACGCCGTCCAGGATCTCGCGCATCCGCTTCTGATCGGTGAGCGCCTCCGGCGTGGCGAATCGTTCGACCTGCTCGGGCGCCTGATCGGCCGCCACCTCGCGCCGGCGCGCCGCCGTCCGCCGCGCGTGCGCCGCCAGGTTGAAGGCGATCCGGAAAAGAAAACTCTTCTCGGCGCCGGGACGGATGTCGTCGAGCCGCCGGGCCGCCACGATGAACGTGCGCTGGACCTCGTCGTCGATCTCCGCGCGCGGGGTCCCCGAGTTACGCAGGACGCGCGCGACGAAGTCGATGTGCGTGTCCACCATGCCGCGCAGTCGCAGGTTGCGGGTCTGCTCGACGCGGACCTCCTCCTGTCGCCGCGTCGGCGCCGGGACAGGGACCACCGGCAGCGCGCGATCGAGATCGCGCGTATCGAGGACGGCCGCGGAGGTCATGATCGTTCGAGCTCTCAATTCCCGCTCCCGCGGATTCTGATCATACTCCGCCCCGGGCGACTTTTATAGGGCGTGGGATAGACCGACCGACAGCGTCGGAGAGACTGACGCCGTGGCCCCAACTGCTTGATTTGGCTCGGCCGTGGTAGTGATGAAGCGGCGCGTGACGAACGGGAAATCGACGCCGGCCTCGACATCGAGGGCAAGCCCCCAGCCGATGGGGGCGGCGAGGTGGACCAGAGCGCCCGCGCTCCCCCACCAGCGGTCGACGGAGCGCGGGTTCGAGACCGAGTGGTCCGTCGCGGCCAGCAGACCCAGGGTGATCCGGGCGCACGGTTCGATCACCGTGCGCCCACCGAGCCACCATCCTGGACAGCCGGTGGCGCCCAGCGCCGTCCAACGGATCCCGAGATCGTCGCCCGACTCGAAGACGTCGCCGGGCAGAAACAGGAAATTCACGGCGACGTTCGGGCGCAGGCCGCCGCCCGTGACGCCGCCGAACCGCCCCGAGAGTGACGCCCCGAGCGCGACCGACGACGAAAGCACGCGCGCCGCGGTCATCGCCGCGCCGACCCGCGGGCCCGGTGGCGGGGGCGGCGTGGGCGGGACCGGCGGGGCCACCACGACCACGGCCGCGGGCGGCGGCTCGGGGGCCGGCGCTGGGGGTGGCGGCTCGCGGGCCGGCGCCGTGACGGGCGGCGCCGGAGGCGGCGTCGGCGCAGGGGGCGACGGCGGTGCCGAAGCAGGTGGCGACGACGCGGACGGCGACGCCGGCGATGGCGATGGCGACGACCGCGGCGCCGATTCGGACGGGGATGGTGGGGACGCCGACGGGGTAGACGGAGAGGCCCGCACGGCCGCGGGCGGCGGCGCCGGCGGCGGCAGCAGGGCGGCCGTGGGATCGATGGCCAGCGCGGCCGTGAGTGACAGCACCTGCACGACCTCGGCGCAGCTCCCGCCGTCGACGCGCCGGGTCTCCGACGCCCCGCCGGCGTCGGTGAGGCGCAGCTCGCCGCGCACCCGTCCCCCCACCCGCGTCAACCGGATGGCGAGGCGAACCCCGCTCTCCCCGGGGCGCGCCTGGTGAACGTGGCGCGTGCGGGCCAGGACGCCGGCGAGAAACGCATCAGCGTCGGAGCAGCCGGCGGGGGCCTCGAACTCGATACGCACCGGCACCGACACGGCCGGCGCCGTCTGCGCCAGGGCGACCAGCGCCAGGAACCCGATCCCGGGGAGGGGCACGCCACCACGGTGACACGAACCGTGGTCGTCTACAAAAGGACGCTGGGAGGGTCCTTTAGATCCCCCGCGAAGAGCGCCGCCGAGCAAAGCTCGTCGTCGCTCACGCGACTGCTGAGCCGTCCCGGCTCCCTGGGTCAACTTTGGGTCAGTGAGCCTGAGCGCAGCCGCCGTCGCCTGGGCGCCGTCCGCACGATCCTAGCGGGAGCCGCGCTGCTCGGTGGCTGTCCCTCGCGCTCGGCCGGCGCGCCCACGGCGGCACCGCGCCCGACGGTGGTGCCGTTCCGGATCGCGATGATCGCCAAGAGCGCGAGCAACCCGTCGTTTCTCGCCTCGCGTCTCGGCGCCGAGAGCCGGGCCCGGGCGCTGTCGGCCGAGCTGGGCCGGCCGATCCAGATCGAGTGGCTGACCCCGCCGCGCGAGGACGCCGCGCTGCAGGTCGAGCGGATCCGGCAGGCGGTGGCGGAGAAGGCCGACGCCGTGCTGCTCTCCTGCTCCGACGCCAAGGCGGTCACCCCGGCCATCGACGACGCCGTCGCCCACGGCGTCCCGGTGATGACCTTCGACAGCGACGCGCCCGAGTCGCGCCGCTTCGCCGAGTGCGGCGTCGACGACTTCAAGGCGGGCCAATCGGTGATGAAGGAGCTGGCTCAGCTGATCCCGCACCGGGGCAAGGTGGCGATCCTCGCCGGGAACCCGAACGCGCCCAACCTGCGCCGCCGCGTCGAGGGCGTGATGAACGAGGCGGCGCGCCACCCCGGCCTCACCGTGCTGGGCCCGTTCTTTCACGTCGAGACGCCGCAGGAGGCGACCGCCGCCGTCATGCGCGCCGAGGCGGCGCACCCGGACATCGCCGGTTGGGCGATGGTCGGCGGCTGGCCGCTCTACACGCAGACGCTGCTGCACGAGATCGAGTCGGGCGCGCCCAAGCTGATGGTTCCGACCATCGTCTCGATCAACGCCATCCCGCCGCAGCTGCTCTACGTCGAGAAGGGGCTGGCGCCCGTCCTGCTGGCGCAGCCGACCTATCCGTGGGGCGAGGTCGGCGTGCAGACGATCGTCGACAAGGTCCTGCGCGGCAAGGTCGTGCCCGAGAGGATCCCGCTCGACCTCGTGCGCGTGACACGAGCGAACCTCGGCGCCTGGGTGCGGCAGCTGCGCGCCTGGGGTTACGTCGACGCGCCCGACGAGTATTTGCAGCGTCCGTAGCGCCCGCGACAACCCTCCCCTTCGGCCGTACAATCGCCACATGAGGGCGTGGCGGATCAGGTCGGGGGTGGCGGCGGTCGCTGCGCTGGCGTCGCTGGCGGCGAGCTGCGGCGGGTCCAGCGGCTCCGGCGGGTCCAGCGGCTCCGGCTCGCCCTGCCAGATGATCTGCGAGAAGCGCAACAGCTGCGCGACGACCACCGAGGCGCTCCTCCCCTGCGATCAGATCTGTGTCTACGGCGGCAACTACTACCCTGGCCTGGCGCCGTCGCCGGTGTGCCCGAACCTCGCGGCGCAGACGAGCTGCGTGCAGGCGGCGGTGGCGATGAGCTGCGATACTTACAGCGACGCCTCTCTCTCCTGCCCGCCTTGCGGCGTGCTCGACGGCGCGCCCTGCGCGTCGAACGCCGACTGTCAGAAGTACGAGCCCAACTTTCTTTGCGACCTGTCGCGGCCGGGCGGCTACTGCACGGCCCCTTGCGCGACCGCCGACGACTGCTCGCCGGGCGGCCCCGAGATCTGCACCACCAACACGCCGCCGCCCAGCTTCGATCCCAGCGCCCCGGCCACCCAGGCGTGGTGCCTGCTCGGGTGCGCGACCGACGCTCAGTGCCGCGCGAGCGAGGGCTACGCCTGCACCAACTTCAGCGCCGCCGCAGGCTTCGGCACCTGCGACGTGCCGTAGCGACCGCGCGCTTCAAAACCTATTCGTAGTCACAGCAGTAGAGCGTGGCGGGGTAGCCCTGGGTGCTCGTGCCGGAGACGCCCGGGTCGGGACAGTTCATCGGCGGGTAGTCGTCGGAGGGGGTCTCGCGGCCGTAGCAGGCGAAACCGAAGCGCGGGTAGGCGCAGCCTGCGACGTTGACGTCCTCGACGCACGCACCGCCCGGCGGAACGGCCGCCGGCGGGTAGCAGCAGAAGTTGTTCACCTTGCCGGAGGGCGACAGCTTCGGGGAGGAGCAGACCAGGTAGTACTGATCGGCGCGGCTCTTGTTGGCCATGAGATCCTGGCCCTTGGGGACGATCCCGGCCGGCGACGTGAGGCAGTCCCAGCCGACCAGCCCGGCGGCGCAACCGAGCGTGTCGTCCTCGGTGCAGCCGGCCGTCTGGGGCGTTCCCGAGCAGCAGTAGTCGACGTACTGGCTGCCGCGAACGCCCTGGCCGCAGCTGATAGTGGGGTTGTAGCTCTCCGGCCGGTTCTCGTCGAGGCACTGGTAGCCGTAGGTCCCGCCGCTGCAGGAGGCGACGGGATCGTACGCGCAGGTGGTGGGGCCGCTGGTGCAGCAGTAGCTCTGCGGACCCGAGGCGACGCCGCCGTCGGGAAGCGGCGTCTTGTCGGCGCAGATGATCCCCTGCGGGATCCCTTGCACATAGCTCGCGTGCTGGAGGTCGGGGCGCACGCCCGTTCCCGTGCAGGTGTAGCCGACCAGGCCCAGGTTCACGGCGCCGGCGTCGGGCGGCACCGCGTTGCAGCTGGCGGTCATCATGTCGTCCACCATACAGGTCCCCGACAGCGGCTGTTCAGTCGTCGTCGTGCAGGCCGCGAGGAGCGCGCCGGACGCGAGCGCGAGCCACGCCAGTCGCCGGAGGACCATCAGCGCAACCATCCCGCGGGCGGTTGCGGCGCCGGCAGCGTGGGGAAGACGCAGTTGATGGGCGGGGCGCTGGGCGGCATGAACATCGGGGTCACCGTCACGTCCTGACCGGCGATGTATGACGCGAAGTTCACGTCGTTGGGACCGAGATTGATCTGGGCGAACTCGGAGGCGACCGCGTCGGGGCCCGTCCAGTCGACGATGACGTTGTCGAGCCCGATGTTGGTCGCCGGGTAGAGCGCCGAGAACCCGTTCAGTGTCACCACCGGCTGGGTCACGGCCATGCAGCCGACGTCGTGAATGTTCCTGAAGAGGATGTTGCTGAACTGCGGGAACATCGTCCCCGAGAAGAGCGGGTTGTAGGCGGTGCTCATGAGGATGGCGTTGTTCACGTCGCGCATGCAGACGTTGCGGAACTCGACGTTGGTCACCGTCCCGCCGCGGCTCGCGTCGGACTTGACGCGGATCCCGTTGAAGTCGCCGGGGCTGGCCCCCTGCCCGACCGGGCGCGAGTCGGCGTCGATGGTGAGATCGCAGACCTTGAGCCCGTTGACCCCGCCGTAGGTCTCGCTGCCGATCGACATGCCGTGGCCGGTGCCGAAGTGGTTGTGCACGACGACGATGTCGGAGACGCCGTGCCCCCCCTTGATGGCGATGTGATCGTCGCCGGTGCTGATCGTGTTGTAGGCCAGGAGGCCGCAGGTGGCGAAGCTGGTCTCGCCCGGATCGATACCGTCGGTGTTGCGCGAGGAGTGCGGCGACATGAGCAGCCCCTGGGTGTTCAGCCAGCGCGACGGCGTCAGGACGGTCACCCCCCAGACGATGAAGCCGGCGCCCGTCGACGGGCAGCCGGCGGCGGGACCGCCCACCGGCGTCGAGGTGATCTTGACGTGAAACTTGGACGAGTTGTGCAGCGTGATCTTGTACATCAGGAAGTTGGTCACGCCGGTGCGCACGTCGATCATCGTCGGGTTGCCGATGCTGCCGTCGATCGTCTGCAGCGCCGACGAGAGCTGCCACCAGGAGTAGTCGTGGCCGATGAGCGGCTCGCCCCCCTGCCCGTCGATCGTCCCCAGGCCGATGATGCCGGGGCTGGCGCCGTTGACGGTGATGAAGCTGGTGCAGGCCGACGAGTCGTTCACGCCCGCCTTCCCGCAGTCCCCGGGGTCCGTGGTGGTCGCGTGCGCCTGGTAGTTGTTCGGGTCGCGCGAGGCGTAGAGGGTGGCGCCCTGGTCGATCCAGAGGATCGACCCGTTGATCTGGAGCGGGCCCGAGACGAACGCGTTCAGGGTGCCGTCGGCCGGATCGACCTGGAGCTTGACCACCTTGCAGGCGTTGAGCGCGTTCTGGATGCGTACGGTATCGGCAACCGTCTGGCTCTCGTCAGGAAGCCAGTTGTTGTTGGTGTCGGTGGTCCTGATCTGCGCGCTCAGCGTGCAGGCATCCGTCACCGCGGGCCAGCTCGGCTCGGGGGGCAGCGTCGCGTCGATGTCGGCGCAGTCGCCCGACTGGCCGGCGATCGTCGTCGGCCCCGGGTCGGCCGTGCCGCAGGTGTAGGCGACCGGCGCGATCGACGGTTGGGTCTGGCAGCCCGCGCCAGCGAGGAGCGAGGCGGCCCAGACCATCAGGGGCAGCCCCGGAGGAAAGGTTCGTTTGTGTGAGTTCGACAACGTGAGGCTCGTGGGGACTTGTTGTATTGCCGCGCGCCGGGGTGAGCTTGACGCCCAGGCGGCGCGCGGCGGTTCGGGGGAGTCCTCCGCGGTCAGCAGCCGCTGCTGTTCGGGCAGGGCCAGGCGGTGTTGCTGGCGCAGCTCCAGCTGGGGGCTGTGGCGCTGGCCTGGCAGACGCAATAGCCGGTCTTGGCCGCGCCGGTCGAGTCGAGGTAGCCGGTGGTCCCGCCGCAAACGACGCAATCGGCGATCGTGCAGGCGGAGGAGGCCATCGGCGCGGTCGTCGGGCAGGTCGCGTCCGGGGTGGTGGGAACGGCGTAGCAGGCGTAGGTCTTGCCGGGGTCGAACATGCAGTTCGCCTCGGCATACGCGCCGTTGGTGCAGGTCTCCGCCTTGACGCCGCTCTTCTCGGGACCGCAGGTCTTGTAGCAGAGCTGCACGTCGTCGGTGGTGCAGGCGACGCCCTTGCCGGCCGCCGTCCCCGCCACCGTGTTGCCGCAGGCCGGCGTCCCGAAGGCGCCGCTCATGCCCGCCGCTCCGGTGGTGCCGGCCGCGCCCGTGGTCCCGGCCGCGCCGGTGGTCCCGCCGGTGCCGGTCGTCCCGGCCACTCCGGTGGTCCCGCCGGTGCCGGTCGTCCCACCCGTTCCGGTGGTCCCGCTGTTGTCGCTGGCGCAGCCCTGGAACGCAAACACCAACGCCAAGAGAGCGGTCGTCCCGCAGATCGGCGCCATTCGTTTCATCATCGTCGTCATCGCTCCCTCGCTGGTTTGGTGCATTTGAAATTCGAAGCTTCGGGGAGCTGGGTGTCCGCACCTTTGGCGGGCGGCTCACTGTCCAGGATCGAGCCGTTTGTCGGACATCAGGCAACCCATGACGGCGTCCGCTGTGCACCGCCAATCCCTGCCATCTGCACCCTCTTCGGCCCCCCTTCTCGCCCAAGGCCAGGGCCGCGCGCCGGGTCTGACGCGGGATGAGAGCGGGCCGGCCGTGACCGGCGGCAGCGGCAGCGTGGGCGTCGGCCGCTACCGGTGGCTGGTCTGCGCGCTGCTCTTCTTCGCCACGACCGTCAACTACATGGACCGGCAGATCCTCTCGCTGCTGAAGCCGATCCTCGACAGCGAGCTGCGCTGGACCAACGCCCAGTTCGGGATGATCAACGCCGCCTTCCAGGCGGCCTACGCGATCGGCCTCTTGGGGTTCGGCGCGCTCATCGATCGGATCGGCACCAAGGTCGGCTACGCCATCTCGATCACCGCCTGGAGCCTGGCCGCCATGTCGCACGCGCTGGTGGGGAGCGTGAACGGCTTCTTCGCGGCGCGCTTCGCGCTCGGGCTCGGGGAGGGGGGGAACTTCCCCTCGGCGATCAAGGCGGTGGCGCTCTGGTTCCCGCCGCGCGAGCGCGCCTACGCGACCGCCCTCTTCAACTCGGGCAGCAACGTGGGCGCCATCATCGCGCCGGCGATCGTCCCCTGGCTGGCCTTCACCTTCGGCTGGCGGTCCGCCTTCGTGGCGGCGGGGATCGCCGGGCTGGTCTGGATCGCGTTCTGGCTGCCTTTTTACGAGGTCCCTGAAAAGAGCAACAAGGTCAGTGCTGCCGAGCTGGCGCACATCCGCAGCCAGGACGGCGCGGTGCCGGCCAGCACCACGCCGATCGGTTGGCTGGAGATCCTGCGCCACCGGCAGGCCTGGGCGTTCATCGCCGCCAAGTTCCTCACCGATCCGGTCTGGTGGTTTTTCCTCATTTGGCTCCCCGACTACTTCAAGAAGACGCGCGGCCTCTCGATCAAGGACAGCTGGGTCCTCCTGGTGACGATCTACACGATCGTCACGGTGCTCAGCATCTTCGGCGGCTGGCTCTCGGGCTTCCTCACCAGCCGCGGGATGAGCGTGTCTCGCGCGCGCAAGACCGCGCTCTTCACCTTCGCCTGCACGGTGCTGCCGATCCTCGCCGTCACGCACGTCGGCAACTGGGCGGCGGTGGTGCTGATCGGGATCGCCGGCGCCTCGCACCAGGCCTGGTCGGCGAACCTCTTCACCAGCGCCTCGGACATGTTCCCCAAGCGCGCGGTCGCCTCCGTCGTCGGGCTCGGCAGCACGGCCGGCTCGCTGGGCGGAATCCTGTTCCCGATCTTCTCGGGGAAGCTGCTCGACCGCTTCGCCGCCGCCGGCAACGTCACCTCCGGGTACGCGCTGCTGTTCGGGATCTGCGGCTCGGCCTACCTCGTCGCCTTCGCCTTGAACCATCTGCTGGCGCCCACCTTCGAACCCATCCGAACACCCGCATGAGGTCCTCATCCAAATGATCGATCGAACGTCCGACAGAAGGAACGAAACCCCGACAGCGCGGATCTTCGTCGCGCTCGTGGCCGGCGCGCTCAGCCTGGCCGCCGCCACCGGCCCCGCCCGCGCGCAGGATGCGCCGCCAGCGCCCCCGGCGCCGCCGCCCGCCCTGCCCGAGAGCGCGCCCGCACCGCTGCCAGCCGCGCCGGCGCCTGCCGCCGATTCGGCAGCGCCGGCGGCCGCGACCCTTCCCTCCGTCCCGAACGCGGCCGTTCCCGCCCCCGGCGTCAACCCGGAGAGCGGCTCCTGGTTCGATCGCCCGCCCTACACCTTCGGCGTGGGACCCGAGGGGCGGCGCTGGTCGATCACCTTCTACGGGTTCGTCGAGGCCGACTACATCGCCGACAGCACGCGCAGCTACAACGACTCCATCGGCAACGAGCTGGTGGCGCGCGGCGACACCTACGACGGGACCGTCGGCCGCACCCAGTTCTCGATGCGCAACACGCGACTCGGCCTGTCGTTTCAGGCCCCGGAGATCTCCGGGCTGCGCCCCTCGGCGCTCATCGAAGGCGACTTCTTTGGCCATCAGACCGCCCCACCGGCCGGCTCGGAGAACACGTACTACGACAGCCCGACCTTCCGGATCCGCCACGCCTACCTGAAGCTCGACGGGGGCTTCGTCGATCTGCTCGCCGGGCAGACCTACGACGTGTTCGGCTGGCAGAACTACTTCTTCCCCGCCTCACTCGAGTTCCTGGGCCTGCCCAACATGGTGTTCTCGCGCAACACGCAGCTGCGCGTCTCGCGCACCTTCGGCGCCGACGGCCCGGTGAGCGTCGACATCGCCGCCTCGGCCAACCGCCCGGCCCAGCGCGACGCGCAGATCCCCGACCTCGAGGGGGGCCTACGCCTCAGCGTCAACCACTGGAAGGGGATCACCACCCCCGGCAACGTCCGGACCGCCATCGCGCCGCTGTCGATCGGGGTCTCCGGGATCGCGAGGCAGTTCAAGCTGGACGCGTACACGCCGCCGCCCACGCAGCGGTCGAACAGCCTCCAGGGCTGGGGCGTCTCGGTCGACGCCCTCATACCGGTAATCCCGGCCACCGACGGCAACGACCGCAAGAACCGGCTGACGCTGACCGGCTCCTACGTCATCGGCGCCGGCATCGCCGACTTGATGACCACCGGCGGCGGCGCGCAGTTCCCGACGCTCCCCAACCCGGCGCAGCAGTCGCCACCTCCCATGTACGCCGCCAACATCGATCCCGGCCTGGTCACCTTCGACGTCTCCACCGGAATCGCGCACACGATCGACTGGTACGCCTACAAGGCGGGCTTGCAGTACTACCTGCCGGTCCTCGACGGCCGGATGCTGTTCGCGGCGAACTACACCTACTCGCATTCTAAGAACATGCATTCGCTCTACCCCTGCGCGGGCTCCGAGATCGAGCTCCTGGGGACGATCGCCGACACCTCGCGATACGCCGACGCCAACTTCTTCTTCGACGCGACGCCGTCGATCCGCTTCGGCGTCTCGGGCCAGTACACCAAGGTCGACTACCTGGGCGCCAACCCCAACTGCGCGATCAACGAGACCGGCAACACGCCGCACAACTTCCGCGGCATGGGCCAGGCCGTCTACGTGTTCTAGAGCCGGCGAGTCGGCGCCGCGCCGCTTGTGCGGCGGACGCGGGCATCGCATGCTCGCCGATCGATGAGCGAGCTTGCGATCAAGCCGGCGGCGGAGTGCCGCTTCGACGAGGTGAGCCTGGGCGAGGTGATGCTGCGGCTCGATCCGGGCGAGGGGCGCGTGCACACGACGCGCACCTTCGCCGCCTGGGAGGGGGGCGGCGAGTACAACGTGGCGCGCGGGCTGCGGCGCTGCTTCGGCCTGCGGACCGCGATCGTGACCGCGCTGTGCGACAACCCGGTCGGGCGGCTGGTCGAGGACCTGATGCTGCAAGGCGGAGTCGACCTCAGCTATCTGCGCTGGACGGCTTACGACGGCGTGGGGCGGACGGCGCGCAACGGGCTCAACTTCACCGAGCGTGGGTTCGGCCCGCGCGGCGGCGTCGGCTGCTCCGACCGCGGCCAGACCGCCGTCTCGCAGATGCGCCCCTCCGACGTCGACTGGCGCGCCCTCCACGCCGGAGGTGTCCGCTGGTTCCACACGGGCGGCATCTTCTGCGGCCTCGCGGAGGGGACGCCGGCCGTCGCGCGCGCGGCGATGGAGGAGGCGCGCGGCAGCGGCACTTGCGTCTCGTACGATCTCAACTACCGCGACTCGCTCTGGCGGGCGGTCGGCGGTCAGGCGCGCGCGCGCGAGGTGAACCGCTCGCTGATGCCGCTGGTCGACGTGCTGTTCGGCAACGAGGAGGACTTCGCCGCCGCGCTCGGCTTCGACCCGCCGGGCGTCGATCTCCGCGAAGGCGCGCTGCCCACAGCCGGTTTTCGCACCATGATCGGAGAGGTGATGCGCGTCTACCCGAACCTGAAGGCGGTCGCCACCACGCTTCGTACGGCGCGGTCGGCCGGCGTGAACGGCTGGGGGGCCATCGCTTTTGTGAACGGCCAGTTCTTCGAGGTCGCGCAGCGCGACGTCGAGATCCTCGACCGCGTCGGCGGCGGCGACTCGTTCGCCTCCGGGTTCATCTACGGCCTCCTCGCGGGCAAGGATCCCGAGTGGGCGCTCCGCTGCGGCGTCGCCCACGGCGCGCTGGCCATGTCGACGCCCGGCGACACCACGATGGCCACGCTCGCCGAGGTGCTGCGCGCGATGGAGGCGCCCAGCGCACGGATCGACCGATGACGCGAGCCGAGCACACGCCGCCGCGAGCACACGCCCGCGCGAGATCGTCCGGAGAATCGAAGCGGTCGGGATCGTCCCCGTGATCCGCGCGGCGACGCCCGATCTGGCCGCGCGCGCCGCCCGCGCGGTGCTGGCCGGCGGCATCTCGGTCTTCGAGATCACGATGACCGTCCCCGACGCGCCCGCGGTGATCCGCGCGCTGGTGAAGGAGCTGGGAGACCAGGCGGTCATCGGCGCCGGCACGGTCCTCAACCGCCGCGGCCGCCCACCAGTGCATCGACGCGGGCGCCGCGTTCATCGTCAGCCCCGGCTTCGATCCCGACACGGTGACCGAGGCGCACGCGCGCGGCGTGCCGGCCATGCCGGGCGCGCTCACGCCGACCGAGGTGATCACCGCCTGGAACCACGGCGCCGACCTGGTGAAGATCTTCCCCGTGTCGGCCATGGGCGGCGCGTCTTACCTGCGCGCGCTGCGCGGGCCGCTGCCCGAGGTGAAGTTGCTGCCGACGGGCGGCATCACCGCCGCCAACGCGGGCGACTACCTGAAGGCAGGCGCCTCGGCGATCGGCGTCGGCTCCGAGCTGGTCGACACCAAGGCCCTCGCCGAGGGTCGCGACGCGGTCGTCACCGAGCGCGCACGCGAGCTCTGCGCCGCCGTCCAGGCCGTGCGGTCCGGCCATGGAGGCTAGGGCAAGGCTCTCACGATTCGCCACCTCTCCGGGCCGCAAACATCCGCGGATTCAAGTGGCTGCGGCCCGCGCAGGGCAACATCCGCGAATTCAAGTTGGGTGCGCGCGCGGCGCCGAGGCGGGGTGCTCGTCGACCCGCAACGGACCACCCGCGCGCCTCCATCCGACGCGCGCCATCCAGGTGGCTGGCGTCGCCGTCGCCGAAGGAGGGGCAGTGATCGCGTCGGCGATCGCGGGCGCGCGCTGCCACCCCTGCCACCCCGAAAAGTGCGGCCCCGAGCTGCGCGGGTCGATGCACCCGGGCGCCCGGAGGTGCTTGCGGAAGTTGAGCAGCACGTAGACCAGGCTGGTCCGCATCTGGCGCGGCGTGGTCAGCGGCCGCGCGTGATAGCGGTCGCCGACAACCTGCCCTTTGCGCCCGAGGGCCCGGTTGACCGCCAGCGCCAACCGGATGGCCAGGCCGTGCATACCGCCGCGGGCCCGCCGGGCTTCGTCCCCCTCGACGATGAAGTGGCCGTGGTCCTGCTGGATCGAGAAATGAATCACCCGGAACCGGTCGACCGACGCCCGTGCGATGGCGCGCCGGAGCGCCCCGAACAGCCGGGGGGAGCGGAGCGACGGCAGCCCCGGCGTCGCGCGAATGGTGACCTGCAGCGGGTATCGCGGATCGACCTTCGACCGGGTGTCGTGGGGCATCGAGGGACGGCCGCGCGGTTTCCGCCCGGCGCCCTTGCGAGCGCCACCCCACGTGCGTGGTGCCCCGAGGGGCAAGTCGAGTTGACGCCGTCGCACCGTCTTGATTCCGCGCATGTCCCGTTGTCGGCAAAGACCGCGGCGGGTTGCGTGGTGTGCGGCCGGACGACCGCTGCGCGGCGCCGCTTGGGTGACTTGATTCTGCGGAGGTGCGGTCGGCGGCGCCGGACGCCGATGGGTTGGGCGCCTCGGGCGCGCGGACGGCTCGACCTTGATTGCGCGGATGTTGGTGCCGCCCACGAATGTGACGATTCGTGAGAGCGCAAGGCTAAGGCGTCGTCACCGCGACGTCGTCAAACTCGGCGACGCCGTTGTCGACCGCCAGGCCGATCCCGCCCATGGGCAACGAAGTGTCGGTGATCGGCGAGGAGCCTGTCTTGGGGAGCACCGGCGTCCCGTCGATCGAGGCGGTGATGGTACTTCCGATGACAGAGAGCTGAAGCGTGTACCACTTCCCGGTCGTCACGCCGTAGCTCACCGAGCTGCCGAGCGACTTGTTGCTGCCGCCGATGTCGGCGTGGATGGAGGCGTTGCCGTCGCTCCGGAGCGCGGCGCAGTAGAAGTCGTTGGCGTCGGCCACCCGCGCGCAGATCCCCGCGAAGTACGACGAGCTCTGCCCGTTGAACGACAGGATCTTCACCCTCGCCTGCACGGTGACGTCGGTCCAGCTGACCTTGCCGTTGGCCGAGAGGCACACCTCGCTCTTCGGACAGGTGATCTCGTAGACCGTGCTGCCGTCGGTGGCGGTGGTGAAGGTCCCGAGGGCGTTCGTGTACCAGGTCGTCGTCCCATTCTCGAAGTCGTCGGAGAAGAGAGCGCCGCCCGCGCCCGCCGCCCCGGTCGCGGCCGAGCCCGCCGCGCCCGCGGTGCCGGTCGCGCCGCCGCTGCCG
Source organism: uncultured Pseudomonadota bacterium (assembly GCA_963831685.1). GTDB lineage: Bacteria > Myxococcota_A > Polyangia > Fen-1088 > Fen-1088 > JADGRB01. The sequence continues at coordinate 344,300 of CAWHRJ010000002.1, forward strand.
GTCGTGCCCGCCGCGCCGGTGACGGGGCCGCTGCCGCCCGTGCCCGTCCCGGCGCCGCCGCCGCTGCCTGTGACGCCGCCCGTCCCCGAACCGGCGCCCCCCGTGCCGCTCGTCCCCGCGTCGAGGTCGCGGTAGTAGCCGTCCGGTGTGATGCATCCGGCGGCGGCCAGCACGAGGCCCGCCCAGACAGGCAGGCAGACGGCCGGGCAGCGAGATCGACGCGACGCAGAGGTCATGCAGGTTCCCCAGTCACGAGTGGCCGGCGGCGTGCGCGACGGCTCACGCCAGCCCGACAGCGGGGGCAACGAGACGCGATCTGGTGCTTCGCGCGCCGACAGACCTGAGCCGCGCCGGCGCGGTGCGGACACTCAAGGACCAAAGGTTTCGCCGCCCGATTCCTCGTCGGGGGCACAAGGGTTGGCTCACCGGGAGCCGCCAGTTCTGCGGGGCCGCGCCGGTTGCCTGGGGGTGCTGGCGCGGCTCCGTGGGAGGTCACGATGAAGAACGTCCGTGCGCTCATTCCGTTGCTCGTCGCGCTGCCGCTCGGCGGCGGGTGCGCCGGCGCCAAGCCGGTGCAGAGCGTCGCCGGCGAAGGCGGCAGCGGCGCCACCGGCGCCGCCACGGGCATGGGCGGCGACGTCGGCAGCGGCGGCAGCCAGGTGACCGGGACCGGCGGCAGCGCCACGACCGGCGGCGACGGCGGGGGCGGCGGCGACGTCGGCCCGACCACCGACGCCGGCGACCCGAACTGCGGCCTCTACCAGTTCCAGCCGACGCCGAAAGCCGCGGACATCATGATGGTGCTCGATCGCTCGGGCTCGATGACCGACGTCCCCGAGGGCGCCCCCTCGGGCAGCCCGAGCAAGTGGTCCGTCGTGGTCCCGTCGCTCATGTCGGTGGTCACCGCGACGACGGACTCGATCTCCTGGGGATTGAAGACGTTCCCCGAGGCCTACACCGACAGCATGAGCGACTGCGCGGGCGGCATCACCAACGCGATCGATGTGCAGGTCACGCCGATGAACGGCACGACGATGAACAGTGCCATCACCACCACCTCGCCCAACGGCAAGGGGACGCCGACGGCCGACGCGATCACCGCCGCCGCCACCTACCTCGGCAAGCTGACCGACACCAACCCGAAGTACCTGCTCCTGGCCACCGACGGCGAGCCTGACTGCGTCGGCACGACGAAAGACACCGGCAGCGGCGACACGGCCGCCGTCACCGCCGTCGGCAACGCGCTCAAGGCCGGGTTTCCGACCTTCGTGGTCGGCATCGTCAGCACCAAGCAGAGCGCCATCAACGAGCTCAACCTGATGGCGTCGGCCGGTGGCGAGGCGATCTCCAACAGCAACCCGCTGGCGAACCACTTCTACGAGATCGATCTCGCCTCCGATCCGACCGAGCTCACCGGCGCCTTGAAGGCGATCACCGGCCAGATCTCGACCTGTCTCTTCCCGCTCAGCTCGCCGCCCCCTGTCCGGAACGACGGCACCAAGGTGGGCGTCTACGTCGGCGCCAACATGACCCGCATCAACTACGACGCGACCATGACCGACGGTTGGGCCTACACCGACGCCAACGACACCGCGATCGAGGTCTTCGGGAATTCGTGCGCGATGATCCAGGCGGCGGGCGCGGGCGCGGTGCAGATCATCTTCGGCTGCGCCAACATCTCGCCGCCTGGCTAGAGCTGGCTAGAGCGCGAACTGGAAGTAGTCGCGGGCGTTGCGGAAGCAGACGTCCTCGACGAGGGAGGCCAGCAAGAGGCGATCGTTCGGGAGCAGGCCACGCTCCACGTCCTGCCCGAGCATGTTGCAGAGCAGGCGCCGGAAGTACTCGTGGCGCGAGAACGACAGGAAGCTGCGCGAGTCGGTCAGCATGCCGACGAAGCGCGCGAGCAGCCCCAGGTTCGAGAGCGCGTCGAGCTGCTTGCGCATGCCGTCGAGCTGGTCGAGGAACCACCAGGCGCTGCCGAGCTGCATCTTCCCGGGCGCGCTGCCGTCGTTGAAGCTGCCGACGACGGTGGCGAACGCCTCGTTGTCGGCCGGGTTCAGGTTGTAGACGATCGTCTTGGCCAGCTGCCCTGCGGCGTCGAGCCGGTCGAGGAAGCGCGCCAGCGCGACGGCCTGAGGGAAGTCGGCGATGGCGTCGTAGCCGGTGTTCGGGCCGAGCGCCGCCATTCCGCGCCTGCTCGTGTCGCGCAGCGCGCCCAGGTGGAACTGCTGCACCCAGCCGCGGCGGTGATCCAGCACGGCCAGGTCGTAGAGCAGCGCCGCGCGCAGCTTCTCCGTCTCCTCCGCGGTCGGCGCCTCCGCGCCGCGTGCCTTGGCGAAGATCGCCGCCACCTCACGCTCGGTGTAATCGGCGACGTAGAGCCGCTCGAGCCCGTGGTCCGAGGCGCGGCATCCGGCGGCGTCGAAAGCGTCGTGGCGCTTGGCGAGCGCGTCGCGCAGCTCGTCGAGCGTGCCGACCCGACCGCGCACCGCCGCGCCGAGCGCGTCGAGCCAGGCGTTCCAGCCGGCGAGCTCGTGGAGCGCCAGCGCCTTGTCGGGCCGCCAGGTCGGGTAGAGCTTGGTGAAGGCGCCGGCGTGCGCGGCGTGGCGCGCGTGTGGCGCGAGGTCGTCGATGGGATCGTCGGTGCTGCAGACGACGCGCACGTCGAACTGACGCAGCAGCCCCTGCGTCGTGAAACCGTCCCCGGCGAGCTTGCGGTTGCAGTGGTCGAAGATCTCGCGCGCCGTCTCGGGCCCCAGCAGCTTGCCGCGCACGCCGAAGGGGAAGCGCAGCTCGAGGTGGGTCCAGTGGTAGAGCGGGTTGCGCAGCGTGTGTGGGACGGTCCGGGCCCAGGCCTCGAACTTCTCCCAATCGGTGGCCTCGCCGGTGATCGAACGCTCCGGCACGCCGTCGGCGCGCATCGCCCGCCACTTGTAGTGGTCGCCGTCGAGCCAGATCTCCGTGATCGACCGAAAGCGGTGGTCGTCGGCCACCTGCTGCGGCGACAGATGGCAGTGGTAGTCGAGGATCGGCTGCTTGGCGGCGACGCCGTGATAGAGGTCGACGGCGGTCGGCGAGTCGAGCAGGAAATCGTCGTCGAGAAACTGTTTCGCGGCGGGCTTCACGGGCGCGTTCGTTCGATCGTTACTTGGTAACCATGACGTTGTCGAACTCCGCCGTCCCGTTGTTGACGATGAGGCCGATGCCGCCGGCGGTGAGCGTCGTGTCCATCACCATGCTCACGCGCGGCACGCCGTTGACCGACACCGAGATCGTCGAGCCGTGCATGTCGAGCGCGAACGTGTAGACCATCCCCAGCACCGGGCTGCCCGTGGTCGATTTGCTCTTCGTCCCGAGCGTCGTGGTGCTGCCGTTCAGGCGGACGCGCAGCTGGACGGCCCCGCTGTCGTCCATGTAGACCGTGTAGTAGTTCCCCTTGTCGCTCCCCACCGCGAAGCGGCCGAACACGCCGAACTCGTAGCTCGACCCGGAGATCAACTTGATATCCACCTGGAACGTATAGTCGGTCCAGCAGACGTCGCCGCCGATGTTCATGATGAAGTCGCTGCTGTTCGCGACCCCCTGCAGCACCTTGCTTCCGCCGTCGCTGACCACGGTGAAGGTCCCCTTGGTGAGGTCGGAATCGATGGTGTCCTGTTGCCAGCGCGCCGCCTGCTTGCCGACGGTATCCGACTCGAAGTCGTCGCTGTAGGGCAGCGGCAGCGTCGGCACGCAGCCGGTGGTCCCGGCGGCTCCGGTCGTCGTGACAGCGCCGCCCGTGCCGGCCGCACCACCCTGTCCGGTCGCTCCGCCGAGCGCGCCGCTGCCGCCGGAGCCGATCGCGGCGCCGCCCGTGCCGGTCACCGCGACGCCCGTGCCCGTCGCCGCGCCACCCACGCCCGTGGCCCCGGACGCCCCGCCTTGTGCCGGCGCGCCGCCGGTCGCCGTCTCACCGCCGTCGGGGCGGTAGAAGCCGTCGGGCGTGATACAGCCGGCGGCGGCCGCCGCGAGCGCGAGGCCGAGGACCATCGGCAAGCGCGGCATGGCTAGAAGCTCACCGCGACGCCGGCGTTGAAATCGATGTTGAACGTGAACTTGGGCGCCGCGACCTGCATGTTGCTCGACGCCTCCAGCCCGAACGTCGGCGTGAGCTTGTAGAGCAGGCCGCCCCCCGCCTCGGCCAGCGCCGGACCGGCCACGACCGAATCGACGCAGGTCTGGTTCCGGGTGGCGCCGCAATCGGTATAGGCGCCGAACGTCACCACGTGGCGGATCTGCCCACCGCCGAGACCGCCCGAGATGAACGGGCGGAGGTCGCCCGAGCCGAAGAACATCGACGCCTTGGCAAACAGCGCGAACGCCCAGCTGGCCGGCTGGTAGACGCGGCCGGTGGTGGGGTCGACGAGCTCGGTCGGGCCGCTCACAACCTGCAGGCGCCCCTGCGCCGACAGCAGGAGATCCGGGCGAACCCAGGTGCCGATCTCCGGCGCGACGTGGCCGAGCGACGTCGCCGCGAAGGCGCCCGGCACCGGGAGGTTGGCGTTGGTCTCGCCGGTGCCCGAGGCGTAACCGACGCCGCTCCCGAGGAGCAGACCGACGAACCAGGGGTGCTGGCTCGTCTCCTCTTCGCTCTCCCCCTCTTCGCGCACGGTCGTGCTGTCGTCGCTGTCGCTCTTCTTCTCGGCCGCCGCGGAGCGCGCGTGCTCGGAGGGGCGCTCCGCGCCCCCGAGCTGGATCACCAGCGGCCGCTCCTCGGTGCCGCGGTTGGCGACCGGCTGGCCGTCGTCGTCCTCGGCCTCGATGTAGTAGGCGACCGAGGCTCCCGTCGTCGCGTGGTCGGGGATCTCGGCGCTGTAGGAACCCGGACCGACGGGATCCATCGCGCGCCCGAGGAACTCCGACGTCCCCTGCGACCGGTAGGCGAGCACGATCTTGTGAAACTTGAGGCTCTCGTCGACGTTGACCGTCACGCGGATCGCGTTCCCCTGCTTGACCTCGCTGACGGTGTGATAGGTGAAGCCGCCACCGGCACCCGACGCGGCGGCCGGGCGCGCCGACGGCTCGGCGGCGGGACGGCTCTCCGTCGGCGTGGCGGACGGCGCCTCGCTGCCGGCGGCGCCGCCGCCAGTCGCGCCACCGGGCACACCGGCATTCTTGGCGGCTTCCTTCGCCTCGTCGAACGCCTCGCTGATCTCGGGCGTCACCAGCGCGGGCGTCATCGCGATCCCGGGCTCGATCGCCAGCGCCGCGCCGAACTGCTTCTCGCCGAGCTCGCGGTTCTTGAACCCCTCGATGATCACCACGCCCATGTGGACGTGGGTGCGCGCGGCGACCGGATGCTGCCCGAGGCCCGACGTGTCGCACAGGTCGAGCGCCTTCTTCAGGATCTCGCGCGCCTTCTCGAACTCGCGCTTGTCGATGGCGCCGAGCGCCTCGCGGTTCAGCTGCGTCACCTTGCCGGCCACGTCCGGCGCCTGCGCCAGCCGCCGCGGCGACGCCGCCGCCGCGCCGTGACACAGCAAGATCACCGCGCCGATTCGCGTGAGAAGACGAACGCCCGACATGCGTCGAATCAGTGTTCGCGCGGGGGCACCGCGGCTCAGGCCGGCGGGCAGCGTCAGATCCCCGGCGCTCGCTAGAAGCTGAGCTCCGCCCCCCCCACCCCGGCCGCGAATCCCGGCCCCCAGGTCGCCACAACCTGGTTTTTGAGGAAGGTGATGGGTGGCGCAAGAATCAACGCACCGCCGTAGAAATCGATGCGCAGCGACAGGCGCGGCGCGAGGCGCAGCCGGGCGGCGCCGCGCGCGTAGATTGTCGCGCGCGTCACCTGGTCGGTCGCCGTGGAGTTATTGTTGCTGTTGGGGGAGACAAACACGCCGCGCGACCGGATCACCGCGGCCAGCGATCCGGCGGCGACCTCGAACGAGAGCCGCTCGGCGAACCGCGGCGCCAGCAAGATCCCGCCACCCGCCATCCACGCCGACGTGCGCGCCTCGCCGTCGGCGGTCGTCAGCGTCGCCTCCGTGAGCGGCGCGTAGAGGCTCAGCTCGGCGCCCACCATCCCGGCCAGCTGGGCGCGCAGGCTGATTCCCGCGATGGCAAAGGCGCCCGCACCGCCGCTCACCGCCAGGACCCCGGCCGACGCGCCGACGCCGATCCAGCGCGCGGGTTGCGGCGGCGGGACGGCAGGGGCGACCGGCACCGGCGGCGGGGCGGCCTGCGGGGCCGCGGTCGGCTCGACGATCAGCCCCAGGCTGATCCGAAGAAATTCGACGGTCCGCAGCGCCAGCACCGCCTGCAGCCCGGAGGCCTCGTCGACCTCCAGCTCCTGGCGCAGGCCGACCCGGTGGGATCCTTGCTCTGAGATCCAGACGTCGGTGCGGTGGCCGTCGGCCACGATCACCGCGCGCGCGCCGCCGGCGATCTCCGCGCGCACCTGCTCCTCGATCCCGGTCGCCGGCGTGACGACGGCGCGCGAGACGTCGATCCCGATGGTCTGCAGCTCGGCGTCGATCCGACCGGCCAGCGGATCGTCGGGCGTGGTGGAGAGCAGCGCGACCCGCAACGGGCCGCTCGGCACCCCGGGGACGTCCAACGCGCCCCAGGCGGACCCGGCCGCGGCGAGCAGAGCGACAGCGACGGCGGCGACCGCGCCGCCGCGGATCACGGACCGACCGTGCGTCTGGCCAGTGCGGCGTGCGGTCCGCCGGGGAAGTCGTGCAGATAGGTGGCGGCCGCTTGCCGCGCATCGGCGTCGTCGCCCGCCTTGAGCCGCGATTCGATCAGGCGGCCGGCCGCCTCGCGCGCCAGCGGGCCACGCGGGAACGACCGCAGGTAGCTGGCGAAGAGATCTCCCGCCATCTTGTAGTTGTGGCGCCCCTCGAAGGCGATGAGGCCGAGCGCGAAGGTCGGACGGTCGGCCTCGGGGAACCGGCGGCGCGCCGACCGGTAGGCCTCCTCGGCGCGATCGAGATCGCCGGCCAGCCGGGCCACGTCGCCCAGCAGGACCAGATCATCGGGGCCGAGCCGCGCGCACTCTGCGCGCCACCCCTCGAGCACGGCGGCGGCCAGCGCCTCGCGGTACTGCGCGCGCGCCGCCTCGACGCGCCAGTCGGCGGCGGGAGGCGTGTGTGTCGCCATCGCCTCGACGTGGCGGGGTCGCGGCGCGGCCGCGTGCCCGACCGCTGGCGGCATCTCCGTCGGCGGCGGGGCCAGCGCCGGCTCGCGCACGGCCGGCGCAGACGGCGCGGCGGCCGGCGCGGTCTCGACCTGGGCCTCGGCCGCCGGCAAAGGCGCACCCTCGAGCCCCAGGTCGGCGCCGCTGGCGCTGGCGCGCAGCCGCTGGCCTGTGACCACGCGGACCGGCTCCTTGATTCCCGGCCCGGTCACCAGCACCGACCCCTCGTGCATCGACAGGGTCATCGCCCGCGCCGTCCGGTCCCAACCGGCGGCGAAGCGCGTGCCGGTGACCTGGATCCGGTAGTCGCCCGCCCGCACCTGCCAGTGCGTGTGCGCGCGGTGAACGACCGAAACCTCGAGCGTCCCCTCCTCGATCGCGACCGTCGCGCCGTCGCGGGTCAGGGCGTCGACGTGCGCCGCCGCGCGCGGCGGCAGCGTGACCGCCGACCCGTCGGAGAACCGCAGCTCCATCGGCGCGGTCGCGGGCGCGACCAAGGGCGTACCGATCTGCCCTTTGCCTTCACCCTGCGCTGCACCGACGCCCGAGACGGCGTACGAGACCACGGCCGGCCGCAAGACCAGCAGCGCGGCCGCCGCGCAGGCAGCCACGCCCCCGAGCGCGAAGCTCCAGCGAACCGCCGCGCGCGCCGGCGACGCCCGCCGGAGCTCGCGGGCCGCGAGCCGCGCCTGGACCTGGGGCAGGATGTTGCGGCGTTGCGCCTCCCCCTCCACGACGCGACCGACGTCGCGCATCAACGATTCGAGCTCGCCGTTCATCTTCAACTCCCGGTTCATGTCTCACTCCAGCGTCCGCCGCGCGCGATCCGATCGATGAGCGCCGGGTGCGACTTCGCCGCTTCCACGAACCTCTTCTCGGCGCGCGCCAGCCGCCGCTTGACCGTCGCCAGCGACACGCGGCAGGCGGAGGCCACCTCGGTCAGCTGCATCTCGGAGACGAAGCGAAGCGAGAACGCCAGCCGCTCGTCGTCCGGAAAGGTCGCCAGGATCGTGTAGGTCGCGCGCACTGCCTCGCTCGTCTCCCCCTGCGGCGCCGGCACGGGCACCTCGGGCACCTCCTCGGGCGCGACGAAGCGGATCCAGCGCCAGCGGCGGCGCCGGCGGATCCGCCCTCGCGCCGTGAAGACCGTCAGCGTCGCGATCCAGCTGCGCAGCGCGGCGGCGTCCTTGAGGTTGTGGATCCCCTCGAGCACCGCGACGAAGACGTCCTGCACCACGTCCGGAATCTCCGCGTCGATGCCGAGCGCGCCGGCGACCAGCCGCTCGACCAGCGGCTCGTACCGCTCGACGAGGATCGTCCGCGCCCGCGTCTCACCGCGGCGCAGCGCCGCCACCAGCTCCGCGTCGTCGGCGTAGGGCTGCGCGACGACAACGGGAAGCGCTGGCTTCGGTCTCTCGTTCGCGACCGGAGCGGAAGGACGCTCGCGGCCATCGGCGCGCAGGCCGGTGGGGGACGGCACGTTCAGCATTTTACCCGCTGGCCCATTTCTTGTCCCTGCCGGATCGACCGGCCGCCGGAAGGCGCGCTGCGTCGCCCGCACACCCGCAGGCTCTCGCGAGATCCGCAATGGTCGCCCCGTTCCTGTTTGAAGAGACATTTGGCCCTACCGACCGTCAGTGTCCCCTGGCACCCGGCGCGGTTCACCTTCGCCCCGGCCGCGTCCCAGGTAGTATGTGGATGTGCGGCGCTCTCTTTCCCCGGTTTCCGGAGAGATCGCGCGGCTCGCGCTCCTCGCGCTGGCTGCCGCGGCGTGCAGCGGAAGCCTGCACCCCATCCGTGCCGGCGTGGCGACCGACGCCGCGAGCGTCACCGACGGAGTCAACGTGACCGACGCGCCCGCGACGCCCGACGCGCTCGGCGCCTGCCCCGACCGACCGCCCGTCGGGTACGCGACGATGAGCGACATCGGGGGCGAGTGGGACGGAGGGACCACCGGCATGCCCACCCTGCAGGTCGCCGGAGGCGTGACCGGGGGCGGCTCGAGCACGCCGGTCACGGTGGACGCCAGCGACGCCAATGCGCTGGCCGAGTTCTCGATGTACGCGAGCGACAAGATGCCCGGGCCGTTGACGATCCTGGTCAAGGGGATGATCGCCATCCCGCCCCCTCCGGATGGGGGGAGCGCAGACCTCCAGAAGATCCGCGTGTCATCGAACAAGACGATCGCGGGCGCCGACGGTGCGTCCGGATTCACGGGCGGGGGCATCACGCTGACCGGCGTCTCCAACGTGATCCTGCGGAACCTGGTGATCCACATGCCCAACAGTGACGACTCCACTGACAACGTCGACGCCGTGCACATCGAGACGTCGCACCAGATCTGGATCGATCACTGCGACCTGTCTTCGAGTGGCGTCGCGGTCGACGCCGGCCCCTCGTACGACGACCTGGTCGGCATCTCCGACGCGAGTGACTTCGTGACCGTCTCCTGGACGCGCTACCACGACCACGGTGACACCGGACTAATCGGCCGTTCGGACAGCAGCGCCGCCGCCGCCCAGGACGCCCAGAAGAACCACGTCACCTTCGACCACGATTGGTTCAGCAACGCGAAGACCGGGCCACGCGTCCGCTTCGGAACGGTCCACGTGCTCAACACGTTCTTCGAGAATGTGGCCAACTACGGGGTCGCCTCGACCGACGGCGCCAACGTCAAGATCGAGAACAGCGTCTTCAAGAGCGTCGCGCCCCCGCCCCAAGGCAACGCAAACTTTGGCTGGGTCACGACCATCCTCGACTCGCCCGCCACCGCCGGCAACGTCGATCTGGTGAACAACTTGACGGACGCGACGGATGGGCCCGACGTGCTTACCGTACAGGCGCAGGTACCTTTCGCCCTCCCCTATCAATACGCGTCTGACCCGCGCGACACTGTGCAGCTGCTGGTCACGACCTGCGCCGGCGCGGGTGTCGTCGAGCCGCTTCCGCCGACGAACTGAAGCGTCCGCGGGCCCACACTTACTTACGGCGAATTTTCCATTTGGAAAGGTGCCGGAAACAGTCGCGGGCCTATCTTGGAATTCAAGGCGGACATGGCACGGGCGAAGAACCGCGGCTATCAGGTTCACGACAGCGGCGATCACACGACGCTCGACGGAATCTTCCGCCTGATCTCGCTCGGCGAGCGCGAGGAGCCGCTCGAGGATGTGCTGACGGCGATGTGCGGCGACGTCGCGGCGATCGCCAGCGCCGACGTGGTCAGCATCTACGTGCGTGAGAGCTCGCCGGATGCTTCGCCGGAGAACGGGCCGGAGGGCGAGCGCTTCACGATGCGCGGCAACGTCGGCTTTCCGCCCGAGGCGCTGGGGCGGGTGCACCTCGGACGCGGCGAGGGGATCACCGGGTTCGCCGCCGATCGGCTCCGTCCGGTCTCGGTGGCCGACGCCGATCGCGATGCGCGCTTCAAGTACATTCCCGGCCTCGGCGAGGAGAAGTTCCCCGCGCTGCTGGCGGTTCCGATCCTCCGCGCCGGCGCCGCCGCCGGGGTGCTGGTCCTGCAGCGACGCGAGGCGAGCGCGTTCACGCCCGAGGAGGTGGTGCTGGCGAGCGCGCTGGCCGCCGTCATCAACCACGCGCTCGAGCGCGGCGAGGGGCGCGCGCGGCAGCGGGCCGCCGACGCCGACCGCCGCACCGTGCGCCTGGGCGGCGTCGCGATCGTGGGCGGCGCGGCGATGGGGCGCGCGGAGACGCTGCCGACGCTGGCGGCGCTGGCCCGCGGCGGCGCCTCCGCGGGGCCGGTCGAGGGGACGTATCTCGAGACCGTCTGGAACCGGCTGCGCGGCGAGCTTCAGCGCGCGGCGGGCGTGGTGACCGGGGCGGCGCGCGGTGAGATCGCCTCGCTGGCGATGATCCTCGAGGACGAGCGCTTCCATGGCCGACTGGCCGAGGCCTGCGCCGCGGCGACCCCGATCAAGGCGTTGTCCGATCTGGCGCGCGCCTACGCCCGCGTCCCGTTCACCGGCGCCTCTGGCGACGACGCCAACGCCGACTGGCTCGGCGCGCGCGCGGCCGAGATCGAGGATCTCTGCGTCCTCGTGCACGCGGGGGCGCGCGCGGCGGCCAGCGGGCGCCCGCTCTTGCCGTCCGGCTCCGTGCTGGCGAGCGAGCGGCTCGGCCTCTTCTCGACCGCGTATGCGATCGCGGCGGGCGCCTCGGCGTTCGTCGTCGACGGCGACGTGCCGGCCGAAGGCGGCCCGGCGGCCCTCGCCCGCTCGGCCGGTCGGCCGCTGTTGGCGTCCGTGCGCGGCCTCTACGCCTGGCTGCGCCCCGAGGATCTCCTGGTCGTCGACGCCGACGCGGGCGTCGTCCGGATCAACCCGCCCGCGACCACGGTCGCGCGGTTCAGACAGACCAGTCGGTGACGTTCACCTGCCGACGTAGCTGACGCGCCAGATCGACTTCGATCCGTCGTCGGAGACCATGAGCGCGCCGTCGGCCGCGACCGCGACACCGACGGGCCGCCCCCAGACGTCTCCGCTCGACGTCACGAAGCCGGTCAGGAAGTCCTCGTACTCTCCGGTCGCGCGCGCGCGCCCGTGCATCGGCACCCGCACCACCTCGTAGCCGGAGCGCCAGTGTCGATTCCACGACCCGTGCTGGGCGGCGAAGATGTCGCCCCGATAGGCGTCGGGAAACTGCGCGCCGTCGTAGAAGGTCATCTCCAGCGAGGCGTCGTGCGGCTGCAGCAGCACGTCGGGGACGATCACCTGCGACGCGAGCTCCGGGTGCTTGCCGGGGTGGCGCGGATCCTGGTGGGCGCCGATGTAGTACCAGGGCCAGCCGTAAAAGCCCCCCGCCTCGACGTGGGTGATGTAGTCGGGGACCAGGTTGTCGCCCAGCCGGTCGCGCTCATTGACCGAGGCCCAGAGCTCGCCGCTCGTCGGGTGAATGGCGATCCCGACGGCGTTGCGGATCCCCCAGGCGAAGACGCGCGGCTGCGCGCCGTTCGGATCGAACGCCAGGATGTCGGCGCGGTGGAACTCACCGTGGTGCTGGTCGGGATCGTCGACGTTCGAGCGCGACCCGACCGACACGAACAGCGTCTTGCCGTCGCGCGAGAAGGCGAGGTCGCGCGTCCAGTGCCCGCCTCCGCGCAGCAAACCGCCGCCGGGAAGCTCGACCACCGTCTCGGGATTGCCACGCGCCTGGAGATCGCCGCTGCGATACGGGAAGCGGACGACGGCGTCGGTGTTGCCGACATAGAGCCACCGCGGATCGTTTCCCGGCGGGTAGAACGCCAGGCCGAAAGGCTTTTTGAGCCCGATGGCGAACCGCTCGCGCTGACCGGCGCGCCCGCCCGGACCGAGGCCACGGAGCACGCGGATCTCGCCTATCCCGCTCTCGACGACGAAGAGATCACCGTTCGGCGCGGTGCGAATGAGCCGTGGGTTCGTGAGCCCATCCGTGTAGAGGTCGACCCTGAACCCCGCCGGCGCCGAGGGCCATGCATCGACGGGCCGGGGGACCATGGTCGGGCCGTTGTCGACCGACTCGGCCTCGCGCGGGGGCGGCAGATCGGCAGACGTGATCTCGTGCGAGGCGCCCGGCCGCTCGTGGCGATAGTCGAAGAACGGCGGCACCTCGGGCGGCGCGGAAGAAAGTGCGGAAGAAAGCGTAGAGGAGGCCGCGCGCGGGCGGCCGCGCCGGGCTGCCATCACGCCGATGCCGACGAGCGCGACCAGGCAGATCGCATAGACGGCGCGCGTCGGTCGGGAGTAACCTCTGTCCCTTCGCGCTCGATGTTCCGGCATACCCACGTGACTATGCTCCGTTTTCGCCCGCTGACGCTCGCTCTCCTTCTGGCAGGCGCCCTCGCGTCTCCCGCAGGCGCCAGCGCGGCCGAGGAGCCACCGATCACCGCGACCGGGACCGAGGGGGACTACCTGCGCGCGATCCACCGGACGATCCATTTTCGCTGGGCGTTCCAGTTCATCGACGAGCTGGCGAAACGTCCGCCGACCGATCCGCTCAACAACCCCAACCTCGAGGCCGAGGTCCTGTTCACGGTCCGCTGGGACGGCAGCCCCGCCGAGGTGACGGTGACCCGCAGTTCGGGCGTCGCGGCCTTCGATCAGGCGGCCATCGCGGCGGTGAAAGGGGACCGCCCCTTCCCGGTGCCGCCCATCAACGTCTATGGCGACGACGGCGTCGCGCACTTCCGCTGGATCTTCGCGCGAGATGCCCGCCTCTGCTCGGGCGGCGAGGTCCGCCGCGTCGAGGCGCCGCTCGCCGAGGCGCTGCCGAGGCTGTTCGTCCAGGGGCGCATCAAGGAGGCCCTGCTGCGGGTCGCGCGCTACACCCGCGGCGGCGACGCCGGCGCGATGTCGACCTTCGCGCGCGCCTGGCTGGTGCGCCCGCAGCCCGACCCCGTCCTCGACGCGCGCGCGGCGGCGGCGCTGGCCCGCGCGGGCGACACGCACGCGATCGAGCGGCTGCGCCCGGCGCTCGGCCGCCCCGAGACCCTGGCCATCGCGGCGCCGGCGCTGGCGAGCCTGAAGGTCGACCTGTGCGCGCAGGTCCGTCCACGCCTCAAGGCGACCGATCCCGACGGGATCCTGTACGCGACGCGGGTGTTCCAGACGGCGGGGACCGAGCTGCCGGCTGGATCGCCCTGCGTGGCGGCGCTGGGCGAGCTCGTCAAGATGGACGCGCAGCCCAGCGCGGTACGGGCCGAGATCCTGAAGACGATCGCGGTCGTCAATCCGAGCGGCGCGCGGCGGCCGGCGCTGAACGCGCTCGGCGACAGCGATGCGCACGTGCGGGCGGCGGCAGCCACGGTGTTCGCGCGTCCGGGCGGCGGGCGTCCGACGCTCTACCGGCTGCAGCCGCTGGTGAAGGATCCCTCGGTCGAGGTGCGCGCCGCGGCGGCGGCCGGGCTGGTCCGCGCCGCCGGCGACCTCGCCAACGACTTCGTCCTGCCGCTGTTCAAGGCGCGCGAGGTGCAGCCGCTGGTGGCGATGGCGCCGGAGCTGGGGAAGCAGACCTCGGCGGGCTCGCTCGACCTCCTCGCCAAGCTGCAGAAGCGCAACGATCCGGAGCTACGCTCGCCGGTGCTGGCGGCTCTGGCCGAACGGACCGACCCGGCGGGACACGCGCTCTATCAGACCGCCGCCGCCGCCGTGAAGAAGGATCCCTACGCCTCGGCGGAGGCGCGCCGGATCGTCTACGCCAACGCCGACGTCAAGGAGCTGCAGCCGCTCATGACCGACCCGGCCCTGGGGCTGATGGGCTTCAAGGCGCTGCTGCGGGCGCAGCGGCACCCCGAGGCGATGGACTGGCTGGTCACCCAATTCGATCACCTGCCGCCCGAGACGCTGATCGACGCGCTCGGCGCCTGGCTGCAGAACCCGCCCGCCCACGCCGCGAGCAAATAGTGGTTAGCTTGGTGCGCGGACCCCATGTCGATGACGGACGCGCAACGTTCCAAGTTCCCGGTTCTCTATCAGCTCAACACCCGCATTCTGGTGAGCGAGACCGCGCTGGCCCGCAGGCGGGCGAGCACGCTCGACGACCTGCCGGATAGCCTGTTCGACGAGGCCGCCGCGCGCGGCATGGCCTGGATCTGGATGCTGGGCCTCTGGCAGACGGGCGCCGCCGGGCTGCGGAGCTCGCGCGATCCGGCGATGCGCGCCGATCTGGCGGCCGATCTGCCCGACGTGCGCGAGGCCGACATCGTGGGCTCGCCGTTCGCCGTCGTCGGGTACGACGTGAACCGCGACTTCGGCGGCGACCCGGCGCTGGCGCGGCTGCGGGATCGGCTGCGCCGCCGGAAGCTGCAGCTGCTGGTCGACTTCGTCCCCAACCACGTGGCGCTCGACCACCCCTGGGTGGACAGCCATCCGGAGTACCTGATCGCGGGGAGCGAGGACGATCTCCGCCGCGAGCCCAAGAACTACGTCGCGCTCGAGACCGCGCGCGGGCGGCGAATCTTCGCGCACGGCCGCGACCCGAACTTCCCCGGGTGGGGCGACACGCTGCAGCTCAACTACCGGCACGGCGGCCTGCGTGAGTCGATGATCGCCGAGCTGGGACGGATCGCGGAGCGCGCCGACGGCGTCCGCTGCGACATGGCGATGCTGCTGCAGCCGGCGGTGTTTGCCCGCACCTGGGGCGAGCGTGCGCGCCCGAACGACGGGACGCCGCCCGTCGACGCGCCTTTTTGGCCTGTTGCGCTCGCGCGCATCAAGAAGCGGCATCCCCAGTTCCTGTTCATCGCCGAGGCCTACTGGGACCTCGAGTGGGCGCTGCAGCAGGAGGGGTTCGACTTCACCTACGACAAGCGCCTCTACGATCGCCTGCACGCGGGCGCGGCGCGCCCGGTGCGCGAGCACCTCTCGGCGGATCCCGCCTTCCGCGATCGCTGCCTACACTTTCTGGAAAACCACGACGAGCCGCGCGCGGCCAAGGTCTTCCCGCCGGAACAACACCGGGCCGCCGCCGTGACGGCGTTCCTGGCCCCGGGCCTGAGATTCTTCTACGAGGGGGAATTCGAGGGGCGCCAGGCGCACGCCTCGATCCACCTCGCGCGGCGCGCGGCCGAAAAGCCCGACGAAGGGCTGCGCGCGTTCTACGGCCGCCTGCTCGAGAGCCTGCAGCGGCCCGAGACCCACGACGGCGTCTGGCGCCTCTGCGCCTGCCGCGCGGCCTGGGACGGCAACGTGACCTGGGACAACTTCATCGCCTTCACCTGGGAGGGGACGGCCGGCAAGCTGCTGGTGGTGGTCAACTACGCGGCCACGCGGTCTCAGTGCTATGCGGAGGTCGCCCTAAAGGATTGCCCTAGTGGCGTAGTGGTCCTTACGGATCTTCTGGGCGAAGACCGCTACGAGCGCGACGGGCGGGCCCTGCAGCGCGAGGGGCTCTATCTCGATCTGCCCGCCTGGGCATACAACGTGTTCGACCTCCGTTCTCTTGGAACCTGATTCGACGAACCTGATTCGACGAAGCATTGCATTTCCGTCTCCGGGGCCTTATCTCTGGGGAACTCGCGAGGAGGGGCGGCGTGACAGAGATCGAGAGTCTTCTCCAGAAGACCAGCAGAACGTTCGCGCTGACGATTCCTTGTCTGCCGGAGCCGATCCGCGGCGAGGTCGGGATCGCCTACCTGCTGTTCCGGATCATCGACACCTTCGAGGATGCCGTCCTCTGGGCGCCGTCGGTGCGGCTCGAGGCGCTGAAGCAGTTCGTCGCCCTGCTCGATCGCCCGCACGCCGAGTCGCGCGCCGTCGCGGACGCCTGGACCCGCGACCCACCGGTCGAGCACCAAGGCTACCGGGATCTGCTCGCGCGCACGCCGTACGTCCTCGCGCAGCTCGAGCGACTGCGGCCCGAGGCGCGCGCCGTCCTGCGCGCGCACGTCGCGCGCAGCGCCGAGGGGATGGCCGGCTTCGTCCGGCGCATCGAACCGGGGGGCCGGCTAGAGCTCGACACCGTCGAAGATCTGCGCGCCTACTGCTACGCGGTGGCCGGGATCGTCGGCGAGATGCTGACCGAGCTGTTCCTGATCGACTGCCCGCCGCTAAAGGCCGTGGCCGGCGATCTTCGCGCGCGGGCCGCCGCGTTCGGCGAAGGGCTGCAGCTGGTGAACATTCTCAAGGACGCCCGCCCCGACGCGGCCGAGGGGCGCACGTTCCTTCCGCGGCTCGCGCCCCTGGCCGAGGTGTTCGCGCTCGCGCGCCGGGATCTCGCCGCGGCGGACGCATACGTCGATCTCCTTCGTCAGGCGGGCGCGGGAAGCGGGCTGGTCGCGTTCAACGCCTTCATTTGCAAGCTGGCGACCGCCAACCTGCAGATCCTCCGCGACCAGGGGCTGGGCGCCAAGCTGACCCGCCTGACCGTCGCCAAGATCGCCGCCGAGATCGCAGCCGACGCGGGCGAGGTTCGGGCGCTCCGCGCGCTCCGGGCGGGGGCCTGAGCGCTACCGGGCGGACGCGCGGACCTGCGACAACGCCATGAGCGGGAAGTAGTGCCGGTAGTAATGGTAGTTGAGATAGAAGACGCGCGGGAACCCGGTCCCCGTCCAGGCGAGCTGCTCCCAGGTCCCTTCCCGCTGCCGCTCGATGAGGTGCAGCACGCCGCGCCTCACCGCCGCGCTGTCGCGCTCACCGGCGGCGGCAAGGCCCATGATCGCCCAGGCCGTCTGGCTGGGGGTCGAGGCGCCAATACCTTTCTCGGAAGCATGGTCGTAGCTGGCGATACTCTCCCCCCAGCCGCCGTCGTCGTTCTGCCGCGCGCGGAGCCAGCCGACGGCGCGCCGCACGTAGGGCGCCTGCAGATCCTCGCCGATGGCCGCCAGGCCCCGCAGCACCTGCCAGGTGCCGTAGAGGTAATTGACGCCCCAGCGGCCGTACCAGCACCCCTCGGTGGTCTGATCGCGGCGGAGAAATCCGAGCGCGCGCGCGACGGCGGGATGCGCGGCGCCGTGGCCCGGAAGGTGGCTCAGACACTCGAGCACGCGCGCCGTGATGTCGGCGGTGCTGGGATCGATCATCGCGTTGTGGTCGGCGAACGGGACATGCGTCAGCCACTGCTTGTCGTTGCCGCGATCGAAGCTGGCCCAGCCGCCGTCGTCGTTCTGCATGCCCATCATCCAGGCGAGACCGCGCCGCATCGCCTCGGCGCACCCTTCTTGGCGCGCTTCCGGCGTGCCGCCCGCGCGCGCCTGCGCCAGCACCATGAGCGCCATGCAGGTGTCGTCGACGTCGGGGTAGAGCTCGTTGCGCCCCTCGAAGTACCAGCCGCCCGGGGGGGCCGGGTTGCGCACCGACCAGTCGCCGGAACGACGGGTCTGCTTGCCGAGGAGCCACGCGACCGCGCGGCCGCATCGCCGGATGGTCGGGCGGCACCGACCCCTGAGGAGCGCGTGGGTGGCCAGCACCGTGTCCCAGACGGGCGACAGGCAGGGCTGCATGCGCAGGCCGTTGCCGTCGCGGAGCAGCAGCCCGTCGAGGTGGCCGAGGGCCTCGGCGAGCAGCGGGTGCTTCTCGCTGTAGCCGAGCAGCGAGAGCGCCAGCACGCTCCCGGCCATCGCCGGCAGGATGGCCGACAGGCCGTCCGATTCGGCGAGGCGATCGATCATCCAGTCGCCCGCGCGCCTGACCGCCCGGCGGCGCAAGAGCCCCGCGCCCGGGAGCTTCTCGCCGAGCTTGAGCAGGCGATCGACGCCGTAAAACAGCGTTTTCCAATCGACCGCGGGCGCGACGTCCACGGCGCCGAGGGCGGCGGCGTCCTCCACGAGCTCGGGCACGCCGCACCCGGCGGGCAACGTCACCACCGGTTTGCAGGCCCAGATGATCGAGAGCGGGACGAAGATCGTGCGCGACCAGGCCGAGAGATCGTAGACCGAGAACGGCGCGTGCTTGGGCGCGAAGACCATCTCGGGCGGGATGGCGGGGACGCTGTCCCACGGCACCTGCCCGAACATCGCCAGGTGCTGGCGGCTGTACGTGTTGGCGCGTCCGACGCCGCCCAGCGCGCGGATGGCCGCGCGCGCGGCGCGCATGTGCGGCGCCTCGGCCGGCTCCCCGGCCACCTTCAGCGCGAAGTAGCTGAGACACGACACCGACAGCTCCGGCGGGCCACCGAAGTACTGGGGCCAGCCGCCGTCCGGCAGCGCGTCGGCGCGAATGACCCGCCCGAGATCGCGCACTTTCTCGCTTTCGCGACGATTGAAGAACGCTTCAATCAAGATGAGGTAGCTTTCCAGGGTGGTATCCCCCTCGAGCTCCCCCTGCCAGAATCCCTCGGGGGTCTGCCGCGCCAGCAGCCAGTCGCGCGCGGCGGCGATGGCGGCGTCGAGGCGCGCACGCGGCGGCGCGGGCACCAGCAGACTTCTTTCGGAGCTTGGTTCGGACATCGGCGCGGCGTCAGTCATCTAGAGGAGAGACCATGCGGTTTCCGCTTCATATAACGACGGACCAGGTCGGCTACCAGATTCGAAAAGCGGTCGCGGGCCAGGCGCGCTACCCGCTGGTTCTGATGCTGGAGCCGCTTTATACCTGCAACCTGGCCTGCGTGGGCTGCTCGACCGAGCGGCACACCGGAAAGCTCTCCGACCGGCTGCCGCTGGAGACATGCCTGCGCGCCATCGACGAGTGCGGCGCGCCGACGGTCTCGATCTGCGGCGGCGAGCCGACGCTCTACCCGGAGCTGCCCCAGCTGGTCTCGGAGATCATCGCCCGCAAGAAGCACATCTACCTCTGCACCAACGGCCTCGTGCTGGACGACAAGGTGTTCGGCAAGATCGCGCCGCACAAGCGGCTCACCATCAATGTCCACCTCGACGGGATGCGCGAGACGCACGATAAGGTCTGCGCGCGCGCGGGCGTGTTCGACAAGGCGATCGAGATGATCCGGCAGGCCAAGGCGAAGGGCTACCACGTCACCACCAACACCACGGTGTTCAAGGAGACGTCGCTGGAGGAGATCGAGGAGCTCTGCAAGCTGGTCAAGGGCCTGGGCGTCGACGGGCTGCTCGTCTCGCCCGGCTACCACTACGAGTCGGTGAAGGCCGACATCTTCCTCACCAAGCAGGAGGTCCAGCGCAAGTTCAAGCGCGTGCTGGAGCTCTCCAAGGACTACCGGATGCAGTCGACGCCGATGTACCTGGAGTTCGCGGCCGGCCTGCGGGAGTACGACTGCTCGCCCTGGAGCACGGTGACCTTCACGCCCAAGGGGTGGAAGAAGCCCTGCTACCTCATCGGCGAGGAGTACGTCCCCGACTGGACCGAGTTCTGGACCAAGACCGACTGGGCCTACTGGGAGTCGCGCCAGGACGAAAAGTGCCAGAACTGCGCGATGCACAGCGGGTTCGAGGCCTCGGCGGTGCGCGGGCTGCGCAAGAGCCCGAAAGACCTGGTGCGCATGGCCGCCTGGAACTTCCTGGGGTGAGACGATCGCGATGACCATCGCGATCGTCGCCGCGATGCCCGAGGAGCTCGCGCCGCTGCGCGCGCGGCTGGTGGCGGCGTCCTCGCATCAGCACGGCGAGATCTCCATCGAGCGGGGGCGGCTCGGCGGGCGCGAGGTGGCGCTGGCGGCAACGGGCGACGGGGCCCGCAACGCGCGCGCCGGCGTCGCCGAGCTGCTGTCGGCGTCGGGCGCGGAGGCGCTCGTCGTCCTCGGCGTCTCGGGCGCGCTGAGCCCCGAGCTGGCCACCGCCGATCTGGTGGTTGCCAGCCGTGTGACCGACGAGGTCGGCAGGGCCCGCGAGGCCGACGCTGCGTGGCTGGCAGCCGCGACCCAGGCGACCGGCGCGAGACCGGCGGTCATCGTGAGCGCCCGCCGGATCGCCGACAGCGCCGACGAGAAGCGGCGCCTCGCGGTGCAGGCCGGCTCCGGGCTGGCGGTCGTCGATCTCGAATCGGCTGTCTACGTCGCCGCCGCCGAGGCGCGGGCGATCCCCTGGGTGGTCCTGCGCGCGGTCAGCGATCGCGTCGACGAGAACCTGCCCGCGCTCCTGAACCGTAGCCTCGACGCCGGGGGCGCGGTCAACCGCGGGCGGGTGCTGCGGGGCCTCTTCGCCGACCCCGGCGCGCTGCCGCAGCTCTTGGCGCTGCGCAAGCGCGTCGGCCGGTGCGCCGAGGTGCTGGCGCGCGCCGCCGAGTCCGCGCTACCCACTCTGCCCGCTCTGCCCACTCTGCCCGCCCGCGCCCCCGCGCGAGGTGACGCCGCATGAGCGACGGCGACGGCGGCATCCTCGACGCGCTCGCCGCCCGTGCCGGCGAGAAGTTCACGCTGCACGAGCAGTACCTGAACCCGAAGATGGTCCAGGTGCTCAAGACGATCGGCTTCGATCGCCACTACGTGCGCGCCGAGGGCGCCTACCTCTACGACCGCGACGGCCAGCGCTACCTCGACCTGCTCTCCGGGTTCGGCGTGTTCGCCATCGGACGCAACCACCCGACGGTCAAGCGCGCGCTCGCCGACGTGCTCGGCGCCGATCTCGCCGACCTCGTGCAGATGGACGTCTCGCCGCTCGCGGGCATGCTGGCCGAGAAGCTGCTCGCGCGGATGCCGGGCCAGGAGCGCGTCTTCTTCTGCAACTCCGGCACCGAGGCGGTCGAGGCGGCCATCAAGCTGGCTCGCCAGGCGACCCGCCGCGCGAAGCTGATCTTCTGCGACCATGCGTTCCACGGCCTGACGATGGGTGCGCTGTCCTTGAACGGCGACACCATCTTCCGCGACGGCTTCGGTCCGCTGCTCGCCGACGCCGTGCGCGTCCCCTGGAACGATCTGCCGGCGCTCGAGCGCGCGCTCGCGGGCGGCGACGTCGCCGCCTTCTTCGTCGAGCCGATCCAGGGCAAAGGGGTGAACCTGCCGGCCCCCGGCTACCTCGCCGAGGCGGCGCGCCTCTGCCGCCGACACGGCGCGCTGTTCGTCGCCGACGAGGTGCAGGCGGGGCTCGGGCGCACCGGAACCTTCCTCGCCTCGCAGGCCGAGAACGTCGACCCCGATCTGGTGCTCGTCGCCAAGGCGCTCTCCGGCGGCTACGTGCCGGTCGGCGCCGTCGCCGGCAAGAAGTGGATCTTCGACAAGACGTTCGACCGCATGGACCGCGCCGTCGTCCACGGCTCGACCTTCGCCAAGAACAACCTGGCGATGGCCGCGGGCCTGGCGACGCTGCAGGTGCTCGACGACGAGAAGCTGATCGACAACGCCGCCCGCCGCGGCGAGAGCCTGATTCGCCGCCTGCAGGCGCTGGTGCCGCGCTACGAGCTGCTCGCCGAGGTCCGCGGCCGCGGCATGATGATCGCCCTCGAGCTCGGCCCGCCGAAGTCGCTCAAGCTGCGCGCCGCCTGGGCGCTGGTCGACAAGGCCACCAAGGGCCTCTACTGCCAGATGGTCGTCCTGCCACTCTTCAGCCGCCACCGCATCCTGAGCCAGGTCGCCGGCCACGACATGTACGTCATCAAGCTGCTCCCGCCGCTCTGCCTCAGTCAGGAGGACGAGGACTGGATCGTGCGCGCCGTCGACGACGTCCTCGCCGACGCCCACCGCTTCCCCAGCGCCGTCTGGGATCTCGCCGCCACCTTCACCGGCAACACGCTCAAGCGCCACGCGGGGTAGCGACGTCGCTCGCCGCTACGGCGCGCCGTGCCTGGAGGCGAGGAATGCTCTGAGCCGAACCCACTCGCTCGACGCGTTGGCTCGGAGGGAGGCCGCGACGCGAGCCGTCCCGTGGGGAAGGTCGCGAGCCGAGAGCCACCCAAACGCGAGCACGGCCGCCGTCGCGAGCACCAGAAAGGCGAGCAGCATCGGCGCGCGATGGCGTGGAACTCTGTCGAAGCTGCGGAAACCGAGCTTGGCCGGAACGAGCGTCGGATCGTCATGGGGAAGGTTCTCGAATCCACCGGCCTCCAGCTCATCCCCTTTGCGGAAGAACGCTTGTGTCCTCGATCCAAGGTGCATCGTCGTGTTCTTGAGCTTGGTCAGCAGCACAATCCTTCGACTCGGTGGCGGTACGACATCTGAATTCGAATTCATGTGCGCTCCGTGGGCCTCGTCTGTCACCTCGACTAACGATCGAGCTTCTTGGCGGCACCGTGCTTCGCCGTACCCACTGCGGACCTCGCCGCCCCGACGACTCGATCGGCCAGGCCCTCGGCTTCCAGCTTCTTGTTGCCGGAAACAATACCGGCGACCTCTTTGATCCGGCCCTTGACGATCTGCCCAGCGCCACCCTTTTGATCTTTGTTCATGTGGGGAAGATGCTCATCCTGAGCGAATCAGGCAAGGGCTGCTGGATTTCTAGATAGATTTGCGTGGTCAGGGCAAGCAGACCACGACCGACGACGTCATGGTCGTAGCGGCCGCCGGCCGGGGACGGCGGCGTCGCGGGTGGAGACTCCGTCAGTAGTTCGCTGGGGTCACGGCAGTCAGCGAGCCGCCCTCAGAACTGACGGCGGCTCTCGAGGTCGGTGAACATGGCAATCACCGTCCGCCAGGCCTTCGGTGGGCGGCTTCCATTCGCCGCCTCCGCTGGTCGCGCTCTCTCTGACGGCAAAAACCCAGAGAAGAGATGTTGACGGAAGAGACGGCGTAGGACAACACTGCGCGCTCCAAAGTCCCATCCTCAGGAGATTCAACATGTCATCTCATCGCTTTCGCGCCGTCTCCCTCGCCACCGCTCTCGCCGCTCTCGGCGTTGCCTGTTCCAACGCGGCCCCGCAGGCGACTTCGAGCTCGGCCCCGCAAGCGACTCCGAGCGTCGTACCGGCCGTCACGACGGTGACGACGCTTCCCGCCTGCACCGCCGCCAACAAAGGGCAGGTCGTGTTTCTGTCCAGCAGCGGCACCGGGACACTGGAGACCTGCAACGGCAGCGCGTTCGTCGCGACCGCCTGCACCGCGTCGAACATCGACCAGGTTCTGTACATCGTCAGCCAGGCGACGTTCGAAGCGTGCACCGGCAGCAGCTGGACCGCGATTCCGTTTGCCCAGAACGGCGTGAACGAAGGCACGGGACCCGATTCGATCATGGGGACCGTGGCGGGACCGCACGGTCCGCTCTCGGGAGCAACCGTCACCTTGTCGGGGAATGCAGCCGGCAACGCCGCCACCGATGCCAGCGGCCACTATGCCTTCACGGGGCTCGCGAACGGGAGCTACGGCGTCTCCGCCAGTGCCGGCGCTGCTTGCTCGACGGCCTCGTCCACGTTGAACAACATCTCGGGCGCCCGTGAGGCCGACTTCACCCTGACCAGCACGGGAACATCTGGGGCATGCGCCTCCGTCACGGGCCCCCAGGGACCCGCGGGGCCGACGGGCGCGACAGGCGCCACCGGAGCGACGGGCGCGACCGGGCCGGCTGGGCCCAAGGGTGCGACGGGTGCGACGGGTGCGACGGGTGCGACGGGTGTCGGCACGACGGGCGCGACCGGCGCGCAATCGCTCGTCTCAGTGACGACCGAACCGCCGGGGACGAACTGCGCCACGGGAGGCCAGCGGATCGACGTCGGCATCGACTCCAACGGCGACGGCGTGCTCGAGATGCCGGAGATCCAGCACACCGCGTACGTCTGCAACGGGTCGGGCGACTCCTCCGACACCTGCACCGGCGGCGAGGTCGAATGCGGCGGCACCTGCACGGATCTCGCGACCGATCCGGCCAACTGCGGCGCCTGCGGTAATGCCTGCCTGGCCTGCGCCAACGGCTCGTGCGGCAACATCGATTTCGGCAATGTCCCTCTCGACACGACCGCCTCGCGCCAGTTCACCGTCGCCGTCGCCGCCGGCAATCAGGCGCACGTGGCTGAGACCGGGCCATTTTCGTTCGACCAGGGCACGTGTGCGGGCTTCACCGGCCCCGGGACCTGCGTGATGACCGGTACCTTCACGCCCACCGCGACCGGCGTTGCCGGCGGCGTCATCGATGTCTCCGAGTGCACCCAACACGGCGGCTGCACAAGCGTCGAGATGGCGGTGACCGGCAACGGCGTGGCGATCTTCAGCGCGAGCCCGAGCAGCCTCGATTTCGGTAATGTCCCGGTCAACACCTCCGCCACGCGACAGATCACGGTGATCGTGGACGCCGGCTATGTGGCGCGCCTCGGGTCGGAGACCATCCCGTTCACGTTCGCGACCGGCACCTGCGAGGGCTTCGTTGGTCCCGGGACCTGCGTGATGACCGGAACCTTCGCCCCCACCGCCGCGTCTGGGCTTGCCAACGGCACGTTCGATCTCGCCGAGTGCCCTGCCGGCGGCGGCAGCTGCAACAACATCCTGATTCCTTTGACCGCATACGCCGTGACGAGCTTCGCTGGGAGCCCCAGCAGCATTGATTTCGGCAATGTCCCGATCAACACCTCCGGCACGAGCCAGCTCACGGTGACCGTGGACGCCGGCTATGTCGCGCGCCTGGGGTCGGAGACCATCCCGTTCACGTTCGCGATCGGCACCTGCGCGGGCTTCGTTGGCCCGGGAACCTGCGTGATGACCGGAACCTTCGCGGCCCCCGCCGCGCCCGGGGTTTCCAGTGGCATGTTCGATCTCGCCGAGTGCCCCGCTGCCGGCGGCAGCTGCAACAACATTTTCATACCTTTGACCGCAAACGCGGTGGTGACCTTGGCCGGGAGCCCCAGCAGCATCGATTTCGGTAGTGTCGCGGTCAACGCCACGGGCACGCAACAGCTCACGGTGACCGTGGACGCCGGCTTTCAGGCGCGCCTGGGGTCGGAGACGATCCCGTTCACCTTCGCGATCGGAACCTGCGCGGGCTTCACCGGCCCCGGGACCTGCGTAATGACCGGCACCTTCGCGCCCACCGCCGCCGGGGGCGCCAACGGCACGTTCGATCTCGCCGAGTGCCCCGTCGGCGGCGGCAGCTGCAACAACGTTTTTGTCCCTTTGACCGGAGCCGGAGGCGGCGAGGCCTTCGCCGCGAGCCCCTCCAGCATTGATTTCGGTAATGTCCTGGTCAACGCCACGGGCACGAGCCAGCTGACGGTGACCGTGGACGCCGGCTATCAGGCGCGCCTGGGGTCGGAGACCATCCCGTTCACCTTCGCGATCGGCACCTGCGCGGGCTTCACCGGCCCGGGGACCTGCGTGATGACCGGCACCTTCGCGCCCACCGCCGCCGGAATTACCAGCGGCACGTTCGATCTCGCCGAGTGCCCCGTCGGCGGCGGGAGCTGCAACAACATTTTTGTACCTGTCACCGGAAACGGCGTGGGGGCCTTCGCCGCGAGCCCCACCAGCCTCAATTTCGGCAATGTCGCGGTCAACGGCACTGGCACGAGGCAGCTCACGGTGACGGTGGACGCCGGCTATAAGGCGCGCCTTGGGTCGGAGACCATTCCGTTCACGTTTGCGATCGGCACCTGCGCGAGCTTCGTCGGCCCCGGGACCTGCGTGATGACCGGCACCTTCGCGCCCACCGCCACCGGGGTCACCAGCGGCACGTTCGATGTCGCCGAGTGCCCGGCCGCGGGCGGCAGCTGCCTCAACATTTTTGTTCCCTTGAGCGGAAACGGGACCTGACGCCATTCGAGGATCCGGATCAGCCGAATGACGGCTGGTCCGTGCCGCCCGGGGCGTTTATATTGCGCTCGAACTTGGGAAGATCGGGAGGCGGCGATGTTTAACCTAGGGATGACGAAAATGGGGATGGTGGTCGCGTGTTGCTTGCTGGCGTCGACGTCCGCCGCCGCCAGGACGCGCGTGCGACAGGTGCCGGGGATCTACCGGACGATCCAGGCGGCGGTCGACGCTTCGAACGCGGGCGACGTCATCGACGTGGGGCCCGGCAGCTACTGCGGCGCCACGCTGGCGGCCCCGCTGACCTTGCTCGGTCACGGACAGGCCACCATCGTCGGCTGCCCCGAGAGCCCGACCATCTCCGACGAGCTGCGCGCCGGCTTCTACCTGCCGGGGAGCGCCGACGGCAACCCGGCCAGCGGAACGCGGATCGAGGGTTTCGTCTTCGACGGCCGGGGGATCGCCGAGGATGACCTGGACCCGCTCGCCCTGGGCGTCGTCGCCCGCTTCGCCAACGGAGTGCGGGTGACGAACAACGTTTTCCTGGGAACGGTCCAGGCGATCACCAACACCGCCGGCGACGGCTGGCTCATCGCCTGGAACCGGATCGAGGGGCTGACGCTGTTCGATTGCACGGGGACCTTCTGCGCCGGGGGCGACGGCATCGTGATCCAGCTGGCCCGCGACGCGATCGCGGGCCCCGGCGGGCCCGCCGCGGCGATCAACCGCCCGGAGCGCAACGTCGTCGTCGGCAACAGCGTGGCGGGCGCCATCCCCGACGGCTTCGGAGATTTCTCGATGGCCGGCATCTTCGTCTTCGCCGCCGACGACACCTGGGTCGAGCGCAACCTGGTGAGCATCCCGGACAACCCGACCGCCGACGCCGCCGGCGACGGCGTGCTGGTCTCCAACGTCTGCTGCGGCGAGCCCGCGGTCACGCCGGGCGCCCGCCGCACGGTCGTCCTCTTCAACGACGGCCGCGACAGCCAGTTCGGCGTGGTGGTCGAAGGAACCGGCGGCGACAACACCGGCGGCCTCGACCTCTTCGGAAATTCGGGGCCGGTGATGGTCGAGGGGACGCTGGTCAACGATCACCCGCCGCGACGCCCGCTGGCGACCCGCCGCTGGGTTGGTCGCCACACGTTCTTCTGATATTGAGCGACGCATGTCGCTGGTCGCCGCGCTGAAGGGGAAGGGGCCGAACGGCCTCGGGTACGCCACCACCGCCGAGGAGGCGACGGCCGGGTGTGATCTCTCGGGGAAGACGATGCTGGTCACCGGGTGCAACTCGGGGATCGGTCTCGAGACGGTCCGGGCGCTCGCGCTCCGCGGCGCGCGCGTCATCGCCACGGCCCGAACGATCGAAAAGGCGCGCGTCGCCTGCGCCGGGCTCGAGGGCGATTTCCTGCCGCTCGCCTGCGAGCTCTCCGAGCCGGCCTCGGTGCGCGCCTGCGTCGCCGCGGTCAAGAGCGGCGCAGCGCCGCTCGACGCGATCGTCTGCAACGCCGGCGTGATGGCCCTCCCCACGCCGCAACAGAAGTTCGGCTGGGAGCTGCACCTCTTCACCAACCACATCGGCCACTTCATCCTGGTGACGGGCCTCCTCGATCGGCTGGCACCCACCGGGCGTGTGGTGGTGACCGCCAGCAACGCCCACCGGCGCGCGCCGCCCGGCGGGATCGACTTCGACAACCTCTCGGGCGAGCGCGGCTACGACCCGATGAAGGCCTACGGCGCCTCGAAGCTGGCCAACATCCTGTTCACGCGCGAGCTGGCGCGGCGGCTCGGCAACGGCGCGCAGACCGCCAACACGCTCCACCCGGGCGTCATCGCCACCAACATCGGGCGCACGCTGCCCGCGCCGGCGCGCCTGGCCCTCCAGATCCTGACGCCGCTGGCGCTCAAGAGCCCGGCCCAGGGAGCGGCGACGCAGGCTTATCTCGCCGCCAGCCCAGCGGTCGCCAAGGTCACCGGCGCGTACTACGCCGACTGCAACCCGTCGGAGACGCGGCCCGTCGGGCGCGACATGGCGCTGGCGGCGCGGCTCTGGGAGGCCTCCGAGGCGCTGGTCGCGCGCCTGCCGGCCTGAGCGCGACTCAGTCGACCGCGGCGTCGAGCCGCGACAGCCCGGCGTCGGGCGCGACGTCGCTCCCCGCGTCGGCGGGGCCCGTTCCCGCATCGACGGGCGCCCAGCCGGCGTCGACGGGCGTGCCGTCGCAGGCGGTCGGGCCGATGGGGATGCAGACGCCCCCCACGCACTGCAGGTTGTAGCCGCAGAGGTCGGCGCTGGTGCAGGCCTGCCCTTGCGCGAGCTCCGAGAAGCAGGTGCCGGCGTTGCTGCCCGGATTGAACACGCACAGGCCGTTGCACGCGAGATAGGGCGAGGTGGCGGTGATCCACCCGCACGCCTGGTTCGGTTGCGCCGTTCCGCCCGGCGCCTCACAGACGGCGAGGTAGGGATCGCACAGCAGGAAATCCGTCGAGAAATCGCACAACGTCAGCATGGTGTCGCACGTCTCTCCAGCCCCGGGCAGCGGATCGCAGGTCCCGGTGGTCACC
Source organism: uncultured Pseudomonadota bacterium (assembly GCA_963831685.1). Taxonomy (GTDB): domain Bacteria; phylum Myxococcota_A; class Polyangia; order Fen-1088; family Fen-1088; genus JADGRB01. The sequence continues at coordinate 373,035 of CAWHRJ010000002.1, forward strand.
CCGCAGGCGGTGTTGCTGGGACAGACGTTCGAATCGAAGCAGGGCTGGCCGGTCGACACCGGCTTCGAGCAGACGAAGCTCTGCGACCCGCGCCCCGACGCCGCGCAGGTGAGACCGTCGGCGCACTCGATGCCGAGGCAAGGACCGCCGAGCGCGACCTCCCCGACGCAGGTTCCGCAACCGGCGCTCGCAAGCGCGCAGCGGCCGCTGGCGCACTGCCAGGGGTCTCCGCAGGAGCCGCCGTTGGCGATGGTGCCGCCGTGGGGGAGGCAGCTCGGGTCGTTGGAGGCGGAGAAGTACGCGGCGCAGGTCATCGCCGCGAGGGCGTTCCCGCACTGCGAGACGAGCGCCGGTGTCTCGCCGGTTTGTGGCGCCTCGATCGATGCCTCGCAGGCCAGCTGGGCGGTCGACACGCAGCTCCCGAGACCGGCCGGGTAGAAGTACTGGATCACCCCCGGCTCGCACCTCTGCGCGGCCATGCAGGCCTTGTTGGCGTAGTCGGCGCAGGCGCTCGGCGCCGTCGGTCCGGAGCCGGAGCCGCCCCCGCAACCGCCCGCCAGGGCGGCGCAACCGACCGCCAGGGCGGCGATGACTCCCGCGGCGCCACCCCGTTGCCAAACCGTCGCCTCGCGCATGGCGTGACGGTAGTTGGTTCCCTGCCGGCCGGCAACAACCGCGCCGCCGCGGCGGTCAGAGCGCGGGCCAGCGGAGCGGCGCCAGATCGGGCGGCAGCCATGCGGCGCGCGCCTCCGGCGAAAGAAGCCGCTCGCGCGACCAGAAACGAAACAGCGCCGCGCGGTCGGCGAGCGGGCTCGCGAGCAACGCGGCGACGCGCGCCTCGAGGTCGCGACCGGCGTTCGCCGCCGAGAGAAAGTCGGCGATGAGCCCCGCGTACGCGGCGGTGATCGTCTCGTGGTAGCCGCTGGTCGCGGTGTTTGCCGTTCCGTGGCGGTCGTTGAGGCGCCGGATCCGCTCGCGCAGCAGCGACAGCGCGCCATCGGCGCCGTGGTGGTGGACGTGCCAGGCGCCGACCCGGAGGTGGGCCTCGTGTGTCCACTCGGCGCGCGGAAGCGTCCTGGCCAGGAACGCCTCCACCAGCTCGCCGAGCGCGCGTCCGGCCGTCATGGCTTGGGGGTGCCGCCGCGCGCGCGCGCCAGGTCCTCGATGAAGCGCAGCACCAGCGCCGTCCAGCCGGTCTGGTGGGACGCGCCGAGGCCGCGCCCGGTCTCGCCGTGGAAGTATTCGTGAAAGAGCAAGAGCTCGCGCCAGCCCGGATCGGCGCCGAGCTGCGCGTCGTCGCCCTGGAAGGGGCGGCGACCGTCGGGACCGGCCAGGAAGATCCCCGCCACCCGCGCCTCGAGCGCGCGCGCCACCTCGAGCAGCGTGAGCCCCCGCCCGGAGCCGACCGGGTACTCGACGCGCAGGTCGTCGCCGTAGAAGTGGTGATACCGTTCGAGCGCCTCGATGAGCAGGTAGTTGACCGGCATCCAGACGGGGCCGCGCCAGTTCGAGTTGCCGCCGAACAGGCCGATCGTCGATTCCGCCGGTTCGTAGTCGACGGTCAGAGTCTGGCCGCCGAAGTCGAAGCGGTACGGGGTCTCGGCGTGGATCTTCGACAGCGAGCGGATGCCGTACGGCGAGAGGAACTCGCGCTCGTCCAGCATGCGGGCGAGCACGCGCACGAGCCGCGCGCGCGAGGGGATGGCCAGCAGCATCCGCCCGCCGCCGCCCTCGCCCAGCGCCACGCGGCCGGCCAGATCGCGCCGGTTGTCGAGGAACCAGCGCATCCGCCGCTTGAAGGCCGGAAGCCGATCGATGACCGCCTCGTCCAGCACCTCGACGGCGATGATCGGCAGGAGGCCGACCATCGAACGGACGCGCAGCGACGTCTCGCTGCCGTCGACGTGCAGCCGGTCGTAGTAGAAACCGTCGGGCTCGTCCCAGAGGCCCGTGCCGCCGAAGCTGTTCATCGCATCGGCGATGTGGACGAAGTGCTCGAAGAACTTCGAGGCCATGTCCTCGTAGGCCGGATCGGTCCTGGCCAGCTCCAGCGCCATCGACAGCATCGTCGCGCAGAAGAACGCCATCCACGCCGTGCCGTCGGCCTGCTCGAGGAAGTCGCCCGTCCGCAGCGGCTTCGAGCGGTCGAACACGCCGATGTTGTCGAGCCCGAGGAACCCGCCCGAAAAAAGATTCCGCCCCGCGGCGTCCTTGCGGTTCACCCACCAAGTGAAGTTGAGGAGCAGCTTCTGGAACGTCCGCGCCAGAAAGACCCGGTCGCGATCGCAGCCCGGCCCGACGGCTATCTTGTAGACGCGCCAGGCGGCCCAGGCGTGCACCGGCGGGTTGACGTCGCCGAACGCGAACTCGTACGCGGGGAGCTGTCCGTTCGGGTGCATGTACCACTCGCGCGTGAGCAGCACGAGCTGCTCCTTGGCGAACGCCGGATCGATGCGCGCGAGCGCCAACGTGTGGAACGCCAGGTCCCAGGCGGCGTACCAGGGGTACTCCCACTTGTCGGGCATCGAGAGCACGTCGCGGTTGTAGAGGTGGCGCCAGTCGGAGTTGCGGCCGTCGAGGCGGCTCTCCGGAGGCGTCGGCGCGGCCGGATCGCCCTCCAGCCAGGCCCGCACCTCGTACTGGTAGAACTGCTGCGACCAGAGCAGCCCGGCGTAGGCCTGGCGCACGACCCGCCGCTCGTCCGGCGCGAGCGCGCAGGTCTTGCGGGCGTAGAAGGCGTCGGCCTCGGCCCGGCGCTTCTCGACGACGCGATCGAAGCCGGCGAACGGCGCCGGCGCCGGCGGGTGACCGTCGCCCGGGATCTCGTCGAGCCGCAGCCGGACGCGCAGCTCGCCGCCGGCCGGCACCGTGAGTCGGTAGACCGCCGCCGCCTTGGTTCCCTGCCGCGCCGGGTTGACCGCGTCGGCGCGTCCGCCGACGACGTAGGCGTGAAAGGCGTCCTTGCAGTAGGGCGTCGCGTTCGGCGTGCCGTAGAGCCGCTCGGTGTTGGTCTCGTTCTCGGTGAAGACCAGCTCGGGCGCGACGCCGCCCACCGGCTCGGCCGACAGACGAAAGCGCCCGAGCGAAGGGTGAGAGACGTCGATCTCCCCGGCCCCCACGGCCCAGAGCGACGGCTTGGCGTCGGCGGCCAGATACCCCTCCCCCTGCCGCCCCCACGACCAGCTGTTGGCGGAACCAGAGCGTCGGCAGCAGCACGCAGCGACGCCGCCTCGGGCCCGCGGTTGGCGACGGTGACGAGCAGGCAGAGGTCGTCGGGCGCTGCCTTGGCGTGCTCGAGCGTGACGTCGAAGTAGCGGTCGTCCTCGAAGAGGCCGCAGTCGGTGATCTCGAATTCGCGCTCCTCCCGCCCGCGCTTGCCGTTCTCTTCGACCAGCCGCGCGTAGGGATATTCGCGCTGCGGGTACTTGTAGAGCGCGCGGCCGTATGAATGCGTCGGCGTGGCGTCGAGATAGAAGTAGAGCTCCTTGACGTCCTCGCCGTGGTTCCCCTCCGGTCCCGTCAGGCCGAACAGGCGCTCCTTGAGGATCGGGTCGGCGCCGTTCCACAGCGCCACGGCGAAGCAGAGGCGCCCCTGCCGGTCGCAAAGGCCCAGCAGCCCGTCCTCGCCCCAGCGGTAGGCGCGGCTGCGCGCGTGGTCGTGCGGAAAGGAGCGCCAGGCGTCGCCGTCCGCCGAGTAGTCCTCGCGCACGGTCCCCCACTGCCGCTCCGAAAGGTACGGCCCGAACCGCTTCCAGTCGCGGAAACGACGCTCGTCCTCGTCCAGCCGGCGCTCCTCTGCGGTGACCTCGGCGGTGGCTTCGGCGCGGTCATCTCGCTTGGCGTCCACGGTGCGGCGGAATCTTGACCCCACCTCGCCCCCGTCGACAACTGTTGACTTAACTCCCCTTTGGGCGATGGTTTGTCCTGGCGTCCGGCTCTAACCCCGAGAAGAAAGGACCCAAGAATGACCAGCAACCACAGACGGATGGCGCAGGGCCTGCTCAGTTTGGCGGTCGTGTTGTGGGCGGCGGGAGTGCGTGCACAGAACCTCGAGGCCCCGGGCGCGGCGCCGGCCCCCACGGCCCCCTCGTCCTCCGGCGGCCCCTCGGGGTTCGGCGACAGCGGCCAGATGGTCCTGTCGGCCGAGAACCTGTTCGGCTTCAACTACAACCACCCGTCGAACGGCGCGCACGCCACGACCATCAGCCTGTTTTCGAATGCATTCGCCGGCGTTGGGCAGGTCACTTACGAGTGGCCGCGCCTCGCGTTCGACGTCTTCGTGATCAAGGGGATCAGCGCCGGCGGCGCGATCTCGTACTCGCGCACGACGTACTCCAACGTCCCTCCCAACACCAGCGCTCCCAGCCTCAACGCCTTGGAGATCGCGCCGCGGATCGGGTATGCGCAGATGGTTGGTCCCTGGCTGGGCGTGTGGCCACGGGCCGGCGTGACCTACATCTACAGCTCGTCGACCCAGAACTTCTTGGCGCTCACGATCGACGCGCTGGCCGCGGTGATCGTGTCGCCACACCTCGCCGTCACCTTCGGCCCCACGCTCGACTTCGGTCTGTCGGGCAAGCCGACCACTGTCACGACGATCGGCGTCTACTTCGGTCTGGCGATCGCGATCTGAGCGGGCCGGCGCGGCCGCAGGGGCTCACGCCTCGCGCGGCTTGAGGCGGCGGCCGATCAGCTCGTTGACCTTCTCGCCGCGCTTGAAGTTGAGCGTGTCGACGAACTGACGGCTGCCGTCGCGCGTGAGAATCAAGAGGCCAATCCGCTGCTGGAGAAGGTACGGCCGCACGTCGACCAGCTCGTCGTAGCTCCAGCTGCGCAGCCCGGAGCCGTCGCGCACGATCATCCCGTTCGCGGTCAGCACCAGCGTCGGGCGTTTGCGCCTCGCCTCCTCGGGATCGCGCTCGGGCGGCAGCGCCAACACGAAGAGCGCGATCGTCACCAGCGCCAAGAGCGCGATCGGCGGCCGGCTCAACCCCCCGATCAGGCTGGCCACCGCGGCGCTTCCGACCAGGAAGGCAAACACGGCCAGGACGCGTCGCTGCGTCCGCTCCGGATCGCGCTCGAAGAACGCCACGGTCCCGGGCGGCAGACGCCCGGCGTCGACGCTCAACAAGGCCTCGACGTCGCTCATAGATGATTGCATCGTCGGTCCCTCGCTGCCCTTGAGTCTGGTTCGAACGTAATCATTGTAAGACCCGCGCGGTCGACGTCTCGTTTTTTGAAGGCGGAAAATCGAGGTGTGTAACCCGGGGCGCGCCACACACATCGAAACGAAATCGACAGAGGCGAGACAGCATGACCACCACCCCAGGCAACGACGACGTCCGCGAAATCTTCCGCATCGTGACCGCCCACAAGCAGCGGGAGGGGGGCGGCTTCATCGTGCGGCGACCTTTCCCGTCCTACGGCCTGACCGTGGTCGACCCCTTCCTGCTGATCGACGAAATGGGGCCGGTCGACTACGCGCCGGGCGAGGCGGTCGGCGCCCCCGACCACCCACACCGCGGCTTCGAGACCGTCACCTACGTGCTTTCCGGAGAGATGCAACACGAGGACTCCGCCGGGCACCGCGGCTCCCTCCGGCCGGGCGACGTCCAGTGGATGACGGCCGGCGGCGGCATCATCCACTCCGAGGAGCCCTCGCGCGCCATGCGCGAGAAGGGGGGCCGGATGCACGGCTTTCAGGTGTGGGTGAACCTGCCGGCGCGCCTCAAGATGACCCGGCCGCGCTACCAGGAGATCGCGGCCGCCCAGATCCCCGTCGCCGAGACCCCGGACGGTCGGGCGAAGGTGCGGGTGGTCGCCGGTGAGGCGCTGGGGGCGCGCGCGGTCATCGACACCCACACGCCGATCGTCTACCAGGACTGGTCGGTCGCGGAGGGGGCCGACGTCACCCTGCCGGTGCCGCGCGACCATCAGGCACTGGTGTACGTCTTCGAAGGGAGCGTCAAGCTCGGCGGCGCGGACGGGGGGCGTCTGGTGAACGACGGCCAGATGGCGCTTCTGGGAACGGGGGCCGGCGTGCGGTTCCGCGGGGTCGTCGGGGGCGGCCGGATGCTGCTGCTCGCGGGGGTCCCGCTCGGCGAGCCGGTCGCGCGCTACGGCCCCTTCGTGATGAACAACGAGGCCGAGATCGTCCAGGCGATGCAGGACTACCAGAGCGGCCGGATGGGCGAGATCACCCGGACCGCCGAGGTCGCCGCACCAGGCACGCATGGCGGGCCTTGATTACCGTAGGGCCAGGGTGCCGGCGCGCCAGGAGGGGGCGCTCCAGCGCTTGAAGGCGGAGAGCTTGCCGGCGCTGCTGGCCCACTTCTCGACCGCCAGTGTTGCGGCGTCCAGTACTTGAAAGCGTCGAGCGACGTGGCCGGAGGCCCGGGCCTCGCGAACGAGGAGCAGGCGGCTGCCGTCCGGCGAGAAGCCGGCCGCCTCGACGTAACCGACGTCGGGATCGGCCGTCGCCGGGGTCAGCGTCTCGAACCCCCACGACCCGTCCGCCCGGCGGCGCAGGACCCAGAGCTCCGTCCAGGCGGGCAGCGGCTGGACCGCCAGCGTCGCCACGTCGCCGGAGGGCGCCCAGCGGAGCGCGCTCGGCCAGACGACGCCGAAGGTGCAGCGCTCGCCGAGGAGGCGCGCCTTGTCGCTGGCGCCCTCGACCACGCGGACGCAGGTCTCGCCCGGCTGGCCGCGGGACGAACGAGACCGCCGTCTTGCGCGCCGGCATCCCCTTGGGCGGCACCTCGGTCGCCCAGCGGGAGGCGGCCACGCGCACGGCGGTCTCGTCGTAGAGGTCGAGATCCTCGGGGGCCAGCACGCCCCGGTCGCAGATCGCCAGCTCGCGCACCGCCGCCGCCTCGGCACGGGCTGCCGCCTCGGCGTGGCCCTGCCTCGCCTCGTCGAAGGCGCGCCAGGCGAGCGCCTCGGCGCTGCGCAGGCGGACACGCCCGCCGAGCGCCGCCGGAAGGGCAGCCGCCGCCGCGAAATCGATCGACTCGAGGGCGCGCACCCGGCGGTCGTTCCAGAGCCGCGCCTCGGCCGGCGGCTGCGCCGGGTCGCGGCAGGGGTCGACCGACAGGAATAGGGCGGCGCGCGCCCGCTCGGCCGGCGCCGCGGCCGGCGCGGCCAGCACGCGGTCCAGGCCTCGCCGTCGTAGCAGACGCGCCCGCGCCCGCCCGGCTCGATCGCTTCGACCACCTCGAACTTCACGCCGTAGCTCTCGGCGACGTCGACGTGCGCGGCGAGCGTCGCGTCCTTGCTGTCCGCGCGCCGCGCGGAGGCCCGGCGCCCGAGCCGCTCGGCCATGCTGCCGATCGCGGCGAGCAGCTCACTGGTGTCGGCGCCGGCCGGCGCGGCGCGCAGGGACAGCGCCGCGTAGCCGATCCCCAGCGACTCGTACCCGCTGGCGTCGCGCAGGAAGCGGACGACGGCGCCGAGCTCGGGCGCCGTCTCCGCGTCGACCCGGTACTCGCGCACCTGCGACGGACGGATGTAGCCGGGGCGCTCGTGGCGGTGGTCGTAGACCTTGAGGAACCCGGCGGCCTCGCCGCGCACCTCCAGCCAGTCCCCGCGCCACAGGGTGACCTGCGCAGGGGCGTTGTCGCGGGGGGCGTTGCGGAGGACGGCCGGATCCTCGGCGACGAGGGCGACCAGCAAGACGACCGCGGGGGTCATGTTACTCCGCCTCCGCGGCGCCGGCGTTGGCGGGGGTGACGTTGGCGGCGACCGGCGTCGAGGCCGGCGCGGCGGGCGCGCGCCCCTGCATCCGAGCAGGCCGCCCGCGAAGAAGCCGCCCGCCGACGGCGGCGCGACGATCACCTGGATCTTGTCCGACAGCTTGTCGGCCAGCGTCTTCTGGATCAGCAGCGGGTTCTTGGCGATGAGCGCCGAGTCGCGCTCCATCTGCGCGGCGTTGGCCTTGCCGGTGACCTCGATGCGGTAGGCGTCGGCGTCGGCGAGCTTGCGGCGCGAGTCGGCCTCGGCGACCGTCTCGATCTTGCGCGCCTCGGCCTCGCCCTCGGCGTCCTTCATCCGCTGCACCTTGCGCGCCTCGGCCTCGAGGCGGCGCTGCTCGATCTCCTTCTCCTTGAGCGGCAGCACGTGCTTCATCGCCTCCTCGCGCGCCTTGGCGGCGATGATCTCCTCGGCGCCGGCGGCCTCGGCCGCCTTCTCGCGCGTGACCTTGTCGGCGTCGGCGTCGAGCTCCGTCTCCTTCACCTGCTTCTCCTTGAGCTGCAGCGTGTAGCGCATCTTCTCCGTCGCCAGCTCCTCGGCCAGCATCCCCTCGAGGCCCGCGCGGTACTGCTCCGGCAGGTCGACGTGCCCGAGGTAGAGCGAACGGACGGTGATGCCGTCCTCGCCCAGCAGCGCGGTCAGCTCGTCCTCGATGTCGTCCTGGATCTCGACGCGCTTGTCGGTGAAGATCTCGCGCACCGTGTGCTTGCAGAGCGCGCGGTGGAGGACGCCCTCGACGACCGGCTCGATCAGATCGGCGCCGACGTTCACCGGCAACCGCCTGGCCACCTCGCCGACGCGCGCCGGATCGAGCGCATAGCGCACGGTGACCGCCACGCCGACCGACAGCCCCTCGACCGACTGGAACGGCGCCGCGCCCGCGGCGCTGGCGCTCTCCGTCGGCCGGTAGATCTGGTCGCGCAGCGAGTAGCGCCGCAGCTCGTGGATGAGCGGGACCATCAGCGTCGGCCCCTCGGGAACGACGGTGACGCCGCCGGTGAGGCGGTTGATGCGCACGCCGACCTCGCCCGACGGCACCACCTGCACCGGCGGACGGAACCAGAGCAGCACGCCCAGACCGACCAGGGCGGCGCTCGCGAGAACCCGGCGGCCGCGCGGGCTGCCAAATACCTCGATGCAACCGAGCACGACGGCGGCGCCGGCGGCGCGGAAGAAGACGTAGCAGCGCTGGGCGATCCTTCTGAGGCGGTCCTTGAGCGTGTCCATGGGCGGGCTCCTTTCGATGCCCGTCGCGATTGCAGCGGCCGTGCCGAAGTGACCACCGCCCGAACGCCGGGGCGACCGCGTCGCCGGACCGCGAAGATCTATGTTTTAGATATTGGATTCTATATAATCGAGAGGTGGACGTTGACCCCTGGCTCGCCCGCGTCCGACACGATCTGGTCAAGCGGCTCGTCTGGCCGGCCCGCGATCGCCGCGATCTCGGTGGCGCGCCCGGGCCCGGCGAGCTCGTCGCAAAGCTGATCGACGACGAGGGAGCGCCGACGACCGCGACCGCGCTCTGGGCCGCGTTGCGGGCCGAGGGACCGACCGGGGCGGCTGTCGATGCCTTCGAGGTGGCGCTCGGCGCCGCCCTCGGCGCCGCCGGGGCCGGCGATCTCGACGGCGCGCTCGCGCTGGAACCGGCGTTCGACCGACTGGCGCGCGCCTTGAAGGAGATCTTTTGAAAAGAGCCGCTTTGAAAGAGGCCCCCCTGCAAGGAGACCCTAGATGCCGCGCCTGCTGGTGATCGACGACCGGGATCAGACCGTCGAGATGGTCCACCGGCAGATGCCGCAGTTCGAGACCGTCACCCGCTGCGACCGGAACATCCCCTGCCAGGTCTGCGAGGAGCGGACACGGGGCTGCCCGCTCCGCTGCGCGCACGACTACGCGGAGGCGGCGGAGGCGCTCGGGCGGCAGGCCGCCCTCCCCGACCTGGTCGTGCTGGACCTGCACTTCGCGCTCCCCGAGGAGCGGCTGCTCCCCGAGGACAAGTCGGAGGTGCCGGAGGAGCCGAAGGCGCGGCGGGCGGCGATCGAGGCGCTGCGGCGGCGCCAGGGGCTGCTGATCCTGGACAGGCTGCGCGCCACCTATCCGAAGCTGCCGGTCGTCATGCTGACCACGACCGGCTCCGACCTCGGCGCCGAGCGGCCGGCCGATCCGCTGGTCTACCTATGCGAGAACGAGGTGGTCGACAGCCGCAGCCTGGCGGCGGAGATCTCGCGGGCGCTGGCGCTGTCGCACAGCGCGCAGGAGGGGCCTATCTTCTGGGGGCGCGCCCCGGCGATGACCGAGCTGCGGCGGCAGATCGAGACGGCCGCCCGCTCGCCGCTGCCGCTGCTGGTCGAGGGGGAGACGGGCACCGGCAAGAGCTTCCTGGCCGAGCACGTGATCCACCCGCGCTCGGGCGCCAAGGGCCCGCTCATCGTGACCGATCTGTCGACGGTGCCTTCCGCGCTGCTGGCGGCGCACCTGTTCGGCGCGCGGCGCGGCGCCTACACGGGCGCCGTCGAGGATCACGCCGGCGTGTTCGAGCAGGCGCACGGCGGGACGCTGTTCCTCGACGAGATCGCCAACCTGGATCTCGATCTGCAGCGGCAGCTCTTGCTGGTCCTCGAGCGTGGCGCGGTCACCCGGCTCGGCGACACCCGCCCACGGCCCGCGGCGCCCCGGCTGGTGGCAGCGACGAACGAGGACGTGGAGGCGCTCGTGCACGCCGGACGGTTCCGGGCCGATCTCTACATGCGGCTCAACCCGGCGACCCGGCTGCGCGTGCCGGCGCTGCGCGAGCGACGCGAAGATCTCCCCGATCTGGTCCGCTTCGCCTTTCTCGAGGCGCTGCGCTCCGAGCCGCTGCGCCCGCTGGTGCGCGCCTACCTGGCCTGCTTCCCCACCCCCGACGACTTCGCCGACGGCGAGAGCACCGTCCAGTTCGGGCGCCCGCGCGCCGCCGGTGCGCGGCGCGACGCCTTCTCGATCTTCGTCAGCCGGGAGGCGCTCGAGCGGCTGACGGCGCACGACTGGCCGGGCAACCACCGCGAGCTGCGCCTCTGCGCCGCCAACGTGCTCGTCTTCGCCCTGACCCAGCACCTCGACGCCGCCCCGGCCGCCGCCTCGGCGCGCGCCCCCGCGCTGCTCGACGTCCCCGACCCGCTGGTCGCCCGGCTGCTCGGCGCCGTGACCGCCGGCAGGCCGCGCGCGACGGCCGCGCCCGTGCGAAACGGGGCGCGCCGGGTCGAGGTGGCGGTCGCCGCGGCGCAGAGCTTCGCCCGGCTCTCCGCCGACGTCGAGCGGCAGTACCTGCGCGCCGTGTTCGACGCCTGCGCCGGCGATCTCGAAAAGATGGCGCGCGAGCTGCTCGGCCCGCGCGGCTCGGCCCGCCAGGTTCACCTGCGCCTGAACCAGCTCGGGCTCAAGCTGCGCGACCTGCGCGGACCGCGCGCATGATCGTGCCGCTCCCGACGGTCGCTCTGCTCGTGGCCGCGCTGGCGCTCGCCGCGCCCGACGGAGGCGCACGCGACACGACGGCGCCCGCTCCGGCGTCCATCACGCCCGAGAGCCCCACGCCCCTGCCCGCCGCCGCGCGCGCGGCGGCCCGCGCCGAGCATGCGCAGGGAATGGCGCGCCTGCGGGCGGGGGACTTCGCCGCGGCGGCCGATCTCTTCGCCCGGGCGGCTGACCATGATCCGACGAACGCCGCGTTCGGCAACGACCTCGGGTTCGCGCTCGGCAAGGCGGGCCGCCGCGCCGAGGCCGAGGCGGTGTTGCGCGGCGCGATTGAGAAGGACCCGCATCGCTATTACGCCTACGTGAACCTGGCCGAGCTGCTGGCCGAGGACCCCGCCCGCTGGGAGCGCCGCGACGCCGTCGTCGCCTTCCTCGACAAAGGACTCGAGGCGCTGAAGGAAGACCGCAAGGGGCGGTTCAACCTGCTGCTCGGGATCGCCGGGTTCGAGCGCGCCGTGGGCCGGACGGCGGCGGCGCGCGCTCGGCTGCAGCCGCTGCTGGCCCCGCCGGCGCCGGCGCTGTCGCGCGCGCAGCGCAAGCGGGTGCTCGATCTGCTCGACACGATCGCGCTCGACGAGCGGGCGCGCGCGCTCGAGGACTGGCCCGCGCCGGCGCCCGCGACGGCCGACCGTCTGGTTGCCGAAGCGGCGCGCCTCGAGGCGGCCGAGCGGGTCGACGACGCGATCCGGAACCTCGAAATCGCGGTCAACCTGGCGCCGTCGAACGCCCAGGCCTGGCGCGCGCTGGGGCGCCTGCTGGCGGCGCACGGCGGCGCGCTGGAGCTCGATCGCGCCGACGAGGCGCTGCGCCAGGCGCTCACGCTGGAGCCGGCCTGGGCCGACCTGCGCGACCTCCGCGCGCAGATCGCCCGCCGCCGCGCCGCCGTCAGCCCCCCCGCCCCGCGCGGGGTGGCGCCGTCCGAGCACGCGCGCGCCCTCTACCAGCAGGCCGAGGAGTGGATCGACGTCGGCGATCCGATCGGCATGGGGCGCGATCTCGTCGAGGAGGCGCTGGCCGACTCCCCCGGCTTCGTCGCCGCGGCGGTCTCGCTCTACGCGCTCGGCGGCGCGGTTCCACAGGCGACGATCGACGCGCTCCAGAACGACGGCCCGGGCCTCTGGGCGCTGGCCGACGGTGTCCGCAAGCTGGGCAAGAGCGGCGCGGCCGGCGCCGACACCGAAAAGCTGGTCGCCCCCTGGATCGATCGGGCCGTCGCCCTCGACGTCCAGGAGGCGCGGTTCGCGCGCGCGGTGGCCCGCGCGGCGGCGGGCGATCGCGCGGGAGCGCTCGCCGATCTGGTCGCCTACGTCGCCCGCGAGCCCTTCCCCGAGCACCTGGCCGAAGCGCGCGCGCTGCGGGCGGGACTCGGCGGAGGTCCGGCGCCCGACGGGCGAACCGGCGCCGGCCCGGCCCAGCTGTCTCCACAGCTCCTGGCGCGCATCCGGCTGCTCGAGGATCGCCCGGAAGCGGCGCGGCGGGCGCTGGGCGGGAGCTGCGTGGCCGGACTGCCGGCCGAGCGGCTGGTCGCCATCGGGCTCGTCGACGAGTACATCGATCGACGAACCGACGCGCGAATCTGCTACGAGCTCGCCGCCGCGGCGGCACCCGCCGGCGACGACGGGCCGCTCGGCCGGCTGGCGCGGCTCGACGCGCGCTTGCCCGACGGCGAGCTCGAGGCCGCCGACCAGCGCCTGCTCGCGCGCGCCGCGGATCGCCGCATCGCCGCGGCGGCCTGGTCGCAGGCGCGCCTCGCGGCGATGCGCGGCGACGACGGCGCGGCGCTCGCCGGCGCCGGACGCGCGCTCGCCCTCGCCGGCGCCGCGTCGACCGACGCCGACGTCTGGATTCCCGAGGCGCGCGCGGCCCAGCAACGCTGGTCCGAGGCGCGCCGCGCCGACGAACGCGACCGTCACGAACGCCGGCGGCGCGCGGAGCTCGGCGGCGCGGCGCTCGGCGCCCTGGCCGTTGCGCTGCTTGCGCGCCGCCGCTGGGGCGGCCGGACCGTCGCCTCGGCGCTCCGGCGGCGCCCCGCGCTCTTCCCCGAGGTCGCCCGCACCGTCGCCGAGCTGCGCCACGACGTCCTCAAGCACCGGGCCGGCATCATCGGCGCCGCGCTCGATCCGCAGGTTCCGCCCGCAGAGATCGCGCGTGCTCTCACCGAGCCGCGCCCCACCTCGGTCGTGGTGACCGGTCTTTATGGCCGGTTGGAGCAGGCGGCGCGGGGGGCGGGCACGCCGTTGCGGTCGCTCGCGCGCGAGCCGGTCTTCGGCGCCCTGGTTCGCGATCTCGCCCGCGCCGAGCTCCTGGCGGGGCGGCTGCCGGCGGAGGGTCGCGAGGAGCTCGGCGCCATCGATCGCCGGCTGCGGGGCGCGCACGCCGATGCGCTCGATGCGCTGCTGCGCCTCGGGCCGCGCACGCGGCTCGACCCGGCGGCCCTGTCGGGCTGGATCGCCGTCGTCGAGGTCGAGTCGCGCCGCGGCGGCGCCGGGTGGACACCGCCGGGGCTCTCGCTCGCCGACCTCGACCTCGATTTTCCCGTCGAGCTCGACGCGCTCGGGGCCATCTTCACCAACCTCCTGCGCAACGCCCAGGCCGCGGTCGCCGGAAGGTCCGACGCGCGGGTGATCGTGCGGGCCGACCGCGAGCGCGACGTGACGGGGCGGCAATGGGTCACTCTGCTGGTCGGCGACTCGGCCGAGGCGCCGTTGACGCTCGAATCGATCGAGGCGCGCGAGAGCGGGCGCGGGCTCGCCATCGTCCGCGATCTGGTCCGCGCCTGGCGCGGCCACCTGCTGGTCCGCCCCGAGGCGGCGCCGCTCTCGAAGCTGGTGGGGGCGTCGTTTCCGCTGTGAGCACGCCGGCTCCGTCCCGCGTCCGCTTCGTCGTCTGCGAGGACGGCGACGAATACCTTCAGCGCTTCCGCCGGTTCCTGGGCGAGGCGTTCGAATTCCGGCCGGCGCGCGACTTCGCCACGGCCGCCGCTGCCGCGCCGGCGGCCGACGGCATCCTGCTCGACCTGGACTTCCGGCGCACGCTCGCCGAGCAGCTGGTCGACGAGCGGGGACCGGCCCCCGCGGCGCTCGACGCCGGCACGCGCGCGCGCCTCGCCGAGACGCAGGGGATCCTGATCCTGCGACGCCTGCGCGCCGGCGGAGTGGCCCTGCCGGCCGTGTTGTTCGCCGATCTCGACGACGCCCAGCGGGCCTTTCTCGAGCAGACGCTCGCACCCTTGACCGTCGCCGGCAGCCGGCTCGGGATCACCGAGATCGCGGCCCTCCTGCGCGAGATTGGCGCGCGGCCGAGCCGTGGCTAGGTTCGGCCAGACCGAATCGTCACATTCGTGCGCGGCACCAACATCCGCGCAATCAAGGTCGAGCCGTCCGGGCACCGACGCGCACAACCCATCGGCGTCCCGCTCCGCCGACCGCACCTCCGCGGAATCAAGTCACCCAAGCGGCGCCGCGCAGCGGTCGTCCGGTCTCACATCACGCAACCCGCCGCGGTCCGCGCCGACAACGGGACATGCGCGGAATCAAGACGGTGCGACGGCGTCAGCTCGACTTGCCCCTCGGGGCACCACGCACGTGGGGTGGCGCTCGCAAGGGCGCCGGGCGGAAACCGCGCGGCCGTCCCTCGATGCCCCACGACACCCGCCCGAAGGTCGATCCGCGATACCCGGTGCAGGTCACCATTCGGGCGACGCCGGGGCTGCCGTCGCTCCGCTCCCCCCGGCTGTTCGGGGCGCTCCGGCGCGCCATCGCGCGGGCCTCGGTCGACCGGTTCCGGGTGGTCCATTTCTCGATCCAGCAGGACCACGGCCACTTCATCGTCGAGGGGGACGAGGCCCGGCGAGCCCGCGGGGGTATGCACGGCCTGGCAATCCGCTTGGCGCTGGCGGTCAACCGGGCCCTCGGGCGCAAGGGGCAGGTTGTCGGCGACCGCTACCACGCGCGCGCCCTGACCACGCCGCGCCAGATGCGGGTCAGCATGGTCTACGTGCTGCTCAACTTCCGAAAGCACCTCCGGGCGCCCGCGTGCATCGACCCGCGCAGCTCGGGGCCGCACTTTTCGGGCTGGCAGGGGTGGCGGCGCGCGCCCGCGATCGCGGACGCGAGCACCGACTCTCCTTCGGCGACGGCGTCGCCAGCCACCTGGATGGCGCGCGTCGGATGGAGGCGTGCGGGTGGTCCGTTGCGGGTCGACGAGCACCCCGCCTCGGCGCCGCGCGCGCACCCAACTTGATTCCGCGGATGTTGCCCTGCGCGGGCCGCAACCACTTGAGTCTGCGGATGTTTGCGGCCCGGAGAGGTGGCGAATCGTGAGAGGGTTCGGCTAGGTTCGGCTCGACCGCAGCGACAGCGCGATCGCGCAGCAGATCGTGAGCGCCACCTCGGTGAGCAGCGTGGCCCAGGCGGCCCCCGGACCGAGCAGGCGCGGGATCAGCGCCAGGTTGGCCGCGACGTTGACCACCAGCATGAGCGCCGCGAACGCGAGGTTGCGCCGCTCGAGATCGCGCGCGATCAGGAAGTGGGTGAGGCCGAAGTTGAGGAACAGAATCGGCAGCGCGCCGGCCAGCACGCGCAGCGACGGCGCGGCCCGCACGAACCCGGCGCCGTAAACGAGACCGATCAGCCGATCGCTGGTGGCGTAGACGGCGACGGCGACGCCGGTCCCCAGGACGAGCAGCAGCGCGACCAGGGCCGCCTCCCAGCGGCGCTGGCGCTCGGGATCATTTTTGGCGCGCGCCAGCGGCGGGAACGTCGCCGCCAGCACCACCGACGGGATGATCATCAGACCTTCGAAGATCTTGTAGGCCGCGCTGTACGCGCCGATCTCGGCGTCGCTGGCGAACACCTTGAGCACCACCACGTCCCCCTTGAAGTAGAGCAGCGAGAACAGCGTGGCCAGCCAGAGCGGCAGCGCCTCGCCCGCGGCGGCTCGCCAGAGCTCGCGATCGAACCGCCCCGCCCGCACGTGGAGGCCGTAACCGCGCCGAAGCAGCCGCAGTCCGTAGGCCCCGACGGCCAGCATCCCCACGAAGAGGCCTGCCGACAGCGACGCCACCGTCCGCCGCAGCGCCAGCGCGACGAGCCCGCCCAGCATGATGAAGAGCGCGCGGGCGACGTTGAGGTGCGCCTCGTCGCCGAGGCGCTCGAACCCGCGGAAGATCGCCAGCAGATAGTCGACGAAGGCGTTCACCAGCGCGGCCAGCCCGAGCAGGGCCAGCGCGCGGCGCGTGTCGCCCGGCCCCGCCAGCGCCGCCGCCAGCGCCACCGCCGCGAGATAGGGGAGAGACGCCAGCAGGCGAAGCCGCAACGCCGTCGCCACGATCACCGGCGCGCGCGTCCGATCGCGGGCCAGCGCGCGCGTCGTCCAGACGCCCATTCCGAGATCCGTGCACACGGCGAGCATCGCGGTGGCGGCGAACGCGAACTGATAGCTGCCGAACGCCGCCTCGCCCAGCATCGGCGCCGCCACCACCATCAGCACCACCCGGCAGGCCTTCTCGACCGGGACCGACAGCGCCTTGACGATGACGTTTCCTAAGGCAGTCCGCCCTTCTTTGCCCAGTTTGCCCAGTTTGCCGAGCTTCCCGTTCTTGCCCAGCTGTCCCAGCGACGCCGTCACGCGGCGCCCCGCCGCGCCGCTCCGCCGGACGGGCAAAAAAGCGCATGGAAAGAAACTGCCCGTGGTGGAAGACTTCGCTCTCCCCGAAGGGCGCCGGTGGCGCGCGGCTCACGATGATCCAGACGGCGACAGAGCATTTCGGACAGGCCCCTCTCGAACAATGCGCCGGGCGTGAGCACTGTGACATGGGCGATCGGAGCCGACAAGCAGCGGGCGGCGCCGCCCCGGATGACATTCCATGAAGCTCGCCGTCGAAGTCACCACCTGCACCGCCGAACGCACCGGCGTCGGCTACTACACCGAGCACCTGGTCGATGCGCTCATCGCCACCGCGCCGCCCGGCGACGAGGTGGCGCTCATCGGCAACCGCGCGCTCGCGCCGACCACCGCCGAGAAATGGCAAAGCCGGTTGCGCACGGCGGGCGTGCCGCTGCGCTACCTCTGGATGCAGCGGGACGCCGGCCGCATGCTCGAGGAAGCCGGGGCCGACTTCGCGCTCTTCCCCAATTACCTGGCGCCGCTGGCCGCCCCCTGCCCCTACGTCAACGTGGTCCACGATCTGGCGCTCATCCGGACGCCGCAGTTCTTCAACAAGCGGAAGCGCGCGCTCATGCGACCGCTCCTGCCGGTGGTGGCGCGTGGCGCGGTGGCGGTCGGCACCGTCTCCGAGGCCTCGCGCCGCGACGTGACGGCCCTGCTGGGCGTCCCCGACGACCGGATCCTGATGCTCCCCGGCGCGCCCCACCCCGCTTGCCGCCCGCCCGACGCGGCGGCGATCGCGCGTGTGCGCGCCCGCTACGGGATCACGCGCCCCTACCTGCTGACCGTGGGGACGCTGGAGCCACGCAAGAACCTGCCGCTCTTGCTGCGGGCGTTCGACAGGCTGCGCGCGCGCACCGGCACGCCCGCCGGCGAGCTCGACCTGGTGACCGTCGGCGCCAAGGGCTGGCGCGACCGCGAGCTGCGCGCCGAGCTGGCGCTGCGCCTCGCATCGGGTCGGGTCCACCTGCTCGGCTACGTCCCCGAGGAGGACCTGGTGGCGCTCTACGGCGGCGCGGTCGCGATGGCCTACCCGTCCCACTTCGAGGGGTTCGGTCTCCCGGTCGTCGAGGCGATGGCCTGCGGCACCCCCGTCGTGGCGACCGATGTCGAAGCGCTGCACGAGGTGAGCGGCGGCGCCGCGATCCTGGTCCCGCCGGGCGACGAGGTCGCGCTGGCGGCGGAGCTGGCCGAGCTGGCCGAGAACCCGGCCGCGCGGGCCGAGGCGCGGGCGCGGGGCCTCGCGCGCGCGGCGACCTTCTCCTGGACCACCTCCGCCGAACGGTTGTGGGCGCTGGCCCGGCAGACGCGCGCGCGCCAGGCGAGGCCGCGCCCGACCCCCTTGGCGCTCCCCGAGGCGCGGCCCCCGGCGGGGGCCGACGCCCGTGACTGGGCCATCGCCGCCACCGTCGCCTATGCCGATCTGTTCGACGCCGCGGTCACCGTCGAGGATTTGTCGCGGTCGTGCCTGGGTGCGCAGCTCGACCCGACCGAGGTGGCCCGCCGCGCGGCGGCGCTGCCGCTCGCCGGCCTCGTCACCCTCGACGGCGAAGGGCACCTCACGCTCCGCGGGCGCGAGGCGCTGGTCGCCCGGCGCGCCGACGGCATCCGTCGGACCGCCGACCTCTTGGCCCGGCACCAGCCGGTCATCGCCGCGCTGGCCGCGCTGCCGTTCGTGCGGACGCTGGCGCTGTCGGGCGGCACCGCCCACCGGAACGCCCGCGGCGGCGACGACATCGATCTGTTCGTGGTCACCGCGGCCGGGCGTATCTACACCACGTACACCCTTCTGTTTCTGGCCAGCCGGCTGACCCACACGCGCGGCGTCGTCTGCCCGAACTATCTCATCGACGAGAACAACCTGGAGATCGCCTACCACCACGATCTCTTCACCGCCCACCAGGCCCTCTCGCTGGTGCCGATCGCCGGGCTCGAGACCTTCGACCGGTTCGTCGCCGCCAACCGCGACTGGGTGCGCGGCTTCTACCCGAGCTACGAGCCGCGCGCCCCCGTGGGGACGATCGGCCCGGCCGGCGTGCAGCAGCTCGCGGAGCGCGCGTTCGAGCTCGGTGGCCAGGCGCTCGAGCGGGCCCTGGCGACGGCCTGGCGGTTTCACCTCGGCAGGCGCGCCGCCCGCGCGCGCGGGTCGGACGTGGTCGTCTCGGGAGGGATCCTCAAGCTGCACCTCTCGGACCACCGCCGGCGCGTGCTGGCGCGGTTCGACGCGCGGCTCGACGAGCTGCGCGCGCGATGGGGCGCCCCGCGCGCGCCGGAGACGAGCGAGTCGATCTCGGTGTAGCCGTGGAGGTCCCGCGCGATCACCTGGCCTCCGCCGCCTCATCGGCGCTCGCCGCGGCGGCGGTCGCGATCGCGCTCGGCTACTTTCCCGCGCTCGCCTCGCCGTTCGTCGAGCCGAAGCTGGCCGTGCTGGTGGTGGCGGGCGCGCTCGGGTTCGCGGCCTGGGCACTCGCCTCCGCGCGTCCCCGGTGGGCGCCCCCCGGCTGGAATAGACCGGTCGTGGTGGCCGCGGGCGCGTTCGCACTCGTCCTCGTGCTTTCGGCATTGCTCGCGATCCTCCGGCGCCCGCCCGGCGCGCCGTACGCGGCCGACGAGCTGGTCCGCACGGCCGCCGTCATGGGCGTGGCTTTGGGCGCGGGGCTCGCCGCCCGGTTCGACCCCCGGAGCCGCCGCCGGCTTCTCGAGGCGATCAGCGCCGGGGCCGGGCTGGTCGCGCTCGTGGGGCTGCTGCAGCACCTCAGGCTGCTGCCGCTGGCGATTCCCACCATCAGCGTCCCCGGATCGACGTTTGGCAACCGCAACGTCGCAGCGGAGGCGGTGGCGATGGCCATCCCGTTCGGGCTGGGCCTGCTCCCGTTCGGCGAGCGAACCTCGGACACGCCCCGCTTCTCCAGGATCGCGATCGCGCTCGCGCTGGTGCTGGAGATCGCCTACCTGGCGGTCGCACGCGCCCGCGGCGCCTGGCTGGGGGGCGCGCTGGGCATCGCCGTCTTCTTCGCGCTTCGGCGCCCGCACCTGTCGCGCGCCGTGCTGACCGCGACGCTGGCCGTGACCGCCCTCGCCTTGCTGGCGGCGGTGATCCCCGGCCGCTGGACCGCCCACGATTCGCTGGACGCGAAGCGCTTCCAACCGGCAACGCGCCTCGTGCACGACGCCGTCGATCCAACCTCGCCGGTGGCGCGCACGCGGCTCGGGCTCTGGCGGAGGACCCTGGCGCTCTACGGCGACCACCCGCTCGTCGGCGTCGGGCTGGGGAACTTCGCCGTGCTCTTCCCGCGCCACGCCGAACCAAACGCCAGCGAGGACGGCGTGCTGTCGGCGGCGGCCGTCCCGCGCCGCGCCCACAATGATCTGCTGGAGCGGCTGGCCGAGTCCGGGCCGCTGGGCCTCGGCGCCTGGCTGGCGCTCTACGCCGCGCTCGGCGCCGTGGCCCTCCGCCGGGCGCGCGCCGACCGAAGCGAAGGGCGCGCCGCCGCCTGCGCCGGCGCCCTCGGCGCGTTCTTCGGCTGCGGCTTGACTGGGTTTCCGTTTGCCATGCCGGCCACGCTGTTTCTGTTCGGCGTCGCGCTCGGCCTGCTCGCCGTCGACGGCCCGGCGCCGTCGGCCGTTCCCGCGCGCAGCCGCGCGCCCGGCGCGCTGGTGGGGGCGACGCTGTTCGCTGCGGCGGTGGTCGTCGGCGCGGGCTGGTGGTGCGCGCGAAAGATCGAGGCGTCGTACTGCCTCGGGCGCGCCGAGGCGGCGCTGGCCGCGGGCGACACTGCCGACGCCGCCGCGCGGGCGCTGCCGTTCCTCGACCGCGCGGCGAAGGTCGCTCCCCGCGACTTTCGGGTGGCCTTCCGCGCCTCGTACGCCGAGCTGCGTGCCGGCCACCCCATGCCGGCGGCGCGCGCCGCCGAGCGCGCGCTGGCGATCGAGCCCTACTCGGCGAACGCCTGGGAGGCGCTGGCCAGGGCGCGTCTCGACGCCGGCGACGCGCGCGGCGCGGGCGAGGCGGCCGGCCGCGCGCTCGAGATCCTGCATGCCTTCCCCGGCGCGCTCTACACCCGGGCGCGGGCAGCGGCACACCTCGGCGACGGAGCCGGCGCCGACGAGGCCCGCGCGCACCTGGCGGCGCTGGCCGCCACCGACGGCGACGCGCGGAATCTCCTGGCCGAGCTCGCCGAGACTCCGCCCGGCGCGACGGGCGCGACGAGAGCCGCGCCATGACCCCGCGCATCGCCATCGTCCACGACTGGATCGTCTCCATGCGGGGCGGGGAGCGGGTGCTCGAGTCGCTCTGTCGGCTCTACCCGCGGGCGCCGGTCTTCACGCTCCGCTACAACCGCGGCGCCGTCTCGCCGCTGATCGCGGCCCGCGACGTGCGGACCGCGTTCACCGATCCGCTCGCCCGCTTTCTGCCGCTCGGGCGCGCCGAGTTTCGGATGCTGCTGCCGCTGTTTCCGCGCGCCATCGAGTCGCTGCCGCTGGCGGGGTACGACCTGGTCATCTCGAGCAGCCACGCCGTCGCCAAGGGGGCGCTCGCCGCGCCGGGCGCCCTGCACGTCTCCTATGTCCACTCGCCGATGCGCTACATCTGGGAGGCGGCCGACGAGTACGCGCCGGCAGTCCCCGGCGGGCGGCTCGGGCGGGCCGCCTTCGCGGCACTGTCGCGTTACCTGCGCCGCTGGGATCTCGCCTCGACCGCGCGCGTGCAGTCGCTGGTCGCCAACAGCGTCTACACGCAAGCCCGCATCCGGAAGGTCTACGGCCGCGAGGCGGGGGTGATCGAGCCCCCCGTCGACGCCGACCGATTCGCGCGCGTCCCGGATCCTGCGCCCCCCACCGGCGACCCGCTCTACCTCTGCGTCTCGGCGCTGGTCCCCTACAAGCGCGTCGAGCTGGCGGTGCGCGCCTTCGGGCTCCCCGGCCGGCCCGGACAGCCCGCACCACGTCGTCGGCTGGTCGTCGTCGGCGACGGCGCGGACCGTGAGCGGCTCTCCCGGCTCTGTGGCCCGAACGTCGAGCTGCGCGGCCGCGTCGACGATGACGAGCTCGTCCGGCTCTACGCCGCCTGCCGCGCCGTCGTCCACCCCGCGCTCGACGACTTCGGGATCGTCCCCGTCGAGGCGCTCGCCGCCGGGCGGCCGGTCGTCGCCTTCGCCGGCGGGGGGTCGCTCGACTCCGTGCGCGACGGCGAGACCGGCGTCCTGTTCCGCGAGCCGACGCCCGAGGCGCTGGCGGCGGCGCTCGATCGCCTCGACGGGCTGACCTTCGAGCCTGCGCGGCTCCGCGCCGCCGCGCGCCGGTTCGATCGCGCGAGCTTCGAGCAGCGCTTCGGCGGCTTCGTCGAATCCTGCCTCAGCGCGCGCCGCGCCCTTTGATAATCGCCGGGATCGTGCGGAGGAGAATCGCCAGATCGAGGCCGAGGCTCCAGCGATCGACGTAGTCGAGATCGAGAAGCATCCACTCCTTGAATGGCAGCTCACTGCGCCCGCCGACCTGCCAGAGACAGGTGAGCCCCGGGCGCATCGAGAGACGGCGCCGGTGCCCACCGGTCAACGCCGCCGTCTCCGCGAGAGGGAGCGGACGCGGACCGACCAGGCTCATCTGGCCGGAAAGCACGTTGAGGAGCTGCGGCAGCTCGTCCAGGCTGAACCGCCGCAGGAGCCGCCCGAAGGGGGTGACGCGCGGATCGTTGGTCAGCTTGAAGACCGGGCCGTCCATCTCGTTGTGCGCCAGCAGCTCGGCCCGCTCCGCCTCGGCTCCGAGGCGCATCGTCCGGAACTTGAGCATGGCGAAGGGGCGGCCGTAGAGGCCCCCGCGCTGCTGAACGTAGAGGAGCGGGCTGCCGCCGAAGAGGCGGGCCAGCAAGGCCAGCAGCAAGAACAGCGGCGCCAGCGCCAGCAGCAGCGCCGCGGCGATCAGCCGATCGGCGCAGAGCTTGACGACCAGCGCCGGAATGGTCGGTCGTCGGCGCTGGTAGACCAGGTACTGCCAGCGGGCGACCGACTCCACGTGCGGTGGGGAGAACCCGTCGACGCCATGCCCGAGCGGGACCAGCGCCGGGATTCCATGCTCGCCCATCAGTTCGACGAGCGCCCGCGTGGCTTCGGGCGACAGCGTCTCGGAGAGCACGACCTCGTCGACGGGATCGTCGCGCAGGCGGCGGCCGAGCTCGGACGGGGCGCTCGAGGCGCTGCGCGCGACCCGCCGGCCGCGGGCCCGCTCGATCTCCTCCAGCGCGTCGTCGCCCACCTCGCCGATGACCAGCAACAGCGAGTCTCCGCGGCGCCGCGCGATGAAGCGGCGCTGGAGCGAGCTGCCGGCGAGCAGCACCGCCGTCGACAGCGCGAAGAAGACCGCGATGAGCGACCGGTTGAGGGGGGTCTGCGCCGCCACCAAGATCAGCGCGACGGCGGCCAGCCCCCAGGCTTGCGTCAGGATCAGCCGGCGCGCGAGCTCCGTGCGCGGCCCGGTCAGCACGTGGATGCGGTGGATCCCCAGCCGCTCGGCGGCGAACACCCAGATCGGCAGGAAGACCACCAGGAGGTGCACGTACGCGCCCGGGGCCACCGGCGGCTTGAGCGAGGGGAGCGCGTGCGCCAGGGCCGCGTGCCCGAGGCGCGCCAGCAGCAACGACGCGACGACCAGCGCCACGGCCTGCACCAGCAGCACCGCCTCGAGCGATTCATCGCGCGTCACGCCGTGACCTCCGCCTGGCTCTGCAAGGCGACCATCATTCCCGCCAGCAACCAAAACTGTGCATAGGTGGGCGTGAACTCCAGGAAGTAGTCCAGCACGCCGTGCAGCAAATAAGTGCCGAGCGCCGCCGCGACGCCCAGGGCCAAGAGGCGGGTGGCCGGTGCCCCGAGAGCGCGCCGCGCGGTACCGACGAGAGCCACCACCAGGAGCGCGAAGGTCAGGGATCCAGCAACCCCCAGGTCGGCGAGCGTCTCGAAGTAGAGGCTGTTGGCGTGAAGCCGCTCGTCGACGTCGCGGGGGGCGAGGCCCAGAAGCGCGCCGTAGCGGTGGCGGAAGTTGTCCGGTCCGATTCCGAGGAGCGGGTGGGCGCGGAAGAGCTTCACCGCCGCGCGCCAGAGCGTGGCGCGCGGCAGCGTCTTCCGTTCGACCATCGGTGGAGCGACCGGCGCCGCCGCCGTGGGGAGAGCGACGGACGCCGCCCCTCCGCGCACGACCACCTCCTCGCGCAGCCCGGGGCTTCCGCGCTGGCTGAACCAGGTCGTGTGCTCGTGGACCAGATCCCACCAAAGGACATAACGACCCGGCCGGGGTGGCGCGCGCACGACCGCCTGCACGCGAACGGCGTCCCCGGGAGCAACGTCGTTCGGAAGCAAGGTGCGAACGCCGTCCAGGGTGACCATCGCGCCCTTGGCGTCGAGCCAGTGATAGGACAGCGTCACTGGCGTCGCGGACCCGCGGGTCCAGCGAAGCGCACCGCGATTCGCGAGATCGAGGCTCTCGATCGCCTCGTGCGACGTCTCCAGCACGGGCGGCAGCCGTGCCGCCGCGCCGCCGGACCGGGTGATCGCCGCCCCGTACCACTGCCCGTCGTTCCAGAAGTGAAACCGCGCGGCGAGCGCCGAGCTGGAGGCAAACGCCACGATCGCCAGCGCGGCAGTGACCGCCGCCCAGGCTGCCGGGCGCCCCCCCGGCGCGCGCGCACCGAGCGCGCTCACCACCACCACCGCCACCAGCGCGCCGACGATTCCGGCGCGCGAGGCGGTCGACAGCACACCGTCGAGAAGCACGAAGGTCACGATCGCCGTCGCCGCGAACCGTCCCGCGCCACCCGATGACCCGCCGCGGGCGCCCGCCGGTGATCGAAGGCCCGCGAGCCCCAGGGCCACCGCCAGCGGAGCGGCCGCCTCCAGATACATCGCCGCGATGTTGGGGTACTGGAACGGGCCGCTCCCGCGCGGGGAGCCGAGCGCCTCGAACGTCTGGGCGTGAAACGGACCCAGCCACCGATCGGCGCTCGCGAGGCGGACCTCGCCGACCGCCAGCAGCGCGGCGGCCAGGGCGCCCGCCACGAGCGCGGCGGCCGTGCGCGCGACGGCGCCGCGCGCACGCAACAGATCGGCGGCCGCCGCAAAGAGCAGCATCCCGCCCGCGCTGCGCAGCGCGAACTTGAACGCCGGCGCGCGCGGGGGCGCGGCCAGCAGCGCCGAGACGAGCAGCACCAGCGCGAACCAGCCGACCGCCCGGTGGACGGCCGAGCGCCGACCGAGCAGCCCCTCCAGCGATCGATCGCCAGATCCCAGGCCGGCGACCAACGACGCGCCCCAGATCGCCAGCGTCAGATAGAGAACGAGCTCGACGCTCGAGAGCTGCAACGGGCCCACCCGGGTGACGGGCTCCACCATCTCGAACGGAAGCGCCGCCGCGAGCAGCAGCAGCGCCGCGCGCCCGCCCGTACGCAGCCGCTCGACGAACACGGCGCGAAGTATACTCGCCGCCGCCGCGCCAAAACGCGCCGCGCCGCCCCGAGCAGCTCGCCTGGAACCCAACCCGTCATCCACCGATCATCCTCCGATCATCCACCGGTCACCCGCCGATCATGGAATCCGTGTCGCAGCACGCCGCACTGGCCGATAGGCCGCTCGGCCACGCGCTGGTCCTGGGTGGCGGCGGCTTCATCGGCGCCCCGCTCGTGCGCGCGCTGGTCGAAAGCGGCGTCCGCACCAGCTGTCTCGTCCATCGCCGGCCGCCCCCCACCCTGGAAGCGCGCGCGATTCCCGGATCGATCGACCGGTTTCGCTGGCGCGAGCTGGAGGCCGATCTCCCCGACGTCATCTTTCATCTGGCCCGCATCCCCCGCCACGGGCGCTTCGACGCGCCCGCCATCCGCCTCCGCAACCGGATCGCCAGCGCGCGCCTCTTGCTCTGGCTGGCCAGCGCCCCCCGCCCGCCGCTGGTCGTCTACGTGGGCGGGACGCTGGCCTACGGCAGCCACGGCGAAGCGACGGTGACCGAGGAGACCCCGCTCTCTCCCATCAGCTTCTCGCGCGACTACCACACCGCCGAGATCCCCTGGCTGCAGGCGCGCCGCAGCACCGACGCGCCGATCGTCATCGCCCGCCCCGCCTGGGTCCTCGGTCCCGGGTCCTGGTTCGAGGCCTACTATGCGCGGCCCATCTTCGACGAGGCGTTCGTTCCGCTCTACGGCGAGGGTCGCAACTGGATGTCGATCGTGCATGTCGAGGACTGCGCCGGACGGCTCATCCACCTGGCGCGCCGCGCGCCGCCCATGACGGTGATGAACCTCTTCTCGGGCTCGCCGATTCGGCAGAGCGACCTCTGCGAGCGGCTGGCGCGCCTCACCGGGCTGCCGATCCGCCGCCTGACGCCCGAAGAGATCCGGGCCCGCCATGGCCGGGCCGTCGAGGAGGCCTTCGCCTTCTCCGCGCGGATCGACACCCTCCACGCCGGCCTGCAGGGGAGCTATCGCCCCCGGCACGCCGATCTGGACGCCACGCTCGCCGCGCTGCTGGCCGCCTGACGCTCAGCGGGCGCGCAGCACGTAGAGCAGATGCTCGCCCGCGCACCAGAGCGGCGTCCGGTTGAGCAGCCGATCGCAGAGCCACATCCCGCGCACGAGCGCGCCGTCCGCGGCGAACCGGTGGGCCCGGTACCAGGCGGGGTAGACGATCGACAGCCCCTCGCGGTGTTCGACCTCGAACCCGGCGGCGGCGAAGGCGGCCTGGATCTGGCCGGGAAAGTAGAGGCGCGCGTCGAGCGGCGTCGCCTCGCTGTAGCCTCGCCAGCGATCGGCCAGGCGGGCCCAGGCACGCGCCGGGCGACCGCGCAGGAGGTGCATCGCCGAGTCGAGGAGGTAGAGTCGGCTCACGAAGCTCAGGACCAGGACTCCGCCGGGAGCGGTCACCTCGCCGAGCGCGCGCGCGGCCGCGTCGAGATCGGGATCGGTGTTGAGGGGCCCGAAGAACGAATAGACCAGATCGACGCGCCGGCCGTCGAGGATCCGCGGCAGATCGGCCGCCGCGCCGCGCTCGATCCGGGTGCCGGGCACCGCCGCCAGCTTGGCGCGCGCCACCTCGACCATCCGGGGAGAGACGTCGACCCCAAAGTAGGCGCGCTCCGGATAGAGACGCGCGAAGTACGCGAGATCGGTCCCCGGGCCGCAGCCGAGATCGAGCATCGAGGTGACCGGGTGGCGCTCGACCGCGCGCCGGAACGCCGCGCGAACGCGGACCAGGATCTCGTTTTCGGCGTAGCGCGCCTCCGCGACCTCGGCGAACGCGTCGTAATAGTCGGAGACGCGCCGTAGATCGATCGGTGGAGGATCGGCGGGCGCGGTCACCTCGGCATTGTGGGGCGCCGGGTCGCCGGGAAACAAGCCCTATGCGCCGGCCCTATGCGCCGGCGCCCGCCCCGGTCTCGCGCCGGCGGCCTCGAAGCACGATCAGGCAAGAGACGGTGAGCGCCACCTCGGTGAGCGCCGTCGCCCAGGCGGCCCCCGGCCCCCCCGCGCGCGGGATGAGCACCAGGTTGGCGCCCGTGTTCACGAGCAGCATCAGGATCGCGAACAGGAGGTTGCGCCGCTCGAGATTGCGCGCGATGAGGATGCTGGTCAGCGCCGCATTGAGGAACAGGAATGGAACGGCGAGCGCCAGGATCCGGAGCGACGCCACCGCGCGCGCGAATCCGGGCCCGTACACCAGCTGGACGACCCGCGCGTCGCCCGCGTACACCGCCGCCCCGGCCGCGGCGCCGAGCCCGAGCAGCGTCGCCACCAGCAACCGCTCCCAGCGCCGCTGCCGCGCGGGATCGCCGTGCGCGCGCGCCAGCGCCGGGAAGGCGCCGGCCATGATCACCCCCGGCAGGATCGCCGCCCCTTCGAAGATCTTGTAAGCCGCGCTGTAGGCTCCGATCTCGGCGTTGCCCACGAAGATCCGCATCAGCAGCACGTCGCCTCGAAAGTAGAGCAGCGAGATCAGCGTGACGAGCCAGAGCGGAATCCCCTGCGCCAGCGCGGCGCGGGCGGTCGGGCGATCGAAGCGGCCGCCCGCGCCGCGCCCAATCAGGCGATAGCGCCGGCCGAACAGCACGAACGCCGCGGCGGCGCTGATCGACGTCCCGACGAGCACGCCCGCCCCCAGCGCGCCGATCGTCGGGCGCAACGCCAGGGCGCCGAGGCCGGCGCCCATCGTCAGGAGCGCGCGCACCACGTTGAGCCCCGCCTCGTCCTGGAAGCGCTCGAACCCGCGGAAGACGGTGGCCGCGTAGTCGACCACCGCGTTGGCGAGCGCGATCGGCGCCAGGAAGGCAATGGCGACCCGCGTGTCTCCGGGGCCGAGCACCGCCACCACCACCCCCATCGCCACCAGGTACGGAACGACCGCCAGCCCGCGCATCCGCAACGCGGTCCCCACCACGACCGGCGCGCGCGACCGATCGCGGGCCAGCGTGCGCGTCGTCCAGACCCCCAGCCCCATCTCCGTGCAGAGCATGAGGAACGTCGTCAGCGTCGCCGCGAACTGGTAGCAGCCGAACGCCGCCGCCCCCAGCGCCGGCGCCGCCACCAGCATCAAGACGAGGCGAGAGCCCTTCTCGACGGGCACCGAAGCACCCTTGAAGAGTGTGTTCGCGAACGCGGCCCGGCGTTCCGCCTCGAAGCCCGACGTTGCCTTGTCCAAGGGTGGCTCGCTTGCAGGCATAGCATCTCCGCGATTTCCCCTGCGACACAAGCGCCGGTGCCCGGTCAGGGCCGCGTCGTGAAGTTGCGCTTGAGCGCCAGGAAGCGGGACTCGTAAGCGTGGTAGCTCAGGACCGCCAGCCAGTACGAGACGAACGCCAGACCGACCGCGAACACGACGATGATCGGTGTCCGGCTGCCTGCGAGGAGCGGCGCGTTCGGTCCGAACAGGGGAACGTGACGGACGACCACGCCGACCAGGGGAAGGTGAACGAGGTAGATGCCGTAGCTGTATTTGCCCCAGTGGGCCAGCGTGCGCCCGTCGAGCGCACGGGCGAGACGTCCGGCCGGGGCTCGCAGGACCAGGACCAGAAGCGCGCCCCAGCCCAGGGCCACCAGCGGATAGCTCGCGATCGCCATGACCGGATCTCGGTGCGTGTTCTCGAAGCCCCGCCTGCCGATCCCGATCCAGAGCAGCAAGACGATCGCCGACGCCAGGACCGGCTTCGCCGCCCGTTCGATCGAGGCGAGGCCCCCGACCTGGCGTGAGAGCACGGCGAGCGCCGCGCCCACCATCAGCCCGTCGAGCCGACCCGGCGTCGCGAGGAACGCGGCGTTGGCGTTCCGGACGGGGTCCAGCGAGACCAGCCAGATCCGGAAGGCGAGCCCGGCCACCATGACGCCCACCACGACCTTCAGCAGCCGGCGGGGGGGAAGGCGCCACACGACGAAGGGCCACAGGAGATAGAACTGCTCCTCGATGGAGAGCGACCAGGGATGTCCTCCAAACGGGGGCGTTCCCTGGCCGTGCGTCAGCGCGCCGAGGATGTTGACGGTGTAGGTCCAGTACCAGGCCTGGTTGGCGCGCAGAAGCGCGAGCGGCGCGCTCGTCGCGTGAAGAAGTCTGGCGAGGCCGAGGACGACCGCCAGCGCGCCGAAGTAGAGGGGGAAGATCCGGAGCGCCCGGCGGACGAAGAAGTTTCGCAGCCAGCGCGGACGTCCCCTGGCGTCGAGGAGGATCCCGGTGATGAGGAACCCGGAGAGCACGAAGAAGAGATCGGCGCCCGTCCAGCCCGCGTGGGCCCAGACGCGCACCGCCACGTCGAGGCGACTCGCGGGGTTGAGGGGGAGCGCCACCGCGTGGGTCACGAAGACGAGGAGGATCGCCAGCCCGCGCAGACCATCGAGCGCGCGAATTCGCGCCTCGCTCAACCCGCCCCCCGCCGCGACCGGAGCTCCTCGAACAGCGCCAGGTAGGCATCGACGTTCGCGCGCCAGGTCGGGCCTTCGGCCTCGAACCGCCGCCGTCCCGCCTCGCCGATGCGGCGCGCGCGCGGCGGCTCGAGCGCCAGCGCGCGGAGCTCGGCGAAGAGCTGCGCGTCGTCTTCGGGCGACACGAGGATCCCGTCCTTGCCGTGCTCGATGAAGGTGGAGATCCCCTCACCGGCCGTGGCGAGCACGGGGACGCCCAGCGACATCGCCTCGAAGTAGACGGCGCCCAGGGACTCCATGACGCTCGGCAGGGCCATCACGCTGGCGCGCGCGATCTCCTGCATGGTCGCACGTCTGTCGAGCTCGCCGCGGAAGGCGACCTTTCCGTCGAGACCCAGCGCCTTCACCAGCGCGCCGAGCGCCGCGCGTTCTGGACCGTCGCCCACCACGAAGAGCCGCGCCTCGGGAAATTCGGCCGCCAGCCGGGCGAAGACGCGCACCAGTCGGTCGACGCGCTTGCGCGGAATCAGCCGGGCCACGCAGCAGATCGCCAGATGATCGGGAGCGGCGCCGCCGAGATCGTCGAACCTGTCGATGCCGATCGGGATGACCCGCGCTTCGTGAGATCCCGCCAGCGCCAGTCCCTGGAGGCGCAACGTCTCGGAGACGTACACGGCCGCCGCCGCGCCGCGGAGGGTGCGCGCCAGCAACCGCCGCGCCCAGACGCTCGTCGGCCCGAGCTCGTAGAGCTCGTGGTCGTGAAGGGCGACGACCAGCGGAGTCCGACCGATTCGGCCGCAGAGCCCGCCGGGCAGGATCGCCGAGTGCGCGAGCACGACGTCCGGACGATCGAGAGCGGCGTGGGCGGCGCGCCCGAACAGCCAGCGCTCGACCGCGAGGCCCACGCCCGCCACCGCCGGCGCCCGACGCCGCACCCGCTCGGGAGCGGGGCGCAGATAGAGCGGGTGCGCGACCGCCACCGCGCCGTCGCGCTCGGCGGCGGGCGCCGCCCGCCCGGGCCTCCAGGCGAGCGGAACCACCGCCTGAACGTCGTGGCCCGCCTCGGCGAACAGGCGGAGCTGCGCGTCGTGCCGCACGCCGCGCATCGGGAACGCGGGCGTCGGCAGGTGCGGGGAGACGACCGCGATGCGCATCAGAGCGCCCGCGCGATCTCGCCCAGCCGGGTGGTCCAGGTGTGCTCGCCGAGAACGCGCCTCCGTCCCGCCCGGCCGATGGCCCGGGCCAGGGCCGGGCGCGCCGTGTGGTCGCGAACGAGCGCGGCCGCCTCGGCCAGCCCGCTGAAGGTGAGAACCTCGCGCCCCACGTCGAACGCCAGGGCCACGTCCTGGTTGTGCTGCGTGAGGTAACAAGCGCCGTAGCCCGGGAACTCGACGTCGCGGAGCTTGAGGTAACTGCGCGGCCGGCGGCGGCCCGAGCCCCCCTCGTTGAGCCCCAGGACGAGACCGCACCGCGAGACGAAGTCGGCAAGCTCGGCGTCGTCGAGGGGCGGCCCGGGGCGTACCCAGGCGCGGAGCGCGCGCGTGAGCAGCCAATCGGCGATCCGGTTCGGCGCGGCGCGCAGCCGAGCGAGAGAGACGAGGCCCCGCAGGCCCACGCCTCCGACCAATGGTCGCGGGGGGGCTCGCCAGCCAGGGCCGCGGACCTCGACGCGACAGCCGAGCGCCGCCAGGCCCGCCAGCTGCAACGCCCGCCTCCCTCTAGCCGCGCCGACGAACCCGACGCGGTGGATCGCCTCAGCGCACTCGGCATCCGGCAGCGCGTCCAGATTCACCGCGTAAGGCCGGCAGAGCCAGGCCCGGCCGAGGGCCCGGTAGCTCGGCTCGGCGGCGCTCTCGGGAAACCAGTTGAGCGACGCCTCGCGCGCCAGCGGCGCCACCCGATCGAACGCGTAGGTGCTGTCGCAGAAGAAGTTGACCCAGGGGATGCCGGCCGCCACCGTGTCGCGCACCAGCCCCGGCTCGATGTCCGTGGCGAAGCAATAGGAGACCACCACCTGAGGCTTCGCCGCTGCGATCTGCCTGCCGAGCCGCTCGGACATCTCCGCGCGCTCGGGCGTGCCCCGCGCCGCAGCGTCGGAGGCCGGGCGTGCCCAGGTGAAGTCGACCTCCCGCGGAAATACGACCGTCGGCACGGAGTTCCCCAGACCGTCGTAAAAATGCCGCTGCCAGACGCCGGCATACCGGTTCCCCGCGGCATGGCAGTCGGGCGCCAGCGCGAACAGACGCGAGAACGATCGCATCGCCCGCAGTCTACAGAGGCCACGCCAGGCGAACCGAGCGCAATTTCCCGGAGGTGGGGCGGGTTCGCATTTCTGTAACGGCGAAAAGAAGCCTCTTTTTGCGGCGTTAGGAACGCGAATCCGGCAAACAAATGCCCTGGACGGCACTCCCTCGATCGCTATACTCCCCCTAAGACGGCGAGGGGAAAGATGCGAAAAATCTCAGGTTTCATGTTCTGGGTTCTGTTCGGCCTCGCGATCGTGATCATCCCGATTGCCTGCGCGACCGACAACAACGGCAACGACAGCGGCGGCTCGGGCGGCTCGCCCGGCTCGGGCGGTTCGACCCACGTCGACATGGCCGGCAAAGCCGACTCGATGACCCAGACCTAGCCCTCGCGGCGGGTCAGACGGCAGGCAGTCTCGGGAGGGCTAGAAGGCCCCCCCCCGAGCGCGGCTCGCAGGTTACTTGTTCGGCTGCGGCGTCATCCGCAGGTAGGGCTTCAGTTCCTTCCATCCCTTCGGGAACTTCTGCTTCATGACCGCGGGGTCCTTCAGCGACGGGACGATCACCACATCCTGACCGTCCTTCCAGTCGACCGGCGTCGCCACCGAGTGGCTGTCGGTCAGCTGGAGCGAGTCGATCACCCGCAGGATTTCGTCGAAGTTCCGCCCGGCGCTGGCCGGGTAGGTGATGATGAGGCGGATCTTCTTCTTCGGGTCGATGACGAAGACCGAGCGGACCGTCAGCGTGTCGTTCGCCTCGGGGTGGATCATGTCGTAGAGGGTCGCCACCTTGCGGTCGGCGTCGGCCAGGATGGGGAAGTTCACCTTCGTCCCCTGGGTCTCCTCGATGTCACCGACCCACCCCTTGTGCGAGGCGACCGGATCGACTGAGAGCGCGATCACTTTGGCGTTGCGCTTCTCGAACTCCCCCTTGAGCTTGGCGACGCGGCCGAGCTCGGTCGTGCAGACCGGCGTGAAGTCGGCCGGGTGTGAGAACAGCACCCCCCACTTGTCGCCCAGGAATTCGTGGAATTTGATCTTTCCCTCGGTCGAGTCCTGCTCGAAGTCCGGGGCCAAGCTGCCGATGTGCAGAGCCATGATTGTTCTCCTTTGTTCCTTGTCGGTTCAGGTCGTCCAGCGGGGCGAAGCTTGAGCGCGAATGGCTCCCGGCGCCAGAGGGGGTCCGGGCCGCCCATGAGAAGGATGCCGGCGCGAGAGAAATGGCGCGTCAAGGCGGAGGTGGTAGCATCGTCGAGCTTGTTGGCCTCCGCTTGCGTTCGCGCCCTCCTAGGCGTAGATCCGGCCCCGCCACATATGGACGCTGGTCGCCTGTCCTCCCTTCCGTCGTGCTCGTGAGTTCGTCCGAGTGAAGCCCACCGACGTACGCAACCCCGACTACTTTCACAAGGTCGTCGACTGCCAGTGGGCCTGCCCCGCGCACACCAACGTGCCGGAGTACATCCGCATGGTCGCGCAGGGACGTTACGACGACGCCTACATCCTGAACCGCGAGTCGAACGTCTTCCCGGGGATCCTGGGGCGCACCTGCGATCGCCCGTGCGAGCCGGCCTGCCGCCGCACGCGCGTCGAGGACAAACCGGTCGCCATCTGCCGCATCAAGCGCGTGGCCGCCGACCTCAAGGGCGACGTCAGCGCGCGGCTCCCCAAGGCGCCGGCGACGAAGAACGGCAAGCGCGTCGCCTGCATCGGCGCCGGGCCGGCCTCGCTGACGGTGGCCAACGATCTCTTGCCGCTCGGCTACGAGGTGGTGATCTTCGAGAAGAATAGCCGCCCGGGCGGCCTCATGCGGACCAACGTCCCCAGCTTCCGCCTGCCGGCCAAGGTGCTCGACGAGGAAATAGCCATGATCGTCGACATGGGCGCAGACGTCCGCTACGGCACGCCGGTGCAGAGCCTCAAGGCGCTGCTGGGGTCGGGGTTCGACGCCGCGTTCGTCGGCTCGGGCGCGCCGCGCGGCAAGGACCTGGATCTGCCGGGGCGCAAGGAAGCGGCCCCACACATCCACATCGGCATCGACTGGCTCGAGAGCGTCGCCTTCGATCACATCGACAAGATCGGCGAGCGCGTCCTCATCATCGGCGTCGGCAACACGGCGATGGACTGCTGCCGCACGGCGCGGCGCCTCGGCGGCAAGGACGTCAAGGTGATGGCCCGCCGCGACCGCCAGCACTTCAAGGCCTCGCCCTGGGAGCTGGAGGACGCCGAGGAGGAGCAGGTCGACATCCTGGTCAACCACGTCCCGACTCGCTTCGTGCTCGAGGCCGGCAAGCTGGTGGGGATGGAGTTCGAGCGGCCCGGCCAGGGTGCGAACGCCGGCAAGCCCGAGAAGATCGTCCTCCCCGCCGATGACGTCATCGTCGCCATCGGGCAAGAGAACGCCTTCCCCTTCATCGAGCGCGACATCGGCATCGAGTTCGGCAAGTGGGACATGCCCAAGGTCGACGAGAAGACGATGGCGTCCACGAGGGCCGGCGTCTTCTTCGGCGGCGACGCGGCCTGGGGACCGAAGAACATCATCTGGGCCGTCGCGCACGGGCACGAGGCGGCGATCTCGATCCACAACCACTGCCAGGGCGTGGCGCTCACCGAGCGGCCGGCGCCCCACATGAACCTCGTCACGCAGAAGATGGGGCTCACCGAGTGGAGCTACAGCAACGACTACAACCCCGCGCACCGCCAGAAGATGAAGCACGTCGACCTGAAGGAGCGCTTCAAGCAGCTTTCGATCGAAGTGGAGATGGGCTTCGACCTCGAGCAGACGGCGCACGAGGTCGAGCGCTGCCTCAACTGCGACGTGCAGACGGCGTTCACCGACAAGCGCTGCATCGAGTGCGACGCCTGCGTCGACGTCTGCCCGACGAGCTGCCTGACCATCGCCCCCAACGCCGAGGAGCCCGAGCTGCGCCAGCAGCTGACAGTGCCGGCGGCGAACCTGACCCAGGCGCTCTTCGTGTCGGGCGCGCTGCCGCAGACCGGCCGGGTGATGGTCAAGGACGAGGACGTCTGCGTCCACTGCGGGCTCTGCGCCGAGCGCTGCCCGACGGCGGCCTGGGACATGGCGCGGCTCGAGCTGGTCCTCCCGATGGCGGGGCAGCTCAACGGCCACAAATCGGGGTAATCGTGCATCAGAAGCAGGCGATCAGGACCAACGACTTCGCGCTCAAGCTGGCCAACGTCAACGGGACCGGCTCGGCGAGCGCGAACGGCCTCCTCATGCAGGCGATCTTCCGGATGGGGATCCCCGTCTCGGGCAAGAACCTGTTTCCCTCCAACATCCAGGGGCTGCCGACCTGGTACGAGGTGCGGGTCAGCAAGACCGGCCACACGGCGCGCGCGCTCGACTACGACCTCGTCATCGCCATGAACGTGGAGACCTACGCACGCGACGTCAAGGAGGTCCGCTCGGGCGGCGCGCTGCTCTACGATTCGAGCTGGCCGCTCGACGCTTCCCTCTCCCGCCCGGACGTCACCTTCATCGGCGTCCCCTTCGCCAAGCTCTGCAACGAGATTTTCAACGACTCGCGCGAGCGGATCCTGATGAAGAACATCGCCTACCTCGGCGCGCTGGTGGCGCTGCTCGACATCGACATGGGCGTCATCGAGGAGCTGCTCGACGAGAAGTTCTCCAAGAAGAAGGCGCTGCGCGACTCGAACCACAAGGCGATCCGCGCCGGTTACGACTACGCCCTCGAGAACTTCGACTGCCCGCTGCCGATCCGCCTCGAGAAGATGCACGCCACCGACGATCGGATCCTGATCGACGGCAACACGGCGATGGCGCTGGGCTGCGTCTACGCCGGCGCCACGGTGGCGGCCTGGTACCCGATCACGCCGGCCACCAGCGTGATGGACTCGTTCAAGGAGCTCTGCGCCGAATACCGCAAGGACCCGGAGACCGGCAAGAACAACTACTGCATCGTGCAGGCCGAGGACGAGCTGGCCGCGATCGGGATGGTGATCGGAGCCTCCTGGAACGGCGCCCGCGCCTTCACCTCCACGGCCGGGCCCGGGATCTCGCTCATGAGCGAGCTCATCGGCCTCGCTTACTACGCCGAGATCCCGGCGGTGATCGTCGACGTGCAGCGGACCGGCCCCTCGACCGGGATGCCGACGCGCACGCAGCAGGGGGACATCCTGGCCTGCGCTTACGCCTCGCACGGCGACACCAAGCACCTCCTGCTGTTTCCCTCGAACCCGGCCGAGTGCTTCACCATGGCCGTCGAGGCCTTCGACCTGGCCGAGCGGTTCCAGACGCCGGTCTTCATCCTTTCGGACCTCGACATCGGAATGAACGACTGGGTCTGCCCGCGGCTCAAGTGGGACGACGGCTACCGCCCGAACCGCGGCCGCGTGCTCGGCGCCGCGGAGCTAGAGAAGATCACCAAGTTCTTTCGCTATTCACCCGAAAACGAGGACCACGTCGCCGGCCGCACGCTGCCCGGCGTCCACAGCAAAGGCGCCTTCTTCACGCGCGGCTCGGGGCACAACAAGCTGGGCCACTACACCGAGGTCCCCGACGAGTATCAGGAGGTCATGGACCGCCTCGCCAGAAAGCACAAGGCGGCCGCGGCCGCGGTGCCGGCGGCCGCCGTCATCAAGCAGGTCGACGCCAAGATCGGCATCGTCTCGCTGGGCGGCTGCGACCCGGCGGTGCGCGAAGCCACGGCAGCGCTCGCGGAGCGCGGCATCATCGCCGACTACCTCCGCGTCCGGGCCTTCCCCTTCGGCGCCGAGGTGGAGGCCTTTCTGGCGGCGCACGACAAGGTCTTCGTCATCGAGCAGAACCGCGACGCCCAGCTCCGCACGTTGCTCACCGTGGAAACGAGCGTGCCCAAGGAGAAGCTCCGCTCGGTGCTGGTCTACGGCGGCTTCCCGCTCTCGAGCCGCCACGTCATCGACGGGATCACCGGTCAGCTCGCCCAGGAGCCCAAATAGCATGCCCTCCCTGAAGCCAGCCGTCATCCACCCGCACCTGCGCCCCAACAAGCTGGGGCTGACCATGCGCGACTACGAAGGGTCGCCATCGACCCTCTGCGCGGGCTGCGGCCACGACTCGGTCACCGCCGCGATCATCCGTTCGTTCTACGAGCTCGAGACGCCGCCGCACATGATCGCCAAGCTCTCGGGCATCGGCTGCTCGTCGAAGACGCCGACCTACTTCGTGGCCGGCGCGCACGGCTTCAATTCGGCGCACGGCCGCATGCCCTCCATCGCAACGGGCGCCAACGCCGCCAACCGCGGCCTCACCTACCTCGGGATCTCGGGCGACGGCGACTCGCTCTCGATCGGCGTCGGGCAGCTGGTGCACGCCATCCGCCGCAACCTCGACATGCTCTACGTGATCGAGAACAACGGCGTCTACGGCCTCACCAAGGGGCAGTTCTCGGCATCTGCCGATGTGGGCACCAAGAGCAAGCGCGGCGAGGCCAACCAGTTCAGCCCCATCGATCCGGTCTCCCTGGCGCTGGAGCTCGGCGCCAGCTTCGTGGCCCGCGCCTTCTCCGGCGACAAGGCGCAGCTGGTCCCCATCCTCAAGGCGGGCCTCTCGCACAAGGGGTTCGCGCTCATCGACGTCATCTCCCCCTGCGTGACCTTCAACGACCACGAGGGGTCGACCAAGAGCTACATCAACACGCGCAAGAAGATGATGCCCATCGTCAGCGCCGATTTCGTGCCGCCGGCGTCCGAGATCACCACGGACTACGTGCCTGGATCGGCCGTCAGCGTGCAGCTCCACGACGGCAGCACGGTGCGCCTCCGCAAGCTGGCCGAGGACTACGACACCGGCAACCGCCAGGCCGCCGCCGACGAGGTGGAGCGCCACCGCTCCAAGGGCGAGGTTCCCACCGGCCTCTTCTTCGTGGACCCGAACTCGCGCGACATGCACGACATCAGCGGCACGACCGAGGTGCCCCTGTCGCAAGTCCCGTTCGAGAAGCTCTGCCCCGGCAGCGCCGCCCTCGACGAGCTCCAAAAGACATTCCGCTAATCCGGGACCGGGCCGAAGCGGCCCTCCTGGACGTCGGTGACAGCCTGGCGGATCTCGTCGAAGCTGTTCATGACGAAGGGTCCGTAGGCGACCACCGGCTCTCCGATGCGGCTCGCCGGCCAGGATGATGACGTGGCTCTCCTCGTCGGCAGTCAGCAAGAGCCGCTCGCCGTCGTGCGCGAACAGCAGGAGCTCGCCCGCCCCGGCCGGTCTCGGCGCCGGCGCGGACACGCCCCTTGGCCACCACGGCCATCGCGTTGTAACCGCGGGGCAGCTCGATGGGGAGCTCTCCCCCGGCGCCGAGCGTCGCGTCCAGCATGACGAGCGGGGTGAAGGTCCGCGCCGGGCCCGTAGCGCCGCGAAAGCTCGCCGGCGATGACACGCACGGCGCCGCGGCCGTCGGGGAGCTCGACGCGCGGGATCTGCGCCGCGGTGATCGGCTGGTAGCCGGGCGCAGCCGCCTTGTCCTTGCGCGGCAGGTTCACCCAGAGCTGCATCATGTGCATGGCGCCGCCACGGCGGCTGAACGCCTCCTCGTGGTACTCCTCGTGGAAGATCCCGTCGCCGGCGGTCATCCACTGGACGTCGCCGGGGCCGATGACGCCCGCGTGGCCCGCATTGTCGCGGTGGGCGACCGCGCCCTCCCAGGCCAGCGTCACGGTCTCGAAGCCGCGGTGCGGATGCCAGCCGACGCCGCGCTTTCCGTGGCCCAGCGGTGAGAATTCTTTCGTCGGACCGTAGTCCATCAGGACGAACGGGCTCGTCTGTTCGGGCGTCAGCTGCTCGCTGGGGAAGTAGGTCGACACGTAGAAGCCGTTGCCCACCCAGTGAAAGGTCGTGCTGCGGTGCACGCTCTCGACAGTGCGGTTCTCGGCCAGCGTCGCCGGCTGGGTCGCGGTCTGCGTCTTCGCTCTCGGATCGCTCATGGGAGACGAGTGTAAACACCGCGACCGAGAAGGAAAGCCGGACCGCCGCGTGGTTAAACGCGGGCCGGCGGCGCGACCGGGAGCTCGAGCACGACACGCGCCCCGCCACCCGGCTGGTTCGCAGCATGGACCCGGCCACCGTGGGCGTCGGCGATCCGCTTGACCAGCGCCAGGCCGAGCCCGAGCGAGCCGCGCGATCCGGCGTCGGGATCGGCCCCCTGATAGAACCGCTCGAACACGCGCGTCTCGTCGCCCGGCGCGAACCCCCGGCCACGATCGGCGATCTCGAACGCCACGGTCGCTCCCCCGCCCCGCACTTCCAGCCACTCGAGCCCACCCCCGTGCTTGCGCGCGTTGTCGATCAGGTTGGCGAGCGCGCGTCCGACCAGCGTCGGATCAGCCGCGAACGGGACCGGCGGCAGCGGCGCGGTCAGCTTGGCGGCGTCCTCACCCGCGCGCTCGAGCGCCCGCCGCGCCACCTCGACCGCCTCCAGCGGCTTCGGCGCCACGGCCTGGAACTCGATCCGCGCGCTGGCCAGGAGCTCCCCCACGAGCGCGTCGATCTCGATCGCCTCGTGCTCGATCTCGTCGAGCGTCCGCCCGTCGGTCCCCTTCCCGACCGCCGTTCCTTGCCCCTGCCTGGCGATCTCGACCAGGAGGCGGATGCGGGCGAGCGGCGTGCGCAGCTCGTGCGACACCGACGCCAGCAGCTCGCGCTCCTCGGCGAGCTGCCGCTCCAGCCGCGAGGCCATCTCGTTGAACGCGGACGACAATACGGCCGTCTCGTCGAAGCCGAACCCCGCGGCCGAGACGCGCGCCTTGAGGTTGCCCGCCCCCAGATCCTGCGCCGCGCGCGTCAACTCGTAGAGCGGGCGGGAGATCCGCCGTGCCACCCGACCCGCCGCCATCCAGAGCACCGCCGCCGGCACGCCGAAAAGCAGGAGGGCGCGCAACCGGTGGGCCGCCAGCCAGGCGTGCCCGAAGTGCGCCGCCGTCGCCGTGGCGACGACGGTGAGGAAAATCGTGGCGCCGAACCAGAGGAACAGCCGCCGGTGCAGGTGCGCGCCGTAGTGCAGCCGCAGCTCCCAGCGAATGCGGTGGTGCCAGCCGGGGCGGCGCCCCACCGCCTCGTGAAAGACGCGGTCCCACGGGTGGCGGCGGCCGAACCGCTGGCCGTAGGCGTTGCGGATCTCGCAGACGATCCGCTCGCGCATCGCCGGGTCGAGGCCCGCCCAGATGCCCCAGGGACCACGGCGCCAAGGCGGCCAGCCCGGTCCGCCGCGCGGAGGTCCGCCGTGCCTCACGCGGCTCCGCCGTCGCGCGCCGCCTCGGGCGAAAGCACGTAGCCGACACCGCGCACGGTCTTGATGAGGCGCGGCGTCTTCGGATCGTCGCCGAGCTTCCGCCGCAGGTGCGAGACGTGGACGTCGACCGTCCGGTCATTCACCGTCACGTCCTGGCGCCCCGCCTCGCCGAGCAGAGTCTCGCGCGGGACGACGCGCCCCGGACGACGCGCCAGCGCCACCAGGATGTCGAACTCCAGCCCCGTGAGATCGGCCTGCTCGTTGCCGACGCGCACCTGGCGCGCGCCCACGTCGATCGCCACCCGGCCGACGACGATTTCTGCGCCACTCGCCGCCGGCTGGGCTCGCCGCAAGACGGCCCGCAACCGCGCCAGGAGCTCGCGCGGCGAGAACGGTTTCGGCACGTAGTCATCGGCCCCGAGCTCGAGCCCTACCACCCGGTCGGCCTCGTCGCCGCGCGCGGTCAGCATGATGATCGGCACCCGGCTCGTCTCGCGGATGCGCCGGCAGACGGCGAGCCCATCCATCCCCGGCATCATCACATCCAGCAGCACCGCATCGAAGACGTCCGCCCCGAGCGCCGCCAGCCCCTTCGGCCCGTCGGCGGCGTGCACCAGCGTCACGCCGTTCGGCTCGAGGTACGCCGCCAAGAGCTCGTACAGGCGGACGTCGTCGTCGATGCAAAGGACCCGCAATGCCATTCCAGTATTCTACCAAGGGGGCATCGATCGCGTGGGGACCGACGAGCTTTGCTCGACGGGCCCCATCGCGGGAGGGTTTGGGAACCCTTCGAGGGTTCCCATCAAAAGCCGAAGCGGGGGCCGCGCTCGACCAGGTCAGCCAGCCGCTCGCGCTGCTCGGGCTCGAGCGCGTCGTGGATCTTGGCGACCAGGCCGACGAAGGCCTTGCGCCCGTTCTCCAGGATCGTGTCGTGCCGCGCGAACTGCTCACCGAGCAGCACGCCGTCGAACGTGCTGCGGCGGAGCGCGTCGACGATCTCCTTCCGGGTGCGCCGCCCTTCCCCGCCGACGTTCTTCTTCAGCTCGTCGCGAAACTCCTCGACCGCGGCGCCCACCACCCGCTCCTGTGCCGGCGTGGCGCGCACGTGCTCGAGGATCCGGCGGACGAAGAACCGCTTGCCGCCGAACGAACGCCCCGGCCCGAACCCGCCCAGCCCGCGAAAGTCGGCGTCGGCGAACGGCGAGCGGAATTCGCCCGAGTCCTCGCGGTCGAACGACCCCCACTCGTCGCTCGGGCCGCCGTAGAACCCATGCCCGTGCCCGTGCCGGTGGCCGTGCCAGCCGCCCCCGTGCCAGCCGCCGCAGCCGCCTCCGTAAAATCGCCGGTAGTGAATGGCGCGGGCGATCCCCATCGCCGCCAGGCTCCCGAAAATCAAGCATCCAATCATCTGCGTCTCCTTGTTGGTGCGAGGCTCAATTGCCCCGCGGAGACAACGGTACGCACCGCCCGTTAAGGGCGTTCGTGCGCCAGTGTGAAGAAGTGTGAAGGCCGCCCGGTGCCGCCTCTGGCGCCGCTACGCCTGAAAGTCCCAGCGAAAGTCGACGGCGCTGCAGCCGCGGTCGGCGATCGGACGGATCTGCAGCACCACGAACCGGGTGTCGGGGGCGATCGAGACGGGGAACGCCCCCTCGATCGCGTCATCATGCAGCTTGGCGCCCAGGTGCCCGGTCGCCACGTGCTCGTCGACCGCACCGGCGGCCTGGAACGGGTACGACCGGCCGCGATCGTCGACCAGACCGAACGCGTAGCTCGACGGCAGGCCGCAACGATCGGCGTTGACCAGGTGGATGCGGAACGTGAGCGACGACGGCGTCCACCCCTCCAGCGTCGCCTCGTAGCGGTGATCCTCGCGATACGGGGGGACCTCGTACGACTGCATCGCGCCCGCCGCGTTTCCGCCGCGCGCCGGGTTGCCGACGTTCATGGCGAACATCTCGGGCGCGCACCCGCCGGCGAGCAGCGGCCACGCGGTGACCAGCAGCCCGGCGGCCCATCGACCTTTCGACATGCCCGACGACAACGCAATCCGCGTGCCGCGCGCTCCAGCCGCGGCCGGGAGGGCCCGGGCGGGATGCCGTCCAAAATGTGTCCGGGCGCGGGCGGCGGCGTCGACTTTCCGAACAGCGCGCGGCCGCGGGGCGCGCATCGCCGGGCTCAGGCACCGGAACGACCCCTGCAATGGAAGGAGCCATGTCGGCAGCTCGAGCAGGCGTCGCGCGCGCGCTCCTCGCGGCGGGCGCCTTGATGGCGATCACGTCGGGGTGCGGCGGACCGGGCGAGATCCGGTTCAATCGGGACGGCTGCACGATCGACGGCCGTCCGGCGGATCTGCCGCGCGTCGAGGCGCGCGAAGCCGCCGTCCAGCACCGCATCGCCAGCCTCCAGCCCTGGCTGGTGGCGATCACCGTCGCCATCGTCTCGCTGGCCGGGATCGGCTACGTCGAGCGACTGGTCATGCTCTTCTCCGCGCGGCGCGACGCGCGCGGGATGGGCCAGCGGCTGCAGGGACTGGTCGATCGCTACCGCTTCCACCCGGTGCGCTACTTCGCGCTGCTCGCGGGCAGCGTCGGGATGCTGATCGCCGCGGGCGGCCTCTACATCTACTGCGACGCCGACAAGCGCTCGAGCGAGCGGGCGCTCGGCGCGCTGCAGTTCTGCCATCTGGCGCTGCGCTCGGCCGACGAGAAGCACGCGCTCGACGACCAGCGCCAGAACCTGTCGTCGATCCACGAGACGGCGGGGGCGATCCGGCAGCTCATCGACAAGCTGCCGCCGGCCGAGCAAGCCAAAGCGTCGGAGATCATCAACCACATGGACGACGCCGTCGGCCGCGAGCGCCGGGTGATCTCGGAGCACCTGCAGCGATCGGAGGACACGACGCTCGCGCTCACCAATCGGGCGGAATCGATCGAGCGGGGCCTCGGCCAGCTCGAGACCGACGTCGGAACGCTGAAGGCGTTGCCGGCCGACGTGCGCGCGCTCGGGACCGCGATCGCCAACCAGGAGAGCCGCGCCGCACAGGCCAGCGACAAGCTCGTCGCCGCCAACGACAAGCTCACCGCGGCCAATGCCGCGCTGGCCACGTTGCAGCGAACGGTGAGCGCGGTCGCCGACCGACCGGCACCCGTCTGTCCCGCCTGCATTTGCAACGAGCGTCCCGCCGGCCCCGCGGCCCCGGACCCCCCGGCCACCGTCGCCCGAAAAAGCGACGAGCCCGCTCACCAATAATATTCCGCCTCCCGCCGCTGAAATACGCGGGTTTTCGGCAGCTGTCATCAGTTCGTAACGCAACTGAAACGGGGCGCCACCCGACCCGCCGCTAGGCTCCGCCGGTCATGCGCACCAATGCCATTTTCTCGCTGCGGGCGGGGGTTTTTGCGGTCGCCCTCGCGGGCGGGCCGGCCACGGCGGCCCCCGGACTCGCCAATCTGGAGCTGCCCCGCGAGAGCCCGGTCGGCAAGGTCTCGCAGCAGGTCGGCCTGACCGAGATCGCCGTCGAGTACGGCAGCCCCGCCGTCAGCGGCCGCAAGATCTGGGGCGCTCTCGTCCCGTTCGACAAGCTCTGGTCGCTGGGCGGCTACCAGGCGGCCAAGGTCCGGTTCAGCCGCGACGTCACGATCGGCGATAAGCCGGTCGCCGCAGGGACATACGCCCTCTTCGCCGTTCCCGGCAAGACCAGCTGGACTGTGATCCTCAACAAGAACGCCGATCAGCTCGGCAGCGCGCACGACTACCGCCCCGACCTCGACGTGGCACGCGTCCAGGTCCATCCCAAGGCGTCGCCGTTCCGCGAGCACCTCGCGTTCGCCATCCCGGACTTCAGCGACGACGGCGCGACGCTGGAGCTCAGCTGGGAGAAGGTGAAGGTCGCCCTGCCGATCAAGGTCAATACGACCCAGGAGGTGCTGACCAACATCAGCTCGCTCGACAACACCTGGCGCGCCTACGCGAACGCCGCGCGCTACATGCTGGAGACAAAGAAGGACTACGACCAGGGGCT
Source organism: uncultured Pseudomonadota bacterium (assembly GCA_963831685.1). Taxonomy (GTDB): domain Bacteria; phylum Myxococcota_A; class Polyangia; order Fen-1088; family Fen-1088; genus JADGRB01. The sequence continues at coordinate 417,350 of CAWHRJ010000002.1, forward strand.
CAAATACGTCGACCAATCGCTGGCGCTGCGGGAAGACTGGTACAATCTCTGGATCAAGGCGCTCCTGCTGGGCGCCAGGGGCAGCTACAAGGATGCCGGAACGGCCGCCGAGCGAGCGCTGGAGCTGGGTCTCAAGGCCGGCGATCCGCTGTTCCCGGAGCAGGAGGTCCGCAAGGCCCTGGCCAGCTGGTCTCAGAAGAGCGTCGCCGCTCGCTGACCGGCGCCCAACGGCACCCGACGAAACCATTGACGGGCGGCCACGGCGCCCCAGATTGGCGTGACGCTCGCGCGGGTCCGGATAGCGCTCCACCACCTGCGGCTTCCAATTCACGTGGGAGTCGCGGCGGCCGTCGTCGGGGCGCTGGCCGGCGGGTTTGCGGTCGCGTTCCGCGCCGCGCAGGCAGCGGTGTTCGCCCATCTCTATCGGGCGCCCAACGTCCTGCTGGCGTTCGAGAGCCTTCCGCCGCTGCTGCGCCTGCTGCTGCCGGCCGCCGGTGGCGCCGTCGCCGCCGCGCTGGCCGCCCGGATCGGCGGCGAGCGGAGCATGGCCGAGATCATGGAAGCGGTGGCCGTCGCCGGGCGCCGCATCTCGGTCCGGGCGGCGGTCGGCAAGGCGGGCGCCTCGTTCGCCGCCATCTCGACGGGCGGGTCACTGGGGCGCGAGGGGCCGCTCTTGCACTTCGGCGCCGCGATCGCCTCGGCGGTCGGGAGGCACGCTCTCCTCGACCCGCGGCGCGTTCGGACGCTGATCGCCGCCGGCACCGCCGCAGGGTTCGCCGCCGCCTACAACACGCCGATCGCCGCCGTCCTGTTCGTCGTCGAGATCGTCGCCGAGACGACGGCACTCGAGCTGGCGCTGCCGGCGCTGACCGCCGTCACCGTGGCGACGCTGCTCTCCCGCTGGGCGCTCGGCCCCGGCCCACTGTACGGGCTGCGCACCTTTTCGCTGGCAGCGCGCACCGAGCTCTTCGGCTACCTCGCCCTGGGCGTCGTGACCGGCACGGGCGGGGCAGCCTTCATCGCGCTGATTGACCTCGGACGGCGCGGATTTGCGCGGCTGCCGGTCCCGCCGGCGGCCCGCGGCGCGCTCGGCGGCCTGCTGGTCGGGCTCTGCGCGCTGCGCTTCGCGGAGGTGACCGGCAACGGTTACGAGGTCATCCAGCTGATGCTCGACGCCAGGGTCGGCCTGACGATGATGGCGATCCTCCTCCTGGTGAAGGCCTTCGGCACGACCGCCACGGTCGCCTCCGGGAGCCCGGGAGGCGTCTTCACGCCGTCGCTGTTCCTCGGCGCCGCCATGGGCGGCATCGTCGGTGCGGCCGCCCGCACCATCTGGCACGCGCCCGGGTTCCCAGGCGGCTACGTCCTGTGCGGCATGGCGGGGGCGATCGCCGCGACGACGCGGGCGCCGATCATGGCCAGCGTCCTCGGCTTCGAGCTGTCGGGCGACTACGCGATCGTGCTTCCGCTCTTCATCGCCACCGCGACGGCGACCGCAGTCTCGCGCCCGCTGCATCGCCGGTCGATCTACGGCCAGGGGTGACACCCGGGACCGAAACGGCACAAAGAAGGACGGCCATGCAGCGTTGCCACGTCCTCCGCGCGGGACTTTGGTCTCTGGGTCTTGCCGTGGCGGCCACGGCCTGCGCTTCGCTTGCCACTGGCAGCTCGAGGGGGTCGGGAGAATCCTCGGCGACCGCCGCCGGCAACGGCGCGGATCCGTACCGCAAGCCCGCGACGCCACCGCCCGACGAGGATGGCTCCGAGCTGTGGCTGCGCTACCCGAAGATCTCGCTCCCGAGCCGGCTCGCGGAGTACCAGGCGGCCATCACCGGGGTCATCCAGGCGGGGAGCTCGGCAACGCTGCAGGCGGCGGAAGCCGAGCTGGTCAAGGGGCTGGGCGGCCTCCTCGGGACGACAATCCCGGTTCTCACCGCGCCGGCGTCGACGCCGTGCAGACGATGCGCGCGGAGTGGGCCTCGATCCGGGGGTACATCGACGAGAGGCGCTTTACCGACGAGGCGGGCTTCCTGCAGATCCAGCACCACGAGGCCCGCTGGTGGCGCGACGCCTGCCTCACCTACTTCATGAGCATCAACAAGCTCACGATGCCGGCCGGCTACGCGCCGCCGCAGCAGAGCCTCCCTTACTACATGAACCTCCAGACCACCTGCCCGCCCGACCCGACCAAGCCGCGCTGCCCGGCTGTCTACACCGGCAATCCGTCGCCCGCGATCACCAACGGAAGGAAGCCGCGGCCGACGCGCGTTTCAGTTGCAGACGAGAGGCAGCGCCACCGGCGGGGTCACGAACGTCGGGTTGTGGGCCGTGGTATCTGCCTTGAGCGTCCCGCTGTGGGCAGTGTGGCCGCCCGCGTTCACGGCGTCCGCCGTCGTGGTGCCGCTGGTCTCGTCGAACTTCCAGTAGCCGACGAGGCCCGTCTCGTTGCCCATCATCGGTTTGTTGTAGCTGCTGGCGATCTCCGAGGCGGTGCGGGCGACGTTCCAGACCCGGAGCTCGTCGAACAGACCGTTGAAGCACTGGTTGTTCGAGGGATTGCAACCGATCGTCAGGATCGACTGCGTGGTGGCGAGCGCGGTGGTGCCACCCGTTCCCGGCGCGGTGATCTTGAGCTGGCCGTTGACGTAGACGAGGACGTTGGTGCCGTCCCACACCTCTGCGATGTGGACCCACTGATCGCTCGAGGAGGTGATGCCGAGATAGTCCGTGCTGTCGAGGTTGAACCCGCCGCCGGTGAAGGGGTTCAGCGTGGAGTGGTTGCCGGACATGCCGGCCACCGGGTTGGTGCCGAAGTCCATCCCGAACGACGCCGCGTTGGCGCTGCCGCCGTAGTAGTACATCTCGTTCTTGTCGCCGACCCAGTCGGTGGTCTTGATGTAAGCCCAGTACTCGATCGTGCGCTTGCTGTTGCCGATCGGCAGGTCGGTCATGAGATCAATTTCCACGCGCGCGAGGGCGGAATCGCTGGCCGAGCCGGTCCCGTTGGCCGAGAGCGAGAGCGCGTGCCCGGTGCAGTTGCCCGAGCCGCCGCCCGCGCCGCCGCTGCCGGCCGCGCCGGTCGCGCCGCCGCTGCCGGTCGCGCCGCCACTCCCGGTGGTGGAGCCGCCGCTCCCACCGGCGCCGCCCTTGCCGGACCCGCCGCCGCCGGCCGCGCCGCCGGAGCCGGTCGTGCCGCCGGTGCTCGTCGCGCCGCCGGAGCCGGTCGTGCCGCCGGTGCTCGTCGCGCCCCCGGAGCCAGTCGTGCCGCCGGTGCTCGTCGCGCCCCCGGAGCCAGTCGTGCCGCCGGTGCTCGTCGTGCCGCCGGAGCCGGTCGTCCCGCCCGACCCTGTCGCGCCACCCGACGACGAGGAGCCGCCGGTGCCGCTGCCGCCGGAGCCCACCGAACCTCCAGAACCGGGACCCGCGCTCCCGCCGGTCGCCGTCGACCCGCCTGTACCGCCCGACGAGCCGCCGCCCCCGCAGGCGAGCGCGCCGAACACACCGGCCAGCGCGAGGGTGAGGAGGGCGAGAAGGGAAAGATGGGTTCGAATCCGGCCGAGTACCGCAGCCCCGGTCACGGGTTGCTGCTCTTGATCAGACCGACCACCTTGAAGGCGTACTGCTGGGCCGAGGTGTAGGTCCCACTCAACCAGATCAGCGCGAGATGGTTGGCGTCCCACTTCGGAACGATGGGACGGAGTTGGTCCACGGTCGAGCTCTGGGTGATCGGCGCCCACTGCCAGGTCGCCCCGTTGTCGCAGGTGACACCCTCGTAGATCTCGTGATGCGCCGTCATGGTCTTATCGTCGCGCGGATCGTACACGGTCGAGATGTAGATGACGTGCGGGTTGTCGGGGTCGAGCGCCGCCAAGCCCGTGTAGTCCTCCTCGGACGAGTAGAGCTTCGGCCCCATCTTCACGAGATACGTCAGGTTCCACTTCGTGCCGTCGAACCGGGCGTAGAACGCGCGCTTATCCGGATCGGAGCCCGAGGGCGTCGAGGTGCAGTTGTCGGCCCGCCCCTGCGCGAGGATGGCGACGGTCCCATCGGCGTAGCGGACCATGTCGTAGTTCCACGCCCGGCAGAGCTTCACGCCACCGACCGTCGACCCGGTCTTGAAGACCTGCGTAAAGGCGGAGATGTCCTTGGCGTTGGTGGTGGTCGCGCTGCTGTCCTTGAAGGGTGAAATGACCGTGCCGACAGAATTGTAGACATTTCCACCCTGGATGTAGCCGGCCCAGAGGTTGTTGTCGTTGTCGCGTGGGTGGGCCTCGGTGCCGTTGAAATCGATGCGACCCGTGTTGTCGCCCCAGTACTTGAAGTAGCCGGCCACGTAACCCACCTGCTTGCTGGAGGCGAGCTTCCCGTTGTAGCTCCAGGTCTGGCCATCGTTGGTGGATGTGATGACGGCCGGATCGGTGCCGACCGAGCGAACCATGCTGAAGATGTTGCTGCCGATGTACCAGGGATTCGAATAGGTGACCATGTTCGTGCTGGCGCCGGCCCACGGGCAGCCGGACGACGTCCAGTCGAACTTCTGCTCCGCGCCCCAGGCCGTTCCATCGAAGATGCTGAAGCGGCTGATGCAGTCGACCCGGTGACCGGACCACTGCGCGAGGTACTTGCCGTCCGGCCGGATCAGGAGCGCGGGCGAGTTGTGATCGTCGACGTTGTTCGTCGACAGCGAGGAGGGGAGCGTGTACCGCGTCCCCTTGCTGGTCGCGAGATCGTAGATGACCGCTTCGTTCTGGCCGTTCCGGGTCCCGCCGCTCGCTGTCGTGGCGATGATCAGCTTGTTCGCCTTGGTGTCGACGACCGCGCGCTCGTCCTGGTACCAGCAATAGCCGCCGTTGTCGTTGAACTGGATGATGCTGCTGGAGGCCACCGGGGAGGTCGGCAGCGATGGGCACGCCGTCTGTCCTCCTGTGCCGCCCGTGCCACCGGTGCCGGTCGCGCTGCTGCCCGCCGCGCCGCCGGTCCCGGTCGCGCCGCCCTTGCCTGCCCCGCCGGCGCCAGCCGCGCCGCCGCCGGCGCCAGCCGCGCCGCCGCCGGTGCCGGTCGCGCCGCCCGTGGCGGTGGTGCCGCCCGAACCCGTGGTGCCGCCCGACGCCGTCGTGCCGCCCGAGCCCGTCGTGCCGCCCGAGCCCGTGTTCCCCCCCGAGCCGGTCGTGCCGCCCGAGCCCGTGCTGCCACCCGAGCCGATCGTGCCACCCGACGCATTCGAACCGCCCGAGCCCGTGCTGCCACCCGAGCCGATCGTGCCACCCGACGCATTCGAACCGCCCGAGCCCGTCGTGCCGCCGGAGCCGGTGTCCCCACCCGAGCCCGTGGAGCCGCCCGCTCCGCCGGTGCTCCCGGAACCGCCCGTGCACGACGCGAGCAACAGCGCGCCCGCCCACAGGACGCGGGAGGTGGCCGCGAGAATTCGACGATCGATCATTTTGGTTGGCTCCTAGCGGGGAGGGACGCGGTCACGCGCTCGCGCGAATGTATAGACCTACGCCCGGGAACGGCTTCTAATTCCCGCCGGACGGCGGCTTGATCACGTCAGCCGAAACTCGCCGTTTCCGAAAATCGGACGGCGCGTCATCAAGTTCGGGACCCTCGGAGGGTCCCGCGCCCCCCACGATGAGCTCCACGCCACCCCAGGCGGGCAGACCCGCCCGGGGACCCCGCGGCCGGCAGAAGCCGGCCTGCGCTCGACGCGATTCAGCTCGGTGGCGTCCCGCAGTCGGTCGCGCCACCGTCGGCACCGGGGACAGCGCGCGGCGGCGGCGCGGGCGGCGCGGCCGGGGGCAGCGCGGCGGCCTCTGGCGGGGGGCCCGGCGGCGCTGGCGGGTTCCCGAACAGCGCCTCGCCCGGCTTGCATCGGACCTCGGCCTCGCTGTGGATCGTCACGTCGGGCACGTCACGCAGGTCCGCGTGGCGACGGCGCTCGGTGGCGGAGATTACGTCGTAGCCGTGCCATTCGCAGATGGTCTCGAACGCGCCGAGGCAGCTCGACAGCGTGTCGTCGCAGGCGATCTGGTAGCCGCCGTCGGGGAGCTTGTGGACCTGAGGGGCGATCGCGGCGCAGGCGGCCAGCGCCGCGCCGAGAACGATCGTCAGGGCGACCGCCCGGCGCCCGCGCGGGCCGGCGCGGCTCATTTCGGCACGGAGAGCGACACCTTCAGGGGGGCGCCGAGGCGCGCCGCCAGCGCCTGCACCTCGCGCCCCCACGCCGCGGCGTCGCGGATCGCGCCACCGCGATCCCAGGCCGTCCCCATGTGATAGACGAGCTTTCCGGTCTTTCCGTTCTCGGGCACCGTGGTCACCACCACGTACTGCAGATCGTCGGGGTGCTCCTCGAGGGGCGATCCGGGCGTCAGCACGACCGCGCAGCCCAGGTTGCCGTTGTCGTCCCCCTTCTCGCCCTTGAGCGGCTCCCACACGCGCATCGACGCCGAGCCGGCGTCGACGGTCATGACGTTGCCCGCGTGCTTGGCGATCCCGATGCCGGCCGAGAGCTTCCCGGGGCCGCTCGGCGTGAACGTGCTCTCGATCCGGTTCCACTGCGACCCCGCGTCCAGGGTGATCCGCTTGGTCTCGGCGACGCGCTGGCCGGGGGCGATCTCCCAGGGGGCGTAGCTGAGCTCGAACACCAGGCGAATGGGGCCGCTCGCCAGCACGCGCGAGTTGGTGAAGTTTCGCGACAGCGCGAGCTTGCCGCCCGACCCGGGGTCCCCACGCAGGTCCGCCTGCGTGGGGTGGATCCAAAGGCCGAGGCCGCCGCAGCCGCGCGACTTGCCGACGGCGTAGAAGTCGGCCCCCTGGCCGAGATCGCGGTGGTAGTCGCCGGTCATGTACCAGTCGTTCGCCACCAGCGCGTGGACGCGCTTGACCCAGACGTCGATGCCGCTCGAGACGAGCGCCTCCTTCGGCGCCGTCTCCAGCGCCGGCCCGTAGACCCGGTGGGCGACGAGATCGTTCTCCCACGCGAAGTCGTCGAGGCGCTCGCGCACGAAGCGGCCGTACACCTTGAAGTCGGCGCGCGTCGCCGGCGTCCGCGGCCCGGCGCGCAGCTTGAACGTCTTGGTCTCGTGCGGTTTCAGGTCCGTCTGGAAGACCAGCTCGTCGGGATCCTGGTCGCCGTCGCCGTCGACGAGCTGCGAGAGCACCAGCGCGCCGTGGCTGTCCGTCACCACCAGCGCCTTGAAGTCGGCGGCCGGCACGAGCTCGGCGATCTGCTTCCGATCGAGCGAGACGGTCTCGTGTTTCCGCTCGGCCGGCAACGGGTTCGTCACCTCGACCGAGGCGACGACCGCGCTCTTCGCCGCGGCACCGCCGGCTTGGCCGTGGCCGCTGGCAGCGGCGGCCGCGGCCGCCCAACCGATCGCCACCATCGCCGCCATCGCCCTGGTCATGTTCCCGCGCATGAAGGTCATCCTCATCCCTTTTAGCCTCCGCCGATCGGCACCGGCTCGAAGCTCGGTGCCAGGAGCTGACCCACCGCGAAGGCGACGACGTAGGCCAGTCCGCAAACGAGAAACAGAATTGCGTAGCCGGCGGTCACGTTGCCCGCCGCCTGAAAACGGTCGAGGAGCGTGCCGACGATGATCGGGAACGCGATGCCGGTGATGGAGCCGGCCATCCCGCCCACGCCCACCAGCGTGGCCACCGCCCGCTTGGGGAACATGTCGGATACGGTCGTGAACAGGTTCGCCGACCAGGCCTGGTGCGCCGAGCCGGCGACGCCGATCAGCACCACCGCGGTCCACGTCCCGACGTGGGTGACGGCGACGATCGGCAGCACGGCCAGGGCGCTCACCAGCATCGTCGTCTTGCGGGCGCGCGTCGGCGTGAACCCCCGGCGCACCAGCGCGCCCGCCAGCCAGCCGCCCGCGATGCTGAGCACCGTCACGATTCCGTAGATCGACACCAGGTAGACGCGGCTCCCCTTGATGTCGAGCCCGCGCGTCTTCTTGAAGAAGTCCGGCAGCCATATGAGGAAGAACCACCACACGGGATCGGTCAGCATCTTGCCGACGATGAACGACCAGGCCCGCCGCGACCGGAGGATGGTCAGCCAGCCGATGGGCGCGTCGCCGCCGATCGGTTCATCGTCGCGCAGCTCCGCCAGCGCGTCGGGCGTGACGCGCCCGATCTTTTCCGGCCGATTGTAGAGCGGCAGCCAGAGCGCGAGCCAGGCGAGCCCGACGCAGCCGGCGGCCACGAACGCCGCGCGCCAGTCCCAGGTGAGCGCGATCCACGGAACCACCGCCGGCGCGACCACCGCGCCCACGTTGGCGCCCGAGTTGAAGAGCGCGGTGGCGAGCGCCCGCTCGCGCCGCGGGAACCAGACCGCGACCGTCTTGATCGCCGAGGGGAAGTTCCCCCCCTCGCTGAAGCCGAGCGCGACGCGCGCGCGCAGGAACCCGGCCGGGCTGCCGACCAGCGCGTGACCTATCGCCGACAGGCTCCAGCCCGCGATCGACAGCGCGTAGCCGATCTTGGTCCCCACGCGGTCGACGAAGAAACCGAAAGAGAGCAGGCCGAGGGCGTAGGCGCCCTGGAAGGCGGCGTTGACCCGCCCGTACTCGGCGTTCGTCCAGTGCAGCTGGTCGTCGAGGATCGGTTTGACCAGCGCCAGGATCTGCCGGTCGACGTAGTTGATCGTCGTCGCGAGAAACAGCAGCAGGCAGACCAGCCAGCGGTAGCGCACGCGGCGCTACCTTACCCCCACCCTCGTTACCGGCGCACGCCCGTTGTCAGAGGGGATGGTCTTTGGCTAGCGCCCGGTGGCCAGCCGGACGGGCGCGAGCGGGATCGGCTGGTCGGTCATGACCAGCGCGTCCCGCGTGTCGAGGTCGAACGGCTGGCGGCAATCGACGGGACCGGGACCTGCGAAGTCGAGCGGCAAGACGCGGCTCTCGCCGGGCGGGACCGTCAGCTCCGACGATCCGAGCGGCGCCATCTCCGCGCGCGTCCCCGGACTCGCGGCGTGTGGGGTGAGACGGACTTTCTCCGAGTCCACGCCCACCACGCCCGGCGAACGGTTCTCAATCTCGACCGTCACCCGCACATGGACCTGGTTGTCGTTCGCTGGCGGCGGCATCCTCTCGTTGTCGCGGGTCACAAAGCAGCGTTGCCCGGAAACGACCGACAGGGCCACGCCCTCGTTGGCGACGGTCGGCGCAGGCGCGCGGTAGGTCGAATGGGCGCAGCCCAGCAGCAGGCCCGACGCCACAGCCAGAGCTCCAAGGCACGAGAACAGATCAGAGGACATGTTCTCATCGTGATCATGCGCGGCCGCCCTGAAAAGCCCAGCCGCTGGAGAGCGCTCAGCGGCGCCCTGCTCCAGCTCGACCGCTACCAGTTGAACGTCATGCCGAAGTCGGCCGTGTTCAGGATCTGGTGCTCGCCGAGCCACCAGGCCGCCTCCGCGCGGAAGTACTCCAGGTCGAAGTGGACGTTGGGCGACATGTTGTAGACGACGCCGGCGTTGTAGCCCCGCTGGTATTTGATGATGCTGTTGGGCGACATCCCTGCGGGGGTGGGAGCCTTGTCCAGGGTGGTCAGGAAGGCGCGCGTCTCTCCCGCGCCCGCGAACAGGTCGAAGCGGCCCAGGACGAACTGGCTCTGCGCATAGTAGCCGTCGAAGATTCGGGGGTTGCCCTGAATGTCGAAGGCCGCGGGGCTGTTCTCCAGCGCGTAGCCCATTCCCAGGCCCTGTCCATAGTGGCCGGCCAGGCCCAGGTGGAAGAAGCCCAGCTCGAGCCGGCCCCCGTAGCCCACGCCCGCCAAGGTCGACTGGCAGGGGAACCCGCCATTTGTGGCCGGATCGCAGGCCCCGTCCTTATAGATGTCCTGGTACGCGCCGTTGACGAACAGAACAACCTTACCGGTCGTGCCGAAGGTCCGTTCGAAGGTCGGCTCGGCTTCCGCGCGGGGGTAGCCGGTGCGGGTCTGACCGTTTCCCGACAGCGCCGCCGGATCGAAGATGCCGACGTTGAGGTGCAAGCCCCCCAGCACCGGCGTTCCATAGATCATCGCGGCCGCAAAGCCGCTGCCCAGTGACACCGAAACCGACCTGCCCCAGCGTCGGGCCCTTGTTGTCGATGCTGGCAGGGAAACCAACACCCCACTTGTGAGCGTAGAGGACGTCGATGTCCGTCGCTCCGCGCGAGAACAGGGTCCGTGTGCGCCCCGCCAGAAAGCTGCCCCACGGTCCCTCGAGCTTCGCGTATCCCTGTCGAACGTCGGCCTGGTTAATGCCGGCCTTGGCCCGCTGATCGCTCTCGATGAAGGCCCAGATTGAAATGTAGCCGGTGACCGTGGTCCACGGGGTGATCTTGCCGCGCACACCGAAGTTGAACTGATTGCCCAGGAATCCACTGCGGATCCGCGTCATGTTGACGGTGCCCTGGTTCGTCCCGGCCGCGTTCGACGTCTCAGCCGTCCACCCGCCGCCTTGAACGGTGTCCATCATCGTGCTCCCGTCCGGGTTGATCGATGGTGAAGGTGGGGACCGGGTCTCCTTCGCCGTTGACCTGGCTGACGAAGCCGGCCACACGGCCGTCCGTGAAGACCTCCCAGCCGTCGGCCTTCATCAGGATCTTCTCGGCTGACGCGCTCCCGGTGAGCGCGAGCACCAACGACAGCGAAAGAAGCGTTGCGAAACAGAGATGGGCAGCGGGCGTGCGGGATCGGAAACCCTTCAAGGTCGTTCTCCTGCGCTGAGGTGGGATTCGAATTGGAGAACCGCTGGAGGCGTTCCCTTACGGACTGGTCACGGAGGTCACTTCAATCATCAGCCACTGCGGGTTGTAGGTCTTGCTGAGTTGGTTGGTGGGCGGCTGAGCGAGGGTCCCGGTCTTCGTCTGGGTTCCCGCCATGAAGGAGTTCTGGACGGTCTTGTCGAAGCTTTGGAAGTCGACGGTTCGAGGCAGGCAAGTCGAGGTGCTGTCCGTGTTCGAGCCGCAGTTTTGCTGCGCCTGGCAGTTGTAGTCGTGGAGCTTCAACGTGATGGTTCCGCCGCCGAGCACCTTGAAGCTGGCCGGGTACCGCACCAGGTACGACGCCTCGGCGTCGCAGTAGCTCCCTCCGGAATTGTCGAAGGCGTTGAAGTAGTAGACGTCCCCGGACGGGTCGCCGGTCGACGGAGCCACGTGAAGCTCGTAGGAGTTCCACCAGTCGGTGGAGTTGGACGGCGTGCCGCCGATGTACCAGCTGTTGTTGTAGCCGTCGGTCGCAATGCTGGTCGTCGACTGGCGCTTGCCGCCCGAGTAGCAGCGCGTCCCGATGACGCCGATCACCTCGATGTTGATCGTGTAGGGCTGGTTCGCGGTGCCCAACACAGGGATGGCCTTGCTGCGAACCGTGCCCTGCTTGGTGGGATCGGAGTTGGCGGGGCAGTTCGAGCCGTTGTCGTCGAGCGGGCAATTGTGGCCGCCTGGATCGCGGGTTCCGACGCACGTCCCCTCCCAGTACATGTTGACCAGACCCGGCACGAGGCTGGCCGCCGTGATCCCACCGGATCCGCCCGCCGAGCCACCGCTCCCGGTCGTGCCGCCCGTGGCCGGCTTGCCGCCCGCGCCGCCCGTCCCGGTCGCCGTGCTCCCCGCCGCGCCGCCGGAGCCGGTGTTACCGCCGGTCGCTGGCTTGCCACCCGCGCCGCCGCTGCCGGTTGCTCCGCCGCTCGCCGTGTTGCCGCCCGAGCCGGTCGTCCCGCCGCTCGCGGTGTTGCCGCCCGAGCCGGTCGTCCCGCCGCTCGCGGTGTTGCCGCCCGAGCCGGTCGTCCCGCCGCTCGCGGTGCTGCCGCCGGAGCCGGTGTTGCCACCGCTGGCCGTGTTGCCGCCCGAGCCGGTGTTGCCACCGCTCGCAGTGTCGCCGCCAGAGCCCGTCGTCCCTCCGCTGGCGCCGCTGTCGCCGCCCGAGCCGGAGCTCTGGGAGCCACCGCTGCCGCTGGTGGTCCCGCCCGGCCCCGACTGCGAGCAAGCCGCCGCGAAGACGAGACACCCGACGCCCGCCACCTTCGACCAAAGCCCTGTGCTGCGTTTCATTTGCCGATCCTCTCTTCTAACCAAGGAAGTTTCCTGCTGCTGGAACCCGAGACAATTCCCACGAATGGGAGAAGGGATCACGGAACTTCTCTTGGTGCACCTAATTCTCTGCGTCACGGTTCACCGGCCCAGCCAGCCGCCGTCAACCACCAATACGTGTCCGCTGACGTAATCGGCGGCGCGCGAGGCCAGAAAAACCACGGCGCCGCCCAGATCGCCGGGCTCGCCCCAGCGCCCGGCCGGGATCCGCTCGAGGATCTGCCGGTTTCGCGTGGCATCGGCGGCCAGCGCCGCCGTGTTGTCGGTGCGGATGTACCCGGGGGCGATCGCGTTGACGTTGACGCCGCGCCCGGCCCATTCGTTGGCCAGCGCCTTCGTCAGCTGGGCGACCGCGCCCTTCGAAGCGGCGTACGACGGCACGTTGATGCCGCCCTGAAAGGCGAGCAGCGACGAGATGTTGATGATCTTGCCGCGCCCGCGCGCCAGCATCTGCTTTCCGGCCGCCCGGCAGAGGCGGTAGACCGCCGTCAGGTTGACGGCCAGCACCGCCTCCCAGTCGGCGTCGTTCGACTCGGCCGCGGGCGCGCGCCGGATGATGCCGGCGTTGTTGACCAGGATGTCGACGCCCCCGAGTGCGTCGGTCGCCTTCTCCACCAGGCCCGCGGCGACGGCCGCGTCGCCGAGATCGCCCTCGACGACCGCCGCCCGGCGGCCGAGCGCCGCGACGCGCGCCGCGGTCTCGGCGGGCGCGTGCCGGTTGCCGTGGCAGGCGACGTCGGCGCCCGCCTCGGCGAGCGCGACCGCCAGCGCCGCCCCGATCCCGGTGCCGGCGCCGGTCACCAGCGCGCGGAGCCCGTCGAGACGGAAGGGGTCGGTGGACATCGTCGGGATCGGCCCGGCTGTTACTTCTGGCTCGCTTCGAGGCCCGAGCCTGCCTTGTCGAACCCGGGCTGGACGTTGACCACGCCGAACTTGCGGTCGACGACCTCGCGGTGGGCCGCCATCATCCAGATGAAGTTGATCCCGTGGCCGGGCGCCGAGACGTTGGGGTGGTAGCCGGCCGGCATCAGCACGGCGTCCCCCTCGCGCACGATCGCAGCCAGCTCGGGCGCCTCGGGGCGCGTGTAGACCAGCTGGATCCCGAACGCGGGCGGCGGCATGTCGAAGTAGGCGTACAGCTCCTCGGCGAGCGCGGTGTGCTCGTGCGGCGGCCAGCTGGTCCAGTGCCCGGGGAGCGAGCGGGTGAAACCCACCATGAGCCGCCCGGCCTTCACGTTGTCGCCGATCATGATGTTGAGATCGCGGCTGGTGGCGGCGCCGCCGGCGCGGAACCTGAGCTTGGGGTCGGCCGTGACGTCGCTGTAGCGGACGATCTGCAGCGGGTAGTCGCCGTCCACCTCGGCGGAGCACTCGACGATGTCGGTATCGACCTGGCTCTCGACCTCGACGGCGCGGCCGCGCGGAACGTAGGCCGCGTCGTGAAGGCCCAGCTCGTACCGCTCGCCGTTGATCTTGAGCGTGCAGGCGCCGCGCATGACCAGCAGCGACGTCTCGCGCCCCTCGGTCTGGAAGCTGGCGCTCGGCTTGTCCGGGCCGAGCAAGATTCGCCCGTACGAGAGAAACTCCATCGTGCTGTTGGCGGGCGACACCGAGATCGCGCGCCCGCGGTGGGCGGTCGTTCCGGGGAAAACCAGCTTCTTCGGGTCGAGCGGTGTACCGGCGGTGGTGGCCATTTCTTCCGCTCTACACCTGGCCGATTCGCGGCGTCAAGGTTCGGGTGTGGGGTGCACGCCGCGTCAGCGCGAGATCAGTTAACCTGCGATCGGGAATGTATCGGCCGTGCCAAAGCCGCTTTAGGCGCGGCTCGCCAGCCCCCAAACAGAAGGACGACGCGTGACCGGTAAAAAGGCGATACACCTTGCAAGGAGCACCGGGACAGCGCGGCTCGTCTCCCTGGCCCTGGCCCTCGGGACCGCCGGCGCGGGCTGCGGCGGCTCGAGCCCCGGCAGCACCACGGGCGCCGGCGGCACGACCGGCTCCGGGGGCGCGACCGGCTCGGGCGGCGCGACGGGTTCGGGCGGCGCGACCGGTTCCGGCGGCGCAACCGGTTCCGGCGGCGCGACCGGTTCAGGCGGCGCGACGAGCTCGGGCGGCAGCACCGGCTCGGGCGGGTCGACGGCGTCCGGCGGCGCGACGGGCTCTGGTGGCTCGGTCAGCTCCGGTGGCGTGACCGGATCGGGCGGGACGGCCTCGGGCGGCACGACCGGCACCGGGGGCGCGGCCGGTGCGCAGGGGAGCGGCGGCGCGGCGGGCGCGGGGACCGGCGGCGGCAGCGCGGGCAAGGGCGGCGGCGGCCAGGGAGGCAGCGCCGCCGGCGCAACCGGCAGCGGCGGCTCCTCGGCGGCGGGGACCTCCGGCAGCTGCCCGGTGATCAGCGACTTTCAGAGCTGGCCCAGCGGCAAGGGGCCGGCGGACATCGGCCCGCTGGCGGTCACCAACTTCAAGCCGCACACGGGTGACGCCTACTCCGGTGCTGGGTACGCGTGGACGTTCGCCTATGTCGCCTCGCTGCAATTCACCCAGCTCACCAGCGACACGACGAACAACGCCTATCTGGTCAGCCACTTCGACTGTACCCAGGCGGGACCGGACAACTCCTCGTCCGCCACTGTGGACACCCGCGCCTTCGGCGACCTGCCCCTCGAGATCTTCATCGAGAAAGGAACCGCGACCTGCAAGACCCTGGGCATGGCGCGCGCCGATGCCCAGTGGGCCAACACCGCGGACACCGCCATCACCCCGGACGCTCGCTACTGGAGCGACGACATGTTCATGATCACCGGGCTTCAGGATTTCGGCTTTCGCGCTACCCAGACCGAGAAGTATCTCGACCGCACGGCGCTCACCATGGTGGCCTACTTGACGGCCCTGCAGCAGTCGGACGGCCTCATGTGGCACACCAAGCAGACCATGGCCAAGTGGGGCCGAGCCAACGGTTGGTTCGCCGCGGGCATGGCGCTCCTGCTGCAGGACCTGCCGACGACCAACACCAACCGCGCCACCATCATGGCCGGCTACAAGAAGATGATGGACGGCCTCCTGACGGTGCAGATCGCGAGCGGCACGGACGCCGGCGCCTGGCGGCAGGTGCTGGACAGAACCGACGCCGGCGCCGAGATGTCTTGCACGGCGATGTTCACGTACGCGCTCGTGACGGGACTCAAGAACGGATGGCTGAGCGGCACCCAGTACGTGACCGCGGCCAAGAACGGCTGGACGGCGCTCGGCAACAAGACGAACAGCAGCGGCCAACTCTCACAGGTGTGCCCGGGAACCGGGCAGGCCTATGGTTCGGCCGGCGTCGGGACCGACCTCACCTCGCAGCAGAACTTCTACATCAATCTCCAGAGCATGTTCGCGGCTGGTGATCAGCACGGTCAGGCGCCCCTCTTGTGGTCGGCGATCGCGCTGCTGCGCAAAGACTGCCCCGGCGCCCACTGACTACGCGCGGCGAAGAAGCGATGCCGCCGACCCGCCTGCGTCGCCCCCGCTAGTAGAACTTCGCGTTCTCGACGGTGAAGACGGCGGCGCAGCTGCCGTCGCTCCCGCCGGAGCCCGGCGAGGTCAGCTGCCACTGCACGGTGATGATGCTGCTCGGGTCGAGCGTGCTTTGCGGCATGCCGGCGCTGAGTGCGGTGAACGGGACCTTGATCGTGGGCGATGCCGTCGTGGCGGCGAGCGCCTGCGTCGTCACGTTGAAAGACGGCGGGTAGCAGGTCGAGTCGGTTCCGGCGCAACTGGCGCGCGGGTTGCCGTCGTTCTTGCTCGAGTCACCGCTGAACCCGATCCCGACCTGCATCGAGCAGCCGCCGAGGGTCCCCGAGAAGTCGAACTCAAGGCCGGTGTACCCGGTCAGATCGAGGCAGTCGTTGCTGCTGTAGTAGAGACCCACCCCCGCGTAGTTGTTGCTCGACGTGACGGGCGGGACGAACCCGCCCATGATCTCCATGCCGTTGCCGTCGGTCGTGGCCTTCGCGGTGGGCGCGGTCTGGCCGCTCCCCGCATAGGTGTACGAGCCCCAGGCGTCCTGGGCGGATCCGAAGGTCAGGAGCGGTGCCGCCGCGTCCGCGTGATTGATGCCGTTGGTCGTGATGACCGGGGGGCTCTGCGGTGCGTACGACGGACAGACGAAGCCGCCGTCGGCGCTGGGGCAGTTCTCGCCGACCGCCCGACCGGCGCCCTTGCCGGGCGCGCCGCCGTCGGGTGCCGGCGCGGTCGCCGTCCCCTGCGCGAGCACCTGCGGGCCGACCGACGCGCGCCGCTCGTCCTCGCCGTAGACCCAGGCGGTCGAGTCTCCGTCGTCCTGGATCTCCACGGCCGCCATCGAGGTGGCGGGCAGGAGGTAGGTCGGCGCCGCCGGCGCCGTGGCGAGATCGGTCACCTGGAAGCTCAGCGCCGACGACGACGTGTTCCAGTTGAGGACGATGATCTCGGTCGCGGAGTCGGCGGCGTTGCGGCTGGCGTAGGCGGCCACGCCGGCGGGCATCCCGCTGACCGACGGTAGCAGCGTCGGACCGAAGTGACCGGAGTAGAGCGCGTAGGCGAAGTACTCGGGGCGCGGAACGTGCCCCGGCGGCAGCCCGATGAGGCCCAGCGACCAGTCGTCGGGATCGCTGATGTCCCACACCGCCGAGGTCCAGAGCCCGAGCTCCATCGACGAACCGAGGATGTCCGCCATCCAGAGCGCCGATCCGACCGTCCCCGGCGACCCGCCGAGCACGCAACCGGTCGCGTCGTAGGCGACGTTCATCTCGGTGAGCGCGAGCGGCTTCGACCCATGCCCCGTCGTCTGCAGGATGCCGAGGACCGAAGTCATGACCTGACGGAAGGTCACCGGATCCTGCGCGGCGGCGGGCAGCGTCGCCATCGCCGCCTCGAACGGGTAGCGGTGGATCGAGATGACGTCGAACGCGTCGCCGCAGGTCTCGAGAATCGGCGTCAGCCAGTCGAGGTTGGGGCCGTTGCCGGCCTGATACTTGTAGGCGAGATCGGGGCCCACGATCCTGATGGTGGGGTCGACCGCCTTCATCGCCGCGACATCAGCGGTCACGGCCGCGCAGTAGTCTTGCGGCGTGTAGCCGACCATCGCCGGCCAGCTCGGCTGTCCCGGCGTGTCGTAGAGGTCGGGCTCGTTGCCGATGGAGAAGTACTCGATGCCGTAGCCCTTGGTCACGTTGGCGTAGGTGACCATGTCCGCGGCGGTGGAGGCGGTGGGCGGGTTGCCGGCGGTGTCCGCCAGCAGCGGCACCTGGAGGATCGGCTTGGCGCCGATGGCGTTCGCGTAGGTCACCATCGCGTCGAGCTGCGCGTCGTCGAACGGATCGGGCATGTTGGCGTCGTTGTTGTAGCCGCCGACACGCATGTACGTCGGCGTCAGCGCGGCGACCATCGCCTCCGTGCCGGTGACGTCGTTGCCGTAGGTCGGCATCCAGGTCCAGTAGTTGACCGACCAGCTGGTCGTGCGCGGCGTCCGCGTCGTGGTCGACACGGTGACCGGCGTGACCGTGACCCCCGCGCCACCCGCGCCGCCGGCGCCCGCCTCGGCGCCCGCGCCCCCCTTGCCGGCACCGCCGTCCGGGGGCGGCGCCCCGCCGTCGTTGCATCCTGCCGTGATCAGAGCCGCCGCGAACAGGGCCGACAGGCCCGAACGTACTGCCTTCATATTCCTCACTCAGGTTAGGACGGTCATGTCAGGTGGACGCCGCGAGCGCAGCGTCGATGGCGGCGCGCAACGCGGGATCTTCGGGCTCGACCTTGGTGGCGAAGGCCCGGATCACCTCGCCGTTTTTGCCGACGAGATACTTGTGAAAATTCCACTTCGGCTCGCCGTGCTTGGCGGTCAGGAACTTGTAGACCGGGGACTGCCCCGCCCCCTTGGTCCCGACCTTGGCGTAGAGAGGGAACGTCACCTGGTAGTTGGTGCTGCAGAAGGTCTTGATTTCGGCCTCGGTGCCCGGCTCCTGCGCGCCGAAGTCGTTCGACGGGAATCCCAGGACCGCCAACCCCCGCCCCTGGTACTCGCGCCAGAGCTGCTCCAGCCCGGCGTACTGGGGTGTGCTTCCGCACTCGGAGGCGGTGTTCACGACCAGCAGCACCTGCCCCTTGTAGACCGAGAGCGGCTGAGCTTTGCGGTCGATCGTCTCGGCGGTGAGATCGTGCAGGGACATCGGACACCTCGCGGGCTTTCGCTGAACGGTAGGCGATCGGGCCCGGCCGGGCAAGCCGCGGAACCGGTCAAATGTCACCTGAATGCGACATGGGGAAGAGGCCAGGGGCGTAGGCTCGCCAGCCCCGAGGCGATCATGCAACCCGCTAAGGCCCAACTGAAAGACGACGCCGGCGATGCCCGAACCCGCGAAGCCCAGGCCAGCGACGGTCGGGCGATCGAGAACCAGGCGATCGCGGCACCCGCCGTCGATCTCGCGAACCCGGCGCTCTACATCAACCGTGAGACGTCGTGGCTGGCGTTCAACGCGCGCGTGCTGGACCAGGCGCTCGACGCGCGCTGGCCGCTGCTCGAGCGGCTGAAGTTCCTGGCCATCTACTCGTCGAACCTGGACGAGTTCTTCATGATCCGCGTCTCGGGGCTGCACGAGCAGCTGGAGGCGGCGGCGCTGGTCGAGGCGAGCCCCGACGGCCTCTCGGCGCGCGAGCAGCTGGCCCGCATCAGCCAGATCATCCGCGAACAGCTGGAGACGGCGGCGACGCTGCTGGCCGACGATCTGCGGCCGGCGCTGGAGACGCGCGGGATCCGGATCCACGACTGGCCGAGCCTCGACGCCGAGACCAAGCGCATGGCGCGCAAGTACTTCCGCCGCTCGGTCTTCCCGGTGGTGACGCCCCTGGCGGTCGATCCCGGACACCCGTTCCCATTCCTGTCGAACCTCTCGCTGTCGCTGGCGGTCGAGGCGCGCGATCCGGAGACCAAGGAGCGCAAGTTCGCGCGCATCAAGGTCCCCGAGATCCTGCCGCGCTTCGTCCCCTTCGAGACCTTCGATCCCGACCGTTCGGGCACCGTGAAGATCGACGGCCCGAGCAACTTCCTGCCGCTCGAGCAGCTCCTGGCCGCCAACCTCGACGAGCTGTTCCCGGGGATGGAGATCCTGGGGACCTACCCGTTTCGCGTCACGCGCGACATGGACTTCGACATCCTCGAGGACGAGGCGCACGACCTGCTGTCGATCGTCGACCGCGAGATCCGGCGCCGGCGCTTCGGCGCCTGCGTGCGGTTGGAGGTCGCCGCCGGGATCCCCGACCGCGTGCGCCGCCTGCTGATCGAAAAGCTGTCGATCGACGAGGAGGACGTCTACGAGTCGTCCGGGCCGCTCGGCCTGCGGGCGCTGATGTCGATCGCCGCGCTGGCTCGGCCGGACCTGCGCGACCCACCGTTCGTGGCGCGGCTCCCCGGAGAGCAGGGCGAGAAGTCCGATCTGTTCGCGCTCATCCGCAAGGGGGACGTGCTCTTGCATCACCCCTACGACTCGTTCGGGCCGGTGCTCTCGTTCCTGCGCCAGGCGGCCGACGATCCCGACGTGCTGGCGATCAAGATGACGCTCTACCGCACCGGCTCGAACGCCGAGGTGGTGCGTTCGCTCATCCGCGCGGCAGAGAACCACAAGCAGGTCGCGGTCTCCGTGGAGATCAAGGCGCGGTTCGACGAGGAGAACAACATCGCCTGGGCGCGCGCGCTCGAGCGGGCCGGCGCGCACGTCTTCTTCGGCCACGCCGAGCTGAAGACGCACGCCAAGGCGGCGCTGGTGGTGCGGCGCGAGGGCGAGGGGCTGCGCCGCTACGTGCATCTCGGGACGGGCAACTACAACGAGGGGACCTCGCGGCTCTACACCGACCTCGGCCTCTTCACCTGCGACCCCGAGTTCGGCGAGGACCTGTCGGAGTTCTTCAACGGCCTCTCCGGCTTCTCCAAGAAGGCGCACCACCGCAAGCTGGCGGTCGCGCCGACGGCGCTGGCGGACGCCATCCTCGCGAAGATCGAGGCGCAAGCGGCGTGCGCGCGGGCCGGCAGGCCGGCCGCGATCTTCGCCAAGCTGAACGCGCTGACCGACGGGCGCGTCATCCAGGCGCTCTACCGCGCGTCGGCCGCCGGCGTGCGCATCACGCTCTGCGTGCGCGGCGTCTGCTGCCTGCGCCCCGGCATCCCCGGCGTCTCGGACAACATCCGCGTCATGTCGATCCTGGGCCGCTTCCTCGAGCACGAGCGCCTCCTGGTGTTCGGCCCGCCCGGCGAGGAGGAGCTCTTCCTCTCGTCGGCCGACTGGATGCCGCGCAACCTGCACCGCCGCGTCGAGATCATGTTCCCGGTCGAATCGCCCGCGCTGCGCGAGCAGATCCGCCAGGAGGTGCTGGAGCCGGCGCTGGCCGACAACGCCTACGCTTACGACATGAACGCCGAGGGCGCCTACACCCGCCGCGTCGCGGCCGACACAGAGCCTCAACGTGGCGCGCAGGGCGAGGTGTTCGACCGGGTCGTACGCCGAACGCTGCAGGTCGTCGCCAAGCCCTGACCGCGCCGCCCACTTTGCGATGTCGTGATACGCTATTGCGGATGACAGCGCGCTTGCCGCCGTCGCGAAGGCTCTGGGTGTCGTTGGTGGTGGCGGTCTTGCTGCTCGCCTCTCCCGCCTGGGCGGCACCCGCGGTCGTCAAGGTGTTCGAGGCGGCCGCCCGCGAGGCGCCCAGCCCCGATGCCCCGGTCGTTCACGTTTTTCCCGAGCAGACGAAGATCTTCGTCTCCGAGGAGGTGACCGACGGATGGAGGAGGGTTCGTCTGCCCGAGGGCAAGACGGCCTACGTCCGTGACGACCAGATCAAGCTGCTCGTCGAGACCGACGACGAAGCCTCTCTCTTGGCGCCCGCCGAGCCGGCGCGCCCCGCTCCGCGCCCCGTCGAGCCCCTGCGGCCGCCGGTCGTCAGGTCACGGCCGGCGCGGGTGCACACGACGATCTACGTGAAGGACCTCGATCACCTCGCCGAGCTGGTGGAGTCAGACACACTCGTTCATCCGCAGGCGGAGTCGCTCGCTACCCGGCACAAGGTGGCGATCGTGTCGCTCTGGGGCGGGAACCTCGTTGGCGGCCTGGCGATCATCGCAGGCACGACCTTCCTTGCGAGCAAGACGTGCAGCCCCGACGCCCCGAACATCTGCCCGACCAGCCTCAACATGACTGCGATCTTCGCCGGGTGCGCCCTCGCCCTCGCCGGAACGATCGGTTGGTTCGCGATCGTCCCCAAGCGTGGCGATCTGCTCGACGTCATCAACACCTGGAACGAACGCCACCCGGACGAGCCCTTCACGCTCGACCACGAGCCGGGAATTCGCGACTAGCGCGTCGCCGACGAACGCCTAGGCGGCTCCTGCCCGGCGCTCGCGCCGCGCGTGGGCCCTCGCCGCCGCCCGTGTCTCGGCCTCGTGCCGCGCCTTCTTGTCGGCCTCCAGTGCCAGCGTGCAGGCCTGGATCATCGGGCGCAGCCGCTCGGTGAGGAAGTCGCGCAGCAGCGCGACGCGCGTCGGCTCGTAGGCGGTCGGCGGTGACACCAGGCTGGTATCGGACCCGACGATGCCGTGGTCGGGGAGCACGCGCAAAAGATCGCGGCCGCCGGCGCGCAGGCCCCCCTTCTTGATCCACCCGAGATAGAGATCGGGGAGCAGTCCGATGCCGAGGCCGGTCGAGATGACGTCGGCGGCGAATCCCATCTCGTGGACGACGATCGGTCCGGAGATCTCGACGGTCTCCTCGCCGTCGGGACCGGTGAGGCGCAGGTTCTCGCGCTCGTGCGGCGCGCCGAAGAGGACGAAGCGGTGCTTGGCCAGATCGGCGATCCGCCGCGGCCGCCCCGCCTTGCGCAGATAGGCGGCCGAAGCGAACAGCCCCAGCTCGGTGCGCCCGAGCCGCCGCGCGATGAGGGACGAGTCGACGAGTGGCCCGGCCCGCAGTGCCAGATCGAACCCCTCGGCCACCAGGTCGACCCGGCGCGGGGTCAGCACCACGTCAATCTGCACCTTCGGGTAGCGAGTTAGGAACTCGGCGAACAGGTTGGCCAGAAGGCCCGTGTTGTCGCCGCCGGCCGTGAAGCGAATCGGACCCGCGATCTCGCCGCTCAGATCGGTGACCGCCGCCCCGGCGTCAGCCAGCCCACCGAGGGCACCCCGCGCCCGCTCGAAGTAGAGACGCCCCGCCTCGGTGAGCACCAGCTTCCGCGTGCTGCGCTGGAGCAGCCGCACGCGGAGCGCCCGTTCGAGCGCGGTCACCCGCCGGCTGACCGACGACTTCGGCAGCCCGAGCTGGCGCGCGGCGGTGGTGAAGCTGCCGTCCTCCACCACCCGGACGAACGCCGTGACGAGGTTCAGATCGAGCCCGTTTGTTGCTGTCATAGCAACTATAGGTTGCCATACCTGAGGCTAGTTGTCCGCAGGGAAACGACCAGAGTAAGGGGCGAAAGGAGCAACACATGCGCACGTTCCACAAGGCGGTCCCCACCGCCGCCCGCCTCTTCCTGGGTCTCGTCTTCACGGTCTTCGGCCTCAACTTCTTCCTGCACTTCCTGCCGATGCCTCCGGCGCCACCACGGGCCGCCGCTTTCGCCGGGGCGCTGTTCACCAGTGGCTATCTCTTCCCGATGCTGAAGTCGATCGAGGTCGCGGCCGGCCTCCTTCTGCTGAGCGGACTGCTCGTGCCACTGGCGCTGGCCGTCCTGGCGCCGATCATCGTCAACATCATCGGCTTCCACCTGTTCCTGGAGCCGTCGGGCCTGCCGATCCCGCTGGCCGTCCTGGCCGCCGAGCTCTACCTGGCCTGGACGTACCGGGCGGCGTTCGCGCCGATGCTGCACCTGCGGACGGCGCTGCCTCAGCCGGCGGCCGAAGCCAACGAGCCCGCTCACGCGCACCTGGCCGCGTGAGCTGACGGGTGACACCTCGGGCGGCCTCCGGTGTTCATCAGCTTGAAGGAACGGCTGATGACACCGAAGACCGCTGGAGCTCTGCTCAAGAACAGCGACTGGTGCGCGAGTACTTTTTCAGCGACGCCCAGGACGGCTGGTACAGCGGCACGGTGGCACGCTTCACGCAGTTGCCAAGAGCGGCGTCACTGTGAGTCGGGTGGAGCTGTGTCGCCACGGAGGAGGCTGTCATCGGGATGCCGCTGGAACTTGCCGGAAAGCGAGCAAAGTAGCAAAGTGCCGCCCGTGGGCGAGGTGAGCGGGCAACCGGTGGCGACCGAAGGCGAAGAGCAGCTGCGGTTCATGCTCGAACGCTCGCAGTCCCTGGCGCACGCCGGCAGCTGGGAAGTGACGATGGTCGACGGCGAGGGCGGGCGTGCCGGGGCGGTGCGGTGGTCGAACGAGACCCATCGCTTGATGGGAGTCGAGCCCGGCGCGGTGCAGGTCACCGACGCCGGATTCATGGACTACATGCACCCGGACGATCGGGAGCCGATCTGCGCCGACTGGAGCGTTCGCATCGCGCGCGGCGAGCCGTTCGAGTCGGACTTCCGGATCGTCCGGCCCGACGGGACGGTGCGGTTGCTTCACACCTGGACCGACTTCCTGCGCGACGCCGAAGGCCGGCCGATCCGCATGGTGGGCACCTGCCAGGACTTCACCGATCTCAAGCGCGCCGAGCAGGAGCTGCGCGAGGCCGATCGGCGAAAGGACGAGTTCCTGGCGATGCTGTCGCACGAGCTGCGCAACCCGCTGGCGCCGATCCTCAACGCGGTCGAGACCCTCGATTGCGCGCGGCCTGACGACCAGGAGCTGGCGCAGAGCTACCGGATCATCGGCCGACAGGTCCGGCACATGAAGCGTCTCCTCGACGATCTGCTCGACGTCTCGCGCGTCAGCCAGGGCAAGATCCAGTTGCAGAAACAGCCCGTCGAGCTGGGCGCGCTGCTGCTGGAGGCGGTGGAGATCAGCCGGCCGCTCATCGCGGAGAAGCGACAGCATCTGGCGCTGGAGCTGGCGCAGGAGCTTCTGCCCATGGACGCCGACCCCACGCGTCTCGTGCAAGTGTTCGCGAATCTGCTCAACAACGCCGCCAAATACACGGACGCCCTGGGGCGCATCACGCTGGCGGTGACGGTCGAAGACGGGGAGGCCGTGGTGTCGGTGAGCGACGACGGTACGGGCATGACGCCGGATCTGCTGGAGCGCGCCTTCGAGCTGTTCGTGCAGGAGACGCGCTCGCTGGATCGGGCGCAGGGGGGGCTGGGGATCGGCCTCACCCTGGTGCGCACGCTGGTCAAGATGCACGGCGGCTCGGTCGCCGCGTTCAGCGATGGTCCGGGCCGGGGGACCGAATTCGTGGTGCGGCTGCCGCTGGCGGCGCCGGCGCGCGACACGCCGAGCGCAACCCGACACGGCGCGGGTAACGGCCTGCGCGTGCTGGTCGTCGACGACAACGTCGACGCCGCGGAAGCGCTGCAATTCCTTCTCAAGCGGCTGGGGCACGAGGTCACGATCGCGCACGACGGGCCGCGCGCGCTGGCGGCGGCCGACAGGTTCAAGCCCGACCTGATCTTCCTCGACATCGGACTGCCCGGCATGGACGGCTTCGCGGTCGCGGCCGGCCTGCGCAAAGCCGGCCACGATCGCGTCGCCCTGGTGGCCCTGACCGGCTACGCGCGCGACGAGGATCGGCGCCGCTCCAGCCAGGCCGGCTTCGATCGCCACCTGGTCAAGCCGGTCGACGCCGCCGCCCTCCTCAGCCTGACCGCGGAAGTCGCCAGCCGCGTCGCCACGCACTGACGTCGCCGCCGGGACGCGCGTAACGACGATTTGACCCAGAGGAAACTGCCGGCTGACGGAACGACGGGGACACTGGATTCGTGCAAACGAAAGGAGTGTCCATGACGCCCGCAGATAAGGTCCTCGTCCAGCAGACGTTCCCGCTGGTCGTCCCGATCGCCGACCAGGCGGCGGCCCTGTTCTACGGCCGCCTGTTCGAGCTCGACCCGGCGCTGAGGTCGCTGTTCAAGGTCGACATGAGCGAACAGGGCGGCAAGCTGATGCAGATGATCGGCATCGCCGTGAACGAGCTGGACGCGCTCGACGAGCTGGTCCCGATGGTGGAGGCGCTGGGGCGCCGGCACGCGAGCTACGGCGTGAAGGACCGCGACTACGACACCGTCGGCAGCGCGCTGCTCTGGACGCTGCAACAAGGCCTGGGAGCCGCGTTCACGGCAGACGTGAAGTCCGCGTGGACGGCGGTCTACCACCTGCTGGCTTCGACCATGAAGGCCGGCGCCAAGTCCGCCGCGGCCTGAACCCAGTGCATTGCCGATTCACCACCGAAAGCCGAGAGGCAGCGGGGCGGCCAGGCGCTCGGAGGCGCCGGCCTGCCCGCCGTCCCAGATCAATTCCAGGAGGTATTCGGGTCCGCGCCGAAATTGAAGCAGCCCGCTCTCGATGAACCAGCGGACTGCGGGCGAGTGCACGTCATGCGGGCTCTCGACGGAGAGTGCTGTCAGCGTACGCCGAGAACCACGGTGCGAGATCCCTCCGAAGGCGGTCGGGGATCGGGGGTTGGTCGTCAGAAACACCAGAGGCTCGAACAGGCTGCCCCGCGGCGTCACGATCGGTAGGCTCGACCCAACAGGAAGGTAAGCAGGGCAGTAAGGCCAGGTCTGAAATGGGAGCGCATCCCCGTTGCGCACCGGCTCCAGCGGACGGAAGCAGATCCCGAAGGGACACGCCCCCGTTTCCCGCCACCGCGTCCGCTCGTCCAGCCCCAGCGGTCGTACGACGTCCGAGACGATCTCGTCCGCTTGCACGGGGAACAGCAACTCCAGGAAGGCGTTCTCGAACATCGCGCAGGCGTTCGCCGTGCCCTGCCCCTGGTGAACGCTCCTCCGCGTGAACTGCAGTCCAAAGTCGCGCGCCAACGCCTCGACCGCCGGATCAGCAGTTGCGAGGAAGACGTGATCGAGTTCCCAGGCCATTCCGTCGCGTCGTCAAGCGCTATACCGCTCGGCGGCGGGTGCACGGGGCGGCGAACGGGAGAAGGACCGCGCGTTCAGCGGCCGCGGGAATCGTCTTCCGCCGGAACGCCCTCTTGGGCAGCCCTCTGAAGCGCCTGAATAGGCTTCCCGGTCGACGCCGGGCGGAACCAGCCGGCTCTCAGGTAAGAGGGACCTTGAAGCGCATCCCAAGTCGCACGTCGAGCAGCCTCGAGGATGACCTCGAGCTTTGGAGAGAACCGTTCACTTCTCATCGTGCTGGCCAAGCCGTAGTCCTCCGTCGTCGCTGATCCAATGATACCACTCGTCGACGAGCGGCTTGTAGATCTCTCCGAAGAGCGCCAAACCGCGATGATACCGGCGCCTTATGTCCGGCTCGGGCACAGCGTGGCCTCCGGCGGCGACCCGCATCGCCACTCGCTGGACCGCGTAGTCTTCCGAAGGCAATTCGATGAAATGCAGCGAAACACGATAGCCCCATGCCTTCCAGGACCGTATTCGCTTCGCGTACATGATGGACGACAATGTCGTCTCAAGGGCGAAGCTGTCCCTGTGCCGCTCCCTGTCGTCGAGCCGGCGCAGGAGCTCCCGCGCCGCCGACACGGGATGAGTAAACGGTGGCCCTTCTGCCTGAACCTCGTCGAGATTCAGAAACTCGACATCGGGATAGAGAGCCGGAAGCAGCTCACGCGCGAACGTCGTTTTGCCGGCACCGTTGGCTCCAGCTATTACGATTGCGTCAGGCACAGAATTTCATCTCGTTCCGCAGTCTGCCCAACGATAGCGCGGTTCAGCGGCCGGCCGCAGCCGATCCGCTGCCACACGCGGTTATGCAGACGCCCCCGCAAGGCCACTCCAATATTTGATGGCGCGGGCCACAACCCTGCGACCACTCGTGTCCCCGACGAGTTCCTCGGATTCGCTCGCCTCAAAGTGCTGGAGGAACGCGAGAATCGCCAGCACCTGACTGCGCGTGAAGCCGGTCAGCCTGTCCCGACTGAGGTCGCTCGGCTTACCTCCGGCGGGAGACAGCTCGCTGACGAGCGACTTCGGGAGGCAGTCAAGCTCCTGTCGGCCTTCCATCGACCGAAGCATCATCGCAGGCAAGTAGTACCGGAACGCTGCGGCGGTCATAAGCGACGGGCTGAGGTTGCCCGAAAGATCGGCGACGGTGAGGTCCGGCCACGGCCTGGCCGAGAACCGCTCGGCGAGCTCACGACACTCCGGACAGTGATCATTGCGGATCTGCTCTGCATTCGGCAAGGGCGCGACTGGAAACGCCTCCTCTATCGCCTGTTGGGCAACGGTCCTGAGGTCTTCAGTGCGCATCCCCGATGACCATCGCGATCTGCATAACGTTACGGCGTTAACCCGCGGCCGCGCAAGCGGCCGTCGGGTTCAACGCCAGGTTCGGCAGCGATGCCGCGGATTATAACGCTGGCCCCGATCACCGCGGACATTGCCAACCTGCGACCGTTCCTCCGTCGGCAGACCCCACATCTGAACAAGTGCAGGTTTGGACTTCGCTCTGATATGCGGGCGCGCAGTAGGGCATCTGAGCGACGCAGCCAATGGGGAAGACTTTATCGGGATCAACTGGAGGAGCCCCAGCCGACGAGTCAGCCGGAGGTCCCCCCACGCATCCAGTCGCTCCGGCGGAAATCGCTTCGCAGGAATACATCGTTCGCCCGGGCGGACTGCAGGTCCGCTCGCAATCGGTGCTCGCCAAGACAAGCCAGGCTGTCACTGACACACGAATCCCGTTACCCAACAGCGAGAGAACCATCGTGCGAAAGTTCATCCTCATCGAGACCATCCCGACAGAATCCTGTACCCGTCAACGCCCGTCCGCCGAACTTTGTATTAACCAGCAATTTCTCGCTGTCCTCAACTTTCGGCAAGCGGTGACTACCGGGCGGCGAGTCGGACGACGAACAGCACTCCGCCGCCGATCGCGATCGCCAGACTCAGCACCTTGACGCCGCGGTCGCCGAACCAGGGAGCGCGGCGGATCGTGAGGACGAGCGGCAGCGCGACGGAGAGGACGGCGAGCTGGCCGATCTCGACGCCGAGGTTGAAGGAGACGAGGGCGACCGGGACCTGCGCGTGGGGCAGCGCGATCTCGCGGAGGGCGCCGGCGAAGCCGAAGCCGTGGATGAGGCCGAAGGCGAAGGTGATGCGCCAGCGTTTGCTGGCGTCCTTGACGAAGAGGTTGTCGATGCCGACGTAGGCGATCGAGAGCGCGATGGCGGGCTCGACGAGGCGGGGGCTGGGGGCGAAGATCGAGAGGGCGGCGAGGGCGAGCGTGATGGAGTGCGCGACGGTGAAGGCGCTCACCACGCCGATCAGGGAGCGGAGGCGGCCGCCGACGAGGATGAGGCCGAAGAGAAACACGAGGTGGTCGGCGCCGGTCAGGATGTGCTCGATGCCGAGCTTCAGCATCGACCAGGCCATGCCGAGGGCGCTGGACGAGCCGCCGCCGTCGAGCGGCCAGGTGGCGTGGGCGCGATCGAGCACCTTCACCTGCGCCTTGCCGGCGCGAAACAGGCGCGCCACGTGGCGGTGGCTGGGCGAGAGCTGCTCGAGCAGCGGCAGCGCCAGCGTGAGCTGGGCGGGGACCTCGGAGCAGACGTAGTGGACCTGGAAGATGGCGGTGCCGTCTGCCTCGGTCACCCACGCGCGGTCGAGCGCGCCGGCGCACGCCTTCCCGTCGGCGGTCACCAGCAGGCCGGCCACCAGGGCACGGGCGACGGTCGCGCGGCCCGCGTCGATCTCCGGGGAGCTGATCGAGCCGTCGTGGTCCGTGTCGATCGCGGGGAGCCAGCGGGCGAGCTCGCGATCGGCCATGCCGAGATCGCCGTAGACCGTCTTGCCGTCGAGGCGGTACTCGCCGCTCGAGACGCCCACGGCGTGCGCGAAGGCCGGGCGCTCGGAGGCGAGCGCGGCGAGGCCGATGGCGACCGGGAGCCAGAGCCAGCCCGACATCCGCATAGCTGGGCGCCCGCGCCTGGTCATCGGGGCCCGTTCACCGCGCCGACGGCGACTCGGCCACCGTCCGGGCGCCGGTCTCCGCCGCCGTTCCGGCCGGCGCGTCGGTCAGCGTGCCGAGAAAGGCCACCACCGCGTCGATCTCCTGGTCGTTGAGCGGCGGCCGCGCGCCCTCGCGCTGATTGTAGATGGGGGCGTAGATGTTGATGTTGCGGCGGTACTTCGGAGGGACGTCGTCGAACTTCTGTCCGGGCGGGTAGATGCGCCCGGGCGCCACCGCCCGCTGGGCGTAGAAGACCACGACCTCGCGCAACGTCTTGTAGACGCCGTTGTGTCCGAAGCTGTCGAGCAGGGCGACGTTTCGCAGGGAGGGCGTACGGAAGGTCGAACAGAAACGCTCGTCGCTCGACGGCGTCTTGGCGTTCTTCCGCTCGCACAGACCCAGATCGAAGGAGGCGGCGTTCCGGTTTTCCGGCAGGGCGCGGTTTCGCGGCCAGGAGACCGCGTCGTAGCCGTAGTCGGTGAACATCGATTCGGCCGGGTTGGTCGAGGTCTCGGCCATGCGGTGGCAACCGGAGCAGGCGCCACGCCGCCGGTCCTTGAAGATCTCCAGGCCCAGGCGCTCCTGCTCGGTCAGCGTCGCCTGACCGCGCACGTAGGCGTCGTACTTCGAGCGCAGCGGCGTCATCTCGTCGCTCTTGAGGTACGCCTCGACGGCCACACCGAGCCCGTGCAGCACCGCCTCGGGCTTCGACGAGGCGCCGAACGCGGCGCGGAACTCCGCCGCGTAGGGACCGCGCGCGATCTTGCCCGCCACGAGCCGCGGCGTCCCCGCGTTCATCTCGTCTGGATTGAAAAGCGGCTGCCTCACGAGATCGACGAGGCTGTCGCTGCGCCCGTCCCAGAAGAAGCCGCCCCGCGCCTCCGCCGCGAGCGCCTCGTCGTCCTCGAAAAAATGAAAGGCGGGGACGTAGCGCAGGTAGAGCACCGACGGCGTCGAGCGCCGAGCGAAGTGCCCCGGGCGGCTCCCCAGCGGGACGCCGATGTGCGAGCCGTGGCTTCCCGAGAAGGCGCGGGCTGGGTCGTGACAGCTGGCGCAGCTGGTCCCGGGCGGCTCCGACAACCGCTCGTCGAAGAAGATCTTCCGCCCCAGCGCCACCAGCGCGGAATCGTCGGGGGGTCCCGCGCGGGGCGGCACCGGAAGGACGTTCGTGCGGTGCGCCGGGATCGCCGACATCCGCGGGAGGCTCGGGAGCTTCGACGCGGCCCAGGCCTGCTCGATGGTCGGCTTGGGCGCAGGCGACGGCGGCGGCGTGCTCTTCTTGCACCCGCCGAGGGCCCACGCGCCGAGGGCCAACACGATGGCGGCGCCCGTTGCCAGGCGCCGCCCGGATACCGCTTCGTTTTTCAGAATTGCCTCTATTAACACGAGCGACCTGACCGGCGCCGCTCAGCTCGATTGAGACCTCGTTACGGGATGTTGTCGTAGGTGCCGACCGCCGTACCGGTCCCGATCGGGTGGCCGCTCGAATCCGCGCAGCTGATCCGGGTGCCCGGCGTGCTGTCGCAGGTCCCGCTGCAAGCCGCCGGGGCGGCCATGCTGCACACCGCGATGATGGTGCCGTCCGTGCGATACGACGTGAACTTCCAGTTCTTCTGCCCCACCGTGCCCACGCGGTCCATCACCATGAAGCCGAACTCCTGCGAGAAGGCGAAGGCGTTGATGACGGTGCCTGCCGCCGGCAGGTCGCCGTTCGGGTCGAACCCCGTCCCATTCGCCGGGAGCGCCGCGTCCAGGTTGTCGCCGCCGTTGCCGGCCACGAAGGTCGCCGGGTGGTTGCTGGAGAAGTCGAAGGCCTGGAAGTCGTGCACGTGGCCGTGCATCGCGATCCCGATGTTCGGCGGGTAGTAGTTGCCCGGGTAGTGGGCGTTCATGACCGACTGGAGACCCGGGTTGCCGATCGTGGGGGGGTTGGCCGCGGAATAGCCGAGCACCGGGTGGTGAACGGCCCAGATGTTCAGGAAGCTCGGCGTCGCCAGCGTGGCGGCCTCGGTCAGTTCCGTCGTGTAGGGCTCGAACGCCGGCGGCGAGAAGACGCTTTTCGGAGCGTTCGCGGAGTCGAAGGCGACGACCTGCGTATCTCCGAAGGAGACGGCCCAGGGATCGTTGTAGTTGCCGCCCGTCGGGGTGGCGTCGTACGCCGGATTGTTGCAGGTCTTGACGTCGGTGGTGTCGTACGGGTTCGGGTCGAGATACCGGTACCAGCCCTGGCCGGCGCGGTTGCAGGTCTCGTGGTTGCCACGGACCATGATCCACGGCGCCGCCGCGAGCAGGGGCGCCGCCGGCGTGAAGAGGTCGGCCTTCCAGGTGTCGGAGCCATAGCCCCAGGGCGTGCCGGTGCAGGCCGTGTTGCCCGGAGGACAGGGATTGTCGCGGTACTGGTAGTCGCCGACGTGCAGGACGAGATCGGGCTGCATCTGGGCGGCCACCGACGAGATCACGGAGAAGGGCCAGATCGTCGGGTCGCCGCAGGCCTGATAGACGTTCCCGATCGAGATGCGGCAGCCGGTGTCGCCGAGAATTACCACCCGGTTCACGACCGGCTTCGGAAGCGGCAGGCTGATGCCGGCCACGGTGGCGCTGGTCGCCCCCGCCGGGAGCAGGAACTCGCAGGTGGTCGTCGTGAAGATCGACGGCTTGGTGTTGCCGGAGGTCATCGCGGCCGCCAGCGTGGCGTCGGTGCTGCTTGGGCGGAGCGGCTCGCTGCCGGCGAGGACGCGAACGTTCATCGAGCTCGTGACGCCGTTGACGGTGATCGATGGGCAGACGTTGTACGGCGTCAGCAAGCGGGCGATCGCCTGGTTGTTCGCGCCGATCTCGACCCAGGCGCTCTCGCCGAGGGCCGAGTCAGGCGGGCAGGTCACCGGAACGGTGAAGCTGGTCGGGCAGCCCGGATCGCCGTCGGTGACGGTCAGGGTCAGCGTGGCGGCGCCCGGCGCCGTGCAGGTGAGCGTCGGGTTCTGCGCGGTGGCGCTGCTCAGCGTGCCGGAGCTGGTCGTCCAGCCGTAGCTGACCGGCTGCGGGCCGTTGTCGGGGTCGCTGGCGGAGGCCGCGAGAGCGATCGTGTTCCCGACGGGCGGGTTCGCGCTGACCGACGTGATGATCGGGCAGACGTTGATCGTGCCGTTGACGGCGACGCTTCCGGTCTTGGCCGGGCCATGGCAGTCGATCGTCACCGAAACGGGGGTGGTCGCTCCGGCGGTCACGACGAACGACGCCGAGGTGCCGGCGCACATGGTCTGGCCGTCAACCGAGCTCCCCGACAGCATGAGCGAGTAACCGTTGCCGGCCGAGATGCCACCGATGGTGGCGCTGACCGTCGACGAGTTGGCGACGTTGATCGATCCCGTGTAGCTGCTCGGTCCGGAGATCGCGTAGGTGAACGAGCTCACGATGGCTCCGCCCTGAAGGACCAGAGCCACCGAGCCAGCACCGGCGTTCGACGACGTTCCGTCGTTGATGCCGTTCGGCGTGCTCTCGCAGCCGATCAGAGCGGCGAGCCCGACGGCCACCGCGACGTTGAGAACGGGGTTCTTTCGAGAGAAAGTCAGCACGCGAGCCTCCGTGTAAAAGTTCGGCCGTGAAATCGAACCGCACTTTCACTTTGGTAGAGCTCGCCGTCTAGCGACGGTTCCGTTACATCCTGAGGATCGCGCCCGCTGGAACGCCTTGGTGATCGAGCGCGCGTTCGAAAGTCGGAGAGCGACGCCGGCTCCAGCGCAGGTCGAGCAGCGCCGGCGCCAACACGAGCGCGGCGAACACACAGGTCAGCTCGCCGATCAGCGCCGCGAGACCGAACGACCGGATACCTTGGTTTGCCGACAAGAGTAAGGACGCATACCCGACCACGGTCGTAAAAGAGCAGAGCGCCACCGCTGGCCCGGTCGTGGTGAGGATCCGAACCGCCGAACCCTGCCCTTCCGTGCGGTGGCGGGCGGCGACGTTCACCGCGTAGTCGATCCCGATGCCGATGGTGATCGGCAGCGCGACGAAGTCGAGGAAGTTGATCCGAATGCCGCAGAGGCCGGCCGCGGTCAGCAGCAGAAAGACGCCCACGGCGCCGCAGCCGATCGTGATCGCCGCCTGGCGGGTGAAGCCTAGGATGGCCAGCACCACCAGCACCGCGCCCAGCGCCGCGATGAGCGTGGCGCGCGGGCCGTCGTGGTCGACCGAGGCGACGATGTCGTGCTGGACGAAGGCGTTGCCGCCGACGACCAGGTCCGCCCCCAGGCCCAGCGCCCGGAAGCCGGCCACGAAGCGCTCCAGGTCGGCGGTGCGCCAGAGATCGAACCCGGCGCCGGTCTTGGCCACCAGCAGCCGCCCGCGGCTGCCGTCCTTCTCGGTGAACGGCCAGCCGAGCTCGGCCGGCACGTCGGCGTCGGCGATGCGCGCGATCCGCGCCGGCGGCCGGAGCGCCTCGGCGATCCCGCGATCGCTCTCGCTCATCGAGGCCAGCGTCGTCTTGGTGAGCAGCCGGCGGATGTCCGCGTAGAGCGCGAGCTTCTCGTCCTGGTCGGGCGGCACCAGATCGTCGAGCGAGCTCACGCGCGAGAAGAGGCGCTGCTTGTCGGGCTTGCCGGCGTCCGCGGCGCGCAGCCGCTCGGCCACCTCGTGGGCCCGCGCGCGCGTCGGCAGCGCGATCACGGTGCCGCCCGAGATCCCGCGGCCGAAGGCGCGGTCGATGGCGGCGTTCCAGCGCAGCGTCTCGCGCATCGCCGCGCCGCTCGAGCGGAGGTTGTTGAAGTCCCCCTCGAACGGCCGGCTGGCGAGGTACCGCCCCGCGCCGATCGCCGAGCCGACCAGCGCCACCACGGCGATCCCGATGATGGCCGGCCGCCGGCGCGGAACCAACACCGCCAACCGACGTCCCACCCGTGCCGGCGACCGGCCGCCGCCGAGATCGTGCCGCTCCAGCACCGCCAGCGCCGCCGGCAGGATCAGGAAGGTGGCCGCCCAGCAGCAGAGGATCCCCACGCCCCCGATCACCCCGAAGTGCCGGAAGCCGCGAAACTGCGTCGACAGCAGCGACGCGTACGACACCGACGCGGTCAGCGCCGCCGCCAGCGTCCCACCGAAGCTCCCCTCGACCGCCGCGCCGAGGGCGGCGACCGGATCGGCCCAGAGCTTCCGCTCCTCGAAGTAGCGTGCCAGCAGGATGATGCCGAAGTTGATCCCGTTGCCGACGACGATGGGCGCCAGGAAGGCCGTCGCCAGGTTGAGGTGCCCGATGCTGAAGAACGCGAAGGCGAACGTCACCAGCGCGCCGACGGTCAGCGCGCCCAAGAGCGCCCCCACCGGCGCCGCCGCGCCGAAGAAGAGCAGGAGGCCCAGCGCCACGATCGCCGTCGTGAAGATCGTCGCGCGCACCATCCCGCCCAGCAGCGCCTGGTGCTCCTGCGCGGCGTTGGCGACGTCGCCGGTGATCCCGATCCGCACCGCCGGACCGCCCGCCCGACGCGCCTCGGCGACCGCGCGCTCCGCCGTCTCGACGACCGTGACGTTGCGCGAGATCTCGTCGGCCGGAAAGCGGGTCCGGGCCACGACCAGCTGCAACCGGCCGTTGCCCGACAGGATCGGCGCCGGGCGCTCGGCCCCCGCCCTGGCGGCGTCCATCTCCTTCTCGAGCGCGCGCAGGCGATCGCCGATCGGCGGCGCGTCGGTCGCGCCGGCGTCGTCGTCCAGCGACACGTAGAGCGGGTTCAGCCGCGCTTTCCGGGCCGCAAGCTCGTCGCGCACGCCGCGGAGCTCGGCGGTCGGCGCCAGCAGGTAGCGGTGCGCCCAGGCGAACCGGTCGCGCGCGCCGCTGTCGTAGTCGACGCCCAGGAGCAGGTCGGGCGGCAGCGCCCGCAGGCGATCGCGGACCAGCTCGGCTGCCGCCCGCCGCCGCGCCGGATCGTCCGATTCGACCGCCACGATGACCGTCCCGAACACCTGCGCCCGCGATTCGAGGGCGTGGAGATCGCGCACGGACTGGGTTGCGGGTGGCAGCAAGTACGACAGGTCGCCGTAAAGCGGCAGGTGGGCGGCGACCGGCGCCGCGACCGCCCCGACCAGCACCGCGACGGCCAGGATCTCCCGCCGACGCCGGGAGGTCCACCGCGCCCAGCGCAGCCCCGCCCCCCCGCCCTCAGCCCGCATGGGGGATCCGCACCCGGGCGAGCCCGTGGAGGTTGTTGGCGATCGCCAGGATCGTGATCGCCAGGACGAACAGCGACGGGGCGAAGGTCACCAGCGAGGGAAGAAGGTTCGTTAGAAAGCGACGCATGCCACGTCACATTGCAGCCGACGTGCCACGGCAGAGCGGCGTGAAATCCCCGCCCCCGCAGGCGTTGGGCCCCGGGAAGAGTGTCGAATACCCGACGCGCCCTGTGCAGAAGCTGCACAGACCCGGCCCCCCGGCCGCGACGAACTGACGCGCCCCATTCAAGTAATTGGGAGCCCCACCGATTTCAAGCAACGAGGGGGATACATGCTCAACGGCCTCATCAGCGCAATCTTCGTCGTGGCAGGGGGTGCCTGCGCCGTGGCCGGCTACATGGTCGGCTCCTGGCACCAGCGCCGGGTCATGGACGCCGACCTCGTGGGCGAGCTGTTCGGCAGCGAACGCGCCCTCGACCTGCTCGGCGACGAGCCCCTGCGCCGCCGCGACCAGCGCCTGAATTAGCCGCGCCGGGCCTCAAGGCCCATGCTCCGCCGAGGACGAGGAGGCGCCCGGGGGGGTCCCGAGGATCGCCATCAGTGTGCCGAGATCGGTGGGCTTGACGAGGTGGTGATCGAAACCGGCCTCCCGCGCCCGGGCGCGGTCGGTCTCTGGCCCCAGCCGGTCAACGCGACCATCACGGGGTGGCGCCCGGTGTAGCGGCTTCTGATCGCGCGAGCCACCTCGTACCCGTCCATGTCCGGCAGACCGATGTCG
This sequence comes from uncultured Pseudomonadota bacterium, assembly GCA_963831685.1. GTDB lineage: Bacteria > Myxococcota_A > Polyangia > Fen-1088 > Fen-1088 > JADGRB01. Next base: position 453,386 of record CAWHRJ010000002.1, read on the forward strand.
AGCAGGACGAAGGCGGGATCAAATCGCTCGAAGATTGTCAGCGCCTCCGATCCCGAGTGGGCGATCCGCACGTCGGATTCGGAGATCTCGAGGAGCGTGCCGAGACTGCTCGCGGCGTCCTCGTTGTCGTCCACGATCAGGACCCGCTGGTGCGCGAGACCACGAGCGACCGGTTGCGGCTCCGTCACGGCCGCGGGCGCGGACGCGAGCGGCAGATCGAGCGTGAAGCAGGCTCCCCGCCCCGGTCCTTCGCTCGATGCCCGGATCGTGCCCCCGTGCATCTCGGCGAGGCGGCGGGCGATGGTCAGGCCGATACCGAGGCCTTTCGACCGCGAGCCGCGGTGGAAGATCTCGAAGAACCCGGCGGCCGCCTCCGGGGCGAACCCGATGCCGGTGTCGCGCACGGACAGCTCCACGCGATCGCGGCGAACCTCGGCGCCGAGGCAGATGCGCCCGCCTCGTTCCGTGTAACGGGCGGCGTTGTTGAGCAGGTTCGACGTGATCTGGCCGAGTCGGACCGGATCTCCGTCGAGCCAGATGGGAACCTGGGGCACCGCGACGTCCAGGTGGTGGCCGGCTTCGCGGATGAGCGGCTGGCTGGTCTCCACCGCGGCGGTCACCACGCTGGCGAGGGTCACGCGCTCGCGCCGCAGCTCGAGCGTACCCTGGTTGATCCGGGACATCTCGAAGAGATCGTCGACCAGCCTGACGAGGTGGCCGAGCTGGCGCTCCATCATGTCGTAGGTCGGACCGGCGTCGGCCGCCGGCTCGTGTTGCAGGCGCAGGATCTGGAGGCCGCTGCGCAGGGGGGCGAGAGGGTTGCGCAGCTCGTGCGAGAGCATCGCGATGAACTCGTCTTTTCGCCGATCGGAGCCACGCAGGGCCTCCTCACTCGCCCGTGTCGCGGCGAGGGCCTCGCTTCGGAGCCGCGCGATCTGCAAGCGCGAGTCGATCCGGGCGAGCAGCTCCCGCGCGCTGAAGGGCTTGACCACGTAGTCGTCAGCTCCGTCTTTGAGCGCCTCGATGCGCGCTTCCTCGCCAGCGCGCGCAGACAGCAACACCACGGGCACCTCGCGCAGGGAGGGATCGGCCCGCACCACGCGCGTGAGCTCTAGCCCGTCGAGCTTCGGCATCATGACATCTGACAAGATGAGATCGGGCCGCGCCCGCCGCGCCGCCGCGAGCGCCTCCTCTCCGTCGGCGACGGCCTCGACATCGCAGCGTCCGGCCAGCAGCCGCCGCACGTACTCGCGCATGTCGCGGTTGTCGTCCGCCCAGACGATGCGCGGGCGCGGCCCCTCCGCGGGCTTCGGGATCGGCGGAGGCGCACCCGGAAGCCACCCCAGCGCCTCCTCGACGAACGGGTCGGCCCCGAGCGCGGTCGTCGGAAGCGTGCTCTCGTCTCCGATCCGCTCGCGGGGGAGGTGCGCCGTCCCGAACGGCACGCTGACCTCGAAGGTGCTGCCTCGCCCTTCGGTGCTCTCGGCCTTCACGTCGCCGCCGTGCATCCTCGTCAGCTCCTGCACCAGCGCGAGGCCGATCCCGGTCCCCTCGTGCGTGCGGCTCTTCCCCCCCGGGGCGCGGTGAAAGCGGTCGAAGATGCGCGGGAGCTCGGACGCCGCGATGCCCGTCCCCGTGTCGATGACCTCGAGAACCGCATCCGCGTCGCGGCGGCGCAGCCGGACCGTGATGCTCCCCTCGAGGGTGAACTTGAACGCGTTGGAGACGAGGTTGAGGACGATCTTCTCCCACATCTCCCGATCGACGTAGACGGCCTCCCCGAGCGGCGGGCAATCGACGTAGAGCGCGAGCCCACCGCGCTCCGCCGCGGACCGGAAGCTGGACGCCAGATCGGCGGTCAACGCGGCCAGGTCCACCGGGACGTAGCTCGCCTGAACCCGGCCCGCCTCGATGCGCGCGAAGTCGAGCAGCGTGTTGACCAGCTTCTGCAGGCGTCGCGTGCTCCGCCGGGCGAGCTCGAGCCGCTCGCGCTGAAGGCCGCCGAGCGGTTCATCGGAATCCTGCAGCAGGTCTTCGATGGGTCCGGCAATGAGCGTGAGCGGGGTCCGGAACTCGTGGCTGACGTTGCTGAAGAACGTCGTCTTCGCGCGATCGAGCTCGGCGAGCATCTGGGCGCGCCGACGCTCGTCCTCGGAGCGGCGGGCCACAGCCAGCGCCGCCGCGACGTTCGACCCGACCAACCGCAAGAAGTCGCGGTACGCCTCGTCGGCCCGCCGGCGCGGGCTGATGCCGGCGATGAGCCAAGACGTGGGTGACTCCCCGCCGGACGCACACGGCACGACGGCAACCTGGCCAATCGGCTCGGGCCACGATCCAGCGTGCAGCGGACCGGGCCACGCCAAGGCGTCGGTCTCGAAGATCTCGAGCGACGCCCCAAGAGGCCAGCGGAAGCCTTCGCTAGAGCCGATCTCTCTCGGCGCGACGGGATCGACCGCCTGGACGCCACAGGCGCCCACCAGCGTCACCGAGCCGCCCTCGCGGGGTCGGGCGTAGAGAAGCGCGAACGGGAGATCCTCGGGGTAGCGCGCGAGAACGGCCGCCGCCCTGCTGAACACCTCGGAGACGCTCGACGCCTGCTGCGCGATCCCGCCGAGATCGCGCAGCAGCCGCAGCCGGCGCTCACCGACCACGCGCCCGGTCGTCTCGCTGACGATGCAGAATACGCCGTTCACGCGCCCGGACTCGTCGCGCATGGGATCGTACGAAAAGTCGAAGAAGGTCTCCTCGGGATAGCCGTGGCGCTCGAGAAAAAAGGGCCGGTCCTGCGCCCAGAAAGCCTCGCCCGTCGTCAGCACGGAATCGAACAACGCCTCGAGCCCGGCCGGCCAGAGCTCGGCCCACACTTCGCGAATGGGCACCCCGAGCGCCGCGGGGTGCTTGCGGCCGAGGACGGGACGGTAAGCGTCGTTGTAAAGGGTCACGAGGTCGGGACCCCAGAACATCGCGATCTGGGCCTTCGACGGAAGCAGATGGCTGAGCGCGCTCCGGAGGCTCTGCGGCCAACCGTCCAGGGGCCCCAGAGAGGTTTTCGACCAGTCCAGGGCGCGGATGCGCTCGCCCATCTCACCCCCGCCGGCGAGGAAACCGTGATGAGGGTTGATCGGCATTTCGATCGAAAGCTAACCCGGCCCGTAGAGCAAATTGCAGCCTAAATCGATGGGCCGGACTCGGCAATCGGATGAATTCGCATGCTTTTGGCGCCATGCCTGGCGAGCAGAAATCAACAGTGCGGCGATTCTTCCCAGTTGTCGGGGCGGGTCCGGTGCCTACGCTTGACGGCACCATGGGAAAATACGGCCTCCTCGCGGTCCTCGGACTGGTGGCGATCCTCGGGTTCTCCTGCGTCGGCGGCTACAACAAGTTGGTCGGCCTGGGGCAGGCGGTCGACGGCCAGTGGGCGCAGGTGGAGAACGCCTACCAGCGGCGCGCCGACCTGGTGCCGAACCTCGTCGAGACGGTGAAGGGCGCGGCCAAGTTCGAGAAGGACACCTTCACCGCGGTCACCGAGGCCCGCTCCAGGGTCGGTCAGGTGACGGCGCAGGCGACCGAGAAGATCGCCAACGATCCCGAGGCGCTGAAGAAGTTTCAGGAAGCGCAGGACGGCCTGTCGTCGGCGCTGTCGCGGCTGCTGGTCGTCTCCGAGAAATACCCCGAGCTGAAGGCGACGCAGAACTTCCGGGATCTGCAGGTCCAGCTCGAGGGAACGGAGAACCGGATCTCCGTCGAGCGCATGCGCTTCAACGAGGCCGCGCAGGCGTTCAACACCGCGCGAAACAGGTTCCCCACCGTGGTCATCGCCGGCCTGTTCGGCAGCAAGTTCGCCGAGAAGGCCTACTTCAAGGCGCAGGCCGGCGCGGCGACCGCACCCCACGTTCAGTTCTGAGGCGGCCATGATTGCGCGGCTCCGCGCTCCGATCCGAACGGCCCTCGCCGCGCTGGCGGTCTGCCTGGCCGGCGTCTCGGCGCGCGCCGAGACGCCGATCCCGCCGCCGCCCGCCGTCTGGGTCACCGACCACGCGAATTTTCTCTCGGCGCCGGCCGTCTCGGAGCTGGACGCGCGGCTCTCCACCTACGCCCAGCAGACCGGCCACCAGCTGCTGGTCTACGTCGACCACACCACCGGCGGCGTCCCGATCGAGGACTGGGCGGTCAAGGCGTTCCAGCGCTGGAAGGTCGGCCGCAAGGGGATCGACGACGGCCTGGTGCTCTTCATCTTCAAAGATGACCACACCCTGCGGATCGAGGTGGGGTACGGGCTCGAGGATCGCGTCCCCGACATCCTGGCCTCCCGGATCATCAACGACGATATGGTCCCGCGGATCCGGGCCGGCGACGCCGACGGCGCGGTCCGCGCGGGCGTCGACCAACTGACCCGCCTCATCGGCGGCGGGACCGGCGGCCCCCCAGCCAGCAAGCCGATTCCGGGGTGGTTCGTCGTCGTGATCCTGATCGGCGGGGTGTTCTTCCTCGGATTCATGTTCAAGCACCCGGCGCTGGCGGCGATCATCCTGGCCAGCTCCGGACGCCGCGGCGGCGGCTGGGGCGGCGGTGGCGGTTTTGGCGGCGGTGGCGGAGGAGGATTCTCGGGCGGCGGTGGCGCCTCGGGTGGCGGGGGAGCTTCGGGATCATGGTGACGCCCGCGAAGCGCCGGATCGTCCATGGCCTCGACCTGGATCGGATCGAAGCGGCGATCCGGACGGTCGAGCGTGGAACCTCGGGAGAGATTCGCGTGGCGGTGGCGCGCTTCCACTTCTGGGGCGACGTCCGCCAGGCGGCGGAGGCGGCGTTCGTGCGGCTCGGCATGCACCGCACCCGACGACGCAACGCTGTCCTTCTCTACATTGCGCCGCGGCTGCGGCGATTCGCGGTCATCGGCGATGCCGGTATCCACCAGCGCGTCACGGAGGCGTTCTGGAACGACCTCTCGACGACACTCGGGACCGACTTCCGGACTGGCGATTTCACCGCCGGCGTCGAGCGCGCGATCGCAGCGATCGGCGACCGGCTGGCGGAGCACTTCCCGCCCGATCCCGCGGGCGACAACGAGCTCCCCGACCGCGTCGAGATCGAGCGTTAGGCCAGGCGCGCGGTCTTGAGCGCGGTCAGGATGATGCGCGTCGCGGGGGACTGGTTCAGCGTGTAGAAGTGGATGCCCGGCGCGCCGCCGTGGAGCAGCTCGACGGCCTGGGCGGTGGTCTGGGCGATGCCGAGCGAGAGCGTCGCCGCCTCGTCGTCGCGCACGCGCGCGAGCTCCGCCTGCAGCGCCGCCGGGAGGCTGGCGCCCGAGAGCTTGGTCATCCGCTCGATCCCGGCGAAGCTGCGGATCGGCATCAGGCCGGGGATGATGGGGACGGTGATGCCGACAGCGCGCGCGCGGGCGACGAAGTCGAAGTAGAAGCGGTTGTCGAAGAAGAGTTGGGTGACCACGAAGTCGAGCCCGGCGTCGACCTTGGCCTTGAGGTGGCGGATGTCCTGATCGATGTCGCGGCACTCGAGGTGCCCCTCCGGGCTGCCGGCGCCGCCGAGGCAGAGCTTGCGGCCGTAGCGCTTGCGGATGAAGGCGATCAGATCGGCGGCGTAGCCGAAGCCGCCCGCCGTGCGCTCGAATTTCTCCTGACCGGCCGGCGGATCGCCCCGCAGCGCCATCACGTTCTCGATGCCGGCCTCGACCAGCTTGTCGAGCACGCCGGCGATCTCCTGCTCCGTCGCGCCGACGCAGGTGAGGTGGGCCATCGCGCAGAGGTGGGCCTCGCGCTCGATCCACTGGACCAGCTCGACGGTCTTGGCGCGCGTCGAACCTCCCGCGCCGTACGTCACCGAGACGTACGCCGGCGAGAGCTCGGCGAGCTCGCCGATGGTGCGCTCGAGCGCCAGCTGACCCGCGTCGGTCTTGGGGGGGAAGAACTCGAACGAGAAGAGCTTGCGGCCCGGGTCGCCGAAGAGGCTCGAGATCTTCATGCCACGGGATCGCGCTCGAGGCGCTCGGCGACGAAGTCGGCGTCGAGGCTGATCGTCTCCCCCTTGCGCTCGGGCGCGTCGAACATGACGTCGTGGCAGATGTCCTCGACGATCGTCCGAAGGCTGCGGGCGCCGGTCCGCCGCTCGATGCAGTGCCGCGCCACCATCCGCAGCGCCCCGTCGGTGAACTTCAGGTCGACGCCGTCCATCTTGAGCAGCGCCTGGTACTCGCGCACCACCGAGTCGGGCGGCCCGGTCATGACCAGATAGAGATCTTCCTCCGACAGCGGATCGAGCTCGACGCGCACCGGGATGCGCCCCAGGAACTCGGCGAGCAGGCCGTAGTCGAGCAGCTCCTTCTCGGTGACCCGCCGGCTCTTGGGCGCGCTGGGCTCGCCGACCGCGCCGAACCCGACCGGCTTGCTCGCCTCGGTGAGCCGCAGGTCGCAGAACGTGCCGGCGGCGATGAACAGGATGTCCTGGGTGTCGACCACCACGAAGTCGTGCTTGTTCCAGTGCTGGGTCACGTTGAGCGGCGCGAAGATCTCGCGCCCCTCGAGCACCTTGAGCAGCGCCTGCTGCACGCCCTCGCCGCCGATGTCGCGCGCGCCGGCGCCGGTGCGCGCGCCCTGGCTGCGGCGCGCGATCTTGTCGATCTCGTCGATGAAGACGATGCCGCGCTGCGCCAGCTCGACGTCCTGATCGGCGTGATGCAGGAGCTCGCCGATCATCACCTCGACGTCCTTGCCGTAGTAGCCGGCCTCCGTGTACTCGGTCGCGTCGGCGACGGTGAATGGCACGTCGAGGCACTGTGCCAGCGTGCGCGCGATGTGCGTCTTGCCCGAGCCCGTCGGTCCGAGGAGGAGCACGTTCGACTTCTTGATGAGGCGCTTCCCCTGGCGTCGGCTGCGCGCACCGCTTGAGATGGTTGTAGGCGGCGATGGCGATGGTGCGCTTGGCGCGCTCCTGGCCGACGACGTAGCGATCGAGGTAGCTGAAGATCTCGCGCGGCGTCAGCAGGCGCTTCGGCTCGGGGCGGGGGTTGGTCTTCATGGAAGCGGCCCGAGTATCCCACCGGCGACGGCACCTCGCTAGGACAGGCGCGGTCTTTTATCTGTGGCGCCGCCCGCCGGCATTCGCGCTAGAAACCGGCCCCATGAGCTTCACGACCAAGGCCATCATCGAAAGCGTTCTGGCCCGCGAAATCCTCGACTCGCGCGGCAATCCGACCATCGAGGTCGACGTCATGCTCGACTCGGGCATCATCGGCACCGCCGCGGTGCCCTCGGGCGCGTCGACCGGCGAGCACGAGGCGCTCGAGCTGCGCGACGGCGACAAGAAGCGCTATCACGGCAAGGGCGTGCTGAAGGCCGTGCGAGAACGTCGACGAGGCGCATCGGCCCGGTGGTCGTCGGTCTCGACGCCTTCGATCAGGCCGGCCTCGATCGACGCGATGCTGGCGCTCGACGGCACGCCGAACAAGGGCAAAGCTCGGCGCCAACGCGATGCTCGGCGTCTCGATGGCGGCGGCGCGCGCGGCGGCCGACGAGCTCGGACCTGCCGCTCTACAAGTACCTGGGCGGGCCGGGCGCGCGCGCTGCTGCCGGTGCCGCTCATGAACATCATCAACGGCGGCGCGCACGCCGACAACTCGCTCGACTTCCAGGAGTTCATGATCGTCCCCAAGGGGCTGCCGCGCTTCTCCGAGGCGCTGCGCGCGGGCGCCGAGGTGTTCCACACGCTCAAGAAGATCCTGCACGACGCAAGGGCGCTTCGACCGGCGTCGGCGACGAGGGCGGCTTCGCGCCCGACCTGCCGGGCGCCGAGGCGGCCTGCGCGACGGTCGTCGAGGCGATCGAGAAGGCCGGCTACAAGCCGGGCAAGGACGTCGCGCTCGCGCTCGACGTCGCCTCGAGCGAGCTGTGGGACAAGACGACCAAGACCTACAAGCTGGAGGGCGAGAAGCAAGGAGCTCGACGGCAAGGGGATGGTCGAGTTCTACAAGAAGCTCTGCGAGCAGTTCCCGATCGTGTCGATCGAAGACGGGATGGCCGAGAACGACTGGGACGGCTGGGTGGCGCTCACGCAGGCGCTCGGCAAGCGCGTCCAGCTGGTCGGCGACGACCTGTTCGTCACCAACACGCAGCGCATCAAGGACGGGCATCGACAAGGGGGCGAGCAACAGCGTCCTCGTCAAGGTGAACCAGATCGGGACGCTGACCGAGACGCTGGAGTCGGTGGAGATGGCCCACCGCAACGGCTGGACGACGATCATCTCGCACCGCTCGGGCGAGACCGAGGACACCTTCATCGCCGACCTGGCGGTGGCGGTCCGCTCGGGCCAGATCAAGACCGGCTCGCTGGCGCGCTCGGAGCGCGTCGCCAAGTACAACCGGCTCCTCCGCATCGAGGAGGAGCTGGGCGGCTCGGCGCTCTGGGGCGGCGCGGTCGGCAAGCTCTAGACCGCCGGCTGCCGGACGGCCGGCTCCGCTCAGTTGAAGGTGGTGTTGGTGATCGTGACGCCGGCCGTCCCGCTGGTCTTGTCCTTCGCCTCGACGTAAATGCCGGGGTGCTTGGCGGATTGCTGCACGTCGCCGGTGTCGCTGTTTCCAGTGAACGTCGATTGATCGATCACCAGGGCGCCGTTCAGGTCGTCGTCGACCTGGACGATGGCTCCCGTCCCGAGCTCGTTGGCCTGGTTGTTCAGGAACTGGCTTCCGCAGATCGTCAGCGTGAATGAATTGCCGTCGTTGTAGATGGCGCCACCCATGCCGCCGCCCTCGGTTCCGGTGCGGGCGGGGTTCTCGCCGTGGCCGATCGCCGAGTTGCTCTGGAACACGCTGTTGAGGATGGTCCAAGAGATGCTGATGCTCCCGATCGCGCCGCCGTTCACCCCGGAGTTGCCCTGGAACGTGCTGTTGACGACGTAGGTCGGGCCGCTGAGCTCGAGCGCATAGATGGCGCCGCCGGCCAGATCCTGCACCAGCTGCCCCGAGGCGTTGGTCTGCTGGGAGTTGGTGACCGTGATGTTGAAGGCCTTGAACGTGCCCCCTTGCACGTAGACGGCCCCGCCCCCGTTGAGGCCGCCGCTGTCGACCTGATCCGCGAGGCCGAACCCGGCCGTGAACCCGATGTTTTGCACGACCAGGTGGGGCGTCGACTGAAGATCGCAGCGCGTGCTCGTGTAGTGCAGGGTGGAATCACAGGTGTTCTGCCGCAAGATGCGATTCTTCCCGCCGCCGCTCAGCGTGATCTTCCCGCCGCCATCGATGGTGACACTTCCATCCTTGGTGACGCCCCCGTCGTTGATGATCTCGATCTCGGGCACCATGATGGTGAGCGGGTCGGCTCCGCAATTGAAGGTGACCACGCCGCCGCCGGCAACGGCGGCCGCGACCGCCGCCGCCGTGCAACTGGCCGGCGTGCCCGTGCCGACGACGGTGGTCGGTTTGGAGACGTCGACGGCCGCCGCGGCCGTGGGGATCGTGCAAGCTCCGCCCCCCGTGCCGATCGGGCCCGCGCCGGCCGCGCCGCCGCTCCCGGTCGTCCCGCCGGTGGCGGGCGCCCCGCCGGTGGCGGGCGCCCCGCCGACGCCGCCGCTGGCGGTCGTCCCGCCGACGCCGCCGGTTTGAGCGCCGCCGGTGCCCGTTTGGGTGCTCCCCCCCTGCGCGCTGCTCCCGCCGCTCGAACCACATCCCGAGGCAAACGCGGCGGCGATTCCGGAAACCAGGGTCAGGACGGTCGTTCGGCGCATGTTCATCTCCCCGTGCCATTTTAGACCGATTCGTCTATAGACGTCGGGCGAGATCTGAAACTCGAGGCCCGGGAATTCACAACGCCGCGCCGTGCAGGCGCGACGAAAGGTGGCAATGGACTGCTCCCGAAGAAACGTCGCGGGGATCGCGGGGATGTTGGCGATCCTGTCGCTCGGGTGCGCGACCTCGGCGCCGCCGCCTGATCGGCTGTCGCCCGAGCAGCTGAAGAAGGGCCCGTCGCTGTACGAGACCGGCCGCTTCGCGGTCGTCCCGCCGTCGAGCGGCGGCCTCAAGATCGACGAGGGTCGGATCGACCGTCCGTCCTCTGCCCGGCCGCTCCCCGCCCGCACCGCCGAGCGCCGCCACGGCAAGCGCAAGGCGCGCGCCCGGGCGGAACGGCTGCCGTAACTCTAGGGCGAACGCCGGACGCCGTACTTGACGATGGCGTAGACCGCGCGCACGCCGTCCTTCCAGCCGATCTTCTTCCCCTCCTCGTAGGTGCGCCCGCGGTAGCTGACCGGCACTTCGTAGATGCGCAGCCGCATCTTGGCGACCTTGGCGGTCAGCTCGGGCTCGACACCGAAGCGGTTCTCCTCGATGACGATCGCCTTGGCGACCTCGGACCGGAACGCCTTGTAGCAGATCTCGATGTCGGTGAGGTTCAGGTCGTTGAGCATGTTCGACATCAGCGTCAGCCCGCGGTTGACGACCATGTGCCAGAAGTAGAGGACCCGGTGCGAGGCGCCGATGAAGCGCGACCCGAACACGACATCGGCGTTCCCGTCGAGGATCGGCTGGACCAGCCCCGGGATGTCGCGCGGGTCGTACTCCAGATCGGCGTCCTGGATGACCACGATGTCGCCGGTCGCGGCCGCGAACCCCGCCCGCAGCGCCGCCCCCTTCCCCATGTTCTGCGGCTGCAAGAGAAGCCGCACCTCGTTGGCGCCGCGCGCGGCGCCGGGGTTCGGCAGCCAGCGCGGAAGTCCCTGGTCGCGCAGCTCGCCGAGCAGCTCGCGGCTGCCGTCGGTCGAGCCGTCGTCGACCAGCACCAGCTCCTTGTCGAAGTCGACCGCCACGACCCGCTGGATGATCTCCCGTAGCGTCGCGGCCTCGTTGTAAACCGGAATGACCAGCGACAGTTTCACCGCCCAGCGCCAGTACCACGCGCGTCGACGCCCGGTCAATCAACGCGGGCTGCTCAGCCGCCGAGCACGTTGCGGGCGATGACCATGCGCTGGATCTGGCTGGTCCCCTCGTAGATCTGCAGCAGCTTCGCGTCGCGCATCAGCTTCTCGACCGGATACTCCTTGGTGTAACCGTAGCCGCCGAAGATCTGGACGGCGTTGGTCGAAGCCTCCATCGCGGCGTCGGCGCCGTAGGCCTTGGCGTAGCTCGAGACGATGCTGTCGGGCTTGCCGGCGTCGATGCCGGCGGCGGCCTTGTGACAGAGCAAGCGCGTCGCCTCGTAGGCGATCGCCATCTCGGCGAGCATGAACTGCACCGCCTGGTGCTGCGCGATCGGAACGCCGAAGGTCTTGCGCTCGAGGGCGTACTTCTTCGACTCGTCGAGCGAGCGGCGGATGATCCCGGCCGCACCGGCGGCGATCCACGGTCGCGTCCGGTCGAAGGCCCGCATCGCCACCTTGAACCCCTCCCCTTCGGCGCCGACGACGGCGTTCTTGCCGACCTTTACCTCCTCGAAGATGACGTCGGTCGTGTTGGAGCAGCGCTGCCCCATCTTGTTTTCCTTCTTGCCGACGGAGAGGCCGGGCGTGTCGCGGTCGACGATGAAGCAGGTGATCCCCTTGTGCCGCTCCGTCCCCTCCGCGCGCGCGAAGACTGTATAGAAGCTGGCCTTCCCCCCGTTGGTGATCCAGCGCTTCTGGCCGGTGATGACATAGTCGTCCCCTACCTTTTTGAAACGACTCTTCATGCCGGCGACGTCTGACCCGGCGTCGGGCTCGGAGCAGCAGTAGGCCGCGAAGATCGGCGCGGCCAGCAGGCGGCCGAAGTACTCCTTCTTCTGCGCCTCGGTGCCCGCCATGATGATCGGCATCGTCCCCAGCATGTTGGCGGCCATCGTCGTGTTGACGCCGGTGCAGCCGTAGGAGATCTCCTCGAGGACGAGACAGTGCGCCAGGCAGGAGAGGCCGAGGCCGCCGTAGGCCTCCGGCAGCTCGCAGTTCATGAGGCCGGTCTCCCACCCCTTCTTGCAGATCTCCTCGGGGAAGGTGCCGTGCTCGTCCAGCTCGCCGGCGACCGGGATGATCTCCTTGCGGGCGAAGTCGCGCGCGGTCTCGCTCAGCTGCTTTTCCTCGTCGGAGAGCTCGAAGTTGGGCATGGGCGGAAGGATATCGCTATTTAGGCGTTTCGGCCCCGCCCCCGGACGCGATCGTCGCCGCGCTCCCCGCCGCCTGCCGCCGCGCCTTGCGCTCCTCGCGCTCGGCCGCCTTACGCGCCTCGAGCGCGATCGCGTCGCGCGTCGCCTTGGCCCCCAGCACGAAGCCGATCACGATCCCCAGGGTGAAGATGATCGGGATGTAGATGAAGTGCGACGACGGCGGGACGCCGATGCCGAGCACCAGGATCATGGACGCGGGCCCGCGCGATCGATCCTGCTCTTGAGATCGCCGAGCTCCTTGCGCACGCGCCCGAGGCCCCGCGCGATCGAGACGACGTAGACGACGACCGCGATCCAGATGAAGCCGTAGGCGGCCGCCACGAAGCGCCCCGCCGGCAGCTCCTCGCGCACGGCGCCGCTCACCTTCTCGAACACCTGCGCGGCAGCCAGCGCCGGCGCGAACCAGCAGAGGGCACCGGCCACGAGGGCGACCAGCGCGCGGACCTTCGTTCTCATGAAGCAACCTCCAGCACGTCCTCGACCTCGAGCCGCAGCGTCGCCATCTCGGCGCGCGCGTTCTCGAGCCGAAGGCGCAGCGCGAGCAGCAGCGACCAGACCAGCAGCATGAGCGCGAAGGCGCTCCAGAACGCGGGCCGCATGCGCGGGTCCAGCGTCGGGACCACCGTCGTGCGCGGGTGGACCGTCCGCCAGATGTCGACGCTCTTGTAGACCAGCGGCACGTCTATCGCCGCGAACAGCGCCAGCGCCGCCGACAGCTTGCGCCCCGCCGGCCCGGCGTACCGTCGCGCCAGGAGGTAGGCGATCATGACCAGCTCGAGCAGCAGCGAGCTCGTGAGCCGCGCGTCCCACTGCCACCAGACCCCCCAGGCCTTGCGCCCCCAGAGAGGCCCGGTGACCAGCGTGCAGGCGCCGAACAGCACCGCCAGCTCGCCCGCCGAGGCGGCCAGCCGGTCGCCCGCCTCCGATCCCTTGAACAGGTAGGCGACGCTGCCGCCCGCGCAGACGAACGTCGACAAGAAAAGCATCGTCGCGCAAGGGACGTGGAAGTAGAAAATCTTCTGGACGAAGCCCATCACCGGCTCGAGCGGCGCGCCGACGATCAGCGACGGGACGATCAAGAACCCGACGACGGCGGCCGCCGCGACGGCGACGAACCCGATCCCCAGGGATCGCATGCCGGAATACTACCCCCGAAACCGCGGCAAGGCGCGTCTTCGGCCGCCGAATTCGCGCCTGGACGGTTCCCCGTTTGAGCGAGGTGATAAGCTCCGCCGGATGCGGCGCTTGGTGCTCTCTCTGGTGCTCGCGGCCGGCTGCCTCTCCCCGGCCAGCGAGCCGGTCACCCAGGTCCAGGGGGCCATCGGCGAGCCGACGAACGGGTTCCCCTCGGCGCTCGAGCGTCTGGGCCTGATGGCGATCAACCGCGCCCGCTCCGACCCGGAGACCGTCAAGGGCGCGCAATCGGCGAGCTACCCGGCGCGCCCGCCGGTCATCTGGTCCCTGGCGCTGAATCAGTCAGCGCGTTTTCACTCCGTCAGCCTCGAGACCTCCGACGTCACGTTGATGCACCCGTCGCCCTGCACACTGAACACGGACGTCGCCTCCAGCGGCTGCACAGGCGATCCGAGCTGCGCCTGCGCCTCGCCGGTCCCGTCCAGCTGCGCCTCCTGCGCGACCGTCGCGTCAACCGCCACCTGCGGGACCGACCCCTTCGTGCGCATCGGCTATTTCACGAGCGGCTCGGGGATCAGCGCCACCGGCGAGGTCGCGGCCGCCGGCTACGGCGATCCGATCGCCGTCGTCAATGGCTGGATGGACGAGGCGTCCAGCTCCGACGGCCATCGCAAGATCCTCACCGACCAGGGAACCAGCGCGAATACGATGGGCTACGGGCACGCGAGCGGGTCGAACTGCTACAAGACGTTCGACGTCGGCGACTCCGGGAACCTCAAGAACGCCACCATCCCCAAGATGCCGACCGCGGCAGTGACCCCGACCAGCGGCAACGCGGGGACGTTCACCTTCTACGCGACGTGGAACGACACGTCGCTGGGGACGCCCGGGTCCATCAACGTCGTGCTCGACGGCACCTGTACGGCGATGAGCCTGGAGCTCGGGACCGACAAGCTGAACGCGACCTACAAGGCGACGGCGACGCTGGCCGCCGGTTGCCACACCTACTGGATTCTCGCCCGCGACGCCTCGGGCGGCCGCGTGACCTACCCGACCACGGGCGCCTACAACATCCCCGTCGGCAGCGGCACGACCTGCAGCGACTACGTGGCGACAGCGCCCGCGGGCTCGTGTGACAGCGGCGGGGGTGGCGGCACGACAGGCGCGGGCGGCACCCCGGCCACCGGTGGCGCGACAGGCGCGGGCGGCGCGGCCGGCGCCAGCGGATCGGGAACGGGCGGCACCACTATCACCGGCACGGGCGGCGCCATCACCGGCTCCGGCGGTGCTTCTTCGGGCGGCACGACCGGCACCGCCGGCGCCGGCTCGGGCGGCACGACGGGCACCGGTGGCGCGACCGGGACCGGCGGCACCGGCACGGGCGGCACGACCGGCACCGCCGGCATCACCGGATCGGGCGGAAGCCTCACGGGAGGGTCGGGCGGCGCCACGGACAAGGTGACCGGCAGCGGCGGTTGCACCTGCGGCGTCGCCACGCCCGATCTCCCCTCGGCGGCGGCCGGCCTCCTTCTGCTGGCGCTTCTCGCGCTTGCGCGCCGGCCGCCCGAACCGCGGCGCATCCGCAGGCGGTAGTCGTGTCCGACGAAACGACACTGTCGGCCTTCCGGTCGGTCCCGCGCACGGGGGTCATCTACGTCACCACCGAGGCCGCCAAGCGCGGCTTCCGCCCGAACGATCCCGCCTGGTCGAACCTCGGTCAGGGGCAGCCCGAGACCGGCCCGCTCCCCGGCGCGCCGCCGCGGGTGGAGGCGGTGACGATCCACCTCGACGATCAGGAGTACGCGCCGATCCCCGGCATCTGGGAGCTGCGCGAGGCGATCGCCGGCCTCTACAACCGCCTCTACCGGCGCGGGATGCCGTCGCAGTACAGCGCCGAGAACGTCAGCGTCTCGGGCGGCGGGCGCACGGCGCTCACGCGCGCCGCGGCCAGCCTCGGGCACGTCAACCTCGGGCACTTCCTGCCCGACTACACCGCCTACGAAGAGCTGCTCGACATCTTCAAGGCGTTCACGGCGATTCCGATCCTGCTCGAGGGGGAGCGCGGCTACGCCTTCACCGTCGACGATCTGCGGCGCGAGGTACACGGGCGCGGGCTCGGCGCGCTGCTGCTGTCGAACCCCTGCAACCCGACCGGAAAGCTGGTTCAGGGGGACGAGCTCGCGCAGTGGGTCGCGGTCGCGCGCGAGCTCGACTGCGCGCTGCTGCTCGACGAGTTCTACTCGCACTACATCTGGACCGCGCCGCCCGGGCGCCTTCCCGTGGAGAGCGCGGCCCGCTACGTCGAGGACGTCGACCGCGATCCGGTGATCCTGTTCGACGGCCTGACCAAGAACTGGCGCTACCCCGGCTGGCGAACGACCTGGACGATCGGCCCCCGCCCGGTGATCGAGGCGGTCGCCAGCGCCGGGTCGTTCCTCGACGGCGGCGGCTCGAAGCCCCTGCAGCGCGCCGCGATCCCGCTGCTCGAGGACGCGCACGTCGTCGCCGAGACCAACGCCATCCACGCGAGCTTCGGCGCCAAGCGCGAGCGCCTGCTGGCGGGGCTCGCCAAGCTGGGGATAGAGACCGACCGCGCCCCCGACGGGACCTTCTACGTGTGGGGTCGCGTCGACAAATTGCCGCCGCCGCTCGACGACGGCATGGGCTTCTTCCGCGCCGCGCTCGAGCACCAGGTCATCGCCGTCCCCGGAGAGTTCTTCGACGTCAACCCCGGCAAGCGCCGCCACCAGCGCGAGTCCCGCTTCCGCCGCCACGTCCGCTTCTCCTTCGGCCCCGCGCAAGAGAGCCTCGACGCCGCGCTCGAGCGCCTGGCGACGATGATCGCGAGCCGGCGCTAGCCTCGCGCTCTCACGAATCGTCACATTCGTGGGCGGCACCAACATCCGCGCAATCAAGGTCGAGCCGCCCGCGCGCCGCCGCGCCCAACCCATCGGCGTCCCGTCTCCGCCGACCGCACCTCCGCCGAATCAAGTCACGCGAGCGCCGTTCCAGCGGTCGTCCAGCCTCCCACCACGCAACCCGCCGCGGTCCGCGCCCGACAACGGGACATGCGCGGAATCAAGACGGTGCGACGGCGTCAGCTCAACTTGCCCCTCGGGGCGCCACGCACGTGGGGTGGCGCTCGCAAGGGAGCCGGGCGAAAACCGCGCGGCCGTCCCTCGATGCCTCACGACACGCGGCCGAAGGTCGATCCGCGATACCCGGTGCAGGTCACCATTCGCGCGACGTCGGGGCTGCCGTCGCTCCGCTCCCCCCGGCTGTTCGGGGCGCTCCGGCGCGCCATCGCACGGGCGTCGGTCGACCGGTTCCGGGTGATTCACTTCTCGATCCAGCAGGACCACGGCCACTTCATCGTCGAGGGGGACGAAGCCCGGCGAGCCCGCGGGGGGATGCACGGGCTGGCGATCCGGTTGGCGCTGGCGGTCAACCGCGCGCTCGGGCGCAAGGGACAGGTCGTCAGCGATCGCTACCACGCGCGCCCGCTGACCACGCCGCGCCAGATGCGGACCAGCATGGTCTACGTGCTGCTCAACTTCCGAAAGCACCTCCGGGCGCCCGCGTGCATCGACCCGCGCAGCTCAGGGCCGTCCTTTTCGGGGTGGCAGGGATGGCAGCGCGCGCCCGCGATCACCGACGCGATCGCCGACTCTGCTTCGGCGGCGGTGGCGCCAGCCACCTGGATGGCGCGCGTCGGATGGAGGCGCGCGGGTGGTCCGTTGCGGGTCGACGAGCACCCCGCCTCGGCGCCGCGCGCGCACCCAACTTGAATTCGCGGATGTTGCCCTCCGCGGGCCGCAGCCACTTGAATCCGCGGATGTTTGCGGCCCGGAGAGGTGGCGAATCGTGAGAGACGAGCTCAGGGAAGCAGAGTGCGGATGGCGGGGTACCAGGTGTCGCCGAGCAGGAAATAACCGGCGGCGCTGGGGTGGATGTTGTCGCTCAGCAGCGTCGTCGCGTAGCTCGCGGTGTTGGCGAACGGCGTGTGCAGGTCGACCAGCGCGACGTGGTGTCCGGCGGCGGCGCGCGTGGCGACGACGTTGACCAGCGTCTTGTTGAAGGCATCGACCGAGGGGTTGAGCTGCGTGCCCACGTCGGGCGCCACCGCCGTCCCTGTCGGCAGGAGCGTCCCGACCATCACCAGCACGTGCGTGTCCTGCGTGTAGATCTTGTCGAGCAGCGCGCCGAGGCGATTCGGCGCGTCGGCGACGTCGAAGTTGTGCTGGAGATCGTTGACGCCGATCAAGAGCAGGATGATGTCCGGCTGGTAGGTGGTGACGACCGAGGCGGGCGGATCGAGCAGCGGCGAGATCCCGGTGCGCGAGGCCGCGTCGTTGCCGGCGACGATCTCGTTGTCGATGGTGTACCCGCCGTGCCCCTCGTTCATCCGCGGGAAGGTCGCGCCGCCGACGGTGGTGGGCCCGCTCGACACCGAGCCGACAAACGTCATCCGCTTACCGTCGGCGTGCGCCCGCGCGAAGAGCTCGATCCGATAGCCCCCCTCGTGGCTGTAGTCGGCCCCCATGTAGTTGGTGGGGAGCGTGATGTTGCTGTCGCCCGCGGTGATCGAGTCACCGAACGGCATGACCTTGCAGTTGCCGCTCGACGGACAGGGGTCGTACGCCGCCGCGTCAACCGCCCCGGGCCAATCCGTGACGGCCCCGTCGGTGTGCGAGCCGCCGCTCCCCACGCTGCCGCCGTCGCGGGCCGAACCGCCGGTGCCTGCCGCGCCGCCAGTCCCGGCGGCCCCCTGGGTTCCGCCGCCGCCCGCTCTGCCGCCTGCGCCGCCCTTGGCACCGGCAGCGCCCGCGGCGCCTGCCGCACCGCCCGCGCCGCCCTTGGCCCCGGCCACGCCTGCCCCGCCGCCCGCGGCGCCACCGGCGCCACCGGCGCCGCCGCTCGACCCCGAGACACCTGCACCGCCACCGGCGCCGCCCTCGGCGGGAGCCGCGCCCGCGCGGCCACCCGCACCGCCCCCCGCGTCGGCTGCGGTTCCGCCACCCGAGGAGCAAGCAACGAGACCCGCGGACGCGCCGAGCGCCATCAGCGCCAGCCAGCGGACCTCACGTCGACCACGAACACACGGCCCCGTCATTCGCTCCTCGCCGCTTTGGATGCGAACGTTAACACGTTCAGCGAGAGGAGCCGTGACCGAGCAGGCGATGCCGCACCCCGCTGGCCGTCACATGATCTGGTTGCGGTAGGGGAGAACCTTGACCTGGGACCCGTCGCTAACCCGGTGGACGGTGACGTCTCCGTCATAGATGGCCGCGACGTACTGTCCGTCGGGCGAGATGGCGACGTCTCCGCTGACCTTGTCGATGCTCTGGACCAGGGTCCCATCCAGCGCCCAGACCTGGACCTCGTTGGCGGTAATGGTGGTGTGGCTCGGATCGTACTCCACGACGTAAAGGGCGCACACGCCGGTCGTCGGCGCGCAGTGGAACGCGGGAGGCTGCGCGACGTTCCCCGCGAACTGGGTGTTCGCCGGCAGCAAAACCTGACCGGTGAGGCTCCCGTCGGCCGTCGAGAGGAGATCGATCTCCGTGGATTCCAGGTACGAAACAGGGTCGACGGATATGGCCACGGCGATCAGCGTATTCGGGTCGGCCATCTCGCCGAAGGCCTGGACGGAGTCGACCGGCGTCGCATTCAAACCAACCGCGCCAGTCCGACTGTCCATCCCCTGCAGACCAGCGCCGCCGCCAGTCGTGTAGAGGGTGCTCCCGTCGGGCGAGAAGAAAGGCGGCGTCGGCTCCCCAAATCCGTTGCCGCTCCAGAGCAGCTTGCCGGTGGCCGTGTCGAACATCCCATTGGTGCAGCAATCGCCGCCAACACCGTCGGTCACGTACAGAAGGTCACCCGTGGGCGAGAGCGTCACACCTTCCGGCGTGGAGCTCCCGGATGACTGGCCCAGCCCGATCGACCGCCTCGGCTTACCGGTGGAGAGATCGAACATCGCCACCTCATGGCCCGAAACCTCCGACGCAAGGGCCGCGACCGAGCCATCATCGGAGACGCTGAACTCCGCCCCCAGAACCGACGGGACCGAGATGTGGACCTTCTTCTGGGTCAGGTCGGGGCCGTAGCTGTCGATGGCCGAGCCCGCAAATACCACCAGCGTGCCGTCGGACGTGTAGCGAAGATCCCAGGCCGCCACCGGCGCATCGGCCAGATTGCCGCACCCCGCGGCCGCGACCGCAAGCCCGGCCAGAGTCACCATCGCCATCGCCTTCACGTTCATCAACGGTCCTCCGACCTGATCAGTGCGAGCGACCAGGCGCCGTCGGTCACAAATGAGAGCTCAGAAGCTGGGTGCCGACCGTCAGCGCCCGCCATGTAATGGGTCGTATATCTGCGATCCGGGTCCGGCCGGTGTTCGGGGTCAGTCGCCCCTGACGATCGGTTCGAACGCACAGAGGGGCGTTAATACGTTGGCGAGCTTAGTCGGGCAGCGGCTTGCCAGTTCTGGCGTAAGCGTCGCGGCAGTCGCCGACCGCCTGGTAGCCGTAGACCGCCGACGCCGCGAAGATGAACGCACCCAGCAGGCCGACCCCTATCTGGGCTGATCGGGGGATGCCTGCCCCTCCGTCGCTGCTCTGGCCGATCGCCCCGCCCGCCACCACGGCGGGCGGGATGAAGAGGAGGCTGTCGAGGATCGGCCCCGTGTACTGGGTCGTGCATCCGCCCACCGCCTCCGACGGCGGCGACGCCCGGCGGGAAGTGACGAGCGCGATCGAACAGCCATTCGCAAACGTGAAGGCCATGGCGGCGGTGACCAGAGCCGAGCTGCCGGGGCGGCGCATGGTCAGTCGCCGCTGACGATCGGCTCGAACGCCCAGAGGCCGGCGGTCACGAACAGGATGTCGACGGCGACCATGAACTGGGTCCAGAAAATGGCGCCGTCGAAATCGGGCGAGATCGGATCGATGAGCTGGGTGGTGCCGCGCGCGCCCGCGATGACGATGGGGACGATGATCGGGTAGAGCAGCGTGGCGAGCAGCGCGTCGCGGCCGCGCGCGCGCAGCAGCGCCGCGGAGAAGACGCAGCCGGCGGCGGCGAAGCCGATGGTGCCGAGCGCGAGCAACAGCACGACGCGGCCGAGCACCGGCCCCAGCGAGGCCGAGAAGAGGAGGCCCGAGAGCGCGGTCAGCACCGTCTCGGTGATGGCCATCAGCGCCACCGTCGCCATCAGCTTGCCGAGGTAGATCGCGGCGCGCGGCGCCGGCGTCAGCAGCAGCGAGCGGATCGCCTCGCCGTCGCGCTCGCGGTCGAACGTGCGCCCGAGGCCGACGGTCCCCGAGACGACCAGCGCCACCCAGATGATGCCGGCGACGACCGCGGCCGGCGGGCGTGTCCCCTCGATGACGAAGGCGAAGCTGAAGATCAGCACCACGACGACCGCCAGGAAGGTCATGGTCGCCAGCACCTCGCGGCTCCGCCACTCGATCGCCAGGTCCTTGCGCGCGATGCGGAGCGCCTGCGCGAAAAAACCGGGCGGCGGCGCGCTAGCCACGCGGCGCCTCACGGGTCGCCTCACGGGTCGCCTCACGGGTCGCCTCACGGGTCTTGGCCTCGTAGGTGGCGCGCACCGCCTCCGCGCCGAAGCCGCCCGGGCGCGTCTCGTCGAACACGACGCGCCCGCGGCGCAGGATGACCACCTGATCGGCGACCGCCGCCGCCGTCAGATCGTGCGTCACCAGAATCACCATGCGACCGGCCGCGCGCTCGGCGGCGAGCTCGCCGGCCAGCCAATCGGCGCCGGCGGGATCGAGCGCCGCCGCCGGCTCGTCGAACAACAAGAGGGCCGGATCGTGCGCCAGCGCGCGCGCCAGCGCGAGGCGCTGCAACATTCCACGCGAGAAGGTCCGGGCCGGCGCGTTGGCCGCCGCGTCGCCGAGGCCCACCCGCACGAGCAGCGCTGCCGCCCGCGCCGCTGGATCGGGCACCCCGTGGAGCGAGGCGAACAGCATCAGGTTCTCCGTGGCCGTCAGATCGCCGTAGACCCCGGGCTCGTGCCCGACGTAACCGATTCGGGCCCGCAGCAGCGACCCGCGCCCCAGCGGCTCGTCGCCCCAGCGGACCTCGCCCGCGCTGGGGGCGACCAGCGTCGAGAGGATGCCGAGCAGCGTGCTTTTGCCGGCGCCGTTCGGGCCCAGCACGGCGGCGATGCGCCCCGGCTCGAACGTCGTGCTCACGTCGCCGAGCGCCCGCCGGCCGTCGTAGATCTTGCCGACCTTCGACAACCGCAACGCCGCCGCGCCCACGCCGGTCATGCCGCGCGTTGTTCGTCCAGCGCCGCCAGGTCGCGGTAGATCTGCTCGAGACGCGTGACCAGCTGCTTGCGCCGATCGGCGGGCGCGGCGCCGCCCCCCTCGCGCGCCTTGCGCTCCAGCGTCACCAGCTCGGCGAAAGTTTCCTCGCGGCGGTCGACCAGCCGGTCGCGCTCGTCCGCCTCGTCGTCCCCGTGCGATCCCTTGCTTCCGCCCTTCCCCGCCTTGGGCCGCCGGCCGAAGGCGACCGCGCCGCCGATCAGCAGCAGCGCCAGCACGCCGGCCACGTTGCGGCCGGTTGAATCGGTCGCCGGAAGGCCGTTCATCGTGAACTCGAGGACGCCGCCGGGGGCGATCTGGTCGCCCGGCATGACCCAGTACTTGCGCCCGCCGAGCTCGCGCTCCTGGCGCGCGCCGATTCCCGGCCCGCTGACCGTCAGCCCCGGGATCTGCTCGGTGATCAAGGTGAACGGTCCAATCCCGTTCGGCATCGGCTGGGCGAAGGCGCGCGTGTCTCCATGGTAGGGGAGCACGAAACCGAACACCACTTCGTTGCCCGCGTTCTTGGCGGTGGTCCCCACGGTCGCGCGCTTGGGCGCGAAGACCCCGTGCACCGCCATGCCGTGGTTCTGCCGCACGTCGATCTTGCGGTCGCTCTCCTGGCCTCGGCGCCCACGAACCCCTGGGGCAGCGGGATCTCCAGCGCGCCGGGACCCGGATCGAACATCTTGTCGGAGCGGTTCTCGAGCGGGAACATCTCCAGGAACTGCAGGTTGTCCTCGTGCATCTGGATGATGACGCGGCCCCCGTCGCCGATCGTCATCGCCGCCGGGTCGCCCGTACGCCCGAGCGCCCGGATCTCGGCGCGCGCGCCGCCTGTCTCCGGCATCGGGAACGGCTCCGTGCCGAGGCGCATGCCGTGCCACTCGAGGACCGCCGCGTAGCCGGTCGCTTCGCCGCGGGGCAGGTCGGCGAAGTGCGCGACGCCTTGGGCGTCGCTCTTGCCGTGGCGGACGTCGATCTTGTTCGCCTTGTCGACCATCCCCAGCAGCAGCGGGTGGTTCGGGATCGGCGCGCCGCTCTCGTCAAAGAGGCGCACGTCGAGCCGCCCGGCCGGCAGGCTGCTGTCGGCGACGGCCACGCCCGCCGTGGCCCCCAGCGTGAACGCCCCCTCGCCACCGGCCGCCGGCGCGGCTTCACCGCCAGCGGGCGGCGCGCCCGCCGTGCCGAGCGCAGCAATCAGCATCGTCCGCAGCCCACCGACCGACGGCAGCGTGAACGTCTCGGTCTCGAGGTGCTCGCCGTCGACGGTGACCTCGGCGTGGAACTCGTCGCCGGCGCTCATCCCCTCGAACATCGCGCGCCCGTCGGCGTCGGTCTTCTCCGTCCGCTTTCGCAGATCGCCGCCCGCGTTCTTGATGACGGCGCTGACCTCCGCGCCCGCGACGCCGTTCGCCGGCATCCGCCGCGCGACGCGCACGCTGACCGTGCCGGCCGGCATCCCGCTGTCCGGGCAGCGGCCGTCCGACCACCTCGCGCAGGTTGGGCATGCCGCCACCGCCGCCCGGCGCCATCATGGGCTGGGCACGCGCGGCGGACGCCGCGGCCAGGATCGCGGCCAGCGCGATCAGCCGACTGAGAGCTTGGCTCCGCATTTCTTGCAGAATTGCGCGTCTTCGTCGTTGGTCGTCGAACAGGCGGCGCAGGTCGGCGGTGACGGCGCGACCGGCGGCGCCGCGGCGGACACCACGGGTTTCCCGGAGTCGAGCTTGAGGCGCATGGCCAGCTCGTTCTCGATGAGGGCGCGGAAGTCGTCGCCCGCCTCGATCTCGCTCATGAGGCGCATGGCGCGCGTCCGGTAGCGCTCGACCATCTCGTGGTAGTCACGCTCGGCGATCTTGCGCATCTGGTAGTCGAGCTCGACCTCCTTGATCGCCTTGAGCACCAGCTGCTTCTCGCGATCGAGCTCGCGCGCCCGCCGCCCGCCGCGCGCTGACGACGCCGCGCCCGAACCGGGGCCGCCCGCCAGCGGGTCGATCACCCGCACCAGCGCCGCGCCGGTCAGCGCCAGCGTCATGCCGCCGAGCGAGAACATCACGAACGGGGGCCCGAAGCGCATCTTCTCGACGAGGAGCGCGTAGAGCGCAGCCACCGCCGCCCCGGACAGACCGAGGATCCAGATCGGCACCCGTCGACGCGCCTTGGCCGCCCCGATCGCGTGAGCATCCGGCGAGCTTTGCTCGCCGGGGCTCTTCGCGGGGGGGTTCGGGGACCCTTTCAGGGTCCCTGACTTGCTAGTCAAGATTGCGGAGCTCGTCATCGAGCTTGTCGGAGAGCTCCCCATCGGCGATCTGGGGCTCGGTGGCCGCCGTCGTGGCCGACGCGCGCTTGGCCAGCCGGTAGGCGCCGTAGCCGAGCCCGACCGCCGCGACCATTCCGATGCTGTAAGGGAAGAGCCAGGCCAGCCGGTTGAAGCCGCGGTCGATCGGCGACGCCAGCGCCACCTGGCCACCGTACTTCTTGATGAAGTACTGGATGACCTGCTCGCGCGTCCTACCTTGATTAAGCAACTGCCGGATCTCGATCCGGTCCTGTACGGCGTGGCCGCATCCGTCGCTCTCGCACTCGAGCAGGTTGTGCCGACAGGTCCCGCACTGGCACATGATGTTGCGGACCAGCCAGTTCTCGTCGACGCCGACGGGCTCGGGCGCGTCGGCCGACGCCTGCGCCATTTGCGCCGCCGCCGGGGACGCCCGCAGCAGAACCGCGCCGCCCGCCCCCACCGCCAGCAGCAGCACCATCCCGGCCGTACCTGCGGCCCGCCCGGCCGGCACCGTCACGCCGGCCGTCAGCCGCTCGAGCACGGCGTCGGGCAGAAGCGCGATGCCGGTGCCGATCGCCAGCAGCATGAAGCCGAACCAGATCCAGTCGACGACCGGGTTGACGACCAGCTTCAGCGTCACGTTCCCCTCGGCGAGATCGTAGTTTCCGAGCGTGATGTAGAGATCCTCGGTCGGGCCGCGCCGGATCGCCACCTCGGTGGTCGGCTCGCTCTCGTGGTTGTGGAAGAACCACTTCGCTGGCCGCATCTGATCGATCATCTTGCCGTTCTTGAAGGCGGTCACCTCGCCGGTGACCATCTCCTTCTGGCGATCCTCCTCGTGCGCGAGGCGGTTGAAGTGGACCCGGTACTTGCCGATGGTGGCGTCGGCGCCCGGGACCAGCTTGACGTCCATCTCCTTCTTGTAGGCCGTGCCGGCGAAGCCGATGAACATCAACACGATGCCGACGTGGACGATGTAGCCGCCGTAGCGGCGCTTGCCGCGGATGACCATCCCCATCAGCGACGACACGGCGTCCTGGCCCGTGTTGCGCTTGCGCACCGACACACCGCGCACGAACTCCTGCGTGATGGTGGCGATGGTGAAGGCGCAGAAGCCGAAGCAGATCACGCCCGCCGGCGCCTCGCCGAGACCCGCGGCGAGGCAGACGGCGATCGTCACCACGGCGGACAGGCTGGGCCAGAAGAACTGATAGCGCAGGTGGGAGACGGTGGCCTTGCGCCACGCAATGAGAGGTCCGACGCCCGTCAGAAAAAGCAGCACCAGGCCGATCGGCACCATCCACTTGTTGAAGAACGGCGGCCCGACCGTGATCCGCTCGCCGGTCAGCGCCTCCGAGATCGTCGGGAACATCGTGGCAAACATGATGAAGAAGGCGGCGAACAGCAGGATCCAGTTGTTGACGGTGAACGCCGCCTCGCGCGAGATCCACGAGTCGAGCGTGGCGCGCGAGCGCAGCTCCGGCATCCGCTTGATGACGAACCCGAAGCTGACGATCAGCGTGATCGCCATGAAGATGGTGAAGATCCAGGCCAGCTTGGTGTCCTGACCGAAGGCGTGCACCGACTGCACGATCCCGGACCGGGTCATGAACGTCCCGAAGATGGTCAGGAAGAACGTCAGGATGATGAGCGTGACGTTCCAGATCTTCATCATCCCTCGACGTTCCTGGATCATGATCGAGTGCAGGAACGCCGTGGCGGTCAGCCAGGGCAGAAAGCCGGCGTTCTCGACCGGGTCCCAGCCCCAGAAGCCGCCCCAGCCGAGCTCCTCGTAGGCCCAGAGCATCCCCAGCGTCAGCCCCATCGACAGGAAGAACCAGGCGCCCAGCGTCCACTTGCGGACCGAGGCGATCCAGGCGTCGTCGAGCTGCCCCGAGATGAGCGCCGCCATCCCGAACGCGAACGGAATGCTCATCCCGACGAACCCGGTGTAGAGCGACGGCGGGTGCGTGACCATGTAGGCGTTCTGCAGGAGCGGGTTCAGCCCCTTGCCCACCGTCGGGATGTCGGTCAGGTAGGTGTCGAACGGGTTCTTGTGGAAGACGATGACGTAGAGAAAGAAGTCGGCGATCGCCATCAGCACCGTCACGACGTACGGAAGCAGCTCCCGGTGACGGTCGCGGTTGGTGTAGACCGCCACCGCCGAGAAGACCGACAGCAGGAAGGCCCACCAGAGGATCGATCCGTCCAGGCCGCCCCAGTAGGCGGTGATCTGATAGAAGAGCGGCGACGAAGCGTCCGAGTAGTGGTGGACGTACTTGATCGAGTAGTCGTGGGTCAGAAAGGCGTAGAGCAGCGCGACCGACGACAGCCCCAGCACGGCCGCCAGCGCGTAGACCCCCGCCCGACCCGACTCGATGAGCCGCCGGTTCCTGCGTCGCGCTCCGATCAGCGACGCCACGCCCGCGTAGGTCGCGACGACCAGCGCGATGAGAAGCGTCAACGTTCCGAATGCCGACATGAGGACCTCCTGCGCGGGCGGACGATGCGCCGCCCAGGATTGGCGCCTAACTTAGCATGGGCACAGGGTCCGATGGGCCTCTCCGCGTCTTCGTGACAACCGCCCTGCTCGAGGTTTTCATCCCGGCCGGGGCGGCGGGGTGTGGTCCATCTGGTCGATGATCTCGCGGCGCCCCCGCACGAGGCGCGACTGCGCGGCGGCCACGGTTATTCCGAGGATCTCGGCCACGGCGCCCAGCTCGTGCCCCAGCACGTCGTGCAGGAAGACGACGTTCGCCTTCTGCGCCCCGAGGCCGAGCATCGCACTCTTGACCCGCGAGATCCGCTCCTGCACGCCGGTCAGGTGCTCAGGGCCGGCCTTGGCCTCCGTCGGACCGCGAAGCCCGTCGCTGGCCACCAGGTCGCCGAGATCGTGCGCGAACAGCTGGCGCTCCCGGCTGCGGGCGCGGATGGCGTCGATCGCCACGTTGCGGGCAATCACCGCGGCCCACCCCCCCCTCGGACACTCGCCGCGGAACTTCCCTCGGTCGAACGTCACCAGCACGTTCTCGATCGAGGTCTGCTCGAGGTCCTCGTACTCGGGGTCCTCGGGCCCGACCAGCCGGCGCAGCACGATCCGCACGGCGGAGCGCACGCTGGTCATCTCATCACCGGTCGATTTGGGGGGGAGTCGACGCATTTGATTGACGAAAACCAATCGCCCGCAACCACGCATATGGTGGCTGACTGACGCGACGGGCGCGATCGGGCGCGGGGGCCGCGGATGGCTCTTGGAAGTACGCGATCCATCCCCTTGTGTTACGCGCCCCGCGCCTCGGGCCAGCTCATTTTTCAAACCTGGAACAGAGCCCCGGGGAATACGATTTCCTGTAACATTTTGACGTCCGCGGACGAACTCGTGCGCGAGCTAGATCTATCCGCCGGGATAGGGGGCGTCTGGTTCGCCAGATCGGTCCCCGGCGGCACTACGGTGGGCCTTTGAGCCCGAGCGGAGTCGATCGCTTCTTCGAAGGAGGCCGAACGGACAGCTCCAACGAACGTTCGTCGAGGTGGCTCATGCCGGCTGGCATGTCGCAAGCGGCAACAACGACCGAAGAAAGGCTCATGGCCAGATATGTCGGGGGCGACGACGTCGCTTTTCGGCAGCTGTTTGCTTTGCTGGCGCCGAAGCTGCGGGCGTTCTTCCTGCGATCGTTCATCGACCCGGCGCTCGCCGAGGACCTGACGCAGACGACGTTTCTCAAGCTGCACCGCGCGCGCGCCTCCTACCTGCCCGATCGGCCGCTCAAGCCCTGGCTGTTCACCATCGCGGCAGGCGTGCGGCGGGACGAGCTGCGCCGCCGCTACCGGCTCCCGCCGCATGTCGGTGAGCTCGAGCTCGAGCACGCGGAGTCGCAGCGAACGGACGAGCGCACCCCGCCTCCCGATTCGAATCCCGGCGGCGACATCGAAGCGGTGCGCGCGGCAGTCAACGGGCTGCCCGAATCGCAGCGGGCGGTCCTGCACCTCCACCTGCACGAGGAGCTGACCTTCGAGGAGATCGCCGGGGTCCTCGACACCTCGCCCGGGGCCGTGCGCGTTCGCGCTTCGCGCGCCTACGAACGGCTGAGAAAGTCGCTCCGCCCGTTCCTCAACCAACGGGGCTAAACGCGCAACGGGGCCAGCGCGCCCGGCGAGCTCAGGCGGCGGCCAGGGACCCGCGGCGCGTTCCGACGGCCGCCGCGGCCGTCGCCAGGAGAACGCCGCCGAAGTGGAAGACCAGCAGATGCGCGTCCGAGTGCGGAACGGAGCAGGCCAGGTGCTGCCCCGCGTGCGCCGCCAGCGCCCCCGCCGCCACCACGGACGTCGTCTTCGACCGGCCGAAGGTGATGCCGGCACGCCGGCCGACCGCCCAGACGCAGAGCCAGGTGAGCCCCGCCGCCCACAGCTCGCGGAAGGTGCAGCGGATTCCGATGCCCGCCGAAAGCCCCGCCGCCGAGCCCGCGAGATAGGCGAACAGCCCCGACGTCACGACCACCGTCCCCAGGGCCAGACGAGGCTTCGCCCGCAGCACGGTAACGCAGCCGATCGCGACCGCCAGCACCGCCAACGAGACGAGCCCGCAGTCGAGGTCGAGCCGGAAACCGCCCCCGACCGTCAGCTGGAACAGCCAGGCGATCACGACCGCACCGGTCGTGGCCCAGGCGAGCCGCCCCGCGATGGACGCCGCGCGCGGCGCCTCGCGCACGGCGGGGACCGGACGGACCAGCGGCTCGCGCTTCGTCGCCGGCAGGGCGCGGCGCAGGAGCGTCACGAGGCGCCCCCCCTCGTCCAACGCTTCGCGACAGGAGAGGCACGACTGCGCGTGCTCTTCGGCCCGCTTTCGCTCCGGATCGTTCCCGGGAAGTGCGGCCAGGAACCCGGCGCGCTCGGCGATGTGGTCGCTCAATAAATGTCGCGTCGCGGGGTGCTTCATGACCGGCAGCCGCTCCTTTGATGGAGTACGTCCCGGTTCCGAACGAAGTTACAAGACCGTACAAGATCCAGGAACATCCCCCAAAGGGCTGCCGCGGCGTACTGCGCCGCGCAAAAAAGAGCCCCGCGGCGCCGCAGAATTCGGCACCGCGGGGCGATGTGCGTCTACCGACTAGAGCGTATTCAGGTAGTTGACCAGATCGCTCTGCTGCGACGAGGTGAGCGCGTTGAACGCGTTCGCCGCCGCTGTCCCCTGTCCCAGCGAGCCGCCGTTGTGATCCCGGATCGCCGTCGCGAGGTCGGTCGTTCGCCCGTCGTGGAACTTCTTGTTCCTCGAGCGCACACCCCACAGCGGCGCCGTCCGCATGAGCCGCGTCGAGGCCACTGAGTCGCCGTCGGAAAGGCCAATCTGATCGGCCGCCGTCCCCATGTCGTGCACCAGGAAGTCGGAGAACGGCTGGAAGTGAATCCCCGCCTGGATGCCGCCGGCCGAGGTCGACACGAACACGTCCGAGTCGGACCGGTGGCACCCCGAGCACATCAGAGTCGACGAGTTGAACAGCGTTCGGCCCCGGTCCTGCGACGAGCCCGCCGTGATGGCGACCTGCGGCGGCGGCGCGAGGTGCGCCATGAAGAAGGTGAAGTTCTGCACGTCGTCCTGCAACTCGTTCAGCCCGCCCGAGCAGTTGTTGTTCTCGGCCGCGAAGTCGTCGTCGACGCCCGGCTTCTGGTCGTCGGGGCAGCCGTTGATGACGGCGTTGGTCGGCGCGCGGTTGGCGCGGTTCTCCGTGGCGAAGGCGGTGTTCGCCGCACCCTTGATGCAGTGGGTGGTGGTGATACCCATCTCGTTGAGGTAGGCGTCTGCCGCGAACTGCGCCAGGCTGGGAACGTTGGCCTTCCAACCGAAGCGCCCGACGCGCGTCCCACCCGTGACCTGCGAGCTGTCGAGCGGGTTGGGCAGCGCGATCGAGACCATCCGGGGGGTGCCTCGAATGGCCGACGACTCGCGGCTGGCCAGCGTCGAGAACGCGGAGTCCGGCAGCGAATCGACCAGACCGAGGCCGAACAGCGGCGTCGTCAATCGGCCCGCGAACAGCGTCGCGCCGGGCGCCGGATTCGAATCGACTCCGGAGTTGCAGTTCAGGCCGCCGACGTTGAAGCCGCCGATCCCGAACAGCTGTCGCAGCGATCCGCCGGTCGACGCCAACGAGTTGAACGTGCCGTTGGTGATCGTGCCGTAGCGCTGCTCGATCTGCTGGCCAGCGCCGCCCACCGAGCCGTTCTGATGGCAGTTCCCGCAGGCATGCTCGTTGTAAATCGGCCCCAGGCCGTCGGGATTACTCTCCGTGGAAACGAAGTTGGTCTTCGCCGCCGCGAACGTCGTGCCGTTGGTCCCGGGGATCGCGTCCCCGAGCAACGCCCCGACCTCGGTGCTGGTGGTGTTGTCGTCGTCTTGGCCCAAGCAGCCGACGCCGCCAACTGCCAGCGCGACTCCTAGAGACGCCAGGCTTGTCCATCTGATTGTTCGAGTCATCACGTCCTCCTCTTTGGGGTCGCCACCGTGCGGTGGAGACACGAGGAGGTCGAATGACCCGCCGGCGGCAGGCAGAAAAAGCGGCACGACGGGAATTATTTCGACACTGGGGGCCAGAGCCACCACCTCCGGGGCATCGAGACCCCGGAGGTGGATCGCCCGCTCCTCGCGCGGGCGAGGACGCTAGAGGGACGACAGGAAGAGCAGCAGGTTGTTCCGCTGCGTCGACGTCGCCGCGTTGAACGCCGCCGCCGCCGCCGCCCCCTGCCCGGCGTGCGCTCGGATGGCGGCCGACCGGTCGGTGGTCCGGCCGTCATGGAGCAGGTTGTTGCGGAAGCGCAGTCCCCAGAGAGGCGCCGTCCGCATCGACCGCTGCTGAACCGCGTTGTCGCCGTCGTTGACGCCGATCCCGTCGCCGAGCGATCCCATGTCGTGCACGAGGAAGTCGGAGAAAGGCTGGAAGCTCTGGTTCTGGTTGTTGATGTTGACCGTGAAGGTGGTGGTCAGGTGGCAACCGTTGCACCCCTCGCGGTTGTATTCGGTGAGGCCGGCCCCCTTGCTGTTGTCCACGGTCCGCGGCGGCGCGGCGAGGTGGCGCATGAAGAAGGAGAAGTTGGAGATGTCGTCCTGCACGAGGGTCTGCCCGCCCGCGCATTCATTGTTCTCCGCCGCGAAGTCGTCGTCCACGCCCGGCACGTCGTCGTCGGGACAGCCGTTGATGACGGCGTTGGTGGGCGCGCGGTTGGCGCGGTTCTCCGTCGCGAAGTCGGTCACGACGCTGCCGCGATCGCAGCTGGTGGTGGTGATGCCCATCTCGTTGAGGTAGGCGTCAGCCGCGAAGTCGGTCACGCTGGGGAAGTTCGACTTCCAGCCGAAGCGCCCCACGTGTGACTGCCCGCGCGCGAACGGCCCGTCGGTGAGGTGGACGGTGAAAAGGCGCGCGACACCGCGGATCGCGGAGGGCTGCGCGGCCGCGATGGCTTGAATCGTCGCGTCCGGGATCAGCTCGACCAGACCCGCGCCGAAGAGCGGCGTCGTCATGCGGCCGGCGAAGATCGTCGCGCCCGGCGCGGGATTAGCGTCGGTGCCCGACTGGCAGTTGAGCCCCGGGCTCGGCGTGTAACCGCCGATCCCGAACAGCTGCCGGAGCGAGCCGCCGGTGTTGGCCAGCGAATTGAACGTCCCGTCCGAATTGAGCGTGCCGTAGCGGGCCTCGGCGTTCTGTCCTGGGCCGCCGGTCGCGCCGTTCGAGTGGCAGGCGGAGCAGCTGCGCTGGTTGAAGATCGGGCCGAGCCCGTCCGACTGCGTCTCCGTGTTCTCGAAGTTCGCCTTGGCCGCCGCGAACTGTGACGCGTCGGTGCCGGGCAGCGCGTCGCCGAGCGACAGGGCGCCCACAGAGACCGAGGTGCCGTCATCCGACTCCTCGCCCAAGCAGCCGACAGCGCCGATCGCGATCGCGGCGCCCAGGGAGACCAGACTTACCCATCGCAGCTGTCGTTTCATTGCGCTCCTCCTCTATGGGTCGCCCCCAAAGGTGTGGGGACAGAGGGAGGTCGAGCGACACCGGCCCGGGCAGGCAAAAGAATGCCGGCTCCGATGCGCTTTCTTGCGCGCTGCGTTTCGCCCAACGCGCGCGCGTCGTCAAAGCACGCGGGTCGAGATCGCGGGAAGTTACTCCGCCAGCTTGGCTTTGAGGAGCGCCTTGAAGTCGGTCGCCCCCGTGCCGTCGAGCGGGACGTCGAGCCAGAGCAGCGCCGGCGTGCCGTGCGCGACCTTGCGCGCGTGCTTCCCGACGTCGGTCAGCGTCCCCCAGGCGACCTTCCCCTGCGCCTCCGCGTCGAGCGCGACGATGCCGTAGAGGCGCCCCTTGAGAAGCATGATCGAGCAGAGCGAGGTCTCGCCCTGCAGGTAGCGGTAGGCCCAACCGGTGCGCGGGCCGTAGTAATAAAAGTCCTCGGTCGCCGCCTGCTTCTTGAGGTAGGCGCGCACCGCCTCGAAGCGCTTGCCGACGGGGGCGGGCAGGCGCGCGGCGAACTCGGCGTCGGACGGCGGCGTCGCCTTCTTCGGGAAGGCGACCTTGGGGGCGGGACGCGCCGGCGGGGACGCCGCCTTCGCCGGGGCGGCTGGCTTCGGCGCCGGTTTCGCCGCGGGCTTGGCGCCCATCAGGCGGCGAGCGACGCCGTCGGGGGCGTCTTGTTTCGGTTCTTGAGGAACCCGATCGCGCCCGGGATCAGCGAGACGAAGATGATCAGGATGACGACCTTGTCGATCTCCTTGGTGATCTGCGGGTAGATCTTCCCCAGCGAGAACCCGAGCAGCGACATGCTGGCCACCCAGCTGACGCCGCCGATGACGTTGAAGCCGAGGAACCGCCGGTAGCTCATCTGCCCGACGCCGGCCACGACCGGGGCGAAGGTGCGCACGAACGGCATGAAGCGCGCGATGATGATCGTCTTGCCGCCGTGGCGCTCGTAGAACTCCTTGGTGCGCAGGAGGTGCTTGCGCGAGAAGAACAGCGACTGCTCGCGCGTGAAGATCCTCGGCCCCGTCTTGGCGCCGATCCAGTAGCCGACCGTGTCGCCCACGATGGCCGCCGCCATCAGCGCCAGGTTGAGCGTCACGATGTTGAGCAGCGGCTCCGCGCCCGGCGTGGCGGTGGTGCAGAAGACGCCGGCCGTCACGAGCAGCGAATCGCCCGGCAGGAAGAACCCGACCAGGAGGCCAGTCTCCGCGAACACGACGGCCGCCATCGCCGCCAGGCCGCCGATCTTGATGAGGCCAGGGACGTTGTAGACCTTATGGAAGAGCTCGATCAGGAGATGCATTTGGCGGACGACTTTGGGCCAAGAGGGCGACTTTGTCACGCCCGCCCTCTCGGCATATGGTTCGCCTGGCGATGACCGAGCCCCAGCCCATTCGACGCCGGCCGATCTGGCTCACCATGATGACCTCGGCTCTGCTGGTCTACGCGGGGCTGACGCTGGTCGAGACGCTCTCGGTGCTGCGCGATCCGAGGACCGACACGGCGAGCACGCTCGAGGAGGTGGCGCGCGCCTCCGGCCAGGTCGAGGCGGTTGCGCGGCTGCAGGCGGTCGGCGCCACCCAGGCGGCACAGCATCGGCGCGCCATCCAGGTCGACGCCCTGGTCGCGATCGGGGTTTCCCTGCTCACCCTCTACGTGGTGGCGGCGATCCTGCTGCGCGATCGTCAGGCCCGGCCGCTGGCCCTGGCGGCCGGCTGGGTCGGTCTCGTCAGTCAGCTCCTGCGGGTGCCGTTCGCCGTGGCGTTGGCCCGACAGCTGGCAGGCGAAGGTGTTCCGGTGCTCCAGCAGTTCCTGCTCACGAACGGCATGCAGGTGCCGGGGATGACGACCGGCGACCGGGCCAGCGCCCTGCGCGCCACCATCGTCATGATGCCGGTGATGCGGGCGGTGGTCGGGATCGCCTGGTCGCTCGCGCTGCTGATCTTCTGCGGCGGACGACGCGGGCGCGCGCTCCTCAGCTTCGCGCCGGCCGGCCCCGACCACCGCTGAGCCGGCCCGCCCCCCGCCCCGCGCGCCGGGTGGTAGGCTTGGCCTCATGTTCACGATCGCGTTCGGGATGGCTGTGGCGGCTGGGGTGATGCTTCTGCTCACCGGGACCAAGATCCTGCAGGAGTACGAGCGCGGCGTGGTCTTCCGGTTCGGGCGGGCGCGCAAGGCGCTGGCGTCGCCGGGGCTCAACCTGCTGCTGCCGTTCGGGATCGATCGGATGCGGGTGGTCGACACGCGCACGCGCGCCATCCAGATCACCCCGCAGGACATCATCTCGCACGACAACATCACCATCAGCGTCGACGCGGTCGTCTACGCCTCGGTGAACTCGCCGTCGCACGCCATCCTCGAGGTCGAGGACTACATGCCGGCGACGCTCCAGCTCGCCTCGACCACGCTGCGGGCGGTGCTCGGCAAGATGGACCTCGACGACATCCTGGCCCACCGGGACAAGATCAACGTCGAGATCCGGAACATCCTCGACACGCGCACCGAACAGTGGGGGGTCGAGATCTCGGCGGTCGAGATCAAGGACATCCAGCTCCCCAAGGAGATGCAGCGGGCGATGGCGCGCCAGGCGGAGGCCGAGCGCGAGCGGCGCGCCAAGGTGATCGCCGCCGAGGGCGAGGTGCAGGCGGCCGCCAAGCTGGCGCAGGCGGCGCAGATGATCGCCGGCAACCCGGGCGCGCTGCAGCTGCGGCTCTATCAGACGCTGGTCGAGGTGGCGGGCGAGGCCTCGTCAACCATTGTGTTCCCGGTGCCGATCGATCTGGGGATGGCGGCGGCGGCGCCGACGGCCGCGCAGACGCAGGCCATGATGGCGAGCGCGCTGGCGCTGGCCAGCAACCAGCAGACCAAGCAGCTCGGCGCGCAGGCGGCCAAGGCCGACGCCGATACCGACCGCAGCGAATCCGAGCTGCCCCTCGGCCTCCGCCGGACCTAGCGTCGCCGGCGGCGGCGGAAAAGCGGCCAGATCGCGAGCAACGCCGTCACCGCCGAGGGGCCGGGGATGGCGAGGGGCACCGCCGCGCAGCTGCACCCGCTCGGCGTGTGCGGCCGCGGCACGTCTCCGGCGTCGACCCGAGGAGCCGCGTCGGGTGGCGGGGCGACCACCACCACCGCGCCGGGGGTCTTCGTGTCCGCGCCCGCA
The DNA here is from genome assembly GCA_963831685.1 of uncultured Pseudomonadota bacterium. Classification (GTDB taxonomy): domain Bacteria; phylum Myxococcota_A; class Polyangia; order Fen-1088; family Fen-1088; genus JADGRB01. The sequence continues at coordinate 488,420 of CAWHRJ010000002.1, forward strand.
TCGGGCGGATCGGCCGCCGGCGGGGCGGCCGCGCACATTGCCGCCGGCCACTGCCGCTGCGCAGCCCGCGCCGTACAGTCGGTCTGGCAGGCCGCCATCAGACAGGGAGCGATCGCCGCGATGTCGGCGGTCGCCATCCCGGGCGCCCAGGTCGCGCCGTCGTCGGTCGAGGTCGCCTCGGCGAACGGCTCCAGCGTCGTGTCGGTGGCGGCGTAGACGGTCCCGGCGCGCGCCGCGAGCGCCAGGATGGGCGGCGCCCCGTCGACCAGCGCGAAGGTCGGGCCGCCGTCGACGGAACGGTAGAGCGCCGGGTGGCCGGACGACGTCCCGGCGGCCAGCAGCGTCCCGGCCGCGGTCCGCGCGAACGCGACCAGCGATCCGGCCTCGAGCGTGAGCGGGACAGCGACCGTCGCACCGCCGGAGGTGGCGATCGCCAGGGCGTCGCCGGCCGCCCCCATGGCGCGTAGGAAGACCCGGTCGGCGTTGGTCGGGTCGATCGCCACGATGCGGACCTGGCCGGCGCCGAGAGTGGCCGTCAGATCGGTGAACGCCCAGGTGGCGCCGCCGTCGGTCGAGCGCGCCAGCGTCGGCGCGGCCGAGGCACCGGCCGAGAGCGCGACGTCGATGGTCATCGGATCGGACGCCGCGATCTCGAGACCGGTCACGAGATCGCCCGCCGCGCCCGTGTAGAGCGTCCGGTCGAACGTGGCGCCGCCGTCGCGCGATTCCAGGACCGTGTAGACGGGGCCGACGCCGCCGGTGACGAGCCCGGCGGCCAGGACCCGCGCGCCGTCGCTCGGGTCGACGAACAGGTCCTCGCAAAGCTGCGTGGCGAGCGCGCCGCCCGCCGTCTGCCAGGCGCAGCCGCCGTCGTCGGAGAAGACCAGCTTGCTGTTCGCCACCGCGAACAGCCTGTGCGCGGGCGCCGGACCCATCTGATAAAGGTGCCCGTAGCTGGTCGCCGCCTGCTCGCACGACCAGAGCCAGGTCCGCCCGCCGTCCTCGGTCGACACCAGCCCGAAGTTGGTGGCGAGGATGATCTCGTCGGGCCGGTCGGCGGGAACGAGCACGCCCTGGCCGTTGGGGAACGCCCCGTCGGCGCGCGCCCGGACCGGCGTCAGGACCACCGCCGCCACCAGCGCCAACGTCCCCCGCCCGCACCCCCTCACGTTTGTAAGGTGGCGCTTCTATCCCCTGGCGGAAGGCTCAGCCCGCGCGCGCCGTCGGGAGCTCGACCGTGACGTCGCCGGTGCCGACGCGCGCCTGGCAGGAGAGACGAAGCTTGTTGATGAAGTAGACGTTGCCGAGGTGCTTGCGCTCGGCGTTGTTGAAAGGCGAGAGGTGCTCCTCGCCGCCCACGATCTTCACCCGACAGAGGCCGCAGGTCGCCTTGCCGACGCAGGCGGTGGTGACCTCGATGCCCGCGCGCCGCGCGACCTCGAACACCGATTCGCCCGCGGCGCACGCGACGCGCGTGCCGGCGGGATTGAAGGTCACCGAGGGCAAGCTCAGCCTTCTTCCATCCGCGCTGCCGCCGGCGGCGCCGGCCCGGCATCCGGCCAGTGCGAGAGGCCCACCCGGTTCCCCTCCGGATCGGCGAGGTAGAGCGTGTACGCCGTGCGGTGCACGATGGCGACGCCCGCCGCCCCGAGGCGCGCCTCCCAATCGGCGCGTGCCGCGCGCGCGATGGCGACCGCGATCATCAGATAGCCGGGGCGGACGCCGGCCGCGTCGGGGGCCGCGGCCCGATCGACCGCGGCGACCCGCTCGAGCGCCAGGAACGCGCCACGCCCGAGGTCGAGCCAGACCGAGCGCTCGCCCACCCCGTCCGCCGCCGGCCAGCGGCGCAGCACCGGCAGGCCCAGCACGCCCCTGTAGAACGCCTCGCAGGCAGCGAGATCGCGCACGCCGAGCGCGACGTGGTGAACGCCGCCCGGCGCCACCTCCGTCATTTTCGCGCGCCGAGCTTGACGATCCGATTCCATTCGGCCGTCGACACCGGCTGGACCGACAGCCGGCTCCCCTTGCGCAGGAGGACCATGTCGCAGAGCGCCGCGTCGGCGCGCAGCTCGGGGAGCGTCACCGGATGGGCGAACTTCTCATCGAACGCGATGTCGACGGCGAACCAGCGCGGGGCGTCGCGGGGGCTGTCGGGATCGCAGTGGTCGTCCTTCGGATCGAACTGCGTCGGATCGGGATATCCGGCCCGGGCCACGCGCGCGATCCCGACGACGCTCGGCGGGTTGGCGCTCGAGTGATAGAAGAGCACGCCGTCGCCCAGCGAGATCTCGTCGCGCAGGAAGTTCCGCGCCTGGTAGTTCCGCACGCCGTCCCAGCGCGTGGTGCCATTCTTGGCGCGCGCCAGATCGTCGATGGAGAAGGTTTCGGGCTCCGACTTCATCAGCCAGTGGCGGGGCATGCCGTTTCTCTATCATTGACGCCCCATCTTTGGCGGTTATGCTTTCGGGAGATCCGTGAGGCATATCGCCCACGGAAGAACCCGCCGGGAGCTGAAGGCCTCGGCGAAAGGAAAAGGAGAACGAACATGCACGGACACATGATGTCCTGGTGGCGCGGCCGTCCAGAGAGCGGCAGCGGTTGCGGTGGCTCGAGCTGCGGCCCGGGTGACTCGAGACACTGGGGAGGCGGCCGGCACGGCCACGGCGGCGGCGGCGGCGACGAGGAGAGCGAGGGGTTCGGGGGCGGACCGTTCGGCGTCCGCCGGCCGCTGCGCTTCCTGGCCTACAAGCTGGAGCTGGACGAGAAGCAGGTGGCGGAGCTGGCGCGGATCCTCGACGACCTGAAGACGGAGCGCGCCCAGGGGGAGGTCGACCGGCGGCGCTCGCTGTCGGGGTTCGCCGACGCGGTGGCCGGGCCGACCTTCGACGCGGCGCGGGCCAAGGAATCGGCCGCGCTGCGGGTCGCCACGGCGGAGCGGCTGCGCGACGCCGTCATCGCGGCGCTCGGCAAGCTGCACGCGCTGCTCGACGACGACCAGCGCGAGCGCCTCGCCTACCTGATCCGGACCGGTGTCTTGACGCTGTAGTCCCCATAAACGTCACCCACAGGTCCCATTAGCGCGAGCGACGGCGGCGCGATATCTTTCCCAGATGTCCGCGTCGCCGTCGTTTTCGTTCCACAAGGTCGAGAAGCCCAAGCCGCGTCCCAAGGACAGCGAGCTGGTCTTCGGGCGCACGTTCACCGACCACATGGCGATCGTCGACTACGACGCCGAGCGCGGCTGGTTCGATCCGCGCGTCGTCCCGTACGGCCCGCTGTCGCTCGATCCGGCGGCGGCGGTCCTTCACTACGCGCAGGAGATGTTCGACGGCCTCAAGGCCTTTCGCGGCGTCGACGGCCAGGTTCGCTTCTTCCGCATCGACCGCCACTGCAAGCGCCTGCACGACGGCGCGGACCGTCTCTGCATCCCGCCCGTCGAGGAGGCGCTGTCGCGCGCCGCGATCCGCGCGCTGGTCGCCGCCGATCGCGACTGGGTCCCATCGTCGCCCGGCACGTCGCTCTACATCCGGCCCACGGTGATCGCCAGCGAGCCGTTCCTCGGCGTCCGCCCGGCCAAGCGCTACGTCTTCTTCGTCATCGCCTCGCCGGTCGGCGCCTACCACGGCGAGGCCTTCGCGCCGGCGAAGATTCTGGTCGAGGACAAATACGTGCGCGCCCCGGTCGGCGGGCTCGGCGCCGTGAAGGCGGGCGCGAACTACATCGCCAGCCTGCGCGCCGCCGAGGAGGCCAAGGCGCGCGGCTACGATCAGGTGCTCTGGACCGACGCGCACGAGCACAGCTACCTCGAAGAGGTGGGCACCATGAACATGGTGGCCTGCATCGGTGACGAGATCGTCACGCCGCCGCTCGCGGGGAGCATCCTCAACGGCGTGACGCGCGACTCGGTCATCACGCTGCTGCGCGAGTGGGGCCTCGCCGTCAACGAGCGGCCGCTGGGGATGGAGGAGCTGCTGCGGGCGCACAGCAACGGATCGCTGCGCGAGCTCTTCGGCTGCGGCACCGCCGCGGTCATCACGCCCGTCGGCACGCTGGGCTGGAAGGGCGAGAACATCACCGTCAACGGCGGCCAGCCGGGCGAGATCGCGCGCCGCTTGCTGGAGGCGATCACCGCCATCCAGTACGCGCGGCAGCCCGACAAGCACGGCTGGATGACCGAGGTCTAGCCGCCACCGGCATGGCCGACCTGCTCGTTCGCCTCTACGCGCTGCCGCCGCTCGAACCGGCGCTCGAGACCGCCGGCACGGCCGGGATCACCGTGCGGCGCGCGGCGGCGGCCGAGCGGGGCGCCGTCGTCGAGTGGGTGCGCACGCACGGCTCGCCCGGCTGGGCCAGCGAGTGCGAGGCGGCGTTCGCGCGGCAACCGGTGGCCTGCTTCGTGGCCATCGAGAAAAAGGACCACCTCGTCGGCGTCGCCTGCTACGAGGCAACCTGCCGCGGATTCTTCGGCCCGCAGATCGTCCACCCCGATCACCGCGGCAAGGGCATCGGGCGCGCGCTCTTGCTGTCGGCGCTGCACGCGATGCACGCCGAGGGGTACGGCTACGCGATCATCGGCTGGGCGTCGTCGATCGACTTCTACAAACGAGCCGTGGGCGCGGTCGTGATCGAGGGCTCCGACCCCGGGATCTATCCCGCCAAGCTGCTTCGTTGATCCGGTCGAGCCGCTGCTTTCGGCGGCACTCTTAGCCGGCCTGGCAGAAGGGAGCGCCACACGTGGCGCCCGAGCTGGCGTAGTTGCACCCGCCACTCTGACATTCGCCGGGGCTCGTGCAGGGCGAACCGTCGGGCTGAGGGGTCGCGCACGCCGATCCGCTGGTCTGGCCCGCGATGGGTAGGCAAGCCCCGCTTGCGCAGTCCGTGTCCTCCAGGCAGGACGATTGGTCTGGCAACGGCGCCCCACAGGTCCCGGCGCGGCAAACGATCGATGGATCGCACTCGGCGTTGAACGTGCACGCCGCACCGCCTGCTTGACCGGGGACACAGCCAAGGCTGGTGGTGTCGCAGTATTGCCCGGCGGGGCAGACGACGGTTCGGCACGAAGGCGGGGCGCAGTAGTCGGACTCGCAGTCGTCGCTCTCACAACTGAAGTCGAGATCGCCGCAGGGCGCTCCGGTCTGTCCCGTGCCCACGAAGACGCGGCTGCAGGAGGGCGGCGCGATCAGACGCCCCAGGTTGGAGAAGAGCTCTGCGCACGTGGCGGCCGCGATGTCATCGATGCAGGTGAGGGCCCCCGCGTCGTCGTAGCGCGCCAAACCGGTGCTGAGCACCTGGTTGACCGACGTTTGCTCCTGGGATCCCAGCGTCGAGGCACACTGTGCTTCGCTGGTGTAACCGAGCTGTGTGGCTTCGCTGGTGCTGCAACAAGCAAAGATCCTGGCGCAGATGGAGGCGGCGAAGCGTCCGCCCCAACCGCCGGCCGACTGGCCGCTCGAGGTCCCCCCGGACCCGGAACAACCAAACATCAACCCGAGAACCAAGACTGCCCACCCGAAGCGCCCACGCAGCATCCCACCCATTGTCTGCTTGCCGCGGATTCCCGCAACGCGACGGCAGTCACAGACCGCAGGCGACATGTCGTCAGACGGCGACCGGCGCCGGCGCCACGATGCGGAGCAGGAACGCGGTGCGCGCGAAGGGCTGCAGGATCGATCGGCAGAAGCGCGACAGCGGGCGGGCTTCCGGCTCGATGCCCATGCCGCGAAACAGCCAGCGCCACTCCCCTTCGGTGAGGAACCCGTAAGAGGCCGTGCTCTTGATGCGTCGTCGGTAGGTCTCGCCGTGGCGGCGGTTCATGACTCGATCGAGCAGCGTGGCCGGCGTGTCCTCGACGATCACCACCGTACCGCGGCAGACGCGCAACGCCTCGCGCAGGAGCGCGCGCTTCCGGTCATCGGGAACGTGGTGCAGGACGAAGCTGAGCACGACGACGTCGAAGCGGCGGTCGATGAAAGGCAACTCCACGCCGTCGAACAACCGGAACGGCCGCGACTTCTCGCGCCGGATGTCGACGACGTCGACCCCGCAGAGCTCGCCCGCGCCGCGCGCCGCCAGCTCCTCCAGCACGTACCCTTCGCCGCACCCGACGTCCAGCACCGAAGCACCCGGTGCAACGTGCGGCGCAACCAGCGACACGGTGTGCAGTGTTTCTTTCTTGACCGTCTGAGATCGGTAATTGATCGCCATGTCTGACCCCCGAGAGGGTCATAAGCAACCGAGGCGCCAACTCTCGAGTTGCGGAGGCCACGTCGAGATCGACTACCGGCCGCCTTCCGCTGTCAGGATCTCGACAGACGGCAGCGAAAGGCTGACGGTCAGAAGATCCCGGCGATGAGCGCGACGCCGACCAGCGCGAACAGCACGGCGGCGATCTTCTGGGTCACCCGCGGGTTCAGGAGGTGGCCGGCGCGGTTGCCGAGGATGACGGCGAGGGCTGCCACGGCCCAGAGCGCCGCGGTGGCCGCGCAGAAGACCAGCACCGGCTGCCTGTACCGCGCGGCGAACCCGGCAGTCGCGATCTGGGTGAGATCGCCCCACTCGGCCACGAACACCACCATGAAGGACATCGTGAACGCCTTGGCGAAGCCGAGCTGGCCGCCCTTGTCGTCGGCCGCGGGCTCCTCGTCGTTCTTCCGCCACATCAGGACGGCCGAGACCAGAAACAGCAAGCCCGACCCGATGTGGACGGCCCGCGCGGGGAGCAACGACAGCACGCTCCCGGCGATGACGCCGACCAGGCTCTGGATCGCCAGCGCGGCGGCCGCCCCCGCCAGCACCGGCAGCGCGCGGTGGCGGGTCGCCAGCACCAGCGAGGCGAGCGCGGTCTTGTCGGGCAGCTCGGCGACGAAGATGACCGCGAAGATCGAGGCGAACAGCTTGGCCGCTGCCATGGCGCGCCAGTATGGGGCAAGATGCGCGCATGAGCGGGAACAAACGGCGGGGCGTCGTCGTCATCCTGGTGGCCTGCTTGGTACTGGCGGTCGCCACGCGCCTCCGCCATCGGGTGCCGCCGGTGCGGCAGGCGATCCGCGAGCCCGCCCGGCCGCCGGGACCCAAGGAGTTCTCCCACCCGTTCATCCCTTCGCCACAGGTGGTGAAGCCCGCCGCGGCCCCCTGCCGCGCCCGCGATCTGCACGATCTGGTGGGCGCCGTCCGCCAGACGCAGAAGAAGCTGACGCCGGCGCTCAAGAAGGGGAAGGACGAGGGCGCCGCCGCCGCCTGTCGCGCCGAGCCCGACAACCGCCGCTGGTCGGCGATGGTCGACGTGTTCTCGCGCGACGCGCAGACCTGCGTGGCCAAGGACAGCGAGCTCGACAGCCAGTGGAACCAGCTCCAGTCGGCCGTGGTGGCGCTCGACGGCTGCGTCGACTGCACGCGATCGCGCGCCGCGCGCACCACGAGCTGCCAGCGGACCAAGGAGCTGCTCGACGCCGCCGACAAGGCGACGCCCCAATAGGCGCGAGCACCCGCCGCCTACGCCTGGCTCGGCAGCTGATCGGCGGGGTGCCCCAGCGCCCCGAGGTGCCGGGTGACCAGCTCGGGATCGCAGGCGGCGTGCTCGACGATCGCGGCGGCCGATCTTCACGCGCAGAAGCGCGCCGACGGTCTCGTCGAAGCCGACGGCCAGCCAGGCGCGCACGCCGTCGGCGAACCCGACCCGCAGGCGTGAGGCATAGCGGACGAAGCCGGCCACGTCCTTGAACTGATCCATCGCCAGCATCAGCTCGGGATCGTCGACGAGATCGGGTGGAATTGGTCGCGCCGGCGCGCGCGTCGCCTCCTCGAACGTCGCGATGTCGGACGGCAGTCGCGCGTGGTAGCTGCCGTCCTCGACGAGCGACGTCAGCGCCCGCTGGTGCGGGTGGGTCCCGTCGAGGACCTGCCGAGCCTCGCGCTCCAGCGCCTCGACGCCGCCGTCGTGCGCGCGCAGCAGCACCAGGTCGTAGACGGGATGGCGGTGGAACGTCTGCAGCACGTGCTCGACGATCGCCTCGCGCGGCGAGAAGAAGCCGATCGGGTCGAGCATCGTCGCCGGGCCGGAGAGAAAACGACGCGCGTTGTGGAAGACCCAGGGGATCCCCTGCGCGCGGTAGAAGAGCTTGGTCTCACGGGCGGCGCCGACCATCATCTGGTCGCGCCCGGCGACCAGCAGCTGGCCGATGGTCGGAACGGCGTCGACGTGGCCGAGCGCGCGTAGCCGCTCGAGCCGCCGCCGCACGAGGCGCGGGCGGAAGAAGGCGGTGATCAGGGAGAGGAGCTGACCGACCTTGTAGAGGTTCTGGCGGACGCCGCCGGTGACGTCGGCGAGCAGCGACAGACGCGAGCGCCCGAGCCAGGCGGGCGGCGTCGCCCCCTGGCGCACCGCCATCGACGTGGTCGCCGCCGCCTTCGCGCCCTCCATGCCGTTCAGGTTAGCAGGGGAAGCGTCGCGGGGTCGCAGCTAGAGCTCGATCTGCGCGCCGATCTCGACCACGCGGTTGGGTGGCAGCGCGAAGAAGTCGGACGCCGAGCGCGCGTTGCGTGAGAGAAAACGGAAGAGCACCTTGCGCCACTCGGCCATCCCCTTCCCCTGCACCGAGCGCAGCGTCTCGCGGCCGAGGTAGAAGCTGGTGTCGGCCTCGTTGATCGTCAGACCGTGCACCTTGCAGCGGCGGAGGACGTCGAGCACGGCCGGGCTCTCCTTGAACCCGTAGTGCGCGGTGACGCCCCAGAACCCCTGACCGAAGCTCTTGACCTTGACCTTGTCGTCGTCGGGGACCTCGGGGACGGCGTCGGTCGCGATCGAGAGAATGACCACCTCCTTGTGCAGCACCTTGTTGTGCTTGAAGTGGTGCAGAAGCACGTTCGGCGTCCCGCGCCGCGTCGAGGAGAGGAAAACCGCCATGCCCGGCACCCGGTGCGGCTTGGTCGCCTCGATGTCGGCCAGGAAGATCTCCATCGGCAGCGAATCGGCGGCAATGCGCTCCGCCAACAATGTCCGACCGCGCTTCCAGGTCAGCATGACGGTGAAGATGCCGACCGCCACCGCCAGCGGGAACCAGCCGCCGTGCGCGATCTTGGTCGAGCACGCCACGAAGAACGACAGGTCGAACGTCAGAAAGAGCGCCAACAGCGCCCCCGCCCTGACCTTCCCCCATTTCCAGAGATCGACCGCCACGAAGTAGAACAGCATCGAGGTGATGGCCATCGTGCCGGTCACGGCGATGCCGTAGGCGTCGGCCAGCGCGCTCGACTCACGGAAGCCGAGCACCAGCGCCACGCAGGCGACCATCAGCAGCCAGTTCACCTCGGGGATGTAGATCTGCCCCTCGGTCACGCCGGAGGTGTGTACGATCGTCACGCGCGGCAGGTAGCCGAGCTGCACCGCCTGGCGCGTGATCGAGTAGGCGCCCGAGATGAGCGCCTGCGAGGCGACGACGGTCGCCACGGTCGCGATGATCACCATCGGGTAGAGCCAGGGGCCCGAGACCATGCCGTAGAACGGATTGGACGCCGCCTCGGGCCGCTCGAGCAGCAGCGCGCCCTGCCCGAAGTAGTTGATGAGCAAGGCCGGAAAAACGCAGCTGTACCAGGCGAGCCGGATCGCCCGCGTCCCGAAGTGACCCATGTCGGCGTACAGCGCCTCGCCGCCGGTGACGCAGAGGACGACCGACCCGAGCACCAGGAACCCGTGCCCGCGGTGCACCAGGAAGAAGCGCGCGCCGTAGAGCGGGTTCACCGCGCGCAGGATCTCCGGGTGGCGCACGATCCAGGGGAGCCCGGCCGCGGCGATCGCGATGAACCAGAGCACGGTGATCGGCCCGAACACCGTGCCGATGCCGCCGGTGCCGCGCTTCTGCACGGCGAAGAGCGCGATCAGGATGAGGCAGGTGATCGGCACGACGAACGGCGAAAAAGCACTGGTCGCCACCTCGAGGCCTTCGACCGCGGAGAGCACCGAGATCGCTGGCGTGATGACGCCGTCGCCGTAGAGCAGCGCCGCGCCGAACAGCCCCAGGACGATGAGCAGCATCTTGGTCTTGCGCAGCCCCGTCCAGGTGGTGCGCGTCGACGCGCGGTGCGCTCCCGATTCGTCGGCGTTGATCGCCGCCGCCGTGGGCCGCGCCACCAGCGCCATCAGCGCCAGCACCCCGCCCTCGCCGTCGTTGTCGGCGCGCATGACGAACAGCAGGTACTTCACCGAGACGACCAGCGTGATCGACCAGAAGATCAGCGACAGCACGCCGAAGATGTTGGCGGAGAGCGGCGCCACCCCGTGCGGCAGCGAGACGCACTCCTTGACGGCGTAGAGCGGCGACGTCCCGATGTCGCCGTAGACGACGCCGATCGCTCCCAGCGCCAGCTTCACCAGGCCGGCGCCGTGTGTCTCGGGATGGTGATGATGGGTGACGGACGGCGCGGCTATTTCGGGCATGACGTTGGCGGCTGCGGCGTGCGCCGGAGCCGGATGATGAACGATTTGCATGCGCGAAGCGAGATCCCCGTCGGGCAACCGCCCCACCGCCATGATGCCCACGCCAGGTTTCGGACAGGTTTCGGCGCGACCAATTCGCCGCGCCCTCCCGCCGACACGGATTCGTCGGCGAGAGTTTTCTTGCTCGTCCGCGCCGTGAAATGGGTTGACACCACGGTCAAGGATGCCGGCGCGCGCGCGGCCGGTCGCGCTGCTCCGGCAGCACGACGCTGACCTCGAGCGTCGACCCGTCCGGGTTCTCGGCGAACAACCTGTGGCTCACCGCGATCGACTCGGCGGGTTACCTCGTCTGGACCAAGCTGATCCAGTCACCCGGGTCCGTGTTTTCCGGCCCAGGTGTTCGTGACCAGCTCGGGTGACATCGAGATCACCGGCGGGATGGTCGACAACGCCAGCCTGGGCGGAGCGCCGCTCTGCTGCGGCGACGGCGCCACCGGCCCGCGGTCCATCGCCCGCTTCAGCCCCACGGGAGATCCGATCTGGAGCTACGGCATCACCGGCTACTTCTTTCCGATCCACGCGGACGGCGACGCCGACGGCGGTATCGCGATCGGAGGCGTCGTGAACGGGACGTTCGGGTACCGGGGCGAAACGTTCTCGACCGGCGGCGGGCCGTACGAGGTGAACGGCTCGGCGGTCCTCCGCCTGGATCCTCAGGGGAACAAGCGCTGGATCCAGACCTACCTCACGAGCACGGGAGCGAGCCAGCTCGGTGCCGCGCTCGATCAGTCGCAGAACGTCCTCGTCTACGGTGGGTTCAACAGCACGCTCGATTTCGGGGGCGGCCACACGTTGACCGGCCCTGCCCCGACGGCCGGCATGGAGGACGGCGTCATCGCGAAGCTCGCGCCCGACGGAACGACCGTGTGGGCGCAGCAGATCGCGGGCGGGCTCGGCTATGAGTACGGCGCCAGCGTCGCCACGAATGCTGCGGGCGACATCGCGTTCGCCAACACCGGTGACGGCTTCTCGGCGGGCCCGACCTTCGGCGGCGTCTCAGCGTTGCCGCAAACACCCTTCGGCCTCTTCGGCAACTTCGTCGTCGTGCTCGCGCCGGACGGCACGTTGGTCTGGACCCGCGGCTTCGAGACCGGGCCGTTCGGCGGCGGCCCGGCCGCGCCTGCCACCGGCGTGGCGTTCGCTCCGTCGGGGCGGCTCGCCTACTGCGGAATGTTCAACGACACCGTCGACTTCGGTACCGGCCCGATGACGGCGCCGGGCAACACGGCTCACAACGGCTCGGGCCCCTCATTCATCCCCGACAACGTGTTCACGCTGTTGCTCGCGCCGTGACGGCGGCGCACGGCGGGGAGCGAGGCGCCTGACGCAATCATGACCATCTCGTGAAAGACGCGGGGGCGTCCATCTGCAACCCTGATGGATGCCCTCGACCGCAACTCAACCAGCGCTGCCGGAATGCGATGACTCTCAGGCCCTGAGAGACCTCCGCGCCCGCCTCGACCAGCGCGGGCTATTCGAGCCCTCCCACTTCTGGACCCGGAAGCTGCTCTTCTGGGTCCCGACCTTCTTCCTCTCGTACCTCGGCCTCTTGGCGCTGCCATTCGGCCCGCTCTGGCTGCTGCTGGCGCTCGTCGCCTCGGTCGGTCTCCTGACGATGGGCTACGTCGGCCACGACGCCGGACACTTCGCGCTCTCCCGGTCGCGCTGGGTGAACAACTTCTGGGGCCAGTTCGGGATGACCTTTCTGTGCGGGATGAGCTTCGGGTTCTGGCGCTCGCGCCACAACGTCCACCACGTCCATTGCCAGGAGGTCGGCAGCGACCCCGACATGCACTTCGGCGTGCTGTTCTCCGTCTACCCGGAGTCGGCGAACTGGCACACGCCGCTCGGGCGCTTCTTCCTGCGGATCCAGAAGTGGGCCTTCTGGCCGCTGTCGGCGTTCTACTGGGTCGCCCTCCGCTACGACGGCATTCGCGATCTGATCCAGCGGCCCAGGGAGACGAAGCTCGATCGCTTCCTGATGCCGCTGCACTGGATCGTGCTGCTGGTCATCCCCGGCCTCGTCTTCGGATGGCCGGCCGCCCTCGTCGCCTACGTGACCATCTCGTGCATCTCGTCGCTGATGACGGCGGCGGTCTTCATCCCCAACCACATGGGCATGCGGCGCCTCGTTCCGGGGCACGACGTCAGCTACCTCGAGCAGCAGATCACCACCAGCCGGAACATCGCGAACCCGCCGCTGCTCGACTTCTTCTACGGCGGGCTCAACTCGCAGATCGAGCACCACCTCTTCCCGCGCGTCGCCCACAACCGCTACCGGCGGATGCGCGCCGTCGTCCGAGACTTCTGCGCCGAGCGCGGCATCGCCTACAACGAGGTCTCACTCTACCGCGCGCTCGCGTCGGTCGGCCAGCACCTCGGGGAGATGACCGCGGCGGCGCGGCAGCAGCGACGCCCGGGACCTCTCTGCGAGCGCCAGGCCGCCACCTCATTTCCCGCCACGGTGCCCCCTCGCGATCTATGTTCCCCCTGCGAGAACGAGGAGGAGCCATGGCCACCAAAGTCAGTCCCGTGCCCGCCGGATACCACACAGTTACGCCCTACATCAGCGTGAAGGGCGCCGCCCAGGCGCTGGACTTTTACCACCGCGCGTTCGGCGCCGAGGTGTTGGTCCGGATGGACATGCCCGACGGTCGGATCGGTCACGCCGAGATCAAGATTGGGGACTCGTTCGTCATGCTCGCCGACGAGATGCCCGAGATGGCCGACGCCGTGGCCAGGAGCCCGCAGACGCTGGGCGGGACGTCGTTCGGCTTGATGATCTACCTCGACGACGTCGACGCGCGCTTCGAGCGCGCCATCGCGGCCGGCGGAACCGTGAAACGCCCCGTGCAAGACCAGTTCTACGGCGACCGCACCGGCACGCTGCAGGATCCGTTCGGCCACGTGTGGACCGTCGGGACCCATGTCGAGGACGTGTCGCCCGAAGAGATGAAGAAACGCATGGCCGCGTTCACCCAGGCCACCTGACCGCAGCGCGGGTGGGGGAGGCTTGCCGCCGCACCCGCCCCGGGGACCCGCCCTTCATGCCGCCCCGGGACCCAACCGTCCCGCCCGACGGCGCCGCCGAGCTGGCCGCCTGGATCAGCGCCGGCGCGCAGAACGACTGACGCCTGCCGGGGCAAAACACGACGACCGGATATCCGTGGCTTTGCCGGCGCTCGCCGTTTTCCACCCAAGATACTGACCACAGGCGACTTTTCTGATAGACACTCCCGGTCCCGCGAGCCCGACGCCGCCTGGTTCTTGCCATGAAGGTCACCCGATTCGCATAACTTACTGAAATAGCGAAATAAGCCCAGGTAGCTCAACTGGTAGAGCAACGGACTGAAAATCCGTGTGTAGACAGTTCGACTCTGTCCCTGGGCACAGCAGATCCCCACGATTTCCGCTTGTTTTTGAGGGTTCAGCGCGAAAGGCCGAGACGTTGCGCCGGCCTGCTTCGCCGGGTGACTCCGTCGCCAGCCTAGAACCGAGCGCGCCATGAGCGCGTGCGTCGACCGTCATCCGGGCGATGAATGCGCTACGACAGATAGTGGAAGTGAAGGACGCAACCGACGAGCAGATCGAGATAGCCGAGCAGTACGCTACCGGTTAGGCCTGTCGCCGCCGGCTACTCCTCGCAGCCGTTGGGACGCATCCATGGCGATCAATCGAACGGGTCGTGCCAGGGAGGGTGGGTCGTTCTCGTGTCTTGAGGGGTACTCGCTGGGGCCATGGGAGCCGACTTCCGCTGGGTGACGGTTACTCCCCGCTTGCCGGCGATCGCTTTGGCCACGCGGCGGGTAGCGGCCCGGCGCCGCTGATCGGTCGTTCGGGTAGCGAAGGTATTGTGGGCGCGCACCGCAGGTCGTCGAACTGGACGGACCAGAGGAGACCCCTCGTGCGCGGCTGTGTCGTCCCGAAGTGGCAATGCGCGCAGATCCCGAGTGGGAGTACCTAGAGTCACTGCAGTCGATCCGCTGGTGGCGCTTTCAGGGCTGACCGGCTCCGCTTTTGGGGATGCGGGAGGCGTGACCACGGGCTTCTCAACTGTGGAGGGCCCCGAGGATGGTATCGGGACGACAATCATGGGCGCCTTGGTCGCATTCGTCGGCAAGACCCCTGCCATCGACATCGGTACTGGTCGCGCAAACAGGAATCGGCCCGCAACGAGGAGCAGCGCCAGCAATACGATGCTGCCCGCTATCCAGAGGCGCGAAGGCGACGGAGGTCCATTCGGCGGAACGCATTGCACCACGGATGATCTTGCACTGTCGATCGGCCCACTTTCGGGGCCCACGTATGAAGCCTCGTGCGGCGAGCTGGCTTGGAGCGCCACGGTCGGCCCAGCGGTGTGGGGATCAGGGCTGGTCGCGAGGGAAAAGGATGCCGTGATTTTGCGTGGGTGCCTGCCCTCGATGTCTACGCTGACGCCCGCAGCTGCTTTCCAGCCGGCGTGATCCGCCGCGAACAGACTCTTCATTTGCGCGGCCAGCTGGATCAGGTTGAAGCCATCGCTGCGGAACGCGTGCTGCTGCAGGAGCAGCGCCATCTCGTGGGCGTCTTGGAACCGCTCCTCCGGCTCTCTTTCGAGCGCACGCATGACGATGTCTTCGAGCCGGGGAGGGACCGACGCAGCACGCGGCGGGCGCGGAATCGGCTCGTCGACGATCGCGCGCATCGTCTCGAGCTCGGTGCGGCGACGAAAGAGCCGTCGACCAGAGAGCGTCTCCCACAGCACGACGCCGAGGGCGAAGATGTCGGAACGCCGGTCCGCGATATCACCCGAAGCCTGCTCGGGCGACATGTATTCGATCTTGCCCTTGAGGCCTCCGGGGATTGTCTCGGTGATCCGCCCGAGCGCGCTGGCGACGCCGAAGTCGATCACTTTGACCGCCCCACCGAACGAGACGAGGATGTTTTGCGGCGAGATGTCGCGGTGGACGATGTTGAGGGGGGCGCCCGAGGCGTCCGTCAGGGCGTGCGCGTAACCCAGACCATTCGCCGCTTGCCCAACGATGAACGCCGCTTGCGCGTGCCCAAGTGGCCTCTTGGCGCCCGCGGCCCTGCGCAGGACTTTGGACAGCGGCTTGCCTTGCACAGGCTCCATCACGAGGAAGTAACCGTCGTCGTCTTGACCGACCTCGATGACCCGCACGATGTTCGGGTGGTCGAGCAGAGCCCCGATGCGCGCCTCGTCGAAGAACATCCGGACGAACTGTTCCTGCGAGGACAGATGCGGCAGGATCCGCTTGACGACCACCAGGGAGCGAAGGGCCGGCAGCTCGCCTGACAGCGCCAGATAGGCTTCGGCCATTCCTCCGCTCGCGAGCTTGCCGATGAGTTGGTACCGGCCGATCCGGCTCGGAGAGGACTGGGCGGGATACTTTCCCCTATCCGAATAGGTAAGTTGCAACACTGCTTACAGAACACTATATCTGAGGACGAAACCCGAAGGCCGAGGCTTTTGTAAGACTCCACAGAGAATCCAATGGACCATTGTCGGTTCCTGTGCGCCGAGGTGAGGGCCCCTCCTGCATGTCGTCGGGACGTCTCCGCTCTCAAGCGGCGGAGGCTCTTGCACGTGAACGTCACCCGCCATCCCCCATCAGACCTGGACCGCGCAGCAGGTCCTCGATGCCGTCGGCTTCGACACCGAGATCACTCGCCTGATCCGAGATCGCGACAGGATCTACGGCACCGCGGTCGATTGGCGCGTGAATCATCTCGGCATCCGCCAGATCAAGACCGCGCCCAGGTCTCGCTGGCAAAACGGATACGCGGAGCGGTTCGTCGGTACGCTCCGGCGTGAGGTACTCGACCATGTCATTGTCCTCGGCGAGCGCCACCTGCTGCGATTGGTTCGAGCGCACGCTGCTTACTACGACGAGGACCGCCCGCACATGGCGCTCGACCGAGACGCGCCGATCCCACGGGCTGGGTTGCCGGCATTCACCATCGCTACGCCCGGGCTGCATGACCCCACGCGATGAATTTTTCGTCACCACAACATCACGTCCGCGAATTCGGCGGCTTAGGGCACCTCGATCGGTAATAGTGCTTAGGGGTCCTGACGATGACGGAGACTATGGTCGAGAATGGATGGTCGGAGGCGCAAGCCGACGTTCGCCGGATGTTCGAGGAGAACGGCAGCCCCATGTGGATCCACGACGACCTGGAGGTCGTCGCCGTCAATCGGGCTGCGCTGCTCCAGTACGGTTACTCGCGAGACGAGTTTCTCGCCCTGACCATCGGCGATCTCGCGGTGACCGAAGAACCTCGCGGGTTCTCGAAACATAGGAGGAAGGACGGATCGGTCATCGACGTGGAGGTCACCTCGTTCGCGGTCACGTTCCGCGGGCTGCCGGCGTCATTGGACTCCATCCAAGACGTCACCTACCGTCGAAACACCGCAGCCCAGGCGGCCAATCTCGAATTCTTGCTGGCGACCGCCGCAGATGCTGTGGTCACGAGCGACGAGAACCTCATCCTGACGGGTTGGAATGCCGCGGCCGAGGCTATATTTGGAAGACGCGCGAACGAGGTACTTGGGCAGCGTCTCGCGCTCATATTTCCTAAAAACTTCGTCGACGCCGAACGCGCTGAGGCGATCCGAAGGCTGGTGGAGACGGGAAGCTTTCATGGCGAGCTTATGTACGACCGAGGCGACGGAAGGCGCCTTCATCTAGAGTCAAGCGTCACCGCCCTTTTCGACAGCGATGGAAAGCGACTTGGGTACGTCAGCGTCAACCGCGACATCACCGAGCGCAGTTACGCCGACGAGGCCGTCCGCTCCTTATTGAAAGAGGTGCTCACGGCGCAGGAGGTGGAGCGGCGACGAATCGCCCGTGAGCTGCACGATGAGACTGCCCAGACCCTGACCTCACTCTTGGTCGGCCTCCGGGCGGTCGATGAGTCGGAGGATCTCCGCCAGGTGCTCGGTGCGACGAGCGCCCTGCGCCGGTTGGTGTCGGCCGCCCTGGAGGGCGTCAGGCGCATATCCCGGGGACTTCGCCCGAGCGTACTCGACGATCTTGGGATCCAGGAGGCGCTCGAGCGGCTGGGCCTGGAGGTGAGCCGCGCCCACGGGTTCGTGGTCGACGTCCACGCCACTGGCCCACGACTGCCCCGCCTTCCCGAAGCAGTCGAGACCGCGCTCTACAGGATGGCCCAAGAGGCCCTTACGAACGCGAGCAAGCACGCCGAGCCCAAGGCGGTCAGCGTTCTCATTCATCGAAACCCGAGCGAGGTACGTCTGGTGATCGAGGATGACGGAAAGGGATTCAACGCTTCCGAACCCCTCTCTGAGGGGCAGGTCGGGCTGGTGGGAATACGCGAGCGCGCCCGTCTTATTGGAGGCTCGGTGACCGTCGAGTCCTCTCCTGGGCAAGGCACGACGATCTGTGTCAGTGTCCCGCTTCCGGGACCCGGGCCGATGTCAGCATGAATCGGCGAATCCTCACCGCAAACACGTGAGCCCTGGTCGTCCTCACGGTCAGGAGCCAATGCCGATAATGCCGCGGCCGGACTAACAAAACAGTGGAACTGACCTCGCGCCGCCAAGGATGCCATTCTGCTGCCGCGGCTTCGCGAAGGCTGCATGATTGCCGCCGGCGCCGACGATGAGCAGACCTAGCGTGACGCAGGCGGAGAAAGCCAAGCGACTGCTCGCGAGCGAGGGCGCCCCCTGGAGCAGCTCGGAGGAGTGTGCTGCAGCAGCCTGGCGAATCTACGAAAAGATCAACGCTCGATTGGCTCCGCTTCTAGGTCTCGCCGGCGTTCAAGCGCTGTTCGTTCGTAGTGCGAAGGTGGCGCAAGCGGAGTTTCCCTCCCTGGCCGAGGTTGCGGCGCCCGAAGGGTTGACGAGACTCGGCTCGTGTCTGCGGGCCCTCGATTCCACTGTCGCCGCCGAAGCGGCAGCGACCCTTTTTGGAACCTTCCTCGAGCTTATGACCACGTTCATCGGTGAACGGCTGACAGTCTTGGTGCTGCGCAGTGCATGGCCGGCGATCGAAGAAACGGCGCCCAGGGAGACAAAGACATGAAGGACCGCGTTCCGATTCGCAAACTGCCCTCCGGGGTCCCCGGCCTCGACGAGGTGTTGGGCGGGGGAATCCCGGAGTTCTCGTTCAATTTGGTCGCGGGCGGTCCGGGGTGCGGCAAGACGACGCTCGGTCACCAGATCATGTTCGCCAACGCGAGCCCCGAGCGGAAGGCCGTGTACTTCAGCGTCATCGGGGAGCCGCCCATTAAAATGCTTCGCTACCAGCAGCAGTACGGGTTCTTCGACGCCACGAAGATCGGCGACGGCTCGGTGCGCTTCATCCACCTCGGCCAGCAGGCACTCGACGGCGGGATGGCCAAGGTGCTCGAGGCGATAGTGCACGAACTGGAGAGCTCGAGCCCGGCTCTCGTCGTCGTCGACTCCTTCCGGGCGATGGTCCGTAGCGCATTGTCGGGACCGGCAGGCGAGGTGGAGCTCACCGACTTCATGCAGCGCCTCGCGTTGACGCTCACGAGCCACCAGGCGACGACGTTTCTCCTCGGCGAGTACGGCGACGGCGAGCACGACAGTGCGGTGTTCACGGTGGCCGACGGGCTCCTCTGGCTCTACCAGGCGGTCGATCGCAACTCCGTCGTGCGCAAGCTACAGGTGGTGAAAATGCGCGGCCAGGGGCAGATCCCCGGGCTGCACACCGCCCGCATCACAGACGCGGGCTACAACGTCTTTCCGCGGATCCTGAAGCCGGAGGAGGCCGTCACCGACCACCCGCTCAAACACCGCCTCAAGACCGGCATACCGGGCCTCGACAAGTTGATGACGGGCGGCATTCCTCGGGGATACTCGGTACTGGTCGCTGGTCCGTCCGGCTCCGGCAAGACCGTGCTCTCCAACCAGTTCATCGTAGAGGGTATCAGCCAAGGCGAAAACGGGATCGTGGCCGTGTTCGAGAAGCGGCCCAACGACTACCTGCAGACGACGCCACGGGGGGAGGAGTTCGAGAAGCTGGTCCGGCGGAAGAAGTTGGAGGTCCTCTACCTGCGGCCGCTTGATCTCTCGATCGACGAGACCTTGGTCGCGCTCCGGGAGGCCGTGAAGCGGACCGGCGCCAAGCGAGCGGTGATCGATTCGCTATCGGGCCTGGAGCTGGCGCTCGCGCCGACTTTCCGAGAGGACTTTCGGGAGTCTCTGTATCGAATGATGGGGGCGCTGACTGGCCTTGGCGTCACGGTGATGGCGACCGTGGAGCTGGCTGACTCGTACGTGGATCTCCGCTTCAGCCCTCAGGGCATCGCGTTTCTCACGGATGCCATCATCATCCAGCGTTACATCGAAATCGACGGGGAGCTGAAACGCGCGATGGCGGTCGTCAAGCTGCGCGCTAGCCAGCACAGCAAGGAGCTTCGAGAGTACGACATCACGTCCGACGGGGGAATCGTGGTGGGCAAGGCGCTGAAGGGGTACCAGGGCCTGCTCACTGGCACGCCGGCGGTGGGCGGGAAGAAGCAAAGAAGCTGACTTGGCGGGACTCTGGGCGGAAGGCACCATCGGGACCTAAGGGGGAGAGTGTGACCGAGTCGGAGTTCCAGACTTTCGACGCTGTAGGTTGTACTCCGATCACGGCGATCCAGATGTCAGCTGAAGCGTTGCTTCTTCACGGCCACCTTGACGCCGATGACCAAAGAGCGGCCGCACGTATCATCACAAGCGGCGAGCGCGTAACGCGGATGATCTTTCATTTGCTCGAGCTCACCCGCGTTCGCCTCGGCGGAGGGTTCCCACTCGCACCGAGACCCACCGATCTGCGCGAGGTATGCCAGAGCGTTGCCGAGGAATTCAGGCCCGCGCTCCAAGTGGAGCTCGAGGGCAACGTGACCGGCATTTGGGACCCAGATCGCCTGGCAGAAGCTCTCTCCAACATCGCACGGAACGCGACCGAACATGCCGCTCCGGGAACGGGTGTTGTCGTCAAGGCGCACCCAACAGGAGTGAAGTGGTCGTCGAGATCATCAACCATCGAGAGCCCCTTCCGGAGGCTTTTCTCCCGTTTATCTTCGAACCGTTCCACCGCGGACAACAGAAGTCGACAACAGGGAATCTCGGTCTCGGTCACTACATCGCAAAGCAGATCGTTAGTTCGTGCGGTGGAACCCTGGCTGCCCATTCTGCTGCTGGCAGGACGACCTTCCTGATGCGACTACCACGCCAGCCGCCGGCAGGAGTTCACCACCAGGGCGGTTCAGCGTTCGACGCCACGCTCAGGCTCGCCTGCGGGCGTTGCCTGAGCGGTGAGCGTCCCCCGTGACACGTCCCGGTGTCGCGCTGGTGGCGATCGCCAGCTGGCCCATTCCTACGTGGATCTCCGATTTAGCCCCCACGGGCGTAGCATTTTCCACGGACGCCATCATCGTGACGGGTTGGGCGCCGAAGGGTCTCAGAGCCTGCTCACAGGTACTCCATCGGTGGCGCCGCAAGCCCGGGAGGTGATCTGTGCGGGAGTCGGACTTCGAGGTCTTTGAGACGGTCGGCGCCCTCGTCGCGGTATTCGACCTGGAGGGTCGGATCGTCTACTGGAACCGCCGCTGTTCCGACCTGACCGGTTACTCGTTGGAAGAAGTCCGCGGCCGCAAGCTCTGGGACTTCGCCCTCGTGTCGGAAGAGGTCGAGCCGGTCAAGGCCAACTTTGCTACGCTCCTCCAATCCGAGCATCCAAGTCCCTACGCAAATTACTGGCTCACCAGAGAGGG
Source organism: uncultured Pseudomonadota bacterium (assembly GCA_963831685.1). GTDB lineage: Bacteria > Myxococcota_A > Polyangia > Fen-1088 > Fen-1088 > JADGRB01. The sequence goes on from CAWHRJ010000002.1 coordinate 509,664, forward strand.
TGGACGACGATGGATTGCCTGGTCGCACACTACGACCAGGGCACCGGACGGCCAAGTCCAGTACATCATCAAGACCGGGATCGATCGAACCGAGAGCAAACAGGCCTTGGATGCGTTCCGGACCGCTGCCGCGAAGCTCGACGCGAGCGCAGCCGAGACCCAGCGACTTTACGAAGCCGCTCGACAGGTCGCCGAGGACCTTCGCGAAGCGAACCAGCACATGGTCAGCGCGACGATTCGGGCGCAGGAGATGACAGAGACGGTGGAGGCCGCGTTGGCTCACTCTGAGGACAGCGCGCGCGAGCTACGCGCGGTGGCCGAGCTTCGCGAGCGCTTCCTGGGAATCGTGGGCCACGATCTGCGCAACCCGCTCGGGGCGATCACGATGACGGCGGATACGTTACTCCATCGCGGCATGCTCGATGAGCGCGATCAGAAGGCGGTGTCTCGCATCATCGGCAGCACTGCGCGCATGTCCCGGATGATCATCCATCTCCTCGATTTTACGCGCGTCCGACTCGGCGGAGGGTTCCCCGTCGAGCCTAGGCCCACCAGCCTTCGCGAGGTGTGCAGGAGCGTCGTCGACGAACTGCGGGCGGATGTTCACTTGGACATCGATGGCGATCTCACCGGCACGTGGGACCCGGATGGCCTGGCAGAGAGCCTCTCCAACATCACCGCGAACGCCGTCGACTACGCCAGGCCCGGATCCGCCGTCGTCCTCAAGGCACATTCCGAAGGCGCGGAGGTGGTCGTCGAGATCATCAATGAGGGAGATCCCATCTCGCCAGATGTCCTGCCGTTCATCTTCGAGCCCTTCCGCGGAGGAAGGAGCGAAACATCGTCGACAGGACATCTAGGTCTCGGCCTCTATATCGCCCGGCAGATCGTGCTCGCGAGTGGCGGCACGCTCGAGGCGCGTTCTGTCGGCGGCACAACGAACTTCATGATGCGTCTACCCCGCGACGCTCCAACGAGGAGCCCATCTTTATCCCGCAGAGAGGCGCGCGCGTAGCCCTCTCTGCCAACATGAGTGAGACAGCTCGCACCGCAGCGGATTTTTGCGTCAGACCGGCTTGTCGCGTGCTGTCCGACCGTCGCGAACACAGCTCGGCGATGCGCCGCTCAGAGTTCAGAGAAGACACCTTTCAGCGATCCAACGGTCGAACCGAAGTGAAACGTACCGAGGACCCACGCGAAAGGTCCTGAGATGCCCAGATCCGACCACGATGCGACGAACGAAAGCACTGCCGAGCCATCTGGGTTGAACGTCATCTCGAAAGGCACCGTGGCCCTTACGGTTCCCCACCCGCCAGACGTCGGGTCCGTCGACGAGGGCAGGGCGTTGCGGATTAGAAGCGCGGTAGCGACGTGAATCTCTTCACCCCGAACGATGGCGCCTTCGACCGTGCTCGAGTCCGCCTGCTGCGTCGGGTCGTAGGCAATGTAGTATTGGAACGAGTCCTTTGCCCTGCCCGTCTGATCGACCGTCAAGAGATCTGGAAAATGATCAAAAGGTACCTCAAATCGAATCTGCCCTCTGATCTTGGTGTCGACAATTTTCAAATCAGCACTCACCGCGCTGTCGCAACCGATGGAGCTTCCGGCTGCGAGGGCCCCCAGCACGGCGAAGATCGCCAAAATCAGGCTGTTTCTCATCCCAACAACATGGGGCGGATGAGGCGGACCCACCGCGAGGTCGACCGGGACTTGGCTCAGTGACTTCATCATTTAGAAACCGCCTGCACCTCCCAGTGAGAAACCGAGTCGATCACCCTGGTGCGCGAGTAACATATCGATCGTCGCGCACCGCGACCACGCAGCATCACCCGGGCGGCCCGTAAGGTTTTCCCGTCCCCCGACCGGAGAAGGGTTGGGGGACACTCCTAGCCGCCATCGCTCCGGCGTTTCGTGGGCTCATGAGCGCGCCGCGAATTGGCTCACTCCGAGCCGCGATTCCCGCTTAGATTCCGAACGGCGTGAACGATCCAGAGGTGGTGGTGATCGGCTCCGGGCCCAACGGCCTCTGCGCCGCCAATAGCATGGCCCGCCGTGGATTCCGGGTGCTGGTGCTCGAGGCAAACCCGAGCCGGGCAGGGGGCGCGCTCGGAACCGAGGAGCTGACGCTGCCTGGTTTTCGGCACGACCTTGGGGCGGGGTTCTTTCCGTTTGCCGCCAGCAGCCCGGCCTTCGTCGGGCTGGATCTGCCGGGCGCTGGCGTCGACTGGCGCCGCGCCACCTACGAGAGCTGCCATCCAGCGCTCGACGGAAGCGTCGCTGTCATCGCCCGCGCCGACGCGATCGGGGCGGCGCCGTTCGGCAGCCCGCGCGACGCCCGGGCGTTCGCGGACCTGGCGCGCTTTCACGCCGGCATCGAAGCCGAGCTCCTCGCGGTGCTCCTTGGCCCGTTTCCATCGGTGAGGCCGCTGCTGCGCCTCGGCGTCGGCAATCTGCTCAAGGTCGCGCGCCTGCTGGCCGGCAGCCCGCGCCGGCTGGCGTGCCGCCTGTTCGAGAGTGAGGCGGCGCGGCGCGTGTTGCCCGGCCTTGGTCTGCACGTCGATGTCGGGCCCGACGATACGCTGGGCGCGGCGCTCGGTTACGTGCTCGCGCTGACCGCGACCACCGGGGGCTTCGCCGTCCCCGCCGGGGGCGCGCAGCGCCTGGTCGAGGCGATGACGGCCAGACTCGCCGAGCGCGGCGGTGCGGTGCGCCTCGGCGCGCGCGTGGTCCGGATCATCGTTCGTGGCAAGCGCGCCTGCGCCGTCCAGCTCGACGACGGCACCGAGATCGCGGCGCCGCGGGCGATACTGGCGGATACCTCGGCGGCGGCGCTGCTGCTTGTCCATGCTGGACCCACGCGAAGTCCCGTCGTGGGTGCGTGCGTTCATGATCCGGTTTCCGCAGGGGTGGGGCACCTTCAAGGTCGACTGGGCGCTCTCGGGCGCGGTTCCCTGGCAGGTCGAGGCCGCCAGCCAGAGCGCGGTGGTCCATGCGGGCGAGAGCCTCGACGATCTCGCGCGTTTCACGAGCGAAGTCCGCGCGGGCCGCCTCCCCGAGCGGCCCTATCTGGTGATCGGCCAGCAAGCGCTCGCGGATCCGAGCCGCGCGCCGCCGGGGAAACAGACCCTGTACACGTACACGCACGTGCCGTCTATCGTCGAGGGGGGCTGGGCCAATGCGCGCGAGCGGTTCGCCGATGCGATCGAGCAGCGCATCGAGGGGTTGGCGCCAGGATTTCGCGCGCGGATTCTGGGACGGCATCTGATGGCACCACCGGATCTCGAAGCCGGCAACGCCAACCTGGTGGGCGGAGACCTCGGCGGCGGTTCGAATGCCTGGCACCGGCAGTTGTTGTTTCGGCCGCTGTTTCCCTACTTTCGCTACCGCATGCCGGTCGCGGGCCTCTACCTCTGCTCGAGCTATGCACACCCGGGCGCAGGCGTTCACGGGATGTGCGGCGCCAACGCGGCAGACGTGGCGGCGCGCGACGCGGAACGCCGCTGAGAGTTGCAAAATAATGCACAAAACAGCTCAGGCCTCACAAGAGGGCGCGTTCGTTGGATAAAGCAAGACCCGAGTGTGCCCACTTGTGCGGTGAGGGCTTTGCTCGACGCCAGTTCGTACCCACGCTAAGCGCTCGGAGGACAATCATGAGCGGAGAAACCTTTATGATCTGGTTGGTCGTCGGTCTCGTCGCCGGTTGGCTGGCATCGGCAGTCGTGGGCGGCGGTCTGGGCGTGGGCGGCGACATCGTCATCGGCATCGCCGGCTCGTTCCTTGGCGGGCTGATTTTCCGGACGGCACACATCGGGACGCCGTTTCACGGGGTGGTCGCGACTATCTTCGTCGCCTTCGTGGGTGCGGTCGCCCTGCTGCTGGTCCTGAGGCTGATCAGGCGCGGCACCCCGCGGCGACTGTGACCGTCGAAGCCGCCGCTGCAATCGTCTGCTCGTTACGCGTGGAAACCGAGAGTTGGAGACATAAGTGACAACGCAACGTCCGGTCCTGAATCGATATTCGAGGATCGCCTGGTCTCCCGGCGAACCAGGCGGTATCCACGGCTCGCTGCGTACGCGCATAGATCTACCCGTTTGAAGCGATCGAGCTCGAGGTCCACGAGCGCACCTGAGGCCGAATCGGGCAGCGCCGATGACGGTTGCGGCTCGCGCGTGCGCTCCGACGACGGCGATGTCGGTAGTGTCCGTCCCCCTGCACGTCAGGACGGCCGATACCTTGAAGGATGCCGACCAGGTCCTGATTCTGGGGCCGTCGATGACGAAGCTGCTGTTCCTGCGATACCTGGAGAAGAGCGTTCCGGCGCTCGGGGCGCAGGTCGTCGGCCTCGAAACGGCCGAGCACCCGGGGTGATGGCCGGCGGGGCTTCGAGCCGGGGAATCCCCGACAGGGCGTGCGGGTCGTCCGGACTGGCCGCGGCGCGCGATGGTGGATATTCAATCCCTGACTGTGCGGCGTCGCGAATGAGGGGAAGGATTGAGGGGAAGGGCGGCGGGAATCGCCGGAGCGGGATCCCGCTCCGGCGATGAGGGGTCCCGCCCGTCACCAACCGCGATCACCCCGTCGATACAGCCGCGGCCTTCGCGGCGCTCCACATCTCCTGAGCTTCCTTTCTCGTGACTGTCCCGTGTCGCCTCTCGACATCGGCCAGCGCCTTTAGAAAGGACGCCCGCGCCGTCTCGTGTGATCGGGCGCGCTGCACGTCTGCAGAGGCTTGATCCGCTGCGCGCTGCCACACGTCATTGCAACTGCGATCTGGGTCCTCCAGCTGGCTCATAGGTGGCCTCCCTGATAAAGGATGTGCTTCCCAACCTTGGCGTCAGCAAGGTGGGAGTCGGGCTTACGTGCGGCGCGGTGATCGACGGTGGGCATCCGTTGTTGCGATGCACTACCCTTTTGTCGCGCCTGGAGGACTAGCTGACGTCGACCTCCACTCGATGTTCCTGGTGGTCGTCGCGGAGGGGGATCGTTCCATCCGACTGCTCGACGCCATCGCACGAGACGCGCTTGACCGTCCGGCTACCGCCGCCGAGATGCCGGACGTGGATCTGATAGATCGTCTCGCGGTACCGGTAGTGCACATCGAATCCCGGCCACCCCGCCGGCAAGAGGGGGGTCACCCGAAGGCGATCGACCTCGATCCGGAGCCCCAGAAGTGATTCCGTGATCAGGCGGTACATCCAACCCGCGGAGCCGGTGTACCAGGTCCAACCGCCGCGGCCCGCATGTTGCGGATTCGTGTAGACATCGGCCGCGACGACGTAGGGCTCGACCTTGTACCTCGCGATCGCCGCTGCGTCGTTGCCGTGACGCACCGGGTTGATGAGCTCGAAAAGCTCCCACGCCCGTTTCGCGTCGCCTGTGGCAGCGAACGCCATGACCGTCCAAATGGCGGCGTGCGTGTATTGGCCGCCGTTTTCGCGCACGCCCGGCACGTACCCCTTGACGTAACCCGGGTTCGACGGTGACTTGTCGAACGGCGGATCGAACAGTTGGATGATTCCGAGGGCGCGGTTCACGAGCCGCGCGTCGAGAGCCGCCAGCGCTTGTCGGGCGCGCGTGAGGTCTCCGGCGCCTGACAGGACCGACCAGCTCTGCGGCAGCGAGTCGATCTGGCACTCGGCGTTGCTCGCGGAGCCAAGCGGCTCGCCGTCGTCGAAGTAGGCCCGCCGATACCAGCCGCCGTCCCAGGCATGTTGCTCGATGTTCTCTCGCAGGGTTGCGGCCTGCGAGCGTGCAAAGGTCCGCGAACGCCAGGTCCGATCGGCGCCGGGCGAGCGTCACCGAACGAGACGAGCACGTCGTAGAGAAAGAACGCGAGCCATACGCTCTCGCCCTTGCCCTGCTCGCCGACCAGGTTCATCCCGTCGTTCCAGTCGCCGCTGCCCATCAGCGGCAGGCCGTGCGCGCCGAAACGCAGGCCGTGACGGATCGCGCGCACGCAGTGCTCGTAGACACGTCGCGGACTCGCTCGGAGCGCGCTGGGCAGGTCGTAGTAGCTGTCCTCGTCGGCTTGACGGCGCGCCCCTCGAGAAAAGGAGCGTTCTCGTCGAGCACGCCGGTATCGCCGACGGCGGCGACGTAGCGGCAGGTGGCGTACGGAAGCCAGAGGTAGTCGTCGGAGATGTGCGTGCGCACGCCGCGGCCCAGCGGCGGGTGCCACCAGTGCTGGACGTCGCCCTCGCGGAACTGACGGGCCGCCGCAGCGCAGGATCTGCTCGCGCAGGAGCGCCGGCTCGGCGTGGACCAGCGCCATCGCGTCCTGGAGCTGATCGCGAAATCCGAACGCCCCACCGGACTGATAGAAGCCGCTGCGCGCCCCACAGGCGGCAGGCCAGCACCTGATAGAGCAGCCAGCCGTTCGGCGAGGAAGTTGAGCCGCGGTATCCGGCGTCTGCACGTTCACCGCGCCGAGCGTGCGGTTCCAGTAGGCCCAGACCCCCTCGAGCGCACCGCGCGCGGCGCCGGCGCCCGCGGAACCGCGTGACGAGGTGTCGCGCGTCGGCCAGATCGCGGCCGGAGCCGAACGTGAAGGCGATCTCGCGCTCCTGGCCGTCGGCGAGCTCGATCGTCACCTGCATCGCGCAGCACGGATCGAGCCCGGCGCCGACGCGCCCCGACAGCCGCGCCCGCGTCATGCACGCGGGGTCGCGCGGAGCTGCCGTTGCGGCCGAGGAACTCGAGCGCGGTCGCCGCTGACCGAGCGCTGCGCCTCGCTGCAGTCGAGGAACGCGACGCGCGGCGCGAACTCGCTGTTGTACGCGTTGCGCGCGAACAGTCCGCCGGTCTTGGGATCGATCTCGGTCACGACGTGCGGAAGGTTCGCCTGCGCGATCTGCGCCGAGCACGAGCTCGAAGAACGCCGGTCATCGACAGCCGCCGCGCGCCGCCCGAACGGTTGCTGGAGCTTGATGACGATGAACTTGATCGGCGCGTCGGTCGCGACGAACGTCGCGCAGCTCGGTCGAGATGCCGCCCTCGGCGCACTCGAACACGCTGTAGCCGAAGCCGTGGCGGGTGGTGTAAGGCGGCGGCGGCCGCGGACCGGCAGCGGCGTGGGCGACCAGAACCGGCCGTCGTCCTCGTCGCGCAGGTAGAACGCCTCGCCGCTCGGTGTCGCTGACCGGGTCGTTGTGCCAGGGCGTCAGCCGGTAGCCGTGAGCGTTCTCGCACCAGGTGTACGCGCCGCCGCTCTCGCTCACGACGGTGCCGAACCACGGATTGGCGAGCACGTTCACCCACGGCGCGGGCGTGCGGGCGTCGCGCGGTGGTCGTGATGACGTACTCGCGGCCGTCGGGCGTGAAGCCGCCGATGCCGTTGAAGTCGACCAGGTCCGGCCGCTCGAACTTCGCCGTGCTCGTCGGGGTGACAGGTTCTCGCAGGCGGCGCGCGGGTGGTGGCGAGCGGGCGGCACGCGCGCCTCTCGCGCGCGAGCGCGACGGTCCATCTGCTCGGCCAGCGTCCCGGCCGAGTCGGTGACGATCACCCGCGCCACCGTCTGCATGAGGACCTTGTCGTCCTCGGACATCTGATCGATGCGGCGCACGAAGATGCCGCCCGGCTTGTCGAGCAAGCTCGCGTCGCCGAGCGATCGCGATCACCGCCAGGATCTCCTCCTGCAGGACCTGCCGGTAGCCGGACTGATCCTCGTTCCAGATGACCAGATCCGTCGCCGAGGCCCTTGAGGCGCCAGTAGGCGTGGGCTTGCACCAGCTGGCGCACGAGCTCGACGTTCGTCAGATCCGACGATCCGGACCAGCACGATGGGCAGATCGCCGGAGATGCCGTAGGCCCACAGGCCCGACTGCCCGCTCCGGTTGCGGGCGATGACGCTCGCGGGCGCGCGGAGCGTCGGGTTGGCGTAGAGGATGTTGCTGGCGAGCCGCTCGTAGAGCTGCGTGTCGGCTTCGGTGGCGTCGAGCCGCCGCAGGACGACCTGGCTCTGCGTCCACGACAGCTCGAACACGCGATCGGCCAGGTGGCGATCGCTGGTACTTCTCGACCAAGCTCGAGCGCGCCCTCGCGCGTCTCGGCGACGCCGGTGACGAGGTGCACGCGCGCCGTCTCGTTCGGACCGAGGACCACCGTGTTGCGGATCGCGACGACGGGATCGAGCACGGAGCCTTCGCTGTCGCTCAAGGCGGCGCGGTGCATGGCGGCGGGATCGACCACCGACCGGCCGCGACCGATGAACGCGTCGCGACCGGTCTCGTACGAGGTCGATCCCACGGACGCGCCGTGCACGGTCATGAGGTGGATCATCCACGGCGGGTGCTCGCCGCCCGAGCGCGGGACGTCGCGTGCAGAGGATCGCCTGTCGCCCGCGCAGCAGCTCCGTCTGCACGAACAGGTTGCTGAAACGCCGGATGCGCCGCATCGGCGGCCGGCGGCGCCAGCACCACCTCGGCGAAGCTCGTCAGCTCGATCGTGCGCGGTCTCCGCCCGCGGTTGGTGATGCTCACCCGGCGCAGCTCGATGTCGTCCTCGGGCGAGACGCTGATCTCCACGTGCGGTTTCGATCTCGCCATCGCGACGCCGAAACTCCGCGCGGCCCTCGCGAGATAGATCGCCTCGTAGCTCGCGGCCGGCTTGAGCGTCGGCTGATGCGCGACCGACCAGAACTCACCGCTCTCGACATCGCGCAGGTAACAGAAGGTGCCCCAGCAGTCGCGGGTCGGGTCCTCGTGCCAGCGCGTGACGGCCAGATCGCGCCATCGGCTGTAGCCGCCGCCGGCGTTGGTGATCGCGACGTGATATTGCCCGTTCGACAGCAGGTGCACTTCCGGTGCAGCCGTGTTCGGGGTTGGGAAGACGCGCATGTTGGACTTGACCTCGGCCACCGCCCCCCGTGACGCAACGACCTCCGCCAGGTGCGGGTAGACGGCGGTCGCCTTGGGGACCCGTTCCTGCAAGAGCAGGTCGGTCGCACGGAAGGCCGGATCGGATTCGAAGCGGCGCTGCATCGGTCGATCGCAGCAAGAGGTACGCGAGGGAGAGCAACGTCATCCCCTGGTGGTGCGACCATGAACGAGCGCACCGTGACGCTGTCCTGTCCGGGAGGCAACCGCGAGGCGGTGTAGTCGATGGCCTCGTAGAATCCGTAACGGCCGAGTCGACCGTCGTGCGCCAGGCGTCTGAGATTCGCGCACGCAGCATGCCGGGTCGATCATCAGGGCCATCGCGCTGGCATAAGGCGCGACGACCAGATCGTCGGCCAGCCCGCGCTTGAAACCCAAGCCCAGGCACGCCGAACGCGCGATACTGATAGTTGAGGTGGACGTCGGTCTTGTTGTAGCCCGACTCCGAAATACCCCAGGGCACCTTCGCGCTCCCGGCCGTACTCGATCTGCCGCTCCACGACAGCACGATAGGACTCGTCGAGCAGCGTGCGCTCGTACGTCGGCATGACGAGCAGCGGCATCAGGTACTCGAACATCGACCCGCTCCACGAGAGCAGCGCCGGCCTGCCGCCCAAGTTGGTCAGTGAACGACCAAGGCTGAACCAGCTGCTCCTGCGGCAGCTTCCCCTGCGCGATGGCGACGAAGCTGGCGAGCCGCGCCTCGGAGGCGAGCAGGTCGTAGAAGCTGGAATCCGCACGATGGTCCGCCGCGTTGTATCCGATCGAGAGCAACCGACGACTCTGATCGTAGAGAAAATCGTAGTCCATCTCTGCCAGCTCACCGCAGCTCGCCACCAGCATCTGGATCTCGGAGAGCCGCTCGGCGGCCCGTCCCGAGGCGAGGACGATGGCCTCGCGCAACGTCGCCTCCACGCCGGGCGAAAGAGCGAGCTCCAGGCGGGCCACCTCTCCGAGGGTTGGAACATCGTCCATCCCGGCCGTGCTCGAACCGTGGGCGGAGAGAACGACCCAAGGTGCCAGGTGGTCCAGCTCCTCGAGCCATCGCTGGCACTGCGTTGCGAACGCGTCGGCCCACCAGCTCGTTTCATCGTCTGGTCGGAGATCGACCAAGCGCTGGAGCTCGCCCGCTCCCTCCAACATGGATCCCAAGAGCGCCCGCGAGCCTGACAGGGTACCCGGCACCATACCGAGCGGCTGCCGCAGGCGGGCCAGGGCACGAACAAGGTCCGGAGACGTCGCCCCGGCCACCCCGGCGATCACGTCGAGCGTGACCGCCAAGCCCGAGCAGGCCCGCTCCGCACTGAAGATCCTCCGTTTCTCCAACTCACGCAGACCGGCGGCGAGCGTGATGAGGTACCCGGCCAAGTTCCCGCTGTCCACCGTCGAAACGTAAAGCGGGCGAAGGGGTTCCAAGGTTCTCGTGTCGTACCAGTTGTAGAAGTGTCCCCGGTATCGCTGCATCCGTTCCATCGACGCCAACGACCGCTTCGTCCGAGCAATCAGCTGGCCCCCGGAGACATATCCGAAGTCGTACGCGGCCAGGTTTGCCAGCAGCGATAGACCCATGTTCGTGGGCGACGTGCGGTGCGCGATCCCCTGCGGCGGATCCTCCTGGAAATTATCGGGCGGCAGATCGTTGTCGTCCGGCCCCACGAACGTTTCGAAGAACCGCCACGTCCGTCGAGCGACCGTCCGCAGGAAGGCCGCATCCTCGGCAGACAAGCCAGAGCGGCTCGGGCGGATCGGTTGGCTGAGCCACCACGAGACTGCCGGTGCCAACATCCACAGCACGATCACGGGCCCGGCCACGGGCAGCCCGCCGGGATGTCGCAGCGCAAGCCCCGTCGCAACCGCTACCGCCACGACCGGCAGGATCCACATCGACGCGTACGTGCTCACGAGGCCGGCGGCGGCGCTACGTTGGGCGTCGCTCGCCGTCCGCCATTCCAGAAGCCGCCGACCACTGACGAGAACGCGCGCCAAGGTACGCCCGATGGCTTCCAGGCTGATGAAGGCGTCGTAGGGGAGGCAGGCGAGCGCGAAAGCCTCGCGCAGGAGCTGGCGCGTGAGGACACGGGCGATCCCCCATACGTGACGATCCATCGGAAGCTCCGCGGGGCGGCGTCCGAGCTCGGTCGCGGCGGTCAGCAGCCCCGGCAGCAAGAGGACAGAGACCACCATCAGGGTCGAGACCCCTGCCCATCCTGGCATGACCCAGCCGACGAGCAGCGCCGTCAGCAGCCCCACCGGAACCAGGCTCCGGCGCAGGTTGTCGAGGATCTTCCAACGCGAGAGCCCCGAGATGGCGTTTGGAACCCGACCGGCATCGACCTCGCGCCCTGGTACCAGGGACAGAAGCCACGGCGTAATTTGCCAATCGCCGCGGATCCAGCGCGCGCGGCGACTCTCGTCGGCGGCATGCGCGAGCGGGTAGTCCTCGAACAGGACGACGTCGCTGACGAAGCCGGCCCGACCGTAGGCCCCCTCGAGCAGGTCGTGGCTGAGAATGCGGTTCTCGGGAAACCGATCGTGAATCGCCTTCCGCAGCGCATCGACGTCGTAGATCCCTTTGCCGACGAAGGATCCCTCGTCGAAGACGTCCTGGTACACGTCCGAAATCGCGTGCGTGTATGGATCTATCCCGGAGTCGCCGGCGAACAGGCGCGCGAAGTGCGAGCGGGCCGCGCTGGGCACCGTGACGCCCATCCTCGGCTGGAGGATGCTGTACCCGGCGGTGACCCGGCCGAGTTTCTCGTCGTAGATGGGACGGTTCAGGGGGTGGGCCATGGTTCCCACCAGGAGCCGGGCGGTGTCGCGCGGGAGCTGCGTGTCGCTATCGAGCGCGATCACGTACTTGACGTTCCGCAAGCGATCGACGGGACCGACCACCGTGTCGAAATCCGCCTGCTCGCCGCGAAGGGCAGCGTTGAACGCCTCCAGCTTTCCGCGCTTGCGCTCCCACCCCATCCACACGTCTTCCTTCGCGTTCCACCGCCGCGCGCGGTGGAACAGAAAGAAGTCGGCATGCCCCTCATACTTGGCATTGAGCGCCTCGATCCCTTCCCGTGCTCTCAGAAGAAGGGCCTGGTCTCCCTCCATGCGCTCTTGGGGGGCGTCGCGAAAGTCGCTCAACAAGGCGAAGGAGAGGTTGGGATCTCGATTGCCGAGGAGGCGGACCTCGAGCGCCTCCAGCAGGCCGTCGATCTCGGGAGCATCGGTGAGCATGGCCGGAACCGCGACGACGGTGCGGTGCGCTTGCGGGATGCCTGTGGAGAAGTCGAGTCTCGGGAGGACCCGCGCCCTGACGAGCATCGTCGCTGCCCAATGGACGAACGCGACCGCCGTCTGGCTCGCGCACAGAGCGAGCAATACCGCCCATCCTACGAGGCCCGCGTCGCGCAGCCCCATCTTTGCGCTCCAAAACACGACGGGGCTCGTGGCCATGGCCGTGGTCAACGCCAGGGCGCCGAGGTACACGGGGAGCGGATACAGATCGCCCAGCCGGCGGAGGTGCATCCAAGGGCTCCGTCGGATCCGGGCTGCGCGTTCCAGGGTTCGCCGGCCGCGGTCCACCAGGAAGTAGCCAACGTGGCCGGCGCTGACGCTGACGCTGACGCTGACAATGTCCACCCCGGGCGAGTCCTCCCAGGCGCGTCGCGCTCCCTCGACCGCCAACCTGGCGACCTCGTTCTCGGACAGAGGGCTGCGCTTGGCGATCTCCTCCACCACGTGGCGGTAGCGATCGCGCGTCCCGAAATCCATCGTCGGGTACACGCCAGAGGGCTCCGTTCGAAGGGTGGCCTCCACCACGCTCACAGTTTCGACGAACTCTCGCCAGTCCGTCGCGCCGAGGAATCGCAAGCTCCCGATGCTGTTGCCGATGGAGACCTGGGCCGCCGCCTGGCTCTGGCTGGTCAGCTGAAACACCTGGTCGATCGTTTGGCCCTGCTCGGCGATCCGATGCTCCAGCCACGACATCGCAATACCCAGCATCGGTCCTCGCGCCTGGACTCTGCCGGCCAGCTCCGCGACGAACGCGGTTGTGGGCGTCGCCGTCTCTTTGACCAGGTCAGCCAGCACCAGCACGACGCTCCCCGGCTCCTTGGCCGCGATCTCGATCATCCGATCGACCCACCGGCCGGCCCGGTCCCGTTCACGCTGTCCCGCCGTCACGGTGGCCGATACCCGGCGCAGATTTTCCAGCAGGGCCAGCCGCAGCATGATCGGAATCGCCCAGAGCTCCCCGAGCCGCAGCGGCGTGACAGCCTGATACCCTGCGACGAACGCGCGAGCGCTTTCGATATCGACGCGCCCGTCGGCGTGGGAGATGAGCTCGATCGCGATGTCGTAGACACGCGGATATCCCCGGGACGGGGAGTTGACCAGCCTGGGGAGCTCTCGGTTGTAGCCGCCGGGCAGATGCCGCCGGGCCGTTCGGATCTGCTCCTCGATGAGGTGGTAATTGTCGAGCAACCACTCGGCCGCGGGTGTGATCCCCCGCCCACCTTTGAGCGCCTCGGTGATCGACGAATATGCCTCTGCGAGCACATCCTCGTTGGCGGCGAGACGGGGGAGTAGGCGGTCCTTCTGGCGACCAGCGGGACCGACCTCGTGCAGGCCGGCCAGCATCCGAGCGTGCTGTTCGAGCTGGCGGACGCTGAAGAGCTCCGCCCGCAACGGCTGCTCGTCCGCCCCCTCCTCCCTCGTCGCGTCTCGGCGGGCGGAATGGCGACGAAGACCCGGCCACCATTTTGTGCGAGCCGGCCCGACCTTCCCGTCAGAGGTGATCACGAGTGAGCTGAGCCTAGGGGCTTTGTTCCGTCGCCGCCATGAGCATTCGGCGGCGAAACTTCATCGCCCCCCGCTTTGTCTATCCAAGCGGGCCAAAGGGAGGTTCGCCGCATCATCGACGAGCAGCGCGGGCGCGCGGCAATCATCCTTTCTGGACGGCATCCCCTGCTCCTGCGCGCCGCGCGGGTTCTGCTGGCGAAGGAGACGCTCTCGGGTCACGAGCTCCGCGAGCTATTTGAAGATGACGACTCAGGAAGAGACGGCACGCGAGCACGCTTCGAGGAGGCCGCCAGCGGTCCGGTCGAAGCGGCAAGATGACCGCTGTCGAAGAGATCGTCAGTGTGGGGTCGGCGAATCCACGGCCGCAGAGCCCGATGTGGCGGGCCGGACGGCACCCGCACCAGGAGCGACCATCGCAGCGGCATTCCGCCTGATGTGCCTACCGCGGAATGCAAACGCCAGAACCCCAATCAGAGCGAAGAGTCCGAGGACGGCGGCGAGAATAATGACCGTCCGCTTCCCATTCCCGATCTCGTCGAGTTTCTGACCCTTGCTCATCACACGCGAGTCGTTCATTGCTCGAACGTGGACACGACCTGTCGCCGATGCAACCCACTTCCTCGATCATGCGTCCGAACCCCGGAGACGTGACTGCGCGCGCGGCTTACGCGCGCCCCTCTGCTTGCCGTGATGGCCGCTCCGGGAGCGCGTGGCGTGGCAGACGCATCGAGAAAGTCGTCCTGCCGTCGGCAGAGTACGCGGCGAGCGTGCCGCAGCCCGAGCGCACGATCTGCTTTGCGATGTAGAGCCCGAGTCCGAGATTCCCGGCTGCCGATTTCTCGTACGGCCTTGCTCGGCGGAAGGGCTCGAAGATGAACGGGAGCAGGTCTTCGGGAATGGGTTTCCCTTGGTTGCTGATCTCGACGACGACTTCGGGGCCGTCGGCGTGCGCCTTGACGGCAACGGTCGTACCAGGCGCGGCATGCTCGATGGCGTTCCCCGCGATGTTGGAGAGGGCTTCGGCCAGGCGATCCGGATCCCAGGTGCCCGTCACGTCGCCTTCAACCTCCAGTTGGATGGGGCCCTCGAATTCCTCGACGACGGCTCGGCATACCTCACCCAGGTCAGTAGGTTTCGGTTCGAGCCGGAAACCGCCTCCGAGACGAGCGCGCGTGAGATCGAGCAGCTCGGAGACCATCCTGGTCATTCGTTTGCTGCTGCCGATGATGCGCCTGACTTGCTTCTTGGCTTGCTCATCGAGTCGGCCGTGCCGAAGCAGCGAGGTTGCCGTCAAGCCGATCGACCCGAGCGGGTTGCGCAGGTCATGCCCCAGGATGCCGATGAACATCTCCCGGAACTCGGCGACCTCACGCAGCTCACGCTCGCTCTCCGTGAGACGGGCCTTGGCTGCTTCCGCCTCCTCCGCCAACTCTTGCGCCCGAATCGTTGCGCTCACCATGTACTCGTTCGCTTCGCGCAGCTCGTCGGTGGTTTCGGAAGCGATGCCGACGATTCGGCCGAGCTTGTCTTCGGCCTGCTTACTGTCCGTGCGGTCGAATCCGGTCTTGATCATGTAGCGGGGTTGTCCATTAGGACCCTTGGTCGCCGTGTTCGACCAAGCGATCCATCGTCGCTCGCCGGTCTTGGACGTTCCGCTATCTTCAGTGTGGTGAGGACCGACCTGACCGGCTCGACCTCTGCTGGAGCCAAGAGGAAATCCCAAGGTCGGCGGCCGCGAGCCTCATCGAGGGAGTAACCGGTCAAGTCAGAGCAGGCTTGGTTCCAGTAGACGATCCGATCATCGACATCGAGTACGACGACCAGCGCTGCGATCGCCTCAAAAGCCTGAAAGTCCACCTGTTCCACGGCTCCCACCCCCCCAAGAGGAAATAGCACCTTTCGACCCGACTGTTGTTCCGTCGTCCTCTTCGCGTTTACCGTCCACCGCTGGGGTTCCCCGTGAGAAGACCCTCGTACCCCTTCAGTCCTTCGCCCACGGCGATCCCGCCGTCGGAGGTGATGTCGTTCCTTTGCTGTGCTGGCTGGCGCGTGTCTTGGCGGCCGCCATCGCGCGGCACAGCGGAACCTTTCCGTGACAATGACGGCGGGCCGGGACAATGACTCAAACCTGATGCTGATCGTTCGCCCGCGCTGGGCACATCGCGTCAGGCGCTTCACGCGCTTAGGAGCCCCCATGAGATCGACCGTCCTCGTCTCAGGCCTCGCCGGTTGTTTGATCCTCGTCGGTTGCGGAGGGGGTGGCACAGGCACCACCGGGGCGACGGGCGGTGCGCCGGGCTCGGGTGGCCAGCAGGAGACGGGTGGCACGACCGGCTCCGGCGGCCTCACGGGAAGCGGCGGCCTCACCGGCTCCGGCGGCCTCACCGGATCCGGCGGCCTCACCGGCTCCGGCGGCGCCGCAACCGGCGGCACGACCGGCTCGGGCGGAACGACCGGAAGCGGCGGCAACGTGAGCAGCGGCGGCGTCACCGGCTCAGGTGGTCGAGCGGGCGCCGGCGGCAGCAGCACCGGCACCGGCGGCGCCAAGGGCGGCGCGCCGGGCAGCGGCGGGACCACCTCGGGCAGCGGCGGCAGCACCGGCGTCGACGGCGGCGTGACCGTCGATTGCACGGCCACGCTCCCGACCGGCGGAACGACCTACACCGGGAGCAACGTCAACGGCATGGCCGACGGCCTCGGCTACGGCATCTGGACCAACGGCAGCGGCGGGAGCATCACCGTCTTCCCCAACGCCCACGCCTTCTCCACGTCCTGGAACAACAGCATGGACTTCCTGGCCCACGTCGGCCTCGATTTCAATACCGCGAAGCAATACACGGCGTACGGAACGATCCAGGCGGAGTTCTCCGAGGTCAAGTCCGGGACTCCGGGCGGCTTCTCGATGATCGGCATCTACGGCTGGATGCACAGCCCGTGCATCGAGTGGTACATCAACGAAGACTCGTACAGCACCTACGTCGCCAAGGGCACCACCACCGCCATGATCGACGGCGCGATGTACTACCTCAGCACGAGCCAGACGAACGGAACGGGCGGCGCGAATGCCTGCGAGTCCGGCCATACGGGCGCTTGGACAAACATCACGGCCACCCGGGCGACGCACCGGACGTGCGGGACAGTCACCGTCAGCGACCACTTCGCCTCGTGGGCGGCGCAGGGCTGGAGCCTGGGAACGCTGTCCATGGTCCACATCAACATAGAAGTGGGCGGCGGCATGGGAACCATCGACTTCCCGGTCGCGAACGTCACGACCACCAGCAAGTAGCCGCGCGCGCGGTCGGCTCGCCCTCTCGCGGTGGAACGGGGTCCGCCTGCGAGAGGATGGCGAGGACCCTGTTCGCGTCTGCCTCGTTCAGATAGCCGCCGGACACGCAGGGCACCGCCGATTCACTGGCGGCGATCGACAACCTGGACGGCAGCTACAGCTTCACCGTCGACGGCGACCTCAACCCGCCCGACAGCGACGTCGACTTCCATCACCTGCAGCTGCCCTCCGGCTTGACGACGATCAACGGCTCCTGCCTGGCCCAGCGGCAGGGTTCGGGCCTCACCTCCCTGCTCTACAAGCTGGTCAAGTCCGATGGCACGGTGCAGTTCCAGCAAACGGAGACCGGCAACATCGACAGCACGATCGGCGATATGCAGATCCCAGCAGGCGGTTTGACCATCGCGGTCAGCGCGAGCGGTCAGCTCGCAGCCATCACCAATTCCTCGTACGTCTGCCGGTTCGTGGCCAAGCCGTGAAGGGTGCCCAGGGGATCCAGCTTCCCCGACCATCGGTGACCTGACCGCCCGGTTTTGCGGTTAACATCCGCCCATGCTCGCCACTCAGGTTCGGCAGAAGGACAGCGTCTTCTACTTCGTGTCGTACCCGACCGAGGACCTGCTGGAGAAGGTCCGGTTCATCAGCCGCTTCTACGCGGACGAGGGGCAGATCGCGCCGGCCGAGATCGACGCCGCGGACGACGTCGCGCAGTTCATCTCCCGGATCGAGCGCACCGACAGCGCGTTCCAGCGCGATCTCTCCAAGGCCAAGGTCGCCGCGATCAAGAACTTCTACGAGACGGCCGTCAGCCAGCCGCCGATCCCGGGCACGGTGCTGCTCTTCACCGCGGAGAAGCTCGGATTCGAGCCGCTCGGCAAGTTCGAGAACGTCGGCAACCTGGAGGAGCCCGCGCGACAAGTACCTGATCATCGACGGTCAGCATCGCCTCGCGGCGCTGCACTTCTTTCGCAAGGAGCGCCCCGACGACGCGCGCGACGATGCACGTCCCGTGCGTGATCTTCGACGGCAAGAGCGAGGACTTCGCCACCGAGATGTTCGTGATCATCAACTCGACGCCGACGCGCATCAACAAGAGCCACCTCGTCGATCTCTACGAGAAGGTGTCCTGGGCGGCGCCGGACAAGAAGTTCGCGGCGCGGGTCGTGGCGCGCCTGTATGGCGAGGGGGACAGCCCGCTCCGCTACCGGATCAACCGCCTCGGCGGGCGCAGCCAGCAGCAGAAGTGGATCCTGCAGGCCGAGCTCTTCAACGAGCTCCACCGCTGGGTCTCCGCCGACTGGAAGGCGCTGAAGAAGCAGGGGACGCCCCGGGCCCTCGTCACCCGCCTCTACGAGGTCGTGCGCGACTTTTTCAAGGCCGCCGAGAAGGTCTGGGGCGACGCCTGGGGCGACGCCAGCTACATGGTCACCCGGCCGGTCACGCTGAAGGCGATGCTGCGCGTCTGCGCCGATCTCGCCCACGACGACGCCGAGCCCGAAGAGGGGCGCGTCAAGCGGTGGGAGCGCAAGCGTCTCTCGCCTGGACGGCCGAGGTCAGGACGTTCCGCAGCGAGGGCTTCTACGAGCGGTTCCCGGCCAAGGGGCAGGTCGAACGCGTCGCGCGCATCCACCGCGAGCTCTGCCGCATCGCGGAGATTGCCCCGGTCGGGCGCAAGGCCCGCGCGGGCGAGGACTAGGCCACGATGGGAGCGGACGGTGATACGGCTGCGGGGGTGAGTGGGTGGTTGCGGAGATTGACGGTCGGTCTGCTGGTCGCCTTCGGGGCGTGCGGCGGCAGTAGCGGCCCGTCGTACACGCCGGTGTCGGCGACGACCGACGCGACGGGGACGCTCTACTCGCTCGACATGGGCGCGCTGAAGATGGTGATCGACGCCTCGATGGGCGCGCGCATCACGGAGTTCTCGCTGAATGGGACCAACGTCCTGACCGGCCCCGACGTCGACCCGGAAAACTACGGCGGCACGTACTGGCCGAGCCCGCAGTCGAGCTGGTGCCAATCGGGCTCCGGTTGCTGGCCGCCGCTCCCGGCGATCGACGTTCGGATGTACACGGGCAGCATCGATCCCACCACCAACGTCATCCAGCTGACCAGCGGGACGGCGACGTTCATCACGATCGCGGACTCGGCCGTCACCGTGACCAAGCAATTCACGCCCGTCCCCGCCAGCGGCGCGGTGGACGTCACCTACACGCTCAGCAACGTCTCTCCGAGCGTCGCCGTCTCCTTCGCCCCCTGGCAGGTGAGCCGCGTGCAGGCGACCGGCGGCCTGACGTTCTTCGCGTCGCCCGACGGTTCGGCGACCTACGCCGACGGCAGCGACCTGGCGTTCACGTTCACCGCCGCGGGCGGCGATCTGTGGTGGGACTTTTCCGCGGTCGCCACGGACTCCAAGGCGCTGGCCGACGGCTCGGGCTGGATCGCGCACGTCACAGCGGGCGGGCTCCTCTACCTGCTGGCGTATCCAGACATCCAGCCCGCCGAGGCCGCGCCCGGCGAAGCCGAGGTCGAGGTCTACACGGGCCCCGCCGCCGACTACCTGGAGATGGAGACCCAGGGGGCGTACACCACCATCCCGCCGGGCGGAACGCTGGTCTGGACCGTGCGCTGGAAGCTGCGCCAGATCCCGAGCGGCACCTCCATCGCCGTCGGCAGCACGGACCTCGTCTCGCTCACCAGCGCTGCGCTCGCCGAGTGACCCGGGTCAGAACTCGAATCCGAGCATGCCACCCGCATCCCAGTTGGTCAGGGCGCCGCTCCCGTCCTCGGGGAGCGTGGTCTGCCGGTAGGTGGGACGAAACGTGTAGCGGACGTCGGCGACGAAACCCTTGTAGCCGACGGAGAATCCGACGGCGAGGGGAACCGCGACCGTGTCCTCGCTGGTGGGGCTCACGCTGGCGGTGGCCGTCTTGACGTTCGTGATCCGGTAGCCGTTCCAGCCCACGCCGCCCGCAACGTACGGCTCGAGGAGCGTCTCTCTCAGGTGGAGAGGCGCATTGAGCCGCAGCATCCCCTCGACGCCGTTGCGGATCAGCTTGGTCTGGCCGCTGTCGAAGCCCAAGCCGTGGATCGCGTTGGAGCCACCGACGTAGGAGACCTCGAATCCCAACGAGCGACGGGTCCCGAACGCCAGTCGGACGTCCCACGACCCTCCCACGTCGGTGAGGCCTTGGACGCCGCCCTGAGTGAAGTTGGTGACGCCGCCCCCGCCCGCCACGCTCATTCCAAAGCCGCTCAGCGGTCTCCAGTGGGGCGGATGCTCGGGCGCGTCGGCCGCACGGGCCGTGTCGGGCACCGCGGCGTTTCCTGTCACGGCCGCGATCGCCGCCGCGACGACCAGGCTGAGCCTCCGGTCCCGTTTCACCATGTTTCCGCCCTCCGTCGCGACGTGCGGGCGCCTGCCTAAAGCTTGAAACCGTCTCGTCGGTGGTGCCTCCCAGGACGCGTGGGTGAGCTGACTATCATCCGTTTGCCGACGATGGCCTGCCAGCAAACCAGAAGAGCGGCCCCACCTTTCTGGGTAGGCCTCGACGACTCAGGGAGGGGGGAAGACCCCGGAACGCGCCCTCATGCAGGCGAAGGAGGAGGCGCATCCCGTTCGTCGCTTCATCGAGAAGGCGGAGAGCTCGCGGTTGGTGCTCGAGCGCTCTCGCCGTGTGCCTGGGGCTCGCGACCTTCCTGCCAGCGGCGCCGTCGCGCGGCGCGGTGACCCAGGAGAACGACACCGAGTCCGCCTCGACAAACCCGCCCCATCCGGTCCTCCGTGCGGTGCTCGGAGAGATCTCCTTCCTGACGCTTCAGGGGGCCTGGTACTGGGGCCACCAGGCACAGTCCGAGTCGGAGATCGACGCCGACGCCTGGTCGACCTGGCGCGCCAAACTGTTCTCGACGCGATACCTGACGTTCGACGAGGATCACTTCAACACCAACGCCGTCGGCCACTCGATCGCGGGCCTCATCTACTACCAGATCGCGCGCGGCAGCGGCCTCGGCGCCGGCGCGTCGTTTCTGGCGACGGCCACCGCCTCCACCGCCTGGAAGTACTTCGGTGAGACGAACCAGAAGCTCTCGATCAACGACCTCGTGGTGACCCCGGCGGCCGGGTGGGTGCTCGGCGAGGCGAGCTACCGGTTGGGGAGCTTCTTCTCCGATGGAGAGCCGAGCCTCGCGAACTGCATCGGGGCCCTGGTCTTCTCGCCGGTGGCGACGCTGACCGAGTCACCGGTCTGCCGAAGCCGACAACGCCAACCGCCGTTCGATCGGTTCGGGTTCTCCAGGCAAACCTGGCACCGGCTCTACACCGAGCTCGGGACCGCGCGGGCGGTCATCGACGGTGCCGAGGCCCGCACCGAGACGAGCTTCGGGCTGGGCGCGCGGATCACGGCCCACGCCTACTACCAGCGTGCCGGACGCGGCGCTTCGACCGCGCGGCCCGGACAGTGGACCTCTCTCGGCGCGCACTGGCTCATGGACGGCGGAACCATCGACGGGGTGGCCGTCCACGCGGACTCGGTCATCATCGGGCGCTACTTTCGCGACTACGGCGAGGTCAGCGGCGCGTCGGGCGAGCCCGATGGTCGGGGCCTTCTCCTCGGCCTCGGCGCCTCGTTCGACTACGACGCGCGCAGGCTCCCCACGGTCTTCGATCGGACGCTCGCCGTCGGCCTCGGGGGTCCGGTGGTCGAGATCCAGGCGCGGCGCGGCCGCCTCGCGGTGCGCGCCACCCTGGCCGCCAGCTACGGATTCGCCCAGGTCACCTCCCTGGCCTGGGCCCAGGCGGCTTCACAGTTCACCGACGTCGCCGTCAAGAGTGAGCTCGAGACACAGGGATACTACTTCGCGCAGGGGCTGCTCACCTTTGCCACGCTGGAAGCGGAGCTCGGCGACGTCCGCCTCCGGTTCGACGGCCGCGGCCAGAATCTCTGGTCCTTCAACTCGGCCGACGACCACCAAAGCCAGATTCAGAACAACTTCTCGCTGCGCGACGCCCAGGCATTTCTGACGGTTGGCGCCGCCCTGCAACCCTTCGGCGGGCCGGTCCGACTGGACGTCGATCTCGAGGACATCCTGCGGAACAGCCGCCTTCCGGGCACCGTCGTCACCTCGAGCGAGCAACGGATTGGCGGCTCGGTGGTCCTGGTCTTCTGATCCCGCTGCGCGGCGCGTGTGGCGCCCCCCGGCTGGCGAGCGCCGTCTCGGTTGATCTCGCGCGGGCCGTTACTTCTTGCAGTCGTCGGTGCCCATCGGCTGGAAGCCCTTCCCCATGTCGACCTCGAACGTGTGGACGACGTTCTTGTCGGTCTTCTTGGTCATGGTCTCGCGGATCTTGGCCTTCATGCCCATCATCTGACCGTCGCCGGTGAAGGTGATCGCCTCGGGCGTGGCGCCCGGACCGTGCTCGATCGTGAAGCCGCCCTCGCTGTCGTAGTTCAGGCTGACGGCGGACTTGACCATCGGGTCCCAGCCGAGCAGGAACACCGCCTCGAGACCCGGCATCGTCTTGGTCTTCTTCAACTTGTAGTCGCCCTTGTACCAGAAGCCGCCGAGGTCCTTGACGATCTTCACCTCGGACTTGCCCTTCATCTCGGGCGTCCCCGGACCGAAGGCGCCGGCCGCGAAGGTGGTCTCGCACTTCCAGCTGCCGGCGTAGCCCTTGAACAGCGACTCCACCTCGGGGGCGGGCGTCGCGGGTGGCGGCGGGCCGGCCGGTTTGGCCGCTGCCGCAGGTGCGGCGGGGGCGGCCGCCGGCGCGGCGGCCGGGGCCTTGGCCGGCGCCGCAGCGGCGGGAGCGGCGGCCGCGGGCGCGGCGGCGGGCTTGTCGGCGGCGGTGGCGACGGTGGAAACAGCGATTGCGGCGCCGGCGAACAGCGCCCCGGACATCACGAACGTAGCGATCTTGGACATGTGAGCTCCTCCCTCGGGGCGGCGACCATACCCCGGACCGCAAATTGTTAGCGAAAAGAGAACATTTTTCAGTGTCGGCCTCAGGAGCCGGGGGACAACGGGGCCTCGACGGCGGCGACCCTGACGGAGGGCGCCGCCACCTCGACGGCGGCGAGCGCGCCGTCGTCCGGATAGGCCTCCATCCCCATCTCGGCCGCGTCCAGACCGCGGATCTCGTGGTCGGGAGCGACGCGCAGGCCGACCACCTTGTCGATCGCCATCCAGACCACCAGTGAGGTGACGAACGAGAAGGCGCCCACCGTCACGACCGCCTCCAGCTGCGGCAGAAGCTGCGCGACCCCGCCTCCGCGGAAGAGACCGTCATGCGGCAACCCACTCTGTCCCCTGATCCCGAACAGACCGACGCAGATCGTCCCGAAGATCCCGTGCACCAGGTGGACCGAGGTGGCGCCCACCGGGTCGTCGAGGCGCAGGCGATCGAACAGCCGCGGCGCCTCGCTCACCATCACGCCGGCGACGATGCCGATGAGCAGCGCCGCGGTGGGGCTCACGTAGGCGCAGGGGGCGGTGATTGAAACGAGACCCGCCAGGCAGCCGTTCACCGTCGACGGAAAGTCCGGGCGGCCGTGGCGCCGCCAGACGTAAAGAGTGGCCACCAGCGTGCTGGCGCAGCCGGCGAGCGCGGTGGTCACGGCGATGCGCGAGATGGCGTCGGGATCGAGGCTCAGTGTCGAGCCGGGGTTGAACCCGAACCAGCCGAGCCAGAGGATCATGCCCCCCAGAAAGACGTAGCCCATCTGGTGACCAGGGACGTTCACCGGCGCCGCCCCCTTGGGATAGCGGCCGAGACGCGGACCGAGCACGATGATGCCGGCCAGCGCCGCCCAGCCGCCGACGCTGTGGACCACCGTCGAGCCGGAGAAGTCGCGCATCCCGGCGCGCGCCAGGAAGCCGCCGCCCCAGATCCAGTGCCCCGCGATCGGATAGACGAACGCGGTCAGAAACAGCGAGAAGATCAGAAACGAGGCGTACTTCATCCGCTCGTTGACGGAGCCCGAGACGATGGTCGCCGACGTCCCGCAGAACACGGCCTCGAAGAAGAACTTGGCCGGCAGCGGCACGCCCGCCCACCCGAGCGCGCCGAAGATCCCCTGGTAGAGATCGCCCGAGGCCGGGCTGTTGTCCGCGCCACCGAGCAGCCAGCCGCCGGCCGTCCCCATGAAGCCACCGTCGGAGAACATCAGCCCGAACCCGAGGACGTAGAACCCCAGTGTCGCGATCGCGAACACCACGAAGTTCTTGGAGAGGATCATCGTCGCGTTCTTCCGCTGGCAGAGGCCCGCCTCGATGAGGCCGAACCCCGCGTTCATGAAGAACACCATGAATCCGGTCAGCAGCGTCCAGCCGGTGTCGGCCGCGATCTTGATCTGGTCGTTGGTCAACGTCGCCGCCCGACTCTACCCGTATCGGAGTGATTCTTTGCGCACGTTCCGACGGTGATGCCGGCGCTCACGGCTCGCCGAGTCGGGACTCGCTTTCGGCCGTTTCGAGCGCGGCACGGGCCGCCACCAGCGCGGCCCGCGAGGCGGCGAGCTTTCGCTCGGCGTCGCTGAGGCCGCGTCGCGCCGCCTCGACGGCTCTCTCGTCCCGGTCGCCTGCCGCCTCCGCGGCCGCGACGGCCTCGCGCAGCTCCTCGAGGCGCCCGAGGCGCGCCACGCGCGCATCTTTACGTGCGCGCGCCTCCCTTTGCCGCGCGCTCTCGGCGTCGGGCGCCGGCGCCGCATTCGGCGTGGCCGCGCGGGAGGCGAACGGCAGCTCCTGCTCGAACGGGTTGGCCGCCCCTTCATCGGCGACATCGCGCTCCAATCGGCCGCCCTCGACGCGCGGGCGGCTCTCCGGATTCAGGATCCCCGCCCGCAGGTCCTGGACGACGTGCGCGAGCACGTCGAGCGTGGGGCGCATCTGCGACGCCTCCAGGATCTCCTCGGCCTTCCCCCGCAGCCTCTTCAGGGCGTCGCGGTGGGCGCCGAGCGCGTCGGCATAGCTCCCCGCGCCGCCCGCCTGCAGCCGCGCCGTCGCCTCGACCAGCCGTTGCACCAGCGCCGGCACGTGACGCGCCAGCTGATTCACCGCCCAGACCGACGGCGTCGGGCGCGGCAGCTTCAGGGCGCGCGCCGCCTCGTCTCCCTTCCCCGCCGCCTTCAGCGCCTTCGCGACGGCGTTGCGCTCCTTGACGAAGTCGGCCGGTCGGACCGCGAACAGGCGATCGATCGGGTCGTTCGCTTCGTTTGCGTCGTCGGTCCCGGCGGCCGGCACGCCCGAAGGTTACTTCGCCCGGAGCTCGACGGTCACCTCGTCGATCTTGCCGGTGAAGGCGCTACCCGACGGGAAGCTCCGGCCTTCGTCCCACCATTACGCCCGAGAAATGACGGTCCCGGGCGAACAGTCTAGTTATCAGATAGGAAATGAGCTGTTTTCGCGTGCCTCCGCTACTGCACTCCACTACCCTCGTTGGGAGCGGTGAACAGATGCACGGAATCATCAATCCTCTCGTCATAGCCAGCGGCCTCTTCGTCGGGTTCGTCGTCGGCCTGACCGGCATGGGCGGCGGCGCGCTCATGACGCCGATCCTGGTGCTGCTCTTTCACATCCAACCGCTGGCGGCCGTCTCCAGCGACATCGTGGCGGCGATGGTGATGAAGCCGGTCGGCGGCGCGGTGCACTGGCGTCGCGGCACGGTCCGGCGCGACCTGGTCACCTGGTTGATGATCGGCTCGATCCCCTCGGCGTTCCTGGGCGTCCTCCTCCTGCGCCGCCTGGACGCCGGCGCGGCGCTGCAGGCGCACATCAAGGTCGCGCTCGGGATCGCGCTCCTGGTCGTGGTGAACGGTCTGGTGGTCCGCCCGCTGCTGATGTCGCGCCGGCAGGCGCCGCTCGCCTTCCAACTGAGACGGATCCCGACGTTGCTGATCGGCATCGTGGGCGGCCTGGTCGTCGGCCTGACCTCGGTCGGATCGGGCTCGCTGATCATCGTCGCGTTGCTGCTGCTCTACCCGCGCATGGAGCTGTCGGAGCTGGTGGGCACCGATCTCGTGCAGGCGGTTCCGCTGGTCGCCAGCGCGGCGATCGGCCACCTGCTGTTCGGCAACTTCAATGCGGGCCTGACCGCGTCGATCCTGATCGGCAGCATCCCCGGCGTGTTCGTCGGCGCGCGCTTCTCGTCGCGCGCGCCCGACTACGTCATCCGCCCGTCGCTGGCGGTGGTGCTGCTGCTGTCGGGCTTGAAGCTGATCGGCACCTCGAATCTGCTCCTGGCGCTGCTGGCGCCGATCTCCCTCGCGGCCGGTCTGGCCTACGGCCTGCGGGGGGCGAGCCGCGCGCGGCGCGAGCGGGCCGCCGCGCCCGTCGCCGGGATCGCCTATCCGGGCGGACCGCAGCCGGTGCTGGCAATCGTCAGCGCCGCGGGAACGTCGCGCGCCCGCGAGACCCGCAACTAGCCTCGGCGCGCGCCACGCGCCGCCGGCATGAACCTGCCGCGCTCGTCCGTGCCATCATCGGAGAAACAGCTGGTAGGCGGGGTTGGCGCTCTCGTCCCAGTGGCGGTAGCCGAGGTCGGCCAGGAAGCGGCGCAGCTGCGAGCGGTCGCGCGGCGGGACCTGCAGACCGACGAGCACGCGCCCCGGATCGGCCCCCTGGTTGCGGTAGTGAAACAGGGAGATGTTCCAGGCGGGCGACATGCTGGCGAGGAAGCGCATGAGCGCGCCGGGACGCTCGGGGAACTCGAAGCGGTAGAGGTGCTCGTCTTTCGCCAGCGGCGAGCGGCCGCCGACGAGGTGGCGGAGGTGCTCCTTGGCCAGCTCGTCGTCTGTCAGATCGAGCGTCGGGAAGCCGGCGGCCACGAACGCGCGTCGCAGCGCTCGCGCCTCGCCCGGGCGCGCGAGCTGCACGCCGACGAAGACCCGCGCCGCCGCGCTGTCGGAGATCCGGTAGTTGAACTCGGTGACGCTGCGATCGCCGACCAGCTTGCAGAGGCGCTTGAAGCTGCCGCGCCGCTCGGGGATGGTGACGCCGAAGACCGCCTCGCGCTTCTCGCCCACCTCGGCGCGCTCGGCGACGAAGCGCAGCCGGTCGAAGTTCATGTTGGCGCCGGAGGTGACGACGGCGATCGTCCCGTCGATCCGCGTCCGCCCGAGGTAGGCCTTGGCCCCGGCGACGCCCAGCGCGCCCGCCGGCTCGAGGATCGAGCGCGTCTCCTGGAAGACGTCCTTGATCGCCGCGCAGATCGCGTCGTTGTCGACGGTCACGACCTCGTCGACGTAACGCCGGCAGAGTCGGAACGTCTCGCGCCCGACCTGGCGCACCGCCGTTCCGTCGGAGAAGAGCCCCACCTCGCGTAGCGCGATCCGCCTTCCCGCCGCCAGCGAGCGCGCCATCGCGTCCGAGTCGACCGACTGCACGCCGATGATCTTGATCTCCGGCCGCACCGACTTGACGTAGGCGGCGATGCCCGAGATCAGCCCGCCGCCGCCGATCGAGGCGAAGATCGCCCGCAGCGGGCCGTGATCCTGGGGGTGGTGCTGGCGGAGGATCTCGAGGCCGACCGTCCCCTGCCCCGCGATGACGTCCGGATCGTCGAACGGATGGACGAAGGTCAGCTTGCGGCGGCGCTGCAACACCAGCGCGTGCGCGTAGGCGTCGGAGAAGGCGTCGCCGTGCAGCACGACTTCGGCGCCGAGCGCCCGCACCGCCGCGACCTTCACCTCCGGCGTCGTCGCCGGCATGACGATGAGGGCGCGCGCGCCCAGCTTGCGCGCCGCCAGCGCCACCCCCTGCGCGTGGTTGCCGGCGCTCGCGGCGATGACGCCGCGCCGGAGCGCCGCCGGCGGCAGGTTGACCATCTTGTTGTAGGCGCCGCGCAGCTTGAAGCTGAACACCGGCTGCAGGTCCTCGCGCTTGAGCAGGACCTTCGTGCCGAGGCGCGCCGACAGCTGCGGCGCCGGATCGAGGGGCGTCTCGATGGCGACGTCGTAGACGCGGGCGTTCAGGATGCGACGAAGGTACGGTTCGGCAGGCACCCTCTCACTATACGGGCAGACAGCAACAGCGACGAACGACGAACGGCGCGGATCAGGGGACGACGGCGTGGCGAGATTCACGGGTCAAGCGCTGGCGCTCCCCTGTCGCGGCAGCTCCGCGCTGAACACCGATCCCTGACCGATCGTGCTGCGGACGGCGACCTTCCCTCCCATCGCCTCGACCAGCAGCTTGACGATCCAGAGACCGAGGCCGAAGCCGCCGTAGTGCTCCGGCGAGACGACGCGCGCGAACCGCTCGAACAACCTTTGTTGGTCGGCCGCCGAGATCCCGATCCCCTGGTCCTCGATCTCGATGGTGGCGGTGGTCTTGCTGGCGAAGACGCGGATCTGGATCGGCTTGCCCGCGCCGTACTTGATGGCGTTGGAGAGAAAGTTGGTGACCACCTCATCGAGGCGCAGCCGATCCCAGCGTCCGAAGATCGGGTTCTGCGCCCCCCCGGGCGCCGTCACCACCACCGAGAGCGAACAGCCGGCGGCGGCGAGGTCGTCCTTGAACCGCTCGGCCGCCGCCGCCACGACGGCGCCGAGATCAACGTCCTCCAGCCGCAGCTGCAGCTGACCGGCGGCGGCGCGACTGACGTCGAGCAACGCATCGACCAGCTCGGTGAGCCGCCCCAGTTGCTTGTCGACCCCGTGCACGCGCGCCGTCAGCTTGGCGAGATCGATCGGAGCGCTGGCCGCGTTGGCGGCCACCCGCAGGATGCCATCGACCTTGAGGCGGAGGCTGGTGAGCGGCGTCTTGAGCTCGTGGCTGGCGAGGGAGAGGAACTCGTCGCGCAGCTTCACCGCCGCGCGCGCCTCGTTGTAGAGGCGCGCGTTCTCCACCGCCAGCCCGGCCCGGCGGCCGAGCTCCCGCATCGTCTCCAGATCCTCGGGCCCGTAGCGCCGGTCGGACTCCGCCCATACCAGGGTGAGGACGCCGATGGGCCGCCCGCCCGCCACCAGGGGCACGATCAACAGCGAGCGAAGCCCGAGATCTCGGATGAAGCCCAGCTGTTCGCGCGTCATCGCGCCTGGCGCCAGCATCTCCGGGGTGATGTCCGAAATCATCTCGGGGCGACCGGTGCGCAGGACGGCGTGCGGCCCCCGCGACGACGACGGATCGGGGGGATAGCGCCGGCGCATCTCCCGGGCGGTCGCGACCTTGGCGCTGTCGACGTGCGCGATGGCGACCGAGTGAAGCTCCCCCTCCTCGCTGAGCTCGACGCCGCACCAGTCGGCGAACGAGGGGACCACCAGGTGCGCCAGCCGCTCGCAGATCGAGACGTGGTCGAGCGAGCTCGACAGGAGCGTGCTCGCCTCGGCGAAGAACCGCATCGTCCCCTCGCGCCGACGCGCCTCGCGGTAGAGGCGCGCGTTGTCGATCGCCAGCGCGGCGCGGTGGGCCAGCTCCTCGGCGGTGTCGACGTCGCCCTGGTCATAGGGGGGGCGCCCCTCGGCCCGCATGAGCGAGATGACCCCCAGGATCTCGCCCCGCACGACCATCGGCACCATCACGCACGACGCGCAGCCGAGGCCGCGCATGACGCGCAGGTGATCCTCGGTCTGCGCCGCCCGCACCAGATCCTGGTCGGTGACGCGCACGCTGAGCACCGCCCGTCCGCGCACCAGCACGTCGACCAGGTGACCGCTGCGGTGCTCGGTGGGCGGGAACTTGTGCTGGTACTCGGCGACCAGATCGTGTTTGGCGGGGTCGGCGTGGACGACGGCCAGCCGCCGGGCCTTCCCGCGCTCGTCGACGATGGTGACCGTGCACCAGTCGGCCATGTCTGGAACGGAGAGCTCGGCGACCCGCTGCAGCGTCCGCTCGTAGTCGAGCGATTCAGACAGCGCCGCGCTGGCCGAGATCAAGAAGCGCGACCGCCGCTGGACCTCGTCGGCCGTCCGGCGCCTCTCATCCGACTCGGCCGTTGATGCTCGAGCGCTCATCCGCGCGACGGCGACTTCGCCGTTCCCCCTGGGGGAAAGCCTAACACGCCGCCCGCGACCCGGTTGCCGCTACGAGCGCGCGCCGCGCGAACGGCGCCGGACGAGCGCGAGCGCGGCGAGGATCAACATCCAGGATGTGGTTCCCGACGAGCGCCCCCCGAGCGCGCAACCTCCGTCGCTTCCCCCGGCGATGGGCTCGACCGGCGTCGAACCAGCCGGCGGGATCGCCGTCGGGGTGCCGGGGGTCGGCGAGGCGGAACCCGGAGCGCCGGTCACGGCGGCGGGAACGCTGAGCTCCGCGTCGGACGTGCCGCCGAACGCGCCGAGGTTGATGCGCGCGCCGTTGGGCGTCGGCTCGTCCGCGACGGCGTCGGCCGGGTCGCCCTCATCGGTCGAGGCCTGCGGCCCGGGCAGGAGAAAGTTGTGGCCGCCGAGATCGACGAACGCCACGGAGGCCGCGAGGTCACCCGTCCCCGCCCCGAGGCCCGTGTACGGCGTCGTGTTGGCGAACAGATCGTCGTACCGGCTGACCAGCGCCTGCGCGCCCGTCCCCTTGAGACCGACGTCGTTGCCGGTCACCAGGCTGTTCTTGATCGTCGCCGTCCCCGAGGAGTCGACGCCGGTTCCGTTCATGGCCAGCGTGGCGTTCGCGATCGCCGCGCCGCCTCCCGCCGCCACCGCGATGCCGGCCGTCGCGCAGTCGCGCGCCACGAGGTGGGTGAGCGCGACGCCCGTCGCGTCGCCGCCCACCGAGACGCAGGTCGCCGCGCCGGCCACCGTCACCTTGTCGAGCGCGGCGGGCGTCGCCGGATCGGTCCCCGAGAAGCTCACGCCGACGCCCACCCCGACCGCGTCCAGCGTCGTCCGCCCCGCGCCCGCGCCCCGCAGCGTCACGCCGGGACCGACGGCAAGCGTGTCGGTGACGGGGAACGTCCCCGCGCCGAGGAGAACGATGTCGCCGGACATCGCCGCCGCCAGCGCGTCCCGCAAGCTCGTGGCCGGCACGCCGTTCACCGAGACGCTCCCCGACGTCACCACGGTGAAGGTGCCGGGCGCCGACCAGGGCGACAGCGCGCCGTGTCCGTCGCGCGCCCGCACGGCGAAGGTGTAGGTCACCCCGGGCGCCAGAGGCGCCGCGACCGAGACGCTGGTGACCCCCTGCCCGGGGAAGATCTGCTGCGCGAAGGTCGTGAGCACCTCGCCGTCCGCGTCGATGCGTAGCTCGTAGCTGGGCTGGTCGCCGTCCTGGTCCATGGCCGCGGCCCAGCGCAAGGTCACGTCGCTCCCGTCGAGCGGCCGGGGGTTCGCCACCAGGAGCGGCGCCGACGGCGGGTGGTTCACCGAAGAGAGCTGCCCCTCGATGGTCCCGTTTTCGGCCACGGTGATGATTCGCCCGTTCGCCAGTACGGGCGAGGCGAGCGCACGGCCGGAGATCGAAAGGTCCCCGTCGTCGGCGCCGCTGCCGGCGTCGAGGAGGCTCACCCGGGGCCCGAGCGACGACGCCGCCACGAGGAGCGGCGTCCCCCCGTCGGTCCCGAACGCCGCCGGCGTCGGACAGACGAAGTACTTCGGCACGTCGTTCGGATCGTCGAACACCACACGCCCGAGCGGCACCTGCCAGGCAACCGCGCCCGTCCCGGCGTCGAGAGCCACCACCAGCTCGCGCGACAGGTACTGGTCGGGCAAACCGTCGCCGTCGCTGTCGATCATGTCGTCGAGGCGCGTCTGGATGGTGACGTTCCCGCCGGCCGCGGCGAACGACGAGACCGCGCGGTGACGATCGAGCCGCGTCCCCGCCAGATCGATATCCGGCGCCGGCAGGCTGACCGGCCAGCCCGGCACCGCCAGCCCCGTCGTCGCGTCGATGGCGTGCACGCGATCGCTGTCGTCGCCGCCGGCCAGGTAGACCCGCCCCCCGGCGATGAGCGGCGAGGCGAGGTGGACGACGCCGTCGGCCTGATAGTCCCAGCGCGATGCGCCCGTCGCCGCGTCGAAGGCGAAGACGTGCCCGCCGTTGCTCCCCACCACCACGAGGCCCCCCCCCACCGCCGGCGAGCTGTTCCCCGGCTGGTCGATCACCGGGGGGCTCTGCCAGACGACCGCCCCGGTGGCGCCATCGAGCCGCACCACCCGGTGCTGCGGGAACCCCGCCGAGAGCACGATGTCGCTCCCGATCGGCGCCGGCGACGACAGAGTCATCCCCCCGAGACTCGCCGTCCAGAGCACCGTCCCGTCGGCGAGCGCGAACGCCATCAGGTTGTTCCCCAGCGTCGGCACGAAGAGCCGCCCGCGCGCGATGGCTGGCGTTCCCTGCACCTGCGCTCCGGCCGCAGCGCTCCAGACCAGCTTGCCGCTGTCGGCGGCGACGACGCTGACGGTCCCGTCCAGGGCGACGCTCGCCGCGTACCCCTCCGCCACCACCGGGCTCGAGAGAGAGCGCGCGGTCGTGGCCGGGTTGAAGGTCCAGCGGCCGTCGGCGAACTTCGGGCCCGACCGCTCGGCCGTGAGGCGGCTGCGAGCCGCGTCGAGCCCCAAGGTCGCCCAGTCGTCCGCCCGCGCGGCGGGCGACAGAGCAATCGCCCCGGCCAGCAGCGCGGCGGCGACGGTCCGGGGTCTATGGACGAAGGTGTGCATGATTTTAGAGGAAGTACGGCGTCTGGTCGGCGATGAGATCGATGTAATAGAGCCTTCCGTCGTTGGTGGAGGAGTTCGCGGTCGACACCATGTAGCGATTGGCGGTCGGATCGAATCCGATGCCCGACACGGTCTCGGACGAGCCGAAGCTGTACTCGCGCACGATCGACACGGCAGGCGTCGTCCCGGTGTTGCGGTCCAGGAAGTAGAGCTTGCCGCCCGTCGTCCCGACCGCCAGGATCCCGTTGTAGTAGAGCGGTGCCGCCGTAATGGCGTCGCCCGCGCCGCCCGCGGGCGTGTAGGGATAGCCGCTGTTGAGAACCGCGCCGGTGCCGCCGAGGACGATGATCGTTCCCCCCTGCGTCCCGTACTGCACGGTGTCGGTTCCCGTGTCGTAGTAGGGCGAGCTCTGGATCGCGTTAGCCGTGTTGTAGCTCCAGAGACCGCCGCTGTGCCCGAAGTTGGCAATCGAGGTCGGATCGATGGCCCACATCGTCCCGCCGTCGTCGCCCGCGTAGACGCGGTTGGTGGCGCCAAGGCCCACCGCGATCCGCCCCAACACCGAGTGCGTGCCCGGAGAGCTGTTGGTGGCGCTGATCGCGTTTCCGGCCGTGCTGATCTGAAGGACGGCCCCGGTCACGCCCATGAACGCGTACGACGTCGAGCTGATTGTCGCCACCGAGATCCCCGTGTTGGTCACCGCCTGGCTGATCGAGATCGGCGTCGGGTTCGACTGTGTCGACTGCCCGAGCGTCCAGAAGTTCTTCCCGCTGGTGGTGCTCCCCCAGTAGAGGTTGGTCGCGTCCATCCCCAGCGGCGTGCTGATCGTGCAGCTGCAGTTGAAGGGGTTGGTCGTCTTCCAGGGGGCATTCGTGGTGTCGAGCGACAGCGTCCCGTGGATGTCCCCCGTCGCGGTGTCGATGAGCCGGTAGATTTTCCCCGCGCTGGTCGCCACGTAGAGATAGTGGGTGGTGACGCCGGCGACCTTGACGCTGTTCCACTGCGGCGTGCCGCTGATTGTCTCCCCGGCCGTGGGGACCGTCCAGGAGTAGAGTGGATTGCCCGCCTCATCGCGCACGTAGATGACGTCGCTCGAGCCCGAGGCCGCGTTGTGGAACGCCACATAGGTCGAGTAGTACTTGAAGTTGTTCCAGTCGAACGCCGCCGTCGGCAGCCCGACCACCGAGCCCGCCGTGTCATCCTCCGCCGCGCGCACGAACTGCACGACGGCGCCGTTGGTCAAAGCGGTCGCGCTGTCGGCGATGCCGTTTCCGTCGCTGTCGTCGTCGGACTTCGCGACCGCCAGACAGATCGTGTCGGCGCCGCCCCCCGTCCAGCTGCCGGATTTCGCCTGGCAGGTCGTCGATCCGAACACGGCGCGCGTCTCGCCGTCGCCGGTGCCGTTCCCGATGAGCTTGACCCCGGTGGCCGGGATGTTGGTGTCCCCGGTCTTCCCGAAGGTGCAGCCGCTGGAGCTGAGGTAGAGCGCCTTCGAATAGATCTCCAGGAACTGCGAGCCGCCGGCCGGTGCCTGGCGGAAGGTAATGTTGTCGAAGTGGGTGTAGCTGGTGGTCGCGCCGGTCAAGACCCCCGCCAGGTTGTCGATCTGCACCCCGTTGCCGTCGGTGAAGCGGATCTCGAGATTGGTGATGTTGAGGACCGGCTTCGAGCCGCTGAACGTCCCGATCTGAAACGAGTAGGTCTCCCCGTTGTTGTCGCGCGAGATGAGTGCGCCGTTCGACGCGTTGAAAGTTCCGTCGATCGCCACTGTCGAGTTCTTGCCGGGCTGGAATTGACCGCCGCTGGTGTCCATCGACAGGGTCCCCAGCGGATTGATGGTCAACCCGCCGTCGCAGTTCATGACCTTCGATCCGATGTGTAAGGTCCCGGAGTTCACGATGCAGGGCATGGTCGTCACGCTGACGGTGACGGTCTGGTCGTTGGTGTCGTAGTTCCCCGAGTCGAGCGTCAATCCGTAGTCGCCGATGGGGATGTTGAGGGCGATGCTCGTCTGGGTGACGGTCGCGACGCCGCCCGTCCCCGCGTAGCGTCCCTTGGAGATCTGCCCCACCTGCGCCGCCGTGAGGGCCGTGTTGTAGACGCGCACGTCGTCGATCGAGCCGCTGTAGCGCTCGTTCACCCCGTCGTAGGTCCCGAGGTAGGCGACCGTCGTCGACCCACTCTGGTGGGAGGTGCCCGTCGGCGAGACCGCCACCCCGTCGACATAGAGGTTGTTGGTGCCGACGCCGTCGTAGCTGTAGACGACGTTGTGCCAGGCGCCGTCGACGGGCGTCGTCCCGGTGACCAGAGAGGTCCCCGCCCAGGTGAAGGCCGCCAGCGTTCCGCCGTTCAACCCCAGCTTGACGCCGTGACCGGCGCCGTCACCGAGGGAGATGAAGTCCTGCGTACCTGAGGTCGATCCGAGCTTCACCCAGACGCTGATCGTCTCCGCGGCGTTCGCAGCCGGAAGGCCAGAGGCGCCGAGCGACACGTAACCGGTCCCGTCGAGCTTGACCGCGGCCGCGTCGTCGAAGGTGATCGTTCCCGGCGGGTTGGTCCAGGTCGACCCGCTCGCTGACAGCGTGCCGGTGTTGCCGTTGCCGGAGACGTCGCGCGCGGTCGTCGACTGCCCCTCGTCGAGCTTCCAGTAGCCGACGAGCCCGGTCTCCGTCGGATCCTCGATGCGCAGACCGAAGAAGTTCTTCTCGGTGAGCGCCAGATTGCTGCTGCCGTCGATGACCACGTACCCCGTCCCGCTGCCGCTGGCGAGGCCGGTGTGGCCCGCCGTGCTGTCCGAGATCGACGCCAGGTGGACCGGGAACGCAGGACCGAAGGTCGCGCCGACCGTGAGGTTCAGGGTCTGCCCCGACATCCAGAGCCGATCGGAGGTGGTGATCTTGCCGGCGGCGCTGATGGTCAGGTTGGTGAAGACCTGCCCGGCGGAGAGCAGCGTCCGGACGCTGCTCGAGGTGAGCGTGACGGCGCCGGTGCCGGTGAACTTCCCGCCGTAGTTGAACCAGTTCCCGCCCACGGTGACGGCGGCCGATCCCGCGACGGTGCCGCTGGCGATCACCAGATCGTTGTTGTTGGCGGTGGTGAAGGCATCGGAGAAGGTGTGGGTGACGGTACCGGTCCCGGGCATGTGGCCGAAGGCCAGGTCGGCGACCTCGCGCGCGGAGAGCGCGCGCGTGTAGACGCGGACGTCGTCGAGCGAGCCGCTGAGCTGGCTCACGCCGGCGCCGGCCGCCCCCAGATAGACCGACGTCACCGCGCCCGCGTCGTGGCCGACGCCGAGGCCACTCGCCGCCACGCCATCGACGTAGAGCGTGTCGCTCGCGCCGGTGGTGGTGAACGCGATGTGGTGCCAGTTGCCGTCCGTCGGCGCCGCGACGTGGGCCAGATCGGCTCCGGAGTTCTTCCAGACACGAACGTTGCCGCCGCCGAGGCCGAGCACGACCGCGCTCGAGCTGCCGTTCAGGGCCAGCATCCCCTGGGTGCTCGAGGACGACGCGAACTGGGCCCACAGGCTGATCGTCTGCGCCGCGTTCGCCGCCGGCATCGCCGTCGGCGCGGTATTCGAGGCGTAGGTTCCGCTGAAGGTCACCATGTCCGGGTCCGTGAAGGTAATCGCCGAGGGGACCGTGGTGGCCCAGGTGAGCGCGCTGCTGCGGGTGAGGGTGTTGCCGTAGCCGGAGCTGTCGGCAGGGTTCCCCGCTCCGTCGTCGAGGTTCCAGTAGCCCGCCAGCCCGTCGTTGATGATCACCGTCGGCATCGAGGCGCCACCGAACGTGTGGCTCTGCGGAGAGGTCGCGTTGAAGACGAAGGTCCCGCTGTTATTGTTGAAGGTATTGGCGACGGCGTGGCTGAAGGCCCCCGCGATCAGCGTCCTCCCGCTCGACGCGGTGAACGTCCCGCCGGTGAGCGACACGTCGCCCGTGTCGGCGATCGTGGCGGTGTTACCGGTGAACGTCCCGCCCGACTGGCTGAGACTGCTCATGCTCACCGTGGCGCCGTTGCCGGTGAACGTCCCCCCTGAGATCGTCAAGCCGCCGAGGATCACCGCGGCGGTGTTGGAGTTGAAGATCCCCGTCCCCGAGACCGTGAGACCGCCCGTCGCCGTCGTCGCTCCGCCGTTGCAACCGTAGGTGCCGCCGGAGACGGTCATCGCGCCGTCGACCTGGACGGCGTTCGAGCCGCTGGCCGAAAAATTCCCCGCGAGCATCTGGAAGGTCCCGGTCACGTGAAGGGAGGAGCCCGTCTGGTTGACGATCCCGCCGTACGTCGCGTTGATCTTGATCGACTGCACGGTGATGGCCGAGCCCGTGTTGAGATTGAGCCCGTTCGACCCATCGATGATGACGTCGTCGTTCGTCGTCGGCGGCCCGCTCGGCATCCAGTTGCCGGGGGTGCCCCACGCACCACTGGTGCCGCCGAGCCAGGTGAACGACCCCGCGTGCGCCCCGCGCGCGACCCCGAAGGTCAGCGCGACGAGCGCCGCGCAGGCGAGCAACTGGCGCGCGCGCGACCGGTGTCGATAGGCTCGATCAGTATATCTGGCTGAATCCACGCAAGACGGCCTGTCCGGTTCCGGTCAGAGACCGGCCTTGGGACACCCTTTCCCCAGTGGGATGATACTCGGTGGGGGAGGCAGATTGCTTGAGGGCTTGGCGTGGCCGCCCCGAAGCACCAATTCGCGCGCTACGCCCGGCCAGGGCGGCCGTTGTTGCGCGCTTCGGCGCGCGCCTCGATCTGGTCGAGGAGATCCATCTGATGAGCCTCTTCCGGGTCGTTCGATTCGCGCGCGTCGATCGAGCGGATCCGGTAGTTGCCCAGCAGGCCGGTCACGATGTTGCGCGCCCGCTCGAGAATCTGGTCATCGGACAGCTCGATGCCGTCGCGTGTCTGCAGCACGCGGATTCCTTCGGCGACGTCCTGCAAGAGGAGGCGCACGGTCATGACCGGCACCGCCTTCTGGCGTGGACGCGTGGCTTCCCGGGGCAAGATGCGGCGATCATAATGTCGGTCTGCGGCTGAGGCCAGCGGAAATGGGCGACACTCCGCCCGGTTCGACGCGGCGCGACGGAGGGACGCCGCGATGCATATCACGCGCTCTGCGGCGGAGCCTCGTGTTATTCATCCCCGATATGGGAAATGGTCGCTTCGTCATCTTGTCGACACTTTTGGTGGCCTGCAGCTCGGCGGGATCTGGGGTGCCGACGGGGACGGGCACGCCCGACGACCTGGCGGCCAACCTGGCCGCTTCGTTCTGCGCGGCGGAGGCCTCCTGCTGCGGAACGGCCGGCGGCACGACGAACGACGGCGGAGCGACCGTCACCTGCGTCTCCGACGCTGGCGTGGCTCCCGGTCTCGCGTCGACCTGCCTGGAGCGCGCGACGCTCGCGGCGGATCAGCAGCTCGCCCTGGTGTCGACCGCGTTCAGCGAGGGGTTGCTCACGATCGACCCCACCGTCTCCGCCGCCTGCACGGCCGCGTACAAGACCGGCCTCACCTGCGCGGGGGTGGCCGGTCAGGCCGGACCCGACGTCCAGACGGCGATCGACGACCCCCTTTGCGCTGGGCTGTTCATTGGCTACATCCCGGTCAACGAGCGTTGCGACATGAGCGCCGAGTGCATCTCGGGCTCGTACTGTCTGTCGCAGGGAACCGGCATGCCCGCGACGTCGATCGCGGGGAGCGGCACGCTGGGGATCTGCTTTCCCTACGAGCAGGCGGGCGACCCCTGCAACACCACCGACGACTGCCTCCCGCCCCTCGGCTGCAACGCCGTGACGCTGACCTGCGAATAGACGTCGTCTAGACTCGGCCCGGGCTACCGCAGAACCGCGACGCGCTCGCCGAAGATCTGTTCGATGCGGGCGAGGAGATCGTCGCTGGCGGCGATCTTGTAGTCGTCGCCCAGCGCCAGGATGGTCTCGCTGCGCATCGGGATCTCCATCCGCAACACCGCCCGGCAGCCGCCGCTGTGTGTGCGCAGCACCTTCTCGAGAGCGCGCAGCTGCCCCTCGTTCACGACGTCGGCGTTGAGCTTGATGTCGAGCAGCGAGCTCTTCTCGGCGCGGATGCGGGACAGCGGCTTGGCGTCCAGGAAGCGGAGCCGCTCGCGGGCGGTCTCGCCTTCCCCAAAGGGGGTATCGACGGTGCCGGTCACCAGCAGCGGCTCGTCCTTCGACAGGATCTCGCGGTACTCCTCGACCTTCTTGGAGTTGACCATGTACTCGATCTGCCCGGTCTGATCCTCGAGCGTGAAGAAGGCGTACTTCCCCTGCCCGCTCTTCATCGGCCGCTCCTGGTAGATCGCCACCACGCCGGCCAGGATCACCTCGGCGCGCTCCCCCTTCTCGGTGCAGTTGGCGGCGGTGGCGTTGGTGAAGCGGCGGATCTCCGAGGCGTAGCGGTCGAGCGGGTGGCCGCTGATGTAGAAGCCGAGCGCCTCCTTCTCGTAGGCGAGCACCTCCTTCGGCATCCACTCGTCGAACGACGGGTATCTGTCCTCGTTCATCCCCGCGCCGGCCTCCTTGCCGCCGCCGCCCCCGCCGAACAGGGCCAGGAGGTTGGTCTGGCCGCTCTCGCGGTCGCGCTGCGCCTCGGCGGCCCGCTCGCTGGCAAGGCCAATGGCGCCGAACACCCGCGCGCGGCTGACGCCGTTCTGTTCGGCGATGCCGTCGAAGCCGCCGGCCTTGACCAGCGCCTCGATCGTCTTGCGGTTCACCTTGCGCCCGTCGACCCGGCGGCAAAAGTCGAACAGCGAGAGCAGCGGCCCGCCCTGCGCGCGCGCCTGCTTGACGACCTCGACGGCCCCCTCGCCGACCCCCTTCACCGCGCCGAGTCCGAAGCGAATGACCTTCTTCGCCGAGCCGTTCTCGCCGACCGTGATGACGCTGAAGTCCGTGTCGGATTCGTTGACGTCGGGGCGGAGGACGGCGATCCCGTGGGCCTTGGCCTCGGCGATGAACTTCACGACCGCGTCGGTGTCATCCTTGTCGCAGGTGAGCAACGCCGCGAAGAACTCGACCGGGAAGTAGCGCTTGAGGTAGGCCGTCTGGTAGGTGAGGAGGCCATAGGCCGCCGAGTGGCTGCGGTTGAAGCCGTAGCCGGCGAACTTCTCCATCAGGTCGAAGACGCGCTCGGCGACCTTGCCGTCGACCTTCTTCTGCCTGGCGCCGTCGAGGAAGCCGGCCTTCTCCTTGGCCATGACCTCCGCCTTCTTCTTGCCCATCGCCCGGCGCAGAAGATCGGCCTTGCCCAGGCTGTAGCCAGCCAGCGCCGAGGAGATCTGCATGACCTGCTCCTGGTAGACGATGACGCCGTAGGTGTCCTTGAGGATCGGCTCCAGCGTCGGGTGGTCGTACTCGACCTTCTTGCGCCCGTGCTTGCGCTCGATGAAGTCGTCGACCATGCCGCCCTCGAGCGGCCCCGGCCGGTAGAGCGCGCCGGCGGCCACGATGTCCTCGAAGCAGTCGGGGCGCAGCTTCTTGAGCAGCTCGCGGAAGCCCGACGACTCCAGCTGGAAGACGCCGGTCACGTCGGCGTCGGAGATCATCTTGTAGACCGGGGCGTCGTCGAGCGGGATGAGCGACAGGTCGATCGCTTCCTCACCGCGCGCCGCGCGATCCCGGTTGACGAGGTCGAGGCAGGTCTGGATGACGGTGAGGGTCTTGAGGCCGAGGAAGTCGAACTTCACCAGGCCGGCCTTCTCGACCATGTCCTTGTCGTACTGGGTGACGATGCCCGTCTCGTCGCCGGCGGGACGGAAGCAGGGGACGTACTCCCACAGCGGGCGATCGCCGATGACGATGCCGGCGGCGTGCTTGCCGGCGTGGCGGTTCAGCCCCTCGAGCCCCTTGGCCACGTCGAGCAGCTCGCGGTAGACGGGGCTCTCGTCGTAGAGCGCCTTCAAGCGCGGCTCCTTTTCGATCGCTTCTGCGATCGGCAGGCTCTTGCCCTGAATGGGCTCGGGCACGAACTTGGCGACCTTGTCGGCCTCGGCGAACGGCACCGCCATGGCGCGGGCGATGTCGCGCACGCCCGAGCGCGCCTTGATCTGGTGCATGGTGACGATCTGGCCGACGTTGTCCTTGCCGTACTTCTGCTGGACGTAGCCGATCACCTCGTCGCGCCGGTTCATGCAGAAGTCGATGTCGAAGTCCGGCATGCTGACCCGCTCGGGGTTGAGGAACCGCTCGAACAACAACTTGTTGATGATGGGATCGATGTCGGTGATGCGCATCGAGTAAGCGACCAGCGAGCCGGCGCCCGAGCCGCGGCCCGGCCCCACCGGGATGCGCTGCTCCTTGGCGTGACGGATGAAGTCCCAGACGATCAGGAAGTAGCCGGCGAACTGCATCTTCTGGATGACGGAGAGCTCGAGCGCCAGCCGCGCGGCGTAGACGTCGCCGTCGATCTTCCCGCCCCGCCGGTAGGCCTCCTCGATCCGCTTGCCGAGCCCCTCCTCGGCGATCGCCTGCAGATAGGACTCGGCGGTCATCCCGTCGGGGACCTGGAACTTGGGCAGGAACGTCTCGCCCAATTTGAACTCGACGTTGCAGAGGGCGCCGATGCGGGCAGCGTTCTCCATCGCCTGGGGGATGTGCGTGAAGTAGCTCTCCATCTCGGCCGGCGTCTTCACGAAGAAGGCGTCGTTCCGGTGGTGCATCCGCTTCTCGTCGTGGATCGTCTTCTTCTGCTGCACGCACATCAGGATCTCGTGCGCGCGCGCGTCGGTCTGGTTCAGGTAGTGGCAGTCGTTGGTGGCGATGACGCCGATGCCGGTCTTCTTGGACATCTCGAGCAGGTGCCCGTTCACGGTCTCCTGCTCCTCGAGGCCGTTCGGCTGCATCTCGAGGAAGAAGTTCCCCTTGCCGAAGATGTCCTCGAACTCGCGCGCCGCCCCCTCCGCCGCCTCCGGCCCGCGCCGCATCAGCGTCTGCGCCACCTCGCCGCCGAGACACGCCGACAGGCCAATCAGCCCCTCGGTGTGCTCGCGCAGGAGCTTCTTGTCGATGCGCGGGTTGTAGTAGAAGCCCTCGAGGTACCCCATCGAGTTGAGGTACGAGAGGTTCTTCCAGCCGACCTCGTTCTTGGCGAGCAGGATGAGGTGGTTCGACCGCCGCTCGGTCTTGTCGAGGCGATCGGGCGCGACGTAGGTCTCGCAGCCGAAGATCGGCTTCACGCCGTGCGCCTTCGCCCGCTGGTAGAAGTCGAGCGCGCCGAACAGGTTGCCGTGGTCGGTGATCGCCACCGACTTCATGCCGCGCTCGAGCACCTTGGGAAAGAGCTGGTCGAGGCGGATGGCGCCGTCGAGCAGGCTGTACTGCGTGTGCAGATGCAGGTGGGTGAAATCGGGCATATGCGGCGTTCGAGCTTGGCCTCGCTGGCGCGGGCGATCCAGCGCAAAAGAATCCACAGCCTGTCCACAGGTGGCCGCCTCGGCCTGGCCTGCGCCGCCGCGCTGGCTGTTGCGGGCTGTGGCTCGGGCGACGCCGGCCCGAGCGGCACCCCCGTCCTCACGCCCAACTTGATGATGCCCGGCTGCGACCAGGCCAACAGCAGGTGCAGCGTCAACCCCAACACGCAGGAGACGCTCACCTTCGTGCTGACGCAGGGCGACCGGCCGGTGGCCGGCCAGACCGTCTCTTTCGCCCTCGCCCCCCCCTCGGCTGGTGGCGCCACGTTGATCGCGGCCACCGCCTTGACCGACGCCAACGGCAACGCCGCCGCCTCGTTCCGCACGGGCGGCGCCACCGCCTTCACGGTCGAGGCACGGAGCGGCCAGGCCGGGGCCGACGTCGCCATCGTCGTCGAGAGCGGCGCGACCGGAAAGGTACTGGTCGCCCCCTTCCTCGCGCCGTCGAGCTCACCGCTGCCGGTCGGCGCCTCCATCGAGGTGCTGTTCTTCGACGAGCTGTCCTGCTCGAACCTGAACCTCGACCAGCCGCCCATCCCGGCGATGTTCAGGAAGTTCTCGTTGAA
The DNA here is from genome assembly GCA_963831685.1 of uncultured Pseudomonadota bacterium. GTDB lineage: Bacteria > Myxococcota_A > Polyangia > Fen-1088 > Fen-1088 > JADGRB01. The sequence goes on from CAWHRJ010000002.1 coordinate 552,189, forward strand.
CGCCCTCGGCGACACGGCGCTGGTCGATCCTGTCAGCACCACCGAGGTGAGCTCGGCGATCGCCGAGGTGAGCACCGACCGGGTCGTCGCCAAGGGGTGCGTCGACATCCCCGGATCGAGCATCCAGGCCGGCGGGACGGTCGAGGTGTCGCTGCCGCTCTACGACGCCATCCCCGACCCGCTCGGCACCTACTCGGTGACGACGACCATGACCTTTGCGCCGCCGCTGGCGGCCGCCGCGGCGCTCGGGGCCCCCTGGACCGACCTCTCGGACTGCCCGCTCGATCCGGCGCAGCGCTGGCTCGATTTCACGGTCAACGGGCTCTCGCCGGCGACCAGCACCGACCCGCTGACCTTGGGGCAGGCGATCGCGGCGCTGCGGGGCGTGCCGCTCGTCGACGGGAACGGCGCCCCGACCAGCTGTCGGGGCGCGCGCGATGCCGCGGGTGACGCGAGCCTGGACGCGGTCGTGCTCGGGCTCTTCGGCTCGCCGCTGCCCGCGACGGTGGCGGCGCTGCCGGCGATCGCCGACGACGCCGCCTCCCTGCTGGACGACGTGCGCCTGCTGTCGACCATCGTCGTCGCCTCGAGCAGCAGCGCCGGCAGCTACCTCGTCACCCACACCCTGTCCGACGCCCAGTTCGGCGGCCCACCGTGGCCGGTGACGGTGCCGCTGGCGTCGCTGGGGTTGCCGACGTTGGTGGCCTTCGCCACGGCCACGGCGGCGGACAACGTCCTCACCATCGGAAGCCACGCGTTTACCCTGCGGCTCGGCACCGTCTCCCGGGCGGCGTTCGGACCGCTCTCGCTGGTGCCACGCGGGCTGCCGGCCGACGTGCCCTCGTTCGTCGCGGCGCTGTTTGCGCTGGCGCACTCGCCCGATGGGACGGCCAACGGCTGCGCGGCGCTCGACGGCGTCGTCTGCCCCGCCGTCAGCGAGCCCCTCGGCTGCGCGACCAGCGCCTGCGAGGCCGGCCTCACAGCGCTCGCCGCCGAGCTGGATGGCGCCTTCTCGGGCGCCGACGGGAGCGGCCTCGATCTCTCGCTCTCCGGCTCGGCTCCGCTGATCGAGAAGTCGGGTGGTGTGGCCGACCGACTCGGCGGTGCCGTGAACGGACCCTCCTCCCAGATCGCCACCTGGTCGGTGAACCTCCGCACGAGCCTCGGCAGCGACCAGCTCATCGCCACCTTCGAAGGGTCCAGAAATTAGGGTTACGGGCTAGTTTCCGAGGCGGGCGGCGCGGGCGCGGGCGCGGACGGCGAGGGGCGAATCGCCGGCGCGGACGGCGACGTCGGTCCAGGCGGCCACGGCGTCGGCGCGGCGGCCGAGCGCCTCCAGCGCCGCGGCGCGGTCGGTGAAGGTCGAGAGCTCGCGGTTGCCGGCGCCGAGCGCGCGCTCGAGGAGGACGAGCGCGGCGTCGGCGCGGCCCGCCCCCAGATCGACCGCCCCCAGCCAGGCGGCGAGGCGCGCCTCGTCGGCCGGGGCGAGGCAGCCAATCGGCGCGGCGAGCGACCGACCGAACGCCGCGCGCGCTCGCTCGCTGAGCGCGCCGTCGAGCTCGAACAGAAGATCGCCGACCCGTCGATTCCACTCGCAGTCGGTGACCGGCGAGGCGGCCGGGCGCGCCTCGAGCGGGAGCGTCACCGACCCTTCCTCGACGGAAAAGCTGAAGGTGGCGGGGATCTCGTGGGCGGCGATGAGCGACGAGAAACGCGGAAGCCTCCGGACAAAAACCCGCGCGTCGCTGCGGCGAAAGACGAGGGCCCAGCGCCCGGGGTCCCACCAGGCGACGCGGCGGTTGATCCCCGCGTAGGCGAGAAGCGCGCTGTCGACGCCGTAACGATCCATCGCCGCTTGCCATTCGTCGCGCGACAGATCCCCACGCCCGAGCAACCGGTGCATCTCCGGCGGGTATGCCGGCAGGCGCGGATCGACGAACACGCGGTGGCGCGGGTAGCCCTCGCCCGGCTGGAACAGCAGGTAGGACCCGATCTCGAAGTCGTTGTACATCCGATCGCCGAGCCCGTTCTCGTCGACGAAGGCGATCGCCTCGAGCGGCAGCTCGCGCGCATCGAGGCCTATCCCGAAGCCCGCGCGCGCCGATCCGGAGGCAACGCGCGGCACGATGGCGAAGCCGATCAGGAGCGCGCCGGTGGCGATCACCGGCAGCGGAGAGCGGCGGACCTCCCCGAGGAGCGTGGGGCGGCGCGCCGCCAGGCGCTCGCCGGCGACGGTCAGGGCCACCGCCAGGAGTGGCGCACCGACGAGCGCGAGGTCGGCGCCGAAACGGACCGAGTGGAACGTCAGGGCGCCGAGAAGGAGCACGGGCGCGAGCGCCCGCAGCGCCTGCCGCCGCGCCGGAGCATCGCCGGCCGCGAGCAGGAGCCCGGCCCCGCCGGCGATCGCCGCGCCGTAGGCGACGAGCGGGGCGTCGGAGAGCCAGCTCGGCGCCCGAAACTCGTCGACGGGATGGAGCGCGGGGAGCGTGAGGTGCAGGTGCAGGTAGCGAAAGAGCCCGAGGCCGACGGGCGTCGCCAGCGTCGCCAGCGCCGCGCCCCCGGCCACGAGGCCGAGCCGCCGCGCGCCGGCGACATCGTGCGCGACGCCGGCGGCGAGCGCCGTGGCAGCGACCAGCAGCGGCGCGACGAACACCCCCGCGTGCAGGTTGGCCCAGACGACGACCGCCGCCAGGAACCAGGCCGCCGCGCGCGCCGCGGCCGCCCCACCCCGCTCCACGACCGCGTCGATCGCCGCCAGCGCCACCACCGCGCCCAGCAGCGAAAAAATATGCGGGCGCTCGACGAAGCGGTCGTGCCCGACGAACGCCGCCGCGGCCAGCGCCACCACGCTCGCCACCTCCCCCGCGCCGCGCCGCCGGCAGATCCAGTAGGCCATCGCGAAAGCGACGAGCAGGACCACCGTCTTGGCAATGACGACAGCCGGAAAGCCGCCAACGGCGTACAGCGCCGCGGCGCCCACCTCGAACAGCCAGGAGGTGTCGATGTTCGGCGCGTCGGGGTAGGTGAAGGAAAAGAGATTGGAATGAAGGAGCGCGTGCCGGCGCAAGATCTCCTGACCGGTCGCCAGGTGAAAGAAGAGATCGGTCTCCGCCATCGGGCGGAGCGCCAGCCCGGCGACGAACGTCAGCAGTGCCGCCAGCGGCACGAATCGCGCGGCCGTCCGCATCGGCGGATCAGGGTGCGAGGCGGCCGATGCGGTTGGCGGTCTCCTCGGTGAACCAGAGGTCGTTGTCGGGGCCGGTCACGATCTGCGCCGGCACGGCGCCGGCGGTCGGGACCACGAACTCGGTGAACATGGCGGTCGCCGTGTTGACCCGTCCGATCTTGTTGGATCCATCCCCCGCGTACCAGACGTTCCCATCGGGACCGCGCGTGATGCCTCGCGGTCCGCTGCCCGCCGTCGGCGTCGGATACTCCACGACCGAGGCCGTGGAGCCACTGATCGGATTGATGTATCCGACCTTGCTACTGGTCTCCTCGGTGAACCAGAGGATGTTGCTGCCCGATACGGCGGTGATGCCCCAGGGGTTGCCGCTGGCTTGAAATTCGGTGACCACGCCCGCGGTGGTGATCCGCCCGATCTTGTTGCTCGCGAACTCGGTGAACCACAGATTACCGTCGGTCCCTTGCGTGATCATCAACGGCGCGCTGGCCCCCGTCGGCACACCAAACTCGGTGACGACCCCGGCCGTCGTGATCCGTCCGATGGCGGCGGTGCTGTATTCAGTGAACCAGACGTTGCCGTCCGGTCCCTGCGTAATGCCGTAGGGGTTGGCACCTGCCGTGGGGACCGAGAACTCGGTGAGGGCTCCGGCCGTCGTCATCCGTCCGATCTTGTTGGTGCTCCCCTCGGTGAACCACAGGTTCCCGTCGGGACCCGCCGCGATTGCCCCGAGTGCACCCCCGTTGGTGGGGAACTCCGTGATCACCCCGGCGAGCGTGATGCGACCGATCTTGCCCGCGGCGTACTCCGTGAACCAGACGTTCCCATCGGGACCCGCCGTGATTCCGTAGGGCTCGCTGGAGGCGGTCGGCACCGGGTACTCGACGATCGTACCGCTGGCCGGCTTTCCGCCCGCTCCACCCGCGGAGGTCCCGCCCGCGCCGCCGGCGGGCGTTCCACCAACGCCGCCGGTCGACCTTCCCCCTGCGCCACCGCCGGCTCCCGCCGCCCCCGCAACCCCGCCGGCTGCACCCGCACCCCCACCGGCTGCACCCGCGCCCCCGCCTGCCGCGCCCGCGCTCGCCCCCCCCGGACCCCCGCCAACGACCGAACCTCCGATCCCGCCACTCGCACCGGCCGTTCCGCCGGCGGCGCCGCCGCCGGCCCCGTGCCCCGCTGCTCCCGAACCGCTCCCCGCTTTACCTCCTTGGCCCGTGTCTCCGCCGAGGCTGCTGGTGTCGTGGCTGCAAGCGACGAGCGCCAACGGAGCGAACGCTCCTGCCAAGATCAAGCGATGAATCAGTGTTTTCGTCATCGTCGCCCGACGGTACACCAAGATTAGTGGTCGCGGTTTGATCGCGCGACCGAGGCCACGGCCGGCCGTCAGGGCCGACCGGTTATCGCGCCGACGCCAGCACGTACCGCTGGCCGTCCCGCTCGACCGCCAACGCCGGCCGGAGCCCGCGCGCGACAGCCCGGGCCAGCGCCGCGCGACTGGCGGCCGTCACGCCGCCGGGGACACCGAGCAGATCGCCGCGCGCGATCCCCAGCCGCGCCAGCGGCCCCGGGTCGATCACCAGGAAGCGCTCGCGGCTCTGCGCCAGCTCCTGCATCTGGTCGAGCGTCAGCTCGGGGTAGAGCGCGCCGAGCGCGGTCAGGCGCCGCGCGACGCTGCTCGCGGCCTCGGACGGGACCTCGACAATCTGGGTCGCGCGCCCCGCTGAGACCAGTCGCGGCGCGAACGCCGCGATCGCTTTCTCGAGTGCGGCGTCGAGCGCCGCCATCGCGGCGTGCTTCTCGCCGTCGGGACCGACCTCCGCCTCGTTGGGCGCGCCGCTGGCAATCGTCTCGACCGTCCCGATGATCTCGCGGCTCCCCAGGTGCCGGACCTCGATGGCGGCGTGATAGTCGACGACCAGCCGCTTGCCGACGATGAACCCCGGGATCGGCGAGCTGCCGTTCATCATCCGACCCCCCATCGCGATGCTGGTGGCGAAGGTCAGCGCCCGGGTCGGATCCTCGCCCAGCGCTCTCAGCCCGGCGACGACCGCCACGTCGTCCTCGCCGGTGACCAGCTCCTCGGCGATGACGGCCCGCCCGCCCGTGGCGGCGATCAGGCTGTCGCCGGCGCGGCGCTGGATCCGGCGCAGCTCGACGTCGCCGCCCCAGCCGATCGACAGCGGCAGACCCACCACCACCGTGACCGTCGGGGCCAGAGCCTCGGCGGCCGGGCGCACCTCGACGGTGGAGGCGCAACCCGTCCCCAAGAGGGCGACCAGCGCCGCGACAATCGTTCGACCTGCCATTCGAAACCACATCGGCGTTCCGCCCCCGGGGCTGAACGGAAAAGTGTACACCGCGCGCCGATCGGGGGAGCGAGGGCTAGAAGATGACGGCCAGCGCGGCGTAAAATTCGGTCGAGTCGCCGACCGCCGTGACGGCGGTGCTCCCCTGGGCCACCGCGACCTCGGGCGTGTAGAGCCCGACGGCGTGCCGGACGGCCAGCCGCAGGCGCAGCTCGCTGGGCTGTCCGCGCGGGGTCAGGGGCAGCTCGATCCTGGCGCCGGTGTGCACCTCGAGGCGGCTCCCCGACACCATGGTCCGGCCGTCGCGCTCGACGCCCAGTCCCAGCTCGGCCGCAACCGTGTGCAGCACGCGGAAGCCATAGCCCTGGTCGTCGCGGCGAACCCGGGCGGCCGGACGAATGACGCCGAAGGCGTCGAGGGCCAGGCGATCGACGGGCGCGTCCTTGAGATTGGCGGGCGACGTGAACCGCCCCGACGCGGACGACGAGAACGCGCCGAGATCGACCCCCCAGAGGCCGTCGCCGAACCCGCCGACGCCGAAGAAGGCTGGTATGAGGTGCCCACCGTCGGAGAACCCGGTCGAGTCGAACGTCGCGCCCATGCCGACCGCCAGCGAGAAGCGTGGGCGCGGCGGCGGCGGGGCGAGCGGCGCCTCGGCCAGTGTCTCGACCGGCGGCGCGGGAGGCGCCTCGGCCGGCCTGGCGGGCGGCGTTTCGGTGCGGACCTCGGGCGGCGGGCCGACCGCCGGCTCCTGCGCGCGGGCAGCTCGCCCGGCCAGCGCCGCCAGCGCCAGCGTGACGGCCAGCGCGAGCGTAAAGCCAACCGAGGTCCGTGCGTCGCGCCGACCCATGGCCGACCTTCTAACACGCGCACCCCCCTTTTCGAGATATGCTGGCCGCTCCCCGATGAAGGAGGCTTTAGCGTGGACGAGACGATGACTCCGGAGGCGCCGCCCGCGCCCGAGAAGGGCGTGGCCGACATCCTGGTCGAGGCCTTTCAGCTCTACCGCGCGCACGCCAAGCCTCTGCTCGGCATCTGCGCGCTGCTGTTCGTTCCGGCCGCCATCGTGAACTCGATGGCGCGCGCGGCGATCCTGGGTCCGACCCTGGCGATCGCAGCAGCCCCCGATCCGGCCGCCGCGCTGGCGGGGAGCCTCACCGTCTACCTGCTGGGGTTCCTGGGGATGCTGGTGACCGCGTTCTTCCTCTACGGGATCATCATTCCGCTCACCAACGGCGCGCTGACGATCGCGGCGGCCGATCGCATCCTGGGCGGTCAGGCCGGGTGGCGCGAGGTCTGGATGCTGCTCTTCCGGCGCCTCGGCAAGCTGCTGTCGGCCGTCGTTCCCGCCGCCATCGTGGTGGTGATCGGCTGCGTCTTCTGCCTGATCCCCGGGCTGGTGCTGGCGCTCTTCTTCACCTTCGTGTCGCCGGTCGTGCTCGTCGAGGGGCTGGGCGGCCGGGCGGCGCTGGAGCGGAGCACCACGCTGGTCCGCTCCGACTGGCTGCGGGTGGCGCTCTTGCTGCTGGCCTTCGCGGTCGTGCGCGGCGTCGCGCAGGTGGTGGCCAGCATCTTCGTCGCCCCGACCGCCGTCTTCGTCGGGTCGCTGCTGGGCGATCTCATCACCATGGTGATGCTGCCGGTGCCGGTGCTGGGGACGGTGCTGCTCTACTTCGACATCCGCCGCAAGCGCGACGGGTTCACCAACGATCACCTGCGCGCCGATCTCGACGCCCTCAAAGGCGCCTGAGATCGCGCGTCCTGCGGCCCAATTCAGGCAGCCTAATTCAGGCAGACCTGGGAGTCCGGGCCGCAGGCGGCGACGAGGACCGGTGGGGTGAGCGCGAAGCTCGACCCCACGTCCATTCCGCGCAGAGTCATCCCGAACCCGATGGGCGAGACCAGCTGGTGGGTGCAGGCGCCGCTGCTGCCGGTCGGGACACAGGGCGGGAGCGGCACGACGGCGACGTCGAACCTACCGCCGGCCGGATGGAACGTGCCGTCGGTGATGGGCATTCCGTCGAGCTCGACCTCGGCGCCGGCCGGCCGGACGATCCCCAACAAAAGATCGAAACCGGGTGGCACGGCGAAGGGCAGGCTCGTGAACAAGTTGCTCTCGACCGCCACCGCCAGCGAGAGGCTCGGCTCGCAGTCCATCCCCTGTGTCACCAGGATCGGGTAGTCGGCGCTGACGGCGAAGCTCCCGGACTTGATTATCGTCCAGGGGACGCCCGCGGCGAGCACGGTCTTCACGTCCGGCGTCCCCGGCGCCGACACGGTCACGTGTGTCCCGTCCAGCGCCGCGATCACCTCCCAGATCGATCCGCCGCCCGCGCCGAAGAACGAGGTGCAGCCGACGCTCGCCTGCGGCGTCAAGGCGGCCGCGACATATGCCGTCGACCAGGCGTCGAGCGGCGGCATCTCCTCGTGGGCCATGTCGGCCGAGTTGATCCCCGTGACGTCCGAGCTGTAGGTGGTCGAGACGTTCCCCGAGAAGACCGCCACCGGCGCCGAGGCGGTCACGGTGCTTCCGGTCAGGTCCTCGCCCTCGCCGCCGGTGTAGATCTGAAGCACGTCGCCGTCGTCGAGCACGAACGGGTAAGGAGTGCCGGCCGCCAGATCGCCGCCCGGACCGCCGGTGATCGGGCTGCGCGGCGTGAACATGACGGTGGTCCCGGCGCGCGTGCCGACGATCATCACCCGCCCGGCTCCGCCCCGGCTGCCGTCGGTGACCTGCACGTCCGGGCTCGCGTGCTGCGGGTAGGCCACCGCCTGGTAGCTGAAGCCCAGCGCCTGCAGCGGGAGGATCATCGTGCCGCCGCTGCTGGTGGCGACGCTCTGGACGTCGTCGCTCTCGATCTCGGCGACGGTGACTGGCCGGTCGCTGGAAATCCGGATCGCCGCCTGGTGCGAGAGCCCGGCGGCGGTCACCTCGAGCGCGGAGATCGGCAAGCCGGCCGAGGCGCCGACGCCGATCTGCCCCCCTCCCACCGCGACCCAGCTCGTGCCGGTCGACGTCGGTTGCGGCACGTCGATCTCCACGTTGGCCGGATCGACGCCGAAGTTGGTCACCAGGAAGGTGGTCTCGGCGCCGTCGTCGGCGGTGACGTTGTCGGCCTGCAACGTATAGAACACGCACCCGGCGATGCTCTGCGTGGAGCCCTCGGCCGTCTGGCAGGCCATCGACGTGCAGCGGCCGAGGCTGCAGACCTGCCCCTTCTTCGCGCAGTCGGCCATGCAGGTCGGCGACGCGTCCTGGGCGGCATCCTTGGTGGCCGCATCGCTCGGCGTCCGGGGGCTCGCGCAGCCGAGGCCCAGCGCGGTCGCGCCGAGGCCCAGCGCCGTCAGCACGCGCAGGTGGCGCATGTAAGTTGATCGATCACGTCGCGCACGTTGCGCCACATCGTTGGTTTTCCGGTTGCGCCGGTGTTGCGCCACCTGGTGTCCGCCCATCGCAACTTCGCACCGTCGGCAGAGCACGTCGGGCGCCATCTTACCTGCACTGCCAAAGACGAAGATCGATCTTCGTTTCTCGTCGAGCAAAAGCGAGCAAAAGAAAACGAAAAGACACAAAAAAGGTGAATGACGAACCTTGCCAAGCGCGGTGCGCTAGGGCTACGATTTTCCCGCGTTGGTACGTGCGACAGTCGTGATCGCTCTGGCCTACGGGCTCGCCAACGGGACCTCGGCATTGGCCGCGCCCCCGGTGGCCGGCTCCAAGCCCACGGACAACCCGTTCGAAGATCACAACAACGATCACAAGGGCGATCACGACAACGACGACGACAGCGGCGCGGCCGACAACCCGCCCGCCGCCGACAGCGCCTCGGGTGGGGAATCGGACAACGAGGCCGAGAGCGAAGCGGGCGAGGACGAGGAGTCGGCCGAGTCGGCGCTGCACGGCCTCGCCTGCCTCGAGGGGGACGCCACGGGCGGCCGGCGAAAAGGTGTGCAGCGGCGCGACTTCCTCAAGAAGCACCGGTTCGAGCTGTCGGGGCTGGGCGGCTTCTACGCCTCCGACGCGCTGTCGTCGACCTACAGCTACGGCGGCGCCGTCGCCTTCTACCCGTCGGAGGACTTCGGTCTCGAGCTGCTGGTCACGCGCACGCCGATGCAGTTCCGCCTCGAGGAGGCGTTCACCGCGTTCGATCAGCAGACGCACTTCGCGGAGAGCATCGCCTGGCAGGGGATCTTCTCGCTGCTCTGGTCCCCCATCCACGCCAAGTTCAAGTTCAGCGACACGACGATCATCCACGGCGATCTGTTCGCCGTCGCCGGCGCGGGGCGCACCTCCGATCCCAGCGTGCTGGGGCTGACCTGGGAGGCCGGCGCCGGCGCGAAGCTCTACTTCACCAAGTACTTCTCCTTCCGGCTCGACCTGCGCGACTTCCTCTTGCCGCAGGAGGTGCTCGGGCGCGGGCGCATCACCAACAACGTCACCATCCTGGCGGGGTTCAGCCTATGGCTCGGCTAGCGCTCTGCCTCGCGACCGCCGCGGTGATCGCGGCGGGGACGATCGGCGCCGCCCGGGCCGACGACGCGCCGATGTCGCAGGAACCATCGGAAAAGGCCAGCTCGGAAAAGGCCGCCTCGAAAACCACCGCGTCGGAGGACGCCGCTGCGCCGTCTGACGCCAAGGCCGGGGGCGACGCCTGCATCGACGAGAACGTCAAAGCGGATTTGTTTGCCAAGCGCAAGCAGCGGACCAGCCGCGAGCGGCTGTTTCAGCAGTCCAACCGCCACGAGCTGACCGCCTGGGGCGGCTACTACGTCTCGGATCTCTTCGACGGGACCTACACCGTCGGAGGCGCCTACACCTATCACATGACCGAGGATCTGGCGGTCGAGGCCTCGGGCAGCTACACGCGACTCGCCTCCTCGGGCGGGCCGGAGCTCGAGCGCACCTTCCAGGTGTTGGCGAACAAGCCTCGCAGCGAGCGCGTGTTCTCGGCCGATCTGATCTGGGTGCCGGCGCACGCCAAGATGCGGCTCGGCGGATCGATCACCCACTTCGACTTCTTTCTGGCGCTGGGCGGCGGCATCGTCGACTCGGTGCTCTCCGAGGATCTGGCCGGCAACGGCGGCTTCGGGCTCAAGTTCTTCCTCGGGCACGCGTTCGCCATCCGGTTCGACGTGCGTGACTTCGTCTACCGGCAGTCGCTGCTCTCTCAGGTGATGCTGGTCAACGACCTGACCACCACCGTCGGGCTGAGCATCTACATCCCCTTCACGGAGTGACAAGATGACGATGCTTCGAACGTTCGGGCTTGCCCTGTCGGTTCTCGTGCTGGCCGCGCCGGCCGCCGCGCGCGCCGCCAAGAACGACCCCTCCGCCGAGGCGACGCCCGACGCGGGACGGCCGGCCGACAAGAGCGCCGCCGCGCCCGCGCCCCCGGCGGCGGCCGGCGGCAACGGCGCGAGCGAAACGGCCCCGCCGACCGCGCCGGTCATCGACATCGCCAAGCTGCGCGCCGAATACGACCGGCTGCGCGACGAGCTGTTCCGTGCCCGGGCCCGCGCCGAGCTGGTCGAGGAGGGGATCTACCCGACGAAGCTGGGCGCCACGCTGCGCTGGAAGGGGGCGCCTGACTTCATCCTCCACCGCGCCGAGATCCGCCTGGACGGCAACCCGATCTGGGACTCGGGCGAAAAGCCGCTGGTCGACGAATTGATCAAGGTCTCCGAGCGCTCGATCAAGCCAGGCCCGCACACGGTGACGGTGAAGATGGAGGTGCGGCCCGGGAAGAAGGGCGCGAAGGAACACGCCAATCTCGGCTACGAGTCGGAGCACACGTTCGTCGTGGAGGTCCCCGACGCCGGAACGACCACCGTCGCGCTGACCGCCGACGACGACGGCGATCTCCCCGAGTACGAGCCGGAGGTCGATCTCGAGGTGAAGACCGAAAAATGATCGCGCTCCTCCTCGCCCTCCTGGTCCAGCAATCGGACGCCGCGCCCGCGGCGAAGGCCGTCCCGCGCGCGCCGAATACCAATGACCCCATGGCGCGGTACCTGTCGGACCTCGAGAAGGCGGGCGTGCTCGGCGACGACAAGACGCCGGCCACGCTGGAGAAGCTGCGCGAGGAGCTGGCCGCCGCCGAGGACGATCTCGTCACCGGCAACGCCGAGGTCGCCAGCGTCCGCCTCTACAAGATCGTCGAGTCGCAGCGCTACGCGCAGTTCGAGTACGCGCCCGACTACGCGACCGCCGAGCTGACCCTGGCGCGCGCGCTCATCCGCGCCGGCGGCACCAAGAGCGCCGAGCGCTACCTCTTGCGCGTGCTCGCCCGCGGCGTCAAGGCGCCGCAGTTCGCCCCGGCCTATCGCGCCCTGGTCGACATCGCCCTCGAGACCAAAGAAGAGGCGGAGATCCTCGCGGTGCTCGAGCACTACGATCAGGAGCGGGGCGAAGCGCTCCCGCACGACAGCGCGGCCGAGCACGCTTACCTCGCGGGCAAGGTCGCCTACGAAGCGGGCCAGAGCGCGCACGCCGAGTCGCTGTTTGGCGAGGTCGACCGCCAGTCGCGCTTCTACGCCGCCGCGCTCTACTTCCGGGGCCTCATCCAGGCGCGCCAGAGCCACTTCGCCTCGGCGCGCCGCAACCTCTGCGAGATCGTCGAACAGGCCGATCAGGATCGGTTCACGTTCTTCATCGACGGCCGCTACTTCGCGGTGAAGGACCTGGCCTATCTGGCGCTCGGCCGCATCGCCCACGAACAGCAGAAGTACGACGACGCCTACTACTTCTTCTTCCGCGTCCCCACCGATTCGGACCGGCTGCCCGACGCGCTGTTCGAGGCGTCGTGGTCGATGTTCCAGAAGGGGGAGTACGAGGCGGCCGGCGCCTTTCTCGACGAGTTCGACCAGACCTTCCCCGCGTCGCCGCTCGCGCCCGACGTGATGCTGCTGCACGCGATGATCGACCTCAAGTCCTGCAAGTTCGACACGGTGCGGGCGACGCTGGACAAGTTCGTTCAGGTCTACGGGCCGATCGAGGCGCAGGTGACGGTGCTGCTCAAGGACCCGAGCAAGCGCGCGTCGCTCTACCGGCGGCTGCTCAGCAAGGCGTCGATCGCGACGCCGCACGATCCGATCGCCGACCTATTGAAAGTGGACCCGCGGTTTTACAAGTTCTACGGCGACATCCAGGCGCTCGATCGCGAGGTGGGGACGATCCCCAACCAGGTGGCGATCTGGGACGAGCTGACCGCGCACGAGAAGGGAGCGGAGGGGGTCGACGCGACCGAGGCGGTGCGCCTGGTCCAGGACGTCGAGTCGCTTCGGCCGCTGGCCGCCGGCGATCCCGAAATGGAAGAGCGCGTGAGCCAGCTCGCCGATGAGGCGCACCGGGCGGCGCGGCTCAAGAACGTCGGCAACGGCCCGTTCGCCAAGGAGGCGGCCGCGACGCTGGCGCTGTCGGCCGAGGCGCGCCAGCTGCGCGCGCACCTGGTCGCCGCGACGGGCGTCATCGCCACCAAGGCGCTGGTCGACCTCGACAAGCGGCTCCGCGACCTCTTGCGGCAGGCCCGCCTCACCCAGATCGACGCCATCATCGGCAAGAAGAAGAAGCTGGAGATCGAGATCGAGCACCTGCGCGACGGCCGCTACCCGGCTGAGCTGTTCGCCACGCTCCAGCTTGAAGGATTGATGGGGGATGACGAAGAGTACTGGCCATTCGAAGGCGAGTACTGGTCCGATGAATATGAGAACTACAAATAGACCGCGACCTGCCACCCTGGTCATCGTCGGCGCTTTCGCGCTGACGTTGCCGCTCGTCGTGCGCAGCAGGGCGGCGTTCGGGGCCACCGAGAGCGCAGCCGGTGTGGCCGGCAAGAGCAAGGACGACAAAGCGGACGAAGAGAATGGGACTGAGAAGTCACTGCCCCCGATCCTGCAGCAGGCGCTCGAGGAAAAAGAAGCGCAGGTCACCGAGGCGCGGCGCGAGGCGATCAAGCTGCTGGAGGACTACCTGCGCGAGAACCCCACCGGCTCGGCGGGCTTCCGCGCCAAGGAGCAGGCCGAGGCGCTCTACAAGCTGGCCGAGCTCTACTGGGAAGAATCGAAAGAGGTCTATCTCGAGAAGATGGGGAGGTATCAGGCCGCCGTCTCGGCCTGCCACGCCGACCGCAGCGAGTGCCCCAAGGTGCCGCACCGCCCGCCGACCGTCGATCTGTCGCAAGCGCAGGCGGTCTACCGGCAGCTGATCGACAAGTACCCCAAGTTCCGGAAGATCGACACGGTCATCTACCTCTACGCCTTCTCGCTCCGAGACCAGCAGAAGATCGCCGAGTCGATCAAGTACTTCCAGATCATCCTCGACAAGTACCCGCGCTCTCGTTACATCGCCGACGCCTGGATGGCGATCGCCGAGTACCGTTTCTACGAGCAGCAGGACTACAAGACCTCGCTCGAAGCCTACGAGAAGGTTCTCAAGCACCCGAAGTCGACGCTTTACGATCTGGCGCTGTTCAAGACCGCCTGGTGCTACTGGAAGCTGGGCGACACGACGAAGAGCGCACAGCGGTTCAAGGACGTCCTCGATCTGGCCAAGAAGAAGGCCGGGCGCAGCGAGGAGCAGCAGAAGCGCGCCGAGGAGCTTCAGGGCGAGGCGCTCGACTACCTCGTCGAGCTGTTCACAGAAGACGACACCAAGACGGCGCGCGACGCGTTCGAGTTCCTGGCCCAGATCGGCGGCAAGCAGTACTCGCGCAAGGTGCTCAAGCAACTGGCCGACACGGTCTTCGACCAGACCCGCTACGAGCGCGCGGTCGAGGCCTACCGCCTGCTCATCGAGCTGGATCCCAACGACGCCGACGCGCCCGACTACGCCGGCAAGATCGTCGAGGGCTATCAGCTGCTGGGCGACATCAAGACCGCCGTCGCCGAGATGCGCAAGATGGCCAACGACTACGGCGCGCGCAGCGCCTGGGCCACCGCCAACCACGACCGCCCGAAGACCGTCGAGCACGCCCGCACGATGGCCGAGGAGCTCATCCGCACGCTGGCCAAGACGATGCACGCCGAGGCGCAGGCGAACGAGAAGGCGAGCAAGGTCGTCGACAAGGATCGTTACGCGCGCGCCGCCGAGGCCTACCAGTTCTATCTCGCCAACTTCCCCGACGCGCCCGACGCCGCCGAGCTGCGCTACCTGCGCGCCGACATCCTCTACTTCAAGCTCGGCAAGTACGAGGACGCCGGCCGCGAGTACCTGGCCGTCGGCAAGACCCAGCCGGTCGGCAAGTACCACAAGGACGCGCTCCTGCAGGCGATGGGCGCCTTTGAAAAGGTGCGTAAACCGATCGCCTCCAGCGGCGCCGGCGCCGGCAAGCGCGAGATCACCGACAGCGACCGCCTGTTCGGCGAGGCGGCCGACCTCTACGCCACGCTGTTCCCCAACGACAAGGAGATCGTCACCGTCATCTACAAGAACGGCCAGTTCTTCTTCGACTACGGCGACTACGACGAGGCGGTCAAGCGCTTCGGCCTCATCGTCGAGCGCTACCCCGACGACCCCAACGCGGGCGCCGCGGGCGATCGCATCCTGCAAGCGCTCAACAAGGCGAAGGACTACGAGAACATCGAGAGCTGGGCGCGCCGGCTCAAGAAGACCAAGGCGTTCGCCTCCAAGGACGAGCAGGCCCGCCTCGACAAGCTGATCGTCGGGTCGGTGATGAAGTCGGGCGAGAAGTACGCGGCGAGCGGCGATTACGACAAGGCGGCCACCTTCTTCCTGCGCGTACCGAACGAGTACCCAAACGACGGCAACGCCCCCAAGGCGCTCAACAACGCGGCCGTCGTCTACGAAAAAGAGAAGAAGCAGGATGAGGCGGTCGCCGCCTACAAGCAGCTGGCGGACAAGTACCCCTCCGCGGGCGAGGCGCCCGACGCGCTTTTCACAGCCGCGCGCATCGAGGAGAACATCGCCTACTACGACAGGGCGGCCGGCCTCTACGAGCAGCTGGCGACGAGGTACCCGCAGAACGCCCACGCCGCCGACGCGCTCCGCTCGGCCGGCGTCCTCCGCCAGAGCCTCGGCCAGCACGATCGGGCCATCAAACATTACGGCGAGTACGCCAAGCGCTACAAGGACAGGCCGGACGCCAAGGACGTCGCCTTCCAGGCCGCCGTCGTGCGCGAGGATCAGAAAGACTGGCGCGGCGCCGCCGCATCGTTCGCTGCCTTCAGCAAGGCCTACGTGGGTGACTCCAAGACCGTCGAGGCGCTGGCGCGCGAGGCCGACGCCCACCTCAAGGCCGGCAACGATGCCGCGGCCAAGGAGACCGCCGCCAAGGCGCTGGCCGCCTACAAGCAGCACGGCAAGGGGAGCGACGAGGGATCGTACTACGCGGCCGAGGCGCGCTACATCCAGGGCGAGCTCGTCTACCTCGAGTACGAGCAGATCAAGATCGCCGGCAAGCCGAAGCAGCTCGCCAAGGTGCTGGAGGAGAAGGCCAAACGGCTCGAGGAGGCCAAGCAGATCTACCTCGACGTCGTGACCTACAAGTCGCCCGAGTGGGCGACGGCGTCGCTGCTTCGCATCGGGCAGGGCTACGAGGCCTACGCCAAGGCGATGCGCAACGCGCCCGTGCCGAAGGACCTGAACGAAGACGAGAAGCAGGTCTACCGCGACGAGCTGGAGAAGGTCGTCGTCGTCATCGAGGACAAGGCGATCGACGCCTACAAGTCGGGCTACGCGCGCGCGCTGCAGATCGGCGTCTACAACAAGCACACCCAGGCGATCCGGCAGGCGCTCTGGCGGCTGGCCGAGAACGAGTACCCCAAGGAGGCCGAGGTCCGTCTGTCGACCCGGCCTGGCGAGCCGCGCGTGACGATGGACAAGATCGAGGAGGTGCGGCGTGACCAGTAAGTTGGGAACCCTGGGAGGGTTCCCAAACCCTCCCGCGACGGGCTCGAGCGAGCGAAGCTCGCTCTCCCCCACGCGATCACGTCGCCTCGCGTCGCTCGCGCTGGCGGCACTCGTTGGGGCGTGTGCGCACAAGGCGCCGCCGCCCGGGTCGGCGGGCGCGAGTCCGATAGCGCCGGTGGCGCTCCCCAAGACCAGCCCCGAAGCGCAGGCGGCGTTCGACGAAGGGGTCCGCACCATGCGGATGGGGCGCAAGCACTACAAGGACGCGCGCGAGCCTCTGTCGCGCGCGACCCGCCTCGACGGCCGGCTCTACGAGGCCTGGCACGATCTGGGGGTCGTCGAGACGACGCTCGGCAACTTCGACACCGCGGTCGACGACTTCAAGCGCGCGCTCGACATCCAGCCGGGCGCGCGGCAGACGGTGCTCGCCTACGGCGAGAGTTTGCGCCGCTCGAAGAACCGCAAGAAGGCGGGCAACGTTTATGCCCGCTGGCTCAACTCCGATCCGAACGACTTCGAGATGCGCGCCCGTTACAGCCAGGTGCTACGCGAGGCAGGCAACGACTCACTCGACGAGTCGCTGGAACAGGCGCGTTTGCTGCTGACGGAGGCAGGTGGGGACGTGTCCCACACGGTCATTGCGTATAACGCTTTGGCCCTGACCTACTATAAAATGGGGAAGTTCGAACTTGCCGAGACTGCGCTCCACAAGGCCGCAGAGCTCGATCCCAAGAGTGCTTTCGTCTGGAACAACCTGGGTCTCGTCGCGTTTGAACGAGGTCATGACCAGGAGGCTTTCTTGGACTTTCAAAAGGCTTCTGAGCTCGACCCCAAGTACGTGCAGGCGCGCCTGAACAAAGCGGTCGTCTACCTCGATTGCGGCGACTACAAACGCGCGCGCGCCGACCTGGAGAAAGCGACCGAGATCGATCCGAACGACGCCGAGTCGCAGGTCGCGCTGGGCGTCGCCTCGCGCGGCGACGGCAAGTTCGATCAGGCGCGAAGGGCATACGAGCGCGCGCTCGACATCGAGCCCGACTATCCGCCCGCGCTCTACGACCTCGGCGTCCTCTACATGGACTTCGACAAGGATCCGGCCAAGGCCAAGAACTTCCTCGGCCAGTACCTGCAGGCGGTCGGCAAGGATGATCCGCGCCGTGCCGAGGCCGAGGCGCGCCTCAAGGAGCTCAAGTGAGGCGCGCGACGGCGATGGTGGCGGTGGCCGTGCTGGCGCTCGGTGCGACGGCGCAGGCCAAGCCGGCCAAGCGTCACGCGCCCGCCGCCGCCCACAAACCGGCGCCGGCGCACACGCAGGAGCGGACGGTGGCCCCGGCGCCCCCCGCCGCGGCCGAAGGGTCGAGCGAGGGGGACGGCGAGGGGGCCGCCGACGACGCCAAGCCGGCCGGCGAAAGCAAGCCGGACGGCAAGACCATGAAGACGAAGACCTACACCTTCGGCGCGATGGACGTCGAGGGAAAGCTCAAGACCCCGCAGCTACTGTACTTTTTGAATCGGGTGAAGCTGGAGCTGGACATGTCCGCGCCCGACAAGCGCTCCTTCATGAAGGAGCTCAACCAAAGCGCCGATGACAAGAGCCTTTGACGCAGACAAATAGGTGACCCCTTGGCAACCACACACTCCCACGCGATTCCGCCACCGCCACCGGGCCCGAAGCCCGCGCGCCGGCGGACCGCGCCTCGTCCTGTGACCTCGCACGCGATGCTGCAGGTGGCGATGATCTGGCGCGGCCAGATCATCGGCTATCGCCTGCTGTCGCGTCGCCGCAAGATCACCCTCGGCCCTTCCAAGCGCGCGACGTTCGTGACGCCGCCGCTCGACGGACAGACCAAGTTCCTGCTCCTGCAGCCGCGCCGCGACGGCTACGTGCTGCATCTCGCGTCCGAGCTGCGCGGCGACCTGACGGTCGGCGGGACGGCGATGTCGGTGGCCGACGTCGCGTCACGGGACGTCGACCTCGCCCGCGGCGACAAGGCCAAGCTGGTCTTCACCGACGGCAGCGACCTGCGCATCGAGCTGCGCTGGGTCGATCCGCCCGACTACATCCCGCGGCCGCGCTTCCGCGATCCGCAGATGGTGCAGATCACCGTCGGCACGCAGCATCATCCTGGGCGCGCTCTCCCTCATGCTGACGCTGCTCTGGGAGAAGACCGAGCCGAAGCCGCCGCTGGCGCTCGACGCCAACCGCGTCGCCAAGATCGAGGTCCCCAGGCATCGAGTTCGAGAAAGAAGGTCAAGAACGCGCCGAAAGAGGAAGAAGCCGAGAAGTCCAAGAAGAAGGAAGGACAGATGAAGCGGCCAAGGAGAAGGCCGGCCGCATCGGACGCAACGACGCCACCCCCAAGGACACCATCATCCCCAAGGGGACAAAGACGTCCTGCGCGACAAGGTCCAGAAGGTCGGCATTCTCGGCATCATCGGGCAAGGAGAAGGCACCTGGCTCCGGCCTGTCGAAGCTGTTCGCCGAGAGCAACGACGTCGAGCAGGCGGTCGCCGGCATGGCGGGCGCCAGGATGGTCGTCGGCCACGGCGCCGGGGGCCTGACCACCAGCGGCTCCGGCTCGGGCGGCGGCGGCACCGGCTACGGCCACATCTACGGCGCCGGCAACCTCGACACCGGCGGGCGCGGCACGCATGGCCACGGCCGCGGCCCCAAGCTCTCCGACCGCGGCGAGAAGGAGGTCTCGGTCGGCCTGGGCACGGGCGGCGGCGAGGCCGACGGCTCGCTCTCCAAGGAGCAGATCAACAAGGTCGTGCGCGCCCACCTGGCGGGCGTGAAGTACTGCTACGAGAAGGAGCTGCAGCACAAGGCGTCGCTCGCGGGCGGCATCGACATCTTCTGGGTGATCCAGCCCGACGGCACGGTCAGCAAGGCCAACGTCAAGCAGATCGCCATGAACGACGCCGCCGTCGAGGGCTGCATCCTCCGCCAGGTCAAGCAATGGCAGTTCCCCAAGGCGCCCGGTCAGACGATCGTGGGGCGCTATCCCTTCATCTTCAAGGGAGGGTCGTGATGACAGGAAGCCGCGCGATTCGATACGCCCTGGCCCTCGCCCTGGCGCCGCTGGGGCTCGGCTGCCAGTCGATGAACACGCCGATCTACTTCCCCTCGCCCACGACGCCGCTCCTGGAGGTGACCGGCGCGGCCGACGCGATGGGGAACGAGCCGCGCATCGAGAACGGGATGACGCTGCAGTTCCGCAACCCGACCGACGCCGAGCAGAAGGCTCTCGACATGCAGACGGCGGCGCTCGGGTTCGACGTCCCCTGGATCCAGCGCGATCACGTCCACATCGAGATGACCTACCAGGTGACGAACAGCGACAGCAAGGACGGCACCTGGGGCATGGGGGTCGACGGCGCCAACCAGTACACCAAGTACGACGAGAACATCGTGGCGATGACGCTGGGGATGGGGAACAACGATCCGCCGCAGTACATCCCGCTCATCCCGGTGACGCCGCAGATCCTCAAGGCCGGCGAGACCGTCTCGGGAACGGTGCGCGAGGACGACTTCAACGAGGCCGAGCTGGACCTGGACGCCCTCGGGCGCTGGCAGGCCCCCTTCAACGCCGTCCTCATCAACAATTCGCAAGTGAACCCGATCGGGCTCAGCATGGTGCCACCAAACGTGGTGATCCCCGCCCTCATCGAGATTGACGTGAGCTTCACGGCGGACGCCGCGATGTCATGCAAGTACGACATCCGGGTGCGCGACGACAACGACCAGCTGCTGCACGACTCGGCGAACACGCTGTTCTCGCCGACGCCGACGCTGTTCGTCCCGCCCGCGATGATGTGACCAGGACCAATCAGGGGCCATTGAGACCACGACGATCCTGCAAGCTGATGGCAGCGCTGGCGACGTCTTGGCTGCTCGGGGGCGCATCCGCCGCCCGGGCCCAGGTCACCGCTGAACCGAGCGCCGTCGTCTTCCCCGACCCGAACAAGTTCGCCCACGGGCTCTACACCGAGGGGGAGGTCGGCGCGGTGGCCTTCTTCGGGCCCGCGGGGAACAACGTCTCGCCCGGCTTCGCCATCGGCGCGCGCATCGGCTACGACGTCTTTCGCTGGCTGGCGCTGCAGGCGCACGTCCTCGGCTCGACGCACCAGCTGAGCGGCGACGCCGGTCCTCTCACCGGTGAGCTGCTCCAGACCTACCAGGCGGTGCTGGAGGGGAAGCTGACCCTGCGCTTCGGCCAGACCTCGATCTTCGGCGAAGGGGGCATCGGGGCGGCGCGGCTCTCCACCAACGCGCTCTACGCGCTGATGGTCGAACCGCAGTACCGGGTCGGCTTCGTCGGCGGCGGCGGCGCGGGCGTCGACTACCACTCGCTCTCCCGCCACTTCTCCATTGGGATCCGCGGCGACTACCTGGTCATGACCAACCTCTCGGGCAGCCAGGAGCTGATGGCGACCACCTACCTGAGGTACACGTTTTGAGGCGCGCCGCGCTCCTTCCCACGCTGCCCAGGCTGCCCACGCTTCCCACGCTGGCCGCCCTGGCGCTCGGCGCGCTGCTCGGCGCGGCGGGCTGCCAGACCGTCGATCTCGGCGCCCCGCCCGCCGACGTCAACCTCTGCGAGCCGGGGCAGATGTTTTTTCTCACCCAGATCTGGCCGAACTTTCTCGCTGCCGACTACAACGGAACGCACTGCTACGACTCCAACTGTCACGGCCCGAACCCCAAGGGGCAGCTGGCGCTCATCAACTCGACCGAGCCGATGACGCTTCCGCTGCAGATGGAGTGGGCGGCCAACTACGCCTCTGCCAGCCACCTCATGAACTGTTCGGATCCGTCGGACAGTCGCCTCATCATCTTGCCGGAAGGCAAGCAGACCCACGGCGGCGGAATGCTGATCGATCCGAGCTCCACCCAGGGAATGCAGATCAACACGCTGTTGGACATGTGGATCACCCAACCATGATGCGCGGGGCGATCACCCTAGCGTCGCTGACGGCGCTGGTGCTGGCGTCCATGGCGTCCACGACCGCGCATGCCGACGACACCGCGCTGGTGAGGGTGATCGCCGAGCAAGCGCAGGTCCACACCGGCCCCGGGTTCGGCTTCCGCGTCGTCTACATCGCCAAGATGAACGAGGTGCTGCCCGCAATCGGGCGCGCCTCGCACGATCACTGGTTCCGCGTCGAGCTCCCCGACGGAACCTACGGCTGGATCCTGGGCGACGAGGTCTTTCCGCTGGACGTCGACATGGCCGCCGCGCACGAAGGACCGTCGGTCTGGAAGCGGATGGGGACCGCCATCTTCTCGCCGCCGCCGCTGGAAGAGGAGACGGTCGGGTTCACCTTCTCGGGCGGCATCCTGGGCGGCGACGGCATGTTCATGTTCCGCCCCTCCTGGCTGCTGGCGCCGCACGTCTCGCTGGAGGCCAGCCTCGGTGAGACGGTCGGCAACCAGGTGGACGTCTTCTATGTCGGCGGGGGCTTCAACGCCTTCCTGTTCGCCTCCTCGCCGGTCACGCCGTTCGTGGGCGTGGCGGCCGGCGGCGCGTTCGGCCGCAAGAAGGCCGACCAGTACACCATTCAGCCCGGGAACTACTCGATGTTCAACGTGGGCGGCGGGCTCATCATCGCGCTCAAGAAGCGGCTCACGCTGCGCGGCGACGCCCGCCAGTACGTCATCTACAACGCCAACCACACCCAACAAATCCAGGAGTACTCCGGTGCGCTCAGCGTCTATTTTTAGTCGCGGTAAACGCCTCCTCCGTGGTCTGGCGCTGCTGGCCCTCGCGGCGGGCGCCCTCTGCAGCAACGGCTGCGCGGTGTCCAAGTGGACGGTGCGGCCGCACCAGCGCGAGCTCCTGGCCGATCGGATCATGAAGCTCGACGCCGATCCGCAGGAGCAGGCCGCCGAGCAGCACGTCCTCGAGAACCGGGAGGGGGCGGTCGGCGGCAGCGGAACCTCGGGTGGGGGGTGCGGTTGCAACTGAGGCGACGCTCTTTCGCAGACTTCGATCCTGGCGTTGACCCTGGCGGGGCTCGGCGCGGGCGCGCACGCCGACGATCCGACCGAGGCCGCCGCCCGCCTCACCTTCTTCCGTGAGCCCTCGACGGCGAACGACGGGATCCTCGTCATTCACCCGCAGGTCGACGTCGCCTCGCCGATCGCGGGCGGGCTTGGGCTCTCGGCCGGCTGGGAGGCCGACGTGGTCAGCGGCGCCACCCCGGCCGTGTTCGGCGTCGACGCCATCACCGCGGCGACGTTCCAAGATTTCCGCCAGCAGGTGCACGGCGGCTTCACCTACAACCGCCCGGACGCCGGGATCGGCGCCTCCTACGCCTACGGCTGGGAGCACGACTACCGCTCGCACTCGCTCTCGGTCAACACGCGCGACGACCTCTACGACCACAACTTCACGCTCGCCGTCTCCTACACCCACAACTGGGACAGCGTGTGCGACGCCAACAACAGCATGGCGGAGACGCCGCTGCAGCTGCAGCCCCTCACCTCATCAGCCGACTGTTTCAAGTCGGGCGTCCCCGACGTCGTCACGCAGCCCCTGCGCATCGACGCCGTCGAGCCGTCGCTGTCGTGGACGATGACCCCCCGCCTGGTCGTCCAGGGCGGCAGCACCATCCAGATCCTCGACGGCTTCCAGTCGAACCCCTACCGCAGCGGTGAGGTCGGCAGCCAGCACCGGACGCCGCAGGAGCACGAGCCGCTCTTCCGGCAGCGTTACGCCGTCTTCGCGCGCGCCGCCTACGCCTTCCCGCAGTGGCGCGCCTCCGGCATCGGCATGGTGCGCCTCTACCAGGACAGCTGGGCGGTGCAGGCGATCACCGGCGACCTGGTGGTCAACAAGTACCTCAGCTCCGTGATGCTGCTGTCGCTGCGCGGGCACTACCACATCCAGAGCGGCGCCAGCTTCTACCGCACCAGCGCGGGGTACCGCCTCGACGGCCCCGCGGGGCAGTACTGGACCGGCGACCGGGAGCTGTCGCCGATGAGCAACTATCTGGGCGGCGCGCGGATGGCGTTCCTGCGCCGCCCGCAACAGGAGCACGCGACCTGGTTCGCCGAGATGGAGGCCGACGTCAAGTACGAGATCCTCGTCTACGCCCTCGAGTCGCCCGACGCTCCCAACGCCGACCGACCGTACGCCCACATCCTTCAGGGGTCTTTCGCGCTACGATTCTGACGTGCACAGGCGCGACGCCCTCAAGCTGATGCTGGCCGCGGGTGCGACCGGATGCGCCCGGGCGGCATCGAAACGGCCGACCATGACCGAAACGACGACCAAGGCCATGCCGGCCATCTTCCTGGCGCACGGCTCGCCTTTCCTGCTGGACGACGGCAAGTGGGTCGGGGAGCTCGCCGCCTGGGCCCGCGCGCTGCCGCGCCCGCGCGCCGTGCTGATGCTCTCCGCGCACTGGGTCGACCGGCCGATCACGATCGGCGCGACCCGCCGCGTGCCGCTGGTCTACGACTTCTACGGCTTTCCGGCCAAGTACTACCAGATCACCTACGATGCCCCGCCGGCGCCCGAGCTGGCGACGCGCCTGCGCGGCCTTCTCGGTGCGGAGCCGGTGGCCGAGGCGCCCGACCGTGGGCTCGACCACGGGGCCTACGTGCCGCTCGTCTGCATGTACCCGACGGCTGACGTGCCGGTCCTGCAGGTCTCCTTGCCGTCGCTCGATCCGAAGGAGCTGTTCGCCCTCGGCCGCACGCTGGCCCCGCTGCGCCGCGAGGGGATCCTGATCATCGGCAGCGGCTTTCTGACCCACAACCTGCGCAGCATGGACTTCCGTCCCGACGCGCCGGTTCCGACCTGGGCATCCGAGTTCGACGGCTGGACCGCCGACGTGCTGGCCCGGCGCGATGTCGACGCGCTCCTCGACTACCGGCAGCGCGCGCCCGGCGTGCGGCAGGCGCTGCCGACGCACGAGCATTTCGTTCCCGTGGTGACCGCGCTTGGCGCCGCGATCGACGACCCGACCGCGCTCCCCAGCTTCCCGATCAGCGGCTTCACCTACGGGTCCGCCACCCGGCGGTCGTTACAACTCGGCTGACGATCAAGCCGGGAACCCTGAGAGGGTTTCCGGACCCTCCCGCGACGGACTCCAACCCACCCCGCGAAGGCGGACCTTCGCGGGGCCCCCGGGGCTCGGCCAAGCCGAGCTCCGTCCACGCGATCAGCCATCAGCGGCCGGAGTCGGGCCAGAACAGCCGCCCGATCGCCGCGTCGATGCCGGCGAGGTCGGGCTTGTAGAAGATGGAGGCGTCGACGCTGACCGCCAGCATCGGGTCGTTCGATGCCGTGATCGCGACGCAGGGGATCTCCCCCAGCGGACCTTGCCGAAGGCTGCGCAGGAACCTGGTCCCGGCGCGCGACGGCATGTC
This sequence comes from uncultured Pseudomonadota bacterium, assembly GCA_963831685.1. Lineage (GTDB taxonomy): Bacteria > Myxococcota_A > Polyangia > Fen-1088 > Fen-1088 > JADGRB01. The sequence continues at coordinate 576,926 of CAWHRJ010000002.1, forward strand.
GAGGTCGACCAGCACGAGGCCCGGCCGCTCCAGATCCAGAATCTCCCCGGCCTCGGCTTCGCTCCCCGCGCAGCGAACACCGAACCCCTCGGCGATGGCGAGCTCGAGGAGCAGATCGCGCACCTCGGGGTCGGTGGTGAAGGCCAGGACAGCCGCGGATGTCTTCTGGGGTTGCCGCCTGGAAGTCGGGGCCGCGGCGGTTGGGTTCAAGGGAGCGGAGAGGAACACGACGCTCCACTATCGCAGGTGCATGTTTCCAGGCGTTTTCCGGGCCATGATAATTTGGTAACACTTTATCCACAGGCCCTGGCGCCGCTCGGCCATTGGGCGCTCAGCCCGCGCCATCGCACTGCCGCGGCCCACGGCCCCTCGGGTCACTGGAGCGGCGTCGGGGTCGCGTCGCGCGACAGCGAAATGGACGCCCCGGTGAGGGCGTCGGCGCTGACCGCGAGGTCGAGCTCGGTCCCGTCGATGCTGCCGTGGCAGCCGCCGCAGATGTTGTTGAACACCGCGCGCGGCGGTCCCGGGGTGATGTACTCGCCGGGGGTGACCTGGTGCTCCTCGGTCATCGTGAAGAGCGGGTTCCCCCCCGGGTCGTCGAACTCGAGAATGAGCGGCACGCCGGCCGGAACCAGCGCCTTGAGTGAGTGGTCGGACATCAGACCCGCCGAGCCCAGGACTTTGAGCTGCGAGTAGGCCAGCTTGCCGGAGGGGATGATCGAGGGGTCCGAGCCGGCGGGCGGCGGCATGTCCTGGTAGACCTTCAGCGAGGCGATCGAATCGAACGACGCGACGTCGCGCCCACGCCGCAGGTTGGCGCCGAGCAGCGTGGCCAGCACCGGAACGTCCGGAAAGTGCATGACGCCGTTGCTGCCGGTGTTTGGTTGCCCGGAATGCCCGCCGAACACCAGCTGCGGCAGGTTCTCGAACAGCTCCGTCTCGCCGCGCTTGTAGCCCAGGGCCGCCTCGACGTAGGAGAGCGCCGGATCGCTGGCCAGCGTGCGATTGGTGCCGTCCAGCGTGCTGACCGCGACCAGCGCGAACTGCGGCACGTCGGTCTTCGCGTTCTTCACGTTGGGGTCGTAGGAGGCGAGGATCTCGCCGTTCGGGAGGGAGAACGGCGAGCGGTAGGCCCCGCTGGTCGCGCCGGTCATCGGATCGGGCGCCGCGTTCGGGTCGACGATGACCATCGATTTGACGAAGCTGACGTCGGTCCGGTCGGCCTCGAACGGACCTACCGACCGGTTGAAGGTGGCCAGCGCCCCGCCGCCCCCCAGCGCCCTTTCGTTTGAAAGAATGAGCACGAAGTTGCGGTCGAGCCCTTCGCGGATCTCCGTCGCCTCCTGGTACCCGACCGAGGGCAGGAGATTGTTGTCGAAGGTGGAGGTCGACTGCGCGCGCTGCGCGAGCAGCGGGTGATAGTCGGTCAGATCCCAGTTCATCCGGCGGCCGGAGAGCTGGTAGAAGTCGGGCGTGGCCTTCTCGGCCGTGAAGCTGACGCGCCCGTCCTGCATGAAGGCGGGCGAGAGCTCGGCGTTCAGCAGGAAGGTCATCTGCTGCGGGCTGCTGAAGTCGTAGGTGAACGTGCCCGCGGTCGTCGGCATGACCCGGTAGAGGTTCGAGTTGGGCTGGAACGTGCGCAGCGTCTGCGTCCCCGCGACCGTCGAGGCGAACACGATCGTGTTGTCGGGGGCGAACACCGGGTCGAAGTTGTGGACCCGGACGCCGTTGACCATCCGCCCCGCGTCGCTGGTGAGCTGCGTGCAGGTCCCGCCCGCCACGTCGAGGATCCAGAGATCGAGACCGCTCGCCGCGCTCGGACGCGCGGCGAAGACCAGCTTGGTCCCGTCGTAGCTCCACTCGGGGCCGCGCACGTCGGCGCCCGTGAGCCCGGCGCAGGGGCCGAGCGCGCTGCGCACGTTCCCGACCGAGGTGACCTTTCCGGTGGCGTCGAGCGTCGCGTCGGCGAGCTTCAGATCGGCCCCACCCTCGTAGGTGTCGAAGTGGAGCAGATCGTCGGGGTTCTTCGGCCGCGCCACGAACGCCAGCGGCAACACGGTGCCGGCGGTCATCGCCGACACGCTGCCGGCGGCGATCCGATCCTGCCGCTCGGTCGCCTGCCACGCCTGAAAGACACAGAAGGCCCGGTTGTTGGCGGCCGTCGGGTCGAAGGGCTGCGGACACGGCGTGTCGACAGAGCTGCCCTGGTCCTCCAGGAGCGCCCCGGCGCGGTGGGTGGTTCCGCCCGAGCTGGCCACGAGGTTCTTCTTCACCGCGCGCGACTGTTTGACGTCGACGGTGTCGAAGGCCATGAACTCGTCCGCCAGCGCGTGGTAGTTGCGGGTGAGCGCCGCCGGCGCGAGGAAACCGAACGCCCCGGAGCGCAGGCGGAAGTCGTTGAACCCGTCGGGGCTGTGGCACCCCTCGAGAGCGCAGCCGCGCACCAGGAGCTTCGGCATCACGTTCTGTTCGAAGAATGTCTGGCCGGCCGTCTTGGGACCGTAATCGAGCGGCGTGGCCATCTGGACCTCCTTGGCCCACGCCTCCCAGCCCACCCAGGTCGAGTCGGTGCGCGACGGGAAGAAGGTGCCGCCCGTGTGGCTGACGCCGCCCGCGGCCGTGGCCAGCGGCCGCAGCAGGATCTCGCTCTGGTCGACGTTGATCCCGTTTGCGACGACGAACCCGGCCACCTGGGCGTAGTTGAACGCCGTCTCGTTGTCCGGGTCGTTCCCGCCCTGCCCGCAGGTGATGTACAGGTCGGCCTGCGGCGAGCTGTGGCAGGTCCCGTAGGCGCAGGACGAGACGAGGTACGGCTCGATGGTGTTCTTGAAGTCCTGGTAAGCCTGCGTGGTGGTGTCGACGGCGAGCCGCTTGCTGGGCGGCGGGAGCGCGTCGTTGCACTCGCCGATCCCCTTGTTGGCGACCGCCACGGGCAGGATGCCGTCGCGGTTGGCGCCGTTGTCGAGCCAGTTCTTGAGCTCGAAGTAGGCCTCGGTGTTGGCCGCGATCGGCGACCCGCCGCTGTGCCGGATCTCGCTCTGATAGAAGCTCTGCTGATAGGGAATCTGGATCTCGCCCGGGGGCATCGCCTTCAGCAGCAGCAGCGGCTGCGGGTAGCTGCCGTAGGTACGAAGGACGTCGCGCCGCTTCTGGACGCCGTCGAACGACGAGAGATCCAGGTTGCCGAGCGCCGTGTTCTTCCCGGTCGTCGGGTCCAGCGCCAGGCTGTGGCAGGGCGAGGTGTTGCCGGTGCAGAAGGTGTTGAAGATCGGCTGGACGTGGACGTCGTAGAAGTGCTGCTCCGGCGGTGGGGTCGGGCGGCAACCGCCGAGGAGTGCCACCGCCGCCGCTGCGACGGCGAAGCCGAGTCTAGCGACACTGCCCTGTGCGGAGGAACGCATACCGGGGCCTTTGATTGTATCAAGTCCGGATCGAATTGAAAACGCCGGCCGGCCGCGGAATGCCGCCCGCGGGCCGACCGGCGGAAAAAGCGCGCCCTACTGGAGCTTGGTCAGCGCGGCCTTGGCCAGCGAGCGCACGAGCGGGCTCGAGTCGTTGGTGGCGGCGTTCTGCAGCGGCCCGCCGGCGACCGAGGCCGAGGCGCCGATCTCCCCCAGGGCCCAGGCGGCCTGCTTGCGCACCGTCTGCGACGAGTCGTTGAGCGCCGAGATCAGCGCCGAGGCGCCCCCCGCGTACTTGAACATCCCGATGGTGACCACCGCGTTCGAGCGAACGACGGCGTCGCTGTCACCGACCAGCGGCGCGGCCACGCTGCCGTCCCGGAATCCCGGAATCGTCCGCAGCGCCAGCAACGAGGCCGAGCGAACAGCCGCATCGCCGTCCGAGAGCCCGGCGGTCAAGTAGGGCGTCGCCGCCGGGCGACCGATCATTCCGAGCGCCTTGGCCATCTCCGCGCGCGCAGCCGCCGAGAAGATCGGGTTGGACATGGCGGCGCCGAGCGCCGGGATGGACGAGACGTAGTGGAACTCGCCCAGCACGTCGGCCGCGTTGAGCGCCGCCGTCGAGTCGGGCTGCGAGAGCCGGGTCAACATCTGCACCTGGATCTGCTTGGCGACCCCGCGGCGGGCGAGCCACCAGGCCGCGACCGTGCGGACGCGAACGTCCGGGTTGTCGACGAGCGGGGTGACCAGATCGACGCAGGCCGCGCAGACCAGGAACTCCGTGCGTTCCAGCTCGGCCTTGATCGAGTCGACCGAGGTGGAGGAGATGGCCTGCTGGATGGTCGAGTAGTTCCCACCGGTCCCAGCGTTCGCGCTCCGTCCCGCCCCGAGGGCGAAACCGACCGCAGTGACGATCGCGAGCTTCTTTGCGTTCATGTTGATGATTCGCATGTTCACTTGCTCCCGTCCGGAGTTACGGAGTCGCCCCAGCTTCATCCAGGTTCTCCCGGAAGAAGTATTCGCCGCCCATGTCGATGTTGAGCTCGAGCAGGTAATACTCGTCCGGCGTCAGCTCGGTCCCACCGACGTCCACCGGGTGGACCGCCAGCCCCGGCACGAGCCGGGTGTTGGTGTCGAGCGGGTAGCGCTGCGGCGGGTTCAGGTGCTCGGTCATCAACTTGCTGGTCTCCGCCGCGGCCGCCATCACGTAGTCGGGCGGCGTCCCGGTGATCTGGACGACATCGTCGCCCAGGATCTCGCCGAGGCCCATCAGCGACAGGTACGACGCAGTGAAGTCGCCCGTCATCCGCTCGCCGACCGTGACGTTGAGCTTCTGGCCGCGCAGGTCGAACACGAAGGTCTGCGACGTGCCGCTGGTCATGTCGGTGACCGTGTAGCTCGGGTTGTAGGACTGGCTGGCGTCGCCGTTGTGGCAGGTGGCGCACTTGGCGTCGAGGATCGGCTGGATCGCCAGATCCCAGGGGACGCCCCGGATGCCGTTGTCACCCGGGTTGGCCGCGTTGGTGCCGGCCGGCAGAACCCCGCCGGCGAGCACGTAGGCGCTGGTCGACACGCGCTCGGGGCGGGGCGTGTCCAGGTTGATCGGGCCGAGCGCGGCGGCCGCGGTCTCGCCGGGCGTGATCGTGGAGGGCACCGTGCGGTTCTCGTGGCAGCCGCCGCAGAAGCGCGACTCGCCCGCGCGGCCGGAGAACCAGATGTCCTCGTTGGCCACCGGCGTTCCGCCGGCCGTGCCCTTGCTGCTCGTCACACCGACCGCCATGCCGAACTTGTCGACCAGCTGGATGTGCAGCGGCACGTTGGCGGGAACGTCGGCCGCGAACGAGCCGTCGCTCTGCAGCGGAATCTCGCCGTACTTCGACTGTCCGTCGAACTCGGTGGTGCCGAACATGTCGACGCCGCCCTCTTCACCCGAGAAGCCCTCGATGAGGCGAACCTTGACCACGCTCCCTTGCGGGATGCCGAGCAGCGACGAGTTGTAGACGTTGAGGGCACCGACCGTGGTGCTGGTGTCGGTCGCGCTGATCGGCGAGGCGAGGTTGGCGGGTTCCGCGCGCACCTTCACCGGGCGCGCCAGGAGGTCCCAGTAGTTCGGGTCGTCGTAGATCGGCGAGCGGCCGCCGTTGCTCGCGCTCGAGTTCGCCGCGTCGAGCAGGTAGATGCCGAACTGGGCGTTGCTCATCGCGCGAGCGAGCTCCTCCGTCTGCACCGGACCGTCCGACCAGGAGGTCAGGAACTGGCCGGGGGCCTCGTCGCCCACCGGCTCGGCGTCGTAGTAGCGGCCGATCCCCTGCGAGCTGGGCGAGCGATCGCCCGGAACGAGCGGCGTGATGTCCATGGAGGCCGAGTTCGCCTCGCTGCCGTTCAGGTCGATGAGGAACAGCTTGCCCGATTGCAGCGTCCGGTCGCGCGAGGTGGCGACCGCGACCACCTGGTAGTCGTTGATCATCTGCCCCGCGCCCTGGTCGAAGTACTGGGTGGTCTTGACGTAACGGGCCTTGAGGTAGCTGTTGGTCGACGGGTTGCCCGCGGCGAGCTCGTCGCCGAACGCCTCCTTCATCCCCGTCATGTCGGTGTTCATCAGGCGGAGGTGACCGGTGTTGACCCCGCCCATGTGCATCCACTCGGTGTACATGACGTGGCCGTCGGGCAGGAGCGCGGGCGAGACGCGGTGGGAGACGTTGCGCGGCCCGAGCTCGAGGCCGGTGCCGCTGGTGCTGATGATCCCGGCCTGGGCCGTCACCGCGCGCTCGTACTCGTCCTTGAACTGCTGCGAGCTCGAGTCGGTGTCGGCCTCGACGTTCCGGTTGCTCATGAACAGGATCTGGTCGCCCGGCGCGTAGACCGGGTAGACGAAGTCGTTGCCGCCGCTGGTCAGCTGCTGCAGGTTCGTCCCGTCCAGGTTGATCGAGTAGAGCTCGTAGCTTCCGTCACCCGGCAGCTGCGCCGACATGACCACCGACTTGGCGTCAAAGGAGAGGTCGTACGACTGCACGTCCGACTTGCTCACGCAGGCGTCGATGTCGGTGGCCGCGGCGCCCGCCCCGAGAATCTGGGTGCAGGTGGCCGTATTGGGGAAGACGACCGTCAGCTTCCCGTTCGCCGACGGCGGCGACAACATGACGAGGCGCCCGCCCGCCACGAAGTTGTTGTAGTCGAAGACGTTGCCGTCATCATTTCGCGGCGTCCGCTGCAAGAACGTGATGGCCTGGACGTCGGCCGGCAACGCCTCGTTGTTGGTGCTGGTCGACGTCGAGGTGCACCCGGCGCCAGCCGCGAGCGCCAACCCGAGGACGCTGCACTGAAGCAACCACAGTGTCTTGTTGTCTCCCATGAACGTTCTCCTTGGTTCGCTACATTACGCAATAAGGGGGCCAGTCAGATCGGCAGCGAAGGGGCCGCAGAGCTGGGCCTTTCGCCGGTCCAGAGACTCTTAGTTGCGCAACCCGCGGACCCCGGAGATCCGGCCGTTTTCGCAGGCGCCCGTATAGATCTACATGAAATCACACTTGAAAATCGCAGTGGCGCACCGTTGCGCAACACTGAGACCCTCGTCCCGCGCGGCGGCCGGCTGGACGCAGGGGGGCGCCGCCCCGCGCCGTTCTGATATCCTGGCGCGGGATGACTGCTGCGGTCGACCCGCTTCCGGGCAACGGCCGTCCGATAGGCCGCTACGAACCGATTCGCCGCCTGGCGGTCGGCGGCATGGCGGAGATCTACCTGGCGCGCATCCTGGGCGTCGGGATCGTGGGATTCGAGAAGCTGGTGGTGCTCAAGCGGATCCTGCCGCAGCACGCGCTCGATCCGGAGCTGCTCCGCATGTTCCTCGACGAGGCGCGGCTGTCGGCGACGCTGACCCACCCGCACGTCACCGAGGTCTACGACGTCGGCGCCGACGGCGACGCGCCCTTCTTCGCGATGGAGTACGTTCACGGTGCCAACCTCCGCGAGCTCATGCGCGCGCACGCCCGCGCCGTCGGGGCGGCGACCGCGCCGCTCGAGCTGGCGCATGCGATCGGGATCGTGGCCGCCGCCGCCGACGGGCTCCACTACGCGCACGACCGCATCGGCCCGGGGGGCGAGCCGCTGGGAATCGTCCACCGCGACGTCTCGCCGTCGAACGTGCTCGTCTCCTACGACGGCGCGGTGAAGGTGTCGGACTTCGGCATCGCCAAGTGGGCTTTCCAAAGGACGCGGACCCAGGAGGGGACGCTCAAGGGGAAGTTCGCCTACATGTCGCCCGAGCAGTGCCGCGGCCGCGCCGTCGATCGCCGCAGCGACGTCTTCGCGCTCGGGACCATCCTCTATGAGCTGACGACCGGCGGCCCGCCTTTCTCGGGCGACAGCGATCTCGAGATCCTGAACCGGATCGCCACCGGCGTGGCGCCGCCGCCCGTCTGGCCCGAGGACAAGGGGCCCTACCCGCCCGCGCTGGCGGCTATCGTGATGCGCGCGCTGGCGCCCGATCCCGATCATCGCTTTGCCAGCATGCAGGCGCTGCAGGTCGCGCTCGAGGGGTTCGCGCGCGAGGCGAGCCTGCCGGTGTCGACCGTGGCGCTCGGCGCGCTCATGCAGGAGCTGTTCGCCGAGGAGCTGGCCGCCTGGCGCGAGGCGCAGCGCGCCGGCAAGTCGCTGGGCGAGCACCTCGCCGCCCGCCCGATCACGATCCATTCGGGCGATCCCGGCGAGCGCACCGCCACCGACGCCTTCGGTCCGACGCGCCGGCGCGCCCGCGCGGGCGAGCGCTGGCTGCGCGCGCTCGGCCTGGTGGCCTTCGCCGCCGTGTGCGCGCTGGCGGGAGGGTTTGCCGTCAAGAAGTGGGTGACCCACCAGGAAAACGCCCGCGCGGCGACGCGCCCCACGCTCGCCCTGCCCACGGCGGCGGTACCGGCCGCGCTCGCCCGCACGGTCGAGCCTCGGCCGCCAACACCACACCCGGCGCCCGAAACGAAGGTCGCCGCGGCCGCGGTGACGCCGGCGGCGGCCGATCCGGGGCCGGCGCGCGTGCGCCGGGCGAAGCGCCCGCACGTGCAGGCGGCGCCGACCCCGGCCGCCCCCGTGTCGCGGCTCCGCACCTGGGATCCCGACTCACCCAAACCGCCTTAGGTCGAGCGGCGCGATCGTCGGTCTCGACAGCGCATCCCTGCGGGCATAACGTGGAAGGGCCATCCAGCGCTGCTCACCTCGACGCGGACACCTGGGGCGCGCCTCAAACGGCGCCCTCTGCGCCCTCCTCGCGGTCGGCGTCTGCGGCGCGCCGGTCGCGGCGCGCGCGGCCGACACGCCCGCAACCGCGGCGCCAGCAGCCGCGGCGCCGACAGACGCGGTGGATGCCGGACCGCGCGAGCTCGAAGGGCCGATGCACCCCGCGGCGCAGGCGCTCTACGATCGCGCGCTCGAGGGATTCGAGACGCGCGACTACGCGGCGGCGGTGCGCGATCTCGAGGCGGGCTTCGCGCTCGATCCGCGGCGCGAGTTTCTGTTCGCCGAGGCGCAGGCGAAGCGCCTCTCCGGTGACTGCCGGGACGCGGTCGTCCTCTACCAGCGCTTCCTGACCACCGGGCCGCCGGCGTTGCAGGTCGACGCCACGCAGATCGCGCTCGCCCGCTGCGCCCAGGAGCTGGCCAAGAAGCCGGAGGTGGTGATCACGACGGCGCCCCCGCCGCCGCCGCCGAAACCGGCGCCCCCGCGCTGGAGCCGCGATCCCTGGGGCCTCGGGCTGACCGGCGCGGGGATCGTCGCCCTCGGCATCGGCGTCGGCTACCTCGTCGCCGCCGAGAGCGCCAAGAACGACGCCGAGGGCACGAGCAACAACTACGCCGCTTACGCGAGCCGCTGGTCGACGGCGGGAGCGCGCCTCGACGTGGCGATCGGCGCGCTGGCGATCGGCGGCGCCCTGGTGGCGACGGGCGTGGGCCGTTTTCTGCTGGTGCGCCGTCACGCCCGCGAGGACGCGGTGGCGCTCTGGATCGCGCCCGGAGCGATCGGAGGGGCGTTTTGAGGCGCGCCGGGGCCGCGTGTGCCGGGGCCGCGCTCGTCGCTTTGGCGGCGCTCTCGCCCGGCTGTTTTGGTCCGGGCGACTTCGTCTGCCACGCCAACAGCCAGTGCGGCAGCGACGCGTTCTGCGAGAGCGACAGCCGCTGCAGCACCTTCGACGCGACCTGCGCGTCGCAACGGCGCTACCTGGCGGCCGCGGGAGACCAATCGAACGCCTGCGTGACGAGCTCGTGCGGCGCCGACCCGATCGTGGCGCTGGCAGCGGGTGCCTCGGCGAGCTGCGCCCTGCGCCAGAACGGCGGCGTCACCTGCTGGGGGCGCAACGACGACGGCCAGCTGGGCGACGGGACGCTGACGCCACGCTCGACGGGCACGCGCGTGCTCGGCCTCGACGACGCCCTGGCCGTCGCGGTGGGCGCGCGGCACGCCTGCGCGGTGCGCACCGGCGGCACCGTCGCCTGCTGGGGGGCCGACGACACCGGGCAGCTCGGCGACGGCGGCGGCGTCGACCAGCTCGGGCCCATCGCCGTCGCCGGCGTCAGCGGCGCCACGGCGGTGGTCGCGGGCAACGGGTTCTCCTGCGCGCTGCTCGCCGATCGCAGCGCCGTCTGCTGGGGCGACGACAGCGACGGTCAGCTCGGCGACGGCACGCCCACGACGACGCCGCGCGGACCGACGCCCGTCGCCGGGCTCACGGGGGTGCGCGCCCTGGCAGCACACTGGCAGCACGCCTGCGCGCTGCTCACCGACGGCACCGTCGCCTGCTGGGGGAGCAACACGAGCGGCCAGCTGGGCGACGGCACGACGACCAACCGGGCGCTGCCCGTCGCCGTCCCGGGGCTGAGCAAAGTCCTGGCGGTCGCCACCGGTCTTTCGCACACCTGCGCGATGAGCGCCGGCGCGGTCCGCTGCTGGGGGAGCAACAGCCAGGGGCAGATCGGCAACGGCACCAGCGACGCCACGACGCCGGTGACGCAACCGACGCTGGCGCAGATCGTGGTCGATCCCGTGGCGATCGACGCCGGCGCGCAGCACACCTGCATCGTGCGCGTCGGAGGGCAGATCCTCTGCTGGGGACAGAACGGAAGCGGCCAGCTCGGCGAGGGGTCGATGAGCGGCATCCCAGAACCGGTCCCCGTCACCGGCCTGGCCAACGCGGCCGTCGTGGCGACCGGGGCGACCTTCTCCTGTGCGACGACCCGGGACGGCGCCGTCTTCTGCTGGGGCGACGACCACTACGGCCAGCTCGGCGACGGGCGCGACGTCGCGCGGACGCGTCCGGTGGCGGTCGCGGGGAGCGCCGGCCAGATCGCGGCCGGCGGCGCGCACACCTGCGCCGTCAGCCACGGTGCCGCCGGTGCCCCGGACGCCTTCGTTTGCTGGGGCTCCGATCAGGCCGGCCAGCTCGGCGACAACGACAACGTCGACCGCGGCCTCCCCGCGCCCATCAAGGTGGAGCTCGCGCCATCGGCGATCTGGGCGGGCGCGCTCCACACCTGCGCGATCGATTCGTCGGCGGCACTCTGGTGCTGGGGCCGCGGCTCGAGCGGCCAGCTCGGCCCCGGCCACGCCATCGACACCCCGTTGCCGGTCGAGGTCGCGCTGCCGGCCGGCGCCAACAGGGCCACCGCCGCCGCGGCGGGCGACGCGCACACCTGCGTCCTCGTCTCACCGGACGACGCGCCTGGGGGCGAGATCCTCTGCTTCGGCGACAACAGCCACGGCCAGCTCGGCGACGGCACGCTCACCTCGCGCGCGGCGCCGGCGCTGGTCGCGCTCGGGCCGACCGCCGTGCGCGCGACGGCCATCACCGCCGGCGGCGATCACAGCTGCGCGGTGGACCTGACGGGGCAAGCCTGGTGCTGGGGGGCCGGCTCGAGCGGCCAACTCGGCGACGGTGGGTCGGCCGATCAGCCGACGCCCGTCACCGCGGCGCTGCCCGGCGGGCTGATGGTGGCTTCGCTCTCGGCCGGCGGGGCGCACACCTGCGCCGTCGACGGCGCGGGCGGCCTCTGGTGCTGGGGCGCCGACGAGCGCGGCCAGCTGGGGCTGGGCGCAGCGGGCGCCGCCGTCGCGACGCCCGCTGCGGTCGGTGGAATCACGGGCGCGGCAATCGGCGTATCGGCCGGCGGCGTGCACAGCTGCGCCGATCTCGCCGACGGCAGCGTCTGGTGCTGGGGGGCGAACGACAGCGGCCAGCTCGGCGACGGCACGACCGTCGATCGCCCGACGCCGGCCAGGGTCGCGGGCGCCGCGGGGACGGTCGCGGCGGGCGCGCTCCACACCTGCGCCTCCGCGTCGGGCCACGCCACCTGCTGGGGCGCCGACACGACCGGCCAGCTTGGCGACGGCGCGACGTTGACCATCAGCGCCCCCCAGTTGGCGCGCCTCGGCTGCGACTAGACGGGGCCGGCTCGATTGGACGGGCCGGCTCGCTGCCGCTCGCGTCCCCGGGCCCCCTCGCTTCGCGCGGCGGAGCCCGCTGCGCTCGCCCACACCTCTGAGCCAAAAGGGTCATGAGATGCCTTCTAGACGGCTCCCTCACGATCCGTCACATCTCCGGCGGCACCAACATCCGCGCAATCAAGGTCGAGCCGCCCGCGCGCCGACGCGCCCACCCCATCGGCGTCCCGTCTCCGCCGACCTCACCTCCGCAGACTCGAATCAAGTCACCCAGGCGCCGCGTCGCAGCGGTCGTCCGGCCGCACACCCCGCAACCCGCCGCGGTCCGCGCCCGACAACGGGACATGCGCGGAATCAAGACGGTGCGACGGCGTCAGCTCGACTTGCCCCTCGGGGCACCACGCACGTGGGGTGGCGCTCGCAAGGGCGCCGGGCGGAAACCGCGCGGCCGTCCCTCGATGCCCCACGACACGCGGCCGAAGGTCGATCCGCGATACCCGGTGCAGGGTTGGCGCTGGCGGTCAACCGCGCCCTCGGGCGCAAAGGGCGAGTCGTCGGCGACCGCTATCATGCGCGCCCGCTGACCACGCCGCGCCAGATGCGGACCAGCATGGTCTACGTGTGTTGCTCAACTTCCGCAAACACCTCCGGGCGCCCGCCTGCATCGACCCGCGCCGCTCGGGGCCGCACTTCTCGGGGTGGCAGCGCGCGCCCGCAACCGCCGACGCGATCACCGACGCTCCTTCGGCGACGGCGTCGCCCGCCACCTGGATGGCGCGCGTCGGATGGAGGCGCGCGGGTGGTCCGTTGCGGGTCGAGGAGCGCCCCGCCTCGCGCCGCGAGCGCACCCAACTTGAATCCGCGGATGTTGCCCGGCGCGGGGCGGCAGCCACTTGAATCCGCGGATGTTGCCCGACGCGGGCGGCAGCCACTTGAATCCGCGGATGTTTGCGGCCCGGAGATGTGACGAATCGTGAGAGGCGGCTCCTAGGCGCGTGCTCAAAGACGGGCGCGGGGTGCTAGTCTCGGGGGATGCGCGATCCCGCCGAACAGACGCTGACGGCGGTCCAGTCTCCGCTCTCGCCGGGCGAGCACAAGGATCGCGCCGTGTTGCTGGTGATGGGGAGCGCCGAATCGCCCGCGCTGCCGGCGCGCACGCGGCTGCAGATCGTCGGCGACGATCTCTACGTCGGCCGACGGGCCGAAGGGCTGCCGGTCTCGGCCAACGCCGCCGTGCTCGACGACGGCCTGGTGTCGGGACAGCACGCCCGCCTCACGCGCGGGCCCGGCGGCTTCGACCTCGAGGACCTCGGCAGCAAGAACGGCACCTGGGTCGACAACCTCCGCCTGGAGGGAAGCGCGGGCAAGGTCCGTCTCCGCGACGGGGCGCTGCTCTTCTTCGGCAACCACGTGGCCGTGTTCCGGATGGTGTCGCAGATCGAGCTCGAGGCGATCAAGGCCGAGCTGGTGGCGCCGTTCGGGCCGGTGGCGACCGCGTCGCCTGCGCTGGCGGTCGCCTGCGATCGGTTGCGGCGGCTGGCGGCCTCGGAGGGCGAGCTCCTGATCGTCGGTGAGACCGGCGTCGGCAAGGAGGTCTACGCGCGCGCCGTGCACGAGGCGAGCGGGCGCGAGGGGAAGGGGCGCTTCGTCGCCATCAACTGCGCGGCCATCCCGCGCGAGCTGGTGGAGAGCGAGCTGTTCGGCTACCGGCAAGGCGCGCACTCGACCGCGCACCAATCCAAGGCGGGGCTCATCGAGGAGGCCGAGGGGGGCACGCTCTTCCTCGACGAGATCGGCGAGATGACCCCCGAGGCGCAGATCAAGATCCTGCGGTTTCTGCAGGACCGCGAGCTGACGCCGCTGGGGTCGACGCGACCGCGCCGGATGGACGTGCGGATCGTCGCCGCCACCAACCGGACCGCCGCCGGCCCGGGCAAGGGGCCCGCGGGAATGCGCGACGACATCGTGGCCCGCCTCGGCGCGGCGCCGATCCACCTGCCGCCGCTGCGCAACCGGGTCGAGGATCTGGGGGCGCTGACGGCGCACTTCCTCGCCCGGGCATCGGCAACCTGCAAGTTCGAGCAGCCGGCGTTCCGGGCGCTGGCGTTGCACGCCTGGCCGCTCAACGTGCGCGAGCTCGAGAAGATCATCTCGACGGCCGCGGTGCTGACCGGCGGCGACAAGTCGATCGCGCTGCGCGACCTGCCCGAGCCGATCGCGCGCGTGCTGGCGGTGCCGGCCGCAGCCGGCGCGCGGCGCGCCAACGGCCCCTCGCCGACGCCCGCGCAGATCGAAGACTCGCTGCGCCGCTACGAGGGAAACGTGGCCGACGTCTCGCGCGAGCTCGGCAAGCACCGCGCAGCCGTCTGGCGCTGGATCAAGAAGTTCGGTCTCGACCCCCAGAAGTTCCGGCGCACCGAGTAGCCGCGACTACCCGTTCGCCTTGGCGAAGGTCGCCATGAAATCGGCCAGGGCCTTGGCGCCGGCGACCGGCATGGCGTTGTAGATCGACGCGCGGATGCCGCCCACGGTGCGGTAGCCCTTGAGCGCCACCATGCCGTTCTTCGACGCCTCCTTGACGAACTTGTCGGTGAGCTCCTCGCTCGGCAGGAGGTAGGTGACGTTCATGTGGCTGCGCGCGCCCTTGTCGGCGACGGTCCCCTTGTAGAAGCCGCCCGAGCCGTCGATCGCGCCGTAGATGAGCGCGGCCTTCTCGGCGTTGCGCTTCTCGATCGCCGGCAGGCCCCCCTGCGCCTCCAGCCAGCGGAAGGTCTCGAGCAGGAAGTAGATGCCGAACGTCGGCGGCGTGTTGAGGCAGCTCTTCGCCTCGGCCAGCGCCTGGAAGCTGAAGATCTTGGGCACGCTCTTGGCGATGCGCGGGTAGAGGTCCTTGCGGACGATGGCCACCACGACGCCGGCCGGGCCGAGATTCTTCTGCGCGCCGGCGTAGACGAGCGCCGTGCGGCCCACGGGATGCGGGCGGGACATCATCTCGGAGCTGGCGTCGACCACCAGGTTGGCGTGCTCGGGCCACTCGACGAGGCGGTGGCCGTGCACGGTCTCGTTCGAGCAGACGTGCAGGTACGCCGCGCTCGGGTCGGCCTTCCAGCCCGTGGGCGGGCGGTCGAACTTGGTCTCCTCGCTCGAGGCGATGACGCGAATCTTCTCGCCGTACGCCGCCTGCGCGGCCGAGGCGGCCTTCTTCGACCACTCGCCGCCGACTACGTAGTCGGCGGTGCCGTTGAGGAAGTTCATCGGGATGGTGTTGAAGAGCTGGGTCGCCCCGCCTTGGAGAAAAAGAATGTCGTGCGTGTCGGGGACCCCGAGCAGCGACTTGCACTTGGCGATCGCCTCGTCGAGGACGCCGTCGAACTCCTTGCCGCGGTGGCTGCACTCGGCGATGCCGAACCCCTTGCCCTGGAAATCGACCAGAGCCTTGGCGGACGCTTCCAAAACCTCGGTCGGCAGCATGGCCGGCCCTGCGCTGAAATTGAAGACACGGTTGCTCATGGCCAACGTGCTACCGCTAATGCGTCCCGCTTTCAACGGGTAAAGGGGGTGGCTCTTTTGCCCGCGTTTTTGGCGACAGATCGGCATAGCTCGTCCATCCCGCGCTGGACGCCACTCCAGAATTCGATCACGGTCAGGGGGTGACCGAACCGGCCGAGACGCTGGACGCGCTCCTGGCCCACGCGCGGGCGCTGGTCGGCGTCGAGCTCTCCGAGCTGGCGGACGCGCTCGGCCTGCCAGTCCCGATCGGCAACGTGCGCACCAAGGGGTGGTCGGGCCAGGTGATCGAGCAGGAGCTGGGCGCGGCGGTGGGCGGCGCGCGCGGCCCCGACTTCGCGGCGCTCGGCGTCGAGCTCAAGACCGTCCCCGTCGACGAATCACTGGAGCCGCTCGAGTCGACCGCCGTCTGCCAGATCGATCCCGTCGCGATCGCGGCCGAGTCCTGGGAGACGAGCTACGTCCGCGAGAAGCTGGCGCGCGTCCTGTTCGTGGCGCTCACCGTCCCGGCCGGCGCCCGCTCTGTCGGCGAGCGCCGCGTGGCCGCGGTTCGCCTCTGGTCGCCGGACGCCGAAGAGGCGCGTGCGTTGCGCGACGACTTCGATCTCTTCGTGCGCGGCTACTACCGCCAGGGGCGCGCCGCCGAGATCACCGGCCACCTCGGCGCGGTTCTTCAGGTCCGCCCCAAGGGGCGCGACGCCGAGGACACGCGCGACGCCTACGACGCCGCCGGCCGCCCCACCCGCGTCGGCAAGCACGGCTTCTACCTGCGGCCGACGTTCGTCGCGCGGATCCTGGGCTCCAGCTAGCTGACAGCTGAGCTGACAGCTAGCTACCCGTCAGTGACGCGGAAGTTACTCTTTCCGGTTCGGGACGACATCTCCCGGCAACGCGACTCTTTCTATCCTCGGCGAATGAAAGCTCATTCGTCGCTCCTCGCCGCCGCTCTCCTCAGCCTGGGCACCTTTGGATCGCTCGGGGCCTGCAGCAAAGAGCCCGCCCCTCCCGCCGCGCCGGCCATGGCTCCCGCGCCGGCCGCGCCGCCGCCGGCGCCGGCCAAGCCGCCGCTGCGGGTCGCGTTCTCTGACTGGCCGGGCTGGACGGCGTTCGAGATCGGGATCCAGAAGGGCTGGTTCAAGGAGGCTGGCGTCGACGTCAAGTTCGACTGGTTCGAGTACGCGCCGTCGATGGACGCCTTCACGGCCGGCAAGGTCGACGCCGTCATGATGACGATGGGCGACGCGCTGGTCACCGGCGCGCCCGGCGCGCGCAGCGTCGCGATCCTGGTGACCGACTACAGCGCCGGCAACGACATGATCGTCGCCAGGAAGGGCATCAACAACCTCAAGGCGCTGAAGGGGAAGAAGGTCGGTCTCGAGGTCGGGTTGGTCGAGCACCTGATGCTCGACCAAGGCGCTCGAGAAGATCGGCCTCAAGATCACCGACGTCAAGCTGGTCAACGTGCCGACGCACGAGACGGCGCAGACGCTGGCCTCGGGCAGCGTCGACGCGATCGGCGCCTGGCAGCCGAACGCCGGGCAGGCGCTCAAGGGGGCGGCCGGCTCGAAGGCGATCTTCACCAGCGCCGACCTGCCGGGCCTCATCTACGATCTCGTCTGCGTCAGCCCGCAGAGCCTGGCGCAGCGCGGCGCGCCGACTGGGTCAACTTCGTGAAGGTCTGGAACCGCATCGTCACCTTCGTCAAGGATCCAGCAAACAAGGATGAGGCGGTGAAGATCATGGCCGGCCGCGCCGGCGTCCCGGCGGCCGAGTACGCCACGTACATGCCGGGGACGCACTTCCTGACGCCCGAAGAGGCGCTCACGCGCTTCACGCCGACGGACACGCTCGCGTCACTGCTCGGCAGCGGCAAGGTCGCGGACGACTTCAACGTCGCCAACAAGGTCTACGCCAAGCCGCAGCCGGTCGCGTCCTACATCGACGGCTCGCTGTCCAAGGAAGCGCTCGCGAAGTAGCCGGCTTCGCCGGCGCGGGAGGAACGCAGTGGGCGCCATGCGCGGCTCATGGACCAGGCCCTTGGCGGGTCTCTCGCCCCGGGCCAGCGGATGGTTCTGGGCGGCCTCGTTCCTGGGGCCGCTCGCGCTCTGGTGCGCGGTCAGCTACCTGCCGTTCCTCTGGCACCCGATGGTGCGGGTCGACCGATCCGGGCGACAGCGCCTGGATGACCGCCGGCGAGCTGGTCGACAAGGCCGCGTTCGCCAGCGAGAACGGCGAGATCGCCGGACGCCACGGACGGCAGGCGGTGGGGCGCCCGGCCAACCCGGTGTTTCTCCCGGCGCCGCACGAGGTGGCGCGCGCGCTGGTGACCGGCTTCACGACGCCGCCGGCGCGGCCGGAGGAGCCGTGGCTGCACCAGGCGCTCTGGCACAGCATCCAGGTGATCTTCTGGGGCTTCTTCTTCTCGTCGATCATCGGCGTGCCGCTCGGGATCCTGTGCGGCGCGCTGCCCGCCGTCGGTGCGGCTGACCGAGCCGTTCATCGAGTTCTTCCGCTACCTGCCGGCGCCGGCGTTCGGCGCGCTGGCGGTGGCGGTGATGGGGATCGAGGACGCGCCCAAGGTCGCCATCATCTTCATCGGGACGTTCTTCCAGCAGGTCCTCGTCATCGCCAACACGACCCGGCGGATCGATCCGGCGCTGCTGGAGGCGGCGGAGACGCTGGGGGCCTCGCGGCGCGCGCTCATCACCAGGGTGGTGCTGCCGGGGATCGTCACCGACGTCTACACCGACATGCGCGTGCTGCTCGGCTGGGCCTGGACCTACCTCATCGTCGCCGAGCTCATCGGCGTCAGCTCCGGGATCACCTACTTCATCAACCAGCAGGGCGAAGTACCGCGCCTACGATCGCGTCTTCGCCTCGATCATCCTCATCGGCCTCATCGGGCTCGGCACCGACATCGTGCTGGCCTCGCTGGGGCGGCAGCTCTTCCCCTGGATGAAGACGGCGCGGGAGGGTTGGTTCTCGAAGACGCTGGCGCGCGTGCGCCGCGGCGGGCGGCAGGCCCCGCCCGCGGCAGCCGATGGGCCGTCGGCCGGCGGCGCCGCCGAGGAGGCCGCGCGCATGAGCACCGAGACGACATCGGCCGAGGCGTCGCTGGCCGTCCCGAGCTACCTCGATCAGGCGCCCGAGGTCTCCGCGCGGTTCGCGCGCATCAAGCAGCGCCCGGTGATCCTCGACGTCGCCGACCTCTCCAAGAGCTTCAGCGCGCGCGGCCGCCCGCCGACCGTGGCGCTCGATCGCGTCTCGTTCCAGGTCCACCGGCGCGAGCTCATGTGCGTGATCGGGCCGTCGGGCTGCGGCAAGTCGACGCTGGCGCGTCTGGTGGCGGGGCTCGAGGCACGCGACGGGCGGGCGAGATGCTGCTCGACGGAAAGCCGATCCACGGCCCGGGCCCCGATCGCGGGATGGTGTTCCAGAGCTACACGCTCTTCCCCTGGCTGACCGTGCTCAAGAACGTGATGTTCGGGATGGAGGTCGGCAGCGGCATGTCGAGCGGCGAGGCCGAGCGGGAGGCGCGCACGTGGCTGGAGGTGGTCGGCCTGACCAAGTTCGCCGCCGCCTACCCGCACCAGC
The DNA here is from genome assembly GCA_963831685.1 of uncultured Pseudomonadota bacterium. Classification (GTDB taxonomy): domain Bacteria; phylum Myxococcota_A; class Polyangia; order Fen-1088; family Fen-1088; genus JADGRB01. Next base: position 595,846 of record CAWHRJ010000002.1, read on the forward strand.
TTTCGGGCGGGATGAAGCAGCGGGCGGCGATCGCGCGCGCGCTGGCCAACCGGCCGCGCATGCTGCTGATGGACGAGCCGTTCGGCGCGCTCGACGCGCAGACGCGCTGCCAGATGCAGTCGTACCTGCTTGCAGATCTGGCGTCAGGTCGACATCACGATCCTCTTCATCACCCACGATCTCGACGAGGCGGTTTACCTCTCGGACCGGATCCTGATCCTGGACGCGCACCCGGGCCGCGTGCGCGAGGTGATGGAGGTGGCGGTCCCGCGGCCGCGCAGCGCCGAGCAGTTCCTCTCGCCCGCCTTCATCGCCGCGCGCCACCACCTGGAGGAGCTGATTCACCCGCGCGCCGCGCAGGCCGCTGATAAGTTGCCGGTCTTTCGCATGACCGTCGTGGGAGACGAAGTCGAATGAAGCCCCAAGAGAACAGTAGATCGAGCTTGCGGGGCGGTCAGGCCTGGTCGGGCCGGCTGCGCCGGAATCAGCGGCTGCGCCTGGTCGACGTCGAGGGGCGCGCCTGCGTGTCGGCGCTGTTTTACAACGCGGCCGATCCGCTCGAGCGCTACAACATGGCCGACACGCTGAAGGCGCAGTTCACCGCCTTCCTGACCACCGGGTCGCGTGCTCTACTCGGACATGGGGCGGGTGCTCGCCTCGATCGTCGCCGATGACTGCGGCTGGCACGACACCATCTCGGGGCTGGGGGACGCGGCGGCGAACGCGGCCCGCTTCGGCGCCGGGTCGTACCAGGAGCTGCGCAACGACTGGCACCGCAACGCGCGCGACAACCTGCTGGTTGCGCTCGGCAAGCACGGGCTCGGCAAGCGTGACGTCGTGGCCAACGTGAACTTCTTCGTGCGGGTCGGCGTCGACGAGGCCGGGGGGCTCGGCTGGGTCGCCGGCAACTCGCGCCCCGGCGCGGCCGTCGAGCTGCGGTTCGAGATGGAGACGCTGGTGGTCCTGTCGAACACGCCGCACCCGCTCGATCCCGCGAAGACCTACGGCCCGCCGCCGGTCGAGCTGGTGATCAGCGACGGACCGCCGGCCGCCGCCGACGATCCCTGCCGGCTGTCGCGCCCGGAGAATGGCCGCGGCTTCGCGCTGACCGCCGCTTATCTGAAGGAGATGGGGGAGGTGACCGCGTGAGCGCCCGGCTGGTCGAGAGCACGCGCGATCCGGCGACGGCCGACTTCGACGTCACGCTGCCCGGCGGGCGAGGGTTGGACGCACGAGATCGCGCCCGGCGACCTCTTCCGCATCGTCGACCTCGAGGGGAATCAGGCGGTCGATACGCTGTTCTTCAACAGCCGCGATCTCGACGAGCGCTACAGCGCGACCGAGACGATCCGCGGCCAGGGCAACCTCTACCTCACCACCGGGACGCGTCTCATGTCGAGCGAGGGGCGCCCGCTGCTGACCATCGTCGCCGACACCTGCGGCCGGCACGACACGCTGGGGGGCGCCTGCTCGGCGGAGAGCAACCAGGTGCGCTACGCCCTGGAGAAGAAGTACATGCACAACTGCCGCGACAGCTTCTTGCTGGCGCTGGCGCGCGCTGGCCGCGGGATGACCAAGCGCGATCTCCCCAGCAACATCAACTTCTTCATGAACGTGCCGGTCACGCCGGCGGGGGCGCTCACCTTCGAGGACGGCGTGTCGGGGCCGGGGCGCTACGTCGAGATGCGGGCCGAGACGCACGTGCTGGTGCTGATCTCGAACTGCCCGCAGCTCAACAATCCGTGCAACGGCTACAACCCGACGCCGGTGCGGCTGCTCGTCTGGAGGGCCGGCTAGCGGATGTTCAAGAAGGTCCTGGTCGCGAACCGAGGCGCGATCGCGCTGCGCATCTTCCGCACTCTTCGTCGCCTGGGCATCGGCTCGGTGGCGGTGCACTCCGACGGCCGACGCGGGCGCGCCTCTTCGTCGCCGCTGCCGACGAGGCGGTGGAGATCGGGGGCGCGGCGCCCGCGGAGAGCTACCTCGACGCCGATCGGATCTTCGAGGCGGTCGCGCGCACCGGCGCCGAGGCGATTCATCCCGGCTACGGCTTTCTGGCCGAGAACCCCGAGCTGGCGGCACGCTGCGAGCGGTCGGGGATCGTCTTCATCGGGCCAACATCCGCGCAGATGCGCGCCTTCGGGCTGAAGCACACCGCGCGGGCGCTGGCGACCGAGGCCCGGCTGCCGCTCTTGCCGGGGACCGGGCTCCTCGCCGATCTCGCGGAGGCGCAGGCGGCGGCGAGCCGGATCGGCTTTCCGGTGATGCTCAAGAGCACGGCCGGCGGCGGCGGCATCGGGATGCGCCGCTGCGCGAGCGCCGACGAGCTCGCCGCGGCGTTCGACTCGGTGGTGCGCCTCGGCGCCGCGCACTTCAAGGACAAGGGCGTCTACCTCGAGAAGCTGGTCGATCCGGCGCGCCACGTGGAGGTGCAGATCTTCGGCGACGGCGCCGGCCGCGTGCTGGCGCTCGGCCAGCGCGACTGTTCGCTCCAGCGCCGCAACCAGAAGGTCGTCGAGGAGACGCCGCCGCCGGGGCTCTCCGACGAGACGCGCGCCGGCCTCGACGACGCGGCCGTCCGTCTGGGCGCGGCCGCGCGCTACCGCTCGGCCGGCACGGTGGAGTTCGTGCTCGATCCGCGCGACCAGCGCTTCTACTTCCTCGAGGTGAACACGCGCATCCAGGTCGAGCACGGCGTCACCGAGGAGGTGACCGGCCTCGATCTCATCGAGTGGATGGTGCGGGTGGCGGCCGGCGAGCCGCTGCCGCTGGACGTCGCGCCGGCGCCGCGCGGCGCCGCCATCCAGGCGCGCATCTACGCCGAGGATCCGGCGCGCGGGTTTCAGCCGAGCGTCGGCGTGCTGACCGAGGTCGCCTTCCCGAAGGCCGAATGGCTGCGCGTCGAGACCGGCGTCGACACCGGGAGCGAGGTCTCCCCCTACTACGATCCGCTGCTGGCGAAGGTGATCGCGCGCGGCGCGACGCGCGCCGAGGCGCGGGCTCGGCTGGTCGAGGCGCTCGGACGTTGCCGTCTGTCGGGTGTCGAGACCAACCGCGCCTATCTGATCGAGGCGCTCGATCTTCCCGAGTTCGTCGCCGGCAAGGTGTTCACCGGCCTGCTGGCCTCCGTCGACCACCGGCCCGCCAGCATCGAGGTCGTCGAGGGGGGCGCGCAGACCACGGTGCAGGACTGGCCGGGACGTCTCGGCTTGTGGCACGTCGGCGTCCCCCCGTCGGGACCGATGGACGCGCTGTCGTTCCGCCTGGCAAATCGACTGGTGGGGAACCCCGAAGGGGCGGCCGCGCTCGAGTGCACGGCGGTCGGACCGACGCTGCGCTTTCACTCGGCGGCTGTCGTGGCGCTGACCGGCGCCGACATGGACGCGACGCTCGACGGCGCGCCGATGGAGCGATTTCGGGCGGTGGAGATCCCGGCCGGGGCGTTGCTTCGGATGGGCCCGGTGCGCGGTCCAGGCAGCCGCGCCAGCCTGGCGATCCGCGGCGGTTTCGACGTCCCCGCCTATCTCGGCAGCCGCGCCACCTTCACGCTGGGTCTGTTCGGCGGCCACGGCGGCCGCGCGCTGCAACCGGGCGACGTGTTGCGCCCGGGCGATTCATCCGCCACGGCGCCCGCACCGACTCCGTTGCCGCCCGCGCTCGTCCCTGCGTTGACCGAGACCTGGGAGATCGCAGTCATGCCCGGCCCGCACGCCGCGCCCGACTTCTTCGTCGACGAGGACATCGCCGCGCTCTACGCCACCGGCTGGCGCGTTCACCACAACTCCAGCCGCACGGGCGTGCGGCTCATCGGGCCCAAGCCGCGCTGGGCGCGCACCGACGGCGGCGAGGCCGGTCTGCACCCCTCGAACATCCACGACAACGCCTACGCGATCGGCACCATCGACTTCACCGGCGACATGCCGATCCTGCTCGGCCCGGACGGCCCCAGCCTGGGCGGCTTCGTCTGTCCCGGCCACCATCATCGAGGCGGAGCTCTGGAAGATGGGCCAGCTCAAGGCCGGGCGACGTCGTCCGCTTCGTCCCGGTCTCGCTGGACGAGGCGCGCGCAGCGGTCGCGCGCGCAGAGCGCAGGCGATCGAAACGCTCTCGTCACCGTCCTTGGCGCCACCGGCCGGATCGTCGAAGCGCGCGACGCCCGCCGCTCCTGGCTCGCCGGTCCTGTCGACGCGCCGCCGCCCGCGACGACCGACCCGCCGTGGTGATCCGCCAGGACGGCGACGCCAATCTGTTGATCGAGTACGGACCGCCCGTGCTCGATCTCGCGCTGCGCTTCCGGGTCCACGCGCTGCAGGAGGCGCTGGTGGCGCGGCAGATTGCGGGGGAGCTCGCCGGCGTCGTCGACCTGACCCCCGGCATCCGCTCGCTGCAGATCCACTACGACGATCGCCGGCTGCCGCGCGAACGGCTGCTCGCGCTCCTCGAGGAGGTGGAAAGCGCGCTTCCCGCCACCGACGAGATCGAGGTCGCCTCGCGGATCGTCCACCTGCCGCTGTCGTGGGACGATCCCGCCACGCAGCTGGCCATCCGCAAGTACACGCAGTCGGTGCGCCCCGACGCCCCCTGGTGTCCGAGCAACATCGAGTTCATCCGCCGCATCAACGGCCTCGACAGCATCGAAGACGTCCGTCGCATCGTCCACGAGGCGAGCTACCTGGTCCTCGGGCTCGGCGACGTCTACCTCGGCGCGCCGGTGGCGACGCCGCTCGATCCGCGCCACCGCCTGGTGACGACCAAGTACAACCCCGCCCGCACCTGGACGCCCGAGAACGCCGTCGGGATCGGCGGCGCCTATCTCTGCGTCTACGGCATGGAGGGCCCGGGCGGCTACCAGTTCGTGGGGCGGACCTGCCAGATGTGGAATCGCTTCCACGAGACGCGCGGCGTTTCCCGGCGAGAAGCGCTGGCTGCTGCGCTTCTTCGATCAGATCCGCTTCACGCCGATCGGCGAGCGCGAGCTGCTGGCGTTCCGCGCCGCCTTCCCGCGCGGCAACGTCGGCCTCCAGATCGAAGAGACCACCTTCCGGTTCGCCGAGTACCGGGCGTTTCTCGACGAGAACCAGACGTCGATCGAGGCGTTTCGCCTCAAACAGCGAGCGGCCTTCGCCGAGGAGCGCGCGCGCTGGGCCTCGCTGCCGCCGCCGCCCGAGGAGCCGGATCCGCCGCCGGCGACAGCGCGGGGAAGGCCGAGGCGCTGCCCGCCGACGCCGTCGCCAGTTCGCGCCGCGATCACCGGCAGCGTCTGGGAGATCGCGGTGGCGCCGGGCGCGCGCGTCGCCGCCGGCGAGCGTCTGATCGTCCTCGAGACGATGAAGATGGAGACGCCGGTGGTGGCGCCGGTCGCGGGCACCGTCACGACGATCTGCTGCGCGCGCGGCGGCCTGGTGCGCGCCGGGCAGACGCTCATGGGGTTGCGCCCGGATGCGTGAACTGACCAATCGGGTGTCGCGCCTATCGTTTAGCCAAGAAGGCCTGTGCTACTGTTCGCATGTGAGGATCGTCACGAGCCTGCTCGTTGCCTGCGCGGCTGTCGCGCTGGTGCTGGCCTGCCTGACCGCCGATCCTTTGGCTTCTGGCTTCTCCGCGGATGACGGCAACGACGACGCCGCGTTGTCGCTCGACTTCGCGGTCGTCCTGCCGGCGACTCAGCTCGAGCCGCTGCTTGTGCCCTCGATTAGTGGGTCGGTGTTCTTCGATCGCCGGCCGCCCCCCTCGCGTCTGACCACGGCCGAGGTCTTCCGGCCGCCCCGCGTCCGCGCCTAGTCCGACTCAGTTCATCCCGCGTCGTCCGTCGTTCCTCTGGCGACGGACCGGCGCCCGGTGGTGGTTGCGTGCGCACGTCCGCGCGGCCGCCGATCGCAATCTCAGCGAGGAGACAGGTTCATGCGTTTGTCACGGAAGAGCTTTGGATTTGGCATCTGTTCGTTGTTGCTGGCGGCCGCGCGGCCCACCGCCGCCGCGCCTCCCGTCCCAGAAGCGCCGCCTAGAATCGGCGAGGCGCTGACGCTGGCGGAGGCGCTCGCCCGCGCCGAGGCGGCCAGCCCGCTGCTTCGCCGGGCGCGCGCCGAGCGGCAGGCGGTCGCGGCCCGAGAGATCGGCGCCTCGCTGCTGCTCCCCAGCAACCCGGTGGTGTCGGGGGCGGCCGGGCCGCGGCGCGATCCCTCGGGCAACGGGCTCGAGTATCTGCTGCATGCCGAGCAGACGATCGAGATCGGCGGCCAGCGCTCGGCCCGCCGGGCGGTCGTCAGCCGCGCGCTGCGCACGGCCGAGCTTCGCGAGCAGGTGGCGCGCGCCGAGACCGTGGCGCGGGTTCGCTCCGCGTACGTGGGGGCGCAGCTGGCGCGGGCGCGGGTGGAGACGGAAGGGGCACGCGAGGCACTGGTTGCCAAGCTGCTCGACGCCGTCCAGAACCGGGTGCAGGGCGGGGCCTCCTCGGACGTCGACCTGGAGCTGGCCCGGCTCGAGCGGGGGATCGCGCGGCGGGCGCAGACCGACGCGGCGCTGGCGGCGACGGACGCGCTGGCCCGGTTGCGCCTTCTGATCGGCTTGCCGGCCGGCCGGCCCCTCACGCTCGATGCGCCGGTCATCGCACCAACATCGCGCGCGGCCGACCTGCAGGCGCTGATCGCGCGGGCCGAGAGCCGTCGGGCCGAGCTGGCCGTCATCGGCTCGAGCCAGGAGGAGATCGACGCCGACATCGTACGCCTGCGGCGCGAGGCGATCCCCAGCCCCACGCTGTTCGTCGACCTCGAACGCGATCTTCCAGGGCAGGTCTATCTCGGCGCCGGGCTGGCGGTGCCGATCCCCGTGTGGCGCCGCCAGCAGGGGGAGCTGGCGGTGGCGCGGGCCGAACGCTCGCGGCTCGACGAGGAGCTGGCGCTGGCCGGGCGGGACGTGGCCCTCGAGGTCGAGCGCGCCTTCGAGGCCGAGCGCGCGCAGCGGCAGATGGCCGAGCTGCTCGATCGGGAGGTCCTCCCCTCCGCCGAGAGGGCGGTGACGTTGATGACCGAAGGGTGGCGCGCCGGAAAGTTCGATCTCTTCCGACTGCTCCAGACCTCGCGCGACGCCAGCGAGGCGCGACGGCTCTACCTCGAGACGCTGGGGCGGCTGTGGGAGGCCACGATCAACCTCGATCGCGCGGTAGGTGCAGAATGACGACCCGGACGAAGATCGTTCTTGCTGTCATCGGAGGCGGGTGCCTCCTGGGCGGGCTGCTGGCATTCCGCGGCCGGCCGGGCGCCCAGGCCGGGACGGCGGTGGTCGTGGCCCCGGACGAGGCGCCCGGACCGCGTTCCCTCAAGCTGAACGCCCAGTCGCTGGAGAAGAACCCGGTCAAGGTCGCGCCCGCCGAGCTGGCCCGCATCGCCGGCGACGTCCGGGTGGTCGGCACCGTGGCGTTCCACGAGGACCACTACGCCGTCGTCGGCCCGCTGGTGGCCGGACGGATCTCCCGGCTGGCGGCGGGGGTGGGCGATCTCGTCCACCGCGGCGAGATCCTGGCCGAGATCGAGAGCGCCGATGTCGGGCAGGCACGCGCCGATCTGGTCGCCGCCAAGGCGCGCTACACCGCGGCCGACGCCAACCTGCGCCGCGAGACCGAGCTGGCCGACAAGCGGATCTCCTCGGAGCGCGAGCGCGAGCTGGCGCACGCCCAGTGGGTGACCGAGGAGGCGGGGGTGCGCGCCGCGACGATGCGGCTGCGCGCGATCGGGCTTTCGCCCGCCGACATCGCCGAAGCCGAACGCCACGATCTCGGGGGGCGGGTCCCCATTCGGGCCCCCATCGGGGGGACGGTCATCGACCGAACGGTGACCCTGGGGCAGGCGGTCGAGCGCGCTACCGACGCCTTCAAGATCGCCGACACCTCGCTGGTCTGGGTGACGCTCGATCTCTACGAGAAGGATCTCTCTCGCGTGCACGTCGGGCAGGCGGTGGAGATCTGGACCGAGTCGCGGCCGGGCGAGACCTTCCGCGGGAAGGTCGCCTTCATCGTTCCGGAGATCGACCAGGCCACCCGCACCGCCAAGGTCCGGCTGGAGTTCGCCAACCCGAAGGGGCTGCTCGAGGCGGGGCAGCTGGTGACCGCCCGGATCGTCGCCGACGACAGGCGCGAGACGGCCGAGGTGCTGGCCGTCCCGCGCAGCGCCGTCGAGCAGCTCGAAGGCAAGACGGTCGTGTTCGTGCAGACCGGCGACGGCTTCGAGCGCCGGAACGTGCTGACCGGAACCTCGGGTGGCGAGCGGGTCGAGATCCGGCAAGGGCTCGCGGCGGGCGAGCGGGTCGCGGTGGAAGGGGCCTTTCTCCTCAAGAGCGAGCTCCTCCGATGAGCCTCGCCCGCATCGTCGAGCTCTCCGTCCGCCGACGCGGGGTGGTGCTGGCGATCTGGGCCGCCATCTTCGCGGCGGCCCTGGCCTCGATCCCGCGTCTGTCCATCGATGCCGTCCCTGACGTGACGAACACGCAGGTCGCCATTCTCACCAGCGCGCCGGGGCTGTCGCCGCTGGAGGTGGAGCAGTACCTCACCTACCCGGTCGAGATGGCGATGAACGGCATCCCCGGGCTCGACGAGATCCGCTCGGTCAGCCGGACCGCCGTCTCGGCGGTCACCGTCATCTTCAAAGACGGGACCGACGGCTGGCTCGCCCGCCAGATGGTGAGCGAGCGGATGACGATCGCGGAGGCCGACATTCCGCCCGGCTACGGCCGCCCTGAGCTCGGCCCGGTCTCCACGGGGCTCGGCGAGATCTACGAGTTCTATCTGGTCTCGAAGAAGCACACGCCGATGGAGCTGCGCACGATGCTCGACTGGAACGTGTCGATCAAGCTGCGCTCCGTCCCCGGCGTCGTCGAGGTCAACGGCATGGGGGGCGAGGCCAAGCAGTACCAGGTGGTGCTCGATCCCAAGCGGCTGGCCGGCTACCGGCTGTCACTGAGTGATGTGCAGAGCATCCTCGAGCGCAACAACGCGGCGATGGGCGGCGGCTACATCGAGAAGAACGGAGAGTCGTTCTCCATCCGCGCCGATGCCCAGTTCCACAGCATCGAGGAGATCGAGAACACGGTGGTGACCTCCGACGCCGATGGGACGCCGGTGCTGATCAAGAACCTGGGCAACGTCCGCATCGGCGCGGCGCTCCGCTTCGGCGCCGCGACCAAATACGGCGAGGGCGAGATCGTCAAGGGGACGGTCATGATGTTGACCGGCGCCAACTCGCGCGCGGTCGTGCGCGGGGTCAAGGAGAAGCTGGCCGAGATCGAGCGCGAGCTGCCGGCCGGGGTGGAGATCCGCTCGTACTACGACCGCGCCGAGTTCATCGGCCGCATGCTCAAGACGGTCGGCATCAACCTGGCGGAGGGGGCGCTCCTGGTGGCGGTGGTCCTCTTCTTCACGCTGGGGAGCTTCCGCGGCGCGCTGATCGCCGCGCTGGCCATTCCGCTGGCCATGGGGATCGCGCTCATCGGCATGGTCCAGATCGGTATCACCGGGAACCTGATGTCGCTGGGGGCGATCGATTTCGGCCTCCTGGTCGACGGGGCGATCGTGATGCTCGAGGTGGCGCTGATCGAGATCGCGGTCCGGCGGGCCCGGAGCCGCGAGGACGTCTCTTACCTGGTGGCCCAGGCGATGGGAAAGGCGGCGCGCCCGGTCGTCTTCTCGCTGCTCATCATCCTTCTCGTCTATCTGCCGCTCATGGCGCTCGAGGGGGTGGAGGGGCGGATGTTCAAGCCGATGGCCGTCACCGTCGCGCTCGCGCTCGGCGGCGCGCTGCTGTTTTCGCTGACCGCGTTCCCGGCGCTCGCCGCCACGGTGCTCGGCCCGGTGAAGGCGCACGGCAAGTACGACGGCCTGTTCGGCCGGGCGCGGCGCCGCTACGAACAGCTGCTCGAGCGGCTGTTGCCGCGTCCCAAGCTGGTGCTGGCGGTGGCGGCGACGGCGCTCATCGGGACGGCGCTGGTGGCCACGACGCTGGGCGCGGAGTTCGTCCCCCGGCTCGACGAGGGGGAGTTGTCGCTCGACGTCAGACGGCTCCCCTCGATCTCGATCGCCGAGGCCCAGCGCCTGGGCCTGCAGGTAGAGGACGTGCTCGCCCGCATTCCGGAGGTCAAATCGATCGTCACCCTGACCGGACGCTCGGAGGTGGCCACCGATCCGGTTGGGCCCGACGAATCGGAGGTGAACGTCAAGCTGCTCCCCAAGGAAGAGTGGACCAGCGCCCACGACCTCGACGATCTCGGGGAGGTGATCAAGCAGCAGGTGGAGTCACAGGTCCCCGCGACGTTCGTGTCGGTGTCGCAGCCGATCGAGGACCGCGTGAACCAGCTCCTGGCCGGCTCGCGCGCCGACGTCGTGATCAAGCTGTTCGGGCCGGATCTGGGCGTGCTCAAGAAGACGGCCGACGAGATCGGCAAGGTGGTGCGCGACGTCCCGGGGCGGGGCGACTGGCGCGTCCAGCGGGTGCTCGGGCTCCCTCTTCTGGAGGTCACGCCCGACCGTCAGCGACTGGCGCGCTACGGGATGAGCGCAGATCGCGTTCTGGAGGTGGTCGAGGCCTCGCGGGTCGGCCGCTTCGCCGGGAAGATCTTCGAGGGGCCCCGCCGCTTCGATCTCATGCTGCTGCTGCCGCCGGCCACGCTCACCCCCGAGGCCTTCGGCGAGCTGCTGGTCGGGTCCTCGACCGGACATCTGGTGCCGCTCGCTTCGGTGGCGACGATCCGCGAGACCGAAGGGCCGGCGGTCATCAACCGCGAGTCGCTTCAGCGCCGGGTCCTGGTCGAGGTCAACGTCCGCGGCCGCGATCTGGTCAGCTTCGTCAGCGAGGCGCGCGCCCGGGTCGCAAAGGCCGTGACGCTGCCCGAGGGGGTCACCCTGGAGTGGGGCGGCCAATTCGAGAACTTCACCCGCGCCAGCCAGCGGCTCGGCTACGTGGCCCCCATCGCCCTGGCGGTCATCTTCGCCATGCTGTTCCTGATGTTCGGCGATCTGCGCTACGCGGTCGCGGTGTTTGTCAACGTCCCGCTGGCGCTGGTGGGCGGCGTGCTGGCGCTGTCGCTCCGGGGACTGCCGTTCTCGATCCCGGCGGCGGTCGGCTTCATCGCCGTCGCTGGGGTGGCGGTGTTGAATGGGGTCGTGATGGCCGGCGAGCTCGCGCGTCGCTTCGCCCAGTCGGCCGGCGATGTGGTCAGCGAGATTCGAGCCTCCGCGGGGACCGTCTTTCGCCCGGTCATCACGACCGCGCTGGTGGCGGCGCTCGGCTTCATCCCGATGGCGATCTCGACCCACGCGGGGGCCGAGGTTCAACGGCCGCTGGCGACGGTGGTCATCGGCGGAATCATCTCGTCGACGGTCCTCGGCCTCATCGTCCTGCCGGTCATGCTCCGCTTGCTCGTCGGATCGCGCCCGACCACCGAAGAGTAGCCGGCCGGCCGCCATCGCCGATGGGCTGGTGTAGATCAGGAGCCGAGCCTCGAGGAGGGCGAGTCATGGCGGACCGGAAGAGCTATCTCGAAGACTGGAGCGCGATCACGCCGACCGATTTCGGCCTTCACGCGGCCTACTGGACCGGGAAACCGGGGGAGCCCGTGACGTTTCGACCGATCCTCGGCTGGATCACCTACAACGCGAGGGAGGTCGGAAGCCCACCGGACACGCTGCTGAAAAATGGATTTGGGGCGGTCGTCCTGAGTGACGCGTGGTGGCCCCTCCTGGCCTTTCAGATCGAGGACTACGGCGGCGTCTTTCCGAAGGATCTGGATCTCGAGACCGTCAAAACCAAGATCGTCGAGTGGCGCACGTCGGGCGCCGAGCAGTTCCGAATCAACGTTCGAGGGGTCGGTCAAGCGTAGCGGCCGGGGCCAAGAGGCGGCGCGAGCTCGTCGCCGGGCGGCCAGGCGCGGTCTCGGCGTCGGCCCTCACGAGCGGCAGCGCGACCGTCCAGGCCACCGCGGGCACGTTCGTCCCCTGCTCAGGCTCGTATGACTGAGACCGGTCAGCCGATGCTGATCGACGGGATCGCGAAGTCGTCCCAGGACGGCGTGTGGTTCCCCTCGCCGGGCGGCTGATTCCACAGGTAGAGCGCCGGGGTGGTGGTGACCTTCCCGTTGCCGTCGACGACGACGCCGCTGATGTAGAGCTGCGCGTTGGCGCCGCCGGTGCGCTTCGAGGAGAACGTCAGCCAGTAGTACGTCTTGCCGTTGGCCGTCACCGCCTCGGGAGACCACTTCGGCCAGTCGTTGGTGAGGCCGGGGCTCGCGAGCGACGTCTGGCAGGCGGCGGCGTCGTTGGCCGCCAGGCGGGTCGCGGCTCCGCCCCGGCCGGCGTTGAACGGCAGCAGGTAGACCTCGGCCTCGGGGTTGCTGTACGAAGAGTCAGCGTTGGGGACACGGGTGAACGCCACGAATGCATCGTCGGGCGAGAACGCCGGGTAGTACTCGGTGAAGCCGGGATCGGAGGCGCCCGGCAACGGCGCGGCGGTGCCCCCGGCCCGGTTCCCGTAGGGGACCGCGTAGAGATCGGCGGGGCCGGTGTCGAGCCGGCCGTCGGTGATGGCCTTCGCCGAGACGTAGACGACGTTGTTCCCGTCGTGGCTGAAGGTCGGCTCGGTCGCCTTGTTCGCATCGCCGCTGCGCGCGAGTGTCCCGCTCAGCGCACCGTCGACCTCCACCCAGTGCAAGGTGCCGGTGTCGCTCAGCAGCGTGACGCGATCGCCGTCGCTCCAGTGCGAGCGCGAGTAGGCCGGGATTCCGTGCAGCGTCTGCATCGTCCCGAGCGCGGCCGGCGTGGCGTACGACGGCGTCGTCCCGATCGCGCCGGCGGTCACGTTGGCCAGCTGGTTGAAGTAATTCTGCGATCCCATCGTGAACCCCACCGAGTTGCCGTCTGGGGTGGCGGCGTGGCAGCCGATGCAGGTGTCGTTGGAGGCGCGGGTGGCGACCTGGCTCGGCAAGAGGACGTTCTCCACCGACTCGTCGCCGATGCCGAACCCCTTGAGCGATCCGACCTTGGTCCCCATGTCGTCGGCCAGCGCCCAGTAAACGATCTTTCCCGGCGCGTCGACCGGCGCGATGACGAAGTTGGACGTCGCCGGGGCCGAGGGGGCGCGCGTGACCGCGCCGCTTCCGTCGACGGTCAGCGCGCGCATCGTCACCGTGATCGTCCGATCGGTCACCGACCCGCGCAGCCCGTTCCAGAGCGCGGCGTCGAGCACATAGCTCGGGTTGGCGGTGAAGATCCGCAGCGTGTGCGCGAAGCCGGCGACGGCAAGGTCGATCTCGAACAGGTTGTCGGCGGCGGCGGCGGCGGTCAGATCGAAGCGCGGCCGCAGCCAGTTGCGCGGCATCAAAGTCCCCGCGATCGGCGCAGTGATGCAGGGGGCGCCGTCGGGGCGCGGCGCGTTTCCGTCGAACAGCGCGGCCGCATCGGGAGGCGCCGACGGATCGACGACCGGAACCGCAGGAAAATCGGCGAAGGTCGGCGGAACCGGCCCCGCGTCGGCACCCGTGTTGTTCGCGGTCGCCGACGGTCCGTTCGAACCAGCCGCTCCACGCCCCCCTGCTCCCGATGACGGTCCGCTCCCGCCGGTCGAGTTCGCCGCCGAATTGTTGGCGCCAGAGGGACCGGTCGCCTTGGCCGTGAATCCACACCCGCTCGGGGCGAGAGAGAGAGCGGCGAGCGGCAAGCCCAGCCACACCCAGGAGAGTCGTCGCGCGTGAGACTGCATGACGGATCTACGGTCCCGAGGCGCGAACAGACGTGCGGCCGCAAAGTCGCCTGCGGAGCTCCCGTGCGCCTAGCGCGACCGGAGCCGGGCGAACGGTTCATTCCTTGTCGACGACCGCCGTGATCGACTGGGTCTCGGGGTCGGCGGGCGCGCCGACGGGGCGCGGGCGATCGGAGAAGAGCACGGTCACCACCAGCTTGCCGGGGCCGGACTCGAGCAGGTGCGTGACCGGCAGCGTCTGGTCGGGCGGCACGAGCGCCGTCTCCGTCGCGCCGGCCGCCGGGAAGATCGTTGCGGGCGGCGCCGCGCCGTCGCGCAGCCGGACCTCGAGGTAGCGCGGGCGCTCGCCCTTGAGCTTGAACGACAGGAGATCGCCCGCGTGCAGGATCGTCTGCGGCAGGACCACGCCCTGCTCGTCGGCGCGCCGGTAGCGGATCTCGATGCCGGCCGACTTCGACAGCGAGCCGCCGCGCTTGCCAGCATAGGGGTTGGTCGCCGGATCGGGAACGTGCGGGCGCGCGACCAGGACCGCCAGCCCGTAGGCCCCGGCCAGGATTCCGACCAGGACCAGTGCGCGCCGCCAGCCGCGGCGCGCGCGCTCCGGCCCGCCGGTCACCCTTGCGCGCTGTCGGCCCGGCCCAGCGGCAGGACCTGATCCAGGTTGAGGTGCGGCTCGGGAATGACGTGGACGGCGACCATCTCGCCGATCCGCTCGGCCGCGCGCTGGCCCGCCTCCGTGGCGGCCTTCACAGCCGCGACGTCACCGCGCACGATGGCGGTCACGAAGCCGCCGCCGATCTTCTCGTAGCCGACCAGCTCGACCTTCGCCGCCTTGACCATGGCGTCGGCCGCCTCGACCATCGCCACGAATCCCTTGGTCTCAATCATTCCGAGCGCGTTTGCCATGGCCGGCCTTTCGGTTGTCTGCGGATGGAGGAGGGTCGCTCACCACGCGACGACGTTACTGTCTCGATGTCGCACCTTCAAGGCCCGCGCCCGACGACGCCCATCAGCTGTCCGGTGGCGTTCCCGTCGCGGCGAAACGAGTAGAAGCGCGCCCGATCGCAGTGCGTGCACTCCGGCCCGGCGTCGATCGCCCCGGGATCGAGGCCGGCGCGTTCCAGCAGCAACCGATTCGCCGCCTTGAGATCGATGTGTGCCTTGGCGGGCACGCCGCGCGGCGACGGGAGCACTATCCCGCGCGCGCGCGCATCCGGGGCCAGCGCCTCGAACGCCGCGACCACCTCGGGGCCGACCTCGAAGCAGCAGGGCCCGATCGCCGGGCCGAGCGCCGCGCGCAGATCGCCCGGCCGCGCGCCGAATTCGGCGCCCAGCGCACGGACGGCCGCCGGCAGCACGCCCGCCACCGTCCCGCGCCAGCCGGCGTGCACGGCGGCCACCGCGCCAGTACGCGGATCGACCAGCAACGCCGGGATGCAGTCGGCGACGAACACCCCCAGCACGACGCCGGCCGCGTCGGTGCAGAGCCCGTCGGCGTCTCGCGACGCAAGCGCCGTCCGATCGTCACCGGCCCGCACCCGCACCACCGTCGTTCCGTGCACCTGGCGCGCGACGGCGATCGGACCGCCCATCGCGCGCTCGAGGCGTCTCCGATTTTCGAAGACCGCCGCCGGATCGTCGCCCCACTTGCCGCCCAGGTTCAGTGACTCGAACGGCGGCGCGCTGACGCCGCCCGCGCGCGTCGTGAACCCGTGGACGAACGGCGCGGCGACGAGGTCCGAACGCAGGAGGGGCAGCTCGCGGCCCTCGTCCCGCTCGCGAACCAGCTCGACGCGCATGCCGGTCTTATAGCGCCTCCAACGCCGCCAACGCCGCCCGCATGTCGGCCGGCGGCTCCGAGGAGAAAGACAGCCTCTTGCCGGTGGCCGGGTGGACGAACCCCAGCTCCCGCGCGTGCAACGCTTGCCGCCCGAGCGTTTCAGCGATGGCGCGCAGCTTCGGATCGCGCGGGGGCCGCCCGTAGACCTTGTCGCCCAGCAGCGGACAGCCGAGCGCCGCCAGGTGCACGCGCACCTGGTGCGTCCGGCCGGTCTCGAGCCGCGCCTCCATCCGCGCCGCCCCCGGGAACCGCGCCACGACCCGCCAGTTGGTGACGGCGCGCTTGCCCGCGCGCACGCGGCTGGAGAACTTCTTCCGGTCGCGCGGATCGCGTCCGTAGAACGTGTCGATCCGGCCGCTCGGTCCCGGCGGCGTCCCCGCCACCAGCGCCTCGTAGACCCGCTCGATCGTGTGCGCCTTGAACGCCGCCGCGAGCGCGTTCATCGTCTGATCGTCCTTCGCCACCACCAGCAGGCCCGAGGTGTCCTTGTCGATCCGGTGCACGATCCCCGGGCGCAGCTCGCCGCCGATGCCGCGCAGATCCTTGACGTGGGCGAGCAGCGCGTTCACCAGCGTCCCCGCCTCGTGCCCGGGTGCCGGGTGGACCACGAGGCCGGCCGGCTTGTCGATCACGACCAGCCAGCGATCCTCGTGAATGATCGTCAAGGAGATCGCCTCCGCCGCGATCTCCGTCGCCGCCACCGGCGGCGGCGACCAGACGACCACGTCGCCCGCACGCAGCTTGCGCGACGGCGCGCCCGCCGCGCCGTTCACCGTCACCGCCGCCTGCCCGATCTGCCGCGCCAGCTGCGACCGCGACACCTCGGCGATCTCCTGCGCCAGGAAGAGATCCAGCCGCTGCCCCGCCGCCGCCGGCGCGACGACGAAGCGCCGCGAGGCCGTCAACGGGGCTACCAGATCTTGGAGCGAACGCCGCCGCGCGACTTGAGCAGCATGTCGACCAGCGCGCGGTCATAGAGGCCGAGGCCGAACACCTCCGGCGTCACGCGGCTCTTGTAGAGCGCCCGCCCCTCCTCGATCTCGTCGCGCATGCTGTCGAACAGCGTGTCCCGCTCGACCCCCTCGATGATCTTCTTCTCGTGGTACATCGAGAGGTCGGAGGCGATCGCGCGGGCCAGCTGGCGCGCGCGTTCGGGCTTGTCGATGAGCGCCATCCGTCGAGTGTAACTGACGCGCGCGGTCCGCTAAAGTGCTTCGCGCCCGCCGAGCGCGGCGACCGGCAGCGGCGCACTGATGATGTGCACGCCGACCCGTCCATCTTCCTTGACGTAGACGACCTCGCCCTCGACCCGCAGCGGGGGCTCGCCCTCGAGGCGCGGCAGCTCGAGATCGACCCGCTGCCCGGGCCGCTCGTCCCCGAGCGGGCTCTCCAGTAGAAGGCCGTCGCCCGAGACGTTGCTGACCTTGCGCAGGTAGCGCGCGCCGTCCGTCACCTCGATCGCGTAGAAGTCGGCGGAAATACGATTCTTTTCGCGCTTCTCCGCAAGGTCCGGCCGCCAGTTCTGCTTGGTTCGCATTTATTACCTACCTCAACCTACATTCCGCTACCCACCGAGTCAAGCTGAGCCTGGATGTTCGATGCTGCAGCGCACCACGTGCTACGCTTTGGGCCCGGAGGTCCCGCCCCGATGAAACGACTGCTGCTCGCCCTCGCCCTCGCCCTCACGACCGCCACCGCCGCCTCCGCCCGCGCCGCCGAATCGCTCTACGAGATCACCAAGGTCGAACCGAAGGTCGCCGTCGGCGGCACCGGGACCGCCAGCCTGACGATCAAGGTCAAAGGAGGCTGGCACGTCAACGACGAGGCGCCGATCAGCGTCGCGCTGACGCCGCCGGCGGGCGTGACGGTCAAGAAGCAGAAGCTGACGCGCGTCGATCTGGCCGCGAGCAGCAAGGAGAGCGCACGCTTCGACATCCCCGTCACCGCGACCGAGGCGGGCAAGAAGAGCATCGGCGCCGAGGCGCACTTCGTCCTCTGCCAGGAGCAGGCCTGCAAGCCGGTCAAGGAGACCCTGACCCTGGCCATCGAGGTCACGCCGCCGGCCGCGGCGAAAAAGAAGAAGAACTAGCTGCGAGCGACCGCGAGCGCTTTTCAGCGAAAATCGCGGACGATCTTTTCCACGCGGCGGGCCAGCTTCGGGCTGAGCGCGCCGACCGAGGTGACCGAGAGGCGCTCGGGCCGGATCACCCGGCGCGCGACGGCGCGGATCTGCTCGGGGCGCACGCGGGCCAGCGCGCGCGCCCGCTTCTCCTGCGGATCGGCGCGCGTGTAGAGCTCGGTGCCGCCGAACCAGCCGCAGAGGCCGTCGAGATCGTCGTAGCAGGCCTCGATGTCGCCGACGAAGCGGCGCTTGGCCTTCTCGAGCTCGTCCTCGCCCACCAGCTCGTCGCGGAACCGGCCGAGCATCCCGAGCGACTCGCCGACCAGCGCCGGCAGCTTGGCGTGCGCGCAGGCGGCGTCGATCTCCAAGAGCGCGGCGTCGTGGTACGAGTGCAGCGACCCGGCGATCGAATAGGCCAGCCCCTTCTGATCGCAGATCTGGTAGTGCAGGCGCGTCGACATCCCGTCGTCGAGCACGCGGCAGAGCGCCCGCAGCGCCAGGTAGTCGGGATCGGTCTCGGGGATCGCGTGGAACAGGATGTGGACCTGCGTCTGCGCCGATTCGTTGTGCACCGCCCGGTAGAGCGGCCCCGGGCCGGCCGGGCGCGGCCGCCGCGGCGCGCGCCGCTCGCCGCGCGGGACGCCCGAGAAGGCGGCGCGGGTCTGGCGCTCGATGGTGCGCATCTTGATCGGCCCCGCGACGGCCAGCACCATGTTCGCGGCGCCGTAGAAGCGCCGGAAGTGCGCGCGCACGTCGCGCGTCGTGAAGCGGCGGACGTTGCGCAGGGGGCCGGTGATCGGAAACCCGAGCGGGTGCTCGCCCCAGACCTGCCGGCGCGACTGATCGTCGAGATTGACGTTGCGCCCGCGGTCGTCGAGATCCTCGAGGATCTCCTCGACGATGATCTGCCGCTCGAGATCGATGTCGCGGAACTCGGGCGCGGCGAAGAGATCGCCGAGGATCTCCATCCCGCGCTGCAGGTGCCGCGGGTTGAGCGCGATCTGATAGAGCGAGTAGTCGCGCCCCGTCTCGGCGTACAGCGTCCCGCCGAGCTCCTCGATCGCCAGGTTCAGCGCGAACGACGAGGGGTAGCGCGACGACCCGCGAAACAGCATGTGCTCGAGAAAGTGCGACAGCCCGTTCGTCTGGGGCTTCTCGTAGCGTGATCCGGCTCGCACATAAAGACAGACAGTGGCGCTGTGGAGGTGCGGCGTTTCGACCGCGACCAGCTTGAGACCGTTCGGAAGCCGCGATCTCTCCACACGGTAGGGCGGTTTTCCGATTGCTAGCGCGCTGTTAGCCATGGCTGGGGGAATTTACAAAAGATTTGCTGCGGTGAAAGAAGAACGAAACATGCGTCGGCTACTGTGTAGAGGTTCGATGGGGCTGGGCGGGATGGGCTGCGGTGGTGTGAGAGGTCGGGGGGGCCGGCTTCTCACACCGCCCACGCCCTGGGTGTGAAGGCGCCGGTAAGTTATCCTGGCGCCCGCCCAGGCGGGTAGCTCAGTGGTAGAGCGGGGTCTTTACACGGCCCGGGTCGCAGGTTCAATCCCTGTCCCGCCTACTCCATGAACCGCAGACCGGATCGGGTTTCAGTCGCCGTAGGTGCAGGGGCCGACCATCTGCGCCGGCGGGACCGCCACCGGCGCGTCCCAGGTAGACCGGAGGCTGCATCGACCGCCGACAATTCGACCAGGCCCGTGGGGACCGTGACCGTCGCGCAGACCGTTTTCGCGCACAGAATGTAGGTCGACGGGCTGACGTTTAGCTCATAGCCACCGCGGGTTGTCTCGACGGTGAATGTGGCCGTCGTGCTCTGCACCCCGTTCTCGATCGTGTAGAGGTCGACTTCGACGTTTTGCTCTTGCGTGTCGTTCGAGTCCACGATCCCGCCGAACACGCCTTGGGTAATTGATGTCTTGTGCGGGCAAATCGTCGATAGGTCGGGCGCGCAGGCCGCGAGCAAGACGAGTGCGAAAAGACCGACGGTGCGCACGTGCCCTTCTAGCTGCTATCCCACGGGCGCGCCAGGGTGCCCGGGAGTCTGCGAGAGTGGGCAGCTGTCCTTCGAGGCTCCTTCGTCGTGTTACTTTCCATGCCCGGCAGGGGGAGCCCGCGTGGAACTACCATCGACGGAGACCGAGACCACCCAGGTTGATGCGCAGTCGGAAGAGTGGTTCGCGTCCTACGCGGAACCCTCGAACCAATCCTCGAACCGACATCGCCGCCTCCGTCACCGTCGCAGCCGCGATCCGAGGCGCCTCCGGCAGGACCGGCTCTACGCGCTGATGATGGTCGTGTCGGTGGTGTTCGTCGGCGCGATGACGGCCTGCTTCTACGCCGTACTGACTCGCTGACAGCCCTCGAGCTGATCAGGGGCTGAGGGCGTACGCCGACAACGTCCCGTTTGCCTGCGCGACGTAGAGCGCCCCGTTGGCGATCGAGAGCCAGCCGCCCGGGCCGCCGCCCCAGGTCGCCTGGCCGCTCGTCACGTCGACAGCGTAGACGTTGGCGTTGCTGGCGGCGTAGACCCAGCCGCCGGCGAGGACGGGCGGATAGCTGAGGGCGGCGTCGGCCGGGAAGGTCCAGAGCGCGGCGCCGGTGGCGGCGTCGTTCGCCACGAGCTGGCCGCCCGAGACGGCGTAGACCACGCCGCCGGCGACCGCGGCCATGCCGGAGTAGGCGCCGGTCGCCGTCCAGACGACGGTCATGGTGGCGGGGTCGACGGCGTAGAGGCTCGGCGGCGCGACGACGTAGATCCTGGTCCCGTCGGAGACCGGCGCGGTCTTCATCGAGTAGGACGGGAAGGTCCCACCGATGGTCGCGGTGGCCGCGACGCTGCCGTTCTGCGGGTCGTGGGCGCGGAGCTTGCCGCCGACGAAGCTGTAGACCTTGCCTCCGAGCGAGAGCGGACTCCACTGGTCGAACTGCCCGAGCTGGTTGTTGAAGAACAGCTGGTGGCCGTCCGCGACGTCGAGGCCGTAGAGGCCGCCGTACGTCCCGCCGTCGAAGTAGATCTGCCCGTTCACGACCAGCGGCGCCCAGTAGTGCTCGGACTGGGCGGTGAATGGCTCGAACCAAAGCAGAGCGCCCATCGAGGAATCGAACGCGTACATGTACGTCGATGCAGAGCTGCTGTCCGCGACGTAGACCCGACCCGAATCGACCGTCAGCTGGCCAAGTTTGAAACCCTTCCCGATCTCTTGGCTCCAGATGGTGTGTCCGTCGTCGGGCGACATCGCCCAGAGGTGAGCCGAGCCGGGCGCGAGGCTGTTCTGCTCGCTGACGTAGAGCTGGGTGCCATCGGACATGGCGGGCCAGAGAGCCATCGTCGATAGTGGCCGGCTCCAGGACTGCGTCAGCGGCGGCTTGCCGGTCTCGTTGGCGTTGAAGCCGGTGTGGTCAACGTCGCCACCGAGCGTCGGCCAGACGCTGGCGAATTGGCAGTTGCCGGCGGTGCAGGTTTCTCCCGAAACGCAGGCGATGCCGCAGCCGCCGCAGTTCGCGGCGTCGCTGGTGGTGTCGACGCAGGCGCTGCCGCAGTCGGTGGCGCCGCCGGGCCGGACCGGGCTCGTGCAGGTGCCCGTCACCGGATCGCACGCGCCGGGCAGGTGACAGCGATCGATCGAACCGCACACGACGGGGATCGATCCGACGCAGACGCCCGCCTGGCAGCTGTCGACCTGCGTGCAGGGGTTGCCGTCGGAGCAGGGAGTGCCGTCGGGCGCGCCGCTGCAGACGTCGACGGTCGTCGCCGTCGCGAGGCCGTAAGCGGTGAGCGTGCCGTTCGGCTGCGCGACGAAGAGCTGGCCGCCCGCGACCGACAGCCAGCCGCCAGGCGCGCCGGTCCAGACCACCTCTTGCGTCGTCGTATCCACGGCGTAGGCGTGGGCGTCGCTGGCGACGTAGACCCAGCGGCCGGCCACCACGGGCGGGTGGTCGAGCGCGCTGTCGGCGGTGACAGTCCAGAGGACGTCGCCTCGCGCGGCGTCGGTGGCGCGCAGCTGCCCGCCCGAGACCGCGTAGACCACACCGTTGGCGATCGCCGGCATCCCGGCGTAGTCGGCGCTCGCGGACCAGGTGGGGGACGGGGCGCCGGGGGTGAGCGCGTAGAGACTCGGCGGCGCGATCACGTAGAGGCTCGTCCCGTCGGAGATGGGCGCGGTCTGCATCGACCAGCCCGCCCAGTTCCAGGGGACCGACGTGGTGGTCTGGATGCCGCCGGTCAGAGGATCGTGGGCGCGGAGCTTGCCGGCGATGAAGGTGTAGACCTCGCCGCCGAACGAGAGCGGGCTCCACTGATCGTATTGCTCGAGCTGGTTGTTGAAGAAGAGCTGGCAGCCGTCCATCGTGGACAACCCGTAGAGGCCACCGTACGTCCCGCCATCGAAGTAGAGGCGCGTCCCCACGACCAGCGGCGCCCAGTACTGCTCCCACTGGGAGTTGAAGGGCTGCGACCAGAGCACGGTCCCCGTCGGCGCATCGAACGCGTACATGAACGTGCTGCCGGCGTTGTTGCTCTGACCGACGTAGACGCGGCCGGAGGCCGCCGTCGCCTGGCCGATGCCGAGAAGATCTATCCGAAGTCGTGGCTCCAGACCACGTGACCATCGCCGGCAGGAGACAGGGCCCATAGGTTCGTGTGGAAGAGCTCTTGTCGCTGACGTAGATCGAACGTCCCGTCGCCACGGCCGGCCACAGCGGGCCGCGGACGAGGGCGCAGCTCCAGGATTGACCGACCGGCGGGCCTCCAATCTCGTTGGAGTTCTGACCCGAATGGCTGACGTCGCCCGCCCAGCGTGGGCCAGCGCGAGAGCCCCGCCCGGCAGACGCCGGCCGAGCAGCTCTGCCCGTCGGGACAGAACACGTTGCAGCCGCCGCAGTTGAGGTCGTCGTCGGCCGCGTCGACGCAGACGGTCCCGCACAACGTCGAGCCGCCGACCTTGCCGGGGTTGCTGCAGTTGCCCGTCGAGGGATCGCAGGCCCCGGCCAGGTGGCACTTGTCGAGGGCCGTGCAGGTCACGGGGCTGCCGCTCGCGCAGACGCCCGCATGACAGGAGTCGGCCTGCGTGCAACCGTTGCCGTCGGAGCAGGGCGCGCCGTCGGCAGCCGCCGGGTTGCTGCAGACGCCCGACGCCGGGTCGCACGCGCCGGCGACGTGGCACTGGTCCTGCGCCGCGCAGACGACCGGGTTGCCGCCCACGCAGGCGCCGCCCTGGCAGCTGTCGGTCCGCGTGCAGGCGCTGCCGTCCGAGCACGACGTCCCATCGGCCGCCGCCGGGTTGGTGCAGGTCCCCGACGCGGGGTCGCACGCGCCGGCGACGTGGCACTGGTCCTGCGCCGCGCAGACGACGGGGTTACCGCCGACGCAGGCGCCGGCCTGGCAGCTGTCGGTCTGCGTGCACGCGTTGCCGTCCGAGCACGAGGTGCCGTTCGGCCGGGCCGAGCAGTGGCCGGCCGACCCGGGGACGTCGCAGGCCATGCACGCGTTGCCGGTACAGGCGGTGTCGCAGCAGATCCCGGCGACGCAGAAGCCGCTCCCGCACTGGCTGCCGGCCCCGCAGGCCCCGCCGAGGTCGCCGAGGGTCGTGACGGTGGCCGTGCCCGAGTAGGCGCTCACGTTACCGGCCGCGTCGGTGGCGCGGACCCGGTAGCTGTAGCCCGTCCGGGCCGTGAGGCCGGTGTCGCTGAAGGCCGCGGACGCGGACGTCCCCACCTGCGCGAAGCTGGCGCAGGCCGCGCCGGCGCAGCGCTCGACGAGGTAGCCGGTCACGCCGACGTCGTCCGTCGACGGCGTCCAGGCGAGATCGATGCGGCTCGTCGACGCGGCGGTGGCCACCAGGTTCGCCGGCGCCGTGGGCGCCTGGATGTCGTGAGCGCGGAACGCCACCATCTGCATCACCCACGCGCCCGTGCTCGAGAGCGGGGCCGTGGCGCCGTAGGAACCGACGGTCGCCGCGACCCGGTCCTCGGCGATGTCCCCGTCGGGGGAGGTGAGGATGCGCGAGGTGAACCCGGCCCCGGGGCCGCTGGTGTGTGTGTAGACGGTGTCCGCGGCGACCAACAGATCGTTGGCCCGCGTCGTCGTCGCCGAGCCGCTGCTGGCGGCGGTGCTCGACCCCGAGCCCGCGACGGCGACGTCGACCGGGTGGGCGGCGTCGACGTTCCGATACTCGAGGATCCGGATGTCGGGCTTCTGCGCGGCCCGGTTGAACTTGACGGTCACCACGTTGCCCGCGGCCCACGCCGCGACGTTCGCCGCGTAGTAGATTGACTGCGAGACCTGCGTTCCGCGCGCCGTGGGGCCGACCGCGCGCTGAAACACGTCCTTGGCGGTGTCGGTGACCGAGGAGACCTGCGCCGTCGTGTCGTGCCACCCGACGACGACCACCACGAGATCTCCCGCGCCTTGCGCAGCGCCGAAGGTCACAGCGACGGAGCTGGGCGCCGACTGGGGCGCGGTGTAGCTCGCCTGAACGAACGTCGAGGCCGTGAGCGCCTCGCGCGCGACCGAGGCGCCGTCGTCCTCGCTCCGTGAGCAGCCGATCCCCGGCACGAAGAGGACCGCGATCGCGAACGCCGCACCGCGCGCTCTCCCCGACGTCCGCGACACCCGACAGACGAACCCGTGCCCAGCCGCGTCACACGCCATGGTCACGCTCCCTTCGCGGTGGGGACTATACGCCCGGCGCAACGTTTTGTGACCACCATTTCGCGCTGTCGCGCGCGCGCTTTGTTACGGGCGCGGGATCGGCCTTTCGAACCTCGTCTACCTGGGCGATGACGGCGTCGGGGCCGTCCCACCGCGTTGCTACGGAACCAGTCGCTCAGTGGATGACGCCGACGTCGTTGGCGCACGGGTCGAACAAACTGCCGTCGAGACTGAGCGAGAACAGCGCTCCCACGACGCCGGCCGCGACGTCCTTCGAGCAGAACGCCGCCGTCGTCTCGCCGTCGTCCATGTACTCCGCGTCCCAGACCGGCTTGCCGGCGGTGACGTAGGGAGCGAGCGACGAGCACTCGGAGTACTTGTTGCACTCCTCGTCGAGGATGCCGTCGAAGAACGGTTGCAGCGTGGCGATCTGGTCGAGGTCGTTCTTCTGGAACACCGCGAGACCAAGCGCGTGAACGGTCGTCGCGATCCATTCGTTGTAGGCGAGCTGATCGGCGGCCGTCGTGGCGAACCCCGGGCTGTTTTGGTACGAATCCAGGTTGTCGGGCTCGACCGCGTCGAAGCCCTTGTCGTGGCACGCCTGGAAGCGGGCGCGCATGATGCTCTGGAGGGCGGCGTAGTTCGGGCCCGCCGGCCGAACGTCGAGCCAGAACTCGCCGGGCCAGCCGGAGACGGCGGTACCTTTTAAGGACGCGGGGAACGTGCCCGAGTCCGGGCGCCCCGGCTCGTACGTCCCAGCGTCCATGTAGCAGACCACCTTCACGCCGCGGGTGTGAAGCGCCGCGACCTCCGCGGTGGTGTTGCTCCACCCGTCAATGTCGTAGGCGCCCACGTTCTTCGTGCTGTCGGGCGGCGCGTTGGTGAGGTCCCAGTAGAACGTCGTGGCCTTGTTCGGAACCCACCGGGCCGGGTTGCCGGAGCCGGAGCCGCTCGTGCCGGCCGCGCCGCTCGCGCCCGCAGCGCCGCTCGCGCCCGCCGCACCGCTCGCTCCCGCCCCCGCCGTACCGCTCACCCCCGCAGCACCACTCGCACCCATCCCACCGCTCCCAGCGCCCGCAGCGCCGCTGGTCCCCGCAGCACCCGTCGTGCCGCCCGTCCCCGCCGAGCTACCGCTCCCCGCAGCGCCGGTGGAGGACCCGACGCCAGACTCGCCGGCGGTGCCCATGGGCCCCACCGTACCAACGCTGCCCAGGCCACCGTTCCCGCCCGTGCCGGCCTTCCCGACCTCGGTCGTCCCGGCGCACCCGCAGGCTGCGAGGGCTCCGAACAGCGCGAGCGCTCGGGGCAAGGCGACACGGGCCAGGAACTTGCCTCGAGGTCGCATCAGCACGGTGAGGCTCATGCCCCCTCAGTACTTCCCTGTACGCGATCTCAGTCAAGGAATTTCGCCGGGGCGAGCTGGGCGTCCGCCGGGGGAGCGATTCGCGCAGGGGGGCGATGCACAGATGCCGGCTCCGCGGCCCCGGCCCAGCTGGTTAGTTTGGCGGTGCAACGAGCCGAAACGAAATCACCGCCCAGCAAGGAGAGAGACGATGACCACCAAACAGACGACCCCCATCGATGCGGTCGTGGCGATTCACAATGCGTTCCGACGAGACATGGCCACCATCGACGCGGCCGCGCTCGACAACGCGCGCGGCAAGCCCGGTCTCGCGGCGACGATCGAGCGCTTCCGGTTCTTCAACGAGGTGCTCGTGTGGCACGCCCACGGGGAGGAGCTGGCCATCTTCACCGCGCTCGAGGAGGTCGCGCCGCTGGTCGCCGAGGCTTACGAGAAGGACCACCGGGGCCTCGACGCCACGTTCGACGACCTGAACGACGCGGTCTCTGCCCGCGACCCGCTGGAGACCGCGCGCGCCACGGCGGCGTTCAAGTTCCACCTCGACCTGCACCTGGCCAAGGAGGACGGGCACGTCTACCGCCTGATCCGCCAGCGCCTCTCCCTGCCCGACCAGGGCAAGGCGGTCGGCCTGATGGCCAACACGGTGCCGCCGGATCGCTTCCCGGAGCTGGTGGGCTGGATGTACCCGCTGATCGGCCACGACGATCGGGAGAACATGACCCGCATCTGGCAGAAGGTGATGCCCCCCGAGGCCTTCGCCGGCGCGGTGCAGCTGGTC
Organism: uncultured Pseudomonadota bacterium; assembly: GCA_963831685.1. Classification (GTDB taxonomy): domain Bacteria; phylum Myxococcota_A; class Polyangia; order Fen-1088; family Fen-1088; genus JADGRB01. The sequence goes on from CAWHRJ010000002.1 coordinate 622,337, forward strand.
CACCAGGCCATCGGCGACGAGTTCGCGGAGCTGGCGCGACGCATCCCCGATCTGCCGGGCGCGAAGAGTGACGAACGGCCGTCGGTGGCTGGCTGACCGATAGGGAGCGCTGACGGCGCGGAACACTCTCGGAAGTGGCCCCGCCCATGGGCCCGATGAAGCGGCCGAAGCTCACTCTGCGGGCGGGCTGCTACACTGGCGACCGTGCTCGAGCTTCGGTGGTCAGCAATCCACCTGATCCAGCGTTTGCCGGCAGCGTGAATCTCCTGTGACGAAGACAGCGGGTCGAGATGGGTGACGTCACCGGCAGCTCGACTGCGTCGGCGCTCCAGTCCGGGGTTCCCGGTCAGGTCGTGAGACCGCGCCGCCAGCATCTGGGGACCTTCGCCCTCTCGATGCTCTCGGTGGGACTGGGTGTGGTCGCCGGCGTCGGGGCGTTCGCGTTTCGCGCGCTCATCGGTCTTTTTCACAACCTCTTCTTCCTGGGCAAGTTCTCATGGCTGTACGACAGCAACCACCACACCCCGCCCGGGCCCTGGGGATCCTGGGTGGCGCTCGCTCCGGTCGTCGGCGCGGTGGTGGTGGTCTTCTTGGTGAAGAACCTGGCCCCGGAAGCGAAAGGCCACGGCGTGCCGGAGGTGATGGACGCCGTCTACTACGCAAAGGGCGTCATTCGTCCGGTGGTGGCCCTGGTGAAGTCGCTGGCTTCCGCGCTCTCCATCGGCAGCGGCGGCTCGGTGGGACGCGAGGGTCCGATCATCCAGATAGGCGCGGCCGTCGCCTCGGCCGGCGGGATGTTGGCGGGCGCGTCGCGATGGCAGCTCGCCACCTTGGTCGCGGCGGGCGGCGGCGCGGGGATTGCCGCGACCTTCAACACGCCGATCGGAGGCGTGCTCTTCGCCGTCGAGATCCTGATGCTCGAGGTCAGCGTGCGCACCCTGGTCCCGGTGGCGCTGGCAACGGCGACCGCCACCTACGTGGGGCGCTTCCTCCTCGGCAGCCACCCGGCCTTCGAGGTACCTGCGGCGGCGACACCGGGGGCTTCGGAGCTGGCGCTGCTGCCGGCCTACGTCGGGCTGGGATGTCTGATGGCTTTGATCTCGGTCGTGTTCATCCGCTCCCTCTACGGCGCGGAGGACCTCTTCGATCGGGCGATTCCGAACCGCCCCTACCTGCGGCACGTCACCGGAATGCTGTGTATGGGGATCATGGTGGTGCTGCTGATGCGGTTCGCCGGGCACTACTACGTTCAAGGCGTCGGCTACGCGACCATCCTCGACGTGCTGTCGGGAAGGCTCACGAGCGTGGGGTTGCTGTTGACGCTCCTCGCTCTGAAGCTGCTGGCGACCTCGCTGACGCTGGGATCCGGAGCGTCCGGGGGTGTCTTCTCGCCGTCGTTGTTCATGGGCGCGACGCTGGGCGCCGCCTACGGGTCCGTGCTGGAAGTGTTGCTGCCCGGTCTTCACCTCAATCCCGCGACGTTCGCCTTGGCGGGAATGGCCGGCCTGGTCGCCGGCGCGACCGGCGCCGCGCTCACCGCCATCGTCATGATCTTCGAGATGACCCTCGACTACGGGGTGATCCTGCCGCTCACCATCACGGCCGCGGTCAGCTATGGCCTCCGCCGCGCGCTCAGCGCGGAGAGCATCTACACCATGAAGCTGACACGGCGGGGCCACACCATGCCGCAAGCGCTCCAAGCCAACGCCCATCTCGTCCGCCGCGTGTCGGACCTCAAGCTGGGGTCGGTGCTCGTTCTGCCGGCGGATGCGCCCCTCTCTGCACTGGACCTGCGCGACGACCCAACGGCGCCGGAGCACGTCGTCATTCTGAGGGGCGCCGACCAGGTCGTCGGCGTCGCCAATCGCACCTGGCTGCTCGCGCAAGTCGAAAGAGGCGACCCGACCCGGCTGCTGGCCGACATCGCCCGTCGCGACTTCGTGACCATCCCCGAGAGCGCGACGCTGGTCGATCTCCTTGGCCGCATGGCTTCGGCGCACGCCTCGGTGGCCGTGGTCGCGCCTTCGTCGCCAGAAGCGGACGCCAAACCGGTGGTCGGGATCCTCACGCAAAGCGCCATGTCAGAAGCGCTGGCGGCCGGAATGGAGCTCTTCGGTGACTGATCGTTCCCAGATGGACGACTCGCCACCCTCGCTCCGGTCTCTCCTCGGCAACTCCTTCGTTACAATTTGACGACAAGACGACGGTCGCTGGTCTTCGTTGAACCGCGACGCCGGCGAGAGCGCTACGTTCCCGTCGGCCCATGATCGAGCCCACCGACAGAGAATTTGCGCAGGAGCTCAAGACGCTGAAAGAGCGCCTCTCGACGATGGCCGCGCGGGCGGCCGAGCAGATCGCCCTCGCCATGGAGGCGCTGACGACCCAGAACGACGCTCTCGCGCGCCAGGTCATCGACGCCGACCAACTCATCGACAGCGACGAGAACGACATCGACAAGCTCGCGATGTACATCCTCATGACTCGCCACCCGGTCGCCTCCGACCTTCGCTTCGTCACCATGGCGCTGAAGATCGTGGTCGACGTCGAGAGAATGGGCGATCTGGCGGCGGGCATCGCCAAGCGCGCCCTCGAGCTCAACCGGCTGTCGACGCTGGACTGGCGCGGCGACCTCACCCACCTGGCGATCCTGGTCCAGAAGAATCTGCACCTGGCCATCGAGAGCTTCGTGCGCGGCAGCCTCGACGAAGCCAACGCGGTCATCAAGGCGGACGTCGAGATCGACGGCCTGAACGCCAGCCTGTTCGCCGAGTTGATCGCCAACGTCGCCGCCGACCCGGCCACCGTCACCCGGGTCCTTCCGCTGACCTCGGTCAGTCGCTATCTCGAACGAATCGGCGATCACGTCAAGAACCTGGCCGAGGAGGTCATCTTCATGGTGTCGGCCGCAGACGTGCGACACCGTGGGCCTATCACCGCGAACTGAGGCCACCCTGCTTCGCCAACCTGAAAACGAAACCCCACCGACCTCAGGAGCTTCGCCGATGATCAAAACAGCACTCCTCTCCGCGCTCTTCGTGGGCGCCCTGGCCACGCTCGGATGTCAGAAGAAGACTGAGTCACCGTCCGCGTCGCCATCCCCGTCCGTCGCGAGCATCACGCTCAACGGAAGTGGCTCCACCCTCTCGAAGCCTTACCAGGAAGCCGCGATCGAGCAGTTCAAGAAGACGCACAGTGGCATCACGATCAACTACGGCGGGGGCGGCAGCGGCAAGGGCCGGCAGGATCTGTCCGACATGGTCGTCGATTTCGCCGGGTCCGACTCCCCGTTCAAGGATGCGGACGCGGCCAAGGTCAAGGGCGGTCCCATCCTCTACGTTCCGATCCTTCTGGCTCCCATCGCGGTGATCTACAACCTGGACGGGGTGGACAAGCTGCAGCTCTCCGCCCCGATCATCGCCAAGATCTTCCAGCGCGAGATCACCAAGTGGAACGACAAGGCGATCGCCGCCGACAACCCCGGCGTCAAGCTGCCCGCCACCGAGATCGTGGTCGCCCACCGCGCCGACGGGTCGGGCACCACCCAGAACTTCACCGAATACCTCAATGGCGCGGCCAAGGGCGTCTGGAAGCTCAAGAGCGGCTCGACCGTCGAGTGGCCGAGCGACACGCAGGCGGGACAGGGAAATTCGGGCGTCGCGCAGATCGTGAAGTCGACCAAGGGCGCGGTCGGCTACGCCGACCTCTCGGACGCCAAGGCCTCCGGTCTCAAGTTCGCGAGCATCAAGAACCAGGCGGGCAAGTATGTCGAGGCGACCACCGCGGGCGCCTCGGCGGCGGGCGACGGGATCGAGGTCAAGGACAACCTTCTGTTCAGCGCGCTCGACGCGAAGGGGGCAGAATCCTATCCGATCACCGCCCAGACCTGGGTCATCGTCTACGCGAATCAGCCCGACAAGGCCAAAGGAGAGGCGGTCAAGGCTTACCTCACCTTCCTTGTCAAGGACGGCCAGAGCCTGCTCGGCGACATCGACTACGCGCCCCTGCCCAAAGGATTGCAGGACAAGGCCCTCAAGCAGGTCGACAACCTCAAGCTGCCGTGAACGATGCGATGATCGACCTGCAAGGAAAGCCCAACTACGGGGACCGCGCCTTCGCCAAGATCACGGCCGGCGCGGCCGGCGCCGTTCTGCTGATCCTGGGGCTCATTTCGATCACCATCACCCGGCGGTCGCTGCCGGTGTTTCGGGAGATGGGATTGGGGTTTTTCACCTCGACGCGCTGGTCGCCGCCGGATGGCCTGTTCGGGGCCCTTCCCTTCATCTGGGGCACGGCCTTCACCGCGACCATCGCCATCGTTCTCGCGGTGCCCATCAGCCTGGGGGTGGCGCTGTTCATGACGCAGGTGGCACCTCCCAGGCTGGCGAGGCCGCTCGTTTACCTGATCGACCTCCTGGCCGGTGTGCCGTCGGTGGTGTTCGGCCTGTGGGGCGTCCTGGTGCTCTCGCAATACTTCGACCTCGGACGTTCCTTCCTCACCGCGGGCATCATCCTGGCGATCATGATCATCCCCATCATCACCTCGCTGTCCCGTGAGGTGATCGACACGACGCCGAAGGGAGACAAAGAGGGGGCGTTGGCGCTGGGGACCACGCGGTGGGAGATGATCAGCGCGACGGTCCTCCCCCACAGCGCCGGAGGCCTGGTGGGCGCCGTGATGCTCGGCCTCGGGCGCGCGATGGGTGAGACCATCGCCGCGGCGCTGGTCATCGGCTCGGCCCTCGGTCAAATCACGCTGCGTCCCTTGGCGCCGGGCAATTCGATGCCCGCGGTGATCGCCAACGAGTGGGGAGAGGCCCAGACGCTTCACAAGTCGGCCCTCATCGCGCTGGCGGTGACGCTGTTCGCGATCACCATCCTGGTCAACCTGGTGGCCACGGCGATCGTCCACCGCTCGATGAGACGGGGGCGGGGGACGTGACGACGGGGGAGCTGGTCGCGGCGATCGTCGTTCCGCCCGACCTCAGCGCAAAGCGAAGCTGGCGGTCGACCAAGAGCGCGGCCATGACCGGGCTCATGATCGCCTCGGTGGTCGCCGTGGTCCTTCCGCTCGTCGCCGTGTTGTGGGCGGTCTTCTCGCGCGGACTTCGCGTCGCCCTCCACGGCTTCCCCGCCTTCTTCATCGACGAGATCCCGGTGGTCGCGCGGAGGCCCGGGCCGGGGATGGGGCCCGCCATCCTCGGGACGCTGCTCTCCACCGGCGCCGCAACGCTGATTGCGCTGCCGCTCGGTGTCGCCGGAGCCGTCTACCTCCACGAGTACGGACGCACGAACCGCTTCTCCCAGTTGGTGCGATTCATGTCCAACGTGATGACCGGCGTTCCGTCGATCGTGATGGGGTTGTTCATCTATGTCACCTGGACGCTCAAGTTCGGTTACTCCGCATTCGGCGGCGCACTGGCGCTCGCCTGCCTCATGCTCCCGGTGGTCATCGGCGCCACCGAGCAGATGCTCAAGCTGGTGCCCGACCACCTGCGTGAGGCCTCGTACGCCGTGGGGACCTCGAAGAGCCGGACGATCATGACTGTGGTGCTCCCGGCGGCGGCTCCGGGCATCGTCTCGGGCGCGCTGCTCGCGGTCGCGCGCGCCGCTGGCGAGACCGCGCCGCTGCTCTTCGCGGTTGGCGCGGCGACGGCGTACAACCCGAACCTGTTCGTGGAGGCGAACACCGCGCTCTCCATTCAGATCTTCGGCAACGCGACCTCCTCGTTCGTCGGGGCGCAGGACCGCGCCTGGGGAGCCGCCTTGACCCTGGTTCTGCTGACGTTCCTCGTCACGTTGGTCGCGCGATTGGTCACCGCGCGCTTTGCTCGCAGGAGGTAGCACCCGATGGCCCCGCAAGACCTAACCAAGGGATCAGACGTCGAACCGCCGGCGGTCAGGCTCGCTGCTCCACCCCGGCCCGCGCCCGCCGCGGAACGCCCGGAAAAGGGGGCTGGCCCGGCGGCCAGCGTGATCTTCGAGCTCGAAAAGCTCGAAGTCTTCTATGGCGCCTTCCGGGCCGTTCGCGAGGTCACCATGCAGATCTTCAAGAATCAGATCACCGCCTTCATCGGCCCGTCCGGCTGCGGAAAGACGACCGTTTTGCGCTGCTTCAATCGCATGCACGACGTGACCCCGGGCGCACGCGTCGCCGGCGGTCTCCGCTACCACACCGCCGATCTCTACGGCCCGCACGTTTCGGCGACCGAGGTTCGGCGTCGCATCGGGATGGTGTTCCAGAAGCCGAATCCATTTCCGAAGAGCATCTACGAGAACGTGGCCTTCGGGCTCCGATCGAAGGGGATTCGGTCCCGAGACGAGGTCGACGGCATCGTCGAGAAATCGCTGCGGAGCGCCGCTCTGTGGGACGAGGTCAAGGACCGCCTTCGGGCCTCCGCCCTGGGCCTCTCGGGCGGGCAGCAGCAGCGGCTCTGCATCGCGCGCACGATCGCGGTCGGGCCCGACGTCGTGCTCATGGACGAGCCGTGCAGCGCGCTCGATCCGGTCGCCACCGCGCGAATCGAGGAGCTGATGCGCGATCTCAAGAGCAACTTCACGATCGTGATCGTGACCCACAATATGCAACAGGCGGCGCGCGTCAGCGATCGCACCGCCTTCTTCACCACGGAGGTCGACGCCACGTTCGGGCTTCGGACCGGCACGCTCGTCGAGTACGACGACACGAACAAGATCTTTTCCAACCCGCACGACGAGCGCACGGAGAACTACATCACTGGCCGATTTGGCTGAGCGACCGCCGACTTCAGATAGGCGCGGGTCACCTGAGACTCGTCGATGAAGCCGGCGAGCTTGCCGTCGGCCGTCAAGACCGGGAGTTGATGTAGGCCGCTGCTCAGGATCAGCTCGCCCGCCTTTCGGAGATCGTCGTCGAGGCCGAGGAGCGTGGGGGGCTGCATGAGATCCGACGCGACGGCCGGGGGAGGAATCCCGTCAAGAGGCGCGATGAGCCCGATCGAGGCGGCGCTCACCACGCCCAGGATCTTGTCGTCGGCGTCGACGACCGGGAAGGTCGTCTGCCAGGTCGTCTCGCCGATTGCGTGATGCATCTCCGGGAGCCCCGTGGCCAGCCGAAAGGTGCGAACGGGCGTTCGCACGCGGAGGACTTCCGCGACCCGCAGCTGACCCAGCATGTCCAGCGATCCGGTTGGCTTGTGCAGCGGAGAATCGCTGTAGGTCGGGACCTGGGCGTCATAGAGGAAGCGCTTGCGCAGCGCCACGAACGCGATCCCCTCGGCGAGCATCAGGGGCACGAGAAGGTCGTAACTCCCCGCCAGCTCGCTGACCATGATGAGAGAGCTCACCGGAACGTGCGCCAGCCCGCCGTAGAACGTGCCCATTCCCACCAGAGCGAACGCGCCCGGATTGATGGAGGGGTCATGCAGGAGAACGGAGGCGGCGCGACCAAAGGCACCTCCGAGGAGCCCGCCCAGGACCAGCGACGGGCCGAAGTCGCCGGCGCTTCCGCCCGTGCCGACGGTCAGTGAAGTCGCGAGGAGCTTCGCGCCGCAGAGAAACAGCAGGAACTCGGCGCCCTTCATGCCGCCCGGCAACCAATCCGCGCCCGTGATCGCCACCTGCGCGGCGCCATACCCGCCGCCGAGGATCCCGAGGGCCCGACCCGGCGTGCCGAAGTGCCCGCCGACCAGGAGGATGAGCGGTACCGCGAGCACGCTGAGCGCGAGCCCTCCCGCGGCCGGCCGCGCCCAGATCGGAAGCGGCAGGCGTGCCGACAGGCGCTGAACGCCTCGAAGCGCCCCCAGAAACATCGACGCCACCACGGCGATGAGAACGGCGAGCAACGCGTAGAGGGGCAGCTGCTTGGGGACGAAGAGATAGCGTGGATCGCGGGCGAACAGCGTCGATTCACCGAAGATCGTGATGACGACCGAGTACGCGATGACGCTGGCCAGGACGGCCGGAATCAGAGCCTCGGCTTCGAAGTCGTCGCGGTAGAGAATCTCCGCCGCCAGCAGCGCCGCCCCGAGCGGCGTCCGAAACACAGCGGCCATGCCGGCCGCGACGCCCGCGACCATCAGGATTCGCCGCTCACGGGGGCTCACCCCGAGGCCGCGACCGATGGCCGAGCCGAGCGCGCCGCCCATCTGCATGGTGGGACCCTCGCGGCCACCCGAGCCACCGGTGCCGAGCGTGAAGATCGAAGCGAGCGCCTTGACCCAGATGACGCGTCGACGAACGACGCCCCCTTGATGATGGAAGGCGTGGATGATCGCGTCGCCGCCGCCGCCGCGGGTCTCGGGCGCGAGCTGACAGAGGAGGCCGGCGACGAGCGCGCCGGCCATGGGAAGAATCAGGACCACCAGCGGACGCAGGACGACGGGACCGCTCTCGCCGAGGATCATCTCGCCGTGCGCCCGAAGCGGCGCGTAACCGGCCAGGCGCTCCATGAAGAAGCTCTGCGCATACTCGAGGCCCGCGAAGAAGGCCGCGCCGATGAGGCCCGCGGCGAGCCCCACCAAGGCGGTGTGCAGGAGCATTCGACCGAGGATCCGCAGGTCGAGCGGAGGCGTCATCGCCCCGATCACGGCGCCGAGCGGAAGAGCGCGACCAAACACCCTCGGTCCCCGGGGACCGTCGGGGGGGGCACCTGCTTTCGGATGGTCAGGTTCGGGCATCGAGACGGGAGCGTTTCGACAACTCATCGGCGGCCGCGTGGAGCCTCGTCGCCAGTGAAGCCAAAGCCGACTGGGCGCCCCGGAGCTCCACGGGGGAGAGCTGCGCGAGCGTCTGCTGGACCGCGCCTTCGACCGTTCCACCGCGCTCGCCGTCGGCGCTCCTCCCCTGCTCGGTCAAGCCGAGAAGGATTCGCCGGCCGTCCCGCGCGTCGCGCCTGCGCTGGATGAGACCGCGCCGCTCGAGGCGCCGGACGATGTCGCTCACCGTGCTGGGATGAATTCGGAGCGTCGCCGCCAGCTGGCCGGCCAGGATTCCGGGGAACCGACCCACGATGCGAATGACGAGGCGCTGCGGCCCGGTCACACCGAAGGCGTCGTCCATGCTCTTCGACGCGCGTTGCAGCGCGTGGTCGACCTCCCAGACGAGGCGCAGGAACTCCAGCACCTCGCCGAGCGGGAGAGGCGCCCGCGGATCAAGCGGCGCCGCGATCACCGCTCTCCTCGTCGATCCGTTTGGGACGCGGCGAGCGGTTCCGACAGGCGATCAGGGCCTCCAAGAACGCGTCGATCTCTCCCTGATTCCGGATGAAATAGTCGGCCCGAGAGCCCTTCGCTCGTTCCACGCGCACGGTGAGCAGACGTCCCGGCTCCTCCAGCGCGAAGACATCTTCGTCGGTCTCGTCGTCCCCGATGTAGAGCGCGGTGTCGCAGCGGGACCGATCGCGGGCCGCCAGAAGCGCCAGCCCCTTGTGGGGCGCCTTTTCCGAGAGGACGTTGAAGACCAGCTTGCCTCCGACGACGCGGGCCCGACCGAGATCGGCAATTGCCGCCAGGATGGTTGAACGGGCCTGACGCTTTTCGCGGCAATTCCGGTAGTGGATGGCGATCGAAAACATCTTGTCTTCGATGAACAGACCCTTGATCCCGGCCAAACTGGCCTCGAGCTTGGGGACCCAACGCCGGACGTCGGCCACGATCGGACCGGAATAGTGCCTGGGCTCGAGCCCGTGGTTACCGATCACCTCGCGGATGCCGAGCCCGCGCGTTCGCCGCATGATGTCGGTCTGGGCCCGGCCGGAGATCACGACCGACGGATAGCTTCTGGCCACGGTCTCGAGCAGCTGCCGCGTTCGCGCGCGCATGCGCGCCTCGGCAGGGACGTCGACGATCGGGGCCAGCGTTCCGTCATAGTCGAATCCGAGCAGAACGTTCGACCAGGCGAGACGCTTCAGGGCTTCGAGGTTGTTGCGCGCAAGCAGATACTTCATCTTCAAGCCGCTCCTTCGACGCGTTGGAGACCATCGCCCAGCCGTCCCGTCACCCGATCATGCTGGCGCAGGCGCGCCGCATCGACCAACATGCGCCCGGCCCAGCGGTAGACGTTGAACTCCGAGACCATGAGGCGCATGGCGCGCATCCGTTCCGTCTGTTCCTCGAGGGGCATGTGGAGCGCGGTCGCCAGCGCCTCGCTCGCCTCCTCGAGATCATAGGGGTTGACGATCAGCGCTTCGGTGAGCTCGCGGGCCGCTCCCGTGAAGCTGCTCAAGACCAGCACGCCCCGTTCGTCGTCGCGCGCGGCGGCGAACTCCTTGGCCACCAAATTCATCCCGTCGTGGAGGCTGGACACGTAACAGACGTCGGCGGCGCGGTAGTAGCGGAAGACCACCGGCTGCTCGTGGTGCGCGCGGTGGATGACGATGGGACGATACGAGGCGGTCCCCAGGCGGTCGTTGATCCGCTTGGCCAGCGACTCGACCGCCTCGTTCAGCTCGCGGTAACGATCGATCGCCGTGCGGCTCGGCGCCGCCAGCTGCACGAAGGTGAACCGGCCGCGCAGGGAGGGATGCCGTTCCAGCAGCCGCTCGACGGCGAGCAGGCGCTCCTCGACCCCCTTGGTGTAGTCGAGCCGGTCGACCCCCACGCCGAGGAGGGCGTCGGGCCGCAGGCCGAGCTCCGCGAAGACGCTCGCCCGGCACTCCGCCGGCGGGGGACTGGCCGCCGCCACCCGGCTCGGCCACTCGATCGAGATCGGGTAGGGGCGAACCAACGTCGCGCGCCCGTGATGGACGACGGCGTTGTGCTCGCGATCGATGCGCGCCTCCATGTAACGGGCGACCGCGTCGATGAAGTTGTTGCAGTGGAGCGGGATGTGGAAACCGAGGATGCTGCTCCCCAGCATCCCTTCCAGGATCTCGTTCCGCCAGGGGCAGATCCCGAACCGCTCCGCGTTCGGCCAGGGGATATGCCAGAAGGAGATGATGGTCGCCCGCGGCAGCCGCTGCCGGATGAGGCGCGGGGCGAGCGCGAAGTGGTAGTCCTGCACCAGGATGATCGGATCCTCGGAGTCGACCTCGGCGCAGACGGCGTCGGTGAACTTCTGGTTCACCTCCTGATAGCGCCGCCAGTCGTCGATCCGGAACACCGGTCGGGTGTGCGCGATGTGGCAGAGGGGCCAGAGCCCTTCGTTGGAAAATCCGTAGTAGTAGCCGCGCTCCTCTTCCGGCGTCAGCCAGACCCGCCGGACGAAGTACGACTCCTCGCCCGGGGGAACGGCGACCCGCCCGTCCCGGTCGGCCTCGGCACGGTCGGCGGAGCCGCTGCCGTGGGCCACCCAGACCCCCGAGCAGGCTCGCATCACCGGCTCGAGCGCGGTGACGAGGCCGCTGGCCGGGTGCAGGACGGTGATGCCGCCGTCCGGCGCGCGCTCGTGGATGTAGGGTTCGCGGTTGGCCACGATCACCACGCGTTCCCCCTTCAAGACCCGACTCAGGGTTCGTTTGAGCCGCGCCGGCGTCCAGGCTCCGTGGGCCCCCTCGATGTCCTTCTCGAAGGCCAGCCGGTCGACGAGCTCACGAACGTCTTGCAGGAGCGGCTTGAACTCCGGGCGGTGGGCGCCCCCGCGCAGCAGCTTGCGCAGCTCGTTGCTCCAGCTGCGCCACGAGAGGCGCGCGGCCGCCAGCGTGATCACCGAGGCCGCGGCCGCCAGCACGCCGAACGCCCAGAGCAAGAACTCCCGGGTGGTCTCCTCTCGCTGCATCACGTAGCCCATGTCGTGCAACAGCACCACGAACCCGAGCGGCGTCGTCTCGTCCGAGATCGGCAGCGCGCTCAAGTGAACGGCGCCGGCCGGCTCGTGCGCATCGGTGTGCCACTCGTGCAACCCGCCGCCCGCGAAGACCTTGTCGGCGATCATCGAGCAGGGGAACCGTGACGCGGGAAACTCCGCGGTCGCCGTGAGCAGGCGGCGATCCGCGGAGCAGGCGGCGGCCGCCATGATGCGCTCGTCGCGCGTGATGTCCGTCAGGAGGTCCTGAAGCGCGGGCCACTCGTAATTCTTCCAATGACCGACGATCGCGCGCCGGCTCCCGCCCACCGCGAGCTCCGCCCTCAGCTTGACGTCCTTGTCGAACCAGGCCCGCGTGGTCGCGTCCACGATCTGGGAGGCCGCCCAGACGAGCAGCCCGATCCCCCCGATCAGGAAGATGAGAAGGCGGATCGCGCGGCGCACAGCTCACGAAACCACAAATTAGTTTGAATGCCAACCTGTTTGCGCCAGGCGGTGCGCCGAGAGCGAGTCGTTCCCCGAGCTCGGGCGGAGGCGGCTGACAGGTTCGAATCAGCGCGGGCGGGAGTGCTGGTTGCGGTTGCCCTTCGTAGACAGAAGCGATCGCATCGCCTTGGCGAATGCCTTCGCGGACTTGATGTCATTCCTCGAGATCCACGTCTTCGCCATCGGGAGAGGGTGCGCGCTTCGGACCGGTAAAGCCACCTTTACTATCGCCAATCGACAGGGCGAGCCGCTCTGCGGTCCGGCGAAACCTGCGTGGACCTCTACCTTCCTCTGCCCTCAAGGCACGGACGTGAAGGTGGTGCTGCGGTCTTGCGATGCCGTGAAGGTTCCCCCGCTGAATCCGGGATCGACCTGGCCAACGCGCGATTTGGTCACGTCGGCAGTCGCCGTGCACTGGTCGGGGGGAATCGGATGGTGTTCCTCATCCGGCCCGGGCGGCGGCGGCTTCTGCAGCGTTCCGGCTGGAATCGCGACCTGACCGGAATCCACCGTACTGTCCTCGCCAAACAGCTGCACGCACGCCCCGTCGACAAACCACGACACGAGCTGGGTCGGATCGAACGGCGCCCAGTCGATTTCGAGCGCATCGTTGGCGCGCGAGTACTGGGTCTTGGCCGTTGGGGCCAGCGCGAAGAGGGCCGGCATGATCACGGTCGAGCCGGGCGCGCTGACGTTGTCGGGGCCGCGTTCGAAGGCCACGCGCAGCTCCGTGTCGGTGGCTGGGTAAGGAATGATCGCGGAATAGGATTCGTAGATAGCCGTGTGTCCCTGCATCGGATAGGCATTGGAGCCGAGGTAGGCGGTGAGGTGATCCGGACCGGTGAGCGCAAGGTAGGTATTGGAAAGCGCGCCCCCCGCCCACAACGTGGCATCGACCTTTGCCTCCGTGGCCGATTGCGTGGTCAGGGAGAACTCCGCGTAGACGCCTGACGTCCGCACGTCCGTCGAGTCGATCGACTGACATCCCGCCGCCGCCCACGCGATCCCGAGCAGCAGACTGACCATAAGCGATTTCTCAGTCTTCATATTTTCTCCCCCGAGCAACGTGCCAAAGCCCATCACTCCCTCTGGCATTTTAACCCAAATGCCCAAGGTGCTGGGCTTCACTGCTTCGGCGCCAAGCCAACTTCGAGGTGGGAGTTCCGCCCACGAGTCTAGTCGTTGATGACGAGGTTCACCGCGCTGCCCATCGCCGCCGGCGTGTTCTCGGCCGGGTCCTGCTTGATGGTGACCTCGTCGTCGTAGTTGTCCGACGAGCCGGTGCGCGTGGTGCCGACCTTGAAACCCGCCTCCTCCAGCACCTTCTTGGCCTTGCTGAGACGCATCCCGAGCACCTTGGGGATCGGCTTCAGCGCTCGCCCGGTCGAGATGATCAGCGTGATCTCGGCGTCCGGGGCGACCGACCGGCCCGCGGGCGGGTCGGTCCCGATCACCAGGCCGGCCTCGACCGTCTCGCTCGGCTCCTCGCGGCGGTGACCGGCTGACAGCTTTCGGTTTCGGAGCTGCTCGACGGCGTCGTCGGGGCGCGCGCCGGCGAGCGTCGGGATCGCGACCGCGCCGGCGCCCGTCGAGATGAACGCCTGGATCGCCGTCCCGCGCTGCGCACGCGATCCCGCCAGCGGCGTCTGCCCCGCGACCTTGCCGGCCGGAACGGCGTCCGGCCGCTCGGCCTGCAGCGTCAGGAGCAGATCGCGGGCGCGCAGGAGATCTCGCGCCTGCTCGACCGACACGCCGTTGATCGACGGCACCTCGACGTTGTCCGGGCTGCCGTGCAGGAAGTCGAGCATTCCGTGCCGGTCGGCGACGGTCAGCGCGCCGAACACGACGACCGTGGTGAAGAGCGACGTGACGAAAGCGACCAGCGCCGGGCGACCCATGTCGGCGCATTCTACATTTGTGCGCTCCGCAAAGGAGAGCCGCGTCACGGCGTGACTTGATCCGAATGAGCGGACCCGGGAATCCTCAAAGTCATGGTGTCTAGCGAACGTCGAACCGGGAGGTCGCTGGGTGCCGTCGCTGCTTGCCTCGCGGCGGCAGCCCTGGCGGGCTGCTCCAACTCGGGAGCCGGTGGCAGCGAGGGCGGGAGCCAGGGGACGTCGACAGGCGGGTCGACCGGGGGTGCCAGCGGAAGCGGTGGCAGCAGCGGAAGCGGTGGCAGCAGCGGAAGCGGTGGCAGCAGCGGAAGCGCTGGCAGCAGCGGAAGCGGTGGCAGCAGCGGAAGCGGTGGCAGCAGCGGAAGCGGTGGCAGCAGCGGAAGCGGTGGCAGCAGCGGAAGCGGTGGCAGCAGCGGAAGCGGTGGCAGCAGCGGAAGCGGTGGATCGTCCGGCAGTGGCGGAGCGAGCGGCGGTCGTGGCGGCGGCGGCGGCGCCACGGGGACGGGCGGAGCCGGCGGCAGCGGCACCGCCGGCTCGCCGGGCGCGGGCGGCGCCGGGGGTGGGTCCACGGGAGGCGGCGGCGCGGGTGGCGCCGCGAGCACCTGTCCGCCGGCCACGCCGTTGACGGGCGGCACGCCGTTCTGCACGAACTCCAAGGGGACCGACGGCAGCTACGCCTATGAGCTCTGGTCGAATGGAACCGGGACGGGATGCATGACCGTCCGTGGCGTCAACGCGGCTTTCAGCGCGACCTGGACCAGCGTCGGAGATTTGCTGGCCCGCAACGGCCTGCAGTTCGACCAGACCAAGACGGCGACCCAGATAGGAACCATCTCGTCGGATTTCGCCGAAACGAAGACGGGCCAGACCGGCCTGGTCTACGTCGGAATCTACGGGTGGACGGTCAGCCCGCTGCGCGAGTACTACATCCTCGACGACTGGGGGAGCGCGAAGCCTGGCGACACCGCGTCCGACGGGACCCCCCGGACCCACGTGGGGACGATCTCCGTCGATGGGGACAGCTACGACGTCTGGAAGCACACGCAGACGAACAAGCCCAACATCACCGGGACCAACCAGAACTTCGATCAGTACTTCAGCGTCCGGCAGACCGCGCGCCAGTGCGGGCACATCTCCATCTCGCAGCACTTCTCCCAGTGGGCCACGCTGGGCCTGCAAATGGGGAATCTCGAGGAGGCCAAGCTGCTCGTCGAGGCGCAGAACAGCACCGGAACCATCGATTTCACGACGGCCACTGTCGTGGTCAAATGAGGCGGTGACGCAGGCGGCAGAGGCCATCGGCCCGCCCCAGGCGCGAGCGCGTTACCATCCCGGGCAGCGACGCGCTAAACTAGACTCTCTGGCGAACCCCGGAAGCGAGGCTCGATGAACAAGCGCAAGGTTGCCCTCGAACGGCGGCACTTCCTCCAGCTCGTGGGCGCCTCGGCCCTAACCTATCCGTTCCTGCGAGGCGTTCCCAGCTTCGCCGCGGCGAGCGGCAGCCCGCCCACCTATCTGGTGCTGATCTTCACCCCTTGCGGCTGCATCCGGCCGCTGTGGGGTGCCACCGACGG
This sequence comes from uncultured Pseudomonadota bacterium, assembly GCA_963831685.1. Classification (GTDB taxonomy): domain Bacteria; phylum Myxococcota_A; class Polyangia; order Fen-1088; family Fen-1088; genus JADGRB01. The sequence continues at coordinate 638,010 of CAWHRJ010000002.1, forward strand.
AAGCGGGAAGGACGTCCTCCCCCCGGCGGCCGGCAGCGCGCCCATCCAGACGACCAACTTCACCTTCCGCAACACGCTGGCGCCGTTCGCCAAGGGCGGCACGGTGGGCAGCGCCAGCTGGACGACGAACCTGCAGAGCAAGGTGATCGTCCTCGACGGCATCATGAACAAGGCCGCGCAGGGGTCGCACGAGGCCGGGATGGCGGCGCTGTGGACCGGACAGATCTCCAGCGGCAGCCAGGCCACCAGCATCAGCATCGACCAGCAGGTGAGCGGCATGCTGAAGGCGGGGACGCCGTTCCCCTCCATCCAGCTCATGGTGCGCGACCCGGCCGACTACAGCGACCGCGAGGTGAAGACGCGCATGATCTACAACGCCGCCGGCGTGTTCGTCGATCCGATCGACAACCCGACGGCGGCGGCCACGACCTGTTTTCCGTCCATGACCGGGTCGACCAAGGGGCCCGACAAGACCGCGTTCATCCGCCAGCAGCTGTTCGGCTCGTCGAGCGCGACGCTCAACGGCGAGCTCAACTCTCTGATGCCGAAGCTGTGCAACGAAGATCGCGCGCAGCTTGCCGCGTTGCAGGACGGGTGGAACAACCTCTACAGCCAGCTGCAGGCGGCGGCGACCGCCTCCCAGAGCTGCATGGCGCCGACCGGGATCAGCTCGTCGACCGACTTCCCCACCAACGCCAAGATGCAGATGGACATCCTGGCGCTGGCGCTGGCCTGCGATCTGACGCGCGTGGCGAGCATCCAGTTCTCCACGGCGACGAGCCAGGTGACGCACAAGTGGCTCGGCTCGAACCAGCAGAAATGCCACCACGACTATTCGCACGAGGGGCCGTCGTCACTCTACTCGCTCGCCTTCCAGAACAGCCCGTGCACCGCCTGGACCAGCACGGGCGCGTGCGCGATGACCCCCGACGTCTACATCTCCGCGAACACGGGCCTCTACAACACGGCCCAGGTTCCCAGCCTGGCGATGCAGCAGGCGATCGACAACTGGTACGCGATCCAGGTCGCCTATTTCGCGCAGCGGCTGAACGGCCTTGGCGGCATGGGCGGCAGCAGCGGTACGCTCCTCGATCAATCGGTCATCTGCTGGGGGAACGAGCTCGACATGGGCGCCGCGCACAACCACGACAACACGCCGTTCCTGCTGATCGGGGGCGCCAACGGCAAGCTCAAGACCGGCCAGATGGTCACCTTCCCGCTCGACTTCTCCGGCGCCAGCCCGAGCATGCCCCCCAAGGGCGATCGCGCGCACAACGACCTCCTGTTGACGCTGGCGCAGGTGATGGGGACGCCGATGAGCACCTTCGGCGAGTCGAGCTTCTGCACCGGCCCGATCACGCAGATCCTGAATTCCTGACGCCGACGCGTCGCCCCCGCGCTTACGGGACGGCGGCCACCGGCACCAGGTGCTTGGTGGCCTTGGCGTTGCCTTTGACGTCGCCGTTCAAGACCTTCACCGGCACGGGCGGCGTCAGCTTGAAGCGGTAGCCCTTGCTCTCGCTCTGGAGGGCGATGTCCTGTCCCTTGTATTGCAGGTGCCGCTCGTAGTCCTCGGGCACCAGACCGTCGCGCGTGTTGGCGTGATGCCTGACGAGAAAGGCCGCCAGGCGCAACGCCTCGTAGTTGTGCAGCCGGTGGCAGCCGTTGCTCTCACCGCGCTTGACCGAGCGGTAGGCGGGCGTGCCGTGCGTCCGGATGCGCAGGTCCATGAGGTCCGGTTCGCCTTGCGGCGTCGTTCCGATGATCTGTTTGTGCACCATCGCCACCAGACCGTACGCCGCGCGGTAGCCGGGGCCGATGATCTGAGTCTTCGGCACGAACGTATCCCCCACCTTGATGACCAGGTGGCTGGTGGGCATTCCAGGCGCCGGGTGCCAGGTCGGCGTGGCCAGGACCTCGGTCCAGAGGGCGTCGCCGGTGATCGACTCCTTGTACTTGAGCGCCATCGTGCCGTCCGACTTCTGGAACATCTTCCAGCCGCCGATGGTGGTCGGCCAGCGGCAGAGGGCGACGTCGTGATCGCCCACGTGCGCGAAGAGCGTGATGGTCGGGCGGTCGGCGACGGGAGGCTTCCACTTCTTGTGGCCCTCCTTGTCGAACTTCGGGCGGCTTAGCTCCACGTCGCCGCGGTCAATTTCCGCGCGGAGCTCCATGTTCGCGCTGTAGTACGCCGGCAGCGCCGGCAGCTTGATCGCGACCGCCGCCGGCAGGGGAAGCGGACCCTTGTGCGCCACCTTCTTCTTTTTCGAGCCGGCCGGCGGCTGCGCCACCAACGTGCTCGCCAGCACCGCCTGCGGTGACGTCCAGCCCAGCGCCTCGCTCGCCGCCTGGGTCGCCGGGGAGATCAAATCGACCGCGGGGACGATCTTGACCCCTTCCTTACCCGCGGCTGACGCGTCGGCAGTCGCGGCGGGCGCGGCGGCGGGCTGCGCGCTCGGCGCCGCGGTCTCGGCCTTCGCGGCCTCGGGCTTGGTAGGATCGGGCTTCGTGAGATCCGTCTTCGCGGGGGTCGACGGGGCCCCCGGCGCGGTGAGCGGCCGGAACTCGCTGGGGTCGATCACGCGCCCCTGCACCTCGCCCTGCGCACCCGCGGCCGAGCCATCCTCGATGAGGCCGGTCGCGTCGACGATCCGCCCACGCAGCGTTCGCAAGATCGCGCGGAAGTCCTGCTCGCGGCTGTCGCCGAGGAGCGCCGCGCGCGTCTCGAAGTCGATGTTCCCGTTGTCCGCGAGCATCTGCAGGCGCTGGTACATCTGCAGGCCCGCGCTCGTTCGCCGATCCATCCGGCCGGCCGTTGCCTTACCCGACAGCAAATCTTCACAGCGCAGGTGAGCCTGCAGGGCGATGACAGCCCGGTGCTCTTGCGCGGTCAAAGGCCGCGGCGAGATCGTCTTCCCGGTCAAGATCATGGGTTTTTCGGCGACCGTCTGGGGGTCGGGGTTCGGAATCTTCTCCGCTTCTTCCGACGGGATCACGTTCCTCTGCGACAGCTCCTCGAGCACCCCGTCCTTCACCCGCGCGTGACAGGCGTGGCGTTTGTTGTCCGCCAGCCGTCGCCGCAAGGAGTTCAGGGTCGGAAAGATCCCGAACGCCTCGAAGAACCGGTCCTCACGCGCGCGCGCATACTCGCTGCCGGTGTGGGAGAGCCGCCCGTTGGCCAGATCGATCAGATACGGGCGCAGCGGCTGCGGCTTCCCGGGCTCCTCCGAGAAGATGTACGGCAGCCAGTCGTCCGAGAGGTCGACCACGGTGAGGCCATCCTGGTGCGCCTTCTCGGCCGTCGTCTGGCCCACGACGCGCCCACCCTCGACGACCATGATCTCGCTGCTGGCCGGAGCCGCCGCGGCGACCGGCGGCGCCTTGGCCACCAGGGCCGGCCGGGCCGCGTGTGTCGGCTCCCCGCCGCCGGCCAGCAGGCCGGCGAGGGTCAGGACTGTCGCGCTCGCCGTCGGCGCGCGGCGGGTGCGCGAAGATCTTGAGGCCGAGCGCCGCGGGTTCCGCTCCAGCACCGAGCAACGGTAGGATCTTGTGCTTCGCAATTCAAGGCATTCTCCACCCGGGCAGGAGTAGACGGAAGCGCCGATCATCGGCCACTATCCGTGGTTCATGAGCCCGGATCCCTTCGCGGTTCCAAAGGTGGGGCTCTGCCTCGCCCCGCTCCTCATCATCGCGTTCGCCTGGCCAGGCCGCCGCCTGGTCGACATCCTGAATCAGGAGCAACGCTGGGGTCGCGCGTCCGCGTGGGCGCTCGGGTTCCTGCTCTCCTTCGGTTGGTTCACGTTCACGGAGCTTCCCGCGCTGCTGCTTCACCGGTCGAGCTCGACCGGTCTCGCCATTGCGCTCGTCGGCTGGGGGATCGGCGCCGTGGCGGTCGAGGTCGCTCGCCGGCGATGGAGAGCAAGCTCCGAGGCCCCGCCGCGCGAAACTGGGGCGCCGGACGCGCCATCATCCCCCGCGCGAGCAACCGACCGCCCGGTCGTGCTGCTGCTGCTCCTCCTGTCGGCAGGGGCGGCCATGGCGACTGCCGTGCGCGCCGTGCCGCGTTCGTTGATCGCCGCCGGGTGGGGCCTCCTCGGAATGTCGACCGTGTTCCTGGCCCTGCGGAGATTTCGCAAGCGATCGACCGACCAGGTCGCGGCTTTGACCGTCGGCCAAACAAAGATCGCCGCCGTCATCCTGGGGTGTCTCGTCGTGGGGAGCGCGCTGTCATCGTTCGCCTGGGTTCGCGAAGACGCCGACGACACGCTCTACGCCTCGGAGGCTCTTCTGCTGCGGGATTCACCGGCCATGGGCGTCTACGCGCCCGCCCACCGAGGCGAGCTGCTTCCGCCGGAGAAGATATACGTCGTGCAGTCGTTCGAGCTGTGGGCGGCCGTCATCTCTCGGCTGACGGGACTGCACCCGCTCGTCGTGTTGCGCAGCCTCCTGGCCCCGGTCGTGGTCCTGCTCGCCTACTGCCTCTATTTCGAGCTGCTCAAGCGGATCGTTCCTCGAGAGTTGGTCGTGGTGGCCGCCGTTGGAACGGTCGCCTACTTTCTCTTCGGCATCAGCAGCCACTTCACGACCAACAACTATCTGCTGTCCCGCTCGGCGCAAGGCAAGACGTGGCTCATGCACGTCGCCATACCGGGCCTGACGCTTCTGGCGCTCGAACTGTCGAGGCGCCCGTCGAAGCGGCTCTTCTGTTGTCTGCTGGCGGCGTCAGTCGCCGCCATGGGAATGGCGCCCACGGCTGCCGCTCTCGTTCCCGTTCACCTGGGGGCCCTGGGCCTCGCCTACTGGGTCACGACCCGCAACAGAACGGGCTTCGGGCGGTTCGTGCTGGTGGCCGCCGCGTCCCTTCCCTGCGTCATTTTCATTGCCTGGATCGCCGCCCAGCGGAGTGAAATCAAGAGCTACCTCGACAATGGTTCACTGCATGACGTTCTCCGCTGGCGGGACATGGTTCTGTTCTTTTATCTCAACTTTGGTGAGCGCGGCGGCGGCATCGAGCTCTTCTCGTTCGTCGCGTTTCCGTTGTTGCTCGCCTGCGTGGCCTGGAAGCGCATCGCGCAATTCCCTCTGTTTTATCTGGGGATCTTGTTTGTCACCATCCTCAATCCTTGGCTCGTTCGAATGACGACCTCCCTCGTCTCCTGGGACGGCGTCGTTCGAATGCTCTGGCTGGTTCCAATCCCGATCTTGTTCGGAGGCGTCGTCGCCCTGGTCGCGGCCCTGGCCCTGGCCGCCATGCCGCGCACAGGCGCCATCGTGGGGTTGGTGCTCGTCCTGGCGGCGATGCCGCTCATGGGAGGGAGATTCGCCTGGAGCAAGGCGAACCTGTTCCTCGCTCCGATCGACGTCAGCACGATCCGGCGCGCCGAGAACCTCTTCAAGGTGCCCCCTCCCCTGCTCACGATCGCGACGCGCTTGACAGGAAGGCCACTCGGTCCGGAGCGACGCGTTCTGTGCTCGGAGCGCGACGCCTCCCACTTGACGCCCTTGGTTTCCCAGATGGATTTCGTCTATACGCGCGACTTTCAGACCCTCGACCCGCTCACCGCGGTGGGTCGCGTGACGGAAGGGCGCGCCCGCCGTCAACTGGCACGCGAGTTCCTGCGCGGCGAGATGAACGACCAGGAGGCGGCAGCCTCGCTCGATGGCGCGAAGGCGGAATACGTCATCGTGGATCCCGAGAGCGACAATCGGAGCGGGCGTCTGCGCGTGGAAGGCGTTCTTGGTCGACGGGGATTCCAGCGGACGGTCAGCGTCTCCGGGTACGACTTGTGGGAACGACCCTCTCGCCCCCTCGACGAGACGCTGGCCCGGTGAGCGCTTCCCGCATTCGTCTTTACCTGCCTCCGGTCTGACGCTAGGGTGACCCGATGTTCGTTCACCCCACCGCGGAGGTGGAACAGGGCGCCGTCATCGGCGAAGGGACCAAGGTCTGGCACGTCTGCCACATCCGTCGCGGCGCGCGGATCGGCCGGGGCTGCGTGCTCGCCCGCGGCGTCTACGTGGACACCGACGTCTCGATCGGCGATCGGGTGAAGATCCAGAACTACGTCTCCGTCTTCCACGGCGTGACGGTGGAGGACGGCGTGTTCGTGGGTCCGCACGTCTGCTTCACCAACGATCTGTTTCCGCGTGCCGTGAATCCGGACATGTCGGCCAAGGGCGCCGACGACTGGGTGGTCGCGCCGACCCGCGTCCGCGCGGGGGCGTCGATCGGCGCCAACGCCACCATCGTCTGCGGCGTCGAGATCGGCCGCTGGGCCATGATCGGCGCGGGGACCGTGGTGACCCGCGACGTGCCGGACTACGCCCTGGTGGTGGGGAACCCGGGGCGGGTCATCGGGTTCGTGTCGGCGGCCGGCAAGCGCGTCGCGTCCGCCGAGGCGGCCCGCGGCGACCTTCCATAGTTGACGACCACAGTTGAACGACCATAGTTGACGACGGTGCCCGGCCAGTCGAGCATGCGGACATCATGAAGATCTCCATAGCCCGGCCCTACATCGGTCCGGAAGAGCGCCAGGCAGTGGTGGAGGTGCTGGAGGGCGGGCAGCTCTCCCAGGGCCCGCGGGTCGAGGAGTTCGAGAAGGCGTTCGCCGCCTACCACGGCGCCAAGCACGGGGTGGCCACCAACAACGGAACCACCGCGCTCATGGCGGCGATGATGGCGCACGGCCTCGGCCCGGGCGACGAGGTGATCATTCCCTCCTTCAGCTTCTTCGCCACCGCCTCCTGCGTGCTGAGCGTGGGGGCGACCCCGGTCTTCGCCGACATCGATCCGGCGACGTTCTGTCTCTCACCGGCGGCCGCCGAGGCCGCGATCACCCCGCGAACCCGGGCGATCATGCCGGTGCATCTGTACGGCCAGCCGGCGGACATGGCCGCCTTCGAGGCACTGTGTCGCCGCCGCGGGCTGGTCCTGCTGGAGGACGCGGCGCAGGCGCACGGCGCCGCCATCGGCGACCGCCGCGTCGGCACCTGGGGGACGGCGTCGTTCAGCTTCTATCCCACCAAGAACATGACCACCACCGAGGGGGGGATGGTCCTGACCGAGGACGATGAAATCGCCCGCAAGCTGCGAATGATCAGAAACCAGGGGATGGGGACGCAGTACTACCACGAGGTGGTGGGATACAATTTTCGGATGACGGACCTGGCGGCGGCCATCGGCAAGATCCAGCTCGGGCGGCTGCCCGCCTGGACCGAGACCCGCATCGCCAACGCCGCCGTCTACAACCGCCGCCTCGAGCGAGCCGTCACCCCCAAGCCCGTCCCGGGGACGACGCACGTCTTCCACCAGTACACGATTCGAATCACGGCTGGCGCCGGTCGAGTCGCGGCCGATCGCGACGGCGTGGTGGCCAAGCTCAACGCCCGCGGGGTGGGCGTTCGCGTCTATTACCCGAAGGCGATCCACCAGCAGCCGGTGTTCGAGCGCGACCCGCGATACCGGGGACTGTCCCTGCCGGAAACCGAGCGTGCGACCCGCGAGGTCATCAGCCTCCCGGTGCACCCCGGTCTCGGGGAAGACGAGCTCGCCTACGTCGTTAAGGAGGTGAACGAGGCATGTTGAAGGCGGCGGTCATCGGAGTCGGGAGCATCGGGCAGAACCACGCCCGGGTGTACCGGAACATCGAGGGGGTGACCCTGGTGGGGGTGGCCGACGCCAGCGCGCAGGCGGCGGCGCGGGTGGGGACCCGGGAGAACGTCCCCCACTACACCGATCCTCTCAAGATGCTCGACGACCACAAGCCGGACCTGGTCTCGGTGGCCGTTCCCACCAGCCTCCACTTCGACGTCGCGCAGAAAGTCATCGACCGGGGCATTCACGCGCTCATCGAGAAGCCGATCACCACCACCATCGAGCAGGGGGAGACGCTGCTGGCGCTCGCCAAGAAAAAGGGGGTCACGGTGGCGGTGGGCCACATCGAGCGCTTCAACCCCGCGGTCATGGAGCTGCGCCGCCGGCTCACCTCCGGGATGGCAGGCCGCATTTACACCATCGTCGCTCAGCGGCTCAGCCCGTATCCCTCGCGTATCCAGGACGCCGGCGTGGTCATCGACCTCGCGTCGCACGACATCGATCTGATGCGCTACCTGGTCCCCGAGCCCGTCCTGCGGCTCTACGGCGAGACGATGAGCAGCATCAACTCCGACCGCGAAGATCTCTTCAACGGGCTCATCCGCTTCAAGAGCGGGGTGGTGGGCGTTCTGGACGTCAACTGGATGACGCCGACGAAGATCCGCCGCCTGACCGTGACCGCCGCGCGCGGGTTCCTCGAGTGCGATCTCCTCTCCCAGGAGCTGCATTTCTACGAGAACGAGACGGCGCCCAGCCAGTGGGACACGCTCAGCATCCTCCGCGGCGTCTCCGAGGGGAACGTCCTCGGCATCAAGATCCCGCGGCACGAGCCGCTGGCCGCCGAGCTGACCGACTTCGTCCGCGCCGTGCGCGACGGACGCGCGCCCACAGTCACGGGCGAAGAAGGGCTGGAGACATTGCGCCTGGCGCTGGAGTTCGTACGGTCGGGAAGCGAGGGCCGCCTGGTCACGCCCGAGCCGCGCGGATGAAATGCGTCACGGTCGTCGGGACGCGACCGGAGTTCATTCAGACCTCGCGCCTCTCCTGGGCGCTGCGCGCGCGGCACACCGAGCGGCTGGTCAACACCGGGCAGCACTACGACGATCTGATGTCGCAGATCTTCTTCCGTGAGCTCGATCTTCCTACGCCGGACGTCAGCCTGGGGGTGGGCGTCGAGGGGGCGGGCCACGCCGCCCAGACGGCGAACATCCTGCTCAAGATCGAGCCTCTCCTCGAGGCCGAACGCCCCGACTGGGTGGTCGTCTTCGGCGACACCAACTCGACCATCGCGGCTGCCCTCGCGGCCGCCAAGCTGCGCATTCCCGTCGCGCACGTGGAGGCCGGGCTCCGCAGCTTCGATCGGGCCATGCCCGAGGAGGTGAACCGGGTCCTCACCGATCACGCCAGCGATCTCTGGCTGGCGCCCACCGCGGCCGCGGTCGACAACCTCGCCAACGAGGGGATCCGGCAGGGCGTCCTGAACGTGGGCGACGTCCGCGTCGACGTGCTGGCGCACTTCGCGAAGCTGGCACGCCCGCGCCAGGCGGCGCTGCTCGGGCGATGCAACCTCCGGCCCGACGAGCCGTTCGCGCTCTGCACCATCCACCGTGCCTCCAACACGGACGACGGCGCCCGGCTGGAGGCGATCGTGCAGGCGCTCGATCGGCTGCAGGTGCCGGTCCTGCTCCCCGTGCACCCGCGCCTCGCCAAGATGCTGGCCAGGTTCGGGGTCCGGGCCGGCGAGCGAATCCGCACGACCGAGCCCCTGGGCTATCTCGACATGCTGGCCGCCATCGAGGCCTGCCGCCTGATCGTGACCGACAGCGGGGGACTGCAGAAGGAGGCCTACATCATGCGCCGGCCGTGCGTCACGGTGCGTGACACGACCGAGTGGATCGAGACCGTCCAGATGGGTTGGAACCGTCTGGCGGAGCCGCCGGCGCTGGCGGCCGCCGCCGAGGCGGCGATGTCGGGGCCGTCACCTCCTTATCGGGAGGTCTACGGGCCGCCCGGGGTCAGTGACCGGATCGTCGACGCGCTCGAGCGCGGGCGCGCGCAATCCCGCGCCGCCGGCTAGGCTGCGGCTCTCACGATTCGTCACATCTGCGGCGGTCCAACATCCGCCCAATCAAGGCGGAGCCGTCCGCCCGCCGGCGCGCCCAGCCCATCGGCGTCCCGGCGCCGCCGCCGGCACCTCCGCCGAATCAAGTCACGCGAGCGCCGCGGTCGCAGCGGAATCAAGTCGCCGCCGTCGCCGCGGTCGTTCGGCCGCACACCACGCAACCCGCCGCGGTCCGTGCCGACAACGGGACATGCGCGGAATCAAGACGGTGCGACGGCGTCAGCTCAGGTTGCCCCTCGGGGCACCACGCACGTGGGGTGGCGCTCGCAAGGGCGCCGGGCGCAAACCGCGCGGCCGTCCCTCGATGCCCCACGACACGCGGCCGAAGGTCGATCCGCGATACCCGGTGCAGGTCACCATTCGCGCGACGCCGGGGCTGCCGTCGCTCCGTTCCCCCCGGCTGTTCGGGGCGCTCCGGCGCGCCATCGCACGGGCGTCGGTCGACCGGTTCCGGGTGATTCACTTCTCGATCCAGCAGGACCACGGCCACTTCATCGTCGAGGGAGACGAGGCTCGGCGAGCCCGCGGGGGTATGCACGGCCTGGCGATCCGGTTGGCGCTGGCGGTCAACCGCGCCCTCGGGCGCAAGGGGCAGGTCGTCGGCGACCGCTATCACGCGCGCCCACTCACCACGCCGCGCAAGATGCGGACCAGCATGGTCTACGTGCTGCTCAACTTCCGCAAGCACCTCCGGGCGCCCGCCTGCATCGACCCGCGCAGCTCGGGGCCCCACTTTTCGGGGTGGCAGCGCGCGCCCGCGATTGCCGCCGCGATCACGGACTCTCCTCCGGCGACGGCGTCGCCAGCGACCTGGATGGCGCGCGTCGGATGGAGGCGCGCGGGCGGTCCGCTGCGGGTCGAGGAGCATCCCGCCTCGGCGCCGCACGCGCACCCAACTTGAATCCGCGGATGTTGCCCCTGCGCGGGCGGCAGCCACTTGAATCCGCGGATGTTGCCGTGCGCGGGCGGCAGCCAACTTGAATCCGCGGATGTTTGCGGCCCGGAGATGTGGCGAATCGTGAGAGGTCGCGGGTAGGGTCAGGCGCGCGCGCCGAGCTCGCCGCGGCGAGCGGCAAGGAAACGATCGACCAGCCCGACCACCTCGTTGTTGTTCAGCGTGGCGCAGTCGAGCATGCTGGTGTTGAGGAGCGTGAACGGGCCGGTCAGCGCCGGAATGCCCGCCGGCACCACCACCCCCTCCCGCACCAGCGGCAACGGCTGCACCAGGCGCGCCCGGTGGACCTGCCGATCGACGATGTCGCTGTCGGCCAGGTCCGGGTAGAGGCGCCGCACCCCCCGATCGAGGAGGCTGTCGATGAGCGCCTGATCCGGGCTGTCGAAGGCGGGATCGGTGCTGTCCATGTAGCGAGGCAGATAGACCAGGCTCAGCCCCTGGGTCTCCGCAGCGCGGTCGACGAGGTTGGTCATCTCGATGATCCCGGTCAGCTCCACGTTGGGATCGGCGATGTTGAGCACGTAATACGGGGTGAGGGGACGCCGCAACACCAGCGTCAGACAGGCCACGCCCAGGTACGCGCCCGACGTCGGGTACCGGCGCGTCGCCTCGTCCACGACCGGCTTGAAGGGCTCCGCCACCACCCGCCCCGCCAGCCGGGTCGGCGCCGTGAAGAAGACCTGATCGACCTCCGTGCTGCCGGCCGCGGCCCCATCCCAGGCCACGCGCGCCCCGCCGCCCGCCTGGCCACTGTCGACGGGCTCGATCCGTTTCACCGGTGCGCCGGTGCGGATCACCACCCCCTTCGACTCCAGCTTCTCGCGCAACGTCCCGAGGATGCGGGCGTACCCCCCGCGGACGTACCCGAGCTGCTCGCGCGCGCCCGAGTCCCGCGCCCCCTGCAATCGGGTGAGCGTCGCCCAGATGAAGACGGCGGCGACCCGATCGAAGTACGGTCCGAACTTGGCCTTGAGCAGCGGCCGCCAGAAGGTCTCGTAGCCGCGCCGGCCGCACCAGCGGGTGAGCCAGTCCTGGGCGCTCAGGCGGTAGAGGTCGTAGGGCTTTGCCGTGTGGGTCGCGTGCATCACCGTGAGCGCCAGCCGGGCCTTGTCGACCAGCGAGAGCAGCGGGAAGCGGAGGTAGTCCGCGTTGCCGCTCATCGGATAGAAGCGACCGCCGGCGCAATAGCCGGTGCCGGTGCGGGTCCAGCGCAGATCGTCGCCCAGCCCCACCTCTTTGATGAGACCGATGAGGTTTTGGTCGTGGGGGAGGATGCAGTGATAGAAGCGATCCCAGACGAAGGGACCGTACTGCTGCGGCGCCGCCAGGCCGCCCAGCTCAGGTGCCGCCTCCAGGAGCTCAACCTGATGCCCCATCCCCGACAGTCGGTGGGCAAGAGTGATCCCCAGGAGACCACCGCCGATGACGGCTGTCTTCACGCCGATGCGTCCTGAACCCGGAGAGCGCCAGCGGCGAGCAGCTTCTGCGCGTGCGTCTGCATGTCGCAGAGCTCGAAGTGCCGTCCCATCTCGTCCAGCACCTCGCCGAGCAGCGCCAGCTTGCGCTCGGTGGGGAGGCTCATGGCCGGGAAGAAGCTGAGTCGCGTCTCGAGATCGCCGCCCAGAAAATCGAGCGGGTGCAGCAGGAACGACGGCTCGATCCCCCGCAGGCGACAGAGGCCGAGAGCGGTCCGCAGGTAGGCGAGCGCGACCGCCCTGGACCGCATGGCCAGAAACAGCAGGTAGCTCATGTGGATCGGGACGCGCGCCACCGGCATGGTGGTGACCGGAATCTCGAGGATCTGCCCGGCGCCGCCCGCCAGGTCCCAGAGATAGGGCCGCAGCTTACGGAACCCTTCCTTGGCCGACCCGAACAGCTGCTTGCGGTCGTCCTGCTCGTCGCGGGTCAGGTTCTTGCTCTGGAAGAAGTAGTAAGCGCGCGCGATCGGACCGAGGAAGGTCGGGAAGGTCGACGCATCGTAGAGGTAGCCGCGGCGCACGAGCACGTGCAGCGTCTGGGGCGTGAGGCTGAAGCCCGGTCCGCGGTAGCCGCGCGGCCGCCGTCCCGTCGCGCGCTCGATGTGCTCCTCGGCTTGACCTATCTCCTGCTCCACCTTTTCGGGTGAATAGATGTGGAACCAGGGCTCGTGCGAGAACGAATGGTTCCCGATGTCGTGGCCTTCGTCGGCGATGCGCTTCAGGTGCGGGCCGTTCTTCTCGAGCGCCGCGTCCTGTCCCACGATGAAGACCGTGATCCGCTGGCCGCGCCGGCGCAGCATGTCCATCACGATGCCCACCAGCGGGTCGAGGTAGCTCGGGAACTCCTGCCACCCCTCGTCCCCGTGGGTCTTCATATAGGACCAGACGTTGTCCAGATCCAACGAGACGCTGGCAGCCGGCCGGGTGCTCACGCGTGCGTCTCCTCGCGCAGAAGCGTCCCCTGGCGCACGCGCTCGACGCTCAGGTTGGACAGCATCGCCAGGTGGCGAGAGATGGTGCGCACGATCTTCATCTTGGACTCTCCCAGCAGACGCGATTCGAGCGTGGCTGGATACTCCACCACCCGTCCCCCACGCCGCATACACTCGATGAGCGTCTCGGCAACGCCCAGAAAACCACCGTTGGACAGCTCGATGTCGACGAACTTCGACTTGCGGTAAACGCGGCAGCAGCTGGTATAGGTGTGCACGCTGTCGGGCAGCAGCGCACTATACATGTGCGAAAGACTCTTCGACAGGAACAGCCGCCACGGAGGCACGTTCATGACCCGCCCGGAGGGGTGGTAAGGAGACGCGGTCACGAGGTCGGCGTTCTCGATGAGCGGCAGCATGCCGGCGATGTCGTCCGGATCGTAGGAGCAGTCGCAGTCGATCGAAGCGACGATCTCCGTGGGCGCCGCGCGCAGCCCAGTCAAGAGCGCCGCCGCCACACCCCGGTTCTCCGGGTGGCGGATGATCGTCGTGTCGGGCTCGGAGCCGAAGAACTGCTGAAGGAGCTTTTCGGTCTCGTCCGAGCTGGCGTCGTCGACCAGCACCATGTGCAGCCGGTACTTCTGCGAAAGCCGCGCCCGAAACCCGCGCAGGGTGCGGTGCAGGTAACCGACGTTCTGCTCCTCGTTGAAGAGGGGGATCACCAGCGTCGCCTCGGGCCGGTTGTCGTTCTGCAACGGCGTCTCGACGACGATCTCGGGCAGAGGGGCCGGCCGCTCCGCCGGGGGCAGGATCGGATGCGACAGGCCCATGTGATCGGCGATCCCGACGAAGCGGTATTTCTCCAGGTACTCGCCCCAGACCAGGCGCGTCTTGCCCAGGTTCCGGTACTGCCGCATCCGGCTCAGCATCGACAGGCCCGCGATCTGCGGCTGCTCCGCATCGAGCTCCCAGGGCATGAAGTAGAAGACCACCGGGCCGCGCCCCTGTTCGATCCGGCGGGCCACCGCGCGGGACAGCACCGAGTGGGGGAGCTGCCGGACGTAGTTCCCGCCCGAGATGGCGACCCGCACGCCGCCGACGCTGGAGGTGGCGATCGGGTACTCCCAGATGGGCCCGCCCGCGGTGCCCAGCTTGCGGACCTGGAAGTACTCGGGCCGCCCCACGAACCGAAGCAGGATCGGGTTGATGCTGGAGTCGTAGAGATACCCGGCCTCCGCCAGCGAGGAGAGCATCCACAGTTGTGGCGAGGCCAGCCAGACCGGCGATCTGAAGCCGACCACCCGGTTGGCGCCGGCCCGCTCGAGCGCCAGCTTGGACCGGCCCAGGTCGTCGACGAACTCCTGGCGGCTGAGACCACGCAGGTTCCGGGGCCAGTAGCCGCGGCTCGCGACCTCGTGCCCGTCGGCCACGATCCGCTCGACGAGGCCCGACTCCGAATCGGCGATGCACCCGAAGACGAAGAAGGTGGCCTTGGCGCCGTGCCTGCGGAGCAGCTGCAGGGTGGCTTCCATGCTGGCCTTGAGCCGCGGGTCGAGCCGATCCCAGTGCTTGCGGCGGACCGCCTCCGAGCTCCGGATGGCCCAGACGTGGAAGTAGTCCTCCACGTTCACGGTGAGAATCTGCGGGGTCGCGTCGGTGGCCGCCATGTACAGTCCCGGGCACATTAGCATTTCCTCTTCTAATTGGAATTTGCCGTTCGGGATTGTCGCGGAATGACACCGAGCCCTCGCCCGACGAGCTCTGCCGGGGGCCCGAACGTTCGCGAGGAGGCTCGATGGCGCGCGGCTTCGGGCCCGATCCCCGCCGAAGAACGTGGCACAATGAGCGCGAATGGCCCCCACCCCGCGTCGTCGGTTCTGGGCGCGAGCTCTTCACGGGCTCGGGGCGTTGCTGGCGATCGGGTTGCCCATCGCCGTGGGCGGCTGCGGCTCGGAGAGTCTGTGGATCGACGGCCCGCAGACGGCGCCGACCGGTGAGCTGGCTCTCTTCCGTGTTACGGCAGATCTTCCGTGCGGGGGAAAGGTTTTCGGCGGCCCCTCGGACCCGACGGGAGATCTGATGGTCTGCCCGTCGTTGCACCAGGTCACGAAGGTGCTCGCCGCGACCTGCGACAACGACGCCTGCGTCGTCGAATCCGCCGACGCCTCGAGCACGAACGGCTTCTTCGACTTGAACGTGGTCGGCAGCGTCGTGGGACCGACGGTCCTCCGCGTGCGCGCCGAGGTAAACGATGGTTCCGAGCTGAGCGCGACGACCTCCGTCTCTTTCGCCACGCCGACCGGGCTGCACGTCGCCTGCAACGCGGCCCTGGTGGGCGGGTACCCGTCCGGGGTGCCCTACGGGCAATGCGGCGGGCTCTACCCGGTGTTCACGGATTCGTCCTGGCGGTGGACCTTCAGCTTCGATTCGGACGCCGGGCCTCTGCCGGCTGGCCCGGCTATCGCAGTCCAGGGGAGCGCCATCACGTTCGACGGCTCGAGCTACTCGTTTCAGTCCGGATCGGCGGACGGGACGGCGGAGGTGGTGATCTCCTCGCGCCTGTTCGCCGAGAACGTCCCGGTCCGCGTCGTCTCGACGGCCGACGTCCTGAGGGGCGAGGCCCGTCTCGTCACATTCTCCGACGGCATCGAGCAGCCGATCGTGCAGATCGGCCCGGCGCCGAGCACGCTCTGGTATCCGCCTGACTATGGGCGGTTCGAGGGCGACGACGGCTCGGTCGGGATCATGTCCTTGCTGACGCTCGCGGACGGCAGCCAGGTCTTCGGCGGGGGCGGTCTCTTCGCCTCCGATCACCCCGAGGTCTGCACCCTCAACGAGAATTTTTACGGCAGCAACCTCATCCAGGATCCGTTCCTGGAGCCGCACTGCACTGCGACCGGCAGCGCCACGTTTTCGGCCACCGTCGGAGCGGCCTCGATCACCTGGCCGGTGACGTCGGTGATCCCGCCCGCCGCCCTCTAGGCGCCGTCCCGCCACGCGCACGGTCTCCAGCGCACCACCGAGACCGCGGCCTGGTTTCAGGAATCCGGCCTGGGGCCTGTCTCGGCGCGATCGATTTCATGTACAATGTTGCCTGCATTTTAGCCACTTGGAGGGTTCAGCTTGCTTACTAGAGCGCGACTTGGGGGCGTCGTGGGCCTGTTGTTGTTGGCGACGCTGGGGTGGGGATGCACACACGATTACGCCTCGCTCCAGCCGGACGGTGGCAGCTGCGCGGTCGGAAGCGAAACCTGCGCCTGTTTCCCCAACAGGACGTGCGATGTCGGGCTGATCTGCTACTCGAATCACTGCGTCCAACCCGGAACGACCGGAACCGGCGGCGCGGCCGGCGCGGTTAGCTCGGGTGGCGTCGTCGGCACCGGCGGAGCAATCGGCGCCGGCGGAGCAATCGGCGCGGGTGGCGCGATCAGCACGGGCGGCGCGGGCGGCGCGGGCGGCGTCGGCGCGGGCGGCGCTGTCGGCGCGGGCGGCACTGTCGGCGCGGGCGGCACTGTCGGCACGGGCGGCGCTGTCGGCACGGGCGGCGCTGTCGGCACGGGCGGCGCTGTCGGCACGGGCGGCACTGTCGGCACGGGCGGCGTCGTCGGCACGGGCGGCGTGACGGGCACCGGCGGCTCGGTCCCGCCCCTGGCCAACAACCAGATCGTGAACGGCGACTTCGCCACCGGAAGCAGCGCTCCCTGGGGGATCACCATTCAGGGCTCCGGCACGGGCGTCACGAGCGCGGTGACCAATGGGCAGTTCTGCGTCACGTTCGCGAGCTACGGGGCCATTACCATCGGCTGGCCGTCGGCGGGCTCGCCCGTCGCGGTGCTCCAGGCCGGCGTGACGTACGAGCTCTACTACCAGATCTCGACCACGGTGACGCTCTACACGTACCAGGTGAAGGTCGGCCAGGCGACGTCGCCGTACACCCAGACCGACTACCTGACCGCCAGCGGCGCGGACACGCCGGTTCCAGGGGCGGGTCTGCAGACGTTCATACACACGTTTGTCCCCGAGATGGGTGCGGACCCTGTCGCGGGCCTCGCGTTCAACCTGAGCGTCAACGGTGCGGGCACCGTCTGCCTCGACAACGTGGCGCTCGGGACGCCGAACTAGTTTTACGGGGGCCGGCTCGCTGCCGCTCGCGTCCCCCGGGCCCCCCTCGCTGCGCGCGGCGAAGCCGCGCTCCGCTCGCCTGCTCGACTGCGCTCAGAAGCGGACGACCAGGAGGACGCTCGTCGCGACGGCGGCAACGCCGGCCGCAATCCAGAACGCGGTCGCCGCGTGGTCGCGCGTCTTCACGCTGTCGACCTGACTCTGCGCGCACCCCATCGCGGTGGCGCCGCACGAGGTCTTGAGATCGTTGTAGAGGCTGTTCGAGCTCAGCGTGAACGCGACCGCGCCGGCCACGAACGCGCCCGTGGCGGCAGCGCCGATGATCACCGGCACCTTGGAGTGGTGCGCGGGGGGCGGTGCCTGGGTCACGAGCAAGGAAGACTCCGCCGCGGGCGGCGCGGCCGCCGGCGGCATGGTGCCCGATGAAGCGGGTCCGATCGGCGCGACCGGGGCCGGGCCTGCTGGCGGAGGTGGCGGCGGCGTGGCCGCCATGGGCGGCGGCGGCGTAGCCGCCATGGGCGGCGGCGGCGTAGCCGCCATGGGCGGCGGCGGATTGCGCGCAGCGGGCGGCGGCGGCGTGGGTGGGGGCGGCGCGGGCTTGGCGGGCGCCGTCGCCACCGGCGGTGGCGTCGTGGCGGGCGCGGGCGCGGCGGCCGCCGACTTCGCTGGCGAGGTGCCGCCGAGGTTCTTGATCTCCGTCGCTGCCGCCTCGCGATCGGACCCGTTCGGCATCTCGCGCAAGTACTCGTTGTAAAGGCGCAGCGCATCGCCGGTGTGGCCGAGTTGCCGGTGGCTCTCGGCCAGGTTGAACAGGAGCGCCGAGTCGCCCGAGCTCTCGTACGCCTTCTCGAAGGCGGTGAGAGCGTCCGACCAGTGACCGAGGTTGTAGGCGCGCCGTCCTTGCTCGACCAGCTTCTGACCCTTGTCGTGCTTGCCCTCGCCCCGAGCCGGGACGGCGACCAGGGCGAACGTGAAGACAACGACCAGTGATCCAATCAAGCGCGGGGGCATTCTGGCGGAGCTTATCACCGGGATGGGGAGGCCTTGAATGACTTATCTCCAGGGCTGATCGGCGACTCGGTCGCGGCGAGGCGGGTATCGAGGTCCGGTCCCCGCCGGCGATCCAACCTGGTAAGCTCGGCCGTCATGTCGGCCTCCGACGGAAGCCGCGCCGGGTTCGAAACGGCGCGGCTCAGGCTCGCTCGCCTTCGCTTGGAAGGAGGGGACGCCCGCGCATCGGCGATGAACCAGCTCGCGCGTGTCAGCGCTCAGACCTTGGGCGTCGAGCGTGTTGGCGTCTGGATCTTCGAGGACGGCGGTCGCCGCCTGCGGAGCATCAGTCAATACCGTTTGTCGACCGACACTCACGCCCCGGTCGAGGAGCTGGACCTCTCGCCTTATCCCGCGTTTCTGGCGGCCTTGCGCGAGCGCCGGGTTCTGGCGGCGCCCGACGCGCGAAATCACCCGCTCACGCGCGAGCTCGCGAGCTCCTATCTCGATCGGCACGGAATCTCCTCGCGGCTCGACGCCTCGATCATCCGTGAAGGGAACGTCACGGGCGTCGTCTCTCACGAGCACGTCGGTCCCCAGCGCCTCTGGTCGCAGAAGGACCGCGACTTCGCGGCAAGCACCGCCGACATGGCCGCGCTGTTCCTCGAGCAGGCCGATCGGCTCGAGATCGAGGTTGCGCTGCGCGCCCGGCGCGAGGATCAGCTGACCGAGGAGAAGATGGTGGCCCTCGGCCGCCTCGCGCGCACGATCATCCACGACGTCAACAACGTGTTTCACATGATCTCCCTCGCCGGAACGCTGCTGCAGCAGCGCAGCGAACCCGACCTGCGCGACAGCGGCGCCTCGATCCGCAGGGCCGTCGATCTGGGCGCGCGCCTGGTCGGGCAGCTCTCCCTGTTCGGGAGCGACTCCCCGTCGACGCCGACCCAGGTCGATCTCGCCTTCGTCATCCGGCGCATGCACCCCGTACTGGAAGGGCTCATGCGCGGCTCTCGCCTCGAGATCGACATCAGCACCACACAGACGACGGTGCTGGCAAGCGAGTCGGAGCTCGAACAGGTCGTGCTGAATCTGTGCGTGAACGCGGCGGATGCGGTGGCCTCCGGGCGCGGCGTCGTCCGGGTCGCGCTGCGCGACGCCCGCCCCGACGAGCCGATCAACCCGGCGGCGCTCGTTCTGACCGTCGAGGACAACGGCGTCGGAATGGACGAGGAGACGCTGGCCCATGCGTTCGAGCCCTATTTTTCGCGAAAGGGGGGCGAACGCGGGATCGGTCTGGCCGTCGTCTACGGGATCGTCAAACGCGCGCGCGGGACGGTCGGCGCGCAGAGCGCGCCCGGGAGCGGAACGGTCTTCACCGTCGCCCTTCCGCGGGCGGCCGCAGCTCCGTCCTCCCATTGAGCCCGCCCGCCTCGCCCGCGCGCTCCCAGCGGGGACCGCTGCATCTGCTCCCTGCGCGCGCGGCCGGACGAGGCACCCGTTCGTCGGTCCTCTTCTCCGTCGTCCGCCCGCGGTTCCTCGGGCTCGGCCTGCTCGTCCTCGCCGTCGTGGCCCTGGCCGGTCTCTGGGCGTCGCAGCGCCTGCGCAAGGAGGTCGAGGCTCAAATCTCCTCCGAGCTCGACGCCGTTCTGGACACGGCGGTCGATGGCCTCCTCGCCTTTCTCGACGACTGCGAGCGCCTGAGCGCGGCCATCGCACGAAGCCCCGACGTCCGCGCCGGCGCGCGCAGGGTAGAGGCGGCCGGGGGCACCGGCGCGGCGCGGGACGCGGCCCTGGCCGCCGCGCTCGCGCCCTACCTCGAGGCTGGCCACGTCACCGGTTTCGTCCTCACCGACGCAGAGGGCGTCGTCCTCTCGGCGGGCGGTGGGTTGGCGCGCGTGGGTGACAAGCTCTCCGGCGCCACTTTCCCCGTCGAGGCGGCCGCGCGCCGGCGGACGCCCGTCGCGGGGCTGCCCGCCCGGGGTCCCGGCGGGGTCGTTCGCGTGACGGTCGCCGTCCCGATGCTGGACGCCCCCGCCTTCCTCGGCTTCGGCTTCGATGACGCCCGGTTCACCGCCTCGCTGGTCGCCGCGCGCGCCGGCCAGACCGGCGAGACCTATGCGTTCAATCGCGAAGGTCTCATGCTCTCGACCAGCCGGTTCCCCGAGCACCTGCGCGCCGCCGCGCTGCTCGGCCCCGACGAGGAAGACAGCGCCTTGCGTGTCGAGATCCGCGATCCGGGCGGAGACCTGACGACAGGTTACCGCTCGCCGACACGGCGTCGCGACCAACCCCTGACGTTGATGGCCGCCGCGGCGACGGCGGGGCAGTCGGGCCGAGCGCTCGTCCCTTATCGCGATTACCGCGGCGTCCCCGTGGTGGCGGCCTGGCGCTGGCTCCCCGAGCGAAACCTCGGCGTGGCGAGCGAGATCGACGCCGCTCAGGCGTTCGAACCGCTGCGCGCGCTCGAGCGGGTGTTCGACACACTGCTCGCGCTCGTCGCCGCGGCCGGCATCGCCGCGGTCGCCGGCGCCGCCGTCGCCCAGCGGGCACGGATGCGGGCCGCGCGATCCGAGCGCGAGGCCCGTCGCGCCGGGGAGTACGTTTTCGAGCGGCGCCTCGGCGGGGGGGCGATGGGGGAGGTCTTTCTCGCCCGGCACGCGCTTTTGCGTCGGCCGACCGCGGTCAAGCTGCTGCGCGCCGAGCTGACGGGCGGGGAGGCGATCGAGCGCTTCGAGCGCGAGGTCCGCACGACGGCGACCCTCAGCCACCCCAACACGATCGCGATCTACGACTACGGCCGCACCGACGACGGCGGTTTCTACTACGCAATGGAGTACCTCGACGGAATCGATCTCGATTCCCTGGTGACCAGCTTCGGACCGCTGCCCGAGGCCCGCGTCATTCACCTCTTGCGGCAGGCCTGCGGCGCGCTCCGGGAGAGCCACGGGGCCGGCATCATCCACCGCGACGTCAAGCTGGCGAACCTCTACCTGTGCGAGCGGGGCGGCATCCGTGACGTGCTCAAGGTTCTGGACTTCGGGCTGGTCAAGGCGGCCAACGAGGCGGTGCGGGTCACGCGCGCCAGCGTCATCGTCGGAACGCCGGAGAACATGGCGCCCGAGCTGTTCGAGTCGTCCGAGAACGCCTCCCCGGCGACGGACATCTACGCTCTCGGCTGCGTCGCCTACGCCCTCCTCACGGGCCGGCAACCGTTCGAAGGATCTTCACTGGCCGAGCTCTGCAACGCGCACCTCACCAAGGCGGTCGCGGCGCCGTCCCAGCGCCTCGGCCGCCCGATCGACTCGGTCCTCGAGCGCACCGTGCTGGCTTGCCTCGCCAAGCGCGCACAGGAGCGCCCGCAGTCGATGGACGACATCCTGGCGCTGCTCGATCGATCGCCGCTCGCGCACGCCTGGTCCCCGGCCGACGCCGATCTCTTCTGGATGACCCACCGCGCACGCATCGAGGCGATCGTGCGCGCCCGCGGTGAGGGCCCCGCGACGGGCTCGATCCCGTCTGGATAGGATCGGTTACGGGGCGAGCTCGCCGTACGCGCCGATGTCGAAAGCGGACCTCCGTTCGCTTGTGGGGTCGATGGCCGGTACGGCCGCGCGCTCACCCGGCGCAGAAGCCGGTCGAGCAGATCCAGGTGGCCGTCACGGTGGAGTACGCGCAGTAGGCGCCCGCCGGACAGTCGGTGTCCTTCCGGCACTGGTCGGCGGGGGTATGGCAGTAGTACCCCTGGATTCCGTAGAAGCTGCCGCACTCCGAGGAGACCGTGGGCGAGCAGAACACGCCGGGGCCGCAATCCGAGTCGACGCGACAGTTGCTGGGGAGACAGACGTTGCCGATGCTCGCGCCCGCGAAGCCCGTCGTGCTGCCGTTGCACGAGCAGACGCCGGTGGCGCCGCAATCCTCGTCGCTGTTGCACTCGTCGCAGCGGCAGACCCCGCCGCCGAAGCACCGATCGGCCTTCCCGTTCGCGCAGGCCGGACAATCGCTGTCCGAGGCGCACGAGAGATAGCCGCCATCGGCAGTCGTGGGGCCCGTGCTCCCTCCGTCGTAGACCTGCCCCGGCGCGCCCGCGTCGGCGAGCCCTGGCGCGCAGACCGTCGCCGTCGCGCGGTGGTCGGTCGGCGGGTCGGTTCCCAGCGAACTGCCCTGGCAGCCCACCGCGCCGAGGAGGGTGAGCATCCAGAGGCGAGCGCCGAGACTGCGAAGCCAAGGATAGGTTTGCATAGTCAGCGATCTTACCGCGAACCGCGGTCTCTCTGGCAAGATGGGCGTCGCTCCGATGAAACCCACTCTGCTCGTCCTGGCCGCCGGAATGGGCAGCCGTTACGCCGGCCTCAAACAGATCGAGGGCTTCGGGCCGAGCGGCGAAACGATCATCGACTACTCGATCCACGACGCGCTCGCGGCCGGGTTCGGCAAGGTGGTGTTCGTCATCCGCCGCGACTTCGAGGCTGCCTTCCGCGCGGCGGTCGGTGCCCGGTACGAGCGCCGCACCGCCGTCGATTACGTGTTCCAGCAGCTCGACGAGCTGCCGCCGGGCTTCACGGTGACGCCCGGGCGCGCGAAGCCGTGGGGGACGGCTCACGCCGTCTGGTGCGCCCGCCGCGCCGTCGCCGAACCGTTCGCCTCGATCAACGCCGACGACTACTACGGCAAGAAGGCGTTCAAGGCGCTGGCCGCGGAGCTGGCGCGGACGTCGGCGACGGCGACGGCGACGGCGGACGTTCCGGCGTACGCCATGGTCGGCTACCCGATCCTCCGGTCGCTCTCCGATCACGCAGCGGTGACGCGCGCTATCTGCGAGGTCGACGCCGCCGGGTACCTCACGGCGCTCGTCGAGCGGATGAAGGTCGAACGAACTGCGGACGCCGTCCGCTACGTCGACGAGGCCGGATCGGCTCACGCGCTCACCGGACGCGAGGTGGTCTCGATGAACATCTGGGGGTTCACCCCGGCCGTGTTCGCGCAGATGGAAGACCACCTCGCCCGCTTCCTCGAGGCGCAGCGCCGCGCGCCGCAGAGCTCCGAGTGCCTGATCCCGGTCGTCGTCGGTGACCTGCTGCGAGAGAAGGCAGCGCGCGTGCGCGTGCTGCCGACCACCGACGCCTGGTTCGGCGTCACCCACCCCGAGGACAGGCCGGGCGTGATGGCGACCCTGCGCGAGATGGTGGCGCGCGGCGACTACCCCTCGCCGATCTGGACCGACGCTTGATCGAACGCGCGACGCTCCTGGCCGCGTTTCGCGCGGCCACGGGCCACGACGCCGAGGCGGCGGCGTTCGCCCCCGGGCGCGTGAACCTGATCGGCGAGCACACCGACTACAACGAGGGGTTCGTCCTTCCGGCAGCCGTCGACCGAGGCGTGGCCGTCGCCGCCCGCCGCGTCCCGGGCGACTCTTTCACGCTTCACGCGCTCGATCTCGGCGCCCACTGCAGCTTCCCGCGCGCGCCGCTGGCCCGCGATCCGGCGCACCCCTGGGCCGACTACTTCAAGGGGGTCGTCTGGGCGCTCGGCGTACGCGGGATCGACGTCCCGACCTGCGAGGCCGCCGTCACCGGCGACATCCCGCGCGGCGCCGGGCTCAGCTCGTCGGCGGCTTACGAGGTGGCGACGGCGCTCGTGCTGCGCGCGCTCGGCGGATTCGAGCTGCCGTCCGTCGAGGTGGCGCGCCTGGCGCGCCAGGCGGAGAACGGGTTCGTGGGCGTCGCCTGCGGAATCATGGACCAGATGGCCTCGACCTTCGGGGAGCAGGGCCGGGCGCTGCTCATCGACTGCCGGTCGCTGACGCACGAGACCGCCGAGATCCCGCCCGGGCTGAAGATCGTCGTCGCGAACAGCGGCGTCCCCCACGAGCTGGCCTCGTCGGAGTACAACAGGCGCCGGGCGGAATGCGAGGAGGGGGTGAGGATCCTGGCCGGGTTACGCCCCTGCATCCGCGCCCTGCGCGACGTCACGTCCGACGACGAGGCGCGCTTCTTCGGGCAGCTCCCCCCCGTCGTCCGCAAGCGGTGCCGCCACGTCGTCTCCGAGAACGCGCGCGTGGAGGCGGCGGTCCAGGCGATGCGCGCTGGCGACCTCGCGCGCCTTCGCGCGCTGATGGCCGCCTCCCACGCCAGCCTGCGCGACGACTACGAGGTGAGCTGCCCCGAGCTCGACGCGCTGGTCGAGCTGGCGCTCGCCCTCCCCGCCTGCCACGGCGCGCGCCTCACCGGCGCCGGCTTCGGCGGGAGCACCGTCAACTTGGTCGACAGTGCGGCCGTCGAATCATTCTCTGCGGCCGTGACCGCCGGCTACCGCGACCGCACCGGGCGCGCCGCGCATATCCTCGTCTTCGAGCCGAGCGCGGGCGCCCAGATACTCTGAAGACCTCTGACGCTCAGGGGGGCGAAACGAACGTCGTCCCCGCGCCCGCGCAGATGTTCATGACGTCGGTGGTGGTCGCGGCCTGGGGGGGGTAGTACCAGTCCGTGGACGTGACACCGTAGTAGGTCTCGCGGCACCCACCGACGATGTTCGCGCGTGGGCAGGGACCGTTCGAGAACATCGTTTGCAGCGTGATACCGCCGTCGGTCGCGGCCAAATTCGCGCAGTCTTCCTGCCGCGCGGCGACCTCATCGGAGGCCCCCGTCCATTCGCGACAGACGCCGGCGGTGCCGAAGGGTTGATCGCCGGGCATGTTCGTGAGGCCGAAGGCGCACGACGATGCGCCGCCGCTGCCGCCGCCGCACGCCGCCAGCGCCACCGCGCACCCCAGCAACACTCCGCCCACGGCGCTCCGCATCCCGACAGAGTACCGGATCGCGGAGGTTACTTCTTGGGCTCGCCGGTGATGATCCCGCGGCCGCCGGTGCCGATGTAGACGCGGCCCGAGACGCGCGGATCCCCGATGATGATGGTGCAGAAGCCCCACTGATGCTGGTCGTCGTTGATTCGCACCCAACTCTCGCCCTTGTCGTCGGAGCGGAAGAAGCCGACCACGTCGCCGATCTTGCCGATCAGATACAGCGCCGGGTAGCTCTTCCCCTCGGCCGGCTTGCCGAAGCCGAGCGCGTACGCCTCGGTCACGCTGGTGACGGCCTCGAAGCTCTTGCCCGAGTCGGTCGAGTGGTTGAGCTCCTTGAAGTTCGTCAGCCAGACGTCGCCTTCGATGCCCGGCGTCGCCTGCGCGGAGGCGGAGCTGTACTGATAGTCGGCGAGGCCCGGCAGCCCGGTCGGCGAAGCGGTGAAGTGCGCGCCGCCGTCGACGCTGGTGAAGGCCTGCCCTCCCTTGGCGTCGAGCACGTAGAGCTTCTTGGGGTTCACGCGGTCGGCGGCCGGCCGGAACGGCACCGGCGCCCAGTCGGGCGAGGTCTCGGCGTCGGGGAGCCCCTCGGCGCGTGCCCAGGTCGCCCCGCCGTCGTGCGAGAAGACGACCGGCCCCTCGAGCGGCGCCCAGACCAGCGCGCTGCCGTCGGCCGACACGGCGATCGAGCCGGCGCCCTTGCCCTTCGGCATCGTCTTGAACGGCGTCCAGGTCTTGCCGCCGTCGGCGGAGGTGGCGCCCCACTGCTTGTGGTCGTCCCAGCCGACGCGCGCGACGACGTCGGGCTTGCTCCAGGCGACGTCGATCCCGCTGGCCGACCCGCAGAGCGGGTTCGTGAACATGCCGTCGGCGGACGGCTTGTCGATGTCGTCGTGGCGGAAGCCGCACAGATCGCCCATCGCGCTCAGGAGCGGCGGTCCGGCCGGCGGGCTGACCAGCTCCTTGATGACCGTCTCTTCGAGACCCTGGTCGAGGAACTTCCAGGTCGTCGGCTTGTCGGCGTCGGCCTCGGTGATGTTGTCGCTCGCCCAGATCCCCGCGCCGGTCACGTACATGGCGCGCTCCGGGTGAAACGGATCGATCGCGATGTCGCCCATCCAGCCGCGGCCGATCGGATCCGACTTGTGCCAGTAGAGGTACTTCGCACCCATGTCGTCGCGGGTCGCCTTGTCGAGCAGCGGTTTCCATTTCTTGCCGCCGTCGGTGGTCCGGAAAACGTCGTCGTGCTTCGACCAGCGATCAATGGTGCTGACCAGCAGCGTGCCGGGGTGCTTGGCGTCGATCGACAGGCCGCCGTATCCGAACTTGTCGTCGCCTTTCGGCGGCAGCGGCGTGATGTCGGTGAACTTCTCCTTCTTGGGATCGTACTTCCAGACGGCGCCCTCGGTGACGTCGTTCGGTCCCGGCCCGTTTTGGTAGCTGATGTAGAGCTCGCCGAACGAATCGAACTCGGCGTGGCTGGCCATGAGGCCCTTCGGCTGCCCGGGAACCAGCTTCCAGGTCGCGCCGGCGTCCGTGCTGCGGTAGAGGCTGCCGTCATTGTTGGCGACGGCCGCGTAGACGGTCGGCGTCGCCTTCCCCTTCGCGCCGCTCGTCTTGTCGAAGAAGACGATCGGGATCCCGATCCCCTTGTCGTTGTCCGACGCCGTGAAACCGGCGACCTTGTCCCAGGTCGACCCGGAGTCGGCGCTCTTCCAGAGGCCCGCCTTGCGCGACCCGAAGTAGAGGATGCTGGTCAGGTGGGGGTCGATGGCCAGCCGCTCGCCCATCGAGCGGCCGTTCTCGTTGCCACCCATCTTCACCGGCATGTCGATCGTCTGCCAGGTGTTGCCACGATCGGTCGACCGCAAGATGGCGCCGTTGCCGACCCACGAGCCGGTGTACTCGCCCGCGGCCAGATAGACCTTGTTGGCGTCGACCGGATCGGCGGCCAGACTCTCGATGCCGAGGAAGTTGGTGTCGCGCGGCAGGTGATCGGTGAGCGCAACCCAGACCTTGTGCACCGGGTCCCAGCGGTAGGCGCCACCGACGTCGGTGCGCGCGAAGACCAGATCCTTCTCGACCGGGCTGTAGACGATGCCGCTGACGAAGCCGCCGCCCAGGATGACGACGTTCTTCCAGTTGTAGGCAACGCTCCCCTTGAGGTTTCCCCCGCTCGCGGCCGCCGCGGCCGCGGCGGGTGCGTTCGCCGCCACGGGACCCGTTCCCGGCGTCACGGGCGGCACCTGGCACGTGCAGATCCGACTGCACCCCGAAAGCGCAAACACCCCCACCCCGCCCGCCAGCGACATCAACCAAGCAGCGCGTGAACGCATTCTCGTCGGTCCTCTCATTGTGTGACTGTTGGTGTGACGGTCGCCGTCTGCGGATCGCCGTAGACGATGCCTCGGCCGCCGGTGCCCAGATAGACGCGGCCCGGCTGGCGCGGATCGCCCGCCAGGCAGTTGATGTAGCCGTACTGGTGCTGCGGATCGTCGAGGTGCTGCCAGGTCGCCCCGGCGTCGTCGGACCGGTAGATCCCCCAGGCGTAGGTGGCCGCGTTCGGGACCACCGCCGAGCCGGCCAGGTAGACCGAGGGATAGGTCTGGCCCGGCTGGACCGGCGCGCCGAAGCCGACCGCGGTCGCGCCGTTCACGTCGACCATCCCGTTCACGTCGACCACCGGCGGGAACGTCGCGCCCGAATCCTGCGAGTGGAGCAGGCCGGAGCCGGTCGCCACCCAGATGTCGCCCTCGACGCCGAAGACCGGACGCGGCCGCCCCGACGAGGACGTCGCCACCGACTTGAACGTCGCGCCGCCGTCGGTGCTGACCAGCATCGCGCCACGGCCGCTGGCGTAGAACTTGGAGGGATTGACCCGATCGGAGGCGACCAGCGCCCCCGTGGTGAGCCCCGTGCTGGCAGTCCAGGTGGCGCCCTGATTGGTCGTATAGGAAGGCGTCCCCTTCTTGGGCGCCCAGACGAACGTCATGCCGTCGGCCGAAACCGCGATCGATCCCGAGCCGGTGCTTCCGGCGGGAGCGGCGACGAACGGCATCCAGGTCGCGCCCCCGTCGAGAGAGTAGGCGCCGTTCGGGCTGCCGGACGACGAGGCGGTCCCCACGCGCACGACGATGCTGGGCGCACTCTCGGCGAAGTCGAGGCTGTTCGTGTTGCCGAAGATCGGGTTGGAGTACATCCCGGTCGGCGGCGAAACGTCGAGGTCGTCGTGCCGGAACCCGCCGATGTCACCGACGCCGGTCAAAAGCGGCGCGCCGGCCGGAGGGCTGGCGAGATCGAGCGCCACCGTCTCCTCGAGGCCGTCGTCCGCGAAGGACCAGTGCGTCCCCGCGCCGCTGTCGGCGGCCGTGACGTCGTCGCTCGACCACAGCCCCTGCCCCGTGATGAACAGCGCGTGCGACGAATCGAAGGGATCGATCTGCACGTTGCCCATCCAGCCCCTCGCCGGTAGTCCCGGGCCGTGCCAGTAGAGCCACTGGGCGCCCGCCACGTCCCAGGCGGCCGCCCCGCCGATCTCCCGCCAGTTCGCGCCACCGTCCGTGGTTCGATAGATCTTGGCCTGGGTGTCCCCCCAGTCATCGATCGTCGTCACGACCAGCGTTCCCGGGTGAGCGGCGTCGGCTGAAATCCCGCCGAAGCCGAACCCGGCGTGGGTCGGGCTCACGTCGATCCAGGTTGCGGTGGCCGGCGTGTATCGCCAGACGGCGCCGGCCGTGACGCCGTTGGGACCGGAGCCGTTGTTGTAGGCGAGGTAGACGTCGCCGCAGCCGTCGAGCACCGCATGGTGCGGCATCATCCCGGTCGGCGCGCCGTCGACCGGCCCCCAGTTCGCCCCCGCGTCGGTCGACTGGTAGAGCGTCGGCCCGGTCGTCACGCCGACGCCGACGTAGATGGTGGGCGTGGCGGTCCCGGGGGCGCCCGTGGACGGATCGAACAGCACGAACGTCAACCCGTAACCGTTCCCCATCGTGTTGTGCACGGTTGTCTCGCCGTTGGCGTCGAGGGCGTTGATGAGTTTCGTGACCAGCGTCCAGGTCTGACCGTGGTCGGCGCTGGTCCACAGACCCGTCGTGCGTGAGCCGAAGTAGAGCGTGCTCGGCAGGTTGGGATCGACGGCCAGCCGCTCGCCCAGGTTGCGCCCGTCGGCGTTGCCCCCCATCGGCGCGCCGATGGTGTTCTGGATGAAGGTCTGCCCCATGTCGGTCGAGCTGAGAATGAACCCGTTGGTGCTCGTGTACTCGCCCGCGGCGAGGTAGACGCGGTTCGGATCGACGGGATCGGCGGCGATGCTCTCGATCCCTAAGAGGTTCGAATTGACCTTCCCGACCCAGTCGCTGATCGGCGCCCAGCGCGCGCTCGCCGGATCGAAGCGGTAGGCGCCGCCCACGTCGGTGCGCGCGAAGGCGAGCCCCGGCAACGCGCGGCTCATCACGATGCCGCTCACGAACCCGCCGCCCTTGATGACCACGTTCTTCCAGGCGTAGGGGCCGGTGGGCGCGGGCGTGGCCGTCGGGATCCCCGCGTCGGTCGTCGCCGCGACGGGCGGCGTGCCTTGGCAGGTAATCGGCTGGACGCCACCGGGGCCGACGCCGCCGTCGCCGGACGCGTGGTGGGTGGTATCGACGCAGGCGACGGCGCCCAACAACAAGAACCCCGCTCCCGCCGCGCCGAGCGTCCTGCGCATCCCCGCCACGACGACGCCTACTGCTTCTCGAGCGCGATGTCGTCGATGAAGATGTCGAAGTGGCGCGGCGCCGGGCTCCAGGTCGCGATCCGAAACTCCCAGAACGACTGCGGGTCGAACTTGGCGCCGGGCCCCTTGGTGAACGCGGAGATCGGGATCTCGATCTTGTGCCACTTGCCGTCGGCGAAGCCCTTGGCGTACCGCTCGACCGACACGGTGGCGCTGTCGTTCTTGTTGGCGCTGCACCCGAGCAGCACGCCGACCGACGCGGGATCGGGCGCGGTGTCGGGTGACTTCGCCTCGACGCGGATCTGGAACGTCAGGTGACTGTAGGGGGTCATGTCGATCCCCGCGTTCGCCGGATACCACCCGAACAGGTTCCACCCCATGCCGAGGAATCCCGACCCGTCGCCGTGCAGCTTGAGCGCGGTGCTGCCGCCCACGCCCGCGCCCGGGGCCGGGCCGACCTTGCTGCATCCGACCTTGGGATCGGCGCAGGCGTCCCACCCCTGGGCGCCGGCACCGGCGCCCTCGCCGTCCCACAGCATCTGGTGACTGCCGTTGGCGGCGGCCGGCGCGGGGCCGTTCAGCCCGCCGCCCGCCGTGACGGGCGCGGCGCCCGCGGCCGTCGGACAGGGCGGACAGAGGCAGCCCGCCGTCCCCAGAGCGAGGACGGCGAGCCCTCCGAGCAGGCACCCCAGAACGACCGGCCGCGGCGCGCGAGCGTGCATTAGTTGGTGGTGAACTTCAGGTTGTCGATGTGGATGTCGGCGGTGTACGGCGCGGTCGTCGACGGCACCCAGTTGAACTGCCAGGAGACCGAGACGATCTGGTTCGGGATGACGTTCGGCATGCACGCGCCGTTGATGAAGTCAGTCCACTTGAAGGTGACGGTCTGCGGGGCGCTTTGCGTGCCGGTGACGTTGATGGCGGGGGCGGTCGGATCCCCGCACCCCGGGTGGTAGTACTGCATGCCGCCGGCGTTCGGGATGCAGGCTCCCGCGGGAAGCGGCCCGGTGGTGAAGGATACCCCTATCGATTGGAACCAGGACGCGGTCGGCGTGTCGTCGACGATCCCCATCGCCATGGTGATGGGGTTACCGGCCGTGTCTCCCCAGAGCGTGAACGAGATCCCGGTGAAGCCCGTGGCGTCCACCATGTTGCAGGGCATGTTGCCCTCGCTGGCGTTGGCGATGTCATCGAAGTAGAGGGAGAATCCGGCGTAGTTGGCGACGTTCCCTCTGATGTGCCAGTCGCCCTCCGAGCTGTCCGAAAGGTTGATCGAGCCCGGGCTGTTGGCGAAGGTGATCCCGCCGCCCGAAAGGACCGTGGAATCGTTACCGAAGCGCGGCGGAGCGCCGCCGTCGGGAGGAACGCCCGCGTCGGCAGGGTACGTGAAGTCGGCGATGACGCCGGACGCCGCCGCTGGCGGGCAAGCGACACCGGCGCTCGCGGTGAGAGCGGTGGTGGTATTCGCTGGAATACAGACGATGCCGTTGGCGTTGGCGCCGCCACCGCCACCAGCGGCGCCGGTGGTGGTTCCGCCGGTTCCGGTCGTCGGGGCGCCGCCGGAGCCGCCCGTCCCGGTGCTCACCGCCTGGCTCGTGCAGGCCGCGAGACCACCAGCGCAAAGAATCGCCAGCAGCTGTCCAATTCGAAGATTCGCCGTCGTCATGAAATTGCTCCCTTCGTTTCCCTTGTCCCTTGTCCCTTTATTGACCGCCGCCGTCGGCGCTCCCCTTCGGGCGGTAGAAACCCACGCGGTCGAACCACAGCTCGTAAGGCGCCCCCTTCGGCATCCGGAAGGTCAGCCACCAAATCGACGAGGTCAGCAGCGTCGTATCCGGCGTCGTGCCGATCATGGAAAGCACCGAATTCGGCACCTTGTCTTGATTGGGCTGCTGCTGAAACTCCCTGAAGGGAATCGTGTAGAACTTCCAGTCCGAGGTCAGCGACAGCTCCCACTGGTAGCTGTTCGAGCAGGCATTGGCCGGAAGTGGCGCGGTCGAGGTCCCCGAAGAGAGCGGCATGCCCTCCGGACTGAAGACCGGCGCCGTGGCGGTGGTCATCCCGCCGTCCGGCGTGCAATAGGTCGTGCAGTGGGCGCCGCCGTCGCCCGGCGGGATGACCAGGGGCGGTCCCGGGGTGCCCCCGTCCATCGCGCAAATGGCAGACGGATTTTTCGTGTTCGGGTCGTCGAGCAGGATGGTGATGCCCTTGCCGCTCGACCCCGGGGCGCGTGCCCAGAACGACATCCCATCCGCCGTCGACTCGTCCTTCTTGGGGAAGGACCAGAAGCCGAACAACGAACCCCAATCGTTGTAGTACGTCCCCACGATGTGAAGCCCGCTGGTGTCGCCACACAAGGCTCCGTCGGGGAAAGAATCCACCACCGGGTTCACAGCCGCATCCGAGGTGTGGTCGTTGGCCCCGTACATCATCCCGAAAAAGGAATCGACGTTGTCGAGGTCGTAGGCGTTCATGACGGAGCAGTCGACCGGCAGGTTCTTCCTGGTCGCGTAAGCGGTGCACCCGAGCGTGGGGCCGAGCGCGAGCGCGAGCGCCAACGTCATCTTCACAGCCGAGCTCCGCTTGCCGCTCCCCTTGCTGCTCATGTTGCGTCTCCTACCACCAGAATGTCCCAATCAGAGAGAAGACGTTGCGATCCGGATTGATGGAGGGATCGACGACCGGCGGATACCCGGTCTCGACGTACACGCCGCTGCCGTAGACGAAGTACGCGTACTGCAGCGCGATCTCGCCGCGGCTGCGCCAGCCGGTGTGGAACAGCAGGCGCGAGGCGATGCTGGTGTAGGCCTGCGTCGAATCGCTACCGTGCAAGCGCACGTGATCGAACCGCTCGGAGACGCCCAGCCAGGAGAGAAACAGGTACGTCGCCTCGGCGCCGCCCTTGATCTTGAGCACGTCGTTGTGGGCCGGGTCGACGCTGGTCGTGTAGGCTCCGACGCCGAACAAACTCAAGAGCACGTCGGGGCTGACGCCGGTGTAGAGCTTGTCGAACACCAGCCGCGCGAAGCTGAGATCGTACTGCCCGCCGAACACGGTGATCCCGCCGTTCACGTTGCCGACGGGATCGGCGCCGAGGTAGTTGTTTCGCAACTCCGGACCGCCGCGTGCGCCCAGGACCTCGATCGCGCCCGAGACGGACTGCGCGTTGGTGGCCCAGGTGTGCGCGAGGCCGAAGTAGACGTGGCCGCCGCGCCCAGCGTTGACGCTTGCGTCGGCCCCCATCACCGTAATGCGCCCATCGGGAATGTTGCCACCCGGGGTCAGATCATCCTGCGTCCAGGCCGTCACGTAGTGCAGCCCGAATCGGACCAGACGGTGGTAGGCGACGCCGGCGTGGAACTGGTTGACGAACGTCGCGCCGATATTGGGATCGGCGAAGTCGTTCCACCCCGCGGGAACGAGCCCGACGGGAGGCCGCCCGAGCTGCCCGCCCAATCCCTGATCAACCAGCAGCGTCAGCTCGCCGACGTTGTACGCGCCGGTGACCTGCTCGCCGATGGAGTTCGTCTGCGCGATGAGCGGCGTGCCGTAGCGGCCGGCGTCATACATCCCCATGGCGCCGTAGCGGCCGGTGTACGCGCCGACGTTGATCTGCAGTGGGAAGCCGAGCTTCTTGGTCAGGTTCACCGTGAGGTAGGCGTCGTTGACGCCCATCTGGGCGGTCGGGTCGTAGTACCCGGCCGCGTCGATGGCGCTGGTGCCAGCCAGGATCACCGTGGCGGCGACCGTCGAGTTGCCGTAGATGAAGTTGAGCTGCAGCCACGGGTTCGGCACGACGCCCGTGTACGAGAAATCGTGCAGGTCCTGCGGGACCAGCGGCGGCGCGTGAAGCACGAGGCCGCTCTGCCCCACCATCGGGTTCGGCCGCTCGTGCAGGCCCACCTGCGCCGGGAGCAGCAGGTAGCCGTGGAAGTCGAGCACGTACTCGCGCGACTGCGCCGGCTGGACACCGAAGGGGATCGCTGGCGTCGGGCTGGGGGCTTGCGGCTCGCCCGGATCGAGGCCCAGCCTGGGGACCCCGTCGTCGGCGGCCATCGCCAGCGTCGGCGTGGCGAGCACGGCGAGCGCCGCGAGGACGATACCTTTACGACGAGGTTTTGAAGTTTGCATCCGCAAGCGCTTTCAGTTCAGAAGGTGACGTAGCCGCCGAGCGCGATCATGTTGCGATCGAGCGGCTGCCCCGAGTTGGGATCCGCGGCGTGGCTGTAAAAGCGCCGGCCGTAGATGAGTTGAATGCGATCGGTGCTGAGCCAGTCGCTGTGGAACGCGATGCCGGGATTGAGGCTGTAGACGCTCCACTCGCCGGTGTAACTGCCGCGGCTCTCGCCGTAGGCCTGGAATGTGAGGCTGAACAGCTGGGAGAATCGGTACTCGGTCTCCACCCCGCTGTAGTAGCCGTTCATCCCTTTGTAGCCGGGGTCGTCGGTCGTGAGTGTCCGGGTGAGCATCGCCGCGATGGCCACGCGCAGATCGGGCGCCTGGCCGGTGAAGCTGCGCGGGTACCAGAGGATGCTGGAGAGGCTGAAGTCCCATTCGGCGCCGATCACGCCGACCGTCCCGTTTCCCTGGCTCAGCGGCCCGAGGAATTTGTTGACCATGTCGCGCGAGCCCTGCGTGAAGTCGACGCCCCACCAGATCCCGTCGGCGACCGCCGCCGCGTGCACGAAGTCGTAGAGGCCGCCGCTGATGCCGATCTGCCCCCAGGGGACACCCTGCCAGCGCGCCTCGCCGATGTAGGTGTCGAACCGGCCGTCGCGCGGCGGCGTGCCGAGGAACGTGTTGAGGTACTTCCGCTCGTCGGTGCCGTGGTCGCTCGCGTAGTGCAGGCGGAAGATCCACTGATTGTCGAGGACGACGCCGACGTGGACGTGGTTCACGTAGCTCGAGACGCCGGTCTCGATCCAGCTGTTGTAGTCCCCGCGCGCGAAGTCCTCGGGGACACCGGGGACGACCAGGAATCCTTGCGTCAACGTGAGACGCAGCCGCCGGTTCAGGTCCCACTCGCCGTTCGCGGTCTCGCCGTATCCGCGCAGCGCGAGCATCGGTCCGAAGATCCCCCAACCCCACTGCCCCGGGCCGGCGTACACCTCGGTGAGCGCGCCGACGCGGAACTGCAACCGCAGCCCGCCGATGGGATCGGGCGCGATGAGCAAGTAAGCCGTCCCGAACGCCGGGCCGCTCGCTGGGTTGGCGTATCCCTGGTACACCTCGTTGTTCACGCGGAAGTAGTAGGCGACGTAGGCGGTCAGGTACTTGGTCCCGTACTGCGCGTTCAAGGTGGCGCCCGCGCCGCCCCAGAACGGGGTCTTGCCGATCGAGAGCAGCGGGGCGTGGATCGGCGTCCCTGAATAGCCAGGCGGCGCGTTGGCCGGCCGCTCGCCCACGCCGATCGCCTCCCATCCGAAGAAGCGCCCGCCGATCCGGAACGACGACGCCGGATCGCCGATCGGCGCGCCGAAGGACGGCGCCCGCCCGCCGGGCGCGGGCGAAACCGGCGGCGCCTCGGGCGAGAGTCCCAGGCCGGGCGGCGTCGGTGATCCAGGGATCGCGTCGGTCGGCGGCGCGGAGTTGTCTGCCTGGGCCGGCGCCGGCGCGGGCACCGCGACGTCCGCGCGCGCCAGACCGGAGGCGAGAAGCAGCGCGACAGCGACGGCGACGACCGGCGCGCGGCGATATGGCGGACGCGCCGTCAAGGCGCGACCACAAGGCGCACCCGCCGCGCGAATTGAACACCGGAACTGAAAGAATCAAATCTCAAGGACAAGCAGGGAGGTGAATGTAGACAAAAAGGGGCGGACACAAGTGCTTTGGTGCCGCCAAAACGGCTCAAATTTTTGGCGGCGGGTCCGCAAGCGGCCGTCAACGCTTGGGAATCGGGATCGAGGCCGCGTTCGAGGGCCCGATTCCTCCGGTCGGCAGGCTGACCCCCTGGACCGCGAGCACGTAGCTCACCACCGCCCAGTAGTCGCCGTCCTTCAGGTTCGACGCGCGCGACTTGGGTAGGTGCGTCGTGGTGAAGGTGTAGAGATCCTGCGCGTTCCGCAGCGGGTCGCGCCAGGGTGCGCCCGCGGGCCGGGTTTGCGCCTGGATCTGGATCAACTGCGGGTCGGTGATCGTCGGATCGCCCACGCCGCCCGTGTTGTGCGGATACTCGGGCAGCGCGCCCGGCCCCAGGATCGACGGCGCGCTCGCCAGCCCCTCGCCGCGCGCGCCGTGGCAGCTCGCGCACTCGTTGGTGTAGACGGTCGCCCCCTGCGCCGACTGATCGTGCGCCCGCGCCAGGTCCTCGGCGGTGGCCCCGACCTTGGCGCTGGCGCACCCGATCGAAGTGAGCGCGCAAAGCGTGAGAGATCGAACGTAAGTGAAATGAAACGGCATAGAGCGCCGCGGATATTATCCGTTGCTCTCCGGCCCGTGTAGTAAATTCGCGCGTTCCAGCGGGCGCCCGAACGTACCGCGTCGCGCCTGCGCTCGATGGCCATCCGATGATCATTCACCTTGGCGGCATCGACTACGCCCTGCTCGCCGTCTATTTCGCGTTCGTGCTCGGCATCGGCCTGGTGCTGCGCAAGGGCGTCGGCGGGACGAAGGACTTCTTCGAGTCGGGGCGCGCGCTGCCGGCCTGGATCTGCGCGCTGGGCTTCATCGGCGCCAACCTGGGGGCGCAAGAAGTCATGGGGATGGCGGCGTCGGGCGCCAAGTACGGGATCATGACCAGCCACTTCTACTGGGTGGGCGCGATCCCGGCGATGGTGTTCGTGGCGATCTTCATGATGCCGTTCTATTCTATTACGGCTCGAAGGCGCGCTCGGTGCCCGAGTACCTGAAGCTGCGCTTCGACGAGAAGACGCGCGGGTTCAACGCCGTCACCTTCGCCTGCATGACCGTGATGTCGTCGGGGATCTCGATGTACGCGCTGGCGACGCTGCTGCGCGCGATCCTGGGCTGGAACTTCCACCTCTGCATCGCCGCCTCGGGCGTCGTCGTGCTGGTCTACATCTTCATGGGCGGGCTGCGGTCGGCCATTTACAACGAGGTGCTGCAGTTCTTCCTGATCGTGTTCGGCTTCCTGCCGCTCGTGCTGCTCGGGCTCAAGCAGGTCGGCGGCTTCGGGCTCTTCGCCGATCCGGACATCTTCGCGGCGCACTCGCTCGGCATCAACGTCGACCTCGGCTGGGGCGCCGTGCTGCTGGCCTTCGGCGCGACGATGCTCGGCGTCGCGCTCCGGGCGCGACGCCGGCGCGCCCAGGGACGCGCTGGTTAGCCCGAGGAGAGCGGCACGCCTGCCCGCCTTGCGGTGTAACTACGCAGTAGCTACACTACGCAGTGGGTGAAACGGCTTCGTTTCGAGTGGGACCGAAGGAAAGCGGCGACGAATCTCCGGAAGCACGGCGTCTCGTTCGAGGAAGCGAGGACCGTCTTCTTCGACGAGAGCGCTCTCTTGCGTCCGGACGAGAACCACTCCGACGACGAGGATCGGTTTCTTCTGCTCGGGATGAGCGGTCGTCTCGTCTCCGAAGGCAAACGCACTCGAGCGGCAACAATACGAGGACCGGAGGATCAGATGAAGAAGAACTACGACTTTGCCGGCGCTGTCCGGAATCCCTACGCCAAGCGCCTCAAGAAGCAGCTCACCATCAGGCTCGATGAGGAGACGATCGACTACTTCCAAGGACTCTCACGGAAGATGTCTCTTCCCTACCAAACCCTCATGAACATGTACCTTCGCGACTGCGCGGAAACGCGGAAGAGCCCTCATTGGGCCGCACCCTCACGTTCGCGGCGGCCCAAGGCGCTGCCGAAACCTGCGAGCAACCGCCGGTGAACGCCTCGACCGGTTCGGCTAGGAACAGATTCCCGCCAGCGGGTCGGGGCAGGTCCCATTGCTGCCGCAGTAACCGGCGAGACAGTTCGAAGGGAACGTGCCCGCCGAGCAAGCCGCGCCGGCGCCGAGGAGCGCCTTGCAGTGGGAGGTGGTCGGGTCGCAATTCGACCCGTCGACGCAGGCGCCGAACGCGTTCGTGCAGGCGGCCCCGGCCGGCAAGCGCGACTGGCAGGTTCCGCTGCCGAACTCACAGTAGGTCTTGATCCCGTCGCACTGATTGGAGCTGTCGCAGGAATCGCCGAGCCCCCCGATCGGCACGCAGACGTAGCTCGCGGAGCACATCAGTCCCTGGTCCTGGTCGCAGAAGGTGTACCCGGTCGGATTGCCCATGCCCTGGAAGCTCCTTTGGGACGGTGACGCCGTTCCGATGCAGGGATCGGACAGCTTGGTGGTGATGACGGCGCAGAGATGGCCGCCGTCGTTCGACCCGGTCGACCAGAAGATGTCGGGCTCGCAGGCGGCAGGGCCGGATGGACCGGGTGCGCAGTCGCCGTCCATGTTGCAGGGCTGTCCGGCCGCCACGGTCCCGGTGCTCGCGGACCCAAAGACGCTCGCGCACTCCGGAATCACGGCGAACCCGTTGGCGCCGCCGGAGAGCGTGGCGAGCCCCGCACAGAACCCCGACCCGGACGGGCGCGCCTGCAGGGCGGCGAGGCAGGCGGTCGCCGCGGTCTCGTCGAACGTGTAGGACCCCGCCGCGCTCAGGACCAGATCTTCGCACGCCAACGACGAATGACTGGCCGCGCAGCATGGGTCGACGAGGGCACAATACGACTGGGCGAACGACTGCGCGGCGGAGGAGGCCCCGGAGCATTTCTGCTGCAGAGTCTGGCAGCTGACCGGCGACGAGGTCGCGGGGCTGGCGGTGCCGCCGTCGTTCGCCGTCAAACTGGCGCGGGTGACCGAGCCGCAGTCGGGGAGCTGCGCGGCGAGTGCTCGCGTGGCGGCCGCCTCGTCGTCGAGGCAGCTCGCGAGCTCGCTGACGGTGGCCGTGCAGTTCGCGGGCGGGGCCATGCAGGTCTGGGTGGCGCCGGCTCCGCCGTCGGGATGAAGGCACGACGTGTAGGCCGACGTGCAGGCCGCCTGCAGCTCAGCGTCGGTCATGTCCGGCGAAAAGCTGGCCGTGAGCGCCACCGTCAGGAAGGCCGCCTCGTGGCAGGCGTCCATCTCGAGGGACGACTGCTGCGCAAACCTCATCTCGTCGTTGCACAGCTCGGTGGCCTGCGAACCGCTCAGGCTCCCGAGCGGCGTGTTTCCGGGGATCGAGGTCACGAAGACCTCTCCCGAACCGCCGCCGCACGCCGCGGGGAGAGCCCCGATCAAAATCAGACCCAACACTGTCGCTCGTCTGTCCATGGACCCAGACCATCAGCAAGTCCCGTGCCCGATTTTGAACTACACGGAGCCGCCGGCGCAGCGGCCACGACGCGCGCACGTGAAGGATGCGCGACACAGTGAGAACGATTCTGCACACGAAGCGGTGCGCTCGGGGGGCTCCCCGTGCGTCTCAGGTCTCGGCGACCACCGGGTTCGTGAGCGAGCCGATCTTCTCGATCTCCACCGTCACCACGTCGCCGGGCTTGAGCCAGATGGGTGGCTTGCGGGCCATCCCCACGCCCGAGGGTGTCCCGGTCAGGATGACGGTCCCCGGCACCAGCGTGGTGCTGCCGCTCAGGAACTCGATGAGGCGCGGCACGTCGAAGATCATGTCGGCGGTCGTCTCATCCTGCATCCGCACGCCGTTCAAGATGGTGGCGATCTTGAGGGCGTTGGGGTCGGGAATCTCGTCGCGCGTGACGAGACAAGGGCCGAGCGGCGCGAAGGTGTCGAAGGTCTTCCCGCGGCACCACTGCCCTCCCCCGTTGCGGATCTGCCAGTCGCGCGCCGAGACGTCGTTGGCGCAGGTGTAGCCGAGCACGTAGTCGAGCGCGCGCGCGCGTGACACGTTCTTGCAGGTGCGCCCGATCACCACCGCCAGCTCGCACTCGTAGTCGACCTCGGCGCTGGCGAGGTGGCCGGGGATCACGATCGGCGCGCCGGGATCCTGCGCGGCGTTCACCCCCTTCATGAAGAGGATCGGGTAGTCGGGGAGCTTTGCGCCGGTCTCCTGCGCGTGGCGCCGGTAGTTGAGCCCGATGCAGAAGAAGCCCTTCGGCTCGATCGGCGCCAGCAGGCGCGCCACGTCGGCGGTCTTCTCGGTGATCGTGTGGTCAGCGAAGAGGTCGCCTTCGATCGAACGGACGCGACCGTCCTCCTGGGCTCCGTGGTGCGCCCGCCCGGCGCCGTCGAGATAACGAACGATCTTCATGTTGGTGAAGTCTCCTTCCAGACCGAGCCGCCAGGATAGGTGTGCGCCGCCAGCGAGGCGGGTTTCATGGTGATGCTGGCGCCGGCGGCGGTCGGCACCTGGTAGCGGCCGCCGCGGATCACGCAGGGGTCGACGAAGTGCTCGTGCAGGTGATCGACGTACTCGATCGAGCGCCGCTCGAGCGCGCCCGACACCGCGACGTAGTCGAAGATCGAGGCGTGCTGCACGTACTCGCAGAGACCGACGCCGCCCGCGTGGGGGCAGACCGGAACGCCGAAGCGCGCGGCGAGGAGCAGCGTCGCCACCATCTCGCCCACGCCGGCCATGCGGCAAAAGTCGAGCTGGCAGAAGGCGGCGGCGCGCGCGGCGAGCAGCTGCTTCCAGACCACGCGGTTCGACACCATCTCGCCGGTGGCGACGCCGATGCCCAGCGGCTCGAGCGCGCGCGCGATCGCGGCGTGCCCCAGGATGTCGTCGGGGCTGGTCGGCTCCTCGATCCAGAGCGGCTTCGACGGCGCGAGCGCGGTCATCCAGTCGATCGCCTGGCCGACGTCCCAGCGCTGGTTGGCGTCGACCATCAGGACGCCGCCCTGGCCGATCTCCTCGCGCACCAGCGCCGCGCGCCGGATGTCGTCGGCGCGGTTCGCCCCAACTTTGATTTTGAAGCGGGTGAACCCGGCGCCGAGCGCCGCGCGGCAGAGCCGCCGGATCTTCGTCGTCGGGGTAGCCGAGCCAGCCGACCGAGGTGGTGTACGCCGGGTAGCCGGTCTCGCGCAGCTCCGCCTCGCGCGCTGCGCGCGTCGGGACCAGGCGATCGAGCGCGCGGCGCGCCTCGTCCGGGGTGAGCGCATCGGTCAGGTAGTGCCAGTCGACGAGCTCCACGATCCGCGTCGGGTGACAGATCGGCCAGCAGCTTCCAGAGCGGCTGGCCGGCGATCTTGGCCCACAGGTCCCAGAGCGCGTTCACCACCGCCGCGCTGGCCAGCTGCATGACCCCCTTCTCGGGGCCGAGCCAGCGAAGCTGCGAATCGCCGGTGGTGATCCGCCGGGTGAGCTCGCCCGGCGCGTCGGTGAAGGCGGCGAGCGGTTGGCCGACGACCAGCGGCCGGATCGCCTCGACGCCGGCGACGACCACCTCGGTGCCGCGGCCGATGGTGAAGGTCAGTCCGTGCCCCTCGACGCTGTCCCCGCGATCGGTCCCGAGGATCACGTAGGCCGCCGAGTAGTCGGGGTCGAGATTCATCGCGTCCGAGCCATCGAGGTTGCGCGAGGTCGGGAAGCGGACGTCGACGATGCGCAGGCTGGTGATGGTGCCGGTGCGGTCGTCGAGCGGTTTCATTTGCCCGCGCTCCAGCCGCCGTCGACCAGGAGGCTGCTCCCCATCACCATCGCCGACTCGTCGGCCGCCAGGTAAAGCGCGGCGGCGGCGATCTCCTCGGGCTTGGCCATCCGCCCGACCAACTGCGTGCCGGCCATGTCGCGGTAGGCCTGCTCGGGATCGGGCGACTCGGCGATGCGCTTCATCGCGAACGGCGTCTCGACGCGGCCCGGGCAGATGCAGTTGAAGCGCACGCCCGTGTGCGAATGATCGAGCGTCAGCGACTTGGTCAGCCCCACGACCGCGAACTTGGTGACCGTGTAGGCCAGCCGCTGTCGCACGGCCACCACGCCGCCGATCGAGGCCATGTTGATGACGCTCCCCGCGCCGCGCGCGATCATCGCGGGCGCGAAGGCCTTGCAGCAGTTGAAGACGCCGCGCACGTTGACCGCGTACAGACGATCGAGATCGGCGGCGGTGGTGTTCGACAGATCGCCGACGTGGCCGATCCCGGCGTTGGCGCAGAGCACGTCGAGCGGCGGCAGCCCGCCGGCCAGCGCCAGCACGGCCGCCTCGTCAGAAACGTCGACGACCGCCAGCTCGGCGCGGCCCGACGCGGCCCGGATGGCTTCGACCGTCGCGCGGCCGGCCGGCTCGTCGCGGTCGACCACGAACACGTCGGCCCCCTGCGCGGCGAAAAGCTCGGCGATCGCCCTGCCGATGCCGGAGCCGGCACCGGTCACCAGCGCGTTCTTGCCGTCGAGTCGAAAGGGCGTTGTCATGCCAGCCGGTAAACCCTCCGTGCGTTATGGGACAGGATGGCGGCCCGCTCGTTTTCCGACAGCGGCGCCAGAAAGTCGAGCGCCGTCTGCAACCAACGCCGGTAGTCGGCCGCCAGTTTCACCACCGGCCAGTCGCTCCCAAAAAGTAGCCGACCGGGCCCGAAGCAGCTCAGCAAATGATCGACGTACGGCTGCAGCGCCGCCGGCGTCCAGGTGGCCGGATCGGCCTCCGTCACCAGCCCGGACAGCTTACAAACGACGTTGGGGAGCCGCGCCAGCGCGGCAACGTTCTCCCGCCACGGATCGAGGACGCCGCCGCGGATGTACGGCTTGCCCGCGTGATCGAGCACGAACGTCGTCTCGGGACAGGCGCGCACGAGCGCCGTGCAGGCGGGGAGCTGCGCGTGCCGGACACAGAGGTCGAACGTCCAGCCGCGCGCCCCGACCGCACGCACGCCGTCGATGAACGCCGGGCGCAGACAGTGCCCCGGGTCCGCGTAGTCCTGCAGGTTGTGTCGCACGCCGCGCACACGCGCCCGGCCCGCGAGCGCCGCCAGCGCCGCCTCCGTCTCGGCGCCACGGTCGACCGCCATCTGCGCGACGATCGCGGCGATGCGCGGCTCGCGGGCGGCGAGCGTCTCGACCCAATCGACTTCGTCGAGCGCGCGCGACGGATCGACGGCCGCTTCGACGAACACGATCGCGTCGGGCAACGGCGCGCCGGCTTCGCGCGCCAGCTCGACGGGCGTATGCGCGCCGGCGATCGCCGGCACGTCCGCCAGCCACGGATAGGGCAACCGCGCGCCGTCCCAGAAATGGACGTGGGCATCGACGAAGCTGGGCGCGGCGTCGCTCACGCCACACCCGAAAAGGCCGAGGTGATCTCGGCGAGTCCGACGCCCAGCGCGGCG
The DNA here is from genome assembly GCA_963831685.1 of uncultured Pseudomonadota bacterium. GTDB lineage: Bacteria > Myxococcota_A > Polyangia > Fen-1088 > Fen-1088 > JADGRB01. The sequence continues at coordinate 680,941 of CAWHRJ010000002.1, forward strand.
CGCGCCACGGCGTCGAGATCGGCGGGCGCGCCGAGGAAGTGCAGCGTCCGGTGGACGTGCTCGGCCGATCCGGCGGGGGCGAGCGCCAACGCCGGCGACGACGTCTCGAGCTCGTAGAACGGGCCGAACGGCGCGGCACCCGGGGTGGCTGGGCCGTCGTTGTAGGCGTTGACGACATCGCCCGCATACGGATCGCCCTGCTGCTCCCAGAGCGAGCTCATATAATCGCGCGCGCCCGTGGGCAGCGTGTAGGTCACGATGGTCAGCATCCCGCCGTCGGCGTCGTAGCTCCCCAGCGCGGGCCGGGCGCGGTGTTGCGCCAGGCCGATCTTCGCGCGGTGCTGACCGTCGGCGCGGAAGTAGATGGCGCTCTCCTTGACGAGCAGCCGATGGGGAGCCACGCGGCCGAAGTAGCGGTCGTTCACGACGGGGCCGAGGTCGGAATCGGACGCCAAGCGAAAGGGAAGAACGATCGTCGTGGCTGGCGACGGCGCGAAGGTGCCGGCGATCCAGATCGAGATGAGGCCGGTCTCGCGCCGCCAGGGCCCGCCGCCGCGGTTGGTGACGCGATTGCGCGTCTCGAAGCCGACGACGGCGACGCCACCCCGCGCCGGCACGCCGGCTTCCTTCCAGATCGCCTCGGACGGATGGAGGCGCACCTCGCGCTCGACCTCGAGATCGAACACCGTCCCCGACGCGTTCGTGAGGCGCATCGTCTTGCGCAGCAGCGCGCGGTCGGCGGCGCTCTCGGCCAGCGCAAACGGCTCGGCGTCGATCGGCGGCGGCGTCTGCCAGTGCGCGAGATCCTGCGGCGCGCCCGGCGCGAAGAAGAGCGAGAACTGTCCCCCCTCGGGCCCCAGCCAGAACCGATCCTCGCCGCCGTAGACGTTCATGTGCGGGACCAGCTTCTCCGACGCGATCAGCGCGCGGTTGAGCCAGCCGAAGCTCGGCCCCGATTCGGATCCGGTCGGACCGCCGGTGGTGCTGGTGGCGACGCGCCCCTGCAGCGCCGGGCAGAGCGCGACGCGCGACGCGCCGTCGGCGGAGGAGAGCACGACCGTCTCGGTGTGGCGCCGCAGAAAATCGACGTCGTCGCCGAATGTCGATGGCGCGGCCACGGCCGGTCTCTATCACGCCCCCATCGCGGCATCCGCGAAATCGGCATATCCAGATATTCGACCGCCGGCCTAATATCCAGACGATGAAGCGGGCCCCCACCATCTATATAGGCGCGCTGGCGTGCGTGGTCGTGCTGGCCCTCGCCGGACTTCCGACGCTCGGCTGCAAGAAGCACACGACCGATGCGATCGCCGTCATCCCCAAGGGGACGACGCACGAGTTCTGGAAGTCGGTGCACGCCGGCGCCGAGAAGGCCGCGCAGGAGCTCGGCATCGCCGTCATCTGGAAGGGCCCGCTGCGCGAGGACGACCGCGAGGACCAGATCAAGGTCGTCGAGAACTTCACCAACATGCACGTCAAGGGGATCGTGCTCGCGCCGCTCGACGACACGGCGCTGGTCCCGGCGGTCACCGACGCGGTCCGCGCCGGGATCCCGGTCGTCATCTTCGACTCGAGCCTCAAGAGCGACGACCTCACCAGCTTCGTCGCCACCGACAACTACATGGGCGGCCGGTTGGCGGGCGAGCACCTGGTATCCCTCATCGCCGGCAAGGGCAAGGTGATGATGCTCCGCTACGCCGAAGGGTCGGCCAGCACCGCAGAGCGCGAGCGCGGCTTCCTCGACGCCATCACCTTCCACAAGGGGATCGAGGTGGTCAGCGCCAACCAGTACGGCGGCGTCACCACCGAGAGCGCGTTCGCCGCCAGCGAGAACCTGCTCGCCGCGCACAAGGGACCCGACGGCGCGCTCGGCGTGCAGGGGATCTTCTGCCCCAACGAGTCGACGACCTTCGGCATGCTGCGCGCGCTGGAGGACGGCGGCCTCGCCGGCAAGGTGACCTTCGTCGGGTTCGACAGCTCGCCCAAGATGACCGACGCGATGGCCAAGGGGCACATGGACGCCACGGTGGTGCAGGACCCGATCAAGATGGGCTACCTGGCGGTCAAGGCGATGGTCGACCACCTGGCGGGGCGGCCGGTCGACAAGCGGATCGACACCGGCGCCACGCTGATCACGCGCGCGACGATGGGGACGCCCGAAGCGCAGGCGCTCTTGAACCCCGACTTCAAGAAATGGCTGAAGGAGTAGCAGCAACCCCGCCCCGGCTGGAGATGCGGGGCGTGAAGAAGCGCTTCGGCGCCACGCAGGCGCTGGGCGGCGTCGACCTCGCGGTCGCGGCGGGCGAGGTGCACGCGCTGCTCGGCCAGAACGGCGCCGGCAAGAGCACGCTCATGAAGGTCCTGTCGGGCGCGATCCAGCCCGACGCGGGGGCGATGAAGATCGACGGCGCCGCCTACGCGCCGGCCGAGCCGCTGGACGCGCGCCGCGCCGGCGTGGCGATGATCTACCAGGAGCTGTCGCTGGCGCCGCACCTGACGGTCGCCGAGAACATCCTGCTCGGCGTCGAGCCGGCGCGCAGGGGTCTCCGGGCCTGGTCGATCGCCGCGCGATGCGGGCGCGCGCGACGCAGGCGCTGGCGGAGCTGCACCACCCGCAGATCCGGCCTGAGACGCCCGTCGGCACGCTGCCGATCGCGGCGCAGCAGCTCGTCGAGATCGCGCGCGCCGTGGCGGTCGGCTGCCGCGTCCTGGTGCTCGACGAGCCGACCAGCAGCCTGGCGCAGGCCGACGTCGAGGCGCTGTTCGCGCTGATGTGCGCGCCTGCGCGCGCAGGGGCACGCGATCGTCTACATCTCCCACTTCCTCGAGGAGGCGAAGCGCGTCGCCGATCGCTTCACCGTCCTGCGCGACGGCCACAGTGTGGGCGCCGACGGCGGCGAGATGGCGTCGGCCACGGTCCCGACGATCGTCGACCTGATGGTCGGCCGGCGGGTGGAGCAGCTCTACCCGCGCAGCGCGCGCACCCGCGGCGAGTCGCTGCTGGAGGTCGCGGATCTTCAGGCGCCCGCAAGCCGAGAGCCGCCAGCTTCACGCTACACCGCGGCGAGGTACTGGGCATCGCCGGCCTGGTCGGCGCCGGCCGCACCGAGCTCTTGCGCGCGATCTTCGGCCTCGACCCGGTCGTCTCGGGCCAGGTGAAGCTGGGCGCCTACTCCGGGCCGCCTCGCCTGGCGCGCGCTGGGCACAAGGGATGGCGCTGGTCAGCGAGGACCGCAAGGACGAAGGTCTGGCGCTCGGGCTCAGCGTCGCCGACAACCTGACCCTGTCGAAGATGCCCGCCATCGTCCGCCCATCGGAGCGCCGCCCGCTGACCGAGCGCTGGATTTCGCAGCTCGACGTCCGCTGCCAGGGCCCCGACCAACTGATCGGCGAGCTCTCCGGCGGCAACCAGCAGAAGGTCGCCATCGCGCGCCTCCTGCACCATGACGTCGACGTGCTCCTGCTCGACGAGCCGACCCGCGGCATCGACGTGGCGTCGAAGGCGCAGATCTACGACCTCATCGACGCGCTGGTCACGCGCGAGCGCCCGCCAAGGCCGTCCTCATGGTCTCGAGCTACCTGCCCGAGCTGCTCGGCGTCTGCGATCGCATCGCCGTCATGTGCCGCGGCCGCCTCGGCCCCGCGCGCCCCGCGTCCGAGTGGACGGAAGCCTCGCTCGTGCACGAGGCCGCGCTCGGCAGCGCCGACAGCGAGGCCGCATGAGCGCCGACGGTCACGCCGATTCTCGCGCCCCCGACTTGCACGCCCCGCGCGCCGGGCTCGCCCGCCGCCTCTGGGCCTCCCCCGTCCTCCGCAAGAACCTGGGCGCCGCCGCCGGCCTCGTCGCCGTCTTCATCCTCTTCACGATCCTCCTCGCCGCCACGCGCGGCCTCAGCTTCGCCGATCCCGACAACCTCGAGACGATCCTCCGCCAGACGACGATCGTCGCGGTCGCCGCGCTCGGCGCGACCATCGTCATCGTCTCGGGCGGCATCGACCTCTCCGTCGGCTCGATCATCGCGCTCACCACCGTCGTCATCGCCGCCTGCCTCCGCGCCGGCGCGCCCCCCACCCTCGCCGCGCTCGCCGGCCTCGTCGCCGGCCTCGCCTGCGGCGCGCTGAACGGCCTTCTGGTCACGCGCCTCCGCGTCGTCCCCTTCATCGTCACGCTCGGCACGATGCTGGTCGTCCGCGGCGTCGCCAAGGGCCTCGCCCACGACCAGAAGATCGACGCCCCGACATCCTGGCTCAACGAGCTGCTCGCCCGCCTCCCCCACGATCAGACGTCGCGCGCCTGGCTCCTCTTCCCCCCCGGCGTCTGGCTCCTGTTTCTCCTCGCCCTCGCCGTCGGCGGCCTCCTCCTCTACACGCGCTTCGGCCGCCACGTCTTCGCCGTCGGCTCCAACGAGCAGGCCGCCCGCCTCTGCGGCATCCCCGTCCCCCGCGTCAAGCTGGCCGTCTACGTCCTGGGCGGCTTCTTCGCCGGCGTCGCCGGCCTGATGCAGTTCTCCCGCCTCACCGTCGGCGATCCCACCGGCGCCAACGGCCTCGAGCTGAACGTCATCGCCGCCGTCGTCATCGGCGGCGGCAGTCTCGCGGGCGGCGAAGGCTCGGTCACCGGCGCGCTCATCGGCGCGCTCATCATGCAGGTCCTCCAATCGGGCTGCTCGCAGATGGGCTGGCCCAACTGGGTGCAGGAGATCGTCACCGGTGCCATCATCGTCGTCGCCGTCGCGCTGGATCGCTTCCGCCACCGACGCTAACGGGTCGTGTCGGGCGTGGGGTCTGCTGTCGAGACCTCGCGCGGCCAGAAAAACCGGTGCAACGCCGTGCAGACATGCGGGGTTCGACCATCGGAGCCCGGCTCGCCGACCGCGATGCCCCCCTTCCGACAGGCGGCCTCCCCTCCGGGATCGCGGTGATCGCACCAGGGCTGTTCCTTGGTCCCTTCGTCCAGCGCCGTCGTTCGAATGGCCATCGTCGTCGCTCCTTGGAAGGCGATCATACCGGAGAGCTGGTTGACGGCCCTCTACGACGGACTCCGTCGAACGCCAGCCATCGCGCTGCGAGACTCCGGTGCAGTGATAGAATCGCACGGCCACCTTTGCTTTCAGACCGGTTGGGCTCGCTACCCGACTGGAAATGCCTGCGTCCAGGGAAACTGCCGGGTCGACTCCGACTGCGGGCCCGGCGGCTTCTGTTCTCCAACGATCTTCGGTTGCCGCGCCGGGTCCTACGACTGCCACACCCCGGCCGACACCTGCTTGAACGACAGCGACTGCGCGACGTCCGGCTTCGGCTGCGTCTACTCGCCCACGACGGGCGCGTGGGGATGCGGCTCGATCGTCTGCATCGGGTAGCGCCGCGGGCGGCGCGCGAAGTGCATCATGGCGAGCCCTCTCGTGAAGGTGCTGGAGCAGGCGCTGCAGGACAGGGGGCTCGAGGGCGTTTTTTTAGGTCTGCGTTAGGATTGGCTGACATGCGGCGGCTCGGTCTTGGGGTCCTCTACTTCGTTACGGCGGCGATCGCCCTGGGCGGCGTCGGCGACCTCACGGTTCGGCACCTGTTCGACGTCCACACCCGGTACCTGACCAGCGGTGGGGGAGCCCCCGTCACGGCGGAGACCTCCTCCTTGGTCATTCACCTGATTCACGCCCTCGGCGGCGGCCTGGTGGGCGTGGGCATCGCATCTTTCGCCCTCGTGCACTTCGCTTTGAGGCGAGGGCAGCGCTGGGCCGGGTTCACCGTGCTCGCCGCGACCTTGGCCAGCGAGGGCTCGAACGCGCTCGGGATGTATGCGGTCGGCTCCTTTTGGTACGTATCGGTCGGGTACATCGTCCTCACGCTCGTCGGCTTGGCGCTTGCGATGTCGCCCCCTGGACCCCAGCCTTCCCCGGCAACCTGACCCGCGAACCATGCGTTACCAGGACAAAGTCGTGGTCGTCACCGGCGGCAGCAAGGGGATCGGGTTCGGGTGCGTGAAGACGTTCGTCGAGGACGGCGGCGCGGAGGTGGTCTTCTGCGCGCGCAAGGCCGACGAGGGGGAGGCGGTCGCCGCGCACCTCAACGCGCGCGGCCCCGGGCGGGCGCACTTCATCCCGTGCGACGTCAGCAAGGTCGACGAGCTCCGCGCGCTCATCGACCAGACGGTCGCGCAGCACGGCCGCCTCGACTGCCTCATCAACAACGCCGGCTGGCACCCCGGCCACAAACCGATCGACGACTTCAGCGTCCAGGACTTCCGCACGCTGCTGGACCTGAACCTGGTGAGCATCTTCGCCGCCTGCAAGTTCGCGTTGCCGCACCTACGCAAGACCAAGGGCAACATCATCAACATCTCCAGCCTGGTCGGGGCCATGGGGCAGTTGCATGCCACAACGTATGTGGCGACGAAGGGCGCGATCACCGCGTTCACCAAGGCGCTGGCCATCGACGAGGCCGAGCACGAGGTGCGGGTGAACTCCGTGTCGCCGGGGAACGTGTACACGCCGCTCTGGCAGGAGGCGATCGACGCGTCGGCGGATCCGGCGGCGACGCGCGCGGCGGGCGACGCGGCGCAGTTGCTCGGGCGGATGGGGACGATCGAGGAGGCGGGGCGGCTGTGTCTGTACTTGGCGGCGGAGGCGACGTTCACGACGGGGGTCGATCACGTGCTGTCGGGGGGGGCGGAGTTGGGGTACGGGACGGAAGACGAGGCGGGGGTGAGCGCCTTGCTCAAGAACACCGCTCCCAGTCAGGTCCTGCTGGACATCCCCCGCCGACCTCCCGAGGTGAACTCATCGGGAAGACTCCAGCCGGCTCCGAAGCGCAGGCACCGCGGCTGGCCACACGCCGCTATTGCGCGGGCAGGCTCATGCTGACCGCCACCCTTCGTCCAGAAGTCGTTTGGCGGCTTGCATGACAGCGCCTTCTCGCGCGCGATACACCAAAATCCAGCCTGGACGACGTTATAGAATCTCGTTCACCATCGATTCGGTGGCCGGGAGCTCCCCCGATGCCGCAAGAGCGATTAGAAGCATCTTCGAGACATATCGGGCCCAAACCCTCGCAAAACATACGATCGTAGAGAAGTATCTGTTCGCCTACTTCAATATTCTAAAAGGGCGGAACACCAACCTCATCTACGTCGACGGCTTCGCCGGTCGCGGAACATACGACGCAGAAGGTGGCAAGGCAGTCCCCGGCTCGCCGATCCGGGCACTTCGCTAGAATCGCTTCCCTGCCCGACCTGTCGAAGAAGGTAAGCACGACATTCATTGAGAAGGATCCGGTCGCTCTTCGAAAAGCTCCGCGGAGCCGTCGACGACTTCCGAAAAGCAACTCCGTCGATCCGGGAGCCGCACCTTTTCAACGGCGATTTCGGCAAAGGAGATTTCGAACGTTCTCGACGGACTCGCAGACGAGGGATACACCCTCGCGCCTTCGTTCTTCTTCATCGACCCCTGTGGAGTTGATGGCGTCGACTTCTCAGTGATTGACCGCGTGCTACGAAACAACGGCGCCTGCGAAGTCTTCATCTTTTTCAACATAGAGGGTGTTTGACGCATTCTGGGACTTAAGGACGCGATGGGTGAGACTCTTGCTCGCCTGCTCGGCTCCCGGGCACGTGCAGATGAACTCCTAGTCACCGTCGGCAGCGCCGCGATGGAAAAAGCCGACAAGGTTGACCCTTTGCTTCTTGATAGCCAGTGCCACAGCGGAACGGTCTCACCAGGGAAATGCACGACTCCCGTAGGACGAGCCCATTTAGCTCACGTCGCCCGAATGAGACGTTCGCCCGTTCATGATAAAGCAGGTTGGAATCATGAATTCCCAACACGGGATCGTCATTTCCTGGACGACTGAATAGCGTCCCCAATAGTCTGAAGCGAGCAACCTCTGCTGGTGACACAGCCTGGGTCGCATCCTCCGTCTTGGGCAGAAATGCATTGACGAATCGCATGCTCTCGTCGGAGATGGGATCCTGCTTTTGGGGACCCGGTTGTAACACCTGTGGCGTCCCTCCTGGCGTTGCCGGTGCCTGCGTGCGATTAAGCTGATCAGCAGAGTCCTTCTTCTGAAGAGTGATCAGATACGCCGATATGCAGCGGCGCAACTTAGTGGCAAAGGTCGCCTCGGAAAAATCTTCGAATAGCAGCAGCTTCGTATCGACGATCTTCTTTTTGAATGCAATTACCTTCTGTAACTGATCGCCTGGATCTCTCATAAACTGCTCATCGATGTTCTTGAAGAACAAGCTAATTTCTGGCCGCCCCTCTCGCGCACGGCGAGCGACTGAGAGCTCGAATTCCTCCTCGAACCCGGAGGCATACGCACCTGTCGTGTCGGGCGGAGTACCCCATTTCTTCCACACCATGCCAATAAATAGTTCGCATCGTTCTAGATCACGATTGATTGTCGCCTGTGGGCGACCAAAGACGGAAACGGTGTCTTCCCATCCAATCAGCTCCACTTGGTAGCCGAAGGCATTTGCAAATATCGTATTCACCTCGTCGGCAACCGTTTTGGCGATGCGTCGTTCGTCAGACAAATCACCAGGAGATGCGAGAAAGATGTTTACCAGCTTGCGACTGTCAGCCACGCTGTCTGCTCCAGATGGTGGAGGGATCTGATCTTTGGTGGTCAGGTCCGATGAGGATCTGACAGAGGATGTGTGGGGTCAAGGGTAGGCGATCTGTCAACAAACGTGCGGGTTCGGTGGTAGCCGTTGAGATGGGCCGACCTATCTCGCGTCGGAAGGACGCTGGACGGTGTTTGGAGAACGCCTGGCAACTCAGCGCAGGTATGACCCAGCCTCCAGCCCATACCGCAGCCGCACCACCCCGCTCCCGAGCGCCTCACTCCCGACGAACCGTAGCCGCACCTTCCCCGCCAGCCCCGCCGCCTACGGCACCTCGAACACCCCGGTCACGCCCACCGCCCCGTCAATCGCCGGCGCGACCAGCAAGCTTGATCTCGTCGACCACCCCCGCCGCCAGCAGCGAGCCGTTCACGTTGCCGCCACCCTCGACGAGCAACCGCTTGATGCCGAGCTCGCGTCCGAGCAGCTCGAACAGCGGCCGCGCCGCCATCTCATCATCCGCCGCCACGACGTACGACACGCCGTCGCCCGCCAGCTCGGCGAGGTGGGCGTCCGGCACGCCCGGGCCGAGCAGCACGACGGCGTGGTCGCCTCCGATGTCGGGCTTGGCGAAGTGCAGCTTGCCGCGGCGGTCGAAGGCGATCGCGTACGTCCCGGCGTCGCGCTTCGCGAAGTGGCGCCGCCGCGACCGATCCATGGGTCACTCGTGGTGTTGCGTTGCCTCATCCGCCGAAATCTTGATGATCTGCCTCTCGCTCGGCTCGACCCTCGCCAGCTGGCCCAGGTTCTTGCCGATGAGCACGCTGTCTCCGGCGACCCGCAGGACGCCATCCCATCGGTCGCCGAGGCCGATCTCTGAATCCTCTTGATGACGATCCGATTCCGCGCGCGATCCCGTTCCACGCGCAGGCACAAGAGACTCTCGAAGGCCCCGGAGCCGCCACCCGACATCGTCGTGAGCAAGACATCTATGCCCGAGGACGTACGGCCCGCGTAGGAGTAGCCGAACTCGGGCGGGCGGTCGCCGGGATCGTCGACCTTGCCTTGGTAGTAAACGTACGGGTTGTGGGTCGCCGGGGCGTTCCGGGTGGCGGCCTTGCCGAAGTAGCAATCGAGTCGATCCGCACGACCGAGATCGATCGCGACGAGGGAGCGCGGCGGTGGTTGCTCGCTGCTCATCGGCTCGGTGAGCTTCTCGATCACCTCGGGGCGGAACGGTGCGTGCACGAACGAACCGGGCAATGACGTATCCGAGTCCTTCGAGGCACTGACACCGCTTGCTGCTGCCGTGGCGATGGCGCCGTCGAGGACAGCGATCCGTTGCCCATAGGTTTGGCGCAGACAGGCGACGTCGCCGCACTTGTCGCGCGTCCCCGTGAGCCAGCCCCGCTGTTCAGCCTTGAGGTTCTGGCCCTGGGAGCTCACCGCCAGCGCAAAGGCATAGGGAATCGCCGAGCCTTCCGTCGAGCTCGGCGGCCTGCTCGTCGCCGCAGATGAGCTTTTCGACCCTCGTCTTGGCCTCACCGCAGTCGAAGCTCGCCTGAACGCTGAGGAGCCCGAGCGCACCCGCCAGCTTCTGATAGTCCGAATCGAGGTACTTCGCGACCGTATCCGCAATCCCACACCCTTCCGCCGTCGCGATGTTCTCTTCTGCCGTACCAGACCGGGCGCTCGACGCCTCGCATGCCTTCTGGAACGCCCTCAACCCCTCCCGCCGCGTCGCCTTCTCTTTGATGAGGATGCCCCCCAGGTTGAAACACCCGAGGCCATACCCCTTCTCGCACAGCGGACGCAGGTACTGGATGGCAGTCCGTTCGTCACCTCGTCCTTGCGCGTAGTCAACAGCGACGTTGTAGCAAGACTCAAAGGTCCCCTTTGCCTCGCAGTCTGCCTTCCAGGCTGCAAGCTCCTCCTTGCTGGCCACGTGAGCTCCAGGTGGAAGGAGGACTTCATCGGATCCTCTCGCCGATGGCGCACCGACACCCAGCACGAGTCCCGCTATGCACGCCACCCGAAAGGCGCACCAGAGCCTCTGACTGAGCCGCCTTTTGATCATCGCCCTCTCTCCTCGGTCGTTCGCGGCTCCTCAATGTTACCCGAAAGAGCCGCCTCAGGACCCACCCGTCGGCCTCACCCCGCCTCGACTCCATACCGTAGCCGAACCACCCCGCTCCCAACCGCCTCACTCCCGACGAACCGTAACCGCACCTTCCCCGCCAGCCCCGCCGCCTCCGGCACCTCGAACACCCCCGTCACGCCCACCGCCCCGTCGATCGCCGGCGCGACCAGCAAGCTGATCTCGTCGACGACCCCCGCCGCCAGCAGCAACCCGTTTACGTTGCCGCCGCCCTCGACGAGCAGCCGCTTGATGCCGAGCTCGCGTCCGAGCAGCTCGAACAGCGGGCGCGCCGCCATCGCCTCGTCGGGCGCCACGACGTACGACACGCTGTCGCCCGCCAGCTCGGCGAGGTGGGCGTCCGGGACGCCCGGGCCGAGCAGCACGACGACGTGGTCGCCGCCGATGTCGGGCTTGGCGAAGTGCAGCTTGCCCGAGCGGTCGAAGGCGATCGCGTACGTCCCGGCGTCGCGCTTCGCGAAGTGGTGCGGGCGCGCGACCTTCTCGGGGCTCGCGGGCGGGTGCGGCGTCCCCTTGCTCATCTCCGCCATCGTCACGCGCCCGACCAGCCAGGCGTCGCCGGCCAGCGTGCCGTGCACGTCCTCGTACACCTTCGTCCAGTCCTGGCGGTTGCCGTCCGGGCTCGCCGTCCAGCGGCTCGGGTGAATGCGGCCGTCCAGGGAAACCATCATGTGGCAGATGACGTAGGGCTTCATGTCGGCGGTGATAGCACCGGAGCGACCTGGCCGCAGTCGCTACGAGGAGGAGCCAGGTGGGTCAGGTCGGGGGACGCCTTGGGGCACTCGTGGTCGACGAAGACCTCAGCTTTGAAGTCGTACACCGCTGGCCGCCAATGGTTGCGAACGAAAGGAACCGAACCCTCGGGCCGTACCTGATAGAAGCGCCCGGGGTACGCCCTGAAACAGACGGGGAGTGCGTGCGTGGAGACCATCGCTAGGTTGCCGGGAAGTGGGGTGAACATCACGGCGAACATCGAATGTTCGCCCGGAAGGATCTCCAGATAGTCCGGCTCCCTCGGCATGGCGCTTTGTCGTAGGACGATCTCCGTGCCGTCCTCGCTGGCGTTCGAGGCGGCTTGGTCGTTGCTCCATGTACCCTCGACCGGAATACCGTCCATACTCACCACGATCGTCCGGTCTCCCTTCACGTGAGCGACCTCAGAGTCTGGACGCCGGGGTCCGCCGTAGAGGACCTGGATGCTGAAGCAACTCGAGACGGCGGCGAGGCTCAGAATGGCCGCGACGACGGGCAGTCCGGGCACACGACAGACGAGATGAGTCAGACTCCCACGGTCGCGGGCCACGCGACGCGCCTGGCGGTTGCCGTCCGGGCTCGCCGTCCAGCGGCTCGGGTGAATGCGACCGTCCAGCGAGACCATCATGTGGCAGATGACGTGCGGCTTCATGCGCGGGCGTTGATCCGACGGCGTGCCGCTGCGAGTGCCACCGGGCCGTCCACCATCTCGCCCCGATCGGCCTCGTCGATCGCCTCCGCGATCCCACGTTGCTGATCGGTCGATAGAGACGGCGCTACGACATCGAGGACCCCGCGAAGAACCTCCATCCGCTCGTCTGCAGGAAGCTGACGTATTTCTTCGAGAATTCTCTGCGCGCGCGTCGCTGAGCTCACGCCGCGTTGAGCGCCCGGTGCCGCTCGGTCAACGCATCCTCGAACGGCCCGAGGTCGATCCCCATCTCTCGCGCCGCCGCGAGCCCGCGGAGGATCTCCTTGGCCGCACCCGGCGAGCCGTCATAGGCGGAGATGTCCTTGGTGAGCTGGGCCGCGATCCGGTCGCGCATGTGCTCATCGATCTGTTCCTGACTGAGCCACTGCTTGGTCATTGCCCCATCTCCTCAGTCGTCCGCCGCTCCTTCAATGTTACCCGAAGCAAGCTCACCGTGTGCTGGTGAACCGAGTACAGCACCCGGTATCGCCCGACCTGGAGTTGCCAGGTCGCGTCCAAACACCAGGAAATCTGCCTCTCCAGCGGCCGGCGGTTCCGAACGGGGTGCTCCGCCTGGTCCCGGAGAACCAGGACGGCACTGCGGATGACCGGCCCGTCGTAGGCGGGAATCTCATCCAGGTCTCGGTCGAACTCGACGGTGTAGCGTAGCTCGTAGCGGGGAGGCATCCAGGAGCGTTTTCGCGGTCGCTCGGAGAATGGTTGCTTGGAAAACGAACAACAACGCTCGTGGACGCGGGACGCGCACTCCAGCCGTCGAGCGATGCCCGTTCAGTCCACCCGCCGCGACCTGATATCATCGCCCGGCGAAGGAGACGCCGCTGACATGGAGATGGCGTATCGCGCGCGGTGGCAGGCGGAGATCGCGGAGATGCGGCGGGTGCTCGCCGGCCCGGCGATGAAGGAGGAGTGTAAGTGGGGCAAGCCCACCTACACGGTGGATGGGAAGAACGTCGTCATCTTGCAGGGCTTCAAGGAGTACTTCGCGCTGGGCTTCTTTCAGGGCGCCCTGCTGAAGGATCCCAAGAAGGTGCTGGTGCAGCTCGGTCAGGTGCAGGCCGGGCGGGTGATGAAGTTCACCAGCGCGAAGGAGCATCGCGGCGAAGGCGGCGACCATCAAGGCCTACGTGCGCGAGGCCATCGCCGTCGACAAGGCTGGGCTGCGGATGAAGCCGAAGAAGACCTCGGACTATCCGGTTCCCGAGGAGCTGACGGAGCGGTTCCGAAGAGACCCGCGTTTCAAGCGCGCCTTCGAGGCGCTGACGCCGGGCCGGCAGCGGAGTTACCTCTATCACTTCGGCGCGGCCAAGCAGTCGGCGACGCGGGTGGCGCGAATCGAGAAGGCGAGGCCGGCGATCTTCGAAGGCAGAGGGTTCCTGGAGAGGCGCTAGGCTAAACTCCGCCCGTGCGCATCGAAGCCATCTCCGTCGGGCGGAATCCGCCCGACGAGGTCAACGTCATCGTCGAGGTCCCGGTCGGTGGCGAGCCGATCAAGTACGAGATGGACAAGAACGCCGGGACGTTGGTCGTCGACCGATTTCTCTACACGTCGATGCGCTACCCGGGAAACTACGGCTTCATTCCGCATACCCTCTCCGGCGACGGCGACCCGGTCGACGTGCTGGTCGCCAACCAGCGCGGCATCGTCCCGGGCGCCGTCATGGCGGTCCGTCCCGTCGGCGTCCTGCGCATGCAAGACGAGGCGGGCGTCGACGAGAAGATCGTCGCCGTCCCCGTGTCGCGCCTGACCCGCCGGTACGAGCAGATCCGCAGCTACACCGACCTCCCCGAGATCACGGTCAAGCAGATCGAGCACTTCTTCGCGCACTACAAGGACCTCGAGGACGACAAGTGGGTGAAGGTTCTCGGGTGGGGCGGCGTCGACGACGCCAGGAAGGCGATCGTCGACGGGATCGCCCGCGCGAAGGGCGACCGCTAGAAGGGCATCAGTCCGATCCACTGCGGGTACCAGACGGTCCACGTACCGGTCAGCGCGGGGGAGGTCAGATTGATCGTCGAGCAGGAGACGCAGCCGACGGAGATCTTGTGCCCCTTCTGCCAGGCGGCGGCGAGCATGGTGGTGTAGGCGTCGAACCCGGGGTCGGTCGAGGGGATGTACCAGGCGTAGCCACCCGATTGGAAAATCGTATAGATCGTACCGTTGGTCCCTTGGACCGTCTGCAGGTTGTAGACGGTGTCCGTGTAGCTGCCCGCGTGTGCCGGCGACGCGGACGTGCAGAGAGCGATGGCGGCGGCGATCAACGAGAACTTCACGGCGCGAATGAACGTCTTCATGGCGATCTCCTGGTGTCTCTTTGGTGGCCGCTCCGACCGATGACGAATCGCGCGGGCGACATCGGTCGCGGCCTCCGGTCGGTTGGTCGGTGCCCGCGCTTTTTTGTCTCGTCTGACAGGTGCGGGACTCCGCCAGTTCATCCACAAAATTCTTGCCGGGCGTGCGGATGACCACGCGCTGGGGCGAAGGCCCCTACTTGATGGCCAGGAGCTCGACGTCGAACACCAGCGTGCCGGCGGGCTCGCCCGGTTTCGGGTGGTCGCCGTAGGCGAGGCGGGCCGGGATCCAGAACCGGACCTTGTCGCCCACGACCATGAGCTGCAGTCCCTCGGTCCAGCCCATGATGACGCCCTCGAGCGGAAAGGTCGCGGGCTGGCCGCGAGCCACGGAGCTGTCGAAGAGATCGCCGGCGGTCGTCCAGCCGGTGTAGTGCACCTCGACGGTTTCGTCCGACGTCGGGTGCGTCTTCCCCGTCCCGTGCTTGAGAAACTTGTAGGCGAGCCCGGAGTTGGTTCGCTTGGCGTCGGCGGGCGCCTCCGCGACGTCCGGTGGTGTCGGCGGCGGCGGGATCACCTTCACGAAGCCCATCAACGCGACGTCGAAGACCAGCGGCCCGGCGGGCGCCCCCGGCCGGGCCGGCTTGTCGCCGTAGGCGAGCGCGGCCGGGATCCAGAGGCGGCGCTTCTCCCCCTTGACCATCAATTGCAGCCCCTCGGACCAACCTTTGATGACCCCGTCGAGGGGAAACCGCGCCGGCTCGCCCGTCGGGATCGAGCTGTCGAAGGTTTTTCCGTCGGGCGTCCAGCCCGTGTACTCGACGGTCACGCGATCGCGCGGGCCGGGATGCGCCGTGCCGGTCCCCTTGACCAGGATCTTGAAGGCGAGGCCGCTGGCGGTCTTCTTCGCGTCGGCGGGAGGCGCCGCGACGTCGGGCGGCGCGGCGGGGGCCGCCGGAGGTGGCGCCGAGGGGAGCGGCTCGATCGGCTGCGCGCCGAGACGGCCCCCGGCCGCCGCGTGAAGGAGCAGGACGGCGCCGAGGACGAACGGCAGGCGGGGAGATCTCATGCCCGCCGCTTACCACGACCGCCCGCCGAGGACCATTCGGCGCCCCGGGTCCCGAAACCTCGCGATCAGGGCGTGATGCGACCGATCTTGTTGGCGGCTGATTCGGTGAACCAGATGTTGCCGTCGGCACCGGCCGCGAAGAAGTACGCCGCCGCCTGGTCGGTCGGCGGCGTGAACTCGGTGAGGACGCCTTGCGGCGTCAGGCGGCCGACCTTGTAGCCGTTGCTCTCGCCGAACCAGAGGTTGCCGTCGGGGCCGGCGATGATGGAGGTCGGCCCGGCCAGATTGACCCCCTGCATGGGCCGGATGGGAAACTCGCTGATGGTGCCGGTCGGCGTGATGCGGGCAATCCGGTCCAGATCGCCCTCGACGAACCAGATGTTTCCGTCGGGTCCGTTCGTGAGGAACGTCGGGGCGGCGTAGGCCGAGGGGACCGAGAACTCGCCCGTGACGGTTCCCGTCTTCGTCACGCGCGCGATCTTGTTCGTGTTGGCCTCGGCGAACCAGAGGTTGCCGTCGGGTCCGGCGATGATTCCCTGGGGACCGGTGGCGGTCGAGAAGACCGGCAGCTCGGTGACCACGCCCGCCGTCGTGATGGTGGCGAGGCGATTGCCGTACTCTTCGGTGAACCAGAGGTTGCCGTCGGGACCGCTGGTGATGTCGTATGGGCCGCCGTGCAACGTCGGCACAGGCGAGAACTCCGTCACGACGCCGGCGAGCGTGAAGCGGCCGATCCTGTTCCCGTCGACCTCGGTGAACCAGAGGTTGCCGTCGGGGCCGTTGGTGATCCGGAACGGGGTGATTGTGCTGGTCGAAATCACTGGGAACTCGGTGACGACGCCTGCCGTGGTAATTCGCGCGATCCGGTTGCCGGTCTCCTCGGTGAAATAGAGGTTGCCGTCCGGGGCCGCGACGATGCCGCCCGGGGCGCAGTTGTCCGTCGGGATTGCGAACTCGACGATGGTGCCGGAGGGCGGCCGCCCGCCCGCCCCACCGGTGCCTTGGATGCCGCCGGCACCGCCGGTGGCGATCGTCCCGCCGCTGCCGACGATGCCGCCCGTGGCGACCGTTCCGCCGCTGCCGACGATGCCGCCCGTAGCGACGCTGCCGCCGGTGCCGGTGCCGCCGTCGACGAAGCTTCCGCCCGAGCCCGGCGCGCCGGCAGCGCCGCCGTCGCCGAGAACGACCACGCAGCGATCGGAGAGACAGACGAGGCCGACGTCGCAGGTTCCGTTGCCGTAGCAGGTGCAGCGCTCGGCGCCCTGGCTGCAGGCGTCGGTCTGCGGGCTTCCGGATCCTCCGTGGCAGTCGACGCCGGTGCCGAGGGCCAGCCCGATGACCAGCAGCATGCGGGCGCAGCAACTTCTCGCAGGCATGGCCCGCGACGATACATTCATCGCCTCAGGATGCCACAAGGCATGCGCCTATAATGCGGCGATGGTCGTCTCTCGTGCGCTCCGGCTGACGGCCACGGTGGCGGTGGCTTCGGTCGCGGTCTTGGGGTGCAAGGGCAGTGCAAGGCCCGCCGCCGGGCCGGAGGTCGCGGTTCCCGGCGGTGCGCACGCCGACGCCGCGGGAGCGCAATCGGCGCGGCCCTCCCCGGCGGGGATGAAGGCGCCGTTCGAGCCAAGGAGGTCGGCGTTGGCCAGGACCTTCGCCGCCGGGGTGCAGGCGTTTCGAGCGAAGAAGTACGGCGCGGCGGAGCAGCTTTTTCATCAGGTGGTCGTCGCGCGCCCGGACGACACCGCCGCGCGCTACCAGGAGCTTCGGGCGGCCGCCCACGCCGAGCCGGACGCGGATCTCCGGGAGCCCTTGCGCGCCCTGCTCTTTCGAGACTTCGTCGCTTACGACCACCGCCTCCGCACCGGCAAGGACTTCGCGCCGCTCTGGGCGTCCCCGCGCGCGAGCGCGCTAGAGGCAATCCGGGCGGCAGCGCGCGCCGCCTACGCCGACCGGCTCGCGGAAGGCGCCTTCTTCGTCGCCAGGAACCGCGCCGCCGAGTCCGGCGAGGACGACGAACCCGGGAAATCGGCCCTCGCGCTTCATCAAGAGGTGTACGCGTTCGATCCCACGAGCCGGCTCGTCCGCCGTTTGAGCGAGACCGGCGGCGACGTGGCCGGGGTGAAGGTCGATCGCGCCGGCAAGCTCCTGGTCATGCTCATCGCGAGGGAGCTCGTGCCGACCGAGGCCGAGACCACCTTGAGCTTCGCGGCGACCTCGGCGCAGACACTGTCCCTCGAGACCCTCGACGCCACGGGACCCATCGCCTTGCCAATCGGGGCGTCCGTCACGACGATCATTCTCTGCACGACCGCGAAAGCGGAAGCCCGCTGGATCGTCGGCCGAACGATCTACGCGCTCGACGCAAACAAACGGAAAGCCGTCGCGATCAGAAAGGACGACTGCGCGCCGACCACCCGGGTCTCCGTCACGCCCGAACGCGGCTCGTTCCTGCGAGGCACCGAAAGTTTCGCCGACGCCGGGGTGGTCGACCTGTCTGTCGACGGAGGGTCTCGGCCGATCAAGATCGCGGAGCTGGCGCGGTCCGCCTCCGTTGGCTGGTCACCCGGACGGTCCCGGCTCGCCTTTGCCCGCCCGCTCGATCCCTGCCGTCTCCAGGTTTCGGGTTGGCCCCGCGCCGGCATGAACAGTCTCGACGTCTGGGACCGCGCCGCCGCGCGGACGATCCGGTTGGCCACCGCGTTTTCGTTCTTCGCCTGGGACTGGATTGACGATGACCATCTCGTTTACGAAGGCGGCGGTCCCAGGGACAACAAGATCGTGGTCCACGACTTTCGCGCGCAGACGGACGCGGTCCTCGAGGTTCCGTCGGGGGCGGGCCTCGCCGCCGTTCCCTCCTTCGATTGCGGCCCGGCCGTCGAAGAGAGCGACGACGGCGCGGAGTAGCCAGCGTGGTAAACTTGCGACCTATTCTATAGGAGGGCTTACATGCGAGCTTATCGGGGGACGTTGGGCGGCTTGGGGATTCTCGCGTTGGCCGCGGTGGTCGGGTGCACGGGCGGCCCGCCCAATGGCAGCACCGGCACTGGGGGAGCGGGCGGCGTACCGGCCATGCATCGCGCGACCGCCATGGCCTGTTCGGGGGAGCTGGCCGAGGCGGGCGCGCCGATCTCGATGCCTGACGGTGGTCCGACCGGCCCCTCCTCGACGCCGTACCCCATCGCACAGGATGGCAGTTTCATCGGCTGCAACTCGGACAGCGACTGCCCGCCCTGTCCAAACGGGCAGCGCGATCATTGCTTTGGGGAGCCGAGTCTCCCTTCGTTCCAATATTGCGCTTGCGACCAGTGCAACAGCGATCAGGACTGCGGCGCCACCGGGGCTTGCGTTTGCAATGCAACCGGCTGGTCGAACATGCCCCTGGGAACCCGGTGTGTATCGGCCAACTGCCGGGTCGATGCCGACTGCGGGCCCGGCGGATTCTGTTCTCCGACGCCAAACATAGAGCGGCTATGCTACTCGCCTGGCTATTACTGCCACACGGCGGCCGACCAATGCGTGAACGACACCGATTGCGGGTCCGCCGAGGTGTGCAGCTACTCGTCCGCAACGGGCGCGTGGAGCTGCACGGCGATCGCCTGCGGCGGCGGGTAACCCCTACCGCCGGCGAGGACATTCGATGCGCGGCTCGCCGCCGCGCGCTCAGGGCGTGAGGCGGCCGACCTGGCTACATGCTCCGCCGTCCGGGCTGGCCGATCCTCCTCCGTGGCAGCCGACGCCGGCCCCGAGGGCGAGCCCGGCGAGCCACATGAAGAGCAGCGTGGAGACCCACCAACTTCGTGCAGGCATAGGATTTTCACGGTACATGAACGATCGATCCATCGACCGGAAATCGGTCGCGCATCGAGGGTGATACAATCTCGAGCATAGGATGGCTTACATGCAGGGTTGTCGGCGAACGTCAGGTGCTTGGGGTACTTTCGGATTCATCGCGTCGCTGGTGATCTTCGGGTGCACGGGCAACCTGCCCAATGGCACCGGTTCCGTTCCTCTGTCGGGGATTCCCACCGTGCATCGCGCGACCGCGACGGTCTGTTCGGGAGAGCTGGCCGAGGCGGGCGTTCCGACCTCGATCTATGACGGCGGTCCGACCGGCCCCACGGCGCCGGATGGCGGCGCCATCACCTGTGCCACGGACAGCGATTGCCCGCCCTGTCAAAACGGGCAGCTCGATCACTGTGTTCTCGAGTACCTCGCCACAGGCAGCAGCAACAGGTGCTTTTGCGACGAATGCAACAGCGACCAGGACTGCGGCGGCACGGCGGTTTGCGCCTGCAAGAATGCCGTCTGGCCGGGCGACCTCCTCGGGAACCTTTGCATAGGGGCCGACTGTCGGGTCGATGCCGACTGCGGCCCCGGCGGCTTCTGTTCTCCCGCACGGGGTGCTTGCGGCGGCCGGGGTTACTACTGCCACACAGCGGCCGACACCTGCCTGAACGACACCGACTGCCCAGCCGGAATCCCGTGCGACTACTCGGCCGCAACGGGCGCCTGGAGTTGCACCACGGACGCTTGCGGCGGCTAGCGCCCCGGCTCGCCCCCCCCAAGTGACGTCCCGGCTCGACGGCCCCCTCAGTGGGCGAGCGTGGCTTCCCACGCCTTGCAGGCGTTGAGATCGTCCACGGACTTGGCGGGCTCGAGGTCGGTCACCGCGCCGCCCGGCGCTTCCTCGCGCGCCGAGAGCACCACCCGCACCGTCGACCCAATCCCTTCCGTCACGGTCTGCCGCTGGATGAAGTAGCGGCCGCCCGCCCGCATGCGGAGCGCGTAGGTCGTGGCGGGGAACGACCCGGTGAGATAGACGCCGCCGGTCAGGGAGTAGTTGCTGTTGTCGCTCTGGCGGTCCAGCTCGATGACGTGGCACCCGGGGGCGAGGTCGAACCGGCCGCCCAGGCCGCCCACCTCTCGCCCGTCGATCTTGCCGATCGGGCCCATGACGTCGGCGACCCGCCTCGGGGGCAGGCGCGTCGTCTCGCCGTTCGGATAGAGGGGAACGGCGGGCGGCTCACTGGCGAGGCAGCCGAGCGCGAGTGCCGTCGGGACCAGCAGGGACCGGAGGAGCGCGCGCGTCGTCACCCGTCTAGAGTGCGCCGAACGAATGGATCAGCGCAACCTGCTCGCCGGGGCCGTGGACGCCTTCGATGAGGATCCCTTCGACGTCGGCGGTCTTCGAGGGGCCCGTGCAGAAGATGACGTTCGGGTCGCCGCCGAGCGCGGCGATGGCGCTGGCCACGTCGGGCAGGATGCGGGCGGGCGCGACGACGGCGACGTGGATCCAGGGGGCCAGCGCGCCGAGGCGGGTTGCGGTGGTGGCGTCGTCGAGGATCAGGGAGCCGGTCTCGGCGATGGCGCCGCGCGCGCGGGTGATGCCGAAGCGGTAGTCGTCGATGCGGCCGCGGTCGAGCGCGGTCTCGAGCGTGAGGCCGCCGCCGAGCGCGCGACGTCAGCCAGCCGGCGAGCGCCGGGTCGCAGTAGCCGTGCGTCGCGCCCTGCTCCTTCAGCCACGCGCCCAGCGCAGCGGGATCGGTGAAGAAGCGGCCGCGCACCGACTCGAGCCGCTCGCGAAAGCGCGAGACGAGGTCGCCGGGCGCGCGGGCGCCGAGCGTCAACGCCACGTCGGGCGCGTACTCGCGGGAGCGGCTGCTTGTCCGCCACGCCGGCGAGCGCCGTCTTCACGCGATCGAAGATCAGCCGGCGCGCGTCGCTCATGACGGCGTCGCTGGCGTCGCCCGGCTTCGCCTGGCGCCTCTGCTGCGCCGAGCCACTTGCGGAAGGCGCCGCCGCGCCAGGGCGGCAGCGTGT
This sequence comes from uncultured Pseudomonadota bacterium, assembly GCA_963831685.1. Lineage (GTDB taxonomy): Bacteria > Myxococcota_A > Polyangia > Fen-1088 > Fen-1088 > JADGRB01. Next base: position 702,305 of record CAWHRJ010000002.1, read on the forward strand.
GGTTCTGGTTCCAGACGCGCAGCGCGCGCGGGCGCAGCGGGCCCGGAATCAATCCCAGCAGCTTCCCGGCCAAAAGCGCGCGGCGCCAGGAGGCCGGGCGCGAGGCGAGGCGTGCGAACGAGGCCATCGACGGCGACGCGCCGGCCGGGCGCGCGCCGGCGCGCTTGCCGCGGTCGCGCAGGCGCAGCAGCAGATCGGGGATCGGGATGTTGACCGGGCAGACCTCGTTGCAGGCGCCGCACAGGCTGGAGGCGCTTGCGGCAGGTCGGCCAGCTCCGAAGTCGATCCCCGGCGAGCAGCGGCGTCAGCACCGCGCCGACCGGCCCGGAGTAGACGCCGCGGTAGGCGTGGCCGCTCGCCTGCCGGTAGACCGGGCAGACGTTCAGGCAGGCGCCGCAGCGAATGCAGCGCAGGATCTCGCGGTAGTCCCCGCCGAGGACGCGCGTGCGGCCGTTGTCGAGGAAGATGACGTGCATCTCGTCGGGGCCGTCGAGCTGGCCGGCGGCGCGCGGGCCGGCAGATGAACTCGGTGTAGACCGACAGCTGCTGCCCGGTCGCCGAGCGCGCCAGCAGGTTGAGGAAGCACGCCGAGGTCGCGATCGCGCGGGACGAGCTTCTCGATCCCGCACGAGCGCGATGTGACAGCCGGTGGCCGCCAGGCAGAAGCGCGAGTTGCCCTCGTTGGTCACCAGCACCAGGCGCCCGCTCTCGGCGGAGACGAAGTTGGCGCCGGTGATGCCGACGTCGGCCGCGAGGTACTTGCGGCGCAGGTACTCGCGCGCGCGGCGGGTGATGACCTCGGGCGTGTCGTCGTAGGCGCCGAGGCCGTGCCCCTCGAAGGTGCGCGCCATCTCGCGCCGGTCGCGGTGCATGATCGGCTTGACGATGTGGCTCGGCTTGTCGGCGTCGAGCTGCACGACGAACTCGCCGAGATCGGTCTCGATCGACTCGATTCCGTGCCGCTCGAGAAATGCCCCCAGCTCGATCTCCTCGGTCGCCATGCTCTTGGTCTTGACGACGCGCTTGGCGCCGCGCCCCTCGAGGATCGCCGAGCACGGTCCGGCGGCCTCCTCGGCGTCCGCGGCGAAGTGCACCTTGGCGCCGTTCGCGCTGCAGGCGCGCCTCGGCGCGTTCCAGGTAGACGTCCAGGTGATCGAGCGCGTGCTGCTTGATGTCGCCGGCCAGGCGGCGCAGCGCATCGGGATCGGCGAAGTCGCGCGTGAGCGTCTTGATCCGCTTGTCGTACTCGGCCTTGCTGCCGAGTCGGACGGCGTTCCGGCGCCCCTGACTCTGCCCCGCAGCGAAGGCGTCGATGGGCTCCTCGCTCACGCGCGGACCTCGGCGCGCGACTGGAGCGCGTCGCGCAGCACCTGCGCCAGATGCAACGTGCGCAGCGGCCGCCCGGCCTTCTCGGCCAGCCCGGCGACGTGCATGAGACAGCTCGAGTCGCCGGAGACCAGCACGTCGGCCCGGGCCTCCAGGACGTGCTCGATCTTCAAGGTCCCGATCGCGCGCGAAATCTTCGGGAACGCGACCGAGAACGTCCCGCCGAACCCGCAACACTGCTCCCCCTCACCGAATCTCGACGACCTCGACGCCCTCGATCGATCGCAGCAGTGCCAGCGCCCCCTCGGCGTAGGCCGTCCCGCGCGAGTGGCACGAGCGGTGAAACGCGACCCGCATTGGCAGCTTCCCCGGCCAGCGCGAGACGCCGAGGTGGCGCACCACGAAGTCCCCCAGCTCCCACGTCCGCTGCCCGAGCGCGCCGACCTCCGCGCTGTCTGCCTCGCCCTCGAACAGCAGCAGCGCGCCGTGCGACACCATCCGCGCGCACGATCCCGACGGGACCACCACCGGCGCCGCGTCGCCGAACACCCGCAGCCCGTGACGCGCGACCGTCCGCGCCGCCGGCCAGTCGCCGCTGTTGAACGCCGGCTGCCCGCAACAGGTCTGGTCCTCGGGGAACGTCGACCTCGCACCCGAGGTGCTCCAGCACCTCCACCGTCGCCCGCGCCACGTCGTCGAAGAACGCGTCGCAAAGACAGGTCGCCATCAACTGGACGCGCGGCGGGCTCACGTCGGCGACGTTAACCAGCGCCGAGAACAACATGCAAGGGCCTTGCCGCTCTCTGCATACATGGGTATGCTCGAAGTATGCGTAGGATTACGATCAGCCTGGATGACGAGCTTGCGCGCCTGGCTGAGGCGGAAGTCCGGGCGGGACGCGCCCCTTCTGTGAGCGCTTGGATCGCGGATGCGATCCGCACGAAGGCGCGCGCCCGAGCCGAGCTCATCGCCGACTTCGAAGAGCTCGAACGTCGCGACCCGACGCCTCCTGAAATAATCGAGTCGACAGCGCGTGCGCTCGGGTTGCCTCGCAGTGTCGTTCTGAAAGCTCTCGGTCGCCGTGGTCGCGGTGGCGGCCGGCGGGCGGCGTGACGAGCACCGTTCTGGACGCGGGCGCCTTGATCGCGCTCGAGCGAGGCGCCGCCAGCGTCCGTCCGTACGTTTTACTGGCTCGTCTCGCCGAGACGACGCTCGTCACCAGCGCGGCGGTGGTTGCCCAGGTCTGGCGAGGCGGCAGCCGGCAGGCACGGCTTACCCGCTTCCTCAACAGCGACCTCGTCACCGAGATCCCGCTCGACCCCGATGCGGCGCGCCGGATTGGCGTCCTGGCGGCGGCGGTCGGTTCGCGCGACGTCGTCGACGGACACGTCGCGCTCCTGGCGCTCGATCGCAACGCAGTCGTGCTCTCCAGCGATCCCGACGACATCGCCCGCTGGGGCGTGTCGGACGAGCGGATCGTCCGCTGTTGAACGGCGGCGGCACTTGCGGCGCGCCTCAGGGCGCGGCTTTAGCCGCCGCCCCTGCTGGCCAGCCGCCTGAGTGCCTCGTTCACGGATTCCGATGTCGGAAACTTCTCGGCAACGTCCGGATCGAGGAGGACCACATTCGTCCCCTGCCGGTAGCGCTCAACATACTTACCACGTACCCCACCCGTGAGGTCGTACTCAGGCAGCAGCTCGTCGTCTTCGTCGTCAGGCTTCATACTGCTCTCGCTCATGACGAGTCATGACTCTAGCATCGATGATCCGCGTCGTCCCGTCGCGGTCCGTATGAACACCGCGAGCAGGCGACCTCGACGGCTCAACCCAAACTGGACCATCCGTTCCTCAGCCCACGAGTGCCTCGGATCGGTGAATCGTGACAGAAAGCGGATCGTCGAAGACGGTGGACGCTTCGGCGAAGGACACGCCGTGCTTGGCCAGGTTTCGCGCTGCCTTCTCGGCGTCCCATTCGAATCGCATCACCTAACTCAGGTACAGGATCATCGAGTCACCCGCTCCTGCCGCTTCAGCGAAGAAGGTGCGCAGGGCTTCGTAATAACCTACGACGTACCCTCTCCCTTCGGCTGACCATCCCTCTGGGTAGATTTCGGCGTTGGCGAACTTGTCCGCGTCGAATCCAGACCACAGCTGCTCACCCGAGATGCCGCTCAGGGCTCTTGAGACCGCCTGAACATCGTGGGCCGAGAGGCCCCGCGCCGGACCGTACCCAACGTCTTCATCACCAAGCTCTATGCCACCCATGACCGCGTTCTGGAGCGGTGGTTTCCCTTCCCAAGGGTCGCCCGTGAGCAGGAACTGGATTGCATGCCACGCCTTATCGATATCCAGGTGCTTCCCATGGGGACGCTCGCCGTTCCCGTCATCAGGGTGCAGGAGCTCCAGGATATCGGACGGATCTTCACGAAGCCGCGCAAGCTGCACCTCGGGGATTCGCAGGTAGTTGCCGATCATCGACATGGTCGTCCGCCCAACGTTATCGCGTTCAGCGGCCTGGCGCAGCCCCGTCCGCTGGAACGCGTGGTTCGACAGCGCCTCCGTCGGCGTGAGCGTCCGAGTCGAAGGTCAGGCTCGACCGACGCACCCACGTCCGTTGCGGCTCGCACCCGAGCTCCGCGACCGCCGGATTCTTCAACAACCGAAGCCATTCCCTTTCGGGGACCTCCTCCACTTCCACTCCCTCCACGTCGACCCGAGCGGTACCCCAGCGGATTCCCCCAGGCGACGCGTGAATTGAAGCACCCGCCTTCAGCGTAGCCACGCGTCTCGTGGCATCCGTCGCCAGCGAGTACACGCCACAACATCCAATCCCACCAACCCCCGTCAAGGCGAGGTAGCCGACCGTCCCCACCCTTCGCATGTCGGTCGAGGGCGTCCATCCCTGCGCGCGACCTGTACCAGCTTCCCACGCGATCCTGACCCATCCACGACGTCGCTCGAGGATATCGAAGGTCACCGAGTCGGGCTGAAGGCTGAGGTGCGCCGCATCGGGTTTCGGTGCCTCGTACACGGCGAGGCTCCTTCTTCGTGCGCGCGCCATCCCGATAGCTGCGACGTTGGGTTCGTGTAGTGGCGCGTGACCTTTGGTCGGGCGGCCGACAAGGAGAACGTCGCAGGGAATGCGGACGTCTTTCGCGACGAGCTCCGTACCCAGCGGTATCGACGCCCGCATGACGCCGTTGCGACATCGCAAATCAGAGAGCCTGACAGTCTCATTGACGAAGAGCATTCCGCGCTCGACAGAGACAGGTTTCCGTAGATGGTGGACGACACTCCCCGGTGCCTCGACCGTGATCGCGGAGCCCATTGTCTCGACCGTGGGTGTAGATCGATCAGAGAACGTCACACGAACTTTGACCGGATCGGCAAACTCCAGGTCGAAGGGTTCGATGTCGCCCAGAAGGAGCGTCAGTTCGTCGCTTTCGCCCTCCGTGACACACCCTGACCCAGCTTGCGCCGGCGCCACCGCCCATCCCAGGACGCCGGTGACGACACCCACCAGAATCGCCGGCCTACCCCGCACCTACGAATAGACAACCGGCACCCTCTCCCGTTCCCTGTCTGTCGAACGCGTTGTGTTCAGCGACGGGCCGGTCGCCGGCCCGTCGGCCGCAACGGGTTGTTGGCCGGGCCGCCGGCCGGGCCCGGTTGGCTTCCGCCGAGGATGATCCTCTTGTCACCGAAGGACGCCACGAGCTCGAGCTGTCCACCGAGGGCGGCGATGTACGCAAGGCTGACGCCGACCGCCGGCACAGCGGCTCGCTCAGGGCGAGACCTTCCACAGCTGCTGGAAGGTCTGCAGGTAGAGGCTCCCGTCCTCCGCTGCGGCCATCGAACAGAACACGAAGCTCAGCGGGTCGTACTGTGCTGCCTTTGCGTCGGCAAGCGAAGGCGTCGTCTCGACGAGCGTGGCGTCTGCCTTGTCGGTCGTGCCGTCGGCAAGATGATAGATCCGGGTCACGCACTCGGGGCAATCGTTGATCACGATGTAGAAACCGCCCTTTGGATCGCGCGCCGTGCAGATGACGGTGGGAGTGAATCCCGTGAACGTTGCGACGCCCGAGCCATCCACGTTCCCGTGATAGAGCGGTGAACCGTTGCAGCCAGGCTGATACAAGAACACGCCCGTTGGCGCCGCGCTCAGACCTTGCAGGGCGCAGTTCTCGGCGTTTTCGAGCAGCGCATTCGGATAGACGAGCATCTGGCTCGTCGAAGAGGCGGTGTACAGACCACCGACGTTGACGATGGCGACGCGCTCCGCGGAGATGACGGAGAGTCGGGCCACGTCAATGCTCGAGACGTCGATCCAGGGCTGGGCTACGTGGGCCGACGACGATCGAACGACGACCGCGACGGCGGTGCCCGTGGAGGGGGACCCGCTCAGCGCGACGTACAGCAGACCGTCCGGTCCCCTGTCGAGGTCGGTGATCCGGTTCGTCACCGTGGGTGGCGTCCCGGCAGCCGCCTCTTCGAGGGTCAGGTACGTACTGACGTTCACGCCGTCAATCAACCACACGTTCTCGGTGTCCTCGAAGTAGACACGGTTCTGAGCGTCCACGGCCATGCCCCCCACGCGTTGCCGCCCACTCCACGGAGCGTTGTCGACGACCATCGTCAGCGTGCGTGGTCCCGAGCCCGCCTCGCCGCCCCGATCGACCCCGGCATCGACCCGAGCCGCGGGCGACCCTGAACAGCCCAGCTCACCGGCGAGTGCCGACACGATGAGAGGCAGGACGATGGACCGCATGGCTCCGGAGTGCATCGCCGTCCGTCAACGTTATCGCGTTCAGCGGTGGGGCGCAGCCCCGTCCGCTGCAACGCGCGGTTGGACAGCGCCTCGTCGCTGACGAGGCACGATGAAGAAGGCCGTCGCAATTACGATTATCGCAATGCCGATGGACGCAAAACAGGGTAGTCCGCTCGACAAGGCTGCCGCAGTGTATGCATGTGCAGCGAGTGCGCGCGGAGGATCGTACTCGCCGCAGTAACTGAAGTAGGCATAAGGCGGCAGGGCGAGAAGGGGAACAAGGATCAGTGGGCGTCGCTCATGGGATGCGGCCGCGTAGCCACACGCCACCGCCACGAGAAAAGCCGGAAGAATCCATAGGACGCTCAAGACGCCCCAAGGCAACCAGATCTCGAGAGCTCGCCCCGCGTGAGACTGGGCAGCCCATCGAGCGGCGCCGTTACACGCGACACCCAGCGCAAGAAATATCCCAGTTACCGCTACGAGTGTTCCGCCCCTCCTCATCCGTCTGTCCAACGTTATGGCGTTGAGCGGCGGGGCGAAGCCCCGTCCGCGCCAACGCCGGGTTGGGCAGCTTGACCGCGACGCCGCTCCAGTCGAAGGCCCTTTACCGCCAAAGCCACCAGGGCGAGCGAGCTGGCCAGGCCGGCGATTCCAACTGCCGTGGCCGAAGCGAACAGCAAGAAGATCAGTGCCCAAAGGCCGTTCAGGCTGATACAGGCCCACCAAAGTGCGGTCGGGTCCTTCCAAGATGTCGTCCCGAATCCCCGCCGAAGCAATCCGATGTACACGACCCAGCCCAGTCCGAAGACGGCCAGGTATGCGACGACGCCACCTATACCCTCGCGTAAAGCGGCCGGGATCTGCGCCGCCAAAAGGATCGCCCAACCCGTGCCGATGATCGCTGCGATTGCCGCCAGCGTCCGCGAGAGCCGCTCGTCACGATCCGGGATCCAAAGGTCGGTGTCCATCGCCTGTCTGCCCAACGTCGTGGCGTTAACCCGCGGGCCGCAGGCCCGTCGGGTTCAACGCCGGGTTAGCCAGCCTTCCCGTATAGGGCCTGGTCACCAGAGAGCACCATCTGGACAAAGTCGGTGAATGTTTCGGCGATCGGAACGGGAGTACCGTTCGCCACCAGAACAACTTCCATCCGATCGGGCGTCTCGGCAGAGAATCGCGCTCCATAGGCCCAACACCAATACGAATGGTCGGCGAAGACCACGGTGTTCGCAAGATGTCCCTGTGCGTACTGCGGCGCTTCTTCTTCAACCCGTCGCCACTTGTCGAGGGACCAGAGCGTGATGAGGCCATGATCGACGTCGGTCATATCCGCCGTCCCGTTCATGCGTTCGTAGAACGCCCGCGCATCCGCCGGCAAGGTGATGCCTAGTCTCCGTTCAGTCGACGCGACCTCGTCAGGGCTGCATGGCCGGTTGCGCTGGGCGTCCACGAACGAGGCGACCGCATCTGCGAGTTCGTGTGGCGTTCGCATTGGTCTGGCTAACTTTGTATTAACCAGCAATCTCCCGCTGCCCTAGATTTTTCGCAAGCAGTGACATTGGTCCGTGGGGATGCTGGCAGGCGAGCTCGGAGCGCAACGATGTCAGACGGTTTCGCAACGCCGGCCCCAAGACGGGCGGGCAACGTAGCCGCGGCCCGGTCTGTATAATCTGCGAAGAGAACCTGTGACGCGGGCTACGGGTCGCGGTCGGAGGTCGGACCGCGCGTTAGAACTTCACGTCGACGGCGTTGCCGTTGTAGCTAACGCTCTTGTCGGCCTTGGGGGTGAACGAGAAACCGACGGGCTTGTCCTTAGCGACCAGCACCACGTCGAAGGTGTGTTGCGGGGGCATTCCCGGGAACGCACCCTCGCGCTTGCCGATGGTGAGGGTGCGGGTGGCGTCGGTCCAGTGGAGGGGGACGCGCGCGAAGGCGCCGTTTTCGTAGCCGTAGCTCTGGCCGTCGTCCTCGTACAGGGTGAACGTGCCGTCGGCGCCGGCGTAGACCCACAGGGTGATCGGGTCGGCGGGCTTCTCGTCGGTGTACATGAGCTCGGGGCCGGTCGGGATGATTGAACCGGCGCGGACGTGGACGGGGATCGAATCGTAGGGCGCCGAGACGTCGATCGACTGACCGCCGGCCGCGGTGCCGCCGGTCCAGAAGTCGTACCAGGCGGGGGCGGTCGGCAGGTAGACGGTGCGGCTGCGCGCCCGGTAGGTGGTCACCGGGCTCACGAGCAGCGCCGGGCCGAACATGAACTGGTCGCTGACGTCGCGCGCCTTGGTGTCGGCGCGGAAGTCCATCACCAGCGGGCGCATGATTGTCCCGCCCGCCTGCGTGACGTCGCCGGCCAGCGAATAGAGGTATGGCAGCAGGCGGTAGCGGACGCGGTCGAACTTCAGCTCGGCTTTGTAGGCGGGGCTCGATTCGCCGCCGAACTCCCACATCTCGCGCTTGGGCGCCTCGCCGTGCACGCGCAAGAGCGGCACGAAGGTGCCGAACTGGAACCAGCGCGTGTTTAGCTCGCGCCATTCTTCGGTGTCCTCGGCGCTCGGGTGCGCCGTCGCGAAGCGCTCGGGGACGGAGAAGCCGCCGATGTCCATCGACCAGTACGGGACGCCCGATACCGAGAGGCCGAGGCCGGCCGGGATCTGCGAGCGCAGCGCCGTCCAGGTCGAGGAGATGTCGCCCGACCAGACCGCGGCGCCGTAGTGCTGCTGCCCGGCGAACGCCGAGCGGGTGAGGATGAAGACGCGCTGATCGGGCGCCACGCCGCGCTGCCCCTCGTAGACCGACTTGCTGTTGACCAGCGAGTAGGCGTTGAGCATGCGCGCCCCGGAGCCGAGCGCGGTCGGGTTCATGTGCGTCCGCTGGCCGTCGAGCGTCGGCGTCGGCAAGAGGTCCGGCTCGGGCGCGTCCAGCCACCAGGCGTCGACGTGCTTGCTGAAGATGTTCGTGTTCATCTGCGACCAGAACAGCTTCCCGGCCTCCGGGTTGAACGCGTCGTAGAAGGTGTACGGGTAGCCGCCGTCGCCCACCCAGTCGCGCAGCCCCTCCGCCAGGTTGAGGTGGTAGAGAAAACCCAGCGTGCGCATCGCCTCGAAGTTCTTCGTGCCGGGGTAGTACTTGCCCCACACCGAGATCATGAGGTGCGCGTGCTTGAAGTGGACCTCGCGCACCCACTTGTCCGGGTCGGGGAAGCGCGCCGGATCGAACTCGTCCGAGCCCCAGGCGTTCTCCTTCCAGTAGAACCAGTCCTGCACGATGGTGTCGAAGGGGATACCGCGCTTGCGGAAACCGTCGACGACGTCGAGGCTCTGCTTGGAGGTCTCGTAGCGCTGCCGGCTCTGCCAGAGCCCGAGCGTCCAGCGCGGGATCATCGGCGCCGGCCCGGTGACGCGCCGGTAGCCGGCGACGACGCCGTCCAGCTCGGGGCCGTAGACGAAGTAGTAGTCGATGCCGTCGCCGACCTCCGACCAGAGCGAGGTGGTGGGCGGCGTGGTCGCGTTCGCGTGGGGAGCAGCGAGCTCTGCTCGCTGCGTACCATCGCGGGGGGCTCCGGGACCCTCTGAGGGTCCCGCGTTGATTGGCGGCTTCCACAAGAGCTGCACCGTCTCCATGTTCTGGTCCTTGCTCCACTCGAGCCGGATCTTCGCGCGGTGGCCGGCGTCGAGCCGCACGCGCGCGACCTCCTTCCAGGGCAGCCACCCCTGGCGCCAGTGGTTGATGACCAGGTTGTCGTCGATCCACATCTTGATGCCGCTGTTCGAGAAGGTCTGGAACTGGTAGTCGCCGGTCACCGGCGGATCGACCTCGCCCGTCCAGCGCACGCTGGCGTTCCCCTCGGGGAGCCCGGCGAAGATGAGCGCGTTCGGCTTCTTCTCCTTGCTCGACAGCGCCAGGTCGATCACGCGATCGACCCGCTCGCCGTAGAGGTGCTTGAAGTCGGCGCCCTTGTAGAACTGCGCGGTGAACCCGCCCGGTTGGCCCTTGGCATCGAAGAGGCGGTCGGCCGGGATCGGCTCCCAGGGGCGCAGGTCACCGAAGCGCGTGAACGAGGTGTTGTCCCACAGGACGCCCCACCCCCGGCTCGACACCAGGAACGGAATGACGATGGTGCCGTTGTGCTGCCAGAGATCCAGGTCGTACCCCTTGATGTCGAGGAGCCCGATCTGGTTCTCGCCGAGCCCGTACAGCGCCTCGCCGTCGGCCGGCGCCCACTCCTGCCGCACGTGCTGCGTGTTCTCGCCCATCACCGTCGCCGGCATGAGCGTCCGGCCGCTCTCCTCCAGCAGCGGCGCGCCGCTCGGGTCGAGGAAGGAGACCCGGCCGCTGGCCAGATCGACGCGCGCCTTGAGCTTCGCGGTGGAGAGCGTCGCGGCGCCGCCCGCCTCGACGAAGTCGAACGGCGCGCCCTCACACTTCTTGGGCTGCGCGGCCAGGCTCTTGCGAACGAAGAACGACTCGTTCTTTGCGTAGGCGACGCGCACGACATCGGCGGCGCAGATCTCCAGCTTCAGGAGCGCGTCGCCGAAACGCACGACCACACCGTCGGCCACGCGCTGAACCGACGTCGCCGGGCCGGGCCCGCAGGCCGATGGACCGGCGCCCTGCGGACCGGCGCACCCGACGATAGCGGCAGACAACACGACCAGGCAAACGGTTCGACGCACGGGAGCCTCCTCGAAGGGCCGCGATATTTCCACGACCGCCGGTCATTGGCTACAACTTCCAGGTATTCCCCGCGCGCGGCGCAGCAGGGTACACTCGCGCGCCCATGCTCCCACGGGCCTCCTCCGTGGCGCCGACGGTGGCGCTGGCGATGTTGCTGTCATCCGGCTGTCTCCGCCCCGGCGGATCGACAGTCGCGGTCGCCGCCCGCACCCGCCCCTCGCCCAGCAAGCCGCTGGTCGGTCTCCAGCGTGACTTCGTCGACCTGCGCTTCGGAATGTTCCTCCACTTCGGGATCCTCACCTACACGGGCTCGTGGTCGAAGCCGAACCTCGACATCAAGCTGTTCAATCCGGTCGGTCTCGATCCCGGCCAGTGGGCCGACGCCGCCGTCTCCGCGCACATGAGGTACGGCGTGCTCACCACGCACCACCACGACGGCTTCGCGCTCTGGCCCAGCAAGGCGAGCGACTTCAACGTCGGCCACATCCCCTGGCGCGGCGGAAAAGGCGACGTCGTGCGCGAGTTCGTCGACGCGTTCCGCAAGCGGGGCCTGGCGACGGGGCTCTACTATTCGATCTGGGACACCACCGAGGGGGTCGCGGCCGGGGAGCTGACGCCCGCGAAGCGCGCCTACGTGAAGACGCAGCTCACCGAGCTGCTGACCAACTACGGTCCGATCGCCATCCTGGTCATCGACGGCTGGTCCTGGCAGATGGGACACAACGCCGTCGCCTACCAGGAGATCCGTGACCTGGTGAAGTCGCTGCAGCCGGATTGCCTGCTGACCGATCACACCCACCTCGCCGACCCGTGGGACGTCGACGTCGTGAACTTCGAGGAGCCGCGCGGCGGCTCTGCGCCCGACGGCAACACCTACCCGGCCCAGCAAGAACAGAAGGTCAACGCCGGCGGAGGCAACGACTGGTTCTGGGCGCCCGACGTGGGCGGCCTGATGACCCTCGACGAGATCGCCCGCAAGCACCTCGCCGATCTCGAGCCGAAGTGGACCAACTTCCTGCTCAACTGTCCGCCCAACCGCGACGGCAAGCTCCCCGCGGAGATCGTGAAGCTCCTCCACGACGTCGGCGCGGCCTGGACGCCAAACGCCGCGCGCCCGCCCCTGCCGGCGCAGCCGCCCCAGAACGAGCTCCCCTACACGCCCGAGTCGGCGACGGCGCAGAGCGGCAACGCCGACGCCGCCATCGACGGCAAGAACGACACCGACTTCATCAGCATGTGGGAGCCGACCGGCGCGCTGCCGCAATCGATCACGCTCGATCTCGGGCACGTCGAGCCCGACGTCGGCTGGCTGGGCGTCGTCCCCCGCTATCACCACGAGAAGAGCAGCACCGACGGCAACGTCACGTCGTACCGGATCCTGACCAGCACCGAGGGGGTCGACTTCCACGAGGCGACGTCCGGAACCTGGCCCGCCGACGGCCGGATGAAACAGACCGCCTTCGGCCCCACGCCCGCGCGCTACGTGCGCTTCGAGATCCGCGCCGCCAACGGCAAACCCGCAGTCACGGAAGTCACCGTCGGCGCCCGTCCTTAGGAGACCCGATGCGCACAATCTGGATCTGTTTGCTCACGCTCGCGGCCCTGCTCGCCGGCGTCACCGCCCGCGCCGCCGACGATCCGAAGCACGCCCTGCCGCGCATCGTCCATCCGGACGGCCGCTACGCGCTGCTCGTCGACGGTGCGCCGTTCTTGGTCCTCGGCGCGCAGGTGAACAACTCGAGCGCCTGGCCCGCCGTGCTGCCCGAGGTCTGGCCCGCCATCAAGGCCATCCACGCCAACACCGTCGAGATGCCGGTTTACTGGGAGCAGTTCGAGCCCAAGCCCGGCGCCTTCGACTACACCGTGGTCGACACGCTCGTCGCGCAGAGCCGCAAGAACGGCGTCCGCTTGATCCTCCTCTGGTTCGCGACCTGGAAAAACAACGGACCGGCCTACGTGCCGCTCTGGCTCAAACAGGACGCCAAGCGATTCGCGCGCATGCAGACCGCGGACGGGCGCCCGATCGGGTCGATCTCCCCGTTCTCCCCCGAGATGCTGGAGGCCGACAAGCGTGCGTTCGCCGCGCTCATGCGCCACCTCAAGAAGACCGACGGCCAGCACACAGTCATCATGGTGCAGGTGGAGAACGAGTCCGGCACCTGGGGCGCCGTCCGCGACTACTCGCCGGCCGCTCGCCAGGCGTTCGAGGGCCCCGTACCGAGGGAGGTCGTGCAGGCGATGGACGCGCCGGCTCTTCCCGTTTCCCGCGCCACCTGGACCGACATCTTCGGCAAGAACGCCGACGAGTTCTTTCATGCCTGGGCGGTGGCCCGCTACGTCGGCGAGGTGGCCGCCGCCGGCAAGGCCGAGTATCCGCTGCCGCTCTACGCGAACGCCGCGCTCCGCGATCCGATCTCGCCGGGACCGACCGTCAAATGGGAGAGCGGCGGCCCGACCGACGACGTGCTGCCGATCTGGAAGGCGGCCGCGCCCGCGCTCGATCTCCTGGCGCCGGACATCTACATGGACGACTACGCCAAGGTCGACAAGGTGATGGAGCTCTACGGGCGCCCGGACAACCCGCTCTTCATCCCCGAGATCTCGAACGCGCCGCAGTACGCGCGCTTCTTCTTCCTCGCGCTCGGCCACGAGACGCTGGGGTTTGCGCCGTTCGGGATCGACTTCACGAAGTACGTGAACTTTCCCCTCGGCGCCAAGAAGATGAACGAGGAGACGCTGGCGCCGTTCGCGCTCAACTACGCGCTCGTCGGCCCGATGATGCGCGAGCTCGCCCGCCTCGGCTTCGAGGGAAAGGTTCACGGCGTGGCCGAAAAGAAAGGGACGCCCGCGCAGAGCCTGGAAGTTGGCGCCTGGAAAGTCGACGTCCGCTACGGCCTGCCGCAGTTCGGCTTCGGCAATAACCCGCCCGGGAACCCCGAGCCCGTCGGCGGCGCGTTCGTTGCCCAGCTCGCCGACAACCAGTTCCTGGTGGCCGGCTTCCACTGCCGCCTCGATTTCCAGACCGCCGCCACCGCGCCCAAGAAGCAGCGCGACTACGTCCGCGTCGAGGAGGGGACCTACGAGGACGGCAAGTTCAAGTTCCGCCGCCTCTGGAACGGCGACCAGACCGACTGGGGCCTCAACTTCACCTCGGACCCCGTGGTCCTGCGCGTGACGCTGGGGACGTACTGACCAGCTACGCCGCCTTGCGGTGTCTGGCGAGCTGTTCGGCACTCTTCCAGAGATGCTCGAGCTCGCGAATGCGGCCCTCGACGTCACTCGCGAGCGTTCCGAGATGAGCCACCAGCTCCGCGCTCGGTTCGCTTCGGCCCCGAGATACCTTGGAGAGGTACCCTTCGGAGAGACCGAGCAACTGTTCGAGACGGCGCATCGAGAGCTTCTGCTTCTGAATCTTTCGAATGGACGCCTCCCATAGCTGGCGAAGCACGTCCCGGTAGACTTTCTCGAGACCGGCGTCCAATGCGCTGGCGGTTGCGCGGTCCATCCATTCAGTCCCGCAATTGTTGCAAGTCGGAATCTTGAGCTCCGCCGGGATCTCCAGCTCCAGATTCTTGTAGTTTCCGCGGCGTCCCGACTTCGCGAGAGGACGGACCTCGCCCACCCCGCACTCACGACATCGACGAATGACGTTGCTCATGTCCTGCGACCTCCTCACGGCTTCAACATTCCTTTGTTCGTTCGCAACGGCCTCTCCAAGGGATGGAATGAGACGACGGCAACCTCGGGAATCGTCTCGTCAATACAGAGCTTGAGCATCCACCCCCCACCCGCGCGGGAGATGCCGTAGACGTCGAGGATGTCGGTCTGCTCGCTTCGATACGCATAGTCGCGTTCGGTGAGTGCGGCCAGCGTCGCCTGAGCGGCGTCGAAGGCTTCGGTATAGGTAGAGAAGAATGCACTCGCCCGCCCCTTCTGGACGAAGATGGCACCCCGGGCCGCGAGAGTCTTTACCCGGTCGAGGGGCCAGTAAGGCTTCTTCGCCTTCACCTGATTGACTTTAGCATGGGAGTAACTCCCATGCCAGGCGACAATGGGAGCTACTCCCATCCGTCGCCGACAGGGTTCCGGTCAGTTCCCGTCGGTCCGGAACGGCGACGCGGGCAACCCGGCCTTGTTGAACAGATTGCCGTCGGGAACGTTGGCCCAGCCGTAGCGGACGGCGACGGGTTGGGCGACGTCCGAGCTGGTGACGACCACCGTCTTGCCGCGGATCTCCGCCCTGGCCGGGTGAAACGCGCCGTCGGCACCGGCCACGGTGAAGCCCTTGAGCGGACTGCCCTTCGCGATGAGGCCGCCGCCCATGTGGGTGAAGGTCAGCGTCGCCTTGCTGCCCTTGACCTTCAGCGCATCGAACACCGGGCCCGAGTACTCGAGCTTTTCCCCGTACGCGAGCGCGCGCGCCGCCAGCGCGAGGCGGGCGCCCACGGCCTGCTTGTGCGGGGGGTGGATGTCCTTGGCGTCGCCGATGTCGATCGTCACCGCCATCGCCGTCCCCGGCGTGTGCAGCCAGGTGGCGAGCTGGGCGTCGCGGAGCTCGGGCGTCATGTCGGCGTGGGGCGCGATCTGGACGAAGAGGAACGGGAAGTCCGCGCCCCAGGCGCGCCGCCAGTCGGCGATCAGCGCGGGGAAGAGCGCGCGGTACTGCTGGGCGCGTTGGACGTTGGCCTCGCCCTGGTACCAGACGACGCCGCGGATCGCGTACGGCACCAGCGGCGCGATCATCGCGTTGTAAAGGATCGTCGGCGAGTTGATGTCGCCGATGACGCCCGTCGGGGGCTGCGGCGCGCCCTGCAGGTTCATCCCGATGCGGTACTGCCACGGGCCCGCCAGCGGGACCAGCTTCAGGGCGGGCCCGAGCGACGCGGTCTGCAATCCCACGCCCGGCCTCCCCTTGAACACGAGCTGCAGCTTCTCCTCGCCCCAGATGCCGCCCCCGCCGCCGGTGTCGAGCACGCGCACGGCAACGACGTTGCGGCCGGGTTTGAGCACGCCGGCAGGGACAGCGTACCTCCGGACGACGTTGTAGCCGACCGTGCCCCCGAGCTTCACGCCGTTGACCCAGGTGGTGTCGATGTCGTCGACCATGCCGAGCTGCAGCTCGGCGGCGGCGTTCGCGGCCTTGGCGGGGAGATTGAAGCTCTTGCGGAACCAGACGACGCCGTTGAGATCCGGCTCGCCCGCGTCCTCCCACAGCGTCGGCAGCGTCATCGTCTTCCAGTCGGCCGCGTCGAGCGCCGGATCGCTCCAGAGCTTGCCCGCGACCGAGCCGGTGTCGTTGGCCGCGAACCAGATCTCCAGCTTCGCCTCATACGCGCGCCGCGCGGCCTCCGGATCGGCGATCAGCGTCTTGATCTCCGCGCCCACGTCGGCGAAGTCCGGCAGCGTGCGCAGCCCCGCCTCGCTGGTCCAGGCCTCCGCCGGCGTGCCGCCCCACGAGCTGTGAATGATGCCGATCGGGAGGTGGCGCGCGCGCTCGAGATCGCGGGCGAAGAAGTAACCGACGGCCGTGAAGTCCTTGACCGTGTCGGGCGAGCAGACGGTCCACGCGCCCTTCACGGTCGCCAGCGGCGTCAGCGACTTCACCTGTTCGACGCCGAAGTGACGGATCTGCGGGTGCGTCGCCGCGGCGACCTCCTTCTCCCAGTCGTCGATCGGCTGCTGCCCGGCGCGCAGGCCGAGCTGCCGCTCCATGTTCGACTGCCCGCCCGCGATCCAGACCTCGCCGACGAGAATGTCGGAGAGGACGAGCTTGTTCTTCCCCGAGATCGTCAGCGTCTCTGGCCCGCCGGCTTTGAGCGGCGCGAGGCGCACCAGCCACTTGCCGTCGGTGCCGGCCGTCGACGACACAGTCTGGCCGGCGATCTCGACGGTGACGGCCTCGCCCGGATCCGCCGTCCCCCAGATCGGAACGTTCGTTCCCTGCTGCAGGACCGCGTGATCGGCGAAGAGCGGGTTGGGGACGACCGCGGCACGAACGGGCGACGACAGCCAGGCGGTCGCGAGCGAGGCGGCGAGCAGCGAACCAAAAGCGTTGAGCTTCACCGCATCCCTATACTACACGTTACCCACGCATGAACCTGGCACGCGCGACGCTGATCCTCTCGGCAACGGCTGGGCTCGTCGCTTCAACCGGCTGCACCCCGTCGACCTGCGGCTGCGTCGTCCCGGACACCGGCGCGCCTGCGGCAAAACCGATCGCAGCCGCCGCATCCCCCCTCGCGCCGGCCGTGGACCCGGCGCCGTCCGTGCCGCACGCCCCGCTGCCCGACCACTTCCCCGCCGGCAAGCGGCTGCGCGTGCGCGTCGACGGCGGCACGCTCTCCCAGAACGGCCAGACGCTCGCCTGGGACGCCCACGGGTACTACGAGATCGCACTCGACGCCGGCTCGCTGATGCTCGGGCCGTGACAGCCAGCGTCGGCGTCGCCTACTGCATGAAGGTGATGTCGTCGATGTTGAAGGTGACCGTCGCCGGGACGGGGATGTAGACGCCCGCGTCGGCGGCCTTGCTGGGATCCGCAATGAACGCCAGCGGCACCGACCACCCAAGCCCGGTGATGTTGTTCCCGTTGGGCGTCACCGACGCCGTCCCGGACGTGCCGGGCGTGAAGTCCGACCAGAGGATCGACACTTGCGTCCAGTCGGTGGTGATCGGGATGTTGTCCTTCTCGGCCGGCTTGCAAGTGTCCGCGGTGCCCGGGCAGATGCCGCCCATCGCCGCGTTCATCGAATTCGGCAGGTCGGTGCTGTCCATCGAGAGGGTGAACGAGAAGGTGCCCGTCCCCGACGTGCCGCGCACCCAGAACGAGATCCCCTTGTACGCCGACGCGTCGGCGCAGCCCATCCAGATGCCGCCGCCCATCCCCCACATCGTGGCAGACAGGGTCTCGCCCGCCGCCCAGGTGCTCGGCGGATGCCCGCCCACCATGGAGAGCGTCGGCGCCGTACTTCCCGTGGCCTCCGGATACTGGAAGAACCCGGCATAGGCCGTTCCCGTGTTCACGGTCGTCGTGCCGAAGCCCGTGGAATAGTTGTCGGCGGTCATCGTCCCCATGCCGGTGTAGTTCTCGAAGTTCATGAAGACGGGCGTCATGATCGTGGTCTTCGTGGCGCACTCTTTCACGGCGGGGGCGCCGGCGGCGCCGCCCGTGCCGGTGCTTCCGCCGCTCGACGTGCTCGCGCCGCCCGAGCCCGTGTTGCCGCCGCTCGACGTGCTCGAACCGCCCGAGCCCGTGTTGCCGCCGCTCGACGTGCTCGAACCGCCCGAGCCCGTGTTGCCGCCCGAGCCGCTGCCGTTCCCGCCCGAGCCCGTCGAACCGCCCGACGACGACCCACCGCTCCCCTGGTTGCCGCCGCTGGCGCTGTTGTTGCCGCCGGAGCCGCTGGTCCCGTTGCCTCCCCCCTGCGCGCACCCTGCCCCAACCAACAACGCCAACGCCGACACTCCGAGAACGAAACGTGACTTCGTGTTCATGACAGCTCCAGTGAGGAAGTGAGACCTATTGAATGCGGCAGTAGTAACCGGTGGTGTCCAGCTCGCCGGTGCCGGTGAAGATCTCCGTGCCGGACTGGACGCTGGTGATGTACTTCGACGACGACAGCCAGCCGCGCGACACGAGATCGCCGGTGAAGTCCTTGATGTTGACCACGGCGCTGGTGGCGTTCTGCGTCCGGACGTACGAGAAGACGTTCCAGGTCGTCGACCCGCGGTAGAGATCCCAGCTGGCCGAGTCGATGGTGACGGTCGCCTGCTTGGTCCCCACGGGGCCGGCGCCGTTCAAGACGTCGAGCCAGATCATCATCTCGTCGGTCGGGTTGTCGTTGCTCCCCGGCATCATGATCGAGTGGATGAAGACGTCGTACGCGACCTCGGCCGAGCCGCCCGTGTTGGTGAAGGTGAAGCTCCAGCCGCAGTTCAGCTTGCTGCCCGACGAGATCTGCAGCGGCAGACCGCTGCTGGTCAGCTTCCAGCCGAACTGCCAGCCGAGCACCGAGCTGGCGTATGACTTCACCTTGTTGCTGGTCCCGGTCCAGTTCCAGCTGGTCCCCCAGCCGATCAGATCCCCCTGCTGGCAGGTCGACCAGATCGACTGCGTCCCCGAACCGGTGCTGGCGCCCCACTGGTTGTTGTTGATCCAGTACTTGCCGAGCGTGATCGAAGCGTTGGCTGCCGACGACGTGTTGGCCTTCGAGGCGGGCGTGCAGGAGAGGCTGTTCGGATCGAGGCAGGCCCCGAACAGGCACTGCGTGCCGCTGCCGCAGACCGTGCCGCACTTGCCGCAGTTCTTCGCGTCGGTGTTCATGTTGGTGCAGGCGCCGCTGCAGGCGGTCTGGCCCGACGGACAGGTGCAGACGCCACTCGCGCAGGTAGCGCCCGTCGCGCAAGCGTTGCCGCAGGTGCCGCAGTTGACGGTGCTGGACATGACGTCCTTGCAGGCGCCGCCGCAGTCCCCCTGCCCCGTCGAACAGATGCAGGCGCTCTGCCAGCAGGACTGATCGGAACGGCAGGCCTTGCCGCAGCCGCCGCAGTTCGTCTGGCTGCCCGTCGTGTCGACGCACGAGGTGCCGCACAACATGAGCGTGCCGGCGCAGGTCCCCGAGGTGCCGCCGCTGCCCGTCGAGCCTCCCTTGCCCGTCGCGCCGCCGGTACCGGGCGAGCCGCCGCTCGCCGCGCCGCCGCTGCCGGTCGTCCCGCCGCTGCCGCCGCTCGCCGGCGAGCCACCGCTGCCGGTGGTCCCGCCGCTGCCGCCGCTGCCGGTCGAGCCGCCGCTGCCGCTGGTCACGATACCACCGCCGGATCCGGTGCTGCCGCCCGAGGCGCTGCCCCCGCCGCTGCCAGTGTCGCCGCCCGAGCCGGACCCGACGGCGCCGCCGCTCCCCGTCCCCGAACCGCCTCCCTGGCCGCTGCTCCCGCCGTCGGTGCTCGCGCAGGAGAATGACGCCAGGGCCAGAAGCGCCACGAACGACGTTCCTTTGATGCCGGACAGCGTCATTGCGGAAATCCGACTATAGGCTGAAAGCGGGAACGATACCAGGCGCGCCGCGACACGCGGCGACCCCTACTTTCCGCCGTCGACGTGAACCGGAGGGGCGCTGTTCTTGAGCGACTGCGCGAGATCGCCGGTCATTGTAATTGGAGCGAGGCGCGAGACGTCCGTCCCGGTGTCCCAGAGGACCGGCACCATCTTTCTCGAAATCGACGCGTTCAAAACCGCCGACATCCAGCGGATGCGCGACGCCGACTCCTTCTTCTTGGTCACGCCGAACTCGCCGATGAACGCTGGGATGTCGTTCTTCGTGCAGAAGCCCTTCATGTCGTCGAAGAGACCTTCCAGCTGCTTGACCTCCTCGGGCGTCCCCCAGCTGGGCATCATCTTCCCCCAGGGGGCGTCCTCTTCGAGACCGCAGAACTGATACGGCGTGTAGTAGTGCACCGAGATGAAGAGCCGCCCGGGCACGGTGTCCTTTGGCAGCTTGTACGCGGGGGCGCAGGTCTTCTTGAAGTCGGTGGCATAGCCGGTGACGATCAGCAGGCGCTTGGCGTTGTTCCCGCCGGTCTTGCGGACGGTGTCGATGAACAGCTGGTTCACGCGGGTCAGCGTCGCGTAGGCCTTGTCCTCGGAGCCCTCGCCGCTGAAGTTGGTCTCCTCGTTGAGCGCCTCGAAGATCAGCTTCTCGTTCTTGCCCGCGAAGAACGTCGAGATCTGTTCCCAGTACGACCGGAACTTCTTCTCCGCGTCGGGGCTGAAGGTGTCGGGGCGGGGATACTTCTCCTTCACGTCGGAGTCGATCCAGCCGCCGTCCCAGTGGATGTCGAGCGCGCAGAACATGCCGGCGCGCGTGATCCAGTCGACGACCTCGGCGACGCGGCTCATCTTGTCGGGCGTGATGACGCCCTCGTCGGCGTAGGTGTTCCAGGCCACCGGCAAGCGGACAGTGTTGAACCCCAGCTTGGCCAGACCGTCGACGAAATCTTTGGTGATGAGCGGGTTCCCCCACCCGGTCTCCCAGATGGTCGTGTTGTCCAGCGTGTTGCCGATGTTGATGCCGGGGGTCATGAGGGGAACCGCCGCCCAGGCGTCGAGCTCGGTCATCTTCTCGAGCGGCGGCGGCGACGCGGTCGCGCTGTTGTGGGCGGCGGGGACCGCGTCGGCCGAGTTGAGCGGCGGCGGCCGCAGGCAGGCCAGCGAAATAGCGCCACAAAGGGCGATCGCCAGCCAGCTGGCTGACGAGGACAAGATCGTTTCGCGCATGGTGGTCTCGTGGGCGAGGCGGTTCAAGGCATCCGGTCCCGGTTGATGCCGGTGGGCGTTCTATCTGTGTCTTCGAAGCCGAACGAGTTGAAGGCTGCCAGCGTGGGGAACGCGGCGGCGGCCGGCGCCTGCGCATAGAGGCCGACCATGGTCCCGATGAAGCCGCCGGTTACCTCTGTCGCGAGGAGGCGCGTCTCGGCCGTGCCGAGCGGCACGAGGGGCGGCGCCGGCTTGCGCTGGGCGACGTCGAGGACGGGCCCCCACCAGAACGTGTAGCGCGTCGGCTCGGCTCTGATCACCAGGACCAGCGGCGCGCTGCCCGGCGCGGGCGTGGAGGCCGTCACCGTCGAGAGCTGGCTGCCCACCGTCTGCCGCACGAACACCTCGCGCCCGGCACCACCACGGCGCACGCCGAGCTCATAGTGCGCGTGCGGCGACCGGTAGAGCACCAGCCCGGCCTCTTCGCCTGCCCGGCCGGGAGAAAAGTCGATCGTCACCGAATAGCCGCCGCGGAGCAGCGACTGTGGGCGACCGACGAACGTCGGCGAGGTGCCCTTCTCCTGGTCGAGCGTCACCGGCGTCGGGTGAAGAGTCAGCCAACCGCGCCGCTCGGTCGTCGAGTAGCTGGCGCGCACCGGGTTGCGCAAGAAGCTCCAGGCCGATCCGAGCGTCGGCCCATCAAACCTGTCCATCACCACGGGCGATTCTTCCTGCGGCCCGTCATCCGGCAGGCCCTGCCCACGCATGTCGAGGGCGATCGGTTTGCCGTCGTTGACGACCGGCCAGCCCTGCGCGTCCCAGCGCACTGGGGCCAGGAAGGTCTCGCGTCCCAGGTGGTGCCAGTAGTAGCCGCCTTGCGGGCGGATCCCGAGGAACACCATCCACCAGTTCCCCTCGCCGTCCTGGACGAGATCGGCGTGGCCCGTGGCCTGGACGGGCACGCTCATCGGCGTCTCGCGGTGGGTGAGGATCGGATTTCGCGGACAGGGCTCGAACGGCCCCCACGGCGAGCTTGCCCGCGCGATCGTCACCATGTGGCCGTACTCCGTCCCCCCCTCGGAGATCATCAGGTAGTAGCGCCCGGCGATCTTGTAGAGGTGCGGCCCCTCGGGATAGCGCCCGCCCGTCCCCTTCCAGACGATGCGCGGCTGCGTGAGCAGCTTGCCGGTGCCGACGTCGATCTCCGTCGCGTAGATCCCGGGCTCGATCCCCGTCGAGGTCAGGTAGACCTTGCCGTCGTCGTCGAAGAGAAGACTCGGATCGATCCCGCCGCCCGGCACGTGCAGCCAGACCGGCTCCGACCAGGGTCCCGCCGGATCCTTCGCCGTCACGAAGAAGCTCCCGCCGTGCGAGACGTTGGTGGTGATCATGTAAAAGATGCCGGCGTGGTAGCGGATGGTGGGGGCGAAGATCCCGCCCGACGGTCCGGCCGTACCCAGCGGCAGCTGCGAGTCGCGCGTCAGCACGTGGCCGAGCGACTCCCAGTGCACGAGATCGCGGCTACGATGGATCGGCACGCCGGGGAAGAACTCGAACGAGCTGTTGACGAGATAGAACCAGGCGCCCACGCGAACGATGCTGGGGTCCGGGTAGAAGCCGGGGAGGACCGGGTTGCGGTAGCTCGAGATGCGCGGCGCCGACGGCGCCGTGTCGGCAGCGACCGGCGCGCCGGCGCCCGCCGCGACCGCGAGCAGCACGACGGCGAGGCGGTTGGCGAGGCTATTGGGGATCGCCATAGAACGTGCCGCGGCCGTGCGTCCCGACGTAGACGCGACCGAACTTCTTGGGGTCGCCGGTGATCTGCAGGACCAGGCCCCACTGGTGCTGGTCGTCGTTGATGCGCAGCCATGTGACGCCGCCGTCGGTCGAGCGGAAGAACCCGCGCTGGCCGTCGACCGTCCCGACCAGGTAGAGCGCCGGCTTCTTCGCGCGCGGTGCCGCCTTGCCGAAGCCGAAGGCGTGGATTTGCTCGACGGCGGGCATCCGCATGAAAGCGTGGATCTGCCCGACGGCGGGCATGCGAGCGAGTTCCTTCCCCACCGCAGCCGAATAGTAGAGGCCGTCGTAGGCGGCGAGCCACAGATCGCCCTCGCGGCCGGGCGTCGTGTAGAGCCGATCCTGGCCGCCGCGGTCGTCGCCGCGATCGGTGCGGTTGTCCTTGCCGCCGCCAGCGCGCTTGGGGAGACCGCCCGGCAGCTCAAGCGGCTTTTCTGTGAAATGAAGGCCGCCGTCGGTGCTGTCGTAGAGCTTCCCCTCGAAGAGGGCCATCGCGTAGAAGCGCTTGCCGTTCACGCGATCGGCGACCACGCGCGTCCGCGTGGGGAGGCCCTCGCAGGCCGTCCAGGTCGCGCCCTTGTCCGACGTGACGTACGGGACATCGTCGCGCGGCGTCCAGACCCAGATCTTGCCGTCGGTCGAGACCGCGATGTCCCCCTCGCTCGCCTTCTCGCTGGGCAGTGTCGCCGGCTCGTGCCAGCTCTTGCCGCCGTCCGTCGAGTAGCCGAGGTTCTTTTCCTTCTCCGGGTGGCGCGCGCGGCCGACGCGAACGATCACGCTGGGGTTCTTCTCGCCGCCGCTGACATCCTTGGTGTTGCCGAGGAACGGCGGCTTGGGGTTTCCGTCGGGGGCCGGCCTGTCGAGGTCCCTGTGCACGAACCCCGAGTAGTCGCCGATGGCGGTGACCAGCTGGGCCCCTTTCGACGGGCTAAAGAGCGCCAGCGCCACCGTCTCCTCGATGCCGGGGCTCATGACGGTCCAGTGGGTCGGGACGTTCTTGTCGACGTTGGTGAGGTCGAACGTCTCCCATCCGCCGTATCCGGTGGTGAACATCGCGTGGTCCGGGTTCGAGGGATCGATCTCGACGTCGAACAGCCAGTGGATGTCGGTGTCCTTGACGTACGGCGCGCGCGAATAGTCGTAGACGCCGCCCCCTTCGAACACCCGTTTCCAGCTCGCCCCGCCGTCGGTGCTGCGGAAGATCTCCTCGCCCTTCGGGCGGTAGAACGAGCTGGCGATCAGGATCTTGGGATCGTGCGCGTCGACGGCGACGGCGCCGTAGCCGAACTTGCGCGCGTTCTCCTTCGCGTCGGGGCTCGGCTTGTCGGGCGTGATGTCCGTCCAGACGCCGGTGCGGGTGGCGAGCTTCCAGACCGCGCCGTCGGTCATCGGCATCGGACCCGGATCCGTCCCGTAGCTCAGGAACAGCGTCCCGTCGGAGGCGAGGACCGCGTGGTTCGGACGGTACCTGCTGGGCTGGCCGGGAACGGGCTTCCAGCTCACGCCCGCGTCGTCGCTGCGGAGGAGTCCAGGTCGGCCCATCACCGACACGCCGGCGTAGAGCCTCTTGCTCGGGCTCCCCTTGGCGCCGCTCGCCGGATCGAAGACGACGAAGACGATGCTGCTGCGGCCGCCGCCGCTCCAGGCCGGCAGCTTGGCCTCGTCGGGCGGCAACTTCAGAACGTCGGCCGGGAACGTCGCCACCTTGCTCCAGGTCACCGCGCCGTCGCTGCTCTTCCAGAGCCCCGCGTGGCGCGTGCCGAGGAAGAGGACGCGGCCGTCGTTGGGATCGACCGCCATTCGCTCGCCGTTGCCGCGCCCGGCCTCGTTCCCGCCGAACTTGATCGGCACGTTGGTGCGCGCGAACGTGTGCCCCTGATCCGAGGAGCGCAGGATCGCGCCGTCAGGAACCTCGGGCGCCGTGTACGTGCCGCAGGCCAGGTAGACCTTGCCCGGATCCGATGGATCGACGGCGATGCTCTCGACGCCCATGAGGTTGAGATCGGCGTAGGGAACCCAGTCGAGCATCGGCTCCCAGCGATGGGTCTTCGCGTCCCGGCGGTAGGCGCCGCCGATGTCCGTGCGCGCGTAGAGGACGTCCTTGGCCGTCGGGTGAAACACGAACCCGTCGACGAACCCGCCGCCGACGATCTGGACGCTCTTCCAGGTGTAGGGGACCGCGGCGGGCGGCGCAGCCAGCGCCGGGACCGAGCAGAAGGCCAGCAACAGGAAGGCAGAACGGGGTGTGCTCATGGGTCGAGGGTCCCCAACAGAGCACAGGTTTCCGGAAACATACAAATGGAGAGATGCCGGGGCCAGACTCGCCCGCATCCGCCGTCCGCCGGCGCGCCCCTCGGCGCTAGAACCGGGCGCCGACGCCCAGCGCGACGCGCACGTACTGCGAGCGGGAGTCGCGCTTCGTCCCCAAGATGGAGACCGACTGGTAACCGAGCTGGTAGCCGGCCCCCACATTGATGAAGATCCGGTCCGACATGTCCATGGCGGCGCCGCCGCCCAACGCCAGGACGAGGCCCTTGCTCGTGCCCGCGCCGGGATGGAGGATCTGCGAGTAGCCAGGAAGGGCTTCGCCGTAGAGCGTGATCCCGTCGACGAGCGGGAACGCATACTGCACACGCGCCATGAAGTCGTACTCGGTCGAGGAGGCCGGTAGAGCGATACCGTTCCCGGCCGGGTTGGTCTTGTAGTTGACGCCGTAGATCACCTGCGGCGCGATCCCGAGGTGGAGGCCGGCGATGACCCGGTAGGTGGCCGACAGGCCGACGCCATAGGCGAACCGGGCGTCAGCCGTCGCGTCCATCGCGCCGTTCGGCGTCTTGAGCTGCCCGCGGCCCATGGGAAGGAACGCCAGGCCGACCTCGATCCGCCTGGGCGGCTGCTCCTCGGGAGCGGGCGGAGCCACCACGCCCACCGTTCCAGCGGGCGCCGGCGGCGGGGGAGAGGGCGAGGGAACCGCGGCGGGAAACGGGTCGACCCCGGACGGCGGAGCCGCGGGGGAGGGCGGCGGCGCGGGCACCGCCTCCTCCGCGCGGGCCCCGGCCCCGAATGCGATCACCATCAGACCAACCAGTATGCTTGCTTTGCGCATCGTTTTCTCTCGTCTCGGCGCCGCTAGAAGTAGAACGAAAACCGCAGTCGAACGCTGTACGTCTCGTCGTCGAACTCCGTCGGCGGGTTGCTGTTGGCCAGGAACCAGTGCCCGCGCGAGTAAGCGCCGACCACCTTGATGTAGAGCTGCTGGAACACCACATACTGAACGGCCACGAAGCTTTGCCACAACCACCAGTGGTCGACGACGCCCGGAATGACGATGGCTTGCTGGTCCTCGTTCCGGGTGTAGAGGCCGCCGATGCCGAAGAGGAGCGGGTGCCTGTCGCTCCCGTTCGAGAAGTTCGCGAAGCCCCCATAGCTCGTGCGCGTGAGGCTTGCCGTCAGGAGCTCTTTCCCGAGGTTGTTGATGTTGACGACCGTCCCCTGCGCGGCGTTGAGGCCGAACTCGACGTGGGGATTGAAGACGAACTGGATCGCGCCGCCGACCCCCTTGGCGGTGTAGTCCGTTTCGTCGGTGGCCGCCTGGCCGGTGATGTGCTGGTACTCGACGCCCCCCTTCAGCTTGAGCCAACCGAAATCGAGGATGGCGACCGGACGCGTCGCGTACGCGGGATTGCTCAGGCTTCCGGCCATGGCCAGAAGCTCGAAACGAAGGAACGGCAGCGGATAATAGTGAAGGGCGAAGTTGCCGGCGGCACCCGACGGGCGATACTGATTGTCGTCGAGGCCGTAGAACTTGATCGGATACGCTTTCTCACCCTGGCCGACGGCGCCGTCACGCTCGAACGTCAGGTAGTCCAGGCCCATGCCGAGATGGAAGACCTCCCACCCCTCGAAGCGGCCGACCTGAAAATCCCATCGGTTCCACTGGCCGATCCGCAGCCAGAGATCGTCGGTGTCGGCGCCGCCCGTCTGCGACCGCTGGATGCTCTGATTCTCGGTGCCGACCAGCTCGACCTGTCCCTGGACGAAATAGTTGTCGAACGAGTAGGTCGGCGTCACCCGGAGCAGCATGCGTCCCTGCTGCGTCCAGTAGGCGACCTTGCTTTGCTCGAGCGAGGGGTTCGGCCCCCAGGGGAAAAACTTTTCGTACCCCGTGTCGAGCCATCCCCATCCGGAGAGGCCAATCACGAACCGGTCGCGGCCCGACTTGGCCGGCAGGTAGGGCCACTGCAGACCGTGGAAGGTGAGCCACAAGGAGCCGTACTTGAGACCGCGCGTCTGCGGCTCCGGGTAGGCCGACCCTGGCAGACGCTGGACGCCAACCTCGGTGACCGGCGGCGCCTCGACCGCAGGCTCGGGAGGTGGCGGGATCGATCCGGAGATCGCGGTGGCCTCACGTGCCGGCGCGGGCGACGCGGCGGGGCTGGGCGTCACGGGGACCGACACGATGACCACGGCTGCCGGCGCCGGCGTGGCGGGCGCGGCCGGCGGCGAAGCGGGCGCCGCCGCTCCCGCCGGGGCGTCGGCAGGCGCCCCAGCACCGGCGGCAAAGGCGGTCGACGCTGCGGGTGCGAGTGCGAAGCTGGTCAGAACAACGACGAGGGTTTTGGTCGAGCGGACAGATGTTCTCATTGAGTCGATCCGGCGGGGGTGACGGTATATCCGTTGACATTGACCATTCCGGTCAACGGGAGATTCGTTGAGCTGCCGCCCACCATGATCTTGACGGGGCCGGACTGCACAACCCAAGAACCGGACTGCCCCGTCGAGTCGGTCGGGTCAATCTGGAAGTAGTCGAGGTCCGATAGTCGGACCGGAATCGTGACCTGCTTCGTCTCGCCCGCCGCCAGGCTGACCCGCGCGAAGCCCTTGAGCTCCTTGGCCGGGCGGCGCGCGGTGGTGTTGTTCGGGAACGAGACGAAGACCATGGCGATCTCGTCACCGGGAACCATCCCGGTGTTGGTGATGTTGACGACCACCGGCAACACGCCCCCCTGGCCCATCGCCGTGCACCCGAGCTGCAGGTTGCTGTACTGGAAGCTCGTGTAGCTGAGCCCGTAACCGAACGGGAAGGTCCCTTGTGACGGCGTCAGCGCGATCGCCTTGTTGTCGAACCAGCGGTAACCAACGAAGTAGTGGAAGACCGTGCTGCCCCCGCTGTTGCTGTTGCCGGCGCCGTTGAACGTGTCGTAGTCGTCGAGGTGCGCCCAGGTGAAAGGCAGCTTGCCGCCGAAGTCGTAGGAAACGCCGTTGACCTGGCCCCACAGGAGATCGCCCAGCGCCTCGCCGCCGCGCTGGCCCGGGTACCAGGCCATAACCACCGCGGAGGCCGCCGGAAGCGCGGTGACCCAGGGCATGTCGATCACGCTCCCACCCTCGAGCACGACCACCATCGGCTTGCCCATCGCCGCCACGCTTCTAATGAGCGCCTCCTGGACGCCTTGGTACGCAGAATCGGTCTGCTTGGCGTCGAGGTAGAGGAACTTCCGATCGCCCGCCCCCGTGTACTCCTCCCCCTCGTCCTCCGGGGTGAGGCCGGCCACGACGACCACGAAATCGGCGTCGGACGGGACGTCCGCCGCGGTGTTCCCCGCGACGACCGTAACCCCCGACGGGGCCGCCGCCTGGATGCCGGCGAAGGGGCCCACCGACTTCTTGGGATCAAGATCGGGAAAGACGCGGCTCGAACCAAGGTCGCCGCCGCGCACGTCCCTGGCGAAGTCGATCGTCCCACCAGTCGGCTGGTCGGGCGAACCGTTGTTGGTCTTGTAGGGGACCTTGGCCCCTACGACGGCGACCTTCTGGACGGCCGGGCTGATGGGGAGGGCTCCCATGTCGTTCTTGAGCAGGACCATGCTCTCGAGCGCCGCCTTGTTGGCCAGCGCGAGGTGGGTGTAGTCGCAACTGATCCTGCTGTTCGAGTAGACCGTGACTGGCTTCCCCAGCCCGGTGAGCCCGCTGGTCGGGTCGGCGTTGAAGCGGAACTTCTCGTAGAGGACCCGTCGGGCCGCCGCGTCGATCTGTCCCTGATTTATTGAGCCCGCATGGATGAGGCTCTGGAGCTGTCCGTAGTAGAGGCCCCAGGGGAGCTCGACGTCGAGCCCGGCGTTGAGCGCCTTGATGGCATTGGTGTTGAGCGTGCTGGTGTCGGGGACGCTGGTATCACCGGGCATGGCCCACCAGTCGGACAGGATGAATCCCTTGAACCCGAAGTCGTTGCGCAGCACGTCCGTCAGGGTGTGGGTGTTCTCCGTCGACTTGGTCATGTTGACCTCGTTGTACGAGGCCATGACCGACGACACCCCGGAGTCCTGCACCACCATCCGGAAGTGACGCCCATAGATCTCGCGCAGCGTCTGCTCGTCTTCCATCTGCGAGTTGTTGGTCGAGCGGTGGTCTTCGATGTCGTACCCCATGAAGTGCTTGGCGTTGGCGGCGACGTGTTGCTGCACGCCGACCACCAGCGCGGAGGCGAGGCGGCCAATCTGGTACGGATCCTCGCCGTACGTCTCCTGCGCGCGCCCCCACAGCGGGTGGCGGAGCAGGTTCATGCAGGGCGCCAGCAGCAGCGTCTGCCCGGCGGCCTGCATCTCGTCACCGATCGCCTCGCCGACGGCGGCCTCGAGATCCAGGTCGAAAGCGGCGCCGCGCGCCATGCTGACCGGGAACGCCGTCGAGTAGCCGACGTGCTGGCCGTTCACGAAGTCGGCCGTGGCGAAGACACCGTCGAGGTCCTCGCCCAGGTTCATGCCGCGCGAGGCGTCCCGGTACCGAAAGCCGCGGATACCGGTCGACGTGTCCTGGCTGCGCTGGATGTCGTTGAACTGGATCCCCCCGTTGATGATGTAGGGCATCCCGTACATCTGGAATGTCTCGTCTTCCAGGTTGATGTTCCCCATCGTCTTGTCGACCTTGGCCTGGATGGTCGGATCGTTGTACCCGTAGCCCTGCGAGTACTTGTCGATCGCGTTGGGGTTCGTTCCCGCATCGGCGGACCCGGCGCAGAGGGCGACCACCGGGACGGCGTTCTCCGCGTCGCCGGTGGCCTGGACGGTGCTGACGATGTTCACGCCGGCGTCGGGAGACAGCGAACAGGTGGTCGGCACGGCGCCGCCGCCGTCCCCCGTGAGCCCCTTCGGCAACGGAAGCGAGCAGGCCGACGCGCCGAGCAGCACAATCAGGACCAGCCAAAGTCTGAGCAACTTCAAGTTCTGCATGTGGACTCCCAAGTGCCTCTTTCTCAAGCCCGCCCGTGCCGAGGTCGAAACCGAACTGGTCGATCGTCAGGCGGATTTGTATCACGGGTCATGGATGAAGCAACGCCCTGATTGTTTACCGACGCGTGAATTCGATGCCGTGGTCGCCCGGACCTGCCACCGTCGGTGCGACCGATCGACATCCACCCGGGGCTGGCTCCCGACGGGCCGGTCGGCGCCGGATTATCGGAAATTAAATCGGGGGCCTCGCCGCAATGGACCGCAACGAAGCCCCCGACCCCCGACTCTCTATTGTCGCGCTATTGGCGCTTTTGTTTATCCAATTTTGACGACTGCGCTCATTACGGGCCCGGGACGAAGACCGTCGCCCAGCCGCTGCTGGGCATCGAGAACGAGTACTTCGCGCCCTTGATGGAGACCACGTACGCGCTGTTGGCCGAGCCGGAGTTGTACATGACCGCCACCTCGCTGCCGTCCGGGTTCTTGAAGGCGATCGCGTCGCCGCCGCTGGTGCCGACGACCGTCGCGCCGACCTGGGTGTACTGCGAGCAGTGGCGGAAGACGTAGTAGGCCGGCGTCGCGATCAGCGCCTTCGACGAGGTGTTCACGGTCAGCAGCGCGTCCTGTGCCCACTGCCGGGTCGTGTCGTTCCCCTTGCCGCCGGTGTCGAGAATCATGTTCCAGGCGTTGTACGAGGTGACCTTGCCCTTGGTGATCGCGTCGCGGATGTAGCCCCAGGACTCGACACCGTAGGCCTGATCGTTGGGCGCCGGCTCCACGTACTTCGGAGACCCCGACGGGTTCCAGGGGTAGTTACCGCATTTGTGCTCGGTCGCCCAGACCGGAAGGCTGCCGGTCATGAAGGTCGACGGGCTGACGCCGCTGGTCTTTCCCTCGTAGAGGTCCAGCATCCCCCACTGCAGGCCCATGACCTTGGGGATCGCCTTTGCCGACGAGTCGGCCTCCACGCCCTGGACCACCTTCAGATCGAAGCTGGTCGAGCCGTTGTCGCCGTTCGACATCGTGCCGAGCATGATCTTGGTGCTACCGGAGCTGGGGAACGCCGTCGCCAGCGCCCCCTTTTCAAAGCTGACGTAGTCCGCCGTGTTCCACAGGCAAGACGGGTAGCCCTGCGCGTAGTTCGGCTCGTTCTGCGGCGCGATGTAGTCGATCGGGATGCTCATCCCGCTATACGCCGAGACCCACTTCGACAGATAAGTGGCGAGGGCCGTCAGGTTGGCGCTGGTCGCGTTCATGCAGCCGCCGTCGAAATTGGTGCTGCCGACCTTCGCGCACGAGGTGCCGTTGCTGTTGCTGCCGCTGAACGTCTTCATCCAGGTGGGCGGCGTCCAGGGGCTGGCCCAGAAGCGGAGCTTGCTGTTCACCTTCTGCGCCGCCTGCACGTAGGGGATCAGGTACTTCATGTCCTGGCTGATCGAGAAGCTCGAGAGGCTGGTGTCGCCCGAGGTCTCGTCGTCCGTGTAGCGCGAGATCGCGTAGTCGCTGGCGCCGATCGGGATGCGCCCGATGGCGAAGTGGGCCGCGTCGGCACCGAACAGCAGGTCGAGGGCCTTGTTCTGGTCGGCCGTGCTGAGCATCGCCAGGTAGTTCGCCGCCCATCTCGTTGAAGGCGCCTCCGAAGCCCTCCCAGTTCGAACTAATCGTCGTGCCGTCGTTGACGGTCACGGTCGCGCTGGCGGTCGAGGTCGCCAGCGTCCCGGTCACCCAGTAGGTGCTGGCGCCGGTCGAGCCGTTCGAGGTCACGACCAGCGGCTGCGAGGAGGTGCTGCCGCCCGTCCCGGTCGAGCCGCCCGTGCTGGTGCCGCCCGACCCGGTCGTGCCGCCCGTGGTCGTGCCGCCGGTGCCGGTGTTCCCGCCGCTGGCGGTCGAGCCGCCGGTGCTGCTGCCGCCCGAGCCGGTGTTGCCGCCCGACGCGCTGTTGCCGCCCGAGCCGGTGTTGCCGCCCGACGCGCTGTTGCCGCCCGAGCCGGTGCTGCCACCGCTGCTCACGGAGCCGCCGGTCCCGGTGTTGCCGCCGCTCGACGAGCCGCCGCTGCCGGTGTCGCCGCCGGTCCCGGTGATGACGATCATGCCGCCGGTGCCGGTGTCACCACCGCTGCCGGATGAGTTCCCGCCGCTGCCATTCGAGCCTCCGCTGCCACCACCCTGCCCCTGTTGGGCGCAGGCGGTGAAAAGGAACGCGAGGCTAAGTCCGGTGATGGATAGGCGTGCTGTCTTCATGATCCCCACCATTCCCGCTGGCCGCCAAACTGATCTCTGCTTTCCGGAAACGTTTCTGAGCAGGTCACGCGACAAGGCAAACAGGTGGGGCATTGGAGGACTCTGCACCACCGCAAGCGCGCGTGTCTTCGCATATTTCGCGGGATTCTCATATCTGGCGAGCATCTCCTGGCCTGTCGCGTCTGGCGAGCATCTCTTGGCCTGTCGCGCGATGCGCGCGCGCCGTCGGGCTCAGCCGGGTGCGAAATTGATCTCCGGCGCGTACCGGTTACTTCACCGACGACGCGCGCGCGTCACGCGTCGCTTCCATGCCCTGGGCCTGGGCCTGCAGGTTGATCTCCTGCTCCACCACGTAGAGCGGGCGGCGCTTCACCTCCTCGTAGATGCGCCCCACGTACTCGCCAAGGATTCCCGTCATGAGCAGCTGCGCCGACGATCCGAGGCCGACCACGATCATGAGCGTCGTCCACCCGCGCACGACGCCACCGAAGAACTTCGAGTAAAGCGCCCACCCGACGCCGCCCATCGCGACGACGCCGGCCAGGATCCCCAGCCAGGTGGCCATCCGCAACGGGACGATCGAAAAGGAAGTGATCCCGTCGACGGCGAAGTGGAGCATTTTGCGAAAGGGGAACTTGGTCTCGCCGGCGAACCGCGCCGGCCGATCGTAGGTGACGGCCGTCTGGCGAAAGCCGACCCACCAGACGAGGCCGCGCACGAACCGGTGACGCTCGCGCAGGGCGCACAGCGTCCGCACGACCGAGCGGCTCATGAGCCGGAAGTCCCCCGCGTCGACGGGGATCGCGGCGCCCCCCAGCATCACGCGCAGCAGGCGATAGAACAGGGCGGCGCTCAGCTTCTTGAACACGGTCTCGCCGTGGCGCTGCGCGCGGACCCCGAACACCACGTCGAACCCTTCCCGCCAGCGGGCGACCATCTGGCGGACCACCTCGGGCGGATCTTGCAGATCGGCGTCCATCACCACCACCGCCTCGCCGTTCGCGCGATCGAGCCCGGCCGTGATCGCCATCTGGTGGCCGAAGTTGCGCGAGAGCGAGATGACCTTGTAGCGCGGTTCGGCCGCAGCCAGCTCGGTGAGCAGCGCCAGCGATCGATCCTTCGAGCCGTCGTCGACGAAGATGACCTCCCAGGATTCGCCGACGCCGCTCCCCACGTCGGCCAGGAACGCGCGCAGGCGGCGGTCGAGCTCCGGGATGATCGCTTCCTCGTTGAAGATGGGAAGAACCAACGAAAGGATCGGACCCGTCATCGGCCCTGTATATCATCAGGCTCGAACGCCGGCATGCCTGCGCCCAGCCCAACAGAGCCGCGTTCGCGGAGATTCCAGGCGTTGTTGCTGGCGGTCTTCGCCCTGGGCGTGGTGCTGCGTGCGCCGACGTTCCTGCGGCCCCTGCTCTCCGACGACGAGGCGATCTACGCGACGACGGCGGACGCGCTCGCGCGCGGCGACCAGCTTTACCGCGACGTCGTCGACCACAAGCCGCCGCTCATCTACCATCTCTACCGGGCCGGCTTCGCGCTCGCCGGGCCGTACGACACGCAGGGGGCGCACCTGCTGGTCGTCCTCTCCGTGCTGCTGACGGCCGGCCTGCTCTTCTCGATCGCCTCGGGCGAGCGGGCGGCGCGCGGCGAGGGACTGGCCGCCGCGGGGCTGTTCCTGATCTTCTCGACGACCTGGCACGACTACGACGCGCTGGCGGCCAATTGCGAGCTCTTCCTGTTGTTGCCGCAGGCGCTCGGCGCCTGGCTGCTCCTGCGCGATCTTCGCGCCCCGGCGCGCGGCGCGCGCGGCTGGGCCCGTCATCTGGCGATCGGCGCGCTCATCGGAACGTCGGCGCTCCTCAAGTATCAGGGGCTCACCTTCCTCGGCGCGTCGATCGGCATGCTGCTCTGGTGGTCGCTCCGCGGGCGCGCGCCGAGGTCGTGGGTCGCCTCCCGCGCCCTCTGCCAGGTCGCGGGCGCGCTGGCGCCGGCGGCGCTCTACGTCCTGCGCTGCCGCGCCGCGGGCAACGCCGCGGACGCGATCTACTGGCTCAGGTTCAACTTCTCCTACGTGGGTGCCGGTCTGACCGGCTTCGAGGCGCTCGGGCGCGGCCTGCGGCGGACGGGCCTCGTCGGCGGCGCCGCGCTGGTCCCCTACGCGCTCGGGATCTGGGGCGCGGTCACGGCCGCGCGGGACCTCGCACGCAGCCTGGGCCACCGGACCCAAGGCACACCGGACGACGCGCCGGGCAGTGTGGAGGTCCCCGCGACGCCGGCAGTGCTGGGCCTCCTCTGGCTGGCAACCTCCGCCCTCGCGCTCTCCGCCGGCGGGCGCTTCTTCGGCCACTACTTCCACCTGATCCTGCCGCCGCTCTGCCTGCTGGCGGCGCCCGGGTTCGTGCGCCTCTGGCAGACAGGAGGCGCGCGCCGGCTCGCGCTGGCTGTGCTGTGCGCCCTCCCCGCCCTGCTCTTCTTCGCGCTCGGCTCTTTCGCGCGGCCGCTCGCCGCCCGGCTCGACGAAAGCGAGCCGCCGTACGCGGAGATCGCCGCCCGCATCGACCGCCTCACCGCGGCCGACGAGCGGATCTTCGTCTGGGGGAATTCGCCCCAGCTCTACGTCCTCGCCCGCCGGCCGATGGGCGCCCGGTTCTCGTCGGCCAACTTCGTCACCGGCGAGAGCCCGGGAACGCCGACCGAGACGGGCGCGCGGAACGCCGACGCCAACCAGGATCCGGTCCGCTGGCAGATGCTGTTCGACGATCTCGAGCGGCGCCGTCCCGCGCTGCTCGTCGACGCCGCGGCCGCCGGCTGGGACGGCTACGGCAAGTACCCGCTCGCCCGCTATCCGCGGTTGCGCGGCTACGTCGACGCCCACTACCGGCCCGTCGAGGTGAGCGCGGGCGTCGTCCTCTACCGCCGGCTGCCCTGAGGCCGCGGCCGCGCCGGGCGGCGGCTCAGCCGGGTGCCGCGGGTCCCGTCGCGCGGGACGAGCGGACCAGATAGACGCCGGTCGCGACGACGGCGACCGGAATGACGTGGGTCAGGTGGTAGGCAAGCGCGTAGGAGACGGCGACGTCGCGCGGGGTGCCGCACATGACCAGCGCCATCACCGCGCCGGCCTCGAAGGTTCCGAAGTTTCCCGGCAGCGTCGGGATCGCGATGGCGGCGTTGATCCCGATCAGCGTCAGCAAGGCGGTGGCGAAGCTCGGCGTGAGATGGAAGGCGCTCTGGAACAGCACCAGCATCACGAGCTCGCTCGCCCATCCGAGCAACGAGAGAGCGACCATGGCCGCCACCCGGCGCGGGGTGGAGGCCGCGAGCCCGGCCGCGAGCGCGCGCTTCACGCGCGGCCACCGGCCGAGGCGGGGCACGAGAACGCGGCCGGTCGCGAGCAGGGCCGCGTAGGCGGCGACCGCCGCCCCGGAGAGTCCCATCGCCACCGTCCGCAGCTTGGTCGTGAGCGCGGCGACGAAGATGAGGATGGCGAAGGCGAGCGCCTCGGCGCCGCGCTCGGCCCAGGTGCAGGCGTAGTCGACCGCGAGCTGCCCCTGCTGCCGGCGCAAGCGCGACGCGCGCACCAGATCGCCGCTGCCGAACCCGATCGCGGCGTTGGCCAGCAACCCCTCGACGGTGGCGGCCAGCACCTGACGAAACGGCGGCGGTGCGACGAGGGCCAGCCGCCAACGTGCGGCCTTGATCGGCAGGAAGACGGCGAGGTTGAGCAGGATCGTCGCCGTCACCGCCCAGGGCGCGTTCGGCGAGACACGGACCGCCCAGGGTTTCTCGCGCGAGAGAACGCCGGCCAGCAGGCAGAGCGGAATCAGCCGCAGGGCGATGCCCACCCGCGCGCGGGTCTTCGCCGTCGTCTTTCCCTGCATTGGTCAGGCGGCGGCGTGCGAACGCCAGCGGGGCCGCTCGGCCGGCTTCCGGGCGACGCGCTGGAAGACGTCGAGGATGCGCCCGCCGACCTTCTCCCAGTCGAACGCGTCGGCGATGACGCGCCCGCGCGCGATGCGCTCGCGCTGATCCCGCCGCAAGGTCTCGCTGACGGCTGCGGCGAAGGCGTCGACGTTGTCCTCTTTGGCCATGACCACGTTGGACCAATGCTCGCCCGCGTTGCCGGTGCCGAGGCCCGGGAGCGCCACCACCGGCAGGCCGGCGGCGAACGCCTCCAGCACCATGATCGAGAATCCGACCGCCCGGGCCGGCAGCAGGAACGCCGAGGCCGAGGCGAGCAGCTCTGGCCGCTGGTCGAAGACCGCGCCCAGGAACTCCACCCGATCGCGGAGCGCCGGCGCGACCTGCGCCTCGAGCGCGGCACGCATCGGGCCATCGCCAGCCATCAGCAACCGGACATCGGGAAAGGTGGGCCCGATCCGGTTGAACGCCTCGATCGCCACCTCGGGCCCGTTGCGCGACTCGAGCCGACCGAGAAAGACGATGTTGCGCGTCCCCGGCCGCAGGTAGCGGGCGCTCGGCGCCGCGCGCCAGTAGCCGACGTCGACGCCGTTCGGGATGATGGTCGGCTGGAAATCGGCGTACCGGCGCCAAGCATGCGAGGTCGCCTCCGAGACCGCGATGACCGCGGTGGCGCGACGAAAGACCCAACGGTAGTAGGCCGCGATCCGGTGGCGCCAGGCCGCGTCGGGGAAAACGGCGTTGTGCAGCGTCAGCACCTTGGGCCCCCGAAACATCGCCAGGGCCGAGAACGCCAGGCCGGGATCACAGGGCCCGTGGATGTTGAGCAGGTCGAACTGCCCTCGGCGAAGCGCGCGATAGAATTTGTACGCAGAGAGCGGACCGATGGTCGCCTGGGTGAAGGTGCCGCCGCTGCGAAAGATGCGGGCGCGGCCGACGCGGACCACGTTCCGTTCGGCGTCCTCGGGTCCGGGCGCGCCCGCGATGTTCGGGCGACCGGTGAGGATGGTGACCTCCACGCCCTGGCGATCCAGAAGATTCCGCAGGTGCCGGACGTGCTCCTGAACGCCTCCCAGGGTGGGGTAGTAGCTCTCGGCTACGAGTCCGACACGGAGCGGGCGCATTGGGCCTAACCCGCCTTATCTTAGCCGCTCGGTTCCGGTCAAGCCCCGCAATCGCGCAAATCGCCGCTATTTCGCGGAAAATCCTGACGCGTGCCGAAAATGACAGGCCCGCGAGAAAAATGAGAACGCGCGCCGCGTCTCTGAATTCGGCCTGCCGGACAGCGTCAGTCGTCTCAATTGGCTGAGGTCGCGCGCGCGTAGATCTCGAGCTCACCCGACGCGAACACGCGACGGTAGCGCTCCGGAATCGTCGCCCGCACCTCGGCCGGCATGGCCCAGGTGAGCAGGTGCGTGAACCGCGGCTCGGCTTCGCGCCAGAAGCCGGCCCAGATGTCGCGCAGGAACGCCGCGCAGGCGGCGCTCGGCGGGCGGCCCAGCCGTTTGCAGATGTCGGCCCCGGTCCCGTTGCGCTCGGGGAATCGGTCGAGCGCCGGCGGGATGAGCTCACCCGGCGGAAACTCCCGGTAGGTGATCGGATACGAGCGCTCGACGCCGAACACCAGCGGCGCGGAGGTGTCCTTGGCGACCGTGTAGTAACCCCAGGCGTGCGTCAGGCTGGAGGTGAACGTTCCGGTCTTGGTGCGCTTGAACTCGAGCGGAAGCAGCGTCGCGCGCTCGGGAACGGCGTCGATCCCGGCCGTGAACTCGGCCCGGTCGCGGTCGAGCCTCACGTAGTCGACCCCCAGCGCCGCCGAGAACGACAGGGCCGCGAGCGCGAGCGCGACGGTCCAGGCGCGCGGCAACCGTTCCGGGACGCGCAACAGGAACCCGGCCCACAGATAAGGGACCAACCGGCAATTGAGGTAGTTCCAGTTGCTGAGCATCTCGGGCAACGCCACGTACACGGCGAAGAGACCGACCATTGCCGGCCAGGAGAAGAACGCGCGCGGCAGCCGTCGCCCCCGCCAGGCGAGGACAGGCAGAAGCACCGCCGGCAGGATGGTCCCCGCGCCCCACCAGGTGAGCGCGCCGGAGACATCGAGCCAGCCGTGCTGCAGGATCTCCCAGGGGTTGAGGTAGAAGAACGTCGCCGCGGCCGCCGTCGAGTGCTCGGACTTGACCAGGTGGTGCTGCGCCGAGACGACCGCCATGAGCCCCGCGGGGAAGAGTGGCAGGAGCAGCCAGAGGCCCGCCGCGATTCGGTCTCGCCCGGTCGGCCGGGAGACGGCGTGCGCGGCGACGAGGATGCCGACGACCGCGAGCGGGAACGGATGGGCGTACCAGACCGCGACCGAGAGAGCGCCGATCCCCAGGGCGCGCGCCAGCGTCGGCCGCTCGCGCTGCCGATCGACCACCGCGGCGAGGATCAGCGAGAGGGCGAAGGCGAACGCGAAGTTCAAGAACCCCATCGAGACGTCGAAGCTGTGGACGAGGGGCCAGCCGAGGAGCGCCGCGACGGGAACGGCGCGGCGGCCGGCGAAGCGAAGCACGAACAGAGGCAGCGCGAGCGCGCTGGCGGCCAGCACCAGGGCCACGAAGGCGCGCGCGGCGCCGAAGAGACCGAAGCGACCGAGCGCGCAGAACCAGAGCGTCAGGAGCGCGTTCGACTTGAAGAGGCCGTTGAAGCCAAACTCCGGGTAGAGGTCCGGGTGCGCGATGATGTGCGCCGTCGCCACGTGGTTGGGCAAGTCTTGAAAGGGCGGCAGCGGGACCAGCAACAGCGGCCAGGCAGAGAGCGCGAACAGCACGGCCGCGATCAAAGCGACCAGCCGGGCCTCCGAGAGACCATCGAGAAGGTCGACCAGAGTGCGAGAGGCGCGCGGAGAGGTCGCGGCGGCGACCGCCGGCGGCTCGGGCTCGTTCACCACCGGAGTGTACTCCGCACCGTGCGCCGGAAAACCGCCTGCGATAACGTGAGCGCCGTGTCGCGTTCCAGGGTCGCGGTCGTCGTGCTGCTCCAGTCGGCGGCTCTGATGTCGGTTTGCCTCCTCATCGGAGACAACGGCTGGGATGACGGCGCCATCACCCTCGCCTTCGCCAGGACCTTCGCTCGCCATGGCCGGGTGGCGCTCACCCCTGGGTCCGAGGTCGTCGAGGGCTTCTCCTCCGTTTCGTGGTTCCTGCTCAACGCGCTGGCGGCGCTCGGGAGGCCCTCGTACCGCGCGGCGATCCTGATCTCCCAGGCCCTCTCCGTTCTCTCCATCGGCGCCTGCACGGCGTTGCTCGCCCGGAGCTGCGCGCTGCTCCGGATGGACAGGCTGTTCGCAACCCTGACGGTGATCGCTTTTGCCGCCTGGGGCTGCTCGTTCTCCGAGGCCGGCAACGGAATGGAGATGGGCCTCCTCGCCGCCGCCTGCCTCTTGATGATCAACGAGCTGCTCTCGCCGGAACCGCGTCTCTGGCTCCTGGGCGCGGGCGTCGTCCTGGCCGTGACGACGCGCTTCGAGGCGGTCCTCTATGTCGGGTTGCTCGCGGCGAGCGTCTCCTCCGTCCCTGGGCGGCGCGCCTTCAGGACGATTGCGATCACCGGCCTCGGCACGGCCGCGCTGCTCTCGGCCTTCCGTCTCGCCGTGTTCTCGGACCTCCTGCCGAATACGTTCTGGGCGAAGCGGTGGCCACCGTACGCGGAGCTCGGCCTCGGGGATCGGTGGGCGGGCGGCGTGGAGCTCCTGCGCTTCTTCGTGGTCCCCCTCGTCGCGCTCGGCATCGTGGGGCTGTCCGGCTTCAGCTTCACGGGCGTGCTCCGGGCTCGCCGCCGAGCTCTCGCGATTCTCGCCGCTCCGATCCTGGGCGCCGTCGTGATGGGGATCCTGACCGGCAGGCACATGGGCTATCGCGGACGGATGCCCTACTTCGCGTTTCCGCCTGCGCTTTTGCTGCTGTCGCTGCTCTTCTCGGCCTCGGTCGAGGCCGGGAGAAGGAGGCTTCGGGTGGCGCTCGCTGCCGGCTCGCTGGCCGCGGCGGTCTTCTTCTCGAGGGTCGCGTTCCCCTCCCACTGGCTGGAGGTCGCCTCCCAGGGAGGCGCGTTCGACGTCACCCCTCACACCTACGCGGCGTCGGGCCAGCTGTTTCGGCGCTTCGCCGCCGCCGCGGACCTCGAGCGTCCCGTCATCCTCACCTCGGACGTCGGGGGTCTCGCCCTCTGTT
Source organism: uncultured Pseudomonadota bacterium (assembly GCA_963831685.1). GTDB lineage: Bacteria > Myxococcota_A > Polyangia > Fen-1088 > Fen-1088 > JADGRB01. The sequence continues at coordinate 742,723 of CAWHRJ010000002.1, forward strand.
GTGACGAATTCAAGATCGTGGACCTCGCCTTTCTCTCCAACCGGATGCTCGCTCGGAAGGGGCCGACCGCGATCGGCGAGGTCCTGGACGCCGAGTCACCGGATCTGGTCGAGGCGCACTGGAAGTGGGCCACGGTGGGAAAGCTGTACGAGCAGCCGAGCTTCCGCGCGCACTACGCGCCGGCGTTCGCGGGCGCGACCAGGCTCTGGCTGAGACGCGAGGTCGCGCAGGAGATCGAGCGGCGCGGCCGCGGCTGCTGGCTTCCGCTCGCGCGCCAGGATGTGCAGCGGGCGGTGCAGCACGATCGCTACGCGAGGTTCGACCTGCCCGACGATCGAACGAGCTTCGAGCGTCCGGGCGTCGTCTTCGCGCTCGACCAGGCAGAGCCGAGCGGCGTGAACCTGTGCCCCAAGCCCGCCGCCACGACCTACTGAGCCTTGGTGTCGACCGGGAGATAGAACAATCCGTCGGCGCTCACGTAATTGCTTTGCACGAAGTGCACGAATCGTGGGCCGAGGGCGCGGAGCTCGTCGTCCAGCGTGATGAGCGCCGGCCTGACCCTGCCGCTCGTCAGGGCGCCCAGGTAGCTCTCTTTTTCGCGCTCTGACAGCGAGACCTGCAGCTCCCGGTGCATGAAGAAGTAGTAGAGCGGATGCGGGCGGAAGACGCCGGTGCCGAACCAACCGTCCAGCACCGTATCGGTCGGGCCGGTGTGCGCGTAGACGAACGCGAGCCGTGCCATCTCGGCGCCCTGCCGTCGGTGGAGCTCCCTGACCAGAGTGACGACAGGCAGGATCAGGAGGGGGACGGTCGCGCAGACGACCAACCAGCCGCGCGACCGGTGGCGGCTGGCGTCCAGGACGAGGGAGAGACCCCGGGCCGCGAACAGGCAGGTGATGGTCAGGGGCGGCAGGAAATATTGTTCGTAAGCGGCGGGGACCACGACGAGTCCCGCGACCAGCCCGCCGAGGATGCAGAGGAGCAGCACGTCGCCGTGGTCGCGCTCCCCGGCTCGGCCGCGACGGAAGAGCGCGGTCCAGGCTCCGAGAATGCAGAGAAACAGGATGGGCCAGCTCTCTCGGAAGATGACCAGCAGAAATCGGCTCGTGCGCCAGCGCCAGTGCGCGTTGATTACGAAGTTGTCGTAGATGAATTGACCGCCGCCGCCGCGGAGGGCAAAGCCAATCCAGGTGACCGCCGTCGGGGCAGCGACGGCCAGGAGCACGACGAGCACCGTGGCCGTCCGGGAGCTCGAGTTGCGACGGCCGCCGGCCAGGATCCAGAGCCCCAGGCCCACGAACGCGCCCGGCAGGGCGAATAGCATCTTCTGCGTGCACATGACGGCGGCCCCGAGGCAGAGCCCGCCGCCCAGGAACCACCGAAGCCGCCGCGCGAGCAGGGCCTCCTGCACGAGGAGCCCGTGCCGCAGGAACCAGAGCGCCGCCACGAAAAACGCCAGCGCGAGGACATCGGGACGGATCTCCAGGGTCCTGTGAATCAGCGCCGGCTGGCCCACGAAGAACAGCGCTGCCAGCAGGCCCACGCGGCGGCTGGCACCGAGCCGCCCGACGAGGAAGACCAGGACAGCCGAGAGCGCGGTCAGCGCGAGTGACAGGAACCGACCGAAGATCAGGAAGTGCCGGGCGGCGTCGAACGACTCGGCCACCGGGAACCAGCGAAAGAAGGGCGAGAGCGCGAAGGAGTACCAGGGGGTGTGGTGCTCGAAGAAGTCCCGGTAGGGGACGAGCCCCCGGAACACGCTCCAGGCAGCATGGGCATGCTCGAACTCGTCGTTGTCGACGGCCCGAAGGAGGACGAGGGGAACGCGGGCGGCGAGGAGCGCGACGGTCGCGGCCAGCAGGAACCGGCTGCCGGCGTCCGATCCGGTCGGGATCCCTCCGGGCGATGGGGAGCGGCGAACCGCCGCGCCGGGCCGTCCCTCGTCAGTAAGCGGCATTTCCGATCGCTATCTACCATCGGTCCGCGATCGGATGCTCCTCTATTGCGTGGTATTGCGCGCACCTGCGCGCGCCGCCGGGTCAGCCTGTCTGTCAGCCGCCTTGGCTGTCGATCGAGAGGGCGTCGAGATCCGCCGTCAGCAGGTAGCGCTCCTCGCTCTCCAGATCGACGAGGAGCGAATCGGCGAACGCGCGGATCCGCTCGATGAGCCGGCCGGTCGACAGGCCGTCCGGCTCGAGCGCGGCCATCGCCAGGGCGACGGTGGCGCGCTGTCGCTCGTGATCCTCCTCGATCTGGGCCCGCAGCGCGGAGCCCCAGCCGATGACGTCGCCCAGCGCGGTGGCCAGGATCTGCTCCTCGAAGTCCATGTGCTCGGCGACGGCGGCGCACAGGTCCTTGGCCCGCGCGCGAAGCGGTTCGAAGCCGTGCGCGGACCTGGTGATCACGTCGGCGACGTGGATCGTCTCCGCCGCCAGCTCACGCAGCTCCTCGTTGCTTGACAGGATGGCCGCCCGCGCATCGCCGGAAGAAATTGGTTCCAATGGCGTCATTCTCATCTTCGCACCTCCTCCTGACAGAGCCCGATCCTGCTCCCGCCCGGCCGTGCCGTCAGCGGCGAACGTGAAGGTTTACGGAACTTTTTCCCCCGCGAAACGGTCCCTTGACCGGGGAGTCACTCTGGTACCGGCGGGCGAGGCGCCGTAACCTCCGGGCATGTCGCGACCCCTCGCTCTCGTCACCGGCGCCTCCGCGGGCATCGGACAGTCGTTCGCCGTCGAGCTCGCGCAGGCGGGCCACGATCTGATCGTCGTCGCGCGCCGGCGCGAGCGGCTGGAGGCGCTGGCCGCGCGCCTCGGCGCCGCCCACCAGGCGAAGGTCGAGGTCCTGGTGGCCGACCTGGCCACGCCGGCCGGCGTCGACGCGGTGGCCGCGCGCGCGGCGGCCGCGCCGCTCGACTTGCTGATCAACAACGCCGGCTTCGGCGGCTACCGGCGCTTCCTGGATCTCGACCCGAAGGTCGCCGACGAGCTCCTCTCCGTGAACATCCGCGCGGTCGTGCAGGTCAGCCGCGCCGCGCTGCCGGGGATGGTCGAACGCAAGCGGGGCGGCGTCATCAACGTCGCCTCGCTGCTGGCCTACTCCGGCACGGTGACGGAGGCCTTCTTCCCGCCGCGCGCCGTCTACGCGGGGGCCAAGGCGTTCCTGGTGACCTTCACGGAGATCCTGGCGAACGAGCTGGCCGATACGGGAGTGCGCGTCCAGGTCTGCCTGCCGGGGGTCGTGGCCACGGAGTTCCACGAGGTTCAGGGGATGGATCTGAGCAAGCTGCCGCGCATGAGCGCCGACGACGTGGCGCGAGCGTCGCTGGCCGGCCTGCGGCTCGGCGAGGTGGTCTGCGTCCCCGGGATGGAAGACGCGGCGCCGCTGCAAAAGATCGCCGAGGCAGAGCGGGCGGCGCTGGCCAACTCTCGCTCGACCGCGACCGCTTCGCGCTATCGCTGAGTCGCCCTGTCGCCCTGTGGCCCGGCTTGCCGGCGGAAGGTGACAGCTTTGCGAACAATGGCCTGACGGCGGCGCGGCGGCGGCGCGGCTCCTGTACGATCGGTCGGCCTGATGAAGACGGTCCGCGAGAGCGCCCGTGAAGTGCCGGTGATCGCGGAGGTCGACGTGCTGGTGGTCGGCAGCGGGCCCGGGGGCCTGGGCGCTGCGCTGGGCGCCGCGCGCGCGGGCGCCGACACGATGATCGTCGAGCGGTTCGGCTGCCTGGGCGGCAACATCACCGTCGTCGGCGTCGAGAGCCTGGCCTGGTACCGCCGCGAGAAGACCGTCGACAGCGAGGGGATCGGCGTCGAGCTCGAGCAGCGCGCCAAGGAGATGGGGGCCACCACGGCCGAGGTGCAGTCGCGGAGCGAGGCGATCAACGCCGACGGGTTCAAGGTGGTCGCCGACCGCGTCGTCGCCGAGGCCGGCGTGCGGCCGCTCCTGCACGCGCTGGCCATCGACACGGTGATGGAGGGGAACGCGCTTCGGGGGATCATCGTCCACAGCAAGTCGGGGCGCGGCGCGATCCTGGCCAGGCGGATCATCGACGCCTCGGGCGACGCCGACATCGCCCACTACACGGGCGCCCCGTACCGGATGACCGCCAAGGAGCGGATGCTGCCGGTGACGGTGATGTTCTCGGTGAGCGGCGTCGACAAGAAGCGCTTCCTCGACCACGTGGCCCAGAACCCGACGACCTACAAGGACTGGGGGCTCAACTGGGACGTGCAGAAGGGCGGCAAGGAGGACCACCTCTTCAGCCCCTACATGGAGAAGCCGTTCGCGCAGGCGCGCGCCGCCGGCGTCATCCCGCCCGGGCTCAAGAGCATCGGCGGCACCTGGAGCACGATCAGCGACGCGGGCGAGGCGACCTACCTCAACATGATTCACCTCACCGGCTACGACGGCACCGACGTCTGGGACCTGACCCGCGGCGAGATCGAGGGGCGCGCGCAGTCGATGCAGGCGATCAAGGCGATGAACCACTTCGCGCCGGGGTTCGAGCAGGCCAAGCTGCGGACGTTCGGGATGACGATCGGCGTCCGCGACACACGCAAGATCCACGGCCGTTACAACCTGACGGAGCACGACGTGCGCAACGAGGCGCGCTTCGCCGACTCGATCGGCATCTTCCCCGAGTTCATCGACGGCTACGGCGTGCTGGTGCTGCCGACGACCGGGCGCTACTTCGAGATCCCTTACGGCGCTCTCTTGCCCGAGAAGGTGCGAGAACCTGCTGGTCGCCGGGCGCTGCATCGCGGGCGACGAGATCTCGCACGCCGCCGTGCGGAGCATGATGTGCTGCACGGTCACCGGCCAGGGGGCCGGCGTCGCGGCGGCGGTCTCGATCAAGGACGGCGTCAGCCCGCGCGACCTCGACGTGGGGCACCTGCAGGCCGAGCTCCTGCGCCAGAAGGTGAGGATCCATTGAACGTTCCCGACCGAATCCTCCTCGGCCCGGGGCCGAGCGCGGTCCCGCCGCGCGTGCTGGCAGCGCTGTCGGCCCCGACGCTGGGGCACCTCGATCCGGCCTACCTGCGCATCATGGACGAGACGCGCGCGCTCCTCCAGGAGGTCTTCCGGACGGAGAATCGCCTGACGCTGGCGGTGTCGGGGACCGGCAGCGCCGGCATGGAGGCCTGCGTGGCGAACCTGACCGAGCCGGGCGACGAGGTGATCGTCTGTGTCGCCGGCGCGTTCGGCGCCCGCCTCGCCGACATGGCCGAGCGGCACGGCGGCTTCGTCCATCCGGTGAACGTCGAGTGGGGTCAGACCGTCGACGCGGGCGCCGTCGCGGCGGCGCTCGACGCGCGGCCGCGCGCCAAGTGGGTGGGGATCGTCCAGGCCGAGACCTCGACCGGCGCGCACCAGCCGCTCGAGGAGATCTCGCGCGTCGTCCATGCGGCGGGCGCGCTGTTCCTGGTCGACGCCGTCACCTCCCTCGGCGGCCACGAGCTGCGCGTCGACGACTGGCGCGTCGACGCCTGCTGGAGCGGCACGCAGAAGTGCCTGTCCTGTCCGCCCGGTCTCGCGCCGGTGACCTTCAGCGCGGCGGCGCTGGAGGCGATGGACCGCCGCAAGTCGAAGTGCCGCAGCTGGTACCTCGACATGTCGCTCATCCGCAACTACTGGAGCGCCGACCGCGCCTACCACCACACGGCGCCCGTCAACATGACCTACGCGCTCCGCGAGGCGCTGCTGGCGGTGCTCGAAGAGGGGCTCGAGGCGCGGATCGCGCGCCACCGGCGGAACCACCTGGCGTTGCGGGCGGGCCTGGAGGCGATGGACCTCGCCTACATCCCGAAGGCGAGCCTCGCGTCATTGAACGCGGTGCGCGTCCCCGACGGCGTCGACGACGCGCGCGTGCGGGCGCGCCTGCTCGACGAGTTCGGGATCGAGATCGGCGGCGGGCTCGGCCCGTTCAAGGGGAAGGCCTGGCGCATCGGCCTCATGGGCGCCTCCAGCACGCGCCGCAACGTCACGCTGCTGCTCGCCGCGCTGGAGACGATCCTTCGCGACGCCGGCTGGCGCGCCACGCCCGGAGCGGCGCTGGCGGCGGCCAGCGCAACGATGATCAGCCTCGGCGCCTGAGCTCACGGCCGCTCACAGCCCGACGGAGATCGACGCGCCGACCGTCTCCTCGCGAACCGTGAGCGACTCCCCGAGGAGATCGCTCTGCCAGAAGGCGCTGGCGAAATCGAGCCCCAGCCGCAGCGGGCCACAATACGGCTGGATGGCGAGGCTGGCGGAGGTGACCAGCCGAGCGTCGCGCAACGCGAAGCCGTTGGTGATCTGCGCCTGATGCGTGTCGTCGTGGTTGATCGACCAGAACTTGCCGCCGCGCCCCTTCAACGTCAGCCGGAACTGTCCGTAGCGTGCGTCCAGCTCGGCCGCCGGGAGCAGCGCCTGCGCGTAGTAGTAGTCGTGGTCGCGCAGCACCGTCCGGATGAACTGGCCGTCGAGCGTCGAGGCGAGTGCCGGGTATTCCAGCGAGGTCACCTGGGAGAAACCGTAGTAGACCGAGGCCCGCGCCCGCAGCTCGAACGGCTGCCGGCTCGCCGTGAGCTCGAACATCGGCCCGACCAGCCCGGCCGACACCACCCGATCCCACCCGACGGGAAGCAGCCGCGAGTCGTAGTCGAACGAGCTCCCCACGGCGAACAGTCGGCCCCAGCCGTCGGATCGCGATCCCGGCCCGTCATAGCGCCGCCAGTAGTTCCCCCAGGCGATCGCGCTGGCGTGGAACGAGGTGCCGCCGACCGCGCCCGGGCCGACCAGCCAGTGGGCCTCGAGCGAGGTCCATTGCCCGGGGCCCGCGTTGCTGCTCCCCTCGCCGTCCCGCTGATACAGCCGATGGGTGGTGAGCTGCGCCTCGCCGCCGAGCCACAGTTGATCGACGACCTGGCCGGTGTCGAAGGTGCCGCGCGCAGAGCCGAGGTCGAGGTCGAAGCGATGCCAGCGGCGGGTCATCCCGGTCGCCGTCTCCTGACGACTGCCGAACCGACACGCGCGCGCGTCGTTCATGGTCGCCACGGGCGAGAAGATCGCCGCGCCGACGCAGTCGACGACGCCTGGACCGCGGTCGGAAAAATACTGACCCAGCTGGTAGGCGGCCTCCCCGATGACCCAGCCGGCGGCCGGGGTCACCAGCAGATCGTTGGTGGCGGGCTTCTCGTTCCACTCGCTGAAGAACTGCCAGACCCCCGAGGCGAGCACGGTGACCGCCGCCGAGCCGACGACGCCGAAGCCGTTGCCGCGGGCGATGAGGTAGTAGCCGGTCCCGGCGACCGGATGCCCCACGCCGCCGGTGCGGAACCGATCATCGTCGAGGACCATGTCGTGATAGCTGGTGAACCGCGTCCTCCAATTTTCCCAGCTGAACTTCTGGTCGCCGTTCCAGTCGTGTCCCCAGTACCAGGCGGTCTGTACGGCGAGGAAGCCCAGCTCTTCCAGCGCGGTGTGCAGGTAGGAAGGCGGCGGCTTCGGCGGCTCGGCCCAGGTCGGAACCTCGGCCATCGCCTCCAGCTCCGGCTCTGCGTTCGACTCCGAGCTCGGATCCGACTTCGACTTCGACTTCGACTTCTCTTGGGCATGGGTCGCGGCGGGCAGGACGAGCACCGCGGCCGCGATGGCCGCGGCGAGAGGCGCGCGAAGCGCTCGCGATGTCGCATCGCCAAACATGTCGTGAGCGCCAAAGGCCGCTCCTCGACAAACTTTTCATCGCCGCTGCGGTCGCCAGGGGCACGACCGCCGTAGTGGGAATCGGCTGACGCCTCGCCTACCCGGCGCAGACGCTGGACGCACCGCAGGTGAAGGCGCCGATGGCTGGAGAGTAGACGCAGGCGCTCTGCTGGCAGCTCGGCAGTCCACGTCGCGTCGACGCAGGTGTCGGCGGGCCCGTGACAAAAGAAGCCGGTGAACGTTCCGCAGCTGCCGTGGCTCGGCGAGCAGTAGCCGCCCGCGCCGCAGTCGCTGTCGACGCGGCAGTTGGCCGGGACGCAGATGTTCGGGTGATAGGCGATGTTGCCGCCGTAGTAATCGCTCGCGCAGACGCAACGACATCGGTCGAGCCGCAATCGGCGTCGGTGAGGCGACGGTCGAACGAGCACTGGCCGTGGAGGCAGGTGCTGTAGAAGGTTTTGCGCTGCTCGCCGTGCAGTCGGCGTCGATCGTGCACGACGGGACCCCGCCGTCGGGGCGCGGGCGCCCGCGTGCTCGGCTTGCACGCGGGAGCGGTGCCCGATGCTCGCTCGGGACCTCGCCGCGCGGTCGGTTGGGTGCAAACCGCCGGCGCGCCTCCGGCCCCGCCTGGTCCGCTGACGACCACCCGTGCCGGTGGTGGCGATGTCGCCGCCCGGCGGTGCCGTCGCCCGGCGCCAGTGGTTCCGCCCGTCCCGGTTGTCGGCCCGGTGAGCGCGCCGCCGCAGCCGACGGCCCCCAGCGCCACCAGCGCGGCCGCAGCGACAAACCGGTTCGTTCGATGGCGTTCATGAGCACACCTCGGTCCTTCAAAGAGCGTGAAGATAGGTGAGCAGGTCCTGTCGATCTCCGTCGGACAGGTCGAGCCCGATAGGCGTGCCCCGGCACGGCGCCCGCGCCGTGAAGCCGGTCGGTGAACGCGGCCGTGAGGCGCGCCGGATCGAACATCGCGTCGACCGACGGCAGCGTCCCGTCGTGCAGCAGCGGCCCGCGCGTGCCGACGCCGCGAAGCGAGGGGACGCGGTAGCTCCCCGTCCCCCGATCGGCCGAGAGCCCCAACGCCGGATCGGTCCCGATGACCGCCAGCGCGACCGGCTCGCCCGTGAAGGCGGGGGGCGCGTGACAGGCGGCGCAAGTCGTCCCGAACAGCGCGGCGCCGTTCGGCGAGGCGCCGGCGGCATCGGCGACCGGCGGCAGCGAGGCGGCCAGCGACTGGACGTAGGCGGCGAGCGCCAGCGCCAGGACGCGCGGCGGACGGACCGCCTCGCCCCAGCCGGTGATGAGCAACGTCTCGATCCGGATCGCCAGCGTCGTCAGATCGCGCGCGCGGACGGTGGCGTCCTGCTGCAGGTAGGTGAGGAACTGAACCGGGCGCAGATCCGGAATCCGCGCCGGCTCGGTCCCCGCCGCCGTCGTGACGTCGAGGCGCCCCGGCCCCCACGCGGCGTGGGGATCCTGTGACAAGGCCGCCGGGATCCCCTGCGCCGCCAGGATCGCGGCGCCGAGATCGAGCGCGGCGTTGGGAGCCCCCGGCACGATCGCACCGTCGGCGCCGCCGACCGCGTGACAGGTCGAGCAGGTCACGGCCAGCGCCACCGACCCGTCGCCCATCCGCGCCCGCGACACCCCACCGACCCCACGGCCGGGGTCGACCCAGAGACCGTATTGGGCAGCGGCGGCGCGCGAGGTCAGGGCGACCTTCAGATAGGGGGCGAGCTGGGCCGGGTAGTATTCGAACGCGGCCTTGCCGAGCGCCAGCAGCGCCGGATCGTCGGGCGACGACACCGAGGCCGGCAGCGCGAGCGGCGCCGCCGACGACGACAGCGCCGCCGGCGAGGCGCCCCCAGGGGCGTCGAGCTCGCCGGCCGCGATCGGCTCCGCGGGCGGGTTCCACTCGGGGAGGAGATCCCAATCAGCCGCGTCGCCCGTCGCGTAGTGGGCGAGGCGCAACGCCGAATACCCGTTCTCGGGGTTCACCAGCGACGCGGTCAGCTCCGCGCGGGCGAAAGCCGGGTCATCGAGGTAGGCGAGCGTCGGATCGGCGGTCGTCGAATCGGCGGTCGCGGGCGGCAGCTCACAACCGAGCGAGGCCATGAGGCCCCAACCGACGAGCAGACCCGCCTCGACTCGCATCTGATCCACCACGATACCGCGACGTCTTGTTGCAAGGGGAGGGCCGCCAGGGCTGGGCCGCCAGGGGGCCGTTCGCCAGGAAAATCGCCCGGATCGGGCCGGAGCCCCTCGTTGTTTTTTGAGGGAACGCGCCACCGATGTCGCGTTTTTTCGAGGCCTCGGCGATGGCCCTCAGACCGACGGTGCGGGGGTCAGAAGGTCGTCCCCAGCAGGACCCCGACCGGTCGGGCGACGCCCGGCGCCCCGGCCGGCACCCCGCCGAGCGCCCCCGTTCGATAGCTGGCGAGGTCGTCGATGCTCGAGGTCGGCTGGGTGAAGATGATCGCCTCGCCGATCGCGATGCCCGAGACGGCGTTGAACCCGCCCGCCAGCCAGTGGTGGTAGCCGAGGCCGAGGAACAGACCGACGCCCACGTTGAGGGCGACGTTCGCCGCGTGCATCCACCAGCGCCGGCCGTCCGCCTGGTTCTGGGCATCGCGCGCGAGCGTCCGTTCCGCGTCCGCCAGCAGCGGGCAGAGATCGCCGGCGGCGTCCGCCGCCGTCACCTTCGTGCGCAGCGCCGCCGAGTCGCCGACCACGTCGAGCGGGGCGATGAGCAGCGGCACGATGCCGATGAGCGTCGTCCCCGCGCCCACGTACCAGTCGATACGTTGGTCGGGGGAAACGAAGGCCAGCGGTGCTAGGTTCGCCACCGTGGCGACGACGAGGCCGGTTCCCCAACCCCAGGTCCACAGGCGCGCCCGGTGGGCGGTGCGGGCGAGGCGGGCGTCGATCCAGTGGAGGCGAAACGCGGGGTCGACCGCCTCCAGCACCGGGGCGCCCCCCGCGATCGGCGGACAGCGGTCGGGCCCGGGCGCCGCGCGCGCGCGCGGCGCGACCAGCGCCGAGAGCACCAGGATCAGGAACCCGACGGCCGACCGATGAGCTCGCCCCATGCCGCCGCCTCACTCCTCGTTTCGTTGCACGACGTCTCTCCGCTCACGCTCGCCGAGTGCCAGGAGGCGATCGTCATGCTGGGCGAGCTGGGCGTCTCGCCGTCCGCGCTGACGGTTCTGGCCATCCCCCACCACGAAGGGAAGATCCCGATCGATCGCGATCCTCCGACGGTGCGGTTTCTCCGCACCCTCGCCGACGGCGGGGCGCGCCTGGTGATGCACGGCCTCACCCACCGGATGACCGGGCGGGCCTGGACGCCGGCGGGGTTCTTTCGCGCGCACGTCTTCGCGCGCGGCGAAGGGGAGCTGCACAACTGCGACGCCGCCGAAACGTCCCGTCGGCTCGACGAAGGGACGGCGATCCTGCGCCGCGCCGGTCTGGAAGAGGCGACGCGCGCCTTCGTCCCGCCGGCCTGGCTGGTCTCCGCCGCCGCGCGCGCGGTCGTCGCCGAACGGGGGTTCGACTTTTACGAGCTCTTCGGAGGGATCTTTCACGGAGGTGAGCGTCACGCGCGGCGGGTCATCGGGTGGGGCTCGCTGAGCGCGATCGAGGCGGCCGCCACCGCACTTTACGCCGATCTGCAGAGCGCCAGGACCGGCGTCGACACCCGCCTCGCGGTTCATCCCGCCGACATGCGGCGGCCCGGACAGCGGCGGGCCATCCGCCGCACGCTCACCCGCCTGACCGCGCGCATGCGTCCCGAGAGCTACACCAGCTACCTCGGGGCGAAACCGCAGCCCCTGGCGGCGGTCTCCCCGCCGCTCTGACGAGCCCCGCGCTGGCGGATCTACCGAGGCGTACGGTATTCGCGCGCCGCGGCTTGCACGCGACCAGAACCTGCCTACGCTTGAGGGAGGCCGTGCGAACGGGGAATTTGACCGAGGGTTCGGGGTCCGGTGGAGCACCGGCTCACCCCGCGCGCGCCGAGGAGCGTCTGACGCTCCCGCCGGCGAATCCCGACGAGGCCGCGCCGCTGCCGATCGACCTGGTGCTCTGGGGCGCCGGAATCAACGTGGCGGTGCGCTCGTTCTTCCGGCGCTTCTTCGGCTGGAAGCGCTACCCCGGCGATGCGCCCCAGATCTGCCGCCAGGTGATCGACGATTGCTGGACCGGCGAGTTCTTCGCCGGCTCGAACGGACACTTCAAGCAGTTCTGGACGCGCGATCTCGCGATGTGCACCCCCGCGCTCTGCCGCCTCGGCCTGCGCGACAAGGTGGTGCGGTCGCTCGCCTGGGGGCTCGAGCGGTTCGAGCGCGCCGGGCACATCACGACGACCATCTTCAACCGGCGGTTCCCGCGCGACGTCTACGCCTACGGGAGCGATTCGCTGCCGATGCTGCTCTTCGCCCTGCGCGCGGCGGACGCCACGCACCTCATCGATCGCCACCGCGCGCTCTTGACGCGGGAGATCCAGCGCTACCTGGAGACGGTCTTCGATCCCGAGCTGGGGATGGCCCGCACGACCGGCTACTTCTCGGGCCCGCGCGACTGCATGACCGGCCGCTCGACGGTCTTCGCCAACACGATGATCGCCCTGCTCATCGAGCTGCTCGACGCCGACACGCGGCTGCCGAACCCGCTCCGCGGCCACGACATGGCGAGCCTCATCGTGCGCCACCACTGGACCGGGGACTACTTTCGCGACTCGCTCTGCCGGGATCTGCCGTCGGGCGACGCCAACGTCTGGCCCTACTTCTTCGGCATCGTCACCGACCGCGAGATGCAACGACGCTCGCTGGCCACGCTCGACCGCGCGGGGGTTCACGCACCCGGTGCCGCTGCGCTATTTCGAGCGGCGCCTCCCCGAGGCCGAGCTGCCGGTCCCGCGGTTCTTCACCCCGAACTACCAGGGCGATCCGAGCTGGACGCAGCTCGGCCCCGCCTACCTCCGCCTCGTCGCCGCGATCGACCGCTCGCAGATGGAGCGCGAGCGCGCGAACATGGCCGCCCTCATCGAACGCGATCGCAACTACCTCGAGCTCTACACGACCGAGGCCCGGCCGTATCGCGGGCGCGCCCTCCTCTACTACGCGGACCAGGGAATGATCTGGGCGGCGATGTTCCTCGACCTCTACGCCTGAGGATCACTCCTCACGATCGCCGGCGTCCGCCTGTCGCTTGATCCTGCGCAGGAGGCCGCCGAACGACTCGCGGCCGATGATCCGGTCGAACGTATCGCGATAGCTCTCGAGCAGGCTGTCCCCGTCGGTCACGAGGTCGTAGACGACCCACCGATCGTTCTTCCGGAGCAGGCGATACTCGATCGCCATCTGAAGCGGCTTTCCCCGCGCCCGCCCGGAGAGCGTGGCGAACACGCTCGCGGTTCCGTGCGTGGAGACGGTCTCCCTCTCGAAGCGAATTCGGAAGTCGGAACCAAGATAGGCCTCACGCACCCGGTACCGGCTCTCGATCAATTTGCCCAGGCTGGCGACGAACTCGGACCGATCTTGATCCGAGAGCTTCTCCCAGGTGCCTCCCAGGGCCCGCCGGCTGATCTCGCCGTAATCCATCGAGCCGCCGACCAGTCGCTTGACCAGACTGCGCTGCATCTCCGCCTCGGGCGACCAGGCGGGAAACGACCGGCGCAAGGAGGCCTGCAGCAGGTCCGTCGATTGCACCAGCTGCGTCATCGGGCTGCCGGGAGGTGAGGCAGTCTTTTCGGAGCGGGCCGGCTCCCCACGACCCAGGGTCCACCCGAGAAGGGCCACGCCGAGCGCGAGGCTCACGTCTCGGCCGCTGGCGGGCGAGGGGCCGGCGCTCGTCCGGCTGTGCTTGACCACCCCTTCATCACCGGTTAGTCACCTCTCGGGGCGATTTTCTTCGGGGTTTCGATCCCGAAGGAAGCAGCGCCGAGCGGGCACTAACCCTCCAACATGAACATGTCCTTTCCCCGCCTCACCGCCGCGCTTTCGTTCCGGGCGTTTCCGGGATGCGGTCGAGCTTTGCAGGCACCGTTTGACTGGACAGAACCGAGATTCCCTGTAGGGTTTTCGGTTCTCCCGCCCCCGGGTTCATGAGCACGACACGCTGCGATCTGCACGTCCACTCGGCAGCCTCCGTCGGTAATGACGAGTGGTACACGCGCGTCTTCGGCTGCCCGGAGAGCTACGCCGAGCCCGCGCGCCAATACGATCTCTGCAAAGCGCGCGGCATGTCGCTGGTGACGCTGACCGATCACGACACCATCGCCGGGGCCCTGACGCTGATCGATCGGCCCGACTTCTTCATCTCCGAAGAGGTCACCGCGATCTTTCCGGAGAACGGCTGCGTGATGCACGTGCTGACCTGGAACATCACAGAGACGCAGCACGACGAGATCCAGGCGGTCCGCGGCAACATCTACCAGCTCTGCGACTACCTCAACCGCGAGAGCATCGCCCATGGCCTGGCCCACCCGCTCCTCTCCCCCAACTGGCAGCTCGACGCCGAGGTGTTCGAGAAGTCGCTCCTGCTCTTCCCGACGTTCGAGGGGATGAACGGCCTGGTCGACCGGCGCCTCGAACCCGATCTCTTCACCATCCTCGATCGGTTGACGCCCGAGACGATCGCCGCGCTGTCGCGCAAGCACGGGTTTGCCGCGGTCGGCGCCGCCCCCGCCCGCAAGGCGCTCACCGCCGGGTCGGACGACCACGTTCACCGTCGCTGCGGCTCGGTCTACTCCGAGATCGCCGGCCAGCACGCCCCGGTCTCGTTTCTGACCTCGTGCCTGGCGGGAGACGCCCAGCTGGTCGGCGAGCAGGCGCACCTCAACACGATGGCGGTCTGTATCCAGCACACCACCTACCACCACCTCAAGGAGCGGGGCGCGGAGCGCGGGAACTTCCGTAACCCGTTCGTCGAGATGATGGACCTCATCGCCGGTCGCGATCCGTGCGAGGCCCCGGGAAAACCGACCAGCCCCGTGGAGGGCTTCGTGGCCAGCCTGTTCGCCGGCCTCGGCAGCGCGGAGATCGAGGCGGGCAAGAAGTTCGACATCCTGGAGATCCCCGCGCGACCCTCGGAGGAGGACGACGCCCGCATCATCGGATGCGTCGCGCAGCTCTCGAACAAGGTGATCGAGCGGTCGATCGACGGATTGATCGACGGGGTGAACGACTTCGATCTCTATCGCCTATTCGGCTCCTTTCGCGATCTGGCGGGCGCGCTGGTCACCGCGGCGCCGGTCTTCTTCGCCGCGCACCACTTCGGGCGCCAGGAGAAGCAGGTGCGGCGCCTGTGGGAGAGCTGGGAGCCGTTCGAGCTCCCGCGACGCGCCGACCGGCTGGCCGTGTTCAGCGACTCGGTCGAGCACGTCGACGGCGTCTCGACCTGGTGTTCGCGCTTCGTAGACCGCGCGCGGGCCGAGCAGCAGGAGGTCCTGGTCCCGCACTGCGGCCAGCCGCTGCACAACCTCGGCGACGGGGCGCCCCGGCACCGGCTGCCCGCCATCACCTCGTTCTCGTTCCCCTTCTACGATCAGCTGCGGTTCTACGTCCCCTCGCTCATCGACACGCTCCTCTGGGCCTGGAGCGAAAAGATCACCCACGTCGAGCTGGCCACGCCCGGTCCGATGGGCCTCGTCGGCCTGCTCATAGCCAAGGTGTTCCAGCTTCCGGTGACGGCCAGCTACCACACCGAGGTCCCGGCGCTGATCAACCTGCTCGGCGGCTCGCCTTTTCTCGAAGGGGTGGGCCGCAGCTATCTCGGCTGGTTCTACGGCCAGGTCGACCGCGTGTTCTGCTTCTCGTCGACGTCGCGCGAGACGTTGCGGGGACTGCGCCTTCCCCCGGAGCGGATTCACCTCGTTCCGCAGACGGTCGACCCGGGCGAGTTCTCCCCCTGCCACCGCTCGAACGAGGTCTTCGATCAGCTGAACGTCGTCGCGGGCGACCGGCCGGTGATCCTGAGCGTGGGGAGGCTCTCCAAGGAGAAGAACCTGCCGCTCATCATCAGCGCGGTCGAGAAGCTGCAGCGGCGCGAGAACCCGCCGCTCCTGGTGATCGTCGGAGACGGGCCCGGCCGCAGGGATCTGGAGGAGCTCTGCTGCGACAGGCGCTTCGTGCACTTCGTGGGGGTCCAGCGCGATGAGACGCTCAAGCGCCTCTACGCCTCGGCTGATCTGTTCGTGTTCGCGAGCCGCGTCGACACCCTTGGCCTCGTCAACATGGAGGCGATGTCGAGCGGCATCCCCGTGCTGGTGCCGGCCGACGCCGGCATCGCCGAGCTGGTGGAGAAGGGGATCTCCGCCGAGCTCTACGAGTTCGGAATCGATGGGCTGGCGTCGGCGATCGAGCGGCTGCTGGACGATCCGCTGCACGCTCAGCGGATCGGATCGGCGGGACGCGAGGCGATGATCGCCCGCTGGGAGAGCGCGCCGTTCTCCCGGCTCTGGAAGTCGATGGTCCAGTAGCGCTAGAGTCCGCGCATGCGCGCCGAGGCGATCTTCGGACCGGTCAGCGTTCTCGCCCTCTGGACGGTCGCGGTGCTTCTTCTGACCGGCTTCCGGCGCGTGGGCGCCGTGCGCGCCCGGCGGCTGCGCCAGGGGGCCTTTCGCTACGGCGAGAGCCCGGAGGTCCCGGACGAGCTGAAGGTCTGGAATCGCAACCTGATGAACCTTCTCGAAATGCCGATCCTCTTCTACGTCGTGTGCATCGGCTTCTACGTCACGAGGCAGGTCACCCAGGCGATCGTCGTCCTGGCCTGGGTCTACGTCGGTCTCCGGCTCTTGCACTCGCTCGTCCACCTGACCTCCAACCGGGTGATCGTCCGCCTGACCGTCTTCGCGCTGGGGAATTTCGTTCTGCTCGCGCAGTGGCTCTGTTTCATGGTCCGCGTCCTCTGAGTCGGACGGGCGCCGCTCAGGGGACCGCGTCGATCGCCTTCTGCAGCAGCGCCTTGGCGCCCGCCTCGTCGCAGAGCTGCTTCGCGACCTGGAGCCCGACGATGCGCCGCCCGCGCCCGGCCCATAGAATGATCCTCCGATCGAGCAGTCCGGCCTCGCGGCCGGTCGCAACCGCCTGGTACCCCAGCGCATCGCGCAGCGAGATCTTCTTCCAGGTCCAGACCAGCATCGGATCGGGCGCCATCGGCGCCGGCGCCCCCGCGGGAATGGCGGGGTGGCTCACCATCACGAACGTCTCCGCCGGATCGGCGCCGGCTTTTTGAAAATGAAGCCGGCAGGCGCTCCCGTCACGCGTCTGCCCGAGATATCCGGCCGCCGGCACGCCACAGGCGGCCACGACGTCGGCGCTCTTGAGCAGCCCGGCACTCTGGTCGTAGCAACAGCCCGACCCGCCGTGCACCTTGGGATCGTTGAAGACCTGGCCGCAGGACGGCGTCGTGTCGTGCTTCGGCTCGTCCGCGGGGGGCGGCGGTAGGCTGCGGCTCTGACAAGCGGCGCCAACGACGATCAGCGTAAACCCCGAGACGAGACGGATCTTCCGCATCGAGCGACTACCTGCCGCAACGAACGAAAGGTTCAGCAAAAATTTGCAGCGCCATTGCATCTCCGATTTCGCGACACCTGCCCCGATTGCGCTTTGTCGCGTTCTGGGATATTTCAAGCCGTCCCTCGACGCAGTTTAGCCCAAAGGAGATGAGATGAAATCGACCTCGATCTGGAAGCGGTTCTCGGCGGTGGCTCTGTTGGTTGCAACCCTTGGCGCTACCGGCGCCGTGGTGGGCGGCTGCGCCTACGGTGGTGTGGCGGCTGCTCCCGACGGCACGATCGTGATCACGCGGAACGACCTGTTCCTGTTCGGCGCCCTCCGCAAGGTCTTCGTTTGCAAGGTTGCCGGCAGCACGCTCAACTGCGCCGAGACGGCGGCCCCGTAGTTTTTTCTTTCATGGGCAGGGTCGGCGCACGCGTCGACCCTGCCTTTTTTTTATGCGCACGCGAAAACTGTCTCCGATCCTCCTGGCCATCGCCGGCCTCATCGCGGCGGCCAGCGGCTGTCGAACCCGCGCGACGCACGACGAGCCGGCGCCGGCCGGGGTCGGCTTCGAGCTCCCGGGCAACGCGGCGGTCGCGCGCGGCGCGCTCCTCACCGAGCCGCCCGGCCACGAAGAGCCGTTCGTCCCGTTTGTCGCCGTGGGCGCCACCTCCTGGGTGACGGCCTGCCGGGGCGAGGCGGGCACGACGCCCCCGCTGTTCAGCTTCGAGACCGACGCGCACGGCGCGCTGCGGGTGGCGGCGGTCGATTCGGGCGCCACGCCCCGCGATCGCTGCCTCGCGACGCGCGCGGCGAACGGCGCCGCGCCTACCGGGTTGCCGGCCCAGACGCGCGTGACCGTTCAGCTCGCCCTGCGCACCCCCTGACGCTTCCGCGAAGTTGCCGGCGCCGCGCGCGTCGCGCTACGGCGCGTGGTGCAGGATGACGCCGCTGTTCTTGCCGTCGGTGCCAAGGCCGACCGCCCAGACGTCGTCCGCTGACGACCCGTGCACCTTGTCGAGCTGCGGGTAGTAGGGAAACGCGCCCACCAGGACCTGCGTCCAAACCTTGCCGTCCCAGTGATCGATCGTCCCCAGATCGCCAACGGCCCAGACGTCGTCGGGCGCCGCGCCCCACACCGACTCCCCCACCGCGAGAAAGTTGGGGTCGTACGGCGTGGTGTCGGTCCAGGCGGCGCCGCTCCAGTGCGCGAGCGTGCCGAAGTTGCCCACCGCCCAGACGTCGGCGGCGCCGAAGCCCCACAGGCCACTGGCGCCGCCCATGATCGCCACGCCGGAGGCGGCGCTCCAGGCGCTGCCGTTCCAGCGCGAGATCCCGAACGTCCCCGACGCGAACAGCGGTCCGCCCGGGGCGCCGGGGACGCCCCAGAGATCCTCGACGTCGGTGGTCTGGGCGACGGTCGTCGACCAGGCCGTCCCGTTCCAGTGGAACACCTGGCTGTTGAGCGTGTCGCCCAGCCACAGATCGTCGTCGGAGGTCCCCCAGATCGCCTGGAGGTCAGTCGGGGCGACAGCGCCGCCGAGGTCGACCGTCGACCAGGCGGTCCCGTTCCAGCGGAGGAGGGTCACGCCGGTGACGGCGTACAGATCGTCGGGCGCGAAGCCCCAGAAGTCGGCCACGAAGCCGGCCGTCGGCGTCGCCACCTGCGTCCAGGCGCTGCCGTCGAAGTGGAGCACGATCTGGCTCCCGGCCCAGACGTCGTCGGGCGCGAACGACCAGACCGCCGTCACCCCCATCGCGCCCGGGACCGGATACGCCTGCCACCCGCCGTTGACGGGCCCGCCGCCGCAGCCGCTCACGCCCGCCAACGTCGCCAAGATCGCCGCCGCCAGCGCCGGTCGCCGCACACCGCGATCGTACACCTGCCGGCAGCGCCGCGAAAAGAGCCTCTCCGAGTGCGGCCGCCTCAGGAGAGATCGCGCGCCAGCTCGGCGAGCCAGGCGCGGCGGACGACCTCGTGCGAGATCCCGCCGCCGAGCTTCCAGAGGGTGCGGCGGCGCCGCTCGAGCTCGCGCGCCTCGGCCGCCGTGAAGACGAGCGGGCCGGGCGGACACCCGATGACGGCACGGAGGACGCGGGCGCAACAGCGGCCGTCCTGGCCGGTCGGCCCCGTCACGCAGTAGAGGAGCAGGTCGCGCCGGCGAACGCGCCACGCCCAGATCGGATCGGGTGCCAGGCCCAGCCGTCCCGCGAGAGGCTTGCGGTCGCGCGTCCCCGCGTCGGCGCGACGGGCGAGCGCCGCGACCGCCACCATCACGGGATGGCGCTCGTTCGCCGAGAGCGCTCGCACTTCCGTCCACGCTTCGCTCGTCCACTCCACCTCGAAGATCATCTCGCGGGGTTGTCGGATCGCCGCGCCGTTCGTTGCGGTATCGTTCGGGCGTGCAATGCCGTTCTTGGTTCCTCGGGCTCATCCTCGTCGCGGCTGGCGGGCTCGCCTGCGCCCCGTCCACCGCGCCCCCGCCCGCCAGGCCGGCGCCAACGCCCGCGGTGAGCGCCACGGCGGTCGCGCCCGGGGCGGCAGCGATCACCGACGACGGCCCACCGGCGGAGCGTGTCGCGGTGCCGGCCGACGGACCGTCGCGCGGCCCGGCGACGGCCAAGGTCACGATCGTCGAGTTCTCCGACTTCCAGTGCCCGTTCTGCGCGCGCGTCAACCCGACGCTCGACCAGATCCGGACGACCTACCCCGACGACGTGCGAATCGTCTTCCGCCACAGCCCGTTGCCGTTTCACCCGAACGCGGCGCCGGCCGCCGAGGCGGCGGTGGCGGCCGAGTGGCAGGGGAAGTTCTGGGAGATGCACGACAAGCTGTTCGCCAACCAGCAGGCGCTGGAACGCGCGGGGCTCGAGGCGCGCGCCGCCGAGCTGGGGCTCGACCTGCCCGCGTTTCGCCAGGCGCTCGACACGCACGCCCCCAAGGCGCGCGTCGACGCCGATCTCGCGCTCGGCAAGATGATCGGCGTGCGCGGGACGCCCACCTTCTTCATCGACGGCCGGTCGGTGTTGGGCGCGCAGCCGTTCGCCGAGTTCAAGAAGGTCATCGACGACGAGATCGCGCGCGCCGATCGGCTGCTCGGACGCGGGGTCCCGCGTGACAGGCTCTACGCGACGTTCTTGATCGGGGCCAATCCGTCGATGCGGGACAGCGGGCCGCCGAGCGCGGGCAAGACCGTCTACCGCGTGCCGACGCTCGACGCACCGGTGCGCGGCGGCGCCCAGCCGAAGGTCACCATCGTCGAGTTCGGCGACTTCCAGTGCCCCTTCACCGGGCGGGTGCAGCCGACGCTCGACGCCCTGCTCGAGAGGTACGGGGCCGACCTGGCGCTCGTCTACCGACACAACCCGCTGTCGTTCCACGCCAACGCGCGCCTCGCGGCCCAGGCGGCGGAGGCGGCGCGCGAGCAGGGGAGGTTCTGGGAGATGCACGACAAGCTGTTCGCCAACCAGCAGGCGCTGGAACGCGACGCGCTGACCGGCTACGCGCGCGAGCTCGGCCTCGACGTCGACCGCTTCGGCGCCGCCCTCGACGGCGACGCAGGAAAGGCGCGCATCGACCGCGACGCCGCCGACGAGGCCCGGTTCAGCGCGGGCGGAACGCCGCAGTTCTTCATCAACGGCCGATCGCTCCGCGGCGCGCAGCCGATCGAGGCGTTCAAGCAGGTGATCGACGAGGAGCTCCGCAAGGCCAACGCGCTGCTCGCGGCCGGGACGCCGCGCGCCCAGCTGTACGCGGCCCTCACCAAGAACGGCCTCGACAAAGAAGACCGCCCCGCCCCTCCGCCCGCCAAGCCCGATCCCGACGCCAACCGCCGCATCCGGGTCGACGTCGCCGGCGCGCCGGCGCGCGGCCCCGCGGACGCGCCGGTCACCATCGTCGAGTTCGCCGACTTCCAGTGCCCGTTCTGCGTACGCGCGGAGGAGACGCTCGATCGCCTGCGCCACGACTACCCCGACCGGATCCGGTTCGTCTGGCGCGATCAGCCGCTGCCGTTTCACGAGCAAGCGCGGCCGGCCGCCGTCGCGGCGCGCGCGGCGGCCGCGCAGGGAAAGTTCTGGGCGATGCACGACCGCCTCTACGCGGCGCCGCCAGGGACGCTGGGGCGCGAACGCTACGAGAAGAACGCCGCCGAGCTGGGGCTCGACGTCGGCCGTTTCCGCGCGGCGCTCGACGCCGAGGCGGGCAAGGCCGGGATCGACGCCGACGCGCTGGCGGGGATCAAGGCCGGGGCGAACGGGACGCCGACCTTCTACGTCAACGGCAAGCGCCTGGTGGGCGCGCAGCCCTACGAGGCCTTCAAGCCGCTGGTCGACGCCGAGCTCGAGACCGCCCTGGCGATGATCGCCAAGGGGACGCCGCGCGCGAAGGTCTACGCCGAGCTGATGAAGGACGCGCTGGCGGTGCGCCCGCCCGACAAGACCGACGCCGCCGCCGACGACGACGGGCCCGCGCGCCCCGAGGACGACACCAAGGTCTACGCGGTCAAGCCGGGCGACGCGCCGTCGAAGGGGCCGGCCGACGCGCCGCTCGTGCTGGTCGTCTTCTCCGACTTCCAGTGCCCCTTCTGCAAGCGGGTCGAGCCGACGCTGGCGGCGCTCGGGAAGCAGTACGGCCGGAAGCTCCGCATCGTCTGGAAGAACTACCCGCTGCCTTTTCACGCCAACGCCGCGCCCGCCGCCGAGGCGGCGATGGCGGCCCACGCGCAGGGGAAGTTCTGGCCGATGCACGACCTCCTGTTCGAGAACAACACGGCGCTCGACCGCGCGAACCTGGAGACGTACGCCGCCACGCTGGGGCTCGACATGGCCCGCTTCAAGGCCGACCTCGACGCCGAGCGCTACAAGGCCCGCATCGCGGCCGACACCGCGGAAGGGCTCGAGGTCGGCGTCAACGGCACGCCCGCCACCTTCATCAACGGCCACAAGATCGGCGGCGCCTACCCGCTGGAGACCTTCCAGGCGATCGCCGCCGCCGAGCTGGCCAAGGTCGAGGGCGCGGTGGCGCCGCAAGCAGGAAAAACCAAGAAGACCGCCGCCCGCAAGACGAAGCCCGCCCGGTGAGCCGACGGCCGACGTCAGGCGGGTTTGATCATCAAACGATGATCTTTGCTGATGCTGAGGACGATGAGGACGCTCAGGATGGCGGCAAAGAAGCACCACACCGACGTGAGGGCCTGTCGCTCGATCAGGAACGTGGCCAGCAGCGACACGCAGAGGACGATCCCCATGATCTTGGCCCTGCTGATCGTGGAGATGAAGAACGGCACCACCGTCGGCAAGACGTAGCCGGGCAGGTACAGCGCCAGCACCAGCGCCGGTCCTCGCTCGACGTAGCTGTAGGCGATGCTGTGCCCCGCGACGTGCGCGGTCGGTCGCCCGCGAATCAGAAGCACGGTCGCATAGATCCCCACGGCCACGCCGACCCAGCTCAGCACCGCGAGGGCCTTTCTACGGCGGGGATTCCTTTCGGCGACGAAGAGCGAGATCGGAACCCACATCGGCCAGCAGATCAGAGCGAAGCTGATGAACAGATCGACCGCTATCGCTTGCAGCCAGGACTGCGCCGGGTGGCCGATGGTCATCCAGACGACGCCCTCGGCCACCTGCTGGGCCGCGAAGAGCAGCGGGACCAGCGCCAACATTCTGTGTGACCGCGGCTTGTCCTGGTTGATCGCGACGGCGCCGACCCCCGCGATGACGGTTGCGACGGCGAAGCTGCCGGTGGCCGAAAAGCACATCGCGCCCCGGGATGATGGGCTCTTTCGTGGAACAAGGAAGAGCTCAGCCCCGGTTATCTACGCTGTCTTCGCAAAACCAGCACGAACCGTGGGCCCGGCCGCTCGAACGATTGAACGGTGCAGGAGCGACCTTAGATCAAGGTGGGAGGTGGGACCGTGGGGTTACTTCAGAAGGCGAAGGACAAGGCTTTCGAGCTTGCGGACGGCAGCGAGCTGGCCAACGCGGGCGTCACGAAGGTGCGCGAGATGCTGGGCTTGCTCAACGCGGCGATGCCGCTTCTGGAAGAGGCCGGCTGCACCCCGTCGGAGGTCGAGGTCGAGGTCGGGCTGCCGCCGAAGGTCGTGGCGATCTTCGCGACCAGCGAGGTGTCCGAGGAGGCGATCGCGCGCATCACCGCCGCCAACCCGGACAAGACATTGGCCTGCGCCATCCTCAAGGCACTCGCCAAAGGTGCTCGCCTGCAGAAGGGTGCGGAGGTCGGCCAATTGCGGGCCTCCACGCTGGCCGTCGAGATCGGCTTGGCCCCCTGCCTCAAGATGACCTTCGTCCGCGGGGAACCCGAAGCACCCGCGTCCGTCTAGCGTTCGGTGTGCGAAGATCGCGCGGTTTCGACCGATTGACGACAGACCCCACTCCGCGAAATGATGAGAGTCGGGTGTCGAAGCTAACCGTCGTCCTGAGCCTCTTCGTGTTGACGACGTTTCCGCTCGCGCTCGGCTGCACGGGCTCCTCGAGCTGCCAACCGATCCCCGATGGGGTCTACGCCGCCATCGGCCCGGACGGCGAGGCGCTCTTCACGGCGGCCTACGCGCTGCCGCTCGCGGCCGCGGGTGCCGACGGCGCCACGGACGGCTCCCCCGACGCCCCGAGCGATGCCGCCACCGACGCCGCGACCCGCCCCGACGCCGCGACCCGCCCCGACGCCGCGACTCGCACCGACGCCGCGACCCGCCCCGACGCCGCGAGCGATGCCGCCACCGACGCTGCGATTCGCCCCGACGCCGCGACCCACCCCGACGCTGCGACTCGCCTCGACGCTGCGACTCCGCCCGACGCTGCGACCGAGGTCGACGCCGGCGCCGACGCCGCGACCGAGGTCGACGCCGGCATCGACGCCGCGACCGAAGTCCCGCTGACCTACACCTTCCACGGTGGGCTGCCCGTGCCCTACGACACGTGGAGCTGCACCAAGCCGACGGCGAGCTGCGAGATGACGTACAGCTGCAGGCAGGGCGACGAGCAGGTGACCGTCACCACCTCCTACACCGCCGGCACACCGGGCATGCTCGCTTTCACCGTCACGCCCCCCGGCACGATCGTCCGCCTCCGGCTGCCCTGAGCCGGAAGCACCTGGGAGATTCGGCGGCCTGCCGACAAACAGGCCTCCCTGCGACTTTCCGTGACAACAGCTGCCACGTCGGGGCAATGATCTACGTAGGGCCGTGGTTTTGCGCGGATTGGGCACATTGCGTCAGGCGCTTTCAGCTGGCCGGTCCCAGGCTTGATCCCTGCCCGCCGCGCGTAGCTCGTCGAATACCTGGTCCCTTTGAAGGAGCGACCCCCATGAGATCCAAGGTTCTGTTCTCGACTGTCGCGACGTGCTTGGCCCTCGCAGGTTGCGCGGGCTCGACCGACTCCGGGGTAACGACTGGTTCGGGAGGGACGACTGGCTCGGGTGGGACGACTGGCTCGGGGGGAACGACCGGCTCGGGTGGAACGACCGGCTCGGGTGGAACGACCGGCTCGGGCTGGGACGACCGGCTCGGGCGGCTTGACCGGCTCCGGCGGCTCGACCGCCTCCGGCGGCACGACCGGCTCGGGCGGCTTGACCGGCTCCGGCGGCTCGACCGCCTCGGGTGGGACGACAGGTGTCGCCGGGACAACCGGCACCGGCGGTGCGACGGGCGCGGCCGGGCGCGGCGCCGCCGGCACGAATGGCGCGGCCGGGCGCGGCGCCGCCGGCACGAATGGCGCGGCCGGGCGCGGCGCCGCCGGCACGAACGGCACCGGCGGCACGACCGGCACCGATGGCGGCGTGACGGTCGATTGCACGACCCCCTTTCCGACCGGTGGGAACACGATCACCGGAGCCAACGTCAACGGCACCGCCGACGGCCTCAATTACGGCATCTGGACCAACGGCAGCGGCGGAAGCATCACCGTCTTCCCCAATGCTCACGCGTTCTCGGCGTCCTGGAACAACAGCATGGACTTCCTGGCCCACGTCGGCCTGGATTTCAACCAACCAAAGACCTACACCGCCTACGGAACGGTTTCGGCTCAGTTCGTCGAATCGAAGACGGGCTCCTCCGGCGGCTTCTCGTCCATCGGAATGTACGGGTGGATGCACAGCCCCTGTATCGAGTGGTACATCAACGAAGACTCGTTCAGTGGCCTGGCACCGAGGGGCAGCGTCACGGCCGTCATTGACGGCGCCACGTACTACCTGACCACCAGCCAGACCACCGGGACGGGCGGCGCCAATGCGTGCGAATCCGGTCATACGGGCGGCTGGACCAACATCACGAGCACCAGGGCCTCGGCGCACCAATGCGGGACCGTCACCGTCAGCGATCACTTCGCGGCGTGGGCGAAGCAGGGCTGGAGCCTGGGGAGCCTGGCATCGGTCCACATCAACGTCGAGGTGGGCGGCGGCGTCGGAAGCATTCAGTTCCCGGTCGCGAACGTCACGACGACCAGCAAGTAGAAACTGGCCCTTCTGCCGGGCGTCCGCGAGAAGCCGCGCTACGGAGACGGCAGCGCGATGGTGGCGGTGCCGATGCTGGTGGTCTGGTCGCCGCACGCGCAGGCCTGCGAGACGTAGGTCGGCGAGATCATCTGCTGTGAAAGCTGGGTCCCGTTCATCGACATGGTCACCCTGAGCAGGCGGATGTCCGATCTCCCGAAAACGTGAGCGCCCAATCGACGACGTAGGGCCTCCCTTGGTCGTCGTCGCACGCGACCACCCGCGGCGCGGTGTCGTTACAGCAAGGTCGATGCCAGGCGCCCCACCGCGGCGATGCGCCCCACCGGCTGTGAATGACTCTATTCGAGGGCCAGCACCTCCCCGGTCTCGAGCAGCGACTTCAGGTTGGAGATGATGCGCGGCCAGCCCCAGTCACCCGACACGGCGGTGATGAGCTTCGCTTCCGGTCGCTCGATCTCGTGCCTGATGGTGAGCTTGACCGCCTTGCCGGTCGGTTCGAGCTCGATCGTGCAGCGAGACGGCCCCTCGGCCGCGAGCTCCGGCTTCGACTGATTGTGCCACTTGATGACCATGCGCCGCGGCGGATCGATCTCGAGAATCTCGCCCGTGTCGCAGAGGCGTCCGTCAGGGAAATTCATCGTCCACGGCGAACCCTTCTTCCAGGCGCTCTCGATCTTCATACCGAACCAGTATTGGTCGATGAACTGAGGTTCGGTCAGCGCTGCCCACAGCTTCTCGGGCGTGGTGCGGATGAAGGTGGCGTACACGAAGCTGCTGCGGTTGTTTGCGGTCATGATTTTCTCCTTGGTTTTGGATCGGTCATGCGGTCGTGGGTCAGTCGTGGCTCCGCTCCCTCGAGGCGCTGCTTCAGATCGCGCAGCGCCTTGAGCCGCGGCCTCTCGAACTTTTGAATCCAGCGGTCGTAGATCTCCTGCAGCGGCACCGGATTGAGGAAGTGCAGCTTCTCCCGCCCCCGCCACTGCACCGCCACCAGGTTCGCCGCCTCCAGCAGGGCCAGGTGCTGGGTCACCCCCTGACGGGTCATGTCCAGGTGCTGACAGAGCTCGCTCAACGTCTGGCCGTCGTGGGCGTGCAGACGGTCCAGCAGCTTTCGCCGCCCCGGATCGGCCAGCGCCTTGAACAGGATGTCCGCGTCGCTCATGGGCTCTATCATGCAAGTATTTACTTGCATGTCAAGCGACAGGGTAACCGTGACTCCCGCACAGATTCTTTGACAACCGAGAGTCTCGAGCGGCAATTATCAAGTGTGCAGCGTGTCGAAACTCGGGAGGGCGCAGGTCCCATGAGAGCGATCGTTCTTCTGTCGGGCGTCGGCGTCATGCTGGTTCTCGGAGGCTGCGGCAGCTCGAGCGGCACGTCGGGGAGCGGAGGCGCGACCGGCTCGGGCGGCTCGACGGATACCGGTGGTACGACCGGGTCCGGCGGCGCGGCGGGCAGCGGCGGTACCAGCAGCACGGGCGGCGCAGTCGGCAGTGGCGGTACCACCAGCACGGGCGGTGCAATCGGTAGCGGCGGTACGACCAGCTCGGGCGGCACGACCGGCAGCGGCGGCACGACCAGCTCCGGAGGCACGACCGGCAGCGGCGGCACGACCAGCTCGGGCGGCACGACCGGCTCGGGAGGCACGGCCGGCAGCGGCGGCACGACCAGCTCCGGAGGCCGGGGGGGAACGACCGCCAGCGGGGGAACCACGGGGTCCGGCGGCGCGACGGCCTCCGGGGGGACCGGCGGTGGAACCGGAGGTGGGTCCGGAGGCTCGGCCGGAACCGCCGGATCGCCCTACCAGGGTCCGTGCGACGTGGTCCCGAACGGTTGCGCGGAGGCGTACAGCGTGACCCGGGCGATGGTGGCCAGCTACACCGGGCCGCTCCTCCAGCTGGGGCGGACCTCGGACAAGACAACCCTGAACATCGGCCAGACGTCCGCTCACGCCGCCGACATGACGACCTGGAGCGCCTTCTGCAACGGGAGCCAGTCGAACTGCGTCGTCGCGAAGGTCTACGGGCAGGTTCACAGCGGAAGTAACGACCTGACGCCGGGCGTGTGGAACACGCCGTGGAAGCCCGACTGCAGCGCGGGTGGATACACGTGCGCCGCCAAGTTCACGATCGAGTCCACGACCGGGCTCCCCATCCTGACCACCGTCTCGCCGCAAGAATACGCGCTGTCCGGCGACAACTTCGCGACCGGCATCAACGGCGGGACCAAGGCGATGGGCATCATGTACAACGGCAAGCCGGTCTCGAACAGCGTCTATTGCTGCGGCGTCATCGGCCTCACGCACAAGTACAACGCCGCCGACACCCACGGGACGGACTTCATGCTCGCCCTGGCGTACGGGTGGAGAGATTCGGGCGGCTGCTGCATCGCCGTCAACTGCGGCTCGTCCACCTCTTACTGTGTCGGCGCGGAAGAAGAAGAGGACAACGATCTGGCCGATTACGGCACCTCGCCCGTCGCCAACGCGCTGGTGGTGACCCAGTTCGACCCGACCTCGAATGCCGTGAGCACGTTCCTGAACGGCACCCAAAAATTCTCGCACTCGCCTCCCAAGGCCCAGCTGAACGCCGGGACGGCCATCCACCTGGGCGGCGGTGGCGACCTCAGTCAACCCGACGCGGTCCTGATGCGCGAGGCATTCTTCACGAACGCCGTCATGACCTCCAGCACGGTGACGGCGCTGAAGGCCAACGCCGTGGCGTTCTATCCGTCGCTGTCGTTCCCCTGACCTACAGGCAGACCATGACCTGGAGGGCCGCGCAGCCGGTTCCCACGCAGCACGCGGACGTCGACTGACAGCTGCCGCCAGACGGACAAGAGGAGACGCCGCCGTCGACGGAGCACAGGCGCGCGCAGATGGCGCCGGTGATACAGCGCAGCCCCGAATCGCAGGCGCCGCTGGTGCAGCAGGTGATCCCCTGCTTGCCGCACTCGGAGCCGCCCTGTCCGTTGTTGGCGGGGCCGCAAGTGCCGTTCACGCCGGAGAGCCCGCCGGCGCCGCCGATCCCGCCCATACCTCCGCCGACACCCCCGGAACCGAGCTTCCCGCCGAGCCCACCACCGCCTCCGGAACCGAGCTTCCCGCCGATCCCACCGCCGCCTCCGGAACCAACGCTCCCGCCGGTCCAGCCGTCGCCGCCGGTCCAGCCGTCGCCGCCGGCACCAACGCTCCCGCCGATCCCACCGCTGCCTCCGGAACCAACGTTCCCGCCGATCCCACCGCCGCCCCCGGAACCAACGCTCCCGCCGATCCCGCCACCGCCTCCGGAACCAACGCTCCCGCCGACCCCACCGCTGCCTCCGGAACCAACGCTCCCGCCGGATCCGCCTCCGGTGCCGCCGCCGACGCACCCAGATACTGCGGGTGCCTGAACGTAGTTTCCAGGGCACACCCAGGTCACCGTGCTCTCGTCGCAAACATAAGGCTCGGTCAGTGGGTCCTGTGCAGCGGACAAGCAGCAAATAGTGTTCGTTGGATAGGCGCTCTGTGGGCACCCGCTCGAGCCGCCACTGCTTCCGCACCCGACGACGAACAGAAGGGCGACGAAATGGACCAGCGGTCGGCGGCTGGCGAGCTGGCGTCCTTTTTCCATGCCCCGATTGTGAAGCAACAACCGGACCTCAGACAAGACTGCGCAATTTCAGGACTCCGCACGAAGCGCCCGACCCAATGCCGGGAAACCGCGACAGTGCTGTCGCGCCCGGGTTCGACCTACGAATCCATACCGCCCGTCAGACGCGGACGAGGTTGCGTCCGTCCTGCTTGGCCCGGTAGAGCGCCGAGTCGGCGCGCTGGAACAGCTTTTCCAGCCCCTGCCCAGGGACGAGCTCGCCGAGCCCGATCGAGACGGTGACCTCCAGCGCGGCGTCGCCGAACTTGATCGGGTGCTCGCCCACCGCGGCGCGCAGCCGCTCGGCGACCACGGCGGCCTCGGCCAGCGTCGTCTCGGGAAACACGATGACGAACTCCTCGCCGCCGTAGCGGCCGATGAGATCGTGCGAGCGGAGGATCTTCTGACACCGCCGCGCGAGCACGCGCAGCACCTCGTCGCCCGTCTGGTGGCCGTGGCCGTCGTTGATGCGCTTGAAGTGGTCGGCGTCCATCATCGCCAGGGAGAGCGGCCGGCCGTGGCGGTCGGCTCTGTCGAGCTCCTTGCGCAGCTCCTCCTCGACTTGGCGCCGGTTGAAGAGGCCGGTCAGCGGGTCGTGCATCGCCAGCTCGCGCAGGTTCTCCCGATCCTGCCTTTGCGCCGGCGCCCGCCCTACTTCGATTCGAGCTTATCGACGCGGCTCTCGAGCGAGCTCACGCGCGGCTCGAGGCGCGACTCGCGCTCGGCGGTCGCCCGGTTGGAACGCACGAGAAACCGATGTTGCTCGGCGAGATCGAGCAAGGCCGTCTCCACGACGCCGAAGCGCTCGGCCGTCTCAGTTCGAAACGCGTGAATCTCCTCCCGGACCTCGTCAAACCGCCCATTTGTATCGACCCGCAACTCCTGGACCTCACCGCGAACATTTCGTATCTCGTCGCGGATCTCCCTCAGAATCTCGATCGTGACATCGCCGCCTGCCATCGACATCTCCTCTCCAGTGTAGCAGAGCTCAATGCCAGATCTGGGCCACGGGTAGACCGCAGGACCCTGGGGATATCTCCTTCCCGCCCGGCCGGAACTCGGCCGGCTGACCATCGTGCGGACAGTCCTACGGATCCATGTCGCAGAAGGCGAAGCTCCGGCGCAGGGCCTGACCGAGCTGCTTCGGCTTGAACCATCCTCACGAGGTTTGACAGCCTCCGACCCGAGGCTTTAGAAGGGCGGCGTTGTGCGACTTCGGTTTCTGCTGTTGGCTGTCACCGGCGTCATCGGCTCGTGCGCGCATGTCGGGCCAGACCAGTCCACCATCGAGGGAGGCGAGATCTATTGGATCGACCGTGTTCGCTTGCCCCGATCCGGCAGCGGTCCCTTCGAGCTGAAGCCGGGCCCTCACACCTTCATGGTCACCGCCGAGACCAGCGAAGCGTCGCTGGGGGTGGTCACCTATTACAAATCCGGCATGCGCAACTTGTGTCTCAAAGCCCGTGGCGGGCACCGTTACAAAGTCAAAGCCACCGTCAAGGACGGCGACGTAAACGTCTTCATCGTTGACCGCGAGACCGGCCAGCCGCCCAAGACCCCGTGCGGCCCGGACGAGGAAGGAGACTGATCGGATGTTCAAAGAAACGCATCCCATCATCGGCACGCGCGACGTGCGCGACACGACCTGGGGTCCGCGCGAATTCTCGCTCTATGATCTGGATCGCAACGCCCTGGCCTTCTATCGCCATCTGACGGCGACGGAGAAGGGCCAGGGCACCGGGGGTTAGGGCTCTCGCTCACGGACGCTTCAGGAACCTCAGATAGAACGCCCCGAACACCAGGACGATCCCGACGTTCGCCATCAACCGCTCCCAGAACCGGTTCCTGAAGCAGAGGACGTCCACGCCGACCACGACGGCCACCATCGCGAGCACGTAGAGCACGAGCACTGTCTGTCTTCCCACGCTGCGATCCTGGTCCGGTCTCGTTGAAAGCGCTACGCATCGAGGCAGCGCTCCACCCCCACCTCAAACTTTCCCTTCGTCACCGCCGCTGCCTTTCGGCCACCCGGGCCTGCGCATCCACCTCCGGAACGCCGCCAACTGCTGCCCCTCCCCCAGCGTCGTGTGCCCGACCGTGTCCTTGAGCACCGGGGTCGTCTCCTCGTAGACCTTCAGCGGAACCGGGGAACGGTTGCCCGTCAGCCCCGCCGCCGGCGAAACAACACTAGCCCGGCGATGAGCAGCACGCCGAACGCGGACACCGGATTCGCCGTCCCTGATCGCGCAACTGCAGCCGCTGCTGCTTCCACCCGTCGTCGCGCCGGCGCCGGCATCAGGGGCGGAACCGGCCGCACCGCCCGTGCCGGCCGATCCGCCGGCCCCGCCGCCGCCTCCAGTCGTGGCCCCGCCCGCACCGCCCGCCCGCCCGCCCCACCTGCCCCCACGCCGACGCCGCCCGCACCCGCCGTGCCACCGTTGCCGCTCTTACCGCCGCCGCCGCCGTTACCACCCCCGCCCGCACCGCCCACCCCCCCATCCGGCACCGCCATCCCCGCCCCCAACGTCACCGGCCGCAGGAACATCCGCTCCTTGTTCACGTACGCCGTCGTATCGAGCCGCTGATACGACAACACACCGCCGCCCGTCGTCCACGACAACGCCGGCGCCTGCACCTCACCGCTCCCTACCACCCCGCCGTCCACCGCCGCAGTCGGCATGTCCGCGATGCCGCTCGACGTTGACGACTGGCTCCCGGGCACGCAATGCAGATCCGCCCCGAGCAGGCAGCCGTCGAAGGCCAGCGTGCCGCCGCTCCCCTCGGTCCAGACCACCGCGTAGGCGCTTCCGTTCCACGCAACCGCCGGCGCGCCCAGCGTCGTCGGCGGCGCGGCCTGCGCGATCACCACGTCCGTCGCATCGAGCCGCGCCAGCGTGGCGTCGACGCGCGCCGCGACGATCGCGGACCCCGCACCTCCGCGGTCGCGCCAGATCACCAGCGCGCTGGTCCCGTCGGTCGCCACGACCGGGACGTCCTGAATGTCGGTGCCCGTGGCGATGGGCACCACTTTCGTGGTGGCGGGCGTTGCGTCGGCGTTGACGACCAAGCCGACGATGTCGAAGTTGGCGCCAGCGGCGCCGGTGGAAGTTTCGGGCGACTGCTGACCGACCAGCAGGTATTTGTCGCCCAGGGCGACCCCTTGCAGGGTGGTCATGACCCACGACCCCAGCTCCACTTGGGGTCCGGGAGACCTGCCTGTAGAGGGGTCGAGCACCACGCCGGCCGGCGAGACGCGGAAGTAGTTGAGGGCCTCGCCTCCACCGTCTCGGACCACGGTGGCGACCAGGAGGTTCTGTCCGTTCCAAAGGGTGACTGCGGGGGACTCTGTGTCATAGACGCCCAGCGGGCCGATCCGATTGCCGACCGTCGTGCCGCTCGAGCTGGCGAGTTGGATGTAGTCCTGCGCGGCCGTCGAGTCCGCGTTGGTCGCGTAGAAGAGCATCAGCTGGCTGCCGTTCCAGGTGACGGACGGGTCGTACTCGGGGAATGCGGTGGCGACCAGCGGTGTGACCGTCCTGGTGAGCGCGCCGCCGGACAACGTCACGAACGCCGCGTAGACGTCCTGGTTGTAGTGCCCCTGCATGGTCAGGTTGTCGCGCCGGCGGTCGTCGGCGTAGACGAGGTAGACGCCGTCCGGCGTCGCCGCCGCCCGCGGCGTGGTCTGCTGGTTCGGCTCGCGCGTCACCACCGTCGCGTCGGTCCCCAGCGGTTGCAGGTTTGCGTCCAGCATCCGCAGCAGCACGCCGTCCGGGTTGGCGCCGTAGCCCGCGGGCTGGATGACGGCGGTCTCCGTGCGGGTCATGGCCACCGCGTAGTCGCTGCCCGTCCAGGCGATCTGCGCCGACTGGACCGAGGTGGTGGACAAGGTCGACGGCCCGACAGTCGTGGCGGCGAGCGGCGTGCCGCTGGCGGCGACCGGCTGGAACGCGGCGCGCACGGCCGTCCCCTTGTCGGTCCACGAGCAGATGTAGCGCGTCCCGTCCCAGATGGCGCCGATCGAACCCACCTGCGCGCCGGCCGCCCGGATCTGGAACGCCGCCGAATCGACCCAGGTGGCGCTGGCGTCGATGCGCCGCGCGTAGATCGTCACCGGCTGACCGCTGGCCGACTGCTCGCCCCAGCAGAGGAACGCCCCGTTGCCGCCGTTCGAGGCGATCGCTTCCCCCGCCTCGTTCGTGGTGGCGGCCCCCGCCCAGTCCGACAGCGGCGTCAGCGCCGCGCCGTTCCCGTCGACCTTCATCACCTTGAGGCCCGCCATGTACTGGCCGACCACCACCAGGACGCCACCCGTCACGGGCGCGGCGTCGCCGACCCCGCGCGTGACGCCGTCCGCGGGCAGCGCCACCGGCGAACCGGCGGTGCTGGCGACCGAACCGTCGGCCCCCACCCGGGTGCAGTACGGCGACTCGCTGCTCGACGCCCAGAAGACCATGAAGCCGGTGCCGAACGGCACGACCTGGAGGTCGTAGACCTCGTACAGCCTCCCGAGCTCGACGACGATCCCGCCCGGCAGCGTGGCCGTGCCCGGATCGAGGACGGTGCCGTCGCTGGTGATGCGCGTGCCGCGCACCTCCACGTCGCCCGCAGCCGAAACCCCCGCCGTCCAGAGCACCAGGGCCTGGTTGCCATTCCAGGCCGCCACCGGCCCCCCCGGGCTGACGACGTCCGTCGGCGTCCCGATCGTCACCGGCAGCGGATCGAGCAGGTTCCCCTGCGGATCGATCCGCGCAAAGTCGATCGAAAGCGGTGACACCGCGAATCCCGGCATGGGATCGTTTCTCCAGACGAGCAGCGCGCCCGGGCCGCCGCCCGCGACGAAGGGGGTCATCTGCTGGCCGTCCTGCTGGGTGTAGACGACGTTGTCGAGCGGCAGCTCGGCGCCAATGAGCGGAGCCGAGCTGACCGCGCCGTGCACGGTCTCGGTCGCCGGGCGCGCCGGGCTGCAGGCGCCCGCTCCTGCCAGCAGAGCCGCGGCCACCACGACCCACCGGCACCGTTCACCCGCCCGTCGCATCGCACCCATGGTATCGCTTTTCTCGCGGCACCGGTTTCGACCCCGGCGACGAGGGCCAACGCGAACAGGGTCCGCGCGGAAGTGCTACATTACTTACGAGAGCCAAGCATGGACAGGACGGCGCTTCTTTCGCGAATCACCATCGATCCGAGCATCTGCTTTGGAAAACCGTGCATTCGTGGTCATCGGGTCTGGGTCTCGCTGATTCTCGACCTTCTGGCCGGCGGGGCCACCGTCAAGGACGTCCTCGACGAGTACCCTGGTCTCGTCGCGGAGGACGTCCTCGCCTGCTTGGCCTATGGCGCCGAGATGTCACGCGACCGCTACGTCGATATTCCGCTCAAGCGAACCGCGTGAGGTTCAAGCTCGACGAGAACCTCGGCCGTCGGGGCGCAGCGGTACTCGCCGGCGCGGGCCACGATGTCGCGACAGTCGTCGGACAGAAGATGACTTCGGCCAAGGACGTCGATCTCATCGCGCAGTGCCATGCCGAAGGCCGCTGCCTCGTCACGATGGATCTCGATTTTTCGAATCCGCTGCGGTTTCCGCCCACGAGCTTCTCGGGGATCGCGGTCTTGCGACCCCGTTCGCGTGCGACCATTTCAGACCTCGAATCCCTGATGGGCACGCTCGTCGAAGCGCTGCGGCAGTCGAAGATCGAAGGGAACCTCTGGATCGTCGAGGCAGGACGCATTCGACAATACGCGCCGGACGCGCCCGGCCCGTAGATCAAGGCGAGCGTTGAAAGACTGGATTCAGAACGGAAAACCCGAGCTGGCGCGGGATCCGGTGACGGTACGCTCCGCTCTCATCCTCCCCGTCCTGGCGCTGGCCGCCGCCGGTTGCATCCACGAGCTTCCGCCTCGTGCGACGCCGGGCCCGGTGGTGCCGCCGCCCGCGACCGTCCCGCTGGCGCCTGGGCTCGGCCGTATCTACGTCGACGTGGTCGACGGACCCACCGAGGTGCGCGCGGTAAAGCGGGTCTCGGTCACCGAGCAGGTGAATGATGAGCAGGTCGAAACAGAGGAGCTCGAGGATCAGGCGAGCTGCACGTCGCCTTGTGTCCTGGATCTGCCGCCGGGGCGGCACCTGATCGCCTTTCCCCTGCGCGGCGCGGGCGGCGTCGATCTCGTCAGCGTGTTTGCGTCCCCGCGCCCGACCCTCTACCGCCGCGCGCTCGGCTGGCGCCAGTCGGGCGGTGCCGGCTTCGTCCTGGGCGTCTTGGGCGCGACCTTCGGCGGCGCTTCGTTTGCCACCGGCGCCGCCCTGCTGCCCACCGGCCTCGCGAAGGACAACCACGGCATGACTCTCGCCGGCGAGATCACGCTGGGTGTCGGCGCGCTCCTCACCGCCGCCGGGATATTGGCCATCATGAACAACCCCCTGGCGGAGCAGGCCGGTGCGGGGGCGCAGTACGGGCTGCCGGAAGGCGACGAGGCGCGCTGAGGCCTTCGGCGAACTGCCATCAAAGCGAGCGTCGAGAGACCTGATTCAGAACGGCAAGCCGAGCTGGCGCGGGCTCCGATCGTCGGCGACCGTGCGACCGCCGAGCGTGGGTTTGGTCCGCCACTCCCGTTCGACCGCCGCTGCAAACTCGTCGTCCGTCACCGCCACCGCATCCACCACCTGCGCCTGCTCGTCGAGCCGGCGGATCGCGCCCAGGCGTTCGTTCTCCCCCAGCTGCGCGCGCCCGACCGCGTCCTTCAGCACCCGGATCGTCTCGTCGTAGACCTTGAGCGGGACGGGGAACGGGTGCCCGTCCTTCCCGCCGTGCGCCAGCGAGAAGCGCGCCGGATCCGCGAACCGGCTCGGCGCGCCGTGGACGACCTCGGCGCAGAGCGCCAGCGCGAACAGCGTCCGCGCGCCCACGCCGGGCACCAGCATCAGCTCGGCGAAGTCCTCCGGCCCCCTGTCCGCCACCGCCGCCAGCGTCTTCCCCAGGCGCTTCAAATCGATGTCCTCGGCGCGCACGTCGTGATGCGCGGGCATTCGCAGCCGCGCCAACCCCGTCGTCACCCCGTCCGGTCCGCCGCGCCCGAGCCCGAGCATCTCCCCCCGCGCGCCGCCCGCCCGACGGTCCGTCAGATTGACGATCGCCTCCACCCCCGGCCGCCCCTCGATCGCGGCGTGCGGTTCCTCGACGAACGCCCCCGCCCCCGCGCGGTCCCAGATCCAGTGGTACCTCCGGGCCTGCCGTCTCGCCCCGTTCATCCCCTGCTGCACCACCGTCCAGGCGCCGTCGTCGGCGACGATGAAACCGTGCAGGTACAGCTCGAAGCCGTCCTGCACGGCGGCGCTGTCGACCTTGGCGACGAGGCGGCTGGCGCGCACCAGCGCGGGCGCGTCCAGGCCGACGCGCTCGCCGATCGCGGTCAGCTCGTCGGGGGTGCGGCGGGAGGCGCGGCCGCGGCCGCCGCAGACGTGCAGGCCCAGCTCGCGCTCGACCGGCGCCAATCCCCGTTTCAACGCCGCGAGGACGCTGGTGGTGATGCCGGACGAGTGCCAGTCCATCCCCATCACGGCGCCGAACGACTGGAACCAGAAGGGGTCGCTGAGACGGCGCAACACCTCGGTGCGGCCGTACTCGTGCGCGATCGCCTCGACGATCACCCGCCCGAGCCGCGCCATCCGCGTGGCCAGCCAGGCCGGCACGCGCCCGCCGTGCAGCGGGAGATCGGCCTGGCCGGTGGCTACGGGCAGGTCGAAGCCTCGATGGTGAGCGTGGCGCTCCCGCGGAGCGCGGTGCAACTGGCCGGACAGAGCAGGATTCGGCGGGGCGCGGTGGCGCTGTCGAAGTAGAACCCGGACGCGCCGTTGCAGGCTGCCGCGGAGGCGACCTTGGCGAGCGGCACGATCGTGCCCTGGTCGTCGGTCTGAAGGCGCAGGGTGGTCGCGTCGCCGTTCGCCGGGAGAGCCAGGGCGCAGCGTCCAGTTGCCACGGAGGTGAGCGCTGCCGAGATGGCCGCGGCGGACGCGGGCGCGGCCGCGCTGCCGGTGCCGCCCGCCTGCGCAATCCCGTCGACGAACGATTGCGTGGCGCCCAGGGAAATGACGGCCGTGCGGATGCGCTGGGCGCCACCGAACGCCGTCGAGGCGATCGTGTCGATGTCGCCCAGGTTCGTGTCGCACTCGTTCGGGTCGCCGTCGGTGATGAGCAGCGCGACCACGTCGGCGCTGGCGTGGGCGGCGGCGTAGGCCCCGGCGTGGTCGACCGCGCCTTGCAGAGCCGCCGACGTCGGCGAGCCGGTGCCCGGCGAATGCGACGCCAAGGAGACCATGACGTTGGTCGCCACCGACTGGGCGGGGCCGATTTCGACGTCCGGCGTGGCGTAGTCCGCGGCGGTGCACGAGTCGGCGCCGCCGAGGCAGAAGCCCGTCTGACACGGTCCGCAGGCGCCGCAGTCCGCGTCGATGGTGCAGGTGAGCGGGCAGCTCTGCGCCAGCCCGAAGTACTGCAACCCGAACGAGGCGCTTCCGGGCTGCGCCAGGAACCCTTCGATGCCGCTGCCCACCGCCGTCCATTTCGTCTGACCGCCGGCAAATGAAGCCGACATCGAGCCAGACTGATCGAGCATCGCGTAGATCGCCGAAGGCAAGAGCGCCAGCGGCGTCGTGCAGGCGCCGCCATCCGGGCTCGACCCGGCCGCCCCAGCCGCGCCGCCCGCGCCCGCCGCGCCCCCGCCGCCGGCCGCGCCGCCCGCGCCCGCCGCGCCCCCGCCGCCAGCCGCGCCGCCCGCGCCCGCCGCGCCCCCGCCGCCGGCCGCGCCGCCCGCGCCCGCCGCGCCCCCGCCGCCCGCTCGTCCCCCGCCACCCGAGGAACCGGAGACGCCGCCGGGCCCGCCCTGGCCGCCCGCGCCGGCCTTGCCTGCGCCGCCGTCGTTTCCGCTGGTGGCGGAGCTCCCGCAGGAAGCGAGCAGAAACATCCCGGACATGACGAAAATGAGTCGTTTCACGGCCGTTCCCGTTTCATCTCGCCATCATATCCCCATCACGGCGCCGAAGGACTGGAACCAGAAGGGGTCGCTGAGGCGCCGCAGCACCTCGGTGCGGCCGTACGCGTGCGCGATCGCCTCGACGATCACGCGCCCGAGGCGCGCCATCCGCGACGCCAGCCAGACCGGGACGCGACCGCCGTGCAGCGGAAGGTCAGCCGAGCCGGTGGCGACGGGCATGCGGGGCTCACCGGTGCGCGGTGATCGTCTCGAGGCCGCCCCCGGAGTAGGCCAGCGTCAGGGTGTTGCCGGTGACACAGTACTGCCAGGGGACCGCGTTGCCGCCCGTCGTGGTCACGTTCACGGTCGAACCCGACAGGGCGTACGTTCCCGCGTCGGTGGTCGTCGAAGCGGGACGGACCTGCGTGCACGAGCAGCAGCCGGTGCCGGTGCAGGTCGCCGCGTAGTCGAGGACCTGCACGTTGCTGCAATCGGTCGCCGAGATGTCGCAGGTGTAGGGCTCGTTGAATGCCAGCGTGGTCTGCGAGGTGACCGAGCGCGAGTACGTCATGTCGGAGCCGAAGGTCCAGGTGCCGCTCGCCGTGATGGTCACGCCGGTCCCCTGGACGTTGTCGCATCCGAGCGCGTCGACAAAGATCGAGTGCGTCGGCGCGTAGC
Source organism: uncultured Pseudomonadota bacterium (assembly GCA_963831685.1). Classification (GTDB taxonomy): domain Bacteria; phylum Myxococcota_A; class Polyangia; order Fen-1088; family Fen-1088; genus JADGRB01. The sequence goes on from CAWHRJ010000002.1 coordinate 781,647, forward strand.
ACTCGCCGTCGATCGTCCACGTTCCCGTCAGGTCGCCCCCGCAGGCCGTGAACGAGCAGGTTGGCTGCGACACGGACGGACAGGTGATGCGGCCGCCCGTGCCCTGGCCGCCGGACCCCTGCGTCCCGCCGCTGCCGACGGAGCCACCGCTGCCCACGGAGCCGCCGCGCGCGCCCGACCCGCCCCCCGCGCCTCCGTGCGCGCCCGCGCCGCCGGCGCCCGCACCGCCGGTGCTGCCTCCGCCGCCGGAGCCGCCAGTTCCCGCACCGGCGTCCGTCGTGACGCCGCCCATACCGCCGCTCCCGCCGTGGTTTGGCAATCCGCAACTCGCGGTCAACGCCAGCACCGCAGCCACCGTCCTCAGCTTCATGGGCGCATCCTACCGCCGTTGCTTGCGGCTTCGATGTCAGGAAGGCGAACGGAGCGGCCGCGTTGACCCCGGACAGGACATCGGCGAGCGTAGGGACGTGGCAAATCGGTCATTGCGGGTGGTAATCCTGGGGCTGGTCGGCGTGGGCGGGGGCGTGATCATCGGAGCGGGCTGCGGCGGCGGTGGCTCGAGCCCCGCGTCTGACTTTTGTCAAAGCTGGGCGACCGCGTTCTGTCAGAAGCTGATCTCCTGCGACCCGGGGCAGGTGGGGGGCTCGCAAGCGCAGTGCGTGGCGTCGTTTGCGCAGACCTGCTCGCAGGGGCCGCCGCCGGGGACCACCTTCGACGTCAACTGCTCGGGCGGCGCGCACGTCGACCCGATGGAGAAGACCGCCTGCCTCGACGAGTTGGCGACGATCAGCTGCGACCAGTTCAACGCGCCGACCTACGTGAGCGTCTGCGATAGCGTCTGCGGCGGCAGTCAGAGCGGCGGCTTCGGCGGCGGTGGCGCGGGCGGTGGCGGCGCGGCAGGCGCCGGCGGCGGCCTCGCGGGCGCGGGCGGCGGTCCCGGCGGCGGTGGAAGCGGCGGCGGGTCAGCCGGCGGGGCCGCGGGCGGCGGCTCCGCCGGGGCCAACGGTGGCAGCGCGGGCGGCGGCGCCGGCGGCAAGGGTGGCGGTTTGGGCGGCGCGGCGGGCAGCTCCGGCGGGGCCGGGGGCACGCCGCCGCTGCCGAGCCTGATCGTCAACGGTGACTTCTCGAACGGCCTCACCGACTGGAAGATCGTGCTGGACGCCGGCAGCCTCATGAACAGCGGGATCTTGAACGGGCAGCTCTGCGTGACGTTCGGGGCTTACACCACCGTCACGCTCGGATGGCCCAGCGACACGACGACGGTCTTCGCGCTGCAGGCGGGCGCGACGTACCGGCTGTCGTATCAGGCCCAGACCACGATGGGCCTGGCCGGGTTCGAGGCCCAGGTCGGGCAGGGCGTCGCCCCGTACACCCAGATCGACTTCATGACCCAGGCCGACGTTCCGGGCAGCCAGCTCGCCACCTTCACGCACACGTTCACGCCGACTGTCGCCGAGCCACAGGGGGGATTCGCCTTCAACATCGTCTCGGGCGCTTCCAGCGGTGCCGTCGTCTGCGTCGACAACGTCTCTCTCACCCCGGCCAACTGATCGGATCGCGGGGGCTTGCCCCGGGATCAGTGCGTGACCAACACCTGCAGCTTGGCGTCGACCGTCGCCCCCCCGCTGAACGGGCAGTCGAAGCGCGAGCGGTCGAGGACGTCGTCCAGGCAGCGGCGCACCCGCGCCGGGATCGCCCGCGGCCAGGTGGCGGCGTGGCTGACGACGGCGCCGTCGGGGCCGATGGTGAAGCGGACCGGGAGCTCCGGTTCGTTGACCTCGGCCCTGACCGGCGAGAGACAGGCGCCGAGCGCGTCCTCGTCGAGCGCGCTGTCGCCCAGCGTGGCGCTCGCGTCGGTGGCCCGTGCGCCGACCAGCGCCGCGCTGCCGGGTGAATGCGGGACCGGGTGCTTGACGTCGAGAAGGAACGAGGCGCGGCGGCCGGGCGGACCGGCGTCGAACCCGCGCTTGCGCAGCACGTCGCAGACACAGCCGAACTCCGGCGGCGGCAGGTGGTCGACGTGCTCGAACTCGCAGCGCTTCACCGCGCCGGCGGCGTCGACCTCCAGGAGGTAGGGCTGTGCCCAGTTGTCCCGCCAGCGCGGCTGGTTCTTCGTGCAGGCGTCGAGCGCCGCGCCCTGCTTGTCGAAGGTGGCGCTGGTGATGGTCCCCTTCCAGCCGCTCGACTGCGAGACGAACGAGACGTCGATGTGAAACGGCGGCTCTTTGTGGCGCTTGCCGTCGCCCAGCAGGCCCAGGATGCCCGGCCGGCTGGCCAGCTCCTTCGGCTCCCCGCGCGCGAGGCTTCCGGCGCGCAGCCGCTCCGCCCAGCGCGCGGGCGTCTCGCCGGCCGGCAGGTCGGCGTGGAAGTGCGCCGTCTCCTCCAGGTGGTCGGGATTCTCCGCGGTCGGCCGCTCCGAGAGCACGCGCACGTCCAGCAGGCAGCTCTTGCGGTTGCCCCAGGCCTTGCTGCCGTCGGGGCAGTCGACCTCCAGGTCCGCCATCGAGGCGCCGCGGTAGACCTGGCGGGCGAGCCGCGACGGCGGCGGCGCGACCCCGCAGGGGGCGCTCCGCCCCGGCAGCCGCCCGGCCTGCGCCTCGCGCCAGAGCGGGCGCAGATCCTTGGGCGCGATCACCCGGTATCCGATCTCCGGCCGCGCCAGCAGCTCCGCGGCGGCGTCAGCAATGGGGAGCATCTCGTCGGGAAAGTAGACCGGCCCGCCCTCCACCGTCGCCGGGCCGAGCCAGAGATCGCGATCGGTGTAGCGCGCCGGCGCCGGCGGGGGCGGCGCCGGACCGCCGTCGGCGGGGCGCGCCAGCAGCGCCGCGAGACCGACCAGGATCACCACCCGCGCGCGCGCCCGCATGGCGCCCATTGTAGAGGATCTACCCGGCGGCGAGCGCGGCGACACGCGCGGCGACGTCCGCCGCGGTGGCCTGAAAAGCCTCTTCCCAGACGTCGCCGCCCAGCCAGCCGTGATCGGCGAGCGCGGCGGCGAGCGCGTGGGGGATCTCCGGAGCGCTGACCGTCACGGGCGCCTTCCCGAGGGCCGCGGGCAGACCGCGCCGGACGAGGTCCTCGCCCTCTGACCAGCACCAGTGCACCACGTCCCACGCCAGCGCGACGTGTGACGCCTCGTCGCGGGCGATGATCGCCAGGGCGACCCGGGCCTGGGCGTCGCGCGCGCGGGCGAGCGCGCGGCGGGCCACCTCGGCGGCGACCCCCTCGAGGAGGCAGCCGTCGATCAGAGACTCGGCGGCGAGCTCCGCGAACGACGTCGCGGTGACGGCGAGCGCCTTCTGTAGCTCGGGCAACCGACCGGGCCCCACGGGCTCGCCGGCGTAGGCCCTGCCGAGCTGGCCGCGAAGCTCGCGGAGGGAGCTGGAAAAGAAGTACGATGGGAACTTCAGGATCGTGTTCGACGCGATCCGCGAGCTGATGACACCGCCCGAGACACCCAAGAAACCGATCGGGTTCGCCGGTTGAGCGCCGCCGCTGTCGTCATGGTGGTGCTGGGGATCGGCGTCCCCGTGGCGGGAGGCGCCGCCGTCGTCGCGCTGTTGGCGCAGACCGAACGGCGCGTGCGGAGCGCGGTCCCGCGCCTGGCGGCGCTCGCCTGCCCGCGCTGTGGCGTCGCGATCGGGCCGAAGGCGGCCGCGGCGATCGCGGCGGCGCGCACGGCGGCGGTGCGCGAAATCGTCGCCGACGCCCAGGCGAAGCACGTGCGGCGGCGGATCGATCCGCGCTGGCGCCTCCCCTGCCCGGCCTGCGGCACCAAGCTGGAGTTCGATCCCGCGGCGGCCCGCGACCCTTTGACCGCCGTGTAATCGTGGTAACATTTCGGGCATGCCTAGCCTTTGCTTACGGTCGATTGGTCTCTGCGCAACGCTGACGCTGATGGTGGTCGCCGGCTGCGGCAGCAAGTCGTTGACCCCGGGCGACGGCGGGAATCCGGGCGATGACGGGCACGTCGCCGACGCCGCGGGCTGCATATGCCAGGCGGACACCCAGACGCTGACGATCTCATGGGACTGCTACTGCCAGCTCTATCAGTGCAACGGGGTGGAGACGGTCTCCAACTGCGCGAGCACGCTCGGCGTCTGGACGCACGGCTGCGGGTTCGACGAGTACACCCAGGAGACGGTGGGCGGAACGGAGATCTGGGTCTACGATCAAACCGGCAAACTGGTCGGCGCGCAGATAGGGACCGACACCAGCGTGTTCGCCTGTCCCGACAATCAGGGGCTGCAACGCTTCTTGCTCCGGGCCGGCCAGTTCCGCCCGGATACCTGCAATAGCGTCGTCACCTGCAACTGTGCAGACGTCGACGCCAGCGCGTACGCGAGCTGCGTCACCGGCGACGGCGGGTTTATCTCGCTCTGACGGCGCCGCCTCAGCGCTTGTGGCCGCCGCCGGCCAGCTGCGCGCTCACCTGCAGCGTCTCGGCGGTGAGGTAGATCTTCTTGGTCCAGGGCGCGTAGCCGGGAAGCGACGCCTTGATCGTGAGGTGCTCGTAGCGCAGCGTCGGCACCCGGCGGGGCGCCGTGCCGACCGGGTGGCCGTTGAGGCTGATCGCCGCGCCGGGGGGTGACGAGCTGACGACCAGCGTGGCGGGCGGCCGGTGCAGGCGCTCGTCGAGGGCGACCGGCACGCCGGTCTCGGCGGTCAGCGTCTTGGTGACCGTCTCGTACCGCTCGTGAGTGATGGTGAGCGTCCCTTCACCGCAGGCGATCGCCGCCTCGGCGAGGGGGGTCGCGCCGAGCGGCTTCCCGCTCCAGGCGATCTTGGCGTCGGGCGGCTCGGTCACGACGTTGACCTGGCAGCCGCCCGCCTCGTCGGAGGCGCGCGCGGCGTGGGCGGCCGGCGCGTGACGCTCGCGGACCGGCGGCGCGGGCGCCTCGACAGGTTCGGCGCGCGCGGGCGGCGGCTCCGGCTTCGCGGCGGCCGGGGCGGGCGCAACCGGCGCGGGCGCCGGCGGCGGCTCGGGCTTGGCGATCTCCGCGACCGGCGGCGGCGTGACGGGCAGCGGAGCGACCACCGCCGGCGGCGGAGCGACAACAACCACGGGCGCCGGCGGCGCGCGCCGGAGCGCGTGGCCGATCGCGACGCCGGCCACGACGCAGAGGACGTAGGGGAGCGCGCGCATCGCGATGCGGCGCGGAGCGCGCGCCCCGGCGGCGGCCGGCGCGATCGCGCCCGGCGGCTGCGCGTACGCCGTCCGTTCGGTCGGCTCGGCGCGCTCGGAGGCGGACTGGACCATCGGCTCCTGCGGCGCGCTCTGCACCGTCCGCCCGAGATCGATGGCCGAATCGGGCGGCGGGCGCTGGACCGTCTCTTCGAGATCTGTCGGCGGCTTGGCGGGGCGCTCGGCGGTGGCGTCCTCATCGTCCGACTCGAACAGCGTGCTGTCGATGAACGACGCCAGATCGGTCGCGTTCATCTCGGAGAGCGGATTGGCCGGCAGCGTGAACGACGCGCCCGGCACGCGCGTCTCCCCCGCCCGCGCCGACAGCGGGTTCGGCGGCAGCGTGAACGGCGTCCCCGGCGCGCGCGGCTCGGCGAGCGCCGGCGCCCGCGGGACCCCCAGCGGGCTGGTCCCGGCGCGGGCGCGCGGCGGGGCCACGCCAATCATGGTGGCGGCGAGCGCCGAGACCGGCGGCGGGGCCGGACGCCCGGGCGACGGCGCCGCCGACTTGGGCGGCGACACCTCGGTCGGATCGGACGGCTCGGGGAGGACGTGGACCGGCACCGCGGCGGCAGCCCTGCGCCGCGCCAGCAGACGCCGGTGAACGGAGGCGCTCGACTCCTCCATGTCGAGTAGCGCCACCCGCAACAACGTCGGGCGGCTCGCCGCCCCCGCGGGCGCGGACGGCGCCGGACGCGCGTCGGTCACCCGGCAGCGCCCGCGCATGGCCACCGACTGGTCCTTGAGCCGGATGGCGAACCGCCCCTCGGTGCCGATCGGCAGCTCGCCCGAGGCCGGCAACACCAGCGCCCCCTCCGAGGCGAGGCCGGCGAACTTCTCGATGAAGTCGTCCAGCGACTCGCAACGGGTCGCCACGTGGATCAGCGGCCCGCGGGCGCCGCTCGGCGGCGGCGGAGCCCCGCTCACCCCGACCCTCTCGCTCGCCGTGGCGCGCACCACCGCCTGCTCATCGGCGTCTCACCGCCCGGGCTGAAGCTCCGCGGCATTGGGACAAGCTTGGCACGGCGCGCCGCGTTCGCGGACGATTTCGTCGCCCCCTCAGGTAGAACCAGGGGATGGCGACGCGCACCGCCCGCGGCGGAACTCAGGAAGCCTTCGCGCGCCTGGGCGAGCGGCGGCTGGCGGCGCAGCAGATCGCGCGGCGGATGTTCCGGACGCCCGGCGAGCTGGTCGCGTTCATGGGGGCGGTGCAGGCGCAGGAGCCGGCGGCCGCGACGTGGGCGGTGGGGCTGCGCCTCGCCGGCGCGCCGCAGGCGACGGCGATCGACCGCGCGCTCGCCGAGGGGAGCGTCATTCGCACGCACGCCATGCGCTGGACCTGGCAGCTGGTGACGCCGGCCGATCTGCCCTGGATGTTGCCGCTGGTGGCCGACCGGCTAATGGCGCGCGCGGCGCGCCGGCACCGCGAGCTGGGGCTCGACGCGACGGCGTTTCGCCGCGCCCACACGGCGATCGCGCGGGCGTTCGGCGATGGCGGACACCGGACGCGTGGCGAGCTCGGCGCCGCGCTACACGCCGCCGGCGTATCCCCTGACGGGCAGCGCCTGTCGCACCTGCTGGGCCACGCGGAGCTCTCCGGCGTCATCTGCAGCGGCGCGCCGCGCGGCAAGCAGCCGACCTACGCCCCGGTCGGCGAGCGAGCGCCGGGACGAGGCACACCGCAGGCGCGCGACGAGGCGGCGGCCGCGCTCGCGCTCCGCTACTTCGGCAGCCGCGGGCCGGCGACGGCGGCCGACTTCGCCTGGTGGTCGGGCCTGGCGCCGGCCGAGGCGCGCGCGGCGTTGGCGGATGTCCAGTCGAAGCTCACCTCGGAGAGCGTCGGGGGCGTCGTCTACTGGGCCTCGACGAGCGCGGCGCGCCTGCCGGACGCGGCGATCGCGCGCGCCACCCTGCTGCCGGCCTTCGACGAGTACCTGGTCGCCTACCGGGATCGCGGCGCCGTCCTGGCACCCGAGCACGTGCGCCGCATCAACGCGGGGGGCGGCCTCCTGGCCCCCTGCATCGTGGTCGGCGGGCGCGTCGTCGGCACCTGGCGCCGCACGTTCGACCGGCGCGGCACGGTGACGATCGCGCTCACCCCGTTCGAAAAGCCCGACCCGCGCGCCCGTACCGCTTTTGCCGAGGCGGCCGAACGTTACGCCGCATTTCTAGGCCTCGCCCCGGCAATCGTCTGGCGTCGATGACCGAGGGTCAGGTGCCGTCGTAGGCGCGCTTGAGCGCGTCGCCGTCGAGCTTGCTCATCTTCATCATCGCGGCCATCGCGCGGCCCGATTTGGCCGGGTCGCTCCCCGACAGCAGCTTGGGGAGGATCGTGGGGACGACCTGCCAGGAGAGGCCGTACCTGTCCTTGAGCCAGCCGCACGGGCCGGGCTCGCCGCCGCCCGAGGTGAGCTTCTCCCAGAAGCGATCGACCTCGGCCTGCGTCTCGCAGGAGATGGAGAACGAGACCGCCTCGTTGAACTTGTACATCGGCCCGCCGTTGAGGGCGACGAAGTCCTGGCCGTCGAGCTGGAACTGCGCGGTCATGACCGTCCCCGCTGGCCCGGGCCCGCCCGCGCCGTAGCGGGTGGTCGCGAGGACCTTCGAATTGGGGAAGATCGAGACGTAGAAGTTCATCGCCTCCTCGGCGTTGCTGTCGAACCAGAGAAACGGTGTCGGTTTGGTCATTGTTTTCTCCCGGTCGTGTGGTCCTTGCGCGCCGCCAGCAGGCGCACCGCCTTGTCGAGCTGGCTCTCCCAACCCTTGCGCGCCATCTCGGTCCAGGGCGCGTCGTGCATGGCGTCGATCGTCACCACCATGCGCACGCCGCCAGCGCCGGGGAAGAGCTCGACGACCGTCTCGATGTCGTAGGCGGCCACGCCCGGCACGAAGTCGACGGCGTGGAAGTAGGCGATCCGGCGGGGCCGATCGAGCTCCCGGTAGGTGAGCTTCGACTCGGTGACGAGCGGCATCCCCATTCGCTTCATCTCCGCGATCATCTCGGGCGCGCTGGCGATCATCGCGTAGCGCATCTCGCCGCCGGGGCGCGGATCGATCGCCCGCACCTCGGCCCGGAACCCCTCCGGCCCCCACCAGGACTCGATCCCCTCCTTGGTCGTCCAGAGCTCCCACACCTCCTCGGTCGTCGCCGCGAACGTCCGCTCGAAGGTGAGCTTCCGCCGCTTGCTCTCCTGCCCGGTCGTCTCCATCACGAGAACCTCCGTTTGCGATTTTTCTGCCGCCGCGCGAGCTCGGCGGCGAGCCGGTCGAGCCGCCCCTCCCACAGCCGCCGGTAGCGCGCCACCCAGGCGTCGATCTCCTGGAACGGCTCGGCCCGCAGCGAGTAGAGCCGGCGCGCGCCGTCGGGGCGCATCTGCACGAACCCGGCCTCGTCGAGGATCCGCAGGTGGCGTGACACCCCCGACTGGTGGATGTCGAGCCGCCCGACGAGGTCGTTCACCGCCTGCTCACCGTCGCGCAGCAGCTCGACGATGCTCAGGCGCACCGGGTCGGCCAGGGTCTGGAAGGCATCGATATGCATTTATGTGCATATGTATAGCTGCGCATACCTCCCCTGTCAAGCGCCGGGCGGTGCCGATCTAACCAGCGTCGTCGTGATCGCCCGACGATAGTCGATCAGTCGCCCGAGCGGGGCGCGATTGGCTTCGCGGGCAGCGGCGGCGGCGGCGTGAAGACCTCGCCGCCGATCCCGAACGTCGGCGGGTGGTAGCCGTGTACGGAGTCGCTGAGCGCGGCCTGGCAAGCGCTGGTCTTGCTGTAGCCATAGATGGCCGACGCGATCCAGATCGACGCCTCGACCAGCCCGCCGGTGACCGCGAGCGCCTTGTAGTTGACGTCCTGGGTGGCGACGTAGATCGCCCCGCTCGTGTTGGTCAGGAAAAACAGGCTGTCCACCACCGGCGGGACCAGGCTGGTCGAGCAGACCGGGGTCCCACTGCGGTCCCAGCTGTCCGGCAGCGGCTGGGTGAGGACCCAAGAACAGCCAGCCGACCAGCCGGCCGGCGCCCAGATCAGTGCGCCGAGGAACGCGCACGCCGTCCGCTTCACCGCTGCGGCGCTCGCCGTCGGCGCTTGTCCGGCGGCCCCGACGTGAGCACCAGGGCCCGGCGGACCCGGCCCGGCAAGCGCCGGCGCATGCTCCCCTTCGCCGGATCCATCCAGCCGACCGCCCCGCGCATCAGGTAGCGGCCGTCGGCCAGCAGCACGATCGATCCGGTCTCGAGCCCGTCGGGATCGCCGAGGAACGGACCGTCGATCTCGTAGGCGAGGCCGCTGTCGGCGAGCGCGCGGTTGAGCAGACGGCGGAGCGCGGCGCCCGATGGAGGCTTGCGCCCCACGAGCTTGCCGGCGATCTCGCCGTAGCCGACGCCGAGCACGGCAGCGACGCACGCGGCGCCGCCACCCCACGGGTGCTCCTGCGCCACCGACCGGAACCGCTTCATCGACCGGGGACTATACCTGCGGCGGCGGGGCCGGCGGCAGGTCCTGCGCCAGCATCATGCGCCGCCGCCGTGGGCAACAGCCGCACCGTCGGGCCGGTCGGGCCGGCTCTGCGCGGCCCAGCTCGCTCGCCCCGATCACAGTGGCCACCTTTAACGAGAAGGAGGCTGCGCCATGGTCCGGAAGAGCTGCTTCATTCTCGGGATCGCCCTGGGCGTCTTTTGGTGGATCGGCCTCAGCGAGAACCAGGGGGCGACCGTGCTCTGGTTCGACGCGGTGGCGGCGGTGATCGCCTTCGGTACCGCGGCGCTCGTCTCCGAGCCCGAGCACAACCCCAGCCGCCTCGCCGGTCCGGTGGTCCTGGGGCTGGGTCTGGCCGTCCTCTGGGTCGTCGGGATGTCGGTGGGTCAGCCGGTCTGGGCCAACTGGCTGAACTTCGCCTTCGCCGTCTCCTTCCTGGGGGTGGCGGTGGCGGCGGCCCTGCAACCGAGGCTGGTCCACGTCACGCGCTGAGGCGGGCAAGAGAGCGCCGGGCGCGGTAAGATCGAATCGATGGGCCGCCCGTCGTTCGGGATCCAGCGGATCGAGGCGCTGCACTACTACGTCCACGACCTCGAGCGCACGCGCCGGTTCTTCGTCGACAAGCTCGACTTCGCGGAGATCGGCCGGCAGCGGCCCGGAGCTCGAGCGCGAGGGGCGGCAGCGCTCGGCGGCCTTCCACGCGGGCGACGCGACCTCTCGTCATCCACCAGCCGGTCGGCGAGGGCGGGCGCGCCTGGCGCTACCTGCGCAAGCACCCCGAGGGCGTCGGCACGGTCGTGTTCGAGGTCGAGGAGATCGACCAGACGTTCAGGCTGCTCGACGAGCGCGGCGGCGACGTTCATCACCGACGTGCAGCGCTTCCGCGACGACGGCGGCACGCTGGCGATGTTCTCGATCACGACGCCGTTCGGCGACACGACGTTCCGCTTCGTCGAGCGGCGCGGGCTACACGCGGCTCTTCCCCGGCTTCGTGCCCGAGCCCGACCGCAGCCGACCGCGGCCGGCAACCGGTTCGGCTTCAAGCAGATCGATCACGTCACGTCGAACTTCCAGACCATGAAGCCGGCGCTGCTCTGGATGGAGCACGTGCTCGGCTTCGAGCGCTCTGGGAGGTCGCGTTCCACACCAACGACGTCGCGGCGGCACAAGAAGCGCGAGCAGGCTCGGGCCTGAAGTCGGTCGTCATGTGGGATCCGGCCTCGGGCGTGAAGTTCGCCAACAACGAGCCGTTCCGGCCCTTCTTCAAGGAGTCGCAGATCAACCTCTTCGCCGAGGACAACCGCGGCGACGGCGTGCAGCACTCGGCGCTCTCGGTGCGGCGACATCGTGAGCGCCGTGCGCGGCCTGCGCGCGCCGGCGTCGAGTTCATGCCGACGCCGGGCAGCTACTACGACATGCTGCCCGAGCGGCTGCGCGCGATCGGCGTCGGCGCGATCGACGAGAACATCGACATCCTGCGCGAGCTCGAGATCCTCGTCGACGGCGGCAAGCCGCGGCAGTACCTGCTGCAGATCTTCCTCAAGGAGGCGGCCGGCCTGCTACCACGATCCCGAGGCCGGGCCGTTCTTCTTCGAGATCATCCAGCGCAAGGGCGACCAGGGCTTCGGCGCCGGCAACTTCCGCGCGCTGTTCGAGGCATCGAGCGCGACAGCAGGCGCACGGCGGCGGGCGCGCCGGCGCGCGCCGTCCTGCCGCAGCAGGTGAGGCGCGATGCTCGATCGCATGACGGCCGGCGTCGGTTCCCGACAAGCCCCACACCGCGCTGCGCGACGCAGCCGGGCAGCTGCGCCACGAGGAGTGCCTGACGCGCGACGGGCTTCGACGGGCCCGTACACGATCCTCTATCACCGCGAGCGCCCGCACACGCAGCAGCTCGTCGACGGCCGCGCACGGCTGGGAGGTGCCGGCGACGCCGACCGACGAGGCCGCGCGCCGCTCGCTGCGCCGCCACTACCGCTCGCAGGAGCTCGACGCCGCGCGGCGGCGCGCCCGTCGACGCGCGCGTGCCGCTGCTCTTCAACGACGACGTCATCCTCGGCGTCGCTGCACCCCGACGCGCCCGATCCCGGTCTACTTCTCGAACGGCGACGGCGACGATCTCTACTTCGTCCTCGAGGGCGGCGGCACGCTGCGCTCGCCGCTCGGCGACGTCGCGCTTCGACGCGAACGACTACGTCTTCGTGCCGCGGGGCTCGCTGCATCGCTTCGTCCCCGACGCGGCGGCCGCAGCACTGGCTGTCGATCGAGTGCACCGCCGGCTTCGGCCTGCTCCCGCAGTGGCGCAACGACGTCGGCCAGCTGCGCATGGACGCGCCGTACAGCGCACCGCGACTTCCGCCGCCCGAGCTTCACGCGGCCCGCGCGACGAGGGCACTCCGCGACCTCGTCGTCAAGCGCGGCGGCGCCTTCCACGGCTTCCGCTGCGACGCACTCGCCGCTCGACGTCGTCGGCTGGGACGGCACGGTCTATCCGTGGGCGTTCCCCATCCTGCAACTTCCAGCCGCGCGTCGGCCTCGTGCACCTGCCGCCGACGTGGCACGGCACGTTCGCCGCGCGCGGCGCGCTCATCTGCAGCTTCGTGCCGCGCCCGCTCGACTTTCACCCCGACGCCATCCCCTGCCCCTACCCGCACTCGTCGGTCGACTGCGACGAGTTCATCTTCTACTGCCGCGGCAACTTCACGTCGCGCACGGGGCGTCGGCCCCGGCAGCATCTCGCACCACCCGGCGGGCATCCTCCACGGCCCGCACCCGGGCGCCTACGAGGGCAGCATCGGCGCACGCGCCACCGACGAGCTGGCCGTCATGCTCGACACGTACGCGCCGCTGCACGCGACCGCCGCCGCCCTCGCCATCGAGGACGCCGGGTATCACGCCAGCTTCGGCTGAACAGCCATAACACAGCACAGCGCACAAATGTATATATTGACCATTTTGGTTGTTATATTCAAAATAGAGAGAGAGGCGAAGCCATGAAGGACACACCACGGATGGCCGACGAGATCCTTCACGTCGCGGGAGAATCCTCCGTCTCGGCGACAACCGCCAAGAAGGAGTTCGCCCGCCTTCTCGAGATGACCGGCCGGGGCGACGTCGTCTACATCACCAAGCACGACGCTCCCCGCGCGGTTCTGATCTCACTGGAGCGATATCAGAGCCTCGCCCGATCCGCCGAGCAGAAGCTCGAAGGTCTCCGGCGGGATTTCGATCTCATGTTGGCGGAGATGCAGTCCGCAGAGTCTCGTCAGGCGATGAAGCGCGCTTTCGCGGCGGACCCGGAAGAGCTCGGCAAGGCGGCGGTCGCGAGCGCTCGCCGTGGCTCCTGAGGCCGCGGGCGGCGACATCTACGTCCTCGGCGGGACCAACGGCGCCGGAAAGAGCAGCGTGGGCGGCGCCGCTTTTCGCGCCGAGGGATCGAACTACTACAACCCGGACGAGGCCGCGCGCCGCATCCGGGAGCTCGATCCGGGCCTCTCCCAGGAGCAGGCAAATGCGCGCGCCTGGGCGGAGGGACGACGTCTGCTCGAACAGGCGATCGCGGGACGCTTGACCTTCGCCTTCGAGACGACTCTGGGGGGGAGCACCATTCCCGGGCTGCTCGAGCGCGCGGCCCAATCAGGCGTTGCGGTTCGTATCTGGTACGCGGGCCTCGCCAGCCCGGAGCTGCACATCGCCCGCGTCCGGGCCCGCGTTCGCAAGGGAGGGCACGATATTCCGGAGGGGACCATCCGACGCCGATACCACGCCGGGCGCCTCAACCTGGTGCGCCTGCTGCCGCGCCTCGCCGAGCTTCGCGTCTACGACAACAGCACCGAGGCCGACCCCGCGACGGGATTCGCCCCCCGGCCGGTGCTTGTTCTCTACATGGCCGATCGGAAGATCGTGGAGCTGATCGAGCTCGAAAAGACGCCCGAATGGGCGAAACCGATCGTCGCGGCCGCCTGGTCGCTCGCCCGCGGCGCCGCCCCGTAGGGGCTAAACCGCCAGGCCGGGGACGCGGATGCCGGTCGTCTCGTCGGGTGATTTCAAAGGCAGGTGCACCGAGAAGGTCGAGCCCTTGCCGAGCTCGCTCTCGACCTCGACGCGGCCGCCGTGCAGCTCGACGAGGCGGCGCGTGAGCGCGAGCCCGAGGCCGGTGCCCTCGGGACGGGTGCCGTTCGGCTGCGCGAGCTGCTCGAACTCGCGGAAGAGCCGGGGGAGATCGCCAGCGCGCGATGCCGACGCCGGTGTCGGCGACGTAGACGACCAGGCTGCGCGCGTCGGCGCGCGCGGCGAGGCGCACGAGGCCGCCCTTCGGCGTGAACTTGATGGCGTTGGAGATGAGGTTGTAGAGCACCTGCTTGATGCGGCCGGGGTCGATGAACACGTCGGGAAGGCCGGGCGGCACCGTCACCTCGAGCGTTGATGCCGCGCTTGGCGGCGACCGCCTCGATGACGCCGCGCACGACGTCGACGATGCTGCCGATCGGCGTCCGCTCGTAGACCAGGTCCATGCGCCCCGCCTCGACCTTGGAGATGTCGAGGACGTCGTTCACCAGCTGCAGGAGGTGCCGCCCCGAGACGAGGACGTTGCCGACGTAGGTGCGCTGCTTGTCGTTGAGCCCACCGAAGATCTGCTGCTCGAGCAGCTCGGAGAAGCCGATGACCGCGTTGAGCGGCGTGCGCAGCTCGTGGCTCATGTTGGCCAGGAACGCGCTCTTGGCCTGGTTGGCGGTGTCGGCCGGCTCCTTCGCCTGCCGCATCTCGCGCTGGGCGCGCTCGCGCTCCGTCACCTCCTCCTTGAGCCGCGCGTTCGCCTCCGTCAGCTGGCTGGTGCGCTTGTCGACGCGCGACTCGAGCTCGGCGTGATCGCGCGCAGCCACTCTCGGCCGCCTGGCGCGCCGTGATGTCGGAGAACGACCCCATCGCGGCGTACGGGGTGCTCTCGCCGAACCGGACCAGCGGCTGCGAGTTCATCGAGATCCAGACCCTGTCGCCGTCGGCGCGGGTCACGCCCAGAAGGACGTTCTGCCGCGGCTCGCCGGTGCGCAGCGTGACCGAGGAAAGGCAGCTCGCTGCTGGCCACCGGCGCTCCCTCGTCGTCGACGACGGCGGCGAACGTCTCGGCCGACGGGCGCCAGGCCATCTCCGCCGACGATCGCGCCAGGATCCGCTCGCAGCTGGCGTTGGTGGCCAGCACGTTGCCGTCGCTGTCGACGAGGATCAGGCCCTCGTCGAGCGCGGCGATCATCGAGCGGTAGCGCTCCTCGCTGTCGCGCAGCCCCTGCTCGACGCGCTTGCGCTCCATGAACTGGCCGATCTGCCCGCCGAGCGCGCTCAGCATCGACAGGTGGTCGTCGTTGGCGTGGCGGATGTCGCAGGCTGAAGAAGGCCATGACGCCGATCACGTCGGGACCGTTGCGCAGGGGGATGGCGAACGCGCCGTGCAGGACCGAGGCGGCCGAAAACCCGGCCATCGGCATGGTCGGCTCCTCGGCGATGTCGTGGACCCAGAGCGGCAGGTGGCGCTGCCAGACCCGCCCCGGCAGCCCTTCGTCGGGTGCCACGCGCGCGGCGCGCCGCGCGGCCAGAAAGTCGGTCCGCGCGTAGCTCTCGGCGTGCCAGAGGTCGACGCAGCCGAGGTGCTGTCGCCCCTCGTCGACCTCCCACAGCTCGCCCACCTGCCACTCCTGGTTCTCGCCCACGATCCGGAGGACCAGCGGCGCCGCCTCACGCAGGCTGGCCGACCCGGCCAGCACGCGCGTGATCACGTACTGCAGGGAGAGCAGCCGCTCGGTTCGCTGGCGCTCGGCCACCTCGCGCTCGAGCGCCGCGCGGCTCGAGTCGAGCATGGCCTGCTTGCGGGCCTCCCCCAGGAGGTCGCCCTGGCTCTTGGCGATCGCCAGGATGAGCAGCAGGTCCTCGATCGCCACGAAGGCCGTGTCCATGAACCAGACCCCGCGTCCGAGGTGCGCGATGCCGTAGGTCGAGAAGCCGATCGCGGTCACCAGGCTGGCGAGCAGCAGCACCGTCGGGTCGCGGTACATGGCGAGAAAGGCGAGCGATACGAAGGGGACGGCGCGCATCTCGGGGCGGCTGCCCGACAGGTAGATGAGCAGCGCCGTGAGCAGCCCCTGTCCGACGGCGATCTCACGCCTCGTGAGCGCCGATCCCGGGTGGCGGACCGCCATGTAGACCGGCAGCGCGCTGAAGACCCCCCCCAGAAAGAAAGCCTTCCAGGCGAGCGGCAGGTGCGGCAGCGCGCCCGTGCCGGCGAGCGGCGTCGTCCAGAGCGCAGTGGCGATCCCCCCGAGCCACTGGGCGACCAGCAGCCAGAAGAACATCCGGTCGGTGCGCTCCCAGATCTCCTGCTGGTACTCGGCGTAGAGCCGCCGCGTTCCCGGGGTCTCGTCCTCGCGCTTCACGCGCGCCCGCCGCTGACCCCGCCGGCGGCGCCGGGAGCGGCGGCCGACGCGCTCGTCGCCAGACGCGCGACCGGCAGGCGCACGCAGAAGCAGCTTCCGCGGGCCTGCTTCTCGTCGATCCAGATGGCGCCGCCGTGGAGGTCGACGGCGCGGCGGCAGAACACCAGCCCGAGACCGTGGCTGTTGCGCACCTCCCGGCCGCCCAGGCTGTCGACGCGCCCGTACTTCTCGAAGATGATCTGCCGGTAGGCGGTCGGGATGCCCGCCCCCTCGTCACGCACGCGCATCTCCACCGCGGCCTCGGCCCCGTCGTCCATCGTCGCCGGCACGACGTCGAGCGAGATCGTCGCCTGGCGGGGGCCGTACTTGTAGGCGTTGTCGATCAGGTTCTCGACGATCCGGCGCACGAGGTCGCGATCGCCGCGCATGGTCCGCACCTCCGCCGCCACGGCCAGCACCAGCCTCTGCTCCTTGTCCTCGATGCGCCGCTCCATCTCGGAGCAGACCTCGGCGAGAAGCGCCGGCAGATCGAACTCGGTGACGTGCGGCACGAGCGCGCCGTCGTCGCTGCGACTGACGTCGAGGAGGTTCATCACGATGCGCACCATCGACTGCGACGCGCGCACGACGTCGTCCAGCGACTCGCGCTCGTCGGCCGGCAGCACCGCCCGCGCGAGCACGAACTGCACGTTCGAGAGGATGCTCGACAGCGGGTTCTTGAGGTCGTGGACGATGAGCGCGGTCAGCTCGTCCTTGCCGCGCTGCGCCGCGAGGAGCGCGTCGCGCTGGCTGGCGACGAGGTGGACGTTCGCGCGCAGCTCGTCGGACAGCTGCTTGATGCGCAGGAGCGAGCGCACGCGGATGAGGAGCTCGGTCCGGTTGATCGGCTTGGTGAGAAAGTCGTCCGCGCCCGATTCGAGCGCCGCCTTGTGGGTCTCGAGGTCGCCGAGCGCCGTCAGGAAAAGAACCGGCACGTCGCCCTGCTCCGGCAGCGCCCGGATCCGCCGGCAGGTCTCGAAGCCGTCCATGCTCCGGCATGAGGACGTCGAGCAGCACCAGGTCGGGCCGCAGCGCCGGGATCCGCGCCAGCGCCTCGGCGCCCCCCTCCGCCTGCACCACCGTGTAGCCGGCCCCCACCAGATGCCCCTCCGCCACCTCGCGGTTCTGGAGGTTGTCGTCGACCACCAGCAGGGTGGCGGCCCGGGGCCCCTCAGCCAGCGCTATGGGCACGCGGCTCCTCCGACGGCGGGGCGGTCTTGAGAAACGACTCGACGATCGCGCCGAAGGTGCGGGTGTCGATCGGCTTCGACAGGTACCCCTGAAAACCGCTGCCCAGGAGGCGCTCGCGGTCTCCCGGCATGGCCAGCGAGGTGACGGCGACGATCGGGATCTCGGCGTAGTCGGCGCGGGCGCGCGCGTGGCGGATCACCGCCTCGGCGCCGCCCCCCGGGATCTGGACGTCGAGCAGCAGGAGATCCAGCCCGCCCGCCTCCAGGGTCCGGCGGGCCTCCTCGACGGTCGACGCCTCGACCACCTCGTGGCCCCGCAGCTCGAGGAGGTCGTGCAACAGCAGCCGGTTGAGGGCGTCGTCCTCGACGATCAGGATGCGCGCCCGCACCGCAGGACGCTCGCCAGTCGGATTTCCGTCGGTCGGCATGATCCCTGGGCGCCCGGCTCTCCGCGCGGATCCCACCCAGGATTTCGACAGGTCCGGGCGCGGACTTTACATACAGAGATGGGACGCGCGGCGTCGGAGGGTCGGGGCCGGCGCCAGGGCTCCCACGGATGAGCTGATTTCCAGGCTGCTTTCCGCCACTTTTGGCATATCCGGGATTGCGATTCCTGGATGTCAAAGTTGTGTTACTTTGCGCCCGCGGTCCCAGGACGGCCTGGTGCGCCATTTTCTTTTTGGGAGAACAACATGAACACTTTCCGATCTCGTTTCTTGATGGTGGCGGGCCTCGCCGGCACGGCGGGCCTTTTGCTGAACGTGAACTGCGGCGGCGGAAGTAGCGGCGGGACCGGTGGAACCACCGGCAGCGGCGGCACCACCTCGACGGGCGGAAAGGGCGGCAGCGGCACCGGCGGCTCCTCCACGGGCGGCAAGGGCGGCAGCTCCAGCGGCGGCTCGGTCGGTTCGGGCGGCAGCGGCACCGGCGGCTCCGTGAGCACCGGCGGCTCCGGCGGCTCCGGCACCGGCGGCAGCGGAACCGGTGGCGGCGCGGGCGCAGGCTCCGGCGGCACGGCTGGCGGCGGCGGCGGCGCCAAGGGCGGCGCGGGCGGCGCGAACACCGACGGCGGCACGGCCGCCGCGGCGTTTGCCTTCACCTTCGACAAGGACGTCGAGGGCTTCGGTCTCAACACCTACAACCCCTCCACAGGCGGCAACCTGGCCGACGCAGACGGCGGCTCCAAGGTGACGCTGAGCTGGGACAACACGGTCGGAAGCCCCAGCAGCACGCCGACCGGGTCGCTCAAGCTCGACGCGACCTTCACGGACTACGACCAGTTCGCGCTCATCTCGAGCGGCACGAAGCCCTGGATCAACGGCACCGGCAAGACGGCGCAGGTCTGGGTCATGGTCGACGCGGTCGATGGTGGCCATGCGTTCGCCGGCGGCATTCAGCTCGAAGCGAGCTCGGGCACCAGCTACGCCGGCGCGTCCGGCCCCTACACGACGTTGACGCCCGGCACCTGGAAGGCGGTCACCCTGCCGCTGACGGCGGCCGGCTCGTTCGATCCGGCCCAGCTCATCCAGTTCAGCATCAGCTTCGGCACGGGCAGCCGGCCGGAGGGTGGAGCGTTCTCGGGTCCGGTCCACGCGATCTTCCACATCGACACGCTCACCGACGGCGGGAATCCTCCGGCGCCGCTGCCGCCGAACGCCACGTTCGACCTGAACACCCAGGGCTTCGTCGCGACGGCCGCCACGCATCCCGACGGCGGCGCCGTCCCCACGGTGAGCTTCGACTCCACGACCGGCAGCCCGAGCAACGGCTCTCTTTCGGTGACGCTCCCCTTCAACAGCTACAACCAGGGGTACACCGTCCAGTCGGACGTTGCGCCGGCGGCCGACCTCAGCGGCAAGACGATCCACGCCAAGGTCATGCTCGACAAGGTCGACGGCGGAGCGAGCTCGATCCCCAGCGGCTACGTCCAGCTCTTCGTTCAGAGCAACGGATTCAAGTACGCGAACGGACCGGGAGCGGGCTTCACCGCGGGTAGCTGGACCGACCTGACGTTGACGGTCTCCACGCCGAGCTACATGGTGACGGGATACGATCCGATGCAGATCATCCAGGTCGGCGTCCAGTTCGGCACCGGCAGCATGCCGGACGGCGGCGTCTTCGGCGCCGAGATCTCGCCGAAGATCCACATCGACACGATCATCGCCCAGTAACACCCACCCCGCACTTCAACCGGCGTCTCACCTCGCGCGGGACGCCGGTTTTTTATGTCTGGGGGGCGGTCAGGAAGGCACGAGACAGTCATGACCGCCAGGAGTCGTTCGGGCCTGTCAAGGAACGAAGTTCCGGTAGTTGGTACCGTCAAGGCGAAGGGCGGTGACGCCCGCTGGTGCTTTGTGATGGAGCTCTGCGTAGGAGGAAGCCGACAGGTTCTCTGGAAAAATCGCCAGACAAGCCTCCCCAGTTTTCGATGATGGGAAGAGGATACCCTCGATACCAGCGGTCCAAACGAGTTGCCCGAAGATCTGAGGGGCACCTGGAATATCGACCTGCATCGGCTCATTCCGCCAGTCGGGCATGGTCACCGCTGCGATCAGTTCGTCTACGGTGCCGACAGTTCTTGGGGGTTGCAACTTGAGCGCATTGCTGCGGCCAGCGAGATCCGAAGGGAGTTTAAATTTTCTGATGATGTCGACGAATGCCTGAAGCCGCTCCGGGTGTTGAAGGTTGATAACAGTGTCCAAGCTGCCGCTAACGGACACGCAGCTAAAAGACGGCCCGGCTCGCAATGCGAAATCGAGATTTGAAAGCCCCGAGATATCGTCAACCGGACCAAATTTTTCGATGATCGATGTCTGTTGGTCAGCGGCGAGATAGAGAGCAGGAAACGGGGGAAACCGAGCCCGGTCGATGTCTCCGATGTTGAATCGACCCCCGGGATCTGTGACGACGCTGCCGACGGTCGACAGCGGATGCAGCGAGTACTGGTAGTCGACGATTCGCTGCCAGCCCTTGAACGGAAAGGGCCCTTCGGCGGCACCGACGAGGGTTTTCCTGATCTCATCGCTTTTCTCGGCCCGCTGCTGCGCCAGCGCCGCATAGTAGTCCCATTGGTAGCGCGCAACTTCTCGTGCGAAGTTCTTGGCATCCCTAACGGCGGCGAGGCTGAACTGCTCGAGGAGGATCATCCCTGGTGAAGATACGGGCCCCCTTCGCGGCACCGGCGCTGGCCGCACGTGCCCTCGCCGTCTCGGCGTGGTCCCCCCTCGACGTGAAGGCATTCGGGGCTATCCGGATGGCCTTGTGGCGTCCTGCGCCTGGAGCACGAACTTCAAAACCTTCCGATACCGACCAAGGCGAATCTGATCTCGTGGCGAGATGTTACCCAGGAGAGGATTCGCGATCTTGAACCACAAAACAGTTTTCGCGACGTCACCTTGAAAGTGTTGGGCGACGAGTTCGCAGATTGTGGCAATTTCGGTCAACCGCTCCTTCGCCTCTGCCGGGATTCGGTCGTCGAAACGGACAGAATGAATAGGAATATTGGTAGCAGTAGCCACGTCGTTCTTCTTGAATTCCAGGAAGTCGACCGTCTTCTTCAGGTTGGGCTGCCCCGCTCCCGCACCGAAGAGACCGAGGTGGTTACTTGATGGGACTGTTCCGAAGAGGCCGCTAGCGAGGGAGGCTTCCATATTCATGCCACAAGTTAACCACACTTTTTC
The DNA here is from genome assembly GCA_963831685.1 of uncultured Pseudomonadota bacterium. Taxonomy (GTDB): domain Bacteria; phylum Myxococcota_A; class Polyangia; order Fen-1088; family Fen-1088; genus JADGRB01. Next base: position 802,648 of record CAWHRJ010000002.1, read on the forward strand.
CAAGGCAGTAGCCCTATCTACAGGGGTCAGATAGATCAGGTTCTATTCGCCGACATCGGCACTAACCTCGCGCGCCGCTTGGGCTCTGGCACCGCCGAGCGGTTCGAGGCCGTCCGACTCTGACAGCCCTCGCGGATTTTCAGTCCGTTGCGCTACGGACTACTTGATCCCGACGGCCCCGGCCCAATCCACGAACGTGCTCGGGAAGACGCCGAGCAACAACACCACCACCGCCGCCAGCAGCAACCCCGCACGCATCGAAACTCCGTCGGTGGGGTTGAAGGCGCGGGCGCTGCCGTCGCGGAAGTACATGGCGACGACGATGCGCAGGTAGTAGTAGACGCTCACCAAGCTGTTGAGGACGCCGACGACGACCAGCCAGTACAGGTGCGGCGACTGCATGGCGGCGCGGAAAAGGTAGAACTTGGCGAAGAAGCCGCCCAGGGGCGGTACGCCGCCGAGCGAGAGCAGAAAAAGCGTCATCGCCAGCGCCACGGCCGGGCGGGCGGCGCCGATGCCGGCCCAGTCGTCGATGTAGAGGCGCTCGTCGCTGCGGTTGCCGATCCAGGCGACCACGCCGAACACGCCCAGCGTCGTGAAGGTGTAGGCCAGGAGGTAGAACAGCACCGCCGGCTTGGCGTCGGCGACGCCGAGGCCCACCGCGACCACGCCGATGAGCAGGTAGCCGGCGTGTGCGATCGACGAGTAGGCCAGCAGCCGCTTGATGTTGTCCTGGCGGAGCGCCGCCAGGTTTCCCAGCGTCATCGTCAGCGCCGCCAGCACCGACAGCGCCGAGGCCCAGCCGGTGGAGTCGAAGACCATCACCGGGCTGGCGAAGGCGGTGCCGAGGAGGCGGATGAGGGCGCCGAAGGCGGCGGCCTTCACGCCGGCGGCCATGAAGCCGGTGACCGGCGTGGGCGCCCCCTCGTAGGCGTCGGGGGCCCACATGTGGAAGGGGACGGCGGCGACCTTGAAGACCAGCGCGATCAGGATGAAGTACTCGCCCAGGTAGAAGATCGGCTTCCCGCTGGCCTCGCCGGTCTTCGCCGCGATCCCCGAGTAGAGCAGCTCGCCGCCGGTCGCGCCGTAGATGAGCGCGATCCCGTAGACGAGGAACCCGGTGGCGAACGCGCCCATGAGGAAGTACTTCATCGCCCCCTCGGCGCTGCGCAGGCTGCGGCGCGCGCAGCCGGTGAGGACGTAGGCGGCCAGCGACATCGTCTCGATGCCGATCAGCAGCGACACCAGGCCGGTCGCGTGCGCGACCATCACCATACCGGCGGTGGCGAACAGGACCAGGGCGTAGAACTCGCCGAACTCGAACCCCTGCTCGCGCAGGTAAGGGGGCGCGAACAGCAGCGTCAGCAGCGCGGCGACGATGAAGGCGGCGTCGAGATAGAGCGCCATCCGGTCGACGGTCAGCATCCCGTCGAAGTGCGACGACGCCGTGGCCGCGCCGTCCCAGCCGACGACGATCGCCACCAGCGCCGCGACGCACCCCGCGACCCCCAGCCAGGCCAGCCCGGCGCGCGACTTGCCCTGGATGAAGGTTTCGGCCAGCAGGATCACGCACCCCATGCCGATCAGGATCAGCATCGGGGCGTAGGCGAGCAACTGGGCGCTGTCGAAGCTCATGGCGCGGCTCCCTCGGGCGCGGGTGGCTCGGCCGGCGGCGGCACCGGCGGTGCCGGTGGCGGTGGCGGGGTCAGCGACGGGTAGACGTGCGCCGGCGCGTCGGGCGCGCGCCGCGCGTCCTGCAGCCGATCGCGGTAGTTGGCCACGAAGGCGTCCACCGACTTCGCCGAGCGGTCGAGGATCGGCTGCGGCGCCAGCCCCATCACCAGCGCCGCGGCGACCACGATGGCGAACACCCAGGTCTCGCGGCCGTGGATGTCGCGCACCGACTTGTTCTCCGGCTTGTCGAGCGGACCGAACATCAGCTTCTGGTACATGGTGAGCAGGTACATCGCCGAGAGGATGACCGCGGTGGCCGCGATGGCGCCCATCAGCTTGGGGGCCGGAAAGAATCCGATCATGTGCTCGGCCGCCCAGGTCTTGTTGGCGGTGAAGGTGCCGATGAGGACCAGGAACTCGCCGACGAAGCCGCACAGCCCGGGAAGCCCGACCGAGGCCAGGATGATGGCCAGGAACAGGGCGGCGAACACCGGCGTCTTGGCCCAGAGACCCCCGAAGTCGGCCAGCCGGCGCGTGTGCCGGCGGTCGTACAGCAGGCCGACGGCGAAGAAGAGGCCGCCCGTCGAGATCCCGTGCGCCAGCATCTGGTAGATGCCCCCCTGGATGCCGGTCGGGGTGAGCGTGAAGATCCCCAGCACCACGAACCCCAGGTGCGAGACCGACGAGTAGGCCACCAGCTTCTTGGCGTCGTCCTGCACGTAGGCCATCAGCGCGCCGTAGACGATTCCGATGACCGCCAGGATCACGATGACCGGCGCGGCCTGGGCGGCGGCCAGTGGGAACAGCGGCAGCGCGAAACGGAGGAAGCCGTAGGTTCCGAACTTGAGGAGGACGCCGGCCAGGATGACCGACCCGCCGGTCGGCGCCTCGACGTGCGCGTCCGGCAGCCAGGTGTGCAGCGGGAAGATCGGCACCTTGATCGCGAAGGCCAGCGCGAAGGCGATGAAGCAGAACATCTGCGCCGAGGCCGGCAGCGTCAGGTGCGCGAGCTGCGTGTAATCGAAGGTCGACGTCCCGGTCGCCGCGTGCCACTGGGCGTAGAGGAAGAGGATCGCCACCAGCATGAGCAGCGATCCGACCAGCGTGTAGAGGACGAACTTGATCGAGGCGTAGAGCCGCCGCTCGCCGCCCCAGATCCCGATGATGAAGTACATCGGGATCAGCATCAGCTCCCAGAAGACGTAGAAGACGAACAGGTCGAGCGCGAGAAACGCGCCGATCATGCCGGTCTCGAGGATCAGCATCGCGGCGGTGAACTCGCGGACCCGGATGTTGCGGATGCCGATCGCCTGCGGCGAGAGCAGCGTGAGCGGCATCAGGAAGGTGGTCAGCATGACCAGCCAGAGCGAGATCCCGTCGACGCCCAGGTGGAAGTGGATGCCGAGCGGCGCGATCCAGGACTGGTCGACCTCCATCTGGAAGCCGGCCTGACCGGCGTCGAAGCCGATCAGCATCGGCAGCGACAGCGCGAAGGTGACGATGGCGGTCAGCAGGCCCAGGCCGCGGTGGATCGCCTCCTCCTCGCGCGGCACCAGCATCACCAGGATGGCACCGGCGAGCGGCAGCAGCGTGATCCAGCCGAGGAGACCCATCAGCGCACCGCCACCTTCTGCTTGACCGAGGCGCTGGTCCCCCAGCGCGGGTCCTTCACGTCGACGCGGACCGTGTACTCGCCGGGACGCGCGTAGGTGTGGTGCGCAGACGTCGCCGCGCCGGGCGCCGCGGGCTTCTGGTCGTCGCCGAAGTCGAAGCTGTACTCGAGCGGGTGCTGCGACGCCCGGGGAGCTCCGCGCGCGTCGACGTCGACCGCCATCCCGCTGACCGTCAGCTTGAGGGCGTCAGGGGCGGCGGGCTGGATGCTCAGGTAGACAAACACCCCCACGCCGATCGCGAACACCGCCATGTAGCGTTGCCCGTCGCCCGCCTGCAGGGCGCGCGACAGGCGCCCCACCCGGTCGACGATCGCGGCCGACCCCTCGACCACGATCTTGTCGATGATGATGCGGTCGACGATGAAGTAGATGGCCTGCGAAACCCGCTTGAGCGGGCGGATGATCAGCATCTGGTAGAGCTCGTCGATGCGGAACTTGTCCTGCACCAGCTTGACCGTTCGCGGGAACTTGGCGGCAAACCAGCGCGACGGCTCGCGGTAGCCGCCGCCGTAGAAGACGTACGCGAGGCCGATGCCGAGCAGCGCCAGGATGCTCGCGCCGACCATTACGCCGATTTCGATGGTCTGCGGAACGTCCATCTCCGGCCCCAGCACCGGCGCCAGCTCGCGATCGAGCAGGTTCAAGTCGGCGTGCTGGAACGAGCCGCCGGGGAGGCCGATGTAACCGCCCAGCAAGGCGCCGAGGGCCAGCACCACCAGCGGGCCAACCATGCTGATCGGCGATTCGTGGATGTGGTGCTGGATCTCGTCGGAGGCGCGCGACTTGCCGGAGAAGACCAGGAAGTAGAGGCGCGACATGTAGAACGCCGTCCCCAGGGCGGCGAGGCTGAGCACGTAGCCGGCCGCGTGCCCGACCCAGGCCAGGTCTTCGCCCAGGGCCTCGGTCGTCATGGCGCCGGAGATGATCGCGTCCTTGGAGAAGAAGCCGGAAAAGAACACGACGCCGCAGATCGCAAACCAGCAGACGAAGAAGACCGCGTGCGTCCAGGGGAGCTTCTTGCGCAGCCCCCCCATGATCCTGATGTCGCCCGACCCGCCCATGGCGTGCATCACCGAGCCGGCGCAGAGGAACAGCCCCGCCTTGAAGAAGGCATGCGTGTAGAGGTGGAAGATGCCCCCGTCGAAGTTCCCGGTGCCGACGCCGACGAACATGAAGCCGAGCTGACTGATCGTCGAATAGGCGAGCACCTTCTTGAAGTCGTTCTGCGCGAAGCCGATGATCGCGGCGTAGAGCGCGGTCAGCGCCCCGATGGCGGTCACGATCGCCATCGCCCCCGGTGACAGCAGGTAGACCGCGTGCATGCGGGCGACCATGTAGACGCCCGCGGTCACCATCGTCGCGGCGTGGATGAGCGCCGAGACCGGCGTCGGGCCGGCCATCGCGTCGGGCAGCCAGACGTAGAGGGGGATCTGCGCCGACTTGCCGGTGGCGCCGATGAACAGGAACAGCGCCGCCCAGAACGCGACCGGCGCGCCGAGCCAGAGCGGGTGCATGAGCCCACCGCCCCCGCCCGCCGCAGTCGCCGTGATCTCCGAGAAGTTCAGCGTCCCCGTGTACTGGAAGATCAGGAACATCCCGATCAGGAACCCGAGGTCGCCGATCCGGTTGGTGATGAACGCCTTCTTGCCCGCGTCGGCGTTGGCGTTGTCCTTGTACCAAAAGCCGATCAGCAGGTAGCTGCAGAGCCCGACGCCCTCCCAGCCGATGAACATCACCGGCAGGCTGTCGCCAAGGACCAGCACCAGCATCGAGCCGCAGAACAGGTTCAGGTAGGCGAAGAAGCGCGGGTAGTCGGGGTCATGCGCCATGTACCCCGCGGAGTAGATGTGAATCAGGAAGCCGATGAAGGTGATGATCAGGCAGAGCAGGCCCGACAGACCGTCGAGGCGGAACGCGAGATCGATCTTGAGCGGCGCCGGCGGAGATCCAGGTGCCGACGGTGTCGCGCAGGCCATTCGGCTCCGCCAGCGGCAGCGCGGTGAAGTAGGCATCGAGCGCCACCAGGCAGGCGCCGGCGATGGCGCCCGCGGCGACTGCCACCACGGTGTCGCGCGACCACTTGCGCCCGAACAGCATGAGGATCGCCGCCCCCAGGAAGGGGAGCAGCGGGATGAGGCGAAGGTTGAAGGTCACTCTGTGTCTCCCTCAGCGCTTCTAGCGTTTCATCAGAGTGATTTCGTCGAGGTTGACGGTCTGCCGACCGCGGAAGAGACCCACGAGGATGGCGAGGCCGACGGCCGCCTCCGCCGCCGCCAGCGCGATGATCAGGAAGGCGAGCACGTGCCCCTTGAGGTCGTTGAGCTCCCGCGCGAAGGCAATCAGCGCCAGGTTGCCGCCGTTCAGCTGCAGCTCGATCCCCATCAGCACGATGAGGGCGTTCCGGCGCAGCAGCACGCCCGTCGTGCCGATCAGGAACAGGACGAACGACAGGACCAGGTAGTGAATGGTCGGCATGGCGGCTAGTGGTGCCCTTCGGGGGCGGGGGTCTCGGGCGCGCCCGGGTAGTCGTGGCTGGACAGCTCGTGGACCTGCTTGCGGTAGTCGGCGGCGCGGTTGGCGTCGACCTCCTTCTGGTGCGAGCGCGAGATCACGACGCCCCCCACGATGGCGACCAGCAGCAGCACCGAGATCGCCTCGAACGGATAGAGAAAGTCACGGAACAGCAGATCGCCGACCGCGCCGACGGTGCCGAAGGTCTCCGACAGGGCGGGCGGCGGCGACATCGGCATCGCGACCGCGACGTCGACGAACTTCACGAACAGGTAGACGCCGGCCACGACGCCCACCACGCGCGTGAGGCTGAACGACAGCGGCGAGACCTCCTCGCGGTTCAGGATCATCACCACGAAAATGAAAAGCACCATGATGGCGCCCGCGTAGACCAAAACCTGCAGGACGGCCAGGAAGTGCGCCGACAGGGTGGCGTACATGGCGGCCAGACCGAAGAAGGTAGCCACCAGCGACATGACCGCCGTGACCGGGTTCTTGCGGGTGATGGTGAGGAGCGCGAACCCCACGATCATCGCGGCCAGGATCCAGAAGACGACCACGTCGCCGGTCGAGACGCCGTCGGGAGCGAAAGAGGTCACGCCGCCTCTCCCTTGGCCGCCGCCGGGATTCCAATAGTTTTGGGCTTGATGCGCGCCTCGAAGTCGGCGCGGAACTTGGTGAGGAAGCCGAGCATCGGCCAGGCGGCCGCGTCGCCCAGCGCGCAGATCGTGTTGCCGCCGATCCCGTTGGCGATGTTGGCCAGCAGCTCGACGTCGCCCGCCTCGCCCTCGCCGCGCGCGAGCCGCTTGCAGACCCGCGACAGCCAGCCCGAGCCCTCGCGGCAGGGGGTGCACTGGCCGCACGACTCGTGGGCGTAGAACTCCATGATGCGCGCGCAGAGCGCCACCACGTCGGTGCTGTCGTCGAACACCACGATGCCGCCCGAGCCGGCCATCGTCTTGAGCTTGCGGCCGCCGCCGAGATCGAACGGCACGCCGGGCCGCACCTCGACGTCCTTGATGCGCGCGTCGGTCATCAGCGCGTCGAACTCGCAGGCGACGTCGATCTCGCTGGCGTCGAGCGGCGGCATCGAGCTGCCGCCCGGGATGATCCCCTTGAGCTGGCGCCCGTTGGGGATACCGCCGCAGACGTCATAAATGATGTCGCGAAACGGGATCCCCATCGGCAGCTCGTAGACGCCCGGCTTCGCCACGTGGCCCGAGACGCAGACGATGCGCGTGCCGCCCGACTTGCCGATGCCGAGCCCGTTGAACCAGTCGCCGCCCTTCATGACGATCTCGGGGACGTTCATGATCGTCTCGACGTTGTTGACCACCGTCGGCGCGTTGAAGAGGCCCTTGATCGCCGGGAAGGGCGGCTTGAGGCGCGGCCAGCCGCGCTTGCCCTCCAGCGAGTTGAGGAGGCCCGTCTCCTCGCCGCAGATGTAGGCGCCCGCGCCGCGGTGGAGCGTGATGTCCAGCTTGAAGGCGCCGCCGCCGCCGACCGCCGGGTGCTCCTTCCCGAGCCAACCCGCCGCGTAGGCCTCGTCGATCGCCGCCTGGACGATCTTCGCCTCGCGCATCATCTCGCCGCGGATGTAGATGTACGCGTGCTTGCAGCCGAGCGCGTAGGAGGCGATCAGCATCCCCTCGAGCAGCATGTGCGGGTCGAACGCCAAGAGCTCGCGGTCCTTGCAGGTCCCCGGCTCGGACTCGTCGGCGTTGACGACCAGGTAGACCAGCTTGGCGTCCTTGGGAATGAACGACCACTTCATCCCGGTCGGGAACCCGGCGCCCCCACGGCCGCGCAGGTTCGACTTCTTCACCTCGTCGACGAGCGCGGCCGGCTGCAGCGTCAGCGCCCGCCGCAACCCCTCGTAGCCGCCCCTCTGCTGGTAGACCGACAGCTTGTGGCTGCCCTGCACGCCGAAGTTCCTGGTGACGATCTTGACGCCTTTCGACTCCTGCCAGGTCGCCGCCATGGCTAAACCTTCGCGCCCCCGGGGCGCTTGCGCAGGCCGTCCAGCGCCGCGTCGACCTTTTCGGGGGTCAGATCGAGGAAGTAGTCGTCGCCGCAGATCATCATCGGCGCGTTCGCGCAGGCGGCCAGGCACTCCTCCTCGACGATGGAGAACGTCCCGTCGGCGGTCGTCTCGCCGGCCTTGATCCCGAGGCGCCTCTCGATGTGCTTGAGGATGCCGTAGCCCCCCTTGAGCATGCAGGAGATGTTCGTGCAGACCATCAGCTCGTTCCGCCCCTTCTTCTCACGATGGAACATCGTGTAGAAGGTGACGACGCCGTAGATGTGGGCGGGCGCCAGGTCGAGCGTGCGCGACACCAGCTCGATGACCTCGTCGGGCAGGTGGCCGAACTCGTCCTGGGCGACGTGGAGCACCGGCAAGAGGGCCGCCTGCTTGGTCGGATACCGCGACAGGAGCCTTCCGACCCGCTCCTTGGATTGCGCTGAAAACTCGAGCGGCATGGGTGGCTAAGCCGCCGCGAAACTAAGAGAAACGAGCCAGCCTGTCAACAGCGCCGGAGGGGGCTCGGTTGGCGCCCTTCGGCCGGATTTTGTCCACGTAAATCTGCGCAACGGCGGCCACGGTCTGGTCGGGCCGGCCGGCATCGAGGATCGCCTTCTGTTCGCCGTCGGGGCTATTGTGTCCGGCGGTGCGCACCTCGGCTGACGCGGCGATCGCCCCCTTCTGGCGGCGCGTCCTGGAAGCGGCCCTGGTGCTGGGCGCGCTCTGGTACCTGGGATCGTACCTGGTCGTTGCTCTGGCCCGTATCGCCTACCCGTACGACCTCGAGTGGATGGAGGGCGGGATGCTCGAGCACGTCGCCCGCGTCCTCCGCGGCCAGCCCCTCTACGTGCCACCAACCCTGGAATTCACACCCTACATTTATGCGCCGCTCTACTACTACGTGGCGGCCCTCTTCGCGAAGCTGTTCGGGCTGCGCCTGCCGGCCTTGCGGTTGGTCTCGCTGCTGGCCTCGATCGGCGTCCTGGGGCTGATCGCGGCGCTGACCCATTCGCGCACGCGCAGCCGGCTCGGCGCGCTGGTGGCGGCTGGGCTGTTCGCGGCCCTGTTCGAGCGCGCGGGCGCCTTCTTCGACCTGGCCCGCGCCGACTCGCTGGCGCTTTTCTTCTTGTTGCTCGCGATCTGGCTGCTGCTCGCGCGCGAGCGGCGTGACGTCGCCGCGGGCGTGCTGCTCGCGGCTGCCTTCTTCACCAAGCAGACCATGCTGCTGGTCGCCCTGCCGGTGGTGCTGGCCCGGACCTTCAGCCTGCGCGGGCCGCGCCGCCTCCTGTGCCTCGGTTCCTTCGTCGCGCTGGCGGCGGCCGGGACCGTGGCGCTGCATCTGCGCACGCAGGGTTGGTCGACCTACTACCTCTTTGCCTTGCCTGCCTCGCATCCCTGGATACCCAACCTCTGGCTTCGATTTTGGACCCACGACCTCTGCGTGGTCGTGCCCGTCGCGATGGCCGCGCTGGTGCTCCGGCTGTCGGGCACCGCGGGCGTGCCCGCCCTGTCGCTGGTCGAGAGCGCGGCTGTGCTGGGGTGCCTGCTCGAATCGTGGATTTCGGTTCTCCACCGATTCGGGTTCACGAACGTGCTCATGCCCGCCTATGCCTGCCTCGCCTGGCAGACCGGGGTGGCGCTCGGTTGGTTGAACCGGCCGGCGCCCGCATCGGCGGCGCGGCGGCTGGCCGGGTGGGCTTGCCTCGCTCAGCTTGCGCTCCTCTGGTTCCCGGCGTGGAGGCAAGTTCCGACGGCGGCCGACCGGGCCGCGGGCGCGGCGCTCGTCGCCCGGCTCGCCGCCATCCCGGGGCCTCTACTGATCCCTTGCCATCCAGAGCTGGCGCGCCTCGCCGGCAAGGCGACGTACGCCCAGCAGATGGCGCTGGTCGACGTCATGCGCGGCCAACCGCGGCGCGTGGCCGACGCGCTCGCCGCCGACATCCAGCGCCGCCTGCGGGCGCGCGAGCTCGCGGCGGTGGTCCTGGACGTGGACCAGGACTGGTTACAGCCCGAGCTCGACGCCTCGTACGTCCGTACCGAGCGGTTGTTCGTCGGCCAGCCCGATGTCTTCTGGCCCAGGACGGGCTGGCTCGCCCGTCCGCGCGATCTCTACGAGCGACGACCCTGAGCCTGTTCGGTCAGATCTTGTCCACGTAGATCTGCGCAACGGCGGCCACGGTCGCGTCGGGCGGCCCGAGATCGATGATCGCCTTCTTGAGCATCATCGCCGACGCGGCCGGGTCCCCTTCCTGGTACGCGAGGTAGCCGAGCCAGGCGAACGGCAGCGCGTAGCGCGGGTGGAGGACCGCCGCCCGCTCGAGCGCCGCCCGCGCCCCGGCGCGATCATCCAGCAGCGCGCGCGCCGCCCCGAGGCGGGTGTAGATGAAGGCCGCCCGAAAAGGATCGCTGTCGTCGCTGCAGAGGCTCAAGGCCAGCTCCTCCCGCGCCGCCGAGGCGCGCAAGGTTTCGGGGTCGCCGCTCCGCATCCCGCGCGACAGCAGGCTCCCGCCCACGGCGCTCTGGGCACCGCAGGAGCGCGGGTTGACCGCCACGGTCGCCTGCCAGAGCGTCTGGTCGTCGCGCCAGTCGCTGTGGCGCAGATTCAGCAGAACCGCGAAGACGCCGAGGGAGCCGACGGCGAGGAGCGTCCCCCGGCGACGGGCGGGCCCGGGATGGCTCTCGGTGAACCGCGCGAACCCGACCGCCGCGGCGATCGCTATCCCCGAGAGCGGCAGGTAGAGGAACCGCTCGGCGGCCGGGATGGGCATCGGAAGCAGGTTCGAGACGGGGAGCAGCGCCAGCAGGAACCAGCCGAGCCCAAACGCGGCGACCCGCTCGCCGCGCCGAAAGACGACCGCCACGAGCCCCAGGTAACCGGCGACGATCGCCGACGCGACCAGCACCGGCCGCCACGGCTGCGGGCCGAACCGGAAGTAGCCGGTGTAATCGGCGCAGAGCGGCCAGGGCCAGACGAGGAGGCGCAGGTCGTGCGCCCAGATCGCCGGCAGCCCGATCAGCGTGTCGCCGAACGTCCCGCCCGGGTAGCTGGCGTAGGCGACCGGCGTCTTCATCGGCCCGAACCGGATGGCGAGGTAGATCGCCGTGACGACGCCGTAAGGGATGAGCTCGCCGATCACCCGCCCGAGCCTGGCGGCGGGGGTCTGCGGGACCGCCGGCTCGGGCGCCCCAAAGGCGCGGGGGATCTCCCGATCGAACCGGCCGAGCCGCAGGAGCGCGAGCAGCGCGGGCGCCATCACCGCCGACTCCTTGGACAGAAGGCCGAGCCCGTAGGTGACGAGCGCCAGCGCCGGCCGCCGATCCAGCGCCAGGATCAGGGTCCCGAGCGTGAAGGCGGTCACCAGCGAGTCCTCGCGGAACGAGGCGTTGTCGACGGTCTCGGCGGTGATCGGGTGCAGCACGAACACGAGGCCTGCGACGATGGCCCATGGCCGCCGGGTCTCCGGCAAGAGGCGGCGGGTGAAGGCCATGAGCAAGAGGGCCGCCACGATGTGCCATAGCAAGCTGTCGGCCTTGAACACCGCCGCGTGGAACGACACCATCGCGTCGAGCATGTAGGTGAGCGTGCAGAACGGCCGCCAGGTCCCCTCGAGGCTGGCGGCGAAGTAGCTCTTCGAGACCAGCTTGCCGAACGCCCCCGACTGCAGGAACCGCTGCGCGCCGAGGAGCACCATCCCCTCGTCGTAGGTGAACCCGTTCCCGAGTGCGCGGGCGAACGCCGCGATCGCCACCAGCGCGACGATGACGGCCGCCCCGCGCGGCGTCGCCCACCAGGGGAGCGCCGGAGACGCCGGCGACGCGGTTGAACGGCCGCGCATGAGTGGCGCTGATTTTAGTACAATCGGCACATGTGCGAGCTGCTGGGGATGGAGTGCAACGTCCCCACCGACATCATCTTCTCGTTCACCGGGCTCGCCCTTCGGGGCGGCAAGACCGGACCGCACGCCGACGGATGGGGTTTGGCCCTCTACGAGGGGAAGTTCGCGCGCAGCTTCCTCGAGCCGAAGCCGGCCTTCGAGAGCGCGATGGCCGACTACATCCGGCAGAACGCGATCAAGACGCTGCTGGCGGTCGCGCACGTCCGCAAGAGGACGCGGGGCAAGGCGAGCCTGGAGAACACGCACCCGTTCAAGCGCGTGCTCTGGGGGCGGCACTGGGTGTTCGCCCACAACGGGACGCTCCCGTCACGTCCGCAAGCGCGAGCTCATCCTCGAGCAGCCGGTCGGTGAGACCGACAGCGAGCACGCCTTCTGCTGGATGCTCGAGCGGATCCGCGCCGCCTTCCCCGGCGGCTATCCCAGGGACGAGCGGCGGCTCTGGAGGCTGATCGCGGCGCTGGGGGGCGAGCTCGGCGCCGAGGGGAAGTTCAACTTCCTGCTCGCCGACGGGCGCCACCTCTACGCGCGCTGTGGGACCAAGCTCTGCTACATCATCCGGAAGGCGCCGTTCGGGCGCGCCACGCTGCGCGACGCCGAGCTGGCAGATCGACTTCTCGGCCGTCACCACCGAGAGCGATCGGGTGGCGGTCGTCTCGACCGAGCCGCTCACGCGCGACGAGGTCTGGCATCAGGGGACGCCCGGATCGCTCTGGGTGTTCGGGCGCGGCGCCCTGCGGGCGACGCTGCCGAGCGGCTCTGCCGATCGCGATCCGATCCGCCAGCGACCGCGCGCCAAGCCGACCGCGGCGCCGGCCTCGCGCGCGGCCTGAGGAACGCGCTAGTCTCTCACCGTGTCCCCCTCCGAGCAGCCCGTCGCGCCGGACCGCCGCCGGTTCCTCCGCCGGGGCCTCTTCGGTGGGGCGCTGCTGATGCTGGCCGGCAGCTTGCCGTTCGTCTTCCGGACGACGCGCCGGGGGAACGCGCCGCGGGCGCCGCTCAAGCTGCTCTCCGCCGACGAGCACGCCGTGCTCGCCGCGGTGGCCGCGCGGATCGTGCCCGGCGACGGCGCCGACGCGCGCTGGCCACGCGCCGACGCGCTCGACTGCGCCGGCAAGATCGATGCGCTGATGGCCACCGTCCACCCCGACGTCGGCCACGACTTTCGCCGCCTGCTGCGCCTCTTCGAGAGCGGGTTCGTCGGCCTGCTGACGGCCGGATCGCCGCGGCCGTTCACCCGCGCCGCCCCCGCCGAGCAGGACGCGCGCCTCGAGGCGTGGCGGCGGTCGCGCTTCGCGCTCCTGCGCAGCGGCTACCAGGCGCTCAAGCGACTCTGCGACGCCGCCTACTATTCGTCGCCGGAGATCTACCCTCTGGTCGGCTATCCGGGTCCGCCCGAGGTCCCGCAACCTCCCGCCGGCGCGCCGTGAGCGGACGATGACCCCCGGACGAATCCTCGCCGGCGCCGAGATCGCCGACCTGCCGTCGATCGAGGTCGACTTCGTCGTCGTGGGCAGCGGCGCAGGCGGCAGCACGGCCGCCGCGGTCCTGGCCGCCGCCGGCGCGAAGGTCGCGGTGCTGGAAGAAGGGGGGCACTACACCCGCCGCGACTTCAACATGCAGGAGTCCTGGGCCTACCCCGCCCTCTACCAGGAGCACGGCAACCGGGCCACCGACGATCTTGCGATCATGATTTTGCAGGGGCGAAACGTGGGCGGCGGCACGACGGTGAACTGGACCTCGTCGTTCCGGACGCCCGAGCGGACGCTGGCGCTCTGGGCCGCCGAGCACGGCGTGCGCGGACTCGACGCGGCGACGCTGGCGCCCCACTTCGAGGCGGTCGAGCGGCGGCTCGACATCGGCGCCGGGAACCCCGACGACGTCAACCGCAACAACCGCAAGCTGTGGGAGGGCGCCGCCACGCTCGGCTGGCGGCCCGAGCTCATCCGCCGCAGCGTCAAGGGGTGCGCGCGGCTCGGCTACTGCGGCATGGGCTGCCCGCTCGACGCCAAGCAGTCGTCGCGCATCACCTACGTCGCCGACGCGGTCGCCGCCGGCGCCGACGTCTACACCGACTGCCGCGCCACGCTGGTCGAGACCGATCGCGGCCGCGCGCGCGCCGTCGTCGCCGAGGTGCTCGACCGGGCGAGCGACCGGCCGCGCAGCCGCTTCGTCGCCTACGCGCGGCGCGGGGTCGTCCTCTGCGGCGGCGCCATCAACACGCCGGCGCTGCTGCTGCGCTCGAAGGCGGGCACGGCCAGCGGACAGGTCGGGCGACGCACCTTCCTGCACCCGACGGTGCCGCTCATCTCCTTCTACGATCGAGCCGATCGAGGCCTTCTACGGCCCGCCCCAGTCGGTCGCGGTCCACCACTTCGCGCGATCGCGGCGACCGCGTCGGCTACTTCTTCGAGACGGCGCCGATCCACCCGATGCTGGCGGCGCTCGCCTTCCCGGGGTTCGGCGACACGCACCGCAAGATCGTCGAGCGCCTCGCCTACGCGCAGGCGACGATCGCGCTCCTGATCGACGGCCACCACGACGACCAGGGCGGCACCGTCGCGACGAACGGCGACGGGCGGATCAAGCTCAGCTACCCGCTGCCGGCGCCGGTGCGCGAGGCGGCGGTCGACGCGATTGCCGACATGGCGCGGCTGCAGCTCGCCGCCGGGGCGCGGGAGGTCATGACGCTGCACGAGACGCCGCTCTCGATCCGGAGCGAGGCCGACATCGCGGCCATCGCCGCCGCGCCGTTCGGCCCCAACCGCCACACGCTGTTCTCGGCCCACCAGATGGGGGGCGCCGCGATGGGCGAGGACCCCGACCGCTCGGTCGTCGACTCGCGCGGCCGCCATCACCGAGATCGAGAACCTCTGGATCGCCGACGGCTCGGTCTTCCCGACCAGCCTCGGCGTCAACCCGCAGCTCTCCGTCTACGCCCACGCCCGCCTGTTCGCGACCGAGATCGCCAAGGCGGGCTGATTTCGCGCCCCTAAAACTCGAGGGCGACGCCGACGTTGATGTCGACGTTGAACGTGAAGTTGGTGAAGCCGAGCGCCAGGTTCGTCTCGCCGGTCAGCCCGAAGGTCGGCGTCACGTTGTAGATGACGCCGCCGGTGCCGCCCACGAAGATCGGACCGGCCTTGATGCTGTCGACGCAGGTCTGCTTCCCGCTCGACCCGCAGGTCGGCACAGAGTTGAATGAGGCCACGTGGCGGATGGTCCCACCGCCGACCAGGGCGCCCACGAACGGGTGCACGTCGCCGGCGTCGAACAGCCAGCGCGCGCGCGCGAACCCGGCGATCGCGGTCGACGGCGGTGACGCCCCGCCGGTGAACGTCGTCATGCCGCTGACCAGCTGGAAGCGGACCTGCAGCGACAGCACGAGGTCGGGGGAGAGAAAGTAGCCGAGCTCCGGCGAGACCTGACCGAGCGTGGCCGGCGCGAACCCTGCCGGCTTCACCTTGTCGGCGGGGTTGATTTCGCCCGTCCCGCTGGTCCACCCGAAGCCGCTTCCGACGCCGAGCCCGACGTACCAGCTTGCCCCCTCGGGCGCCTCCTTCTTCGGCATCGTCTTCGTGACCTTCTTCTTCTGCCCCAGCGGCGCGCCGTCCGGCCCCCGCAACTCGACCACCATCGGCTCCGCGGCCGAACCCTTCTTGGCGACCACCTGGTCGTCGGCGCCGTCGACCTCGATGTAGTACGAGACCTTGGCCCCCTGGGTCGCCGAGGAGGGGATCTCGCCCATCCAGTTGCCGGGCGACTGCTCCTGCATCTCGCGCTCCCCGAAGTCTTCCGAGCCGTCGGCGCTGAACGACAGCATGACCTTCTTCGCCTTGACCGACGAATCGAGCGTCATGTTGATCTGGATCGACTTCCCCTGCGCCGCCCGGGTCACCGGCTCGTGCGTGATGGCGTCGGCCGCGGCGGGCGCCGCCGCCTTCGCGCCGCTGCCCCCCGCCTCGCCCTTCTGCTCCGAGACCGCCTGGTCGAAGACCTCCTGGATCTCGGGGGTCGCCAGCAGCTTGTCGAGCTTCACGTCGGGCGCCATCTCCAGCGCCTTCTTGAACTCGACCACCGCCTCATCCTTCTGCTTGAAGCCGGCAAACAGCACGACGCCCAGGTGGACGTGTGTTCGAGCCGCGACCTGGCTGCTGTCCAGCCCGGCCCGCGAACAGGCGTCCAGCGCGTCCTTCAGGATCTTGCGCGCCTGGTCAAAGTTCAGGTTCTCGAACTCGTCGACCGCCTTCTTGTTGAGCTTGCTGATCTTCTCGACCGCGGCCGAGTCATCGTCGGCGCGCGCGGGCGCGGCGGCGGCCAGCAGCGCGAGGCCGGCGAGCGAGACGACGAGGCGGAGCGTGGCGGGGGATTTTCCCAAGACGATTTCGGCGGTTTTCGCGAGGCGGCAGAACCCGAGAAGACCCGGCGGACGGCAGGGAGCAATGTATCACGCCCCGGAGCTCCTTTTAAATGACCGCCCGGGCCTGCGAAGTGCGCGGCCCGGCCGTATAATTGAACCATGCGGAAGTCGAGCCTGCTGTCTGCCTGGGCACCCTGGGGTCTGTTCGCGGCGGCGCTGGTGGGCGCCGGGCTGCTCTGGAACGGGAGCTCGCCCCCCCACTTGACCGACAAGGCGGCGTCGCAGCCGGCGGAGACCGACGAGGCCCTCGCCGAGGAGTCAGGGCTGAACCCGACCCGCCTCCTGGTCGACTTCCGCGACGGCATCTCACCGGAGGCGCTCCGGGCCACCGGGTACGAGGAGATTCCGTTCAGCGACTACTCGAAGGTCGACGGCCTCTACACCATCGACTTCCCGACCGCCGACGCGGCCGCCGCGGCGCGCGCCAAGCTGGCGCAGGACCCCGACGTCGAGAGCGTCGACTACGACGCGGTCGCCACCATCTTCCCCGACGAGGAGATGCAGGAGGTCGGCGCCGAGGCCGCCGAGGCCAGTGAGGCGAAGACCTCCGGCAGCTCGCTCGAGGCCGAGTGCAACGCCAAGGGCGCCGACGGCGGCAAGAGCTTCCCCAATGACACCTGCTTCAAGTACCAGTGGCACCTGCGGCAGATCGGGATGCCGAACGCCTGGAAGCAGGGGAACGGCAAGGGGGCGATCGTCGCCGTCATCGACACGGGCGTCACCAAGGTCGGCGATCTCGCCGAGACCAAGTTCGTCGCTGGCTACAACTTCGTCGCCAACAACGCCAACGCGGCTGACGACCACGGCCACGGCACGCACGTCGCCGGGACCATCGCCGAGTCGACCAACAACGGGTTTGGCGTGGCGGGGGTCGCCTACGGCGCCTCCATCATGCCGCTCAAGGTGCTGTCGGCGCGCGGCTCGGGGTCGCTGGGCGGCATCGCGCAGGCGATCCGCTGGGCCGCCGACCACGGCGCCAACGTCATCAACATGAGCCTGGGCGGTCCCATGGCGGCGAGCACGCTGGCCAGCGCGGTGAAGTACGCGCACGGCAAGGGGGTCGTGGTGGTCGCGGCGGCCGGCAATGACGGCCGCGGCAAGGTCAGCTACCCGGCGCGCTATCCGGGCGTCATCGCCGTCGCGGCCACGCAGGACGACGGCGCCACGACCTTCTACTCGAACTGGGGCCCCGAGATTGACATCGCCGCGCCGGGCGGCAACACGCGCGGCAACGAGCACGGCGGCGTCCTGCAGCACACGATCGTTCCGGGCGACACCGGCCGCACCGACTACCTCTACTTCATGGGGACCTCGATGGCCGCGCCGCACGTGGCGGGCGTGGCCGCGCTGGTCGTCGGCGCGGGCGTCAAGAAGCCCGACGCGGTCGAGCAGATCCTGCTCGGGACCGCCGCCAAGCCCAAGGGGCGCGCCGCCGGAGCAAACGGGCGAGTCGACGACCACTACGGCGCCGGCATCGTCGACGCGGCGGCGGCGCTGCGCAAGGCGCGCGGCGGCCGCAACGGGGAAGATCTGGGCCTCGGCCTGGCGGCCGGCCTGCTGGGCCTGGCGCTCGTGCGCCGGCGCGGGATCGCGGTCGGCAAGCTGGGCCTCGGCGCCCTGGCGGCGTTCTTCGTCGGCGGTTCGGGCATCGACCTGACCTGGGCGGTCCCGGCGTCCTGGACGCACGCGCACGCCGCGGCGGGCGTCCTGTCGACCGGGTTCACCGACCTGGCGTCCGGCCCGCTCAGCGCCACGCTGATCTACAGCGCGGCCGCGCCCGTGCTGCTGACGCTCTTGTTCTACGGCGTGCGCCGCCTGCGCCCGGCGCTGGCCGGGTTCGGCTTCGGCGTGGCGGGCGCCCTGCTCTTCGCGGCGATCGCCCACACCGTCGACCTCCGCTTCATCCCCGACGCGCTCGAGCCCGCCTGGCTGCTCGGTCAGGCCGCCATCGCCGGCCTGTTCGCGGCGGTCAGCCTGCGCAAGGCGTAGATCTCACTTCGAGCAGGCCGCGACGGCGTCGGCCGGCGGACTCTCCTGGCAGGCGATCCTGAGATTGGCCGCGTAGATCTCACTTCGAGCAGGCCGCGACGGCGTCGGCCGGCGGACTCTCCTGGCAGGCGATCCTGAGATTGGCCGCGTAGTAGGGATCCGACAAGACCGGCTCGTTCGTGAGCATGAGCGTCGGCCCGGAACAATCCGGGGTACCGGGCGGGCCCAGCGACCAGCAGGCAGATCCCGCGGGGGCCGCAGCGCAGGCCGGAATCGGTATGGCCTGAACGCCGTCGGGCGTCGTCAGGTGCTCGGTGACCACGCAGTCGGGGTAGGTGTTCCCCGCGCTGTCGGTCCAGCTCTGGATGTCAGCCGGCAGGCAGGGGGGCACGAGATTACCTTCGAACCTCGGAACGAACTCGTTCAAGGCGCTCGCGTAGCTCGCGTCGCAAACCGAGGCGAGGATGCTGTTCTGAAATGAATTCGCGAACTGGGTGATCCTGACGCCTGGTTCGCCGTAAGCGCCGCTGCCGTCCGCATTCTCGGTCCCGCACGACGGCGCGACCGCGGGCCACGCGGCGCCACCCGATGAAGCATTTGCGACCCACTGGACCGCATACGGTGAAGGCGGGCCGATGATGGCGGAGACCAGGATCTGGTTCTCCGGATCGGGCTTGAGAGACTTGATATCGGCGACGATCTTCGAGATCGGCGTGAGCTCGCCGCCCGTCTCGTTGGAGGAGCAATTCGTCAGAGAGAGGGTCGGCACACCGTCGACGGATACGGCGTCCGCTGGCGGATCGATCGGTGGAGCGACCTCGGTGCCGTTTGTGTCGGTGCAGACGTGGCCCGCGTGGTTGCAGCGGTAGTGCGTCAGCGGTCCCTGGGCCGGATCGTCGGAGAAGAGCGTGCTTCCGGCGGGAACGGAGCAGTCGTCTCGGTTCGAGATGATCACGATTCCGAGGTAGGCGTCAGGGCGGAGGAATCCAGCGTTCGCGGCCGGCGGCGGCTGGCCGTCCGCGCCAAGCGCGCGATCGAGCGCCGCCAGCGGCTGACCAAAGCCACAGCCGCCGGCGCCGAGCTGGGCGACGCACTGGAACACCTTCACGAGCCCAGAAGCCGAGGCGTCGTCCGGCGTGCTGAAGTTCCGCTCGTCGCCGTTGTCGGAGATGAACGTCGCCGACGGGTCGAGCGTCGTATCGGTGCACGTCGCTTCCGGCTGGCTGCGGAGCTGGCCGCCGTCGCCCGCGCCGCTGCAGCCCGGGACGGCGGCATTCAGTGCCGCTCCGACGCCCAGATCCGTCGACACGACACCGATATGAAGGCCACTCGGGATGGGGCAATTGGCGCACTGCGCGACCATCGCCATCAGCGGCAGTTGCGCCGCGAGCTGCGCCTGCCACCCCGCCATCGCCGCGCTGTCGTCGATCACGAAGACCAGGTCGATTTCCTGGTTGATCGCAATCGTGTGAGTCGTCTGGTAGGTGATCGAGGTGGCGCAAATCTGCGATGGCAGCGGCGACCCGCAGGCCGCGAGGCCTGCCACCACCCCGAAAGACCACCATCCGCGCCGTCGCAAACCGACCATCTGCCACGGCCCAAAGGAGCAAGTTCCGTGCACGCTGTCACGGCCGGAAACCGCGGACTTCCGCGACCAAGCCGTCAACCCGGTTGGCGCCGTCGCCAACCGGGCCCGGTCGTTCTTACTGAACCCAGTCGCTGGTGGCTTTGGCGGCCAGCCAGCTCTTCACCTGCGTTCCAAAGGTGTTCAGCGTCGTGAGCGAGGCGTCGCTGAACATGGGGGGCGCCCAGGAGTTGTCGGTCACCCAGGCGGTCCAGCTGGCGCCGTCGCCGTCCAGGGTCGTCTGCAGGCCGGGGCCGAAACTGGCCGAATCCGTGGGGTTGTAGCCCCACTCCGTCACGAAGACCGGCACCTTGGCCGCCGCGGTCGCGACCTGGCTCTGGAACGTCGAATTCCAGTTGGTGGCGTAGATGTGGGCGGTGAACATCAGGTTGCCACCGGTCGGCGGATCACTGGCGGCGTCTCCTGTCTTCTGGTTCCAGCTCCCCGAGGGGACGATGATGACGTTGTTGGGGGCAGCCGCGCGGACGGTGTCGATGAGCCCTTGCACCACCGGCTTCAGCGTCGACCAGGGGGCGCTCGTGTCGATCGGCTCGTTGAAGATCTCGTAGAAGACGTTGGTGTAGCTGGCGAACTGGGGCGCCACGTCGGTCCAGAAGGTGTTGGCGTCGGCGGCCGACGTCCCGGTGGTGGCGTTGTCGATCTGGTGGTAGTCGACGATGACGTAGAGGTTCTTGCTGGTGGCGTAGTCGACGGCCGGCTTCAGGACCTTGCTGACGTAGTCCGCCGCCGTGAGCGGGCTCTTCGCGGTACAGCTGGAGACGGTGGGACCGGTCCCGACCGGATACGGGAGGGGGGAGCAGGAGGGGCTCTTGCCGTTGTAGCAAATCTTCGGGTACACGGGCATCCGCACGACGTGCCCCTGCACCCCTGCGGCCGCGATCGTGTCGAGACGGGCGTTGACGCCTTCTAGAAGGGAGGTGAGATAACCGATGTCGATGAGCGACGAGCCGCGCAGCACGATGGTCTTGCCGCCCGGGTCCTGGAGCTTGTTGCCGCTCACGGTGAGCTGGGGGAGCGCGCTAACCCCGGCGCCGCCCGAGCCGCCGGTGGCGCTCGAGCCACCGGTGGCGCTCGAACCGCCGGACGCGCTCGAACCGCCGGACGCGCTCGAACCGCCGGTGGCGGTGCCTTGCGACTCACCCGACGAGCAGGCCGCGACCGAGGCGGCAGTCCAAACGAGGGCTCCGGCGATCAGCTTTCGCGATTTCATAGGCTAGCCCTCCCGAACAATTTGGCGAATATGGTGACGATGACGGGGCCGACCGCCCGCGCAATTACTGCCCGCGACGCAGCTCGGTCAGAACCGACTTGGCGACGGCCTTCAGCGTGTCGAACACGCCGACGCCGCTGGTCGCGCAGGCCTCGAACTCGGGCGCCTTGGTCGGGTTCAAGACCTCGCGCAGCTGGTCGATCGGCGCGGCGTTCGGCAGGTCGCGCTTGTTGTACTGGACGACGTACGGCAGCTTGTCGAGGTCGTAGCCCTGCTCGGTCAGGTTGAGGCGCAGGTTGTCGAGCGACTCGATGTTCGCCTCCATGCGCTCGATCTGCGAGTCGGCCACGAACACGACGCCGTCGACGCCCTTCAAGATCAGCTTGCGGCTGGCGTCGTAGAAGACCTGGCCGGGCACGGTGTAGAGGTGGAAGCGGGTCTTGAAGCCGCGGATCTCACCCAGCGACAGCGGCAGGAAGTCGAAGAACAGCGTCCGCTCGGTCTCGGTCGCGAGCGAGATCATCTTCCCCTTCGCGTCGGGGCTGGTCTTCGCGTAGATGTACTGCAGGTTGGTCGTCTTCCCGCACAGGCCGGGCCCGTAGTAGACGAGCTTGCAGTTGATCTCCCGCGACGAGTAGTTGATGAAGCTCAATCGACCACCCGTCTCGGCAGATGCGCGGTGATCGCGAGGTCAGTCATTGAATAGGTTGTCGATGTCGCTGTCGGTGATCTCGGTCAGGATCGACGGCTGGCTCTTGGAAGCGGCCTTCTTCGCAACCTGATCGAAGAGGCGGACCATCTCGTCGGAAGACTTCTTCACGCGCAGCCGGACCAGACCCAGCGACGACCGCTCGTCGAACAGCACGAGCAGGATCGCGCGCCCGCCCACCAGCGTGATGTGGACGTGGGTCTTCTCGCCCTCGTGGAACTGGCTGGTGAAGTCCTTCTCGCGGAGGATCTTGGAGATGCCGCCGGTGGCGGCGACGTTGCCGGCCGTCAGCGACGACAGCGACGTGACGTCGAGCTCGTCGACGTCGCCCGCGTCGGCGATCGGCTGGCCGTCGCGGCCGATGAGCAACACCGCTTTCGCGTTCGCATCCCGAGCGAGCCGCGCGCAGACGAGTGCCATCTGCTGCTGCTCTTCGGGGAACATCACATCGGGGCCGACTCATCGCGCTCCTCGCCAGTCCGGAAGGCTCACGAATATCATTCGCGAAACCGGGTTTCAAGCATTGTACCCCAGCTTGCGTCGTCGGTGAAAACGGCCTACATGTCGCGCCGGCCGTCGATCGCGCGGGCCAGCGTCGCCTGATCGGCGTACTCGAGCTCGCCCCCCATCGGGACGCCGGTGGCGATCCGGGTGGCCCGCACGCCCAGCGGCCGCAGCAGCTTGGCCAGGTAGACGGCCGTCGCTTCGCCCTCGACGCTGGGGCTCGTCGCCAGGATCGACCTCCCGGACCGTCCCGTCGCCGCAGCGCCGGACCAACTCGGCGACGCGCAGGTCGTCCGGTCCGATCCCGTCCAGGGGCGAGAGCAGCCCGTGCAGGACGTGGTAACGGCCGCGGTAGCCGCCCGCCCGCTCGATGGCGATGACGTCCTGGGGCTGCGCCACCACGCAGACCATGGCCCCGTCCCGCCGCTGCGTCACGGCAGATGGCGCAGGGATCGGCCTCGGTCAGATCGCAGCAGACGCGAGCAGAAACGGATCTTCTGCCGGACCTCGCCGATGGCGGCCGCCAGCGCCGTCGCGTCCTCGGGCGAGGCGCGCAGAATGTGGAAAGCCAGCCGCGCCGCCGTCTTCTCCCCGACCCCCGGCAGCTTGGCCAGCTGCTGGACGAGGCGCGCGATCGGCGAGGCGAACACGCCCGGCTAGCCCCCGAACATCCCGGGCGGCACGGGGCAGCCCGCCCGTCACCTGCGCCAGGTCGGCCTGCGCCAGCTCGCGTGCCCGCTCGAGCGCGATGTTGACGGCGCCGACGGCCAGGTCCTCGATCATCTTCTTGTCGCCGACGATGGCGTCGTCGATGGTCATCGAGACGATCTCGCCCTTGCCGTTGGCGATACAGCGGACAGAGCCCGCCGCCGGTCTCGCCCACGACGGTCTTGCGGGCCAGCTCCTCGCGGACGCGCGCCACCTCGGTCTGGATCCGCTGGGCCGTCTCGAGCAGCCCCTTGAGGTCGGGGATCGACATCAGGTCTTGATCTCCTTGAGCGCGGTGCCGAAGACGTCCTGCGCGCTGCGGATGAGCGGGTGCTGGCGTGCCTCCGCCTCCCGCGCCAGACGATCGGCCGCCGCCGCGTCGTTCTGCTGCGCCCATCTGCGAGCGAACCGAGGTCCGCGGGCTCGGCCCGTTGCCGGGGGCCCCGACGACGACGGTCAGCTTGGTCGACTTGCCGCACGACGGACGACGCCACGGTCTCGATCTCGGCCGCCTCGCGCTTCTCGACCGCGTCGGCGTCGCGCTGTCTGGGCGAAGGAGAGCGTCAGCGCGCCGGGGCAAAGGAGCCACATCGGCGTGGGCCAGCATCGCCGCCCAGCGACATGCGCTTCTTCTCGAAGATCGGCGAGCACGCGCGCGCCAGACCTCGTCGGAGCTGGCCGGCGCCGCGGGCGCGACCTCGGCGCTGGCGCGGCGGCCGTGGCCAGCGCGGGCGCGGCGGCCGTGGCCAGCGCGGGCGCAGCAGCCGTGGCCAGCGCGGGCGCGGCGGGCGCGGCGGCCTTCGCGGGCGCGACCGGCGCGGCCGAAGCCGGGGCCGACGGCGCTCCCCAGGCGCGGGGCCCGGCGGGCGCCGGCGTCGACGTCGACGCGGCGGATCCGGTCGCGGGCGCGGAGCCCCGCCGGTCGGAGGCGCGGCGGGCACCGGGCGCGCGCCGCGCAGGCGCCCCTCGAGCTCGTCGAGCCGCTGCAAGCAGATCGCCGAGCGGAACCAGCGGCTCGGCGGCGCACAGATCGATCGCCGCCATTTCGTACGAGCAGCCGCGGCACCGGCAGCCGCGACGCCTCGTCGACGGCGCGCGCCCAGCGGTCGAACAGAACCGTGACCAGCCCGGCGCCGGCCCGCTCCGCGAGCCCCTTGACCTCGTCGATCTCCTCGGGCGTCGCGTCGATTAGATCAGCGAGCTCGACGCCCGGCACCGGCTTCACCGAGGCGACGACCTCCATATCCCGCAGGAACCCCAGGAACGACGCGCCCGAGCTGCCCCAGGTCGACGCCCCGATCGGCCGCCCGCGCGATGAGGCGGAGCGCGTTCGCCCGGATCGCGATCGAGCGCCGCCGTCGTCAGCCCGACCAGCAGCTGCCGGTCGGCGATGCCCAGCACGTCGGCGACGATCTCCGCGGTCAGCTTCTCGCTGCCGACGTAGGCGATCGATCTGGTCCAGCAGCGACAGTCCGTCGCGCACCGAGCCGGCGGCCTGCCGCGCGATGAGACGCACCGCCTCGGGCGTCGCGGCGATCTTCTCGGCCTTGAGGATGCTCGGTGAGGTGCGTCGGTCAGCCGCGCCGTCGAGATCAGCTTGAAGTCGAAGCGCTGGCAGCGCGACAGGATCGTCGCGGGAATCTTGTGCACCTCGGTCGTCGCGAAGATGAACACCACGTGCGGCGGCGGCTCCTCCAGCGTCTTGAGCAGCGCGTTGAACGAGTGCGACGACAGCATGTGGACCTCGTCGATGATGTAGACCTTGCGCCGCGCCCGCGCCGGCAGGTAGCGCACGCCCTCGCAGCACCGACTTGGTCTCCTCGACCTTGGTGTTCGAGGCGGCGTCGATCTCGATGACGTCGACCGACCGCCCGCCGGCGATCTCCTGGCAGATGTCGCAGACCCCGCACGGCTCGGCCGTCGGTCCCTTCTCACAGCGACAGCGCCTTGGCCAGGATGCGCGCTGCGCTGGTCTTGCCGACGCCCCGCGCGCCCGGTGAACAGGAAGGCGTGGTGGACCCGGTCTGGCCGCGATGGCGTTCGTCAGCGTGCGCGCGACGTGCTCCTGCCCGACCAGCTCGCGAAAACCGCTGCGGCCGGTACTTCCGCGCGAGGACCAGGTACGACATGGTCGGAATCTACCACCTCCCAGGATGCGGAACCCGCCCGGCGATCGGGTCGTTTGCTCCCGCTTGTCGCCCGTGCCGCGGTGCTTACCAATTTACCGCGTCCCATGAGACTCGACAAGCTCACCATCAAGGCCCAAGAGGCGCTGCAGGCACGCCCAGGAGCTGGCCGGGAGCCGCGGGCACCAGGAGCTGACGCCGGAGCACCTGCTCCTGGCGCTGCTCGACAGCAGGAGCAAGGCGTCGCTGGCGGCGCTCCTGCGCAAGGTGGGGATCGACCCGGCGCAGGTCGCGCCAGGCCGCGTCGAGCGCGGCGCTCGACGCCCAGCCCCAGGTGCGCGGCTCGCGCGCCGACCTCTACGTCGGCCGCCGGCTCAAGACGCTGCTCGAGGACGCCGACCAAGCAGTCGAAGGAGTTCAAGGACGAGTACGTCTCGAGCGAGCACCTCCTGCTGGCGCTGGTCGCCAAGGACCACGGCGCCGCCAGCGCGCGCCCTGAAGGACGCGGGCGTCCGCAGGGACGCGCTGCTCAAGGCGCTGGCCGAGGTGCGCGGCACCCAGCGCGTCACCGACCCCGAGGCCGAGGGCAAGTACCAGGCGCTGGCCAAGTACACGCGCGATCTGACCGAGCTCGCGCGCAACGGGCAAGCTCGACCCGGTCATCGGCCGCGACGAGGAGATCCGGCGCGCCATGCAGGTGCTCTCGCGCCGCACGAAGAACAACCCGGTGCTGATCGGCGAGCCGGGCGTCGGCAAGACCGCCATCGTCGAGGGCATCGCGCTGCGCATCGCCGCGGGCGACGTCGCCGGAGTCGCTCAAGGACAAGAAGATCCTGGCGCTCGATCTGGGCGCGCTCATCGCGGGCACCAAGTACCGCGGCGAGTTCGAGGATCGCCTCAAGGCCGTGCTCAAGGAGGTCGAGGGCCGCCGAGGGCGGCGATCATCCTGTTCATCGACGAGCTGCACACGCTCGTCGGCGCGGGCGCCGCCGAGGGCGCGCGTCGACGCGGCCAACATGCTCAAGCCGGCGCTGGCGCGCGGCGATCTGCGCTGCATCGGCGCGACGACGCTCGACGAGTACCGCAAGTACATCGAGAAGGACAAGGCGCTCGAGCGCCGCTTCCAGCCGGTCTTCGTCGGCGAGCCGTCGCTCGAGGACACGGTCGCCATCCTGCGCGGCCTCAAGGAGCGCTACGAGGTTCACCACGGCATCCGCATCCGCGACGCCGCGCTGGTCGCGGCGGCGCGGCTGTCCGACCGCTACATCTCGGGCCGCCAGCTGCCCGACAAGGCGATCGATCTCGTCGACGAGGCGGCCAGCCGGCTCAAGATGCAGATCGACTCGCTGCCCGAGCCGATCGACCACCTCGAGCGGCGGCTGACGTCGCTCGCGATCGAGGAGCAGGCGCTCGGCAGCGAGAAGGACGACGCGTCGCGCAAGCGCCTCGACGGCCGTCGCCGCGGAGATCGCCGAGCTGCGCGAGCGCGTCGACGCAGATGAAGACGCGTGTGGCAGCGCGAGAAGCAGCTCATCGCCGATCTGCGCAAGCTCAAGGAGGAGATCGACGACGGCCAAGACCGAGGCCGAGCTGGCGCAGCGGCGCGGCGACCTGCAACCGCGCCGCCGAGCTGCGCTTCGGCCGCGTGCCCGAGCTCGAGAAGCAGCTCGCCGCGAAGAACGCCGAGCTCAAGGAGGCCCAGAAGCACGGGCTCGTTCCTGCGCGAGGAGGTGACCGAGGAGGACATCGCCGCCGTCGTCTCGAAGTGGACGGGCATCCCCGTCGACAAGATGCTCGAGGGCGAGCAGGCGCGCCTGCTGCACCTGGAGGAGCGCCTGCACGCGCGCGTCATCGGCCAGGACGAGGCGGTCGACGGCCATCGCCGAACGCCGTGCGCCGCGTCGCGCGCCGGGCTGCAGGATCCCAACCGGCCCATCGGCTCGTTCATCTTCCTCGGCCCGACGGGCGTCGGCAAGACCGAGCTGGCGCGCGCGCTCGCCGAGTTCCTGTTCGACGACGAGACGCACATGGTGCGCATCGACATGTCCGAGTACATGGAGAAGCACGCCGTGTCGCGCCTCATCGGCGCGCCTCCCGGCTACGTCGGCTACGACGAGGGCGGCCAGCTGACCGAGGCGGTGCGGCGCCGTCCCTACTCGGTGATCCTGTTCGACGAGATCGAGAAGGCGCACCCCGACGTCTTCAACATGCTGCTGCAGCTGCTCGACGACGGCCGGCTCACCGACGGCCAGGGGCGCACGGTCGACTTCCGCAACACGGTCATCATCATGACCTCGAACGTCGGCAGCCAGCCTCGTCCGCGACGTCGTCGAGTCGGCGACGCCGAGGCGCACGCGAGCGGGTGATGGAGGAGCTGCGCCGCACCTTCCGGCCCGAGTTCCTGAACCGCGTCGACGACATCGTCGTCTTCCACCAGCTCGGACGCGAGCGAGCTCGACCGCATCGTCGACCTGCAGCTCGAGCGGCTGCGCAAGCTGCTGCGCGACCGCGAGCTCGACCTCGAGCTCACGCCGGAGGCGCGCACGTTCCTGGCCGACGAGGGCTACGACCCGGTGTACGGCGCGCGGCCGCTCAAGCGCGCCATCATGCGCTACGTCCAGGATCCGCTGGCGCAGCGACCTCCTGGCCGGCGACTTCGCGCCCGGGCGACACGATCGTCGTCGGTCGGTCGGCGGCAAGGGCGACGACGACGACGGCGGCAGCTGACCTTCTCGCCGCAAACCGCCAGCAGCGCGATCGCGGCGGTGTCATGACTCGTCGAGCGATCAACCGACGACCATGAAAGATCTCTACAAGACGCTCGGCGTCGCCGAGAACGCCGACGAAGCCGCGATCAAGAAGGCGTATCGCAAGCTCGCGAAGGAGTTCCACCCGGACGTCACCGGCGACGACAAGAAGAAGACCGAGCGCTTCAAGGAGATCAACGAGGCCTACGACGTCCTCGGGGACAAGAAGAAGCGCGCGGAGTACGATCGCCTCAAGCACGCGCCGGTCCGCCCCGACGGCATGCCCGAGGGCTTCGACGCCGAGACGTTCGCGCAGGACGTTCGGCGGCGGCATGCGCGGCGGGCGCGGGCGGCGTCGAGCGTCGGGGGCGACTTCGACCTCGGCGACATCTTCTCCACGCTCTTCGGCGGCGGCGGCGGGCCGGCCGGCTTCGACCCGCGCCGCGGGGCGCCGCCCGCGCCCGGCGCGCGGCAGCGACATGATCGGAACGCTGCGAGGTGACCTTCGCCGAGGCGGCGCTGGGCGCGCAAGCGCACCGTCCGACCGGCAGCGGCGCGAGCGTCGAGGTGAGGATCCCGCCCGGCGTCGAGACCGGCGGCCGGCTGCGCCTGCCCGGCCAGGGCGCGCCGGCGCCGGCACGGGCGGCGACGCCCGGCGACCTCTACCTGGAGATCGACGGTCCAGCCCCGATCCGCACCTGCGGCGCGCAACGGCATCCGACATCGAGCTCGACGTGCCGGTGACGTTCGCGGAGGCGGCGCTCGGCGGCGAAGGTCGAGGTCCCGACCGTCGAAGGGCCGCGTCACCGTGACGATCCCGCCGGGCACCTCGAGCGGCGCGCGGCTGCGGCTGCGCGGGCGCGGGCGTCAAGAAGCGCCGACGGAACGCGCGGCGATCAGCTCTGCCGCGTCGAGATCGTGGCGCCCAAGATCGCGCCCGACGACCAGGAGGCGCGAAAGCTCATCGAAGAATTCGCCCGACGGACCACCTCGAGAGAGGTGCGCCGATT
The DNA here is from genome assembly GCA_963831685.1 of uncultured Pseudomonadota bacterium. GTDB lineage: Bacteria > Myxococcota_A > Polyangia > Fen-1088 > Fen-1088 > JADGRB01. The sequence continues at coordinate 831,490 of CAWHRJ010000002.1, forward strand.
CTGAGCTCGCCGACTTTCGCCTCCAGGTTCCGGTTCTTGGAAGCAAATCTGTTATACCTTTTTCAGCGCTGCGGCATCCTAAGAGCAGAGGTCAACGACCCCATGAGCGATACCCCGAAGACCCTGCCGCTTCTCTCCCTTCGCAACCTGGTGCTGTTCCCGGGCGCGGTGATGCCGGTCGAGATCGGGCGTGCCGAGCTCGCTGCGCCTGATCGAGGCGCTCGGCGGCAAGGGCGCGCGCGTCCTCGTCGGCACGCAGAAGGACGCCGACATCGAAGAGCCCGCCGGCGAGCGACCTCTACACGATCTGCGTCGAGGGCGAGGTCGTCCGCATCGTCAAGGCGGCCGAGAACCGCGTCACCGCCGTGCTGCGCGGCCTCGAGCGGCGCCGCGTGACCGGCTTCGTGCAGGAGAAGCCGTACCTGCGTCGCGTCGTTCGAGCCCCTGGTCGAGATCCGCAAGGATCCGATCGAGATCGATGGGCTCGGCATGGCGGTCTACGACGTGGCCAAGCAGCTCATCGCGCATCTCGCCCGACATCCCGGACGAGACGGCGCAGGTGCTCGACCAGCAGCAAGGATCCGGCGCGCCTCGGCGACATCGTCGCCGCGACGGTCGATCTGTCGCCCGAGGAGCGCGCGTCGCTGCTCGTCGAGATCGACGTCGCCGAGCGGCTGCGCCGGCTGCTCGTGCTGCTGCAGCGCAAGGTGCGAGCTCATCAAGGTCAAGCAGAAGATCGACTCGCAGGTGCGCGAGGAGTTCTCGCAAGCACCAGCGCGAGGCGGTGCTGCGCCAGAAGCTGAAGGCGATCCAGGACGAGCTCGGCGAGGGCGAGGACGCCAGCGACCTCGACGCGTTCGAGGAGAAGATCAAGGCGGCCGAGATGCCGGAGGAGGTCGAGAAGACCGCGCGCAAGCAGCTCGAGCGCCTCAAGCAGATGGCGCAGTCGTCGGCCGAGTACACGGTGCAGCGCACCTACCTCGAGTGGCTCGTCGAGCTGCCGTGGACGAAGCAGACCGAGGACCGCCTCGATCTCGAGCAGGCGCGCGAGATCCTCGACGCCGATCACTACGACCTCAAGAAGGTCAAGAAGCGCATCCTCGAGTACCTGGCGGTGCGCAAGCTCGCGCCGGGGAAGAAGGGGCCGATCCTGTGCCTGGCCGGCCCGCCCGGCGTCGGCAAGACGTCGCTCGGCAAGTCGATCGCACGCTCGCTCGGGCGCGAGTTCATCCGCATCTCGCTCGGCGGCGTGCGCGACGAGGCCGAGATCCGCGGCCACCGGCGCACGTACATCGGCGCGCTGCCCGGCCGCATCATCCAGGGCATGCAGCGCGTCGGGCACGCAGAACCCGGTCTTCATGCTCGACGAGATCGACAAGCTGGGCGCCGACTTCCGCGGCGACCCGTCGGCGGCGCTGCTCGAGGTGCTCGACCCCGAGCAGAACACGACGTTCTCCGACCACTACCTGGAGGTGACCTTCGATCTGTCGGACGTCATCTTCATCGCGACGGCGAACATGCTCGACCCGATCCCGCCGGCGCTGCTCGACCGCATGGAGGTGCTGGAGATCCCCGGCTACACCCGCGAGGAGAAGCTGGAGATCGCGCAAGCGCCACCTGGTGCCGAAGCAGATCGCCGAGCACGGGCTCGACGAGCGAGCAGATCGAGCTCTCCGACGAGGCGCTCGACGACGATCATCGAGCAGTACACGCGCGAGGCCGGCGTGCGCAACCTCGAGCGCGAGATCGCCAACGTCATCCGCGGCGTCGCCGTCAAGGTGGCGCGAGAACCAGCCCTACGATCCCAACGCTCGGCGCCGGCGACCATCGCGCGACATCCTCGGGCCGCAGAAGTTCTACTCGGAGGCGGCGGAGCGCACCGAGATCCCGGGCGTCGCGACGGGCCTGGCCTGGACGCCGACGGGCGGCGACATCCTCTTCATCGAGGTCGTCGCGCATGCCCGGCAAGGGGCAGCCTGATCCTCACCGGCCAGCTCGGCGACGTCATGAAGGAGTCGGCGCGCGCGGCGCTCTCGTAGGTGCGCACCCACGCCGAGGAGCTGGGCATCACCACCGACTTCGAGAAGACGGACATCCACCTGCACGTGCCCGCGGGCGGCCGTGTCGAAGGACGGGCCGTCGGCGGGCGTCGCCATCACCGTCGGCGCTGGTGTCGCTGCTGACCGGGCGGCGCGTGCGCGGCGACGTGGCGATGACCGGCGAGATCACGCTGCGCGGCACGGTGCTGCCGGTCGGCGGCATCAAGGAGAAGGTGCTGGCGGCGCACCGCGCGGGCATCAAGCGGGTCGTGCTGCCCGAGCGCAACCGCAAGGACATCGTCGACATCCCCGAGACCGTGCGCGCCGAGCTGGAGATCGTCTTCGTCAAGAAGATCGACGAGGCGCTCGAGCTGACGCTCGAGACCGTTCCGGTTGTCGTCCCTGGGCCGGATGGCCCGGCCACGACGGGCGCCGAAATCACCGCGCGCGCCTGACCTCGGAGTTCGAGCCACCGACTCGCGCCAAAGTGGGCGCTCGCGCGGGTCGGTGCGCGCCGGCGGGAGTCTTCCGTCCTCAGTGACCTGGGCGCGCCGAGGCGGACCACCGGGCGTGCAGAATCCAGCTCGTGGCCACGGTGGCGGCGGCGAAGGCGATGAGCGGCGCGGCGCTCGGCGGCTCCGCTGGCGCGAGCAGCAGGATCGCGTACCAGCCGAGCAGAAAAACCGACGATGCCACCAGGAGACGCGCTCGGGCGGGCCCCGCTCCTGCCGGCGACGCCGGCTCGGCGAGCACGTCGACCAGCGCGGCGAACGGCACCGCCATCACCAGATCGACGAGGTAGTGCTGGCCGGTCGCCAGCGTGGCGAGCGCCGTCAGCGCGAGCCAGAGCGCGGTCCCGGCGCGCGCCGCCCCCCCGAGCGTCCGTCCGTGCCAGTAGAGGAGCAGCGCCCACCCGACGTGGAGCGACGGCACGCAATTTCGCGGCTCGGCCAGCCCCGGCACCACGACGAACCGATCGGTGCCCCCGAGGCTGGGCGCGCCGCCCGGAAACCGGGCCCCGAGCAGCGGCCCCGGCCCCACGACCGGGTAGATCTGATAGAGCGCGTAGCCGACGGCGGCCGCCAGCAAGATCGGACGTAACACGTCGGGTGATCCGGCGGGCGCCCCCCGCCGCTGCCGGGTGATGAGGGCGGCCATCATGACCGGGAGGAGCAGGTAGACGAAGCTCAGCAGCGTCAGCAGCGCGGGATGGGCGGCCGCCACGCGCCCAACGACGAAGCTCGGTTGGCCAAACGCCCCGTCCAGCGCCATCACGACGGGGTCGAAGACGCGGGGATGCAGCGGGATCGTGAGATCGAGGGCGAGCCCCATCGCCATCCCGAAGCAGGGGAGGATCGCCCCGTAGTGAAACCAGGCCCACGCCTCGTCGCGGTCATGATCAGCTGTCGCGGCCCGCGTCCCGAGGGCGAGCAGGCTGGCGAGCCCCGCGGCCACCAGCACGCTCTGCTCCGGGCGGACCCCGACGTAGTGAAATATCCGCAGCCACGCGCGGTGAGCGAAGGCAAACCCGACCGCGCCAGCGAGGAACAGCGCGAGCTCGCGCGACCGCGGCCGGCTCGCCACGAGAAAGATCATCGCCGCGAACAGCGCCGTCGCCTGGATGGGGTTGACCAGCGCCAACCAACTGGTCGAGCCCCGGGCCGCGTTGGCCAGCGACGAGGCAAGCGCGATCAGGCCCCACGCGGCGCTCCGCCAGGCATGCGACCGCCACCCGCGCGGCGGTCGCGCCTCCGTCGGGGTGCGGGAGTTCAAGGCGCGCGTCGCAAGGTTGCCCGGGTGCAGGTCGGAGTCAGCTTACGTTCAGCCCGCGTCGGCGTCGAATTGCGCGGGCCTCCGCGGGGGGAACGTCGCCGCGCTGGTCGACCGGCACAGCTGAAGCCCTCTCGCCGCGCGGCGGATCGACGCTAGACTCGCCCAGGGTGGCGGACGACGACAAGAAATTCGAGACGCTGTCGGGGATTCCCCTGGCGCCCTCCTACGGTCCGGCCGACCTCGGCGCCGGCTGGCGGTACGAAGCGCAGCTGGGAGATCCGGGCCAGTACCCGTTCACGCGCGGACCGCACGCCAGCATGTACCGCGGGAAGCTCTGGACGATGCGGATGTTCTCCGGGTTCGGCACGCCCGAAGACACCAACCGGCGGTTTTCTTTTCTCTTGGCGCACGGACAGACGGGGCTGTCGACGGCGTTCGACATGCCGACCCTGATGGGGTTCGACCCCGACGATCCGCGCGCGCTCGGCGAGGTGGGGCGCGAGGGGGTCTCGGTCGCCTCGACGGCCGACATGGAGCGCCTCTTCGCCGACATCCCGCTCGACGCGGTGACCACCTCGATGACCATCAACGCGCCGGCGGTGGCGCTGCTGGCGTTCTACGTCGTGGCGGCCGAGCGGCGCGGGATCGCGCCCGAGCGGCTGGCGGGGACGATCCAGAACGACATGCTCAAGGAGTTCATCGCCCAGAAGGAGTGGATCAGCGGCGTGCGGCCGCACCTGCGGATCATGCGCGACATGCTGGTCCACTGCACGAGGCGCATGCCGCGCTGGAACACCATCAGCGTGAGCGGCTACCACATCCGCGAGGCGGGGGCGACCGCCGTGCAGGAGCTCGCCTTCACGCTGGCCGACGGGATCGGGTACCTGGAGCTCGGGCGCGAGGCGGGGCTCGACATCGACGACTTCGCGCCGCGGCTCTCCTTCTTCTGGGACATCCACAACGATTTCTTCGAGGAGATCGCCAAGCTGCGCGCGGCGCGCCGGATGTGGGCGCGCCTGGTCCGCGAGCGGTTCGGCGCCAAGAACCCGCGCTCCTGGCTGCTGCGCGCGCACGCGCAGACGGCCGGCGTCTCGCTGGTGGCGCAGCAGCCGCTCAACAACGTGGTGCGCACGGCGTACCAGGCGATGGCGGCGGTGCTGGGCGGAACGCAGTCGCTGCACACCAACTCGTACGACGAGACCTACGCGCTGCCGACGGAAGAGTCGGCCACGCTCGCGCTGCGCACGCAACAGATCCTGGCCGAGGAGACCGGCGTGGCGGCGGTCGCCGATCCGCTCGGCGGAAGCTACTACGTCGAGGCGCTGACCGATCGGATCGAAGCCGAAGCGAACGCCATCCTGCACACCATCGACGAGATGGGCGGGATCGTGCGCGCGGTAGAGACAGGCTGGCCCCAGCGAGAAATCGCCCGCTCGGCCTACCGGGCGCAGCGCCAGATCGACAGCGGCGAGCGTTCGGTCGTCGGCGTCAACCGGCACACCGGCGCCGGCTCGGCCACCGCCATCCCGACACTGAAGATCGATGACGCCCCGGAGCGGGCTCAGCGGGCGGCGGTGGGCGAGCTGCGCGCGCGGCGCGACAGCGCGGCCGCGCAGGCGGCACTGGAGGGCGTGCGAGCCGCCGCGCGAGGAGACGGCAACCTCATGGACTCCGTGCTCGAGGCCGCTCGGCGCGACGCGACCTTGGGCGAAATCTGCCGGATCTTCCGCGAAGTTTTTGGCGAATATCGCGACCCCGCCGAGGTCTAAGCGCGCTAAGTTACCGGCCATGTCGACGCCGGGAGTGGGACAGGACATCGAAGCGCTCTGCGGCCGGTGCGGCCAGGTGTGGCACGTGGTGATGGCCAAGATGGGCGAGCGGATCGCCAAGGTGGTTTGCAAGCGCTGTGGCGGCCACCACCGCTATCGAAGCGACAGCGACGGCCCCGAGACGGAAGCCCCCCGCTCCCGCACGCGCAGCTTCACGAGCGGGAGATCGCGTGCCTCGAAGAGCCCCCTGCCCATGCCCGTCGTCCCGGCGTTCGACCCGTCGAAGCCGAGCCGTCCCTACGCGGCGGGCGCCGAGTACGCGGCCGGAGAGCGGATCACACACCCGCTGTTCGGCGTCGGGGTGGTGGCAGGCTCACCCGGCTCGGGCAAGATCGACGTCGTCTTCCCGGGCGGAGCGCGGATCCTGGCCTCCGCCAAGATCGCCTCCAGCCTCGCCCGCCCGGTCGCGGTCGCCGTCCCCGTCGCCGATCGGCCTCCCGCCAAATGAATCGGGACCCTCAAAGGGTCCCGCCCCCCCCGCGATGAGCTCGCGCGAGCCCGGGGCCCCCACGCGCGTCCGCGCGCGTGGGGTGGACCAAGGCTCGCGCTCCCTCACGCGATCAGTCGCCCTCCCGCGGGTCACCCTGCGGAAGCGCCTGGGGCGAGCGCTACGGGGCGGGCATCCGTGGATCTACCGGGACGCGCTGGCCGGTGCGCCGCGCCTCGCCGACGGCGCCCTGGTGCTGGTGGCGGGCGGCGACGCGCGGCCGCTCGCGCGCGGGTTCTGGGATGCAAGCTCGCCGATCGCAGTGCGCATCCTCGGCGGCGCGGGCGAGCTCGACGTCGGCGCCGAGATTGACCGCCGGATCTCGGCGGCGCTGGCGCGGCGGCTCGGCGCCATCGACCGCGCGGAGACCAACGCCTTCCGCTGGATTCATGGCGAGGCCGACCTGCTCCCGGGCCTCCACGCCGACCTCTACGGCCGGGCGCTGAGCCTCCGCTACGACGGCGGCGGCGCGAGGGCCTTCTACCGCGACTTGCACGACCTGCCGGACCGCCTGCGCGCGGCGGCCCGCGCCGCCGGCCTTCCGATCGAGGCCATCGTCGAGCGGAGGCCGCGCGGGGCGAGCGGTGCCGACGAACGGGCCCTGGCCGTGTTCGGGGCGCTCCCCGAGGGCGAGCTCGAGATCCGCGAGAACGGTCTCCGATTCGGCGCCGATCTGCGCCGCGGGCAAAAGGGAGGCCTCTTTCTCGACCAGCGCGACAACCGTGCGCGCGTCCGTACGCTGGCGCGCGATCGCCGCGTCCTGAACCTGTTCGGCTACACCGGCGGTTTTTCGATCTATGCCGCGGCCGGCGGCGCCCGCCAGACCACCACGGTCGATGTCGCCGCGCCCGCCATCGCGGCGGCCCGGCGCAACTTCGAGCGAAACCACCTGTCTATCGATGGCGATGGCGATGGCGATGGCGATGGCGACGGTGACGGCGACGGCGCTCGGGCGCGCTTCGCCGCCGAGGACGCCTTCGCTTTTCTCGCTCGCGCCGTGGCGGCGGGCGAGCGGTTCGATCTGGTGATCTCCGACCCGCCGAGCTTCGCCTCCAGCCGGCGCGCGCTCCCGACGGGCCTCGGCGCCTACCGGCGGCTGCATCGTCTGTGCGCCGCCGTCACCGCGCCGGGCGGCATCCTCTGCGCCGCCTCGTGCTCGAGCCACGTCGGACAGGAGGCCTTCCTGGCCACCGTGCGCGACGGCGCGCGGGACGCGGGACGCCGCGCCGAGATCGCCGAGATTCACGGCGCCGCGCTCGACCATCCGGTGGTGCCGCAATTTCCCGAGGGCGACTACCTCAAATTTGCGGTAGTGAATCTGTGACGCTCGTGCCCATCTCCGCCACCACCGCAGAGAACGCCGCGCCAACCTCGCCCGCCGTGGCCGCCGATCCGGCCGGGCCGCTGGCCTCCCCCGCCTACCGCTGGTCGCTGGGGCTGGCGCTGGCGCTGCTGCAGTCGGCCGTCTACTTCGGGATCGGCCACGCCCACCTGACCCGCTCGACCGAGCTGCTCCGGACGCGGCTCGACGACGCCATCCCATTTTGGCCCTGGACCGCCTGGTGCTACCTGCCTTTCTACGCCGGGACGTTTCTGATCGCGATCGGCGGCTTCCGCCACAAGCGCCTGTTCGACCGGACGGCGGTGGCGGTGGTGGCGGTGATGTGCCTGGGCGCGCTCGGCCACCTCTTCGTCGGCGCCGAGTACCCGCGCCCGGTGCTGGTCCCGCCCTACCCCAACCTGTCGTACGCCTTCATGGCCTGGGTGCAGCACATCGATCCGCCCGGCAACGTCTTCCCCTCGCTGCACGTGGCGCACACCTCGATGCTGGCGTTCCTCCTGCTGCGCGACCGGCCGCGCCTCGGGCGCGTGGCGCTGGTGATGGCGACGCTGCTCGCGCTCTCGACGCTCACGACCAAGCAGCACTTCATCGCCGACGTGCTCGGCGGCTACACGTTGGCGTTCCTGGGACGCGCGTTCGCGCTGTCGTCGATCGGGTCGAAGCGGCTTCCGCCGGCCTGACGTTCCGCGTTTGGTTCGTTTTCGGCCTGGAAGCCGCTAATCCGTACCAAACGGACGTAGGGGCGACCCATGAACCGACGCCGCTGATCGTCCTCCTGTTCGCGGTAGGGCTCCTGGTCCGACGCCGGAGATCTCCTCGCCCACGGGCGCGGTAGGACCGCTCTACGGCTTCGTGGGGGCTGTCGCCGGAGCGGACGCGGGCGCCTGCTTTGCGGCCGCGGCGCGGGCACCCGCGTCGATCGGCGCCTTGAAGTTGATCCGCTCGAACTGAACGCCGCTTGCCGCGAGCTGCGGCGCGATGGCGTCCCCCTTGCCGACGATCACCACCAGCAGCGTGTCGGGGTGCAGGAAATCCTTGGCGGCGGCCTTGGCCTGCGCCTCGTCGACGGCCGCCAGCCGCAGCGGCAGATCGCGCACGTAGCCTACCCCCAGGCCATGCTCCTCGGCCGTCACCAGAGCGCCGGCGATCCCGGCCGTCGACTGCAGGCTGAACGGATAGCTGCCGGCGTAGAACCCCTTGGCCTTTGCGAGCTCGGCCGCGGTCGGCCCTCCGGCCTGCATGCGCCGGATCTCGTTCACCGAGGCGAGCAGCGCGTCCCACACCGTCTCGTTCTTGGTCGCGGCGCTGACACGGAAGGCCCCTTCGTAGAGCGAGGCGCCGAACGACGAGCCGATCCCGTAGGTCAGGCCGCGCTTGGCGCGCACCTCGGTCATGAGGCGCGACGAGAAATCCGATCCGCCGAGCACGTAGTTCATCAGCGTGACCGCGTACCAGTGCGGGTCGGCGTGCTTGATGCCGCCATGCCCGAAGACCACCGTCGCCTGCGTCAGATCCGGGCGATCGACCAGCAGCATCCGCGTCCCGGTCAAGAGCGGCACGGTCCAGCCGGCCCGCGCGGGGCTCTGCGCGCGCGCCCAGCCGCGGAACGCCTTCTCGATCTGCGGCCGCAGGCGCCCGAGGTCGACGTCGCCGGCCACCGCCAGGATAGCGTGGTTCGGGTGGTAGAAGGTCTTCCAGAACTTCTCCAGCCGGGCGCGATCGATCTTGTGGACGTCCTCGGCGGTCAGCACCCACCCGTTGGGGTGCTTCTCGCCGTAGAGCTGGTTGTCGAAGTGCGCGCTGGCGAGCTCGTAGGGGCTGTCGTAGCGGGAGGCGACGGCCGCCAGCATCTGGTCGCGCACGTCTCCCATCTCGGCCTCGGGGAACGAGGGGTGGAGGAGCACGTCGGACAGAAGGTCGAGGCAGAGCGCGCCGTCCTTCGACAGGGCCGAGCAGGAGACGGTGGTTCCCTCGTTGGAGGCCTGCGCTTCGAGCGATCCGCCGACGAAGTCGATCGCGCGCGAGATGTCGTCGGCGCTGCGGGTCTTCGTCCCATTCTTTGTCCCTTTGCGCAGCATCGCCGCCACGAAGTCCGACACGCCCAGGGTGCCGCGATCTTCGTCGTAGCCGCCGGCCTCGACGGCCAGGCCGAAGCTGACGACCGGCAGCCCCTTGCGCCCGACGACGATCACCTGCATGCCGTTCGGCAGCGTGAACCGATCGATCTTGGGGAGCGCCAGCGCCTCCGGCTTGGGTGGCGGCGGGGCGGCGATGAGATCCGTGCGCCCGGTCCAAAAACTGGCCGCTGATGGCGGGGCCGGGGACTTGGGGAGCGACTCGTACTGGACGTCGATCGAGCTCTTCGGTGCGGCCGGCTTGGGCGGCGGGCTCGAGGCGCAGCCGGCCGTCGCCAGCAGCGCCAGCAGCGCCGCGAAAGCGCGCGCTCGCCTCACGGCTTCCCTCCGGGGACCAGCGTCACCCGGGTGAGGTTGGTGTCGACGAGGTACTTGCGCGCGACCCGCTGCACGTCGGCGGCGGTCACCGCCAGGTAGCGCGTGGCCCCTTCGATGAAGCGGCGCCAGTCCCCCTCGACGTACTGCGCCTCGCCGAGGCGCGTGGCGACGCCGTCGACGGTCTCCAGACCGAACACGAACGCCGCGGCCAGCTGGTTCTTCGCCTTGTCCAGCTCGGTCGGCTCGATGGGCTTATCGCGCACGCGGGCGATCTCCTCCGACAGCGCCGCCTCCACCTTGGCCCCGTCCTTGTTGGGCAGGTAGGCCGCGTAAACGATGAAGAGTCCCGGATCCTCCATCGACTCCGTCACGCCGCCGGCCGCGATCGCCAGATGGTCGTTGCGCACCAGCCGCTCCGGCAGACGCGACGACTCGCCCGCCGACAGCACGTCGGCCAGCACCTCGAGCGCCGGCAGGTCGGGATCGGCGGCTTTCGGAATGTGGTAGCCGCCGACCACCACCGGGATCTGAACCTCGATCGGCAGCGTCGCGGTCCGGGTGGCCGTTTGCGGCGGCTCGGTGATGTTCGCGCGGGGCGGGGTCGGCGCGCGCGGGATCGCGCCGAAGTACTGGTCGACCAGCTTGCGCACCGCCTGTTCGTCGACGTCGCCGACGACGATCAATGTGGCGTTGTTCGGCTGGTAGTAGGTGTCGTAGAACTTCTGGCAGTCGGCCGGCGTCACCCTGTCGAGATCCTCGATGGTGCCGATCGCCGTCCAGTTGTAGGGATGCTTGGTGTAGGCGAGCGCGCGGAACTTCTCGATCGCCTTGCCGACCGGATCGTTGTCGATGCGCAGGCGCTTCTCCTCCTCGACGACCTGCCGCTCGGAGTCGATCGTCGCCGGGAAGAGCTTGAGGTTGCGCATGCGCTCCGCCTCGAGCTCCATCGCGAACCCGACGTACGACGGCGGCACCGTGTCGTGGTAGGCGGTCAGGTCCTCGGTGGTGAAGGCGTTGACCTGGCCGCCGACCTCCTTGAGAAGGCGCGCGTGCTCCTCGGGCGGCACGTGCGCCGAGCCCTTGAACATCATGTGCTCGAACATGTGCGCGACGCCGCGGATGCCGACGTGCTCGTCCTTGGAGCCGACGTGATAGAAGACCTGCACCGTCGCGATCGGCGCCTTGTGGTCGGCCAGGAACAGCACCTTGAGCCCGTTGGCCAGCGTCCAGCTCTTGACGTCCAGCTTGGGCGCGGCGACCGACGACGGGGTGGCGGGCGCGGCCTTGGCCGGCTTGGCGGCGCGGGCATCGGCGCCCAGTGCGAACACGATCACGGCCAGCGCCAACGCGAGCCTGCGGAGCGCGATGTCGATTCGAAGTCGGCTCACGGCGGGCCGGACTATGCCACACTGGCCGCGCGATGTCGGTGGTGATCGAAGCCGTCGAGAGCCGCGCGCTCGTCGGAAATCCCCTCGGTGATCCGACCACGCGCCGGAGCGCCGTCTGGCTGCCGCCGTCGTACGCGCGCGAGCCGGCCCGCCGCTATCCGGTCATCTACTGGTTGAGCGGCTACGCCGGTACCGGCGAGATGCTGTTTTCAGGGAACGCCTGGCAACCGGGTCTCGGCGAGCGGCTCGATCGGCTGGTCGGCGGCGGCGCGATGGGCGAAGTGATCGTCGTCGCGCCGGATTGCTTCACACGCTGGGGGGGCGCGCAGTACCTCGATTCGCCGGCGATCGGAAACTACGAGACGCATCTGACGACCGAAGTGATCCCGGCGATCGATCATCGATACCGGACGGTGGCCACACGCGCCGGGCGCGCCATCGGCGGCAAGTCGTCGGGCGGCTACGGCGCTCTCGTGCTGGCGATGCGGCACCCCGATCTGTTCGCCGCCGTCGCCAGTCACGCGGGAGACATGGCGTTCGAGCTGTCCGCGCTCAAGGATCTGCCGGTCGCCGCCCGCACCCTGCGGCGCCACGGCGACGTCGCGGCTTTTCTCGCGGCGTTCGAGGCGCGCGAAAAGAAATCCGGCGATGACTTCACCACGATGATGGTCCTGGCCCAGGCGGGCGCGTATTCGCCCGAGGCTGCCCGGCCGGGCGGCGTCGCGCTGCCGTTCGACCTCGAGACCGGCGAGATCGACGCGGCGATCTGGAAGCGCTGGATCGCCTGCGACCCGATCGAGATGCTGGTCGCGCACGCCGAGGCGCTGCGCGGGCTCGCGCTCCTCTACCTGGACGCGGGGACACGCGACGAGCACAACCTGGATCTGGGCGCGCGGATCTTCGTCGCCCGGTTGCGCGCGCGCGGGATCGCCGTCGAGCACCAGGAGTTCGACGACGGCCACCGCGGGACGGCGTACCGCTACGACGTCTCGCTCCCCAAGCTGGCGGCGGCCATCGGCGCCGCGCCAGCAGGCTAAGCCCCCCCATGGAGCCTGTCCCGCGGCTCGAGATCACCTGCACCGACCTCGACGATACCGGCGCCGGCCTGGGTGAGATCAATGGCCGGCGCGTCCACGTTGCTGGTGCGCTGCCGGGCGAGCGCGTGACGGCCGTCGTCGAGCACGTGTCGCGCCACAACCGGACAGCGTGGGCGCGGCTCGCGACGATCGAAGCGCCGTCGCCCGAGCGACGGCCGCCCGCCTGCCCGGCGTTCGGTGCCTGCGGCGGGTGCGTTCTTCAGCACCTCGCCTACGACGCGCAGCTCGACTGGAAGCGACGGCGCGTCACCCAAGCCTTCGCCGGCAGCTTCGCGACGGCCGACATCACGATCGTCACCTGCGTCGCCTCACCCAAACCGCTCGGATACCGGAACAAGTCGAAGCTGGTCGCCGCGCCCATCAGAAGCGGAAGCGGTCTGGTGCTCGGCGCCTACGCGCCCAGGTCGCACGAGGTGGTCGATCTCGCGGGCTGCCGAATCGCCGAATCGCCGCTGGACGAGACGGCGGCCGCGCTGCGGGCAATCCTCGGCGAGGCGGGGGTGCGTCCGTACGACGAGCGAACGTTGACCGGCAACCTGCGCCATGTCGTCCTCCGTTCCAACCACGCGGGTGAGGTGCTGGCCGTCTGGATCGCCGCCCGCCCGATCCTCGACGGTGCCGCGCTGGCGCGCCGTTTTCGCGCCGCCCGCCCGGAGGTCCTGGGCGTGGTGGAACACGAGAACCGGACGCGCGGCAACGTGCTCTTTTCGGAGGCCGGCGACAACGACCGAATCCTCGACGGCGCGGGAACGATCGAAGATCGGATCGAGCTCGACGGCCGCGCCCTTCGCCTGCAGCTTTCGCCTGGCGCGTTCTTTCAGGCGAACCGGGCGGTCGCCGCGCTCGCCTATGCCGCGATCGCGCGCGGGCTCGACGTGCGTCCGGCCGATCGGATTGTCGATGCGTACTCGGGCGTCGGCGGCATCGCGCTCGCGCTCGCGCCCAACGCCGCCGAGGTCATCGGCATCGAATCGCACGACGGCGCTGTCTCCGACGCGACCGAATCCGCGGTGTTGAACGGGATCTCCAACGCCCGCTTCGTCGCCGGCGACGCCGCCGCGCTCCTGACCGGGATCGACCATGCAGACGTCATCGTCCTCAACCCGCCCCGCAAAGGGTGCGCGCAGTCGGTCCTGGCCCAGGTTGTCCGCCTGGCGCCGCGCACGATCGCCTACCTGTCGTGCGACCCCGACACGCTGGCCCGCGACCTGGCCCTGCTTGCCGCCGGCGGTTATCGCTCGGACGCCGTCACGCCGTTCGACATGCTCCCGCACACGCCACACGTCGAGGCGCTGGCCATTGTCGAAAGGAGAGCGTGATGGATGGGCCCAGAGGACGACGTCGGCTCGGCTGCGGCGCGATGCTCCTCCTGACGGTGGCAGCGATCCTCGTCGTCTACGTGGGCCTGACGCCTTGGGCCTTGCACATCGGCGGCCGATCGACGCCGCTCGAGCAGTGGGACGGGTACGGCGAGGTGCGGGCGAGCAACGGCGGCAAGTACCTCCTCTTCACCCATCTGCGGGGCGGAGCCCACGACGACCATGGGCGCAAGAGTTGCGGCGCCATCGGCGGCTGCGACACCCTCCACGGCACCGCGCAGCTCTGCACGGCGTACGGTGTGACCCACACCTTCAAGCTGACCGGCAACGTCAAGGCCTGGCTCAGCACCAACGGCGCGCGCACCCGGATCGATCTGACCGGCGGGACGCCGACCCGGTTGCAGTCCGGATGGGTGGTCGCGTTCCACGGGATCTGGAACGGGCCGGCGCTGGAGCTGGAGAGCCCCGACAACTCGTTCACCGAGGCCTTCACCCCGCGCGGCGAGATCCGCCGTGTCACCTCGACGGCCGACGCCGGCACGGCGCACGTGACGCTGAAGTACGGCAGCGAGGCGGCGTTCGCGGCCGCCTGTCGCGACCTCTGGCAGCGGTTGGGCGGCTAGGAGGGGGCCTCACGATCGACACCCGCGGAATCAAGTCACGCGAGCGCCGCGGGCGCGGCGGAATCAAGTCGCGCAGTCGCCGCCGCGGTTCGGCCGCACACCACGCAACCCACCGCGGTCCGCGCCCGACAACGGGACATGCGCGGAATCAAGACGGTGCGGCGGCGTCAGCTCGACTTGCCCCTCCGGGGGCCACGAACCTGGGGTGGCGCTCGCAAGGGAGCCGGGCGGAAACCCCGCGGCCGTCCCTCGATGCCCCACGACACGCGGCCGAAGGTCGATCCGCGATACCCAGTGCAGGTCACCATTCGCGCGACGCCGGGGCTGCCGTCGCTCCGCTCCCCCCGGCTGTTCGGGGCGCTCCGGCGCGCCATCGCGCGGGCCTCGATCGACCGGTTCCGGGTGATCCACTTCTCGATCCAGCAGGACCACGGCCACTTCATCGTCGAGGGAGATGAGGCCCGGCGAGCCCGCGGCGGGATGCACGGGCTGGCGATCCGGTTGGCGCTGGCGGTCAACCGCGCCCTCGGGCGCAAGGGACGGGTCGTCGGCGACCGCTATCACGCGCGGTCGCTGACCACGCCACGCCAGATGCGGACCAGCCTGGTCTACGTGCTGCTCAACTTCCGCAAGCACCTCCGGGCGCCCCCGTGCATCGACCCGCGCAGCTCGGGCCCACACTTTTCGGGGTGGCAGGGGGCGCCCGCGATCACCGACTCTCCTTCAGCGACGACACCGCCGGCCACCTGGATGGCACGCGTCGGATGGAGGCGCGCGGGCGGTCCGTTGCGCATCGAGGAGCACCCCGCCTCGGCGCCGCGCGCGCACCCAAGTTGATTCCGCGGATGTTGCCCTGCGCGGGGCGCAGCCGCTTGAATCCGGGGATGTTGTCCTGCGGGGGGGCTCAGCCACTTGAATCCGCGGATGTCTGCGTCTCGGAGACCTGACGAATCGTGAGAGGAGGCGGCTAAGCGCCCCGCAGGTCAACGGCAAGCGAAGCGAACCGTGCCCGACGGCGTGCTGGCCGGAGGGCGGGCTTACGTCGCGTAGTGGCGGCGCGTCCACTCGGCCATGGCGATGCCGGCGGCGACGGTGACCGGGAACGAGTGGTTGATGCCGTACATCGGGATGCCGACGATCAGGTCGGCGGCGTCCAGGATCTCCTGGGAGACGCCGGCGGTCTCGCTGCCGAACAGCATCACGCAGTCGTCGGGGAGCTCGGCGTGCCAGAGGTCGACCTTCGCCGCGTCCTTCTCGAACACCAGCAGCTTGCGCCCCGCGGCCCGCACCTGCGCGAGGAACTCGGCCTCCGTGGGCACGAGGACGATGTTCTCGTAGCGATCCATCCCCATCGCGCCGCGCTCGTAGTAGCGCTCGTCGCCGACCAGGATGATCTCGCGCACCAGGAACGAATGCGCGACGCGGATGATGGCGCCGACGTTGAACGGGTTGCGCGCGCGCAGGATCGCCACGCTGAGCGGGCGGCGCAGCTTCTCGAGGCTCGCCCGGATCTCCTCGACCGGCATCTCGAACGGCGGGACCTTCATCGCTAACGACTTGCGGTCGTCGCGGCCGCCGCGGTCGGCGCGGGCGCGTCGCCCCCCGCGAAGCTGGCGCGAAACGGCACCGGCATGAAGACGCCCACGAACACCGCGACCATCAGCCAGAAGACCAGCTTGCGGCTGCGGGGGAGCGGCGTCTCCTCGACCGGCGGATGGTTCACCCCGCCCGACGCCGCGCGCAGGATCCGGATCATCACGTACCAGATGAGCCAGGGGAGCGCCGCGACGAGCGCGATCGTCCGGCCAATCCCCTCGTTCCAGTGCTCCCCCGCCTCCATCCGCGTCGCGTGCAGCACCCAGAAGAAGACCGCCGCCGCGCCGAACGGCAGCAGGCGGTGGAGGCGCGTCGCGAATCGGTCGTAGCCGTTGCCGAAGTAGGCCGTCGCGATGTGCCCGCCGTCGAGCTGCCCGATCGGAATCAGGTTGATCATCGTGACCAGGAGACCGACCCAGCCCGCCCAAGCGGTCGGATGCAGAAACACGTCGTGTTTCCCGTCGGGGAGCCAGGCGCCCGTCGCGGTGTGCTTGAGCAGCGCGTAGAGGAGCGAGTTCCCCTCCTGCGTGCTGCCCGCCACCAGCGGCGCGACCTGCGAGTGGTGAAGGCCGTAGAGAATGACCGGGATGGCGACGACCAGCCCGGCCAGCGGCCCGGCGGCGCCGATGTCGATCAGCTTCCTGCGATCGGAGGTCACGTTGCGCATGCCGATCACGGCGCCCATCGTCCCGAGGCCGAACGTCGGCGGCAGCGGAATGAAGTACGGCAGCGAGGCGTCGACGCCGTGCAGGCGCGCCACGATGTAGTGCCCCAGCTCGTGCGACAGCAGGATCAGCATGAGCGGCAGCGAGTACGACAGCCCGTCGGCGATGGGAAACACCGCGTCCCAGCCCTCGACGCCGGCGCGGCTGTGCATCAGGATCGCGCCCGCGGCGGTGGTCGTGAGGAAGGTCGCCAGGAAGAGGCCGGCGTGCAGCAGGAACCGCTTGGGCCGGGGCGGTGCCTCGGCGGCGCTGGTCATCGCTCGCCCCCGCCGTCGGCGGTGGCGCGCTCCGGCGCGGGGGCGGGCGCTACGCCGCCGGCCGCCGCGCGCTCGAGCGTCGCCCGAAAGAGGTGACGCCGGGGCAGCTCGGCGCCTTCGAGCGCCCCGCCGAGCCGGGTCAGGAGCTCGCGCGCCTCGTCGGAGAGCGCGGTCGGCGTCTCGACGACGATGCGCACGTGCGCGTCGCCGCGCCCGCCCGCGCGCGGGAACCCCTTGCCGCGCATCCGGAACACGGCGCCGGCCTGCGTGCCCGGCGGCACGCGCATCTGCACGCGCGCGTCGAGCACCGGAACGTCGACCTCGGCCCCCAGCGCCGCCTCGACGAAGGTGAGCGGCAGGTCGACGGTCAGCACGTCGCCTTGGACTCGCGGCCGAAGAACGGGTGCGGGCGCACGCGCACGATGACGTGCAGGTCGCCGGCCGGGCCGCCGCGCCGCCCGGGCGCGCCCTCGCGCGGCAGCGCGCTGGGTCGTGCCGCCCGTCGAGCCAGGCGGGATGCGCACCGGTAGCTCCGCTCGCGGTCGACGAGGCCCGCGCCCTCGCAGGCCGCGCAGCGGACGCGCGGCACCTGGCCGGTGCCGCCGCAGCCCAGGCACTCGCGCGGCCCGGTGAGGAAGCCCACCTTCGTGCGGACGATCGCCCTCGCCGTCGCAGCGGTCGCAGGTCGACCAGGCCCGCGCGGCGCCGCCCTCGGCGCCCGAGCCGCGGCAGGCCTCGCAGTCCTCGGGCCGCTCGAAGGCGATGATCTTCTCGCAGCCGAGCGCCGCCTCCTCGAAGTCGAGCTCGAGCGTGTAGCGCAGGTCGCGCCCCGCGGCCGCGCGGCGCTGGCCATGCCGAACAGATCGCCGAAGATCGCGTCGAAGAAGTCCGTCGCCGCTCGCGACGTCGGCGGCGCCCAACGGGCCCGCGCCGTCGACGGCGCCGAAGCGATCGTAGTGCTCGCGCTTGTCGCGTCCGAGAGCACGGCGTACGCGATCGCGAGCTCCTTGAAGCTGCTCCTCGGCCGCCTCGTCGCCCGGGTTGCGGTCGGGGTGCCACTTGAGCGCGAGCTTGCGATAGGCACGCCTTGATCTCGACGTCGGTGGCCTCGCGCTCGACGGCGAGCGTCTCGTAGTAGTCGCGAGCCAGCGTCCCCCCTACGTCGGCTCGGCACTTGCCGTCCGCCTTGCCTCGGCCCCGTCGAGACCGAGACCATCGCCGGGCGCAGCAGCCGCTCGCCGATGCGGTAGCCCTTCTGCAGCTCGATCGGCGACCGAGCCCGCGGGCACGTCGGCGCTCTCGACGCGCGAGATCGCCTCGTGCACGCGCGGGTCGAACGGCTGCCCCTTCGACCTCGAACGGCTTGCACCTCGTGGCGCTCCAGCTTCTGCTGGAACAGGCGCAGCACGAGGCGTCACGCCCTTCAGGACCGACGCGCCGTCGACCACGCCGTCGCCGCCCGGCGTGCGCGTGGCGGCGCGCTCGAGGTTGTCGACGACCTCGAGGACGTCGCGCAGCACCGCCTCGCGCGCGGTGGCGACTCGGCCTCGGCCTGCGTGACCTTGCGCGCGCGCTTCTTCCAGTTCTCGAACTCGGCGGCGATGCGCAGCATGCGGTCCTTGATCTCGTCGCGCTCCGCCTCGAGCGCGGCCGATGCGCTCCTCGGGCGTCGCGGGCGGCAGCTCCCGCTCCGGCTCGAGGCCTGCGCCCTCCGTCCCGTTCCCGTTCGTCTTGCCGTCTGCGTTCGACTCTTCGCTCATCTGGGCTCGTTCTCGCTTCCGTCTATCGTCAATGTAAGTGGCAAGCCACGTAAGAGGCCAGCCACGCTAGGGCTTCGCCAGCGCCTCGCCGATCATCTCGGCCGTGAAGTCCACCAGCGGTATCACGCGCGAGTAGTTCATGCGCGCCGGCCCGATGACGCCGATCGTCCCGAGCGGCCGGCCGTCGGCTACCGTAGGGCGCGGCCACCACCGAGACGTCGGTGAGGTCGGCCAGGTTCGCCTCGGCGCCGATGAAGACGCAGATGCCCGGGCGCGCCCAGCGTGCGGTCGAGCAGGCGCACGAGCAGGTCCTTCTCCTCGAGCGTGCGCAGCAGCGACTTGGCGCGCTCGAGGTCGGCCTTGCCCGCCAGCAGGTTCGACTGCCCGTCGACCAGCACGTCGGCCGCGACGTGTCGCCGCGACCGGCACGGCCGCCGTGCGCGAGGCGCAGCGCGCGCGCGGCCAGCTCGTCGTGGGCTGGGCGCGCTCGCCGGCGATCTCCTCGACGTCAGGCGCACGCGCGCTGGTCGAGCGTCAGGCCGCTGACCAGCCCGTTGCAGGTAGTTGTTGATCCGGTCGAGGTCGCCCGGCGACAGCGGGGCGTCGATCGGGACGAGCTTGTTCTGCATCTGGCCGCTCGCCGTCTCGAGCACCGCGAGGAGCTGCCCCTCGCGCAGGCGCACGAACTCGAGGTGCTCGACGACGTCGCTCTCGGGGCGCGGCGCCTGCACGACGACCGTCAGGTGCGACAGCTCGCGCAGCAGCCGGCTCGTCCGCTGCATGACCTCGGGCACGTCGCCGCCGCGCCGGCGCCAGCCGCTCGCGGATGTCGTCCTTCTCGCCGAGGCTCAGGCTCCGCACCCGGAGCAGCGTGTCGACGTAGTAGCGCAGCCCGCGCTCGGTCGGGATGCGCGCCCGCCGAGGTGTGCGTGTGCTGAGCAGCCCCACCTCCTCGAGATCGCCCATCACGTTGCGGACGGTCGCCGCCGACACGTCGAGCCCGTAGCGGCGCGTGACGGTCTGCGATCCGACCGCCTCGCCGGTGGCCAGATACTCCGAGACGACGGCGTGCAGGATTTTCTTGGCGCGGGCGCCAATATCCACCCTCTCATTTACCTCATCGTACCGGCCTCGGCCAAGGGTCGGTCTATAGTCCTCCCCGTGATCTACCTCGACAACGCCGCCTCGACGCGCCCCGCGACCGAGGTGATCGCGGCCGTGGCCGAGGAGGCCGCCTCTCTTCGCGAACCCGGCCTCGGCCCACGGCCGGGCGCGGCGGCGGCGCGCGCGCTCGAGGCGGCGCGGCGCGAGCTCGCGCGCGTCGCTGGACGTCGAGCCGGAAGAGATCGTCTTCACGAGCGGCGGCACCGAGGCCGACGCGCTGGGGGTGCTGGGCGCCGCCCGGGCGGCGCGCGGCCGTCACGTCGTGGTCAGCGCCGTCGAGCACCCGGCCGTGATGCGCGCCGCCGAGTCGCTGGTGTCGGCGGGCTACGCCCTCGACCTGGTGGCGCCCGATCGCAAACGGCGTCGTCCGCCGCCGAAGCGGTCGCCGCGGCCGTCCGCCCCGACACCGCCGTCGTCGCGCGTGATGCTGGTGCAGCAACGAGATCGGCACCGTGCAGCCGATCGCCGAGATCGCCCGTGCCCTGGGCGCCCGCGTCCAGGCGCCGCCCGCACCTGCACGTCGACGCCGTGCAGGCGTTCGGCCTCCTGCGGCTGCGCCCGCGCGCGCTGGGCGCCGACACCATCGCGCTCTCCGCCCACAAGCTGCACGGGCCGACGGGCGCGGGCGCGCTCTGGGTGCGGCCGGGCGCGCGGCTCGATCCGCTCTGGGTCGGCGGCGGCCAGGAGCGCGGGCGGCGCGGCGGCACCGAGAACGTGCCGGCGCTCGTCGGGTTCGGGCGCGCGGCCGCGCTCGGGCGCCGGGCGCTCGACGCCGGAGCCGACGCGGCCGTGGCGTCGCTGCGCGATCGGCTGGAGGCGGCCGCCCTGGCCGCCGTCGCGGGCGCGCGGCCGACGGTGACCGGCGCGCCGCGTGCACCGCACATCGCCTCGCTGGCCTTTCCCGGGCTGCCGGCCGAGCCTCTCCTGCACGCGCTCGAGGCTCGCGGCGTCCTGGCCTCGGCAGGCGCGGCCTGCGCGTCGAAAACAGCCGGCCCCAGCCCGACCTTGAAGGCGATCGGCGTCGACGACCGGACCGGCGTGCTGCGGTTCTCCCTCTCCCGCGACTCGACCGCCGCCGACGTCGACGGCGCGGCGGCGGCGCTCGCGGACGCGGTGCGCGAGCTGGCGGGTGGGCCTGGAACGTCTCCCCTCGCCAAGCGCCCCGCACGCGGGTAGAAGACGCCCGCCATGGCTACGCGATCAGATGCGGGAACCCTGGGAGGGTTCCCGCCCCCTCCCGCGACGGACTCCGCCGGGCAAAGCCCGGCTCCGTCCACGCGAGACGGGGGCGTCATCATCCTCTGCCGCTTCGGCGAGCTGTTCTTGAAGAGCGGCAACCGGCAGCGCTTCGAGCGCGTCCTCGCCGACAACATCCGCGCGGCCGTCGCCGATCTGCCGGGCGCGGAGGTCGATCCCCACGCACGGCCGGACGCTGGTGCGCGTGCGCCCCGCCGACGTCGAGGACGCGGCCTCGCGTCTCGCGCGCGTCTTCGGCCTGGTCTCGTTCTCCGTCGCCCGTCGCGTCGCCGCCGACGCCGAGCTGGTAGCGATCGGCGAGGCCGCCGTCGGCGAGGCGAAGGCGGCGATCGCGCGCGATCGCCCGGTCTCGTTCAAGATCGAGTCGCGCCGCTCGGACAAGCGCTTCCCGCTCAACTCGCTGGAAATTTCCAAACGGATCGGCGCCCGCGTCCAGGCCGAGACGGGCCTCGCCGTCGACGTCCACACGCCGGCGCTCACCATCGGCATCGAGGTCGCGACCGGCCACGCCTTCGTCTACGCCGGCACGCGCGCCGCCCCGGGGGGGCTGCCGGTCGGCGCCTCGGGCAGCGCGCTCTTGCTGCTCTCGGGCGGCATCGACTCACCGGTCGCCGGCTGGCTGGCGGCCAAGCGCGGCCTCGCGCTCGACGCCGTCTACTTCCACTCGCCGCCGTACGTCGGCGAGAAGTCGCGCGACAAGGTGCTCACGCTGGCGCGCAAAATGGCGCGCTGGCAGGCGCTCCGCTCCGTGACCGTGGTGCCGTTCACCGACGTCCAGAAGCGGCTGCGGGACGCCGGCCCCGCCGAGCTGGCCGTCGTCCTCTACCGCCGGATGATGATGCGCCTCGCCGACGCCGTCGCCGACCGGCTTGGCGCCACCGCGCTGGTGACCGGCGAGAACCTCGGCCAGGTCGCGAGTCAAACGATCGAGAACCTGACCACCATCGAGGACGCCGCCCGCCGCGTGGTGCTGCGGCCTCTCGTCACCTACGACAAGGTCGACACCATCGCGCTCGCCCAGCGCATCGGCACCTTCGAGACGTCGATCCTGCCGTTCGACGACTGCTGCTCGCTGTTCGTGCCGGCCCACCCCGCCACGCGCGCCCGCGTCGAGGACGCCGTCAAGGCCGAGGCCAAGCTGGATTCGCCGCCGAGGTGGCCGCCGCCGTCGCCGCCAGCGAACGGGTGCCGGTCGCCTGATTCGACTATCATTGTGAGTTCGACGATGCAGCCGGCCCGCTCCCAGCCCAGCAGCACTACGCTCGCCACGCTCGCCGAGAAACACGCCCGCCTTCGCGAGGTGATCTCCGGTTACGGCTCGGCGCTGGTCTGCTTCTCGGGCGGCGTCGACTCCACGCTGCTCCTGCGCGTGGCGCACGACGTTCTCGGGGCGCGCTGCACGGCGCTGACGACCGTCTCCGTCACGATGGCCGGCAGCGAGCGGCAGGCGGCGAGTCGAGCTGGCCGCGCGCATCGGCGCGCGCATCGAGCTCGTCGACTCGCACGAGCTCGAGCGCCCCGGCTTCGCCGAGAACCCCATCAACCGCTGCTATCACTGCAAGGCCGAGCTGCTGGAGATCGCCGCGCCCGCGCGCCGACGCGCTCGGCCTTCGCGAGGTCCTGCTCGGCACCAACCTCGACGATCCTCGGCGATCACCGCCCCGGCCTCGCTGCCGCCGACGAGCGCGGCGCACGCCACCCGCTCGTCGACGCCGGCTTCACCAAGCCCGACGTCCGCGCGCTTTCGCGCGAGCTCGGCCTGCCGACCTGGGACAAGCCGCAGCTCGCCTGCCTCTCGTCGCGCTTCCCTTACGGCACCGAGATCACCCCCGAGCGCCTCCGCCGCGTCGACGCCTTCGAGGACGGCCTGCGCGCGCTCGGCTTCCGCCAGCTGCGCGTCCGCTACCACGACGACGTGGCGCGCCTCGAGATCGACGTCGACGACATGCCGCGCGCGCTCGAACCGGCGACGCGCGAGGCGATCGTCACCCTCGGCCGCGCGCAGGGCTTCACCTTCGTGGCGCTCGATCTCGGCCGGCTTCTCCTCCGGCTCGCTCAACAAGCTGATCGCGCTGCGACGCCCGCCGGACGAACGTTAGGGTGAGCCGGGCCGCCGTCAGTTGGTGATCCCGCCGGTCAGCACCTGGCAGTGACCACCGCCGCCGTCGCCGACGACGCACTCGGCCCCGGCAGGCTGGAGGCAAGCGATGGCGGGGCAGAGGACATAAACGTTGTTGCACCCCTGTTGCAGCCAGGTCGCCTGGATGGCGTTCAGGGTCGTCGCGTCGTTCACGTAGGTCGTGCAGTTGCCGGCGCACGGTGACAGCGACGCGATCACCGACTGCAGGCACTGGCTCTTCGCATTCACGGCGCACTCCTCGGCGTTCGGCAACGCAGCGGCATATTGGTTGGCAAGGTCCGCTGCAACTCGCGCCACCCGCGCCACCCGCGCCACCCGCGCCACCCGCGCCACCCGCGCCGCCAGCTCCATTTGCGCCCCCGGCGCCGCCGGCTCCCGACTCCGTGACGCATTGGTGGTTCACGCACCCGCAGGTCTCAGCAACCTGAATCGGGCACGAAACCGCGACGTCGCAGATGATCGGCGGTGTGGCTGGTGTGGCTGGCTGGATCGTCCCGCCCCGCACGCACACCTGGCCGCAGCAGCCGGACGACTCGAAGACGCAGTCGCTGTCGCTGTTGCAGCTGTTGGAACCGGCGTCGACTCCCGTGCAAGCCCCCTGGTACGCGATGGCGACGCCCAGACAGCTCGCGGCGCAGGCATTGCCGTAGGTGACACCGTCGACGCCGCACACCGGGGCGTAAATAGCGTTGCAGACGCAACCGCCACCCGTCCCTCCCGCGCCGTTCCCGCCGGTGGCCGTTCCACCCGCCCCGTTACCGCCGGTGGCCGCGCCGCCACTCCCGTTTCCGCCCGCGCCGTTTCCCCCGGTTCCGCCGAGCGGCTCGCCGGTGATGGCGCCGCAACCGGAACCCAGGGTGACCGCCAAACCGACCATCAAAAGCCAACGAAGCGTGCTCATGCCCGGTGACACAGCAACCGGCGGGCCAAGTCGACTTGGTGACGAATCGCGCCCTTCGATGCGGGCCGCATCAAAAACCTGAGAGGTCCCTGTCCTTTTTCGGCGAGCCGCGCTCCCACGGCTGCCTGGCGACGTCGGTGAGACATTGAATCGCGCTCGGCGGTAAACTGCGACCATGGGTTACGACACCGACGTTGCCCGCGCGCTCAGGCCCCCCTCGAAGGCCCCCTGGATGCTGGTGGGCTTGATGCTGGCCGCCGGGGGCTTTGCCGGCTTCCGCTTCTACCAGGAGCTGCAGAAGACAAAGGGCGAGGCGCGCGCGGCGACAGACAAGGCGGCCGCCGACGTCGCCGCCGCGACCGCCGCCCAGAAGGAGCTGACCGACAAGGTCGAGAAGCTGGAGGGCGAGAAGACCGAGCTCGCCAACGCGAAGGAGGAGCTGTCGAAGGAGGTGGAGGCCAAGTCGGGCGAGCTCGCCGAGCTCAAGGGGACGTACGATAAGCTCGAAGCGCAGATGAAAGACGAGATCGCCCGCGGGGACATCTCGCTGTCGCAGGACGGCGGCCGCCTGCGCGTCGGCCTGGTCGACAAGATCCTCTTCGACTCGGGCGAGGCGGCCATCTCGAAGCGCGGCGAGGAGGTGCTGGCCCGCGTGGGCGCGGTGCTTGCCACCATCGACGACAAGCAGATCCAGGTCTCGGGCCACACCGACCGCACACCGATCTCCGAAAAGCTGGCCCCCCAGTTCCCCACCAACTGGGAGCTGTCGACCGCGCGGGCGATCAACGTGGTGCGCTTCCTGTCCGAGAAGGCGAGCGTACCGCCGCAACGCCTGGTCGCCAGCGGCTACAGCGAGTACCACCCGATCGCCAACAACAAGACCGCCGCCGGCCGCGCCAAGAACCGCCGCATCGAGATCCTGCTGACCCCGTCGCTGGCGCCCAAGGCGATCGCCAAGGGCAAGCTCACCGCCGAAGCCGAGAAGGCGAAGGCGCCCGAGCCGGCGTCGAAAACCAAGCCAAAGAAGTAGCGTCACGAAGATGAGGCTTGCGGATCCTCCAGCATGGGTTAGGGAAGGGCGGTGAGGTTGTCTCCCGGAGAGAAAGGAGCCGCGATGAAAAAGTTCATGGTTCTCTACAAAGCGCCACTGTCCGCGTTCGAGCAGATGATGAAGAGCACGCCGGAGCAGCAGAAGGCCGGCATGGACGCCTGGATGGCGTGGGGCAAGAAGGCGGCGGCGTCGATCGTCGACATGGGGGCGCCGCTCGGGCAGACCGTGAAGGTCACACCGGCGGGCGCGTCGGCGACGAAGAATGATGTCGGCGGCTATTCGATCCTGCAGGGCGAGTCCAAGGAGGCGGTCGCGGAGACGCTGAAGGGGCACCCGCACTTCATGATGCCCGACGGCTGGATCGAGGTCACCGAGCTGATGCCCATGCCGGGCAGCGCCTGACGGTAAGCTCCTTTGGCGGAGCGCCTACGACCCGGTCCAGTAGCGGACGGGGCCGGTGTCGCTGTGGACGAACTGCGAGTGCGGGTAGAAGCCGACGCCGCCCATGTGCAGCGAGCGGACGTAGTGAAGCACCTGGCGCGTCTCGACGCCGCGGACGCGGAAGTCGACGGCGTGACCTTCCATGTGCTGGCTGTGGCGCGCGACCTGGTGCCCCTTCTTGCGCAGCATCAGGTTGTACTTCGGCGAGCGGTAGCCGGAGACGACCTCGATCCGCCGCGCCGAGAACTTCCCCGCCACGCGCTTGAGCACGTCGATGAGGCGGATGTCCATGTGCGTTGCCTGGTTGGTGAAGTGGTCGCGCAGGAAGAAGCGGAAGCGGTTGTCGATCTCGTGCCCGTCGCCCGGGAGAATCGGCAGCGCCTCGTGCGTCCAGATGTTGTAGAGCGTGGTCACCGGCTCGACCCGCTCGCCCGGCCAGAGCTCGGGATCGCTCTCGGGCGCGTTCGGGCGGCTCGCGAGGCGCCGCGCGCGCGCGGCGCGGCTGGGGGTCGACCAGCGCGCGAGGTCGCCGTCGGAGATGTGCACGTCGGGTCGCAGCGCCTTGTCGCGCAGCCATTCCTCTTTCTTCGACAGCACGCGCGGCTCCCCGGGCGCGAGGTGCTCGCCGCGCGCGGTCACCGGATCGAACAGACGATCCGGCGGAATTTCAGCTGCCTGATCGACGGGCATCGCCAGGCAAGCCAACAAAGCGATCACACCTCAAGTATAGTCCGCGCGCCGCCAGGACCAAGATTTCAGCGGAATCTCTGCGCTATTCTTCCCGGTCGCGGCTATTCGCAGTCGAGCTCAGCCGCGCCGACGGCGTGACACTTGAGGCAGGCGCGCTGGTTGCGCGACGACAGCACCCGGCAGCGGGACGTCCTTTCGAAGTTGGGCCCGTGCGGCGAGACGGTGGGGCCGCGCGTCGGGTCGGTCGAATGGCACGAAAGGCAGCTCTCCTCGCGGTGGCACGAGACGCAGGTCCGGATGTTCCGCTTGGCCTGGATCGAATGGCCTGGGGACGCGGGCTGGAGATCACGACCCCGGCGGCGTCGCGCACCCACCCGGGCGGGTGGAAGGCTTGAGCCCCGGTGCCGGTGCCGAACGGGTTCTGCGGCCTGCACCCCCGGCTGGCCGCCGGTCGCGTCGGGGGCGACGCCCGTTCGCTGGTGGCACCCGACGCAGAACGACTGCGCGCGGTGGCACGACGAGCAGTCGGGCGTGTTCCGGCGCGCGTCCGAGCCGTGCAGCGAGACGTAGTCGGACGGGTGGATGTCGAACGGCCGGACGACGCCGCCGTGGCAGTCGACGCACTCGCTGCGCTTGTGGCACGACAGGCAGTAGCTCTCGTCGCGGCCCGCCTGCGCGTGGTCGCGCGCGAACGTCGGCCCGTGCGCGTCGAAGCCGCGCAGCACGCCCGACGGCACGAGCAGGCCAGTGCCCCCGGCCGCGATCGTCGCCGCCGTGGCCCGTCGCGAGGTTCGTGCGCAGGCGGCCGTCGGGCTCGGTGAGGTGGCAGGCGCCGCAGCGGGTTCGCTGGTTCGTCGTGCTTGCCGTCGTGGCAGCCGAGGCAGAGCGCCATCTTCGGCAGGTCGGCGCGCGTCGCGAGCGCCGTCCATCGAGACCGCGCCGTGGCAGAGCTCGCAGCCATGCCGCGCCCGACGTGCAAGCCGTGGTTGAACTTGAGGTTCGGGTCGACGAGCCGCACGCGCGGCGGCTCGGGCGACGGCCGCGCTCGGCATCCAGCCGGCGCCGGCGGCCGTCGACGTGGCACGCGTCGCAGCGCGCCGCCGGCTCGCCCGCGGGCACGACTTTGGCCGGGCTGCGCGCGGTCGATCTCGTGGCACGACCGGCAGGCCGCCTCCGCGGGGATGAGGTTGTCGCCGGCGAGTCGAGGTCGACGGCGGCCGCGTGGCACGTCTCGCAGGGGGCGCCGAGCGCGAGGGGCGCGCGTGGTCGAACGAGGGGGATCGTCTCGGCCGGAAAGATGAGCGGCGACGGGCCGGCCGGCACAACCGGCGCGACCGGCGCCGCTTGCGTCGTCGCCGGCGAGGCGGAGGCCGTCGCCAGGCCGGCGAGCACGCCGGCCGCCGCGGCCGCGGCGACGGCGACACCCGTGACGATCGATGTCCGCCAGCGGCTCATATGCCGGCGTCCAGCTCCAGCATGGCCAGCCCGCGGAACTGGCTCTCGTAGTAGGTGCCGACGTTGTCCTCGAGCAAGAGGTGCGCGCGCGTCCCCTCCCCCAGCTGGATCCGCCCGCCCGCCTGCGCCCCGAACACGACGCCGCTGGGGGTCGCCGAGGGGAGATCATTGCGCCAGCCGTAGCCGGTCAGCCGCCCCTCGAGCTCGATCGCCGGTCGCACCTTGACCCGCGTCGTGGCGTCGACGCCGATCTTGCGTCCGCCGTAGCCGCCGTCCAAGTAGCCGTCGGCGCGGACCATGCCGCGCGCGTCCCGCCAGGCCGCGCCGAGGCTGCCGCCCGCCGCGAAACGGTCGTCGCCAGCGCCGCTCTCCTGTCCCGCGTAGGCACCGCTCATCTCGTCGGGGGTCGGCGGAAGAAGCGGGCGAAGCCGCGCGCGTAGGCCTTCACGCCGCCCGGCAGGCCGATCTCGTAGCTGGCGCGCAGGTCGCGGTAGGCGCCGGTCGAGAAGACGTTCCAGATCGAGTCGCCGTCGAAGGTCGGCGCCAGTACGTCGTGCTCGAGCGTCAACCACTGGCGCGGGTGAGCTTGACGCGCAGCGCCAGCTGCTCGTCGTCCAGCTCGTCGTAGAGGAAGTTGTAGCGGACGCCCCCCGAGAGGAAGACCGGTTGCGCCAGGCCGCCATCGCCGTGAGCGACACGACTTCCTCGTTGATGCCGCTGTCCGGCTCGCCCGGCAGCCGATCGGCGGTCGCCGACCAGATCTCGCCGGTACGAAAGCCGCGCCGACCAGGCGAGCCGGTCGGCGCCCCGGCCACGAGCGCCGCGCCCGCGAGCGGCGCATCTCGGAGTTCTGCGCCGGCCGCGTCGCCGGATCGCGCGAGCCGGCGCTCGTCCCGTCCAGCTCGTACATCGGCGACGACGAGCGGCATCTCGCCGCGCACCTCCGTGCCGCCGAACGCCTCGACGCCGAAGAGCCGGGTCGCGTGATAGAGTAGGTCGGCGCCGTCGAAGGCGTAGAAGTCGACCAGGTCGAAGTGGATCTGCCGCCCGAGCTGGAAGTCGAGGTGGCCGCCGACGTTCCGCCCGCCGAGATAGGCGTAGAGGATGTCGACCTCGTTCTGCTTCAGCTCGGCGATGGCGTTCTGCCCCGTCGGGGCCCCGATCAGATAGCCGCCGAAGTCGGCGTCGAAACGAAACGAGGCGTCGACGTAGAGAACGTTGCGGCCGCCGTCGTCGCCGTGCCAGGCGTCGGGCTCGATGTCGTACACGTTGAGGTTGAGGTACTGCGTGAGCCGCCGCCGCGACAGAAGCTCGTTGCTCCCGTCGGGCGCGAAGCCGCGCACCTGGTACCCCTGCCCGATCGTGCGAACGT
Organism: uncultured Pseudomonadota bacterium; assembly: GCA_963831685.1. Taxonomy (GTDB): domain Bacteria; phylum Myxococcota_A; class Polyangia; order Fen-1088; family Fen-1088; genus JADGRB01. The sequence continues at coordinate 860,649 of CAWHRJ010000002.1, forward strand.
CGACGGAGAAGTCGTACGCCTGGGCGGGCGCCGCGGCGCCACATACGACCAGCCCCAGCAAGCCCAGGCGTTTCATACGCAGGAACCCTGGGAGGGTTCCCGCACCCTCCCGCGAAGGACTCCGCCGGGCTGAGCCCGGCTCGTCCACGCGCCTCGCACGCCCGCCGTTGGCCCGTTACTCCGGCTCGACCTGCAGCTCGAGGTGATCGCCCGGCGGCGCGGCGCCGGCCTTCTTGCCGCGCGCGTGCGGCGCCGGCTTGTCGGCCTCGCCGACGATCCCGACCTTCGAGGCCGGCAGCCCCGCGTCCTCGAGCGCCGACATGACGCGCGCGGCGCGCACCGTGCGCATCTCGCCCGCGGTGTGAAACAGGCTGCGCAGCTCCTTCGGCGGCGCCGCCGACGACGTGCGCGCGACGACCCGCACCTTCGCATCCTCCTTCTTGGCGGCGCCGGCCAGAATCTTGAGCGCGGCCTGCCCCGCGTCGGAGACGTCCATCCCGTTGGCGTCGATCACCTTGTCGACCGGGAAGCTGACCGACAGCTTGGCGCCGTCGGCGGTGACGCTCGCGCCCAGCTCCTCGAGCCCGGTCTTGAGCGCCAGCGACAGCGCGTCCGCTGTCGCCTTGCGCTTCGACTCGGCCGCCCCCTTTTCCTTGTCGGCGCTGGTGTACCGCTCGAGATCCCCCTTCAGCTTGTCGCGCTCGGCCGTGGCCGCCTCGGCCGCGTTCTGCGCCCCCACGATCTCGGCCTGATGCGAGGCGACGGCGTTGTGCATCTTTTGATAAGGGATCACGTACACGTAGCCGGCGAAGCCGAGCCCCGTGAACGCCACCGCGAACCCCAAGAGCGCCTTCCAACCTCCGCCGGAGCGGGGCTGAGCGGCCGCCATGGGATCCTCGAACGCGTAGCGGGCCATCCGCGCCGCAACATACCGCTTTTTTCCGCCCCTTGACACCGTGTCGGCGGTCCCGTTACGTTGTAAGTGTAGGTAAGCGCGCCTGATACCGGTGAGGCTGGGTCGTGTGAAGCCGAGGCGCCCGTGGAGTGATTCCGAAATTAGGAGCCCCAGAAGGAGGTCCACGCCGTGAGAACCGAATTCTCGATTGGTGACAAAGCGGTCTACCCGTCCCAGGGCGTCGCCGAAGTGATCGGGATCGAAGCCAAGGAAGTGCACGGCAACATCCAGAGCTTCTACGTTCTGCAGGGGATCGAGACCGGCCTGCGCATCCTGGTCCCAACGGACAAGGCGGATCAGGTCGGGCTGCGCCGGGTCGCCGGCCGCGACGAGATCGCCGAGGTGATGGAGATCCTGCGCGACAAGGAGATCCACATCGACCGGCAGACCTGGAACCGGCGCTATCGCGGCTTCATGGAGAAGATCAAGTCGGGCTCGCTGTTCGAGGTGGCGGAGGTCTTCCGCGATCTCTATCGCCTGAAGGGGATGAAGCCCCTCTCGTTCGGCGAGCGCCGGATGCTGGACACCGCGCGCGGCCTCATCGTGCAGGAGCTCTCCGTCGCGCGCGCCGCCGACACCCACAAGGTCGAGCAAGAGCTCGATCTGATGTTCGCGTAACGCATTTTGCGCCCGAGGGCGCCGGAATGTTAAGGTAGGGCGCGCCCCTCGGTCTGCCCTCCATGCAGATACACCTCGCCAAGTCCGACATCACCCTCATGGCCGTCGATGCGGTGGTCAACCCCGCGAATTCACTTGGGATCATGGGTGGGGGTGTCTCTGCCGCGCTGTCCCGAAAGGGCGGCCCCACCATCCAGAAGGAAGCGATGTCGCTGGCGCCGATCGCCGTCGGCGCCGCGGTGATCACCAACGGCGGCACGCTCTACGCCAAGCAGGTGATTCACGCGCCGACGATGGAACAGCCCGGGATGAAGATCGGCGTCGAGAACGTGCGGCGCGCGACGCGCGCGGCGCTGCTGGCGGCCGCGCGCAACAACATCGAGCTCATCGCGATTCCTGGAATGGGGACCGGCCTCGGCGGTGTCGATCCGTCGGACGCCGCGCGCGCGATGGTCGACGAGCTGCGCGCGCACCGGCAGCCGAAGCCGTCGACGGTCTACCTGGTCGACATCGACGACGAGATCCTGATGTGCCTCGAAGAGGCGCTCCGTCTCGCCGTCGGCTAAGGTTGGTCGGCGTAGTGCCGACGAGAGGACCCCATCGTGAAAATCCTCGTGACGTGCAAGCGGGTACCGAACCCGGAGCACAAACTGAAGATCGCCGGCGGCAAGCTCGACCTCGCGGCGGCGAGCTGGCAGCTCAACACGTTCGATGAGTACGCGGTCGAGACCGCCCTGCGGCTGACCGAGAAGGGCAAGGGGGGCGAGCGCTCGGGCGAGGTGGTCGTCGTCAGCATCGGCCCCAAGGAGGTCGGGCAGCAGCTGCGCGGCGTGCTGGCGATGGGCGCCGACCGCGCGATTTTGGTCGGCGCCGAGGACGCTGCGCTCGACGCGCTGGCGACGGCGCGCGTGCTGGCGGCGGTGGTGGCCGAGGAGAAGCCGGACCTGGTGGTGCTCGGCAAGCAGACCGTCGACGGCGACTCGAACCAGGTGGGGCAGATCCTGGCGGGGTTGCTCGGCTGGCCGCAGGCGACGTTCCTGGCCAGCATCAAGCTCGCGGCCGACGGCCAGAGCGCGACCGTCACGCGCGAGGTCGACGCCGGCGTCGAGGAGAAGCGCGTACGGCTGCCGGCGGTCGTCACCGTCGACCTGCGCATCATCGGCAAGAAGGCGGTGCGCAACGAGGCGCTGGCCGGGCCCGACGCCGAGTGGGAGGAGACGCAGCGCTACGCCTCGCTCAAGGGGATCATGGCGGCAAAGAAGAAGGAGATCAAAGACGTCACGCTCGCCGAGCTGGGCGCCGACGCCAAGCCGGCGATGACGGTCAACGCGTACGAGGCGCCGCCGGTGCGCAAGGCGGGCGCCAAGGTCGCCTCGGTCGACGAGCTGGTGCAGAAGCTCCACAACGAAGCGAAGGTGATCTGATGCCCGCCGTCGTCGTCTTCTGCGAATCGGATGACAAGGGGATCCGCTCGGCGTCGCTGCCGGCGCTGACCGCCGGCGCCGAGCTCGGCAAGCAGCAGGGCGGCGACGTCGTCGCCGTCGTGATCGGCGCGGGCGTCGCGGCCGCGGCGGCCGACGCGGCCCGGTACGCGGCGCGCGTGCTCGCCTACGACGGCCCGGGCCTCGCCGCGCCGCTGGCGGAGACCTGGGCACCGCAGCTCGCCGACGCGGTCAAGCGCGCCGGCGCGGGCGCGCTGCTCGGCACCGCGACGTCGACCGGCAAGGATCTCCTGCCGCGCGCCTCGGCGCTGCTCGGCGCCGGGATGGCGTCCGACATCACCGCCGTGCTGGCGGCGAACCGCTTCCGCCGCCCCGCCTACGCCGGCAACGCGCTCGAAGAGGTGACCGTCGCCGGCCCGGTCGTCGTCGCCAGCGTCCGCCAGACCGCGTTCCCGCCGCCGGCCGCCGGCGCCGCGGGCGCCGTCGAGACGGTCGCGGTCGGCAGCGTCGACGCGCTCGGCGCCGAGCTCGTCGGCCTGCACGCCACCGTGAGCGCGCGGCCCGATCTGAGCGACGCCAAGGTCGTCGTCTCCGGCGGTCGCGGCATGCGCGAGGGCGCCAACTTCAAGGTGCTCGAGGAGCTGACCGACTTGCTCGGCGGCGCGCTCGGCGCCAGCCGCGCCGCCTGCGACGCCGGCATGGTCCCCAACGATCTGCAGGTCGGCCAGACCGGCAAGGTGGTCGCGCCGCAGCTCTACATCGCCGTCGCCATCTCCGGCGCCATCCAGCACCTGGCCGGCATGAAGGGGTCGAAGGTCATCGTCGCGATCAACAAGGACCCCGAGGCGCCCATCTTCCAGGTCGCCGACTACGGGTTGGTCGACACCTGGGAGAAGGCGATCCCGCCGCTGACCGCGGCCGTCAAGAAGCTCAAAGCGGGCGGCTGAGCGCGCGCGCCAGCGCCGCCGCCGCGACGAGGCGCCGGCGGTCTAGTTGCAGCCGATGCGGCCCTTCGTGCTCAGGGCCAGGTCGTCCATCCAGACGTCGGCGGTCGTGCTGCTAAAGCTCTGCCAGCCGAAGAGGAAGTCGGTGAACATCCCGCTCATCCAGGTGGCGGGGAGCGCGCCGTTCTGCCAGTCGGTGGCCGCGGCGATGGAGTGGACCAGCGTCCCGTCGGAGTAGGCGTTGAGCGAGTTGTAAGCGGCGCTGCCGTCGAACTCCACCTCGATGCAGTGCCAGGCGTTGGCGCTGATGATCGGCGGCATGTACCACTTCGCCATGACGGGCGCGATGTTGTCCGTCGGCACCTGGTTCGTCCCCACCGCCCCCTTGATCATCCCGAAGCGGACCTGTGTGTTCACGCTCTTCGGGTCGCCGGTGATTCCGAGCAGCGTTTCGTGGTTGTCGCTGGAAGGCCCGTTCCCGAGCTGCACCGAGGAGTAGACCCACGCCCGCGCATAGAGGTGGTTGGTGCCGCTCGGCAACGCGAGCTCGAGGAAGGCCGGGTTCCCCGACCCCTTGAAGTGCGCGGCCATCTTGCTGCCATTGTGCGTGTGCATGTTGTCGGCGACCGCTCCCGTGCCGTCTCCCTGAGGGTTGGTGGTGTTGAAGTTGTAGGAGATGAGGTTGTCGAAGCCGGCCGGTTGCTTTCCCATCGTGTCGGACTCGAAGTCGTCGGTGAAGAACGGCGCGCCGCCGAGGCCGCCCACGCCGCCGCTGCCGGTCGCGCCCGCCGCGCCGCCACCCGAGCCGCCCTTCGCGCCGCCCATGCCGGTGGTGCCGCCTGTGGCGGCGTCGCCGCCGGCGCCGGTGATGCCGCCCGATCCGGGCGAGCCACCAGTTGGCTGGCTGCCACCGCTGCCGCCCGACGAAACGTTCCCGCCGGTCCCGATGCTGCCGCCAGAGCTGGTGCCGCCGCTGCCATTCCCGCCGCTGGCGGTGCTACCCCCACTGCCGTTGCCGCCGGTGGCGCTATTCCCGCCGCTCCCGTTGCCTCCGCTGCCGTTGCCGCCGCTGCCGTTGCCGCCGCTCCCGTTCCCGCCGCTGCCGTTCCCGCCGCTGGCGCTGTTGCCGCCGCTGGCACCGCCGCTCCCCGTGGAGCTCGACCCGCCGGCGCAGCCGACGGCGAGGAGCGAGAGCGTGCATACACCAATGGCAAAGCGACACGCGGGGGCGTAAGTCATCCGGATACTCTATCGGCCCAAAGCGTCCCCCTCAAGGTTCGGTGCGGCTTGGCCGATTTATCTCGGGGTGGCGCGGCGACGGGGGAGCTTGGCGCTGTTTGTGGTCGTGTGCCTGCTTCTCGGGGTCGCCGTCGGCGGCGTGCTGCTCGGACCGGAGATCGCCCGTGGCGGCGGCATCTTGAAAGCCAGCAAGCGCAAGTTCGAGGAGCTCCGCCGCTACGCCCTCTTCCGCAGCAAGGGCGACAAGGCCGTGCTCCGCTGGGGCGAGCCGCCAAAGGGGCACGCGAAGAAATCGCCCGGCAACTGACGGTGGGCGCCTCAAGGACGGCGCGCGCTCTCCCGATCTTCTCAGCTGGATGGCACGGTCGCGCGCACGCACGCACGGGGCGAGAGCCGCCGCGACGCTGGTCCTGCTGACCGCGGCCGCCTGGCTCGGCCCGAATGCCTGGATCGCGCGCAGCACGCGCGCCTTCACCTACGCCAGCGCGGCGGCGGTTCCGGCGCGCACGTTCGCCATCGTGCCCGGCTCGCCGGTGTCGCGCGACCGGCCCTCGCCCGTCCTGCGCGCTCGCCTCGCCGCCGCGCTGGAGCTCTATCGCGCAGGAAGGGTCAAGACGATCCTGGTCTCGGGTCAGGACACGGAAGCCGCCCCCGAGGCGACGGTGATGCGCGCCTGGCTGCAGGCTCGCGGCGTCCCGGAGGCCGACATCTGGTCCGACGGCGGCGGCACCCGCACGCGGGAGACGATGAACCGCGCGGTCGCCAGCTACGGGGTCGGCGACGCGATCGTCTGCACGCAGACGGTGAACGCGGCGCGCTCGATCTATCTGGCGCGCCAGGCGGGCATCGACGCCGTGGGGCTGGCCCTCCCGACGCCGCTCGAGCGCTCGACCCGCTACGTGGCGAAGGAGTCGCTCAAGACGACGCTCGCCTTCGCCGAGTCGCAGCTGCAGGCGCGCCCGACGCCGGCCGCGCCGATCGTGGCGGCGCGATAGGTCGCCGCCGGCACGCTCGAACAGCCAGGGAGCGACGCTCTGGGAGCCGCTCGTGACGCTATCCCCGGGCGTCGAATGCGAATAAAATGGAGCGCGGGTCGCTCTGACCCACCCGGGAGGTCGCTCCAATGCGCATCGGATTCGGTCTGGTCGGTTGTTTGGCTTTCGTCGTCGGTTGCGGCGGCATCACGGCGCTCTCCGACGGCGGTGAACCGGGCACGGGCGGCGAGGCCGCCGGCGGAGGCTCCGGCGCGGCCGGCCAGGGCGGCGGGACCGCGGGCGCCTCGGCGAGCGGTGGCCGCGGCGGCGGCGCGGCGAGTGGCGGGAACGGTGGCGTCGTCGCCAGCGGCAGCGCGGGGAGCACGGCCAGCGGTGGCGCGGCGGGAACGGGAATCGGCGCGGCCGGAACTGCGGGCGGCGGCGTGAGCGGCGCCAAGGGAGGCGCCAGCGGAGCGGCCGGCAGCACCGGCGCCGGCGGCGCGGCCGGCGCACGCGGTGGCAACGGCGGCGGCGCGGCGGGCGTGACCGGCGCGGCCGGCGTGACCGGCGCGGCCGGCGCGGTCGGCTGCGGCTCGTGCGACGACGGCAACCCCTGCACGAAGGACGCCTGCAACTCGAACGGCGCCTGCACGCACACCGCGATCACCGGCTCGTGCGACGACGGCAACGCCTGCACGAGCAACGACACGTGCACGAACGGAACCTGTGGCGGCACGAAGGTCAGCTGCGACGACGGAAATCCCTGCACCGACGACACGTGCAACGCGAAGTCGGGCTGCGGGCATGCCAACAACACGGTCGCCTGCGACGACGGCAGCGCCTGCACCACCGGCGACACCTGCTCCGGCGGGAAGTGCGTCGGTGCGTCCCTCAACTGCAACGACAGCAACCCCTGCACAACGGACAGCTGCAACCCGTCGACCGGCTGCGTGCACACCGCTGACAACTCCACCTGCTGCTCGAACGGTTTCCAGTGCGCCAACGGCAAGTGCAGCACCAACATCCTTTGCCAGTGACAGACCTGGCCCTCGAATCGAACGCCGAGCCCCAAGCTCAGCCGAAGCGCGAGCGGATGGCGGCGGTGCGGAGATCTCCGGATCTCGCCGACGACACGTCGATCGTGCTTTTGGAAGCGCCAACCGTGGTCATCTTAGAAACTGGTGTACGACGCGTCAGGCGGTAACTGCCTGCGACGGTTCGGGAAGCCGAGGGCGTCGGCCTTCGGCTCATGCGGGTGAAGCTTTTTTTCGATCTACCGATGGATGTCGAACAGCACCAGGAGCAACTCTTTCCATGTCCAAGATCCATTCGGCGGTCCATTCGGCGGCGGGCGTCTTCTCTCTTCTCTCCTTTCTTTCGTTGGGGGGGTGCATCTTCAACCCGGCGTTCCCCTCCGGAGAGACCTCCGGCGCGGGCGGGACGGGCGGCGCGCACGCCGGAAGCGGCGGCGCGGGCGCCGCGGCCGGGAGCACACTGTCGGGGACCGGCAACAGCTCGGGCACGGGGAGCGGCGGCGACGTCGGCCTCAGCGGCAGCGCCGGAACGCAATCGTGCGGTCAGATGAACGTCGGCGTCATGCCGCTGCCGCCGGACATCCTCATCGTGCAGGACAAGTCCGGGTCGATGGATGAAGACGACAGCGGCTCGAGCTGCAAGGGGGGCTGCGGCAGCAAGTCGAAGTGGTCGGAGGTCTCGGCCGCGCTGACCCAGGTGGTGACCAATACCGACACCACGATCAACTGGGGGATCAAGTTCTTCTCCGACGACGGCACCTGCGGCGCCAGCGCGGCGCCGGCGGTGACCGTCGCCGCTGGGAACGGCGCGGCCGTCGCCGGCGCCATCTCGGGGACCAAAACCGGCGGCAATACGCCGACGCGCGACGCGATCACCAGCGGCGCCGCCTACCTGGCCACGTTGACCGACACCAACCCGAAGTACCTCCTCCTGGCGACCGACGGCCTGCCCAACTGCCCGGTCGGTTGCGCCGGCATGACCGGCACCCTCCCGAAGTCGTGCACCAACACCGACAACCCCAGCGAGGACATGGCGGCGGAGATGGCGGTGATGGCGGCGGCGCAGCAGGGGTTCAAGACGTTCGTGATCGGGATCGGGAACGTCTCCACCGCGCAGGCGACGCTCAACCAGCTGGCCACCAACGGCGGCGTTCCGCAGACGGGCGGCACGACCAGCTACTACGCGGCCACCGATCCGACGGCGCTGGAGAGCGCGCTCAACGCGATCATCGGCGTGGTCGCCTCCTGCACGATCTCGCTCGCCAACGCGCCGACGGGATTCACCAACGTCGCCATCTCGGCCGACGCCGGCGGCAACCCGATCGAGATTCCCGCGGACCCGACCAACGGCTGGTCGTACGGCCCGAACATGCAGAGCGTGAACCTCAACGGGACGTCCTGCGCCAACCTCAAGAACGGCACGTACACGAACTTCCAGTTCTATTACGCCTGCCCGGGCCAATCGATCCACATCGGCGCGGTCGTCCCCGGCGGCGGCCTGGCCACCGCGTAAAAAACTAGAGCCGGCGGAAATTTGCCGGCCGTCCGTCGTTGATCGAGGGCGCTCACCCCTCCGAACAGATTGTGAGAGACTTCCCCGATGCCCCTAGCTTCCCTTGAACGAGGGCGCCCGTTCGTCTGGGCGCGAGGTTTGTTGGTCGGCGCCGCCCTGGGCGCGCTGTTGCTCGGTTGCGGCGAGCGGCCCGGCGAGACGCCGTCCGCCGCCGCGGCGACCTCCCCATCGCCGGGTGAGAGCGCCGCGTTCGCCGCGAGTGTGCTGGCCGTCAGCGCGCAGGCCCGCCAGCGGGCCGCCGCCGAAGCCGCCGCCGCGCCGCCCGTCGCCTGGCCGGCGACGCAGCCGACCGCCACCGGGGGCCGCCGCATCGACCTGCGCGGCCGCCCCGATCACGTCCACACGCTCGAGCAGCAGCCCGACGGGACCTGGCGCCAGTTCTGCCGCGGCAGATCGCGGGCCCTGGCGTCCGGGGGCGGCCGATGACCCGGCTCGCCTCCCGAACGGTTCGCGCGACGACGCTCGCGCTCGCCGCCGCGACGATCCTCTGCCCGGCGCGCGCCCGCGCCTCCGCGACGTTCACGATTCAGAACGTCGACCCCGCGGGGCAGGGGTTCAACGACCCGACGCCGGTGGCGGCGGTCAGCGGAAACCCGGGCACCACCCTCGGCCAGCAGCGCCTCAACACCTTCAAGCAGGCGGGCCTCCTCTGGGGGATGATGATCGACAGCGCCGTCCCGATCGTCATCCAGGCCAGTTTCGCCCCGCTCGACTGCAGCGGCGGCAGCATCACGCTCGGCCAGGCGAGCACGTCGAACGTCGAAATCGACCAGCCCGGCTCGCCCCCCGGCCTGCTCGTCCCCGAGGCGCTCGCCGACCGGCTGGCCGGCTACGACCTCAATCCGGGGCTGGAAGACATCGACGCCCAGTTCAACGGCGCGCTCTCGCAGTGCAGCGGGGGGCAGTCGGACTGGTACTACGGGTTCGACGGCAAGCCGCCGGGGAACGACCTCGACCTGCTCTCGACGCTGCTGCACGAGTTCGGCCACGGCCTCGGGTTCGTCTCGGAGGTCGACAACTACTCGGGCGCTCTGCTGGGCGGTGTCGTCGACGTCTTCACCGCCCACCTCTACGACAACCAGACCAACATGCTCTGGTCCGCCATGACGGCCAACCAGCGCGCCACCTCCGCCCAGAACGTCCGCCACCTGGTCTGGCAGGGGACCAACGTCGCCGCGCTGGCGCCGATGGTCCTGGCCAAGGGTCCGCCGCGCACCACCCCCTCCCCCACCCTCGCCGGTTTTTCGGGCGCGCTCTCCGAGGCGACGTTCGGCCCGCTGCTCTCGGCGGGCAGCGTTCAGGGGACCATCGCCGTGGGCAACGCGACCCAGTTCTGCGCGGGCGGCGCCGGCAGCTTCCCGAACAAGATCGTCCTCTTCCAGGGGGGCATCTGCTCCGCCGTGAGCATCGCCAACGCGATCCAGTCGACGGGCGCGCTGGCGCTGCTGGTCGCCGATCCGGACGGCGTGGCGCCGCCGTCGAGCATCGAGGCGGCCCCCACCCAGCAGGCGATGTTCCCGGTCAGCATCCCCGTCATCGGCGTGACCGACGAGGACGCCGCGCTGCTGACGAACGGCAAGAACGTCACGCTCGACTCCATCAGCACCGAGCTGGTCGGGGCCGACCCGCAGGGGCGCTTGTACATGTACGCCACCAATCCGATCGTCGACGGCTCGACGGTGTCGCACTGGGATCCGCTGGCGCGCCCCAACCTCATGGAGGAGCCGAACGACTCCTTCATCATCAGCCACGACATCCGCATGGAGGCGGCGGCGATGCGCGACATCGGCTGGGCGCCGTTCTGCGGCGACAGCCAGCTCGAACAGCAGGAGCAGTGTGACAACGGCGCCGCCAACAGCGACACCGTCGCGAACGCCTGCCGCACCAACTGCATGAACGCCCACTGCGGCGACGGCGTCGTCGACAGCGGCGAACAGTGCGACAACGGCAGCAACAACGGCCCCAGCGCCCCTTGCAGCACGCAGTGCCAGCTCACCGGCATCGTGACGGGCAGCGGCGGCTCCGGAGGCGGGACCGGCGGGACCAACGGCACCGGCGGGGCGAACGGCTCTGGCGGATCGAACGGCTCCGGCGGATCGAATGGCTCCGGCGGATCGAATGGCTCCGGCGGATCGAATGGCTCCGGCGGATCGAGCGGCTCCGGCGGAGCGAACGGCTCCGGCGGATCGAGCGGCTCCGGCGGATCGAACGGCTCCGGCGGATCGAGCAGCACCGGCAGCGGCGGCAGCTCGACCGGTGGAACGAACGGCACCGGCAGCGGTGGCTCCAGCGGCGGCGGGTCGGGCGACGGCGGCGGGTGCAAGTGCGCCGTCGGCGAAACGTCGCACCCCGGCGCGACGCTGGTCCTGTTCTCGGGCCTCGGCCTCGTCGCCGGCCGGCGACGCCGCGCGCGAACGCGCTAGCTCCGCGGCGCCTCCGCGGGGCATCATCGCCACGGCATGAGCACGGGACGACTCGAGGCCTTCAGCGACGGCGTCATCGCCATCCTGATCACCATCATGGTCCTCGAGCTGAAGGTCCCCCACGGGGCCTCCTCAGCCGCGCTGCGCCCGCTCCTGCCGGTCTTTCTCACCTACGTGCTGAGCTACGTCTTCCTCGGCATCTACTGGAACAACCACCACCACCTCTTGCACGCCACCAAGCGGGTCAACGGCCGCGTACTATGGGCCAACCTCCATCTGCTCTTCTGGCTCTCGCTGATCCCGTTCGTGACCGGCTGGATGGGCGAAAACGGCGTCCGCCCGCTGCCGACCGCCCTCTACGGCGTCGTGATGCTGCTGGCCGCCATCGCCTACTTCATCCTGGTGCGCGCGATCCTGGCCGAGGAGGGCGCGTCGTCGGAGCTCGCCGCCGCCGTCGGCCGCGACGTGAAGGGACGGATCTCCCCGGTGCTCTACCTGTTCGCCATCCCCCTCTCCTTCGTCAGCTGCTGGCTCGCGCTGGGGATCTACGTCTTCGTCGCGCTCATGTGGCTGGTCCCCGACCGCCGGATCGAGAAGCGCCTGCGCGCGCGCTGACGTCCGGCCGCAGGCTGCGAGGCGTGCGCAGCCCCCGCGATGGTCAGCACGGCTATCGCCCGACGGGCGGTCATTCTTCGCCCGCCGGCGCTGTCGCGTTCGGCGGCGAGGCCAGCCCTCGGATGATGTCCAACCTGTTGGCCGGCGCGTTCGGCGACAGGAAGCTCGGTATCGTCTGCGCGTCGCGCCTGGGGCGGCTGAGGAGCTCGACCGGCCACTCGGTGACCCGAGGCGCCTTCACGTGAACGAACTCGCCAGGGGTCGGCTCGTTGATGTGCTCGTTCTGTAGAATGAGCGCCAGCGGCTCTTCGGCGCCCTTGGTCGCCTCGGAGAACTCGAGCGCTTCGGCGTAGGTCGCAAAGGCATAAAAGTAGTCGCTGCCGTCGTCGAGATCTTCCGCGCCGCGCTCAGGGTGACACCACACCCTGTACTCCAGAACCTCGTCCCAGACGTAGCCGCCACCCGCTTTCGCTGCAGCCGGATAGCTGCCGACCTTGGCCGCGTCGACGACTGCTGGGTAGATGGTCTGCTCGCTCATGGTCCGCCCGCCGAAGGAGATGACGGCGACGTTAGCCTGGGTACCTGGCGACAGGCGTCAAAAGAATGGTCACACCCGGGCGCGCCTCAGCTTGCACGACGACCTCGAGGGCGCTCAAAATGGGGAGCGCGTGGCAAGGATCGAGGTCCCCTTCCAGGTTCAATGACCGCGAGACGCACCTGGGCGGCGCCGGCGCTCGCCGCCGTCATGCTCTGTCTGGCCGGCGGCACCACGCGCGCAGACCCCGGGCGCGCCCGGGCCCTGCCGGCGAAGCGCTGGTCCCCGACACTGCGCAAGACCCCGTCTCCGTCTCCGCCGACGCCGACCCCCACGCCGAGGACGGCGACGACGACCACCACCGCCGCCGCAACCCGCACCCCCGCTGACCCGGCCCTGCCGGCCTTCACCGACGCGGACTTCAACGCCTGCCACAAGGTTCCGAACGGCAAGCCCCTGATACCCGTGGACTTGAAGCCCGACACCGACGTCGACCACCTCATCGTCTGGCTCTCGTCGGTGACCTGCAAGGCGTTCGTCTATTCGAGCGCCCTGACCGAACACAACCGCAACGTCACCTTCATCGTCCCCGCCCAGGTCACCCCCGCGGAGGCGTTCCGCCTGGTCCTCAACGCGCTGAATTCGGTCGGCCTCACACTCCAGCCCGTGGGCGGCTACTACCAGATCATCGAGACCCAGCGCGCCCACTCGCGGTCGATCCCGCTCTACGATTACGATGGGCATCGCCTCCCCTAGAGATCGACGCTTCGACAAGGGGAGACGGGCGTCAAAAGAACGGTCGACCCGGGCGCCGCCCGTAAGATCTTTTCGAGGCGGCCTCGCGCCGGGCGCGGCGGAATGACCGTCGGCGCTTGGATCGCCTCTTGCTCACTGAAGAAGCATGGCGGCACGATACCTGACCCTGGTCGCGGCCCTCGCGCTCGGCGGGCTCTCCTGCGCCGAGGGGAAGATGCTCCCCGCGGCGTCGGCCCACGTCGTCCCCGGCGCCCCCGAGACGGCCACCGCGGAGCGCGAGGGGATACGGGTCTCAGCCGATGGCGACGACTGGTCGGCGTCGCCCGCCGACCTGTCGGAGCGGCTCACACCGGTGAAGGTCCGCATCGTCAACCACAGCGGCGCCCCCGTACTCATCGAATACCGGCAGTTCACGCTGGTCGGCACGCACGACCACCTCTACCGCGCGATACCGCCCGTCCCGCTCGAGCACGCCGAGGGGTCCGAGGCGGCCGGAACGATCGACCCGGTCTACGCGGCGTCGAACTTTTTCGTCGCGCCGCGCCTCCACGACGTCTACCCGACGCTGGCCGCCTGGTCCCAGCCGCTCGACCGCGACGGCGACGCCTCCGCCGAGCGCTATCAACTGTGGGGGCGCGACCTGCCGACGCGCGCGATCCGGCGCATGGGCCTCCCCGAGGGGGTGCTGGCCGACGGCGGCGAGATCTCGGGTTTTCTCTACTTCGAAAACGCAACCCGGCGCGAGCGACGCCTCACCCTGCGCGCCGACCTCGACCGCGCGCAAAACGGCGAACAGGTGGCGAAGATCGAGCTCCCCTTCCAGGTTCAATGACGGCCGGACGCACGTGGGCGGCGTTGGCGCTCGCCTGCGCCGCGCTCTGCCTGATCGCCGGCGCGCCCCGGGCCGACCCCGGACGCACCCCGCCCTTGCCGGCAATCCGCTGGGCTTCGGCCCGGCGCATCACCCCGCCGCCGCCTCCTCCTCCACCGCCGCCCGCCACCCACGCGCCCACCGACCCGCCGTCACCGGCCTTCACCGACGCGGACTTCAACGCCTGCCACAAGCTTCCCCGGGGCAAGAATCGTGTGCCGGTGACCCTCAAGCCCCAAACCGATGTCGACCACCTCATCGTCTGGCTCTCGTCGCTGACGTGCAAGTCCTTCGTCTATTCGGGCGCCCTCACCGCCCGCAACCGCAACGTCACCTTCGTCGTCCCCGCCTTGGTCACGCCAGCGCAGGCTTACCGACTGGCCCTCGACGCCCTCAACTCCGTCGGGCTCACCCTCCAACCGGCGGGCGGCTACTTCCAGATCATCGAGACCCAGCGCGCCAAATCCAAACCGATCCCGCTCTACGGCTACGACGGGCACCGGCTCCGCTACCGGCACACGCGCGCGGGCAGCTGACCCGACTCAGGTCATCTGCTTTTGCGGGTCGGCCGCGATGTCGGCGACGACCTTCCCGCTGCCATCCTGCTTGCTCTCGTCGAGCTGGCGACCGGTGAGGCCGACGAGGAGGATGACGCCCACCTTCCCGAAGGGACCCGGCCGCGGCGTGATCGCCGGATCGAGAAGCGCCACCGCCCCCTCGAACCCGGCGTCCGCGGGCGCTCCGGCGATCGGTCCCGTTCGGAAAGAGACCCCATGCGCCAGGACCGCGCCCTGGCTGACGTGGGAGGCGATCTTCGCGAGAAAGGCCACCGGCCAGAGCGGCGGCTCGCCCGAGTCGCGCTTGGCGACCCGCATCGACAACTCACACCGGATGCCGTTCGGCCCGACGCTGGCGTCCGACTGATCGTAGAGGTCCGTCAGCCCCAGCGTGACGTAGTGCCAGGCCTGCCCCGCATCGTAGACATGCGTCCCCTCGACGGACGCGCGGCCAAGCCGGAGCTCGGGCCGGGGCGCGATCGGGGACGCCGCGTGCTTCGGGGTCTGCCCCGGGTAAAGCTCCGCGAACAGCCCTTCGATGAACGCCCACCCCGCGTGCACCGGCACGACGTGGCCGCCGCTGACGTCGTCGCGGGATTCCTTGCGACTGAAGATCTTGGAAAAGAGGCCCACTGCCCCGAACCATAATGCCGTCCAGCGAGGGACACCAGCGGTCTGACGCATGCCGGTCACGCGCCCGTGGGCGCGCTCTAGGGCCGGTCTGAAGGGTCGCCCGATTGATTCCGCAGATACTCCCGCGCCTCATCGAGCTCGGCGCAATCCGCGACGCCCGACAGACTCAGGGCGGCGCGATACCACCGGAGTGCCCCGGTCTCATCGACGGCACCGAGCCGGCCACCCGTCAGCAGACGCGCAAGAAGGATGCAGCCGAACAACTCCCCGCGCTCGGCCCCTCGCTGATAGAGCTGCCGCGCCTTCTCGAGGTCGACGGGAATTCCAAGCAAACGACGGGCGTGGAGGCGGTTTCCCGGCAACGACTCATGACATCGATTGAGCGCTACGCGCCGTCTGCCCCTGCCTCGGCTATTTGACCGACCAAGCGGACGGACTATCTCGATTTCCGGCCCTTGGCCGGGCGGCGGGTCGACGATCCTCGTCGTTTCGCCGTCTTGTTCGCCTTCTTGTTCGCCGTCTTCTTCTCTTTCTTGGCCGGTGGCTTCCGCCGCCGCTCCGCCTCGAAGTGTCTCTGCGCGAAGCGCACGAAGTCGCCCGCGGTGACAATCCCGACGAGCTTGTCGTCCTTCGTCACAGGGAGGCTGCCGAACCGGTTGCTCGCGATCAGTCGTGCCGCCTCCGCCGCCGGGGTCTCAGGCTCGACGGTGACGACATCCTTTTCCATGAGCATGTCGACGGGGATGTCTCCCGCGACCTCGGCGACGGACTCCGTGTTCGGGCGGCCATGACTGAGCCAGGCCTCCAAGAGCCGGTGGTAGGTGATGAGACCGACGACGTGCTCGTCCTCGTCGATGACCGGCAGGTGATGAACGCCCCCGCGCTCAATCTGTCGTCGCGCCATCGCCAGCGTGTCCCCGACCCGCAAGGTCTGGACGATCTCGGTCATGATGTCCTTCACCGTCGTGATTGGCATCGCGGCACTATAGCAAGGGCGGGCATTACGTCGCGACCATGGCGTTCAGCTCGCCACCGGCGAGCGTGATGAACCCCGACAGATAGAGCCAGGTCAGAAGGATGACCACGCCGCCCAGAGAGCCGTAGGTGACTTGGTAGTGTCCGAAGGCGGCGACGTAGAGCCCAAAGACCCAGGTCGCCAATACCCAGCTCAAGGCGCCGGCCGCCGCTCCCGGTACGATGACACGGAG
>CAWHRJ010000003.1:0-313056 GCA_963831685.1 uncultured Pseudomonadota bacterium
GCGAAGATGAGGCCCCCGCCATTACCGCCGGCGCAAACCAGGGAGCAAAAGACCCAGCCACGTGGCGACGTACAGGTACAAGGATGAGATCCATTGTGTCACCGCCGCACATACAACTCCACGGGGTAGCATGGGGACTTCATGGTCTCGGTTAGACCAGTTCTTAGAGTTGATGGATGAGTAGAGTCAGACGTTCAAGGTGGCGCCATATGATTCAGGGTTTTCTCAAAGTTGCGCTTCTTTCGATGGCCGCGGCGATGAAGTGATTCGTTTATCATCACCGCAGTCGGCATTGAAAAAGTGACGGCATGCTATAACTCGCCGACGACCAAATTCTGAAAACTCAACCTATTACCGCGGCCACCGCGTTGGAAACAAAACTGCCGTTCCAGCGCTACACTCTACCCATTAGTGCTATCCCGTGGCCGGCGAGTAATGACAAAAGTTTAGTTGCAAATTACTAGGTGCAGTAGGAAGCTCCCCCAAGACACACGCGACAAGCAGCTTTACAATAGCACCTTCATGCGGCTCCCAGAATGTAGCAACTGCCTGAGCGCGGGTCACAGTTCAACCCGGGAGTCCTGTGGTGAGTATCAAGCGGTAGTG
Organism: uncultured Pseudomonadota bacterium; assembly: GCA_963831685.1. Taxonomy (GTDB): domain Bacteria; phylum Myxococcota_A; class Polyangia; order Fen-1088; family Fen-1088; genus JADGRB01. Next base: position 607 of record CAWHRJ010000003.1, read on the forward strand.
ATACGTCGAGTGTTCTTCCTGGGCGCTTCGTATCGTCATTCCCAGTTTGTGAAAGCACCTGTAGCACGTCTCTGTCCGGGCCCCAAGCTCTGCACGTCACTTCGTTGTCAGGAGAAACTAATGATCCGAACATCGCTTCCTGCGCGGCTTGTACTTGCGCTGGCCATGGTCTGCTTGTTCAGCCTTGGCCTGTTCAGTACACCGACTGATCAAACCAACTCTGGCCCTTCTGCCACGCCTCAACAAACCACCAAGGCCAAGAAGGCCAAGGCAAAAACATCTTCCGACTCTACCAGAGGCGCAACGTCTTCTGGATCCGGTGCAGGACAAGTGGCGCATCATAGCGCCGCGCCTCTAACGTTACCCGATCCGGCTGACGAAGCCAAGACGTACCCGATGGTTCGTATTGAAGCAATCGAACCGGTGGGACGGACTGATGGCGACGTCCGCGACTTGCCTCAGGTTGCGTCACGTGAGCACCCTGAGTTAGATCTGATCGAGCCACTGGATTACATTCACCCCAACCTTCCTGACCGTCTGGCGCCTCCTTTCCGTCCGCTACCGGCGCCGCTGGTCCCCATGCCCGGGCTTGATCCATAACTACGCTGGCATGAGCTATCTTGACAACTACTGCCAGGGCGGCCAGTGCGGCAACGGGCACCCGCCGGACACCAACTCGGTGATGTTGGCCTCGAACCACTACATTGAATCCATTAACGAGGGCTACGACTGACGACAAAGCCACTGGTAACCGCCTGGCTGCATTCACAGAGGTTTCTTTGTGGGCCAATGCCGGAACCACGCCTTGCAACCACCCTGAATTCCTTTGGCGACCCGATCGTACAGTACGATCAGACCGCCGACCGCTGGATTCTCGCCAACCTTGCTCTAACCTCAATGGCAGCGGCAATCCAGTAGCGCCTTACATGGAATGCATCGCGGTGTCCCAGACCAGCGATCCTGTGTCGGGAGGTTGGTACCTGTATGCCTTTCGTATCGACCAGTCTCCGGTTCCCACTAACACCCTTAACGATTACCCCAAGTTCGGCATGTGGAACGATGGTTGCCTCTACATGGGCGCCAACGTCTGCACCAACGGGGCCGAACTGCACCGCCGGCTCGAACAACAACGGCACGCGGCCACCAGCGGACGAACCTCACGCTGGGTTACCTGGCCGGGAAACGCTAACTTTGGCTACGAGCCGTCGGAGATGCTGGGCAAGGGGAACGCCCTTCGCTGTCCACGCGACACTCTTCTACGAATATTACGTCACGGAGTCGAGTACCTCGAACGCATTCAACGTGAGAACCATCACCGCCGGAGCCTGCAATACCGGAGGCACCATCAGCGCCGCGACTGCCGTGGCTCACGCAACCTACAGCGCTGTAGGCAGCAACATCGTTCCGCAACCGCCTCCGGCGACCAACTCGAACCTTCTCGACAGCCTGGGTAACCGCCTCATGCAGCGCGTGCAGTACCGCAACATCGGCGGCACCGAGTCGCTGTGGGTCAACCATACGACGCGGGACTCCAACGGCGAGCAACACCTCGCCGCAGTGGGGCCAGATTGACGTGACTGGCGGCACGGTCCATACACCAATCGTCCAGCAGCAAATCTTCCGGCCTGACACAACGTTGTTCCGGTGGATGAGCTGGGAGTGGACAACGCTGGCTACATGGCGCTGTGTTACAGCACATCGAATGCAACCTCCCCCAGGACCACAGCATGCAGTGCTCCGGGTGACTTTCAACCGACGCATTCAACAGCCTGCCACAAGGTGAAACAGACTACATCGCAGGGCAGGGCTCTGGAGTCTTCAACTGCGGTGGCGCGGTCTGCCATCGTTGGGCGACTTACAGCAGCATGAGCGTCGACCCCACCGACGATTGCACCTTCTGGCACACCAACATGTACTACAACAGCCAGGCCACGGCAGTCTGGGCAACCACCATGAGATCATCGGGTTTAAGTATCCGACTGTACTCCGATCCTGCCGGTTGTCTGACTGAAGTCGCATAACGGGAACTTCACCCAGGGCCAGGTAGGCGCAACCTACTGGTGACGAACAATGGCCCGGGCTATGCGTGCGGGACGGCTAGATGAACCACGAGTACTCTTCCTTCCCCGTATATGGTAGCCAAGGGCATCAGCGGCTCGGGATGGACCTGCACCTTGTCAACGCTCAGCTGCACCCGCAGTGACTCGTTCTTGCCAGGGCCTCAGCTATCCCGCGATAACGGTCACGGTCAACGTAGCCAGCAACGCGCCTTCGCAAGTCACCAACTCAGGAACGACCAGCGGCGGTGGCTCTGCAAACCCCAACACGTCCAACGACCTAACTACGATCAATCCACAGCAAATCGTGCAGGGAACAGTGCAGTTGGTTACGACGGCAACCCTGGTGAAGCTGAATAACGGCAGCTACCAGGCCACCGTAACCATCGTGAATAACGGCACCGGAACGGCACAGACTAATCATGCTCGACCCGGCGCTACCCTTGGCCCACTGGCGCGCCACTTCCGCAATCGCTAGGAATATCTGTTCTGGCGGTGGCTTTGTCATCACCACGGTTACATTCCCGTCCAGCGCAGGCAGACCTGTGGCCTTGTAGTCCAGAAATATAGCGGCTCGTACACCGGCGGCACGTTCGGCGCCAGCATCCGGGCGACCTTGCCATAGGTTCCAGACCATCCAGCTGAGGAAGGAAAAGAAACGATGAATCGGAAAATGGTTTTGACTCTCACGATGATGGTACTGGCGCTAACAACGTTGTCAGTACCAGCGGGCTCGGCTCGGTCCCCTTATCGGACTCGATCACCCTCACCTTGGCAAGTCCTATGCAGATGGGGACTAAAGTTTGTTCCTTTCGTTCACTGCCACAGCGATGGCACCCCTGAGCAACGGTGCACCAATCTTTTTGAACGGTGACAGCTTCACGATTGCTCTGCCATTGTCGCTCGATGACACCCCCTTCTTGATCAACTTTCCGTTATGCATGAAGCCGGGTGACAACTTCAGCGGTGTGCTGTTTACCATTTTCATCCCCTATGGCACTCCACTGGGGACTATTTAGGGGTTTCACCTGGGGGTGGAGCTGATCCTTTTGGACTGGATCCGATCAGCAACGTAGTGGGGTTTCGGGTGGATGTGGTACCGGAACCAGACTCGCTGTTGTTGCTCGTCGGTAGCGGTGCGATCGGGCTCTTGGTCTTGCTCGTCGCCGGCTGCAGACGTAAACCGGGCGGGCGGCACGGGCTGCCATCCTGCCGGTTGCCCCACCCAGGCTGCTCTTGCTTGGGTGGGATTTTTTGTCTCATCGATGGCTGCTTTTCCCAGCGTCGAATCGGGTCCCGCTGCTGCGGGTGTCCAACAACTGCGTGCTGCGAAGACTTCTCAAGCAGTCGGTTGCCGTGGTCGCGGGCAACCTGCTTTACTTTTTTCTGTTGATGCCACACCTGCCGCCGGCGGGACGCCACCAACCTTACCGGCTTCATCTCGGGTTGCTGGTTGACCTGTGGGTTTGCCTGGTGCTGTACGGCATCGTCGAGCGGCTCATTCCGCAGCCTCGCCACGTCCCAGGGCGGTGATGGAAAGAAATCCCAGCAATGAAGCTGAGGAGAGCGTGTGAACTGTGCCGTCCCTGAGAGGGACTCAGGGGATTCTTTCCACCTTACTCAGGGCTTGCGCCTGCCCACGTTTGTCATCCTGGGCGACGAGCGCAGCCGGTACCTGACGCAGTCCGATTCTGCGCTCGTTGGGACGGAGAGGAGCGAGGAGTCGAAAGACCCCTATCGCGCGCGAAACCGATGTGCTGCCCCGATGGGGCTCAGACTAATTTCCTACTCTACCCAGCATTCCACCTGCGGCTCCATGCTGGGCCAAACTGATTTGCCCATGCGGGGTTTGAGTTGGACATTTTCCAGTGATGACCGGGCTTCTCGGAGCTGGCCCGAAAGCAGGATCCCGCCGCTCGGGCTAGAGTCCTCGGTCGGGATGACTGAAAGACGGTTCTGCGGGAAGAATGGTAAGGCGGAACATCAAACCCAAAACGAAGGGCCGGATCTTCTCTGGGCCTCTGTGTCTCTGTGGTGACTGGAACCTTCTCAGAATTCGCGGTCGGTATCGAGACCCTTCAGCAGTATCTGTATGTCGATCTTCTGCTGTTCCATTTGCTTCTTGAATTGCTCCATCTGCTGCTGAAGCTGCGGAGTCAAGTTTTTTATGGACTCGTCGATCTGGCGGCGCATCTGCTCAAGCTCTTGTTGGCTGGGAACGAACTGCGCGAAGTCGGCCGTCATCTTCTCGATATCTTTCTGCTTCAGCTTCATGGACTTCTCGATCTGTTTCTGGAGTTCCTTCTGCGAAGGCATCGACCTCTGGATTTCCTTCTTGATGTCTTTTTGCTTCAGCTTCATCGAGTTTTCGATCTCGTTACGCATCTGCTCCAGCTCTTGTTGGCTGGGTTTCAGTGGTCGCCCGCATTTCAGTTTGGCTGCGTCTCTAGTTCGGGCTTCATCTGTCCCATTTCCTGCTGCGAGGCTTGCATCTGCGCTTCGGAGTCGCTCCAGTCGTCGAGCCAGCCGGGAGGTGTCGCCAGGGCCGGGAAGGTTGATCACCAACGTCTGTTCGCGCTTCTCTCGCCCGACGGTGACGGGCATCTTGCCGCCGCGGGCATCCTGGCGCGTCGCCAGTCGGCCGTGCCGTGCACCGTCTCGTTGTTCCCCTTCACGACGACGTCGCCCGCCTTAAGGCCGGGCGTCGGCGGGGATGACCCGCCCTCGGAACGCACCATCACTCCGTGTCCGCGCGGAACGCCGAAGTAGTCGGCCAGCTGCGGGCTCAGGTTTTCGACCACCACGCCGTGCCGGGACGAAAGGAGGTTGAACGATGGAACGTCGATGTCGGGAATAACCGGACCCGCCATTGCGCGGGGCGGATAGACCCCGGCGGCGGGGGCAGATGTTTCGCGCGTGCGCCATCGCGTTGGGCCAGGTCCCGAGGGTCACATTGATATCGTGCTTCTGCCGGTTGCGAATGAGCGCGAGGGTTACATCGTCCCCGTCGGCGTAGCTGGTGATTATCTCTTGCAATTGTTCCGGATTATGCACCTTCGGACCGTTGAATGCGACGACTACATCGTTTTTCTTCAGTCCGGCCCGGCAGGCTGGACCGTCCTGATCGACATAGGCAATGACCGCTCCAGTCGAGTCCTTCAACTTCAGCGCGGAAGCCGGTCGCGGGGTGACTTCGTCGATGTGAACGCCCAGGTAGGCGCCGGGGTGCGGCTCCGGCCAGCCGTTGAAAGCCGGCGGGGTCCGCCCCGGCGAAGACGGTTGCCGCTAACCAGCGCCAGCCCAATTCAATTGATTGTAGTAAGTCTGTACATAAGGCTTCCAACCCTGTTCGGGGCTCCCGAAAGCGATCTGGCCCATGGTAGTGCGAATCCGCAATACCGGGCCGCCACCGTTGAACGCGCCCTCGGCGGACATCGACTTGGGAACCATAGTCGCCACCTTGCTGGTGATGTTCAGGCCGGGAAATCGGACCAGATGCCGCGCCCACTGGCCATGTCAGTCGAGGCATGGATGGTCACCGGCAAAGCGCCCGGCAAACACACCGTCACGTCGCCTGCAGCGGTGTGAAGAAAGGAATCGGTGAAAACTCCTGGTTGCCCATGAACTCAACCGTGATCGGGCCTGCGCCGGTTTCCACCTGCGCGCCCTGGCTCAGGTTGTACAACCAACGCTGCCGCCGCCGGTGGTGACGTGCACCGGACCACGCGCACTGGCTAGCCGCACGCTGCCGCCGTCGGTTTCGGCCTGGACCGCGCCACTCAACGTCGCCTAGACGATGCCGCCACCGCTGTTGACGCGCAGGTCACCAAAGCACTTCTGTACCTGGATATGCCCCTGCCGCCGGTTTGAATGTGGAACTGGCGTACCGATATAGACCCGGCCGCCCCCAATTGACTTGCGTCTGGCCGCCGACGTTATCCACGTGAACGTCGGCAGCACCGCTGGTGACCGAGAAATCCCACCCAGGTTGCCGCCACGTTGCCGCCGCCGCTGCCGATCTTCACCGGCCCGGCAGGTCGTCGAGCTTAATCGCGCCGCCAGTGGTGCCGGCAATCGTCGCCGTGAGCAATGGAAGCCAGCGAACCGCCGCGGGTTTCAACCTGCACCATCGAGATCTCGCGGCACCTGCACGATAAACTCTGCGCCGAAGCGAGCCAGGGTCTTGCTGAGCATCTTGCCGTCGATGGTGTCGCTCTCTGCCGCTTGCTGATGGAAATGCGCATCTGATCGAACTGCCGCCGCGCGCCCTCCTGACTTGCCGCAGTTGAGCGCTTGCGAATGACGTAGGAAATGCGCGGCGAATTGCCTTGCACCTGAACCGAGCCAAGCTCTGTGTTGATGTGAAGCTGACGAGCCATCGGCAACGTGCCGGTAATCTCTTCCACCCAGGAGTAGCCGTCGCGATAGATGCGCGATTGTTGCGCCCCAGGGACGGGAATGTGGGCAACGCGACATCATCATCACCACCGCAGACGACGGAGACACACAGAGGCGGGAATGATGCTTCCTCGCCGTTTGGGTGGTAATTCCGATCTTGCTGGTTTGTGCGATGCGCATTTCGGTCTTCGTCTTGCTTAGTCAATGTTGGGCATCGAGGCCAGCTCACGCTGCGACTCGGTGCGAATGTACTCGCTGGGATCTTCCTTCGCCAATTGCTGCAGCGCCATGCGCACGCTGCTGTCGGCGCGTACCGGCTCCAGCGCCTGCAGCGCACCGCTGCGCACACCCAGGTTGCTGTCGTTCAGCAACGCGTCCAGCACGGCATTGCGCACCCGAATGTCCTGCTTCACATAAGAGCCAAGACCGTCGAGCGCCTTCAGGCGCACGCCGGGATTGCTGTCGTAACGCAGCGCGTAGGTCAGCGCCTCGCGCACCGGCGGATCGTCGGGCTTGCTGGTCAGCATGTCGACGGAGTCCAGGCGCACTCCGGAATTGTTGTAATTGCTCTTGGCCGCGTAGGCCAGCAGCTCCTGGATCTTGGGATCGCTGATCGGGCCTTCCATCGAATCGGGGAGAATGCGATCGTAATGGATCTGAACCTTGTCGGAATTGGGCTTGCGGTCGATGGAGGTGATGCCGCCGATGGAAGCATCTGAACCGAGGCCGGCTCGGCGGATGCGGGCCTTTCCGCCCAGCGCGCTGTACATGGTGCCCAGGCCTGAGCCGAAGCCGACCATCAGCAGGACCGCCGCCAGCGCCGGCGAGAACCGCACCTGACGCAACCATGCCGTGGGATCGAAGGCGAGGCGGTGATACCACGCGCGATTCTGCTCGGTCGTCTCCAGCGACTTCCTGCAGCCGCATGCGCGCCGCCGCCAGAAAGCTGGCCGAAGGCTCTTCCACCGGCAACGCACTCATCTGTGCCTGAAATTCCTGCTGAGCGGCCAGTTCGGCGGCGCAAGCTCGTGCAGCGCTGGATGTGCTGCTCCACTTCATGCCGCGCGTCGTCGGCCAGCTCGTTGTACAGGTACAGAGAAATGTTTTCTTGTACCCAATCGCAATTCATAAAACCTCTCACAGCGGCAGTTATCAATTAGCACTTGGCAATTAGCACCCGGAGCAACGCTGTCGCCAACTGTGCTAAGTGCTAGATGCCAAGTGCTGCCTCATCTGACATCTCTTCAATGCCGCACGCAGCTTCTGCGTGCCGCGGAACAGCGTGTTCTTCGCCGTCTCTTCCGTCGTATTCAAAATCTCGCCGATGGTGCGCAGCTTCAGTCCCTGGTAATGCTTCATCTCGAAGACCATGCGCTCGCGCGGCGTCAGCTTGGTCAGCGCTTTCGCAATGCGCCCTCCCAGTTCGCGGCGCATCAGGTCCTTCTCCGGACTCGCTCCCGACGCGATCGGCCACCTGGTCCATCAGGTCGTAGGTGCCACCTTCGGAGTCGGTCGCGATTCCCGAGTCCTCTTTGCGCACTTGCCGCTTGCGCAGCAGGTCGAGACACAGGTTGGTCACGATGCGGTAGATCCAGGTGTAGAACGAGCACTCAAAGCGGAAGTTGTTGATGTTCCGGTAGGCCTTGAGGAACGCTTCCTGGTAAATGTCCTGCGCGTCCTGCTCGGTGCGGGTCAGGTGGTAAGCCAGGCGCAGCACGGCGCTGTCGTACTGACGTACGAGATCCTCGAACGCGGCGCGATTCCCGCGCTGTGCTTCCCGGATCAGCTCCGTGTCATTCATGCGGCTTTGGGCCTGCCCCACTACATTCCCTCGCTCGGAGGGACTGCGGACGCCGTCTCCTGCCACGCCTCAGGAGTACGGAGTACCGGGGTTCCCGCACCGCGTCGCTTACTCGCGGGTTGGGGTGCAAGTCCCGGGCCAACCGTGAGGGGAACTGCTACCGCTTCGGCCGGCATGCTGGTTTCTACCTACTTTGCAATTAGCAAACCAATTCTTGTGTCTGCAACTACATAGACGAGCGCGGGAGGAAACCGTGAGCGCATTATAGCCGCTTGTCGTACTTACGCGGGAAGCGGGCGGCGGTTCAAAGCGCCGGTTGGCGGGAATTGGAAAATTGCACCGCCGCAGGAATCGGGCGCCGGTTGAATTTCAGGTCTTGCTTTCAGCCCTTGCTTATTGCCTGCCCAAATGCGAGCAGGTTTCCATCCGGCGCAAGCACCAGCGCTTGATGCTGGCCGTAGTGCTGGTTCACCTGCCATAGACATCGCCCTGGGGCAAAGTGTCGAGCTTTGGCTTCAGCTCCGCGTAGAGCCCATCCACATCGCGCACGTCGATGTAGTACGCGAAACGCCGGGTGCCGGGCGGAGCGGCGTCGGCTCCAGTTTGTTGCCAATGGAACCGGCCGTCTCGCGATGCACATAAGCATAATCGTGGGTGCGAAAGTGTGTTCGAACCCCAGTATGCCGGTGAAGAATGTCAACGCCCGTTCCAGGTCGTCGACAATCATGAAGGGCGTGACCTGGATGAAGTTCGACATGGGCTCTCTCCTCGCGGGAGATTAGCACAACCCGCGCTGTTTCGGGGATTAGTGATGAATGGGCTGTTTTCATCAGTGACATCCCGAGGAGACAGCGTTGACCGCTTACACTGTGAGCTAAGTAAAATTAGCTAATGAGCTACACGGTACATCAGGCGAAAACCAACCTCTCCCGCTTGATCAAAGAGGCGGAAAAGGGCACGGAAGTTGTCATCACGCGTGGCAAGAAGCCGGTCGCGAAGCTGGTGCCGATCGCCAGCACAGCCAAGAGCTATACCCGACAGGTCAAGGGTCAGATCTGGTCGGCCCCCGACGCTTTGATCCCCTCACCGACGAGGAAATGCGCGAGTTGGGTTTTGAATGATCGCGCTACTGGACACACATACTTTGCGGTGGTGGCTGGACGGCTCGGCTCGATTATCACCAATGGCGCGCGACGGCGCGCCATTGACAGCACCTTGAACTCGATGGTCATCTCTGTCGTCGTGCCATGGGAGCTCGCAGTAGAGACCAACACGGGGAAATTGAGTTCAGAACTGCTGCTGTCGAGATGGAAGGAGATTCTCGATGCCAGGGTTTCAGCGAACTGTCCGTCGAGTCAGCGCACGCGATTCGTGCGGGGCTGTTGCCTCGATGGCCAGGTTGCGTTCAGCCTCGACCCCTTGATAGACGGTCACGCGTCCGCCAGCGACGTGCGCGTAACCGTGGTTCTGGTGGACGATCGGCTTGAGGGCCTGATGTCGACCACGGGCCCCCGCTCGGCGCGGCCTTGATCATCCATTGATCGAACCAGGCGCGACCGATCGCCAGGGGAGGGACGTCTCGGTAGAAACCCTTTGGGGAAGACGAAGAAATCGATGCTCGTGTGGTCGCCCTTGGCCCGCGCGTCTTGCAGGTCTTCGTGAGCCAGTCGCGCCAGTCGGTGTCGAACAGCATCGGCACGTCGAGATCCAGATTGATGCGGGCGCTGACCATGAGGAACGCGGCTGCTAGAGCCGGAGGCGTACTGCACGGCCCGCTCGAGCCCCTCGGTCAGGATGATGTCGCCGTTGACGTAGCAGAGGAGATCGTGGCGCGCTCGCTGTTCCCCGCTCGGAGCAATCCGCGCAGATAGAGGCGTCCCGAGCTCGTTCGTCTCGACCGCGGGGACGTGCTCGACGCCGAACTCCGCGGCCACCTCCCGCGTGCCGGCGCGAGTCGCCGAAGCAGGATGATCTGCGGCCGCGGCGACGAGGCGCACCCAGCTCCCGATGGCGTTCCGTTGAATCAGCCCGATGTGCCCGTCGAAGGGCTTCGGGGTGGAGAGGATCGTGAGCATTCCGGATGCGTTGAGCTTTCAGGCGGCCGTCGCGCGACGGCCGCGGGCTGGGCCTCGCAGCTCGCGGCGGGCGAGGCGGCCATGCTCTGCTTCGCTGAGAGGACCTCGGCCAGGACGAACCCACACCCCAGGAAGTAGAGCGCCTGCCAGTTGTGATCGAAGGTGAGGTTGCCGACCATGGTCAGCGCGGCGAAAAGAGCGCGGCGGCCGCGGAGCCGCGGCGCCCGGCGCGCTTGAGATATCTGGTAGCCCGGAACAGCGCGACCATGAGACCCAGCTTGGTGATCCAGACGAGCAAGATACCCCACGGACCGAGCTCGATGAGATATCGACCGATCTCCGACTCGACGTCCCAGGCGGTCTCGATGCCAAACGAGACGCGCGCGTTCTGCTCCATCCCGGTCCCTATGCCGATAACGGGTAGTCGTTGAGCGCCATCGCCACCGGCGGCAAGGACTGGTAGCGACTCCAGAACCGCCCGGTCGTCTCCGTCGTGTTCGCGAACCGGCTCTGGACGCCGAGGATCGCGTCGGGGAAGCGACCACGGTGAGCAAGGAACGCCGCCACGACGCCGCCGATGAGGACCCGGCGCCCGACGCGGGTGAAGAAGAGGCCCGAAGCCCACACGTGATGAACAGGACCGCCACGCCCTCAACGATTGAGCTGCGGGACCCCGACATGGGCACGACGGCGGCGGTGACGAACGTCCCGAGCGAGCGCGGCGCCGCGCGCCCGCGTGGGACTTGGAGTCGAGACCGAAGGAGAGCAGCAGGGTCGGGGATCGAGCATCGCGAAGTCGGTGAACCCGACGGGAAGGCGAACGTCGAGGCGACCCGCGCCCGTCCCGTGCTCTGCACGACGGCCATGTCCGACGAGTAGACCTCCTCGCCGTTCCAGACGGAGTACATGTTGACGCTCGAGTCGGCCGGCGACGCGAACTGGACCGCCGCGAAGCGCGGCGACCCCATCGAGATGGCCACCAGGACATAGATGGCGCGCTCTCGCAGCCTCGTCTTGGAGGACGCTGGCGATGATCGGCGGGCGCGATCCACCAGAGCCAGTACGAGCGCAGCCCGATGAGCGCCAGACCCATGGCCGACTGCTACTCGGATTGAAGATCTCGGCGACCGTCCAGCCAATGCCGACGACGAAGAAGATCCGAACCCGCGGTAGAGGTGCCTGCACCATCCGCCGGACGTCGGGCCGCTACGGCCGGAACAGGAAGTAGCCGAACAGCAGGACGACGTCCTTCAGAAAGTAGAAGGCGGCCGACGGAATGAACGGCAGGTAGCGGCGGCCCAGCCCCTCGAGGCAGATCGCAGCAGGCGAGCGCGGCGAACCAGGCTATCTCCATCGAGCCGCGGCAGTATATCAGGGGCTCGCCGGCGCGCCTGCGCCGCCTATCGTGAGCGCCCGCAGGTCGGCGCGCCGCTGCTCCAGCGCGCGCTGGGCGGCGACGATGTCCGGGCTGTTCGGACTCAGACGCGCGGCCTGGGCGTAGCGCCTCACCGCGCCGTCTCGCCACGTGTCCGGCGGACTCGGCCGCCTGCCCGTACTCGATCCAGAGCGCCACGTTGTTCGGGCTGATCGGCCAGCGCGATCCGGTACTCGTCCAGCGCGTTGTCCGAGACGCGCCCACTCCGCCGTCGATGCGCGCGTCTGCCGACGTGCGCGGGCGGTCGCCGAGCCCCCGCTCTCGTAGAGCGCCTGCTTGAGACCCTCGACCGATCGCTCGGCCGCCCTCCACTTCTTGTAGGTGGTCACGAGCTCGACTCGCTCGCTCTGCACGCGGACGTCGAGCGGGGTGCGCGCGGCGGCGGCGTCCAGCACCGCCAGCGCCGCGTCGGCTCCGTCGGCGCCCTCGCCCCGCCAGGAGGGCTTGGGCTTCGAGGACCGCCAGGCGAGGATCTTGGACGCCGGCGGCATGGGCAGCGCCGATTGGTGGCGTCGGCCGCGGCCGTCTGTCCGACGCCGAGCTGCAGTCCGGCGCGCGCGATCAGGCTCTCCGCCCGCGGCGCGCCGAGCGCGTCGGCCTGGTCGAGCACCACGAAGGCGTCGGCGAGGCGACCGCGATCGCGCAGGAAGGTGACCAGCGCGAGCAGGCGGTCCGTGCTGGGGAGGCGACCGCCGCCAGCTCCTGCGGCCGCGCGCCGACGGCGAACAGCTCGCCGAGCGCGGGGCTGAAGAGGCTCGGCTGCAGATCGACCGCGGTCCGCCACTCGAGCAGCGCCTGCTGCCGGAGGCCCATGCGCCAGAGGTTGCGCGCGACCTCGACGTGCACGGCGTCGCAGGTCGGACAGAGGCGCGAGCGACCGGTTGAGCGCGTGCAGGCGGGGCGAAGGCGAGCCCGGCGTTCCCCTTGAGGGGCTGCGAGGCGCGCGTCCTCGAGCGCGTAGAAGTAGTCGAGCGGATGCGTCTCCTCGGCGCGAGTCAGGAGCGCGCGCCGCGCGTCGGGCGTCTGCGCTTCTTGAGCAGGGCGTCGAAGTCGTCGTAGCTCGCGTGCGCGATCGAGGCGATGCCGAACGATCAGCCCGGCGCAGGCGAAGCCGACGACAGCCCACTTCGCGGTGGTCGTGCGCGAGCCACCCTTCGTCCAGCGCCGGCGGCGCCGAGGGTCGCGCCGCAGCACCGCCGCGAACGGCAGCAGCACCCCAAGGTCTCGAGCCCGAAGTCGACGAAGCTGTGCACGGCCACCGCGACGAGACCGGTCAGACGAGCGCCGCCTCGATCCGGTCGCGCCGGCCCGCGGCACGATCCGCCAGGCGACGAACGACGGCCGCCGACGCCGAGCACGAGAAAGAACAGCCACCCGCAGTCGACGAGGAGCTGCAGCGGCTCGTTCTCGACGAAGGCGAAGCGGAGCGCGAAGCGGCAGTCTTGACCGTCCGGTAGATGGGATAGACGTGGTCGAACGCGCCGCGGCCGATCCCGAGCGGGTGCGCGGCGAGGACCCGCAGCGCGTCCCGCCAGAGCCGCAGCCGGACGTCGGTGCGTCACGGCGTCGGTCTTGAACCGTCGACCAGCTGATCGGCACCGAGCGCCGCCGCGCCGAGCACCAGCAGCACCACCGACCAGCGCGCCCCAGGCCAGCGAGCTGCCGGCGGCGACCGCGCGGCCTCTGCGCCGTCGGTCGAGACGTAACGGAGGAACACGAACATCAGCGACCGCCATCGCCAGCGCCAGGACCGCGCCGCGCGAGAGCGTCGCCGCCGCCCCCCCCGCGCAGAGGAGCGTCCCGATGAGCCACCCGATCCGGTTCAGCGCCGTCGGCCGCTGAAACGAGCAGGCGAGGCAGACGAAAGCCGCGAGCTCGAGGAACTCCGCCGTGTGGTTGCTGTTGACGAAGGGGCCGATCAGCAGCGACCGGTGAGACGGGGTCAGGAAACCGTAGAGCTCGCTCGACGCCCGAGGATGCGATGTCCGAGCCCGATGACCACGGCGACGACGCCGGCGACGCCGATCGCGCGGGTCACCAGGTGCCGCCGGCTCTGGCCCGACGCCAGGTGATAGGCGATCAGGAAGGCGACCAGGGCGAGCGCGGCCCGGCCGACGTCGACCCGCGTGTTCGGCGGATCGAGGCTGAGCGGCCAGCCCGACGGTCGGCGTCGAGCTGGTTGTCGCGGAGCAGCGCCGTCCCGTTCCGATCGAGCAGCGCCCGCGCAGCCCGAACGGAAGCGGGATCGACTGCAGGAGCGGCACGAGCACGAAGACGAGAGGCGCCAGCGCCGACGATCCCCATGCGCGGGCGTCCGGCCTTCGAGCGCCGAGGCCCACGGTCAGCGCCGCGACGCCGATGAGGCCAGCCGCCATGAGCGCCGATCATGGGCCCGCGGTGGACGCCGCCCGCCAGGAGCGGCGCCAGGACAATCGCCGGCGACCGAAGCGCGAGGCCCGCCGTCGTCAGGGTCTCCGCGCCGACGCGACCTTCGCCGTCGCCCGAGCCGTCGGGGCCCCGAGCGTTCGCCGCCGCTCGCGGCGGCGACCGGAAGCGACGTGTCAGAATACTCGTTCGTCGACGACGAGGACGTCACCGGGGAGGACCATGACATTGGGCGAGCGCCCTTCGCTGATGTCGGCGACGGGGAAGATGTGCGTCTCGATCTTGCCCGCCACTTCCCGACGAAGGTTCACCGAGTTCTTCGCGGCGATGCCGGTGAACCCTCCTGCGCTGGCGATGGCGTCGACGATCGTCATGTTCGGGTAGTAGCCGACCTGGCCGGGCCGCGCGACCTGACCGAGGACGGAGATCTTCTGGCTGTTGCGGTCCTTGATCGTGACGATGACCTGCGGCTCTTTCAGGTACTCGTCCTTGAGCTTGGCGACGAGCAGCTGCTGGATCTCGCCGGTGCGCAGCCCCGCCACGTGCAGCCGTCCGGCCAGCGGGTAGTCGACCGTTCCGTCGGTCGCGACGCGGAACGTACCCGTGAGGTCCGCCTCGCCGTAGACGCGCACGTCGAACGTGTCGTCGATGCCGATGCGGTCCTCCGGCGAGATGACCTCGTCGCCGACGTTGACGGCGTGCTTGGCGCGGGATAGCACGCGAACAGTCCCACCAGCCCGGCGACGGCGAGCCAGCGCAGACGACACCAAGCTGACATAGACCGGCTAGACTAGTACGTGACGCCCAGGCGCGCAAACACCTGGTGCTTCGACGTACTCGTCGATCGGGATGTTGCTGCGGTTGTCGAGCAGCGAGTAGCCGACGCCGAGGTAGGCCCAGTTGCGGAGGAAGTAGTCGAGCGTCGCGCCGAACTGGAAGAAGTTGTCGACGCGGCCCTGCTGGGTCGGATCACCCGTCGTTCCCTGGTAGGAGAGGTACGCGTACCGTCCCGAAAGGTCGAGCGCGAGGCGCCCGGCAATCTGCTGGACGTACGAGGCGTAGGCGGTCTCCTCGTAGGCGAAGTTGGAGATGACCGCGTTGACGAAGTCGTGCCGGTAGCCGACGACCGCACGGCTGAGCTGCGTGAGCCGGGCCGTGAACGCCAGGTCGAGGTAGGTGCTCCCCAGGAAGCCGCCCGTCGACGCGCCGTTGGAGTAGAACCCGTTCACGTACCCGAGCGTCAGAACGGCCGAGGTCTTCTCCGTGAGGAGGCCGCGAAGCCCGGCGGTGACGTAGAGCGGATAGGAGTTGGAAATATTGTTGGCGCTCGCCTGAGCGTTGTTGAGGTAGTCGACGCAGCTCTGCGAGACGTTCAGGAAGACGGCCGTCTTGGGGAGCCACTTCCAGGCGACGTCCAGCATCAGCGTGTTGGTGAGCGCGTTCGCGTAGCTGTAGGTTCCCACCCCGTTGTTGCCGTTGTCGTCGTAGATGTTCACCATGTTGGTGAACCGCAGGGTCGAGGTGAGGCGGCCGCCGCCCGGGGACCAGCGACCCTCGATCGAGGCCTGGTTGTTGGTCCGCTGGATGACCGGCGAGCCGGGAACTCCACTGGGACTCGAGTTCCCGGGTTTGCGTAGGGCGGGTCCTCGATCCGGGCGAAGACATCTGCGAAGGCAAAGCCGAACTGCGCGCCGCCGAGTCCCACGGAGAGCCCTGCGTTCGGATTCCACGAGTCCTTGTACGACCCCGAGACCTCCGAGTTGCCGTAGTGCCGGTACTGCAGCCCGGCGCGCGCGTCGAAGGTCAGCTCCTTGGAGACCGGGACCGGTCCGCGTCGCGTTGGTGATCTCCAGGTAGGGCATGACGCGGAAGATCGACGAGCCGACCTCTGTTGGCCCGCGGCCGTCGAAGCGTAGAAGACGTTCGTGTCGTAGCCGAACTCGAACCCGATCCCGGTGTGCAGCAGCACGCCGTCGGAGATCTGGATTCCGGTGTTGTTCTCACCGCTCGACTTGTAGGGCAGCCCCTGGTAGCCGATCGTGACTTCCTGCGCGGACGCGACTCCGCCCGCGAGCAGGGCGCCCAGAGCGATCGACAGAGCAAGACGGCGGTTCATAGAAGGGTATCTTTATCTCGACAGGTTGACCGGCGCTGGGGGCGCACGCGCGGCGGTCTAGTAGACGGGGCTCGCCTCGGGAGGCCGGGTGATGTCGATGAACGGACTGCCCGGTTGGGTGGGGTCGTACTGGGGAATGTTGGGGTCGACCTCGACGTCGACGCGGGTCGCGCCGACGAAGCTGAGGTCCTCACCGATGCAGTTCTCTGCCTCGGCACCCAGCACCGTGACCTTCTGGTTCACGATGGTGATGCGGGTGAATTCGTGCGTCTCGGCTCCCTCGTCGTTGCGGGCGGCGCTCTCCTGCATGGAGGCCATCGACTGCTCCGCGATGTTGATGTTGACCCGCGCCTGGACGAGCTTGTCCGTCACGCAGTTCAGCCGGATGATGTCCTTCTCGCGCTTCGCCTGATCCTGCAGGGTGCCGATGCGCTTGACGACGTCGGCCATCGCCTTGAAGTAGTCCCGGGACTGGTTGACCATCTCGGCCGGCGTCAGCGTGGGGCGCTGCTTGACGGAGAGGTCGGCCGAGCCGCCCGGCGGGGGGGCCATGGGGACGCGGGGCGCGGGTCCCTGAGCGAAGACCGAGCCTCCGATGAACATCGTCGCAAGTAAGAGCTTCGTTTTCACCACGGCGCCAATCCTTTCACTCCGCTACCACCGGAATTCACCCATAAATTTCAAGGAAATCAGCTACTTATAGTTTCGCCAGGGATTATAGGCACGCTCCTGAGGTGTGTCAACGGCCGAGATTGCCTCACCGCGCAGTTCTGTAGGCGTATGTGTCCCATCCACCCCGATTCCATCACCTCTCCTTGCACCTCTACTGTGACGCCTGGAAGACGAACGGGAATGAGACGTCCACCGAGCCGCCGGAGGGGGCCGGGAAGCGCCAGCGGGCGATGAGGGACTTGATGCAGCTCGCGACCTCGGCGTCGCCCAGGGTGTCCGTCTCGACGTCGACGCCCGACACGGTGCCGGCCTGGGTGATCGTCCAGTGGATGACGACCTTACCGCTGAGGTTCGGGTTGCGCTTCAGGGCGCGCTCGTAGCAGGCCTTGATGGCGCCGAGGCGCGTGCGCACCTCCTTCGCGACCATCGCCGGATCGAGCTCGCCGTCGACCGCCGGGGCCTCGCTCTTCACGACGCCGGAGACCTTCTTCTCGGCCGTCGCGTCGCCGGTGTCGGCCGCCGGCGATGGCGCCGCTGCCGCGCAGACCGCCGATGGCGACGCGCCCGGAGCCGCTGCCGCCGCTCTTGATGCCGCGCAGCTGGTCGTTGTTGCTGGCGACGCCGACGCCGCCGACGCCCTGGAACGCCTTCTCCTGGTCGCGATCGACGTCGCCCTTGCCGAGCACGTCGGCGATTGACCCCTCGCCGTCGCGCTGGCGCCGAGCAGCTTGAGGAGACCGGTCGACTTCACCTGCTCGGCGAGGCGGGCGCGACGCTCGGCGTCGGCCTGGCCTTCTCCTCGGCCAGCTTCGCCTTCTCCTCGTCGGTGAGCTCGTTCTTTGGGCTTCTTCTCGGCCTCGTCCTCGCCCTTCTTCTTTTCGGGCTTCTTCTCCTCGGCCTTCTTCTCCTCGACCGCTTCTTCTCTTCGACCTTCTTCGGCTCCTCGGGCTTCTTCACCATCTGCACGAAGCGGTCGGGGATCGCCTCGATGTCGGGCTTGCGCGGCCAGTCGACGTTGCGGAGGTAGATGACGAGGATGAGGTGCAGGAGGAACGAGATCGCCGCGATGGTGGTGAAGAACCAGTCGACGCCGGTCAGCGCCGACCCGCGCACCGAGGCGGGCAGCTGCGGCCGCGGCTGCGGCGGTGGGCGGCGTGACGAACTGGAACAGGATCGTCATGTCGGCGAGCGTGATCTTGCCGCGCGACCGCTCGTCGAGCGGCAGCGCGCAGCTCGCCCCCTTCTTCTGGATCTTGCCGGTCTGCTTGAGCTGCGACAGCGAGATGATCTCGTTGCCGACGGCGATGCGCGCGTCCATGCCCTCCGAGAAGTGCGCGACGTACTGGTTGCCGCTCACCTCGAAGAGCAGCCAGTTGCGCGGCAGCGCCTCCGACGGGACGACGAACATGTTCTTCGCCGACTGGCCGATGGTGATGTTCTCGCGCTTGCGGACGAGGCGCTCCTCGACGATGCGTCCGCCCTGGATGATGCCGATGCGCAGGATCTTCGGCTTCGGAGCCGATCCGGATGCGCTGTCGGGCCGCTGCTGAGTCGCCATTCGTCGGTTCGGTCCTTCTGTAGTGAGATCGGCTAGAAGGAGCGTGCGAAACGCTGTCGAGGATCTTCGGGATGAAGTCCTGCTTCAGCTCCTGCCAGTCGTAGTTGATGCTCGACTTCTGGTAGAAGAAGAAGGCCTCGGGCTTCTGGATCTTGCCCTCGATCCGGATCTCATCGGTGATCCGGTAGATCTTCTTGCCGCCGGCGCCGTTCTCGACCTTCACCTTCGGGGCGGCGTTGGCGGGAGCGGCGGCGGGGGCCGCGGCCGGGGTGCCGGCCGCCTGCGCGTACACGACCGCCGGCGCCAGCGCGAACGCCAGCGTGACCGCGGAGAAAATGACGGTGGTTCGTCGCATCGGGTCTCTCCCTGGGTCTCCCGTTACTTGGCCGGCGCTGCGGGCGCGGGTGGTGGAGCGGCGGGTGCGGCCGGTGCGGCCTCCGCGGGCGGAGCAGCGCCACCGGGCGCCGGTGCTCCCGCCGCGGCGCGGAGCGCCCGGTGCGCGGCGGAGCGCCCGGTGCCGGCGGAGCGCCCGGTGCCTGGCCGGCGGCGGCCTTCTTGGCGTCGTCCGCGGCCTTCTTGGCGGCGCGCGCCGCCTCGCGCTCCTGCTGCTTCTTGAGCCGGTCGAGCCGCTTTTCCTCTTTCTTTATCTTGTCTTGCGCCTCCGCGATGTAGCTGTCGGCCGGATCCGACGCGGGGAGCGTCGATCCCATCATCTGCTTGTACTTCTGCAGGTACTGAATCGCGGTGTTTTCCTTGGCGAAAAGATCCATGTTCGGCATCTTGTCCGCGTCGAGGTAGAGGATCCCGAGGTTGAACACCGCGTCGGCATAATTCGGGAAGAGCTGTAGGGAGCTGCTGATACTCGGACTGCGCTTTTTCGTATTCCTTGTCGCCCCGGTAGGCGTCACCGAGGTTTAGGTGGGCCTTGGCGAATCCCGGTTGAAGCTGGACCGACTTTTCGAGGACGGGCGTGGCCTCGGTGTAGTTCTTGGCGGTCAGGTACTGCGCCGCCGAGGTTGCTCCAGAGGACCGCGTCGTCCGGCTTGGCCTCGGTCGCCTGCTTGAACAGCACGATCGCGCCCGGGACGTTCTTCTGGTCCACCTCGAGAAATGCCAGCAGCTGGTAGATGTCGGACTTCTCGCCGTTCGAGGCGCCGTTGGCCTGCATCATCTCCCAGAGCTTCTTCATCCACTCGTACTTGTGGAGCTTGTAGAAGGACTTGGCCATCACCAGCATGGCCGGCGTGTAACGCTCGTTCTTGGTGAGGGCGGCCTTGGCCTCGGCGACGGCTTCGGGGTAGCGGCCCGATTTGAAGAGCTGCTCGGCCTTCGCGGTCTCCTCCGTGGGGATGACCGCAGGCGGCGGCTCTCGCCGCGCCGAGGCGAGCCTGGGTACTGCAACGCCCGCCGTCACGAAGACCACGAGGTAGAGACAACGTCGAACGCGCTGGAGTTCCATTTTTACGGGTACTCCAGGCCGATCCGCTCGTCTTTGACGAACGGGAACTCGTCGGGCAGGTACTTCGACAGGTTCTCGCGCGCCTTCTTGACGTAGTCGTTGGTGACGCCCAGCTGTGAGGCGCGCTCCAGCGTCTGCTTCCAGCGCTTCTTCGCCTCGTCCTCGATCGGCGTCACGAACTGGTAGATGGCGTCCTTGTACTGCCCTTCGACGACGCCGCAGTCGTCGGGGTTCAGCCTTGCAGGCCTGACTGGCCAGCTTCTTGAGGTCGTCGGGCGGGTTGTCGGCCGCCTTGATCAGCTTCTGCGCGAACTCGTAGTAGACGTCGCCGGTCCGCAGGAACGAGGCCAGCGTCCAGGTCGCGTCCTTGTAGTTCCAGATCTTCTGGTAGTCCTCGTTGAGCTGCTTGGCCTCGTTGGTGAACGAGTCGAACACCTTCTTGATCTGGTCGGGCTTGCTGCCGGAACTTCAGCTCCTTCTTCTGGAAGGCCTTGAACTTCTCCTCCATGATCATGAAGTCGGCCTTGGCGGCGAAGCCCGGCCGCCGGCGTCGCGGGCGGCAGCTTCCGGTTGACGAACTCGTCGCGTACCTTCTTGTAGGCCGTGAGCACGTCGTTCTTGTTCTTCGACGACTGCTCGGCGACGACGGCCAGCTTCATGTAGGCCTGCACGACGAATTCGCCGGCCCCTTCTTCTTGTCGAACTTCTTGATGAAGTCCTTGAGGCAGCCGACCTGCGTGTCCGACGTCCTTGCGCCTTCTCGTAGGCGTTGCAGGCGAAGAAGTAGGCCTGCGCGCTGTCCTGCGGCTTGTTCGGACATCGTGTCCGAGTACTTCTTGTACATGTCGGCCGCGCGCGCGTACTGCTGATCGTTGTCGAGCAGCGAGGCGGTCAGGCCAAGCGCCTCCTTGCGGTGCTCCGAGCTGGGCGAACTTCGGATCCTGCGCGACGGTCAGGTAGCCCTTGACCGCCTGGTCGAACTCGAAGAAGCGGTAGTGGTTGCGCGAGGCGTTCCAGAGCGCTTCCTTGCCCCACTCCGAATCGGGGTAGTCGTTGTACAGACGCTCGTAGCACTTCGTCGCCTGGCCGAACTGAAAGAGCTTCTCGTAGATGACGCAGGCGTTGTTGAGGGCGGTCGGCGCGCCCCGAGTCCTTCGGGTTCGCGTTGACGATGTCGATGAGATCGAGCGCCAGCCCCGCGTCGAGCTCGGTCGAGATCTTGCTGGGCCCGGTCGCCTGCTTCTCGCCTGTCTTGCCTACCTGGGCCGCCGTCGTCGGTCCGGCGACGCCGGTGACGATGGCGATGCCGCCCTGCCCCGACTGGCACATCGATCAGCTCTTTGTGCGTCCCCTTCTCCTCGTTCTCCATCGACAGCTGCAGGCGCTTGGTGATGATCGTGGTCTTGACCGAAGACTTGATCTGCCCGATCCGCGCGAGGTAGGGCTTCGCCTCCGGCGCCTTGCCGCAGGCCGACTCGCCGAACTGGTCGACGACCATCAGCAGCTTGCCGAGCGCGCAGTCCTTCTGCTCTTCGTCCTCGACGTTGTAGTCGATGAAGTAGGTCTGCAGGATCGCGTCGTAGGCCTTGAAGCCGACGTCGGCCTTGGTGCCGCAGTACTGCTCGGTGATGGCGCCCAGGCGCTCGCGCGCCGCGGCCCAGTCCTTGTAGCGCAGCACGATGACCGCCGCCGCGTACTTGAGATCGGGGACGCGGTCGGCCTTGACGTTGGCGACGTACCAGTCGATGGCGTCCAGGTACTTCTTGTAGATCTCCGGCATCGGGACGGCGACGACCGGCGGCTTGGTGTTCTTCTCGTCGGGGATCGGCGGGTCGACGATCTTCTTCTGCGCCTTCATGTCGGCGATGATCTCTTCGTACGCCTTGATCATCCGGAAGGCGGAGTCCTCCTGGTACTTGTTGTCCAGGATCGAGTCGCGCACCGTCTTGTAGGCGGCGATCGCCTGCGGCAGCTGGCCCGAGTAGTAGAGCGTGTCGGCGTAGAAGGCCGAGAACTCGTAGAACTCGCTTCGAGTTCGGGTAGGACGGCCAGGTACTTCTCGTAGAGCTCGGCCGCGGTGGCGTAGAGCTTCTTGCACTCCGCCAGCTTCGCCAGGTCCTTCGTGTTCTCCTGCCACTTGGTCTTGCAGGCCTGCGCGCCGGCGTGGACGTTGGTCGCCGCCGTCAGCAGCGCGTCCTCGGCCAGCTCCTGCGCCGCCGCCACCGCCTCGGGGTTGTCCTTGTTGTGCTGGTACCAGTCGCTCCCCTTGGTGTAGTTGCGGCCCAGCGCCTCGCGCTCCTTGGCGGCCGCCACCAGGTTCCGATCCTTCTCGTAGGCGTGGACGATCCGGTCCTGCACCTTCGGCGCGTCGACGTAGTAGGGCCACTTGGCGAGCAGCGTCTTGTAGACGGCGATGGCGTCCTGGTACTTGGTCTGGTCGAAGTAGATGTCGCCCAGGCGCTGGAACACCTCGCGCACGTGCGGCTCGCCCTCACGCCCCTTGTAGAATTCGAGCGCGCGCTGCAGGCCCGTGATCGGATCGGGGAGCGTGTCGCCGTCCCAGTCGGGCTCCGCGAAGCTGACGCCCAGGTACTGCACCGCCTCGGGGCGCAGGTCCGACCCGACCTTCTGGCCGGCGGCCGTGCGCTCGTCGGCGTACTTGACCAGGTTGTCGAACTCGCGCACCGCCTCGGGGAAGCGGTTGTCGCGGTAGTACGACCAGGCCAGCTTGTAGAGCGCGCGGTCGTAGTAGGGCGAGTCCTTGAACGTCAGGACTTTGCGAAAGGCGGCGATCGCCAGCCGCAGCTCGGTCGGCTGGTCGAAGTGGAACTCGCCGATGCGGGTCCACGACTCGGGAAGGAACTTGGAGTCCTTCTTGACCGGCGTGCAGCCCTTGTACGGCGCGTCGTCGGTCGCGGTGGTGCCGGTGGTGAACCCCTTGGACGCAATCTTGAGCGGTGCCGACGGCGGCGCCGGCGTGTCGAGCGGCTTGTACTTGTTGGCGCAGACGAGCGAGAGCAGCGCCTGCTTGGCCTGCGCGTCCTCGCCCATCTCGCCCAGGCAGAAACCGAGCAGGTAGTAGGTCGCGTCGAGAAACCGGTAGTTGGGGAACTCGGTCAGAAGGCGCCGGTAGAGGTTGATCGTCGGCGTGTAGTCGACCCGCGGCGGCGGCGTGGTCGGCGGGTTCGGGCTGTCGATCGCCTTCTTGTAGGCCTCGTCGGCGTCGAGGTACTCCTCGGCCGACTTCTCGTAGTAGAGCTCGGCCAGCCGGAACATCGCGTCCGGCGTCCAGCGCTTGTCGTTCGGGTACTTGAGCAGGAACGCCTCGAACATGGCGATGGCGTCGCGCCGCCGATCCTTCGCCTCGCGATCGTCGAGATCGATCTGCGTGTCGTACTTGGCGTTGATCTGCTTGATCTTCTCCTGATAGGCGCGCTTCAGGATCGACCGGGCGGTGCCGCGGAACTCGCCGACCATCTCGGCGAACTGCTGCACGTCCTTCGCCATGTCGTCGAGCAGGCGCGGATCCGGCGCACCCGGAGAAGAAAGAGAAGCAGCCGCCGGGGCCGGCGCGGGCGTCGCGCTGGCGGCACGGGCCCCGTGGGAGCCGGCGGTGAGGCCGGCCAGCACGAGAATGACGACCAGCCGCCTCACTTGTCGTCCTCCAGCACCTTGCGGAAGTCCTCGTCGAGCGCCTTGAGCTCGAGGTTCTTG
Organism: uncultured Pseudomonadota bacterium; assembly: GCA_963831685.1. Lineage (GTDB taxonomy): Bacteria > Myxococcota_A > Polyangia > Fen-1088 > Fen-1088 > JADGRB01. The sequence goes on from CAWHRJ010000003.1 coordinate 24,277, forward strand.
AGATTGGTCAGCTTGGTGACCGCCTGGGTCTTCTCGTCCTTGAGCCCCCAGGAGACGTCGATGATGCCGACGTCCGAACGAACGACCAGGTCGTAGAACTTGTCGGCGACCTTGGTGAACATCGCCTGCGCGAGACCGCCGCCCAGCGACTTCGACTCGTCGAGGATGCCGCCCAGCTTCTCGCCGGCCGACGCCAGCTCTTCCTTCTCGGCGGTGAGGTAGCGGGTCACGATGGCGAGGCGGACCGTCGCCTGTCCGTCGACCCGCTTGTCGAACGCATCGAGCTGGCCCGAGATGGCGTCGCAGCGGGAGAGCACGTCGTTGACCCGGTCGACCTCGGCGCGGTCGGCGCCGGTCAACCGCCCCGCTGCCTGCCGCTCGATCGTCAGCTCCTGCGTCAGCACCCCCGACAGCTTCTGCGCCGCCTCGCGCTCGGCCTCGCCGGTCGAGCCGGCCGCGCTCGCATCGCGGCTGGCGTCGGCGATGTCCTCGCGCACCTTGTCGTGCATGGTGCGCAGCTCCTCGATCGCCACGCGCATGTCGTGCACCGGCGCCTCGATGTCCTCGGGACGAATCTTCTGCTCGGAGCGCGACACCCGGTAGTACTGCTCCACGGCGACCAGCTGCGCCTCCAGCGCCTGGATCTCGACGTTCATCTCCGAGACCTGCTTGTCGAGATCGCCGAAGCGGTCCTTCATCGAGCGCTCGTGCGCTTGCAGCCCCTCGTCGGTGGTCGGCAGGTTGGAGGCCTGCCGGCTGTATCCGTCGCGGAGGATCGCCAGCTGGTCGAGCTGCTTGCGCTCGTCGGGCGTCAGGACCGGGTCGATGATGGCCCGGATCTTCTGGACGAACTTCTCGCGCGTGCCGACCACCTGGTTCATCGCCTCGACCGACTTGGTCCGCGCCGCCGCGAGATCGGGGAAGATCCCCACCCGGCCGGTTCCCTGCATGACGTGCTCGATCCGTTCGACGATCTTCTGGCTGTCGGAGAGATCGCGCTGCATCTCCCCGACGTCGCTGGCCAGCGCCATCATGCGGGCGACGTCGGGCTCGGCCTTGACCCACTTGGCGGCGGTCGGCGGCACGAAGACGCCGATGTCGAACTTGTCGAGGCTCTTGCCGACCAGCGAGTCGAAGTAGGCCGGATCGGTCTGGGACTTGACGATGACCTGCTGGAGCTGGCGGTGGATCGGCTCGAACTCGTCGCGCACCTTGCTGAACTCGTCGCTGGCCAGATAGAAGTTGCTCATGCGCAGCTCGAGGTTCCCCTCGAGCAGGCGCAGATCGGGCGCATCGGCGGTGTCGGGATCGTAGAGCAGCAGCAGGTTCACCGAGCGGTAGGCCCGCTGCCAGTCCTTGGCCTTGATGTACGTCCAGGCCTGCTCGCGCAGCGCCTCAGACCAGTAGCGCGACTGGCGGGGGACGGCCAGGTAGACCTCGATCGCCTTGTCGAACTGCGACCGCTCGTAAAAAATGCGCGCGATCGCCAGCCGGGCCAGGTCCTGAATGTCCTTGCCGGTGTCGTCGGGCGCCTGCTGCTTGAGCAGACTGTCGTAGGAGGTTGCGGCCCCCGCCAGGTCGCCACGCTTGACCTGGATGGTCGCCAGGAAGTAGCGGGCCTGGAAGTAGTAAGGGTTCGTCGAGGGGATAGAGGCGAACACCGCCAGCGCCTCGTCGAGCCGCCCGCGGAAGTAGAGGTACTTGGCGCGGACGTAGGGGACGCTCGGCTCCACCGCCGACGGCGGCAAGTTCTCGAGGCGCTTGAGGTAGACGTCGACGTTCTCGTAGTCGCCGGTGCGCAGCGCCACCTCGACCAGCCGCTGCAGCGCCTGCTGCTCCGGCTTCGAGCCGTTGTTCTTGGCCACCGCCTCCTGCAGGTAGTGGCGGGCCGAGTAGTAGTCGCGCCCCTGGAACAGCGCCTCGCCGAGCAGGTAGAGCGCGTCGTCGTAGGCGCGCGTGTTCGGGTACTTCTCGACGACGTCCAGCGCGATGGTCGCCGCCTCGTCGTAGTTCTTCACCGACAGCTGGACCTGCGCGTCGAGCACGCGGCGGTCGGCGGCGTCGGGTGCCGGCGGCGGCGCCTCCTTGAACTCCAGCGCCATCAAGTGGACGCGCTGATCGAGGTCGATCAGCTTCTTGACCGCGTCGTCGATCTCGTCGGCGTGCGCGACGCCGCCCACCAAGATGAAGGCGAGCCCTGCGGCGAAGCCCAACCTCGATCCGATCGCGGTGCGCGATCGGCGGTTCCTACAATATGAGGCCGCCCGCAGTGTCATCCACCCTCGTTGGGACTATTTCTTCGACGCCGCCGCGGCCGTCGCCCCGCCTTCGCCAGCCGAAATGACGTTCACGCGGAAGTCGACGGCAGGCTTGTCCGAAAGCTGCGTCGTGATGTTCCCCTTCTCGTAGCCGACCACGGTGATGTTGGTGGTCTTCGAGTCGCCGGCCACGAAGGTGTGGCTCGACTTGACGTTGAACTTGTACCCCTTGAGGTAGCTGAAGACGCCGAAGCCGTTCCCCTGGTAGGTCAGCGCGACCGACAGCGTGTGCGAGCCCGGCTGGATGGCGCCGTTGTAGATGTCGAAGTCGGCCATCTCGGCCAGCGCGCCCGTGTCGTCGGTCTTGGCGTAGATCTGCACGCCGTCGAGCGCGTAGGCCGCCTTGATCAGGCGGAACGAGCTCCCCATCTCGTTCTTGTGGTGAATGATCGCGCGCGAGGCGCCGATGACGCCGCCGAGCACGGTCTCCTTGAGCAGGTTGAGCCGCGCCTTGGTGCGGAAGATCTGCTCCTTGAGCTCGTTGACGTTCTTCTCCAGCCCGCGCAGGCGGACGGTGTATGCGCCCTGGTCGGCGCCCCCGCCACCGGCGGCCGGCGCGGCCGTCGTCGTCTCAGCCGGAGCGGGCGGAGCGCCCGTTGGAGCCGGCGCGGCGGCCGGCGCGGGCGTCTCCGCGCGCGCCGAGGCGCTCACCATCAACGAAACAACCAATATCCCCAGGGCACGGTACGCCCCACGCGAAAAAACGGTCCGCAGCGATGTCATGTCGTAACTCCGTCAGGCGTTGGAAAGGGGCGTATTGGGAAGACCCGAAGAGCGGAGCAGCTTTGAAGCCGCATTTCTATATCAGGAGCCGCAAGTGCGGTCAATCTTCGGCTTTTCTGCGTTTTCCACAACCTCCGACGCCACCTCGCGCGCCCCCGCTCCCACTGTCGTCGCTCTTCTGCTGCCGCTTTGGGCCCACCCCTTGAAAAGGCCCTGCGGTCGCCCTTGCCAACCTAAGGCTCTGAGACAGCAGGACCAAGCTGGTCGAGCTCGGGCGAGCGGCGCTCCCGGGGCGGCATCGCCCGCCAGACGGCCTCCAGGAGCGCGGCGATCCCCTCGCCGGTGGCGGCGCTGATGGGGTGAACCTCGATCCCACGCTTGACGAACGGCCGGGAGACCGTCGCCAGCTTCTTGCGCACGTCGGGGAGGTCTATCTTGTTGATGGCCACGATCTGCGGGCGCGCGGCGAGCGCCGGATCGTAGAGCGCCAGCTCCCGGTTGGTGGCGTCGAAGTCCCGCAGCGGGGTGCGCCGGGTGCTCGGATCGGCGCTGGGATCGAGCAGGTGGACGAGCAGCCGCGTCCGCTCGAGGTGGCGCAAAAATCGGTCGCCCAGGCCCGCCCCGGCGTGCGCGCCCTCGATGAGGCCCGGGATGTCGGCCACCACGAAGCTCCGCTCGTCGGACAACCCGACCGTGCCCAGGTTCGGGACCAGCGTGGTGAACGGGTAGTCGGCAATCTTGGGACGGGCCGCCGAGATGCGCGCGATGAGCGACGACTTCCCGACGTTGGGGAGCCCGAGCAGACCGACGTCCGCCAGGAGCTTGAGCTCGAGCCGGATGGTTCGCTCCTCGGCGGGCGTCCCCGGCTCGGCCCGCCGCGGGGCGCGATCGGTCGAGGTGGCGAAGTGGATGTTCCCGCGCCCACCGTGCCCCCCCTGGGCGGCGACGAATCGCTGACCGTCGAGCTGCAGGTCCGAGAGCAGCGCCCCGCTCGCCTGGTCGAACACCTGGGTCCCGGGCGGGACCCGCAGAACGATGTCCTCGCCGCCGCGGCCGTAGCGGTCCTTGTTGGCGCCCGGCTGGCCATTCGGCGCCTGGAACTCGCTCTTGTAACGAAAATCGAGCAGCGTCGAGAGCCCCTCGTCGACGACCAGCACGACGCTGCCGCCGTCGCCGCCGTCGCCGCCCGACGGCCCCCCCTTGGGGACGAACTTCTCGCGGCGGAACGCGACCGCGCCCTTGCCGCCGTCGCCCGCCCTCACGCGGATGACGACCTCGTCGATGAAGTGCACGGCGCTGTCCCTGTCGCGCCGCGCGGGCGAGCGCGCTAGGCGGTCGCCGCGGCGGCCACGATGCTGACGATCGTGCGCGCGCCGGACTTGCGGTACTTCACTTCGCCGTCCTTGAGGGCGAACAGCGTGAAGTCGCGGCCCATGCCGACGTTGGGGCCCGCATGGACGACCGTGCCGACCTGGCGGACCAGAATGTTGCCCGCCAGCACCACCTGCCCGGCGTGACGCTTGATCCCGCGGCGCTGCGACTGCGAGTCGCGGCCGTTGCGGGAGCTTCCCTGTCCCTTTTTGTGTGCCATGGCTTAAACCTCCGCGGCCGATCGCGTGGACGGAGCCGAGCTCGGCTCGGCGGAGTCCTTCGCGGGGGGGTTCGGGGACCCTCTCAGGGTCCCCGAGGTCGAATGAATCGCGGTGATCTTGAGCGCCGTGAACGGCTGGCGATGCCCCGTCTTGCGACGGTAGCTCTTGCGGCGCTTGTACTTGAAGATGACGATCTTCTTGCCCAGGCCCTGCTCGATGATCTCGGCCTCGACCGTCACGCCGGAGACGGTCGGCTTGCCGACCTGGACCCCGCCGCCGTCGTCGGCGAACAGAAGCGGCCCGAACGACACCTTGGTGCCGGCCGGCCCCGCGAGCTTTTCCACGCGCAGGGTTTCCCCCTCGGCGACGCGGTACTGTTTTCCACCTGAAGCGATGACGGCGTACATCTGACTTGGACCCTCCGGGAGCGGCGTAGTTTAGAGACCTCGAGCCGGGTGTCAAGGGCCGGTTCGAGGTGCGGGAATTGATTCTGGCCGCGGCGCCCGCGTGATAGAGAAAAGCTCTCATGATCGTGACCCGCACGCCGTTCCGCGTGACGCTGGGAGGCGGGGGAACCGACCTGCCGTCGTACTACCGGCACCACGGCGGATTCATCTTCGCGATGGGTCTCGACAAGTACATGTACGTCACGATCAACCGGCCGGTGGTGGGTCGCAAGCTGGTCCTGCACTACGCGCAGAGCGAGGTGGTCGACGACGTCAGCCAGCTCCGCCACCCCCTGGCGCGCGAGGCGCTGCGCAAGCATGGGATTCACAACAGCTTCGAGGTCTCTTCCACGGCCGACCTGCCGGCCGGGACCGGGCTCGGATCGTCGAGCTGCTACATCGTCGGCCTCTTGAACGCGCTTCGCCACGATCGGAGGGACTACGTCTCCCTGCAGACGTTGGCCGAGGAGGCCTGCCACATCGAGCTCGAGATCCTGAAGGAAGGGATCGGCAAGCAGGACCAGTACATGGCGGCCTTCGGCGGGCTCACGGTGCTCGAGATCGACACGAACGGCAGCGTCAAGGTGCGCCAGCTCCGCCCGAGCAGCAGCGACATCGCCGACTTCGTCGCCCGCACGCACATCTATTACACGGGCGCCCAGCGCGACGCGCGCGACGTGCTCGCGGACCAGAACACCGCGATGCAGAAGAAGGAGAGCGCCGATCATGCGCGGGTGGCCGAAAGCCTCCACCGCATCAAGGACCTCGGTTACAAAATTCTCGAGGCCATCTCGACCAGCAACTACGACCGCTGGGGCGAGCTGCTCGACGAGCACTGGCAGAACAAGAAGAAGCTCTCCAGCAAGGTTTCGCTCGGCACCGTCGACGAGATCTACGACGAGGCGCGCGCGCGCTTCGGCGTCCTGGGGGGCAAGATCATCGGCGCCGGCGGGGGTGGGTTCCTCATGCTCTATTGCCCGAGCCACCATTCGGCCCTCGAACGCTTCATGGGCGAGCGCGGGATGCCGCGCATGCACTACACCGTCGAGGCCGAAGGAACCAAGGTCATCACCCAGGTAGGCCAGGGATTTCCCGCCGCTCACTCGCTGTCCGCCGGGCGGGAACCGGCTTGAGCGCTCCGTCCGACCGCCGCGATTCGAGAGGCTTTCGCGCTTCGGACGGCGGTCGATAGCGGTGTCCTCGGGCAATGGGCTCGACCGGGTGCGGGCCGCCCTCGGCCCGATCATCGATCGCGCGCTGGCGGTGGCCGCGCGGCCGGGCGCGGTCGTGCGCGCGCAGGAGGCGCGAGCCCGGCGCTGGGTGGAGGCCCGGCCGCGGATCGGCCGCACGCTGTCGGTCGCGGCGACGCTGGCGACGCTGGCGATCACCGCCTACGTCTTCCTGATCCTCAACAAGCGTTTCTATTACAACTACATCGCCTACGACGAGGGGTTCTTCGTCTGGGGCGGCTGGTCGATCACGAAGGGGCTGGCCCCCTACCGCGACTTCATCGAATTCAAGCCGCCCCTCGTCTTCATCACCCACGCGCTGGCGCAGGCGCTGTTCGGGTTCAAGGACGGAGGCTACCGCAAGTTTTTCACCATCCTCCCGCTCGGCGCGATGCTGGCCCTGCAGTTTGCGCTGGTCGGGCGGCGGATCGGCCGGGTCCTGGCCATGTCGCTCGTGCTCGGCGCGATCGTCCTGTTCGTCTACCCGACCTGGCACGACACCGCGCTCAGCGACTGCGAGTCGATCGGCGTCTCCTACTTCTGCCTCGGCCTCGCCTGTCTGCTCTGGGAGGGGCGATACCTCAAGGTCACCACCACGCTGGGCGGCTTCTTCATGAGCTGCTGCGTGCTCTCCAAGGAGCCGTTCGTGCTGGTCGTGGTGTTCACCTGGCTGGGAATGTTCTGGCTGCGCGGGCGGCCGCGTCCCACGCGCGAAAGCGTCGCGCTCTACGCCCGCTACAGCCTGCTGGGCGTGGGGATCCTGGTCTTTCTCCTCTGCGTTTACATGGTCCCGACCGGCGCCATGAAGGCCTATATCAAGATGGCGCGCGGCTACTCGACGATCTATTCGGACCCGAAGCGATCGTACTGCGTGGCGCTGGGGCTCCCGCACGCTGCTACCCGCTGGGGGAACGTGAAGATCGCCTGGCCCAAGATCCAGACCTCCTTCCTCAACGAGAACGTGCTCGGCTACCTGGCGCCGATGGTCGCGGCCGGCGCCATCTTCGCGTTTCGCCGCTCGCGCGGGCTGTTCGTGGTCCTGATCCTCACGGCACTGGGCGCGCTGTGGGCTCCCACGGCCACCATCTGCCAATGGGTCCACTACTACAGCATGACCATGGCGGGGCTCATCTTCATCCTGGTGGCCGGTGTCGACTCGATGACCGAGTCACTGCGGGCCGCCGAGCGATCGATCCGCTGGGGGACCAGCCTGGCCGCCTTCCTGCTGGTCGCCCTGCACGGCTGGGCCGACTTCGCCAAGCAGGTCGACGCCAGGTACGTGCGGCCTGCGCCATTCGATCCGGTTCCCGGGGCGTTGGACTTCATCAAGAAGAACACGGTCCCCTCGGATCGCATCTTCACGACCGGCCCGCCCATCGTTTACCCGCAGACGAACCGGCTGAGCGCAACGGTCGAGAGCAACATCATCGACGAGATCCTCGGCTCCTACGACGGAAAGACCGACGAGGAGCGGCTGCACCCGATCTACCTCGAGCTGGTCAAGAACAAGCCCAAGGTCGTGATCCTCGATCCGGAGAACGGCCACCGGAAGGGGCGCCACATGAAGGCGCTCATGATCCCGTTCCTGACCGAGTTCAAGTACAAGAAGATCACCGACTTCATCTACCTGCGGCCGTGAGGCCGGCGCGCGCCCGCCGCCGGCTCGTCACCCCAGCAGGCGTCGGAGGATCTCGTTGACGGCCTTGGGGTTCCCCTTGCCGCCGGTCTCCTTCATCACCGCGCCGACGAAGAAGCCCATCAACTTGGGGTTCTCCTTGAAGCGGGCGGCCTCTTGCGGGTGCGCGGCGACGACGCGCTTGCACGCCTCCTCGAGCGCGCCGCCGTCGGAGACCTGGGCCAGCCCCTCGGCGGCGACGATCTCCCTGGCCGCGCGCCGCTCGGTCCACATCTTGGCGAACACGTCCTTGCCCAGCTTGCCCGAGAGCGTGCCGTCCTCGACCAGCTTGCAGAGCTCGGCGAGCGCCGCGGGCGGCACCGGGCAGTCGGCCTCGCCCAGGGCGCGCGGATCGTCGACCCGGGCGAGCAGCTCGTTGATGAGCCAGTTGGCCGCGCGCTTGGCCGGTGCGCCGGCCGCGACCGTTGCGTCGAAGTAGGCCGCCGTCTCGCGATCGGCCACCAGCACGCCCGCGTCCTGCGGCGAGAGCCCCCCCTCGCCGGTGTACCGGGCGAAGCGATCCTCGGGCAGCTCCGGGAGGCTGGCGCGCAGCGCAACCTGTTCCAGATCGGTCACCACCAGCGGTGGCAGATCGGGCTCGGGGAAGTAGCGGTAGTCGTGCGCCTGCTCCTTCGAGCGCATCGCCTGCGTCACCCCGCGCGACGCGTCCCACAGACGCGTCTCTTGAATGATGCGCTCGCCCCGGTCGAGCAGCGTCGCCTGCCGCTTGACCTCGTGCTCGATCGCGTCGCGCACGTTCTTGAACGAGTTCATGTTCTTGATCTCGGTCTTGGTGCCGTACTTCTCCGTCCCGCGCGGGCGCAGCGAGACGTTGGCGTCGCAGCGCAGCGATCCTTCTTCCATGTTGCCGTCGCCGATCCCGAGGTAGCGAACCAGCGTGCGTACCGCGCGCACGTATTCGGCGGCCTCCTCGGCCGAGCGGACGTCGGGCTCGCTGACGATCTCGCACAGCGGGACGCCGGCGCGGTTGTAGTCGACGAAGCTGACGCCCGCCGCCGCGTGCAGGTTCTTCCCGGCGTCCTCCTCCATGTGGATGCGGGTCAGGCGGATCGCGCGCAGCTCCCCCTTGAGGCGGAACCTGATGGCGCCCCCCTCGCAGATCGGCTCGTCGAACTGCGAGATCTGAAATCCCTTGGGGAGGTCGGGGTAGAAGTAGTGCTTGCGCGCGAACCGGCAGCGCGAGCGGATCTTGCAGCCTGCCGCCATCCCGAGGCGCACGGCCGACTCGACGGCCGAGCGGTTCAACACCGGCAGCGTCCCCGGCAGACCGAGGCAGACCGGATCGGTCGACGCGTTCGGCTCCGCGCCGAACGCCGCCGACGACCAGGAGAAGATCTTCGACCGCGTCGCCAGCTGGACGTGAACCTCCAGCCCGATCACCGTCTCCCAGTCCGTGCTCACGACACGGCCTCCGGGGGAAGGCGGGTGTGCCAGTCGGTGCGCGACTCGTAGGCGCCGCCGACGCGGAAGCAGATCTCCTCGCCCAGCGCGGGGCCGATGATCTGCAATCCGATCGGCAGCCCCGCCTTGGTGAAACCGCACGGCTGCGACAGCGCCGGGATGCCCGCCAGGTTCGGCGCGACGGTGAGGATGTCGGCCAGGTACATCTGCAAGGGATCCCCGATCCGCTCGCCGAACTTGAACGCCGGCACCGGCGAGGTCGGCGTGACGATGGCGTCGCAAGCCGTGAACGCCGCCGCGAAGTCGTCGGCGATCTTGCGCCGCGCGCGCAGCGCCTTGCCGTAGTAGGCCTCGTAGTAGCCGGCGCGCAAGACGTAGGCGCCCAGCATGATCCGCCGCTTGGGCTCGGTGCCGAACCCCTCGCCGCGCGTCTTGGTGTAGAGCTCCTCGAGCGACCTCACGTCGGCGGCGCGGTAGCCATATTTGACGCCGTCGTAGCGCGCCAGGTTCGACGACGCCTCGGCGGTGCAGATGAGGTAGTAGGTCGCGATCGCGTACTTGGTGTGCGGCAGCGAGACCGGGACGATCTTGGCCCCGGCGCGCCCGAGCTCGTCGAGCGCCGCGCGGACCGCCGCCTCGATCTCGGCGTCCATCCCCGGCTGGAAGTACTCGGTGGGCACGCCCAGCCGCACGCCCGAAAGGCCCTCACGCCCCGCGCGCGCCGCCTGCCGGTAAGCGCCGACCGCCGCCGGGATCGACGTCGCGTCGAGCGGGTCGACGCCGGCCATCACTTCCAGCAGCGCCGCGGCGTCCTCCACGGTGCGGCCGAACGGCCCCGGGTGATCGAGGGACGAGGCGAAGGCGATGACGCCGTACCGCGAGACGCGCCCGTAGGTCGGCTTCATCCCCACCACGCCGCAGAGCGCGGCCGGCTGCCGGATCGAGCCGCCGGTGTCGGTCCCGGTCGCGCCCGCGCAGAGCGACGCCGCCACCGCCGCGGCCGAGCCGCCCGAGGAGCCTCCCGGCACGTGCGCCGGCGACCAGGGGTTGCGGGTCGGCTTGAAGGCGCTGTTCTCGGTCGACGAGCCCATGGCGAACTCGTCCATGTTGAGCTTGCCCAGCGAGACGGCGCCCGCCGCCTCGAGCCGGGCCGTCACCGTCGATTCGTAGGGCGGCACGAACCCGCGCAGGATCTTGGAGGCGCAGGTGGTCTCGATCCCGCGCGTGCAGAAGATGTCCTTGATCCCGAGCGGCGCGCCGCCGAGCGGCCCCGGGTCGCGCCCCGCCTTGCGGGCGGCGTCGACCGCGTCGGCCCGGCGGCGGGCGCCCTCGGCGTCCACCTTCAAGTAGCAGCCGAGCGGGCCGTCGAGCCGCGCCACCCGATCCAGGAACTGCTCGGTCACCTCCCGTGCCCCGAACGTCCCGGCCCGCACGCCGTCGGCGATCGCGGTCAGGCTGGCGCCGCGCGCGTCGATCACGGCTCGTCCTCGCCGCCACCCCCGGCCGGGCCGCCCGGCCCGGGGACGATGCGGGGAACCTGGAAGAAGCTCGCCTCTCGGCGCGGGGCGTTGGCGAGCGCCTCGTCGACCGACAGCGAAGGCGCGACCTGGTCCGGGCGCAGCGGGCAGTCGAACGGCACCGCGTGGGTCATCGGCTCGACGCCCGTCGTGTCGAGCTCCCGCATCGCGTCGACGTAGTCGAGGATGGCGTCGAGATCGCCCGTCATCCGCGCCACCTCCTGCTCCGACAGCGCGAGGCGCGCCAGAATCGCCAGCTCTCGGACTTCTTCTGAGGTGATCCGTGACATGCGGAGCTTGCGTTTCATAGCATGCCGCCCGGGTGAATTGGCGAGTTGCGGCGGCAGAAGTTATAGTGTTGAGTCCTCGGTTCGACGTCATGTTGCTGCACCCCGACCTCCGCGCGCGCGCCGCAGCCGCTCTGTTCGCGGCGGGGGTTCTCGCGGCCGCGTGCGACGGCGGTCCGCATCCGCCGGACGCGCAGGCCGTCGTCTCCGTGACCTCCGCCGAGCTGGCGGTGCGGTTCGAGGTCGCCGAGGGGAAGCAGCCGACCGTCTCGGTGCTCGGGTTCCGGGCCTCCACCGCCGGCCCCGAGGCACCCGACGTTCTTGGGCTCGTCGACCCGCTCTCGGTCGCCGCGCCCGATCAGGGGTGCGCTCTCCATGACGTCGACGAGGCGAGCAGCGCGCTCGTCGCGCGCGGCAGCTCGATCGATCTCGAGGAGCTCTCCGGCGTCGGCGTCGGCTTCGGCCCCGGTGATCCGCTGGTGCGCCCGTTCCCGCGCCTCTTCCCCGACGTGGCGGGCGTGGTCGGGGGGGTGGTCGCCGAGTCGGCCCCGCAGCCGCTGGATCTGCTCCCCGACCGGCTCAGCGTCTACGGCGCCGACTCCGAGCTGCCGGTCGCCGAGCTGGCGGTCCCCACCCTGCCTCGGCTTCTAGCGGCGAACGGCGCGGCGCCCACGGGCGGAATGCGGATCGACGCGTCCGACGGGCTCTCGCTGTCGCTGGGCGCGGCGGCCGGGGCGATCGTGGAGCTGCGGCCGTTCGGGGCGACGGTGGCGGTCACCTGCACGGTGCCGAGCAACGCGACCGAGGCGGTGGTGACGATCCCCCGCGCGCTCCTCGGCCACTTGCCGCACGCCCGCGCCGGCGTGGGCTGGGGTGTACCGGTCTCGATCGAGGTCGCCCGCCGTTTTCACGCCCGCGAGCCGCTGGCGCCGTCGGGGGCGCGCGTCTCCGTCGAGATCCGCTCGGCGATCGCCGCGGAGCTGCGCCCATGAGCCCCAGCCCCGTGCGCCGCGACACCCGCCAACACGCGCGCGTCGACCTCGAGATCCTCGTTTCGGTCACCGACGCCACCCAGAAGGTCCGCAAGCCGATCCGTTTCGCGTCGACCGATCTGTCGAGCGGCGGGGCGTTCCTGCGCGCGGACGTGCTGTTCGAGGTCGGCGAGGTGCTGCTGGTCGAGTTCCGCCTGCCGAACGGGCGCCAGATCAGGACCCAGGGGCGCGTGGTCCGCGTCGCCCGCGCCGGCCAGAAGGATCGCACGTCGGGGATGGGGATCGAGTTCGTCGATCTCTCCGCCGAGGATCGCGCGGCGATCGACACCCGAACCGCCTAGGAGCCCTCCAGGAGAACGATAGATGGCCGAGACACTGGAAGAGCTGACCTACGACTACGAGGACGAAGGGACGCTGGTCCGCAAGGAGCTCGACCGCGCGGTCCTGAGCAAGGGGAGCTGGGCGACGATCATGTTCCTCTACCAGGAGCTCGATCGGGGCAAGGGGAAGTTCCGGCCGCCCAAGATGGCGATCGTCCGCTTCAAGAAGTCGAAGGGGAGCTACCGCAAGCAGTCGTCGTTCAACATCTCGAACGAGAAGCAGGCGCGCCAGATCGCCGAGGTTTTCGAGAGCTGGTATCCCAAGATCGCGAAAGTGACGGCGGAGATCAGTGAAGCTCCCGACGCCGCCGGCGAGGACGAGGGCGGCGACGACGGCCCGGGCGGGGACGACTGAACCCGGTCGCGCTCTTCGTCAACCCGCGCTCCCGCGCGAATCGGCGCAACCCGCGGGTGGCGTCGCAGTTCCAGGCGTTGCTCGGCGAGCACGGCCGCGTGTTCGCCCCCAAGACGCTGGACGAGCTGGCGACCGACGCGGCCTCGCTGCGCGCCAAGCCGCCCTCGGTCATCGCCGTGCACGGCGGCGACGGCACACTTCATCGCACCGTGGCCGCGCTGGGACAGGCCTTCGGCGAGGCGCCCATCCCCCCGCTCGCCATCCTCGGCGGCGGAACGATGAACGTGGTCAGCGCGTCGCTCGGCATAAGGCAGAAGGCGGCCCCGTTTCTGACCTCACTCGTGGCGGCGGTACGGGACGAGCAGCCGCTCGCGACCGTGCGGCGGCGGTGCCTCCGGATCGGCGACACGTTGGGGTTCATCTTCGGCAACGGGCTGATGGCGAACTTCCTCGGCGAGTACTACGGAACCGGGGAGTACGGGCCGGCGCGCGCGACCTGGCTTCTGCTGCGCGCGATCGGGTCGGCCGTCATCGACGGCCCGTTCATCCACAAGATCTTCAAGCGCTTCGAGGGGACGGTCGAGGTCGACGGCCAGACGCTCGAGCGGACCGTCTTCATTGGCATCGGCGCGGCGACGGTGCGCGAGGTCGGCCTCGGCTTCAAGCTCAACCACCGGGCTGACGACGACGTCGAGCGATTCGGCGTGCTGGCGATCCACGGCCGGCCCATGGGCCTCATGCCCGACTTCTGGGCGGTCTACCGGGGGCGCGGCGTCTCGCCCAAGCGATCCTTCAGCGCCGTCGCCTCGGTCATCAAGATCGTCCCCAAGGACGGCAGCATGGCCTACACGATCGACGGCGATATCTACCGGGGCGAAGGGCCGCTCACGATCTCCGTGGGTCCCCACATCGACTTCGTGCGGCCCCCCCGCCTCCCGGCGCTCGCCGGCGCCGCCGCGCCTCGCGCGCTCCCCCCCGGCCAAGATGTCGCGGGCGTGGCGGGCCCGACGCCCGTCCCACCCGCGCGCTAGGCTGGGTCCACATTGATCGTCGTGCGTTGATCGTCGCGCTTGGCCGCGATACCATGGAGGCTTCCCGATGAGCTCGTCGTTTCCGATGGACGGCATGCGGGTGCGCTTCGCGGGCGACTCCAACGTCGGCATGAAGCGCGCCCACAACGAAGATTCCTTTTACCTGCCGGAGAGCGAGCGGCTGGCGATCGTCGCCGACGGCATGGGCGGCCACGCCTCGGGCGAGGTGGCCAGCCGCATGGCCGTCGACACGATCGTCGGGTTCTTCAAGGCGACGCAGGACGACCAGCAGCTGACCTGGCCGTTCAAGATGGACCACGGCAACCGCTACGACACCAACCGGATGGTCACCGCCATCAAGCTGGCCAACCTCAAGATCCACGAGCAGGCGCAGAAGGATCCGCGCTGCCACGGGATGGGGACCACCGTCGTCTCGACGTTGTTCGCCGACGACGCGCTGGTGATCGGCCACGTGGGCGACAGCCGGCTCTACCGGCGGCGCGACGGCTCGCTCAAGCAGCTGACCGAGGATCACTCGCTGCTCAACGACTACATCAAGATGAAGAACCTCTCGCCCGACGAGATCGCCTCGTTCCCGCACAAGAACGTCATCGTGCGCGCGCTGGGGATGAAGGACACGGTGCAGGTCGACGTCCACGTCGAGCAGCCGGTGCTGGGCGACCTCTACCTGCTCTGCTCGGACGGCCTGTCGGGGATGATCAAGGACGAGGAGATCGCGGCCATCGCAGAAGCGGAGAAGGACATCGACGCCGTGTGCGAGAAGCTGATCGGCGAGGCCAACAAGAACGGCGGCGTCGACAACATCACCGTCGTCGCCGTCCGCGTCGAAGAGCCAGATTAGATGAAACGGAGACGAGGCGAGCCCTCGCCTCCGTCCCAACGGCCGAGCCCTTGTCTGCGCCCTGCGGCGGTGCTACGTTGGTGTTACCGGCGAGGGATTTGGTATGTCTTCCACCACGAGCCTCAAGCTGCCGCCGCGCCTGCGGTCGCGGATCGCGGCGCTGGCCAAACGCAGCGGGCGCTCCGCGCACAGCCTGATGCTCGAGGCGATCGAGCGTCATGCCACCCACGAGGAGCGAATGCGCGCGTTCGTGAAGGAAGCGGCCGCGTCGCCTGCACCGCTGCGCTCGGCAGGCGCGCTGCGCTCGCCTGCACCGTTGCGCTCAGCAGGTCATGAGATGCGTTCTATCGCCACGACGCCGGTGGGGGTGACGACCGCGTCGGAGACGTCGCCGGTGGCCGTCGCGCCCGACCAGACGACCGCGCGTCGCACGCGCGCGCCGGCCGCCACGCGCGCGCCCGCATCGACGACCGCATCCGGGCCCACCTCGGCGCCGGCCTCGATTTCCGCTCCGGCCTCGATGCGAACCGGGGCCACCACGCGCGCACCCGCGGCCACGCTGGCGCCGGGATCGACGCCCACGAGAGGCCCGGGCGGATCGCGCAGCAGACCCGGATCGCGCAGCAGCGTGAGGTTGCCGGCCAGATAGCGGGCCGGCGTCGAGTGCTCGGCGAAGTAGCCGCCGAGCGTGACCGCGCGGATGGTCTCGCCGGCGCGCAGCGCGGGAAGGTAGGCGTCGCGGATGACGTCGCAGAAGATCGGCTGCAGCCGGTCCATCAGCGCGGGCGCGAGGACGTGCACGCCGGTGAACATCCGCAGCGCCACGTCGCCCTCGGGCGGCCGCGGCGACCGCGCGTCGAGGACGCTGACCACGCGCCCCGTCGCGTCGACGCCGATCGATCCCCAGCGCTCGGGCGCCGGATCGTCGCGCAGGAGCATGGTGGCGGCGGCGCCGCGCGCGGCGTGGTCGCCGAGCAGCGCCGGCAGGTCGAGATCGGCCACCACCTTGGCGTTCATGACCAGCGCCGGACCCGACCCGAGCAGCGCCCGCGCGTGCGCGATCCCGCCGCCCGTCCCGAGGAGGTCCGCCTCGACGGAGTAGTCGATCCCGAGGCCGTACCCGCGGCCGTCGCCGAGCGTCGCCCGCACCAGGTCGCCGCGGTGAAAGACGTTGACGACCGCGCGCGTTGCCCCCGCGCGCGCCGCCGCGCGCAACCCGAAAGCGATCGCCGGATAGCCGCAGATTGGGACCAGCGGCTTCGGCAACGTCAGCCCCAGCGCCCCAGCCGGGTCGACCGCCCGGCCGCCAGGAGCATGACGCTGGCGTTCATCGAAAAGCCCGGTGGGATGACCGGGGAGCCGCTCGGCGCCATGGGTCGGATCATGGTATGCGATCGCCATGAAGATTTGTGTCATCGGCACGGGCTATGTCGGGCTGGTCGCGGGCGCGGGCTTCGCCGACATGGGGAACGACGTCACCTGCTGCGACGTCGACGCGGCCAAGATCGACGGGCTCAAGAAGGGCGTCATGCCGATCTACGAGCCGGGCCTCGACAAGATCGTGCTGAACAACGCCGCCGAGGGGCGCCTGACCTTCACCACCGACGTGAAGGGGGGCGTGGCCGGCGCGGAGGTGGTGCTGCTCGCCGTCGGGACGCCGCCCGGCCCCGACGGCTCGGCCGATCTCTCGTACATCCTCAAGGCCGCGGGCGACGTCGGCGAGGCGCTCACCGGCTGGGCCGTGGTGGTCACCAAGTCGACCGTCCCCGTCGGCACCGGCGACAAGATCGAGGCGATGATCGGCAAGAAGACCAAGCACGAGTTCGCCGTCGCCTCCAACCCGGAGTTCCTCAAGGAAGGCGACGCCCTCAACGACTTCATGAAGCCCGACCGCGTGGTGATCGGGACCAGCGACAAGCGCGCCATCGAGGCGCTGCGCGCGCTCTACGCGCCGTTCACGCGCACCAACGACCGCATGCTGGTGATGGATCGCCGCTCGGCGGAGCTGACCAAGTACGCCGCCAACTCGATGCTGGCGACGCGCATCTCGTTCATGAACGATCTCGCCAACCTGTGCGAGATCCTGGGCGCCGACATCGAGCTCGTGCGCAAGGGGATGGGCTCCGACAACCGCATCGGGCCGAAGTTTCTGTTCGCCGGCCCCGGCTTCGGTGGCAGCTGTTTCCCCAAGGACCTGCGCGCCGCCATCAGCACCGGCCGCGAGGTCGGCTACAAGCTCGAGGTGCTGGACGCCGTCGTCGCCGTAAACGAGCGGCAGAAGCGCCGCCTCGGCGACAAGGTGCTCGCGCACTTCGGCGGCGACCTCAAGGGGAAGCGGATCGCCGTCTGGGGCCTGGCGTTCAAGCCCGGCACCGACGACATCCGCGAAGCGCCCGCGCTGGTGCTGATCGACCAGCTGCTCGGCGCCGGCGCCAAGGTCTCGGCCTCCGACCCGGTGGCCATCGAGGCCGTCCGCAAGCAGCTCGGCGATCGGATCGAGTACGACGAGGCCCACTACGACTGCGTGAAGGGGGCCGACGCGCTGGTGCTGGTCACCGAGTGGCACGAGTTCCGGCGCCCGTCGTTCGAGCGCCTGAAGTCGCTGCTCAAGCAGCCGGTCATCTTCGACGGCCGCAACGTCTGGAGCCCCGCCGAGCTCCGCGGCGCGGGCTTCACCTACTACGGCATGGGCCGCGGCTAGCGGTCGGTCAGCGGTTCGGGCCTCACACGCCGCGGGCGGCGAGCGGGACGGCGCTGGCGGGGGCCCAGCCGGGGGACGAGTGGGTGATGCCCGCGTCGACGACGCGCACCGCCGGATGGCGGGCGTGGGTCGACTCGTAGCGTCCGACGACGATCGAGACGCGATCCGGGTATAGGTGCAGCGCGCCCACCAGGCCAACCGAGTCGGCCGGCATCGCGTACGCTTGCCCTTCGTGGATCACCGATCCGCGCGGCCCGACCAGCACCGGGAAGCGCAACGCCAGCTCCTGCGGCTCGACCTTGAGCGGGCGAAGGCGCTGCCGCTCCTCGGCCAGCAGGACCGCCGGCGTCTTGCCGCCCGCGTCCGACTGCGGCGTGTCGTTCTGGTCGCGCAGCCAGATCGCCAGCTGGCGCGCGGCGTCCGCCTCGTCGACGAAGGTGGCGTCCTTGAAGAACGCCAGCTTCAGCCAGTTGCCGAGGTTGGTCCCCGGACCGCGGTCGGCGCCGCGGCGCGCCCGTACCTCGACGCCGAGACCGATCTGCAGGGCCGCGTAGGCGAACGCCGGATCCCATTCCTGAACCCGGCCGTCCTTGTCGGAGCCGACGCCGATCGGGCGGGCGCGATCGAACGCCGCCAGCAGCGGAACGCCCCCGAGCGCGCGGTAGTGCGACACCAGCGTCCGCACGCAGGTCTCGAGGCCCTGGTCGGGGACGATCGACGCCGCCGTGAACCGCGAGTACTCGAGGCGCGAGACGAAGAACGTGACCGACCGCTCTCCACCATCCCGGAACCTGAGATCGACCTGGCCGAACCCGTGGCGGCCGATCTCACCGGGCACCTTGTCGTGCTCGCTGAGCGGCCGGCTGCGGCGCGGGCGAACGCTGGCGATGAGCGAATAAAACGCGCTCTTGCCCCCTTCGTATCCAGCTGCACGGGCGCGCCGGACGATCTCCAGCGAACGCAAATTTGGCTGCTTCAGCAGCAAATCGACTACAAATGCGCGAAATGGCTGCGCTTTTGAGGGTCGGCCCACGCTTCTTTTCGCTGCACCAATTTCTTGATCCACGCCCCTATGTACGACTTGCACCCTGCCCCGGATACACGGAAAACAAAAAACTTCAGCGATTGTGGTCTAACCGGCTCCCTGTTTGGGCCCTGGGGCGATCCCCGTCTGCAGCGCGCGGCGCCCGTTTCGCCGCTCGAGCGCCAGCTCGATGAGCCGGGTCAGCAGCGCTTCTTGCGACAGGCCGGACGCCTCCCACATCTTCGGGTACATCGAAACGGCGGTGAAACCGGGGATGGTGTTCACCTCGTTGACGTAGAGCGCGCCGTCGCCGCGCGAGAGGAAGAAGTCGACGCGCGCCAGGCCCGACAGCTCCAGCGTGCGGAACGTCGCCACCGCCAGCTCCTTCACGCGCGCGGCGGTCGCCGACGGGACATCGGCTGGGATCTTCCAGCTGGCGCCGGCGGGATCGACGTACTTGGCGTCGTAGGAATAGAACCCGTCCTTGTGATGGACCAGGATCTCGCCGGGAACGGAAGACACGGGATCATCATTCCCGAGAACGGCACATTCGATCTCGCGCGCGTCGACGGCGCGCTCGATCAGCACCTTGCGGTCGAACGCAAGGGCGGCCCGGACGGCGGGCTGGAGGCCCGCCAGATCGTTGACGCGCGACACCCCGACCGACGAGCCGGCGTTCACCGGTTTGACGAACAGGGGGAACCCGAGGCGCGACGTGCCGGCCAGCGCCGCCGCCGGATCGCGCGCGAAGCCGGCCGCGGTGACGACGGCGAAGTCGACCACCGGGATCCCGGCGTCGCGCAGGAGCCGCTTGGCGACCTCCTTGTCCATCCCGATCGCCGAGCCGAGCACGCCGGCGCCGACGTAGGCGACGTCGCCCAGCTCCAGCAGCCCCTGGACGGTGCCGTCCTCGCCGAAGGTCCCGTGCAGGACGGGAAACACCACCACCTCGTCGGTCGGGTCGGCGCCGCGCGGAACGAGGCCCTCTTCGATGCCGACGGCCGGGGCGGCAGGATCGAGCGCCAGCGCGCGCGGATCGCCGGTCGCGCCGGCCAGCGTCCGCTC
Source organism: uncultured Pseudomonadota bacterium (assembly GCA_963831685.1). GTDB lineage: Bacteria > Myxococcota_A > Polyangia > Fen-1088 > Fen-1088 > JADGRB01. Next base: position 43,896 of record CAWHRJ010000003.1, read on the forward strand.
GGACTCGAGGTGCCAGCGGCCAACCCGATCGATCCCGATCAGCACGGGCTCGAACCGCCGGCGATCGAGCGCGGCGAGGACGTTGCGCGCCGAGAGGATGGAGATCTCGTGCTCCGCCGAGCGGCCGCCGAACAGGATGATGACCCGGGTCTTGTTCACTTCGCCTTCGCCTTCGCCGTTTCTGGCGAGCTCTTGTCCTCGTACGAAATCCCGAGCTGCGCAAACAAAAAGCTCCACTGATCGACGAGCTCGGCGATGACCTTGGCGAGCGGCTTGCCGGCGCCGTGCCCGGCCTTGCTCTCGACGGAGAGCAGCACGGGGCGGCCGCTGGTCGTCGCCGCCTGCAGGCGGGCGGCCATCTTGCGGGCGTGCATCGGATCGACGCGCGTGTCGGAGGCCGCCGTGTGCAGGTAGACGGCCGGGTACTTCACGCCGTCGCGCACGTTCTGGTAGGGCGAGTAGGCGGCGAGCCAGCGCGCGGCGACGGGATCGTCGGGCGAGCCGTATTCGGGGATCCAGAGCTGCGCCAGCCGAAACAAGTGATAGCGGAGCATGTCGAGCAAGGGGACGTTGCAGACCACCGCCCGGAAGAGATCGGGGCGCTGGGTGAGCGCGGCCCCGACGAGGAGGCCGCCGTTGGAGCCGCCCGAGATCGCCAGCCGCTCGGGCGTGGTCACGTGTTGCTCGACGAGCCAGGTCGCGGCGGCGATGAAATCGTCGAACACGTTTTGCTTGTTGCCGAGCATGCCGGCGCGGTGCCAGCTCTCTCCGTACTCGCCCCCGCCGCGCAACACCGCCAGCGCGTAGGTCCCGCCGCTCTCGAGGAACGGGATCGCCGACGGCGTCCAGGCCGGCAGCATGTTGACGTCGAAGCCGCCGTAGCCGGTGAGGAGGGCAGGGCGCGTCCCGTCGCGCGGCGCCCCTTTGCGGCTGGCGAGGAAGAGCGGCAGCCGCGTCCCGTCGCGCGAGATCACCATCACCCGTTCGACGTCGAACGCCGCGGCGTCGACGGGCGCAGAGAGCGCGCGCCAGACGACGCTCTTCGGCCGCGTGCCGAGCTGCGCCTCGTAGACCGTGGTCGGCGCCAGGAAGCCGGTGAACCCGTAGTAGAGCTCCGCCACGTCGCGGGCGCCGCTGAGCCCGGTCAAGACGCCCAGCCCGGGCAACGGCACCTCGCCGCGCGGGTGGCCGTTCCGATCGCAGAGGCGCAGCCGCGCCGCCGCGTCGTGCAGGAAACCAATCGCCAGCCCTCCGTGAAAGTAGACCGCCCGCTCGAGCACATCGTCGCCCTGGGGAATGATCTCGTGCCAGCGTGCGCGCGCCGGGTGCCGCGGATCGACCGAGAAGATCCGCCCGCGCGGCGCGCCGCTGGTGGTGAACAGGAAGAGGCGATCGTCGAGCGCCTCGATCACCTCGAACCGCGCGTCCTCGCCCGCCGCCACCGCCACCAGCTTGCCATCGTCGCCGTGCGTGTCGACGAGATAGACCTCGCTCTTGGTCCACCCCTCGGAGACACCGATCGCCAGCCAGCGGCCGTCGGGCGACAGATCGACGCCCGGCCAGTCGGTGCGATCGCGCCCCTCGCCGAAGAGCTTGCGGTCGCGCGCCGGATCGTCGCCCAGACGATGGAAGAAGACGCCGCGGTGGTAGGCCTCCTCGCCGGCCGGCACGTCGCCGCGATCCGGGTAGCGGGTGTAGTAGAAGCCGCCGCCGTCGGGCCTCCAGGCCAGCGAGCAGGCGCGCGTGCGCTGTATTCGATCGGCGAGATCTTCACCCGTCCCGACGTCGCGCACGCGCAAGACCGACTCCTCGCTGCCGTCGTCGGAGGTGCCGAAGGCGACCCGCGCACCGTCGTCGGAGGGGAACCACCAGTCGAGCGCGCGCGTGCCGTCGGCCCGTTCCTGGTTCACGTCGACGAGCGCGCGGTCGGCGCCGTCCCGCCCGTCGCGCACGTAGAGCACCGGCTGGTTCTGCGCGCCGTCGCGGCGCGTGTAGAAGTAGCGCCGCGGCTGTTCGCGACCGCGCGGGCGCGAGATCGGCGTGCCGAGCGACCCGATCGAATAGAGACGACTGAACCGCGCGCCGAGCGCGGCGCGCCCCGGGATTGCGTCCAGCGCCTTGCGCGTCGCCGCGTTCTGCTGCTCCGTCCACTTCGCGACGGCCGGCGCGTCGCCGTCCTCGAGCCAGCGGTAAGGATCGTCCGGATGGGGAGTCGCGGCGCTCACCGCCGAGGACAGTAGCAGGCCGGCCGCGGCGAGGAGCGCCCGATTCACGGCGTCAGGCGTCCCGCCCGTGCATCCGGCGCTTCAGCCACGGCGTCAGCGCGGCCAGCACCACGGCGACGAACAGCGACGAGGCCACGAAGATGAGGAAGAAGTCGGCCTGCCCCCCGAGCAGATGGAAGAGCTCGCCGCGCGCGATCCGGTCGGTGAAGGCCGCCAGCTGCCCCGCGAGAAACTCGGCGATCGCCGTCCCGCCGAACCAGACGCCCATGAGGAGCGAGGTGTACTTGAGCGGCGCCAGCTTGGAGACGAACGACAGCCCGATGGGCGACAGACAGAGCTCGGCGAAGGTGTGAAACGTGTAAGCGGCGACCAGCCAGATCGGGCTGACCAGCGCGCCGTGATCGCTGCGCCGCGCCCCCTCGACCATGAAGACGAACCCGACCGCCATCAGGATCATGGCGACGGTCATCTTGGCCGGTGTGCTCGGCTCGCGCCCGCGGCGCGCCAGCGCCGTCCAGAGCGCCGCGAAGAACGGCGCCGAAGCAATGAGCACCAGCGAATTGACCGACTGTAACCACGACGCCGGGAACAGGAACCCACCGACCAAACGATCGGTCCGCTCGGCGGCGAAGAAGTTCATCGACGAGCCGGCCTGCTCGAACGCCATCCAGAAGGGGATCGTGCAGGCGATGATGACGAGCAGCACCAGCACCCGATCGCGCTCCTCGCGCGTGAGCGGCGCGGTCGGCCTGGCGCTGACCGCGCCGCGCGCGCGGTTCGGCACGTCGCCGATGCCGCGCAGGTACCTGGGCTTCTCGCGCAGGTAGAACGCCACGCCCATCAGCATTCCGACGCCCGCGGCGCCGAAGCCGTAGTGCCACCCCCAGCGTGCGCTCTCGCCGAAGTAGCCGCAGGCGAACTGGCCCAGCGACGCGCCGACGTTCACCCCCATGTAGAAGATCGTGTAGCCGCTGTCGCGACGGGCGTCGTGCTCGTCGTAGAGCTGGCCGACCATCGTCGAGGCATTCACCTTGAAGAATCCCGTGCCGATCGCCACCAGCGCCAACCCGATGAAGAAGGTCGGCGTCGTGGGGGCCGCCATGCAGAAGTGCCCCGCCGCGATGATCACCGCACCGACCACCATCGATCGGTGCGTCCCCCAAAAACGATCGGCGATGTAGCCGCCCGCGACCGGCAGCGCGTAGCAGAGAAACCCGTAGAGACCGAACAGCTGGCTGGCGGAGGACTTCGACCAGCCGAGACCGCCGCGCGCGCCGTCGACCAGGAACAGCACCAGGATGGCGCGCATCCCGTAGAACGAGAAGCGCTCCCACATCTCGACGGTGAAGAGCAGGTAGAGGCCGCGCGGCTGGCGCACGGCGGGGGCGGCCGCGTCGGTCACGGGTTGGCGGCGGTGGTCGGGGGCGGCCCGGGAGGCGGCGGCAGCGCCGGCGGAAGCGTGTCCATGAACGCTTGCACCATCCGATCGACGTGGGCCGGGTTGTTCGCCTCCAGATCGAACGCGTCGCGCGCGTGCCACAGCACGCGGCCGTCGACGGTCGAGACCAGCGTCATCGAGACGTAGAGCTCGTCGCCCGCGAAGATCGGATCGTCGTAGGCGATGCTGCCGTCGTGCGTGTAGATCGGTTCGTCGAGCGGGACGACCAGGTTGAGGTTGCCGAACCCGCCCACGTAGATCGGGCCGCCGCGCACCACGACGGGCGGGCGACCGGCGCCGCGCCAGCCGGAGGTCATCGACATGGGAGGCGCCGGCCGAACCCCCGTCGTCACCGCGCCCGGGCGAAACGCCGCCGGGCGGATCGCCGGGTGCACCGCCGCCCCGACCGGGGCGGCCTTCCAGGCGCCGCCGCCGCGCGGGACGTGCGCTCCGCCCCCGCCCCCCGCGAAGCCGTTTCCGCCGCCGTGGCCGCCCTTCTGCGAGGCCAGCACCAGAACGAGGGCCGCCACGATCACCACGATGAAGACCGCCGTCAGTACTGTCGCGGTCTGCCGCCCGGGCGTCGTGACCACCCCCTTGACGTTGACGTAGAGGACGGCGTCGGCCTCGGTGGCCGAGCCGACCGCGGCAGCGAGGTCGGGCGCCACCCGCGGCGGCAAGGTGGTCGGCCCCTGCCGGGCGCCGTCGGCGCTGCTGGCGAAGAAGATGATCCCGCGCGCGAGCCCCTCCAGCGCCTCGCCGCCCGGAACCGGCGCCCCGTCGGGACCGTAGACGCCGTCCCAGCGCGGCAAGAGAGCGACGTCGTAGCCGCGCGCGCGCAGCGATCGATCGATCGCGTGCGACGCCTCGGCGCCGACCACCTGCCCCAGCGCCGCCGACTTCACCGGATCGTTGTCGCCAACCTGATCGAGGACCACGAACACATCGGGCGGAAGCACGGCGATACGCCCGGGCGTGTAGGCCCGCACCGCGTACCCCGAGTCGACCAGCGGCCGCGGCGCGGTCGCGCATCCGGACCAGGCGAAAACGCCGAGCAACAGCGCGGGAAGCGAGCGACGGCTCACGCCGGAACGCTACCACGTCCCGCGGCCCGTCCCGGGCGCCTACCATGCGCCGGCGGCGCAAAATGATAGGATGCTCGCGTGATCCGGAGCGCGTTCGTCGCCGTGATTCTGGTCGCCGCGGTCGCCGCCGTCCGCCCGCCCGTGCGCGCCGCCGGTTCGCCGCTGAAGGTGCAGGTCGACAAGACGAAGGTCGACCTCAAGCAGCACCGGCTGGAGGTGAAGATGTCGCACCCGGCCGGCAAGGTGAAGATCGAGGTCTACGCCGACTCCGAGGCGGTGATCGCCGAGGAGGAGCAAGACTTCACGGGACGCCCGGCCGGCGCGCCCCTCATCGTCACCTGGACGCCATCGAGCGACGCCGCCGTCGCGCGCATCGAGGTCCACGCCTACGACGTGCAGGGGAACTGGGTCGGTGTCGAGATCGCGCCTTGGTTCGTCCCCATCCCGCACGAGGACGTCAACTTCCGCACCGGCTCGCCGGACATCGACGAGCCCGAGACGCCGAAGCTGGAGGCCGCGTACACCAAGCTGCAGGAGGTGCTGGCCAAGGACGCCGCACACGGCCGCATGCACCCCGGCATCACGCTCTACATCGCGGGGCACACCGACACCGTGGGAGCGGCGGCGCACAACCTGAAGCTGTCGCAGGACCGCGCGCGCTCGATCGCCAGCTGGTTCCGCAAGCGCGGCGTCAAGCTCCCGATCTCGTTCGAGGGGTTCGGCGAGACGTCGCCCGAGGTCAAGACCGCCGACAACGTCGACGAGCCCCGTAACCGCCGGGTCGACTACGTCCTCTCCGACGGCCCGCCGACCTACTCGGCGGCCTTCAAGCCGAGCTGGAAGCGGATCCCGTAGTTTGTTCGGAAAGCGCGCGCGTTGCGTATAGTCCCCGCATGAGGCGGACGAAGCTCGGGGTCCTGGCGGCGGCGATTTGGGGAGCCGCTCTCGTGGGGTGTGGCACGGGCAGCCAGGGAACGCACGACGCCGGTGGATCTCAGGGTGGGCTGCGCCAGAGCTGCTACCCCAACGGAACCTGCAACGCCGGGCTCACCTGCATCAGCAACGTCTGCGTCGACACCCGTTCGGATGGCTCCGGCGTCGCCGGTACCGGTGGAAACCACGATGGCGGTGCGGCCGGCAGCGGCGCCGCCGGTGTGGCCGGTGGCAGCGGCGGGCGTGGTGGAATAGGCGGAGCGGGCGCAAGCATGGCCGGTGCCGGCGGAACCGCGGACGGCGGCATGGCCGGTGCCGGTGGCGTGGCCGGTGCTGGGAGCGGAGGCAAAGCGGGTGGTGGGGCGGGCGGCAACGCCGCCGGAGGACGAGGTGGCGCGGGCGGGGGCGGCGCGGCGGGTACCGGCGGTGCGGGCGGCGGCGTGGGAGGGAACACCTTCTGCTTTCCGACGCCCCCGGGCGTCCCGGGTCAATCGGGTCTCCCCGATTGGTGGCTGGGGTCGGCGCCCTACGACGATCCCCGCTGGGCCGGCGCGTTCGGTGTCACGTACGGCGGCTTCGGTCAGGGCGCGTTCGACGCGCTCGTCGACAACTCGAGCCAGCCCGCCGCGCTGGTGCTCCGCTGGCGCACCGTCTCCGAACCGACCCCCGCCTCGACCAGCAATGCGATCTGGGTCGGCTTCTACAACGAAGCGACGGGCCTCGGAACCGTCCTCGAGTTCGCGCAGCAGGCATTCACCAGCGTCACAGGGGGAACGGTCGGAACGGGTGCCATCGTGGTGTCTGCCTTTCAGAAATCGTCGGCGGCCGCTATCTGGGGGAGCGTCCCGGTCCCGACGACCATCAGCGCGGACGCTCGGTTCGACGCCGTCTGCGCGACCGACGCCCTACCTGTCATTTGCAAAACGTGGGCGCTCCGACTTCGCCTGCCGATGACCGCGGCCGGCGGGGGCATCGATCTCGGCGCCACCTTCAAGATGTGGTTCGAGCAGGACATCACCGACACCAACGCCGTCGACGCCGACAGCTGGCCGCTGGGCGCCGCTCCGGTCGATCCGACCGTCGACCCGCTGACGTTCCCGCCGGTCGCGGGGAGCACCTCGCCCAACTCGGCCGCGTGGGCGGAGGTGAGCACCACCGGAGGTACCTGCGCGCCCGGGATCACGCTGCAGCCGGGCGATCTCTCGGTCTCGAACCAGATCGGCACGGGGGCTACCATCGACGTCGCCGGGGCCAACACCTTTCACATACGACCGCTCAATCAGACGCAGACGCTCTGGTCGGCCGGCGCGATTCAGGCCAGCCTGCGGATCGCCGACTGGCACGCCGGCGTCGGCGATTCGCCCCTCTGGCTCGCCTTCCCCGACGCCACCTGCGCCGCGGCAGCGCAGGCGAGCGGGACCGTCGCGACCGGGAGTCGCTTCGACCTAACCTGTACCTGGACGCCGACGGCGCCGGAGGCGTGCGACTACCGTCCCGACCTGGCGCCCGGCTGTTCACCGGACGCGATCGGCTCGCGGTTCGCGCAGCAGGCCATCCTGGCGCAGCTCAGCTCGACGGCCGTTCTGGTCGTGTTCCCCAGCGTCAGCGCCAGCGCGACCTTCAGCTTCGGCACGCACTGACCGTCATCGACGCGGCCGGCGCGGGCGGCCGGCGCGCCGCCTACAGCGCGTAGCCGCCGGCCTCGATGACGTGCTTGGCGATCTTGCGGCGCAGCGAGAAGGTGTTGACGCGATCGAGGCTGTAGTAGTTGTTGATGTCGCGGATCTCGCGCCCCCACTCCTCGTCCTGCGACATCCACATCAGCATCTCGCGGAGCATGTCGAACACCTGCTCGTGGGCGCGCGCGACGAAGAGCTGGGTCATGCAGAGGGGAATCTGGCTTGCGGCCTCGCCCTTGAGGGCGATGAGCTGCAGCGTGCGCGAGATCGCCGAGTCCATCCCGAAGGTCAGGATGATCGCGTCGGCCAGCACGCCGAGCAGCTCCTGCTTGTCGGAGATCTGCTGCATGTACTTCTGCACGCCCAGCGACGCGGCGTAGGCGATGGCGCGCTTGGCGTAGTCGCACTTCTTCTGCTCGCGCCCGAGCGGCCCCTCGAGCGGGCGCCGGTCGATCTTGATCGGGTCGGCCAGCTCCTGTTGCACCTCGCCCACCAGCTTCATGAGCGCGAGACGCCCGGTGAGCGCGCGCTTGAGCATCGTGCCCGGCACGAGCAGGCGGTTGATCTCGTTGGTGCCCTCGAAGATCCGGTTGATGCGCGCGTCGCGGCTGACGCGCTCGATCGGGTAGTCCTCGATGTAGCCGGCGCCGCCGAAGATCTGCAGCGTCTCGTCGGCGGTGGCGTGCAGCATCTCGCGACCCGAACACCTTGATGATCGACGCCTCGATGCTGTGCTCCTCGATGGCGTCGATCTACTTCTTCTGCGCCTGCGGATCGGCCGGGTCGATGAGGTGCGCCGCGCGCGTCGAGCAGGCCCGCCGTGCGGAAGGCCATCGACTCGGCGACGAAGGTCTGCATGGCGATCTCGCCGATCTTCTTGCGGATGAGATCGAACTCGGCGATCGGCTTGCCGAACTGCTTGCGCTCGCGCGCGAACTTCACCCCCATCTCGAGGCAGTACTTCGCGCCGCCCATCGCGCCGACGCCCAGCTTCCAGCGCCCGATGTTGAGGATGTTGAAGGCGATCTTGTGCCCCTGGCCGATCGTGCCGAGCACGTTCTCGATCGGGATGGTGCAGTCCTCGAGAAAAAGTGGGCAGGTCGAGCTGCCGCGGATCCCCAGCTTGTGCTCCTCGGGCCCGATGGTCAGCCCGGGCGCGCCGCGCTCGACGAGAAAGGCGGTGAACTTCTCGCCGTCGACCTTGGCGAACACGGTGAAGAGGTCAGCGAAGCCGGCGTTGGTGATGTAGAGCTTCGACCCGGTCAGCTTCCAGCTCTTGCCGTCGGCCGACTTGACCGCCTTGGTCTTGGCCGCCAGCGCGTCCGAGCCCGAGCCCGGCTCGGTCAGCGCGTAGGCGGCGATCATCTCGCCCGAGGCCAGCTTGGGCAGATATTTCTGCCGCTGCTCGGCGGTGCCGAAGAGCACGAGCGGCATCGTGCCGATGCCGACGTGGGCGCCGAAGCTGACCGCGTACGATCCCTGGCGGCTGGCCGCCTCGGTGATGAGGCTCGAGCTGGTCTTGTCGCCGCCGAGACCGCCGTACGCCTCGGGGACGTCGTGCCCCAGCAGCCCCACGCCGCCCGCCTTCTGCAGGAGGTCGCGCATCACGCCGGGCTTCTTCGACTCGATGTCGGCGACGCGCGGCATGACCTCCTTCGATGAAGTCGTCGGCCGTCTCCTTCATCATGCGCTGCTCGTCGGAGAGCATCTCCGGCGTGAAGATGGTCGACCGACCCGGTCGGCTCGAGGAGAAACCCGCCGCCGGGCGAGAGGGTGATCGAGGGGGCGCCCATGAGATCAGAATAACAGCTTCGCGGGCGCTCAGCGACGCGCGCGGCGCAAGATCGCCGCCGAAAGGGCGACGCCCACGAGCGACAGAAAAATGCCGGGCCACAACCAGGGCGGTCGATGCCACAAAGAGAGATGGTGCGTCCCGGGCGCGAGCGGGACCGCCAGCAGACCGATCGCCCCTTTGGCGGGGAGGTCGGATGGACGTGCGCGGATATCCCAGAACCGCCGCTCGGGAACGACATACGCGCCGACCTTCTCGCCGTGGTTGACCTGCCAGCCGCTCTCGTAGTTCTGGTTGACGATCACCGTGGCGGGGGCGTCGAGCTGGAGGTCGAAATCGAGCCGGTTCGGCGACCAGTGCTTCTGCACGATCGTTCCCGCCGTCGGCGGCTCTATCCTCACCTGCGGCCCGCGCCCGTCGACGATCCCGGGCGCCGGCTTCCATTCGAGCGCCACGTAGCAGCCCCGGGTCCCGAACCCCGCCACCGGATAGGTCGGCAAGCGGCCATAGTCGGCGGCGCTGTTCTGGAAGAAGTCGGCGCTGGCCGGCCCGGCCGGGAGCTCCGGTTCGAGCCCCTGCTGCATGACCCGCTGGTTGGTGAGGCAGATGTCGAGCGCGACGGCGAGAGCGAGCACCAGCGCGATAGCCCGCGCGCCGAGCGCGACGCGCGGCCCGCGCCCCTCGGCGAGCCGCCGCCCCGCCGCGAGCGCCGCCGTCGCGAGGAGCCCGAACCCGACCATCGCCGGTCCCAGGAAGCGCGAGGGGACGCGCAGCGCGCGGAAGACGGGCAGGGCGTGCAGCAGTGCCGCCAGCGACAGCGGGCGCACCCGCCCCAGCGCGCACCAGACCAGCGCCGCGAACAGCGCCAGATCGATCCGCCGATCGCGCCGGCGCGGATCGGGCGCGAAGAGCGCGACCAGGACCCCGACCAGCATCAACGCCACCGGAACGACGCCGACGTAGGTGTCGTACTCGGGCCAGACGTAGCGGTGCGTGGCCATCCCGCGCGCGTGGTCGCGCGTCGTCCAGAAAGAGAAGACCTCGCCGAGCCCGATCCCGTCGTCGAGCGGCTCGAGACGCGGGTGCTCGAGGAGATAGTGCAGCGCCGGCAGGAGCCGCACGCCCGCCAGCAGCACGAACAGCACGGCGATGACGGGCACCGCGCGCGCCATCCCGCGCCGATCCTCCGCCGACCCGAGGCGCGCCAGGCACTCGACCGCGAGCGCGACGGCCATCAGCGGCGCCGGATAGGTCCCCCCTTCGAGCACGGTGACCGCGAAGAGCCCGGCGACCACGACCGTGTAGCGCACATCGCGCAGCGACCGTCGGAACGCCCAGAGGATCAGCGGCAGGTAGAGAAAGGGCGTGAACGACAGGTGGCCGCCGCCGATGTGCTAGGCGAAGAACCCCGAGGCCGCCATCAGCGCGGCGCCCAGCAGCTGCTCGGCCGCGTTGCCGCCGCGATCGGCGACGAGCGCGCGCGCGCCCAGCGTGCCGCAGACGAGGTGGGCGACGATCCAGACCTTCATCGCCGCCGCCGTCGGCAGCCAGAAGAACGTCAGCAGAAAGAGCGGCCCCGGAAACGGCGACTCCGGGTGCTGGTAGAGCACCAGGCCGCCGCAGTGGTACGGGTTCCAGGATGGGAACTGGTGGAAGTCGCGGAGCGCGACGCGCGCCGCTTCCCAGAGCATCGCGAAGTGCCGCCAGTCGTCGGTCGACCCGAGGTGCAGGAGGCTTGCCCGGCAGCCGCCCGCGCCACAGGTCACGAACATCGGCCCCGCGAGCCCCAGCGCGATGGCCACGCACCCCGCGATGACCCAGCAGTGCGGGTCCCGCAACCACCCCCAGGCCCACCGACGGCCGCCCGCGTTCGCTTCGTCGCTCACGGCTCGCTGTCAATATCGCGGAGCCTGGACAACCGCAACCAACCGCAAACCCAACTGCTGAACGACGACGAGCGAAGCGAACACTTGCGCGGAACCGTGGCTCGCTTAATCTGAAGAGATCGGATGAGCGCACCGACGCGACCTCGGAAGCGCGGCGACCGTCCCCGGGTGGCTCTCGTGCTGTCCGGCGGCGGCGCCCGCGGCGCCTATGAAGCCGGCGTGATGCGCTATATCCGCGAGGATCTGGCCGGCGACCTCGGCGGACAGGTCCAGTTCGACATCATCTGCGGCACGTCGGTGGGGGCGATCCACGCCTGCTTCTTCGCCGCCACGGCCGACATCGCCGACAAGCAGGGGCGCATCCTCTGCGACCGCTGGGAGAGCTTCGTGCTCGAGGAGATGGTCAGCTTCGGTGTGAAGGAGTTCATGCGCGCCCCCGCCACGCTGCTCGGCAGCGGGCACATCGAGGAGGTCGAGGGACAGCGCCACCTGGGCGGCATCGTGCAGACGGCGCAGCTCGAGCGGGTGGTGCGCCGCCTCATCCCCTGGAGCCACATCGGGTCCAACATCCGCGAAGGAAAGCTCGAGTCGCTGTCGGTGACCGCCACCGACATCGGGTCGGGGAAGACCGTGGTCTTTCTCCAGAGCGCCCGCTCGATGGCGGCGGCGAACTGGAGCAAGGACCCATTCGTGCGCGCGCAGTCGGTCACCATCGGCGCCGAGCACGCGCTCGCCTCGGCGGCGCTCCCCATCCTCTTCCCGGCGATCTGCGTCGGCGAGCGCTTCTTCTGCGACGGCGGCCTCCGCCAGAACACGCCGCTGTCGCCGGCGCTGCGCCTCGGCGCCGACAAGGTGCTGGTCATCGGCCTGCGCCAGCAGCCGGGGCCGGCCGCGGCGTCGCCGGAGGAGTCGATGCCCTTCCCGGGCGCGGCTTTTCTGGTCGGCAAGATCCTGGACGCCTTCCTGCTCGACCACATCGACTACGACCTCGATCGCCTGCGCCGCTTCAACGCGGTCATCGAGGCGGTGCGCGCGACCGGCAGCCCCGAGCACCTGGCCCGGTTCGACGAGGTCGTCACCAACGATGCGCGGCGCGCCTTACCGGCTGGTCGGCGAGTACATGATCCGCCCGTCGGCCGACCTCGGCGAGATCGCCGGCGCAGGTCGCGCGCTCGGGGCGAGTTCAAGGGCGAGCGGCGGCGGCGCCGGGATCCAGCTCCTGCGCCGGCTCGCCACCGCGCGCGGTGCCGACGAGGCCGATCTGCTCTCGTACATCCTGTTCGACGGCCTCTACGCCGCCGAGGTCGCGCGCATGGGCTACGAGGACGCACGCACGCACCACGACGACCTGGCCAAGTTCCTGGGCGACGCCGTCGTCCGCGAGTGACGCGCGGGAGGGGCAGGCCCCTCCCGCGGGCCCACCCCGCTTGCTGAGGAGCGCCGCGCGGGCGAAGCCCGCGCTTCCCTCAACAGACCCGCTCCCTACGGTCGCTCTGGCGCACCGGCCAACATGGATGCCTTTCGAGCGATGCGAGCTACTTGACTAACCGGAGCTGGGGACGCTTGCGGCGGCGGGCCGCGAGAGGCTCGCTCAACTCGGCGTCCGGGTGGGCGGGGATCGACCGCAGCGGGCGCGCCGCGCGGCGCATCGCGCCTTCCCTTCGTGCTACATCGCCCGCCATCTCGGCCGCCATCTCCTGGGGAGGGGCTTCGGCGGCCTCGGCCGCGATGACCGAGACGTCGTCGGGGACGTCTTCTTGATAGAGGACGCCGCGGCCGTCGACGCAGGCGACGACGTAAACGGCGGACCAGGGGATCGACCGTGAGCTGGGGGAGGCGCGAGAACGACAGCGTCGCGCGCACGCCGTACTCGTCGACCTCCAGATCCGGGATCAGGATGGGCAAATCGTGGCCGTACTGCAGCACCAGGTGCCCCTCACCACGGAACGCCTGCGGCACGATCACGCCGGGACAGCGGGCATCGAGGTGCAGAGAGGTCCACCCCTCTTTCAGGAGCGCCAAAAAAGCTTGTGGCTTCGAGGGGCGTTCGGGATTGCTCATCCGCGCTCGTGAAGGTTGGCGGTAGGAGTTTTACTTGGAAGTGGCCTGTGTGCAACGAGGACCGTGCATGGGCAGGCAAACACTATCCTGGCGCGGCGACGGAAATCTCTTGAAAAAACTTCGCTCCCGCGCATCGCGGCTGGGGTTTTTGCGATACCCTTCCGGGAGATGAACCGCCTCACGCCCGTGCCGCCGCCGGGAACCCCACCCCGGTTTCCGTCGGGGTGGCGCGCTCGCCTCGGCCGGGATCCGGTGCCGATCCTGCTGCGCGAGGGGAGCACGGCGCTGGTGGCGCGCGTGCGCCGCGACCTGATCGACGACGACGAGGCCCCCGGCGCCGCCGAGGTCGCTCACCTACCCGGAGGTCAAGGCCTTCCTGCGCAAGCAGGAGAAGAATGGGGCTTTCCCCGCCAAGCCGCCGGAAAAAACCCTGGGGCCGCACAAGTTCGCGCGGGCCGTCGCGACCGTGCGCGCGCTCGAGCGCCTCGCCGACTTCGGCCTGCGGAAGACGGAGGCGCCCGTCGCGACGCGCCGCGGACCTGCTGCTCGGATCGCAGGCCAAGGACGGCGGCATCGGCGATCTCGCGCTCGGCGAGACGGCCGAATCGCGCGCCACGGCGGTGGCGCTGCATTTTCAGGGCTGGGCGCTGTCGGTGCTCTGCCGCGCCGGGCTACGACGACGACCCGCGCGTCGAGCGGGGCTTTCGCTTCCTGCTCGGAAACCGCCAGGCCGACGGCGGCTGGGCCTGGCGCGGCGTGCGCACCGACTCCGCGGCGCGCCCGTCGAGCCACCTCGTTACCGGGATGGCGCTGCGCGCGTTCGCTTCCTCGCCGTCGCGGCGAACCTCGCGCGAGGCGCGGCGCGCCGCCGAGCTGCTCGCCACGCGCTTCCTGCAGCCCGATCGCTACCCCGATCGCAAGTCGCCCGCCTACTGGGAGCAGCTCGGCGAGCCGCGCTTCTAGACCGACGTGCTCGACGCTCTCGACGGCGTCACCGCCGTGGGCCTCGGCAAGGAGAACTCGGGCGTGCGGACGGCCGAGGCCTACTTGCGCGGGCGCCAGAACCCTGACGGCCTCTGGTATCCGGGTGCGCCGCAGAGACCGGAGGCCGTGATCAAGGAAGCCACCCTGGCCAAGGAACGCGAGCCCGCGCGCTGGCTCACGGTGCGCGTTCTGATCGTCCTCCGCCGCGTGAATTAACCGGCGCCGCGTCAGAATCGTGATAGAAGACGGCCGCTTGTCCAGCCCCGTCACGACTGCCGAGGTTCGTGCGATTCACGACCTGCCGATTCCGGATCTGATCCTGCGCGCACAGCCGGTTCACCGCGAGCACCACCCGGCCGCCGAGGTCCAGCTGTGCTCGCTGCTGTCGGTCAAGACCGGCGGCTGCCCCGAGGACTGCGCCTACTGCTCGCAGTCGTCGCACTACGACACCGGCCTCGAAAAGCAGCGGATGATGAAGACGCCCGAGGTGCTGGAGGCCGCCGCCAGCGCGCCAAGGCCGCCGGCGCCACCCGCTTCTGCATGGGCGCCGCCTGGCGCGAGGTGAAGGACGGCCCGGCGTTCGACGAGGTGCTGGAGATGGTTCGCGGCGTGCGCGCGCTGGGCATGGAGGCGTGCTGCACGCTCGGGCATGCTCGACCGAGACGCAGGCCGCAGCGGCTGGCCGAGGCGGGGCTGACCGCCTACAACCACAACCTCGACACCTCACGCTCGTACTACAAGTCGATCATCACCACCCGCACCTACGACGACCGACTGACGACGCTCGCAAAGCGTGCGCAAGGCCGGCATCACCGTCTGCTCGGGCGGCATCATCGGCATGGGCGAGTCGCTCGACGACCGCTGCAGCCATGCTGGCGACGCTGGCCAACCTCGACCCGCAGCCCGAGAGCGTGCCCGTCAACGCGCTGGCGCCGATCGTCCGGCACGCCGCTTGGCGAGCGCCGCCCGGTCGATCCGCTCGAGCTGGTGCGCATGATCGCGACCGCGCGCATCCTGATGCCGAAGGCGCGCGTGCGCCTGTCGGCCGGGCGACTGGCGCTCACGCGCGAGGCGCAGGTGCTCTGCTTTCTGGCCGGCGCGAACTCGATCTTCTACGGCGAGAAGCTGCTGACGACCGGCAACCCCGACGTGAGGCCGACCGCGCGCTGCTGCGCGACGCCGGGCTGCGCCCGGCAACCATCGAAGGAGCCGCCGAATGACTGTCGCCCCGCTGCCGTCGCTCGAAGCTACGGATATCGTCAAGCAGCAGCCCTGGCTCGGCCCCTGGTGGAAGCCCGCACGCGGCGATGGCCCGACCCTGTTCTGGTTCATGCTGATTCACGTCACCGCCCTGGTCGGGTTGATCGTGGCGCCCCTGCCCGGCTGGCGTGTGCTGGCGGCGGCGGCCGCGCTGCACTTCCTGGGCGGGCTCGGCACCACCGTGGCCTTTCACCGCGCGCATCACGCACAAGTCGGTGAAGCTGAACCCGGTGGTGCGCAACATCCTCGTCTTCTTCGCGATGCTCAACGGCTCGGGCTCGCCGCTGTCCTGGGCCGCGAACCACCGCCTGCACCACGCGAAGTCCGACACGCCCGAGGACGTCTCGAGCCCGCGCGTCGGCGGCTTCTGGTGGTCGCACCTGCGCTGGCTCTGGCAGGCGGGCGCGGCGCCGATCAAGCGGTACTGCAAGGAGATGGACACGCCCGGGTACCGCTTCTGGAAGCACGCCCAGATTCCGCTGTGCGCGGCGGGCCTTCTCGTCGGGCTGCCGTTCGGGCTCACGGCGTTCTTCTGGATGGGCCGATTCGTCTCGTGTGGGCGCTGCACGCGCAGTGCTTCGTCAACAGCGTCTGCCACATGAAGACGGGCGCCGGCCCCGAGGACGCCACGGCGCAGAACGTCCGCTGGCTGTCGCTGATGCACTTCTTCCAGGGCGAAAACTGGCACCAGAACCACCACGACCGCCCCGGCTCGGCGCGCCTCGGCTTCACGCCGGGCCAGCTCGACGTCGGTTGGTACACGATCCTGCTGCTCGAGAAGCTGGGCCTGGCGACGGACGTCCGCCGACCGAACTTCGAGCAGTCGCTCGACGTCGCTGCTTAGATGGGAACCCTGGGAGGGTTCCCAAACCCTCCCGCGAAGGGCTCCGCGAGGCAAAGCCTCGCTCCGCCCACGCGATCAGCTCGACGCGTCTAGCGCCACTGGCGACGCACTTCGTAGACGGCCAGCGCGACCGACGTCGAGAGGTTGAGCGAGCGGAGCTCGGCGTCGCGCATCGGGATGGCCACGGTCGCGTCGCGGTGCCGCGCGAGCAGATCCTCGGGCAGGCCGACGCTCTCGCGGCCGAAGATCAGCACGGCGGGGCGCGGGTAGGCCACCTCCTGAAATGTCCGGGTCCCGCGCGCGGAGAAGAAGAACGGCGTCCCCAGCGACGGGAGCACGCGCTCGAAGGCGGCCCAGCTCGGGCCAGACCTCCGGGCGGACGCGCGGCCAGTAGTCGAGACCGGCGCGCCGCACCTCCTCGTCGTCGAGCGAGAAGCCGAGCGGCCGCACGAGGTGCAGCTGCGCGCCGACCGCCAGACAGGTGCGCCCCGCGTTGCCGGTGTTCCAGTGAATCTCCGGCTCGACGAGCACGACGTGAAGGTCGCTCATCGCCCCGTCCCATTCGGGAGCAGCCGGTACTCGCCGGGCGCAAGGTCGCGCGGCAGCTCGACGTCGCCGAAGCGCACGCGGCAGAGCCCGAGAACGTGACTGCCGAGCGCGGCGAAGATCCGGCGGACCTCGTGGTAGGCGCCGCCGACGATGGTGATCTCCGCCAGCGCCGCGGTCTCCGGCGGGATCTGCAGGCTGGGGTGCGCGCGCTCGCGGGCGAGCGGTTGCGACGCCGTCACGTTAGGCACGTGGCCGTCGTCGAGGACCAGCTTGTCCGGCAGCCGCGCGAACGGCCGCGCCAGCGCCGCCTGGTAGGTCCGCGGGACGGCGCGCTTAGGGTGGGTGAGCCGCTGGATCTCGGCCCCATCGCTGCTCCAGAGCAAGAGCCCCGAGCTGTCGAGGTCGAGCCGCCCCACCGGCCGCAGCTCGCCGAGGAGCGGCGCCCCGCGCAAGAGCGCGTACGCTGTCGGATGCTGGAGGTCGCGCAGCGCCGTCACGCAACCCGTCGGCTTGTTCAGCATCAGCGATACGCGATCGTGGAGCGGGAGCTCCGCGTCGTCGACGGTCACGGCAAAGGGGAGCGCGCTCTCCGGGATGTCGCGCCGCGGATCCTCGACGACGTCGCCCCCGATCCGGACACGCCCCTCGGCGATCACCCCCCGCGCGGCCGTCCGCGACCAGCCGGCGTTGCGCGCGAGCAGCACGTCGAGGCGCATGGCTAGTAGACCGGGATCCCGATGGCGCGCATGACGCCGAGCTCGATCTCGCGCAGCTTGCTGCCGCCGAGCGCCGCCCCCAGGGGCTCGGCGTCCAGGTTTTCCTGCGGGAGCGTGGTGATCTGCTCGCACTTGAGCACGCAGCTCTGCGGAGCGCCGCCTTCGCCTTTTCCGAGGCGGACATGGGTCGGCGCCTCGCGGAGGGTGGTCGTGCAGGGGACGACGATCAGATCGCCCGCGCGCTCGTTCCGGGCGTTGATCGACAGCACCAGGACCGGGCGCCGTTTGTCGAGGCGCGCCCAGTAGAGGTGACCGCGGCGGTGGCCGATCACTTCGTCCGCCGTCGCGCGCCCGGGCGCCCGTCGATGTCGAGCTTGCGCGCGGCGGCCGAGGCGCCCGCCGCCCAGGTGACGTCGTCCCGACGTTCGGCGTCGGTCAGCGAATCGTAGTAGGCGGCGGTCTCCTCCTCGAGCCGGGTGAGGTTCTCGCGGTGCGAAAGCTGGGCGAGCCAGCGTTCCATGGCCGCGCTGCGCGTGACGCCGACGCGGGCGGCATAGCGATCGACCGCGCCGAGCACCCCCGGATCGATGCTGACGCTGACCTTCACCTTGCGCGCCGCCGTGGTCATACCAATGATACTACCGTATTTCCTACCAGGCGCAGGCCGCGCCCGCGGTAGGCTGGCTGCCGATGCAGGAAGGTCTTCGCAACGAGGCGCTCCAGGCGGCGCTGACCGCCGCGCTCGGGGGACGGCCCGCGGCGCTCGAGCAGCTCCTCGCCCGTCACGGCGGGCAGGGCGCGCGCCCGAACCTGCGGCTGGCGGCGGCGTTCGGCGCCGAGATCGGCGCGCTCCCCGGAACGGTGGCGCGCCTCCTCGACCATCTCGCCGCCAACGACGCGGCACCCGACACGCCCGAGGGGTTTCTCCCGGTGGCGGCTGCGTACGGCTGGGCTGCGCGCCTCGCCGCCGGCCGCGAGGTCGGCTCTGCCTGGACGGCGCTGGCGCCGCTGGCCGGCGACGAGCGGGCGCCCGTGCGGCTCGGCACGCTGGAAGCCCTGGCCTCGTTCGCGGCCCGACCGCGCGCGGCGAGCGCTCTCGTCGCGCAGGCGGCGGAATGGCTCGACCTCGACGATCGCGAGATCCGGTTCGGCGCCGCCGCCGTGGTGGTCGAGGTCTTCGCCCGGCGTCAGGTCCTGGCCACGCTCTCGAACCCGGAGCCGCTGCTCGACTACCTCTCGCGCGCGATCGACGCCATCGTCGAAGCGCCGCGCGCCGCCGAGCGATCGGACGCGCGCCGGCGCCTGCTGCTGGCGCTGGCGCCTGCGCTCGTCGCGGTGGTGGCCGCGTTCACCACGGCAGACCGGGGCGCCGCCTGGCTGGAGGAGGTGTGCCGGAACGCCCGCCATCCCGATCTGCGGGCCACGCTGTCGAAAGCCATCGTCGCGCTCGCGGACAAGGCGTCGGGCCAGGGGGCGCTGCTCGCCGGGCGGCTTCGGGCTGCGCTCGAGGGGAGCGCGAAGCCGCCACGCGACCCGACGCGCCGCCGTCCCGGGGCGGCGCGAGGCCGATCGTCGCGGCCTGTCCGATGAATTGCCGATGAGTTGCCGCTGAGCTGCCGCTGAGTTTGCTAACCTGCCGCGCGTGACCCCCCAGGCTCCCCACCGCGCCACCTGCGGGCGGTGCCGGCGCCCGACGTCGGTCTGCTACTGCGCGCACCTCGTGTCGCTGCCGACGCAGACCCGCGTCGTGCTGCTGCAACACCCGCGCGAGAGCCACGTTCCGATCGGGACGGCGCGCCTGGCGCACCTTTGCCTCCCCGATTCCGAGCTGCACGTCGGCGTCGACTTCGACGACGACCACCAGGTGCGCGCCGCGCTGGCGGGCGGTGATGAACGGCCCGCCTATCTGCTGTTTCCGGGCCCGGAGGCGATGGATCTCACCGACGCGCGCCCGGCCGGCCCGATCACGCTGGTGGTGGTCGACGGGACCTGGTGGCAGGCGCGCAAGCTGCTCAAGCGCAACGCCACGCTGCGCGCGCTGCCGCAGCTCCGCTTCACGCCGCCGGCTCCCAGCAACTACCGGATCCGGCGCGAGCCGGCCGACCACTGCGTGGCCACGGTCGAGGCGCTTGCGTTGGTCCTGGGGGCGCTGGAGGGCGATCCGGCGCGCTTCGCGACGCTGTTGCGCCCGTTCGAAGAAATGGTCGGCACGCAGCTCCGCTACGCCAAGACCGTGCGCGGGGCGCGTCACAGGCACGCCCTTCATCGCGCGCGTCGCGCGCGGCGACCGCCGATGGGGGCGCTCCTGCGCGCCAACGCGACCAACCTGGTCTGCGTGCACGGCGAGGCCAACGTCTGGCCGGCGCGCTTGCTCGACGGCCCCCCGCCCGAGATCGTCCACTGGGTCGCGCGCCGCGCCGGCACCGGCGAGACTTTCGAGGCGATCATCGCGCCGCGACGCCCGCTGGCGCCGTCGATCCCCGGCTACATCGGCGTCGCGCCCGCGCGGCTGACTGCGGGCGAGAGCTGGGCCTCGTTCCGCGCCCGCTGGGAAGCGTTCTTACGCCCCGACGATTTCGCCTGCACCTGGGGCCGCTACGCGCCCGATCTCGTCGAGGCGGAGGGGGTCGCGCTGCCGACGGCGCGGCTCGATCTGCGCCCCATCGCCGGCACCTATCTCGGGGCACGCACCGGCACTGTCGAGGAATGCTCCGCCCGCATGGGCCTCTCCGTCGGAGCACCGGTGGCGGCCGGGAGGGGCGGCGCGCGGCTGGCGGCGCTGTCGGCGATCGTCGACAGGATGCTGGCGCTGTGAGCTCTCCCCTCGAAGCGCTGTTGACGTCGATCCGCAAGCGCAGCAAATCGGGGATCTGGTCGCAGGGGGTGACGCTGGCCCGCGCCGGCGCGGTGGCCGTCGAATCGCGCGGGGCCGAGGAGAATCGTGCTGCGGGTGCGCGCGCCCGGGCGGGTCGTGCCGCCAACGGTGGTCCTCTATCCGACGGAGAACGAGTGGGAGTGCGACTGTCCGTCGCGCGTCAGCCCCTGCGAGCACGTCGCCGCGTCGGCGATCGTCCTCGGTGAGGCCCAGGCGAGCGCGGAGACAGGCGCGGAGACGGGCGCGGGGACAGGCGCGGCGGCGACCGCGCCCGCGGCAGCGCTGGGCGCCCGTGTCGGTTACCGCTTCGCGCGCGCCGACGGCGGTCTGCGCCTCGGGCGCGTCCTCGTCGCGGCCGACGGCGCCGAGACGCCGCTCGCCGGCACGCTGCGCGCGCAGCTGGCGGACCCCGCGCGGGCGGCGGGCCTGCAGCTCGAGGAGGCGGACCTGCGCGCCGATGCGCTCCTCGAGACGGGGGCGCGCGGCCCCCTCGCCCCCGGCAAGCTCGACGGGCTCCTGCAGATCCTGACGGGCGCGTCGCACGTCACTGTCGACGGGGTGCCGAGCGGGGTCTCCGAGGAGGAGATCCGGCCTCAGGCCGTGCTCACCGACGGACCCGGAAGCGAGGTCCGGCTGGCCATCAGCGCCGACTCGCGCGTGCGCTCCGTCGTCGCGTCGGGCGTCGCGCTGTGCGAGGACGAGGGGCGCCTGGCGCTGCACCGGCTCGCCGAGATCGAGCTCGGTGGCGACCGGCTGCAACACCTGCCGGTGCGCCGCACGTTCGGCGCTGCCGACTTCGCGGAGCTCCTGACCGTCGTGCTCCCCGATCTGGCGCGCCGAACGGTGCTCGACAACCGCAGCGCCCGCCTGCCGCCGGTGGTGCGGGATCTCGAGCCGCGCATCGTGCTCGAGCTCAACCAGCTCGGGCCCGAGGCGGGCGGCGGAATCGGCGTCCTGCCGACGCTGGTCTACGGCTCGCCCCCCTGCGCGCGCGTCGACGGCCCGAAGCTGGTCCACCTGCGCGGTCCCGTGCCGCTGCGCGATCCGCCCGCCGAACGGCGCGCCGTCGAGCGCCTGCGCAGCGAGCTCGATCTTCTCCCCGGCCGCCGCACCAGCTACGGCCCCGCCGATACCCCCCGCTTCATCGAGAAGTTGAAACGCTGGCGCGGCGATCTTTCGGGTGGCGCGGCGGGCGTCGTCAAGCCGAACATCACGCTGGAGCCGCATCTGACGCTCGTCACCGACGGCGACGTCGCGGCGGGCACGGACGCCGTGCGCTTCGAGCTGACCTTCACGGCAAAATCGGGCGGGGGCGCCGGCGTCGACGCGACGGCGGTGCTGCGCGCCTGGCAGGAGGGGCTGGGAATCGTGCCGCTCGCCGGCGGTGGCTGGGCCTCGCTGCCGGCCGGCTGGTTGCAGAAGCACGGCCAGCGCGTCGCCGATCTGCTGGCCGCCCGACAGGACGACGGCCACCTGGCGCGCCACGCGCTGCCGGTGCTGGCGGCTCTCTGCGCGGAGCTCAATCATCCGCCGCCGCCTGGGATCGATCGTCTGGCGCCGCTCATCGCCGGGTTCGATCGCCTCCCCGAGGCGCCGCTCCCCGCCGATCTGACCGCCACGCTGCGCCCGTACCAGCGACAGGGCGTCAACTGGCTGGCGTTCCTGCGCGGCGCCGGCCTGGGGGGTCTCCTGGCCGACGACATGGGCCTCGGCAAGACGCTGCAGGCGATGTGCGGTGTTCGACGGGCGGACGCTGGTGGTGGCGCCGACCAGCGTGCTCTTCAACTGGCAGGCCGAGCTCGGGCGCTTCCGGTCCATCACTCAAGGTGGCCCTCTACCACGGCGCCGGCCGCGCGCTCGATCCAGCCGCCGACGTCACGCTCACGAGCTACGCGATCCTGCGCCTCGACGGCCCCGAGCTCGCCGCGCGAGACGTGGCGGACGGTCGTCCTCGACGAGGCGCAGGCGATCAAGAACCCCGACAGCCAGATCGCGCGCGCCGCCTACGCGCTGCCGGCGGCGTTCCGGCTGGCGCTGACCGGCACGCCGGTCGAGAACCGCCTCGACGAGCTGTGGAGCCTGATGCACTTCGCGAACCGCGGCCTGCTCGGCGGGCGCGCCGACTTCGCCGACCGCTACGGCCGCCCCATCGCCGACGGCCAGCCGGGCGCGGCGGAGGCGCTGCGCCAGCGCATGCGTCCCTTCCTCCTCCGGCGCCTCAAGCACGACGTCGCGCCCGAGCTGCCGCCGCGCACCGACGCCGTCCTGCGCGTCGCGCTCGACGAGGGCGAGCGCGCCGTCTACGACGCCGTCCGCGCAGCGACGCAGAAGGATGTGCTGGCGATGCTCGAGACGGGCGGCGGCGTCATGAAGGCGCTCGAGGCGCTGCTGCGGCTGCGCCAGGCGGCCTGTCACCCGGCGCTGGTCCCCGGCCAGAGCGCCGCGACCTCCTCGAAGGTCGAAGCCTTGCTCGACGCCCTCGAGACCGCCGTCGCCGAGAACCACAAGGCGCTGGTCTTCTCGCAGTGGACCAGCCTGCTCGACCTCATCGAGCCGGCGCTGGCGCGCGCCGAGCTGCCGTTCATCCGCCTCGACGGCTCGACGCGCGATCGCGGCGACGTCGTCACCCGCTTCCAGGCCGAGGACGGCCCGCCCGTCATGCTGGTGTCGCTGAAGGCCGGCGGCAGCGGCCTCAACCTGACCGCCGCCGATCACGTCTTCCTGTGCGACCCCTGGTGGAACCCCGCCGTCGAGGCCCAGGCCGCCGACCGCACCCACCGCATCGGCCAGACGCGCCCCGTCTTCGTCTACCGCCTGATCGCCGCCGACACCGTCGAGGAGCGGATCCTCGCGCTTCAAGACAGCAAGCGCGCGCTGATGGACGCCGCCCTCGCCGACGGCGCCGCAGCGACCGGCCTGACCAAGGCCGACCTGCTGGCGCTGCTGGCCTGAGGACGCCACGTAACCGGGTCGGGTTAGACTGGTGCCTGTCGCCAAGGCGAGGGTCTGGTGAAGCGCGCGGCAAAGAACTGGTTCATGGTGATCGTGGGTGTGCTCTTCGCCGCCTTCGGTCTCTATCAGGCGATCGGCATGGGGAAGCGCGCAGGGTTCACGCCGTTCGCGTTCTTCGGCGCCTGCGCGCTCGTCGGCGTGAGAGGAATCCGGCGCGAGCGATCGATCCGCGCGCACGGGCGGGCGCTGGCCGTCGAGGTCCCCGAATACGTGCCGCTCCAGCAGAACCCGACCGACGCGCTGGTGTTCATGATCGGTGCGGTCGTCGTCGGATCGGTCGTGGCGTTGACGGGCGGCGAGATGGGAACCCTCCTGCAGGTCCTGGGCGTCGTCATGGCCGCGGGCGGCGCGGCGGTCCTCCTGACCTTCGCGGTTTTGACTCGCCAGGGGAAGCTGAAGAAGATCTTTCTGCAATTCGAGCCGACGGGGCTGCGGATTGGACAGCGCCGTTACCAGTACGTCGCCGAGTGGGGCAACCTGGCGCACGTTGCGCCGGGCGAGATCGGAGGACACGACCTTCTCCTCATCGTGGTGCGCGATCTCGCCCGCCTCGCGGCGACGGTCACGCCGCCCGGCGAGGCGCCGCGGCTCCTGAAGGCGGCCGCCTCGAACCGCGGCTGGTACGGCGCCGATCTGGTGCTGATGCCTGTCCAGTTCGGAACCGACGTCGCGGTGCTGGCCAGAGCGATGGCGCGCTACTGGACGCCGCCCGGCGAGCGCGAGGCGGACCCCACGCTTCCCCGTCAACTGCCGGGCGACGGCTCGGATCAGCGGTAGCGCCGCCCGGCGCGACCCCAAGCCACCTCGGCGCGGATCGTCTACTTGGGGAGGACGGGTGTAACATCGAGGGACGACCGTGAAGGGGATTGCTGCGGTGATCGCGCTCTGCGTGGCCGGCTGCGGGTCGGGCGGTGGCAGCACCGACGGGCCGGGGACGGGCGGTGCCGGCGCGAGCGGCGGCGGGACCGGCGGCGGCGGCGGCGCGGGAGCTTGCGTGGCCCAGTTCCCGCCGGGCGCCAGCATGTCCTGGCTCGACGACGGCGCCTTCACCTGCGCCGATGAAGTCGAGGCCACCTACTTCTCGTCGGGGTTTCTCGAGGTCGACGGCACCCTGTACAACGCGCCGGACATCGGCTTCCAGGTGCTGGCCCAGGGGACGACGCTCGGAGGGAGCTACGCCTGCTCGACCGATACGAACCCGCCCCAGCCCTACGCCGTCTTCTTCGCGAACGGAACGATCCAGAGCTGCACGGTGACGATCGACAACCCTGGTGCGCTGGGGGGCGCCAACGTGACCGGTACGTTCTCGGCGGTCTTCACGCCGGCCGGCGGGGGATCCGACGCGCTCACCGAGGGACAGTTCGACGCCCCGCTGAGGTGAAGGTCGTCGGCGCGCCCTATCGCGCCTCGTCGAGCGCCGAGCGCAGCGCGAGATCGAAGGACTCCTTCGGCGCGTCGACGGTCGAACGCGCGTGCCAGGTCACCGTCATCGTGTGCGTGGCGCTGCCGACCGCGCAGACCCGCTTGCCGGCCGGAACGACCAGATCGGTGAGGCGGCTCTCCCGCTCCAGAAAGGCGATCGGCGCCTCGTTCTCGGCGGGCGCACTCGGGCAGGCGCGATCCGCGATCCCCGGATCGTCGGCCAGGTAGAGCGTCACCGCGCCGTCCCCTTCTGTCTCGAGGTGCTGCACGACGACCGGACCACTGACCAGCGCCCGGGCCCGCTTCGGGTGCACCGACGAAGCGCCTCGCATCTCGGCGCCCAGGTTCCCGGCGTGCCGGGCCTCCTGCCTCGGCACCGTCGAGCATCCAACACCAGCAGCGGCCACCATCGACAGCGCGAAAATCATCTTGTTCATGACGTCCCTCCCCTTCGTTCCGCTCGCGTGATTGCGAGACGCAGGGACATTGAGCAACGACCGGGCCAAGCGCCGGGCGCGCGCTGGCCGCGTCTTCTCGCGACTTCGGCCTGTACGGAGAGCGGGACGAGTGTCCGCCGCCCGCCCTGCGGACGTCCGCGGAGCACGCCCAGTGCCATCAGCGGTAGGGATTGTCGGGATCGAACGTCGGCGGCGTCCCGCCCGGTTTCTCGGCGCCGACGGGGGCGGTCGGCGGGTTCGCGCCTTCGATCGTGGAGGTCGCGCGCCCAGGACGCCGCGCCGGGCGGCTGCCGGGGCGCCCGATCAGCTTCTGCCCCGGACGGCCGGTCAGCTCCGGGCGAACGTCCGCGGATGCTGCCCCATCTGCCACGACCGCTGGTTCCGCGCGGCCCTTGCGCGCGGTGTCGATCGGGGACGGGGGTGCGCCTATCGCGCCCGGCAGCGGGCCCCGCGCACCGTTCTCGCCCAGCAACGCGGTGACGTCCGGCGCACCGACCTCCTCGAGTGGCGGATTCGCGTTGCGCGCCAGTTGCAGCGCCTCCTCGGGGAACCAGGCACCCGCCGGCGGCAGCACCATCCCCCACAGCGGGTCGAAGTGGTTCTGGGCGTCGCCCGTGATCCCCCAGGGGTTGTACCTCCCGTAGTTCCAGGCGCGCGCACCTCCCGCGATGTCGCAGGAGGCGACGGACATCCCGGGAACGTCGGTCCAGAGATAGGCGTCGACCAGCGGGACCTTCGTGTCGGCGGTCGGGCGGAGACCGACGCCGCGGCCGGGAGGCATGCACCAGCCGCCGTTCCGGAGCACCTCGACGACGTCGGGCGGTTGGTTGAACGGGGGCCCGGCGTAGCGCGCGGCCGACAGCGGGCCGAGCCCGTTTCGATTCGTGTTGATGACGAAGTGCGCGAGCGACTCGGGCGACGGCGCTCGCGGCGCGCGATCGACGTTCTCCGTGTACCAGGCTTCGACCTTGGACCAGAGTTCGTCGTCGTTCGAATCGGCCCAGTCCGGGGGGCTCGCACACTCCCGATAGCTTTTGGCGTCGCCGCCAGCCGAGACGCTGGCGCGGTGCAAACACTTCGCGATCCAGGTCCCGTATTGAATCAGCCGCGGCGTCGGCTGGTAGTTGCCCGCGTTCAGGAAGAATCCCGTAGCCCTCGCGATGCCCGCCTGCGCGAGGCGAGAGGCGATCTCGCCGACGGGGAGCCAGCTGCTGTGCGTCCCGTCGAGGTAGACGGCCGCGTTGGGGGCTCTCTGCGCCAGGGTGTCGACCGCATAGTGGAGCAGTCGGTATCGGTCCGCGGGCGATGCCTCCGGCGCCGGGCGTCGCTTGCCCTCCGCGTCGGCGACCGACGGGTTACACGCGTCCTTCGACCCGTCGAGCCGAACTCCGTAGGGGACCAGCCCCAGACTGTTCGGCTCCAGGATCACGACGGCCTTCTCGTTACCGATCCCCGAAGCGACGCCGTCGATCCAGGTCTGGTACGCCACGCCGTTGGCCGCGCCGCCCGTGCCGTAGCCCGTGCAGTCGTGGAAGGGGAGGTCGTAAGCGACGAACACTGGGACGCGCCCCTGGCGCGCACCGCGGGTCGCCGTGTCGCGCGCTGCGCTCTCCGCATCTTGCGGCGTGCCACCGAGGAGCCAAATGGCCGACGGCGTCGCCACCATGGCGTTCACCAGTCCCGCGTCGCGGTTAGCCTTCGCCTTCAGCAGGCTCTCGATTTGCTGGACGGCTCCCGGCGCCGGTTCCGAGTTCAAGAATCGGGTCTCCGGAGTCAGCACGTGCGCCGGCGCCGACCGCCGGGGAACGGGGACCGGTTGCTTCGGCGCGTCCGCTCGGCGAAGCGCACCTGTCGCGACCGCGATCGTGACCAGTGCGACCGTGGCGCCGGCGCCGATCCAGACACGGCGCTTGCGCGGTGGCGGCGCGCTCGCGACCGCCGACAGGCCGCCGGCGCTCGGGGTCTCCGGGGCCGACACCAGGTCACCGATGCTCCGGCCCGTCGGGTGGAGCGCGCGGTCGTCGACGGTCGGCACGCCGGGCGTGCCGCGCGCCGGGCCCCCGTCCGCCTGCATCGTCGACGACAGCTCGCCCACCCGCACGCCCGCGCTGTCGCTCGGCGGCGCGGGCCAGACCTCCCGTCGGGCGAAGACGGCCAGCGCGTCACCCAGCGCCTCGACCGTGGGCGGCCGCAGGGCCGGGTCGGAGGAGACCGCCCGGCCGACGACGTCGACGAAGTCGGCCGGCAGACCCGGCTGGACGGAGGCGAGCGACGCCGGCGGCTGGGTCGCGATGTGATGCAGGATCGCGTTCTGCGAGTCGCCGGGGTGCGGCCTCTTGAGGGAGACCAGCTCGTAGAGGATCGCGCCCAGCGCGTAGACGTCGGCTCGCTTGTCGACCAACTTGTCGCCGCGCGCCTGCTCGGGCGACATGTACGCGGCCGTCCCGAGCACCACGCCCGTCCGCGTCGCCGCGCTCGCCTCGTCGAGGGCCTGAAGCTTCGCGACACCGAAGTCGAGGACCTTGACGAGGTCGGTCCCGTCGTCGCGGCGGCAGACGAACAGGTTGTGGGGCTTGAGATCCCGGTGGACGATCCCGGCGGCGTGGGCCGCTCCGACGCCCCGGCACGCCTGCACGACGAGATCGGCGGCGCGGCCGACCAACAACCGACCTTCGCGATCCAAGAGCGCGCCCAGGCTCTCGCCGACGAGATACTCCATCACGATGTAGGGCGTCCCGTCGTCCGAGATGCTGAAGTCGATCGCCGCCGTCACGTGATCGTTCTCCAGCGCCCCGGCCGCCTCGGCCTCCCGCTGGAAGCGGTTCAGGATGTCGCGCCGTTCGGCCAGATCGCGGCGCAGGAACTTGATGGCGAACCGGCGGCGAACGACGGTGTGCTGCGCCTCGTACACGACCCCCATGCCACCCCTGGCGAGCAGCCGGACGATCCGGTACTTGCCACCGATGAGCTTGCCGACCGGGCTCGGATCCGGGCCGGTGCTCACGGCTCCTTCTCCGGCTCGCTTCGCATCGTCTCCAGATCGACCGACTGACCTTCCATCAGGCGATAGGCGCGCTGCCGGCTGATGCCGAGAAGGGAGGCTGCCCGAGCGACGTTTCCCCCCGAGGCGCGGAGCGCGACGACCAGCGCCGGAAGCTCGACCGGCTCGGCCATCGGGCGAGGCGGCGCGGACGGCGCAGGCAGCGCAGAATCCGCGGGCCTCCCCGCCAAGCTCGGGGGAACGACGTCCATCCCGCCTTCCGCGATCCGCTGCGGGAGATGTCCCGCGTGCAGCGTGCTCTCGCCTCCGTGCAGGGTGAGCAAGCGCCTCGCCAGGAGCACCAGCTCGCGGACGTTGAACGGCCAGTCGTGCAGGCAAAGCCGCTCGGCGAGCTCGACGTCAATCGCGGGCGGCTGCCCTCGACCGTGCGCCTCCAGCAGGCGCGAGAACAGGGGAAGGACATCCTCGCGGCGGGCGCGCAGCGGCGGGAGCCGCACGGTGAGTCCGTCGAGCCGCGCCAGCAGATCGGCGCGGAACCGCCCGGCGCGCATGACCTCCAGGAGCGGCTGCTGGCCGGCCACGACCACGCGCACGTCGATCGGCACCGGCCGGGTCTCGCCGAGCGGCTGGACCGCTCGCTCCTCGAGGACACGCAGGAGCTTCGCCTGCAGGCCGAGCGGCAGGTCCGAGACCTCGTCGAGCAGCAACGTCCCGCCGTCGGCGCCGCGGAAAGTAGCCCGGGCTCGCCCGATCGGCCCCGGTGAAGGCGCCGCGGCGATATCCGAACAGCTCGCCCTCGGCGAGGCCTTCGGGGAGCGCCGCGCAGTTGACGGCAACCAGCGGTCCCGCGCGGCCGCTCCAGCGATGGAGGGCGCGGGTGACCACCTCCTTGCCGCAGCCGGTCTCACCCTCGAGCACGATCGGCAGATCGCTCGTCGCCGCCTGGCGCAGAGGAGCGAGCGCCGCCTGGAGAGCCGCGCCGCCCCAGAGTCCCGGCGCGATCTCCTCGAAGAGCCCGGGGCTGGCGGTCACGATCCCCACCCACCCGCCGAGGCGGACGACGTCACCTGCGCCGATCGGCGCCTCGGCGACGAGGCGACCGTTGACGCGAACGCCGTTGCGGCTGCCGAGATCGGCGATGGTCGCGCCGGTGCCTTCCGGGCCCCTGCGCAAGACGGCGTGACGGCGCGAGACATCGTTCCCCGTCAGATGAACGTCGCAGGTCTCGTCTCTTCCAATCGTGAGCTCGGCGCGTTCCCCGTGGATGCCGACGGGATCCCCCACCGCCATCGGGAAGAGCCAGACGAGCGCGGTCGACGGCGCGGTCGAGCTGGACCGCGCGGCTTCGGCGGCCACGGTTACGGTCGTATTCCCTCCGCCCGAACCCATGCCCAAGCTCGATTGATAACACTTTCACCCCGTCAGAAGGAGTCGTTCCTGCCGGGGAAGCGCCGCGCGGGCCCGTGGAAGACCACGCCGCGTCAGCGCGGCGGCGGCGCGGCGCCCTGCTTGAGGGCGTTCCGGATCTCGGGGTGCTCGTCGAGGAAGGCCTGGCGGCTCTCGCGGCTGATCTCGACGACCACGTTCACGTCGCGCAGGATCTTGGACTGGCAGCCGAGCCGCGAGCTCGACTTCACGTCGAACGCCTTGTCCATGATGTCCTCTTCGCGATCGCTCGCCTCGGTCAACGCGTCGAGCCCCTCCTTGACGTAGACGTGGCAGGTCGAGCAGGCGCAGACGCCGCCGCAGGCCGAGCCGACCTGCGCGTGCGCCTTGTTCGACGCCTCGAGGATGCTGGTCCCGATCGGCACCTCGATCTCGATCCCGTCCGGTTCGAATCTGACCTTGGGCATCAGTGCGAATGTCCCGCGTGGCTCCCGGCGCGCGACGCCAGGTCGCTCTTGGGGGCTGTTTCATCGGCTTTCTTTTCCACGACCTCGACGTCCTTGCCTCGCAGCCCGCGCTCGAAGGCGCCGTTCATGCGCCGCCCCGCGAACTCCTTCGACGCCGCGTCGAGCTCCTCGACCGCCGCGCGGATCGCCAGGTGGTTGGTCCCTTCGCGCGCCGAGGCCAGCGCGGCAAGCGCCGCATCGATCGCCGTCTGGTCTTCCGGCGTGAGCAGCTCGGGCGAGTCGGCCATCGCCGCCCGCGCCGCCGCCGCGATCCGCTCGGCCTCGACGCGCTGCTCGGTGAGCAGGCGCGCCTTCACATCCTC
Source organism: uncultured Pseudomonadota bacterium (assembly GCA_963831685.1). Taxonomy (GTDB): domain Bacteria; phylum Myxococcota_A; class Polyangia; order Fen-1088; family Fen-1088; genus JADGRB01. Next base: position 74,331 of record CAWHRJ010000003.1, read on the forward strand.
CTCGGCGTGGTCGAACGAGTCGAGCAGCATCCGCTCGACCTCTTCGTCGGTCAGCCCGTAGCTCGGCTTGACCTCGATCGAGCTTCCTGACCGGTCGTCTTCTTCGCGCGCCGTCACGCGCAGGATGCCGTCGGCGTCGACCAGGAAGGTCACCTCGAGCCGCGCCATGCCGGCCGGCATCGGCGGGATGCCGTGCAGCTGTGAAGCGCGCGAGCGAGCGGCACTCGTCGACCATCTCGCGCTCGCCCTGCACGACGTGCAGATCGAACCCGGTCTGCTTGTCGGCGTAGGTGGTGAACGTCTGCGTCGCGCCGCACGGGATGGTCGTGTTGCGCGGGATGAGCTTCTCGACGACGCCGCCCATCGTCTCGAGCCCGAGCGACAGCGGCACCACGTCGAGCAGCAGCACGTCGCCGCTGCCCCGCGCCGCCGGCCAGCACGTCGGCCTGCACGGCCGCGCCGAGCGCCACGACCTGGTCGGGATCGATGTCGGCCAGCGGCGCTCGCCCGAACAGCTTCGCGACGAAGCGCCGCACGAGCGGCATGCGCGTCGCGCCGCCGACCAGGATCACGCCCGACAGCGCCGCGGGCGTCGAGCTCTGCGTCCTTGAGCGCGCGTCGCACGGGCCCCGCGCAGCGCATCGAGCACCGGTTCGACCAGCGCTCCATCTCCGCGCGCGTCAGCTTGGCCGCGCGCTTGCCCGTCGGGGAGCGCGAAGTCGATCGACGCCTCGGCCTCGCGTCGTCAACCGCTCCTTGACCGCGCGCGCGCCGTCGAGCGACGCGCCGCGCCAGCTTCGCGTCGTGCGCCGCCGCGTCGCCGAGGCCCCAGCCTCTCGAGCAGCGCGCCGGCGATCGCGCGATCGAAGTCGTCGCCGCCCAGCGCCGAGTCGCCGCCGGTCGACTTCACCTCGAACACGCCGTCGTCCAGCTTGAGGATCGAGATGTCGAACGTGCCGCCGCCGAGATCGAAGACGGCGAACGTCCCCTCGGCCTGCTTGTCGAGCCCGTAGGCGAGCGCCGCCGCCGTCGGCTCGTTGAGGAGCCGCAGCACCTCGAGCCCCGCGAGCCGGCCCGCGTCGCGCGTCGCCTGCCGCTGCCCGTCGTCGAAGTAGGCCGGCACGGTGATGACCGCGCCGTCGAGCGGACCGCCCAGCTCCGCCTCGGCGCGCGCCTTGAGCGCCTTCAGGATCTCCGCCGAGACCTCGATCGGCGTCACCGCGCGGCCGCCCGCGACGGCGAAGCGCACGACGTCGCCGTCGCCGGCCGGCGGCGCGAACCGGTAGGGCGTCAGCTTGCGCGTCGCCTCGGCGTCGCCCGGCCCGCGGCCCATGAAGCGCTTGACCGAGGCGATCGTGTCGTGCGGAAACTCGGGCGCCAGCCGATCGCGCGCCTCGGCGCCGACGACGACCGCGCCGTCGGCGGCGTAGTGCACGACCGACGGCAGGATCGCCTGCGTCGTCCTCGTCGCGCAGGCAGACCGGGCTGCCCGCCGTCGACGACCGCCACCAGCGAGTTGGTCGTCCCGAGATCGATCCCGATCGCGCGCGTCCTGGCAGGCGCCGCCTTGGTCGCGCGACTGCGCCCGGCTCGGAGATCTGCAGAAACGCCTCAGCCACGGCCGCCTCCCGAGCGCCGATCGCTCCTCGTGCGCCGCGACCTCGTCGAGGAAGCGCTGGTAGTAGCGCAGCGCGACCAGCTCGCGCGCGCCGCCCTCGCTCGAACTTGTCCGGCGTCCAGCGCCGCGGCGATCGTCTTCATCGCCTCGGCGGCGCGGCCGCGCATCTCGTCGGCCATGAAGCGCGATCTTCGCCGTCGTCGCCTGTGCGCGCGCCTCGGCCAGCTCCTCGCGCAGCTCGAGGATCTCGATCAGGAACGTCGGCGGGGCCGCTACCTGCTTGGTCTTGCGGAGCTCGTCGTCCGCCTTGCGATCGTCTCCCGCCAGGCCGACCCCGGCCAGCTCCAGCAGGTACTCCGCGCGCTTGACCGGATCCTTCACCGTGCGCCAGGCGTCGTTGAGCTGCACGGTCCGCGGCCAGCGCGGCCTCGCCGCGCGCGCGGATCGGCCTTGGCGAAGCGATCCGGGTGCAGCTGGCGCGACAGCTCTTTGTAGCGCGACTCGAGCCGCGGCGACGTCGACGTCGAACGTGCGCGGCAGCCCCAGCACCGCGAAGTGGTCGTCGCCGGCGTCGGGCGGCAGGATCGCCCCGCACGCCGCGCAGAACGGCCCCTTGCCGCCGCTCGTTCTGACACGACCAACAGATCACGATCTCACCATGCCGGGAGGCGAAGCCGCGCTCCCTAGAACTGGACGCTCTCGCCGCAGCCGCACGAGCCCTTCACGTTCGGGTTCTCGAACTTGAACCCGCGCCCCATCATGCGACGTCGACGTAAGTCCAGCGTCGAGCCGTCGAGATAGAGATAGCTCTTCGGATCGACGAACACGCGCACGCGCGCCGTCCTCGAACGACAGAACCTTGTCCTCCGGCCGCGGCTCGCTGTCCGCCCACTCGAAGAGGTACGAGAAGCCCGTGCAGCCGCCGCCGCGGATGCCGACGCGCAGCCCCTTGGGCAGCGTCGCCCGCTGCGCGGCCGCCTTCTTGATCTCGGCGACCGCTCTGTCGCTGACCGCCGATGGCCATGCTGCTCCTCAGCTCGCCGCCCTTTCGCGTCGCCGCCGTCTCGCCCGTCTTGGCGGCGCGCTTCGCCTTGTAGTCGGCGATGGCGCCCTTGATGGCGTCCTCGGCCAGCACCGAGCAGTGAATCTTCACCGGCGGCAGGTTCAGCTCCTCGACGATCTGGGTGTTCTTGATCTCCATCGCCTGATCGATCGTCATGCCCTTGACCCACTCGGTCGCCAGCGACGACGACGCGATCGCCGAGCCGCAGCCGAAGGTCTTGAACTTCGCGTCCTCGATGATCGCCCGCGTCGTTGATCTTGATCTGCAGCTTCATCACGTCGCCGCACGCGGGCGCGCCGACCAGGCCGGTGCCCACGTTGGGATCGTCCTTGTCGAAGCTCCCGACGTTGCGCGGGTTCTCGTAGTGCTCGATGACTTTTTCGCTGTACGCCATGGCTTGTTCCTTTTCAGCGTGCTAGTGAGCGCTCAACGGCGCACATCAGTGCGCCGCCCATTGGATGCTCTTGAGATCGATGCCCTCCTGCGCCATCTCGTAGAGCGGCGACAGCTCGCGCAGCTTGTTGACCTTGCCGACCACCAGTGTCGATCGACGTAGTCGACCTCTTCCTCGGTGTTGAAACGCCCGAGGCCGAAGCGGATCGAGGTGTGCGCCAGCTCCTCGCCGACGCCGAGCGCGCGCAAGCACGTACGACGGCTCGAGCGACGCCGACGTGCACGCCGAGCCCGACGACACCGCGACGTCCTTGAGCGCCATCAGCATCGCCTCGCCCTCGACGTAGGCGAAGCTGATGTTGAGGTTGCCGGGCAGCCGGTGCTCCATCGAGCCATTGACGAAGGTCTCGGTCACTCGCGACTGCAGATCCCCTCGCGCAGCCGCTCGCGCAGCGCGAGCAAGCCGCTTCGCCTCGCTCTGCCATCTCGGCCTGGCACAGCTCCGCCGCCTTGCCGAAGCCGACGATCCCCGGCACGTTCAGCGTGCCCGAGCGCATGCCGCGCTCGTGACCGCCGCCGTCGATCATGCGCCGTGATGCGCACGCGCGGCTTGCGACGCACGTAGAGCGCGCCGACGCCCTTGGGCCCGTACATCTTGTGCGCCGAGAGCGACACCAGGTCCGCACGCGCCGCGTTGACGTCGAACGGGATCTTGCCGACGCCCTGCACGGCGTCGATGTGGAACAGCACGCCCTTCTCCTTCACGACCGCGCCGATCTCGTCGACGGGGTTCACCGTCCCGATCTCGTTGTTGGCGAGCATGATCGAGACGAGGATCGTCTTGTCGGTCATCGCCGCCTTGCACGGCCGCCGGGCTCGACCCGCCCGTCCTGCTCGACCGGCAGGTAGGTGACCTCGAAGCCCTCCTTCTCGAGCCGCTTGCAGGTGTCGAGGACGGCCTTGTGCTCGGTCTGCGGCGGTGATGATGTGGTTGCCGCGCTCCTTGTAGAACTCGGCCGCGCCCTTGATCGCCAGGTTGTTCGACTCGGTCGCGCCCGAGGTCCAGACGATCTCCTTGCCCGAGGCGCCGATGAGCGCGCCGACCTGCTCGCGCGCCTGCTCGACCGCCTTCTCGGCCGTCCAGCCGAACGGGTGCGAGCGGCTGGCGGCGTTGCCGAAGATCTCGGTGAAGTACGGCAGCATCGCCTCGAGCACGCGCGGATCGACCGGCGTCGTCGCGTGGTTGTCCATGTAGATCGGCAGCTTGAGCGTCATTTCGAAATTCCTTGGACCAGCAGCGGGGCCCTGCCATCGTGGCCGTGGATGTCGCAGGTTCCGCACTCGGTGGGGGTGTGGGTCGGCTCGCAGGACCGGCAGCTGTCCATGTACGACAACGTCTCGTTGAGGTCCCCGACCAGCCGCTGGAGCCGCGCCACCGTCTCCGTCGTCTCGCGCAGCTTGTCGCTGAAGATCTCGCGCACCCGCTCCATCGCCTTGGGGGCGGTCGCGGTTCCTGCCCAGTCGCGCAGGACGGCCTTGATCTCGGTCAGCGAGAAGCCGAGGTCCTGCAGCTTCTGGATCCACTCGATCCGCTTCAGCGCCTGCCCGAATAGAGCCGGAAGCCCCCCTTCGAGCGCACGGCTGGGTCGAGAAGGCCGAGCTCCTCGTAGAGGTGGACCGCCCGGACGGTTTTCCCGGTCCGCTTGGCCAGCTCTCCGACTTTCAGAAGCGCGAGGCTCTGCGCGGAGACGTCGTTTAAACCCTCACCCATACGTATGGGTTATATATCAAACCGCACCGCTGACAAGGACCAACTTTCCGAAGGTTTCCCGCGACTCGAGCAGACGGTGCGCTGCGGCAATCTGGTCCAGCGGCAGCACCTGATGGACCACGGGCCTGAGCCGCCCGGCCGCCACGAGGTCGAGGATCTCGAACAGCCTGCCTTTGCTGGCCATGGTCGAGCCCAGGATGCTGAGCTGGCGCCAGAACACGTGCCGCAGGTTCAGCACCGGCTCGAACCCGGCCGTCGCCCCGCAGGTGACGATGCGGCCCCCCTTGGCGCAGGCGACGACCGACTTGGGGAAGGTCGCCGCGCCGACGTGCTCGACCACGATGTCGGCGCCGTGGCGACCAGTGAGTCGCTTCACCTCGGCCACCAGATCGGCCGTCGCGTGGTTGATCGTCTCGTCCGCGCCCAGCGCCCGAGCCGCCGTCAGCTTTGCGTCGGTCGACGCCGTCGCGATCACGCGCGCCCCGTAGAGCTTGGCGATCTGGATCGCCGCCGTTCCGACGCCCGAGCCGGCGGCCAGGACCAGCACTGTCTCCCCTTGCCGGATCTGCGCGCGCTCGACCAGCATCTGCCAGGCGGTCATGAACACCGTCGGCAGCGCCGCCAGCTGCGCGTCGTCGAGCGGAACGCGCTCGCGCGGCGCCGGCACCAAGTTCTGCGCCGGCATCACCAGATACTCGGCGAGGCCCCCCCAGGCCTGCTCGCCGATCATTCGATAGTCGGGACAGAAGTTGTCGCGCCCGCCGAGGCACGCGGCGCAGCGGCCGCAGGAGATCCCGGGATTGACCAGGACGCGATCACCGACCGCGCAGCCGGCGCGCGGCGCGACTCCGGGCCCCAGCTCCGCGACGACGCCGCAGACGTCACCGCCCGAGACGTGCGGCAGCGGCACCGGCAGCGCCGGCAGCCCCTGCCGCAGCCACAGATCGATGTGATTGAGCGCCGCCGCCGTCACGCGGATCTGCACCTCACCCGGGCCCGGCGTCGGGGTCGGGACGTCCCCGATCTCCATCACCTCGGGCCCGCCGTGCCGACGAAACAGCGCCGCGCGCATCACCGTCGAGGTTACCACCCCGTCGCCACGACCGAGACGGGACCGTCGGGCCCGCGTCAGCCGACGCCTGCACGTCAGCCGACGCCTGAAGGGACGACGCCGGCGTTGATCTTCGTCCCCCGGTAGCCAGGTTTGCGAGGTGGCGCCTCCGCCGCCGCGAAGGTTCGGACTCCCCGCTCGCCTGACTGCGTTCCTCAGCGTGCCGCTGGCGATGATCGCGGGCGGCACCGTCGGCTACCACTGGATTGAAGGTTGGTCCTGGTTCCATTCCTTTTACGTCACGGTCATCACCCTGACCTCGATCGGCCACAGCGAGGCCGAGCCGCTCTCGAACATCGGCCGCGTGTTCACGATGTTGCTGGCGTTGGGTGGAATCTCCACCTTCGCGCTCGCCGCGACCCAGCTCCTCAGCTTGATCGTGACGGGCGCTCTGCGTGAGTCACGGAACGAACGGCGCATGGAAAAGCGGATCGAAACACTCCAGGAACACGTGATCGTCTGCGGCTACGGCGACGTTGGCCGCCGCGTCTGCGCGGACCTCATGGCGGCCGGCGTACCGGTCGTCGTCGTCGATAGCCAGAAGGAGGCGCTGGCCGGCGCGGACAAGGACGGCGCGCATGGCGTGCTCGGCGACGCGACGACCGACGAGACGCTCGGGCACGCGGGGATCGAGCGTGCCCGCGCGCTCATCGCCACGGCCGGCACCGATGGCGAAAACGTCCTCATCACGATGACGGCACGCCTGCTGCGCTCTTCGCTCCCCATCGTCGCGCGCGTGGAGGAGGACGCCACGGCGTCCAAGCTGATGCGCGCGGGCGCGACCCTCACCGTCTCGCCGTACGCGATCGCCGGCGGGCGCATGGCGGCGGCGATCCTGCGTCCGGCCGTGTCCGAGCTGATCGAAGGCGGCGGTGAAAAGGGGCACCCGGATCTGCAGCTGGAAGAGCAGGTCGTGGACCCGGGCGGCCCGCTCGACGGAAAGACGGTGGGGCAGAGCGGTCTCGGCCGGGCGGGAAGCGGGCTCATCCTGGTCGCCATCAAGCACCGGGACGGCCGGCTGGCCTTCGACCCCGCCGACGATGCCCCGGTCGTCGCCGGCGACATCCTCATCACGGTGCACTGCCGCCAGCAGCACGGGGGGGCCGATGCGATGGCGTTCTCTCCCTAGCGGGCGGCTGGCCGGCGGGTTGTCGCGCGTCGGCCTCGCCGTCGCCGGTGCGCTGCTGGGCGGGCTCTTCGGCGGATTGGTCGTCGTCGGTGTGACGCTGGTGCTCAAGGCGGGAATCGACTTCGCCTCGCGCCAGGGGATCCTCTTCGCCGTGGTGGTTCCGGTGCTGGGGCTGGTGGTCACCGAGCTGGTGCTGCAGCAGCTGGGCAAGAGCGAAGAGACCGCGGGCGGCCGGGTGAAGCCCTGGCGCCTGTTTCCCAAGGGCGCCGTCCGGGCCGACCTCAGCGGCGACGTCGTGGGGTCCGCCGGCGAAGAGGAACGGTTCCCCTGGCGCCTGGCACCGATCCGAACGCTCGCCATCCTCGCCACCGTCGGCTCGGGCGCGGCGATGGGGACCGAGGCGCCGGCGGCGTACCTCGGCGTCGCCGCGGGCGCGTACCTCGGGGATCACGGCCGCCGGTGGCGCCGGCTGCTGCGCCCAGCGGCGCTGGCGGCGGGGGCGGCGGGCGTAGCGGCGCTGATGGGGATCGCCCTCGTCGGAACGGCGTTCATCCTCGAGATGGGCCGGCGGCGGCGCGCACCCGTCAACGGCGACCGGTTGATCGCGGCGGTGATCGGGGGCCTCGTCGGCTGGCGGATCGACACCTTCTTCGGGCTGAGCCTGATCCGCCTGGTGGTCCCCAAGGTTCCACCGGACACCTTCGCCCAGGCGGCGATCACCGCGCTCGCCATCGGCGCCACCTCCGGGGTCATCAGCTCGCTCGCCGGCATGGCCGTCTACCAGGCCAAGGGGTGGTCGGCCCCGCCGCTGGTCCGCCTGGCGATCGGCGCCCTGGGCACCATCGCCGTCACGTTGTTGCTGGTGCGGATCGCCGCGCCCGCGGCCGCTGTCGGACCGGGTGGTGGCGCCATCCTCTGGGCCGAGAACGTCAACGCCCTCCCGCTGACCCTGCTGGCCGTCTGCCTCCTGCGCGCGCTCGCCACCACCGCCGCCGTCGCCGCCGGTGGTTGCGGCGGTGTGTTCATCCCCTTCCTCGCGGTCGGCGATCTCGCCGGCCGGGTGTTCGCGCCGCTGTTCGGCGTGGGGAACGATCTCGCCGGCGCGGCCGGTGCGGCCGGCGGCATCGCGGGTGGCTATCGACTGCCGCTGACCGCGGCCGCCATGGTCTTCGGCGTCGGCGGCCCACCCCGCGCGATGCTGACCAGCCTGGCCACGCTGGCCGTCGCTTTCGCCGCCGCCAAGGGCGCCGAGTCCGTGGTCGAGAAGGTCAAGGGGCTGCGGCACGCCCGCAAGCAGGTCCCGGTCCATTGACGCCGGCGCCGGATCGGCGGCGTCAGACGGACTTGAGCGCCGGGCGCGCGGCCGGGGGTTGCGCGCGCCGCGCCTCGGCGACGAGGTCGGCGATCGCCGCCAAAAAAGCGTCGATCGTCGCGTCGGACAGCTCGCCCATGTTGGCGATCTGGATGTAGTGATCCGCGAATTCGCCCTTGGCGCGGTAGACGATGAAGCCGCGCGCTTTGGCGCCGTCGTAGAGCGCGTCGACGGTCAACCCGGCGGGAAGTCGGAGCATCGAGATGGTGTGTGACTCGCGCCCGGTGTTGGTGAACGACTCGAACCCGAGGTCGGCGAACACGCGCCGGATCCGCAGCGCGCGCTTGCGATAGGTCTCGCGCCGCGCGGGGACGCCCCCCTCCGCGGCGAGCTCGTCGAGCGCGGTCTCGAGCGCGAAAAACGACGACACGGCCGGCGTGAACGGCGTCTGCGAAAGCTCGTCGAGATAGCGGCGGTGGCGCTTGAGATCCAGGTAGTAGACGCGCGGCGCGACGTCCGCGATGCGCGGCCAGACCTCGGGCGCAACGCACAGGAATGACACGCCCGACGTCGAGTGAAGGCACTTGTTGGCCGACGAGTAGCAGATGTCGACGGCGTCGCGCACGACGTCGACGTCCTCCACGCCCAGCGCCGAGACCGCGTCGACGATCGAGGTGACGCCGTGCTTGCGGCAGAGCCGCGCGATCTCGCCGACCGGGTTCATGATCCCCACCGAGGTCTCGTGGTGGATCATCGCCGCCGCCCCGATCTCGGGATCGCCCTCGAGCGCGCGCGCGACGTCTCGAACGTTCGGCAGCGCGCCCCAGGGGTAGCGGAGCGTGACGCGCGGGATGCCGTGCAGCGCCGCGATCTCGTCGAGCCGGTCGCCGAAAGCGCCGTTGGCGATCACCAGCAGCTTCTTGCCGGGCGGAACGGCTGAGGCGATCGCCATCTCCATCGCCGACGTCCCCGAGCCGGTCAGCAGGATCATCTCGTGCGCCGGCGAGGCGCCGAACACCGGACGCAGCTTCTCCTGCAGCCGCTCGACCACGCCCGCGTAGTCGCGGTCGCGGTGGCAGACGTCATGATGGACCAGCGCCGCCTTCACCCGCGCCGAGGTCATGACCGGCCCCGGACTGAAAAGAACGTAGCCCGGCTGGTCCTTCTCCGCGAGCAACCGCTCGATGAGCGCCAGCGTCCCGGCGACGCTGGCCGCGTTGGGGGGGCCCGCCTGCATCGTGGGCCGGGCCAGCTCGTCGCCGTAGACGCGCAGCAGCCACTCGGCGTGGAGGCGCATCGGCGGCGAGTCGAGGTCCTGCCAGAGCTTCGCACCGACGTCGCGCGCGACGACCAGCCCGGCGCGCGCCGCGGCGGCCACCCCCTCCGTCAGCGACGGGCGTGGCAGTCCCTCGAGCGCCTGGCAGAGCGACGGCGCCATCACGAACAGCCCCGCGCTCACGGCGTCGTACGCCTCGAGCCCCTTGCCGATGTCGGAGACCTTCTCACCGGCGAGTTTCACCTTCGTCGCGTCGTCGATGTCGAACACCTGCGGCAGATCCCGATCGACGGCCAGCACCGTCGGACCCGCTGCGGCCGGCAGCGCGCACATCTCGCGCAGGAGCGCGGGGGCCGCGATCTGATCGCCCATCAGCAGGAGCGTCCGCTCCGTGACGAACGCGCGCGCCGACAGCACCGACAGCCCGTTCGGGCCGTCCCACTCCGCGTTCTCGAAGAAGGTGATCCGGCGCTGCAACGCCGCCGGCAGCCGCGCCGAGCGGGCGACGTGGCGCCGCACGGCGGCACCTCCGTAACCGACCGTGATCCCAATCTTCTGGACGCCGATCGCGTCGAGCAGCGCCAGCGTCCGCTCGAGCAGGCTCTGTCCGCCGAGCCCCGTCAGGCAGTTGGGGACGCCGTCCTCGCCGATCGGGATTCCCTTGCCGGCGGCCAAAATGAGCGCGCGAGTGATCATGCAGCCACCATCAGTCAACCAGAGAGCAATCCGCGTTCCAGCGAGGGCCATAGCCTACAAGTATTTCCGGCCCTGTGCGCTATTCCGTTGCGCCCGCGCTTCCCGCCGCGTGGCCGAGCTCGGGCGCGCTAGTTCTTGCGGTGGCGGCTGCCGGTGACGGCGGCGAAGGCGTGCGGCATCTGCCGCAACGGTTCAGCCCGGAAGGTCAGCAGGTAGACCGAGTTCTCGGTCTCGACGTAGATCTGGTCGCCGCCCGCGTCACCGAGCACGCGCCGCACCGGCGTCGTGACCATGCGGTGGCCGTTGGGATCGCGGAAGATCACCATGCCGCGCCCGACGCTCGGGTAGCTGATCAGGTAGCCTGCGTACGTCCTCCCGATGCCGAGAGACGCCCGCTCTCGACCGTGATCGCGGATTTTTCTGGCGGTGACGCTGACCACGAGAGAACCCAGTTAGAAGGTTACCACAAACGTTGGAAAATCGACGTCCCCCGATTGCCGTCCAGCGGCGGGCGGTCGCTCCGCACGCGGAGCTCCGTAAGGGATCTCGACGGGTTGCCGCCCAGGCTTGACCGCTTCACCAGCCACCGTCCTGTATAATCCCGCGCTCCCTATGGAAACCGCCATGCCGCGTCCGCGAGCGGGGAACCTGACTGCGGCGCTGGTCGTGGTGGCGCTGCTCGAGCTGGGGCTCAACCGCCTGGCCGGTCAGCTGTTCGTGCCACGCGCCACGCTCGCGCTCGGCGGCGGCTCACGCGCCAGCAGCGTGGTCGGCGCCGCCGGCCCTTTTCTCTTCCAGCTCACGGCCGTACTGGGTCTGATCGTGCTCGTCGCCGCGTTCGCAGGCCTCCTGGGGCGGGGCGAGCTCTATCCGCGCGCGATGCGCTTCTCGGTCGGCGTGATCGCGCTCGTCTTCGCGGTCTTCTCGGCGCACGGGCTGCTGCGCGGGCAGCTCGCGCCGCGGTACTTCCTCTTCGTCGAGACCAGCTACGGGTTCCTGTCGCTGCTCACCGCGATCGCGTTCGCGGCCACGCCCAAGACCGATCGGGTACCGGCCCGCGTGAAGGTGGGCGTCGCGCTCCTCGCGCTGCCGGGGGTGCTGCATGCCGCCGCCATCCTGGGGGTGGGATGGGGAAAGGGGACCGACTCGGCGACGCTGGTCGCGGCCACCGGCGAGATCCTGCTCATCGCCGCCGCCGCGGGCGCGCCGTTCCTGCTGCCGCCGCGGCCGTTCGCCGAGCGGCGCTGGCGGCTGCCGCTGGCGGTGGCCGCCGGGGTCACCTCGCTCTTCGTCGTCGGTCTCGCCGTCCGATTCGATCTCATGCAGGCGAGCGCGCTCTACGGGCTTCGCATGGAGTTGCCGCCGCTGCGCTCGATCGCCGGGGCGGCCTACGTGGTCGCGCTCTTCGGCTGGTCGTACGCGACCGTCCAGCTGGCGGCCGACAAGGGTGGCATGCGGCTCTGCGGCTACGGCCTCGGCCTTCTGGCGCTGGGCGGATACGACGCGGGCTCGCCGGTGGAGCTGGCGCTGTCGCTGCTGGGCCTGGTCGCCGTCGCGGTGGGCGAGTTGCGCGCCGCCCCCTACGCCGACCGCAGCCGCCCGCGCGTGTCGCCGGGCGACTGGCGCGCCTTCGTGGGCCGGCTGGCGACCGCGCTCGGCGACGGGACCGAGCCGGATGGGACGCCGCCGCAAGCAGTGATCGCCGAGGAGGAGGAGCTGGAAGTGAGCCGGATCCAGACCCACCGGCGGGGCGCCCCGCTCGTCGTCAAGCTGCTCCGCCGGCGCGGGACGCTGGTGGAGATCGACGCCACTTGGGGGCAAGTGGGGCGCGAGCTCCCCGACGCCAGCGTCGAGCGCCACCGCCGCTGGCTGGCGCGCAACCCCGAGCACCGGCTGAACCTCGCCCGCACGAAGACGGGAGACGCGGCGTTCGACCAGAAGTTCAGCGTGCACGGCACGCCGCCGCTCGGCGACGCGCCGCTGCGCCACCGGATCGCGCGGCAGCAGGGGGACGGCGTGCTCACGCTCTGGAGCGGGAGCGCTGCCCGCTATCTGCTGAGCCACCCGTCGTCGATCGTCGAGGCGCCGCCGGCGTTCGCCGGCGCGGTCGACGGCGCGGCGCCGGTCGACAGCATCGTCGCCATCGTCGACACGCTGGCCGACCTGGTCGAGGCCTCGCAACCCCACGAAGCCTGATCCGAAGGTCGACCGATGCTCACTGCGCCGGCGGCGGCGCGGTCGCCGCGGGCGGCGGCAGATCGGCCGGGCGGGACGGCGCCGGCGCCGGCGCCTGGCTCTCGAGCTCGCGAACCTGCCGGCGCGCCGCCGTCGCGTACGGACCGGCGGGCGAGGCGTCGAGGTACTTCTTGTAGGCGGCGACCGCCTGCGCCGGCTGCCCTTCGTGCCGGTAGGCCTCGCCGAGGCCGAACAGCGCGGGGCCGAACGACGGCGCGACGGCAAGCGCCCGCCTGAAGGTGTCGATGGCGGCGAGGGGCTTCTCCTTGTCGAGCAGGACGTAGGCCGACCCGGCCACCGCCTCGACGCCGTTCGGCTGGAGCCTGAGGGCGTCTTCGTAGAGCTTCTGCGCCTTGGCCGTCTGACCGTTCTCGATCGCATGGTCGCCCTCGGCGACGAGGTGCTCGTAGTTCTTGGGGCGCACCTCGCCGCCGCCGGCGGCCGCCTCGCGCGCGGGCGTGGCGGCGGGCGCAGCGGGAGACGCAGGCGGTGCGGCCACGGGTGCCGGCGCAGGCGCGGGCGCGGAGGGTGGCGATGGCGCGGGCGCTGCCGCCACGGGTGCCGGCGCGGGCGCGGGCGCGGGGGGGGCAACCGGCGCGGGCGCCGGTGCGGCCGGCGCGGCCGCAGCGGGTGCAGCCGGCCCCGGGGCGGGCGCGCTTGCCGGAGCGGGCGACGCCGGCGCGCTCCCCGGCAGGTGAAGCCCGCCGGTCCCCTTGAAGCCGAGATAGGCGGCCGCAGCGACGCCGACCACCACGACACCGATCAGAATCTTCCGACCCGGATGACTCGACCCGAGCCCGGCCGCGGCCAGATCGTCGCTGGTCATCGGCTCGTAGGGCGCGCTCACCGCTGACCGGCGCATCTTGCCGCCGGTCAACACGTCGTCGTCGTCGAGATCGGCGGTCACGTACGGGCGCGACGACGCCGAGGCGCGCGGCGTCTCGGGGCGCGTGGGGCGGGAGCCGCGGGCGGCGGCGGCCGCGCGGTCGGCCTGCGCGACGACGTCGAAGAAGGGGCGGAGCTCGTCGACGTCGCCCAACCTGCGCCACGCGCCGCCAGGCGGGCAGACCCGATCGGAGCGGGTCACCCGCCGTTCGACCACCCACTTCTGCAACGTCTGAGAGTCCCGAAAGCGGTGGGTCTTGCCCTCCTCGGTGGTGAGCATCCACGACGGCGTCGGGTTGCCGGCCGCGCCCCCCTTGCCGGGCATCGGCGGCGGCGTGCCGGCCGACCGCTCGGGCGCGACGACGAACGTGTGCCCGCAGGTGGTGCACTGGACGGAGGCGCCACCGCCCGCGACGCTCGCGTCGTCGAGCTCATATTCGGTCTGACAGCGATCGCAACGTACGTCCATTTAACCAAGACCTGACGGAGCCTTCGCGTCCCCGCGACGAGGCGGCGAAAACATACCACGCCCGCAGCCGGCGATTGCCTCGGGGACCCGTGCGATCGCCGTCATAGACTTTCCGGGAAGAGCGCGTAGAGCTGCGCCGGCGGCGGCGTGTACGGCCCCGCCACCATCAGGTTGCCGAGGTGGTCGACGCGGAAGCCGCGTGCGAAAGCCCGCAGCAGGACGGACGGGCCCGCCGCCGACGCGCGGATCACCGCCGCACGCCCCGGGAGTGCGGCGGCGACGCCGTCGACGAGGTCGCCCATCGTCTCGGCCGACTCGGCGACGCCGGGGCCGATCACGACCCGCGCCGGAAGCGGCCGGTAGAAAAGATAGCCCGACATCGCCCCCCCGGCGCCCGACGCGACGAGGGCGCTGCCGGTCGACGCCAGCAGGGCGAGGTCGCGACGCCGGTCAGCGGCGGTGCGGGCGCGGTCGTAGCGTTCCAGCGTCGGCAGGTCGTCGGGGCGCAGCGCGCGCACACCCGGCGCCGACGAGGCAGGCGGCGTCATCTTCTCGGCCAGCAGGTAGGGGGCGACGTCGGCCACCACGTAGCCGAGGCGGGCGTAAAGACCGAACGAGTCGGGGTTGAAGCTGTCCTGAAAGAGCCGCAGGCTGCTCGACTGCGCGGCGACGCGCCCGAGCTCCTCCATCAGCGCGCGCGCGACGCCGGCCCCGGCGCCCGGGCGCGCCGCGAGCGGCCCGATGCTGGTGACCGCGCCGCGCGGGTGGGCGAAGCCGACCCCCACCGCCTCGCTGCCCACCCAGGCGATGGCGCACCCCTCCGGATCGAGATCCAGGTAGGCACGGCAGAGCCAGGCGGCGCTGTCGCGGGTGGGAAACGGCGGAACATGGCCGCGCTGGCGGTAGACCGCGCCGAACGCGTCGAACAGGATCTCCGACGCCCCGTCGACGTCCCCCTTCTCCATGCGGGCGACTCGGATCATGACCACCCGACCGAGGGTCCTGATTTAGGGGAAACGGGCCTGGACGCCGATCCCACCGTCGACCTCGAAGCGCAGCCAGCGGACCAGCCCCAGCGTCTCGCCGAACTGCAGGTAGAAACCCAGATTGCGCATCACCTCGAACATGAACCCGTTCGCGTTGCGCACTCCGAAGTCGTAGTCTTTGATGCCCGGATCGTGTTGCGGGTTGAGGTCGTACACCCCTTGAAATGTCGCGAAGAACTTGGTCGGCAGCTCGGCGTCCACCCAGTAGCGGATCCCGGGCGAGACAGCGAACTGGTGCGAGCCGTTGAAGTCGGGCTCGACGCCGAACCGCAGGTCGACGATCACGTCCCAGTGGCGGGCGAACCCGAACGATGGCTGCACTTCCATGAAGAACGGCAGCCGGCCGGTGCAGACGCGGTTGATCCCCTGTCCGCAGGAGATTTTGTCCTTGTAGGGGGCGATGATGCGGTAGCCGGAGCCCGACAAGACCGCGACGCCGAACTGATCCTTGTGCACCAGCGAGGGGGGCTGGATACGCGGGAATCGCTTCTTCGGATCGGGCGCGTGCGCATCGTCGGCGGCGGGGGCCGACGGCGTGGCGGCGGGCGCGTCGGCGATTCCGGCCGTCTCGGGCGAGTCGGTGGCGGCGGTCGCGCGCCCTCCGAATGGAACCGCAAGGAGGAGCGCGATCAGAAGCGACAGCCGCATGAACCTGGCAGTGTAGTGCAAACCGCCGCCGGGGCGAAGAGGGTGGAAGCGCGGACAGAAGACGGGACGGAAGGCAGGGCAATAGACCGGTGAGCCCGACTTCGACGCGCCGCAGATTCCTCGCCGCCGCGCTCGGCGCACCCGCGCTGCTGGTGCTGGGGCCCCGCCGCGACGCGCGGGCCATCGGCGATCGCTCGCTGTTCCGGTTCGCCCGCCTCGCGCTGCCCGGACTGCCCGACCCGCGCCCGACGGCGCTCAAGCGGCTGGCCTGGGAGATCGTGCGCCGCACCAGCGTCGAGACCGCCTCCGAGGCCATCGACCTGCGCCTCGCCGATCCCAACCTGTTTCGCTATCCGTTCCTGGTGCTGTCGGGCGATCGCGGGTTCGCGCTGCCCCTCCGAGGCCGACATCGCGCGGTTGCGCCGCTACATCACCTACGGCGGGTTCCTGCTGATCGACTCGTGCGAGGGGCGCGCGGGCGGCGGGTTCGACGAGTCGGTCCGCCGGCTGCTGGCGCAGACGCTGCCCGGCGAGCTGCCGATCCGAATCCCCGACGGGCACGTGCTCTGGAAGTCTTTCTACGTGCTGCACGGCGCGCCGGGGCGGATCGTCGCGGCGCCCTACGTCGAGGGCGTCGAGCGCGATCGCCGTCTGGCGGTGGTGTACACGCAGAACGATCTCGGGCGGCGCCTGGGCGCGCGACGGCTTCGGCCGCTGGGAGCACGAGGTGATCCCGGGCGGCGACGACCAGCGCGAGGAGGCGTTCCGGGTGGGCGTCAACCTCGTGATGTACGCGCTCTGTCTCGACTACAAGACCGAGCAGGCGCACATCGACTACATCCTCCGCACGCGCCGCTACGCGCGATGAGACGAAACGCGCCATGAAACGCGCCACGACCCGAGCCTTGCGATGAGCCTGTTCGGCCACCTGCCCGGCGGGTTCAATGACTGGCGCATCGCCCTCGGCGCCGCCAGCAGCTCGGGCGCGGCGGCGTGGCGCTGCTGGTGGCGGCGGCCGTCGTCGCGGTGGCGCTGTCGGCGCTCTCGCTCATCGACGAGCGGCCGGTGCGGGGGATCGTGCTGCTTCGGGCTGCGCATCGCCGGCGTGCTGGCCTGCCTTGCTGACCGCGCTCGAGCCGACGCTCGAGCTGCGCCAGGTGACCCGTGTCCCCAACCACGTCGCCGTGCTGGTCGACGCCTCGCGCTCGATGGAGGTGCGCCCGCCCGACGGCGGCCCCTCGCGCGCCGAGCGGGCCGCGGCGCTGCTTCGACAGCGCCGCGCCCGAGCTCGCGGCGCTGGGAACGCGCCGGGCACCACGTCGACCTCTACACCTTCGGCGAGGCGCTCGCGCCCGCGACGTCCGCCTCGCTGCACGCGGCGCCCGCGGGCGACGCCACCCGCATCGGCGAGGCGCTCGGCGAGCTGCGGGCGCGCTACGCCGGCCGCGATCTCGGTGCGGTGGTGCTGATCTCCGACGGCGTCGACACCGGCCGCATCGGCGAGGGTCCGCTCGACGCCACCACCCGCACCGCCGTCGAGGCACTGGGCGCGCCGATCCACGCCGTCGGGCTCGGGGAAAAATCGCTGCGCGATCTCTCGGTCGCCGCCGTGCTGGCCGACGAGTTCGCCTTCGTGCGGACGCCGGTGACGATCGAGGCGGTGATCCGCCAGACCGGCCTGCCCGACCGCCAGGTCGAGGTGACGCTCGAGCGCGACGGCCGGCCGATCGCCACCCGCGGCGTCATCCTGCGCGGCGATCACTCGGAGGAGAGCGTCTCGTTCGACTGGCTCCCCGACCACCCGGGCAACTTCGTCTTCCGGATCTCGACGCCGGTCCTGACCGGCGAGGCGCTGGCCGAGAAACAACCAGCAGTCATTCACGGTCAAGGTCATCCGCGATCGCGTGCGCGTGCTGCACCTGTGCGGGCGCCCGTCGTGGGACGAGCGCTTCCTGCGCGCGATGTTGCGGCGCGATCCCAACGTCGACCTGGTGTCGTTCTTCATCCTGCGCACCGAGACCGACGAGCAGCCCTGGAACCACGACGAGCTGTCGCTCATCCCGTTTCCGACCTTCGAGATCTTCGAGGAGCAGCTGCGGTCGTTCGACCTGGTGATCTTCCAGAACTTCAACTTCGCCCCCTACGGCGTCGAGCCGTTTCTCCCCGGCGTGCGCGACTACGTCGAGGAGGGCGGCGCCATCGCCATGATCGGCGGCGATCTGTCGTTCGCCAGCGGCGGCTACGGGCTCGACCGCCCTGCGCGACGTGCTGCCCGTCGAGCTGCCGCCGGCGCCGCCCACGCTGGACGGGGAGAACGATCCGACCCTCACCACCGATTCGTTCAAGCCCCGCCTGACGGCCGAGGGGCGCACGCACCCCGTGACGTCGCTGTTCCTCGACCCGCGCGAGAACGAGCGCGCTGGGGGAAGCTGCCACCGCTCGAGGGCATCAACCGCGTGCCGCGCGCCAAAGCGAACGCCGTCACGCTGCTGGCGCACCCGACGCTCAAGGGCACCGACGGCAAACCGGCGCCGGTGCTGGTGGCGGGCGACGCCGGCAAGGGGCGGTCGCTGGCGCTGCTGACCGACAGCGCCTGGCACTGGGGCTTTCTCGCCGCGGGCGAGGGCGACGACGGGCGCGCCTTCCAGCGCTTCTGGGAGAACGCCATCCGCTGGCTGGTGCGCGACCCGGCGCTCACGCTGCTGCGCATCGAGCTCGAACGGCAGGAGTACCGCCGCACCCAGCCGGTGACCGCGCGCGTCCGCGCCGTGCACGCCGACTACTCACCGGCGCGCGAGGTCGACCTGCAGATCGTCGTCGTCAACACCGAGCAGCCGGACAAGCCCGTCCGCACGCTGCAGGCGACGACCAACGGGGACGGCGAGGCGCAGATCGACGCGGGCGCGCTGCCGTCCGGCGCCTACCGGGTCACCGGCGAGGCGACGATCGACGGCCGCACGGTCACGGAGGACAAGACGTTCGTGGTGCGCGCGGACGGCCGCGAGCTGGACGACGTTGCCGCGCGCGATCGCGTGCTGCGGAGCTCGGGCAGACAAGCGGCGGCGACTACCACTACGAGGAGCTGCCCCGTCTCCAGATCCGCCCCTCCCGCGAGGTGCACGTCGGGCGGCAGGAGACGGTGGAGATCTGGTCTCGGCCGCCGCTCCTGCTGCTGGGGCTCTCGCTCCTGGCGCTCGAGTGGACGCTCCGCCGCCGCGCCGGGCATGCTTAGCTGGGGCGCTGGTCCGCCAGCGCGCCTCGCACCACGCGCCGCCGAGCGCGGGGGCGGCGCGAGCGGCCAACGAACAGCAGCAGCATCGCCAGCGACGGCAGGAGGCCCGCGGCGCCGAACGCGCCCGAGGCCATCGTGCAGCCCGCGGCACCCGACTCGCCCGGCGGGGTAACGTACTGGCCGGCCGAGGGGGCGAAGATCGCCAGTGTGGCGACCGTCGTGTGGCCGGCGCCGTCGGCCGCGGTGACGGTGATGGTCTGGTCGCCGTCGATCCCGGTCAGGTCCCACTCGTACGGACCCTTGGCGGCGCTGGCCGAGAGCCCCTGCGGCTCGACGCTGATGCTGACGGCCGACAGATCGCAGTCGTCGTGCGCGTCGACCTTGACCGAGAAGTCGTGCCCCATCCGGTCGTTGTTGCCGGGCGCCAGGAAGCTCACCACCGGCGGCGACGTGTCGTTGATGCAGCCGAACGCCGACGGCTTGGGACCGCCGCGCCCAGGGGCCGAGCGCGGTCTTCATCATCTGGTACGAGTTCTGGTTCTGCCGGTCGCACCGGTCGCCGGTGACCGCCACCGTCCTGATGTCTCGAACCCGTCGCAGCCCTTGCAGATGTCGGGGTACATGATGTCGTTGTCGCTCGGTGACGTGCTCGAGGCCGACAAGGTGCGCCTGCTCCTGCGCGATGATGACGGCGGTCTGCTGCGCGTTCGGCGCCGCCGACGAAGGTGTACGCGACGCCGCCGTGCAGGTCCTGGCAGAGGAACGGCGCGACGCCCGCCACCTTGCTGGCGACGCTGCACCAGGCGCCGCCGCCCGACGAGACGACCTCGGTGTAGAAGCTGCCGCTCGTCGGCCGCGTGAGCGTGAAGATGACGTTGAAGTCGGCGTACCAGCGATCGAGATAGGCCTGGATCTGCTGCTGGCAGTCGAGCAGCGACGTGCCGAAGCTGCAGCTGAACTTCGGTGCGACGCTGCTGCAGGCGTCGAAGTTGGTGGCGGGGAGCGGCGTCTTGCCGTCGGCGTAGACGAGGTAGATGACCTTCGGCGCGGGCGAGCTCTTGCTATGCCCGCTCCCCCCGGAGGCGCCGGTCTCGGCCGCGATGGCGACCGGGGCCTTGGCCTCGACCAGATCGGCGTGCATCGTCGAGGCGGGATGGGGCGCGCTCGGGACCATCGGTTCGTCCGCCCCGTCGGCGCATCCGGCCGCGGCGCCGAGCGCCAGCGCCAGCGCCGCAGCGCCGAGCGCCCTTGCCGAACGAGACGCGATGCCGAACAAGACCAACGCCTTCCACGGACCGCGCCACCGTCGATGGGCTCCACCAGCACCCGCTAGCGGCGCACGCCGACCTGTGGCAGGGTCTGCAGATCTGTACATCGGCCGGTTCGCCCGGCGCTTTATAGTCCCGCGTACAGTTTTTCTTGCCCGAGAAACCCACATGGTCGCCGCCGACAACTTCGTCAACGAGCTTGACGCAAAGAACCAGACCCTCGATCCAGCGCGTGATCGCCGCCCTGAACGAGCGGGCTCGCGAAGGAGGGCGTCGAGGTCACGGACGTCGCTGCGCATGGCCCTCAAGGCCACCATCGAGGCGGCCGAGGTGGCGGCCCTCTGGATCACCGACTGCGACGACCTGGAGATGAAGCTGTCGCTCGCCGAGCAGTGCGGTGACGGCGCGCGCCAATGCCGCCGCATCTCGGCGCGGCTCGGCGCCCTCGGCCTGCCCGAATACGACCCGCGTGACGGCGGATATTCCAAGCTGTTCGCCTTCCTGCGCTCGCTGCAGACGCCCGAGGAGCGGTCGAGCGCCGGGTACGTGACCGGCAAGGCGCTGTCGATGGCGCGGCTCGGGGCGCTCGGCGGCGTTCTGCGCCGGAAAAGGGCGACGCCGAGAGCGCCCGCCTGCTGGGCACGGAGATCGTCGAGGAGGAGCGGCGCTACTACGAGGAGGGAAGCGCCTGCTGGTCGGGGCGACCGCCACCGAGGAGAGCCAGGCGCGCGCGCGGCGCGCCGCCTACCGCACCCTCGAGCTGGCCGGCGAGATGGTCGAACCTCTGGCAGCTCCGCAAGACGCTGGGCAAACGGCGGTAGTCGGCGCCACGCGAACGCGCGCGAGACGCTCGCGAGACGCTATAGTCGAATGGGTATGTCGACTGAGGCTGCGCCGGCCGGGCCGGTGACGTTCGGCCGCTACACGCTGCTCGAGCGACTGGCGGTGGGCGGCATGGCCGAGGTCTTCCGCGCGAAGATCAGCTCGTCGCACGGGTTCGAGAAGATCCTCGTCATCAAGCGGATCCTCCCGCACCTGGCCGCCGACCCCGGCTTCGTCACGATGTTCATCGACGAGGCGAAGCTGACGGCGCAGCTGACCCACCCGAAGATCGTCCAGATCCTCGACTTCGGCGAGGTCGACGGGCAGTACTTCATCGCGCTCGAGTACATCGACGGGTTCGATGCGCTGGGCCTGCTGCGCACGCGCGCGCAGAAGAAGCGTGCGCGTGCCGCCGGCACCTCGCGGTGTTCATCGTCGAGGAGATGCTCGAGGCGCTCGACTACGCCCACAACGCGCGCGACATGGAAGGCAAGCCGATGCAGATCGTCCACCGGGACATCTCGCCGTCGAACATCTTCATCTCCAGGCGCGGCGACGTGAAGCTGGGCGACTTCGGCATCGCCCACGCGCAAGCGGCGCGAGTCGAAGACGCAGGCCGGAACGCTGAAGGGGAAGTACGGCTATATGTCGCCCGAGCAGGTGGTCGGCCGCCCGATCGACAACCGCAGCGATCTCTTCGCCGTCGGGATCGTGCTGGCCGAGCTGCTCACGGGGCGACGTCTCTTCTCGGCGCCCGCCGACCTGGACGTGTTGCTCATGGTGCGCGACGTACACATCGATCGGCTCGACAGGTACGGGGCGGACATCCCGCGCGCGCTCGATCGAATCCTGCGGCGGGCGCTCAAGAAAGATCCGGCCGAGCGGCCACAGACCGCGTCCGAGCTGCACGACGAGCTGGCCGATTACCTGTTCTCCATCGGCAAGCGGGTGGGACCGACCGACCTGCGTGCCTTCACGGGCAAGCTGCTCGACGCCGACCCCGACACCGCCGCGCAGGTCCTCCAGTCCGCCCGGCGTACCGACAAGCCGCGGCCCGGCGCGGACGCGCCCGCCGGCGCCCACGGCAGCGCGCTCGTCCCGGCGCCGACCGCCGCCGACGAGGGGGTGCCGACGGTGTCTCGGCCCAACGCCGGGGCGGCGGACCCCGGACCGGCGACCGCCGCCGCCGACGAACCGTGGAACGACCACGACATCGAGCATTCGTCGGCGCGACGCTTCACGCCGGTCTCGCGCCCGGGCGAGGGGGGTGGCGCGACCGGGCGGACCGGCGTGCGCGGCCAGACCAAGAGCGACGTCGGCCGATTCGTCTCCGCGGCGCCCAAGCGCCCGCCGGACAGCGCCGGCGAAATCAGCGTCATCACGCCGATGCGTTTCTTCTGCGGCCTGGCACTGGCCAACGAGACGGGCCTCCTGCACTTCGAGCTGGGCGGCTCCCAGAAGGAGATCTTCCTGGTCGGCGGCGCGCCCGAGTCGGTCAACTCGAGCGATCCCGGCGAGCGCTTCGGCGAGTATCTCGTGGGGCGCGGCATCCTCGGACCGCCCGACCTCGAGCTGGCGCTCGGCATGCTGCCCCACTACAACGGAAAGCTGGGGGACACCCTGGTCGCCCTCGGGATGCTGCGCCCGCTCGACGTATTCCGCCTGCTTTCGGAGCAGGTGCGCGACCGGGTGATCGACGTGTTCGCCTGGACCGGGGGGACCTTCGCCTTCTACCGCGGCGTCGCCAACCGCCAGGAGAGTTTCCCGCTTGGCCTCGACACCTTCGAGATCCTGGGGGCCGGCGTGGTCAGCATGCCTGCCGCGCTGCTCGAGCGGCGCTTCGAGCCGATCGGCGACCTTCGCCCCGTCGCCACCGGGCGCGCGCGCGTCGAGCCGGAGGCCTTCAAGATCGGCCCCACCCCGCGCGCCGTGCTGGATATGCTCGACGGCGAGCGGACCGTCCGCGGCCTGCTCGACGACTTCGCCGACCCCGAGGAGCGGCTGACGTTTCTGCGCGCGCTCTATCTTCTCGTCGAGACCGACCTCGCCGAGCTGGATTAGGGCCGTCTGGTCTAGCGCGCCGCGGTCACGGCCTGGAGCGCAACCTCGAGCTGACGCTTGACCGCCGGATCGCTCTCGACCGCCAGCCGCGCGCGCAGCGGCGCCTCGGCCTCGCGCGATCGACAGAGGCCCAGCGCCGCGGCGGCGTCGAGACGGACGTCGGCGTCGGTGCTCTCGAGCAGGGGAGCGACGATCTCCACCACGCGCGCGCCCCCCTGCCAGCCGAGCGAGACCGCCGCCCGGCGGACGAGAACGTGATCGACCGCCGCGCTCGAGGGGGTCTTCTCGATGACGAAGTTTTCCAGAAAGGCGTGCACTCGCGCCGTTCGCGCGTAGGCCAGCGCCGCGAGCGCCCGTCCCCGCACGGTCTCCGACGCGGCGCGATCCGCCGCCACGACCGTCAGGATCCCGTCGGCGGCCGCTGCCCAGCGCTGCAGATTGCCGGGGGCCGAAGACTTGGCGAGCGACGCCTCGACGTCGGCACGCGTCGGCGCCTTCGCAGCGCGCGTCGGCTGGCCGGCGGCATGCGTCGGCTCGCCGGTGGCACGATCATTCGATGGCGCGCCCCCGTCGGCGGCCACCAATCCGGCCAACAAGCAGGTCATGTGTATAATCGCGCCCGCTGCCACGAGGAGATGATTGCATGGCCCACCGCCTTCGCGCCCCTCTGATCGTCGCCGGCCTGCTGCTGGCCTTGGTTCGCTCGGCCACTGCCCAGACCGCGCCCGCCGCCGTCCCGGACGATGAGACGACCGGAGCCCCCGGCGCCGCCGCCCAGACACCGACCAAACCGAAGGTCGACCTCGGCGAGGAGCTCCCCGTTGTGCGGCCTGCCAATCTCTCCTACGGCGTCGCGGTCCGGCTGGTCTGGGTTTCGGTCCCCGGGTGGCTGCTCAACCAATTCACCAAGAAGAACGTCCCGCTCTCCTCGTGGGGGACGGGCATCCAGGCCTTTCGCCGCAAGGGGAACTTCGACATCGCCCTGGCCTTCAACTACCAGAACATGTCGCCCCCCAACGGAAACTGGCTGGGAAGCAGCGCCACGGCCGCCACGGACGTCAGCTACCTTCAGTTCAGAAGCTTCGCACTCTACGGGTTCGACGCCTCGTTCATCTGGCATGCCTTCTTCACCGACTGGTTCGGGATGCACTACGGCGCGGGCGTGGGGATCGGAATAATGGGCGGAGACATCCTGCGCACGAAGGCCCTGGACGGCAACTGCACGGCCGCCAACGCGGGAGACCCCAATCAGTGCACGCACAACAGCATCGCCAGCATCGCCAGTACCGCCCCCCTGGCGGACGTGCCGGCGGCGGTGCCAATCCTCAACGCGGTGCTGGGGGTCGACTTCCGCGTCCCCACGCTGCGCGGCTGGGAGGCGCGCATCGAGGGGGGCTTCTACGACGCCTTCTTCCTGGGCGGCGGCGTCGGCTACACGTTTTAGGCCGCCAGGGAATCACGGCTCGTCGCCGAAGCTCGGGGGACCGCCGCGCCCCGAGGCCTCGTGGATCCACCCCGCGAAGTCGTGCTCGAGACGCGGCAGCAGGAGGACCAGCTTGGCCTGCTGCATCGGCGTCAGCACCCTGCGGACGTCCTTGACCCGTTCGTCTCGCAGCGCGCGCTCTTTGGCGCGGTTGGCCTGCAGCTTGTTGAGCGTCGCCGTCAGGCGGGCGTCGTCGGGGCGGGCCGCCTCGGTCGCCTCGCGAAGCTCGCGCATGAGCGCGTGCCGTTCGGCGGCGATCGCCACCTCGCGGTCGTCGTAGCGCGAGAGGATCGGGAACAGCCGCGCGCTCGTCGCCTCGTCGAGCTTGAGCGCCTCGACGATCTTGAAGGCGCGTAACGCGCGCATCCGATCGAGGACCTCCTTGCGGAGCTGATCGGGCGTCCGCTGATCGGCGACCGGTGGGACCGGCGGCACGGGCGCGGGGCGCGGCTGGGCGTGTGCCGCCGTCCCCGCGAGCAGCAACCCTAGCGTGACGCCGGAGAGCCGCTTCACAGCGCCGCCCCCGCCGCCAGAGAGGTGGCGACCCGGCGCAGCTCGTCTCCGTCGAGATCGGCCAGCTCTTCGTTCACGCGCCCCTCATCGTCGCCGAGAACGTCGGCGCTGTCACCGCCCGCGTTGATGCTGGACGCGGTCAGTGCCGCCGGCGCCCTCGGCCGAAGGCGATCGAGCAGCCGCCGCAGCGCCCCGGCGTCCAGATCCGTCACGTCGGCCTCCTCGTCGGTCATCGGATCGTCCGGCCGTTCCCGAACCGCGGCGGCCGGCCGATTGCCGTGCACCGCCGGGCCCGGAACGACGAGTGCCGGCGACGACGGGAGCCCCGGGGTCGGTTGCCGCGCGACCAGCAGGAAGCCCGCGGCCGCCGCCGCCAGCGTCGCCGCGACGGAGTAGATCCGCATGCGCGAACCCGCCGACCGGCGCGCGCGCGCCCGCGCCGGAGCGGTCGTGCTCGTCGGCGTGGCAGCGTGCAGCGCCGCCAGGGCCGCGTCGGTCGTCCGCTCCGCGAGCTCGTCCCAGAAGCGATCGCCGAGACCAGCCTGGGCGGGCGGCAGCGCGGCCGTCTCGACGCGCAGGGCCTCGGCCACCCGCGGCGCGTCTCGCAGCTCGGTCATCGCCCGGAAGCAGGTCACGCACGATCCGAGGTGCTCCGACAGCAACGAATCGCCGCCCAGGTCGCCCCCCTCGACGAGGCGATCGAGGACCTGCCCGCAGAGAGCCGGCCGATCGTCGTTCGGGCTCATCGCCCCCTCCCGCGCCGGGACGCACCGTCCGGCTCCGGGCCCAAGACGGCGCGCAGCTTGCGGACCGCGTAGTGGAAGTTCACCTTGGCGGCGCCTTCGCTGATGTCGAGCGCCGCGCCGATCTCGCGAAACGGCAGGTCCTCGTAGATACGAAGCTCCAGCGTCATCCGCTGCTTGGTGGGGAGCGTCCGCACGGCGGCGCGCAGCGCCTCCGATGACTCGGCCGCCTCCAAACGCTCGAGGGCCGGCGGCGCCAGCGGTCGCTCCGGATCGCTCGGGCGCTCGTCCTCGCCATCGTCGGAGACGAACCGCGCGTGGTCGCGCAGGTGGTTGAGCGCGAGGTGCGCGCCGATCCGCAGGAGCCACGAGCGGAACACCGCCGCGTCGCGCAGGTCGCCGATCTTGGCCATCGCGCGCACGAACGATCGCTGCACCAGATCGGCCGCCTCGTCGGTGTCGCGGACGTAGCGCAGGCAGAGCGCGAACAGCGCCTGTTGATGGCGCCGGACGAGCAGCCCGAGCGCCACCCGGTCGCCGCGCTGGGCGCGGGTCACCAGGGCCTCGTCCGGGGTCTCGTCGTCGGCCGGCATCGCCACCTTCAGGAGCTTGAGCTGACTCGAAATCATGACGGGCGCGCTCCCCAGACGGCAGACCCGCGCCGCTCGCGGCAGGTTAGACGGCCCGGGTCAGCGCCCGGCGCCCTGCGTCGAGCCCGCCCCGTTGCGGGCGGCACGCGACTCCATGATCGCCAGGTTGTCCTCCAGGGTCTGGATCGTCGAGCGGAGCGCCGACACCTCCTCCTGGGTGGCAAATCCCAGCAGGCCGGCGGCGAATCGGGTGGCGCGGTCGAGCTCGGCCTTGATCGACCCACCGACCCCCACCGCCTTCATCGCCACGTTCATGACCCGCTGGTCCCCCATCATGCGCGAGATGCGGGGATCGCTCATGAAGCGCATCGCCTGACCGACCACCTTGTCCTTGACGGCGTCCAACATCGACATCGTTCGTTTGTGCCACGCGCCTCCCCTTGCGTCAACGCATGTGCCGCGCCATGCTCGGCCGGTGACGGACGACCGTCGAGCTGCCCGGGTGGAGTCGGATCTGGTGCTGGTCGTCGGCACGTTCGTTCTCGGCTGGCTGCTCGGCGTGGCGATCGTTTTCAAGCTCTGGCACCTCGCGCACGCGCCGCGCTGGCTGGTCTGGAGCGGAATGGGGCTGGTCAGCTTCCTGATGGCTCCCTGCTTCGGCGGCGTGCTGCTCTCCCGCACCCTCGGGCGGTTGGCGGCGCGCGGGTGGCGCGGGGCGCCGCTGGGGCTCGTCGGGCTCGGCGCCTGCGGGCTGGTCGTCGGCCTGCTGGCGATCTGACGGCCGCGCGTCGAACCATGGCCGGGCACGCGGAGGCCGAGCGGCACAGGAGGGCGGCACCGACCGCGTCGGAGATTCGCGTGGCGCTGGTGACCCTGTCGGACAGCCGCACGCCGGCCACCAACGACGGGGGGCGGATCCTGCGCGCGCTCGTCGAGGAGGCGGGCTTCACCGTGGTCGGCGAGGCGCTGCTCGCGGAGGAGCCGGCCGCGATGCGCGACCAGGTGGCGTCGTTCGCGCGCCCCGCGATCGCCGACGCGGTCCTGGTGACGGGAGGGACTGGAATCTCGCCGCGGGATCGCACGCCCGAGGCGGTCGGCGCGCTCTTCCAGCAGCGGCTGCCCGGGTTCGGCGAGCTGTTCCGCCTGCTCTCGTTCCAGCAGATCGGGGCGGCGGCGATGCTGTCGCGCGCGGAGGCCGGCGTCGTCGACGGCGTGGCGGTCTTCCTCTTGCCCGGATCGCCGGCGGCGCTGGAGCTGGCGGTGCGCAAGCTGATCGCCCCCGAGCTTCCGCACCTCGTCGGCCAGCTCCGTTCGATCTGATTCAGGCGCGGCGGCCCACGCATGGCGGTGGTAGAGATCGCCGGATGACGAACCTGGGAAACGTCCGCGGGCAGATCCAAGATCTTCGTGCCGAGTTCGAGTGGCGGCTGGGAGAGCTGGTCGGGATCCCGACGGTGAGCATGGACCCCGGCCGGCGCCCGGCGATGGACGCCTGCGTGGCGCTGGCGGGCGGCTACCTGCGGGAGGCGGGCGCGCGCGTCGAGGTGATCGAGACGGGCGGGTTCCCGATGCTGCTCGGCCGCTTTGGCCAGGACCCCGCGCTGCCGACGGTGACGGTCTACAACCACCTCGACGTGCAGCCGGCGGAAGTGGCCGACGGGTGGAAGACGCCGCCGTTCGAGCTGACGACCGAAGATGGGGCCGGCGGGCCGCGGCGCTGGTTCGGCCGCGGCGCCACCGACGACAAGGGCCCGGCGCTCACGGCGCTCTACGGCGCGCGGCTGGCGCGCGAGACCGGCGCGCGCGTCAACATCCAGTTCCTCTGGGAGCTGGAAGAGGAAATCGGCAGCCCGAACTTCGCGGCCGGCCTGGCGGCGGCGATCGCCGGCGATCCGGCGGGCGCGCGGGCGCCGTTTTCGACCAACTCGGTGGTGGTGTCGGACACGATCTGGACCGCTGCCGGGCACCCGTCGATCTCGTACGGCCTGCGCGGCCTCATGGGGTTCACCATCGCGCTCGAGACCGGCGCCAAGGACGTTCACTCGGGAACGACCGGCGGCGTGGCGCGCAACCCGATCGGCGAGCTAGCGGCGCTCCTCGCCGCGATGTACGACGCGCGCACCGGCAAGGTGAAGATCCCCGGGTTCTATTCGGGCGTCCGCAAGATCTCGGCCGTCGAGAAGAAGGCGTTCGGGCGCGCCGGGTTCACGCGCCGACGCTTCGCCGCCGCGCACGAGCTTTCGAGCCTCCGCCCGAGCCGCTCCGACGTCGACGCGCTGGCCGCGCTCATCGCGGCGCCGACGCTGGAGGTGCACGGCCTCGTCGGCGGCTACACCGGCCCCGGCATCAAGACGATCGTCCCCCATCGCGCGGAGGCCAAGCTGTCGACGCGCCTCGTCCCCGATCAGGATCCCGCCAAGGTGTTCAAGCTCATCAAGGCGTTCGTGAAGAAGCGCCTTCCCGACGCGGTCGTCACCCACGAGGCGTCGCTGGCACCGTACCTGGCGCCGATCGGCGGCCCGTACCACGCGGCGGCGGCCAAGGCGGTTCGCGCGACGTTCGGCAAGGAGCCGGCGTTCGTTCGCGAAGGGGGCTCGATAGGCGCGGTGTTGACGATGGAGCGGCTGCTCGAGGCGCCGGTGATCTTTCTCGGCCTGTCGCTTCCCGAGCACGGATACCACGCCATCAACGAGAACTTCGACTGGGGACAGGCCGCCGGCGGCATGGAGATGTTCTGCCGTTATTTCCACGAGATCGCGGCCAACGGCTCCCATGGCTCCCGCCAGGATCAAAGACGTTGAATCGGGCGGCCGTCGCGCTACCCTTGCGGGATGAGCGGCGTGTCCCCCTCGACCCCGGTCGCCCGCGGCACGGCGATCAAGATCGTCGCGACGGTTCTCGTGGTGGCCGGGAGCGTTGGCTACCTGCTGAGCTCGTCGATGAAGGCCGGCGCCGAGTACTACAAGCACGTCGACGAGGTGACCTCGAACGCCGACGCCTGGCGCGGCAAGAAGCTGCAGGTTCACGGCAACGTCGTCGCCGGATCGATCGAGCAAGCCAAGGGGACGCTGCTCTACCGCTTCAAGATCGAGAGCCGCGCGCCCCGCGCCCCCGCGATCATCACCGCCACCTACGACGGCCTGGTGCCGGACACCTTCAAGGACGGCGCCGAGGTGGTGGCCAAGGGGACGCTGACCGCGGACAACCAGCTGGCGGTGATCCCCGACGGCATCATGGCCAAGTGCCCCTCGAAGTACGAGGCGGACAAGAACGCCCCGCCCGCGAAGCCGATATCGCCTGGCGTCGCGGAGAAGATCTAGCTCTCAGGTGTATCGGAGTCCGTCGACGGCGCGCAGGCGGCTGGCGCGGAGCGACGGGTAGAGCGTCGCCAGAAAGCAGATCCCCAGCGTCGCGGCGGCGACCGCCAGGATCTCGTCCCCGGCGATCCGCACCGGCAGCGATCCGATGAGATAGACCTTCGGATCGAGCGGGTAGCCGTAGAGCCGCGCCAGCAGGCAGATGAGCAGACCGAAGGCGATGCCGAGGCCGGTCCCCACGGCGCCGACGGTCGTGCCGCCGATGAGAAAGACGCGCGCCACCATCCCCGCCGGCGCTCCCATCGACTTCAGGATGGCGATCTCGCGGACCTTGGAGAGCACGATCATCGTGAGCGAGGCGATGATGTTGAACGCCGCCACGACGATGATCAGCACCAGCAAGAGCGAGATGATGACCTTCTGCATGGTGAGCGCCATGAAGAGGTTGTGGTTCAGCTCCTTCCAGTCGATGATCCGGTAGGGGCCGTCGAGCCGCCGCTTCACCTCGGGCGCCGCGCTGAGCGCCATCATCGGATCGGAGAAGCGCAGCTCGACGCCCGACACCAGCCGCCGCGCGTTGGCCAGCCGGTGCGCGTCGCTGATGCTGATGTACGCGAGGCGCGTGTCGTACTCGTTGAACCCCATCCGGAAGAGGCCGACCACCTTGAAGAGGTACGAGATCGGCGCTTCACCGACGCCCGAGCTGAACGGAATCATGATCGAGAGGCAGTCGCCCACCCCGACGTGAAGGTGGTGCGCCAGCTCCGCCCCGAGAGCGATCCGCCCGACGTCGTCGGTGGTCTTGCGCGGCGTCCCCGACGGCAGCACGCAGCTCGCGGGCTTCTCCAGCGCCTCGACGCTGCCGGCGACGAGCGACCGGCGCAGATCGTCGGCCCCCTGGTGGATGTCGATCCCCTTCAGGTTGGCGCCGACGCGGCCGATCATCACCTCGCCCGCCGAGAAGAGGAACTTCGCCTGCCGCACGACCCCGGGCATCCCCCGCAGGCGGGTCTCGATTTCGGCGATCTCGGGACCGTCGATGTCGGCGTCGCCATAGGGCATGACGATGAGGTGGGCGTTCAGCGCCAGCACCTTGTCCTGGAACTCGCGTTCGAACCCGCTCGTCACCCCCAGCACCACCACCAGGGAGGCGACCCCCAGCACCACCCCCATCGTCGACACGGTGGTGAACACCGAGAACGTGCGGAGAAGGAACGCCACCACCACCGTCAGCCCGCCGGCCAGCGCCCCGAGGACGGCCACCGTCTCGAGCGCGCGCGAATGCCCATGGACCAGCGCGAAGACCCCGAACCCGACGGCCATCAGGGCCACCCCCACCCCCAGCCCCACCCGCGCGCCGCGCGACCGCCGCCCGCGGTGCAGATACCGCATCCCCACCAGCCGCTCGAGCCCGAGGGTGAAGAGGTCGCCGAGCCCGACGCCGAGCAGCCCGGCCACCGCCGCTTCGAGCAGCGTGAAACGCCGGCTGGGAAGGAAGATGGCGGCCACGGCCACCCCGCCCAGGGCGGCCGCCACAATCAAACGGGTCGTCAGACGGGAGCGCATGGAGGGGTCGGAGCGAACGGTAGCAGACAAGGCCACCCAGAGCCGCCTTGACACTCTGGAACGCCAGCCCGTACCGTACACGGCAATGGTCTCGTTCCGGGGACGGCGCCGTCCGCGACCCCTCCCTCTCACCGTGGGCCTCGTCGCGGCTGTCGCGTTTTCGTGGCAGGCGATCGCGCGCGCCGACAAGAACGATCTCAATCTGTCGAACCTCTGTCTGAAGTCGACGGACGCGACCGGCGCCGTGATGAACAGCTGTCTCAAGTCGACCGCCGTCGGTTACGCCGACGACCAGTCCCGCTACCGGAGCCTCATGTCCGAGCTCGGCGTGGTCGTGGCGCCACGCCTGATGACGCCCGCCGATACGCTCGGCTACGCCGGCTTCCAGTTCTCGGCGGAGCTCGGGTTCACGACGATCAACAACAACCGCAAGATCAACGGAGACACCACCTCAGGAATCGCGTACTGGGACGGCATTGCCGGGGTGGACGCGGGCAATCGACAGGCTGTCCGCCCGAGCTCCTCGCTGACCACCGTCGGCGGTTTCGTGCGCAAGGGACTCTGGTTTCCGCTGCCCGCCGTCGAGCTCGGGGCCGGCGCCGTCGACGTCCTCGGCTCGCACATGTACGCGATCCAGGGTTACGCGAAGATCGCGCTGCAGGAAGGGTTTCACGACTGGGTGCTGCCGTCGTTCGCGGTGCGCGGCTCCGTCTCGCAGCTGCTCGGGAGCAGCCAGGTCAACATGACCGTCTGGGGCGTCGACGTCCTGGCCTCGAAGGCGTTCGGCATCGGCGGCACGGCGCGCATCGAGCCCTTCTTCGGCTGGAACGTCCTCTTCATCGACGCCCGCAGCGGTGTCATCGACACCACGCCGAGCTGCGACGCCTATGCGCAGCACCTGGTGACGGCCGGTAGCGGCCAGACGCCGGGCGGCTGCATGGCCGCGAACGACGGAACCTGGAACGACCTCAACAACAACTTCACGTTCGCGTCGGAGAGCATCATCACCCGCTACCGCTGGTCGCTCGGCTTCAAGCTCAAGCTCTCGGTGGTGTTCGTCACCGTCGAGGGCGACATCGTGCAGGCCGGCTCGAGCACCAGCGACGACAGTGGCATCGACGCCCACGACAACAGCGGGACGCAGGAGAGCTTCTCGCTGTCGGCAGGCCTCGACTTCTGATCGCCTGCGTCAGCTGCGGGGATCAGGGAGGTGTCCTGGCTTCACGCTAGAACGCGGGGAGCGCGCCCTAAGCGGCGGCGCCGCCGATGCCACCGCTGCCGGCGGCGCTCGGCGCGGCCGGGGGCGGCGTGCCACCCACGGGGGCCGCGGCCGGCGGCGCGCTGGTCGCCCCCGGCATCCCCCCCTGGATGATCTTGCGCAGCCCGGCGACGGAGAGGCGCGGCGTCTTCTTCTCTTCCTCGAAGATGATCTGCGCCAGCGTCGCCGTCGTGAGGTCCGCCCGCGTCGTGTTCTCGACCACGCGAACGTCGTCGCCGGCCCGCACCATTGCTGCGATGTGGTCCAGCGTCACGTAGCGACTGTCGCGTGTATCGTAGAGCTTCCGATTCGCGTACCGCTTGATCGTACGTGCTGTCGTCATTGTCCTAGGGTGTCATAGACAAATGTCGCGGTCAATCCTGTAATACACCAAACGATTATCCGCGGATATTAAACGCTTTGACATTCCGCGTAGTTAGCGCGGCCGCAGCAATCCCCCCAAAACCCCCTCCAAGGCTTGCGCCGGCCAGGGTGGGCCGCGTGCGGGACCGCGAGCAGCTACTTGGCGGGCTTGTCGGCGTCGTCGCCGAGCTCGCTCTTTTTGGTGGGCGAGACTTCGATCTCGTCGTGCGTATTCACCGCACGCTTGAAGTTCTTGATGGCCTTGCCGAGGCCATCGCCGAGCTGCGGCAGCTTCTTCGCGCCGAAGACGACGACGACGATGACAAGGACGAGCATCAGCTCGCCGAAGCCCATTCCAAAGGGCATGACCTGCCATCTATAGCACCCCGAGTGGAACAATCAACGTCGAAGACACGGATTTTTGAAGCCGGGGCCGCGATCCGATACGATCCGCACCACATGGCGTCGTCGGCAGTCGCGCGCGCGGGTCTCGCGCTCGCTTCCCTTTTGGCTTCGGGGGCGGGCGCGCGCGCCGCCGCCACGGCGCCGAGCTCCTCTGGCGCGGCCGATTCCGCCGACCGAAGCCTCGCGGAGCGACGCGCCGTTCGGGGCGTCCCCGTCGACGACGTCGCGGCGAGCGAAACACCGGAGCTGCGCGAGATCCGCCGCTTCGAGGAGCAGGCGTTCCCGAAACCCGGAAGCCCCGCTGCGACGACGCCCGCCGGCCGCGACGGCGACGCGGCGCTGCCACCGAGCGCGCTTCCCGGCGCGTGGGGCGGCAGCGGCGACGTGGCGGCGGAGGTTCGTTCCCCGCCACCTGCCGGCCGCGACGACGGCGCCACGCCACCGCCGGACTCGGAGTGGCTGCGCAGCCTCAAGCTCCCCGATCTGCCGGTGCGCTGGGATGCGCAGGTCCTCCGCTACCTCGACTACTTCAAGAACGATCCCAAGGGGCACGCCGTCATGTCCGGCTGGCTGCGCCGCGCCGGCCGATACCGCGATCTGTTCGAGAAGACGCTGGAGCGTCAGGGGCTCCCGAAGGATCTCCTCTACGTCGCGATGGTCGAGAGCGGGTTCGACACCGGCGCGCGCTCGCGGGTCGGCGCCGGTGGCGATCTGGCAGTTCATGCCGGGCGCCGCGCGCGCCTACGGCCTCGAGGTCAGCTACTGGGTCGACGCGCGCTGCGATCCCGAGCGCGCCGTCGATGCGGCGGCGCGCTATCTCAAGGATCTCTACGTCCGGTTCGGCTCCTGGTACGCTCGTGTTCGCCGCCTACAACGCCGGCTACGGCTCCGTGCTGAGGTCGATCACCACCTACAACACGAACGACTACTGGGAGCTCACGCGGCACGAGTCGGGGCTGCCGTGGGAGTCGAGCATCTACGTCCCGAAGATCCTGGCGGCCGCCATCGTCGGGCACAACGCTGGCGGCGTTCGGCTTCGGCGACGTCACGCCCGACGCGCCGTACGCCTACGAGCCGGTCGAGGCGCCGGCCGGCACGGCGCTGCCGACGATCGCGCGCGCCGCCGGGACGCAGGCCCGAGGTCATCGAGGCGCTGAATCCCGAGCTCTGTGCGCGATCGCACGCCGCCCGATCGCGGCCGTCGCGCGTGCGTTTGCCGCCCGGCACGGCCGCGGCGTTCGCCGAGAACGTCGACGAGAACGCGCGCGGCCGACAAGCTCGGAGACGGTCGTGCTGCGCTTCGGCGAGACGCTCGACGACGTTGGCGCGCGCCCGCGGCCGCACCGCGCGCGAGCTGCGCCGGCTCAACGGCGTCAAGGACACGCGCGAGCTGCGCGCGGGCGTGACATCGCTCGTCGTCCCGCGCCGCGCGGTGGCCGCCCAGCAGAAGGACAAAGAAAGGGACAAGGACCAGGCGAAGGACCGGCGAGCCGCGACAAGACGACGCGCCGGCGCCGACGCGGTCGCCGACGACGACACGGTGATCGTCGCGGTGCCCGATCGCTCGTTCGCCTACGACGGGCGCGAGCGCGTCTTCTATCGGACGCGCGACGGCGACGGCCTCGACGAGATCGCCGAGACGTTCGGGGTGCGCGCCGACGATCTCATGCGAGTGGAACAACCTCGATCCGACGGCCAAGCTGCACCCGCGGATGGTGCTGCAGATCTTCGTGCGCAAGGACTTCGATCCGGTGGGCGTGCTGCTGCTCGATCCGGGCAAGGTGCGGGTCGTGACGCTCGGGTCGGAGGAGTTCCTCGAGCTCGAGACGGCGCGGCGGGGCAAGAAGCGGCTCCTGTGACGGCCAAGGCGGGCGACACGCTCGCGAAGGTCGGGCGCCGCTACGGGCTGACGCCCGGCGATCTCGCGCGCATCAACCGCTTCTCGTACAACACCGAGCTGCACGACGGGCAGCGCATCGTCGTCTACTCGCCGACGGGCGAGCCGCCGCGCGAGGTGTCGATGGGACTGACGCCCGGCCGCGAGAAGCGGGCCCCGGGCGGCGCGACGGCGGCGACGGCGGCGAAGCGCACAAGCCCGGCGCCGAGCCCGGCGCAGAGACCTGCGGCGCACGACGGCCGAAGAAGCAAGGTCGCCGTCGCGGCCGCCAAGCCGCCCGCGGCCAAGCCGCGCAAGGCGCACCGCGCAAGCCGCGCCAGCCCCGGCTGCCGGCGAAGAAGAAGTAGCGGCGCGCATGGCGCGCGTTCGCGTCGACGCCGCGATCGCGCCGGCGCGCGCCTCGATCACGTCGTCGCCGGGGCGCTGCCCGGCCTCGGCGTCGCGGCCGCGCGGCGGCTGGTCGCGGCGGGCGGCGTGCGCGTCGACGGACGCGTCGCGCAAGCAAGGGCGAGCGCGTCGTCGCCGGGGCAGACGGTCGAGATCGACGACGACGCCGGCGCGCGCGAGTCGCCGGAGGGGCGCGGCGTCGAGCCCGATCCGGCGGCGCTCGCTGTCGGTGGCTCCACGTCGACGACGGCGCTCGTCGCCGTCGACAAGCCGGCGCGGCGTGCCCTCGCACCCGCTGCGCGCGGGCGAGCGCGGGACGGCGGCGAACGCCATCGTCGCGCGCTTTCCCGAGTGCGCGGCCGCGTCGCCGGACGCGCGCGAGGGCGGGCCTCGTGCCACCGGCTCGACAACGAGACGAGCGGCGTGCTGATCGCGGCGCGCAGCCGCGCCGCCTGGGACCGCGCTGCGCGCGGCGCTGCGCGGCGCCGAGCTGCGGAAGACCTACCTCGCCGAGGTCGCGGGCGCGCCGCCCGAGCGCGGCGTCGAGATCGGCGCCCATCGGGCGCGCGGTCGCCGCGGCGGGCGCGTGCGCGTCGGCGGCGGGCGCGACGCCGCTGCGCGGCGCGCACCGAGTGGGAGGTCGTCGAGCGGCGCGGCGCGACGACGCTCGTGCGCGTCGCGGCTGCACGCGGGGCGCGCCCACCAGGTGCGGGCGCACCTCGCGGCCGCCGGGTCCCCGATCGTCGGCGACGCGCGTCTACGGCGGCGCCGGCGCGCGCGACGCGGCGGGCCTTGCGCCTCCACGCGCACACGATCGCGCTTCGTCCACCCCGTGACGGGCGCGACGCTTTTGGTCGAGGCGCCGCCGCCGCCGTGGGCCATACATCGGCGCGTGAAGCGCGCCATCGTCCTCCAGCACACGCCGACCGAAGGGCCCGGAGCGCGTCGCCGAGCTGCTGGCCGAGCGGAGCGTCGCGGTCGACGTGCGCCACGCTCTACCGGGCGACGCCGTGCCCGAGCGATCTCGCGCCCGACGAGCTC
Source organism: uncultured Pseudomonadota bacterium (assembly GCA_963831685.1). GTDB lineage: Bacteria > Myxococcota_A > Polyangia > Fen-1088 > Fen-1088 > JADGRB01. The sequence continues at coordinate 110,929 of CAWHRJ010000003.1, forward strand.
GTCGTCGCCATGGGCGGGCCGATGGGCGTGGGCGACGTCGACGATCCGCGCTGGCCGTTCCTCGCGCCCGAGATCGCGCTCCTGCGCGAGGCGCATCGCGCGCGATCGCCCCGTGCTCGGGATCTGCCTCGGCGCGCAGCTGCTCGCCGCCGCCGCGGGGCGCGCGCGTCTACCCGAACACGCGCCGCGCCGCCGACGGGCCGCGAGCCGCGCGCGAGGTCGGCTGGGGACCGGTCGACTTCGTCGGCGCCGAGCGCGAGCCGGCGCTCGCGGGCCTGCGCGCGCAGGAGATGGTGCTGCACTGGCACGGCGACACGTTCGACCTGCCGCGCGGCGCGGTGCCCTCGCCTCGACGCCGGTCTGCCCGCACCAGGCGTTCCGCCTCGGCTGGCGGCACTTCGGGCTGCAGTTCCACTGCGAGCTCGCCCGCCGAGTCGATCGCCGTGTGGGTGCGCGAGGACGCCGACTACGTGCGCGAGGCCAACGGCGACGGCGGCGGCGCGCGGATCCTCGCCGACACCGAGCGCTACTTCGCCGAGGCGAAGCCCGTCTGGGATCGCCTGCTGCGCAACATCATCGGCCATGCTCGCTGCGACGCGTGACGCAAACGTCGCTTGCATTTCGCCGGGCGCGCCGAGAATAGTAGGCCGCGATGGCCGTCGCCGCACCGACGTTCACGCTCGGGCTCGTGCAGATGCGCTGCTCGACCGATCCGGCGCGACAACCTCGAGCGCGCCGTCGCGCGCGTGCGCGAGGCCGCGAAGGCGGGCGCCCAGGTCATCTGCCTGCCCGAGCTGTTCCGCTCGCAGTACTTCTGCCAGACCGAGGACCACGCGAACTTCGATCTCGCCGAGCCGATCCCGGGCCGACGACCGAGGCGCTCGCGCGCGTCGCGAAGGAGGCGCGCGTCGTCGTCATCGGCTCGCTGTTCGAGCGGCGCGCGGCCGGCCTCTACCACAACACGGCGGTCGTCTTCGACGCCGACGGCAGCACGCGGGGCATGCTACCGCAAGATGCACATCCCCGACGACCCGCTCTACTACGAGAAGTTCTACTTCACGCCGGGCGACCTCGGGTTCCGCGCGTTCGACACGGCGTACGGCCGCATCGGCACGCTCGTCTGCTGGGACCAGTGGTACCCCGAGGGCGCGCGGCTCACGGCGCTCGCGGGCGCCGACGTGCTCTTCTACCCGACGGCGATCGGCTGGCACCCCGCCGAGAAGGCCGAGTTCGGCGCGGCGCAGGCCTCGGCGTGGCAGACGATCCAGCGCGCGCACGCCATCGCGAACGGCGTCTACGTCGCGGCGGTCAACCGCGTCGGCCACGAGAAGCCGCCGAGACCGGAGCCGCCGGCGCGGGCATCGAGTTCTGGGGCGGCACGTTCGTCGCCGATCCGTTCGGCGTCGTGCTGAAGGAGGCGTCGCGCACCGACGAGGAGACGCTGATCGTCGACGTGCGACCGCCGGCACCAGGAGACGGTGCGCCAGCACTGGCCGTTCCTGCGCGATCGCCGCATCGACGCCTACGGCGACATCACGCGGCGGTTCATCGACGAATGACGCGCGGCTGGCGCGGCACCGCGGTCGACGACGCCGGCGGCGCTCGGCTTCCGCATGCCCGCCGAGTGGGAGCCGCACGAGGCGACCTGGCTCGCCTGGCCGCACGAGGCGCGCCGACTGGCCGGGCAAGCTCGCGCCCATCCCGTGGGTCTACGGCGAGGTCGTGCGCCACCTCGCGCGCGGCGAGCTCGTGCGCATCCTCGTGCCCGACGCCGCGACGGACCGAAGAAGGCGCGCGCGCGCTGCTCGCGCGCGTGGGCGTCGACCTCGGCGCGCGTGCGAGTTCTTCCGCGTGCCGACCGACCGCAGCTGGACGCGCGACACGTGCCCGCTGTTCGTGACGCGACGACGCCGGCGAGCGTCGCCATGACGAACTGGCGCTTCAACGGCTGGGCGAAGTACGCCAACCACAAGAAGGACGACGCCGTCAACGACACGGCTCGCGCAAGCGGCTCGAGCATGACGCAGTGGAAGCCCACGGTCGACGGTCGGCGGGCAAGCCGTGGCGCGTCGTGCTCGAGGGCGGCAGCATCGACGTCAACGGCGCGCGGCACGATGCTCACGACCGAGGAGTGCCTGCTGTCGCCCGTGCAGGCGCGCAACCCGGGCATGTCGCGCGAGGAGCTCGAGCGCGTGCTGGCGAGCACCTCGGCGTGCGCAAGGTGCTGTGGCTCGGCAACGGCATCGCGGGCGACGACACGCACGGCCACGTCGACGATCTCGCGCGCTTCGTCGACGCGACGCACGGTGGTCATCGCCGCCGAGGACGACGCCGCCGACGCGAACCACGCGCCGCTGCGCGAGAACCGCGCGCGCCTCGAGGCGATGACCAACGCCGACGGCGAGCGCGCTGCGCGTCGAGACGCTGCCCATGCCGGCGCCGCGTCGTGCTCGACGGCGTGCGCCTGCCCGCGAGCTACGCGAACTTCTACATCGCGCAACGCGCGTCGTGCTCGTGCCGACCTTCAACGACCCGCACGACCGCGAGGCGCTCGCGATCCTCGCGCGACCTCTTCCCCACGCGCGCCGTCGTCGGCATCCACGCCGTCGATCTGGTCTGGGGCCTCGGCACGTTGCACTGCATGACGCAGCAAGAACCTGCCGCCGGCTGAGGCGGCACCCTCACAGATCGCGTCGAGGGCGGTCGAGCTCTGCTCGGCCGACCTCATCGCGGGGGGCGCGGGACCCTCTCAGGGTCCCGATTCAGTTGACGCCATCCGGGCCTCCGTGATCCGCTTGTGCCGGCGCCAGGCGCGCACGGCGATGATCACCGCGCCGATCACCACCGCCACGACGATGCCGTGCTCGGTCCGGCGCGCGTAGCGGACGACGTAGTCGATCTGGCCGCCGAAGAACCAGGCCGAGTAGACCAGCAGCGGGACCGTGAACGCGGCCGCCGAGAAGTCGTAGATGAGAAAAACCGGGGGGCGGAGATGCAGCGTCCCGGCGGTGAAGAAGATGGTGAAGCGCAGCCCGGGCGTGAACCGCCCGACCAGCACCACCTTGCTGCCGAACTTCCGGAAGTAGGCGCGCACCTTGATCTGCCGGCGGTGGGTGAAATACCGCCGCGCCAGCCGGCTGGCCAGGACGCGCCGGCCGAAGTAGCGCCCCAGGAAGAACGCCAGGGAGTCGCCCGCCAGCACGGCCACGAAGCAGACCAGAAAAGCCTTGTTGATGTTCAGCACACCCCGCCAGGAGAAGTACCCGGCGGCGATGAGCGAGATGTCCTCGGGGATCGGCAGCCCCAGGCCGCAGAGCAACAGGATCCCGCCGAGCCAGGCATACGCACCAAGCGGGGAGAGGGTCGACAGGTGCGTGATGAACCACTTCACGTGGGGGCTTCCGACCGGGCTCCTCAAATACCATGGACGCCACCCCAAAGACGAATCGGAGGTCGGGGCGAACCCTCAGGCCTGGGCCCGAGCAAGAGCCGAGGGCCGACCCCGAAAGGGATTAGATGGACGGTCGACGGGGTTCGCGTTGACATTAAGAGCGAGCGAACGTACGGTTTTCCCCGTCGAGGGGGTCCCCATTCATGCGTATGCTTCGTCCTTTCGCGCGGGCCGTTCGGGCGGTCCGGCTGTCGGCGCCGCTGGCTCTGCTGATCGTCGCTGCTGCGTTCGCGGCGAGCTGCACGCCGGACTACCCCTCGTGCGAGACCGACAAGAACTGCCACCCCAAGGAGTTCTGCGTCGCCAACAAGTGCCAGCAGTGCCGCGACTCGAACGACTGCCCGGCCGGTAACGAGTGCAAGGCCGGCAAGTGCTCGGCCATCCCGGGCTACTGCAGCAGCAAGGCGCAGTGCCCGGCCAAGCAGGAGTGCATCGCCAACCGCTGCCGTGCCTGCGCCGGCGACAAGGAGTGCCCCGGCGGCCAGCACTGCGTGGCCGGCAGCTGCACCTCCAAGAAGCCCTGCAAGAGCGAGAATGACTGCGCCCAGAACGAAGACTGCGTGAACGGCTTCTGCACCACCGAGAAGGCGCCGCCACCGCCCCCCACGCAGTGCACGCTCGATCCGGTGCTGTTCGACTTCAACGAGTCGGCGCTGACCACCGAGGCGACCGCGACGCTGGCGCGCGACGCCGACTGCCTCAAGCAGATCGGCCGTCCGGCCACGCTGGTCGGCCACACCGACCCGAGGGGGACGCAGGAGTACAACCTGGCGCTCTCCGAGAAGCGCGCGCAGTCGGTGCGCGATCACCTCGGGCGGCTGGGGGTCGACGGCAACAAGCTGTCGGTCCTGCCGCGCGGGTCGCTGGACGCCAAGGGAACCGACGAGCCGAGCTGGGCCCAGGATCGACGTGTCGACTTCAGCTGGAAGTAGCCGCCGCTCTGCCCTTCTGGCTGTCGCCCTTTTGGCGGGCGGCCTCTTCGCGCTGCCGTCCTGCGTGACGACGAGCGAGGGCGACAAGATGCGGACCGACATCAACGCGCTGCGCGTCCGCCTCGACGAGATCGACAAGCGCGACAAGGAGTACAAGGAGCAGGTCGTCCGCCTGCGCAAGGTGCTGGACGAGGCGACGGCGCTCCTCACCCGAAACTCCGCCGACGTGGGCGCCAAGGCGGCCAAGTCGGAGCAGGACATCCAGGCTCTGCAGGGGCGCATCGAGGAGATTGGCCACTCCATCGACCTCGAGACGCGGCAGGCGACCGAGGCCCGGACCCAGTTCGAGTCGCGCCTGGCGTCGCTGGAGCAGACGCAGAACAAGATCGTCGATCGCGTCGCACCCGAGATGCCGAACGACAAGGAGCAGCTCTGGGCTCAGGCCGGCCAGCGCCTCGCGTCGGGCCAGCGCGACGACGGCCGCCGCTTCTACCGCGTGTTCATCCAGCGCTTCCCGCAGGACCCGCGCGCCGCGCAGGCCCACCTGGCGATCGGGATGTCGTTCGTCCAGGAGAGCAAGTACCCCAACGCCGCGGCGGAGTTCCAGAAGGTGCTGCAGGACTACCCGTCGGGCCCCGAGGTCCCCGAGGCAATGTGGCAGCTCTCACTGGCGTTCGTCCAGCTCAGGTTCTGCGGCGACGCCAAGGCGCTACTCTCCGACCTGGTGAAGCGCTACCCCAAGTCGGCGCGCGCCGCCGACGCGCGCGGCGAGCTGAAGTCGATCGCCAAGCTTCCCAAGTCGTCCTGCACCAGCTAGCTCCGGCGCTTCTGCCCGTTGCCTGGGCGGTTCGCGCCTGTCGCGGGACGCTCAGTTGAACGCGCAGGTACCGCTGCAAGAGAACGTGTTGGAACAGCTCTTCAGCGTAGCGAACGTGGCGCTCGAGCCCGCGCCGTTCTGGACGTCCTGTTCGCAAGCGGTGTCCTGGCTGCAGGCCGCCGCGGCGGCGCAGCAGTGAGTCTCCAGGCACGCCTCGCAGTCCGACGACGGTCCGACGAATTCGGTGCAGCCCGCGTCGTGCCCGGTCGAGGCGTCCTGCCCGCCGGTGGACGCGTCGGTCGGCAGCGGCTGGCAGGGGAATATATTGGCAGCGCAGTCGCATTCGAACGTCGCCACCTCATTCAAAATTGCGAAGTTCGAGTTGGAGCAATCTCCCCGTCCGGTTTCGACGATCTGCTTGCAGGCCGGATCGGCGGCGCAGGCCATCTCGGTGGTGCAGTAGGTGGAGCTGATGCACCCGCCGCAGTCCGCGCTTTGGTCCGGCACGATTCCGCCGCACAGGTCGCTGGCACCGGCCGCGCCCCCGGCCCCCGCGCCGCCCGCTGTTCCCGCGTGACCGGACGCGCCGCCGGCCCCCGCACCACCCGCCGCGCCCGCCGTTCCCGCGTGACCGGACGCGCCGCCGGCCCCCGCACTGCCCGCCGTGCCCGCCGTGCCCGCGTGACCGGACGCGCCGCCGGCCCCCGCGCCACCCGTGGTCCCGGTGGCTCCCGCCGCTCCGACGTGGCCGGACGCCCCACCCGAGCCTGTGCCGCTACCCCCACTGCAACCGGGCGACGCTGCGACGACCGCGAGCACCACCGCCAGTCCCAGAAAACGACATCGGGCCATCCGTCGACCTCCGGGCCACGAAGGTAACACGCCTCGTGGGATCTGGGCCTACGCCTGCGACGAGCGCTCGAACGCCGCCCGAATCTGCAGTCCCGCGGCGGTCGGGTCCGAAGCGGTGGCGATCGCGGCGATCAAAGCGGCGGCGCTGGCCCCGGCGCGGGCGACCGACTCGACCGCGTCGAGCGCGATCCCGCCAATGGCCACCACCGGGACCTGGACGCTGCGGCAGACGTCGGCCAGCTGGGCGAGGCCGACGACGGGATCGGGGTTGACCTTGCTGCCGGTGGCGAACACGGGCCCGAAGCCGATGTAGTCGGCGCCGCCACCCGCCGCCGCCACGGCCTGCGCCCGGTCGTGGGTGGAGAACCCGATGACCAGATCGGGCCGGCCCGCCTCGGCGCGCACGCGGAGCGCGTCGGCGAGCGGCAGGTCGTCCTGGCCGAGGTGAACGGCGTCGGCTCCGACGCTCAGGGCCACGTCGAGCCGGTCATTCACACAGAAGGGCACACGGGACTCGCGGCAGAGGCGCACGAGCGACCGCGCACCTGCCGCCAGCGACCGCGCGCCCGCCTCCTTGGCCCGGAGCTGCAGGCAGCAGGGGTTCGCCGCCAGCAGCTGGCGCGCCCGCCGCTCGAGCGCCTCGGGGTCGTCGAGCCAGGAGGCCGGCGCGTCGAGGATCGCGTAAAAGCCGCGCATCGGCCGATTGCCCATCGCGTACACTATAGCGTTTTGCCGACGCCGTTCCGCCTCACCACGGACCTCAAACCGATGGGCGATCAGCCACGGGCCATCGAGGAGCTGACGGCCGGAGTCGTGCGCGGCGATCCGACGCAGGTGCTGCTCGGCATCACCGGCAGCGGCAAGACGTTCACCGTCGCCCAGGTGGTCGAGCGGATCCAGCGCCCGACGCTGGTCATCGCCCACAACAAGACGCTGGCCCACCAGCTGTGGTCGGAGTTCAGGTCGCTGTTCCCCGACAACGCCATCCACTACTTCGTCAGCTACTACGACTACTACCAGCCCGAGGCGTACGTCCCCTCGACCGACACGTACATCGAGAAGGACTCGCTCATCAATGAAGAGATCGACCGGATGCGCCACGCGGCGACCTACGCGCTGCTCACCCGGCCCGACACGCTGATCGTCGCCTCGGTCTCCTGCATCTACGGCATCGGCGCCGCCGAGGCTTACCTGGGGATGAAGCTGGATCTGGCGCGCGGAGTGGAGGTCCGGCGCGACGCCGTGCTGCGCCGCCTCGTCGAGATCCAATACGAGCGCAACGACATCGATTTTTCGCGCGGGACGTTCCGCGTGCGCGGCGACACCGTCGAGATCTTCCCCGCCTACGAGCGCGAAAAGGCGATCCGCGTCGAGTGGTTCGGCGACGAGATCGACGCGATCTCGGAGGTCGACCCGCTGCGCGGCAAGGTCCTGCGCAAGATCGACGAGGTGTCGATCTTCCCCGGCTCGCACTACGTGACGCCCGCCGATCGGCTCACCAAGGCGATGGCCGGCATCAAGGAGGAGCTGCGCGAGCGCCTGGGCCAGCTCAAGATGGAGAACAAGCTGGTCGAGGAGCAGCGCTTGCAGCAGCGGACCCTCTACGACCTCGAGATGCTGGAGCAGATGGGGCGCTGCAAGGGGATCGAGAACTACTCGCGCCACCTCTCGGGCCGCGCCCCGGGCGAGCCGCCGCCGACGCTGCTCGACTACTTCCCCAAGGACTTTCTCCTCTTCGTCGACGAGTCGCACCAGACCGTCCCCCAGATCGCGGCGATGTTCAAAGGGGACCGCGCGCGCAAGCAGACGCTGGTCGAGTTCGGGTTCCGGCTGCCGTCGGCGCTCGACAACCGGCCACTGCGCTTCGACGAGTGGGAGGCGCGCACCGGCCAGACTCTGTTCGTCTCGGCGACGCCCGCCGACTACGAGCTTCAGCGCGCCGAGGGCGTCGTCGTCGAGCAGATCATTCGTCCGACCGGGCTGCTGGATCCGGAGATCGAGGTCCGCCCCGTCGGCCAGCAGGTCGACGACCTGCTCGGCGAAATCCGCGAGCGGATCAAGATGGGCGACCGGGTGCTGGTCACCACGCTGACCAAACGCATGGCCGAGGATCTCACCGAGTACTACGCCGAGCTCGGCGTCCGCGTCCGCTACCTGCACTCCGACATCGACACGCTGGAGCGGATCGAGATCCTGCGCGACCTGCGCCTCGGCGAGTTCGACGTGCTGGTCGGGATCAACCTCTTGCGCGAGGGGCTCGACCTGCCCGAGGTTTCGCTGGTGGGCATCCTGGACGCCGACAAGGAGGGTTTCCTGCGCGCCGAGCGCTCGCTCGTCCAGACCATCGGCCGCGCCGCCCGCAATGTGCGCGGCAAGGTGATCATGTACGCCGACCGCCACACCGACTCGATGAAGAAGGCGATCGACGTGACGCGCGCCCGCCGCGCCGCCCAGGAGGCGCACAACAAGGCGCACGGCATCACCCCCAAGACGATCGAGAAGGCGATCGCCGCGCTGGAGGGGACCGCGCAGGACGACTTCGTCGACCTGGCCAAGACGGCCAGGGAGGCCAAGGCCGCCGACGTCGCGCTGGAGGAGATCCCCAAGACGATCACGGCGCTCCGCCGGCAGATGCTCGAGCTGTCGGAGAAGCTGGAGTTCGAGCGGGCGGCCGCCCTCCGCGACCGCATCAAGGACCTGGAGGAGATCCGCCTGTCGATGGGCGGCGGCTAGTTCAGTTCCCGGTAGCCTGGCTAGGGGGCGCCCCAGGCGGTCGCGAGCGACGAGACATCCCAGGTCGTGGCGGCCGCCTGGAACCCGCCCGGCACCCCTGCCGTGACGGTCACGACGCGGTTCAGGATGTGGTCCCGGGAATCGTACTCCGTCGTCTGGCTGGCGATGGTCGCCGAGGTCTTTGGATCGGTGGTCAGCGTCGCGAGGTTGAGCCCCGAGCACCCCGCCGACTTCCAGCCGACGTAGCTGGAGTCGCCGAGGGAGAGCGGCGCCGTGGTGACGTTCCAGATGCCGGCACCGATCGTGCCTGCCCCGCTGAAGACGACGTTGATGAGGGCCGCCTGGTCATAGAAGGCGCCTGTGCCCGCATCTCGGCCGAAGGTGGCGGTCACGTTGGCGTCGACGCTGACCGTGGAATTGAGCAGCACGTACCCCTTCGGAACCGTGCCGTTCGCGCCCGCGGCGATGGTCGCACCCGTGCGGGCGACGAAGAGGCCGTAGCTGGCCGCCCCGCCCCCCGCGTCGTTGATGAACCGCAGGCTGCAGTTCTCGAACAGCGCCGCATCGGCGGTGCCCCAGATGAAATCGACGTTTCCCTCGATGTAGCAGTGGTAAAACCAGTTCCGCCCCGACGACTGGATGGTGTCCTGGTTGCTGGAAAAGGAGCTGTTGAAGGCGGCCAGGGTGAACGCCGACCCGCCGGCGAAGTAGAGAGCCTCGGCCTGGCTCACGACCGAACGGACCCCGGTGTTCTTGAAGGTGACGTTCTCCAGGACCAAGTTGGTGCCGGTGAAGTAGGCGGAGGCGCGCGCCTGCGTGCTGCCGTTCACCATGTTGCCGTTGGCGTACTGGACGACGCAGTTGGCCCCCTCGGTGTTCCCCGCCGGCCCGGCGATGGTGAGGGTCTGGGTCGCGCCCGGTCCCGCGTAGTGGACCAGCTCGTTGTAGGTGCCGGCCGCGATGTTGATCGTGATGTTGGTGGCGCCAGACAACCCCGCCGCGAGGCCGCCGAGCGCGCCTTGTAAGGTGCGGAAATTCGCGGTGCTGCTCTGCGCGCCGTCGACCGTCACGCCCGCCGCGCTCAGGGTCGGGGCCGCTCGGGTCGTGAACTTCCAGGTGGCCACCGTGCTCAGGTTGGTGAGACCGTTGAAAGCAACGCCGGTCAACGTGCCGGTGATGGAGGTGGTGGGAATGGCCACGTAGTAGGCCGTGCCATAGGCGAGCTTCCCCAGGTGAGGCGTGAAGAACACCGTGTTGCCGCCGACCCGAACCAGCTGCGACCCGACGTTGATCACCGTCGTGCCGAACGTCTGGGTCTCGCCGGCGAAGCCAATGCTGTCGACCTCACTGCCGTCAGCGAGCGCGAGGATCTTGATGAGGCCCCCCGTGTTCAAGGTGGGAGGCGCGTCGAAGGTGAGCGCGAGCTCCCCGTCCGTGTAGGCGTTGGTCGCCCCCGGGGCCGGATACGCGAGCGTCGCGATCGAGCCGTAGGGATCGGTGGCTGCATACTCGGCGACGGAGACCAAGATCGTCTTCGTGTTCGTCGCGGGGTTGGCGTCACCGGTGTTGGTGACGGTGACCATCGTCGCGCCGCCCTTGAGGCCGCTGAGCGTGATGGTGGAGTCGGTCGCGCCGTTGGCGACCGTCGCCGTCGCGATGGTCGGATCCGCCGATACCGCCGTCACGCCCGAGACCGCGCCTCCGATGGCGATCGCGGTTGCGGTCACGGACGCCGAGGCGTCCTTGTTCAAATTCACGGTGCTCGCCGAGAGCGCGAGCGACGCGGGAATGTAGTTGACCAGGGTGCCCGTCGCCGAGTCGTAGACCGTGGCGCCGCTCCCGTCCTTGATCACCAGGTTCGTGATGGTGGCCGCGACGTTGTCGAAGGAGATCGTCGGGTAGACCGCGCCGCTGCCATAGACAGTCGTCCCGTTCGTGAGGGCGCTCGCGGCGGTGGTGTTCGTGGTCAGCGTGCCTCCGACTGGACCGGCGCCGTAGGAGACGGTGCTGCCGGTGCGGCTGAACGTCAGCTGCAGCGGCGTCCCGTTGGTGAAAGCGACCGTGGGCGCGCCCGACGATATCGCGCTGGCGCCGCTGACGTAGGTGCCGTTGGTGGAGTTGTTCGAATTGCGCATCAGCAGGTAGGCGAAGGAGTCGGTCCCGCCCCATCCCGTGGTCATGCCGACCCCGATGCCGCAGGCGTTGTTCGCCTTGTTCTCGGCGGTGACGGTCACGTCCGCCGTGATGCTGAAGTTGCCTGTCATCGGCGTGGGAAACGAGATGAAGCCGTTGCTCACGGTGCCGTAATAGTTGGGGGCCACGTACTTGAACCCGTTGCCCGACGCGCCATAGGTGCTGTTGACCGAAAACGCTCCGCTCGCCAGGGTCGCCGTCGTGGTGCCGTTGGCCTGCTTCACGAAATAGACGAAGGAGCTCCCATTGACGGCATCACCGCCGGCATCCGCCGGCCCGCCGCCCGACCCGCCCGAGCCTCCCGACCCGGGGGTGCCGCCGACGCCGCCCGTCGCCGTGCCACCGGTGCCGGTTCCCGCGTCCGTGCGCGCAGGTCCGGAGCTGGAGCAGCCGCCCGCGATCGATGCGGCGACGGTCAGAAAAGAGAGCGCCCGGGTTGCGATCAGCGTCGTTCTCATGAAGTCCTCTCGTTCAGGCAAGCCGTGCGAAGGAACCTCGCTCGAGCCGCCTGCAGTGCCTCGGATCTGGCGTGGGCATGGATCGCCCCCGAAAGCAGGTTGCCGCTGGCGCCGCGGGCAGCTCAGAGGCGATCCGTGGGCGCTACCGACGGGGCCGTCCGCGACGGCTCACGCGACGCGCCGGTAGAGCAGCCGCCAGACGCGCGCCCCTTCGTCCTCGCACTGCCGCTCCCGGCGCGACTTCGCGCCGTAGGGGTTCTCCTGCGCGAAGGTCCAGGGGCCGCGCGCGCTCTCGTAGAGGGCCGAGGCCTCGAGCGAGGCCATCGCCTCCAGCGCCAGCGCGAAGATGTCGGTCATGACGTAGAGCTCGCCGCCCGGGGCCAGGGCGCGGCCGATCTCGGCCACGAGCGGCGGCCCGATCACGCGCCGCTTGTGCTGGCGGCTCTTGAACCAGGGGTCGGGAAAGTTGAGGAAGAAGCGCCGCACGCTCTGCGGGGCGAACAGCCGCGGCAGGTCGACCGACATGTTGGCGAAAACGCAGCGCACGTTGCCGAGCCCGCGCCGCGCGCTCTCCTCGTTGACCGGGGCGACCAGCTCGCGCCGGATCTCGACGCCGACGAACGAGGTCTCCCGGTCCGCAGCCGCGCGATCGAACAGGAAGTGCGCCTCGGCGGCGCCCAGCTCGACCTCCAGGGCGCACCCCGGCGGCGCCTCGACGCGCGGGACGTCCGCGATCTCCAGCAGGTCGGACTTGAGCGGGTTGACGTGCTGGCGGACTCTCAAGAGATGGGCGACCGGCTCATTTCTCGAGCTTCTTCCAGTCGGCCAGGAACTTGGAGAGGCCGCTGTCGGTGAGCGGGTGCTTGACCAGCGTCTGCAGGACGGCGAACGGCACCGTGGCCACCTGCGCCCCCACCAGCGCGGCGTCGACGATGTGGTTGGGGCCGCGCACCGACGCCACCAGCACCTCGGTCTTGAAGTCGTACTGCTTGTAGATGGCGACGATCTTGCGAACCAGGTCGATCCCATCGCTGGCGATGTCGTCGAGGCGCCCCACGAACGGCGAGATGTAGCCGGCGCCCGCCTTGGCGGCCAGGATCGCCTGCACCGGTGAAAAGCAGAGCGTGACGTTGGTCTTGATCTTCTCGGCGGCGCACGCGCGGACCGCCTTCAGCCCCTCCGTGGTCAGCGGCAGCTTGACCACGATGTTGGGGGCGATCTTCGCGTAGTCGTGCGCCTCGCGCATCATGCCGTCCTTGTCCTCGCTCACCACCTCGGCGCTGACGGGGCCCTTGCAGATGTCGCAGATCTCCTTGAGCAGCGCGCGCGGCTCGCGGGCCGCGCTCCCCGCCGCGATGACCTTGGAGATGAGCGTCGGGTTGGTGGTGACGCCGTCGATCAACCCCTGCTCGACGCAGGTCCGGATCTCCTTCGGATCTGCACTGTCGATGAAGAACTTCATGGGACCCTCCGCCCGGCGCCTGCGGCGCTCTTCTCTAAGTTACCACGCGTCTGGACGCGCGCCGGGCGCGGAGCCTCAGACCCTGGCGCCGCCCTTGCGGTCGACGTGGTTCACGTAGAGCTGCTGAAGGATGCCGATGAGGTAGCTGGTGAGCATGTAGATCGCCAGGCCAGCCGGCAGGAACAGCGAGAAGGCCGTGAACATGACCGGCATCATCGTCGCCATCATCTTCTGCTGCTGCTGATCGGCGCCGGCGGGCGACATCCGCATCTGCAGGAACATCACGCCGCCCATGAGCAGCGGCGTCAGCGGCAGAGGCAGAGGCCCGATGTGGAACGGGTCCTTGGCGGTGAGGTCGTGGATGTGGAGGAACGACGACCGATACAGCTCGACCGCATAGTTGAGCGTCGAGTAGAGGGCGATCCAGATCGGCATCTGGATCAGGCTCGGCAGGCAGCCTCCCAGCGGCGAGACGCCGTGTGCCTTGTAGAGGTTCATCGTCTCGACCGACTGCCGCTGCTTGTCGTTCTCGTACTTCTTGCGGATGGCGTTCATCTTGGGCGCCAGCTTCTGCATCTTCTTCGCCGACAGCAGCGACTTCTGCGTCGGGTAGAAGGTGACCAGCTTGATGAACACGGTCAGCAGGATGATTGCCAGCCCCCAGTTGTGGGAGAAGCTGTGGAAGAACTTGAGCAGCGAGAGGATCGGGCGCGAAAGAATGGCCAGGCTGACGTCGACCGCCTTGTCGAGCTGCACCTCCTCGCCGCCCGGGCTGACCGCTTCCAGGTCGGCAATATCCTTGGGGCCGGCGTACACGGAGAAGGCGTAGTCGACGCTCCCCTGCGCGGGCACCGTCCGATCCTGGAGCTTCAGCACGACCCGGCCGACCCCATCGGCGCCGACCTCCGAGCTGCAAGTCCCCGGGCGCGGGGGCGTCTCCGGGTAGGGGACCGCGGCCAGCAAGAAGAACTTCTCGTCGGTGCCGATCCACTTGATGAGCCCGGTCTTGTCGAGCGGATCCTTGGCGAGCTTGTCGATCGCCTTGCGCTCGATCTTGTCGTCGGTGAAGCAGAGCGCCGAGGCGATGTTGGCCGAAGACCCAGCGAAGAATCCGCCGCCGCGCTTCTCCGGGTCCTGTCGGCCGGGGAGCGCGATCGCCAAGTGGTGATCGACCGGCTGGGCGCCGCGGTTGGCGATCGAGACATCGAGCTGCAGGCGGTAACGGGTCGTGTCCACCGTGTAGCGCTTCTCGATGTGGACGCTTCCCGCGTCGGCCGCGAACACGACCGTCTTTTGATCGGGCCGCCGCACCTCCCAGGCGCCGTCGGCGGGGGCGGGGAAACCGGACTCAGGGAAGGTGGTCCGCAGCGCGGCTTGCCTCGGATCGGCCGACGCGACCAGGTCGTGGGTGCTCGACGGATCGCCCGGCCGATCGACGAACTTCTCGTTGCTCAGCCGGGCGTGCACCAGCGTTCCGCCCAGGCTCGAGAAGACGAAGCGGACCTCCGGCGTGGCGATCTCGACCAGCTGCTCGGGCCGATTGGTGTTCGGCGCGCCCGCCAACGCGGGCGCGGGGGCAAGGGCCGCCGCCGGAGCGGCGCCAGGCGCGGGCGCCGGCACGCTTTGAGCAGGTGTCGGCGCTGGCGCCGGCGGCTGGACGGGGAACAGCTTCGTCCAGCCGATCATGACCACAAAGCAGAGGGCTGCCGCGACGATGATCCGCTTGTCCATGGTTTTACTCCGCGAGCCGAGGCGACCTCGGCCCGGGCACCGGGTCTATACCACCCCGTGCGAATGGTTGGCAGCGGAGAAGCCGCCAGATCGCCATCCGGCCGCCGCGGAGCGCGCCGTGGGTTCGGATGGCCTCCTCGGCGTAGACCGAGCAGGAGGGCTCGAAGCGACAGCGCGCGCCGAGCACCGGCGAGAGCGTCCGCCGGTAAATCCGGATGAGCCCCAGCAGGATCGCCCTCACGACGCGCCCCTTCCCGTCAAGCGGCGGGCCAGCGAGGCCAGCTCGCCACAGACGGCGTCATGATCGGCGCGCGCCGCCGGGGGCCGCGCCACGACGACCAAGTCGAAACCTGCCGGAAACTCCGGCCGACGACGGCGGTAGCAGTCGCGGATCCAGCGCTTCACGCGGTTGCGCAACACGGCCCCACCGACCTTCTTGCTGACGGTGATGCCGAGGCGGCCCCCCCCGGGCAGCGCGAAGACGAGCAGGTTCGGGCCGACCAGACGGCGTCCCCGGTTCTGAATCGCCAGGTAGTCCGGCCGCCGGCGCACGCGCGCCGCGCGCGGCAGGCGTTCGCGCCGCCGCTCACCGACCGCCGCGGCGCCCAAGACGCGCCTACTTCTTCGCGACCGAGACGGTCAGCTGCCGGCGCCCCTTGCGCCGACGGCGGCGAATCACTTCACGCCCCGAGCGCGTCTTCATGCGCTTGCGAAAACCGTGCGTGCGTTTTCGGCTCTTGCGGTGCGGTTGAAATGTCCTCTTCACGACGTCCTCCGAAAGTATCGCTGGGCTGCGGGGCGCTACGCGCGCCGCAAAGGTCGAACTTGATAGCACCGAGGATCTGGCGTGTCAACGAGCACCCCCTTTTCCGTCGGTGACGCGCGAGACACGATCCGGCCCTGTGTCGATCTCCGTCGGAAGATCTTGGTTGCCGTGCGTACGGCGTGCGCCAGCGCCCATGACATGGGACTTTCCGCCATCGATCGCGGTGAAGTGCCGTGAATTCCAACGCCACCTCGATTCGAGCTCTGCCAGAGTGAAAAAATGCGCGCACGATCGCCGGGTTAGGCGGGGACCGGGCGCGCTCATTTCTCCAGCGCGTCGAATCGGCAACAACCCTGAAAAAATTATCTCACTGATTTTCGCGGTCTTGCCATCGCGGCCGGGTTTGCCGCTTGTAGGCATTCGCCGCGGTTTGATAGAGAACCTCCACCGCGCGAAGAACCCGTCGCGCGGCGACCGACGAGGCCAAGGTGAGGGCGAATGATCTCGGTGGGCGCATGCGGGTTGGATTCGTTTGGCCTTTCGCTGTGGACAAAGAGAGGGAACCCGCGTGACAGCTTCGGAAATCATAGGGGAATTTTCGTCGGCTGGGCTGTGGACAGAGGTTCGACATGTTTGACCTCTGGACCGAAGCCGTCCGATCGATCGAGCCGCTGGTCAAGCCGGCGCACCGGGATCTCTGGCTGCGTCCGATCGAATGCCTGGCGATCGATGACGGCCGCATCCGGTTGCGCGCGCCGAACCGCTACCACAAGGAGTGGTTCGAGGACAATTTTCTCCCGTCGATCCTCAAGGATCTGGAGTCGCGCGCCCAGCGGGCCTTCAAGGTCGACTTCGAGGTGCTCGAGGATCATCCCGAACCGGTCTCACCCGCTCATCCCAACGGCGCGACTGCCGGTCCGGGCGGTGGCACCCGGGAGCGGCGGGCGCTGCCGACCGCTCCCGCCGCGCGCCCGCCCGAGCTGGTCGACCGCTACACCTTCGACAAGTTCGTCGTCGGCCCCACCAATCAGTTCGCGCACGCCGCGGCCCGCATGGTGGCCGAGGCGCCCGCCTCGCGCTGGAACCCCCTCTTCATCTACGGCGGCGTGGGGCTGGGGAAGACGCACCTCCTGCAGGCAATCGGTCACGAGATCCACCAGCAGCATCCCGAGTGGGCCGTCGCCTTCGTGACCTGCGAGAAGTTCGTGACCGACTTCATCGGCTCGATGATGCAGCCAGAAGCGCTCGGCCGGCGGCAGCTCGATGGAGGAGTTCCGCGCCCGCTACCGGAGCGCGCCCGACGTCCTCATCGTGGACGACATCCAGTTCCTGTCGAACAAGGACAGCTCGCAGGACGAGTTCTTCCACACCTTCAACGCGCTCCACTACGCGCACAAGCAGATCGTCCTCGCCTCGGACAAGCTGCCGGCCGAGCTGCCGGGGGTCGAGGACCGCCTGCGGAGCCGCTTCACCTGGGGGCTCATCGCCGAGGTGGACACGCCGGATCTCGAGACCCGGGTGGCGATCCTCAAGCGCAAGGCGGAGCTCGAGAAGGTGATCCTGCCCGACGAGGTCGCTCTCTACCTGGCCGCGCACATCAAGAGCAACGTGCGGGAGCTCGAGGGGGCCCTCCTGCGGCTGGCGGCCCGCGCCTCGTTCCAGGGGCAGGCCATCACCGTCGACGTGGCGCGCGAGGCCATCGCCAAGCTGGTCGCCAACGCGCCCAGCGGCCTCACGATCGAGGCGGTGCAGCGCGAGGTCGCCGCCTACTTCGACGTCAAGCTGCACGATCTCAAGGGCCCCAAGCGCCACCGCGCGGTCGCTCACCCGCGCATGGTGGCGATGTACCTCGCCCGCAAGCTGACCAACATGAGCTACCCCGAGATCGGGAGCCGGTTTGGCGGCAAAGACCACTCCACCGTCATCAGCGCCGTCCGCAAGATCGAGCGCCTGTGCGGCGAGGACTCCTCGGTCCGCAGCGTCGTCAGCACGCTCGAGAGCCACCTCCGCCAGCCCTGATCTTTCTTCACAGGAGACTGTGGAGGAAACTGTAGAGGAAGCTGTGGAGGGCTGGCCGAACAGCAGCCGCCGCGCGCGCTCCACCGTCTTCCCGGATCGCCGTCCCCCATCAATTCACAACCGCAAACACCACACTCACCGACGGAGAATCTGCTCCGTCCACATCTCCCACACCCCCTACTGCTACCACTTCTTTAAGATCTTCTAATTTAAAGATAGAAGAGACCGGGAAAACCCAAGGCGAGACGAAGAACGAAGGAGAGAAAGGATGGAGTTCAAGATCGAGAAGGACGAGTTCCTGCGGGGACTCTACCTGGCGCAGGGGATCGCCGATCGCAAGAGCACGATGCCCATCCTCGCCAACGTCCTCCTGCGCACCGATGGCAAGGACAAGCTGCTCGTGCGCAGCGACCGATCTGAACGTCACGACGCACCGTCGAGCTGCTCGGCAAGGTCGAGAAGGAGGGTGGGCTCACCGTCGGTGCGCACCAGCTGCACGAGATCGTCAAGGGCCTGCCGGACGACGAGGTGCAGCGTGCGCAGCACGGACCAGAGTAGGCCGAGATCCGCGCCGGCAAGGTCGACTACAAGGTCGTCGGCATGGCCGATCGCGACTACCCGAAGCTGCCGAGCCATCGCGAGGCGAAGACCTCCAAGGTCGACGCGGCCACGCTGCGCGACATGATCGCCAAGACGATCTTCTCCATCTCGCTGGACGAGACGCGCTACCACCTGAACGGCGTGCTGTTCGAGTCGGACGGCACGACCGCCCGCATGGTCTCGACCGACGGCCACCGGCTCTCGAAGGTCGAGCACGCCGCTGGCGGGCGGGCCCAAGCTCGCCACGGGCGTCCTCATCCCGCGCAAGGGCCTCATCGAGCTGCGGCGCGCGCTCGAGACCCGCGAGGCGCCGACGCGACATCGGGATCCACAACGGGCAACTTCGTGCTCAAGGCCGACGACGTCGCGCTCTCCGTCAAGCTCATCGACGGGCAGTTCCCGCCCTACGACCAGGTCATCCCGAAGGAGAACGAGCGGGCCTTCACCGTGTCGCGCCTGGCGCTTCTGGAGGCGCTCAAGCGCGTTTCGCTCATGTCGTCGGACAAGACCTGGGGCGTGCGCATCGGCCTCGAGAAGGGCAAGCTGCGCATCGAGAGCGACAACCCCGATCTCGGCGCCGCCAAGGAGGAGATCGACGTCAGCTACAAGGGCGACGCCGCTGCAGATCGGCTTCAACGCGCAGTACTTCATCGATCTGCTCGCGGAGATCGAGGACGACGAGGTCCGGCTCGAGCTGACCGGCGAGCTCGACCCGGGGGTGGTGCGGCCGGCCGACGGCAGCGACTACGTCGGCGTCGTCATGCCGATGCGGTCTGTAACCCGCTGCGGATCTTGCGAGATCCGCGCCGCTCGAGCGCGCAGTGTCGCAATCTGGCGCCGCTCAAGCTCGTCGCCGGCCGCGCGGTTCACCGTGCTGTTCGGCGACAACGGGCAGGGGAAGACCAACGTCCTCGAGGCCGTCTATTACCTGGCGACGCTCCGCTCGTTCCGCACCAGCGCACGCCGACGAGCTCGTGCGCAGCGGGGCGAGCCGGGCGGCCGCGCGCGCCTGCGGGCGCGGGTGGAGCACCGCGGTCTCGAGCGCCAGCTCGAGATCGAGCTCGGCCCGGGCGGACGGACGGCGCGGCTCGACGGCAAGCGGTCGCGCGCGGCGGCGGCACTTCGGCGCGGTCAACGTGGTCCTGTTCGTGCCCGAGGATCTCCTGCTGCCGCGCGCGGCCCCGGCCGCCCGGCGGCGCTTCCTCGACCTGGCAGTCTTCAACGTGGAGCGCGGCTACTACGGCGAGGCGAGCGCCTTCCAGAAGGTGCTGCGCAACCGGAACGCGCCTGCTCAAGCGGCGCGACTGGCGACAGCACGCTTCTCGACGCGTTACGACGAGCGAGCTGGCCCGCACCGGCGCCCGGGTCGTCATGCGCCGGCGCGCGCTCGGCGAGCGCGCTGGCCCCGCGCGTTCGCGGAGCACTTCCACGCGCTGCACGGTGACCTCGCTCGTATCGCTCGCTTACCGGAGCGACCCGACGGTCGAGGCGGTCGACGACGAGGAGGCGGTCCGGGCGGCGCTCCTCCGCGGCCTCGCCGAGCGCCGCGCGCTCGACGAGCGGCGCCGCTTCACCGGGTTCGGCCCCCAGGCCGACGACCTGGAGATAGGTCTCTCCGGCCGCCTGGCGCGCACCCACGCCTCGCAGGGGCAGCTGCGCTCGCTCGTGCTGGCGCTCAAGCTCGCCGAGCTGACCGAGGTGGGGGCGCGGCTCGGCGACCCGCCGATGCTCCTGCTGGACGACGTCCCGAGCGAGCTCGATCCGACACGCCGCGCGCTCCTGTTCGAGGTGATCACCCGGCTCGATTGCCAGACGCTCATCTCGGTCACCGAGCGCGAGATCGTACCCGCCCGCACCGACCGCCTCGACTTTCAGGTGCGGGCCGGCCGACTAACAGCCGTTGGCTGACACAGCTTTCCCTTTACAGGTGGGCAAACAAATGCTAGATACCTGGAAACGTTCAGGTTTGTAGCCGGTCGGCTCGCCCGAATCCAGGTCACTTCCAAGTGCGATTTCTCTGTCCATGACCACCTCCGAACCGCCTACTGGCGGGGGTCTTACAACGAAGAGAGCATCCAGGTCCTGAAGGGCCTCGAGGCCGTCCGCAAGCGCCCCGGCATGTACATCGGCGACACCGATGACGGCACCGGGCTGCACCACATGGTGTACGAGGTCGTCGACAACTCGGTCGACGAGGCGCTCGCCGGCTTCTGCGATCGCGTCGACGTCGTCGATCCACTTCGACAACTCGGTCACCGTCGAGGACAACGGCCGCGGCATCCCGGTCGGCGATGCACCCGATCGAGAACCGTCCGACCGCCGAGGTCGTCATGACCGTGCTGCACGCGGGCGGCAAGTTCGACCACGCCAGCTACAAGGTCTCGGGCGGTCTGCACGGCGTCGGCGTCTCGGTCGTCAACGCGCTGTCCGAGTGGCTGAAGCTCGAGATCAAGCGCGACGGCAAGGTCTACTACCAGGAGTACCGCCGCGGCGATCCGGCCACGGCGTTCAAGCCGCCATCGGCGTCTCCGAGACGACGCGGCACGAAGGTCACGTTCAAGCCCGACCCGGAGATCTTCAAGGGCACCGAGTTCAGCTTCGAGCATCCTGACGCAGCGCCTGCGCGAGCTGTCGTACCTCAACAGCGGCCTCACGATCACGATCCACGACGAGCGCGTCCGACAAGGCGCACGAGTTCAAGTTCGAGGGCGGCATCGCGCCGTTCGTCGCCGACCTGAACACCGTCGAAGACCGCCGGTCCACGACAAGCCGATCCGCGTGCGTGGGCGAGGTCGACGGGACCGCAGGTCGACATCGCGATGCAGTGGAACGACTCGCTACTCGGAGACGATCTACTGCTTCACGAACAACATCAAGAACAAGGACGGCGGCACGCACCTGACCGGGTTCCGCGCAGGCGCTGACGCGCACGATCAACGCCTACGCGCAGGCGGCCAACCTGCTCAAGGATCTGAAGAACGGCCTCGGCGGCGACGACATCCGCGAGGGCCTGACCGCGATCGTCTCGGTCAAGCACCCCGATCCGAAGTTCTCGAACCAGCCCAAGGACAAGCTGGTCTCGTCCGAGGTCGACGGGCATCGTCGAGCGCGTCGTCAACGAGAAGCTCGGCCGCGTTCCTCGAGGAGCACCCGCGCGAGGCCAAGCAGATCATCGAGAAGGCGGTGCTCGCCGCGCGCGCGCGCGACGCCGCGCGCAAGGCGCGCGAGATGGTGCAGCGCAAGGGCGCGCTCGATTCGTCGTCGCTGCCCGGCAAGCTGGCCGACTGCCAGGAGCGCGATCCGGCGCAGGCCGAGCTGTTCATCGTCGAGGGCGACAGCGCCGGCGGCTCGGCCAAGCAGGGGCGCGACTCGCAAGTACCAGGCGATCCTGCCGCTGCGCGGCAAGATCCTGAACGTCGAGAAGGCGCGCCTCGAGAAGATGCTGTCGTCGCAGGAGATCGTCGACGCTGATCACCGCGCTCGGCTGCGGCATCGGCGAGGAGAAGGACGTCGACAAGCTCCGCTATCACCGCATCATCATCATGACGGACGCCGACGTCGACGGCAGCCACATCCGCACGCTGCTGCTGACGTTCTTCTACCGCCACTTCCCGAGCTCGTCGATCGCGGCTACCTCTACATCGCGCAGCCGCCGCTCTACCGGGTCAAGAAGGGCAAGAACGAGCTCTATCTCAAGAACGAGCAGGCGCTCGAGGACTTCCTGCTCGAGAGCGCGGCCGAGAACCTCAGGCTCGCGCTCGGCCAGCCAGCCCGGACGGGATCGCGGGCGACGAGCTCGCGCCTGCGCGTGCGGCAGGCGGCCAAGTACAAGCGGCTGCTCGGCGTCATCGATCGCAAGGTGCGACGCGCGCATCGTCGACGGGATGGTCAAGTTCGCCCGTCTGACCAAGGCCGATCTGCGCGACCAGATGAAGCTGGCGAAGGCCACCGCCGCGGCGGCAGAAGGACTTCGAGCGCCTCACGCCGGACCTGTCCGACGTCGTGCTCAAGATCGCGCCCGACAGCGAGCACGGCGGCTTCAAGATCGTGGCCCCGGCGAGCCGGCACGGGTGTGCGGCAAGCGAGACGACCATCGACTTCGCGCTCATGGACTCGCCGGAGTTCACCGACCTCCAGGGGCTGTTCGCCGAGCTGGTGACGGCGCTCGGCCCCGGGCCCTACGCGCTCGAGCACGGCAACGAGACGTATCGAGTTCGATCGCGCATCGAGGAGCTCGGCGAGCGCGTTCAACGAGATCGGCAAGAAGGGCCTGGCCATCCAGCGCTACAAGGGCCTCGGCGAGATGAACCCGGAGCAGCTCTGGGAGACCACGATGGATCCGGCTCGCCGCACGCTGCTCCAGGTCCGCGTCGAGGACGCCTACGAGGCCGACGGCATCTTCTCGACGCTGATGGGCGATCTCGTCGAGCCGCGGCGCGCGTTCATCGAGAACAACGCCCTCAACGTCCGCAACCTCGACGTCTAGGAGACCTCCAGGCGATAGCCGCGGGAGAGTCGCCTCTCCCGCGGTCACGTTGGTCCCGGCAGCGCTGATCGTCAGACGCGGAAGTTCTGGATGATCGACATCTGCATCTGGTGCATCGCCGCCATCATCGAGGTGACCATCTGGTTCATCTGGGTGATCTGGTTCATGCGCCCCTGCACCTGCATCATCGCGCTCTGGCTGTTGGCGACGTCATCGGGAATTTTCCCGCTGGTCACCGCCTGCATGAACTGATCGGGCGAGAGCGACATCAGGCTCGCGAGATCCTTGGGCGTCGCGGAGCTCGAGCTGCTGGAGCTCGAGGATCCGTCGGCGCTCTTCGTCGCGCTCGACGCGCTGCTGCTCCCCGAGGAGCCAGCCCCGCTGGTGCTCTTCGTCGCGCTCGCGCCGCTGCTGCTCGAGGCCGCGCTGGTGTTCGAGACGGGTGCCAGGTTGGCTGCCTTCTGGAGGGTCCCGTTGACGGTGGCGCCGCCCGGGGCGGAAGGCGCCGACGGTGGCGTCGTGGGCGGCGGAGTAGCGGCGGGTGCGGTAGAGGCTGCGCGGGCAGCCGTTTGCGCGTGTAGGATCTTGTCGAGGTTCGCGATCAGTCCGGCCATGCCCCCACCGTCGCGAGCGACAGACACGGTCGTCTTGGCGCCATTCTGATCGACGGTCGCCGTATTGGTCCCGTTGTCGATTGTCGTGACGGTCTGGCCTCCTACCTTGTTGATCGCGACGTGCTCCCCGCCGATCGAGATATTCGAAGCGGAGCCGGTGTAGGCCCCCACGGTCTTGCCGGTCGCGTCGTTCATGACGACGACGGTGTTACTACCGTTCCTCTCGGTGACCCGAGTGGTGTTCGTTCCGTCGTCGACTTGGGTAACGGTCGCGCCTCTTGAGTTTGCTACCGTGACCGTGGGCGACTGCGCGCCGGTGGACGCGGTCGAGGGCGCTGTGGCCGGAGCGGGTGTAGACGACGCCGGAGTCGTCGCCGGCGCGCCGGACGTGGTCGTTGCGGCCGGTGCGGTGTTCGTGGCCGGCGTGCTGGTTGCCGCCGCTGCGCTGGCGGCGTTCGTCCGGGCCGGCGGTGGCGTCGGCTCGGCGGCTGCGGTTCCCGCCGGCTTGGAGGCTCCGGCAGCACCGCCCGCGGCGCCCGAAAGGCTCTGCAGGAGCTGCGGCAGGTCCTTGAGCGCGTCGGTCAGGTGGCTGAGCGCGCCCAGCGGATTACCTGAGGCGATGTCGGCGATGCCGCCGAGCACGTCGCTGATTCCCTTCATGTTGGACGGCAGGACGGAGCCGGCGATGTCGCTGACCAGCTTGCCGGGATTGGTGAGGTCTGAAACGAGACTTCCAATGCTGAAACCCATGGCGTTCTCCTTGTTCGCTTTCGTTAGGCCGCGACGCGCGGGCTGGGGGTGGTGGGCGGTTTCGCCGCCGGCGCGCCCTGCTGCTGCGCGAGCGCCTCGCGGATCTCGCCGCGCATGAAGAGCAGCTTCGGCTCGTTGGGCTCGTAGGCGAGCCCCTTGTCCAGCTCGGCGAGCGCCTCGGGCAGGCGGCCCAGGCGGCGGAGGGTCGCCGCGTAGAGCGAGTACGACCACCAGTACTTGTGGTCGGCGGCGATGAGGCCGCGGCAGAGCACCTCGGCCTCCGTGTAGCGCCCGACCTGATAGAGCTGGTAGGCGAGCGCCATCACGGTGTCGAGGGCCGCGTCGCTGATCCCGAAGATCGACTTCATGGTCGTCTCCTCGAGGAACTTGCGCGCGGCGGGGGAGAGCTGCGGATCGTTCGAAACGCTGGTCTGCTGGGCGTCCATGGGCGCCTCCTTTTTTGAGTCCGTTGTTTGGACGGAGGAGGTTTCGGCCCAGGCCGGCGCGAGTTGCGCGAAAGAGACGCGATAAAACAAAAACCCCGGCGCGGAATCAACCGGCCGGGGTGGCATAAAGGGCGCGCGCAAGCGCGCTCCGGATTAGGAAGTAAAGATTCGGTCGAGCTTCTCCTCGATCTTCACTTCCTTCGACTTCGTCGCCACCGCGATCTCCTTGATCAGCAGCGTGCGCGCGGTGTCGAGCATCTTGCGCTCGCCGAACGACAGCTCCTTGTCGCCCTTGAGCCGCTGCAGGTCGCGCAGCACCTCGGCGATCTCGAAGACCGAGCCGGTCTTGATCTTCTCCATGTACTCGCGGTAGCGGCGGTTCCAGGTCTGCCCCTCGACCGCGACCTCGCGGCTCTTGAGGATCTCGAAGACCTCGTCGACCTCGTCGGCGCGAATCAGCTCGCGCAGACCGACCGCGCCCGCGTTGCGGGTCGGGATCATGATCTTCATCCCGTTCTCGAGAATCTTCAGGATGTAGAACGGTCTGCTTGTTCCCGGAGATCTCACGCGTCTCGATGCCGACAATCTGCGCAACGCCGTGGGCCGGATAGACGGCCAAATCACCCACTCTGAAAGTCGGCTCCATGACTACGCTCGCTCCTTGTTGAGGACGGTTTTCAAGGCCCGCGAACTCTATCACGCGAAACCACTCAGTTCAACGCATTCTCCGTCGGAAACGAATGCCGCGGCGCGCACGCCAGATTGCTGTCAGGTCGCGCTGCGGCGCAGGTAATTGAGGATCGACACGACGCCGAATCCGGTCCCCCCTTTCCGACGTGTCCATGTTCTTTGTTCGCGCTCGAGGGACCCGCGATGTCGACGTGCACCCACGGCGTCTCACCGACGAACTCCTTCAGGAAAAGCCCGGCCGTGAGCGCGCCGCCCCAACGTTCGCCGGTGTTTCTCAAGTCGGCGATCTCCGATCTTCAGTTGCTCGCCGAGGCGCGGCGGCAGCGGCAGCCGCCACATCTCTTCGCCAGCCTCTGCCGCGGCCGCCAGCCAACGCCGAGGCGAGCGCGTCGTCGTTGCTCATCACGCCGGCGATGTGCGGGCCGAGCGCGACCATGCAGGCGCCGGTGAGCGTCGCGAAGTCGAGGATCGCGTCGGGCTCGAGGCGCAGGCCGAAGGTGATGCGCGTCGGCGAGCGTGAGGCGTCCCTCGGCGTCGGTGTTGTTGATCTCGACGGTCTTGCCGTTCATCGAACGAAGCACGTCGCCCAGCTTGTACGAAGTGCCCGAGGGCATGTTCTCCGTGCAGGCGGCGAGCGCGTGCACCTCGATCGGCAGCTTCTCTTCGCCCGCTGCGACGGTGGCAGCCAGCACCGCCGCCGCGCCCGCCATGTCTGTCTTCATGTCGAGCATCCCCTCGTTCGTCTTGAGCGAGAGGCCGCCGGAGTCGAAGGTGACGCCCTTGCCGACGAGGACCAGCCGGCGGCGCGCGCCCGGCGGCTTCCAGGCGAGGTGAATGAAGCGCGGCTCCTCGTGGCTCCCCTGCGAGACCGCGAGATAAAGGCCCATCCCGAGCGCGGCGCAGGCCGCGCGATCGAGCACCTCGACGGAGAGGCCCGCCTCCGTTGCCCACGCGGTGGCCAGCGCCGCGATCCGTGACGGGGTCAGGACGCCGGCGGGCTCGTTGACCAGATCGCGCGCGCGGGCGACCGCCCGCGTCGCCGATCCCGCGCGCCGCAACGCCGCGGCGGCGGCATCGTCGTCGACGGCGGCTGGCGGACAGAGCGCGAGCGAGGCGAGCGCGGGGACGCGGTTGCGCTCGTCGGTGAGGTAGCGATCGAATCGATAGGCGCCGAGCCAGGCCCCCTCGGCCGCCGCCTCGAGCGCCGCCGGGCCGTCATTGCCCGACCAGGCGAGCGCTGCTGTCGTGGCGCCGACATTGCCGGCCAGTCGAACCGCGTTCGCGGCGCCGATGCGCAGCGCCCGGGCGTCCCCGGCGACCGCGCCGAGCCCCACCAGTGCGACCCGCCGGGCGGCGAGCGCGCCGTGCGTGTGCGCCAGCAGCGACTGGCCGGGCTTGCCGCGAAAACGCTCCTCGGCCGCCGCGCGCCGCAGAAGACCGTCGAGGCGGGCGTCGGCGCGCGCCACCGGTCCCGCGACGTCCCACTCCCCCTCGGCGCACGCGATCACCAGCAGGTCGACCGACCGATCGAGCGGATCCCCGCTTTCGTGAGAGAGCTCGAGCATCGGGTCGGGCAGCCCCCAAAGATAGGGGCGGGCGGGGGCGATGGCAAGTTGTGCCGCCACGCAGTTGACAGCGGTGGGGGGACCCCAGTAGCGTGGGGCGCTCGATGGCAAAGGCCCGACCGCTGCGGAAGGCTGGCCGAAAGGCCGGCGCGAAGTCCGCGAAGGACCGACGGCAGAGCAGCGCGCAGCGGAAGCGGCCGGCGGCGAAGCGGCCGGGAAAGCCGACCCGGGCGGCCAGCAGCAAGCCGACGGCGGCGCGGCCCGCGCGTCGCAAGGCGGCCGCCGGTGTAACGGCCCGCGCGACGGAGCGGCAGGTCGCCACTCCGGAAATTCCCCCTCCCTTGCCGGCACCCATCGCCAGCTTCACGTTCTGAACATCTGCGCGAGGGGCACTGATGTCTGAGTCGACCACGACCACTGCTGTTCTCTCGGAGAAGCGCGAGGCGGCCGCCAAGGCACTGCGCGAGATTCTGGATCGAATGGGGATCGAGGCCGAGGTGAGCGCCTTCGACGACGGCGAGCGTATCTTTCTCGACGCCCACGGCGCCGAGTCGGGCCTGATTATCGGAAAGAAGGGCGCTACGCTAGACGCGTTGCAGTATGTCGTCAACCGCATCATCAGCAAGAAGCCGAACGACGGACCGGGCGTGGTGGTCGATGCCGAGGGGTATCGGGGCCGCCGCGAGGACTCGCTCGTCGACATGGCAAAGCGGCTGGCCGAGAAGGCGATCAAGACGGGACGCCCGGTTCCGGTGGAGCCGATGAGCCCGCACGACCGGCGGATCGTTCACGTCACGCTGGCCGATCATCCCGACGTCACGACCGAGTCCGACGGCGAGGGTCTGTTCCGACGGGTGGTCATCTACCCGAAGGACCGTCCCGCCGCCGGGGCCTGAGCGCCAGGCCCCGATCATCACGGCCCGGGCCTCAGGACGGCCCGGGCTTGGCCCCGAGCAGCATCCGGAGGGTCCGCTCAGGGACGGCCGCGCCCAGCGCATCGGCGAGCCGGTCCGGGTCGGCGGCCGCCTCCGGCGTCAGCGTCGGAAAGGTGCCCATCGCCTGACATCCGGTCAGCGACGCAATCAGCGCGGCGTTCCCCGCCTCCTGGGGTCCGTCGGTGCCCGGCGTGCGGTTGAGGATCAGCCCGGCGATCTCCAGGCCGTTGCGCGCCGCCTCCCTCAAGGTGAGCGCCGTGTGGTTGACCGTCCCGAGCGCGGTGCGCGCGACGACCAGCAGCGGCAGACCGAGCCGCTTGGCGACGTCGGCGCCCGTCGAGCCCTCGGCGTAGGGAACCAGCAGCCCGCCCGCCCCCTCGACGACGAGCAGGTCTCCTTTGGCGGCGAGGGCGTCGGCCCGGTCGGCGATCCGCTCGAGGTCGATGCGGACCCCCTCAGCCGCGGCCGCGGCGGCCGGGGCCACGGGCAGGCGGAGGGCATAGAGGCAGACCTCGGCCTCCGCGACCGGCGCGGCGGCGGCTCGCCAGAGCGCGCGGGCGTCGGATGGCATGGGGGCACACCCCGTCTCGGCCGGCTTGAACGGAATCGGCACCAGACCCAGCCGCCGCGCGTACCGGAGCAGCGCCGCCGAGACGAGCGTCTTGCCGACCCCGGTGTCGGTCCCGGTGACGAACAGCCCGCGGCGACGGGCCGGGGAGGTCACCCGAGCGCCTCCCGGAGCGCGTCCAGAAAGAGCTCGAGGTCGGCTTGCTCGTGCGCCGCCGAGAGGGTGATCCGCAACCGGGCGGACCCGACCGGGACCGTCGGCGGGCGGATGGCCGGAACGAAGATCCCGCCGCGCGCCAGGCCCGCCGACACCGCCAGGGCGCGCGCCTCGGACCCCAGCACGAAAGGCAGGATGGGGCTGCCACCCTGGGCCGGCGCCGTCGCGGGGAGGCCGGCGGGATGGAGGGGAGCGAGGCGTGCGGCCAGCCAGTCGACCCGCTTCCGGAGCCGCGCGCGTCGCCGGTCGCCCTCCGGGCCGGCGGTCAGCTCGAGGGCCGCCTCGGCCGCCGCCGCGACCGCGGGCGGTAGACCGGTCGTGAAGACGAACGTGCGGGCGCGGTTGACCAGGAAGTCCCGCAAGAGGGTGCTGCCGGCCGCGAATCCACCGGCGGCGCCCAGCGCCTTGCCCAGAGTCCCGACGACCACGTCCGGTTCCACGCCGCTCGCGGCGCAAAGCCCGCGCCCGGCCGGCCCGAGGACCCCCAGGGCATGGGCCTCGTCGACGATCCAGATGGCGTCATGGGTCAGGGCGGCCTCGGCGAGGGCCGCCAGCGGTGCCGCGTCGCCGTCCATGCTGAACAGCGATTCCGTGACCAGGAGGCGGCGGCGGGCGCCCCGGGCGTCAGCCAGCATCCGGGCCGCCGCGCCGGCATCGCCATGCGGGTAGACCGCGATCCGGGCCCGCGAAAGCCGGCAGCCGTCCACGATGCTCGCGTGGTTCAGCGCATCCGAGACGATCACGTCCTCCGGTCCGCCGAGCGCGGTCAGCACCCCGAGGTTGGTCTGGTAGCCGGAGGGAAAAACGAGCGCCGCCTGCAGACCCAGGAACCCGGCCAGACGCGCCTCCAACTGGCGGTGTGCCGGGAGATCGCCCGAAACCAGCCGGGCCGCCGAGGCGCCGAAGCCGTCCCGCGTGGCAGCCGTCGCGGCAGCCGCGGCCAGGGCCGGGTGATTGGCGAGACCCAGATAGTCGTTGGAGCAAAAGGAGACGCGGGGCTCCGCCGAGACCTCGACGCGCACCCGGGAGCTTCCCGCCACCTCCGGGCAGCGGCGAAGCCGGTCGGCCCCGGCCAGCGCCGCCAACTCGGCCTCCAGGAGCGCGGCGAAGGAGCGCACGACCCCTTATATCAAGTTCCCCAGCGCCACGACTTCGCGGGGGATGTCCTCCCGGATGTTCCACGTGGAACATTCGGCCCACTGGCCTCCGGTCGATGTTCCACGTGGAACATCAGTCGCCATTCTTCAGTCGCCCCCTTGGGGGTCGATTTCGACCTCGACGAGGGCTCGGCGCCCCCCGGCGTAGATCTCGCGCCGCCCGGCGATCCCCGACTCGGGGACCGTGAGGACGTAAACACGTCCGCCGGGGGCGACCAGCCGCCGGCCAAGCGCCAGCCAGATCTCGGGCTCGAAGGTCGCCCGCGAGACCGCCACGTCGAACCGAGCCCCCTCGGCGGCGACCGCCTCGCCCCGGCGCGGCTCAACCTCGACCCGGTCGCCGAGCTCGAGCTCGCGCACGGCGGTGCGCAAGAAGGCCACCTTCTTGCCGATCGGCTCGCAGAGCACGAGGGTGAGCCCGCGACGCAGCAGCGCCAACGGCAGCGCCGGCAGCCCGCCGCCGCTCCCGACATCGACCAGGCGGGCCGGGCGGTCGAGCCGTCGGGCGAGCGCGAAGGCGTCGGGGTAGTGATCGGCGACGACGGCGCCGGTCGAGCGGGCACCGGTCAGGTTGATCTTCTCGTTCCAGCGGACGAGCAACGCGGCGAACGCCGCGAGCTCGTCCGTCTGGGCGGAGGAGCAGGGGACGCCCCAGCTCTGCGACAGGGCCGCGAGCGCGGCGCCCAGCTCGGCCGATGCATCCCCTGTTCGGGCCATGAACGGCCAAGTATTATCACGGGGATGCTCGATCAGCCGCGGCTCGGCGAGGTGCTGATTCCGTTCGTGCGCCCGCTGGTTGGCGCCGCCGACGGGGCCCCCGGCTCGGTGCAGACGATGGCCGGAGACGCCTCGACGCGCCGGTACCACCGCGTGCGGATCGAAGGCGGC
The DNA here is from genome assembly GCA_963831685.1 of uncultured Pseudomonadota bacterium. Classification (GTDB taxonomy): domain Bacteria; phylum Myxococcota_A; class Polyangia; order Fen-1088; family Fen-1088; genus JADGRB01. The sequence goes on from CAWHRJ010000003.1 coordinate 141,258, forward strand.
CGACCGGCGAGCGTTGTCATCATGGAGCTCCCCGACGAACCGATGAAATCCGACGAAGCGACCGCGCCCGGGCTCGGTCCGCCGGAGCTGCCGTTCCTCAATGTCCAGCGCTACCTGGCGGCGGGCGGCTATCCGGTCCCGCGCGTCTACCGGGCCGACATGCAGCGTGGGCTGCTGGCGCTCGAGGATCTCGGCGACCGGACGTTCGAATCCGCGGTCAAGGACGCCGGCGGCCCGGAGCGCGCGCGGTACTACCGCGCAGCCATCGCGCAGATCGTCGCCCTGCAGAAGCTCGGCGACCGCGGCAGCGATCCCGGCTGCGTCGCCTTCTCGCGGCGGTTCGACGAGAAGCTGCTTCGCTGGGAGCTCGAGCACTTCAAGGAGTGGTACCTGGAGGCCGAACGGGGGGTGAAGCTCGACGAAAAGGACGCGCGCGCCCTGGCCACGGCGTTCGACTGGCTGGCCCGCGAGCTGGCGGCGGCGCCCACCACGCTCGTCCACCGCGACTTCCAGAGCCGAAACCTCATGCTGATCGGCGACGGGGCGCCGGAGCTCCGCGTGATCGACTTCCAGGACGCGTTGCTCGGGACGCGCGCGTACGACCTGGTGGCGCTGCTTCGCGATTCGTACGTCGTGCTGACGGCCGACGAGGTCGAATCGCTGGTCGGGGAGTTCGTCGCGCAGGCGGGGATCGCGGACGCGGCCGGCTTCCGGCGGCTGTTCCTGCTGCAGACGCTGCAGCGCAAGCTCAAGGACGTCGGCCGGTTCGTCTTCATCGACCGGGTCCGGAAGAACCCGTCCTTCTTGCGTTGGATCCCGTCGACGGTGGGATACCTCCGCGCGGCCGTCGGGGCGGCGCCGCCCGAGCTCGGCGCGCTCCGGGAGCTCTTCGGTCGCCACCTGCCCGAGCTTGCCAGTTAGCGATTAGGATTTTGTAGAGTGGAAAAGACCCTCGTTCGTGGCGCATATACTGCGGGGCGGTTCAAGTGGTGACGGAGATTCATCGGACAGCGGAGCGGGCCGCACAGGCGATCTTGATCGTCGAGAGCGACGAGTCGATCCGGCGCATCCTCGATCTCAGCCTCCGCCACGCGGGGTTCTCGGTGGGGTTGGCCAGCACCAACGAGGAGGCGATGAAGCGCCTGGCCGACGGTCCCGATCTGGTGATCGCCGGCGCGATGGATCTCGACGGGCTGTCGTTCTGCCGGCAGGTCAAACAGAGCGGCGAGCGGATGCCCCCCGCGGTGGTGCTGATCTCCGAGCCGGGGCTGGAGAGCAAGACGCGCGGTCTCGAGGCGGGCGCCGACGACTTCGTGGTCAAGCCGATCTACGTGCAGGAGGTGGTGGCGCGGGCGCGCGCGCTCCTGCAGCGGCGCGAGCGCGAGCGGCTGGAGCTTTCGGCGCACGTTCCGGGCGCGGCCGCCGACGGCGTGGAGGTGCCCGCGCCGCGGTTTGATCGGTTCGTCAGCGACATCGGCGACGTGCCGCTGGTCGACCTGCTGCGGGCGATCGCCGCCCACGGCAAGTCCGGGGTCGCGGTGGTCACCGCCGCCGGCGGCGCGCGCGGCGAGATCTTCTTCCGCCAGGGGAACGTCGTCGACGCCGAGGTCGGCCGTCTGTCGGGGCGGGACGCGATCTATCGTCTCTTCTGCTGGTCGGCCGGGCGGCTGGAGGTGGAGTGGAAGAGTATCCGCCGCAAGGACACGATCGAGATGCGGCCGCAGGACCTTCTGATGGAGGCGCTGCGCCGGGTCGACGAGTGGCGGCGCCTCCTGGCCGGGCTGCCGCCGCTCGACACGATCTTCGAGGTCGACTACCGGACGCTCGCCGAGCGGCTGGCCGACATCCCCGACGAGGTGAACCGGATCCTGCGCCTGTTCGACGGGGTGCGGACCTTCTTACATGTGATCGACGACTGCGGTCTCCCCGATCTCGACGCCGCGGCGGCGATCGGCAAGCTCTGTCACGAGCGGATCATTCACGACATTCGCGTGCCGGTCGGCGAGGACGAGGCGGTCGGCGCTGACATGGAGGGGTGGCTCTCGGAGGCGACCGGTCCGTTCCGATCGCCGGCGCGGCTAGAACGGGATCTCTTCGGCGCCTCGCCCGAGGCGGGGATCGGCGTCCACGGCCGGCCGACGGCGCCGCTCGAGCCGCTCGAAGGTCCGCCGGAGGCGCTCGACGCCGACCTCCGCGCGCGGTTCACGGATCGCCTGACCGCCGAGGGGCACCCGACGCAGGCCGCGGCCACGTCGGCGGCTTCGGCGGCGGGGGGCGTCGGTTTTCCGACCACGCTTCCCGGGTTCGGGGCGGCGTCGTCGGCGGAGTCGTCCCGTTCCGCTGCGGCGATGGCGGCCGTGCCGGGCGCGCTCGAGAGCTCGTTCGAGGCGGCGACGTCGGGGAAGGTCGCGATCGCGGACGACGCGACGGCGGTCGTGCGCGAGGTGAAGCCGGAGGTATCGTCGGCGAACGCCGAGGACGCGATCGTGAGCTCGGAGGACGCGACACCGATCGTCGACCCGACGATGCTCGACGGTTCGGAGGCGCCGACCTCGCCGGGGACCGAGCCGCCGACGATGGTGGCCGCCGCGCTGCCGGTCGGGCCCGAGATACGCTCCGCCTCCGGCGAGATCATCGTCCGACCGACCAAGACCAAGACCAAGCACTCGCCCGCCGCCGAGGTGCGCCTCGCCCACATCCGTGAGGAGAGCGCGGCGCGCGCCTTCGTCCGCCCCTCGCAGTCGGTGACGCCGCCCGGGAGCGCCCGCGCGCTCGACGAGCCGCCGCCGCTGCTCGATGGTCCGCCGCCGGAGCCGGCGCCGCGCCCGACGACCCAGCTGGTCCGCGCGACCGCGGTGGAGGCGGCCGTCAGCAACGCGGCCGCCGATGCCCACGACGCTGACGAGGCGCCGCCGACCTCACACCGTCGCGGCGCGCTGATCGCCGGATGCGTCGCCCTGCTCGTGGTGGTCATTTTTTGGGCCGCTTCCCGCCACCATCCACCGGCGGCCGACAGCGCCGCGTCGGAGAGCGGGGCGCAACGGCCCGCGGCGGCGGCGGCGTCTCCGGCGCCGTCGATCGTTCCGGTCGGATCGCAACCAACGCCGGCGCCCGCTGCCGCGCCCGCGCCGGCGGTCGCGCACGCCGCTGCCCCGTCACCCGCGCCGCTCGACGAGGCGGAAGAGCGGAACGCCGATCCCAAGCTGGCGCGCACCCGGGCCCTCGACGCGGGACCGCTGCTGGTGGCCTGCCGGACCGCCTATCAAGACGCGCGGATGAAGGACGCCGAGGCGGCCTGCCTGGCGGCGCGCGACGCGAATCCCAAATCGGCCGAGACGAACGGATTCCTCGCGCACGCGCTCCTCAACCGTGGCAGGCGCCGCGAGGCGCTGGCGGCCGCCGAGCTCGCCGTGAAGCTGAACCAGAAGTGGGCCGATCCCTACGCCGTCATCGGCACCATTCATCAGGACGCCGGCGAGATGGCGGATGCGCGGCGCGCCTACCAGCGTTACCTCGAGCTCGAGCCGCACGGCTCCTACGCCAACGAGCTCCGCGCGATCGTCGACCGGCTCGGGAAGCTCTGACGGGTGCTGGTCCTCGGGATCGAGACCTCCTGCGACGAGACCGCCGCGGCGATCGTCCAGGACGGCCGCCGCGTCCGCGCCGACGTCGTCGCGTCGCAGATCCTGGTGCACGCGCCGTACGGCGGCGTCGTCCCCGAGGTCGCGTCGCGCCAGCACGTCGCCACCATCGTCCCGGTGATCCAGCGAACAATCGTCGACGCCGGGATCGGATTCGGTGACCTCGACGCAGTGGCCGTCACCTGCGGGCCCGGGCTGGTCGGCGCGCTGCTGGTCGGCGTCGAGACGGCCAAGTCGCTCGCCTTCGCGCTCGATAAGCCGCTCGTCGGCGTGAATCACCTGGCGGGACACCTGGCGGCCGTTTTCCTCGGCGAGGACGCGACGCCGCCGTTTCCGCACCTCGCGCTCCTCGTGTCGGGCGGCCACACCGCGATCATCCGAGTCGACGAGCCCGGCAAGACGTCGCTGCTCGGGTCGACGCGCGACGACGCGGCCGGCGAGGCGTTCGACAAGGTCGGCAAGCTACTCGGGCTCGGCTACCCGGGTGGCGTGCAGATCGACAAGCTGGCGGCTTCTGGCGATCCGCGCGCTGTCGAGCTGCCGCGCGCGCTGCCGGCGCGCGACGATCTCGATTTCAGCTTCTCCGGGCTCAAGACGGCGGTCGCCACGCGGCTGGCGAAGACGGGGGTCCCCGAGGGGGCCGCGCTCGCCGACTTCTGCGCCAGCTTCCAGGCGGCGGTCGTCGACGTGCTGGTGCGGAAATCGCGGCGCGCGCTGGCCCGCGAGGGGCTCCACGCGCTGGTCGTCTGCGGCGGCGTGGCGGCGAATCGGGGGCTGCGCGCGGCGCTCGCCGGGGCGGCGCGCGAGGACGGATTCGGCCTCTTCATCCCGCCGCCCAAGCGCTGCACGGACAACGCCGCGATGATCGCCGCGGAGGGGAGCGCGCTCCTCGTGCGCGGCAAGCGCTCTGGTCTCGATCTCTCGGTCGATCCGGGGCTGCCGCTCTCTTGACGGGCGCCACCGACGATCCGCGCCGCGTCCTGGCCCGACACGGCCTCGCGGCGAAGAAGTCCTGGGGGCAGAATTTCCTGCGCGATCGGGCGGTGCTGGCGCGCATCGCGGCGGCCGCGAGTGCCACGGCCGAGGACGTGGTCGTCGAGATCGGCGCGGGGCTGGGGGCGCTCACGGCGGCTCTCGTCGCCACCGATCCACCGCCCGCCCGCATCGTGGCCATAGAGCGCGATCCCGACATGCTGCGGGTGCTCGCCGCGGAGCTGGGGGACGAGCCGCGCGTCGCGCTCGTGGCCGCCGATGCCACGTCCTTCGACTTCGCGGCCGCTGCGCGGGCGGCGGGACGCCCGGTGATCGCGATCGGCAACCTGCCGTATCAGATCGCCAGCGCGCTGGTGCTCGCGCTCGTCGCGGCGGGCCGCGGCGGCGCGATCGTGCGCGCCATCGTGATGGTTCAGCGCGAGATGGCCAAGCGGATCACCGCGCCGCCCGGCAGCCGCGTGTACGGGCGGCTCACGGTGGCGGTCGCGCAGCACGCGGAGGCGCGAATCCTGTTCGACGTGAAGCCGGGGTCGTTTCATCCGGCGCCGGCGGTCACCTCATCGGTGCTGAGCCTGGTGCCGCGCGCGGCGCCGCTGGCCCCGGTCCGGGATCCGGCGTTGTTCGACGAGGTGGTCAAGCGCGCCTTCGCGACGCGGCGGAAGATGTTGCGGCGGGCGCTCGGGGCGGGGTTCGGCGAGCAAGCGTCGGCCGAGGCGCTGGCCGCGGCCGGCATCGCCGGGACGAGGCGCGCCGAGGAGCTTTCGGTGGCCGAGTTCGCCCGGCTGGCGGATGCTTTCGCCGCCGCCGGGACCAGCCCCGAAGAACCGCGTGAGGGCGGACGGGCTTCGCCCGGCCGACCTCATCGCGGGGGCGCGGGACCCTTTGAGGGTCCCGAAGGAGATCGATGCCTGAGCTTCCCGAAGTCGAGACGATCGTCCGCGGCTTGGCTCCGCGGCTCCGCGGCCGGCGAATCGACGGCGTCTGGTGGAGCGGCCACGGGCTTCACCTCGGTCGAAAGGTCGACCTCCGCGGGCTGAGGGCGGTGGCCGTGGGGCACACCGTCGGGCGCGTTCGCCGGCGGGGGAAGTACATCTTGCTCGAGGTCGCGGGGGGTGACGACCAGGGCATCATCGTCCACCTGGGGATGACCGGGCGGCTGCGGGTGCAACCCGCGGCGGCCGAGCGGGCGCCGCACACCCACGTCGTGTTCCCGCTCGCCGGCGGCGACGAGTTGCGCTTCGTCGACGCGCGGCGGTTCGGCTGGGTGACGCCCGGGCGGCCGATCGCGCGCGAGCCGGCGCTGGCCGGGCTCGGTCCCGATCCGCTCACCGAGCTGGACGACGCCGCGCTGGCCATCGCGCTCGCCGAGGCGCGCACGTCGATCAAGGCCTTTCTCCTCGACCAGCGGCGGATCGCGGGCCTCGGAAACATCTACGTCGCCGAGGCGCTCTTTCTCTGCGGCGCCCACCCGGCGACCCCGGCGCGTCGGCTCGCGCGACGCGCGCCCGAGCTGCTGGCGGCCGTGCGCGAGGCGCTCGCGGGCGGCATCGCCCGGCGAGGCACCACGTTGCGCGACTACGTCGACGTCGACGGGCGCGCGGGCGACAACGCGGCCGCGCTGCTCGTCTACGGCCGCGCGGGCGAGCCCTGCGTGCGGTGCGGCGCCGAGATTCGCCGGCGCGTCGACGGCGGGCGGGCGACCTTCTTCTGCCCGCGCTGCCAGCGGCGTTAGGCCGGCGGGCCGGCGAGGGAATCGACCGCCCGGGCCAGCGCCGTCAGCGGGCGCGCGATCTGCTCGTCGTGGATCAGCGCGCGGATCTCGTCGTCGATGGTGGCGGCAGCGAGCGACGCCTCCGCGTCCTTGAACGCCGCGTCCAGATCGCGCCGGAGGCCGGCGAACAGCGGCTCCTCGGGCGCGGGCGCCCGACGCAGGAGGACGTCCCGGATCGCGGCGATCTCGAGGCGCAGCCGCGGCAGCTGATGGCGGAAGAAGTCGGGGACGGCGCCCCCTTCGATCACGCCGCGCGCGTAGGCGGCGAAGCGCTCGAGCGCCGCCTCGATGGCGCGGCCGGCCCGCGCGCGGACCCTCGCCGTCTGCTCGGGATCCTCGCCGTCGTCGAGCGCGGGTTGCAGCGCCGACCGCAGCGCCGCGCGCGTCCCGTCGGCCGCCCGCGCCACCGCGTCCTCGAGCAGCTCGGCCAGGAACTCCTCGTCGGCGGGGGTGGCCCGGTGCTCGCCGAACAGCCAGGAGCGCGGCTGCACGAACTCGCGCACCTCGAGCGCCGCGTGGCGATAGCCCTCGTCGATCCGCGCGCCGAGCGCGATCCGCTCGCGGTCGAGCGCGCTCCGGAGCCGCTCCGCCAGCGCGCCGAGCGCGCGTCGCGCCCCCTCGGACGACGGCGCGGCCGGGGGCGGTGCCGCCGCCCGCGCCGCCTCGACGAAGCGGGCCAGCGCCGCGCAGGCGGTGGCCCGCTTGAGCTCGCGCGCGTCGGCCCAGAAACGCCGCTCCAGCACCTCGCCGAGCGCGGCGAGCGCGGGGTCGATGACGCCGGCCTTCTGGGCAGCGAGCGCCCGGGTGGCCGAGAAGGGGAGGATCGGGTCGACGAGATCGCCCAGCGTGCCACCGACGTGCCGGACCAGCGTTTCGACCTCGCCGGGTTCGGCGCGGTCGATCTTGTTGAGGACGCCGACCACCCGCTTGCCCGCCGCGTGCGCCAGCGCCAGGGCGTCGCGCTCGGTCGCCTTGGCGGCCTGACCGGCCGCGAAGATCCAGACGATGGCGTCGGCGTCGCGCAGGAAGTCGCGCGCCACCCGTTCGTGCTCGGCCCGGATCGAGTTCAGCCCCGGCGTGTCGACGATCTCGACGCGCCGGAGGGTTTCGACCGGGAGAAAGATCTCTACCAAGCGCACCTCGCGCGCGTCGGCGTCGCGCAGCGATGCGAGAAAGGCGGCGATGTCCACGGCGGCGATCGCGCGGGTGGTGCCGTCGTGGTGGACGACGCGCGCCTCGGGCGTGGCGCCGTAGCGGAGGACGTTGATGGTCGCGGTCGTCGGCGTGACGCCGGTGGGGGCGACCTCGGCGCCGGCGAGCGCGTTCACGAACGACGACTTGCCGGCGTTGAACTCGCCCATGACCGCGATCAGCAGCGGGCGGTCGAACGCCTCGGCGGCGCGGGCGGTGGCCGTCGCCAGGCCCAGCAGCTGCGGCGTGACGCTGGCGAAGTCGTGCGCCCAGGCGAGGAGGCCGGCGAGCTGCCCGACCGGGGGCGCCGGCGGGGCGCCCGCCGCGGCGACGAACCGGCGGCTCGCCTCGTTGGGCGCCAGCCGGCCGAGCACCAGGAGGTCCTCCTCGCCGGGGCGCCCCTCGAGGAAGCGGGCGAGCGCCGGGAGAGGCGGCTCGACCTCGGCGAGCGCCGCCAGCGCCGCGCCATCCTCCGCGCCGACCGCCAGCGCCACCCGCGCTTCCGGCGGCGGCGGCGCGCCGAGCGCGGTCTCGCGCGCCACCGCGTCGAGCGCGGCGCGCCACCGTCCGGTCCGTGTGCTCGCCTCGCGCGACGCTCGCCAGGCGCGCGGATCGCCGGGCGCCTCGGCGGTCGTCGATTCGGCCAGCGCGACCGCCTCCACCGTGCGGCCGGCGTCGAGAAGAAGGCGAACCAGCGCCGCGCGCAGCGCCACGTCGGCCGGCGCGCGCCCGAGCCCCTCGCGCAGCAGCGCCTCGGCGCGCGCGGCGTCGGGGACCGCGGCGGCTGCCTCGGTGAAGACGGCCGGGTCGGCGTTGTCGGCGCGGGCGGCGCGCGTGAGCCACTCGGAGGCCTCGCGCTCGCCGAGCCGGGCCAGCACGCGGCCGTAGTCGAGCGACAGGCCGCGATCGTCGGCAGAGCCGGGAGGCGCCATCTCGATAGCCTTGCGCAGCTCGCGCGCGGCATGGGTCAGGTTGCCGGCCCGGGCGTGAACCCGACCGAGCGCCGCGGTGGCCCGGCGGCGGAGATCGGCGTCGATGGCCAGCGCCAGGGTCCGGCGGAGCGCATCGCGTGCCGGATCCGTTCGGCCGAGGCCCGCCAGCGCTTCGCCCAGCGCGCACCAGGCGGCCGCGTTGCCGGCTTCGAGATCGACGGCCCGCCCGAGCGGGGCCACCGCCTCCTCGAGCGCCCCCCGCCGCGCGCGCAGCTCGCCGAGCGCCAGGAACGCCTCTGCCGCGCGGGGGGCCTTCTGGGTGATCTCGCCGAGTCTCTTCTCCGCGCCGGCCGGATCGCCGCCCGTCGCCAGCGCCCGCGCGCGCGCCACCTCGTCAGCGATGGCCGCGCGCCCCTCGCCGGTCAGCTCGTCGAGCGTACCCGCGATGCGATCGAGGATCCCCATCAGTGACCGAGCGGCGCGTCGGCGGCCGGGTCGCCGCCCGACCAGACCTTCTGCCGGATGTCGGCGATGCGCTCGTCGATCTTCTTCAGCTCGGCGAGCTCGGCGTCGATGCCGGCGGCGTTGGCCGTGGCGGCGGTCTTGCCGTCGGCGGCCCGGCGCTCGGCGAGCGCTAGGTCGAGCACCTCCGCGATCCCGCGCGCCAGCGTGTCGCCGGCCTGGGCGACGAACTCGAGCAGCCGCGCGCCGAACCCGTCGACGATCTCGTCGAGCTTGGGGCCGACCACCGCCGCGACGCGATCGACGGCCAGCGGCGCCTGCGCCTTGGCCTCGGTCTTCAGCTCGGCGGCCAGCTTGCCGCGCAGGACGAACGCCAGGATGGGCGCCGCCAGGGTCAATACACCGCCCACCAGGCCGTCGACGAACAGGAAGACGGTCGTGCCGAGCGCCCCGAGCGCGAAGATCGAGGCGTCGTACTTCAGTGTGTCGACCTTGATCTCGACCTTGGTGTCGGCCGGGCCGAGCTCGGTCGCCACGCTGTCCAGCACCTCGCGCACGTTCTCGTTCGCCACCTGGATCACCGTCTCGGCCAGCTTCTCGAGCTCCGCGGAGATGAGCTCGCCCTCGGCCTCTGTCCAGGCTTTCCAGGTGTCCTGCACGAAGAACGACAGGTAGCGGCGGATGTCGGGAGCGTCGACGCTGTCGATGTCGGCGGTGACCGCCTCGCGCAGCTTGACGGTGAAGTCGGCCAGGTCCTGTCGGACGCGTGCCTTGAGGCCCGCCGTTTCGGCGCGCACCGTCGCCGCCGCCGTCTCGAGGACCTTCTTCCCGGTCTTCAGCCGTTCGCGCGCGCGGCCGATCCGCTGCTCCAGCTCGGGGAGCGGCAGCTCCAGCGACTTCTTGTGAATGGCCAGGCTCTGGCGGACGAAGGCCGAGACGCGGGCCGCGTCGGCGAGCGTGTGATCGAGCAGCAGGCGCCGCCGCTGGTTCTCCACCGTCGCGCCGAGCGCCGCGACGAAGGCGTCCATCCCCGAACCGGCCCGATCTCCGGCCAGCGCCCGCTTGGCCGACACCGGGAAGATCGCCGGCTCGGGGACGATCGCCGCCAGATGCTTGCGGGCGAAGGCCAGCGTCTCGGCCAGCTCCGCGTCATCGAGAAGATCGGTCTTGGCGACGACGAACAGCAGCCGGTCGCGCGTCGAGCGCAGGATGCGTTCTTCGAGGAACTGCCGTTCGGAGGCGGTCAGGATCTGCGTCGCGTCGAGCAGGAAGACCGCGGCGTCGGCGCGCGGCAGGTATCCGTAAGTGATCTCCGCCCGCTGCTCGTTGATGTCGTTGACGCCAGGCGTGTCGACGATGGTCAACTGGTTCTCGAGCAGCGCCACCGGGTGGGTGAGCTCGACGTGGTGAAACGCCGAGCTCTTGGCGCTCTGGCCGGCGAGACCGTCGACGGTGAGCCAGTCGGCAAGCGCGCTCCCCGCGATCGTCTTGCGCGCGCCGTCGTCGCTGACCAGGGTCGCGGTCGCGCGCGCCCCGTGCGTGATGTGCGCCAGCGCGGCGGTGGTCGGCGTGATGCCCGTCGGCAGCACCGGCGCGCCGAGGAGCGCGTTGATGAACGTCGACTTGCCGTGGTTGAACTCTCCCAGCACGACGACGGTGAAGCGCTCGCCGTCCAGCTTCGGCAGCCGCGTCTCGCGCACGTCGCGCTCGATGAAAGGCAGCCCGGCCCGCCCCGCCAGCGCGCCCAGATCGGCGAGCACGCCGCGGATTGCCGCCTTGCGCGCGTCGAGCCCGCGCCCGTCGGTCTCGCCGGCCGCCCCCTCGCTCACTTGAGCACAGCCAGGAGCTCGCCGACCTTGGCGTCGCATTCCTGCTTCGAGGTTCCGCCGGGCGCATTCGCCTCGCCCTTGAGCCCCTTGAAGTAGGCCGTCTCGGCGAAGAGACGCAGCGCCGCCACGCGCTTGGGCAGATACGGGTGTCGGCGGCCGAGCTCGTCGAACCGGCCTATTCCCTTTTGGGCCTCGTCGAGCTGCGCCAGGTACTCGTCCAGCTTCACCTCGCTGTAGAGCTTCTGCGACCCGATCGCCAGCTTGACCAGGCAGCCGATCGAAACGTCGAGGTCGCCGGTGCAGATGAGCCCCGCCCGGTCGCAGGTGATCTCCGCGCGCCGGGCCCAGCCGTTGAGCGCCAGCACCGCCGGCTTGACGCTCCAGCGGAAGAACATGTTCGCCGCGTGGCTGAGAAAGTGCAGCGTCGTCATGTAGACGACGTGGTTGTTCTGGATGTGGCCGCACTCGTGGCCGATGACGTCGAGCAGCTCGGGCTCGCTCAGATGGTCGATCAGCGCCGCGTTGAGCACGACGTAAGGATCGTCCGCCGTCCCGAAGGTGTGCGCGTTCAGCGACCCGATGTTGGGCGACACGTACAGCGTCGGCATCGGGATGCGCAACGTGTCGGCGCAGCGCTCGGCCAGCTTGGCGATGCGCGGGAACTGCTTGCCGGTCACCTTCACGGCCGTCCCCAGCATCCGGCTCTTCTCCACCGACTGCCAGAGCCGGACCGTCGCCTCGACCGCCAGGGTCACCGGCCGCACGCGGTCGAGCGCCGCGCGGACCTTGATGTCGCCGCCGTAGGCGTAGGCCGCGCCTTCGCGCGAGCGCGCCGCCACGTCCCCCTTCCGCGCCGCGACGTAGCGCGCGAACGACAGATCGATCTCGGGTTTCGGCACGGGAATGATAATAGAATAAGCCCTCCCGATGACCACCGCTGCCTCTGTCTCACTCCCGGACGTCGCCGCCCCCGTCGGCGAGCGCGAGCTCGCCTTCATGCGCCGGGCGCTCGCCGCCGCGGAGGAGGGGGCCGGGCGGGGCGAGGTGCCGGTCGGCGCCGTGGTCGTCGTGGGCGACGAGATCGTCGCGGTCGCGCACAACGAGCGCGAGACCGCCAGCGACCCCACGGCGCACGCGGAGATCCTGGCGCTGCGGCGGGCGGCCGCCGCGCTCGGCAGCTGGCGGCTCACCGGCGCCGACCTCTACGTCACGATGGAGCCCTGCCCGATGTGCGCGGGGGCGCTGGTCAACGCGCGCCTGCGCCGGCTCTACTTCGGGTGCGACGATCCCAAGGCCGGCGCTGTGCGGACGCTCTACACGCTGGTCGACGATCCCCGCCTCAACCACCGGGTCGAGGTGGTCCCCGGCCTCTTGGCCGCCGAGGGGGCGGCCCTACTGCGGTCGTTCTTCACACGGCTGCGGCAGCCGTCGCGCCTGCGGCAGCCGGAGGGACGCGCGCGTTGAGCCTCCCGACGTTGCCGTGAGCGGAAACGCCGCCCCGGTCGCGCTGATCCTTCCCGGCCTCAACGGCTCGGGCCCGGAGCACTGGCAGACTCGCTGGGAGAGCCTGCACCCGACCTACCGCCGGGTCGTTCAGCGCGATTGGGACCATCCCGACCTGCACGCCTGGCTGGCGGCCCTCGAGGCGGCGGTGGCCGGCGCGGGCGCGCGGGTGGCGCTGGTGGCCCACAGCCTCGGCTGCGCGCTCGCGGTCCACGCGGCCGCCCGCCCCTTCGCCGCGTCGATCGCGGCGGCGTTGCTGGTCGCGCCGGCCGACGTCGATTCGCCCGCGCACACCCCCGCCGAGACCCATTGCTTCGCCCCGCTGCCGATGCGGCCGCTCCCCTTCCCGGCCACCGTGGTGGCCAGCGACAACGATCCCTTCGTAGCTCTTTCCCGGGCCCGCGCGTTCGCCGCCGCGTGGGGCGCCGCCTTCGTCGACGCCGGGCCGCGCGGCCACCTCAACGCCGTTTCGGGCCTGGGCGACTGGCCGGAAGGGCACCGCCAGCTCGAGGCGCTCCTCGCGCGGGCCGGGGCTTCCCGGAGGTCCGACTACGCGTGAGGCCCTTGGTCGGCCTGGGCGGTCTCGAGGCCGATCTTGAGCCCGATCTTCGAAGCCGATCCTGGAACTTCGTCGCCGGCTGGCGGTTCTGGCAATATGCGCACTATGTCGAGCGAGTCGCGTAGAGCACGAGGAAGGAAAGGGGCCGCCCGCGGGCTGCGCCTCGCCATCGCCATCGGTGTCGCGGCCGGAGGCTGGTTCGCCACCGCAAGGCCGGCCGCAGCCGCCCCGGTGATGTCCCGCGATCAGCCGATCGAGAGCGGCGATGACTGGACGCTGCACATGGCGATCGGTCTCGATCTCGGCGCGGGCGGAACCATCACCGACTTCAACGAGCTTCCGGGCCCCGACGGGACACTGTTCTTCACCGCCGTGCGCAGCACCTACGATCTGAAGCACGGCTTCGCGGGGATGCTGACGCTGCAGCAGTGGTGGCTGCCGGGACCGAACCACGCGCTGATGATCGGCATCGGGACCCGGTTCGAGCCGTTCGTCTACACCTGGGGACGCATCTTCTTCGACGCCGCGCTGGGGCCGGCCTCGACGTCGAACGCCTGGACGTTCGGGTACGACCTCGGCGCCGGGCTGGAGTTCAACCTGCCGGACGTGCCGGGCTTCAGCATCGGGCCTTACGTCCGCTACGGCCAGGTCATCAACCCGGACAAGCGCGACACCCAAGACGGGCTGGCCTGGACCGCGGGCGCCTCGTTCACCTACCACTTCGGCCGGGCGGCGCTGGCGCCGAAGACCAACTCGGGCCCCGAGGTCAAGCACGGCGCCTGGCACATCAGCATCCCCGACACGGACAAGGACGGCATCCCCGACGACGAGGATCAGTGTAAGGACACGCCCGCCGGCGCCCACCCCGACCCCTTCCGGCCCGGTTGCCCCGAGGGCGACGAGGACGGCGACGGGGTGCCCGACGTCGATGACGCCTGCCCGGTCACGGTGCCGGGCCCGAAGCCCGATCCCAAGCGGCCCGGCTGTCCCTTCCTGGACGCCGACGGCGATGGCGTCTCCGACGCCGACGACGCCTGCCCGACCAAGGCAGGGGTGGCCTCGACCGATCCGGCCAAGAACGGCTGTCCCGACGGTCACAAGAAGGCGGCGCCCGCCGCCCCGCCGCCGTCGAACGAGGACGAGACGCCGCCCAAGCCGGTGAAGAAGCGGCATCACGCCAAGCCGAAGACGGACACCGGGGGCGAGCGGATCAATTGACGACGATCGCCACCCGGACGATCGCCCAGTAAGAGCTACCGTCGGTGCCGGCGCTGCCGTTGGTGCCGGGCGTGCTCCAGCGCCGTTCGAAGCCGGCGTGGAGGCGCAGCCGCGGATCGGGCCCGTAGGCGGTGAGCCCCGCGCCGGCGCCCCAGACGTTGGTCGAGCCGGCGCGTTCCCAGTCGCCCCTCGCGACCAGATCGAGATGCCGGTCGAAGAGGGTCGCACCTGGCTCCACCACCGCCCCCTGCTCGGTCGTTCCTGGGAGGACGGCGGTCCCGCTGTAGCGGGCGGCGTAGAGGTACTCCGCCGTCACGACGAAGGCGCGCCACTGCGCCGTGAAATCGGGATCGATCGCGAAGGTGTTCGGCGCCGCCACCGTGCCGTAAAGGACCGAGAGCCCGGCCGCGAAGCGGAACCAGTCGGTCCAGGGATCCGACGCCGGGCGCCGCCAGGGGACGGGGCCCACCGGGCCGATCGGCTCGGCGACGAGCCGCCCGGCGAAGAGCACGCCGTGCTCGAACAGCTGCCCGTCGATCACGGGCGCGGCGCTCATCACGGCGGCGCGGACGGCGAGCTCGCCGAGATCGCCGCCGACCGACGCGCCGACTCGGAAGTCGGGTAGGAACGCGTCGACGAACGCCGGCCGCTCGGGGAGGCGAAGGTCGGCCTCGTCGGACTGGCGCGACAGCGAGAACGGCACGCGCAGCGATCCGGCGGCAATCTGAAACGCGCGCACCGGGGTCCAGGAGGCGTAGGTTTCGGTGGTCCGGAGCGCGCCGCCGAACGGCAGCCGCCCGCCCGCGAGCGGCGTGAACGAGCTCCCGGTCGACGTCTCGCCCTGCGCCTCGACGAGCGCGCGCAGACGGAAGTCGCCGAGCGCGAGATCGTCGCCGACGCGGAGGCGTCGCCAGCGCAGCGCCGCCCCGGCGGGTGCGTCCTGCGGATCGGCGGCGGCGTCGGGCTTGGAGGCGAGCAGCGCGTCCACCTGAAGCAGCAGCGAAAGCGGGTAGGCGTCGGGGCGCAAAGGGGGGGCACCGTCATCGGCGAGGGCTGACGCGGCGACCGAGGTGACGGCCAGGAGCAGGGCGCCCGCCGCGCACGCCGGGCGCGCGCGCCGGGACATTCGACGCGGGAACCCTGGGAGGGTTCCCGCACCCTCCCGCGAAGGACGTCGCCGGGCAAAGCCCGACTCCGTCCACGCGATCATCGGGCGGCGATCTTCTGTTCCAGCCGTTCCACGACTTGCACTTCGTAGGTGTCGTCGTACAGCACGTTCGCCTCGAGGATGCCGGTCGGGCTCGTGACGTTCATCTCGGTGAGCCAGCCGCCGATGACGTCGAGGCCCACGAAGAAGTGGCCGCGCTCGCGCAGCCACGGGCCGAGCCTCGCGACGATCACCTGATCGCGGTCGTCGAGCGTGGTCGCCATCGGGCTTGGCGCCGACGTGCAGGTTGCCGCGCGCGTCGTCGGGCGCGGGGACGCGCAGCACGGCGCAGAGCGGTTCGCCGTCGACGAGCAGGATGCGCTTGTCGCCGCGCCGGACCTCGGGCAGGTACTTCTGCGCCATCGTCCAGCGGCGGCCGAGGTTGGTCGACTGCTCGAGGATGGCGCCCGTGTTGGGATCGCCGCGGCGCACGTGAAACACGCCGAAACCGCCCGAGGCGTCGAGGGGCTTGACCACCATCTCGCCGCCCTGCTCGGCCAGAAACGAGCGCAGCCGCGTTCGTCTCGCGCGTCACGATCGACGGCGGGCAGAGGTCGGGGAACTCCAGCACGGCGAGCTTCTCGTTCTGCTCGCGCAGGCCGCGCGGGTCGTTGATGATGAGCGTCCGGCCGCGCGCGCGCTCGAGCATGAGCGTCGCGAAGTAGTAGTCGAGGTCGAAGGGCGGGTCCTTGCGCATGAAGACCGCGCTGCAGCCGCCGAGCGGTACTGTCGCCTGCGGCCCGAGCAGGTAGTGGTCGCCCGCGACGCGCCGGACGGTGACCGGCCAGGCGCGCGCCACGGCGTCGGCGTGCTCGAGCGAGAGGTGGCGCGGCTCGCAGAACCAGATCTCGTGCCCGCGCGCCTGCGCCGCCAGCATGATGGCGAAGGTGGTGTCGCCCGCGATCTGCAGGCGCGCCAGCGGGTCCATGACGAAGAGCAGCTTCATGGGTCCTATTGTGGCGAGGAACCCGACGGTGCGCCGCCGGGATCGCCGGTGCCGCCAGGGGCTGCCGGAATCGCGCCCGGAATCGTGCCCGGCACTGTGCCCGACACTGTCTCTTTCAGGGGCAAGAGGTGCTCGAGCCCGTGCTTGCGCAGCCGGTAGTAGAGGGTCGAGCGGTTGATCCCGAGCGCGCGCGCGGCGTGCGCGATGTTCCCCTGCGCGTCGTCGATGGCCGCGACGATGGCGGCCCGCTCCTGCTCGTGCAGCCGCTCGCCCAGCGGCCGCGCGCCGTCGGTGACGCGCACCGAAGCCGCCGCCCCCGCCGCCGGGCCCACCGGAGACGGGCGACGCGTGAACTCCAGGTCGGCGCCGGTGATCTCCGGCCCGCGCGCCAGGATGAGCGCCCGCTCGACGACGTTCTCCAGCTCGCGCACGTTGCCGGGCCAGGGATAGGCGCAGAGGGCCGCCACGGCCGAGGCGTCGAGCCCGCGCACCGGCTTGCCGGCCCCGGGGGCGTACTTGTGCAGGAAGTGCTCGGCGAGCAGCGGGATGTCGCTCGGCCGATCGCGCAGCGGCGGCAGCAGGATCGGGAAGACGTTGAGCCGGTAGTAGAGATCCTCGCGAAACTGGCGCCGCGGCGATCTGCTTCTCGAGATCGCGGTGCGTCGCCGAGACGATGCGGCACGTCGACCTTGATCGTCTCCGCGCCGCCCACCCGCTCGAACTCGCGCTCCTGCAGGACGCGCAGCAGCTTGACCTGGACGTCGAGCGGCAGGTCGCCGACCTCGTCGAGGAACAGCGTGCCGCCGTCGGCCAGCTCGAAGCGCCCCAGCCGCCGCGCCGACGGCGCCGGTGAAGGCGCCCTTCTCGTGGCCGAACAGCTCGGACTCGAGCACGCCCTGCGCCAGCGCCGCGCAGTTGACCCGCACGAACGGCTTGGACTCGCGCGCGCTGTTGATGTGGATGGCGCGCGCCACCATCTCCTTGCCCGTGCCGGTCTCGCCGCGCAGAAGGACCGTCGACGACGTCTGCGCCACCTGCTCGACGCGCGCCAGCACGTCGCGCAGGGCCGGCGACTCGCCGACGATGGCGCCGAAGTTGAACTCGCTGTGCGCCTCCTGCTGAGCATGCCGACGTATGCGCTGAGCTGCTCCTCGAGGCGGCGGTTCTCGCGCAGCAGCGCGAAGCGCTCGACGGCGTGGGTCAGGATGCCGCGCAGCTCCTTCGAGTCCCACGGCTTCGTCACGTAGCGGTAGATGCGCCCCAGATTGATGGACTCGATCAAGACGTCGACGTCGGTGAAGGCGGTCACGATGATGCCGACCGCGTCGGGGCGGATCTCGCGCGCCGCCTTGAGCAGGTCGAGGCCGGTCATCTGGGGCATGCGCTGGTCGGTGACGATCACGGCCACGTCGTTCTCCCGCGCCAGCGTCAGCGCCTCCTCGCCGCTGCCGGCCAGGAGCAGCTTGAACGCTCTGCCGAAGTTGAAGCGGAAAGCGTCCAGGTTGTCCTACTCGTCGTCGACGACGAGCACCGGGAATTTCGCGAGCTCCAGCCCCTGCGGCATGTGCCGCTAGCATACCCCGGCCGCTGGCGTTTTTGCGCTCGACCCTCGAAGGTTGATACGATCGCCCCTTCGCGATTGTGACGGTCATGACGGAACGCAGGCGATCACGCACCCCGGATCCGGCGGCGGAGGGAGTGGCGCACCGGCGGTCGCCGCGCGCCGGCCGATGGCGCGCGCCACGCAGATCGCCCTGTTCGAGCGGGAGGTGCGCGAGCGGCTCTCGCGTACGGCCCTGGAGCTGCTGTTGTCGCGCGCGGAGGTGATCTCCGAGGGGCAGCGCAGCGTCCGGAGCGGACGCGACGCCTACTTCGGGTCGACGATGCTGACCATCGATCTGCCGTCGCTGTAGCTCGTGCTGCGCGACGCCTGCGACGCCGGGACGGCGCGCCGGCTGGCCGCGCTCTTGGAGAGCGACGCGCAGGCCGCCGCGCACGTCGAGGCGCTCGCCGCGCGCGAGGCGGCGCGGGTCGCCGGGAGCGCGCCCCAGGCCGTGCGCACCCACGTCACGATCCGCGCGCAGGCCGCGCGGGTGTTCATCGACATCGACGTCGAGGCGACATTCTGACGATGGAGGAGGCCATTTACACCTTCGCCGGCGCCGCCAAGATCCTCGAGGTGCCGAGAGCAAGCTGCGCTACTGGGCGCAGGTCGGCTTCGTCGGGCCGTCGGTGCGGCGGGGCGGCAAGCCGGACTACTCGTTCCAGGACCTGGTCAGCGTCAAGGCGGCCAAGGAGCTGATCGACCGCGGGTTCAAGGCGGCCGAGATCCGCAAGGCGATCGAAGAGGTGCGCGCGACTCTGCCCCACGTCGACCGCCCGCTCGATCGGATGCGCGTCGCCTTCGACGGGACCAAGCTGGTCGTCGTCGACGAGGGGAACGCCTTCGAGTCGACCGGCCAGAAGCTGTTCGACTTCGGCCTCGGGGAATTGGCTCGGGGGTCGGACGTCGCGCCGTCGCCCGCGATCGTCTCGCCGTCGTCGTCGCCCGACGTCGTCGAGTCGCGCGGGGACAAGCGGCAGGCCTACGACTGGTTCGTCGAGGGGACGCGCGCCGAGCTCGGCGGCTCCGAGGAGGGGGACGCGCGCGCCGAGAAGTGCTACCGGGAAGCTCTGGCGCTGGACGCGGGGCTGGCGGCGGCTCGGACGAACCTCGGGAGCCTGGCCTACCGGCGCGGCGACGTGGCGGCGGCGCGCGAGGCCTACGAGGCGGCGCTGCAGATCGATCCGGATCAGCCGGAAGCGCGCTTCAACCTGGCGAATCTCGTGCTGGAGAACGGCGACCTCGAGCTGGCCGTGGCTGAGCTGCGACGCGTGCTGCAGAGCGCGCCCGATTTCGCCGACGCGCACTACAATTTGGCGGTCGCGCTGGAGCGTCTCGGCGGTCGCGCCGCGGCGCGCGTGCACCTCGAGCATTACCTCTCGCTCGAGCCAGAAGCGACGCCCTGGGCCGAACAGGCACGCACGCTCATCGCGCGCCTCGACTAGACTTTCGCCATGGCGCGCTGGCTCATCCTGGCCGCGATCGTGGCGGCCGCGCACGTCGATCGCCCCGGGCGCGATCGCGTGACGATTCCCGCCGGGCCCTTCACGCAAGGGAGCACGCGCGGCGAGGAGGACGAGCGGCCGGCGCGCAAGGTGACGCTCAAGGCGTTCGCCATCGATCGCACCGAGGTCACGCGCGGCGACTACGCAGCCTGCGTCGAGGCCGGCCGGTGCAAGCCGAGCGGCGACAAGACCGACGGCGACGCGCGGCTCCCCGTCACCGGCGTCGACTGGAACGACGCGCAGGCCTACTGCAAGTTCGCGGGCGGGCGGCTGCCGACGGAGGCGGAATGGGAGAAGGCGGCGCGCGGCACCGACGGGCGCGAGTACCCCTGGGGGAACGACGCCGATTGCGCGCGCGCCAACTGGGGGAACTTCGAGGGCGAAGGGCCGTGCGCCGGCAAGAACCCCGGCCACCCGGTCGCCGTGGGACGGTACCCGACGGGCGCCAGTCCCTACGGCGTGCTGGACATGGGCGGTAACGTCTGGGAGTGGGTCGCGGACAAGTACGATCAGGATCCGGGTCGCCGGGTGGTGCGCGGCGGATCGTGCTGCAGCTTCTTCGTCGGCCCGCGCGCCGCCAACCGGAACGCCTGGGCCCCCGACCACCGCGACGGCGATCTCGGGTTCCGCTGCGCGGGCGCGAGGTGACCACTCTGTGACGAAGCGCCTCGTCCCCCTGCTCGTCTGTCTGGCCGTCATCGGTTGCCCGGTCTTTGCGGGGTCGCCCTTCGCACGCGCGGCGGTCTCGAACCGCCGGGCGACCCCGCGCCGGTCAAGCAGGCGCGGGTCACCGAGACGGCGCCCGAGCCCCCCGCCGACGACCGCGACCACGATCGGATCGTCCGCATGCAGACCTCGCTGCGCGAGATCCTGCACGACAGCGTGCTGCGGCGGACGCGGGTCGGGATGCGGGTCATCGAGGCGCGCACCGGGCGCCTGTTCTTCGAGACGCGCGGGACGATCCTGATGGATCCGGCGTCCAACCAGAAGGTGCTGGCGACCACGACCGCGCTCATGCGCCTCGGCGCCGATTGGCGGTTTCGCACCGAGCTGACGGGCGCCACGCCGACGGCCGACGGCGTGCTGGTCGGCGACGTCTACCTGCGCGGCAGCGGCGACCCGACGGTGACCAGCGCCGATTTCGATGCCATGGCGGCAGCGCTGGCCCGCCGCGGGGTGCGCAGCATTGCCGGCGCCGTGGTCGCCGATCCGCGCCGCCTCGGCGCCGACGAGCCGGTCGCCGACGAGGAGACCGACGACGACGGGGCCGCGAACGCCGTGACCAGCGACGACGCGAAGCTGGAGGCGCTCGGCAAGCTGTCGCCGCGCGTGCCGCTGGTGGTGAACCACGGCCTCATGATGGTGCGGGTGCGTCCGGCGGCGGAGGCCGGGACCCTCGCCGAGGTGACGACCACCCCCGCCGATCCGTCGTTCGTCGTCCACGACACGGTGCGGACCAGGGCGCGCAGTCGCTCGCGCGTCACCGTGCGGTTGTCGGTCGCCGGGTCGCGCATCCAGGTCGACGTCGACGGCCGCATCGGCGTCGGGCGCGGGGCGCTGGTCTTCCGCCGCCGGGCACCGCACCAGGCTCTCTATGCGGCGGCGCTCATGCGGGCCTCGCTGGCCCAGGCGGGGATCACGGTGCGCGACGACGCGCGCGTCGAGCCGACGCCGGCGCCGCGCGCCGGTCGCCCGCCGCGCCCGCTGCTGGCGCTGCACGAATCGGCGCCGCTCGTCGTCCTGCTGCGCAAGATCAACAAGGATTCGGAGAACGACTACGCCGAGCGGGTGCTGGAGGCGGCCGGCTCCGAGGTCTACGGCGGCGCGCCCACCGCGAGAAGGGGGTGCACCTGCTGCGCGAGGTGATCGGCGAGCTGGGGTTGCCCCCCTCGAGCTACGTCTCGCGCAACGGCTCGGGGCTCGGTCACGCCAACCGGATCACGGCGGAAGCGATGGCGGCGCTGCTGCGCTCGCTCTATCTCGATCCGCGGGTCGGCCCGGAGCTCTTGCAGTCGCTTTCGGTCGGCGGCGTCGACGGGACCACGCGGAACCGGTTCAAGGGGACGCTGGCCGCCGAGCGCGTGCGCGCCAAGACCGGCACGCTCGCGGGGCAAGTCGTGTCTGTCCGGGCTCGTCGGCGACGGACCCGACGTCCTGGCGTTCTCGATCCTCGTCGAGGGGCTGCGCGGTCGGAGCCTGGCCGCCGTGCGCGGCGCGCAGGTCACCTGCGTGAACGCGATGATGCGCTACGTGCGCGACGCGCAAGGGGGCGCCGGCGCGCCGGGTGCCGCCGGGGTGGGCGCGGCGCCGAATGCGGCACCGGATCTCGAGGCGGGCCAGGAGGTCAGCGAGGGCGAGGAGGAGTTGCCGCCTCCGACACCGAACGTTCCCTCCGCGGCGAACGCCCTCGCGGCGCCGACGCCCACCGGCGGCGGGGCGAAGAAGCCCGCAGCGCCTGCGCCCGCCTTTCCGCGCTTCATCCCCGCCGCGCCTCACTGAGAGTGGTTGGCGGACACACACGCGCCTTCATTGCGCGCGATCTGGCGTTGTCAAAGGGGCCAACATATTGCGACGCGGCCGCAATCCCTGTACTGTGATCCCAAAATTGGGAGGCCAACTAATGAGACTTGTGGGTGCGCGTGGACTGGCTGTGGGGTTGATGGCGTTCGTTTCCTTAAGCTGCAGTAACAAGAACAACACCATCGGGGTGCTTCCGGCTGGGGAGGGGCTTTGCGAGGCCACCTGCGCGAAGACCTGCGGCTCCGACTCGGATTGCAACACCAGCCAGGGCGAGCTTTGCTGCGACTACGGGCAGGCCGGAAAGGCCTGCAGCCCGGCCGCACAATGCCCGATCAGCTGCACCGACGATTCGAAATGCGACTCGACCAAGGGCCAGGCCTGCGAGCGCGTCGACCTTTCGCTCAGCGGCAAGTACTGCACCACGCCGTCGAACGGGCTCCAGCTCTGCTCGCTCGACTCCGACTGCACGACTGTCGGGGACGTTTGCTGCGGCAACTACGATCAGCCGTTCTGCCTCCCTCCCTCGGACTGCCCGAAGGCCTGCGCGTCGAGCAGCGAATGCAACACCGCCAACAGCGAGGTCTGCTGCACCTCGATCCCCATGATTGAGCCGCACATCAACGCCAGCGGCCTCTGCCTCAATCCGGCCTACGCCGCCTGCCCCACGACCTGCACGCAGTCGACCGATTGCAACACGGCCGGCAACGAGATCTGCTGCAACGGCGTCTGCTCGACCACCTGCGCGAAGACCTGCAAGTCGAGCTCGGACTGCAACCAGCAGATCTGCTGCAAGTCGGCGCTGGTGAACCTGCCGCCGCGGACGGGGATCTACTCGACCGGGCCCCACTGCGCGGGGACGCCGAGCTACAGCACCTGCGCCAGCTGCGGAGCGGCCCATGGCTGCAGCGGAACAGCGACGGGATACTGCCAGGGCTGCACGCCCCAGACGGCAGCAGGCGGGCTCTGCAATGGCACGCGGACTATCAGCTGCGCCACCTGCGGCTCGGTCTACCCCTGCAGCTCGACCTACTGCGCGGGCTGCACGGCCGGGACGTCGACCGGAAACTGCGTCACGGAATCGACGCTCACCTGCGCCACCTGCGGTGCGTATTACGGCTGCTCCTCGACGTACTGCCCGGGCTGTACGGCCGGCACGACCACGACCGGGAGCTGCCTCGGGAGCCGCACCTACAGCTGCTCCTCGTTCAGCGGTTCGAGCTCGTATATGAGCTACTGCGTGAACGCGGGGGGGTGCACCTGGAACGCCTCGACCCTCGCCTGCACTGGGACGATCACGCCGTGCAGCTCGATAACGACCTCGACGGCGTGCGGTCAGCAGATCGACTGCGGCGGCTGGTCCACCGGGACAACCACCTGCTCGGGGACGCTCACGCCATGCTCGTCCTTCACCACGTCGACGACGTGTAACGCAGTACCCTCCTATTGCTACTGGTCCAGCGGGACGACGAGTTGCACGGGCACCCCCACCGCCTGCGCCGCCATTACTGATCAGACGACTTGCACTAGTCAGTATGGCTGCTCGGGGTGGACGGGCCCGGCGACGACCTGCACCGGAACGCCGACCGCCTGCGCCTCGCTGAGCCCCACCACCTGCGCGTACCAGCCGGGCTGCTCGTTGGTCCAGAACTGACGCCCGCGGGTGAGAGCGCGGCAGCCTCGAGCCGGCGCGCACTCTGTGACGCATTCCCGTTCTACTATTGGGTCCGGGGTGACGAGTTGCACCGGAACGCCGGACCCCTGCGCGCAGTTCTCGACCACGCCCTGCACCGGCCAGCTTGGGTGTCAGTTGGTTAGCAACTGACAGCCGCGCGAGGAGAGCACGGCAGCCCTCAGGCTACCGTCGCTCTCCCCGTGGCGGCGGCAATTCGCCTCCGGCGCCGTCCGAGCCAACACAATCAGGCTCGAGCGATAGATCGCTCCGGCGTCTGAATTCAGAGAGGTGCTGCTTCTACTTGCACGTTAATGGGCTCGAGCCGATTTCGACGACGGAACACGTCCCCGGATTTTCCATTCTGCAGGTCTGGTTTGTGACCGTTTGACCGCAGTCATCATCCGGATACGGCTCCGTGATGTGCGTGCAGTCGGGTTCACAACCGACGATGTTCGGCCTCGACTCTGTCGCGCCGCTACAATCGTAGTCCCAGGTTATGCCGCAAACGCCGCCAGCGCTGGTGAGCTGGAAGTCGGCACCGGGGTGGATTAGCTTGGCGACGGCGAGGTTGGTGGCGTTGTCGCAGCAATCGCCGCCTTGCGAGGCGTAGCCGATGGGAGCCGTCGTGCCACAGAAGCCGACCGGCTGTCCGGTACCGTAGCCGTCGCCATCTACGTCCACGTAGAAGGCGGTGCAGGCGTGCGACGCGCAATTTGCCGCGAGGGAGCAAGGCTGACCATCCTCGAGGCTGCCGCTCGTGCCCGCGGCGCCGCCGAGTCCGGTCGTTGCGCCTGCGGCGCCCGAGGCTCCAGCGGCGGCTCCGGCAAAGCCACCAGCGGCCCCTGCGACGCCAGCGGCGGCTCCGGCAAAACCACCGGCCGCCCCTGCGACGCCAGCGGCGGCTCCGGCAAAGCCACCAGCGGCCCCTGCGACGCCACCGGCGGCTCCGGCGGTGCCGGCAACGCCAGCGGTTGAGCCGCCGGCGCCGCCCTCACCCGCTGTGGCACCGGCCCGCCCACCGATTTCGCCGGTGGTGCCCGCCTCGCCGCCGCCGGCGCCGCCCGAGCCCGCATCCTTATCGATGGGGCGGGTCGGACAGGCCAGCGTCACGAGGCCGAGGGGAATGAACAGAAGTGCGGGAGAGAGCTTGTTCGAGTTCATGGCCGGCCTTATCGACTCGAACAATGAGTCGGTTGCTTCCTGACGCCGTTGGCGCTCAGACCTCGAGCGCGGAGCGGTCGGAGCGGCGCTTGCCGCCGCTCGGCTTGCCGCTGCCGGTGCCGTTGGCGTGGCCGTTCACGCCGACGTACTTGCGGGCGGCCGACTTGAGGGCGTCGGCCTTGTTCGTGCGCTCCCAGTAGAAGTCGGCGTCCTGGCGGCCGAAGTGACCGTAGGCTGCCGTCTTCTGGTAGATGGGGCGCAGGAGGTTCAGCTCGCGGATGAGCGCGCCGGGGCGGCAGTCGAAGTTGGCGCGCACGATCTCGGCCAGGCGGTCCTCGGAGATCTTGCCGGTCCCGAAGGTGTGGACCAGCAGTGACACCGGCTCGGCGACGCCGATGGCGTAGGCCACCTGCACCTCGCAGCGGCGGGCCAGGCCGGCCGCCACCACGTTCTTGGCGATGTAGCGCGCGTAGTAGCAGGCCGAGCGGTCAACCTTCGAGGGGTCTTTTCCCGAGAAGGCGCCGCCGCCGTGGCGGCCCATGCCGCCGTAGGTGTCGACAATGATCTTGCGGCCGGTGAGGCCGGAGTCGCCCATCGGGCCACCGACGACGAAGCGGCCGGTCGGGTTGATGAAGAACTTGGTCTTGTTCGAGACGAGCCCCGCCGGCAGCACCGGCTTGACCACCTCGTCCATCACCGCCTCCTTCAGCGTCTTGTACTTCACGCTCTCGCTGTGCTGGGTCGAGACGACGACCGCGTCGATGCCCAGCGGTCGGTCGTCGCTGGAGTAGCGCACCGAGACCTGGCTCTTGCCGTCGGGGCGCAGGAAGTCGACCACGCCCTTCTTGCGCACGTCTGCCAGCTTCTTCGACAGCTTGTGCGCCGTCATGATCGGCATCGGCATCAGCTCGGGCGTCTCGTCGCAGGCGAAGCCGAACATCATTCCCTGGTCGCCGGCCCCCTGCTCGTCGCGCGTGTAGACGCCCTTGCCGTCGACGCCCTGGGCGATGTCGGGCGACTGCTGCTCGAGCGCGACCATCACGCCGCAGGTCTGCCAGTCGAAGCCCATGGCCGAGTCGCTGTAGCCGATCTCCTTGACCACGCTGCGGACGATCTTGGGGATGTCGATCTGCGCCGAGGAGGTCACCTCGCCCGCCACCATCACGAACCCCGTCTTGGTCAGCGTCTCACACGCGACCCGCGACCCCTTGTCCCCCTTGATGAGCGCGTCCAGGATCCCGTCCGACACCTGATCGCACAGCTTGTCGGGATGGCCTTCGGTGACGCTCTCGGAGGTGAACAGATACTCGGACATTGATGACTCCTTAGACGACGATGAAACGTGTGATTCGAAGGCCGGGAGTTTCCCAGCGCGACCGGCAGGAGTCAATGCTGGTCGCGCGTCGGCGTCGTCGATTTTAGCGCGCGCTCAAAGCAAGATCGGCGTGCTGCTCGGTGGCGAGGTCCCGGCGTCGCCGGTGACCTGCGGCGTCACCCCGACCGGGGGCGGCGGCTGGCCCCCACAGCAGTTGCACGTGCACGCCGGGCAGGTCGCGCCTGCAGGGCACGCGGGGCAGGCGCAACCGCAACCGCCCACACCTGAGCCGCTCCCGCCGTCGACCGTGACCACCGGTTGCATGCGCGCGCACGAGCCGGTCGGGCACGGCGTGGTGAGACACTCGATGGCGAGCGCGGTCCAGCCGCAGGCGTCGGCCGTATCGGCTACGCACGACTTGGCGTCGGTGTACGAGGTGCACGGATCGGCGGGCGGTGGCGTGGCGCAATCACAGGGGGCGCAAGCCGCGTTCGCGGGGCAGGCCGGGCAGGTGCAAATGACGGCCGGCTGCGATCCGACGTTGGTCGTCGTTCCCGGAGTCGCCGTTCCGCCGCCGCTCGTGGGGACGGTCATCGTCGTGGTCGCGCCGTTGCTGCACGAGCAGCTGCAGGCGGGGCAAGCCTCGCCGGCCGGGCACTCGGGGCAGTTGCAGGTGCAGGTTCCGGTTCCGCCCCCAGCGCCGGTCGAGCCGCCGGCGCCCGTTCCGCACCCGCCCCCGGCGCCCCCGGTGCCGCCCGTTCCACCGCCCGAGCCGCAGGTGCAGTCACAGGGCGGGCAGGCCTCACCGGGCAGACACGCCGGGCAGCCGCAGGTGCAGGTTCCGCCGCCGCTGCTGCCGGCGTCGACCGGCGGCGGCGGCGGGCAGTCGCATTGAACCGGCGGGCAGGCGCCGTTCGCCGGGCAGGCGAGCGGTTGCACGCACAGACAGCTCGGGCCCGCCACGGGGCGCTCGAAGCAGAAACCGCCGCCGCCGCAATCCTGACCGACGGGACAGAGCGCCGGCGCCGCCGTTGTTCCAGAGATCGTAGACCAGGCGCAGTTGGCGTCGGCCTGGCAGGCGGCGGCCGTCGTGAGGCCGGCGCAGGGATCGGGGCTCACGCAGACGCCGGCGGGGCAGGTGGCCCCCGCCGGGCAGGCCGCGACCGGGGTCCAGGCACAGAGGCTCAACGAACCCTTGCAGTCCGCTTCAGTCGTGTGGCTCGAGCAGGGGTCGTTCACGGCCACGGCCGGAATCTGCTGGGAGTTACTTGGCGGGGGCGTCGTCAGCGACTGCGACTGACAGGCCACGAAGACAAAGAGAGCGGCAATCAAAGGGAGTTGGGTGCGCTTCATCGAGAGGCCTCCGCCGGGAGAAACAGCAAGGAGCGGGCCAGGCCCGAAACGCCGGGCTCCCGCGGTTGGGGGCAGCTGTTCCCGGGGCGGCCCGCTCAGAATTCTGATTGCGGCGCGACAGCGCGCTCAAAAATCAGGGTCCGGCGCCGCAGCCGACATCTCGCACCGCGACGCCGGGCGGCGGCGCGAGCGTGAACGCGCCCGCGGGTTGGGCTCCGCCGAGCGCGCGATCTTTGAAATGGATCTCGACGCCGTCGTCGAAGCTGGCGGCGTGCTCGGCGAACCGGATCGTGCGCGGCAGGCGCTGGCCGGCAACGGTCTCGAAGTCCTGGTACTGCGTCCGCCAGAGCGCCGCGCCGTCGGGCCCGGCGCGTGTCGCCGCGACCAGCTCGCGCGCCCGGTCCGTGCCCTTGAAGAAGAGCTGCAGCGTGCCGCCGTCGCGCGCGCGCACCGCCAGCACGTCGGCGCCGAGGCGCGGCTCCCACCCGACCAGCGGCGGGCCGTCGCCGGCGTCGGGCAGGCGCGCGTCGCCGAGCAGGATGGCCGCCACGTCGGCCGGCGCGAGCGGGATGCGGATCAGCGAGGCCACGTTGGCCGGGCAGGCCGGCCCGCGCGAGAGCTCGTTCTTGCGCGCGTCGAGGAGGGCGAACGCGGCGCCGTCGGTGGCCAGGGTGGCGACCGTCCCCTGCAGGCTCACCTCGGCCTCGAAGCGCAGGTGGCCGTCGCGCTCGACCAGCATGTTCACGGTGGCGCGCACCCGCTCGCCCCCCAGCCAGCTGGTGGCGCGCACGCGCGCGTTCATCCCCGCCACGGCCGCCTGCCGGGCGCGGACCGACGCCAGCAGTGCCTCGGGCGCCGGCGCCGGATAGGGGCGCGCCACGGGCGGTGCGTGCGCGCACCCGGTTCCAGCCAGGCAGAGCACCAGTGCGAGCACGAGCCGACGAACGCGACGGCTCATCGCCCGGCTGCGCTCTTGGCGTCGAGCGTGCGGATCCGTTCACCGAGCTCGCGCGCGACGCGATCGCTCGGCGAGAGCGTCAGCGCCCGCTGGTAGGTCGCCAGCGCCCGCTCGCGTTCGTGGCGCTCGGCGTACAGATCGCCGAGGTGGCTCAGGATCTCCGCATCGGCCGGTTCGAGCCGCCCCGCCTGCTCCAGGAAGACGTCGGCGCGGGCCAGATCGCCGGCCTTGAAGTAGGCCCAGCCGAGGCTGTCGATGATGCCGCCCGTCCCCGGCGACAGCGCCATCGCCGCCTGCAGGCGCTTGATGGCGCGCGGCAGATCCTGCGCGTGGTCCGCCGCCACGAAGCCCGCGAAGTTGAGCGCCTCGACGTTGCGCGGCTCACGCGCCAGGATCTTCTGGCGCGGCCGAGCGCGCGTTGCCAGTCGCCGCGACGATCGTCGACCGCGGCGCGCTCGAGGACGAGACGGTCGTCGAGCACGGTGTCGGCGGTCTTCTCCCCCAGCGCGTCGTCGAGCAGGCGCGCCGCGCGGGCGGAGTCGCCGCGCTTTTCGGCGAGCTGGCTGCGGGCGAACGCCAGCTCGATTCGGTGAGCGCCGTCGTTCGGACCCGCGCCGGCCGCTTGCTCGAGCGCCTTGCCGGCGTCGTCGAGCTTCCCCTTGTCGCGGAGCAGCTCGGCGGCGCGCAGGCAGGCCTCGAAGTAGAGCGGATCGCTCTTGCCGACACTGCGATAGCTCTTGAGCGCGCCGGCCTGGTCGTCCTTCGCGGCCAGCGCGGCGGCCACCATGATCGCGACCCGCCCGGCGCTCGCCCCCAGCTTGTGCGGCGCGCTCGGCGAACGCCAGCGCGCGCTCGGGACGCTTGACCGTCCGCTCCAGCGCGGCCGCCTGTTCCAGCGCGTCGGCGTCCGGGACGTCGGCGTTGAGGCGGTCGGCCAGCTCCCGCGCCTCCGTCAGATCGCCGCGCAGAACGAGCCAGCCGGCGAACGCGCGTCGGCGATCTCCATGGGCGAATCGGCGCGGTCGATGGCGTCGAGAAAGCTCGCCTTGGCCTCCTTGTCGTGCCCGCCCGCCACCTGCAGCTCGGCCAGGAGGACGCGCGCCTCGACGTCGGCCGGCTCGTCGTCGAGCGCCGCGGCGAGCGCGCTCTTCGCCTCGTCGCGCGCGTCCATCGTCCAGGCCAGGGCCGCCAGCTGCACGCGGCCGCGCTGCGTCTCGGGCGCCGCCTGGACGAGGCGCCGCACCGTCTCCAGCGCCGCCGGCAGATCGAGCGCGCCGAGCTGCGCGTCCGCCAGCTCGAGGTGCGTGACTCTCGATTGCTCGGGGTCTTCGTCGGCGAGCGCCAGGCGAGCTGCCTGCGAGAGCGGCGCGATCGGGTCGGCGGGCGATTTCTGGGTCTCGGCAGCGCGCGCCTCGGCGAGGTGGGCCTCGGCGAGGTAGCCAGGGACCGTTGGCGCGATGGCCAGCGAGCGGGCGATCTCGTCGGCCGCGTCGTCGCGCCGGCCGAGCCGGATGAACAGCTCAGCCAGCTCGGCGCGGACCTCGGCCGCGTCGGGATCGAACGGCAGCGCGCGCTGCAGCTCGTCGGCCGCTTCCTGCCAGCGCTCTTCTTCCTGGTAGAGGTAGGCGCGCGCGACGTGCTCGTACGCTTCGGGGCTCACCGCGCGCGTCTCCACCACGCGCCCGTTCACGATCTTGGTGATCGGCTGCGGCGCCGTCGCGCAGCCCAACACCAAGACCGCCGTGGCCAATTGGAAGGATATCGATCGCGCGAGGGCGCGACGGCTCCGCCGGCGCGACCTCATCGCGGGAGGGTTTGGGAACCCTCTGAGGGTTCCCATCATAAAGGAATGTTGCCGTGTTTTTTGGGGGGGTTCGTGTCGCGCTTGTTGGCGACGGCGGCGAGCGCGCGGCACAACCTCACCCGCGTCTCGCGCGGGCGGATCACCTCGTCGACGTAGCCGAGCGACGCCGCCGTGTAGGGGTTGGCCAGCTTCTCGCGGTACTCGCTGAGATAGCGCGCCCGCGCGGCGTCGGGGTCGGCGGCCTTGGCCAGCTCCTCGCGGAACACGATGTTGACCGCCGCCTCGGGGCCCATCACGGCGATCTCCGCCGACGGGTAGGCGAACGACAGATCGCCGCGGATGTGCTTCGACGACATGACGTCGTAGGCGCCGCCGTAGGCCTTGCGGGTGATGACCGTCAGCTTGGGGACGGTCGCCTCGGCGAAGGCGTAGAGCAGCTTGGCGCCGTGGCGGATGATCCCTCCCCACTCCTGCGCCGTGCCGGGGAGAAACCCGGGGACGTCGACGAACGTCACCAGCGGAATGTTGAAGCAGTCGCAGAAGCGCACGAAACGCGCGGCCTTCACCGAGGCGTCGATGTCCAGGCAGCCGGCGAGGTGCGCCGGCTGGTTGGCGACGAGGCCCACCGGCCGCCCGTCGAGGCGCGCGAACGCGACCACGATGTTGCGCGCGTGCTCGGGCTGGATCTCGAACAGGACGCCGTCGTCGACGACGCGCGCGAGCAGCGCGTGCATGTCGTAGGGCTTGGCCGGATCGAGCGGGACGAGCTCGTCGAGCGCGGGATCGGCTCTATCGGCGCGGTCGCGCGTCGGCAGCCGCGGTGGATCCTCGCGGTTGTTCTGCGGCAGGTAGGCGAGCAGCGTCCGCAGCCCTTCGATGCAGCGCCGGCTCGTCGGGGAACGCGCGGTGCGCGACGCCCGAGCGGGCGTGCGCGGCGGCCCCGCCCAGCTCCTCCTTGGTCACTGTCTCGTGGGTGACGGCGCGAATGACGTCGGGGCCGGTGATGAACATGTGGCTCGACGATTCGACCATGAAGACGAAGTCGGTGATGGCCGGCGAGTAGACGGCGCCGCCCGCGCAAGGGCCGAGCACGCCCGACAGCTGAGGCACGAGCCCCGAGGCGAGCGTGTTGCGCAGGAAGATGTCGGCGTAACCGGCCAGCGAGACGACGCCCTCCTGGATGCGCGCGCCGCCCGAGTCGTTGAGCCCGACGATGGGCGCGCCGGCCTTCATCGCCAGGTCCAT
The DNA here is from genome assembly GCA_963831685.1 of uncultured Pseudomonadota bacterium. Taxonomy (GTDB): domain Bacteria; phylum Myxococcota_A; class Polyangia; order Fen-1088; family Fen-1088; genus JADGRB01. Next base: position 172,646 of record CAWHRJ010000003.1, read on the forward strand.
CACCTTGCAGATCTTGCGGGCGTGCGCCTCGGACAGCGACCCGCCGAACACGGTGAAGTCCTGCGCGAACAGGAAGACCGTGCGCCCGTGCACGGTGCCGTACCCGGTGATCGACGCCGTCGCCGAGGATCTTGTTGTCGGCCAGGCCGAAGTCGGTCGACGCGGTGGGTGACGAACTTGTCCAGCTCGACGAAGCTGTCGGGATCGCAGAAGAGAGCGACCCGCTCGCGCGCGGTCAGCTTGCCCGCCTTGTGCTGGCGCTCGATGCGCGCGGCGCCGCCCGCCTCGGCTGCCTGCTTTTCGAGCGCGGTGAGCTGCGCGAACCGATTGGAGTCGCCGCCGCCGGCGCTCATCGCGGCAACTCCAGCCGAAGGGCGACGTAGGCGCCGAGCGCGCGCCGAGCGTCGCCGGGCGGCTCCAAGAATGTCAGCTCGCCCGGCTCGTCGCCCGCCTCGCGGTCGGGCCCGCCCGCGGTGACCCGCGCCGCGAGCGACAGCGCCTCGCCGTCCGGCAGGCGAAAGCGCGCCTCGACGAGCCGCCCCGACTCGAACGGCAGCCCGGCGACGAGCCGCAGGCCGTCCTCGCCGACGTTCCAGGCGAGACGGAAGACCCGCGGGGCGTCGGCGCGCGCGTCGAGCCGGATCTCCACGGGGACGGCGATGGGGGCGCGCAGGCTCACTCAGCGTCCATCATACCCGACGGCGTCGAGCGCGGCGTCGTGCAGCGCGGGGCGGAACCGGCGAAAGCGATCGTCGCTGGGGATCGACGGGTGGACCCGGTTGGAGAGCAGCACGATGACGACCTCGCGGGCGGGATCGATCCAGAGCGAGCAGCCGGTGAAGGCCAGGTGGCCGACCGCCGCGCGCGAAAGGCGTTCCCCCGCCTGCGATCCGGACGCCGCCGGTCCGTCCCAGCCGAGACGCCAGGTCGATCCGGGGACGCCCGACGGAGACCAGAACAGCCGGATGACCTCCGGCGGGACGAGCCCGCCTTCGTTCGCGTTGTCTTGGCCGCGCCATGCCGACACCAGCGCGGCCGCGATGGCTCCGAGCTCGCCCGCCGTGCTGAACAGCCCGGCGTGACCGGCGATACCGCCCATCGCAAAGGCGTTCGGATCGTCGACCTCGCCGAGCACCAGCCCGTGCCGATCGGCGGAGACCTGCGTCGCGGCCACCGAGCGATCGCCGAGCAGGCGCGCCCGCGCCTCGGAGTCGGCGAGGTTGACGAACCCGGTCGCCGCGAGCGCCAGCGGCGCGGCGATCCGATCGCCGAAGAGCGCGTCGAGGCGCGCCCCGGTCAGCCGCTCGAGCAGCCAGCCGAGGACGATGAACCCGAGGTCGGAGTAGACGGCGCGCGTTCCCGGCGGATACTCGAGCGGCTCGCGCGCGGCGAGGCGTTCGATCGCCAGCCGTTCGGCCGGCGACGCGGCCACCTGCTTCCAGAACGGACGGTGCGCGGGCAACCCGGAGGCGTGACTGAGCAGCTGTCGCACCGTGATCTCGTCGCGCCCGGGACCGGCGAGCTCCGGGATGAGCGTAGCGACCCGGGCGTCGAGCGCCAGGCGGCCGGCCGCCACCTCTTGCATGGCGAGCACGCTGGTCGACACCGCCTTGGTCAGCGACGCGACGTCATACACGGTGTCGGGGTGCACGGGGAGCCGCCGCGGATGAAGCTGGCGCGCGCCGAAGGCCTCGTGGAACAGGATTTGCCCCCCCGACGCGACCAGGAGCACCAGCCCAGGCGCGACCCCCTCGTCGACCGCCGCCGAGCACATCCGTGAGACCGGCTCGAACCTGAGCTTCAAGCTCGGGCGAGTATAACGTCCCTCGCGGGAAGGTGCGGGAGGGCGGGAACCCTTCTAGGGTTCCCGCGTAAAACTGCGCGGATCGTGATTACGTTTGGGCAAGGATGCAGAAGGCAACCACTCCACGCGCACGAGCTTCCGCTGCGCGGCCGCGATCGCGACCGCGCGCGTTCGCCCGACCCCGCTCCGACGACGCCAACGCGTTCATGCCCGATCCGGACGGCGGGCCGGCGCATATCCCGGACGATCTGGCCGAGAACCTGGCCGAGGAGTACGTCGACGCGGTGACCCGCGGCGACGGCTCCGACGACGCGGCGATCGACGGTGTCGTCAGCGAGGAGATCGGCGGCCCGTTCGTCTTCACCAGCGCCGCGGATGAGTTCGCGCACGACACCGACGCCGCCAATCCGCCCGACGCGGAGCGCGAGCCCCTGCCGCGCCCCGGCGCCGGTCTCGTACAACCTCCCGAAGAGGAGTGACGCGGCCGGCCCTGCGCCCGCCGGTCGCGCTAGACCCGCGGCCTGTTTCCGGTTTAGCCTGACGAACTCCCGTGAAATTCGGCCAGTACGAGCTGCTCGAGCTAATCGCCGTGGGCGGCATGGCCGAGGTCTTCAAAGGGCGCGTCGTCGCGGCCGAAGGCTTCGAGAAGTTCGTGGCCATCAAGCGGATCCTCCCCGACCTCGCGGAGGACGAGCGGTTCGTCAAGATGCTGCTCACCGAAGCGCGCATCCACTCGGCGCTCTCACACCGCAACATCGTGCAGATTCACGACCTCGGGATCTCCGAGGACGGCCAGTACTTCATCGTGCTGGAGTTCGTCGAGGGCTACGACCTCCGCATGATCATGGAACAGATCGGCGCGATGGGCGAGATCATCCCCGAGGTGTTGTCGCTGCACATCGCCTCGGAGCTGGCGCAGGGGCTGCACTTCGCGCACGAGCTCAAGGGGGACGACGGTCAGCCGCTCGGTCTCATCCACCGCGACGTGACGCCATCGAACGTCCTCATCTCGCTGGCGGGCGAGGTGAAGCTGTCGGACTTCGGCCTGGCCAAGCGGCGCCACGATCGCTCGGTGGTCGGCAGTCTCAAGGGGAGTCTCTCGTACATGTCGCCCGAGCAGGCCATGCAGGCGCCGCTCGATCGCCGCGCCGACATCTTCTCGCTGGGCGCCGTCCTGTTCGAGATGCTCACCGGACGCCGCCTGCGTGAGATCACCGACGAGGTGGCCGGCTGGAGCCACGTGGCATCGGGCGTGGTTCCCTCGGTGCGGTCGCTGCTGCCCGACGTGCCGCCGGCGATCGAGCGGCTGCTCGATCGTGCGCTGGCCGCCGATCCGAACCAGCGCTTTCCCGATGCCGCCGCGTTCGGCGTCGCGATCCGCCAGGCGCTCGGCGAGATGAACGTCCCCGTCGGTGCCAGCGATCTCGGCGCGCTCCTGGGGGTCATCGATCCGCCGCGCAAGCCGCGCAGCCTGACGATGGAACGGTCGAAGGTGATCCGCCTCGGTCCCGAGGCAAAGGCGCTGCGGGAGGCCTTCGCCGCGCCGCCAACCCCCGCGCCGCTCATCGCGACGCCGCGCCCGCGCCAGGAACAGGAGACCCCGCGCGCGACCGCGCCGCGACGTCCGACCCCGGCCGCGTCGCGCGCGGCGGTGGGGGGAGGCGCGCGCGCGGTGGCTGTCGCGTCGCCCGCCGCGCGGCCCGCGCCCGCCGCGGCAGATCCCGACGCGACGCCGCCTCCGACGACGCCGCTCCCTCCCCTTCGTCCGCGCGCCAGCACGCCGCGCCCCCCGGGCGAGCCGGCGACGGCGGCAGGGGCGGCGCGCACCCAGTCGGGCCAGTACCGGGCGCCCGCGCGGCCGCCGTCGGGCCAGTACCCGGCGGCCGTTCCGCAGCGACCGTCCGCCGCCGTCGGTTCGGGGAGGGTCGCCGCGCCGGCCACCGGCGGGTTCGGGTCGGGACCACAAGGGCGAGGTCGGCCGACGGCCGGCACGCCGGCCTTCAGCAACCCCCAGGCCCGGCGTACGCAGTCCTCGCCCTACGGGATGCCGGCGGCCGGGCTGCCGGCGTTCGGGCCCGGTCGTCCCCAGCGCGAGACGGCGCGCATCCAGCAGCTTCGCCCGCGCCGCCGGTGGTCGGGCGTGTTGCTCTTCCTGATCGTGATCCTCTGCGGCGGCGGCGCGGCGGTTCACCACTGGGTCGTGCCGCTCGACGTGCTGCTGGTCTGGCGGAACCCGGCCGGCCTGGCTCTGGCCACCGATCCCGAGGGCGCCACGCTCCGGCTCGACGGCGCCACCCTGCCGGGATCGTCACCGACCACCGTGACGGTGCGGCGGGATCTGCTCGACCACGTCGTCGAGGCGACCCTGCCCGGCTATCGTCCCACGCGCGCGATCGTCCGCTACGACAAGACGGTGGCGCTGTCGTTCGTGATGCCGCTGCAGGCCGCGTCGGCACCGCCGCCTGCCGCCCCGCCGGCAGGCACCCCGCCGAACCCGGCCGCGAAGAATCCGGCGCCGCGTTAGTTCGCCATTCGCTCAGGCCGGCCCGAGACAGGGCGCCGGGAAGGGGCGCCGGGGTCCATGCTCCCGCGCGGGCGATCGCGCCGTTCGTGCGGGCGGTCGTAGCGGCAGACAGCGCGGAGCGGGCGCCGGGTGGACGGGTGGTGGTGGTGGCTTCGCCGGCGCGACCGGCGCCGGGCTGCCGGCATTCATCGGCCCGGCGGCGGCCGTGGTCGGACCGGCGATCGCCAGGTGGGGGCGCAGCCGGCGCACCATCTTCCGACCGATCCCCTTGATCCGGACCAGCTCGTCGACCGTGCGAAACGGTCGGCGCTTTCGATAGCTCAGGATGGCCGCTGCCTTCGAGGGGCCGACGCCGGGAAGCAGGGAGAGCACCTCGGCCGGCGCGGTGTTGAGGTTCACGACGCCGGCGACGGCCTTGCCGGCGCGCGCCCGCCCGGCGGCGAGCGCCAGCAGCAGGACGGCGACGGCGACGGCAGCGGCGCGGGAACGCACGCCCCGTTCTCGGTCACGCGGTGCGCGCGGTTGTCAGTTGGGGACGCAGATCGCGGTCTGGGAGCACGGGGTCGACGAGAGCAGGAAGGCCCCCGCGACGCCCGTCGGACGGCAGGTGTAGCCGCCGCGGCAGTCGCCGTTGCTCGAACAGGTCCGCTCGCAGTAGCGCACCTCGGTCGAGCGCGGCGCGCAGAGCCCCACGTCGAGGCACGTCTCGTCGGAGGTGCAGTCGTTGGTCGGGCCGTTCGGGCAGACCGTCAGAGTGTCGGGCTGGCCGCCTTGCTGGGGGAACACCCCGGGACAGATCGGGAGCGGTCCGGCGTCGAGGCTCATCCCCGCGTCGACGCTCATCCCGCCGTCGGCGCCACCGGGGGGCGTCGGGAGCCCCTGGCGATCCTCGCAGTAGGGGTTGCACGGCTTGGTCAGGAACTGGACCGGGAAAAAGCGGATGCAGGCCGCTTCGCTGGGGCACGTGGTTTCATCACACCCGAGGATCGTGCAGTAGCCGCCCGGCTGCGACAGGTCGCAGATCCGCGCGCCGTTCGGGTCGCAGTCGGTCGCAGTCTGGCAGTCGTCGCCGATCTTCTTTCCGCACGACGAAAGGCCGACTGCCGCCGCCAGCGCGAGAACCATCGTGGTCACGGCCCGTTTCGACATCGCGGCCCGCCTTTTACCGTGAACGGTCGGGCGGTGCCAGAAGCGTTGAGAGGGTTGCTGGATAGGTGACTCGACAGTGGGCATGGATTTTGTAGAGGGAGGCATTGCCGACCGACGGGAACGGCGACCAGAGATGATGACCAGCGAGACGCAAGTTGCGGTTGCCTCGGCAGAATCGCAGATCGTGCCCGATCCGGAGTTGGCCCGCCTGGCCCCGATCTGGGACGGGATCCTCCACGAGTTTCGAAACCATCTCATCGGGCTCCTCGGGGTGGCGAACGAGATCCGGGCCGTCGCGCCCGCCGCCGCCGGCGACGCGATCGCCATCGCGCTGGCCGAGGCCCAGGGGAGCGTCCAGCGGATGGACGCGCTGGTCGGGTTCGTCGACGCCTCTCTGCGGGACGGGACGCAGGTGGTCGCCGACCTCGACGACGTGGTCGAGCGGGCGCTCCGGCTCGCGGCGCCGGCGCTGGCGCGGACGTCCGTTGTCCTTCACAAAGACCGTCGGACCGGCGTCAGCAATCGGGGGGGCGCGCTCGAAGCGCTGCTCGCGGCGCTGCTCGTGGAGCTGGCCCGCGCCGCAGGCAAGGACGACGAGGCAAGCAAGGATGCCGAGGACGTTCCGGCGCGCGGGCGGCCGCACACGATCGACATTCACGTCGAGGTGACGCGCGGGGCGATCTTTCTGTCCATCGAGAGCGACGGCCGGCGGCCGCCGAGCGGCGCCTGGCGATTCGCCCTGGCCTCCGACCTGGCGATGCGGATCGGGGCGACGGTCAGCACGCTGCCCGATACCGCCGGGTACTTGGTTCGATTCTCATAGCTCTACGCCGGGCCAGCCTGTCCCCTTCCCCCTAGGTCGTGGCGGGCTGGCCCGGCACTTTCCTTTGTACTTTTCTTGGGAGGGGGCGAAATCGCGGCCCGGCGGGGCAACGTGTTATTCTCCCGATATGGTCCCGCGGCTTCGCGCGAACCCGCGCGCGTCCGATCGTCGACGACGATCCGGAGGATCTGAGCCCGACCTCGGCCGGTCATGAAGGTTCGCTTCTGGGGTGTTCGTGGGTCGCTCCCTGTGCCCGGGCGGAAGACCGAGCGCTACGGCGGCAACACCTCGTGCGTCGAGGTGCGCTCCGCGGCGGGGACGCGGGTGGTGGTCGACGCCGGGACCGGCATCCGCAAGCTGGGCAAGGAGCTCGCCGAGGACGAGGCCGCCCGGTCCGACGTCCACCTGCTCATCAGCCACACCCACTGGGACCACATCCAGGGGCTGCCGTACTTCTCGCCGCTCTACCAGCGCGGGAACAAGCTGTCGGTCTACGCGCGCAAGCGCGACGATCTCCACCTGCACGCGGTCTTCGCCTCGCAGACCGACGATCCTTACTTCCCCGTCCCGTTCGCCGAGGCCCAGGCCGAGATCGCCTTCCGCGAGCTCACCGACGCGGCGAAGTTCGAGATCTCGGACGTGAGGGTCGCCTGCGCGCGGCTCAACCACCCCTACATCGCCACCGCCTATCGATTGACCGCGGATGGCGCGTCGGTGGTCTACGTGTCGGACACGGCTCCCTTCAGCGACATCCTGTTCGAGGACGAGTTCGTCGAGCGGCCGCCGTCGCCGGGCGCCGAGCTGCCGGCCAAGGATCGGCAGAAGCTGGCCAAGATGCGCGACGGCGTGGTGCGGCTCTGCGCGGGGGCCGACCTGGTCGTCTACGACACGATGTTCACCCCCGACGACTACCGGCGCATCCCGCACTACGGCCACTCGCGCCCGAGCGACGCCGTCGACATCTGCCGCGAGGCGGGGGCCAAGCGGCTGGTGCTCTTCCATCACGCGCCCGAGCGCAGCGACGCCGAGATCGACGGCATCCTGGCCGACGCGCGCGCGCTGGCGGCCGAGAGCGCCCCTGGCCTCGAGGTGGCCGCGGCCTACGAGGGGCTCGACTTCGAGATTGGCAAGAGTTGATGGAGACCTGATGGAGATCTCCTTCTGGGGCGTTCGCGGGTCGATTCCGGCGCCGGGACCGTCGACGGTCAGGTACGGGGGCAACACCGCGTGCGTCTCGCTACGCGCCGGCGGCGGCGGCCTCATCGTGCTCGATTGCGGCACCGGGGCGCGGAACCTCGGCATGACGCTGATGGAGGGGGTGTTCGGTCAGGGGCGCGGCGAGGCGAGCATCTTGCTGTCGCACGCGCACTGGGACCACATCCAGGGCTTCCCGTTCTTCGTGCCGCTCTACCAGCCGGGAAACAAGTTCCACATCTACGGTGGCGCGAAGAGCTCGGGGATGCTGGAGGGGATCCTCGAGGGGCAGATGGCGCCGCAATATTTCCCGGTGCAGACGTTGAAGAACATGGGCGCCGGGATCGACATCGCGGCCATCGACGAGAGGACGCCGTTCCAGGTGGCCGGTTGCGTGGTGCGCGCCCAGATGAACCCGCACGGCCGCGCGGGCGCGCTCGCCTTCCGGATCGAGGACGGCGGGCGCGCGGTCGTCTACGCCAGCGACGCCGGCTACGGCCCGAAAGGTCCGCCGGCGGCGTCCATCGCGCTCTACCGGGGCGCCGACGTGTTGATCCACGACAGCACGTACACGCCCGAGGACGGCCGTCGCTACGCCGATCGCGGGTTCTCCTCGGTGGAGGATGCCGTCGCTGCGGCGATCGCCGGGGAGGTCAAGCGCCTCGTCCTGTTCCACTACGATCAGGACTACAGCGACGCCGAGGTCGACGCGCTCTGCACCCGGGGCCGCCGCCTGCTCGACGAGCGCGGCGGCAAAGCGATCGAGCTCACCGGCGCCATGGAAGGCGCAACGATCAATATTTAGCGGCCGCCAGGCAGCCTGCTACCCGGCCGCGACGTAGCCCTTGTCGAGCAGGGCGCGGAGCTTCTCGGCCAGCACGACGTCGGTCAGCGGCGACGTGTCGAACAGCGCGGCGATCGTGCTCGCCTCCAGCACGGCCTGGAACACGTCCAGCTCCTCGGGGGCGAGGTCCCGCAGCTTGGGCTCGAGGTGCCGCGGCACCGTCAGGTTCGCCGTGAGCGGCGGCAACTTCTCGAGGTGCATGCGGTACTCGTCGAGCTGGCGCATCCCCTCCATCAGCAGCGCCTCGGTCGACTCCTCCAGCTCCTCCGCCACCGGCGATTCGTCGGGGGGCTCGAGCTCGAACGAGCCCTGGGTCCAGGAGAGCATTCGCACGATCGCCTTGCGCGACGGGACGGCGGCGTTCCCCTCCAGGTTGGCGAAGTAGATCTGCCCCTTGCGCAGAAACAGGCGCCCGGCCGCGTGATCGGTGCGCACCATCAGCACGCCCGACTTGCGGCTGGTCGACAGGAGCTGGATCAGATCGGGCAGCGGGATCTCCTCGATACTCCCCGACATCGACTTGGGCGAGGTCCGCTTGTTGGCGGCGACCGCCATCTTCGACCGCGCCTCGGTCTCGCTCACGTTGAGCGCGTTGTTGGTGGCGTCCCCTTCCACGTAAACCATCTTGATGATGGACGTGCCGATGAGAATCCGATCACCGTCCTTGAGCTCCGCTTTACGGACCTTCTCCCCATTCACGAACGTCCCGTTCGTCGATCCCAAGTCCTGGATCGTGACGACGGCATCGTCGGTGGTGATCTTGGCGTGCTTGCGCGAGACCATGTCCTCGACCAGCACCATATCCAGGTCAGATGACCGGCCGATGATGATCTCGCGGTGGGGGCGTAACGGAAATTCGCCGCCCTGATATTTCCCGGAGATGAAACGCAGCGCCCAGAGCGGCGTCTCGCCACCTCTTTCCTCGTTACCGTCGGTAAAGTCGCGCGGCCGGAAGGTACTCAAAACCCAGCAATTTTAGGGTGAGGCACGGGTCACGTCAACGGGGGGGACCCGCCGGGCGGCGGCTCGGCCAGCAGATCGGCGACCACCCGGGCCACCTCGGCGTCGACCAGCAGCCCCGAGTGCCCGGTCGGCAGGGCGATGTGGCGGACCCCGTCGAGGACCGTCGTCGAGACCGGCGCCAGCCAGTCGCGAACGGCGCCGATCGAGACGACGTCCGCCCCTTTGGGCAGCGGCATCTCGCCCAGCTCGCGCAGGAACGGGCTGCCGGGGAGCAGCTGCAGGCTCGCCCGCCCGAGCGGCGCCGTCACCAGCCCGAAGAGCGCCGACCAGGTCCCCTGCGTCGGTGTCCCCAGCATGATGAGGCGCCGCACCCGGTGCCGCCCGCCCAGGCGCTTGAGGTAATAGAGGCCGACCAGGCCGCCCAGGGAATGTCCCACGACGTCGATCTCGGTGACGCCGGTCTGGGCGACGATCGACTCGACCTTGCGCGCGATGAGCCCGGCCGAGTCGCGGATGTCGCCCAGGTTGACCGGGAACCCCAGGGGGTAGCTGATGACGATGTGCCCCCGGTCGGCCAGCTGGCGCTCGAGCAGGTGCAGCGACCCGCGGGTCGCCATGTAGCCGTGGATGAGCAGGACCGGCGGTCGAGCGGTTCCGGCGGCGGTTCCGGCGGGCGAGGCGGCCTGCGCGTGCGGGGCGCGGTTGCCGCGGATGAGTTGCCGCAGGTAGACGGCCGAATCGGCAGAGTCGGTCACGCTCGCCGCGATCTCTCGGCCCAGCTCCAGGACCCGCGCGCGCAGCTCATCGAGAAGCTTCACCGTGGCTATTCCGACGCCACGCGCAGCCCGTGCTTGCGCAAGAGCTCGCGCAGGTGCTTGCGGTCGACCTCGGCGGCGCGTGCGGCGGCCGAGAGGTTCCCCTCGTGCCGCTTGAGCAGCCCCTCGATGTACGCGCGCTCGAAGGCGTCGACGACCTGCGCCTTGGCCTCCTTGAAGGGCAACGTGAGGTCGGGGGAGGCGTTGCCGCTCGGCGCCGCACGCCGGTCGAAGGCGTCGTCCAGCAAGAGGTCGTTCCCGCGGCTGAGCGCCGAGGCCCGCTCGATGACGTTCCGCAGCTCGCGCACGTTGCCGGTCCAGAGGTGGCGCCGCAGCCGCTCGAGGTCGGCGGGCGCGATCGAGAGCGGGCGATCGGGACGGAGCTGGTCGAGGAAGTGCTCGACCAGCAGCGGGACGTCGTCGGGGCGCTCGCGCAGCGGCGGCACCAGCATCCGCACCACCGCCACCCGGTAGAAGAGATCCTCGCGAAACTGCTTGGCCGCGATCTCGGCGTGCAGGTTGCGGTTGGTGGCGGCGACGACCCGCACCGAGGCGCGCGCGTAGCTCGAGCCGCCGACCGGCCGCACGCTCTGCTTGTCGAGCGCGCGCAGGAGCGCCGGCTGCACGGCCATCGGCAGCTCGCCGATCTCTGCGAGGAAAAGCGTCCCGCCGTCGGCCTCCTCGAAGGCGCCGCGCCGGTCGGTCAGCGCGCCGCTAATCGCCCCGGCCACGGCGCCGAACAGGGCCGACTCGATCCGGCCCTCGGGGATGACCCCGCAGTCGAACACCACGAACGGCCCGTCCTTGCGCGAGCTGTGGCGGTGAATCTCCTCGGCGAACAGCGCCTTGCCCGTGCCGCTCTCACCCTCGATCAGCACGGTGGCGTCGGTGGAGGCGACGTCGTCGAGCAGCTTGAACAGGCGCCGCATCTTCGGGTCGCGCCCCAGGAGCGCGCCGTAGTTCTCCGAGTCGGAGGGCTCGAGATCGATCGCCTCCTCGTTGGGGACGTACTTGAGCACCGTCTTGCCGATGGTCACCTCGGTGCCGAAGCCGAGCGTCAGCTCGTTGAACCGCGACCCCTGCACGAACGAGCCGTTGGTCGATCCGAGATCCCGCAGCAGGACCCCGTCGGCCCCCGGCTCGACGCCCAGGTGGCGCCGCGAGATGGTGGGATCGGAGAGCGGCACGTCGCTGACGCTCCCCGAACCGAGCGTGAAGCCGACCCGGCCGATGGTGATCGATTCCCCACGGTCCGGACCCTTGACGATCAGCAGGCGCCCGCCGCCCGACTGCCGGATCATTGGCGACCCGCCGTCGAGGACGCGCGTCGCCGTCTTTTCGATCATTTGTGCTCGGGCGCGGGCTGCGCCGTCGTGGGAACCACACCCACGTCGCTTCTCCCCGCCGCCGTCGTGGCCGCGAGGGCGGCCAGATCGGCCCGGGTCGCGAGCTGCCCCAGCTTGGCGCCGCCGATCGCCGCGCCGATGAGCACGATCAGGATCACCAGCCCGGGCGGACCCGAGCGGCGCGCCTCCACCACGGGAATCGTGTCGGCGCCGAAGTCGATCGTCTCGGGCGGCGCCAGATTGAAGCCCACGTTGGGGTTGAAACCCGTGTTGAAGTTGTACCCGCTCGATTCACGGGCCACCGGCGCCGGCGCGGCCGGGGCGCGCACCGCCGGGCTGAACCCGCCCGGCGCCAGGTAGCCGCCCGGCCGCGGCAGGCCCCCGTGCTGACCCGGGAGGTAGGGCGGTGGCGCGGACATTGGCGGCGGCGTGGGGGGAAACTCATCGGCCAGAACCGGCCCAGGCGTCGGCGGGATGTCGAACGGCGAGTCGGGCAGCGGCGGCGGTGCGGTGGCGGCCGGCGGCAGAGGGGGTGGAATGGTATTCCGCCGCGGCGCTCGCGGCGGGGGCGGCGGCGCCACGAGCGCCGGCCGCGCGAACGCCGACGGCGGCGGCATCGCCATCGGCGGCGGGGTGGCGCCCGGCGGCGGCGTGGCGTCGGGACCGGCGTGCCGCACGCGCGTGGGCGCCTCGTTCGGGTCCTCCTCCTCGATCGGGATGAGGATCCCGGGCGTTCCGTCCGCGGCGGGCAGCCGGCGGCTGGGGTCCGACTTGGGGGGGTTGGGTGGCACCGGTCCATTAACCATGTCGTTTCCGCTCACGACGTACAAGCCCGACGCTTCGACGACGCCGATCGACTGAGCTTCCTTCCCCTCCAACTCCTTGGCGGGGATCTTCTGCGTCGACGGGTCGCCCGAGACGGTCGGGTTCTTGTCGTCGGTCAGCCATTTCTGGGGATCGCTCCCCAGGATGTAGCGGAGGTGTTCGCCCAGCTGAGGCGCGGAATACAGCAGCCCGTGCCGGTGCGCCACCTGCCGAAGCGCATCCGCGAAGGCGATCGAGTCCTGGTAGCGGTCGGCGGGATCGGGGGCCAGCGCCGTCTTCAGGACCACGTCGAGCGCGGTCGGCAACCCGGCGCGCTTCAGTGACGGCGGCACGATCGGCTGCGCGTAGATGACGTCGGCCGGCGTGCTCAGATCCCCGACGAAGAGGCGCTCGGCGGTCAGCGCCTCGTAGAGGCAAACAGCGACCGAGTAGAGGTCGGTCCGGTGGTCGATCGGCTGGCTGCGGGCCTGCTCGGGCGACATGTAGCCGACCTTGCCGCGCACCCGGTAGAACGCCGACGAGTGCGTGGCGGCCTTGGCGATGCCGAAGTCCGACAGCTTCACCTCTCCCTGGACGGAGCAGAGAATGTTCGACGGCGAGACGTCGCGGTGGATGATGGCCATCGACGAGCCGGTCGAGGTGCGGCGGGTGTGCGCGTAGGCAAGCCCGGCCAGAACCTCCAGCGTGATGTGCAGCGCCGCCGCCGGCGAGAGCTCGCGCCGGCGCAGCTTCGAGCGACGGATGATCGTGCGCAGGTCGACACCCCGCACGTACTCCATCACGATGAACAGCGACTCGTCCGACTCGACCAGATCGAAGACGTGGACGATGTTCGCGTGGTCGAGCGTGGCGGAGATCTTGGCCTCGCGAAAGAACAGATCGCGGAACTCGGGGCGCGCCGTGTACTCGGGGAGGAGCTGCTTGAGCACCACCTCCTTCTCGAACCCGCCAGGGCCCAGCTTCTTGCCGACATAGATGGCGCCCATCCCCCCTTCGGTCAGGTACCGCTCGATGCGGTACCGACGGGTGGGCATCTGCTCGGGGCTGGCGGCCATTCCGGTCGAGGGTAGGATCTCGACCGGCAAGATTCAATGTCCAGTTACGCGCTTTACACGCTGCGCGACCTGCGGGTGGCGGGCGAGAAACAAGCTGAGCGGTCGCTGGGCGCGGCCGCGGCTGCGCTGCATGCGGCCGAGGTGGAGGGTGGGCGTCTCGCGGCGCGTCTGGACGAGGCGCGCGCGGCGGCGGCGGCGGCGCGGGCCGCGGACCGGCCGCCTGGTACGGCGCTGGCTGCGCAGACCGAACGCCGGTTCTGGGCCCGGCTGACCGCGGAGAAAGACGCGGCCGCGGCAGCGATCGATCGCCACCGCGCCGACGTGCTGCTCCCGGCGACGCAGGCCGAGGCGACGGCGCGCGCCGCACACCTGCGGGCCCGCCAGCGGCGCGAGGTGGTCGACAAGGCGATCGCCCGCCGCGAATCCGCCGAGCGGCGCGAACGCGAGCGCCGCGCCGAGGCGGCGGCTGACGATCTCGGCCAGCGGCGCGGAAAATAAGAAGGGCCCCGAGCGGCGCCAACCCCGGCACCGTCGGGGCCCAACCCCCCCCGGGGAAACCCTGAGAAGAAGCGATCTACTTGGTCGAGATGCCGAGCTTCCGGATCATCTCGCACATCGTCCGGTACGGGACGCCGGCGCGGCGCGCGGCTTCCTGCCGGCTGCCACTCTGGGTCAGCAGGCACCGGATGTAGCTCTCGCGGAAGCGCATCTCGGCCGTCGGCAAAGGCAGGCGCGCGCCGTCCAGCGCCGCGGTCGTCAGCGTCGGCGGCTCGGGCGCGGCAGCGATGGTCGCCGCCGCCGCCCGGCGCAGGTAGGCGCCGCGCGCGAGCGATGCGCCAGCGCGCACCAGCCAGGCCGCCATGCTCTGCGCCGGCACGATGCGCGTGATCCCCAGGACCGCGGCCGCCGCGACCTCCGGCGCGTCCGGGTCGTCGCAGTAGAAGATCACCTCAGCGTAGGGATTGCGCTGGACCGCCTCGGCGCCGGTGGCCAGCGCCGAGACCTGACGGCCCCCCAGAGCCAGCAGCACCAGGTCGGCCGGGAACAGATCCTGGCGCACCGTCCGGTTGTCGGGTCCGGTGACCACCACGATCGCGTCGCATGCCCCCTTCAGCGCCGCCGCGAGCGTCGAGGCCCGCAGCTGGTTGTCGTCCACCAAGACAACGCGCGCGGCTTCCGCCTGCCTTCGCGGTTCGAGCTCGTCACGTTGACCCAAGGTTTGCGGCGTCGGATTCATTGCGGCCTCCATAAGTCAGACGGAGGCCCCGGCGGTTTCATGCAAACTTTGTGACGCGGCTCGCCAGCGCCGACATCCTGGAAGCGCGAGGGGGCAAAAAATCGAGTGGAAACGAGGCTGGCCGCGGGCGTCGGATTTGGATAGGCTGCGCCCCCGCAGCACGGGCGCGTAGCTCATTTGGATAGAGTACCGGCCTCCGAAGCCGGGGGTAGTGGGTTCGAATCCCGCCGCGCCCACAACAACCGCCGCTGGTCGAGGAAGTGGCGGGCGGTCATTGACCGGCTTCTCGGACGCCGGTTACAACCGAGGCGGCGATGACTTGTGGGCAGTGCGGTACGACGAATCCCCCGGAGGCGAAGTTCTGCCTCAACTGCGGGACGCGGTTCGCGACCGCGGAGGCGCCGCGCGTCGAGGCCGCGCCGGAGTCGGGCGTGGCGAACCTGCGCGCCGCGGTCGAGCGCATGGTGGCCGATCGCGCGGCGGCCGTCCCGTCGTTCCCCCAGCCGGTGTTCGCCGAGATTCCACGGCGTCCGGATC
The DNA here is from genome assembly GCA_963831685.1 of uncultured Pseudomonadota bacterium. Taxonomy (GTDB): domain Bacteria; phylum Myxococcota_A; class Polyangia; order Fen-1088; family Fen-1088; genus JADGRB01. Next base: position 187,762 of record CAWHRJ010000003.1, read on the forward strand.
CGGCGCCCCTCGCGCCGGCGCCCGCCGGGCTGAGCGAGTTCCGGCTCATCTTCGTCCATCACGACGGATCCGACGGGACCAGCTATCTCTTGCGCGGCGACCAGATCGACATCGGCCGGACCGAAGGGGATCTCCTGTTCGAGGATCCGTATCTGTCGGCACGCCACGCCCGGATCGTCTCGGGGCCGGACGGGCAGCTTCTGAGCGTGCTCGAGAGCCGCAACGGCGTCTTCCTCCGCCTCCGCGCCGGCGCCGATCTGAAAGACGGCGACATGATTCTGGTCGGCCGCCAGCTCATGCGCTTCGAGTTGGTGCCCGAACATGAAAGGTCGCTGCGCCCCGCGCTCCACCACAACGTCGTGCAGTTCGGAACGAACGGCGCGCCGGCCTGGGGGCGTCTCCTGCAGCTGGGCCCGACGGGCGTGTCGCACGACGTGTTCCACCTGGGCCGCGAGCAGGTGGTGCTGGGCCGCGAGCAGGCGGACATCGTCTTCGCCGACGATCAGTTCATGTCGCGCCGGCATGCGACGTTGTCGCTGCGCGGGGGCGCCTGCCATCTGGAGGATCTGGGGAGCTCGAACGGGACGTTCGTTCGCCTGCGGGACGATCATCTGCTGGTCCACGGTGACGTGCTTCGTTTGGGGAACGTGCTCCTGCGGTTCGAGAACAGCTGACGTCAGCGCGCGGTGGGCAGGAGCTCGACGTCCGCGGTGACCGGGAGGTGGTCGTGCAGGCGCGGCGGGTCGGCCGCGGCGGTGAGGAACCGGAAGCGCGGGCCGCCGAGCAGACGATCGATCCGCATCCACGGCCGGTGTTGAGCGGGGTAGGTGTAGCCGAACCCGCGGCCGGCGTCGGCGAAGGCGTCGCGGTAGTCGCCGAGCAACGTCGCCAGCGCCCAACTGAGATCCGGGAGGTTGGTGTCTCCCGCGATGAGCACCGGATCGGATGACTGGCGCGCGTCGGCGGCGAGCGCGCGGACCTGCGCCAGCCGCCGGGCGGTGTTCTGCTCGACGATGGCGCGCGACCGGCGATCGACGACCCGCGCGGTCAAGAGCTCGTCGGGGAGCTCGCGGCCGCGCAGCTTGTTGAAGGCGTCGTGCGGGGAGATCGGATGCACGGCGAAGAGTCGAATCGGCCCGGCCGGCGTGATCAGCCGGCACTGCGCGTAGCTGCGCGGATAGAGGCGTCCGTCGAGCCAGAGCGCCGGCGGCAGCGCGGCCTCCTCGAGGGGAAATCGGCTGGCGACGACGAACTGGCCCGCCGACCAGAACGCGTAGCCGGCGAACCCCGCCCGCAGCCGCTCCACGTCGTCGGCATCGACCTCCTCCAGCACGACCAGATCGGGGTCGTCGCGGCGCGCTCGCTCGACGACGCCCTCGATGCCTCCGGCGCCGTTGCCGATGTTGGCGGTGAGGACGCGAAAGCGCCAGGCGCCGGGTGTCGGCGCCTGAGCTCCCGACAGCCGGAGGCCCATGAGCGGGAAGAGGACCAGCCAGGCGGCGGCGAGCTGCGTCGGCAACAGCCGGTACGACCGCGACCAGAGCAACGCCGCCACGACGACAGGCAGCGGCAGCGCGAAGACGATCCGCGGCAGGTAGAGCGCCACGGCGGCGAGCCACCAGCGCTCGCCGCCGAGCCGCAGGGCCGCCACCACCGCCACGAGCGCGAGCGGGTAGCCGATCGCCAGGAAGCGGATCGCGCCGGCGCCGCGTGGCTGCGCTCGGTCCGACTTCCTTGTTTCGGGCTCTGCGATCTTCGCCTGCACGTTGCTGCCGAAGTTACGATCGCCGCGGCGCTTCGGGGAGAGGCATGCGAGCGACTCTGCTACCCTCGAGACCGCGTCGATGAACGGGCCGCTCGTCAGCGTCGTCATTCCGACCTACAACCGCGCGTCGCTGGTGACGAAGGCGGTCGGCAGCGCGCTGGCGCAGACGTACGCGTCGATCGAGGTCGTGGTGGTCGACGACGGATCGACCGATGACACGCGCGAGCGCCTGGCGCGCGACTTCGCGGGCGATGGGCGCGTCCGCTACCTCCATAAACAAAACGGCGGTCCGGCCGGCGCGCGCAACGCCGGCTTCGCCGAGGCGCGCGGCGCGTACGTCGCCTTGCTCGATTCGGACGACAGCTGGCACCCCTGGAAGCTGGCGGCCCAGGTCCGGTGCATGGAGCGTCACCCGGATCTGGGAATGACCTGGACCGACATGGAGATGATCGATCCGTCGGGGCGGGTGGTCGATCCGGCGCACCTGCGGACCATGTACAGTGCTTACCGGCTGTTCTCCACCGAGCAGATCTTCCCGCGGTCGGTTGCTCTGCGTGACGTCGTCCCCGAGCTGGCGGCGGTGGGCGACGCGCGGCTGCGGATGGGCGAGATCTTCTCGAAGATGATCCTGGGCAGCCTGGTGCACACTTCGACGGTGTTGCTGCGGCGCGAGCGTCTGGCGCGTGTCGGCGGCTTCGACGAGTCGCTGCGCCGCACCGGCGAGGACTACGACTTCCACCTGCGGACCTGCCGCGAGGGGCCGGTCGGCCTGCTCGACGTCGCCACCATCCGCTACCAGCAGGGGATGCCCGATCGGCTGACCGCCGATCACCTCAAGGTGCACATGATGGAGAACGCGCTCCTCACCGTGGAGCGCGCCATCGCGCGCGATCGCCGGGCCATCGATCTGCCGGAGGCGACGCTCCGGCGGCGGCTGGCGCGGCTGCACGCGTCGATCGCGCTCGAGCGCCTGCAGCGCGGCGAGCCCGAGCTGGCGCGCCGGCACTACCTCGAATCGCTCCGCCAGCGGCCGTGGCAGCCCGGTTTGGCGAAGCCACTCCTGTTTGCGCTGCTTCCGGGGGGGACGGGCGTGGCGCTGCGGCGGCGGCTGCAGGCGCTCAAGCACCGGTCCGCCCACCGCCCGAATCCATCGTGAGCGCCGCCCCGTCGCCCCTCAAGCGGCTGCTGGTCCAGGCGTCGCACTACTCGTTCGCCAGCCTGCTGAGCACGCTGGCCGGGCTCATCAGCTTCCCGCTGCTGACGCGCATCTTCTCGGTCGCCGACTACGGCGTGATGAACCTGATCAGCGCAACGCTGACGGCCGCGCTGGCGCTGGGAAAGGTCGGCGTCCAGCACGCGATCATCCGCTACCGGACCGAGACGCTGGCGGGAAAGGGGCACTACAGCGCCGCCCAGCTCTACGCGACGACGTTCCTCGGGATGTGCGGCACCGGGCTCCTCGCCGCCGCGCTTCTGGGCGTCGGCGCGCAGCTCGTCCCGCTGCGCTGGCTGGGCGATCGGCGCCTGCCGACCCTCTTCGGCATCGCGTCGCTGGTCGTCTTCATTCAGGTCGCCGAGAGCATCGTTTTCAACTTCCTGCGCGCCGATCAGAAGACGGCGGTGCTCATGAAGTACCAGGTGGGCAAGCGGTATTTCGGCCTGGCGCTCATCCTGTTCGCCGTCTTCTTCATCTCGCGGACGCTGATGGCCTTCTACACGGCGATGCTGGTGACGGAGTCGGTGGCCGTCGCCGCGCTGACGGTGGCCTTCTTCCGGCGCGAGAGCGTCCCGCGCCTCGTGCGGCGCGACTTCTCGCTGCCGCTCTACCGCGAGCTCTTGGCGTTCGGCATCCCGATGATGATCGGCTACGAGCTGTCCGGGATCGTCCTGGGGGTCGGCGATCGCTACGTCATCCATGGAACGATCGGCGAGCAGCCGCTGGGGCTCTACTCGGCGGCCTACAACCTCTGCCAGTACGTGCAGACGGTGTTCGTCGCCTCGGTGGGGCAGGCGGTGACGCCGCTCTACATGCAGATGTTCGACCAGAAGGGGCCCGAGGAGACGGCCGCCTTCGTGGGCCGCTCGCTGCGCAACTACGTGCTGTTCGGCGCGCCGGTGATCGCCGGCCTCGCCGCCGTGGGGCCGGCGCTGCTCCCCACGCTGGCCTCTGAGAAGTACGCCAGCGCCGCCATCATCATCCCCTGGGTCATCGCCGGAATGGTGGTCGACGGATCGAACACCATGGTGGCGGCGGGTCTGTTCATTCACCGGAAGACGAAGCAGATCATGTCCGTGGTCCTCAGCGCCGCCATCCTCAACGTGGTGCTCAACATCATCCTGGTTCCGCGGATCGGGATCCTGGGCGCCGCCATCGCCACACTGGTCAGCTACCTCCTCGCCTCGGGCGCGCTGGCACTGGCGTCACAGCGATTCCTGCCGGTGAAGCTCCCCTGGGCGACGATCGCCCGCGCCGCCGTCGCCGCGTTGGGGATGTACCTGGCGGTGGCGTACATGAGGCCGGGTCACCACCTGGCGACGGTGGCGGCGCGCATGATCGTGGGGGCTCCGGTCTATCTCCTGCTCATCGCGCTCATCGATCCCGATGCGCGCCTGCTGGTCGCGAAGGCCGGCGCGCGTCTGCGCCGGATGGCGACCAACGCGAAGGCGGCATGAGCGCGCGCCTCGCCAACCTCACCAAGGCGGCGGTCAAGCGGACGCTCGCGTCGCGCTGGGGCTGGCGCCTGGTCGGGCCGCTCGTGCGGCCGACCGGCGTCATCGTCCTCATGTACCACCGGATCGTCGACCGCGACCGCAGCCTCGGGGGGGTGCCGCTCGGGGCCTTCATCGCGCAGATGCGCTGGATCCGGGCGCACTGCGATCCGATCGCGCCCGAGACGATCGCCGACCGCGCGCGCGATGGTGTCCGGGCGCGACCGGCGGTTCTGGTGACGTTCGACGACGGTTACCGCGACTATCACGACCTCGCCCACCCGGTGCTGCGCGAGCTCGGCATCCCGGCGCTGGTTTTTCTCGCCACCTGCTTCCTGGACGAAGGCGGGATGATGTGGACCGACACGGTGGAGTGGGCGGCGCTGTCGACCCGCCGCGATCGGGTCCGGCTCCCCTGGACCGAAGGGGCGGCGACTGCGCTTCCCGACGACGCCGCGCGCGCGGCGCTCGGCGAGCGGGCGCGCCTCCACCTCAAGCGGCTCCCCGACGACGAGCGGCGCGCGGCGATGGCGGCGTTGCTCGACGAGCTCGGCGCGCCGCCCGCGCGGCCGCGCGAGATGCTCACCTGGGACGAGGCGCGGCGCACGATGGACGTGACCCGTTTCGGCGGGCATTCCCATACCCACCCGATCCTGTCGCGCCTCGATCGCGCCGCCGCCGAGCGCGAGATCAGGACCTGTCGCGATCGGATCGCCGCCGAGACCGGCGTCGTGCCGACGGCCTTCGCCTATCCGAACGGGCGTCCCGAGGACTACACCGCCGAGACGCAGGCGATCCTGCGCGGGCTCGGCTTCACGGCGGCCTACGCCACCAGCGAGGGGATCGCCGGTCCCAAGACCGACTGGATGGCGGTGAAGCGGCTTCCCGCCAGCGGCGGCGACGTCGCCGACTTCGCCTGGATCGCGACCAGCCGCAGCCGCGCCTGAGGGTCGCCTAAGGCGAAGGGCTCGGCGAGGCGCCCGCGTCAGCCACGCTCTTCCGGCGCCGGTCGGCCGAGGCGGCGACGGAGATCGCCGAGGCGCGCCTTCATCGCGGGCAGATAGATCCGGCGCGTCCGGTAGAGGTAGGCGCCGAGCGTGGGGCGAAAGACGTTGAGGAACACCGTTTCGCGCTCGCCGGTGGCGAGCTCGTCCTTGTAGCGGTGGTCGCCGCGGAGAAAATCCAGGACCTCGTGCCGCTCGCCGATGGCGTGCTCGACGATATGCCCGAGCAGCACCTGCCCAGGTTTGAAGGCCGCGAAGTCGGGGTCGAACCCCGATTGCATGAGGTAGACGCGCCCGCGAAATCGATAGAAGTAGAACATTGCCACTATCGCGCCGGAGAGCTCGAGGCAGTAGAGGCGCAGGCGATCCCGCTCGAGGCAGGCGGCCATGAGGGCGCCGTGGAACGCCAGGTACTGGGGCGAGGAGAAGGACTCCGATCGACCACGCCAACGCTTGAGGTGCAGGCGCACCAGCGTGTCGATCCCTTCCGGGAGCGTGGCGCGATCCTCCCAGACGAAGAAGCGCGCCTCGTGCGCGGCAGCGAGCTTCTTGCGGATGTGGCGCACGCGGTAGCGGCGATCGCGGTGCAGCGACTGCAGCCAGGCCTCGTAGCTTTTCGGCAGCGCGAGGTAGGCGATTCGTTCGGAGCGGCCGTGCCGCAGCGCCAGCCCGGCTGCCGCCGCGCGGAGCTCCAGCGCCGTTCGGAAGGCATTCTCCGGTTGCAGATCGGTGATGAGCAGGACGTCCCATCCGGGAAGCTGCAGGACGGCGTCGGCGAGCGCGCCGGCGATCTCCGCCTCGCGGCCCGCCGCCAGCAGCGGTCCGAGATCGTCGGGCGAGGTGTCGCCGCCGGTCCCCACCAGCCGCAACAGGCGAACCGGCGAGGCGATCGTCACCGTGTCGACAAAAAGCGGCAGGATGCCGACCAGGGCGCCCGCGCTGCGGGCCAGCACCAGCCGCAGCGGTCGCCCGCGCGCGTAGGTTCGCCACCAGAGATACTGCCAGTCGAAGGTCTCGAACACGCTGGTGACCTGGGCGCTGGTCTGCAACGCCTCCCACTCGGCGGCCAACGCCGCGAACTCGGCCTCGGTGGCGACGACCTCGAGCTGCAAGGAGGTTTTCGAGCTGGCGTCCATTGCGCGCGGAGGAGGCCGCGGGCGCAATATATTCACCCCTCGCGCGGAGGCAGCCCGAGATCTAGGAGAGCGCCAGGAGAGCTCTAGGACGGCCAGAAGCGGGCGGCGCCCGCGACCACGCCGATCACCAGCGCGCAGAGCCAGCTCCAGCGATCGGTGATGGCGAACTTCACCGGGTCGTCATCCATCTCGCCGCGCTGGGTGAGGAACCAGATACGGCTGATCCAGTAGAGCAGCACCGGGCAGACCAGCCACAGAAGGCGCGGCCGCGAATAGATCACGCCGACCGCGCTGCTCTCGATGTAGAGGCAGAAAACAAGGACGGCCAGGTACCCGGCGGTGGTGCCCATCGAGGCGACCATCGTCAGGTCGTCGCGGCGGTAGGCGCGGCTGCGCAGCTTGCCGCTCTCGTCGAGCGCGTGCCGCAGCTCGGTGTGACGCTTGGCGAAGGCGAGGCTGAGAAACATGAACATCGAGAAGGCCAGCAACCAGGCGCTGATCGAGACGCCGGTGGCGAACCCGCCCGCCACCACCCGGTGCGTGTAGAGCCAGGCGAGGATGATGACGTCGATGAGAAGCAGACTCTTCAAGTAAAACGAATAAGAGATGGTGATGACGAAGTAGAGCGCCAGCATCGCGAAGAACGACATCGGCAACGCGAGGAGCGCGATCGCCACGCCCCCGCCCAGCAGGAGCAAGATGAGGGGCGGTCCGAAGCGCGTCGGCAGCGCGCCCGAGGCAAACGGTCGGCGGTTCTTGGTCGGATGGGCCCGGTCGGCCGCCACGTCCATCAGGTCGTTGAACACGTAGCCGGCGGAGGCGCAGAGGCTGAGCGCCAGGGCGGCCAGCGCCGCGCGCGAGAGGCCGCCCGACGACAGCGCGTGCGGCGCGAGCAGCACCGGCACGATCACCAGGGCGTTCTTCGACCACTGGTGCAGCCGCATCACCTTGAGCGCGGCCTTGAGCGGAGACGGGCTGGTGTCAGTCACGGGATCTTGGAGGTCAGCGCGCGGCGGTCGTTGCTCGAATCGCGAGAATCGTACCACGGCCCTCGGGGCCGCCGCCTCCAGCTTCCCGGAAACGCGGCGGGCGAACACCCGCGCGGCGATGCTTATCTTGGTCGGCGAACGTGAAGCTGGCCGTCGTCATCTCGCAGTTCCCGTGCAGCGACGAGGTCTTCATCCTCCGCGAGCTGCGCGCGCTTCAGCGTGGCGGCGTCGACATGCAGATCTTCTCCCTGCGCCAGGCACCCGCGGGGGCGCTGCACGCCGAGGCGGCGAGCCTGCTCGGCGCGACCCGCTACTCCCCGTTTCTCTGGTCGTGGCCGGTCGTCGCGCGAAACCTGCAACTCCTCTTCACCCGGCCGGCGCTCTACGGGCGGCTTGCCGCGCGCGTGCTTGGCGAGACCTGGCGCAGTCGCGCCTTTCTTGCACGCTCGATGGTTCTGTTTCCGCTGGCGGTTCGCTGGGGCATGGAGCTGCGCGCCGCGCCCGTCGATCGGATCCACGCGCACTGGGCGACCCACCCCTCCACCGCGGCCTGGATCATGAGCGAGATCTCCGGGATTCCGTTCAGCATGACCGCGCACGCCCACGACATCTACCTCGACCAGGCGATGTTGCCGTTCAAGCTGCGCGCCTCGGTGGCGGTCTTGACCTGCACGCACGAGAACCTCGACTTTCTGCGGCGCCTCTGCCCCGATCTTCCGCGAGATCGGCTGCGGCTCACGTATCACGGCGTCGATCTCGCGGCGTACCGGCCGGCGGTGACGCCGGCGGAGGTCTTTCGGATCCTCTCGGTCGGGACGCTCCTGCCCCGCAAGGGGTTCGATACGCTGCTCGACGCCTGCGCGCTCCTGCAACGCGAGGGGATGCCGCACGCCTGCGAGATCGTGGGCGATGGACCGATGCGCGTCGAGCTCGAGCGCCAGGCGCGCCGGCTGGGGCTCACCTCCGTCACCTTCCTGGGTCCGCGCAGTCAGGAGGACCTCCCCGAGATCTACCGCCGCGCCTCGGTGTTCGTGCTGGCCGCCAATCACGGCGCCGGCGGCGTCGCGACGAAGGCGGCCCGCAAGCGCACCGGCGCCGCCGATCTGATCCACTTCGGGATCCCCAACGTGATCCTCGAGGCGATGGCCTCCGGGCTGCCGGTCGTCGCCAGCGGTCTCCCCGCGCTCAAGGAGGTCCTCGTCGAGGACGGCAACGGGCTCAGCGTGCCCGAGCGGGATCCGGCCACCCTCGCGGCGGCGTTGCGCGCACTGGCCCGGGATCCGGCACGCCGGGCGCGCCTCGGCGCCCATGCAGCGGCGCGGGTACGGGCAGGCTTCGATCTCGCGCGAACCGCGGGCGAGGTCGCGCGCGCTCTCGGCACGGAGCTCGATTCGCAGCTCGATTCGGTGACCAGCGCATGATCTCGCTCGGCGGCGCGGCCCGCTACCTGATCCGTTTCGACGACATCTGTCCGACGATGAACTGGACGGTGTGGGAGGAGATCGAGGCCGCGCTCGGCGCGGCCGACGTGCGCCCGCTCCTGGCCGTCGTCCCCGCCAACGAGGACCGCACCCTGATGGTCGCGCCGCCCTCCAACGATTTTTGGGCGCGTGTGCGCGGCTGGCAGGCGCGCGGCTGGGCGATCGGGCTGCACGGCTATCAGCATCGCTACGTCACGCACGACGGCGGACTGGTTCCGCTCAACGACCGCAGCGAGTTCGCCGGTCTTGCCGCGGACGAACAGGCCGACAAGCTGCGCCGGGCGGTGGAGATCTTGCGTCGCGAGGGGATCAGCCCCGACGCCTGGATCGCGCCCGGACATTCGTTCGACGGCGCAACGCTGGCGGTGCTCCTGGGTCTGGGGATCGAGGTGGTCTCCGACGGGTTCTTTCTCTCGGCGCATCGCGATCCGGCGGGAATGCTCTGGATCCCGCAGCAGCTGTGGGGGTTTCGCTATCGTCCGTTCGGTCTGTGGACCGTCTGTCACCATCACAACGGCTGGACGCCGGCCGACCTGGGGCGCTTCCGGCGGGACCTCGCCGCCTACCGGGAGCGAATCGTCAGCCTGGCCGAGGTACGCGCCCTCGACGGCAACCGGCCGCGGGGGCGCTGGGACGAGATGCTGTCGCGGACCTGGCTGGCGCTGCACCTCCAAAAGGCGCGGCTCGGCGCCTGGGCGCGGACGCGGCGGGGGGCCGTGGTGTGAACGGCGAGGCGGCGGCGCCGAAGCCCGTTCTCTTTCTGATCGACGAGCTGGAGCTCGGGGGCTCGCAACGGCAGATCCTGCTCTTGGCCAAGGCGCTCCGGGAGAAGCAGCACCGGGTCACGGTCGCCTACTTCCGGGAGGCGGGCGCCCGGGTGCGGCCGGAGCTCGAGGCGGCCGGCGTCGAGGTCCGCCTGGTGGACAAGCGGCGGCGGATCGATCCGCTGTTCGTCGTCCGCCTGGCGTTGCTGCTGGCCTCCGCGCGCGACGCGCACGTGCTCAGCTTCGGCTACACGGCCAACCTCTGGACGCGGCTGGCGGGGCTGATGGCGTCGGCGCCGCGCCCGATCTCCTGCGTGCGCGATCTGACCTACCTGCCGCGCGCCGGTGAGCGCGCCACGCGGGCGCTGGCGCGGCTCGAGTCGCTGCTGACGCGCCGCAGCCGCTGGGTGGTCGCCAACTCGAACGTGACCGCGGCGTCCGTGACCGCGCGCGGCTTCGTCCCCGCCGGCAAGGTGTTGGTCGTGCCGAACGCCGTCGAGGGCGACGTCTTTCTTCCACGCGCGCGCGCCCGCCCGTTGCTTCGAGCGCTGGTGGGCGGCGCCGAGCCCGACCCGATCGTCGGCACGATGGCCCGGCTCGTGATGCCGAAGGATCTCCCCACGCTGGTGCGCGCGGCCGCGCGGGTCGCGGCGCGGCGGCCCGAGGTGCGCTTCTTGATCGGCGGCGACGGGCCCGAGCGCGCGCGGCTCGAGGCGCTGCGGCGCGAGCTCGGCCTCGGGGCCCAGGTCGTCATGCCCGGGACGGTCGCCAGCCGGGAAGTCATGACCGGTCTCGACCTCGCGCTCTTGACCTCCTCGCACGAGGGGATGCCGAACTTCGTGCTCGAGGCGATGGCGGCGGGCGTTCCGGTGGTCAGCACGCGCGCCGGCGCGGTGCCGGAGATCCTGGGCGAGGGAGCGCTCGGTCGACTGGTGGCGGTCGCCGACGACGGCGCGTTCGCCGAAGCGATCCTCGCGTCGCTCGACACGCCCGACGCGGCGCGGGCGATGGCGGCGCGCGCCGCCGCCAGCGTGACGTCGCTGAGCGCGGAGGCGATCGCCGATCGCTACCTGGCGATCCTGCGCGCCTAGACCCATCTTCACTGCGTGCGGGCCGGCGTCGTGGTGGCGATCATGTTGTTCGCGGGTGGACGCACCGGCGACCGGCCGGCGCGCGCCCCCTGCACGGACGCCAAGCTGGTCGAGGGGCGCTGGCCCGCGGCGGCGCGGCCGCTCACCAAGCCCACGCGCGGCGAGGCGTACGCCGATCCGTCCTTCGGCGGCTGCGTCGTGCGCGCGACCGATCACGCCGCCGACGGTCTGCCGGGATTCGCGCGCCACGACTACGCGCGCCGGCAGGCGTTCAACGCCGACAGCAGCCTGTTTCTGGTCACCGCCCACGACGGCAACTGGTACCTCTACGACACGGCAAGCTTGAAGAGGCTCAAGCAGGCGGCGTACCTGAGCGGCGACGCCGAGCCGCAGTGGGACGCGCGAGATCCCCACATCCTCTATTACGGCGCCAACAACGGCGGGCTCGAGGTGAGGGCCCTCGACGTTCGGACCGACGAGACGCGGGTGGCGATCGATCTGCGCGGTCGGCTCCCCTGGCCGAACGCGGCGCGCGCCTGGACCAAATCGGAGGGATCGCCGTCGCGCGACGGGCGCTTCTGGCCGTTCCAGGTCGAGACCGCCGATTTCGAGATCCTCGGCTTCGCGGTATGGGATCGCGCGACGGGCCGGCTGGTGGGCACCCGCGCCATGAAGTCCCGCCCGGACCACGTCAGCATGAGCCCGTCAGGGCGCTGGTTCGTCAGCTCCGGCGACGACACCGTCGCCTGGAAGCCGGACTTCAGCGCCAGCCACCTCCTGCGCAAGGGGGGCGAGCATTCGGACCTGGCGATCGGGAGCGACGGGCACGACTACTACGTGTCGGTCGACTTCGACAGCAACGACGGCGACGTCTTCATGCTCGACCTCGACACCGGCCGGCGCACCGATCTCTTCCCCACCTACCTGGATCATGGGGCGACGTCGGTGCACGTCTCGGGCAAGGCGTTCGACCGTCCGGGCTGGGTGCTGGTCTCGACGTTCTATCAGCGGGGGCCCCGCGAGTGGTTCTCGGAGGCGGTGTTCGCGCTCGAGATGAGGGAGAACCCGCGGGTCTACCGGCTGGCCGCGCACCACAGCGCCGCCGCCGACGTCTATTCGGCCGAGCCGCAGGCCACCGTCAACCGCGCCTTCACGCGCGCGCTGTTCAACTCCAACTGGGGCGCCGCGCGCAGCGACGACGTCGACGCCTACCTGATCCGAATTTCACCTCAGGCATTCCCGTAGCCGTATCGGCGCGCCCTTGATTCCGGCGGGCGCGTCTCGAAATTGGGGAGCGGTCTCCCATGCTGACGGCCGTCCTCTATGTGCAGCTGCTCCACGTGGTCAACCAGCTGCACTTCAAGTGGCTGGTGACCGGGATCCCCGGGGTCGCGCCGGCCAACGTCCTCTTCCTGCTGGGCCTGCTGCTCATGCAGGACAAGGACGAGGCGATCAAGCGCGAGCCGTTTCTGAAAAGCGCGATCCTGATCTTCTACGCCGCCCTGACGTTCTCCTTCGTCTGGGGCCTGGTCCGCCAGCCCGGCGATGCGCTGGACGACTTCACCTATTACAAGAATGCCCTGTTCGGCCCGCTCTACTACTTCACCTTCCTCAAGTGCCGGCAGGACGAGAAGACGACCCGGCGGCTGATCATCTGGATCCTGATCATCGCCGCGGTGGCCGCGCTGCAGGCGTTCCGGCAGGGGCTCGACTACGGATTCGGAAAGTACAACCCGTTCAACCGCGCCTCGGGGCCGTTCGGCGAGGACTGGCAGCAATCGAACCGCGCGGGCGTGTTCTACGGAATGTTCATGGGGATGTTCGTGGCGCTGGCGCTGTTTCTCCGGGAGCGGCGCTGGTGGCGGCTGGCGGCGACGGGCGGGGCGGCGCTGACGGCGGGAGCGGCGCTCTCCACCTACTCGCGCCAGTCGTACGTGCTGGTGATCGTGGCGATCGTCTCGCTGGTGTTGCGGCGAAGCGTGGTCGTCGCCATCCTCGTCGCCGCGGCGGCCATCGCGCTCGCCGGGTATCTGCCCGACTCCGTCACGCAGCGGGTCGCCGAGACGACGCAGCAGGAGAGCGGCGCTGGCGCGCCAGAGTTCGACAACAGCACGGTCAGCCGCTGGCAGATCTGGGAAGGCGGCTGGAAGATGTGGCAGGCGAACCCGATGGGCGTCGGGCTCAACCGCTGGAAGGACAACATCGGGACGTTCAGCACGTACAAGCGGATCGATGCTCACAACTTCTATGTCCTGACGCTCGGCGAATGCGGGCCGATCGGGCTCCTGGCGCTGCTCTATCTCGTCTACCGGCTGTTCCGGCTGGCCGGGTTCGTGCGCACGAACCGTCCGGCGGACGATCCCGAGGCGCTCGCGCTGTCGCTCGGGTTCACGGTCTGCACGCTCAACATGGCGATGGGCGGGATCTACGGCAGCCCCACGCTGGAGGCGGCCGTCATGGTCCCCTTTTGGGCGCTCTGCGGGCTGATGGAGCGCTACGTGATCCTCAGGCAGCAGGCCGCGGCGGTCATCGTGGAAGTGCTGCCGCCGGCCGGGGAGGCCTGGCGCGATCGGTTTCCGCTCGCGGCTTACCTTCCGTCGGGCCGGCAGCGCTGAGCGGGATGCTTAGCTTCCCGCGATGGATCGCGTCTCGAAATGGATCACCGCGGCCTACGCCGCCGCCGCGGTCGCGCTGGCCGCGCTCCTGCCCCTGAACCTGCTGGCGCGCCTGTTTCAGGACGACGCGTTCTTCTACCTGTCGATCGCGCGCAATTTCGCCGCGGGCAAAGGGTCGTCGTTCGACGGCCTCCACCGCACCAACGGGTACCACCCCCTCTGGATGTTGCTGCTGAGCCTCTTGCACCACCTCTGCCCTTTGCGCGGCGAGGTCGGACTGCGCGGCGTGATCCTGCTCGACGCCGCGCTCTTCGTCGTCGCGCTGCTGACGATGGGCAGTTTGCTGGCCCGGGTCGGCCTGTCGGCGCCGGCGCAGCGCTGCGCGATCGCGGTCGCCGTGGCCACCATCGGCTTCGCCAACTTCGGTCTGGAAGCGTTCGTCTGGTTGGCCGCGTTCTGGTGGTTCGCGGCCATGGTCTGGCGGCTTGTTGACCGGCCGGCCGGTGCCGGCACGTACCTCTGCGCCGCCCTGTCGGTCGTCGCCTGTTACCTCGGTCGCAGCGACTCCGTTCTCTTCATCGCCGTGATGGGAGGCTACCTGACCGTGGTGCTGGTCGCGCGCGAGGGGGAGCGCGGGGCGGGGATGGCGCTCGCTTCGATCTGGGCGCCGCTGGTCTGGATCGCGGTGGCGCAGGCCGCCGTCAACCGTGCGTACTTTGGCAGCGCGCACACGATCTCGAGCGCGCTCAAGGTCGGCCGGGCCAGCCTGGCGTTCGAGATGTTGCGCGCCGCCGACGGGCGCGCGCTCCAGACGACCCTGCACCGGGGCGTCTTCCTGGCCGTTCTCGGCGCCTCGGTCCTGGCGATCGCGCTCCTCGCCGGCAGCGACTGGCGGGACGCGGCCAGGAACCACTGGCGCCGGCTGCTGGTGGCGGCGAACGTCTATGTTCTTCTCTTCTGCACGGCGGCGCTCCTCACCCTGACCGAGCCGCCGCGAACCTGGTACTACACCGTCGCGTTCAGCGTCCTCACGGTGAGCGGGCTGTCGATCCTCGAGTGGCGGCGCGCGGCGACACCTCGACGCTGGCCGCTCTATGCCGGCGCGGCGCTGGTCGGTCTCCTCGCCCTCGGGAGTCTCGCCGCGCAGGTCCGCCTGAGCCCGCGCGAGAACAGCCTGGCCGCCTCCGCCTGGCTCCGGAGCCACGCCACGCCCGACACGATCAGCTACGTCACCGACGGCAGCGGCATCATCAGCTACTTCAGCGAGCGTCCGGTGATCGACGGCGACGGGCTGGTCAACACGTTCCATTTCAAGGAGTGCGTCGAACGCCGTCAGGTCGACGGTTACCTGCGCGAGAACGACGTCGGCATCGTGATCGCGAACGTCAACGGTTCGTCGGTCCCGCCGTCGGTGGCGCTGTCGACGCCAAGCTGGTGGCACGGGCGCGGCTACGTGTTCGCGCTCGCCGCCGCCGACAAAGCGCTCGCCCGTTTCACGGACGGCGGGCACTTCGGGTTCGTTCCCTTCCGCGCTGCAGACCTCGAGCTCGTTCGCCCGGGCGGCGTGACCGTGGGCGCGATGTAGGGCATGTCGCTCGCGTTCGTGACCCCGCTGGTCACGCTGACGGCGCTGACCTCGGCCTGGGCGACCGACGACGGCGCGAAGATTCCGCGCGACGTTTCGCCCGCGACCGCGGCGCTGGCGCGCGGCGAGGGGAATCCGGTCTGGGGACCCGGACGCCCGCTGCGCCTCTTCGCGATGCGCGACGAGGTGGTGGCGTTCCAGATCGTCGTCGAGGGTCCCGCCGCGAGGGCAGAGGTCGACGTCGAAGGGCTCGATCCGGCGCTCGCCGTCGAACGCTTCGTCGAGCCGTTCCTCGAGGTCAAGCGTTCGATCGAACGGGGAACCGAGAACACGCTCGGGTGGCACGCTGGCGCCGCGCCGCCGCCGGGACGGTTCGTCGGGTGGCTGCCGGATCCTCTCATCCCGGTCGAGCTGGCGCCCCCCTGGGCCCCCTGGCCAATGACGATCGCGGCTGGCCGGAACGGCGTCGTCTGGATCGACTTGACGATCCCGCGCGACTTCCCGCCCGGGCTCCGGCGCGCCCGGGTGGTGGTGCGGGCACCGGGAGAGTCGCCGAGGACGATCCCGCTCGAGCTCGAGATCCTCGACGCGACGATGCCCGCACACCCTCTTCGCACCTGGCTGTTCTACGGCCGCGATGACTTGGCCAAACGGGTGGGCGATGTGGAAGCGACCGCGGAGCAGCTCCTGATGCTCTTCCACCGCCATCACCTCACCGGGTTCGACTCGGTCAACTCCGTGGCCGACGTGCGGCGAGATCTGCCGGCCCTCGACGGCACTCTCTACGGTTCGGCGCGCGGGTACCGCGGGCCGGCCGCCGAGGTGGGGGACGGACTGGTGGTGCTCGGCGCCTACGGCACGTTCCACGCCGCGACGCCGGAGCACCTGCGCGAAGTCGAAGCGATCGCCGACGAGCTGGCGGTGCACGGGATCTTCGATCGCGCCGAGGTGGTGCTCTACGCCGACGACGAACGGTGCGACTCGCGTGCCGGTGGCGCCTGGCGGGCGCTGCTGGCGGCGTCCGCGGACGGCAACGCGCGCCGCGTGCGGGTGGCCTGGACGTGCAGCGACGATCCGGCGGCCCAGCCGGTCGACGTGCCGATCGTCTTCGCGGGCGAGTACGACACCGCGCGCGCCGCGGCCGCGCGGGCCGCCGGCAAGGAGGTCTGGATCTACAACGGCTACCGGCCGGCCACCGGATCGCTCTTGACCGACACGGCCGCGATCGATCTGCGGACCCTGGGATGGATCGGCGCGGCGGCCGACATCTCGCGCTGGTTCATCTGGAATACGGACACCTGGTCCGACGGGAATCCGGGCGGTCACGGTCCGTTCGATCCATTCGTCTCGGCGGCGACCGGACACAACGACGCGGAGGGTTCGACGCTGATGGGCGACGGCCTGCTCGTCTATCCGGGGCGGCAGGTCGGGCGATTCGCCGAGCATTCTCTGGGACTGGCCGGCGTCGTCCCGTCGATCCGGCTCAAGAACTTGCGGCGCGGGATCGAGGATGCCGGCTATTTCCAGCTCGCGCGGGCGGCGGCGCGGGACGAGGCGGAGGCGATCGCGCGCGCCCTCCTGCCGCGCTTGCTCGCGGAGGCGCGGATCGAGGATCCGCCGGCCTGGGGCGACGATGGCGCTCGCTTCTTTCATGCGCGCGAGGCGCTGGCGAGGCTGATCGCGCCCGGAGCCGACCCGGGGCCCGGGCGGCGGTTCGGCGCAGGCCCGCGCCCGCGCTCGTTTCACCTCAGGCGCCGCTACCAGGCATTGCTCCGGGTGAGCGCCGGCGCGCTGCTGTTCTGGGTCGGCCGCGCCTGGTGGGGCCGGCGCCGCGCCAACGCGGCGTGATGCTAACGTCGCTCTTCATGAGCGAGATGAAGGTGACGCCCGTGACGCTCGAGGGGACGCGGCTGCGGCTGGAGCCGCTTTCGCAGAGCCACCACGCGGCGCTCTCGGCGATCGGCCTCGACGAGGAGCTCTGGCGCTGGATTCCCACCGCGCCGGTGCGGACACCCGACGACATGGCGGCCTACATCGCGCTCGCCCTCGCCGAGCGGGACGCGGGACGCGCGCTGCCGTTCGCCACCGTCGATCGGGCGACGGGGACGGTCATCGGAAGCACACGCTACGCGGCCATCGAGCCCACCCACCGGCGGCTGGAGATCGGGTGGACCTGGCTGGGTCCCGCGGCGCAGCGCACGCCGGCCAACACCGAGGCGAAGTACCTGATGTTGCGGCATGCGTTCGAGACGCTGGGGTGCGTCCGCGTCGAGCTCAAGACCGACGCGCTCAACGAGAGATCGCGCGCGGCCATCCGTCGCATCGGCGCGCGCGAAGAGGGGACGCTGCGGCGGCACATGATCACCAGCACCGGACGGGTTCGCGACACCGTCTACTACAGCATCCTCGATGCGGAGTGGACCCAGGTAAAAGCTGAATTGGAGCGACGACTGCAGATCGCTTGAAACAGTCGGTTGTCGATACGCAATTCGCGCCTACCTATGTCCAGACGATGGCGTCCTTGGGGGCGGAGTTCGGGATTCGGCGGGTCTACGGGGCGGAGCCGACGGGGAGCGACGGCGTCGCCGTCCGATTGAGCGACAGCGCGGTCGATCTCGGCCGGCGCGAATTCGCGCTCTACGAGCAGCTCGCGGAGCGGGTCTCCACGCTGCGAGCCGAGAGCGAGGTGGCGGGCGAGCTCGGGCTCGACGGCGCGCAGCTCCGCCGGCTGCTGGCCGCGCTGGAGAGCGCGGGTCTCGTCTACCGCAAGGGCGCCGTGCCCGAGGCGCTGGGCGGCGCCGAGCTGCACGCCCTCTTCAACAAGCTCTTGCCGAGCTGGCTCGACGAGGCGTTCTCGCACCCGTTCTGGGAGCGGATGACCGGCGGCAATGGCTCGCGGCGCATGTACTCGGGATGGCTCATCGAGCTCTATCACTACACGCGCAACGCCAACCGCCACATGCCGCTCTCCTGCGCCCACACGCGCGAAAAGGCGATCAAGAACCTGCGCGCCAAGCACTACGCGGAGGAGTGGAACCACTACCACTACTTCTTGAAGGCGCTGCGGGCGCTCGGCTTCTCCGACGAGGCCGTGGTCAACTCGGTGCCGCTGCCCATGTCTTTGGCGCTCTCCAACTTCATGCGCCAGGCCGCGCGCGAGGACATCCTGGCCTACTCGATCTGCTCGGCCGTCCTCGAGGGGACGACGGTGAACCGCGGCGCCTACAACCCGTACTACCAGAAGTGCGCGGAGCTGTACGGGTTGCCGAAGGAGTCGATCGCGCCGATCTACGCGCACCTCGATCTCGACGTGCAGTACCAGCACTCGGATCTCTTCCTCGAGATCCTCGCGACCGTGCCGACGATCCCGGCGGCGCGCGCCGGGCGCGTGCTCGAGTACGGCCACCAGCTGGTCGAGCACATCTGGCTCTGGACCGACAGCATCGAGAAGTACTACGGCGTCGAGACGAACCCGATGCCGCGGCCCAAATTCGACCGGCTACTCGACTAGAGGGGGCGCCCATGCAGACCGAGCTACCGCTCCTGAAGCGCAGCGCCCGGGTGGTCCGGCGCGAGACCGACCGGGTGGCCATCCACTACCTGGGCCAGGAGGTCACGTTGGACGGAACCGCCGCGGTTCTGTTCGACAAGATGTTGCCGCACCTCGACGGCGCGACCGACGTCTCCGCGATCGCCCAGCGAATCGCGGAACCTCCGCAGCGGATCCGGGCGCTGTCGCAGAAGCTCGGTCAGGCCGGCGTGCTCGCGTTTCAGGACCACCACGACGAGCGAATGAACGGGCTGGTGTTCTACGACCTGCACCGCCGGTATGTGACCCACTGGCTGCAGCCGATCTACGACCATCCGTTCTGGGAGAGGGTGGTGACCGGCCGCGCGTCGCGCGCGCAGGTGCTCGGGTTCGCCTTCGAGAAGTACCACTACATCGAGGGGGCCTTCGAGCACATGGCGATCGCGGCGGCCAACGCCACGCCCGAGATGATGCCGCACCTCGCGCGGCACTTCATCGAGGAGTACAACCACGGCGACATCTACCGGAAGGGGCTGCGCAGCCTCTTTCCCGACGACGTCGTGTTGCGCGCGCAGCCGCTGCCCAGCACGCGCGCGCTGGTGAACTTCCTCTCCGAGTCGGCGGCGCGCAACTCGTTCGGCTACTACGCGGGGAACGAGCTCCTGCAGATGACCGAGAACACCGGCGATCCGGCGGCCGCCAGCTCGGTCGACGATTTCTACGCGGCGATGCGCCGACACTACCCTTATACCGGCAAGGTGATCGACTCTTTTATTGCGCACACCAACGCCGACCAGAAGCTGGGGCACGAGAGCGTGTTCCTGCAGATGTGTAGGAGCATCCCGGCGCTGTCGCGTGGGGAGGTGGACGACGCGCTCAACATCGTCCGCTCGATGGCCGAGCACCTCCTGCTGTTCATGGATGGCGTCGACACCTTCTACGCCCGCTTCCCGACCGTCCCGCGCGCCCCGTCCGACCTGCTTTCCGAGTAGGTCCCGGGCTTGTCGCTCGGCAAGGTGAGCTATGGCGAGGCGGAGTTCCAGCGGATCCGGGAGCTGGGCGGCGGTTCGTTCGAGTCGCCCGAGGCGATCCGGCGCGTGCTCGACGGAATCGGTTATCTCGCGGAGTGGCGCTCGGCCTACCGTGTCCAGTCGGTTCGCGCCTCACTGCACGCAACTCGGATCACCTGCATCGACTCCGCTATTCTTGCGTACGGCCTCCTCGAGTTGCTGTTCGGCGACGTCAAGCGACGGCTGCTGGCGATCCACCGCCGCGACCCGGTCTCGGGCGAGGAGTGCGGCCACTGCGTGGCGCTGCACTGGAACGACGCCGGCAAGGTCGGCGCGTTCGCCAAGTCGAACTACCCCGGGCTCGGGCACCGCGACGCGATCTTCGCCGACGAGATGGCCGTGGCCGCCGATTACGCGCGCGCCTACGTCAGGATGGGGTTCCAGCCGCTCTACTTCGGCGTCACCACGCTGGAGGAGGCCGCCGCCGACGTCGACTGGAGGACCTCGATGGACGATCTGAGCGTCCTTCCGGAGCGGATCCAGGCCGCCTACGCCTACGCCTTCTCCACCGCCCGATGATTTTCCCCGGTCATGACGTTCCGGAGCTGCTCGGTGCGCTGGCCCGTCTCCCCGCCGAGCGCCCGGCGCTGACGTTCTACCGGGGCCGGACGCGCGCGGGGCGCTGGACCTACGGCCAGCTGCTGGACGCTGTCGAGGGGTTCACCCGACGCCTGCGCGACGATCTCGGTGTCGCGCCCGGCGAGCGAATCGCCGTGCTGGCGCCGAATCGGCTGGAGGTGCCGGCGCTCCTCCTGGCGGCGATGCGGCTGGGCGCCGCCGTCGTGCCGCTCAATCCGACCGCCTCCCCCGAGGAGTGGGCGTACATCCTCGATCACGCGGAGCCGCGCGTTCTTCATTGCACCCAGGAGCTGCGCGCACGCGTCGTTCGCCCCCCCGACACCGTCCGGGTGTTCGAGGACGAGCCGCCGTCCACCACGGACGCCCCGGTGACGTCCGCGTCCAGCCCGGGCCCGTGGGCGAAGCGGATGGCAATCGCCCTCTACACCTCGGGGACGACGGGCAACCCGAAGGGCGTCGCGCTGGCCCAGGAGAGCCTGCTGGCCAACGCAGTTGCGCTGGCGCGCAACTTCGGACTCGCCGGGGAGACCCAGCTGGCAGTGCTGCCGCTCTATCACGCCCACGCGCTCGGGTTCGGTCTCCTGACCTCGCTCTGCACCGGCGGGCACCTCGTCTTCACCGAACGATTCGACCCCTTTGCCTGGAGCGAGATCATCCGCGCCGAATCGGTCGACGTGAGCAGCGTCGTCCCGACGCTGCTGCAACCGCTGCTGCAGATGGGCGTGCGCGCCGACAAGGTTCCGTCGCTGCGCGCGCTGCTCGTCTCGTCGGCGCCGCTGTCGGTCGACCTCGCGCGCCGCTTCGAGGAAAAATCCGGGCTCCGTCTCTATCAGGGCTGGGGGCTCTCCGAGTACAGCAACTTCGCCTGCTGCCTGTCGCCGGCGCTCGCCGACGAGGAGCGGCGGCGGTTGCTTCACGGCGGCGAGCTGACCTCCATCGGCGGCCCTCTCCCCGGCACCGAGGTGAAGGTGGTCGGCGCCGACGGGGCACCGTTGCCGGCCGGCGCGCGCGGGGAGCTCCTGGTGCGAGGTCCCAGCACGATGCTCGGCTACTTCCGCGACGACGCGGCGACCGCGGCCGCTCTGACGGCCGACGGCTGGTTGCGCACCGGCGACGAGGGGTTCTTCCGCGACGACGCCGGCGGTCCCGCCTTCTTCATCACCGGCCGCATCAAGGAGATCATCATCCGCGACGGCGACAAGCTGAGCCCGCTGGCGATCGAGCGCCGGATCCTCGCCGACCTGCCGCAGATCGAGGGGCGGTTCGTGGCGCTCGGATTTCCGCACGACCTTCACGGCGAAGAGGTCGGCCTCTACCTCGAAGGCGCGGAGCTGGACGACGATCTGCGCGCGCGTCTCGCGGCTGCGCTGGCCGGCATGCCGCCGGGTCTCCGCCCGAAGATCGTTCTTTACGGCGCGGCGGCGATCCCCCGCACCCACACCGGCAAGATCCAGCGACGCAAGCTCTGCGCCGCCTTCGCCCCTTTTCGCAACTGCCGGGGCGCGCTCCGGATCGAGCGCGCCGACAGCTGACCGCTACTCCGCCAGCACGCCGCGCGGGCGGACCGGAACGTCCAGCTTGCGGATCTCGATCTTGAACTCCGCCGCCTCCTCGGCCGCGGCGGGCGTGGGCGCGCCGTCGCTCGGGATCACGGTCTCTTTGGTCTCGATGGTCTGATCTCGGTTGGTGTCCATGTGGCCTCTCCCACGCTGAACATAAGCAACCGATGAACGGGTGCGAGCGGCTTTTGTCGTCGCGGTGCGCGTATCAGCCGACGGCGCTCTCCGGTCCGCGCGCGGACGTCTTTCCCGCTTCCGCAGCCAGCCGCGCCAGCGGCAGCTCCAGCGCGTCGGCCAGCGCGGTGGCGCTCGCTTCGATGATGTTCTGCGAGACGCCGATGGTGCTCCAGCGGTCTTCGCCCCGCGCGGCCTCGATGAGCACGCGCGTCTTCGCGCCGGTCGCCGCGTCGGGATCCAGGATGCGGACCTTGTAGTCGGCGAGGCGCACGTCGCGCACCAGAGGGAAGTGCGGGTTGAGCGCCTTGTGAAACGCGCCGTCGAGTGCGTGCACCGGTCCCGCCCCCTCGGCGACCTCGTGGATGATCTCGGCGCCGATCTTCAGCTTGACGGTCGCCTCGGCGAACATCGAGTTGCCGCGCCGCCGCTCGGAGATGACGACGACGTCGAGCACCTCGAACGGCGCGACGTAACCCGACTGGCTGCGCCGCCCGAGAAGCTCGAACGATCCCTCGGCCGCCTCGAACTGGTACCCCTGGCTCTCGAGCTCCTTGATGTGCTCCAGGAGGCGCCGCTCGTTGCCCTGCACGTCGATCGCCCAGCTCGCTCGCGCGCATCCGCACGTTGCCGCGCCCCGAGAGCTCGGAGACGACGATGTGACGGTGGTTGCCGACGCGCTCGGGGACGATGTGCTCGTAGCTGGCGGGGATCTTCTCGACGGCCGCGACGTGCATCGCCGCCCTTGTGCGCGAACGCCGAGTGGCCGACGTACGGCGCGTGCGCGCGCGGCCGGATGTTGGCGATCTCGCTGACCGCGCGCGACAGCTCCGTGAGCCGCGCCAGGTTCTCGTCGGGGACGCAGCGGCGCCCCATCTTGAGCTGCAGCCCCGGGATGATCGAGATGAGGTTGGCGTTCCCGCACCGCTCGCCCCAACCGTTCATCGTCCCCTGCACCTGCGTGCAGCCGGCCTCGACGCCGGCGAAGGCGTTGGCGACCGCGACGTCGCTGTCGTTGTGCGGGTGGATGCCGAGCGGGCGTCGGGACCGTCTTCTTCACGACGCCGACGACCTCGGCGATGAACGTCGGCAGGCTGCCGCCGTTGGTGTCGCACATGGCGATCCAGTCTGCGCCCGCGGCGGAGGCCGCCTTCACGACGCTGAGCGCGTAGTCGCGGTCGGCGCGGAACCCGTCGAAGAAGTGCTCGCAGTCGAACACCACCTCGCGCCCCTGCTGCTTCAGGAACGCGACGCTGTCGCTGATCATCGCCAGGTTCTCCTCCAGCGTGGTGCCGACGATCTTGGTGACGTGCAGGGTCCAGGTCTTGCCGACGACCGCGACCGCGGGCGTCTCGGCCTCGATCATCGCGCGCAGGATCGGATCGCCGTCGGCGCGGCCGCCCGGCTTGCGGGTCATCCCGAACGCGGTCAGCTTGGCGTGGCGGAAGCTGACCGACTTGGCGCGCTGAAAGAACTCGACGTCCTTGGGATTCGACCCCGGATAGCCCCCCTCGATGTAGTGAATGCCGAAGCCGTCGAGCAGGCGCGCGATCTTGAGCTTGTCCTCGACGGAGAGCGAGAGACCCTCGCTCTGGGTCCCGTCGCGCAGCGTGCTGTCGAAGAGTTGAACGTCCATTTTGCAGGCTCCCGGAAGGGGGCAATCCTACGCGAGTCGCGCGCCGCCCACCACCGGGCTGGCCCGGGCCGACGCGGCCTAATTTTCCAGCACGGCGCGGTACCTGACCTGGTTGCCGCGCAGCCGCGTCAGCGCCGCGTTCGCCTCCGCCATCGGCATCCGCTGGACTTGCGGCGCCACGCCGTGGCGGGCGGCGAAGGCGAGCATCTCGCGGATGATCTGGCGGCCGCCGATGTCGCTGCCGGTGATCGAACGCTGGCCGGTCACCAGCAGCGCCGGCGGCAGCTGGATCACCCCCGGCGGCATCCCCAGCAGGCAGAGCGTGCCGTTGGGGCGCAGCGTCCTCAAGAAGGTCGTCCAGTCGAGCCGCGCGTGCACGGTCGACAGCACCAGGTGGAACCGCCCGAAGTGCTGCTGGATCTCGCGCGGATCGGTCGAGCAGGCGAAGGTCTGCGCCCCCATCGCCAGCGCCGCCGCCTTCTTGTCGGGCGAGGTCGAGAAGGCCGTCACCTCGCAGCCGAGCGCCCGCAGCATGAGGAGCGCCATGTGGCCGAGGCCGCCGATCCCGATCACCCCCACGCGGCTCTGCGCATCGATGCCGTACCGGCGCAGCGGCGCGTAGACGGTGACGCCCCCACAGAGCAGCGGCGCGGCCGCAGCGCTCGGCACCTCGTCGGGCAGCGCGAAAGCAAATCGGCCGTCGAGGCGGATGCGATCGGCAAGGCCGCCGTGGTGCCCCAGGCAGGTGGCCTGCTGCTCGCGGCAGAGGTTCTCCTCGTTCTCGAGGCAGAGGTCGCAGGTCAGGCAGGCGCCGCGCTGCCAGCCGACGCCGACCCGCTGCCCGACCACCAGGTGCTCCACGGCGGCGCCGCGCGCAGCCACCGTCCCCACGATCTCGTGGCCGGGGACCAGCGGGTAGGCGCTGCGCCCCCATCCGTCGTCGACCAGGTGGATGTCGCTGTGGCAGAGGCCGCAGTGCGAGATCTCGATCTCGACGTCGGTCGGCGCCAGCGCGCGCGGCTCGTACTCGAACGGCTCGAGCGGGCCCGCCTTGACCAGAGCGGCCTGGGCCCTGAAGACCATCACGCGGCCCGCGCGGCGAGATACCGCCGCGTGAGGTGCTCCGTGACGAGGTCGCCGACCTGTTCCTGGGCCCAGCGCGCGGTGAAGGTATGGTCGGTTCCGCGAAGGTCGGTGCGGCGGAAGTTGGGGAGCATGGTGAGGGCCCGCATCGCGGGGCCGTAGTTGGCGTCGACGTAATCGACGCCCGGATCGTGCTCGGTCACGAACAGGTAGGTGTCGACCCCGCGCTCGGCCATCGCCCGCAGGCAGAAGGGGACATCGGTCTCGCGCCGCCGGTCGCCGGTCGAGGCGGCGGGGCGCACGGCGCCGAGCAGATTGGTCACGGCGCGCCGCGCGCGGTTGACCATCAGGTCCTTCACCTTGGGCGCCGCCAGCCTGAGCGCTCGCGCGACATTGACGTCGCCGCGCAAAAGCTTCCGCCACGAATCGGTCCGCGTCACCGACTGCTGGTACCAGCGCGCCCGCTCGTAGGAGTCGACCATCGCGAGATCGTTCACCAGGAAGGTGCGCGGGTTCATCATGATCGCGCCCGCCACGCGCGGCTCCCTGAACCCGAGCTGGAACGCGATGTCGCCACCCGAGCAGAGGCCGGCGAGGATGAACGTCCCGCTGGCGGTCGCCCCCGCCAGAAAATCCATCGCCGCGCGCACGTCGTCGAGACCGTCGCGCGGATAGGTGAGGTTCTCGCGGCCGCCGGCGGGGACCGGGCTGTCGCCGATGCCCGAGAGATCGACGCGCAGGACATGAAACCCGAGCGCCGCCCAGCGGCGGGCCAGCGGCACGTAGAGGCGGTGCGAGCCTACGCGGTGCACGGTCCCGGCGTTCAGCAAGATGATGGCCGGCAGCTCGGCGCGCGCGCTGTCGGGCGGCGGCGACGCCAGCACGCCGAACAGCCGGCGCTCGCCGCCGAAGAAGACCGGGCGCTCGCCGAGGGCGGTCGCCCCCGGCGGCGGCGCGACAGACGCGGTGGCGGGCGCGCCGTCGGCGTGCGGACACTCGGCCTCGAGCCAGCTGGTGATCGCCGCGATCGCAGCGGTCGGGATCTCCGATTGGTGCGGCGAGGTGATGAGGAACTTCGTGCCGGGCAGGTGCTGCGCGGTGACCGTACCGCCCACGGCCCGCAGCCGCGCGACCAGCGGACCCTGCGCATCGACGTTGCCGGTGTCGATCACCAGCGTTCGGCGGGCGGGCGAGGAGGGGAGCGAGAGCAGATCGAGGCGGCCGAGATCGGCGATCGTCTGGTCGGTGAGCAGGAAGCCGAGCGCCTCCTCGGCGCCCGTGGCCGGCGGTCCTCCCGAGAAGCTCGCCGGCTGTAACATTACGTGCATCTTGTGCGCCCGGGTCGTCTCGGCGACGAAGGCGGCGCCCGTGTCGTAGGCGCCCCAGAGGACGAGCGCATCGACGCCGCCCAGATCGGCGGCCCCGAGCGCCGCGAACGTGGCCCCCAGTTTGAGGCCGCAGAGCGCCAGGCGATCGACGCCGCTCCGCGCGCGGAGCTCGGCCGCGGCGCGCCCGACGTCGCCCCGCCAGGCCGCCACCCGATCGGTGTCCCGTTCGTCGCCGGCCGAATCGCCGGTTCCGTCGAAATCGAACCGCAGCACGGGGAACCCGGCGCTGGCCAGTCGCTCCGCGAGGTGCCGGAACGTGCGGTGCGCGCGGATGAGGTCGTCGCCGAGCGGATGGCAGAGCAGCACGGCCGTCCCGCGCGCCCGCGCCCCGAGCTGCGGATGATAAAACCCGAACAGCGGCCGCGTCGGCGCGCCGAAGTGAAGGGCGATCTTTTCGTGGGCCGCGCCGGTCACGCGGTCACGCAACCTTGGCAGGGGCGAGCCGCTCGGCGATGGCCAGCAGATCGCCCACGGTCTGGAGCTGGCTGAACTCGAGGCCGCTCTCGACGACGTCGACCGCCAGCTCCTCGCCGAGGCGCAAGGTCAGCGACACGAGCGCCAGCGAGTCGATGGCCAGATCGCCCCGCAGCGTCAGTCCTCGATCAAGCTGCGCGGCTGCGAGCGGCGTGGCCGGACGCGCCTGCGCGTACTCCAGGACCAAGCGGTTCACCGTTCGCTCGATCGCCTCCGTCTCCGTGGCCATCGCCGAAATGGTAGGTGCGGCCCGGCGAAAGGGGATGGCGAACGATCCGCTTTATTCCAGCGGATCGTGGATGGAGGCTCCCGGAAGCGGCGCCTCAGGGCTTGTAGCTGGGCAGCTCGACGACGTAGCTGTCGACGCTGTTGCCGTTGATCCAGTCGCTGGCGAACAGGGCACGGGTGCCGGTGGGGCTCGGGACCGTGTGCGGCTCGGCCCAGTAGTTGATCACCCCGGTGAGTGTGGTGTTGGTCTTCCCCCAGCTGCGGTGGCGGCCGATCCGGCAGACCGTCCCGGTGTTGGTGTTGGCCACCAGGTTCTCGAGGTCGAGCAGCCCTGGCACGGGCGCGGTCCCCGTTCCGTCGAAGCTCTTGTTCACCCAGATGGTCGAGACGAAGACCCAGCCCGGTTGCCGGTAGGCCATCGCCGAGATGTGGCCGTCGGGCGGATAGGGATAGCCGGTCTTGGGCCCGATGATCGCGCCACCGGTTCCGTTGGTGAGATCCCAGGTGACCAGATTGCCGACGTTGCTCTTCGCGTCGTCGTTGCCGTCGTCGTAGACGGCGCCGTTCCAGGTGTCGTGACCGTTCGCCAGCTGCCCCAGCGACGCGTGATTGTCGGGCGCCAGCAGCGTCAGCGAACGGACCATCTGGAAGGGCGAGACGCTGAAGACCTGCCCCTTGCCGGCCTCGAGGTACCCGAGCGTTCCGCTGGGCGCGACCTGGACCGGCGGCGTCCCGCTGGGCGCGCTCGGCCCGAACACGGTGTCGGTCGCGCTGTCGTAGACGAACATCTTCTGCCCGCAGACGAGGCCCAGCCGATGCGAGTCCCAGGAGGTGAACATCGGATCGCTGCCGTTCGAAGGGGAGCTCGACCCGCACAGCGAGCTGAAGTCGTGCACCTTGTCCGTCTTGCCGGTGCTGACGTGGTAGCGGGTGAAGACCTGCCCGTCGACGTAGTAGAGGAGATCGGGGTCCGAGGTGTCCCAGTAGACCTGCTCGACGTCGGCAGGGTTGATGTTCAGCGCCTGGATGTGCTGATAGCTCTTGCCGTCGTACAGCTGATGCCCCGAGCCGACCTGGTAGAGGATCATCCGCGACTCGTCCGCGTTCCAGGCGGAGATCGTCGAGTACATCGGCACGATCGCCTGATTCGCCGAGACGCCGGTGATGCGACGGATGGTGGTGTTGAACTGCGGATCGACCACCGTGGCGCCCGTCGCGGGTTTGCTGAGCGCGGTCATCGTGTGCGGCTGCAGATCGGAGATCATGCCGGCGCACAGATCGACGGCCAGGTTCGTATAGTGACCGCCGGAGCCGCCGATCGCGGTGCCGCCCGCGGCGCCGCCCGTGGTTCCGCCCATCCCGCCGGACCCCTTGGCGCCGCCGGAGGAGACGACGCCGCCGGAGCCGGCCGCGCCGCCCGTCCCCTTGTTGCCGCCGG
Source organism: uncultured Pseudomonadota bacterium (assembly GCA_963831685.1). Lineage (GTDB taxonomy): Bacteria > Myxococcota_A > Polyangia > Fen-1088 > Fen-1088 > JADGRB01. Next base: position 216,059 of record CAWHRJ010000003.1, read on the forward strand.
TCGCGCGCGCTCCGCCGGCCCCGGTGACGCCGCCGCTGCCGGCGTTGCCGCCGCCGCTGGTGTTACCGCCGCTGCCGGCGTTACCGCCGGTCGCCCGTGCGCCGCCGCCTCCCGTGCTCCCGCCGCTTCCCGTGCTCCCGCCGCTTCCCGTGCTCCCGCCGGCGCCGTTCGATCCGCCCGACGGAGATCCGCCCTTGCCGGTCAATCCACCGCTGCCACCGCTGCCACCGCTGCCACCGCTGCCCGTGCTGCTGCTCGAGTTGTTGCAGGCGACCGACAGCGCTGCCACCCCGACCATGACCAGACCCACCCGCCACATACCAACATCCTGGGAACGGGATCCCGGATGTCGTGTGCGGCGAGTTCGCTAATTGGGAGATTGATCGAGATACCGCCGCGCCCACAGCTCCAGCGAGATCATCAACCATAAGACTTCGCCGTAATCTGCGTGCCCGCGGAGGTGCTGGTCGAGGTACCGGGACGCCGCCGCCGGCTGCAAGAGGCCGCGCTCGCGAAACGCGCGGCTGGCGAACAGATCGCCGGCCAGCGGCGCCAGAGGTCCGCGAAACCAACGGCCGAGCGGGATGCCGAACCCCTTCTTGGGCTTGTCGAGGACCTCGCGGGGCAGCCAGCGCGAAGCCGCGCGGCGCAAGAGGTGTTTGCCGCGTCCGCCCCGGACGCGGAGATTGGCCGGCAGCCGCGCCGCGAAGGCGACCAGGCGGTGATCGAGAAACGGCGCGCGTCCCTCGAGCGAGTTGGCCATCGCCGTGCGATCGAGCTTCACCAGGATGTCGTCGGGGAGGTAGCTGGCGAAGTCGATCGCCACGCAGCGATCGAGCGCGCCCAGCCCGGCCGAGGCGCCGGCCGCGGCGGCGAGACCGCCGTAGTGCCCGGCGCCGTTCGGACGGACGGCGTCGCCCAGGATCCGATCGGCGACGTCGGCGCGCGTGAGCGCCAGGCCGCTGAGATAGCTGTCTGGGAAGGGGAGGCGCAGGCGTTCGCCGATCCGCCGCAGGCGATAGCCGCGGGCCTTTGGAAGGAGCCGCCCGGCCAGCGTGGCTGCGCGTCCGGCCAGCGATCTGAGCGGGCCCAGGCGCTCGAGCGCCAGGTGGCGCAGGTAGCGATCGTAGCCGGCGAACGTCTCGTCACCGCCGTCGCCGGTGAGGACCATCTTGACGTGCTCGCGTGCCAGCTTCGCCACCAGGAACGTCGGAACGGCAGAGGCGTCGGCGAACGGCTCGTCGAGGTGCCAGACCAGCTGGTGCAGCGTCTCGACGGCGTCCGGATCGACCACCAGTTCGTGGTGCTCGGTCCCCAGGTGTTGCGCCACGCGCCGCGCGTCGGCGAGCTCGTTGTGGCTCTCCTCGCGAAACCCGATCGAGAAGGTCCGCACCGGTTGCTGCAGATGGCGCGACATCAGCGCCACCACCACGCTGGAGTCGAGGCCGCCGCTCAGGAAGGCGCCGAACGGAACGTCGGAGACGAGCCGGCTCTTCACCGCCTGGTGCAGCAGCGACGCCAACTCCTCCTCGGCCTCCGCCTCGGAGTGGAGCCGCTTGGATCCGAGATCGAGCGTGTAGTAGCGCCGGAGGTCGGCGCGACCGTCAGCGTAGCGGAGGTAGTGCCCGGGCGGCAGCTTGAGCACCCCGCGGAAGATGCTGCCGGGCGAGGGGACGTAGCCGAACGAGACGTAGGCGCGCACGGCCTCGTTGGCGATCGCCGGGCGAAATCCCGGCACTGCGAGCAGCGACTTGAGCTCGCTGGCGAACAGCAGCCGTCCGCCGCCGCCCCCCTCGTGCGCCTCGTGTGTATAGAAGAGCGGCTTCTCGCCAAACCGGTCGCGCGCCAGGATCAGCGCGCGGGCCCGCTCGTCCCACAGCGCGATCCCGAACATCCCGTCGAGCCGGGCGAAGCAGCCGTCGCCCCACTCCTCGTAGCCGTGGACGATCACCTCGCTGTCGGAGCTGGTGGCGAAGCGGTGGCCCCGGGCCTGGAGGTCCGCCCGCAGCTCGCGAAAGTTGTAGATCTCGCCGTTGAAGACGGCATGCAGCGTGCCGTCCTCGTTGCGCACTGGCTGGCGCCCGCCCGCGAGATCGATGATCGCGAGGCGCCGCATCCCCAGGAGCGCCTGGCCATCGCGATAGATCCCCTCATCGTCGGGCCCGCGGTGGGTGATGGCAGCGTTCATCGCGCGCGCCACCGCCTCGTCGGGAGGCGCGCCGCCCGGCGCCGCGACGATGCCGACGATCCCGCACACGGTCAGCCGGCCTGCCGGAGATCGCGCGGATGCGCGCCGCGGTAGAGCGCGGTCAGCCGGCTGATCACGCGGTCCAGCGAGGCGCCGCTCTCCACATCGGCGCGGGCGCGTCGCCCCATCGCGGCCAGACGCTCTGGCGGCAACGCCGCCGCCTCGCCCAGACAGGCGCCGAGGGCGGTCACGTCGCCGACGGGGAACAACCAGCCGTTCGCGCCGGGGACCACGAAGTCCTCGCTGCCGCTCACCCGGCTGGCCACCGGCGGGATCCCGCTGGCCATGTACTCGAGGAGCGTGTTGGAGAGCCCCTCGATGCGCGACGGCAGGAGGCCGACGTCGGCCTCGGCCAGGATCTCCTCGACCCGATCACGGTGTCCGAGAAACGCGACCTGGTCGGCGATTCCCAGCGCCGCCGCCTGCGCCCGCAGCTCCCCTTCGGCAGGACCGCCGCCCACCAGATCGAGGCGGAAATCGACCTGGCCGCGTCCGCCGAACGCGCGCGCCCAGGCGGCCAGCAACGTGGCGAGCCCCTTCTCCGCCACCAGCCGTCCGACGAACACCGCCCGAAACGGGGCGCCGGGCGCGCGGGTCGTCGTTCGTACCTGGAAGCGCGCGGTGTCGACCGCGTTCGGCAGCACCACGATCCGCTCGGGCGGAAACCCGTGGCGCGCCACCTCGCCCGCGATCCGCGTGCTGATCGCCTGCACGGCGCTGGCCCGCCGCAGCCAACTGCGCGCCAGCCGGTCGAGTGGCTTCGTGTTGTCGCTCGCCAGCACCCCGCGCTCGAGCTCCCACCAGCCGGAGATCTTGACCACCACCGGCTTGCCGAGCAGCGCGCCGATGAGGCAGGTGACCGCGCCGAGGTGATGGCCGATGTGCACGTGCCAGGCGTCGTAGCGCCGGCCGTGCCCGACCAGGAACACCGCCAGCCGCAGCGACATCAGCGCCGCGCCGACGGTGGGGATGCGCGGGTAGCGGATGCGCCCGACCGGGATTCCGAAGCAGCGCTCGGCGGTGGCGGGGGGCGAATTGGCGAAGAGCGGCGTCACCACCGTCGCCGCGTGCCCGGTGCGGCGCAGGTACTGCGCAACCGTGCGGACCTGCGACTCCGCGCCGCCGCCGCCGCGCTTGGTGAAGTCGCTCTCCAGCACCATGAGCACCCGCAGCGGCGCGGCCGCGCCATCAGGACGCATCGACGTACCTCCGCAGCCACAGCTCCAGCACGTAGAGCAGCCACAGGTGGTACGAATGATCCCAGGCGCCCTGCTGGTGCTCCTCGAACATGCGCTCGACGAAGCTGCGATTCCACCAGCCGCGGGCCGCCGTCCGCGGGTCGAACAGCGTCTCGCGCACCGCGCTGCCAAAGGCGGCATCGGTGCGCAGCCATACGGCGATCGGCAGCCCGAACCCCTGCTTCTTCTTGCGCAGGATCTGCTCGGGGAGGATGCCGCGCATGGCCCGCTTGAAAAGGAAGCGCTTGTCGAACCCCCGCACCTTCTGCCGCTCGGGCAGCCGGTTGACGTGCGCGATCAGCGCCGCGTCGAGGTAGGGAAAGCGGACGTCGACCCCGGCGGCCCGCGCGGCGCCGTCGACCTTGCGCAGATCGTTTTGCGCGATCGCCATCAACAGATCGAGGCGCATCAGGCGGTGCAGCGGACCGCCGGTCTCCCCCAGGCGGTAGACCTCGCGCATGAAGTCGAGCGAGGCGTCGCGCTCCACCACCGCCCGGAAGTCCGGCGACAGGAGGTCGTGGTAATGGTCCGAGGCGAACGAGTCGTCGGTGTAGAACCGATCGGGGTTGGGCAGCGACGCGCGCTCGAAGAAGTTCTCGACCCGGTTGAGCAGGTGAACGCGGCCGCCGCCGACGGCGCCCCCGACCGCGCGGCCGATCGCGCGCACCGGGGCCGGCAGCTGGAACCAGGCCTCCATCGCCACGTCCTTCGCGTAGCGCTGGTTGCCGCCGAAGACCTCGTCGCCGCCGTCGCCCGCCACCAGCGTGCGAACACCGTTGTCGCGCGCCAGCTCCGTGCAGGCGAGCGTCGGGATAGCCGAGGCGTTCCCCATCGGCTGGTCGTACGTCTCGATCACCCGCGCCACCAGCGCCTGCGCGTCGGCCCGCGGGACCTGCGCGAAGGTGGGAGCGGCGCCGCAGGCCTCGGCGGCCAGGCGCGCGTACGCGAGCTCGTCGTAGCTCTCCTCGGCGAAACCGATCGAAAAGCTTTTCACCCGCGCGTCGCCGGGGCTCGGCTGGCGCGAAAAGATCGACACGATGCTGGAGCTGTCCGTGCCGCCCGAGAGAAAGCAGCCCCAGTCGCCGCCGTCGGGCCGATAGTCTTGCACCGTGGCGACGATCCGTTCCCGCAGCCCGGCGGCGAGGACGTCGTCGTCGCCGGTCAGGTCCTCCGGGTACTCGGGCAGAAAGTAGCGATCGAGTCGCAGGCCGGCACCCGGCTCCCAGACGAGGCGCGTGCCGGGCTCGAGCCGGCGGATGTCGCGGAAGATCGTCCGCGGCGCCGGAATCTGGGCGAAGTTGAGGTAGTGATAGATCGACTCGAGGTCGATCTGCCGCCGGGAAAACGGAGAGGCGCCGAGCAGGCGCAGATCGGTGGCCAACAGCAGCAGATCCTCGCCCGCGATGAAATAGAGGGGCAGCGTCGAGAAATGGTCGGTCAGCGCCGCCACGCGCCGCTGGTTCGGGTGCCAGGCCGCCTGGACGAACCGGCCCCGCCACCCCCGCTGCGGCGGCGTGCCCGAGCCGAGCGCCTCGGTCCCGAGATCGAGCCGCCCATCGATCAGATCGGCGACGGCCAGCCAGCGGCTCCCGTCGTCGGAGCGCCCCTGTCGGACGGCGCCGCGCGCGGCGGCCTGAACCGGCTCGTCCGGGTCGGCGGTGGAGCCGAAGCCGTCGAGCCGCGTCGCCCACGCCGTCGTTTCGGCGCCGCAGGCGAGCACGAAGTCACCGATGACGCTCCGATCGCCGGGCGTCCGAACCGAGGTCGAGGCCATGGCCGCGACAACCTAATGCTCGGCGTGTCCGGCGGGTGTCGCGCTCGACGATCCCAGAAGCGTTTCGCGGACTCTTTCGTACAGACCGTCGCCGAGGGTCCGCTTGGCCATCTCGAGGATCGCGTGCCGGACCTGCGCGCGCGTTCGCGCTGGGCCGCCCCGCAGCAGCGATTCGAAGCTGGCGAGATCGAAATCGGAAGTGATCGCGAAGCGCCCCAGAATTCCGCCGCCACCAGCGCGGCGGAGCGGCGCGGGCCGGGATCCCCAGACGTGCGTGTAGCCGACCTCGGCCGCGATGCGCAGCAGCCCGGCGGGCGCCCGGCCGCCGGGTGGCGCCAGCAGCGACACCGGACAGCCGACGTGCTGCTCGATCTCGAGCCGCGCGCGCCGGAGATCGTCGCGCAGGCGCGCCGGCGGCAGCGCGGTCAGGTAGGTGCGGTGGTCGAGCCCATGCGACTGGATCGACATCCCCGCGTCGGACATCTCGCGCAGCTCCGACCAGGTGGCGAACCCCGACGTCCCGACCTGCGCGGGGTTGACGAAGAAGTCGGCGCGCAGCCCGGCGGCCAGCAGCGCCGGCAAACCGAGCCGGTGGTTGCTCGCGTGGCCGTCGTCGAAGGTGACAACGACGCCGTCACGCCCGGCCAGCCACTCGCGCGCGCTGACGGCGCCGCCGTAGAGCCTCACGCAGGCGGCGAGATGCTCCCGGAATCGCCCCAGCCCGACGGTGTAGTGCGGATCGGCGCCGGCGTCGTCGCCCGGCTGCGCCGACAGCGCGTGGTACATCACCGCGATCGACATCCCTCGACATCCCTCCCCCCGCGGTCCCCCTCACAGACGCTCGTTGAACACGACACCCGCGAACTTGGTCGGATCGAACAGCGCGGCCGTCTTGGCGATCTCCTCGGCGTGATCGCGGCCGTACCCGACCGCCAGGATGACGAAGTCGGCCAGCTCCGAGAGGATGCGTGCGTCGGGCGACCCCTTGGCCGGCGGCGCGTCGAGGAAGACGTAGCAGGGCGCCTGGTGCAGCCCCGCCATCAGGAGTCGCATCGCCTGCGACGAGAAGTACTCGCGCGGCACCGACGCCGGAGAGCCGGCCGAGACGAAGTGCAGCCCCGGGATGCTCGTCGGGCGCACCAGCCGCTCCAGCACGGCGTGCGGCCGCTCGAGATAGTCGAACAGACCTTCGGCCTCGGGGTCGGCCCCGAGCGCCAGGTGCTGGGACGGGTGGCGCGGGTTGCAGTCGATGAGTATCGCGACCCGCCGCTCTTGAAGCGTGAACGCCGCCGCCAGGTTGCGGGCCACGAAGCTGGCGCCCGCGCCCGACGACGCCGGCACCACCAGCGTCGTGAAGTGGGTCAGCCCCACGCCGGCCGCCATCGACAAGAGGCGCGTGCGCAGCTCGCGAAAGGCGTCGAGCTGGTCGCCGGTCGCCATTCCGGTCGCGGTCCGGGCGGAGAGCCCCGAAGGGCGCGGCCGGTCGAGCGCCGTCTCGGGCAGGTCCCCTTCCTCGGGGGTAAACCAGTCGTCGTGGCCGAGCTCGCTCATGACGCTAGGTCACGACCAGTCGGACGATGAGGACCGTGGCGTAGATGACGAACACGCCGGCGACCATCAGCGCCGCCAGCAGCCCCCGGCGCCGCGGGCGGCGTCCCGCCGCCGCGGGCGCGTAAGGGATGCTGACCAGCAACGGCACCCGGCAGAGCCGCTCGATCTGCTCGCCGCTGCGCAGGCGCGGATCCAGCTTGACGATCCCGAACAGGTAGCCGACCGGCACGAGCAGCGCGACGAGAAGACCGATCAGGCTCAGCTGAAACAGCCGCAGGCCGCTGGCCACCACCGGCAGCTCGGCGGCCTCCTCGATCCGCATGGTGAGGCCGTGGCGCTCGGCGTCGAGGTCCATCGAGACCCGGGCGTTCTCGCGCCGCTTCAGCAGATCCTCATAGATGTCGTGGGTCGCCTCGTATCGCTGCGACAGCTCCGAGAGCGTGGTGTCCTGTCCGACCCCCTTCATCTCCGGCTCGGGCGGTGGCGGCTCGGCGGCGAGCCGCAGCGCCGAGCGGACGACCGCGGGGCGGCGGCGCACCCCGGTGGCCGCCGCGATCTTGGTCTCGACCTCGTCGAGCCGCCTGCGGGCCGCGCGCCCGAGCTCGTCGTCGAGCGCCGACGCGGCGGCGCGGGCGCTCTCCCCATCGACGCGCGCCTGCTCGGCGTGGCCGAGCTCCTCCTTGGCGATCACCAGGTCCATGCGCGCGCGCTTCACGTCGGGGTGCTCGTCGGTGTAGGTGACCAGCATCCGATCGAGATCGTTCTGCAGCTGCAGGACCCGCGCGCGGTAGTGCTCCTCCGCCTGGAGCGACTCGCCGGGGCCGGCAGGCGACGGCGGCGCCGGCCGGCGCCCGAGCTGCGCCGTCAGCGTCCCCTCCTCGAGGCGCAGCTCGGCCAGCTCCTCCGGCGAGATCTTGGCGTGCGCGCGCGCCGACTCGACGGGCGCCTCTCCGCCGCCGGCCGGCACCGCCGGCGCCGGCGCGCCGCCCCCCACCTTCTGACCACGGTAGTAGGCGAGAAGCTTGCCGTGATCCTCGGTGAGCCGCGTCTGGTACTCCTTCACCCGTTCGTTGATGAAGTCGAACGCCTCGCGGCTCTCCTGCTCTTTGAGCCCCTTGCTCTCTCGGACGTAGATCTCGGCGACTCGGTTGGTGATGAGCTGCGTGCGCCTGGCGTCCGAGTCGGCGTAGGAGACGCGGATCGTCTGGTCCTTGGAGGCCTCGATGTGAATGCGCGAGCGCAGCCGGCCGAGCAGCGACTCCTCCTCCGCCGGGCTCACCTTGCGGGCGCCGAGCCATCCGCCGGCGGCCAGCAGCTCGCGCATGATCCGCTTGCTCTGGATGAACTGGGTCACCAGCGCCGTCTGGTCGTTGATCCCGGTCGCCACCGCGCGCCCCTCCATGAGCGGCCTGATGACGTTGCTCGACTCGGCGACGATCAGCGCCGAGGCCTCCCACTTCTTGGGGCAGAGAAGGTCGATCCCCAGCGCGATCACCGCCAGCAGGGAGAACATCGCCGTCATCGAGACGATTCGCCGCTTCCCCTCTTTGACGAACAGAGCGACGAGATCGGTCGTCTGACGGTTCATGCGCCCCTCGGCCGCGCAGAACGTAAACATCGGGCCCCCGCGTCAGGAGTGCGCGGATTCCCTGAAAACAGGCGACGGAAGTTCCCGGATCGCAGGCTTGACCCGCCCCGCGCATCGCGGTCTCATGGATGCCGAGGAGGCGCGGCATGAGACTCTCCGGCGTCGTGCTCGGGTTGGTGTTGGTCTTTTCGATCGGTTCGGTCTTTTCGATCTTGGGACGTTCAGCGGCGGCCGCCGACCGCAACAAGTGCGGCTGCTACAAGGACGGCGGCGGAACCTGCTTCTGCGACAAGAAGGCCAAATGCGGCTGTCCCGGCGACTGCGAGCCCAAGGGCTGCGAGGCGCAGCGGGACAAGGAGCTGCAGAAGGAGATCGACGCCGAGACCAAGAAGGCGGCCGCCTCCGGGCACAAGAGATCGTCCGACGACGACGAGCGCGCCGAGAGAGACGAGGCCCCGGCGCCCAAGGCGGGTCACAAGATGACGGCCGCACAATCCAAGCAGCTGGCCAAGCTGCTCGACCTCTACCTCGGCGATCACCCCGACGCGCGCGGCAAGTCCATCGAGGAAGTGCGCAGCGACGTCTCCGGCCACTGACTCGGCCGGAGACCAGACCGGCGGACAGCCGGCACCAGGAAGTGGTAAGTTGGTGGGCTCGGGATGGCGCAGCACGGTCGATACAAGATCATCAGACGCGTCGCCGACGGCGGGATGGCGGAGATCTTTCTCGCCACCCAGCTCGGGCGCGAGGGGTTCGCCAAGCCGGTGATCCTCAAGCGGATCCACTCGACGATCTACGGCGACCCGCAGTTCCGCAACATGTTCATCGACGAGGCTCACATCTCGATGAGCCTCATGCACAGCAACATCGCGCAGGTGCTCGACCTCGGCGTCAGCGCCGGGCGCTACTTCCTGGTGCTCGAGCTGGTCGACGGTTGGGATCTGGGGCGCGTGCTGCACCGGGCGGCGACCGCCGGTGTGAAGCTGCCGCGCGAGCTCTCGCTCTACATCACCGCCGAGGTCTGCCGCGCGCTCGCCTACGCGCACGGCAAGACCGAGGGCCAGACGCCGCTCGGCATCGTCCACCGCGACGTCAGCCCGCACAACATCCTGCTCTCCGAACAGGGCGAGGTGAAGCTGACCGACTTCGGCATCGCCAAGGCGATGAACAAGCGCGAGCACACCGGCGCCGGCGTGGTGAAGGGCAAGGTCGCCTTCATGTCGCCCGAGCAGGCGATGGGGAAACCGATCGACGCGCGGTCGGATCTGTTCGCGCTCGGGACCATCCTCTACCTACTGGTCACGCGCACGCGACCGTTCGAGGGGCCGAGCGATCTCGAGACGTTGCTGCGCGTGCAGAAGGGGGACTTCCGCCCGCCCCAGGAGGCGGCGCCCGATCTGCAGCCCGAGGTGGCGGCCGTCGTCGCGCGCGCCATGAGCAAGGAGCCCGCCGCACGCTACCAGAGTGCCGACGAGATGCTGGCCGACGTCGAACATGTCCTGCGGACCGCGTTCGAGCCGGTCGGCCAGACGGAGCTCAAGCGCTGGCTGACCGAGCTGGCGGCGCGCGATGGCGCTCCGCCGATCAGCCAGTCGACGGCGCCCGCGCGCGCCACGGCGACCCGCAGCACGACCGGCACGGGCGAGCTGGAAGAGGAGGACGTCGTCCTCCTCGACACCGACGAGGAGATCATCAACGGCGAGGAGGCGACCTCGCTGGCGGTGGTCAGGGGCGGAGGGATGGGGCGCGCGCGTGTGTCGCGGGCCCGCCCGACGCGGCCCGATCTGCCGGTTCCCGAGGACGCCGAGTCGATGGCCGACCTTTCGGAGCGCTCCGCGATCGCGCTGCCCGTTCCCGACGAGGAGGGCGGGCGGCCGGGACGTCGCCGCGCGCGCCGGGGGGGCGGCCTGTCGCTTCTGCTCCTGTTCGGCGCGCTGCTGGTGCCGGGCGCGTATTTCGGCGGCAAGTACGTGCGGGTCTGGTTCGGCGGCGCCGACAGCGCGGCCAGCGCATCCGCTGGCGGCACCGACCACGCAGCCGGACCGGCGACCGCGGGAACGCAGGCGGCAGAGAAGCAGGCGGCGGCGCCGGACGCCGGCGTGGCGGCGCGAAAACCCGAGGCCGAGGAGCCGTCGTCGGCCCGGCACGCGGGGGAGCCGACCGCTGGTCACGAAGCGACTCACGAGTCCGCACACGAGGCGACGGCCCGCCGGCGCGGCGGCGAGCGGTCCCGGGACTTCGTGGGCCGCGATCTCGCGGGCCTCAAGATGGCCCCCGATCCTTCCTTGCTGCCGTCGTCGCCGGCTCCCGCGCCCAAGGCGCCCGATTCGCCCGCTCCCGCGCCGGCGCCCGAAAATCCGTAAAGCCATCCCTGACGCACCGGGAGGTCGGGTTTTGTGACGTCTTTCTCTCTTTCGGCCCAGCCGTGTCGGTTTGAGCAGACACGCCGGACTGACGAAAAGGGAGACCAAGATGAAACGACCAACTCTGGGGTTTGCCAAACTTGGGATGAGCTTGCTGGGCGCGACGTTCGCGCTGGTCGGCTGCGGGAGGCTCGACGGCAGCGAGTTCGAGGGGAGCACGCCGACCAAGGACACGGTCGCCCTGGTCGTCCCGGCCGCCAGCTCGACGACGGCGACGACCGGCGCCGTGTCCGCCGCCAGCGTGACGGTCAAGCAGAGCGCGCTGCTCGGCGAAACGGCGAAGGACTACGTCCTGACGGCGACGCTCGCCTACGTGGTCAACACCGCGACGGTGGCGGTGCTGGGCCTGGTCAAGGCGGTCACCGACTACCCGCCGACCAGCGTCGAGACCGGGACCGCCGTCTGGGGGCCGTTCACCGATCCGCTGAGCGCGAACACCTATCGATTGACCGTGGTGAAGCAGGCGCCGCACGTCTTCGCCTGGAAGCTCGACGGCAAGGGGAAGACCGCCGATGACAGCGCCTTCGTGACGATCCTCTCGGGCGTGCACACGCGCGCCCTCGACGACATGGGGCACGTCATGCCGGGGTTCGGCAGCGGCAACTTCGTCATCGACTGGGACGCGGCCGACACGCTCCCGCAGCACGATACGAACGTCGGGCAGATGGCCTTCACCTACTCGCGGACGAGCCCGACGGCCACGGTGACCAACAACGTCACCTTCACCAACATCTTCGACAACTGCGACCCGTCGACCTGCAACACGCACGGGCAGATCTTCGACGCGCTCTACGGTTACACCGCCACGCCGGGCTCGGGCGGTGATCTGCAGTATGGCGCGACCGAGAACTTCGTGGCCACCACCACGGCAAACGAGACGATGTCGATCCACAGCCGCTGGATGGAGACGGGCGCCGGCCGGACCGACGTCCAGATCACGGGCGGCGACGTCGGCACCGCGGTCGATACGTCGAACGAGTGCTGGGATTCGAATTTCCTCTCCGTCTACAGCGCGGCGTCGTACGATCCGAACGACCCGGCCGTCGACTGGGGGGCGGAGTCCAGCTGCGCGTTTCCGAGCGCGGCGCTGATTTCGCTGTCACCGTAAGCACGAAACCACGAGGCCCCCGGGGTCGGCAGCGGCCCCGGGACCTTGGGCAGCATGAGACAACCGGTGTTGGAGCTAGTGAGTGGCGGTAAGCCGGCCGATTCTCGGGCGGCGCTACGAGAGCTCTACACCCAGTACGGAGGAACCGTGTACGGCCGTTGCCAGTACATCCTGAGGGACGCCACGAAGGCGGAGGACGCGATGCAAGACGTGTTCGCCAAGGCGCTCACCCACTGGAACGATTTTCGGGCCGAGGCGTCGCCACTCACGTGGCTGACCCGCATCGCCACCCACCACTGCCTCAACGTGCTGCGGGCCGAGCGCGCCCCCTGGCACCAGCGGTTCGCCCGGGAGACGCGGGCGCGCGGCGAGGGGCACGGCGGCCCGCAGCTGTTCGAGGATCGCGACGCCGCCCGCAAGCTGCTGGCCGAGCTGGACCTGGAGACGCAGCAGGCGGCGATTCACTACTTCGTCGACGAGATGACGCTGGACGAGGTCGCTGTTGCGCTCGGACGCTCGGTGCCGACCGTGCGCAAGCGGCTGGCCGCGGTGGCGGCGCTGGCCGGGCGGGAGCTCCCGCCCCACGAAGGATTCGACGAAGGGTCCGACGGAGGGACGACATGAACGCAGCAGGACACATTGGCGAGCTGGATCTGCGCCGCCACCGCGCCGGAGAGGCGCTGGGGGAGGCGGGGGCGGCAATCACTGAGCACGCGGGCGCGTGCGCGCAGTGCAAGGCGCGGCTGCGCGCGCTCGACGACGAGCAGCGCCGGTTCGAGGGCGCGATCTCCTTCGATCGCTTCGCAGCCGGCGTCGAGCGGGCGTCGCACGGCCCGCGCTTGGCTCCGCGCCGGTTCCCCGCGCGCGTCTGGGCGCTGCCGACGCTGGCGATGGCGGCGGCCGTCGCGGTGGTGGTGACGTTCCACGGCCGCGGGCTGCAGATCGGCGCGGGCGCGCCCGGCGGTCACGTCCACCCGTCCGGCTGGGACGGCATCAAGGGGGGCGCGGGCATGACGGTGCGGATCGCCGGCGCGGCGGGACAGCGGACGGCACAGACCGATGCCACCGAGGCCCTGGCCGCGGGCGAGCGGTTGCGGCTCGGTTATCAGACCGGCGGCCATCGCTATCTGCTTTCGCTGTCGATCGACCAGCGCGGCGAGGTGACGCCGCTCTACCCGGAGCAGGGGCCCAGCCTCACGGTGCCGGCCGGCGTTCCGAACGCCACGCACTTTCTCCCCGACAGCATCGAGCTGACCGGCGCCGGGCTCGAACGGATCATCGTCGTCCTTTCGGACCAGCCGATCGCCATGGAGGCGGCGCGCCGGGCGGCGCGCGCGGCGTACGACCGCGCGGGCGGTGACCTCGGCCGCCTGCCGAAGCTCGATCTGCCGGGCGAACAATTCATGCGGACCTTCGCCAAGCCGTAACGATGCGCGCGTCGGCGAAACGGCTCGCCTGCCTGGCGGCGCTCACGGCGCTGCTGGTGGCCGGCCGCGCGCGCGCCGACGTGTTGCACCGGTTCGCCGTCATCGCCGGCAACGATTCGGGCGGCGCCGACACACGCCCGCTGCTCTACGCCAGCGCCGACGCCAGCAAGGTCTACGACATCCTCACCCGGCTCGGCGGCGTGCGGGCCGAGGACGCCAACCTGATCGTCGACGGCGGCGCCAGCGACGTCCTGGGGGCGCTGGCCAAGGTCGAGAAGCAGGCCGCCGAGGCGGCCCGCCACGGCGAGCACACGGCGATCTTCTTCTATTACTCGGGGCACGCCAAGGACGGGGCGCTCCGCCTCGGCGAATCGCGGCTGCCGATCGACACGCTCAAGGGGCTCATCGCCGCCGCGCCGGTCGACGTCCGGATCGTCATCCTCGACTCCTGCCGCTCGGGGTCGATCACGCGCAGCAAGGGGGCGCGCAAGGCCCCGGCGTTCGCCATCGAATCGGAGAGCCCGCGCGACGCCAAGGGACTGGTCATCCTCACCTCCAGCGCGTCGGACGAGGACTCGCAGGAATCGGACGCCATCGGCGGCAGCTACTTCTCTCACCACCTGGCGAGCGGCCTCCTAGGCGGGGCCGACAAGTCGGGCGACGGGCAGGTGACGCTGTTCGAGGCCTACGCCTACGCCTACGATCGCACGGTCGCCGACACGGCCGACAGCGCCGCCGGCGCCCAGCACCCGACCTTCAGCTACGACCTGGCCGGGAACGGCGATCTGGTGCTGACCGACGTCGCGTCGCGCCACGAGGGGGTCTACCTTCCACGCCAGGCGCCCGGCGGGGTCTATTTCCTCGTGGACCGGCAGGGCTTCGTGGCCGCGGAGATCAACAAGGGCGACGGCGTCGATCGCCGTGTGGCGCTCGCGCCTGGGCGCTACCGGGTCAAGCGCCGGCTGGCCGATCGCCTGCGCGTCGGGGAGATCGACGTGCCGCGCGGCGCGCTCGTGACGCTGGAAGAGAACAACCTGCACGACGCGCCCTTCTCCGCCGATCCGATCAAAGGCGGGCGCGTCGACATCTCGTCGCGCTGGTCGGTCGGCGCCGGCATCGGCTTCCAGACGGTGTTCGAGGCGCCCGGCGGTGCGGGCCTGTTCCCCCCCACCGGCATGGTCGACGTCGACTTCGCGCTGCGCGACTTCCTGCGCCGCGACTGGGTGCTCGGCTTCGACCTGGCGGGCGGCGGCGCCAGCGGCGTCGCGCCGGTCGTCGAAGCGCCGTTTCACTTCACCGAGGTGTCGTTCGCCTCATCCTTGACGGTGGAATGGCCGCACCGGTACCTGACGCCGTTCGTCGGCGGGCGGCTGGCGCTGCTGCTCATGAACCGGGCGTTCCAGGACAACGCCTTCCCCGCGCAGTTCTTCGCGACGCTGTCGCCCGGCATCGTCGGCGGCCTCAGCTATCACTTCTCGCGCTCGACCAGCGTGATCGCGCGCGGGCGCCTGCACTATCTTCTCTACAACGTCGACGGAAACCAATCGCTCGGTTACTGGGAGCTCGCAACCATGGTGGCGTATGATTTCTAAGCGTCTCCTCTTCGTGGTCGCCGCGGCGTCGTCGCTCGCGGCCTGTGGCAACTACTCGAACGAGGACCTGCTCTTCATGAGCGCGGTCCCTTCGTCGACCCAGCTGGCGTTGGTCTTGCCGGCGGCCCCGCCGGCGGTCATGCAGGCCGAGCTGGCCCAGGACACGCACAACGGGATCAGCAACGTCAATACGCTGCTCGACGACGTGCTGGGTCTCATCGACACCGTTCGCTCTTACGAGCCGACGAGTCGCACCTCCGACAGCCGCATCTGGGGGCCGTTCGCCGACTCGAACCACCCGGGCTGGCAATGGCAGCTCACCATCACGCTCCAGGCGAACGGGACGACGTTCGACTACCACCTGGACGTCGAGAACACGACGGTGGCCATGCCCGCCTGGGTGGAGTTTCTGTCCGGGACCTTCGACCTCGCGGGCGGCGTCAAGCAAGGGAACGGCGCGGTGTCCGCCAACTTCGCCGCTTTGAAATCCGCCGCGTTCCCGCTCGACGACAGCTCGACGCCCCTCAACCTGCTGACGATCAGCTACCAGAATTTCCAGACGCCGGGCTCGCCGGTCAGCGTCAAGCTGACCATCGATCGGACGCCCGATGCCAACGGCGTCACCTCGGCCACCTTCGCGTACGAGATCCTGACCGACGGTTCGGGTGACATCACCTTCTCGCTGGTCGGAAATGTCGTGCCCGGGCCCGCGATCGAGACGCTGACCCTCAACTCCGGATGGTTGCCGACGGGCGCTGGAATGGCCACCCTGGCGGTCGCGTCGGGCGACGGCGCGGGACTGACCCAGACCGAGTGCTGGGACGCCACCTTCGAGGCGACCTACAACGACAAGCCCTGGTCGGCCACGGAGGACGTGAACCCGGGCCAGATGTCCGCCTTCTGCCCGGTGCTGCCGACCTTACCCTGACATTTCAACTGCTTACGTGGGGCTGGATCAAAGGTACGACCTTGTCGTACCATACGACTCCACTCACCGCGGAAGAGGGACGATCTTGGCAGAGCACTTTCGGCGAATCGATCCGCGTTACGAACGTCAGCTGGAGGTCGAGGTCCAGTACGAGGGGAAGAAGGCGACCTCCCAGACCCGTAACATTTCCCTCGGCGGGCTGTACTTGGATTCATTGACGGCGTTGCCGATCGGCACGACCGTGCAGCTGAGGTTCGTCCTGCCGACGCAGCCCGAGCCTGTCGAAGTCGCCGGCGACGTTCGCTGGGTCGTGAAGAAGGGGACCGGCGACGCCTCGGGCGTCGGGATCCGCTTCCAGGGTTTGCGCGCCAAAGACGTGTGGGCGCTGAACCGGTTTTTCCAGTCGGTCTCTTAGATGGGGACCCTGGGAGGGTCCCCAACCCCCCCCCGCGAAGGGCTCCGCGCGGCGAAGCCGCGCTACGCCCACGCGATCCGCGCTACCATAGACTTTCGGGAAGCAGGCGTGAGGGGGCGCCCGTGTACGTGACCCAGAGCTGATGCGCGGCGCGGGTCATCGCCACGTGCAGGAGGCGGCGGGCGTCGTCGGACATGGGGTAGGAGGTCTCGTTCACCTCCAGCAGGATCACGATGTCGAACTCCAGCCCCTTGGACTGGCGGACGTCGGTCACGTCGATGCCGGCGGTGAAGAGGAAGTCCTGGTCGTCGACCAGACGGAGGTGGGGGACCTCGGCGTTGGCCAGGGCCTCGTAGTAGAGCCGGGCCTGCTCCGGGTGGCGCGCCAGCAGGGCGACCGAGGCCTCGGGCTCGGCGCGCACCAGCTCCTTGAGCGCGTGCGAGAGGAACTCCGCGCTCTCGCCCGCCGAGGCGAAGGCCCACGACTCGACCGGTGCGCCGGCGCGCGGGGCGACCGGGCGGATGTCGCCCATGAGCGGGCCGAGGACGTGCTCGGCGGCGTCGACGATCTCGCGCGTCGAGCGGTAGCTGACCCGCAGCGGCTCGACCCGCTCGTGCGCGATTTCTAGAAAATCCAGCAACGCGGCCCAGTCGGAGAAGCCGTGCTCGGGGGCGATCGCCTGGGCGGTGTCGCCGGCCAGCGTGACCGAGCGCTGGGCGCTGGTGCTGTCGAGCAGCACCGCCAGCTCGAGCGGCGAGAAGTCCTGCACCTCGTCGACCATCAGGTGCTCGTAGGCGAGCGTCGTCTTGCTGCCGGCGGCGTCGGGGATTCGGCCGCGCTGGCGCTGGTAGATGCGCAGGAGCAGCGCCTCGTCCTCGGCGTCGAGCGCGTACCGCTCGTCCTCGCCGCCGTCGCTGGCGGCGACGCGCGGGCCGGCGCCGGCGCCCCGCAGCCGCTCGCGCTCGACGCACCAGCGGTGGAGGTCGTCGAGCTGGCCGGGCGAGAAGACGCCCGGGGCGTGGCGCTCGAACCCGGCGCCCAGCGCCGCGCGATCGGTCAGCAGGGCGGCCCACTCGGCGGTCACGTCGCGGGTGCGGGATCGCAGCGCGCGGCCGGCGTTCTCGACCGCGTTGCGCGTGGCGGGATCGAGCGACGCGGCGTCGCGCACCCACTGGGCCAGCGCCGTCACGCGCAGATCGACGGGCCCGGTGGTGCCGTCCCAGAAGGCGAGCACGGCGGCCGCCTCGGCCTTGTCGCCCAGCTCGGTGCCGAGGCGCGCGCGGCACCAGTCGGCGAGCGCCGCCTGGCGATCGTCGATGATGCGCAAGAACGCGCCGTGCGCCTTGGCGCGCATGACGACCGACGGCGTCTCGTCGGTGATGTCGACGTCGAGCAGTGGAAAGGCCGCGCGGCGTGCCGCCTCGGCCCAGGCCGAGAAGGTCCTCACCGGCACGCCGTCGACGTCGAGCGACGGCAAGCACGCGCGACACGTAGGCGGCGAGCGCCCGCTGGTAGACGATGATCAGCATCTTCTCGGGTCGGAAGCGGCGCGGATCGGCGAAGGCCAGGTAGGCGATGCGGTGCAGGCCGATGGTCGTCTTGCCGCTGCCCGCCGAGCCCTGCACGGCGATGAGGCCGGAGGCGGGCTGGGTGATGAGCTCGAACTGGCGCGGGTCGATGAGCGCCGCGATCGCCGGCAGGTGGCGATCGGGGCGGCGGGCGCCGTTCTCGTCGAGGCCCAGCTTGCCGCGCGTGGCGGGCGGCGCCGCCGGGGCGGTGGGCAGCGCGGGCGCCGCGGCCGCGCCCGCCGCGGGGACCATGGTGGCGGCCGAGCCGTCGCGCGCGATCTGCAGGCTGCGCCTGTCGGGTGGCGATCTCGCGCCAGGCCCCGGTGCGCAGATCGCGCGAGAACGTCCCCTGCGGCGCGGCGACGCGGCGCAGTTCCCCGTCGACGATGGCGACCGTTCGGCGCGCGAGCACCTCGCCCTCGACGAGGCGATCGCCCAGGCGCTCCTCGTAGGCGTCGCCCTCTTCGTAGCGGTAGAAGAGGCGCGACACCGGGGCGTTGCGCCAGTCGACGATCTGCACGCCGCCGCCCGGCTCGACGAAGCTGCGCGCGCCGATGAGCACGTCGCGCCGCTTGCCGCTCTCCTCGAGGCGCAGGTGGCCGAAGTACGGCGACTTGCGATCGACGGGCGGCGTGTCGCCCTTGCCGCGCTGGCGCGAGAGCGCCTCGATCCGGTGCATCTGCTCGAGGATCGACCCGTGGTCCTCGGGCTTGGCCTCGGCCAGCGCGTCGCGCAGCTCGATGAGGGCGCTCGCGTCGTCGACCTGGATGCGCGTCTTGCGCGGCCCGCCCGCCTCGAGCTTGCGCAGCACGATGGAGAGGAGCTGTTTCTCCTCGCGGACGATCGCCGGCGCGTCGGCGTCCGCTTCGACGTTCCCGGATGTCTCCGGCGACGTCGGCTCTGGCTGCGGGTCCTGCACGAGATCGGTCAGCATAGTGGCGCCGCGCGTTTGTGTCACCACAAGACGCGCGGGGCTGGGACGGCCAATCAGACCGGCGGTGAGCTGGTCCGCTCGCGCGCGCGGATGAGGGTGGCCTCTTCCGACATGTTCAGCATCGACAGCTGCGTCGCCTGGAAGAGCTTGAGGCAAGCGGCGACCAGGCCGCCGGCGCCGACGCAGCCGACGGCCAAAGCCAGCGCGCCCAGCAGGTGGAACCCGAGGTGGAGCGCGCTCCCCGCGAGACCCGCGCCCAGGATCGAGATCAGGCTGGCGCTGGCGAACGAGCCGAGCGCGACGTAGGCGGCGCGCAGGCCCTTGAGGAGAAACAGCGCCTGGCGCTCGGTGCGATCCGCCTGCCGAAGCAAGAGCGCGCGCGTGTCGGGTGCGAGGCTCCGGTCCTCGGTGCGCGTCGAGAGAGCGCGCATCCGCTCGCTGGCGCGAAGAAACCTGTTGCTGGTGCTGAGCGCCAGCACCGAGGCGGCGTTGGTCAGCACGGCGGGCGCCGCGATCAACGACAGCAGGGCGAACGGGTTGGCCGACAGATCACCGGGGCCCGGCACCGGTCGCCTCCACGGCGCCGAACAGCGTCTTCTTGGTGGCGCGGGTGATGGTGACCGTCGCGAGATCGCCCGGGCGGAGGCCCGGCACCGCCGGCACGATCACCGGGCGGAACCCGTCGGTGCGCGCCATGAGATCGGCCGCGGCGCGCTTGGAGGGGTGCTCGATCAGGATCCGCTCGCGCCGGCCCACCTGCGCGGCCAGGATCTCGCCGGTGATCCGCTGCTGCAGCGCGATCACCTCGGCGAGACGCCGCTGCTTCACCTCGGCCGACACCGTGTCGGGCATCTTGCGCGGCGCGCCGTGGTTCCCGCGCGCTCGGAGTAGGCGAAGGTGAAGGCGCCGTCGAAGCGTAGCTCCTCCTGCGCGCGCAGCGTGGCCGCGTGCTCCTCCTCGGTCTCGTCGCAGAAACCGACCAGGAGGTCGGTGGTGATGGCGATCCGCGGCATGGCGGCGCGCAGCGTCGCGACCAGCGTCGCGAAAGGTCGCGTAGTCGTAGCCGCGCCGCATGCGCTCGAGCACCGCGTCCGATGCCGCTCTGCAGCGGCAGGTGCACGTGCTTGCAGATCTTGGGCGTCTCGGCCATCGCGGCGATCACCGTCGTCCGAGAAGTCGAGCGGGTACGGCGAGGTGAAGCGGATGCGCTCGATCCCGTCGACGGCCGCGACCGCGCGGAGCAGCTCGCGCGAAGCCCGACGTCCTCGTGGCGGTACGAGTTCACCGTCTGGCCGAGGAGCTGCACCTCCTTGTAGCCGGCCGTCGACCATGCGCGCGCGCCTGGCGCAGGACCTCGCGCGGCGGCGTGCCGCGCTCGCGCCCGCGCGTGTAGGGCACGACGCAGAAGGTGCAGAACTTGTCGCAGCCGCGCTGGATGGTGACGTGCCCGGTGACGCCGTCCGCCGTCTCGCCGGCGACGGATCGAGCCCCTCGTAGGTCTCGAAGCGGTCGAGCGCGTGTCGTCGACCGCGCGTCCGGCGCGCGCCTCCGCGACGTGATCGAGCAACCGTCGGTAGCCGTCGGGGCCGACCACCAGATCGACGTACGGGCGCGCGCTCGCGGATCGCGCCCTTGAGGTGCTCGGCCATGCAGCCGGTGATGCCGAGGACCACGCCGGGGCGCGCCTGTGCGCGGCGAGCATGCTGGTCGCGCGCGAACACCCGCTCCTCGGCCTTCTCGCGCACGGCGCAGGTGTTGAGCAGGATGAGGTCGGCGCGCGCCGGATCGTCCGTGCGGCCGTAGCCGCGCCCTCGCCAGGAGGCCCCAGCACCATCTCGGTGTCGGCGACGTTCATCTGGCAGCCGTAGGTCTCGACGTAAGCGAGCTTGTCGACGGCCAGTTTGTCGGCAGCCAGCTTGTCGGTCACCAGCCTCGCCGGCGACGCCGGTTCGGCGGCCGCGGGCGGTCGCCGGAGCTGGACGAGATCGCTCACGGTGGATGGATGTATAACCCGCACATGCGCTGGAAGGGAGTCGCCGCCGCGGTGTTGGTCCTGTCGGCCTCTGCGGGCACCGCCAGGGCAGACGCCCCCTGGGTCTACCGCAGCATCGTCCTGCCGCGCGGGGAGGTGGCCGTGGATCTGGGCTTCGGCCTCGGGCACCAGCCGGACGGCCTTCCGGACAACGGCAGCGTTACGGGCTTCGGGCTCAACCTGGAGCTGTCGGGCGGCATCACGCACGAGCTGGAGATCGGCGTACGCACCGGTTTCCGGCTCGACGACGCCGGGGGGGCGACCCGGGCCGACAACTACGGGCGGCCGTTCGAGACCGAGACCTACGGTGTCGACGGCGACACGGTCGCCAACCCGGAGCTCCACCTGCGCTGGGCGGTGGCGCGCGGCTCGGCCGCCGAGCTGGGGCTCGAATGGCGCGCCTACCTGCCGATCGAGGCCAACTCTTCGTTCGGCATGATGTTCGCTCTCCCGATCACCCTGCGCACCGGATCGCTGCGCCTCGACACCGGGCTCTACGTGCCGATCATCTTCGCCAACCCGACCCAGACGGTGGTGAGCCTGCCGTTTCACCTATGGATCCAGGCGACGCGCACGCTCTGGCTCGGTCCGCTGTTCGGCCTCCGCGTCTACCACCCGGGCGGCGACGCCTACCCGCTCGGCTTCGGCCTCGGCACCGCGCTCACGCACCTCGTCGACCTGCGGACCTGGATCCTCTTCCCCGACATCAGCAAGGGCGAGGCGGCCCGCACCTTCGGCGCCGGCGTCGCGCTGCAGCTCCGGTTCGGGTAGGCGCCCGATTAGCCCGCGGGCGCGAGATAGAGCGCCGCCAGCGGCGGCAGCGTGAGGCGCAGCGAAACCGGCCGCGCGTGAAACGCATGCTCCTCGGCCATGACGGTGCCGAGGTTCCCGAGGCCGCTGCCGCCGAAGGCCGCGGCGTCGGTGTTCAGGATCTCGCGCCAGAGGCCGCCGCGGGGGACGCCGATGCGGTAGTCGTGGCGCGGGACCGGCGTGCAGTTGAGGACCACCAGGACGATCTCCTCCGGCCGCGTCTGGTCTCCTTTGCGCAGGAACGTGTAGACGCTGTTGTCGTCGTCGTTGGCGTCGATCCACTCGAACCCGTTCAGGCCGGCGTCGAGGACGTGCAGGGCCGGCATGCTCTTGTAGAGGCGGTTCAGCTCCATGATCAGCGACATGAGCTGGACGTGGAGCTCCGAGTCGCCGAGCAGGTGCCAGTCGACGCTGCGGTCGTGCGCCCACTCGTCGAACTGGCCGATCTCGCCGCCCTGAAACAGGAGCTTCTTGCCTGGCTGCGCCCACATCGAGGCGTAGAGCAGGCGCAGGTTGGCGAACCGCTGCCAGAGATCGCCGTGCATCTTCTGCAGCAGTGAACGCTTGCCGTGCACCACCTCGTCGTGCGACAGCGGCAGGACGTAGTTCTCGCTCCAGAAGTACATGCTCCGGAACGTCAGCTGGTGGTGGTGGTAGCGCCGCCCGATCGGATCGCCCGCGAAATAGGCCAGCGCGTCGTGCATCCATCCCATGTCCCACTTGAGCCCGAACCCCAGGCCGCCGGTGTAGGTCGGACGTGAGACACCGGGCCACGACGTCGACTCCTCGGCGATGGTTTGCACGTCGGGGTGCTCGCGGTAGACGCCGGTGTTGAACGTGCGCAAAAGGTCGATCGCCTCGAGGTTCTCGTTGCCGCCGTATTCGTTGGGGATCCACTCGCCGCCGCGCCGGGCGTAGTCGAGGTAGAGCATCGAGGCGACCGCGTCGACCCGCAGTCCGTCGATGTGGTAGCGGTCGAGCCAGAAGTTGGCGTTCGAGATGAGGAAGCTGCGCACCTCGTTGCGCCCGTAGTTGAAGATCGCGCTCCCCCACTCGGCGTGCATCCCCTTGCGCGGGTCGGCGTGCTCGTAGAGGTGCGTGCCGTCGAAGTAGATGAGGCCGTGCTCGTCGGTCGGGAAGTGCGCCGGCGTCCAGTCGAGGATGACGCCGATCCCCTCGCCGTGCAGGAGATCGACGAAGGACATGAAGTCCTGCGGCGTGCCATAGCGCGCGGTCGGGGCGAAGAAACCGGTCACCTGGTAGCCCCACGACGGGTAGAACGGGTGCTCGGCGATCGGCATGAGCTCGACGTGGGTGAAGCCGCAGCGCCGCACGTGCGCCGCCAGCTTGGGCGCGATCTCGCGGTAGCTGAGCCAGCGGTTTTGCTCCTCTGGCACGCGCATCCAGGACCCGAGGTGCACCTCGTAGATTGACTGTGGCGCGTCGAGCGCGTTCCGGGCGCGGCGCGCCTGCATCCAGGCGGCGTCGCCCCAGTCGTAGCCGAGGTCCCAGACGATCGACGCCGTCGCCGGGGGGAGCTCGGTGCGGAGCGCGTAGGGGTCGGCCTTGTCGACCCGGTAGCCGTCGTGGCGTGAATCGATGCGGTACTTGTAGGAGGTCCCTTTCGCCAGCCCGGCGATGAACCCCTCCCAGATTCCCGAGCCCTGGCGCATCACCAGCGGCACCGGCGCCGTCCCCCACCCCTCGAAGTCGCCGATCACCGCGACCCGCGCGGCGTTGGGCGCCCAGACGGCGAACGCCACGCCGGGACGCCCGCCGCGCGTCGTCGGGTGCGCGCCCAGGTGCTCGTAGATCCGCGCGTGCGTCCCCTCGGCGAAAAGGTGCAGATCGACGTCGCCCAGATCGCCCATGGCGAATGATGGTAACCGCGATCCGGTGCCCCGTCGCGGCAGCCAACCGCTTTGACTCCGACCGCGCGCTGGCCTTACTGTTTACTGCCTATGAAATTGACGATGAAACGGGGGGGGGCGGTGCTGGGCGCCGTTCTCGTCATGGTTCTGGCTTTGGCCGGCGCGGCGCAGGCCGCGGGGCCCAAGGAAGAGAAGAAGGCGATCCAGTCGTTCGCGGCGGGACGCTACGACGAGGCGCTGGAGATCTACGCCAAGCTCTACGCCGACACGCTCAACCCGGTCTACCTGCGCAACATCGGGCGCTGCCACCAGAAGCTGAAACAGCCCGACAAGGCGATCGAGTCTTTTCGTGACTACCTCGACAAGGGGAAGAACATCTCCGCCGACGAGAAGGCGCAGGTGAACGGGTACATCAAGGACATGGAGGCGCTGCGCGACGAGCAGGCCGGCCGGCCGCAGGCGCCGCCTCCCGGCCCGGGTCCGGTCGCACCGGTCCAACCGATTCCCGCCGCGCCGCCGCCCGCCGCGCCGGGCCCGTCCGCGCCGCCGCCCGGCTACACCGCGCAGCCGCCGGCTCCCTATCCGGCGCCCCCGCCGGCCTATCCGCCAGGCCCGGATCAGCAGCCGAGCGGGACGTTGGTCTCCCAGCCGCAGCAGCCGCCCCAGTCCGAGCCGGTCTACACCAAGTGGTGGTTCTGGACGATCATCGGCGCCGTCGTCGTGGGCGGCGTCGTGACAGCGGTCGTCCTCAGCGGCGGGACCACCAAGCCCCCCTGCCCCGCCGACGCCGTGGCCTGTGGCCCGTAGCCCAATGCAGATGACGATGCGGGACCTGCAGCGACTGCCGCTCGCCGGCGCCTTGTTGCTGGCGGCGATCGGTTCGTTCGGCGGCTGCGGCGAGAAGGATTCGCTCATCGTCGTCACCGCCTCCCCGGCGTACGATACCTACGCGACGAATCTCCACACCCTGGTGGTGACCGCCGGGGGCACAAAGCAGTCGTTTCACGTCGCCACCGATCTGGCCACGGCGGCGATCGAGGTGGGTCTCTACGTGCCGTCGAGCCTCACCGGGCGGGTCAACGTCACCGCGGAGGCGGTCGGCGCCGGCAGCCAGTGCGGCCTCGGGTACACGGGGAGCACGACCGTCACCATCCCGTCCGCGGGATCGACTGTCACCGCCGACATCACCATGACCGACGCGACGACCTGTCCGCCGAACGGCGGGACGGGCGGAACAACCGGAACGGGCGGCACGGTCGGGACCGGTGGTAAAGGTGGCACGGGTGGGACCGGCGGTACGGGCGGTTCAACCGGCGGGGGACCGGACTTCTCCCGCTGCACGGAGATCGATCACGGCACCAGCGGAAGCTGCGCCAGTTGCACGGTCGGTACCGCGGCGGACGTGAGCGTCTACGGGGTGGCGTTCTCGCCGGACGGGGCGACCGTGGTGACGGGCGGGACCGACGGGCGCGTCAAGATTTGGACCAACGCCAGCGGCACGTTGACCGCCAAGGGGACTCCCCTGGCGGGAACCGGGCTCGGTTGCGTCGCGTTCTCGCCGGACGGTTCACTCCTGGCGATCGGGCGCATCGGCGGTGTCGACATCGTGAGCACCTCAACCTGGACGGTCCTGCGCACGCTGCAGACCGCGACCGCCCAGGAGGCCTATGCCGTGGGGTTCTCGCCGGATGGCACAAACGTCTTTACCGTCACCGCGCCGAGCTCGGGCGCCGGCGTCACCGGCGTGCTCTTCGCGCACGCCGTCGGGAACACACAGTTCCTCGCCATGCAGAGCCTGACCTCCCCGTTCGGGTTGGCGGTCGCGCCGAACATCGTGGCCGGCACGGTCCCGGTCGCCGTCACCGACGGCAATGGGAACGCGTCGATCTACAGCTGGTCGGCGTCCGCGAACTCGTTCGGGACGCCGGTCGGGTTGAGGGTGACCAGCGACGGGTCGACCGCCGAGGCGGCGTCGTTCTCGCCGCAGTCGATCGTGTTCGCCTCCGGTGGCGACGACGGGATCCTTTCGCTCTGGAACTACCCGGTTGCCGCGGGTTCCCTCCCCGACGGGCAGATCAGCATCATCGCCCAAACTCAATACTTCTCCGACTACATCGGGGCCGTCGCGTTCAGCCCCACCTACGGGTTCCTCGCCGTGGGGGGGAGCTTCGACGGCAGCCTGACCGGATACACCCTGACCGACGGATCGCGGGTCGGCGTCGAGTACGACACGAGCTACGACATCCTCGCGCTGGCCTACTCGCCGACCTCCGACGTCATCGTGGGCGGCGAGTACGACTGCGGCTGCGTCGTCGTCTGCCCCCAATAAATCAGGATTTGCCCCCAGGTCGTTTGTCGCACCCGGTCGTCTGGATAGGGCCTATATTTGAACGCTTGAGCCTGCGGTTCGCGCATAGCCGGCCCCTGCGGCGCGTCCTTCTGGCCAGCGCCCTGCTCTGTCTGGGCGCGGGCCCGGCCGCCGCGCGCCCGTGGCCCGCGCGCGCCCCGACCGTCGAGCCCAAGCCGGCGCACCAGCTGCGCGACCCCGCGACCTGGCCGGCGGAGCCCGAGGTGCCGGCGCCCATCGACGCCGTGCGCTTCCAGGCGGCGTATGCGCATCTGTGTGGCGTGCCTGCCACCTCGCCCCGGGCGGCGCTGGCGGCCCAGATCCTGACCGCGGCCGGCGCGGCCAAGAGCGATCCCTTCACGCTGGCGGCGCTGGGCTACTTCGGCAGCCACTGCGATCCCGGTTTTCACAAGGGCGGCCTTTTCGGCCTCCTGGCGATCGATCCGTCGATGTACCGCGTGGCTGGCGCGCCCGATCTTCCGGTCGATCTCGGCGCGCTGACGTCGCGACGGCTGCTCGATCCGGCGAACAACCTGGCGGTCGGCGCTGCGTTGCTCGAGATGTGGAACGCCCGCCACAAGGAGCTCGACGAGGCGTTCGGCGGCACGCCGCACCGCGGGGGCGTCGCGCACTTCATCTGGGGCGACGAGGTCAAGTCGAGCGGCCACGAGGACCTGGTCCTCACGGCGCGGCGGCGGATGGTCGCCGCGTATCTCGGGACGCCGAACGCGACCCGCGAGGCGCCGATCGGAATCACCGTCGTCTCGCCGCTGGAGGGGATCCCGCGCGTCGCGACCAGCGGTCCGGGCGACGAGCGCGACAACGGGGCGCGCCGGCACCGCGGCCTCGACATCGCGGGGACGATCGGCGAGCCCGTGCGCTCCATCGCCGACGGCACCGTCATTTTCGCCGGTGTGAACCTTGGTCATGGCCGCCCGCGCAAGGGACCGATCCCGCCCGACAAGATCGGCCGCTATGCGACGCGCAACCTGGGCGTGGGCGGCATCTACCTCTGCATCGAGCACAGGCCGGAGCCGAAGCGGATCGTCTCCTGCTACATGCACCTCGCGTCGTACATCGTGTCCGAACGGCAGGAGGTGAAGGCCGGTGAGACGATCGGCTACGTCGGCCGGACCGGCGTCAAGGTCTCGCCGCCGCACCTGCACTTCGAGGTGCGCGTCGACGATCGCTTCACCAACCCGGTCAAGACGCTGGGCGACTTCGTCATCCCGCCCAAGGCGACGATGACCCACCAGTACGTCCTCAAGGCGGCGCGCGCGAAGCGGCGCCATCTGCACGTCTAAGGCTTTCCATCGATCGCGTCGAGGGAGCGAGAGCCTAATCCACCCCGCGCGCGAAGACGCGCGCGAGGACCCCGAGCTCGCGCGAGCTCATCGCGGGAGGTGTGGAACCCTGTTAGGGTTCCACGGAAGAATGATCCGCAAAAACGACGCGCTCGAGTATCACCGGAGTGGACGCCCAGGGAAGCTCGAGGTCGTCCCGACCAAGCCGCTGGTCACGCAGCGCGATCTGTCGCTCGCCTACTCGCCGGGTGTCGCCGAGCCGTGCCTGGAGATCGCGGCCAATCCGGAGATGGGTTGGGAGTACACCGCGCGCGGCAACCTGGTCGCGGTCGTCACCAACGGCACGGCCGTGCTCGGGCTCGGCAACATCGGGCCGCTCGCCGCCAAGCCGGTGATGGAGGGCAAGGCGTGCCTCTTCAAGAAGTTCGCCGACATCGACGTCTTCGATCTCGAGGTCGACGCGCGTGATTCGGCCCGCTTCATCGACATCGGTCGCCGCGCTCGAGCCGACGTTCGGCGGGATCAACCTCGAGGATCTCAAGGCGCCCGAGTGCTTCGAGATCGAGGCGGGGCTGCGCGAGCGCATGACGATCCCGGTTCTTCACGACGACCAGCACGGCACGGCGATCATCTCGGGCGCCGCGCTGCTCAACGCCGCCGAGATCGCGGGGAAGAAGCTCGGGGACCTCAAGGTCGTCGTCTCGGGCGCGGGCGCCTCGCGCGATCGCGTGCGGCGAACTTCTACGTCGAGCTCGGCGTGCTCGCTGGAGAACATCACGATGGTCGACTCGGTCGGCGTCATCTACGCCGGGCGCGAGCAGGGAATGAACCGCTACAAGGCGCGGTTCGCGCGCCCGGACGACGGCGGCGCGCACGCTCGCCGATGCGATGCGCGGCGCCGACGTGTTCCTGGGCCTGTCGAAGGCCGGCACTCGTGCACGGCCGAGATGCTGAAGACGATGGCGCCGCGCCCGATCGTCTTCGCGCTCGCCAACCCCGATCCCGAGATCGGCTACGCCGAGGCCAAGGCGGCGCGACCCGACGCCATCGTCGCCACCGGGCGCAGCGACTTTCCCAACCAGGTCAACAACGTGCTCGGCTTCCCGTACATCTTCCGCGGCGCGCTCGACGTGCGCGCCAAGGAGATCAACGAGGCGATGAAGATCGCCGCGGCGCGCGCGCTCGGCCGCTCTGGCGCACGAGCCGGTGCCCGACTCGGTCGCCGAGGCGTACGGCGGCAGCGCCTTCAAGTTCGGCCCCGACTACATCATCCCGAAGCCGTTCGACACGCGCGTGCTGTGGTGGTGCGCGCCCGCGGTGGCCGAGGCGGCGATGGAGTCGGGCGTCGCGCGCCTCACGCTCGACCTCGACGAGTACCGCGAGCGGCTGCAGCGCCGCATCGGCGGCACCCAGCACACGATCATGCGGCAGATCGTGCAGCGGGCGAAGAGCGCGCCCAAGCGCATCGTCTTCCCCGACGGCGACAACATCAAGGTGCTGCGGGCCTGCCAGATCGCGCTCGACGAGCAGATCGCGCGGCCCATCCTGCTCGGCCACGAGAAGAAGATCCGGCAGCGCGCCGCCGAGCTCGATCTGGATCTCGAGGGCGTCGAGATCATCAACCCGCCCGATTCGCCCCAGCACGCCGACTATGCCACCGAGTATCTGGCGCTGCGCTGCCGCAAGGGCGTGACCGCCTCCAACGCCACCCGCCTCGTCAACCGGCGCATCTACTTCGGCATGATGATGGTGCGCACCGGCGACGCCGACGGTCTGGTGGCCGGCCTGACCTCGCCCTACCCCGACACCATCCGCCCGGCGCTGCAGATCCTGGGGATTCGCCCCGACGTCCGCCGCGCGACCGGCATGTACATGATGCTGCTCAAGAACGGCGTGAAGTTCTTCGCCGACGCGACGGTCAACATCGATCCCGACGCCGAGACGCTGGCCGACATCGCCATCCAGGTGGCCGACGCCGTGCGCGCCTTCGAGGTCACGCCGCGCATCGCCATGATCTCGTTCTCCAACTTCGGGTCGGCGCCGCACCCGGAGTCGAAGAAGATGGCCGACGCCGTCGACATCGTCCGCCGCCTCCGCCCCGATCTGGAGATCGACGGCGAGGTGCAGGCCGACATCGCCGTCGAGCCCGAGAAGATGCGCGAGCTGTTCCCCTTCTCGCGCCTCACCGACGAGGCGAACGTCCTCGTGTTTCCGACGCTGGCCGCCGGCAACGCCGCCTACAAGGTGCTGGCCGCCCTCGGCGGCGCGACCGCGATCGGCCCGATTCTCCTGGGCGTCAACAAGCCGGTCACCGTCCTCCCGCGCGACGCCAACGTCGACACGATCGTCAGCATGACCGCCTACACGGTCGCGCGCAGCCTGAGCTAGCGGAACACGCTTGATGGCCCGCTGAACACAATGGTGCAGGCGAGCGCAGCGGCGGCTTTGCCGCGCGGAGCGAGGGGGGCCCGGGGACCGCGAGCCGGCCCCCGTAAAACTAGCGCAGCAGCTTGTCGGTGTCGACCGGATCGCCGCCCGCGCGTTTGCGGGTGCTGGAGCTCGCGAAGTTGATCGTCGAGCCGTCGAGCGCGATGAACAGCTTGTGCGTCGAGGCGGCCGGCACGTCGGGGATCGTCACCTCGAAGGGCTCGGCCACGGCCGGCGGCAGGTGCGGCAGCGTGAACGTCGCGCGGTGCTCCCCGACGCGGACCGAGATCTGCGCCGACTCGTGCGTCACCGAGGTCGGGTTGATGATCTTGCCGGAGACCTTCAGCCCCTTCCCGGCGGGCGACCCCTGGAGATCGATGACGTAGAGCCCGCCCGCGACCGGCTGCCAGCCCGCCGCGCCCAGGTCGACCTGCTGGAAGACAGTGGCCGACAGGCGCCGGTCGACGTCGCGGACGGCGCCCTTGAACTCTTCGAAGCGGGGCCCAAACGCCGTCATCTGCTGCTCGAGAGCGCCGCGGGCCGCCTGTTCCTTCCGCAGTAAAGTGTAAAGATATCCACAGGCTCCGAGGCTGCCCAGCACCAGCAAGAACACGAACGCTCCCCACAGCTTACGCATGGTCAGGTCGTGTTATTCTACACGCGATGTTGGGTCGGGCCCGCGTTACTTGGGCGGCCCTGGCATTTGGTTCGACCGTCACGGTGGGTTTGGTCTTCGGGACGGCGTGCTCGGTTGATCGTGCTGGGCTGTCGAGCGTCGATGCCTCCATCTCCAAGGGGGGATCGACCGGCGGAAACGTATCCGCGGCCGGTGGTGCGTCCGCCACCGGATCCGGCGGCACGCTTGGTGGATCCGGCAGCGGCGGAACGGGCGTGTCGAGCGGCGGCAGCGGGGGGAGCAACGCGGCCGGCGGGAGCGGCGGCGGGTCGGGTGGTGCCGGGGCCGGCTCGGGCGGCCTCGACACCGACGGCGCCGCGGGCGGCGCGAGCGGTCTCGGTGGCGGTTCCGGAGGCGACGCTTCGGGCACGGGTGGCGCCACGGCAAGCGGAGGAGCAAGCGGAGGAGCAAGCGGAGGAGGCGACGGGTCGGGCGGCATCACCGGGACCGGCGGCGTGGACGGGACCGGGGGCGCGGCGGGCGGCGCGGGCAGCGCAGGCAGCGCAGGGAGGACCGGCGGATCGGGGGGGACCCAGGGATCGGGCGGGAAGCTCGGGACCGGCGGCGCGGGTGGCGGTCACCCGCCGAGCTGCTCCTCGTTCCCGGCCGGCTCGACGTTTACCCCGCCGACCGACAGCCTCCTTCACTGTTACTGGACCCACGCCGCGCAGGTCATCTGGGAGACCGCCGAGGCGACCTGCGAGAAAGAGGGGGGGACGCTGGCGACGATCCTCTCCTCCGAGGAGAACATGGCCGTGCTGGGCTTTGCTCTGCGCGCGACCCTCTTCGACGGCGGCGTGAATGTCGTCTGGCTGGGCGCCAACGACGGCAAGCAGAGCAACGACAAGAGCGGCCCCGGGAAGTACGCTTGGGTCACGGGCGAGACCTGGGGCTTCACCAACTGGCACTCCAGTCAGCCCGACGGATCGTGCACCTGCCAGCTCACCAACAACTGCGTCTGCGACCACTGGTTGGCGATCGGCAACGACGGGACCTGGTCCGATCGCGACGACGGCAGCGGTCGTCCCTCCGTCTGCGAAGCCGTCGCGCGGTGACACGCTTGGCGCCGGTCGTCGGCGCCTGCGCGGTCGTGCTGGCGGCGCTCGGGTGCGGGCAGCCGATCGCGTTCGACCCGCGCGCGCTCGCGGCCCACCGGATGCTCGAGGGGGCGCCGCCCGGGTTTCTCCTGGGGGCCGCCACGTCGGCCTACCAGATCGAAGGGGGAAACCACAACGACTGGACCGCCTGGGAGAAGGGGCGTTACCCCGACGGGTCGCCGCACGTCGCGGACGGCACTGACGCCTCCCGGGCCGCCGACTCCTGGAATCTGTGGCGGTCCGACCTGGCGTCGCTGCAGCTCCTGGGCGCCAACGTCTACCGGATGGGGATCGAGTGGAGCCGGCTCGAGCCCGTCGAGGGAGCCTGGGACGCGGCGGCGGCGGCCCACTACCGCGAGATGTTCGCGGCGCTGCGGGCGGCGCACATCGCGCCCATGGTCACGCTCTACCACTTCACGCTGCCGACCTGGGTCGCCGCGCGCGGCGGCTGGGAGTGGGCGGGCGCGCCGGCTGCGCTGGCGGCGTTCGCGGGGCGGGCCGGGGCCGCCTTCGGTGATCTCGTCGACTGGTGGTGCACGATCAACGAGCCGAACGTTCTGGTCGCCAAGAGCTACCTCGCGGCGCAGTGGCCGCCGGGCGTGCGCGACCCGCGGCGCGCGGCGTTGGTGCTGGCGGCGCTCATGCGGGCGCACGGCCTCATGACCGAGGCGCTGCGCGCGAACGACCGCGCCGACGCCGACGGCGACGGGCGCGCGACGCGGATCGGGATCGCCCAGAACCTGCGCATCTTCGACCCCTACTCGCAGAATCCCGTCGATGCGCTGGTCGCCGGCGCCGCCGACGGCTTCTACGACGAGTCGTTCCTCGACGCCGTCACGCTCGGCCGCGTGCGGGTGGTGCTCCCGCGCGTGATCGACATCGATGAGCCGTTCCCGCCGCTCGCGGGCAGCCTCGACTTTCTGGGCATCAACTACTACACGCGCGACCTGGTCGTGGGCGCGCTCTTTGGGCCCAACGTCTACACGCCGGCCGCCGTCCCCGATCACCCGCGCAATGATCTCGGCTGGGAGGTTTACCCCGAGGGGCTCTACCGCCTCCTTCGTCGCTACGCCCACCGGGGGTGGCCGCTCATCGTGACCGAGAACGGCGTGGCCGACGGGCGGGACGTCCTCCGGGCCGACTTCCTGCGCGGTCATATCTACGCCGTCGACCGCGCGCGCGCCGAGGGGGTCGACGTCGTCGGCTACATCTACTGGTCGCTCATCGACAACTTCGAGTGGTCGCACGGTACGCGCGGCCACTTCGGTCTCTTCTCGATCGACTTCGAGGACCCGACGCTGACCCGCCGGCCGACCTCGGGGGTCGCCACGTTTCAGGAGGCGGCGCGCAACCTCGGGATCCTGCGCTAGGTAAGGCCCGGACCGCTGCTTGACTCGGGCATATCGCTATGGTTTCGTCCTCAGGATCTCGGTCTTCCCACATGGGTCCGTGGCCGCTTTTTTGCCTACTGTTTGGAAGTGAGGGCTAGCCTGATGAAGCACGAAAGCTCGTTGGCCCTTTTGGTCTCAGTGGGTCTCGCGCTCGGATGCGCGGGGGTGAAGCCGACCGCCACCACGACCGGCTCGGGCGGTGGCGGGTCGGGCGCGTCGACCGGCTCCGGCGGCGGCAGCGGTAGCGGCGGCTCCGTCAACCCGCCCCCGTCGAACTGCAACGGCACGTGCGACGATTTCGGCGGCGGACCCTTCGGCCCGGACGGCACCAGCGGCTCGGTCCCCTCGGGCTCGACGGGGATCTTCGGCAACGGCGCCTCGGGCAGCAGCGGCCCCTGCCTCTACGAGCCGCAGGACGGGACGCTCTTCCCCAACAACTGGCTGCGCCCCCGTTTCAGCTGGACGTCGACCGGCAATCTCTACGAGCTGCGCGTGAGCGTCGCCAACCAGCAGGACGACCTGGTCGTCTACACCGCAGAGACCAGCTGGACGATGCCGCAGTCGATGTGGAGCCACCTGGGGATCGACAGCAACGACATGCCGCTGACGGTGAAGATCAGCAGCTCTTCGCACGGCGGGGCCCCGGCTGCCGGGACCAGCAGCACGTTCACCATCGCGCCCGTCGGCGCCTCGGGCAACCTCGTCTACTGGTCGCCGACGGGGTCGACCAACGCCGGCACCGGCATGGTGGGGAACACGGTCCTCTCCGGCTTCTCGGTCGGCAGCGAAATGGTCAAGCAGGTCCTCGTGCCGACCGACATCGCCACCCCGACCACCAACTACTGGATGACGATGGGCAACGACTACAAGCAGCGGCCGGTTACCTGCATCGGTTGCCACACCTCGACGCCCGACGGAAACTTCATCGGGTTCAACGACGCCTGGCCCTGGGGCGGCGTCCTCGCCTCGGCGGCGCCGGGATCGATGGGGATGCCCCCCACCTTCATCAAGGCCGGCGGGTTTGCCGCCTTCATCCAGCCCTGGGTGGGGATCCAGACCTACACCATCAACCACTGGATGGACGGTGACCACATCGTCGTCGCGCCGCTCGGGACCTGCAGCGGGCAGCCCTGCGCGACCGGCTCGTCGGTCGACGCCGATCAGCAGCCGGGGCTGGCCTGGTTCGATCTCGAGAACACCGGCCCGTACACCGGCATGGCCGATCCGGCGACGACGCTGAAGGGCTCGGCCTGGGACTGGATCGTTCCGCCCGACACGGCGAACAAGCGCTACGCCGCCGCGCCGTCGTGGAGCCACCAGACGAACGACGACTTCATCGTCTACACGGGGACCAGCAACGTGAAGTCGGGGCGGCTCGGAACCGGGACGGCGCACCTCTATCAGGTCCCCTATTCGAAGACGTCGACCCAGACGCCGATGGCGATCCCGGGAGACGGCTCCGATTCCAACTACGCGCAGTACTACGGCACGCTGTCGTCCGACGACGCGTACATCGCGTTCGACCGGATTCCCGCGTCCACGGCGAACACGAGCCACCCGAGCCTCGACACCACGGCGACGGGCTGCAACCCCTCACCTTGCGTGTGGGAGGGGATGTATATGCAGCCGGCGACGGAGCTCTTCGTGATGCCCGTGGCCGGCGGAACCGGAGCTGCGATAAAGCTGGCCGCCAACGATCCGCCGCAGTGCCCGGGGCAGATGACCAGCCCCGGGATCAACAACACCTGGGCCAAGTGGTCGCCCGAGAGCTCACCGGCGCCGAACGGCTCGACGTACTACTGGCTGATCTTCTCTTCCTGGCGGCAGGGGATGGTCGACCCGAAGACCGGATCGCCCATCGCCCAGCTCTTCATGACGGTGATCGTGAAGCCGGAGGCGGGGTTCCTTCAGACCTACCCGGCCGTTTATCTCTGGAATCAGCCGGCGAACGTCAGTAATTTCACGCCCGCGTGGGACGTGTTCAAGATTGGCAGCGTCGGCTAGGCGCGAATTCGAGCTTGGCCGCGTGATCTAGCAGCACCCGCAGCACCCGTCGCGAATCGAGTCCTGCAGTGCAGTGGGGGACTCTACAAACCTCCCGAGAAATTCCCCAAAGAACTCTCAAGGAAAGCCCAACTGATGATGCGCAAGCAAACCCCCTGGATCGTGACGAGCTTTCTGTCCCTTTTCGCCGGGTCCCTTCCGGTCATGGCTCAAGACAACGCCGCTCCGGCGGGCCCGCCGCCCGCGGCGACCCCGCCGCCGGCGGCGCCGGAGGTGACGCCCGCGGCCGCTCCGGCGGCGGCGCCGCCGCCGCCGAAGAAGAAGGGGGGGAGCGCGCCCGCCTTGGGGCTGTCGCCGGAGGCGCCGCAGGTGGGTGGGGTGGCGAACACGACGACGGAGAACGCGGCGCCGGCGGTCGAGGAGCCTGCGACGGGCGAGTGGAAGTTCGACGTGACTGGGTACTTCCGGGCGCCGCTGCGGTTCTCGTGGGGGCCGCCGACGACGTCGAATCCGAACTCGCAGGCGAATGCGGGGACGCAGCTGCGGACGCCGCCGCTGGTGCCGGACGCGAACTACATCGACTGGCGCTACACGAACAGCATGGTGGGGCCGTGGACGGAGCTGAACTTCCACTACGGCAACGACCGGGTGAAGGCGACGGTGCAGATCGCGTCGTACAACGTCACGGACTCCGGGTACCGGCGGCTGGAGTCGAACCTGGGGATCAACGAGGCGTTCCTGTCGATGACGTTCCCGGAGTTCATCAACGAGAACGCGCGGCTGACACTGATCGCGGGGGCGTACACGAACCGGTACGGGGCGGCTGGGCGCTATGACGCCGGCCGGTACGAGACGTACCTGTTCGGGCGCACGCACGTGGCGGGCGAGACGGCGACGGTCGACTACGACTGGAACGACTGGACGATCGAGGGGGAAGAGACTTTCGGCGGGAAACTGGAGCCGATCCCGTTCTACGGGCCGGCGGAGGGGAACGCGGCGGGGAACAACGCGAACCAGAACCTGCCGGCGTGGGATCCGTACCCCGGACCGGTGCCGCAGGAGTCGACGTTCGTGGCGTCTGGGCACGTGGGGGCGGTGTTCAAGAAGGAAGTGATCATCGGGGCGCACTACATCTACGTGTTCGCGAACGACAACGAGCGGGCGGGGTCGTACTCTGGAGGGACGAGCCCCTCGTGGGACGGGACGTTCGGCATCGTCAACGGGGCGCCCAATCCGAAGTCGCCGGCGCGGCTGCCTTCGGCTTCGAAGCCGAGCCTGGCGATCTACGGCGTGGACGTGAAGCTGCTGGGGGGCGTGCTGGGCGACGGGTACATCGGGTACTCGCACCTGGCGGCGACGAACGCGCTCTACCTGGCGGACGCGATCGAGGTGCTGCACTCGTTCGGTGGGTGGCAGCTGCACGACAACTACTTCGGGCCGCCGGGCGGGGTGGACGAGGTGACGGGATCGATCGACAGCGTGGAGCTGCAGTACAGCTTCAGCTTCGGGCAGCTGTTTCACTACCCGCAGGCGTTCTGGGGAGACGGACCGGACCTGATCGGGACGGTGTTCGGGATGTTCAACCACGTGCACGCGCCGCTGGCGCCTGGCTTCTCGCTGAACAAGCTGAAGTTCGGGACGGAGTGGACGTACGTGCCGCTGTCGTGGCTGGGGCTGGGGGCGCGGTACGACGTGGTGGAGCCGAACCTGGACATCGCGGGTGAGTCGTTCTCGGTGATCTCGCCGCGGATCATCTTCCGGACGGCGTTCGTGACGCATGAGCAGGTGATGATCCAGTACTCGCGGTACTTCTACGGGTCGTCGTATGCGTCGGGGGACGTGCCGCAGCCTGGGTTCATGAGCGGGTCGCAGTTCCCGTACAACAGCCAGCAGGGGGCATCGCAGCTGGGTGTGGACAAGAACGCCGCGCAGATCGCGGCGATCATCTGGTTCTAGCCAAGAGACAAACGAGGACGGACATGACGAGCCAAGCCGAGAAGACGACGAAGACGACGAAGACGACGAAGACGACGAAGACGATGGTGGCGCTGGCCGGCGGCGCGATGCTGCTTTTGGGGTGCATCATCCCGGACAAGTCGGCGACTCAGCCGAACGTGGCGCCCGGGTCGGCGGCGTCGATCGGCGGGGGCGGGACGGCGGCGGCCGCGCCGGCGGCGCCCGGGGTGCAAGTCGGGAAGGACTGCGGGCCCACCGGGCTCATCGACGACGGCGAGGACGGGAACAACCAGAACCTGCCGAACGACAACCGGGGCGGGTACTGGTACACGTTCAAGGACAAGGGGACGACGACGGTGGAGCCGACCGCGGGCGAGGAGGGGGGCACCTTCGCGATGAGCGAGGGGGGCCACGACTCGCAGTACGCGGCGCGGTACCACGGGACGATCGGGACGGGATCGGTCGTGTTCTCGGGGATGGGGATGAACTTCGTCGACCCGAAGGACGCCTACGACGCCTCGAAGTACGCGGGGATCTCGTTCTGGGCGAAGAAGGGGAGCGCCGAATCGACCGGGAAGGTGCGGCTCAAGGTACCCGACTCGAACACCGACCCGCAGGGCGGGGTCTGCACGGAGTGCTTCAACGACTTCGGCGCGAACGTGGTGCTGACGACGGAGTGGAAGCAGTTCAGCTTCAAGTGGAGCCAGATGAAGCAGCTGCCCGACTGGGGCGCGCCTCACAAGCCGCACATCACCCCGTCCAAGCTCTTCGGCATCCAGTTCCAGGTCAACATCCCCCGCTCCACCTACGACATCTACATCGACGACCTGAAGTTCATCTGCGAGTAGGACCAAACGATGCGTTTTGGATATTTCGACGACAAGAGCCGCGAATACGTCATCACCACGCCGAAGACCCCGTACCCGTGGATCAACTACCTCGGGTCGGAGAACTTCTTCGCACTGGTCTCTCACCGCGCCGGCGGCTACTGCTTCTACCGGGACGCGCGCCTGCGCCGCCTCATGCGCTACCGCTACAACAACGTCCCGACCGACGTGGGCGGCCGGTACTTCTACATCAACGACGGCGGCGACGTCTGGAACCCCAGCTTCGCGCCGACCAAGGCCGCGCTCGACAGCTTCGAGTGCCGGCACGGCCTCGGCTACACGCGGATCACCGGTGAGCGGAAGGGCGTCCGCGCGTCGCAGCTGATGTTCGTCCCGCAGGGGCACACCGCCGAGGTGCACGAGCTGCGGATCAAGAACACCACCGCCGGCCCCAAGAGCCTGAAGGTGTTTTCCTTCATCGAGTGGTGCCTCTGGAACGCCTACGACGACATGACCAACTACCAGCGCAACTTCTCGACCGGCGAGGTCGAGATCGAGCGCGGCGGCAGCACCCTCTATCACAAGACCGAGTACCGCGAGCGGCGCGACCACTACGCGTTCTACAACGTCAACGCCGAGGTGGCCGGGTTCGACACCGACCGCGAGACCTTCTTCGGCCTCTACAACGACTGGAGCGCGCCCGACGTGGCGCAGAAGGGCGTGTCGTCGAAGTCGGTCGCCAGCGGCTGGGCGCCCATCGCCTCGCACGGCCTCGACGTCGAGCTCGCCCCCGGCGAGGAAAAGGTCTTCGTCTTCACCCTCGGCTACGTCGAGGTCGCGCGGGAAGACAAATGGGAGAAGCCCGGCATCATCAACAAGAAGCCGGCTCACGCGCTGATCGAGAAGTTCTCCACGCCGGAACAGGTCGCGGCCGCGATGAAGCAGCTCTCCGACCATTGGTCGAGGCTGCTCTCGAACTACTCGGTCGAGTCGACCGACGAGAAGCTCAACCGGACGGTCAACATCTGGAACCCCTACCAGTGCATGGTGACGTTCAACATGTCGCGCAGCGCCTCGTACTTCGAGACGGGGATCGGGCGCGGCATGGGATTCCGCGACTCGAACCAGGACCTGCTCGGCTTCGTCCACCTGGTCCCGGAGCGGGCGCGCGAGCGGATCATCGACATCGCCTCGACGCAGTTCCCCGACGGCAGCGCCTACCATCAGTACCAGCCGCTCACCAAGCGCGGCAACAACGACGTCGGCAGCGGGTTCAACGACGATCCGCTCTGGCTGATCTTCGGCGTCGCCGCCTACATCCGCGAGACGGGGGACTACGGGATCCTCGACGAGCAGGTGCCGTTCGACAATGACCCCAAGACGAAGACGACGCTGTTCGAGCACCTCAAACGCTCGTTCAACTTTACGCTCAACAACCTGGGGCCGCACGGCTTGCCGCTGATCGGCCGCGCGGACTGGAACGACTGCCTCAACCTGAACTGCTTCTCGGAGACGCCCGACGAGTCGTTCCAGACCACGGGCAACCGCACCGGACGCACGGCCGAATCGGTGTTCATCGCCGGCATGTTCGTCGGCGTGGCGCCCGACTACGCCTATCTGGCCGACAAGCTCGGCTTCGCCGATGAGGCCAAGAAGGCGCGGGCCGAATCGTCGAAGATGAGCAGCACCATCCTAAAGCACGGCTGGGACGGCGAGTGGTTTCTGCGCGCCTACGACTTCTTCGGCAACAAGGTCGGCAGCAAGGAGAACAAGGAGTCGCAGATCTTCATCGAGCCGCAGGGCTTCTGCATCATGGCCGGCGTCGGCGTCGAGGGCGGCCAGGCCGTGAAGGCGCTCGACTCGGTCAAGGAGCGGCTCGACACCAAGTACGGCATCGTCCTCAACAACCCGCCCTACAGCGAGTACCACGTCGAGCTGGGCGAGATCTCCTCGTACCCGCAGGGCTACAAGGAGAACGCCGGCATCTTCTGCCACAACAACCCGTGGGTGATCATCGCCGAGACCGTCGTCGGCCGCGGCGACCGCGCCTTCGACTACTGGAAGAAGATCGCACCCGCGTACCTCGAGGAGCAGAGCGAGGTCCACCGCCTCGAGCCGTACGTCTACGCCCAGATGATCGCCGGCAAGGACGCCGTCCGCCACGGCGAGGCCAAGAACTCCTGGCTGACCGGGACGGCGGCCTGGAACTTCGTGGCCGTCTCGCAGTACCTGCTCGGCGTGCGCCCCGACTTCGACGGCCTGCGCGTCCACCCCTGCATGGGCGGTGAGGTCGGCAAGTTCACCGTCACCCGCAAGTGCCGCGGCGCCGAGTACCGCATCAACGTGAAGAACAGCGGCCAAAGTGGATCGTCCGGGGCGCCCAAGCTGACCGTCGACGGGAAGCCCGTCGCCGGCGATCTCGTCCCCTACGCCAAGCCGGGCGCGACCGTCATCGTCGACTGCGAAGTCTGAGCGGCGCTCCAAAAATGAAAAGGCCACCCGCGGTCGAACCGGGGGTGGCCTTTTTTGTTGGCCGCGCGAGAAATCGCGCGGCCGATCGCGCGGCTACTTATTTAGGGATGAGCGCCAGGTTGGCGACGCAGAAGGAGTAGGGCGTCGCCGACGTGACGTTGGTGAACACCTGGAACTGGATCGCCTGGACGGCGGTCGTGTCGAAGGGGTACATGGTCAGGTCGACCGGCGGGCTCTGCTGGGTCAGGTAGAACGGCCCACCGACGTCGGGCCAGTCGACCTCGTTGTGGGTCACGGCGCCGCCCGGCGAGGTGAGCGGCGAGGACATCTTCATGGCGCCCATCCAGTAAGGCGAGTCGGTCATGTGCTGTTTGTCGTTCGGGAAGTTGACCCGCATGGCCATGGAGGGCGGCCCGGCGCCGTTGGACATCGGGTCGCTCGACGAGGCGGGGAAGGAGTAGAAGTCGAAGTAGATGCCCTTGTAGGCGCTCAGATCGAGGTAACCCTTCACGCCGGCGTCGCCGCCCGGGTTGTTGAAGTCGAGGCCGATGCCCGCGCCCCAGAGGTCGGTGTAGTCCGCCGCGCTACCCTTGTTCATGACCACCGCGGCCGTTCCGGAGGTGCACATCGCGCTGCTGGCGGCGTCAGCCGGCGGGAACGGCGAACCGGCCACCGGGCTCAGGATCTGGGAGCAAGCCGACTGGGGAAATCCGCCCTTCTTGATACAGTCGCTGTTCAGATGATCGTCGCCGTTCGCGACGCTGGCGGCGCTGCCGACGCCGTCGCCGTAGGCGTACCACGCGCCGGTGACCATGGTGGTCGGGTCCTCGACGAACCCGGTCGGGTTGGAGGGGAGCGGGAGGTAGCCGTTGCCGCCGACGCTGCCGCCGGAGCCGGTGGAGCCGGAGCTACCGCCGGTCCCGGTCTTGCTGTTGCTGCTGCCGCAGGCGCCGCCGGCGAACATCAGCGTGCCCGCCAAGGTCGTGATGAAGAGATGCGACATTTTTTTCATGATCGTTAGGCCTCGTCTGAGCGTTTGGGTTCTGGGGGATCTGGGCCCCCGAAAAACCCGGGGTCACCCTTAAAAAGAGGTGTAGTATCTTCCCCGACCTTTGTCCCGTCAAGGCTGAGGCGGCGCCCCATGGGGAGGCGCTCCGGACTGCGGGACGCCCGTCAGCGCCACTGCTAACAGCACTAAATTAGGAGGCTTCCGAATGTCGCGCCGCTTCGGCCTGGTTGGACTTCTGGTGGGACTTTCGTCACTGGGCTGCGCCGCCGGGGCCAGCGTGGGAGGCACCGGGGGATCGGGCGGCGGCACGGGGACCGGCGGCACCGGCAACACGATCGTCATGAACGATCCGTCGACCTACTCGCAGAACTCCGGCTCCAGCGCGGCGTTTCCCTTCCCGCAGGGGCACGGGCTGCCGAACTGCAGCTTCCCGGTCTACAACACCGACACCGTCGAGCAGGCCTACCTGAACTGGAAGTCGGCGTTCTATTCCAGCGGGAAAGTGGTCCGGCCGGAGAACGGAGGAGATACCGTCTCCGAGGGGATCGGCTACGGCATGCTCATCGGCGTCTTCATGAACGACGAGCCGATGTTCGACGCGCTCTGGAGCTATGCCAAGTCGCACTTCAATGGGAACCACCTCATGGCCTGGTGTCAGGGGACGGGTCAGACGGGGAGCTGCAACACCAGCTCCAGCTCGGCGACCGACGGCGACGAGGACATGGCCTACGCACTGCTCATGGCCAGCAAGCAGTGGAGCGGCGGCAGCTACGCGTCCGATGCGACCATGCTGATCGGGAACATCTACGCCCACGAGGTCAGCGGCAGCATCCTCCTGGCCGGCGACAGCTTCGGCAGCAACGGCCCCAACCAGCTCGATCCTTCGTACTTCGCGCCCTCCTACTACCGCGCGTTCGCCAGCGTCGACTCGGGCCACGATTGGATGGGCGTCCTCAACGAGTCGTACACGATCCTGGCCGCCGCTTCGGGGAACTATGGCCTGGTTCCCAACTGGGTCAGCCAGAACGGTGCCGGGACGAGCGCCGTCGACTCGACGCACGGGATCTATTTCAGCTACGACGCCTGCCGCACGCCGTTCCGCATCGGCATGGACTACTGCCTCAACAACGACGGCGACGCGCAGACATACGCCGGGAAGATCTCGGGGTTCTACGGCTCGAAGGTGGTGGGCACCTCGCTGGCCCAGATCGTCGACGGCTACACGACCAGCGGCGGCGCCCCGCCCTACATGACCTACGCGGCGGGGATGGCCTTCCTCGGTCCCGCCGGCGTGGGCGCGATGGCGGCCGGCGACAGCGCGACGAGCTTGCGCGACCTCACCTACAAGACCGTCGTCGCGGAGACCACCAGCAACGCGATGAAGGTGAGCGGAACGTTCACCTATTACCACGCCTCCTGGGGCGTGCTGTCGCTGATGGCGATGTCCGGCAACTTCTGGGACATGACCCAGTAGCGCCTCGCCCCGCCGGCGAGCGGCGGGCTACATCTGCGAGTAGTCGAGGAAGTTCCCCGACATCATCAGCATCGAGAGGACGCGCAGCGACTGCGGAAAGTAAGCCGTGTTCCCGCTGGGTGGGCTGACCATCAGGTTGAACGAACCGTCGACCAGACTCTGGAACCCCTCCATTCCCGAGACCCCCGCTGGCCCGATGAACGCCAGGTTGTGGGTGCAGGTCGATCCCTGCTGGCCGTTGGCGTTGTAGCTGTCGCAGATGTTGCCGGGCCCGCCGTTGATGCTGTTGAAGAAGCCGCCGATCTTCTGGAGGTACGCCTGTGCGCTGGAGTCGCCGTTCCAGCACCAGTCGAGGGCGATGCGCCAGGGGGTCCTGCAGGCGTCGTAGCCGTAGGTCGCCTTGCACGTCGAGCAAGTCGTCTGATTCTGCAGGTTGGACGAATCGGGAACGAGGCCGTAGGTCCCCGTTTGCGCCATCAGGTGGCTGTAATTCGCCGGGATGGCGATGAGGGTCCAGTAGCCGTCGTGCGTCGCCTTGTCGAAGACGCGGAAGTACGCGGGTGAGAAGTAGTCCATGTTCATCTCGTTCGCGGTGTTGAAGTTGTCGCCGTTCTGCAGCGTACCGTCCGAGAAGAGCGAGTACGTCCGCATCGCCGTGATCATGTTCTGCGCGGGCGTCAGGTAGTCGGTCCCGGACCATTGGTCGGAGGCCATCAGGAGCGCGAAGATTATGTCCTCGTCGCCGTCGCTCGCCGAATAGGAGCCGTCCGAGGCCGTCGAGCCGCCCGAAGTGATGTGCCAGTTCATCAACCCCTTGGAATCGATGTGCGCCTTCGCATAGGTCCAGAGGCCGTCGAAGGTTCCTTGGTCGTTCATGTAGACGGCCGCCAGCATGCCGTACCCGATCCCCTCGGAGACGGTGTCGTTGCCGTTCTCCGGGCGCTGAACGCGCATGCCGGGATTTCCCGAGACCACGAACGACGACTTCCAGCTGTTGTAGGCGGTCTGCGTCTGCGAGGAGGCGTTGGCGACCGTCGTCACCATGCAGGCACTGAAGGTCTTGTTTTGCGGAAACGAAAACCCCTTCCCGGTGCCGAGACCCGCGGGCGGACCGCCGCCGCTCCCCGTCGAACCGCCGGTCGAGCCGCCGCCCGAGCCCGTGGAGCTCCCGCCCGTGCCGGTGGAGCCGCCGCTGTCCCCCCCGGTGTCCGCGGGTTTTGCGCAGGCGCCGAAGACGAGGGCGCTCAAAGCCAAGAAGAGGATACGGCGAGCGGACATGCAGAGCTCCTTCTCGGAAGTCTAGGATCTCCTACGTTATCACGGGTCCCGGCGACGCGAACCGCTACTTGGCGCGCGCGGGCGCTGGAGCAGCAGGCGCGGGCGCGGCGGGCGCGGCGGGCGCGGCCGGGGCCGGTGCCGGTGCAGCGGGGGCCGCGGGCGCGGCGGGTGCTGGTGCGGCGGGGGCCGCCGGTGCGACCGGGGCGGGCGGCGCGGCGGGTGCCGCGGGCGGGACGGCGGCGGCCGGGGCGGGCGCGTCGGCGGCGCTCTTGGTCTTCTTGGGTGCGGGCGGGCCCACCTTGGTCTTCGGGTGCGGCTTCGCCTTCACCTCCGCCTTCTCGTCGAGGTACGCCGCCACCCAGGCGAGCGGCGCGTTCCAGTTGATCGCCTCCTCGTTGACCGACCAGGCCTCGATGTTGTCGGCGTAGCACTTCTGGGGCGCGCAGCCGGCGAGACCGGCCGCCTGCACGTACGGGTCCTGCAGACCGGAGTTCGGCCCGCCCGACAGGACGCCCGGCGGCGGCGACGGGAAGGCGGCGTTCGCCTGGTGCGCCCAAAATCGATGGTGCGGGTTCAAGAGCGGCCGCTCGCCGTAGCCGGTGACGTACGACTTGTCCATCGGGTTGCGCCCGAGGATGTAGCTCATCCCCGCGGCGGCGGCGTCGCGGTACTTCGCCTCGCCCGAAAAATCGTTGGCCAGCGCCAGCACGATCGCGTTGTTGAGGACGAACGAGTTCGATCCCCACGGGTACCCCTTGGCGCCCGGCTTGAACGGGAGGCGATATCCCTCGCCGGCGACCAGCGCCTGGAAGGTGTCGGCTGCGGTCTCGACGGCGACGCGGCAGTCGTCGATCTCCTGCGGCGGCAGAAGGTTGGGGACCAGCGCCAGCGAGATCGTCCCGAGCGCGCCGACGTTCCCCCAGTCGAACGCCGACGGCAGCCCGTCGCCGCCCTGCACGACCGGGATCTTCTTGAAGAAGGGGGACTTCTCGACGAAGGTTGTAGACGTCCTTCTTGGTGGTGATGAAGAGCTCCGCCGCCGCCCAGTAGAACTCGTCGGTGACGTTGCTGTCGTCGTAGGGACCGCCGCCGACGCCGGCGGCG
This sequence comes from uncultured Pseudomonadota bacterium, assembly GCA_963831685.1. Lineage (GTDB taxonomy): Bacteria > Myxococcota_A > Polyangia > Fen-1088 > Fen-1088 > JADGRB01. The sequence continues at coordinate 260,932 of CAWHRJ010000003.1, forward strand.
GCCGGCGTAGACGGCGCGGGTTGGCCTGCGCGGCCGACCAGGCCTTCTCGGCGGCGGCCAGGCACGGCGGCGAACGCCGTGTCCAGCTTGCTCGAACACGCGGGCGCCCTGCGCGCCGACGGCGGCCAGGTTGAGCGTCGCCGCCGTCGACGGCGGCCGGAGAAAGCGGGGCTGCGGGTCCTGCGTCGGGCGCGAGTGCCGAGCGCCGTCCAGTCCTTGTCGTGGATCTTGTGGTGGACCATCCCCGCCCTCGGCTGTCCGTCGGGGACCTGCATCTTCAACATGAACGCGACTTCCCAGCGCGCCTCGTCGAGCAGGTCGGGGATCTTGTTCTTGTGCTCGGGAATGTTCATCTTCCCGTCCTTGAACTCGGCGTCGGTGCCGCGCGCGACGGCGCGCTCCCACTGGTTCAGCAGCGTCCAGGCGGCGATGCCGCCGTTGACGACGTACTTCCCCTGATCGCCGGCGTCGTACCAGCCGCCCGTCACGTCGAGCTTGTAGTCGCAGCCCGAGCCCTCGAGGCAAGGGACGTCCTTGTCCCCCTTGTTCGGCGGCACGCTGACGTGGCCGGCGGCGCGCGTCCACTGCTTGCCACCCGCGAACGGCATCTTGATCTCGATGCCGCTGCGGGTTTGATAGAAGTAGGCGAGCGCGTCGTACTTGAGCTTCTTGTACACGTCCTTGCCGATGTCGAACGGGTGGCTCCCCTCGCCGCTGACCCACAACGTGTAGTCCTTGCCCGGCGTCTTCACGGCGGAGAAGTCGACCACCTGCACGTCGTCGCCCGACGCGGCGTCCTTGCCGACCGGCTTGGTCTCACCGGAGGCGACGACGGCGCCACCTTTCTTGTGCAGCTCCCACTTGAGCGGCGACTTGGAGGCGCTCTTCACGGTGGCGATCTTCGGCAGATCGGGCAGGTAGCCGGTCTGGTTGACCAGCACGTTCGGGATCGGCGCGTCCTCCGTCGAGACCTTGGTCGACTTGGTGAACTGCGGATCGTCGAGGTGAATGTCGTCGAGGCAGACCGTGTACGGCGCGATCGATTCGCCGGCCAGCCCGCCGCCGAAGTGAAAAGCGAGCTCCGCCGTCGCGTCGTCCGCGGCCTCCATGGTGAATGCGCCGACGAACGTCTGCGGGTGCGTCGTCAGATCGACGGTGTCGGCCCAATACTCCTTGTACGGCGGCCCCGACATCCCGACCTTGGCTTTCATCTGGATCGGCTTGCTGGCGTGGGCCATGAACGCGATCGAGTAGGTGTGCCCCTTCTGGATCACCATCTCGCGGTGCCGTGCCTGCGCGTCCCAGCCGTTCACCCCCTTGTTCCCGACGACGACGCAGAGCTGCCCATCCTTGACCGACGCGGTCCCGGTGGCGGGCGCGCTGAACGAGGTGTTCCAGGGGATGTACTTGCCCCCCTCGAAGGTGTTGTTCTTGATGAGATCGTTCCCCGTCAGCTTGGGCGCGTTGACGCCCGGCGAACCGTTGGTCGGGGCGGCGTTCCAATCAGATACTGCCGACCCGGGTGCGGGCGCCGCGGCGGGCGCCCCGGGCTTGGGCGCGGGCGCGGCCGCGGGCGGCGGCGAGGCGGGCGACGCGGGCGCCATCATGGCCGGCGAGGCGGGCTCGCACCCGGCCGTCGACGCGAGGGCCAGCGCGACAAAACACAACCCGAGCGCGCGCGGGCTTGTCGCGCGTCGGCGGACGATCATCTGCAGCATTTCTTTGATCCTCGGGGGAAAGCAGCCGGCACGGCGCCAGCCGCGAGACGCTACTCCGAAAGCGCCGGCCTTGGAAGCCAGACGCACGGTCCTCGACGCGCCGCGGGCGAAGGGGCGCCGCGCGGGCATCGGGGGCGCTGCTCAAAGGGTCGTGAAGTACGCGTACGAGTAGTCGCCGGCCCCGGCCTGCAACCCCCACCCCCGACCAACGGCTACTGCGGCTCGGTTCCCCAGGCGAGGGTGCCGTTGATGTAGCCGGTGATCGTCGGCGCGCTGGTGTAGCTGGTCGAGTCGCTTCCCGCGCACGCGCGGTAGGAGTAGTCCGACGTCTGATCGAGATCGAACATGTTGTCGTTGTTCGCCGATAACGACAGCTGGATCTGGCCCGTGTCACTGAACAGCGTCAGGGGCGGTGTGCTCGGCCCGAACCCGACCTCCAGGTACTCGTTCGCGCCCGTCCGCGCCGGCGAGACGGCCGCGAACTTGGAGGTGATCGTCGCGCCCGGCACGGTCTGGGTGATCTGCGCGTAGTAGATCGTCAGCATCGGCGGGTCGGTCGGCGTGCCCATGACGAACCAGTAGCGAAACGTCACGTCAGCGAGCGCCAGCGCCGTGATCGCGGCGTCCTCGACGTCGACGGTCACCCGGATCGTCTGCGTGTCCGCGCCGGTCTGGCACTGCGACGCGATCATGAGCTGGCAGGACGCGCAGGCGTTGACGCCCGAGCCGCCGGTGGCCGTCGCCCCGCCGTGTCCCTGCACGCCGCCCGCTCCCGTCACGCCACCGGCGCCGGTGGCGCCGCCGCTCGCCTTGGCGCCGCCGCTGCCCGGGCTGCCGCCCGTCGGCGAGGCGCCGCCCGCTCCGGTCGCGCCGCCGGTCTCCGTACCTCCGCCCGCGCCGCCTCCGGCACAGCCGAGGCCGATCGCGCCAAGGATTCCGAGACTGACCAAGGCGGAAGCGAGAGGACGCCTAAACGAAATCATGAACCGATATTTTCGGATTATAGACGCCGAGACCGGAGGCGCGAAAGCCCCCTCGTGCGGCAGAACCCGATCCGGCGTGCCGTCAGAAGGTGGTGAAACCCGCCGACGGGGTCTGACCGGCGTTGACGACGATACAGTAGCCGCCGTTGATCTTGGCCGGCAGCGGCATGGCCCAATTGTTGGTGTCGCAAGACTCGACGGTCTTGTTGAGCGTGAGCGTGCGAGGCGACGTGAAGTTGTAGCAGTTCCCGCCCTGGAAGGTGACCCCCGTCGCCTCGTAGCACGCGGCTCCGGTGCCGATGCTGCCCGAGCTGAAGCTCTGCGTCGCGATGGGGGTGGGGCTGGAGCAGAGCCCGGCGCACGGGCCCGTCCCCGTCGAGCCGGCCGCGCCGTTTGTGCCGGCCGCACCGCGGCCCGCCGCTCCGTTTGTGCCGGCCGCACCGCGGCCCGCCGCTCCGTTTGTGCCCGCGGCGCCGCGGCCCGCCGCTCCGTTCGTGCCGGCCGCACCGCGGCCCGCCGCTCCGTTCGTGCCCGCGGCACCGCGGCCCGCCGCGCCGTTCGTGCCGGCCGCACCGCGGCCCGCCGTGCCCCCGGTGCCGGTCAGTCCGCCGGAGCCGGTAGCACCGCCGGTCGCGCGACCGCCCGTCCCGACGGTGCCGCCGCTGCCGGTCGTGCCGGCCGTGCCCCTGCCGCCCGAGCCGGTCGCGCCGCCGGTGCTGACGCTGCCGCCCGCGCCGCTGATGTCGCCGCCGCTGCCGCTGACGTCGCCGCCGCTGCCGCTGACGTCGCCGCCGCTGCCGCTGACATCGCCGCCCGAGCCGCTGATTGATCCGCCGGCTCCGGTCAGCGCGTTGTCCCGGAAGAACTCCTCGGGCCCCTGACAGGCAATCAGCAACCCACCGAACAACACACCAACCCCGAGAACACGGATCAAGAGAGGCTTAAGCACGCTCATAATGCGCGCGAGCTTATCGCCGCTTTTCGCCGAATACCACGGCTCCCCGAGCAGTACGCACCAGGGCGGCGCGTTGTCTGGAAATCCAAGAGAGTTGAGCCGGACGACGCAACGAACTAGGGTCTTCGTCGATAAAGCCGGCCATGAAACCAACCAAGCTCGCGCCCACCTTCCTGGTCATTCCGTTCGCCCTCGCGACGCTGGCCTGCCCGACGCGGCCGATCGACAAGGACGCAGGTGCCGACATGGACACGGGCGGTGGCGGCCACGGCGCCGCAGACGCCGGCGTCGCGGGCGCAGACGGCGCAGCGGGATCTGGTGCGGCTGGCGCCGGCGGTGCGGTCGGCGGGCATGCGGGAGCAGCCGCCGGATCCGGCGGAGGCACCGCGGGCAGCGGTTTCGCGGGTGCTGCCGGCGGCGCCGCGGGAACCAGTGGCGTCCGGGACGGTCAGCCCTGCTCGATCGCTTCGGACTGCGCTTCCGGTCTCTGCAAAGGGTTCTATCTGGACGTCGACGGAGACGGCTACGGCGCCGGTCCGCCGGTCGGCTTCTGCGGCACGACAGCGCCGGTCGGCTACGCGTCAATGAACGGCGACTGCTGCGACAACGCGACCAACATCGCCGTCGCCAAGCTCATCCACCCCGGCGCCGACTTCCAAACCACCAGCGCCGGCGGCGTCTGCGGCATCACCTGGGACTACGACTGCGGCGGAACAGTTGAGAGCAACCCGCAGACCTACGCTTGCGCCGGAACCTATCCGGCGTGTCCGTCGATTGCGGCCAATTGGGCCGAGAGCTCATGCGGCACACCCGACGACAAAGGCTGCAACTGTTCGGGTATGTCCGGAAGCTGCATGATTTTCTGTGTCGGCCATCCTGCCGGCGAAACGATCGCTTGCAAATAGGCGACGGTATCGCCTTTACGCCCGCAGGTGGTGCGGCGACGTCGCCGATCTAATTCTCGGTGATACTGGTGATCGCGAGAGTGTAGGCGCCCATGGCGGTCCCACCGGCGACCTGAAGTTGGATCGCGTTGATGGGGTTCTTCATGTAGGCGGTGCCGTCGGCAGGCGTGTCGTAGCACTTGGTGTTGAAGGTGCCGTAGGGAATGGACGTGCCGTTCACGGCGGCTGCGCACCAAGTGCTGGTGCCGTCGGTGATCTGCACGCGTATCGGCAATCCGCTCGGGGCGGTTGCCGTGTAGTTGAACGTCAGGCCGGTACCGGTTGGCGTAACCGGGGTGTTGGTTGTGCCACCCGCGTTCGTCTGGCCGAGATTGAATGCGAGCCCGGCAAAAGAGTAGTTGGTACCTGCCACGGCCACGATGTTTCCCATCGACATCAGACTGGTCGGAGTCATCGGTAGGAAGGTGGTCCCGTAGGTGTCCCCGAAGGTGTACGCGTAGCCGGACCAGCAGGTGCCACCCTTGACCGGCATCGTGACGAAGCCAGTTGTGCTGACATTGAAGCTGGTCGTGCAGCCGACCGACCCGCTTCCACCCGAGCCGGTCGTGACTGTGCCGCCGGAGCCGGTGGTGGTGCCGCCGGTGCCCGTGGTGCCGCCGCTGCTGACGTTGCCGCCGGAGCCTGTGGTGCCGCCCTTGGCGCCGCCAGTGCCTGTGGTGCCGCCGCTGCTGACGTTGCCGCCGGAGCCTGTGGTACCGCCCTTGGCGCCGCCGGTGCCTGTGGTGCCGCCTTTGTTCTGGCTGCCGCCCGAACCGGTGCTGCCGCCGGAGCTCGAGCCGCCGCTGCCGCTACCGTCGCCGCCCGAGCCGGTGGTCGTGCCGGAGATGGTGTCACCGTTGGCGCAGGAGTAGGTGCTCAATCCGAGTGCTACGAGACCCGCGAAAACTAGTCCAGGTTGAAGCTTCATGGCGAACGGCCTTTCAGGGTGAGTGGGGCGTCTTCGCTGAAAGACAATAGGCGGCCGGAAGACGCTGCCTTCGACGATTTTTAGCGCGGACTCCAGGGCAATACAACATGCACCGCGGCGGGCGGCCAGCTCACGGGATGACCGGGGTCCGTGGTGCCCTTGACGGGCTGCGGTGACGACCGAAATTGAACGAGGGCGTGGGGCGTCGGACGGAGGTCGGGATGCAGCGGGACGTGGCGATGGCGGGGCTCGGTTTTTGGTTGCTGGTGTCGGCCTTCCTGGCGTTGATCGGCGGGCGGGTGCGGGCGGAGGCGGCGGGGACGGGGGTGACCCCGACGCCGCTCGCGCTGTCAGGAGCGGCGAGCCCGCCGGCACCGACCGCGCCGGCGGCACCGGCGGCGGCACCGACGACCGCACCGACCTGGGGCCAGTTTCACGGGGAGGTGGTGTTCAGCGACGTTCTGATCGCGCCTGCGGCGCAGTTTCCCTCCCCGGCGGCGATGACGGACGCGCTGCGCCGGCTCAAGCGCACGACGGTCGAGGGGGCGGGCGGGTTCTGGCGGCTGCACATGGTGGCGTTTCTCGACCCGCGGCCCGAGGGGGGCGCGTTTCAGCTGCGCGCGACCGACGTGACCGATCCCAAGGACCGCCGCGAGGTGCGGCTGTTCGATGTCGACGGCAAGCCGGGTGATCGGGAGCTCGCGATCAACGACCTGGTGGTGACGGAGGTGATGGGGTTCGAGCGCGGGCACCGCTACGAGATCGCCGTCATTCCCCGAAGAGACGATCTGCCGGCCGGAAAAGGAGACGTTTACGCCAAAGGGGTGATAACCCTGATGTGAGTGTCTCGCCCCCGAGCCGTTGTTCTCGCCGCGGTCGTCGCGGCCGCCGTCGTGTCGGTCGCCGGTCCCCCGGCGGCCGAGGCGCGCTCGCACCGCACGAACCAGCGGACCGGGAAGCTGGTCCCCGCGTTCGCGGAGCTGGTGAAGGCGAAGAAGCGCGGCGACCGCAGCGCGCTCGGGCGGCTGGGCGACAGGATCGGTCCGGCGCGGCTCGCGCAGGCGATCGGCGGCGCTGACGGGCGGGTGGCGGAGGCGGCGGCCGCGGCGGCGCCGCTCGCGCGCGGCGGGATCGTGCTGGTGGGCGCGCTCGCCGACCAGCTGACCGCGGCGGACGCGGCGCGCGCGGTGGCGGCCGCGGCGGCGGTCGGCGCGCTGCTCGACGGGGCGGTTCCGACGGCGCTCGAGGAATGGGACGTGCCTCCCGATCTGGTGGCGCGCGCGTGTGCCGGGCTGCGGGCGCTGGCGGCGCGCCGGGCGGCGCCTATGACTGCGCGGCTGGCCGCGCTCGACGCCATGGTCGAGGCGGCGCCGAGCTGCGGGGGCGGCGGCGATCTCGGCGCGCTGGCGCACGATCCGGCACCGGAGATCCGGCGCGCCGCGATGCTGGCGGCCGGCGGGAGCGGCCGTGGGGAGATCCTGCGCGACGGGCTCACCGACAGCGATCGCGGCGTCACCAGCGCCGCGGCGGCGGCCGATTGCCGCGTCGAAGGGCGGGTCGGCCGCGACGGCAAGGAGGCCCCGCCCGACGGGCCCGCGCTTGCGGCGGCGCGCGCGATGGCGGCCGCGCCGACGACGGCGCCGGCCGACGCCGTCGAGATGCTCGACTGCCTGGCCGCCGGCGGGACCGCGGCCGATCGCGGGTTGCTGGGCGGGCTGCGGCAGGGGCCGGCCTCGCCGCTGCGCGACCGGGCGATCGAGCTCTCCGGGCTCGCGCGCGGCAAGGGGAGCGAGTAGTGGGCGCCGACGCCGCCGGCGCGCCCGCGGGAGAGCCGGCGGCCGACCGCGCGGGCGACCGGCTGGCCAGCGGCGCGCGCCGGGTGAGCGCGCTGACGATGCTCTCGCGGCTTCTCGGCCTCGTTCGCGAGCAGATCTTCGCGCTCACGCTGGGGGCTGGGCTCTACAGCGACGCCTTTCTGGCGGCCTTCCGGATCCCCAACCTCTTGCGCGATCTCTTTGCCGAGGGGGCGCTGTCGACGGCGTTCGTGCCGACCTACGTGGCGACCTTGCGGCGCGACGGGCGGCCCGCGGCGCAGGCGCTCGGCAACCGGGTGATGTCGACGCTGACGATCTACCTCGGGGCGCTGGCGCTGCTGGGGATGATCTTCCCGGCGCCGATCGTCCATCTGGTGGCGGCCGGCTTCTCGCCGGAGAAGGCGGCGCTGTGCGAGCGGCTGGTCCGGATCATGATGCCGTTCCTGCCGTGCATCTCGCTGGCGGTGGTGGCGATGGGATCGCTCAACGCCGAGGAGAAGTACACGACGCCGGCGCTCGCCTCGTCGATGTTCAACGTAATCGCCATCGCAGGCGGCGTCGCCGCCTTTCTCGCCGGGGTGCCGGCGGGCAGGGCCGTCGTCGTGTGGGCGGTCTGCGTGCTGGCGGGCGGCCTCGGGCAACTGCTCATCCAGGTGCCGCCGCTCTGGCGCTCGGGGTTCCGGCCGCGCCTGCTCCCGGATCTGCGCCTCCGCGATCCGGGGACGCGGCGGATTGCGATGCTGATGGCGCCGGCGACGCTGGGGGTGGCGGCCGTGCAGGTGAACGTCGTCGTCAACTCGTCGTTCGCCAGCCTCATCTCCGACGGGGCGATCTCCTGGCTCTCGTACGCCTTCCGGCTGATGCAGCTGCCGATCGGCGTGTTCGGCGTGGCGGTCGGCACCACCGCTCTCACCCACCTGTCGCGCGACGCCGCCCGCGGCGACTGGGACCAGCTGGCGGTGACGCTGCGGCGCGGGCTGCGGATGGTTCTCTTCCTCACCGTGCCGTCGACCGTCGGGCTGGCGCTGCTCGGCGTGCCGATCATCCGGCTCATCTATCAGCACGGGCGCTTCTCGCCGCACGCCACCGTCCAGACGGCGAACGCGCTCGCCGGCTACGCCGTCGGCCTCTGCGCCTACGCGGCGATCAAGGTGGTTGCGCCGGCGTTCTACGCGATCGGCCGGACGCGCGCGCCGGTCATCGCCAGCCTCTCCGCCGTTGCCTCCAACCTCGTCTGGAACGCCTTCACCTTCCGGCGGTTCGGTCACGTTGGGCTGGCGCTCGGCACCTCGCTGGCGGCCCTGGTGAACTTCAGCGTGCTGGCGGTGGCTTTCCAGAGCCAGGTGCGCCGCCTCTTCACCCGCGATCTCGTCGTCCCGACGGTCAAGATCGCGGCCGCCTCGGCGATCATGGCGGCCGTGACCTGGCTCGTCTCGTCACGCGTCGAGCTGCTGCACGGGGGTGGCACCTCGATGTTCGCCGTGAAGGTCTTCGTGCCGATCACCGTCGGTGCCGCCGTCTACTTCGCCGCCGCCCGCGCCCTGGGCATCGACGAAGCCAAGACCCTCGTCTCCCGTTTCAGGCGTTAGGCCCCTCCCGCCCTCAGCGCTCGTGCGGCATGCGGTCGCGCGGGCCGCGGAAGTACTGCATCGGCGAGTAGAAGCGGAAGTTCGAGACGCGGCTCGTGTAGACGCAGGCGTAGGCCTCGACCTGCTCGCCGAACTTGCTGATCTCGTAGCCCTCGCGGAAGAGCGGGCCCCAGTACGGGTTGAACGCCGTGGTCGATCTCGTCCTCGAGCGTGCGGTGCTGCGGCGGCGGTCGTGCGCAGCGTCGCGCGCAACCCGCTCGATCGTCGTCCTTGACGGCGGCGCGCGTCGCCGACCTGGTCGACCTCGGCGTCTCGGCTCGCCGAGCTTCTGCAGCGCGCGCAGCGCCGACTGCCGCTCGTTGAGCTCGGCGTCGAGGTGGATGAGCTCGGCGTCGAGCCGGTCGAGCGCGCGCCAGCTCGGCGCGCAGGCGATCGTACGTCGCGACCTCGTGCTCCATCTCCTGCAGGACCATCGCCGTGCGCCAGTTCGACGACTTCCGCGAGCGCAGCATGTCGCCGTAGATGTGGTCGCCGACGAACAGCACGCGATCGCCGCTGGCCCGCGCGCGCTCCTCGAACTCCTTGAGGTTGCCGCCCTGAGTAGATGCGGCCGCGCTGGAACGGGCCCCCGGCGGCTCTTCCCGAGCGGGTTCGCCCGCGCGTCGAGCTCGAGGAACGGGTGCTCGTCGGTGAAGAACTCCGGCTTGCCGGCGCTGACGACGACGACGTCGAAGTAGCTGCGCCAGTTGGGGTAGGCGCGCGAGCGCGCCGTCGAGCAGGTAGCTCATGACGGTGCTCGTGTAGTCCCAGGCCGAGTTGGTCAGCAGGAAGAGGCGCTTCCCCGACGAGCGGAACTTGTGCAGCGTCTCCGCCAGCGCCTCGTCGCGCTCGATGTAGCTCGGCGAAGTCGGCGCGCTGACGATCGTCTTGATCGAGCCGTCGCGGTGCGCGAGGTCGATGCACTCGCGGATGTGCTCCCACAGCGTGGTGTAGTCGGGCTTGCCGGACGGCGTCGTGGCGATCGAAGTAGTCGACGAGCCCCGCGTACAGCACCGCCTCGGGCAGCGCGAACAGCGTGTCGATCCAGGCGTAGCGCCGCGTCGACAGGCGGGTGCGCTCGCGCTGGTAGAGCTCCGCGATCGCGTCGCGCTCGAGCGTCGTGAGGCCGTGGCGCGCGCGCCCCGGGTAGCCGTAGCGGTCGGGCTTGAAGATGTTGCCGTTGTCGCGGTCGACGACGAGCCCGCGCACCGCGAGCTGCGGATCGTAGGCGAGGGCGCGGATCGCCTCCGGGTAGCCCCTTGGCCGTCACGAGCTTGTCGAGCGTCGCCCGGATCGACAGCTCCTCGATGCGCGCCTGGTTGTAGAGCGCCAGCGTGTAGTCCATGTCGAAGCCGACCATCTCGATCTTGTCGAGGCGCAGGTTGCGGTTGACGAAGACGCGGCGCTCGCGCGGGATGTCGAGCGGGCGCGCCGCCGGTGCCGTCGGAGCTCGGGTGGGCTCGAGGGGGCCTCGCGATCACCTCCCTCGCGGTGCTCACGACGATATTTTATCACCCGGCGTCCGTCCGGCCCCGGCGCCCCCCTCGGGCTGTAGAGTCGTTGGGCAGCCGTGAAGATCGCGCTCGGACAGATCAATCCCACGATCGGGGACTTCGACGGCAACCGTCGGCTCGTGTGGGACGCCGTCGCTCGAGGCGGAGCGCGCGCGGCGCCGACCTGGCGATCTTCCCCGAGCTCGCGCTCTCCGGCTATCCGCCCAAGGATCTGCTCGAGCGGCCGGCGTTCCTCGACGCGGCGCGCGCGCGCCTCGACGCGCTCGCGGCCGACGCTCGCGGGCCGCAAGACCGCCGCGCGTGATCGTCGGCTTCCCCGAGCGCCGGCCGACCGTCGGACAGCGGGCGCGGCGTCGCCAACAGCGCGGCGCTCATCGACGGGCGGGCGCGTCGCGCCCGTGACGCGCAAGTCGCTGCTGCCCACCTACGACGTCTTCGACGAGTGGCGCTACTTCGACGCCGCGACGGACGTCGCGCCGGTCGTCTTCCGCGGCCGGCGCCTCGGCATCACGATCTGCGAGGACATCTGGAACGACGGCGACTTCTGGCCGCGCGCGGCTCTACCGGGCCGATCCCGATCGAGGCGCTCGTCGCCGCCGGCGCCGACATCATCGTCAACCTCTCGGCGTCGCCGTTCTCGATCGAGAAGCGCCACCTGCGCCCGCGCATGCTGGCGGCGACGGCGCGGCGCTGGGCGCGCCCGCTCGTCTTCGTCAACCAGGTGGGCGGGCAGGACGATCTCGTGTTCGACGGCGCGAGCCTCGCCTTCGACGCGGCGGGCGAGGTCGTCGCGCGCGGCCCCGAGCACGAGCGCCGTCGTCCTCGTCGAGGTCGAGCGGGCGGGCCGCGGGCGGCGAGCTTCGCGGCCCTCGAGAGCTCCGACGAGCGCGCGGCGCTGGGCGCGCTCGTGCTCGGCACGCGCGACTACGCGCGCCGCTGCGGCTTCTCGCGCGCGCTGCTCGGCCTCTCGGGCGGCATCGACTCGGCGCTCGTCGCGTGCGTCGCCGCGCGCGCGCTCGGCCCGCGCAACGTGCTCGGCGTCGCCATGCCGTCGCGCTACTCGTCGGAGGGCTCGCGCGCCGACGCCGCGGCGCTCGCGCTCGACGCTCGGCATCGAGTTCACGACGATCTCCGATCGAGCCGATGTTCGCGCCGTACCTCGAGACGCTCTCGCCGCGCGCTCGAGGCCTTCGCGCCGCCGGCACGCCCGAGGCGGCCGAGCGCCGCCGCGGATCTGACCGCCGAGAACCTGCAGGCGCGCATCCGCGGCGCGATCCTCATGGCGCTGTCGAACCGCCAGGGCCGGCTGCTGCTCACGACGGGCAACAAGAGCGAGATCGCGACCGGCTACTGCACGCTCTACGGCGACATGGCGGGCGGCCTCGCCGTCATCAGCGACGTCGCCGAAGACGCTGGTCTACCGGCTCGCGCGCGCCGTGAACGCCGAGCACGCCCGTCATCCCCGAGTCGACGCTCACGAAGCCGCCGTCGGCCGAGCTGCGCCCCAACCAGACCGATCAGGACTCGCTGCCGCCCTACGACGTGCTCGACGCGATCCTCGAGGCCCACCTCGTCGAGGGCAAGGACACGGAGGCGCTCGTCGCCGACGGGCTTCGACGCGCGCCGTCGTCGCCGACGTCGTGCGCCGCGTGCGCACGAGCGAGTACAAGCGCCGCCAGATGCCGCCCGGCCTCAAGATCACGGGCAAGGCCTTCGGCCCCGGCCGCCGCTATCCGATCGCGAGAGCTTAGGCGGGAACGCGTGGTCCGTTCCGCTTTCCACCTTGCGGTCTGGCCGCCTTCTTGTATGGTGCGCCGGCTCGAACGCCGGAGGATTTGAATGCGCGCTGTGATTGCTGTTTTGCCCGGTGACGGAATCGGCCCCGAGGTGGTCGACCAGGCCCGGCGCGTGTTGGCGGCGGTCGGCGAGAAGTGGGGACACACCTTCACCCTCGAGGACGCGCTCATCGGCGGCATCGCCATCGACGAGTCCGGCTCCGCGCTGCCGCCCGAGACCCTGGAGATCGCGCGCGCCGCCGACGCCGTCCTGCTGGGCGCGGTGGGCGGCCCCAAGTGGGACGATCCGCGCGCCAAGGTCCGCCCGGAGCAGGGCCTGCTGGCCATTCGCAAGGCGCTCGGCCTGTTCGCCAACCTGCGCCCGGTGTCGGTCAACCCGAAGGCTCGTGCACGCCTCGCCGCTGCGCCCCGAGCTCCTGGCCGGCGTCGACATGATCGTCGTGCGCGAGCTGACGGGCGGGATCTACTTCGGCGACAAGCTGCGCGACGGTGACCGGGCCTCCGACCTCTGCGTCTACACCGTCACCGAGGTGGAGCGAATCGTCCGTACCGCCGCCCGCATCGCGCGCGGGCGCCGCAAGAAGCTCACCTCCGTCGACAAGGCCAACGTGCTCGAGACGTCGCGCCTGTGGCGCGAGGTGACCATCCGCGTGATGGCCGAGGAGTTTCCCGACGTGGCGCTCTCGCACATGCTGGTCGACGCCTGCGCGATGCACCTCATTCGGCGCCCGGCGGACTTCGACGTGATCGTCACCGAGAACATGTTCGGCGACATCCTCACCGACGAGGCCTCGATGCTGGCCGGCTCGATGGGGATGCTTCCGTCGGCCTCGCTGGGCGAGGGCAAGCGCGGCCTCTACGAGCCGATTCACGGCTCGGCGCCCGACATCGCCGGCAAGGGAGTCGCCAATCCGTACGCCACGATCCTGAGCCTCGGCCATGCTCTGCCGGCACTCGCTCGGCCTCGAGGCCGAGGCGCGCGCCATCGAGGCCGCGGTCGCGGCCGCGATCGATCGCGGCGTTCTGACGGGGGATCTCGCCCCGCCGGGTACCGCCGCCGCCAGCACGACGGCGGCGGGCGACGCGGTGCTCGAAGCGCTGCGGCGCAGCTGAGATCCGGCGCTTTCCGGGCCGATCTCCAGGTGATCGCGAGGGGCCGACCCCCTCGACAGCCTGAGCTCGAGCTGTTACAGTTAGGTTGTTAAGCCGAGTCTCCCGGTGCTACGTCAGGTGTCCCCCGTTTCCACTCTCGGCCCGGCCGGTGCTGATCCCGACCGCAGGTTAGCGCTGTCGATCAGACGGGAACCCTGGGAGGGTTCCCGGACCCTCCCGCGACGACTCCGCTGGGCGAAGCCCAGCTCCGTCCACGCGACCCGATGGTCCGGCGCGCCGCGACGGTCGTTGCCCGTCGCCCAGATTTCTCCCTAGTTGGTGCCCGACACGCGCCGAACCGCCGAATCCGTGTAACGAAGGAGAGAGAGATGGGAACCAGGCTTTACGTCGGGAAATTTGTCGTACAACGTGACCGAGCCCGAGCTGCGCGACGCCTTTGCCGAAGGGGGCCGCAACGTCGTCGAGGTGAAGATCGTCATGGACCGGGACACGGGCCGCCCCCGCGGATTCGCGTTCGTGGAAATGGGAAGCGCCGACGAAGCCTCCGCGGCGATCACCTCTCTCACCGGCCGTGAAATTCAGGGGCGCCCGATCAACGTCAGCGAGGCGCGCGAGCGGGCCCCGCGTGGCGGTGGCGGCGGCGGCGGCGGGTACGGCGGCGGTGGTGGCGGCTATGGCGGCGGTGGCGGCGGTGGCGGCGGCCGTGGCGGTCGTGGCGGCGGTGGCGGCGGTGGCGACTACGGCGGCGGCGGCGGCGGCGAGGGCCGCGGTCGTTCTCGCCGCGGCGGCTGGTAAGAGAAGCGCGTCGCCCGCAGGCGGGCTTTGCGTCCCCGGCTCAGGCCAGGGCCCGGAGACCTTCGGGGTCCGAAAGGATCACGCGTCGGCCCTCGGTCTGAATCAGACCCTTGCGCTTGAACTGCGACAGCGTGAGGGAGACGGTCTCGCGCGTGGAGCCGATCAGGTTGGCCATCTCCTGGTGGGTGATCTTGAGGCCCACCACCAGCCCGCGTTGATCAGAAACGCCGTGCTCCTGGCCGAGGCTCAGGAGCAGCTCGGCCAGCTTGGCGCCCACGTCCTTGAAGATCAGCTGCTCGACCCGGGTCTCCAGATCCTTGCGCCGGATGATCAGCGCGCGGGCGAACTTGTAGGAGGCGCCGCCGTCGCTCCGGAGCAGATCGTCGAGCGCCTCGCGCGGAATCTCGACGGTGGTCGAGGCGTCCATCGCCTCCGCCATCTCCTCACGCGGGCCCCCCTCGAGCAGGCAGGGCTCGCCGAAGAAGTCGCCTTCGCCGCGGTACGCCAACGTCAGCTCCTTGCCGTCGCGCGTGACCTTGGAAATCTTGATTCTTCCGCTGGTCAGGAAGTGGACCCCCTGGGCACGGTCGCCCGGCAGGTAGATGACCTGGCGGGGGCGGTAGGTCCCGATCGTCAGTCCCGGCAGGAGAGCCTGCAGCGAGTCGAGCGGGCTCTCGGAGAGCACGTCGCACTTCCGCAACAGCGCGATCCCTTCGCTTGGCGTCCACGGACATTGAGGGGTTTGTAGCATGAGCCAGGATTCTGACAATCAGAAGTTGGTGAAGTAGGCTACATACCGCGTTGTGTCTTGGCCGCGCGCGCGACCAGGCCGGCGCCGGCGGCGAGCACGGCAGCACCGACCGTGCCGAAAGACGAGCTTCGTGTGGAGGGGGAGCGCGGTGGTGTCGTCGGCGTGGAGACGGGCGAGGACGATCAGGCAGGCGTTGTTCACGAAGTGGGCGGCCATCGCCGGCACGATCGAGTCGCTGGCGAGCGCAATGCCCGACAGCGCCATGCCCAGGAGCGCGGTCGGCAGCAGGCGCCAGGCGTCGACGTGAAAGATCCCGAACAGCAGGCCGGTCAGGACGGCCGCCATCAGCGGCGAGAAGCGCGTCCGCAGGCCGCGGAGGATCGGTCCGCGGAAGAGAGCCTCCTCGCAGATCGCCGGCGTGAGCGCCATCAGGAAGAGCGTGGCGGGCAGGCCGCGTCCGCCGCCGGGCGGCGCGACGACGCGGCGCAGGCTCTCCACGACCTCCCTGGGGGCGGGGAGAATCGACTCGGCGACGAGGCCGATGACCAGCCAGCCCGAGGCACCGATCAGAATGGCGCCCCCGAGCGCCGACGCGGACGGCGCGCGCAGCCGCAGCACCTGGGCCATCGTCTGACCGCGCCCGCGCGCGTAGATCCAGGTCAGCCCGCCCAGGCCGAGCCACTCGGAGACGAGGAGGCCGGGCGCGAGACGCCAGGTTTGCAGCGGCACGAACAGAAAGAAGAGCAGCACGCAGGCGACCGCGTAGAGCGCGAGGGCGTGCCCGGCCGTCGGTGCTTGGTCGGGTGCTTGGTCGGGCCTGTCGGCGGGCGCCGCGCGGCCCCGCACGACGTGGCGCAGCCAGGCGCCGAGGCCAAGCCCCGCTTCGTCGGTGAAGAAGAGACGCTCGGAATCGTAGAGCCGCGCGGCGAGCGCCAGCGCGGCCGCGCCGTAGAGCGCCGTGCTGGCCAGCACCGCCAGCGCCATCCCGATCGTGACGCGGCCGAGGATTAGATCGCGCGCCAGCAGGGTCACCCCGACGCCGGGGATGAACGCGGTGACGCCGCTCAACCGGAAGTCGCCGAGCCCCGCGGTGAGCGCGGGCGCCATGCAGAGGAAATAGACCGGCGTCAGCAGCGTCTGCGCTTCCTTGTAGCTGCGGGCGAGCGCGCCGATCGCGACCATGATCGACGCGAACAGGAAGGCCGTCGGCGGGATGACCGCGAACGCCGCCGCGGCGTGCAGCCAGGGGATCGAGATCTTCGCTTCGTTGGCGAGGAGGCGCGTCCCCTCGAGGACCGTGAGCGACATCGAGGCCAGATTGAGCGCGCCGGTCAGCGAGGCCAGCGTCGCCACCGCCAGCACCTTGCCCGCCATGAGCGCGGCTCTGTCGATCGGCGCCGACAGCGTCGTCTCGAGCGTGCTCCGCTCGCGCTCGCCGGCGGTGATGTCGATGGCCGGGTGAAACGCGCCCAGCATCACCATCACCACCACGACGAGCGGCAGCACCTTCGACAAGAGGTAGCCGCTCACCTGGGCGCGCGGCGCGATGCCGGCGGCGACGACGGAGAAGGCGGGCGCGCAGGCCGCTCCTCCGACGGGCGCGGAGAGCGCGTGGTCGACCCGGTCGCGCGCGGCGGTCGACTCCTCGCGCGTCTCGTCGTAATACAGCCGGACCGTCGGTGGCGCGCCGGCAGCGCCAGGCGCCACCTCGGCGATGGCGTCGACCCGGCTGGCGGCGATGTCGGCCTGCGCCGCGGCGGGCAGCAACGCCACCTCGGGCGAGGCGAGCCGCCGCCGCAGCTCCGCGGCCAGCGCCGGGGGACCGCTCACCGCGACGCGCGCCACGTGCGCCTCGACGCGGGCCACCCGCGCGGAGAGCACCTGGGCCGTCACCAGCGAGACGAGCGGATAGATCACCAGCGGGAACAGCACCATCACCGCCAGCGTCCGTCGATCGCGCAGCGTCTCGCGCAGCTCCTTGCCGGCGACGAGGCGCACCTCGTGCAGCCTCACGGCGCGGCCTCCGCGGTGCCGTCGCCGCCGACCAGGCGCAAGAAGGCTTCCTCCAGGCTGGGGGCGCCGCCGGCGGCCGCGCGCAGCTCCGCCGGCGTCCCCTCGGCCAGGAGCTGCCCGGCGTGCAGAAGGCCGATCCGATTGCAGAGCAGCTCGGCCTCGGCGAGATAGTGGGTGGAGAAGACGACCGCCTTGCCGCGGTCGCGCTCGGCGCGGACGAAGGCGCGCAGGAAGCGCGAGGCGAGGACGTCGAGGCCGGCGGTCGGCTCGTCGAGGACCAGCACCGCCGGGTCGTGCAGCATGGCGCGCGCGATCGACAGCCGCTGGCGCTCGCCGGTGGAGAGCCCCTCGCAGCGCCGGGCGAAGAACGGATCGAGATTGAGCGCGCGGGCCAGCGCCGCGATGCGCGCGTCGGCCACGGCGGCCGGCAGGCCGAAGAGGCGCGCGAAGTAGTCGAGCAGCTCGCGTCCGGTCAGCCGCGCGTAGAGCCCCGTCGTGTTGGTGAGGAAGCCGAGCCGCCGGCGCACGCCCAGCGGGTCTGTCGCGACGTCGATCCCGGCCACGAGCGCGCGCCCCGAGGTGGGGGTGAGGATCCCGGCCAGCACCCGGAGGGTGGTGGTCTTCCCGGCGCCGTTCGGGCCGAGCAGGCCGTAGATCTCGCCGGCCGCCACGCGGAACGAGAGTCCGGCCACCGCCGTCTTGCTGGCGAAGCGCTTGACCAGCGACTCGACGACGACGGCCGGCTGGTCCATGCGCGACGGAGAATAGCGCGCCCGATGCGGGCGGGGCACCGGCTCAGCAGTCGCCGGGGGCGCAGTAGAGCTGGCCGCTGGGGAACTTGAGAGTGTTGCAGGACCCGAGCGCGTCCTGCTTGGTCATCGGATCGTAGGTCCCCATGCAGGGCGGCGGCGGTCCCGCACTGGCGGGCGGCATCGGGCAGAAGCTGCCGTTCTCGTCGTACTGGACGTAGACGCGCTTCACACCGGAGACCCCCTTGTTGCCGTTCAGGTCGGCGCTTTGCACGGCGATGCAGATCCACTGGCCGTCGGGGATGTTGTTGGCCCGCGTGTCGAGCTGACTTCCCAGGCACATACCCGGGTTGATTGGATCGATCGTCCAGATCCCGGGCTCGCCGTCCGCCGCGGCGATGGCGATGGTCGGCTGCTCGAAGCCGGCGATCGCGCACAGGCTCTTAGGCGGCGCGGTCGCCGTGCCTTCGCCGCAAGGGAGCGCGGGGTTGGCGGTGAGGATGCTGGGGTCGGGCAGGAAGTTGGCGCCGCCGGCGGGTTTGACGCCGTTCAGTCGGATCTTCAAAACCTGATCGCTCTGGGTCAGCGGACCGGTGGTGGGGATCAGCAGCGGGTTGATCGTGTCGCAGTTCCCGTCGTTGTCGCTGTCGACGATCAGCGGGCGGCTGCCGTCGGTCAGGATGTAGACGGCCGTGTTGTCCGGATCGACGCCCGACACCGGCACCACCTTGATGCCGTTCGGCTCGTTCCCCTGGTCATCGATGCGGGCGCGCAGGTCGAACACCTGAGGGACCATGCAGCCGTCATTGGGCATGTCGCCGAGGTCGCGGTTGACGCTCAGCGGATCGAACAAGAACGAACACTCGAGGCCGGCGCTGCCGACGCGAATCTGACGCATCTGCGGCGGATCGAGGTCGGCGAGCGGCGGGATGTTGTCGACGAAGAAGTTGTAGCCCAGCGACGACTCATTCCCGACGGAGTCGGAGGCGCGGAACGAGATGGTGGGGAAGGAAATACAGGGTCCGGTCTTCGGCGGCGCCGGGCACTGCGTGAGGTTGAGCGTGTCGAACAGCGCGCCGTAGACGCCGCTCCCCTCCGGCTTGAGTTGGACGTTGAACACCGGGTTGCCCACGGCGTCGCCGATGATGGCGTACACCGACGAATCGAGCACGCCCGACGGGTCGGTGATCGTCGCTGAGATCTGCACCGGGCCGCCCACCATCTCGCCCGGCTGCGGAGTGCTGGCGGTGATGCTGGGCCCGCTGGTGTCGATGATGAAGAGCCGCTGCACCTCGCTGGTCGCCACCCCGTTGCTCTCCTTGACGTCCAGGAGCTGCTCGCCGGTGAGGGTGGGGAAGGGCTGCGCGCCGGGCGGCGTGGGCGGCGGTCCGAACCAGACGGCGGCGCGGTAGACGTCATACATCGTGTTCGGCGTATCGACCTTCATCAGCGTCGTCACCGGCATGCCGGCCAGGATGGCGGTGGGCGGGGTGGCGCCGGGGTCGACCAGGATCTCGATCGTGAGGCTGTCGTTGTAAGGCTGCCCCTCGGCCGGCGAGTTGACGATCAGGGTCGGCCCCCCCTGGATGGACAGGGTGATCGACTGGGTCGCCTCGATGCCGCCAGAGCTCCGCGCGGTGACCGTCAGAGTGTAGCTCCCCGTCGGCAGGTCGCCAATGCTGAGCGTCCCTGAGTACGTATTGGTGGCAGCGGAGGTGGCCACCAGCTGTCCGCTGGAGAGGATCGCCGTGGTCCCCATCGCCACCAGCGTCATCTTGACGCTGCTCGAATCGATGAAGTCGGTACCATCGTCGTCGACCGTGACGGAGACCGTCACGTCGGTCGAAGCGGTCTCCATCGCGCCGTCCATCGGCATGCCGAAGGTGATGGTCACCATCCCGTTGGGCATCGACGTCGTCCCGCCGGCGCCGCCCGCGCCGGTCGGCGGCAGCGGCGGGTAGCTCGAGGCGTTCGTGGTGCAGGCGAGCGGCAACACGAGGAGCGCGAACGCCGAGAGGCCGCGCGGGGCGGTCACTGCTGGGCCACCGGCGACGGGCAGATGAGCGCGCCGTTATTGCTGCAGCAGTCGACCGGCGCGTCCTGCGCCGGGTTGCAGGCGTTGCCCATGTTGGCGGCCGCGACGCTCGATGAGCAGGGCCCGAGGCTCGTCGTCAGGCAACCGCTGCAGATCTGGAGCGGAAAGTGGAACGGGTCGGACGTCATGTGCGTTCCGGTGTTCGTGGTGCCGAGCGCCGAGACGGTCAGATCGACGGTCAGCGACGGGACGCCGCCGACGCCGCTCGCCGCCGAGAGCTGCTGGGCCAGCGCGACCGGGAACGCGCCCACGATGGCCGAGATCTGACCGCCGCCCGACTTGACCCCGCCCGACCAGGGGACCTCAAAGTGGGTGAGTGCGCCGGCGCCGGAGAACACGCTCTGGACCGAGGCTGGCGGCGCTGCCCCCAGCGGCGTGATGTCGATCTGGAAGCCGCTGAGCTGGATCTGGTTGGGATCGATGGCGCCCGCCGAGGACGAGCTCGGGAGGTTGTTCTCGATCAGCGGAAAGAAGAAGTAGGCGCTCCCGATCCCGGGGTTCACGATGCTGAGGTCGAGCAGGCCCGTGCCCATGTACACGGTCGCGTTGACCGGGACGGTGCAGCCGCTGGCCGAGCTCGTCGGGACCTGATCGTTCAGTATCTCGAATTGCCCGGGCACGCGGCCACACGCCCCGAGCGCCAGGGAAAGAATCGAGGCGGCGAGCGCGGCAAGCCAGGGGGACGTCGGGCGCACGTTCATTCTGTTGGCTCCGAGGGTGCGCGCGCGGCGCGCGGACGCGGGAAGGACGACAATTTGACTTGCACTGGGGATGCCCTCATCGCGAGCGCGATCGCCGGCATCATCACCGTGGTAGTGTACTTTCTCGGCGCAAAGACCCGCAACCTTTACACCAACGCTGTCGCCCGGCACGATGGCATTCTCTGTAGGTAGATCGCCGACCCGCGGCCTCTTGCTCCCACCTGGCCCCATCGGTGAAAATTTATTCCTAAAGGTCGGTTCAGCCCGGTCGATAGGAAGTGTCAGGGCTCTCACGCGAATTGCACCTGGAGAGCCGAGAAGAAGGCGCCCGATGATGGTCGGTCTGATTCGGGCACGAAGCGACCTGACCAACCCCCGAAGGAGAAACCCCAAATGCTCAAGAACGCGCTCAAGCTGCTCAGGGATGAAGAGGGTGCCACCGCCGTCGAGTACGGGCTCATCGTCGCCGCGATCGCGGGACTCATCATCGCCGTGGTGTTCGTGCTCGGCGGCAAGATGAAGAACACGTTCAACAACGTGCAGTCGCAGATCACCTAGCTCGCAGCTGCGATTTGGGATCGAAGGCGGAGGGTCGCGGCGGCCATCTGGAATCGGGATGACGCCGCCGATCCTCCACCTCGCTCCACTCGGGCTAGGCTTGGTGGCCGCGATCGTTTCCGATCTGCGGCGACGTCGAATTCCCAACGCCATCTCGGGCTTCCTGCTCGTGACCGCCGTCGTGATCCACGCGACGGAAGGCGGATGGGCCGTCCTTCAGGGGCTGAGCGCGGCGGCGCTGGTCGTCGCCGCGCTCTATTACCCCTGGGCGGCCGGCGGAATCGGCGGCGGCGACGTCAAGCTGGCGGCGGCGACGGCTGCCTGGGTTCCGATTGTCCGGCTCCCGTGGTTCGCACTGTCGGCGGCCGCGACCGGCGGCGTGGTTGCGCTCGTGAACTACGCGCTGGCGAAACCGGAGGCCCGGGCCGAGATCCGGACCAACCTGGCGCTGGTCGTGCTGCGCGGCGAGCTTCCCAGCGTGCCGTCGCACCGATCCAAGCATCGGGGGGTCCCGTATGGCGTGGCCATCGCATGCGGCGCCGCCCTGGCGCTGCTCCTAGACGGCTGGCCGATCCTCTAGATGGTCTGCCCGAACGTCTAGGCGGCTGGCGAACGCCTGAATGGCCGGGCTCGCCCATCTTTTCCAGCCCTTCCGGCATCGCGCGCTCTTGATGCTTTTCGCCAATCGTGCGAGCTTGCACAGTGAGGAGTGATCTGGTCGCTCGGCTCGAGATACCTAAACTCGACGGCGCAGTCCGTCGATGAGCCTTTCTATGTTCTGCCCGCGTCCGGACGCCCGGGCCCTGGAAGCAGACCTTCTCTAGGAGTTGCCCTTGGCGATCAATGATTCAATGGGACAGGGTCGGCTTCGCGCAGCCGCTGGAACCTCGCGTCGTTCCGGAACTCGAGCCGCGATCTTCTGGGCTTTCGCGCTGGTCGCTGGCCTCTCGACCGCCCTCTTCATCTCGCGCTATCTCAGCAATCGTCCCGGCGGCGCCACGGTGGTGATGACGAAGATCGTCGTCGCGGCCGTCGACCTGCCGCTCGCATCCAAGATCAAGCCGGAGGACCTGACACTTTCCGAATGGCCGACCGATCACCTTCCCCTCGGCGCCGTGCGCGATCCGAAGGAGCTCGTGGGGCGAATCCTGCTGTCGCGCGTTCTGACCGGGCAGCCTGTTCTGCCGGGCATGCTGGCGGCGAAGAACGCCGGGAACGGCCTGGCGGCCCTGATTCCTCCGAACATGCGGGCGATGGCCGTGCGGGTCGACGACCTCGTCGGTGTGGCGGGCTTCATCCATCCCGATGATCGCGTCGACGTGCTGGTGACGCTGCAACCCAGCCGACCGGGCGCCATGACGACGACCAAGATATTCATGCAGAACGTCAAGGTGCTCGCGGTCGGCCAAGAGGTCGAGGCGAACGATCAGGCGCGGATGCACGCCACCCCGGCGACGGTGGCCACGCTGCTCGTCTCCCCGCAGGATTCGGAGCGCCTGGCTCTCGCGTCGGCGCAGGGGCGGCTGCTGCTCACGCTGCGGAGCTGGACCGATTCGCTCCCCGTCAATACCGAGGGCGCGATTGCCGACGAGCTGATCGGCGAGCCCCCGGTCGCAGCGGGCAAGCCGGCCGAGAGCCCGGCGCGCTCGCCGGTGGCGGCGCGGCGGGGGCGCGGCAAGCAGGTGGCGGCTTCAGCCCCGCCGGCGGTGCTGCCAAGCGAGCAGCCGAAGAAGGACGTCGTCGAGATTCTACGCGGCGATCGATTCGAGCAGCGCAACTTCACCAAAGGAGATGGCCGCTAGTGAAGACGAGTCGCGTGCTTCTCGCAGCATCGGTGTCATGGATGATGATGGGGAGTGGCGCCATCGCCGCAGGCGACTCCGGGCTCAGCTCGGTCCCCGCCATCCGGATCGAGCGTGAAGTCGGCGCCGTCAGAAACCTCGCGCTCGAGACCGGGCAGAATCGGCTGCTCATCCTGACCGAGCCGATCGGCCGGGTCTCGGTGGCCGATCCGCGGGTGGCCGACCTGAAAGTCATCACGCCCGTGCAGCTCTTGCTGACCTCGCGCGGCGTGGGGACGACCGATCTGACGCTCTGGAACAAGCGGGACGAGCCGCTGGTCCTGGCGCTTCAGGTCACCCGGAATCTCGATCGTCTCAAGACCCAGCTGGCCGAGCTCTTTCCCGACCAGAAGATCACGGTCTCGGCGGCGGGCGATCTGGTGGTCCTGTCGGGCGAGGTGAGCGACGTCCGCGTCCCGGAGCGGGCCGCTGAGGTCGCGCAGCTCCACGCCGAGAAGGTGGCCAACCTCATCAAGGTCGTCGGGAACCAGCAGGTCCAGCTGGAGGTCAAGTTCGCCGAGGTATCGCGTTCCGGGTTGCGTGAGCTGGGGATGAATTTCTTCCACCAGGATCCGGGCGGACGGTTCGTGACGGGACTGACCAACCCAGGGCTGGCCATCGACGGGTTCACGGGCGTTCCGGGGACTGGCGGTGCGCAGACGCCGCCCGTGCAGGGTCCCCCCGGCGCCGGATTCTCCGTTTTCTTCTCCGGGCTCCCCACCTTTCCGTTCAGCGCCATCTTGAACGTCCTCGAGCAGAGCGGCCTCGCCAAGATCATGGCCGAGCCGACGCTGGTTGCGCTTTCCGGTCAGGAGGCGAAGTTCCTGGTCGGTGGCGAGTTCCCCATCCCGATGTCGACCTCGCTCGGCGCGATCTCGGTCCTGTGGAAGAAGTTCGGCATCATTCTCAACTTCACCCCGACGGTGATCGCCGACGGTGCCCTTCACCTCAAGCTCTCCGCCGAGGTGAGCGACGTCGACCCGTCCCGGTCGGTCACCATCGGCGGGATTTCGATCCCCGGCCTGACCTCGCGCCAGAGCGAAACGACCGTCCGGCTGGCAGACGGACAGAGCTTCGCGATCGCCGGACTGCTCTCCGACAAGATCCAGTCCACCGTCAGCAAGATCCCGCTGCTCGGCGACATCCCCATCCTGGGGGCGCTGTTCCGCTCGGTCAGCTACCAGCGCAACGAGACCGAGCTGCTGGTGGTCGTGACCGCACACCTGGCCAAGCCGGTTGCTCCGCACGACGCACCCCACCTGCCGACCGACAACGAGCTCAATGATCCGAGCGACGTCCAGCTGTTCCTGCTGGGAAGCTACAGCGGCGGGCACCCGGACGAGGGGAGCGGTACAATGAAACAGTCGGCCCGCGACGGGGTGCCGCTCCGGACAGCGTTGAAAGATCGGGGACCGTCCGGGGAGATCGGGTTCATTCGCTGAGACACGAAGACAGAGCACGAAGCTAGAGGGCTGAAGGACGATGTCGAGACCAACGGTACTGTTGCTTGGAATGGACGACGCGCAGCAGGCCGACCTGCGGCTTGCGCTCAAGGACGTCGCCAACGTCGTCCGGTCCAAGACGCCCGCCGAGCTGATCGCCGACGAGTACCGAAGCGTGAATCCCGGTGCGGCCATCGTTTCGGTCCGCTCGGACACGCCGCAGCGGTTCGGGCTGATTCACAACATCGCGCAGGCTGGTGGGATCGTCATCGTCGTCTCGGAGAGCAAGGACCCCGAGCTGATCCTCCGCTCGATGCGCGCCGGCGCGCGCGAGTTCGTGCTGGAGAGCGATCACGAGGAGCTCCGACTGGCCGTCCGCACGCACGCCAAGGCAACCTTCGGCACCGGCGAGCTCGGTCAGGTGATCACCATCTTCGGCGCCAAGGGCGGGGTGGGGGCGACGGCCATCGCCACCAACCTGGCGGGGGCGATGCAGCGGCGGTCGCTGCGGGTTTGCCTGGTCGATCTGGATCTCTACCTCGGCGACGTGCTCGCCTTCCTCGACATCCCGGGGAGCTACTCGATCACCGACGTGCTGGCCAACATGAGCCGGCTCGATCGCGATCTTCTGGCCACCTCGGTCACCAAGCACCGCTCGGGGGTCAGCGTGCTGGCCCAGAGCAGCAAGGTCGAGGAGGCGGAGCAGATCAAGGGGCCCGACGTGACGGCCCTCTTGGAGTTCCTGCGCCGCAACTACGACTTCGTGATCGTCGACGGCGTGCGCGGGTTCGACGAGCTGTCGCTGGCGGCGCTCGACGGCAGCCAGCACGTCTTCATGACCTTGACCCAGGACGTGCCGGCGGTGCGCAACGGCCAGCGCTGCCTCGAGCTGTTCGGGCGCCTCCAGTACGACCAGGGGCGGATCAAGCTGCTGCTCAACCGTTACTCCAAGGCCTCCAAGATCACCGTCGAGGTGGTGGGGGAGACCCTGGGGCAGCCGCTCACGCACACCATCAGCAACGACTTCCTTCTGCTCATCGACGCCATCAACCGCGGGGTCCTGCTGACCGAGGTGGCGCCGCGCGCGCGGATCACGCAAGACATCGAAGGGCTCATCCCGCACCTCTTGCCGGAGAAGGCGCCGCGTCTGCGTCGCCAGAGCCTGCTCGGAACGTTGTTCGGAAAGAAGGTCGCCGATGGGACTACGTGATCGCCTGATGAAGAACGAGCCGTCGACCGGCTCCTTTTCGGCGACCGTGCCGCGCACGCCGAAGCCTGCCTCCCAGCAGCAGACCCGGTCGGGCTCGCTCGCCGCGCCGGACGCCCACCACGAGCTCAAACACGAGCTTCATCAAAAATTGATAGAAAAGCTGGACCTGCAGACGATCGAGCGCCTCCCGCGCGATCAACTGCGCGACGAGCTGCGCACGATCCTGAACCAGCTGCTCGCCGCCAGCGATCTGCCGCTCAACCGCGTCGAGCGCGAGCAGATGGTCGAGGAGCTGCTCGACGAGGTGACCGGCCTCGGGCCGCTCGAGCCGCTCCTGGCCGACACGACCATCTCCGACATCATGGTCAACGGGTTCAACACCGTCTACGTCGAGCGGTTCGGCAAGCTGGAGCTGACGCCGGTGCGGTTCCGCGACAACGCCCACCTGCAGCAGATCATCGTGCGCATCGTCTCGCGCGTCGGCCGCCGCATCGACGAGTCGTCGCCGATGGCCGACGCCCGCCTCCCCGACGGCGCACGCGTCAACGCCATCATCCCGCCGCTGGCCATCGACGGCCCGGTCCTCTCGATCCGGCGCTTCGGCGGCTCGCCGCTGCGGATCAAGGACATCGTGGCCATCAACAGCGCCACCCCGGAGATGCTGGCCTTTCTGGCCGCCTGCGTGAAGGCCAAGCTGAACTGCCTCATCTCGGGCGGCACCGGGACCGGGAAAACGACCATGCTCAACGCGCTGTCGTCGTTCATCCCCGAGGGCGAGCGCGTGGTCACCATCGAGGACGCCGCCGAGCTGCAGCTGCAGCAGCGTCACGTCGTGCGCCTCGAGACGCGTCCCCCCAACATCGAGGGGCGCGGCGAGGTGCTGGCGCGCGATCTGGTCAAGAACGCCCTCCGTATGCGCCCCGACCGCATCGTCATCGGCGAGTGCCGCGGCGGTGAGGTGCTCGACATGCTCCAGGCGATGAACACCGGTCACGAGGGGTCGATGACCACGGTGCACGCCAACACCCCGCGCGACGCCCTCTCGCGCGTCGAGGCGATGGTCGGCATGGGCGGCATCAACATGTCGGAGGCGCTGGTCCGCCAGACGATCGCCCGCTCGCTCAACGTCATCATCCAGCTGACCCGCGGGACCGACGGCAAGCGCCGCATGTCCAGCATCGCCGAGATCACCGACATCCAGGCCGGCGTGATCACGATGCAGGAGATCTTCAAGTTCGAGCAGACCGGGACCGACCCGGCGGGAAAGATCCTCGGCAGCTTCCGGTTCACGGGCATCCGGCCGCGCGCGCTCGACCGCATCGAGCGCTACGGGATCGACCCGGCCGAAATCATCAAGCCCTATCTCTAGCAGGAACAGCAGCAGGAGCAGCGGTACGTGCAAATCATCCTCATCGGCATTCTCGCCTTTACGGTGGTGGCGGTGCTGGAAGCGCTCGTCTACACGCTCCGTTTCGTCACGGACAGGCGCAAGGACGAGCTCAAGCGTCGCCTCTCTTCGCTGGGGACGGCCGAGGGCAAGGGGGCGCTCACCGGCCTCCTGCGAAAGGGAAAGCTGTCCGCGATTCCGGCGATCGACGCCCTCCTGCGCTCGATCAAGCTGACGGCGCGGATCGAGAACATCCTCGAGCAGACCGAGCTGGAGATCACCGTGGCGCGCCTGTTCGCCTACTGCGGCGCCGGGGCGTTCGTGGGGCTGATTCTCGGTCTTCTCAGCGACGGGGGACCGCTGTCGATCATCCTCGTACTGCTGTTCGGCGCCGTGCCCTTCATGTTCGTACTGTTCATGCGCTCGCGGCGCAGCCGCAAGCTCTCCGAGCAGCTCCCGGAGGCGCTGGAGATGATGGCGCGCTCTCTGCGTGCCGGGCACGCGCTCTCGAGCGCGTTCAAGATGGTGGCCACCGAGTTGCCGACGCCGGTCTCGATGGAGTTCGGCCGCGCCTTCGAGGCGCAAGAGCTCGGCCAGCCGTTCGAACGGGCGGTCGCGGACATGACCCGGCGCGCGCCGGACAACCAGGACCTGAAGATCTTCGCGCTCTCGGTGATCGTGCAGAAGGAGACGGGCGGCAATCTGGTGGAGATCATCGAGAAGATCGCCGACACCGTGCGGGAGCGTTATCGCTTCCAGGGGAAGCTGGCCGGGCTCACCGCCGAGGGGCGGATGTCGAGCTACATCGTCGGTGCACTTCCCTTCGTCACCATGCTGTTCCTGCTGTTCGCCAACCGGCCGTACATCGTCCCTCTCTTCACGACCGACATGGGGCACTACCTGCTCGTCGCCGCGGGCTTCATGTGGAGCCTCGGATTCCTCTGGATGAAGAGCATGACGAAGGTGACCATCTGATGGGCGACCTGTTCGCCGGCGTCAGCACCGAGCTGCTCGTGGCGTCGATCGGCGGCCTCGTCTTCGTGGTCGCGATCGCCGTCGCCGCGCGCAACATGATGGGGAGCCGGCGCGACGAGGTGATCGACCGCCTCGAGCGCACGCAGGGAATGGATCTCCATGCGTACGATCAGAAATCATCCGAGAAGACACTGGCTCGGATCGCCAACATCCTTCGGCCCTTCGCCCGCCTGGCCAAACCAACCGGGGGCGAAGACCTCTCCCGGATCCAGAGATCCCTGGTGCAGGCGGGATTCCGCAGCGACAACGCGGTGGAGGTCTTTCTGGGGATCAAGCTGCTCTTGACCCCGATCGCCATCCTGTTGCTCTGGCAAATCAACATCCACCTGGACGAACCGTACGTCTTTCCGATGAGCTTCTGCGTGGCGATGATCGCCTGCGCGGTGGCGTTCTTCCTGCCGAATGTCTATGTGAGCAATCGAATTACCAACCGCCAGATGGCGCTCGAGAACCCCCTGCCCGACGCCATCGATCTGCTGGTGACCTGCGTCGAGGCGGGACTTTCCCTCGATGCTGCGATGTCCCGGGTGGCGCAAGAGATGGAGCTGGTCGCGCCGCTTCTCGCCCAGGAGCTCAAGCAGACCATGCTGGAGATCCAGGCCGGCGTGAAGCGAGCGGACGCCTTCCACCGGCTGTCGACCCGGACGGGCGTCGCGGACCTGAAATCACTGTCGGCGATGATCGTCCAGACCGAGTTATTCGGCACCAGCGTGTCGCGCGCGCTGCGCGTGCACTCCGAGGGGATGCGGACGAAACGCATGCAGCGCGCCGAGGAGAAGGCGGCGATGATCTCGGTCAAGATGACCGTTCCGCTGATCTTCTTCATCCTGCCGTCGCTGTTCATCGTCGTGATGGGCCCCGCGGCGCTGATGATCATGAGCTCGAAATGACAACGGTCACCCGCGGAACAATGGTGCTTGCGCTGGCGGCCGGGGCGTTCGCCGCTTGCGCGACCTCGAGCCAGTCGACCAAGGTGACGCAGAGCGACCTCGCGCGCATCGAGATGGCGCGGGAGCTCGTCGCCCGGGAGGACTGGAGCGCCGCATTTCCCCTGCTGAGTGAAATCCACCGGCAACGGCCGGAGGATGCCGAGGCGCTCACCCTGCGCGGCATCGTCTATCGCGAGCAGGGGCTCTACACCGACGCGGAGGCCGATCTGCGTGCCGCGCTCAAGCTGGCGCCGGACTCGGCGCAGGCGCACGCGGCGCTCGGGATCATGTTCGACATCCAGATGCGTCCAGGCGCGGAGGCGGAGCACCGCGAAGCGGTCCGCTTGGCGCCGAGCAATCCGGCCTATCTCAACAACCTGGGGTTTTCGCTCTTCCTGCGCGAGCACTTCAAGGAGGCCATCACCCAGTACGAGAAGGCGGCGCGCCTCGCCCCACTGTCACACCGCGTGCGCACGAACATGGGCTTCGCCTACGCGGCGCTCGGCGATCTCCCCAGCGCAGCGCGGGAGTTCCGCATGGGCGCCGACGAGGCCGACGCGACCAACAACCTCGGGTTCGCCTACGAGCGCCGGGGCGACATGGCGAACGCCTACGACCTCTATCTGCAGGCGGTGCGCCTCGATCCGAAGGCGGTTCGCGCGCGCACCAACCTGGCGCACGCGGCGCTCGTCTTGGGGCGGACGGTGCCGCCCGACCTCGCCGCCGCCCCCATCTCTCCGCCTGACCTCGCGAAGCAGTCCGTGACGAACCCCTGAGGAGACACGACGTCATGACCACGAAAAAGAACCCGGGAACGAGAAACAGCTGTCTGGCCATCCTGGCGCTGGCGGCCGCGTCGCTCTTCGCGGGTGCGTGCGACCGTGCCCACCTGAGCTCGTACTACGGCACCTCGTACGCCGCCTGGTTCGGCATTCAGCAGGTGCAGGGCGTCGGCGCGCAGTCCGAGCCGACCAGGTCGGCGCTCGGCAGCCTCGATGCCCAGGAGGCCGCCGCGGTCTCCAAGAACTACCGCAAGAACGTCGGCGGCGACGTCGGACAGGGCCAGGGTCAGATGGTCATGATCGGCCAGACCCACGGCGGCGGCGCGGAGGGCTTGATGCCGGCGGCGTCGGTTCCGGGGGGCCAGTAGGAGGAGAAAATCACTGCCCCTGCAGGGTGAGATTCTGGGTGTAGAGCCCATGCCCGGGCGTCACCGACCTCGGAATCCCCAGGCCGAACGTGGGCACCGGCAACGGAAAGTCGACCTTCACCTGAAACGTCCAGACGGGATCCGAGAGACCCGCAGGAGGAGCGGCGGTGGAGCAGGTCGCCGTCACCGTGGTGTACGCGACCATTCCGATTTGATTCATGTATGTCTTCGCCCTCCCGGACGACCCCTCGACGACGCCCTTCGCCGCGGTGACGTTGGCCGCGTTCGAGCACGACGTCACGGTTTGAGACCAGACCTGGCGCGCGCCCACGCGCGCCGCCTCGACCGCCGTGATCGACACGTAGAAGAAGTACCCGTAGTCGATGAGGATGAATATCAGGGGCAAGAACAGCGTCATGCCCAGGGCGAGCTCGACCGCGGCTACGCCGCGATGACGGGAGCGTCTGTTTGTCCGTCGACTGAGTTGCCTGCGCATGGATTCGGGCCGTCTCCGGGCCCTACTGATAAAGCCCCATACTCCCGGTGGCCCCGGTGGTGTCCGCGTTGATGGTCCAGAGTGTTCCAGCGCCGTACTGGACTTCGTTCGCGGCGATGGATCCGTTCAAGACGTACCCGCCTCCACTGATCTGGAAGCAGCCGTTGGGCGCGTAGACGTTTCCATCGAGGACGCCACCCGGAAATCCCAGGTTGATCGCTTGCGTCGTGCAGTCGGCCGTCGCCTTTGTCGAGAAGAAGGCGATGTTGTGGGCGCCCGGGTAGGTCCCCGTGATGTTCAGCCCGGGTCCGCTGACCGTGATGCTGCCGCCGTTCGCCAGGACCGTGACGCCGGTGCTGGTGATGATGCTGCCCGACGAGAGGTTGATGTCGCCCATGTTGCAGTAGACGCCGGGGGTGATGACGCCCGCGACCATCGGGACGTTGTAGCCCGGAGTGTTCACGGTGAGGCTCGTCCGGAGACGAGCAGGCCGGAAAATCGGTCAGGATGTTGTATCCGAACGGATCCGGTGGCAGCGACGCCGGCGCCACCGAGCTCGTCGTACCGGACACGCCATACGCAAGGGGCGCCGAACATCCCGCTGCGTTGCTGTTCGTTACGTCCCCGTTCACGCTTGCTCCGGGGGAGGTGTAGAAGTTCAGCGGGCCGTAGCTGACGAGGCTTCCATTGATCGTGAACGGGCCGCCGTTCATCTGAAGACCGGTGGCCGAGCCGCAGTTCCCGCCCGACCAGATCGCGGGGATGGGGTTGCCGGCGGAGGCGATGGAGGTCATGTGGATGTTTTTCGACGTGAGACCGAAGACTCTCCCGAAGAACATGTTCGTGATCGACTTCGTCAGCACGAGGCTGATCTTGTAGCTGCCGGGATACGTCGGGGGCGTCGAGGGGTATCCGTTCGCCGTCTCGATGGCGGTGACCGCATTGGTCGCCGCCGTCGTCGACGCGGTCGTATACTTGGCCGCCCCCGCGAGGACCGCGAGGTCGGCGACACCCTGAGCGCGGCGCTGCGCCAGGTAGAGAAACCCGATGTCGACGCCGATCGCCGTGAGGGCGAACAAGAACGTCAGCGACGCGGCCAGCAAAAGTGTCACCGAGCCGCTCTCGGGATCGCGAATGGGCTTCGTCATTCGAGCACCACCTGGCTGCTGCCCGTGAGCGTCTTGACGGCGCGGTTGTAGAGCGGAATCCACACGGCCCGGTAGTTATAGGTGACGGTGACGGTGACCGTGTTCGGTGATCCGGTTGGATGCGAGGCAAACGAGGCGTCCGTCTGAGGACCGACGCCGTTGACGGCGACGGTGACGTTGCTGGCCGACAGGTTGAGGAACGACACGGCCGCCACGACGGCGGTTTGAACGGCCGTCACGCTGGAGGTTGATCGCACGGAAGCCATCCTGGCCCCGAACACCGCCGCATAGCTCACCATGAACCTGTCGATGACCAGACGGCCGCCGTCGATCGCGCCGAACAAGATGAACGCGAGGAGTGGAAACACCATCGCGAATTCGACCGCCGTCGAGCCGCGCTGGCGCCTGCACCCGCCTCGCGAGGCGCTGGGAAAGAACCGCACTCCCGTATTGTATCTCAGGCGATCGGAGCTCAGCGCCAAAAACTTGGGCCCCCAGGACCCGTCGGCGCGGGCGCCAATTCCCCACATCGTGAGCACATGTCTCACCCTGCTCGGCGGCGCGCCGGGCCAAAGCTTTTCACCGTTTCTGCCGTTATCATGGCGTCATTCCGGCCTCTGCTTCGATCGCCTCGGCTGGCTCGGTAACTGGCGTCGTGCCCGCGGACGCTCCGGTGGCGCCATCCGTCTCGGCCGCGCGGTTCGACCGCTTCCTGCTGGGTCCGGTCGGCGATGCGTTCTTCTTCGGGCCGGGGGCGACGCTGGTCATCGGCGGGGCCCTGTGGCTGCTTCCGCACCTCGGGGCGGCGGCGGTCGGCGTGGCGACGAACCTGACGATCGCTCTTTCGCTGTTGTTGGTCGGGCCCCACTACGCGGCGACCTATCGGCGGGCGTACACCTCGCGTGACGTGATCCGCCAGCACCCCTGGGTGACGCTGGTCGCCCCGCCCATCTTGATCGCTGCGGCGGTGGCCGCGGTCCGCGTTCCGACGCCGATCGGGATGGTCTATTTCGCGCTCTACGTGGGCTGGTCGGGGTTCCACTACTCGCGACAGTCGCTGGGGATCGCGATGCTCTACCCGCTGCGACAGGGGGCGCGGCTCGACGTACGCGAAAAGCGTCTCATCGCGCTGCCGCTCTACGTGTCTTGGATCCTCTCGATCCTGGGGATGTTCCGCCTGTCGGGCTCCGCGCGGAACCCGGCCTACGAGGTGGTGCGACGCGCCTATGCCGGTCCGTCGCTTCCGGGCTGGGCGCTCGCCGTCGGGCTCGGCGCGCTGGCAGCCAGCGCGCTCGGCGTGCTGGTCGTGGCCCGTGCCCGCCGCGCGCGCGGGATCCCGCTCCCCTGGCCGACCTACGCCGTGCTGGCCGCGCAGATCACCTGGTTCACGATTGCGCTCTACCAGCCGCTCTTCAACCTGACGCTGGTTCCCATTTTCCACGGCTTGCAGTACCTGGCGCTCACCAGCTGGCACGCCGCCCGGGAGCCGGGGACTGCAAGCCGCGGGCGGTTCCTTCGCTACCTCGTGACGGTGCTGGCGCTCGGGGTCGTCATCAAGCCGCTTCTCTTCATGACCGTGACCACGCCCGATGCGACGCGCGCCCTCATGACGACGGCCGCGCTGATCACCTTCGTGAACCTCCATCACTTCCTTCTCGACGGCCGGATCTGGCGCCTGCGCGAGCGGCGCGTCGCCCAGTCGATGACCACCTGACGCGCGGGGGACGACGTTCTGCCAGCCCACGACGCCCGTCTCGAGAGCGGAGAGCCGAGATCTCGGACCGCTAGCAGGTCGCTGAAAAACGAAGTTTTTCAGCGAAACCTGCTACGCAGCCTCCGGATAGCAGGCACTGCCGAAAAACGCCGAAGGCGTTTTTCAGCAGCCTGCTAGGGAAAGGGCGCCGGCACCAGTTGTCCCTTGCGCGAGACAACCGGCAACCCGAGGTCGCGCCTCGCCCAAATGTGGAACACGTCGTCGGTGTAGACCTGCACGAAGCCGGCATCGGGGGTGGAGGCGAGGGCGGCGTCGATCGGGTACGACCGCCCCAGCAGGATGCCGTCAGGCCGATAGCGCGCCAGCAGCTCGCGCCAACCCGGGCGCGCTCCGTACAGCGTATCGTTGTCGTTCAGCACGTTGTCGGCGTAGGCGACCTCGTAGCGGCCGTCGAGGCTGACGCGCACGTCGGGATGCAGCTTCCAGCTCACATAGGCGCCGGGCACGTACTCGGTGTAGAGCTTTCCGTGAAAGTGCGTGCGCGCGAGGTAGTCGACCGCGCCGGTCGGATAGAGCAGGGGGGCTTCGTCGGCGAGATCCTTCCCCTGCGCCGGCACCATCAGCGTCATCGGATGGTGGCAGACGGACGCCACCAGCAGGCCGGCGGTGATCGGCAGGGCGCCGAGCGTGATGGCACGGCAGACGCGGCGGCGGGCGACCACGGATTCGAAAATCGCGCCCATCAGGGTCGGTGTCAGGTACGCCGGGGTGGCACAGAACCAGGTGAGCGCGAACAGCGGCAGGTGACGCTGATGCCGGAAGGCGGCGTACCCGGCCGCGAGAAGGAAGAGGAGCCCGGGAAGCGCGCGCGGTCCGCGTCGCAAGGCCGCGTAGACGACCAGAAAGAGCGCGGCGGAGAATCCGACGACGCCGACGTGCTGAGCGGTGTTCATGAGCGACGAAAACTCGAACACCCTTTCGCGCGCGTGCGAGACGCTGCGCCACCACCCCGCTGGATAGTAACGGCCGTACGGTGTCGCGAGCATGAGCACGGGCGTCGCGACGAGCGCTGCCACGAGGTGGCGGACGGGCCGGCGCCGCAAGACCTGCTCGACGGCGTGGCAGGCGACCGCCGCGAGGCCGACAATCCAGCCCGCATGGAGGTTGATCCAGAGGACCATCAGCGCGACGTAGGCGACGAGGAAGCGGGACGGCCGCGGCTTGAGCCGGTCGTCGTCGATCAGCGTCAGAAAGACCGCCAGCAACAGCAGTGTGTAAACGCCCGCGCGAATGGTGGTGAAGCCGTTCTTGCCGAGCAGGATCGCGAGGGGTGCGCAGAACGCGACGGTGGCCACCGACGACCGACGGAGCGCGAGCCGCGCGGCCAGCGAGAAGATCGTCAGCGACAAGATCCAGCGGAACACCAGGATGCCGGTCGCGCCGAACCACGTCACACAGAAGTAGAGCAGCGCGCCGGAGCCCCACTCGTGGTGCACGGCCGGGAAGAGCGTGGGGGTGAAGGCGAATACGTCGCCGAGCGGGAAGACGCCCGTGCGCAACCAATGCCGGAACAACGCCATCTCGTGGTAGCCGTCGGGGTCGAAGATCTGGGGATCGCTCAGCCGCTCGATGAAAAAGGCGGCGAGCATGCAGGCCACCGCGAGCTTCCAGTGGCGACTCAGCCCCGACGGGGGCGTAGCCTCGGGAGACGAAGTTGAGGAACGAATGGCTGCTGTCGGCACGCTACAGGCGCACCAGCACGCAGTTTACCATGGGGGTTTCTTGATGGGTTTGCGGGCGGGGTCGCGCCGGCATTGGACGGGCGGCGTCTCGTTCGACCAGCTCGCGATCGGCGGCCTGTTCCTGACCGTCGCCCTCCTGGCGCTCCTGACCCCCGCGCAGGGGGACACGTTCTGGCACCTGCGAGCGGGCGGGGACATCTGGCGCACCGGGCAGGTCCCGCGGGTCGATCTCTATTCGCACACGGCATATGGGACCCCCTGGCCTGACCATGAGTGGCTGTCGCAGCTGCTCATGTTCGCCGCCTATCGGTTGGGCGGCATGCCCGGGCTGGAGATCGGCGCCGCGCTGCTGGTCCTGGCCGCGGCTGCCACCGTCTATCGGTTGATGGTCGGGCCGCGGACGACGCGGTTCGTGCTCCTGACGGTGGGGCTGTCGATTGCCGCCAGCGCCTGGTCGCTGCGGCCGCAAATCCTGACGCTGCTTCTCTTGCCGGTCCTGGTCTGGTTGCTGGCGCGCGAGCACTACCTGGTCATCCCCCCTTTTTTCCTCTTGTGGGCCAACGCGCACGGCGGGGTCGCGCTGGGTGGGGTGGTCCTGGCCGTCTGCACCGGGGCCGCCATTCTGCGCTGGGTCCGGACGCGCGCGCCCGCCGATCGCCGGCGCGCCCTGGTGCTGGCCGTCATTTTGCCGCTGGCCGGGCTGGCGGTCGCCGCGACGCCGCTCGGGTTTCACATCTACCGCTTCGTCGTCGTGTCGGCCCGACGTTCGTACGAGGCGCAGATCGCCGAATGGTTCGTGCTGCGTCCCGATTCGGTCTTCGGTGCGCTGTTCTGGGGGGCGACGGTCGCTTTCTCCGTCGTCGTCATCGTTCGCTGGCGGACCATCGCCGCCGGCGACTGGATCGGTTGGGTGACGCTGGCGGCGGCGCTGGCGTTGATGCCGCTCGGGATTCGATCGGCCCGCAACATCGGGCCGTTCCTGATCCTCGCGATGCCCGCCGCCAGCCGCGCGCTGGGACCGGGGTTCCGCTTTCGTCTCGGCCGCGGTCCGCGACCAACCAGCCCCGACCATCCGCGCTTGAACCTGGCGTTGCTGGTTGGTCTGAGCGTTGCCGCGCTCGCCGCGGTGGTGCTCTCCTGGCGGAACCCGCCCGAGCGCCTGGGGTGGAATCCGTTTCCCGGAGCGGCGCTCCGTGCGCTCGATCGCTGCCCCGGGCCGCTCTACAACTTCTACGGCGACGGCGGCGCGCTGGTCTGGTTCGCGCCGAACCGAAAGGACTTCATCGACGGGCGCCAGGACCCCTTCCCGTTCTGGCTCCTGCGAGAGAGCTTCGCCGTCGAGCACGGTGCGCCGTACCGGCACCTGTTCGGGCAGTTCGGAGTCGGCTGCGCGTTCATCCCCGCCAAGTCGAAGCTGGCGAACCAGCTGCGCACCGACGGCTGGCGCGCCGAGTTTCTGGACGACAGCTGGGCCGTTCTGGCGGCGCCGCGCTGACCGCGGCCCAGGTGCCGCCTAGGTGTGCTTGGCCGAGAGGGCCGCCACCGCCTCCAGCACTTCCTTGGCGTTGACGACCGGATCGACCTTCGGCCAGACGCACGCGATCTTGCCGTCGGGTCCGACCAGGAAGGTCACGCGCGCCGCGATGTCGACCCCGGGCATCACCGAGGGGACGCCGTACGCTTTTTGCACCGCCCCCGAGCTGTCGGCCACCATCGGGAACGGCAGGTGGAAGTGGTCGCGGAAGCCCTTGTGGCTGGCGTCGCTGTCGCGCGACACGGCGAAGATCGTGATCCCCTTCTTGGCGTAGTCGGCGGAGGCGTCACGAAAGGCGCAGGCCTCCTTGGTGCAGCCGGACGTCTCGTCCTTCGGATAGAAGTAGACGACCGCGAAGTGTCCTTTTTGCGCCGAGAGCTTGAAGGTCGTTCCGGCCGCGTCCTTGCCGACGACCTCGGGCGCCGCCGCGCCGACCGGGAGCAGAGAATCGCCAGCGTGGCTGCGAGCAACAATCAGCAGCAGCGCGGCCACGGCTGGGAGGCCGAAAGCGACGAGCTTCTTCATGCCGCGGTCATAGCACCTTGCGGAGGAACTGGCCGGTGTAGCTGGCGGCCACGCGCGCGACGTCGTCCGGCGTCCCCGCCGCGACGACATGGCCGCCGCCGGGGCCGCCTTCGGGGCCGAGGTCGATCACCCAGTCGGCGGTCTTGATGACGTCCAGGTTGTGCTCGATGACGATGACGGTGTTGCCGGCCTCGACGAGGCGGTTGAGCACCGAGAGGAGCTGTGCGATGTCGGCGAAGTGGAGGCCCGTGGTCGGCTCGTCGAGGATATAGACGGTGCGCCCGGTCGATTTCTTGGCCAGCTCCTTCGACAGCTTGATCCGTTGCGCCTCGCCGCCCGACAGCGTCGTCGCCGACTGGCCGAGCTTGAGGTAGCCGAGGCCGACCTCGCGCAGGGTTTCCAGCTTCTGGCGGACCTTGGGGATGTTCTCCAGAAAATCGCACGCCTGGTTGACGGTCATGTCCAGCACGTCGGCGATGCTCGCCTGGCGGTAGCGCACCTCGAGGGTCTCGCGGTTGTAGCGCCGGCCGCCGCAGGACTCGCACACGATGTAGACGTCGGGCAGGAAGTGCATCTCGATCCGGATGATGCCGTCCCCCTGGCAGGCCTCGCAGCGCCCGCCCTTGACGTTGAACGAGTAGCGCCCCGGCTTGTAGCCGCGCGCCTTCGACTCGGGGAGGTTGGCGAAGAGATCCCGCACGTGGGTGAAGACCCCCGTGTACGTCGAGGGGTTCGAGCGCGGCGTGCGGCCGATGGGCGCCTGGTCGATGTCGATCACCTTGTCGACGTGCTGGAGGCCGTCGAGGCTTTCGTGCGCCTCGGGCGGCGCCTTGGCGTGGTGGAGGCGCTGGGCCAGCGCGCGCAGGAGCGTGTCGATCACCAGCGTCGATTTCCCCGAGCCCGACACGCCGGTCACGCAGGTGAGCACGCCGATGGGGAAGCCGACCGTCAGGTCGTGCAGGTTGTGCCCGCGCGCATGCCGCACCGTGAGCGCGCGGCCGCCCGACTGGCGGCGCTGGCGCGGCACTTCGATCCCCTTGCGCCCCGACAGATACGCGCCGGTCAGCGACTGGGTGTTGCCGGCGATGTCCTCGGGCGATCCGGCGGCCACGATGCGGCCGCCGTTGACGCCGGCGCGCGGCCCCATGTCGATGACGTGGTCGGCGGCGCGGATGGTCTCCTCGTCGTGCTCGACGACGATGACGCTGTTGCCGAGGTCGCGCAGCCGCGTGAGCGCCTCGAGCAGGCGCGCGTTGTCCCGCTGGTGCAGGCCGATCGACGGCTCGTCGAGGATGTAGAGGACGCCGACCAGCGAGCTGCCGATCTGGGTGGCCAGCCGGATGCGCTGCGACTCGCCCCCCGACAGCGTCGCGGCGGTGCGGTCGAGCGACAGGTAGTCGACGCCGACGTTGTTGAGAAAGGAGAGCCGATCGCCCGCCTCGCGCAGGATCCGCCCGGCGATCTCCTTCTGCTTGGGCGAGAGCGCCAGACCCTTGAGAAAATCGTGCGCCTCGCGGATGGTCAGCGCGGTCATCTCGGTGATGCTCTTGCCGCCGACCTTGACGAAGCGCGCCTCCTTGCGCAGGCGGGCGCCGCCGCACTCCTCGCAGACGGTCTGCGACATGTAGCGGTGAAACTCGTCGTAGATCGCCTCGAAGTCCTCCTCGCTGGTGCGCCCCTGCTCGCGCCGGCGGCGCTCGTGCTCCTCGAAGCGGCGGCGCAGGTTGGCCAGCACGCCCTCGAACTCGCGCTTGAAGCTGTGCTTCCGCCCGTTCTTCTCGAAGGTCAGCTCGACCTCCTCGCCCTCCTTCCCCTCGAGCAGGAGCTTCTTGGCCTTCTCGGGCAGCTTGTTCCAGGGGAGGTACTGGTCGATCTCGAACTTGGTGCAGACGGCGTCGAGGATCTGGTGGAAGAAGACGTTGTTGCGCCTCTCCCACGGTTCGATGACGCCTTCCTTGATCGACAGCTCCTCGTCGGGGACGATCAGGTCCGGGTCGAAGAACATCTTGGCGCCGATGCCGTCGCAGTTCGGGCAGGCGCCGGCGGGGTTGTTGAACGAGAAGAGCCGCGGCGTGATCTCCGGGTAGCTGATCCCGCAGGTGGTGCAGGCGAACTTCTCGGAGAAGAGCAGGTCGTCCCCTTCGAGCGGCGAGATCTTCACCACGCCCTCGGTCAGCTTGGCGCTGAGCTCGATCGAATCGGTCAGGCGTTGCCGGATACCGTCCTTCTTCACCAGGCGATCGACGAACACCTCGATGGTGTGCGCGGCGGTCTTGTCCAGCGCCGGCGGCTCGGAGAGCTCGTGCAGCTCGCCGTCGATGTTGGCGCGCACGAAGCCGTCCTGGCGCAGCCGGGCGAGGACGTCGGCGAAGTCCCCCTTCTTGTCGCGGACGACCGGCGCCAGCACCGAGAAGCGCTCGCCCTCGGGAAATTCCAGCACCCGGTCGACCATCTGCTGGATCGTCTGCGAGGCGATCGGCTGCCCGCAGTTGTAGCAGTGGACGGTTCCGACCCGCGCCCAGAGCAGGCGCAGGTAGTCGTAGATCTCGGTGGCCGTCCCCACGGTCGAGCGGGGGTTGCGCGACCCGGTCTTCTGCTCGATCGAAATGGCCGGCGACAGCCCCTCGATCGAGTCGACGTCGGGCTTGTGCATCTGGTCCAGGAACTGCCGCGCGTAGGCCGACAGCGACTCGACGTAGCGGCGCTGCCCCTCGGCGTACAGCGTGTCGAACGCCAGCGACGACTTTCCCGAACCCGACAGCCCGGTGATGACGACCAGCTTGTCGCGCGGGATCTCGACGTCGATGTTCTTGAGGTTGTGCT
Organism: uncultured Pseudomonadota bacterium; assembly: GCA_963831685.1. Taxonomy (GTDB): domain Bacteria; phylum Myxococcota_A; class Polyangia; order Fen-1088; family Fen-1088; genus JADGRB01. Next base: position 300,963 of record CAWHRJ010000003.1, read on the forward strand.
CTCGCGCGCCCTTGATCTTGATACCGGGGATCTTCTTCATGCTGCCGGGTCGGATCCGTGACGCGCCCTTTGGAGGCGGAACGTGTGGCCAGAGCGGATTACGACCGCCTATACCCTATCACGGGTCGGTGGTTGGTCTGGCGGTGATATAATCGCCGGGTGAGCGGATCGGAGCGGAAGAGCCGTGCCGAAGAGCGGCGGCTGACGTGGGGATCGGGGGTTCACAAGGGGGGATCTGACGCGGTTGCGTTCGATCTCGAGTACTGGTCGGATGTTTCGCCATCCGACCGCTTCGACGCCATGCTGGAGATGGCGCGCGCGTCCCTCGTGGCGCAGGGGGAAAATGGAGATCTACCCCGACTTTCGCGATCTGATTGGGGCGTTCGCCGCCGCTGACGTCAGCTATCTTCTCGTCGGCGGGTACGCGGTCGGTTTTCACGGTCGCCCCCGCTTCACGAAGGATCTCGATCTCTGGATCGAGGACTCGGAGGAGAACATGCATCGTCTGACCGAGGCGCTCGCTAGGTTCGGCGCGCCGGGTAACCTCGCCGACGAGCTTCGCCGCGCGGATCCGTTGGACGTCGTCTGGATGGGGCGCCCCCCGACACGGATCGATCTCGTGAAGGCGATCCCAGGCGTGACTTTTGCCGACGCCTACGCACGGCGAAAGACATTCGCGTGGCACGACGTCTCGGTCGCGGTGATCGGAAGGGACGACCTCATTGCCGCCAAGAGGGCGTCAGGACGAGCCCAGGACCTCGTCGACGTCGAACTGTTAGAAGCCGCCAGCAAGCAACCGTGAAGAAGCTTCGCGATGCGCGGGTGATCTCCGCTTGGGTCCTGAGCACCGTGGTTGCCGGCTGCGCCGGAACCTCCAAGCGGATCGAGGATTTCAAGGCCGGGCGGCTGCAGACGCACGCGACCGGCGACCTCAAGCGGGGGATGAACTTCGGCGACGCGATGGACGCGCCCAACGAAGGGGACTGGGGGTGGACGATCTCGGCGTCGGACTTTCAGGCGGTGCGCGCGGCCGGGTTCGACCACGTGCGCGTGCCGATGCGGATCTCGTCGCACGCCGACGTCAAGCCGCCCTACGCGATCGAGAAGCGGTTCTTGCACCGGATGGACTGGGCGGTCGCAGAGGCGCTGTCGAACGATCTGGGGATCATCGTCGACATGCACCACTACATTCCGATGATGCAGGCGCCGAAGGTGCACGCCGAACGCCTGGTCGGGCTCTGGCGGCAGATCGCCACCCACTACCGCGGCATGCCGCGCGCGGTGGTCTACGAGGTCCTGAACGAGCCGACCGACAAGCTGACGGCGGACGTCTGGAACCCGATCCTGGCGCGCGTGGTGGCCGCCATCCGGGCGATCGATCCAGACCGGCTGATCATCGTCGAGGGGGCGCACTGGGCGTCGGCCAAGGATCTGCGGGACACGCTACAGATTCCGCCGGGCGACCCCAACCTCATCGCCAGCTTTCACATGTACGCGCCGATGTACTTCACGCATCAAGGGTTCAGCTGGATGGAGCCCTGGTACCAGACGCGCGGCGTGACGTTTCCGGGGCCACCGGCGGCGCCGGTGACGCCCGTCGCGGCGGCTGACGCGCACCCCGAGGGGCACGACTTCTTCCAGCGCTACAACAGCGAGCCGGCCGAGACCAACCCGGGCGGGCCGTCGGCCATCATCGAGCAGATGGAGATGGCCGAGGCGTTCGCCAAGCGGACCGGGATGCGCGTCTACCTGGGCGAGTTCGGCGCCGGCGTCAACGGCGACGTCGCCTCGCGCGGCCGCTGGGTCCGCACCGCGCGGATGGAAGCCGAAAAGCGCGGCTTCGGGTGGGGCTACTGGGATTTTTGCCGCAACTTCGCCGCCTATGCGCAGGTCGCCTTCACCGGGAAGTGGATCCCCGAGATCAAGGCGGCGCTGGTCGAGTAGCCCGGACGAGCGCGACTCGGGCTTTCTGCCGACGGCACTGGCTGCGAGGGCGCCGCGCCCTACGGCCGCTACCTCACGCGAAGGATCGTGCGCCCGGCGCGGCACCGCACAGTTTCTTTCCACGCCGGACGCACAAAACGAAGTGGCCGCGGGCTCCACGGCCGGCATGAAACATGCGAGGGAGCCCGGCACCCGGCCGCGCGCACCGCGCGGCACTTCCAACCGAGAGGAGAAGATCCATGAAAGCGATGCTCTGTCTGGGTGTGCTGGCCATGCTCGTCGGCTGCGACAGCTCGAAGGTGGACCTGGAGAACGCGAAGACGACGCTGAGTAACGTGACCAGGGAGCGCGACGACCTCAAGGTCCAGGTCGCCTCGCTGCAACAGCAGCTCACCACCGCCAAGACCGATCTGGCAAAGGAGAAGGCAACCGAAGCGGCGGCGCCCGAAAAGAACGGCAAGACGACCATGGCCGCCAAGAGCAGCCCGTCGGACAGCTCGACCACGGCGAAGAGCAAGCACGCCCACAAGTCCTAGCCTACGGGGAGGGGCGGGCGTCACCGATCTGGTTCGTGCCAGGGGCCCGCCCTTACCTCGCTGTAACCGTCAGGCCCCCGGCGTCGCAGACGTCAGGGGGCCCAGGGGTTGGCTGCCATCTTGCCTCTGATCCGGGAAGGGGGCGGGGCGGAGGCGGCGGATGTCAGCGCGGTGGCTGTTGATCGGTGTGGCGATCGGGGTGCTGAGGGGGCGGCGCTCTGGGGAGCCGGCGGCGACGGGTCTCAACGGGCTCGGCAGCGAGCTCGGAGGGACCGGCCGCGTCGGGGTCTACGCGCCGCGCTCCGCGACTCAGATCGCGCCAGCGGCGCCCGAATCCGACAGCGTGTCGCGCGTGCCCCAGCTCCCGGTCGAGCGCGAATCGGTTCCCCGAACGCACCGAGAGACCCCCGGTGCTCTCGGAGGAGGAGCTTCGCAGGACCGACGCGCCGGTCGAAGGCTGTCGGGTGGAGGTCGCGCGTCGCCGGCAGGTCGCCCTCGAGAAGCTGGCGGCGAAGGAGGTCGTCGTCCGCTTTACCGTTCAGCCCGACGGCCGCGTTCGCAATGCGGAGACGGTCTCCGCGCCGGCGACCGACCTGGAGATCGCCGCCTGCGCCAAGCGCGTGCTGAGCGAATGGATGTTCGCCAAGCATCCGGGTCCGGCGATCACCGCCAGGCGGACCTACAACTTCCGATAGCCGGTGCCTGTCAGGCCCCAGCCATTCGAGCCGCCAGGTCGAACGCGGCGAGAAAACTCTGCGCGCGCGCGCGGCCGGTCCCGGCGATGTCGTAGGCGGTGCCGTGATCGGGCGAGGTGCGCACGAACGGGAGCCCAAGCGTCAGGTTCACGCCGTCGTCGAAGTGGAGCAGCTTCAGTGGGATCAGCCCCTGGTCGTGGTAGAGCGCGACGACCGCGTCGTAGGCGCCGCCCGCGGCCTGGCGGAAGACGGAGTCGGGGACCAGCGGGCCGTCGACGGTGGCGCCGAGCTTGGCGGCGTCGAGGCGAGCGCGCGCTTTCTCGATTGCCGGTTTCACGAGGCGATCCTCCTCGTCGCCGAACCGCCCCGTCTCGCCGGCATGCGGGTTGAGGCCGGCGACCGCGACGCGCGGTGCGGCGATGCCGAACCAGTGCGCCAGCGCCTCGGCCGTCAGCCAGATCGTCGAGGCGATTCCGTCGATGGTCAGCAGACGCGGGACGTCCCTGAACGGCACGTGCGTCGTCGCGACCGTCACGCGCAGCTTGGGCCCGGCCAGCATCATCGCGAACTCGGAGACGCCGGCGCGCGCGGCGAGGTACTCGGTGTGGCCGGGGAAGTTGAACCCGGCGCGGGCGATCCACTCCTTGGAGATCGGCGCCGTGACCAGCGCCCGGACCTCGCCCGCCAGCGCGGCATCGACGGCGGCGGTCAGGTAGGCGAGCTGCGCGCGGCTGGAGGCGTCGTTGGGTTTCCCCGGCGTCACCTCTGCCGGCGCAAGCGCCGTGACGGCCCGGACGCGCGCCGGCGGCGGTGCGGCGACGCCAACGGCCTTCGCCGCGCGCTCGAGCACCCCCGCGTCGCCGAAGACGATCACGTCGGCGTCGGGGCGCTCGGCCAGCGCGCGGACGACGATCTCCGGCCCGATCCCCGCCGGATCGCCCAAGGAGATTGCGATCGTCATGGGACCGCGATTGGCCGGCTCAAGCGGTCACAGCTTGAGCGCCTTGAGCCGCTCGACCGCCTCGGCGAGGCGCGCCTTGTCCGCGCAGACGGTCAGCCGCACGAATCCCTCGCCCGCGGCGCCGAAGCCGGTGGCCGGCGTGGCCACGACGCCGGCCTCGCCCAGCAACCGCGAAGCGAACTCGAGCGACGTCATCCCCTTGGGGTTGGCGACCAGCGTGTAGAAGCTGGCCTTCGGGGTCAGCACGTCGAAGCCCGCCCTGGCGAGGCCGCCGCAGAGCACGTCGCGCCGCTCGCGGTAGATCGCCCGCTGGCGCGCGACGCAGGCCTGGTCGCCGGTGAGCGCGGCGATGCCGGCGCGCTGGACGGCGTCGAAGGCGCCCGAGTCGACGTTGGTCTTCACCTGGCCGAGCCCGCCGACCAGCGTGGCGTTGCCGCAGGCCCAGCCGATGCGCCAGCCGGTCATGTTGTAGGTCTTCGACAGCGAGTGGAACTCGATGCCGACCTCGCGCGCGCCCGGGGTCTCGAGAAACGACGGCGGCGGCGCCTCGTAGTACATCTCGCTGTAGGCGAGATCGCTGGCGACGATGACGTCGTTCTTCTGCGCGAAGGCGACCACCTTCTCGTAGAAGCCGGGCGCGGCCAGCGCCGCGGTCGGGTTGTTGGGGTAGTTGATCCAGAGGATCTTGGCCCGCCTGGCGACGTCGGCCGGGATGGCGTCGAGGTCGGGGAGAAAGCCGTTCTCGCGCCGCAGCGGCAGGAAGTAGGGCTCGCCGCCCGCGAAGCGCGTCAGCGTCGCGTAGACGGGGTAACCGGGATCGGGACAGAGGACGACGTCGCCCGGGTTGACGAAGGCGAACGGGAAGTGCGCGATCGCCTCCTTCGATCCGATGACGGCGATGACCTCCTTGCTGTGATCGAACGTGAGGCCGAAGCGCGACTTCATGAAGTCGGCGGCCGCCTTGCGAAACGCCTCCATCCCGACGTACGACGGGTAGCGGTGCGTGCCCGGATCGCGCGCGGCCTCGGCCAGCGCCGCCACGATGTGCGGCGGGGTCGGCAGGTCGGGGTCGCCGATGCCGAGATCGATCAGGTCCTTGCCCTTCTTGCGCTCCTCGTTCTTGAGCGCGTCGATGCGGGCGAAGAGGTAGGGGGGCAGCTCCCGGATTCGGTTGGCGAGCTCGATCTTCATGCTGATCTCTCTACCACGCGGTTGGCCCGTGCCGGCGGCCCAGTCGTTGGCCGGCCGAGACCACCAGGTGGGCGCCGAATCTCAGAAGGCGAGCTTCAGTCGGCAGTCGAATGGGACGAATGAATATGTAACCGGCCTAACGCGGGAGGCCAGGCCGCGCGCGCGTCCACCCGCCGAGAAGACCCAATGGTGCGCAAAGCTGCCGAGGAGAGCGCAGAGGCGGAGCCCTCAAATAGGCAGGCGGCAATGGAGGTCGTGCGGCGCGCGGCGGCCAAGGAGATCGCCGGACTCGATTCGGCGGCGGAGATCGCGCGGATGCGGGAGGAGATCTTCCTGCTGACGACGTTGATGGACAACGTCCCCGACGTCATCTACTTCAAAGATCGCGACAGCCGATTCACGCGGATTAACCGCTATGCGGCGGAGCACTTCGGCGTTGTGGATCCCGCCCTCGCGGTGGGGCGAACGGACTTCGAGTTCTTCACCAAGGAGCACGCGGCGCCCGCGTTCCGAGACGAGCAGGAGATCATCCGGACGGGCCAGCCGCTCGTGAATCTCGAGGAGAAGGAGACCCTGCCGAACGGGGGTGTGCGCTGGGTGTCGACGACGAAGCTGCCGCTGCGCGACGTCAACGGAAACATCATCGGAACGTTCGGTATCTCTCGCGATATCACACAGCGAAAGCAAGCCGAGGAGCAGCTCGAACGCCGGGCCTTCTACGATCCGCTGACCGAGCTGCCCAATCGGGCGCTGTTCATGAACCGGTTGCGGCATCTCTTCCACCGGGCCCGCCGGGCCCAGGGGCGGCTGCTGTTCGCGGTGTTGTACTTCGACCTGGATCGCTTCAAGGGGGTCAACGACAGCCTCGGGCACCAGGCCGGCGATGAGCTCCTGGTCGGTATCGCGCGCCGTTTCCTGCTCTGCCTGCGTCCCAGCGACACCCTAGCCCGCCTGGGCGGCGACGAGTTCACGATCCTGCTCGAGGACATCAGCTGCGAATCGGACGCGACCCGGGTGGCCGAACGGATTCAGGCGGCGCTCAAGGAGCCCTTCGTGGTGAGCGGGCACGAGCTGTTCTCGAGCGTCAGCCTCGGGATAGCACTGTCGCGCGTCGATTACGAATGCCCCGAGGACATGCTGCGAGACGCCGACACCGCTATGTATCGCGCCAAGGCCAAAGGCCGCGCGACGCATCAGGTGTTCCAGGGGGAGATGCACAGCGGGGCCGTCAAGACGCTGCGGCTCGAAACCGACCTGCGGCTCGCGATCGAGCGCGGCGAGATCGTTCCCCACTACCAGCCGATCGTCGAGCTCGAGACCCGCACCGTGCTCGGCTTCGAGGCGCTGGCCCGGTGGCGGCACCCGACGCTGGGGATGATCTCCCCTGAGCTCTTCATCCCCCTTGCGGAGGAGACCGGGCTCATCGGCGCGATCGGCGAGCGGATGCTTGCTGAGGCCTGTCGTCAGGCTCGACTGTGGCAGCGCCGCTTCGGGAGCACGCCCCCCCTCGGGATCAGCGTCAACGTCTCTACGCGACAGCTCGGGCAGGCGGGGCTCCCGGAGCAGGTCGAGCGCATCCTGGGCGAGACCGGGCTCGATCCGACGTCGTTGACCCTCGAGATCACGGAGAGCGCGCTCGTTCACAATCTGAAAGCGGGCGCGGGTGTGGTCGAGCGACTCCGCGACATGGCGGTGCGCCTCCACCTCGACGACTTTGGGACCGGGTACTCGTCGTTGTCGTACCTGAACAGCTTCCCGGTCGACGCCCTCAAGATCGATCGTTCCTTCGTGAGCCGGATGGACGGAACGCCCAAGCATGAGGCGATGGTGAAGTCCATCGTGTCGCTGGCCCACAACCTCGAAATGGAGGTCGTCGCCGAAGGGGTCGAGACGGAGCTACAGGCCGAGGCGCTCCGAGCGCTTCGCTGCCAGAGCGCACAAGGCTTCCTGTTCTCCCGGCCGCTACCGGCCGAGGAGGCCGACCGGCTCATCCGCGATCGCCTCCTCTCCGAGCGCGCTTGACTCTCCCTCCCGACCGCCTATTCTCGCCCGTTCCATGGCGCAAGAAAGCAAAGAGGATGTGAAGAGCGCGGCTGCCAAGAAGCCGAAAGCGGCCGAGAAGCCTGCCGCGAAGCCGGCCGCCAAAGCGGCAAAGCCCGCGGGCGCGGCGGCTGCCAAAGCCTCGACGAAGGCCAAGGGCAAGGCCACGCCGGCCGTGGCCGACGGCGGGCTGACCTGCCGCGCGGAGAAGTGCAAGCAGCCGGTGCGCGCGAAGGGGTACTGCCGCAAGCACTTCATCGCCTGGCGCCGCGCCGAGGTGGGGGACCACCACCGCTACAAGATCTGCAGCAAGGAAGCTTGCCGGAAGCCGCGCACCAAAGGCGGCCTCTGCGACGAGCACGCCGGCGTTGGCTCGGCGGCCGCGCCCGCCGAGGGCGCTCCGGCCGCCTAAGGGCGCGCCCCCTTGCAGAAGATCGTCATCCGCGGCGGCGCCCGCCTGGCGGGCGAGGTTCGCGTCTCGGGATCCAAGAACGCCGCGCTGCCGATCCTCGCCTCGTCGCTGCTGGCGCGCGGGCGCTCGATCTACCGCAACGTCCCGGCGCTGGGCGACGTGCGGACGATGGGTCGCCTGCTCGGGCGGTTGGGCGCCGGCTTCACCGAGCCGACCCGGGGGACGGCGCACGTCGACACCTCGGCCATCACCGAGCATGAGGCGCCCTACGACCTGGTCAAGACGATGCGTGCCTCCGTGCTGGTCCTCGGGCCGCTCTGCGCCCGCTACGGCAAGGCGCGTGTTTCGCTGCCCGGTGGCTGCGCCATCGGCGCGCGCCCGATCGACCAGCACTTGAAGGGGCTGGCGGCGATGGGGGCGCGCATCGACCTCGAGCATGGCTACGTCAATGCGCGCGCGCGACGGCTGCGCGGCGCGACCATCGTGTTCGACATGCCGACCGTCACCGGCACGGAGAACCTCATGATGGCGGCGGCGCTGGCGCGCGGGCGGACCACGCTGGAGAACGCCGCCCGCGAGCCGGAGGTCGAGGAGCTGGCGCGCGTCCTCAACAAGATGGGGGCGCGCGTCCGCGGCGCCGGGAGCTCGCTCATCACCGTCGAGGGGGTCGAGGAGCTTCACCCGATCGAGCACGCGGTCATCCCCGATCGCATCGAGGCAGGGACGCTGCTGGTGGCGGCCGCGATCACCCGCGGCGACGTGCTGGTCCGGGACTGCCTGCCCGAGCATCTGGAGGCGGTGATCGCCAAGCTGCGCGCCGCGGGCGCCGAGGTGACCGCCGAAGGGGACGGCATCCGCGTGCGCGGCAAGAGCGAGTTCAAGCCGGCCGACATCTCGACCCAGCCGTTCCCGGGGTTCCCGACCGACATGCAGGCGCAGTTCATGGTGTTGATGACGCGCGCGCAGGGGCAGTCGGTCTTGTCGGAGACGATCTTCGAGAACCGCTACATGCACGTGCCGGAGCTGCAGCGGATGGGGGCCGACATCGTGGTCGAGGGGCGGACGGCGATCGTGCGCGGGCCGACCAAGCTGACCGGCGCGACGGTGATGGCCACCGACCTGCGCGCCTCGGCCTGCCTGGTGCTGGCGGCCCTGGTCGCCGAAGGAAAAACCGAGATTCTCCGCATCTACCACCTGGACCGCGGCTATGATCGCCTCGACAAGAAGCTGCGGGCGCTGGGCGCCGACGTGCGGCGCGCGAAGGGATCGGCGTGAAGAAGACCAAAGAGAGCGGCGACGCGACGCTGACGATCGCGCTGCCCCGCGGTCGTATCCTAGACGAGGCGCTGCCGCTGTTCGCGCGCGCGGGGATCGATCTCGGCGCCGCGGAGAAGGCGCGCGCCGGGCGCCGCCTCATCATCCCGATTCCGGAGCACGATCTGCGGGTCCTCATCGTGCGCGACACCGATGTGCCGGCCTACGTCGAGCACGGCGCCGCGCAGCTGGGGATCGCCGGGCGCGACGTGCTCGAGGAGCAGGATCGCGATCTCTACGAGCCGCTCGACCTCGGCATCGGCCGCTGCCGCATGGTGGTGGCCGAGCCCGAGGACCGTCCCGTCGACGAGAACGCGCAGGTCCACCTCCGCTACGCCACCAAGTTCGCCGAGATCACGCGCCGCCACCTGCAGGCGCGCGGGACGGTCGCCGAGATCATCAAGCTCTACGGTTCGATCGAGATCGCGCCGCTGGTCGGGCTGGCCGACCGGATCGTCGACCTGGTCTCGTCGGGCGAGACGCTGCGCCAGCACCGGCTGCGCGAGGTGGAGACGATCCTCGAGGTCAGCGCGCGCCTCTGCGTCGGTCGCGCGGCGGCCAAGCTGCACGGCGACCGCATCGACGATCTCGTCCGCCGGCTGCGCGCGGTCGCTGCGCGGGCCTGAACGGCGACCGCTACATCCCCTTGAGGCCGGCGTGGCCGTGCAAAACGGCCATCCCGAGCACCTGGCCTGCGGTCATGGCAGTCGTGAGAGCGGTCCTCGCCTGCGCGACGCCCGTGCCGCCCGTGAGGGTCAGCGTGGCGGTCGACAGCGCATAGACCGTGAACGCGTACTGGTCGTCCATGCCGCCCATCAGCGACTGCGCGCAGGGCGCCAGGAACGCTCCGCTCTGCTTGGCATTCGCGAGGGTTCCGCTCAGCGTCGTCGTTCCCTCCGGGAAGGTCATCACCGTCGCGGGGATGTTCCAGATGGCCCAGTGGTTGCCCAGGCTGTCCATCTTGGCGTCGATGAGCGTCGTGTCCAGGAAGGTGATGGCGAACGACATGGTTCCCGCCGGGGCGTTCATCCACTCGAGATCGGGATTGCTGCCGTTTCCGAGGCCGCCGACCGTCTTTCCTGACAACGCAGGGCTCTCCTGGCAGGTGTACTTCGAATCGAACTTCGCGTTGTCCGCTTGATGCATGCTGGTCAGCGAGAAAGCGCCGGAGCTCCCTCCGCCGCCGTTGGTCCCGGCAGTGCCGGTCGCGCCCCCGGGGCCATGTCCCGCCGCTCCCGTTGCGCCGGCCGCATCCCCGGCACCGCTCGCGCCCCCGGGCCCGTGTCCGGCGTCCCCCGTATTACCGCCCGAGCCGGTCGTGCCACCCGAGCCCGTGGTGCCGCCCGAGCCCGTCGTGCCCCCCGTTGCCGTCGTGCCACCAGAACCGGCTGTGCCGCCCGAGCCTGTGGTCCCACCCGAACCGGTGGTGCCGCCGGAGCCCGTCGTCCCGCCTGAGCCGGTCGTCCCGCCCGATCCCGTCGCACCGCCCGAGCCGGTCGTGCCGCCGCTCGACGAGGCGCCCCCGGATCCCGAGTTGTCGATGGTCGGCGAGGTGGCGCAACCCACCGAGATCAGGGCGATGCTCAGCGCGAAACCGAACCCGATCACCACGGCCTCGAGCTTGGGGGGCTTCATCCATCGAAGATGGGAGCTTGCGCCCGGGAACTTCACGAAAGGGTGCTCCGCAAGGACGGCTACAACGCGGCCCGACGCGCCGGTGTTCCAGTAACGCCCCTGGACCCAGGCGCACACTCACGGAACGTCAGTGCGCGGCCAAGGTGGAGGTCGCGGCCTCCGGAATGACGACCGGCTGGGACGCGAGCCCGTCCGGCGAGCCGGCGAAGTACTGGTACCCACCTTCCGGTAGCGCGAGCAGCAGATCGTCGTAGCCGTCGGCGTTCATGTCGACGACGGCCCCGCTGGACGCGGTCGGGATCGAAGCGGACCGCACGAACGACCAGAGCTCCGACCCGCCGTAAAGGACGCCCCCGCCGGTCCAGGAGATGATGTCCCAGTAACCGTCACCATTCAGATCGGCCACCGCGTCAATCCGGAACGGAAGGTAAGCGTGGCTGGAGCCGCTCTGACGGTAAGACTTCAGGCCGTACGGTGTGCCGACCGCGATCGCCAAGTTTCCGAAGCTGTCGGTGGTCAGCAGATCCGAGTAACCGTCCCCGTTCGCATCGACGGCGAAGAATTTCCCCGCCAGGTTGATGCCGGGCACGGGGCCCGTCGCCTCGTAGACAGCCCCGCGGTCGACATCGCCCCAGGCGACGTCCCAGTGGCCATCGCCGTCGAAGTCGCCGCTGGCGGTCCAGATCTGCCGGCACGTGCCGCAGCCCAGCGCCATCCACGGCCCCTTCGCCGGAGCGACCGCGCAGCCGTGGACGAGCCAGCCGCCGTCAGACAATGCCCACGCCAGATCCCCGTAGCCGTCGCCGTCCAGGTCACCGACGCCGATCGGTGCCGCGACCGGCAAAGGGTAGGGGCCGGTCACCAGCATCACCTCGTAGTCCGACGAGAATCCGTACGGGTAGGCTGACGACAAGTCTGACGACCATTCGGTCGGCGAGCTGAGTTGTACCATTCCGACCGGGGTGTCTCCGCCCGGTGTCGACAGCTCGTGGACGGCCCCGAAGTCGGTGAATCCGTCCCCGTTCATGTCGACGCTGGGGCCGATGGCGAAGCCCGACGTGTCGAAGGCTCCGACAGCGGACACGAAGTTCGCCGGCGAGGGGCCGGCCGGGCTGCCGAGATAGATCGAGACGACCCTCTCTCCGTGCAGGACCACGTCCGGGTAGCCGTCGCCGTTGAAATCGTCGAAGAGCTCGGCGCTTGTGTTGACCAGTGGCGCGTACTCGGGCGCACGGCGGCGAACGCGGAACAGCCAAGCGGAGGTCCAGGCGGCGTCGCTGGTGCCGGCGGGCCTGGCCCGCCAGAACCAATATCCGGGCGGCAGATCGCCGGACGGGATCGCGTCGTTTCCGAGGACGGTGGTCTG
>CAWHRJ010000004.1:0-1460000 GCA_963831685.1 uncultured Pseudomonadota bacterium
TAGCCGTACACGTGGAACATCACCTTTTCACGAAATGCAACGTGTCGTTCGGAGTCGGGCCGGTCGTGTTGCTCGGGATGGCGGTCGTTCTTGGGGGGGGCGCCTGTGGGACACAGGCGAAATGCACTGCCGAGTGCGTTTCAGAGGCCGTGAGTGTTATCGATCGACATCCCCTCACGGCGCCGATCGTCACCCTGATCGCTGACCCGTCCTGCTCCGTCACCACCCCGACTCCCGCGGATGCTGGCGGGGAGATCATCGTCGAGATGGTGCCCAAGGATGGTGCGCCGACCTCAGGACGTTGTCAGGTCCACGCCACCCTCGCGGATGGATCGACCTGGGTAGCTGTTCTGTCCTGGGCGCCCACCACGTGCTGCGGCTACACCGTGAACGACGTCGTCAGCCCTTATCCGAAGTTCACGCGCGTCGACGGAGGGACGTAGCCTCCCGGTCCGATCACGCGCCCGAGCTCCGTCGCAGATCCCTCTTCCAACGACGGAACGAGGCGGTGCGATTGGAAGCCGTCCTCGTCAACGCAGATGTGCTGCCAAGCGTGAGGGTGCCGGCTAACCGCGCGTTGCAGCGCTGAACGCCAGGACGTTAGCCGTACTTCCTTCAGCGACGCGCGACGAAGTCGCGGACGTCCATTCCGATGTCTCGCGCGATCACCCGTAACAGTGTCGGCGAGATGTCCCTGCCGGGATGGATGGAACCGTGGTCGCACGGCCGTCCGCGTGGCGATACTGCCGGTGGGAGCCACGTTGTCGAACTTCGACGAACCCGAGGCGTTCCAGAATCCCGGCGTCCTCACGGGGTTTGAGGACCGGAACGTCGCCCACTCTATGCGACCTTGACGGTCTGCGTCCCGATGAACTCCCCTTCCAGCTTGGGCTCGCCGTCCTCGAGAAGCATCGCGACGACCTCTTCGAGGTTCTTCCGCAACTCGTCGATGCTAGCGCCTTGCGAGTGCGCACCCGGCCATCCCGGGACATAGCCCACGAATAGACCGGTGCCGGGATCCCTCTCGCTGACGGCCGTGAAGTTCCGCATGAGGATCAAGGGTAGCGCGCGTGCGGACGGCCAACAAGCCGTTGCAGCGGATTGATCTTCCCCCGGAAAAACGGACACGGGTCAAGCTGCGTTGAGATGTCTTTCATAGGCTTCGGGTGATTCGTAGTCCAGCGATACGAAGTGGAACTTCACTTCTGGTCGTCCGCGAAGTACGCCAGTGCTGTGTTTAGGATGTCGCGTTCCTCGGTCACATCCCGGAGCTTGTTGCGAAGTACGCGGAGTTCCTCGGAGTCATCCGAGAGACTTGGCTTGCCCGAGCCCGGCGCAACACCCCGACCCTCCATCTGCTTCTTCCATCGTTGGAGCAAGCTGCGAGCGATGCCGAGGTCGCGAGCAACCTCCGTGACGCTTCCTCTTGTTGGGTGTCCACTCTCCGGGGCAAGGTCAGACGGCGCTTGCGCGCCGCCGCTGAACGCGTGATCGTTGGACGGATCTCGCGATGGTCGACAAAGAAAACGTGAAGGTCACTTTCGGGCCCTGCTGCTTTTGTGGAGTCTCGATCGAGACGATCGGCGTCGACCCGGCAACGAAGAGGATGCGGATCCACGCCGGCTCGGCTAGGGCGTGGGCGCGACGTCCGCCGATAGGTTCAGACGGCTCACGCAGAGCACGTCAACGTGCACCGCGGGCGCGTTGAGGGAGTCGTCCGTCTGCCACTCGTGCTCCGTCACCGGCGACTGCTCTGAGGTGAGGTCGAAATCGCCCGTCGTGGGCAGAAGACCGGGCCGGCCGAACCATTCCTCCGCAGGTTGCCCCGCAACGGTGATCCGACTCGCGAAGACGATCGCCGGCGGAGGGTCTCGAGTCATGCAGGAGAGCTCCACATGTCGCAAGGTGATCTGCCCGTCGCCGGGTATCCGCACCGTCTCGAACCCTCCGTCGCCAGAGAATGACCAGACGCGGGCTGCGGACGCGGAGGTCGTCCGCGAGAGCTCGACCGAGGTGACGATGCTGGGGAACGAATCGCCGACGTCGTACAGCAGCCACACCGGAACCGCGAGCGGGTTGCGAACACGCACCTCGGTCACGAATGTCTCATGGGGCGGTTTACCCTTGATGTACGACGTGATCGTGACGTCCACGTGGGGGCCGGTACTGACACACGCGGGTCCGCGGACCGGGGAGGGCTCATTGATGGCTGGGGCTCGCTCTGGCTTGCGCGATGTCGGCGTCGGTGTCGGCGTCGCACAGACAACCCAACAAGACGATGCGATCAAGAGCAACGCGAGTCGGGCTGCAGCTTCCGTCAATCGCGTGATCGTCTGCCGCCCGCGCTTCACCCTGCGGGAAGGCTGTCACAGGTTGCTCGATCTGTCATCGCTGTCGACAAGCCGTGCGGCGGACGGGGCCGCCAGGGCAGGAAAGCCCGATGTGTCGCGATGGGATCCTTGTTCTCTGTCGATGTCACGCGCCGACTCGTGGCGCGATTCTCCGCTTCGCGTCCGGCCAAGCCGTCAACTGGCGACGTCGCGACGGTTCAGCAAGGTAAGTGGTTCTGCCCTGGGTGCGGTGCCTCCATGGTGCCGAACGGCGACTCGAAGGTGTTCTGCGGTTCATGCAAACAGAGCCTCGACGACCTCGTCTACAGCCTCACTGAGTTCAACCCGCATCGTCCCTTCCCAGGGCGACGTTAGCCGGACGAGCCTCGAGACCCTGGCCAATGCTGAGTCGCGTGTCAGCGCAGGTCGAGCACCTCGCGCGTGCCGACGATGGCTCCGGTCGCGGCGCCCACCACCAGGCCCAGGACCCCGAACATGATGGCCGAAACCTCGGCCGCGTCGGTGTGGTTGCAGACGATCGTGCAGTCCATCGATTGCTCGTACTGGTCGAGCGGGCGGGTGCCGCCGTAAATCAGGCCGAACAGCGCGCCGGCGCCGAGGCCAATCGCCGTCCCCTCGAGCGCGCCCAGGCCGTGGTAGACGTCGACGACCTTGTGCACCTGGTCGGCGGAGAGGACGCTCGCGTCCCGGGCCAGGAACCGGACGTCGGTCGGCGACCGAGCGTCGATCACGACCTCGGCGCGATCGGTCGGGCGGTCGGCCGCCACGTCCGCCTCAACTTCGGACCTGTCGTGGCGCGCCAGCCAGTCCTGCGCCGCGGGCGAGCCCGGTCGGCCCTAGGTGGTCGTCGTGCACCCAACGGTGGCGAGCAGCAGCAGCGCGGCACGGGCGGTCATGGCTGCCGACAAGAGCAACACCCGGGCCAGGTCGCCTGGGCGGCGGGCAGCGGCGGGCCGACGCCCGCGCGAGTGTCAGACCGATCTACCGGCTGTTCAAAGATGAACAGCCGCGACAGCCGGACGATCGGGAGCTACCGAATCGCGCGGAACCAGGCGTCGATCAGGAACTGGCAAACCACCAGCAGCAACCCGGCGCCGAGGCCGATGCCGACCATCTTCGCCGCGAACCCCGCGCTCCCCACGAGCCGCCGATCGCTCTCCAAACGCCGCGCCAGGACCGACATCATGTGTACCTCCCGATGACCGCAAGCTAGCCCGTGCGTGGTCAAGGGGTGGTTTCAGGGTGGAGCAAGGTGTGTAAAACCTTGCGGGCGGTGCTAGCGTTGCAGCTCTGACCCTCCGGACGGAGCTTTCGCTGGTCCTGACGTCGCTGCTGGTCGTGTCGATCGGCCTGGCGGGCGGGACGACCGTCTATCAGTCGGCGCGCACGATGCGGCGCGAGCTGACCACCGAGTACCAGCTGTTCGCCGAGAACCGCGCCTTCGCGCTGCGCGACAACTTCGAGATCCTCGAGGACGAGCTGAAGCGGCTGGCGCTGCTGCCGGACATGAACCCGGCCGATCCCGATCTGCTGCAAGAGGAGCAGATCCTCTCCGGCGCGCACGCCCACTCCGTCCTCTACAACACCGCCGTCCTGCTGCTCGACCGCAGCGGTCGCTGCGTGCGCTCGGTGCCGAACGCCTCGGCGTTCCGCGGCGAATCCTTCGGCGATCGCTCCTGGTTCCAGGCGGTGCACGGCGGCGACGCCGGCCCGCTGTTCCGGATCACCGACGAGCCGTCGCTGGGGCAGACGCTGAAGATCGTCCAGCCGGTCGTGCGCGGTGGCCGCTTCGTCGGGGCGCTGGTGGGTGTCATCGCCCTCGGCGAGAACAACCTGATCTCGCCCACCTTCCGGGAGAACCTGCCGCGCGACACCGACGCCGTCCTGATCGACCAGGACGCGGAGTTCGGGACGTCCGGCCGGGTCATCTACCCGCCGGGGCGGCCGCGCCTCGTCGGTGGCTCCGCCTGGGCGCAGGCGATCGCCGCTGCCTCGACGGGGACCAGCGGGACGCTGGTCGGCGAGAACGGCGGACAGAAGGCGCTGTTCGCCTACGCGCCGGTCGGCGGCGGCACCCGGTACGCCGTGGTCTTCTCCTGGCCCTGGCGGACGCTGACGGCCAACATCGAGCAGCAGGGGGTTACGCTGGGTGGGATCCTCGTCCTGGGCGTCATCGTCGCGACCATTGCCGGCGTGCTGCTGTCGACGTATCTGACGCGGCCGCTGCAGGCGCTGGCCGACGGGGCCATCCGCATCGCGCGGGGCGACCGGCCGCAGGCATCGGCCGCGCCGCGCCCGGCGGGGACGGAGGAGATCTCGACCCTGCTGGGGGCGTTCGAGCAGATGGAGGCGTCGATCCAGAACCGCGACCAGGAGCTGCGCGAGGCGGCGGGGCTGCTCGAGCAGCGGGTGCACGATCGGACGCGGGAGCTGGTGGCGACGCAGGCGGCGCTGGTCGAGGCGGAGCGGTTCGCGGCGATGGGGAAGACCTCGGCGGCGATCGCGCACGAGCTCAAGAACGCGCTCAACGGTCTGGGGATGGCGGTCGAGCTCATCGCCCAGGATCCGGCGAACAGCGCGCGCGTCGCGCGGCTGCGGCCGCAGGTGGTCGGCGAGATCGCGCGGCTGCGCGACGTGGTCGACTCGCTGCTGTCGTTCTCGCGCTCGCCGCGCATCGAGCGCGCGCCGGCCGATCTGGCGGCGGTCGTCGCGCGCGCCGCGGAGGCGGTGAGCGATCTCTGCGCCGACCGGGGCGTGGCGCTGACCGTGAACGCGCCGCCCACGCTTCCGGTCCGCTGCGACGCGCACAAGATCCAGGGGGTGATGGTGAACCTGATCAAGAACGCCGTGGAGGCGGGGCATGCGGTGACCGTCGCGGTCGGCGCCCGGGAGGGCGAGGCGACCATCGAGGTGAGCGACGACGGACCGGGGCTGTCGGCGGAGGCGCGCGCGCACCTGTTCGAGCCGTTCTTCACCACCAAGCCGAACGGCACCGGGCTGGGGCTGCCCACCTCGCGCCGGTTCGTGGAGGCGCACGGCGGCGCGATCGACGTCGGGGCGTCCGCGACCGGCGGCGCGCTCTTCCGCGTGCGGCTCCCGCTCGACGGCGAGTCGGAGGTCGCGGCGCCGGCCGCCGAAGTGAGGGCGACGTGAAACCCACCGTGCTGGTCATCGACGACGAGAAGACGTTCCGCATCGTCGCCGAGGAGGCGCTGTCGGCGGAGGGGTTCGTGGTGGCCACCGCGTCGAGCGGGCAGGCGGGCCTCCTGGCCTGGCAGCGCGATCCCTGCGACCTGGTGATCCTCGACCGGCACCTGCCCGACACCGACGGCATCGCGGTGCTCGAGGTGATGACCCGGGAGGCGCGCGAGCGCAGCCTCGACACGCTGGTGGTCATCGCCACCGCCTACGCCGACGTGGCCAGCGCCGTGCAGGCCCTCAAGCTGGGCGCGTTCGACTACCTGTCGAAGCCGCTGCAGCTCCCCGAGTTCGTGGTCACCGTGCGCAAGGCGATCGAGGCGCAGCGGCTGCGCGCGCAGGTGCGCCAGCTGGCCGGGCGCGCCCAGGCCGCGATGGGGGACTTCATCGCCGGCGCCTCGGCCGCGATGCGCAAGGTGATCGACATGGTCGACAAGGTCGCCGAGGCGCCCGACACCACCGTGCTCATCCAGGGGGAATCGGGGACCGGCAAAGAACTAATAGCCGACCTCATCGCGCGGCGCACGGTGGGTCGCAAGGACGGTCCGTTCGTCGAGATCAACTGCGCGTCGGTGCCGGAGAGCCTGCTCGAGAGCGAGCTCTTCGGTCACGAGCGCGGCGCCTTCACCGACGCCAAGACCCAGAAACGAGGCCTGTTCGAGGAGGCCGATGGCGGGACCCTGTTGCTCGACGAGGTGGGCGAGATGCCGGTCGGCACGCAGGCCAAGCTGCTCAAGGTGCTGGAGGAGATGACCTTCCGGCGGCTCGGCGGCACCCGCGACCTCTCGATCAACGTGCGCGTCGTGGCGGCCACGAACAAGGAGCTGGCCGACGAGGTCGAGAAGGGCGCCTTCCGCCTCGATCTCTACCACCGCCTCGACGTCTTCCACATCCGCGTCCCGCCGCTGCGCGAGCGTCCCGAGGACATCCTGCCGCTCGGCGACGCACTTCCTGGCCCGCTTCGCCACCCGCATGCGCAAGCCGGCCGTCCGGTTCGCGCCCGAGACCGAGCGCCTTCTGCTGGCGTACGACTACCCCGGCAACGTGCGCGAGCTGCGGAACGTGATCGAGCGGGCGGTGATCCTCTCGACCCGCGAGGTGATCGGCGACGACTGCATCATCCTGTCGGGCCCCTCGCGCGCCGGCGCGGCGACGGCGGCGCCACCGTCGTTCTTCTCGATCGACGTGGACGCCGTGGGCAAGCCGCCCGATCTCGAGGCGCTCGAGCGCGCCTATATCGCCCGCCTGCTGGCCTTCGCGGGCGGCAACCGGACCGCCGTCGCCCGCCTGCTCGGCGTCTCGTACCCGACCATCGCCAAGAAGATCGCCGACTACGGCCTGGCCTAGGGTGAGCCGCTCGTGGCCGGGATGCTGTAGCTCTGCAGCTCTTCGAGGTGGCCGGTGGTGTTCGACTCGCGGATCTTGCCGACGCCCGCGACGAACCACTGGCTCTTGGCGGTGCCGTCGGAGGTGTCGGTCCGGGTGATCTTGAGCGCCTTGAACGTTCCGGCCGGCTCGGTGACCACCTCGTCGACGGCGTCGGTGGTCCAATTCTCGGTGATGGTCTTCATCGAGGCTGGCTTCTTGGCGGAGGTGTGCGCGTCCGTGTAGCTCATGGTCCAGGCGGCCCCGGCCGTGAGGTGCTCGGGCGACTCGTCGACCCGCAGGTCGTACGGCGTGTACCAGTCCTCCGACGACAGGTTCCCGCTGGAATCGATCTCCTGGTCGTGGTGGCGCCGCACGTCGGTGGCGGTCGACTCGTACCAGGTGAGCTGGGTGCTGGTCTTGATCGTCTCGCTCACCTTGTAGCCCATGATGCCCGCGGCCTCGCCGCCCATGTCCTCGTAGGTCTCGACCGCGCTGTTCTTGGTGTACGCGACACCGGTGTCGGTGACGCTGTAGACCCAGGTGGCGCCGACCACCAGCGGCTGGTAGCGGCCGCTGGTCACCTGCGGCACGGCGCCGTCGGCCGCCAGCATCCCCGTTCCGCCCGTTCCGCCCGTTCCGCCCTGGCCTGAGCCACTCCCGCCGCACCCGACGGCGGCCAGCGCCGCCATCGTGGCCAGTGGAACCGTCCTCGCTAAGAAACGCATGTGCCTGCTCCTTCCCTGAGTGCCTCTTCCGCAGCCGGTCATCCGGCGGCGAACCCCGTCTTCCCTTCGTCGATGCAAACCGCGTGAACGCCCGCAACCTCCCGCTCGGCCAGGAGCCGCAGCACCGAGGCGGCGTCCATCGTCTCGCCGAGCACGGTGTCCATCACCAGCCGCCCCGGGCCGGGACCGCCGTCGGGGAGCTCCAGCACGCGCGCGCCGGGGAAGACCGGCTTGATCCGCTCCCAGGCAGCGCGCGGATCGTCGATCTGGACCGACACGCGCACGAGGCGCAGCCGCGCGCGCCGTCCGACGTCGAACAGCGCCAGCACGATCCCGGCGAACAGCGTGGCCACCACCGCCATCGGCACCGCGCCGAGGCCGCAGGCCATCCCGAGGCCGATCATCACGAACATCACCGCGGCGTCGCGCGTGTCCTTGATCCCCGACCGGAAGCGGATGAAGCCTCCCAGGCCGACCAGGCCGAAGGCGCGCGCCGTGCTGTGGCCGATCACCACCACCATGAGCGCGCCCGCCACCGCGATGAGCGTCTGCGCCTGCGCCACCTCGCGGGCGGGCGGCAGCGCGTTCGGCAGCAGGCGCCGCCAGGGGCGGAATCCGAGAAACGCCCCGAGAAGCGAGGCGACGATCAGGCGGACCAGCACGACCTCGAACTTGGCCGCGCCCATGGTGTCGAGCCCCAGCGTGTCGTTGAGATCCAAGGCCGGCATGGTCAGGCCGCCAGCACCGATCTCAGAAGGTTGGCGCCGGTGGTGATGATGGCCGCCTGCTTGAGCAGCGAGATCTGGTCGGGGAACTGGGCCAGCGCGCGCTCGGCCAGCGCGTGCCCGCGCGCGCCGCTCACCAGCACGCCCAGGCTCTTGACGACGCTCGGCGGCCAGATCTCGAGGCAGCTCTCGCGGATCTCCCAGGCGGTCGGGTCATCGAGGCCGATCATCGAATCGAGCGCCTCGCGGCAGCGGAGGGCCGTCGCCACGCGCAGGCCCCAGGCGCGCGCGTCGTCCATCCCGACGATCGTCGACAGCACCGCCTTGGGCGCGCGGCCGACCGCGCGGTCGCGCCAGAGCCAGGCCTTCTCGCCGCCGAGGCCCTTGAGGGACACCAGCGCGGCGACCGGTGCGCTTTCGCGCGCCGCCTTGCGTAGCTTCCAGGCGTCGGCGCCGTCGAGGCCCGTCACCGAGCGGGCGAGGGCGCGCGCGCGCAGGTAGTTGCCGGTGGCCCGGCCGAGGCCGCCCCGCACCTCGACCCACCGGTGGCGAAGCTCCCAGGCGCGCGGGACGTCGAGCAGCGCCAGCGAGGCGAGGACCGACTCGGGCACCCGCGTGAAGAGCTCCGCGCGCAGGGCCCAGGCGGTTTCGTCGTCGAGACCCTCGAGGCTGGCTGCCACCTCGGCGGGCGCCACGTCGGCGAGCAGCTCGCGCAGCGCCCACGCCTCGCTGGCCTCGGAGGCGAGATCACCGAGCGAGAGCGCCACTTCGCCCGGGGCCGACTCGAGGAGCTGCCGCCGCAGGTGCCAGGAGGCTGCGTCGGAGAGGCCGCGCAGCCCGCGGGCGACGACCCGCGGCGCGGCCGGGGCGAGCGCGAAGCGCCGCGCGTCGATCCCCTCGCCGGCGGTCCCGCCGAGGACGTAAGCCGCCAGCGCCGGCTCGCGAAGCGCGCGGTGATCGACCCACGCCAGAAAAGCCCCCAGCGCCGCCCGGATCCCGTCGACCGCCGGCGGGACGAAGAGCGACCTCGCCGCAGCGAGGCGCGCGCGCACCTCCGCCATCGCCGCCCCGCGATCCGTGCCTGCGCCGACGATCGCGCCGACGATGGCGCCGACCACCTGGTCCAGGTCGGCGTCGCTGTTCTCGACGACGATCCAGCGGGCGGGGTCCTCCTCGGCCAGCGCGCGATAGCCGGTGCGCAGCTTGGTCTGCAGGCCGCTCCCGGTGAGCCCCTTGCGGGAGACCGGTTTTCGGTCGGCGGTCAGGATCTTGGCCACCTTGCGTCGTCCGCGCGCCACCGAGGGGTCGACGTCGATCAGGAAGGCCAGATCGGGCCAGAGGCCGTTCGCGGAGGCGGCGACCACCGGGGCCGTCTCGGTGGCGGAGAGGTCGCGCCCCGCGGCCAGCACCGCGGCCGTGTAGAAGTACCGGTCGGCGATCACCACGTCGGCGCGGACCAGCGCGGGGCGCAGGACCTCGTCGGCCAGCTGGACCTCGCGCGCGAGGTAGAGCATCAGCTCGGCCCGCGGGGTGAGCGCCATGTTGCGGGCGTCGCGGCAGAAGTCGCGGATCCCCTGGGTGACCTTGGAGGCGAACGCGCCCTCCTCGCGCAGGTGCTCGACGGTGAGGCCCCGCTCGCGCAGAGTCTTGGCGACCTTGTTCGAGATCGTCGTCTTCCCGCTGCCGTCGATCCCCTCGAAGACGACGAACATCCCTCTCCACCTTCACGCGGCGACGAAGGATCCGAGGGCGAAGGGGACGACCTCCGTCGCGGCGCCTTCTTCGGGCGCGCCGCGCCTCTCGGCCCCGTGGCCGAGAGCGGTCATCCCCATCTGAAACTTGGAAAAGCCGTCCGCCGGTTCCAGCGCCTGCAGCGCCAGCTGCAACCAGACCGGCATCTCGCCGCAGTGCTTGACCTCCAGGACCCGCGCGGGAAACGCGGCCACGATCTCCTTTGCGGGCGGCGCGGCCGGGCTGCCCGGGGAGCCGAGCGCCCGCGGCCGGCAGAAGGTCAGGTTCTCGTCGAGCGTGATCCGCACGCGCCGTCCCTCGGCGGTGAGGCAGAGCCGCCGGTACCAGGTCGCCACCCGCGGCTCCATGGTGGGCAGCGACAGCTCGAGCGCGATCACCGACCAGGGCGCCGTCGCCCCCGGGGAAGGCTGGTGCACGTCGTGACGGGCGATGAGGCGGGCGATCTCCGCCGGTGTGGCCGAGAGGCGCATCTTGCTGCGCGCGGCCCCCGCGTGCTGCTTGAGCTCGATGAAGGCGACGCCGGAGAAGACGGGCTCGTCCTTCGCCGAGGCCGCCACGGCGTACTCGCGGACGCGCAGCCGCCGGGCCGGTGCCCCCTCGGCAGAGCTGAAATAGAGCAGGTCGTTGGTGTCGAGGTAGGTCGTCCGGGTGTAGGAGATCGGGCGCGCGGGGTCGTAGATCTCGACGGCGGTGCGGGGGGCTATCGCCTCGAGGAAACGGCGCATCTCCGTGCGCGAGAGCAGGAAGCGCTGCTCGTGGTCGAACGGATCGTTGACCGGCGTGTTCGTGTCGACGGCACCACCCATGGCCTTCACCCCCGTTTGCGATGTCCGTTCGGACCGAGACCGCAGCCGCACGAGCGTGAGCATGTGCAAGGCAGGTGCCGCGCTGTGCGGCGCGGGTTGTCGGCCGTTGGCTTGGTCCGGCGCGCCGCCCGTTACCGGGGCGTAATCCGCTCAGCCAAGCGGGGTTACCGTTCGTCGATGGATGGGGTCGCCGGGGGCGCGAACGCGCCGCGCGCGGCGAGCCGTTCGGCGAGCCCCGAGGATCGTCCCAGGGGCCGCGCGGCAGCCGCGGCGAGCAGCGCGCGGCGGCCGACCACCACGATCGATCGGCGGGCGCGGGTCACGGCCGTGTAGACGAGCTCGCGCGAGAGAAGCGGCAGATCGGCCTCGGGGAGGATCAGGGCGGCGCTCTCGAGCTCGCTCCCCTGCGCCTTGTGCACGGTGGTGGCGTAAGCGACGGCGATCGCGCCCCGCAGCGTGGCCGTAGGGAAGAGCGCCAGGGCTCCGTCGCGCGTAAAAGCCACCACCGCCACGCGGCCGCCCGGGCCGGCGGCGACGCTGAGGGTGACCCCCTGGTCGCCGTTCATGAGGCCGCGGTCGTAGTCGTTCTCGATCATCATCACGGGCGTGCCCGGCGCGAGCGCGTCGCCGTCGGGGTCGACCCGCAGCCCCTCCGCCGCGCGCCGCACGAGAGCCGCGTTGATCCGATCGCTTCCCGCCGGGCCGACGCGGGTGACTGTCAGGAGGCGTGCGCGCCGGTGGCGTTCGAGGAGGCCGCGCGCGAGCGCGTCGCCGTCGGGTCCGAGCCTCTCTCCCTCGAGCTTCAGAGCCGGGCGAAGGTCCCCGGCCCCGAGCGCGGGCCGGATGTGGCGATCGAACCAGTGGTCGATGAAGGCGGCGACGAGCCGCCGTCCGCTGGCGTCGCGCGCGTCGGGCTCGCAGAGCTCGAAGCCGGCGAAGGCGAGCGCCTCGATCCCGGCCGGGCCATGCGCCGCAGAGGTAGCGGGCGTTTCGCCGGCGGCGATCGTGCGGGCCGCCGCCAGGATCGCGGCGCCGTCGGGATCGTCGGGGCTCATGCGGTGGCTCTCGGGCAGGCGGAGCGCGACGGCGGCGAGATCGCGGAAGACGCTGCCGGCCTGGATCGCCGGCAATTGGTCGGCGTCGCCGATGAGGACCAGACGCGCCTGCCGCCGCAGCGCGCGCGCCAGCTGCTCGACCAGCGCGAGGTCGACCATCGAGGCCTCGTCGACGATCACCCCGGCGTGGGGCAACGGGTTGTTCTCGTGGTGGCGGAAGGGGCCGCCGCGCAACGAGCGGTGCGCCGAGAAGCCGAGCAGGCGGTGCAGCGTTCCGGGCGCGGGATCCCCGAGGCCGCCCTGCGCCAACCCCTCGGCGATCCGGTTCGCCGCCTTGCCGGTCGGCGCGGCGACGGCGATCGCCTCCGGCGCCATCCCCTGCGCGCGCCAGGCCCGGACGATGCCGCCAATGAGCGCGGTCTTGCCGCTTCCGGGGCCGCCCGTCACCACGGTGAGCGACCGCCCGAGCGCGGCCTCGATCGCCGCGCGCTGCGCCGCGGTCCAGCGGCGCGCGCCGCCGGCGGCGGCGTCGAGCGCCTGGGCGGGCGCGGCCTCGGCCGGTTGGACGAGCCGCGCGGCGAGCGCGTCGGCGAGCCGCAGCTCGAGCCGCAGATCGCGCTCCTGGTAGAGCCAGCCCCCCTCCACGATGAACGGCCGACGATCGCCGGGGCGCCCGACCAGTGGGGCGAGCGCGGCCTCTTCCGCCAGGCCGGCGGCGAGCGCCAGCGCGGCGGCGCGATCCTCGGCGCGCGCGCCCAGGCGGTCGAGCCGGGCACCGAGCTCGCCGCCGAGCGGCAGGCGCGTCGCCCCCTCGGTCCGCGCCTCGCAGGAGGCAAGCACCAGCAGCCCAAAAGCCCGGCGCGAGGCCGCCGGCAGCCCGCGCGGCCAGCTCGCCGCCTCGAGCGCCAGGTAGAGCGCGGCCTCGTCGGTGTCGGGACCCGCCAGGGCCACACCCCACGCGGGCGGCCACCGCCGCTCGATCGTATCGCTGACGCGCGCCGGGCTCACGCGCTCCCCTCCGCCAGACGCGCCGCGATCTCGCCTTGCCAGGAAATGATCTCCGCGAAGGTCGGCCGCCGGCTGCGGATGGCGCCCGGCAGCCCGCGCACGAACAGATAGAGCGTGCCGCCGAAGCGTGCCTCGTAGTCGGCGGCGGTGGCGACGCCGAGCATGCGCACCAGCGCCAGCGCGTAAAGCTGCTCCTGCAGCGCATAGTTCTTGGCGACGTGGGCCTCGACGGCCGCTTCGTCCCAGCTGGCGAGACGGTCGGTCTTCCAGTCGCCGAAATAGACGCGCCCCTCGTGCTCGAAGATGACGTCGACGAACCCCTTGACGTAGCCGCGGTCGGCGCCACCGGCGGCGGCGGGGAAGGGGAACAGGAACTCCATCTCGCGCGCGACGTTCGCGGCATGCGCCAGCCCCGAGAGCACGCCGCCCAGGACCGGCAGTGGCGTGGTGAGCGCCGCGTACGCCATCCGCGCCGCCGCGCCCAGCTGCCGCGGATCGCGCGCGTGCCGGCGCAGCGTCCCCTCGAGCAGCGCGCGGATGTCGTCGCGCGCGATCCAGTTCTCGAAGTCGCCCGCCTCGCGCAGCGTCTCGAGCGGCACCCGCTCGAGCAGGTCGTGGACGAAGATCCCGGCCCGGGCGCCGCCGGGGAGGTCGTCGTCCGCGAGCGGCGGAGCATCGTCGCGTGGACTCTGCTCGGCTTCGCCGAGCAGAATCGTCGCGGGAGGGGTCGGGAACCCTCCCAGGGTTCCCGATTCGGAAGTCTCGTCGTGAATTTCCGTCGGGGGCCGGTAGCCCCCCTCGGCGTGTTTGATCCGGCTGTACGAGGTGAGGGTGGGGCCGAGCCGCTCGCGGGCGAGACGGGCGAGCTCGCCGGTCGCCGGCGCGGGACCCTTGTCCGCCTCGGGCCGCCAGCCGACGAGCCCCAGCGTCACCTTCGGCCGCCCGCCGTCACCGGTGGCCCGCGGATCGATCGGGACGTCGCGAACCTCGAAGTGGTGGCGCTGCGTCTCGTCGGCACGCAGCGCGCGCAGGCGCCGGTTGACGTGCGAGTAGCCGCCGGTGAGCTTCCAATCGAATCTCGCGCATCCCCCCGTCCAGCGGCGCGTCGCTCTCCCCCTCGCCGGAGAACGGCAGGTAGAGCAGCCGCCGGGCGCGCGTCAGGGCCACGTAGAAGAGCCGCTGGTCCTCGCTGGCCCGCTCGCGCTTGATGAGGTCCGCGAGAGCGTTCTTACGCGGACGGCCGGCGGTGGCCAGGCGGGCGCCGCCCACGGTGTACTGGCGCACCCCTTTGTTCGGCGAAGGGCTGAAGCCGCCGTAGAGAAACACCACGTCGGCTTCCAGCCCCTTGGCCTTGTGCATGGTCATGATCTGCACGGCGTCGCGATCGCTCTCGAGGCGTTGGACGTTCCCTTCTTCGGGCGCGGGCGTCACCAGCTTGCCGCCGAGCGCCGACAGGCGGCGAACGACGTCGCCGAGCGGGCGGGCGGCCCGCGCGTCCTCCGCGCCCAGTACCTCGAACAGATGCCGGATGTTGACCAGGCGCCGCGCGCTCTCGCCCAGGAAACACTCGCGGAGCAGAACGCCGCTCTCCTCGAGGATGCGCGCGTAGAGTCGCCCCAAGGGCTCGCGTGCGGCGACGACGTGCCAGGCAAAGAGACGCGCGTAGAGCGGGTGGTCGCCGTCGGCGGCTGTCGCCGCCGGAAGATCCGCCAGCGACAGCCCGAAGAACGGCGTCAGCCAGGCCCGCAGCCGCTTGGCGGGATCGCGCGGATCGGCGACGGCGCGCAAGAGGTCCCTGACCTGCCGCGCCTCCGGCGACAGGTAGAGCCCCTCCTGGTTGTAGATGACGGCCGGGAGGCCGCGCGCGGCCAGCGCCACCGCGGCCGCCTTGGCCTCCACCCAGGTCCGCGTCAGTACGAAGATCTCGCTCGGGCGGGGCGGGTCGGTGCCGGCGAGGAGCTGCGCGATCTCGCCGGCCACCGCCTGCGCCAGCCCCTCGCGCACGGAGCGCATGGGCAAGCGGGCGACCTCGTCGTTGGCCGTCACCCGCAAGAGGGTGATGGCCGCCGCCGGGGCGCCCGAAGGCGGATTGGCGTCGTCGGATCGGCCGAACGTGACCGGAGGGTCGTACTTCACGTCTTCGTGGTCGAAGAAGGGTGGGGCGGCACTCTGATCGAGGATCGCGTTGTAGCCGTCGATGATCGGGCGCGTGGAGCGAAAATTGCGCGTGAGATGATGGGGCTCGGCCCCGCCAGCGAGGGCGTCGCGGGCCTCGGCGTAGGTCGTCACGTCGGCGCCCCGGAAGCCGTAGATCGCCTGCTTGGGATCGCCGACCAGATAAATGGGCCGGCCGGCGCCGTCGTCGAAGATGGTCCGGAAGATCTCCCACTGAACCTTGTCGGTGTCCTGAAACTCGTCGACGATCGCCAGCTTGTAGCGGTTCCGCAGGGTGGCGATCAGGTTCTCGCCACCGGGACCGCGAAGCGCCTCGGCGACCAGCGTCAGCATGTCGTCGAAGTCGTAGAGCCCGGCCGCGCGCTTTCGCGCCGCCAGCCGTGCAGCCACCGGCGGGACGAAGAGTTGCGCCGCCGCTGCTTCGAGCGGGATCGCCACCTCGGCGAGATCCTCGACGAGCGCGGAGACGTCGCTGGCGGTTCGGCGCCCGAGCCGGTCGACCACAAAGGCGAGCAGATCTTCCTTCCCGACGTCGAGCGCGGCCAGGAACCGCGCCGTGTCGCCGTCGGCTTCGAGGCGCCGCGCTGCCTGGTAGAGAGCCGAAAGCCGCGCGGCGACGGCCTTGGCCGTCTGGGCGTGCAGCCCCGCGCAGGCCGCCTCGATCTCGGGCGGCGCGAGGCGCGCGAGGCGGCCGGCGGCGACGGCAATCCGTTCGGGATCGAGCGGCGTGCCCCACGAGGCGCGCAGCTGGTGCGCCCGGTAGAGAAGCGCCTCGAGGCTCTCGACCGAGCCCCCTCCACCGCCTCGCGCCAGATAGGCCTCGAGGTAAGGGGCGTGCGCCGGGTCGACGGCCAGTTCCTGACGCAGCACCTCGGCGAACGCGGCGGCGAAGGCGCCGCGGCTCTCGATGCTCTGCTGGAGAAGAAGACGGCCGCCCGCGAAAGCCTGCTCGGTGAGCACACGCTGGCAGAAAGCGTGGATGGTCGAGATCGACGCCCCCTCTAGCGCTGCCGCCGCGGCGGTCAAGCGCTCGCGCGCCCTGTCGTCGATCGTCCAGGCAAAAGGCAATTCACCCGTCGTGCGATCGGCTCCCGCCACCGTCTGGATGAGGGACCGGATTCGGCGTCGCAGCTCGGTGGCCGCGCGGTCCGTGAAGGTGACGACCAGCATCTCCTCGATGCGCGTCTCGCCGCGGACCAACCGGTCGACGACGAGGTGCTCGATGAGGAAGGTCTTCCCCGTCCCGGCCGACGCCTCGATGACCGCCGAGCGGTCGAGCGGGATCTGTGCCAGCTCGGCGGGGAAGGGGTAGAGGATCGGCGGTGCGGCGGTCATCGCCGCTTCCTCCGGGGGGCGGGCTCGACGACCGGTGCCGTGGCTCCGAAGTAAGGGGCGAAGCGCCGCTCCACCATGGTACGGGCCGCCGCCTCGTCGGGAACCGGGTAGTCACGCGGGTCGGGGATCGGACCGTGGTCCGACGCGAACCGCGTCCAGTTGTCGTCGCGCAGGAGCAGGATCGATTGCCGCACCCCGATCTCGTCGCCCTTGTCGGTGTGGTCCTTCCAGAAGAAGACCCCCTCGCAGGGGAGAAAATAGGCGTGCACGTCGTGGAGCAGCTCGGCGACCAGGACGCCGAGGTAGTTGCGGGCGGGGTCGGCGGCGATTGGAAGGAATAGTCGCTCCTCGACGTCCGACCCGCCGTCCTTCCCGGGGCGGACGATGATCGCGCGCGTCGGCCGCTCTCCGTCGCCGAGCGCGGCCAGCGCCAGATGGGTGAAGAATGGGCCGAGGAGATCCCGTTCCAGCTTGTCCTGGCTGGTCGAGGCGTGGAGGGAGAGGACGACGCGCGACTCGTCGGCGGCACGCCCGCAGAGCGCGGTGCGCCCGGTGATTGTCACCAAGCTTCCGTCGGCCAGCGGAACGGCGAGCGGCGCCCGGAGGACGACGTCGCGCCGGTGCTCGGGCGCGACGCCCAGCCAGAGTGGCGCGGGCGGCGACAGCAGACCGCCGGTCGCGCGCAGGATCCCGTCCCGCCAGCAGCCGAGAAGGACCAGGTGGCGCTCGCGCATCGCGCGACCGAAGAGCCCGTCGGGGAGCACCCCTTCGAGCCGGCGCGCCTCAGCGGCCCGATCATAAGCGGCCGCCAGCGCCCGGTCCCCGGCGTCAGTGACCGCGACCGCGCCGCCCAGCGCTCCCATCACGACGTCGCGCAGGAAGGGGACGGTCTCGGCGCGTACCTCGTCGAGCGGCTCGTGCTCGCGCAGTGCTGCCTCCGCCTCGGCCAGCGCATCCCCCTCGTCTGCGACCGGCAGCAGCACCCGCGCCGAAGCCTGCAGCGGACACTCGAGGAATCGCCGCAAGTCCGTCAGGGTCAGTCCGCGGCGCGCCCGCAGGCCGGCCGCCCGCTCGGGCGGCCCTATCCAATCGAGCTCGGCGGCGACGCCCGGCCAGACGCCGGCGCCGAGCGCGCCCCGCAACTCGCCCAGCGGCGGGAGCTGGCGCGCGCCGCCGCCGTTCGCCCGGCGGAGAGAGGCCCCGAGACCTGCCGCCCGACGCTCGCGCGCGGCGGCGGGGATCACCGCGCAAGCCGCGGCGTCCTCGTGACGCGCGAGCGGCGGCCGCGCGCGCACGATCTCCGACGGTGCCTCGGCTGCGTGGTCAGGCTCGACCAGATCGAGCAACGCACGCACCACCGATGACGGGCTCTTCTCCTCGCCCGTGACCGCATCCCGCGCGACGTAGGAGAGGGTGATCCGCTCGCGCGCGCCGAGGAGCGTCTCGAGGAACATGTGCTGGTCCTGCTCCCGGGGCGTCACGTCGCCCGGGCGGCGCGCCCTCGCGCGCAGATCGAGCGCTCGGATGGAGTCGGGCGCCGGGAAGGCACGCTCGTCGAGGCCGGCCACGAAGATGTGGCGGAACGGCAGCGCGCGCATCGGAACGAACGAGGCGACGGTCACCCCCTCGGGCGCGCGGTGTCGGCGCGGCGCTGCGCCGAGGCGCGCCTTGACCAGCTCGGCCGCCACCCGAAAGCTCACCGGCAGCATCGCGGGAAGAGACGCCGCGACCGTCTCGATGGCGCGGAGGGCGTCGCCGAGCGCGGCCTCCTCGTCGCCCGCCTCGGGGAAGATCGTCTGCGCGATTGTCCGCCGGAGGAGCGCCGCGTGGGCCTCGAACGGCGCCGGCGCGCCGCGCCCGGCGCGCGCGAAGGCGATGAGCTCGCGGGCGACGATCCCCAGCGCGCGGGCCGCCGGTTCGAGATCCGGCGCCAGATCGACCGGGAGCATCGCCTCGCCGTCGAGCACGAACGGTTCCTCCGCGCCGCTGCGCGGTCCCGACAGGAACGCCCCCAGCGCCAGCCGTCGCAGACCCTGATCCCAGCTGGTGCGATCGCGCTCGAGGTAGCTGTCGGGCTGATCGGCGCGGTCGGCGCCGCGCACGATCTCCAGCGCCTCGCAGAGCGCCAGCCAGTCCTCGGGGTCGACGTCGGGGAATCGGCGCGCCACGGTCGGGTGCATCGCCACGCGCAAGAGATCCGGCCGCCCCAGCGATCCGAGCGGCAGCTCGAGGAGCAGCGCCACGACGTCCAGGATTCGGCGCTCCGCCGAGCGGGGGAGGTCGACGATCGTGTGCGGCAGGCGCGACGCCTGCTCGAACACCGCCTGCGCCAGGGGCAGGTAGACGGCGGCGCTGGCCGCCGGGACGACGACGGCGAAGTCGGCGAAGGTCAGGGTTTCGTCGCCCCGCACGCGCGACCAGATCTCCGCGGCGATCGTCTCGAGCTCTCGCCGCGGATCGGTCGCCGGGACGACGGTCAAGCTTTCATCGGAGGAGCTGCGCTTGCGGCGGGGCATCGGCGCGCGATCGAGCACCGCCTTTTGCAGCGCCGCCAGCCGCGGGGCGCGCGCCCCCGCCGCCGGATCGAGGAAGCGGGCGTCG
Source organism: uncultured Pseudomonadota bacterium (assembly GCA_963831685.1). GTDB lineage: Bacteria > Myxococcota_A > Polyangia > Fen-1088 > Fen-1088 > JADGRB01. The sequence continues at coordinate 19,100 of CAWHRJ010000004.1, forward strand.
ACGGCTGCGCCGGCCAGCCGGGCCAGGAGCTGCACGTTGTCGCGGCCGGGGCGCGCCCACTGTTCGAGCGGTGAGCCCGCCTCAACCGTCGCTTCGCCGGGCGCCTCTCCGGACGCGGTCGCGCGGTCGGGGCTCAACGTGTAGACGAACAGATCGGTCGCGCGCGCGAGCGTCTCGAAGATGGCGCCGTAGAGGCGCGCCACGTAGGAGATCCCGAACAGGTGCACGGCGGGCGGCGGGCGTAGCGCTGCGACCGGCGTGCGGGCGAAGAAGTCGGGCAGCGTGACCACCCCGCGGGCCGCGAAGAGCCCGCCCGGTCCATGCAGCGCCAGCCAGATCTCCCGCTGCCAGCGCTGCAGCGCCGTATCGGCCTCCGGGGCGAGTCCCCCCTCGCGCCAGGCTGCCAGCATCTCGGGGCGCGAGAAGGCGTACTCGTCGTAGAGCGCCGCGAGCTCGGCGGCCAGCTGGACGCGCTTGCGATCGCGCGCGTCGGCGTCGAGGGCGCCGCCTCCACCGCCGAGGTAGTCGCGCACCGGGCCAAGCTCGGGGCCGCCCAGCCATCCCTGATCGTGGAACAGCTCCAGGAGCGCGCCTTCCAGGAGATCCCGGTCGGCGATCACCGCGTCCGGCGCGCTGCTGGCCGCCACCTTGCGCAAGAAGCCGCGCAGGAATCCGGTTTCGATGTGCGCGGCGATGCCGAGACGCCGCGCCAGCCCCTGCTTGACGTAGCCTTCGACCAGCGCGTTGGGGACGACCAGCGTCACCGGATCGAACAAGCTGGTCCGGCCGGCACCGACGGCGTCGGCCAGCGCCTCGACCAGCGCCTCGAGACGGTTCGAGCAGCAAAACCGGATCACGTGAGGCTGTTCTAGTACACTTCCGGGGTGCCTCAATTCTCCATCTTGCTCGTCGAGGACGACTTCGACGTTCGCGAGGCGTTGGTGGAAACGCTGCGCGATCGGGGGTACGAGGTCGAATCCGCCAGCGACGGCGAGCAGGCGCTGCAGATCTTGCAAGGTGGCGCGCGGCCCGGTCTCATCCTGCTGGATCTGATGATGCCGCGGATGAGCGGCTCGGAGTTCCGGGTGGCGCAACAGAACGATCCGGCGTTCGCGCACCTACCGGTCGTGCTGCTCAGCGCCGACGGCCGCATGGAGGAGAAGGCACGCACCTTGAAGGTGCAGGGGGCGATCCGCAAGCCGATCGATCTCGACGACCTGTTCGCGATGATCGAGCGCGTCCGCGACGGCGGCGCCTCCGCGTCTGCGTAGTCGCGCAGATCGCGTGAGGGAGCGCGAGCTTTGCTCGCGCGACCTCGTCGGGGGAGCGCGGGACCCTTCCAGGGTCCCGATCTAATAAAACACCCGCATGAAGCGGCGGAGGAGCCGCATCGTGCGCGCCCGGTAGGGGAAGGTGAGCTGACGCGCGAGAAAGGGCGACAGCCAGCCGAAGAGGGGGTGGTCCTCGATGATCGTCTCGATCCGGCAGAACTGGCGCAGCCCTTCGGTCCCGTGGCGGAACCCGGAGCCGCTCCCCTTGATCCCGCCGAGCGGCGCCTCGACGCAGAAGTAGTTGAACAGGACGGCGTCGTTCACCGCCAGCGTGCCGGTGGCGATCCGTCGCGCGATCGCGCGCGCCTTGCCGGCGTCCGCCGACCAGACGCTGCCTGCCAGGCCCAGCGGCGAATCGTTGGCGATGCGCACCGCCTCGTCGGCGCTCGCCACCCGCATGACCGGCAGGAGCGGCCCGAAGGTCTCCTCGCGCATCACCTCCATCTCCGGCGTGGCGTCGGCGATCAGCGTCGGGGCGAAGAACTGCCCGTTTCCCAGATCCGTGCGGGGAGCGCCGCCGGTCAGCACGCGCCCCCCGCGCGCGACGGCATCGGCGATCTGGCGCTCGGCGCGCGCCATCTGCGGCGCGAAGGTGACGGCGCCGACGTCGACGGTCGCCTCGCCCGGGCCGTCTCGTCCGGGGACCCCCTGCCGCAGCCGCTTCACCTCTTCCGTCGCCAGCTCCAGGAACCTGTCCGCCGCCGGCGCCTCGACCAGGACGCGCTCGATGCGGACGCAGACCTGGCCGCTGCCGGCGAAGCCGCTCCAGACGGCGGCGTGGGCGGCCCGCGGAAGGTCGGCGTCGGCGAGCACGATCATCGCCGACTTGCCGCCCAGCTCCAGGATCGCCGGAACGGACCGGGCCGCCGCGACCGCCGCCACCTGCTTGCCGACGGCCGGGCTGCCGGTGAAGAAGATCATGTCGGCGGCGGCCGTCAGCGCCGCGCCCGCCTCGGCGCGGCCGGCGACGACCTCCAGCACGCCCTCGGGCATCCCCGACGCCTTCCAGAGCGCGCCGACCCGCAGCGACGTCAGCGGCGTCGTGTCCGAGGGCTTCAGCACCACGGTGTTGCCCGCCGCCAGCGGTCCGACACAGTCGCCGTAGTTGTTGAGCAGCGGAAAGTTCCAGGGACCGATCACGCCGACCACGCCACGCGGGTGACGCACGATCCGCGCCCGCTTGTTGGAAAAGATGAGCGGGTGGCGCAGCTCGTCGGCGAGCGCCCGCCGCCCGGCGCGTCCGGTGTAGTACCGGGTCAGCTCCAGCACGTAGAAGAGCTCGAACAGCTCGGCCTCGTAGCGGCTCTTGCCGTTCTCGGCGACCAGCGTGGTGACGAGCTGCTCGTCGTCGCGCAACGCGCGGGCGAACCGCCGCAGCGCGCGGGCCCGCTCGCGGAACGGCAGCGCGGCCCAGGCCGGCTGCGCCGCGCGCGCGCGGGCCACCGCGGCGTCGATCTCCGCGGCGCCGGCCGAGGGCAGCTCCTGGATGACCTCGCCGGTGGCGGGGTTCTTGACGCGAAGAGGATCGGGGGCGCTCACGGGGAGCTATTACGTCGCCGAACGATGTCCCCCGTCAACCGCACCGGCACGCAGCCGGGCCACACCGGGGAGGGCGTTCAGGATCGGAAACCCGTTGAGCCAGCCGCAGCTGCCGCCGACCGAGAGCGTCAGCCCGACGACCGCCTCGCCGCCGGCCGCGGCGACCTGGGTGTTGATCTCGTCGGAGAAGTCGCGGACCGGCGGTACCACCAACGCCGAGTAGAACAAGCCGGTCGTCGTCTTGCGGACGTCGAGCCAGCCCACCTTGACCAACGTCCGTGCGTCGTAGAGGTTCCCGCCGGCGTCGCGCACGAGCGGCGAGATGGAGAGCGGGTAGCGCGCCCGGTCCGCCGTCACGCGGACCCGCGCGCCGGCACAGCCCGCGGCGAGCAGGCCGGCGAGCAGGAGCGTGGGGGCAATCAGGGCGACGCGCACGACGCTCCGGGAACGACGACCTGCGTGGCCTCGGCGTCGACCGACGTGGCCTCTTGGTAAAAGAAGAGGGGCAGCGAGAACATCCAGGCCTCGGCGCGAAGATTGGAGAGCTGAATATCCGCCTGGCAGGAAGTCCCGAAGAGGAGGCGATCGGCCGAGATCCCCGCCTGGCTGTCGTCCGCGAACGTCCATCCCCGCGGGGGAAGTGGAAGAAAGAGCATGAACGCGCTCTCGCTCCCCGCGAGGTGCGCGACGGGCATGGCCGCGGGCTGCCGTTTCTCGGCGGCGCAGCCGATGCACGGGACGGGACCGAGCAGGACGGGGACGCGGACTTCGGCGGCGGTCATGGAGGTCGAGACGCAGCCGCCCAGCAGGAGCGCCACGGCGGTGGTGGGTGGCAGGCGTGCGCGCATCGGCCATCGATCGTGAACCCGGCGGGCGGCGACCACAAGCGCGCGGTGTCGCTTTCACGGTCAGCTGGCGTGTCGGGGCTCCGTGATAGAATTTTCGGCGTGGAGACGAAGCCCCGGAAGCTGCGCATCCTCGTCGCCAAGGTCGGGCTCGATGGGCACGACCGCGGCGCCAAGGTGGTCGCGCGCGGGCTCGCCGACGCGGGGTACGAGGTGATCTACAGCGGCCTCCACCAGACGCCGGAGATGGTGGCGGCGGCAGCGGCGCAGGAGTCGGTCGACGCGGTCGGCCTCTCGATGATGTCGGGGGCGCACATGACCCACTTCCCGGCGGTGCGGGCGGCGCTGGACGCGCGGGGCGCGAAGGAGGTCGTGCTGTTCGGCGGCGGCATCGTCCCCGATGAGGACGCGACGGCGCTCAAGGCGGCGGGCGTCGCGGCGATCTTCACGCCGGGGACCTCGACGCAGGCGATCGTCGACTGGATCGAGCGCGAGCTGCGGCCGCGTGTCCGCGGGGTCGCGGCTTGATCCGGGCGCTGGTTCGTTCGGGCTCGGCGGTGGCGCTGGCGGTCGTGCTGTCGTCGGCGGCGCGCGCCGAGGCCGGCGTGCAGTCGGAAGAGAATCGCATCGCCGACATCCTGCAGTCGGCACTGGTCGCGCACGGCGCCGAGGTGAACCGCTGCTTCGAGCGGGCGCTGGCCGACACGCTGGACGTCGCCGGCAAGATCGAGCTCAGCGTCGACGTCGGCGCCGGCGGCCAGGTGACCAAGGCCGGGCCGGCGCTCGACGAGGTGAAGTCGCCGGTGTTGCTCGCCTGCCTCGAGACGAGCGCGCTCGGCTGGACGCTGATGGGGATCGATCCCGGCAGCACCGTCGTCGTGCCGCTGACGTTCCAGGGACAGGCGGCGCAGTTCACCATCAAGGTCGCCGACGCGCCCGATCACGGGCCGCCCGCGCCGGCGGGGAAGCACAAGGGGAGCGCGCCGCCCCAGCCGCCGTTCTCGGTCAAGCTGCTGGTCGACGAGGCGACGGTGCACGCGCAGAAGGCGGCGGTCGCGCAGCTGACCGTCGCGCCCGCGAACCGGATCGCGCTGCATCGCCACCCGGGCGCCGAGCTGCTCTACGTGCTGCGCGGTCACGCGCGCGTGCTCGGCGCGACCGGCGTTCAGCCCGAGAAGCTGGACGAGGGGATGGCCATCTACATTCCGCCGTCGATGCCGCACGCGATCGAGAACATGGGGCGGCAGACGCCGGCCGTGCTGCTGGAGGTCTTCGTGCCGCCGGGACCGGAGAAGGTCTACCGTGATCCCAAGGATCCCGCGGGACGCGCGGCGTTCGAGGTGCTTCACGACCCGAAGGTGGCGAACCCCCAGGGGCCGGATGGGACGCCCGCGAAGTTCGTCGTCGCCACGCCCTCCGCCGCGGCCGCGCTGCCGGTGTTCGGCGGCAAGGCCAAGGCGACGCCGCTGCTCGACGTCGCCCACACCGGGAACAAGGCGATCTACCTCGGCAAGCTGGAGGCGGAGCCCGGGACCGAGATCCCGCGCAACAGCCACGCCGGCGCCGACGAGATCCTTTTCCTCTCGGCCGGCAGCGGCGAATTGACGGTGGGGAGCGAAAAATTTCCGGTCGAGGCGCCTGAGGCGCTCTACATTCCCGCGGGACAGCCGCACGCCGCCAAATTCACAGGGACCACCGGGACCGACAAGGCCGAGCTGGTGCAGATCTTCGCCCCCGCCGGCCCCGAGGACCGATACAAGGGCGCCAAAAAGGACACGACGACCAAGCCATGATCGACTTCGACCTGACCGACGACCAGCGCGTGCTGCAGAAGTCGGTGCGCGAGCTGGCGGAGCGTCTCATCGTTCCGAATGCGCACGACTGGGACGAGGAGGAGCGCTTCCCGCACGAGATCATCAAGCCGATGGGCGAGATGGGGCTCTTCGGCATGCAGGTCCCCGAGAAGTACGGCGGCGCCGGCATGAAGTTTCAGGACTACGTCATCGCGCTGGAGGAGATCGCGCGCGCCGACGCCTCGGTCGGGCTGACCATGGCCTCGCACAACTCGCTTTGCACCGGGCACATCCTCTTGGCCGGGAACGAGGCGCAGAAGCAGAAGTACCTGCCGCGGCTGGCGACCGCCGAGGTGCTGGGCGGGTGGGGGTTGACCGAGCCCGGGTCCGGCTCCGACGCCGGCGCCGCGCGGACCCGCGCCGTGCGCGCAAGAGCGACAAGTGGGTCATCAACGGCACCAAGACCTTCATCACCCAGGGCTCGGTCGGCGGCGGTCTTCGTCGTGATGGCCTCGACCAGCCCCGAGAAGAAGGCCAAGGGGCTGACCGCCTTCGTCATCGAGCGCGGGACGCCGGGTTTCCGCACCGGGAAGATCATCCACAAGATGGGGCTGCGCGCCTCGGACACGACGGAGCTCGTGCTGGAGGACGTCACCGTCGGTGACGAGCAGCGCCTCGGCGAGATCGACAACGGCTTCTTCGACACGCTCAAGGTGCTCGACAAGGGGCGGATCGGCATCGGCGCCTGGTCGGTCGGCATCGGGCGCGCGGCGTTCGAGGCCTCGCGCCGCTACGCCAAGGATCGGGTGCAGTTCGGCAAGTCGCTCGGCGAGTTCCAGGCGATCCAGCACATGCTGGCCGACATGGCGACCGAGCTCTGCGCCGCGCGGCTGCTCGTCTGGCGCGCCGCCTGGATGCAGGACCAGGGGCAGCGCACGACGGAGGAGTCGTCGATCGCCAAGTACTACGCGGCGCGCGCGACGGTGCGCGCCTGCAACGCCGCGGTGCAGATCCACGGCGGCTACGGCTACACGCGCGAGTTCGCCGTCGAGCGTTACCTGCGCGACGCCAAGCTGGCCGAGATCGGCGAGGGAACGAACGAGGTCCAGAAGATGGTGATCGCGCGCGAGCTCCTGCGGACGGCGGCCGAGCAGGGCTGAGGGCAGTGAGCGAAGGCCAACGCGCCCCCCTCGACGCCGCGCTCCTCTCCGCCGTCGAGCGCACGCTGGCCGGCGATCTGGCGGCGGCCGCCGCGCTCATGCGCGCGCTCGACGACCAGCTGCCGGGCGCCCGCGAGGCGCTGCGGGCGATCTATCCGCACGGCGGGCGCGCCTTCGTCGTCGGCGTGACGGGGAGCCCGGGCGTCGGCAAGTCGACGCTGGTCTCCGCGCTGGTGGGCGCCTACCGGGCGCGCGGCGAGCGCGTCGGCGTCGTGGCGGTCGATCCCTCGAGCCCGCTGTCGGGCGGGGCGCTGCTGGGCGATCGCGTGCGGATGAGCCGCCACACGGTCGATCCGGGCGTCTTCATCCGCTCGCTGGCGACGCGCGGCCATCACGGCGGCCTCTCGCGCGCGACGGCCGCGACGGTCGCGGTGCTCGACGCCGCCGGCTTCCCGGTGATCTTGGTGGAGACCGTCGGCGCCGGTCAGGCCGAGGTCGACGTGGCCGACGCCGCCGACGCGGTGGTGGTGGTGACGGCGCCCGGTCTCGGCGACGAGGTGCAGGCGCTCAAGGCCGGGCTGCTCGAGGTCGCCGATCTGCTGGTGGTGAACAAGGGGGATCGCGAGGGCGCCGATCGGACAGCCGCCGACCTGACGGCGATGCTGGCGCTCGGCGCCCGCCCCGCGCCCCCGCTCTTCAAGACGGTCGCCACGACCGAGACGGGCATCGCCGAGCTGGTCGCCGCGCTCGAGGTTCTGCGCGGGCGTCCGGCGCCCGAGCGCGCCGCGCGCCGCCGCCGCCAGGCCGCGCGCCAGGTCAGCGCCATCGCTGGCGAAGAGGCGCGCGCCCGGATCGAGGCCGCTCTCGCCGACAACGGCGCGCTCGCCGCTACGGTCGACGCCGTGGCGCAGCGCACGCTCGATCCCTGGAGCGCCGCCGGCGCGCTCCGAGAGGTGTTAACATGAAGGGCATGAAGTCCTTCTCTCTTAGGGTCTCGGCGCCGGTGCTGGCTGTTTTCGCCCTGCTGGGCGGCTGCGGCCTCATCAGCTCGGACATCTCGAAGCTCACCTTCGATCTGCCGACCGAGACGTACACCTTCGACACCTCGATGTGGTCGAACCTCCCGAAGGGGACGGTGCCCGCGATACCCTGTCCGACCGTCGACTGCTGCACGGCCGGCAGCGCGGCGGGGATCGACTGCTCGACCACGATGCTCACCTGCAATTCGTCCGGCGTCTGCGAGGCGGACGTCCCCGAGTCGGCCGCCAGCAACGTGAACCTGGCGATGCAGGTCCCGGTGCTGCAGACCTTCGCCGGGCACGCGCTCTCCAACATCACCATCAGCAGCATCAGCTACGTGGTCAGCAACAACACGCTGAACATCGACCTGCCGGCGATGACCATCTACCTCGCGCCCGACACCGTGACCGATCCGAAGGACTCGCGCGCGCTCCCCTTCGGCACCATCCCGGTGATTCCCAAGATGACCGATCCCAGCGGAATGGTCATGCTGGTCCCGAACGCCGCCCAGGTCTTCGCGACGTTCACCGGGAACGTCTCGACGCCGTTCAACATCATCGCGGCGGGGACGGTCAGCATCCCGGGCGGCTCGGACGTCCCGAGCGGCGCCATCACGCTCTCCGTCACCGGGACGGTCTCGGCGCAGATCTAGGCCGAAGCGCGCGAGGCGGTTCCGGCGGCCTGCTCGGTCGTGTCCGTTGCGCCGCTGTCGGCGATCGGTCCGGTCGATGATACCGGGGACACCGGCGCGGAGACCGGTGCTCCGTCTATCAGGTTGGGCAGTTTGGGCGCGGCCGTCTTGAGCCGGCCGTCGTTCACCCGCTCTTTCAGCTCCTTGCCGACCTTGAAGAACGGCAGTCGCTTCGGCTGCACGCTGACGCGCACGCCGGTCCGCGGGTTCCGCCCCTCGTAGGGGCGGTAGCTCGCGCAGCTCGAAGCTGCCGAACCCGCGGATCTCGATGCGCTCGCCCCGCTTGAGGGCAGCTTCCATCGACTCGAAGATCACCTGAACGAGCAGCTCGGCGCGCCCCTTCGGTATCTTCTGCGTCTCGCACAAAACGTCGATGAGATCCGACTTCGTCATCGTCTCGTCATCCCCCCGTCGCTCTGTCGCGCCAGCCCGCCCCGCGGGTCAGGCGACGCGACCAAAACGTGAGCAACACTTAACGGTACCCCCTTTCGCCGCCGCCGTGCAATCCAAAATCACCACCAGGGGAAACCGATCAGCTTGGGTGATATTCCCCGAAAACTTCGCGAAAGACGTCGGCGATCTCGCCCAATGTGGCACGCGCTTTGACCGTAAGGAGGAGGGCCGGAAAGATGTTACCCGTGCCCCGGGCAGTTTCCGGCAAGCGTCCCAGCGACTCGCGCAACATCGTGGCGTCACGGGTGTTGCGCAACCGCCCGAGCGCGGCCGCCTGGGCCGCCTCGATGGCGCCGTCGGTCCGGTGCAGCGGCGGCGCTTCCGGCTCGCCGTCGGTGAAGCGGTTGACGCCCACGATGACGCGCGCGCCGCTCTCGACCGCGCGCTGGTGAGCCAGTGCCCGGCGCTCGATCTCGCGCTGGGGGAAGCCAGCCTCGATCGCCGCGATCATGCCGCCCCGGCGGTCGATCTCGGCGATGAGCGCCTTCGCGCGCGCCTCGAGCTCCGAGGTGAGCGCCTCGATCGCGTAGGCGCCGCCCAGCGGGTCGACGACGTCGCCGACGCCGCTTTCGTAGGCCAGGATCTGCTGCGTCCGGAGCGCGACCCGCGCCGAGGTCTCGGTCGGCAGGGCGAGCGCCTCGTCGTAGCCGTTGGTGTGGATCGACTGGGCGCCGCCCAGCACGGCGGCCAGCGCCTCGACGGTGGTGCGCACGACGTTGTTGAGCGGATCGGCCGCGGTCAGCGTCGAGCCCGCGGTCTGCGCGTGAAAGCGCAGCATCTGCGAGCGCGGATCCTTGGCGCCGAAGCGCTCGCGCATGATGTGCGCCCAGAGCCGGCGCGCCGCGCGGAACTTGGCGACCTCCTCGAGCAGGTGCGAGTGCGCGTTGAAGAAGAAGGAGAGCCGCGGCGCGAAGCTGTCGACCTCGAGACCGGCGGCGACCGCCGCCTCGACGTAGGCGATGCCGTCGGCGAGCGTGAAGGCGACCTCCTGGACGGCGTCGCTGCCCGCCTCGCGGATGTGGTAGCCGCTGATGCTGATCGTGTTCCAGCGGGGCACCTCGCGCGCGCACCAGGCGAAGGTGTCGGCGCTGAGGCGCATCGACGGCGCCGGCGGGTAGATGTACGTGCCGCGCGCGATGTACTCCTTGAGGATGTCGTTCTGGATGGTGCCGGCGAGCTTGTCGCGCGCGATGCCACGCTCGTCGGCGACGGCGACGTAGAGGCAGAGCAGCGTCGCCGCGGTCGCGTTGATGGTCATCGACGTCGAGACCGCATCGAGCGGCAGCCCGCCCAAGAGCGCGTGCATGTCCTCGATCGACGAGATGGCGACGCCGACGCGCCCGACCTCGCCGCGCGCCAGCGGATGATCGGCGTCGCGCCCCATCTGCGTCGGCAGGTCGAACGCCACCGAGAGGCCGGTCTGGCCGGAGGAGAGCAGGAACTTGTAGCGGCGGTTCGACTCGGCGGCGGTGCCGAAGCCCGCGTACTGCCGCATCGTCCAGAGCTGTCCCCGGTACATGTTGGCGTGAACGCCGCGCGTGAACGGGAACTCGCCCGGGCCGCCCCAGATCGCGCGCGCTGTCGAAAGGCGGCTCGGGCGCCTCGAGGCTCGCTTCGTCGTAGACCTCGGGAAGGGGGATCCCGGCCGTGGTCTCGCGCTCGCCCATCGTCAGGCGGCGTCGATCTCGGGGACGTTCCCGAGGACGATCAGCGTCGGCTCGGTCTTGCGCTGGATCTCCTCGACGGAGACGCCCGGTGCGCGCTCGCGCAGCGCGAGCCCCTTGTCCGTCACGTCGAGCACGGCGAGGTCGGTGATGATCCGGTGGACCGCGCCCACCGCCGTCAGCGGCAACGTGCAGCGCTTGAGGATCTTCTTCTCGTCGCCCTTGGCGACGTGCTCCATCATCACGATCACCCGCTTGGCGGCGGCGACCAGGTCCATTGCGCCGCCCATCCCCTTGATCATCTTGCCGGGGATCATCCAGTTGGCCAGATCGCCCGTCTCCGCCACCTGCATGGCGCCAAGGATCGCGCAGTCGATGTGTCCGCCGCGGATCATGGCGAACGATTCGGCGGACGAGAAATAGGCAGCGCCCGCCACCGCGGTCACCGTCTGCTTGCCGGCGTTGATGAGATCGGGGTCCTCGTCCCCCTCGTAGGGGAACGGCCCGATGCCGAGCAGGCCGTTCTCGGACTGCAGCACGATGTTCGTGCCGGCCGGGATGAAGTTCGCCACCAGCGTCGGCATCCCGATGCCCAGGTTCACGTACATCCCATCTTTCAGCTCGCGGGCGGCGCGCTTCGCGACTTGATCGCGCGTCAGGGTCGCCATCACGCCACCCGCTTTCGCACGGTCCGTTGCTCGATCGGCTTTTCCAGCTTGCCGCTCTTGAGGATGCGGGCGACGTAGATCCCGGGCGTGTGGACCTGATCGGGCTCCAGCTGCCCGGGCTCGACCAGCTCCTCGACCTCGGCGATCGTCACCTTGGCCGCGGTGGCCATCATCGGGTTGAAGTTGCGCGCCGTCTTCCGGTAGACGAGGTTGCCGAGGCGGTCGCCCTTCCAGGCCTTCACCAGCGCGAAGTCGGCGGTGAGCGCCGTCTCCATCACGTAGGTGCGCCCGCCGAATTGCCGCGTCTCCTTGCCGTCCGCGACGACGGTCCCGTACCCGGTCGCCGTGTAGAACGCCGGGATGCCGGCGCCGCCCGCGCGGATGCGCTCGGCGAGCGTGCCCTGCGGCGTCAGCTCCACCTTCAGCTCGCCGCTCATGAACAGACGCTCGAACGTCTTGTTCTCGCCGACGTAGCTCGACACCATCTTCGCGACCTGCCCGTTGGCCAGCAGGATGCCGAGCCCCTTGTCGTCGACGCCGCAGTTGTTGGAGATGATCTCCAGCCCCTTGGTCCCCTTGCGGCGCAGCGCCGCGATCAGGGTTTCGGGGATCCCGCACAGGCCGAAGCCTCCGGCCATCATCGTGGCACCGTCGAAGAAGTCGGCGATGGCCTCATCGGCGCTGGCGACGGTCTTGTCCATCGTGACCCTCATCATAACCCGGGCCTGCCGGGCCGGAAGGGGCGGGGGGCGCTTCGTTGTGGGATACTTCTGGGCCTCATCGACCATGCGCTTCGTGCCATGCCCATCGTGACGTTCACCACCGACTTCGGCGCACACGACGGCTACGTGGGCGCCCTCAAGGGCGTGGTTTTGTCGCTTGCGCCGCAGGCGACATTGGTCGACGTCGCGCACGGTATTCCGGCGCGCGACGTGGCGGCGGGCGCGGTGGCGCTGGCGCAGGCGGCGCCGCTTTTCCCGGCCGGGACGATCCACGTGGTGGTCGTCGACCCGGGCGTGGGGGGCGCGCGCGCCGACCTGGTCGTCGCCGCGGGCGGCAGCCTCTACGTCGGCCCCGACAACGGCGTGCTGTCGCTGGCCGCGCGGGGGCCGCGCGAGATCTTCCGCATCGAGGCGGCGAGCTTTCGGCGCGAGCCGGTCAGCCCCACCTTTCACGGCCGCGACGTGTTCGCCCCCGCCGCCGGGCGGCTGGCGGCCGGCGCCGCGCCGTCCGAGGCCGGCCCAGCGCTGCCGTCGATGGTGGAGCTCATCCTGCCGCCGATCCGTCGTCGCGACGGCGTCGTCGAGGGCGAGGTGATCCACGTCGACGGCTTCGGCAACCTCATCACCTCTCTCCCCGCGGAGGTGGTGGCCGGCGCGACGGCCGACTGGACCGTCGAGGTCGAGGGAGGGGATGGCCGGTTCGAGCCGCGGCTCGGGCGGACGTTCTCCGACGTGGAGCCCGGGGCGCTCATCGCCTACGTGGGCAGCGGCGGCCAGCTGGAGATCGCCCGCCGCGACGGCTCGGCGGCCCGCCGCCTCGGTGCGGAGCGCGGAACGATCGTCCGCATCCGGAGCGTGACGCCGTGAAGCGCGCCGCGCTGCTGGCGGTCGCCGCGGCGCTGGCGACGCTCGGCTGCTCGGTCGGCTCGGGCTCGGGCTCGGCGTCGGGGTCGCTCTTCGCCTTCGCCTGCAACGGAGAGGTCAGCTACGGGGACATGGTTTCTTCCAGCACGGTCTCGCCGATCCCCTACGACCTCAAGCCCACGTTCTTCGCGGGGCTCCCGCTCGAGGACCTGCAGCAGGGCCCGCAGGCGATGAACCAGCTCGAGTTCCGGATGCAGAGCTCGGGGCTCTTGCAGATGTACACCGACACGCTGGAGTTCGACGTCTTGAACTCGTACGAGGTGGCGCGTTGCGTGCGCGGCCGGACGGAGGGGGGCCAGCCGGACTACCTGGTCTACCAGCCGTTGCCGCTGACGCTGGCGACGGTGAACGACCCGGCGCCGATGACGCTCTGGTGCGACTGGAGCGGCATGGCGTTCAGCACCGACGGTGGCGCGCCCGACGCCGCGGTTCCCGGGGTACCGGACGCCGGAACCGCGCTCGACGGCGGGATGTCGATGACCGCCTCGGCGCCGCGGATCCACCTGACCCCTTACACCGACATCCACGCCACGCTCTCGCTCGGCCAGACCTGCCCCGGGGGACTCAACGCCGGCATCGGGATGGACGGCTGGATCCAGTTCCAGAACTTCGGCGCCGCCGAGCAGTCCGACAGGGCGCCCGCCGACCGCGACATGATCGGCTTCAACCCGCCGTTCGTCATCAACTATGGAGACCGGATCCGCGCCAACTTCGACGTCGTCATCGGTGATCCCCAGGTGGCGAACGCGGTTGAGAACGGCACGACGCCGCCGACCAATCCAGCCATCGGCGGCGAGCTCGCGGGCTACATCGACTTCGATCTGGCGCGCGGTCGCTCGGGTCAGCCGTTCCCGTAGCCGATGGCCGGCGCTGAGTCCCGGGAGGTCACCGTCGAGATCGACGGCCTGGCCATGGGCGGCGACGCCGTCGGCCGCCAGCGCGATCCCGCCGGCGCCGAGACCGCCAGCGACGGCCGGGCGACCTTCGTCCCGCTGGCCGCGCCGGGCGAGCGGGTGCGCGCGCGGATAGAGCGCGCCAAGGGACGGGTCGCCTGGGGCGAGCTCACCGCGATCGAACGGCCGGGCCCCGACCGCGCGCCGCCGCCGTGCCCCCTCTTCGGCCGCTGCGGCGGCTGTCAGTGGCAGCACGTCACCATCGACGCGCAGAGGGCGGCCAAGCGCGCCATCGTCGAGCGGGCGCTGGGAATGGCGATCGAGCCGGTGCGCGCGGCCGGGCCCGACTTCGGCTACCGCGATCGCGCCAAGCTGACGGTGGGCCCGGGGGGTACGCTCGGGTTTCACGCGCGCCGCGCGCACGACGTCGTCGACCTCGGCGATCCCCCGCGCTGCCCCTTGCTCGGTCCCGAGCTCGCGCGCGCGCTGCCGGCGCTGCGCGCGCTCGCGCGCGGGCTCGGCCCGGGCGCGGAGCTGGAGGTGCAGGCGGGGGCCGAGGGGGTCCACCTGAACGTCGCGCACGCCGACGCCGTCGGCGCCGCGCACGCCCGCCGCGAGATCGATCGCCTGGAGGCCGCCGGCGTCGTGGGGCTGTCGCTGGCCGGCAAGCCGACGCTCGGGCGCGCGGAGGTCGACGTCGCCGAGCCGGGCGCCCCACCTCTGGCGATCCCGGCCGGCGGCTTCGCGCAGGTCGGCCGCGCCGGCGTCACCGCGCTGGTGGCCGCCGTGCTGGAGGCGGTGGGCGACGACCCGGGCATCGTCCACGAGCTCTACGCCGGCAGCGGGACCTTCACCCGTCACCTGGCGGCGCGCGCCGGGGCGCGCGTCTTCGCCTGCGACGGCGATCCATCCGCCGTCGCGCGCGGCCTGCGGAACGCCCCCGGCGCGACCTGGTCGGCGCGTCCCCCGACGACGTCGCCGGACACGGTGGTTCTCGATCCCCCACGCGAGGGCGCCGATCGCGCCCACCTGGAGGCGGCCATCCGCGCGCGCCGTCGCATCGTCTATGTGTCGTGCGATCCGCAGACACTGGGGCGCGATGCTCGCCACCTCAAGGCCGACGGATTCCGCCTCACCGGCGCTGTCGCGCTGGATCTCATGCCGCAGACCTTCCACGTCGAGGTGGTCGCGACCTTTCTGCCCCGGGATCTGGTCGGCGTCCCCGTCGGCGAGCCTTGACCGGACGGGGCTTTTGCCCTAAAACGCTGGCTCCTTTTGCGGGAGTAACTCAGTGGTAGAGTGCCACCTTGCCAAGGTGGACGTCGAGGGTTCGAACCCCTTCTCCCGCTCTCCTAAAGCCCAGCTAGCGCTGGGCGTTTTTCGTTTCTGGGGGATGACACGCGCGGAAGGTGGCTTTGCATAACCACCTGCATAACCACCTCGGTAGTCAGGACGCCTTCTGGGCGGCCCCGGACGGCTCTCTGGTGATTCCGGCAGAGGGCGATCACCTTGGCCAGGCCGGTGCGCACCTCGTCCCCGCTGACGCTGCTGTAGTGCTCCTGCATGGACGTCGTGGCGTGGCCCGAGATGGCCCGAACCACGAAGTCGTGGACACTCGCCGCGCGCCCGAGATCCTGAAAGGTCCGCCGCATGAACCGCGGCGTGAGGGCTTTCTGAATCTTGGCCGCCCGGGCGATCTGCCGGATTGGCCGGTCCAGGCACGACGGCGCCCGGTACCCGCCAGATGGCGACGGGAACAGGAGCTCCGATTCGAGCATGGGACCGGCCGGCAGCGTGTCCGCGTGGTGCTGCAGGATCTCCATCAGTTCGGCGGGGAGGGGGATGCGGAGGCGTCGGCCGGTCTTGGTGCGCTCCATCACCTCGCCTCTGGTCTCCGAGCGGCGCGGGCCGGAGGAGGCCCTTCATCTTCAGAGTGCGTACAGCCGACGGCGACCGATAGCGGAGGTAGCCGGCGGCTTCTGCAGTCGTCAGATACGGCGACCTTCCGGGGCTGGCTTGATGCCCGTTCACGCGCTGGTCCGCGGATCACGCGGGGGTGGGGGCGGTAGGGAAGGGGAGGGCGATCGCGGGGTGGAGGCCGGTGGCGAAACCGAGGACACGGCCGGAGCGGGCGCGGCCGACGCTGGGGCTGGAGGCGTCGGCTTCGCCTGCGGAGACGGGCGCCGATGCACCTGCCATACGAGGTCCCGCCGGAAGGTCTCGCGCAGGGCAAAATCGACCGTCTTGAACTTCGCTTCGCTCGCCCGCATCCCCGAGTACTGCTCGACCCAGCGGGTCTATTCGGCCAGCTCGGCGGCCGCGCGCTCCGAGATTTCCAGGGTCACTTTCGTCCTCGCGCGCTCGTCTCCCAGCACGAGCGGTCCCGTGCGTGGGGTGGCCTTGGGTCGTCCGACCTTCCGTTGATTCGTCTCCATGGTGTCTCCTTTTGGGTGGGTCTCAGCGGGAAATCCCGCGGTCGAGTTGGAGCGACAACCCTCGTTGCGGGTCGCGCGTGAGGTGCACCGTTCGGCCGACCAGCCGCTCGCCACCGGGCGGCTTCGCGACCAGCGTGAACTGGCCCGCGCGACGGTCGACGATGCACAGGTACTCGCGCCCGGAAGGTGTGGGCGGGCAGGGGACCGCCTGCCCCTTGAACGTCGCCGGGTCGCTGACGTAGACGGACCGCAGCTGCCGGCTCAACGCCCGACCGAGGATTTCCCTTTCCGAGGGGACGTCCCGCTCGCGGGGGACATCACGCTCTCGGGTCAAGCTCTGACGTCTTTCGAGGCAGAGCCGATGTTGCGGGTGGCTGCGCTCGCGGTCCTCGAGCTTCTTCCAAAGGTCCGGCGGGACCTGCCAGCGGCCGTCGGGCAATCGGGTCACGAGACGATATCGGGCCAGCCGCTCCAGCCGCCTCACGTTCGCTTTGACGCGCTCTTCGGGAGTCGGCTGCGCGCGATCGGATGATGACGGCGGCAGCCGTTCCAGCTCTCGCTGGTGCCGAACCGGGTCGTACACAGACCCGCCCTTTTCAGCCGAGATCGCCGCGGTCGTCGCGCGCCGCCAGTTCATCCAGCAACACGTCCGCGAGCTCGTCGCCAAGCTCGGGGCGCGCGCCGTGCTGTTCTTCCCCTGACGGGATCCCGCCGCGCGGCTACGGGAGCGCCGGGCAGGAGTTGCCCGCCGCGACCTGCTTGCAGGCGATCGGCGACCCGGCCGCCCCGCCGGTCACGCAGCACTTGTAGCCGCTCATGCAGTCGGTGTCCTGACCGCAGGGCGCGCCGGCGCCGCCGTTGCCAGGAATGCACGAGGTCGTGCTCATGGTGTCGAAGCCGTTGGCATACGCCGAGCACGCGCTGGAGTACGTCTTCCCGTCGCACCCGCAGACCACCTGCTGCGCGCAGACGGCGCCGCCCGAAAGCTCGCAGGTTCCCTGTTGGTCGCCGGCCCCGCACTGACCGTTGCCGAAATAGCAGAACTCGCCGACGCCGCTGCAGGTCGCACCGGTGATGCCGCCGCAGACATTGCCCTCGCCGCCCGCGCCGCCGCGACCCGCGTGCCCTCCAGCGCCCGCGCGCCCGCCCAGGCCCGAGTGGCCCGCGCCGCCTCCGGCGCTCCCGCCGGCGCCCGCGTGGCCCCCAGCGCCCCCACCCGCGCCGCCGGTGCTCCCAATGGCCCCGGCACCTTCGTGGACACCGCCGGCACCGTTGCCAGCAGAGCCCGCGTGACCGCCGACGCCGCCAGAGCCCGCGTGGCCGCCCCCACCGCCCGCCACCCCGCCGGCGTGGCCGCCCTCGCCCGCCGCACCTCCGGATCCGCCTCCAGCTCCAGCACCGCCACTCGCGCCCCCGGTCCCAACGGCCCCGGCACCCTCGTGGCTACCGCCGGCACCCCCGCCACCTCGCCCACCCAGCCCGGAGGCGCCGCCTTGGCCCCCCGAACCACCCGTGCCGCCCGAGCCGCTGTCCGATCCGCAGGCAAGCCCCACCGCAGCGATCGCGGCGACCAGGAACCAGTTCCGTGCTCGAGTCATGGCACCCTCCCAGGCTAGTCGAGTCCCGGATGGTAACGCCGTTTGCGCCGAGCGTCGATCGGCCGCAACAAGACCGCAAGCGTGCAGGGCGTACAAGGCCCGAAGTCCCGGCGTGTCACTGGCCGAGATAGAGCGTTCTGGTAACCGCGTCGCGTCCCAGACCCGCCCTTTTCACGGCCGATCCCGCCACCGCGACCTGCCCCTGAACGAACGCGGCCCGGAGCTCGATGTCGTGGCGCCTCAGCGCGCCGCCGTCGTCCGCGACTTCTTGCTCTCGTGCTTGGCGGCGGGAGGTAGCAGTTTCCCTGACGGGAATGCCGGTCACGCTGGAGCGTCGTCCGGCTCTCGATTCCGGTTTTCGAGCACTCTCTCCGCCTTTCGGCGAGGGGTCCGCGGCGCGCCGCAATCGCAGCCCATGAACGCTGCCGTATCTTGCGCGAACCCGCCGACAACGGCGGGCTCGCCATTTGCAGCACCGCCGGCGGTGTTCCGTGCGTCGTTGAAGGTGGCCACTCTGACAGGGCTCTCGTTGCTCGGGGGCACGCTCGGACCGGGCTGCTCGAAGAACGACGATCCCACCAGCGGCAGGCTCTCGCTCAAGGTCGTCCGTCCGAAGGGACCGCCCGTCACGTCGGTGACCGAAACCGTCGTGGACTCGTCGAACAGGGTGATCCTCGGTCCGGAGACCTTCGCCGTCCCCGCCTCGGACGTCACCATCGCGTTCGAAGTCGTGCTGCCGGTGACCCCGGCGGGCGACGCGGGCGACGAGGTGCAGCTCTCCGCGACGACCGGCGGCGGGACCTGCACGGGCACCAGCGGGCGCTTCCAGGTCGCGCCCGGATCGAACACCACCGTCACGATGACGGTCACTTGCAACTCGACGTCCCCCGGCGCGACGGGCAACGTCGGCGTCACCGCCACGCCGACCCCGGCGGACCACTGCCCGAACATCACCTCGGCGGTCGTCGGCCCCGACCAGACGTCGTTCGACGGCACCGCTTCGCTGACGGCGACCGCCTCGGACCCGGACCCGGGCGAGACGCTGACTTTCACCTGGCAGCCGGCGAGCAACATCACGAACGCAGCGTCGACGGCGACCTCCTCCTCGGCGATGTTCAGCTGCGCGTTTCCGGGCGTGCAGCCGATCACGCTGACGGTCGCAGACAACCACACGCCGCCCTGCCATGCGACCGCCATGCTGACCATCAAGTGCGACAGCCCACCTTGCGGAGACGGCATCATCGAGCCGGGAGAGACCTGCGATCCGCCGAGCGCCGGGACCTGTAGCGCGACCTGTCAGACGGTCCAGAACCCTCTTTGCACTATCTGCGAGGAGACGGGCACGACCGAGGACTTCTGCGGAGCGACCTCGGCGCCCGGCCAGGGGACGCCTGGCGCCTTCGGCTGCGACAGCCTGGCCAGCGCGACCGACAGGGCCAACTGCTTCGCCTTGCTCTTCTGCCTCCGTAGCCCCGCGTGCCGGGATGCCATCCACGCGGCGACGCCCGACTACTTCGAGGCGGGCACCTACCCCCAGCCGTACGACGACCCGCACCCCTGCCTCTGCGGCGACATTCCGCTCGCGGCCTGCGTCGTGGCGTCGACCTGGACCGGCGTCTGCGCGTCCCAGTTCGTAGCCGCGGCGGCGGCGGACCACCAGACCGTTCCGGTCGCGTACACGTCGTCCTCGTCGCCGGTCGGGCTCGCGGTCGACCTCTCGATCTGCGACATCGACGCCTCGTGCGAGTCCGTGTGCGGCGTTCCGTTGTGAGGACGGGGCATTCCATGAAGCCATCCTGGGCGACCCTGGCGTTCCTTGGTGGCCTCGAGGGCGTGAGCTGCGCCAAGGACAGCCCGCCGAGCGGCGGTGACGTCAAGCTGGCGATCGTGCTCCCGAGCGGCGCTCAACCTCGACTTTCCGGTGCCGGGCGAGGCCCAGGCGATCACCGAGCAGATCGCGGTGTTCTCTGCATACCGGTGATAGACGGCGACCACACCGCAGCTGTTGCTGGTGACGATGTGCCGTTCGCGATCGCGCCCGACTCCTCATCCAGCGCCGGGCCGGGGTCGCCGCCATCGCACCCGAGCGCGCCCGCGCCGAGCAACATCAGGCCCGCACCGACCAGCACCAGAAGAGACGCGCGCACTCCCCCCACATGCGTGCAGGGCGTACGAGGCCCGAAGTCCCGGCGTGTCACCGTGAAAATGGGCGGGTCTGGGACGCGACGCGGTCTATCTCGGCCAATGACGCGACCGGACTTCGGGCCTTATATGGCCTGCACGCCTGGTGATCGCGCGAGAGGACCTGAAAGGACCTGAAAAGACCTGAGAGGACTTGTCGGGACTCCCTCATTACTCCCTCATGCCTGGGCCAACCATTCCCTCATGCTGCGGCGTCCAGACGCCAGCAGGTGGCACCAAGAGCTGATACAGTTCGGGCATGGCGCACGCCATCAAGGTCCGCGGCCGAATCTCTGATCCCAGGCACATCGAGCTCGACGAGCCCGTCAACGACCTGGCTGGTCCTGTGGACGTTGTGGTCACTCCAGCCGAAGCGACCGATGCGGAAAGACGCCTGGTCTCCTCCGCCGCTCGCTCGTCGGAGCCGGCGTTCAAGCAGGTCTGGGACAATCCCGACGACGACATCTACGACGATCTCTAGCGTTCGCTGATGCCCTACCGCTTCGGCGACGTAATCGTCGTCCCCTTCCCCTTCACCGACCAGACGGCGACCAAGAAGAGGCCCGCCGTCGTCGTCAGCTCGAGCGCCTACCAGAACGAACGCCCGGACGTCATCCTCATGGCGATCACCAGCCAGGTTCGTCCCGCGCCGACGATCGGCGAGATTGGCGTGGCGCAGTGGCAAGTCGCGGGCCTCCTCAAGCCGTCGGTGATCAAACCGGTCCTCGCGACGATCGAGGCACGTCTGATCCTCCGCCATCTCGGCCACCTTGCCACCGCTGACGAGGGCGCCCTGCGCCAAGTCCTGGCCGTCATCCTCGGTTGATCGTACCTCGAAGGCGCGTGCATTTGCGGCAAGCTCGCGCGGATGGGCGTCGCCCTTTGTGGATTCGACCGGGCCTGCCTGGCCGTGATCCGGCTCCTTCTGCGGCTGGCCTTGATCGTCGATGATCTCCGGCGTCGCATTCCCCGCCATGTTCGTCGCTGGCGCGGCTCGCTTCGACGCCTCCGCCAGCGGTGGTTGACCCGTCACGGCTTCGTCCCCCCGCAGTCCTTCGCGCGCCGCCGGCGCCGTTCTTGGAACCGCACACCCGAGCACCTCGAAGAGAAGCTCGTCCGCCTGCACGTCGAGCAGCCGCTCCTCGGCGCCGGCCAGCTCCGCTTCCTCGCCGAGCGCGTCCTCGCCTTCACGCCCTCGCGCGAAACCGTCCGCCGCATCATCATCCGGCGCCGCGATCTCGTCGTCGCCCTCGATCAGCAGCGCCGGCGCAAGCCGAGGTCCATCCAGGTCACCGGCCCACGACAACTCTGGGGTCTCGACCTCACCCTCGTCTGGCTTCTCGGCTTCATCCCGGTCTGGATCCTCGGCGCCGTCGACTACCACGGCAGCCGCGTCGTCGCGTTCGAGCACCTGCGGTGGCCGACCAGTGGCGAGATCGCGCGCGTCCTCGAGCGGGCGTTCGCCGAAGAGGGAAAGCCGCTCCGGGTCCTCAGCGACCGCGGGCCGGCCTTCACCTCGGGCAGGCTGAGGCAGTTTCTCGCCGACGACGGCGTCAAGGCCACACTCACCCGCCCCGCACACCCATGGACGAACGGACGCATCGAGCGGGTCTTCAGGACCTTAAAGCAGACCGCCTTCGGTCTGATCTGGCTCTTCAAGTCCCTCGACCAGCTCGATCGCTTCGCCGCCGACTTCCAGCACTGGCACAACGCTCACCGGCCGCACAGCGTGTGGGGCGGGCGCACGCCGGACGAGGTCTGGTTCCGACGACCGAAGCGCCTGCGATCGGCCGGTAGGATCGCGTTCTTCGACGGCCGTCTTGACTGGTACCGATTCGCCTGACGACCGCCGCCGGCCCGCACCCTCGCCGGCGGCGTCGCTCTCTGACAAGCTTCCGCCCGTCCGACGGACCCCTCGCCAGCCGCGAGCGGCCCGGTCGCCCGAGGTGTCTTCATCGCTTTCTGATTCACTGGTTCACAAGCGCCCATTCGGCGCGGATCCAGAGCTTCGTTCGTCGCTGTGGCACTACACGTCGACATACGGCTGGCCGGGCAACGAGAATCATCGCTTCACGCACGAACTCGGGGATCTACTCCTCTGGAACGGCGATGATCAGTGCGACTGGTGGATCGCACCGTCGGACATCGACCACGCACGTGCGCTGCTGGACCTGCTCCCGTCGAGGCAGAAACGCCGGGTTGGCTCTACGAAATCGTCCCCGAGGGCGCACCTGCGCTCCATGAGTGGCGCACAAGCTCCAAGTAGTCTTGACCCGAGCGGGGTCAAGGCACGCCACCGCGTCAGCGGCGAATCGTCCAGCGCAGTGGGGCCACCAAACTCAATGCCTACAACCGAATGCCGGGCGCACATCGGGTATCGAGCCGGTGGGGATTGAAGCGGCGGTTCTGTTGCCACGTGGTTGCCACGACGACCCCGTCTTGTGCCGAAAACTGATCGACGACGAAGGTCGCGAGATCCGGTAGTTGAGGAACGCGTGGAAGGCTTGACGGAGGCGATGGCGGGGCGTATTTGGTCGAGCCGAAGCCGCGAGTAGCCGCGCCGCGCTGGGAATAGAGCAGTCGCGAACGTCGTTTGATCGGCCGTGAACCGAAGGAGGATGCCGAGCGTGATGCTTCTCACGGCATCCGCAACCGTCATCCTCGGCTGCGCGACGCCGAACGCGGTCGTGTACTCGCCGGTCAACGCTCCGCCGCGCGCGTTTGTGCGACGCACGCCCGCCAGCGTCGACATGTTCGTCAGCAAGCCGCCGACCCGCCCTCACGTCGACGTCGGGATGTTCGAAGTCTATCAGGGACGCGAGAACGACGGCACCGGCCTCTCGACCGAAGAGATGTTCGCCACGCTGCGTTTGCACGCGGCGCTGCGCGGGTGC
Source organism: uncultured Pseudomonadota bacterium (assembly GCA_963831685.1). Taxonomy (GTDB): domain Bacteria; phylum Myxococcota_A; class Polyangia; order Fen-1088; family Fen-1088; genus JADGRB01. The sequence goes on from CAWHRJ010000004.1 coordinate 41,911, forward strand.
GATGCGGTGCAGGTGATGGGGGTCGAATTGGCGGGCAAGGAGGAGTGGCGCGTGGTGCGGGGCGTCTGCGAGATGTACACCGACCCGGAGGCGATAGAGGCGGACAAGACCCTGAGGGCCGAGCGCATCCCGGGCGAGGGAAAGCCCTGCACGGCCGTGCCGGCCGACACCGCGCGTCCGCCGAGCACCTCGGCGGCGCCAAGCGACGCGCTCACCGGCTGCGTCTATCCGTTGGTCTGTGCCGGCAATGGCGTCTGCGTGTCGCCGTATCGGTAGCCCTCACGCGTGGAACCGATCATCCAGAAGCGCGCCGCGCCGATCATCAGCGACGCTGCGGGTTTTGTTTGGAAAGGCTGACGACTCTTGGGGATCGGAGGGTACTTCGATCGCGCCGAACGCGATCGAGATCCGGCGCCTTGGCCCGATCACTTCCACGCTCCTGGACCTGCAGTAGCTCTGCATAGAGAGGAAGGGCCGCTGTACGGAGCTCCCGCAAGCCCACCTCAACGGCCGACCGGCCGCCCACTAAGGTCGCGAACCCCGTCTGGTCGAAGAAGTCGACCATCTTCGCCTGCACAAACCGAAGAAGAATGCCCATGGACAGAGCCTACCGACTCAGGACACCCGGTGTGACACGTCCCTGCGTTTTTTTGGGGCAGGCCCTACCCACCTTTGCCCAAATCGGGCCGCTCTGAAAAGGGCGGGTCTGGGACGCGACACGGGCCGCTGATCTTGATGGTCGGATCGACCTTGCGGAGCTCGGCGTACGTCCGGCCACCACGATCGCGTCGCCGACCGGCTGCTGCTGGTCCGCCGCGGGGTTGTTGAACACGTACGGGTGCAGCGGACCGATCAGGTTGGTCACGTCCGCCGGAGCGTTTCGGTCACGCCGTAGAGGGAGCCGCTGGCTGCGTGGGTGACGGGCCCCAGCGAAGCCGAGAGGTCGACCGTCAGCGTCGTCGTGGCAGCCGCGCGCTTCGTCAGCGGCCCCATCGTGCCGACGATCCCCGACAGCATGAAAATGGCGGCCCGAGTCGTATTCATACGCGCCAACGGCCGCCACCTGTCGGAACGATCGGTCATGGGTGAGCCCTGGCCCATCTCGTCTTGTCGCCGACCGCCGGAAGTTGTCAGGGAATCCGCTGTCGGTGGGCGGCGGCGGACATAAGGCCGGCACCGCCCATGACCTCATTCGGTGGGGTCCCGTTCATTTGGCCGTTACCGTTGCCGTTGTGAAAGTGATGCTCCCGCCGCCGCCCCCCCCCGCTTCCACAAGAATCTTGGCTTCCTCCATTTTTCCAAGTGTCAGACCCAAACTGGCCCACTCTTTATAGTGCTCGGTAATGGATATGTGTCCGCACTGGCGAGCCGTCTGCCGGATACTATAGAACTGCGGAAATGTGGCGTTGGCGCCCGTGACGGACGGCTGGTTCACCTGCGTGTGCTGATAGACATCGTACGTACCTCCGTCGACGGTGAATGTGCCCATCTTGGTTCCACCATCGGCAGTAGGCGGCGAGCCATACCAGTCCTCGGCGATGTAGTATTCGACGATCGGGTTCACCGACCATCCGTAGATCCCAATGAATGAGTAGCCGGCGCTTCCCGTTTTGGTGTGCGCGAAGTCCGCCGAAACGGTTCCGAGTTGGTCGAAGGTCTGGGTCGAGCTCCAGGTCAGGCCGACACGGGCCAGAAAATCGTCAGGGTTGTTCCATGTGGCGCTGAACTTGGCGTCGACGCCAGCCACGGTCATGGAGCCTGATCCTCCGGTGAACCACAATTGATAAGAGTAGCCGTTGCCTGCGTTGCCAACGCTGTTCGAACTGTACTGCTGACCGCCGGTCCAGGGCGCCCCCGGCGTGCAGGTGCTTGATGTGCCGCCCGTCCCCGTGTTGCCGCCGCTACCGGCGCCGCCGCTTCCGAAGTTGCCGCCCGTTCCAGATTGACCGCCCTTTCCAGACGTCCCCGCGACGCCCGACCCTCCCCGGCCACCGAAAGCACCGGCCGAACCCCCGGTACCGGTCGATCCTCCTGACGCCGCCGCTCCGCCCGCACCGGAGCCGCCGCGACCCCCAGTCGATCCGCCGCTGCCGCCGCTGCCGCCGCTGCCGCCGCTGCCGCCGCTGGGCGTGCCGCCGCTCCCGCCGGCGGCGCTGGTAGACGGGCCGCCACTCCCGCCGGTCGAGCCGCCGCTGCCACTGGCCGACGAGCCGCCAGTCGAGCCTCCAGCGCCTCCGCTGGAACTGCCGGCCGCACCGCCCGGTGCGGATGCTCCCGTGCCGGCAAGACCGCCGGTACCGGTCGCGCCCGACGAGCCTCCTCCCTGGCCACCGGTGCCACTATTGTCGGACGTTGGCGAGGCGCAGCTCCAGAGCACCGCGGCGACCACGAGAGCCGCAACGCATCCCGATCGAACGGGCCTCGGCGCCGGATGCCTTTCGTGGCTCGTCGTCATTTGCTCGAGCTATAGCCTTCGAGCTCGATAGGCGTCTTCGCAGTTTGTGACTAGAGGGGTGCCAGTTGGCGCTGTCCGTCGGAGAGGATCGACACTGCGCCCGGCCCGAACGACTCGGGGTCGTCGACCACCAAGAGTTGAGAGCGACGGCGACCGCGACCAAGGTAATCGCGGGGCCGGGATCCCGATACCCGACTGAACGTGCGGTGAAACTGCGAATAGCTTCCGAAGCCGGCGGCGAGAGCCGCGTCGAGAAAATTGATCCCCTTGGCCTGGACGAGCGCCAGGAAGTGCGCGACCCGCGTGCGTGCGCGGTGCTCGACGAAGGTGACGCCCAGATCTCTGTGAACGGCGCGGGAGAGGAAGCCCTCGCTGACACCCAATTCTGCGGCCGCCGCGGTCCGACTCATCGTCGGCGAGGCAAGAAGGAGACATGAGGCGAGCTGGCCGACTGAATTCGGCCTCCGTGTGTCGATGTTCCCCAATGTCGTCCTGAGCGCGAGCAGGCCGAAGCCCGTTAGCCCGGAGCGCGCTTCGTTGGGGAGCCTCGCCGCCCAGACCCCGGCTGCCAGCTCGTCGAGCAACTTGGCTACCGCAGCAGAAACGTCCACCGCCGGCCTGCCGGCGAGCTGCTCACCCAACGGGAGGGACCAAGACTCGAAAGGTGCGTGGTCCCCCGCGGGTCCGCCCGCGTTTATCGTGGCCCAACAATCGTCCACCAGGGCGGAGTCGAGCTCCACCACCCACATGTCGAAGTCTGGAGAGAAGTTGCCCATGACATGGGGAACTCCCGGCAGAATCCAGCACAGTTGACCGGAACGGACGACCTGGATTTGCGTCGCGACGTAGAGCGTCGCGCTGCCACGCCGGATGAGCAGACACTCGAGCTGGCCGTGGAAGTGTGCCGGGCGGATATAATGCCGGTCGAACGGCCACACCGCGCCTTCGCGAAGTGAGTCGTAGATCAACTCCTGCAGGACCATCTGCATACCTATTGTCCTTTGCGACCGGCCTTGTCACGGCGGCCACCCAAAAAGGCGCCATGAGATCCAGTCGAGCTGGAGGAGCGCATCCGAACCCCTCCTCAGATCCTGCTCAAGATCGCGAATGCGGCGGCAATGGTTCGGAAGGAAGGGACAGGGACGTGCGTCATGAGGTTTCCTCGAGCGTGAGCGCGGCGTGCTTTGGCGCGGGCACGACCATCGGTGCCACTCTCAGTGCCCGTACCCAGCGGCGACGATGTTCGCCTGCACGGCGTCGTCGGTCGCGTCGGACGGCGCGCCCAGGGTCATGGCGCCCTCGAACCAGATCCCGGTGCCTGTGTTTGAACCATCACCCCCGGTGGCGAGGATGATGGCGCCTTCTTTCTTCTGGGGGCTGTAGCCCGGCGGACGCGCGCCGTAATTCATGGTGTCGGCGTTGAACTTGAAGGCGAGCTTGCCGGACGTCGCGTTCCCCGCCTTGAGCGCGAAGCAGCCCGAAGCCGTGAGACCCGCCGGGCAGTCCTTGGCCGAGAGGCCCTTCAGCATGGCCGTTACGTAAGCGAAGCCGGTCACGGAGGTGTTGCTGGCGACCTTCGACGATCCGTTCTCGTAGCCTTCGTACATCCCGTTCTCCAGGTCCGCCGCAACCCACGGACCGCTGCCGCCCCCGGACTGCCCGAACTGCGTGTCGGCACCAAAGTAGATGGCCTCCATGGTGGCGTTGCCGTCGTCGATTCCCGGCAGCTCCGAGTTCCCGTAGTCGAAGCAGCACCACTCTATCTCGCCCATTTGATGCACTGAGACTTAGCCCTTATACGCCCTGCACGCCGACGAAAGGAACCGCCCAGTGCTGCTCGGGGATCTGCACGCGGGATTCCCTGACATCGGCGCGCGGGCATTGCCTCTGACTCGCTCTGGTTCGTGACGTCACCCCTTCGATGGCGGCAACGGCCGGATCGCGCTCGGCTCAAACGAGCAGGACAACAGCAACCGGCGCGCCCGGCGCGGGGCTCGGGAGCTACGCCCCGGCGGTACCGTCGGGTTACGCCAGTTGTCAGCGGGCGGTGATCAGCACGGCGGAGGCGGCCGGGATCGGCACGGTGACGGTGTTACCGGCGTGGGCGAGGGTGTACGGCGCCTCGGGGGTCCAGGTGCCGTCCGGGTTGACGGGCGAGCCGCCCAAGGTGACGCCGGTGGTCGCGGTCAGCGACGAACCTCGCAGGTAAACGGCCGTCGCGCTGGAAACGGCGGCGCCGATGTCGACGGTGGCATTCACGCCCGTGCTCGCCTCGCCGTTGACGACCACGACGACCGTCGACCCGTCGCCGGGCGTGACGGTGTAGGCCCTGACGTTGGCGCTGCCCGCGGAGGTGGTCGTGCTCAGCATGTCGCCGGTCCCGATGCGCGAGACCAGCAGCATCCCGTAGTAGAGCGGGGCCGCCGAGGTGACCCGGCTGTCCACTTCGATGAGGGGCGAGTACACGAACGGCTTGCTGCACGAGCTCACGCCGTTGGGGCAGACGTTGCCGTCCATGTTCTGGCCGCCACCGTGAAAGTTGACCCCCACAGACCCGTATCCTGCGGTCGTGAGCATGAAGTTGATCCCCCACAGGGCCGATGCCAGCGCATCGCTGACCCCTTTTTCGCCGTGGCTGGAGTAAGAGTTCATTTCGCCCCACCGGAACCCACCGGGGATCTTGCTGCTCTGGACCGCTGACTGCAGCGCCTGCGACTGGCTGGTCACGGCGGAGTCCAGGTTCATCAGGTTGGCCAGCGTGGCCGTCGAGGTGCCGGCGGTGCCCCGGTAGTAATGATGCGTCACGAGGTCGATGGTCGTCCCTTCGCCCTTGATGAAGGTCGTTGCGTAATTGATGTCCTCGAACACACCCGGTCCGGCCACGACCGTGGTCGGGAACGCGCCGTGGATCGCCTGCGCGTACGAATGCCAGATGCTCTCGATGTTGGAGACGTTGTAGAGGTTGAGCTCGTTGCCGATCTCGACCCCCTGCAGGCTGGTCCCCAGCTTGGGGACGACGTATTGCAGCTCGGTGACGGCTGTCTGGGTCGTCGAGTTGCCGCGCATGTTCACCGCGTAGATCGCCTTCCAGTTGGTGGCGGTCAGAAACTGGGCCAGCGCGTCCACCTCGGCGGTCCCGACGTTGGTGGACGTGGTCCCCGGCGCGACGAAGGTGGCGCCCGGCACCCAGACCGACGTGTTGACGTCGTCGGCGCCGATGCGGACCACGCCGGGGCCCAGCAGCTTGAACATCGCGACCAGCGCTGCGTGCGAGGGGACGAAGAAGCCGTCCGTCATGTGCGACTTCTCGAAGCTGAAGCCGGCAAAACCCGCGGTCAGGTGCCCTTTGATGGTCCCGCGCGTGACCTTTACCGTTCCGCTCACCATCGTGCCCGTCAGCGGGGGAGGCGGGTTGCTGGCGGTCGTGCCTCCGTCCGGGTTGCCGGTGTCGCCGGCGCCCGCGTCCCGGACGCCGGCGCCGCCGCTGCCGCCGCCGGCGCCTCCCCGTCCGGCCGTGCCCCCCGCGCCACCATCCCCGCCCGCTCCGATCGTCCCTCCGCTGCCGCCGCTGCCGCCGCTGCCGCCGCTGCCACCGCCGCCAGTTCCCACTGCACCGCCGCTGCCACCGACGCCGGAGCCGCCCGTTCCGACCACGCCTCCACCGCCGGCGCCGCCCATCTGTGGGTTGCTTCCACCCGTCCCGGACCGGCCCCCCGCACCGCCGCCGCCCAGGCCGGTTCCCCCGGTGGCGCCGTTTCCACCGGACCCGCCTTCGCCGGGACCGGGGGGCTGGGAGCTCGACGAACCGCAGCCGGTCAGCGCGAACCCGGCTCCGACGAGCAGGGCCAGCCACGTCGTCAGCAAGAAGAGAGGGGCGGTCGTTTGCAGGCGATCTTCGGGGGGACGGCGAAAGACCATTTCGTAAACGTACTATACTAATTGGAGCCTGCGTCTCACTGAATTCGGTCGCCGCCAGTCACGGAGAACGCGCTGCGCCGATACTCCACTGACAAAAACAGCTGGGCCGTGAAAAGGGGCGGGTCTGGGACGCGACGCGGTTACCAGAACGCTTCTAATCTCGCCCATTTGATGCACTGAGACTTAGCCCTTATACGCCCTGCACGCCCAAGGGCGTCTCTCTGACCATGGCGGCGGCCTGGTTCAGGGCTCACCTGATGGGCGACACCGCGAATCGAAAGTACTTCTATGGCCCGAGCTGCACCTTCTGCACCGACAGCCGTGTGAAGGTCGAGCAGAACAGCCTGATCGCCCAGTAGGCTCCGCGTCGCTCGCGCGCTGACGAACCGTCAGAGCGCCGCTCGTGATCAAAAAAATCGTTCTAGCCCTTGACAGGTGTAGGTCTGAAGGCGCAGAAGACCCACACACAAAAGAAGGGAGTCAGGACGGTGAGGGGAGATCGGGGGATCTGGGTTGGGGTCGTGTTGTCTTTGGTCGCGATCAGTCACCTGGGGTGCGGGGACGGAGGCGGGGATGACGCGAATTTACAGGTCAACGAGAGCTCGTCGCTGCGGTCAGCGATCACGGGGCTGCGGCTGCTGAGCGGCAAGCTCACGCTCTACGGCATCACCACGGACGACGTCGTGGCGGCGGGGGATCCCGTGCAGGGCGCGCTGGCCGTGCCGGTCTCCGGCGACGCCGTAGAGCAGATCGATGCCACGTCCGAGCAGGTCGCCGTGGCGGGGCCGGTGATCTATTCGTTCCACGGCATCGATCCGACCAGTACGTTCGGCGACCTCACGATATGGACGTCGGTGCATGGCCCGATTCGGTTCGCCATCGGGGCCGCCACTTCGCTGGTCGGCGTCAGCGACGACGGCGCGTACGTGCTGGCGACCGCCCAGACCACCGGCGACGGCGCGCAGACGAACCTGGTGGTCGGCGGCACCGACGGAACGCCCCCCACCGTCCTGTTTCCCATCAGCCTCGCCGAGGGCTGCCCGCCGGCGATCCAGTTCGCCGCCGGCCGGTTCGTCGTGGCGGCGTGCTCGCCCGGCGGCTCCGAAGTGTTCGTCAGGTCGATCAACCCGTCCGATGGAACGGTGATTCCGCTCCTGGCGATGGCCCAGAACCAGATCACCCGGATCCCGTGGTCGGTCGACGTCGCGCTGCTGGACACGGCGGGCACGGCGTACGTGGCCGACGTCGCGGGCGGGCATCCCATGATGATCGGACAGCAGATCACGGCGATCGTGGCCAGTCCCGACGGGACGGCGCTGTTCCTGCAGCAGATGGGAACGATCAGCGTCGTTCCGCTGACCGGGCAAGCCGGGGAAGTGTTGCCTCCGGAGGGGGTCATCAGTTTGCCGGGGGCGTCGCCGGACGGCCGGGAGCTGATGTTCCAGACCAAGCAAGCGGTTCGCCCGGGCTTCGGGGGCCTCTGGTTGACGCCAACGGAATCGGCTGGCCGGGCTCGCCGTCTCTCGTCCGAGGAGGACGCCACGGTCTCGGGCTCGCCATTCACCTCGGACAGCGAGTGGGCGCTCTGGTTCGCCAACCACGACGCGTACGGCGCAGGCGAGCTGATGGCCGCTCGAGTTTCGGGCGGCGCCGCATCGCTCCTCGCGACGGGCGCGTGGAACGTGAGTGCGGCCGTCGGCGCGCGCATCATCTATACCGCAGGGTACACCGTGGTCGACGGTCAGCCGGGCCGAGCGGCCCTGCTGGCATGCGATCTCTCGGCCCGCGCGGCCGGGAAGACGCTGCTGGCCACCAACGTCGACCCGACCTTCTACCTGACGCACGCACACGACCAGGTGGTGTTCTCATTCGACGACGGAACGGCGCGGTCCGGGATCTACGTCGCGCCGGTGCCGCGCTGAGCGGCGCAGCAAGCGGCGAATCCCTGAGCCCTACTTGCAGACGAAGGTCGTGACGGACGGGCCGACGAGCGAAGCCGTGAAAGAGCCGCCGGTCACCGGGACCGCGGTCTGGGAGACCAGGTCGGCATTGGCCGACGTCAACCACGGCGTGCAGGAGGCCGGGACAGTGCCGCCGGCGATGCTGATCGGGACGGACGCGGTCGACGTGCCGCTGTTGATCGCCACGACGACGACGGTGTTGTTCGAGCCCGAGTATGCCGAGAGAAGGACGTTCGCGGGTGCGCTTCCCGACAGGTTCACCCGAACGTAGCCCGGCCGGACGAACTTGCTGAAGTTACCCAGGGTGTAGTGCCGCTTCGTGTCGCCGTTCTGCGCCAGCAGGCCCTCGTTATCGCCTTGACCCGGGTACCACCACCACAGCCAGGCGGACGCCTCGCCCGTCACCAGCGCCGAGTGAATCCAGGTCGCGACGACGACGCCATCGTTGATGTCGTTGCTCGGGCCCTGCTCCGCCCACCACTTAACACCGGCCATCTCCGTCATCCAGACTTCCTTGTCCTTGGCGAAGTCGCTGGCCGGCCAGGGGAGCGCGGTCTGGGAGTCGTACTCGTGCGTCCCGATGATGTCGATGTTGCTCCACGCCGTGGAATCGGCGTGCAGGGCGTGGCCGTAGTCGTAACCGTTCCCGGAGGTGCAGGTGCTGGCGCAGGCGACGGTGGCCGCCGACGCGCAGGTGGCGCTGGGCGTGCTGCTGTTCGAGATGAAGCAGCCGCACTTGAGGGGGTCCGAGCTCTTGAGGCCCGAGGGCATGGAACCGCAGGCCGACGAGTTGCCCCACAGGTGGTTCCACTCGGACGTCTCGGGAGAGATGACCTTGATCCCCTTGTTCTTCAGCATCGGCCCGGCCACCTTGGCGAAGGCGACCATCTCCTTGGCGGTGTAGAGCGCCGTCGAGTAGGTCCCGTTGCACGGCTCGTTGTTGCCGCACGAGGCGAACTCGGGCTCGTTCTGCAGCGCCATCGCGTACAGGTGGTTGGCCGACGCGAAGTTCGTTATCGTCGTCGCCCACGAGTTGTAGCAGGTGCTGTTCTCGCTGGAGGTGCACTGGCTGGCCGACCCGCCCGAGATCACGATGTTGTCCGCGGAGCACAGCTGGCCCCCGTTGTTCCCGCTCTGGTTGGTCTTGCAGCTCGCCGGCGGCGTCCAGACCGACCCGATGACCTTCCCGCCGGCGGCGTTCACCGTCGAGATGTCGGCGTTCATGCTGGTGGGGCTCTGCAGGTTCCCCTGGCCGTTCGTATCCATGCCGACGCGCAGGATGGAGAGGCCGATGTCCTTGCTGGGATCGAACAGGCTCGCCGGCAGGGCGCTCCCCTGGTACATGTCGTTGATACCGAAGCCCTCGATCGTCTGGTCCGGCTGATCGAGATGGACCACCGGGGCACCACCCCCGCCGGCACTTCCGCCGACCGCCGCGCCGCCGGCCCCGCTGCCGCCGGCGTGGCCGCCGCTGCCCGAGGCGCCGCCACCAGACGAGCCGCCGCCGCTTCCCCCGCCAGCGCCGCCGGATCCGCTGCTGCCGGCGCGGCCACCGCCGCCCGAGGCGCCGCCACCAGACGAGCCGCCGCTCCCGGTCGTCGCGCTGCCGCCCGATCCCGAACCGCCGGTGCCCGATGTCCCCGAGCCGCCGCTCCCCGTCGTGCTGCTGCCGCCCGTGCCGGGACCGCCGCCGCTCCCCGATGTCCCCGAGCCGCCGCTTCCCGTCGTGTTGCTGCCGCCCGTGCCGGGACCGCCGCCGCTCCCCGATGTCCCCGAGCCGCCGCTCCCCGTCGTGCTGCTACCGCCCGTGCCGACGCCTCCCGTGGCGCCGCCCGAACCGGTCCCTCCGGTGTTGGAAGTGGGGCTGCAGCCCCAGGCGCCGAGGGCGCCCGCGAGAAGAACGAGACCGAGCTTAGCGCTGCCCACGATCAAGGTGCGGTTGGGTGCCACGTTTGTCTCCCGAGAGATGCCTACGCCGCCCTCGTGTGGTCCCTGCCTGCACCCCCCGCGACGGTCGGCAGTCTATTGCCGCGAACGTGCAGAAGTTGTCACCGCACGTCGGCGTGCTGCCATGATATCGGGGCCACGTTCCGTTTGCCGCATGGCGCGAATTTGAGATTCCGGCAACTCCGATCAGGGTGCGGGCCTGCTGGTGTCAGCAGCGGCATCTGCAAGCGGAACGGGCGGGTCGGGCGGACAAGGCCGTCTCCGGAAGGTCGCGGTCAGGAACCAGGGCTGGTGTCGTTGATGGGGTAGATGCCGGTGCAGTCGAGGAGCGCCGCGCAGCTCGCTGACCTCGTGGAGGTGGCGTAGGTGTAACTATCGTACGGTCCTCCCGGTGCGAGGTAGGCGATCAAGCTCGACGCCGTCAGCACATCGCACGCAGGAGTGGCCGCCAGCAACTCCTTCTCGAGCGCATAATTTCCGTCGAGGCAGTCGGCGACGTCGGCGACCGTCGCCGTGCAGCTGGGCGGGTTCGAGGCCAGCCCCGCGGCATCGCAGGTCACCGCGGGGACGCAGCCGCTCGGGTACAGAACGGTCAGGATGAACCCACACTTCGTCTGCAGGTCGGCGTCCGTCGCCGTCGGAGGCTGACCGAAATAGGCGCCGGTCGTGATCAGGGCGCCGCTGTGGCTCCAGGAGGTGCAGAGCATCGGTTCGAGTGTCGTCGTGTTTTCGCGGGTGACGTCGGTGCAGAGCTGCGTGGCCTGTCCGCTGGTGAGACGGTTGAGCGGCGTGCTGCCGCTGACGCTGGTGGTGAAGCCCTGGCCGGCGCCGCCGGAACCAACGCTGCCTCCGCAGCCGAGCAACGACATTCCGGAGACCGCGATCAGGAGAGTTCGCGCGCTCATCCGCGGCATTCTAAGCGAAGACGCCGTTCCCCGAACTGCGCGCGGGGAGCGAACCAAGGTAAGTGGATCGAGGCCATCGGTCCTCACCCTCTTGATAGATTGCGCGAGGAGGCCGGGGATGGAGAGGACAAGATGTGCGCGTGGTGCCAGAGACGAGACTTGACCAGAACGCTCTATCTCGGCCATTTGATGCACTGAGACTTGGTCCTTATACGCCCTGCACGCCGTCGCGTTCTGGGCCAGCCACAGCGTCGGTCGATGATGGGAAGGATTGCGGGCCGTGATGTGGACCCTCGGCGGCCGGCGGGACCGACGGTCTCTCCGGTCTGCTTGCATAATCACTTGCATAACCACCTGAGCGAGACGGGGTTGGACGGCCCGACACTCCCTGTGACGGTAAGCCCGCGTCTCTACTCAGTTGTCCGACGGAGATTTTCGCCCCCAACCCCTTGCCAAGGTGGACGTCGAGGGTTCCAAGAGGTTAGGCGCCACGCGGACGGCCGGGAAGAGCGCCAGGGACGAGTTCCGGTACGAGTTTTAGGCGAGGCCGGCGCGGGAGGTTGGTGCGGCATGAGGACCGCGGACGAGTACAACAAGTGGACCTTCGATTTTCTCCGGAGGCGCTGTGACTTCGTCGCCAACTTTGGCCCCGATCCCTACGCGGAAAAGATCGAACAGCACGTCGTCTGGGGCGCGAACCGCGTCCTCACCAACTTCGACTCGGCGCAACATCCCACGGCGCAAACCCCGGGGCACTACAACGATCCGGACATGCTCATCGTCGGCATGGCGAGTTTCACGGCCGCGCAAAACCGAACGCACATGGCGTTGTGGGCGATCTCGGGCGCGCCTCTTTTGGCCGGCAACAATCTCATGACGATGGCCAGCGACACGAAGAGCGTCTTGACGAACGCCGAGGTGGTCGCGATCGATCAAGATCCGCTCGCCAAGCAGGGGACCAAGCATCAGCCGCCACGATCACCGTCCGATTTTCGGATCTCGGCCTGGGGGCGACCGCCTCCGTGCGGAACGTATGGATGGCGATGGACCTGGGGAGCAAGACGACCAGCTACGGCGTCAGCGTCCCCGCGCACGATTCTGTCCTGCTGCTCGTCACCGAAGGCGCTGCGCAGCAATCGACTGGAGCTGTCTCGAGGCGTTGCGGAAACGGGTGGCCTGTTCGCGTTGCTCCGCCTATCCCCAGGATTTGGTCGCGCGACGTCGGCGTCCGGCGATCACCAGACTCAGCAACGGTGCGAACGTCAGGCCGGTCAGAGGGAGCCCGCTCCCGGTGCTGCACGAGCAACCGCCGCTCGAACCGCCACCCGCCCCCGCGGCCGTGCCGCCGCTGCCGGTCGCGCTGGTGCCGCCGGTCCCGTTGCCGGGAGCGCCGCCCACGGCGGACGCCCCGCCTGTTCCGATGGATCCACCCGTGCCGGGGGCGCCGCCGGTCGCCCGCGCGCCCCCCGTGCCGGAGGCGCCGCCCGTCGCGAGGGCGCCACCCGTGCCCAATGAGCCGCCCGTCCCCAACGACCCGCCGGTCGCCGAGGCCGTACCGCCCGTGCCGCCCGATTTTCCGGCCGTGCCGGCCGCACCGCCCGTGGCCGCCGCACCAGCCGCTCCTCCGAAGCCGCTTCGGCCGGCCGTACCACCCACGCCGGCGGTCCCGGTGCCCGAAGTTCCGGCGCCGCCGTTGGTGCCGCCGTCCGGGGCCGTGAGCTCGGCGCAGGAAGCTTGGTCGCCGTTGTCGCAATCGAAGCGCACGCCGTCGAACGGGACCACCAGGATCTTGCTGCCGCCCTGGTTGACCGCGGTGCTGTTCTTGTCCACGTCGGTGACGGCAAAGGTGAAGTGCGTGGGGTGGCCGTTTTCGACCAGGACCCCGAGCCGCTCCATGTTGTGCCAGACGTTGACCGTCCCGTCGGTGTACCGCAGCCACTTCGAGCTCGAATTGGCGGGCGACTGCGTCCCCTCGTACGCCAGGCCCGTGCTGATCCAGTTGGTCGTGCCGTTCTTCGACATGAGGTGATAGGCGCGCTGATAGTTCCAGTAGTTGTAAACGATGTGGAAATAGCCGCCGCTGTACCAGATGCACTCGTCTTCGGCCGAGCCGTTGTCGTTGTTTTCCAGATTGGGAAGAACGCTGTCGGTCTCGACCTTGTAGGTCCCGAGGACGCTGTCGCTGTCCATCACGCAGCCGCCACGCGACGTGGCCCAGAACCGACTGTCCGGACCGACGGTGAAGGCGAAGTTGGACGACAGCTCGCCGCACGAGGAGTGACCGTTGCTGTTGGTCTTCGTCAGCCCCATCAGTGCCCACGGCCCACTGGGAGAGCTGGAATCGAACATCTGGCCGGGGACGATCTCACCCACCGACAGGACATACGGGTTGGTCCCGGTCGGGGCGACCAGCGCGGTCACGTTGTGCCCCAGGTTGTTGCCGTCTTGATTCTTCGTGTACGTGTCGCCCTGGGACACGTACGGCCCCATCACGTCATTGCTGATGGCCTCCATGGGGATGGATTTCTGCCACCCGGTGGCGCCGCCGTTCGGAGGACCAAACCCGTTGGTGTACAGCCAGTGGCTGGCGTACAGATGGTACTTGCCGTCGTTGCCGTGCACGATCTTGCCGTCCCAATAGAAATACGTCTCTTTTTGCGGACCGACCCCACCGTTGGCGCCGTTGTCCTCGAGGCCGTTCGCGGGATCGCGGGCACCGACGGTCGAAGCGCCCCAGACGGTCGTCGACAGCTTCCCCACGATCGGCATCGGCTCGAAATAGGTGATGAGCGGCTGGGGAGCGGCCGCCGCAGCGGACGGGACGAGCAGGAAAAGGGCGGTCGCGAGCGTCGTTCTGGCGGGTCGTGTCATCGGGGCACCAATCCCAGCACTTGGTAACTGCGCTGACGCCCCTTTCGTTCACTGCTTCTTTCTGGGATCGGCGTCGCGAGGCTGGCGGACGAGCGCGTCGTGATCGATCCTCGCGGGCCGCGCCTAGAAAGTTAACCAACTTCACAAATAGTGTTCCACCTCTGGCAGACCTCCGACAATACAGGGCATGTCTAGCGATTTCATGCCTAGGGCCGAGCGATCGATGAGGAATTCGGTAAGACAGTGCGTCGTCGCCTTCGCTCTCGGCGGCCTTGTGCTGACTCCGGTGGTCGGCTGCGGCGGTGGAGGTGCTCATGGAACCGGCACGGGCGGAAGTCAGCCGGGATCGGGCGGACAGTCCGGCTCGGGCGGGACGACGAACACGGGCGGTGCCGGCGGCGGCGGAGCGGGAACGCCCGGCGCCGGCGGCGTAACAGGGAGGGGAGGCTCGTCCGGCGGCGGCGGAATGTCGGCGAGCGGCGGCGCCGGGGCTGGAGGCGCGGGGGCTGGAGGAACGGGGACTGGAGGAACGGGGACTGGAGGAACGGCCGCCTCGGGTGGTAGCGCCGGTAACGGGGCGGGCGGAGGCTCGGGTGGAGCGTCGGGTAACGGCGGACAGGCGGGCTCTGCCGGATCGTCGGGCGGCAGCGATGTTCGCCTGATGCAGAACTTCAACCAGGCCTGGAAGTTCAAACGCGCCGACGTGTCAGGGGCTGACGCGACCGCCTTCGACGACTCGGCTTGGGACGACGTGGGCTTGCCGCATTCGTTCAGTCTGCCCTACTTCATGGCGTCGAAGTTCTACGTCGGGTACGGCTGGTACAGGAAACACTTCTCCGTCCCCTCGTCCTGGACGGGCAAGAGCGTGTCTCTCGAGTTTCAGGCTGCGTTCGATCAGGCCCAGGTTTACGTCAACGGCACGAAGGTCGGAGAACACATCGGCGGTTACAACGGGTTTTCGATCGACATCACCTCCGCGATCAAGACCGGCGACAACGTCGTGGCGGTTCGACTGAACAACACCTGGAACGCGCAACTCCCGCCGCTCACGGGCGACCACACCTTCCAGGGCGGGCTTTATCGAAACGTGTTTGTCGTCGTCACGGATCCGCTGCACGTCACCTGGTACGGCACCTGGGTCACGACGCCGACGCTGGCGACGAGCTCGGGGTCGTCCAGCACCGTGGAGATCAAGACGGAGGTGCAGAACAACCGCTCCGCCGCCGTCACTGCCACATTGAAGACGGACATCGTCGACAAAGACGGCAAGGTCGTGGCCACCGTCTCCTCCCAGCAGCAAATCGCCGCCGGAAAGGCGGTGACGTTCGACCAGACCACGGCGGCCATCAGCAGCCCTTCGCTGTGGCATCCCGACCATCCCACCATGTACCGGGCGCTTTCCACCCTCTCGGACGGCACGGGAACCGCGGACACCTTCACGACGCCCTTCGGGTTTCGCTGGTTCAGCTGGTCGGCGTCGCAGGGCTTCTCGCTGAACGGCTCGCACTACTGGATCCAAGGCGCGAACGTCCATCAGGACCACGCGGGGTGGGGCAACGGGGTGAGCGACTCGGCTCTCACTCGCGACGTCAAGATGGTCAAGGACGCGGGGATGAACTTCATCCGTGGCTCGCACTATCCGAAAGCGCCGGCCTTCGCCGACGCCTGCGACCAGCTGGGCATCCTGTTCTGGTCGGAGAACAACTTTTGGGGTGGCTTCGGCGGCGCGGGAGGATGGCCCTACAACGGCGCTTACCCGAGCACGTCCGCCGATTACGACGCCTTCGACGCGAATGTCCTGGCGAGCCTCACCGACATGATCCGCATCCATCGCAACCACCCCAGCATCATCGCGTGGAGCATGGGCAACGAGGACTTCTTCAACGGCGGTCCCGCGGACAGGGTCGTCGCGCTGCTGAAGAAAGAGGTCGCTCTCACCCACCAGCTCGATCCAGCGCCAACGGGGCGGCCGGCCGCGATCGGCGGGGCGCAGTCGAAGATCGCCGGCGTGGAGGCTGGCACGCTGGGCGATGTCGCCGGCTACAACGGCGACGGTGTCGGGTACAACGACCCGGGCGTACCCAACATGGTTTCCGAATACGGAGCCGACGTCAGCTGGACGCGGCCGGGCAACTACGAAGCCGGCTGGGGGAATTTGACCGTCACGAACGGCATGGCCGCCCAACCGGCCTGGCGCAGCGGAATTTCCCGGTGGTGCATGTTCGATTACGGCAGCCAGATGGGCAGCCAGTACACGAGCTCTGGGCTCGTGGACTACTTCCGCATCCCCAAGCGCGCCTACTACTGGTATCGGAACGCCTACGCGAAGGTCGCGCCGCCGACCTGGCCGGCCGCGGGCACGGCGGCGGCATTGAATCTTACGTCGAGCACACCGACGCTGTCGGCGGCGGACGGCACGCAGGACGCCTGGCTCTTGGTCACCGTGGTGGACTCGAGCGGCAAGGCGATCAGCAACAACGTTCCGGTCACCTTGACGATCAAGTCCGGACCCGGCGAGTTTCCCACCGGGCCGAGCATCACGTTCACTCCGCCCGGCAGTGGGTCGGCATCGGACATCGCGATTCGCGACGGCCAGGCGGCGATCGAATTCCGCACCTACTATTCCGGGACCTCGGTCATCGAAGCCACTTCGTCCGGGTTGACCAGCTCCAGCGTCACCATCACCTCCCAGGGGAGCCCAGCCTGGGTCGAGGGAACCACGCCCAAGGTGGCGCCGCGCCCCTACCAGCCCTGAGGTCCTCACGGGGAGGAGACGACAGGGCACCATTCCCGCCGCCCCTGGGGAGGATCGCGCGGGCCGCCGTCAGGAATTCACCTTCGCGCTGTCTGCCGGACGCGTATTCAAGCGTTTCCGGCGGCGCTTGCGCGGTTCACGGAGGATAAATAAAATAAGCGCGGGTTTGGATCACCAACCCCGAGCTCCAGCAGGCGATCGCCGCTGAGTGCGACCGGCTCCGGCCCTCGGATGACCCCGGCCGCCACCAACCCCGGGAAGAGCAACCTCGCCAGTCATTGTCGCCGTCGGCGATTTATCAGCGGCATCTAACGGCCATCACCGGACGGGATCACATCGACCCGCGCGGCGCGATCGATAGCGCCAGCCCCCGCGGAGGCCCGTTCTCCGTCGGGCACATGATAGATTCGGCGCGTGCCGGCGATTCCCGCCAGCCTTCGGCTGGCCAATCAGGCGACCATCCTCGAACAGCTCCTCTCGCGTAAGGCGGCCAGCCGCGCCGAGCTCGCGAAGGCGACCGGGATGAGCAAGCCAACCACGGGCAAGATCATCGACGACCTCGTGTCGGCGGGCGTCCTCGAGGAGCTCAAGCTGGTGGAAGGCGGGCGCCCCAGCGTCGGCCGGCCCGGCAAGCAGCTTCGACTGGCGACCGGGCGCCCCCACTTCATCGTCATGGATCTGGGCGTCGAGTGGACGCGCTTCTCGGCGCTCCCCCCTGCGCCGCCCGAACAGGAGCGGTGGCAGGTTCAGTTCAAGACCCCGACCACCGCCGAAGCCTGGTTGGAACGGGTGGTCCACGGCGCCGAAAAGGTCGACATCAAACGCCCCTGGGCGGTCTTGATCAGCACGTCCGGCGTCGTCGACGAACGCAAGGCTCGCGTGCTGCTGTCCCCGAACCTGCACTGGTCAGAGCAGGCTGACCTGCCTTGGATGGTGCGCCAGGTCTGGCCGGCCCCTGTCGGTCTGGTCCAGAACGTGCGCGCGCTGGCGCTTGGCGAGCTCGGTGCGCGCTCGGACACCGACGACTTCTTGCTGGTCGACATCGCCGAGGGCGTCGGCGGCGCGCTGATGCTGGGCGGCCGCCTTTATCAGGGACCCCTGCCGCTGAGCGGCGAGATCGGCCACACACCCATTCCCGGAAACGCGCGTGCGTGCGGGTGCGGCGGTCGCGGTTGCCTCGAGACGTTGGCCTCCGAGCGCGGCATGATCCAGAGCCACCGCGAAGCCAAGGGCCACGGCGTCATCTTTGCCGACGTCGCTCGCGCCGCGGAGCGCGAGCCCCCCGCCTGGATGCGCGCCACGTTCGATGCGGTGGCCACCTGCGTGAGCGCCGGGCTGAACCTCTACGGCGTCCGGCGTGCCGTGCTGGTCGGGCGGGTCACCGACCTTCCGGCGCCTGCGACCGACTATCTCATCGGCGCGATCCAGCGCGCCGCCCTCTGGAGCCGGTTCGACGCCGTGGCGGTCACCCTGGCCCCCAAGCGTCCGGCCCGCGGGCTGGTCGTGGCCGGGATCCACCGCTTCGTGATGCCGGTAGACTGGTCCGCTTCGAACGCTTGAAAGCGAGCGCAATCGTAACGCCGCGCTGAACCATCTCGACACACGGATCGGACCTGTTCGAAAAGTCCGGCCCGTGGTACTTGATTAACTATGGTTACTAATTCCCTGCGCCGGCGGCTCTCCGGACACGCACTCTGGCTGGCCATCCTGGGGGTGGTTGCGGTCTCCGCCTGTTCCAGCGGCGGAGGCGGGGCAGGTTCGGGCGGTTCGACGGGGTCGGGCGGCTCGACCGGCAGCGGTGGCGCGACGAGCAGCGGCGGCTCGACGGGTACGGGGGGCGCGACAGGTACCGGCGGCAGCACGGCCACGGGCGGCTCGACCGGCACGGGGGGCGCGACAGGTACCGGCGGCAGCACGGCCACGGGCGGCTCGACCGGCACGGGGGGCGCGACAGGTACCGGCGGCAGCACGGCCACGGGCGGCTCGACCGGCACGGGCGGCTCAACGGGGACCGGCGGCAACGCGGCCACGGGCGGCTCGACCGGGACCGGCGGCGCGGCCGGCACCGGAGGGTCCGCGGGGAGCGGCGGGGGCGCGGGCGGATCCACGGGATCCGGCGGGGCAGGTGGCCACGCCGGCGCGGGCGGAGGGACAGGCGGCGCGGGCGGTGCGACCAACTGCGCGGGCCACGCGATCTCCCTCGCTGCGAACGTCGCCGCGAACAACGATCCGGCCAAGGCCGCCGTCCTCGTCGCGTTCAACGGCAGCGCCGATCTGCCGACAGGCAATGCGAACCGCACCATCGAGTTCTGGGCCTACGTTCCCTCCTCGGCCTGGGTCGCCGACGCGAACACGATGTTCTTTTACGGCACCAACAACCGAGTGGCCGACGGCTTCGGGCTGGACTTCGGAACGACCTCGAACGGAATGGGGACCATCGATCCGTTCACCAACAATCTCTTCGACAACGACAATCAGCCGAGCGGGCTCAGCGCCACCACGACCCAGTGGGCGCACTTCGCGATGACCTGGGACGGCACCACGGTCCGCGCCTACGTCAACGGCGTCCTCAAGGCGAGCAAGGTCTCGACCTCGAGCACGCAGAAGACGTTGATGACGGGCGTGACTGCGCTGACCATCGGGGGTTACCCGCCCGCGTACTTCAACGGTGAGATCGACGAGTTCCGGATCTGGAACGTGGCGCGCTCGGCGTCCGAGATCATGAGCACGATGAACCACACCCTGGTGGGCGACGAGACAGGCCTCACCGGCTACTGGAAATTCGACGAGACCTCGGGCACCACCGCCGCCGACTCGGTGACGTCCGCGGGCCACACGCCGCACCCCGGCATGCTCTCCGCCAGCAGCACGGCGAACAATCCGACCTGGGTGGTCTCGACCGCGCCCTTGAGCTGCCCGTGAAATAGTAAGATCTCTTTACTTAATCTGGTCGCCCTGATAGTTTCGGAATTCGTTCCTCATTTTGGCTTGGCCAGGCAGTTCTATTGAAATCTACTGGAGGCCCCGCATGAGATCTTCGCTCCTGGTATCGGCAACGGCGCTCTTCCTGACGGCCGCGGCGTGCAGCAACACCGCCCCCACCGTCCCGACCGGCGAGGGCGGCGGACCCGGGACCGGCGGCTCGAGCAGCGGCGGCTCCACCGGCAGCGGCGGCTCCAGCAGCGGCGGCACCACGGGGAGCGGCGGGTCGAGCTCCGGCGGCACCACCGGCGAGGGCGGCTCCACGGCAACGGGGGGCGCCACCGGCAGCGGCGGCTCCACGGCGTCGGGCGGCGCCACCGGCAGCGGCGGCTCCACGGCGACGGGCGGCTCCACCGGCAGTGGCGGCGCCAGCAGCGGTGGCTCCACCGGCAGCGGCGGCACCAGCGCCGCCGGTTCCACCGGTAGCGGCGGCGCCAGCAGCGGTGGCGCCACCGGCAGCGGCGGCGCCACGGCAACGGGCGGGTCCACGGGCAGCGGCGGCTCGAGCGCCGCCGGGTCCAATGGCAGCGGCGGGGCGGGTGGGGCGGTGGACCTGACCTCGGTGGCGGCGAGCTTCGACGGTCAGCTGCTGGAATTCCCCTGCGGTGCCACCCACTCCGGCTACGACTGCGACAACGTCGGCTGCACCAACGGCGCCGTCACCCATACGATGACGTACGCGATCAAGGGGACCACCGGCGCGATCTACAGCATGACGTTCAACGTCCGGGGCGTCGTCGAGGCCTACGCCTACGTCGGGGGCACGCGCGCGGCGGGGACCGCCTCGGTCTCGCAGCGGGCCACGAATGGTGGCCTGTTCTGCTCGGGCGGCACACAGGAGCCCTCGAACAGCGGCAACGACTACAACACCTACGAGCTCGACGTTTCCCCACCCGTGGCCGGCGAGACTAACGTCTATTACTTGAACTCGGTCATCTCCAGCGAAAACCCGCACACCAGCTCAGCCACCCAGCACCTGACGTTCGACATCAATTACAGCGCGACAATCAAGGTGACCGGCGGCGGCACGCTGACGTTCAAGACCTACGACTCGAACTGCAAGGAGGTTCAGAACTGCGGTCCGACCCAAGGCAACCAGTGCCAGGCGCCGAGGACGGTCAGCCTGGCTGGCGTCACGCCGGCTGCTCCTTCGTTCACCCAGCCGTTCCAGATGCCGACCGGGGCCTACGGTCAGTGGGTGTACTTTGACGTCACCGGCGTCACCGCTCTGTAATGCGACAGAGGGGACGCGCGTGGGCAGGCCTGCTCCTGCTGGCGGGAGCACTCTGCTGGGCTAGGAGCGCGGCCGCCGAGGTGGTCCTGCTCAAGACGGACGGCGGCTTCGAGTTCTTCACGGAGGGGCGGCTGGGGGGGTTCTTCGAAGCCGTCCAGGGCCAGACCCTCCCGACGCAGTACGATCAGAACGGGAATCTCACCCACGCGATCGGCGACGGAGGCCTCAATATTGGCGGGCCTTACACCACCTTGCCGATGGGAGCGAGCGGCCAGGGGAACGTCGTGGCGAGCCGGGTGCGCACCGGCTTCCTGGGAAACATCCTGGCGTTCGGGCTGCGGAGGAAGCTGACCGAGACGGTCACGGTCAGGGGCTACATCTCGCTGTGGGCGAACATCGAGGACGAAAATCAACGAGCATTCGTTCCCGTGCTCCCCGACATGCGCGAGGGGTTCGTTCAGGTGATTGGCCCCGCGGGCAGCCTGCTGGTCGGCCGAGCGCTGACCTTGTTCTCGCGCGGCGCCACCGACATCGATTTCCTCTATGGGCACCGGTACGGCGTGGGCAATCCCGTCGGATTCACTGGCCAGGGTCCTGCGGGAGGCTTCGTCGGCTACGGCCTCTTGGCGGCCACCTTCAACGCGGGCATCGTCTACACCACGCCGAGCTTCCACGGCCTGATGCTGACAGCCGGCTACTACGATCCCAGCGAGTTCCCCGGGCAGTATTGGGAGAGAACCAAGTGGGGGCGCGGCGAGGCCGAGTTGACCTTCGACCAGCCGCTCGGATCGCTCGGCAGGATTCACCTGTTTGCCAACGGCGCCTTCCAGAAGGTCTATGCGGCTCAGGGCGACAGGAGCTCCAGCGTGTGGGGTGGCGGCGTCGGGGGGAGGCTCGAGCTGTCGATTGTCCGCCTCGGGATTGCCGCTCATTATGGCCAGGGGCTCGGCTTCGCCTACGCCTTCGACAACGTCGACGCCGTCGTCGAGAAGGACGTAACGCAGCAGTTTCGCAAATTCGACGGGCTCTACGTCCAGTCCATGGTGGTGCTGGGCCGCTTCGACCTCTCCGCGGGCGCCGGAATCACCCGGGTCCACGAGGTTCCGGGGGACGTCCTCGATATCAATGCGGCGACCGGCACGCAGATGGTCAGCGTCCTCAAGCAGCGGGTGGGCCTGGCAGGAGGGGTCGTCTATCATTTTTCGGACTACCTGCACTTCGACATCGACTACTTCCGCGCATCGGCGGAGTGGTGGCTCGGGGAGACCCAGGTCGTGAACACTTTCAACTCCGGGCTCACCCTCACCTGGTAAATGGCCCGGCGGTCTCTGGACGTTCGAATCGATGACCATCACCAAGACGTCGTTTGGAAAGGCTGACGGGAAGAACGTCGACCTCTACACGCTCACCAACGGCAACGGCATCGTTGCCAAGGTGGCCACGTACGGGGCCACGCTGGTCGGTCTCGAGGCGCCCGACCGCAACGGCAAGCTGGCCGACGTCGTGCTCGGCTTCGACGATCTCGACGGGTATCTCGCCGGTACGCAATACTTCGGCAGCACCGTCGGGCGGGTGGCGAACCGGATCCGGAACGCGGCCTTCGAGCTCGACGGCCGTCGGTTCGCGCTGGCGAGCAACAACGGCGCGCACCACCTGCACGGCGGCCTCAAAGGCTGGGACAGGGTGGTCTGGACGGCGGAGGCGATGGACACCGCGGAGGGGCCGGCGCTGCGGCTGGCCTACGTCTCGCCTGACGGCGAGGAAGGCTACCCCGGCACGGTCGTCGCCACCTGCCTCTACACGCTCACCCGGAACAACGAGCTGCGGGTCGCGATGCGTGCCACCACCGACGCGGTCACGCTGGTCAACCTGGCGCACCACAGCTACTGGAACCTGGGCGGGCAGGACGCGGGGCCGATCTCCGACCACGAGCTGACGCTCTTCGCGCAGGCTTACACGCCTGGCGATCCGCTGGTGCCGACGGGTGAGGTCGCGAAGGTGAGCGGGACGCCGTTCGACTTCCGCGCGGCGAAACCGATCGGGCGGGATCTGGCCGCCGCCGGCGGCGAGCCCGTCGGCTACGATCACAACTTCGTCGTCGACGGCGCGCCCCAGACCCTGCGCCCGGTCGCTCGGCTGGCCGATCCCAAGACCGGCCGGGTCCTCACGCTCGAGGCCGACCAGCCGGGGGTGCAATTCTATTCGGGGAACTACCTCGACGGCTCCGTCCGGGGCAAGGGCGGAAAGCCGTATCATCGGAACAGCGGGGTTTGCCTGGAGACGCAGGCGTTCCCCAATGCGATCAACGTCCCCGCCTGGCGCGATCAAGTGATCGTCCGGCCGGGCACGCCTTACCAGCATCTGATGGTTCACCGGTTCACCACGGACTAGCGCCCCCGCTGCATTCAAGGAGCACGCATGGGATTTCCCGTTTCCAGAACGAATTCAGGCCGGCTGGCCGGCGCGCTGGTATTCGCTCTCGTGGCCGCTCTGCTCGGGTGCAAGAAGAAAGAGGGCGACGCCGGGGCGGGGGCGGCGCCCGCCGGCAGCTACCACTTTGCGTTCGTGACCAACAACTCGTCCGACTTCTGGAACATCGGCGAGAAGGGTATGCGCAAGGGCGAAAGAGATTTCGGGGTGAAGGTCGACATGTTCCGCCCCCTCAAGGGTGAGGTCGCCGACCAGCAGCGGTTCCTGGAGGACATTCTGGTCCAGGGCTACGACGGCGTCGTGATCAGCCCCATCAACCCGGGCGCCATGACCGAGCTGTTCGCCCGCGTGGCCGCCAAGATGCCGCTCGTGACCACCGATTCGGATGCGCCCAAGTCGGCCCGCAAGGTCTACGTCGGTACGAACAACGTCGAGGCCGGCAAGGTGGCGGGCAAGACCGCGACCGCGGCGCTGAAGGCCGCTGGCGTCACGAAGGGGAAGGTGGCGCTGTTCGTGGGTCGCATGGACATGCAGAATGCGATCGAGCGCAAGCAGGGGATCGACGACACGCTGGGCAAGGTGCCGGGCATCGAGATCCTCCCGGTCTTCTTGGACCACGCCGACCGCGCGCTGGCCAAGAAGAACGTCGAGGACGCGCTGGCCCGCTACCCCGACCTGGTGCTGGCGATGGGAATCTGGTCGTACAACGGGCCGTGCATGGCCGACGCCGTGCGGGCTTCCAGCCGCAAGGACAAACCGATCCTGGTCGTGTTCGACGAGGAAGAAGAGACGTTGAAGGCGGTCCGTGACGGCCTCATCAGCGCCACGATCGTCCAGCGGCCTTTTCAGTTCGGCTACCAGTCGGTCAACGCCCTGAAACAGCTGCGCGACGGCAAGACCATGCCGCCGTTCGTCGACACCGGCATCCTGGTCGTCGACAAGACGAACCTGGACCCGTTCTGGAACGAGCTACGCGAATTGAAAAAGTGATCGGGAATTCGCAGGACCTGCACCAATGTCCCTCTCGCTGAAACAAGTCGAAAAGTCCTTTGGCGGCGTGCGCGCGCTGCGAGGGGTCGACTTCGCCGTCGCGCCCGGCGAGATCGTGGGCCTGCTGGGCGGCAACGGAGCCGGCAAGTCGACGCTCATGAAGATCGCGGCGGGCGTGCACCAACCGGACGCGGGCACCGTGACCATCGACGGCCAGTCGCCGCAGAGCCCGGCCGACGCCATTCGGCTGGGCGTGTCGCTGGTCCGGCAGGAGCTGACCCAAGCCGAGGATCTGGACGTCGGGTCGAACGTGCTGCTGGGCCACGAGCCGCACCGGTTCGGGATCATCGATCGCGCGGCGCTGTACCGCCGCGCGGCCAAGGTCCTCGAGCGGGTGGGTGGGGACATCGACCCCCGGACGCCCCTCCGATTGTTGTCGCCCGGACAGAAGCAGCGGACCGAGATCGCGCGGGCGCTGTCGCTGGAAGCCAAGGTACTGCTGCTCGACGAGCCGACCGCCACGCTGAGCGAGACCGACGCGGCGCGCCTGTTCGAGCTGCTCCGCGATCTCCGCCAGAACGGGATCGCGATCGTCTACATCTCGCACCGCTTGCGCGAGGTCCTGGAGATCACCGACCGGGTGGTCTGTCTGCGAGACGGTGAGCGGGTGGCCGAGCTGCCGACCCGGGAAGCGACCCTGGACAAGCTGGTCTCCTGGCTGGCCGGGTCGACCCGGGTGTCCGAAGCCGCGCCACCGACGGCGCGACCCGAAATCGTGATGTCCGTTCGCGGGCGGGTGTCGTTCGACCTGCACGCGGGGGAGATTCTGGGGCTGGCCGGCCTGGTCGGCGCGGGCCGCAGCAGCGTGCTGCGCGAGCTGTTTGGCGTCCGCCCCTGCGCGCTGGAGGTGAAGATAGGCGGTCGCGAGCTCTCGATCCGGACGCCGCGTGACGCGATGGCGGCCGGCCTGGCGCTGGTGCCGGAAGAACGCGCTTCGCAGGGTCTGATCCTGAGCATGCTGGTCGAACGAAATCTGGCCCTGCCGTCGCTGCGCGAGTTCCTGCTCGAGGACGAGATGGCCATCGCGCGTCCCTACATCGAGCGCTTCCGCTTCCGCGCCGGGGAGCTCGCCTCCGGGCTGTCGGGCGGCAACCAGCAGAAGATCGTGCTCGGCAAGTGGATGGCCCGCGATCCGAAAGTGCTGCTTCTCGACGAGCCGACCCGGGGGCTGGACGTGCGGGCCAAGCGCGACGTTCACGACGTCGTCCGCGAGCTGGCGGCGGCCGGAACGGGGATCATCGTGTCCAGCTCGGAGGCCGAAGAGGTCGCCGCGCTTTGTCACCGGGCACTGGTCCTGTCCCAGGGAAAGTCCCGAGGCGAGCTCGGGCGCGACGAGCTCACGGACGTCAACATCTTGAGGTACGCGGCCGCATGAGCGCCAACATGAGCGACGTTCAAATTCCTGCCGAGTCGGCCCCCCGGCCCGTTGCCTCGCTGGCTTCGGCCACGCGCCTCGGGCGGATGAAGAAAGAGCTGACCATGCTGGCCGTGATGATCGGCCTCGGGGGTCTCACCGCCCTGCTCAACCCGGTCTTCCTGAGCCCCGACAATCTCCGCAATACCGTCCGGCACATCTCGCTCATCTCTCTGTTCGCGCTGGGCGAGGCGGTGGTGATCATCGCGGGGGGCATCGACTTGTCCGTCGGCTCGATCATCTGCATCTCGGCGGTCACCACCAGCTACCTCACCATGTACGCCGGTTTCGGGATCGGTGCGGCCGTCACCGCCGCGATCGCGCTCTCGCTGCTGGTGGGCCTCGGGCAGGGGCTGGTGATCACCTGGCTGGGCGTCCAGCCGTTCGTGGTGACGCTGGGCTCGATGCTGCTGCTGCGCGGGGTCGCCGAAGTCCTGACCGGCGGCACCGACATCGGGTTTCAGGGCCAGTTCCCCCGGTTCCGTTTCCTGGGGGAAGGGGTCGGCCTCGGCATGCCGATGCCGTTCTGGTTCGCGCTCGCGGCCATCGTGGTCACGGCATTCCTGATGCACCGAACCCTGTTCGGGCGCTACTGCTACGCGATCGGATCGAATGCCGAAGCCGCCCGACTGTCCGGGGTTCCCGTGCAGTGGGTACGCCTCGTCACCTTCGTCGCCAGTGCCGGCCTGTCCGGCGTCGCGGGGATCCTGTACGTCGCGTATCTGCCCAGCGCCACACCGTCGCTCGGCTCGGCCTACGAGCTGCACGCCGTGGCCGCCGCGGTGCTCGGCGGCTGCTCGCTGCTGGGCGGGCGCGGCTCGGTCTTCGGCGTCCTCATCGGCGCCGGCATCATGCAGATCACCTTCAACGCCGTGAACCTGGTCGGCAAATCGCTGTGGCAGAACGTGGTCGCGGGCGGGGTCATCCTGGCCGCTGTCATCGTCGACCGCGTCTTCGAAAAGAACGCCTCCCGGCGTCGAGTCAAATGAGCATGCCATCCAAGACATCCCGCATCCTGGTCACCGGCGCCACCGGCAAGGTGGGTCAGACGTTCATCGCCCGACTGCTTGCCGATCCTCAGTTCTCGCGGTTCACCGTCCGGGCTCTCTGCCACAACCGAACGCTGGAGGTCGGCCCGCGGTTGGAGGTGGTCAGGGGGTCGATCGAGGATCGCAGCGTCGCAGAGCGCGCGGTCGCGGACGTGAGCCACGTGCTGCACCTGGCGACCAGTAAGGAGACGCCAGAGTCGATCATGGACGTGGCGATCAAGGGAATGTTCTGGCTGCTGGAGGCCTGCCGGACCAGCCCGTCCTTTGAACAATTCATCCTGATCGGCGGCGACGCCGGGATGGGGCACTTCTTTTACCCGCACCCGATCCCGGTCACCGAGACCCAGAAGCACAGCGCTTACCCGGGCTGCTACGCCCTGTCCAAGGTCCTCGAGGAGGTGATGCTGGAGCAGGTGATGATCCAGTACGACCTCAACGGCTGCTGTTTACGCGCGCCCTGGATCATGGAGAAGGACGACTTCAAGTATCAGCTCTCGTTCGGCGAGGACGTTTTCGGCGGCCCGCGCTGGCGCGATCTGGTCGGCGCCCAGGCGGCGGACGACTACGTCAAGAGCGGCGCCGTCCCGATCATGCTCGATCCCGACGGACGTCCCGTGAAGCGCAATTTCGTGCACGTCGACGACCTGATCTCGGCCATCCTGCGCGCCATCGACCACCCGGCGGCGGGCCGCCAGACCTTCAACATCTGCATGGACGAACCCGTCGATTACGGCGAGCTGGCCGCCTACCTGCGGGAGACCCGCGGCGCAGAGGGGATTCCCATTGCCACGCCGTACCGCTCGACGTGGCTCGACAACACCAAGGCCAAGTTCCTGCTGGGCTGGCGGCCACGTTACGACCTCGAGCAAATGGTCGAGGCGGCTTGGGGCTATCAGCGTGCAGCCGACGATCCGCGAAAGGTGTGGTACCCGGGTTGACTTCGCTTCCGCACATGACTTCTACCGGGGCCTCGGCGCCTGCCGAGCCCGCACCGGGTGGTGCCGTGCGCGCCGCCAGCCGCGTCTTCTCCGAGCGGTTTGGCAGCGCGCCGCGGTGGCTTGCCGTGGCCCCCGGTCGGGTCAACCTCATCGGCGAGCACACCGACTACAACGGCGGTTACGTATTACCGCTGGCCATTGACCGACACGTCGTGATCGCCGCCGCGCCGGTCGCTGGCGCTGGGGGGCGGCTGCGGGTCTACAGCGCGGCGCTGGACACCTCGGTGGACATTCGCCTCGACGGCTCGGAACCCCCGGGAGACCCAGCCTGGGCCAACTACGTGCGGGGCGTCGTGCGCGCGTTCGGCGAGCGGGGCCTTGTCGCCGGTTCCATCGATGCGGCGATCGTCTCCGACCTTCCGTTGGGCGGAGGGCTGTCCAGCAGCGCCGCCCTGGAGGTCGCGACGGCGACCCTGCTCGAAAAGGCGACCGGCGCCACACTGCACCCGCGCGAGAAGGCCCGCCTCTGCCGGCAGGCCGAGCACGACTTCGCCGGCGTCCCCTGCGGCGTCATGGATCAGCTGGCATCGGTCATCGGCGACGCAGCCGGGGCGCTGCTCATCGACTGCCGCTCCGAGGTGGTCCGGGTGATCCCCTTTGCCGATCCTGGCGTCATCGTCCTCGTCTGCAACACCAACACGAAACACGCGCTGGTCGACGGCGCCTATGCTCGCCGGCGCATGGAATGCACGGACGCATCGCGCCAGCTGGGCGTGGCCAGCTTGCGCGATGCCACCCCGGCCATGGTCGAGGCGGCGAACGGCAGCCTCGATCCAGTGATCGCGCGCCGGGCCCGCCACGTCACGACGGAGAACATGCGAACCGTCGCCGCGGCGGCTCACCTGGAGGCTCGCGAATTCGCCGACGTGGGACGCCTCATGTACGCCAGCCATCGATCGCTGCGCGACGACTTCGAGGTGAGCTCGGCAGAGCTCGACACGCTGGTGGATGTAGCGCGCGAGATCGGTCCGGCGGGCGGCGTGCTGGGCGCTCGGATGACGGGCGGCGGCTTCGGTGGGTGCACCGTCACTTTGGTGCGCACCGACAGCGCCGCTTCGGTCGCCAACACCCTGAGCACGGAGTACCAAAAGCGAACCGGGCGGGCCGCCACCACGTTCCTCTCGCGCCCAGCTCGGGGGGCCCACATGCTCGATCCCTGACGGTGGTCTAGGGCTTCGGCCTGCCATTCCAGGGGATCTCCCGCCCACTGGAAAGCTGCACGCCCACATTTACCCACCCTTGCTGTGCTTGACGTCTCGACCAGCAAAGAAAACAGAGCAACACATGCCCGTTCGAGGCAGTAGTTGTGTGGGATCTGGCCAGTTTTGGTGCCGGACTTGAAAAAGGTAACTTTGTTTAATAATTATCTGGCCGGCACATCTCGAAGTGAGATACTGACGATCTGGAATCGGAGGGCAGTATGAGGGCCACGTTCCGTCTTGGTTTTTTCGCGGCAGCGGCGTTAATCGGCGCCGCCGGTTGTCAAGGCAAGATCAACGATCAAACCGGGTCCGGCGGGTCCTCGCAAACCGGGTCCGGCGGGTCCTCGCAGTCCGGGTCCGGCGGGTCCTCGCAGTCCGGGTCAACGGCGGGTCCTCACAGTCCGGTCAACGGCGGGTCCTCACAGTCCGGGTCCGGCGGGTCCTCGCAGTCCGGGAACGGCGGGTCGTCGACCGGCAGCGGCGGGTCCTCGACCGGCAGCGGCGGGAGCACCACGGCGTGCGTCCCACTCACCCCACTTCCCCAGCGGCTCTGGCGGTTGTCTGTCGAGCAGTGGGATGCCGCCGTGCAGACCCTGCTCGCGCTGAAGACGGCTCCGATCCTGACCAGCCGCGGCGGCGAACAGCCCTTTGCGTTCTTCAGCGACGCCTCGCTCGGCGTCGACGCCCCAATGCAATATGACATGTACGGCCGAGCGGAAGACGTCCTGACGACGATCGACTCCACCGTGACCACGTCGATCGCGCCCTGCACCGGAACGACCGCCTCGGCGCAGACCACCTGCGCGAACAATTGGGTGTCCACCTTCGCCCAGAAGGCCTATCGGCGCCCTCTGGACACGAGCGAGGTGACCAACCTGATGAAGGTCTACGCCCAGGGGGCGATGCAGGACTACAAGACGGGCATCAAGCTGATGATCGAGGCCATCATCATCTCGCCGTCCTTCGTTTATCGAACGGAGCTCGGTCCGCCGGCGACCGCGGACGCGAGCGGGAAATACCCGGACACCACCCTCACGCCCTACGAGGTCGCCAGCCAGCTGGCGTTCACGTTGCTGGGTACGTTGCCCGACGACGCTCTGACCACGGCCGCCGCCAACGGCAGCCTGGGAACGACCTCGGGCCTCCAGACGCAAATCGATCGATTGCTGGGACTGTCCGCGGTCCAGGCCAACCTGACGAACATCGTGCTCGGCTGGTTCAACATCAAGCAAGTGTTCTCGAAGCAAAAGGACACGTCGCTCCTCTCGGCCCTGTCCACGACCGAACAGGACATGACGGGGCTCCAGAACGATCTCTACACGTCGACCCAGCAGTGGGTGAACAGCATCCTCTGGAGCGGATCTGGAAAGATCGACGACCTCCTCACCTCCCAGGGCGTCTACGTCAACCAGCGATTGGCCACGCTCTATCCGGGCCTGACGTACTCCGGGGGGAAGGCGCCGACCAGTGATTCCACCTTCGTGGCGGCGACCTTCCCGGCGTCGCAGGGGCGCAGCGGCATGCTCACCCAGCCCAGCTTCCTCTGGGCTGCCTCGGATCCGTCGGTGAATTCCATCGTGAAGCGCGGGTTGGGGATCCACGACAACGTGATTTGCCAGGACGCGCTGGGCTCTCCGGTCGACCTGTCCACCCCGATGGCCATGGCCGTCACCGCCTGCGAGAATCCTTCTGTCTCCAACCCGACGCCCGACTCGACCTGCGACAGCGAGATCCTCAAGTCGAACGCCCGGCTGGCCTACCAGCCCTGCAAGAACTGCCACTCCCAGATGGACCCCTACGCGCGGGTGCTTCAAAACTTCGGACCCATCGGTAACTACCGAACCGTGGACGAGGCGGGGCGGTCCATCGATCCGAGCGGCACGTTCGTACCGACGTCGCCGCTCGCGGGGATGACCGTCAGCGGCGCTCAGGGCCTCGCAAGCGCCGTGGTGTCGTCGGGCGTCCTGGACGGCTGCTCGGTCCAGCAGATGACCAACTACGGGATGGGCTCGGCAATTCAAAAGTACGATACCTGCGAGCTCGACACGATCCGGGGTCAGACGGACGGCACCATCAAGTCCTTGTTCCGCAATGTGCTCCTCGCCAGTTTCATGCGCGCACGCACCGGAGGTATGAAGTGATTTCCTACAAGTTTGCTCGTCGCTCTTTCCTTCGCGGTCTGGGCGGGTCGGCGGCGATGATGGTTCCGCTGCTGCGCTCCATCGAGGCTCGCGCCGCCGGTGTCACCGCCCCTTTGCGGTTCTTGGTCATCCACCACCCGCTGGGGACGGCGTCGGGGCTCGCCAACTGGCGTCCGAACGCCAGCGCAACCACGACCAACTTCACGCTCCCGGTGGAGAGCGCCCCGTTCCAGCCGCTCCAGAAGTACATGGTGATGGTCGACGGCGTGAACGTCGTCGCGGCGACCAGCCACTCGAGCGGCGGGACCAGCCCGGACACGAAGGGCGGCGGTCAGAATACGCATGAGGGCGGAATGGTCGCCATCATGACCGGGGTGCCGACCATCGGCATGGTGGGGCAGGAGGATCACTGCGCCGGCGGTCCTTCGATCGATCAGATCCTCCTGCAACAGTCGGCCGGGCTCGGCGGGCCGGCCTTTGCGAAGCCGACACCTTTTCCGTCACTGCAGCTGGCTGCCGACATCCGCTCCGATCGGGACGAGAAGGCGCCTCGGGTGTTGTCGTACCTGGCTCCCAAGAGCGGCGTGAGCGATCCGGACCAGGCTCGCCAGCCGCTCTATCCCGATACCTCACCGCTCGCCGTGTTCAACCGGATCTTCGGGGGTTCTCTGCCTACCGGAACGAACACAGCGCAGCTGCTGGCGCAAAAAGAGAGCGTCATCACCTACCTGAAGAGCGACTTGGCTCGCCTGCAGACATTGGTGCCGGCCAGCGAAAAGGACAGGATCACGGCGCACACCGACGCGATCGCGCAGCTCGAGGCGAGCATTCAGCAGATGTACGGCATGACGACGCAGACATCGGTGTGCAGCAAGCCCAGCGCGCCCCCCGATTACTCGAATACCAGCTCCGGTAAACAGGGCTCGGGCTCCGTCTACAGCGACCTCGGTGGCGTCGATTACTACGTCCCCAATCAGCCCAGCAGCCACCCGCACATCGATCTCGGCCAGACGCAGCTGAGATTGATCAAGGCGGCATTCCTGTGCGATCTGACCCGGGTCGCGACCTTCATGTGGTCGGCAGGAACCAACTGGGTGGTGTTCCCGGGCACGTTCCAGGGGGCCACGATCGCCGGCAACCCCCAGTCCAGCCCCCACCATCCCCCCAGCCACTCCGGCGACGCCGCGACGAACGGTTGGCTGAATCAGATCGACCAGCTCTACTCCTCCGCGACCTCCACCGTGCTGCAGGAGTTCGCCACGACGCCCGACATCGACGGGAACATGCTGCTCGACAACACGGTGGTCGTGTACCTGACCGAGGTCGCGCGCGCCTCCGATCACAACCAGCAGAACATGCCGCTGTTGATTTTTGGTGGGAAGAACACCAGGGTGAAGGGCGGCACGTACCTGAAGGTCACCGGCGGCTCTCTGAGCGCCCAGACGGGCGGCTCGGGAAACAGGCCGTTCAACGACGTCTGGTTGGCCCTGGCGCCGGTCTTTGGCGTGACCATGAACAGCCTAGGTGCCCAGAGCCAGTACACGGGCCCGCTTTCGGGCATCTTTTCCTAGCCATACCTGACAGGCCACCCCCGATAAGGAGCATTGTTTATGAGGACTGGTTCCCTCTGTGCAGGCGTGGGCCTGACGCTGCTGTCGATGTTCGCGATCTCTTGTTCCAGCAACGACATGATGCCGACGACCGGCACGGGCGGAAGCGGGGGGGGTACGGGAGGCGGGACGGGAGGCGGGACGGGAGGCGGCAGCGGGGGATCATCGGCAGCGGGCATCTGCGGGACGCTCATGAACTATGCGCCCACCACCAGCACCGCCCCGTCCTTTGCGACGGACATTTACCCGATCTTGAGCAACACGGATCCGGGCACGTCCGACGCCCCGGCACCAGGATGCGGGCAGACGATGATTTGTCATGGGAACCCGCCGGCCCCCATCAACATGGACGGGACCATCTTCCAGTCGTTTGTCGATCCGCCGGCCACGGTGAAGACGGGCTTGCTGAGCAATGCGGTCAACGCCCCCTCGATGAAGCGGGTGGACCCCGGGCACGTCGGGACCAGCTTCCTGGCGTACAAGATCTCCGGCGCCGACGGCGTCGCCTGCGTGTCGTCGGCCTGTCCCCCGAACACGACCGTTGGGAATACCCAGCCCTGCGGCGATCCGATGCCCAATCAGAACGGCCACGGCGTCGGGCCGGGGGCGGCGGCGCTCACCGACGCGGAACGTTCGAAGATCCTCGACTGGATTGCGCTGGGCGCTCACGATTGACCCGATGCGGCTGATCCAGATCGACGATGTGATCCCGCAGCCGTATCAGGACCAGCTCGAGGCGGAGACGTCTGCCGTCGGTTGGTTTTTTCATAAAGAGACCGCCCGGCCCGGGCTGGGCTTCGCCCGCAATTACCCGGGATTCTTCCACATGGCCTTCGACGCCGCCTCGCCGGTGGCGGTCACCTCGAACATCAACGCGCTCTTGGTACCGCTCCTGTTCGTGTCGATGGACAAGGCCAAGTTGAAGTTGAACGACCTCATCCGGGTTCGCCTGGGCATGTTCCCCCAGACGCCGCTGGACGTTCCGTATCACAACCCGCACGTCGACTTTTACGATCCCCACCTGGTCGGCCTTTACTACGTCAATGATTCCGACGGCGACACCGTCGTTTTCAACGAGACCTCTGACCAGGTGGGGCTCGAACAATCCGCGGCCTACGCCAACCAGGGCAAGTTCACCGAGCTGGCGAGGATCACCCCCAAGAAAGGTCGGATGGTGTTCTTCGACGGAAGGCACTACCACGCCAGCATGCACCCCAGGTCGCACGCCCAGCGAATTGTGGTCACCTTCAACTTTCGGTAGCCCGACCCACCTCTAGGCTGAATCGAGCCGATGCCTTTCACGCCCGCCATGGCCGCTGGACTGCGGTGCCCCCGCTGCACCGAGGGAGGAGCGCTGGACCTTGTCGCCAATTCGTTGCGGTGCCAGACGTGCCAGACGCGGTACCCGTTCGTCGGGACGATCCCCTGCTTGGTGCCGGATCCGCCGCTGTGGCATGCGCTGTGGTTGAATCGGTTGGCGGAGTTCGTTTCCGATACGCAGGCGACGCTGGCGGAGTGGCGAGCTGCGGCCGACACGCGAGAGAGCCAGCCCCGCACGCGCGCCCGGATCGATCGCGTCATCGCCGCTTGCGAAGACCAGCGCGCCCGCGTGGAGGCGCTGTTCGAGGACCTGAGGCAGGGACAGCCCCAGCTTCTGCCCACCCGCCCAGAGTCGGGCACCAACCCACTGCTCGAGTTCTCGGAGAATCTCTTTCGCGACTGGGTCTGGGGCGATAGAGAGGCCGAGCTGACCCGGGCTCTGGTCGCGAACCTGGTGGACCAGCCCGCGGGACGCCTGGCCGTTTACGGGGCCGGCGCCGGCCGCCTGGCGGTCGACGTGCACCAGTCGCTGGCGTCTGTCGAGACCTGGGCGCTGGATCTGAACCCGCTGCCGTTCCTGGTCGGCGAGCGTCTGGTTCGGGGCGAGACCGTGACGCTTCCCGAGTTTCCCGTCGCGCCGCATGGCGAGCGAGACGTGGTCCTCGAGCGCGAGCTTCGCTGCCCATTTCCGGTGCGGGAGGGGTTCGCCTTCGCGTTCGCGGACGCCTTGCGGCCCCCCTTCGCGCCGGCCTCGCTGGACACCGTGTTGACCGCCTGGTTCATCGACGCCACCGGCCGGGACTTTCGGGAGACCGCCGCCGCGGTGAACCGCGTCCTTCGGCCGGGCGGGCTGTGGGTGAATTTGGGGCCACTGCGCTTCAAAGAGAGCCTGGCCCAGAACTACACCATCGAAGAGATCTGGGACCTGGTCGCGTCCAGCGCATTCGACCTAAGTAAGCGGGGCCGCGACGACCTCCCGTATTTCGATTCGCCCGTGAGCGGCTCGCGCCGCATCGAGACCGTTTTCTGGTTCGCTGCCCGTAAGTCCGGCGAGGCGGAGACTTTCCTGTCGTCCGACGACACGCCCCCCTGGATTGCCGACGCCAGCTTGCCGATTCCGATGACGCCAGCGTTGGTCGCCTTCGGACGAAAGTCCGTGTTTGCCGGCAGCGTCATCTCGTTGATCGACGGCGCCCGGTCCTTGTCGGAGGTGGCCGACGAGATGGGACGCCTCTGGGGGTTCGATTCGGCACGGATCCTGGACCAACTCCGCGCGTTCTTCGCCACGTTGCCGCTGGACGGCGCATGAGCTCTCGGGCTGACAGCGGCTGCCGGGGGAATGGACCGATTCGCGCCATGTTCTTGCCGAGGCTCGCAGCGCTGAGCGCGGTGGCCGCCTTGCTGGCGGGAGGGTGCTTGGGCTCGACGGACGACAGGCCGGCCAAGTGGTCCTTCATCTCGGCGATGATCACCGAACCGAGCTGCGCGACCGTGAACTGTCACTCCCAGATCAGCCAGCGCGCCGGGGTGGATCTGCACGCGCGCGAGATCGGCTACTACACGCTGAAGAACGGCTTCTACGTAATCCCGAACGACAGCGCCGATTCGTCGCTGATCTACCTGCTGAATGCGTCCGGATCACTTCGGATGCCGCCCGACAATCCTCTGCCAACCGCCGACGTCGTTCTAATCGAGAAGTGGATCGACGACGGCGCGGCCAACGACTGATTGCGGAGAGAGATGCGACGACGGGTCCTCTATGCGGTCGCGGGATGGCTCTTTCTGATGGGCGGGCGGGCGATGGCGTATCCCCAGTTTCAGTTCAGCTCGGGGACCACCCGCTGCAGCCAGTGCCACTACGATCCGGCCGGCGGCGGGCTCATCACCGCGTGGGGGCGTGACGAATCAGGCGACACGATCAGCTTGGGCGGCGACGGCGGCTTTGCCCACGGCGCCTGGACGCCCCCTTCGTGGCTGGCGCTGGGCGCCGACGTCCGCCTGGCGGCGTTGTACAACGACTCGGGCGGGCCCCAAGGGGTCGAGCTCGACGCGTTTCCCATGCAGGCGGACGGGTATGCGCGGTTCGCCTTCACCCAGCAACTGTCCCTGTACGTCCAGGGGGGCTTCCGCGGCGATACGCGGCCGGCGGACGCATCGGTGGGCGGGCGGTTCAGCACGCTCGGCGATCGGGTGATCTCGAACGAGCACTATCTAATGTGGAAACCGGGGGGCACCGGGCCCTACCTGCGGGCCGGGCGGTTCTTCACGCCTTACGGCCTGCGGTTCGTCGAGCACATCTACTGGGTCCAGCGCTACACCGGCTACGACCTCTACAACGAGACGTACAACCTGTCCGGGGGGCTCCTCGAAGAGGAGTGGGACCTGCACGTCTCCGCGTTCACACCTCCCCCCGAGAGCTTCCCCGACGCTTTGCAGTCGGTCGGCCGGCGCGAAAGCGGCGCGGCCGCCTACGCCGAGAAGCGGTGGGACGGGACCGCGATGCTGGCCCTGCAGGCACGGCTCGGGTTCGGCAGCGAGGTCAACCGGTATCAGGGCGGGGCCGTCGGCAAGCTGTGGCTGGAGAAGGGGAGGGCGCTGCTGCTGGGTGAGGCGGACGTTATCCGCGCCGTTGTCAGCGCGGCGTCCGCCGGCGAGACCCAGCTGGTGACGTACCTGGGCATCGACCTCGTCCCCAAACGCGGCTGGATGCTGGGTCTTGCGCACGAGCTTTATCAGGAAGACATCTCCGTGAAGGGGACCTCGCACGACGCCTTCGATCTGGAGGTAAACTTCTTCCCCTGGTCGCACTTCGAGCTGCTGGCCTTCGGGCGATATCAATTCACGGGGACGGGCGGCACGGGCGAACCGTCCGCCTCGATGTTCATGCTGCAGCTCCATTACTACCTGTGAGACATCCCATGCGCGCACCTCAGCTCTCCCCAATGCTGTCGGCTCTGGCGAGCGCCGTGGCAGTTGTCGGGCTCGCGTCGTGCTCGACGACCGTCGCCACCGCCCCGGCAGAGCCCGCCTATGACGTAGACGTGCGCCCGATCCTGATGGTCCACTGCGCCCGTTGTCACGGGGCGGGCGGCTCTCTCAACGTCCCCACCGAGCCGACGGGACCGGACGCGGCGGTGCTGCCCGGCATCCGGACCCTCGCCGCCATGTTCCGGTCGTATCGATGTTTCCTGGATAGGTATCCGGAGGACAACGGCCAGTGCGGGTTGGATGGCGGCGCGCGTTCGGCGAGCTGCCAGCTCGGCGCGCTCTATTGGGCGAAACTCCATTCCATCAGCGCGACGATTGACCAGACCAGCGGTCCGACGCAGATGCCGCCACCCCCGGCGCAGGCGCTCAACGACTGGGAAAAGCAGGTCCTCCGCAACTGGGAGGAGAACCCGATCTGCTCGAACTCGCCGAACCCGGATACGACCATCTGTCCGCCCGGCTCGGGCCCCTGATATCAACGCGTTGGAATTGGGCGCCCGGCCGGGCCCTGCGGGTCCTGCCGGAACGTCGCCACCTATACCGGAACGGTGACGGCCTCCGTCGCTACATCGGAGACGGCAACCCTCTCGCTGGGTGAGGCGGGCTTCAGTATAAGTCCGACGGAGATGGAGACCGACACCACGACCAACGTCAACGGCTGGACGGTGACGTTCCAGTCCGCATTTGCGGCGACGGTGCAAAGCTCGATCGGGGTCGAGGGTATGCTAGCGGACGATCATCCTACCGCCGACCTTCCGGCCGTCTTCGTCTTCCAGGACACGGCGTTCGGCACTTTCAGGGCGATGGACGCCGCGCCTCGGAAGCGAAGCTGCCCATCGCACCCGTGATGTTCGGGATCGTCGGGGAGGTCTTATCGGACAGAGAACCGGTAGATCGTCGTCTGCGTGTAGCGCTGCCCGGGCCGGAGGGTGGCGCTGGGGAAGGTGGGGTGGTTGGGCGCGTCGGGGAAGCGCTGCGCTTCGAGGCAGAGCGCCCCCCGGCGCCCGTACGCAACGCCCCCCTTGCCGTGGATGGTGCCGTCGAGGAAGTTGCCCGAGTAGAACTGCAGCCCCGGCTGGTCGGTGAGGACCTGCATGACGATGCCGCTACGGGCGTCGTAGACCTCGGCGACTTGTCGGAGCCGTCCCCGCGTGCCCCGCAGCACCCAGTTGTGGTCGTAGCCCTTGCCGAGGACCAGCTGCGGGTCGGCGGCGTCGATGCGCGCGCCGATCTTGATGGGCTGGCGGAAGTCGAGCGGCGTCCCTTTGACGTCGGCCAGCTTCCCGGTCGGAATGAGGCCCGCGCCCACGGCGGTCGTCTGATCGGCGTCGAGGGTCAGCTCTTCGTCGAGGATCGTCTGCGACGGGTCACCGCTGAGGTTGAAGTACGAGTGGTGCGTCGGGTTGAGGATGGTCGGCTTGTCGGTCGCGCCGCGGTAGTCGACGCGGAGGGCGTCGTCGCGCGTGAGCGTGTAGGTCACGGTCAGCGTCACCTTGCCCGGATAGCCGTCCTCGCCGTCCGGGCTCACATAGGTGAGCGCGACGCCGGGTCCGTCCTTGCCCTTGACCAGCTTCGCCTGCCAGAGCTTCTTGTAGAAGCCGCCCGCGCCGCCGTGCAGGTGGTTGGGGCCGTCGTTCAGATCGAGCTGATACGTCTTTCCGTCGAGTGTGAACTTGCCGGCGGCGATGCGGTTCGCGTAGCGGCCGACGGTGGCGCCGAGGAACACCTTGTCCTTCACGTAGCCGGCGAGATCGTCGTAACCGAGCACGACGTCGCGCAACGTCCCCGCGCGGTCCGGTACCTTCAGCGACACGACGATGGCGCCGTAGTCGATGATCTTCACCTCGGCGCCGGACGGGTTGGTGAGGGTGAAGAGGTTGACCTGGCGCCCGTCCTCGAGCGTGCCGAACGGCGTCTCGGCGACCGCGGGTGCGGCCTTCTTGCTCGCCCGCGCGATGAGCGGAAGCGCGGCGACGAGCACCAGCGTGAATGCGATCGTTCTCATGGTCTCGGCAAGGTCCTTTGCGCCACGCATACAAGGGAACAGTCTGCCGCGTCAATTCCTGTTATGGGACCCGTGCTGGCTACATCAGCCATCCGGAATCGCCAGGGATCACGCGGCCCTTCGGTAGTCGTGATTACAGAAGGTCCCCGTCGTGTCGATGCTGTCGAAACCGCAACAGGGCTGGCCCTTGCCACCGCACGCTTGGGGCGCTCCGTCAACCCCTCCCCCTGCCTTTCCCGGGCCCTGCGGGCCCTGCCGGGTCACGAACCACTGGGCCAGACGATCTGGATTCCGTTGACCGGAGCGCGCGTCTGCGGGCCGGTTCCGGGGGTTGCCGTCAA
The DNA here is from genome assembly GCA_963831685.1 of uncultured Pseudomonadota bacterium. Lineage (GTDB taxonomy): Bacteria > Myxococcota_A > Polyangia > Fen-1088 > Fen-1088 > JADGRB01. The sequence continues at coordinate 81,487 of CAWHRJ010000004.1, forward strand.
GGTGAACGACGCTCCGGTCACTCTGCGGAAGATGACGTAGTTGCCGGACCCGCCCGAGGGTGCCAGCGTGTACCCGGGAAAGGTGGTCGACGTCGTCGGCCCGGTCTGCGAAACGGTCACGGTGGTGGTGCCAATCGCGTACTGGTACGTGCGCGTTACGCTCTGCGGGATATCGCCGAAGCAGTAAACGTACACGTCGTAGCCGTTCGCAATTGCCGCGGGCAGCCCGCTGACCTTGACCGTCGCGGGGGATGCAGCCGCCGACGGATCGAGGTACCCGTTCATCATTCGCGTGTCGCCGGGCGCGTCCGTGAAGATGTTGCTCCAGTCACCCAAATTTGTGCCCACGGCCGGTGAGTTCCAGGTGACCGTCGCGGCCGTCGCGCTGCCGTTCGACTGATGCAGATTGGCGAGCGTTCCCATGACGCTGCCGGCGCCGTTCCAGTTCATGACCGGCTTGACGCCGGCGGTCTCCGTGGGGCCCATCGCGGGGTCGGGGACGTCTGCCCCTCCGGCGGTCGCGGGGCGGCCGCCGACGAAATCAATGCTGATGATGACCGGGCCGCTGCCGGCCGATCCGCCCTGGCCCGCGGTCCCGCCGGCACCGCCCTGGCCGCCGCGGCCAGCCGCGCCGCCGGTGCCCGCCCCTCCGGTTCCGCCACCGCTGCCGCCGGTGGACACACCGCCCGTGCCGCCAGAGCCACCACCGGTCCCCTGGCCACCGGTCCCCGCACCGCCGGTACCCACACCGCCGGCCCCGCCGCCGGTACCCGCACCGCCGGTCCCGCCGCCGGTGCCCGCACCGCCGGTCCCGCCGCCGGTGCCCAGGCCGCCGGTACCCGCGCCGCCGGTACCCGCACCGCCGGTCCCGCCGCCGGTACCCGCACCGCCGGTCCCGCCGCCGGTGCCCAGGCCGCCGGTACCCGCACCGCCGGTACCCGCACCGCCGGTCCCGCCGCCGGTGCCCAGGCCGCCGCCGCTCGCGCCAGATCCACCGCTGCCTTTCCCGCCCGAACCACCGCTGGCGGCGCCTCCCGAACCCGACAGTTGTCCGCCCGTGCCAGACCCGCCGCTGCCGCCGGCACCACCGCTGTGACCTCCGGTCAGCGATGAACCCCCGTCCGACAACGAGTCGCCGGGAGCCTCCATGCCGCGATTGGCGCAGGCACCGAAACCGACGACGGGCGCGATCAGCAGCACCGTTGCGAAGCAGTGGCAGAACGAGGTCTTCATCGGGGGCATCCTGGCGCGAACCGCCGCCGAATCGCCGGTGACGGATCGCCGGTCTGAAAACGTCGGGCCGACGTATCTCCGTGTCGGGCCGGGCAGACCGGCGTGCTTTAGGAAACTATCTTAACATTTGCGGGTGAGACCTGTCCAGCGGCCGCTGTTGATAACGAATGTTGCGAATGTTTTGGTGGCGCCTCTCCTGGAGGAATCACGGAACGCCCCAATCTCGGCCAATGACGCGGTGAGACCAGCATCTTGAACGGCGTGTCCTGCACAATAAGCGGGCGGTCTCGGCAGTTAGGTACGACGGCACTCGCGCGTTCCGACCACGCGGGAAGTCGTCCAGCCCACCTGGAGAGAACCGATGCCGAACCGATTCCGGATCATCCTCGTCGCCGCGACGATCGGCCTGCCGGCCGCGGCCGCCGCGCAGACGCCGACCAGCTACACGGCGTCGTGGACGTCGCTCAACGAGCACACGGCGGCGCCGGAGTGGTTCCAGGACGCCAAGTTCGGCGTCTACTTCCACTGGGGCGCCTACAGCGTCCCGGCGTTCTACAGCGAGTGGTACCCGCGCTGGATGTTCCAGAGCAACGGCAACACCGGCAACGTCTACAACCACCACCTGACGACCTACGGCGACCCGCTCTCGAGCTGGGGCTACGAAAAGTTCCTGATCGGGGCCAAGGACAAGAGCGGGCACTTCACGCAGTTCGCCCCCAAGCTGGCGAGCGACGGCGGCAACTGGGATCCCAACGCCTGGGCCAAGATCTTCGTCGACGCCGGCGCCCGCTACGCCGGCCCCAGCATGGAGCACCACGACGGGTTCTCCATGTGGGACAGCAAGGTGAACCCCTGGAACTCGGTGGCCTACGGCCCGAAGCTGAACCTGGCGCAGCTTCACGTGAACGCCTTTCGCAGCGCCGGCCTGAAGATCGTCGCCGCGCTCCACCACGCCTACCACTTCAACGGCTACTACCAGTACGTTCCGGCGCAGACTGATCCGATGTTGAAGGTCCTGTACGCGCAGACGGGCACGGCCAACGAAAACGATCTCTGGCTGGGCAAGATCAAGGAGGTCGTCGACGAGTTCCAGCCCGACATCCTCTGGCAGGACTTCGACCTGGGCCTGGTCGACCAGACGCACCTGCTCGAATCGCTGCAGTACTTCTACAACGCGGCGGTCGGCTGGGGCAAAGAGGTCGTGGCGACCTACAAGGACGGCTACAACAACCAGGGCGAGGTCTACGACTACGAGCGCGGAGGGCCCGCCAACATCACCACACCGTACTGGCTCACCGACGACGCCGTCGGCGTGAACAGCTGGTGTTACACGTCGGGGATGTCCTACTACTCGCCGCAGGCGGTGCTGGACGCGTTCATTGATCGCGTCAGCAAGGGCGGAAACCTCCTGCTCAACATCTCGCCGATGGCCGACGGAACGATCCCGAGCGAGCAGCAGACGATCCTCAGCACCATCGGCACGTTCCTGAAGCAGAACGGAACGGCGATCTACAACACCCGCGCGTGGACCGTGTACGGCGAGGGGCCGACCAAGATGGGCGGCGGCTCGTTCACCAACCCCACCGCCGGAACCGCGAGCGACGTCCGTTACACCAAGTCCAAGGACGGCAGCACGCTGTACGCGATCTGGATGGGCTGGCCGGGCAACGGCAAGCAGGTGACGATGGCGTCGGTCACGACGACCGCGTTCCCCGTCGGAAGCGGGAAGGTGTTCCTGTTCGGCCCGACGGGCGGCTCGGCCATCCCGCTCACGTTCACCCAGGACGGCTCGGGGCTGCACGTGACGCTCCCGAGCACGCAGCCGTACGCGGCGACCGCTTACGCGATGGAGATCAGCCCCAGCGGCACGCCGCCGGCGCCGACGCCGTGGCTCATGGGGACGGGCGGCACGGGTGGGGCGGGCGGTGGGGCCGGTGGCTCTGCGGGAAGCAGCGGCGCCGGCGGGATGGGCGGGGGAGCCGGCGCGGGCAACGGCGGCCGCGGCGGGGCGGGGCCGGGCGGCTCGTCCGGCGCTGGTGGTGTCTCTGGAACCGGCGGCGGATCGGGCGGGTCGTCCATCGGGTCTGGCGGCGCAGGAGGCGCGGGGATGATCGGAACCGGTGGGACGACAGGCGCCATCGGCGGCGCGAAGGGTTCCGGCGGCGCGACGGGCACCGGCGGTTCGACGGGGACCGGAGGGTCCACGGGCACTGGCGGCTCGACGGGGTCCGGTGGGGTGACCGGGTCCGGTGGAGCGAACGGATCGGGTGGCGCGACGGGTGGATCTAGCGGTGAAGGGGGAACCTCCCCGGGGACCGGGGGCACCGCGAATGAAACCGGCGGGGGGAGCGGCTGCAGCTGCGACGTAATGCTCGTCGGCGCGGCCGGCGCGGAACGAATCGCCGTGTTCGTCGCGTTGGCTTTCCTTGCGCTCACGAAGCGACGGCGCGGCAGCAGACCGACGACGATGCAGGCGTGTTGCCACCGACGCCAGGCTTGGTGATCCTGGCCGGAGCTATCCGCGGACCGCCGCGACGAGCTTGCCGAGGTCCTGCTGTATCTCGGCGTTGTCGAGCTGCTCGAAGGGCACGGTTTGGACTCGCACGATCTGGTTCCGTCTCAGGTCGACGACCACCAGCGCCCCTCGCCGGACCGTGGAGTCGCCCCCTCCGGACCGGAAGAGCGCTGCGCCGACGAGCCCCCCGACGGCACCGCCGATCAGGGCCCCGGCGAGGATCGCGCTGCCGCCACGCTCTCTCCGAGCCTCCGTCTCAGAGGCTCCGCGGAAGGCTACGAAGCAGAGGTAGTCGGCCTTGAGCGCCGGGGCCCAGCTCTGCAGCGCGCCATCGTGCAACGACCAGGCCTTCGACCAGGCCGCCAATGAATGACGGCCGTCGTCGGCGACGATTCGCTTAGTGACGGCATCCATCTCGTTATAGAAGGCGTCGCTCGTCAGCTCGGTCGGCGTGATTTCGCGCAGATCGGCCAACCGGAAGCCGCCGGAAGCGGAGAGAAAGCGGAGCCAGGTGTTCACCCGGATGCGGGCCTGCTTCGAACTCGCGTCGTCGAAGGTGAGCTCTCCGTCTTCTTCGATCAAATACAGCGAGACCATGGCCGGCATGAAGACGACGCGGGCGTTCTGGACCCTGAAGTCGGGCGCCCGCATCGACAGCTCGTGACCGCACCCCAGCGAGAAGACCACCAACCAGACGCCGACGAGGGCCCGGATTGGGGCACGGTTCGGTAGAAGATCCCTCGCGCGGGGCCCATTCATCGGAGCAATGATATCTCGACGGCGTCGCTCCAGAGATGCTTTGCGGGCGGTGGGGACCGCTAACCGAGATTCCGAGTAACGTCGCGACAGCCGACAAGTGCCCGGCCCTGCGGCCGCGGGCCGGACGGCCCCAGGATGAGTGCGCTACGGCTGGAGGCGCCCGGGAGTCCGTCCCCGAGATCCCCTGTCGATCCCCTGATGCTGCTTTTTCAGCAGCCTGCTAGAAGGGGCTCCGGTTAGCTATACTCGCCACCGCTCCGACAGCCGCCTGAATCTCCCTCTTGGGGGACGGTGCTGTAGAGGTCGGACATCTCGTCGGTTGCGTGACCGCAGATGTTCTGCCGGACGATCGCCTCGATGTCGGCGTTGCGGGCGAGGTCCTGGAAGGTTCGCCGCATCGCCCTCGGGGTGATCCGCTTGCGGAGTCGGATCGCCTTTCCCACGTCGCTGAATGGCTTGTCCAGCGCCGACGGGGAGGCACCCAGCGATGGCCTATCTCGACGTATACTCAGACCCGTGGGGGAGGACCTCAAAAGAGCCTGGCTAGCGCACTACGGTGCGCCTCTCTATGGCGAGAGCACGCTTTCGGGCCGGGCTGCGCCCGAACTGGAGAGACTCGTCGTCGACGCCCTCGGGCTCAGCCGCCGCGATCCCTCGCTGACGCGTGCGCTCCCGGTCCTGCTGTGGAGGCGCCGCGGGGACCTGGACATGGCGAAGCTGGTCCGGCTCGCCCAAGCCAAGGGCCGCGAACGTACGTTGGGGGTCTTCCTGGACCTCGCCGCGCGACTATCTGGCGATCGGCGGCTCCGAAGCGCGGCCGCGGCCCTGCGGCCGTCGTCGCAACGTCCCTCTACGAACTTCTTCACGAACCACCAGGGGGCGCTCGCGCGGGTCCTCGCCGACCAGAACACGCCGCCCGTGGCCCGCGCTTGGGGCTACCGCATGAACATGGGTATGGACGCGTTCGAGAGCATGTTCGCGAAAGCGAAGGCCACCGAGCGTGAAGCGTTACTCGCGAGCTGAGCTCGTCACCTTCCTACGTCGCGTCGACGCACGTCTGACCAAGCCAGAGGTGCTGGAGGTGATCGGTGGTGCCGCGGCCGTGCTGAAGTACGGGGCGAGCGCCCCGACGAAGGACATCGACACCTGGAACCGCGTGCCGAAGGCGGTGCAGGATGCCGCCGACGCCGTCGGGGCGATGGGGCAGGGCGTGCCGCTTGCGCCCGCCGGGTCGCGGAAGATCCCGAACGACGCCGAGCTGCGTTTCAAGACGGTCTCGATCGGGCTCAAGAAGCTCGTCGTCCGCGTGCCCGACCGCTACGACCTGGCGCTGTCGAAGACGATCCTTGGCTACGACAACGACCTCCAGGTCATCAAGGAGATGCACGAGAAGAAGCCGTTCTCGCTCAAGAGGCTCGTCGCCCTCTTCGAGACCGAGATGGACGGCGCGGTCACGAAAGATAAGCGCGCCCTGCGCCTCAACGTCGCCGTGCTCGTGGCCACCCTCTTCGGCGACGCCGAGGGCGAGAAGGTCGCTCTGCGCTGGGGGGTGGCCGTACCGAGAATCAAGACCTGACGCTGCCGCGGTGAGGTGGGCTATCCCGCTTCCCACCACTTTTCCCACCACCTCGGCGTAACGGGGGACGTCCAGGTTGCGCCTCGGTGTGTGTTTTCGGTCGGTTAGCACTGCCCGTTACGGTCGGTTACGCCCTCCGTCGACTTGCAAAGGTGGACGGCGTCGACTGCGCGCGCGATCGAGCATGTCGAGGCGACGCTGGCCGCGCAGCGCGCGAATCAGAAGAACGTCTTCATCTGAACGTAGAAGACCTGAGGGTAGATCCCGAACTCGTCGTAGAGCCTGAGGAGGCCCGCCGCGTCGACGGTGGGGTGGCGGCCGAGCGGGACGAGCGCGCCGCCCACGACGTCGACGTTGTCCGACACCGACCAGACCAGCCCGGGCTGGATTCCGCCCGAGAGCGCGCCCGACGCGGCGAGCAGGCCGAGCGAGACGTGCAGCAGCGGGTGGGGGTCGTAGCTGGCGACGAGGCCGGCGACGTGACGGCTGGTCTGCAGCAGCCAGCCCTCGAGCAGCAGCGTCTGGGCGGCGACGCGGTCGGCGGGGGCGCCGCCGTTGTAGAAGTACTCGGCCTCGAGAATCGAGGCTGCTCTCGAAGCGGTGGCCCACGCCAGCCACGGCGGAGAGGGAGCTGCCGAGGGGCGAGCCCGTGGAGGCGAAGAAGCCGGCCGCTTCGGCGCGCACCGCCAGCGGTCCGAGCTCGCCGGCGGCGGCGGCGCCGGCCTGGTAGCCGCCCCGGATCTTCCCCCCCTGGGCGCCGAGGTCGAAGGCGCCGACGGTGGTGAAGGCGCGTGCCAGCGCCCCCGACTGGAACCAGCGCCCGGTCCCAGGCAGGCCCGGGTCGGGACGCCCGGCGACGCCGATGAAGGCGAGGCCCGAGAAGCTCCCCAGCGCCACGTCGAGCCGCGCGGCATCGACCCCCGCCTTGTAGTCGCGATCGAACTCCGTCGGGCCGAACGGCAGGAAGACGTCGAGCGGGTTCCAGAAGTAGGTCTTGCCGAAACCGACGGCCTGGCGCCCGAGCGTCAGATCGAAGCGGCCGCGCGAGAGCTTCACGTCGGCGCGATCGAGGAAAAGGGTGGCGGTGACGTCCCCCTCGGCGGCCCAGTCCCAGCTGGCGGGGACCACCCGGTAGGGGACCCAGACCGGAACGGCGCCCAGCAACCCCCCCGCGGTGACGCCGCCCGCGGCGGCGGGCGGGAAGGTGCTCACCAGCAGCCGCTGCACCCCTTGCACCTCGTAGGCGAAGGTGGGCGAGGGGCGCCCCGCGGCGCCGAGGCGGAGATCGAGATCTTCGAACCCGTCGGCGAGGTTGCCGGGGCCGAACAGCTCCGGCGCGTCGTAGTTGTGAGAGGCGGCCGTCGTTCCGCGCAGGCTGCCGGAGAGGGCGAACGCGCGCGCGCTGTCGCCCATGCCGAGGTCGGGCTCCGCCGCGCGTCCGGCCCTGGCCGCCAGCGGCAGCAGCAAGAGCGCCACGGCGGGCGCGCGCCTCACACGAACCCCGAGGCGTCCGGCGGGCCGTCGTAGGAGAGGGCGCCGTCGGTGAGCACGAGCAGCCGGCGGGCGCGCGCGAGGACGTTGCGGTCGTGCGAGGAGAACAGGAAGGTGATCCCCTTCTCGCGGTTCAGCTCCTCGATCAGATCGAGCAGCGCCGCGCCGGTCTTGGAGTCGAGGTTGGCGGTCGGCTCGTCCGCCAGCACCAGCGCCGGCTCGGCCACGATCGCCCGCGCGATGGCCACCCGCTGCTGCTGGCCGCCCGAGAGCTCGCGCGGGAAGCGGTGCTCGAGCCCGCCGAGGCCCACCCGCGCCAGCACGGCCATGACCGGAGCGTGTCGCTCGGCCGGGGAGAGCCCGCGCAGCATGAGCACGTACTCGGCGTTCTCGTACGCGGTCAGGACCGGCAGGAGGTTGTACGACTGGAAGACGAAGCCGATCTTCTCGAGCCGCAGGTGGCTCGCCTCCGATCCCGACAGGTCGGTGATGTCCCGCCCGGCGACCACCACCCGCCCGTGCGTCGGCCGGTCGAGGCCCCCCACGATGTTGAGCAGCGTGCTCTTCCCCGATCCCGACGGCCCGGCGACGGCGGTCAGCTCGCCCGATCCGATCTCCAGATCGATCCCGCGCAGCGCGGTGACGGCCAGCTCGCCCTCCCCGTAGATCTTGCTGATCCCGTTCAAGCTGACGATGGTCGGCATGTCGGCGCTCATCCCCGCAGCACGTCGGCGATGCCAATCCGCCGCAGTTGCACGAGCGGCACCAGCGACACCACCACGGTGGCGGCGAAGACGACCGCCCCCAGATCGCCGAGCCGCTCCGCCGTCACCTGGGCGTGGATGACAGTGTCGATCGCGAAGCCCGAGACGGTCACGTCGGCGGCGTAGAAATGGCGCATGTCGAGACCATGCACCTGGAGCGCGTAGCCGGCGAGGCCCCCCACGGTCAGCCCGACGGCGCAGCCGAGGAGCCCGAGCAGGATCGATTCGACCAGCACCTGCTCGCCGAGGAGGGCCCTACCGGCGCCGAGCGCCAGCTGCACCGCGAACTCGCGCGTCCGCTCGAGCACCGACATGGTGATGGTGTTGAAGACGGTGAACAGGCTCAAGAAGATGAGGATCCCCTGAAAGATGAAGTTCGATCCGCGATCGATCCGGATATAGGCGGCCAGGTCGGGGAGCACCTCCTCCCAGGTGCGCACCGCCGCGCCGGCCGGTGCCAGCGCGCGCAGGGCGGGCAGCAGCCGGTCGCGATCGCGCGGATCGCCGAGCACGATCGCCAGGCGGGTGGCGGCGTCGGGCCCAAGCCCGTAGAGGCGGCGCGCGAAGGCGAGAGGGACCTGGGCGAGATAGGTGTCCGCCTCGTCGGAGCCGACGCGGAAGAGGCCGGCGACGTGGACCAGCTCCTCGACCAGCGCGCCGCGCGCGTCGTTGGTGGTGACGACCAGCTTGTCGCCGACCCCCACCTTGAGGCGCTCGGCCAGCTTGACGCCGACGACGATGCGCGCGCCGTCCTCGGGCGCCAGGTAGCGCCCGGCGACGATCCGGCCGGCCAGCGGAGAGGTGGCGCGCTCGACGGCCGGCTCGACCCCCACCACGGCCGCGCCGACCGCCCCGGCCCCGGACTGGATCACCCCCTGGCCGAGCACCATCGCCTTGGTCCGGGCGACGCCGGGCAGGCGGGCGATGCGCGCCCGCAGCGCGGAGACGCCCTCGATCCGCAGGTCGACGGCCGGCGCCGCCTCGTAGCGGGCGTCCTCGATGGTCAGGTGCCCGCCGTGCATCCGGGCGGCGTCGTCGACCAGCCCCCGGTAGACGCCGTCGCCGAGCGCGATGAAGAACACCGCCAGCGCGAGCGAAAAGCCGATCGCGCTCACGCTGATTGCCGTGCGGCGCCGGTTCCGGCCCAGCGATCGCCAGGCGATCTTGAGGAGGGTGCCCGCGCCCATCGCCGCTACACCTGGTTCATGGCTTCGACGGGATCGAGGCGCGCGACCTTGATCGCCGGGTAGAGCGAGGCCAGCAGGCAGGCGGCGGTGGTGGCGACGACCGCGTCCACCACCGCCTGCGGGCGCAGGTAGCCGCGCCAGACGGGATCGAAGGCGATCCCCGAGAAGGTGATGTCGCCGCCGCCGAGCGCCGAGAGATCGATCCCCACCCGCTGCATCCAGACCGCGCCCGCGACGCCCAGCGCGACCCCCAGCGCGTTGGCCACCAGCGAGAGCAGCGCGGCCTCGACGAGCACGTCGCGGAAGATGCGCAGCCGGCCGGCCCCCAGCGCCTTGACGAGCCCGTACTCGCGGACGCGATCGTGGGTCGCCATCAGCATCGTGTTGAGCACGCCGAGGCCGGCCGCCAGCAGGAAGACCAGCCCGAACAGGAACATCGTGGCGCCGCTCAGATTCTGCATGTCGGAGATCGCCGGCAGGAGCTGGCGCCAGGTGACGATCTCCATCCCGCGCGCCGGCAGGTCAGCGTAGAGCGCGACCAGCGCCTCGGGCGACAGCCGGCCGCGGCTGTCGAGCGCGATCTCGTGGACCCGCCCGCCGGCGACGAACAGCCGGTCCAGCTCCTCGCGGTGCATGAAGACGGCGCCGCGGTCGATGTCGTCCCCCACCGTTTGCAGGATCCCCACCACCTCGTAGAGCTCGTTCCCCAGCGAGCCGTCGGCGGCCTGCACGACCGCCACCAGCTCGGAGCCGACGCTCGCCTCGAGGCTCCGCGCCAGCTTGCGTCCGAGCACCACCTCGGCGGCCGGCGCGTCGGACAGGAAGCGCCCCGCCGCCAGGTGCCGCGGAAGATCGAAAGTCGCCCGCTCGGCGGCCGGATCGACGCCCCAGAAGGACGCGCCCGCCGACTTCGCGCCCGCCGACAGGAGCCCGACGCCGAACGTGCGCGGCGCCGCGGGGATCCCGTGCGCGCGCGCCCGCGCCAGCAGCGCGTCCGGATCCGAGACCGCTTGGTACATCGACCGCTCGGCGCGATAGCCGGCGGCGTGAATCTCCACCTCGCCCACCACCATCTCGGTCGCGTTGTGGATCGTCTGCCGGGCGAAGCCGGCGAACAGGGCGTCGGACGCGATGAGGACCGCGGTGTTGAACAGGACGGCGGCGACGGTGATTGCCGTGCGGCGGTTGTTGCGCAGCAGGTTTCGCCAGGCGATCCGCAACACGTGCAGGGGGCCCTGTCCCATCGTCATGGGCGGCTCAGCGCTGCAGGTTCCGCAAGCTGAAGACGTCGTTCGGCAAGGGGACGCCCAGCTCCAGGTGCTGGTAGCGGATCTCCGTCATCTCGCCCGGCTTGTCGGCGGGGGTCATGCGGGTCGTGGCCGGGATCTCGCGGCCGCCCAGCTTGGTGACGTCCGCGAAGGTGAGCGTCCGGGCCAGCTTGCCGTGCTCGTCGTAGTAGGCGATCGAGAGGGGCATCAGATCCGCGCGCCGCACGGTCGCCACCAGCCGCCCCCAGACCACCGCGGCGTTCTCCTTGGGGACGCAGTCGATCACGATCTGGTCCGCGGGCGCGCCGGCCTTCACGGTGAGGTTGTAGTCCTGCGACATGCGGCTGGCCCGCACGAGATCGTCGTTGGTGAAGTGGCTCCCCATCCAGGCCCCTCCCATCATCGACGACGGAACCTTCACCACCCGCTGGACGTTGGGGAGGTAGTTCCAGATGTTCGACCCCGCCTTGAGGGTGGTGGTCCCGCGCTCCTTGGCCGGGGCGGTGATGCGAATGAGCGAGTCGTCCTTCCCCTTGCTCCAGACCTCGAGCTCGAGGGTCCGGGTCCAGTGCGCGGTCACGACCTTCATGGTGAGCTGCCCGTGCGAGGAGATGCCGCGATAGAGATCGTCGACCCGGTCCAGGATCGCCTTCGGATCGATCGGCGGCGGCGCGGCGCGCGCCGTCGGGGCCGCTGTCAGGACGAGCGCCGCAAGACCGAGGATCGCGAGCCGCACACCGACAGTCTACGTCGGCCTCGCAGGCAGTAGCGCCAAATCACCGGTCGGGTCGGTCACTGATCGAACCCGAGGGCCATCGGCCGCGCTTCACAACTGAATAATCTGGTTCCGAACGGGGGTGGGGACTCCGGTTGGGAGGGGGGCGGCGATCGCGACCGAGCCGCGGCCGTGGCCGGCATCGACTCCTCGAACGCGAACGGGCGCAAATAGTCGGGCAGCCGATCTAGCGGATAGGGATCCCGCTGTCTAGGAGGGCGGAAAGCGCGGCTTAGCTTCCACGCGTGGCGATCCTCAAGCGCTTCTGGCGCGGATGGGCGGTGAGCGCCCTCTTTGGTCAGACGACCAGGCGCGAGGGGCTCCTCTTTTCCTTGATCGTCGTGGCCGCCGTGGCCTGGCCGATTCTGCTGGTCGCCATCCTGGCACCAAAGATCGCCGTGCAGACGATCGCCCTCGTCCCACTCCCCGACGGGGTTCCCTCCTGGACCGTCCGGCTCGGTTGGATCGGTTTGGCGTTGCTGATTCCGCTGATCGTCGGTGTCGCCGTATCGGTCAAGACGCCGCTGGCGATGCGCCAGGGGTCGCCGGTCCTGCGTGTTCTGCGCGGCTTTCCCATCACCGTCGGTCTGGCCAGCGCCTTCGCGATCATCTTCGTGTCCGTGCCGATCATGCGGGCCGCGGCGCTCGTGCGTCGACAGAAGATCACCGACATCCCCCTCATCATGAGCGCCTCCGCCTATCACGAAGTCGCGGCCAAGATCTGCGAAGTCCTGAACCGCCAGGGCCTTTCGCTGCACTCGGCAGAACCTGCCTGGTGGGTCTCCGCGCCGATGCGCCTGCTCACCTGGCTGGGCGGCGAGGCCTTTCGGTCGCATGTTCCGAAACGCTTCGAGCACTTCGTGACCCACGACCTCGCCCTGTCGCTCTACCCGAGCGGCCTCGTCCTGCGGGGGAAGGCGGCGCGGCTGACCTGGGCGCGCGGGCTCGTCGCCGAGGCGGTCGTGCACACGGAGGGGCTGCAGACGACAGATCCCAAGGCGCAGGCCCTGGAGCAGCGCCTCCGCCCGCTGTGGAGGAGCTACGACCTCGATCCAGCTCTGAACGCGAAGAGCACCGACGTGGCGCGGGAGCTCGCCCGGGTCACGCGGGAGCTCCGGACCCTGCAGGTCGACTGGGACGACTGGCAGGTGCTCTACCGGCAGATCTTGCAACTGGGTCGGGCCGCGCACGGCGAGCGACAGCTCCTCGACGCTGAGCCACCACCCCAGGCGGGGCTGACGCCCGATTCCCCGACCTCGTCGCGGCCATGAAGTCAGGGAGTGAGTTGCGGTGTCGGGCGGCTGTGCCGTGACCGACAGAAACGCGTCTCGGCCAGGCGCTCCGCCAAAGGGCCTTCCTCGTGCGCTCGAGCTGATGATTTAGAGCATTCGGCACATGGCGCGCGGCCGCCTCTGCATCAGGTTGGGAACGAAGGCCGCCATGAAGCTCCAGGGGCAGAAGGCGTGTCCCGCGCCAGCAGGGCGAGGTCGTCGCGGGTAAGTGTTGAACGACGTGGTGGTGATCGGCGCTGGCGTAGCCGGCCTGACGGCGGCGCGCGAGCTAGCCCGGCAGGGGCTCGCGGTGACGGTGGTCGAGGCGCGCGACCGGACGGGTGGCCGGGTGTACACCCTCCGCGACTTCTGTGGCCATCCGGTGGAGGGCGGCGCGGAATTCGTGCACGCGGCCGACGCCGAGACGTGGCCGGAGATCCATGCCGCGCGACTTGCCGTGCGCAGGTGCGCGCTCACCCGCCGCAGCATGTTCAACCTCGGAGGGCGGACCCGTTGGCTGCCGTGGCTCCTCCTGCACCCCGGCGCATGGTCCGCGTTTTCGATCCTCCGTCAGCTCGCGCGCGCCCGCCCGCCAGATATGTCCGCCCGCGACTTCATCAACCGTCTCGGCTACCGCGGTCGGGCCCGGCTACTGGCGGAGATGGTCTTCATGGCGCACCTCCCCGGCATCGCTGAAGAAATTGGTGTGCTGAGCTTCCTCGCGGTCGGGACCGGGACCGGAGCCGCCCTCGTCGTTTTACGAAGGCTGGCCGGACCAAGAACGTCGGTGGCGAACGTGGTCGAGGTCAACGACTGGCGAGCCGAACTGCGCCGAGAAGGCACCGATCGCGGGAAGGCCTCAGGCAGCCCGTTCCGCCGCGATGTAATGACGCTCGGCGGCTGCGCGCCAGACAGGCAAGAGATCATTTACGAACACCTCGTGCCAGGTGGGCGCGTGCACGAGCGACCACGCGTGGGCGTCGCGACCCATCGCCGCCGCCCGTTCCGGGTCGGCAAGCAGCTCGCCCAGCGCCTCCGCCCACGCCTGCGGCGTCGCCTCGCGCGAGACGAGCCCGGTCTTGCCCTCGACGACGAAACGTTCGCTCCCGCTGCCCGCCGCCACCACCAGCGGCAAGCCGGAGCTGGTCGCCTCGAGGACCGCGTTCGACAGCTCCTCGATGAGCGCCGGTTGAGCGCAGACGTCGGCTGACGCGTAGACGCGCGCCAGCGTGGCCGGGGCGAGCACGCCCGGACGGGTGACGCGATCGCCGAGGAGCGCCGTCACCGCGTCGCCATCCGGTCCCTGGCCCGCGCAGAAGAGGTGCAGATCGGCGCCCTCTGCGACGAGCTGGCGGACCGCGCGTGCCAGCACCAGCACGTTCTTGATGGCGTCCAGGCGGCCCACGAAGATCACCACCCGTCGCCCGGGCGGGATCCCGAACGTCGTCGACAGCCAGGCGCGGTCGCGCCGACCCGGGTTGAAAATGTCGCGCTCGATCCCCCGGTGGAGCAGGCCCACCCGTTCCGGCCCCAGCAGGGCGGCGAGCCGTGCGCGGTCCTCGGGCCGCGACGCCAGCACGACGGCGCAGCGGCGGTGGTGGTCGTCGAGCAGGCGTTGCATGTGCGCCTCGGCGGCCCGGGCGACGGCCCAGCGGTCGAGGAGCAGGCGCGACAGCCGACCCGAGCCGGCGAGGCGCTCGACGGTGGCTTCGGTGAACACCCGCGTGTAGTAGGGCGTCGTGGTGTGCACCGAGCTGGTGAGCGGAATGCCGTGCCAGCGCGACACCCGCGCCGCCGTTCGGGCCGAGGCGAACGTCCCGTCGGTCGTGTGGATGACGTCGTATCCCCGCAGCCGGGACGTCAGCAACGGATTGTGGGGCGCCAGATCGGTGTGGCCGGGCATGTCGGACAGAAACGGGAGGCGGGCGCTGCTGAACAGCGGCGGATGAATCTGGTAACGGACATGGGGCCCAAGGAGATGCGTCGCGTTTCGATCGCCCAAGAAATGCACCGTCAGGTCGATGTCCGCGCCAGCCTCGACTGCCGTCGCCGCCAGCCGCTCCCAGGTCTTGACGTGACCGCCCGCCGTCGGGCTCCAGTAGAGGTCGACGAGCACGCCGACACGCAGGCGCGCCGTGGGGCGCATGACCGGCAGGCCCGTCAAGCTGACTGCGCGTGGCTCCCGGCGTCTCTCCTTCATCTGGCGCCTCGACCAGAAAGTAGCGATGGCGTGTCGCTCCGCAATCACCCAGGCGGCGATGGCCGGCGCGCCGACCACCAGCTCGCGCCCGCGCTTGACGACCCCCAGTGCCAGGGCCGCCGGCGCCGCGACGCCGAACGCGGCGCCCACCGCCACCAGCGCCCCCTCCTGCACCCCGATGCCGCCAGGAACCACGAACGCCGCGCCCCGCGCCGAGGCGGCCAGACTCTCGATGGCCAGCGCCGCCGCCCAGCCGATCGGCCGCCCGAGCAAGCGAAGGACCAGCCAGGTCTCGACCACCTGGGCCAGCCAGGCCGCGAGGTGCCACGTCGCGCTGACCAGCACCACGTGGGGACGCCGCCGGATCGAGAACAGCGCCTGATCGATGGCGGCGCCCCCGGTTCTCAACCTGGTCGCCAGGCGGTCGTTCAGGTGCAGAGACAGCTCCGTGAGCAATCGTCCCACGCCGACCCGGGCCACCAAGATCAGCAGCGCGGCGAACCCGGCTCCGATGCCGATCACGATCGCCAGCCACCCGAGGTGGTTGCGCACCGAGGCGGCGGACGAGGCGCCAAAAATCAGCGCGGCCGCGCCCAGGAAGGTGAACAGCACCTGGGTGAACGCTCCAATGGCGACGTCGGCGACCATCGCCGCGGTCGCCTCCCCTGCGGGAACGCCTCCCGCGGTCAGCAGGCGGGCCCGGGCGAAATCGCCGCCGATCTGGGCGGTCGGCACGAGCGCGTTCACGGCCTCGCCGATCCAGCGCAGCCGCAGCGTGATCGCCCAGCCCAGCCGGTGCTTCCCGAGCAATACGCCCCAGGCTGCCGCGTTCAGCTCGACCGGGACGATCCGGTACAGCGAGGCAGCCATCAGCGCCCATCCGCCTCCGGCACCCAGGATCGCGAGAACATCGCCCGTGCGGGATCGGATGGCGATGAAGATCAGCAGCGCCACCCCGAGCAGGCCGCCCAGGGCAGCGATCCGGTACTTCCGAGAGACCAGATCCCCCTGCATCAGTACGGATACCCGAGCATGACGTAGGCCCTCACACCCTCGCCGCCGTAGGCGACATCGACGCGACCGAGGATGTCCGGATGAATCCAGGCACGCAGGCCGGCTCCTCCCGCGACGCGCACGTGCGACCAGGGCGGCGCCCCCTCGCCGTAGACCTGACCCACCGCGACGAACGGATCAAAGCGCCAGTCGGTCACCACACCAAAAATGTGGGTCTGGAACAGCTTCAGGCGCTGCTCGGCCTCGACCTCCCAGGCGCCCATGTCGATGAACCGGTCCTCCTGGAACCCGCGAAAGAGGACCTCGCCGCCGAGGCTCGCCTGGTCGTAGAACGGCACGTCCGTGCCGAAGACCTGCATCCAGTAGACGCGCGCGGCTCCCTGCAAGAACGAGAGCTCGGGCAGGAGCCCGCGCGCGGTCCAGCCGAGCTGGGCGAATTTGCCGACTCCGGTGATGCCCTGGGCCACGTTGCCGGTGAGCTCCGTCGCGAACCCGACCGGCGAGTAGTCGCCCTCGGGGCGCGTGTCGTAGCGGATCGAAAATCCAGCGCGGACGAAGGCCGAGCCGTCGAGCCCGGGCGCGTCAGGGTAAACGTCCTGGGTCTCGGGCAAGCCCGAGATGGCGTGCCGTTCCGGGCGATCCCCGCGCACCTCGCCGTAGAGCGCCAGGTTGAGGTTCGAGGTCAGATTCCACCCGAGGCGGGCGTTTGCGGTCGCGAAGAGCCGCGTGTAGCTCGACTCCCCGTCCTCGGGCGTGTTGGGGCCGAGGCCGAAGTACCGGTAGAACAGGTTGCGCCGCACGCGCAGGACCAGATTGAAGGTGAACTCGCCCGGCGTGCGCCGATCGTCGTCGTACTCGAACCAGATCGATCGATTGATGACCGTGCTCGCCGAGACGATGAAGTGCCACGACCGCAACAGCGCCAGGTACCGGTAGTAGCGAAACGTGCCGGTGAAGTGCGCGGAGCTGTTCCAGCTGGCGCTCGGCGCGAGGATGGAGCTCACCCAGTTGTCCTGCGACCACATGAAGACGGGCATGAAGCCGTAGGTGCTCCCCTCGTTGGGAGACGTCGTGTACATCGGCAGCGGGAAGAAGCGCATCCCGGCGGCAGCCGGCCGGCTTCCCACGGCCAGGCAGGCGGCGAGCAACGCCAGAGCGACCCGCCGGGCGCTCACGCCCCAGCCGGGCGCATCGGGTCTTCGATCCCGGATGCCATCAATCACCTGCGCGCTCGTCGGTGCGACGCCTCCGTCGGAGGGCGGGGAAGCAGACGCAAACAGAGTGACGATACGGACGAAAGGACGCTCCGGAAGACGGCTCGCGTTCGAGACGGCGCCCGCCGTGCGCGTCGCTCCCGCGACGCCTTCGTCAAACGACGAGGGCGCTGCCCTTGCTGACGGCGAGGAAGCTCAGCACCTCCGACGCCGCACGTAGGCCGCTGACGTAGGCCGCCTGAACCGTCTCGGCGATCGTCGAGGTGGCCGTGGCGGCGCCGGCCCAGAACAGCGCGGCGGTGTCGGCCGCGGCCAGACGGGCCCGGGCCCCGCGACCGCCGGGACGCGTGAACGTGTAACCCCCACGGGCGAATGGGTCCGTGCTCCAGTCGATGCGGCGGTGCGCGAGCAGCAGGCGGCCCGGGTCGACACCCGGAAAGAGCCGCGCCAGGTCCGCGAGCACGACGGCCACTGCCTCGTCCTCCGACAACAGTGAGAGGCGGGAGGCGCGCGGGCCGATGCAGTAGGCGGTGAGCACCGCCGGCGTTCGGCGGCCACCCTCGAGGGACGGCCAGTAGAGGGTGACCGGCCCGGTGCCGCAGCAGAGGTTCGCGAGCCGGGCCGGCCAGAACGGCTCGCGGAAACGGAGGAGAACCTTCATGACCGGACCCATCACGAGATCCCCCAAAGCCCGCCGCTTGCTCTCGGGCAGCGACGGCACGAACTCCACGGCCCCCGACGCGAGGACGCCGACCGGCAGGGTGACGATGGCCGCGCGTGCAGAGAGCGCTCGCCCATCAGCCGCGGCCACGGCCGCGCCTTCCGGCGTCCAGCACACGGTCGCGATCGGGAAGCGGTGGAGGACGTCGAGCCCGCGCGCGATGTGGGCCACCAGGCGATCGTAGCCGTTCGTAATGCGATGGAAGGATCCCATGTAGAGGTCGAGGATCCGATCCTCGAGCAGCCCCAGCACCCCAATCTCGTCGGTGAGGCCGGGCAGGTGCCCGGTGAACACCATCTCCGCCAGCATCCGGGCCCGGCCGCGGTAGCCCAGGTGGTCGATGAAGTCACGCGCCGACACGTCCGGCGGGCGGGCGCGCGCCAGGTGACGGAGGATCGGGAAGGCCGGCCAGGCGCCGGGGTGCAGCAAGAACCACGGCAGGAAGCGGGTGCGGCCCCCGAGGTTGAACATGCTGCGCCAGGCGGGCGCGTATCGGCGCACGGCAAGCCGCCCCTCGCGGATCTCCGGCCAGGTCTCGGCGTCGGCCGTGTGAACGAACTCCGCGCCGCCCTCCACCGCGTGGTCACCGAAATCGCGGACGGTGTGCACGCGTCCCCCGATCCGGTGGCGCGCCTCGACCACCGTCACCGCAAGCCCCTGCCGTGTCAGCTCGCGCGCCGCGGTCAGGCCGGCCACTCCAGCGCCGATCACGAGCACGTCGCGGGCGGCCTGCCCTCGACGACCCGAGCGCACGGCTACATTCCCCCCGCGCAGCTCCGGATGCCCGCGTCCAGTCCGAAAGGGTCGCCCTGGGGCAGCCATTGTCGAGCGAGAGCCCACCGAATCGTCACCAGGCCGAGGACGAGCAGGGCAACCAGCCGAACCAGGCTCATGGTTCCAAGTTGGCGACGCCGGCCTCAGCGGGCAAGCGACCCGCGCGCCAATGCGACCGAGGCTGAGACCTTCTTCACGTAATCGTGGTCGATGAACCAGCTCACGGCGCGTTCGAACGCCGGCTCGATCGGGCTCTGGGGGAATCCCAGCTCGCGGACCGCCTTGCCGGGGTCGAAGAACATCATCGACTTCGACATCCGCACGCCGTCGAGCGGCACGCGTGGATCGCGGCCCAGCCAGCGGGCCAGGGGCTCCTCGAGGTGTGCGATGGCGAGCGGAACCCAGTGCGGCAGCTTGAGGCGCGGCGGTCGCCTCCCCGTCAGCCGGCCGAGGAGCTCGAGCATCTGTCGCAGGGTGAGGTTCACCGCGCCGAGGATGTAGCTCTGCCCCGGACGTCCCCGCTCCGCAGCCAAGAGGTGTCCGAGCGCCACGTCGCGCACGTCGACCAAGTTGAGACCAGTGTCGACGTAGGCCGGAAGTCGTCCGTTGAGGAAGTCGACCACGATTCTTCCGGTGGGTGTCGGTCTGGCGTCCCGCTCGCCGATCGGCGTCGACGGGCTCACCACCACGATGGGGAGGCCACGATCGATCCAGCTCTCCACCACCCGCTCGGCGAGGAACTTGCTGCGCTTGTAGTCGCCGACCATGTCCTCGAGCTCGGCGCGGGCGTTCTCGTTGGCGGGCCGGGGGCCGCCGAGCGCGAGCGTGCCGACGGAGCTGGTGTAGATGACCTTTCTCACGCCCAGCTCGGCGGCGAGCTCCAGCACGTTTCGCGTGCCGTCGACGTTGCTGCGGTAGATCTCGGCGGGATGTCGCGCGTAGAGCCGGTAGTCGGCGGCACAGTGAAACACCAGCTCGGCTCCGGTCATCGCCCGTCGCAGGGACTCCCGGTCGCCGAGATCGCCGACGACCCAATCGATCGGCAGGTCCTCCAGATCGGCGCGGTAACTGGTCTGCCGGCAGAGACAGGAGAGGCTCTCGTTACGCGCCAGGAGAGCTCGCGCTACGTGCGATCCGATGAACCCCGTCGCCCCGGTCAAGAATACCCGCATGGACGCCGCCACCCCGTTCTTGGTTACCTTAAGAACGGGCCCGCAGGAGAGAACCCGGGGAGATTATGGGAACTGGGAGTGTCAGTCGGCGTTCGAGAGCCCGAGCGCGGCAGAGGTACACGGAGCGAGGTCGCGCGAGATCTCGGCGGCGACCGAGGCCACCTCGCTCCGCGACAGCTTGGCGCCGAGGCCGCGCTCGGACAGAATTCCCAGATTCGATCGGGCCAGTCCGGCAATGAAAGCGTTGAAGGCGACGAGCCCCGGCGCCGTTCCGGCGCGGCGCAAGAGCTCCACATACTCCTCGGCCCGGGTCAGAGCTTGGCCGGTCAGCGCGAGCACCGTGTGGAGGTCGACGTCGGTGGGAACGTAGACGCGCCCTTCCGCTGCGTCGCGCGGAGCATCCTTGAGAATGTTCACCAGCTGTAGCCCCTCTCCGAAGCTGGAAGCTCGGTTGCGGAGCTCTTCCGCCGAGGCGGCCAGCTCCGCCCGGTCGAGCAGGTAGAGCTCGGTCAGCATTTCCCCCACGATCCCGGCGACCGAATAGCAGTAGTCGCGGAGATCGTCGATGTCCGACAGGGTGAGGCCATTTCTCTCGTCGGAGCGCCGGACGAACTGTCGCATGCCCTCGACGCTTCGGATGAGGTGCCGCCGAATGGCCACCCGCGCGGGCAGCGGCAGGGCGCCGAAGTCACGCAGGACCAGCGGGAGTCTGGCCAGCAGCTCTCGGTATCCGGCGTGCTCGAGAGGCGGCTCGCGCAGACACTCGCCGGCCAGTTCCTGCGCGGCCGTCGGGTCCTGGTCGAGCAGCCCGACGAATCGGCCCAGGGCCTCGAGCCGCCGCTCGCGCGTCCAGAGGACAGCATCCTCGAACGTGTCGGCGATCCGGAACAGCAAGTAGGCAATGCCGACTTGATTCCGCGTTGGTTCCGGCAAGAGCGGGATGGCCAACGCGAACGTCCGGCTCGTCCGTTGTAGCAGATCGTCAATGACCGACATGGGCAAAAGGCTAAGTCTGCCCTTGCGGAGCACAACCCGAGTGGCCCCTCTCTCCGACGGGGGCTCGATGAGCACAAGACTGAGTGGGGCGTTCGTAGAACGGAGGCCAAGCAACGCTGCGCCGCCGAGGCCAGTCGCTCGTCTGGGCTCCCATGCTCGGTGGCGCCGCTCTGCAACGTGCATCGCGCTGATGATTGCGCTGGCGCAGATCCCCCGAGCAGGCGCGGCGACACCGGCGGCGCCAGCATTCAAGCCGCCACGTCTGGTTCATTTCGTGGAGGCAGTCCTCCCCCCGGCGGCCGCGCGTCGCGAGGGAGAGGTCGTCCTCTCCCTCGACGTGGACGAGACGGGCAAGGTCGGCGCGGTCGAGGTCGCCAAGCCAGCGGGCGGAGAAGGGGGCGAAGTGCTCGACCAGGCGGCCCTCGCAGCGGCTCGCCAATTTGTTTTCGAGCCGGGAGAGGCCGACGGACATCCGGTTCCGGTGCGGGTTACGTATAGCTATCGGTTCGTGTTCAAGCCCGATCTGCGTCCGCTGCCTGCCCCAGCCCCGAACGGGGTGCAGTCTCCACACGCCCCCGTCGTCCCGCTTACGGGGACCGTGCGCCGGCGCGGTGATCGGACGGCCGTCGCTGGCGCGGTCGCGCTGGTCTCCGTAGCGCCGGGGGACGAGCGGCGGGCCATCACCGACGAACAGGGACGATTTTCGTTCGCTGCGCTCCCCGTCGGCGAGCACAAGCTGGCGCTGCGGGGCGCGGCGATTTTCCCCGTCGACGTCATGGTCGCGCTGCACGAAGGGAAGTCCACCGAGCTCAGCCTGTTCGTCGATGTCAAGGAGCGCTACGCCTCCACCGTGCGCGGGCAGCGCGCCGTCGTCGAGACCGTCGAGCAGACGCTCACCACCGCAGAGATCCAGCACATTCCCGGCACCCAGGGCGATACGCTCAAGGCCGTTCAAAACCTGCCGGGCGTCGCGCGGGCGCCGTTCGGGATCGGCCTTCTGCCGGTCTGGGGCTCGGCGCCGGCCGACACGCGCGTCTACATCGACGGCGTGAACGTGCCCGTCCTCTATCACTTCGGCGGCCTGCGCTCGACCGTGAACAGCGAGATGATCGACGCGCTCACCTTCGTCCCCGGCGGGTACCAGGCCGACCATGGGCTCGGTCTCGGCGGGATCGTGGACGTCGATACGCGGAGGCCGCGCACCGACGGGCTGCACGGCTACGCGCAGATGGACCTGCTCGACGGCTCGCTCATGCTCGAGGGGCCCATCAGTAAGACATTGTCGTTCGCGGTGGCCGGACGGCGAAGCTGGATCGACGCCACCTTGCCTCTCTTCACCACCAGCACCTTCCAGCTCTCGCCGGTCTACTACGACTATCAGGCGCGGCTCTCCTGGCGGCCTTCCTCTTCGGGGCGGGACGTGGTCGACCTGTTCCTGTTTGGCTCGGATGACAAGCTCAGCCTCCTGGCCCGGGTCAAGAACGATGCGCTCGACGCCACCGTCGACTCGCACACTTTCTTCCACCGGGCGCTCCTCAGCTGGGCGCACCGCTTCGATCGGGGGCGCACGCTCACGGTCACCTCGTCGGTCGGCTACGACGCCCCCTTCGGGCTGGGGGTGGCGTTCGGCCAGACGCCGACCTCGCTCGACGAGCGCACCTTCGCCTATGCGACGCGGGCGGTCGGCCGCTGGCCGATCACCAGCACGCTGCGGCTCGATGGCGGCGTCGACTTCGAGGGAAACCGCTGGCAAGTCGACCGCGCCGGCTCGCCCGCGGCCGTCACCGATCTGGTGGGCGGCACCGGCGCCGGGGGGCTGGGCGCCAACGGCGGTTTCAGCGGCGCCGGCAGCGGCTACGCCATCGACGACCTGACGCTCTACACGAACAACGTCGCGCCGTTCGTGACCGCCACAATCGCCTTCTTCGGGCGCCGCTTCACCGTCACGCCGCAATTTCGCCTGCAGGTCATGACCTTCACCGGCTACCAGGGGATGCCGGCGTCGTTCGACCGGGCGTTCGTCTCGCCCGAGCCGCGCCTGGCGCTGCGCTACCAGCTCACCCCGCGCGTGGCGCTCAAGGGCGCGGTGGGCCTCTACGCGCAGCCGCCGGATCCGACGGCCTTCTCGCAAGACTTCGGCAATCCGAACATCCTCCCCGAGCACGGCACGCAGTATGTCGTCGGCGCCGAAGGGGAGCTCTGGCCGGGACTGACGGCCGAGATCGATCTCTTCTGGAAGAACCTGCGCGACCTGGTCGTCCCCGGGCAAAATCCCGGCGATCCGCTGCTCACCAACGACGGCATCGGGCGCGCCTACGGCGGAGAGGTCCTCGTTCGCCAGAACCTGGGCAAGCGCCTCTTCGGCTGGCTCGCCTACACGCTCTCGCGGAGCGAGCGGAAGGATCATCCCGGTCAGAGTTGGTATCCGTTCGAGTTCGACCAGACCAACATCCTCACCGTGATGCTCAGCTACTTCCTGCCGCGCGGGTTCGAGGTGGGCGCGCGCTATCGCTACGTGACCGGAGATCCCTATACGGCCGTCACCGGCTCGTTCTACGACTCGGTCTCCGACAAGTACACGCCGCTCTCCGGCCCCACCAACAGCGCGCGCCTCGGCCCCTTCAACCAGCTCGACCTGCGCGTCGACAAGGTCTTCACCTTCGACCGCTGGCGCTTCTCCTTCTACCTCGACGTCCAGAACACGCTGCGCGCCGACAACCCCGAGGCGGTCGGATACAACTACAACTACACGATCGCGCATCCCATCACAGGGTTGCCGCTGCTGCCGATTCTCGGGATCCGGGGGGACTTCTGATGTCGCCCTCGCGGATTCTGGCTTCCGTCTGCAGCGCCGGCTGCGTCCTCGCCTGGCTGGGTGGATGCCAGACCTTCTCCGATCCACCGGTCAGCTTCGTCGCCGGGCTGCGCGTGCTCGGCATCAAGGCCGAGCCGCCGCAGATCGCGCCGGGCGCGAGCACGACGGTGGCGGCGCTGGTGGTCGACACCTACGGCGGAACGCCCGCGGCGTCCTGGAGCCAGTGCCTCCTGCCGCCGTTGCCGGGGAAGACGGTCAACACCGCCTGCATCGACGGGTCGGCGGGGGCTGAGCTCCAGCCGATCGGCGACGGTCTGACGATCCCCTTCGTGATGCCGCAGGTCGCGGCCGCATCGCTGGGCGCCCCCGACGCGACGGGCGGCGTCTATCTGCCGCTCGTGGCGGCCGTCGACGCGAGCCCGCAGACCCTCACCGCCGTCTATCGGTTGCGCCTCGCCGACGGCGCCCCGGCCAACACCAATCCGACCATCGCCGACGTCTTCTCCGTCGACGCGGCCGGCACGATGTCGGCGCTCGACCCGACGGCGCCGACGCCGGTGCAGTCCGGCGGGGCGCTCAGCCTGAAAGTGACTTTCGCGCCCGACAGCCCCCAGATCTACACCGCCGCCGACGGGACGGTGACGACCGAAACGCTCACCACCTCCTGGTTCTGCACCGCCGGTGAGCTGAGCTTCGAAAAGACCAGCGCCACCCAGCCCGAGACGGTGTTGCACCTCGACCAGCGCCTGCCGGCGGCGGGCGCGCAGATCGATCTCTACGCCGTCGCCCGCGACGAACGCGGCGGCACCGACTTCGCACATCGCACCCTGTTGCTCCAGTAAAGGAAGGAAAAGGAAGTAACGAAGATGGATGTTTCGGCAAGGTTCCTCGCGTTCACGCTCCACGGCGCCACATGGGTGCTCTGGCTGCTGATCGCTCTCAGCGTCATGAGCATGGCCGTCATGCTCGAACGGCTCTGGTACTTTCGCGCTCACCGGGTCGGCCGGCGCGATCTGGCGGCGGAGATTCGGACGCTGCTGCGAGAGTGCGCCGATCGCGGGGAGGGCGGACCAGCCGCGCCGATCGAGATGACGGCCGCGATCGAGGGAGCCAAGACGCGCGAGCGCTTGCGCCTCGAGCGGCGGCTCCCCTTTCTGGCAACGCTCGGCTCCAACGGGCCGTTCGTCGGTCTCTTCGGGACGGTGCTGGGGATCATCAAGGCCTTTCACGATCTGGCGGCCACGGCAGGAACGGCCGGCGCGGGCGCCTCGACCGTGATGGCGGGGATCTCGGAGGCGCTGGTGGCCACGGCGATCGGCCTCCTGGTCGCCATCCCCGCCGTCGTCGCCTTCAACTACTTCAGCCGCCGGGTCCGCGTGCGGATGGCGGAGGTCGACTGGCTGGCGCACCTAGCTGCGGAGGACGTTCAGTCGGGCTGGGCGCGCACCGACGAGCAGCAGCCGTTGCGGCGGAGCGCCTGATGGCGGCCGCTGGTCCCGATCGCGACGACTGCGGCGGCATGTTCGCCGCCATCAACGTCACGCCGATGGTCGACGTGACGCTGGTGCTGCTGGTCATCTTCATGGTGGCCGCGCCGCTCATCGTCGCCAACCCGTCGATCAAGGTGGCGCTGCCCAAGGCGGCGACGGCTGATGAGACCAAGCGGTCGACGCTGGCCCTCACGCTGGAGCGGGAGTCCGCCGGTGGCTACAAGCTCTACCGCGACGGCAAGCCGACCGATGAGCAGGCAGTGCGGGCGGTCGTGCCGGGATTGCTGAAGAGCGATCCAGAGCTGCAGGCGGTCGTCGCCGCGGATCGCGGGATCGCCTACGGCGACGTCATGCACGTCGTCGACGTCATCAAGGCGCTCGGCGTGACGAAGTTCGCGCTCAACACGCAGTCGGGCCCGTAAGGAATTTGTCAGTGTCTCGCCGGGCCGATCTGGTCACCCTGGTGGTGGCGGTCGTCGTTCATGTCGGCTTCGCGGTCGCGATCGCCCGCGAACATGTCGGCACGCGGGCCGCCACCAGCACGGTCGAGCTGGAGTTCGCGAAGCAACCGCCTCCGGTCGCCACCGCCCATCCGGCGGCTGCAGCCGGGCCAGCGCATGCGGCCCCCGCCCTGCCCAAGCCCCGGCGCCAGCTGGCGCAGCGCCCGCGCGCCGTGCCCGTCAGCCACCCAGCTCTTGAGACCGCCGCCTCACCCGCGCCGGCACCCACACCGCAAAGACCGATGTTTGCGGTGTCGATGGCATCGACGAGCGAGGTCGCCACGGGAATCGCCGTTCCGGCAGGCGCGGCCGCGGCGGCCGAGCCGTCGCGACCCGGGGGTGCCGCCGCGGGGCGCACAGCCGGGACCGCGTCCTCCGGTAACGGCGAGGGCGCCTACCAACCGGCGTCGGAGTCGGAGGTCACGACAATGCCGGAGGTAGACACCGATGCTTGCGGGAAGACCATCGCCTACCCGGACGAGGCCGAGCAAGCGGGGATCGAAGGGGACGTCCGCCTGCGTGTTGCGCTCACCCCCGAGGGGCACGTCTACGCCGTCCGCGTCCTCTCCGGACTGGGCCACGGACTCGATCGTGCCGCCGCCGAGGCGCTCAAGCACCGCTGCCGCTTCTCGCCGGCCATCGGCAAGGGGGGAAAGCCCGTGGCCTTCGTGATTCAGTCCTACACGTTCCACTTCCAGCTCCCGCGCTGAGTGCGGACCCGGCGGACCGCCTCCCGGATCGGCCGGCTGAGGCGGGTGATCACCGAAAAGAGGATCCCGGCCCACGACTGGTAGAAGACTCGCGGCGCGGGAACGTCGTCGGGGGGCGCGGGCCATCCGCAGTGTTTAGAATTGAAGCGCCAGAATGCCGAGCCGCGCGCGTTTCGCTCCACTCTTCATCTTTGTTCTGGCGCCCGCCGTCGTCGCGACGGCAACGGCGACCGGGGCGACGCCGGAAGCGGCGAGCGGGACGCCGCTGCTTCCCGAGGCGCTGGCGCGCCTGGATGCGCTGCACGCGCGGCGCGACGAGCCGGCGGCGCGGGCCGAGGCGCGCCGCCTGGCCGACGCTGCGCTTGCGCAGGCGCCCGCCGATTGTGGCGCCCTCTGGCGCGCCGCGCGCGAGCTGTTCGACGAAAGCGACGCCCCCCATCTCTCCGACGACCAGCGGTCGCGGCTCGGCGAGCAGGCCTACGCGCTGGCCGAGCGCGCCACCGCCGCCAACCCCAACGACGTCGCCGCGCAATACTGGGCGGCGCTCAGCATCGGCCGCTACGCCGAGACGATGGGGGTCCTGCGCGCCATCGCGAACGGCATCGAAGGGAAGTTCAAGCGACCGCTAGAGCGCGCCACCGCCCTCGACGTCCGCTACGACCACGGCAACATCCCGGCCGTCTGGGCCGCCTACTATTTGGAGCTCCCCTGGCCCAAGCGCGATCGCGACAAGGCGGCCGCGGAGCTGCAGCGCTCGCTCGCGATCAATCCCGCCAACCTGCGAGCAAGGCTCTATCAGGCGCGGATCGCCGCCGATCAAGATCATCTGGCCGACGCCAAGGCGCTGCTGGCGGCGATCGCCGCCGCGCCCGTCGGCCGCTACGACCCGCCCGAGGAGCGTGCGGTGAAGAAGGAAGCGGCCGCCATGGCGGCGAAGCTGCACTAGCGAATCTAGTTCCTGCAGCGCACGTGAACCGAAACGCGCAGTTCAAGATCGTGCATGTGTGCGATCACCGGGACCTCGACTACGTGCTCTGGGATGCGCGCACCCGCGAGGGGCGTGCCTGCCACGACTTTCACAACCCGTACGCGTTCCCCGAGGAGTGTCTGACGGATCGCGCGAAGGCGGCCGTCGCTGCAATCGTGGACTATCTGGTCGTGACCTACCGGAGCCGGACGCGCGCACTTTCAATGGCTTGCGGGATTGCCGTCCTCGTCCGTCAAGACCTTCGCCGACAAGCTCTGGTCAGCGTCCATCCCGAGCAGCTACTGGGACGGAACGCTCTACATGCTCGCGTTGCTTCACGTGACCGGCACGTTCCATTCTGGTACTGACCGCCGTCGCCGGACGTGTCGCCGAAACCGTCATGGGCAGGGGGCGCCGCAGGTGGTGACGTCGCCGCTCGGACAGACGACGGGCACCCCCGCGGCACAATCGACGATATCGCAGCCTTCGGTGCCGGCGAGCGCGGCGGGGCAATGGACGACGCAGGCGGCGCCGGCGGCGCAGCTGGTGTGGCAGGGCGACGCCGAACAGGTGAACGAGCAGCTGCTCCCCGCGCCGCAAACGCACTGGCCGTCGGCGCACGTGCCCGAGCAGCTGCTGTCGGGCTCGCAGGTCACGTGACAGGGGGGCGCCTTGCAGGTGAAGTCGCACGAGCTGCCGCCGCCGCAGGTGCAGGTCCCGTTCGCGCACACGGCCTGGCAGCTGCCGTTGTTCCCCTCGCAGGTCACGTGACAGGGGGGCGCGGTGCAGACGAATTGGCAGGCGTCGCCGGACGGACAGGTGCAGGTTCCGCTGCGGCAACCGCCCGCGGGCCCGCAGGCGGTCAGACCGACGGCCAGCACCGCCGCCAGCACGGCGGCGACGCCAGCGCGCAGACACACTCGGATCGGAAGGGGCATCGACAAGTCAGGCGCATTCTAGCCTCTCCGCCGGAATCAGTGGGCGATGGTGCGTGCCAGCTGCTGGGCGTGCCGCGCGATGTCGGGGACCGAGGTCGTCTCCCAGTCGCTGGCACGGCGGACCGCGCCGATGCCGAAGATCCGCCGCGAGGTCTCGCCACGCCCATCGACGACGCGCCCGTCCGTCGTCGTTTCGATGCCGAGACCGTTCGGGAGGAGCGCCGCCAGCCCACCGTCGATCAGGGATCGCAAGAGCGGCGTGGCGGCCTCGGCGGCTTCCAGCGCGGGTCCGATGCACCTGACGACCGCGTCGAACCGCTCGGCGCGTTCACTTCCCGAGCGCTCGTGAATGACGACGTCGAGCGACGCGGAGTCACCGCGCGGATCGATGGTCACCCGGCCGGCGATACGGCGCAAACGACCGCTCTGCGTCCAATCGTCCAGCAGCGCGTGAGCGTCCGCGGGCGCGCGGTGGCGGAACACGTCCCAGTACGGGCGAACGTGGCGAACGAAGCTGGCCCGATCCTTCGGGGAGAGCGCGCGAAACAGACGCGCGATGTTCGGGCGCAGGCCGTCGACGGCCCGCTGCCAGGGGACGCCGGCGGCCTCGGCCGAGGCGATCGTCTGACGAACCCACCGGACCAACGGGCGCAGCGTCCGTGGCGCGCTTTCGATCTCGGCGCCTGGAAACGGCGTCGTCGCGTGAAACAGGGGCTCGTGCGGAAACGGGAGAAGCCCGCGTCGCGAGACCAGGGTGACGTCGCCGGCAAAGCCCTGCGCGCTGAGGAAGGCGAGCACGTCCAGCGCGCTCAGCCCGGAGCCGAGGAGCAGAAGCCGGCCCTGCTTCGGCAGCGTCGCCAGCGCGCACTCGTCCCACGCATCGACCAGGCGCGGATGCCAGTGGCCCTGCTTGACGCGCGGGACGATCCCGGTGGCCAGCACCACCGCCTCCGCCGGCAGCGTCACGCCACCGCGGAGCACCACGGCGTCGCGCGTGACCGCGACCCCCTCGTCGCGCCACACCCTCAGCTTGGCGGGGCTGCTCCTGACCGCGGCAGCGAGGCTGGCCGTGACGTACCGGGCGTAGAGCGCGCGCCCCAGGAAGGCATCCGGCGTCGCCTCGCTGCCCGAGAACCGCACGAAGTCACCGGGCGCCTCCGGATCGATGCTCATGCGCGAGGCCGGGACGTTCAGGCGGAAGACGTCGCTCTCGACTCCGTACGCGACGCCGCGTCCCAGCCACGGCCCCATCTCGACGAGATGAATGCGCCCGTTGCCGTCCATCTCGCGCAGCAGGTGGTAGGCGACCGCCGCGCCGGCGAAGCCGCCGCCGACGATGACGACCTGGCGTCCGAGCTGCGACGACGGCGCGTCGATCGGCAGCGGCGGGCTGTAGGCGTGCAAGGTGAGCAACGGGTCGCGACCCGCGTTCATCACCTGGTGCAGGCGAGGCGCGTTCTCCTCGATGATGCTTCCGGGCGCCCAGACTCTGTCCCGGCCACCCAACACGGTCTCCGTGGCGGTGCCGCGCAGCACCTTGAAGGCGCAAGCCGACGCACCATGCCCGTGCAGCGAGGACGACTGCCCCGGGCGCCAGCAGTGCAGCCGCAGCTCCAGCCGATCGTTGCGATAGATGAGCGCCCGGACGTAGCTGTCGTCCTCGAAGCTCACGAAGCCCCGAACGTCGTCGAAGGTGATGGGCGCCGCCAGCGCCGCCGCCAAAGCCGCCCCATCCGGGCGCTCCGCCCGCAACAGGCCGTCGAGGAGAGCCGCGAGGTTGGGTGTGAGATCAGTCTGAGGCGCCACGGATGACCTCCGCACCTTTAGTCTCCCACGCTGCGCGGCGATCGGGGCGGAACAATCGCGTGAGCGGGTCGGTTCGCAAGATCAGCGACGACTGGCGAGGCGAGGCGCTGCGCGGACTTTGCGTTTATGGCGAGGTGTTTTCATTTGTGGCGAACACCCACGAGACCTCTGCTCGCGGCCGAGTTTCTCGGGCATAACGTTGCTGGGACCAAGAAGAATGGACCGAACGGCGGTGGCCCGTGAGTTGCGGTGCGAGCGAGCACCGGTGCCGGTGCGCGATCGCCGAAAGCGCCTCGGCGCGCTCGTCGCGGGCGCATGGGTGGGACTTCTTCTGGCTTCCTGCCAGGGACCGGAGGAGTTCTTTCGAAACGACCAGACGGGAATGGGGCAGGGCGGGAGCACGCCCACCGGGACGGGGGGGAGCATCGTGAGCGGGACAGGGGGGAGCGTCGTGGTGAGCACGGGAGGAACCTCGGCTGGTGGCACGGGCGGCACCACTGGAATTGCGGGAACAACTGGCACTGGGGGTCGGGGAGGAGTGACGGGAGCCGGCGGTTCGGGGAGCCCTGGGGGGGCGACCGGGGCCGCCGGCTCTGGGGGTCGGGGGGGAGCAACGGGAGCCGCCGGCTCTGGGGGGCGCGGGGGAGTCGGCGGAACCGCGGGAGGCGCGGGGCGCGGCGGGACCACCGGAGCGGCCGGCGCCGGCGGCCGTGGGGGACGCGGGGGCGGGGCCGGAGCTGCGGGGAGCACGGGGACCGCCGGTACGAGCGGCGGGAACTCCTGTCCGCTCGGCGGCAAGCTCACCTGCACGAGCACGGGCTCGCTGAAGCTGACGCCCGACGGACAGGTCGTCGACTTTTCGCCCGTGGAATGGCAAAGCACGTCGGCCACCTGGTGCGACACACACGGCCTCGACGGCGGCATCTCCTCGTACGCGGGCACGTCGTCGACAGCTGCGGCGGTCGTCGACACGGCGGCGCAGAACCTCAAGCTCAACCTGACCGTCGGAGCAGGCCAGTACGCCGGCGGTCGGGTGAACTTCGACTCCTGCGTCGACGCGAGCAGCTTCAACGCCGTCCAGTTCACCGCCTCTGTGACGGCAGGCAGCCTCACGGGCTGCACCTGGCAGGTGCAGATTCAGACTCAGGATCAGCGCCCGACCACCTCGACGAATCCGACGGGTGGAACGTGCAACTCGACGACGACGACCTGCGAACGCTACCCGGCGTTCACCCTCGCCGCCGCGACCGCGGCCGCCACGACCGTCACCACCCCGTTCTCGTCGTTCAACAACACCGCCAACTCGACGATCGCGACGCCGAGCCAGATCGTCGGGCTGCAGTGGCAGGTCAACTCGGGCAACTCGGGCTCGGGCACGTGCACCGTCGAGCTGCGTATCGATAACGTCCGATTCCAGTAGAGGCCGCGAAAACGCCGCGAAGCTAGCGCGCGTCGGTCTTCGTCGACCCGCGCACGTACTGGCGGGGGCTCGCGCGCAGCTGCGCCCGGAACACCCGATAGAACTGCGAATAGCTGCCGAATCCGGCTTCGTAAGCCGCCTCGAGGAGGTTGGTGAGACCGCCGTCGAGCAACACCGCGAACCTGTCGAGGCGAAGCCGGTTCCTGTACTCGACCAGCGACATCCCCTTCTGGGTCTTGAAAACACGGGCCAGGTGCGAAAGGCTGACGTTCAGCGCAGCCGCGATCTCCTTGCCGCCCATCCCCGGATTCTCGTCGAGCAGCGCGACCGTCGACGAAACGAGCCGTTGGCTCGGCGATTCGAGGGGGCGAACCGCGCGGCGCCCGAACCAGACCCGCGCGGGATCGAGCATCATCCCCAGCGCGGCGCACAGAACGGCCGTTTGCGCCTGCTTGATCTCGTCGACCACCGCGTCGGTCAGCGCCGCATCGTTGAACATCATCCCGATCGCCCCGTGCGTCGAGCGGATCGGTGTCTTGGCGACCCAGCCGCGCCCGGCGACTCGGGTCTCGCCCCCTTGGTGCTCGATGATCGGGCAGTTCTCGAACACCGTGAAGTGCGCCCCCTCGCTTTCGGAGCGATGCAGCGCCTCCAGGTCGCTCTCGCAGATATCGTAGACGATGTGGTGCTCGTCGACGACGCTGCACGAGACGTCCATCCCCCACGTCCCCAGCATCAGGTTGCGCGAGGGGTCGAGCAGGAAGATGCCCGCGCGTTTGAGCCCGATTCGATCCCGCGCCAGCTCCACGGCGCGACGGAGGATGAGGTCCGTGTCCTCGAGGAGACGGATCTCGTCGAGCACCGCCAGCAACGGCGCCAGGCCCCCGCGCGAAGATCCCCCCACGGCTCTCGGACCCGGTGCGTCAGGCCACAAGATGCTCGGCCAGTTGGCCCGTCTCCCCGTCACCTTGAACATGACCCAATATTCCCGAAACCGTGAATCCCGATCAGGGCCCGATCCCCCATTTGCGGCGCAGGAGCTCGATCAGGCCGTCGAACGCGTCGCGCATCGCCCACGCCTTGTCGACGAAACCCGGCCGTCGGCCGGCTTCGTTGACGCCCGCCATCAGCGCCTCCTTGGGGCCGGCGCATCCGTTGACCTGGCGCTGCAGGGCGAGGGCCGCGCCTTCGTAGACGCGGAAGCAGGCCTCGAAGTTTCCCTGATTGTAGAGCGGGGCGCCGACGCCGATGGCGCTGTCGATGGCGCGCGCGAGCTGTCGTCCGTCGGCCGGGCTGCAGTCGTCGAGCAGTCGCAGCGGATGCGACGGGACGTGGCGCGCGGGGGCAGCGGGAAGCGCCAGCGTGGGTGCGGGCGCGTCGTGCCGCTCGATCACCTCGAGCACGCCGTCGAACGCATCGCGCATCGCCCACGCCTTGTCGTCGAAGCTGACGAGCGTGTCGGCCTTGCGCACGCCTGCCAGAAGCGCCTCGCGCGGCCCCGCGCACGCCTTCACTTCGTGGTCGATGGCGACGGCGGCGGAGGCGTAGGCGCGGTAGCAGCCCTCGTGGTTGCCCTGGTTGTAAGCAGGGGCGCCGACGGAGATGGCCACCTGGATGCGGTCGGCGATGACGTGGAGGCTCGCCTCCGAGCAGCCGGCGAGCAGGCTGAGCTCGTGGTGCGGCACGTTGCGCTTGACCTTGCCGCTCGTCTTCCACCTGTACGCCGCGAGCGGCGTCGCCACCTTCGCGTCGAGCATCGGTTTGACGGCGTTGATGGCCACGCCGAAGTTGAGGTTCTGCCCCTGCGTGATGATCAGCGTCGAGACGCCGACCACCTGGCCGCGCTCGTCGATGATCGGGCCGCCGGACGAACCGGGCGAGATGGGCGCGCTCAGCTGCAGCAGCGAGACCCGAGCGTCGATCTGCCGCAGCGCGCTGACCAGCCCGTCGGAGACGGTGTTGCTGAGACCGAGCGGATTGCCGATGGCCACCACGCGCTGCCCCACCTGCACGCGGCTCGAGTCGCCGAGTGACAGCGCCGGAAGCTTGTCGGCCGGCACCTTGAGCAGCGCCAGGTCGAAGGCGTCGCTGACGGCGAGGACCTCGACGCCGCCGAGCCTGCGCCCGTCGGACAACACCACCGTCGCTTCCCGAGCGCCGGCGACGACGTGCAGGTTGGTGACGATGCGTCCGTCGCTGCGCACGACGAAGCCGGAGCCGAGACCGCCCGGCACCTCGATGGTTACCACCGACGGCATCGCGCGCGCCGCGATCTGCTGCGGCGTCAGCGGCGGCGCCGGCGGCTCGCCGGCGTACACCCTCGGACCCATGAGCAGCGTCGCGACCGCGACGGCCTGCGCGATCGACGCGCGACATCCGAACATCATCGAGATCCCTACGATCTGACAGGATATCAGGAGGCCAAACTTCGTCGAGCCAGGGCCACCGGAGTCCGGCCCTTCGATCCTTGCCAGCGCCCGCCCGCGCGTATGATCCCGTCGTGCCTAGCGTGGGTCAGACCGGCTGGAGCCGCGCGAGGTGGCGGCCGGCGGTGACAGTCATCGTGCTCTGCCTGTTGGCCGGACGGAAGGCGCGGGCCGTCGACCCCTTCGAGATCCAGGTCTACGACGCTTCGATCAATCCCCCGATGACGGCCGGGATCGAGCTGCACGTCAACTCGGTCGTGTCGGGGCTCGAGACGGCGCCACCACCCGAGCTGCCACCGAATCACCAAACCCACCTGACCGCTGAACCATCGCTCGGGCTCACGACTTGGTGGGAAGTGGGAGGGTACGTCCAGTCGACGATTCGACGCGACGGTGGCTTCGACTTCGCCGGGGTGAAGCTGCGCTCGAAGCTCGCGCTTCCACCGGCTCCGGGAAGCCCGTTCCGGTGGGCCGTCAACTTCGAGGTGTCATGGTTGCCCGCAGCGTACGACGCCGCTCGATGGGGCGCCGAGGTCCGACCCATCGCGACGGCGTCGGTTGCAAGCGGGCGACTTTTCTTCGCCGTGAACCCGATCCTGGACTGGGATCTCGCCGGCCCGAACGCGGCCGCCAGGCCCGCTCTGGAGCCCGCGGTCGCCGGGCTCTTCGTCGTCGAGAATCTTCTCTCGGTGGGGTTCGAGTACTACGCGAGCTTCGGGCCAATCGGACGCTGGCTACCCGCGGCTGCGGAGGAGCAGTACCTGTACGAGGTCATCAACCTCGACCGGTGGAAAAGATGGGACCTCAATTTCGGCGTGGGGGAGGGGCTCACGGACGCCTCGAACCGCTTTGTTGTCAAAGCGATTTTGGGCTTTCGCTGAAGCCGGATTGTCGGAAATGTCCGTGGCAAATTTAGCGCCCTGCTCCTGCCTGCTTTCGATGAGGTGGGGGTACTAGAGGCACCAATAGGCGGAAGTCCGCCCTCGCTGGACGCCGATGCGAATCTCGCCCCTCAATCGGATTTTGATGACGCTCGTCGTGACCGCGGCCCTCTACGGCTGCGCCCAGAGCGAGCCGATCAATCTCTTCGTCCTCCTGCCGGACGGCGGTGGACAGTCCGGAGGGGCGACGGGAAGCGGGACCGGCGGCGACAGCTCGAGCAGCGGGGGGAACCAGGGCTCCGGCTCGGGCGGTACCGGAACTACCGGGAATGGCGGTTCCGTCGGGACGGGCGGCTCCGGTACCGGGGGCACCGTGAGCGGTGCCGGCGGCTCAACCGGCAGCGGTGGCTTGACCGGAAGTGGCGGGTCGGTCGGAACGGGCGGCTCCGCCACCGGGGGCGTGACGGGCAGCGGGGGCCTGACGGGCAGCGGTGGCCTCACAGGCAGCGGTGGCCTCACAGGCAGCGGTGGCCTCACAGGCAGCGGTGGCTCCATCGGAAGCGGGGGCACGACGGGCACCGGCGGATCGACCGGCTCGGGCGGGAAGGGCGGAACCACGGGGACGGGTGGCTCGACCGGCTCGGGCGGCACGACGGGCACCGGCGGCGCCGGTGGCGCGGCGGCCCCGACTTTCACGCAGGTCTACAAGCAGATCTTGACCGTCTACTGCGCGGGAAGTCAGTGCCACAACCCTGGGTCGCAGCGCGGGATGGCGTTCGCGACGCAATCGGGTGCCTACACCTGCGTATTGACCGTGGTGACACCGGGGAACGGCGCCAACTCCAGCTTCTACAAGACGGTCAACGGTGGGTCGATGCCCCCGGGTGGACCGAAACTGTCGGCCGCCAACCTCGCGCTCATCAAAGCCTGGATAGACGCCGGCGCGCTCAACAACTGACGGGCCGCCGCGGGCTCCGCGAGATATATTTGTCACGGCGTGAGCTGATGTCCGGATGGTGACAGCCCCCATCGTCTTGCTCATCGCCGTGGCGAACACCCCCGACGGCATCGCCGCGGCGAATGAAGCTGCCGCCGCATGTTTGCAGGCGCTACCGTCCGGAGCGAAGACGGTGCTCCGCACCGTCCCGAAGGCTCCCGACGACGCCGACGTCAGCGTGGCCGCGGCGGCAGCCGGCGCGACGGCGACCGTGGTCGTGACCTGGCGAGATGCCGACCACTTGGTGAGCGACGTCCGCGTCCGCTCGACGCCGCCCGACGGAATCGTGCGGCAGACCGAGCGCAACGTCGTTTTCAGCGCGCGCGATCAGCCGGTCGAGCGTGGCCGAGCTCTCGGTTTGGTGATCGCGTCCATTCTGGACGAGGATTGGACCGCCGGGGCCAGGACGGCCAGCCCGGCGGCCGTCGTGCCCGTCGGTGTCGGGGGCGGAGCGGTCGACACGGAGGTCCCCGCGGCGATCGCCGGAGCGCACGGGCTGCCCTCGCGGGAGGCGCCGCGTTGGGCCTTGGAGGCGAACGTCATCACGGCCGTGGACGCGCAGGAGGACTTCGACGACGCCATCGGGGGGCTCGTCGCCCTGCGGCGGTCGTTGACCCCCCGATGGGCGCTTCGGGCAGGGTTGGGTCTCCGCGTCGCAGATCTGGACGGCGCCAACGCCACGGCGCGCACCACAATGGGGTCCTTGGGCGTCGTGTGGGCCAGCCGCGGGTTCGCGGAAGGAGAGCGCGTGGGTTTCGCTGTACGAGCCGACCTTCTTGGGGTCCGCGAGGTGATCAAGCGGCAAGGGAACGACGATCGAGGGACCGTTGGGCTCTGGACGGTCGGCGCGGACGTCGTCGGGCAGATTGGTCTCGGGCTCTCGTCGGGGACGAGCCTGCTCGGGAGCGCCGGCGTCGAAGGCTTTGCCAGCGGCGAGAGCCTAGTCTCGGACGGGCAGGCGCCGGCCACGCTCTCGCGCGGCCGCCTCATCTTCGAGCTGGGCGTGCTGTCACGCTTTTAGCTCAGCCTGCTGCCTGATGGTTCGAGGTACTCTATAAAGGAAGCGCTTCCATGGCTGCCGTTCGTCCACACAAAACCGTGCTCAGCGTCGTCCCGGGCGCCGAAGCGTCCCGGGCGGAACGCCGTCCGCGCCGCAGCGATGACGAGATCCTGGCGGGGCTCCGGCGCGGCGACCTCGAGGTGGCGGAGGACTTCTACTGGCGCGTCAAACCGGTCGTGGATCGGACGGTTCGCCGGTTGATGGGGCGGATGGACAGCGACGGAGAGGATCTCATTCAGATTGCGCTCATCCAGCTCATCGAGTCGGTGGCCCATTACCGCGGCGAGTGTGCCCTCGATGCCTGGGTCTCCACCGTCTCGGCACACGTCGTCTACAAGCACATCCGCCGCCGGCGGCTGGAGCGGACAATCTTCGCCGCGGCGCTGGACGACGACGAAGAGATCGCGGTCAGCCCGAGGTCCAGCAGCGTCGACGCGATGTCGCTTCGCCGGGCGCTCGGGCAGGTCGCCGAGCATCTGTGCACGATGCGGGAGGAGAGATCGTGGGCCTTCCTGTTGCACGACGTCTGTGGCTACTCCCTCGACGAGGTCGCGCACATCTGCGGGATCTCGGTCGTCGCCGCCCAGAGTCGGCTCGTCCGTGGGCGCCGCGAGATCCACGACCGGATCGCGGCTGATCCTCGCCTGGCGGAGATTCTCGATCGGGGTGAGCCGTGACCACGTTCCGCTACGCCGAGCGCGCGGCCCGACTGCTCCGTGCGGCACGCGCGCGGATCCGGCCGCACCGGTCGGCGCCTCCCGAGAACGCCATCGCGGCCATCGCCGAGGCGATCGAGCGCACCGCCTCTCGGCAGCGGCGGCGGCGGGTGGCGACGGCGGCGGGGTTCGCGACCGCGATCCTGGGCGCCCTCGCGCTCGTGGCCGCCGCACCCTGGAGATCACCTGGAACTATCGCGCTCGTGCCGATGCGGGTGCCAGAGAACGTGCCGAGAGCGACGCTCGTGGCCGGCTCCGAGGTGCGCGCCACGCTGGCGAGCGCGGACGGGCAGCTCCGGCCCCTCCCGGCCGGACACGCGTGGGTTTCGGACGAGCGGCTGCAGACCGACGCGCTGCCGGTCGCGCTGGCGGGTGAGGACGGTACGACGGTCGACCTCGAGCCGCGGTCCGACCTGAAGTTGTTGCGCGCCGACGCCGAGCAGTGGCTTCGCCTGGGACGCGGTGCTGTCGCCCTGCACGTCGCAAAGTTGAAAGCCGGGCAGCGCTTCGTCGTCTTGACACCCGACGCAGAGGTGGAGGTCCGCGGCACGCGCTTTCACGTGGCGCTCGCTTCACCCGACGAGAACTGCGGCCATGGCACGCCCACGCGCGTCGTCGTGGACGAAGGCGTCGTCGTGGTCCGCTCGGCGGCGGGGGAGGTTCGCGTTCCCGCAGGACAACGCTGGCCGGCCGCCTGTCCGGCGCCGCCTGCGGCCGAACCGCCGCCCCCATCGGTCGCGATGAGGCGCCTGCCGAGACCCGTGCTGGCGACGCCTGCTTCGACCCTGGCGACGGAGAACGACCTTTTCGGTGCCGCTTTGAGAGCCGAGCGCTCCGGAGATCGGGCCGAGGCCGCTCACCTGCTCGACGCCCTGCTGACGAGATTCCCTCAGACCCCACTCCGAGAGAGCGCGCAGCGTGCGCGGGCGCGCATGACGGCAACCACGCTGCCGTCGCGATAGGCGTGATCGTCAGCCGCCTCCATTCGAGTCCAAGATTCTGTGCCTCGCCGCTTCCGCCATTCGGTTCTGATAGTCATTGGTGTCTTCTCGGCCATCGCGCTGGCGCCTCGTCGTGCCCACGCCTACGCGTGGATGATCGGTCACGGTTACGCCGGCTGCGCGGGCTGTCACCTCGATCCGTCCGGCGCCGGCCTCTTGAACGAGTTCGGCCGAGAGGAGGCCGGCGACACCCTACGCTCCCGCTATGGCAGCGACCCGCCGCCGGTCGAGCCATTTTTCGGTCTCTGGAAGAATCCCGACTGGCTTCTCACCGGGGGAAGTTTTCGCGATGGGATCTTCTTCATGAAGGCAGGCGCAGCGCCCTACTCCCAGCAGAACATCTTGATGCAGGCCGACCTGCGGGTGGGCATCGACGCGGGCCGCTGGCGAGCCGCCGGAACTCTCGGCGTCCTGCCGAACGGAGACTTCCCAGCGGCGGTGGTGACGTCCAGCGGCGGCCCCAGCCTGGTGGCGCGGGAGTATTGGGTCGGCTACACGTTCGAGAATGACGCCATCTTGCTGCGTGCCGGCCGGATCAACGTGCCCTACGGCATACGATCGATCGAGCACACGCTGTTCGTGCGGCAGGCGACGCAGACCGATATCAACGACACGCAAGAACACGGGATAGCCCTGTCTTTGCGATGGAGCGGACTCCGTGGCGAGCTCATGGCCATCGCCGGCAACTATCAGGAGTCTCCCGATGCCTACCGCCAGCGCGGCTACAGCGGGTACCTGGAATGGAGCCCGCAAGGCCGCTACGCCTTCGGCGTCAACAGCCTGGTGACCTACGCCAAACAGGACGTCTCCCTTGGGGTCGCCAATCTTCGCCAGGCTCACGGTCTGACGGTGCGGGCGTCGCCGGTCGAGAGGCTGGTCTTGCTCGGCGAGGCCGACTACGTGGCAGAAGGCTTGTCGGGCCAGCCGCACTGGAATGGCCTGGCGACGATGCTGCAGGCAGACTTCGAGCCCTGGCAAGGGTTACATTTCATCGGCACGGGCGAGACCTACGGCTCGGGGCAGCCCACGACCGAAACCTCCTGGAGCGTGTGGGGGAGCGTGGCGTGGTTCTTCTACTCGCACGTCGATGTTCGGTTCGACTACGTCCATCAGAGTCTCTCCACGCCTCCCCCCGAGGGGCGCATTCCAATCGAGACATACTTGGTCCAGCTCCATCTCTTCTTGTGAGGCCGTCCATGCGGACCAAATCCCTATCTACGCTGCTGATGGTTGGGTCAGCCGGGCTCTGTCTGACGCTCGAGCCCGCCCCGGCACGGGCCATTTCTCGCTTTCCAGGCAACATGATCGACTATTTCACGCCGCCTCTCGGATACACGCCGCCCTGCCGTGTTTGTCACATCGATGGGACAACTGGCTCGGGCAGCGTTCGAACGCCGTTCGGCATATCGATGCTCGCGCACGGGTTGACGAGCGGCCGGGGCACGCTCACCCCTGCCCTCGACGCCCTCAAGGCAGACAACGTCGACAGTGACGGAGATGGTGTGTCGGACATCGACGAGCTCGTCATGAACACCGATCCGAACACCAGCGCCGACGTCCCGCTGTCGGCGAGCGGTCCTTCTTACGGCTGCGCGGTCGCGGCCGGGCAGGGCGGAGAACCGGCCGGGCTGGCCTTGGGAGCCCTCTTCGTGGCCGCTCTCGTAGTCAGGCGCCGCCGTCCTCGTCCGCGCGTCGACGGCGAATGACAGAGCAAGCAGGCGCTGGTTACCTCTTCCCTTCCGACACTCGTGTGGGCGAGGCCGATCTGGGCGCCTCGGTCCCGCGAAGGAAGTAGCTCTTGAGTCGCGCCTTGTCGCCCGCCGACAGCTTCGCCGTGGGATGCATTGGGAAGACGTAGAACCAGGGCGGCATTTCGCCGGACTCCACCTGCTCCCAGCAGGTCTCTAGATCGTCCCCGCGCTCGTCCTCGTCGACACCGCGCCACTCGGAAAAGTTGAGATGCGTGCGACCCTTGTGGACGTCGCGGGCCATCAGCCAGGAGCCTGGTGCGAGGCGACTGTAAAGGGGCCATCGCGTTTCGTTCGTGTGGCAGTCGAAGCATGCGCGTCTCAGGATGGCCGCGACCTCGGCTGGGGCATCGATCTGAAAGCGCTCGGGCGGGTTCGTCCCAACGTCTTTGACTGGGATGAACTGGATTCCAGCCCCCACCACGACCGACCCGAGCCCAGCGAGCTTGACCGCCCTCTTGATGCGAGAGCGCACGTCCGAACCACGACCGACCACGCTCAACCGGCCGGCGTGCGGGTGCTCGCGGAGACCGGCTGGCTGCCATCGACGGTGATGCTGCCGTCCGCGGCGATCGTCACCGCGTAGTGCTGGAGCGGCGACCGCGCCGGTCCGCTCGTCGCGCTTCCGTTGCCGTCGAACGTGGAGCCGTGGCAGGGGCAGCTCAGCCCGGTGGCGATCTTGTCGGCGCTGTCATCGAGTAGGCATCCGGCATGCGTGCATACCGCGGACATCGCGTAGACGCCGTTCGC
This sequence comes from uncultured Pseudomonadota bacterium, assembly GCA_963831685.1. Taxonomy (GTDB): domain Bacteria; phylum Myxococcota_A; class Polyangia; order Fen-1088; family Fen-1088; genus JADGRB01. The sequence continues at coordinate 122,642 of CAWHRJ010000004.1, forward strand.
GTCCCGCGCCACAACGAAGTTCGTCATGACCAGGAGTGATCCGACCGCCAGGGCCGATATGTTCCCCGCACCGACGGGGCCGGTCGGTGGCGAGCCGGTCGGATTCATACAACCCGATACCGCGCCGCCCATGACCACCAGACCCGTCGCGGCGCCGGCCAGAATCAGCAGCTCGCGGCGATTGACCGCCCGTTTGGAACAAGTGGAACAGCGGTCCGTTTCGTCGTTGGCCATCGCCTGCCCTCCGCGAGCTCAGTGCCGTCGGGTCTCGATGAGCAGGCAGATGCGGACACCGATCACGAATCCGGATCTAGACAGCTCGAGCTGTTCGGATCGCAGATCTGATGCCCGAGCAATCGGACGTCGTCAGGCAACCCACGCATCGGTCCGTCGTGCGATCGCAGCGTGGGAGCGGCCTCGCCATACGCAGAATGTCTACTCGCCCGACCCGGCTTTGCAGGCGGTCGAGCTGGTCGTCGTCCTCCCCCGGTCTGAGCCGGCAGAAAAAAACAGCCGACGCCTGCCTGCTTTCGAAGGCCTGGGGGTACTGGATGCTGCAACAGGCGGAGATCTGCCTAGCTCCAGGATGGTTCCGCACAGTCCAGGTTCCTTCCGGCGGTGTCGCTGGGCTGCGGCGATGGCGCTGCTGTTCGTGTCCGCGCGTGCCGAGGCCGCGGGCAAGCGGATCGGCGTTCCCGAGTTCGAGGGGCCGCACGAGGCGGAGGTTCGCATGAAGGTGATGCAACTGCTCCAGGCGCACGGCTTCGAACCGGTTCGCTCTCGCGAGATGCAGGAGGCGATGCTTCTCACCGGCGCCACCCTCGACTCGGACGACGACCTGAAGACGCTGGCCAAGGAGCTGGGGCTCTCGGCGATCGTGACCGGCGAGGTGGGACCCAGGCGGGCGAAGATCGTCGTCCACGATGGCGGCGAGGGGTCGATCCTGGGTGACGCCTCGTTCAGCGGCGCCAACTCACGCGAGCTGGTGGATCAGGTGGGGCTCACCTTCTGGAAGAGGCTCGGCGCCGACGTGGAACGCGGGCACTTGCCTGCCGGCGCGGGCGGCGAAAAGGGCAAGGCCGACTCCGACGAGGCTCCGCCGCCCAGGAACACGAAGAAGAGACGGAGATTCAGGATGGAGGAGGCGCCGCCCGAAGAGACGGCCGCGCGCCCCGTTCCGCCGGGGGACCCCTGGCTCGACTTCGAGCTGGGCCTGGGCGGGTTGAATCGCAGCCTGACGTTCACTCAGAGCGCCGCCGCGCAAGGCCCCGTCCCCTTGCGCCCCTACACTCTGGGCTTCGGGCCGATCGCCATCGCGAAGCTGGTGCTGTTCCCCTGGATGGCTGGAAAGGTCGGCAATTTCGGGCTGGAGGCCGAGATCGAGCAGGGGCTCGGGATCTCGACGCCGTCGAGCGGCGGGAGCTTCAGCAACACCGTGCACGAGTACGCCGGAGGTTTCCGGTACCGCGTGCCGTTCGCGACCACCGACGACGTCTTCTTTTCGCTGGGGCTCGGCGAGGAAGCCTTCACCTTCAACGGTCCCAACCGATCGAGTCTGGCGACCCCCGACACCATCTACCATTACACGCGCCTTGGAACAGGGATGCATGTGACGATCTCCGACGGGATCGGCGTCTCGTTCGGCGGGGGCTACCGTTACATTTCCAACCGCGGCGGGTCTCAGATCTCGCAGGACTTCTTTCCGCACCTGACGGTGGCGGGCGCAGACGCCGACATCGTGGCCCGCTACGCTCTCAGCGGGATGTTCGAAGTGCGCGCTGGACTGCAGTGGCGCCGCTATTGGTACGCCCCGCATTCGCAACCGGGAGACCTGGTCATGGCCGACGGCGCGGTCGATCAGTCGTTCGCCTTCACCGTGGGCATCGCCGTTCTGCTCGGCGTCAGCAGCGCTCCCAAAGCCGCAGGGGGCGCCGAGGCCCCGCCTCCGCCACCGCCCCCCAAGCCGAACGCCCATTCGCCGGAGCAGCCGTCCGATGACGACGCCAGCAGTGGACCAGATAGCGACTGAGATGTGCCACTGCGTGAAGTTCCACGACCCGCACATCCTCGCGTCGCTCCCCGCAGCGACGCCCTGATCCTGGTCACCTGCTTCGTCTTGACGGTGGTTTTCGACATGGTCGTCGCGGTCTCGGTGGGTGTCGTTCTCGCCGCCCTCCTGTTCGCGCGGCGGATGGCGGAGCTCACGCACGCCCGGTTGACTGGGGACGCGGAGCGGGGCGGGACACCGACGAAGATTCCGGCGGTCTGATCGAGCGCGCGGGACTGGAGAAACGAGGCTGGCGACTCGCGGTCCGTCCGGACCTTGCGTCGGCTCTCGACGCCGGCAGGCAACTGGTCAGCGGGTCGACTCCGTCGCATTCCTGACTCGTCAGCGCGCCCGCGTCGCGTCGCGGGCCGCCCGAAAAGCGGCGCGGCGCGCGTCAGAGATCCGCCGCCCGAGCTGACGGCCGCGCGCGGCACCCCGACGCGCTCACCGACGCCCCGATCTGCGCCGAGGTCGTTGTTTGGCGCCAACTATTTTCGCTCATCCTCCACCCGATGGCGCCGATGAGATCTGATATGAGGATCGTGTCCGTCCGGCGCGCGTCGTTGGTGTCGGGTTCCGTCATCGCGGGGCTCGCTCTGCTGGCGCTCGGATGCGACTTTCGCGCCGCGCAGTTCACCACCGAGGGACCCGGCGCGGGCGCCGCCGGCTCGACCGGCAGTCTGAAGCTCGGTACCGGCGGGAGCTCGACGAAGGGATCGGGCAGCGCCAGCGGGGCCGGATCGGTCGACGGCGGCGCGTCCGGTGCCGCGGGGCAGGGTGGCGCGGGGGCGACCGGTTGTCCCGCGCACTGTCCGAGCGGCCAGATCTGCCTGGGCGTGAGCTGTCAACCCGATCCCTGCCTCGCCGCCTCGGCGATGAGCTGCGCGTCGGGGACCACCTGCCGCGCCAGCTGCGTGGCGGTCGCCGACCGCTGCGCCGGCGTCACCTGCCCGCAAGGCGACACCTGCGTCGCCGGCTCCTGCGTCGCCGGCTGCTTCGCGCAGCCGTGCAACGGCGTCACCTGCCCGACGGGGCAGTACTGCAGCCCGGGGAGCGGCAAGTGCGTCCCGGTCAACGCTTGCGACGCCGCCTGCGGCGCCGGGATGGCCTGCAACCTCTCCTGCGTCGCCCCGAACCCGTGCGCAGGCGTCACCTGCGCCGCCAATCAGGTCTGCGCGGGCGGCAAATGCGTGGAGAACCTGTGCGCGGGCGTCACCTGTCCGACCGGCAGCCTCTGCAGCAACGGGACCTGCCTGGACACTTGCAAGTGCAGCAGCAACTGCGGGACCGCCGGCAAGTGCGTGCAGGCCAGCTGCGTCTGCACGCCGACCTGTCCCTCCGACGGAAGCCGGGCCGGGATGGACGACGGTTGCAGCGGCAAGTGCCCCTGCCCGACCGGCAGCACGCAGGCGACGAACGGTTGCTGCATGCCGAACTGCCCGGCCGACGGAAGCCGCGGCGACATGTCCGACGGGTGCGGCAAGACCTGCGCTTGCCCGAGCGGCGACGTCACCTACCAGGGCGCCTGCTGCAAGCCCAACTGCCCCAGCGACGGGAGCGAGGGCGGCAAGTCCGACGGCTGCGGCAACACCTGCAGCTGTGCCAAGGGGACGACGCTCTACATGGGCGCCTGCTGCACCCCGAATTGCCCCACCGACGGGAGTCACGCCGGCATGTCCGACGGGTGCGGCAAGACCTGCGCCTGCCCGAGCGGCGACGTCACCTACCAGGGCGCCTGCTGCAAGCCCAACTGCCCCAGCGACGGGAGCGAGGGCGGCAAGTCCGACGGCTGCGGCAACACCTGCAGCTGTGCCAAGGGGACGACGCTCTACATGGGCGCCTGCTGCACCCCGAATTGCCCCACCGACGGCAGCCGCGGCGACATGTCCGACGGCTGCGGCAAGACGTGCGCCTGCCCGACCGGCGAGGTCACTTACAAGGCGGCCTGCTGTAAGCCCAACTGCCCCAGCGACGGGAGCGAGGGTGGCAAGTCCGACAGCTGCGGCGGGACGTGCGCCTGCCCGACCGGCGAGTCGATCTACAACGGCAGCTGCTGCAAGACGAACTGCCCGACTGACGGCAGCCGCGCCGGGATGTCGGACGGCTGCGGCAAGAGCTGCGCCTGCCCGACCGGCGAGACCTCCTACCAGAACGCCTGCTGCGAGCCCTACTGTCCCAGCGACGGGACCTGCGGCCAGAGCGACGGATGCGGCAGCACCTGCGGCTGCGCGGGCGGCGGCACCTGCAAGGTTGGCCTCTGCCCCGGCAAGACCTGCTCGCCCGCCTGCGGCTGCGGCGAGATCTGCAACAACGGACAGTGCCTGGGGATCATCTGCAGCCCGGACGTCGTCCAGTGCGGCTGCGGCTGTTGCAACCCCGGCGACAGCTGCGTGGCCGGACAGTGCATGCAGGGGATCAGCATCGGGTAGGCCTCTGCCTGCCGGAGTCACCCGCGGGTCAGGCGGCGACTTTTCGGATGCTGCGCGCGCCGAGGAAGACCAAGACGACGGTCATCAAGAGGAGCGCGGCGATGTTGGGCCACAGATCGAAGACGCTCGCGTTGCGAAGGACCACGCCGCGCATGATGGCGATCATGTGCGTCACCGGGAAGAGGAGCCCAATTCCCCGGAGCACCATCGGCATTCCCTCGAACGGGAAGATGTAGCCGGAGAGAAACACGCCTGGAAGAAAAAGCAGCTGCCCCATCTGCTGCGCCTCCATCTGCGTCTTGGCGCGGGTGGAGATGAGAAGGCCCAAGGAGAGCAGGGCGCTCAGGTAGAAGAGGGCGATGCCGTAGAGCAGGAGGACGCTGCCGCGGATGGGGACGCCGAATCCGAACCGCATCGCTATGAGGATGAGCGTCATCTCGACCAGGCTGAGCACCAGGTAGGGGCAGAGCTTCCCCATCATCAGGCCGACGGGATCGATCGGCGTGACGAGGAGCTGCTCGAGGGTTCCCCTCTCTCGCTCGCGCACGATGGCCCCCGCGGAGAGAACGATGCCCACCAGTTGCAGCAGCACCGCCACCAGCCCCGGGATGATGTAGTTGGCCGTTCGCCCCTCCGGGTTGAACAGGATGATTGGCTGGGCGGCGATCGCCCCCCGCCCGGGGACGACGGTCTCGAGCCGCGCCAGGTTGTCGCTGGCGGTGAGGCCGTTGACGCTGGCGAGCGCCTGCGCGCTGGCGGTCGAGTCGGAGCCGTCGATGAGCACCAGCACCTGCGCGGTCGTTCCGCGCACGCGGTCGTCGTGGAACCGCGGCGGGATGACGATGGCGATCCGCGCACGGCCGGAGCGGATCTCCTGGCGCGCCTGCCCGGGATCGGTGGTGACGTCGATGATCTTGAAGGTCTTGGTGGCCTTCAGCTGATCGCGGAAGAGGCGGCTCTCGACGGAATGATCCTGGTCGACGATGGCGGTCGGCAGATCGTGGACGGTCTGGTCGATGAAGCCGAACAGCACGAGCTGCATGACCGGGAGCATGAGCGCCAATCGGAGCGTGCCGGCGTCGCGCACGATGTGCAGGAACTCCTTCCGGAAGACGGCCAGGAACGAGCGCCACACGCTAGGCCGCCGATTCGCCGCGCGCCCGGGCCGCGTCTTCGGTGAGCTTGACGAACACGTCTTCGAGCGAGGGGTGGATCTCGCGGATCTCCGCCTGCGAGAACCCGGCCTGGTGGGCTTCGGCGAGGATGGTCGCGTCGGCCTTTTCGCGGGGGACCACGGTGTGAACCGACTGGCCGAAGATGGTCGCGCCCAGGCACCACGGCTGCGGCCGGATCCAGGCCAGCGCCTTGGCCGGCTGCGGCGTCTCGATCTCGATGCGGCGCGTGTCCGGCTGGTTGACCATCGGCAGCGTCTTCAGACGCTCGGGCGTCCCGGTGACCAGCAGCTTCGACAGATAGAGGTACCCGACCTCGCCACAGCGCTCGGCCTCGTCCATGTAATGGGTGGTCACGAGAAACGTGATCCCCTGCGCCGCCAGCGCGAACAGCAGGTCCCAGAGCTCCCGGCGCGCGACCGGATCGATCCCCGCCGTCGGCTCGTCGAGGAAGACGACGCGCGGCTCGTGCAGCAGCGCCGCCCCCAGCGCCAGCCGCTGCTTCCACCCGCCCGACAGAAGCCCGGCCCGTCGATCGAGGTATGGGCTGATGTGCGTGAGGGCGACGACCGCCTCCCGCCGCTCGCGCAGGCGCTTGCCCGCCAGCCGATAGACGCCGGCGAAGAAATCGAGGTTCTCGCGCACGGTCAGATCTTCGTAGAGCGAAAAGCGTTGGCTCATGTACCCGATGTTCCGGCGGATGGCCTCCCCCTCCTTCGTGACATCCAGGCCGAGGACGGCGGCGTGGCCGGAGGAGGGGGCGAGCAGGCCGCAGAGGATCCGGATGAGGGTCGACTTCCCCGATCCGTTGGGTCCGAGGAGGCCATAGATCTGGCCGACCGGGACGGTCAGGCTGACGTCGTCGAGCGCGACGAACTCGCCGAACCGACGACCAACGCCGTCGACGCGGATGGCCGGCTCGGCGCTCATCTTGGCACCTGGACGAAGGCCGCCATGCCCGCGCGCAGGACGTCAAAGCCGTCTTCGATGCGGACGCGAGAAGCGAAGACCTGATCGGCGCGCTCGTCCGCCGTCTGCAGGTTGCGGGGGGTGAACTCCCCCTCGCTGGCGACCGATTCGACGCGGCCGCGGAACGCCCGACCGGGAAAGGAGTCGACGAAGATGGGCAGCTCGAGCCCGGGGTGGATGCGGCCGATCTCCGTCTCCGGGACGTAGATCCGCACGAACAGCTCCTTCGGCTCGAGCAGCCTGGCCGCCGGCGCGTTGGGGGCGAGGATGTCGCCGGGTCGCAGATCCAGCGACTCGACGCGCGAGGCGCGTGGGGCGCGAACGACCAGCTCGTCGAGCATCACGTCGATCTGCTGAAGGCGCCCCTGGGCGGCCTCGACCATCCCTTCGCCAGACCGCACATCCTCCGGCGTGCCGTGCAGGATGGTCTCTTTCTGCGCCTTCTGCGCCGCGACCTGGGCGGTCGCCGTGCGCAACGCCAGCGCCGCGTTGTCGGCGTCCACCCGGGTGCCGGCCCCGCTGCTGAAGAGCTTTTGGGCGCGCTCGTCGTCCAGCTTGGCCTTCGCCTCCTGCGCCTGCTGCACCTGCAGCCGGGCCTCGGCCTCGGCCAGCTCGGCGCGGCGGGCGGTCGGGAGGGTCCGGCTGGCGACCTTCTGCAAGACGGCCTGTGCCTGTTCCAGCTGGCCCTGCGCGATCCGGCGCTGCGCCGGAAGGTCGCCCTTCTCCAGCGTCACGAGCGGTTGGCCGGCGGCGACGTTGTCGCCTTCGCGGACGTGGACTTCGAGGACTCGGCCGCCGACCCGTGAGCCGACCTCCATCGTGTGCGCCTCGACGGTCCCGCTCCACTCGAGGGGAGCATGGCCTCGACGGACGCGGTATCCGACGTAGGCGCCGACCGCGACGACGACAACCAGCAGAACGACCAGACGCCGCTTCAAGGTCTCTTCTCGGTCTTCATTTCTGGTTAGGATTTACACCAAGTCCTGACCGGAATCTCGCGACCAGGCTGGCGCGCATCCGATGCTGGCGCCGGGCGTCGCATATGGTAGTCCCCGCGGGCTCGCCCTTCTCGCGGGGTTGGGCGAAACTGATCGTCACCATCGACTCCATTCCCCCCCAGTCACCGGGCCCCAGCCGGGAGACGCGCGCGATCTCCATCGTCTTCCTCGCGTCGGGTTTCGCGGCGCTGCTCTACCAGATCGTCTGGCAGCGCTCGCTGTTCGCGATCTACGGCATCAACATCGAGGCCGTCACGGTCGTCGTGACGGCCTTCATGGTGGGCCTCGGCGTCGGCAGCCTGGCGGGGGGCGCCGTCTCGAGGGACCCTGGCCGCCCCGCGCTCGCGCTCTTCGGTGTCGTCGAGCTGGCGATCGGCGCCTTCGGTGTCGGTTCGCTCCGTCTCTTCCGCTGGGTGGGGGCGCGCACGCTCGATCTTCCCTTCGCGGCCACGGCGCTGGTGACGTTCCTCGTCGTCCTCGTGCCGACCATGCTCATGGGCTCGACGCTGCCGCTCCTGACCGCGCACCTCGTGCGCCGCACGGGCAACGTCGGGCGCTCGCTCGGTCGCCTCTACAGCGTCAACACGCTCGGCTCCGCGCTCGCCGCCCTGGCCGCCATTCTCGTCCTCATGCGCGCGCTCGGCCAGCACGGGGTGGTCCTGGTCGCGGCGAGCTTGAACGTCGTGGTGGGCGCGAGCGCGCTGCTGCTCGCCTCCGCCGGACGTCGGAGGGCGCCGTGACGCTCCCGCTCGCGCTGGTCCTGTCGACGCTCTCGGGGCTGGTCGCCCTCTCGAGCGAGCTCATCTGGTACCGCAGCTGGTCGTTCGCGGCGCAGGGGACGGCGAGCGCGTTCGGCGCGCTGCTGGGCTTCTATCTGCTCGGCCTGGCGGCGGGCAGCTACGCGGGCGGGCGCCTGTGCGGCGAGCGCGACGTGGCGGCGCTCGGGCGGGTGGTGCGTGGCATCGCACTCGCCGTCCTGATCGCGAGCCTGCTCGGCTTCCTCGTGACGCCCGCGCTGGCGCTGGCGACGCGGCTCGGGCTCCACTCCGCCGCCCTGCCGTTCATCGCGCTGACGACGACGCTCATGGGCGCGGTGTTCCCGCTGGTGAGCCACGCGGGCGTGCCGCCCGACGAGCGCGTGGGTCCGCGCGTCTCGTACCTCCAGGTCGCGAACATCGCCGGCTCCGCGACGGGGAGCCTCGTCACGGGGTTCGTCCTCATGGACGTCTGGACGCTGCGCACGATCGCCACCGCCGTCGCGCTCGCGGGCCTCGCGCTCTCCCTGGGCGTCCTCCTGATCGCGCGCCCGTCGCGCCGCGAGCTGGGGCGGGGCGCCGCCCTCGTGGCCGCCGCCGCGGTCGCCGTCATCGGCCTCGGCCCATTCCTCTATCGCGACGCCTACGAGAAGATGCAGCTCGGCCCGGAGTACGATCCGGCGCATCCTTTCGCGCACGTCGTCGAGACCCGCAGCGGCGTCATCACCGTCACCGACGATGGCGCGATCTACGGCGGCGGTGCCTACGACGGCGTCTTCCATGTCGATCTGCGCGACGACCGCAACGGCATCTACCGCGCCTTCGCGCTCGGCGCCCTCGCGCCGGCCCCGCGGCAGGTGCTCATGATCGGTCTCGCGTCGGGTTCTTGGGCGCGCGTCGTCGCCGCGTTCCCGACCGTCGAGCGCTTCACGATCGTCGAGATCAACCCCGGCTACATCGACCTCCTGAAGCTCTACCCCGGGGGCGAGGCGCTGCTCGCGAACCCCAAGGTCCGCGTCGTCATCGACGACGGCCGCCGCTGGCTGCAGCGCCACCCGGGCGACTCCTTCGACCTCGTCGTGCAGAACACGACCTGGCACTGGCGCGCGCACACCACGGACCTGCTCTCGCGCGAGTACCTCGAGCTCGTCCGAACGCACCTCGCGACGGGCGGCGTCTTCTACTTCAACACGACCTACTCGCCGAACGCGCAGAAGACGGCCGCCGTGGTCTACCCCTACGCCCTGCGCGTGGGGAACTTCGTCGCCGTGAGCGACGCGCCGCTGACGTTCGACAAGGAGCGGTGGCGCGCTTTTCTCACCCCGTTTCGCCTCGAGGGGCGTCCGCTCTTCGACGCCGCGTCGGCGAGCGATCGCGCGCTCCTCGAGCAGGTCCTCGCGCGCGCCGACGAGGTCGACCGCGGCGACCACACCGGTCTCGAAACGCGCGCCCACATGCTCGGTCGTCTCGCAGACACCGAGATCGTCACCGACGACAACATGCGCGTCGAGTGGCGCTGATGTGGGACCGACCTGCTTTGGGGCGAAGCTTTGGCCCGGGGATGAGCCCGACGCTCTCAGAAATCCGACGAACCTCCCGCGAAGGTGTGACGCCTTTGTCGCGATTTGGCCGGCCGGTGCACCATCCGTCGGTCTGTTCCGCCTTTTTGCAGAGTGGTCTGGGCGTTGCTTGCCTCCGGCAGGCAATGTTTCTCGGCGCAAGCTCTTCAAGAAAATGGGAGGAACCGATGCCGATGCGGAGGCGGTCGTTGTTCGAGCGCCGACCAGGCGGGCTGGTCTCGTTGCTGTTCTCGGTCGGCCTGGCGCTCGCATTCATCCAAGCCGGTTGCTCGAATTCCAGCTCCGGCAGCGACGGATCGGGCGAAGGCGGTGGCGGCGGTGTGGGTGGCCTGAGCACGGGTGGCGCGTCGGGCGAATCCGGCCACCCCGGGACGGGCGGCGCGTCGGGGGGTGGTCCCGGTGGTGCTGGCGGGCAGGCCGCGGGCGGCGCGTCCGGTGGCTCCGGGGGCGTCGGCGGGAAAGCGGCGGGCGGTACGTCGGGCGGTGGCTCGGGCGGTGCTGCTGGAAGGGGCGCCGGTGGGGCAGCCGGCGGTGCGGCGGGCGCCTCGGGTGGTGCTTCTGGCGGCGCGGGAAAGGGGAGCGGCGGTGCCGGTGGCGCTCAGAATTTCAGCTGCGGTTCGGACACCTGCACAGTGGGGCAGACGTTCTGCTACACGTACACGCCCGGCACCGCGGGGGCGACGGGCCGTTCCTGCCAAACGATCCCGTCCGCATGCGCGTCGTCGCCGACGTCGTGCGCCTGCGTTTGTCCGCCCTCGACGAGCACGGGGGTCGGCTGCTTGCCGGGTGGCGTGAACTCGGGCGATTACTGCAGCTGCAGCGACACGGGAGGTATCGTCGACGTGACCTGCGCGGGGGTCTGAGGTGAATGTGCTCACGAGACTGAAGCGGGCCGCAGTTCTGATGGGGCTCGCCCTGAGTTTCGCCAACGGCTGTGGGTCGGCACCGGGACCGAGTGACGGAGGGGGCGGTAGCGGCGGTGCGGGTGGAGCCTCCGCCTGCCAGGCGGTCCTCGCCCTCGATCGATCGTGTGCGGCCGCGACGGACTGCTTCGCCGCCGAGCACCAGACGAACTGCTGCGGGCAGCGCGAGTTCATCGGGATGCGGACCTCGGCGCAGGCGCAGTATCAGGTCCTGGAACCGACCTGCGAGGCGACCTATCCGGCGTGCGGGTGCGCGGAGGGACAGCCGACCACCGACGACGGTTCGAAGGTCCAGTTCAACGCCACGCCGGGGGTCGCGTGCGTGCAGGGCGTCTGCACCACCTACGCCGCCGAGTGCGGGAAACCCTGCGGATTGGAAACGACCTGTTTCAGCTGCTCGAACCACGGCGCGACGTTCGCCGCCTGCACGACGATGTGCGCGGCCACCACCGACTGCACGGATCCCACGCTGCCGATGTGCCAGTTCGGCTCCTCCGGCAACACGTCGGGGATGTTCTGCACGGCCAGTGGCGTCGCGTGCGACACGAAGTGATCTTGAATCGACGGAATGTGCTCGCGGTGATCGCTGTGGTTGCGGCGATTGTCGGCCCCGGGCGCTTGCGGCGGCTCGACTGGAAATGGATCGGCCGGACACGACGGTTCTGCGTTCACCCGCAGTGCTTGAACTGCACGCCGGCGCTGCCGCCGCCCTTCTGCGCTGATGTAGCAGCCGGATGCTCGGGCACGCCGAACTGTTCTTGTCTGCCGTTTACCGTCTGCCAGCAAAATGGTCAGGCCGGCGGAGCATGCTTCTCGGTGGATTCCTCCGGCGTTCATTGCGGGTAGCTTGCGATGAGCTCCCCTTCCTTGGATCGCGCGTGGCGGGCTGTTTTGGTTGCCGCAGCGGCTGATTCGCTCCGCCGGGCCGCTCAGCCAGGCATCACGCAGGAGATGTCCATGGGATCGTTCGAGAAGCAGTTTCCGCCAAACGGATTGCAGACCGGCTGCCCCGGCTGCAGGCAGGGGTTACAGACGCCACCATCGCATGGGTTGTCGATGCACTTTGGCGGAGGTGCGGTACAACCGCCCAGGTTGCCGAGCGGACCGCAGTTGTAGGAAATGCAAACCTTCCCGCCGGAGCACGGGTTTCCCGTGCCGCAGGCCTGACTGGTGCCGCCGCCCGCCCCACCCCGAGCGCCACCGGCGCCACCGCCGCTCGTCCCGGCAGATCCGGAGCCAGCCGCCCCTCCCTTGCCCGTCGCTCCGGCCATCCCGCCCACGCCGCTCGCGCCACGACCACCGCTGCCTGCGGCTCCCGACTTACCCGCGCTGCCGCCACCGGCTCCCGAGTTGCCGGCGCTGCCGCCACCAGCTCCCGAGTTGCCCGCGTTGCCGCCGCCAGCTCCCGAGTTGCCGGCGCTGCCGCCAGCAGCTCCCGACCTGCCAGCGCTGCCGCCACCGACTCCCGAGTTGCCCGCGCCGCCGCCGGCTCCCGAGTTGCCGGCGCTGCCGCCACCGGTTCCGCCCATTCCCGTTGTGTTTCCATTGCCACCGTCTGAACAAGCGTCCCCGAGAACGGCACAGGCAGCCAGGAAACAGATAAGCGATAGCTTCTTCATGAAGCCCTCCCGACGATAAGGCGATCAGTATCCACTCAATTTGCGCCGAACACTACCCTCGGCCCAGACAGCCGGCGGGGACGATCAACAGCTACGTTTTCTCGCGCCGGATCGCGCCGCGGTAGGTCGCCGGGCTCATCTGCAGGATGCGGCGAAACACCTTGCCGAAGTGACTCTGATCCGCGAAGCCCCACATCTCGCTCACCTCCCGGAGGGAAGCGGAGGTTTCGACCAGCGCCCGGGCCGCCTCCTTGACGCGAACATCGGTCATGAAGCTCGCGGGCGTGAGGCCTGTGCGCGCGCGGAAGTAGTGGCTGAAGCGGCTCTGGGTCATTCCATGGTCGGCGGCCAGCGACTCGACCGTCACGGGATCTTGCGGCGTCGCCAGGACCCGTTGCCGGACGCCGTCCAGCAGCCTGTCCCGCTCTCCGTGGGGGTCGCTGAGGTTCTCCGCCAGTCGCTGGTACGAGAGCGCGATCTCGAACAGCTTGGATTCGACGTCGAAGCGGTCGCGGAAGTCCTTGTGAAAGACCCCGCGCACGAGGCGCATCATGCTGCCGACGAAGTCGCTGTCGGGGCCACACTCGATCGTCGGTCCGGTGGCCGCGACCTGGGCCCGGATCCGGCGGACCAGGTACGGGTGATAGATACCGATCCAGGCGAACGTCCACCCGGGCGAACCCGCGGGGAGATAGTAGCGGTGCCGCGAGGGGACGACCGCGATGAAGGCCCGGCCCGGGATCATGCGCTCGGGGGCCTGGTCGTAGAGCTCGAAGTGACCCCATCCGGCGAGCGTGAGCTGGAAGAACACCAGCGGCGGATCCCGGCGATCGAGTCGGTGCATGCCGTCCCAGTGGTAGCTCTTCGGATCGATCCGGGTCTCGACGCTGCCAAAGTAGGCGTTCATCGGCGTCCACCATCTCGGGTTGGGGGCGGTGGTCTGCGAGACGTCGATCAGCTGGCGCAGGGCGGGGGCCCACTCGGGGGCCGGGGCCGGACCGCGCGCGCGGCCAGCGAGCACATCGGAGCGCAGCACGTCGAGGGAGTTGCGCCGCCACTGGGCGGCCCCGCGCGTTATCCGCGAGCTCATAAATAGACCATATCAGGGCGGTTGTGCCCATTGTGAGCCGTATTTCGGCCGTCGAGTGGTGTTTTCGTGCGGCCGGCGGGCGCATAAGGCGACCAGATCGCGCTTTTCTTGAGGCACCGCCCAGGGCGGCGTGGGATCCTGTGGCCCAGGCCCATGAAGGGGACGCACGAGGGTTCAGCGAGCGTCTGCGTCGTCGGGATCGACTTCGGCACCGACTCGGTCCGGAGCATCGTCGCCGACGCGACCACGGGTGCCGTGCTCGGCACCTCGGTGCAGTACTACCCTCGGTGGGCGAAGGGCCTGTACTGCGATCCGGTCGCCAACAGGTTTCGGCAGCACCCGCTCGACTACCTCGAGAGCATGGAGGCGTCGGTGCGCGAGGCGCTCCGCGAGGCGGGCGACTCGGCGTCGCAGAGGGTGCGCGGGATCGCGGTGGACACGACGGGCTCCACCCCGACGCTGGCGGATCGCTCGGGAAGGCCGCTCGCGCTGAACGCTCCCTACGCCGACAACCCGAACGCGATGTTCGTTCTCTGGAAGGACCACACGGCCGTCGCGGAGGCGGAGCGGCTGAACCACGTCGCGCGAACGTGGGGCGGGGTCGACTACACGAAGTACGTCGGCGGGATCTACTCGTCAGAGTGGTTCTGGGCCAAGGCCATTCACGTCCTGGAGACGGACGCCGCCGTGGCCGAAGCGGCGGTCACCGTCGTCGAGCACTGCGACTGGATCCCGGCGGTGCTCACCGGCACGGGCGACCTCGCGCGGTTCAAGCGGAGTCGCTGCGCGGCCGGACACAAGGCCCTCTGGCACGCCGAGTTCGGCGGCTACCCCTCGGACGCCTTCCTCGCCAAGCTGAACCCCAAGCTCCCGGCGCTCAAGAGTTCGCTGGGCACCGAGACCTTCACCGCCGACACGCCGTTCGGCACGCTCTCGGACGAGTGGGCCGCCCGGCTGGGGCTGTCGCCAGAGACCGTCGTGGCGGTCGGCGCGTTCGACGCGCACATGGGCGCGGTGGGTGGCGGCATCGGGCGCAACCGGCTGCTCAAGGTGATGGGGACCAGCACCTGCGACATCGTCGTCGCGCCGCGGGCGAACGAGCCCGAGAAGCTGGTCTCCGGGATCTGCGGGCAGGTCGACGGGTCGGTGATCGCGGGGATGATCGGCTACGAGGCCGGTCAGTCTGCGTTCGGAGACGTGTACGCTTGGTTCAAGTCGCTGCTGGCGTGGCCCCTCGAGACCATCCTGCCGACGCTCGCCGGGATCTCCGACGAGGTGAAGCGCGACATCGCGGACCGCATCATCCCGGCGCTGGACGTGGGGGCCGCAGCCCTCGCCTTCGAGGAGACGGTTCCCCTCGCGCTCGACTGGATGAACGGGCGCCGGACACCCGACGCCAACCAGCGGCTCACGGGCGCGATCACCGGCTTGCGCCTCGGCACCGACGCGCCGCGGATCTACCGCAGCCTGGTCGAGGCCACCGCCTTCGGTTCGCGGGCCATCGTCGAGCGGTTTCGCGCGCAAGGGATCCGGATCGACAGCGCGATCGCCATCGGCGGCGTGGCCAGGAAGAGCCGCTTCGTGATGCAGACCATCTCCGACGTCATGAACCTCGAGGTCACGGTGGCAGCCGGCGATCAGCCGGTCGCGCTCGGCGCGGCGATGTTCGCCGCCACGGCGGCCGGCGTGTATCGCCAGGTCGAGGAGGCGCAGCGCGCGATGTCGTCGGGGGTCGACGCGGTCTATCGGCCCGACGCGGAGCGCGCGAAGCGCTACGACCGTCTCTACAAGGATTACCTGGCGCTCGGAGCGTTCGTGGAAGGCGAGATCGATGCCGAGCCCGACAGGCGAGACCCCCTCAAGAAGAAGTGAGCAAGCAAAACAGATGAGCGCCACGAGCACCCAGGCAGGCAAGCAGGCAGGCAAGAGCGAGGTCTGGTTCCTGACCGGCAGCCAGGAGCTGTACGGCCAGGAGACGCTGGACACGGTGGCCGAGCACTCCCGTCAGATCGCGGCGCACTTCGACGGGGCGCTGCCGGTTCGCGTGGTCTGGAAGCCGACGCTGAAAGGGCCCGAGGCGATCACCGAGATGTGCCTCGCGGCCAACGCGGCCCCCGCCTGCGTCGGCGTGATCACCTGGATGCACACCTTCTCGCCGGCGAAGATGTGGGTGAACGGCCTCAACCAGCTCCGCAAGCCGCTCCTGCACCTGCACACCCAGTTCAACCGCGAGCTCCCCTGGTCGGAGATCGACATGGGGTTCATGAACCTCAACCAGTCGGCGCACGGCGATCGCGAGTACGGGTTCATCCTGGCGCGGCTCCGGCTCGACAGGAAGATCGTGGTCGGCCACTGGCAGGACGGCGAGGTCATCGCCGATCTCGACGCCTGGTCGCGCGTCGCGTGCGCGGTCGCCGAGTCGCGCAAGCTGAAGATCGTTCGCTTCGGCGGCATGAACATGCGCGAGGTCGCGGTGACGGGCGGCGACCGGCTGGAGGCGCAGATTCAGCTGGGGTGGTCGACCAACGGCTACGGCGTCGGCGATCTGGTCGGGCGGATCGTAGAGGTGCGGGACGGGGAGGTCGACCAGCTGGTCGAGGTGTACGAGTCCGAGTACCGGCTCGTTCCGGAGCTGCGCCGGGGTGGAGCCAAGCGCGAGAGCCTGCGCTACGCCGCCCGGCAGGAGATCGGGATCCGGGGCTTTCTCACCGACGGTGGCTATGGCGCCTTCACGACGACGTTCGAGGACTTGCACGGGCTCAGCCAGCTCCCCGGGCTCGCCGTCCAGCGTCTGATGGCGGACGGCTACGGGTTCGGCGCCGAGGGCGACTGGAAGGCGGCCGGGCTCGTCCGCCTGATGAAGGTCATCGCGGCCGGTGCCAAGGGTGGCAAGAGTGGCAAGAGTGGAGCGCCCGGCGGCGTGTCGTTCATGGAGGACTACACGTACCACCTCGTCAAGGGCCAAGAGACGATCCTCGGCGCGCACATGCTCGAGATCTGCCCGTCGATCGCCGATGGCGCCGACGGGAAACCCTCGCTGGAGATTCACCCGCTCTCGATCGGCGGCAAGGGTGATCCCTGCCGGCTGGTGTTCAACGCGGCGCCGGGACCGGCGGTCGCCGCCTCGATCGTCGACATGGGCGGGCGGATGCGGATGGTCGTGCAGGAGATGGACGCCGTCAAAGCCGAGCATGCGATGCCGAAGCTTCCGGTGGCGCGCGCTCTCTACCGGCCGCGGCCCGACTTCCGGCGCGGCTGCCAGGCCTGGCTGCTGGCGGGCGGGGCGCACCACACCTCGTTCAGCCAGGCGGTCACCGGCGCCGAGCTCTCCGACCTCGCCGGCATGCTGGGGATCGAGTGCGTGCGGATCGGAAACGACACCGAGCTCGACACGCTCAAGAACGAGCTCCGCTGGAACGACGCCGCGTACCGCTTGGGCCTCTAGAGCTGCCAGAGCGAAAAAGATGAAATCGAGCTACAGCGAGCTGAAACAGCGGGCCTTCGAGGCGAACCTGGAGATCCCGCGCCGGGGCCTCGCCATCTACACGTTCGGCAACGTGTCGGCCTTCGACGCCGACCGGGCGGTCTTCGCCATCAAACCGAGCGGCGTCGCCTACGAGAGCCTCACCGCCGCCGACATGATCGTCCTCGACATCGACGCCAACATCGTCGAGGGACATCTGCGGCCGTCGTCCGACACGAAGACGCACGCCGCCCTCTACAAGGCCTTCCGGGGCGTCGGTGGGATCGTCCACACGCACTCGACCTACGCGACGGCCTGGGCGCAGGCGCGCCTTTCGATCCCGATCTACGGCACGACCCACGCCGATCATCTCGCCGAGGATGTGCCGTGCACCGCGCTCATGTCGGCCGACGCCGTCGAGAGAGACTACGAGGCCGAGACCGGAACGCAGATCATCGACTGCTTCCGCACGCGCGATCCGGCCGCGACCCCGATGGTGCTCGTGGCGGGGCACGGCCCCTTCGCCTGGGGCAAGACGGCCGAGAAGGCCGTCTACCACGCGGTCGTCCTCGAGGAGCTGGCCAAGATCGCCTCCATCACCCAGTCTCTCGCACCGAACGCGGAGCGACTGCCGGAGTACCTCGTGCGCAAACACTTCGAGCGCAAGCACGGCAAGAGCGCCTATTACGGACAGTCATAGGAACCAGGCGTCGCCGCCACGAACCGAGCAGCGAGCGATTACGCGAGGCGTCGGCTCCGGAGCGTGCTTCGAAATCGATGCACGGCTCCGAGGCTCACGACAGTATCCAAGTGCTCGACGAGCATCACTTCTTCCGTCGCAAACCCTTAGCATCTTACGGGGTCGATGTTTAGCGAGCTCTACGCCTGACGTCCGGCGACCTTCTACATGCTGAGCACTCAGCGACCCCCAACCTGGAGATTCCCCCCAATGAATAAGCTTCGCGCCATCCTGTCATTGTCCGTCGCGGTGTCTCTGGGCACCGTCTTCGGCTCGTGCACGTCGTTCTCGTCCGACGGCGGCGGGAGCGGTGGCTCGAGCGCGACCGGATCGGGCGGCGACACCAGCAGCGGCAGCGGCGGCGACACCAGCAGCGGCAGCGGCGGCGATACCAGCACCGGCAGCGGTGGCTCGACGGCCAGCGGCGGAACGACCGGCAGCGGCGGGACGACGGCCAGCGGCGGGACGACGGGCAGCGGCGGCGCGACGGCCAGCGGCGGGACGACCGGCAGCGGCGGCGCGACGGCCAGCGGCGGCGCGACGGGCACCGGCGGCGGGGCTGCCGGCGCGACGGGCACCGGCGGCGCGAAGGGCGGCACGACGGGCAGTGGCGGCGGGGCTGCCGGCGCGCCCGGCACCGGGGGGACGACCGGCACCGGCGGGACGACCGCCACCGGCGGCACGACCGGCACCGGCGGGACCACGGGCACCGGCGGCTCGACCGTGGCCGCCACGCCGTGCAGCATCCTGGCGGCTGCCGGCAACACCTGCGTCGCGGCGCACAGCACCGTGCGTGTCATCTACCCGAGCTACACCGGGCCGCTCTACCAGGTCTGCAAGGGGACCGCGGGAACGGGTCCGAACTCGTGCTCGAGCGGTACGACCATGGACATCGGCAGCGTGAGCGGCTACGCCGACGCCGCCGCGCAGGACACGTTCTGTGGGAGCTCGACCTGCAGCATCTCGATCATCTACGACCAATCGCCGATGAAGAATGATCTCAAGGTCGCTCCCTCCGGCGGCGCCAAGAACACCCCGGACAGCCCGGCCTCCGCCACCGCGCTCCCGATCAAGCTCAACGGCCATTCGGTCTATGGCGTCCTCATCAAGCCGAACCAGGGCTATCGGGCCGGCTGCTCCGGCTGCGGCGTCGTGACGCCCAAGGGGACCGCGACGGGAGACCAGGCCGAGACCCAGTACATGGTGACCAGCCAGAACAACCTGGTCGACAGCTGCTGCTTCGACTACGGCAACGCGGAGACGGACTCGCACGACGACGGCAACGGGACCATGGAAGCGGTCTATTTCGGGGGCGGTGTCGTCTGGGGGACAGGATCTCCCGGCGGACACAACAACGGTCCGTGGGTCATGGCCGATCTCGAGAACGGCCTCTACGCCGGCTGGGAGAACAACCAGGACCAGAATATTTCGACCAACACGCCTTCCAAGTTCAACTACGTCACGGCCGTGTTGGTTGGCGACACGCAGGACAAGAACAGCGGGAAGGGACGCTTCGCGCTCTACGCCGGCGATGCGACGAGCACCACCCTCTCGACCAAGTACGATGGGATCCGTCCCGCCAAGACGGGCTACGTCCCCATGCACAAGCAGGGGTCGATCATCCTCGGGATCGGCGGCGACAACAGCGACAGCGACGGCGGGGAGTGGTTCGAGGGCGTCATGGCCAGCGGTGCGGCGTCGTCGGCTACCCTCACTTCCCTCCAGGCCAACATCGCCGCCGCCAGCTACGGCAAGTAGGCTCGTTTCGACGTTCGTTTCGTTCGTTTCGACAAAGGGGAACCGACAGCTGATGATGCGACCGATGCGACGAAGCCTGGAAGTGTCCTTGCTACTGGGGGTCTGCCTCGTTTCCTCGTCCGCCTCGGCTCAGGAGGCCGACGAGGACAAGCCAGCGACGGGGCAGACCTCGGATGAAGCCGCGGCCGGCAAGTCCTCGGAAAAGCCTTCGGACGAGCTCCCGCCGAAGGATGCGGCTCGTGCCCAGCCGCCGCCCAGCTCCACCACCCCTCCGGCGTTGGTCGCACCGACGGAGAAGCCTGCGGCCGAGCCGACCGGCTGGCACACGGAGGTCCACGGGTACTTCCGCGCGCCCGTCTCCGTGGGCATCAGCTCCCGCCCGAGCCCGGACGATCCGACCGGTCCCAACAAGACGCAGTTCGTGTACGGGCCGAACCGGGTGTTCGACTGGAACTACTACAGCTTCGCCTATACCCGCCTGCAGGAGCAGGACTGGGCGGAGCTCTTCGTGCATGAGAAGAAGACGCACGTCGACGCCGCGGTCGGGTGGATGGGGTACTGGTATCAAGGGGCCGGCTTCCGCAACCCCGACGCCGCCTGGATCCCGGGCATGGCGTACCTGACCCTCGACACCGACTTCAAGCTCACCGACGACTTCAAACCGAACATCGCGCTCACGACGGGTGCCTGGTGGCCAAAGTTCGGCTACTTCGAAAAGTACGACACCTACACGCTCGGTCGCTTTCGCCAGATCGGCATGCAAACGCAGCTCACGCTTCCTTTCACGCCCGACGTCTCGGTGATCGTGATCGGGGGGGGCGGAACCGCCCGGGACGGCTCCTACAACTTCACCATAAACAACATCAGCCCGCTCTACGCCGGCCAGACCAGCCTGGATCTGATCGGCTGGTTCAACGTCCAGCTCGTTTATCAGAAGGTCCTCGACGCCAGCTTTCACGTGAACACCGAAACGATGGCCGACCCCAGCTTGATTCCCGACACCGTGATGAACCCGAAGAGCTACACCTCGGCGTCGGAGTCCCATCTGTCGGTCATCGGGGGCGAGATGAACCTCAGGCTCCCGTACCTCGGTCACCTGTGGCTCTCTCCTTCGTACATCTCGGTCAAGAACGGCTGGGCGCTCGGCCAAGGCACGGAGGTCATGCACTCGCTTGGCGGGCTGGGCTTCGCGCAGAACTACATGGCCTGGACCGGCAGCCCCACCGACTCCACCGGTACTGGATCGATGATTGCATTCGGCTTTCAGTTGGAGCAAACGCTCTCCGCCGTGCTGGGCAGGCCGCGCGGCAGCATGGTGCCCGACCTCGCGCTGAGCATCTTCGGCCTGTACGCAGGCGCCAGCCTCGATTTACCGACTGGTTCGATGGTCCTGGGCCCCAAGGGCACCCCCATGACCCAGATCCGACAATTCAAGTGCGGCGCGGACGTGACGGCCCAGCTCGCCGACTGGGTCTCGTTCATGCTCCGCGGTGACATCGTCAACTACGACCTGGACGACAACGGATATATCTTCGCTGCCGTCACGACACGCCTGCAGTTCGCCTCGCACTTCCTCTCGAGCGAGCGCATCTACGTTCAGTTCTCGCGATACATCTACGGCGACAAGATGGTCTTGAACGCGACCTGGCCCTGGGGCGAGTCCCTGGTCCAGGGGAGCAGCGTCATTCAGCAGGCGCCCGCCTATTCGGGCAAGACGCCTGACGAGAACGTCTACAAGCTCCAGTCCGAGATCTCGTTCTAGCGAGACGGCGCCCGCTTCTAGCCGCTGACCTCGGGGCGGCACGCGATAGACTGCCGGCATGTCCCAGTCGCTCGTCATCGTGCACGTGCACGCGCACGTCAAACCGGACGCGGTGGAGGCCTTCCGCGCCGCTTCTCTCGAGAACGCCCGCCTGAGCGTGACCGAGCCGGGCGTCGCCCGCTTCGACGTGATCCAGTCGATCGAGGATTCGACCCGCTTCGTGCTGGTGGAGGTCTACCGGACGCCCGACGCGCCGGCTGCCCACAAGCAGACGGCGCACTACCAGCGCTGGCGCGACGCCGTCGCTGATCTGATGGCCGAGCCGCGAACGGCCGCCCGTTACCGCAACGTGTTCCCCGACGATCAGGGCTGGTGATGATCCCCGCCGGTCTGGCGTTCGAGCTGGCGGCGCCGCCGCGCATCCTGTTCGGCGCGGGCTGTGCGCTGCAGGCGGGGCCGATCGCCGCGGAGCTGGGGCGCCACGCGTTGATCGTCACCGGTAGGAATTCGTCCCGAGCGCAGGCCCTCGTTCAGACGCTCGAGGGCGTAGGTGTGCGCGCGACGCTCTTCTCCGTCGAGGGAGAGCCGACGGTGGAGACCGCGCGCCAGGGCGTGGCGGCGGGGCGGGCGGCGTCCTGCGATCTCGTGATCGCGTTCGGCGGCGGCAGCGCGCTCGACGCGGGGAAGGCGATCGCCGCGCTGCTCGCGAACGGCGGCGATCCGCTCGACTACCTGGAGGTCGTGGGTCGCGGTCAACCGCTCACGCGCCGCGCGCTGCCGTTCATTGCGATCCCGACGACCGCCGGTACCGGGTCGGAGGTCACGAAGAACGCCGTGCTGGCCTCGCCCGAGCACGGGGTGAAGGCGAGCCTCCGGAGCCCCCTCATGCTCGCCCACGCGGCGCTGGTCGATCCCGATCTGCTGGCCGGCTTGCCCGCCGAGGTGATCGCCGCGAGCGGGCTCGACGCCCTGTCGCAGCTCATCGAGCCGTTCGTTTCGATCCGCGCCAACCCGCTCACCGACGGGCTCGCGCGCGAAGGAATCCGGCGCTCGGCGGTCGCCTTGCGCCGGGCCTACACCGCGGCCCGGATGGGAGTCGCGGTCGCGCCTGCCGATCGCGAGGCGCTGGCGCTGGCCAGCCTGCTCGGCGGTCTCTGCCTGGCGAACGCGGGGCTGGGCGCGGTGCACGGGTTCGCGGCGCCGCTGGGGGGAATGTTCGACGCGCCCCACGGCGCGGTCTGCGCGGCGCTGCTCGGGCCGGTGGCGCGAGTCAACGTGGCGGCGCTCCGGGCCCGTGCGCCGGACGGTCCGGCGCTCGCCCGCTATCGGGAGGTGGCGGCGCTGCTGACGGGCGAGGCATCGGCGGCGATCGAGGACGGGCTCGCGTGGGTGGAGTCGCTCCGCCGCGCGCTGGAGATCCCCGGACTCTCCCGCTACGGCATGCGCCGCGCGGACGTCCCCCGCCTGGTCGAGAGGGCGCGCGCGGCGAGCAGCACGAAAGCCAACCCGCTGCCGCTCACCGACGCGGAGCTGGCCGAGATCGCGGAAGAGGCACTGGGGGACGAATCCGGACGCCCATGACTTGATTCGCCGCTGCGTGACGAGATCGCGGTGCAGCGATCCCGAATGAGGTTGTGTTTCGTGTTAGCGTGTGATGCTCAACACCGCGCGCGGTGAACCGCGGAGGAGACCTTCATGCGCTCGATTCAGCGGCGAATGACCCTCGTACCTCACACCCTTTTGTTGACGGCCGCGGTGCTCGGGCTCGCGTGCGCCGCCAAGGGCTCGACGGGAACGAGCGGCAGCGGGGGCTCGAATTCCGGCAGCGGGGGCTCCTCGTCGGGGACCGGCGGCTCGTCCGGGGCAGCGGCTCGGGCGGGTCCAGCAGCGGCTCGGGCGGGTCCAGCAGCGGCTCGGGCGGGTCCAGCAGCGGCTCGGGCGGGTCCAGCAGCGGCTCGGGCGGGTCCAGCAGCGGCTCGGGCGGGTCCAGCAGCGGCTCGGGCGGCAGCGGCCAGTCCGGAAGCGCGACCTTCACCATCAACATCACGCAGAGCACCGCCGTCGCCACGGTGGAGATCGTCACCTGGTCGGTGAACGTGTCGATCGACAGCGCGGTCATCAACTTCGGCCGCGACCAGAGCAACTTCGAGTTCCAGGCGACCGTCGATCTGACCCAATCCAACTACCGGACGCTGCTGCTCGGAATGAAGCAGAACACCAAGTACTACGTCCAGATCGTCGCTCAGGGCGGCGGCAAGACGTACACCAGCGACACCCAGAACGTGACGACCGGCTACCTGGCGAACGGCGTTCCAGTGTTCACCGTGACGGACATGAACGCCTCGGCGCTCTACGCGGGCGGCGGTTTCACCGTCGGCTGCACCGGCCTGGCCGGCATTCCCGGGCAGAGCGGAACCTCGAAGACCTACGTCTTCATCATCGACAAGGACGGTGCTCTCGTCTGGGTGCTCGACGAGACAAGCAACGCGGCGGTGACGAACTGCTCGCGGGCCCGCATGTCGTACGACGGCCAGTACATGTTCGCGGGGAACTTCGCCAATACTTCGACCAGCGGCGCCGTCTTCCGCATCGGGATGGACGGCGTCGGCTCGGGGCAGACCTGGATGCTCCCCGGCCGCAGCCACGACTTCGCGATCCTCCCGAACGGGAACGTCGTCTACTTCAAGATGGACAACTCGATGGCCAACACGACCACGGGCCCCGAAGAGGTGATGGAGCTCGACACCTCGACCGGGAATTCGACGCTGATCTACGACGAGGGGACCGACTTCGGCACCCTGATCAGTTCGGCGTCGCAGAAGGTGGCGCACACCAACAGCATCACCTACTCGCCGGAGCTGAAGGCGATCACGATCTCCATGTACTTTCTGAACACCGTCGCCGCCATCAGCTATCCGGGCGGGAAGCTGATCTCCACCTTTGGCGGCACGCAGACCGACTACAGCGCCATGGCCTGGACCGGCGAGCACGGACATGACGTGTGGCCCGACCACGTCTGGATCTTCAACAACGCGGGGCTCAACAGCGCCAACGCGCACGTGCTCGGGTTCAACTACGACGGCAACAACAAGACGGCGACGGCGACGCTCGACTACAACCCGGGCATCGGCGACTCCACGTTCGGCGACGTCAAGGAGCTCCCCAACGGCAACCTCTTCGTCACCTGGTCCGACAACGGGCAGTTCCACGAGATCACCAAGACCGGCACCCTGCTGCGGAAGATCACGACGACCACCGCCGTCGCCTACGTCGAGCACCGGGCCACGCTCTACGGCCCGCCGCCGCCTTACGATCGCTGAAGCGGGGCTGCGGCCCGCGCGGCGTCATGACCGCCCGTGACAGCGTCGCCGGACGCCCAAAAAGGCGACCGAGGATCGGATTTGCTGGCGGTGGGGAGCTTTCACAGGCGAAAATGCGCGCTTCCCGTCGTTCAATCATCCGGCAAAGGAGCCTTCGAATGTCGCGCCAGCCCCTCCTCGCGTTCGCGGTCGTGTCAGCCCTGTTGCTGGGCGGAGCTTGCGGCTCGGTCTCCAGCAAGTCCGACGGCGGCGCGGCCGGCGCCGCCGGCACCACAGGTGCCGCTGGGGTGGGCGCCGCGGGGACGACGGGCGCCGCGGGGACGACGGGCGCCGCGGGGACGACGGGCGCCGCAGGCGCGACGGGCGCCGCGGGCGCGACCGGCGCCGCGGGCGCGACGGGCGCTGCGGGGACAACGGGCGCCGCGGGCGCGACGGGCGCCGCGGGCGCGACGGGCGCCGCGGGCGCGACGGGCGCCGCAGGGACGACGGGCGCCGCGGGCGCGACGGGCGCCGCGGGGACGACGGGCGCCGCGGGAACGACGGGCGCGGCAGGGACGACTGGCGCCGCGGGGACGACGGGCGCCGCGGGAACGGCGGGCACGACCTACACCCTGATGGTGACGAAGGCTGGCAGCGGCACCGGAACGGTGACCTCGAGCCCCACCGGGATCGACTGCGGCGGGACCTGCAGTGCGAGCTTCACCTCCGGCATTCACGTCACGCTGACGGCGACGCCCATGGGCAGCGGCTCGCTGTTCGCGGGCTGGTCGGGCGGCGGCTGCAGCGGAACCAGCACCTGCATCGTCCCGGTGAACGCAGCGGTGTCGGTCACCGCCACGTTCAATCCCGCGCCGACCATCTGGTACACGTTCGACGGCAACTCGAGCAACACCGGCGCTACCGCGGGCATGAATCTCACCACCGTCGGCGTCACCTATGTCACCGGCAAGTTCGGTCAGGCGGCGCAGATCTCCGCGAGCGGCTACCAGTACACGGCGGGCGCGCGCGCCACCATCGGCACCTACGCGCAGGGGACCATCTCGATGTGGATCCACGACTACGTGGCGGGTAGCGGCATCTTCATGGACTTCGACAACCGCTCGGGGACGGCGCCGTACGGCGGCATCCAGTTGTTCGTCGGCTCGGGGAGCACCGCCGGGCTGATCCTCTCGTCGACGACCCTGAGCTACGTGCCTGCCGGGAACCCGAACACCGTCAACATCGGCGCGTCGGGCGCCTGGCACAACCTCATCATGGTCTACAACCGCGACAACGCGAGTCACAACTTCGAGGTCTGGATCGACGACGTGCTTTCCTCGTCGATCACGAACAACAACGCGGCGAGCACCATCTTCAACAGCTCGCAGTCGGATCAGCTCACGGTAGGCCAGACCAGCATGACCCTCGACGATGTGCGCATCTACAACAAGGTGTTCACGCAGGCGCAGCAATGCACGGTGATCATCGGCGGCACCTGGACCGGCAGCGCCTGCACGCTCCCCTGATTCGGCCGAAGTCGTCCGCGCGCGGAAGGTGGGCTCAGGGCCAGGAGATCCGGGCCGTGAGGGCGACGAGGTGCGCGACGCTGCGGTACGTTCCGGGCGGTCCCTCGCGACCGCCGGTGGCGTCCGCCGGCAAGAAGTATACGAACAGGTAACCGAGGTCGGCCCCGAGGTGGCCGCGGGTGATTCCCACGCCCGCGGCCGCATCGATCCGGTTCGCGTCCGGCAAACCGGGACCGAGCCCCTCGGAGGGCAGGGCACTCTCGTCGTAGATGAGACCGCCGCGCAGGTGCCAGCCGCGTTCGCCGAGCCGCAGGTCGGCGCCGCCGCGGACGGTGAGGCTGTCGTGACCGTCGGGCTCGATCACGTGCGCCGGCGCGATCGGAAAGGTGATGTCGACGCGATGATACGAGCTCCAGCGGACGTCGTTCACGTCCAGCTCCAGTGTCAGGGCGGCACGCGGCCGCCACATGACGCCGAAGGTGACGATGTCGGGGAGCGTGATGGTGGCGGTCCCCGGCTCGTCGGGCAACGCCGCGAGGAAGTCCGCGCTGGCGGGGCTGAAGTCGGCGTGGCCGGCGAACGCCAGCGTCACGCGGCTCCGGTAGGTGAGCGCGAAGTGCAGGCGCTCCGGCAGCGGACGGTAGAGCACGGCGGCGTTGAACCCATAGCCCCAGGTTCCGCCCCCGAGGCGCACCTCGCCGCCGACCAGCTGCGGCAGCCCGTTCGTGAAGTCGACCGCCGCGCGGACGGCGTCGAACCCGGCGGCGAGCGACAGCTTTCGGTGCAGCTTGAACGACACCGTCGGGTTGAAGGCCAGCGTCTCGAGCGACGCGGCGATGGCGCTCTCGCGGCCGAGCCAACCGTCCGGCCAGCGCACGCCGATCCCGAACGCCGTGTAGACCCCCACACCGACGGCGAGTCGGCTGGTCGGCGCGGCGCTGGCGAAGACCGTCGGCAGGAAGAAGGTTCCCCGATCGCTCGCCGTCGACGGCCCACCGGCGGCGGGGGTGAAAGTGGCGCGCGCCGTCACCAGAACGCCACCGGCCGACGCGCGGGCGCCGCCCAGGAACGGCAGCGCCGCGGGGTTGAACCAGACCGCCGCCGGCTCCGAGACCGAGGCCGAGACCGCCGACGCGCGCCCCAGCGCGTCGCCCGAGAGGTCGTAGATGAGGAATCCGCTCGCCCGGCAGGGGCGCGTGGCCGCGGCGAGCGTGCACAGCAGAAGCAGCGCCAGCGCGCGGCTCACGGCGCCTCGAAGGTAAAGGCATAGCAATAGACCAGGTTCTGGCGGGTGATGTGGGTCAGGCCAGTCAGAGACAAGCTCTCGAACAGCGGCGTCAGCTGCGAGCGTCCCGCCTCCAGCGTCGCCGCGTCAGCGTCGGAGATTCCGCTCACCGTGCTGTGCCCGTCGCCGTCGACCAGCGCGCCCTGGAAGGTCAGCAGGGCGGAGACCGGCGAGGCGACCAGCGGTGCGCCCGCGCTGTCGTGGATTCCCTCGGTGAAGAAGAGGCCGATGGTGTCACCAGCCACGAACGGCGCGGCGCCGGTGATGACCACGCCGCCATCGGCGGCCTGCGCAGCGACCGTCGGAAGCCCGTGGAGGAGATCGCCCGCCGCCACGGCGGTCAGGTCCATCGCCACCACCGGGCCGGTCTGCTGCTGGGGGATGAAGGAGACCACCGTCGAGGGGGCGAGCGTCCCGTGCACGGGGACCACGATCGTGTCGGGCGCCGTCACCTGGGGACGAAGCGTCGGCGGGTTGAGCTCGGCGACCGACGCCGTGTGGACAGGGAATCCCCAGAGCACGGCGACCTCCGATTTCGGGATTCCCGCCGCGGCCACCAGATCCCAGGCGCCCGCGGCCAGGTAGGAGAGGCGCGCGGACTCGAGCTCGACCAGCGTCGAGACGATGTCGGCGTGCGAGAAGCCCTGACTGGCGAGCAGGTCGTACGCCGGGCAGCCGTCGTCGAGCTGACTCGGGTCGGAGGCGCCGCAGGTCAGCGGTGTCTCCTGCTTGAGGAGAAAGTCGGTCGGCGAGCCGACCACCTCCGCCCCCGAGGAGGTGCGCACGCCGGCGTCGTACCCGCGCACGGCGAGCCAGTAGGTCTGGCCCAGGTCCCAGCTCGGCTCCGGTGTGACGGTCAGGAACCCGCTCTGGCTGTCGAACCCGACGGTGACGTCGGAGACCTCCGTGCCGTCGCCCGTCACCACCACGACGTTGCCGCCGAGCGTGAGCGTCGCCGGATCGAGCGGCGAGCTGGATGGCGCCGTGGCCGGCGTGACGGTCGGGTAGCCGTCCAGTGTCTGCAGGTATTGGTCGAACTCGCACTGCGCCCGCGACAGGCTCCCCGGGACTGCGCAGTTGGTCGGCACGTCGATCTTGGCGAGGCGGAAGTCGATGCGGCCCGTGGTCGGGTCGACGATGAGCCCCGTCGGCGACGGCACCCGAGGGGGAGCCGGATCCCACTGCATGTAAGCCGGCGCCGCGGCCTCGGGGATCGAGGGCGCGCAGGCGCCGGCGAGCCAGAGCGTCCCCACGATCCAGGCGGCGTGTCCGGTTGATGCGCCGGTGAGGATCCCGTGCCGTTTCACTCGGCGACGATCCGGCCCTGGGTGGCGGCGTAGGCGGCGGGGACGTCGGGGATCGCGTCGCCGTTGGTGTCGGGGAAGCCGCTCACGTACTGGAGCAGTGCCTGCCAGCCCTTCAGCTCCTGCACGCCGTCGGTGGTCGGATCGGCGTCGACGAAGCGGGTCGTCGGATCGGCGATCGGGGTCGCGCAGTCGGCCTCCTTGGCGGTCACCGACAAGAGGTTGCCCGTCTGGCTCGCCACCAGACCCAGGAAGCCGGCGACGTAGTTGGTGGTGACGACCTTGTAGCAGGTGGTCGTGTCGGTCGGATCGAGGGGCTGCGGCCCGGCGGCGGTCGTCAGCGCGAGGCCGGTGACGCGCGCGAACGCCGGCCTCGTCAGGTCGTAGGTGGCGCTCAACCCCGATGCCTGCAGGAAGAAGTCGCGCGGGACCACCTCCTGGGCGGCGTCGAACTCCAGTCCCGAGGCGAGATCCTTGGCGTTCAGGTAGAACGTCACCAGCGGATAGCCCGGTTTCTGGTCGGGCCCGATGCCGTCGGGGAGCACGCGGAAGAGATCGGCGAACCAGATGAGGCCGGTCTTCCCCTTGACGATGTCCGACCGGATCTGGCCGTCCCCCTCGATGGCGATCGCCGGCGGGGCGTCAGGCTGCAGGGCGGCCGTCACCGTGCGGTAGGCGTCGGTGACCAGGTTCCCGACCGGCGCCTCCGCCGAGACCGGCAGCGGCAGGTCGAAGCTGGTCTCGCCCACCACCTGCCGGTAGCTGAGGCCCGTCCCCGCGAAGGCCTGGTCGACGGACGCGACGTAGCTCTCGACCGCGGTCTGGGTGGGGGCGTCGCCGGCGATCTGGTCGTCGATCGAATGCAGGGTGTAGCCGGCCATTGCCACCGTGGCCGCATCGCCAGCCTTGGCGCCCTTGGTGATGGTCAGGTGGAGATCGCCGAGGTAGCTCGTGTAACAGCCGGCGGTGACGATCAACGTGTTGCCGATCTGCACGGGCGCGCTGAGCGTGTCGTGGCTGTGGCCGCTGACGATGACGTCGATGCCGGGAACGTTCGTCGCCAGATCGGCGTCCTCACCGGTCCCGTCGCTGTAGATCCCCGAGTGGGAGAGCGCGATGACGACGTCGACCTGGTCGTTGTTTCGCAGGTCGGCGACCATCTGGGCGGAGGCGTCGGCGATCTTGGTGAAGGTCAGGGGCGCCTTCAGCGCGGCAACCTCGGCGGCGCTGCTGCCGAGAAGCCCAAAGATGCCGACCTTGATCGAGCCGACGGTCTTGACCAGCTTGGTGCTGATGACGCCGGCCGTGGCCAGCGCCTGCAGGTTGTCGTCGCCTGGGTCGCCGGGGTTGAACAGCATGTTGCTGGCGACGATCGGTATGCTCGTCCCGTTGGTGATCGCCGCCTGAAGGATCAGCGCCAGCCCGTCGGGCCCCCAGTCGAGCTCGTGGTTCCCGATCGTCGTCGCGTCGTAACCGAGCGTGTGCATCATCGCC
Source organism: uncultured Pseudomonadota bacterium (assembly GCA_963831685.1). GTDB lineage: Bacteria > Myxococcota_A > Polyangia > Fen-1088 > Fen-1088 > JADGRB01. The sequence continues at coordinate 152,854 of CAWHRJ010000004.1, forward strand.
AGCTCGGGGGCGGCGCTGGCGCTGATCGTCTCGAACAGCGACCCCATCATGAAGTCGCCTGCGTCGAGCAGCAGCACGGGCGTGTTGTTCGCCGCCTTCGCCGCCGCCCGGGCCATGGCGACCGCCGAAGCCAACCGCGCCATCCCGCCCAGGGTGGCGTCGGCGCCCGTCGTGGCGGGGGTGTAGTCCGCTTCGGGCGAGGCGCCCATCAGGTAGGAATGGATGTCGTTGGTGTGCAGGATGATGAGGTCCTGCGTGACCGGCAGCGGCGGCGGCGGGGAAGTCCCGCCACTGCAGCCGAGCAACGCCAGTCCCGTCCCAAGTAGTGCCGCCGTCCGTCGCAGGTCGTTTCGCATCGCTCTTCTCCCGTGTGGTCGTCTGATCGACGGCCTGGAGCATCAGCAACCGCCGTGCCGCTCAACGGGCCCAGGGCAGGGGCGGTTCGGCGGCGCCAGCCGCGCGTCGCGCCAGCCGATCCGGAAGCCGGCGAGCACCTCGGTGCACGACGGTGAGCAGGCCGTTGCTCAGCCGCCCGGCGGCAGCGCGCCCGGCGGCGACGCTCAGAGGAGGTCGTACTCGTAAAGCTTGTTGTAGAGCGTCCGTCGGCTGATCTTGAGGTGCGCGGCCGCCTTCGTCTTGTTGCCCTCGACCTCCACCAGCACCTTGCGGATCATCTCTTTCTCGTAGTCGTCGATGCTGGGCCGCAGCGCGCCGCTCGGGCGGCTCGACCGGGCGCCCGGGAGCGGGGCGATCTGGCGCTCGACGTCGGTGACCGTGAGCCGATTGCTGTCCGAGAGGATCACCATCCGCTCGACGCAGTTCTGCAGCTCGCGCACGTTGCCGGGCCAGGGGAGGCTGCGGAGCGCGGTCACCGCCTGGGTCGAGATCTCCACTTCGCCCCGGCCGTTGTTGCGCGCCGCCTCGGCGCAGAACCGGCGCGCCAGCGCCTCGATGTCCTCGGGCCGCTCGCGCAGGGGTGGGATCCAGATCTGCAGCACGTTGAGGCGGAAGAAGAGATCCTCGCGGAACTTGCCGCGCTCGATCATCTCCTCGAGCGGTTGGTGCGTCGCAGCCAGGAACCGCGCCGGCGACTTCAACGTCTGACTGCTGCCCAGCCGCTCGAATTCCTTCTCCTGCAGGAGGCGCAGCAGCTTGACCTGCACGGCGAGCGACACGTCGCCGATCTCGTCGAGGAACAGCGTCCCTTTCCCGGCGATCTCGACCCGACCGAACCGGCGCGACGCCGCTCCGGCGAACGCGCCCCGCTCGTAACCGAAGAGCTCGCTCTCGATCAGCGTCTCGGGGAACGCGGCGCAATGGACCCGCACGAACGGCTCCGCCTGCCGTGCCCCCTGCCGGTGGATGGCCTGCGCGGCCACATCCTTCCCGGTGCCGTTCTCGCCACGCAGGAGAACGTGGAAGTTGCCGGCGGCCGATCGGCGAATCAGGTCCTCCACCTCCCGCATCTTGGGCGAGGCGCTCTCCGTCGGCGCGCGCTGGACGTCGAGCGAGGGCGCGGGCGCGTCGTGACGCGCGACCGCGATCAGCTTGCGAACGGTGAACAGCACCTCCTCGCGATCGAACGGCTTGCGCAGGAAGTCGGCGGCGCCCTTGACCGAAGCCTCGACGGCGATGTCCAGCGTGGCGTGCGCGGTGAGGAGGGCGACCGGAATCTCGGGCCAGCGTTCGACGACCGCCTCCAGCAGATCGAGGCCGCTCGCGCCCGGCATCCGCAGGTCGGTGATGATCACGTCCACCGGGCGTTCGCGCAGGACGGCGAGCGCGCTCTCGACGTCGGGGACCCAGCGGCAGGTGATCCCCGCCTGCTGCAGCAGCGCCTCGAGCACCTTGCCGACGTCGGGATCGTCGTCGACGATCAGCACGTCTCCGTTTGCGTTCTTCATGACCGTCCTGACTCCAGAGGGATGAACATCCGCACGACTGTCCCGGCGCCCTCTTTGCTGATGAGCGAGATCTCGCCGCCGTGGGCCTCGGCAACGCGCCGAACGAAGGGGAGCCCCAGCCCGGTCCCCGTCTCCTTGGTGGTGAAGAAGTCGTCCAGCGCGCGCTCGCGCACCCGCGCGCTCATCCCGCTGCCGGTGTCCTCGACCGAGACCATGATCCCGCGGGTCTGGCGGGCGCTGCTGAGGGACGTTCGTACGGTCACCGTCGCGTCGCGCGGGTGCGACTCGAGCGCGTTCTGCAGCAGGTTCTCGATCGCGCCGGCGACCAGATCGCGATCGGCGTGGCAGACCGGCAGCTCCTCGGCGAGATGGGCCCGGATGGCGACGCCGGAGCCGCCGTCGATGCCGCGCAGGGCGACCAGGCCGCCGACCAGCTCGTTGAGCTGAATGGGGACCAGCGTCGGCTGGACGTCGCGCAGGCGCTGATACTTGTCCATGGCGTTCTCCAGCCGATCGATCTGCGACACCAGCAGATCGAGAAACTCGGTCCGATCGTCGATCGAGCGCCCCTGGGCGCGCTCCTCGCGCAGGAACTGGCAGGCCCCCTTGAGGGCCGCCAGCGGGTTCTTCAGATCGTGCGCCATCTGCGCCGCCATCTTTCCCAGCGTCACCAGCCGCACCGTGTGATGGCTGCGGGCGATGATGGTCCCCACCACCAAGCGCGACGCCCCGAGGAGCGTGATGGTGACGGTCAGCGTGCCCAGGACCAGCAACGCGGTGTTGGTTCCCGCCAGGTGGAAGACCGTCAGGTACGCGATCCCCCCCACGCTGGCCAGCACGGTGGCGGAGAGGACATTCGAGGCGGTGAGCGCGCGATCGAAAAGACGAAAACGGAGCGCGGCGAGCATCAGAATGGCGGTGAAGGAGAGGATGCCGACCGCGCCCAGACGCGGGATGGGGAATCCGAGATCGGCCCACAGCTCCGTCGACGCCAGCGGCGAGATGACCATCACCGCGCTCAGCAGGAGGCGGGTCCGGCTCCGCTCCTCGACCGTCCCGACGCGCCGGAGGTGAACGAGCAGCAACCCCAGCGCCGCGACGGAGAGCGGGGGGAGGCCGGCGAGCCAGATCCAGCTCCAGATCGCCGACAGCGTGAACTGACGGGCGGCCGGCACGAACCAGCCGAGCGCCGCCGACGCCGACAGCCCGCCGTAGTAGAGGTAGGCGGCTCGGGTGGTCCAGCGCAGCTCGCGCGAGCGGCCGATGAACCGCATCAGGAAGTCGAACGCCAGCGCGGTGGCGATCGGCGATGCCACCATGTCGAGCAGGTGCCAGGAGGTGAGGCCGGTGCGGTGAAAGGCGATCTGCGCGAAGTTCCAGAGGAAGAAATCGACGCTCACGAACATGAGCGGCGTCGCCAGCGGCCCGCTCAGCGCCCGCAGCGCCACGAGCGCCGCGACCGCCAGCTCGCCGACGCAGGCGATGAGATTGATCCAGTCTTGAGTGCTCACGGAGTCCCGAGGATACACGTCTGGCGGTTGGCAAAGGCAACCGACGTGCCAGTCGCTGGTACGCAGCACGTCGGCCCGGGTTTCTCTGAACTGTGCAGATATCTGCACGAAGACCTCATCCGGGTGCACACCAGTCCATCGAGGGTTGCTGGCGACGGACGGCCAGGCGCTCGCGGAGGTGCTCTTGCCGGAGCGCATGGATGCGCCAGGCGCGTGGCTTTCCGGTCGGTCCGACCTCGCCGGTCGTCTGCGAGAAGGCCCCCTCGTAGAGGGCCCAGCCCCGCACGACGCCGAGCGGATCGAGCTCCTCGACCAGGCCGGGCAGGCGCAACGAGAGGAGATCGGTTGCCGCCAGCGGGCGGAGCGGCTCGTCCGTCGCCCCGCCCGAACCGTCGGGTCGGGTGGCGAGGTAGAGGTAGATCTCGGCGGTGCCGGCCGGCCGGGCGACCACCACCTCAACGTTCGGGAGCACCGCACGGAGCGCCGCGCTCATGGCCGCCGTGTCGACGCGGGCGCCGGAAGCGGTCGCGAACCGGGACTGAACGCGCCCGAGGAGGGCGATCTCGCCCGTTCCGAGCAGCCGGGCGCGATCGCCGGTGTGCAGCCAGCCGTCGCGGAGAGCACGGCGGGTGGCCGCCGGATCGCCGACGTAGCGCGTGAAGGTCGACGGGCTCCGGACGAGCAGCTCTTCGTCGTCGGCGATTCGGACCTCGACGCCAGGAACTGCCCGGCCGACCGCGCCGGGCGTGGCGCCGCGGCGCGCGGTGATCGAGGTGGCGCCGCAGAGCTCGGTCTGTCCGTAGACGTCGCGAAATGGGAGCCCGGCGGCCGCGAACCAGGCGCCGAGCGCCGGTGACAGGGGCGCCGTTCCAGCCAGCGCGTCGCGCACCCGGTCGAGGCCGAGGCTGCGCCAGACGAGCGCCCCGAACAGGCGGGCGGAGAGGCTTCCGCGGGTCTTCCGGGTCAGCGCATGGTCCAAGATGGCGTCAGCGCTCCGCGCCACCGAGGCGAGCAGCCGACGTCCGATCGAACCGCCCCCCGCGGCGCGGGCGATCTCGGTCCGCAGCGTCTCGAGCAGCAGCGGCGGTGCGAGAAAAACCGTCGGCCGGCAGGCCTTCAGGTCCTGGGCGAAGGTCGGCAGGCCGCCGCCATACGTGGTGTGGCCGGCGAGCGCGATGGAGAGGTAGAGCGTCAGCAGGCGCTCGGAGATGTGCGCCGGCGGCAGGAAGGAGAGAAATCGGGGATGGCGGTGCGACGCCTCGCCCCGGGCGGCCTGGATCGCCCCCATCAACGCGCGCTCGCCGATCTCGATCACCCGCGCCGGTCCGGTCGTCCCGGTGCTCTGCAGGTAGAGCAGGGCGGCTTCGGGATCGCGCGCCGGCAGCGCGGCGAGGCGCGCGCGGGCCGCGGTCGCGTCGAAGGGCTCCACGTCGGCCGGCAGGATCGCCGGGGGCGTGTCGACCCCCGGCAGGGGAACGAGCTCCTCGAGCGGGATCACGCGCGGGTGGAGCCGCAGGCCCCGCTCGCGCTGCGAACGGCCGACCACCAGGGCCCGGGCGCGCGTCGCCGCCAGCGCCTCGAGGAGCTCGTCATCGGTGGCGCTGACGTAGAGGGGTTGGACGGCGCCGCCTGCGAGCCCGATCGCCAGCTCCAGCAACGGATAGCGCGCGTCGGTGTCGGCCAGGATCGCGATCGGCAGCGCGGACCCGGCCGATCCGGACAGCTCGGCGGCGACGTCGAGCGCGAGGTGGGCCGCCTCGAGCCAGGTCAGCGTCCGCGAGGCGCGGGCGCCGCGCGCGGAAGCTGCGCCCGGCAGCGGGTAGGTCAGGGCCGGCCGCTCGGGATGCCGCCCGACGGTCTCGGCGAACATCTCGCGGAGGGAAGCCCGGGCCGGAGCGTCGGCGCGGGTCCGGGTGCGGGTTCGGCAGAGCAGGAGATAAATAGCCGGGCCGAGGACCAAGTCGGAGGCCAGCGCGAACGCCATGGTGAACATCGCGATGACGCCCATCGCCCGGAGGGCGAGCAGGGAGCTCACGGTCATCGAGCCGAACCCGGCGATGAGCACGTAGGACGAAAAGCTGCACGGCCGGCCGGTCCGGAGCAGCGTCGCCGAGACGGCGCTCGCCACGTCGCAGCCGGCGCGCACGCGATCGCGGATCCTGACCGACAGGTGAACCGTGTCGTCGGCCGCCAGCCCGAGCGCGATGGCCAGGATCATCGCCGTTCCGATCCGGACGGTGATGTGGGCGAGGCCCATGAACCCGAGCGTGGCCGCGATGGGGAGGACGGTGGGCGGGATCGCCGCGAGAAAGAGCTTGGCGTCGCGAATCCCGAGCCACATCAGCGGCAGGATCACGAACAGCGCCGTCACCGCCGAGAGCATCACGTCGCGCGACAGCCGGTTCATCCCCTGCTGGGCCAGCCACCACTGCCCGACCGGCTCGACGACGGCGTGGGGCATCGTCTCGCGCGCGGCGGCGCGGATCCGCTCCACGAACGGCAGCGAGCGGGCGGTGCCGATGTCGGCCAGCCGCACGACGACCGACGCGCGATCGCCGTCGGGCGAGAGAACCGAGGTGGCGAGCGCGGCGACGCGTGGGCCGGCGACGCCAGCCCGCGCGGCCGCCGCCAGCCCGAGCTCTCCGCCGCCGCGCCGGCAGGCCTTGCCGCGCGTGCCCGGGGGGAGCAACGGCTGCGGCAGGAGATCGAGCGGCGAGGCGACGTAGCGGACCTCCGGCATATCGCACAGGCGGTCGACGAAGGTCCCGAGCTCGCCGGTCAGATCGCGCATGCTCCCGCCCTGCGCCGCCGGCCGGATGGCCAGCTCCGGCCCGAGAAAGCCGGCCATCTCGTGCTCGTACGTCGCCTCGGCGCGCAGCGCCGGGTGCCCGGCGGGGAGCTCCTCGTTGACCTTCTGGTCGACGGAGAGCCCGGAGAGGCCCGCCACGCCGAGGCCGATCGTCGCCGCGAGAAAGGCCAGCGTCACGCCGCCCGGGCGGCGTCGCAGGGCGCGGTCGGCCCGGCCGACCAGCGACAGCGTCCAGGAGGGACGCGCGCGAAAGGCCTCCGGCGGCGCGGTCCGGTAGAACCGGGCGATGAGGCGCGGCACCACCGCCCAGTTCATGAGATAGACGACGGCGACGCCGAGTGCGGTCGAGAGCCCGAAGGACCAGATCGCCCGCATGTCGGCCGACAGCAACGCGGCGAAGCCGGCCGCCGTCGCCAGGCCGGTCACGAAGCTCGGCCAGGCGAGGATGGAGAACGCCTCCCGGTTGGCGGCGGCGTGATCGCGACCCGCCTCGCGGCGCCGGCGGTACTCCTCTTGATGGTGCAGCGCCTGGCCGATGCCGACGATCAAGACCAGCGTCAGCACCTGGCTGTTCACGATCGAGAACGGCTGGCCGAGCGCCGCCATCAATCCCAGCACGATCGGCACCGAGAGCGTGACGCCGGCGAGGCACGTCACCACGTCGGTCCAGCGGCGAAAGTAGACGAACAGGATGGCGATCATCACCGCGACGAGGAGGCCGATGCTCCGCAGGACGCTCCGGAGGATCTCCTCGGCGTAGACCTGCTCGACCTCCGGGTAGCCGGTCACCTCGGTGGGGAGATCGGTCTCGCGCGACCAGGCGGCCACGGCGGCGCGGAACGCGGCCACCGCCGCGCGCCGGCGGGCGAAGTCCTCGTTGGGGATGTCGAGCGCGGCGGTGACCGAGAACCGGCGGCCACCGTCGCCGACCAGCAGACGCCGGGCCGCCGGGGCGCGCAGCAGATCCTCGATGAGGGGCGCCGCCGCCGGCGCGTCGAGTCGCTGCCCGGCGGGGAGGGCGCCGGCGATCCCCGTCGGACGCAGGATTCCGTCGCGGTCGAAGAACGGAAACGACGTCGGATCCCGAACCTCGCGCACCGAGGGGATCGCCGAGAGGCGCGCTCCGAGGGTGCCCATGGCCGACAGCGCCCGCGGCAACGGCATCGCGCTCGCGTCGACGATGGCGACCAGATCGCGAAAGCCGACCTGGCCGAAGACTCTCTCGTGCTCGGCGGTCCGTTGCAGCTCGGCGCGGTCTCCGGTGAACGTCGGGCGAAACGACATGTCGATCTGCATGCGCGTCGTGCCGGCGACACCCACCGCGAACAGCGTTCCGATGATCGTCAATGCCGGCAGCGGGCGGCGCGCCACCAGATCGAAGAAGCGGGCGGCCAGACTCGACCGGGCCGTGCGGGCCATCAGACGGCCCCCACCGACGCCGCGGCGTCGTCGTAACGGCCCGCGATGATCAGGTGCGGGTCCGTGCGGCCGGGCACCGGGCAGGGCCCAGCAACGACCCTGGCGCCCACGAGCCGGTAGAGATCGAGCAGCTTGGGGTGGCAGTGGGCGACGTAGCGGCGCAGGGCGGTGTTCTCGAGCAGCCAGGCGGCCCCCAGCGCCAGCAGGGAGACCGAGTGTCGGATCCCCTCCGGCGAGGAGAGGGCGGCGATTCGCCCGACCTCGGAGTCGGCGTCGAACGCGCCCAGATAGGGCGCCAGGTCCTTCAGCGTCGAGAGGTGGCTCGGATGCGGCAGCACGCGCGCCGTGGCCACCGGCCGCCCGTCGCGGAGGAGCAGGAACACGTGGCCAGCGCGGTCGCGACGCGCCTCGAGCAGCTCATCGAACGCAACGCCGCGCCGTTCGAGGAAGATCGACTGACGAAAGGCCGCCGCCGCGCGCAGCTCTTCGTCGCTCGAGGCCTGGAGGAGACAGAGCGACTCTCCGGCCCGCGAAGCGGTGGGGAGCGCGACCGCCAGAGACCTCATGGCGTCTCCGCGCCGAGGGCGCCCGGCGCCGTCCCGGCGAAGGCCTGCTCGAGGATCTGGGTGGTGAGCCAGAGCGAGGTGACGGCCACCCGGTGGACGGCCGCCGCGCTCTCGGGTGTCGTGACCGAGCGCCGGAGTGCCGCGCGCACCTCCTCGGCGTGGCGCGCGTCGATCGCAGCGTGCGCCGCGAAGAACGTCATCTGCCGATCGGCCAGCCCCAGCGAGTCGCGCGTCGCGGTCAGCAGCGGCGCGATCTGCAGGTAGACCGACTCGGCCCAGTACGAATAGCCGAGGCGCGGCAGCGGTCCTTCCCGGAGAGCGACGCCGTAGAGATAGTTGATGAGGGCGTCCGTCGCCGGCAGAGGATCGTCCAGCCGCTCGTCGTCGCCCAGCAGGCCGCACGATCGGAGGTCGTGCAGGACCATCCGCTCGTGGCCGAGCTCGTCACGGGCGTGCTCATAGACGAAGCGGAGGAGCAGGAGCTCCTCGGGTGCCGCCCGAAACGCGGCCACGGCCTGGTTGATCGAGTTGTGGCGCGTGTAGTGAAAGAGCTGCGCCATCGTGAGCCGATAGAGAGCGCGGTCCATTCCCCGCGCCGCCACCTGTCGCCAGAACTGTCCGGCGCGTGCGCGGGCCCAGATCTCGTCGATCGAGGCGTCGAGGCGCACGAACAGCTCTCGGTGCAGCGCGGACAGATGGCCGTCGGCCGCTTCGGGCGACCGGGTCGGTCGTGATGTCGTTGCGATCATGCCGGGCTATAGAGCAGGGGACGTGCCAGCCGCGGCGCCCGCCAAACGCCGAGGGCGGCGGGCGCGGGCCGCTGCTGCACCGTGCACGGGTGTGAAACGCGTGAACCGCCCTGCACGTGCGCAGCACCACGAAAAACGGCGGCGGACCGGTGAGGGTCGCGCCGCCTTGGATCAGCGAGCGTCTGTGGTCGGTGTCGCGTGTCCCTACGGCTGGCCGGGCGCCGAGTCGTTCGTCCCCTGGGTGGCGTGCGGCGGCGAGGCGACGTAGAGCGGGATGTCGTCCTCGACGACGAACGTGAGCGCCGCGTAGGTGAACGGCGCCTTGCTGGCGGTGACCGTGTAGCTGCCGGCGGCCAGATTGCCGAACAGCACACCGCCGTCGACCGACGTGCTGGTCAACGTCGGATCGGGCGCGACGTCGGCGTTGAAATAGACCGGCCCCAGCGACACCGGGAACGGGGCCGCGGGGCTGATCGATACCTCGGCGCCCGGATCACCGTGCGGCAGCTGGGGCGAGTACATCGAGGCCCAGGACTTCCCGACCGTGGTCACCAGGACGTTGCTGAGCGTGTAGGGCGCGCCGATGAGGCCCCCGATCTGCTGCTCGATCTGTCCCTTGGCCGCCCCGTAATAGGCGGCGGTCGGGAACTGCACCGCCAGATCGGTGATGCCGGCGTCGCCGATCTGGAAGACCTGCGACTTGGTGGTCGTGTAGCCCGCGAGGTCGTAGACGAAGGAAACGGCGAGCGGCTTCCCCTTGATCTTGATCGCCTGGAACTTCCACTTGCCGCTTCCGTCCGAGCGGATGTTCAGCAGCTTGGTGATCGGGAGCTCCCCGATCGAGACGCGCGCCCCCGCCACCGTCGACTGGAAAGGAAAGGAGACCGGCGGGCTCTGCGAGAGATCGAGCCCGAAGTGAAACACCGTCCCGCCGATGGGAACCACCTCCAGACGGCAGGCGCAGCTCGACTCCGCCTGCGGCATGGTCATCTTCCCCTGGTAGACGAGACCGATCGCCTCGTCGGACGAGCCCGGCGACGATCCCGGCTGTGGTTCGGTGTCCGCGCAACCGAGGTGGAAGAGCGAAATGGCGGCGAGGGCGAGCGCGGGTGACAGAAGCTTCTTCATGACGGTCTCCTTGTGAGTGAAATTGGGCGTGGCGTTTGCTCGGCTGTTGCTTTTCTCCCTGAGCACGATCCGGGCCAACGGTTCCGGGCGAGCTCCGTCGGAGATCTCTGGTCGGTACGGCGAGGCGAAGGACCGCGGCGTGCAACGTGGTTCACAACGGTGCGCAGCGCTCTCGTCGATCGGAAGAGCGTCAGCGAGCCCGCCGGCGGACGATCTCCCCCGTCACGGTGACGGGAACGCAGCCCGGCCAGACGGGCAGGATGTTGAAGATCGGGAAGACATTTAGGACGTCGCAGCCGTCGCTGGTCGACACCGTCAGGCCGATCACCGCCTCGCCCCCGGTGGCGGCGACCTGGGAATTCACGGCGTCGGAGATGTCGAATGTCGACAGGGGCGTGAGGCCCGAGTAGAGGAATCCCACGCGGGTGCGATCGGCGTAAAACTGACCGACTGGGTCGAGCGTGCTTCGATCGTAGATGTGCCCGGCGCGGTCGCGTACCACCTCCGACATCGAGATTGCGTAGCGCGATTCCCGGGCGGTGATCTCGACGTGCGCGCCGGCGCAGCCTGCCGTCGTCGTAAGCGCCGTCAGCGCGGCGAGCAGCAGCCCCGGGAGCGGCCTCACGGTGTGCCTCCGAGCGTAACCGGAGCCGCGCAGGCGCCGCCCGGCATCGGCAGGACGCGCGCCGTGGCGTTCACGGTCTGCGAGACCTCACCGAAGACGAATGCCGTCACCGCGAAGGATCGGGCGTCGAGCTTCACGACGTGGACTTCTGCGGCGCAAGGGTCCCAGGCGGCCGACTCGATGTTGAGCTGGGGGATGGACGGATCGCCGAACTCGATCTGGCCAAACGGCAGCGCCAGGTAGCCGTTCCGGTGAGTGACGGTATCGGCGATCGGTGCCGCCGGCGCCTCCGCCTCCGGTGAGGGGGCGCAGTCGATGCACGCCACGGGACCGACGATCACCGGCACACGTGCGTTGCGCGCCGTCAACGAGGTCATGGTGCAGCCGGCGGACGACGCGAGCAGGGCTGCGAGCACGACGCTGACCCTAGGAACGCGAACTGAGTCGGTCATGACCCGTACCGCTGTGCACGCGCCGGGCCAGCCCGTCGTTTCGGAGGATCGGGACGATCAGGCTCGCCAGTTGCGCAGCGGGTTGCTCACCTGCGCAGAGCGTGTGTCGTTCCGTCGGCGCGCTCGCCGGCCGCCCCGCGCCGGACGACGTCAGTACGTCGTGAAGTACGCGTACGAGTAGTTGCCGGCGCTGGCCTGCATGCAGAATCCGCCCTTGACCGGCGCTGGCAGTGTGCCGCCGTTCCCGTTCACGCAATCGAAGGAGGTGCCGTTCACGCTGAACGTGCGCGGCGCGACGAAGTTGCCACAGACGAGGTTGGTCACCGCGCCGACGACCTCGTTGCACGAGGCACCCGTGCCGAGATCTCCGGAGTTCACCTTCGGGGGCGTGCTGACCGGGTTGCTGCACAACCCGGCGCACGGCCCGGTTCCTCCGCCCGTCGTCCCGGCCGCGCCGCCCGAGCCGGTCGCGCCGGAGCCGGCCGCGCCGCCCGTGCCGCGCGCGCCCGCGGCGCCGCCCGAGCCGGTCGCGCTCGAACCGGCTGCTCCACCCGTGCCGCGCGCGCCCGCGGCGCCGCCCGTGCCGGTCGCGCTCGAGCCCGCGGCGCCGCCCGTGCCACGCGCGCCGGCGACGCCGCCCGTGCCGGTCGTGCCGCCGCTTCCGCGCGCGCCGGCGACGCCGCCCGTGCCCGTCAAACCACCCGAGCCGGTGAGGCCGCCGGATCCGGTGCCGCCTGCCCGTCCGCCGGTGCCGGTCGTGCCGCCGGTGCCGGTGGTTCCACCTTTGCCGCCAGTGCCCGTGGTCCCACCTTGACCGGTGAGGTTGCCACCGGCGCCGGTCACGCCGCCACCGGTGCCGGTCACGTCGCCGCCGGTGCCGGTCGATCCGCCGTCGCCGACGCCGCCCGTCGCCGGGCCCGAGCCACCGGTCGCGCCGGGGCTCTCGCGATAGAATTCCTCTGGACCCTGGCAGGCGAGCACGAGTGCGCCGAACAGGATGCCGGCGCCGACGCCGCGCGCGAGGAGGGTCCGAGGCGAAGTCATAATTCCTAAATTTTATCCGGCCTCGGGGTCGGAGACCATGATCCCGTCTGCCGCGATGCGCCAAGTAAAAGGCTGAAACGAGCGTCCGGCGCTGCGCTCGACGATCCGGCGATCGAGATTTGCCTGGGAGACAACGTGCGCGATTCGCCTCCTCGGTCGCGGTTCGGTCGCCTGGGCGCGGCGGTGAGACGGTTCGGTCACGCCGTCTGGCAGCGAGATCGCGGGCGGCAAAGCGGCTGGTCGGCTTTTCAGACGCGCGTCGCGCGGATCGCGACCTGGACGCTGCGCGGTTTCGTCGTCCACGAGCTGTCGCTGCGGGCAGCCGCGCTCGCCTACTACACGATGTTCTCGATCGTGCCGATTCTCGTCGTGGCGCTCTGGACGTTGAAGCTCCTGAACCTCATCCCGCACCTCATGCCGGCCGAGCCCGGGCACGTGATCGGCGCGGGCGGGTACCTCCCCGAGGGCGCCACGAACGCCGACTCACCCCTGCGCGAAGCCGTGCGCGCGATCCTGGGCGGCGTGAACCGCATGGGCCGGTTGGAGACGGGGCTGGCGGGGCTGGGGGCACTGACCTACGGCGTCTTCCGTCTGATAAGGCACGCCCAGGTCGCGCTGGACACGATCGCCGGCGCGCGGGACCGGCCCCGCAAATATGGACGGCTGCTCGGCTACCTGGCGCTGCTCCTGTTGCCGCCCGCGCTGCTCATCGTGTCGGGTCTGCTGCGCCGGCTCGGCGACGCGCCGCTCGGCGAGGGGGTGGCGCACGCGGCCAGACGGGTCATGGAGGCGGTGCCCGCCCTGAAGTCGGCGACGAGCGCGCTCCTCGGCCTGGGCGTGCTCTGCCTGGCGCTCACCATCTTCTACGCCTCGGCGGCGCGCGCACGGATCGCGCTCCGCTCGGCGCTCGTGGGCGCGGCGGTGGCGGCGCTGCTGCTCACCGCCGTGCTCTGGGTCTTCGCCTCGTTTCAGATCGGCGCCGCGCGGGCGGGCGCGCTGGCCTCCGGAATGGCGGCGCTACCGGTGTTTCTGCTCTGGTCGTTCTTCTCCTGGTTCGTGATCCTCCTGGGCGCGCAGATCGCCGTCGCGCACCAGCGCGACGAGATGCTGATTCACGGCGCCTCCGACCCCCACGCCGAGCTCGGCGACCTGCCGCCGCGCTGACGGCTCACTTGCTGACGGCGATCGATTTGCGGAAGAGGCTGAGGCTGTAGACGAAGAACCCCAGACCGACGGCGGTCACCATCAGGAACTGCCGCCAGATGGCGGTGATCCCGCCGCCCCGGTAGATGATCACCTGCGAGAAGCTGACGAAGTGCCGCGCAGGCAGCAGATAGGTCGCGTATTGCAGCCACTTGGGCTGGCTCTCGACGGGCGTGCTGCCTCCCGAGAGCAGCTGCAGCACCATGATCACCAGGATGAGGAGCAGCGCGAACTGGGCCATCGACCGGGAGATGGTCCCCAGGAATATCCCCAGCGCCGTCGCGAAGAAGAGATAGAGCAGGACGCCGACGAACCAGAGCGCCACCGAGCCGGCGAACGGGACCTTGAGCGCCAGGTGGACGATGAGGAACAGCGAGGCGCCGGTCGCCACCAGGATCACCAGGCTGTTGGCCCAGACCTTGGCCATGGCGATCTCGAAGGCGGAGAGCGGCATCACCAGGAGGTGCTCGAGTGTCCCGTGCTCGCGCTCGCGGATCACCGCGGCCCCGGTCAGGACCACGGTCAGGAGGCTGATCTGGTTGATGATGGACACCACGCTCTTGAACCAGGAGGACTCGCCGTTCGGATTGAACAGCTTGCGGACCACCAGGTTGATCGGCGGCTGCGTATTGATGTCGGTGCGCTTGAGAAATGACGAGACCCGGTCGTTGACGATGTTGCGTGATGTAGCCGGCGCCGATCCCGGCCTGCTGCATCGCCGTGGCGTCGATGTTCACCTGGACGGCGGGGTTGCGCCCGGCGCGCAGGTCGTGCTCGAAGCGCGTCGGCAGCGCGACGACGAACATCAGCTTCCCCTCGTCCATCTGCTCCTGCGACGCGTCGGCGGACAGCAACACGGGATACTTGAAGCGCGGCGGGTAGAAGGCGTTGAACAGCTCCTTGGAGAGCGCGGAGCCGTCCTCGTCGACGAAGCCGATCGAGGCGTTGTTGACCTCGCTCGAGGTCCCGGTCGCCTGGATGTAGATCGCCAGCGTGAACGCGTAGACGACGAAGACCACCATCACCGCGTCGCTCATCAGGCTGCGGATCTCCTTGAGTCCCAGCCACAGGATGTTGAGCAGCGAGTTCACCGCTACTTTTCCTGCTTTCGAAGGCCGACGAGGCTGATCGCCAGCAGAACGGGGATGCAGCAGGCGAGGAAGACGATGTCGACCATCATGAGGTTGGCCCCCAGCCCCTTGGTGTAGGCGCCCAGGCTGGAGTGCATGTAGTAGGTCGCCGGCCAGACCGAGCCGACCCGCCCGGCGTTCCCCTTCAGCGTCGAGACCGGCTGCAGCAGGCCGGAAAATTGAATGGTGGGGACGATGGTCAGGATCGCCGTGACGAACACGGCGGCCACCTGGCTGCTGGTGAAGGTCGAGGTGACCATGCCGAGGCCGGTCGTCGAGGTCACGTAGAGCAGCGTGCAGAGCGCCAGCATCAGGAAGCTCCCCTTGATGGGGACGTTGAAGATGGTGAGCGCCAGCGCCGTGAGGATGACGAAGTTGATGAGGCCGATGACCACGTAAGGGATCTGCTTGCCCAGCAGGTACTCGAGCTTCCCGGTGGGCGTCACGTAGAAGTTGATCATCGACCCGAGCTCCTTCTCGCGGACGATGCTGACCGTCATCAGGATCGCGGGAATGAGGAGCAGCAGGAGGGCGGGGACGCTGGGGACGATCGAATAGACGCTCTCGAACGTCGGGTTGTACATGAAGCGGTTCTCGATGTCGGCGGTGTACCTCTGCGGTGTGGCCGTCTCGAGCCCGGTGGCGGGGTCCTGCAGCATGGTCTTGTGCACGCCTTGGACGTACTGGGCGACGGTGTCCCCGCGGAAGGTCATCGCGCCGTCGACCTCGGCCGACACGTCGGGCGTGGCGCCGCGGCGGAAGTCGCGGCCGAAGCGGGGCGGGATCTCCACCACCAGCGACACGTCGTCGGATTGCATCCGGCGGAGCGCGTCGTCGGCGGAGAGCGCCGGGGGTTGCTGCGAGAACCAGCGCGGCGACGAGGCGAATTGCTCGAGGTAGGTGCGGCTCTCGGGCGAGTGATCGAGATCGAGCGTGGTGTAGCGGATGTGCTCGACGTCGGTGGTGATGCCGAACCCGAACACCAGCATGAGCAGCGCCGAGCCGACGAAGGCGAAGGCGAGGCGGACCGGATCGCGGAGGATCTGCATCGTCTCGTTGCGCGTGTAGGCGAGCATCCGCCCGACGCGCAGGCGCATCGGCGAGAGCTTCTTCGCCGTGTGGTGGGCGGCCGCGGCCTTGGGCGTCGCCTCGGCGGCGGCCGCGCCCGACTTCGCCGGCGCGCGGGCCGCGTCGGCGGCGATGGCGTCCTCCATGTAGCCGATGAAGGCCTGCTCCAGCGAGGTGGCGCCGCGCTGGTCGATCAGTTTCTGCGGGACGTCGCAGGCCAGGACCCTGCCGCCGTGCATGAGCGAGATCCGATCGCAGAGCATCCCCTCGTTCATGAAGTGGGTGGTGACGAAGATCGTGACCCCCTGCCGGCGCGACAGATCGCTGAGCAGCTCCCAGAAGCTGTCGCGGGCCACCGGATCGACGCCCGACGTCGGCTCGTCCAGGATCAGGATCTGCGGATCGTGCAGCACGGCGACCGCCAGCGAGAGCCGCTGGCGCAGCCCCATCGGCAGCGACTCGGCCAGCGCGTCGACGTGCGCCTCCAGCCCGAATCGCGCGACGAGCTCCGCGATGCGCGTCTTCGTCTTCTCGGGCGGCAGGTGATAGAGGCGCGCGTGCAGCACCAGGTTCTGGCGGATCGTCAGCTCGCCGTAGAGCGAGAAGGCCTGGGTCATGTAGCCGAGGTTCTTGCGCACCTCCATGCTGCCGGCCTCGACCGAGCTGCCGAACAGGGTGGCGGTTCCCTCGGTGGGCGGGAGCAGCCCGGTCAGCATCTTCATGGTGGTCGACTTGCCGCAGCCGTTGGAGCCGAGGAAGCCGAAGATCTCGCCGCGCTCGATCGACAGCGAGACGTGATCGACGGCGGTGAAGGCCCCGAAGCGCATGGTCAGCCCGTGCGCCTCGATGGCGATCTCCGCTTGTCCTGCCGCGCGTGGCGGGATGGCCAGCTCCTTGTGCCCCTTGCGCTTCTCCTCGGGGAGGAGCGCGATGAAACAGTGCTCGAGATCCGCCGTCCCGGTCCGCTCTATCAGCTCGGCCGGCGAGCCCGTCGCCAGCACGCGTCCGGCGTCCATGGC
This sequence comes from uncultured Pseudomonadota bacterium, assembly GCA_963831685.1. Lineage (GTDB taxonomy): Bacteria > Myxococcota_A > Polyangia > Fen-1088 > Fen-1088 > JADGRB01. The sequence goes on from CAWHRJ010000004.1 coordinate 169,481, forward strand.
CACGATCCAGTCCCATTGCTGGGCCTCGTCCATGTAGGCGGTGGAGATGACGACGCTCATTCCGGGGCGGCTGGCCCGGATGTCGTCGATGAGCGTCCAGAACTGCCGGCGGGAGAGCGGGTCGACGCCCGTGGTCGGCTCGTCGAGGATCAGGAGGTCGGGATCGTGGACCAGCGCGCCGCAGAGGCCGACCTTCTGCTTCATCCCGCCCGACAGCTTGCCGGCCGGCCGATCGGCGAACGGGCCGAGCCCGGTCGCCTCGAGCAGCTCCCTGACCCGCACCTTGCGTTCGGCGGGCGCCAGGCCGAACAGCTGCGCCATGAAGTCGACGTTGTCGAAGACGGAGAGCTCGAGATAGAGGTTCTTCCCCAGCCCCTGCGGCATGTAGGCGATGCGGGGCCCGACGGCGCGGCGGTGCCGAATGTCGGCGATGTCGCCTTCGAGGACGACGACCTTGCCCTGCTGCATCTTCTTCGAGCCGGCGACCAGGGCCAGCAGGGTCGACTTGCCGACGCCGTCGGGGCCGACGATCCCCACGCGGATGCCGGGCGGGATGTCGAGCGAGATGCCGTCCAGCGCGACGACCTTCTTGCCGTAGCGGTGGGTGACGTTCTGGATCGAGACGACCGGCCGGTCAGCCGATTCGGTCGAAACTGACTGGGGGACCGTCATGTCGGAGATCCCGGCGACTACTGTTCGAGCGAGGCCGTCTTGGGCGCCGCCACCAGGTTCTGCAACTTGGCGGGCCAGACGGCGGAGTCCTTCAGCTTGACGTAGCCGACGCCGCGCACGCCGGTCTTGAGACGTTCGACGTACTGGCTGGCGATCTCCTTGGGGACCTGGATCTTGACCCTGAACATCAGCTTCTCGCGCTCGCTCTTGGTCTCCACCTGCTTGGGGGTGAACTGCGCCTCGGGGGAGACGAAGCTGACGTACCCGGCGACGGCGCGGTCCGGCGCGTAGTCGACGGTGATCCGCGCCTCGGCGCCGACCTTGAGGCTGGCCGCCTGCTCGGACGGCAGGAAGATCTCCATGTAGACGTCTTCCAGATTCACCAGCGTGAGCGCCTTGCCGCCCGCGGCGAGGACCTCGCCCGGCTCGGCCAGCCGATAGAGGACGCGCCCCGTGACCGGCGAGCGCAGCGTGGCGTCGTCGATGCGGGTCTGGATCGTCGCGGCGTTGGCGCGCGCCACCTCGACCTGCTGGCTCGCGGTGGCGAGCATGGCGGACGCCTGGCCGAGCGTTGCCTTGCTGGTCTCGACCTGGTTCTGTCGCACGTCGAGCTCGCGCTGCGAGCCGGCCCCTTCCGCGACCAGGTTCTTCGAGCGCTCGGCCTCGACGTCCGCCAGGTTGGCCTCGCTCTTGTTCTTGACGATCGAGGCCCTGGCGACCGCCAGCCTCTCCTCGGCGGCCTGGACGCCGGCGTTCGGCCTCGGCCAGCTGCGACTGCAGCGTGACGGTGTCCATCCGCGCCACGACCTGCCCCGGTTTCACCAGCGCCCCTTCGTCGACGAGGATCTCCTTGACCCGCAGCGGCTCCCGGGCGGCGACGTCGACCAGCTTCCCCTCGATGCGTCCGTTGCCGGAAGCGATCCCCTCCGGCAGCGCGTTCTTCTTCTTGATGAAGGTGCGGACGCCGATGAACGCGACGATGGCGACCGCGCCAGCCGCGATGATCCACTTGAACGCCCGCTTCGACGGTTTCTTGACCATGACGGACTCCCTACGGCTTCTCCGGTGAAGGGTTCTGTTCCGGCTTGCGGGGCTGCGACAGCATGTCGCCCCAGTCGGTCCGCTGCTTCATCTCGGTCTCGGTCTCCGCCGGCACGAACGGCTGCCCCTGATAGGGCTCCCAGCCTCCCCCCATCGCCTTGTAGAGCGCGATGAGGTTGGTCGTCACCGACGAGCTGGTCGTGGCGAGGCTCTGCTGCTGCTCGAGGAGCGACCGCTGCGCGTCGATGACCCGCTGGTAGTCGGAGGCCCCTTCGCGGTACATGGCCAGCGCGATCTCGGCCGCCCGCTGCGCGGAGGTGACCGCCTTCTGCTGGAATGCCAGCGACTCGCGCGCGTTGAGGAACCCGGCCAGCGCGTCCTCGACCTCCTGGGCCGCCCGCAGGACGGTGTTGCGGTAGCCGACCAGCAGCTGCTGGAGTCGGGCATCTTGAACGCGCACGCCGTTCTTGAGCCGGCCGTAGTTGAAGAAGGGCCAGCTGATACGCGGTCCGACGGCGAAGAAGAGGCTGTTGCTGGAAAAGAGGTTGGGGGTGTTGGAGCCGACGGTGCTCGTCTGGAGGCCGATGGTTCCGAACAGAGAGAAGCTGGGGAAGAGCTCGCTCTTGGCCACGCCGATGCGGGCGCACTGCGCGGCGGCGTTGAGCTCGGCGCTGTGGATGTCGGGCCGCCGGCGCAGCATCTCGGCCGGCACGGCGACGGCGATCTTCTCGGGCGTCCTGGGGATCTCCTTCGGACCGGCCAGGAGCGCATCGACGCTCCCCACCGACTGGCCGAGCAGCGTCGAGAGCGCGTTCTCCGCCTGGACGAGCCCGATCTGCAGCGCGGGGATCGAAGCGCGGGTGCTCTCCAGCAGCGTGGAGGCCTGGGTCGGATCGAGCTCCGAGGTGGCGCCGTTCTTGAATCGCGACTCGGCGATGGTGAGCGCCTCCTCCTGCAGCGTGGCGTTGGTGCGGCTGTTCTCGATGAGGACCTCGTCGGTGCGGATGACGACGTAGGTGCGCGCCACCTCGGCGGTGAGCGAGATGAGGGCGGCGTAGTAGTCGGCGACGGAGGCGAGCAGGCCGGCCGCCTCTGACTCGACGCCGCGCCGGTACTTTCCCCAGAAGTCGAGCTCCCAGGCGGCGTCGAAGCCGAGCTGGTAGTCGCCGAAGTGCGTGGGGAGACCGGAGACGTAGTTGGCGGAGTTCTTGCTGACTCCCGAGTAGGAGGCGCTGCCCGCCGCCACCTGAAACTGGGGGAACTGCCTCCCGGTGGCGATGCCCAGCTGGGCGCGCGCCTCCACGATGCGGAGGCCGGCGACCTGCAGCGGCAGGTTCTGCTGGTAGGCGAGGTCGATCAGGCGATCGAGCGCCGGATCGGCCAGGGACTTCCACCACTGGCTGCTGGTCTCGGGTTGCGTCGCCAGGCGCGGATCGCTGGCGGCGTGCCACGCCTCGGGTACCTTGGCCGTCGGTTTGGTGAAATCCGGGCCGACCGCGCACCCGGCGACCAGCGCCACCAGGAGGGCGCGGACCGGCAGTCGGTCGATGGAGCGCGCGCGCATCTGGTCAACCCATGATGTGGACGCCGCCGTCCACATAGAGCGTCTCGCCCGTCACGCGGCGCGCGTAGGGGGTCGCGAGGTAGGCGCAGGTGTAGCCGACGTCGTCGACGTCGACGAGCTCGCCGATCGGCGACCGTCCCGCCGCCTCGTTGAGCAACAGATCGAAGTCCTTGAGTCCCGAGGCGGCGCGCGTCTTGAGCGGCCCGGGCGAGATCGCGTGGACGCGGATCCCGCGCGGGCCGAGCTCGTGGGCCAGATACCGGCAGCTCGACTCCAGCGCCGCCTTGACCGGTCCCATCACGTTGTAGCTCGGCACCACCTTCTCCGCGCCCCGGTAGGTCATGGCGAACAGGGTGCCCCCCTCGGTCATGAGCGGAGCGGCCAGCTTGGCCATCCGCACGAACGAATGGCAGGAGACGTCCATCGCCACCGCGAACCCTTCGGCGGAACAGTCCAGGAGGCCCCCCTGCAGGTCCTGCTTGGGGGCGAAGGCGATCGAGTGCACCACGATGTCGAGCCGTCCCCAGCGCTCGCCGATCGCCGCGAACACCGCTTCGAGCTGCCCGGGGCGCTGCACGTCGAGCGGCAGGAAGATCTCGGCGCCAAGAGCCTGGGACAGCGGCTCGACGTGCGGTCGCGCCTTGTCGTTCAGGTAGGTGAGCGCCAGATCGGCGCCCACGGCGCGGAACGCCTTGGCGCAGCCGTAGGCGATCGAGTGCTCGTTGGCGATCCCCACGACCAGCGCCCGCTTGCCTGCCAGGATCGGGGTGTGCGCCCGTGTTTCTCGTTGGGCCATGGGTCAGCCTCCCGCCAGCAGATCGCGCGTGTGGCGGGCGATCATCAGCTCCTCGTTGGTGGGGATCACCCAGGCCGCCGTGCGGCTCGCGGCGGTGCTGATGCGCGGGCCGTCGTCGGCGTTGGCCTCCGCGTCGAGCGCGATCGCCCAGCCAGGCCGCCTGGCGGCAGACCGCCTCGCGGACGGGGGCCGCGTGCTCGCCGATGCCCGCCGGTGAAGACGATCGCGTCGAGCCCGCCGAGGGCGGCGGCCAGCGAGCCGAGCTCGCGCGCGATGCGATAGACGAAGAGGTCGACGGCCAGCGCCGCGCGCGGCTCGGGCGAGGCGAGCAGCACCCGCATGTCGCTGGAGACGCCCGAAACGCCGAGCAGCCCCGACTTGGTGTAGAGGAGCGTCTCGATGGCGCGCGCGTCCATCTTGCGCTCGTCCATCAGGTAGAGCATCACGCCCGGATCGAGGGCGCCGGACCGGGTCCCCATCGGCAGCCCGTCGACGGCGGTGAAGCCCATCGTGCGTGGCGACGCTGCGGCCGGCTCCGAGCGCGCACATGCTGGCGCCGTTGCCGAGGTGGAGCACCACCGTCTTGCCGCCGGCGGCGCGGCGATCGAAGTCCGGGCAGCGCCGAGGCGATGTACTCGTACGAGAGGCCGTGAAATCCGTAGCGCCGCACGCCCGCCTCCTCCAGCTCGCGGGGGAGCGCGAACATCTGTTCCAGCGGCGGCTGCGTGCGGTGGAAGGCGGTGTCGAAGCAGGCGATCTGCGGCAGCTCCGGGGAGCGGGCCAAGAGGACGCGGATGGGGGCCAGGTTGTGCGGCAGGTGCAGCGGCGCCAGCGGCACCAGCTTCTCGACCCGGGCGACCACCTGGGCGTCGATGCGGACCGGCGCCGCGTAGTCGCTGCCGCCGTGGACGACGCGGTGGCCGACCGCCGTCAGGCGGTGGTCGCCCTCGTACCGCTGCTTGATCCACTCGGTGAGGTGGGCCAAGGCCCCCTCGTGCCCGAGGTGCGTGCCGGCCCCCCAGCTCTTCTCTGCGATCGGCCGGCCCTCGGCGTTCTTGGCCACGAAGGTGGGCGCGCCGGTGATCCCGTCGACCTGGCCGCTCGCCACCAGGGCGAGCGCGGCGTCGCGCTTGGCGAAGAGCGAGAACTTGATGCTCGACGAGCCGGCGTTGAGCACCAGGATCGCGTCGGTCATCAGGCGACCGCCCTGCCGGCGTTGCGGCGCCGCGCCTCGGCCACCAGCGAGGCCACCGCGCAGGAGGCGAGCCGCGCCATCACCGTGTCGGCGCGGCTGGTGAGGATGATCGGGACCTTGCGCGCCCAGCACGATGCCGGCGGCGTCCGCGCCGGCCAGCATCGACAGGCTCTTGGCCAGCATGTTGCCGGACTCGAGGTCGGGGACGATGAGGACGTTGGCGCGCCCGGCGACGGGCGAGTCGATCTTCTTGATCGCCGCCGCCTCGAGGCTGATCGCGTTGTCGAGCGCGAGCGGGCCGTCGAGGATGCCGCCCGTGATCTGACCCCGGTCGGCCATCTTGCAGAGCGCCGCCGCCTCGACAGTGGAGGGGATCTTCGGGTTGACGGTCTCCACCGCCGACAGGATGGCGACCCGCGCCTCGGGGAAGCGCAGCGCCTGCGCCAGGTCGATCGCGTTCTGGACGATGTCGACCTTCTCCTCCAGCGTCGGCGCGATGTTGATCGCCGCGTCGGAGATGACCAGCACGTTCTCGTAGCTGGGGCACGTCCATGACGAAGCAGTGGCTGAGGCGGCGTGCGGTGCGCAGGCCGGTCTCCCGTTTCACCACCGCGCCCATCAGCTCGTCGGTGTGCAGGCTCCCCTTCATGAGCGCCTCCGCCCGTCCGGCGCGTCACCAGCGCCACGGCCTCGGCCGCCGCGGCGTGGCTGTGCGGGGCCTCCACCAGCTCGTACCCCGAGAGATCGACGCCCAGCTCCCTGGCGACCGCCTCGATCTTCGCGCGTGGCCCCACCAAGATCGGCCGGATGAGGCCGCGCTTCGCCGCGTCGACCGCGCCCCCGAGCGAGCTTGCGTCGCAAGGGTGCGCGACCGCCGTCGCCACCGGCGCGAAGCCCTTCGTCGCCTCGATGAGGCGCTCATACTTCTCATGACTCATTGGACGTGCGCTCCGTTGGAGGGCACGCCGTCGACGCCCAGGAGGCCCGCCACCTTCCGCAGGCGTTCGTTCTGTCGGGCGGTCAGCTCGCCGCGCGCGCTCAGCACGGCACGCGCGATGTCGATCCCGCGCTTGGCCAGCTGCCGCTCGGGCGCGAGCCTGGGAAGGGCGGCGATCGCCCGCTCCTCGTCGAACGCGAGCACGAGCGCCTGGCGCCGGATCGCCGCCTGCAGCGTGGCCAGCGAAGGGACATTGTCGGGCTTCAGCTCCTCGATGAGCCGGCGGACCATGTTGAACGGACGCTCGTCGGCGATGTCGTCCGGGCGCACGTAGAGCAGCAGCCGCGCCCAGGCGTCGACCAGGGTCCCTTCGTCGATCGCGGACTCGATCTCCTTGCGCTTGAGCTGCGTCAGCTCTTCTCGCTCCCAGGTGGTGGACCGCGGGGCGCCGTCGCGCGTCGAGGTCACCCTGCGGGCGCCGACCGCGCGGGCCAGCCAGGGGGATTCGTAGATCGCCTTGAACAGACGCTCGTCGAAATCGTCTCGCACCGCCCGGTAGCGGTCCAGCGCCTCCTCGATCCGTTCCGAGACCTGATGCTCGGCCTTCGAAAACGGATTGTCGGCGGCCGCGGGCCGGCGATGCGGGCGGACCATCTCAGCGGCCGCCTTGACCCAGAACATCGCCGGGTTGAGGTCCGAGAAGAAGAAGTGCTCGATCCGGACCGGGTTCATCAGCCACGAGATCCAGGCCGTCACGTCGTTGGACAGGGCGCGGACCGTGGGCGAGATGAAGTCGTCGTAGAAGCCCTGGTTGATCTCGGAGACGCGCTGGACGACCTCGAACGCCCGCTCGTCCTCCCGGCCGTCGTCGAGGGCCAGGATGTCGTCGATGGTGCGGGGGACGAAGCGGATGAGGTACCGCCCGGCGACGTACTCGATCCCCGGCATGTCGGGCCGGGTGTCCTCGATGACGGCCTCGTAGAGCCCGGGCGGCAGCGTGTCGATGAGCTCGAGGGCGCTGGCCAGCTCGCTGGTCTCACGCTTGGCGATGCCCGCCGACACGAAGATGCCGAGGTGTCCGACCTTCTCGTGCAGGCAGTAGACGATCGTCTGCTCGTTGAGGCGGATGTCGTCGACGCTGGCATAGAGATCGGGGATCCAGTTGAGGGCCTGTTGCGGCGGCGTGATGTTGTCGCCCCAGGAGGCGAATACGATGATCGGCGACCGGATGTTGCGCAGGTCGACGCGGTGCCGCCGGTCGAACGATTCGATCTCGCCGGCCGAGAGCCGGTTCCCGACGAAGAGGTTCTGGACAATCCAGTCGATCTCCTCGCGGTTCATGAAGAAGTGGCCGGCCCACCACTTCTCGAAGGTCAGGAAGCGCTCGCGCTCCGTGTCGACCTTGGAGTAGAGGTTGTAGAGCTTGCCCCAGTAGGTGTTGGCGGGGTTGAGCTTGTCGAAGTTGTTGACCAGGTAGGCGCCGTCGAACTTGCCGTTGCCGAGGTCGCTCAGCAGCGAGGCCGTCCAGCTGCCGCCCAGGAGCCCGCCCAGGTAGCGCATCGGGTTCTTCCCCACCACGCCGGCCCAGTAGGAGATGGGCGAGCCGGCCAGCAGGAGCGGGCCCGCCGCCTGCGGCGTCAGCGAGGCGAGCATCGCCAGTGCCCATCCTCCCTGGCAGTTGCCGATCAGGAACGGCCGCCCCTCCGCGTCGGGGTGGAGCTCGTTCACCTTGGCGAGGAAGGCGATCTCGGCCGCGCAGACCGACTCGATGGTCTGACCGGGGAGCGGCTGGGGGAAGAACATCACGAAGTAGCAGGGGTGTCCTGACTTGAGCGCGATGCCGATCCCGCTGTCGATCTTGAATCCGCCGATGCCGGGGCCGTGACCGGCGCGCGGATCGATCACCACGAACGGGCGCTTCTTCGGGTCGGTCGGCGGGTCACCGGCCTCGGGCGTGATGCGGACCAGCGCGTAGTTCGCCGGCCGCGCCAGCGTGCGCCCGTCGAGAACCATCTCGTAGTCGAAGACGAGGACGGGCGGCTTGCCCGACCGGGCGTGCTCGAGCGTCTGATTGCCGCGCTCGCGCAGAACGTCCCAGAACAAGATCGTCCGTTGCCAGGCGTCGATCAGGTACTCCGAAGCGAAGGAAAGCGGCGCGTCGTTCACGGGGCGTCACCTCGTCCGCCCAATACTGGGTTCGGCCTTCGCTCCCGGAACCGGGCGACCGTGGCCTTCCCGCGAATCGTCTAACCACTTACGGGGTGCGGCCGGTCGGCCTCAATACTTCGGGGCCACGAATCTTCGCCCCTCGAGGCTGGCCTGATCGTCGTAACGCTCCTTCTTCCAACGCTTGGGGAGCGTGACGCTCTCGCGCGGCACCTTCTTGTAGTCGACCAGGCTCAGGATGTGGGAAATGGTGTTGAGCCGCGCGCGCCGCTTGTCGTCGGTGCGGACGATGACCCAGGGCGCGTGCTTGGTGTCGGTTGCCTCGAACATTCGGTCGCGCGCCTTCGAGTACTCGTACCAGCGCGGCCACGACTCGACGTCCATCGGCGAGAGCTTCCATTGCCGCAGGGGATCCTCGATGCGGGCGCGCATCCGGCGCTCCTGCTCCTCCTGGCCGACCTCGAGCCATATCTTGATGAGCTGGATTCCGTTGCCGACGATCAGCTCCTCGACGAAGGGGCAGAGCGCCAGGAAGCTCTCGTACTGCTCCTCGCTGCAATACCTCATGACGTGCTCGATCCCGGCGCGGTTGTACCAGCTGCGATCGAAGACGACGATCTCCCCAGCCGCCGGCAGGTGGGCGATGTAGCGCTGCAGATACATCTGCGTCTTCTCGCGATCGGAGGGGGCCGGTAGCGCCACCAGCCGGAAGACCCGCGGGCTGACCCGTTCGGTCAGCGCGCGGATGGTCCCCCCTTTGCCGGCCGTGTCCCGCCCCTCGAACACGATGATGATCCGACGCCCCTTGTGCCTCACCCATTCCTGCAGCCTGCACAGCTCAGCCTGCAGCTTTCGCAGCGCCTTGCCGTACTCCTTGTTCTTCATCTTCGGCACGGGCTCTCGTCTCCCTCGGTCCGGGGCGTGGAGTAGATGGTCCGGCCGGAGCTCGCTCCGGCCGGTCTCGTTACTTCGCCGCGGGACGAATGGACGCCGCGACCGCCTCGACCCAGTCGAACTGGACGACCTGGCCCGGCTTGAGCGTGGCGAGCTTGGCCTGGTTCGCCGCGTTCTCCACGTGGACCGTCTGCATGTTCCCCTTCGGTCCCTTGAAGGTGACCGTGTTGGCGGCCACGTCGACGCTCACCACCTCGGCGGAGATGCTGACCTCGCGACCCCGTACGCCCCCCCCGACGTCCACCATGCGACCCTTCTTCTCCGACATGCTGGGCTTCGTCCCGGAAGGCGCCATCGAGATGGCCATCGACCGGTAGAAGTCGAGATCGATCTTGTCACCCACGGCCAGGGCATCGAACTGCTTGACGTCCTTGGGGACCTCGACCGAGGTCTCCTCGCCGCTGTCTGTCTTGATCGCGATGGTTCGCGCGCTCTTGTTGATGGCGGTCACCGTCGCGCTCGAGTGGACCAGCTGCGTCCTGGTCTGGCCGGTCGCCGTGTTGCTCTCCGTGACCTCGCCCGCGGGGGCGGCCAAGGCCACGCCCGCCAGGGAGAGCACGCCGGCGGCTGCGCCGGCCAGAACCACCATCCACCTGTCTTGTCGTTTCGTCATGACGTCTGCTCCTTCTTTCGTGTGCTGGACGGGTGCCGTCCGCGTCTGCAAACAAGCTGGTGCCGAAACGGCGACTTTCCCAGCGCGGCCGCGTCGGAGAACGGATGAAACGGCCCTCGCTCGTGTCTGACTACGGCTGTGCGCCCGGCGATTCGGAACTTCCGCGTGGAGCGCGAGCAGCCTGATGCGGGTCGCGGTCTCCGGACCGCCGGGGATCATCGCTGCTCAGGGTGCGCACGGGCGCGACGGTCGGGCTGTCAGCCCTTCTCGGATTCTCCGGCGGCGCACCGGGGTCTTGGAAGGTCGACACTAGATTGCCTCTGCGGGAGGGAGTCGATGACGCCGAGCCTCGACGTAACCGCACAGGCGATCGTCGCCGACGGCAAGGGGATCTTGGCCGCGGACGAGACGGTTCCGACCCTCACCAAGCGGCTGGCCGCGCATGCGATCGAATCGACCGCCGACAGCCGCCGCGACTACCGGGAGATGTTCTTCAGCACGCCGGCGATTGCGGCGTTCATCGGGGGCGTCATCCTGCAGGACGAGACGATCCGGCAGCAGAGCTCGAAGGGCCGGCCGCTGGTGACGCTGCTCGGCGAGCGGGGGATGGTCGCCGGCATCAAGGTCGACGAAGGGGCGCGGCCGCTGGCCGGCGCGCCGGGCGAGTTGGTGACGGAGGGGCTCGACGGGCTGCGGGGGCGGCTCGAGGAGTACCGCCGGCTGGGCGCGCGGTTCGCCAAGTGGCGGGCGGTGTTTCGCATCGGCGACGGACGGCCGACCCCCAGCTGCGTGCGCGCCAACGCTGAGGCGCTCGCGCGTTACGCCGCCCTCTGCGAGGAGCAGGGGCTGGTCCCCATCGTCGAGCCCGAGGTGCTCATGGAGGGCGCCCATCCTCTCGCGCGGTGCGAGGAGGTGACGGGCCAGGTCCTCCAGGCGGTCTTCGACGCTCTCTTCGAGCAGAACGTCGTCCTCGAGGGGATCCTGCTCAAGCCGAACATGGTGACCGCGGGGCAGGACTGTCCGCAGCAGGCCTCGGTCGACGAGGTGGCGGAGGCGACCCTGCGTACGCTCAGCCGGCACGTGCCCCCGGCCGTCCCCGCCGTCGTCTTTCTTTCGGGCGGACAGGACGCGCGCCTCGCCACGGAGCACCTCGCGGCGATCAACAGACTGCCGGGGCCCAAACCGTGGACCCTGAGCTTCTCTTACGGGCGGGCGCTGCAGGACGAGGCGCTCGAGCGCTGGCACGGGCGGCCGGAGAACGTCCGCGCCGGGCAAAAGGCCTTCTTCCACCGCGCCATGTGCGACAGCGCCGCGGCGCTCGGCCGGTACGGCAGCGAGATGGAGCTCAGGTCCTGATGGAAAGGCACACCAACAGCAGCGGGAGACATGCCGTGGCACATCCAGTCGTCACCAGGGAGTCGGGATCGACGCACGGGCGGGCAACGCCGCTCTCGGCAAAAGAGCAGACCCACGGCGCCTCATCGGGCACCAAGCAGCACCGTGGCGCCGGGCCTCTCACCGCCAGGGAGCTCGAGCTCACGCACGCCTACTGGCGCGCCTGCAACTACCTCTCGGTCGGGATGATCTACCTGCGGGGCAACCCGCTCCTGCGCCAGCCGCTCACCGTCGACCACATCAAGCACCGCCTGCTCGGCCACTGGGGGGCCAGCCCGGCGCTGTCGTTCGTCTGGGTCCACCTGAACCGGCTCATCATCAAGCACGACCTGGACGTCATCTTCGTCGCCGGACCGGGCCACGGCGCGCCGGGCGTCCTCGGGCCGACGTACCTCGAGGGGACCTACTCGGAGTTCTATCCCGACAAGAGCGCCGACGCCGAAGGGATGGGCAAGTTCTTCAAGCAGTTCTCGTTCCCCGGTCACATCGGCAGCCACATGACGCCGGAGACGCCGGGCTCGATCCACGAGGGGGGCGAGCTCGGGTACAGCCTGTCGCACGCCTACGGGATGGCGTTCGACAACCCCGACCTGATCGTCACCTGCGTGGTGGGGGACGGCGAGGCGGAGACGGGGCCGCTGGCGACGGCCTGGCACTCGAACAAGTTCCTCAATCCGGCGCGCGACGGCGCCGTGCTGCCGATCCTGAACCTCAACGGGTACAAGATCGCCAACCCCACCATCCTCGCCCGCATCAGCCGCGAGGAGCTGGAGTCGCTCTTCGTCGGCTACGGCTACCGCCCGCTGTTCGTCGAGGGAAGCGATCCGCTGGAGCTGCACCAGAAGATGGCCGAGACGATGGAGGGTGCCATCGACGAGATCCGCGCCCTGCAACGGACGGCGCGCAAGACCGGCAACGTCGAGCGGCCGCGCTGGCCGCTCATCGTTCTGCGCACCCCCAAGGGGTGGACGGGCCCGAAGGAGCTAGATGGTCACAAGCTGGAGGGCTTCTGGCGCTCGCACCAGGTTCCGTTCGCGGACGTGCGGCAGAACCCGGCGCACCTCGAGGTGCTCGAGGAGTGGATGAAGAGCTATCGCCCGGAGGAGCTGTTCGACGCGAACGGCACCCTGGTCCCCGAGCTCAAGGCGCTGTCGCCGGAGGGTCGCCGGCGCATGGGGGCCAACCCGCACGCCAACGGCGGCCTGCTGCGTGAGCAGCTGAAGCTTCCGGACTTTCGCGCCTACGCCGTGTCGGTCACGGCGCGCGGGACGACGCTGCACGAGAACACCAAGCCGCTCGGCGAGTTCCTGCGCGACGTGATGCGGAACAACCCGACGCGCTTCCGCGTGTTCGGCCCGGACGAGACCGCCTCCAACCGGCTGCAGGCGATCTACGAGGTGAGCAAGAAGATCTGGATGGCGGATCTGCTTCCCGAGGACGCCGACGGTGGCGAGCTGTCGCGCGACGGCCGCGTGATGGAGATGCTCTCGGAGCACACGCTGCTCGGCTGGCTGGAGGGGTATCTCCTCACCGGGCGTCACGGCCTGTTTCACACCTACGAGGCGTTCGCGCACGTCATCGACTCGATGTTCAACCAGCACGCCAAGTGGCTGGACATCAGCAAGAACCACGTGAAGTGGCGCGCGCCCGTGGCCTCGGAGAACATCCTGCTCTCCTCGACGGTCTGGCGGCAGGACCACAACGGGTTCTCACACCAGGATCCCGGGTTCATCGACCTGGTCACCAACAAGTCGGCGTCGGTCACGCGCATCTACCTGCCGCCGGACGCCAACACGTTGCTCTCGGTCGCCGACCACTGCCTGCGCAGCACCGACTACATCAACGTCATCGTCGCCGACAAGCAGAAGCACCTGCAGTTCACCACCATCGACGAGGCGGTCGTGCACTGCTCGAAGGGGCTCGGCATCTGGAAGCGGGCCAGCACCGACGAGGGGGCGGAGCCCGACGTCGTGCTCGCCTCGTGCGGCGACGTGGCGACGCTGGAGGCCCTGGCGGCCGCTTCGATCCTGCGCCAGCGCGCGCCGGACTTGAAGCTGCGGTTCGTGAACGTCGTCGATCTTTTCAAGCTGCAGCCTGCCTCGGTGCACCCGCACGGCTCGACCGAGAGCGAGTTCGACGGTCTTTTCACCGCGGACAAGCCGATCATCTTCAATTTCCACGGCTACCCGTGGCTCATTCACCGGCTGGCCTATCGATTCAAGGGGCACGACAACATGCACGTGCACGGCTACAAGGAGAAGGGGAACATCAACACGCCGTTCGAGCTGGCGATGCTGAACGAGACCTCGCGCCTTCACCTGGTCATCGACGTGATCGATCACGTTCCGCGGCTGCGCGAGAGGGCGGGGCACCTCAAGGAAGAGATGCGCAACGCCATCATCGACAACCTCAACTACGCGCACGAGCACGGCGTGGATCGCCGCGAGATCAGCGACTGGACCTGGCCCGACTGAGCGCGCAGCCGCCTCGCGGCTGCCGTATTCGCTCTCGGCGTCGGGGCAGGCTATCCTCTGCCGACCGAGCTCGTGGCGCCCGTCGATCTCCTCCTCTTCGATCTCGACGGCACACTGGCCGACACGGTGCCGGACATCGGCGCGGCCCTCGCGGCGACGCTGGATGAGGTCGGCGTACCCGCGCCGCCGCTGGCGGTGGTCAAGGAGCTGGTGGGGGACGGCGCGCGCAAGCTCATCGAACGCGCGCTCGCCCGCGCCTCCGCCGACGAGGATGTGGAGGCGTTGCTCACCCGGTTCCTGGCCCACTACGGCGCCAATCTCTGTGTGGGCTCGCGCCTCTATCCCGGTGTGACCGAGGCGCTCGAGCGCGCCCGGGTCGCCGGCATCGCGCTCGCGGTCCTCACCAACAAGCCGGGCGCGCTGGCCCGCGACCTCGTCGACAGCCTCGGTCTCGGCGGTTCCTTCATGGCGGTCATCGGGGACGGCGACGGGTTTCCGCGCAAACCAGAATCCAGCGGCGGCGCGGGCGCTCATCGAACGCGCCAGAACGGTCGCCGCGCGCGCGGCGGTGATCGGCGACGGGCTCCCCGACGTCCGGACGGCGCGCGCCGCCGGCACGCTGGCGATCGCCGCCGCCTGGGGCTACGTCCCGCCCGAGCGGCTCCGCGCCGAGTCGCCCGACCTCGTGGCCGCGACGCCTGCCGACGCCATCGCCTTCGTTCTGGAGCAGGCAACCGGCGGAGCGTCGGGATAGGATTCCCGCGTGCTCTGGGGACGTGGCGTTTCGATCGTCGAGGTCACCGTCGCGCCGCTGTCGATCCCGCTGCGGGACCCGTTCGTGATCGCCTCCGGTCGCATCGAGGCCACGCGGGCGGCGCTGGTGCGGGCGACGCTCGAGGACCACGACGGCCGGCGCGCCACCGGCCTCGGCGAGAGCGCCGCCTTGCCGCCGGTGACGCGCGAGGATCAGCCCGAGCTCCTGCAGCTCATCGCCGCAGCGGCCGCGGGCATGCGGGGCGCCGTCCTCGAGAGCACGGAAGATCTGGAGGGACTTCTTCGCGACCGGCTCCCGGCTGGCGGCGTGGCGCGCGCGGGCGTGGAGACCGCGATCCTCGACGCGGCGGCGCGGCTCTCCGGGCTCCCGCTCTACCGCGCGCTCGGCGGCGTCGCGGCGCCGCTGCTCATCACCGACATCACGCTCTCGATCTCGGAGCCCGCGCGGATGGCCGAGGCCGCGGCCCGGCACGCGCGCGCCGGCTTCGACTGCTTCAAGGTCAAGGTCGGGCGCGACTGGCGCGCCGATCTCGCCTCGCTGCAGGCGGTCGCCGCCGCAGCGCCGAACGCGCGATTTCGCCTCGACGCCAACGCCGGGTTCACAGCCGACGAGGCGCTGGCACTGCTGGACGCCGCCCTCGCTGACGGCCTCGCGATCGAATGCTACGAGCAGCCCTGCGCGGCCGGCGATCTCGCCGGCATGGCCAGGGTCGCCGCGCGCGCGCCGGTTCCGGTGGTCGCGGACGAGTCGTTCCGCGGCCCCGAAGATCTGGACCGCCTGGTGGCGGCGCGGGCGGCGGGCGCGGTCAATCTGAAGCTGACCAAGCTGGGCGGACCGCTGGCGGCCCTCGCGCTCGGCCGCCGCGCGCGCGCCGCGGGCCTGGGTCTCATGGCCGGCGCGATGGTCGAGACGCGCGTGGGGCTGCTGGCGATGGCCCACGTCGTGGCCGCGCTGGGGGGCGTCGACTGGGTCGATCTCGACACCGCGTTCCTGCTCGCCGAGGACCCGTTCACGGGCGGCTGGCAGGCCGACGGCCCACGCCTTCGGCTGACCGACGCGCCCGGGCTGGGGGTTGAACCCGCCGTCGGCGGGTGACGACCAGCCCGGGCGGCGTCGAATCCCAGATATTGGAATTGCGGGTCGCCGCGGCGTTGAACTATGGTCGAGCTTCGGCACGCGCTAAAGGGGAGACCGCTGGTGAAAAAACTGACGTCGGGAGTCTGTCTGGGCCTGTCTTTGACGCTCGCACTGTCGAGCTGTGGAGGCGGGTCGGCGAAGCCATCACCGGGCGTGGGATGCGCGCTCAACAGCGACTGCGCGTCGGGGCTGATCTGCACCTTCGGCCTCTGCCACAGCCAGTGCGCCGTGAACGGCGACTGTGCGGCCGGGATGTGCGTGAAGGGCACCGAAAAAACGGAGGCCGGCGTCGTCACCGTGAACGTCTGTCAGCTCCCGGCTGAGAACCAGTGCTACTACAACAGCAACTGCATGGCGCCGCTGGTCTGCGGTCGCGATGAGCAGTGCCGCAACCAGTGCGTGACCGATGTCGACTGTCCCCCGGGCGAGAAGTGCACCGCCTCCGGGGTTTGTGCGTTGACGGCGCAAATCGATCCCGCAACGGGCGACGTCCCGTTGGTGACGACCGGCAGGACCCCCGACGGTGGCGCATACAGTGGATTGGCGGGCGCGACGGGCTCCGCCGGCGCGACCGGCTCTGCCGGCGCGAGCGGCTCCGCCGGCGCGAGCGGCTCTGCCGGCGCGAGCGGCTCTGCCGGCGCGAGCGGCTCCGCCGGCGCGAGCGGCTCCGCCGGCGCGAGCGGGGTCGGTGGTAAGGGGGCGGGTGGCGCTGGCGGCAGCGCTTGCGCCGGCCCGCAGCTCGCGTTCGGCAGCGTCGCGCAGGGCGACACCAACTCGCACTTCACCAGCGCCGTGTCGGTCCGGAATGCCGACACACTATTCATCTTCAGCGCCTACCAGGGCCCTGCGACGGCTCCGGACGGCGGCACCGACGGCGGAATCATCGGCAACGCCCTCTTCGTGCAGATGTTCGATCCGGTGACGGGCGACAAGCGCGGCGCGGCCGCGAACATCGCCAGCCTGGCCAGCGGGCCATACCTCGCGCTCTACGACAGCTCGATCGCCCCCACCGGCGAGATCGCGCTGGTCTACGCCGTGGGGGCAGCCCAGGGTGGCGGCTTCGAGGGGCAGCTCTACGCCCTGTTTCTCACCGTCACTCAGGGCGACGGCGGCGCGGCGGGGTTGAAGGTCGGCAGGTCGGTGCAGCTGGAGAGCGTCAGCAACGGGGACGCTCACGTCATCTGGGAGGCGCACGACAACGCCTTCGCGTTCCAGTGGAAGTACATCGGAAGTGGGAACGGCTATTACACCAAGATCCAGAGGTACCAGACCAACGGAATCACCTCCGGCCTCGGCATCGGCACGGTCCCGACGAACACGGGCCACAACTACCCCCCCAGCCAGGAAGACGACTGCTACCTGGGGACCTCTGGCAGCTACCTCGGTGTCGCCTTCCAGCCGGACGGCACGACCGGGACCATCGGTAACCTTACCGGCTGGCTGACCATCATGGATGACGAGGGATTTGCGGTTGGTTCTGGATTCGTCCCCTTGAGCAACCCCGGCCAAATCGGCAACTGGATCGCGGTGGGAGGGACGACGCAGGGGTTCGTCGGCATGTTCCTGGCCGGCAGCGGCGTGCAGGGCGCCTTCGTTCCTCTCACAGGTGCCGGCGACGTGGTCGTCGATGGCGGAATCGGCCAGATCGGCGGCGACGGCGGGTTGCCCCCGTTCAAGACGTACGGGTTTGCCTCGACGGCCAGCACGGGGAAGCTGGTCAGCGACGACACCGGTGGCGCCGGGGGCGTGGGGATGGCCCTCCTGGAGACCGACGGTGCCACGTTCATCTACGTGACCGCCGACGGAAGCAAGCTCTACAACGAAGGAGCGGTGGTGAGCGACGGCTCCCCGGGCGAGGTCAACGTCAGCAACTACCACGGCGGTTTCGCGGTCTCGATCTTCGACACCGCCATCCACGCCGGGAAAGCGGTCGCGTCGGGCTGCCCGTAGGGCGCGGGCGCGCCTCCGGGCGCGCCTCCGGGCGAGCCGCTACTTGCGCGTCCAGACCTCGGTCGTCTTCCCGGGGGGCGGGCCGACATCCGTCCCCTTCTGGACCACGTTCTCGACCGTCATCTTGGTGAAGTCGTCCGAGAAGGTCGCCTTCGAGGTGCCGAACTGCTTGCCGTTGAGCTTGAGGATCGTCGCGGCGTGGTGACCGTCGAGGCGCGTGATGCCCATCGTTTCGCCGCTCGGCTGCCCGTTCATGAGGAAGGGCGCGTCGCTGCCGTCGAGCGCCGACTCGATCGTCATCACGATAGGGTGCCCCTTCATCCGCCAGACGAGCTTGGCGCCTCCCTTGCCCCAGCGCTCGATCGTCAAGACGATCTCCCCCTTGGCGTTCGAGAGGTCGCTCACCTTGGCCCAGGTTCCGACGGGCGAGTCTGCAGCCGCCGCCCGCGGCTGGGCCGCCAGCATCACGCCGGCGATCGTCATCACCACCAACATCCACGATCTGTTTCGCATCGCACCCTCCACGCCGCGATGGTAAGCGAACTGGCCCGTGCGGTCGAGGTCACCCCGGTTGGTTCCGCGCTCGATCGCGCCGGTTGCTGGCGGCGATCCCAACGATCATCAGTCCGGCGATCACCAGCGACGCGGCGATGCGCCCGAGCGCCAGGCCCCCATTGGCGCGCGGCTTGGTGAGCGTGTCACCCAGCGTCGCGCCGAATGGCCGGGTGAGGACGTAGGCGGCCCAGAAGAGCGCGCTCGCCGGGATGCGCTTGGCGAAAAAGTGTGCCGCCGCCACCAGGGCGAGCAGGCCGGCGAACACCAGCGTGCCGCGCTGGAAGCCGAGACCGGCGGTGTCGGCGACGAAGTCGCCCAGCGCCGTCCCCAAGGTGTTCGAGATCAGGATCGTCACCCAGTAGAAGATCTCGTCGGTCTTGCCGGTGATCTCCTGGAACGCGATTCGCCCGGTGGTCCGGCGCCAGACGGCCAGCACCAGCAGCACGCCGCAGAAGAGCGCGAGCGACGACTTGACGTAGCCGAGGCCGGCGGTGCGGTCGAGAAAATCCGAGGTGGTCGTTCCGACCGTGGTGGTGGCGACGACGACCGACCAGTAGATCGCCGGATGGTAGCGCCGCGCGCGCACCTGCGCCGTGAGGGCGAGCGCGAAGAAGGCGACGTAGATCAGGCTGGCGACGGCGTAGCCGAGATCGAGCGTCATCGAGAGCGCGTCGCCCCCCGTCTCGCCCACCGTCGTCGCGAGCAGCTTGACGATCCAGAACCCGACGGTGACCGCGGGCACCTTGGACGCGACGCCACCGCCGTCGCTCGCGCGCGAGGTCCCCTCCATCAGTGACCGATGTTACCAGCAGACGCGCGGCAATTTGGCGGCCGCCGCGCGGGGCGAGTAGGCTCTCCGGATGACCGCTTGCGCCCACTGCTCGGCGACGATGGAGCCCGAGGCGCGCTTCTGCGGCAGCTGCGGCACGCTGGCCGACGCGGCCGGCGCCGGCGAGACCGACGCCTGGCTGGGCCGCGTGGTCGATCGCCGCTACCGGGTCGTCGCGCGGCTCGGCGCCGGGGGAATGGGGATCGTCTATCGGGTCGAGCACCTCCATCTCGGGAAGACCGCCGCCATGAAGGTGCTGGCCCCCGACAGCTCGGCGCGCCCCGAGATGGTGCGGCGGTTCCGCAACGAGGCCCAGGCCGTCAGCAAGCTCGACCACCCCAATATCGTGCAGACGTTCGACTTCGGCCAGGTCGACGGCGCGCTCTACCTGGTGATGGAGTACATCAACGGGGAGGATCTGGCGGCGCTCATCCGGCGCGAGGGGCCCTGGAGCTTCGGGCGGGCCGCGCGCCTCTTCGTGCAGGTCTGTTCGGGCCTCGTCGACGCGCACGAAGGGGGGATCGTCCACCGGGATCTCAAGCCCGAGAACCTGATGGTGGTGCGGCGGCGCGACGGGGCGGAGCATGTCAAGGTGCTCGACTTCGGACTCGCCAAGCTGCGCGAGCGGGCGACCGATCCGGGTGGGTCCGCGGTCAGCTCCGGCGGGCAGGTGATCGGGACGCCCTACTACATGGCGCCGGAGCAGGTGCGGGGCGAGCCGCTCGACGCGCGCGCGGATCTTTACAGCGTGGGCGCCACGCTCTACCGCGTCCTGACCGGCGTGCCGCCGTTCGACGCGCCATCGCCGATGAGCGTGCTGGCCAAGCACCTGACCGAGGAGGTGGTGCCGCCCCGCGCGCGCGTCCCCGAGCGGGCGCTGCCGCCCGAGGCCGATCGGATCGTGCTGCGCGCGATGGCGAAGGCGCCCGCCGATCGCTACCAGTCGGCGCTCGAGATGCGCGAGGATCTGGAGCGGGCGCTTTCCGAGATCTCGGGGATCGGCTCGGGGACGGGCTTCGTCTCACAGATGGTGCCGCCTCCGGCGCCGCCGGCCGCCGGGGAGGGGATCCCCGTGGGGCGCGCCGACGCGCCGACCGTTCCCATCGACGACGGCGACATCGTCGACGGCATGGGCGATCGCCTGCGGCGCTCCGACGTCGACGACTACGAGTGGGGCTTGCGGCGGCGGCGCTGGACGATGCGCCTCCTCTTGCCGCTGCTGGCGGCGGGTGCGATCGGCGGCGTCATCGCGCTCTCTGCGCGGTACGGGGGCGAGCGGGCCGACACCGTCGAGCGCGAGCCGAACAATACGCCGGGGTACGCCAACCTGCTGCCGCTCGGGACGCCGCTGCGTGGGACGATCGGCAAGCTCGGCGCCGACGGTCAGGGCGACGTCGACTACTTCCGCATCCCGGCCGGCAAGGGGGCGCGGGCCGTCGACGCCCGCCTCGAGGGGATCCCCAACGTCGATCTGGTGCTCGAGCTCTACGACGCCCAGGGGCGTCGCGTCGCCAAGAGCGACGAGCGCGGCCGCGGATGGGGGGAGTGGCTGCAGCCGACGATGATCGGTCCGGCCGAGAGCTATCTCGCCGTGCGCGAATTCTGGATGCAGGGGGTGAAGCCTGCGGAGGACGCGCCCGATCCTTACGCGCTCACGGTGCGGTGGGGTGCGCCGCAGGCCGGCTGGGAGGTCGAGCCGAACGACTGGCCGGCCTCGTCGACGCCGCTGGCGGCGCCCGGGCGCGTGCGCGGGTATCTGGGCCGCGCCGACGATCAGGACTGGTTCGCGCTCACCGTCAATCAGGCGGGGACGCTGACCGGTAGGGTGGCAGCGCCGGCCGGCGTCGACCTGGTGCTGCTCCGCGACCCGCAGAGCAAACGGCCGATCGACAAGGGCGGAGCGGGAGAGAGCGAGGAGTTCTCGCTCGCCGCGAAGCCCGGGACGGCGGTGCTGATCGGGATCGCGCGCAAGCTCCCGCCCGGCGCCGACGGCAAGATCGAGCCCCTGCAGGGGCTCGACGATCCGTACGAGCTGAAGGTCGACCTCGCGCCCTAGCGACCGCTCAGCGTCAGCGGGACCTGCGTCTCGTAGTCGAGCGGTGCCGCCGGGAACGGCCAGCGGCCGACCGCGTCCTTGAGGCAGGTCTCGAGCGTTCCCGAGGCGAGCGGCGGGTCGACGGTCACCTTGGCGACCCGACCCGAAGCGCCGACGGTGATCGAGACGGTCACCCGCGCGGTGCTCAACCCGGGATCCTGACGGAGCGCGCGCTGGTAGCAGCGTTCGAGGTCGGGGCGCCCACGCTTGATGATCGGGGCGACCGAGGCCGCGGCGGGCGCCCTGCGCGGGCCGGCCGACCCGAGATCCGCGGGGCGCTCGAGGGCGTCGGGGAACGGCTCGCTGTCGACGGCGACCGTCCGCGCGGACCAGCTGGGCGACGACTTGCCGACGCGCCCGGCCGCGCGGCCGGCCCGGCGCGGGGGCTCGGGCCGCTCCGGCGGAAGCTTGGCCAGCGGCGCTGTACTCCAGGTCGCGACGGCCTCACGCACCGCCGACTCCTGCGTGAAGTCGGCGCCCGCCGCGTGGCCGAGCTCGAGCGCGCGGTTGGCCTGCGTTCGCGCGTTCGGGTAGTCCCCCCGCGCCGCCAGCAGCGACGCCTTGAGCCAGACGTTGTACCAGGTCTCGCGCAGCGCGAGTGATTTGTCCACGTACTTGAGGCCCGCGTCGACGTCGTGCTTCTTCTCCAACATGTAGCGCGCGGCCTCGGCGTACGGCTGCCAGCCGGCGTCGAGGAGCTGCATCGCCCTGCCGACCTGCTCGTCGGTGCGGAGCGCGATCGGGATCCGCAGGCGCAGCTTCTCCCATTCGAGGTCCAGCGTCGTGCGATCGTCGGCGAAGTCGGAGAAGAGGAACGTCAACCGCTCGCGCGCGGGCGCTGGCTCGGGGTGGATCCTCAGCCGCGCGACGTCGAGGCCCGGGTTGCGCGCAGAGGCCTGTCCGATCTTGGCCTGCTGGTTGAGGATGATGGTCCAGTCGCCGGCCGTCGGGATCGCCAGCAGCGCGTAGCTCCCCGCAGGGATGGTGCGTCCACCGACCACCACCTCCTGGCTGAAGGCGATGGTCGGCGCGACGCCGTCGCCTACCAGCCAGACCGAGCCCGGCTTGACGACGCCGCCCAGCAGCGGACGTCCCGCGACGGCCGGGCTCGTGTAGCTGACCGTGATGTTGGTGAGGCCGAGCCACTGCGACACCGTCGCGTAGGGGCTGCGGGTGGGGAACGCGATCTCCACGCCGGCCGCCGCCCGAGGGGTCGAGAGGCAGAGAGCGACGGCCAAAAGCAGGCGGGGTCTCGTCATGCGCACTTCCCGCGCACATCTATCCTGATGCGACGTCAGCGGGTGCGACGGTCGCGTGTCGATTGGGTGACGGGACCGGCCGGCTCCTCAGTTGGCCGACAGCTGCTTGGCCGGCAAGGATCCTCCATGCAGGGCCGGCCAGCCGCGCGCGGGCGGCCGCGCCCGGACCACCTCCGTCCCGGCCAGGAGATCGTGAAATGCGCGCCGCTCCGGTCCGAGGACCCAGAGGAATCCCAGATAGAAAGGGAGCCCCGAAAGGAAGTAGCCGGCGTACCGGATCAATGCGCGCGCGACTCCGACCCTTCCGCCGCCCATTGACACGACCCGAATGCCGAGCAGCCACTTGCCGAGCGTCTGTCCGCGCAGCCGCCACCCGACGACCTGGTAGAGGCCCGCGACGAACGGCGCGCAGACCAGCACGATGGCGGAGAGGCTGACCGGGGGGGCGAACCGCCGGAGGAAGTGAGCGTTCACGTCCAGCAGCCAAATCGTGCCGCGCAGCCCGAGCACGACCACCAGCGCGTCCACGATGAGCGCGGCCAGGCGGGTGACGAATCCCGCCCGTGGCCCGGCGGCGGCGACCGAGGCGGTCATCGCGCCCGGCGGGAAGGGCCGCGGCCGAGCAGCCGGCTGACCGCCCCCTCCGCCAGGTCGTCAATCTGGGCCGAACGCTCGCGCAGCTCGGTCACCGCGGTCACGGCGATCCCCGCGCTCTGCTCGCGAATGACGCCCTTGAGGTCCGGGCTCTCGGAGATGCGCGCGAGCATCGTCTCGCGCAGCATGGTGAGGGCCGCGCGCGCGACGGCACGACTCTCGTCCCGCTCGAGCCGCCCCACGGCGGCCCAGCGGGCGAGCCGCCGCTCTCCGGTGGCGCGCCAGGCGCGCAGGTGGGCCGCCCGGCGAGGAACGCCGGGGAGCCAGCCGATGAGGTTATACGCGCGGGCGATCGGCTCCGACAGGCGTCGCGCCGAAGCGGTCAGCGCCAGCCAGCGGTCGCGCAGCGCGGGGCGGGCCCGCAGTCCGGCGTCGGCCGCGCCCAGCACGAGACCCAGCGCCGCGTCTCCGGGACGGGGCGCGGCCTCATCGGAAGTCGTCTGCCGGGGGGCGGGCTGGCCTGCCGCGGCACTCGAGGCCGCCAGGATGGCCCCCATCCGCTCGCGCGTGAGCACGGCCAGCCCCAGTCCGAAACGGAACAGCTGCTTCGCCGCGCTCGGTGGTGCGGGCAGTTCCCCGGGCGGTGGTCCGTCGCCCACATCGTTCGCCGGACGCCCAGCCCACTCTCCCCCGTCCACCCCTGCAAATGTGGCGTTGCGGGCCGGGACGGCAATTGCCGCGCGCGTGAGCCGTCGCCCGATTCGTGGCCGCGTCGCCCGTCAGGGCTCGGGCGTGGATCCGCCGCCGACACAGTTGATCTGCAGAGTCGTGCTGGTGCTGCACGGGTTCGGCCGATGGTGGTCGGAGACGGCGAGCGACAAGGTCTTCGGTCCGGCTGAGGTGCAGGTGTACGTGGTCGCGGCTGAGGTCGACTTCGCGATGCCGTCGGGCGGCGACCAGGTGTAGCCAAGGACGTCGTCCGGATCGGGATCCGTTGCCGCCGCCGCCACAGAGATGATGCCGCCAACCGAGGTCCGCGCCGGCGCCGCCACCGCCCAAGCAATGCTGGGACAGTTGTCCGCCGGCGCGAAGGTCGTCGCGATGACGATCTCACCGCTGGCCCGATCGTTGTCGCCGCATCCGAGGAGGAGGGTGGCCGCGGCGATCGTCAAGACGTGAGCGAGAACGCGAGGCATGCGCTTCGACGATCAGCACTCGCAAGGAGCGCGCCACGATTTTGGCCCGCGTGATCCGCGGCGATCGGCCCTTCGCGGCCGATGGTCTCACCGGATGTCGAAAATCGTCGCCGGATTTCGGTCGAGCCCCCGTCCGGGAAATGTCGTTGTGGCCGAGTCGTAACCGAGCGTGAGCGCCAAGTTCGCGATGATGCTGCCGAGGCGTTCTCACACTGCCAGATCGTTCCGGTGCTCGCCCAGACTCGGCAGCTGAGGGTTTTCCGGGAGTCCCAGCAATTGACGACAGACGTTCGCGATTCTCTTGGCGCTGGTCCGTCCATTCTGGACGGGACAGAGGCGTCGGAGCTCCTCGACATCGAAGTACGAGTGCACTTCCTTCCCGAGCGCCAGGCCGACATAGGCCGTCGACGAGAACTGGGTCACGAGGACGTCGCAGTTGGCGATCATCTCCTCCGCGTTGCCGGTGTCGAACACCAGCGCGCGAGGGGCCAGCTTGCCGATCTCGGCGCGCGCCCGCGCCACATTCTCGTTGGGGTGGAGCTTCCAGATGATCTGCCGCCCGGCCGCGATACGCACCACCTTGAGAATGAACCCGGGGCGGTCTTCAAACCGGAGCGTTTCGCGGATGTCGGAGCTGCAGACGAGGACGTACCCCCGATGCGGAAAGCTGTTCTGCAGAAATCGCCCGCAGTTGTCGAAGTTCGGGATCCCGGTGACGACGATCTTGTCGGGCGCCACACCCTTGCGGACGAAGAGGTCGCGGTAGCCGTCGCTGGCGACGCAGAAACGGTCGTAGGCGTGGCTCAGCCCCGTCGCCGACGAGGTGGTGGTGAGCCACGGCGGGAGCCGGAAGGCTCGCACCAGCTTGAAGACGAGGTCCTCGGGATCGGTCATCCCCTCCTGGACCAGCACCAGGGGCCGGCCGCGGAGATTCCCGGGGACGACCATGTCCGAGCAGGTGATCGCCAGATCGTAAGGTCCCCGAACGCCTCCCAGGTCGAGCGGGAGGCGGTGTTCTTCGAGGTGCGCGAGGCAGCGCGCGCGCAGCTTGTCGCCGGCCGCCGTCGTCTTGAGCGCGCCGAGCCGGCGAAGGAGCTCGAGGAAACCGTCGCAGTAGTACCAGGTGAAGGCGTGATCGCAGTCGGGCAGCTCGGCCGCGATCTGTCGGACCTGGGTGGTGTGGTTGATGGTGCCGCCGATGAACAACACGCGCGGCCGTCCCGGCGTCCTCGGTCGGGCCGCCCGTCGCCGCCGTTTCTCGACGGCGCCCGCGACGGTGTAGGGGATGAGCGCCCCGAAGACGAGCAGCAGTCGCCCCACGAACATGATGGCCGCAAACGCCAGGCTGCGCAGCAGGAGCGCGAGGTTCGCCAGCCGGGACATTTCGCCGCATTCTATCGCCCTTGGAGGGCTTGGCGCTGAAAGAGAGGCAGGTTCGGTTCGACCGCTACGTCGCCTGGCTCGAGCGGCGGCGCCGTCGCGTTCTCTTGCTGGCCGGCCTCTTGGCCGCGGCCGGTCTGGCGCTGGCGCTGACCCTCCCGTTGCGCGCCGATCTGTCGAACCTGCTTCCGTCGCACGAGCGGTCGGTGCGCGACCTGGAGGCTATCGAGGGGCGGACGACGGCGCTGGGCCTCGTCCTCTGCGCGGTGGCGAGCGACGACGCCGCCCAGCGCGAGAAGGGGGCGCTCGCGCTCGCCGAGCGCATCCGCCGGATCGATCGCTCCCTGGTGGCCGACGTGGTCGTCGACGACAGCGCCGGTCGGAGCTACATCGCGGACCACCGGTTCCTGTTCGCGCCCCTGACGGATCTGGAGGCCGCGCGCGACGTGCTGTCGGCGCGCGTCCGGCGCGCCGAGCTCTCCGCCAATCCCCTCTACGTCTCCCTGGACGATCCGGCCGACGTGGCCCGCGACAAGGCCGACGAGGAGCGGACGATCGCGAAGTTGCGCGGGCGGCTGGACGACGCCGACGGGAGGGATCGCCGGCCGCGCCGGATCGTCTCCAAGGACGGCAGGACGCAGGTCCTGATCGTCCAGGCCGCGTTCCCCTCCGCGTCGGTCAGCGAGGGCGAGCGGCTGGTCGCCGCGCTGCGAGAGGCGATCGCGGGCGCCGCGCGGGACGTCGGGCCGGGCGTCTCTTTCGGGATGACCGAGGACGTCGTCATCGCCGTCGCCGAGCACCGCGCGATCCTGGGCGGCATGGCGCTGGCCCTCCTCCTGACCGTGCTGGTGGTCGGCGCGTCGATGCTGACTTATTTCCGATCGGCGGCGGCGCTGGCGGCGCTGCTGGGCGCGCTGGCCGTCGGCACCCTGGCGACGTTCGGCGTGGTGCGTGTGACGATCGGCCACCTCAACAGCGTGACCGCCTTCCTGTCGTCGATCGTCGTCGGCAACGGGATCAACTTCGGGATCATCGTGCTGGGCCGCTACCTCGAGGAGCGGCGTGGCGGGCGCCTGCAAGGCGAGGCGCTGGCGCTGGCGCTGGGCGGGTCGTTCACCGGAACACTGGCGGCGGCGCTGGCGGCGGGGATCGCCTACGCCTCGCTGATCCTCACCGACTTCCGCGGATTCCGGGACTTCGGGGTGATCGGCGGCGTGGGGATGGTCTTCTGCTGGATCACCTCCTACACGGTCCTGCCGGCGCTGCTCTCGTCACTCGACGCGGCCGGGCGGCTGAAGATCGCGGGCGAGCCGGGGATCGGCAGGTTGCTGGCACGCCTGGTGGCGGCGCGGCCGGCGCCGGTGCTGGTCGCGTGCGGGGCGCTCGTCGCGGCGGCGTCATTGATGACGATCCGTTACCTCGTGTCGGATCCCTTCGAGTACAACTGGCAGCGGCTGCGATCGGACAGCGGAATGGCCACCGACGCCCGGCGCTGGATGTCGCGCATCGACGAGGCGTTCGGGCGTCAGTTCGTGGGCGGCTTCATGATCGGCGTCGGCAGCGAGGCGGAGTCCGAGCGGGTGGAGAAGATTCTCCGGGCGCACGCCGAGGACGAGCCGGGCGTCAGCGCCGGCGCGGCGCTGTTTCGCAAGGTGGGGTCGATCCGGGACTTCGTCCCCCGGGACCAGCCGGAGAAGCTGGCCGTCCTGGCCGAGCTTCGCCGCCTCGTCGATCGGGCGGGTGACGTGCTCGACGCCGACGACGCGCGCCGCTTCCGCCCGCCCGATCACCTGCGGCCGCTCACCGTGGCCGACATCCCCGAGCCCCTGGCGCGTCGGTACGTCGAACGAAACGGCGCCCGCGGCTTCCTGCTGTTCGCCAATCAAGCCTCGCGCTTCGACGGGTGGAACGGACGGGACATGATCGCCTTCGTCGATGCTGTCCGCGCGCTCGATCTACCTGCCGGGACGGCGCTGGGCGGCGGGGCCTTCGTGTTCGCGGACGTGCTGCGCGCGGTGGTCCGGGCGGGGCCGCGGGCGACCGCCGCCGCCTCGCTGGGCGTGGTGCTGTTCGTGCTCGTCGTGCTGGGGTGGGGTCGGCACGCGGCGGTCACGTTCGCCTGCGCGGCGACCGGCACGACGCTCATGATTGCAGGCGCCGCTCTCTGCGGGCTCAAGGTGAACTTCCTCGACTTCGTCGCGCTGCCCATCACCCTCGGCATCAGCGTCGACTATGCCGTCAACGTCGTCGCGCGCGAGCGGCTCGGGGGCGCGGCGACGGTGCGCAGCGCGCTGGCCACGACCGGCGGCGCGGTGGTGCTCTGCTCCTGGACCACGACGGTCGGCTACGCCTCGCTGCTGCTGTCGTCGAACGCCGGGATCCGTTCGTTCGGACTGACCGCGATCCTGGGCGAGCTGACCTGCCTGCTGGCGGCGCTCATCCTGGCGCCGGCGCTGCTGACGGCGCTGCAGCGACGGAGATCGGCTGGCGCCCTGTGAGGAGACGCTCCAGCGCGTAGCCGAGGAGTGCGTAGAGCATGCCGACGAGGACGTCGGACACATAGTGGTGCTGCAGGTAGATCGCCGAGAAGCACATGAGGAGCTGGAACAGTCCCAGGACGGCGATCCAGCGGAGTCGCCGGAGCTCGAGGGCGTAGAGGAAAAGGATCATCGGGTAAGCGCAGTGCATCGAGGGCATCGATCCGAAGATGTCGGAGGCGTGGGTGTAGAAGTGCTGGAAGTAGGGGACGCCGACCAGGGCGTCCCAGCGGACGAGGGCCGCCGCGCTGGCCGGCGTTGCCGGATCGACCGGGCCGAAGCCGTGCGTCGCCACGTACCAGGGCGGCGCGACCGGGCAAAAGAGGTAGGTGAGCGACGCGGCCAGGTTGACGCCCAGGAAGGTCCAGCCGAGCGCGCGCGTCCGCCGGGCGCCGGTCTCCGTGCGATCGACCAGCGCGACGTAGACCGCGAACCCCAGGACGGCGTAGATGTACGAGAAGTAGGCCAGCCCCGCCACCAGGTCGACCACGGGCCAGTGATGCCGGGCGAAGAGCTCGTTGAGGGTGATCCGATGCGGTCCGGCACCCACGCCAAAGACGATCAGGTCGAACCAGTAAGGTCGCCAGACCTCCACTCCCTGCGCGACGACGAACGTCCGCGCGACGCGCAGGAGGTCGTAGGCTGCGGCGAACAGCGCGAAGGGGAGCGCGTCGAGCAGCGCGCTGGCCGCGCGCGGCCGCGCGGCCGCGCTGGCCACGAAGATCGCGGCCAACAACCAGTGGACCGGCCCCCCGAGGCCGAAGCGCGCCAGCAGGACGAGGTAGGCGATGGCCATCGCGAGGTGCGGCGCGGCCGCGCGTGCGACGTCGAGGACTGCCCGGTCGGGCATCCGACTTTCGAACCGAGCTGGCGCTCTGTCCGCGTCGAGCATCTCGTCTCTCTCCTATACACGGGTCCGATCGGGCGCCGCGCAAACTGATGGTGCCGCTCTCGCAACGACCGTCACGCTCCGTTGAGCCTCGGCTACGGTTCGATGACCAGTGAGCGATGAAGCGCGCGTTACGTGACGGGCGCGTTCGCTTCGGGACCGCTCGAGCGCCCAGGACCTCGGCGAGCGATCAGCAGCAGCGAGCCGACGGCAATCCAGATCAGCTCCTTGGCCCGCTTGATGAGGACCAGCGCGGCCCCGGCGGCCAGCGGGTTGGGGACCCCCAGCTGGCGCAAGAGCAGGATCAGCGCGGCGTCCTGAACGCCCAGCCCGGCCGGGACGAAGAAGGCGAGCACCCGCAACAGCGACCCGATGGCGTCGAGCGCGAGGATCGGCCCGAGGGGCAGGGGTAGCCCGAGGCAGCGGACGATGAGAACGGTTTCCGCTCCCTCCACCAGCCACTCGAGCAGGAACGACAGGAAGACGCGCGCCTTGAGTGAGCGCGGCGCGACGAAGAAAGCGCCCGCCGTGGCGTCGACCTCGTGGAAGCCCCGTTCCCGTTCGGCGATCCAGGTGCGAAAGCGGGCGATGGGAACCCGCTGCAGCGTGCGCGCCAGCCGGGTGGCCAGAGAGGCCCGGTGCAGGAGCGCGAGAAAAGCGCCGCTGCCGCCCATCAGGATCAACGCGGAGATTCCAGCCAGCGCGGGCAACCAGGTCGCGTGCCCGGGGAAGAGCGCCGCGTCTGCGGCCGCCCAGACCGCCGCGAATCCGAGGTAGAGGCCGTCGGTCGCGAACAGGTAGGCCTTGGTCACCGCCAGGCTGGCGACGGCCGTCGGGAACGCGACCGAGGTTCGCTTGGTGAGCATCGCCGCCTTCGCCGCTTCGCCGGCCACCGAGCCGCCCGGGAGGACGAGGACCAGCGCCTCCACCGAGAGCCGCAGCCCGAGCAGCTGCCGCCAGCGAACGGACGCGCCGAGCGCCCGCAGGATGAGCCGCCACCCCGTGACGTCCAGGGACATCGCGGCGAGCGTGGGAAGCAGGACCAGCAGCAGCGGCCAGCCGACCCGGCGAATGAGGGTGACGGCCGCGCCGAGGTCCTGGCCGCGGACCAGCCGCGAGAGGGCGTAAAGCGCCACGGCGACGAGGCCGAGGCGCACCAGCCGTCGCGCGGCGTCCGGGCGCGGAGAACGGGAAACGGCGGGGTCCATACGCACCCTAGCCTGACCGAGAGCGAGCGTCGCGCCCTTCGCCGGTGCCACTCAGAGGACCGAGGGAAGATCGGCGGCGGCGGGAGCCTGGGCCGCACGCGGCAGAAAGAGGTGCAGTTGCTGGCGCAGATAGCCCGCCGGAAAGGGCTCGGCGATCCCGTAGCCGGACGGCTTGCGGGCCGGGAGGTGTGCGGTCCCGAAGAGCCAGTCCCAGAAGGCGAACTTGGTCGCGAAGTTCACGCCGTCGCGGATCTCGATCGCGTGGTGCCAGCGGTGCATCTCGGGCCCGTTGACGATTCGCTGCAGCCACCCGCTGCGCACGTCGACGTTGCAGTGGATGTACATCCCCCAGATCGCGTCGAGCGTCACCTTGATGAGCGCCACCTCGGGCGCGCCGCCGAGCAGCACGATGGGGGCGAACTCGATCGACTGGTTGACGAGAATCTCCAGCGCGTGCGACCGCGACCCGGACAGCCAGTCGACGTCGGTCGTCGCGTGGTGCGCCTCGTGGAGGCGCCAGAGCGTCGGCGACCGGTGCTGCAGCCGGTGGAAGACGTAGATGTAGAGATCGTGCGTGACGACGAAGAAGGCGACCTGCGCCCAGATCGACCAGGTGGCGACGAGGTGCAGGCGCGACAGCCCGGTCGCGCCGTCGATCCAGGCGGAGAGCCGGGTGATGACGAAGCCGAGCACGTAGCTCTGGAAGAGGGTGTACCCGAGGAGATCGGTCCAGAACCCCTTGCGCAGGAAGCGCTGCCGGCGGTCATAGGGGCGCCAGCGCTCGAGCGCGATGAGCACCAGGGCCGACGAGACGATGAGGACCGGCGAGAGGACCCGCCAGACCGCGACCGCGTGCGGTGTCGACAAGCAGCGCGCCTGTCAGTTCGTCGAAGGGGCGGCGGCGCTGACCACGCGGCGGAGCTTCTTGCGCGCGGCGAGCTCGCCCTCGTAGATCCGTTTCACGCCGTCTCCCAGCGAGCGCTCGATGTCGCGGATGTTGGCCACCAGCCGCAGGAGACCGCCGATCTCCACCGAGCCGGCCTGATCGCTGCCCCACATGGCGCGGTCGAGGGTGATGTGACGCTCGACGAACGTCGCGCCCAGCGTGACCGCCGCCCAGGTCGGCGCCAGCCCCACCTCGTGCCCCGAGTAGCCGATCGGACAGTCGGGGTACTGCGCCTTGAGCGTGCTGATCATGTTCAGGTTGAGGTGCTCGGGCGGGCAGGGGTAGGTCGACGTCGCGTGCGCGATCAGAAGGTCTTTTCGCCCGATCGCCTCGACCGCGGTCGCGATCTCCTCGGAGGTCGACATTCCCGTCGAGAGGATGAGCGGCCGCCCCGTGGCGCGCATCTTCTGCAGCAGCGGCGTGTCGGTCAGCGACGCCGAGGCGACCTTGTAGCAGGGCGGCTGCGAACGACTCCATGAAGTCGACCGACTCTTCGTCCCAGCACGAGGCGAACCAGAGGATGCGGCGCTCGGCGCAGTGGCGGTCGATCTCCGCGTACTCGCGCGGCCCGAACTCCATCTTCCGCCGGTAGTCGATGTACGTCATGCGCCCCCAGGGCGTGTCGCGCTCGATGTTCCACTGGTCGCGCGGGACGCATTTTTCGGGGGTTCGCTTCTGGAACTTCACCGCGTCGGCGCCGGCCAGCACGGCGCCGTCGATGAGCCGCTTGGCGACGTCGAGCGAACCGTTGTGGTTGATGCCGATCTCCGCGATCACGAAGACGGGCGAGGAAGCACCGATCCACTTGTCGCCGATCTTCGCGCGCGCGTCACAGGCGGAGTCAGTCGGGATTGTAGAGCCAGGCGTCATCGGACCTCCTTTTGGGCAAGAGCGCTCGGCTGGCGCGCCTGGGACCTCAGATCGAGAATCCACTCGGCGAAATCGCGGAACGCGCCGCAGCCGCCGGGGAGCGCGCAGCAGTGGTGCGCGCGGCGCAGGACCGAGGGGACCGCGTCGAGCGGCGCGCCGACCAGGCCCCGCTCGGCCACCACGCCCATGATCCCCTCGTCGTTCACGTCGTCGCCGATGTAGGCGATCTCCTCGGCGGTGACGCCGGCCTGCTCCAGGAGCTCGGGCAGGAACGCCTCCTTGTCGGCGATGCCCAGGTAGCAGTGACGGACCTGAAGCTTCTCTGCGCGACGCGCGACGATGGCCGACTGCTCGCGGGTGACGAAGGCCGTCTCGATCCCCTGCTGCCGCAGCCGCTCGACGCCCATCCCGTCGCGCACGGAGAAGCGCTTGAGCGCCTCGCCGGTTTCGGAGTAGTAGACTCCGCCGTCGGTGAGCACGCCGTCGACGTCGGTGATCACCAGCTTGAGCCGGGCGGTCCGGCGCAGGAGATCGTCCGCCAGCAGCGGAGCCCAGAGAGATCTGCCGTTCGTGCTCACCATGCGGTCCACCCTCCGTCGACGGTCAGGGTCGCGCCGGTCATGTAACTGGAGGCGTCGCTGGCCAAGAAAACGACGGCGCCGCGGTACTCGTCCGGTTCGGCCATCCGCCCGAGCGGCGTGCGGCTGGCGTAGGCCTCCACGAAGTCGGGATCCTGCTCGGCCTGGCCGACGCCGCCGGGGGACAGACTGTTGACGCGCACGCCGCGGTCGGCCCAGTAAGCGGCCAGAAAGCGAGTGAAGGCGAGCACCGCGCCCTTGCTCGCGGGGTAGCCGGCGCTCTTCCAGAAGGTCTGGCTGCCGTCGCGCCGGCGGTAGATACGCTGGTCCGGCGCGACCAATCCGTACGTCGAGGCGACGTTGATGATGCTGCCGCAACGCCTGCGCGCCATCTCGGCGCCCAGGATCTGGCAGGTCAGGAAGGTGCCGGTGACGTTGACCTCCATCATCTGGCGGAAGCGCTCCACCGGAAAGTGCTCGAACCGGGTGGCGCTCTCCTGGCCGGCGCCGGCCGACTCCACCTTCTCGTTGAGGGCGGCGTTGTTGACCAGCACGTCGATGCGATCGCCGGTCAGGAGGACCTCGTCGCGCAGGCGCGCCACCGAGGCGGGATCGGTGATGTCGGCGGCGATGCCGCGCACGGCGGGGCGACCCTCGGCCTTGAGCTGGCGCTCGAGCTCGGCGCAGGCCGCCTCCGCGAGATCGGTGGCCACCACCATGGCGCCCGCATCGGCGAGCGCGCGGCAGTGCTCGCGACCGAGAAGGCCGGCCGCGCCGGTGACGACGGCGATGCGCCCCGCCAGCGAGAATCCCGGTGGGGCGTCGTTACGCATCGGCCGCCTGCGCTGTCTTTGCGGCCGGCGGTTCCGCGACCGGCGGTGTCGCGGCCGTCGCTTCGACAACCGTCGCTTCGGCCGGCGGTTTGGGGCGAAGGTTGAAGTTGGTCGTCTGGCGAAAGGTCGGCTCGACCGGCGCTCCCCGCAACGTTTCGAGCAGCGTCCCGCGCTCGACCACCACGCGGAGCGCCGCCAGCGCCTCCCGATAGACGGTGAGCAGATAGTCGACGTCGTCCTCGGTGTGCGCCGCCGAGAGGGTGTGGAAGCCCCCCCAGAGGACTCCCTGCCGGATCAGCTCCTGCTGCAGGAACGACTTCATGAAACGCGGCTCGAGGTTCTTGGCTGGTCCTTGCGGCGTGAAGGTCACCAGCGTCCGGCAGCCGTAGCCGACGCAGCGGACGAACGGAACGTCGAGCTCGGCGCAGAGCTGGTTGAATCCATCGCGCAGCCGTGAGCCGAGCGCGTCGAGGTAGGCGGGAACCCTCCGCGCGTCGAGCTCGCGCAGCGTGGCGTGGGCCGCGGCCAGCGAGAGCGCCTCGCCGCCGAAGGTCGAGAAGAAGAAGACGTCCTTCTCGAGGAGGCGCATGACGTCGGCCCGCCCGGTCAGGACCGACAGCGGCATGCCGTTGGCGACCGCCTTGGAGAAGCAGGCGAGATCGGCCGTGACGCCGAACCGTTCCTGCGCGCCGCCGAGGGCCAGCCGGAAGCCGGTCCACATCTCGTCGAAGATCAGCAGCACGCCGCGCGCGGCGCAGAGCCGCTTCAGCCCCGGGAGAAAATCAGGGCGCGGCGCCTCGAAGGTGGTCGGCTCGAGGATGACGCAGGCGACGTCGTCGTCGAGCGCCGCCTCCAGCCCCGGCAGATCGTTGTAGGCGAAGGTGTAGGTCAACGCCGCGACCTCGGTCGGGATCCCCAGCCGGCGATCGGTGACCGCGATGTACCAGTCGTGCCAGCCGTGGTAACCGCAGCAGAGGACCTTCTCGCGCCCGGTGAAGGCGCGAGCCAGCCGCACGGCGGCCGTGGTCACGTCGCAGCCGTTCTTGCCGAAGCGGACGCTCTCGGCGCCCGGGACCATCGCGCGGATCTGCTCGGCGACCTCGACCTCCAGCGGGTGCGGCAGGGAGAAGGTGATGCCGTCTACCAGCTGACTGCGGATGGCGGCGTCGACGGCGGCGTCGGCGTACCCGAGGATGAGCGGCCCGACCCCCATCGTCATGTCGAGGTACTCGTTTCCGTCGACGTCCACCACGTGGGCCCCGCGTCCGGAGCGGAGAAATTTGGGCGCCACGCCGCGCACGTGCTGGCCGGCCCCCTTGGCCAGCGTCTGCGTGGCGCCGGGGATCAGCCGGCGCGCCCGTTCGTAGAGCGCGTCGGAGACGCCGATGGGTGGATCGTCGAGGTTGAAGGTCACTCTGTTGGCGGTCACGGCCTGCTCCTTCCGTTGTGGACCGAATGAAGGCCGCGCTCGGCGCCGGCGGCGCCTTCGAGAGACGGGGCCGCGCGACGCTCCCGGTGAACGCGGCCGAGCCGCTCGGCGAGCCGGGCGGCGCTGAACCCCTCGTGCTCCAGCACGGCGGGGAGCAGGGCCGGACGGAACCAGCGCCCGTCGAGACCGAAGGGGATGACGGCAGCCGCGACGCCGCGCCGGACGAGGACCTCGCAGACCTGTTGATAGATTCCGCCCACCAGGAGGTGGTCCTCGATCACCACGAGGACGGCGCAGCGGGCGGCCGTCTCCACGATCGCCTCCTCGTCGATCGGGGCGACGGTGCGGAGATTGATCAGGCGGGCGGCGATCCCGTCCTCCCGCAGGAGGTCGCACGCCTCCTTGGCGTGCGGGACCAGCAGGCCCGCGCACAGGACCCCCAGGTCGCGCCCGTCGCACAGCACCTCGGCCCAGCCGATCTCGAACGGCGCGTGGTGGAGGCGGCTCTTCGTCGCGTTGAAGCGGATGTAGGCGGGCCCGGGGCTGGCGAGGATCGCGGGCAGCGCGGCGCAGAGCTCGGTCTCGTCGGACGGGCAGAAGATCTGCATCCCCGGGATCGCGCGCATCACCGCCAGGTCGTCGATCGCCTGGTGGGTGGGGCCGTTCGCCTCGGAAAGAAACCCCGGCACGCCGCCGACCAGCTTGACCGGCAGCCCCGCGATGCCCACGTCGTCACGGATGAACTCGAACGCCCGCAGGGTCAGGAAGGTGGCGAGCGCGTGGACGACGGGCACCCGTCCGCGCAGCGCGAGGCCCGCGGCCATGCCGATCATCGTCTGCTCGCAGATTCCGACGTCGATGAAGCGATCCCCGAGTTTCTCGGGGAGGTCGCGGATGGCGGCGCGGTTCTCCGCGGTCAGCACCAGGAGGCGCGGATCGGCCTCGGCCAGGTCGTGCAAGACGCTGGCGTAGCTCCTCTCCCCTGCGGCGATCATCGGACCACCAGCGGTTCGGAGGTCAACTGCGCGCGCGAGGTTC
Organism: uncultured Pseudomonadota bacterium; assembly: GCA_963831685.1. Lineage (GTDB taxonomy): Bacteria > Myxococcota_A > Polyangia > Fen-1088 > Fen-1088 > JADGRB01. The sequence continues at coordinate 205,386 of CAWHRJ010000004.1, forward strand.
CTTCGAGCTCGTCGAGCAGCATCTTCACCTCGTCGGGCGACAGGTTGACGAACCAGCGTTCCGGTCGCCCCTCGATGCTCGGGAGCCCCTTGTTGCGGACCGTCCGCGCGATGATGGCGGTTGGCCGCCCCGCGCGGCGCGGGAGGGTGGCGAACGCCTCCTCCAGCGACGGGTAGTGGTGGCCGTCGATCTCGGCCACCGAGAACCCGAAGCTGGCCAGCTTGTCCCCCAGCGGTTCGAGCGGCAGCAGCGACTCGGTCGCGAGGTTCGCCTGAAATCCGTTGCGGTCGACGATGACGACCAGGTTGTCGAGGCGCTTCGCCGAGGCGACCAGCGCCGCCTCCCAGACCGACCCCTCGTTCAGCTCGCCGTCACCCACGACCACGAACACGCGCGACGGACCCCCGGTGAGCTTGGCGTCGAGCGCTATCCCCATCCCGACCGACAGCAGGTGCCCGAGCGATCCCGAATGGAACTCCACACCCGGGATCGCCCGGTGCGGATGCCAGTAGAGGTGGTCCTCGGTCGACAGGTGATTGGCGAGCCGCGAGGTGGGGAAGTAGCCGAGCTCCGCGAGCGTCCCGTACAGCGCCGGCACGTCGTGTCCCTTGGAGAGCAGCAGGTAGTCGCGGTCGGGGTCCTGGCGGCGCTCGGGCGAGGTCCGCAGGACGCGGCTGTAGAGGTAGACCAGGATGTCGGCGCAGGAGAGCGACGCGCCGAGGAAGCAGCCGCCGCCGGTCGCCATCCGGATGGCGTGCGCGCGGACGCGCCGGGCGGTCTCGGCGATCGGGCCGAAATCGGTCATCGCGGCCTCGCCAGCGAGGTGGGCGTCGGCAGACTGCGACGGAGGGTGTTGAGCTCGGTGGCGTGGCGTGACATCCAGCTCGAACCGAGGTGGCCGGCGTTCAGCGCCCGAACCTCGGGGTGCGCGTCGAGATAGGCGACGATCTGCTCGACGGTGAACGGGGGCGCCTCGGGTCGGTAGAGCGCGGTGAAGACGTCGGCGATGAGCCGGAAGTCCTCCTCGTAGTCCAGCGTCAGCCGGTGGCTGGCCGCGAGGTCGCGCCCCCCCGGCCAGACGACGTTGCCGAGCGCGAACCGCTCGGGTTGATCCCAGACGAACGGCGTCGTGTGCTCGCGCTGGAAGGTCCGGGTCGCCAGGCACCAGGCCTCTTCCAGAACGTCGAAGCGGAGGATCTCGACGTCGTTCCCGTCGGGCCAGGTGGGCGGGTGGAGGTTGCTGACGAAGGCGCGCCGTGGGTAGTGGCGCCGGAAGCTGGCCACCACCAGATCGATGACCCGCGGATCGATGAGCGGGCAGTCCGACGGTATCTTCACCACGGCGTCCGCTGCGCGGGCCCGGCCGACCTTGAGGTGGCGATCGAGCAGATCGGTCGGATGCCCCGAGAGACAAAGCACACCCAGCTCGGCGCAGAGCGCGCGGATCGGCTCGTCGGCCCCGAGGTAGGTCGTGGCGACCACGATCTCGTCGAGCTCGGCGGCCGCGGCGACCCGATCCAGCATCCAGGCCAGCACCGGGCGTCCCCCGATCGGGCGTAGAACCTTGCCGGGCAAGCGGGTCGAGCCGGTGCGCGCCTGGATGACGGCGACGATCTTCGGCCGCTCGCCGACGCGACGGCGCGCAGGTCCTTCGGGCTCCTCGTCGGGTGCCCGCTGCTCGAACCGAGGGTGCGCCCCGTTCGTGCTGACCATCTCTCACTGCTCTTACGCCCATTCAAGCGGCGTCGCGGAAACTGATCCGCATCAGTACGGCAACGGGGCGTCACAATGATGGCGGCTGGTACACAGCTCCCGCGCATCGGGACGGCAACGACAGCAAACGGTCACAATCGGAGCGTGGAAACGTCACCTGCGGAGGAGCGCGCGCACGCTACAGATGGGTCAGATGGCTTCGGCGCGGGCGGCGCGCGGCGCCGAGATGGTGCTGCTGTTCTGTGTCGGGCCGGCCCTGCTGGCGCTGGGCCCGCGCTGGATGGTGACGGTGGGAATCCTGAGCACGGGCGCGCTCTGCGGCGCGCTCCTGCTGATGGACCCGACATTCCCGCGCGGCGACCTCGTCGGAACCGCGGGCGCCCGGCGCGGTCTCCGGCAGGTGCTGATACGAACCGCGCTGGTGGGCTCCCTGCTGATCGCCGGCGCCGTGCTGTTCGCCCGGAAACCCCTGCTGCCGCGCGCCCACCCGGGGCTCTGGGCGATCATCATGGTTCTCTACCCGATCTCCGCCTACGCGCAGGAGATCGTCTGCCGCACCTTTTTTTTCCACCGCTACGGCGACCTCTTCGATCGACCCGCCGCCCGCGTGCTGGCCAGCGGACTCGCGTTCGGGTGGGCCCACGTCGCCGTGAACAACGTCGCCGCCCTGGTGCTGGCGACCGCCGCGGGGCTGGTGTTCGCCTCGACCTACGAACGCTGGCGCTCGACGTTGCTGGTCGGCCTCGAGCACGCGCTTTACGGCGACCTCGCCTTTTCAGCCGGGCTCGGTGGTCTCTTCTACGCGAGCGCCCGCTGGTTCCACTGGGGACACTAAAGAAGAGCGGCGGCCCGCCGGGGAGCGAGCCGCCACCTGGATGCTTCCGGTCAGCGTTCAGCCTGCGGTCTACCGAAGGCCCGGAAGGACCCGCGTGCCCTCAATCTGGACGGCCGTCAGCGCGTGCGGGTTGAGCCCCAGGAGGGCGAGGATCGTCGGCGCCACCTGGGTGGTCTCGACGGAGGTGGACTCGACTTGAACCGGAATGCCCGGGCCGCTGACAACCATCAGCACGTGTCGGTCGCCGGTGTTCATACCACCGTGCTCGGCGAGCTTGGTCGGCTTCGCGTAGACGATGCCCTCCTGGACCTTGCCGAAGACGTCCGGGTATTTGCCGTTGTCGACCGAGACGCCGAAGAAGTGGGCGGCGGCAGCGCCGGCCCAGATCTGGTCGAGGCCCGAGTGCTGGACGGTGACGGGGTTCTGGTTGACGTCGAAACCATCAGCGGTGTGGTTCCACAGGTAGCTCTTGACGAAGTCGCAAGCGGCCTGCGAGTTGTCCGACAGGTAGGACTGCCACAGGTCGTCGTTGGTTCCTGCAACGATCAGGCTCGTGTTGCTCGGGTGCGCCTGGGCCCAGGCGGCGTTGATCGCGCTGACGATCGGGCCATCCTTGACGGTGATGAGCTCGTTCGGATCCTGCGGCGACTGGCCGTGCTTTGCCGTGACGATGATCGTCGTCGAGCCGGCGAGGCCGTCCTTGTGGATCGTAGAAACCATGCGGCCAAGTTGAGTGTCGACGTAGTCGAGCGCGCTCGAGAGGACGGGGCCGGGAACGAGCTGACCGTTGACCCACTGGTAACCACCTGCCTCCGGATCGCTGGTGGTGTAATGCCCGTTCGCGTCTGGACCGATCAACGTCGTCGGCGTCGAGCGGATCTTCTCCGCGACCGAGACGGTCTGGAAGTTCATGCCGAAGATCGCCGGGGTGCCGACGTGGGTCTTGCCCGAGTGGTCGAGACCGTCGATCTCATTCAGGATGGCCTGGACCTTGTAACCGTCGTACTGCTTGGTGGCGGCGTTGATGTGCGCCCAGTCGTCGTCCTGCGTGTAGGGGACACCGTCCGGCATGACAGCCTGCGAGTCGATCTCCGGCGAGAAGAGGTCGTCGATGCTCTGGCCGTTCGAGCCCGGACCATTGAACGACGCGTAGACCTCGTGCTTGTCAGACCAGGCGGTGCGCAGGCCGGCCTTGTGGATGACCTGGAAGATCGTGTTGTCGCCGAGGTAGTCCCACGGGGTGATCGGCTGGCAGGTCTTCGGGTCTACTGGGAACGTGCCCGAGTTGAGCGACGTCTCCGGGTCGAACTTCAGGTCCATGATCTCGGCCGGGTTGGTGTCAACGCCGCTGGCGAAGATCGAACCGTCCTCGTCGAACGACGGGAAGGCGCCGTTCGCGGGGTCGACGAAGTCGGGGACGCTCGCCAGCGCGTCATCCGGCGAGTCATAGATGACGTCACCACCGGTGGCCGGCTGGCCCGGGGTGCAAGGAGCGCCCGCCTCGTCGACCTTGTGGCTGTACTCGACGTCATAGAAGACGCCGGTCGATTTGGGGTTACCGCCGGTCATCAGCGCGGTGCCACCCGGGTCGGAGTCCGACGGGTTGGAGGTCGCCGCATTGGTGTACTCGCTGCCGGAGTGAACCAACCTGGCAAGCGTCGAGCTTGGGTGGTTGGCGACGTACGAGTCAAGGTCACTCTGGTGCATGCCATCGACGCTGATCAGAAGGACGTGGCGGACGTCGTTCTTGTCATGGTCTCCGTGGTCGTCTCCCTTGCTGTCGTCCGAACCACCGACGTGGCCGGCCAGCGCGACGGAGACGGCGGTGCCGTCATCGCTCGAGCCGGGCTGATTGGTCCCGCAAGCGGTCAGGAGGGACAGCGCGAACAACGATGCAGTCTTCTTGTAGGTCATCGATCATCTCCTTTGGGGCAGATGGCTGATGCCAGTACCGCAGGTAGATCTCCGACGCGCGTTTCGGTCTCGCAACGTTCTGGTGGCGCAGAACTGACGTCACTCGAATGCGCAAGGTGGGTGACGCCGCGAACGTGGGCGAACTTTTTCGACGTGCCACGCGTCACGCTCGTCGACGATGATCGGAAGAATATCGTCGGTGAGGGAACTAAAAGCTCAAGGGGCTTTCTATTCGGACCAGGTCGCGATCGCGCGCGGCGCGAGGACGGCGGGTCCGACGACGACCCGCCGGTCGCCGGCCCAGAAGACGCGGTCGCTGGTCGAGACGGTCGGCAGCGTCCAGGGGAGCGGCTCGGGCGGGCCGTCGAGATCGGGGACGACGACCAGGCGTGCTTCGCCGCGGCTCCGCTCGATCCAGGCGAGCGCGCTGCCGTCACGACGCCAGGTCGGCGGCGCGACCACGAAGACGTCGCTGTCGGCCGAGCGGACGCGCCGGCCGTCGATCAGCACCGCGCCGCGGGCGACCTCGACGACGTGGCGCCCGCAGGGCGACGTGACCGGCGGAAGCGACTGCGGCTGTCGCGCGACCTGCCGGCGTCCCTGGCGTTGCGGCGGGCCGCCAGCGGCGGCGCGCGCCGTCGCCTTCGTCTGCGCGCGCGCCTTCGAGGGAGAGAGCAGGGCGGCCGCGACCGCCAGCCACAACGTGCCTTTGTATCGCCTCATTCTCTGATGAGGCCCGAGGCATGCGGACCCGGCAAGTTTTCCACTTTGTGTGGGGAACGCGCCTACGTGCGGAGCGGCCTACCGGCTCGCGGCCGCCGTCTCGGGCGGGTGCTGGCGGCGGACGATCTCGTTGAGGACGTTGCCCAGGTTGTCCTCCGTCATCGACCAGGCCTGCGGGAACTGGTCGCGCGTGTAGACCTGCAGCGCGCTCCGGTAGGCGTCGACCGCCTGCGCCAGCAGGCGATCGCCGGCCTCGTCCTCGCGCCGGCGCCCCTGATCCTCGAGCACCGTTCCGAGGTTGTTCTGGGTCATCGCCCAGTCGCGCGGGAGCTCCTTGCGCGTGCAGACGTCCAGCGCCAGCGTGAAGGCGCGGGTCGCCTGCGCCAGCAGATCGTCCGCCGCGGCCCCGTCGGTGCGCCGCGCCTGGTCGGCGAGCACCGTTCCGAGGTTGTTCTGGGCCATCGCCCAGTCGCGCGGGGCCTCGTCGCGCGTCGTGACCTCGAGGACCAGGCGAAAGGCGGCGGCCGCCTCGGCCAGCAGCTTGTCGCCCTTTTCCCCCTCGCTGCGGGCCCCCAGGTCGTCGAGCGCGGTCCCGAGGTTCGCCTCGGTCGCCGCCCAGTCGCCCGGCGATTTCTCCCGGGTCCGGAATCTCGAGCGCCTGCCGGTAGGCCTCGGCCGCCTGCGTGAGCAGCGCCAGCGACTTGTCCCCCTTGGCGCGCACGCCCTGCTCGTCGAGCGCGCCGCCGAGGCTGTCCTCCGTGGCGGCCCAGTCGTCGGCCAGCTGCTCGCGCGTCCTGACCTGCAGGGCGAGATGGAACGCGTCGACCGCCTGGGCCAGGAGCTCGTCCCCCTTGCCCTCCGGCGCGCGCTTCCCCTGCTCGGTGAGGACGCTGCCGATCGCCGCTTCGGTGGCGGCCCACTCGCGCGGCGCGTGCTCGCGCGTGAGGATCTTGAGGACCGACCGGTACGCCTCGGCTGACTGGGCGAGCAGCTCGTCCCCCTTGGGCCCCTGTGTCCGCTTGCCCCGTTCCGACAGAGCGCCGGCGAGCGCGCTCTCCGCCTCCGCCCACGCCGCGGGCGTCTGCTCGCGCGTGCGGACGCGCAGCGCGAAGCGGAAGGCGTCGGCGGCACGCGCGTGGAGGTCGTCGGCCTTGTCGTCGGCCGCCCGCTTGGCCTGCTGCTCGAGGATCGCGCCGAGCTGGATCTCGGTGGCGGCCCACTCGTTCGGGAAGCGATCGGCGGTGCGCACCTCCAGCGTCGCCCGCAACGTGTCGGCGGCGAGGGCGAAGAGCTCGTCCCCCTTACTCCCCCGCGCGAGCTTCGCCTGTTCGAGCTCGACGCCCGACAGCCGAGCGGAGGTGGCCGCCCACGCCTCCGGGTGCTGCTCGCGGGTCGACACCTCGAGCGCCGCTCGGAACGCCTCGGCGGCCTGCTTCAGCGCGGGGCCGGCCTTCTCCCGCGGTCCGAGCTTCGCCTGGGCCTGGAGGATCGCCCCCAGATCGTTCTCGACGGCGGCCCATTCCTTGGGGAGCTGGTCGCGCCTGGTGACCTCGAGGGCGTCATGGCAGGCGCCCGCGGCCTTGTCCAGATGTGCCGCGCCGTCGGGGCCGGCGCCAAGCTGCCGTTCCGCGCGCGCGACATCGAGCGACGCCGCCGCCCACCGCGCCGGATCGTCCTTGCGTGGCGTCAGCGACAGCACGCGGCGGTAGAGATCGGCGGCGGGCGCGAACGCGGCGCTGAGGAAGTCGGCGTCCGCTTCTCGCTTGAGCAGCTCCCGCAGGGAGCCGCCGTGCGCGCGGCGCCGCGCCGCCAGCGCCTGCTCCTCCTTGTCGAAGCTGGCCTCCTCGCCGGCGGCCGCCTCGACGGCGGCGTGCGAGAGGCGCGCCGCCTCCGCCAGCTCGTGGCGGACGAATGCGGCGCGGCTCTTCTGGCCCGGCGGGCTCTGTCGGTTGGCCTTGACCTTGGCGGCCCAGCCGTCGACGGCCGCCTTCACCTCCTTGAGGGAGAGACCGTAGCGCGTCGCCCACTCGCGCAGGTAGCGGTCGAGGCGGATGTCGGTCGGGCGCGTCCCCTCGGCGATCTGGTCGCGCGCGCGCGCCATCATGTCGCTGACCAGGAGGTCGATGGCGGCGGGCGAAACGAACCGCTTCGAGCCGACCGGCGCCACCTGGATCTCCACGACGGTCTTTTCGAGATCGGAGGGGACGCGCACCGCGCCGCCCGTCGGCTGCCACAGACGGTACCCCTCCTTCTCGACCTCGAGGGTCAACGTTTCGCCGGAGTTGGCTTCGGCCGGCAGGAGCAACCAGAAGCGGCCGTCCTCGTCCGTCGATGCCGCGTCCTTCCCGCCGCGCGCGCGCACGGTCACCTCGGCGAGCGGGTGCGCCTTGCCAGCCCTGTCGGGTGGAACCACCACGACACCCTTGACGTAGCGGGCGTCAGCCGCGCGCGCCATCGCCGGCGGCAGCGCCACTGCAAGGACGGCCGCCGTTCCGACGGCCGCGACCAGACGAACAAGCCAAGCTATCCGCGTACACGCCACGTTGCCACCTCGCTAAAACTGTGGCCGACCGCCCGCGCCCGTTCCAGGTCCAACGAAGGGCGACGGCGCAAATGTTACAGGTTCGAGGATCGGGCAAATGGGATCGTGCCGCCGCGCACGCGGCTGTATCGTTGGCGCCATGAGAGCTTGGGTCGGGATCTGCTTGCTGGTGATCGCCGCCGCGTGCGGATCGGCACACGCGCGCGGCAAGGCGCGGAACGTCGTGATCTTCGTCGCCGACGGGCTGCGTCCGAGCTCGATCAACCGGACCGACGCGCCGACGCTCGCGCGCCTGCAGAAAGAAGGCGTCTTCTTCGCCAACAGCCATTCGCTGTTCCCGACAGTGACGACGGCGAACGCCTCGGCGATCGCGACCGGGCACCTGCTCGGCGACACGGGCGACTTCGCCAACACGATCTACACGGGCGGCCAGACCCTGGGGAGCGGGACGCCGTTCATCGAGGACGATCAGGTGCTGGCGGCGCTGGACGATCAGACGGGCGGCAACTACCTCGGCGAAGCGAGCCTGCTCGGCACCGCGCGCGCGCACGGGTTCAGCACGGCGTCGATCGGGAAGCTCGGGCCGACGCTGATTCAGGACGTCACCGCGGGGAATCGCGGCGCCGGCGTTCCCGCGACGATCGTGATCGACGACCGCACCGGCTCCGACCAGGGGGTGCCGCTCGATCCGGCGATCGCGGCGGCGCTGAAGGCGGCGCTCGGCAGCGCCGCGCCGCCGTCGCGTGCGACCGGCAAGCCGAAGACTCCCGACGACAACGGGTTCTCCGGGGACAGCCGGACGCCCGGAACGCGCGTGGCCAACATTCCGCAACAACGCTACCTGGCCGACGCCGTCACCAAGGTGATCCTTCCGGAGCTGAAGAAGCGGGGGAAGCCGTTCGTGCTGCTGTTCTGGTCGCGCGATCCCGACGCCACCCAGCACAACCAGGGCGACAGCCTGGGCGAGCTCTCTCCGGGGATCAACGGACCGACCTCGAAGAGCGCGGTGAAGAACGCCGACGACACGCTCCGCCAGATCCTGGGCGCCATCGAGGGCGATCCCGATCTCGCGGCGACGACCGATCTGTTCGTCACCTCCGACCACGGCTTCTCGACGGCGAGCCGGCGCGACGTCGATGCCGCGGGGCACGCCTCGGCGAGCCCGTCGGCGAAGCGCCAGGCGCCGGACGTGCGCGCGGGCGATCTGCCGCCCGGCTTCGTGTCGATCGACGTTGCCGCACACCTCCGGATGCAGCTCTGCGATGCCGACCGGCTGGTGTTCGGCATCAACGGCTTTGCGGGCTACGTCCCGATGGGCGTCAACGACCACCCACCCTCGGGGAACGGCTTCATCGGGCTGACCTGCGAGGCCCAGGGGCTCCACGAGGCCAAGGTGCTGGTCGCCGCCAACGGCGGGTCTGACCTCATCTACATGCCGGACGGCGACGCCGCGCGCATCGCCGACGTCGCGACCTTCCTGCTCGGGCAGGACTACGTGGGCGCCGTGTTCGTCGACGCGGTTCGCCCGCCGGCCGGGGCACTCAGCCTGCGCGACATCAACCTCGAGGGGAGCGCGCGGACGCCGACGCCGTCGATCGTCGTCGCGCTCAAGAGCTTCAGCCGCGATCCCCGCGATCCCGTGCGGACCGAGGTCGACGTCTCGGACGGCACCCTGCAACAGGGGCAGGGGACGCACGGCAGCTTCGGCCGCGCCGACGTGACGAACACGATGATCGGCTTCGGGCCCGACTTCAAACGCGGGTTCGTCGACCGGGCGCCCGCCAGCAACGCCGACATCCCGGTGACGCTGGCGGCGATCCTCGGTCTTGCGATGCCGAGCCGCGGGAGGCTCAAGGGGCGCGCGCTCTCGGAGGCGCTGGTCGGCGGCCCCGCCACCACGCCGTCGACATGCGGCGAGCTTGCGGCGCGTCCGACGGCGAAGGGCGCGCGGACGGCGATCCACTTTCAGACGGCCGCCGGGGTCCGCTATCTCGACGCCGCGAAGCTCTTCACCGGACCGGTCGGCTGGGACGGCTGGGTCGACGAGCTCCCGTGCGGCCGGCCGAAGGCGTCCTCCGGGTCGAAACCCTGAGGCGCGCGGTCAGGGCGCAGTCGTGGCGGCGGCGGCGTCGCCGGCGTCGGTCGCTCCGCCGTCCGGCGTCGCATCGGCCGGCGGCCTGAAGTCGGCGCCCAGGCTCGAATCGAAGTTCTCATCAACGGGCGGCATCTGGTCGCACCCCGCGAGCTGCGTCGCCCCGAGGCAGATCCCCGCGACGATCGTGAATGCCTTCCACGATTTCATGGTCGGCTGAGTCTCGATGCGAGCGACATGCCAGCTCGAGGGACCGGTGGAGATCGCCGCAGGTTGCGAGGAAGAAGAGTCGCGCGAGACTGACACCGCCGTTTTGGCAGAAGGTTCGCTGGACGGCAGGTCGTTATGGCGAGAGGCTCTCTCCTGGTGGACCAGTCATGCGCCTGAGCTGCGCCACGGTTGCGACCTCGGCCGCGGCCCTCGTCCTGTTGCTGGCCGGCTGTCAGGGGCAGCCGGGTGCGCCCACGGCCGGTCGCCGCGAAGACAAGGTGAGGGACGCGGGCACCAATCGCGCGGACGCCCGCGGTCCGCGCGCCGATGCCGGACGCGGCGATGGACCGGACGCGCGGACCGACCGGATGTCTCACGACGCGCGCGCCGAGGCCGCGGCGCCGGATGGCCGGGGCGACGGCGGGGTCGCGGACGGGGCGCCTGACGGCGCGGCCAGCGACGGCGCCGTCGACGCGGGCCTGGAATTGCTGGGCGCGCCGCTGGTCTTCGCGCCGACGCCGAGCGGCTTCGGTCTCAGCGTGGTGCTGCGCTCCGGAGATCCGACGACGCTCGGGCTCCAGATCCGCGCCGACGACGAGGCACCGTGGAAGCCGGTCGGCCCGCCGCTCTCCCCTGCGCCCGACATCGCCCAGTGGAGCGTCGATGGCCTCGCGCCTGGCCACCGTTACAGCTATCAGGTGCTCGTCCCGGGAGACGCGGGCGCCGTCGGCGCGCTCCCGCTCTATCTCGGCAGCGCCGCGACCGCGCCGCCGCCTGGGTCGCCGTTCACGTTCGACCTCATCTCTGATTCGCACATCGAGCCGCGCGATCCCATCCCCCCCGGTCAGATAGTCATCGACGACGACTACGGCCCGATGGAGGAGACGCTGCTCGACGTCGCGGGCGAGGTCGCGGCGTCGAACCCCGACTTCGTCATCAATCTGGGGGACATGGTCGACTACCACCTCTTCGGCTTCAACGCGCCGCCCCCCGACGCCTCGTGGGCGCGGCTCGGCTACCTCAACTACCGGCGGATGCTCGGCGACTCCGTCGGCAACGCCGCGCACTTCCCGGTGATCGGCAACTGGGACGGCGAGAGCGGCTGCAACAGCCCCGACGAGATCGCGCGCTCGATGAGCCAGCGCCTGCTCTATGCGCCCGGGCCCGGCCCCGACACCTACCCGGAGGGCGGGAGCGCCAACGGCGACTACTACGCGTTCACCTGGGGCGACGCGCTGTTCGTGATACTTAATGTGATGACTTACACGCCCACCTGCCACCTATTGAGCGAAGGTCCCGGGCTCCCGGACGACTGGACGTTGGGCGCCGCGCAGCTCGCGTGGCTCGGGCAGACTCTGGCGAACGCGACCTCGAAATGGCGGTTTCTCTTCATCCATCACACCGTCGGCGGCGCTGCGGGCGACTCGGAGGACTCGGCCTACGGGCGTGGCGGCTGGCAGGCGGCCCACGTCGGCGAGCAGGCGATCGTCCAGGCGATGATGGTCCAGTACGGCGTACAGGTCTTCTTCTACGGCCACGATCACGTCTTCACCGACGCGGTCGTGGAGGGCGTTCACTACACGCTGCCGGGGAGCGCCGGGGCGCCCTGGAAGTTCGATTCCACGCAGACCGGGTACTCGCTCTACTGGACGGAGTCGGGGTACGGCCGGGTCTCGGTGTCGCCGGACGCGGCGCAGATCGACTTCGTCGCCCAGGACGGGGCGCTGCTCGACAGCATCGTCCTTCCCTGAAGCGCGCGAGGTCATAGCCCGTGCGCCAGGTCTCGACGCCCTTGATCTTCTGCGGATGTCTGCTGGGGCTCGCCGTCGGCTGCAAGAGCGAAGAATCGGGGGGGCTGGGAGGAGCGGATGGAGGCGTGGGCGCGATCGGTGGAAGCGGCGCCGGCGGCAACCCGGCGACCGGCGGCAACGGTTCGGGCGGCAGCACGGAGACCGGCGGCAACACCGGCGTGGGCGGCGGCGCGTCGGGGGGCTGCACCTTTCAACAGACGGGCATGCCCAGCGCCATGATCTCGACGGTCGGCATCGTCACCTGGTCGACGACGCTTCCGAGCCCCACGTCGGCCCACATCGACTTCGGCATCGACGGCAGTTACGGCATGACGGCGCCCGTCGATCTCGCGGCCGCCGACCACCGGACGCTGCTGCTCGGCATGAAGCCGTCGGCGACGTACCACTATCGGATCACCGCCACCAACGCGAGCGGCAGCTGTACCAGCGACGACTACACGATCGCCACGGGCCCGCCGCCCAACGGCCTCGCGGCCCCCACGGTCACCACCAACAACGCCAGCGCCCTCTACGGCGGGTTTCTGGTCACCGGCCAGTACAGCCAGGCGACGATCGGCGGGTCGACCGGGGCCCCGGCCTTCATCCTCGACAGGGACGGAACCCGTGTCTGGTGGTACACGGTCAGCGGCAGCGACGCCAGCGGCGTCGCGATGAGCTACGACGGCCGGTATATCTGGATCAACAGCGTGAACGTGCCCAAGGGGACCACGCACGTCCACCGCGTGACGATGGACGGCCTCTCCGACACCGACTTCTCGACGCCGTTCATGGACCTCAGCCACCAGCTGACGCCGCTGCCCGACGGCAGTGTCGCCTTCTACACGTACGGAGCGAACGGCTGCGACGACATCAAGATCTTCCCCGCCAACGGGACGCCGAGCGACAGCGCCACGACGATCGCCAACGCCCAGTCGGCGCACGGCGGGACAGGAAAGTGTCACGTCAACAGCATCCAGTACTCGCCGTCGGACGACACGCTGATCTTCTCGGACCTCGACAACAACTGCCTGACCAAGATCACCAGGACCGGCGCGACCGTCTGGGTGCTGAACGGCGGCGTGCCGAACGGCCCGCAGAGCTCGTTCAGCAACGGGTCCGTCATCTGGAAGGGGGGCGAGCACGGCTTCACCGTCCTCGGCGCCGACGACTTCGTCATCTTCAACAACAACAGCAAGATGCCTGCCGGGAGCATGGCCAGCTGGATGAGCGCGGCGGGCGACGGGTCGGGGTCGCTGGCGATCGAGGTCAAGCTGGACCTGACGGCGAAGACCGCGACCCAGACCTGGATGTACAAGGCCAACCCGATGATCGCCAACGACGTCCTCGGCGACGCCCAGCGGCTCCCGAACGGCAACACGATGGTCGACTTCGCGACGAAGGGGACGATTCAGGAGGTGGACAAGGACGGCAACCTCCTGCAGCAGATCAGCACCAAGACGAATTTCGGCTACATGGAGAAGCGCGCGACGCTGTACGGGCCTCCGCCCCGGTAGCGTTTACTTTCCGGAAGGACGTAGGCGACGAAGGTGCGCTGCGGCGCGGTGCTTCTGGCGAGATAAATCCAAGGTTTTCGAGCCGGTTTGTCCCCTTACCGTCACTGCTTCTTACAACCCATACGTGTTGAAAGGCGAACCCCTATGCGTATCTCGACCCCCGTAGCGTTGTTCGGATGTTTGCTTTCGCTGGGCCTCGGCTGTGCTCAGCCTGGTGGGTCGGGGGGCTCGGGCGGGTCCAGCGCGACGGGGGGCTCCTCGAGCGGCGGGAATACGGGCTCCGGCGGCAACACGGGGAGCGGCGGCAACTCGTCCGGGAGCGGCGGTAACGGCTCCGGGGGCAACACGGGAAGCGGGGGCAACGGCAGCGGCGGCTCGTCGACCGGCGGCAACGGCAGCGGCGGCTCGTCGACCGGCGGCAACGGCTCGGGCGGCAGCGTCGGCTCGGGCGGCAGCGTGACGACCGGTGGCACGACGGGGACCGGCGGCGCGAAGGGCGGATCGACCGGGAGCGGCGGCTCCCCGACGGGCGGCACGACCGGCTCGGGCGGCAGCTCGACCGGGAGCGGCGGCAGCTCGACCAGCTGCACGATCACGCCGACCGCGATGACCAGCTCGAAGATCGGCACGGTCGGCATCGTCACCTTCACCACCACGGCGTCGAGCCCGACCGCCGCGCAGATCGACTTCGGCCTCGACACCAACTACGGCATGACGGCGCCGGTCAGCCTGAGCGCGTCGATGTACCGCACCCTCCTGCTCGGGATGAAGCCGTCGAAGATGTACCACTACCGGGTCTCGGTCACCAACGCGAGCGGCACCTGCGCGGGCGGCGACAACACGATCATGACGGGCGCGCAGCCGAACGGCACGCTCCCCACCCTGACGGTCACGACGAGCAACGCGTCGGCGGTCTACAAGGGGTTCATCGTCACCGGCGCGTACGTCCAGTCGGGCGGCGCGCCGGCCTACATCCTCGACAGCGATGGGACGCCGGTCTGGTGGTACAGCGACGGCAGCGACGCTTGCGGCCCGCGCATGAGCTACGACGGGCAATATATGTGGATCGCGAGCGCCAACGTTCCGGACAACAGCGCGGGTGACCACACCCACCGGGTGACGATGGACGGGCTGACCGACACGGACTTCACCACCGCGTTCGCCCACCACAGCCACCAGATCACGCCGATGCCCGACGGCAGCGTCGCCTTCTATGCCACCGGTTCGAACGGGTGCGACGACATCAAGGTCTTGCCGGCGAACGCCACGCCCACCACGGCGGCGACGACGGTTGTCAACGCCAAGACGGCGCACGGCGGATCGGGGGCCTGCCACGTCAACAACATCGAGTACTCGCCGACCGACGACGCGCTGATCTTCTCCGACCTGGACAACAGCTGCCTCACCAAGGTCGATCGAAAGACGGGCTCCACCATCTGGGTCCTCAATGGAGGCAGCCCCTCCGGCGTCATGAACACCTTCACCGGTGATTCTTACGTGGGAGGCGAGCACGGCTTCCACATCATCAGCGTCAACGACATCCTCATCTTCAACAACAACTCCGGCCATGGCTCATCCCAGGCGCTCGAGTTCATGCTCGACACGAGCGCGAAGAAGTCGACGAAGATCTTCACCTACACGCCGAGCCCGGCCATCAACGTCATGGTGCTCGGCGACGTGGAGCGGCTCCCCAACGGCAACACGATCGTCGACTTCGGGACGGGCAACTACATTCACGAGGTGACCAGCACGGGGACGGTCGTTCAGACGATCAAGTCGACCAGCGCGTTTGGATTTTTCGAGAAGCGTGCGACTCTCTACGGGCCGTCGACCAAGTAGCGGCCATCCGCCCCCGTCCCTGCCCATTCGAGGTCTCCGATGACACGTGCCAAGCATCTGCTTCTCGCCGCCTGCGCCCTGGTTCCCCTGCTGACCCTCTCCTGCGGCAGCAGCAGCACCCCCAGCCCCAGCACGACCTGCACGGATGGAACGATGGTCGCCGCCGAGACGAACAACTACAACTTCTCGAGCCAGATCATGCTCCACCCGGTGAAGGTCAAGTCGATGTCGGACCTGACCTTCGACTGGGGCGGCGTCACCGTGGACTTCCTCACTCACCCGGTCGACCCCGTCAAGGACCTCACCACCATCTTCGTGTTGCTGGTCAAACAGCCAGCCGCGACCCTGGAAACGCAGCTGGACAACGACACCTTCAACACGGCTGACGTCGTGATCACCCCGCCCCCGCAGTTCATGCCTACCGGTCAGACGTCGGGGAGCCTCTTCGAGGACTTCTCTGCCGGGTCGGAGGCGGTCACCGCCGCGAAGGCGGCTCAGTATGGGTACCTCGACGCCTCGATGTGGACCCCCGCGAATTCGACCTTCGCCGTCGCGGCGCAGACGGGGCCGAACTTGGGAACCAACATCCACATGCTGCAGTCGTTCGAGCTGGATGATTCCTCGACGAACACGATGGTGACGCTGACCAACACGTCGACGACGCTGACCAACCTGCACGTGGATCTCCACAGCCTGCACCCGACCGGCGTCCCGGCGGGGAAGGCCGACCTGACCCTCGACTGGAGCCAGATTCAGACGAACGCGCTGGGAAACAGCTTCGGGAACACCGCCAACTACCCGACGACGAGCATCACGAGCGCCATCGTCGGCCATTACACGCAGTCGTTGTCCGAGTTGGAGAGCAAGTTCCTCGACCTGCAGACCATCGCCCAGGACCTCTACACGGCCAAGACCCCGTACGGGAACACCCTCGACTTCACGACGCTGATGGATTCGAACGGCAACCCGTTCACCGGCGTCACCTCCGACGGGACCTGGCTGGTTGGTCTCATCTGCGGCACCTGCCAGAACCCGGCCCCCTGGTACCTGACCGTCCTGACGCCCGTCACACAGCCCTGCGCATCTCCGTAGGCTGGGGCCGCGAGGCCGGCCGTCGCAGGAACTTGGGTGTCACCCACAGGATCACCGACGGCAGAAACGCCACGGTCGCCGCGCTGCTGGTCACCATGGTCAGCGCCACCAGCACGCCCAGGAGGACGTGCACCTTGAAGAACGACAGCGCCAGGCAGAGGTAGCCGCCCGCGACGGCGCTGGCGACGTAGGCGATCGCCTTGCCCGAGGTGGTGAGCGCGGTGGCGGTCGCCTCGCGCAGATCGCCGGTGCGCTGGAACTCCTCGCGCACCCGGAAGATGAAGTAGACGGCGTAGTCGGCGCCGATGCCGACCGCCATCGCCGAGATCGCCGCCGTCCCCATCGACAGCTTGATGCCCGTCCACCCCATGAGCCCCAGGTTCACCAGCGCGGCGGTCGCCAGCGGCAGCAGCACCAGGAGGCCGCCCAGCAGCGAGCGGAGCAGCACGGCGGTGATCAGCACGACCAGCACCGAGATCTGGATGAGGTTGACCTCCTTGCCGTGGACCATCGTCTCGTTGAGGGCGATGACGTTGGTGACGCCGCCGCCGACGTGGGCGCTGACCGCTGTCCCCGCAAAAATCCGGCTGGCCTCCGCCTGCACGGCCTCGGTCATCGTCTTCATGGCCCGGAAGTCGTCGGTCTTGAGGTAGGCGGTGATGACCGCGCGCTGGAACGGCCGGTCGACCAGGTGGGAGAGATCATCCTCGTCGCCGCCCATCCCGTAGAGCAGGAGGTACTGGGCGACCCCTTGCGTGGTGTCGGGGAGCTTGCCGCCGCCGCTCGGGTCGACGGCCAGGCTGATCTGTTCGAGCAGGTCGACGATCGAGACGACCTTGCCGATGGGGAGCGGCTGGTGGGCGATGAAGGTCCCGAGCTCGTTCATCCGCTTGAGGATGTCTGGGTCCTTGATGGCGTCGGGCGCGTTTCCTTCGACCAACACCTGGATGACGCGGGTGCCGGCCAGGCGCGCGTCGGCCATCCGGAAGCCGTGCACGGGCGCGTTGTGCTCGAAGAACTGAGCGTGGAGGTCGTTGCCCGCCTCGAGGCGCGTCAGGCCCACCAACGCTACGACGATGAGGGCCGCGAAACCCCAGACGATGGGGCGCTCCTTGCCGGCGCGGACGGTCGCAGCCAGCTTCTCCAGGATCGGGTCGAAGTACTCCTCGCGCTTCTCCCGCTCGGTCTGGCGCTCCGACGGCGGCGACATCAGCACCCGGATGGCGGGGATGAACGTCATCTCGACGGTCAGCGCCGCGACGATCCCGAACGCGGTACAGAGGCCGAAGTTCTTGATGGTGGGGAGCCCGAACGTGGCCAGCGAGCCGAAGCTGAGCGCCGCGATCGTCCCGGCCGCCAGCATGACCAGGCCGACCTTGGTCGTCGCCTCGATGACCGCCAGCCGGTTGTGCTCCGTCGGGGGCAGGTCGGGGCGCTCGCGGTGCAGGCGGTTGTACTCCTCGTAGTAGCGCTTGAGGATCTGCACCGAGTGCCCGGCGCCGATCGCCAGCAGCAGGATCGGCGTCATGATGTTCCAGGGGTCCATCGGCGCGTGCAAGAGGCCCATGAGGCCCAGCGCCCAGACGACGCCCATGATCGCGGTGACGAGAGGGATGATCATCCCTTGCAATGTCCGGAAGGCGCGGTAGTGGAGATACCCGATCATCGCCAGCGCCAGGATGAAGAGCAGCGCCACCCGGCGGGTGTAGATGAGCAGCCAGTGCAGCACCGTGGGGGCGCCGGCGGCGACGATCTGCAGGCCAGGGGCGCGCTCGGGCGCGATGATCGCCTCCAGCCTGTCGTAGAGGTGCTTCGACCCGCCCGCCTTCTCGAAGTCGGAGAAGTCGACCAGCACGCTGGTCGCGCGGCCGTCGTCGCTGACGAACAGGCTGGTGAGGAAGCTGTTGGCTGTGACGCGCTCACGAAAGGCGGCGATCTCGGCGTCGCTCTGGGGGACCTTCTCCGCCAGCGGCGTGATCTCCAGCGAGTCGGTGGTGCTGTGGATGTCCTTCACGCGCGGCGACATCAGGGACAGCACGCTCCCCCGCTTGACGCCCGGGATCTTCTCCAGCTCGTCGGTGACCCGCTTGACCCGGCCCAGGATGTCGGGCGTGTAGATGGTCCCGGCCTCGGGATAAAAGCCGATCACCGTCATGTACTTGCCGCCGAACAGCTTCTCGATCCGCTGGCCGACGATCACCAGCGGATCGCCCGGGGGAATCTGCGCGTCGACGTCCAGCAGGACGCGGAGGTGGGTCATGAAGAAGCCGAGCGTCAGCGTCACCAGCGCCACCAGCGCGATGACCAGCTTGGGCCGGCCGACGATCGCGGTCACGTAGCGGCGGAGCATGTCAGCGCCTCTCCCAGAGCGAGCGGATGAGCGGCTCGCGCGTGTCGCTCTTGGGCGCGAAGTAGCTGGCCAGAACAACCCGCCGCGAGCCCGCCTCGTGCTCGCCCATGTCGATGAGCACCTGACCGTTCTCCGACGCCACCACCGTGCGGAAAGAGCTGGGGGTGATCTCGTAAAGGAGCCGGTCCCCCTTCTTGTAGCCGCGGTCGGAGAGCGGCGCGAACCACTGCGGGATGCCGTCCGAGACCTTCTGCTCGAGGTCGCGTCCGATGAGGCCGGCCTCGCGCGCCAGCTCCATGTTGTCGCGCACCACGCCGATCCAGCGGTTGAGGGGGATGTCGCGGACGAACTGCATCTGCACGACCGCGTGTGGCGCGGCGATGGCGACCCGGGCCAGCTGGTCGTCGAGCTCGTAGGAGTAGGGCCTGCCGCCCACCAGACCGGCCAGCTTGCTCTGCGTCGGCCTGTCGAACCGGACGTCGATGTTGGCGACGTTGATCTTGAGGACCGTCTTCTGCAGCAGCATGTGCATCGACGAGAACGGCCCCTGGCCGAGCTCGGGTGCGTCGAGCGAGGGGAGGGCGCCCGCCGTCATGGCCTGGGCCGGGGCCAGCAACAGAGCGGCGAGGCCGGCGGCGGTGGCGAGGGAGCTCGAGATGCTTGCGGAGCGGCGTGGCATGACTTCTCCTTGACGTTCACTCACTTGCCATATCGATAGATGAAAGCCAGCGAAACGAGGTGTGAGGTGGAGGCGTACGTGCCTCCGTTGACGGTCGGCGGTGTCTGGGCGTAGGGCGCGGCGCAGGCGCTGGGGTTGGTGTAGGACGGGACGCAGGGGACCTGCTGATAGAAGCGCCCGTCCGCTTCCGAGACGGTGAAGCTCGGCTGATAGCGAAGTTGATACGTGAGGGCGACCTCCAGCCGCTGGAGGAGGAGGGATCCGCCGAGCGCCGCCCCGATTACCTTGGCGCCCGGAAAGTCGACGTTGGCGTAGGCCGCGGGTGCGACCGCGGTCTCGTAGTACGCGCCGGCGCGGACGGTCCACCGATCGGGGACCAGGTTGACGTCGCCGCCGAGCTTGACGCTGAAGACGTCGCTCCAGTGCTTGGCGATCTGGATCTGGCCGAGGGGGACAGACTGGCTGCCCTCCACGGCGACCAGCCCGTTGGTGTCGAGGGTGAACGCTTTGACGCGCGACCAGGTCTCGTATTCGGCGTCCAGCTCGACGTCGTAGAGCTCGCGCGCGCCGTGCAGGTGTCGGTAACGCGCGCCCGCGCGCGCCATGAGCGGCAGCGGCAAGGTGATCGTGACGTCGCTGTGCTTTTCCCCCTGCCGCAAGGTCGTCAGCGGGTCCTGGCCGAGAGGTCCCGTCGGATCCGCCGGGACGAGCGTGAGGTTGCTCTTGGTGACGATGTTCGCCGGAAGGACCTGTCCGGCCAGCCCGAACTCCAGCCAGGGCCGCGGGCGGAACCACCCCCCGACGATGGCGTTGAAGGTCAGCCAATCGGAGCCGGTTGTCTGGGCCAGGAGGTCGAGCGGGCTCGAGACCGGGGTGACCACGCCGGTTGCGGTCGCGGGGTTGCCGTTGATCATCAGCGAGTAGTCGAGCCGCGGCACCCCGATCCACTCGACCGTCAGCCCGACGCCGAACAGATCGCGGAAACGCCAGGCGACACTGAGGTCACCCTTGAGGATGAGAGCCTCGCGGTCGACCATCATGAAGCGCTGCCCACCGTCGGGCGGGAACTGCTCCCGGCTGATCCCGGGCGGCGCGTAGAGGGCGGCGGCGAACGCCCAGTCGCGCAGGCCCAACCGCGTCACGCCGCCGAAAAACGGCAGGACCGCCTGCCAGGGCGTGCCGTTGCTGACCTTGGCGAACGTCACGGTCGGCGGCGGGCTCTGGGTGCTGCCATAGTCGACCGTCGGCGCGCGCGTGAAGTCGTAGCCGTAGGTGGCGAGCTGGTTGCCGATCTGGAAGGTCGTCTCTTCGATCTCGGTCAGCCCGGCGGGGTTGATGCCGGTGGCGGTGACGTCGTCGGCGCGCGCGACGAACGCGCCGCCGCGGCCCGCCGCGCGCGGACCGACCGCGCCGGTGTAGTAGCCGCCATCGGCGCGCGCCGGAGCGGCGGCGGCCGCCACCACGATCAAGGCCGCGAGAGCTGAGAGGGCTTTCAAGGTGCGGGACCGCCCGGAGGCTGCGATCGAACGGCTATTGCGGCGTGAGGATGGTGAAGATGACCGGCGCCGGGACCGAGCAGGTGCTGCAGAGGACGGCGGCGGCCCAGGTCCCGTCGACCTCGGCGAATCCCGGGAAGGCGCCGCCCATCACCGGCGTGGTGGCGAGGTCGACGTACTTCTGTCCGGCCGGCACGGTGTAGGTGTAGAGCGCGGTGGCATCCTGCTCGATGTTGATGAAGTCGGTCTGGATGTCGGCGGGCTGCTTGTTCTGGAAAAAACCGATCTCGACCTTGTCCAGCTTGGTCTGCGAGAAGTCGAGCGTGTTGCCGAAGTTGTCCTTGGTGATCTGGCTCCAGTCGACCTTCCACGGCCCGGCGGTGGGGATGGAGACCGCCATCGGGCTCAACATGGCGCTGAAGGTGAGGAAGCCGCCGGCGCAGGCGTCCGGCGCGGTGACCGTGTTCGTCGCGATGCCGGCCGTCGGTTGGATGAAGACCATCGATTGGGCCCCCACGCCCAGCACCGTCCCGTGCGTGAACAGCATCAGGTACTGAGTGGTGGTCGACGGCACGTAGTCGGTCGCCGGCGTGAACGCGTCGTAGTAGTCGAACGTGGAGAGAGTCGCCGACGTCGGCGCCGGGCCCCCGTCAGCCCCGGCCTTGATGTGCTGCTCGGCGTAGACGGCGACCTGGGGCGAATTGAGCTTGCCGACCGCCAGCTTCTGCTCGACGATCGCCTGGGTCATGTTCTTGATCTGCAGGAACGCCACGTTGTCGATCGAACCGGCCGTGTGACACAGAAGGTCCTTCGTGATTCCGTCCCAGGTGAACGTCAGATCGGTCATCGGCGCCGTCTGCACAGTCGGGATGCTCAAGCTGCTGGTCGAGGAGTAGTTGTTCACCTCCTCGATGACGACGTTTCCGCCGGTGCCGCCGGTCTTCGAGCCGCACGCGGGCACCATCGACGCTGCGAGCGCCAGGGCAGGGGGAAGAAGAACTGCAAGACCTCGACGGGGTTTGGACGATCTCATGCGGCGGATTTAAGCGTAAACTGGGGCATTCGTCGACCCGAACGATGCCCCGCGAGCGCGATCCTCACGTTTCTGGAACCGGCTCACGCAATCGACGCTGGCGTGTCGATTGTCGGAGGCCGTTTTCGGACGTCGTCAAATCGACGACGCGCGGCAAATTCGACCGTCGACGAAAGGTCTTCGCACACAATCGGCGCTGTTGCTTCCCATTAAGGGCGGGCTGTTTGCATTTCTTGTCTTGCTATCGGCAGGTCGCTCAGCGACGGGTTTGCGCGCGAACCTGGCGGCGACTGTGATACGGTGAAGGTCTCTCCCAGGTTCTCCGGAAGCTGTTCTTGAGCTTGCCCGAATTGCATCTGTCGAAGCCGGGTGTCGCGCTCCCGGCGACGCGCGTCGACAACGCCGAGATCATCCGGCGCGTACGTGCGTGCTTCAAAGGGACCGACGAGGAGTTCGTGATGATCGCCTCGGCGATCGAGCACATCTTCGGCCTGTGCGGAACGAAGGTCCGTTACCTCGAGCCCGACGAGCGCCCGGGCATCATCGGCGACTACGCGGTGGCGGCGGCCAAGGACTGTCTGGCGGCGAACGACGTCGGGCTCGACGAGGTCGACCTGGTGATCTGCGGCCAGATCTCGCGGCAATACTTCGAGCCGGCGACGGCGATGGAGGTCGCCGCCAAGCTCGGCCTCAAGCGGACGCACGCCTTCGACGTGACGGCCGCCTGCGTGAGCCACCTCGAGGCGATCCAGACGGCCGCCGGCTATCTGGCGTTGCACCCGCACTACCGGACGGCGCTGGTCTGCGCCTCCGAGCTGACGGGGCAGTTTCTCAGCTACGACATCCAGAACGTCCGCGAGCTTCACATGAAGGTCGCGGGCCTGACCATCGGCAACGCGGCGACCGCGCTCCTGTTGCGCCGGACGCCGTTCCCCGGCGGCGGCATCCACGTCAGGGCGATGAGCACCTTCACCGCGCCCGATCATTGGGAGCTTTGCCAGGTGCCGATCGGCGGTACCCTGGTGTCGTCGTCGGTCGAGCTGATGCGCCTCGGTAAGTACATTCCACCGTGGGCGACGGAGCGGCTCGCGGCGCTGGGAATGAAACCCGACGACATCGACCACTACGTCTTTCACCAACCGAGCGAGATCATGGTGCGAAAAATCCTCGATGACCTGGGCATCGATCCGGCCAAGGGCGTCTACACGCACGGGCTCTACGGCAACACCGCCAGCGCCAGCGTCGGCGTCACGTACCGTCGGCTGCTCGAGGAGCGGGAGATCAAGCGCGGCGACAAGCTGGTGCTCGGAAGCGCGGCGGCCGGCTATTCGATGGTGATGGCCGCCGGTGAGTGGACCGGGTCCGCGAGCTAACCCCGATGAGACTTGCCGCCTACATCGCGCTGTCGACTTGCCTGGCCGGGGTAGGTGTCGCTCGCGCCCAGACCGACAGCAGCGCCTCGCCGGGCGCCGCGCCCACGGTGATACCGGCGGCACCGGACGGCGGCGTCGCGCCCGCGCCGTCGCCCGCAGAGCCGCCTCTTGCGGCGCCGCCCGCCGCCGACACGGGCGCCGGCCTGTTCGAGCAGAGCAACGCCGCCGCGGCCGCCGCGCCGGCCGGCAGCGCGGGTGCCGGGCCCGCCGCGGCGCCGGCCGCGCCGTTCGCGCTCAACGGCTACGTGCGCGGCGACATGTTCGCCGGCAAGGTGAACGACGAGAACGCCGCGGAGCTGAAGTCGGGCTACGGCGAGCTGGATCTGACGCTGCGGACGCGCAAGGAGACCTACGGCGACGGGTTCGCCGACGCGCGGCTGCGCTACGGCCTGCAGGGAGACGGCACGCAGGGGACGGTCGTCGAGGTGCGTGAGGCGTACGTCAACGCGTATCTCGGGCCTTTCGACCTGCGGCTCGGCCAGCAGATCGTCGTCTGGGGGCGGGCCGACGCGCTCAACCCGACCAACAACCTGACGCCGGTCGACTTCCGGATCCGCTCGCCGCTCGAGGACGACATCCGCCTCGGCAACGCGGGCGCGCGCGCCTTCCTGCGCTTCGCCCCCTTCCGGCTGGAGGGGGTCTGGATGCCGATCTACCTGCCCACGGAGCTGCCCGCCGTGGCGCTTCCGCAGTACGTGTCTTTCGGTCCGCCGGCGTTTCCGTCGGTGGATCTCAAGAACGGCACCGAGGGGGCGCGGCTCCACCTCGAGCTCCCCTCCGTCGACATGTCGATCTCGTACGTCCACGGCTACGCGCCGCTCCCGGGGCTCTCGATCACGCAGCTAAACGGAATGGACCAAATCACCCTGACGGCCGACACCAATAACAACCCGAACCTCATGATGCCGCCGTCGATCCTGATCTCCCGGACGGCGTACGAGCAGCAGGTGCTCGGCGGCGATTTCTCGACGACGCTGGGTGAGTTCGGGACGCTACGGGGCGAGGTGGCCTACCGTCGTCCCTACGACTGGTCGGCCCCGGACGGCCACGTCGCGTATCCCGACTTGCAGTACGTGTTCGGAGCCGACCACACCTTCGGGAGCCTCAGCATCATCGTCCAGTACATGGGGCGCTACGTCTTCGACTGGCAGAAGCAGAACGCCTCCACCGACGTGTCGAGGCTGCCGACAGAGCCGATGACGAATATCAACGCCGTCACAGACACCGTCAATGCCATCCTGGCCAAGGACAACCAGATCCTGTTCTCGCAGACGGCGAAGGTGCAGCACCTCGGGACGGTGCGCTTCGAGTGGCTGGGGCTGCACGAGACGCTCTCGATCTCCTCGCTCTGTCTGCTCAACTTCACGACGCACGAGTGGTTGTTGACGCCGCGGATCGGCTACCGCCTGTCCGACGCCATCACCACCTACCTGGGCGCTCAGGTATTCCACGGGCCGCCGGACACGCTGTTTGGCATCATCGACGCCGAGCTCTCCTCTGGCTACGTCGAGCTCCGCTACACCTTCTGACCATGAGGACCGTCATGCACACCCGCCAGCTCCTGTTCGCCACGCTCGCTCTTTCACTCTCGGCCCCGGCTTGGGCCGACAAAACGCCGTCGGCGCGCGACATCATGGACAAGGTGACGACCACCCGGAAGCTCGACGGCTCGGAGGCGGTCATCAAGATGACGGTCCTCGGCGAGGGCGGCCAGGCGCGCGAGCGCGAGATCTCGATGGCCACCAAGCTCTACGACGGGGGCAAGACCGAGAAGCGCATCTATCGTTTTCTCTCGCCGGCCGACGTGCAGGGGACCGGCATCCTGGTCTTCGACTACGCGGACAAGCCGGACGACGTCTGGATCTACCTGCCGGCGCTGCGCAAGACGCGCCGGGTGGTCAGCTCCCAGCGCTCGCAGAGCTTCATGGGGAGCGAGTTCTCGTACGGCGATCTCAACATCCCGTCGCTCGACGAGTTCACCTACACGCTGGTGAAGGAGGAGCCGATGGGGGGCGAGCCCTGCTACGTGGTCGACCTTACGCCCAAGAGCAAGGAGATCGCGGACGCCGAGGGATACTCGAAGAAGACCTACTGGGTCTCCAAGGCCAAGCTGGCGGTCGTGCGCGGCCTCTACTACGACAAGGACGGCAAGCTGCTCAAGGAGCTGGTGGCCCAGGACATCAAGCTGCTCGACCCCAAGAACAAGCGCTATCGGGCGATGCGCATGGAAATGACCAACAAGCAGAACGGCCGCAAGTCGGTGTTCGAGACGAAGAAGGTCACCTTCTCCCCCAACACCAAGGACGACTACTTCACCACGGCGTATCTCGAACGGAGCTAGCTCCCCGCTTCTTCCACTTCGGGGGCGGCGGGGACGGGTACCTCCCCGCCCCTCGCAGCCGAGGGCTCGGAATCGTCGGCCGCAACGACAGATGCGGCCGACTCGTCAGGTCGACCGGCGCCTGGAACTCGAAGTTCCCCTGGTCGCGGCCGAAGTCGATCACCGCGCTGTCGATCGAGGCGTCGGACGAAAACCATGGACGGTGTTCCTCAAGTCAACGGGCCGCGGCGGGAGCCGCGGCAGGAGAGGAAGTCGGCAAAGCGATGGGAGGCAAAAAAGTCTCGTAGAAGAAGGCGCAGTCGCGGCGAATCTGCTCCTCGGTGAGGCCGAACTTGGCGAGGTCGTACTTGTGCTCGGACTCGTATTTGCGCTGCTTCTCGCCGCGCTTGGCGACGGTGGCGCGCAGCTCGGGGGTCATCGGATGGCCGAGGAACTTGCACATCTCCTCCATCATCCCCTCGAAGTCGGCCATCATCCGGTCGTAGCGCACGATGAAGACGCGCTTCTTGTCGATGACGCCGCCGGTCCAGTCCTCGTGGAATTTCTGCAGCAGCAGGACCCAGGCCTTGTACATGCGGTCGAGCCAGCGCTTGCGCACGGGATCCGGCAGCGACCAGAACCCGACCGCCTTGTCGAGCACGCCGATGACCAGGCTCATCGAGCTGGGGATCACCGAGAGCGGATCGCGCGCCATGTAGAGGATCTGCGCCTCGGGGCAGTTCGTCAGGAACTGCGGCAGGCGAACGGCGAGAGAGAACAGCTTGGCGATGTTGCGCTCCGACTTGTGGAGCACGAGGCTGCGGCGCCAGAGCGCGTCCAGCCAGGCGGCGTCGCGCTTCGAGGTGTCACGCACCCTCGGGTCGAACCAGGAGAGCAGGTCTTCGTCGTCGAATGACAGGAAGAACCCGTAGAGAAAGAAGCCGTCGAGGTAGCGAAAAAGTACGCCGACGTCGTCGGTCTCGACCGAGGAGAGGCTGGTCTGGTGGGCGTCGGTCGAGTGGAACTTGGCCGGGCTGATCTTTTCCAGCAACGGGAGAAGGGGGCGCAACATCTTCTGCAGGAGCAGCGACGGGTAGAGCATCAGGAACAGCTCCATCCCCGAGCCGAACCCCTCGTCTGCAAGAAAACGTTGCAGGAAGGTGGTCCCCGTCCTCGGGTTGCCGACCAGCACGATCGGGCGGTTGGCGCGCGTCCGGCGCAGCCGCGGGAAGAACACGTTGTCGAGCGCCATCGCCACCGCGACCAGCGTTCGGACGAACCCGAACACGACCGCGATGAATAACGGGACGACCCTGACGCCGAAGGCCCGCCGCAGGACCCGGTAGACCCGGCCCATCCGCGAGAAAATGCTGTTCATCGTTCTAAGCGCAGTAGCAGAAACGGCGCGAAAAGGGTCACACTTTCGTCTCCGACCCCCCTCATGGGAATCGCGAATGGTTTCCTTCAGTCCGCGCGGAACTGCGCCTCGAACGCGGCGGCGAATTTTTGGAGATCTTCGCCCGGCAGGTGGTTGATTCCGGCCGCGGTGCGGCGTCCGCCGCCCGTGGGGAACGTCCGGCAGAACGCCTCGGCCGAGGTCGACGATTCGCGCGGGACGCGCACGGAGACGAGGTAGCCGCCTCCGGTCTTCGGGGAGACGATCGCCACGGCGCTGCCGGCGTGCGCCTTGGCCAGATCGTTGGCCAGCGTCCCGCTTGCGCGCCGCGCCCAGGGCGCGTCCGGGAGCGTGAAGAAGACGGCCCCCTTGGCCTGCCGCGCCGGCGCCAGCTGTCGCGCCAGCTCCATGTCGCGGCGGAAACCGTCGGCGAGGCGGCGGCTCACGGGCGAGCGTGCCGCGAAGTCGAGCGGATCGATGAAGTGGGCCATCTCGGCGGCGAGATCGGCGGGCGGGACGTGCAGATCCTCCAGCGTCTCGCCGTAGGCGTTGTAGTTGACGGCGACGCCGAGCTCCCGGAGGCGCTCGGCCGCCTCGGCGGGGATCCCGGACGCGGCGCAGAGCGCGCGCGCCTCGTCGGTGAGGCTGTCGCCGAACATGCCGACCAGGGCCCAGGGGCGCTGTTTCCCGTCGAGCGACCGGTCGACCAGCAGGCTGGTGCAGACGGTGGGGCTGAGATCGAGGTGCGCCTCCAGCCCCGGGTGCTTGGGCACCTCGCCGGTGAAGTGGTGGTCGAAGTAGCGGACGGTGACGCCCGCCTCGAGCAGCGCCAGCAGCGCGGCCCGGTTCACGTCGAGCGAGACGTCGAGGACGGTGACGCGATCGCCGGCCGAGCCCTCCGCCCGCGCCAAGAGCGCGATGTCGCGCTTGACGCCCGTGATGAGCGGCCCCGCCGGCGCCCCCCCGAGGCGCAGCTGCTGGAGCGCGCAGAGCCCGTCGGCGTCGCCGTTGAACACGTAGCTGTCGGTCACAGGACTCCTCTGGCTTGCAAGAAGGCGACGATCGCCTCCGCTGCCTGCTCGGGCGAGGCCTCGGTCGTGCTGATGCGCAGCTCGGGGCGCTCCGGCGCCTCGTAGGGGGAATCGATCCCCGTGAAGTTCTTGAGGTCGCCGCGGCGCGCCTTCTTGTAGAGCCCCTTGGGGTCGCGCTGCTCGGCGACGCCGAGCGGCGTGTCGATGAAGATCTCGAAGAACTCGCCGTCGGCCAGCAGCGCGCGCGCCATCATCCGCTCGGCGCGGAACGGCGAGATGAAGGCGGTGCTGACGATGAGCCCGGCGTCGACCATCAGCTTGGAGACCTCGCCGATGCGCCGGATGTTCTCGACCCGATCGACGTCGGTGAAGCCGAGATCCTTGTTGAGCCCGTGACGGACGTTGTCGCCGTCGAGCAGGTACGTGTGCCGCTGCAGGCTGTGCAGCTTCTTGTCGACCAGGTTGGCGATCGTCGACTTGCCGGCGCCGGAGAGGCCCGTGTACCAGAGGACGCAGGCCCGCTGCTGCTTGATCGCCGCCCGCGCCGTCTTGTTCACCTCCATCGCCTGCCAGTGGACGTTCTGGGCCCTGCGGAGCGCGAAGTTCAGCATGCCGGCGCCCACCGTCTCGCCGGTGAGCCGGTCGAGGACGAGGAATCCGCCGGTGTCGTGGTTGGCCTCGTAGGGATCGAACGAGACGTCGCGATCGAGGTGCACGTTGCAGACGCCGATCTCGTTCATGCCGAGGGTGGTGCCGGCCAGCCGACCCAGCGTCGCGACGTCGATCTTGTGCTTGAGCGGCGCGATCGAGCCGGTCGCCCGCTGCGTCCCGAGGCGGACGTGATAGCCGCGTCCGCGCAGCAGGGGCGCGGCGTTCATCCAGACCACGGTGGCCTCGAACTGGTCGGCGATCTCCGCCGGCTCGCTGGCCGAGACGACGAGGTCCCCGCGGCCGACAACGCTCGCCTCGTCGAGCGCCACGACGACCCTCTGTCCGGCCCGCGCTTCGGTCAGATCGCCGTCGGGGGTGGCGATGCGCGCGACGCGGCCGATGCGCCCCGAGGGCTGGACGCGAACGCTGTCACCGACCGCCAGGCGGCCACCGACGATCGTCCCGGCGAACCCCCGGAAGGGGCCCGCCGCCGGGACCACCCATTCGACCGGCAGGCGCAGCGGCCCGCGCGGCGGGGGCGCCTCTTCCAGTGTCGCCGCCGTGAGCAACTCGAGCAGGGTCGGCCCTGAATACCAAGGGGTGGCCGCGGAGCGTGTGAGGACGTTGTCACCACGGAGCGCCGACACCGGCACGCAGGCGGCGGGCGGGAGCTTCAGGCCGGCGGCGAAGGCGGCGTACTGCTGCTCGAAGCGCGTGAACGTCCCTTGCTGATCGATCGGGATATCCATCTTGTTGACGGCCAGGATGATCCGCGGCACCCCCAGCAGCGACAGAAGGACGATGTCGCGTTTGACCGGTGTGCTGAGGCCGAGACGCGCGTCGACGACGACCAGGCTGAGGTCGGTGCCCGAGGCGGCGGCGACGACACCGCGTGGATTGCCATCCTGACCGGGGACGTCGTCGATGAGGAAGCTTCGCGGCGTGCGGTCCGCTCCCGCGAGACGGGCGCAGAGCGCGCTCTTTCCGCCACCCTCCCCCCCGCAGGTGTGCAGCGAAAGCGCAGGGGCGAAGCCCTTGTCGCCATCGAGGTACTGCTGCAGGTCCAGGGCGGTCCAGCCCCCGAGGGGAGCGGCCAGGCTCTCGCCTCCGGGCCCGGTGGCCGGCGCCGCCAGGTGCCAGACGGGATGCGATCGGGGGTCAGGTCCCGCGGCTGCAATCGTCCCGCGGAGGATCAGATCGAAACCCTGCTGGGCGCGCCCCCGATCGAGCTCCTCCGGCCCGACGACGGGGAAGGGGAGCGGGCCGGGGAAGAAGGCCTTCCGCGCCAGCGCGAGGAGCGCGGCGCTCGCGCGATCGCCGCCGTCCAGCAGGGCGGGTCGTTCAGCCTCGGCGGTTGCCTGCCACAGGAGCTGAATGCTGGCGCCTTCGAGGCGCTCGAGACGTGTGCGCATCATCGACGAAAGAACGCGGGGTCCGGGGGGGAACCGATCGCGTAGATGCTAGCGCGGGCCACTGCGGGGGATCAATGGGCGATCCCCATCCAAAACATTTTCCCGAAGCTCTACCGGCCGTCTACCAGCCGCCTGGGGCCGGCTTGGCGGGTGCCGCGGGCGCGGCGGCGGGAGCGCCGGTGGGCGCCCCCTGGGTGTGGCAGCCGTAGCAGCCGAAACCCTTGGCGTTGGTGGGGCTCCACTCGTCGATGTTGAGCAGCGCCGCCAGCGCGGGCTTGACCTGGGTGCCCATGAACTTCACCGCCTCGGGTTTCTTCTGCTGCAGTGCCATGAAGCCTTGGCGGTCCGTCGGACCCGGGAGCTTGGGGAGCTCGGCGTTCGGCATCTTGAACTTCACCTCGCTGGCGTGCTCGCCGTGGCAGGTGGCGCAGCTCATTTCCTTGTACTTCTTGTCGAAGCCGACGAAGAGCTTCCTCATCTCCGGCAGGACCGTCGTCTTCATGTACCGCTTGCGCTGGTTCTCGCTCATCTTCTCCCAGTCGATCTTCGAGCGCGCGGGGAGCTTGGGGGCCACCGTCGCGTCGATCACCGGCTTGCCAGGGGCTGCGGCCGGGGCGTCGGCGGCGGCCGCGGTCCCGACGACGGCGAAAAGTCCCAAGAAAAGTGGAAGGAACAAAGCGAGGGTCGTCTTCTTCATGTCAATCCTTTCCGGATGATCCCGTACTGATGCGACGAATCGAGGCCGGTTACAAGTGCGCGGCGAATTTCCGCACCCACGCGCGCCGGGATTTTGTACGACGACCGATGCTGGGGCGTGACCCGATTCACCCAGGCGCGGGCGCGAGTTGCGCGGCGATCGCCTCGACCAGCGCCGGGACGAGGGCCGCCGCGGGACCGCGCAGGAAGCGGCCGCGCGGGCTCCGTTCGGCCAGTTCCGAGAAGACGGTCGGCTCGGGATCGATGACCAGCATCGGCGCGCCGCGCGCCGCGACGACTTCGCAGATGCGCGCCGGGAGCGTCGTCGCGCCGCTGGTGCCGACGACGACCAGCGCCGCCGCCGCTTCCGCCGCGCGCAAGGCGGAGACGTAACGGTAGAGTGGCTCGTCGTACGACTCGTCGAACCACAGGACATGCGGGCGCAGCCGGTCACCGCAGTCGCAGCGGAGCAGCGCCCGCTCGGCGTCGCCGAGCGGCCGTTCGCTCGGCCAGGCCTCGGGCAGCGCCGGCGGCAGCGGTCGCACCAGCGGCGCGCAGCCGCGGACGCAGCGGCAGAAGTCGATGTTGCCGTGGATCTGGTAGGTCCGGCCCGGCGATTGCCCGGCGCGGAGGTGCAGCCCGTCGACGTTCTGCGTGACCAGCAGGAAGCGATCCGCGAGGCGCGCCTCGATCTCGACCAGCGCCCGGTGCGCCGGGTTGGGGGCCGCCGCGCGGCAGACGCCGCGGCGAAAGAGGTACCAGCGCCAAACCTCGTCGGGCATGCCGGCGAACGCCTCGGCCGTCGCCATCTCGGTCGGCTGGTAGTTCCGCGACCCGACGCGCCAGTATCCTTCCGGCCCCCGGAAGGTGGGGATACCGCTCTCCGCGGAGATGCCGGCGCCCGTCAGAAAGACGATCGGCCCGTCGCCGTCGAGCGCGAACGCCGCGTCGCTCACCGGCGCGGCTCGTCCGGCGGGGTCGGGCGCCCCGCGATGATGCGGGCCCCGTGGCTGGCCATCACGTAGGCCCAGATCCAGTTGAGAAAGACCACGATGCGGTTGCGAAAGCCGACCAGGTACCAGAGGTGCACCACGACCCAGGTCAGCCAGGCGAGGAATCCCGACATCCGCAGGCGGCCCAGCTCGGCGACGGCGCGCGCCCGACCGATCGTGGCCATGAACCCCTTGTCGAAGTAATGAAAGGGCTCGGGCGGCAGGCCGCCCTTCACGCGCAGGATGTTGCGGGCCGCGTGGCGCCCCTCCTGGATGGCGACCGGGCTGATGCCGGGCAGCGGCGCCGCGGCGCCGGCGGGCGTCAGCGACGCCATGTCGCCGATGATGAACACCTCCGGGCGGCCGGGGAGGGTGCAGTCGGGACCGACGACCACGCGTCCGCCGCGTCCGAGCGGCACGCCCAGCGCGGCGGCGAGGGGGCTGGGACGGACGCCGGCGGCCCACAGGACAGTGCGACAGGGGATCTCCTCGCCGCCGACCAGGACACCGCCCGCGTCGATCCGTTCGACGCGGGCGCTGACCCGCACGTCGACCCGCAGCTCGCGGAGCTGATCGCTCGCGCGCTCCGAGAGCGTCGGCTCGAACGGCAGCAGGATCCGGTCGGCCATCTCCACCAGCACGACGCGCGTCTCGGTCGGCTTCACCCGGCGAAAGTCCTCGAGCAGGATCCCGCGCGACAGGTCGGCGATCGCGCCCGCCAGCTCGACGCCGGTCGGCCCGCCCCCCACGACGACGAACGTCAGCAGGCGGCGCTTCTCCTCGGGATCGTCGGTGCGCTCGGCGGCCTCCAGCGCCGACAGCACGCGGCGCCGCACCTCGAAGGCGTCGTTCAGATCCTTGAGCCCGGGCGCGACGGGCGCCCAGTCCTCGTGGCCGAAGTAGCTGGTCTCGGCGCCGGCCGCGATGATGAGGTAGTCATAGGCGAGCTCGATGCCGTCGGCGAGGCGGACGCGGCGGTGTGGCAGATCGATCCGCTGGACCTCGTCGAGCAGCACCTCGATGTTCGCGTGGTGGCGGAGGATGCGGCGAATCGGGTAGGCGACGTCGGTGGCCGAGAGCCCCGCCATCGCCACCTGGTAGAGCAACGGCTGGAACAGGTGGTAGTTCAGGCGATCGACGACGGTGACGGCCAGGTCGCTGCCGCCCAGCGCCTTCGCCGCCGAGAGGCCGCCGAAGCCGGCACCGACGATCACGACCTTTGGTCTGCCGTCCGCGTCGCCCATGACGCCGACACTAGCAGGGGCGCGGCTTCACGCCAGAGGTCGAGTCGTGCGTTGCTACCGTGAAGGCGCGCCAACGGCGGCGCTCTTCTTCTTCGTCGTCGCCGCGCCCAGGAGCGGCACGCCGTTCTTCTCCTTGATGACCAGATCGCCGCCGTCCTTGCAGGTGCCGGCGATGGTCTTGCCGTCCTCGCTGTGCCCCTGCACCTTGCCGGGGGCGATCGTGGTGGTCGCGTGGGCGTTGACGCGCTGATTGGGCGTGTTGCCCGAGGCGACGGTGAAATTCGTGGCGGTATCGTTCTTGATGCGACAGCTCGCCGAGACGGGCGCGGTGCCGATCAGGACGAGCCCACCAACCAGGATGCTCGTCGTTCGGATGTTCATGACCGGTTGGTGCGGGGGCGACCCCGATTTCGTCAAGCGCCCAAAAGGGATATGATCTCGGCCGTGAGGGCTCTTACATTCCTGGTGGTGGCGGGCCTGATGTCCTGCGGCGGCAAGTCGTCCCCGACGCCGGGCGGCCAGCAGGACGGCGCGCTTCCGGGGAAACCGACCGCGACCTGTCCGGCCGCGGCAAAGCTGGTCGACACATCGTCTCCCACCACCGTGGTCGGGACCGGGACGCCCGCCAGCTGCACCGAGGCGGCGTTCCGCGCCGCCGTCGCCGCGGGCGGCGTGGTGACCTTCGATTGCGGCGCCGATCCCGTCACCATCACGATGACGTCCGAGGTCCCGGTGGCGGGCGACACCACGATCGACGGCGGCGGCACGGTCACGCTGAGCGGCGGCGGCACCTCGCGCATCCTGCACATCACCAGCGCTTGGAACGTGGCGACGCCGCTGCTCACGGTGCAGAACCTGACGTTCACGAACGGCTTTACCTCCGACGTGATGAACACGACCAGCACGTCGAAGGGGGGCGGCGCGATCTTCGAGGACGGTGGCTCGCTGACCGTCATCGACTGCACCTTCTCGCACAACCAGTGCGCGGCGACCGGCCAGGACGTCTCGGGCGGCGCCATCAACGGCCAGGGGATCGGCACGCTCACCATCTCGGGGAGCGTCTTCTCGGACAACAGCGGGTCGAACGGCGGCGGCGTCGGCACGCAGGACGAGGACGTCGTCGTCGTGAACTCGACGTTCGCCAACAACTCGGCCACCGGCACCGACGGCAACCCGGGCAACGGCGGCGACGGCGGCGGCCTCACCTACGACGGCGCCGACGTCTCGCTCACCCTGTGCGGCGACACCTTCACCGGCAACCACGCCAACGCGGCCGGCGGCGCCGTGTTCCGCGTCGCCTACAACGACGAGGCGGTGAACATCGACCGCTGCACCTTCGACGGCAACTCGGTCGACGCCACGAGCGGCAACGCGGGCGGCCTCTACCTCGAGTACGCCGCGATCACCATGACCGCCACGACCATCTCCAACAACACGGCCAACTACGGCGGCGGCTTCTGGGCCGGCCACAACGCGATCGCCGACCTGACCAACGTCACCATCGCCGACAACAGCGCCAACATGGGCGGCGGCGTCTGGTTCGCGGGCGGCATCACCGGCAAGTTCGTCAACTGCACGATCGCCGGCAATCAGGGGGATGGGCTCTTCAACGGCGACACGGGAGTGACGCTGCAGAACACGATCCTCTCCGACAACGCGCACGGCACGATGGACAGCGCGACGAACTGCAGCTACGCGCACGGCGACGGCGGCGGCGATCTGCAGTGGCCGAGCGGCGGCACCGCCTGCACGCCGTCGGTCACCTTCGCCGATCCGATGCTCGGCGCGCTGGGGGACAACGGCGGCCCGGTGCCGACGATGCTCCCCGCCGCCGGCAGCGCGGCGATCGGCGCCGGGAGCGACTGCCCGGCCACCGACGCCCGCGGCGGGGTACGCCCCACACCCTGCACGCTGGGCGCCGTCGAGCCGGGCGGCTGAGCGATCCGATGGGGACGCTGTTTCCAGAGCTGAAGCGCGAGGGGCGCTGACCAGGATCGCCGTCGGGTCAGTGCGGGCAGCCGGCGATCGTGTTGACGATGCTCGTGAGCGCGGCTTCGAAGTCCGCCTCGTCGGTGGCCGCGTAGTAGCTGGTCAGGCTGAGGGGTGGTTGCGGCTCGCCCCCCGCGATCGCCAGCTGGTTGAGCGTGTTCTGCGCGGTCGCGATGTTCCCGATCCCGATGACGAAGGTCTTGATCCCCTGCGTGGCGGCCATCATGACCGCCGCCTCGGACGCCAGGTCCTCGTTAACATTGTCGGTCTGCGTGCAGGAGTTGCTCGGTCTGGCCATGCCGGCGCAGCCGGGTGGACAGTTGGGCTGACCGTCGGTGGCGAGCACGAGAAACTTCGGATTCGTGTCGGTCAGCGTCTGAAGATAGCTCGTGCCGAAGGTGACGGCGTCCCGGGTCGGCGTGTCGCCGCCTGGTGCGGTCGCCGCGATCGAAGTGGCGACCGTCGTTGCGTTGTTCACGCCGACCGCGACCGCGGGGTCCATGCTGGCGTCGCAGCCGCTGTCGTCGGGGAAATACTTGAGCCCCCAGTTCACGCTCCCCTGAGTGGCCTGGAGGACGTTGGTGACCGCCATCGTCATCTGCGACCACTTCGAGTTGCTGCTGCAGCCTGCGTTGCAGGTCTGGTCGTTGTCATCGTTGGTCATCGATCCGGATTTGTCCTGGACGAGAAGCACGTCCGGTCGGCAATTCATTCCGCCGATGCCGGTCGCGTGCCCGGCCGTGCCGCTGATTCCTGCCGTTCCGCTGGCGCCCGCGAGGCCGCCGGCGCCACCCAACCCGTAGGTTCCCGCCGACCCACTCGTCCCCGCCACGCCGGTGTTTCCCGCCGCCCCGTCGCCGCCAGTGCCGTTCCCACCAGTCCCGCCCGCGCCGCCGCCCGGGCTCGCGCCACCGCGTCCCGCGCCGCCGTCCGACGAGGTCCCCGTTCCGCCGCCGCATCCGAGAAGAGCGACCGCCGCGGCCACGCCCCCCAGTCTCGCGACGCCCCTTGTCGTCAGCCCGCCCATCATACGTACCGCCAGGGTATCACGCGCGCCGTCGCGCGGCGATTCGGGCGCCAGCTAGCTTCGGGCGCTGTAAAGGGCGACCAGCGCGGCGCCGATCGCCTGCGACAGCTCGCCGAGCGTCGACGGCAGGATGCGCAGGCGCTCGCGCTGCACGGGCCAGACGTGCGGGCGCGCGGTCTCGCCGACGATCTTGAGGTAGCGCTCGCGGAACGCCTCGGTCGTGCTCTCGGGATCCATGAGGCCGCCGCCGATGACGACGAACTCGGGATCCAGCGCCAGCACCAGGTTGGCGACGTGGTAGCCCATCGCGCGCGCCTGGAAGTCGAACAGCTCGACGGCCAGCGGGTCGCCGGACTGCGCGAGGCCGCGCAGCGCGAACGCCTTCTTCTTCGGCGCGTCGGTCGATTTCGCCAGCGGGTGGTCGGGATACGACGCCAGCTTCTCTTCCAGCAAATAGGGGAGGCCGGCCAGCGTCGTGTAGAGCTCGGCGCAGCCCCAGGTCCGCCCGCAGCCGCACTTGTAGGGCTTGGCACCGAGCAGATGAAGCGGCGCCGCCATGTGCGCCGTCTCCATCCCCGCCAGCGTGTCGCCGGAGAGCGGCAGCCCGCGCGCGTCGATGTACGCCGAGCCGAGCCCCGATCCGGGCGCCAGCATCAGGACGCCGCCCGTCCCCGAGCCGCGCACGCGGTGGGCTTCGCCGACGCCGCCGAACGCGCCGTCGTTGCCGACGGTGAGCGGTACCGCGCGCCCGGCCTTCACCGCCAGCGCCTGCGCGTAGTCGTTGTAGAAGTCCCACCCCTCGAACTGGGGCGGCATGTTCGCCGAGTGGCCGAGGACGCCGTAACGGAGGTAGGGCCCCGGGATGGCCAGGCCGACCCCGCTCACCTGATCCCAGACGAGGCCGTTCTGCGCGAGGTAACGCCCGACCGCCTCGATCCAGCCGCCGACGACCGCCTCGGCCCCCGCCTCGGAGCTGGTCGGGTGCTGGTAGAGCCTGGTCGAGACGGCGGTGCCGTCGCTCCAGACGCCGCCGATCTTGGACGTCGTGGCGCCGCAGTCGGTTCCGATGAAGACCTGACGGTTGTCGCTCATGCGCCGAGTCTAGGCGGCGCCGCCACCATCTCCAAGCGGCCGGGTTCCCGCCTCGTCGGGGAGCTCGCCGTCTTCGAAACAGGGTGGCAGCGGCGCCGCCGTTGCCGCATCGCCCCACGGTCCCCTAAGGCCGCCGTCCCGTCCGACCGATAATCGGAGAGAGGCAAAAGGAGACCAGCAAGTGGCGCGGACGCGGGCGACGGAAGACGAGTGGCGGGTCTACTACGATCGCGCGGACGAGCTGCGCGCCATGAGGGGCGATCCGTTCAAGCGGCACATCGAGCGCCAGACGCTCCGCGAGCGCGTCACCATCATCGGCTCGTCGCTGTTCGTCGTGGGGTTGGTCAGCGTCTTCTATCTGCTGATGACCCGCTGACCTAAGCTCGGGCGTGCGCGGCGGCCGTCTTCAGCCAGCCGCGGACCGCGGCGCCGGGGAGCTCGGCGAGCGCGCGGATCTTGAGGTGCTTGCCCGTCTTCCCGTCGCCTTCGAGGAGGCCGCCCGGATCGGCATAGGTTCCGGGCGGGCCGGGGAGGATCAGGTTGACGTGCGCCTTGAACGCCGCCAGCGCGCACATCATGTTGCCGCCGACCGAGTAGAACGGCATCCCCCATTTGATCGCGCCCGTCGCCGCCGGCGCCGCCCGGGCGATCATCGCGCGCAGCTCGGTGAGGATCGGCGAGAGGTGCGGTGGCTGCCTGGCGAAGAAGCCGTCGACGGGCGCGCCGAGATCCTTGCGGCGACCGAACTTCATCGCCGGCGCGGGTGGTTTCTTGGCTCTTGCCTTCGGCTTGGCGGGCTTGGGCACGGCGCGATGATGCCATGAAAGCCGGTCGCTACGGCATCGAGGCCAGCGTGTCGGCGCTGTTGAGGAGCGTCTGCGCCTGGCTCATCCAGCTGGCCGCCTGCATCGGGTCGATCGCCTGGCCGGCGAACTCCGCCAGGTCGAGCGCCGCGCGAATCTGGACAGCCAGCGCGTCGCGCGTGGCGGTCAGCGTGGCGATCGACGCCTCCTTGGAGCTGTAGATCGTGTCGCCCGGGTCGGCGCCCTGGAGCGCCTTCGTCGAGGTGACCGCCATGTCCTGCGCGAACTGGCCGAAGGGCGCGTTGATCGCCTTGTACGCGGCGCCGAGCATCTCGACCGTGCTCTGCTCTGCCGCCAGCGCGGCCGGCACCGCGCCCGGGACCAGCGCCTGCGTGATCACGCGGCCGTCCGACTCGTAGGTGTCGGGGAGCCCCGTGAGTACATTGATGGTCGGGCGAAGGTCGGTGTGGTCGGTGAAGATCGTTTGGTCGGCCAGGTTGGCGACGCCGGGGCCGACGAAGCCTGCCCAGGTCTGGCCGATCTCCTGCTGGATGTCGCCGTGGTTCCAGGCGTAGGCGTTCCCGATGCAGTCCGCGCAGGTCGACGTCGGGTAGTCGGTGATGTAGTAGTCCGCGTCGCCGAAGAACACGAACGTCGCGTTGCGGCCAGGGTCACCGGTCGTGATCATGTGCAACGCCTTCATGCCGGTCTGGTCGGCGTAGAGGTCGAGCAGGTTGTCGGTGTTGCCCGTGTAGGGATTGACCTCCGTCAGCCCGGCGATGGTGCGCTCGAACGTGCGCGTGTCGGGATCGGTCTGGCCCAGCGGCCCGGCCCCCTTGCGCGCCAGGTAGAACGTTGGCGCATCGTCGCCGTGCACCGTGAAGGTGTCGGTGCCGGTCGAGGCCAGGAAGGTGTTGTAGAGCGACGGGAACTCGGTCTGCACCGCCGTGTCGATGTTGACCTGGATCTCGCCGATCTGGTTGTTGGTGGCGTAGTCGCAGTAGTGGCCGGGCGTGCCGTCGCAGTCGGCCGGGGTCGGCGTGCCGCCCGCGAAGTGATCACCCTCGTCGACGGTGATGACGAACAGCGTGTTCGTCTTGTCGATCCCGTGTGCCGCCAGCTCGGTGAAGAAGTTGGCGAACGCCTGGTCGTAGAGCGCCAGCTGGTCCTGATACTCCTTCTGACCGGGGCCCATGGCCAGGTGCGTGTTGCCGGCCGTGCCGTGGAAGTCGTGCGCATCGGAGATGTACCCGTAGGTCACCGGGATGCCGGCCTCCTGCATCGTGGCGATGTAGCGCAACGTCACCTCGGCCTCCATGCCGTCGAAGCCCGGAAAGCCCGGCTGGCCGAACGGATCGACGATCGGGTTACCGAGCATGCTGGTGAGCGGCACGCTGTCGGGCTGGCCGGTCAACAGCGGGTCGATCGACTGCGCGCCGAAGAGACCGTTATACCCTGTGTAGCCGCCCGGCTCGCCGGGGAGCTTGTCGGCCACGCCCCCGTTTGCGCTCGAGCAGCGGGTCGAGCCCTGCGCGCAGTGGACCGCGAGGCCGACGAAGTCGGTCAGGGCCAGGTTCGCGGCGGCCGAGCCAAAGGCCGCGGCGGCCGAAGCCTTCGCCTCCGCGAACTGCGGCGAGCTGGTGCCGAACACCGTGGCCACGTCGCTGAAGGTAGAGGCCGACGCGGTCTCGAGCACGGCGTTGGCGGTGCTCACATTGCCGACGTCGCAGCCGGCGCGGGTGTAGGCGACCCAGGGCGCCGGCGCGTTCTGGCCGGTGGGCGTGACCATGTTGAAGACGTTGGCCGCGGCCGTGTCGGTCCAGTACTCGAACCCACTCGGGAACGAAAAGCTTCCCGTGGGGCTGGTGCGCACGTAGCTGTTGCCGACCGTCTGGCCGGTGCGGTCCGGGTAGACGCCGGTCAGCGACGTCAGCATGCCGACCGAGGTGTGCGAGATCAGCTGGGTGTGGTCGTTCGCCATCATCGTGCCGTTGCCGCGGATGAAGCTCAGGAGGTGCGGCATCGACTCGAGGTCCGACTTGACGTTGGGGTTGTCGCGCAAGAGGTGGGTGTTGTCGAACTGGAGGTAGATGACGTGCTGGACCGCCCCCGAGCCGTTGCCGAGCTGGCAGGCGCTGGCGGCGGGTCGCGCGTCGCAGGTGACCGTCACCATGCTGGCGGCGGTGCAGCCGGCGTCGCCGTCCGTAGCAGTGAGCTTGATCGTCGCGGTTCCCGGCGCCGTGCAGATGAAGCGGGTGTTGAGCGACGACGTCTCGGTGAAGGTGCCCGAGGTCGCGGCCCAGGTGACCGTGAGCGGCGACGGACCGTTGTCGGCGTCGTGCGCGGTGGCCGTGAGGCTGACCGCTCCGCCGACGAACACTTCGGTGGGGGCCGCGCTGACCGCGTCGATCTGCGGGCAGACGTTCAGCACCCCGTTGACCAGGACGGTGCCGTTGCGCGGGGCCTGGTGGCAGGTGAGCGGAACCGTGACCTGGGCCGTCTGGCCGGCCGTGACGGTGAAGCTGGCCGAGCCGCCGCAGCTCTCGGAACCGTCGGTCGAGTTCCCGGACATCGTGATCGTGTAGGGACCGCCGGCCGCGAACGGACCGAGTATCGCCGACAGCGTGCTGCTGTTGCTGACATCGATGGTTCCGTTCTGCGAGAAGGAAGCCGGCCCGGTGATCATGTAGCTGACCGTGTCGATCGTGGCGCCGCCGACCTGGAGGGCGATCTGCGCCGATCCTTCCTGCTGCGTGCCCGCCGAGTTCACGGTGCCGGACGTGCAGCCAGTCGCGAGCAGGCCGCCCGCGAGAACCGTGACAATCAGGAAAACAAAAGGCGTCGATCGGTGTTGCACGTGGTGTCTTCTTTCTTGCAGAGGTACTGGTGAGCGAAACCGCACGCACGCGAGTGCAAAACAAATTCCAGCTGCCGCCCATGAGAGAAGTCCGCCAAACTCCGCGCGCTCGCGCGCTCGCTCCTCGACCGGACGGGCGCCCGCCGTCGTGTTTTCGAAAACTGGCTCCGGATATCGGACGCCCGCTGGCAGCGATTCTCTTCGTGAGCGCTATCGTCCCGCTCGCTGGCGAGCAAGCGCGCGCCGATCCGGCGACTCCGGCCGAGCTGATCGCGCTGGGCCGCACAATATTCAACGACCCGAATCTCTCCGAGCCCGCGGGAACGAGCTGCGCGAGCTGCCACGATCCAACCACCGCGTTTTCCAGCCAGAACGGTTCGGCAAACGGCCTGCCGCGTGGCAGCCGGCGCAATCACTTCGCGCGGCGGACGGCGCCCTCGCTGCTCTACCTCCGATACATCCCGTCGTTTCGCTATCACCAGGAAGGGGACGATCCGCAGGTGCAGCCCTTCGGCGGTCTGTTCTGGGACGGCCGGGTCGATACGGTCCGCGATCTCGGGCGCCAGCCGCTGCTCAACCCGGACGAGATGAACAACCGGGACGGCCGGCGCGTGGCGGAAGTCATTCGAAAGGGAGCCTACGGCGGGGCCTTCACGCGCGCGTTCGGCCCGGCGCTCGACAATCCGGAGACGACACTCGCCGCGGTGGGCCGCGCGCTGGAGGCGTTTCTGACCGCCGACGAGATGGCGCCGTTCTCGTCGAAGTACGACGACTTCATCCGCGGCCGCGGCTCGCTGACGCCCCAGGAAGCGGAGGGGCTCCGCCTCTTCAAGGACCCCGCTAAAGGAGGGTGCGCCAGCTGTCACACTCTAAACGAAGCGCTCCGCGATCCGGTCGCTTCGATGTTCACCGACTATGGTTACGACGCGGTGGCGATTCCGCGCAACGAACGGGCGCCGCGCTCCGCGAAGCCGGATCTGGGGCTCTGCGAGCGCACCGACACCTCGGTCCCTTCGAACGACGAGGGCTCGTGTCTCTATTTTCGCACCCCCTCGTTGCGAAACGTCGCCGTCCGGACGTCCTACATGCACAACGGAGCGTTCCGCAGCCTGCGCGACGTGGTCGCGTTCTACGCGACCCGCGCGACCAGCCCCAGACACTGGTACCGCTCCGGCGTCCCGTTCGACAGCGTGCCGGCGAGATTCCGCGCGCGCATCAACGTCACGTCTCCTCCGTACAATCGGAAGCCCGGCGAACGGCCGGCGCTCGACGACCGGGAGATAGACGACGTCGTCGCGTTCCTCCGGACGTTGACCGACGCGCGCTACAGGCGGGCGCCAGGTCTGTAGGTCCACGGGCGACGTTGCCCGACATCGCCGACGGCAGCGGCGGACCAGTTTGTTTTCAATTCTGTCGCACAAGCAGAGCCGTAAGCGCGCGTACGATGAATCGTTTTGGATCTGGCCGAAAACCCGCTTCCGGCACCGGCGCGCGAGAGCGTGAGCGGGTACGACGGCGCGGTGGCCGAGATCGTCGCCCGCCAGCAGATCACCTCGCACTTCCAGCCGATCCTCGACCTG
Organism: uncultured Pseudomonadota bacterium; assembly: GCA_963831685.1. GTDB lineage: Bacteria > Myxococcota_A > Polyangia > Fen-1088 > Fen-1088 > JADGRB01. The sequence goes on from CAWHRJ010000004.1 coordinate 247,731, forward strand.
CACCACGGGACCGTGATGGCCTGGGAGGTCCTGTCGCGCGGCCCGGAGCCGTTCGCCGCGCCGACCGAGCTGTTCGCCGCCGCGGAGAGGATTGGCCTCGGCCCCGAGCTGGAGGTCGTCTGTCGCCACGCCGCTCTCCGCACCATCGCCGCGTTCGCCCCCGCGATTCGCGGGCGTTCGTTCTTCATCAACGTCAGCCCCAACACCATCGGCGATCCGCGCGTCGGCAACGGCCACATGCAGGTCGAGCTGGCGGAGCTCGGGCTCGACCAACGCAACTTCGTCATCGAGATCACCGAGCGCGAATCGATCGGCGACTACGCCGCGTTCGAGCGGCAGATCCGGCACTACGTCGAGCACGGCTTCCGGATCGCGCTCGACGATCTGGGTGCCGGGCACTCGGGGCTGGTCACGCTGGTCACCTGCTCGCCGCACTTCATGAAGCTGGACATGACGCTGTCGCGCGAAATCCACCGGCATTCGTACAAGCAGCACCTGGTCAAGTCGCTGATCGCCTTCGCCGCCAGCGTGGACGCGGCCCTGATCGCCGAGGGGGTCGAGACCTGGGAGGAGCTGGAGACGCTGGCGCGGCTCGGCGTCCGCTACGCACAGGGGTACCTGTTCGCGAGGCCGTCGCGCGCGCCCGGCAGCGTGCCGCCCGAGACTCTGGCGGAGCTCCGGCGAATCATGCGGCAGTTCAACTACCGCGAGTCCGATCTGAACGAGACCGTCGGGCCGCTGGTGATCCGCTGCGCCACGATCCACGAGCGGAAGCAGCGCGGGGAGGACGTCGACCGGATCTTCCGGCGCGAGCCGTCGGTCGATCATCTGACAATCCTGCGCGGCGATCAGCCGGTCGGACTGCTCACCCGGCAGCACTACTACACGAAGACGGGCGGGCCGGTCGGCTATCACCTGTTTCAGTGGCGCCCGGCCGAGGAGCTGGCGCGCCGCACGCCGCTCATCGTCGAGGATTCGATCAACGTGACGGCGCTGGCCAAGCTGGCGATGGAGCGCCCGCCCGACGAGCTCTACGATCCGGTCATCGTCACCGACGCCGGAGGGCGCCTCATCGGCACGGTCACCATCCGCCAGCTCATCATGCGGTCGACCGCTCTCGAGGTGCAGTCGGCGCAGGGGTCGAGCCCGCTGACCGGCCTGCCGGGCAACCGGAGCATCGAGCGCTGGATCCTGAACGCGCTCGACCAGCCGGCCGGCTGCGTCCTCTACGCCGATCTCGACCGCTTCAAGGAGTACAACGACTGCTACGGCTTCCTGCAGGGCGACGAGATGATCCGGTGTGTCGCGCGCGTGCTGTCGCGGGCGCTCTCCAGCCTGGGAACCGAGGCGCGGCTCGGCCACATCGGCGGCGACGACTTCGTGATTGTCTCGCCCGCGGCGGTCGATCCGGAGGCGGTGCGCAACGTCTGCAAGCAGTTCGACGCCGCCCGGCTCGAGCTGTTCGCGGCAGAGGACGTGAAGAACGGCTGCTTCCGGGCGGTCGACCGGCGCGGGCAGGAGGTGGCGGTCCCCCTCGTGACGCTGTCGGTGGCGGTCGTCCCCGTCGAGGCGGCCCAGAGCGCCGAGCACCCGGGCGCGCTGGTGCAGATGGCGGCCTCGCTCAAGCGGAAGGTCAAGGAGATCACCACAGCCCAGCGGGCGAGCGCCTTCCTCTACGAGCGCCGGGGCGTTCGCCCCGCGCCGGAACGCCAGCGCGCCTAGAGAGCCCGATTGTTATCTCTCCGCTTCCTTGCTGCCGACGACCGTCAGGTTGAGCCCGATCTGGATCGACAGCGGCTTGCCGTCGACGGTGATCGTCGTCTTGCCGTTGTGGTACCAACCGAATGACCCGGTGGAGAACTCGCGCTTGTCGGCGATGATCTCGACGCCGTTGATGGTCAGCTTGACGGCCTCGGCCTTTTCGAGGAACTGCGTCTTCGAGATGGGGCAGGGTGATTTCGCCATGCCGCGACGGTACCACGTCGCCTGCGTTACCATCCGCCCGTGAGCGCCGAACCCGAAAACGTCACCCAGAACGTCGCCCAGAACGTCACTGATGACGTCGCGCTGCTCTCGCGCATGGGCTACGCGCAAGAGCTGCGGCGGCGGATGAGCGGCTTCTCGAACTTCGCCATCTCCTTCTCCACCATCTGCATCCTGGCCGGCGGCATCACGTCGTTGCAGCTCGGGGTGAGCGCGGTGGGCGGCGCGGCGGCGGGGATCGTCTGGCCGGTCGGCGTCCTGTTCTCGCTCGTCGTCGCGCTCTCGATGGCCCAGGTCGCCTCCGCGTTCCCGACCGCCGGCGGCCTCTATCACTGGAGCGCGATCCTGGGCGGCAAGGGGTGGGGGTGGGCGACCGCCTGGTTCAACCTCGGCGGCCTCGTGTTCGTCACCGCGGCGGTGAACGTCGGCGCCTACACGCTGTTCGTCGGCTTCATCGGGCCGATGATCGGGATCGATCCGGCCAAGCTGGGGGTGGTTCATCAGGTTGCTGGCGTCGCGCTGATCTCGGCGTCGCACGCGCTCCTGAACCACTTCGGCATCCGGGTGACGACGCTGCTCACCGACTTCAGCGGCTATCTGATTCTGGCCGTCGCGGCGCTGTTGACGCTGGCGATGGTGGCCAAGGCGCCGCACCTCGAGCCCGCTCGGCTCTTCAGGTTCGAGAACTTCACCGGCGATTCCGGCGGCGGGGTCTGGCCGGCGCAAGGAAGCCTGCTGACGGCCACGCTGCTCGGCCTGCTCTGGCCGATCTACACGATCACCGGGTTCGACGCCTCCGCGCACACCTCCGAGGAGACCGTCCACGCCGCCGTCAACGTCCCCAGGGGGATGCTCCGCTCGGTGGCCGTGTCGGGGATCTTCGGCTGGGTGATGGTGGCGGCCTTCGTGCTGGCGCTCCCGAGCGTCGCCGACGGCGCGCGGCAGGGGGCCAACGTCTTCCCCTGGCTGATGACCGCCGTCTTGCCGGGCGTCGCCGGCGGCGCGCTCTGGATCGGGATCGTGCTCGGGAACTACCTCTGCGGGCTCGCCTGCGTGACCTCGACGTCGCGGATGATGTACGCCTTCGCGCGCGACGGCGGCCTGCCGGGGTCGTCGGTCCTCAAGCGGGTCTCGCCGCGCTGGAAGACGCCGGTCGCCGCGATCTGGACGACCGTCGCGCTGGCGTTCGCCTCCACGCTCTACGCGCCGGCGTACACGACGCTCACCACCGCCTGCGTGATCTTCCTGTACCTCTCGTACGTGATGCCGGCGGCGGCGGGGTTGCGCGCGCACGGGCGCAGCTGGAGGCGGATGGGACCGTTCGATCTGGGGGGCCGTCTCTACCGCGTGCTGGCCGCCGTGTCGGTGGCGGGCGTGGCGCTGCTGGTCTGGATCGGCGTCCAGCCGCCGAATGAGAAGGCGCTGACGGTGACGCTGGCGGCGGCCGTCCTGCTGGCGGCCGCCTGGTGGCTCGGCGTGCGCCGCCGGTTTCGCGGCCCGCCGGCGATTGGCCCGGCAACCGGTGACTAGCCTGGATTGATGAAGAACTTCGCCCACTGGGCGATGTGGTTCGAGGTGGTGATGTCCTGGAACGGCAGAGCGAACGCCGTGTAACTGGGATCGGCGCCGCCCACGCCCAGGTTGATGCCGACCATCCAGATGAGCGTGCCGGTCTTGGCCTCGCTGCTGTTGGTCGTCGACGGGGGCGGGGGGCGCAGGCCGTACTGACGCGTCGACGAGAAGGTCAACCAGACCAGCTTGTCCAGCTCGTTGAGGTTGGAGACGAACGGCGACCACCTGGGGAACGAGTTGGTCAAGGCGGTGGTCGCGTTGTCGGCGATCCCGGGACCGTTGGCGTTCGCCAGCATGATCGGGTTCGCGCCCTGGCTCGACAGGGAGGTCAGGAACATGGTCGCGGTGGCGTCCGTGTCGGCGTCGCACGACACGTCGGGCGCCGCCCCGGCGGCGGGCGTGCCGGCCGTGCAGGTCGACTCGTCATAGATGACCAGGTCGCCGTCGGGGGCGATGGCCGGGTAGTAGCGGTTCTTGCCCAGGACGGAGGGAACCAGCGTCTGCGGCGCACCCCAGGCGGTGCCGTCGTACTGCACGTAGTCGATGGCGCCCGTGGACGGGTGCTGATCGGTGGTGGGGGCCGTCGGATTGGCCGAGGTGAAGACGATGGTGTTCGGTGCGTCCGTGCTCTTCGACCAGTCGGGATGGTCGGCGCGCGCACCGCCAAGATTGATGACCTTCACCATGGTCCCCAGCGCGCCGTCGTAGATCGTCAGGTTGACCGCCCCGGCCTTGCCGCGGGTGCTGTTCTGGGTGTCGCCGTACATGCCGACGAACTGCGAGCCGTCGACGTTCCACGACTCGAACTGGCTCCGCATCGAGAGCGGGAAGGGCTGCAGCGCCTTGTTGTTCTTGATGTCCCACAACAAGAGGCGCCCGTCCCCCTGGCCGCCGGCGCTGGCGACCAGCGCGCTGCCGTCGGGGGCCAGCGCGTGGCAGCCGACGCAGGTCTTGCCGTCGGTGTTGGTCGGCGTCAGGTAGGACTGCGCCGTCTGCGCGGTGCTCTGGCCCGAGAAGTCCCAGCGCATGATCGCGCTCTTGCCGCTGGTGGTCCAGTAGTAGAGGGCGCCGTCGATGTTGTCGCGGGCGAACTGCATCTGCGACTGCCCGCTGTCGCCCACCGAGGTCCCGGTGTCGTCGGTGCCGCGCACCCTGAGCGAGACCATCCCCTGGCCGGCGTTCCCCGTCGCGACGGCCGCCCAGAGCCCCGGGTCGGGCAGGTAGATGCAGCCGGGGGCGATGCCGCCGCTGAAGGCGGTGCAGCGGATGAAGGCGTTCACCGTCACGTAGGTGCCGGCGAAGGTCACCTCGAACAGCGTGTTGTTGGTGCTGCCCGGCGTGAAGTGGATCTCGACGCCCGTGATGTTGGGCGGGAACAGGACGCCGTTGTTCGGGTAGACCAGTTGGGGCGCCCGGCTGCTGTCGTTGCTGGTCGTCGTGAAGATCGTGTCGGTGCCACCCGGGATGCCGGAGGCCCCCGGATCCGCGCCGGTGAACGTGTAATAGACGATGAGCGAGGCCGAGGTGCTGAGCCCGCCCAGCGTGGCGGTGACCGTCACGGCGCCCCCGCTCTTGCCGGTGCTGGTGGCGAGGCCGTTGCTATCGATGGTGACGATGCCGTTGGGGGTCGCGTTGAACGTCACCTGGGTGGTCACGTCCTGCGTCTGGCCGTTGATGACTCCGGTCACCGTGTACTGCTGCGTCTGGGACGAGCTGGTGTTGGTCACCGTCATCGTCGCCGTGGTCGGGTCGATGGTGAGCGACGTCGGATGGTTGTTCGGCTTCGACCCGGCGGCGCCGCCGCTGCCGCTCCCGGCGTCGGTCGTGGTCGTGCCCCCGGTTCCGGTCCCGGACGTCCCTGCCGGCTTGAACCCGCAGCCGGCGACAACCAACGTGGCGACAATCAGCGCCGACCAAAAGGCAATTCCGAGCCGGTTCGTACGCATGGGGGGCCTCGCATTATTCTTCTCTGCGGGGATACTATTCCCGGAATACCCCGGGCCGATCAGACATTAGCCCACTTTCGGCGCCCGAGCCGGCTTTCCAGCTCGATGGACAAAAATGAGAGGCGAGCGGTGATATGCATAGTCACCGTTTGATTCGCAACGCAGGGTGGCTGAACATGGGTGCCCGGTTCTCGAAATATCTTCGGTGCCTCGTCGCAATCGCCGTCGTCCCGCTCGTGATCCTCGGCTGCGGCGGCAGCGCGGAAAGGCCGAACGGCGCCTCGGGCGTCGCGGGACAGGGCGGGGCAGGTGGCGGCGGCGCCGGGGCTGGAGGTGCCGGGCGAATCACGAGCCCTGTCTCGGGACTGCCGGACCCACCGACGACGGGTGTCGCCCAACCCTCGGGCGCGGCCGGCGGGCTCACCGTTCTCGATTGGGCAGGGTTCAAGGCGGCTGTCTCCTGGACGTTCGACGACTCGCAGCCGTCGCAGATCGCCCACTACGCCGAGCTGGCGGCGGTCGGCATCCCGATGACCTTCTACATCACCATCGTCAACGACACCGAGTACAACTACGACACGACGTGGGCGCAGGCGGTCGTGGACGGCAACGAGATCGGCAACCACACCGTGCACCACTGCCACGCCGACCTCACCGGCTGCAGCTCGGGGACCGCCGACGCCACCCTCGAGCAAGAGATCGACGACTGCACCAGCTACATCACCCAGCACTACCCGGCCCAGGGGGGTGTCTGGACGGCCGCATCGCCCTACGGCGACACCCGCTACGACGCCGACGACATGACGCGCTTTCTGGTCAATCGGGGTGTCGTGTCCGGCATGGTCGGGACCGGTCCCTACGACTTCACCGATCCCTACGACCTGCCCATCTATCTGGCGCAGCCGATGGACACGGCGGTGAACTTCTCCGCGCAGATCGATGAGGCGCACAAGATCGGCGACTGGCTCATCATCCTGGTCCACACCATCACGCCGACCGACCAGGTCTGGTACAACCCGGTGGCAATCACCGACGTCACCGGCGCGATGAGCCACGGCCGGTCGCTCTCCGACGTCTGGAACGATTCGGTGGTCCACATCGCCGCCTACTGGCGCGCGCAGAAGATGTTCGCCGCGCTCACGCCGGCGATCGCAGGCGGCGCCTCGACCTGGACCTGGACGCTCCCCGCGAGCTTCCCGCCGGGGCAATTCCTTCGCGTGACGGCGACCGGGGGAACCCTGACCCAGGGGGCGATCACGCTCCCCTGGGACGCCCACGGCTTCTACGAGGTCTCGCTCGACGCGGGGACGCTGACGCTCTCGTCTTCGCCCTGAGGCCTCCGCCAGTTTGGCAGGGGCCAAGCAGCCGCCTCGCCAATACATCAGGAGAGCCGGCGCGGGCGGCGACGGGCGCGGCCCTCGGCCCCGGCACGCGATCTGCTAACCCCCCGGGCGTGGACTCTCAGCTCCGCGGATCGCTCGTTCTCGCGGCGTCCGCCGTTCCGTACGTCGTCGAGGTCCTGAGCCAGGTCCCGCTGCAGGCACGCGTGATTGCGGCGCTCACCCCGGAGGCGCGCGCAGCGCTGCCGCCGCACCCGCGTCGACCCTGGCTGACGGTGTTCGGCTCGGTCCGGTTCTTTCTCGCGCTGTTCCGCTGGGCGCTCGGCGACGACCCCGGCGATTCACCCCAGATCGCCGCGCTCAAGCGCCGGATGCGCTGGAGCGTCGTCCGCGAGGGTCTCTTCGCGGCCGGTTTCGTCGCCGTGCTGGTCGCGCTCGTCCGGGCCGGGTGGCGGCCCGCGTGGCCGCCGGGCTGACCGTCGGGGAAGCCGGCGTCAGGCGCGGGGGCGGCCCGGGCATGAGCCTTTCCAAAGGTGCTCTGGACACCCACAGGCCATGCAACGCATTTCGATCTGGATGGTGGGCCTTTCCCTCGTTGGTGCCCTCGGCATGACGACCGGTTGCGCGACCGGCGACACCGCGACGAGCGGCTCGGGCGGTTCGACGGGGAGCGGCGGCTCCGGGTCGGGTGGCTCGACGGGCAGCGGCGGTTCCGAGAGCGGTGGCTCGACGGGCTCGGGCGGCTCGGGGACCGGCGGCTCCCAGGCCACGGGGAGCGGCGGCTCCGCGTCGGGCGGTTCGACGGGCTCAGGCGGCTCGACGGGCAGCGGCGGTTCGGCATCGGGCGGATCGACCGGGTCGGGCGGGACGACGGGCAGCAGCGGCGGGACGACGGGCAGCGGCGGTACGCCCAGCACGGGCGGAGCGACGGGCAGCAGCGGCGGCACGACGGGAAGCAGTGGCGGGACGACGGGCACCGCCGGTAACGGCGGTTCGACCGGGAGCGGCGGGTCGACCAGCACCGGTGGTACGACGGGCAGCAGCGGCGGGACGACGGGCAGCAGCGGCGGGACCACCGGCAGCGCGGGCGCCAGCGGCACCGGCTTCGGGCAGCCGGCCTGTGGCACCACCGCCGCGGGCACCGCGATCGCCAAGGCCGTCGCGTGCACGAGCTCCGATCCCCAGCTCTGCTACAAGACCTGCGGTCCGGCGAGCATCGGGGCGAAGTCGGAGACCTGCAGCTCGGCCGCTTACGTCGAGGAATCGACCTGCGAGTTCGACCCCAGCGGGAACTACACCTGCTACACGATTCCGACCACCCCGGACTCGACTTGTCCGACGACGGCGCCGACGGCCTCCAGCGCCTGCACCGTCGCCACCTGCATCGTCTGCGGCGCGACGACCGGCTACCTGGATTCGGGCGGCAACGCCAAGACCGGCTACTGCATCTGCCAGGCGAGCGGCAAGTGGAGCTGCGCTTCCGCCACCGCCTGGCCCTGTCCGAACGGCCCCGGCTGCTAGCGCCCGGGCTCCCCGGCGCGAATTCGATAAAGAACGTGACGCCGCAAGGGGCTTTCCGGCGGCAGGTTCGGATGATCGAAATCGTCCGTCGGGTCGCGCCGCATCCCGAGCTTTTCCATGACCCGGCGTGAGCGCGTGTTGTCCGGCGAGGTCAGGGAGACGATCTCCGGAAGGCCGAGCCGGTCGAAGCCGAAGGCCAGCGCGGCGCGCGCCCCCTCGGTGGCGTAGCCGTGGCCCCAGGCCGCGTACGCGAGTCGCCAGCCGATCTCGACGCAGGGGGTGAAGGAGGCGGTGAACGACGGCTCCGCCAGACCGATGAAGCCGACGAACGGTGCGCCGCCCGTCTCCTCCGCCGCCCAGAGGCCGTACCCGCGCGCGTCGAAGTCGGCGCGGATCTTCTCCGCCGAGGCGTCGCTCTCGGCGCGCGTGAGGCACGACGGAAAGTATTCGCGCACGCGCGGGTCGGCGTTCATCGCCGCGAACGGCGCCAGATCCTCGTCGCGCCACGGACGCAGGAGGAGACGCTCGGTCCTGAGCACGACGGGCTCGCCCACGCACCGAGCATAAAACAGCGTCGCGTGACGGGCGGCCGGTCAATGCGAATGACGGTGATGGAGATCCTCGGCGTGCTCGTGATCGTGGGTGAGGGCGTCGTGGTCGTGGGGGTGACTGTGCGCCCCCGCGGGCATCGGGTCGTGGCGGTGGTCGTGGTGGCCGTCGTCGTGGCGGTGCGGGTGGTCGTGGGTGATCGCCTGGTGCCGGTGGCGGTGGCCGTGGTGCTCCGTCACGTGCAGCGCCAGGCCGGCGCCGATCAGCAGCGCGGCGATCGGGAGCTGGGCGCCCGGCCAGGCGGCGCCGAGCGCGAAGGCCATCGCCACGCCGGCGAACGGGGCGACCGCGAACACCGAGGCCGTCCGCGCCGCGCCGACGAGCCGCTGCGCGCGCAGATAGAGTTGCAAGCTGGCGCCGTACCCTACGGCGCCGAGCGCCAGCAGCTGGGCGATCGCGCCCGGTGCCGGCGCGGCCTCGCCGGTGAGGAGGCCGGCCAGCGCGGCGGCCGCGCCACCGAGCAGCCCCTTGTAGGCGACCACGCGTAGCGGATCCCGATCGGCGAGCGGGCGAGAGAGCAGGTTGTCGAACGCCCAGCCGAGCGCCGCGGCGGCGATCAGGAGGGCGCCGGAGATCGCGGTGGGGACGCGGATCGATCCGACGAGCGCCGCGGCTCCGGCGAAGATCAGCGCCGCCGCCAGCAGCACGCGGCGGCCGATGAACTCGCCGAGGACGAGCCGCGCCAGCAGCAGCGTGAACGGCGCCTCGAGCGCCAGCAGGAGCGAGGCGGTCGCGGCGTCGGTGCGGGCGAGGCCGAGCACGAGCAGCACGGGCGCGACGGCGCCGCCGACCAGGGCGATCGCCGCCAGCCGGGCGAGCGTCCCGCGTGTCCGGAAGGCGCGCCCGTCGGTCGCCGGCCCGCGACGGGCGAGACCCAACAAGAGGGCGCCGAACGCGGCGCCGAAGTAGAGGAGGGCGCCGGCGTAGAGCGGCCCGACGCCGGCGCTGGCGCGCTGGAGCAGCGGCGCGGTCATCCCGAACAGCAGCGCCGCCAGGGCCGCCAGCGCCACGCCGCGCTGGATTCTGGCCGCCGGTGCTCATGGTCCAAGTGTGCCCCGCGGGCGCGGGAAACAAAACCGGCGACGAGCCAGGCGGGCCTAGGCGGCCGGCGCGGCGCTCACCACGCGGTTTCGCCCCTCGGCCTTGCGGGCGCGGAGCTCGTCGCGGGAGGTTCGGAACCCTTTGAGGGTTCCGAACTCAAGGACTGCTGGCCAGCTCGACGGCGCTGCGAATGCTCTCGTCCGCGGTCAGACCGCCGCGGCCGCCGACCTCCTCGGGGTGGTAGCCGGCCTCGCCGTGCTCGGCGCCGTCGAGCCCCTGCTCCTCGGCCTCGATGCTGGGGCGCAGGCCGATCGTCGCCTTGAGCGCGAAGCCGATGATCGCCGTGCCGACCGACCGACAGCACGAGCGTCACGCCCATCGCCTTGAGCTGCTCGAGCCACAGCGTGTGCCCGACGATCGCGCCGAGGTTGGTGTTGAGGTTGGCGTTGACCTCGGGCGTGGCGAAGAAGCCGGTCAGGAGCGCGCCGAGCGTGCCGCCGACGCCGTGCACGCCGAAGGTGTCGAGCGCGTCGTCGTAGCCGAAGATCGCCTTGAGCTTGGTGCAGGCGAGGAACGGCACGACGCCGGCGAGCACGCCGATGATGACCGCGCCCGTCGGCGTGACGAAGCCCGCAGGCCGGCGTGATGACGACCAGGCCGGCGACCGCGCCCGAGCAGAAGCCGAGCACCGTCGGCTTGCCGCGCGTGATCCACTCGAGCGCCGGCCAGACCGTGGCGGCGACGGCCGTCGCCAGCGTGGTGGTCGTGAAGGCGTTGGCGGCGATGCCGTCGGCGGCGACGGCGCTGCCGGCGTTGAAGCCGTACCAGCCGACCCAGAGCATGCCGGTGCCGACCATGCGTCAGCACCATGCTGTGCGGCAGGAACGCGCTGCTTGCCGAAGCCGGTGCGCTTGCCGAGGATGAGGCAGAGGACCAGCGCCGACCAGCCCGACGACATGTGCACGACGGTGCCGCCCGCGAAGTCGATCGCCTTGATCGCGGCCTTCGGCGTTCCAGACGCCGTTCATCAGGCCGTCGACGCCCCAGACCATGTGCGCCAGCGGGAAGTAGACGACGAACATCCAGAGGGCGATGAAGAGCATGATCGCGGAGTACTTCATGCGCTCGGCGATCGCGCCGACGATCAGCGCCGGCGTGATGATGGCGAACATCAGCTGGTACATCGCGAAGACGTTCTGCGAGACCCAGTCGGCGTAGTCGGTGTTCGGCGCCGAGGTCGACGCCGTTGAGCAAGCGCGAACTTCGAGACCGCCGACGACGGGCGAGCCCTTGGCGAACACCAGGCTGTAGCCGACAGCCCACCAGAGGATCGTCACCAGGCCGGCGCAGCCGAGGCATTGCGCCATCACCGAGAGGACGTTCTTGCGGCGCACGAGGCCGCCGTAGAACAGCGCCAGGCCGGGCAGCGTCATGAAGAGCACCAGCGCCGTCGAGGTCATCATCCAGGCGTTGTGCCCGGGCCCCGACGTCTGCAGCGCCTTCGGCGCCGTGTTGCGGACGTACGCCTCGAGGTCGGCGACGCGCGTGGCGAGATCGTGGGCTTCCATGCAGGGAATCTCCACGATGCCCGCCGCGCCAATCAAGCAAATTGACTGTGCCGACCTGCAGAATAAACGTCCCCGAAATAACTCCGAAATAGTTCAGAAACAACCGGGGCGTCTTGGAGGAGCGACCTCAGATATCTGATGGCGGTCCGTGCATCGTGCGCGGCGTACCGCCGTTCGGGGCTGGCCCGCACCGTGCACCAAGGAGCCCCATGATTCTTCGAAATGCCGCGCGCGCGGCGGTCCTTTGCCTGGCCCTTTGGCCTTTCGTTGCGTGCTCGGGGACGTCATCGACTGGCGGCGCCGGGAGCGGCGGCAGCTCGTCGACCGGCGGCGCACAGGGCACCGGAGGCGCGCACGACGGCGGTGCACCCGCTGACGGCGGCCACGACACGTCGAGCGGCGCGTGCTGGGCCTACGCTGATTGCCGCAGCGGCTACTTCTGCACCGTCCCGGGTCAGTCGGTCTGCGGCGGAGCCTGCGCGATCGTCTCGCACCCGTGCGCCTCGGATCTGGACTGCCCCACCGACGCCGCGGTGCCGGAGATCTGCGTGGTCGAGCCGTGCGTCTGCGGTCCGACGAACATGGGCTGCCTCGCTGGATGCTCGACCAGCGCCGACTGCGGCCCGGGCGAGACCTGCGGCGCCAACCACCACTGCGCGCCGACAGCGTGCGGCGCCGCAGGTCAGACGTGCCCGGCCGATTGCATATGCGGTAGCGGCGCTACCTGCGCGCGCAAGCCGTGCACCAGCGACAGCCAGTGTTCGAACGCGTGCGTCGAGGGGCAGTGCTACAGCAGCCCCGGCCACTGCCAGATCGAAGCGCCCTGAGCGCGATCGCTCGGCTCATCCGAGGTCGAAGAGCAGAATCTCGGACGGCTCACCGGCGCGGATCGCCAGCCCCTTCTCCTCGCTGACCGCCGCGCCATCGCCCGCCGTCAGCGCCGTCCCGTTCACCTCCACCGCGCCGCGCGCCACCTGCACCCACGCGTGCCGCCCGGCCGCTATCGGGTGCGCGACCTCGCGTCCCGCCTCCAGATTCGCGACATGAATCTCGGCGTCCTGGTGAATCGTCACCGACCCGTCCCGACCGTCCGGGGACGCCACCAGCCGCAGCCGGTTCTGCATCTCGGCGGGCGGGATCGTCTTCTGCTCGTAGCCCGGCTCGATCCCCCGCCGCTCCGGCAGGATCCAGATCTGTAAGAAGTGCACGAACTCGGTCTTGGAGTGATTCCACTCGCTGTGGGTGACGCCGGTCCCCGCGCTCATGCGCTGGATGTCGCCGGGGCGGATGACCGATCCGGTCCCCATGCTGTCCTTGTGGCCGAGCTCGCCGCCGAGGACGTACGAGACGATCTCCATGTCGCGGTGGGAGTGCGTGCCGAAGCCGCTCTCCGGCTTGACGCGATCCTCGTTGATGACCCGCAGGGTGCGGAACCCCATGTGTTGCGGATCATGGTATTCGCCGAACGAGAACGTATGCTGGGTGTCCAGCCAGCCGTAGTTTTCGTGCCCCCGCTCCCCCGCACGCCGCACGCTGATCATGCGTATCTTCTATCTCAGCTTCCGCGCGCGTGCACCGATCGATGTGGCCTGGGGAGGGCGGGAGAAGCGAGCTATCATTTTGCGTATTCGTCGCCTCTTCGCAGTGACGGGGATGGGGTTCCTGCTGGCCGGCCTCCTGGGGGCAGCGTGCGGGGGCGGAGGCGATCCGGCGTCGCCGCCGATCGAGACGAGCCTCCCGCAGGTCGTCGCCGTCGGTGGTCCGGTCCTCGCTGCGCCCAAGGTGCAGCCGATCCTCTATGCGAGCGATCCGTCCGGCGGCGACGTCCTGGCCTTTCTGCAAGAGCTGGCCTCCACCAGCTACTGGACGGAGACGACCTCCGAGTACGGCGTCGGCGCGCTGACGGTGCTGCCGGCCGTTACGCTCACCACCCCGGCGCCCGCGACCGTCAGCGACGCGATGCTGGAGACGATGCTCGCGGACAACACGTCGGGCGCCTCCCCGGCCTGGGGAGCGGCCGACCCGAGCACCATCTATTTGTTCATGCTGCCGCCGCGCACGATCGAACAGGACGCCGAGGGGGCCTGCTGCACCAACTACGACGGTTACCATTACGAGGCCAACGTCGGAACGAGTGCGGCCCCGCTGATGGTCCCCTACGCGCTCTCGTGCGCCTGCAGCGGCTTCGACGGCCCCGGCATCACCGATCTGCAGGAGCGGACGATCGACATGAGCCACGAGCTGGTCGAGGCGGCGACCGATCCGTTCCCCGACACCAACCCGGCCTACACGCAGGAGGATGACGCCGACATCGTCTGGACGCTGGTCACCGACGGGGAGATCGGCGACATGTGCGAATTCAACGACGACGCCAATGTGATCCCGCCCGGGTCGACGTACATGGTCCAGCGGTCCTGGTCGAACGCCGCCGCCGCGCGGTTCGAGAACCCCTGCGTCCCTGTCGTGACGACCACCCCGTACCTCAACAGCTTCCCGCAGCTCGGGTCGATCAGCTACAGCGACGGCGTCGATCCTCCCTTCGCCACCCGGGGCGTGCACATCCCCCTCGGCCAGAGCAAGAGCATCAACGTCGCGCTGCGGAGCGCGGCGAGCGTCGCTCAAGCCTGGACGGTCGACAGCTTCGACTACAACGCGGTGATCGTGGGCGGGTACGCCGAGACGATCTTGCAGCCGCCCAAGACCAGCGGCACCGACGGCGACATGGTCGAGCTCATGGTCACGCCGACGAGTCAGGACGCCTACCTCCGGGGCGAGGCGTTCATCATCTGGTCGGACTACGGCAAGCCGGGCGATCCGGACTTCGAGAGTCAGGTGAACATGGGGCTCATCACCAACTGACAGATGAGCCGCCCCGGCCCGCACCTGGCACTTCGATTCGACATGTTGCGCGCAAGCACCGCCGGGGTCGTGGCGATTGGGCTTTCGGCGGGGCTCGGCTGCGGCGGGGGTGCCGCGAAGCCGACCGACGGTGGAGCGCGCGACACGTCAGCCGATCGGGCTTCGGTCCGCGACGGCTCGGCCGACGGGGCGATCGACCGGTCGGTCGGGGGCGCAGACGGCGGCTCGACCGTGCAGCGCTACGCGCTCACGGTGACGGCGGTCGACACGACCTTCGCCGCCGAGGACCACTTCATCGCGGCCGTCGAGATGCAACTCGGCGGCGAGCCGTTCGCCGAATCGATGGGCCGCGACCTCGGCGGCTACACGCGCGACCACGCCTGCCAGGACGCCGCCTGCCAGGCCAGCCTCTACACCGATCCGAGCTCGACCGACGGCGGCAGCGTGATCGATCTTCCCGGTTACGCGTCGGCCGTCGAGTCGTACGAGTATTCCAAACAGCCGATGAACAACATCGCCTTCGAGTCGGGGGCAGGCACGTCGCTGCTGTTCGGGCCGGTGCTGAATCCGGCGGGCGCGACGGGCGCCGATGCGCTCGCGCTCGCCGGAACCTGGTTCGCGCACATGGCGAGCGGGAGCAACGCGGGGGGGCGGTTCGTGCAGGCGATCGGGCCGGGCACGCCGCTCGGCTGGCCGGGCCTCTGGCCGGTGCTCCAGCCATTCACCTCGTGGAACCCGGCGATCGCGCCCACCAACCAGGCCAGCACCTGCCTGCTCACCTCGGACGACAACCCCGGCAAGCACGCGGCGCTGTTCTCCGACGACTACGAGTGCGACTACACGACGCTCAACCTCCCCGACCGCGACGCGCAGGTGACGAAGACCATCGGGCCGGGGGCCTCGGGCTGGACCGACTGGAAAGAGGCGCTCTGGACGCTCAACTACCTGCAGGTGATGCACAACGTGAAAGAGGCGCCGGTCGAGGCTGTCACCGACACCCAGCAGGACCAGGTTGGCATCCCCGGCAACGCCGTCACGGGAAACATCCTCCCCGGCACCTACCTCGGCTCGAGCGACGTCGAGGGATTCCAGGCCGGCAATTTCATCCAGATCCTCGACAACCAGGCGGCCCAGTGGCTGCTGCAGTTGACCACCGCCGACGGCGCGGCGCTGGGCGGCTTCGCGACGCTGGCCGATGCGCTCGACTACAGTCCAACGTCGGCCGGGCGCTGGTTCCCGGCGTCGATCTCCGTGACGGAGACGGCCGACGCGAGCGGCTTTCCCAACCCGACCGGCTACGCGATCGCCTCGGGCGGGGGCGGCAGCCGCTTGCTCGACCTGGCAGGGCTCCTCGGCGCCTATGCGAGCGTCTACGCGCTCACGGACCAGGCGAACGCCGACGTCGGCGGCAGCCAGCCCGCCGAGGTCTACTTCGACGGCGATCCGTTCCCGGTCCAGAACCAGACGCCCGATGGCTCGCCGACATTGCACGATCGCGCGCTCGGAATGATCCGGGTGGCCGTCGTCGACATGGACCGCTTCCACCTCGATCCGACGAGCGGCGTCTTCGTCGACGAAGCGACTGTCGCGAGCGGCAAGCCGGCCCCGGGGACGACGCTGTCGGCCGACGTGGCGGCCTACACGCTGCTGTCGCTGCGGACCGCGCGGCGCGCGCTCGACTCCGAGCTCACGCTCTACGCCAACACCAGCCCCGACACGCAGGGGATCCCGTCGCCGCTCGACGGCTTCTCGAAGGTCGACGGCGTCACCTTCGCGGTCCGTCTCGACGCGCTCATCGCGGCGCTCGCGAACGTCTTCTACGACAAGCTGACGACCGCCGCCGGTGTCGCCTATGCCGGCTGGGACGCGGCGGGCGCCACGCCGACCGACACCGGAACCAGCCTCGACGCGCACAGCGCGGCCGTTCGCGGCCTCCTCGTCGCCTACCTCGCCACCGGGCAGACGAAGTTCCGCGACCGCGCCGCGCAGGTCTTCGCCCGGCTCGACGCGACCTTCTACGACGCGGGCGCGCGCATCTACCGCCCGACGGCCGGCGACACCTCGCTGACCGTGACCTTCACGCCGCGGCGGTTCGGCCTCCTGCAGGGGGCGCTGCGCGACACCTACGAGCTCATCGCCACGCGCCCCGGGCAGGACGCGCTGGCGGCGCGCGTCCTCGATCGCGTGGGCCGGCTCGACAAGCTGGTCCTGAACGGCTGGGACGATCGCAACGAGGACCAGATGGTCGACTGGCCCGGCGAGTGCGCGCAGCTGGGGACCGGCCCCGACGGCCAGCCGATGGGCAAGGGTGGTCTGCAGATGGCGGAACGGACGTTGAGCGGCGAGACCGGCTCGCTCGCGCCGTTCACGCCCGACGCCGGCGATCGCGTGATCACCACCGATCGCGAGCACGACTGCGTGCCGGAGATCTCGGCGGCCAAGCTCCCCGCGGCGCTCGCCAACTCCGTGACCTTCACGCTCACGCCCCGCTGACGCGCCCTCTCAGGGCCGCGAGCTGGAAAGAGCGAATTCTGAGCCGCCATAGGGCGGCGTAGGAACCTCGCCTGTATCCGACCCCGGAGGAGACCATGCGCCCGACCCGTCGATCGTCGCTGTTGAAGCTCTGCCTGGCGGCCGTTGCCGTGCTGGCCGCGACCGGCGCCGCGCGCCCTGCGCGCGCGCAGGGAACGTGGACGCAGGTGTCGTCAACCGGAGGGTGCGCGAACGCGTTCGGGCTCTGGCTCCTCACCGACGGGCGGGTGCTCGCCCACGCCTGTGGAGGCCTCAACACCTGGCAGATCCTGACGCCCGACAAGGCGGGAAATTACGCCACCGGCACCTGGAAGGCCGTCGCCAACAGCGCGCACGCGCGCGGCGGCGCGCAGCAGCACGTCCTCAAGGACGGGCGCTTCTTCGTGGGGGGCGGCGAGTACATCGACGGCCCGAGCTGCACGCCGACGCTCTGCAACACGGCGGAGATATACGATCCCGTCGCCAACACCTGGAAGAACACCGCGAACGCGCCCCACGACATCGGCGACACGGGGAGCGCGACGCTCGCCGACGGAACGATCCTGGAGAGCACGCGCTCCGGCAGCCAGATCACGATCTACGATCCCACCGCGGACACCTGGACCGCCAAGGCGTCGAATCAGCTCGGCAGCGGCGACGAGAACGCCTGGGCGTCGCTGCAGAACGGGGACGTGCTGGCCGTCGGCTACGCGCAGTCGGGTGCGGAGATCTACATCCCCTCGATGGACAAGTGGGTGAAGACCACGGTCCCGTCCGGGTTCGACACCGGCGACATGGGCGGCATCTCGCAGATGTTCGACGGGCGCGTCTACGTCTACGGCCTCAAGAACAAGGCCTACATCTGGACGCCGGGCGCGACCGTGACCGACCCCGGGAGTTGGACGACGACCGCGCTCATCACCACCAACGGCGCGACGGAGAATGAGGACGAGTACACCGACACCCTGCCGAACGGCATGGTGTGGAGCGCGCTCGTGAAGGTGATGTACGGGCCGAGCGTCGTGCTGCAGCAGTTCGATCCGACCACCAACACGGCCACGGCGGTGACGGGGCAGCCCAAAGAGACCAATCCCGATCCGATCGACTACCTCAACTTGCCGAACGGGCAGGTCATGATCACGGTCGAGTCGGGCTCGCACAACTGGGTCTTGACGCCTGACGGGGCGCCGCAGGACGCCTGGCGCCCGACGGTGACCTCGGTTGTCTACAACAGCGCGACCAGCAACTACACGCTGACCGGCACACAGATTAGCGGCCTCATCAACGGCGGCGATGAGGGCGACGACATGACGATGGCCGAGAACTATCCGATCATCTGGCTCAAGGACACGTCGGGCAACGTCTACTACTGCAAGTCGTCCAACTTCAGCAACATGATGGCGACCAAGGGTTCGACACCCGAGACGGCGGATTTCACGCTGCCGGCCGGGCTCCCCAACGGAACGTACAGCCTCTACGTTTCGGCGGTCGGCGTTATCTCCAAAAATCCGTTCTCGTTCACGCCGGGCACCGCCACCGGCACGGCCGGCGCGTCGGGGACCGGGACCGGCGGGACGACGGGAGCCGGTGGTGCCGCCGGCGCACCTGGCGCGGGCGGCGCGACGGCCACTGGCGGCGCGACCGGCTCGGGCGGCAGCGCAACGGGTGGCGCGACCGGCTCGGGCGGCGCGACGGCCACTGGCGGCGCGACCGGCTCGGGCGGCAGCGCCACTGGCGGCGCGACCGGCTCGGGCGGCAGCGCAACGGGCGGCGCGACCGGTTCGGGCGGCAGCGGCTCGGGTGGCAACACCGGGGCCGGCGGCGCTGTCTCGACCGGCGGCAACACGGGCAGCGGCGGATCGTCGAGCGGCTCGGGCGGTTCGAATGGAAGCGGCGGATCGTCGTCGGGCGGCTCGAACGGCAGCGGCGGATCCTCGTCGAGTGGCTCGGGCGGCTCGTCGGGCGAGACCGGAGCCACCAGCGGATGCTCGTGCGAGACGGCGCCGTCGGGCCGCTCCAACCTCACCGCGCTCTTCGGGCTCCTGGGACTCGGCCTCTTGGCCGCGCGACGGCGCCGGCCGACGGCCGGGGCGCGGGCGACGAAGTCGGTTTAGGCCCGCCTCAGCGGATCTGGGGCGCGACCAGCCGGTGCGCCTCGGTCTGCGCGTGTCGCCAGACGGTGTCGGCGGTGGCCCGCGCCGTCGGCGAGAACCAGGCGACGGTGATCGCCGCACCCAGCGCGAGCAGCGCGATCCGGCGCGGCATCAGGTGGATGTTCCAGCGCATCCGCCGAATCAGCAGGCGCGTCTTGCGTCCGGCCGGAGCGACGGGCGGGATCGCCGCATGGAACGGCAACGTCGTTGGTTCGAGGTCGGCCTCACGCACGGGGGGAGGCTCGTCGATCTCTGCCAGCTCGCTGAGGGTGAGATGGACCTCCTCGATCGCCTGCCGCAGCGCCGCCACGAAGGCCATGATGTTGGTGAAGCGATCGTCCGAACGCTTGGCCAGCCCGCGCAGGATGACGGCGTCCACCGCCGCGCCCAGCCGTGGGACCAGCGCCGACGGTGGCGGCGGATCGGCGTGGACCACCTGGTAGAGGACCGCGATCGGATCCTCCGCCTGGAATGGCTCGCGCCCGGTGAGCAGCGTGTAGGCGATGGCGGCCAGCGAGAACTGGTCGGTGCGAGCGTCGATCGCCTCGCGCTGCCCACAGGCCTGCTCGGGCGCCATGTACTGCGGCGTTCCAGCGACCTGCGCGCCGTCGGTGAGGCGCGGGCGCCAGCTCGCCTGCGAGATCCCGAAGTCGAGCACCTTGACGAAGTCGTGAACGCCTTCGCCGGACAGCAGCACGATGTTCTCCGGCTTGAGATCGCGGTGGACGATGCCGCGCGCGTGCGCCGCGGAGAGCGCCTGCGCGATCTGGTCGACGATGGCGACCGCGGCGGCGGGGGGGAGCGCGCCCGCGTCGGTGATCCGGCGCGCCAGCGACTCCCCCTCGAGCAGCTCCATGACCAGGTAGGGGTATCCTTGATCCGTGACGTTGAAGTCGAGCACCTGCACGATGTGGGGGTGCCGCAGCGTCGCGGTGATCTCGGCTTCCTGGCGGAAACGGGAGAGCACCTCCGCGCTGCGGTGCACGCCATGGTGCAGGACCTTGATCGCCACGCGGCCAGGCAGGCGCAGGTGGTCCGCCAGGTAGATCTCGCCGCAGCCCCCCTCGGCGAGCGGACAGACGATCCGATATGTCCCTTGCAGGATCGTCCCCGGCGCAAACTCGCTGAGCGCGATGGTCGCTTCGTCTTGCATCGCGGGTCTTGCCGTTGCAGCCGCCGTGCCGTGCGGCGTTAGAGGGGCGACCACCCGCGGGGATGCGCGGCGCTGTTTCCGGATCGGGACCGCCGGCAGGGCTTCCGCAGGTCCGATGTCCGGCATCGGTAACGCCGGGCCCCGCCGGCGAAGACAAAATCACCACGGAATCAGAACAGCCACCGAGTGGCATGGCGGTTGAAGTGACTCGTCCGGGGAGGAGGCCACCATGCTCTGGACGGTCGCGCTCATTCTTCTCGTGCTTTGGGCCCTCGGCTTGGTCAGCTCGGTCACCATGGGCGGCTTCATTCATCTGTTGCTGGTCGCCGCCATCGTGGTCGTCCTGGTCCGGATCATTCAGGGCCGACGCGTCGTTTGACGTAGGCCTTGGACGATATCAGGACTTCCGGACGCACCCGAACGGCTCCGTTCTTTTCGCGGCCCAGGCTGAAAATTGAGCTTAGCGGGGCTCCTCGGGGCACTTACGTCCGATGAGGAAGGGTGTGCTGGTGCGCCCGGCGGCGATCACGATCGCGTGCGCCCTCATCTCGGCGGCGGGCGTGGCGGCGGCCGACGACGCGCGCCACCCGGGGCCGGGCGCGATCGCGGCGCCGGCTGGCGTGCCCTCGACCTACGTCTTGACCCACAGCGGGTGGTTTCACCCGTCCTGCGTCGTGCGCGTCCGCTCGGATGAGGCGGTCGGCGCCGACCTGGTCGTGCGCGGCCGCGACGACGGCGCCGCGCACTTCGTGTTCGGCCCCTGCGCCTACCCCCGGTTCGATCTGCACGGTCGCGCGACGCCGGGCGGCGCCCCCGCGCACGCGCCGCCGCAGGCCGCGCCCGCGATCTACGACGGGTACATCGTCTACTACGAGTACGACGGCGCGATCACGGCCGGCTCGACGCTGGTCACCGAGGAGATCGTCCCGCCGGCGCCGACCAACGTCGCCAACCAGGACATCGCCTTCTTCAACGACATCCTGACGACCGCGGGCGGCGGCGACATCCTGCAGCCGGTGCTCGATTTCAACGGCGAGACGCGCGGCAAGTGGTCGATCGAGAGCGAGCACTGCTGCCTCTCGGGGAACGACATGCAGAGCACCATCATGGTGGTCGCCCCTGGCGATCAGATCCGGGGCACGGTGACCGGGACCGGCTGCGGCACCAACGGCGTCTGCTCGAACTGGGCGGTCACCACCCTCGACGTGACGAGCGGAAAATCGACGACGCTGAACACGACGGCGCCGAACGGCGTCCCCAACGGCGTCAGCCCCGGCTCGCTCGAGACCTACGGCGTGATGTCGTGCGACATGTTCCCGGTCGGCGGCGAGACGACCTTCACCAACAACACGCTCACCGATCCCAGCGGCAACGTCCAGACGCTGAAATACCGGTTCCTGCCCTTCAACACCAACATGGTCGACGCCGAGGTCCCCACCAACTGCGGCTACGGCGGCAAGAGCTCGGGCAACGACTTCACGCTGATCTACGGCCCGGTGACCAGCGGCGCCGACGGCGGGATCGCGACCGGCGGCGCGGCGGGCGGCGGTGAGGCCGGGGCGGGCGGGCGCGGCGGCGCGGCCGGCGCCGGTGGACGTGGCGGGGCCGGGGGCCGTTCGGGCGCGGGCGGCGCGGGCGGTGGCGCGGGCATCGGCGGAAGAGCAGGCGCCGCGGGTCAATCTGGAGCTGGCGGCGCTGCAGGCCGCGCGGAGGCCGGCGGCGCGCCTGGCAGCGGCGGCGCGTCGGGCGGTTCGCCCGGAACGGGCGGCCTGACTGGCAGCGGTGGATCGAACGGCACGTCGGGCGCCAGCGGGTCCGCCGGACCAACGGGCGGCACCGGCGGAGCGACGGGGGCGGGCGGCGCTGCGGGCGACGGTTCTTCGTCGAGCGGCTGCTCGTGCGACGCCGGCGGAAACCCGACGCCGGGGTTCACCCTCATCTTCGCCTTCGTGGCCGCCACTCTCTGGGCGCGCGGCAGGCGCCGATCGTGAGGCGGGTGGGCGCGGCCGCGGTCGCGCTCGGGATCCTCGCGGTGTTTGGCGGCGGCGACGCGCGCGCCGCCAACACGCCGGCCGACGTCTGCCGGCGGTGGGTCTGCGATCGCGCGGATATGTCGGAGGGCGTCTCGACCGGCGACGTCACCAGCTGCGATCCAGGCGACCTGCAGCCGCCGGGGCGGCCCAACGCGCTCAAGCTGGTGAACCTCTATCGCTTCCTGGCCGGCATGCCGGAGGTGACCGAGGATCCGACCTTCGACATGGACGCGCAGGACTGCGCGATCATCCAGGCGGCCAACGGCCTCAACCACACGCCGGCCACGACGGCGACCTGCTACAACGTGGCCGGGGCGACGGCGTCGAACCGGAGCAGCATCTGCGGCGGGCAGGCGGTCGGCTGCATCGATCTCTACATGGACGACATCGCCAACGCGACGGGCCCCAACTACGGGCACCGCACCTGGATCCTCGCCAACTCGCTCGGGCCGGTCGGATTCGGCTCGGTGGGGACCGGCCGCTCGAAGACCGCCTCGTGCTTCTACCAGGTCGGCGGCAAGGGGAACGCCATGGCGGCCTACGTCGGCTGGCCGCCGGCCGGCCCCGTGCCGCTGCAGGCCTTCACGGCGACCGAGCTCGACAAGTCGGGCTGGAGCCTGCAGAGCGACACCATCAACCTCAATGCGGCCACGGCGACGGTGACCGACGGGACGACCAGCCTGCAGGTCACGGTCTCGACGAACCTCGGTTCCTACGGAGCGACGTACGCGATGGGGATCGTGCCCGTCGGCTGGACCTCGCAGGCGGGGCACGACTACACGGTGACCATCGGCGGGACGAAGACGCCGATCGCCTACACGGTGAATGTGGTCGACTGCTCCGGGACGTCGACCAGCGATTGCGGGGCGACCGACGGTGGTGCGAGCACCACGGGCGCGGGCGGCTCCCCGACGACGGGCTCAGGCGGGTCGACGGGCGCCGGCGGCTCCCCGACGACGGGCTCGGCCGGGGCGACGGGCGCGGGCGGCACCGCGTTGGGGGTGGGTGGCTCGGCCGCTACGGGCGCTGGTGGGACCGGCGTGACCGGGGTTGGCGGCGACGAGATGACCGGCCCCGGCAGCAGCGGCTGCTCGTGCATGGCCGCGGGTGACGTTGGCCCGTTCGGCGGGCTGCTCTCCCTAGCGCTGATGCTGCCTGCGCTCGGTCGCGCCCGGCGCCGTCGGTCGGGCTAGCGGCGGGCGCTGATCATTCGTCACATCCTGCGCGCCCGTACCCGCGTCCCGTCTGTCCGTTCGAGTCGGCAATGGCGTCACCCCAGACATCCGCCGAACCAAATGGACGCGCCACGCACCCCGCCGCCACCCGCGCCGAAAAGCACACATGCGCGGAATCAAGCGGGGACGGACGGGGCAGATGCGGCTGCCGCTCGCGGCGCCGAGGACGTGGGGCGGTGCTCGCAAGGGGGCGGGCCGAAAGCCGCGCGGCCGACCCACGCAGCGACCTTCGATGCCGCACGTCACCCGACCCAAGGTCGACCCGCGCTTCCCAGTGCAGGTCACCATCCGAGCAACGCCCGGCCTACCGTCGCTTCGCTCGCCGCGCCTGTTCGGAGCGCTCCGACGCGCCATCGCGCGGGCGTCGGTCGATCGCTTCCGGGTGATTCACTTCTCGATCCAGCAAGACCACGCCCACTTCATCGTCGAGGGCGATGAGGCGCGCCGCGCCCGCGGTGGCGTGCACGGGCTCGCGATTCGATTGGCCCTCGCCGTCAACCGGGTCCTCGGACGCAATGGGAAGGTCGTCGGCGATCGGTACCACGCGCGACCCTGACGACGCCGCGACAGATGCGGACGAGCATGGTCTACGTGCTGCTCAACTTCCGGAAGCACCTCCGCGCCCCCGCGGGCATCGATCCGCGCAGCTCGGGGCAGCACTTTTCGGGGTGGCAGGCCGCCCCGGCGGTCCCGGAGGTTGCGCCGTCCACGGTCCAGCCCGGCACCTGGATGGCGCGGGTCGGCTGGCGGCGCGCGGGAGGGCCGTTGCGGGTCGACGAACACCCGGCCGCGCCCCCCGAGACGGCCCAACTTGAATTTGCGGATGTTGATGTGAAGGCGTGCGGGCGCGCCGAAGGGGACCCCGCGGCAACGGTGCTGCGTGAGTGTCCAACCTCTCGAGGAACGCCCGACCGCTACAGCCAGAACAATGTGGGACGCGCCGGCGATGAGGTCCGAATGCGAACGTGTCACCTCCGGAGGAGGCAGGAGACAGGCGGTCGCCGGTACACCGTGCAGCAGCACCATCGCACCAACGGCGACCGCGCCCAGACTCCAGAACCCTTTCAAACCGTCGCAACGGGAGCAGTTAACCACCCGGGCCAAGTGCGCTCCGCGGCGGCGAATCGCCTAGAGGCTTCTCAGGTACTCGACCAGCGCCTGCCCGTCCGACGTCGAGAGCGTCGGCGGCGTCTGGCCGGGGCCCACCGTCGCCTGGAGCATGATCGGCACCACCGCGTCGAGCGTCAGCGCGCTGCCGTCGTGAAAGTAGGGCGCGGAGTCGGTCAGCCCGCGCAGCGCGGGCGTGTCGAAGGCGCAGGCGCCGCGCGCGTCGCCGTCGATGTCGGTGTGGTCGACGTCGGGGAAGTCGCCGTCGGTGACGCAGGTGCCGACGTCGTGCAAGAGCACGCCGCCCGCGGTCGACGTCGAGACGACCGGCCCGGTCAGGTCGAGCGACGGGTTGTTCATCCCCGAATCGGTCCTGGCCGGTCCCCGGTGGCAGGCGTTGCAGCCGACGGTGCCGAAGACCGCCTGCCCCTGCGCGCGCAGCGCGGCCAGCGCCGATCCGGTCATCGTATGGCTGGCGTCCGTCGATGGCGGGACCGGCGCGGGCAGGGCGTCGTTGACGAACGCGGCGAGCGCGTCGAGCAGCGTCTTCTGCGTCGGGTCGGTGATGCTGAAGTGGCCCCCTTGCTCGACGTTGATCGTCTTCCAGTAGTCCTGCACCTGGTTGCGGTCGGCGGTGCGGAAGAGAAAACCGGTGTCCAAGAGGCCGCCGGCGTTGGTCGGCGTGTCGCGCGGTCCCTGCTCGAACTTCCAGGTCACGGCGTCGCTGCGCCCCTCGACGTGGCAGCTGGCGCAGGCGGCCCAGTGGTTCTGGGTCAGCGGCACGTCGTCGCTGTTGGCCGAATAGAACAGCTTCTGGCCGAGTCGCAGCGTCGCCGGCATCGGGTCGGTGGCGAGCGTCGAGAAGGGCGCCCCGTCGGGCGTGGCGGTGACGCCCGAGGCGCCGCGCGCGATCGCGAACGCGGCGACGTCCTCGCTGTTGCGCTCCTGGACGTAGATCTTCCCGGCCGACCAGACGATCCCCTCGGGCAGGTGGCCGGGGAGCGGCCGGATGATCTGGGCCTCGACGCGGGCCGCGGCGTCGACGATCAGCACGTCCTCGCTGTCGGTGTCGGCGACGAACGCCAGGGCGCCGTCGTCGGAGAAGGCGATCGCGCGCGGCCCGGAGACGACGTCGCCGAAGGCGCCGTGGTCGCCCGGGTTCGCCTGGACCGACAGCCGCGCCAGCTGGGCTCCTGTCG
This sequence comes from uncultured Pseudomonadota bacterium, assembly GCA_963831685.1. GTDB lineage: Bacteria > Myxococcota_A > Polyangia > Fen-1088 > Fen-1088 > JADGRB01. The sequence continues at coordinate 273,561 of CAWHRJ010000004.1, forward strand.
GATCGAGGATTGACAGCGCCGGGAAGACGGTGCTCTTGAAGTCGAGCATCGGCTGGGGCGTGTCGATTCCCAGCATGAGGTGGGCGACCCAGAGCTCGGAGCTCCCCGGACGAAGGACCGCGTCGTAGATCCCGCGCACCGGGCCGTGGGGCTCGGTCTGGTCACCCGTCGCCGGCCCGTCGACGAGGTCCGAGGTGGCAGCCAGCGCGAGCGGCGCGGTGGCGAAGCGGCTCACCCCCGGGCCGAGGAGGTGCGTGGCGACGAGCGTGCCGCCGTCGGCGGCCCAGGCGAGCGCCCAAGGCTTACGCGGGCAGGGGGCGGTCGCGACGACGCTCAGGTCGGCGGTGGCGAGCTCGACCACCTCGTCGTCCTGCGCGCAGGCGACGAAGAGGTGCGCGTCGTCGGCGGAGACCAGCACGCCGATCGGCTCCGAGCAGACGGCGGCGACCGTCGACCGCGCCAACTCTCCCGACGCGACGTCGATCGCGTAGACCGACCCCGACCACTGCCCGGTGACGTAGAGCGTGCGGCCGGTCGAGTCGAGCGCCAGCGCGCGCGGGCCGACCGCGGGGGCGTAGCGCCCGGTGGCGTCGGCGGCCGGCGGCGCCGCCGCCAGCAGAACCTGGTGGACGATCGCCCGTGAGGCGAGATCGACGATGCTCACGCTGTCGGCGTCGGGGTGGACGACGAAGAGCTGCGTCCCGGTCGGATCGACGGCGATCGGCGCCGCGTGTGACTGGACCGCGTGAACCGCGGGCGCGTCGGCCCCTCCGCCGCCGTCGTGGCCGCCGCCCCCGTCCGAGTTGGGGCTTCCGCCGCCACCGCCGCACGCGCCGAGGAGGGCCAGGGCGAGCGCGCCTGCCCAACCATACCTGCGACGGACGCGCGACTTCATGGCCCAGAACTGAGGTGCGTCGAAGGTCCCATGGCGGCTCAACAAAGTCTCGATCGTGGACCGGCTACTGCGCGCTGAGCGCCAGGATCTGCACCAGCGCACGGTCGTCCTCGACGCGGCGGGCGATCTGGTAGGTGAGGCTCAGCGGGAGGCGCCAGAGCGCCATCTCGAACGTGACCGCGCTCCCTCCGGCGACGTGGCCCGGACCTCCGTGGGCGTCGGTGGCGGCGCTGCCGAACAGCTCGAGATCGACCTGCCTGAGGAATGACGACGGCAGGATCCAGGCGGTCGACGCCACGCCGCGGTCGATGATGATCGGGTAGCGGTAGTCGGCCGACGCGATGAAGATCCGGTCGGTCGCGATCGGATAGTCCTCGTAGCCGCGGAGCGGCTCGAGGAACCGCACCGTCGGGAGCGAGTCGATCGTCACCTCGGGAGGCACTGGCGTGTTCGGGGTGCGGTGGATCGCCAGCGCCGAGATTCCGCCGCCGACCTGCAGCCAGCGCTCGCCCGCCGGCAGGCCGAAGAGGTCGCGGCCGACCAGATCGAGCGAAAGCGTGTGGCGGCGCGACAGCGGCAGCGGAACGACGCCGACGACCTCCATCCTGCCGTCGGTCAGCGTCGCGCCGGCGGTGTTCCAGGCGGCGGGGAGCAGATTCACGGACGGCAGCAGGAACAGCGCACGTCGGATGCCCGAGTAGGGGGTGGTCTCGACGCCGGCGTACTCGGCCGCCACGAACGGGCCGGCCACCCGGCGGTGCTTCACCAGCACGGTCGGCTCGCTCGGCTCGTCGTCGTCGACGAGATCGAACCCCAGCTCGGCGGGCGCGCCGTAAAAGGATCGGGAGACGAACGCTTCGGTCTGGACGAGCGTCTTCTCCAGGACGTACTGGTTCGTCTTCGGCGCGGGGGACATGAGCGACGGCGGGCTGGGCCAGGTGTCGTGGTAGCGCACTGCCAGCCCGTCCGCGATGAACGTGAACGGCGCGAGCTGGGAGTTGGCGTAGGCGGCCGCGCCGCCGTAGCCGGGGTGGGGGCTCCCGATCTGCAGGAGCCCCGTGAGCGACCAGCGGTGGAATTGCAGCCGGTCGGAACCCCCCAAGTAGAGCGCCCCGAGCACGGCGCTGCGCCCTGCGGCGATCAGATTGATCCCGTGCGTCTGGAGCCCGAGCAGATGATCGGTCGCCGAGTACGGCGTGTCGTTCAGGACCTCCACCGGACGGTCGTCGATCTGCGTCGGCCAGGTCGTCCACCACGGCGCGAACTCGGAGGGAGGCATGGGGGGCCCGGGCGGCGGCGGCAGCGGGGGTGGGGCCGCGGGTGGTGCGGGCGGGGCCGCGGGTGGCGCGGGCGGCGGTGGCGGGATATCGGTCAGGCTGATCGGCTGCTCGTCGAGGGTCCAGCGCCAGCCCTCCCGGTTGAGGAACCGCAGCGTCCCGGCCGCCACCTGGGGCTCGTACGCCAGAAAAGGAGCGTGGGTGATCTGCCGCGACTGCCCGGTCCGCAGGTCGCAGAGGTAGACCTGGAAGCCTTTCTCCCTGTCGCTCGCACCCAGGTAGACGACGTGGTTGGGACCTGCGAAGGCGGCGTCGTGAACCGCCATCTGCCCGTCGCCGATCCGGGAGAGCATCGCGCCGGTGCGGGCGTCGAAGACGCGGATGGAGAAGCCCGATCCGTCGAACGCCGTCGTCACGATTCGCTGTCCGTCGGGCGCGTAGCGCGGCACCGACACGAACGCCCCGGCCGGCGGTGACACCAGCACCCGCATGCGCCCCGACGCCACGTCGAGCAGCACCAGGTTGTGGCGGTCGCCGTCGGCGCGGGAGAACGCATAGGTGGTCCCGTCCGGGCTGATCGAGCCGCCGCCGCCGTAGAGATCGCGCGCGACGACCGTCAACGCTCCGGTCGCGACCTCGAGCCGCACGAGGCGGCTCCTCTGGAACGTCACCCCCTGGTCGAGCGTCGTGAAGTAGACGGTGCGGCCGTCGCCGGTGAAGCTGGGCGCGCCCGAGCTCTCGGCGCCCGGGAACAGCAGCGTGCGCGGCGGAACGACGTCCGTCAGGTTGCGATCGATCCGTACGCGCCCGTCGGGGCCGCGCACGACGATGCGGGTCGGCGTGTCGTGTCCCTCGATGATCAGTGCCTCGCTGCCGTCGGCGCCGCGTCCATAGCGCGCGATCGATCCGACCGCCGCGACGGTCCGCTGCTCGGGCGGGCGCGCCGCAGCCGGGTAGCGGCGCGCGGTGTCGGCGGCGAACTCGCCGTAGAGCGTCTCCAGCGACTTGCCGAACCCCTGCCAGAACCGAACGTTGACCAGGATCGGGAAGAGGATCGATCGCGACTGCACCTCGATCGTCTTCCACAGATCCCACTCCCCGTAGCGCTGGGCCAGGAAGCGGACGAAGTGGCTGCCGACCAGGTAGTGGTTCCCCATGAAGGCGTCACGGTTGAAGTCGGAGAGATCGCCGCCGCGGAGGCGCCGCCCCGCCACGCCGGCCGCGAAGGCGCCGTGCCAGAACGGCCAGGCCAGCCGCCCGACCCCCGGTTGCAGCGTCGTCTCGTAGTAGACCGCCAGCCCTTCGTCGAACCAGCCGTCGAAGCCGAGCTGCGGCGTGTAGACCTCGCCGAAGATCTGGTCGATGAACCAGGAGAACCCGGCCACCTGGTTGAAGTGAACGTAGTGGGTCAGCTCGTGGCAGGCGATCGTTCCCGCGTCGGGCGGCAGCCCCATCTCCAGCGAGAACGCGTCGATCGTCTGGTAGGTCGGGACGACGGCGAACGGCTCGTAGCCGGCGATGATCGGCACCGTGAACGCGTTGTTGAACGTCAGGTCCGGCATGATGAGCGTGAGGCGCCGGTCGGCGATGCCGTTCCTGACCAGCGCGCGCGCCCGCAGCTGCCGCGCGCACCACTCGACGTGATCGGCGAACCGGAGGGCCTCGTCGTGGTGGTCGTCCGGATAGTAGACCTCGAGGTTCGGCGTCTCGAGCCGCCGCATCGGCTTTTGGGCCAGCGCCGTCGCCACGTCCTGCGGCATGAGCGGTGCCACCGGGGCCATGCAGGCCGAGAGCGCGACCGAGGCGGCCAGCGCCACGCCCACGACGCCACCCTGCCGCTCGCGGGCCGACGGTTGCGCCATCGTCCGCTCAGCGTATGCCGGCCGGGCGTGTATGATGAATAAAATCGCCACCGGTGGTGACTGATGGCCCGCCGGGCGCCGGGAGAACGGATGAACACTCGGGCCCCCACCAAGGACTTCGCCGTACGCGGCTGGTTGCCGCGCGCGGCGTGCGTCTCACTGGTGTTGCTCTTCGGTTGCGCGCAGAGCGGTTCCTCCTTTGGGGGCAGCGGCGGCAGCGGCAACGGCAGCGGCGGCAACGCGACCGGCGGCAGCGGGACGGGTGGTGGCGCAACCGGTGGCAGCGGTGCGGGTGGTGGCGCAACCGGTGGCAGTGGTGCGGGTGGTGGCGCAACCGGTGGCAGCGCAAGCGGCGGTAGCCCGACCGGCGGCAGCCCCGGCGCAGGTGGCGCGACCGGCGGCAGCGGTGCCGGCGGCGCTATCGTCGGCGGGACCGGCGGCGCAAGCGGGAGCGGTGGTGGCGCTGGCGGTGGCGCGACCGGCGGCAGCCTTGGCACGGGCGGCGGCGCGGGCGGCAACCTCGGCACGGGCGGCGGCGCTGGCGGAAGTGGTGGCACGGGCGGCGCCGCAGGCCGCGGAGCCGCGGGGGCGGGCGGCGCCGGCGGCGTGAGCGCCAGTCACTGCGCCGCGCGTCCGGGGATGGTCTTCTGCGACGACTTCGAGGCCGACGCGGCGGGCACGCCGCCGTCACCGTGGACGACCACCGAGAGCGCGCCGACCGAGGTGACCGTCGACGCCACCAACCCCGCCAGCAGCGGCACGAAGTCGATCCACGTCGTGACCACCACGAACGACTACGACACGTTCCTGGCGCTGCACGACACGTCGGTCTTGCCGGTCTCCGGCGGCAAGCTCTATCTCCGCTTCTACATCCGCATGGCGATGGGGATGACGATGGGGCACAACACCTTGGTTCGCGGCGATCTCTACGCCTCGCAGGGGACGGGGAACAACCTCCTCTTCAGCGAAGACAACTACATGATCATGGAGTCGATCAACGGCGACGGTCAGAGCGCGATGTCCAACAACGCCTACTACAGCGACGGGATGATGATCGGCGTGAACTATCCGGCCGGCGTCTGGACATGCGTAGAGCTGCTGCTCGATCACAACGCGCCGGCCATCGATGTGTGGGTCAACGGCACCGAGGTTCCGGACCTGCACCAGACCGCCTGGAAGATCGATGCCTACGACTACCTGCGGTTCGGCTTCGAGAAGTACGCCGGCCCGGCCTCGGAGCTCTGGTACGACGACATCGCGATCGGCACCCAACCGATCGGTTGCTACTAGAACGACAACTCCTCCCCCCAAGGAGCCCCATGAACGAATCGTCGACGCGATCGCGAATCATTTCTCTCGCCACGCTCTCCTCGCTGACACTGGTGCTCGCAGCGGCGGTCGTGGGTGCTTGCGGTGGATCGGGCAGCACGACCGGCACCGGCGGCGCGGTCGGGACGGGCGGCGCAACGGGGACGGGCGGCGCGGTCGGGACGGGCGGCGCGATCGGGACGGGCGGCGCATCGACGGGCGGCGCGATCGGGACAGGCGGCGCATCGACGGGCGGCGCGACCGGAACGGGCGGCGCCAGCGGAAAAGGGGGCGGCGGATCCGGCGGCATGGCGGGCGCGCAGGGCGCGGGCGGCGCGGCCGGCGCGGCGGGTAAAGGGGGCGGCGGAGGCGGCGGCGCGGCCGGCGGGGCCGGCGCGGTGGGCAAAGGCGGCGCGGGCGGGGCAGCCTCGAGCTGCACGTCGCCGTCGACGTACGATCAGACGGTCCTCTGCGACCAGCCGATCGCTTACTGGGCGATGAAGGGGGGCGCCTCGACGGAGCCCGATCTCGTCGGAAGCAACAACGGCACCTACAAGGGCGCGGCGCCGACGGCGGCGACGCTGCCGAATGGCGACGCCGCGGCGCACTTCAATGGTTCGACCGGCTATCTCACGATCCCATCCGCCGCTAACCTCTCGGTCCCGACGACGCACAGCCTGACCTGGGAGGGGTGGATCAACGCCGACACGCTGCAGTTCGCGACAGCGACCAGCAGCAGCGACGGCTACGTCGACTGGATGGGGAAGTGCGCCGAATACGGCCCGACCTGCGAATGGGAGGCGCGCATGTACAGCACCACCACCTCGGAGAGCCGCCCCAACCGGATGTCGGCCTATATCTTCAACAACACCGCCGGGCTCGGTTCGGCGGCCGACTGGCAGCCCGTCAACAATCTGATCAAGGCGAGCAGCTGGTACTACGTGGTCGGCGAGTACACGACGCTCTCCGCGCCGTCGGACTGCCAGAACACGTCGACGTATCCCGGGTCCATCAATGTTTGGGTCAACGGCGTCGAGTGGGACCACAGCCAGCACGGGCAGACCGGCTGCATGAGCCAGTACAGCGTCATCCCGATGGCCAACGGGAGTCCGCTGAATATCGGCACCATGGCCGGGGACACCTGGTTCCCCGGCGCCGTCGGAAAGGTCGCCGTCTACAACAAGCTGCTCACACAGGCGCAGATCGACGCTCACTACAAGGCGATGACCACACAGACCCCGACGGGGAGCTGCGCGGCCACCTGCAGCTTCTAGCGCGTCGCGAGGTCGGTGACGCGCGCGACCCGCTCGGCGAGTGGGCTGTCGGCGTGGACGGCGATGAACTTCCGCGCCAGCGCGCGCGCCTGGACCGTGCGGCCGAGGTGATCGAGCGCCTCGATCCGGAGGGCGGCCACCTCGGGGCGGAACGTCCCGTGCGGGTAGCTCGACTCGTAACGATCGAGGAGCGCCAGGGCCCGCTCGTTCGACCTCGCCGCGACGGCGGAGCGGGCAGCGTCGACCAGCGCGATCTCGGCGCGCAGGTCGCTCGGCGTCGCGGCCGCAGCGTGGTGGCGCGCAGGCGCCGCCGCGCGAATCTGGATCGCCGCCGTCCGCGCAACTGGCGCGGCGATCGGCGCGGTGGCCGTCGGCGCTTCCGCCGGTGCCAGCGTGGGCGTGGGCTCGGGGACACGCGCCGCCAGGGTCATGGCCGGCCGGTTCGTCGCGTGGTGGACCGTCGAGCGAACGCCCACCACGCCGCCCGTGACCGCCAGGGCGAGCACGCCGATCGAGATGGCCGGCCAGGCGAAGGCGGGCGCCGCGGAGCCGGCCCCGGCCGCGGTTGCAGCCTTCGCCGTGCCGATGGTCGCGGCTGTCGCCACGCCGGCCGCGAGCGAGATCCCCAACGCTTGCTGCATCCGCTTCGTCAGCTCGACGGACGGCAGCTCGCGCGCGCCCGCCTCGATGAGCCGGCGTTCCAGATTGGTGGCGCCGACGACGCGTAGCTGGCTCGGCAGGCGGCCGTCGGACCGGTTCACGCGTGCCCCTCGCGGCGCATGACGAGCTCGAGTCGGCCAACCACCAGGCGGAACTGTTCGCGCGCCCGGCGCAGCCGCGAGGCGACGGTGCCGAGCGGGATCTCCAGCGACGCGGCGATCTCCGGCGACGACAGCCCCTCGAGCTCGAACATCACGAACACCTCGGCCAGGTCGGGGTCGACCTTCGAGAGCGCCATGTCGCACAGCTGCACGGCGGCGCGCTCGTCGCTCACGCTGGCGCCGTCGGAGATACGCTGGTCCATGTCCTCCTCGAGCTGCCAGCGCATGGTCTTGCGCCCCAGCGACTGCGACACGCGCAGCGCCGTCCCGAGCAGGAACGCCCGCTCGCTGTCGGCGGCGATGTCGGCGAGGCGCTCGGCGGCGACGAGGAAGGTCTGCTGCGTGACGTCGGCCGCGGCGTCGGGGGAGAGCCCGCGGCGGCGCATCGTGCGCCAGACCATCCCGTGGTGGGCCACGAACATTCGCTCCAGGCGGTCGCGCTCACCCTCCCGCCGCGGGGGCACGGCGTTCGGCGCGATCCCCTCGCCCCGAGTCTGAACCAGCCGCAGTCGCCCCAGCATGTCCCACCCCATTATGCCTGGGGCAGTGGGGTTCGATCACGGAAAGCGTACGCCGATCCCCAGGCTGGCCGAGAAGGTGACGGCCGCCGTCCGGTGGAAAACCGTGGGCGAGAAGGCAAAGGAATCGCGGACTAGTGACGCGCCGCCTCCCAGACGTCCGGAGATCTCCAGCAGCCGGCCGATCGCGGCGGAAAGCGCGAGCGCCCCTCCGGCGGCCGCGTAGGGGCGGGACGCCGTCGTTGGCGAATAGGTCTCGGAACCGCTCGCCGCGAGCCGGCCGTAAAGGCCGGTCGCGCAGGCGCGCGCTTCGAATGCGGATGCGGCGAGGCGCAAGAGGCAGGCGTCCAGCGTGACGGCGTCCAGCGTGAAGGCGGCCGTTCCGCCCGACTCGATGAGGCCGTTCGCCCAGGCGTGTGTTCCGCGGAGGATTGCGGCCGGCGACCAGAGCGCGTCGCGATCGAGGGCCGCGACCAGGTAGACGCCGAAACCCGGGAGGGGTTCGGGGCCCGGGCCGCTGACAACCTCCCCGGCGACGCCGCCTCCGAACCGGGATCTGGCGGCGACGGGCGGCACGGGCGGAGCAACGACGATATCGTTCGCCTCGACCGCCGGCGGCGGGACGACGGGCGCGGGTGCGCGTGCGCGGGAACTCTCGGGCCTGGGCGCCGTCGGGGAGCTCCCGGGAGCCTCGCCGGCGCGAGCGGGCGCGGGTGCGCTCGCGGCGGGCGGTGTCGCCGCGGGGGCCGGTGCCGGCGGCGCCGCTGAGGGGGCGGTGTGCGGCGCAGGCGTCGCCGATGGCGCCGAGGTCGGATCGAGCGTGAGCGCGATGATGAGCGCTATGGCGTCGGTCGCCTCGGCGCACGACGGCGCAGAGATCCGGCGCGTCGAGCTCCTGCCGTTCGGCTCGGTTATCTGGAGCTCGCCGACGGCGCCGCCGCGCGGGCCGGGCGCGATGATCGCGCGGAGGGTGGGGCCGGGCGCGTCGTCATCGAAGTGGATGCGGCGCGAGCGAGCGGCGACCCGAGCGGCCAGCTCCTCGCGCGTCGTGCAGTCGGGGATGGCGTGGACCACCAGCTGCGCGTTGGCGGTGGCCGGCTCGCCCGCGGCGGCCGCCACGCCCGTCACTGAGACCAGCAGCGGCGCGACCGCGCCCACGAAAGAGATGACTCGAGACGAGCGCACCTCGCCGCGATGTTAGCATCGGGGGATGCGGGCCAGCTTCTCGATCGCTCGCGCGGCATGTCTCCTGCCGGTGCTGGCCTGTGCCTGCTCGGGCGGCAAGGTCGTGGCGCTCGGCTCGAGCTCGCCGATCCCGTACCACTTCGACGCGCCGGTGCTGGTCCCCGAGCTGGCGTCGGCGTCGCGCACCGACAACCCGACGCTGACCGGCGACCTCCTGGAGATCTACTTCACGACCGATCGGGTGAGCGGCAACGGCGACGTCTGGTTCGCCACGCGCACGTCGCCGGACGGGCCCTTCGGTACGGCCGCCGCGGTGACCGCCGTGAACGGTTCCTCGTTCGAGACCAGCTCGGCGATCTCCAGCGACGGGCTGACGCTCTGGTTCGGGTCGGATCGCGCGGGCGGCGCCGGCGCCAACGACATCTGGGTGTCGCAGCGGGCGTCGCGCACGTCGGCCTGGTCGACGCCGCTCAACGTCGTGGCGCTCAACTCGCCCGCCGACGACATCCCACGTCCGCCCGGCCAGCACGAGTTGGTGATGCCGATGGCCTCCGAGCGAGCAACCCCCAACGAGTACCAGACGTACCTGGCCCCGCGGGCCACGACGGGGGCGACGTTCGGGGCGCCCGTGGGCATCCCGGAGCTCGACTACATCTACGCCGGTCGAAGTATCGTCGACGGGTTCCTGACCGACGACGGCCTGACGATGTTCTTTTCGTCGGCGCCGGCGAGTCAGGCGGCCGACGCCGGGATCACCCGCGACGCTGGAGCATCGAGCGACGGCGGCAGGGCCGGCGACGCCGGGGCGGCGAACTCCGATCTGTTCGTGGCCTGGCGCCGTTCGACGGGCGAGGCGTTCGGATTTACCGTGCCGCTCAGTGACCTCAACACCGCCGCCGACGAGCGCGATCCCTGGCTCACCCCCGACGGCACGACGCTCTACTTCACCTCGGACCGGGGCGGCGTCCTCAGCATTTACACCGCGCGTGTCCAGCCGCGCTGAGGGGCGCGCGTCTCAGCTCCCGGGCGGCGTCCAGCCGCCGAGGACGTTCGACGGCGTGCTCAACGTCGTCGCCTCGGAGTCGGAGATCTGCATCGAGCCGGCCAGTCGCTTGCTGACGTCGACGGCGGCTCCCGAGGTGGTGACGCTCTTGTACTCCCAGAACCGGAGCGACGAGGTGGGGGACCCGCCGGTGAGGGTCCAGCCGACCGGGGCGATGTTGCTCGTCATCTGGCAGTTGACGTAGGCGACCATGCTGCCCGGGTAAGCCGACGCGTCGATGCGGGCGAGCGCGATGCCGGTCGACGCCGAGTCCGAGGTGAGCTTGCAGTTGTGGAAGACGTAGCCGTAGGCCCCCGCGGCGTTGCGGGACTGCACGATGACGCCGCCCGAGCGATTGATGGTGCGGATCTCGCAGCTTTCGAAGTAGACGGCGCCGCTGCTCCAGATGTAGTCGACGTTCCCTTCGATGAGGTCGTTCTTGGCGTAGATGGTGCCGTCCCACAGCAGCGTGTCCTGGTAGCTGATGATCGTCGAGTTGGTGACCACGCACTTGCTGCAGCCTTGGAGGCGCAGCGCCTCGGCCTGCGAGCCCCCCTGCGGCGTCAGGTTGTAGATGGTGAGGTTGTTGACGGTGAGGCCGTTGGTGCTGTCGCCGCCGATGAGCGCGCGCGTCTTGGTGCTGGGGTTGAGGTTGTTGTTGTTGACCCCTTCGATGACGGTGCCGGTCTCGCTGGCCCCCTGGATTGTGATGTTCTGCTTCGACTTGAAGTAGACGATCTCGTGGTAGGTGCCGTTGGCGATCGAGACCGTGGTGGCAGCCGTGTTGTTCGCGGGGACGAAGTCGAGCGCGCCTTGCAGCGAACAGAACGGCGCCGAGCCGTCGAGCGCCACGCCGATCGCCGTCTTGTTGGTCGGCGCGGCCGAGGCGGTGCTGAACCGCCAGGCCGTCGTGCCGCTGACGACGAACGCCGCTCCGCCAGGCGCCTTGATGGCGCCCGAGGCCACGTTGACGTAGTAGGTCTGGCCGTAGGTGAGGGGCTTCGAGGGCAGGTAAACGATCGCCGTGTTCCCGTCGACGTAGACCGGCCGCTGCATGGTGAAGGCCATCCCGCCGTTCGTCGTGCTGTAGCTACTGGCGCCCACGTCGACCGTCGAGACGGCGGTGCCGCCCGAGTTGAACACCTGGATGAGCCCCGACGTCCCGATGGTGGGCGCGCCGCTGAAGGTGATGCGCAGCTGCGGATCGGGACAGACGTTCGTGCCGTTCACCGGCGGATAGACGCCGCTCGCGTTGCCGGGCGCGTTGCCCGTGCCGGTGCCGCCCGTTCCGGTCGTCCCGCCGCCGCCGGTCGTTCCGCCGGTCGCGCCGCCCGTTCCGGTCGTCCCGCCGGTCGCCGGCGCGCCGGCCGCGCCGCCGGTTCCCGTGGCGCCGCCGCTGGCGCTGGTCCCGCCGGTCCCCGTGGTGCCGCCCTTTGCGCCGCCGGTTCCGGTGGCACCAGCGGCACCGCCGGTTCCTGTCGTGCCGCCGCTGGCGCTCGTCCCCCCGGTTCCTGTCGTTCCGCCGGAGCTGGTGGTCCCGCCGGTGCCGGTGGCGCCGCCGCTGGCGCTGGCGCCGCCGGTGCCCGTCGCGCCGCCCGTGGCGGTGCTGCCGCCCGATCCCGTCGCGCCGCCCGTCGCGGCGCCCCCGCTGCCGGTGAGCCCACCCGAGCCGGTCGTTCCGCCTTCATTGCCACTGTCGCCGCCGCTCCCGCTGCCGCCGCTGCCCGAGGTGTCGCCGGTCTCGCCGTTGGTGCACGCGCCGAGCGCGAGTGACGCGACGGCGACCAGAGATCAACTGGATGTTCTTCATGGCAGTCCTGCTCTGGCTTGCGCGCAGTCGCGTGCACAAGTCCCTGGGGGTGGGCTGACGCACTTGCTAAAGGTCCGGCTTTGCGAGCGCGATGGGCGCTCACCCTCAATGTCGGCGCGGGTGGGCGTCGATCACGAAATCGGCAGTTGCGACCGATCGACCGATCAGCGCGCCGCGCGGCGGCGACGGGCAGCGAGCAGCGCGAGGGCGAGGAGGCCCAGCGCGGCCGCCGACGTCCCGGACGGTCCGGTGGCGACGCCGCAGCCGCAGCCCGACGTCCCGGTCGCGTTGGCGCCGCCTGTACCGCCGCTCCCCGTGCCGTTGTTGCCGCTGGTCCCGGTGCTGCCGCCCGAGCCGTTCGACCCGCCGGAGCCGGTGGCGCCACCCGAGCTGGTGCTGCCGCCGGAGCCGTTCGATCCGCCGGAGCCGTTTGCTCCGGCGGAGCCGGTCGATCCGGCGGAGCCGCTGTTGCCGCCGGTCCCGACGATGCCCCCCGAGCCCGTCGTCCCGCCGGTCCCGGTCGATCCGCCGCTGGCGCCGCCCGATCCGGTGGCGCCGGCCGAGCCCCTGGCTCCGCCGGCCGCTCCGCCGGATCCCGTGGTCCCGCCGCCCGCGCCACCCGTTCCGCTGGTCCCGCCGGTCGCGCCACCCGAACCCGCGGCGCCGCCGGTTCCGCTGGCCCCACCGGTTCCGGTCCCCGTGCCCCCCACGCCGACGGTGAACGAGACAGGATTCTTCGACTGTACGCCGGCCGACGAGACGTAGAGGCTGTACGTCCCGGTCGGGAGGCTCGCCGGCGTCGTGAACGTGCAGGTCTGCGGCGTGGTGCCGACCTGGGGGCCCATCAAGCTGAAGTTGAACGACTTGCAGAAGTAGACGTTGCCCGACGTGTCCTTCAGCCAGACGATGGGATAGTTCTCCGCCATCGTCATGTCGTCGCCCTCGTCGCCGCCGTTGATGAGGCCGGAGAGCTGCGTCCCCGTGAGCGTGTAGTTGCTGGCCGAGCTGTTGTAGACGACCGACGTCACCGTCGGGCGCCAGGCGTCCTGCGGCGGGCCGTCCGGCGTGTAGAGCCAGTCGATGCTGCCGCCGGTGGTCATGAGCTGGCCGTTCGGCAGGTTGAGGTAGCTGACCGGGTACTCGTTTGCCGAGTTGTTCGGTGGGTTGATCGCGGTGAAGCTGTTGGTCGTCGGATCGAACTCGATCAGCATGTCGATCGGCTGGCCGAAGGCGTGGGTGGCGACCATGACCTTGCCGTTCGTCTCGGTGACGGTGTACTCGTCCTCGCATTCGTTGCCGGGCGTGCCGTCGAGCGGGCCCATCTTGTAGGGCATGTTCGGCCCCAGCGCCCAGGTGCCGGCCGACGACGCCGTGGCGCCGGGCGTGTAGATCGCGGTCGTGCCGAGGCCGTAGGCGAGCACGCGTCCGTCGAACATGAGCGAGATCCCCGCGTTGTCGCCGAACTGGTAGGTCCCCGGATAGCCGGAAGCGGCGGTCAGCGTGACCGAGAGTCCCGCCGGCAACGCGCCGGTCTTGATCCACTTGTTCGCCGCCGGGTCGTAGACGGAGGCCGACGTCGGAGCGACGGCCAGGACGCCGCCGTTCTGCAGCGTGGACCAAGAATTTTCGTCGCCGTTCCCGTTGGTGTTGGCCGGGCCGGTCGACCAGGTGTTCGTCGTCGGATCGAAGATCTGCGTCTGGTTGCCCGTGCGCGTGCTGTCGAGGATCCGGCCGTCGGGGAGCGTCGCGCTGCCGGTGTCGCCGATGTCGTACGGCGCGTCGGGCTGGACGGTCCAGCTGTTGGTGACCGGGTCGTAGGTCTCCGTGTTCTTGAACAGCGCCGAGCCGCCGGCCGGGTTGGTGCAGCCCGACGGGCAGGCCGCCACGCCGTCGTGCGCCGGCCAGACGTAGAGGTACTCGCCGCCGGCCTCGAAGAAGCGCCCATCCTTGAGGACGTGCTCCTGCGCGCCGCCGCGCGAGAAATTACTGGCGGCGACGGTCGCCCAGGTTCCGTTCGCGTAGCTGCCGGTCTTGTCCGGCGTCAGGATGACCCAGTGGTTGAGCGCGTTGCCGTGCGAGAGCACCCGCCCGTCGGTCAGCAACCAGAGCCCGAACGCGGCGCCGCCGTTCGTCGCGCTCGAGGGCGCCTTCTGCCAGGTCCCGGCCGCGTGGAGTGTCGGTGTGACGGCGGCCACGACCGAGACCGCAAGCGAGCGAGATCCAGAAGCGCGAACCTCGGGGGTGTAGGTGCATGAGCGAGCTCCTCGACGGGAAGTGACAGCCGCCTGCGTGCGCAGCTCAAGATTGATGCCGGCATGAGCCGTCGCGAAAGCCACGGATCACTCACTTTTCAACGACCTTGCGTCGCGCTTCGTACAGCTGGGCCCGGTCGATTTCGAGAATCGATTCGCGCTCCCGGCGGCATCGATGCCCGGCGGGAACTCCGCTGTCCCCTGGCCTAACGGAGGTCCCCCGATGTCGCTCCCCTTTCGCCCCCAATCCGCGCGTCTCTTGTCGTCCGCGGTGGTCGCGCTTCTGTTGACCGCCGCCGGGTGCGCGAAAGAGGCGGCGACCACCGACAGCGGGAGCGGTGGCTCCGGGCAGACGGGCGGCTCGACCGGCAGCGGCGGATCGGACGGGAGCGGCGGTTCAGGCAGCGGCGGCTCCAGCGCGACGGGCGGGTCGACCGGCTCCGGCGGAGCCTCGGCGAGCGGTGGAAGCGGCGGAAGCGGGGGAAGCAGCGCGACGGGCGGCAGCAGCGGAACGACCGGCTCGGGCGGCACGCCGGCGACGGGCGGCAGCAGCGGGACGACGGGCAGCGGGGGGAGCAGCGGGACGACCGGCTCGGGCGGCACGCCGGCGACGGGCGGCACCACCGGCAAGGGTGGGACGACGGGAAGCGGCGGCACGCCGGCGACCGGTGGGACCACCGGCAGCGGCGGCACGACCGGCTCCGGGGGCACGACCTCGACGGGCGGCAGCAGCGGATCGACGGGAACCTGCGGCGCGGGCGACAGCAACATGCCGGCGCAACCGACGCTGCCCGCGACCGTCTGCACCTCGCTGTCGGCGACGCAGAACGTGGCGGCCAACGGCGTCGCCAGCGAGTCGGGCGCCAACACCTCGACCCTCCAGTCGGCGCTGAACGCCTGCGGCTCGGGCAAGGCGGTCAAGCTCGTGACCAGCGGCTCGAACAACGGCTTTCTCACCGGGCCGATAACGATCCCCACGGGCGTCACGCTGTGGGTCGACACGGGCGTCACGCTCTACGGCACGCGCGATCCCAAGGTCTACAACGGGGCGGGCGCGCTCATCACCGCCAAGGGCTCGAGCTCCGGGATCGTGGGCGGCGGCGTGATCGACGGGCAGGGGGGCGAGCCCAAGGTCGGAAGCTCGTCGTCGTTCTGGGACGACAACGGCGGCGGCGGCTCGAGCCCGGCGCTGATCCAGGTCAGCGGCGCCACGAACTTCACGCTCTACCAGATCACGCTGCACAACGCGCCGATGTTCCACGTCAAGATGAACGCCAACGGGTTCGTCGCCTGGGGCGTGACGATCAAGACGCCGTCGAAGTCGACCAACAGCGCCGGCACCGCGCTCAGCTACTCGAGCGCGCACAACACCGACGGCATCGATCCCGGCGAGGCGGCCAGCAACGGCTACATCGTCTGCAGCGAGATCAGCGACGGCGACGACCACATCGCCATCAAGGGGTCGAGCTCGACCGGCGTCACCAACCTCACGATCGCGCACAACCACCTCGAGGCGGGCCACGGCATCTCGATCGGCAGCGAGTTCACCGGCGGCGTGTCATCTGTCAAGGTGTACGACATCTCGATCGACCAGATCGGGACCGGCACCGGCGGCGGCAGCTCGAACGGCCTGCGCATCAAGTCCGATTCGAGCCGCGGCGGTCTGGTGAACAATGTCAGCTACAGCGACATCTGCATGCGCGGCGTCGCCAACCCGATCTTCCTGACGCCGACCTATTCGACGAACACCGGCAGCAGCATCCCGCACTACACGAACATCACGTTCTCGAACATCCACGTCCTGACGGGCGGCAACTCGCCGACGGTCACGCTCGACGGGTACAGCGCGTCGTACATCAACAGCGTCACCCTCGACAACGTCGTCTTCGACCCGACGCCCAAGGTGACCGCGTCGTACACCAACGTGACGCTCGGGCCCGGGGCCGTCAGCTTCACCCCCTCGGGGACGGGTGTCACCGTCACCAACAAGATCTCCGGCTCATCGACGCCGAACCCCTGCACCAACAAGTGGGTGACGTTCTAGACGGCTCTCAGTCGCCGGCCGGCGCGAAGGTGAACGGGTAGGAGACCATCGCCAGGCCGCCCCGCTCGGGCGCGGGGAACTCCCAGCGCTTGATGGCGTTGACCACGCACGACTCGACCGAGACCGCCTTGAGCGTCGAGCTCTGGACGACAGCCGCCAGGACCCGACCGGAGGGTGCGATCGTGAACTGCGTGACGAGGCGTCCCTCGAGCGACGGGCGCTTGGTGAGCGCGTCCTGGTAACAGAATCTGACCTCATTGAGGTGGCGGCGGACGATGCGGCGGATGATCTCCTTGTCCAGGTTCCCCTGGACGTGCCCGACTCCCGGGATCGCGTCGGGGCCGTGCGGCTTGTGGGTGGTCAGATCGCCGATCCCGTGTCCCCACCCGTAGCCCGGGCCACCGCCGCCGCCGATGCGGCCGATCGTGGGGAGCGGGCCGCCGCCGCCGATCGTTCCCTCACCCTCCCCGCCGCCGCCGCGCCCGGTTCCGAAGATGCCGATGCCGCCGGCGCCCCAACCCGGACCGATGTTGGAGGCGATCAGGTTCCCAAGCACGTCGTGCGCCTCGGAGCCCAGCGCGGAGCGGTCGGAGAAGACGTCGTCCAGCGCGCTCGAGCGCGGGCCGTCCAGAACGGCCAGCAGCGTGTTGTCGTGAATCCGCGCAGCGGCCGCGCGCGCGTCCTGCGGCGGCGCGGTTCCCTTGATCGCGAGGCGCCGGTTGGCGTCGCGTGGCGCCTTGCGATCGCCGGCCTGGCCCGATGGCTTGGCTGCTGCCGGCGCGCCGCTGCCGCCCGCGGCCTCGTGTATCGATCTGGCGCTGTCAATCGCCGGCATGGTGATCTCGACGGGGATCGTCAGCGCACGCGCGAGGCGCCCGGAGCCGTCGATCATGTCGAGGGAGAGCGCGCGCGGGTCGGCGGGGACGAGGTGAACGATCAGCATGAGGAGGCCGATCGCCAGCACCACACCGAGCAGGTATTTGCCGTTTTCGCGCCAGTCGCTCGGGAGACGCGGGCGCGGCACCACCGCCGCCGGCTCGGCGGGGTGGATGTCGAACGACACCTCGCCGCAGGGGACGGAGAGGCGGCTGCCGGGCGGCAGCGCCAGCGGCGCCTCGGCGCGCCCCGCGTCCGGCCCGAGCGCCAGCGACTGCAGCTCGGTCTGCAAGCGCGGGCGCATCGCCGCGCTCAGGTTGAGGACGAAGCCTCCCGGCGCCGGCTCGAGGAAGACGTGGCGGCGCGGCCCGGGCGGCGCGCCCGTGTCGGGGAGCCAGGCCGGGTTCACGGGCGCGTCGGCGCCGCGCGCGTCGCCGATGGCGAACGTCGCCGGTGCGTCGGCGCGCAGCAGCCGGCTCGCCAGCGTGACGCCGCGAAAGCGGGCTTCGATGAGCAGCGCGGGCGCGGCGAGCCGCAGCGGCGCCGAGGCGGCCGGCGCCGTCGGCGTGGCGTCGACACCGGCGTCCGGATCGCCGGCGGCGAACGGGTCGCGCGCGGGCTGTGAGGGCGGGGCGAGTGGGCTTCGAGGCGGGAGGCCAAGTGGCTGGCCAGGTGTCCGACGGTGATCGGCGGGTTGCATCGTGTCCTCCTGGATCGAAGGACACGCCGACTGCGCGCGGGTTCCGCGAGAACTTTGTCGGCGCGCCGTTGTCGCGCGCGCTCCACGCTACTGGAAGTCTTGCACCGCGGTGACCTGACCGTTCACGGTGGCGATCCCGCAGGCGACCATCGTGTAGCTGGTGTTGGTCATGTTGATGAAGTGACCGTGCATCTGGTAGCAGGTTCCGGTGCAGGGATTCGTCGGCGGCGGGCCCTCGTTGTACATCTGCTGCAGGCAGCCGCTCACCACCTGCGTCTCCGATTGCCAGCCGGGGCACTCGTCCTGAGCGAACCCCTCCTGCGGGCAGATCCCGGCGATGAACCCGGCGTGCGCGCCGTTGGCCGGATCGTACGTCGCGTCCATGTTGGCGCAGTCTTCGCCGGCGTTCCAGCGGGTGAGCGGCGGCAGGCAGACGCAGGCGCGGAACTGGTTCACGCGCGCGACGCAGTCGGCGTAGTAGTCGCCGGTGTTGGGCGCCGTCGGCATGCAGGCGTAGTCGGGCGTGCATCCGGAGGTCCCGCCCGGCCCGGCGGCGGTGCCGCAGCCGACGGCCGCGGCGACCAGTCCGACCCAGAGCCCGCGCTTCACGCGATCGAGGATATCACGCGCGCGACGGGCGCTCGTCGCGCCGGCCGCGCCCGTGCTAGCCGGGGTTCCCGCTGCTGTCGCAGGTGTAGTACTGCTTGTAGGTCCCGTCGGCGCCGCTGACGTTCCCCTTGTACGCGCAGGTCGGGCGGCAGCAGTCCTGCATCGTCGTCGTCGTGTAGCCCGACGAGAAGCCCTTGCCGTTCGACGAGTTCATGTCGACCGCGGTCGGATCGGCCGTCGGCAGACCCTGCGAGTTCAACTTGCAGCCGGTGACGCGCGTCAGGTTGGCCGGGCACTCGATCCGCTTGGCCAACACGTTCCAGTTGAGGTGGTAGAGGTTCTGGACCTGGTTCGTCTCCTCGCAGGAGATCTGGGTTGCGCTCTGCACCGAGGCGTTGTTGGCCTTGATCATCGTGCAGTCGCTGGCGATCGCGTCCTGGCAGGACATCGTGGCGATGGACGACGAGGTGTACATGTTGTTGCTCGCGCACTGGCTGACGGTCAGCGCGCGGATGCCGCCGTTGTTCGGCTGGCCGATGCTCGGGTAACTCGTGTACTGCGCGTTGCAGCCGGCGGTGTTGGCCCCCTCGCCGCCGCTCCCCATGAAGATGTCGAAGTTCTTGCCGCCGCCGGCGCCGGTGTTGAACGCCTGGACGATCATCGGCTTCGGCGTCGCCACGCCGCTCACGTTGTCGCGCGGCGAGGTGAAGATCAGCTGGTAGCACTGGCAGCAGGCGTTGCCGCCCGACTCCGTGTCGATGCCGCCGGTGTCCTTGTCGTGGCCGACGACGCCGTAGACGAACTGCGGGTTCTGCGGCGACATGAAGTCGTCGGTCTCGGCGACCTTGAACTCGGGGCTGAACACCATGTCGCGCGCGCACATGAACGCCGGGCCGCCGTTGCACCCGCTGCCGACCGTGTCGCCGGTTGCGGGGCCGTTGATCTTGTAGTTGGGGCAGGCGGGGCACGAGCCGCCGCAATCGACGCCGGTCTCGTTCTGGTTCTGCATGTTGTCGCTGCAGGTGCCCGGCGTCGTCGCGCCGCCAGTTCCGGGCGCGCCCGCTGCGCCACCGCCGGCCGCGCCGCCCGTGGCCGTTCCGCCGGTCCCGCCTTTCGCGCCGCCCGTGCCCGCGCCGGCCGCGCCGCCGGTCCCGCTTCCGGCGGCTCCACCGGTCGCGCCGCCCGTTCCCGTGCCGCCGCTGCCCCCCTTGGCGCCGCCGGTTCCGGTGCCGCCGGTTCCGCCCGTGGCGGTACCGCCGGTCCCCGTGGTGCCGCCGCTCGCGGTGGTCCCGCCGGTTCCCCCGGTGGAGCTGCCGCCGCTGCCGGTCGATCCGCCGCTGCCGCCGCTGCCACCGCTGGCGTTGCTGCCTCCCGTCCCTCCCGCGCCGTTACCACCCGAGGCGTTGCTGCCGCCACTGCCGGAAATGTCGCTGCTCGAGCCGGCGCAGCTGGTCACGGCTGCCGCGAATACAACTGTCGCGACCAGCCTAACTAAGCGAATCCGATTTTCCATGAACTACACCTCTAGACTGTTCGAGGGGGGAGCGAGCGGAGTCTAGGCATATTCCGTCGGGGGCGCCAAGATCGATCGGGGCCTTTCACGACCGCCACGGTCAGAGAAGCGTCGGGCAGATCGTCGTCGAAGAAGTAAGCGGATGTGGGCGTCATTTTCCCGACGGTGAGCGACGCGGCGTGAGCCGTTTTTCCGCGACCGGAAGACCCTTGGGGGAAGCATGGCGCATCGTCCTAGCTTCCTATCCATCGTCCTGGCACTCGCGATCGGCGCTGCGGCGTGCGGCACGCAATGAGGGGCCGCCGACCGTCGCGGGGAGCGGCGGCTCGAGCGTCGGAGGCGGCGGTTCGAGCGGCGTCGCGGGCGCCGGCGCGGCGGGCGCGGCCGGAAGCGCGGTGGGCGGAAACGGCGCCGCCGGCACGGGCGTGGCGGGCACCACCGGCGCCGCGGGGAGCGCCGCGCGCGGGCGCGGGCGGCGCGGCGCCGGCCGGGAATCCTTGCGCGACGATCGATTCGACGCTGCCGCCGGAGCCGACGACCCCGCCGGCGTGCGCGACGCTGACGGCGAGCTTCGCCGGCGTGGCCGGGACGCCGCCCAGCGAAACGAACCTCGACACCTCGCGCATCCAGACGGCGCTCAACAGCTGCGCCTCGGGCCAGGCGGTGCGCCTCGTGCCGAGCGGCGCGAACGACAGCTTCATCATCGGACCGATCCATCTGCCGACGGGCGTCTCGTTCTGGGTCGACAGCGGCGTCACGCTCTACGGCACGCGCGATCCGATCGTCTACAACCAGGCCGCCGCGCTCATCTCGGTGACCGGCGCCAATTCGGGCATCTACGGCCCCGGGATCATCGACGGGCAGGGGGGCGAGCCGCAGGTCGGCAACACGATGTCGTCGTGGGACATCAACGGTGGCGGCGGCGACAACCCGGCGCTGATCCAGGCGCTGGGGGCGACGAGCTTCACCCTCTACAAGATCACCCTTCACAACGCCCCCAAGTTCCACGTCAAGCTCGGGGCCGCCGGCTTCGTCGTCTGGGGGATCACCATCAAGACACCGTCGACGACGACCAACAGCGTCGGGACCAAGCTGACCCCGTCGAGCGCGCACAACACCGACGGCGTCGACCCGGGCGAGGCGGCCAGCAACGGCTTCATCGTCTACAACCAGATCAGCGACGGCGACGACCACATCGCGATCAAGGGCGGGACCAGCGTCAAGAACCTCACCATCGCGCACAACCACTTCGAGGCCGGGCACGGCATGTCGATCGGCAGCGAGACCAACGGCGGCGTCTCGGGCGTCACCGTCTGCGATCTCTCGATCGACGGCACGAACACCGGGCTCTCGGGCGGCAGCTCCAACGGCATCCGCATCAAGTCCGACCCGAGCCGCGGCGGCCTCGTGCAGAACATCTTCTACGGCGACGTCTGCACGCGCGGGCTCACCAACCCGATCATCCTGACGCCCAAGTACTCGACGGCCACGGGGACCGAGTACCCCCAGTACACGGGGATCACCATCCAGAACTTCCGCTCGATGAGCACCTCGACGGCGCCGAAGCTCACGCTGCTCGGCTACGACGCCACGCACATGCTCGGGCTGACGCTCGACAACGTCGTCGTCGACGACGTCACCTCGGCCAACATCACCTCGAGCTACGCCAACATCACGCTCGGGCCGGGGAGCGTGAACTTCACGCCCAGCGGAACCAGCGTGACCGTCTCGAACAAGATCTCCGGGACGTCGACGCCGAACGACTGCACGAACAAGTGGGTCACGTTCTAGCGCCCCGCTGGCGCTGAGCCGGACCCGCGCGCGCCAGATTGGCAGCCGCCGGCGTATCTGGACCGTACCGCGGCCCGCGCCTTCGCGCCCGCACGGGCAGGCGCGTCGTGGCACCACGGTTGCTCTCGATCGGGAGCAGTCCCCATGTGGAAGCGAGCCATCGGTTTGGGCCTCTTGCTGGTGTTCAGCGCTTCGCTGGCCCATGGCGCCGACCGGGCGCCGACCGGGGCGGGCAGCGCCTGCAGCAGGCTCCCCGAGGGGAAGCGGATCGTGAAGCTCAATCTCAAACCGGAGACGGAGGTCACCGATCTGGTCGCCTGGATCTCGGCGATCACGTGCAAGCAGTTCGTGGTGCCGGATCTCCCCGCGAGCCACGCCAAGGTGACGATCGTGGCGCCCAGCCTGATCACGCCGCGCGAGGCTTACCGGCTCTTTCTCGAGGCGCTCGACTCGGTCGGGCTGGCCGTCTTCCCGGCGGGCTCGTTCCTGCGCATCATCGAGAGCCCCAAGGCGAAGGGCTCGCCGATTCCGGTCGTCGGCTTCGACGGCTAGGAGCTCAGGACGGCTAGCGGGTCAGGATCGAGTAGAAGACGAACAGCATCGTCACGAGCCCGCCGCCCGCCACGATGGCGGCGGCGAACTCCAGCCGGCGGCCCCGTCGCGCGCGCTGCCAGGCAATCGTTTCAGTTTCCGACACGTCGATCGCTCCGACTATCTCTCTCGGCGGGTCAGGGAGCCGTCTTGAGCGCGGCGCGCGGCGCTCAAAATGAAAAAGCCCCGGAAGTCGCCTTCCGGGGCTTCTTGAACCGCGATCCGGGAGACCGGACCAGCGGGATAAACTACTCGGCCTTCTTGTCTTCCTTCTTGTCGTCCGACTTCTTCGACTTCTTGCTCTTCTTCTCCTTCTTGGCCGGGGCGTCAGCGGCGGGAGCATCCTCCGCGTGAGCGATGGTCCAGCTGGTCGGAAGAAGAACGGCGAGGGCGATGAAGATGACGCGGGTGAGCTTCATGAGTTTCTCCTTGATCGTGTTAGGACGCGAATCGTCCGAGTGCGTGGTGTTGAAAGCAGAGGTCGTGCCATAGCTCGCCCCCATCCATGAACGAGCCAGATCCCTGAAACTCGGGGGAAATTTCCTGATTCGCGCGAGCCGCCGCGGGGCCTATGTGGCGCTTTGGTCTTCGCTCGGTGCGACGGTGTAGAACTTCACCCCACGCTGGCCGGCTGGCCGGACGAAGGGGGCGGCGGCTCGGCTGCGAGGAACGCGGTGGTCGCCGGATCGGCGCGCAGCACGTTGATGTAGAGCCAGACGAAGGCGATGAAGGTGAGCAGCGTCGAATCCTGAAAGTGGCGATCGAGATCCGGATCGAGCGACGCCCAGTAGCCCCCCAAGCAGAGCGCGAGCAGCGGGGCCGCGACCCTGAGGAACGGAATGACGAGCGGGATCCCCTGCGCCATCGGGTCCGGCGCGGCGGCGCCTGCCGCCGGGGCCGTCCCCTCCCGCTCCTCGCCGGCGTCGGCCAGCAGCGCCAGCAGGAAGACGAAGTGGCTGTAGTAGTTCGACGGGTTCGAGATGACCAGCACGAGCGGCATCGAGAGGATCATCGCCTGGTGGAGCGGCCGGCGGCGCGCCACCCACGCCACGCAAGCGATGCAGACGATCTCGGCCAGGATGAAGATGACGACCCGGGCCTGCAGCACGGCGCCGGCCGCGTTGTCGGCCCCGGCGATGAGCGCGCGCAGGCTGATCTCGTTGACGCCGACGTCGCGGTTCAGCAGCGTGACCTTCTGGAACCAGCTGAGCCACGCCTTCGGCGTGTAGAGCGCGGTCGTCAGCAGGACCATGAAGACGACGCAGGCGGCGGCGCTCGAGAGGACGCGCACGGCGGCGCGGTGCTCGCGAAGCCAGGTTCGTAGATCGGGCCGCTTCCGCTCCCGGACCCAGCGCTCGCCGAACGCCCAGAGCGCCGGCAGCGCCACCCCCATGAGCGCCACGACCGGGAAGAAGCGGATGAGCGCCGCCAGAGCCAGGAAGATCCCCGCCGCCGTCCAGCGCTGGCGCTTGAGCGCCGCCGCGCCGAACCCCAGGTAGGCCAGCCAGTCGTGCCGCAGCGTCGCGCCGCTCCAGTTGGTGCCGAACATGTAGAGGTCGTTGGCGCCGAACACCACCATCGCCAGCAACATCGGCCAGAGACCGAACGAGCGCCACAGGGCGACGGCCATCAGCAGGAGCAGCAACGCGTCGACGAGGCCGGTGACGGTCAGCAGCCTCTCGGAGGCCGGCGCGTGCGCCATCAGCAGCCGCGCGAAGAAGACCCACACGGGCGTGGCGTTCGCGCCGTGATCAGTGAGGGTGGAAAGGTATTCCGGACCCTGCACCTCCTCGAAGAAGTTCATGTCTTTCTTGAACTCTGCCCAGCGCGCGTCGGAGAACCGGGAACGAACCTCCTGGATCTCGTCCTTGAGCTCGCGCACCCGCCGCACCCGGTGGTCGCCCAGGCTGCGCACCTCCTGCATCCCGATCGAATCGAGCGAGCCGCCGCGGCGGTCCTCGGCGTAGGCCAGCACGCTCGCCAGGTAGACGCCGTCGTATCCCAGCTCCTTGAAGTACTTGGCGAAGGGCTGGTAGACGCGGAGGTCGTTGGTGTGGACGAACTCGGGGCGGTTCTCGGCGTGGTTCCAGAACTGCGGCCGGCCGAGGTTGTAGAACGCCGCGAAGGCCATGACGGCGGCGACCGCGAGCGCCGCGGTGATGACCCCGCGGTCCGCCGGCCAGCGCCGCACGCGGACACCGATCCGGAGCGCGGCCGCGAGCGCGATGCCGGCGGCGGCCGCGCGGACGAACGCCACCTCGCGGTTGGCCATCGGCCACCCGATCGAGATCGCGTCGATCGCCAGGCCGACCGCGACCAGCGCGACCGCCCCGCCGGCGAGCAGCACCCACCAGCGGGACCGCGCGCGCGTCACCAGCAGGAAGAAGGCGAAGGCGACCACCAGATAGAGCAGCGAAGAGCGGACCCAGGCGGCCTGACTCTCGCCCGCGGCCCGGTGGATGAGCGGCGGCATCACCGCGGGTCGTTGCTCGTAGAGCTGCACCTCGGAGACCGAGTAGGCGGAGTCGCCGCCGCGCACGGTCAGTCGGACCCAGCGGCCGTGGCCCGAGAGCCGGTCGGTCCAGCGCTCCCGCAGCCCCGCCTCCGGACGCGGCCCCGCGGCCCACAGCGGGACGAAGGTCGAATGGTCCTCGGAGATGGCCAGCGCGTACTCGTCGTTGTTGTCGCCTTGCAGGTAGGCGGCCGTGATCCCGACGCTGCGGCCGAGGTCGAACTCGACGAAGGCGCGATCCGAAGAAAAGATGGCCGCGACGGAGGTGTTCCACTCCTCGCCTTCGTACGCGCCGGCGCCGTCCGTGAGGGCCCGCGCGTTGGTGATGCCGCTCGAGCTCGAGGGGCGCTTCCCGGCCAGCAGATTCTCCTCCGCGTGCGCCGGGCGGGCGGCGAGGGTGACGAGCGCGACCGCGAGCGCGAGCAGCAGCGGTGGGGCGATACGGCGAAGAGGTGTGGGTAGGAGGGTGTAGGTGATTGTCATCGGGGGGGGCGGTCCTTGCGCCGGCGGACCCGGCGCGCGGCGCACACTCTACCCCAGAGCGCCGCCCAGGTTGGCGTGTCGATCGCGGCACAAATACCGTCGAGGCGAGGGCCTTTCGGGCCTCGGGGCGTGGCCCCCGCGCGGAAAAGAATTTTGGGGCGCCACGCGTGACCCGTGCTAATTTTTCAGAGACTCCTTCGTCTCCGTCCTCGTGGACGCCGCCGGCAACTGTGGTCGGGACGGCCTTCGGTGACCGGAAAATGTTTGAGGGTTCTGCAGACGGCAGCTCCGTCGGTCACACTGAAGCAACCAACGAGGAAGAGAAATGGGAACGAGACTCTACGTCGGAAATCTGTCCTACAGCATCACCGAGCTCGACCTGCGCGAGCTGTTCGCGCCGCTCGGCACCGTCACTGACGCCAAGATCATCACCGATCGCGAGACGGGTCGTCCGCGTGGGTTCGGCTTCATCGAGATGTCGACGGATGAGGAGGCGAAGAAGGCGATCGACGAGCTCAACGGCCGCGACGTCCAGGGACGGCAGGTCGCCGTGAAGGAGGCCGAGGATCGGCGCGGTGGCAGCGGCGGCGGTGGTGGCGGGTACGGCGGCGGTGGCGGTGGTGGCCGCGGCGGTGGTGGCGGATACGGCGGCGGCGGCGGCGGCCGTGGCGGCGGCGGTGGCGGGTACGGCGGCGGCGGTGGCGGCGGTGGCCGCGGCGGTGGTGGCGGCCGTCAGCGCTGGTAGCCAGGCGCTAGCGTCAATTGCTCGAGGAGCCCGCCCGCAAGGCGGGCTTTCTCGTTTTCTGAGGAGCAAGACGATTTCATGTCCGAGACGCTACGCCTCTACACCGACTTCGTCTGCCCGTTCTGCTTCATCGCCGAGGAGAGCACGGTGCCGCGCCTGCTCCGCGAGTTCGATCTGACGCTCGACTGGCGCGGGTTCGAGCTGCACCCCAATACGCCGCCCGGAGGGCAGTCGCTGTCGCGCCTGTTCCCCGGGGTCTCGCTGCCGTCACTGCACGAGCGGACGCGCCGGTGCCGCCCGCTTCGCCGTCACCAACTTCACGCCCCCCGACGTCTTGCAGAACACGCGCCGCGCGCTGGCGATCGCCGAGCTCGGGCGCGATCTCGGGCGGCTGGAGCCGTTCCGCGCGGCCGCGTTCGAGGCGCACTGGCGGCAGGGGAAGAACCTGGAGGACGACGGCGATCTGGCGGCGATCGCGGCCGCGGCGGGGCTGCCGGTCGAAGCGGCGCTGCGCGCCGCCGACGATCCGGAGATCCTGGCGCGCGTCGACGAGAAGCAGGACGAGGCGCGGGCCGATGGCGTCGCCGGCATCCCGACCTTCATCGTCGCCGGCGAAGAGGTCGTCGGCTGCCAGCCGTACGAGGCGCTGGCCGACGCCGCCGAGCGGGCCGGCGTGCCGCGCCGGCCTTAGCGAGGTGGTCGCAGCCCCGTGTCATGGGCGCCGTCTCGCAGGAATCGAAGGTGACAGCGCTCGCTGCACCTCGACATCGGCGTCCCGTTCGGCTCTGTCGTGCGACGGCGCCGGACCCGTGCGGCCGGAGGCAGCCGGGCGGCCGGCGCCAGCCGGGATCGACTGGAGGTAGGCGACCAGATCGTCGACCTCCGCTGGGGCGAGGTAGCCGTCGTACGCCGGCATGAGATGGTTGTACCCGAGGACCACCTTCTCCGCCGGAGCGAGGATCGACTGCCGTAGATACGCGGCGTCGGCCAGCACCGCACCCCCACCCTCGAGCCGGACCGTGCGGCCCGCCAGACCAGCCAGCGGGGGTCCTGTCTTCTGATCGGCATGGCAGGCCGCGCACCCGAGAGATTGAAAGAGGGCGTGGCCGCGTGACGTCCCGTCGATCGTCGCCGGCTCCCCCCTGGGCCGTGAGCCGCCGCTTGGCGGCGTCGCCCCAGACCCGTCGAGCAGGGTCGCATCGGCCGCCAGCCGCCGAACGGCCGCATCGTCGAGGCTGCTGTACAACCCACGCAAGCGCCCGTGCTGGTCGATCAGGAAAAACTGCGTCGTGTGGAGGATGGGCTCCTGTGGCATCTCCGTGCGCTCGAACGGCGCCCTCATCGCGCGGGCGAATTCCATCTGCTTGCCGGGGGGTGGGCTCAGGAGCAGCCAGCGCGGATCGGGGTTCCAGCGAGCGGCGTAGGCGCGGAGGACGGCCGGGGTGTCGTATTCGGGATCGATCGAGAACGACACGAAGCGGATGTCGTCCGACCGGATCGATCTTCGGAGCACGTTCATCTTGGCCGTGATGATCGGGCACATCGTCACGCAGCGGGTGAAGATGAAATCCGCGATCCAGACGTGCCCGCGCAGCGCGGACGCGTCGATCGAGCGACCCTCGACGTCGGCGAAGGCGAAGGGCGGGACCTCCCAGAGGACCGGCAGGCGTCCGTCAGCGACGTTGATGGCGGTCGGTGCCAACGCCCCGGCCCGCGGGCGACCCCGGGCCCGGATCGTCAGGGTGACGGCGACCAGGACTGCCAGGAGCGTCAGGGCGCCGGCTCCCCAGACGAGGACGCGCCTCTGTCCGGCTCGGCTCCGCTCGGCCAGGACGGGAACCTCGCCTCAGCGTCGTCGCCGTCGCGCGATGACCAGCGCGAGAGCCCCGGCCGCGGCGAAGGCCCAGGACGGTTGGGAGTGCTCGGCGACGGCGCACCCCGAGGACCCGGACGAGGTCCCACCTGAGCCACCCGCGCCACTGGTTCCACCCGACTGACCCGTGCCGTTCGTGCCTCCGGCGCCGGTTGAACCACCTGAGTCGCTCGCGCCGCCGGTGGCGGTTACTCCAGTGCCGCCCGTTTCGGTGCCGCCCGTGCCGGGGCTGCCGCCGGACGCCGTCCCTGTCGATCCACCTTGACCGGGGCTGCCGCCGGACGCCGTCCCTGTCGATCCACCTTGACCGGGGCTGCCGCCGGACGCCGTCCCTGTCGATCCACCTTGACCGGGGCTGCCGCTCGCGTTGCCGCTGCCGCCCGCGCCGCTGCCAGCTGAGCCCCGACCACCGGCCCCGCCGGTCGCCGGCGCGCCGCCGGAACCCGACGAGCCGCCGCTGGACCCTCCCGATGACACCACGACGTCCGCGCAGTGGTGGTAGTAGCAATCGTCCGCGGGGTGATCGGTCATCACCATGACGACCTGAAGACTGCAGGGCTGCGCCGTGCTGCACGAGGCGCTGGAGGGGATGGTGACCGTGAATGTCTTGGCGCCGCTCTGTTGCGTCGAGGCGGTGGAGCCGGCCGGCAATCCGTCGGCGAGGATGGGCTGGGTCGTCGACCAGACGGGATTGCTCATGATCGCCGGCGTGCAGTTGGTCCCCGTCTGAGCTTTCGGATCAGGCAACGCCGTCAGCGTCTGGCTGGAGCTCGGCCCCTGGGCGAGCGAGATGCGGAACCAGCCGGGGTGCGCGACGGTGATCGTCACGGGAACGGTCACGGTCTGACCCGGTTGCACGACGGTGACCGCGTTGGCCACCGGCGTCCCCTGGGAGTCGCCGAGAGAGGTGTTGGGGACGGCCGCGCAAGGACCGTTCTTCTGTGGGCCTCCCACCGAGTCTTGCGACATCCAGCTCTGGACCGTGGCCGCCTTGGGCGGGGTTGTCGGGTCGGTGATCTTGAAGTGGGCGACCGCGCGCGTCGGGGCCAGGAGGGCGCTCGCGCCCAGGAGCACGATCGGGGCCAGAAGAAGCCCGTGCCTTGCGCGGCTTCCATCGGGTGAGGGCATCGCAGTTCTCGCTTCCTGCCAGAGCGATGGGGGCTTTTTCGACCCTCCTGCGCTCCGCGTGCGTATTCTGCGCCAAATCGGAGCGACTCCCAAGCGCGAAGGCGCCTGGCTTTCCGCCGGCCTCCCGGGCGGATTCCCGTCCTCATTCTCCCGTAAATCGGGCTCGCGCAGCGCGCTGGAGCCCGGCGCGCCGGAAGACCATCCCGTTCGTCGCGGCGACGTAGAGCGCGTCGTCCGCACCAAAGACGCCGGTCAGCCGACCGACGCTCGCCGGTGTCGTCCAGACCGTCGACCAGAAGGCGCCGCCGAAGTGCAGCAGCTCGCCCGACACCGCATCGCCGCCCGTCGCCCAGACGTCGTCGGGGCCACTCCCCCAGAGCGCGCTCAGCCCGCCACCGCCGCCGCCGCTGGCGACCGCCGTCCAGGCGGCGCCGTCAAAGTGGAGCAACCGCGGCTGGCGCGCGACGGTCACCCAGACGTCGTCGGGGCCGCTCCCCCAGACGGCGCCGAGGTCGTCGGTGGTCCCGCTCGGCGCCGCTGTCCAGGCGGTGCCGTCAAAGTGGAGCAGCGTCCCCCCGACACCGGCCGCCCAGACGTCGTCGGCCGCGCTCCCCCAGACGCCCGTCAAAAGCGCCGTCGTCGGCGCGGCGACAGGCGACCAGCCGCCGCCGTCGAAGTGCGCGATCGTATCGGCGACCGGTCCGGTGATGACGCTGATCTCGCCGACCGCCCAGACGTCGCTCGGCGTGTGGCACCAGACAGCGTTCATCGACGACGGGCCGAGGTTGGGCGCGGCGGTGGAGTCCGGCGCGTAGATCCCCGCGATGCCATCGACCGTCCAGAGCGTGCCGTCGAAGTGGGCGATGAATCCGTTGCCGGCGCCGGCGCTGAGGTTCGACCCGACCGCCCAGACGTCGTCGACCGAGAATCCGCACAGCCCGCTGGCGGCGATCGAGGCGCCGCCAGCGTCATGAAACCAGCGGCCGCCGTCCCAGCGGATGGGTCCGCCGGTCCAGACGTCGTCGTCGTCGCGCGCCCAGACGGCGGCGAGCGCGCCGGTCGTTCCGTCGGTGAGCGGCGTCCAGCTGGCGCCGTCGCCGTGCAAGACCGTGCCGGCCGGCCCGACGGCCCAGAGATCGCCCGCGCCGCTGGCCGAGATCGCCGTCAGCGGATTGCTGGTTCCCGACGGAACGCTGTTCCAGGAGGTGCCGCTCCATCGGAACGCGCCGCCGGCGTTGCTCGTCGCCCAGATCTGGCCGGGGGCGCCGCCGAGGGCGGTGACGGTGCCGACGATCGACGTCGGCGTGAGCACGCCGCCGAGGTCGTGGAAGATCTGCTGCGCGCCCCCGAACCAGGCGTCGCCCGCGCCCGTGCTGAAAACCGAGCCGAGGCCGAATCCCGTGCCGGGGACGGCGACCGGCGAGAAGGCCGTCCCGTCCCAGTGGAGGGCGATCGGTGTGGCCGTGGCCGACGTCGCTGTCGTCGAGTTCTGGGCCGCTCCGACTGCCCAGACGTCATCCGGGCCGGAGCCCGCGACGGCGGCCAAGGTCAGCCCAACGGCGGACAGGGTCACGCCGCAGCAGGCGATCGCCGACCAGGTCTGGCCGTCCCAGTGCAACGTCGTCGCCATGCCGCTCGCCGTCCCGACCGCCCATATGTCGCCGGGACTGCTCCCCCAGATCGCGGAGAGGCGCGCGCCCGCGGCGGCCGGGACGGCCAGTGGCGACCAGGCGGCGCCGTCGAAGTGAACGATCGCGCCGGCATCACCGGCCGCCCATATGTCGTTGGGACCGCTCCCCCAGATCGCCAGGAGCGCGCTCGGGCCGGCGGGGAAGGTGGACCAGCCGCGGCCGTCGAAGTGGCGCGCGGTCACCTGCTGAAAATCGCTCTCGATGATCCAGACGTCGTCGGGGGCGTCGGCCCACACGCCGGCGAACGGCGGATCGGTCAGGCAGAGGTCGCCGGGCAGGACGCCGTCGCAGGCCGACGGGCCGGCCGCCGTCGTTGGGTTCGGGCGCGCGTCGGGTGCGTCGCCTGTGGCGCCGTCGATCGGCGTGGTGTCCCGCGGGGCGGCGATCGTTCCATCGCAGGCGGCGATCACCGCGAGCGCGGCCACGGGAAGGAAACGCATCCGAGCCGCCATCTTACGACGGCAGGGGCAAGGATCGGATCGCTTGCCGGCAAGAGCGTGCCGCTCGGGATGACCCTTGC
The DNA here is from genome assembly GCA_963831685.1 of uncultured Pseudomonadota bacterium. GTDB lineage: Bacteria > Myxococcota_A > Polyangia > Fen-1088 > Fen-1088 > JADGRB01. The sequence goes on from CAWHRJ010000004.1 coordinate 304,881, forward strand.
ATTCGCGCAGCTGGCGGCGGATTCTTCGAAGCGCCCGGCGATGAATCACGACCTCCTCGAGAGCGTCACCCGGATGTGCGTGGCCATAGTGGCCGGAGGTCTCATCGGCTGGGATCGCCAGCGCAGCGGCCGGCCGGCCGGGCTGCGCACGCACATGCTCGTCGCGCTGGGGGCGGGCCTCATCGTCTCGATTCCCCCGGGCGGCGGCCTGGCCGAGGTGAGCCGCGCCGTCCAAGGGGTGGCCGCGGGAATCGGGTTCCTCTGCGCGGGCGAGATCCTTCACCACGGACGCGACGGGCACGAGCGGGTAAAAGGGCTGACCTCGGCGGCGTCGCTCTGGGTCACAGCGGCGGTCGGGATGGTCGCCTCGGTCGGATCCTGGCGGTTCGTCGCGATCGGGACGATCGGGACGCTCTTCATCCTGATTGCGATGCGGCCGGTCGAGCGGGCCCTCGTGAAAGAGAACGCGGAGCCGACCACCCCGTCTGATCCCCGCTGACCGCTCCCGTTCCAGCCGCGACGACGTTATCCTGACGCCGATGCCGACGAAGCGTTCCCCCACGCGCTGCTTCTGGGCCGGCCAGGATCCGTTGATGGTCGCCTACCACGACGAGGAGTGGGGCGTTCCGATCCATGACGATCGCCGCTGGTACGAGAAGCTCCTGCTCGACGGGGCGCAGGCGGGGTTGTCGTGGTCGACCATCCTCCACAAGCGCGAGGGCTACCGGAAGGCATTCGCCGCCTTCGATCCGGCCAAGGTCGCGCGCTTCACCGAGCGGGACGTGGCGCGCCTGCTGGGGGATCCAGGGATCGTGCGCAACCGGTTGAAGATCCGCTCGGCCATCGGCAACGCGCGGGCTTTTCTGGTCCTGCAGGCGGAGCACGGCTCGTTCGACGCCTGGATCTGGAAGTTCGTCGGTGGCAAGCCGATCCGCCGGAGCGTTCGCGGCCGGGGCGACATTCTGGCGCGCACGCCGCTGTCCGACGCGCTGTCGCGCGAGCTCCGCGACAGCGGGTTCAACTTCGTCGGCTCGACGATCGTCTACGCCTTCATGCAGGCGGGCGGGCTGGTCAACGACCACACCGTCCGCTGCTTCCGGCGCCGGGAGCTGTCGGCGCCGGGCCGCGGCTAGCCTGGCCCGCGTCCTGCGCCCGGCCCTGTCGTCAGTGCGGCAGCTTCTGCGAGGCGCAGACGCCGTCGGTGCAGACGCCCGCGGTGCAGTTCGGCGCGGCCGCCGCGCAGGTGGTGGTTGGCGCGGCCGGGCACGCGCCCGCGAACAACTGGATGGTGTCGAAGTCAGCCGCGCCGTTCCCGAAGTTCTCGTCCTTGACGACGATGTCGCTGGCCCCCGCGTCCATGGTGAACGACTTCGAGTACCAGGCCCAGTTCCCGTCGGAGGTGATGGTGGTGACGACGTCGTTGTTCGGGTAATTCGTCGTGTAGCCCAGGAAGCCCATCAGCCAGTGCTCCGACCCAGTCAGGTTCCCCGCGGCGTCGGAGAGCTGGATGCCGAGGAACGGGTAGGCGTCGGTGGTGCCGCGGATCCAGGCCGTGAGGCAGTAGGTCGACCCGGCGTTCACCGCGGTGCCCGCGTTGGTGTAGACCCGCCCGCCCGAGAAGCTGACGGTCTCGCGCTGGAACGCGCCGCAACCGGACGAATCGCTGGCGAGCGTGATCGGGTCGCTGCTGACCGCGTGCCAGGCGCCCGAGCCCGAGTCCCAGGTCTCGGTGAACACGGTCGCCTCGCAGGAGGCGCCACAGACGTTGCCGCAGGCGCCGCAGTTGTTGGCGTCGCCGTTGACGTTGTCCTCGCAGCCGTTGGCCGCGTTGCCGTCGCAGTTCCCGAACCCGCTCGTGCAGGTCGGCGAGCCGCAGACGCCGCCGGTGCAGACGCCGGCCGCGTTGTCCAGGCCGCACGAGGTGCCGTCCGGGGCGGCGGCTGTCGCGCAGCCGTTGACCGGATCGCAGACGCCGACGCTGCAGGGATCGCTGCTGCCGCAGGTCGGGGCTGCGCCGGAGGTGCAGACGCCGGCCTGGCAGGTCTCTTCACCGTTGCAGGCGTTGCCGTCGGAGCAGGAGGTGCCGTCGGGCAGCGCCATCAGGCCGCACGAGCCGGTGCTCGGATCGCACATCCCGGCGACGTGGCAGGCGTCGGGCGCGGCGCAGCTGGCGCCGCCGCCGGGGCAGGAGCAGACGTCGGGCTGCTGGTAGGTGACGTGCCCGTGGCAGTCGAACTCCTGCGGATCGCACGCGCTGGTGTTGTAGTCGCAGTGCGGAGGCGTCGGCGTGGTCGGCTTCTTGTCGATCACCACCGGGACGGGCGGGTTGTAGATGGTCGGGCAGTTGTCGATCCAGTCGGGGACGCCGTCGCCGTCCTGATCCGCGGCCGACCTCTCGATACGGAACTTGATGGGGAGGATCTCGCCGCGCACGACGGGCGTGTAGTGCTTGATGTCCACCTTGAAGAGGTCGGAGATCTTGGCGACCACCGCCAGGTCGGCGGCGCCCAGCTCCTTGTCGTCCACCAGCACGCGGATGCGGTAGTGGTTGGCCGGGTCGAGCGGCTTGGTATTGTAGCGGGCGATGTAGAACTCGCGCCAGGGGTGGCGGCGCACACCGTGCTCGTCGCCGGTCATCGTCGCGACGTTGCTGATCGTGTTGCCGCTGCCGTCGACCTGATCGATGCGGACGGTTGGCGACAGCCCGGAGTCGAACACGCCGCCGAAGTGCGACGGCGCGGTCAGGGCGATCGGCGGAAGGAAAAAGAAGCCCAGCGTCGGCCCGGAGGTCGATTGCGATCGATTCACGACCAGCGGCTCGGCCGCGCTCTCGGTCGAGGTCGACGGGTTCATGCATGCCGTTCCGATCACCATCCCGACCGCGACAGCGAGCAGGGAACGAGAAGAGATAGTCTTCATGGGTCTTCTCCTTGCGAGTTCCACAGCTTCAACGACGTTCGGCATCATACGTCAGCCATAAGAAAATCTATAGCGAAACGTAATAAATCTTACGTCTTACTAAGGCGTACAAGTTCCGACATGGACGCCTGAACAACGACAGTTCCCTGGCAGAGCTTGAGTTACCTGCCAGAAGGCAGCGAGAATATTAAGAATTCTCTAGCGTGCCGGACTGCGTCCAGGGTCGAGCTTCGCGAGCAGCTCCGGGATCGGGACCCCGGCGGTGTAACGTGCAGCGTTACGCGCGCTCGAAAATGTTCGGGTCCGCATGCGATCGATGTAGAGCGTGCCGTTCAAATGATCGATCTCGTGCTGGAGGATCCGTGCGTACCAGCCGCTGGCGGCGATCTTCACCGGCGCGCCTCGATGATCGAGCGCCTCGACCTCGACCGTGCGCGCCCGCGCGACCACCGCGGCAAATCCTTCGACGCTGAGGCAGCCCTCGAAGAAGTCCACGCTCTCCTCGCCGAGCGCGAGCCGCGGGTTGGCGATGACGTGGAACGGAACCGGCTTGCGCTCGGTCGCCTCGATCTCTCCGACGTCCTCGATCACCGCGAGCTGCAGCGGCAGGCCGATCTGCGGCGCCGCCAGGCCGACGCCGGGCGCGTCGCGCATCGTCTCGCGCATCATCTCGATGAGCTGCTGGATCTCGGCGCTGGCGATCTCGGCGGCGGTGAGGGGACGGGCCGGCTCACGCAGGACGGGATCGCCCGCCTGCACGATCTTGAGATGCATCCGGGCATTCTAGATCGGGATCCCCAGATGGGTCCCGCGCCCGTCCTCTACTTGCTGCAGACCATCGAGAGAGACGGCGCGAGCGAGCCGACCGCCGAGGAATAGTTCGAGGGTGGGGTGGTGACGTCGGCGGCGATGACGCCGTCGGCGATGCGCGCGTTGATCGTCGAGGCCGGCGAGTTCGACCAGGTGTCACCCATCGAGGAGGCTCCGAAGCTGGTGTCGACGAAGATCGTCTTGCCGGTCAGGCTGTGCAGGTAGGCGTAGGTCGCGGTCTTGCCGTTGTAGCTGGTGGCGGTCGTGCCGCTGGTGAAGAAGCCGCCGCTGATGTTGGCGGCGCCGCTGGTCCAGGCCATGTCGTAGTTCACGCCGGACATCGCGCCCCAGAAACTCTGGGTGACGTTGTCGGCGTTCCAGGTCGAGTGGTTGATCGCCACCACCGCGTTCGGCATGTTCGACTTGATCGCGCAGGTGATGTCGGCGGCCAGCTGGGCGAGCTCCGCGTAGGAGAGCGCCTCCAGGGTCGAGTTGGCTGATCCGGGGTTGCTCCCCGAGGCGTTCGGGTAGTTGACCTGCGTGCTGTCGGTGTACTGGACGAAGTCGCCCTCGAGCAGCCAGACGAGCGGCTTGGTCGGCCAGGCGGCGTGGGTTTTCTGCGCGTAATAGGTGTAGGCGGCGATCAGCTGCGAACGGTACTTGCGGATCACGTAAGCGCCGCCCGACGCGAGGCTGGCGCCGCCGGTGGTGTTCTGGTCCGGGAAGCCGTTGGCGTGTCCGAGATAGCCGATGAAGTAGGCGTAGAAGACCGGGATCAGGTTGGTGGAGGCGACGTTGCTGGTCAGCCAGGTGCAGCCGCTGCAACTGGTGATGCTGCCGTTCGCCTGGATCTCCGAGCCGACCCAGTTCGACATGAACTGGAGGTAGCTGTACGAGGCGAGCGAGCCACCCGGGTTGTTGGTGCCCCAGGCGAAGGCACAGCCGAACGGTTGCTCGTTGAGCGCCGTCGCGCCGCAGCTGCCGGTCGCGCCCGTCGATCCACCTTGGGAGGTCGTCCCCCCGCTTCCGGTCGTCGCGCCTGCCGATCCACCTTGGCCGGTGGTGCCGCCGGTCGCCTTGGCACCGCCCGAGCCGCTCGCACCGCCGGAGCCGGTGGTTCCGCCGGAGCCGGTGGTTCCGCCCGAGCCGGTCGTCCCGCCGGAGGCGCCCGTGCTGCCGCCGCTGCCGGTGGTCCCGCCGCTTGCGCTCGCGCCGCCGGCGCCGGTCGCTCCGCCGGAGGCCTGGGTGCCTCCTTCGCCGCTGGAGCCGCCTGTGGCCGACCCGCCACCGCTGCCGCGGTCGCCCGAGGTGTCGTTGGTGGCGCAGCTGGGGGCGAGCCCGGCGGAGCCGAGCAACGCGAGAAAGAACCAGAAAGCTGCGAACGGAGAAATCCTGAGCGAACGAGCTGGGGGCATCGTTACCTCACAGGTGTTGCAATAAATGTCGGAAGGCTCACGGTTCGATCCAACAATCGACGCCGCCGCCACTTGCACCTCGGCCGGTGGCAGCCTACACCTCCGCAAATGAAGACGCGCACGCTTGGCAAGACGAGCAGCCTGAAGGTCTCCGCGCTCGGCCTTGGCTGCATGGGAATGAGCGAGTTCTACGGGCCGGCGTCGGAGGACGAGGCGATCGCGACGATTCACGAGGCGCTCGATCGCGGCGTCACCTTCCTCGACACGGCCGACATCTACGGACCGTTCACCAACGAGCGGCTCGTCGGGCGCGCGCTGCGCGGCCGGCGCGACAGCGTCGTGCTGGCGACCAAGTTCGGCAACGTCCGCAAGGAGGACGGGACGTTCGTGGGCATCGACGGGAGCCCCGCGTACGTCCGGCAGGCGTGCGATGCGTCCCTCGAGCGGCTCGGCGTCGACCACATCGATCTCTACTACCAGCACCGCGTCGATCGGCAGACGCCGATCGAGGAGACGGTCGGCGCGATGGCCGACCTGGTGCGCGCGGGCAAGGTGCGCCACCTGGGGCTGTCGGAGGCTTCGGCGGCGACGATCCGGCGCGCGCACGCCACGCACCCGATCACGGCGCTGCAGACCGAGTATTCGCTTTGGACGCGCGACGTGGAAGACGAGATCCTGGCGACGGTGCGCGAGCTGGGGATCGGCTTCGTCCCTTACAGCCCGCTCGGGCGTGGCTTTCTGACCGGGCGGTTCCGCACGGCGGCCGACTTCGCCGAAGGGGACTTTCGGGCGTCGAATCCGCGCATGTCTTCGGAGAACCTGGCCAAGAATGTCGCGCTGGCGGATCGGGTGAAGGAGCTCGCCGCCGAGAAGAAGGTGACCGCCGGACAGCTGGCGCTCGCCTGGGTGCTGGCGCAGGGGGACGACATCGTGCCGATCCCCGGGACGACCAAACGGACGCACCTGGGCGAGAATCTGGCCGCCGTCGACGTCGCGCTCGACCGCGCGGATCTGGCGCGGCTCGCGGCGGCCTTCCCCAAGAACGTCGCGGCGGGCGATCGTTACCCCGAGCGGGGCATGAAGAACATCAACGTCTGACCCCCGGCGAGGAGACGCGATGGCGATTGCGACCGAGACGATCTCGAAGCCCGGGCTCTGCGGCTATCTCGCGCGCCCGGAGCGGGTGCAGGGGACGCTGCCCGGCATTCTGGTGATTCAGGAGGCCTGGGGCGTCGACGCGCACATCGAGGACGTCACCCGCCGGTTCGCCGCCGCCGGTTACCTGGCGCTGGCGCCCGATCTGTTCGCCGGCGAGGACGGGAAGCGGCCAGCGCCGTTCGTGCGCGAGCGGATGGCCGAGCTGCTCGCGTTCATGAACGCGGCGCCGCCGAGCGTCTTTTCCGATCCCGCCGCCCGCGAGGCGGCGCTCGGCAAGCTGCCGGAGGCGGAACGGGCGCGGGTCGGCGAGTCGCTCGGCAACCTGACCGCCGTGATGGCGCCGGCGCGGCGCGAGTCGCTGCTCGCCGGCGTGCAGGCGGCTGCGCGCTACCTGCGCGAGGAGCGGGCCGAGACGCGCGGGCAAAAGCTCGGCGCCGTCGGGTTCTGTCTGGGGGGCGGGCTGTCGGCGCTGCTCGCCTGCCGCGATCCGGAGCTGGGCGCGGCGGTCGTCTTCTACGGCAACGCGCCCACCGCCGAGGAGATCCCGAAGATTGGCTGTCCCGTGCTGATGTTCTACGGCGGCGCCGACCAGCGGATCGCCGGCCAGGTGCCGGCGTTCGCCGAGGCGATGAGCGCGGCCGGCAAGCGGTTCGAGCGGATCGTCTACGACGGGGTGGGGCACGCGTTCTTCAACGACGGCCGCCCGACCTACCAGGTCGCCGCCGCGCGCGACGCCTTCGCGCGCACGCTCGCGTTTTTCCGCGACGCGCTCGCCTGAGCGCGCTTCGGTCAGCCCGTGGCTGCCAGCTTGGGTGGCGGCGCCTGCTTGGCGAGAAGCTGCACGAGAGCCGGTTTGCACGAGCCGCAGCCGGTGCCGGCCTTGGTGAGCTCGCCGAGCGTCTCGACGGTGCAGGCGCCGGCGGCGATCGCGTCGCCGAGGCGCGACTCGGTGACCTTGTGGCAGGTGCAGATCAAGCGGTCGGCCGGCGCGCCGCTGCCAAACAGGGCGCCTGGGCAGAGCGCCTCCAGCGGATCGATGGGGAGGGTGTCGCCGCGGTCGTAGATCTGCACCAGGCTGGCCGCCGCCTCGGTGTTGCCGACGAACAGCGCGCCGACCAGCTTGCCGTCGCGCACGATCATCTTGCGGTAGGCGCCGCGCCGGGTCTCGACGATCTGGATGACCTCGTCGCTCTCCAGCTCCGGCTCGACGCGTCCCATCGATGCGACGTCGACGCCGGCCACCTTGAGCCGGGTGTAGAGCTTCGAGCCGCGGTAGCGCGCCGACGGGTTCGTGCCCGACAGGATCTCGGCCAGCACCGCCGCCTGCTCCCAGGCCGGCGTCACGATGCCGTAGGTCTTGGCGGCGTGCTCGGCGCACTCGCCGATGGCGTAGACGCCGGGCGCCTCGGTGGCCAGTAGATCGTTGACGATGATCCCGCGGTTGATCGGGATGCCGGAGGCGCGCGCCACCTCGATGCGCGGGCGGACGCCACAGGCGAGCACCACCATGTCGGCGGCGAGGGTCTTGCCGTCGTCGAGCCGGACGCCCTCGACGACGAGCTCGCCCACGATCGCCTCCACGGTGCGCGCGGTGCGCACGAAGATCCCGCAGCGCTCGATCTCGCGCTCGAGCATCTCGCCCCCCAGCTCGTCGAGCTGCAGGTTCATCAGCGTCTCGTTGGCGTGGATGACCGTCACGTGCAGGCCGCGATCGGCCAGCACCTTGGCCGCCTCCAGCCCGAGCAGCCCGCCACCGAGGACGACGGCGCTGTCGCCCGAGCGCGCGTGGGCGCGGATGCGCGCGCAGTCATCCATCGTTCGGTAGACGAAGACGCCCGGGCGCAGGTCGCCGTCCGGGGTGGTCATCCCTTCGAGCGGCGGCACCAGCGGATGGCTGCCGGTGGCGATCACGGCCGCGTCGTAGCGGTGGCGCGCGCCGTCGGCCGTCGCGATCTGCTTGGCCGCCGTGTCGAGCCGGGTGACGACGGCGCCGTCGTGCAGCCGGACGCCGTGCGCCTCGTACCAGGCGCGCGGCTTGGTGATGATCTCGCCGGGCGCCGCGCCGGCCAGCACCTTGCTGAGCAGGATCCGGTTGTAGGCGCCGCCTCTCTCTTCACCGAAAACCTCCACCTCGAACCGACGCGTCGCCTTGCGCTCCACCAGCTCGTCGAGCAGGCGGCAGGTGGCCATGCCGTTGCCGACGATCGCCAGCGTCTTCGTGCGCACGGCTAGACGCCTCCCGCGACGGCGGTGGCGCGCACCGCGCAGACCTTGAACTCGGGCATCCGGCTCGTCGGATCGAGCGCCGGGATCGTGAGGGCGTTGGCGGCGCTCTTGCCGCCCCAGTGAAACGGCGCGAACACGGTGTCGGGGCGGATGTCGGGGCTGACGGTGACGGAGAACGTCACCTCGCCGCGGCGGCTCTCCACCAGCACCTTGCCGCCTTCGGCGACGCCCAGGCGCGTGGCCAGGCGCGGGTGGAGTTGCAGCCGCGGCTCCGGGTGAACGTCGGTGAGCGCGGCCACCCGGCGGGTCTGGGCGCCCGAGTTGTAGTGCTCCTTGTAGCGGCCGGTGGTGAAGAAGAGTGGGTACTCTGCGTCGGGCAGCTCGGCGGCGTCGCGGTGGAGTACGGCGTGGAAGCGCGCCTTGCCGTCGGGAAACGCGAACCGATCGGCGAAGAGGCGCGGTGTGCCGGGATGCTCGGGGGCAGGGCAGGGCCAGAAGACGCCGTCCGCCGCGTGGATCTTGTCGTAGCTGATGCCGCTGTAGTCGGCGCGCCCGCCGGCCGACGCGCGGGCGAGCTCGGCGAAGACCTCCTCGGGCGAGCCGAACCGGAAGCGCGCCCCCTCGCCGAGGCGCTCGGCGAGCGCGCCGATGATCTCGAGATCGCTCCAGACGCCGGGCGGCGGCGGGCGGACGCGGCGCCGGAGGATCACCCGCCCCTCGAGGTTGGTCATCGTGCCGTCCTCCTCCGCCCACTGCGCGATCGGCAGGAAGACGTGCGCCGCGGCGGTGGTCTCGTTGAGGAAGGCGTCGCAGACGACCAGCAGCTCGAGCGCGCCGAGGCGCCTGTCGACGTGGCGCGCGTTCGGCGAGGCGACCGCGACGTTCGAGCCGAACACCAGCAGCGCGCGGATGCCTCCCTCGGGGCCGAGCGCGTCGAGCAGCTCGTAGGCGCTCTTTCCCTTCCCGGGCAAGGTCGCCGGGTCGACGCCCCAGACCCGCGCCACCGCCGCGCGATCCTCGGCGTTCTCGATGAGGCGGTAGCCGGGGAGCTGGTCGGCCTTCTGCCCATGCTCGCGCCCACCCTGTCCGTTCCCCTGGCCGGTGAGGCAGCCGTAGCCGCTGCGCGGCTTGCCGACCTTGCCGAGCGCCAGCATGAGGTTGGTGAAGGCGACGACCGTGTCGGCCCCCTTCGACTGCTGCTCGGGGCCGCGGCCGGAGAGCAGCATGGCGGTCTCCGCCTCCGCCAGCAGGTGGACCGCGCGCCGCTGCTTGTCGATTGGCACCCCGGTCACGCGCTCGACGTGCGTCGGGTGGACCGACAGCACCGCCTGGCGCGCCGCCTCGAACCCGGCGGTACGCGCCGCGACGTAGGCCTGGTCGACGAGGCCGTCCTCGATCGCCAGGTGCAGAAGGCCGTTGGCCAGCAGCAGATCGGTCCCCGGCGTCGGCTGCAGGTGCAGCTCGGCGGCGCGCGCGGTCTCCGTCCGCCGCGGATCGACGACGATGAGCGCCCCTTGCGCCCGCTGCGCGGAGATCCACTGCATGATCGGCGGCATCGTCTCGGCGGCGTTCGACCCCCAGAGCAGCAGCGCCTTCGTGTCGGCGATGTCGCTCACTGGAAAGGCCAAGCCGCGATCGATCCCGAACGCGCGGTTCTGGCCGGCGGCCGCCGAGGCCATGCAGTAGCGGCCGTTGTAGTCGATGTTCGGCGTCCCGAGCGCGAGGCGCGCGAACTTTCCCAGCAGGTAGGCCTTCTCGTTGGTCAGCGCCCCGCTGCCGAACGCCGCCACCGCCTCGGGCCCGTGCGCTTTGCGAATGGCCAGCAGCCGCTCGGCAATCAAATCGAGCGCCGCCTCCCAGGTGGCCGGTGCGAGATGCCCGTCAGGGCCGCGGACGAGCGGCGTCGTGACCCGCTCGCGGTGGTCGAGCAGCTCGGCCGAGGTGAACCCCTTGATGCACATCTGTCCCCGGTTGACGGGGAAGGCCTCGTCGGGCCGGACCTCCAGCGCCGGCGTCACGGTCATCCCGCACTGGAACGCGCAGTACGGGCAGTGCGTTCGGACCGGGAGCTGGGCGAGTGATGCGACCATCGAGGCGCCGCGAGGCGCCTCTCTTTCAATAGACCGTCTTACGTTTCGGCACTGTTTCGACGTTCCCCGACTTCAGTTAACCGCCGTCGGAGAAACGTCGGGCGCGGCACTCACGCCTCGCCGCCCAGCAGCTGCAGGAAGGCCGCCTCGTCGAGGGTCTTGACCCCCAGCTTGGCCGCCTTGTCGAGCTTCGATCCCGGGCTCTCGCCGACGACCAGATAGCTGGTCTTCTGCGACAGGCTGTTCGTCACCTTGCCGCCGCTCGCCTCGATGCGCGCCTTGGCCGCCTCGCGCGAAAGCGCGGCCAGCGTGCCCGTGATGACGAAGGTCTGCCCCGAGAGGCGTCCGCTCCGCTGCGCACGCTGCTCTTCCAGCCTCACGCCGGCGCGCCGCAGCTTTTCGATCTGCTCTTGTGTTTCAGGGCGATCGAAGAAGGCGCGCGCGGCGCCGGCGATGACGTCACCGACGCCGTCGACGGCGGCGATCTCCTCGGCCGGCGCGGCGACGATCCTGTCGATCGACCCGAAGGCGTCGGCCAGCGCGCGCGCCGCGGAGGTGCCGACGTGGCGGATGCCGAACCCGGAGAGCAGGCGGTCGATCGGGCGATCTTTGGCGGCCGCGATGGCGCCCAGCAGGTTGGCGATCGCCTTGTCCTTGTAGTTGGGGAGCTGGCCCAGTTGCTCGGGCGTGAGGAAGAAGATGTCGGCCGGGGTGGCGATCAGGTTCTGGTCGAGCAGCTCGCCCGCGGTCCGCTCGCCGAGGTGCTCGATGTCCATCGCGCCGCGGCCGGCGAAGTGGACGATCCGCCCCAGCACCTGCGCCGGACACTGCAAATTTGGGCAGCGGGTGACCGCCTCATCCTCCGGGCGGACGAGCGCCGTGCCGCAGACCGGGCAGTCGGCGGGCATGACGAAGGCGCGCTCGCTGCCGTCGCGCAGGCTGGGGATCGGCGCCACCACCTCGGGGATCACCTCGCCGGCGCGGCGCACGACGACGGTGTCGCCGATCAGCACCCCCTTGCGCGCCACCTCCTGCGCGTTGTGCAGCGTCGCCATCGAGATCGTGACGCCGCCGACCCGCACTGGCTCGAGCACCGCGAACGGGGTGACGGCGCCGGTGCGGCCGACGGAGACCTGGATGTCGCGCAGCTTGGTCGTTTGCTCCTCGGCGGGGAACTTGTAGGCGATCGCCCAGCGCGGGAACTTCGAGGTCGCGCCGAGCTCGTTGACGTCGGCGAGCCGATCGACCTTGATGACGGCGCCGTCGATCTCGTGCTCGAGCGCATGGCGGCGGGCCTCCATGTCGGCGACGTAGGCACGGACGTCGTCCAAGGTGGCGCACGGCTTCGCCTCGGGGTGCGTGCGCAGGCCGAGCTCGCGCAGCATCGCCAGCGTCTCGGTGTAACTCTTGGGAGCGCGCCCGTCGATCCGGATGAGGCCGTGAAAGTAGACGCTGAGCGGCTTGCTGGCCGTCACCGCCGGGTCCTTCTGGCGCAGGAGGCCGGCCGTCGCGTTGCGCGGGTTCGCCAGGAGCTGCTTGCCGGCGTTCCCCAGCTCCTCGTTGAGCCGGTCGAAGTCCTCGAGGCGCAGGAAGACCTCGCCCCGCACCTCCAGCCAGGCGGGCGGGTCGTCGCCGCGCAGGCGGTGCGGCACCGCGCGGATGGTCTTGACGTTGGGGGTCACCTCCTCGCCGACGTCGCCGTCACCGCGGGTCGCGCCCCGCACGAGCCGGCCGTGGTCGTAGGCGACCGCGATCGAGACCCCGTCGATCTTCGGCTCGCCGACGTAGGTCGTCTCGCGGCCGAGCCCCTTCACCACCCGGTCGCGCCAGGCGAGAAGCTCCTCGTCGTCAAAGACATTGTCCAAGGAGAGCAGGCGCGCCGAGTGCCTCACCGGCGCGAACCGCGCCGACGCCGCGCCGCCCACCCGTTGCGTCGGCGAGTCCGGCGTCAGCAGAGTCCGGGTGCTTCTCCTCGAGCGCGCGCAGCTCGCGCAGCAGCTGATCGAAGTCGGCGTCGGAGAGCTCGGGAGCGTCGAGCACGTAGTAGCGATAGCTATGGTGCTCGAGCTTCGCGCGTAGCTCGTCGGCGCGAAGCTTGGCCGTGGCCAGCTCGGCTTGCTCCGCGTCGTGCATGGCCCGTTTCGTACCACGACCGGGCGGTCCGTGGCGGGGCCGTCAGCCGAGCCCGCGCAACTCGCGCCGCTGGCGGACCGCCGTGGCCACTGCCCATCCCAAGAGCGTCGAAACCACATCGCCGATTGAGTTCACCAGCGTGTCCTGCGAGGGGTAGGCGAACAGCGAGGGCACCAGGTTCTTGAGGACGTGCTCGACGATCTCCCAGGCCACGGCGATCCCCGCTGTCTGCCAGAACCCGAGGCCGACCAGGCCCGCGGCCACGCCGATGAGGCCGTGCGCGAGAGAAAAGCGGTCGACTGGCGCGTAGTTGATCTCGCCCGGCTGAGCCGTTCGCTGGCTCATGCCTCCAATGTGGGGCCGATCGGAGAGGCGGCCTAGTGGCCGAAGTGCGCGATCGCCGCCAGCAGGACGACCGCCGCGGGGACCGCCAGCGCCACCCACCACGCGCGCGGCCACGCGGCCGGCGTGGCCAGCGCGGCCAGCCGCTCGGTGACGATCGTCGCCGCCGCCGGGACGGGCACCGCCATGGCCATCGCCGGCCGGAAGGCCCAGGCGGCGAGGTCGGGGCGGCGCGCGATCTCGGCAGTGCCGTGGACGCGGCGGCGCGGGGGGCGAGCCTCGACCAGGCGGACGTCGCGGGTCAGCCCCGCGGCGACGACGACCGACGGCAGCGGGTGCCCGCAGGGGGGCGGCAGCCGCGTCGGGGGGAGGCGAACCGGCGGCGGCTCGCTCGAAGCCGGCGGCTGCGCGGAGCCGTAGCGCTTGGTCCGGGCGCGCGGCTCGTCGTCGAGCGAGACGTCGAGCGCCAGCCGCGGGATGCCGTCGGCGGTCGCCGGGTCGACGGCGATCTTGCGGATCGTTCCGGCGGCGGCGACCGCACCCTGCTCGCCGAGCACGACGTCGACGCCGCCATCGAGCCGCAAGAAAGGCAGCGTCGCGGTCAGCCGGACGACCTGCTCGTCGACGTGCGCCTCGCAGCGCAGCGTCTGTTCGATGCCGTTGATGCGCAGCTTGGCCGGCATCACCTGCTTGGTCCGCTCGGCGATCAGGTTCTGGATCGCCGCCGCGGCGGCCGGCTTCAGCTCGCCAAACGCGATCGCCAGCTCGAACCCTCCCGGTGCCGCGGTGACCCGAACGATCTTTCCGGCGACGGGGCGCGGTCCGTGCGGCAGCAAGAGATCACATTTGATCTCCGTGCCGATCGGACACGCCTCCGCCGAGACGAGCGACAGGCCGCTCGCGCTGAGATCGACGCCGCGTCCGTTGAGACGCCCCTTGCCGTCGATCCGCGCCAGGCAGATCGCCTCGTCGTACGGGATGCGAGGAGAGACCCTCCGCAACTGCGTCATGCGACCTCGAATTCAATTGTGTCACGCGCGCCGCGCGATGAAAGACGTAAGCGCGCCCGCATCGCAGTTTTGGCGGATTTCTCGGCACACCGACGGAGATCTCTCCTCATCGGCGTCGAGGTCGCTGAGGTAGGGAAGGGTGATCGCTATGTCTCGAGTGGAGGTGGAGCCTCCGGCCATGGAGGCAATGGCGGCAACCCGAGCGCCTCGCGGACCAGCGCGAATGACCGTCGGTGAACGGGGCAGGCGCCCAGCTTCTCGAGCGCGCGGGCGTGCGCCCGGACCGGGTACCCCTTGTGCTGGGCGAACCCGTAGCCGGGATACTCGCCGTCGAGCGCCCGCATGTGCGCGTCGCGCGCGGTCTTGGCCAGGATCGACGCCGCCGCGATCGACAGGCTCTTGGCGTCGCCGCCCACGATCCGATCCTGCGGCAACGCGAGGCCGGGCAGGCGGCGGCCGTCGACGAGCAGGTGCTCGGCGGCGGGGGCGAGGGCCGCGATCGCCCGGCGCATGGCGGAGAGCCCGGCCCAGTAGATGTTGATGCGATCGATCTCCTCGACCTCGGCGAAAGCGACCGCCCAGGCGACGGCGCGCTGCTTGATGATCGGCGCCAGCCGCTCGCGCGTCTCGGCGTCCAGGCGCTTCGAGTCGTCGACCTCCGGAATCCGCGTCCCCGGCGCCAGGATCACCGCCGCCGCGGCGACCGGGCCGGCCAGCGGGCTCATTCCCGCCTCGTCGACGCCCGCGATCCGGGTGAGGCCGCCGGTCCAGAGCACGGTCTCGTGCCGCAGCATCATCCGCAGGCGCTGCCCCTCGGCCCGGTTGTCACGCCGTCGGCGGGCAACCGCGTCGAGAATCGCGCGCGCGCCGGCGCGCGGATCGGCGTGGAGCTCAGCCGCGATGGACGCCGGCAGCGGGCGTCCGCGGTCGACGTAGCGGGCGCGCAGCTCCGCGAGAGATGCGGGAGGCGCCGCCCTCGTCACGGCGGCAGGGAGGTGAGGGCGTCGCGCGCTTCCTGGGCGTGCGTGCCGAGCGGGGCCAGCTCGAGATACTTGCGGAAGGCGTCGCGCGCCTCGGCCAGCCGGCCGCTGTCGTGCTGGACCTTCCCGACGACGACGTAGGCGTCGGCGGCGCGCGGATCGGTCACGATGGCCAGGTGCGCCAGCTCCATCGCTTCGCCCGATCGCCCCGCCCCGAGCGCGGTCTCGGCCCGCTTCGTGAGCACGCCGGCCGGCTCGGCCGTGGGGACCTCGACCGGGGGGGCGTGCCGCGCGGCTTGCCCGTGGAGCAGCACGGCGACGGCGAAGGCCACGACCGCCGCGCCCCCGATGACCGCCACGGTGCGCTTGCGCCCCGCGACGGGCGCGTGCGGATCGTAGACCGGGCCCGTGCCGGGATCGCCCTCGCGCGGCTCGAGTGCCTGCTCGCCGTCGACCAGCCAGTGCAGCGTCGACTCCGAGAGACCCATCTCCTGCTTGGGCTCGGAGGCCTTCTCTTCCCAGGCCGGCGCCTCGGCCTCGGCCGGCTTGGTCAGGATCGACTCCTCGGCGGGCGCGGCTGGCGGCGCGGCCTTCTCGGTCTCGTTGGCCTCGTTGACGGGCTCGTTCGCGGCGGCCGCGGGCGGCGCCTCGGGGCGCGCCTCGACCGGGGGCCAGGCGGGCTCGCTGGCCTCAGCGCCCTTCGTCGCCGTCTCTTCAGATGGCCGCGTGTCGTCCGAGGTCGACATATCTGATGGAGCTGAAGACTAGTGCATTCTGGAATGCACGTCAGGAAAATCCCGCAGCGCGTTCGCCGGTCCCCATCTGTTAACATCGGCGGAGATGGCGATGACCGTCGACGACACCACGCTCGAGCGCCAACCGACCATGGAGCCGCCGGCGGCGCCCCGGGGGCCGAGCGCCTACCTCCTGGTGATCGCCGGGCCGAGCTTCGGCGAGATGCACCGGCTGCAGGGGAAGCGCGCGGTGATCGGGCGGTCAGACACGGCGGCGATCCGGCTGCTCGACGACGGGATCTCGCGCGAGCACGCGGCCATCGAGCGCGAGGGGGGCAAGAACGTGCTCGTGGATCTCGGTTCCACCAACGGGACCTTCTGCAACGGCGAGCGGATCAAGCGCCACGATCTGGTCGACGGCGACAAGATCTCCGTCGGCGCGTCGACGATCTTCAAGTTCACCTACCAGGACCAGGTCGACGAGCGGTACCAGAAGCGGCTGTTCGAGTCGGCGCTGCGCGACGGGCTGACGGCGACGTTCAACCGGCGCTACTTCGTCGACCGGCTGAACACCGAGATGCGGTTCGCCTCCCGCCACGACAAGGCGCTGGCGTTGCTGTTCGTCGACATCGACCACTTCAAGAAGATCAACGACGGGTTCGGGCATCAGGCCGGGGACCAGGTGCTGGCGGCGGTCGCGCGGGAGCTGACCGCCACCATCCGCGCCGAGGACGTGCTGGCCCGTTACGGCGGCGAGGAGTTCGCCATCATCTGCCGCGAGATCGAGAAGGAGGGGGCGCTGGCGCTGGGCGAGAGGCTGCGGGCCGCCGTCGAGCGCGCGCGCTTCGAATACGAGGGGCGGGTCATCCCGGTCACCATCAGCGTCGGCGCCGCGGTGGCGCACAAGCCGCAGCAGGTTCAGCCGCTGATCGCCGCCGCCGACGCCGCGATGTACGAAGCCAAGCGCGCCGGCCGCAACCGCGTCCAATTCCATAACTGAGCGGCGGAACGATCTTTTCGCCTGTGGGCGGGGTCGTTGGTATGGTGGGGCCGCATGAAGGGACGTCCCCGTCGCGGGCTCGCGATCTTCATCGCCGCTTTGGGCCTGGTCACGGCCCTCAGCTGTCGCGAGTCGGCCGGTCTGCACGGCGAAAATGCGCCCGCCAGCAACGCGGGCGCGCCCGCCGCGGGCAGCTCGGGGGCGCGCCATGCGCCGCGCGGGCCGGTCTCCGAGGCCGAGGCGCTCAAGCCGCGGCCGGATCTCCTTCCCGTCGAGCGCGCGCTGGTTGTGATCGGGGTGGCGCCGGCTGAGCCGGCTCAGCCGGCTCAGCCAGGACAGCCGGCGCCACCGCAACAGGCTGGTGAGGAACGGTGGGTCGACGCCGAGGCGATCGAGTCGGCCGGCTACACGCTGGTCGATCTCTCGGACAACTGGACGCCGTACATCTTCGCCGAGCAGGCCGGGCCTGACGGGCAGCCCCTTCCCAACCGCTACCGGCGGATCTTCGTTGGCCTCGCCAACGACCAACTCGACGAGGACGGCGAGGCGCTCGAACCGGGCGCCAAGAACTACCTCGAGCTCTACGGCATCTTCCCCTCGCTGTCGGTGCTGCGCGCGCGGTTCCTCGACGACGAGCAGCACCCCTGCCAGGACCAGGAGAGCGCCGACGCTCTGGACGCCGTCGAGACGGTGACCTACGTGGCGCCGGCCGACGTCAAGAAGGACGAGCGCCACCTGTCACGCCTCCGGACCGAGCTGGAAGACGCGCGCCGAAAGGCGCACGCGGCCACGCTCGACGACCTGGCGGCGAAGCAGCCGGCGTTCTCCGTCAAGGTGAAGTACGTCGAGAAGCGCGCGGCCGAGAAGCCGGCGATGACCGCGGTCGAGAAGCGCCTCACCTGCGAGGGGCTGCTGGGGCAGCCGGGCCGAACCGCGCACCACCAGGCCGGCGTCTACGACGACGCCATGCGGATCGCCGTCCGCCGCTTCCAGCAGAAGCACATGATCTACGAGGCCAACTTCCTGCGCCGCAAGACGGTCGAGGCGCTCTCACGGTCGCTGCTCGACAACGACTACGACGCCCTGGTGCGGGCCATGCGCGAGCGCGTGGTGTCGGCCGCCGGGATCGTCGAGGACGGCTCGACGTCGAAGGTGCAGAACCTGGTCGAGGCGTACACCAAGGTGGCGCTCGAGCAGCTGGGCCTCGGCGACGCCGCCGCCGCGCTCGCCTTCTTCAAGCGGCACAGCAAGGACGAGCTCAAGACGCTGCGCGCGGCGGTCAAGCTGCCGGCGCGGCCTGACTACTATAGCCCCGACATGGATCTCCAGATCGTCGTCGATCGCGGCGACGTCTGGTACGAGGTGCCGTTCGACGCCCAGGGGCACTACAAGCCGCAGGCACGCAAAAAGTACCCGTCGCTGACGCTCTACACGAAGGTGAACGGCAAGCTCCTGGCGCTGGCGCGCTGGCGCACGACCATCGGCGGCTGGCGGGCCGATCAGGCCTCCAACGGCTACGAGTACTTCCGCTACAAGGGGTCCGACGTCGGCCCGCGCGTGATCCGCCACGTCGTCTCGGGGCCGGTCTGGATCGCACCGGCCTCGACGCCGATCCGTTCATTGGTCAAAGGCAAGATCGTCAACGGCAAGTGGATGAACATCGTCAACTACGACGAGCTCGGCCCCGGGTACTTGTCGGCCTATGGCCTCATCGCCGGTTACTTCGTCGTCCCCGGCCAGAACGGCCGCAACGACTTCGACAACGGCGTGCGGGCGCACGGCTCGTCGGACTACCTGTCGATCTACAGCTCCAACGGCTACTCGCACGGCTGCCACCGGCTGCCCAACCACCTCGCCATCCGCCTCTACTCCTTCATCCTCAGGCACCGCCACATGAAGGTGTCGGGCGACCAGCCGATGGGCTTCACGCGCCAGTTCCTCTGGAAGAACACCGTCTACGAGATGCGCATCCCGTCGCGCGGGTACCTGTACGAGCTCGACCCGCCGCTCCCGGTCAACGTCCTCGAGGGGAACATCATGGGCGACCTCAAGAAGCCGATCCTCGACTACGTCCCCGAGCCCTGGAACAAGTACCCGCCCGGCCCGCCGCCGCCCGCGCCCCAGGGCGGCGACAAGGCGGGAGGAGGCAGCTGTTGCGGCGAGTAGCGGCACGGTTGGCCGGAACGGCGATCCTCGCCGCTCTGGTGGCGTTCGCGCTGGCGCCGTTCGCGCTCTACGCCGCGTCCGACGGCGGTGCCGCGCCCGCGCCGGGCGTCCCGGCCGTCGCACTCGCCCCGGCCGCCCCGCCGTCGGACACCGTGCGCATCGTCTTCACCATCGTCCCGAACACCAAGAAGGCGATGGTCTTCTGGGGGAAGAAGAGGCTCGGGATCATCGCCCCCCACGCGCCCCTCATCGTGACCCGCCCGCGCGACTCCGGTCCGCTCGACGTGGTCGTCAAATCCGACGGCTACGTCACCGTCCAGACCCGCGCCTACACCTTCGCCGACAGCAAGATCTCCGTGAAGCTCACCAAGCTCGAGGAGAAGAACACCCTCCTCGGCTACCGCGAGGAGCTCCCCCCCGACGGTGGCGCGCCGCCGGGCGGCGGTCCCGACGGCGGAATGCCGTAGCGGGGCGCGGGCAGCATGCCGGCACCGTTCGTTTCCGAAGCTGAGTTTCTCAGCCTGCCGGAGTCGAAGCAGAAGACCGAGCTGGTCGACGGAGAGGTGATCGCGTCGCCGAGCCCCTCGCACTGGCACCGCCGCTCCGAACCCCACCATGGTTTGATGCACGGTCGTGGGATCGACGGTCACCGTGGCCGCATCCGGCGGGGGCCCCCAGCGTCAGCGCGGAAAACAGAAATCCAAGGGTGAAGCGACGTAAGCCAGGTGAAACCACGAACCCCTTTCAGCGGCCGGTGCAAACGAACAAAGTCGCCGACATCGGCGGCAAGCGATAGCTGATTTGATTGTTGGTGATCTGGGCGTCGGGCAGGGACTGGATCTTTGGAGAGGTTCCGTCGAATGCAAACACCTTCGTCTTGCTGTAGGCGCCCCCCTTGATCGCGATCTTCCCGCCATAGACCGTGTGCTGCTGCTTGTTGAGGACCAGCACGGTCAACGTCCCCGGGTGCTTGGAGTCGGTCGCCGCGAACACCGACGCCTTGTCCTGATCGGCGGGCGTCGCCGTGACGGCCGTATCGCCGAACGCGCCGCCGTTGCCGTCGTAGTTCCGGTAGATTTGAAAGGCGGCCTTGATGTAATTCGGCAGCTGGCGGTTGCCGGGGCCGTTGCCCCAGTAGTTCGCCATGTAGACACCTTCGCGGCCCAGGATGCCGAGCACGTCCGCCTGGGCCAGCCCGCCCGAGATGTGGGTGGCGCCGCCGAAGTCGTACTCGGTCATGGTCAGCTTGGTGCCGGGGTAGCGGTTGGCGATCTTCTCCTCCAGCCAGGGGACCAGGCGGATCGGCTTCTCGCCGAGCTCGCCCGCGATCCAGCTCTTCTCGACGTAGGTCGGATCCCACAGGCTGCGCGGCGCCTGCACGCGCGCGTCGATCGTCTTCGGCGAGTTGTCGGGATCGGTGATCCGCTTCGCGCCGCGCGCCTCCGGGTACCAGTGGACGTCCAGCGCGTGCACCAGCCGGTGGTGGTGCTTCTCCTCCAGCTTCTTCATCGAGGCCAGGAAGTAGTCGAGGTAGCTGCCGTACTTTTCGTTGTGCTCCTTGGAGTCGGGCGCCTCCTGCAGGTTCTTGTACTCGGCCCAGCCGTAGGCCACCGCGCCCAGCACGAACGCGGTCGGGTCGACCTTGAGCAGGCCGCTGGCGGTCGCCTCGGTGCGCGACACCATCTCGGCGTAGGTCGTCTTGTCGGGGTGGACGCGCGGGTGCGTGCTGGGCCAGAGCGCGGGCTCGTTGTCGAGCGAGTAGAACTTGATTCCCCCCTGCGCCGCCTTGCCCAGCTTGGCGCAGAGCGCGTTGACGAACTCGTCCTCGTAGACGACGCCGTCGCCGAGATCGGGCGAGGTGGTGAGCGGCCCGGGCTTCTGGGCGACCGACTTGTCCCAGCGCTTGCTGGGGGCCTTGTCGGCCTCGGAGACCGGTCCGCGCTTGTCGGCAGCGACGTAGTCGATCATCGGGATCGTAGCCACCGACTCCATCCCCGCCTTGCGGTTCTGCCTCCCGAAGTCGATGAACTGCGCGCCGGGGACGGTGCAGTCGGTGTAGCCGAGAACGCTGCAGGGCCAGTCGTCGCTCGAGTGGTTGTAGTCGCTGCCGGCGTTGGAGGCGTTGAGCTCCCAGTTGTAGGCCGTTTGCCGGTTTCCGCCCATCCGCCGCACCGTCGCGCCGACCCCGTCGAACGGTTGCGAGTTGATGCCGTAGACGAGCGGGCTGATGGGGCGGATCACCTCGCCGGCCGCCACGGAGATCGCCAGGTCGCCACCCTCGGTGGGGGGGAGCGCGGCCTGCGCGGCCGCGGCCTGCTTGGCGGCCAGCGCGGACTGTTGCTGGCGCTTGCGATCGGCGCCCTGCGTGCTCGGCAGCGAGGAGAAGGGGACCTGCTTGCCGAAGCTCTCCACCTTCACGCCGCCGATCTCGATCGTCTGCGGGTCGTAGCCGAGGCGAAAGATGGAATGCGCCTGGCCGGCGGCGTAGGCGGCCGCCGCCTTGAACCGGACCTCGACCTTCGACCAGCCCGCCGCCCCCTGCACGGGATACTGAATCGACTTGGTGTAGGGCGAGCCGTTGAGCTCGAACACGAACTCCGTCTCGCCGACGCCCCCCTCCTGCGGCGTCTCGGTGCGCAGGAAGAACGTCGCCAGCATCGCGTCGCCCGCCTCGATGGCGGCGCTGTTGGGGGCTTCCATCTGCACCGCCCACTCGTGGCTCGACCCCTCCTTGATCGTCGCGCGGACGGCGTCGGTGAACGGCTGGCCGGTCACGGCGATCGGCTCCAGGTCGGCCTTCTGCACATCGCCTTGTAGCTTGAACGCCCCGATCCCGGCGCCGCCGAGCAGATCGACGCGCGACAGGTTGGCGATGCGATCCTCGGCGGCCACGGTGGCCGCCGTGGGGGCCGGCGCGGCGGGGGCGACCCCGTCGGTGGTGGAGGGAAACGTCCGCATGATGCAGGCGCCGCCAGTGAGTGCGATCCACGCGCCGAAAAGCGCGATCCACCCTGAGGGCCGCTTTGACATGCGCGGCAGGTTAGCCAATTCGCCCGCGCCGTGGAAGCGCGCCACCTCGCTGATTGCGGCCCGCCTTCCGGTGTTATCGTCCGCGCCCGTGAGCCCCTGTCGGAAGGTATTTGTGAAGTTGTCGGTCGCCGCGGGTCTGGCGGCGCTGGTCATCGCGGTCGGTGCGGGAGAGGCGGCCGAATCGGCGCCGCCCGCGACCGCGGCCTACCGCAACGCGAAGCTGCCCGTCGAAAAGCGGGTCGCCGATCTGCTCAAGCGGATGACGTTGGCCGAGAAGGTGGCCCAACTCGGGAGCGTCAACTGGGACAAGAACGCCATCGACGACCCCAAGACGCACGAGCTGTCGCCGACGCTGGCGCAGAAGCTGATGCCCGACGGCATCGGCGAGATCACGCGCCCCTCCGATCGCCACGACGCGAAGGGCGCGATCGCCTTCGCCAACGCGATCCAGAAGTTTCTCGTCGAAAAGACGCGGCTCGGGATCCCGGCGCTCTTGCACGAGGAGGCGCTGCACGGCTTCGTGGCGCCCGGCGGCACCAGCTTCCCGCAGGCGATCGGTCTGGCGGCCACCTTCGACCCGGACCTCCTCGAGCAGATCTTCACCGTGGCGGCGCGACAGACGCGCGCGCGCGGTGTGCAGCACGTCCTGGCCCCCGTCGTCGACGTCGCGCGCGATCCGCGCTGGGGGCGGATCGAGGAGACCTACGGCGAGGATCCCTACCTGGTGAGCCGGATGGGCGTGGCCGCGATCCACGGCTTCCAGGGGCGCGGGGCCGCCGGGGCGCCCGTCGACGCGCAGCACGTGCTGGCGACGGCCAAGCACTTCACGGGACACGGGACGCCCGAAGGGGGCCGCAACACGGCGCCGGGCAATTATTCGATGCACGTGCTGCGGGAGGTCTTCCTGCCGCCGTTCGAGGCGGCGGTCCGCGAGGCGAACGTCGCGAGCGTGATGGCCAGCTACAACGAGGTCGACGGGATCCCCTCGCACGCCAACCACTGGCTGCTGACCGATCTGCTGCGCGGCGAGTGGAAGTTCCCCGGCCTGGTCGTGTCGGACTACTTCGGCATCATCGATCTCGAGCGAAAGCACCACGTGGTGGCGACGGCCGCCGAGGCCGGGCGGGTGGCGCTCGGGGCCGGCGTCGATCTCGAGGTCCCGCAGATCGAGGGTTTCGCCACGCTGGCGGCGGACGTGAAGGCCGGAAAGGTCCCGCAGGCGACGGTCGATCACGCGGTCGCGCGCGTGTTGCGCGCCAAGTTCCTGCTGGGCCTCTTCGAGCGGCCCTACGTCGACGCCGGCGCAAACTTGGAAGCGGAGCGCCCGGCCGATCGCGCGCTCGCCCGGCGGGCCGCCGACGAGACCATCGTGCTGCTCAAGAACGACCGAGATCTGCTGCCGCTCGATCCGGCGCGCCTCAAGTCGATCGCCGTCATCGGGCCGAACGCGGCGATCACCCGGCTCGGCGGCTACAGCGGCACGCCCGACAAGCCGGTCAGCGTCGTCGACGGGCTGCGCGCGCGGCTGGGCAACAAGGTCAAGGTGACGACCGCCCCGGGCTGCGGCCTGACCAAGGGGAACCGCGGCTGGGCGGACGACGTCGTGGAGATGTCCGATCCCGCCGAGGACGCGCGGCTCACCGCCGAGGCGGCCAAGGTGGCCGCGGCCGCCGATACCGTGCTGCTGGTCCTCGGCCAGAACGAGCAGCTCTCGCGCGAGGGGTGGGCCGACAACCACCAGGGCGATCGCTCGTCGCTCGATCTTCCGGGCAAGCAGATGGAGCTGGCGCGCGCCGTGCTGGCGGCCGGACGCCCGACGATCCTGCTCCTCATTCACGGCAGCCCACTGACGATCCCGGAGCTGGCGGCGAAGGTGCCGGCGATTCTCGACGGCTTCTACCTCGGTGAAGAGACCGGGACGGCCGTCGCCGACGTCCTCTTCGGCGACGTCAGTCCGGCCGGACGCCTGCCCGTCAGCGTGCCGCGCGCGATCGGGACGATCCCGGCTTACTACGACTACAAGCCGTCGGCGCGCCGCCTCTACCTGTTCGAGCAGCCGGGCCCTGCATGGCCGTTCGGCTACGGGCTCTCGTACACGACCTTCAAGTACGACGCCCCGACGGTGACGCCGGCCAGCATCGCCGCGAACGGGCACGCGACGGCCTCGGTCACCGTCACCAACGCAGGGAAGCGCGCCTCCGACGAGGTCGTCCAGCTCTACATCCACGACGTCGTCAGCTCGGTCACGCGCCCGGTCCAGGAGCTCCGGGGCTTCCGCCGCATCCACCTCGCCCCCGGCGAGTCGAAGAAGGTCGACTTCCCGATCGGGTTCGACGAGCTCAGCTTCTACGACGTGAAGATGAAGCGCGTCGTCGAGCCGGGGCGCTTCGAGATCATGGTGGGCGGCAGCTCGGACAACGTGAAGAAGGTGAACCTCGACGTCGCCGCCCGCTGATTACGGCCCGCCCGAGAACGGCCATCCGTTGGCGTCCCAGGCGATCTCCGAGATGCGCAGCGTGGCCGCGCCGCTCGAGCTCCCCTTGAGCGCGTGATAGATGTTGTAGGTCTTGTTGTTGTAGGTGATGACGGCGTTGTGGCCGGGGGCGACCCAGCTCGCGTTCCCCTGCACGAGCAGCGTGCCGCCGCCCGACATGAGCGACGTGCCGGCCATGTCGGTGTACGGCCCTGTCACGGTCGTCGAGCGGCCGACGCGGATGTTGTAGTCGTACGCGCCGTTGCAGCAGGCGCCCCACGACGAGAACAGGTAGTAGTAACCGCAACGCTTGAACACCCACCCGCCCTCGAGGCTCCCCTTGGAGTTCGCGCCGTTGGCGATCGAGTAGAGCATCGTGTCGGCGCGCAAGCCGGTCGAGGCGTCCAGCTTGACCATCTTGAGGCCGCTCCAGAAGCTCCCGAACTCGAGCCAGGGCGTCCCGGCGTCGTCGACGACGACGTTCGGATCGATCGCGTTCCAGTTGTCGGTCTCTCCCATGTTGGAGCAGAGCACCTGCCCCTGGTCGGCCCAGCTGCCGCTTGCGAGGTCGGCTCGCGTCGCCTGGCCGATGCACGACTTGTTGCTGCCGAATGTCGAGGCCGCGTAATAGAGGTGATAGACGCCGCCGAAGTACGAGATGTCCGGGGCCCACAGATTGCTCGCGCCCGTCGCCGTCATCGCCCAGGAGGGCAGGGCGAGCGGCGTCGGGGCGTTGTTCCAGGTCGTGAGGTTGGTCGACGTCTTGGCGCTGAGGCCGGTCGCCGCGAGGTAGATCGTGCTGCCGACGACGTACGCCGCCGGATCGTGCGCGCCCAGGCTCCCCGTCAGCGTCAGCGGCTGCGGTGGGTTCGAGGCGTCGTACGCGGCGCCGGGGCAGGAGCCCCCGCCCACGCCGGTCGATCCACCCTGACCGGTCGATCCCGCCAGACCGGCCGCACCGGCCACGCCGGATCCGCCGGTGGCCCCGCTGGCCCCGCCCTTGGCGCCGCCGGTACCTGTCGCGCCGGCGGCGCCGCCCGTACCCTTCGCGCCTGCCGCCCCACCGGAGCCCGTGGCGCCTCCGGTCGCTGTGGCGCCGCCAGAGCCCGTGGCGCCTCCGGTCGCAATCGCGCCGCCGCTGCCCGTCGCGCCGCCGCTGGCGGTCGCGCCGCCGCTTCCGTTCGCACCTCCGGTGGCGTTCGCGCCAGCCGATCCACCTTGGCCGCTGGAGCCGCCGTTCGCGTTCATGCCGCCGGTGCCGGTCGCACCGTCGCCGCCGGCGCCGGTGCTGCCGCCCGACTGCCCGCACCCGAGCAGGGCGCAGACCCCGAACAGAGCGATCGTCGATCGAAGCGTCATGGTCCCGTCCTCACGAAGGTGAAGTCGTCGAGGGTCACCGACTGGTTGGCGCCGGCCGTCGTCGTGACGCCGATCTGGCAGGTGCCGTTGCTGACCGCGATGCCGGTCAGCGACACCTGCGTCCAGCCGGTCATCGCCTTGGTCAGTGCCGCGTCCTTCTCCGCGCCACCGTAGCCAGAGGCGTAGAGGTTCGCGGTCGTCTGGCCGCCCGAGCTCTTGGCCCAGACGCTGAGCGTGTAAGTCCCGTTCGCCAGGCCGGTCACCGCCTGGTTCAGCGTCGCCTGATACGCGCCGGTGTACGAGAGCTGCCAGGCCCAGTTGCCGGTGTGGCCGCCCGAGACGTTGGTGTAGGGCGTGATGCCGCCGCCGGTCGTGGTGCTGGTGGTCCAGCCGGCCGGCTGGGTCATCGCCACGCGGTCGGCCTCGAACGTCGGGTTGAGCGCGAAGTTGTTGTCGGGTCCGACGGCCCAGGTGCCCGCCGCCGCGTTGAACGACCATTCGCTCATCGAAGCCATCGTCGGCGTCGTTCCGCTGAACGTCAGCGGGCACCACTCGTTGAAGCCGAGCCCGTTGCCGGCGAAGTCGCTCCATCTGTCACCGGCGAAGATGACGGTCGTGCCGGTCGTTCCCTTGACGGTGACGAAGAATCCGGTCTGCGTGACGTGGCTGAAGTCGTTGTCGGTGTTCCCGATGACCCCCTCGGCGCCGTAGGGGCCCATGATGTTGGAGGCCGCGATGTAGTAGCTGTGCGAGGCGTTCCAGCCGTGCAGATCCGACGAGCAGAAGTAATACATGCCGTTGTACTTGAACATCGTGTTCCCCTCGCGCCCGGCGCCGCCGAAGATGCGCGTCGCCGCGTCGATGCTCAGCGAATCGGAGGCGTGGACGGGCGCGACGTAGAGGTTGCTGCGCCCGCTCGACGACGAGCAGATGAGGTACGACTTACCGTCGTCGTCGGTGAAGATCGTCTGATCGCCGGTCGTCGTGTTGGCGACGTTGGTGACCGCGGCCTGAATGTGATCGAAGGCGAACGTCCCCGTCGGCGTGTCGCTGGTGGCGAACAGCTCGCCGGTCCCCGCCGGACCACCTTGGTACTGGGAGATGAGCACGTACTTCTTGGTGGTGGCGTTGTAGACGACGCCCATGCGGCCGATCCAGGTCGCCGAGTCGACGTTCGCGCCGAGGCTGGCGGTGGAGAGGACGTCGTTCTCGTGCTTCCAGGTGACGAGATCCGTCGACGAGTAGCAGGTGATCGCGGCGAAGCTGGTGTCGCTGTTCTTCTTGGTGTTGGCGGCGTAGCTGACGGCGCCGTTGTACTTCACGCCGTACCAGTAGTAGGTGCCGCCAAAGACGAAGACGCCGCCCCCCTGCGAGTAGATCGGCGTCCCCGAGGTGTCCTTCCAGAAGACGTCGTTGTGAATCAGCGCGCCGGTCGCCGGTGCGCCCGCCGCGCCGGTCGATCCACCTTGCCCAGTCGAGCCGCCGCTGCTGGCGCCGCCGGTTCCGGTCGCGCTCCCGCCGGCCGCGCCGGTCGATCCACCTTTGCCAGCTCCCGCGCCCGCGGCGCCGCCCGTGCCGGTCGTGCCGCCTCGTCCGCCGGTGCCGGTCGCGCCGCCGCTGGCGCCGCCGGCTCCGCCCGTCGCGCCGCCGCTGCCGGTCGCGCTGCCGCCAGTCCCGCTGCCGCCCGTGCCGTTGGTGCCCCCGGTGTTGCCGCCGGTGCCGCCCGTGGCGGTCGCGCCGCCGGTCCCGTTGGCGCCGCCGGTCGCGCTCGCTCCGCCCGTCGCGCTCGCTCCGCCGGTCCCCGGCGTTCCGCCGTTACCCGAGCTGCCGCCCGACTCGCCGCTACCGCCGCTGGCGGTTCCGTCGCCCCCCTGACCGCCGGTCGTGCCGGTGCCGGCCCCGCCACACCCGATCAGGGCGACGGCCGCCAGCGCGACGGCGCAGGACAAATCGGCCGTTCGCATTCTTGCCTGGGGGCGGATGCGCATGCGTGGAGCCTCCAGTCGAAGTAAGGGGCGCACTGCACTGATCTGTTGCCGCGGGAGGCCGCGAATCGCTCAGGTATTCGCGTCTCGTTCTTGCCGCAGCGCGATACACAGCCGGCGATGTCGGGATTTGTGGTCCGGCGATTGCTGAAACCGCCGGCGTGCCAGACCGACTGCCGAACAGAACCGCCCGGAGCAACGTGTTTGCGCGGCGGGCGCGTCTCGACGCCAGTTTCATTCCTCGCCGGTTTCCCGGCAATCGTTCGGTTTCTTGTCGGAGCCTGGCCGCCGCGGCCGGGCTGGCGTCGCTCGCCGCGGCCGTCGGGTGCGGGCTCTCCCCGTCGGTGATGGCCGCCAATCGCTCGAGCTCCGCGCCCGGCTTTACGGTCGTGACCCTACCCGATACCCAGTACTACACGGCGGCTCATCCGGAGATCCTCGACGCGCAGGTCGAGTGGGTGAGGCGCGAGCGCGCCTCCCGGCAGATCGCGCTGGTTCTGCACGAAGGGGACATCGTCGATCGCGACGAGCCGACCCAGTGGACGCGCGCCGCGAGCTCCCTGCGCATGCTCGACGGCGTCGTCCCCTACGTGCTCGCCTCGGGCAACCACGACTACACGCTTCGGGGCCGCCTCATCACCCGCGACACGCTTCTCGATCGCTACTTCCCGCCCCAGCCGTCGGGGCTCTACGAGCCGGGACGGAACGAGAACCGGTTCGAGATCGTCGACGCGCCCGGCGGCCCCTGGCTGATCCTGTCGCTCGAGTTCGGCGCGCGCGACAGCGTCCTCGCCTGGGCTGACGGGATCGCCAGGCGCTACGCCGCGCTCCCGGCCATCGTCATCACCCACGCCTACCTCACCTCCGACGACGAGCGCTTCGATCACGTTGGCCACCCCGAACAGCTCTGGAACCCGCACCGCTACCTCGACGATCGCGCCGCGGGCAGCGTCAACGACGGCCAGGAGATCTGGGACAAGCTGATTTCGCGAGACGACAACATCCTCTTCGTCCTCTGCGGACACGACCTGGGGGACGGCGTCGGGCGGCTCACCAGCGTGCGCGCCGACGGCACGTTGGTCCACCAGATCCTGGCCAACTACCAGATGCAGGCGCAGGGGGGCGGGGGCTACCTGCGCCTGCTGCAGTTCTCGCCCGCCCAGCGCAGCGTGCGCGTGCGGACCTACTCGCCGTACTTCGACGCCTACAAGACCGATCCGGACAACGACTTCACCCTGGCGTATTGACGCCGAAACCCAAAGGAGACGACCGATGAAACGGATGCTGATGGCCCTGATCCCCGCTGCCCTGATGACGTTCGGAACGATGGCGCTCGCCGCCGACGCGCCGGCTGCGGCGCCCGCCGCGGCGCCCGCCGGCAAGCCCGACTGCGGCGACAAGCAGAAGGCGCTCGACGACGCGAACGCGGCCGTGAAGACCGCCAACGCCAAGCCCGACCTCTCGAGCTGCAAGGACAAGAAAGGCAAGGACAAGACCGACTGCGAGAAGCCGCTCAAGGACAAGCAGAAGAGCGACGCCAAGGACGCCAAGGCCAAGGCCAAGGACGCCAAGACGGCGGTCGACTGCTGCAAGAACCCGAAGAAGAAGGGCTGCGCGTCGTAGGCAGGATTCGCGACCAAGATTCCGCCGCCGCGCTGATCAGGGCCGGCGGCGTCGCGAAGGCGTCTCCGCGGGAGACGCTTTTACGGCTGGAAGGTGGTATCGTAAACGCACTACCTTCATGCCGAACCTTAACCTGCGCCTAGGTCGTTTCTTCGTGGTTGGTGTCCTTGGCACGATGGCGGCCTGGGCTGTCGCGTGTCAGGGCCCGGAAGAGTTCTTCCGGAACAGCGGAAACATCAACACGGGTGCGGGCGGCGACACGTCGTCGACCGGCGGTCAGGGCCAGGGCGGAACGACGGCCACGGGCGGCGGGAGCGGCGGCGCGATCGTCACCGGCGCCGGTGGCACCTCCTCGGGTGGGACGATCGGCACCGGCGGCGCGGGCACTGGCGGCGTGACAGGCGCGGCCGGACGTGTGGGGACAGGCGGCGTGACGGGCGCGGCGGGGCGCGTGGGGACTGGCGGGGTGACGGGCGCGGCGGGTACGACGGGGTCCGGCGGCGTGACGGGCGCGGCGGGGCGCGTGGGGACTGGCGGCGTGACCGGCGCGGCGGGCACGACAGGGTCCGGCGGCGTGACGGGCGCGGCGGGGCGCGTGGGGACTGGCGGCGTGACGGGCGCGGCCGGCACGACCGGCGCTGCCGGGACCACGGGGGGTGGCGGCACGACGGGCGCCAACTGCGTCGACACGATCAAGGTCAACGGCTATTCGTCGGGTGGTCAGATGTGCAGCGCCTGCAAGGAGAACAACCAGGACAAGTCGGCGGCCTGCGAGGCGGTCATCGATTGCCTCGACATGAAGTATCCCTGCGGCTCCGCCAACAACTGCGCGCTCCAGTGCAACAACTCCGGCGGCGCGGACAGCGTGGTCACCCAGTGCGTGAGCGCGATCCTCGGCACCTGCGCCACGCCCTAAGCCGACGGAGCGCGGCGCTTGCGCGCCGACGGATGTGCTCGTAGCTTTCGGCTCCATGAAGCTTTCCGTCCTGTTCGCGTCCACCATGTTGGTCTGCACGCTCGCCGGCGCCGCGCGCGCCGATCTCGAGCTGCCGCGCCCGAGCCCATTCGCCAAGGTCGTGCAGACCGTCGGCCTCACCGACATCACCGTCGACTACAGCAGCCCCGGCGTGAAGGGGCGCAAGATCTGGGGCGGCCTCGTTCCCTACGAACAGATGTGGCGCGCGGGGGCCAACAGCGCCACCAAGATCACCTTCAGCCGCGACGTCAGCTTCGCCGACAAGCCGGTACCGGCAGGGTCGTACGCCTTCTTCGTCATCCCCAGCAAGGGGGCCTGGACGGTCATCCTCAACAAGAAGGCCGACCAGGCGGGGACCGGTCGTGACTACAAGGAGGCGGAGGATCTCCTGCGCGTGAAGGTGACGCCCAAGGCGGCGCCGTTCCGCGAGCGGCTCGCCTACCTCGTGACCGACTTCACCGACGACAAGGCGTCGCTGGACCTCGAATGGGAGAAGCTGCGCCTCGCGATTCCGATCGCCGTGCAGACGTCGGCGCAGGCGCTGGCCAACATCAACGCCGCGATCGACGGCGGCTGGCGGACCTACGCGAACGCCGCGCGCTACATGCTGGAGAACAAGAAGGACTACGACACCGGCATGAAGTACGTCGACCAGTCGCTGGCGCTCAAGGAGGACTGGTTCAACGTCTGGATCAAGGCGGAGCTGGTGGCGGCGAAGGGGAACATCAAGGAGGCCCTCGCCACGGGCGAGCGCGCGCTATGAGCTCGGGAAGAAGTCGCAGGGGTTCTTCCTCGAGGCGGAGATCAAGAAGACGCTCGAAGACTGGAAGAAGAAGAGCTAGCGGCGCTGCAACGCCGGGCGTGGCGAGGACGCGGCGGTAGATCGCGAAGTAGCGATCGACCGCCGGCTCGATCCGGTAGCGGCTCTCGGCGAGCCGGCGCGCCGCGCGCGAGAGGCGGCGGTGGAGCTCGGCGTCGCCGAGGATGCGCCCGGCGGCGGCGGCCATGGCCTCGACGTCGCCGAGCGGGCAGAGCGCGCCGACCTCGCCGTCGGGGATGACCTCGGGGAGCCCGCCGACGGAGGAGGCGACCACCGGCACGCCGCAGGCCATCGCCTCCAGCGCGGCCAGGCCGAAGCTCTCGGTCTCGCTGGGGAGGAGAAAAGATCCGCCTCTTGCAGGACCGCGGGAAGGTCGACCCGCTCGCCGAGGAATTCGACATCGGCGGCGAGGCCGAGGGCGGCGGCGCGCACCTCGACGGCCGCGCGGTCGGGACCGTCCCCGATGAGACGGAGTCGGGCGGGGCGGGTGGCGCGCAGCCGGGCGAACACCTCGACGACGTCGGCGACCCGCTTGACCGGGCGGAAGTTCGAGACGTGAACGACGACCGGCGAATCGGGGAGCGGGCGCTCGCCGGGCACCGGGCGGAAGCGGTCGGCGTCGACGAAGTTGGGGACGATCTCGATGTCGACGGTGTCGGGGACGCCCAGCGTCTCGTGCGTCGCACGCGCCAGCCAGGCCGAGGGGGTGGTGACCGCGTCGCTGGCAGCGATCGAGAAGCGGGTGAGCGGCAAGAAGCTCGGATCGCTGCCGACCAGCGTGATGTCGGTGCCGTGCAGGGTCGTCACGAGGCGCGGGGCCGCCGCGGGGCCGCCGGCGTCGGAGGCCAGGACCTCGCGTGCCAGGTGCGCGCTCACGGCGTGGGGCAGGGCGTAGTGCGCGTGAATGACATCGAGGCGCTCGCGGCGGGAGACCTCGACGATCTTCGAGGTCAGCGCCAGCGTGTATTGGGAGTGCTTGAGCTGCGGGTAGGCGGGCGGCGCCACCCGGTGGAAGGCGATGTTCGGCTGCGTCGGGTCGAGCCGCCCGGGGACGTCGTCGCTGAAGACATGCAAGGCGTGCCCGCGGCGTGCCAGCGAGGTGGCGACCTCCGCGGCCACGACGCCGCTGCCGCCGAAAGTCGAGAAGCAGACGACGCCGATCCGCAGCGGCGGCGCGGGGCTCTTGCTCACGGCTCGAGGTCCTGCAGCTTGGTGGGGAACGGATCGGCTGCAAGGCGATCGAGGACGAGCGCCTTGAGCCTGGCGGGGCCGACGCGGCCGGCGAGCGACGGCCAGGCATAGGCGCGCTCCTGCGGGACGCCGTCGGGCGCGAGCGCCAGCCGCACGCGCGCGAGGCGGGCGCTCGCGGCGCCGTCGCGCTCGGCCAGCTTGCGCCCGTAGCGGGCGGTGAGGCGCTGGAGCGCACGGGCCACATGCGCGCGCGTGCGGTCGGCGGCGCGCGCGAGGTTCCGATCGCGTGGATCCAGCGCGGCGACGGTCGCGGCGACTTGGTCGACGACCGGAGCGATGTCCCGGGTGATCCGGTCGCGGAGATCGGCAGGACTCGGCACCCCCGGCGGCAGCGCGGGGGACGACGCCACGGCGATCTCCTCGGTCCGATGCTCGACGTCGTCGGCGTTGCAGCCGAGATCGGCCAGGCGACGGCGCGTGTGCGGATCCAGGCAGCGAAAGCGCGCCCGCGGTACGACCAGCGGCATCGCCAGACCGAACTGGTCGTAGAGCGGCTGCATCTGGGCGAAGTAGCTGACCTCCGCCGGCCCGCCGACATAGGCCGCCGTTGGCAGGAGGGTGTCCTGGACGATCGGGCGCAGGAGGGCCGAGGTGGAGAATCGGAGCGGATCGCTCTCCAGCGCGGCGGCGAGCTCCTGCGGCGTGAGGCCCGCGTCGCCACCGGGGAGTCCCCAGCGCGCGGTGGGCGCCGAAGGATCGGCGGGGCGCTCGAGCCGGAAGCGGGGTCCGGTCGCGCTCTCGCGGTGGCCGAAGACCAGCGAGCAGCCGGCGCGGGTCGGGATCTGCCGCTCGAACCCGGCCGCCGCCAGCGCCTCGTTCCGCTCGTCGAGCCGGCGTTCGATCGCTTCTGCGCCGGCCAGCGCTCTTCGATAGACCGGCACCGCGAGGGCGGCGACGGCCGGGACGCGGGGGTCGAGCACCAGCAGCCCCTCGTCGGCGAACAGCGCCGCGAGAACCCCGGCGAACGCGCGCGCGATGCCCACCCCGGCGCGGTAGTGGGCACGAAGCAACGCCAGCGTCTCCTCGGCCGCGGGGCCGTCGCCCAGCAACTCGGCGAGCGCGTCGAGCTGCGCGCCGATCTCCGGCGGCAGCCGGCGGTGAGCGATGGACGCGCGCGTCTCGCCCAGCGGCTCGGTCGGGAGCGACAGCTTCACCGGCTTGCCGCCGGGGCCGGCGATCGTCGCCGAGGCGATCTCGGCGAAGTCGTGATCCTCGGTCTGCAGCCAGAAAAGCGGCACGCAGCGCACGCCGGCCTCCGCCGACAGCGCGCGCGCCACCGCGATCGCCGACGCCGCCTTGTAGAAACCATAGAGCGGTCCGAGAAACAGCCCCACCTGCTGGCCGGTGGCGACGACCGCGCTGCCGCCGGCCGCCAGCGCCTCGATGTTCGCGGCGCGCGCCCGGCTCGGGGCCAGGGCGGCCTGCTGGTCGCGGAGCTCGGCGAGCAGGGCCGGGGCCAGGCGGCGCTCGGCCGCCGCGCGCGCGCGCCCGATCCGGTCGGCCCCCGATCGAAAGTCGAGCGGGATGAACGTGCGCGAGATCGCCTCGCCGGCGAGGTAGGAGCTGGAGAATGGGCGAGGCACCGAGGGCATCAACTATACTCGGCCGCACCGTCGGCGCCCGTCGCCGCGATCGATCCATGCGTCACCGCGTTTTCGCCCGTATCCTTCCGGCTCTCTTCGCGTCGTGCATCTTCATGGCTTCCCGTCTCGCCCCCGCGGCCGGCCCGCCGGCGCAACCGAACGCCGCCCGGATCGCGCTCGGCCTGCGCAAGCTGGGCGTCGCCGGCAGCGTGCTCTACGTGGCGGCGCACCCCGACGACGAGAACACCGCGCTGCTCGCCTACCTGGCCAACGGCGCGCAGGTGCGCACGGCATACCTCTCTCTCACCCGCGGCGGCGGCGGCCAGAACCTGATCGGCGCTGAACAGGGGCCGGCCCTGGGGCTCATTCGCACGCAGGAGCTCCTGGCCGCGCGCCACATCGACGGCGCCGAGCAGTTCTTCACCCGCGCGCGCGACTTCGGGTTCTCGAAGAGCCCCGAGGAGACGCTGCGCATCTGGGGGAAGGACCAGGTCCTGGCGGACGTCGTCGCCGTCATCCGCAAGTTCCGCCCCGACGTCATCATCACGCGTTTTTCGCCCGAGCCGTCGGAGACGCACGGTCATCACACGGCGTCGGCGATCTTGGCGCTGGAGGCGTTCCGCGCTGCGGCCGATCCCAAGTTCCACCCCGAGCAGCTCGCCGGCGGCGTCACGCCGTGGCAGGCGCGGCGGATCTTCTGGAACCGGTCGTCGTTCTTCCTCAAGCCGACCGACGACCTGAGCGGCGACGTCAAGCTGGACGTCAATGAGTACAACCCGCTTCTCGGCGAGTCGTACGGCGAGATGGCTGCCGACAGCCGCAGCATGCACAAGAGTCAGGGCTTCGGCGTGGCACGCAACCGCGAGCCGATCCTCGAGTACTTCCACCTGCTCGACGCCGCCGATCCGAAGGAGAAGGCCGCGAGGAGGCCGCTCCCCGGGATCTTCGCGGGGATCGAGATCGATCTCGGGCGCTTTTCGGGGACCACCAAGTTGAAGGCGCTCGTCGCGAGGGCGGTCGCCAAGCTGGACGTCGCAGCGCCCTACAAGCTGGTCCCCACGTTGGCGCAGATCGACGCGGCTGTGGCCGAGATTCCCGACGCCGGGTGGCGTGCCGAGAAGCAGCGGGAGGCGGGCGAGCTCCTGGCCGCATGTGCGGGGCTGTTCGTCGACGCCACGGCGGCAGGCTCGCTCGTCGCGTCCGGAGCCTGGATCGACGTGACCGCGACTGCCGTCAATCGCTCCCCGATCGTCGTGACGATGAGCGCCCCGAAGTTCCCGTTCCCGCTTGCGCCCGGCGCCGATGCGGCCAGCGTCAGCGTCGGGGCAACACTCGACGCGCGCGGCGAAGCGGCCCACGCGCGCAGAGAGCTCGCGAGGACGGTCACGCTGGCATTGCCGAAGGATGTGCCGGCCACGACGCCGTACTGGCTGGAGATGCCGCCCGAGGCGGGCCTCTACCACGCCGATCCGGCGCTGATCGGCCTGCCCGAGCGGCCGTCGCCTCTCGAGGTCACCTTCACGTTCAGTATCGGAGGCCGCAAAGTCACCCTCGCCCGGGACATCAGCTACAAGTGGACGGATCCGGTGATGGGCGAGCGCCGCCGCCCGCTGGAGGTGACGCCGGCCGTTTCGGTGTCGCCGTCGACGAACGTGCTCATGTTCGCCGGAGCCACACCGCAGACGCTGGAGGTCCGCCTGGTGGCCGGGAAGGCCAACCCGTCGGGCGTGCTGCGCCCGGAGCTGCCTGCCGGTTGGACGGCGGAGCCGTTGCGCGCGCCGTTCAGCCTCAACGCCGCCGGCGACGAGCAGACGCTCAGCTTCCGCATCTTCCCGTCACCGGGCGCCGGGCGCCCGGCCGCCGGCAGGCTGCGCCTCTGGGCCGACGTCGACGGCGAACATCTCGCGCGCGGGGTGGTGCGGATCGAGCACCCGCATATCCCGACCCAGACCTATCTGGTCGATGCCGATGTCCGGTTGGAACCGATCGAGCTGGCGCTCGGCGGGACGAAGATCGGGTACATCCCGGGGCCGGGCGACGAGGTGCCGGCCGCTCTGCGGCGGGTCGGCTACCAGGTGACGGTGCTCGGCGACGAGGCGCTGGCCGGAGATTCGGCGGCGTTGCTTCGATTCGACGCCATCGTCGTCGGCGTGCGCGCCTTCAACACCAGCGAGCGGCTGCGCGCCGCCCACACGATGCTCATGGAGTACGTGAGGGCGGGTGGGACGCTGGTGGTCCAGTACAACACCAACAACCGGCTGGCGCCCCTCTTCGGGACCATCGGCCCCTGGCCGTTCGAGGTCGGGCAGAAGCGTGTCACCGACGAGACGGCGCCCGTCACGTTCACGATCGCCGGCCATCCGGCGCTCACCACGCCGAACCGCATCGGTCCCCGCGACTTCGAGGGATGGGTCCAGGAGCGCGGTCTCTACTTCGTGGAGACGTTCGACCCGCGGTACGAGGCGCCGCTGTCGATGAACGATCCGGGAGAGACACCGCAGGCGGGCAGCCTGATCTGGGGGCGCTACGGCAAGGGGACCTTCGTCTACACGGGGCTGGCGTTCTTCCGGCAGTTGCCGGCCGGGGTGCCGGGCGCTTATCGCCTGTTCGCCAACCTGCTTGCGGGCGGCCACGCGCGGGCCAAGTGAGCGGCCGATGACCGCGGGCGACAAGCAGGACGACGAGCGCGCCGAGCTCGGCGACGCGCCGCCGTTTCTGAGCTGGCGCGCGATCTACCTCATCGTCCTCGGCGCGCTGGCCGTCGAGATCGTGCTGGGCGTGGTGCTGACGGCGGTCGCGCGTTGAGCGAGCTCGACTGGGGCGTCCTGGGCGGGACGCTGGCCGCGATCGTCGCCTATGGTCTCTGGAAGACGCGCGGTCCGTCGAACATGACCGACTTCGTGCACGGCGGTTACCGCGACCGCTGGCTGACGATTGGCCTCGGCGTGATGGCGACGCAGGCCTCGGCGATCACCTTCCTGTCGATGCCGGGGCAGGCCTACGAGGACGGCATGCGCTTCGTGCAGTTCTACTTCGGGCTGCCGGTGGCGATGGTGATCCTCTCCGTCGCCTTCATCCCCCGCTTCTACCGGTCGCGCGTGCTGACCGCCTACGAGCTGCTCGAAGCGCGCTTCGATC
Organism: uncultured Pseudomonadota bacterium; assembly: GCA_963831685.1. GTDB lineage: Bacteria > Myxococcota_A > Polyangia > Fen-1088 > Fen-1088 > JADGRB01. Next base: position 342,102 of record CAWHRJ010000004.1, read on the forward strand.
TGAAGACGCGCCAGCTGGCGGCACTGCTGTTTCTGCTGCAGCGGGGCCTGTCGGCCGGGATCACCATCTACGCGCCGGCCATCGTGCTCTCGAAGGTGCTCGGCTGGCCCCTCAACGCGACCTGTCTCCTGATCGGCGGGCTGGTGATCGTCTACACCGTCGCCGGCGGGACGCGGGCGGTCAGCCAGACGCAGAAGCACCAGATGGTGGTGATGCTCCTGGGGATGGTGGTGGCCTTCGTGGTCATCGTCCATCGCCTGCCGCCCGAGTTGTCACTGCGCCACGCGATCTCCGTCGCCGGCGCGCTGGGGAAGATGAACGTCGTCGATCTTTCGCCCAATCTGGGCAGCCGCTACACGCTCTGGTCAGGGCTGACGGGCGGCTGCTTCCTGGCGATGGCCTACTTCGGGACCGACCAGTCTCAGGTGCAGCGCTATCTCTCCGGTCGGTCGGTGACGGAGAGCCGGATGGGACTGCTCTTCAACGGGCTCCTCAAGGTCCCGATGCAGTTCCTCATCCTGCTGGTCGGCGTGATGGTCCTCGTCTTCTATCAGTTCAACCCGCCGCCGCTGTTCTTCAACGAGGCGGAGCTGGCCCGCGTCGCGAAGACACCGCAGGCGGCCGAGCTGCGCACGCTGGAGGTGCAGCACCGGATCGCCTTCGTCAAAAAGCGCGTGGCGGCAACCGGGCTCGCGGCGGCGCTCGACGGCGGCGACGCGGCGGCCATCGAGGCGTCGCGGGTGCGGTTCCGCGCGGCTGCCGCCAGCTCGGAAGCGATCCGAGAGAAGACCCGGGCGCTGCTGGCGACGGCGCTGCCGCGCGCCGAGACGCACGACGCCGACTACGTCTTCCTGTCGTTCGTGATGGCCAACCTGCCGCGCGGGGTGATCGGTCTCTTGCTGGCGGTCATCCTCTGCGCGGCGATGTCGTCGACGGCCAGCGAGCTGACGGCGCTCGGCGGCTGCACGGTGGTCGATTTCTACCGCCGGAGCTTTCGGAAGGAGGCGACTGACGCGCACTACCTGCGCGTCGCCAAGATCGCCACCGGCGCCTGGGGGCTGGTGGCGGTCGCCTTCGCCGGCTTCGCCTCCTTGATCGACAACCTGATCCAGGCGGTGAACATCCTCGGCTCGCTCTTCTACGGGACGATCCTGGGGATCTTCCTGGCGGCGTTCTTCACCCGCGGCCTGCGGGCGACGCCGGTCTTCACCGCCGCGATCGCCTCCGAGGTGCTGGTGATCGGGATCTGGAAAGGCACGAACATCGGATTCTTATGGTTCAACGTGATTGGCTGCGTCGCCGTGCTCGCGCTCTCCTTCGTGCTGAACGCCGGCGGCCTCGGACGAGCTCAAGCATCCGTGGGGATCGGTCGATGAAGGCTTCGCCATGCGCCGGCGGTCGGCCTTTGTCGGTCTGGGGTGGTTGTTGGTGCTGGGGGGCTGTGGCGGGGGATCGCCGGGGCATGGAAGCTCGACGGGCGGCAGCGGCGGTGCCTCGCTCGGCGGTGGCGGCGGGAGTCCCGCCGGCACGGGCGGCGGCGGCGCCGGCGGGATGGCATCGAAGCGCCCCTGGCCCGATTCGACGGCCAGGACGCTGATCCTCGCCGATCAGCTCCCCGACGGGTTGACGGCGGCACAACAGCAGTTCGTCGTCGGTCACATGGTCGGCACGCAGAAGCTGACGGTGGCCCAATCGCAGCCGCTGCGCGCGCTGGCGCCGAACTTCCTGGTGCTGCACTACCACCTGGCGATCTGGCAGTCGGCGCCGTCGGTCACCTTCATCGTCGACGGGACGAGCTGGGGGAACGACTACCCGACGGTCACGATGAACGAGAGCTGGTTCTGGCACAACCAGGCGGGTCAGCGGGTGGCGGCCGTCGACGACGGCAAGTTGCTGATGAACCTCGGCGACAGCGGCTTCGCGTCGTACTGGAAGTCGTCGATCCTGGCGCAGATCGCGGCGGGCGACTACGACGGGCTGTTCGCCGACTCGGCGGGGCCGGATCTGCTGCAGTGGGAGGCGCAGAGCCCGGCCGAGCCGCGGCTCGCGGGGACCGGCGCGCGCGACACTGCGATCGCCGAACTGGGCGGCCAGACGTACATCGAGGCGTGGCAGGCGTTCATGACCGACTTCAACGCGGCGCTCGGCGCCGCCGGGCTTGCGCTGATCCCCAACACCGGGTCGTTCACCACCAGCTGGGACACCACCGACTACAGCCTCACCGCCGGCGTGTTCGTCGAGGGGTTCGCCGATCCGTCGTTCGCGCCCGCCGACTGGCAGCGCTCGATGAACCAGATTCTGGCGCTGGCCGCCAAGCACAAGGTCGTCATCGCGCAGAACTACCTCGACGCTTCGAGTAACGTCGCCGTGCGGCTCTACTACCTCGCCAACTATCTCCTCATGCGCGGCGATCGCAGCTACCTCGACTATTTCGCGGCCGGGCCGCTCGAGTGGTACCCGGAGTGGGACGTCGACTTCGGCGCGCCGGTCAAGACGGGCGCCACCGTCGCCGATCTCGCGGTTGGGGGCGCGTACGAGCGTGAGTTCGCGAACGGGTGGGCGGCCGTCAACCCGACGGCCAGCGCGGTGACGCTGGCCTTCCCGTCGAGCGCGCGGCTGGTCATGCCCCAAGGAGGCGGCGCCATCGGCGCCAGCGGCGCCGAGCCGGGAACGCTCGCCTACGGATCGGCCGCCTCGGTGACGCTGCAGCCGGCGACGGCGGCCATCGTCCTCAAGTAGCGGCGCTACTCGAGGACGAGCTGGTCCGGGACATCGCTGTCGCTGGCGCCGAGCGTCTCCTCGTGGACGGTCGCCGGGATCGAGGTCGTGGCCTCGCACGGGAGCGTCAGGTCGTTGTCGCCGGCATGCAAGGTGATCGTTCGCGTCGCCGTGGCGCAGTCCGAGCTGTCGGCGACCAGCTTGAACGGCGGGCCGGTCGGCAGCTCCTCGAGCTCGCAGGACTCGCCGTCGGTGAAGCAGCTGTAGCTGCTGGAGCGGTCCCCGTCGGCGAAGACCAGCGTCGCCGAGACGTCGGCGTGGGCGCCCGCGAACGAGATCCGCAGGCGCGCCGTTTCGGCGAGCGGATCGGCGCGGCAGGGCGGGTTGAGACACACCGGATCCGGATCGCCTGCGGGCGGGATCGAGATCGGCATCTCCAGGTGTGGCCCGTCTCCGATCGCGACCACGACCATCTGCGTGGGACCGTCGGGCACTTGCAGCTCGAAGCGACAGCCGTCGTCGAGGCCAACAACCTCGACGCTCTCGTCGTCCTGCGGGTTTGCGGTCCGGAGCTGGACGCTGTCGTAGGCACACGGGCCGCCGGCCGAGAATCCGATCGCGCCGCGGAGGACCGGCACCGGATCGAGCCTCGCCTCGACGCCTTCGGCCGGCGCCGTCACCGAACGCAGCGTCGTCTGCCGCAGGTTCGGACCGTCGAAGGTCAGGTCGTAGCTTCGTCCGAATACGAGTCCCGGAATTTCGAACGCGCCGTTCTCGACGCGGATCCGGCGACCGCGTTCTCGCTTTCCCGCCGGCGACGCCCGGACGCTGATGGCGGCGCCCTCCGGACCCCGCGCGTTCCCGCGAATGGTCGCCGGCCCCTCCGCCTGGTCCAGAAGATCGCGCAGTGTTGGCCCCGACCAGGCGCGGCGTGCGGGAGGTAACGTGCCCCGGTCGGCCAGGGGGAGGGGCGGGGGCTCGGCCTCGGAAGCGGCCTTCCCGGGGTCCGGGGGGACCACCGGGCGGCGATGGTGTCGGGTGACCTTCGCGGCGAGCAGGAGCAACGCCACCACCACGATGCCGAGAGCGACGAACAACCGCATCCTGATCCAGGGACACCGGATCTCGGAGCGGGTTCCACGGTCCGAGACGGCTAACGCGCCGTCCAGCCGCCGTCGATCATCAGCGTCGTGCCGGTGATCATCGACGCGGCGGGCGAGCAGAGGAAGACGACGGCGGCTGCGACGTCGGGCGGGTCGCCGACGCGGCCGAGGGGGATGCGGGCCAGGAGATCGCGGCGGAAGTTCTCGTCCTCGAGCCATTTGACCGTGCCGGGGGTGCGGATGAAGGTCGGCGCGACGGCGTTGACGTTGATGCCATGCGCGGCCCACTCGACGGCCAGGCACTTGGTCAGGTGGGCGATGGCCGCTTTGGTCATGCAATAGACCGACTCGGTCGGCAGCGCGACGAAGCCGGCCTGCGAGCTGAGGTTGACGATGCGGCCGCTGTGGCCGCCGGCGATCATCGCGCGCCCGACGGCCTGGCTGACGAAGAAGGTTCCCTTGAGGTTGACCGCCAGCGTGGCGTCGAAGTCGGTCTCGGTCACCGCGATCGCCGCGTTGGGCGGGCCGATGCCGGCGTTGTTCACCAGGATGTCGATGCGCCCGAAGTGATGGACCGCCTCCGCCACCGCTGGAGCGATCTCGGCGGGGCGCGCCACGTTCATCTGCAGCGGCATCGCCCGGCGGCCGAGCGCCCGGATGGCGTCGGCGACGTCGCCACCCGCGCCCGCGTCGCGAAAGCCGAGCGCCACGTCGGCGCCGGCGCGCGCCAGGGCCAGCGCGCAGGCGCGGCCGATCCCGCGCGCGGCCCCGGTCACGAGCGCGATCCGCCCAGCCACGTCGAAGGCGGGCGTGGCGTCGGACGGGGTGGGGGAGATCGTCGCCCGAGACGGGGTCTCGTTCATGCGGCGACGTTAGCGCGTAACCGGCGTCCGCGGGCGACGTAGGACCGGTGAAACGAACTGGGCCGGTGGCCCTCGACCTAAAACCAGGAGAGAGACATGAGCATCAAGGGAGCAATGATCGCCGCCTCGGTGGCCGGGCTGTTCACGATGGGCGTCACGGGCGTCGCCTCGGCGAAGAAGGGGGACGGCGTGATGTGCAGCGGCGTCAACGCCTGCAAGGGGCAGAGCGCCTGCAAGGGGGGCGACAACGCCTGCAAGGGGAAGAACGGCTGCAAGGGGCAGGGGAACATGAAGATGAGCAAGGCCGACTGCGACGCCAAGGGCGGAAAGGTCGTCAAGTAGCGCGGGCCGAGGCCGGCGGCGCCTGGGCGCGTCGCCGGTCGTGCCCACCGGGGGATCGGATGACCGCCTTGTTCCCAAATCTCGGACGCGGACTGGGGCTGCGGCGCGAGCACTACCGGCACGTCGTCGAGACGCGCCCGGCGGTCGACTGGTTCGAGGTGATCACGGAGAACTTCATGGTCGCGGGCGGCAATCCGCGGCGCGTGCTGGAGGCCGTGCGCCGCGACTACCCGATCGTGCTGCACGGCGTGTCGCTGTCGATCGGCTCGACCGATCCGCTCGACGAGGCTATCTGGACGGCGTGGACGCGCTGGCGCGCGCCGTCGAGCCGGCCTGGATCTCCGACCACCTCGCGTGGGGGACGGCCCACGGGGTGAACGCGCACGATCTACTGCCGCTGCCGTACACCGAGGAGGCGCTGGCGCACGTGGCGCGGCGGGTGGCGCGGGTGCAGGAGCGGCTCGGGCGCCGCATCCTGCTGGAGAACCCGTCGAGCTATCTCGTGCTCGACGGCGAGATGACCGAGTGCGAGTTTCTCGCGGAGCTCGCGCGGCGCGCCGACTGCGGCATCCTGCTGGACGTGAACAACGTCTTCGTCAGCGCCCACAACCACGGCTGGGACGCGAGCGCCTACCTTGCGGCGCTCCCCGCCGCGCGCGTCGGTCAGATTCACCTGGCCGGCCACACGGAGGACGGCGAGCTCTTGATCGACACCCACGACAGCACCGTTTGCGACGACGTCTGGCGGCTCTATGGCGAGGCGATCGCGCGATTCGGGGCGGTTGCGACGATGATCGAGTGGGACGCCGACGTGCCGGCGTTCGAGGAGCTGGAACGGGAGCTGGGGCGGGCGGCGGCCTGCGAGCGGGCGGCGCTCGGGGAGGCGCGTGATGCGGCCTAGCGGGCCAGAGCTGGCGTCGGTCCAGGCGGCGCTGCTGGCGCGGATCACGGGGCAGAGCTTCGGCCTGCCGGCGAACGACGTCGGGGCATGGGTTCGGGGCGACGCGCGCGCCGACGCCGAGCGCCGGCTGGAGATCTACGTGTCGATGTATCGCGCGCGCCTCGTCGAGGCGCTGGAGTCGCAGTTTCCCCGGCTGGCGCGGCGCCTCGGCAGCGAGGACTTCGCCGCGCTCTGCCGGGACTACGCCGGCGACGTGCCGTCGCGCCACCCGTCGCTGCGCGAGCTCGGGCGCGCGCTTCCGGCCTGGCTGGCGGCGAAGCGGCCCGCGCGGCCGGCGCTGGCCGCGCTCGCGGCGCTCGAGTGGGCGCGCGTCGATCTCCACGATCAGGCCGACGAGCCGGTGATGACGCTGGAGGTGCTGGGGGAGGTTCCGCCTGAAGAGTTCGCTGCGCTGCCGCTGCGGCTGATCGCGGCGCATCGCTTTGTCGAGGTCGACGGTGGGACCGAGGGGCTGTGGGACGCGCTCGGCCCGGAGACGGAGGAGCCGCCCCGCCACCCCGACGGCGCCTTCGCCGGCACCGCGGCCACGCTGCTGGTCTGGCGCCAGGGGATCGCCGTCTATCACCGCGCGCTGGGGTCGTCCGAGTGCGCCGCGCTGGGAGAGGCGGCCCGGGGCGTCCCCTTCGGCCTCGTCTGCGACAGCCTTTGCGCGGCCGGCGACGAAGAGACGGCCGCGGCGCGCGGGTTCGGCTGGCTGTCGACCTGGATCGCCGACGGCCTCCTCGCCGTCAGCTGATCGCTCCGGGCGCCGTGCTCCGGCCGCCGCCGGATGCCGTACAATCAGGTCATCACGGCGTCTGTCGGCAACATCCGCTCCAGGGGGCAGAGCCGTCGCCGCGCGGTCGCGCGGATGGTCGCGGCCCTCGCCGGCGTCTGCCTGCTGGCGCTGGCCGTGCCGGCGCGCGCGGGTGACGATCCCTTCACGGCCAAGGTCTCGGGTCCCTGGGAGGCCCGCTTCATGGCCGCGCCTGCCGCCGAGGTCCTCGCCGCGGCCGCGGCGGTCAAACCGCCGGCCGACACGCCCGTCGTCGTGCTGTTCGAGGAGATGGTGCACACCTACGTCGACGCGCACCGGAGCCGTCACCGCTACCGGCAGGTCTACAAGATCCTGAGCCCACACGGCGTCGAAGGGTGGGACCGCCTCCGCAGCGGTTGGTCGCCCTGGTACGAGGAGAAGCCGGCGCTCCGCGGGCGGGTCGTCGCGCCGGGCGGCCGCACGTTCACGCTCGATCCGAAGACGATCGAGGTGAGCGGCCTTTCGGGCGGAGACGAGGCGGTCTACAGCGATCGGCAGCTGGTGCGAGCGCCGCTGCCCGGGGTGGCGGCGGGCGCGGTGGTCGAGGTCGAGATCGCCTGGGAGGAGCGCGCGCCGCTGTTCGACGCGGGATCGACCCACCGGTTCTACTTCGGCGGCTCGGCGCCGGTCGAAAAGGCGCGGCTGGAGATCGACCGGCCGGCCGATCTCCACGTCGAGCACGTGGTCCGGCGCGTCTCGCCGCTCACGCAGTCGTTCGAGATGAAGGGGAGCCGGATCGACGAGTGGTACGTCAGCGGCCCGATCGCGGCGCTGCGGGAGGAGGTCCCAGGGGAGCCGGAGGAGACCGCGCTGCCGGCCTACATCGAATACACGACGGGGACTTCGTGGGCGACGGTGGCGGCCGCGTACGCCGACCTCGTCGACCGGCAGATCGGCAAGCCGGATCTCGCGGCCTACGTGCGCGACGCGCGTCAGGGGCTCGACCCGAAGCGCGACCGCGACGCCATCATCGGCCGTCTCGTCGCTCGACTCGGCGCCGAGGTGAAGTACACCGGCATCGAGTTCGGCGAGGCGTCCATCGTTCCGCGGACGCCCGCCGAGGTGTTCGACCGGCGCTACGGCGACTGCAAGGACAAGGCGCTGCTCTTGACGGCGCTCCTGCGCGCGGCCGGAATTCCCGCCGAGGTCGCGCTGCTCGACGCGGGCCCGGGGGCCGACGTCGACCCGGACGTTCCCGGGTTTGGAAGCTTCGATCACGCGATCGTGCACGTCCCGGGGGCGAAGCCGCTCTGGATCGACGCGACGGACAGATTTTCGGCGGTGGGCGAGCTGCCGCTCGGCGATCAGGGGCGCCTCGCCCTGGTGGCCGCGCGGGGGACGAAGGCGCTGGTGCGCACGCCGGTGGCGCCCTCGACCGTCAACCTGACCCGGGAGGAGCGGCGCATCACCGTCGGCGAGGACGGCAAGGTGCGCGTGGTCGAGACCTCGGACCTCTGGGGCACCTCGGGGCACGCCATGCGCGCCGACTACAGCCGGATCGAGAAGAAGGAGATCGGGGAGCGCCTCGCCGGCTACGTGCGATCGACCTACCGGGCGAAGACGCTCGCGCGCTGGGAGACCTCCGACTTCTACGACGTGGGGCGGCCGCTGCGCATCGAGCTTGCCACCGACGACGCCGGCGTGGGGTCGGTGAGCGACGAGAAGGTCAGCGTCGCCCTGCCGGTCGCGGAGCTGTTCGAACGCCTCCCCGACTTCCTGCGCAACCCCGACAGCGCGCCCCACAAGCGCGCCGCCGCGTCGTCCGCGCGGACCGTCGACTACGTCTACGGCGACGCGCAGGCCCACGAGCTGCGCTACGAGATCGCCGCGCCGCACGGCTTCGTACCCGATCCGGTTCCCGCCGACGAGGCGCTGACGCTGGGTCCGGCGCGCTACACCGCCGGCTATCGGCTCGAATCCGACGGGACGGTGACGGCGACTTTCCGCTTCGACTCGGTCAAGCCGCGTTTCTCGCCCGCCGAGCTGACCGCGTTCCTCGGCGGGATGAAGAGGCTCGGCGAAGAGCGCCTGACGACGATCACCTTCCACCAGACGGGCGAGGCGGCGCTGGCGGCGGGGCGCGTGCGTGAGGCGCTGCGGGAGTTCCGGCGCCTCGACGCGCAACACCCGCGGGAGGCGCTGCACGCCTGCCAGATCGCGCGCGCTTACCTGGAGGCGGGCCTCGGGGCGGCGGCGCGCGCGGAGGCGCGGCGAGCCGTCGCGCTCGATCCCAAGTCGTCACGCGCCGAGCGGACGCTCGGCTGGACTCTGGAGCACGATCTGGTGGGGCGGCGGCTCAAGCCGGGCGCCGATCCCCAGGGGGCCGAGGCCGCCTACCGGAAGGCGATGGCGCTCGCCCCCGACGACCAGGTCGCTCGGGCGTCGCTGGTGATCCTGCTCGAGCACGACTCCGACGGCGAGCAGACCTTCCGGCCGACCGGCGATCGGCTGACCCAGGTGCTGGCCCTGCACCGCGAGCTGCGCAAGGCCGACCGGATCGGCCTCCTGGTCAATCAGCTGCTCGATCTCTTCTACGCCGAGCGGTTCAAGGAGGTGCTGGCGGAAAAGGAGGCGGTCGCCGGCAACGCCACGGCGCAAGGGCTCTACGTGGCGGCCGTCGGCGCGACGGCCGGGGCCGGGGAGGCGGCCAAGACGGCGCGGGCGCTGATCTCCGACGCCGACGACGCGCACGAGGCGATGCGCCTCGCCGGCGCGGAGCTGATGGCGATCCGCCGCTACCAGCCGGCGGCGGCGCTCCTCGAGGAAGCGGCGCAGAAGCACGCGAACGCCGCCGCCATGCGTGAGCTCGGCGATCGCCTGCGCACGACACGGCGGCGGGAAGAGCTGAAGCTCGATGACCGCACGCCGGCCGGGGCGTCGCGGCTCTTCTTTTCGGCCTTCTTCGCGCTCGGCGGGTCGGCGGACGTGGCCGCCTACGCCCGCCTCAAGGCGGCGACCGCGCCGGCCTTCGCCGATGCGCTCGAGACCGAGAGCCCGCAGACGTTGCGACGGATGATCAAGACCATGATCCGGAACAACCCCGACCTGCGGGTGATTCCGGCGCCGGTGATCGCCGACGTGCTCGCCTCCGCCGAGGTCACCGTCGATGGGGAGCCGGGCGGCGTCCAGCGGGTCTTCTGGCCCAGCTCCGCCGGGGCCAACGACGCTGGGGCGGTGCTGGTGCTGGCGGACGCCGGGCACTACCGCGTCGTGGCGCTGAGCAACGATCTCTCTCCGCTGGGCGGCGAGGCGTTGCGGCTGGCGGGGAAGGGGGACCTCGCGGCCGCGCGCAAGCTGCTCGACTACGCGGCGGCCGACGCCAGCCTGGGGACCGCCGACGAGCCGCTGTCGGCGTCGCCGCTGGTCGCGCTCTGGTCGAAGGGGGCCGCGGCGCCGGCGCGCGACGTTCGCATCGCCGCCGCGGCGCTGGTGTCGACGGCGACCAAGCCGACCGCGGCGATCGAGCCGCTCGCGGAGTGCCGGGCTCACCCGGCGAACGCTCGCGCCGCCACGGCCTGCGCGGCGGCGCTGCTGTCGGTCGACGACAAGCTCGATCGGCTGGACGACGGCATCGCGCTGGCGCGCGAGCTGGCACGACAGTTCCCGCAGTCGAAGCGGGCGTTCTTCGCTGAGGCGTCGTTCCTGGCGCGCGCCCACCGCGACGGCGAGGCGCGCGCGCTGCTGGAGGCGCGCGCGACCCGCGAGCCCAGCGACCACCAGATCGAGGGCGCGCTGGCCGACCAGCTGTTCGAGATGGGGGACTTCGCGGGCGGCGAGAAGGCGCTCGACCGTCTGGCCCGGGCGGGCGCGCTGCCGGCGATGGTCAACAACATGCGGGCCTGGCTGCGTCTCCTGCGCGGGCAGTTGGATCCGGAGACGCTGACCGCCGCCCAGCGCGCCGTCGAATCGAGCCAGCGGCACGACGCCTCCATCCTGCACACACTGGCCGCCGTGGAGGCGGAGCTCAATCGCCCGGAGGACGCCTACCACACGCTGCTCGAGGAGATGGACCGGCGCGCCGACGACGGGAAGATCACCGGCCCGGAGTGGTTCGTCATCGGGCGAATCGCCGAGGGCTACGAGGCGCTCGACGCCGCCCGCGAGGCCTATGCCAAGGTCGAACGCCCCCAGCAACCCTCGCCGCTCGACACCTGGAACCTGGCCGATCGACGGCTGCACGCGCTGGCGGCTGCCCGCGCGCGCTGATCGGTCCGCGGCCGGGGCACGCGCGGGTGTAACATGGAGCCGCGTGATGGACTGGCGATTCGGCGCGGCCTTCGCGGCGGCTCTGGCGCTCGGCTGCGGCAGCGGGAGTGGCGCGGGGGCGTCGGGCGGTCACGGCGGTGGGCCCGGCGGCGCGGGCGGCGCTCTCGCGACCGGCGGAGGCGGCGGCAGCGGCAGTGGGGGCGGCGCTGCCGGCTCGGCCGCGGGTGGGCAGGGTGCGGGTGGCGCCGCGGGCGCCGGCGGTTCGTCGGCCTGGGTGATGGGCTACTGGGCCGTCTGGCAGACGACGCAATACCCGCTCGCGCACGTCGCCTGGGGCGACATGACGCACGCGGCGCTCTCGTTCGTCGAGCCGCGGGCGCCGGTCGCAACGTCATCAGCCAGCCCGTACGCCACGCTCGATTCGAGCAACGCCGCCGCCAACCTGGGCGCGTCCGGCATGTCCGCCTTCGCCACCGCGGCCCACGCCGGCGGCGCGCACCCGATCATCTCGCTGGGCGGCGCCGGGGCGGGCGCCGGGTTCGCCGCCGCTGCCGCGCCCGCCAACCAGGCGCAGCTGGTCAGCGACATCGTCGCCGCCTGCTCCACGTGGGGCTACGACGGCGTCGACCTCGACTGGGAAGATTCGATCGACACCACCAACTTCAAGAGTTTCGTGATGGCGCTGCGCGCGGCGGCGCCCCAAGGATTCCTCATCACCGCGCCGGTCGGCGCCGTCAACAACAACGCCGGGATCGATTCGGCGACCGCCGCGCTCTGGTCGGCGGTGCAGTCCTCCGTCGATCAGATCAACGTCATGACCTACACCGGCTCGGGGAACTACCCCGGCTGGGTGGTCTGGTACCTCGATCCACTGATGGGCGCCGGCTCCGACCACCCGTTCGACGTCGCCTCGTCGCTGGCGGCCTGGGCGGCGCTGGGCATCCCCAAGTCGAAGCTGGGCGTCGGCGTCGGGTTCTACGGGCGGGCGGTCAGCGCGCCCGTCACTGCCACGCTGCAGAGCTACGGCAGCGCCACCGTCTACGAGAACGACACGGAGCTGTCGTACGGGAACATCCAGCGTTACTTCGTCGGCAAGGGGGGCGCGACGTCGACCTGGGACGCCACCGCGAAGACCACCTGGCTCGGGTGGTCGGGCAACTTCCACCCGGCCTGGACCGATCAGTTCCCCGGCGACGAGGGGCCCGCCACGCAGCTCCTCACCTTCGAGGACGTCCCGACAGTGATGGCCAAGGGGGCCTGGGTGAAGGCCAACGGCTACGGCGGCGCCATCATCTGGACGATCAACGAAGGGACCCAGTACCCCTACGGCGGCGACGGCTACGCCAACCCGCTGCTCGACGCGACCGCGGCCGCGTTTCGCTGATGCACGCGATCGTAGCCTAGAGCAGGCCTCACGAATCGTCGTGGGCGGCACCAACATCCGCGCAATCAAGGTCGAGCCGTCCGCGCGCCGCCGCGCCCACCCCATCGGCGTCCCGTCTCCGCCGACCGCACCTCCGCAGACTCAAGTCATCCAAGCGGCGCGCCGCAGCGGAATCAAGTCGCCGCCGTCGCCGCGGCGGTCGGCCTCACCCCACGCAACCCGCCGCGGTCTTTGTCGACAACGGGACATGCGCGGAATCAAGACTGTGCGACGGCGTCAGCTCAATTTGCCCCTCGGGACACCACGCACGTGGGGTGGCGCTCGCAAGGGCGCCGGGCGGAAACCGCGCGGCCGTCCCTCGATGCCCCACGACACGCGCCCGAAGGTCGATCCGCGATACCCGGTGCAGATGACCATTCGTGCGAGGCCAGGGCTGCCGTCGCTCCGTTCCCCCCGGCTGTTCGCGGCGCTCCGGCGCGCCATCGCACGGGCGTCGGTCGACCGGTTCCGGGTGATTCACTTCTCGATTCAGCAGGACCACGGCCACTTCATCGTCGAGGGGGACGAAGCCCGGCGAGCCCGCGGGGGTATGCACGGCCTGGCCATCCGGTTGGCGCTGGCGGTCAACCGCGCCCTCGGGCGGAGGGGGCAGGTGGTCGGCGACCGCTATCACGCGCGGCCGCTGACCACGCCGCGCCAGATGCGGACCAGCCTGGTCTACGTGCTGCTCAACTTCCGCAAGCACCTCCGGGCGCCCGCCTGCATCGACCCGCGCAGCTCAGGGCCGTCCTTTTCGGGGTGGCAGCGCGCGCCCGCGATCGCCGACGCGATCACCGACTCTCCTTCGGCGACGGCGACGCCAGCCACCTGGATGGCGCGCGTCGGATGGAGGCGCGCGGGTGGTCCGTTGCGGGTCGAGGAGCATCCCGCCTCGGCGCCGCGCGCGCACCCAACTTGAATTCGCGGATGTTGCCCTGCGCCGGCCGCAGCCACTTGAATCGACGCGACGGCGACGCCAGCCACCTGGATGGCGCGCGTCGGATGGAGGCGCGCGGGTGGTCCGTTGCGGGTCGAGGAGCATCCCGCCTCGGCGCCGCGCGCGCACCCAACTTGAATTCGCGGATGTTGCCCTGCGCCGGCCGCAGCCACTTGAGTCTGCGGATGTTCGCGGCCCGGAGATGTGGCGAATCCGTGAGAGAGGGGCCTAGAGCCGGCTCGCGTAGGCGGTCTGCATCGGCGGGTAGAGCGCCAGGTCGGGCAGGGCGTTGTAGGTGCTCCCCGACCGCGACCAGAGCGCGTGCGTCGTCACCGACGACGGATCGGACGTCTGCTTGGCGTTCCAGGAGCCTTGCGTGGTCGGCTCCCAGTCGAACGTGCCCAGCCCCTGGTTGTTCGGCAGCCCGAACAGGACGTCGTTGATCTCGCGCTCCATCGGGCCGTACTCGGCGGCGAAGAAGCGGATGCTCGGGTAGGCGGTCACGAGCTGCGAGAACGTCGACTGCCACATGCTCTTGGTGTTCGCCGTGCTGGAGCTGTCCCCCTGGTAAGACTGGTAGCAGGACTCGCCGAAGGCGTCGGGCGTCGCCCCCTGCTTGATGGCGTTGTCGAGCCAGCTCTTGGTCGTCGCGTAGGCGTTGCCGCGATCGATGTGGAACGAGATCAGGATGCCGGTGTCGACCGCCTTGACGCCCGCGATGCCGGCCTTGAGCAGCATCCCCAGGTTCGGCCAGCCGGACGAGCTGGCCGCGCCGGTGACCTTCGGGGTCATGCCGGTTATCGGCTGGCCGCCCGAGTCGCAGATGTGCAGGTCCATCCCGGGCGTCGTCTCGTTGCCGATCTGCACCATGTCGGGGCGCGCGCCGCCCGCGACGAGCGCGCTGATCGAGCTCTGCACGTAGCTCTGCAGCGCAGCCGCCAGGTCGGTGATGTTGGTGTAGCCCTGCCAAGCGACCGGCATGCACTGCTTGCCCGGGTCGGCCCAGTTGTCGCTCATGTGGAAGTCGACGAGCAGGCCCATCCCGGCGGCCTTCACCAGTTTGCCGAAGGCCACCGTGTGCGTGATGTCGTCGTACCCGCTCGTCTTGTCGTAACCGTCCGAGGCCTTGGGGTCGACGAACGTCCGCAGGCGCACGAAGTTCATTCCGTTCGCCTTCATGGCAGTGAGGAGGTTGTTGATGGTCGCTGCCGGTTGCGTCTCCTGGTCGGTCACGTCGGCGCCGAGGAAGTAGCTGGGGAGCTTGCTCGTCGTGCTGCCGCCCGTGCCGGTCGTGCCGCCGGTGGACGGGCTGCCCGCGGCGCCGCCGGTCCCGGTCGTACCACCCTTCGCGCCACCGGTTCCGGTCGCGCCCGCGGCGCCGCCGGTCCCGGTCGCGCCGCCTTTCGCGCCGCCGGTTCCCGGGCTGCCCGCGGCGCCGCCGGTCCCGGTCGTACCACCCTTCGCGCCACCGGTTCCGGGCGCGCCCGCGGCGCCGCCGGTTCCGGTCGCGCCGCCGCTCGCGGTTGCTCCGCCCGTGCCCGTCACCCCGCCAGAGCCGGTCGTGCCTCCGCTGGCCGGCGCGCCGCCGGTTCCGGTCGCGCCGCCGCTCGCCGTCACGTTTCCGCCCGTTCCCGAGCCGCCGCTCCCGTTGCCGCCGCTCCCGTTGTCGCCGCCGGTCGCGGAGCTGCCCCCGGTCGCCGAGCTGCCGCCTTCCCCGGTGTCGGTGGTGCCGGAGCTCTGGGCGCAGCCCCAGAGGGTGGCGGCAAAGAGAAGGAGATAAGCGGGCTTCGACATGGGGCTCCCGGGGAAAGGAGGTGAACGGAAATTCGTTACCGCTACTAGTTGCGCGACACCCCGCAGACCAATCACGGACGGGCTCACTTTGTTTTGGCGCGTGACGTCGTATCGTCCGGGCGCGGCCGGCCGCCTAGCGGATGGCGTGGGTCTCGTAGACCTCGGCGTTCCCGGAGCGGGTCGACGACAGCATCATGTAGCCGAGGTCGGGCGACAGGCTGGAGTCGGAGTCGTAGGCGGTGGAATCGACGTCCGTCAGCAGCACGGGCGTCTCGAACGGTTCGGAGATCGACTGCCGCGCCGACCAGTAGATGTCGCCGGCGCCGGACTTCATCGAGGTGAAGAAGATGACCAGCCCCCCCTGGGCGACGAAGGGATCGTACTCGTCGCTCGGGCCGCTCACACCCGGGACGGGCTGCGGCGCCTCCCAGGGGCTGCTCGCGTTCGCGCGCGAGCTCCAGTAGAGGTCGTAGTTGGCGCCCCCCGCGCTGCCGGCGACGTCGGCGCGATCGGAGCTGAAGAACAGCATCGTCTCGGTGGCTTCGACGACCGGCGCGAAGTCGGCGGACCCGCGGCGACCGGCGCGGGCGCGCTCCAGGCGTCGGTCCGCGCGGCACGCGTCGCCTGCCAGATCTGGGCGAATCCCTTGGCGCGATCGGTGGCGAACCAGATGGTCAGCCCGTCGAGCGAGATGCCGCGGCACCAGTCGTCGTTGCTCGAGGAGAGCTCGCTGACCATCGTCGGCGCGCCCCAGGGATCGTCCGCCGAGGCGCGCCGCGAGGTCCAGATGTCCTTGGTCCCGGCCCGGGTCGACATGAAGTAGAGCTCGAGCAGATCGCCGGTGAAGGTCGGATCCTCGTCGACCGAGGCGGTGTCAGAGAGCGCGGCCCCCAGCGTCGGGGGCGCGAAGTGGGGTGGGGTGCCGAGCGCGACGCCCCCTTCGGCGCCGGCGGCGCCCGCGTCGATCAGCGTGCCCAGCAGCTCGTCGCGCCGGCTGCAGCCCAGCGCGCCCAGCAGCGCCAACGACGCACAGAGCAAAGCGCTCGTGACGCGCGCGCGCTTGACCGGCGCAATCAACTTCGCCATCGTTGAAGCCCAAGTGTCGCGGTTCTCGAAGCAAATGAGCAGTGAGGACGCGCAACCGGGCGGCGCGCTGGTCGTATCACTCCGCCCGCCCGATGATCTGCTCGGCGTGGCGCGCGCGGCGGCGCGCGGCGATGGCGACGCGGCGGCGACGCTGATCGCCGAGGTGGCCGGGGGGATGCTGCGGATCGTGCGCAAGGTGCTGGGGTACGCGCATCCCGACGTCGACGACGTCACGCAGGATGCGGTGCTGGCGCTGTTGCGCTCGCTGGAGACGTTCCGCGGTGCCTCGAGTGTCGAGCACTTCGCGCGTCGGATCGCGCTGCTCACCGCGCTCGGTGCCCGGCGTCGTGCCCGGGTGCGCGCGCGCGAGGCGGAGGCCCACGGGGGCGCCGGCGCGATCGACGATCTCCCCGGCGACGACCTGTCGCCGCTGGCGACCACCGTGGCCAGCCGACGGCGGGTGCTGGTCCGGCAGCTGCTCGACGAGCTCCCGGAGCCGATCGCGGAGGCGCTCGCGCTGCACTTCATTCTCGATCACACCGTCGACGAGATTGCGGAGGCGTCGTCGGTCCCCGCCAACACCGTCTGGAGCCGGCTGCGCCTCGGCAAGCAGGCGCTGCGGAGGAAGCTCGCGTCCGACGCGCGCCTCGCCGAGATGCTGCAAGGGAGCGCTCGATGAACGGCGCCGGGGACTGCCGCAGCGAGCTCGTCGGGCAGGCGCGGCGGGGCCGCCTCTCCGAGCAGGGGCGCCTCGCGCTCGACGCGCACCTCGGCGCCTGCGCGACCTGTCGCCTGGCGGGCGACGTGAGCGGCGACTTCGACGCCGCCGACGCCGTCGATCTGCACGACGCCGCGCGGATTCGCGCCCTCAGCGATCTGGCGCGGCGACGCGTGTGGGCCCGCGGCGGTCGAGTCTCGGTGAGGTGGCGGGCGGTCGCCGCGGCCGCGGCGCTGGTCGTCTTCTGCGGCTCGGCGAGCGCGGCTGTCTGGTGGTGGCGCCGGCCCGCGCCTCTGCCCGTGGCCCCGGCGGCCGGGCGATCGGTAACTGCGCCGCGGATCGCGCTCGCCGTGCACGCGTCGTCCGCGGTGGCCGCGGCCTCCTTGCCGATCGCTGCGCCGCGCGCCACGCCGGAGGCAGTCTCGCGCGCGCGGGTCAGCCATCCAGTGTCACGCGCGGTCGCGCTCTCCCGCAC
This sequence comes from uncultured Pseudomonadota bacterium, assembly GCA_963831685.1. Taxonomy (GTDB): domain Bacteria; phylum Myxococcota_A; class Polyangia; order Fen-1088; family Fen-1088; genus JADGRB01. The sequence continues at coordinate 359,524 of CAWHRJ010000004.1, forward strand.
GGCCGACGGCACGAGCGCCGGGGCGATCCTGCAGCAGGCGACGGAGTCGCGGCAGCGCGGCGAGCGGGCCCGCGCGGCCGAGCTCTACCGGCGGCTCCAGCGCGAGTTCCCGGCCTCGGCGGAGGCGGTGCTTTCGGCCGTTCCGCTGGGCGGGATGTTGCTCGACGACGGGCTGCCGCGCGCGGCGCTGGCCCAGTTCGACGGCTACCTCGGGCGCGCGCACGGCGGGGCGCTGATCCCGGAGGCGCTCTACGGCCGGGCCCGCGCGCTCGCGCGCCTCGGCGACCGTCCCGAGGAGCGCAAGACCTGGACGCGTCTCTGCACCGACTTCCCCGACAGCGCCTACGCGCCGCTCGGACGCCGCCGTCTCGCCGAGAATCGAGTGAGCGTTCACGCTCCCGGGCTGCGCCGCGCGCGGGATGCCGCGTGGGCCGCACCGTTCTTGGCGATGCTCTTGGCGATGCTCGTGGCGGCCGGGGCGCGGGCGCAGCCGGCCGGCGAGAGCCCGACGGCCGCGCCGTCGGCGCCCACGATCGAGCTCGTCGTCGTCGGCCGCCCCGATGCCTACGAGCGGTTGCGCGCGCTGCTCGACCGCCGGCTCTCGGCGCTGGGGACCACCGCCTGGTCGCGCGCGGAGCAGGTCGACGCGCGCGACGTCCTCGCCGTGTCGCCCCGGCACGCGCTGCGCTGCTGGATCGATCTCGGTGACCGCAGGCGCGTGCGGCTCACCTTCGCGGCGCGCTCGGGCGAGCGGTTCCTGGCACGCGACTTCGAGCTGTCGGGCGATCTCGACGAGATCGACCGCGCGGCGCTGGCCGAGGTGATCGAGCTGTCGATCGGCGCGCTGCTCGAGGACGAGCGCGCCGGCCTGTCGCGCGGGGAGACGCAGGCGCTGCTCGCGCGCCGCGCGTCGGGGCCCGCCACGCCACCGCCGGGCCCCGTCCCGCCGATCGCTCCCGGTGCGCCGTCGCCGCTGGCCGATGCGCCCGCGCCCGTCTGGAAGGGACAGCGGTTCGAGCTCGTCGGGTTCTATGCGGCGCGGGCAATGGCGGCGGGTCTTCCGATCGAAAACGGCCCCGGTTTCTCGCTGGGGCTCTCGGACGAGGTCACGCGCCGGCGGTACTGGCGGCGGCTGTTCAACGGGGGCTGGATCAGCGCGCAGGTCCTCTGGCCCGAGACGGTGACCGACGCCGCCGCCGGCGTTCGCTTCCAGACAATCGCGGCGCGGCTGGGGATCGAGCTTGGGCTCTATCGCCTGCGCCTGCGCCTCGGCGCCGGCTGGGACTTCGTCCACCTGTCGCCACAGATGACCGGCGCGCCGCTGGCGCCCGGCGCCGCGCGTTGGATCACGCCCTTCGTCTACGAGACGTCGGTGCGCGCGGCCGTCCTCCACGTCCGCTCGTGTCACCTGTGGGTCAATCTCTTCGCCGACATCTTTCCGACGGCGATCGACTACGGCGTCGTCGACGCGGGCGGAACCTTCCAACCCGTGTTCTCCCCCTGGCGCGTTCGCCCGGGACTCGCGCTCGAGCTCGTGTTCCCGTAACTGAGCCAAAAACCCAATGCGGGGCAACAATTTGTCTACGATGGACCCTATGAATGGTGTGGCGTCACAGTCGAAGGATCGGCGAATAGGGTTCCTTGCGTTCGCGCTGGCCGCGGCGGTGTTTGGCTGCTCGTCGGGTGCGGGATCGAACGGCGGGACGGGTGGACAGGCGACAGGGTCCGGCGGCAGCGGCTCCGGCGGCGTCAGCGACGGGACCGGTGGCGGCAGCGGCGGCGCGGTCGGTTTCGGTGGCGCGGTCGGTTCCGGTGGCGCGGTCGGTTCCGGTGGCGCCGTAGGCAGCGGCGGCACGCTTGGGAGCGGCGGCACGCCTGGGAGCGGCGGTGCGGTTGGGAGCGGCGGTGCGACCGGCGGAGCGCTCGGCAGCGGCGGCGCAACCGGCAGCGGCGGCGCGGCCGGGACGGGCGGCGGCGCTGCGGGCGCAACGGGAACCGGCGGCGCCAAGGGCGGCACGACCGGTTCCGGTGGCGGCGCCGCGGGGACGACGGGCAGCGGCGGCGCCGCGGGACACGCGGGCGCCAGCGGCAGCGCGGGCAGCCCCGGCGCGTGCGGCGGCTACGGCACGCTGCCGTCGACGGGCCTGGCGGTCCGGTTCGCGAACGCGGTGATGTCGCGCTGGCCCGATCCCGTCAACATCGCCGGCGGCGCGAACGCCTGGGAGTACAACCACGGCATCGTGCTGCGCGGGATGCAGCAGGTCTGGTCGCACACCTGCGACAGCAAGATCGTCAGCTACATCCAGAAGTATGCCGACGAGTTCGTCGACGCCTCCGGCACGGTGAACCTTCCGTCGGCGCACAGCTTCGACAACATCGAGCCGTCGGTACTGCTGCCGTTCCTCTACCAGCAGACGAAGATGGCGAAGTACCACACCGCCGCCGACAACATTCGCGCGCGCTACAACTCGATCCCCACCAACGCCGACGGCGGCTACTGGCACAAGCAGACCTACCCGAACCAGATGTGGCTCGACAGCATCTACATGGGCGAGCCGTTCCTCGACCAGTACGGCGTCGTGTTCGGCACCTGCGGCACGTTCTGCTCGGACACCATCTTCAAGCAGACGCTCCTCCTCGCGCAGCACGTACGCGACACGACGACGGGCCTCCTCTATCACGCCTGGGACGACAGCGCGGCCGGGCAGAAGGCGGCCTGGGCCGACCCGACGACCGGCCGCTCGCCGGTGGTCTGGGATCGCGCGCTCGGCTGGTACGTGATGGCGCTGGTCGACATGCTCCCCGATCTGCCGGCCGGATCGAACCGCGACAGCCTGATGTCGATCTTGACCGGCATCGCCGCCGCGCTGAAGACCTACCAGGACCCGACGACCGGTCTCTGGTTCGAGGTGGTCGACCAGGGGAGCATGAGCAGCGACTGGGTCGAGACCTCGGGGAGCGGGATGTTCATCTACGCGCTCAAGCTCGGGGTCGCGCGCGGCTACCTCGATTCGAGCTATCTGACCGTCGCCAGCAAGGGCTGGCAGGGGTTGCAGACGAAGGTCACCACCGACTCGAGCGGGCTGCCGACCATCACCGGCGCGGTCCCGGGGCTGAGCGTCCAGGCCAATTACGCCGGCTACATCAGCCCGACGCCGGCCTCGAACTCCTCGCAGGGGCTCTGCGGCGTTTTACTCGCCGCGGCAGAAATGGAAGCTCAGTGACACTCCCATGCGCGTAACTTGTGGAATTCCCAAATAATTATTTTCCTTACCTGTGGTGATTCGTGTTGATTGAACCTACCGCGCGCGTACGCTTCGACCTTGTCGGTTCGTCGGGAGGTTGATATGCGCGCCAATCTTTTCATTGCGGTGGGGCTGGGGGTACTCGTGTCGGCGGTCGCGCCGCGGGCAGAGGCCCGCAAGCCGGCGTCCGAGGAGGCACAGCGCCGGGCGCTGCTCCAGCAGCTGGCAGCTGCCTCCTCGGAGATCCCGCCCGAGGAGAAGACCGACGCTGATCTGATGTACGCGGCGCTGCGGCAGTGGCGCGGCGAGCCGCGCGAGAGCGCCGCCGTCGACAAGGCGCTCGCCGACTCCAAGGCCGACATCCGGCACGATCGCAAGGCAGTCGAGGAACGTGTGCGGTCGATGTTCTGGAAGGATCCATTCTCCAGCGAGGTGGTCCCGGTGCAGAAGCACGACCGCGATCTCCTGCGCGCCCACGCGGTGCGGGTGGCGCGCGCGCGCGGTGACGTCGGCGAGGAGGAGCTGGCGCGGCTGCGCGCCGATCTCGCCACCGCGCGTTCCGAGAACGCCCGCCTGCGGGCCGATCTGGCGCGCGCCGAGGAGAGCGCGGGGGACGGCGACGGCAGCGCGGTCGCCGAGTGCGCCCCGCCCAGCCGGCACCTCCAGGCCCGTCGCCACGAGGGGGGCGAACATTCGCACAGGGACGGCGGAGTCATGGAGGCGCTGAACACGCTGCCCCCCGCGCACCACCATCACAGCGGGTCGTCAAAGCGTTTGCCGTCGGCAGATGTCGCCAGCGCGCCCGTGGAGTCGGCGCCCGCGCCAGAAGCCGCCACGGCGCCCGCCGGCTGGCGGAGCAGCGATCCGCGCGGCATCATCGTCGTCCCGATCGAGGCGCCGGTGCCGATCCACGCCGACAAGCCTTCGGCCCGCTCGCGTTAAGACGGGGGCCGGCTCGCTGCGGCTCGCGGCCCCCGGGCCCCGCTCGCCTGGTTTGTTGCGCTCACCCTACGAGTTGGCGGACAAAGGCGGTCGCGGGAGTGGCGCGGAGCTCGTCGAGCCGCCCGCGCTGGGTGACGGCGCCGTTCTCGATCACGACGATGTCCCCCTCCAGCGCCTCGGCGTCGGCGCGATCGTGGGTGACGATGACGGTTGGAATCGACCAGGCCCGGAGCCGTGCGGCGAGAAAGCGCCGCATCTCGCGCCGGATGGAGACGTCGAGCGCGGCCAGCGGCTCGTCGAGGAGCAGGGCGCGCGGGCGCGCCGCGAGCGCCCGGGCCAGCGCCACCCGCTGCGTCTCGCCGCCCGAAAGCTCGCCGGGACGGCGCGCGGCCAGCGCCCCGGCGTCGACCTCGTCGAGCGCCTCGCGCGCGCGGCGCAGCCGCTCGGCGCGCGGGGCGGCAACGATTCCGAACGCGACGTTCCCGAGTACGTCGAGGTGGGGAAAGAGACCGTACCGCTGCGGCAGAAAGCCGATGCGACGCTCCTCGACCGGGAGATCCACGCCGCGCGCGCCGTCGTAGAGCGCCGTTCCGTCGAGGGTGACCCGCCCGCGCGCGGGTCGGCTGGCGCCGAGGATCATCATGAGGGCGCGCGTCTTGCCCGCGCCGTTGGGCCCGGCGATCACCAGCGGCGCATCGGCGGTCCGGAACGCGACGTCGATCGCCAGCGCGCCGGCGGTGCCGTGAACCTCGACGTCGAGCGCCGTCATCGGCGGGCTCCGGCGCGGATGGCGACCAGGAGCGCGAAGGCGACCACCACCAGCAGGATCGACAGGCTCTGCGCGGCGTGGAGGTCCGACTCGAGCGCGGTGTAGATGGCCAGCGGGAGCGTCTGGGTCCGGCCGCTCATGTTGCCGGCGAACATCAGCGTGGCGCCGAACTCGCCGAGTGCGCGGGCCCAGCTCATGGCCGCGCCGCCGGCCAAGGCAGGCCAGGAGACCGGGATGGCCACGGCGGCCAGCACGCGCGGCCGGGAGGCGCCCAGCGTGCGGGCGACGAGCACCAGATCGGGATCGAGCCGCCGGAAGGCCGCCACCGCCGCCTGGAGATAGAAGGGGGCGGCGACGAAGGTCTGGGCGACGACCACGGCCGCGCTCGTGAAAGGGAGCCCGATGCCAGCGGCGGCCAGCCCCGGGCCGAGCAGGCCGCGGCGGCCGAATGCCAGCAACAGCGCCACCCCCGCCACTGCCGGCGGAAGGACCACCGGCAACTCCACGATCGTCTCCACGACCCGCCAGGCGCGGCCTGCGCGGTGCGCGATCACCCAGGCGAGCGGCGTCCCGCAGACGAGGATCACGAGCAGGCTGAACGTCGTCGTGAAGACCGAGAGGCGCAGCGCGGGGACCACCAGCGGATCGGCGAGGCCGCCGAGGAGCTGGCGCGGCGAGGCGGCGAAGAGCAGACCGGCAAGCGGCAGCGCGATGAGCAGCAGCAGCAACCCCGAGAAGAGCGCGATCGCCGCCGGCCAGACGACGGCGCGGGCGGCGCGGCGCCATGAGGCGGGTGGCGTCACCGCGCGGGACAGGCGACGAACCCCGCCTCGCGGAGAACGGCGACCCCCGACGGCGAGCGGACGAGCGCGACGAAGGCGGCCGCCAGGGTCGGAGCGGGCGCGTGCGTGAGCGCGGCGATCGGATACGCCGCCGTCACGTTGAGCTCGGGCGGAATCTCCACCACCCGGACCTTCCCCTTGGGGGCCAGGGTGTCGGTCCGGTAGACGATCCCGGCGTCCGCCTCGCCGAGGACGACCTTGGCCAGCACCTGGCGGACGTTCAGCTCGCGCGAGACGATCTTCGCCTGCAGCCGCGCCGTGAAGGGCGCGCCCAGCTTGTCGCCTGCCCGCTTCAGGATCTGCGCGGTGTAGGCGCCGATCGGGACCTCGGGTGCGCCGACGACGATCCGCTCCGCGCGCGGGAGATCGGCGAACGTCCTCACCGACGCCAGATCCTGCCGGACGACGACCACCGGCTCGTTGCAGGCGAAGAGCGCGGGCGTCGTCGCCAGCCCGGCGCCGACCAGCGCGTCCATCTGCCGCCGGTCGGCCGAGGCGAAGATGTCGGCCGCCGCCCCCTGCTCGATCTGGGCGCGCAGCTCCTGGCTGCCGGCCGCGTTGGTGACGACGTGGGTGCCGGGATGATCCTTCTCGAACCGAGCGGCGAGCGCGGCGAACGATTCCTTCAGCGACGCCGCCTCGAACACGACCAGTTCGTGAGAAGGCGGTCCGGCGAGTGCCCGGGTGGCCAAGGTGAGACAGATGAGACAGAGGGCCGCCGTGAGGCCGGCGGTGGCGCGCCACATGCTCGGGTTTTAACTCGAAGCTGCCGCCGCGGGGGGCGCGGAGAGCTCGACCTCGACCGCGGTGCCGGCCCCCGGACGGGAGATCAGCTTGAACTGGCCGCCGCGCGCCCGGATGCGCTCCCGCATTCCCAGCACCCCCAGGTGTCCGCGGGCCGCGGCGGCGTCGAGCGTCTCGGGATCGAAGCCGCGCCCGTCGTCCCGGATCGACAGATGGATGCCGCTCGGCGAGCGGGTGATGGAGACCCGGAGCCGCCGAGCGCCGGCATGGCGAAGAGCGTTGGTGATCGACTCCTGCACGACGCGGAAACAGGCTATCTCGTAGTCGGGCGGCAGGCGCGAGATCGCCTGGCCGGTCGACTCTTCGGCGTCGAGATCGATCGCCAGCCCCGAAAGGGCCGATTGGCTCTCGGCGTAGACGCGAAGCGCGGTGACGAGGCCGACCTCGTCCAGCAGCGGCGGTCGGAGGTCGACGGAGATCTTGCGGACGCGCGAGATCAGATCCTCGACCAGCGCGAGCGGTTCGGTGTCCGCGCTGATCTCGGGGAGCGGGTCGGCGTTCCGCGCCCGCAGTTGGAGCCGAAACTTCAGGGCGGTCAGTGTCTGCCCCAGCTCGTCGTGCAGCTCGCGCGAGAGGAAGCGCCGTTCTTCTTCCTTGGTCGTCTCGAGCGCGCGGTGCAGCTGCCCCAGGCGTTCGTAGGCGATCCGCAGGTCCTGCTCGCGCGCCGCGCGCTCGGCCGCCGCTTCCTGCAGCCGCTGCAGGGCCAGGGTGACCGCGCGCGCGTTGGCCTCGACGTGGCGGATCACGAAGTCGATCACGCTCATCAGCAGGACGGCCAGCAGCGAGGAGGTGGTCCCCATCCGGATCCAGTTGCGCAACCGATACGGATCGGAGTCGGCCGCCGTGATCGTCAGAATGTGGTGCGAGGCCAGCGCGCCCACCGTGTAGTAGGCGACGGCGGTGAGCGCGATGATCGCGTAGCCGGTCCGGCGGCTGGCGCAGATGAGGCCCAGGACGGAGAAAGTGGCGAGCGAGACGCTGAGCCCGGCCACGAGGCCGAGCCGGCCGAGCAGGTAGATGCTCGTGCTGCAAGAGATCACCAGCAACGCCATCGAGCGGGTGGTCAGGGATCCGCGCGTGAAACGCAAGATAGGCAGCAGGATTCCGGTGGCGAGCAAGACGGCCTCGTCGAGCCAGCTGCTGGTTCCCGAGCGAAGGACGAACGCCACCACGAGCACCGGCGGCGCGATGATCGCGGCGGCGGTCAGCATTCCCCGTCGGACGCTCTCGCGCCAGGCGTCGGGCTTCAGGGCGGGCGGGGTCTCAACCATCTCGACCTTCGTCACGGCTGCCGACCAGGGTAACCGACCAGGCCGGATCCTGCAGCGATTGGGTGTATGCTGAATGCGGGTTCGGGATGCGGGTGCTCTTGGCGGACGATCATGCGTTGGTGCGTGCGGGGATCCGGGCGCTGCTGGTGGCCCTCCCTGAAGTCGAGAGTGTGACCGAGGCGGGCGACGGACAGCAGGCGCTGGCGCTGCTGCTCGAAACTCGGCCGGACGTGGCGCTCATCGACATCGGCATGCCTGGGCTCAACGGGCTGGAGCTGGCGACCCGCGTGTCACGCGAGGTGCCGGGGACGCGCCTGGTGATCGTTTCGATGCACGGCACGCCCGGGCACGTCGCCCAGGCGCTGCGCGCCGGCGTGAGCGGCTACGTGCTCAAGGACGCCGCCGCGGAGGAGCTTCCGGTCCTCCTGCGGGCGGTGATGCGCGGCGAGACCTATCTGTCGCCGGCGATCTCCAAGCAGGTGGTCGACGGCTACCTCGGCCGGACCCCGACCCCGGGCACGGCGGAAGGGGAGGCGGGGAGGCCCGAGGTTCTGACCTCTCGTCAGCGCGAAATCTTGCAGCTGGTGGCGGAGGGGAAGTCGACCAAGGAGATCGCGCAACTGCTCGATCTCAGTGTGAAGACGGTCGAGACGCACCGCGGGCAGATCATGGACCGACTCGGGATTCACGATCTCGCCGGGCTGGTCCGCTACGCGGTCCGGACCGGTATCGTCTCCCCGGACAAGTAGTGCGTCGGTCGTCGGCTCCCCCTCCATAGGGGTTCATTGTAGGGGTTCATTCCCCCGTTTCTCAGGGAGGTCACCGATGGCCGGGAGGCGGCCAACCGGGCGAGTCTCACCCCGTGGCCAGCGCCCGCACCGACCTTCGCCGCGTCGTCGTCGTCGACGACTCGGACGGATTTCGCTCGCTCCTGCAGTGGTTCCTCGGCTCGCTGCCGGAGGTCGAGATCGTGGCCGAGGCCCGGGACGGCCTCGACGCCATCGAGCAGGTGGGGCGGACCAAACCGGACCTCGTTCTGATGGACGTCTGCATGCCGAAGCTCGACGGCCTGCAGACCACGCGAAAGCTGCGGACGGAGGGGGAGTCGGCGCGCATCGTGCTGCTCACCGCCTACGGCGACACCATCCCGCGCTGGCTGGCGGAGGAGGTCGGCGCCGACGACGTCCTCGACAAGTCGAACCTGGGCGAGCGGCTGCGCGAGGCGATCGTGAGCGGGGGGCGACGAACGCCCCCAACGGCGAGGTGACCCGAAATGACTGATGAAGGGGTGAGGTGAGATGACTGCAGAAGAACGACGGGCGGCGCTGGCGCGGGTCCTCACCAGCTTGACGGGCGCGCCGCCTTCGGCCGCCGACAGCAGCGACGACAGGGTGGCGGCGATCGTTGCCACCGGGCTCCTGACGTTGCCCACGAGCGGGCTCGACGAGGTGATCCGCCAGGCGCTGGCGGCGGTCGGCCTGCAGCGGAGCGTCGAGCGCGCCTACTACTATCGACTCGACGAAGCGGCGGCGCTGCTGGAGCTGACCCACGAATGGCACGCGCCCGAGCTGCGGCCGCTGGGCGACCACCCGCGCTACGCGCGCATGACGCTCGATCTGCTGCCGCCGTCGTTCCTGGCCAACTTGAAGCGCGGCGGGATGCTGCGGCTGCCGAGCACGCGCCAGTTCCTGGGCGGCCCGATCGCCGAGCTGGTCGCCCCCGACGGCGATCGCGCGCTGGCGCTGGTCCCGGTGCTGGTGGACGGCCTGCTGGTCGGCGTGGCCGGTTTCGCGGCCGCCGCGGGGACGATCTGCGAGGAGAAGGACCTCATCCTCCTGCACGTCGTGGCGCAGGGGGTGGCCCGCGCCGTCGAGCGCGGTCGGATCGACCAGGCGCTGGCCGCCAGCGAGGCCCGCTTCCGGGCGACCTGCGAGGCGTCGCCGTTCGGGATCTTCCTGGCCGGCCCGCGCGGCGAGTGCCAGTACGTCAACGCGGCGGCCCAGCGGATCATCGGGCTCTCCGCGGCCGACCTCCAGGGGCGCGGCTGGATGAGCGCGCTTCACCCGGACGATCGCGAGCAGATCGTCAGTCGCTGGGGCTCGACCGTCGAGGCGAGCGTCGGCTACACGACCCCGGTGCATCGCTTCGTCCACGCCAGCGGCGAGATCGTCTCGGTCGAGGTGCGCGCCGTGCCGCTGGCCGGTCCGCTCGGCGACCGCAACTTCCTGGGCATCCTCGAGGACGTCACCCGGCGGGTCGCCGCCGAGGCCGAGCGGGACGAGCTCCTGGCGCGGGCCGAGACGGCGCGCAACGAAGCCGAGACGGCGCGCAAGGAGGCGGAGGACGCGCGGGCCGAGGTGGCCAGCATCCTCTCGCGCATCTCCGATGCCTTCGTGGCGGTCGACGCCGAAGGCCGTTACACCTACGCCAACGATCGCGCCATCGCGATGCTGGGGCGCCCGCGCGACCAGCTGCTCGGCCAGACCGCCTGGTCGCTCTTCCCGCAGATTCAAGGGGGCGCGTTTGTGCAGGCCTTCGAGCTGGCCGTGCGAGAGCAACGCCCGGTCACCGTCGAGGGACGGAGCGTGAACGAGGGGCGCTGGCTCGACGTGCGCATCTACCCCTCGCCGACGGGCGCCTCGGTCTTCTTCGAGGACGTCTCGGATCGCAAGCGACACGAGGAGGAGCTGGCCGCCGATCGCGATTACCTCCGCCAGGAGCTGGGTGGACGCGATTCCTCGTCGGAGGTCGTCGGGCTCGATCCGGGCCTCCGCCGGGTGATGGAGAGCGTCGACCGCGTGGCGGCCACCAACACCAACGTGCTCATCACTGGCGAGACCGGGACCGGCAAGGAGCTGGTCGCGCGGGCCATCCACGACGCGAGCGCGCGACGCGAGCGCCTGCTCGTGAAGGTGAACTGCGCGGCGATCTCCGCCGGCCTCGTGGAGAGCGAGCTGTTCGGCCACGAGAAGGGGGCCTTCACCGGCGCCGTGCAGCGGCGCAAGGGGCGGTTCGAGCTGGCGCACGGCGGGACGCTGTTCCTCGACGAGGTCGGCGAGCTGCCGCTCGAGACCCAGGTCAAGCTCTTGCGCGTGCTGCAGGAGCGGGAGTTCGAGCGGGTGGGCGGGACCGAGACCGTCCACGTCGACGTGCGGGTGATCGCCGCGACCAACCGCAACCTGCGGGAGATGGTGGCGCGCGGCCGGTTCCGCGAGGATCTCTACTACCGGCTGGCCGTCTTTCCGGTGGCCCTGCCGCCGCTGCGCGAGCGGATCGCCGACATCCCGCTCTTGGTGCGCTCGTTCGTGCTCCGCTTCGCGCGCCAGGCGGGGCGCCCGATCCACGACGTGACGCCCGAGGCGATGGACGAGCTGTGCAGCTACCGCTGGCCGGGGAACGTCCGCGAGCTGCAGAACGTGATCGAGCGAGCGGTGATCCTCGCGCGCGGGCCGCTGGTCGACCTGGACGCGCTCCCCGACCTCTCTGCGGGCGCGCCGCCGACGTACGCGGACGACGGTCCGGTCACGTCGCCGCCGGTCACGGCTCTGCGCGGCACCCCCTCGCGAACGATCGACGAGGTCGAGCGCGGCTACGTGGCCGAGGTGCTGGCGGCGACCAGCTGGGTCATCGAAGGTGAGCGCGGCGCCGCGCGACGTCTCGGGCTTCATCCCAACACCCTCCGCTCCCGCCTCAAGCGCTGGGGGCTGACCCGACCGGTCGATCTGCTCGGTCGCTCAGCCTGAGGGACGCGGCCACGGTCACTCGTGGCCGATTCGTGGCGCCCACGGTGGTTCGTGGCGTTGGAGGGCGGATGAGCTCCTCGACGTCACGTTTCCGCCACATTCCGCGATTCATCAACTGGTACGGCGGTTGCTCTACCGCACGCTGGTCGGGAACGTCGGATGACGAAGGAGGATGAGATGCCCCCAGCAGTCTCTTTTGCCAAGGAAGAGGAAACCACGCCCGTGATGCCGCGAGAAGCTCTGGTGACCCTTCCGGTCGAAACGGTGGCGCGCCTCGACCGGATGGCGACCGCCAGCATGCTGGCCACCGGTTTGGCCCACGAGATCGCCAATCCGCTCTCCTGTCTGATCGCGGCGCTGGACGGGCTGGAGTTGCAGCTCGAGCGGCTGCGCGCGCGCGGCGAGATGGTCGAGCCCATCGGCAAGGAGCTCGACGAGCTCGGCACGGAGCTGGAGCTCGCCACGGTGAGCGGCAACGAGATCTTCGCGCAGGTGCGTGACTTCCAGCAGTTCCTGCGGCCCCGGGAGCTGGAGGCGTCCGCCGCCATCGACCTCAAGGCGCCGATCCTGCGGGCCGTCCGGATGTCGCGCGCGCGCCTCGGCTCGAAGAGCCCCGTCGCGGTCGTGCTCGGCGACGCACCGGCGGTGCGCATTCCGGGGAGCCGGGTCACGCAGATCGTTCTCAACCTGCTTCTCAACGCCGCCGACGCGCTGGGCGATCGACCCTGGAACGCGAACCAGGTCGAGGTGCGGCTCGGGACGGTCGAGCACTGGGCGGTCATCGAGGTGAAGGACAACGGTCCGGGCATCGACGCGGCGACCCGACAGCGCCTGTTCGAGCCGGGCGCCACCGGCAAGGACGGTGGAAGGAACGGCGGACAATCGCTCGGTCTCGGCCTCGCGATCTGCCGGGAGCTCGCCCGCGCCGCCGGCGGAGAGATCTCGGTCTCCTCGCCGCTGACCGGCTCGACGCTCTTCCGCGTCGCCCTGCCGCCGGCGACCGCGACGGCGACGGCGACCTAACGCTGCGAGAAGATCGTGGTGGAGCGCGCGGCTTCGGGCAGGAAGCGATCGAGCCGCCCCTGCGACCAGGAATAGCCCACGTACGCCAATATCGCGACGAACAGCAGCGCCTTCCAGGGGAACGACGTCTCGGCGTAACGGTCGCTGGTGTCGCGCCTGGCCCCGCGCGGCAGCTTGGCCACGCTGGAGAGCGTGGCGCCGAACGGCACGTTGATCTTCGCGCGCGTGTTCACCGCCCAGCCGTTCGCGTCGAGGATGGGTCCCAGGTTCCGCTTGCGCAGCTTGATGTACGCCATCACCACCGACGGCAGCGAGATGAGCAACAGGATTCCCACGAACGCACCCAGCGTGGCCAGCGGGCCCAGCTTGAAGAGACCGGTGGTGTAGCCGATGAGAGCGGTCACGAAGGTTCCGATGGCGCCGACGGCGACGCCCAGGGCGGCCACCGTTCCGACGTCGATCTTCTTGGTCTCGGGCGGTTTGACGTTGCCGACGTTGGCGGCCCCGACGGCCGCGACGGTGAGCGTGCCGTGCGATTCGGCGTCGGCGGCCGCCGCCCGCTTCGCCACGTGCTCCTCGAGCAACCGGACGAACTTCTTGTACGGGGCCCAGAACGCCTGGCGGATGCTGATCGGGTTGTCGACGATCCTGGTGATCGTGGCGTCCCAGTCGCGCCCCTGCCGATCATAGAAGACGCCGTTGCGCCCGACCATCAGGTTGTCGCTGTCGCCGGCGGTGAAGGCCGCCACGATCTGGACCTTCTCGGCGGTTGCGGCGCGGGTACAGTCGAGGTAGGCGAGGAACGCACCGGCCAGCCCAACCATCGTCGCGTGCTTGGCGGCGTCGGCCACCGGCAGGCAGAGGTGGCAGGCCCGCTGATCGAGGTAGAGCGTTCCGTACTGAAAGATCGCCGGGCGCCCGTCGTAGAAGTCCTCGAAGCTGACGAAGTTGGTGCAGAGCCGGACCAGATCGCGGTGGTAGCGGACCAGGCGTTCCACCTGCTCGATGCTGGTCGCCTCCGCCTCGAGCGCTCTGTCGCGCGCCAGGAGGCCGGCCAGCACCTCGGCGCCGCCCGACGCCAGGATCTCGCGCACCCGGGCGATGCCGAGCCTCTCCACCCGCTGCCCCTCCTTGACGGCGAGCCAGGCTTCGTAGGGTGCGACCTTCTCGACCAGCGCGAGCCAGTCGCCCTCGGTGAGCTCGGTGCGCGCTCCCAAGAGCGGGGCGACGGCGTCGTCGCGGAGCGTCCGGAGCGCTGCCGCGTGGGCCGGGTTCACCGGTCCGCCGAGCGGCAACGGCCGGTCCGCCGCCGCGAGCGCCAGCGGGAACCCGGCGATCTCTTCGACGGAGATCGTCAGGTTCTGCGCCGTGATCGCCAGGTACTCCTCGGCGTTGCGGTTGATCGAGGGGAGGGCGCGCGGATCGAACGCCGCCAGCCGGCAGCGACCGAAGTAGTCGTCGACCTTGGGTTTGATGGCCGCGACCGCGGCCACCGCGGAAGCCGTTCGCTCGGGACCGAGGGGGAAGACGTTCGCCGGGCTCTCTTCGCCCCGGGCGTGCCAGGTGCTGTAGGCGCGCGCCTCGGCGAAGAACGCGTCGGTGATCGGGCCGTCGATGCCTGGCTTTCCGGACCGATCCGGTACGGTGGCGATGCTCTCGCCGATCTGGCCGATCAGGGTGCGGGTGGCGTCGTCCTCGGCGGCCGTCTCGGTGATGACGCCGTCGCCGTTGAAGACGGTGTTGGCGAAGATCCGGGCCGGATCGCCGACGTCTTCCAGGGCGATCTCGCTGATGTCCGCTTTGCCGATGTCGGCCAGGATCCGCCGGGCCGACGCCAGCAGGGTCTTCCCCTCGGGGAGCGCGTCGTTGATCGCGGCGAGCGGCAGCGCCGATGCCCCCTTGAACAGATCGCCGGGGTCCTTGAGGTTGGCGCAGGCGAACGTCACGGCGGCGATGAGCTCGGGCGCGCGCACCCGGCCGTCCTTGTCGGCGTCGATCAGTGCCAGCGTGCGCGAATCGATCTCCAGCCCCGTCGTCGGGCAGGCGAGGGCGACCCACAGCTTCTGATCGAGCGCGTGGAGGTTCACCAGATCGGCGCCCGAGGCCAGCTTCACCTGATCGAAGCCCCCCGCGCGGAAGAACGTCCAGCGATGCCCCTCGTCGCTCATCGAGCGGTTTGTAGCACGCCCGCGGCTCGGGTTCCTCGAACGTTGACCCTCCGGGGGGTCGGTCGCTACATTCGCGCCGCCATGAAGCACAGCCCCCTTGCGATGGTGGTCGCCGCGCTGCTCCTGGCCGCGCCGGCGCTCGCCCAGACCAACCCGACGTTCACCTTCGCCAAGCCCGACGCACCAAGGTCGTCGAGGCGCCGAAGCCGCCACCCCCGCCGCCCCCCGCGGTGGAGTGGAAGGCGATGGCGAAGGGGGGCTTCACCATGACCTCGGGGAATTCGCAGACCACGGGGTTCGTCGTCGCGGGGAACGTTTCGCGCAAGGAGGGGAACAACCGGCTGAGCGTGGACGCCAATGGCGCTTACGGACGGTCCAACGTGCTGGGCGCGGTCATCTCCCCCACGCCCGATCCCGTGACCGGGAATCCGGACATCACGGGGCTCACCAGGACCGAGGTCAACACGACGAACAACTGGCTTCTGAGAGGGCGCTACGATCGATTCTTCACGCTCAACAACTCCGGGTACGTCGTCGCGCAGGCAGCGGCCGACAAGATCGCCGGCAAGACGTTCTACGGTGGGGGTCAGATCGGGTACAGCCGTCAGGTCTACAAGAGCCCGATGCACCTGGCGGTCGCCGAGATCGGGTACGACGTCTCGTACGAACGGTACGTCGAGGTCCCCCCGACGACGCACGATCCGGTGACCATTCACTCGGCGCGGCTCTTCCTCGGTGAGACGCTGACGCTGACGAAGGCGACCGGCATCACCGCCAGCGTCGAGACGCTGTTCAATCTCAACAGGGAGTCGACGGCGGTCAACGCCTCGAGCCCCTATCCGCCGACATTGGGTGTCGACGCCTTCCACGACACCCGGGTCAACGGGAAGATCGGTCTGACGACGACGCTCCTCAGCAAGCTGAGCATCGGATTCGCCTTCGCGGTCAAGTACGACGAGAATCCGGCGCCGCTCCCCATTCCGTCGGGTTCTCCGACGGGGGCGACGTTCAGCGGCATCGCGCCGTTCGCCGAGAAGGTCGACACGCTGACCGAGGCGACGCTGATCTACACGTTCCTCTAGGCCGAGGCGCCGCGCCGGGCGACGAGCGCGCGAAGCGACTGGTCCCAGCCGTCGTTGATCACCTTCTTGGAGAACGCGCGCTGGTAGACGGCGAAGGCGTTTCCCTGCCAGCGTCCGAGCGCCGCCGGGTCGGCGATGAGCGCGTGCAGGCGGTCGACGACGGCGCCGAGATCGCCGCCGTCGGGGAGGGTGAGGCCCACGTCGTACTCCGCCACCCAGCGCGCGATCTCGGAGTCGCCGGGCCCGGCGTAGAGTACGGGCCGCCCGACGGCCAGCGAGCCGAAGAACTTCGAGGGGACGACGATCCCCGCCCACTCGGGTTGCAGGCTGACGAGGTGCAGATCGGCGGCGCCGAGGCGCGCCTCCAGCGCCGGCTCGTCGGCGAAGGGGACGAAGCTGACGTTGCTGTCGGCGGGCGTGACCGCGGCGCGCAGTTCCTCCTGCCGGTTTCCGCGCGACGAGAAGCAGAAGGCGACGTCGTCGCCCGAGCGCGCGCGGCAGGCGCGGGCCAGCGCCAGGAACGCGCGGTGGTCGTGGGCGCGCCCCATCGTGCCGGAGTAGAGCAACGCCAGCCTGGCGCGCGGGTAGAGCGCGGCGCGCACGCCCGGATCGGCGACGGCGGGGCGGGGCGGCTCGGCGAGCGCCCAGGGGACGGCGGTGCGCTGCGCGGCCGGACCGTAGGTTGCCAGCCGCTCGCGCATCCGCGGGCCGATGTCGACCACCTCGTCATAGGCGCGGTAGCTCCACTTCATCAGCCGCTGCGCGACGGGGACCAGCGCGCGGACGGCGGCGTTGGCTCCCTCGGCGGCGATCGCCTCGGGATAGAGATCGAAGCACCAGTGGACGAGCGCGGCGTCGGGGCAGAGCCGCCGCAGGCCGTGCCCCTGGCTGGCACAGAAGGCCGGGTCTGACCCGACGACGACGGCGTCGAACGGCGCGCTCCGGGCGAGCGTCCCGATCTTGGCCAGCCAGGCCGCCCTCATCCAGCCGCTGTTGCCGAGCCGCTGGAGCGGGCGCGCCTGCGTCCAGGGGGGGCGAAACACGCGGTGGATCTCGGATTCCGTTCCAGTCCTCGAACGGCGCGAACGTGCGCGCGGGGTCGAAGCAGGAGCGGTTGCTGGTCACGACGCTGACCTCCCAGCCGCGCCGCTGTTGCTCGACGGCGAGGTCGCTGAAGATGCGCGCGCTGACGACGTCGTCGGGGTGGAAAAAATGATAGGCGAGGAGGAGGCGCGGCACGGTCGCGCTCAGTCGGTCGAGAACGCGTAGACAACCGTGTGGCGGTAGGTGTCTCCCGGGTGGAGGAGGACCTGGCTGCGCCACTCGGGGACGTTGATGGCGTTGGGGAACGCCTGTGTCTCGAGGCAGACGCCCGCGTGGCGGACGTGGGTGACGCCGCGGCCGGCGGTCGACCCGTCGAGGAACTTGCCGGCGTAGACCTGCAGCCCCGGCTGGTTGCTCTCCACCGTCAGCTTGCGCCCCGAGCGCGGGTCGTGGAGGCGTGCGACCGTGCGCATCGCCGCGGGTGTCTTGCCGACGACGAAGTTGTGATCGAGCTCGGGCGAGACGCGCCTGGGAGACCGGTGGTCGAACAGCGTCCCGATGACCGACTCGACCGCGCCGTCGGGGACCACCGGTGTGCCCGGCGTGTACGCGTCGGCGAAGACCGTCAGCAGGTGGTCGAGGACAGTACCGGCGCCGGCCAGGTTCCAGTAGCTGTGCTGGGTCAGGTTGATCGGTGTCGGCTGATCGCTGGTGGCGGTCATCTCCAGCCGCAGGTGATTGTCGTCGGTGAGTGTGTAGACCGCGCGCGCCTCGACCGCGCCCGGATAGCCCGCGTCTCCCTCGGGCGAGTGGTACGCGAGCGCCAGCGACGGTCCGGCGGCGGCGGCCACGGGCGCCTCGGCGGTCCAGGGGACGCGGTACCAGCCGCGGCTCCCGCCGTGCAAGTGGTGGGGCGGGTCGTTGGCCTCGAGGTGGTAGGTCACGTTGCCCAGCGTGAAGCGCGCGTCGCGGATCCGGTTCGAGACGCGGCCGCAGATCGCGCCCAGGAAGAAGCTCTGGTGGGCGTACCCGGCCACGTCGTCGAGCCCGAGCACGACGTTGCCGAGCCGCCCCTCGCGATCGGGCACGCGCAGCTCGACGAGGATGGCGCCGAACGGCGAAATCGTCGCCGAGGCGCCGCGCGCGTTGACCAGCGTGTGCGGCTCACTCATCGCGCGGCGGAGCTTAGCGCGCGGAGCGCAGAGCCGGGTAGAGGCGCTTGAACCGCGCGTACGGCTCGTCATAGGCGTCGTGCACGACGGCGCGCGGCGCGACGGGCGGGCGGCGGCGGATGGTCCTGGCGGCGTCGGCGACGCTGGCGAAGGCGCCGGCCCCCACCGCGGCCAGCAGCGCCGCCCCGAGCGCGGGACCTTCCGGCTGGTCGACCGGGACGACCGGCTTGCCGTAGACGTCGGCCTGCAGCTGCCGCACGAACGGCGCGTTGGCGCCGCCGCCGGTGATCAGCACCTCGGGGACGGAGACGCTGAGCGATTCGATGATCTCCAGGCTGTCGCGCAGGCCGAAGCAGATCCCCTCCAGCACGGCGCGGGTCATGTGCGCGCGGCCGTGCGCCAGCGACAAGCCGACGAAGGCGCCGCGCGCGTCGGCGTCGCGGTGGGGCGTCCGCTCGCCTTGCAGGTAGGGCAGGAACGTCAGGCCCAGCGCGCCGGCGGGAACGCGCGCGGCCTCCTTGTTGAGAAGCTCGGCGGCGTCCTTCTTCTTGGCGAGCTCGCGCGCCAGCTCCCGCTGGTGCCAGGCGAACGCGCCGCCGGCGGTGAGCATTACGCCCATCACGTACCAGGTGTCGGGGGCGGCGTGGCAGAAGGTGTGCGCGCGCATCCCGGGGTCGACCTTCGGCTCGGCCGTCGGGCAGACCACCGTTCCCGAGGTCCCCCAGCTGGCGACGACCGCGCCCGGCGCGACCGCGCCGACGCCAACCGCCCCGCAGGCGTTGTCGGCGCCGCCGCCGACGATCGGCGTCCCCGCCGTGAGGCCGGTGGCCGCCGCCGCACGCGCCGAGACGGTGCCGAGCACGTCGGTCGAGCCGGCAACTTCAGGGAGCAGCGACGGCGAGAGCTCCATCGCGTCGAGCATCTCGCGGCTCCAGCGCCGCTTGGCCACGTCGAGCATCAGCGTGCCGGCCGCGTCGGAGTACTCGGTCGCCAGCGTCCCCGAGAGCAGCAGCCGGATGTAGTCCTTCGGCAACAGCACCTTCGAGAGGCGCGCGAACGCGGCCGGCTCGGTGTCGCGCAGCCAGAGGACCTTGGGCAGCGTGAACCCCTCCATCGGCGGGTTGGAGACCCAGGCGCGCAGCGACGCCTCGTCGACGCGTGCCGCGATCGCCCGGCACTGCGCGGTGGTCCGCCCGTCGCACCAGAGGAGCGCGGGTCGGATCACCTTGTTGTCCCGGTCGAGGAAGACCGACGAGTGCATCTGGCCCGAGAGCCCGACGGCGTCGATCCTCCGCTTGCCAACCGCGCGCTTCACCGCCCGCGTCGCGGCCTTCCACCAGTCGCCGGGGCTCTGCTCGGCCCAGCCCGGCTGCGGGACGCGCATGGAGAGCGGTTCGGACGCACGGGAGACCGTGCGCCCACGCCCGTCGATCACGAGCGCCTTGACGTTGGTGGTTCCAACGTCGATGCCGAGGAAGAGGCTCACCTCGTCAGCGCACGCCGAGCAGGATCTCGGTCGTCAGCTGATCGAGCCGCTCGAACTCGAAGCCCTTCGCCGCCATCCCCGGCGCGTCGAACGCGTGCGCCTTGAGGGCCGCGGCCGTCTTCTTGTCGTACTTGAAGTGCGGGCCGAGGCCGCCGGTCAGCGTGGTGTTGCGCTTCTCCTGTGTGGCGAGGATCTCGCGGATCTCGGCGTCGGCGTGGAAGCGCGCCACCTTGTCCTTGAGGATGTTGTACGAGCGCATGCTGTAGTAGGCGAAGTCCCAGACGCCCTGCTCGTCCTCGGTGCGGTAGGCGTGGCTGTCGAAGTGGCGCATGCCGTCCCAGCGCGCGTCCTCGAGCAGCTTGACCAGGAAGAAGGCTCCCTTTTGATCCTCGCTGGCGAACCGCAGGTCCTGATCGTACCGGCCCGGCTTCTGGCCGTTCAGATCGATGTGGAACAGCTTGCCACACTCGATCGCCTGCCCGACGGCGTGCGAGAAGTCGAGCCCCGGCATCACCTCGTGCGCGACCTCCGGGTTCACCCCCACCATCTCGTGGTGATCGAGCGTGTAGATGAAGGCCAGCATGTGTCCGGTGGTCGGCAGGAAGATGTCGCCCCGCGGCTCGTTCGGCTTGGCCTCGAGAGCGAACTTCAGGTTGTAGCCGTTGTCGCGCACGTACTCGCAGAGGAAGTTCAGCGCCTCCCGGAATCGTTTAACCGCGTCCCGAGGATCCTTGGCGGCGTTGGTTTCGAGACCCTCGCGGCCGCCCCAAAATACGTAGGTCGAGGCGCCGAGGTCGACGCCGAGATCGATGGCGCGCATCGTCTTCGACAGCGCCAGCGCCCGGATGCCGGCGTCGTTGCTGGTGAAGGCCCCCTCGCGGAACACCGGCTGCGAGAAGAGGTTCGTCGTCGCCATCGGGACCTTCATCCCGGTCTCGGCGAGGGCGCCCTTGAACTCGCGCAGGATCTTCTCGCGCTCGGCCGCCGTCGCGTCGAACGGGATCAGATCCTCGTCGTGCAGGTTGACGCCGTAGGCGCCGAGCTTGGAGAGCTCGTGAACGATCTTCACCGGCGGCAGGACCTCACGCACGGCGTGTCCGAACGGGTCGCGCCCGGTGTTGCCGACCGTCCAGAGACCGAACGTGAAGTGGTCTTCGGGGCGGGGAGTGAACTTATCATTGGGGTAGCGAGAATGAGAGGATCGGTTCATGACGTGTAGGTTACTATCCCGGCCCATCATGACAAAGCACTTGATGCGCAAGCGCGGCGCGATCGCTGTTTTTTCGCTCTGCTTGACGGGTCTCCTGGGCTGCAACAAGACCCCCCCCGCCTCTGGAGGCGCCGCGGCGCCCGAGCAGAAGCTGGTCAAGCTGGCCTTCATCACCAACAACACCAGCGAGTTCTGGAAGATTGCCGGTGCCGGAATCCATAAATATGAAAAGGAGGGAAAGGTTCAGGTCGACCTGAAGCTGCCCCGCCAGCGGCACCGCCGAGAACCAGAACCAGATCCTGCAGGACCTGGCCGCCCAGAACTACGACGCGATCGCCATCAGCGCCATCGCACCCAACGATCAGGTGCCGCTGCTCGACAGGATCGCCGAGAAGACCAACCTCATCACCTTCGACTCGGACGCGCCGAAGTCGAAGCGGCTGCTCTACATCGGGACCGACAACTACCAGGCCGGCAGGGTCCTGGGCGGCCGGATCGTCGAGCTGCTGCCCCAAAGGGGGGAAGATCGCGGTGTTCGTGGGGACGTTCGCGGCCGACAACGCGGCCCAGCGTCTCAAGGGGATCGCGGACGTGATCGCCGGGCACAAGATCGAGATCGTCGACAAGCGCGAGGACAACACCGATCGCGCCAAGGCGCGCGCCAACGTCGAGGACATCGTGAACGCGCACCACGATCTGTCGATGGTGGTAGGCCTCTACAACTACAACGGGCCGGCGATCGCGGCGGCGCTGGACGGGCTCGGCAAGAAGGGGAAGGTCCTGGCGGCCGTGTTCGACGAGGACGACGGCACGCTGGACGGGATCGAGAACGGCGCCATCCAGGTCACCGTCGTCCAGAAGCCGTTCATGTTCGGGTACCTGGCCTCCAAGTGGATGCACGATCTGGCGACCAAAGGGGCCGCTGCCAAGGCGGCCATCCCGCCCAACCACATGATCGACACCGGCGTCGATCTGATCGACAAGAGCAACGTCGCTGGGTTCAAGGCCAAGCTGGCCGAGCTGAAGCGTTCGTGATCGTCCGGTCCCGCCGGTGACAGAGCCCGAATCGCCCAGCGGCGCCGCCGCTTCCGTGTCAGTCCCGTTGCTCGAGATGCGCGGGATCGGAAAACGCTTCGCCGGCGTGACGGCCTTGCGCGACGTCTCGCTCTCCGCGCGCGCCGGCGAGGTGCTGGCGCTCATGGGGGAGAACGGCGCCGGCAAGAGCACGCTCATGAAGATACTGGGCGGGATCCAGCCGCCCGACACGGGCGAGATCCGGATCGACGGCCGCCCGGTCGCGCTCGACGGCGTGCGGGCGGCCAAGCGGCTCGGGATCGCGCTCATCCACCAGGAGCTGATGCTGGCGCCGAACCTGGACATTGCGGCCAACATCTTCCTGGGCAACGAGGGGGCGCCCGTGCTGCTGGCGCCGCTCGCGCGCGCGTCGATGAACAAGCGGGCCATCGCGCTCCTGGCGCGCGTCGGGCTGCCTATCGCGCCCACCATCCAGCTCGGCAAGCTGACCGTCGGGCAGATGCAGATGGTGGAGATCGCGCGGGCGCTCTCCACCGACGCGCGCATCATCATCATGGACGAACCGACGGCGTCGCTGTCGGCGACGGAGTCGGAGAAGCTGTTCGAGATGATCCGGAAGCTGCGCGCCGACGGCGTCTGCATCATCTACATCTCCCACCGGATGGAGGAGGTGCAGCTGCTCGCCGATCGGGTCACCGTGCTGCGCGACGGGCGCTGGGTCGGCGATCTCTCGCGGGCCGAGGCGACGCCCGACAAGATCGTCGCGCTGATGGTCGGCCGCGAGCTGTCGGGGGCCTACTTCCCCGACCGGGCGGGACGGACGGCCGGCGAGGTCGTCCTCGACGTGAAGGATCTGGTCGTCCCGGGCGCGCCGGCCGGCGTCAGCTTCGCCGCGCGGCGCGGGGAGATCCTGGGCTTCGCCGGCCTCGTCGGCGCGGGACGCACGGAGCTCATGACCGCGATCTTCGGCGTCACGCCGGCACGCGCCGGCAAGATGACGCTCGAGGGTGCGCCGTACGCGCCCCAGAACCCGGGCGACGCCATCCGGCGCGGCGTCTATCTTGCGCCCGAGGATCGCAAGCACAATGGGCTGGTGCTGCCGATGTCGGTCACCGAGAACACGACGCTCCCCAACCTGCGCAGCTACAGCCGCTGGGGGCGGCTCGACGGCGCGGCCGAGCGGCGGACGGCGGAGGCCGAGGTGAAGCGGATGGCGACGCGGACGCCGAGCATGCGCCAGAAGGTGGTCAACCTGTCGGGCGGCAACCAGCAGAAGGTGGTGCTCGGCAAGTGGCTGGCCATGAGCCCCAAGGTCTTGATTCTCGACGAGCCGACGCGCGGGATCGACGTCGGCGCGCAGGCCGAAATCTATCGACACATCGCCGCGCTCGCGGCGGGAGGGATCGCTGTCTTGGTGGTGAGCTCGGACATGGAAGAGGTGATTGGTATGAGCGACCGGGTGGTGGTCATGCACGAGCGGCGCATGACCGGGCTGCTGGCCGGCCACGAGATCTCGCAGGCGCGCATCGGCGCGCTCATGACGGGCGCGGCGGCGGAGGTGGCGGCATGAGGCGCGAGCTCGGCATGGCCAGCGCGCTGGTGGTGATGTGCCTCCTGCTCTTCATTTCGAACAGCGACTTCCTCGGGCAGTCGAACGCGGTCAACACGCTCCGCCAGATCTCGATGCTGGGGATCTACGCCATCGGCAGCGGCTTCGTGATCATCACCGGCGGCATCGACCTGTCGGTCGGCTCGGTCGTCGGGCTGACCGGCGTCATCATCGCCCGCGTCTCCTCGCAGGCGACGGGCGGCGGCGGCCATTCGCTGGCGCTCGGCATGACGGTGGCGCTCGCGGCCGCGCTCTTGGTGGGGCTTCTGCAGGGCCTCCTCATCACGCGGCTCCACCTGCAGCCGTTCATCGTGACGCTGGCCGGGATGCTCTTCATCCGCGGCATCTCCCAGACGGTCGTGCAGGGGGGGACGCTCAGCCTCGGGACGTCGCCGCTGCTCAAGCTGGCCAACGAGGGCCTCTTCATGCACGGCGGGGATCCGCTGCTCCCGTACCCGCTCCTGATCTTCCTGGGGGTGATCGCGCTCGGCGGTTACATCCTTCATTCGACGGTCTTTGGCCGCTACCTCTACGCGATCGGCGGCAACCGCGACGCGGCCGCCTACTCGGGCATCCCGGTCAAGCGGATCGAGACCACCACCTACGTGATCTCCGCCGGGCTCGCCGGTGTGGCGGGGGTCTGCTACGCCGCCTACATCGGCCAGATGTCCCAGCAGGTCGGCGTGGCCTACGAGCTCTACGCCATCGCGGCCGTCGTGCTCGGGGGCTGCTCGCTGCGCGGCGGCGAGGGGACCGTCCTCGGCATCGTGATCGGTTCGGCGATGATGAAGGTGATCGACAACGGCATCAACATGTTCCAGGTCCGCTACCAGGACGCCGACGGAATTCCGCGCCTCTGGCGCCTCAACCCCAACTGGACCTTCATCATCGTCGGCTCGGTCATCCTGATCGCCGTCGTCCTCGACCAGGTCGTCCACGTCGTCCAGGAGAAGCGCCGCATCCGCGCCACCGAGGCGGTGGCCACCCCCGCGCCGCCGGCGGCCGCGGCCTGAGACTAGGCGGCGCCCGGCAGCGTGAGCTGGCTGGAGGCGGCGACCCGGGACTCGAGATCGAGCAGCAACCGCTTGCGCCGCAGGCCGCCGCCGTAGCCGGTCATCGAGCCGTCGGCCCCGATCACGCGGTGGCAGGGGATCATGATGGCGATCGGGTTCCGGTGGTTGGCGCCGCCGATGGCGCGCGCGGCGGTTGGCGTGCCGATCGCGCGCGCGATCTGACCGTAGCTGGCTGTGTCGCCGAAGGGGATGCGGCGAAGCGCCGCCCAGACCTTCTTCTGGAAGGCGGTCCCTTCGGGCGCGAGCGACAGGTCGAAGGCGGTGCGGGTCCCGGCGAAGTATTCCTCGAGTTGGGTGGCGACCGCGCGGAGGCGGCGATCGTCGCGGGCGGCGTCCCCGCGCGCCCGGGCGGCGTGCGAATCGTCGTCGAAAGTGAGCGCGACGAGACGGTCGCCCGCGGCGACCAGGGTCAGGCGGCCGACGGGGCTCGACGCGGTGGTGAAGAACCTGGCGTTGCTCATGGCTGGCTTGCTCCTGCGGAAAAAATGGGGCGGTGGGAGTGGGCGGTCCAAAGATAAGTCGCGCCGTAGGCTCGCCAGGGGCGCCAGCGCTCGGCGAGCGCGCGCGCCTGGCGACCGGAGATACCGCCGAGCGCGCGGCGCAGGACGAGATCGTCCTCGGGAAAGGCGTCCGGCCAGCCGAGGCCGCGCATCGCCAGGCAGTGCGCGGTCCAGCGACCGATGCCGGGCAGCGCGCTCAGGCGTTCGACCAGCTCGGTCGGCTCGACGGCCTCGAGCGTGAGGTCGCCCCGCGATACGGCCAGCGCCAGCGCCCGCAGCGTTTCGAGGCGGCCGGCCGGCAGCCCCAGAGCCACCCGATCGCGCGCGGCCGCCCCGGCGACGGCGGCGGCGTCGGGGAAGAGCCGCGCGAGCTCGGGATGGGGCGTCGCGATCCTCTCGCCCAGGCGCTCCGCCAGCCGCGCGCCAATCGTCCGGGCGGCGGCGACGCTCACCTGCTGGCCGACGACTGCGCGGGCGGCCGCCTCGAACGG
Organism: uncultured Pseudomonadota bacterium; assembly: GCA_963831685.1. GTDB lineage: Bacteria > Myxococcota_A > Polyangia > Fen-1088 > Fen-1088 > JADGRB01. The sequence goes on from CAWHRJ010000004.1 coordinate 385,033, forward strand.
GTCGAAGGCGCCGGTCACCCGCAGCCCGGGGCGGGCGCGGACGTGTCGCGCCAGGCGCCGGTCGAGCGCGAGGTGCGCGGCGATCGCGGCCGGGCGAGCGTCGAGATCGAACAGCCGCCGCAGCCGGCAGAGGACGGTCGGCAGGGCGCCGGCCAGCGACGTCGAGATCGTCGCCCGCAGCGCCGCGGGCTTGGGATCGGCGGCGACGGCAAGCCAGCCGCGGTGCCCGCCGACGGCCGCGGTGCGCAGGTAGACGCCGTTCCGCACCAGCTCGACGCCGGAGATCGCGTGCGCGCCCAGGTAACCGAGCATCGCGCTCCAGTCGTAAGGGGGACGGTACTGCAACGTCACCGTGACCGTGTCGTCCGGGGCCCTGCCATCGTCGGGGAGCGCGCGTCGCATGGTCCCCGGGGCGCGCCCGTAGCGAGCCTTCACGGCGGCGTTGAACCGCCGGACGCTCCGGTAGCCGCTGGCGAAGGCGACCTCCGTCATCGGCAGCGCGCTGTCGACGATGAGCTGTCGGGCCAGCGCGAGGCGGCGCGACTCGACCAGGGCCAGGGGGCTGACCCCCAGCTCGGCCTGCATCGCGCGACGCAGGTGGCGGTCGGAGACGCCGAGCGAGCCAGCCAGCTCGTCCATCGTCGTTCCATCGGAGAGCGCACCGTCCTCGATCCGGCGGAGGGCGGCCGCGACCACCCGGGACGTCGCGTCGAGCGGCGCGGCGCCGGGCGCCAGCTCGGGGCGGCAGCGGAAGCAGGAGCGGAAGCCCGCCGCCTCGGCCTCGGCCGCCCGGCGGAAGAAAAGGCAGCGGTCGCGCCCCGGGGTGCGCGCCGGGCAGATCGGGCGGCAGTAGACGCCGGTCGTCTTCACGCCGACGAAGAAGAGTCCGTCGAAGCGCGCGTCACGGGCGCCGACGGCGCGGTAGCAGGCCTCCGGGTCGAGCGGCGTCACGTGCTTACGATGCGCCTTCGGCCGGAAAGGCGCCGGCCGTTTTCGGACCTGGCAGCAACATTCTTCTCCAGCTGGGCCCGTGGGGAAGGTGACCGGCCGGCCGGCTCGCTCTACAATGCGCTCCTGGAGCTTTGGCTTGAGCCAATCAAAATGGGTTCGCGCCGCGTTCGTCGTCAGCGGGTTCTACTGCCTCGGTGTCGCGGGCGCGGGGTGCAACAAGGAGAAGGACTCGCTGATCGTGGTGTCGGTCATCGCCGATAGCCTGGCGGGCGACGTGACCAACTTGACCCTGACGGCCGCCGGGACGACGAAGGTGTTCAGCCTGACCAGCGGTCTGTCGGCGACGGGGAAGGTGTTCGGCCTCTACGTTTCATCCGATGCGATCGGCGACGTCACGATCGACGCCACCGCGTCGCGGACGGGGAGCTGCCTCGGCTACAAAGGGCAGGGGACCGCGAACATCGCGGGGCCGGGCGTGACGACGGATCCGCCGTCACCGGTCCGTCTGACCCGCGCCTTGCTCTGCAACGCCGACGGTGGCCAGACGACCGGAACCGGTGGCTCGCTCGGCACCGGCGGCAGCGGCACGGGTACGGGCGGGAACATCGGGACGGGGGGCGGCGTCGGCACCGGCGGTTCGGTTGGCACGGGCGGCGGCACCGGCAACTGCGCCTCGACCCCCGCGGCCGGCACCCCGCCACAGCTCGCCTGCTGCACGGAGTACAGCCACGAGACGAATGACAATTGCGCGGCCGACGTCTACGTCGACTCGGTCGCCTTCTCGCGCGATGGCACGCTGCTGGCGACGGGAGGTGCCGACGCCAACGTCAAGATCTGGAGCTTCGACGGCAGGGCCTTGACCCCCCTCACCGTGCTGGCGTTGCCCCACACGTCGCTCAATGACGCCTACGGCTTCCTGGCCTTCTCGCCGAACGGCCAGTATCTCGCCGCCGGTGGCGGAGGGGCGATCGAGGTCTACAACGTGGGGAGCTGGACCCAGGCGTCGCCGCCGCTGGCGATCGGCGGGACGGCGCTGGGAGTCGGGTTCTCCCCGGACTCGCAGCACATCGTCAGCGTGGACGACGGAGAGACGCTCTACGTGCACGTGATCGGCACGCCGACCGCCGTCGCGACGGCGTCGCTCGCTGACTACGTCGACACCCTGTCCGTTTCGCCCGTGCCGGGACCTGGCGGCTCGACGACGATCGTGGTCGGCGGAGAGACGCCCGACTACTACGGCGAGGCGGAGATCTTCAGTCTCTCGGGGAGCACACTCAGCGTGCCCATCCTGTTGGACCTCTCTTCTGCCGGCGGCTACGGCTACTACGACGACCCCATCTACTCGTCGGCCTTCAGGGCGGATGGCGTCTCGCTGGCGCTCGGCGACTATGTGTCCGAGGTCTGGCTGACGGCTGTTCCGAGCGCCGACACGACGCTCTCGACCGTGTCCCTGGTCGTGGATTCGACGAACTACCCCGATGTGAGGGCGCTCGCCTATTCGCCCGCGAATGGCAACTACCTGGCGGTGGGGAGCGGCGTCACGGAAGCGGGAGACTACGGCGTGTTGTCGATCTGGGACCTCTCGGCCCTCACCCCTTACGCCCGGTTCGTCAACCTGAACGCGACGCCGCAGTCGCTCGCGTTCTCGCCCACCGGCAATGCCCTCGTCCTCGGCGAGGCGGGCTGTGGCCGCGTCCTGCTCTGCACGAACTAGATCCAAGCGCTGGACGCACCCCGAGACGATCAGGTATCAAAGGAGGGCTTGAAGAAAGCGCGGGTGTTGGTTCTCTTCGACACGGACGGCGAGCCGCCCGCGTCGCAGGACTACAAGAAGCAGGTCGAGTCGACGGACGAGGCGGAGTTCGACGTCGCGCGCGCGCTCATCTCGAAGGGTCACGAGGTGCGGCTCTTCGGCTTCCGCGACAACATCGATCAGCTGGTTGCCGGCCTGCGCGCCGAGCCGACTGACGTCGTCTTCAACCTGGCGGAGCGGTTCCGCGGCCAGTCGGGGCTCGATTACACGGTCGCCGCCGTGCTGGAGATGCTCGGGCTGCCTTACACGGGCGCGTCGTCCGAGGGGCTGATGCTGGCGCGCGACAAGGCGCTCACCAAGAAGGTGTTCGCCTACCAGGGGATCCGGATCCCGCACTTCATGGTCTGCGCGCGCCGCGCGCCGGTGCAGCGCCCCTCCGACCTGCGCTTCCCGCTCATCGTCAAGCCGCTCGACGAGGACGCCTCGGTCGGGATCGCGCAGTCGTCCGTGGTGCGCGACGACGACGCGCTCAAGGAGCGGGTCACCTTCATCCATGACCGCTTCAAGACCGACGCCATCGTCGAGGAGTTCATCGCCGGGCGTGAGCTCTACATCGGCGTCATGGGGAACGACCGGCCGGTGGCGCTGCCGCCGATCGAGATGGTGTTCGGCAACGATTCGACGGCCGAGAGCCGCATCGCGACGTTCAAGGCCAAGTGGAGCGTCCGCTACCGCGAGAGCCGCGGCATCCAGAACGAGATCGCGAAGAACCTGTCGCCGGAGGTGCGGCAACGGCTGGCCGAGGTGGCGCTGCGCGCCTACGAGGCGGCGGGGCTGCGCGACTACGGCCGTATCGACGTCCGCCTGGCGCACGACGACGCCATCTACATCGTCGAGGCCAACCCCAATCCGTACCTGGCCGAGGGCGAGGATCTCGCCTGGGCCGCCGAGGAGGGCGGTCACCTCTACCCCGATTTCATCGAAAAAATCGCAGAGATGGCGATCGTCCGCGGCGTGACGCGCGGTTGATTGCGGTGTCCGATTATTCTCGCCTGTGTATGATCGTGCCCCATGGACGGCGGCGCACGGGGTTGGAAACGCCTCCTTCTGATCGGCCTGCCCGCGGTGGCGCTGATCTATGGATGCGCGCAGAGCGATAACCTCGACCTCGACGCCGGTGGCGGAACCGGCGGCTCCGCGAGCGGCGGGACGACGGGGACCGGCGGCGCCAAAGGCGGAACGACCGGCACCGGCGGCGTGACCGGCACGGGCGGCCTCACGAGTACCGGCGGCACGACCGGAGGCGCCGGGCGCAATGGCGGCGTTGCCGGCACGACGGGAGCCGCCGGTCGCTTCGGAGGCGCCGGTCGCAACGGCGGCGCCGCTGGCACACAGGGTAGCGCAGGGCGGTCGGGCGGCGGCGGTGCGGCCGGCGGTGCTGGTCGCGCGGGCGGCGGCGCGTCGGGCGGCGGCACATCCGGTGGCGGCACATCCGGTGGCGGTACCTCCGGTGGCGGTACCTCGGGCGGCGGCACATCGGGCGGCGGCACATCCGGTGGCGGCACGTCGGGTGGCGGCACATCGGGCGGCGGCACATCGGGCGGCGGCACGTCGGGTGGCGGCACGTCGGGTGGCGGTACATCCGGCGGCGGCACCTCGGGCGGCGGCCAGGGTGGTGGGGCCGCGGGTGCCAGCGGGCCCGCGGGATCCTCTGGCGGTGGCGCCGCTGGGGCCGCCTTCGCCTGACGCACTCGGCGCTTGGCCGCTCGCCGGCGTCACGTAGAATAGCCGTCAGACCGCGGAGGGTTTCACGTGCGTCTTTCATCTAGCTTGGGTTTGCTCGCGCTGACGAGCCTCGCACCGGCCTGCTCCTCGCTGTTCCCGAGCGGCGGAGGGGGTGGGGCGCCGGCGGGCGACTGGGTCGTGCACGGCGTCCGCGTCGACAGCGTCGGATATGCGACCGGACGCGCGAAGGTCGCGACAGTCGTGCTGCCCGCCAGCATGACCGCGCTCGCGGACACGACGGCGGAGGTGTTCGATCTGAACGGCAACCTGCAGTGGGCGTGCGAGGTCACCGGCCCCTTCGCGGACACGGACCTCGGCATCACCTACTACTTCGCCGACTTCTCACCGTTCGACAGCCCCGGGACGTACTACGTCACCGTGCCGGCGCTCGGTTCCGATGAGACCGCCCGATCGGCGCCGTTCCAGATCGGCCCCGACGTGTTCGCCGGCGCGCTCGCCACCGCGATGACCGGCATGTACGGGCAGCGCTGCGGTACCGCCGTGAAGATCACGATGGGGAGCGACACCTGGCAGCACGGCGCCTGCCACCTGCACGACGCCGACTCGCTCCAGTACCTGACCGGCGCCGACACACCGTTCGCCAGCACGGGCGGCTGGCACGACGCGGGAGACTACGGGAAGTACGTGAACAACGGCGCCTTCAGCGTCGGGATGCTGCTCGGCGCCTGGGAGCACTTCCGGCCGACGCTGGCCGCGCTGTCGCTGCCGATCCCGGAGCACGGAAAGATCGCGGACGGTGGCGCCGCGCCGCTGCCGGACTTTCTCTGGGAGGTGAAGTGGGAGCTCGACTGGCTGCTCACCGCCCAGAACGCCAGCGGCGGCGGCGGCCTGCCCGACAAGCTGACCGCGCTGGCGTTCGAAATTTACGGCACGTTGCCCGAGTACGACAGCCAGAAGCGGTACTTCTCGGGGATCGGGACGGCGATGACGGCCAACTTCGTGGCCGTGATGGCCGAGGCGGCGCGCATCTACCAGGACGGCGCGCCGACGGACGCCGCCAGGTATCTCGCCGCCGCCGAGCTCGGCTACGCCTACCTCGGCGCCAACGCCGGGCCGGCCGTCGCAGCCAACGACGACCCATCGATGAAGGGGACCGTCGTCTTCTCGACCGGTCACTACTTCGAGACCGACCCCGACAACCGGCTCTGGGCGGCGGCCGAGATGTGGGAGACGACCGGCGATCCGGCGGCGCTGGCCGACTTCGAGACCCGCGCGGCCGGGCAGACGGTGGCGTCCGACTTCGACTGGCCCAACGTCGCGAACCTGGGCATCTACACCTATCTGCTGTCGCAGCGCCCGGACGCGAGCGCGCGCACCCCGGCGGTCGTGGCGGCGCTGTCGGCCGGGCTCATGACCGCAGCCGACTCGCTGGTGGCGACCGCGAGCACGCACGCCTTCGGGCGCGCCCTCGGCGACAGCTTCTACTGGGGGTCGAACGGCTCCGTGGCGCGCACGGCGATGCTGCTCTGGGTGGCGAACACGCTCAGCCCCAGCTACCGGTACCCGGACGCGATCCAGATGCAGCTCGACTTCCTGCTGGGGCGGAACTCCTACGACCGGTCCCAGGTCACGATGGTCGGCTACCACCCGCCCGAGAGCCCGCACCACGGGCCGTCGACCGGCGACAGCGTCAGCGATCCCTGGCCGGGCCTGCTGGTCGGCGGCGCCAACAGCACCTCGAAGATGGTCGCGCCTTCAGACACCAACTGGACGGACCAGTCGGCTGCCTACGAGGTCAACGAGATCGCGATCAACTGGATCACCCCCTTTGTCTACGCGACCGCCGCGCTCACGCCGCCGCCCATGTAGATGTAGAGTGCGGCCCTAGAACATGAAAATGGAGAAGACCATGACGCCCAAGACCACTTCGATCGCCCGCCTCTGCGGCGCCGCGGCCGCGTTTCTGCTCCTCGGCTGCGGCAGCAACGCGGTGATGACCAACAGCGATCCGGCGGCGGCCTTCGCCGGCAGCTGGACGTTCGGCTCGGGGTCGCTCCAGCCCATGTGCGGGGGCCTGGGGGCCAGCATCGCGCCCATCGATCTCACCGGCGACACGATGACGATCTTCCGCGTCGACGCGACGCACGTCTCGACGATGCTCACCGGCAGCGGCGTCATGTGTGACATCAACTTCATCGTTAACAACAACACGGCGACCGCCGAGACAGGCCAGACCTGCATGGTCATGGTTGACGTCGGCGGCCAGTCGCAATCGGTTCCGATCTCGATCAACACCTGGTCGCTGACGGTCTCCGGGAACACCATGTCCATGTCGATGACCGGCGCCGCGAACGCGGTGATCTTCACCTGCACCCCGACCGCCGACGGCATGGCGACCCGCGTCGGCGACGGCGGGACCTAATAAATCTGGATCTCGGGGCGCAGGACCGTGCTGAGCAGGGCGGCGCGCCCCTCCTGCGGCAGCGCGGTCAGATCGCGCAGGAGCTCGTCGAGCGACGCCGTGTCGTCCTCGTCGAACAGCACGGCGAACCCCTTGTAGGCGACGGTCCGCACCACGCGCCCCGAGGCCTGGCAGGTCCTGCCGCCGGTCGCCGACAGCACGACCGAGATCCGCTTGTCCAGCGAGACCACGGCGTTGGACTTGAAGAAGCACCCGCCGCGCGAGATGTCCTGCAGCTCGGCCTCGATCTGCCCGTGGCCGAGGAACAGCAGCGTCACCGGCAACCCCAACCCGAGGCGCGGATACTGCCGCTGCTCCGACCAACCCATCGGGCCCAGCATGCCACAAGTGGAAGGGCGTGGTATCACTCCGCGCGTGACACCTAGACGCGGGGACCCTGACAGGGTCCCCGCACCCCCCCGCGACGGACTCCGTTGGGCGGAGCCCAACTCCGTCCACGCGATGGCGGACTCAGCCGCGGCGAGCCCGTCGCCGTCATCGCGGGCCGGGTTTGTTCCGGTCTCGCCGGACCTGGTCCCGCACTCGCTGTTCGCCCGGCGCAAGCACTGGGCGGAGCGGTTCGGGACGGCGCCCTGGCTGCCGACCTCGCGCGCCGAGATGGAGGCGCTCGGCTGGGAGAGCTGCGACGTCGTCCTGGTCACCGGCGACGCCTACGTCGACCACCCCAGCTTCGGCATGGCGCTGGTGGGGCGGCTGCTCGAGGCGCAGGGGTTCCGGGTCGGCATCCTGGCGCAGCCCGACTGGCGAAGCGCCGAGCCGTTCAAGGCGCTCGGACGCCCGGCCGTCATGTGGGGCGTCACCGCCGGCAACATGGACTCGATGGTCAACCGCTACACCGCTGACAAGCGGCTGCGGCACGACGACGCCTACACCGTGGGCGGCGCGGGCGGCCGGCGGCCCGATCGCGCGGTGGTCGTCTACGCGCAGCGCTGCCGGGAGGCCTTCCCCGACGTCCCGATCGTGCTGGGCGGCATCGAGGCGAGCCTGCGCCGGATCGCCCACTACGACTACTGGTCCGACAAGGTCCGGCGCTCGGTGCTGCTCGATGCCAAGGCCGACCTCTTGGTCTACGGCAACGGTGAGCGCGCCATCGTCGAGATCGCGCACCGCCTCGGCGCCGGTGAGCCGGTCGAGGCGATCCGCGATCTGCGCGGCACGGCCTTCACGCGCGCCGCCGGTCCGCCGCCCGACGGCTGGACGGAGATCGACTCGCGCGAGGTCGACACGCCGGGGGCGGTCGCGGCGCACGCCGATCCCTATGCCGACCCGACCGCCCGCGCAGGGTCGGACGGAGCGTGCGCGCCCGCCAACGCGCCGGCCCCGGCGCTGCTGCCAGGCGCCAGCCTTCGCCCACGCAGATCCGATCGCGCCCGGACCGTCATTCGCTTGCCCGACGCGGACGCTGTGGCAGGCGATCCGGTCCTCTACGCGCACGCCTCGCGCCTCCTGCACGTCGAATCGAACCCGGGCAACGCCCGCGCGCTGGTCCAGCGGCACGGCGACCGCGATCTCTGGCTGAACCCGCCGCCGCTGCCGCTGTCGACCCCCGAGCTGGACCGCCTTTACGAGCTGCCGTACACGCGCCGGCCGCACCCCGCCTACGGCGACGCCAAGATCCCGGCCTACGACATGATCCGATTCTCCGTCACCATCATGCGGGGCTGCTTCGGCGGCTGCACCTTCTGCTCGATCACGGAGCACGAGGGGCGGGTGATCCAGAACCGCTCGGAGGCGTCGGTCGTGAAGGAGATCGCGGCGGTCCGCGACACCGTCCCGGGGTTCACCGGCGTCATCTCCGACATCGGCGGCCCGACCGCCAACATGTACCGCCTCCACTGCAAGAGCCCGGCGATCGAGTCTGCCTGCCGGCTCCCGTCGTGTGTCTACCCGGCGATCTGTCCAAACTTGAAGACCGACCACACGCCGCTCATCAACCTGTACCGCAAGGTGCGGGCGGTGCCGGGCGTGAAGAAGGTGCTGGTCGCGTCGGGCGTCCGCTACGACCTGGCGGCGACCTCGCCCGAGTACGTCCGCGAGCTCGCCACCCACCACGTCGGCGGCTACCTGAAGATCGCCCCCGAGCACACCGAGGACGGGCCGCTCTCCAAGATGATGAAGCCGGGGATCGGGAGCTTCGAGAAGTTCAAGCGTTTGTTTAACGAAGCGTCGGAGAAGGCCGGGAAGAAGCAGTATCTGATCCCGTACTTCATCGCCGCGCACCCGGGGACCACCGACCGGGACATGCTGGCGTTGGCGCTCTGGCTGAAGAAGAACCGCTACCGCGCCGACCAGGTGCAGACCTTCCTCCCCTCGCCGATGGCGACCGCGACGGCGATGTACCACACGGGGCAGAACCCGCTGCGCCGGCTTCGGCGAAAGGGCGGCGAGACCGTCCCCGTCGCCAAGGGGATCAAGGTGCGGCGGCTTCACAAGGCGTTCCTGCGCTACCACGATCCGGCCGGCTGGCCGCTCCTGCGCCAGGCGCTCCGCAAAATGGGCCGCGCCGACCTGATCGGCAACGGCCCTCACCAGCTGGTGCCGCTGCGCCAGCCGGCGACCGGCGCGGCACTCAAGCCGGATCGGAAGGCGCGTCCCTTCCGGACGCAGCACACGCGCTGACGGCGGGCGTGCGTTGAAAATCGGACGCCCGGCGTGCAGGTGCCCCGGTCGGCGGATCTTCGGGCCACGGATTCGCGCCGATCGCAGACGGCATCAACATTGCTACTGTGGACCGGCATGTCCTGGCTCGCGGTTCTGCCGGTCATGGCGACGCTCCTGGTACAGGCGCCTGCCTCCGAGCCATCCGCCGATTCCGTCGTGATTCCCGTCGGCGCTGGCCAGCCAGTCGCGTCGCCGCCCGTCAGCGCACCCCAGGCGCCACCACCCCCGGCCGGCGCCGCGACCCAGTGGTACGGCGCTCCAGCCGTCGCGGCCGACGTCGCTGAAGTGGCGCTCATCTACGGGGTGCTGAAGTACAATGCTGACTACCAGAACACTCACGTCGGCGTCCAGGCACCTGGCGCTACGCCGGTAGGTACGGTCCTGGTAATCGCGACGCTCCTCAGCGGCGCGGTCGTCCACGGTCTCCATCACCATTCGGGGCGGGCGGTCGCGAGTGTCCTGTTGCGCGCCGGAGCTCTTTTGACAAGCGTCCTCGTTGTCGAGGAAATCTCGCACCATTGCGGACAGGAAAACCCCTGCGATCTGGTTCCCATCCTCTTCAGCTTTCCGTTGGCCGCCATGGCCGTCGACGATGCGTTTTTGGCGCGCGAGCCGGTTCCCGCCGCGGCGCCGGCACAGGCTTCGTGGAGCCCCACGCTCCGAGTCCAGTCGGGGCTCGCCTTGCTCGGTCTGGGCGGAGCGTTCTAAGGCCGGCACCAACATTGCTATTGTCCAGCGGCATGTTCTGGCTCTCGGTTCTGCCGGTCCTTGCGACCCTTCTGCCACAGGCGCCGGTCTCTGAGCCGACCGCCGACGTTGGTCCCGGCGTGACCCCGCTGGACGGGACCTCGGTGCCTCGCCCAGCTTCAGCGGTCGCCGTACCGGCAGCGGCGCCCGCTGCGGGCGAGGGCGCGAGCTTTCGCTGGTACGGCGCGCCGATGGTCGTGATCGACGCCCTCAACGTTGGCCTGGTTGCCGGCGCCGCGGCGTACAGCGATCACCACTCGAACAGCGGGCTGGTCACGGCGGCGGGGCTATCGGCCCTTGCGATCTACAGCTTCGGCGGGATGGTGGTTCACGACGTCAACGGTCAACCACGGCACGCCGTGAAGAGCATTCTCCTTCGCGGGGGCGCCCTCGTCGCCGGGATCTTGGCGGCGGTGCCGATCCTGGCCAGCGGAGGATGCAGCAGCCAAGACAGCGCGCTCGACCGCCCAGGCTACTGCGCGCTCGGCGGCCCGATCCTCTTGGCCTTTCCGCTGGCGGCGATGGCGATCGACGACGCCCTCTTTGCCCGTGCGCCGGTCGACGCGCCACGGCCCGTCCGCGCCGCGTGGGCACCCACCCTGCGGCTCCAGTCGGGCGTGGCTGTCGCGGGGCTGGGCGGAACCTTCTAGGCGCTCGCGCCTTCAGCCCGCGCCGAGGCTGACCTGCCAGCGGGCGAGCTCGGGGGCGACGACGGCCGCTTCCTCGGCGTCGGCGGCGACCAGCGTCTCGATGCGGGCCAGGATCGTTCGAGCAGCGGCGTCGGCCCCTTCGGGGCGCTCGACCACCAGGCGGCGGAGCTCGTAACGAAGCCGGACCAACTCACGCGCGGCGACGTAATCCATCAGCGTGCCTCCTCGTGTTTTTCACGGTAGGGGGCCACGCGGCGACGATCAAATTTTTCGATCGATTCGGGCGCTGAATTCGGCCACGGCGGCGGCGTCGGGAGCCAGGCGATCGGGGTGGTAGCTGCAGCGGGCGAGCGTCAGCCGGCGCGTTCCCCCGGCGCCGTCGGCGACATGGGCATCGAGGGCCATCGGCAGGCCGCCCGGATCTTTCCAGGCGTCGGCCATTGATTCGAGCTCGATCCAGACGCGGGCTGGTCCTGCGGCCGGCGCACTAGCCACCCAGCGGGCCATCCCCTCGAGATAGCGAGCCTTGATCGGGTTGGGGAGGTAGTCACGGACGACCGTCTGGTAGGCGAGCAGGACCCCGTCGGGCGCCGCGCCGGCCGCCAGTCGATCGAGATGCGCGGGCACGTCGGCGAGGTCGGCGGTCTCAAGGTGCGGCGGTACGGGCCCCGGCGCGAGGGCGCGGAAGGCGGCGACGGCGGCGTCGAGGCGCTCGAGGCGCGCGGTCTCGCCCGGCCAGACGCAGGCGCGCAGCCAGGTCAGATCGTCGTCGCGCCCGATGTCGAGCGGCGCCAGATCGAAGCCGTGGCGGCCGACGATCGTCGCGGTCGTGGCGACCGGAAGCGGCGCGCCGGCGCCGTCCGTCCAGGCGGCCCGGAGCCGGTCGCCCGCCAGGTTGAGGCCGGCGCTGCAGCCAACGTCGAAGAGCGTGAGCGGGCGACGGCCGTCGGCGCAGCCGGCCAGCGCCGCGGGCCAGAGCCAGGCGACGGCGCGCGACGTCTCGTTGGTCTGCACCCGCCGGGTGGCGAGGAGCGCGTAGAGGCGCGGGGGGGCGTCGGCCAGGACCTCGGCGAACGCCGCGCGCGTCGCGGCCGCCGGGTCGACCGGGTCGGCGGCGATGGCCGGGAAGAGCGGGTGTCGCGCCCCGGCCCGCAGCGCCTCGGCCCGCAACGACGCCATGAGCAGCAGCGGTCGGTCGTACTCGGCGGAGAATCGCCGCTCGCGCCAGGCGGCGTCGAGCCGCGCGCGCGCCGCCTCCTCGACGGCGCCCCTCGGGGCGTCGACGATCGCGCCGGCCGCCGCCAGCAGCCGGTCGTAAACCGGAACCCGCGCTCCGACGGCCGCCCGCCAGGCGTCGGCGTCCGCGCGAAACCCGTCCAGGCCCCGTCGCATCGCCCAACTATAGCCGCAAGGCGCCGGTGCATCGCGCAGAGCCGCCAAAAAGGCGCTAGATTCTCGGGCCCCCATGCTGCACCCCACCGACGACCTTCGCATCGACCGGATCCGCCCGCTCATCCCGCCCGAGATCCTGATGGAGAACCTCCCGCTCACGGAGCGGGCGTCGACCACGGTGGCCGAGAGCCGCGAGGCGGCCGCGCGCGTCCTGCGCGGCGACGACGATCGGATCGTGGTCGTCGTCGGCCCCTGCTCGATCCACGACGTGACGGCCGCGCGCGAGTACGCCCGCGGACTGCGCGAGGTGGCCGGCGAGCTCGGCGACGCGCTGTTCGTCGTCATGCGCGTCTACTTCGAGAAGCCACGCACGACGGTCGGCTGGAAGGGGCTCATCAACGATCCGCACATCGACGGCACGTTCAAGGTCAACGAGGGGCTCGCGATCGCGCGCGGCCTGCTGCTGGATCTGGCCGAGATGGGGATGCCCGCCGGGTGCGAGTTCCTGGACATGATCACGCCGCAGTACCTCGCCGATCTCGTCAGCTGGGGCGCGATCGGCGCGCGCACCACCGAGAGCCAGACCCACCGGGAGCTCACGAGCGGCCTGTCGATGCCGGTCGGGTTCAAGAACGGCACCGACGGCAACACGCAGATCGCGATCGACGCCATCCAGGCGGCCGGCCACCCGCACCACTTCCTGTCGGTCACCAAGCAGGGGCTGGCGGCGATCGTCGCCACGCGCGGGAACCCCGACTGTCACCTCATCCTGCGGGGCGCCGCGGGCGCACCCAACTACGACGCCCCGGCGGTGGCCAAGGCGGTGGCCGCGCTCGAGAAGGCCAAGCTGCGCCCGCGGCTGATGATCGACTGCAGCCACGGCAACAGCCGCAAGGACCCGGCGCGCCAGCCGGAGGTCGCGCGCGATCTGGCCGGACAGATCCGCACCGACGGGCGCGCGATCGGCGGCGTCATGATCGAGAGCCACCTGGTCGGCGGGCGCCAGGATCCGAAGCCGGGCCAGACGCTCACCTACGGGCAGAGCATCACCGACGCCTGCCTCGCCTGGACCGACACCGTCCCCGTGCTGCGCGAGCTGGCCGACGCCGTCCGCGCGCGCCGCGGGCGCGCTTCGGGCAGGTAGCGTTTCGATCCGGTCAAACACGCCGCGGTCGAAAAATTTGCCTTCTGATCCCCGCGTGGTTCGATGGACCAGCGAGGACAACGATGGACATCAGGATCATCTATCTGCCTTCGGGGGGCCTGGCCGAGACGCACGGGAACCTGGTTCGCCTTACCACGCCGTCGGGCGGGGCGCTGGCCGCGCTGCGGAAGATCCGCAGCGAGATCCAGGCGGCGACCGTGGCCGAGGCCGAGGCGGCGATCGGCCGCCGGCTGGTCCCCGGCTTCTGGTGGCTGACGACCGGCGGCGCCAAGACCACGGCGGTCCCCGTGGTCGAGGCCTAGCAGCGGCCTCTGATCATTCGTCACATCCTGCGGGCCCGTACCCGCGTCCCACCTGTCCGTTCGAGTCGGCGATGGCGTCACCCCAGACATCCGCAGACTCGATGGACGCGCCCCAAACCCGCCGCCACGCGCGCCGAAAACCAGACATGCGCGGAATCAAGAGGGGACGAACGGGAAAGATGCGGCTGCCGCTCGCGGGCGGGCAGAACGTGGGGCAGTGCTCGCAAGGGGGCGGGCCGAAAGCCGCGCGGCCGACCCACGCAGTGACCTGCGATGCCGCACGTCACTCGACCCAAGGTCGACCCGCGCTTCCCCGTGCAGGTCCACCATCCGAGCAACGCCCGGCCTACCGTCGCTTCGCTCGCGCCACCGTCCAGCCCGGAACCTGGATGGCGCGTGTCGGTTGGCAGCGCGCGGGAGGGCCGTTGCGGGTCGACCAGCACCGGGCCGCGCCCCTGAGACGGCCCAACTTGAATTCGCGGATGTTGATGTGGGGGCGGGCGGCCGCGCCGAAGGGGACCCCGCGGCGAAGGTGCCGCGTGAGTGTTCATCCTTTTTCGAGGGGGCCTAGCAGGGCCCGACGCCCATAACGGGCGCGCCGGCGCGCGCCGCGATATTCTGAGGTCAGATGGCCTCGACGGTCTCTTCCGCGCCCGCACCCGCGACCGCCACGCTGCTGGTCAGCTGCCGCGATCGCACCGGTCTCGTCGCGGCGCTCTCGGAGTTCGTGTTCAAGAACGACGGCAACATCCTGGACGCCGATCAGCACGCCGAGCTCGAGACCGGCCTCTTCTTCATGCGTCTGCGCTGGGACCTGGGCGGCTTCAAGCTGTCACGCGCCGAGATCGATGCCGCGATGCGGGCGCTCGGCGCGCGGTTCGATCTGGCGTGGGAGCTGACCTACTCCGACGTCCGCCCGCGGTTGGCGGTGTTCGCCAGCAAGGCGCCGCACTGCCTCTACGATCTGCTGCTGGCGCACCAGCTCGGGGAACTGGGGGGTGATCTGGCGCTGGTGCTCTCGAACCACGACGCGCTGCGGGCGGTCGCCGGGCACTTCGGCGTCCGGTTCGAGCAGGTGGCGGTCGATCCGGGCGACAAGCCGGCGGCCGAGGCGGCGCAAGCGAAGCTGCTCGGCGAGGCCGGCGTCGACCTCATCGTGCTCGCGCGCTACATGCAGATCCTGTCGCCGGCGTTCGTGGCGCGCTGGCCGTCGCGGATCATCAACATCCACCACTCGTTCCTGCCGGCGTTCGTCGGCGCCAAGCCGTACCACCAGGCCAAGGCGCGCGGCGTAAAGGTGATCGGCGCGACCGCCCACTACGTGACCAGCGAGCTCGATCAGGGGCCGATCATCGAGCAGGACGTCTGCCGCGTCAGCCACCGCGATGACGTCGACGAGATCGTCCGCAAGGGCGGCGAGCTCGAGCGCCGGGTCCTCACCCACGCCGTCCGCATGCACCTCGAACGGCGCGTGCTCGTCTCGGGGAACCGGACGATAGTCTTCGGCTGACGCCCTCAGCGCGGCGCGAAGGCGCTCGCGGGGAGCCAGCGGATGTCGCCGAAGCCGGCGATGAATCGGGCTTCCTCGATGTCGAAGCGCCAGAAAGAAAAGTCGTGGAGCGCGACCGTGTCGACGGTGCGAGGCCAACGGGCGAGGTAGCGAACGCGGGCGTCGGCTTCGTCGTCGGCACCAACGGGGGCCGCGCGGCCCATCAGCGACAGACGCGCACCGGCCTGCGGATCGGCGACGGCGGTGTGGTCCCCAACGAAGAGGCCGGCGCGCGGGTCGGCCCGGAGATTGTGCGTGTGGGCCGCGAGGCCCGATAGCAGCAAGAGCGGCGACCCCGCGGCCGACAGCGCATACGGGGTGAGGGAGCCGTACGGCGTGCCGGCCCGGCGGACCGAGATCGTCGACAGCAGGCCGACCGACTCGGCGGCCAGCAGCGTGCGCGCCGCGGCGGCGGCTCTCTCGGAGTTGTCGTCGGCCACGGGACGAGTTTAGCGTCGGACGCGCGGTTCGCGATACAACTGAGAGATGGAAGTCATCGTGGTCGCGACCGCGGACGACGCCTGCCGGCGCGCGGCCCGCATCGTGGCGCGCCTCGTGCGCGCCAAGCCGGACGCTGCGCTGGCGCTTCCGACGGGCAGCACGCCGCGCGGGATCTACGCCGAGCTCGTGCGCCAGCACCGCGCGGAAGGGTTGTCGTTCGCACGGGCGAGCGTGTTCAACCTCGACGAGTATGTCGGGATCGCGGCCGACCATCCGGGTTCGTTCCGCCGCGCGCTCCACGAAGGGTTCTATGGGCAGGTCGACCTGCCTCCCACGCGCGCACACGCGCCCGATGGACAGGCGGCCGACCTGCCGGCGGCCTGCGCGCGCTATGAGGCGGAGATCGCCGCGGCGGGCGGCCTCGATCTGGCGCTGCTCGGGCTGGGGACGGACGGGCACATCGCCTTCAACGAGCCGACCTCGTCGTTCGGATCGCGCACGCGGCTCAAGACGCTGGCCGACGAGACGCGCGCCGCGAACCAGGCTGGGTTCGGCAGCGAGCCCGTTCCGCGCCACGCGCTCACCGTCGGGATCGCCACCATCCTCGAGGCGCGGCGCTGCCTGCTGGTGGCGTTCGGCGCCGCAAAAGCCTCGGCGGTCGAGAAGATGGTCGAGGGGGCGTTGTCGGCGCTGGTGCCGGCATCGGCGCTGCAGCTGCATCCGCACACGACCGTCATCGTCGACGACGCCGCGGCCGAGGGGCTCCGGCTGCGCCGCTACTACGACGCCGTCGCGGCGGGAAAGCCCGACTGGCAGCGCGAGGACTGACGGGCGACCACCGTCAGACCTCCAGGTGGGGGAACGCGACAAAGCGGCCACCCACCTGCTCGATCCGGATGGCTCCCGCGAATACGTCGACCAGCGCAGCGTGCAGCGCCGGGTCGTCGGCCGGCCCCTCGGCGCGTACCCGGCCGCGCTCGAGCAGCACGAGGTGGTCGGCCACCAGCGCCAGCGACAGGTCGTGGAGCACGCTCACCACCGTCGTCCCCGCGGCGGCGCGGCGGCGGAAGAGCCGCGCCAGCGCGGCCTGGTGCGGCGGATCGAGGTGGGTCGTCGGCTCGTCGAGCAGGAGCAGCGGCGCTTCGACGGCCAGCGCCCGCGCGAGGAGCACCCGCTGTTGCTCGCCGCCCGACAGCTGCTGCGGTCGGCGATCGCGCCAGGCCGCGCACTCGGCCTCTTCCATCGCGCGGTCGACGGCGGCCTCGTCGGCGGCGGCGGGCGAGGCGACGATCCCCAGGTGCGGCAGCCGCCCGAGCAGCACGATCTCGCGCGCCGTCAGGTCCCCGGTCGTGCTCCCTTGCTGGGTCAGCCAGGAGATCCGCCTGGCGCGCTCGCGCGGTGCCCAGGCGGCGAGCGGCGCGCCATCGAGCTGGACCTCGCCCGCGTCGGGCAGGCGCAGGCCGGCAAGGACGCGCAACAACGTCGACTTGCCGGCGCCGTTGGGGCCCACGATCGCGGTCCAGCCCGGTCGCACCTCCAGCGACACGCCGTCGAGCACCCGGGCGCCGCCCAGCGAGACGGTGATTCCGGTCGCGCGCAGGTTGGTCACGCCGCGCGCCTCCGGCGCAAGAGCCAGATGAGGTAGCCGCCTCCAAGCAGCGCGGTGAGCACGCCGACCGGCAGCTCTTGCGGCGCGATCAACGTCCGCGCCAGCACGTCGGCGGTCAGCAAGAGCGTGCCGCCCGCCGCGGCGCTGGCCACCAGCGTGAACCCGTGGGTGGCGGGTGCGAACCGCCGCACCAGATGCGGGGCGATGAGGCCGACGAAGGCGATGAGCCCGGCCTGCGAGACCGCCAGCCCGGTGGCGAGCGCGATGGTCGCCACCAGCGCGATGCGCAGCCGCCCGAGCGCGAGGCCCAGGCTAACGGCGGTCTCGGTTCCCAGCGTGAGCGCGTCGAGCACGCGCGCCAGGCGCCACGCCGCCGGGAGCGTCACGCCGAGCCCGAGGCCCATGAAGGCGCAGCTGCTCCAACCGAGAAACCCGGTGCTCCCGAGGAGAAAAGCCTGCTTGCCCCTGAGCGCGTCGGGCGCCGCGGTGGTGATGAGGTCGGCGGCCGCCGTCAGGAGGACGCCCACCACCACGCCCGCCAGCAGGAGATGCATCGTCTCTTGCGCGCCGCGCGCGAGCGACAGCGTGAGCAGCACGCCCACGAGCGCGCCGGCGAACGCCGCCCCGACCAGCCCGAAGCGCGCGATGGCGTCGGCGGTCGCCACGCTGACGACGTGCCCGCCCAGCGCCGCCGCCGCCAGCACCAGCACGACGCCCAGCACGGCCCCCGAAGCCGATCCCAAGAGGTACGGATCGGCCAGCGGGTTGCGAAACAACCCCTGCGCCGCCGCGCCCGAGAGGCCGAGCAGCGCGCCGGTGAGCCACGCGCCCAGCGTCCGCGGCGCGCGGATCTCGAACACGATCAGCCGCCCCTCGGTGGTGGCGAGCGCGCGGACGAGCCCCGCGGGCGACCACCCTTCGCCGCCCGCGGCCATCCCGGCGGCGGCAATCACCACGCCGGCGAGCGCGAGACCGACCGCCAGCCGGAAGCGCCTCTGTCCGTCGAGGGTCATCGGGAGCGTCATCGGGACGTCATCGGGAGTCATCGAGCCTGCGGCGGCGGAAGGTGCGCGAGACAGTCGGCGAGCGCGGCGGCCGCCTCGCCCATCCGCGGCCCCGGTCGCACGAGGATCTCGTAGGTGGCGCTGGGGAACCCGCAGGTCCGGCCGTCGCGCAGCGCGCGCAGCGTGCTCCAGCCCGGCCGCCTCGGCATGTCGGCGACGCTGGCTTGCGCCGCCATCACGATGTCGGGCTGCGCCCGCACGACGAACTCGGGGTTCAGCTTCGGGAACCGGCCGAGATCGGCGGGGAGGGCGTTGCCGAGGCCGAGCCCACGCAGCGTCTCGCCGATGAACGAATCGGGGCCGGCCGCGTAGGGGGAGGGATCGATCTCGAAGTAGACGCGCTGGCCCCGCTCGGCCGCCGGCACGCGGGCCGCCGCCGCGCGCGTGTCACGTTCGACGCCGGCCCAGACCTCTTCGGCCTTGCCGGGGACTCCCAGGAGACGGCCGAGCACCGCGAGCGTCCGCTTCACGTCGGCGCGGTTGCGGGACTCGAGCGCGATGACCCGGACCCCCAGCGACTCGAGCCGGTCCATCACCCGGGCCGAGGTCGAGGCGAGCACGACGTCCGGTTTCAGCGCGACGATCCGCTCGATCTGCGCGTCCTCGAGCCCACCCAGCTTGGGCAGGGCCGCTACGCTGTCGGGCCAGCTCGAGAACCGATCGGTTCCGACGAGCCGAGCGCACGCGCCCAGCGCGCAGACGGTCTCGGTCAGTGACGGCAGCAGGCTGACGATCCGCCGGGGTGGCGCCTCCAGGGTGACCGTGACGCCGCGATCGTCCCGGATCGCCACCTTGGCTTCGGCTGGATGATGAAGGAGCGCGGTGGCTGCGAGGAAGCAGAGGGCTACCCATCGGCGGTAGGTATGCTCGGCGAGAATCATGCGGAGTCGGGTTTCGGCCCGAGTGGTGGAAGATCCCACAGAGCGGCAAGGTTCGACAGAGCGGGTAACTCCAGACGGGCGAGCACGAGACGCAGGTCTTCGGGCAGCGGGGCGGTGAGCGCGACGCGGGCACCCGTCGCCGGATGAGTGAAGGCGATCGCCGCGGCGTGAAGCGCGAGCCGGTGCAGATCGTAGCGCGCGCGGTAGTGGCGGTTGATCTCCCCCGAGCCGTAGTTGACGTCGCCGATGAGCGGGTGCCCGAGGTGGCGGAGGTGCCGCCTTATCTGATGGGTCCGGCCCGTCTCGGGGATGGCCAACACCAGCGAGCAGCGGTCGATCTCGGAGCGCGCGACGCGGACGAAGCGCGTGACGGCCGGGACGCGGGGGCCGCTTTCACCTCTGGGGATGGGGTAATCGACGGTTCCGGCGTCGGCCGGTGTGCCGCGGACCAGCGCGAGGTAGCGCTTGTCGATCTGTTGCATCTCGAAGGCCCTCGCGAGCGCGGCAGTCGCCTCCTTCGTGCGCGCGAAGACGAGCGCCCCGCTCGCCCCGCGATCGAGGCGATGGACCGGGTAGACGTGGGCACCGACCAGATTCCGAACACGAAACATCGCCACGTCGGATTCGGCGGCCCAGCCGCGGTGGACCAGCAGACCCGACGGCTTGTTCACGACGACCAGGTGGTCGTCCGCAAAGAGAATGTCCAGACCGCCGCGCGTCTTCGTCGTCATGAACCGTTAGGCCGCAGCTCTGTTACGCAGAGGGAACCTACGGCAGAGCGGGCTCTTCTTGACAGGCCAATCTCCTGCTGGCAGCCTTAGGGTCGGCTTCGCATCCATAAATCTAGATACAAGGATGTGGGCCAGAAATCCCCCCAAGATTCGCCAGTTCGTCGAGGAGAAACAGTCATGCCCGAGACCAGCATCTTCAAGAAGGCCCCCGCCGTGAACGGAAAACCCGACTACGTCGTTCGTGACCTCTCGCTCGCCGGCTTCGGGCGCAAGGAGATCGATCTCGCGGAGACCGAGATGCCGGGGCTCATGGCGACGCGCGCCGAGTTCGCCAAGGCTCAGCCGCTCGAGGGGGCGCGCATCGCCGGCTCGCTGCACATGACCATCCAGACGGCGGTCTTGATCGAGACGCTCGAGGCGCTCGGCGCCGACATCCGCTGGTGCTCCTGCAACATCTTCAGCACGCAGGATCACGCGGCGTCCGCCATCGCCGATCGTGGGGTACCGGTGTTCGCGGTCAAGGGCGAGAACCTGGAAGAGTACTGGGACTACTCCTGGCGCGTGCTGCAGTGGGCCGACGGCGGCACCCCCAACCTCATCCTCGACGACGGCGGCGATCTCACGCTGCTCGTTCACCTCGGCGTCAAGGCCGAGAAGGACGCCTCCTTCCTGGACAAGGACCCCGGCCACGAAGAGGGGCGCGTCCTCTACGCGCTCGTGAAGCGCGCGATCAAGGAACGCCCCGGGTTCTTCGGGCAGGCCGCCAAGAACATCAAGGGCGTCTCGGAAGAGACGACCACCGGCGTTCACCGCCTTTACCAGATGGCGCAGAAGGGCGAGCTCCTGTTCCCCTGCATCAACGTGAACGACTCGGTCACCAAGTCCAAGTTCGATAACCTGTACGGCTGCCGTCACTCGCTGCCGGACGGCATCATGCGCGCCACGGACGTGATGCTGTCGGGCAAGATCGTCGTCATCGCCGGTTACGGCGACGTCGGCAAGGGCTGCGCCCAGGCGATGAAGGGGCAGGGGGCGCGCGTGATCATCACCGAGATCGACCCGATCTGCGCGCTGCAGGCGGCGATGGAGGGCTACGAGGTCACCACCATGGCCAAGGCCGCGCCGCGCGGGGACATCTTCGTCACCACCACCGGCAACGAGTTCGTCATCACCGAAGAGCACATGAACGCCATGAAGCACCGCGCGATCGTCTGCAACATCGGCCACTTCGACTCGGAGATCGAGATCTCCAAGATCAAGAAACACAAGTGGGTGGAGGTGAAGCCCCAGGTGCACGAGGTGATCTGGCCGGACGGCAAGTCGATCATCGTGCTCGCGGAAGGGCGTCTGGTGAACCTCGGTTGCGCCACCGGCCACCCGAGCTTCGTGATGAGCAACTCGTTCACCAACCAGACGATCGCGCAGATCGATCTCTGGCTGGCGTCGCAGGGCAAGCCGACGCTCAGTGGCATCGCCGGCTACGAGCCGGGTCGTGTCTACGTGTTGCCGAAGAAGCTCGACGAGAAGGTGGCGCGTCTCCACCTGGCGAAGCTCGGCGTCGAGCTCGAGGTGCTCACCGATCGTCAGGCGAGCTACCTCGGCATTCCCAAGGAAGGCCCGTACAAGGCCGACCACTACCGCTACTAAACCGCGGGCGCGCGTCCGCGGGGCCTCAGCCCGCGGCGCGCAGGTGCCACGCCTTGGGTTGCAGGAAGGTGCGGATCCCGTGCGTCGAGAGCGTCGAGCCGACGCCCGAGTGACCGCGGCCCGTCCAGGGCAGACCCGGCGAGACGCGGTCGCAACAGTTCCAGTAGGCCGAGCCGACGCGCACCTGGCGCAACAGAGTCTGGGCGCGCGCGCGGCTCTTGGTGTAGACGGCCGCCGTCAGGCCGTACTCGGTGTCGTTCATGAGGCGCACGGCCTCGTCGTCGGAGGCGACCGTCTGGATGCCGATGACGGGGCCGAAGCTCTCGTCGCGCATGAGGGCCATGTCCGACGTGACGCCGGTGAGAACCGTCGGCTCGAACCACCAGCCCTTGCGCGTCCCGTCGCGGTGACCGCCCACCAGGACCTTGGCCCCCTTGGCGACGGCGTCCGCCACCTGCTGCTCGAGCACCTCGAGCTGCTGTCGCCGCGCGAGCGGGCCGATGTACGTCTCGAGGTCGAGCGGATCGCCCGCCTTGAAGCCGCGCACCGTCTCGACGAAGGCGTCGATGAACGGGCGCGCCACCTTGTCGTGGACGTAGATGCGCTCGACGGAGCAGCAGCTCTGGCCGGCGTTGTACATCGCGCCGTCGGCGAGCGAGGCGGCCGCCGCGGCGACGTCGACGTCGTCGGCGACATAGGCCGGATCCTTCCCGCCGAGCTCGAGCTGGACCTTCATCATGCGGCCGGCCGTCGCCTCGGCGATCTTCTTGCCCGTGGCGTAGCTGCCCGTGAAGAAGAGGCCGTCGATGGGCTGCGCGAGCAGCGCCGCGCCGACGGCGCCGCCGCCCACCAGCACCTGGAACAGGTCACGGGGCACCCCCGCCTGGTGCCACAGCTCGCCCAGGGCGAGGCCGGTGCGCGTCGTCAGCTCGGACGGCTTGTAGAGGACGGCGTTGCCGGTGAGGAGCGCGGGCACGAAGACGTTCGAGCCGACGAAGTAGGGGTAGTTCCAGGCCGAGATGTTGGCGACGACGCCGAGGGGCTCCCAGGCGATCCGCTCCTCGGTGGCGCCGGCGCCGTTGCCTTGCTGCACGACCTCGTCCTCGAGCACGCGCCCGGCGTTGGCCAGGAAGAAGTCGACGCGGCCCGCGAGCGCGTTGAGCTCATTGAGAGCCTGCTGCAACGGCTTGCCCATCTCCTCCGTGAGCGTGCGGGCCAGCCGATCCTTGTTCTCGGCGACCAGGGCATTCCAGGTCGCGACGGCGCGATGGCGCGTCTCGAAGGGGGTCGCCCACCAGCCCGGTTGCGCGGCGCGCGCCGCCGCCGCCTTCTGCGCGACGCTCGCGGCGGTGTCCTCGGGAACGTCGGCGATGACTTCGGTCGTGGCGGGGTTGACGATCTTCATGGGGTCCTTCCGGAAGGTGAGGCAGACGCCGCGTCGACGGCCGAGAGAAAAGCATCGAGCAGCGGCCGGGGGCTCAGCAGCCCCGCGCCGCCGGCGGTCGAGGCGCCACCGGCCTCGGACATGAACTCGGGGTGCCACTGCACGCCGTACGCGAAGGCGCCCGTGCCGTCGTCGAGCCGCACCGCCTCGACGACGCCGTCGGGCACGGAGCGCGCCTCGACGAGGAGGCCCCGCCCGAGGCGGTTCAGCCCCTGGTGGTGGACGCTGTTGACCAGCGCCGGCCGCGCCGCGCCTGCGTACCAGCGGGCGAGCGCCGATCCCGGCTCGATGGCCAGCTCGTGCGCGTGCTGATCGTAGATGTCCCAGCTGCGGTGGACGCGCCGGCCCGGGTGCAGCGTCTCGATGTCCTGGAAGAGCGTGCCGCCCAGCGTGACGTTGAGGACCTGCGCCCCCCGGCAGACGCCGAGCAACGGCTTGCCGCGGGCCAGAAAAGCGCGCACCAGCTGCATCTCGTACTGGTCGCGCCGGGCGTCGCCCGACCATTCGGGGCGCGCCGGCTGCTCGCCGTAGTGCTCGGGGGCCATGTCGGAGCCCCCCTGCAGGACCAGGCCATCGACGCTGTCGACGAGATCTTCGATCGTGACCGCCGCCGCGGGCCGCGGCAGCATGACGGGCAGGGCGCCTCCCGACATGATCCAGGCCAGCATCGACTCCTCGGCGTAGAGGAGCGTCTTGCCCTTGAAGATGGCCCGCTCGGGATCGGCATGGAAGAAGCAGGCCGAGACGCCGATGCGCGGCTTCACGGGGTGTTCTCCATCATCCCAGCGCCTCCTCGAAGAGCTGCCGGAAGTCCTGCGCCGTCACGGGCTGGCGCGGTCCGAAGGTGTGGCAGGCGTCGGCCAGGGCGTTGTCGACCAGCGCCGACAGCTGCGCATCGGTGACGCCCACGGCGCGCAGCGAGCGGGGGATGCCGATCTCGCCGCGGAAGGCGTCGAGCCACTCGATGAACCCGTCGGCCGTGCGGTCCTTGGCGCCCACGGTCGTCGCCATCGTTGCCATCTTGGCCGCGCTCACCGGTTTGTTGAAGCGCATGCCGGCGACGATCATGATGCCGTTGGCGAGGCCGTGGTGCAGGTCCGCCACCGTCGAGAGCGAGTGCGCGCAGGAGTGCACGAGGCCCAGGTCCTTCTGGAAGGCGACGGCGCCCATCATCGCCGCGCAGAGCATCTCGCCGCGCGCCGCGAGATGCGCGGGATCGGCGAGCGCGGCGGCGTCGCCGGTCTCGATCCGCTTGGCGAAGGTGACGGCCCGGGGCAGCGAGCGCGCGATGAGGCGCAGCCCCTCGAGCGCGATGCCGTCGCACATCGGGTGGAACATCGGATGGAGGTAGCTCTCGACGCAGTGGGTGAGGGCGTCCATGCCCGTCGCGGCCGTGACCTTCGCCGGCAGCGACAGCGTCAGCTCCGGGTCGAGGAAGACGCGCTTGGCGAGCAGCTTGGGCGAAAACACGATCTTCTTCTGGTGGGTGACGTCGTCGGAGACGACGGCGCTGCGCCCGACCTCGCTGCCGGTGCCCGCCGTCGTCGGCACCGTGAAGATCGGCGGAACGTCGCGATCGATGGGGCGCGGCTGGGCGAGAAAAGCGTCGTACTCAAGCAGCTTCCCCGGGTGGTTCGCCAGCACGGCCACGCACTTGGCGACGTCGAGCGCCGCGCCGCCGCCGATGGCGACGATGCCGTCGGCGCCGTGGGCCTTGTAGGCGTCGGCGCCCGCCTCGGCCTGCGAGGCCGTGGGGTTGCCCCAGATGCCGCCGAAGACCTGCACCGCCAGCCCCGCGTCGGCGAGCGCGCGCGCCGGGCCGGTCACGGGCGGCAGGCTCACGATCCCCTTGTCGGTGACGATGAGCGGCCGCGCCACGCCAAACTCGCGCAGCGTCTCGGCCAGCAGGGCGACGGCGCCGGCGCCGTACTTGATGGGCGTGGGGAAGTTGAACTGGACGACCGACATGGGCGCTCCTCGGGTGGCGTGAGGGTGATCTAGATGATCTCGAAGTACCGTTCCAGCTCCCAGGATGTCACGGCCGTCTGGGACTGGCGCCACTCCCACAGGCGCGTCTTGGCGAAGTGCTCGACGAAGGGCGCGCCGAAGATCTCGCGCGCCGCCGTCGAGCCCGCGAAGCGCGTGGCCGCCTCGTGCAGGTTCGCGGGCAGCTTGGCGGCCGCCGCGTCGGCGTAGCCGTTGCCGGCCACTGGCCCGGCCGGCAGCTCGAGCGCGTGCTCGATGCCGTAGAGGCCGCTGCCGAGGGCGGCGGCCAGCGCGAGGTAGGGATTGACGTCAGAGCCCGAGACGCGGGTCTCGAGGCGGGTCGACTTCGCGCTGGCCGGGATCACCCGGAACGCCGTGGTGCGGTTGTCGATGCCCCAGTTGGCGCGCGTCGGTGCCCAGGCCCCCTCCACGAGCCGCTTGTAGCTGTTGACGGTGGGCGCGAACATCGGCAGGAGCTCGGGCAGAAGGCGCACCTGCCCGGCCAGATAGTGGCGGAAGGTCGCGCTCATCTTGTGAGGATCGGCGCCGTCGTAGAAGACGTTGTCGCCGGCGTCGTTCCAGAGCGACTGGTGGATGTGGCCCGAGCAGCCGGGCAGCTTCTCGTTCCACTTCGCCATGAAGCTCGGCATGATCCCGAACCGGTGGCCGATCTCCTTGGCCGACGTCTTGAAAAGGACGGCCCGGTCGCCCGCCTCCAGCGCGTCGCCGTAGACCAGCGCCGCCTCGTAGACGCCGGGCCCGGTCTCCGTGTGCAGCCCCTCGATCGGGACGCCGAAGGCGGCGAGCTCGTCCATGAGCGCGTTCATGAAGGGGCGGTTCTGCCCGGCGCGCAGGATCGAGTAGCCGAACATCCCGGGCGTGAGCGGCTCGGGGCGCATGTAGCCCTTGTCGCGCCACGACTGCGACGTCTCGCGGAAGTTGAACCATTCGAACTCCATGCCGCAGGCGGGCCGCAGCCCCCTGGCCGTCGCGCGCGCGACCATCGATTTCAGGAGCTGGCGCGGGCAGATGGGGAGCGGCGTCGCGCCGTCGGCCTCGACGAACTCGCCCAGGAAGAAGGCGACGCCGCCGTCCCAGGGGACGCGGCGGTAGGTCGACAGATCGAGGCGGACGGGCGCGTCGGGGTAACCGGTGTGCCAGCCGGTGTAGCGGACGTCGTCGTAGCAGACGTCGCCGGAATCCCACCCGAGCACGACGTTGCAAAACCCGAGGCCACCCTTCACCGCCGAGAAGAACTTCTCCTTGCCGAGGTACTTGCCCCGGAGGATGCCGTCGACGTCGGCGACGGCGATCTTGACCTTGCCGTGCGCGTCGCGCCGGATCTCCTCCAGCACGTCGGCGGGGGGCTTTCCCGTGGCTCCGTCGGCAGGTTGCATCCGTCGATCGAAACACGCCACGATCGGAAAGCCAAGTGGGTCCTTGACAGATGAAAGGCCGGGATGGTTGAAGCGGACCACCTGAAAATTGAATAACCGCCTCGGGTGCCCAATCAGGGCATAAAAGGGAAGCCGGTGAATGCCGGCGCGGTCCCGCCACTGTGAGTGAAGAAGCCTTCCGACCCCACTCGACCTTCGTCGGGGTAGGGGAGGGCGCCGCAAATCGGATCGATGAGTTGCGCTTCACGAGCCAGGAGACCTACCCGAGGTCGTAGCTGTTCTCTCCGCGCGGACGGAGGTTGGCTGCCGGCTCTCCCTGCGTGAGGCGGCACCCGCCCTCGTTCGCTGAGCGAGGGTTCTTCATGCTGCCGAACTCGGCGAGGCCCGAAACGCGGGCCCAGCCACCTGCAAACCATACGACCACGCATCGTCACCTCCGGGCCGCTCGGGCGGTGACCCTGGTGGTGGCGTCGTTTGCAATTCGCCTCCCCGCCCGAGCGGCCGTGGAAACGGCCGATGCAGGGTTGGCGATGGACGCGGGTGCGGCCGGCGCCGCCGCCCCGGAACGCAAGCCTCTCTTTCAAACGACGGTCACGGCGCCCGCCGCCGCGCCGGCGGCCCCTCGCGAGGACCGGGCAGCCGCCGCGTCGGTGGTGTTTCCATCCGAAAGCCCTCGCGCCTACGACGATCTCGGCTCGCTCCTCCGGCAGGTGCCCGGCGTCACCGTGATGCGGACCGGGTCGTCGCAGGCGTTCACCAGCCTCACGCTCCGCGGCTCGAACCCCGACCAGGTTCAGCTCTACGTGGACGGTGTCCCCCTCGACATCGCCGAGGGGGGCGGCGTCGACGTCTCGACGCTGCCGCTGGGGGACGTCGAGCGTGTGGAGGTCTATCGGGGAACGACGCCGCTGGCCTTCGGGGAGACAGCGCTGGGGGGGATCATCTCGATCACCACCCGCACGCCCGGCGTGACCCGCGCCAGCGCGCGCGCCGCCGTCGGCTCGTTCGGGACCGCCTTCGGCGACGTCTCGGGAGGCGGCAGCGTCGGCCGACTGCGGCTCTACCTGGGCGCCCACGTCTACTCCTCGCAAGG
The DNA here is from genome assembly GCA_963831685.1 of uncultured Pseudomonadota bacterium. Lineage (GTDB taxonomy): Bacteria > Myxococcota_A > Polyangia > Fen-1088 > Fen-1088 > JADGRB01. The sequence goes on from CAWHRJ010000004.1 coordinate 412,724, forward strand.
CGACTTCCCGACTCACGTCGACAACACGCCGACCAACCCCGTCTTCGCGGTCGACAGCGTCCTCCAGAACAACGACACCCTGGACGGAAACGGCGTTCTTCGCGCCGAGCTGTCACTCGAGGGGCGGCGGACGCTCGGCCTCGGGCTCATCGGGTTCGCCCGTGCTGAGGGGCTCCCGGGCACAACCACGAATCCCGCGGTCCACGCGCGCTTTCACACCGCCCGCGGTCTCGGAATCCTGCGCTACGAGTCGCGAGACGATCTCGGCCCCGGGGGACGCGTGTCGGCGGCGGCCTTCGTCAGCGTGGAGCGAGATCGACTGCTCGATCCCGACGCGGAAATTCAGAGGACCCCTGATTTCGTCTTTCATGAGACCACGCTCTCGATCGGCGCGACGGTCCACGCGACCCGCCCACTCTCGAACTGGGGGCGCGCGGCAGGGATACTCGAAGCCCGCCGCGAGACCTACACCCCCGACGACGAGACCGACGCCGCCCTTTCGGGCATCCCGGCCCGTCGCCTGATCGGCGTGGCGGGCGCAGAGCTCACGCTCTTCTTGCATCGGGTGGACTTGGAGGCCATTCCGTCCGTGCGGTTCGAAGGGATGGCTGATCTGGTGACAGGTCAGACGACAGCCGACGAGCCCGTTGCCGCCGGCGTGGCGACCACGCGCCTCTTGCCCACTTACCGGCTGGGGTTGGTGCGGCCGATCTCGTCGGCCGTGACGCTCAAGGCGAACGTCGGCGAGTACCACCACGCGCCTTCCTTCTTGGGGCTCTATGGAGACGGCACGCGACGCCTCCTCGGCAACCCCAGCTTGGTCCCTGAATCGGGAACGAACGCCGACCTCGCCGTCTGGATCGATCGCCCCGGCGCCGGGGTGTCGACGGCCAGCCGCACCACCCTCTTTGGGGCGCTGGCCGACGACCTCATCTACTGGCCGCTGACCTCGAATGGGCCGTCGCGCGCCGAGAACCTGAGCCGCGCGCGTGTGTACGGTGTCGAGCAGGAGCTGCAGCTCGGTGTGGGACGCCACGCGCGCTTGGTGGCGCAAGGGACTTATCTGGTCGCCGACGACGAGAGCGACAACCCCACGACCCACGGAAAGCAGATTCCGCACCACCCACGCCTCTCCGCCTACGCGAGGCCCGAGATGGTCCGCGTCCGCCTGCCGTATGGATTGGAGCTCGGCGCCTACGCCGACGCCGCGATTCTCGCCGGCGCCTACGACGACCCCGCCAACATCTATCCGGTTCCCACGGCGCCTCTCATCGGCGCGGGCGCGAGCGTATCGCGGCCACGCTCCCGGCTACGGCTCGCGGTCAGCGCGCTGAACCTGGCCAACCTCTCGACGTGGAACGTCAGCAGCTATCTGCTTCCCGGACGGACCGTGTACGTATCTCTCGCCTATGACTCGACGGCTGTCGAGGACGCGGAACCGGCCGGGTTCCAGCCCTTCAGCACCCCCTGAGAGAAGCCCAAGGAGCAACTTCGATGCGACGAATACTGGGAGTCGGTTTGATGGCGGCGGCTGTGGCGATCGGATGCGGAGGTGGCACCCAGGGTCCCGCGCCTGCGGACGGCGCGGGGGGAGAGTCGGGGCTGGACGGTGGCGTCACGGACGCCGCTCCCCCGACGAGCCCGCCGCCCATGACGGGGCTGGCGGTCGTGAACAGCGACTTTTCGACCACCAGCCTGTCGATTCTCGACACGACCGGGGCGTTGGTCCGCGCCGACTGCGTCGACTCGGCGACCGGCGCCAACGGGAGCGTGACGAAGACCATTTCCGGCGACGCCGTGCTCCCGTCGCAACCGCAGCTGGGCGGAGAGGTGATCATCATCGATCGCGGGAACGTCGCTCTGACCTTCGTCGACCCTATTGCCTGCACGATCGTCCACCAGATTCTGGTTCCGGGCGTCAGGACCGACCCGCACGACGTCGTCATGTTGGCGGCGCACAAGGCCTACGTGACCCGCTACGACCTGAACCTGGCGGCGACCGACCCGAATCTGGCCGGAAACGACATCGCGGTGATCGATCCGACCACGGGAGCGCTGAAGGGGCGCATCAGCCTCGATGCCTACGCGTCCCCCGTTGCAGGGGCGACCATCCTGGCCCGTCCGGATCGCGCGCTCCTCGTCGACGGGAAAGTGATCGTGTCGCTCGACGAGATCGATCAGGGCTTCGCGACTCACGGCGAGGGAAAGCTCGTGGTGGTCGATCCGGCCAACGATACGGTCGCGGCCGCCCTCGCGCTCACCGGCCTCGCCAACTGCGAAGGGATGACCTACGTGGACGCGCAGAAGACGCTGCTGGTCGCCTGCGGTGGCCCCTTCGCGGGCTCGGCGGCGGAATCGGGCATCGCGGTCGTGGACCTCAGTGTCTCGCCGCCCGTCTTGACGCGCGTGATTCCGTCGGCGGCGTTCGATGGACGACCGCTGGACATCGGATGGGTCCTGGCGCTCCCACCAGCAGGCGGGGGCACGCGCGCCTTCGCCGTGACCAACGACCCGAACGACGTCGATCCGGATGCGCTCTTCGCGTTCGACTACGTCGCCGGCACCACCAGTGAGGTCGCGACCTCCGGTCCCTACACGTTCGGGATGCCGGCCGGGCTTCCCGGGCTCCTGCTGATGCCGAACTCCACGCGGTCGATGCCGAAGATCGATCTCTTCGACGTGACCGCCTCGCCGACGGCGACGACGACATCGATATCCGACCCGGTGACGAACCTCCCGCCTCAGGAGATCGCGCCCTATTGAAGGGGAGGGCGCCTACATTCGTTGGTTCAGAACCGCTATGCCGTCGAGATCGAACCCGGCGGTCGGTCCGCTCGAGATGGGATCGACGATCCCGCGGCCGAACGAATCGAGCGTCGTCCCGTCGCCGACGATGTCGACGATGCGAACGTACTTGATTGCGGTGAGGTCGACGGTGCCGCCCTTCACGAGGGGCGAGTTCCTGAGCGCCGTCAGATCGAACGGCGTCCCGTCGCCGACCGTGTACGTGCCGGCGAGACCGCCGATCTGCGCGGCGGAACCGGAAGCGTTGGCCGACGGCGTGACCGTGCTCTGAAAGGCCGAGTCGAAGCGGGCGAAGTGAGTCCCGTCGCTGGAGACCTCGACGAAGCCCAGCTCCAGAAAGACGTCACCCGCGAAGCCGTTTTCGTAGACGGCGAAGTCCCAGCCGTCCCCGTCGGTGATGGGAGCGTCGAAGGTGAGCGTCATCGATCCGCCGTTCCCGAGCGTGACCACGGCGAGGGTGCTGGTCCCGGCCGGCCCCAGCGCCTGGCTCGGCATCATGAACTGGGTCTCGGTCACGCCGGGGCCGGGCAGGTAACTGTCGACACCGGTCGCCCAGGCCACGATTCGAGGGTCGTCATACGCGACCGCCGTCGTCGTCGTGTCGGGCGGCGCGGGCGCATAGGTGGGGCGGACGTCGTAGACGGCGTTGAACGGTGCCTGACCGCATCCGGTGGCCGTCGTCTGGGCGAGGACGCGGGTGAGGCCCGACAACCCCGTGAGGGCGAGCGAGCTCCCGAGCTGAAAGACCGCGGTGGAAGTCGACGCATCCGCGGGAAGTACGGCTATCTCGATGGGTGACCCGCCCGCCGCGACGAAGTTCAGCACCTCGTCGCTGGCGATGATCGAGAGATCGGGCGCGCGCGGGACCGGGCACGCATCGACTTGGCCAGCATCCGCCGGCCGGCCGGCGTCGGACGGGCCGGCATCGGGCATCGGCACCGCGGCGTCGCTTCGGACGGAGCCGTCGCCGACCGCGGGAAGTGGCGAGCTGCTGCCACAGGCGACGGCTGCGACGCTCAGGGTCGCGATCGCAACCGTCCGACCGATTCGACTCCAGTACACGATTCGATTCTCGTTCCGAGCCCGTCCCTATTGGCGGACCAGTACGACGTACGTCGTGCTGGAAGTACCGCTTGCGGCGACCCAGAGGCGCTCCGACCCGTCGACCACGAACGAGAGCGATTGAGCCGCGGTCACCGTGAGCAGTTTAGACTGGGTGCCCATCGGCGCCAGGCTGCTGCCGGTCGTGAACTTCTGCTGGATGACGTCGAGCGCGTCCCCGCTCGTCGAATCGAACGGCTGAAAGACCGCCACCCCCGGAGCGGTCGCGGTGGGCGAAAGGGCGGCCAAGGAGCCGGAGTAGCCGTCCAGCGTGAACAGGGTGACCCCGGCCGTCGGGGCAGCTCCCCTCGCCACCGCGCTGGCCAGGAATCCGCGCGCCTCTTGGTTGCCGTTCGTGAACGAGTCCATGACGGCGAACACGTCGCCGTTGGAATCGGTCGCGACCGGTCCGCTGCCCTCACCAAAGGCCGCGACCAAGGCCGATGCCGAGCAACCCGTCCCCGTGCCGAGAGCCTGCGACGGCGACGAACAGGCGTCCGCCGCGTAGAGGCCGGGGCTGCCCGCCGTGGTCGTCCCCAGCGGCGCGAGGCCGGAGAACAACAGCCGCCCCAGCGACGACGCGGCGGGAACGGCGGCGACGGCGTACGGCCCGTTCGCGTCGTAACTCGTCACGATGGCGCCGCTCGCAATCATTTCGAATTTCCCCGAGCTGTCGGGGAATGCATTCGTGTACGAGATGGCGGTCCATCCGAAGAACGGAAGATCGACGGCCTGCGCGCCGAGGAATGTCCCGGTTGGCAGCACCGAGGCGACCGGTGTCGTCTGAACCGTCATCGCGCCGGTGCTGCCCGTCGGTGCCGTCCAGCGCTCCAAGGTCACGCCGGTGCCCGAGGTCCCAGCCGTCCCGGTCGTCGCTGGCTGAACAACCAGAGGGCCGCCATGCGATCCCCAGCTCGGTGCCTGGAAGCTGAGCGACTCCGGCGCCGTGTAGATCGCAACCGCGCAAAACGTGGAGTCGGCGATCGTGAACGATGAGGAGAACATCGACGGATCCAGGCACCCGGCGGCACTGCCGCCCGCGCCGCCTGCGGCCTGACCCGCGGCGCCCCCCGCGCCGGCGTGTCCGTTCGTGCCCGCCGCCGCGCCGCCACCGCCACCAGCTCCACCGGCTCCGCCTTTACCGCCGCCGGAAGAACCGCCGCCGCAACCGGCCACCAGGCCCGTCGAGACCATCACACCGAGACAAAACAGACGTCGCATCGAATCGCTCCTTTGGAATGTCATTTGGACGGCACGCAAAAACCCCCTCGCTCGGACGCGAACGAGGGGACGGTGCCGGCCGCTCAGGAGCGAGAGACCGACGGCCGTTTCTCCGTCCGCGCGGAGAGAAAAGCTTCAGCCTTCGGTAGGTCTCCTGGCTCGTGGAGCGCAAACCGCGGAGCTCGCGATTTGCCGCCACCCTCTTCCTTCCCCGACCGTTAGGTCGAGTGGATTCTCGAGGGCGGCCTCCACTCACAGTGGCGGGACCGCGCCGGCATCGACCGGCTTCCCTGTTACGCCCGATTGGGCACCGAAGGCACCTATTCAGTTTTCAAAAACGACCGCTTGCTTCAACCATCGCGCGCCGGGCCTGTCAAGAGCGGACGCGATGTGCGGCCCGCCGGTTCACTCATTGGTTGGGTCGGGGTTGCCGTCGGTGGGGAGGCCTTGGTCCAGGTCCTCCTCGGAAATCGGTGCCTCGATCCGGTAGCCCCCGTCCAGCCACTTGCCGAGATCGGCCAGCCGGCAGCGCTCGGAGCAGAAGGGATGATACGCGCGCACCTCGTCCGTGTCGGCGAGCTGACGGCGGCAGGTGGGACAGTTCCGTTTCACGCGAAAAAGATAGGCCGAGGGCCAATAAAACGACACAAGAATAACGACACAAGAATTCGGCACCCGGGTGGTTTCCCGGTAAGAATCGGAACGTGGGTGAGCAACCGGAGGTGCGCGCCGATCCCGATTCGGGACGGCGGCCGATCACGCGCGCCCAGCTCACACTGCAGGGGCTCAAGAACCTGCCGCGCGTCGTCTGGTTGCTGGGGCTGGCCTCCCTGCTCAACGACGTGTCGAGCGAGGCGATCTTTCCCCTGCTGCCGACGTTCCTGGTGACCCTCGGCGCGCCGATGAGCTTCCTCGGCCTCATCGAGGGGAGCGCCGACGCGCTCGGCAGCCTCATCAAGGTCGCGTCGGGAAAACTTTCAGATCGGGGGCCGCGGCGGACACTGGTGGCGGGTGGCTATGCGCTGCCGGCCCTGGCGCGTGCTGGGATCGCCGCCGCGATGGCCCCCTGGCAAGTGCTGGGTGCGCGACTGCTCGATCGCACGGGCAAGGGCATTCGTTCGGGGCCGCGCGATGCGCTGATAGCCGATTCGGTCGGGCCGTCGCAGCGCGGGCGTGCGTTCGGGCTCAATCGCTCGATGGACCACTTCGGCGCCGCGCTCGGCCCGCTCATCGCCGGAGGACTCCTGGCGATGGGCGCCAGCCTGCGGGTGACCTTCGCGGTCGCGTCGGTGGCCGGGCTGATGGCGCCGGTGGTGCTTTTCTTCCGCCTGCGCGAGCACGAGCAGCTGCCGGATCGCAGCGGTCCAATCGACGCGCGGCCGCGCGGAGGTGCGCTGCGGGCAGGCTTCGCGGCGTACATCATGGCTTGCGTCCTGTTCGCGTTCGGAAATTCCTCGGACGCCTTTCTCCTCGTTCGCGCGCACGAGGTGGGGTGGGGGGCCGCGGCCCTTCCGTTCCTCTGGAGCTTCCACCACCTGGTCAAGTCGATGGCCGCGCTGCCGGGCGGCGCCCTGTCGGATCGCCACTCGCGCGCGCTGGTCGTCGGCGCCGGCTGGACCGCCTACGCGCTCACCTACGTCGGGTTCGGCTTCGCCAGCGCGCGCTGGCAGATCGTGGTCCTCTTCCTGGCCTACGCCCTCTACCACGGACTCGCCGAGGGGGCCGAACGTGCCATCGTCGCAGATCTCGCCGAGCGCGGCGCGCGCGGCCGCGCCTTCGGTCTCTACCACGGCCTGACCGGTGCGGCGGCGTTGCCCGCGGGCCTGGCCACCGGTTGGATCTGGGATCGCCACGGGGCCTCCTGGGCGCTCGGGATCAACGCCGCTTGCGCCGCGCTGGGGGCCGTCTGGTTGTTCGCGCTGAGCTTCGCGGGCCCCTTGCGGCGCTCGACCTGAGACCTGCTCCTCCCCGGCAGCGCGTGGGTCTCCTCCTCGCGGTAATTTCCGCTCCGAGGGGCAGGACCTTGTAGACTCGGCCGGTGGCTCGAGCAAAAGACAGCTGCCCGTCCTGCGGAAAACCGGTCGGCCTCCAGTGGTGGACCCTGTTGCCCTCCAGCGATCGTCGACGGCAACTGAAGTGTCAGGCCTGCGGCAAGGGATACGACCTCTCCGATACCAGCAAAGTGTGGTCGATGCTGGGCGGTCTGGGCGGGATGGGACTGACCATTACCCTTCTCTTCGGCCGGATCGTGAAAGCGGGTCAGGGCGCGAAGCTCTACATCGGCTTCGGGACAATCGTCGTTGTACTCGGCTTCGCGCTGGGCGCGGTGGCTCTGGCGCGGATCACCCTGCGCCTCGAGCCCAGATCGTGAGCACCTAGCCGCGGCGGCGCGGGCAGGGGGCGCCCGCATTTCTGGGCAACAAGAGGTAGGATCGGCCGCTTGCGACTCTCAACAGGCCTCGTCGCCATCGTGATCGCCCTGACGATCATCCTGGGCCTTTCTTTGTCGAGAGCCACCGTCGAGCACCGGATCCTCGGGATCGCGGTCACCGCCACGATCGTGGTGGCCCTCATCGGGATCGGCTTGATGCGCCAGAAACACCGGGCCGACGAGCTGGCGAGTCAGCTCGTCTACGCGAAGGCGGAGGCGAAGGCGAACGAGCTCGAGAGTCAGCTCGTGAGGGCCGACCGGCTGGTCACTGTCGGCGTCGTGGCGACGGAGATCGCGCACGAGATTGGCACGCCCCTCGGCGTCGTCCGGGGGAGGGCAGAACAGGTCCTGCTGAGGCTGGGTGACGGGGCCGGCGCCGACGATCTGCGGGTGGTCATCAAGCAGGTCGACAACATTTCGTCGACGATCCGCCAGCTGCTCGACTATTCGCGCCGATCGCCGGTCGAGAAACGCGCGACCTCGCTCGAGAGCGTCGTCGAGCGGACGCGGGAGCTGTTGCAGCTGAAACTCGAGGCACGCGGTTTGCAACTGGATCTGGATCTGAATGCCGATCTTCCCCAGCTCTTCGCCGATCCCGATCAACTTCAGCAGGTGTTGGTGAACCTCCTGCTCAACGCCTGCGACGCGTCCCGGGCCGGCGATCGACTGTCGATCTCCGCGCGGTCGGAGCCGAACGAGATGGTCCTCATCGAGGTTTCGGATCCCGGGTGCGGGATCTCTCCCGAGAACCTCGAGTCGATCTTCGAGCCGTTCTTCACCACCAAACCGCGCGGCGAGGGGACGGGCCTCGGGCTTCCGATCGCGGTGGGGATCGTGCGCAACCACGGCGGGCAGATCGACGTTCGCAGCCGACCCGGCCGCGGCACGACCGTCGCCGTGCTTTGGCCGGCCAGCGCGCCCGTGAGGCCGACCGATGGCTAAGCTGCGGGCGCTGGTCGTCGATGACGTAGCCGACATGGCGCAGACGATCGCGAACGATCTCCAGAGCGCGGGGTTCGAGACCCAGGTCGCGGGCGACGGCGCTGCGGCGCTGGAGAAATTCGCCAAGGAGCCCACGGATGTGGTCGTGACGGACCTCCGGATGAAGGGAGGTGACGGGCTGGATCTGTTGGCCGGAATCAAGCAGGCGGAGCCGAGCACGCCTGTGATCATCATGACGGCGTTCGGCGCCGTCGAGAGCGCCGTGGAGGCCATGCGGCGTGGCGCATATCACTATGTGACGAAACCGTTCGCCCTGGAGACGCTCCGGGCGCTGGTCGAACGCGCCTGCCGGGAGCGGTCCCTGTCGCGCGAGAACGCGCTCCTGCGGCGCACGCTGCGCACGAGCCTCTCGTCGCGCCAGTTGCTCGGCAACAGCCTGGCGATGCGGCAGCTTCGGGCCGTGATCGCGCAGATCGCGGACGTCAGCTCCTCCGTGCTGATCTCGGGAGAAACCGGGACTGGAAAAGAGTTGGTGGCGCTCGCCATCCACACCAGCGGACCGCGGGCCGATCGTTCGTTCGTCGCGGTGAACTGCGCCGCGCTGCCGGAGCAGCTGCTCGAGAGCGAGCTGTTCGGGCACGCGCGCGGCGCATTCACGGGTGCCGCGACCACCCGCCGCGGGCTGTTCGTCGAGGCCCAGGAGGGGACGATCTTTCTCGACGAGATCGGTGATCTTCCGCCCGCGTTGCAGGGAAAGTTGCTGCGCGTGCTTCAGTCGGGCGAGGTCCGCCCGGTCGGCTCGGAGACGACCCGGACCGTCGACGTCCGCTGTATCGCGGCCACGCACAAGGATCTGTCGGCCCTCGTCGAGCAGGGGCTCTTTCGCGAGGATCTGTTCTTCCGGCTCGACGTCCTCCGGGTGAGGGTTCCTCCTCTGCGCGAGCGCAGCGAGGACATCCCACTGCTCGTCGATCATTTCCTGCGCCGCAGCCTGGAGAAATCTTCCCGCTCCGTGCTGGCGGGCTTCGAGCCCGACGCGCTCGAGTTCCTCGCGAACTGCGACTGGCCCGGGAACATTCGCCAGCTCGAGAACTTGATCGAACGTCTGGTCGTGACGGCGTCGCAATCGTTCGCGCGCCTCGATGACGTCAAGCGCGCGCTCGGACCGGCGTGGACCTCAGATCCCATTCCCCGGCTGCTGCAAAATCCGATGACGTTGCACGAGCTCGAGGATCGCTACCTGGCGGGCATCCTCAAGATGGTCGGCGGCAACAAGCTCAAGGCCGCCGAAATTCTCGGCGTGGATCCGTCGACGATCTACCGGCGCCACAAGCGCGGCTGAAGCCAGAGCGAGTTCGCAAAACGCGAAAACGCGTTGGCATTATGCCAAGCGAGGACCCCCCGTTGATTCGGGGGCGTGGCCTCGGGGTTTCCAAGATATTTCCACCGTAGGTCCGCCGCGTGACCGGCATCGGTCGGGTTCACGCAAGCTCCTGAAAGCACGGAACGGCGCTCGCGGCGCGCGTGGGTCGGCATCGGCATTGCTCTTACATCGTCGCCATGTGGGAGCACTACAGGAAGACTTTCAAGTCAATGCAACTCGCGATCGCCCTCGCGACCATCGTCATCTACTTCGGTCTGCACCGGATGTGGTTCGTGGCGGCGGTGTTCTTCGTGATGATGCAGGTCGGCTCATTCGCCGGGGCGCTCTGGGCGAAACGCCTGCGCGACAAGATGCAGATGCAGTCCTGAACGAGGGTATCGCTGTCACTCCGTAGAGGTCGTCACTTTTTAGCAACTCAAGAGAAGAGAGGGGAAAAACGCATGCTCAGGAATGTCCGACAACATCGCCAGCGCCGCTGGCTCGGGGTCATGGTTTTGGCCGTGACGCTGGCCGGCATGTCCGCCAGCGCCTTCGCCGACGATCCGGTCCCTGACAAGACAGGTGCCTTTCAAACGACGCCGTCGGCCTACACGGTGCCGGGCTACACCAAGCCCGATCCGGCGAAGGCGACGGTGAAGGATCTGGCGATAGCGGTCGATGCGGTCGCGCAATCGGCGTCGCACGGCATCTACTCCGTCAACTTCGTCTGGACGCTGGTTGCCGGCTTCCTGGTCATGTTCATGCAGGCGGGGTTCGCGCTGGTCGAGACGGGCCTCATCCGGGCCAAGAACGCGGCGCACACCATGTCGATGAACTTCATGGTGTACGGCATCGGCATGATCGGATTCTTCATCTGCGGCTTCGCCTTCATGTGCGGCGGCGCGAACGGCACCGCGATCGGCGGGCCGGCAGCGCTGGGCGGGACGCCGACGCTGCACTCGATGCTCACGGTCGGGTCGGCGATCAACGGGGATCACGGCTGGGGGCTCATCGGAATGACGGGGTTCTTCCTGACCGGCAACGGCTATGACGCCGGCGTCATCGTCTGGTTCCTCTTCATGATGGTCTTCATGGACACCACGGCGACGATCGTCACCGGTGCCTGTGCGGAGCGCTGGAGCTTCAAGAGCTTCTGCATCTTCAGCTTGTTCGTCGGCGGATTCATCTACCCGGTCTTCGGCGGCTGGGTCTGGGGAGGTGGCTGGCTGGCACAGCTCGGCTACCGAGCCGGGATCGCCCACGGGGCGGTCGACTACGCAGGCTCCGGCGTCGTCCACCTACAAGGCGGTGCGCTGGCACTCATCACGTCGATCCTGATCGGCCCGCGCATCGGGAAGTTCGGCGCGGACGGCAAGGTGAATCCCATCAAGGCGCACAACGTCCCGATGGTCATGCTGGGGACGTTCATCCTCGCCTTCGGGTGGTTCGGCTTCAACGCCGGCAGCTCGCTGGCCGGCGCTGACGGCCGCATCGGCATCATCGCCACCAACACCATGTTGGCGAGCGCGACGGGCGCGTTCTTCGCGATGGCCTACGTCTGGATGACGACCGGCAAGCCGGATCCCACCATGATGTGCAACGGCATGCTGGCGGGGTTGGTCGCTATCACCTCGCCGTGCGCGTTCGTCACGCCGGTCGGCGCCTTCATCATCGGACTCGTGTCGGGCCCCTTGGTCGTCATCAGCTGCAACTTCTTCGACAAGATCAAGGTCGACGATCCGGTCGGCGCCATCAGCGTCCACGGCACCAACGGTGCCTGGGGTCTCATCTCTGTCGGTCTGTTCTCGGACGGGAGCTACGGGCAGGGGTGGAGCGGCGTCGGTGCGACCGACTACCTCGGCAAGCCGGGGTTCGGCGTCGCCGGCCTCTTCTACGGCGACTCGAAGCAGCTCCTGGCGCAAGTCATCGAGGTCGTGGTGTGCGTGGCCTGGAACGTGGCGGTCGGCGGGCTGATCTTCTACATCGTCGGCAAGCTGGTCGGGAACCGCGTTCCGGCCGAGGTCGAGATCGCTGGCCTCGATCTGCCCGAGATGGGCGTGCAGGGCTACCCGGAGTACATCGATCCGGTGATGCCGAGCGACGTTCCGGCGGGCGAAATCGCCGAAGCGAAGAAGGCCATTCCGGCCATCGCCGGGATCTAACTCGGCGGACCGGATAGCCGAGAAACGCAACGACGGAACACATCGACGGCTGGGCCTCGAAGACCTGCTCTTCGAGGCCCAGCTTCAATCTGTTGACGCCCCCATGTTGAAATGTTGAAGGAGATTCTCGTCTGCCTGGAGGGCTCGCCGAGCACCGATGTGGCGACAGGCCTCGCTGCGGACGTCGCCAAGAAGTGCGGCGCGAGCCTGGTTGGCCTCGCGATCATCGACGAGCCCGACATTCGCGCGGGCACGGCCACCCCCATCGGAGGGGCGAGCTTCAAGCGGGAGCGTGACGACGCCCTGATCGCGGACGCCAAGAAGCAGGCTGCGAACTGGGTCGCGCTGTTCGAACGGCGCTGCCGCGAGGCGGGCGTCGAGGCCCGGTCGCTGGAGGTCGTCGGCCGGCCGGCGGACAGCATCCTGGAAGAAATGGACAAGCACGACCTCACGGTGATCGGGCGAGATGCGAATTTTCGCTTCGAGACCGAGAGCGAGGACTCCAAGACCCGCGACGCGATTCTACGCGGGGCCGAGCGCCCGGTGCTCCTGGTCCCCGAGACGGTCGCGCCCCCGCTCGGGTCCACCGTGCTCATCGCCTACGACGGCAGCGGCGCGGCCAAACGGGCCATGACCAGCTTTGCCGCCAGCGGCCTCGCGCGCGGGCGCCAGGTTCACGTGGCGACAATCGACGACAACGGGGCGGTCGCACGCGAGATGTCCGAGCGGGCCGCCGCGATGCTGGACGTGCTGCACGTCAGCGCGAAGCCTCACAACGTCGTCTCGACGCTCTCCAACATCGACGCCCTCTTCAAGCTGGCCAAGGACCTCGAGGCCGGATTGCTGGTGATGGGCTCCTTCACCCGGTCGCGGCTGCGGGAGCTGTTCTCGGGGTCGGTCACCCGCGGCCTCGTCGAGAGAGCCGAGATCCCGCTCTACTTGCAACACTGATGACGTTCTCCACGCCGCCCCTGGCCGTCGCGCCGTTCGTGATCTACCTGTTGCTGATCGCCGTCCTTCCGCTGTTCTTCGGGCGCTTCTGGGAGCACAACCGGAACAAGCTCATCGTCGCCGGGCTGGTCTCGCTGCCCGTGGTGGTCTACCTCTTCACGGGCGCCGCCGACGGGGGGCGGATGTTGATCCGCACCGGCTGCGACTACGTCTCGTTCATTGCGCTGCTCGGCGCGCTGTTCACCATCTCGGGCGGGATCTGCCTGACCGGGTCGCTGGCCGGGACGACCGTCGTGAACACCGGAGTTCTGATGCTGGGCGCGGTCCTCGGCAGCCTGATCGGAACGACCGGCGCGTCGGTGCTGTTGATTCGCCCGCTGCTTCGCGCGAACGAACGGCGCGCGTACGTGACCCACCTGTTCGTGTTCTTCATCTTCATCGTCTCGAACGGCGCCGGCTTGCTGACGCCGCTCGGGGATCCGCCCCTGTTCCTGGGTTACCTGCGCGGGGTCCCGTTCACCTGGACGCTGCGGCTCTTCGCGCCCTGGGCGCTGGTCAACAGCATCCTGGTCACGGCGTTCGCGATCATCGATCGCTTCATCCTGGCGCGTGAGCGCCGGAACCCCCGCGCGGCGGCGCTGGCGGCCGCGCACGCCGTGGAGCCCACCGAGCCGCTCCGTCTCAGGGGGGGAATCAACCTCCTCTGGCTGGGCGGGATCATCGGCGTCGTGTTTGTGATGGGGAGCTACGGAACGCAGCTGTTCGGCGACTCCTATCTCCGCTCCGGCGTTCAGATCGCCGGCATGGTCGGATGCGCGGGACTCTCGCTGGCCTCGACGGCGCGGGAGATCCACGAGACCAACAAGTTCAGCTGGGCGCCCATCCTGGAGGTGGCCGCCGTCTTCGCCGGCGTGTTCGTCACCATGATCCCCGCGCTGGCCTTTCTCGGCGAACGGGGCGCGACGCTGGGGATCACCAAGCCGTGGCAGTTCTTCTGGGCCTCGGGCGTGCTGTCGAGCGTCCTCGACAACGCGCCCACCTACCTGACCTTCGCCTCGCTGGCCGTCGGCGTGACCAACGGTCCCCACGGCACGCTCTCCATCGACAACCTGGGCGCGCTCGCTGTTCATCCGTCGGGCCAGCACCTCCTGGCGGCCGTCTCCTGCGGCGCGGTGCTGATGGGCGCCATCACCTACATCGGCAACGGCCCGAACTTCATGGTCAAGGCGATCGCCGAGCAACACCACGTGCGGATGCCGAGCTTCTTCGGCTACACGCTCTGGTCGTTCGCCATCCTGGTGCCGCTGTTCGGCCTCGTCTGCCACATCTTCTTCTGATGGGCCGCCGGAGCGTCACCGGTGGCTCCGTCCGTCCGGCGCCGTTCCCGCGCCCGGGCGAGCCGATCGTGCCGCGCCTGCTCGAGGAGGTCGTCGCCGGCCGGCGGGCCGCTCCGGGAGACCATGCGCTGGACCTGGTGCGGGCGAGCGAGCTCGGAGCGACGGTCTGGCGGCACCATCCCGAGGAGACCTGCCGACAGCTGGCCATGCTGCGGGGTCTTCCAGGAGCCGCGGCCAGCCCCTCGTTCGTCGCGGATCTCCTGTCGCAGCTCCCCACCTTCCGCTGGGTCGACCGTCGCAGGGGATGGTTCGCCCTCGGGGGCGCCACGGGCGTCTAGACGATCTCTTCCGGCGCCGCCGTTACTCGGCTTTCTCCGCCGCGATGTGGAGCTGGTCGCGCCGGATGCGGAGGATCTCGCGCAGCACGATCTGCAACGTCGCCACGACCGGCACCGCCACGACCGCCCCCACCACGCCGGCGATTTCGCCCATCACCAGGATGGAGAGCGTGGTGACCAGCGGGTTCACGTGCACGGTGCGCTTGAAGATGAGCGGCGAGAGCAGGTTCCCCTCGATCTGGCCGTAGGCGATGAAGTAGATGCCGGCGGCGATCCCGTGCCAGAGCCCCTTGGTGAGCAGGGCGATGATGGCGATCCCCGTCCCGACCACGGCCGGGCCCGCGTACGGGACCATGCTCGACATGCCGGAGACGATTCCCAGCGGCAGGAAGAACGGCACGCTGTCGATCGCCAGGAAGGTGGTGGTGGCGGTGGCGTTGATCGAGCAGATGAGGGCCAGGCCGCCGAGGTAGCCGCCGATCGACTGGTAGATCTTGCCCAGCACGTTCTGGTAGGTGCCGGTGTGCTCGGGGCGCGTCTCGGCGAGGATGGCCTTGATGAGGCGGCCGCCGAAGATGAGCATGAAGACCACCAGCACGGCGACTGTGACCGCCGCGCCGAGCGCCGAGAGCAGCCCGCCCAGCGCGGCCAGGATCGGTGTGGCCGCCCCCTCCAGCATGTCGGGGAGCTGCTGCTCGGATAGCGTCACGCGCGCGGCCAGATGGAACCGCGTGTCGAGGCGGCGGAACAGCGAGCTGCCGCGTGCCTGCCGGAGGAACGACGGCGCGTCGTGGACCAGCTGTCGGCCCTGATCGATCGCCGGCGGGATCAGCGTGAACGCCAGCGCCACGACCAGCCCCAGAAGCGAGATCGAGATGATGGCGATCGCCAGCGACCGGTTGACGCCGCGGTTCTGCAGCATCACCACGGTGTGGTCGAGTGCCACCGCGATCATCACCGCGGAGCCGATCAGCGTCACCGCCAGCAGCGCGTGCGCCACGGCGTCGACGATCGCCACCACCAGGAGCACGCCGAACGAGACCGTGAGGACGGTCTTGAGCGTCACCTGGGACGGGCGGAGCTCGGGGCTGGACGGGGGCGCCAAGGTGGTTCCTATTCGCCGAGCCCGGTCTCGGCGCGCGCCAGCTCGGCGAGGATCGCGGCGCGATCCTCCGCCCCGGCCACCAGCGGCTCGCGCGAGGGGCCGCCGCGGGCCTGGCCCGCCTCCGCCCAGGCGAGCGCCCGCCGCAGGTGCACGCGCGCCTGGTGATACCGCTTGAGCTCGACGTACGCCTGGCCCACCAGGAAGTTGGTCAACCCGAGGTCCGGATCGTCGCCCAGACTGCGCTCGAGCAGGGCGACCGCCTTGTCGAGGCGCCGGTCGCGGCTCGCCACGGCGGCGAGGCGCGCGATCGGCAGGGCGAAGGCCCCGTTCTGCAGCGCCGCCTCCTCGTAGTAGTGCGCGGCGTCGGCGGTGTTTCCTGCTGCCTCGGCCAGCGCGCCGAGGCGTTCTTGCGGCGCGCCGAATCCGGGGGCGATCTCGCGCGCACGCTCGAAGGCCGACGTCGCGCCTTGTTCGTCGCCGCGGCCGAGCAGACGCACGCCGCGTAGATACGGCGCGTGGCAGGAGAGGGGGTTGCGCCCCTCCGCGCGGCGAAGCGCGGCGAGCGCGATGTCGTCGTCGGTGTCCGTCATTCCGATGAGGAGCGGCGGCAGATGGCTTTCGGGGAACGCCAGCTCGGCCTCGGCGAAGGCGCGGCAAGCCTCCTCGGGCTCGGCGGCGGACCGCTTCTGCCACCCGCCCTCGAGCAGCCGTTCGATCTTGCCGCCCCCGAGCGCCAGGTAGCGCGACCCTGGAAAGACGCGCGGGGCGTGGCGCGGATCGGTCAGCTCGGGGGCTGGGAAGAGCGCGCCGGAGCGGGCCGCCGCGCCTAGCTTGACGCCCATCTGCGCGGCGACCGACAGATAGAAGCCGAGCCGGAGCGCCGCGTGGGGCCGTTCGAGCCGCTCGGCCGCGGTCCGGGCGGCGCGGGCCGGAATCGCGGCGCGAAGCTCGGCCTCGGCGAGCGCGCGCTCGAGCACCGTCTCGAGCTCGCCGGCGTCGCGGAACAGAAACCCGGTCTGTCCCGGGCGGACGACGTCGCGGTAGGGCTCGAGGTCGGCGCAGATCGCCAGCACGCCATGGGCGGCGTACTCGATGAACCGGACGTCGTCGCGGCAGCGGTTCTGAGGCGTCGGTTCGAGCGGCGCGATCCCGATGTCGATCTCGTCGAGAAAGCGCTGCGCCCGCTCGTAGGAGCCGGCCGGGATGAACGAGAGGCGCGCGGCCGGCAGCGGCGCCAGCGTCGCCTGCAGCTCGGGATCGCCCATGATCGCCACCCGCACCTCGGGATGGCGATCGATCACGCCGGCCAGCGCCGGGAGCGCCAGTTGCAGGTCGCCGCGCTCGGCGCTCGTGCCGGTCCAGCCGATCACCACCCGGTTGCTCGCCCGCCGCGGGACGATGGCCGGCGCGTCCCAGAGCTGGCTGGGGAGAATCGCCCGTCGGGGATTGAGCCCGCCGAACTGGGCGTCGAGCGCCGCCGTGGTGAGCTGCAAGCAGTCGGCCTGGCGCGCCAGCTGGGGTGGCAGGCTGCGGGCCGCCAGATCGGTCCCCGCGACGTCGCCATTGTCGACGGTGGCCCGCGAGAAGACGTGGCGCCCGATCTCGTAGACGGTGAGGCGGCCGTTGCGGCGGCGGGCGGCGATGATGGGCAGGAGGTCGGGATCGGCCACGTCGCGAATCACCAGGACGTCGGCTGCCAGCAGCAGGCTCCGCTCGGTTCCGCCCGACGGCTCGGGACCGAACAGCGCGGGCGACAGGATCGATCCGCTGATGACCGTCACGTCGGTCATCTCGCCGAGCGCGCGGCAGGGCTGGATCGTCCGGTAGATCGCCGGCCCGCGGTCGAGCGGCTCGGGCGGGCCGATCTGCACGATCAGCAGCGGCGGCCGCGGCTGGGACGGAAGGGGGAGGGCGGTCACGTGCGCCGATTCTGGACGAGGCCGTCGTCCGATGCGCTCTGGGCCTTGGGAACCGCGGCGGCGAAGCGCGCCTCTTCGGCGCGGAAGTCGTCGGCGAACAGCGAGGCCACCATCGCCGAAGCCGCCGACGCACCGCCGGCCGTGTGGGGGGCCAGCGCCGCGGCGAACTCGCCGGCGCTCTGGTAGCGACGGTCGGGATCGATCTCCAGCGCCCGGGTGACGATCGCGGCGCACGGCACCGGGAGCGCGGCGATGCGCGTCAGCTCCTCGGGGCCGGGGCCCGTCGCCGCCTTGACCAGCAGCTCGTAGGTCGTCTCGCCGCGGTAGAGGACGTTGCCGGTGAGGCAATAGAACATCACCAGGCCGAGCGAGAAGAGATCGGCGCGCCCGTCGACGTTGCCGCCGCGCGCCTGCTCGGGGGACATGAAGCTGACGTTTCCCTTGACCACCCCGTGCTGGGTCTTGGTGACGCGGCCCTCCGCCTTGACGATGCCGAAGTCGAACAGCTTCACCTCGCCGCGCGCCGACAGGAGGATGTTGCTCGGCGAGACGTCACGGTGGACGATCCCCAGCGGCCGTCCGTTGTCGTCCAGTTTGGTGTGCGCGTACTCGAGCGCCAGCAGCGTCTGGGCGACGACGTGGAGGACGGTGGTGGCGCCCGGCGGGTGCTGCAGCCGCTCGAGCGAGCGCATGGTGACCCGCCCCATGTCGCGGCCGAGGATGTACTCCTGCGCCAGGTAGTACTCGTCGCCGACCTTGCCGAAGTCGAACACCGGGATGACGTTGGAGTGGACCAGCGTCGACCCGAGCTTCGCCTCGTCGATGAACTGCGCCACCACGGCGGGATCGCGCGACAGCTCGGCGCGCAGCCGCTTGACGACGAAGGTGCGGCGGAACCCCTCGGCGCCGAAGGTCACGGCGGTGAAGACCTGCGCCATTCCCCCCTCGCCCAGCAGATCGAGCAGCAGGTAGCGCCCGAAGGTCGAGGTCGAACCGGGGCGGGGAATCGCCCCTCCCGTGCCGTGGAATTCGGTGGCTCCGTCGCCGGTGACGCCGCCCGGGCGCGTGCCACGCCCCATCGATCCCGGAAGCTGTCCCTTCGGATCGCCCATCCCCTGCCGGGTGCGGAAGGCGGGCGAGCCGGAGCCCGTCAAGGAACCGGGGTGCCCGTCCTGGAGGTCCCCCGCGCTCGCCTCGGCGGCCGAGGGCTCTCGCCGGCGGAGGCCGAGGAACAGCGCGCCCAGCGCGAGCACGCCGGCCACGGACCAGACGATCGCTGTCGTGGCGAGCGCGGTGCTCTCGGCGTCGTGCGCGGCCGCGGCGCCGCCGCCGAACGTCCAGAGCCAGAGGCCGGGGACGACCGGGCTCACCGCCGCGGCCCAAGGGCCGGCGGCGCCGTCACCGGAGGCCGGGGCCGGCTCGAAGATCGGCCCGCGCGCCTCGGCGCCGATCGCCGCATGCAGCAGCGTGCGCTCGGGGTCGGGGCCGGCCTCCAGCACGGCGCGCGAACCGTCGCTGAGCAGCACCGGGCTGCGCGCCTTCTCGGCCAGCTTGCGTATCGTCGTGTCGTCGATCGGGCGCGCCAGCAGCAGGACCGCCGGGGTCGATTTTCCGGGGAGCTCGATGTTGGCGGCGGCGGCGGCGAAAGGCCACCCTTTGCCCATCACGATCTGCGCCACCGCTTCGTGCCCCTCGCGCGCCTGGCGGATGAGGAGGTCCGCCGCGAAGTCGGCATTCTGCATCCCCTCGATGACGTCCAGCTTGTCGCTGTCGAACGCCACCGCGTAGACCTTGAAGGCGTTCCGGTACGGTTCCCACCAGGCCTCGGTGCGAAACAGATCCTGCAGCGTGGCCGCGTCCACGTCACCGCGCAGCGCCGCGACCAGGCGCGGGTTCGCGGCAGCATTCTGCGCCTCCAGCTTCAGCTCGCGCACGTGCGCGGTCAACGCGTCGGCCGCCCGCATGCCACCCGATTCCGCGACGCGCGCCGCCTCTTGCCGGACCGTGCGCGCCCGGTTGGCCTCGACGACGTGCGAGACCCCGTAAGCTGCGGCCAGCACGGCGACCGCGAAGAGCAGCGCGAGGCCCCTTTTCACCCGCCGATTCTTTCTCGCACCCGCCCCAAGGTCAAATGGTCCCCCTCGGCGGAGGGAGTCAGGGAGACGCTATCAGCTTCTGGGCGTCGGCCAAGAGCTGGGTCCCGTTGTGCAGCTTCAACCAGCCTGCGGAATGCTCGGTCCGCGCGTAGATGTCGCCCGCGGGCGCCGCCTCCTCGGAAACACCGGAGGATGATTCCTCACGCGCGAGCTCCAGGAAGCCGACGCTGTTCTTTCCCTCGTAATAGTCGACCCGCAGGACGACCGTCGGCTTCCCGCCCGCCGGCTCCTCGCCGCGTCCCAGGATCTCGGAGGGGAAGACGCGCCAGACGGCGTCGTGCCAGTTCTTGGCCATCTGATCCCGCTTGTCGGGTGTCTTGGCCGGCGCGAAGCCGGCCTTGGCGCGCGCCTCGCGATCGAGCTGGACGTACTCCTTCGACTTGCCGCCCGCCGCCAGCACCATCCGGTCGAAGTCGCCCTGCTCGAAGGCGTGCAGGCGGCGATCGACGAGGTGGTTGGGGTTCTGCAGATCGGCGAGCATCCCGCGCGGCATCAGGTAGACGCGCCCGTCGCCGGTGTCGCGCAGGAACGACTCGCCGGCGGTCGCCTTCTCGGGCTGGCCGATCACGTAGTGGCGGACGTCGCCCTTCACGGTGACGTCGAGGTGGCGCGTCGGCGACTCCAGCCCCAGCTCCTTGAGCTTCGTCGCCTCGAGCAGGCCGAAGGCGCGCGGCGAGACGAGCGGCGCGAACTGGTCGAGTATCTTGGTGGCGGGCTCGCCGCCGGCCAGATCGCGCGGGGGCGCGGGCGGCGTCTTCGGCTTGGGCGGCTCCGCCTTCGCCCCCGGCTTGGGCGGCGTCTTGTCCGGCTCGGCGCTGGGGATGAGGTGGATCCAGACCGGCGGATCCTTGTCGCCGTGGCCGCGCTCGAAGTCGACGCTGGTCTTCTCGTCCTCGTAGTGGACGTGGGTGACGTCGTTCTTCGTGGCGTCGATGACCGTCGCCGCGCCGGGGGCGTGCTCCGGCTCGCGCTGCCAGGTGAGGTGGGCCAGGAGGAGGCCGAGCGCCGCCAGGCCTCCTTGAATCGCCGCCGCGCGGCCGGTCATGCGCTGCTCCTTGCGTGGGGGCGGTGGGGCCCGGACCGTGGCCGCGCTCTCGCTCTCGCTGCCCGCGGCGGCGCCCGCGGCGGGTGACCGCCAGGCCCGCCGCGATGACCAGCGCCGGCGCCGAGGAAGATCGTCGAGTAGAACCAGACCGACGTCCTGCTTGCGGGTGTGGGTGATCGGGAGGTCGGTCTCGGTCGAGGTGAGCCCGGTGAAGGCCTCGTCGCCCATCAGCCAGTGCAGACGTCGAGCGCCAGCAGCTCGTTGCCGGCGACGGGCAGGACCTCGTCGTCGAGCGCAGTCGGAGTCGGCGATCACGAACACGCGCGGCGTCCTTCTTGACCGCGGTGGCGGCGAGCTCCCAGGCGCGACGCTCCTCGCCCGGGTCCTTCTGGAAGTTGCCGTTCTTGTCGACGAAGGTCGCGAAGTGCGCCTTGACCGGCGCGTCGACGGTGACGCCGCTCTTGGCGGTCGCGCTTGGCGTCGACCCAGCCGGCGCCGGGCAGGATGATCGGCGCGCGCGACGCCGAGCCGCAGCAGCGTCGTCACCGACGGGTGCGAGGAGAAGGTCGCGGTCACGAGGTTGGCGCGGTCGGTGTCCTGGTGGGTGCGCCGCGCGAACGCCTGGTCGTTGGCCAGCGTCTCGGCGTGGTACTCGAGGTCGAGCGGGCTCGAGCACCTCGTGCATGTCGACGTGGTTCTCGGGGTCGAGCGCGATGAGCAGCCGCCCGCCGCGGTCGATGAAGCGGTTCACCGCCGCCGACTCCTCGGGCAGGAACGGCTTCTGCGGCCCCATGACCATGATGACGGTCGTGTCCTTGGGGACGTCCTGCCCGAGGCCGTCGGCCGCGCCGAGGTAGCGGACGTCGTAGTTCTGGTCGAGCAGCAGCTCGCGCAGGGCTTTGAGCCCCGCGCGCTTGTCGGTGTCGTTGGCCGGCTTGCTCCCAGGTGCGCTCGCCGTGCCCCTGCGTGAAGGCGACCATGCGCGGCGGGCTTCACCATCATCATGAGGCGCTGCTGCACCTCCTTGTCCAGCGTGCTTCAGCGCGTTGCTTGGCGCTCTCGAACTGCACTTGGGCAAGCCGAGCAGCTCGTGGCGCGAGCCGCGCACGAACACCACCGTGCCGTTGCGTGGAGATGCCGTACTCCTTGGCCTTGAGCGGATCGATGTCGAAGTCGTAGTGCGTGATCGTGAGCTGGCCCGACTCCTGCGCCAGGTCGCTGCAGATAGTTGTCGACCTCCTCGCGCACCTCGTTGCCCGCTCGGGGAAGAACGTCGGCGACCTCGAGCGGCTGGTCGAGCGTGCGCACGATCTTGCGCGACGACCTCGCCGGGGCGGGTGGTGCGGAAGTAGGCCAGGTCGACCTTCTTGTCGCGCTCGGACGCGACGTAGGCGAGCGCTGAAGGCGAAGACCAGCGCGAACGGCGAGGCCGAGGCCCGAGTACATCGCGTCGCGGATGCGGCCGACCTCGAGGCGCGGCGCGCGCGCCATCTGGGCGTAGGCCATCTCGACGAGCGCGATCGGCCAGGCGGCCGCGATCCAGATCGCCGGCCAGAGCGCGCCGAGCGCCGTCGCCAGCTCGCGGCCAGGCGTGCTCGAGCGGCTTCCCCGCCGAGCAGGGTCGGCAGGTCCGACTGGACGAAGTAGAGCACCACCGCGAAGAGGCCGAGCGCGTAGAAGCCCAGCAGCGAGTCCGCTCGACCTGCCGGCGATCGGGCGGCCGCCGCCGGCGCGCGCCGCACGCGACGCGACCATGCGCGGCGATCACCAGCACGAGGCCGCCGACCGTCGCGACGCCGCGGGCGGCGCCCGCTCCGATCATCGCGCTCGCCGACGAAGATGGCCAGCATGCCGAGGCCCCAGAGCGCCGACCAGCGGGCGCTGACGCGCCGCGTGCGTCCGCGTCATTCGCCATCGCCGCGCCTCCATGACGCGGGTCGCCCCGAACAGCGCGACGTAGGTGACCATCAGGTAGTAGACGACGTCGCGCAGGTGGACCGAGCCCGCCTGAAACGGCGGGAAGTGCCTGCCGTGCAGCGCCAGCGCCGTGAAGACGTCGTTGAGCGGTCGCTCGGTGACCTTGGCCAGCAGCCAGCAGACGATCAGCGCCACCACGATGCAGCCGGAGAAGATCGCCGCCAGCACCTGCGTGCGCGCGAGCGCCGATCCGAACGTCCCGATGCGCGAGCGCCGCGCTGCCGAGCAGCAGGAGGCCCAGGTAGCCGGCCGCCATGTGCCCGAGCGAGATCTTGCCGTTCACGAAGATCAGCAGCGGCATGTAGACCGACGCCAGCGTGATGAGCGACAGGAAGATGAACGCCGAGAGGAACTTGCCGAGGACGATCTCCCAGTCGTGCACCGGCGACGACGTCAGCAGCACCAGCGTGCCGGTCTGGCGCTCCTCGGCGAAGAGCCGCATCGAGATGAAGACGCTGGCGATGATCGTCGTGCCGCTCGAGAAGTAGAAGAAGAGGCTCAGGACCTCGGCCGACAGCTTGTCGGGCGCCGCCGAGCGCGAAGGCGTTGAACAGCAGGCCGTCGACGATGAGGACCGCCGCGGCGATGACGTAGCCGGTCATCGAGCGCAGGTAGGCGCCGAGCTCGCGGCGCGCGATCAGGAAGGTGGCGTTCATTGCGGCGGCCTCTCCGGCGTGGGCCTTCGTGAGCTGGAGGAAGATCGACTCGAGCCGGGCCGCGCCGCGGTCGATGCGCAGCAGGTCGATCCCGTTGCCGACGAGCGCGCGCGCGAGCTGGGGGCGCAGGTCGGCGCGCCGCCTGCAGCGACACCAGCGCGACGCCGTCCGACTCGCGCAGGACGGTGCACTCGCCGACGCCGTCGACGGTCCGCGCCACCTCGATGGCCCGGGCCGCGGCGCCGGCGACCTCGACCTCGATCGTCCCGCCGCCCCCGAGCTGCGTCGCCAGCTCCTGCTCGGTGCCCTGGGCGACGATCTCGCCATGCTGGATGACCAGCAGGCGGTCGCAGGTCTGGCTGATCTCGGAGAGGATGTGGCTCGACAGCAGGATGGTGTGCTCGCCGCGCAGCGCCTTGATGATGGAGCGCATCTCGACGATCTGCACCGGGTCGAGGCCGCTGGTCGGCTCGTCGAGGATCAGCAGCTTCGGCTTGTGCACCAGCGCCTGCGCGACGCCGACGCGCTGCCGGTAGCCGTGCGAGAGGCTGCTGATGAGCTCGTCGTGGACCTCGCGCGTCGCCGTCTTCTCCTCGGCCTCGGCCACCGCGCGCTGCCGCCGCGGTCCGCGCGACGCCGCGCAGCTGCGGCGGCGAAGGTCAGGTAGCGGCCGACGGTCATCTCGTTGTAGAGCGGCGGCGTGTCGGGCAGGAAGCCGATGCGGCGCCGGACCTCGTGCGGATCGCGCGCGATGTCGATCCCGTCGACGGTCACGTCGCCGGCGGTCGGCAAGAGCACGCAGCCGAGCACCTTGAGCGTCGTGGTCTTCCCCGCGCCGTTGAGGCCGAGAAAGCCGATGACCTCGCCGCTCGCGATGGTGAAGTTGAGGTCGTGGATGGCGGCGTGCTCGCCGTAGTACTTGGTCAGTCCTTTGACTTCGATCATGAGGGCGGCAGAGGCGGCAGAGGCGGAAGAGTCGGCAGGCCGGGAGTATGCCCGAAGTCTTGCGAGCGTAAAATCATGGAACGGGTCCTCTTATTCCCGCCTCGATGTGCTAGCTTGCTCGCGCCATGTGCGGGGTCGTCGGCATCTATGGACACCCGGAAGCGTCGAACCTCGCCTACCTCGGCCTGTACGCCCTCCAGCACCGCGGGCAGGAGTCGGCTGGGATCGTCGCGACCGACGGCGACAAGCTGCGGTCGGTGCGGGAGATGGGGCACGTCAACGACATCTTCACCGCCGACCGGCTCAAGGACCTGCCGGGCATCGCGGCCATCGGGCACGTCCGCTACTCGACGGCGGGCGACTCGACCAAGAAGAACGCCCAGCCGATCGCGGTCGACTACGCGGGCGGGTCGGTGGCGGTCGGGCACAACGGCAACCTGGTCAACGCGGTCGAGCTGCGCGAGCGGCTCGAGGCCGAGGGCGCGATCTTCACGAGCACCTCCGACACGGAGGCGATCGTCCACCTCATCGCCCGCTCGCGCGAGCGGACGCTGCCCGAACGCGTCGCCGATGCGCTTCGCCAGGTGCGCGGCGCCTATTCGCTCGTCTTTCTGTCCGAGGACACGGTCGTCGCTGTGCGCGATCCGATGGGCTTCCGCCCGCTGGCGCTCGGCAAGACGAAAGACAACGACCTGGGTCGTCTCGTCCGAGACGTGCGCCTTCGAGCTGATCGGGGCCGAGTTCGTGCGCGACATCGAGCCGGGCGAGATGGTGATCATCGATCGCAACGGCGTGCGCAGCGAGCACCCGTTCGGCAAGGAGCAGAACCACCGCTGCGTCTTCGAGTGGGTCTACTTCGCGCGTCCCGACTCGACGATCGACGGCCAGTCGGTCTACCGCGCGCGCGAGCGAATGGGGCGCCGTCTCTCGGTCGAGCACCCCGTCCCGGCCGACGTGGTCATTCCCGTGCCCGACTCCGGCGTGGCCGCCGCCATCGGCTATGCCCGCGAGAGCGGCATCCCCTACGACCAGGGCCTGATGCGCTCGCACTACATGGGTCGCACCTTCATCGAGCCGTCGCAGCAGATCCGCCACTTCGGCGTGAAGCTGAAGCTGTCGCCGGTGCGCGAGGTGCTGGCCGGCAAGCGGGTGGTCGTGGTCGACGACTCGATCGTGCGCGGCACGACCTCGCGGAAGATTGTCGGCATGATTCGCGGCGCCGGCGCGCGCGAGGTCCACATGCGCATCAGCTCGCCGCCCACGATCGGCCCCTGCCGCTACGGCATCGACACGCCGACCAGCGAGGAGCTCATCGCCTCGCGCACTCGCAGCGAGGAGATCCGCGAGTTCGTCGGCGCCGATTCGCTCGGCTACCTGTCGCTCGAGGGGCTGTTCGAGTCGGTGAACGGCGCGCGCGGCGTGAACGGGGACGGCTTCTGCGACGCCTGCTTCTCCAACAACCAGCCGATCCAGATCCAGCAGCCGGCGCGCCTGCGACAGCTCCGGCTCGTCACCTAGCGGCCGATGGCGACCGTCACCGACACGGTGGCGGTGGTCGCGGGTCCGTCGCCCGACGCCGCCGCGCTCGACGCCCGGATCGAGGGGCTGCGGCGTCGCTTTCCGCGCGCCATCGTCGACCGCTACCTGGCGCTGCTCCCCACGGCCGGCGCGCGCGTGCTGATCGCGCCGGGCGCGGCGGTGGCCGGTGACGTGCGGCTCGCCGACGACGTCTCGGTCTGGTACGGCTGCGTGCTGCGCGGCGATCTGGCGCCGATCACCGTCGGCGCGCGCACCAACGTCCAGGACGGCAGCGTCCTGCACGTCGCCGACGACGGACCGTGCGTCGTGGGCGCCGACGTCATCGTCGGCCACCGCGCCATGCTGCACGCCTGCCGCGTCGAGGACGCCTGCCTCATCGGAATGCAGGCGACCGTACTCGACGACGCCGTCATCGGCGCAGGCTCGGTCATCGGCGCCGGCGCCGTCGTCACCCACCGGACGATCATCCCCCCGCGCAGCCTGGTCCTCGGCGTCCCCGCCAAGGTGGTCAAGACGCTGACCGACGCCGAAGAGAAGTTCCACCGCGCCCACGCGGCCAAGTACGTCCGTCTCAAAGAGAACTACCTGCGCGATTCGCTCCGGGTCGAGCCCCGATAGCGGTCAAATCGACCGGACAGGCAACCGAGGTTCCGGTGGTGCCGAGGACGTCACATGCGCGTTCTTCCGGGGTGGCCGTTGTCCATCGATCGGTGTACACTTCCATGAAGAAGGCCGATTTGGAGCGCGGCCTTCGTTCGCTGGGTTGGTGGCTTCATCGACAGGGGGGAAGTCACGAGATCTGGACAAACGGGGAGATCACGGAAGCCTTGCCGAGACATCGCGAGGTCGATGAACGGACGGCACGGGGCATTCTACGGAGCGCCGGGCGGCGACCTGGCATTGGAAGGGTGCGATGAACCTCGAGGGACGAATCTGGAAGAGTGAGACCAGCCGGTACTGGCTGGTGGAGGTGCAGGACCTAGACATTCTGACCGAAGGGTTCAGCCGGCGGGACGCTGCCGACATGCTTCGGGACGCCATCGAATCCTTGGTCAACCAAAGCGAGTTTCGGGTTCGCGTGACGGTGGAGCGCGATGGTCGTTGCAGGGTCGGTTCGAATGACGACGCGGTCTTGATGGCGTTCATGCTGCGGCGCCTGCGCGAGCGCGAAGGTCTCTCCGTACGAGAGGTCGCCCGGCGGCTCGGCGCCAAGTCGCCAAACGCCTACGGCCAGTACGAGACCGGCCGGGTGGCGCCGAGCATCGACACACTCAGCCGCTTGCTCGCGGCGTTGAACCCCGACTTCCAACCAGTCCTTCGGGTGGCCTGACTCCGGTTAGAGTAGAGCCGTGGCGGACGAACTTCCTATGGACGACGCTTCGATCCTCCGACGATATGGGATCGAGCCGGATCCGGTGATCGAGTTCTACAAGAAGAAGGTCGATCGCACGCTTCTACGCAGGAATCTGCGTTTGACGCCCGAGGAGCGATTCGAACGAGCCACAGCGCTCCAAGATCTCGCGGCAGAGCTCGGGCCGGACAGAGGAGAGCTGAGCTACGGCGAGCTCGAAGCATTGCTCGAGGAGCGCGAGCGCTCCGGCCGCACCTGACCGGGATCTGCGAACGTGGACCTCCTGACGCTGGCCGTGGCCGCGCCGTTCCAGGGCCCGACCCTCGACCTGCTCACCGAGCTGGCGCTCATCATGTGCGTCGCGGCGGTGACGACGGCTCTGTTCCAGCGGCTGCGGCAGCCGGTGGTGCTCGGGCTACCTGCTGGCGGGGATGCTCGTCGGGCCGCACCTGCCGGTGCCGCTCTTCGCCGACGAGGGCGCTGCGCGACGATCTGTCGGAGCTGGGGGTGATGCTGCTGATGTTTTCGCTGGGCCTCGACTTCAGCCTGCGCAAGCTGGCGCGCGTCGCGCCGACCGCGGGCGTGGTGGCGGTGATCGAGTGCAGCCTGATGGTCTGGCTCGGCTTCCTCGTCGGGCGGGCGCTTCGGCTGGACGCGCATCGAGAGCCTGTTCGCCGGCGCGGCGATCGCCATCTCCAGCACGACGATCATCGTCAAGGCGTTCGCCGAGCAGCGGGTCGCGCCGGCTCGCGCGGAGATCGTCTTCGGCATCCTGGTCGTCGAGGATCTGATCGCCATCCTGCTGCTGGCGTTTCTCACCGCGATGGCCTCGGGCGGCCCGGCTCGACGGGCTGGCGCTGGTACGCACCGTCGGCCGGCTGGCGGCCTTCCTGGTCGTCCTGCTGGTCGGCGGGGATGCTGATCGTGCCGCGGCTGATGCGGGCGGTCGTCCGGCTCCACCGCGCGGAGACGACGGTCGTCGCGGCGTGGGGCTCTGCTTCGCCTTCGCGCTGCTCGCCCGCAAGATGGGCTACTCGGTGGCGCTGGGCGCCTTCCTCTGCGGCGCGCTGGTGGCCGAGTCGGGCGCCGCCAAGATCGTCGAACATCGGATCGAGCCGGTGCGCGATGTCTTCGCCGCGGTCTTTTTCGTCTCGGTCGGGATGCTGATCGATCCGCGCGTCATCTGGGCGCACGCCGGGACGGTGCTGGCGCTGACCGGTGTCGTCGTCGGCGGCAAGCTGGTCGGCGTCACCATCGGGGCGTTCGTCGCGGGCTACGGCATGCCCACCTCGGTGCAGACCGCGCTCTCGCTCGGCCAGATCGGCGAGTTCTCGTTCATCATCGCCGGCGTCGGCCTGACCCTGGGCGCGACCCGCGAGTTTCTCTACCCGGTCGCCGTCGCCGTTTCGGCGCTGACGACGTTGCTGACGCCGTTCATGATTCGGGCCTCGGGTTGGGTCGGCGCGGCGATCGATCGCCGGCTGCCCCACACCTTGCAGACGTACGCCGCGCTCTACGGCGCCTGGGTGCAGGGGCTGCGCGCCACGCACGGGCATCAGGGGGCCTGGTCGCGGATCCGGCGTCTCGTTCGCTGGTTGATCCTCGACGCGGTCCTGTGCGGCGCCATCGTGATCGCCGGATCGCTCTCCGCGCGGGGCATGGCCCGGTGGGCGTCGCGCGTCGCCGGGGTGGGGCCGGCGGTCGCCCGGGTCGCGCTGATCGCGGCGACGCTGGCGCTGTTGTTTCCCTTCGTCCTGGGCGCCGTGCGGATGGCGCGCGCGCTGGCGGCGGCACTGGCCGTCGAGGCGCTGCCCGCGCCGCCCGCCGCCGGGACCCTGGATCTGGCCGCGGCCCCCCGGCGGGCGCTGGTGGTGACGCTGCAGATCGCGATCCTGCTCGTCGCCGGCGTGCCGCTGGTGGCCGTCACGCAGCCGTTCCTGCCGCGCTTCGAGGGGATGGCGATCCTCCTGCTTTCGCTGGCGTTGCTCGCCGTCGCGCTCTGGCGCAGCGCCACCAACCTCGAGGGGCACGTGCGCGCCGGTGCCCAGGTCTTTCTGGAGGCGCTGGCCGCGCAGAGCGGCCTCGACCCGGCGGCCGCGCCGTCCGGCCACGCGGGAGGCGAGACGCCGCTCGGGCTGCCCGGTCTCGGCAACGCCCAGGCCATCCGTCTCGAGCAGGGCTCGCCCGCCGTCGGACGGACGCTGCGCGAGCTCGACCTGCGCGGCCTGACGGGCGCATCGGTGATCGCCATCGATCGCCGGCCCGCCGACGTCGTCTATCCCACCGCCGAGGAGACGCTGCGGGCGGGCGACACGCTGGTGGTGACCGGCGCGGCGGCGGCCGTCGAGGCGGCACGTGAGCTGCTGCGGCGGGGTGCGCCGGCGCGGTCGTCGTGACCGTAGGTGACTTCGCGGGCCGCGGTGCTATTCTGCGCCGCGATGGAAATCGGGCCCCTGCGAGAACGCGTGTCGAAGCTGCAGAGCCGACTCGAGGTTCTCCGGGGGCATCTTTGACATCGACGGCAAAAAGAAGCGCATCGCCGAGCTAGACGAGCAGACGGGCGTCGAAGGCTTCTGGAACGCGGCCGACAAAGCCCAGACGGTGCTGCGCGAGCAGGCGCGGCTCAAATCCTCGGTGGACGCCTACGAGTCGCAGGGCAGGGCGCTCGAGGACGCGGGCGTGCTCATCGAGATGGCCGACGAGGCCAAGGACGAGGCGACGGCCGTCGAGGCGGCGGCGACGCTCACCGCGATCGAGGAGGCCGTCGGCAAGATCGAGTTCGCCCGCATGCTGTCGGGCCCGTACGACCGGCAGGGGGCGCTGGTCAGCGTCAACGCGGGCGCGGGCGGCACCGAGAGCCAGGACTGGGCCGAGATGCTGATGCGCATGTATGCCCGCTGGGCCGAGCGCAAGGGGTTCAAGCTGGAGGAGCTCGACCGGCAGCCGGGCGACGAGGCCGGCATCAAGAGCGCCACCATCGGCGTGGAGGGGGAGTGGGCCTACGGCTGGCTGCGCGCCGAGGCGGGCGTCCACCGGTTGGTGCGCATCTCGCCGTACGACGCGCAGGCGCGGCGGCACACCTCGTTCGCCAGCGTCTTCATCTACCCGGACATCGACGAGACCATCAAGGTCGAGATCGACGAGAAGGACCTGCGCATCGACGTCATGCGGTCGGGCGGCGCCGGTGGCCAGCACGTCAACAAGACGGAGTCGGCCGTGCGGGTCACGCACATCCCGACCGGCATCGCCGTTCACTCGGACGGCGAGCGCTCACAGCACAAGAACAAGTCGACCGCCATGCGCATCCTACGTTCCAAGCTGTTCGAGGTGGAGCAGAAGAAGCAGGAAGAGAAGATGGGGAACATCCACGCGCAGAAGAAGGCGATCGAGTGGGGGAGCCAGATCCGGTCGTACGTCCTGGCGCCTTACCGGCTGGTGACCGACCACCGGACCGGCATGAAGATCGGTAACGTCGACGCCGTGCTGGACGGCGATCTCGATCAGTTCATGGCGGCCATGCTGCTGGAGCTGGCCGGCGATCCGACGGCGCACGCCAAGGTGGGTCCGCCGCCAGACGACGATGTGTGATTCGCTCGCACCGTTGAAACAAATGTTGTCATCTGTGGATTACCTTCATGTTTCCCAATAGTGCCGAGCTGTTGCGCGCCTGTGGGTTGTTGACAACCCGTGGAGAGAAATGGCCGACGAACGCGAGCTGATCGAGGAACGCCGAAAAAAGGCCGCGGAAATCCGCGCGCTGGGTGGAAATCCGTATGCGAACGGCTTCGTGCCTAGCCACACGGCGGCCGAGATCGTGGCGAAGTTCGCGGGCGTCACGCCGCCGCCACCACCCGACGGGGGCGACGGAAAATCGGGCCCGCCATTGCTCACCGACGACGACTTTGCGGTGGCCGGACGCATCGTCGATTTCCGGTCGTTCGGGAAGATGGCCTTCGTGAAGCTCCTGGATCGCAGCGGGCAGATCCAGATCCAGATCCGCAAGGATCTTCTCGGCGAGGCGGAGTTCGCGCTCTGGAAGAAGGCGGAGCGCGGCGACTTCATCGGCGTGGTCGGCAGTCCGGCGATCATGAAGACGGGCGAGCTGACCAT
Source organism: uncultured Pseudomonadota bacterium (assembly GCA_963831685.1). Lineage (GTDB taxonomy): Bacteria > Myxococcota_A > Polyangia > Fen-1088 > Fen-1088 > JADGRB01. Next base: position 444,178 of record CAWHRJ010000004.1, read on the forward strand.
CGTCGCCGAGAGCGTCCAGATCCTGACCAAGGCGACGCGCCCGCTGCCCGAGAAGTGGCACGGCCTGTCCGACATGGAGGTCCGCTACCGGCAGCGCTACGTCGATCTCGTAGCGAACCCCGAGGTGCGCGAGGTGTTCCGCAAGCGGAGCGCGATCGTTCGCAGTGTTCGCAGCTTTCTGGACGCCCGGGGGTTTCTCGAGGTCGAGACGCCGATGATGCATTCGATCGTCGGCGGTGCCGCGGCCAAGCCGTTCAAGACCCACCACAACGCGCTCGACCTCGATCTCAACATGCGGATCGCGCCCGAGCTCTACCTCAAGCGGCTGGTGGTCGGCAGCTTCGATCGCGTCTACGAGATCGGCCGCAACTTCCGCAACGAGGGGCTGTCGCGCCAGCACAACCCCGAGTTCACGATGCTGGAGTTCTATCAGGCCTACGCGACGTACGCCGACCTGATGGCGCTGACCGAGACGCTGTTCCGCGAGCTCTCCCGGGAGATCGCCGGCGGCGAGGAGATCAGCTACCAGGGGCAGAAGGTCAGCTTCGCCGGCGACTGGCCGCGCATCCCGATGAAGGAGGCCATCGTGAGCGCCTCGGGCGCTGGCCTCCTGCCGGCGGGTCTGGAGCGGGCGGTGCTCGACGACGCCGCGGCGCTCTCCAGGTGGCTCGGCGACAGGGGGCTCACCGACGGGAAAGACGAGCTCGGCGCCGTGCTGCGGAAGTCGGAGTCGCACGGCGAGCGGGTCGGCGCCCTGTTCGACTACGCCGGCGAGAAGGCGCTGCCCGCCGATCGCCCGGCCTTCGTGACCGAGTACCCGGCCGAGACCTCGCCGCTGTCGCGCCGCAACGACGCCGATCCGTCGCGGGTGGATCGCTTCGAGCTTTTTATCAACGGCCGCGAGCACGCCAACGCCTTCTCGGAGCTGAACGATCCCGATGACCAGCGCGCGCGGTTCCAGGCCCAGGTCGACGCCAAGGCGCACGGCCGCGACGAGACGATGGACTACGACGAGGACTACTGCCGCGCGCTCGAATACGGCCTTCCGCCGACGGCGGGGGAGGGGATCGGGATCGATCGTCTGGCCATGCTGCTGACTGACCAACCGTCGATCCGCGACGTGATCCTCTTCCCGCTCATGCGCCCCGAGCACGGCGGCTAGGCGCCAGCGCATGTTGAAACCCGGCTTCGAGTGGTTCATCGCCTGGCGCCACCTGCGCGACACCGGGCCCCGCTCGCGGCGCACGCTGGCGGTGGGGATCTTCGCGCTCTGCGCGGGCGGGCTCTGCCTGGCGGCGGCGGCCATCGCGCCGCATCTGGTGCACGTCAAGGCCCGCGCGCCCGGTGAGTGGATGGAGATGCAGCCGCTGGTGGTGGTCGAACGGTTGCGGTTCGCGGGCCTGATCGCGATGGCCGCGGGCAGCTTGCTGACGCTCCTCGGGGGGCTGTTCGCCACCTTCACCGTCTTCACCGCCTTCTCGATCTTCGGCGTCTTTCTCGGCACCGGCGCGCCGATCATCGCGCTCTCGGTCATGTCGGGCTTCGAGGCCGATCTCAAGGGGAAGATCCGCGCCACCAAGGCCGACGTGGTGATCGAGCGGGCCGACGAGCTGCCGTTCACCGACGTGGAGCCGGTCGAGCAGAAGATCGCCGGCATCCCCGAGGTCGTCGGGTCGATGCCTTACATCGAGACCGAGGTGATCATCAAGCACGCCACCAATCCGGCCGGGATGGGGATCATCCTGCGCGGGATCGATCCCGTGCGCGCGCCGCACGTCCTCGGGCTCGAGCACACGATGCAGGAGGGGAAGATCGCCTACCTCCAGCACCCGGAGCAGATCCCGTCCGACGACGAGATCCTGGGCGACAGCGCCGGGCCGCTGCCCGACAGCGGCAGCCCGTTGTTCCCGCCGCCGCCGCCCGAGAAGAAGTCCAAAGCCGCCGGCAGGTCGCCTGGCACGTCGCCCGGAAAGGCGCAGGGGAAGCTGGACGAGGGACAACCGCCGAGGAAGCTGGCACCCCCGCCGCCGCGGCCGGTCGTTCCAGGGATCCTCCTCGGTGACGAGCTCTACCAGCACACGCTGCGCGTGTTCGTCGGCAGCGACGTCGACATCGCCTGCCCGATGTGCGGCGTCGGGCCGCTGGGGCCGATGCCCAAGCTCAAGCCCTTCCGTGTCGCCGGCCACTTCTATACCGGGATGTACGAGTTCGATTCCAAGCTGGCCTACGTCAACCTGGCCGACGCCCAGAAGTTCCTGGGGACCCCCGGCGAGGTGACCGGTATCGAGATCCGGACCACGACGCCCGAGGATGCGCGCGCGGTGGCCGACGAGATCGCCCGGCGCCTCGGCCCCGGCTACGAGGTCCGGACCTGGGAGGAGCTGAACCGGGGCCTGTTCGCGGCGCTCAAACTGGAGAAGGTGGCGATGTTCGTGGTGCTCACCTTCATCGCGCTGGTGGCGTCGTTCTCGATCATCTCGAACCTGATCATGATGGTGACGGAAAAGGCCCGTGAGGTGGCGATCTTGAAGTCGATGGGCGCGCGCGACGGCGCCATCCTGCGCATCTTCTTTGCCGAGGGGCTCTACATCGGGATCCTGGGCGTGGCGCTCGGGCTCTGCCTGGGGATCGGCGGCTGCCTGCGGCTGGCTCACTACGGGCTGCCGCTCGATCCGGACGTCTACTACATCCAGAAGCTGCCGGTCGTGATGCGCGCGAGGAGATCGCGGCCGTCAACCTGGCGGCGCTCGCGCTCTGCTGCCTGGCGACCATCTACCCGGCGATGCTGGCTTCTCGGATGCGCCCGGTCGACGGTCTCAGATATGAGTGACCGGGCGCCGCCCCGGGGTGGGCAACCCAGGCCAAGTGCGCGGAGTCTCAGGAAATAAGGCCAATGGCGTCGTTGACACTCGCGGGGGCGCCGACTAATTTGGCGCACCCCATGACGACGCCCATCTCGCCTGCCGCGTTCGAGGGGGACGCGCGCGGCGGGGCGCGGGTGGCGGTGCGGGGTCTCTCGAAGGTGTTCGAGCACGGCGGGCGGATGATCGAGGTCCTGCGCGGGCTCGACTTCGACCTCGCGCCCGGCGAGATGGCCTCGGTGGTCGGCGCCTCGGGCGTCGGCAAGTCGACGCTCTTGCAAGTCCTGGGGACGCTCGACGCACCGACGGAGGGGACGATCACCTTCGACGGCGTCGAGGTGACTTCGATGAGCGCGACGCGGCTGGCGGAGTTCCGCAACCGCGAGATCGGGTTCGTTTTTCAGTTTCACCACCTCTTGCCGGAGTTCACCGCGCTCGAGAACGCGATGATGCCGGGGCTCATCCTGCGGCTGCCGCGGCGGCTCTGCGCCGAGCGGGCGGCGGCGATGCTGGCGCGGATCGGCCTCGGCGAGCGGCTCTCGCACCGGCCGGGCGAGCTGTCGGGCGGCGAGCAACAGCGCGTGGCGCTGGCGCGCGCGTTGTTGCTGCGGCCGCGCCTCCTCCTGGCCGACGAGCCGACCGGGAACCTCGACACCAAGACCGGGCGTGAGATCCACGAGCTGTTCTTCGAGCTCAATCGCGAGCTCGGGACCACCATCCTCATCGTCACGCACAACGACGAGCTGGCGCAGAAGACGCCCCGGCGCCTGCGCATGGCCGACGGCCGGATCGTCGACCGGGAATAGACGAACGCGAGAGATGAGCCTCCGCCGACCCGCCTTCGCCGCCACGATCCTGCTCGCCCTCCTCGCGGGCGCCGCGGCGGCGCGCGCCGAGGACAAGCCGGAAGACAAGTCGGGCGACAAGTCGGACGACAAGTCGGGCGACAAGTCGGGCGACAAGTCGGGCGACAAGTCCGGCGACGAGACCGCCGCGCCCGAAAAACCGGCCGCGCCCGCGCCGAACCTCAAGGTGGTCAAGGTCTCCTTCCGGGGCAACCGCAAGGTCGAGGACGACGCGATCAGAATCAACCTCAAGACCGCTCCCGGCGTCGTGCTGACCCAGGAGACGGTGCGCGACGACGTGCGCGCCATCTGGAAGATGGGCTACTTCGAGGACATCGAGGTGGAAGTCAGCGAGGGCAAGATCAACGGAAAGGCCGGCAGCATCGTCACCTTCGTCTTGAAGGAGAAGCCGGCCATCAACAAGATCTACGTGGCCGGCAACGACGAGGTGTCGCTGTCGAAGATCAACGAGGTCCTCGATCTGAAGAAGGATCAGATTCTCGACCTCGCCAAGGTCAAGAAGAACGTCGAGAAGATCAAGGACGCCTACGTCGAAAAAGGCTTCTACATGGCGGAGGTCTCGTACGAGATCAAGCGCGACACCGCCTCGACGGTCGACGTCTGGTTCCACGTCCGGGAGAACAACAAGGTCGAGGTCCGGCGGGTCAACTTCGTGGGGAACCAGGCGATCTCCGACGACGAGCTCCGCGGCGTCATCTCGACGCAGGAGGGGAACATCCTCTCGTTGCTCACCTCGGCGGGGACCTACCGGGAGGACGTCTTCCAGCGCGACCTGCTTTTGCTCCAGGCGCACTACTGGGACCACGGCTACGTCCAGGTCAAGGTCGGCAGCCCGCTCGTCGAGCTGTCGCCCGACAAGCAGTCGATGTACATCACCATCACCGTCGACGAGGGGCCGCAGTACCGGCTCGGCAAGGTCGACGTGACCGGCGACCTCCTCATGCCCAAAGAGTTTTTCCTGGCGCGCGTCTCGGTCAAGAGCGGCGAGATCTTCAACCGCTCGAAGCTGTCGGACGATCTGCAGAAGCTGACCGACTACTACAAGGACCGCGGCTACGCCTACGTCAACGCCTGCCCCTCGACGCCGGTCAACGAGAAGACCCGGGTGGTCGACGTCTTCTTCGAGATCCAGAAGGGTGAGCTGGTCAGCTTCAACCGCATCAACATCCGCGGGAACAACAAGACGCGCGACAAGGTGATCCGGCGCGAGCTGCGCATCGCCGAGGGAGACACCTTCAACCAGTCGCTGCTCGACTATTCGAAGAAGCGGGTCAACGCGCTCGGGTACTTCGAGAAGGTCGAGATGTCGACCAAGCGCGGCGAGTCCGACGACAGGATGGACGTCAACTTCGAGGTCAACGAGCGGCCGACCGGGACGTTCCAGATCGGCGCCGGGTTCTCCTCGGTCGAGAACTTCATCGCCCAGGCCCAGATCTCGCAGAACAACCTGTTCGGCCGCGGGCAGCTCCTGACGCTGCAGGCGCAGCTCTCCAGCCTCCGGCAGCTTTTTCTCCTCCAGTTCCAGGATCTCTACTTCCTCGACACCAACTGGACCTTCGGCTTCAACCTGTTCAAGCAGGACCAGTTCCTCTATTCGTTCATCCGCTCGTCGAAGGGAGGCAGCCTCACCTGGGGATACCTCCTGGCCGAGGACCTCCGCCTGCTGCTCACCTACAAGCTGGAGCAGGTCGGCATCGGTACCAGCTCGTTCGGGTTCGGCGGGGGGCTCTTCGGCACGCCGAGCATCGGCGTCCCCATCACCACCAGCGGCATCGCCAACCTGTTCCGCTCGGGGATCACCTCCTCGGTCCGCGGCACGCTCTCCTACGACTCGCGCAACGACCGCATGTTCCCCAGCCGCGGCTGGTACAACACGATCTCCGCCGAGATCGCCGATCCGGACGTCACCTTCTCGGAGAACACCTTCACGCGCTACGAAGGAACCACGCGCTACTTCTACCCGCTCTGGGGCCCGTTCGTCTTTCGCGCCAAGCTGGAGGGCGATCTGATCGTCAGCCGCGACCCGCGCGGCGTGCCGATCTTCGAGCGCTACTTCACGGGCGGCATCTACAACATCCGCGGGTTCTCGCCGCTCTCGCTGGGACCGGTCATCCGGTCACTGGCCCAGCAGGCGCCCGACGCCTCGCTCAACAACTTCCTGGTCGGCGGCAACGTGCAGGTGATCGCCAACGCGGAGATCGAGTTTCCGATCTTCGACAAGGTGGGGATCCGGGGCGTCGTCTTCGCCGACGCCGGCAACGCGTTCAACCTGGAAGACCAGTACTGCAAGCTCAAACCGTTCAACGTCGACGCGAGCAAGGACCCGTGCAAGAACCCGCTCGACATCGACGCCTACCGCGCGAGCTGGGGGTTCGGCTTCCGCTGGTTCTCCCCGATCGGTCCGCTCCGGTTCGAGTGGGGCATCCCGTTCTGGACGCTCCCCGGCGAACAGCCCATCGTGTTCGAATTCACGATTGGTAACTTTTTCTAGGGCGCCCGTGTTAAGCATCCGTCCGGTAAAGGAGATACGAATGTCACGCGCATCACGATTCCTGGCTCTGGCGATCCTCCTGCTCGGCTCCGCAACCGCGTTCGCCGAGGACACGAAGCTCGGGTTCGTCGACATGCAGCGCGCGCTGAACGAGACGGACGACGGGAAGAAGGCCAAGGCCGCCCTCAAGAAGGTCTTCGATCAGAAGCAGAAGGAGCTGGACGAGCAGCAGGCCGCCCTCAAGAAGGACGTCGAGGACCTGGACAAGAAGCGGACGTTGCTGCCGCCCGAGCAGGTGCGTGAGAAGGAGGCCGAGCTGCAGAGCCGGATGCAGAAGGTGCAGCAGACCTACCTTCGCCACCAGCAAGATCTGTCGGCCAAGGAGCAGGAGGCGACCGCGAAGATCTACGAGCGCATGAACAAGATCATCGCCAAGATCGCCACCGCCGAGGGCTTTTCGATGATCGTCGACAAGTCGGCGCTGGTGTTCGCCAAGCCGCACCTCGACCTCACCAACGACCTCATTCGACGCTACAATTCGGGCGAGGGAGCCGAGGGCGGCGGCAAGGCGCCGGCGCCAGCGGCCAAGAAGTAGGCGTCGTGCTCGATATCCGGGCGATCGAGCGGATCCTCCCCCACCGGTATCCGTTCCTGCTCGTCGACCGCGTCGACGAGGTCGGCCCGGACAAGCTGGTCGCCCGCAAGCTGGTCTCGCGCAACGAGCCGCACTTCAACGGCCACTTCCCCGGCCACCCGGTGATGCCGGGGGTCCTCATCATCGAAGCGCTCGCCCAGGCCGGCGCGCTCCTGGCGGCACAGACCGTCGGCTTCGATCCCGAAAAGCAGGTCATCTACTTCATGGCCATCGACAAGGCCCGCTTCCGGAAGCCCGTGGTGCCGGGCGACGTGCTGATGCTGGAGATCGTTCCCCTGCGCAAGGGGGGCGCGATCTGGAAGCTGCACGGCGAGGCCAAGGTCGACGGCGTGGTGGTGGCCGAGGCGGAGCTGCTGGCGTCGATTCAGCCGCGCGACGCCGCGGCGGCGCCCCAGGGCTGAGCCCCGTGCGCGCGGCGGGGCGCTCGGTGCTTGCGATCGCCGCGCTCCTCGCGGGCTGCCACCGCTCCGCGATGCCGCCGCGCCCCGACGGTGCCGCTGTCGTCGTGGCGCCCGAGACGGTCGACGACGGGATCGCCACCGGGGCCGAGATCGAGCCCAACGACACGCTCGCCAAGGCCCAGCCGCTGGCGGTCACGGCGGCGGCGCCCGTCGCGATCGCCGGCACCCTCCCGCCGGCCGGCGCCGGCAAGCACGACATCGATCTCTTCCGGATCGACCTCCCGGCGCCCGATGCCGGCGCGCCGACGGTTGCCGGCGGGGACGCCGCGACGCCGCCACCGCCGCCCCGCCTCGTGCTGCGCGCCGATCTCCGTCCCGTCGCCAGCCTCGCCGTCACGCTGGAGGCGCTCGATGCCGCCGGTCACGTCCTGGTCACGGCGGCCGGGCAGGCGGGTGAGGCGATCAGCATCCCCAACCTCGCCGCGCGCCCCGGGACCATCCACCTGCGCATCCGGGCGGCGAGCGGCGAGGGGGACGCGGGCGGGAGCTACCGGCTGGTCGCGCGCCTCGCGCCGTTCGACGCCGGCGCCGAGATCGAGCCGAACGGCGACGCCGCGCACGCGACGGATCTCGCGCCCGGCGGGGAGGCGGTCGGTTACCTCGGCTGGCGCCACGACCAGGACTGGTACCGGCTGCCGGTGGCCGGTATCGCCGAGGGGAGCGTGCTCTCGGTCGACCTCGATCCGGTCGCGGAGGTCGGCGCGACGCTTGCGCTGCACGGCGCCGACGGTCACAAGCTGACCGACGCGCGGGGACGGAAGGGCGAGCGTGTGGTCCTGCGCAACGTGCGTTTCCCCGCCGGTGATCCGTTCGTCTTCGTGGTCGTCCGCGCCGACGTCGGATGGAGCGCCGACGCCCGCTACAACGTCCGGCCCCGCGCCGATCTCCCCAAGGCGGGCAGCGAGGCCGAGCCGAACGACGATCAGGCGCACGCGCAGGTCATCGGCGACGGGACGGTCACCGGTTACCTCGCGCGCGGCGACGTCGACTTCTTCCGCTACTCGACCGACGGGATGGCGTTGCTGGACCTCGAGGTCGCCCCGCCCGAGCGCGGCGGCGTGGAGGTCGAGATCACGCGCGAGGACAACACGCTGCTGGCGCGCGCGCAGAGCGGCCACCACCTGCCGGCCCGCATCGCCGGACAGCCGATCCCGGGAGGCCCGATCCTGATCCGGGTCGTTCCCCGCCACGGGCCGATCGATTCGGATGATCCGTACCGGCTGACGCTGTCGTCGCGGCCGGCCCCCGCGGGGGGCGAGCCGGCACCGAAGGCTGAATGAAGCGCGCCGCGGTGCTCGCGCTCCTGGCCGGCATGCTCGGGTCCGCCTGCGCGCACCACCCCGAGGAGCCGGCGGCCACCGTCTCCGCCTTCGGCGCGGCGCTGGCGCGCGGCGATCTTGGCGCCGCCTACCGGCTGACCTCGCTCGACTTCCAGCGGAGGATCCCCTTCGACGCCTTCGCCGCCGGGTTCACCGCGGGCGGGGGCGAGCCGGCGGCGCTGGGGCGGCGGATGGTCGCCGAGGCACCCGGGCTGCACCCGCGGGTCGAGGTCACGCTCGCGCTCGGCGAGCGCGTGCCGCTGGTCCTGGAAGGTGGACGCTGGCGCATCGACGCACCCATCTACGAGGCCTGGGGCCAGGCCACGCCGCGCGCCGCGGTCCTCACCTTCGTCCGGGCCGTCGACGCCCGACGTTACGACGTCGTGCTGCGTCTCTGTCCCGATCGGTACCGGGCGCGGCTGTCGGCCGAGCGGCTGCGGACCTTCTGGGAAGGCGAGCAGAAGGAGGCGCACCACGCCCTGCTCGAACGGATGCGCGCGTCGGCGGGCGCTTCCATCGTCGAGGTGGGTGACGAGGCGCGGCTCGAGCTGGCGCCGGATCGCCAGGTTCGGCTGGTCCGCGAGGCCGGAGAATGGAAGATCGAGGATCCGGATGAATACTGATTCGTAACACTCCAGAACCGCGGCGTTTTTCGGTGCCTCACGTTCTGAGCCAAAATTGCCGAACTTGACTAACAGGAAGAGATATTGCAGGCATTTAGCTAGAGGTTCTCCGTCCCGTGCTCGAACCTTGGATCATCGAACAGATCCGTCGTCGCGAGGAAGAGGAGCGGCGTCGCCACGAGCGACCGCGCCTCGAGATTCCTATGCGCGACGAACGCCGGCGTCCGGAGCCTGAGGACGGGGACGAGGAGCGCGAGGAGGATCACGACGCGCCCCAGCGCGGCGTCGTCATCATCGATATGTGAACCGCAGCGTTCCGGCAGCTCCCCGGTTCGAGGTTGATCGCGTCGAGGGCGGACGAGCTCTGCTCGGCCGACCTCATCGCGGGAGGTCTGGAACCCTCTCAGGGTTCCAGGTTAGAAAGACGCCATGGAGAAGGAGTCGGCGGGGTTCGTCGGGCGTCGGGCGGAGGTCGCGGTCCTGGATGAGGCGCTCGGGCGGGCGATCCGGTTCAACGCTCCCCAGACCGTGACGATCATCGCCGCGGATGGGCTCGGCAAGAGCCGCCTGTGCGATGAGTGGGTGGCCGCGCACCGGGGCGAGCAGCTGCGCATCGTGCGCGCGGCCGTGGAACAGGCGGTCGGGGCCGAGGCGGTGGCCCCGCGCGGGGCCCTGATCGCGCACCTGCTGCGCGTCCGGTTCGGGCTGGCCGAGCTGTCGCCAGACGAGGCCCTGCTGCAGTTCCGCGCGCAGCTGCAGGAGGTGTTCGGCGACCGGCGGATCCTCGAGCTGTCGACGCTGCTGGGCCGGTTTCTCGGCTTCGACCTGCCGGAGAGCCCGCTCGGCAGCGCTCTCGCGGGGCGCCCCGAGCAGGGGGCCGAGCTGGCGCGCGCGGTGCTTGCGCGCTTCCTCGAGCAGGACGCGGCCGGACGCCCAGTGGTCGTCATCGGCGAGAACCTGCAGGACGCCGACGACGACTCCCTGGCCGAGCTCGAGAGCCTGGCGGGCGAGCTGGTCGATGCGCCGATCATGATTGTCGCCACGGCGCGGCCGGAGCTGCTGGTCCGCCGCCCGGGGTGGGGGCGCGGTGGCGGCAACCACACCCGCATCGACCTGCAGCCGCTGACCCGGATGGAGATCGATCTGCTGGTCTCCTCGTACCTCGGCCCGTCGGCGCCGGTCCCCGCTGGCCTCGGCGAGCAGGTGGCGGCCGAATCGGCCGGCAATCCGCAGCTGGTCGGCGAGGTGCTGCGCGCTTACCGAGAACACGGGATCCTGGCCGGCGGGCAGGGGCCGGGGGGCGAAGGGTGGCGCTTCGATCGGGATCGGGCGGCGCGCCAGCATCCCACGGCCACGCGCGAGGAGGTGGCGCACGCGCGCATCACCGTGCTGACGGCGGCCGAGCGCGACGTGCTGGCGCGCGCGGCGATCTTCGGCGGAGAGTTCTGGACCGGCGGGGTGGTGGCGCTGGGGCGAATGGCGGTGGCGCCCCCCGACGAGGCGGCGGTGTTCGCGCCCGATCCGACCATCACCGAGATCCATCAGATTCTGGAGAGCCTGCGCGAGCGTGGGTTCGTCGAGCGGGTGGCGAAGTCGTCGATCCCGGAGGAGACCGCCTGGGCCTTCTGCCAGACGATCGAGCGGCGCCTCTTGGAGGCCGACGCCGCATCGGAGCTGACCAAGCGCCGCAAGACCTTCGCCGCGCAGTGGCTGGAGAGCCGGGGCGGGGAGGGGCGCGAGCAGCGGCTCGAGGCGCTGGCGCGGCTCTACGAGGGGGCGGGCGACGCGCGCCGGGCCGCCTACTGCTTCGTGACGGCGGCGGGGCTGGCGCGCGATCACCTGCTGCTCGATCGCGCGCACGCGCTCTACATGGCCGGGATCCGACACCTGGAGCTCGACGACGCCGTGGCCAAGATGGACGCGCTCTATGCGGCCGGGGACGTGGCGGCGCGGCTCGGGCGGACGCGTGAATCGGTGGGGCTGTTTCAGGAGATGCTGCGGCTGGCCTGGCGGCTCGATCTGCCTGCCAAGGGGGGGGCGGCGCACGGGCGGATCGGCCGGCTCCTGAGCACGCTGGGAGAGAACGCGCGCGCGCGGGCGCACCTGGAGCTCGCGCAGAAGCTGTTCGAGGTGGCGGGCGACGGGCCCGGCGTCGCGGCGGCGCTCGACGACATCGGGCGGATCCACTTCCTCATGGGCGAGCCGGAGCAGTCGCTGGCGCGGCACCGCTCGGCGCTCGCCGTGCGCGAGCAGCTGGGGGACGACCGCGGGCGCTCGCTGACGCTGTCGCGGCTCGGGCAGGTGCTGCGGGCGACCGGCGCGCTGTCGGCGGCGGGGGAACACTTCCGGGCGGCGCTCGATCTGCGCCGCCGGATCTCCAACCTGCCGGGGGTGATCGCCTCCCTGCTCGATCTCGGGGCGCTGGAGCGCGATCTCGGTCGCCGGCCGGAGGCGCTGTCGCTGCTGCGCGAGGGGCGCGATCTGGCGCGGGCGAGCGGCGAGAGGCTGCAGGAGTGCAGCCTGGCGATCGAGATTGGCGACTGTCACCTCGGCGACGGGCAACCGAACGCCGCCATCGCCGAGTTCCAGGCCGCGCGGGAGATAGCCCGGCAGTTCGGTGCGCGGGGGCTCCTGTCGGAGGCGACGCGCGGGATCGCCGAGGCGGAGCTGGCGCTGGGTGAGGCGGCGCGCGCGCGCGACGACGCCCGGTCGGCGTTCGAAATAGCCGAGCGGGCGGGGGCGCCGCCGCTGGCGGGCGCCGCGCTGCGGGTGGCCGCCGCCGCCGTCGGAGCCGGGGCGCCGGGCGAGGCCGATATGGGCGGGGCGCGCGAGATGTTCGACCGCGCGATCGAGGTCCTGACCGGCGCGGGCGCCGAGCTGGAGCTGGCCCGCACGCTCGATGCCTACGCGGAGTTCGAGGATCGCTCGGGGCGCGACGACACCGCCTCCGAGCTGCGCCGCCAGGCGCGCCTCATCCGCCACCGCGAGCCGCAGTCGTCGTCCGCGGCGTGAGGCCGGTCGGGCCCGGCTCCATCCGCGCGCTGCGGGCTACTTCTTGGCGGCGAGCTTGCCGGCCGGCTTGGCGGGCTTGGCGGCGGCGGTCGTCGTGCCGCCGCTCTTCTTGAGGTCGTCCGGCTTGACCAGGATGCGGTCGAGCGACCACTTGGGCGCCAGATAGACGTCGGTACCCTTTCCGCTGGCGACGAAGTAGCTGACTTTGTCCTTGGTCTCGTCGCCGACGCGGATCGCGCATCCCGTCTTCTTGCCCTTGACCGTGATGAGTTTCGGCTTGGCGAGGCCGTTGTCCTTGAGCGACTGGTCCTCGGCGAAGGCGGATCCCTTGAGATCCTTGAAGGCCCCGGCGATCGGCGTCGCCTTCGACCCGTCGAGCTCCAGCTTGGCCGGCTTGGTTGCCTTCCACGCGCTGCCGCTCTTGACCAGCGTGTAGGAGTGGTCGCCGGCGCTGACGGAAATCTCGCTCACGTCGTCGGCCGACAGATCGCAGAGCGTCTTGTCGCGGAACTCGATCGGCCCCTTGTTCACCTTGTCGACGCCGTACTTCTTGACCAGGAAGACCTGCGGTGCGTCCGCCTTCTTGACGTAGAGCTGGTCCTCGCCCTTCTTGTTGCCGAGCAGGGCGACGACGCTCTTCCCCCCCTTCAACCCGACGGTGACGGTGAGCGCCGGCGGCTCGAGGCCGGCCGCGGCGAGCGTGACGCCGTCGGCGAAGTCGTTCGCCTTCCAGCTGGAGAGGGTCTGCACCATCCCGTTCGGAACGCTGTTGTCGAGGGTCTCGATCTTGACGGTGCTCGAGACGACCGCCCACTTGTCCTCGCTCCCCTCCTTGGTACCGGTCTTCTTGAGCGAAATCTTGGCGCCGTCCCTGGCGGCCACGTCCAGCTTCTCCACGTCCGTCGCGAGGAAGGAGACGATTCCCTTGTCACGCCAGTCGCTGGGCCCCTTGTCGAACAGGAACTTGGTGATCCCGCTGGCGCGCCAGACGTCGTTGCTGCCGGCCGGCCGGACCATCGTCCCGGCGCCGACGCCCTTGCCGACGATGAGGTCGGCCAGCACCTTGGCGTCGTGTTTGACGACCAGGTGGACGCCCGACTTGTCGTCGACCTCGAACTCGGCTTGCTTGTCCGGCTGCTGCGTCACGAGATCGCTGACGTCCATCTTGCCGAGCCCCTCGAACGCCGCCTTGGCGGCGCCGCTGTCGGCCGGGTAGGCGACCGGCGCGGTCACCTTGTAGGTTCCGCCCTCGTTCTTGATGGTCGTGGTGACGCCGTTCTTGGTCACGTCGATGGTGGTGATCTCGGCTGGCGTGAGGGCGGCGATCGGGTGGGGGTGGTCGCTGGCGCGCTCCCCCTTCTCCGGTTGCCGGAGGGCGACGATGGCGACGATGGCCAGGACGACGAAGGCCCCGAGGGCGGCGAGCGTTTTCTTGTTCATAGTTTCTGACCCCGCCGGCGGGTGCGCCGGCCCAGGTAGCGCAGGATTCCGAAGCCGATGAAGAGCGCCGGCACGCCTGCGATGTTGATCACCTTGACCGCGACCACCGAGCCGTCCGAGCCGACCTCGATCGGGCGCGCGGCGACGGTCTTGCTCCGCACGGGCGTCAGCGTCTCGTCCTCCAGCGTCCAGCTGACGGCGTTGAACAGCATCTGGGCGCCCCCCTGGTAGAACGGGAGGTAGCGCGAGAGCTGCAGGTACTCGTCGGAGGCGAAGTCGGAGTCACCCACCACCACCAGCCGCACCGGCTTCTTCGACTCCGAGGGCGGCGCGTTCGCCGGCTCGGGGACGGACATGCCGGCCGGCGCGGCCGGCGCGTAGGCGCTCTTGAGAAGCCCCTGGTAGGCGTAGGCCAGGCCGAACACGCCGTGGTCCTTGGGGTCCTTGGCCTCCTCGATGTCGGCCATCGGCGCGAAGAAGAAGAAGCCGGTCTGCTTCCAGGCTTCGGGCGACGAGGCCGCCAGCGTCCAGAGCTTGGCGCCCGGCGTCTGCACCTTGCCGTCGGCCAGCGGGCCGACGAGCGAGACCGAGCTCGGGAAGGGGAAGACCACCGCGTTCACGCCCGCCAGGATCGAGTTGTCCTTGTCGGCCTGCTCGGTCTTGACCCCCACGAACACCGGCAGGTTCTTGAGCATCTTGCGCCCGCCGGCGTCGATCGGGCCGGGGACGTTCTGCCGGTCGAACACGAAGTCCTCGCCGATCTTGAACCCGTACTTCTCCAGCAGCTCGTTCATGCCGGTGTTGTTGACCTGCCCGATCTTGGGCGAGGCGCCGGCCGGCATCTGGCCGCGCGGCGATCCCAGCGCCATCCCGTCGATGAGGAAGATCGCCCCGCGCCCCTTCATGAGGAAGCTGTCGATCTCGTGGCGCCCCTTGTCGTCGAACGGCTGCTTGGGGCCGCCCACGACCAGCGCGTCGACGTCGTCGCCGATCGCCGCCGTCGACGGGTTGACGGTGGTCGAGTCGAACTCCTGATCGACGACGTGCTTGAGGAAGGTGAACCCCTGCGTGAGGTCCTGCTCGCCGTGGCCGGTGGTGAAGGCGACCTTGCGCTTCTTCTGGGTCAGCCGCTTGATCATCGAGGAGACCTCGTACTCGAGGCCCTCGACCTGGCTGATCTCCGGGATGGCGTCGTCCTTCCCCTGGTACTGGAAGCAGAGACCGAGCCAGTAGGTGCCGACCTCGAACTTCTGCGAGCGCATCACCTGGATCTGGAGCTTCTGCACCTTGCAGGCGGTGGCCTCGTCCTCGATCTTCTTGTCGGAAGCAGGATCGAACGCCTCGAAGCGGAGCTTCCCCTTCGAGTAGGTTCGGTAGTCGTCCATCATGTCGCGCACGTACTGGCTCGTGTTGGCCAGCTCCGGCGGCAGGTTCTCGGAGATGTACGCCTTGACCGTCAGGTAGTCGGGGAGCGCGCGAACGATCCCCTTCGAGGCGTCGGAGAGCGTGTAGACCTTGTTCTGCGTCAGATCGAGCCGGCCGAAGAGCCGCGTCGAGATCAGGTTCACCGCCACGACGGCGCCGATGATCAGCAGGACGTAGGTGGTGGCGTTCGAGGCGGAGCTGCGCTTGCGCAGGTTCATCTCCGACTTGTCCGACTTGCCTCGGTCGGTCTCTTCGGTCGCCATGGTTACCTCCACCGCCGTGATTCGAGGGAGAGCGTCGCGATCAGCAGCGAGACGCCCATCACCGACAGGTAGTAGATGAGGTCCCGCGTGTCGATGACGCCACGCCCGATGTTCTCGAAGTGGCCGTCGATGCTGAGAAAGGCCACCAGCTTCTGCAGGGCCTCGGGCAGGAACTGGGTCAGCTTCCCCAGGAGGTAGAGCGCGAAGGAGATGGCGAACGCCACGATGAACGAGACGATCGAGTTGCGCGTGAGCGACGAGGCCATCACGCCGATGGAGACGTAGGCGCCGCCCATGAGCACGAGGCCCAGGTAGCCTCCGATGGTCGGGCCGCGATCGAGCGGCCCCAGCGTCTTCACGGTGATCGCGAAGACCAGCGTCAGCCCGATCGCCGTGCAGAGCAGTGCCATCGCCGCCAGGAACTTGCCGACCACCACCTCCCAGTCACGCACCGGCATGGTGATGAGCAGCTCCAGCGTCCCGCTCGACTTCTCGTCGGCCAGGAGCCGCATGGTGATCGCCGGAATGAGAAACATGAACAGCAGCGGCATGATGTTGAAGAAGCCGCGCATGTCGGCCTGCTTCTCCAGAAACAGCTGGGTGAAGAACAGGTAACCGGTGATGACCAGAAAAACCGGGACGACGATGTACGCCACCGGCGAGTTGAAGTAGGTGCGGATCTCGCGCCGCGAGATCACCAGCGCGGGGCTCATGAGTTCCCTTTCTCGGCTTCGGCGACGACGTCGCCAGTTGTCAGGTTGCGGAACACGTCCTCGAGAGACGCCGACTCGCGCAGGAGCTCGAGCAGCGTCCAGCGGTTGTCGACGGCGGCGCGGAAGATCGGCTTGCGCAGATCGGTCGCCGCCGACGCGTCGATCGCGAAGGCGTGCGACCCCTCCTCGCCGGCGATCATCTCGCAGTGGGCGACGCCGGCCAGGCTGGCCAGCCGGTCGCGGATCGCCTCCTTGACGACGCCGTTGGACTCCACGACCACCCGGTAGCGGCCCCCCTTCTCGCGGGCGCGCAACGAATCGGGCGTGCCGTCGGCGACCAGCCTGCCGCCGCTGATGATCAGGATGCGGCTGCAGGTCGCCTGGACCTCCGGCAGGATGTGCGTCGAGAGGATGACCGTCTTCTCGCGGCCGATCTCCTTGATGAGCGACCGGATCTCGACGATCTGGTTCGGGTCGAGGCCGCTGGTCGGCTCGTCGAGGATCAGGATGTCGGGGTCGTGCAGCATCGCCTGCGCGAGGCCGACGCGCTGGCGGAACCCCTTCGACAGCTCACCGACCAGCTTGCCGGCCACCTCGCCGAGGCCACAGCGCTGCCCGACCTCCTTGATCCGCTCGCCGCGCCTGCCGGGCTCCATCCCCCGCATCGCGGCGGCGAACTCGAGGAACTCGAGCACCGTCATGTCGCGGTAGATCGGCGTGTCCTCGGGGAGGTAGCCGATCCGCCGGCGCACCTCGAGCGACTCGTCGAACACGTCGTGGCCCGCCACCCGCGCCCGACCGCTGGTCGGCGACAGGAAGCAGGTCAGCATCTTCATCGTGGTCGACTTCCCGGCGCCGTTCGGCCCCAGGAACCCCAGGACCTCGCCCTTGCGGACCGAGAAGCTCACGTGGTCCACGGCCCGGGTCGGCCCGTAGTCCTTGGTCAGTCCGTCGACCTCAATCATCACGTCCGACATCGGCACCTCATCGTCCAGTGGGGCAAGTGGGCAAGGATAGTGGGCAGGGGAGATGGCTGGCTTGTTCGCGGCCTAACTCCGGCCGCATCCAGGTTATTCCCGCTGCCGGGGCTACCTACGACGGGGGCCGCCGGGCTGTCAAGCGCCACGACACGGCCGAGCCATTGTGATTTCCTGCCGATCCGGCTGAGCAGACGCCTCCGTAGTTCCCGGCGGAGGTGAGATGCAAGGAAACAGAACCGGAAAGACATTGGCCCTGCTGGCCACGCTGGGCTTTGGGACCCTCGCCGCAGGCTGCGGCAATCAATCGGAGGGCGCGTCGCCGCCGAGCGTCGCGCAGCAGGGGGCCTCGGAGGTGATCGACAGCTTCGAGACCGGCAGCGCGGCGGCCTGGACGCCGTTTTCGACCGGCGGCTCCACGATCCACGCCGCCGACGCGACGGTCCACGCGGACGGCGCCGCGAGCTCGACCGAGCTCACATACGACGTGGCGGCTGCCGGCTCGGCGGGCCTCGAGCGTGACTTTTCGTCGCCGCAGGACTGGTCGGCCGCCCCGGGGCTCACCCTGTGGGTCAACGGCCGAAACACGGGCGACACCTTCCTGGTCCAGATCTACGACGCCGGCCATGAACGCTGGGAGTCGCGCTTCAAGGTCGACTTCACCGGGTGGCGCGAGATCGCCGTCCCCTTCTCGGGCCTGACCGCAGCCGCCTGGCAACCCCAGGACGCGCGCGTCGATGGCGTGCAGGACTTCGGCGGCGTGACCGGAATGGCGCTCGTCCCGTCGGAGAGCCCAGGTTCCGGCCTCCTCGACCTCGACACGCTCGCGCTCGGAACGCTCGCCACGTCGTCGCCCCAGTCGGGCACCGGCGCCGGGCGGCCGACCACCACCCCGACCGCGGCGCCCACGACGTCGCCGGACCCGACCCCGGCCGTGACGCCGACGCCCTCGGCGGCACCGACCCCGCCTGCGGCCCCGACCGCGACGCCGGCCACTCCCACCACGCCGCCCACGACGTCGGCGCCGACCGCGCCCGCGACGCCGACGGCGACGCCGGCCGCGACGCCGGCCGCGACGCCGACGGTGACGCCGACCGCGGCCCCGACTGCGGCACCGGCGACCGCTCCGACCGCGGCCCCGACGGCCTCCGCGCCGAGCGGTCCCGTCACCGGGACGATCATCCCGCTCTACACGTCGCCAGCGGATCCCTCCTGGGCCACGGTGGCGGCGGCCAAGGCCGCGCACCCCGCGGTACCGGTCCTGGCGGTCGTCAACCCATCGAACGGTCCGGGCGGCGCGGCGGCGTCTGAGTACGCCGCGGGTATCGCCAAGCTGGCCGCCGCCGGGGTGAAGGTGATCGGCTACGTCCACACCTCTTGGGGGGCCCGGCCCACCGCCGAGCTCCAGGCCGAGATGAGCCAGTGGAAGAGCTGGTACCCGGGCGTGAGCGGCATCTTCTTCGACGAGATGGCCAACCAGGCGGGGCAGGAGTCCTACTACGCGGGCCTCACGAGCTATGCCAAGGGCCACGGGTTCGATTTCACGATCGGCAATCCGGGCTCGGACTCGTCTCCGACCTACGTCGGGACCGAGGACGTGATCCTCATCTACGAGAACGGCGGCCTCCCGTCGGTGACGGCGCTCGGCGGCTGGCACGCGTCGTACCCGCGCACCAACTTCGGCGTCATCCCGTATGCCGTCGGCAGCCTCGACGGTTCGTTCATCCAGGCGGCGAAGCCGTACGTGGCTTACATCTATCTGCAGAGCGACAACCTGCCGAATCCGTGGGACAGCGTCCCGCCGTATCTCGCCGACCTGGTGGCTGCCCTCGGCTGAGCCCCGTTTGGCGCCCGAGCCCGGCGCCTCGACGATCAGCAGTCGCTGTCTGTCACAGAAGTGCAGCCGGTCGGGCAGCAGTGATCCGAGCCGGCGGTCGAGCACGTCGTGATCGGGACGTGGCGGCAGGCGGAGTTGCAGGAGAGAGGATCGCCGACCAGCTGCTCCAGCGTGCACGGGTCGCCGTCGTCCGGGCAGGTGGTCGGGCAGGTGGTCGGAGGGTCGCAGGTCTCCCCGGCGCCGATGTGGCCGTCCCGGCAGGTCGGGGCGCAATCGCTGTCAGTGGCGGCGGTGCAGCCCGCGGGGCAGCAGCCATCGTTGTCGAGGCAGGCGACGACGGCGAAGTGCGTGCACCGGCGCGTGCAGTTCTGCACCGAGCCGCTGGCGATGTCGGTCGTGCAGGCGTCCGCGTCGTCGCAGGTCCGCGCGCAGGCGCCCGGCATGCCGGCGGTGATCGCCCGATCGCATTGCTCGCCCGCCTCGATGACCCCGTCGCCGCAGACGGCGGGACAGTCGGGATCGGTGGCGGCGGTGCAGCCCGCGGGGCAGCAGCCGTCGCCGCGCGCGCAGGCGCTGATCGGCGTGGCGACGCAGAGCGAGCTGCAGGTGCTGGGCGACCCGACCAAGGTCAACTTGGTGCAGGCGTTCGGCGCCGCGGGGCAAGCCGCGGGGCACGAGCCCGCGACCCCCTTGTCGCAGGTCTCGACCGGCGGGTCGACGACGCCGTCTCCGCACACGCCCGCGCAGTCCGCGTCGACGGTGAGGTCGCCGCCCGGCGGACAGCAGCCGTCGCCGGGCACGAAGGCCGTCACCGGCAGGTGGACGCAGCTGGCCGCGCAGGTTCCACCCGAGAGCAGGAGGTCGGTGGTGCAGGGATCGCCGTCGTCGCAGGCTGTCGGGCAGGCGCCCGGGTTGCCGGCCGAGATCGCGACGTCGCAGCTCTCGTCGATCTGGACCTTGCCGTCGCCGCAGGTCGCCGAGCAATCGGGATCGGTGGCGGCGGTGCACCCGGCCGGGCAGCAGCCGTCGCTCTGCGGGCTGCAGGCCGCGATCGGGCTCGAGACACAGGTGGCGGTGCAGGCGCTCGTCGAGCCGGTCAGCGCCGTCTGCACGCAAGCCGACGGCGACGGAGGACAGCTCGTGGGGCAGGCGCCGGGCCCGACCGCCGCGCTGTCGCACGACTCGCCCGGTTCGACGACGCCGTCGCCGCAGCGGCCGGGGCAGTCGGTGTCGGTGACGCCGGTGCCGCCGTCCGGGCAACAGCCGTCGCCCGAGGTGGGGGTCGTGATCGACGTGTGGGCGCATTTCACGGTGCAGCCGTTACCCACCAGAAAGTCGTTGGTGCAGCTCTTGCCGTCGTCGCAGTTGGTCGGGCAACTTCCGGCCTTCGGCGGCACGATCCCGACGTCGCACGATTCGCCCGTCCCCACCACTCCGTCGCCGCAGCTCTGCGGGCAATCGGTGTCGGTGGCGTAGGTCGCACCCGGCGGACAGCAGCCGTCACCTCCCTGCGGCAGAATCCCCTGCTGGTAGTGCATGCAGATCGCCTGGCAGGTCGCGGGCGATACCAGCAGGCTGACGGCGCACGGATCGGTGGACGTACACTCGCCCGAAGTCGGACAGGCGCCGGGGAGGCCGGGGGCGATCGCCGTGTCGCAGGTCTCGCCGGGGTCGACCTGTCCGTTGCCGCAGGTCGGGGAGCAGTCCGAATCGAGCGCGTGTGTCGTCGACGCCGGACAGCACCCGTCGCTTGTCGGGGGCGTGGCCGTAATCAGGACGTGCGTGCAGGAGAGGGTGCAGCCGCTGCCCGCCGGTATGTCGACCGTGCACGCCACACCATCGTCGCAGTCGGCCGGCGGGCATGCGCCGGGATCGCCGGCGGCGATGGCGACGTCGCAGGTCTCGCCGGGGTCGACGCGCCCGTTGCCGCAGCGGGGGCTGGTGGCCGCGTCGGCCCCGCCATCGGCGCCCGAGCTGCCGCCGGTACCGCCCGTGCACGGGCCGCCACCGCAGGTTAGGCCCACATAGACGGTCGGGCGGCCGTTGGGGCCGACGATCGTCGAGGCGACCCGTCCGGTCGCGACGGGCGACCCGGTTGGCCCGAGGGCGGTGACCGCAACGCTGATGTTCCCCGTCGCGTTCGGCGGCAGGTCGGCCCCGAGCGTGGTCGGAAAGGCGATCGGCTCGCCGTCGGGACGCGCGTAGACGTTGGACGCTGCGCCCGCGGGCCCCGTGATCGTCACGTTCAGCGTGCTCACGGGGGGCGGCGTGCCGGAGGCGGTCACGACCAGCACCATGACGGCGTCGCCGCTGCTCTGGCAGGCGGCGGCCGAGAGGGCCAATGCCGCGACCATCGGGAGGGCCACCCGGCGCATCATCAGAAGAACTTCTTGTCCCCGAGATCGGTGCTGGGCGTCGACGTTTCGGATCGGCCGGCCAGTGCCGCCGCGGTCGCGCCGGCCGCCAGCGCCACGCCGATCGCCGTCCAGAGCCACCAGCGGCGCCAGATCGGCGTGGGGTGCTTGGCGGCCGTCCCCGCCGTCGCGCCCGACGCGGACGTGAGCCCGGCGGCCGGAACGAGTGGGGGTGCGGCCCGCAGGCCCTCGATCTCCCCGACCCGCCGCTCGGCGATGTCGCGATCCGGCCCGGCCGCGGCGCCCGCCAGGTAGCGCTCGTAATAGAAGAGCGCCTGTTCGGTCGCGCCGAGCTGGCGGTACGCCTCGGCGATCTGAAACAGGAACTGCGGATCGGCGCGCAGCTCGTAGGCCCGCCGGTACTCGGCGATGGCATCCTGGTAGCGCCCGAGGAGGTAGAGCCGGTGCCCCTGGGCGACGTGCTCTTCGACCTCGACGTCGGCCGGCGTGGAGGCGGCGGCCGACGTGGCGGCGTCGGGCGGGGCAGGGGGTGCGCTGCGCGCGGGCCTGGCCGCGAGCACGACGAACGCGAGCAGGAAAGCGAGCAAGAAAGCTCGAAGCGACGCGAGGGGTCTGAGGCTAAGCACGGAAACCCGCTGCCTTTTCAGGGACGATTCTGCGCCCCGCGCCGCGCCGCCGTCAACGCCGCCTCCCGTCCGTTCAGCGCCGCCGCGGCTTGGAAGGAGTGCGGACGAGCACCGGCTCGAGCGGTGCCAGCGTCGCCATCCAGCGGTCGGCGACCGCCTGCGCGGCGGCGGCGAGCGGCGCCGGCGCGGCGGCGGCCAACGGCGCCGGAACGGCGGCCGCGAAGATCGACCGCGCGCTCTTTGCCAGCGCCGAGGAGAGCTTGGGGGCCTTCCCCTTGCCGCCGGCGAGCAGCGCCTCGAACGCCTTCACGTCGGCGGGGGCGAGCGGCCGGAAACGATCGGGCCGCGCCGCGCGCTTGGTTTCGCCCCCCGCGAGGAGGCGCGCGACGAGGGCCGTGCGGGCCAGCGTGCCGAGATCGAGCGCCGCCTCGTCCCCGCCGGTCCCTTCCAGCGCCGCTCCCCCAGGGGCGACGTCCTCGGTCGTCACGCCCAGGCCCCGGACCAGCGTCTGGGCGGCGGCCGCCTGCTCGACCGCGGCGGCGGCGCGCGCGAGGTCGGCGAGTCGTCGGAACGGCCGCTCGCCCCCGGCGGGCGGCTCGTCGAGCAGCCGGGGGAACATCGGGCGCAGCCGGGTGACGGCCTCCAGCACCGTTGCGTCGTCGGTCTCCGCGAGATCGAAGCCGCGGCGGCCGAACGGCCCGTCGCTACGTAGCGTGAGCGCCAGCTGCTTGACCTTGCCGACGAGGCTGACGCCCAGCCTGAAGAGCCGGCCGAGCGGGATGGTGCGCAGCGCTGCCGCGCCGCGCGCGTCGTCCCCCTGGGCGAGCCACTCGATCGCGAGATCGAGCGTGGCCACCAGCCGCTCGAGCACGGCGGACACCGCCTCGTCGTCGCCGGGAGTGACCGGTCGGCGGCGAGCACGCGGTTGGTGAGCGCCACCAGCGCGAAGTGCAGCTCGTCGACCTCGTCGCCGGCGGCGAGCTCCTGCGCGGCGCGCGCGAACGGCGACGCGTCGGTGTCGCCCAGCCGCTCGACCAGCGCCGTCGGCATGCGGAGGGCCGCGCCGTCGCCGCCGGGCTGGGCGTGCGCACGTGGTTCGTGTCCGCGCCGCGCCTCGCCGATGCGCACGCTCGCCGGGTCGAGCTCGCGGTAGACCTCGAGCGCCTCGTAGTAGTCGGCGAAGCCGAGATCCGCCATGCGCCCCTGGCGCCAGCGGTAGGCCGTCTCCTCGAGCTCCGAGTCGAGCTCGCCGGTAGAGCCGACCAGGAGCCGCCGCGCGAGGTCCAGGTCGGTCCGGTAGAGCGCGTCGACGAGCCGGATGAGCGCCCGCGCCGACATCGGGCCCTTGCTCTGCCCCCTCGGGCGCGCCTGCAGAACCGGCACGACGCCGCGACGTCGAGCACGAAGAAGCCGTCGGGCGTCGGGTAGAACGTCCCCTCGGGCTCGTCGGGCGGCTTCTTCCTGGGCGCAGATCGTAGATGCGGCTCGTCTTGCGCAGCAGCAGAGGCGCGAACGAGCTCGACGTCGAGCCCCGCGACCCAGCGCCAATCGTCTCGTACGGCGCCTCGGCCATCGCCTCGAGCCACTCGGCGAGCGCGCGCGGGCGCGACCTGGTCGCGCTCCCACAGCGCGAAGTCGAGCACCACCTGCAGCTGCTCGGCGCGTCGCTGCGGCGAGGATGTCGCCCGCGTCGCGCGAGGCCCATCTCGTGCATGACGTAGTAGAGCTCGTCGCCGGGCAGCGCGCGGACCGCCGCGCTCGGGGTCGGGGCCCTCGAGCAGGGCGTCGGCGCGGCGCAGCTTGCGCCCGCGCCCGAGCTGCGCGCGGTAGCGCGACAGGGCGACGACGTTGTCGGGCTCGGAGGCGGTCGGGCAGGGCTTCGGGCGGTGCCATGAGTCATCATATACGCGATAAGCTCACGCGCTCGATGCTCTCGACGGTTCTCCGCACGATCCGCACGCACGCGCTCGTCGCGCCCGGCGATCGGGTGATCGTCGCCGTGTCGGGCGGGCCCGACTCGATGGCGCTGCTGCACGCGCTGTGGGAAGCGCGCGATCGGCTGGGGCTGACGCTGGAGGTGGCGACGGTCGACCACGGCCTGCGCCCCGAGGCGCGCGCCGAGGGCTGGCGCTGGTCCGTGCGCGCGCCCAGGCGCTCGGGCTGCCGTGGCACGCGCCTCGCCGTCGACGTCGCGGCGCGCGCAAGCGCGGTCCCTCGTGGCAGGACGCCGCGCGCCGCGTGCGCCTCGGCGCGCTCGAGGCGCTCGCGGCGCGAGCGGGGCGCGCGCGGATCGCGCTCGGCCACCAGGCCGACGATCAGGCCGAGACAGTGCTGTTCCGCGATCGTGCGCGGCACCGGCCTGCCGGGGCTCTCCGGGATCCCGTACCGCGCGCGGGCCGTTCATCCGCCCGCTGCTCGACGTCCGCGCGCCGGAGGTGCTTCGCTACCTCGCGCGGCGGAGCATCCCGTTCGTCGAGGATCCCTCGAACGCCGACCCGCGCTTCGCGCGCGCGCGCGTTCGCCATCGCTACCTGCCGCTGCTCGCCGAGGAGAACCCGCGCGTCGCGAGGCGCTCGTCGCGCTGGCGGCGGCGGCGCGCGGCGCGCCCGCCGCGCGCCGACGTGATCGCGACGCTGCCGCGGCGGGTGCGCCGCCGCGGTCGGCCGGCTGCGCGCGCGCGGCGGGACGGCCGCGGTCGATCTGTGGGCGGGCGGCGTCGTCGAGATCGCCTACGGTCAAGTCCGCGATCCGGCCGCGCGACGCCGGCCGGGCGGCGGCTGCACGCGCCGCCGAGCTGCTCATCCCCGGTCCGGGCGCCTACCGCTGGGCGGCCGGGACCCTCGACGTGCGGGAGGCGGCGGCCGGGCGAGGGGGGCGCGCGGGCGTGGGAGGCTCGGCGGAGTTCGACGCCGACGGCTCGACTGGCCGCTCGCGCTGCGGGCCCGCCGCCCGGGCGACCGCATGCGTCCGCGCGGCGGCCGCGGCAGCCGCAAGCTCTCCGACCTGCTCATCGACGCCAAGGTCGCCGCGCGCCGCCCGCGACGCGCTGCCGGTGCTCACGACGGCCGACGACGTCGTGCTGTTCGTGCCGGGGCTGCGCTCCGGCGGAGGCGCCCGTCCGGACGGAGACACCCGCCGCCTCGTGCGGCTTCGGTTCGACGTTGACCGCCGATACATGAGCGCGCGGTCGCCGAGACATTCTCGCGACATCAAAGGAGTGTTTGACCCTCACCGGTTTGGGGGCAATACTTTTCAAGTTCGCCCCACGTCCGCCGTTGTGAGTGGGGCTGAACCCGAAAGGACCTCGAGTGCGCCAAAGTCATAAGACCGTTCCTGCTCTGGATCATGCTGATCTTCGCTGTTTCTCGTGGTTTGGCAGTTCCTGAGCAAGCCAGCGCACCCGAGATCGCCACCTCCTGTTCTCGACCGTTCGTCCAGGACGTCGACCAGCACCCCGAGAAGTTCAAGCCGGCGTCCGCCGATCCAGATCCGCAAGAACCAGGACAGCGCCGAGTTCAAGGGGACAGTACGCCAACAGACGAGAACTTCGTCACGACGGGCATCGTCGGCGACAAGCTGCTCGATAAGCTCGACAAGGCCAAGCTCAACTACGAGGTCGTCAAGGACTCGGAGAACAACTTCTGGCAGCAGGTCTTCGTGACCTGGCTTCCGATGTTGGTGCTCGTCGTCCTGTTCCTCGTCTTCATGCGCCAGCTCCAGGTGGGCGGCGGCAAGGCGATGAGCTTCGGCAAGTCGAAGGCCAAGCTGCTGTCCGAGAACCAGCGGAAGATGACGTTCGCCGACGTCGCCGGCATCGAGGAGGCCAAGGACGAGGTCGAGGAGATCATCGCCTTCCTCAAGGACCCGAAGAAGTTCACGCGGCTCGGCGGCCGCATCCCCAAGGGCGTCCTCATGATGGGCTCTCCGGGCACGGGCAAGACGCTGCTCGCGCGCGCCATCGCGGGCGAGGCGGGCGTGCCGTTCTTCTCGATCTCGGGCTCGGACTTCGTCGAGATGTTCGTGGGCGTCGGCGCGAGCCGCGTGCGCGACCTGTTCGAGCAGGGCAAGAAGAACGCGCCCTGCATCATCTTCATCGACGAGATCGACGCCGTCGGCCGCCACCGCGGCGCGGGCCTCGGCGGCGGTCACGACGAGCGCGAGCAGACGCTGAACCAGCTGCTGGTCGAGATGGACGGCTTCGAGTCGAACGACGGCGTCATCCTGATCGCGGCGACCAACCGCCCCGACGTGCTCGACCCGGCGCTGCTGCGCCCGGGCCGCTTCGACCGCCGCATCGTCGTGCCGCGGCCCGACGTCAGGGGACGCACTCGGCATCCTCAAGGTGCACACGAAGAAGACGCCGCTGGCCGCGAGCGTCGAGCTCGACATGATCGCGCGCGGCACGCCCGGCTTCTCGGGCGCCGATCTCGAGAACCTCGTCAACGAGGCGGCGCTGCTCGCGGCGCGCGCCGACAAGACGCAGCTCGAGATGTACGACTTCGAGATGGCCAAGGACAAGGTCCTCATGGGGCCCGAGCGCCGCTCGATGATCATCAGCGACGCCGACAAGCGGGTCACGGCCTTCCACGAGGCGGGGCACGCGCTGGTCGGCAAGATGATGAAGCACGCCGATCCGGTCCACAAGGTCACGATCATCCCGCGCGGCCGCGCGCTCGGCCTGACGCAGCAGCTGCCGGTCGAGGATCGCCTCAACCTCACGAAGGACGGCGCCAACGATCAGATCGCCGTCGCCATGGGCGGCCGCGTCGCCGAGGAGCTGATCTTCGACCAGCTGACGACGGGCGCCTCGAACGACATCCAGAAGGCCACCGACCTGGCCCGCAAGATGGTGTGCGACTGGGGCATGTCCGACAAGCTCGGCCCGCTGCACTTCGGCAAGCCGCAGGGCGAGGTCTTCCTGGGCCGCGACTTCGACGACGCCAGCAAGGACTACAGCGAGCAGACGGCGATCGAGATCGACGGCGAGGTGCGGAAGATCGTCACGGAGAACTACGACCGCGCGAGGAAGGTCGTCGTCGACAACCTCGACAAGCTCAAGGCGCTGGCCGAGGCGCTGCTCGAGTACGAGACCGTCGACGGCGCCGAGATCGACGTCATCTTCGCGGGCGGGCGTCTCAATCGCAGGTCGACGTCACCCGCGCGACGGCCGGGCAGTCGGCGGTGGCGGCCAGGGCCGCCGCGGCGGCCGAGAAGGCCCCGCGCCCGAGCATCTTCGCTCCCCCACGCCCGGCGCCGGACAAAGCGTAAGGGCGCTCGCTTCGCTCGCTGCGCCCGGTCGCGCGTCGCCTTGCGCGGGAAGATCGGGCCTGCTCACCCTCCACGCCCTTCCCACCCGGCCCGATCTTCCCGCGCAAGGCTCGGGTCGCTTTTGGCCATGTGGTGAGGGAGGATCGGGGATAGTGAGGCTGTGGGCTGCCTCATCGTCGGCGTTCTGAACTGACGCCGGACTCGTTTTCCGACGGGGGGCGGTACGTCTCCGCCGAGGACGCCATCGCTGCAGGACTCAGAATGGCTGAAGAGGGGGCGGCCTGGATCGACGTCGGCGGGGAGTCGACGCGGCCGGGGGCGACGGTGGTGCCCGAGGACGAGGAGAAGGCGCGCGTCCTGCCGGTGATCGCGGGGCTCAAAAGTCAGTTGGCGGCGGGGGTCAGAATCTCGATCGACACGTACAAGGCGGGGACGGCGCGGGCGGCGCTGGCGGCGGGGGCGACGGTCGTCAACGACGTCTCGGGCGGCCTGCTCGATCCGGCGATCCTCGGGGTCGCGGCCGAAGCGGGGGCCGCCATCGTGCTCGGCCACCTGCGCGGGGCGCCGTCGACCATGATGGAGGAGATCGTTTTCGACGACGTCGTCGACGAGGTGGGCGCCGAGCTCGAAGAGCGGATCGCGGCGGCGCGGCGGGCGGGCTGCGGCGAGATCTGGGCCGATCCGGGCATCGGGTTCGGCAAGCGGATCGAGCACAACCTGGCCCTGCTGCGGGCGATTCCGGCGCTGCGTCGCGCGGCTCGGCGTGCCGTTGCTGGTCGGCGTGTCGCGCAAGTCGTTCATCGGACAGCTCGACCGGCAAGCCGGCGGCGGAGCGGCAGTTCGGGACGGCAGCGGCGGTGGCGGCCGCCGTGCTGCGCGGCGCGGCGGCGGTGCGGGTTCACGACGTCGGCGCGATGCGCGACGTCGTGGCGTCGCGGAGGCCCTGCTCCATGATTAAACTGCGGTAGAGACCCCATGGGAACCGAGGAGAGGCAGCTGTTCGGCACCGACGGGATCCGCGGCGTCGCCAACCGGACCCGATGACCGCCGAGATCGCGCTGCGCCTCGGGCAGGCGGTCGCCCAGCGCTTCCGCCACGCCGAGCGTCCCGGGCGGATCGTCATCGGCAAGGACACGCGGCTCTCCGGGTACATGCTGGAGAGCGCGCTGCAGGCGGGCATCGTCTCGGCGGGCGCCGACGTGATGCTGGTCGGCCCGCTGCCGACGCCGGGGATCGCCTTCATCACCTGGTCGATGCGCGCCGACGCGGGCGTGGTCATCAGCGCCTCGCACAATCCGTATCAGGACAACGGCATCAAGATCTTCGCCGCCGACGGGTTCAAGCTGCCCGACGACGTCGAGGCCGACATCGAGCGGCGCATGGAGGCGATCGGCGCCGGCAACGACGGCGCGCGCGCGGCGCCCGACGCCATCGGCAAGGCGGTCCGCATCGACGACGCCGCGGCCGCTACGTGCAGTTCCTCAAGCAGACCTTCCCCAAGGAGCACACGCTCGACGGGCTGAAGGTCGTCGTCGACTGCGCGAACGGCGCCGCCTATCAGGTCGCGCCGCAGGTGTTCGAGGAGCTGGGCGCCGAGGTGATCGCGCTGAACGTGTGGCCCGACGGGCGCAACATCAACGACGACTGCGGCGCGCTGCACCCGGAGGTCATGGCCGAGGAGGTCCGGCAGTCCGGGGCCGCGCTCGGGGTCGCGCTCGACGGCGACGCCGACCGCGTCATCCTGGCCGACGAGAAGGGGAACATCATCGACGGCGACCAGGTGATGGCGATCCTGGGGACGCGCCTGCTCGATCGGCGGCAGCTCCCGCAAGAGACCGTGGTCGCGACGGTGATGTCGAACCTGGGGCTCGAGCGGGCGCTCTCGGCCAAGGGCGGGAAGCTGCTGCGCACGGCGGTCGGGGATCGCTACGTCGTGGAGGCGATGCGCGAGCGCGGGCTGTCGCTGGGCGGCGAGCAGTCGGGGCACATCATCTTCCTCGAGCACGCGACCACCGGCGACGGTGTCGTGGCGGCGCTGCGGGTGCTCGACGTGATGGTCGCCGAGGGGAAGCCGCTCTCGGAGCTGTCGCGCGCGATGACCCGCTTCCCGCAGGTGCTGCTCAACTTCGCGGTGTCGCGCAAACGGCCGTTCGACGAGATGCCGGCGCTGCAGAAGGTCATCGCGGCGATCGAGCGCGATCTGGGGGCCGACGGCCGGGTGCTGGTGCGCTATTCTGGCACCGAGGCGAAGGCACGGGTGATGATCGAAGGGACCGACGAGGCGGGCATCCGGGCGCAGGCGGACGAGATCGCGAGCGCGCTTCAGCGCGAGCTTGCGCGCTGATGATTCGCCTCTACGTCAACGTCGACCACGTCGCGACGCTGCGCCAGCAGCGCGGCACCCGCTATCCCGACCCGGTCGCGGCGGCGACGCTGTGCGAGCTCGGCGGCGCCGACGGCATCACCGTCCACCTGCGCGAGGACCGCCGCCACATCCAGGAGCGCGACGTGCGTGTCCTCAAGGAGACGGTGCGGGGCGTGCTCAATCTGGAGATGGCGGCGACCGACGAGATGCTGCGCATCGCGCGTGAGGTGAAGCCCGACTTCTGCACGCTGGTCCCCGAGAAGCGCGAGGAGCGGACGACCGAAGGGGGGCTCTCGGTCGCGCCCGGCGCGGAGGTCGAGAAGGTCGCGCGCGGGCTCGCGGAGGCGGGGATCGGCGTCAGCCTGTTCATCGATCCCGAGCCGCGTGCCGTCGAGGCGTCGGCGCGGCTCGGCGTCGGGACGGTCGAGCTGCACACCGGCTACTACTGCCTGGCGCCGGCGCGCAGCCCCGAGGCGGGCAAGCAGCTCCAGCGGCTCGAGCTCGCCGCGCGCGCCGCCAGCGAGGCCGGCGTGCGGCTGGGAGCCGGGCACGGGCTCGACTACGCGAACCTGGCGCCGGTCGTCGCGCTGCCCGGGCTCGAGGAGCTGAACATCGGCCACGGCCTCATCGCGCGCGCCGTCCTCCTCGGGATGCGCGCCGCCGTCGAGGAGCTGCGCGCGGTGATCGCGGCCGGCCCCCAGGTCTAGTGGACGACTAGTGGACTTTCCGCTGCTGATGACCGCGGCCGAGATGCGCGCGGCCGATCTGGCGATCGCGCGCGCGCTCGGCGTGCCGACGCTGCGGCTGATGGAGAGCGCCGGACGCGGGATCGCCGACGTCGTGCGCCGCGAGATCGCCGGCGCGTCAGGGGAGGTGGTGATCGTCTGCGGCGGCGGCTCGAACGGCGGTGATGGTTTCGTCGCCGCGCGCCACCTCGCCGATGCGGGCACGCGGGTGCGGGTGCTCCTGACCGTGCCGCGGGCGAAGATTCAGGGGGACGCCGCGGCGGCGCTGGCGGCGCTCGACGAGACGGGTGTCGTGCCGATCGAGGACGGGAGCGGCTGGGTCGACGCAGCGGCCTGGCGCCCGCGCCTCGGCGGCGCGCGCGTGGCCGCGGTCGTGGACGCGCTCTTCGGTACCGGCTTCCGGGGCCCGGTGCGCGACGTTCCGGCGGCGGCGATCGCGGCCATGAACGCCGCCGGCGGCCGCAAGATCGCCGTCGACATCCCCTCGGGCCTCGACGCCGACACGGGGCGAGCGGCGGGTGCCGTCTTCCGGGCCGACGTGACGGCGACGATGGGTGCGCGGAAGCTCGGGCTCGTCATCGGCGAGTCGTCGCCGGTCGGCCGGATCGAGATCGTCGACCTGGGTGTGCCCGTCGACGCGACACTCGCGCCTGCGGTGCGCTGCCGGCTGCTCGACACGCCGGGGATCGCTGCCCTCTTGCCGCGAAGGAACCCCGATGCCCACAAGGGGAGCAAGGGCCATCTACTGGTCGTGGCGGGCTCGGCAGGGAAGACGGGCGCGGCGTTCCTGACCGGCATGGCGGCGTTGCGAAGCGGCGCGGGGTTGGCCACGATCGCCACGACCGCCGCCGGGCAGATCGCGCTCGACGCGAAGACGATCGAGCTCATGACCGCTCGCTACGCCGACGGCGAGGATGCGGATCCCGTGACGGCAGTTCCGGCCCTGAGGGTGCTGGCGATGCGCGCGCAGGCACTGGCGCTGGGTCCCGGCATTCCGACCGGTCCGGGGATGCGGGCCCTGGTTCATCAGCTCGCGACGAAATCTGTGCTGCCGATGGTGATCGACGCGGACGGCCTGAACGCCCTCGGTACCGAGGCGGCGGACATCCTCTCCCACGCTCCCGCGCCGCGGGTCCTGACACCGCATCCGGGCGAGATGGGACGCCTCCTGGGAATGTCGATAGCCGACGTTCAGGCCGATCGACTGGGGCACGCTCGCAGCCTCGCGGCAGCTTCGCGTGCCGTCGTCGTGCTCAAGGGCGCTCACACGATCGTCGCGGCCCCGAGCGCGCAACTGTTCGTCAATCCTGCGGCGACCAGCTCACTCGCCACCGCGGGCAGCGGCGACGTGCTGACCGGGGTGATCGGCGCCCTGCTGGCGCGGGGCCTCGACGCGCTCAGCGCCGCCCAGATCGGCGTCTACGTGCACGGCGCGGCCGGCGAGGCGTTGGCGCCCCGGCTCGGCGACGGCGTCGTGGCGGGCGATCTGCCGCTGGCGATCGCCGAGGTCATGGCGCGGCTCGCAGGGTGAGCCCGGCCGCGCGCCAGACGGCCCCGCGCGGCAGGCCGCCCAAGCGCGCGACCCCGGTCGCGTCGGTCCGCGCGTCGATCTCGACGCCGCCGCCCGCCAGCGTGACCCAGCGTCCGACGACCGGCGTTCCGTCGGTGGCGCCGAGTCGGATCGCCGTCCATTCGCCGCCGGGCGGGTAGGCCAGCGCAGCGCGCGCGTTGCGGGCCAGCGGTCCGTCGGGACCCCGCGCCGCGATCTCCAGCGCGCCGTGGGCCTCCCGCGCGCCGCGCGCCGCCCAGGCGGCCGCGGCGCGCACCTCGGGCGGCTCGTCGGCCGCCGCGATCAGCGCCGCCAGCCATTCGCCGCCGCGCGGCCCGCGGGCGATCGCGGGGCAGAGGCGCGCCCGCACGGGTGCCGCGCTCTCGCCGAAGGCGCGGGCCAGCGCCGCGGCCTGCTCGTCGGTCAGGCGGGCGACGGCCAGCACGTCGGCCGCGGCTGTCGCCGCCGGACCGCCCGCCGCGACCAGCCCGAGCACCCGTTCGACGACGGCGCGATCGCCGAGCGGCTCCCCGGCATGCGCGGCGGCCAGCAGATCGAGGAACGCCGGCGACGGATCGCCGGGCGCTTTCAGCAGGGCGTCGTCCAGGCGCCTCGGGCCTTCGGGAGCGGGGTTGGTCTCCGCGCAATGGATGGTCGCCTCGGCGGCAGCGCGGCGGACGGCTGCATCGGCGTCGGCGAGCGGGCGGACCCAGCGAGCTGCCGCGGCGCACCCGCGGTCGAGCGCGCCGCCGAGCCGGACCGCCGCGGCCCGGACGCGTGGATCGGGATCGGCGAGGCCCGCCTCGACCACCACGGCGCCCCGCGGATCGGCGAGCGTCTGCAGGGCCGCGAAGGCCGCCAGCCGCACGTCGGCCTGCCGCGCCTCGGCGGCCCGCGCGAGGGCCGGGAGGGAGGCCGGATCCGCGAGGCGCCCGAGAGCGTCGATGGCCACCAGCCAGAGCGCGGGGTCTCCGTCGCGCGTGTCGGTCGCGGCGGCGAGCGCGCGGGTCGCCCGGCGATCGCCGAGATCGCCCAGCAACGCGGCGGCGATCGCCGCGCTCGACGGGGTCCCCTGCGCGAGCTCCGCGGCGAGCGGCTCGACCGCGGCCGGGCCGGCAGCCAGCAGTGCCACCCTCGCCTCGTCGGCGACGGGGGGACGCCGCAGGCTCTCCACCAGCGCGGAGATCGCCGCGGGCGTGGCGATCTCTCCGAGCGCGAGCTGGGCGTGGCGGGCCAGCTCGTCGGGCGGCGGGCGCCGCCCGAGGGCGATCAGAGTCGGAACGGCCGCCGCCATGGACGGCGCCGCCAGCGCGTCGATGGCCGCCGCTCGCAGATCGATCGGCTGCTCCGCCGCCACGCGGAGCAGGGCCGGCACGGCGCGCGGATCGCCGAGACCGCGGAGCGCGCGCAGCGCCGCCAGCCGGATCCCGCGATCGCCGTCGTCCAGCCGCTCGCAGAGCGGCAACGTCGCGCGCGCGGCGCCGACGCGGTCCTCGGCGGCCGCCGCGGCGACGAGCGCGATCGCCTGCTGCCGGATCTCGCGGTTGTCGTCGTCGAGCGCCGCCACCACGGTGGGGAGCGACGGCGCCACCTCCTGCCGCCCCAGCGCCTCCAGCCCGCGCAGCCGGATCGTGGCGTCCCGATCGCGGATCGCCTGCTCGATCGCGCCGCGGGCCTGCCGGCTCAACGACGGGGCGCGCGACAGGAGATCGAGCCCCAGCGTCCTCGAAACCAGCGTGTGCGGGGACGAGCCGAGCCAGTCGAGCGCCGCCGCCAGCGCGCGGGGATCGCCCACCCGCGCCAGCCGGCGGCCGACGTAGGCACGCACCTCGGGCTCCGGGTCGTCGAGCAGCGGCACGAGATAGGGGGCCGCCGCCGCGATGCCGTGACGCGCGGTGAGCCGATCCGCCGCTGCAGCGCGGTCCGGCCCGGGGAGCGCCACCAGCGCCCGTCCGTCGACCTCCAGCGCGCCGGGCCAGGCGAAATCACCGCCGACGAGACCGACGACACCGGCGAGACCGACGAGGGCCGATCCCCACGCCGCGAACATCGCCGCAGTATAGCGGTGCGCCGGCCGGCGGATCGTTTAGACTTCCCGCATGACGCGCGAGATCATCGTGAGCATCCTGGAAGGCGAGGGGGCGGAAGGAAAAGGGGGAGCTTCAAGATCCCCGAGGCCCGCGAGGCGACCTGCTTCATCTCCAGCCCCGGAGAGATCCTGGGGGTCGCTCGCGTCATCAAGGTCGAGCTCAAGGATCAGTTCCTGACGCTCGCGACGACGAAGGATGAACGCTTCGTCTTCGCCTACGCCGACGTGCTGGGGTTCAAGCTCGCCGCGCCCGCGCAAGGCAAGGACCGCGCCGCCGGGTTCGGCCGCTAGCGCATCGACATCGACCAGCTGGCGATCGTCTTGCTGCCGTTGAACTTGGGGAACATCGGCATGCGCGAGAGGACGCAGCTGGCGAACCCGCCCTTCTGACCATTCACCTTCACCGCGGAGACCTTGCCGGTGCCGCGCACGACGAAGTCGAGGCTCATCTCGCTGAGGCCCGGGTTGTGCTTTCGCTCGGCCATGAGGCAGGGAACGAGGCCCCGGTAGTGGTGCATCATCGACTCCTCGATGACGCCGTCGTCGAGGGTCTCGTCGCCCGCGCTGGCGAACTTCGAGGCGTCGCCGATGTTCGTGTCGTTGCTGAACTCCCCGTCCTCGGCTTTCGAGCCGCTGGCGTGGTGGCCGCTGCCGCGCTTGGCGACGTGCGCGCTCTGGAAGCTCAGCTTGACGTCCTTGAGGAACGCGTCGACCTCGGCCTCCTCCTCGCGCGACGCCAGCTTGGTCTCGTCTGTCGCCTTGCGCGTCATGACGTAGAAGCCGACGCCGCCCGCCGCCACCAGCAGGAAGACGATGCTGAACAAGAACGTCGCCGCGCGCTTCTTCTTCTCGGTGCTCTCCATCGTCTGCTCGGCGGTCGCGCGCCGCTTCTGCTCGCGGCGGCGCTCCGCGGTCTTGGTGAACTCGCCCAGCGCCGGGAAGTCCTTCACCTTCTTGCGCGCGCCGGTGTCGCTGTCGACGATCATGTGCTCGCCGATGATCTCGCCGCGCGCGATCTGCGCGCGGATTTGCGCCAGCGAGAACGGCCCGAAGTCGAGCTTGTCCTTCTGGATGAGCCAGCGCTCCTGGGTCTCGTCGACGACGCCGCCCGCCGCCTCGGCGACGTTGAAGGCGTGCCCGAGCGAGCTGCGCGGCGGCGGCGCCGCCGGGGGCTCGACCGACTGCTGCACGGCGGCCTGCCGGGCCGCGACGTTCGCGCCGTGGCCGCTTGGGACGGGGCGGCGGCCGGCGCGCCGTTGGCAGCAGGCTGGGCCAGGGCGGCGGCGAGCGCGTCGCGCAGCTCCATCGGCGAGGCGAAGCGGGCCGCGGGATCCTGGGCGAACGCCGCGGCCAGGATGGAGTCGACGATGGGGGGGACGTCTGCCGCGACCTGCGAGACCGGCGTGAACGGCGTCGACGGGAGGCGGCCGGTGACGACCTCGTAGAGCATGACCCCCAGCGAGTAGACGTCGGAGGCCGTGGTCGGCGCCGCCCCGGCCAGCACCTCGGGGGAGCAGTAAACGTGGTCGGGGGCGCCGCTGGGCGCGCCGCGCCGGGCCAGCGCCGGGACGGTGCGCGAAAGGCCGAGGTCGGCCACCTTGACGCGCCCGGCCTTGTTGACCCAGATGGCCGCCGGGTTGAGGCCGCCGTGGGGCATGAGGCCGGCCGCGCTCTCGAGGCCGTTCGCCACGTGCGTGATCAGGTTGCAGGCGCCCTTGAAGGAGACGTTGCGCCCCTCGCGCCGTTTGCCGTCGATGAAGTCGCGCAGCGTCTGGCCGTCGAGCAGCTCGGTGGCGATGAAGTAGTAGTCGGCCTCGCGGCCGACGGTCAGCACGTCGATCAGGTTCTTGTGGACGAGGGCGCTGGCGTTCTCGATGTCGGTCACCAGCTGCGCGGCGGCGGGGCCCAGCGTGCGCAGCGAGATGACACGGACCGCGGCGGGGCCGCGCCGGTTGGCGTCGGTCGCCCGATAGGTCTGGCTGACAGAATCTTGACCCAGGAGGGCGTCGAGCCTGAACCGGCTGCCAACGACGGCGCCGGCTTGAAACTGCCCGGCGGGGGCCGACACGGCGAGCGAGTCACGTGCGGGGGCCATGCGAGGTCGACGACTTTATCAAAAAATGGGTACAAACCGAAGCCGCACGGCAGCGGCCCTGATTTATTTGTTCTCGACCACCTGCGGCAGCTTCTTGGCCTGCGCGATCCAGTCGGCCAGCTGCGGCTCGGTGGGCGGCTTTTCCGAGATCTTGGCCGTCTTGTTGGCGGCCCCCATGGCGGTGGTCAGCGGGCCGGCCTCCTTGGTCACCAGATCGGCCGTGCTCTTGACGCCGGCCGCCTCCAGCAGCAGGACCATCTCGGAGCCGACCCCCTTGATGCGCAGCAGGTCGCAGCGGCGAACCAGATCCAGGAGCTCCGGGCCCTTGAGCCCGGTGGCCTTGGCCAGCGCCTTGCGATCCTTGCTCTTGGCCGCCTTGTCGAGCAGCTGCTCGGTCGTCTCGATCTTCCCCTTGTGCAGCTTCTCGACCTGGGGCTGGGTGATGAGGCGCGGAACGTCGGCGACCGCGTAGTGGCTGGCGCGCGCAATCCCAGCTGATGCCAGGAGCGCAAGCGACAGCAAAAATGGCAGCGTCTTTCGCATGGCAGCCTCCGTCAGAGCGTCTTGAAGCGGCGGACCAGCTCGCGCAGTCGGCGCGAGCCGCCCCCTTCCCGGTAGATGAACCGCACGCCAGTCTGGTGCGGACCCGCATGATAGACAACGCGGCCCGAAAGGTCGAATGGCGCCTCGCTGCCAGGCGGGGTGATCTCCAGGACCACGTCGGTGCCGATCGGGGGTTGGACCCCACCCAGCACCAGGCCCCCGCTGACGCTGATCTCCCGCAGCTCGGCGTCGACCGATTCGAGCGCCGCGGTCACCCGGAGCTTGCAGGGGATGCCGATCGGGATGCGGGTGTGCTTGCGGCGGCGGGTGGCCGGGCGGACGCCGCGCAGGGTCTCGACCATGAAGTCGCGCTTGGCGGCCTCGTCCGAGTCGAAGGCGACGGTGGCCCCTGCCCGGACCCGCATGCGGGGCAGCGCAGGGCGCCAGGCGGTCACGTGACCGCGAATGAGCACCTTGTTCGGGAGCCCGTCGCAGGCCATCTCGACCACCACGGCCGTGCCGGGGGCGAGCTCGGTCGTCGTCGGGCAGAACACGCCGCCCGTGGGGAGATCTAACCGGTAGTGCTCCTCGAACTCTTCGAGGTTCCGACAGCGGACGCGGAGAATGTTCACTTAGGGGGCTCCGAGGTTTTGCAAAATAGCCGAGGGGCCGCGGATGTACTAGGGTTCTCGGCCCATGCCCATCCGCGTACACATTGGCGGTTCCATTTGTCCCCCTGAGGAAGCGAAGGTATCAGTTTTTGACCGCGGTTTCCTCTATGGCGACAGCGTCTACGAAACCATCGGTACGTATCACGGGCGCCTCTTCGCAGGGCGCGATCACCTGGATCGGCTGGAACGCTCGGCGGAACGGATTGGTCTTCGCGCCCCGCCGCGCGCCGCCATCGAGAAAGCGATGGCCGAAACGATCGCGGCGGCTGGCTTCCCCGAGTCGCGCGTGCGCGTCATCCTGACCCGGGGGTCGGCAAGCTGGATCTCGATCCGGCGTCGACCGACGACACGCAGCTCGTGGTCATCGTCTACCCGCTGGGCGCGCCGACGGCCGAGATGTACGAAAAGGGGGTCGCGGTGGCGATCGTGTCGATCACGCGCAACAGCCCGGCCGCCATGGACCCGAAGGTGAAATCGGGCAACTACCTGAACAACGTGCTGGCGCTGGGCGAGGCGCGCCGGCGCAACAAGGCCTACGAGGCGATCCTCTGCGGCGGCGACGGCAGCATCGCCGAGGGATCGACCAGCAACATCTTCGTCGTCGCGGGCGGCGAGGTCCGGACGCCGCCCCCCGAGGTCGGCATCCTGGACGGCATCACGCGCGCCAAGGTGATCGAGCTCTGCCGGGCGAACGGCGTGGCGTTCGCCGAGCGCCGCATCTCCCCCGACGAGCTGCGCGGCGCGGACGAGGCGTTCATCACCAGCGCCACGCGTGGCGTCCTGCCGGTCACCGCCGTCGACGAAAAGCCGGTGGCGGGCGGCCTACCGGGACCTGTCACCCGGAAGCTGATGGGTCTTTACGACGCGCTCGCACTCCGGGGCGTAGACTAGTAGCGACAAGGTGACGACGTGAATCCCGCCGCGACGTTGCTGCCGAAGTTCTTCGTGATCTGCAGCGTCATCCTGATCCTGACCGGGGTGGCGCAGTACTTCGTGCGCCCCCGCCGCGACAAGGAGACGCTGCCCGAGAAGATCGCCAACCGCGCGACGATCACGGCGCTGCTCTCGATCGCCTTCGGCCTCGCGGGCCTGCTCGTCGGCCTGGGCATCGTCCCGATGCCGCATTTTCACTGAGCGCGGGCCGCTCAGCCGGGCGCTACCCCTTTTTGCCCTTGCCGCCCTTGCCGCCGCCGCCGGTGGCCTTGGCCAGCTTGGGCGAGACCATCACGCGCTCCTTCGGCAGGAACGACAGCGCCGCGGTGTACGTCTTGGTCTTCTGTTGCTCCTGATCCTTCATCGCGCCCTTGTCGTCGGTCTTGTGCAGGCCGATCTTGGCGAAGGTGATCGCCGCGTAGGAGGCGATCGTCTCCTGCACGTTCGACAGGTGCTGGTCGAACTCCTGGCGGGTGACGGTGATCTTCAGGACCGGCTGATCGTCGAGCAGGCCGGTGTACGTCACCTGCTGCAGCTCGGGCGCCTTGGCGAACATCGTCGTCAGGAACTCCGCCCAGTAGGTCATCGCGCTGTTGAACGACAGCGTCTTCTCGTACTCGTCCTTGCCGCTCTCGAGATAGGGGTACGTCACCTCGACGGCCTTGTGGGGCTCATCGACGGTCATGGTCGGCTTGTGTTTGAAGTTGTCGTCGACGTGCGCGATCTTCTTCTTCTCCGCGAGGTGGCAGGTGTCCTCGAGGTCCTCGACCTCGCCGCGGTTCAAGCTGTGCATGAACGCCTTCTGCACCTCCTCGGCGAACAGCAGCGGGATGGCGTTCTCGCACTTCGGCCCCTTGTCGCCGTGCTCGCGCCAGATCTTGGCCACCGGGTTGCCGCCGGTCTGGGCCTCCCCCTCGGTCTTGTAGAACGCGCCCAGGAAGGTGGTCGGCTCGAACGTGTTGCGCGTCATCGCGTAGCGATAGAGGAACTGCAGCGCGGGGTAGATCTGGTCGCGCTTGGTCGGCTGCTTCAGCGCGACGTGGATCTTCACGTCCTGACCGTCGGTCGGGCCGCTGACCTCGTCGCGGATGACCGTGAACTGCGGGATGCCGGCCGGGATCTTCGGCTGATCGCAGCAGGTGGTCGGCGCGGCGGCCTTTTCAGTCTGGCAGGACGACAGGGAGAGCAGGGCGCAGAGGGGCACCCCGGCGAGAACCACAACGCTACGCGGCAGTTTCTGAGATCGCATCCGATCCTCCTCGAAGGTGACGCGGAACGTACCTCAACCCGCCGGCCTCAGGTGTCTTTCTTTCCAACCGGGTCGGGGTAGGGTATTGTACGTGGCCGGAGCTGATGCAGCTTCAGCTCCGGGCTAAATCCATAAAATGGCATCGAATGTCATGACGCGGCGACCTCGTCCATTCGCGCTGCTTTTTTCGATGATTCTGCTCTGCCTCGGGGCCAAAGAGGCGCGCGCGCAGCTGACGCCGCAGCAGAAACAGGACATCCACGTCCACTATCAGCAGGCGACGCGCGCCTACGACCTCGGCAAGTACCAGGAGGCCGTCGACGAATACCAGAAGGTCTACGAGATCGACGGCGATCCGGTCATGCTCTACAACATCGGGCAGGCGTATCGGTTGAACGATCAGCCGCAAGAGTCGATTCACTTTTACCGGCGCTACCTGCAGCGGTCGCCCGAGGCGAGAAACCGCGACGACGTCGAGCGGAAGATTGCTTCGCTGGAAAGACTGATCGAGGAGCGCCGCAAGGCGGCCGCCGCGGTCGCGCCGCCGCCGCCCAAGAAGGAACCGCCGCCGCCGCCGCCCAAGGTCGAGGCGCCGCCGCCGCCGGTGGTCACACCGGTCGTGGTGGCGCCGCCGCCCCCGCCGCCACCGGAGCCGCCGTCGACCACGCGGCGGGTGGTCGGCTGGTCTATGATCGGCGTCGGCGTGGCGAGCGGCGTGGTCGCGGTCATCGAAGGGGTCAACGCCAAGAACAAGGGCGATCAGCTGACGCAGAACTCGATGATGACGACAAACGGGATGATCCGACGTTCGACGCCAACCAGCAGTCCCTCCAGTCGGAGGGCAAGACCGCCAACATCGTCGCCATCGTTTGCGGCATCGGCGGCACGGCGCTGGCCGTGACCGGAGCAATCATCCTCATCACCAACGGCTCGTCGTCGAGCGACGCGCCGCCCACGTCGACGACCAGCGTCAGCTTCACCCCCTGGCTGGCCCCCGGACTGGTCGGCGGAGGAATGGGGTTGAGGTTCTAGACCATGCGATCGGCGCAGGTCCTGGCCGTCCGCGCGGCTCTGCTGGGCCTCGTGCTGGCGGGCACGGGCTGCTTTCGCCCAAAGATTCTGCCGGGCGGCTTCGCCTGCGGCGACGCCGGCGCAGGCGTCAACGGTATCTGCCCTGACGGCCTCCTCTGCGACCCGAGAAGCGGCACCTGCGTCTCGTCGATCGGTGGCGCCGGCGGT
This sequence comes from uncultured Pseudomonadota bacterium, assembly GCA_963831685.1. Taxonomy (GTDB): domain Bacteria; phylum Myxococcota_A; class Polyangia; order Fen-1088; family Fen-1088; genus JADGRB01. The sequence continues at coordinate 484,869 of CAWHRJ010000004.1, forward strand.
GGCGGGACGGGTGGCGCTGCGGGCAAGGGTGGGCAAGGCGGCCAGGGAGGCGGCAAGGCCGGCATGGACGGCGGCGTGCGCGACATGGCTCCGGACGTTCCCGTCACCTGCCTTCCGTCAGTGGCTACGACGACCTGTCCGGCGAGCGACGCCGGAACGGGGATGTGTGATCCGGTTTGCAACACCGGCTGCGGCCAATGCAACGAGAAGTGCTCGGTGAATACGTCGGGCAATCTCACCTGCAACATTCCAACAGGCGGAGGGACTGTCGGGTTGTCGCAGCCATGCAGTCCAAGCAAGTCCGGCGCGGCCCAGACCGACAACTGCGCGCCCGGCCTGGTCTGTCTCAACGTTTCCGTCTGCCAGTACCGCTGCTATCAGTTCTGCCGGACCAGCGCCGACTGCAGCAACGGAGCAGGCTGCTCGCGCGACGCCGGTGGCGGCTATTCCTTCTGCGACGTTCCCCAGACGACCTGCGACCCCATCTTGGGTGCGCAGAAGATCGGGTGCCCGGGTCCGCCCCTGTTCACCTGCTACCTGTCGTCGACTACTGACCAAACCGTCTGCGATTGTCAGACCGGTATGACCTCCGGCGCTGTGGGCGCTTCCTGTACGCGTTCCCGAGACTGCTTTGCGGGCCTCATCTGTATCGACTTCCAGGGGAACGGCAGCAAGTTTTGCAAGAAGGTCTGTCGTCTTCCGGGTGACGGTGGCGTCAACCTGACGAACGCCGACGCGGGCGAAGAGGGCTGTGTCGACTACCGGAATTGCCTCCCGATCGTGCTGCCGAGCGGAACCAACGACCCGACTTACGGCTACTGCAACGAGTAGGAGCGGCGACGGTGGCGAATCTCCGTCGTCTTGCGTTCGCTGTGCTCGCCATGGCGGCCATGGTCGGTTGCTACAGCCCGAACATCACGCCGGGAGGGTTCAGGTGCGGTGACGGCAGCGCGTGCCCGGACAAGTTTCGCTGCGCGGCGGATGGACGCTGCTATCGGGAAGACATGGACGCCAGCCTCGACATCGCGGTGGACAGGCCGCCGGTCTGCACGTCGGTGACCTCGATTTCGACGCCGGTCTGTGCGAGCGGAGCCGTCGGCGGGCAGTGCAACCCGAGTTGCCAGACCGAATGCGGCGGGTGCGGTTGGTGTTCGGTGGTTGCGGGCGCGTCCAAGTGCCTGATCGGAACGGAAGGGGCAAATGACGTCGGGGCGGTCTGCGATCCGATCAGCTCGACCATCTCGACCAGCTGCAAGGCGGGGCTCTACTGCCAGCCGGAGTGCGGCGATACGACGGGCCGTTGCTACAGGTTTTGCTCGCAGGACAACAAGGATTGCGGATCGGGGTTGACGTGCACCGTGAACCTGCGGCAGGTAGGCGGCGCGGCGCCGATGGGGCAGTTCTTGCTCTGCACTCTCGCGTCGGCGACCTGCGACGTCGTCGGAAAAGCGGACTGTCCAGCGCCTTATGCCTGCTACCCGTTCGGAGCCCAGCAGACCGAGTGTGATTGCGCCGGAACGGCCAACACCGGCGAGCCTTGCGGGCCCGGCGTCAGCTGCGTTCCCGGCGACTGGTGCGTTCAATTCGGTGCCACTGGCAACAGCACCTGTCTTCAGGCGTGCAACGGTTCGGCGGACTGCACCATGGGCGGCACGTGCAGTAATCCCGGAACGAAGTACGGCTACTGCATGTAGCTGCCCGAGGGATGGGCTCAGGATCGAATGATGTCGGGGAGCGCCGCGGCTGGTGCGACGGGCGGCTCAGGTGACGCGACGGGCTCGACGGGCCAGGTCTTCGAACGCGATCATGTCCTCGAGGTAGCGGAGCCGCTCCGAAGGACTGAGGCGCAGCCGCGCTGCGATCTGGCTCCGCTCGTCGGCGGATATCGGTGCTCTGCTCGTCGGGGCCGTCTCACCGCCGCTTGCCCGCGGCTCGGCCGGCTGGTGAGGCGGGTTGGTGGACCCCGGAGAGCTCACCTGACGCCGAATCGCTGGGCGATGACGGCGGCAAGCGTCCGAAGATCGTCGAGCCTGGTCGTGACGATGCTCTCGAGGATACGCGGATCGATCGTCTGGTAGTTGTGGACCGCGAGGTTGCGGAAGCCGACCATCTTGCGCAGGCGGCCGGCGAGGGCGGGATCGAGCACACCGTGCTGCTCGAGCAGCGAGAACGTCTCGGCCACCCCGCTCGGCAGTCCGTAGCCCTCGGTCGCCACGACGTGAGCGGCGAGGTCGATCGCGGCCTGAGCGGCCCGCGTGAGGCTCAGGACGGTGATGTCCTTGCGATCCGTCTCAGGATGGTCTCCTCGATCGTCCTTCGCACCAGCCTGAGCTCCTCGTAGCGATCGGGGAGGCGCGTGAGGAACTCGATCCGGCGCCGCGGCGCGCGGTCGGCGACCAGACGGCCCGTCTTGATCGCCTGGTGGGCGATGATCGGCGACGCCACGTCGAGGTCCACCACGTCAACCGGCCGGCCGACAAGCTGTTCCAGGTCCGCACGCGCGTCGAGCAGCTTCGTGCCGTCGGGGCGGTTGTGGAAGAGGACCGCCAGGTCGATGTCCGAGTCGGCGCGCGCACCTCGAACCTGCGATCCGAACAGCCAGGCGGCGTCCACGCCCCATCGGCGGTCGAGATCCTCGACGATCGCCGCCACCGCGTCGTTCAGCTCCACGAGCCTAATCGTAACACGCGTCCCGGAGCGCGCGAACGCCCGAGCCCAGCCCGGCCGCCCAAAGTCGAGTAGTCTTGGGGCCCATGTCGTCGCCGCCGTCCGCCACGCTCCCGCGGTTCGCGTTCCTGACGCCGCGCACGCTGCCGCCGGCGTCGAAGATCGAGGGGCGGGTGGCGGTGCTCGACATCGCGTTCGCCAGCGAGGGGGGCGGGGCGTCGTTCGAGAAGACGACGCTCCCCTTTATCAAAGGACTGGGCGGTCGCCTCGCGGCGTGGGTCGATCACCACGACCACGACCGCCACGTCGACTACAAGGACGATCCGCGCTTCGTGCTGACGACCAAGGCGGAGCACGGCGCCTGCCCGGAGATGGTGACGCCCGAGGTGGTTCGCGCCGCCGGGCCGGTCGACACGGTGGCGATGCACCTCGATCTCGACGGGATCTACTCGGGCGCCAAGTGGGTGCTGGGCGGCGTCGAGCCGTACGAAGGGCGCCGACGCCGACGCGCGCGCCGTCGACACGCGCCGCGGCGAGCCGGGGCCGATCGGGAACGCGCATCGATCGCGCGCTGCGGGCGCGGTTTCGCGACGAGACGCTCAAGCACCGGGTCATCCAGTACCTGGTGGCGCGCGCGAAGGCGCCGGTGCTGTGGGAGCGAGATCGAGGAGGCGGCGCGCGAGATCGACCCGCTGCTCGACGAGGCCGAGCGGCTCGCGGAGCGCTACCAGATGCGTCGACGGCGTCGCCTACGTCGAGGCGCGGGGGCGGCCGTACGACAAGACGGAGCTCCTGCTGCTCGGGCAGGAGCGGGCGCCGGTGGCGGTGGTGCGCGACTCGGGCTCGCTGACGATCGCCGCCGACTTCGAGTCGGGGCTTCGACTTCGTGAAGCTGTTCGACCTCGGCGGCGGGATGCCGACCCGGGTGACGTCCCCGAGGCACGCCGCACCGAGGTCATGACGCAAGCTGGCGGCCGCGGTCGCCGCCCGCGCGCGGCCGCCGCGGCGGCGTCGGTGTAAGCTCCGGCCATGGCCACGCCGCCGCCAAACCCCAGCGAATCCCGGCACGCACGTCGGCGCTCGCGGCGCGCGTCCTGTCGGCGGCCGGCGGGCATGCGCGCCGGGCTGGCGTCGGAAGGGCCGCTCCCGTCGCGCCGCGACATCGCGCGCGCTGGTCGAGGAGCTGCTCGAGGTGCTGTTCCCGGAGTCGCACCGGCTCGGCACCGACGGCGGCAGCCTGCAGGACCACGTCGCCGCGACGATCGGGTCGCTCGAGGCGCACCTCGAGACGGCGATCTACCTGGGCCTGCACCGGCTCTGCGGCAACAGGGACCGGGCGCGGTGGCACGCTGCGCCAAGCGCGCGCGCGCGACTCACCGCGCCGCCTGCTGGAGGCGCTGCCCGACATCCGCGCGGCGCTGGCAAGGACGTGCTGGCCGCGTTCGAGTCGCGACCCGGCGGCCACCGGCATCGACGAGATCGTCGCCTGCTACCCGGGCCTCTACGCCATCGCCGTCTACCGCGTCGCGCACCATCTGCTGAAGCGACGGCGCGCGAGGTGGTGCCGCGCATGCTGACCGAGCACGCGCACTCGCGCACCGGCATCGACATCCACCCGGGCGCGACGATCGGCGAGTCGTTCTTCATCGACCACGGCACCGGGCATCGTCGTCGGCGAGACCTCGCCGATCGGCAACCGCGTGCGCATCTACCAGGGCGTGACGCTGGGCGCGCTGTCGATCCGCGACCGCGGCCGCGCCGACAGGCTCGGGCCCGGGGAAGCAGCGCCACCCGACGATCGAGGACGACGTGATCATCTACGCCAACGCGACGATCCTGGGCGGCAACACCGTGATCGGGCAGGGCGCGATCGTGGGCGGCAACGCCTGGATCACCTACTCGGTGCCGCCGGGCATCCGGGTCGGCGTGGGGACCTAGCGACGCTCTCCCCGCGGATCACTCGAGCTTCTGCGCGAGCGTCTCGGCGCAGATCCTCGAGACCCAACGGCCGATCCGGGTGCTGCGCCTCGTCGCCTGGGGCGAGGAGGTCGAGCGCGAGCTTCTTCGCGGCCGCGGCGCGCGCGAGCTGCCGCGGCCCGAGTACCGGATCCCGCCCGAGGTCGCCGAGGCGGGGGCGCGCTTTCGCGCGCTCAAGGCGCTGGTCCCCGGGTCGGGCGCGATCGAGATCTTCCTGCGCGAGACCTGCGACGCGTTCGCCACCGCGGCGCGCATGCTGGCCGCGGTCGGCACGCAGCGACTTCTACTATCACTCGGTCGAGCTCTACGGGCGCCCCGCCAGCCTGACGGCCGATCGGCGGACGACCAACCTGGATCTGGCGCAGCACTTCCGCCGCGTCGTCGACGGCGTGGCGGGCGCGGCGCGCCGATCCCCAGCCCACCGGACGAGCTACTGCTACGACGCCGAGGAGGTGGTGCCGCTGCTGGCGCGCGCGGTTCGCGGCGTTCTTCCCCGGCCAGCAGATCGGCGTCGAGGTCGTCGACGGGATCGCCGCCAAGGCGGTGGCCGGCGTCGACGGCGTGCGGATGCAAGCGCGGGCGCGGTTCTCGCCGCGCGATCTGGCGCAGCTCGAGTTCCACGAGGGACACGTCCACGTGGCGACGGCGCTGAACGGGCGGGCGCAGCCGGTGATGCCGTTCATCGGGCTACCCGTCGCCGCGCACGACCGGCGACGCAGGAGGGGCTGGCGGTGTTGACGGAGTTCCTGACCCAGTCGACCAGCATCGATCGCCTGCGGCGCCTCGCCGACCGGACGCTGGCGATCAAGATGGCCGAGGACGGCGCCGATTTCTGCGAGCTCTATCGCTTCTTCCGCGAGCGCGCGACACGACGAGACGAGCGCGTACGACAGTGCGCGGCGGGTCTGCCGCGGCGGGCTCTGTCGCCGGGCGGCGCGCCGTTCACCAAGGACGTCTGCTACCTGGACGGCCTCCTGCGGGTGACGAACTTCATGCGCGTGGCGCTGGTCAAGGGTCACCTCGGCGACGTGCCGCTCTTCTTCGCCGGGAAGATCGCCGTCGAGGACGTCCCGCTGTTCGGGCGCCTGCAGCGCGAGGGGTTGGTGCGGTCGCCCGAATACTTGCCCGCGTGGGCGCGCGATCTCTCTTACCTCACGGCGTTCATGAGCTACTCGGCTTTTCTCGGCGAGTGCGACCTCGACGCCGAGCGCCGACGCTACGAGGATCTCATGACGCGGGCCGAGGGCGAGATGGGATGAGCCCCATCAGCCGGGCGCCCAGCAGCACCGTCGCCAGGCAGGCCCACTGCGCCGGGGTCAGCCCCGCGTAGCGCTGGTCGGGGAGTGCGACGTCGGTCGCGCGCAGGAAGTCGAGGCCGAACCGAACCGGCGCGTACATCATCGCCGCGAGACCAATGACGTGGCCCGGCGGGCGCGGCTTGCGCGCGTAGGCGAAGAGGATCGCGGTCATGACGATCGTGAAGAGGAGCTCGTCGAGGCCGAGATCGTGGCGCGGACCGTCGGGGAAGCGCACGGCCAGGAAGAAGTCGGTGTGGCGGCCCGGGTGATCGTGCGCCGTGAAGCAGCCGGTCCGCCCGAAGATCCACCCGACCGAGAGGCCGAGCGCGACCGAGTCGGCGTACGCCAGTCGGTCGATCTTCTCCTTCTTGCGTGTAGTAGAGAAACGCCAGGAGCGCGCCCAGGAAGCCGCCAAACGACGAGAGCCCCGACCAGACGTTGAGCAGCACCAGCGGGTTCTGCTTGATGCGCTCCGGGAAGTAGAAGATCACCGACACCAGGTGGGCGACGATGAAGCCGCCGATCACGATCCGCGCGTTCAGGAAGCGGACGTCCTGCGCATCGAGGCCGCGCTTGGCCCCCTGCGCGACCACGATCCGGTCGCCGACGATCACGCCGATCGCGACCAGCACGCCGAACATGTGAATCGGGATCGACCCGATGTCGAACAGATGTCCGTTGAAGTACGGAATCATCGGTCGGAGGCAGCGTTTCGCAGAGCCAGGACGATGTCGCGCTGGCCATCGGCGTGGTAGCTGGAGCGGACCATCGGGCCCGACTCGACGTGCGGGAATCCGAGCGCGAGGGCCTCGGCCTTGAGGGCGTCGAACTCGGCCGGGGGGACGAAGCGCGCGACCTCGAGGTGCTTGGGGGAGGGGCGTAGGTACTGGCCCAGCGTCAGGATGTCGACGCCGATCTGGCGCAGCTCGCCGAGGACGGCGCGCACCTCGTCGAGCTCCTCGCCGAGGCCCAGCATGAGGCCCGTCTTGGTGATCGCGCCCGCCGCCTTGGCGTGGCGAAGGATCGCGTACGAGCGCGGGTAGCTGGCCTGGACGCGGACCTGGCGCGACAAACGCGGGACGGTCTCCAGGTTGTGCGCGAAGACGTCGGGGCCGGCGCCGAGCACGGTGTCGACGGCGGTGGTGTCCCCCTTGAAGTCGCCCGTCAGGACCTCCAGCACCAGCTCGGGGCTGCGCCGCTTGACCGCGCGGATCGTCGCCGCCCAGTGCTCGGCGCCGCCGTCGGGGAGGTCGTCGCGGTCGACGCAGGTGATCACCGTGTGGCGCAGGCCGAGCTCGCCCAGCATCGTCGCGACATGTTCGGGCTCGTCGGGATCGGGCGGCAGCGGCCGCCCGGTCGGCACGTCGCAAAACTGACAAGACCGCGTGCAGATCCCGCCCAGGATCATGATGGTCAGCGACTGCCGGTTCCAGCACTCGCCGATGTTGGGGCACGACGCGCTCTCGCAGACGGTGTGCAGCCCCAGCTCGGCGACCCGCTGCTTGAGATCGAAGAAGACCTCGCCGCGCGGCATCTTCATCCGGATCCAGTCGGGCTTGGGCTGGAACTGCGGGCGCGCGGCCGGCGCGGCGCCGCTCGCCTCTAGCTCGGCCTGCAGGACGCGCAGCTTGCGCGACCGGGTCTCGACGATCCGCTCGGACATTCGAGCGTTGAATCTACTCGATCCCCGGCGCCATGTCCGGCGGACGTGCCTGCTATCCTAACGCCGGCGTATGACGGACGCGCGGATCGCTCGGCTGGGGGTCGTCGGGCTCCTCGGTATGCTCGGCGGGTGCGTTGCGGCCGGCTGTGGCCCGGCGCCGGCGGCGGGGTCACGCCAGATCGATGCGGGCGCCGGCGACGCGCCGGTCGCCGCCGACAGCGCCGGCCTGGACGTCGGGATCGGCCCCTGGACCGCCTCGCCCGACGCGGCGGCGCCGATCCCGCTCGACGACGTGACCGTCTACGCGTTCAGCCAGAGCGGCAACGACACGGGCGACCCACAGGTGATCACGCTCGGGCCGGACATCAACATCCGAGGCTGGCAGCGCTGGCACACCTACGGCTACCAGGCGAGCGAGTACGATTTCGGCTACGTCGCCAGCGCGCACGCCGCGGGGGTGAAGTTCATCGGCGGTACGACCGCGACGGCGCTGTTCGCGGATGAGTTCCCCAACTCGCAGTTCCCATCGACTCAGTACAGCGACGTCGCGACGCGCGACGCGACCGGCGCCGTCGTCGCCCACCCGTCGATCATGCCCAACTTCTACCGCGGCTCGCTGGCGAATCCGCTCTACCGCGAGTACCTGATTCGCATCTCGGAGATCCAGATCGACGGCGGCGTCGACGGCCTCTTTTTCGACGAGATCAATCAGGACTACGAGGGCGCCAGCTTCGACGGCAACGAGGGGTTCGACGCGTATCACCTGGCGGAATTCAACGCCTACCTGCTCTGGCGCTTCCCGGGGGTCGACTACGCGACGATGTTCGGGATGACGGCCGACAACCTGCTGAAGGCGAACGTCGCGCCGGGCGATCTGACGAACAACTTCAACTACCAGACCTACCTCGCCGCGCACGGCTGGGGGCATAGCCCGTTCGCGGCCGCCAACCCACTCGGCGCCATCTGGGGCCGCGCCGTGCAGAACCGCCCCGCGCCTGGCGCCGGCACCTTCGTCGACAGCGCCGAGCCCTACCGCTACTGGGGGCAGATCGCGTCGACGTTGAGGGCTTACGCGCAACAGAAGTACGGCCGCTCGATCTATCTGACCTCGAACGGCGTCTGGCCGCTGGTCGACTTCCAAGGCGTCGGCCTCTACGAGTTCAACCAGGACGACGATGGGGACGATGCGCAGTACGTGCCGGTGACGTCGGGATCGACGACAGCGGCGGCTCACCTCGACGGCACGCGCAGCCTGCAGCGTCCGTTCCTGAGCCTCAAGGCGCGGTCGGCGGAGCTGGCCCCGGGCGCCCCGGTGGTCCTGTTCATCGATTGGCCGACCAACTTCATGTCGTACTACCTGCACATGCCGACGAGCGAGCAGGAGGACTACTGGCGGATCTACGCGGCCGAGGCCTACGCCAATGGGCTCTTCTTCGCCTTCTTCCTTGCTGATACCGTCGGCGACCCGACCGCCACCCAGCTCGGCTTGATGCCGTTCTTCCAGAGCTTGACGGCGTTTTACAAGGGGCACGCCGGCCTTTACCACGGCGTCACATTCCCGCCCGACGTTCTCATCAGTGTCCAGGTGTCGCTGGTGGGCGACATGACCGCCGTCGCCGACCAGGCCACCCCGCGGCGGCGGCTCCTGCACCTCGTGAACCACGACTACAGCGGGGCGTTGGTCGAGCACGACGGGTTCACGGTGGCGGTCCCGCTGCCGAGCGCGCCGACGTCGGTGACCTTGGCGTCGCCCGATCTCCCGGCCGACGTCGACCTGCCGTTCACCTATCAAGGCGGCTCGGTGGCGGTGGTCGTGCCGTCACTCGTCGCTTACGACGTCATCGAGATCGCGTACTGACTTTCGGGTCGCTGAACGCAACCCGGGACGAAAACGCGCCGAACATGGCGTGGTATCCTCGGTGTGTTGTCCTCTCAGCCTCATATCGCCGACCTGGTCGCGTCCGAGCGCCTCCGTCCATTGCGACGCATCGAGTACGAGCGCATGGTGGACGAAGGCTTCTTCGACGAGGAGGAGAAGATCGAGCTCCTCGACGGAGTCATCGTCGAGATGACTCGGCAGGGACCAAGGCACGCGAGCACGGTCCAAAGGTTGACGCATCTGCTGGTGTTGACGCTCGACCCGAGGGCCGAGGTGCGTGTTCAACTGCCGTTTGCTGCTTCGGATGTCTCCGAGCCCGGGCCGGACGTCGCGGTCGTGCCCACGGGGGGACACGAACGGGCGCATCCGGAGGAGGCGATGTTGCTCATCGAGGTATCGGAGTCCTCGCTCAGCAAAGACCGCCGAGTGAAGGCCCGAATCTACGCGGAGGCGGGCACTCCCGAGTACTGGATCGTCGATGTCACGGCCGGCGCGATCGAGGTCCGGACCGAGCCCGGTGCTGGCGGGTACCGCCGGGTCCGCGTCGCCCAGCCCGGCGAGACAATCCGTCTGCAGGCCTTTCCGGACGTCGAGATTGCCGTCAGCGACGTCGTTCGCTGACCGCGCGCGGCGTTCCCGCCGCTAGATGTGAACGACCTCGCCGAGCGCGGCGGCGGTCGCCTCATACATCACCTCCGACAACGTCGGGTGGGGGTGGACCGCCGCCAGCACGTCGTGGGCGGTGGCCTCGGAGGTGATCGCCAGCGACATCTCGGCGATGAGATCGGTGACGCCGTAGCCGATGCCGTGGACACCGACGATCTCGCCCCGTGCCTTGTTGGTGATCACTTTGATGAAGCCATCGAGGTGGTTGGCGCCCAGCGCCTTGCCGTTGACGTTGAAGGGGAACTTGCCGACGGAGATGTCGATCCCCGCCTCGCGCGCCTGGGCCTCGGTCTTCCCGATGGACGCCACCTCCGGGTCGCAGTAAGTGCAGCCGGGGATGGCATCGTAATTCACCGGCACGACGTGCTTGCCGGCCATGGCCTCGACCGTCCGCACGCCCTCCGCCATCGCCACGTGGGCCAAGAGCGGCGGTCCGGCGCAGTCGCCGATCGACCAGATCCCGGGGCTGGTGGTGCGGTACTGGTCGTCGACCTGGATGAAGCCGCGGTCGAGCGCGACGCCCATCCCCTCGAGGCCGATCCCCTCGACGTTCGCGCGCACGCCGACCGCCATCAGGACGCGCTCCGAGGTGATGGTCTCGGCCTTGCCCTGGCCATCCACGAACGAGGTGGTCGCCGTCTTGCCGCTCACCTTGATGCCGGTCGTCTTGGCGCCGGTGTGGATGATCATCCCTTTTTTCTTCAGCGCTCTGGTCAGCGAGGCCGACACCTCCTCGTCCTCGATCGGCAGGACGCGCGGCATGAACTCGATGACCGTGACCTCGACGCCGAAGGCGTTCCAGAAGTCGGCGAACTCGATCCCGATCGCGCCGGCGCCGATGACGACGACCGACTTCGGAACCTCGGGCAGCACCATCGCCTCGCGGTAGGTGATGATCCGGTCCCCGTCGGGCTCGATGCCGGGCAGGAACTTGGCGCGCGCGCCGGTGGCGATGATGGTGCGCGGCGCCTCGAGCGCCAGCTTGCCGGCCTGCTTGCCTCCGGCGGTCGTCTCCACCTCCAGCTTGTTCCGCCCGGTCAGCGTCGCCGTCCCCTTGAGGTGGGTGACGCCGTACTTCTTGAACAGGAACTCGACGCCGCCGGCGAGCTTCTCCGAGACGCTGCGGCTGCGCGCGATGATCTTGCTCCAGTCGAAGCTGACGGGCCCCTGGACGACGATCCCCATCTCGCCGGCGTGCTGCACCGCGCGCATCGTCTCGGCCGACTTCAGCAGCGCCTTGGTCGGGATGCAGCCCCAGTTGAGACAGATGCCGCCGGCGCGCTCGCGCTCGATGCAGACGGTCTTGAACCCCAGTTGCGCGCCGCGAATCGCCGCGACGTACCCGCCGGGGCCCGCCCCGACGACGATCAGGTCGTACTTGTCAGCCATCGAATGTGGATAGTTGGATAGCACAAGTGAGGCCCGATCGTCTTTCAGTGAAGAATTTGGTCCCCCCTTGCCATGATTTAACGGGTGCGTCTATTCTGCTGCCTACGCGCGACCGCGAGGAGCCGCTCGAGTTTCGGGTGTCCCGTCCCGGCCTTTGGCTGTGATGATGGCGCTGGCACGCAGCCCCGATCTGTGAGGTAACCATGTTCCTATCGCGATCCCTTACCAGGACCCTGGCGCTGACCGTCATCTCGGCAGCGACGCTGGGCGGCCTCGGGTGCAAGTCCAGTACGCAGGCCACGCCCATCACCTCGGCGGCCTGCACGGACCCGTCGATGTCGGTGGCGATCACCGACCCCACCAACTACACGCTGTCGGATTCCTTCTCGCTCCAGCACGTCGTTTTGCAGGACAACTACGACCTGGTGTTCGACTGGAGCAACCTGACCGTGGATTTCTTCGGCCAACCAGTCAATCCCCTGACCGACATCAACTTGGTATCGGCCTCGCTCTGGAAGCTCACCCCTTCGGACATCGAGCAGGCGCTCAAAGTCGATAACCTGAACATGATGCTGAGCAATATGTACGGCATCATCACGACGTATCCTGACGGGACCTATACGCACATGGACCTGCTCGGCTTCAACGAGCTCACGAACCCACTGCCGACGGACGAGCTCTGGTCGCGCTTCGACACAGCCACGCCGAATTACCAGTATCCGCAGGACCAGTACACGTTCCTGTTGATGGCGCAGAGCGGGGCCGACGTGGGCAAAAAGCCGCACAGCATCGCCCTTTTCAACATCGATCCAGGCTCCTCTACGCAGAGCCTCTCTCTGACCAACGACTCCGCCAAGCTGACCTACTCCGTCGATCTGGAGCACGCGCAGCCGATGCTGGTGCCGGCCGGCGTCCCCGCTCTGACCATCGACTGGACTCAGATGATGACGAACTGCCTGGGGAACTTTTACGACGGCAGCCAGATCACCGAAGCGGCGGTGGCCCACTTCACGAGCAAGACGCTTCCCGAGCTGCAGCAGGACTTCCTGAACCTGGAAAACCTCGCCGACGGCTGGTGGTCTGGCGAGCCGCCGCCCGGGCGCAGCATCGATCTCAGCACGCTGACCGACGCGAACGGGGCGGCGTTCCCGGGGATCGATTCGACGGGCGTCTGGATGGCGGCGCTCTTCTGCGGCAACTGCAACAACCCGGCGCCCTGGTCAATCACGATCCTCCGACCCTGTCAGTGACAGGCGGGCGGCCACTGTCGGTTCACTCGGGATCGCGGGTCTGCGCGGCCGACCAGAGCTCTCTGTACTTGGCGCGCACGTAAGGATCCAGGTCGTCGGCCAGGTTCGCGGGGAGGTTGGCTGCCTTGACGAGCTCGAGGACGTCCGCGAGATCCTTGAGTCGGTGCGGCGCCGTCATCCCGGACGCGAGCTTCAGCTCCACCAGCTTCGGGAGCGACAGAATCCGAAACCGCTCACCCTCGATGGCGGCGCCCGATGGATCGGGAAACTGGACGGGCTTCGGTCGGCCATCGCCGGGGAACTCACCGGCGATGAGGACATCGATGTCGACGCCGTTCTCGGTGTCGCGAAACCCCTTGCTGCCCGCGAACTTCTCGACGTAGCCACGCCCGAGGTTGACCGCCTTGAATCTGGCCAGGCCGTCGGCCGTCAGCAACAGATCGACGTCGGAGGTCGCGCGTTCGTAGCCGTGCGCGCCGAGAGCCAGGGCGCCGACGATGGCGTAGGGGATTTGCGCATCGGCGAGCCGCTTCGCCAGCGCTGTCGCGGCCCGGTGGACCTTACCGGCCTTCATGAAGAACTGCTCCGCGTTCTCGAGCGCTTGCTCGAAGCGGCGCTCCAGGAGCCGGCTCGCCGTGGACACCCGAAAAGGCTACCACGGCCAGAAAGGTGTGCGGCGCGCCCGCTCAGAACGCCAGCGAGATCGGCTTCTCGAGGATCGCCACGATCGCTTGAAGCAGCCGGGCGCCGAGGGCGCCGTCGACGACGCGGTGGTCGCAGGAGAGGGTGATCGACATGCGCTGACCGACGACGATCTTGTCGTCCTTGACCACCGGCTCCTTGCGGACGGTGCCGACGGCCAGGATGGCCCCCTCGGGCGGGTTGATGATCGCCGCGAAGTCGCGGATCCCCATCATGCCCAGGTTGGAGACCGAGAAGGTCGCGCCGGTGTACTCCTCGGGGCGCAGCTTGCGCTCGCGCGCCCGCTTGGCCATCTCGCGCGCCTCGGTGGCGATCTGCCCGATGGTCTTCTTGTCGGCGTCGCGGATGACCGGCGTGATGAGGCCGTCCTCGATGGCGACGGCCATGCCGATGTCGACGCGGGCGTGCTGGGTGATCGCCTCCTCGCCGAACGAGGCGTTCGCCTCCGGGACCTTGCGCAGCGCCAGCGCGCAGGCCTTGAGCACCAGGTCGTTGACCGACAGCTTGGAGCCGTGGACCTGCGCCACCTGCTCGCGGAACTCCATCGCGGCGTCCATCTCGACGTCGGCGGTCAGGTAGAAGTGCGGGACGGTCGTCTTGGCCTCGAGCAGGCGGGCGGCGATCGTTCGCCGCATCATCGACAGCGGCTTGACGAGATCGTCGGGGGGCGCGGCGGCGGCCGGGCGGGCCTCGGCGCGGCGCTCGGGGACCAGCTGCGCGGGAAGCGGCGCGGCGGACGACGCGCGCGGCGCGGTCGCCGTGGCGGGCGCCTCCTCGGCGGCGTGCCAGTCGACCAACGGGGCGGCTTGTCCCCCTCCGTCGGCCAGCGCCTTCACGTCGCGCTCGACGATCCGGCCCCCGGGGCCGGTCCCTTGCACGGTGCGGAGATCGACGCCGAGATCGGTCGCCAGCCTGCGGGCGAGCGGCGAGGCCAGCACCTTGGTCGCCGGCGTGCCCGCCGCGACGGCGGGACGGGGCGGGGGCGTCGGACGTGCGACCTGTCCGTTCGCCTTCGGGGCCGGCGCTGGCGCGGCGGCCTTCGGCGCCGGCGCGGGCGCCGTCGCCGCCACCTTGGCCGGCTCGGGCTTGGCGCCGCCCGAGGCGCGCCCCTTGGCCTCCTCGACCAGCTTGGAGATGTCGTCCCCCGCCTTGCCGATGATGGCGATCGGAGTCCCGACGGGGACGCTGGCGCCGTCGGCGATGAGGCGCTTGAGCAGCACGCCCTGATCGAACGCCTCGAAGTCCATCACCGCCTTGTCGGTCTCCACCTCGGCGAGCACCTCCCCCGGCGCCACCGTGTCACCTTCGTTCTTGCGCCACTTCTGCAGCACCCCGATCTTCATCGTGTCGGAGAGCTGCGGCATGTCGAGGATGGTTGCCATTGCGGGTCGCGTTCCTTCGGGGGCGGCGGGTGAGGGTGACTACTCGAGGTAGAGCAGCTTCTTGGCGGCCGCGACGGCGCGGGGCACGTCGGGGATGCACTGCTGCTCGAGGTGGTGGTTATACGGCATCGGCATGTCGGCGCCAGTGAGGCGCTCGACCGGCGCGTCGAGATCGTCGAAGCAGCGGCGGCCCATGCGGTAGGCGATCTCCGCCCCCACACCGTTGAACGGCCATCCTTCTTCGATGATGAGGCAGCGGCCGGTCTTCTTGACCGATTCGACCAGCAGCTCCTCGTCGAGCGGTCGGATGGTCCGCGGGTCGACGACCTCGGCCTCGATGCCTTCGGCGCCGAGCGCGTCGGCGGTCGCCAGCGCGATCTTCACCATCTTCGACCAGCCGATGATCGTGAGGTCCTTGCCGGGGCGCTTCACCTCGGCGACGCCGAGCGGGATGGTGTACTCGCCGTCGGGGATCTCCCCCTGATCGGCGTAGAGCACCTCGCCCTCGATGAAGATGATCGGGTTGTCGTCGCGGATGGCGCTCTTGAGGAGGCCCTTGGCATCCTTCGGATTCGCCGGCATGACGACCTTGAGCCCCGGGATGTGGGCCCAGAGCGCCTCGGTCGACTGGCTGTGCTGCGCGGCCAGCATGTGCGCCGAGCCGCCCGGACCGCGGAACACGACCGGTAGCGTGAACTGCCCGCCCGACATCTGGCGGATCTTGGCGGCGTTGTTGATCAGCTGATCGGCTGCGACGAAGGAAAAGTTCCAGGTCATGAGCTCGATGATCGGCCGCAGCCCGACCATCGCGGCGCCGATACCGACGCCGACGAAGCCGCCCTCGGCGATCGGCGTGTCGATGACCCGCCTCTCCCCGAACTTCTTGAGCAGACCCTTGGAGACCTTGTAAGCGCCGTCGTAGTGGCCGACCTCTTCCCCCATGAGGAAGATACGATCGTCCTTCTCCATCTCCTCGGCCATGGCCTCATTGAGGGCCTCGCGAAAAGCAACCGTCCGCATAGTCTCTCCGCTTGTCCTTTCCGTTACTCTTGTTCGTTATTCTTTGTAAGTGAACTCGGCCAGCTTCTCGTAGGCGAGCTCGGGGCTCTCGTCGGCGAACTTCACCGCCTCCTCGATCTCGGCCGCCACCTTCTCCTCGATGGCGACGATCTCCTTCTCGTCGATCTTCGCGCGCGTCAGGAGCTCACGGCCGTAGGAGACCGGATCGCGCTTCTTCCACTCCTCGACCTCCTCCTTGGTCCGGTAGAGGCCGGCGTCGGACATCGAGTGGCCGCGAAAACGATAGGTGCGGATCTCGATCAGGGTCGGCAGCGACTCGTTGCGGGCGCGGCGCACCGCCTCGGCCACGCGATCGCGTACGCGGACCACGTCCTCGCCGTCGAAGCGATCGCGCGCGATGCCGTAGGCCAGCGCCTTCTGCGAGACGTCCGCCACCGACAGCGACCGGTAGAGCGGCGTCCCCATCGAGTAGAGGTTGTTCTCGCAGATGAAGACGACCGGCAGCCGCCAGAGCGCCGCCAGCGCGACCCCCTCGTGGAAGGCGCCCTGGGGAACCGACCCGTCGCCGAAGAAGCACATCGTGACCCTGCCCGTCGCCGCTGGTACTTCGACGCGAAGGCGGTGCCGGCCGCCAGCGGGATGTGCCCGCCGACGATGCCGTAGCCGCCGAGGAAGTTCTTGCTCGGCGTCGAACAGGTGCATCGAGCCGCCGAGACCCTTCGAGGCGCCCGTCGCCTTGCCGTAGAGCTCGGCGATGATCGACTTGCGCGGTCATCCCCTTGGCGTAGGCGTGGGCGTGCTCGCGATAGGTGGCGATCACGTAGTCCTCCGGCTTGAGCGCCGCGAGGGCGCCGACCGCCACCGCCTCCTGGCCAATATACAAGATGTAGGAACCCGCCGAACTTGCGCAGCGCGTAGGCCTTCGCCAGCGCCTCCTCCATGCGCCGGATGGCCAGCATCTGGTGGTAGTAGTGGGCCAGTTGGCCCTTGTCGGGCGTGCTGGTGCTTTCGCGAGGCGCTTCGGCCTCGCGCTCGGTGGCGCTCATCTCCAAAAGTTCTCCTCGCTGGCGTGGGGCGGCACGGAAATGACTACGGGAACCGCGAAGATATACCAGGAGCGGCGCGCCCCGGGAAGATTTCGCGCACGCCGCGTTTAGCCGAATTCGAAGTCGTGTTGGTCAACATCAGGGCGCGCCCGCGGACGGCCCTCGGGGAGCCCGCGTCAGATTTGTTTCGCTCAACCTGGAGCTGGTTCTGCCGATAGCTCCGGTACGAAATGGGCTCGCTTAGTGCATCCGGGGCAGAGGCAAAACAGGGACCCGAACCCGAGGCGGCGGGACGCGGTCTCGTCCTTCTGGTGGACGACGAACAGTCGATCGCGCGCGCCTACGCGCGCACGCTGGGCGCCGCCGGCTTCGCGGTCGAAGTCGCCTTCGACGGCAAGGAGGCGGCTGCGGCGGCGCGCGATCGCAGCTTCGACGTCATCGTCAGCGACATCGCGATGCCCGAGATGAACGGGCTCGAGCTCCTGCGCGCGGTGCGCGAGCACGATCTCGACGTGCCGTTCGTCCTCATGACCGGCGGGCCGGCGATCGACAGCGCCGTCCGCGCCGTCGAGTACGGCGCCCTGCGCTACCTCATCAAGCCGGTCTCGGCGGCGGAGCTGGAGGAGGTGGTGGCGCGCGCGGTGCGGCTGCACCAGATGGCGCGCATCAAGCGCGAGGCGCTGGAGATGTTCCGGATGGACGGCAAGCACCTCGGCGACCGCGCCGGTCTCGAGGCGCGCTTCGCGTCGGCGCTCAGCTCGCTCTGGATCGCCTACCAGCCGATCGTCTCGTGGTCGAAGCGGTCGACGTTCGCCCACGAGGCGCTCGTGCGCAACGAGGAGCCGACCCTGCGCTCGCCTCCGGATCTGTTCGAGGCCGCCGAGCGCCTCGGGCGCCTGCGAGGAGCTCGGGCGCATCATCCGCGACCGCGTGGCCCAGACGCTGGACGCCCATCCCGTCGACGGCCTGCTGTTCGTCAACGTGCACGCGATGGAGCTGGCCGACGATCGGCTCGTCTCCTCCGACGCGCCCCTGTCGCGCCACGCCGGACGCGTGGTCCTCGAGGTGACGGAGCGGGCGCCCCTCGAAAAGATCCGCGACGCCACCAGCCGCGTCGCGCAGCTGCGCGCGCTCGGCTACCGCATCGCCGTCGACGATCTGGGCGCCGGCTACGCGGGGCTGACCAGCTTCGCGCACCTCGAGCCCGACGTGGTCAAGGTCGACATGTCGCTGATCCGCGGCATCGACAGCTCGCCGATGAAGCAGAAGCTGCTCGGCTCGATCGTCGGCCTCTGCCACGATCTCGGAATCGAGATCATCGCCGAGGGGATCGAGACGGCCGCCGAGCGCGACACGCTGGTCCGCCTCGGCGGCGATCTCTGCCAGGGCTACCTCTTCGCGCGTCCCGAGAAGCCCTGGGCCTCGATCAACTTCGACAAGTAGGCCGCCACGCCGCTCGCACGGCGCGGGAGGGCGTGGGAACCCTTTGACGGTTCCCATATACTGATGTCGTGCAAGTCGAGCTGACCAAGGAGTACCGCTTCGAGGCGGCGCATCACCTGCCACGCGTCCCGCAGGAGCACAAGTGCGCGCGCGTCCACGGCCACAGCTACAAGGTCGAGCTCGCCGTGGCGGGCGCGGTGAACCCGGAGACAGGGTGGCTCATCGACTTCGGCGTCATCGACGACGCCTGGGCCGTATTGTTCGAGCGCTTCGATCACCACAACCTGAACGACGTTCCGGGGCTCGAGAACTCGACCTGCGAGAACATCGCCATCTATGTCTGGCGCGAGCTGGCGCCGCGCATCGAGGAGCTCTCGGCGGTCACGGTCTGGGAGACCTACGACAGCAAGTGCACCTACCGGGGCGGCTGACGCCAGTGAGCGCCGTGTGCAGGATGTGCAAATGACGGGGGGCGTGGCGCGGTTCCTGACGCTGAACCTCTGGGGCGAGAACGGCCCCTGGGAGGCGCGCATGGCCCTCTTGCAGGCGCGGCTCGACACGATCGCGCCTGACGTGATGGGCCTGCAGGAGGTGCGCGAGGTTCCGGGGCGGGTGCCGAACCAGGCGGAGGTGCTGGCCGGGCCGCGCGGCTGGCACCACGTCTTCGCGCCGACCACCACTTTCAACGGAGGCCGCGAGGGGCTGGCGATCGTCTCGCGCTTCCCGATCGGCGCGCAGGACTTCAGCCCGCTGCCGCACAGCACGGAGGCGGAGGGGCGGGGGATCCTGTCGGCGCGGCTCGACGGCGAGGCGGGCGGCCTCTGGGTCCACTCGACGCACCTCTCCTACCGCGAGCACGAGGGGCTCTTGCGCGAGGCGCAGGTGCAGTTCGTCGACGAGCTCCTCGCCGCGCACGACAACGGCAGCCCCCGGATCGTGATGGGCGACTTCAACACGGTCCCGGAGAGCGACGAGCTGCGCTTCCTCACCGGGCAGCACACGCTGGGCGGACGGCGCGTCGCGTACCAGGATGCCTGGACGGCCGTAAACCAGGATCGCCCCGGACACACCTGGGTGCGCGCCAACGACTACACGGAGCGGATGCACTGGCTGCGGCGGGACCGTCGGCTCGACTACATCTTCGTGACGCCGGTGCGGCGCGACCGGCGGGCGACGGTCCGCGCGTCGGCGGTGGTGCTCGATCTGCCCGAGACGGGACCCGACGGGGAGCGGATCTTCGCCTCCGATCACTTCGGCGTCATCGCGGACGTGCAGATCCTGCCCCCGGCACCCCCGGTACCCCCGGTAGAGAAAGGTTAGCGGCGATGTTCCGGCTGGCGCATGTGACCGATCCCCACTTCCGCGGACCGCGCGGCTTCCCGGGCGTCCGCCCGGGCGAGCTCTTCGGCAAGCGGGCCGTCGGCTATCTGAACCTGACCGTGAACCGCGTCCGCAAGCACAAGATGGATCTGCTGGAGGACATGCGCGTCGACGTCCGCGCCCAGGCGCCCGATCACCTGGCGATGACCGGCGATCTCTCGAACATCGCGCTCACCTCCGAGTGGCGCTCGGCGCTGGCCTGGCTGGACATGTCGGGCGTCGCCCCCGACGCCATCTCGGTCATCCCCGGGAACCACGACGCTTACGTCCCCCAGGTGCTGGCCACGCGCGAATTCGAGCGCCTGTTCGCGCCGTACCAGACGAGCGATCTCGATCGCGACGGGGAGGCAGCCTACTACCCGTTCGTGCAGATCCGCGAGCCGCTGGCGCTGGTCGGCGTCTCCAGCGCCGTCCCCACCGGCGATCTCGGTGCCTGGGGGCGCATCGGCGAGGCGCAGCTCGCGCGCCTGGAGGCGATTCTGACGGCGCCCGAGCTGCGCGGCCTCACCCGCGTCGTCCTCGTCCACCATCCGCCGGTCGTCCACAAGGGCGGCGAGCACCGCAACCTGCGCGATCGCGACGCCTTCGCCGCCGTGCTGGCGCTCGCGGGCGCCGACCTGGTCCTGCACGGCCACGACCACGAGGACCAGCGCGCCGAGCTGTCCGGGCCGGGCGGCGCCAAGATCCCGATCGTCGGCGCCGGCTCGGCCTCGTACGCCGGCGGCCCCGAGCGTCGGGCGCGCTACAGCATCTACGAGTTCGGCGACGATCGTTCGATCACCTGGACCAGCCGCGTGCACGACGAGGCGACCAGCTTCTTCCGCGAGATGCGCCGGGAAGCCCTGACGCCGTAAGGCCCTTTCGCCGCGCTATTCGACCGCTCGCCCCCGGAAGCGCCGCATGCCCGGGGGACCCAAGGTCGCGTGCGCCGGGATGGTCGGCGTGGCGCGGACGGGCGGCGGCTCGTTCAACTTGGGCTTGTCGGGCAGCGGCGGTTCGTCGCGCACGCGGGCGACCGCGGGGCCGATGCGCCGGGCGACCAGGTTGGCGGCCATGCGCAACGCCGGCATGTTGACCGGACCGGCGACGACGATGCAGAGCAGCCCGCCCGCGAGCGACTTGAGATACACGCGGTGCTCGCCGTAGCGGACCACCGCCATCTCCAGCTCGTCGCCGGAGGCGGCGAAGGTCTCGCCCACCCGCACGAGGCGGCTGCCGGCTTCGGCGAGCACGGCGTCCTCGAACAGCGCCGGGATCTCGCGGGCCACCAGACGCCCGCTCTCGGCGCAGACGAAGCTACCGGTGATGCCGGAGACGTCCTTGAGCGTGGCGAGGCTGATGCGGACGTTCTCGCCTACCTCGTGCACCTCGGCGCCGGTCATAGCCCCAGCTTCTCCCGCAGCGCCGCCAGGTTGGCGTCCGTGCGCGGCCGCAGCGCCACGGTCTCTCCGGCGGCATCGGCAAAGACGATGCAGCGTCCCTCCACGAACCCGCACTCGACGGCGGAGAATTCGCCCAACCCCAAGAGCTCGCCCGTCAGCTGCAACAGGCGCTGGACGTAGGCGACGGTCTCGGCCAGATCTTCACTCCCCCCGCGGTTGCTGATCACCGCACCGGTGGGACCGAGCCGCATCATCGCTGCGAAGTCCCCCCCGAGCTCGGTCCGCCCGCTCTGAGGTCCACCCTTGGGCGTCGGAGCCGCCTCTTCCAAATCCGACCCGCGCATGGTTCGTTCTCCTTCCTCATCGATCTCGGAAAACTCGATCTCCTCGAACGTCTCCGTCTCCGTCTCCCCTTGGTTCGCGGGCGCGGCTCGCCCCGGAAACGCGACCAGGTTCGAAGCTCCCTCGTCGCGGAGCTGAGCCGCCTGCAGCAGGAGGCCCTCGTGCGACGTGATGATCGAACGCTGTTCGGGCCAGGGGCGATCGCAGGTCTGGAAGGATCCGTTGGTCCATCCCAGGATCTCCAGCGCCGCCGCCTCGCCGATCCGCAGGGCCGTCGAGGCGTGAATGATGTCCCCGCGATCGAAGTAGAGGTACCCGACGCCCCCTTCGCCCACCACCTGAACCGTGCGGTGCACGCGGGCGAGACACTCCATCTGCACGAGATCCCACAGCCCCGCGCCCCTGAGGCGGGCCGAGAATCCCCTCGTCACGGGCGCCGCGCCCCCCGGCGACGTCAGCTCCTCGTCGCCGCTGCCCGACTGATCCTCGTTTTGTCCGCGACTCTGCACGATCACTGACTCCCTCCTCGTCAATCAGGAAGCGGCTCCACGCTGTACCCCTCCATGCCCATCTCTGGTACATCGAGCCCGATGGTCTCCGTGTGGGACGACACCCGGTTCCCGACCAGCGCGCCGGTGATCCGGAGCGCCACCCAGGTCACGACCCCGACCCACAGGACGTTCGCCAGGAGGCCGACGCACTCGGCGACGAACTGCGACGGATCGCCGTAAAACAGACCGCGCACCGGCCCCGCCACGCCGTTCCAGCCGTCGCCGTACCGGCCGTCGGCGAACAGGCCCAAGGAGATGATCCCCCAGGCGCCGCAGGTCCCGTGCACCGACGACGCGCCGACCGGATCGTCGATCTTGAGCACGTTCTCGATGAACATCGCCGACACGACGACCAGCACCCCCGCCACGAGGCCGATGAAGATCGCCGCCGGCGCCGTCACGAACGCGCAGGGGGCGGTGATGGCGACCAGCCCGGCCAGCATCCCGTTGCAGAGCATGCTCACGTCGGGCGTGTCGAAGCGCAGCTTCATGTAGAGGTAGGCGCCGAACGCGCCCGTCGCCGAGGCGAGCATGGTGTTCACGGCGATGACCGCGATGTGCGTGTCGGTCCCCGACAGCGTCGATCCCGGGTTGAAGCCGAACCATCCGAACGCGAGGATGAACGTCCCGAGCACCGCCATCGGGATGTTGTGCCCGGGGATCGGTCGGGCCTTCCCCGCGGCGTCGTACTTCCCGTGGCGCGGGCCCATCACCTTGGCGCCGACCAGCGCGGCCACGCCGCCCACCATGTGGACCACCGAGCTGCCGGCGAAGTCGACGTGCCCGTGTCCGAGCCCGAAGTTGTGTCCCAGCTGCGCCAGCCAGCCGCCGCCCCAGACCCAGTTGGCGTAGATCGGGTACATGACCGTCGACAGGATGAAGCTGAAGATCACGAACGAGGTGAACTTCCATCGCTCGGCCATGGCGCCGGTCGGAATCGTGGCCGCCGTGTCCATGAACACCATTTGAAACAAGAAAAGCGCGGCGACCGGCGCCGTGTAGACCGCGGGCGAGAGGAAGAAGCCGCGCATGCCGAAGATGCCGAAGGCCTTGCCGCCGATCTGGATGACCATCTCGCTCGACAGTGTCGGGTCGTTGCCGAAGGTGGACATCGCTCCCACGCCGCCCATCTGCAGCGCGAACCCGAACGCCCAGAAACCGATGATCCCGATCGCGTAGACCAGGAAGTTCATCCCCATCGTGTGGGCGACGTTCTTGGCCCGCGTCAGCCCCGTCTCGACGAGCGCGAAGCCCGCCTGCATGAACATCACCAGGAATCCGGTGACCAGCGTCCAGACGATGTTCAGCGCCGTCTGGCCGGACAGCACCAGCTCGCGCGTCTCCGAAAGATTCTTGGACAGCTCTGCGAGATTGGAATCCAAACTGTGACCCTGTTCCACGTTCGCAGAAGAACGGTCAAGGTGACGTTTCCGGGACGCCAGAATTCGGTTGCAGTCGTGCGACGATTCGCCGACGGGCGGCAAACTTTTGCTCCCGCGCTGGCGCTCGAGTCGCCGTGCCGACGTTGCGCGACGGCCTAGTCGTCGGCGGGATGCTTGACGATGGCCAGCGCGGCGTTGGCGTCGCGGACCTCGCGGGGAGCGCTCTCGGTCGGCGGCGCGGGGACGGCGAGGGCGGGCATCAGATCGGCGATGGTCACCCCGGCGATGCGGCGGCGGCGCCCCTCATCGAGCTCGTCGACCAGGCTCTGCAGCGCCGGGGAGGTCGCGCCACCGTGCGCGATCTCGATGTCGGTCGAGCGGAACACCGCCAGCACGTCGTCGAGCGGGATCGCCCCGGCCGCCCGCCCGGGGATGTAACCGTTGAGGTCGCCGTGCACCTCGGCGATGAGGCCGCGCGCCTTGAGCCGGTTGACGATCCGCTCGACGATGTCGGGCGTGAGGCCGAACTCGGTGGCCAGCCGCTCCTTGGGGTAGCCCGGCGCCCGCCGTCTCGTGCGTCGCCGCGACCGCCGCCAGGAGCTGCGCGGCGAGCAGGCCGTTGATCGGCTCGTCGTCGCGCTGCCGGCGATCCTCCGCCTCGAGCAGCCGCAGGTTCTGCAGCGAGTGCGCGATCTCCGCGCCCAGCAGCACCAGCAGCCAGGACGGTGTAGATCCAGACCAGCACCAGCGGCACGAGGCCGAGCGGGCCGTACACGCCGCTGTAGCTCTTGAGCATGATCTGCTGCGGCGAAGCGGACGAAGACCAGCTTGACCAGCCTCGAGCAGGAACGCCGTGACCAGCGCCGCCGCACGATCGCCGCGCGACCAGTCGACGTTGGTGCGCGGCAGGAGCTTGTTCATCAGCACCAGCGCCAGGAACTGCGATCAGAACGGCGCGAAGAAGCGCGACACGGCGCCCGACTCGACGAGCCGCCCGGACCAGTAGAGCGAGAACGCCCGCCAGCGTCGGCAGCAGCGTGACCATCGCGTAGAAGGTCAGGAACTTGCCGATCATCGTGCGCCGCTGACCGACGCGCCAGATGTCGTTGAAGATCCGCTCGACGGTGGCGTAGAGCGAGTAGCAGGTGACGAGGTGAAGATGAGGCCGCCGCCGCCGAGCGCGCCGATGCTGACCTTGCCGGCGAACTACTGGATCTGCTCGGTGACGTCGGACATGCGCGGGAAGACGTGCTCGGCGAAGAACTGCAGGAGGCGCGACTGCGGCGTCGAGCGAGCCGACCGCGCGCAGGATCGAGAACGCGATCGCCGTGACCGGCACCAGCCACAGCGCCGTCTGGAAGGCGAGGGCGGCCGCCTGCTGCGGGCACTTGTCGCGCGCCCACTGCGCCAGGATGCGGATCGAGAGGCGGTAGACGAAGATCGCGGCGCGTGCCCGACGCGACAGGCGCATCGTCGCGGCGGCCGTGTACGGGTTCGACTCCAGGAAGACCCGGAGCTGGTTGAACGTCCGCCGCATCCCTCGGAATCGTATCAGTTCGGGACCCTGAGAGGGTCCCGCTCGCCCCGGTCGACGCGCAACTAACGCAGGGCGCGCAGGATCGCGTCGAAGACGGCCTGGGTGCGCACCATGTCCCGGTGGCGGGTGACCGGCAGCTTGACCACCTCGGGCTCGGCCCCCGCCCAGGCGTGCGCCGCTCCGACGGCGATCGTGCCGTCGCCGTCGCCGATCGCCGCCGGCGGCAGCCCCGCCAGCCGACCCTCGCCGGGGAGTCGCGCGCGCCCCTTCTCGACGACGATCCGCACCTGCGTCGGCAGCCCGGTGCCGCAGATGCAGACCAGGCGCCGCGGCGCCGCCGCGCCGTCGAGCACACGGTAGAGCTCGCGCACCGCGGCCAGGCGCTGCCGGACGACGTCGGTCCAGACCGGATCGTCCGGCTGTCGGCGGAACACCGACAGCCGCAGGCGCCGCCAGGTCTCGACATCGTAGAGGTCGTAGCCGGCGTCCTCGGGGAGAAAGCCGGCCCCCGCCGGCTCGGGGATCGAATCGAGCCCGCCCGGGCAGGACATGAACTCCTCCGGCGTCACCCGCCGCCCGAGCGGCGCGAAGCGAAACCCGGCGTCGAAGCAGGCGACCGTCTCGATTGTCCCGGCGTGGGCGCCCCCCGACGTCACCACCCGCTCGACCGGCAGCTCCCGGTCGGCCGCGTAGGCGGCGCGCACGATCGGCCCGCCGTTCGAGAGGCCCAGGATGTCGATCTCCTCGCCGGCGCTGGCCGCGATCCGCCGCACCTCCGCCGCCAGCTCGACGCCGAGGCCGACCACCGGCTGCCGCCAGTCGTAGGTGAAGAAGTGGAGCGTCTGCCCCGGCCGATACCCCGCGCCGACGAGCGCCCGCTCGAGCTTGCCGACGAGATCGTACGTCAGGCCGAAGGGCAGGGGGATGCCGCGCAGGAGCCCCTTCGCCCCCCCGCGCACCCCGCCGAGCGCGCCGATCGGCGGCCCACCGTAGAGCTGCGCGAACCGCCCCCAGATGAAGCCGAGCTTGTCATCGTGGATCTCGGTGCAAAAGAGCCCCGGGACGACCAGCAAGGGACGCAAGGTCGGGACACGGTAGCAGACGCCGGCGGCCGGCCGGCTCGAATTCTTCGTGGCCGGGTGGGGCGCGCGCGGCGCAACTTCTGGTCGCGCGGCGCGAGTATTATTCCCACGAACACGGATGCTGGTACTTGAGCAGAGGGGGGACACGGAGCCCGAAGAGCGGCCGTCGCGCCACGCCGGCAAGCGCGCGGTTCTTCTGGTCGCCTCGTCCGACGGCTTCCGGATCGTGGCGCCGCTCCCGGCCGGAGGCGCGACGACCATCGGCCGCGCCCCGGGGGACACGCCCGTCACGACCGCCGACGGGCCTGGCCCGTCGACCCTGCTCCCCGACGGCCTGCTGTCGCGCCAGCACCTGCGAATCGCCCACACGGAGCGCGGCTACGAGGCCGCCGACCTCGAGAGCCGCAACGGAACGCTGCTGGATGGCCGGCGGCTCGAGCAGCCGACCCGCCTCTCCGAGGGATCCATCCTCCTCTTCGGGAGCTACTCCGGCGTCTTCCGGATGGTCACCGACGCCGAGCTGGCGGCGCTGCGCCTGGACGCCGACAGCCCCTTCGGCCCGGTCCCGACCTTCTCGCCAGCGCTGGCCCTGACCTACGAGCGCCTGCGCAAGCTGGCCCGGACCGACACCGAGCTCCTGCTGGCCGGCGAGACGGGGGTCGGCAAGGAGATCTGCGCCCGCGCCATCCACGGCGCGGGCGGCCGGTCGAGGCGCCTCGGGCCGCGCCGGCGCCCACTCGACCGCCACGCGGGCCAAGCGGGGCCTGGTCGAGGCGGCCGACCGGGGGACGCTGCTGCTCGACGAGATCGGCGACATGGCACCCGAGCTGCAGGCCAAGATCTTCCGCTTCTTGCAGGACAGGACCTACCTACCGCTGGGAGCGACCAAGGTCCGCCGGGCCGACGTCCGCGTCCTGGCTGCCACCACCCGATCCAACATCGGCCCGGCGGGCAATGCCTTGCGCCCCGACCTGGTCGCCCGCCTCGGCGCCGAGCCGACCGTCATTCCCCCCTTGCGCCGCCGCGCCGAGGAGGTCGTACCGCTCGTCGCCCACTTCCGCACCGGCGCAGTCCGCAAGATCGAGCCCGCCGCTCTGCGCGCCATGGCCCTCTACGCCTGGCCCCTCAACGTCCGCGAGCTGGAGAAGACTCTGGCCAACGCCATCGCCTTGTCATCCGACGGCGAGCTGCTGCTGGAGAACCTTCCCAGCGCCGTCCGCGGCTCCCTCGAGCGCGGCGCCCCCATCGAGGCGCGCGCCCGCAAGCCCCGCGCGGCACCCGACCGGCACGAGCTGGAACAGATTCTCAAGCAGCACGAGGGCAACGTCGCCAGCGTGGCGCGGGCCCTCGACCGGAAGTGGAACGTCGTCTGGCGGTGGATGGCGAAGCACGGGCTCCGGCCGGAGAAGTTTCGGAAGGGGCCGGAGGAATAGAGAGCGGGTCCAGCACAGCCGTGGCGGGAAGTCAGGCGCGGGAAATTGAGATTCCTGAGGTCGGTTGTGGGTAGGATGCCGGCGACGTGAACGACGAGCGGGACGACGCGGGCTCGCGCGAGAGCGCGACCGCGATCGAGCGGCGGATCCGAACAACGGACAAGCAGGGGACGAGCTCGCTGCCGCCGGGCACCGTGCTCGCGGGCCGCTACGAGGTCCGTGCGGTGATCGGGCGTGGCGGGATGGGCCTCGTGGTCGAGGCGTTCGACCGCACGCTGGGTGTGACGGTGGCGATCAAGATCGTGCGCGCGGAGCTGGCGGGCGAGCGCGAATGGAGCGAGCGGCTGGCGCGCGAGGTGAAGCTGGCGCGGCAGATCCAGCACCCGAACGTCTGCCGCGTCTTCGACTTCGCGCACGCGGATGGGCGGGCGTTCCTGATCATGGAGCTGGCGACGGGTGGCACGCTTCGTGACGAAACGTCCGCCGCCACAGCTCGTGCCCGTCCGCTAAGTGACCGAATTTTGGACGCTCGGGCGCTCGCGGCTGGGCTGGCAGCCATCCACGCCGCCGGCATCGTCCACCGGGACATCTCGCCCCAGAACGCGCTCCGGATGGGCGACGGCCGGTTGGTCCTGTCCGATTTTGGTCTGGCGACCGACTCGTTCGACGGATCGACCAGCATCCACGGCGGGACCGTGGCGTACATGGCCCCCGAGGTCCTGCGCGGCGGCCGCGCCAACGTTGCGGCCGACCTCTGGGCGCTGGGCGCCGTCATCCACGAGGTGGTCTTCGGCGAGCGGTTGCAGTGGAACGCGCAGACCGCCGAGATGCGCAGCTCCGTCGGCGGGCGCAGGTTGTCGCCGCTCGAGCGGAGCGTGTTCGAGATCTGCCGGGCGTGCCTGGCGGGCGATCCGGCCCAGCGCCCGCGGGGCGCGGCGGAGATCGCGGCGCGGCTCAGCGACGTCGGGCTCGCGCGGTCGGCGGGCCGGCGCGCGCGTCGACGGGCGGGGGTTGTCATCGCGGCGGCAGGTGCGGCGGTGCTGGCCGTCGTCGGGGCGCGGCGGCTCGAGGCGTCGCACAGGCGGGCGATGCTGTCGGCCGCGGCCGCGCCGGCCGACCCCCTGATGCTGATCCCGACCGGCGAGCCCGACGACTGGACCGACAAGTCGAAGGTCCTCGCCGAGATCCCCGACCGCGTTCGCTGCATGGCGCGCCTGCCCGACCGCCACACCGTCCGCCTCGTCTGGGGCTACCCCGCGCGCGCCGAGGACATCGACACCCGCACCGGCAAGCGGTCACCGTCGCCGCTGGTCCCGGACGCCTACGCCGAGGGCTGCCCGGACGTCTCGGCCGACGGCAAGCGCCTCGTCTACACCGGCCACACGGCGGACGACCGGGCGTTCGCGTTCGTCTCCACGCACCCCGACGGCAGCGCCGCCGTCCCGGTGGTCCCGATCGCCGAGCCGTCTATGTCGTCGGACCCGACCTGGTTGCCCGACGGCACGAGGTTCCTCTACGAAGTGGACGTCCGACACCTCGCCCTGTTCTCGACCGTCACAAACCGCAGTCTGATCCTCCCCAGCGCGGAGCGCTCGGTGGTGTCGAGTTTTCACGCCGTCGTCGGTGAGCATGTCTACGCCGCCTCGGATTTCAGCGACCTGTCCGCCGATATTGCCGGTTTCACCGCGGCGATTGAGGAGGTTGTCCACTATCGATTGCCGAACATGGTCATCGGAGTCGAAGGCAACGACGATCAACAGGTTTTCGCTTGGTCGAGCAATACGCGCATTGGAACTCCATTGATCGACGTGGACCCCAAAGGTGGCCGAGCCTGGTGGAGCGGATTCGTGCGGGGCCAGTACTCGAGGTACCCAAGGCTCG
Source organism: uncultured Pseudomonadota bacterium (assembly GCA_963831685.1). Taxonomy (GTDB): domain Bacteria; phylum Myxococcota_A; class Polyangia; order Fen-1088; family Fen-1088; genus JADGRB01. The sequence continues at coordinate 514,221 of CAWHRJ010000004.1, forward strand.
TCAAGGATGGCCTGACCTTCATGAGCGTCAGAATGGCCTCGGAAATTGTGCGGCAGACTCAGGACGGACAGATTTTGCGCACTCCGATTGAGCCGCAAATCGTGAGCGCCGCTCGTTGCGGCTCCGACGTGGTGGCGACATTGGTCGCCGAAGGAAAGCCAGCGATTGTGCGGCTCGATTCGCAAGGACGGCTGACCGGGGCAACGGGCGAGCGGATCGAAGGCTACGCGCCGGCCTGTTCGCCCGATGGCAAGGTGCTCTACTACTTCAGCTTCGCGCCAATGATCGGGCTTGTCCGCTGTGAAGGAGGGAGCTGTCGGGAGATTCTTGACGCGGTGGCGGGCTGTCTCTCCCTATCGCCCAATGGGGATCGGATCGCCTTCTATGAGTCCAACAACTGCGTTCGAAGGACTGACGGTTGGAACGGCCGATCGATCCCGATAAGCTGACGGCTTCCGATGCGTGATTCGGACTCGGATCCAAACGCAAGCGTCACCCAGGTGGCGGAGCAATCCTTCGTTCGCGCACGCCCTCCGGAGATTGAGAGGGGGACCGTGCTGGCAGGTCGCTATCAGGTCGAGGACATCATCGGAAGGGGGGGCAGCGGGATCGTGCTGCGGGTTTTCGATCGAACCGCGCAGAACGTGGTGGCCCTCAAGGTGTTGAAGGCTGAGCTGGCGCTCGACGCAAAATGGGACAAACGGTTCTCGCGGGAGCTACGTCTCGGCCGTCCTATCCAACACCGAAACGTCTGTAGGATCTTCGATATCGGGGAGGCAGACGGTCACCGCTTTCTCACCATGGAGCTCGCGCGAGGAGGATCGCTGCGCGACGAGCTCAGGCGAACGCGAGCTCTGGATCGGCCGATCGCTGACAGGCTCGCGGACGCCCGGGCGGCGGTCGAAGGGTTGGCTGCCATCCACGCGGCGGGCGTCGTCCACCGGGACTTCAAGCCGGACAACCTCCTCAGGATGGACGACGGTCGCCTCGTCATCTCGGATTTCGGCCTGGCTACCGATGCTGCCAACGCCCCGGGTGCCACCGTTCTGATCGGTACGCCCCACTACATGGCTCCCGAGGTCCTAGCCGGAGATCCAGCGACCAGTCGCTCAGATGTCTGGGCTCTGGGTGTGGTCCTTCACGAGATATTCTTCGGACAGCGGCCAGAGCGGCGATCGACAAGCTTCGAGGGCACGTCGCGAGAGTCGTTGCGCCCGGGCTCATTGGCCGAGCGCCGAATGCTGGCGACTTGCGAGAGGTGCCTCGCGGAATCGCCGTTGGATCGCCCGATAGATGCCGGTGAAGCCGCCCGCCTATTGGACGCGACCGATGGTTCACGGCGCGGCCGTCTCCTGTCGCGCCGCAAGATCGGAATGGCCACCGTCGGCGTGGTCGCCGCCGCGGTGCTCGCGGTGGGTGTGTCGCGAGTCGTTCGGCACAGGATTTCGGGCGTTTCCAGCTCGCGAGGCGCAGCCGTCGTGCGATTGGAGGCAAGGGGTGACCCGGCCGATTGGACCGATTCAGCGCGAACCGTAGCCGAGGTGTCGGGGGAGGTTCATTGTTTCTCGGTCCTAGATCCCACGACGGCCCTCATCGTCTGGGGGACTCCTCGGCACGCCGAGGAAGTCGACCTGGCGTCCGGGAAGCGGCGACCCGCGCCGCTGGGGCCCGAGATGTTCCGGATCGGATGCCCGGAGTTTTCGCCCAATCGCAAGGCGCTTCTGTTCACAGGACAGACCGAGGCCGGAGCGACGGAGATCCGCATCTCGCAGGATGGGCGCCCCTCGACCACGGTGACGTCCGGAGCGGACCCACGGTGGCTGGGCGGAAGCGAGGAATTTCTGTACGAAATCGACTCGTCACACGCGGGCGTGTTTTCCCTCCCCACGATGAGCTTCGCGTTGCTCGGCGACGCGCCATTTGGTCGCCGGCACGTGATTCTGGGGAACGCCGTCAGCCCCAACGGGAGCGCGGTGGCGTTGTTGTTGGGAAGCGACAGCTCCGAGTATGGGATCGCCGTCTACGACGGGCGGCCGTTTGAAACGGCGAAGGTCTTCTCGATTCCGGTGAAGTATCACATTCAGTTCGAGCCCGCGACCGATGCGATATTGGTGTCGTATCACGGAGTCGACGGGACGTCCGCTCTGGCGGAGCTCGATTGGCGAAATGACAGACTGTGGAGCATTGGCAGGTACACGGGATTCGATCTCGCCTGGGCGGCGTTTCCTGGCACTCACGCGGGTGACAAGGTGTTACTGGCACGACATTCGTCGAGCGACGTGTGGTTGGTCGGGACGGGGAAGAGGGAGCGCCTGACGAATGACGGAGAGGACTACTCGGCAGACATGTCCCGGACGGGGGACCTCCTGGTGAGTCGGCGCGGCCCAGACGGTCAATTGGCCATCTGGCGAAGGGGGCACGATGGCCGGGAGAGGAAGCTCACGTCCGGTCCGCGGGACATCGGCCCGGCATTCTCCCAAGATGGGCGATTCTGGACCTACTCCGACTACGCCACGAAGAGCGTCATGCTCTGCTCAATCGCGACGGACGCCTGTCGCGTCGTTCATCGAGATGAGTTTCTTCCGGTGTGGCCGAAGTTGTCGCCCGACGGGACGAGCATCGCCTATGTGACGCAAGTGAACGCTTCGAAGGTCGTCATTATCTCTGCCAGTGACGGCCGCACCCGTAACTCATGGGACGCCTTCTGGCAATGCTCCCCCGTCTGGTCGTCGTCGACGACGCTTCTTTCCCTCGAGGCCTCGGGCGGCGCTTACTTCTGGTCGGAGCGCAACGTACTGACCGGAGAAAAGACAGGCAAACGAATACCGGCGCCGACGGAGAACATGGCCGTCGGTGAGGTTCAGTGCGGGGCAACCTCCCCAGAGTCCGCTCTCTTTCAGTCGATACGGATCGAGAAAGAGGAACGATCGAGGATCCTGGTCCTGAAATAAGCGCCCGGGCCTGAGACACTCAGCAGGGCATACCGGCGGGCCAGCAGAATCCGTGCGGCGCGCTTGGCACCGGTGCTTTCGTCGCCGAGTGAGCAAACACCGTGCTCGAAGCCGCCACTGCTGCCGAAACGATGAAAAGAGTCACAAGCGCAATCCTCTTGAGCATAAAGTCCCCCTGTGGTCTGGTTGTGGAGTGTTGGGCGACGCGTCGCATGAGCGCGCGTCCTTCCAACATCCAGGAGCAACCCAGGGACCAATGAGGAGGGCCGTAATCTCCGGTAGTTACGCGGGGGAAACGGACATTTCCAGGTTCCGGTTTTATATCCGTTTACGCAAGGGCAGTTACGCTTTATTGTTTGGCCGATCTCGGTGATCACGCCCAGCGAAAGCACCACCTTCGTTCCGCGGCGCGAGGCGTCAGACGATCCCGTCAAGGTTCCCCTCGTTTTGATAGTTGGGGACAACCAGGGGAACGTCCCTCGGGGCCGCGACAGAATCGCGGCGTTCACGGGGTCGTTGGTGGTGGGACGACGCGAGCCGACGCAGGGGGAGGCTGGCCAGACGTCGCTGGTGCTCGCCGATAGGATGGTCTCGTCGCAGCACATGGCGATCAGCCCGGCGACCGAGGAGGGGGTCTACGAGCTGACCGATCTCTCCAGCACCAACGGGACGATCGTCGACGGCGAGCCGGTCGAGACGACGGTGCGGCTGCGCGACGGCTCGGTCATCTTCGTCGGCAGCCACGTCCTGGTGTTTCGTGTCACGACCATCGCCGAGAAGGCGGCCATCGAGGCGGAGGTGGCGCGGCCGCTCGGGCCGGTGGCCACGACGAACCCGGCGTTCGCCATGGTCTGCGCCAAGCTGCGCAAGCTGGCGACGGCGGGTGAGGAGCTCTTGCTGACGGGCGAGACGGGCGTCGGCAAGGAGATCTACGCGGCGGCGATCCACAAGGCGAGCGGGCGCACCGGACGGTTCGTGGCCATCAACTGCGCCGCCATCCCGCGCGAGCTCGTCGAGACGGAGCTGTTCGGTTACGCGCGCGGCGCCCACTCGCAGGCGGCGATGGCCAAGGCGGGGATCATCGAGGAGGCGGAGAACGGGACGCTGTTCCTCGACGAGATCGGCGAGATGGTGCCCGAGCTGCAAACCAAGTTGCTGCGCTTCACGCAGGATCGGATGCTGTCGCCGGTCGGCGGGCTGCGCGCGCGGCGGATCGAGACGCGCATCGTCGCCGCGACCAGCCGGACGGGCGCGCCGTCGCAGTCGGGGAGCCTCGGGCTGCGTGTCGATCTGGCGGCGCGGCTCGGGGCCGAGGCGATCCGGATCCCGCCGCTGCGCGAGCGGGTCGAGGACCTGGGCGCGCTGGCGAGCTTCCTGCTCGGCGACAAGATGAAGCCGATCGAGCTGCCGGCGTTCCAGGCGCTCTGTCTCTACGCCTGGCCCGGCAACGTGCGCGAGCTCGGGAAGGTGATGACCTCGGCCGAGGCGCTGGCGCGCGACGCGGAGCGGATCGCGGTCGAGCACCTCCCCGCCGCCGTGCTGCAGGCGCCCAAGCTGAAGGCCCCGACCGGGCGCAGGAAGTCGCGGCCGCCGCCCGACGCCGTGGAGCTGGAGGCATTAATCCGCCGGTTTCGCGGCAATATGATGCGCGTCGCGCGCGAGCTCGACCGCAAGCCCGCGCTGGTCTATCGCTGGGCGAAACGCTTCGGCCTGAAGCTCGACGACTTTCGGGCTAAAAACGAGGGTTGACGGGGCGCGCGGCGGTTTCGATCGCGGTGATGAAACCAAAACCGACTTTGCTCCGATCGATGTGAGCAAATGGACGACCTCTCGCAATTCTTGCGGCCTGCCGGCGGTGGTATTCACACCGTAAGCACCGGGCGCGCCGAACGGGAGGCGTTGCAGCAGGCGCTGTACCAGGCGCGCGACGGGGCCGAGGTCGTCGCCAAGTGGCGCGCCGCGCTGGCGTCGATCGGCAACGCGCGCGTGGCGATGCTGGGAATTCCGTCCGACTGCGGCGCCGGGCTGGCGCGCGGCGCGGCGTTCGGGCCGGCGGCGGTGCGCGCCGCGCTGTTGCGGCGCGTGCCCGATTTCCCCGCGCGCGCCGCGCGGGCCGGGATCGTCGACGTCGGCGACGTCTTTTGCGTGCCGCAGCTTCTGACCGACGACATGCTGAGCGACGAGCAGCGCCGGCGGACACGAGTCGCGCTCTATGGCCCGGAGGCGGCGAACGGCGACCTGCCGGTCGCGCCGCTCACGATCGCCGAGCGCGTCGTGAGCGAGCTTCTGCGCGCGCGCCCGGGGCTGCGCATCTTCATGCTCGGGGGCGATCACTCGGTCGCCTGGCCGGTGGTGGCGGCGATCGGGCGGAGCACCGCCCTGCCGTGGGCGATCGTCCACGCCGACGCGCACACAGATCTGCTGCCGGAGCGGCTGGGCGTGCGGATCTGCTTCGCCACCTGGGCCTATCACGCCAACGAGCTGGTCGGTCGCGGCGGGCGGCTGGTGCAGGTCGGCGTGCGAACGTCGTCGCGCTCGAAGGAGCACTGGGAGTCGACCCTGGGGGTGCGGCAGATCTGGGCCGACGAGGTGCGCACGCGCGGCACGGCGGTGATCGACGACGTCATCGGGCACCTGACGGCGCTCGGGGTTCGCGGGGTCTATCTTTCGAACGACATCGACGCCACCGACGACGCGGCGGCTCCCTCGACCGGCGCGCCCGAGCCCGACGGACTGTCACCCGACTTCGTGCGGGCGCTCATCGCCCGTGTGGGCGCAGCGTTCCCTTTGCTCGGGGCGGACGTGGTCGAGGTGGCGCCGCCGATCGGCAGCCGTGAGGACGCGCGGCGGACCGCCGACGTCGCCGCTTCGTACGTCCAGGAATCTCTGGCGGTCCTGGCGAACGCGCCCGATCTTTTGCGATAGCGCGACTAGAATAGGGGCCGATGGCGGGCGAACCCGACGACGACGAGGCGAACGAGGAGAGCGATCCGCGGATCGAGGCGGCCTGGCGCGCGCTCGAGGCGGGCGAGGTGGCGGAGGCGCGGAGGCTGGTGGGGGCGCTCGAGGCCGGTTCGCCGGAGGCGCTGCTGTTGCTCGCCGCCTGCGCGCGCGAAACGGGGGACGACGCCGAGGCCGGCACGATTCTCCGCCGGGCGGTCGCCGCCGATCCGGAGTGGGCGACGCCGGAGCTGTGGCTGGCGGAGATCCTGGCCGGCGATCCGGAGACCTCGGACGAGGCGCTGGGGCACGCCGAGCGGGCGCTCGATCTGGCCGAGGACGAGAGCGAGTTCCTTTCGGCCGTCGCCCTCAAGGCGGGCCTCGAGGCCGAGCGCGGCGAGACCGACGAGGCGCGGGAGACGCTGACCGCGCTGCCACCCCCGGAGGTGCGGCTCGGCGATCTGGACCTGTCGCTGGAGATCGCCGATCTCCACCTGGCGCTCGGCGACGCGGAGACGGCACGGCAGCGCCTGCGGGTCCTCTGCGACGAGAGCCCGACGTCGGCGGACGCCTGGTACGCGCTCGGCTGCGCGGCCGAGGAGCTGGGCGACGAGAAGGAGACGCAGGCGGCCTGGAAGCGCGCCTGGACGCTCGACGCTGGCCCGGGCGCGGGTGGCGACGGCGACGATCGACTGCCGGAGGCGGAGGTCGCCGCGGTGGCCGAGGCGGCGCTCGGGGAGCTGCCGGCGCGGGCGCGGGCGCTGCTCGAGGGGATCCCCATGATCATCGCCGAGCTGCCGGCCGAGGCGGACGTCGACGCCGGGCTCGATCCGCGGGCGCTGGGCCTGTTCAGCGGCACGCCGCACGGAGATGGCGGGACGGGGCTGGGCGGGCAGCCGGGGCTGACCCAGATCGTGCTGTTCCGCCGGAACCTCGAGCGGGTGGCGACCGACGAAGGCAATGAGGACGAGCTGCGTGCGGAGATCCGGACCACGCTCCTGCACGAGACCGGGCATTTCTTCGGTCTTTCGGACGCGGCGCTGGAGGAGTTGGGGCTCGGGTAGGCGGGCGCGCCTTGACAACCCCCGGGGCGGTCAGCATGATGCGCGCCCGAACGAAGGCGATAAGGACTAGACGTGGCGAACATCAAGTCATCAGAGAAGGCGAACCGCCAGCGCGTGAAGCGCACGGCGCGCAACGTGGCGCAGACGACCGCGATGCGGACGGCGATCAAGAAGCTCCGCGCGGCGCTCGGCGCCAAGACCGCGAAGAATCTGGGTCCGCTGCTCAAGAGCGCGGTCCAGGCGATCGACAAGGCGGCCTCGAAGGGGGTCATCAAGAAGGGGACGGCCTCGCGGTCGGTCTCCCGCCTGACGGTCGCGGTCGCCGGCGCCGGCGGCAGCAAGTAAGCCGGCCAGGCGCTAGGCGGAGGATTCCGCCAACGTCTGGACCAGACGCGAGAGCGCGATCTCCGGATCGAGCTTGGAGCTCTTGAGCTCGACGTCGGCGGTGTAGAGGCGGTCGAACGCGCGCTCGAGCGCGGCGCGTGACATCCGGCGCGCCGGGACCAGCACGTCGTCGAGGAAGTAGGGGTTGATGCCGACGCCGGCGGCGATCTCGTTGCGCCCCGCGCCCGAGGCGGCCAGCTCCTTGGCGCGCCAGACCTGGCGCAGGTGGCGGGCGAGCATGTACTGGATCCGCAGCGCGGGCTCCCGGTTGCGGAGCATGTTGGTGAGCAGCGCCAGCGAGCGCGCAACGTTGCCGGCGCCAATCGACTTGGTCAGCTCGAAGATGCCGCGCTCGCGCGTCTCGGCGACCAGATCCTCGACGTCGTCGACGGTGATCCCTTTACCGCCCGCGTAGAGGGCGAGCAGATCGAGCGCCTGCGAGAGGCGCCCGAGATCGGGGCCGGCGGCGGTGGCCAGCGCCTCGGCGGCGTCGGGGGCGATCGTGAGCTTGCGGGCCCGCGCCTCGCCGCGCACCCAGCCGGCGAGCGCCTGGTCGCGCAGCGGCGCGAAGACGTGCAGGTAGCCGCGCTTCTTGAGCACCTGAAACGCCTTGAACCGGACGTCGACCTTGTCGGCCACGAGCAAGAGGCAGGTCGCCGGGTTGGGGTCCTCGGCGTAGTCCGCCAGCGGCTCGAGGTCGGCGGCCTTCACCTCGTCGATCGCCTTGCCGACCACCAGCCGGCGCCTGGCCATCATCGGCAGTGTTTGCGCGGTGGCGAGCGCCGCGGCGAGGCCCTTCTCCTTGAGGTCGAAGACGTCGTTGTTGAAGGCGGCGCCGGCGCCCGCCTCGGCCAGCACGGCGGCGCGGATCGCGGCGGCGGTCGCGTCGACCAGGTAGCGCTCGCCGGAGAGGCAGTAGACAGGCTCGATCTCGCCGCGGGCCACGGCGGCGATGATGTCGGGTGGGGGCGGCGGCGGTGCCACCTCTCCCTTGTACTACACTGCATCGCGCGGACGATGCCGATCTCGCGCTCCTTGCTGCGCTGGTACGACCGGTCGAGGCGCGACCTGCCGTGGCGGCGCGACCCCTCGCCGTACAAGACGCTGGTCTCGGAGCTGATGCTGCAGCAAACGACGGTCGCCACCGTCATCCCTTACTTCGAACGGTTCCTGGCCCGTTTTCCGACGCTGGCGTTGCTGGCGGCCGCGAGCGAGGACGACGTGACGGCGCTCTGGTCGGGGCTCGGCTACTACGCGCGGGCGCGCAACCTGCGGCGGGCCGCGATCGCCGCGGTGAGCGAGCACGGCGGCGCGCTGCCGCGCAGCGAGGTCGCGCTCGCCACGCTCCCCGGGCTCGGTCCGTACACCGCAGCCGCGGTCGCGGCGATCGCGTTCGGCGCGCGCACGTTCGCGCTCGACGGCAACGGGGCGCGCGTGATGGCCCGCCTCGGGGGCGTCTCCGATTCGATCGACGAGCCCGCGACGCGCGCGCGTCTCCGCGCGGCCGGCCTGCGCGAGGTCCCGCGCGGTCGACCGGGCGACTTCACGCAGGCGGTGATGGAGCTGGGGGCCACCCTCTGCACGCCGCGCAGCCCGCGGTGCGACGAATGCCCGGTCCGGGACGCCTGCGCCGCCTTCGCCGCCGGGAAGGTCGACGAGATTCCGCGCCGGTCCCGCAAACCGGCGCGACCAATCGTACGGGTCGCCTGCGCCTGCGTGACCGACGGCGCGCGGGTGCTCGTGGTCAAGCGCGGGAAGGGGCTCCTCGCGGGAACCTGGTCGCTGCCCGAGGACGTCGTCACCTCGGGCGCGCCTCGCACGGTGGCCCGGCGGCTGGCGACGGCCGCCGGTGCGCCCGCCGCGAAGGTCGATCACCGGGGCGCCGTCAGACACGTCTTCACCCACCGCGACGTGACGGCCGAGGTCTTCCGCGTCGAGGTCGCCCGCGCCGGTCGCTCGCGGCCGGACCGGCGCTGGGTCGCCGTCCGCGATCTCGGCACGCTGGGAGTGTCGACCTTCACCCGCAAGACGGTCGCGCTCGGTCTGGGCGGCGCAAAACGGGACAACCCGCGACTTCGGTCGTAAAAAGGGACGTGGTGCGCGTCGCCGTCTATGCCGTCCTGCTCTTGCTCTTCCTCTTGCCGGCCTGCGCGGCGTCGGGCCAGACCGCGCCCGCGTTGCCGGGGACGTACGGCCAGGGCGAGCCGCTGCCGGCGCCGGTCGTCCCGGAGCCCGGGAAGGTGGCGAGCGCGCAGAACGGCCCCGAGCTGCCGGCGGGCGCCACGAATGATCCCGGCGGCGACGCCGACTTCGCGACGGCGAAGGCACGTTTTGACGCCGGCGACGCCGCGGCGGCGCGTCCGCTCCTGGAGGCGTTCCACGACCACCATGCGCAGCACCCGGCGCGGCCGGCGGCCGACATCATGCTGGCGCGACTGGCCCTCGCCCGCGGCGACGCGGAGACGGCGCGCGGCCTGCTCGAGCCCTGGACGTCGCCGCCGCCCGACGAGGGGACCGGCGCCACCGCCCGCTATTACCTCGGCCTGGCGTTCGCGCGGTTGAGCCAGTTCGCCCGTGCGCGCGAGCTCTTGCTGCCTTTCCTTCCACCGTCCGGCGCCGCCGGACCCGGCGACGAAGCGCTCGTCGAGCTGCGGGGCGCTCTTGCCGCGGCGACCGCCGGCGTCGGCGAGCTACCGGCGGCGATCGAGCTGTGGGACGCGTACGCGCGCGGCGGCCGCGAGGCCGAGAAGGCTTACGCGCGGGAACGCATCACCGAGCTCGCCGGCAAGCTCGCCCCGGAGGTTCTGCTCCAGACGTTCCGCGCGGCACCGCCGAAGGGTCTCGGGCGGGCGCTCCTCGGCGATGGTGCCGCGTCTGCGCTGCGTGTGCGCGGCGATACGGCGGGTGCGGCCGAGATCGCCTCCGAGAGCGCCGAAGCCAGGCGGGCCGTCGGGCTCGACCTCGGGTCGGATCACGGGACGAGCCCCGGCGATCCAGGTCGGCTCGGGTTGGAGCTGGCGCTGTCGGGCAAGTTCCAGCCGGTCGGCGAGGCAGCGCTGCGGGCCGCGATGCTGGCGACCGGGGCGCCATCCGCTCCCGCGATGCAGCTCAGCGTCCGCGATCCCGGCGGCGATCGGGTGCGCGCCCAGCAACGGCTGGACGATCTGGCGGCGGACGCCGTGATCGGCGTGGTGATGGCGTACGATTCGCGCGACGCAGAGGCCGGTCTGACCGCGCGCGACGGCCTGCCGCTGTTGATGCTCGACAACAACGCGCCGGGGGGACTGCAGCCGTCGGTGTTCTCGTTGATTCATTCGTCGTCGGCGCGGGCCGCGGCTCTGGCCAAGACGGCGCTCGACCTCGGCGCGCGCAGCTTCGCGCTGGTCGGGCCGGACACCGTGGTCGGAAAGTCCCTCCGGGCCGCCTTCAAGAAGGCGGTGACGGAGGGCGGTGGGAAGGTGGCCGCCGACGCCAGCTATCCACCCGGATCGACGTCGTTCACCTCGGTCGTCGCGACGATCAAGAAGGCGCAGCCGCAGGTGGTGTTCGTGGCCGACGGCGCCGATCGGCTCGAGCTCATCGCGCCGGCGCTGGCGGCGGCCGATCTCTGGCCCGCCCCCTGGGGGGCCCCCCGTCTGGCGGGCGCGCCCGGCAAGCCGAAGCCGCGCAACGTGCTGCTCCTGTCGACGGCGGCAGATCTGTCGCCACGGCTCTTGCAGAGCTCGGGGCGGTATGTCCAGGGGGCGCTGCTGGCACCGGGGTTCTACGCGGGCGCCGAAGACCCGCGCGCGCGTGGCTTCGTCGATGCGTACCGCGCGGCCTACGGCCAGGATCCGCACGCCACCGAGGCCTACGCCTACGACGGCGTCAACGCGATCCGCACCGCGATCGCGGCCGGCGCGAGGACGCGCGGCGATCTCACCCGCGCGCTGGCGGAGGGGACGTTCCAGGGGCTGACGGGCGCGCTGCATTTCGGCGCCGCACACGAGCGGGCCGACGCGCCCGTCGTCTACGTCGTCGACGGCGAAGCGATCAAGCGCCTTCACTGAGAAAGGACCCTCACAGGGTCCTTTCAATCCCCCGCGACGAGCGCCGCCGGGCCAAGCCCGTCGTCGCTCACGCGACACTGAGATCGCAGGCAACGGTCAGCCAGCCCGCGCGCACGTCGTACGTTGAGTCGGCGCGGCGGGAGATCATCGCGGGGATGCCGAGGCGGCCGGCGGCGCGGCGGAAGTCGGCGCCGGCCCCCGCGACGTGGTCGAGGTAGCGGAGGCAGGTCCGCTCGGCGACCTTGCGGACGAGCTCGGCGAGCAGCTCCTTGCGGCGCCCGAGCGGGACGCCGCGCAGGTCGTGGCCGTCGAGGTACGGGAGGTCGAAGAGGTAGTAGGTGAGGACGTCCTGACCTTTGCCGGTCAGGGTTCGAGCGAGCGCTTTTGAATCGGCGTGGCCGTCGGGGCCCACGGCCGCCAGCGTCCCGTCGACGACCAGCGTGGGGGAGGGGAGCAGGCGGACGGCGTCGGCGACCGCCTGGCGCTTGCGGGCGGCGGCCGGCGTCAGTGGCGCGCCGGTCGGGCCGAGGAGGCGCACGTCGCCGCCGTCGCCGCGTGCAAGGAGGCGCTCGCCCGGGATCGAGATCTCGTGCAGCCAGCCGTCGCCCGGCGGGGGCGACTTGCGGGCGGCCACCTTGGGGGGGACCAGCTTCGCGGGCAGGGGGCCGGACTTGGCGCCCGGGACGCCGGTCAGATCGATCTGGCCGCGGTTCGAGTGCCAGACGTGCGAGCGGTCGCCGGCCACCTCTTCCAATGATCGCTGCGTGGCGACGCTCTCGGGGCGCTCGTCGGTGATGATGCCGGCCGCCTCGTCCCGAACCTCGGCGTCGCGTTCTTTGATCAGGAGCCAGCTTCGCCCGTCGTCCTCGCCGCGGCGCGGGCCACGCGGCTTGAGGCGAATGAGCGCGAATCCGCCCTGTAGCTTCGTGCCCTTCAAGCGAAACTTTAAGTTCCCGGCGGCGAATTCCTGGTGCGGATCGCCCTCCAGCGGCTCCCAGGTCCCGCGGTCCCAGAGCAGCACCGTCCCGCCGCCGTACTGGCCCTTGGGGATGATCCCCTCGAAGTCGGCGTAGGCGATCGGGTGGTCCTCGGTCTGCATGGCCAGCCGCTTGACCTTGGGGTCGAGGCTGGGACCCTTGGGGACCGACCAGCTCTTGAGCACGCCCTCGAGCTCCAGCCGGAAGTCGTAGTGCAGGCGGGTGGCGGCGTGCTTCTGGATGACGAACTGGCGGGCCCGAGCGGTCGAACCCGAGGGCCCGGCCGGGGGCGCCGCCTCCTCGCCCGGCGGCTCGCGGGTGAGCGCGAAGTTTCGCTTCCGGTTGTATTCGCCAAGGCCCATCGCGTGCGCCTTTCCTATGTTAAACACGTCTCCCCATGCGGATGTCCCAGTCCCTGATCCCCACGCTCAAGGAAGCCCCCTCGGAGGCCGAGGTCCCGTCGCACGTCTTCATGGTGCGCGGCGGTTATCTGCGCAAAGTGGCGGCCGGCATCTATTCGTTCCTGCCGCTCGGCTGGCGGGTCGTGAAGAAGGTCGAGAAGATCATCCGCGAAGAGCTGGACCGCGCGGGCTGCTCCGAGGTCTTTCTGCCGGCCGTCATCCCGGCGGAGCTCTGGCAAGAGTCGGGCCGCTGGGAGAAGTACGGCGCCCAGCTCCTGCGCTTCAAGGACCGCAAGGGGGGCGACTTCGTGATCGGCCCGACCCACGAGGAGGTGATCTGCGCCCTCGTGCGCGACGACGTCCGCAGCTGGCGCCAGCTGCCGCTGAACCTTTACCAGATCCAGACCAAGTTCCGTGACGAGCTGCGGCCGCGCGCCGGTCTCATGCGCGGGCGCGAGTTCATCATGAAGGACGGCTACTCGTTCCACGTCGACGAGGCCGACACGCAGCGCGAGTACAAGAAGATGTACGACACCTATTCGCGCATCTTCACCCGCTGCGGCCTGGCGTTTCGTGCGGTGGAGGCCGACACGGGGAACATCGGCGGGTCGTCGTCGCACGAGTTCCAGGTGCTGACCGAGACCGGCGAGGACGCGCTGGTCGCCTGCGACACCTGCGACTACGCGGCCAACGTCGAGCAGGCAGTCAGCAGATCGCCCGCCGATCGCGTGGGGGAGGTCGGGCTTAGCCCGACCGAGCCCGTCGCGGGAGGGTCCGGGAACCCTCCCAGGGTTCCCGGGAAGACAGTGACGAAGGTCGCCACGCCGGGCAAGCACACGATTGCCGAGGTGTCCGCCTTCTTCGGCGTGCCGCCCGACAAGCTGGTGAAGACGCTCATCTACCTGGCCAACGGCAAGCCCGTCGCCGTCATGGTGCGCGGCGATCGCGACGTCAACGAGATCAAGCTCGGCAAGGCGCTCGGCGCCGACGCGCTGGCGCTGGCTGGCGACGCGGCGGTCAAGGAGGTGACCGGCGCGCCGGTCGGCTTCGCCGGGCCGGTGGGGCTCAAGATGCCGGTGCCGATCTACCTCGACGTCGAGGTCGCCTCGCTGTCGGACTTCGTCGTCGGCGCCAACGAGGACGAAGCGCACCTCACGGGTGTGAACGTCGACCGCGACTTCAAGCCGACCGCCGTGGGCGACTACCGGACGGCGGCCGCGGGCGACGCCTGCGCCCGCTGCGACCAGGGGCACCTCAAGGCCTACCGCGGGATCGAGGTCGGGCAGGTCTTCTTCCTGGGGACCAAGTACTCGAAGCCGATGAAGGTGACCTTCCTCGATCAGGACGGCGTGGAGAAGCCGGCCGTGATGGGGACCTACGGCATCGGCGTCACCCGCATCGTCGCCTCGGCGATCGAGCAGAACCACGACAAGGACGGGATCATCTGGCCGGTGCCGCTGGCGCCGTTCGAGGTGGCGGTGCTGGCGCTGCAGCACGACGACCAGGCGGTCATGGCGACGGCCCAGCGAATCTACGACGAGCTGACGGCGGCGGGGATCGAGGTCCTCTACGACGACCGCGACGAGCGGGCGGGCGTGAAGTTCAAGGACGCCGATCTCATCGGGATCCCGTTCCGTATCGCCGTCGGCAAGAAGGGGGTCGCCGAGGGGATCGTCGAGCTCAAGCGGCGCAACGCCGCGGAGGTCCGCAAGCTGAAGACCGACGAGGCGACGAAGGTCGTCGCCGCGGAAGTGCAGAAGGAGCGCAAATGATGGTCCCGGCGAAGCGATCGCTGCACATCCCCGCGCGCGAGCGGGTCATCGTGGCGCTGGACGTGCCCGACTGCGCCTCCCTCGGCAAGCTCCTCGATCGCCTCGACGGTCGCCCCGTGTTCTACAAGGTGGGTCTGGAGCTCTTCGTCGCGGAGGGCGAGCGTGCCGTGGAGCTCGTGCGGGCCCGCGGCGGCAAGGTCTTCCTCGACCTCAAGCTGCACGATATCCCCGAGACGGTCGCGCGTGCGGTCGCCTCGGCGGCCCGCGTCCAGGCCGAGCTTCTGACGCTGCACACGTCGGGCGGCTACGACATGCTGGCGCGCGCGGCCGAGGCCGCCGCGGGGCGGGTCAAGCTGCTGGGCGTGACCGTCCTGACCAGCCTGGCCGAGGACGATCTGCGGGCCGAGGGGGTCGAGCAGACGATCCCCGAGATGGTCCGCGCGCGCGCCCGCATCGCCGCCCGCGCCGGGATCGATGGCCTCGTCTGCTCGCCGCACGAGATCGAGGCGGCGCACGGCGCCGCGCCCGGGCTGCTCATCGTCGTGCCGGGGATCCGGCCGACCGCCGCGCCAGGGGCCGCCAAAAAGGACGACCAGAAGCGCGTCGCCACCGCCGGGCAGGCGATCACCAACGGCGCCGACTACCTGGTCGTCGGGCGCCCGGTGCGCGACGCCGCCGATCCCGCCGCGGCGTTCGAGGAGCTGGTGCGCGAGGTCCAAGCAGGCGTCTGACAGGCGTCTGACGGGCGCCTGATTCAGTCGCCTCGGAGGTCCGCGGCGGCGTCGCGCGGTCCCGGGCGGCCGGCGTCCGCCGCGCCGGCATCGCGCGTGGGGCAGGGGAAGCTGCCCGCGTAGCAGGGATTGCAGGTCACCGCGGCGCAGGTCGAGGTGGGAAACTGCCCGGCCCGCTCGGTGGCCGAGGCCATCGTCGAGTCAGAGGGGCAGAGGTAGGCCGACAGATCGCTGTGCGCCACGCGTCCCACCAGCTTGCCGGTGGCGTCGTAGACGCTCGGCACCTCGACGCCGGCGCCGGTGAACGCCAGGATCACCGTGAGGCCGCAAGCCGGGTAGTCCTGGCGGACGACGGACGCGCAGTCGGCGGTGCCGGAGAGCGGCGTCGCGCAGGCGGCGAATGATTGGTCGCAGTAGCAGGACCAGGAGAGATCGAGCGTCCCGGCCGGATCGATGCTGCACGCGCAGGCGGACGGACCGCCCTCGATCATCTTGGCCCGATCCGCGCCGCGGGTCTCGGCGGACGCGTCCGCGGGTGGGCGCGTCCCCGAAGACGAGCAGCCGGCGGCGGCCACCAGCGCCCCCAGGGCGACCGCGCGCCTCATCACTGCGAGACGTAGTTGAGGAGCATCATCTGCTTGCGGAACAGCCGGATGTCGCTGATGAGGTCGACCCGGTACTCGAGCACTTGCTCGACGACCGAGAGGGTCGCCAGCGCGTTCTGGTAGGCGGTCTGGTCCGTGCCGGCCGCCGCCGCGTCGACGGCGGCCTTGGCGGTGTACCAGTCGGGCAGCGGGCTTCCGTCGCTGTAGGTCCCGTACTTGGCGGGGATGGTGCCAGCGACGCCGCTCGTTCCGGTGATCGAGGCCAGCTCGTCGAGGATCTGGGCGCCGATGTTCCGCGGCGTGCTGGCGTCGGGCGCCCGGTAGATGACGCCGGTCTCGGGGTGCGTGTACTCCACGACCTTCGCTTTGGGATCCAGCGTGAAGTCGTCGTCCGAGCCCTTCACCGCCACGACCAGGTAGTTCTGGAAGTCGAGCGTCGCGTCCCAGGTGCTGCCGAGCCGCGCCAGCGCGAGCAGCAGCGTCCAGTAGCGAATGGTCAGGTTCACCGGCGTGTCGATCCGCGGGACACCGGGCTGCGCGTACAGCGGCACCGGGGGATTGAGCACCCCGTAGGTGGTGAGATCGACCACCGGCGTGGGCGTGATTCCCTCGTTCCAGGTGGCGCCGTAGCTCGACGGATCGTTGCGGATGACGCCCGAGAGCAGCGAGACCATCTGGTCGCGGAAGATTTGATAGAAGTTGATCGAGTACCGGTTGGCGTCGGCGAAGGTGTCGATCCGGAAGAAGCGGGCCTCGGTGGTGGTCAGCGTGAACAGCGCCTCGAGCTTCTCGTAGAGCGACCCGACGCGCTGGATCTGGTAGTAGAAGTCGTTGGAGAACTCGATGTAGTAGGGCTTGGCGTCGGGGAGATTGAAGGTGTAGCTCGGGGTGGTCGTCGAGCAATCGTCCGGCAGGCTCGGCTCGGTCAGCACGGTCGGGCTGTACGCCGTCTGGCAGTGCAGCCCCGGCTCGGGCGTCTCCAGGATGGAGCCCAGCGCGTTGAGCGCGTCGACCGAGGCGAGCGCCAGATCGTCGCCGAAGTCGGTCCCGGCCAGCTGGTCGCCGAAGTAGTAGAAGAACTGGAACGCCTCCGTGTACTTGTTGAAGTAGTGCGACTCCAGCCGGTTCAGGTAGTTGTCGATCTGCCAGGTGGTTCGCCCGCGCTTGTAGGCGTTGAAGACGTAGTAGTTGCGGAAGCTGTCGGTCACGTCGCCGACGATCTCCTGTTGGTTCGCCCCGCGATCCCAGGTCTTGCAGTCGAAGTTCCCCTCGAACTCGTCGGAGCAGAACTTGTAGGGGCGCTCGGGCAAGGGGAGCGCGCTGGAGGAGAACAGACTGTTGATGTCGTCCTTGTACGCCGCGACGGTGGTCCCCGAGCTGTCCATCGCCGAGATGTCGGTGGGGCCCGTTCCCAGCATGGCCGGCAGCCGGGAGTAGTCGTTGAGGATGATGTCGTTGGCGAGCCCGGTCCAGAGGTTCTCGTTGGCCTGCGGGATGAGGTCGACCAGCTGGCCGTACCCGAAGCGGATCGCGGCCATGTCGTACTTGCCCAGCCCCTGGATGTCGGTGTTGAAGCGCGCCCCATAGTCCATCACCGAGGCGTACTGGTACTCGGCGTCGGCGACGTCCTTCTGCACATCGGTCATGGTCGGGTCGGTGTAGGTCTGCCAGAACTCGTCGCCGTAGTTGAGCGCGTCGGTCGAGGCCGCGAAGTTGTGGCGCAGCCCCATGGTGTGCCCCATCTCGTGGTCGGTGAGACCGCGGAAGATGGCCACCCGCAGCGCCTTGAACATGTCGCTCGGGCTCAGCTTCAGCTGGTCGTACTTCAGCGCCGTGCCGAGGATGGCGTCGTCGGCGAACTCGGCCATGTAGAAGCAGCCGTTCTCCGACAGCGTCTGCTGCCTGGCCTTGCGCGCCTCGCGCGCCTGCGAGGAGAGCCACTCCTCGCCCATCGCCAGGCCCATGACGTTGGCCGGCGGCGTGTCGCCGGGCTTGTAGCCGGGGACCACGCCCGGCAGCAGGTCGTCGTTGAACAGGAGGTTCTGCAGCTGCGTCCCGGCGATCCGAGAGACGGCCTGATCGTCGATGCCGGCGCCGACCTTGACCAGGCGGTTCGCCTGCGAGCCGAGCGCCTTGAAGCGTGCGTAGGCGGCGCTGCGGTTGGCGGGGGAGAGGGCCTCCTTCTTCCGCAGCTGCTTGTTGTTGCTGGTCTCGGCCAGGACGTCGGTGATCGTCTTGCCGGAGAGCAGATCATCGGGGTCGAGGTTGCCGTTGGCCAGCTGGATGCTGTCGACGGCGAACTGGGCGTAGTTGTCGAGCGAGGCACCGTAGATGTAGGCCGAGGCCGAGACGATCTCGCCGGTCTCCGGATCGGCCGACGACGGCCCGTAGCCGAGCGGCCCGCTGGGCTGCGGCCGGTCGATCCAGTAGATGAACGAGTAGCGCAGGTCGCCGTTGCGCTCCCACTGGAAGTGGCGCTCGTCGCCGGCGGGCAGCGAGGCGGTGACCGCCTGGAGCGCGCTGCAGGCCTTCTCCAGATCGGCGGCGGCGAAGTTCTCGATGTCGAGCGTGCCGGTCGAGACCTGCTGCTTGACCAGGTCGACCACGTCGGGGTGGGCGCTCATGAACTTCTGCACGTTGGCGAACTCGCAGTCGTTGTGCTTGAGCACCACGATCTTGGGCAGGGTGTTCGCCGCCGTCTGCAGATCGGCCATGGCGATCGACTTGCCCGGGTTCTTCTCGGTATAGGCGAGGCCGGCCACGGTCATCCTGAGCGCCGTGTCCCAGTCGCTCACCACCGCGGCGGCCTGGTTCCAGAGGTCGGGATCGTCGGGGAACTCGGGGTTGGTGTAGTAGGTGATCGTCCGCGTGGTCCGTTCGGCGTAGGGGAGCCGCACCGGGTTGTCGTTGGCGTCGGTGATCGGGTTCCCGCTGGCGTCGCGCTGGATGGTGCTCTGCCAGATGTTCCATCGGTTGATGAGGTAGTCGCGCGCCTGGGTCGTCGAGCCGACCTGGGCGTTGTAGCCCTGCCGGACGGTGCGGAAGAAGCCGAACTTCGAGAACTGGCCCACCTGGGCCGGCTGGCAGTCGGCGCCCGACAGACCGGCCTTGGCGAGGTCGGCGGAGTCGCAGTTGATTGTCCGGCCGTAGTTGTCGGTGGCGAACTGGATCGGCGTTCCGTCGGGTTGGAACAACTTCTGGTTGTCCGGGTAGGCGAGGGGCTCGTACTCCGACGCCGGCACCGGCAAGAGCGAGTTGCGGTAGGTGATCTGGGCCGGGCCGCAGCCCCCAGGGACCGCTGTCGTCGTAGGTGTCGAACAGCTGCATGCAGGCGTTGTAGTCCGGCGTGCGAACCTCGACGGTCGTGAAGTCGACGTAGTCGTGGGTGATGATCGGCTGGTTCGGGTTGACGACCGCCTGATCCCCCTCGCCGATGGAGAACCCCTGGGTGATGGTCTGGGCCGGGAAGAACGGATTCGTCGGGTCGATGTTCATGCTGTCGGCCGTGGTGGGGTCGGCCAGGTTTTGCGACCAGTCGACGCGCATGTACTGGCGCTCGTTCCAGGGGCGGTCGGTGGTGTTCTCGGAGATGACGTTGGTCTGCTCGCCGGTGGCCGGGTTGTACTCGCGCTTGACGTCGAACTGCGAGGTGATGGCGAACATCAGGAACGGCGCGTCCTGGTTGTTGCTGGCCGCTGGTGAAGGTCCTCTCCGAGCCGGGCGCATAGTCGTAGGCGCGGTAGCCGAGCAGGTATTTCTCCTTGATGTCGAACTTGACCTTCAGCATCTCCCCCATCGTCCCCTCGTAGGCGTAGGCGCTGGTCGGGGGCACGCCGGTGGTCGGTCTTGCGGTAGTAGAAGCTGCGCGCCGAGCCGTCCGGGTTGATGAAGATCGACTTGTCGACCTTGTCGGGCTGCGTGCGATCGATGTCGCCCTGACCGGCGCAGCCGACCCCGAGGACGGCGAGCGCGAGGACGACTGTCGCACGCGAGAGAACAGATCGGATGCTGGGGGACATGGCGGGCTCCTCCTAGAGGGTTCCGTTGAGGCTGACGAAGAACTGGGTGTAGTTGTTGGCGGTGGCGCCCCCGGAGAGGTCGAAGAACGGAAAGCGCAGATTCTGCTGGCGGGTGTCGAGCGCGGGCTGCTGGCTGGAGATCCCGACGGAGACGCCGACGCGCGGGCGCAGCTGGTAGCCCGCCGCCACGATTCCCCAGGTGGTGTCGTTGCGGCCGCGGTAGATGGCGTTGACCGAGGTGTAGGCGTCGGTGGCGACGGCGTAGTCGAAGGTGTTGACGATGAGCAAGGTCGTCGCGAGCGACCACTTGCCGCGCGCCAGGGCCGCCACGAATCCGTTCACGAAGCTGAAGTCGGGGTTGACCGGGCCGCCGCAGCGGTCGGTGGCGGAGACGCTCGGCTCGCCGCCGGAGGCGGTCGCGCCGCCCAGCGCGGCGCTGTCGGGCGCGCGGCACCCCGAGGTGTCGGCCGGCCCGCTGCCGCGGAAGTCGCTGCTGTGGAAGAACTTGTAGAAGATGAAGACATAGGTGACGGTCAGCGTCCACTGGCGTGACTTGTCGGCGGCGTGTCCCAGCTCGAACGGCCGGTTCAGGTTCAAGCCGGCGCCGAGCCCGAACAGCAGGTGCTGGTAGCGGCTCTCGTAGGAGAGCGGAACGATCGTGCGCAGGATGGCGCCCAGGCGGATCTTGGTGCGCGCGAAGGTGTGGAGGTTCTGCGCCGACAGCCAGAGCCAGGGGTCGTAGGGATAGAAGTGTCGCCCCTCCGGGTTGTCGGGCTCGGTAAGCTCCTCCTCGACGTAGAGGCGCGCGTTGAGCGACAGGCTGTAGCGTGTGCCGAGGTCGTAGGTCGGTCGCGCGAACGCCGCGATCGAGACGTAGGGGTCGTGATAGCCGCTGGCATAGAAGGTCCCCGTGCCGGCATACGTCGACAGCTCGAGCGCGCTCCCGGTGAACTTCTGCGCCCATCCGCCGGCGCCGCCGGTCGGCATGGTGGCGGGCGCGCGCAGCACGTCCGGCAGCGCGGTGTCGGCGCGGGCTCCGGCGGAGAGCAGTCCCCCGCAAAGAAACCCCACGGCCGCGGCTAACCGACGAGCGCGCACCACTGCCTCGCCAGAATATCCCCGCGGGCGCCCCCGGGGCGGAAAATCGGGTTTGCGCTCCATTCCTTCGACGAACGAATGGTCTCGCGCGTGGAACCGGGTTCGGGTTACTGTGCCCAGCACGCGTGCAGGCGCACGATGAGGACCGCGATGAACACGGAATTCCGGTGCTTGCGAAGACCTCACGGGGGAATCGGGATCGGCGGGGCCTTGCTGACGGCCTGCCTGCTCGCCGCGGGCTGCGGCGGCGGCTCGAGCGGTGACTCCGACGGCGCTGCCGCAGCGTTCATGGGGCACTGGGAGATGGTGGGGGCGACGAGCTCCTTCACGATCACCTGCCCCGTGACCGTCGGGTCGGTCGTCTTTCCGATCTGGACGGAGCTGGTCCTCGATCACGGCGTTCTGACCGACCTGACCGACGTGTCGACGGCCTGTTCCGCGCCCGGGATCGACTACAACATCGACTCCAAGGGGGTCGTAGCGTCCGCGCCGAATCCTGATCCGTACACCGGCAATCCGCCGCTCTGCCACTGGGTCCTCGGCGCCGATCAGAACGGGCTGCCCGTCTGGATCGACCTCACTTTCACGGAGCTCACCATCACCAAGCTGCAGACCGGCACCACGGACAAGGCGCCGCGCGTGCTGTACGCCGGGACGGCCACCGGACCGTTGATGCAGGACGACGGCACGGCATCGGGCAATTTCGTGACGGCGGACACCTGCAGCTACTCCGGGACGGGGGACGTCTTCCATCGGACCACGCAGCCCTGATCGAGATGCCCGGCCGCCGGCGCCGGGCCAAATGACCGCGGAAGTGAATGCGGACGGGGGGCGGATCGTCTTCGGCGTTCGTCCGGTCGACGAGCTGGTGCGTGCCCGGCCGCGGGCGGTGAGTGTCATCTACGTCGCCGAGGGGACGCACTCGCCGGAGCTCGAGCGGACCGTTCAGGCGGCCAAGGAGCGTGGCATCGCGGTCGAGGTCCGTCCGCGCCGGCTGGTCGCGGAGATGGCGGGCGGCGGCGTCCACCAGGGGCTGGTGGCGGTGACCGGGACCTTTCGCTACGTGACCATCGACGACATCCTGGCCGCGGCGACCGAGGCGAAGGAGCCGCCGCTGGTGGTGCTGCTCGACGGCATCACCAATCCGCACAACCTGGGCGCCATCGTTCGCAGCGCCGAGGTGCTGGGGGCGCACGGCGTGGTGATCCCGGCGCGGGGCGCCGCGCCGGTGACGGCGGGCGCCGTAAAGGCGTCGGCCGGCGCCACCGAGCGGGTGCGCATCGCCGAGGTCAACAACCTCCTGCGCATCATCGACTACCTGCGCGAGCGCGGCCTGCGCGTGCTGGGCGCTGGCGCCGGCGCGGGCGAGCGGCTCGACCAATCCGACCTGACCGGTCCGGTCGGGCTGGTCGTCGGCGCCGAAGGGAAGGGGATGCGCGAGGCGGTGGCCCGCCGCTGCACGGGGCTCTTCCACATCCCGCAGCGCGGCGCTGTCTCGTCGCTCAACGCCTCGGTCGCCGCCGCCATCGCGCTCTACGAAGTCGCGCGCCAACGCGGGTGCTAGACTCAACGCAACCGGAAATGGTTCCCGTCGAAAAGCGCAGATGGGTGCGGTCATGACGAAGCTGACGCTCTGGAACTACGCTGACATCTACAACGTCGAGCAGGGGCTCATTGCGCCTGACCAGGTTCGGAAGGAGGAGCTGGAGGCACTGGTCGACACCGGTGCCACGACCCTGGTGATCCCCATCGATGTGTGTCGCCGGCTTGGATTGCGGCCCTTCCGGACGACGCAGGTGGAGCTGGCTGATGGCAGCCTCTGCGAGATGACCTACGTCCGCGGCTTGTGGTTCGAGATCATGGGGCGCGGGATGAGTTGCGACGCTCTGGCAGCGCCCGAAGGGACCATGCCCCTCATCGGCCAGATCCCGCTCGAGGGACTGGATCTCGTCGTTGATCCGCGGTCGCGCGAGGTCCGCCCGAATCCGGATCACCCGGAAGGCCCGCTCTACTACGCCCGGCGCGCGGCTTAGTCATCTGGCGAAAGCGCCGGGCCTGCTGCTAGACTGCGCGGCCCGGAGGTTCCAAGAAGCAGATGTCGTCACGTATCCCTGTCGCCGTGGTGGGTGCGACCGGTCTCGCCGGACAGCAGTTCCTGGCGTCCCTGGCCGGACACCCGATGTTCGAGATTCGCAAGTTGGCGGCGTCGAGTCGCTCGGCCGGCAAGAAGTTCGCCGACGCCGTGAAGGACGACAGGGGCGCGTCCAAGTGGCTCTGCTCGGAGCCGCTCGCGGCCGAGCACGCCGGGATCACCGTCGAGGACTCGGCCCACATGACCAACGACGGTATCCGGCTGGTGTTCTCGGCCGTCGAGGCCGACGTGGCCAAGGAGATCGAACCGCGCTGCGCGAAGGACATCCCGGTCATCTCGACCGCCAGCGCCTTCCGCTACGAGCCCGACGTGCCGGTGTTTCTCCCCGGCGTGAACTGGGACCACGCGGCGCTCATCGACGTGCAGCGCAAGAAGCGCGGCTGGAAGGGGTTCATCTCCCCCGGCCCGAACTGCACCACCGTCGGTCTGGCCATGACGCTGAAGCCGCTCGACGACGCGTTCGGCGTCTCGCGCGTCATCATGACCTCGATGCAGGCGCTGTCGGGCGCGGGCCGCTCGCCGGGCGTCTCGGCGATGGACATCCTCGACAACATCGTCCCCTACATCCCCAAGGAAGAAGAGAAGGTCGAGACCGAGACCCACAAGATCCTGGGCAAGCTGGTCGGCGACGCGATCGTCCCCGCGCCGGTGACGGTGTCGTGCACCTGCACGCGCGTCAACGTCATGGAGGGACACACCGAGTCGGTCTTCGTCGAGCTGAAGAAGAAGGCGGGCCTCGACGAGGTCAAGGCGGCCTGGCGCGCGTTCGGCGGCGAGCTCGGGGCGATGGAGCTGCCGTCGGCGCCGAAGCACCTCATCTCCGTCAGCGACGATCCGTTCCGCCCGCAGGTCCGCCTCGACCGCGACGCTGAGGGCGGCATGTCGACGGTGGTCGGCCGCCTGCGCCAGGACCCGGTGCTGACGAACGGCATCAAGTACCTCCTCGTCTCGCACAACACCCGCATGGGCGCGGCCCGCGGCGCCATCCTGGTCGCCGAGTACCTCACGAAGAAGGGCTACATCAAGTAGTCCCGTGGCGTCGTCGGGACGCTCAGCGCGTCCCGGCCTGGCTGGCCTTTTCCTGCGCCAGATCGCGCCGCCGGCGCGCCGCTGTGTCACCCGGATCGCGCGCGACGGCGGCGTTGTACTCGCGCAGCGCCTCGCGGTAGCGCTCGAGGTGGAAGTAGACGTCGCCGACCAGCAGGCGGCCGTTGATCTCGGCGCCGGCGGCGATGGCCTGGTGCCCCTGGCGGATCGCTTCCTGGTAGTCGCCGCGGTCGAAGGCCGACTGGCCCCGATTCAGGATCGCGGTCGTGTCGGCCAGCGAGGCAGGGGGCAGCTTCGAAGGGTTGGTCGCGGCCTTCGGCGCGCGCGGCTCCGCCGGCGCGGCGGCGGGCGAGTCGGGGTGCGCGGCGGGCGTATGCAGGACCGCGGGCGTCGGATCGGCCGGGACCGCGTGGCGGGCCGAGGCGGCCAGCACTTTTCGGGGCTCGTCTCTCGGCTCGTCGTCGGCGGGCGGGCGCGAGAGCGGGGCGGCGAGCGCGGGCACCGGGACAACGGCCCGCGCGGGACCTGCGGCGAGCGCGGGCGCCCGGGTCGTGGGAGGCGGCGCGACGGGAGGCGCGGGTGCGGCCGGTGGGGGCTTGGGCGCCGCCGCGAAGGGGCTGTCGGCCGGGGCGCCGGGTGAACGCGCGTTGAGATACGCGACGCCGGCCACGGCGCCACCGGCCAGGAGGAGGCCGGCGGCCACCGCCGCGCCGCGGAGCCGGATGCGCCGGACGGGGGCGGTGGTGATCCCGGTGATCGGCTGGGCGATCGCGGTGTCGGCGCTCCCCAGCGGGAGGCGCGTCGGGCCGGGCGAGGCGCCGGCCCCCCGGGTCGGCGTCGGCGCGCCGCCGACGGTCGTGAGACAGGCGAGGATCTGCTCCTTGAACGCCGTCATCGACCAGTGGCGATCGCCGGGGGTTCGGGCCAGCGCCCGCATGACCAGCTTCTGGACGTCGCGGGGCAGGTCGGGGCGCAGCTCGCCGATCGGGCGCGGGTCCTCGGTCGCCTTTCGCTGCAGCACCTCCATCACGTCGTCGCCGGTGCACGGGGGCGCGCCGGTCAGCATCTCGTAGAGCAGGCCGCCCACCGCGTAGACGTCGGTCAGCGCGTCGGCGGTCTTGCCGGCCGCCTGCTCGGGCGCCATGTAGACGGGCGTGCCGATCGCCACGTCGGGGCGAGTGAGCGCGGCGCCGACCGCCATGTCGAGGTCCTTCGAGATGCCGAAGTCGAGCACCTTGACGAAGTCATCCTCGTCGTTGCGGTTGACCAGCATGATGTTGGCCGGCTTGAGATCGCGGTGGATCACCTCGGCGGCGTGCGCCGCCTCGAGAGCGCGCGCGATCTGCGCCGCCATCAGCAGCGCCCGCTCGAGCGGCAGCGGGCCGTTCTCGGCTATCAGTTCTTCGAGGCTCTCGCCGTCGAGGTACTCCATGACGAAGAAGAACGCGCCGTCGGGCGTGGTGCCCGAGTCGGTGACGTCGACGATGTTGGGGTGGCCGATCTTCGAGGCGGCGCGCGCCTCGCGCCTGAATCTTTCGACCAGCTCGGCGCTGTGGTGAAACCGGGCGTGCAGGATCTTGATGGCGACCCGGCGGCCGATGTCGATGTGCTGCCCCTCGTAGACGCGGCCCATCGCGCCCTCGCCGCACAGACGCCGGATGTGGTAACGCCCGCCCAGCGTCGACCCGATCCGCGGATCGCTGCCGGGCGACCGCGGCGGGTCGCCCGGGAGCGCCTCCGAGTCAGCGGCCGGCGCGACCATCGGCCCCGGGCCGATTGCGCCGGAGAGCATCGCGCGCGAGGCGGCGATGAGGCGGTCGCGCTCGCGCTTCTCCTCGCGCACGTCGTCGGCGAACAGCGGGCGCAGGAACCCGGCCAGCCGGTCGGCGTCGGTCTTGGGCGCCGTCTCCGCGAGGAAGGCGGCCAGGTCGGCGCGCAAGAGCTCGTCGCTCGGGTAGCGGTCCGCGCGCTCGACGGACAGCGCGCGCATCACGATCCGGTCGAGCGCGGCCGGGACGCGGCTCGAGATCTTCGACGGCGGGACCACCTCCGGGTTGCGCACCCGCGCCATGGCGTCCGGGTTCGGCTGATCGGAGGGGCTCGAGATCGGGAAGAGCTGCCTGCCCGTGAGCAGCTCCCAGAGCAGGATGCCGGCCGCGTAGATGTCGATCCGCCCGTCGAGCGGCTCGCGGCGCGCCTGCTCGGGCGAGAGGTACGAGAGCTTGCCGTAGATGATCCCGGGCGTCGTCTGCTGCATCTTGAGCGTCGACATCGCCAGACCGAAGTCGGTCAGCTTCACCTCGCCGGTGTACGAGAGCAGGACGTTGGCGGGCGAGACGTCGCGGTGGACGAGCTTCAGGTCCTCGAAGGCGTGCGCGTAGACCGAGCGCGCGCGCGACCTCCTTGACGACGTAGACCGCGACGTCGATGGGGAAGGGAACGCGCTTCTCGGCGCAGCGGTTCCAGGTCGCGAGCAGGTCCTTGCCGTCGACGTACTCCATGGCCAGGAAGATCTGCCCGGCCTCGATCCCGGCGTCGAAGACGCTGACCATGTTCCCGTGCGCCAGCCGCAGCGCGACCAGCGCCTCGTCGCGGAAGCGGCGCGCGCTCTCCGAGGCGACCAGATCGGGGATCACTTGCTTGATGACGCAGAGCTTCTCCAGCCCGTGCGTGCCGGTGAGCGCCAGGAACAGCTCTCCCATGCCGCCGCGGGCGAGCGGCTTCAGGAGCACGTAGTTGTCGAATCGGCGTGGAAACCCGCCCGGTCCCGTCACGGCGCGGATTTTACCTTGCGCCGCCTCTCATTGAGACGTGACATATTTGGGGCCGATGGACGATTTTCGGTCGGAGGCGTCCCAGACGCTAGCGGGGCGTCAGGTCGTCCTCGGGGTAACCGGGGGGATCGCGGCCTACAAGGCCGCCGAGCTCTGCCGCCTGCTGGTCAAGGCCGGGGCGACGGTCCGGGTGGTGATGACCGACGCCGCCACGCAGTTCATCACGCCGCTGACGATGCAGACGCTCTCGGGCGCGCCGGTGGCGCGCGACCTGTTCGACGCCGGCAGGGAGGCCGAGATCGGCCACATCCGGCTCGCCGACGAGGCCGACCTCCTGATCGTCGCGCCGGCGACCGCCGACGCGATCGCCCGGATCGCGGCCGGGATGGCCAACGACCTGCTGACGGCGGTCGTGCTGGCGTCCCGCGCGCCCGTGCTGCTGGCGCCGGCGATGAACGTCAACATGTGGCAGAACCCGATCACCCAGGCCAACCTCGGCCGGCTGCTCGGCCCCGACGGAGGCGGGCGCTTCGCGACCGTCGGCCCCGACCGCGGACCGCTGGCCTGCGGGTGGGTCGGCGCCGGGCGCCTGATCGAGCCGGCGGAGATCGTGGCGGCGGCGGAGCGGATGCTGGCCCCGCGCGACCTCGAGGGGCGGCGCGTCGTCGTGACCGCCGGACCGACGCGCGAGCCGGTCGACGACGTGCGCTTCCTCGGCAACCGCTCGTCGGGGAAGATGGGGGCGGCGCTGGCGGCGGCGGCGGCGGCGCGTGGCGCGGCGGTGACGCTGGTGGCCGGGCCTGGGACGCCGAGCTTTCCCAGCGGCAGCGGCGCCGAAAGCGCTATCGCCCGGGTCGACGTCGAGACGACGGCCGATCTGGAGGCGGCGCTCGCCGCGGCGGCACCCGACGCCGACGCGCTGGTCATGGCCGCGGCGGTGGCCGACTTTCGTCCGCGCACGCGGGCGGCGGGCAAGCTGTCGCGGCGCGACGCGGGCGGCGCGCTGACGCTGGCGCTGACGGCGATCCCCGATCTGCTGGCCGGGCTGGCGCGCGCCCGGAAAAACGGGCGGCCGTTCCTGGTCGGATTCGCGGCAGAGGTCGGCGGCGACGCGGCGGCCTCGGCGCGCACGGCCAGCAAGCTCCTCGAAAAGGGGTGCGACGCGATTGTGGCCAACGACGTGAGCGCGCCCGGGATCGGCTTCGACACCGACGACAACGCGGTCACCGTGCTGTTCGCCGACGGGGCGCGGGCCGAGATCCCGCGCGCCTCCAAGCGCGCGGTGGCCGATAGCCTCTGGGGCCTGTTCGCGCCGCGGCTGCCGCCCAGAGGGACGCATGCCTGATCCGCGGCTCAAAAGCTCCGCCCCGCTGACGGTCCGCCATCTGGCGGGGGCGGGGAGCGTGATGGTGGCGCGCCAGGCGACGGCCGGCACGCACTCGGGGCACGTGCTCCCCTGGCCGGGCGCGCCCGATCCCGACTTCCACGCCACGCTGGCCGCGGTCTGGATCTGGGCCCGCCACCAGCGGCTCTCCGGGGTGGAGAAGTTCGCCGCCGCGCGCACGGCCGCCTGGGCGTTCTTCGTCGAGGCGGCGGCGCGCTTCGTCCCCGACGCGATCGACAGCGCCACCGACGACGAGGCTGCCTACGACTGCGCGATGGTGCTGTGGGCGGTGGCCGCGGAGCGGGGGCTCGGGAAGGTGGAGGCGCGCCGGCAGGCGATCGCCGATCGCGCGGCCCGCGTCCTGTCGGCGCACCTCGGCACGCTGGAGGATCTCTCCGGGCGGGAGTTCCGCGATCCGGGGTTTCTCGCGCTGACGCTCATCGAGTACGCGCGCGAGCTCGACGACCGGGGCCTGCTGGCCAGCGGACGCAAGTTCGTCGAACGCGCCTTCGGCATGAAGGCGCCGGCCCCGCTCGCCGAGGAGCCGGCGCCGCCCGGGGGCCTGTTCGATTTTTCGTCGACCACGGCGACCCGGATCCTGGCGGTCATGGCCGCCGAGGGGAACACGCCGTTCGTCGGCGCCTGGTTGCGCGAGCGGATCGCGGCGGGCGTCCCGCGGGCCTTCACCCCGCGGCGGCTCGACGAGAACAGCTGGAACGCCTGCGTCGCCTGGGCGCTCGGGCGGGCCTACGTGATCGCGACCGATCCTGTGTTTCTCGAGGCCTATACGGCGATCGTCGACGAGATCGAGCGCCGCGACGCCGACCACGACGGCGCGCTCGGCCGCGACCGCACGGTGCGGGTGGCGGAGGTGACGCCGACCTTCTACTACGCGCTGGCGGTCGACGCGCTGGTGACGCCCGACGGGGCGAATCAGGCCCGCGTCGAGGCCGGAGGCGCGCGTGGGCGGTGAGGGGGGCGGCGACGGCGAGCGCGAGGAGCTGCTTTCCGTGGTCGCGCAGCTCCGCACGAACCTGGCGACGCGCGGCCGGTCGGGGCTGCTCGGCGTGCCGGGGGGCGCCTCGCCCAGGAAGCCCGCGGCGGTCAGCGCCGTCGCCGCGGAGCCGCCGCCGGTCGCCCCGTCGGGACCCAGCTTGATGAAGGCACCCGACTCGGAAGATGACGATCCCGGGCTCGGCGCGCCGCGCGGCGCCGCGGGCCTCACGCTCGTGCGCGAGGAGCTCGGCGACTGTAAGCGCTGCAAGCTTTGGCCGTCTCGCCAGAACATCGTGTTCGGCGTCGGCAACCCCGAGGCCGACCTGGTGTTCGTGGGCGAGGCGCCGGGCGCAGACGAGGACGCGCAGGGGGAGCCGTTCGTCGGCAAGGCGGGTCAGCTCCTGACGAAGATGATCGAGGCGATGGGCTACGCGCGGGGCGACGTGTACATCTGCAACGTCCTCAAATGCCGCCCCCCCGGCAACCGCAACCCCGAGCCCGACGAGGTCGCCGCCTGCGAGCCGTTCTTGAAGAAGCAGCTCGGCGCCATCCGTCCGCGCATGATCGTGGCGCTGGGAAAATTCGCGGTGCAGTGTCTCCTGCGCGACGACGCGCCCATCAGCCGGCTGCGCGGCAACTTCCGGACCTACGAGGGGATCCCGCTCATGCCGACCTTCCACCCGGCGTATCTGCTGCGCGATCCCAGCAAGAAGAAGCTCGCCTGGGACGACCTCAAGGCGGTGAACGCCGCGCTGGCCCGGGTCGGCGTCTCGCCGCCGCGCCCACCCGCCGCGTGACCAGGCGCAGGCTGGGGGCGAACCGCGATTGATTTCGTGTACGATGCCTCCCGCATGCCCCCCCGTGCGGTTCGAGGCGTCACGCTCGTGAGCTCACTCGCGGTGGTGTTGGCGGCGGGTTGCGGTGGTTCCCCCGAGGAGCTCTACGAGCGCGGCCAGGCGTCGTTCAAGCAGGACAAGCTGGAACCGGCGATCGCCGATCTCGAGTCGTTCGTCGGCAAGAGCTGCGGCCCGACAGGCGCGCACGGAAACTGCCGGCAGGCCTACCTGACGCTGGGGCACGCCTACGAGAAGCGCGAGATGCCCGGCAAGGCCTGGGCCGCGTACGACCAGGCGCTCACCTTCGGGCCGCACGCCGGCGACGAGGCGATCCAGAGTGATCGCGACCGGATGCGCGAGACGCTCTCGGCGGCGCACGAGAAGGAGACGGCGCGCGCGCCGGTCATCATCCGCTACCGCGACGAGGTGACCGAGGAGTACTCGCCGCGCTCGGTGGTGATCTCGCTCGACTTCCAGCCGGTGGTCACCCGGGAGAAGGACGTCGCAGAGTTGCGCAGCCCCGACTTCACGCGGCTCTACAGCGGCTCGGTCTCGGCGGGCGAGCACGTTCTGGTGATCGAGATGGCGCACGACTGCGCGCCCAGCGGCGGCCCGCACTGCGCCCGCTCGCGCGTCCACAAGTCCTGGCCCTTCAGCGCCGCCGCCCGCACGCCGTCGACGATCGAGATCCGCGCCTATGCCGCGAGCGGCGAGGGGGACAACCCCGCGCGGCCGGCGATCGAGATTCATCAGTAGACGGTTTGGATGTGCAATACCTGGCGGCTGCTAGCTTGGTGTTGCGCTGTTCCTCTGACGGCTGGGTGTGCTGGGGGGCAGAGCCAACATGGGGGCAGAGCAACTGACGCAGCGGTCGATCGTTCTCCGTTGGACCTTCGAGGTAGGTCGCGACAGCAGTTCCACCTTCTGGCTCTCCCCGTGATGCGAGGACGCTGGTTCACGTGTCGAGCTTTGCGGCGACGGCCACGAGCTCAACCGCCGGAAGGAGGCCCGGAGCGCCCGGCGCCGCAGGGCTGAGGGCGAGGATCAGCGGCCCGAGTCGGGCGGCTTGGGCTCGACGACCTGGACCGGGCTGCCGTCCTCGACGGAGTTGCCGAGGTCGAGGGCGACGCGCGCGCCGGGGGCGAGGCCGCTCGCCAGTCGGACGATCTGGCCGTCGTCGCTGGCGACCACGACCGGCTGGTAGTGGACGTGCTGGGCGCCGTCGACCGTCGCCACCTCGGCTTTGTCGCCGCGGGTGGTCAGAGCCTCGGCGGGGATCTCGAGCAGCGCCGGGACGTGCACGTCCAGGGTCACCTGGACGTAGCTGCCGGGGACGATGACGTGGTCGTCGTTCTCGATGTCGACCTCGGTCAGCATGGTGCGGGTCTTCGGCGACAGCTCGCCGCTCGTGCGGGCGACCTTGGCCCTGCGCGACCAGCCCGGTCGTTCGGGGACGGTGAGGAGGGCGGCGTCGCCGGCGCGCACGAACGGCGCGCTCGACTGGTCGACGTAGACGTAGACGCGCAGCTGGTCCCCCTTGGAGACCGAGACAATCGGGACGGCGCCGCTCTGGCCGGTGGCGGCGCTCTGAATGAGCGTCCCGGGATCGGCGAAGCGGGCGCTTATGACACCGTCGAACGGTGCGCGGATGACGCGGTAGCCGCGCTGGGTGCCGATCGCTGCCTGGGTGGCGTCCGCAACGTCGGCGGTCGCCTGCCCCAGCTCCAGCTCCTGCGCCGAGACCACGCCCGTCGGCGCGAGCGCCGAGAGGCGCTTGGCGTTGACGCGCTTGTTCTTGGCGTCGGCGGCGGCGGCCGTGAACTGCGAGTCGAGCTCGGGGGCGGTCACCATCGCGATGAGCTGGTTCTTTTTGACGTGGTCTCCCTTGTCGACCTTGAGGTCCGCAAGAAAACCGGCGACCTTGGCGTAGAGGGTGACTTCGAAAAATGGCCGCGCCTCCCCCTGCAGCGTGAGGCGGCGCAGAGCGGGCCCTTGCTTGACGGTCGCGACGCGCACGCGTGGGCCGAGCTTGACGTCGGCCTCGCGCGCCTCGGCCTCGTCGGTCGCCGCGTGCTTGCGTTGCGCGCCGAGCCCGATCACGCCCAGCACCGTCACGAGCAGCGCCCCCGCGCCGCCCAGATAGACCAGGAACGACCGTCGCCGAGGAGACATCAGGCCGGGCCCCCCGCGTTGACCGGTTCGTGGAGGCCCTCTCGCTCCTCGGCCAAGAAGGTCTGCTCCATGACGTGCTTGCTCGGCAGCTTCACGCGCAGCGTGGCGTATACCACGGGGACCACGAACAGCGTCGCCACCGTGGCCATTGCGAGGCCGCCGATCACGGCGCGGCCGAGCGGCGCGTTCTGCTCACCCGCGTCGCCTAGGCCGAGCGCCATCGGGATCATCCCGATGATCATCGCCAGCGCCGTCATGATGACCGGGCGCAGGCGCGTCCGTCCGGCCTCCAGCGCCGCCTCGGTCGGCGTGATCCCGTCCTTTTCGACCCGCAGATCGTTGGCGAAGCTGACGAGCAGGATCGAGTTCGACACCGCGATCCCGACCGCCATGATCGCGCCCATGAGCGACTCGACGTTGATGGTGGTGCGGGTGAGCACGAGCATCCATAGGATGCCGACCAGCGCTCCCGGGACTGCGACCATGATGATGAAAGGGTCGAGCCAGGACTGAAACAGGATCACCATCAGGCAATAGACCAGGAGGGCGGCCAGGATGAGACCGAGTCCCAGGCTGCGGAAGGAGTCGGTCATGACCTGGTTCTGGCCACGCAGGGTGATGCGCATCCCGGGCGGCAGCTTGCCGAGCGCGGCAATCTTCCTCTGGATGTCGCTGGCCACCGCGCCGAGGTCGCGACCCTCTACGTTGGCGCCGACGTCGATGACCCGCTGAACGGTGTAGTGGTTGATCTGCTCGGGGCTGCCGCTGGGCGCGACGGTCGCGATGCCACTCAGGAGCTGCGTCGGCGCCTCGGGGACCGCCGCGGGCGTCGGGCTGCCGCTGGTGCTGGTGAGGGGGGCGGTGGCGCCAACCGGGGTCGACATCACCTGCTCGACCGACGACAGCTTTGGCAACGGCGTCTTGACCACCACGAAATAGTTGACGTTGTTGTGCGGGTTCAAGAAGAACGACGGCGCCACCAGCCCGCTCGACGACAGCGAGACGAGCAGGTTGTTGGCCACGTCGCGCTGGGCGATCCCGGCTTGCGCCGCGCGGACCCGATCGACGCTCACCTTGAGCGCCGGGTAGTCGACCACCTGCACGACGTGCGCGTCGGCGGTCCCCGGGACCTCGGCGATGCCGTTCCGCAGCCGCTGCGCGTATTCGTAGCCCTTCTGCAGGTCGGCGTCCTCGACCTGGACGTCGATCGGCGAGGAGAGGCCGAAGTTCAGCACCTGGCTGACGATGTCGGCCGGTTGAAAGTACGCGCTCGCTCCGGGGAACTCGTCCTTCATCATGTGGCGAATGCGGCGCATGTACCCGCGGGTCGGCGCGTGGTCCGGTTTGAGATCGATCAAGATCTCGGCGTCCATCGGGCTCACGTTGTCGGTCTGGACGAACCCCAGGTTGTACGAGATCGGGACGCCGATCATCGAGTTGATGGTCTCGATCTCGCGGCTCGGAACAATGGTGCGGATCCCGGTCTCGACCTTGGCGACGAGCTCTTCGGTCTTCTCGATGCGCGACCCGGTGGGGGCGCGGACATGCAGTTTCATGAGCCCCGCATCGACCGAGGGGAAGAAGTCAGTCCCGACGACGAACACCAGCCCCAGGCTGGCCAGCGAGATGCCGGCCGCGATCACGATCGTGAAGCGCCGGTGGTGCAGGGCGGCCTCGAGGATGGCCGCGTAGCGATTTTGAAAACGCCCGAACCTCTCGTCGCGCCAGCGGTTGAAGCGGACCGCGATCCGCTTCCAGCCGGCGTCCGGCAAGGGGGACCCCGGCGCGTCGTGGTGCTCGCCGTGCATGAGCAGACGCGCCAGCGCCGGCACCAGCGTCCGCGATAGGAGGTACGAGGCCAGCATCGCCAGCACGACCGAGATGGCGAGCGGCGTGAAGAGAAACCGCGCCGGGCCCGCCAGCAGGACGACCGGGAAGAAGACGATGCAGATGGAGAGCGTCGCCACGATGGCCGGCACCGCGATCTGGGAGGCGCCGTCGAGGATGGCGCGGGTGAGCGGCTTTCCCATCGTCCGGTTGCGGTGGATGTTCTCCACCTCGACGGTGGCGTCGTCGACCAGCATGCCGATGGCCAGCGCCAGCCCTCCCAGCGTCATGATGTTGATCGTGTGGCCGGTCAGCTTGAGGCCGACGATGGCCGAGAAGATGGCGAGCGGGATGGAGGTCGAGACGATCACCATGCTGCGCCAGCTGCCGAGGAAGAGGCCGACCATGAGCGAGACCAGCAGCGACGAAACGATCGCCTCGCGGACGACGCCGCCGATCGCGCCCCGCACGAACAGCGACTGGTCGAAGTCCAGCTTCAGCTCGAGCCCGTTGGGCGCGGCCGCCTTGATCTGCGGCAACGCGTCCCGCGCGGCATCCACCACTGCCAGGGTCGAGGCGTCGGCGTGCTTGAGGATCGCCAGGTAGGTCGCCCGCCGCCCGTTGACGCGCACCACGTTGGTCTGGTCGGCGAAAGCGTCGGAGATCCGCGCCACGTCGCCAAGCAGGACGGGCGCGCCGTCGACGATCTTGACCGGGATGTTGGCGAACTCGGCCACCTCGGCGGGGCTGGAGTTCATGAGGATGTTGTATTCGCGGCTGCCGATGCGGGCGGTCCCGGCCGGCAGGATCACGTTCGAGCTGCCGAGCGCGTTGACGACGTCATAGGGCGTGAGCCCCTTGGAGGCGATCGCATCGGGGTCGATGTCGACGTTGATCTGCCGCTGCTTGCCGCCGAACGGCGCCGGGGTGGAGAGCCCGGGGATGGTGAACAACCGGACGCGAATGAAGTTAAGCCCGTAGTCGAAGATCTTCTGCTCGGGGAGCGTGTCGCTCGAGATGGTGAGCTGCGCGACCGGTACGTTGGAGGCGTTGAACTGCACCACCACGGGCGGCGTCATTCCGGGGGGCGCGATTCGCAATATCGCGCTCGTAACCGATGATATTTGTGCAATGGCGGCGCTTATGTCTGCGCCAGGTTGAAAGTAAACCTTGAGCAAGCCGAGCCCGGGGATCGACTCCGACTCGATCCTCTCGATGCCGTTGACGGTAGTCGAAAATGCGCGCTCGCTGATGAGGACCACCCGCCGCTCCATGTCCTGGGCGGACATCCCCGGGTAGTTCCAGATGACCGACACCACCGGGATGTCGATGGCCGGGAAGATGTCGACCACCATCCGGGTGAGCGAGAGGATCCCCATCACGAGGATCAGCACGCACATCACGGCGACGGTGTACGGGCGTCGCAGCGCGAGCCGGACTATCCACATCTTCGGACCAAGCTCGACGGGAATCTATTCGACGAACGGCGAAGGTCAAGGCAAGACCGCCCCCCGGCGCCCGGCGGCAACTTGGTCGGAGGCTACTTGCCCGAGGTCGCGGTCGTGAACAGCACCGGCGCGCCGGTGTGCTTGACGATGACGTCGCGGGGGACGCCGTCGGCGCGCGCGACGCAGACGAAGCAGTCGCCGCCGACGTCGAAGATACCGAGGTCGGTGATCACGCGGTTCACGCATCCGAGCGCGGTGGCGGCAGCGTCAGCCGGTTGACCAGCTTGGTCTTGCCGTCTTTGGACGTGTGGCTCTGCAGCACCACCAGCGCGGCGCGCGCCGGCGGCCAGGTCCATGGCGCCGCCCATCCCGGTGATGAGCTCGCCGGGGACCGTCCAGTTGGCCAGATCCCCGTTGCAGGCGACCTCCAGCCCTCCAAGGATGGCGAGGTCGACGTGGCCGCCGCGGATCATCGCGAACGACAGCGCCGAATCGAACAGGCTGGCGCCGGGCAGCGCGGTGACCGTCTGCTTGCCGGCGTTGATGAGCTGCGCGTCGACCTCGTCGTCGAGCGGGTAGGGGCCCATGCCCAGCAGGCCGTTCTCCGAGTGCAGCGTCACGTTGACGCCGGCGGCGATGAAGTTGGCGACCTCGGTCGGCAGGCCGATGCCCAGGTTGACGATCTGGCCGTCGGCGGACCTCGGCGGCGGCGCGCCGGACCATGTCGTCGCGCGACCAGCTCACGCCCGGACTTTCTTGTCTCGGTCGCGCTCACGCGCGACCTTTGCGCGTGCGGGTCGCCTCGGTCAGTATTTGTCCGGTGCCGCGCGCGCGGGTGGTGCGGAACTCGATGACGTTCTCGTGCTCCGGGACCTCGACGATCCGCTTGACGAAGAGGCCGGGCAGGTGGACGTCGTCGGGATCGATGCGCGCCCGTGCGGGACGAGTCGGTCGACCTCGACGACGGTCACCTTGGCGGCCGTCGCCATCAGCGGGTTGAAGTTGCGCGACGTGCGGTAGAAACGCAGGTTGCCGAAGCGGTCGCCGACGGCGGCGCGCACGATCGCCAGGTCGGCGCGCAGCGGGCGTCTCGAAGCACGTAGCAGGCGGCCGTCGATCTCGCGCATCTCCTTGCCCTCGGCGACGACGGTGCCGACGCCGGTCGGCGTGTAGAAGCCGCCGATGCCGGCGCCGCCGGCGCGGATGCGCTCGGCGAACGTCCCCTGCGGGTTCAGCTCGACCTCGACCTTGCCGGCGAGGTACTGCTCGGCGAGATCGGGGTTGCCGCCGATGAAGCTGCAGATCACGCGCGCGCACCTGCCGGTTCTTGAGCAGCACCGCCAGCCCCTGGCCCTGGTTGCCGCAGTTGTTGCTGATGATGGTCAGGTCGCTTGACGCCGCGGCGCGGCGATCGCCTCGATGCAGGCCTCGGCGTTGCCCGACAGGCCGAAGCCGCCCGACATGATGCGTCATGCCGTCGGAGGAGGCCCGTCGAGCGCCTCGTCGACCGATCGCGTAGACCTTCGCCGGGGCGCGCTTCACGGTCACGCCAGCGCCTCGTCGAGCGCGCGCGCCGAGCGTCGCCGAGCGCCTCCTCGAGCTCCGTCTCGCGTGATGACCAGCGGCGGGCGCGAAGTAGAGGAGGTTGTCGCGCTTGTGCATGTGCAGGTGGTGGCGCGCGCAGCGGCGCTGCAAGCTTGCGCCATCGTCGGCGCAGGCAGACGGGCTTCGTGCGCCGCCGAGGGTCCGGGCACGCAGAGCTCGAAGGCCCAGAGCAGGCCGAGGCCGCGCACGTCGGCGATGGCCGGGCGCGCGCGCGGCGAAGGTCGCCAGGCCGGCCGCGAGCAACTCGCCCAGCGCGGCGGCGCGCTCGACCAGCTGCTCGTCGCGGAGCGTCTCGATCGCCGCGACGATCGCCGCGCAGACCAGCGGGTGCGCGTAGCTGGTGAGGCCGCACGAGAGGACGTGGTCGTCGAAGTGGCGCGCGATGCGCTCGGTGACGATGACCGCGCCGCCCGGGCGCGTAGCCGCCCGTGAGCGCCCTTGGCCATCGTGAGCAGGTCGGGCGTGACGCCGTCGTGGTCGACGGCGAACCAGCGTCCGGTGCGGCCGAAGCCGGAGAGCACCTCGTCGGCGATCAGCAGGACGCCGTGCCGATCGCAGATCGCGCGGATCTTCTTCCAGTAGCCGGCGGCGGGACGAAGACGCCGTTGGCGCCGACGATCGCCCTCCAGGATCACCGCCGCGACGGTCTCGGGCCCCTCGCGCAGCAGCGTCGTCTCGAGATCCTCGGCGCACTCGTGGTGGCAGGTCGCGGGCTCCTTGCCGAACGGGCAGCGAAAGCAGTAGGGGTCGCCCATGCGCACCACGCCGGGCAGCCCCGGCTCGAACGGCTCGCGGCGCGGGTCGCCCGACAGCGAGAGCATCGCCAGCGTCGCGCCGTGGTAGCTGCGCGTGCGCGCGACGATCTTCTTCCGCCCGGTGACGAGGCGCGCCATCTTGACGGCGTTCTCGTTGGCCTCGGCGCCCGAGAGACAGATGAAGCTCTTCGCCGAGCCCGTGCGGCGTGACCTCGACCAGCAGCTCGCCCGGCGCGCGCCTTGGCGGGGAAGACCGACGTCGGGTAGGCGAGCAGCCCGCGCGCGGCCGCGGCGGCGAGCGCCTGCGCATGCGCGGGTGGCCGTGTCCGAGGCTGGCGTTCCAGGTCATGCTGCCGAGGTCCCACCAGCGCGCGCCGTCGGCCGTCGTGAAGCGCGCGCCCTGGCCGCCGACGATCTCCAGCGGCACCGCGCTCGTTCTGCGGCGCTCCAGGTGTAGAAGACGCGCGCGGCCTGCTGCGTGCCGCGGTGCAGCGCGCCGTCGTGGCTGGCTCACGGCGCGCGTCTCGCGCGACGTCGGTCAGGCCTGGCGAAGACCTCGGCGGTCACCACGCGCCTGCGCCTCGGTGCAGGATGAGAGGGGCGAGAGCCGGATCGCCTTCTTGCCGCACTCGAGCACGAGCAGGCCCGCGCCGGAAGCAGAGCTGCGCGACGGCGTCGGCGAGCTCGGCGTGCGATCTCGACGCCGATCATCGAGCCCGACGCCGCGCACCTCGGTGACGCCGGGGATGCCCGCCAGCGCTCGTCGGCGAGCATGCTTCTTGAGCCGCGCGCCGACGCGCGCCGAATTGTCGACCAGCCCGCCTCTCGAGCAGATCGATCGTCGCCAGCGCCGGCCGCGATGCACACCGGGTTGCCCGCGATCGTCGAGCCGTGGCTGCCGGCCGGCCAGGTCATGAGCTCGCGCGGCGCCATCATCGCGCCGAGCGGCATGCCCGAGGCGATCCCCTTGGCGAGCAGCAGGATGTCCGGGACGACGCCGGAGTGCTCGGCGGCGAACATCTTGCCGGTGCGGCCCATGCCGGTCTGCACCTCGTCGAACACCAGCATGATGCCGTGCGCGTCGCAGAGCGCGCGCAGCCGCGGCAGGAAGTCGGCCGGCGGCACGATGTAGCCCCCTTCGCCCAGCACCGGCTCGACGACGATCGCGGCCACGTCCTCGGGCGGCGATCACGGTCGCGAACAGCTCGACTCGATGCTGTCGGCGATCGCCGTACGTCGCGTGGTAGACGCCGGGCAGCAGCGGCCCGAAGCCGCTTGCGGTACTTCGACTTGCTCGCGGTCAGCGACAGCGATCCCAGCGTCCGGCCGTGAAAGCCGCCGCGAAAGGCGACGATCCCGGTCCGCCCCGTATGCTGGCGCGCCAGCTTCAGCGCCGCCTCGACCGCCTCGGTTCCGGAGTTGGTGAGGAAGGTTTGCCAGTGGTGCGGCGTTCGGGGCCGATCCGCTGCGCCAGCGCGCCCAGCCGCTCGCAGATCGCGCCGTAGCCCGGGTAGTGAAAGTCGGTGCCGCAGATGTGGATCAGCACCTCGGCCTGCTCGGCGATCGCCGCCGCGACCGCCGGGTGGCAGTGTCCGGTCGACGCCGTCGCCACGCCCGCCTCGACGTCGAGGTAGACGTTGCCGTCGACGTCCTCGACCATGCAGCCGCGACGCGCGCCGCACCATCAGCGGGTAGCAATGGATCAGCGACGGCGACAGGTGGGGGAGGGCGCGCGCGATCATCTCCTGGGCCAGCGGGCCCGGGCGGCTCGGTGACGATCGTGATCGGCTGCGCCGCCAGCGCGTCGAGCGCGGCGCGCGCGCGCGTGGACGAAGCTCGGCTCGGCCGAGCGGAGTCCGTCGCGGGAGGGGGCGGGAACCCTTCCAGGGTTTCCGCGTCTGGCTTTTCCGCGGCGCTCACTCGGCACACCGTCCGGCTCTGCTCGCGCAGGTAGCAGGGGAGCGTGTAGAGGCCGCCGATGTTCTTGCCGGTCGAGCCGCTGCCCTTCCAGCCGCCGAACGGCTGCACGCCGGGCCACGCGCCGGTGGTCGCGCCGGCGCGCGCGGTTGACGTAGACGACGCCCGCCTCGATGCGGTCGAGGAAGGCGTCGATCTCGTCCTGCTTGCGCGAGAAGAGCCCGGCGGTCAGCCCGAACTTGGTGTCGTTGGCGCGCTCCAGCGCCTCGTCGAGGCTGTCGACCGTCTCGACGGCGACGATGGGCACGAACAGCTCGTCGCGCAGCAGCGGGTGGTCCGGCGGCAGGCCGGCCAGGACCGTCGGCCGCACGAAGTAGCCGTGCGCGCGCGCGCCGTCGGTCACGACCGCGCCGCCCGCCTTCACCACGTCGCCCGCCTGCCGCGCCAGCGCCGCGTAGCGCTGGTAGTCCTCGTAGCTCTGCTTGGTCGCGACCGGCCCCACGAAGGTCCCCTTTTCCAGCGGGTCGGCGGGCACGACCGCGTCGGCCGCGCGCACCAGGCGCCGCGAGGAGCTCCGTCGGCGACCGCGCGGTGCACGTAGACGCGCGAGCAGGCCGAGCACTTGTGCCCGTTCATGCCGAAGGCCGAGCGGTAGATCGCCCTGCACGGCCTGAGTCGAGGTCGGCGCTGTCCATGACGATCGCCGGGTTCTTCCCGCCCATCTCGACGATGCACGGCTTGGGGAACTCGCCGGAGAAGCGCTGGTAGAGCTGCTTGAAGCCGACGTCGTACGAGCCGGTGAAGGTGACGCCCTCGACGTCGGGGTGCTGACCAGGCCGTCGCCGACGACCCGCCCGCTGCCGGGCACGCAGCTGATCGTCCCGGGCGGCAGGCCCGCCTCGTCGAAGATCTCGGCCAGCTTCACGCCGGACAGAGGCGTCTCCGACGACGGCTTGCACACCACGGTGTTGCCGGTCACCAGCGCCGCTGCCACGGGCGCGCCCAGCAGCGCGTAGGGGAAGTTCCAGGGCGCGATCACCGCCCAGACGCCGTAGGGGCGCAGCACGCTGGTGTTGCGATCGGTCGGCGCCAGCCTGCCCATCTCGCGCACGTAGCCGTCGTTTTCGCGCATCTGACCGGCGTAGTAGGCGAGCAGATCTGCGGTCTCCTCGATCTCGCCCAGCGCCTCGACGCGGTTCTTGCCCATCTCCAGGATCAGCCACACCGACAGCTCGAACTGGCGCGTCCGGACGATCTCGGCCGCCCGTTCGATGATCGCGACCCGCTCCTGCCAGGGGCGGGCGCTCCAGGCCGGAAACGCGGCGCGCGCCGCCGCGACGGCGTCGCGCAGATCGGCCTCGCCGGCGGCGGTTACGCGCGCGACGACGATGCGGGTGTCCGCCGGGCTGCGGCTGTCGATGGCGCCCGCGCCCGCGCGCGGCTCGCCGGCGACGCGCAGGGGGGCGGTTGCGCCCATCACGTCGCGCGCCTCGGCGATGGCAGCGTCGAACCCGGCGTCGATCGCGGGGTCGTCAGCCGAGAGGCTGACGTACGTCACCTTGCTGGCGCTCATCGTCCTACCCCCTTGCCTAGAATAAACCAAGAAACGCCGCGCGACCGCGTTGACACCTCGATTTCAAATCCGTAGTCTGGCCGCCCCCGTCAAGGACGGACAATGGACGGGACTCAGGACATGAATTGGAGAGACGAATGACGAAGGCGGAGCTCATCGAGCGCGTGTACGCCAGCAAGCAGCTGCCGCGCGAGCTGACCAAGAAGACGGTGGCTCAGATCGTGGACGCCGTCTTCATCGAGATGGGCGACTACTTCATCCGCACCCGCGTCAGCCGCACCCAGGGGCCGCGCCTGACCTATCCGGGATTCGGGACCTTCTCGAAGCGCCGCCGCCGCCCGCGCATCGTCAAGAACCCCAAGACGGGCGCGCCGATCACGATTCCGCAGCAGGAGACAATCACGTTTTCGCCGGGGCAGGAGCTGCGGTCGCTGCTCAACCGGAACGGCAAGCCGGTGCACGCCGGCGTCACGGCCGCCAAGAGCGCCACCGGACGTTAGATCCCCCGCTGGCCGTTCGTCCGTTTTCAGCGAATACTGTAAGCAGATAGATGCTCGATCCCGGCCTCGAGCTCGCCGACCTCCACATCCACGTGGGCGGCGCCGTCGCGCCGCACATCCTCTGGTCGATCGCGCACGAGCAGGGCTTCAAGCTGCCGGTTCAGACCTACTGGGAGTTTCGCGACCTCGTCACCGCCAAGCCGGAGACGGTCTCCTCGCTCGACGACTACCTGGCGATTCTCCACCACTGGACCGAGAAGATTCAGTCGTCGCCGGCCGCCATCGAGCGCTCGGTCTACGAGATCATCGGCAAGGAGTTCCGGTCGAGCAACGTCTCGCTCATCGAGCTGCGCTTCAACCCGATGAAGCGGAACCTGGGCGGCGAGCGCGACCTCGACCACATCATCCACGCGGCGCTGCGCGGGATGGACCGCGCCTGCCTCGAGTACGGCGTGCGCGCCGGGCTCATCTTCTGCCTGGCGCGCGAGTTCTCGCTGGAGCTGAACGAGATCCTGGTGAAGAAGGCGGTCAAGTACAAGGCGCGCGGCGTGGTCGGCATCGACCTCGCGGGGCCGGAGATGCACACGCTCGAGCTCGGCGCCGAGGTCGACGGCTACCGCGATCTCTTCGCGCGCGCGCGGGCGGCGTCGCTCGGGACCACGGTGCACACGGGCGAGACGACCCACACAGCGGCGCCGGGCGTGCTCGCGGTGCTCAAGAAGCTGGCGCCCGACGCGCATCGGCCACGGCATCGCCGCCGCTGCCAGCGAGGAGGCGATGCGCAAGCTGGTCGAGTCGAGGACGGTGCTGGAGATCTGCCCCAGCTCGAACCTGCGCACGCACGCGGTCGCCAGCCTGGCCGAGCTGGGCGCGGCGCTGCGGACGTTCGAGGACGCCGGCGTGCGCTACACCATCAACACCGACGGGCCTTACCTGCTCAAC
Source organism: uncultured Pseudomonadota bacterium (assembly GCA_963831685.1). Taxonomy (GTDB): domain Bacteria; phylum Myxococcota_A; class Polyangia; order Fen-1088; family Fen-1088; genus JADGRB01. The sequence continues at coordinate 557,140 of CAWHRJ010000004.1, forward strand.
ACACACCTGCGGCTCGAGTACGAGATGTTGATCGACAACGGGGTGCTCTCCGAGGCGGAGGCCGAACGGAGCGTGGCGGTCGCCAGGGCCGCGACCTTCGTGCGATAGGGCCGCGCTTTCGTGTAGCTTAAGCCCCGCGTGAGAACCCGAGGCCTGGCCGGCTTGGCCGCTGACTTGGCCGCTGTCGTTGTCGCCGTCCTGGCGTCGCTCCCCGCGCGCGCGGCCGACGACGCTTTCGCCTGGGCCCCCGCGCACGCCCCTTCGGTCGCGCAGGGGCGGCAGAGCAGCGAGCGGTTCGGCCTGGTCGGCCTCACCGAGGTCGAGGTCGAGGTCGAAGATCTCTACGACGCCGCCAACCGGGAGGCGCTCGCGCTCGCCGAGCAGAGGATCGGCGCCGTTCCCGGCGTGCGCGCCGTGTTCGGACCGGCCGGGCTGCTCGACGTCACCGTCGACGGCAGCGGCAAGCCGAGCGCGCGACCCGTGCTCTCGCGCGGGCCGAACGAGGCGCAGGGGGAGGCGGCGCGCCAGCGCATCGTGCGGCGGGCCGACGCGCTCGGGTGGTTCATGAGCGAGAACGGCCGGCGGGTGCGGTTCCTGGTCGACGCGCCCGACTGGCAAGGGACCGAGCCGGCGGTTGCCAAGGCGCTGGCCGAGTCGGGGTTGAGCGTCCTCGGACCGCCGGGCGGCGGGCTCGAGACCCGGCCGCTCTGGCCCGACCCGCGGAACCACCGCGCCCGCTTCCTGCCGCTGGCGTTCGCCACGCTCTGGGCCCTGTTCGTGATGGTCGCGGCCCGGCGGGCGCACTTCCCGCTCGGGCGCCGGCGCGTCTCGCGCGCCCTGGCGGCGGGCGTGGCCGCTGCGGCGCCGTTCGCGCTGATGACGGTTCCGGGCGTGCGGCTGGCGGGCGCGCTGGCGGCGATCGGCGCGGCGGCGATAGGGTTCGTCGGCCCGCGCGTGCGCGACCGGGCGACCGGTGGGCCGCCCCGTTTCTTGCGTCTGGTGCTCTGGGTGTCGGCGGGCCTGGCGCTCGAGGTGGCCGCGCTCTCGCCCCGGTTGCGGGTCGGCACCCGGCAGTGGAGCGCGACGCCGATGTTCTTCGTCAGCGTCCACGGCGATCTCGACGAGCCGGTCGTGCTGCGGGAGGTCCGCCGGCTCACCGACGATCTGCGCTCGCAGCCGGGGGTGGCCAACGCCTGGTCGATCGCCGATCTGTTCCTGGGCGTGACGTTCCAAGGGCAGGAGGCGAGCGGCATCCCCGACGATCCGGAGGAGCTGCGCCGCGTCCTTGTACAGGCCCGAACCGATCCGGCCGTTCGGCTGGAGCTGTCGGCCGATCGCCGTGAGGCGCTCATCGGCGTCCGCTTCGACGACGATCCGACGGTCGATCGCCTGGCGATCGTCGCCCACGCCGAGCGCTACATCGGGGAGGAGCTGCGGCGCGCTCAGGTGCGGGTCGATCTGTCGGCGCCGGCGACGCCGCCGGTGGCGCGCCTCGTGGGGGCGGGCATCCTGGCCGACGACGCGCGCGATCGGGTGCTGCGGATCTGCGCGCGGTCCGGCCGCACGCTCAACCGCGCCGAGGCGCTCTCGGTCGAGCGGGTGGCGCGGGCGGCCGCGCTCATCCCGGCGGCCGATCCGCCGCGGCTCGAGGCGGAGGTGGCCGACACGGTCCGCGACTTCGCTGCCCATCACCCGTGGCCGCTGGGCGCGCCCGAGATCGAGCGGCTGGTCCTGGGCGCCAACGCGCTCGCCACCGGCGCCACACTGGACGAGGTCCGCGTTGTCGTGGCGTCGGTCTACGGGGCCCGCCTGCCGGCGCCGGTGCTGAGCGCGACCGCGGCGGCGCTGGCCCGCCGGATCGCCGCGGTCCAGAAGCGGCACACCGCGCGGCTCGACTTCAAGGAGATGCTCTACGGGGCGGATCTGCCGACGGAGGGGGTGCTGGCGGACGAGGTCCGGAGCGCGACGCTGGAGGCGATGGGGCCGTTGGTCGGGATCCCCGTCGCGCCCGACGTCGCCGATGCGTTCAGGCTGGACGCCCAGCCGATCGGGGGCGCGCCGAACGATCTCGCCCTCTCCGAGATCTGGAACCGCACCCTGCGCGCCGGACTGGTGGCGGCGGCGGGAACCATCGCCATCCTCCTGGTGCTGGTGGGCGGACCGCTGGCGCTGACCTCGCTGCCGCTCGCCTTCGCGCCGCTGGCGGCGGCGATCGCGCCGTCGGCGATCCTGCGCGAGCCGGTCGGGCTGCCGATGCTGTCGTTCTTCGCGGGCGCGCTGGTGGGCGGGGCGCTGCTGGCCCTGATCGCGACCCCCTCCCGCGACGAGCGGAGGCGGGGCCCATGAAGCTTCGGGGCAACCTTCGGGGCAAGCTTCGGGGAGCGATCGCCTTCGGGGCCTGCGCGGTAGCGGGGTGCAGCGCGCCCCCCTGGCAGATCGGCCGACCGCTGAACGGCAAGAAATCGATTCCCCCGACGACGGCGCTGCCGACCCCGGCCGAGGCGCGCGCGGCGGCGGCGCGCGCACGGGCCGCCGGCCAGCCGGTGCTCGAGCTTGCGGCGCTGGCGGCGCTGGAGCGCGAGTGGCGCCTCGACGCCGTGTTGCGGGCCGAGCCGACGATCGCCGAGAACGGGCGGCTCGCCGAGCTCTTGGCGGCGCGCGCGGCCGCCCTTCACGACCTCGGGCGTGCGGTGCCGGAGAGCCGCGATCTCGAGGCGGTCGCGCGGCTCGATCCGGCGCGCGGCCGCAAGCTTCTGCCCGAGCGGGCGGCGGCCGCCGTGGCGGCGGGGGACGCCTGGAAGAGGATCGGGGCCCGCGACGACGCCCGCGCCACGTTCGCGCTCGCGGCCTTCCTGGGCGGCGTGACACCCGATGCGCCGCCGGCCGCGGGCGCCTGGCCGCCGGCGCCTAGCCAGTTGCCTGCCGACGTCGACGGCTGGGTGCTGGCCGGTCCGGCGCTGTCGGCGCGCCTGCTGCCGCTGGCGGCGGCGTTCCCCGCGATCCTCGACGACGTCCCCCGCGCGTTGCGCTGGGCCGAGCTGCTGCTCGACGAGGACGCGACCTCGCCCGACGCGCTCGAGCTGGTGGCGACCATCTTCGGCCGCGCCGGTCGGTTCGGCGGCACCGAGCGCATGCTGATGGAGCTCGCCTATCACACGCCCGATCGCGCGGCCGGCCTGGCGCGCGGGGCCGCGGTCTGGGAGCGGGTCGGGCGGCCCCGCGAGGCCTGCGCGCAGTGGATCCGCGCCGCGCGGTGGCGCGACCAGCCGGAGGACGCGCTGTGGGTCAAGGCCATCACCTGCGCGCGCCACGATCCCGGCGCCGGCGACTGGCAGGAGATCCGCGCCTACGTCCTCGGCCGGGCGCGCCCCGAGCGTCGCGACGTCGTCGCCGCCGCGCTCGACGGCACGCCGCCGCCGGCTGCCGTGGTTCCCGACGCGGGCGGCGACGCCCCGCCGGGCCCCGGCTAGCTTCCGGCTCTCACGATTCGTCACATCTCCGGGCCGCAAACATCCCGAATTCAAGTGGCGATGTGCCGCCTCCGTCGCCTGCGGCCCCGCATCGCAACATCCGCGGATTCAAGTCGCCGCGCCCCCGTGGGGCAACATCCGCGGATTCAAGTCGGGTGCGCGCGCGGCGCCGAGGCGGGGTGCTCCTCAACCCGCAACGGACCGCCCGCGCGCCTCCATCCGACGCACGCCATCCAGGTCGCTGGCGTCGCCGTCTCCGAAGAAGAGTCGGTGATCGCGCCGGCGATCGCGGGCGCGCGCTGCCACCCCGAAAAGGACGGCCCCGAGCTGCGCGGGTCGATGCAGGCGGGCGCCCGGAGGTGCTTGCGGAAGTTGAGCAGCACGTAGACCATGCTGGCCCGCATCTGGCGCGGCGTGGTCAGCGGCCGCGCATGATAGCGGTCGCCGACGACCTGTCCCTTGCGCCCGAGGGCGCGGTTGACCGCCAGCGCCAACCGGATTGCCAGGCCGTGCATACCCCCGCGGGCTCGCCGGGCTTCGTCCCCCTCGACGATGAAGTGACCGTGGTCCTGCTGAATCGAGAAGTGAATCACCCGGAACCGGTCGAGCGACGCCCGTGCGATGGCGTGCCGGAGCGCCCCGAATACTCGGGGGGAGCGGAGCGACGGCAGCCCCGGCGTCGCGCGAATGGTCACCTGCACCGGGTATCGCGGATCGACCTTCGGCCGCGTGTCGTGGGGCATCGAGGGACGGCCGCGCGGTTTCCGCCCGGCGCCTTTGCGAGCGCCACCCCACGTGCGTGGTGTCCCGAGGGGCAAATTGAGCTGACGCCGTCGCACCGTCTTGATTCCGCGCATGTCCCGTTGTCGGCAAAGACCGGGGCGGGTTGCGTGGTGTGCGGCCGGACGACCGCTGCGACGCCCGCTTGGGTGACTTGATTCGGCGGAGGTGCGGTCGCCGGAGACGGGACGCCGATGGGTTGGGCGCGTCGGCGCGCGGACGGCTCGACCTTGATTGCGCGGATGTTGGTGCCGCCGAAGATGTGACGAATCGTGAGAGCGCCCTCCTAACGGGGCCGCTCTTCGAAGGCGATCATCTTCGCCCGTAGCGCCTCGAACAGCGCCGCGTCGGTCGGGTTGGCCGCCAAGTTCGTCTTCTCGCCCGGATCGCGCTTGAGGTCGTAGAGCTCCCAGCGGCGGTCGGAGATGCGGTGGATGAGCTTGTAGTCGCCGTCGACCATCATCGCCGCCTGGTGAGGCCAGGCGGTGGCCGGCATCATCTCCGAGAAGATCGGCGCCGGCGGCAGGGGCTTCCCCTGGATGCGCGGCAGCAGGCTGCGGCCGCGCATCGCCGGCGGGATCGGCGCGCCGACCAGATCGAGTAGCGTGGGCCCAAGATCGACCAGCTCCACCTGATCGTTGATCACCGCCGGGGCCTGACCGGGGATGGCGATGATGAGCGGCACGCGCATCTGCTCGTCGTAGAGGTCGGTGCCGTGGAAGAACTCCTTGTGCTCGCCCCAGGCCTCACCGTGGTCGGCGCACACGATGATGGCGGTGTCCTTGTCGAGACCGAGCGCCTTGACCTCGTCGAACAGCTTCTTCACCCACAGATCGGCGAAGGCGATCTCGTAGTCGTACTTTTCCATCAGCCCCGGCACGCCCGACAGTGAGGTGGGGAACTCCTTGTGCGGCATGTACGACGAGTGCGGCTCGAACAGGTGCGTCCAGAGCACGAACCGCTCGTGCTTGGCTGCTTCTTGCTTCAGGCGCTCGATCACGCGAGGCACGATGCGCGGTGAGGCGCTGTCCTTGTTCGACTCGGCGATGGTGCCCGCGCCGTCGTCCGACCACTCGGCGAAGGCGCGGCTGATTCCGCGATCGGGCGTGAAGTAGAAGTGCGAGAAGATCCCGAACGGTTTGAGGCCAACCGCCGCGAGCACCTCGAAGAACGTGTGGTTGGTGGGCAGCAGGTTCGGGTAGTTCACCGTCGGCTTGTCGAAGGCGATGTCGGTCGGGTACCGCCCGGTCACGATCGCGGGGAACGAGCGCGGCGTGTTGGGCGCCTGCGACCAGACGCGCCGAAAGTAGGCCCCGCGGCGGGCGAGCGCGTCGAGCGTCGGCGTCAGCGAGCGCCCGGGCGGGCGGCCGTAGCCGGCGACACCCAGCCGGTCGGCCCGGAAGGCGTCGATGGTGACGATGAGGATGTTCCCCTTCCACCCGTCGGCGCGCGGCTTGATCGGCGCCAGCGCCGCGCTGTCGGCCGGGGCGGTCGCCGAAGCGTGGGGCCCGGCGGCCGCCGGCTTCGCATCGCCCCCCTCGCAATCCTGGTCGATGCCGTCGCCGGGGATGTCCTCGGCCCCGGGGTAGACGTCGGCGCGCGTGTCGTCGCAGTCGCCGCCGCCGAAGCGGGCCGAGAACCCGTCGCCGTCGTGGTCGGTCAGGCGTCGCGCCGTCGCCAGCAGCGCCCGCAGCCCCCAGCCATGGTCGGCGACCGCCTCGAACGCCGGCGCCCCCTCGGGGAGGCGCGACCCGACGATGAGGCCGCCCATCGCCGCCACCGCGACCGCGAGCGGTAGTCCGGCGCCGAGCGCCACCGGGAGCTTCGCGCGGAGCGCTCGGCCCGCCCGCGACCAGAACCAAAAGAGGCCGTGCGCCTTGGCGAGGACGATCGCCGCGGCGAGCGCGTAGAGCGGCCCGAGATCGAGCACCCTCCAGTCGGCGCGCGACAGCGCGAAGACGAACGCCAGCACGGCCGCGACGGCCAGGCCCGAGAGCAAAATCCCGGTGGCGCCGAGCCGGCGCGGGCGGGGGAGGGCGCGCGCGAGCCGCCGCAGCAGCGGAAGCGCCGCGATGGCCGCCGCGCCGCCGGGGAGCGCGCCGATCACCACCATCCCGGCGGCGGCAATGGTCGCCAGCTTCTGGCTGGCCATCTTGCCGACCAGGAGCTTCTGACCCGCGGCCGCGACGACGGCGATGACCAGAGCGCCGACCAGCGCGGCCAGGATGCCGGCCGCCACCGCGCGATCGCGCTCGGGGTCCTCGCGCAGCGCGCGCCAGGATGGCGGACGGGCGCCGTCGATTGCGTCGACGACCAGCTGGGCCGCGAAACCGAGCAGGATTGCCGCCGCCCCGTAGAATCCGAGCGCCAGCGCGGCCACACCGCCCGCGCCGCCGGCGGAGGCCGTGAGACCGAGGTCGACGAGGCCCGCGCCGCACACCCCAGCCAGGACCGAAGAACCGACCGGGCGCCGCAGACTGGGAAGTTTCATCGGCGATCTAGGCAGCTAACACGCTCGGGCGCCGGTGACAACTCAAGCCCGAATCTGCTTCGCTTCTCCGAACCTGGCTTGACGGGCGCGCGGGAATCGGGATATTGCGAGCGCATGGGACGAAGGGACAACCGGCGGTCGATGAAGATGCGCCGCCTCACGCGGCAGCGAAAACTGAAGGCGCGCATCGCGAAGAAGAAGACGGCGGGCAAGGAGAAGGCCGCCGCCACCGCGAAGCCGGCAGCCAAGAAGAAGGCCGCCGCGCCGAAGAAATAGCCGAGAAAGAACCATAGGAGGCGGGTCCGCACACCCGCACATCTGTGCAAGCTGCCGCGCCCACCGCGCTGATGCGCCAGTACCTCGACGTCAAGTCGAGGTACCCGGACGCCATCGTGCTGTTCAGGCTGGGTGACTTCTACGAGATGTTCTATGACGACGCGGTCTACGCGGCCCGCGTCCTCGATTCTGACGCTCACCACGCGCGACAAGGGGAAGGAGGACCCGGTCCCCATGTGCGGCGTGCCGCACCACGCGGTGCGGACCTACCTGGGCAAGCTGACCGAGCTCGGCCACCGGGTCGCGCTGTGCGAGCAGCTCGAAGATCCCAAGGTGGCGCGCGGGATCGTCAAGCGCGACGTGGTCAGGGTCATCACGCCTGGCGTGATGCTCGACGAGGAGTCGCTCGATCCGCGCGCCCCCAGCCACGTGGCGGCCGCCGTCGGCGACGCGCGCGGCGGCTACGGCTTCGCCTTTCTCGACGTGACGACCGGCGACTTCCACGCCACGGAGGCCCCCAGCGCCGAGGTGTTGCTCGAAGAGATCGGCCGCGTGGCCCCGCGCGAGCTGGTGTTCGGTCGCGGCGACGCCGATCGCGCGCTCGCCGACCTCCTGAAGGGGGCGTTCCCCCGGCTACCGCGGGCGGCGGTCGACGACGGCGACGCGGCGGTCGAGCTGCCGCGGGCGCTCGGCGCCAAGCTCGACGGGACGATCTTCGAACGCCTGCCGCGCGCGGCGTCGGCCGCGGCCGCCGTGCTCCGCTACGCGCGCGCCACCCAGCCGGGGGCCGAGCTGCCGCTCACCGGCCTCGAGGTCTACGCCCGCGGGGACTCGCTGATCATCGACGAGCAGGCGCGCGCGCACCTCGAGCTGGTCGAGTCCCTGCAGGAGCGCCGCCGGTCGGGATCGCTCATCGATCTGCTGGACGAGACGCGGACGGCGATGGGGGGGCGCCTCTTGCGTCGCTGGCTGCTGTTTCCCTCGGTCGATCTGGCGGCGATCAGGCGCCGTCACGACGCGGTCGAGCGCCTCGTCGGCGCGCACGCGGCGCGCGATCGGGCGCGCAAGCTGCTGGGCGGGATCGCCGACGTCGAGCGGCTGGTCGGGCGCGCGCGGCTCGGCGTCGCGACGCCGCGCGATCTGGCGGTGCTCGGGCGCTCGCTGGCCGCGCTGCCCGAGCTCGAGGCGGCGCTCGCGGAGGCGCACGCGGGCGAGATTGCCGGCGCCGTCGCGGGCGAGCCGGATCTGCTTCGCCTCGCTCGAGGGAATGGCGACGGAGACGAAGTCGACGGCGGTGATGATCTGGCCGCACCGCTGGCGGTTGAGCTTCAGCGGGTGCTTCGCCCCGACGCGCCCGCGCTGACCAAGGACGGGGGTTACGTCAACGCGGGCGTCTCTCCCGAGCTCGATGAGCTCGTCGACATCGCCTCGGGCGGGCGCGACCGGATCGCCGCCATCGAGGCGCGCGAGCGGGCGCGCACCGGCATCCCGTCGCTGAAGGTCAAGTTCAACAGCGTCTTCGGCTACTACATCGAGGTGACGCGGGCGAATCTGGCCGCGGTTCCGGCTGACTACCGGCGCAAGCAGACGGTCGCCAACGCCGAGCGCTTCGTCACCACCGAGCTCGGCGAGTTCGAGGCGACCGTGCTCTCCGCCGACGAGAAGCGGATCGCGCTGGAGCTGGAGATCTTCACCGCGCTGCGCGCCCGGGTCGCCGCCGACGCCGAGCGGCTCCTGGCGCTGGGGGCGCGCGTCGCCGCGGCCGACACGCTGGCCGCGCTGGCCGAGGTCGCGCACCGGAACGGCTACTGCCGGGCAACCGTCGATGAAGGCGGCGCCATCGAGCTCACCGACGCGCGGCACCCGGTGGTCGAGCGGCTTGCCGCCGCCGGCAGCTTCGTCCCCAACGACGTGCGGCTCGACCCCGCCGCCGAGCAGATCCTGATCGTCAGCGGCCCCAACATGGCCGGCAAGTCGACGCTGATGCGCCAGGTGGCGCTGGCGGTGATCCAGGCGCAGATGGGCGGCTTCGTCGCCGCGCGCGCCGCCCGCATCGGCCTCTGCGACCGGGTCTTCACCCGGGTCGGCGCCGGCGACAACCTGGCCCGCGGCGAATCGACGTTCATGGTCGAGATGCGCGAGACGGCGCAGATCCTGCGCCACGCGACCGCGCGGAGCCTCATCGTGCTCGACGAGATCGGGCGCGGGACCTCGACCTACGACGGCGTCTCGATCGCCTGGGCGGTGGCCGAGCACATCCACGACCACATCGGCGCCAAGACGCTGTTCGCCACCCACTACCACGAGCTGGCGGCGCTGGCGGAGGCGCACCCGCGCGTCCGCAACGTGAGCGTCGCGGCGCGCGAGTGGAAAGGCGAGGTGGTCTTCCTCCGCAAGCTGACCGCCGGCGGGACCAGCCGCTCGTTCGGGGTCGAGGTGGCCAGGCTGGCCGGGCTCCCGGCGGGCGTCGTCGCGCGCGCGCGGGCCATCCTGCGGACGCTCGAGGCGCCCGAGGGCGCCGTCGGCGCCGCGGCCGATTTGCCGCGCCCGGTCGTTCCCGGCGCGGTCGAGGCGGGTATCGGGCAGCTGGGCCTGTTCGGCGCCCCGGGCGCCGGAGCGGATCTACCGGCCGACGCCGCCGCGCGCGAGGTCCTGGAGCGCTTGCGGGCGCTCGAGCCGGACGAGCTGTCGCCGCGGGCCGCCCACGAGCTGCTCGAGGAGCTGGTGAGAAAGTTGACGCCACCGCCGTAGGTCCGTTTTGATGAATCTGGCGCCCGCGTCCCTCATGCTGAAGAGAGGCGAAACGGTCGCCGCCCCATGTTGAACCTCGCTCATCGCCCCAGGGCCCTCGCGCTGCTCGCCGTCGCAGGCTGCCTGGCGCTCGCGCCCACGGCCGCGCGCGCGACCGCCCGCCTGCGGATGACCGGAACGGAGACGCCGCGGCCGGCGCGCGCCGCCAAGGCGAACGCCAAGGCGAACGCGAAGACGAAGAAGGCCCCCAAGAACACGCCCGTGGTGCTCTACGCGGTGAACCGGCGCGAGACGATGGCGCTGCGGCTGCGCGACGGCAAGGGACGCCCGGTCAAGGGGACGCAACGCCGCTTCGACCATTTCCTTCGCTGTCACTACACCAACGTCGAGCACAAGATGGACCCGCGACTCATGCGGCTGCTCTACCAGACGGGGCACCACTGGCCGGGGCGGCGGTTGGAGGTGGTCTCGGGCTATCGGCACCCGAACGTGGCCAAGAACCCGCACAGCCCGCACATGAAGGGGTTGGCCTGCGACTTCCGGGTCGAGGGGGTGAAGACGGCCGAGCTGCGCGACTACCTGCGGCGGACATTCGACAAGGTTGGGGTCGGTTACTACCCCAACTCGAGCTTCGTCCACCTCGACGTGCGGAAGGATCGGTCGGCATTCTGGATCGACTACTCCGGTCCCGGGGAGCGGGCGGTCTACTCGCCCACGCCCGACCAGGACCTGCGGTCGGGGCGCGCGGAGAGCTACCACCCCACGAAGATCGACGACACCTGGGTCGACGACGGTCGTCCCGCCCCCGCACGCGATTCGCAAGACTCGCAAGACTCGGATTGAGAGCAAGAAACCCCGTGATATCGGGGCAGTTTTTTGTGCTAACTTCCGAGGTCCCTCCGGCGCGCGTCGCCGGGACCGTCACGAGGAGGCCCCGATGAGAACCACTGGTAATTTTGTGCTCGCTCTGTCGCTCGGCGTGGTTGCCGCGGCCGCGAGCACGCCGAGTTACGCCAAGGGCAAGGGCAAGAAGAAAGGCGGCGAGGGGAGCGCGCCCGTCGCCAGCTCGAAGGAGGTCGACAAGCTGAAGGCGGTGCGGCTCGGCGATCCCGACGCGGGGACCTTCAAGTGGGGGATGCACCCCGAGGAGGTCATGGCCGCGGCGCGCCTGGCGGTCGAGGGGAAGTACAAGAAGCGGATCGACCGAGGCGTCGGCCGATCCCGGCAAGCAGCAGCGGATCCACGACGAGGAGATGCGCGAGATCAACGCGGTCAAGAAGAGCTACACCAAGTTCGAAGGGCAGAAGAGCGGCTGGGACGTCTCGATCGTCGGCCCCGAGTTCCAGCAGGGGACCAGCGAGGCGGTGCTGGTGACCAAGGAAGACCAGTGGACCCGCTACTTCTTCTTCTTCGAGGACGGGCTCTACAAGATGTTCCTGGCGTTCAACAAGGACGCCCTGCAGGGGAAGTCGTTCGCCGAGTTCGGCAAGGGCATGGAGGCGCGCTACGGCAACGCGCGCGCCATCTACCGTGACGACAAGACCAAGGCCGGTATCAACCACGTGCTCGACCACTTCGCCTGGAACGCCGGCTCGGACCGCCTCAAGCTGGTCGACCGCTCGGAGTTCTATGGCGTCTACTGCCTGGTGCTCTACGATCAGGCGACGCACGAGCGCGTCGTCGACAAGCGCAAGATCGTCAACCCGGGGACGGTCGAAAAGGACGAGCTGGTCGAGTCGGTCGCCAACCGCGGCAAGGAAGGGAACGACGAGAACGACGACATCATCGATCGCGTCGTCGGTCACGAGACCAAGAAGCCCGGGACCGAGGAGCACGCGGACATCGTCGTGCCGTCGACCTCGGGCAAGGCCGTCAGCCCCTCCGAGGTGAACTCCAAGAGCTCGTCGGCGTCCGAGAACAAGAAGAAGACCTCGTCGAAGAAGTCGAACGACGCGATGGACGGGCTCGAGCTCTGATGATGTGAGGCGCGCGGCTGCGATGGCGGGCGCCGCCTGGCTGGCCACCTTCTTGGTGGCGGGGCGCGCCTCGGGCGCCGCCAGCTGCACCGTCCTCGACTACACCTTTCAGCCCGACTGCTTCCGCGCGACGGGCGACACGACCTGCGTCTTCGACAAGACGCACCCGGATTTCGGACCGCAGGTCGCCGTGTGGCTGGAGAGCGCCGACGGCACCGAGTTCGTCGACACACTGGTGGTCACGAACGCGGTGGCGATCCACGGCATCGGCAACCGCCCCGGGACGTGGGACATGCTCTCCGGCCCGCGTTTCCCTTACGGGCGGCGTCCGATGGCGCTGCCGATCTGGGCGCACGCGCACGGCGAGCTCTACACCTTCGTGGCCATGAACGACGGGATGGAGGACGAGCTGGTCGACCACGAGAACACCTCCTCGCCCGAGCCGTACTTCTGCCGGCCGATGGCGCTCAACGAGATCGTCGACGCGATCACCTGCCCGAGCGGCCTGTTCCGTAGCGCCAAAGGGCTGCTCGATTCGACGCAGCCGGCGTCGTACTTTCCGCCGCGCGCCGATCTCTACAACTTCGGCGGCAGCCCCTGCTTCCCCCGCATCGGCTACCCCCAGCTCCTGCGACGCGGGCGACTCCGCGCAGTACTTCGCCATGAACGACGTCGACGCGGTCGCCGCCGCGACTCCGCCCTACGGGGCCGCCTTCACGGGGCACTGGGTCATCCCGGGCGATCTCGCACCCGGCGCGTACGCCCTCTCCGTCGAGGTGGCCAAGGAGTTCGACATCAACGCCGCCAACCAGCACCCCAACGAGGTCAGCGCGCTGGACATGGCGGACTACGGCGTTGACGGCCAGCCCGGCAACGTCGGCCAGCCGTCGGTCCTGTTCCGCGTCCCGTTCACGCTGACCGGCACGGCCGCCGACGTCGGCACGACGGCCATCGCCGGCGACATCGCGGGCTACGGCGACTGGAGCGGCGCCACCGGGGACGTGTCGCCGCCCGACGACACGATCAGCAGCGATCCGGGCAGCGGGGCGGGGCGTCTCGCGCTCGTGAACGGACCGGGCGGTCCGGCGCGCGTCGTCGTGAGCCTCTCCGCCTGTCCAGGCACAGGCACCGTCGACTGCAGCGCCACCCCCTCGCCGACGCCGCTGCCGGTCTCGTTCACCGCCGCCGCCGGTAGCGATGGCAGCTCGGCGACGCTCACCGTGCTGCAGTCGAGCGAGAACGGCGGCCAGGCGGTGGTCGGCTACGACGTTCGCTACTCGGCGCTGCCGACGAACGCGACAATCGATCCGACGACGTTCCCCGCCTGGACGCCGGCGGCGCCGCTCCCGGTCGCCGCGCCGGGGACCTCGACCACCGCCCAGATCGACGGGCTCGTGCCGAGCTCCACCTACGGCGTCGGGATCCAGGCGCTGGGCGTCTGCGGCAACTCGGCGCCGACGTTCCAGGTCATCTACACGCCGGCCCGCAAGTTCACCCAGCTCTCCGGCTGCTTCATCGCCACCGCCGCCTTCGGCTCCGACCTAGCGCCCGAGGTGGCGACCCTGCGCGCCCTGCGCGACACCGCCACGGCCCGGAGCGCCCTGGCCCGGACCGTCGTCGACCTCTACTACCGTTCGTCCCCGCCCCTCGCCGCCGCCCTGGCGCGCTCAACGGTGGCCCGCGCCACCATCCGCACCGCGCTCCGCGCCATCACCCGCTAGCGCATCGTCGCTCGCACGGTGCCCAAGCGCTCGACAGCTACCAGGGCCTGATTTGATCGCGTGAGCGAAGGCGGGCTTCGCCCGCCGGAGCTCGTCGCGGGAGGTCGCAGGAACCCTCCCAGGGTTCCTGATTTGATCGCGTGAGGGAAGGCGGGCTTCGCCCGCCGGAGCTCGTCGCGGGAGGTCGCAGGAACCCTCCCAGGGTTCCTGACTTGATCGCGTGAGCGAAGGTGGGCTTCGCCCGCCGGAGCTCGTCGCGGGAGGTCGCAGGGACCCTCCCAGGGTTCCTGATTTGATCGCGTGAGCGAAGGCGGGCTTCGCCCGCCGGAGCTCGTCGCGGGAGGTCGCAGGAACCCTCCCAGGGTTCCTGATTTAAAAGACGGTGAAGATGTCGGGCCGCGCGGCGTCCTTGTCGATGCCGTCGAACAGCTCCTTCTGCGTGACGGTGAGCTGGCTGACGAGCGTGCGGATGTTGGCCATCCGCTGCTTGTAGCCTCTGGCGGACCTCGTCGGGCGAGCCAGACATCGACGGCGTCCATGAGCGGCGTCGGCTTGATCGGGATCGACGTTGCGCGAGTCGAGCTTGCCGCCCGTCTTGCGATCGACCCAGGGCGCGCCCGTGTTCGAGCGGATCTTGAAGCCGACGAGGTCGTCGGCGCCGCAGTCCTTGCCGCCGTTCTTGCAGACCTGCTCGCCGACCTCGACGAGGTTGCCGACGATGATCTTGCCCGAGCGTGTCGAACACGATGCCGTAGTTCTTCTTGCGCCGTGGCGGCCGTCTTGGCCGCGTAGGCCGCCAGCGACGCCGCGTCGGCGTCGGCTTCGTGATGTGGCGCTCGACCTCGTTGTAGAGCGCGATCGTGTCGTAGTAGTAGTTGAACAGCCGGTCGACGACGACGTCCTCGAGGCGGAAGTAGTCGACGCGGAAGATCGTTGCCGTGTCGGGCCGCGGATCGAGCTTCACCCTCTCGAGGTCGGTGATGAGCTGCGGGTCGTAGGACAGCGCGTCCTTCTTGTGCCGCCGCCATCCGCTGCTGGCTGAACGCGACGGCCGTGCCGATCTGCGCTCAGCGTCTTCTGCATCTCGTCGAGCTCGCCCTTGACGGTCTTGGCGGCGTGGTTGGCGGTGTTCATGTTGGCGCGGCCGACGCTGGCGATGCCGAGCCCGCCGCCGAGCGCGAAGCCGCGGCGCCGACGATGACCGACGCGATGAGCACGGTCTTGCCGCGGCCCGAACGCGACGTTCTGCGACCGGCATGCCGTCGTCGATCGAGCGCAGATCGAAGCCGCCCGTGGGGCCTCATGCTGGCGTAGGGGTTCGATCCCGGCAGGCGGGGCCGCGGCGGGGGCCGCCGCGCGCTGCGGGGCTGCCGGGCCCCCGGGGGCGCGTCCCGGCTGCGGAAACGGCTGTCCCGGGGCAGGGCGGACCCCGGCCGGGGGCATTCCGCCGGGCGCAGGGGCGCCGCCGGGGCTGCCGTCGGGTCGCTTCAGACCGAGACGCGCCTTCGAGATCACTGATGTCCTTGGTCGGGCGAGACGCCAGGCTTCCTGTTCTGATCCACGAGCTCCTCCGGCGCGGTCAACATCACGCGCGCTGGTCTGGCGATGGCGGCTGACAAAGCGAGCAGAAACAAGGCGGAGAGCCGGACCATACTGACGGCCTCCGCACCTGTCAAGCGAACCCCACCAGATAGACGCACGCCCCCACGAGAGAGCTCAAGGTTCTTTCGTTGCAGTTGCGTTGCAGCTGAATGAGAGCGCGACGGTTGAGTTTTTCGGAGCGGCGGCCGAGCCGCCCCGGGCGGGGCTCAGGTGAAGCTGAGGAACGACTCGATCGCCCAGGCGGCGTCGGGCGGCAGGTTGGTGAAGCGGATGCCGACCGTCGCGCCGTCGTCGCGCGGTCATCGTCTCGCCCGAGGCGGTCAGGATCTCGCGGCTGTCCGGGGAGCTGGAACTGCAGGCCCATGAAGCGGGGCGCGCGGCTCTGTCGGGCTCGATCATCGGAATCAGACGCGCGCCGGTGCGGCTGAGTCGTCATGCGGCACAGTAGGGCTGACCGTTCAGGAAGCGATTCACGTAGAGGTCGACGTTGACCCGCCGAAGTCGTCCGTCGGTCCGGCCCGTGCGCTCGCCGTTGCGCCGCGCCGATCGAGAATGCGATGTCGAAGTCGTTGTTCCTTGAGCATGAGGCCCTCCTTCGGAGTGTTGTCCCTACATGTAGGCTCAAGTGCGTTGGCGGTCAAATTTTTCGTCGTCTCTGCCGCAGCAGTCCCCAATCATTGACTCGCGCGCACCGCTGCCGATAATCCGGGCCTCTCAGAATCGCCGGGCGCCGTCCGTCGTTTGCACAGCGCGCCATTTCGCTTTCGTCACCTTCCGTCGCCGTTACCCACCCCGTTCCATTCCCCCAAGCCGAGCAGAGGAGCCAGGACATGCACCGCATGAAGATCGGGCTTGTCGCCGCCATCGTCTTGCTCGCGTTCACCGGCCGGCTCTACGCCGTCGTGACGCAGGAGCTCAAGGACTCGATCGTTCACGAGGTGGAGACCGACGTCTCCCGCGGCCAGCGGATGCACCAGTCGATCGCGCGCCTCGAGGCGCTCGATTTCGCCAATCTGGTCGCCGGGTTGCGCCACCGGCCCGCGGTCGTCGGCGTCTTCGACAAGGCCGACGAGACGGGGCGCCGCCAGGCGGCCTTCGAGCAGTGCGAGGAGCTCAACGCGCTTCCTGCAGACGGGCGGCTCGCGCAAGGCCGACATCGTCGCGATCATCGACTCGGCCGGCAAGGTCGTGGCGCGCGACCTCAACGTCAACGCGATGTTCGGCGAGGACCTGCGCTCCAAGTACCCGGCCGTCGCGCAGCGCCTTGCACGGCGAGGCGACCAAGGACATCTGGACGCTTCGGGGCGCATGACCCGCGTGGCGGTCGCACCGATCATTCACCCCGACGGGATCATTCGCGGGCGCGCTGCTGGTCGGCTACGTCGTCGACGCGCGCGACGCGCAGGCTCAAGCGCGACCTGCTCGGCATGGAGGTCGCCTACTTCCACGACGGCAAGGTCCACACGTCGAGCTTCGTCTCCGAGGGCGACGGGCGAGAGCGCCAAGGAGGACGGCAACAAGACGCAGGCGCTGAACGCCGTGCTGTTCCAGTCGGCCGAGGCCTGGGGGCAGCAGGCGCTGCAGAAGAACGCGCCGACGGAGCTCTTTCATCTGACGCTCGACGGCCGCGAGTACGCGGCGGTCGCGGCGCCCGCTGCACGGCAACGCCTTCGACAAGACCAGCGGCGTCGTCGCCCTGAACTCGATCTCCGACGCGCTCGACTCGGTGTCGTCGGTCGGGCAGAAGATCATTGGCTTCGGCGTGCTCGCGATCCTCGTCGCGCTCGGGCGTCGCGATGCTGACCGCGCTGCGGTTCATCAAGCCGCTCGACAAGATCGAGCTCGGCGTCGCCGAGATCATCAACGGGAACATCGACTACATGTTCAAGCCGGTCGGCCCCGACTTCGAGGGGCTGTCGAACGGCCTCAACGTCATGCTGGCGCGGCTGCTCGGACGCGAGGAGCCGAACGAGGACGAGGCCGAGGAGGAGGCCGACGAGACCTCGCGCTGGCGGTCGGATCAGATGCTGGTCGAGGAGGGCCGGCGCCCCGTCGGCCTCGTCGTCGCCCGAGGGGCAGCGCTCTCGGCCAGGAGGCCGAGCCGGTCTACTTCACCCGCATCTTCAACGAGTACGTCGCCGCGCTGAAGAGCCAGGGGAAGCCGACGAAGGGGATCACCGTCCAGGCCTTCACGGCCAAGCTGCGGCTCATCGAGGGCGGCCTCAAGCAGAAGTGGAAGTGCCGCATGGTCCGCTTCAAGGTCAACACCCAGGGCGAGCAGGTCACGCTCAAGCCCGTCCCGATTAACTGACCCCGGGATTTGACCTGGGCCTTCGGCCCCGGGATTTGACCTGGGCCTTCGGCCCTAGGTCTTGCACGTTGTCCTGCTCGTCGCCCTGACCGCACGCGATCTCCGGCCGCGCGCGCTTCGAACGCGACCCCTCGGTCTGACGCTCCCTCCGCGCGCGAACATTTTCCGGCGCGTGGGCTGCGCTCTCGTTTTGAAATGGCAGCCCACGCGCCGGAAAAAGTCCCGTGCGGAGGGTCGCGGAAGCTCGGGCGGGCGACGATCGATTCCGCACGGAGCGGGGTTGAGGCCGAGCGAGATGAGCACGGAGCGGGGTTGAGGCCGAGCGAGATGAGCACGGAGCGGGGTTTTTGAGATTCTGGGGCCCGGGCCGAAACGGCAGGGGGTTGGGGAACTGGAGGCCTCGGGGGCGTGGTGTAATCTGACGGGGTGAACGTCGAGAGCGGACTCGATGTCCTCTGCCGCGACAAGGTGGACCTCTTGGGCCGACTGCGCGGCCGTCGCGTCGGGGTGCTCTGCCATCCCGCCAGCATCGCGGCCGACCTGACCCACGTCGTCGACCGCCTCATCGAGGTCGGCGTCCGGCCGGTGCGGCTCTTCGGGCCGGAGCACGGCGTGCGCGGGGAGGCGCAGGACATGATCGGCGTCGACGACGATCAGGACCGCCGCACCGGGATCCCGGTGATCAGCCTGTACGGCGAGACGTTCGAGTCGCTGGCGCCGACGGCGGCCGATCTCGGTGGCGTCGACGTGCTGGTGATCGATCTGCAGGACGTCGGCAGCCGCTACTACACGTACGTCTGGACGATGGTGCTGGCGATGGAGGCGGCGTTTCGCGCCGGCGTGGCGGTGCTCGTGCTCGATCGACCCGAATCCGCTCGGCGGCGTCGCCATCGAGGGCGGCACCGTCACCGAGAGCTGCGAGTCGTTCGTCGGGCTCGGCGCGATTCCGGTCCGCCACGGTCTGACGATCGGCGAGGTCGCGCGGCTGCGGATGGGCGGGCTGCCGTGGGGGGGGGCGCGGTTCGCCCGCCCGATCGACGGCGACCTGACCGTCGTGCCGATGCGCGGGTGGCGGCGGGCGATGAACTACGTCGAGGCGGGGCTGCCGTGGGTGATGCCTTCGCCCAACATGCCGACGCCGACGACGGCGCTCGTCTACCCGGGCCAGTGTCTGTTCGAGGGGACGAATCTCTCGGAGGGGCGGGGGACGACGCGGCCGTTCGAGATCGTCGGCGCGCCGTTTCTCGACGGCTACGACTGGGTCGCCGCGCTCGGGCGGATGGCGCGCGAGGAGCTGCCGCTGCCGGGCGTGCGCTTTCGCCCGCTCTCGTTCCGGCCGATGTTTCACAAGTTCGCCGGCCGCTCGTGCGGCGGCGTACAGCTTCACGTCACCGACCGGGCCACGTTCCGTCCCTACGCCACCGGGATCGCGCTGCTCGCGACGGCGCGGCGGCTGGCGCCGGACGACTTTCGCTGGCGGACGGAGCCGTACGAGTTCGTGGCCGATCCGCCGGCCATCGATCTGCTGACCGGGAGCGCGGAGGTGCGCCTGACGATCGAGGGCGACGGCAAGGCAGGGATCGATCGGAGAGCTGGTGGCGAGCTTCGCGCCGTTCGAGCAGGCCTTCGCCGAGCGTCGCCGCGCGGCGTTGCTCCCCGACTATCCCTGATTCCGATGCGCGTCGCGCTCTTCGGCGGGAGCTTCAATCCGCCGCACGTCGCGCACCAGATGGTCGCGCTCTACGTGCTCGAGACGGCCGGCGTCGACGAGCTGTGGATGGTTCCCGCCTTCCAGCATCCGTTCGACAAGTCGCTCGCGCCGTTCGACCACCGGCTGGCGATGTGCGAGGCCGCCGCCGTGGCGCTCGGCCGGCGCGTCAAGGTGAGCGCCGTCGAGCGTGACCTCGGCGTCGAGAGTCGAACGCTGCGCACCGTTCGCCGCTTGCAGCAGGAGTTTCCCGCCCACACCTTCTCGCTGGTGATCGGCGCCGATCTGATTCACGAGGTCCCGACCTGGTACGCCGGCGAGGAGCTGCAGCGGACGGTCCCCTTCATCGTCGTCGGGCGGACCGGCTTCGACGTCGAGGGGAAGCTGGCCCTGCCGCGGCTCAGCTCGACCGAGGTGCGCGACGCGCTCTTGGCCGGACGGTCGGTCGACGGGCTCGTTTCGCGCTCGGTTCTCGATTACATCCAGGCCCACAACCTGTATAAGAATGGACTCGCATGAGCTACATGTCCGAAGCTGAAGTGAACGCCCGGGCCATCGCCGAAGGGCCCGCGGAGCCGACCCCCTCCGTCTTCATCATGGGCGCCGGGATCGTCGGCACCGCGCTGGCCGCGCGCCTCGTGCGCTCGGGCGTGCCGGTGACCGGGCTGCACGGCCGCCAGGTCGAGCTGACCGACGCCGCGCGCGCGATCTCGGGCGTCGTCGGCTCGACGGGAGACATCCCGGACATTCTGTCGGAGTCCGACGTCGTAATCATCTCGGTGCGCGACGATCGCATCCCCGAGGTGGCCGAGCGGCTGGCCAAGGAGGGGCGGCTGCGCCGCGAGCAGGTCCTGCTGCACACCTCGGGCGCCAACCCGGCGCGGACCATCCTCAAGGCGGCGCTGCCGTACGTGCGCGCGGTCGGGACACTGCACCCGCTGGTCTCCTTCGCCGACGCGCGCGTCGCCGTCGAGGGGCTGGCCGAGGTCGCCTTCGGGATCGAGGGCGACGAGCCGGCCCGGGCGCTCGCCAAGCGGATCGTGCGGGCGCTGGGCGCGCGCGCGGTGTTTCTGGAGGCCGAGAATCTGCCGCTTTATCACGCCGGGGCCGTGATGGCGTCGAACTACGTGGTCGCGCTGGCCGACATGGCTCAGTCGCTGCTGATCAAGGCCGGGGTTCCCGCCGATCAGGCCTTGCCGGTACTCATCCCGCTGCTCGCCAGCGTGGTGCAGAACCTGGCGAAGGTCGGGCTGCCGGGCGCGCTGACCGGTCCGGTCGAGCGCGGGGACGTCACCTCGGTCGAGCGGCACCTGGGGACGCTGGCGGCGCGCGCGCCGGAGCTCATCGAGCTCTACCGTCTGGTCGGACGCGACGTGCTGCGGCTGGCACGCGAGAAGGCGAAGCTGGATCCGGCCAGCGCGGCCCGCCTGGAGGCGCTGTTCTCGGGCGCCGCCCCGGGTCCCGGCGCCGGCGCGAACGGCAGCGGTCGGCCCGGCGCCTAAAACGGCGGCCCGGCTTGTGACGAGCCTGGCATTTCGCCCGGCTCTTCGCCTAATATCGGGTCCCGTTTCAACGTTGCGCCGACGGCGCAGGAGCTACCGAATGCACAAGGGATCCACGCTCCGATTTGGGACTGTTGTTGCCCTCACCCTGCTGGCGTTCGCCGGCACGACCTCGGCCGCCAAGCCGGAGGACGTCTTCAAGGGGAAGATCATCATCACCAAGAACCGCCTGCCGATGCGCTTCTCGTCGCCGGGGGCGTTCGTCAGCGCGCTCCAGAGGAACAAGATCGACAAGATCTGGCCGACCGAAGAGCACGGCGACGACAAGGGGACCTGGAACCTCGAGTACCTCGCCTTCTTCGCCCGGCCGCTCAACGACAGCGAGATCCAGGTGAAGTTCTACGACATCACCCAGGGCAAGAAGTACGTCGCCGGCGATCCGCAGTACACGCGCGAGCGCGGGTCGCGCATCTTCGGGTCGAGCATCGAGCTGGCCAAGCCCGAGTTCGACGTGCGCAAGCACTACCTGATGACGATCGAGTCGCGTGGCCAGACCATCGCCACCACCACCTTCTGGCTGCTCGGCAAGGGCGCCAACTACAGCGGCAAGGTCGAGTTCTCGGACTCGGAAGCAAAAGCCCACTAAACGTGAACGGGTCCTCGTCTTGAGACGCGCGGGATTTCTTCTCGCGCTGGTGGTGGCGGCGGCGGGCGGTGTCGCGCGGGCTGCCGCGTCCCAATCTTCGCAGGCGACAGCGACCGAGACGGCGCCGGCGCCCAAGAGCCATCGCGCCCAGCGTGGAAAGACGGCCAAGGGCGCGCCCGCACCCGACGCGCGTTCGGCGTCGCTCCCGGCCGACAAGCTGGAGGGGATGCGACTCACGCTCGTGGGGGGCGACGACGCCGCTGCCGTCGAGGCCGCGGGGACGCTCGGAGCGTCCGGAGCGGCAACCGCCGCCGAGCCGCTGGTCGAGATCCTGGCCGTCGGGGCCACGCCGACGCGCCTGCAGGCGGCGCTGGATGCGCTCGGCAAGCTGGGCGAGGCGCACGCGCTGCGTGCCGACCAGACGACGATCGACGCACTGACCCTCTACGCCGGCCACCGCGCGCCCGACGTGCGGCGGCGCGCGCTCAAGGCGCTGGGCTGGATCAACGATCCGCGCGTGATCCAGCCGCTCGTCGAGCGGCTGGGCGACGCGGCCTCCGACGTGCGCGCGGCCGCCGCCGCTGCGCTGGCGGCGCGGCACGAGGGGAAGGCCCTGCCGCGCATGTTCGCGCTACTCGCGCGGGGCGACGCCGGCGTGGCCGCGCCGCTTGCGCTGCTCGCCACGCCCGACATGGTCCCGCGGATCGCGGAGCTGGCCGGCACCATCGACGACGCCATCGTCGCCGACGCGCTCGGCGAGTACGTCAAACGCGGCGATGTCCCCGACAAGCTGCGCGTCGACGTGCTGCGCACGATCGGGCGCCTGTCGGGCGCGGTCGCCACCACGGCGCTGGTCGATTACGTCGCCTCGGTCCCGGCCAAGGAAGACCGGCCGTCCAAGAAGGAAGCGCAGAAGCTGATCGACGCGCGCGGAGCCTCCGAGTGACGGGCGCGAAGACGCGACTCGTCGGGCTCGCGGCGCTGGCCTTGGGCGCGGCCGCTTGCGCGACCAGCCCGTTCCAACGCGCTGGCAACGCCGAGGACGTGGCCGGCGCCGTCGCGCGCTCGCACCCGCCCGCCGCCACCGGGCGCAGCCTGGCTTTTCTCGTCCTGGCCGGCGCCGCGGGGCCACGCCTCGCCGAATACGACCTCGGGGCCTCGCGCCTCGTCTGGTCCCAGCAGACCGACGTCACGACGCGGGTCGAGGTGGGGAGCGCTGTCATCGTCCACGGCAGCAAGGGAACCACGCCCAACGGCCAGCTGGTCGCGCGCGATCTCGGGACGGGGGCGCTGCTCTGGCAGCATGCCTTCCCCTCGTCGGAGCATCTGTACGGCTACGCGCTCGACGGCGATTCGTTGTTTGTGGTGACCCGCGACGCCACCAAGCCCAGCAAGCCGACCGGCGAGCTCTCCGCCTACGACGCCCGCTCCGGTCTACTGCGCTGGCAGGCGATGCTCCCCTCGGCGCGCGTGGCGGCGCCGGCCGCGCGGGGCGGGGTGGTCGCCGTGCCGCTCGAGTCGCAGTACGTGCTGCTCTACGACGGCGCCACGGGCCTCGAGCTCGGGCAGGTGCTCTCGACGGAGGAGGCGGCCACCTTCGTGCGCGCCCTTCCCGAAGGACTCTTCTACGGATCGCGGGGGATCTTTCTGCTCGGACGCGACACCGCGCGTGGCTCGCGCCACGCGGCCGGCTATCTGGAGGCGCAGCTACCCGCCTTCGTGCGGCCGACCTACGACTACGACCACTACCGCCCCGAGCAGACCGAGTACTCGGCGCTCGATCGCAACCGGGTCCTCTGGCGGGTGGTGGTCGACGCCGGCAAGCCCCAGTTCCGCGACGGGCTCGCCTTCGTGCACGACTACCGCTTCTTCTTCGCCTTCGACGCGGCGTCGGCGGCGTTGCGGTGGGCCTACGCCAGCCCCGATGACGCGGTCGCCTCGACCGACACGGGGCGTGCGATCCTCTACGTCACCGACAGCGGGGAGCTCGGCGCGCTCGATCCGATCACCGGCGCGCGGATCTACCGCGCGGAGCTGCCCGGTGAGGTGGTCCGGGGGGCCACCTTCGACGCCGACGGGTTCGCCCCGGCGGCGGGCGCGGGGGCCAGCACGCCGCCGGATCTGCTGGGCGCGCTGACGACGATCATCGCCGATCCCGACCAGCGGTTCCCGGCGATGAAGCTGTTCGCCATCGAGGAGCTGGGGCGGCAGCCGGGGCGCGAGGTGACCGCCAAGCTGATCGAGATTACTAGAGTCCGACAAGACGGCGCCGCTGGCCGTGCAGAAGGCGGGCGAGATGCTGGTGGAGCGGCGTGATGCCGGCGCGATCGATCTGCTGACCGCGGCCCTGCGGGCGCACGCCGACTATTGCGACAAACAGCCGGCGCCGCCGGTCGAGGTTCTCGCCCGCGCCGTCGGTGCGCTGGGGCCGCTGGCGCGCTCCGTGGCGCCCGATCTCGTCGTGCACCTGCGCCTGCCCGAGACGTCGCCGGCCGCG
The DNA here is from genome assembly GCA_963831685.1 of uncultured Pseudomonadota bacterium. GTDB lineage: Bacteria > Myxococcota_A > Polyangia > Fen-1088 > Fen-1088 > JADGRB01. Next base: position 580,871 of record CAWHRJ010000004.1, read on the forward strand.
GCGACGCAGATCGCGCGCGCGCTCGTGGCGATCGGCGCCAGCGACTCGCGGCCGGCGCTGCGCGACTTCGTGACGATGTACCGCGCCGACCCCGTCTACGAGCGCGATCCGACCGCGCTGGTGGCGGCGGCCGAGGCGCTGCTCAAGCTCGGCGGCTCGAGCGACCGCGAGCTCCTGCTGTTCGTCGCCGAGGAGCCGCACACCGCCGCCGGCCTGCGGGCGCACCTCGCCCGTGCGCTCGGCGAGACGGCCACGGCGGCCAAGTAGACGCGGCCTCCGTCGTGCGGGTGAACGTCGTCGTCTGCCGCGGTCCGACCTGCGGCGACAAGCGCGGCTCGGCGGCGCTGACGGCGCACCTCGAGGCGAGCGTGGCGGCGCGCGGGCTCGGCGACCGGGTCAGCGTCAGCGAGGAGATCTGCCTCGGCCACTGCCTGCGCGGCCCGAACGTCCTGGTCGGCGACGCGGACGATCCCGACGGGCTCGTCTCGCCGCGCGCCGTGCTCTACAACCGGATGACCGTCGCCGACCTCGACCGGGTGGTCGAGCGGCACCTGGTCGGGGGCATCGCCGTCCGCGCGCTGACCAACCTGCCGCCTGTCCGGGATCGGTAGCTGGCTGCCCCAGGCTTGCGCGGACGGGCGCCGGCGCGCCAGAATCCCGGCCGTCTCGCATGAGCATCTACCTCGACCACAACGCGACCACGCCGCCGGCGCCGGAGGTTCTGGACGCCATCGCGGTGGCGCTGCGCACGCTGCCGGGCAACCCCTCGAGCATGCACGCGGCGGGTCGGGCGGCGCGCGCGGCGATCGAGGCGGCGCGGCGCGACGTCGCGGCCCTGGTCGGCGCCAGGGCCGAGGAGATCGTCTTCACCGCCGGGGGCACCGAAGGGAACAACCTCGGCGATGCGCGGACTGCCTCGGCGCGCGCACGCCGCGATGGCGGGCGTCCGCACGTCGTGTCGTCGCCGCTCGAGCATCCGTCGGTGCTGGGCGCGCTGGCGGCTCGGCCGACGGTTCGACCTGACGCTGCTGCCGGTCGAGGCCCGAGGGAAACATCGATCCCGAGGCGCTGCGCGCGGCGCTGCGCCCCGACACGGTGCTGGTGACGCTCGCCGCGGCCAATCACGAGATCGGCAACGTGTACGATGTCGCGACGCTGGTGGCGGATCGCGCGCGCCGGCGGCGCCCTGTTTCACACCGACGCGGTGCAGGCCGCCGGCAAGATCCCCATCGACGTGGCGGCGCTGGGCGTCGACGCGCTGACGGTCTCGGCGCACAAGCTTGACGGTCCCAAGGGGGTGGGGGCGATCTTCATCCGGCGGGGCGCGCCCTTCGAGCCGCCCACCCGCGGCGGTCATCAGGAGCGGGAGCGGCGCCCGGGCACGGAGAACGTCGCCGGCATCGTCGGGTTCGGCGTGGCCGCGCGGATCGCGCTGGCCGAGCTGGCCGGCAGCGCCGCGCGGATCTCCGCCCTGCGCGATCGGCTCCTCGACGCGGCTGCGCGCCACGCCGGGAGTCCGCCGGCACGGCGATCCGCGGACGGCGCTGCCGGGAACGCTCAACGTCGGATTCGCCGGCGCCCCGGGGCAGCTGGTCGCGGTCGGCGCTCGATCTCGAAGGGGTCGCCGTCTCGACGGGCGCCGCCTGCACGTCGGGTTCGCTCGAGCCGTCACCCGTGCTTGCTGGCGCTCGGCCTGCCGCGCGAGGAAGCTGCGTGGGGTCTGCGCTTCAGCCTCGGCCGCGACACGACGGCCGAGGAGATCGATCGCGTGGCCGCGCTGGTCGCCGAGATCGTCGCGCGCGTGCGGCGGCGTGGCGCGCCAGGCGCCGTCGTCTCGACCGGCGGTGGCCGCGAGCGAATCGTCGTCGCGATGTCGGGCGGCGTCGACTCGTCGACGGCGGCCGCGGTGCTGGTCGATGCCGGGTACGACGTCGTTGGCGTGACGCTGCAGGCTCTACGACGCGAGCGGGCACGTCGGCCAGCATCGGCGGGCGCTGCTGCGGGCCGCGCGACATCGAGGACGCGCGCGCGACGGCCGCGCAGCTCGGCTTCCCGCACTACGTGATCGACGAGAGCGAGGCCTTCTCGGCGGCGGTCATCGACGACTTCGTCGCCGAGCACCGCGCCGGCCGCACGCCCAACCCCTGCGTGCGCTGCAACGAGCGGCTCAAGTTCGGCCCGCTGCTGGCGTTCGCCGACGCGGTCGGCGCCGGCGCGCTCGCGACGGGCCACTACGCGCGCCTCGGGGCCGACGGGGCGGGGGCGTGCGCGCTCGTGCGGGCGCGCGACGCCGACAAGGATCAGTCGTACTTCCTGTTCGGTGTGCGGCCGGAGGTGCTGGCCCGGGTTCGGTTCCCGCTCGGCGACATGACGAAGGACGAGGTGCGCGCGCTCGCCCGCCGGTTCGCGCTGCCCAACGCCGACAAGCCCGACTCGCAGGAGATCTGCTTCATCCCCGACGGCGATCACGTCGGCTTCGTCGACGCGCGCGGCGGCGCCGGGCCGGCCGGCGCGATCGTCGACGACGCGACGGGCGCCGCCCTCGGGGCGCACGCCGGCACGCACACGTTCACGGTCGGCCAGCGGCGCGGCCTCCCGGCCTCGACCGAGCGCCGATTCGTGCTGCGCATCGACGCCGCCACCGGCGAGGTTCGGGTCGGACCGCGCGAGCGGCTGGGGCGCGATCGGCTCCGGGTGGCCGACGTCCGCTGGCTCGACCGCGCGCCACCGCGTTCGGCGGCGCCGGCGCGCTGCGCGGTGCAGATCCGCCACCACGCCCAGGCCGCGCCCGCCTGGATCGAACCCGGGCCCGGCGGCGCGACGCTGGTGCGGCTCGACGCGCCGGCCTTCGGCGTTTCACCCGGGCAGGCGGCGGTGTTCTACGACGCCGACGACCGCGTTCTGGGCGGCGGCTGGATCGAAGCGGGTTGACCCAGCGGCGTCAGCGCGACGCTATCTAACGCTGGAGATGGCGGCGACGACCTGCTCGGCGACTGGTGTTCCGGTCGCGCGCGCGGACGGCGGCGACGGCGCCTTCGAGCTCGCCCTTGTCGAGGAAGATGCCGTGGCAGCGCTGCAGTAGTCGACGTGGACGACGCCGAGCATCACCTCGGAGAGGCTCCCCGGGCAGGCGGGGCAGGGGGCGACCGTCTCCGTCGGGACCGGCGGCGGCCCGGCCGTGCCGGCCAAGCAGGCCCCGCAGGCGCGCGAGCTCGGCCTCCGGGAGCTTGGCCGCGCGGGTGATCTCACCCCGGTCCAACCAGAGACCGCCGCACTTGGGGCAGAGATCGACCTCCAGCCCCTGAAAGGTCGCCTTGTCGAGGATCGAGTTGCACTTCACGCAGCAGATGTTGGTTGCGTCCGGCATGGGCGAGATACTAGCAGTCCCATGACCCGCGCGGAACCGGAAGAGACCCTGGCCCTGCCGGAGCTGGAGGTGCGCCTCGGGTATACCTTCCGCGACCGGGCGCTGGCCGAGACCGCGCTGACGCACACGTCCTGGCTGAATGAGGCGACGGCGCCCGGGCGCGCCGACAACGAGCGGCTCGAGTTTCTCGGCGATGCGGTGCTGGCGCTGGTGGTCAGCGATCTGCTGATGCGCGCCTGCCCGGGAGCGCGGAGGGCGATCTGACGCAGGCGCGCGCGGCGCTGGTGAGCGAGGGGGGCCTGGCGCGGGCGGCGGCAGGCGCATCGATCTCGGGCGGTTCCTCTTCGTCGGTCGCGGCGAGGAGCGGACCGGCGGGCGGGCGCGCCCGTCGATCCTGTCCGATGCGCTGGAGGCGCTCATGGGGGCGGTCTACCTCGACGGCGGGCTCGACGCCGTGCGCGGCGGTGGCCGAGCGCCTGTTCCCGAACGCGCTCGGCGACGTCGAGTCGCACGCCCGCCTCGACTACAAGTCGCGCCTGCAGGAGCGGTCACAGGCGCTCTGGCAGGCGACGCCGCGTCTACCAGGTCGTGGCCGAGAGCGGCCCTGACCACGACAAGCGCTTCGAGGTGGCGCTGTCCTTCGCGGGGCGCGAGTGGGCGCGCGCCAGCGGGCGGTCGAAGAAGGAGGCCGAGCAGAGCGCGGCGGCGCTGGCGCTCGCCACGCTGGAGCGCGAGCGGCAGCCCGATCCGGAAGGGGGCGCATCGTGAACGAGCCGTCGACGGAAAAGCTGCTGGCGGAAATCCCGCCCGATGTGCTGGCCCTCTGCCGTCGGCTGCGTGCGGCGGGACACCAGGCGCACCTCGTGGGTGGTGGCGTCCGCGACATGATCGCCGGCCGCCACCCCTCCGACTTCGATCTGGCGACCGACGCGCGCCCCGACGCCGTGGTCGCGCTGTTTCACACCTTCGCCATTCCGACCGGCCTCAAGCACGGCACCGTGACCGTGCTGACCGAGACGCGGCGCCCGGTAGAGGTGACCACCTTCCGTGGCGAGGGGGAGTACCTCGACGGGCGGCGGCCGGTCTCTGTCACCTACGTCGATTCGTTGACCGAAGATCTGAGCCGGCGCGACTTCACGATGAACGCCATCGCCTTCGATCCGCTGGATGGTCGGCTCACCGATCCCTTCGACGGTCAGGGCGATCTCGGGCGCCGGCTGATTCGCGCGGTGGGCGATCCGCTGGTCCGCTTTCGCGAGGACGGCCTGCGCCCGCTGCGCGCCGTGCGCCAGGCGGCGCAGCTGGAGTTCACCGTCGATCCCCCGACGCTCCAGGCGATCCCGCAGACGCTGGAGGTCTTTCGCAAGGTCTCGGCCGAGCGGGTCCGCGACGAGCTCTTCAAGATGCTCGGGGCGCCGCGGCCGTCCCGGGGTCTCGCGCTCATGCGCGAGACCGGCCTCGTCGCCGAGGTGATCCCCGAGCTGCTCGAGGGGGTCGGCTGCACCCAGAACCGGTTCCACAAGCACGACGTCTTCGAGCACACGTTGGCCGTGGTCGACGAGACCAAGGGCGACGCCGTCGTGCGCCTGGGCGCGCTGCTCCACGACGTGGGCAAGCCGCGCGCACGCCAGCCGCGCGAGGGGGCGCCCGGCGAGTACAGCTTCTTCAAGCACGAGTACGTCGGCGCCGAGATGGCGGACGCGATCTGCCGGCGCCTCAAGCTGTCCAACGCCGATCGCGAGCGGGTGATCGCGCTGGTCAAGAACCACATGTTCTTCTACATGCCCGACTGGTCCGACGGGACGATCCGGCGGTTCGTGCGGCGGGTCGGCGGTCAGGAGGGGTTGGCCGACCTGTTCGCGCTGCGCGAGGGCGACGTGCGCGGGCGGGGGTTCGGCGAGGATCCCCAGGAGGAGCTGGGCGAGCTCAAGAGCCGGATCGCCGTCGTCGCCGACGCCGACGCGGCGCTGAAGGTCACCGACCTGGCGATCAACGGCGGCGACGTGATGCGGATCCTACGCATCGGTCCCGGCCGCGAGGTCGGCGTGATCCTCGAGCGGCTGCTCGAGCGCGTCCTCGACGATCCCTCGCTCAACACGCGGGAGAAGCTGGAGGCGATGCTGCCCGAGCTGAAAAGTTAGCGGCGGTCGAGCGCCGCGACCAGCGCCGCCGCCGAGCTCACCGTCTCCACGCCGCGCGAGGCGGGCTCGGGGCGGCCGAGCAGCTCGGTGCGGCGGCGAACGACCGTCGACTCGGGGTCCGACAGCGCGATGACCTCGATCTCGGGCGCGGCGCCGGTGCGCGCGGGCCGCGGTGCCGGCACGAGGGGAGGGGCCGCCACCGCCAGAACAGCGGGCAGCTTGGCCCGTAGCCGACGCTTGCGGCCGCCGCCGCGCACGACGATCTCGGCGGCGCCGCCGTCGACGAGCGCGATCTCCTCGACGCCCGTGAGGTAGGCGACGCCGAGGTGGCGGGCGATGGCGGCGGGCGTGGCGCCGAGCCCCTCCTCGTCGGAGCGGACGCCGGTCAAGATCAGGTCGACGCCGATCCGGCGGAGCGCGATCGACAGCACCTGACCGATGGTGTGAAAGTCGGCGCCGGCGAGATCGTCGGCGGCCACGCGGACTGCGCGGTCGGCGCCCGCGGCGAGCGCCAGTCGGAGCGGGCCGGCCTCCATCGACGTCCCTCCGAGAACCGCCGTCACCCGGTGCTCGTCGCGCGCGAGCGCGAAGGCCTGGGCGAGCGCCAGCGCATCGGCGTGTCCCAGGGCGTCACCCTCCGGAACGGGGGGGGGCGCGCGCAAGCAGACGACGATGTTCATGCCGCGTCTCCCGGGTGGAAGGCGGAGAGGGCGCGGGCGATCTCCGCCCAGAGAGCGTCGCCGGCCGCCACGGCTGGGACCCTCCAGAGAACATCGACCACGCGCGCGCCCGGCGCGGCGCCGTCCCCCACCACGATCGCGCCGACACGGCCGCGCGGCGTTCCCGGCGCGGGGAGCTCGACGTCTCCGACGGCGATCAGGACCTCGGGGGCGGCGGCCGCCATGACGGCCAACGCCCGCGCGCGATCGACGATCGCCACCTCGGGTGGGGCCCCGGCCTGCAGGCGCGCGATGGCCTCGGGACCGAACGCCGGATCGACGACCACCAGCACCCTGCAGAGCGGGGTGGCCGCCTCGGGATCCGGCTCCGAGGCGATCTCGCTGACGGCGATCTCCCTGGGCGGCGCGCAGGCGATGACGTCGAGGTCGATCTCCGCGCCGCCGACCTCGCGCGGGGCGACGCCGGCGGCGAGGATGGCGACCACCGGTCGCTCGATCTCGACGGGATCGAGCCGCCGGTAGCCGGCCCGGCTGGCGCGCCAGCGCCGCAGGAACACGCGCCCCACACCGTCCGCGAGCGGTGAGGCCGCGTCGCTGATCTCCAGATCGGCGGCGCCGGCATAGGCGGCGCCGAGGCGCGCCGCCAGGCTGGGCCCCAGCGCCGGGCCGGCGCCGCCGGCCGGGAACAGCACCAGCAGCGGCGCGATGCGCTCGACCGCCGCCTGCAGCGCCGGGCCGTGCGTGGCCTCCAGCGGGGGCGCGCCGAGCCCCGCGCCCTCGCAGAGCAAGACCTTGTCCGCGCCCCCCCGGCCGAGACGCGCCACCAGGGCCCCGTCGATGTCACGATCGTTCATCACGATCGCGAACACCGTCGCTCCGGCCACACGCGCAACCCGGCGGCTCTCGGAGAGCGCGAACAGCGACGGGCCGGTGGGCTCGCCGTCGCGGAGGTCGATGGGAACGAGCAGGTTCGGCAGGAAGTGCCTCGCGGGCGAACGAGGCATCTATCATGCCCACCCACGCCGGAGCTGTCCATTGACATGCTGATCCAACGGCCGCGATAATGCGGCTCCGGCACCCGCGGCATGCCCAGAGGACCCGACGGCGACGACGAAGAGCTGGTCGAGATCGATGTCGAGATCGCCGACGCCGATGCGGCGCTCGGGCCGCCGCCGCTGCCGCCCGGCGCCGGGCCCGCGGGAACGCCCGATGAGGTGCCGGAGCTGGTCGAGACGGGGGAGAGCACCGAGCCCAACCGGCTAGAGGCTCCGCCGCCCGAGCCTCCCCCGCCGCTCCCCGATCTGCTGGAGATCACCGACGCGGTCGAGCTGCAGCCGCCGATCGTCGAAGCCTCCGAGGACGATCCGGCGGCGGCGCGGCTCCTCTACGAGGCGGAGGCCGCGGCCGCCGAAGGGGGGCGTCGCGGCGCGCTCCTGCTCGAGGCGGTGCGCCTGCGCGACGAGTCGGCGGCTGTCACGGGAGAGGGGGCAGCGGAGGCTCTCGAGATGGCGCGGGCGGCGTTCGGGGCCGACCCCGCCTCCGCGCGCGCGCGGTGGGTCATGCGCCGGATGCTCGCGCGCGCGGGCCGCTGGGAGGAGCTGGCCGGGATCTACGCGCAGGCCATCGCGGCACCATCGGCGGCGACCTCGCCGCGCGGGCGCGCCGACCTTTTGATCGAGCGCGGTCGCCTGCTCGAGGATCGGCTGGGACGGGCGAGCGAGGCCGTCGAGACGTACCGCGCGGCGCTGGCGGCTGTGCCCGATCACGCGGGGGCGTTGCTCGCCCTGCTCGTCGTCGGCGCGCGACAGCAGGACGCCGCGCTGCGGGCCGAGGCGCTGGGCGGGCTCGCGCGACGCGCGGAGGGATCGGCGCGGCGCGGGGCGCTGGTGATCGAGGAGGCGCTGGCCTGGCGTCAGGCCGCCCTGCCCGACGCCGACGAGCGCGCGCTGGCGGCGCTGGAGGGCGAGCTTTCCCGCCAGGATCCGGGCGCGCCGCTGGGCGCGCTCTGCGGCGAGCTCGAGGCGCTCACCCGCGGCGCCCTCTCGCCGGAGATCGCCGTCCGCGCGCTCGAAGAGTTGGCGCAGCGGGCCGCCGCCGCCGATCCCGGGCTGGCGGTCGCGCTCGTCCGCGAGCGGGCCCGTTTGCTCCGGCAGGCACTCGATGCGCCCGAGGCGGCGCTCGAGGCGCTCGACGGGGCGGCGCGGCTCGATCCGGCCCATCCGCTGCTGGCGGCGGAGCGGATCGAGCTGGCGCTGGCGCTCGATCGCCCCGAGGCCGCGGGGGAGATCGCGCAGGCCTTCGTCGGCGCCGCGGAGCGGGACGACGAGGCGGTCGATCTGGCGCTCGCCTACGCGGAGGCGATCTTCGATCCGGCCCATCCCGATCCGGCCCTCGAGATCCTGCAGGCCCCGCGCGTCCGGGCGCGCCTCCCCGCGCGCGCCGATCTGCGGGCGACGGAGCTCGCCATCGCGGTGGTCAAGCACGATTCGCGCGCCATCGCCGAGGCGTTCGCCGCCGAGGCCGACGCCGAGACCGAGGGGGACGGCGCCTCGAAGACGGCCGCGCTCATCGCCGCGGGCGCGGTACACGCCGGCCCGCTCGGAGAGACGGAGGCGGGCGCCGACCTCTATCGCGCGGCGATCGCCGGGGCCGACGCGCCCGAGCGGGCGCGCCCGGCGGTCCAGGCGCTGGTCGCGCTCCAGGCCGGGGGCGGCCGGGTCGAGGACGCGGCGGCCACCCTGGAGGCGGCGCTGGCCGCCCCGGGCGGCAAGGAGGGATCGCCCTCGGAGTCGTTCGAGATCTGGGCGCGCGAGACTCTGGTCTCGTTCTACGCCGACCAGCTGGGATCGCCTGCAGAGGCGCTCCCTCACCAGCGGCGGTTGGTCGCGCTCCGGCCGCAGGAGATCTCGCGCCGGGTGCGGCTCTGCGACCTCGATCTCCAGAGCGGGTCCGATCGGCTCCCGTTCGGCGCGCGGGCCGACAACCTGCGGGCGCTCGCCGCGGCCGCGGGTGATCCGGCGGCTGCGATCGCGCTCGAGGTGGCCGCCGGACGAACGCTGGCCGAATCGGCCGATCGCGAGGAGGTCGCCCGCGGGGTCGCCCTGCTCCGTGAGGTCGCGCCCGAGGACACGACCGGGCTCGGCGCCGCGACGCTCGAGCGAAAGGCCGCCTCACCGTCGGAACGGGCGGAGATCGTCGCCGCCGAGCTGGCGGTCGTCGAGGCGGATCCGTCGGTCGAGCGGACGCGCGCGCTGCGTTTCCGGCTGGCCCACCACCGCGCGGCGGCGGGGGCGTTCGCCGAGGCGATGGCGGCGCTCACCCCGTTGCGGTCCGAGGGCGATCCGCTGGCGCGGGCCTGGAGCTACCAGCTCGCGCGCCGGGCGGGCGACCCGTTCCTCGAGGTGGCGGTACTCTCCGAGGAGACGCGCGTCCCCGACGGCGCGCTCGGCGAAGAGGCCAGCGTGCTCCTGGCCCACGGCGAGGCGCTGGCGCGGGCGGGCGACCCGCAGGGGGCGGCCGACTCGCTCCGCCGCGCGGTGGCCCGCGCGCCCAACGGGGAGACGGCGGCAGACGCCGCGCTGGGGCTCTTCCGGCTGGCGACGGCCGATCCCGCGAGCGGCGCTTCGGCGCTGCCCGAGGCGCTCGACGCGCTCCGGGACGCGCTGGACGACGACCCGGAGCTCGCCGCGGCGGCGGGGCGCGAGGCGGGGCTCTGCGCGGTCGCGGTCGGATCGGCGGTGTCGGTCGATGCTCGCCTCGACGACGGGGCGGCCCCCGCCGATCTCACGCTGCTCCGGTTCATGACCGGCGCGCGCGCCGGCAACGCCCGCGCGGTGGCGGAGGCGCTGGTCGAGATGGCCCGCGGGATGACGGGTGCGGACGGCGCGCGCGCGGCCGACGCCATCCCCCTGCTCGGGCGGGCGGCGGCGCGCGCTCGGCTGGGCGGCGCCGAGGCCGCGGAGGCGGTGGCGCGCGCGGTCTGGGAGACGGCGCACCCACCCGCGCTGGCGCCGGCCCTGGCGGATCTTCCGGTGGCTGGCGCGGCCCCCTGGCCGGCGGGGCGGCCCGATCCGCGGCGGGCGCGGGCACGGCGCGCCGGTGGGGCGCTCGGCGCGGCCCTGCACCTGGAGGCGGCGCTCGACGCCGAGCGCGCGGGCGAGCTGGGCGCGGCGCTGGCCGCCTACGGAAGCGTGATCGGCCTCGAGCCGGAGCGGCTCGAGGCCTGGACCGGCGTGCGGCGGGTCGCGCGCGCGGGGGGAGACCGCCTCGGTGAAGCGCGCGCCCTCGCTCGACTCGGCGTTCTCGTGCGCGATCCGGCCCGCGCGTCGGCGCTGTTCACCGAGGCGGGCGCCGCCTACGAGCAGGCGGGGCGCCTCGACGACGCCATCGCGGTGTTCTCGCGCGCGGTCGAGCTCGACCCCGACGACGCCGCCGCCTTCGCCCGGGTCCACGCGCTGCTGGCCGCCGACCTCGCGGCGCCCGGCCGGGCGGAGACCTTCGATGGGCTGCTCTCCTATCGGCTGGCCGCCGGGACGCTCGGCCCGAGCGCCCGGATCGCCCTCCTGTTCGAGCGCGCCGAGCATCGGCTGGGGGCGCTCGGGGATCGGGCGGCGGCGTTCGAAGACTTCAAGCACATCTTGAAGATCGACTCCGATCACGTCGCCTCGCTGCACAAATTGGCGGAGGGGGCGCTGGCCGATCAGGACACCCGTGCCGCCGTCACCTGGCTGGAACGCTACCTGACGGCGGTGGGAAGCGACGACGACGAGGAGCGGGTGGCGGCCGCCAAGCTCGATCTCGCCGCCTGCTACGACGCGCGCGGCGAGCCGGTCCGCGCCATCGAGACCCTCCGCCGCGCGGCGCTGGCGCGGCCGGAGGATCCGACCCCGCTCGAGCGGATGGCCGACATCCAGCTTGCGCGGCGGGACGCGCGGGGCGCCGTCGAGGCGCTGCGGGGGGCGAAGGCGCGTCTCGCCGACCCGCGTGCGCAGGCGGCCCTGGCGATGCGGGTGGGGACGATCCTGCGCGACGCGGCCCGCGACCCGGCGGGGGCCGCGGCGGCGTTCCGCCAGGCGGCGGATCTCGATCCGCTCGGACCCGGCGCCGCCGCCCTGGTCGCGCTGCACGACGACGTCTCCGACGCGCGCGGCGCGCTGGAGGTGATCGACCGCGAGCTCGGGGACCTGCGGGGGGCGCTGGCGAAGAATCCGCTCGATGCGCGGCGGCTCGAACGGCTCGCGGAATGGCTCGCGGACGCGCGCCGCCGCGGGAGTGCCGCCGTGCTTCCGGAGGCGGAGGCCGCGGTGGAGAACGTGCGGGGCCTCCTCGGCGGGCGCGCCTCGCCGATCCCTGCGCCGACGACGATCGCGCCCAAGGCCGGGCGCGCGTTCCTGACCGAGATCGCCGACCCCGCGGCGGTCGGCTTCGTCGCCGAGGTCTGGCCGCACCTCGCCGAGGCGGTGGCCTCGCTCTTCCCGCCGCCCGCCCGCGGGCGGCCGGCGCCACTCCCTGCGGAGCAGGCGGCGCGCCTCGCCTGGATCGGCGCCGCGGCGGCGGCGCTGGGAATCCCGCGCCTCGCGGTCCTCCTCGCGCGCGAGTCCGACGCGCCTCCGGCGGCGGCGATCGAGGAGCCCGACGCGGCGGTGATCCTGCGGGCCGACGCGCTCTCGTCGCCCGCGCTCCGCTTTCACGTCGGCCGGGCGCTGGCGGCGATCGCCGCACGCAGCGCGGTCCTCGAGCGGAAGAGCGCCGCCGAGCTGGCGCCGCTCTTCGCGGCGGCGGCCATGGTGGCGGGCGCGCCCGTCCCGGCCGGGTTGCCGACCCCTCCGGAGAACCTGCTGCGCGACGTGACCCGCGCCGTCGGGCGCAAGGACCGCAAGGCGCTGGCGCTGCAGGCCTCGCGATTCGGGTTCGAGCCGTTCGACCTCGAATCCTGGCGGACGGCGACGCTGCGCGCGGCGGATCGCTTCGGTCTCCTGATGGCCGGCGATCCGGCGCAAGCGGCGGCGGTGCTCGCGGGCGGCGTCCGGGCCCTGCCGGGCAGTCTGGCGGCGCTCGATCTGCTCGGCTTCGCGCTGGGCGAGCGGTACCCGGCGCTGCGGCGGGCGCTCGAGGGCGGAGCGCGCTGATGGCGGCGGGGAAGAGACCGCCGGGCTCGGGCGACGACGACACGGTCGAGGTCGAGGAGGGTCTGTTCGACGATCTCTTCGACGAGGCGCCCGCGACCGATCCGACCATCTCCGCGATGAGCGAGGACGTGACGCTGGAGGTGCCCGCGCCGGGCAGCGGCGCGCGGGTCGACGCCGGCGGTCCCCCGGAGGTCGAGGGGCTCCGTCTGTTCGCGCCGATGCTGCCGGAGATGGAGGCGGAGATCTGGCAGGCCGGGATCCAGGCGCTGGTGACCGTCCCCGACCGGGTCGAGCCTGTCGAGATCGCGCGCGCGTCGTGGCTCGAGGAGGCGCGTCTCTTCCTGGGGGAGAGCGGATCTGGCGGAGACGGCGGAGCTGGCCGCCGGGCTGCTGACCGCCGCGGCGCGCACGGCGGAGATCGTCGGCGAGGCGGCGGAGGCCGCCAGCGGCTACGACGAGGCGCTCGGGCGCGCACCCTCGGCCGCCGACGCGCTGCGGGCCCGCGCCCGGCTGGCCGAGGGCGTGGGCGACGTCGACGAGGCGCACGCGCTGTGGGCGCGGCTGGCGATCGCCGCGGGCACGGTGGAAGAGCGGGCGTTCTACGGCGCCCTCTCGGCGGAGTGGACGCTGGCGCGCCGGGGCGCGCTGCCGGCCGTCGCCCTCGACGCGATTCCCGCGGGGGCGGCGCGGGTGCTCGCCGTCGCCGAGGAAGCGCTGCGGGGCGACTCGCCGGGAGCCACCGCCGCAGCCTTCGCGGCGGCCGGGCGCGCGCTCGGCGGGAGTCTCGGGGCCGCGTTCGTCGACGAGGCGGCCCGGTTCGCCGTCGCAGCGCGCGACGGCGCGTCGGCGAGCGCCTACCGGCTCGTCGTGCGCAAGCTCGATCCCGGGGCGCCCGTCGGGGTTCTCGCCCGCCTGCGCGCCGCCGCCGAGGCGGATCGGCGCGGTGTCGCCGCCAAGGTCGGCGAGCTCTCCGCGGCGCTGCCGCCCGGCTCGAAGCTGGCGCAGGCGGTCGCCCGCTGGGCGGTCGCGCTGGCCCGTCAGCGCGGCGACGCGGCGGGCGCACTGGCCCTCTCGGCAGACCTCGGGGCGGAGACGGTGGCGGCGGCTCGAGATCGGATCGATCTCGAGATCGCGGCGGAGACGACGCTCGACGAGGCGAGCCTGGCGCGGCTGCGGCAGTCGGCGACCGCGCCGGCCGCGGCGTCGAACCTGACCTGGATCGAGGCGGGCGATCTCGTGCGGCGTGGCGCGCTGGACGAGGCCGCCGCCTTGCTCGGGCGCGCCGTCGGGGAGCAGGCTGACGCGGTCCCGCTGGCGCTCCTCGGCGAGCAGATCGCCACCCTGGCCGACGATCCGGCGCTCGAGGCGGCGGCGCTGGACGTCTGGCTGCGAGGCGATCCGGCACGGCGGGCCGAGGCCGCGTTCGGTCTGGCGCTCGCGCGCGAGGCAGTCGGCGGCGCCCTCGCGGCGCGGGCCGCGCTGCAGACCGCGATGGAGTCAGCGCCCGAATCGCTCGCCTTCTGGATCGCCGCAGCGTCCGACGCCCGTTCCGGACGGCGGAGCGACGCCGCGGCGGCGCTCGACTACGGGGCGGAGGTCTGGGGAACGAGCCCGCTCGGGCCGTCGCTGCGCGCGATGGCGGCGGTCACGCACGGGGCGAGCGATCCGGCGCGCGTGCTGGCGGCGCTGGCGCTCCCGGGCGATGGAACGCTCTCGGACGCCGGCCGGGCGCTGGGGGCGGAGGCGGTGGCGCGGCTCGCCGAGCGGGCGGGGGATCGGCCGGCGCTGGAGGCGGCGCTCGCGGTCGCAGCGGAGGAGGCGACCGATCCCGGGCAGCGCGCCTGGGTGGCGCTGCGGCGCGCGTCGATCACACCGGCCACCGAGGGCGAGGCGCGCGCTCGCGCGCTCGAGCTCGCGCGCGAGGCGTCGCCCGCGCACCCGGTGGCGCTGGCGCTCTCCCTCGCCGAGCCCGGCGTCGAGCCCGCGGCGGCGGCCGCCGCGCTGGCCCGCATGGCCGTCACCCCCTCCGATCTCCAGTCGCTCCGCCGGTCGGCGGCGCTGGCCGCGGCGAGCACGCTGGCGCTGGCCGGCGATCGGCCGGGCGCGCTCCGGCAGGCGGTGAAGATCCTGACCGCGTCGCCCAACGACCCGGAGGCGCACGCCGCAGTGGCACGGGCGGCCGCGGGGGTCGGCGGGCCGGCAGGCGCCGAGGCGCTGGCCGCGCTAGCGGTCGATTCGGCGGAACGAGACCAGGCCCGCGCGCTGGCGATCGCGGAGGCGCGCATCGCGGCCGGACGGACGGACTCGGCGGGCGAGGCGCTGCGGGCGCTCGGCGGGGGTCGCTTCGCGGGCGACGTGCGGCGGGCGGCGATCCGGATCGGCGCGCCGGGCTCGGCGGGCTTGCCCCCCGGCTTTCTTGCCGGCGCCGCTGACGGCGAGGCGGGCGACGCCCGCAGCGCAATCCGCGCCGTCGTCGACGCCGCCGGTGCCGGGCGCTGGGGCGAGCTGTCGGAGGCGCTGGCCGGACACCCCCCGCACGAGGAGGCCGCCAGCTCCGCCACGCTCGCCTTCGCGGCGCTCGTCGCCGAAGGGCACGGGATGGACGCGGCGGGCGCGCGCCTCGAGGCGGCGGCGATGAGGGCGATCGGCGAAGCCGACGACGCGGCGACCATGGTGCCGCTGCCGGTCCTGGAACGGGTGGCCGACTCTGAAGTGGAGCTCGCCACGCGGCGGCGCGCGTTTACCTTGATGACGTCGCATCTCGGCGCGGCCGAGGCCGATCGGCGCTCCGCAGCCGCGGCGCTGGCGGAGCGAGCGCGCCTCGAAGCGGCCTCGGGCGACGGGGCGGCCGCCGCCGAGAGCTGGCGCGCCGCGCTGGCGCTCGAGCCCACGTTCCTGGGCGCGGCGAGATCGCTGCGCCTGGCGGTCGCGCGCGCGGGAGAGCTGTCCGCGGCGAGCGCGGCCTCGGAAACGGAAGCGTCCTGCCTGCTGGTCCCGGCGCATCGCGTGCGCGCGCTGATGCTCGCGGCGGCGCTGGCGCTGGAGGCGAATCCGCCCGAGCGGGAACGGGCGCTGGGTCTGGTGCGCGCGGCGCTGGCGATCGATCCGGCGCACGATGGGGCGTTCGAGCGATTGCGCACGCTGCTCGGCGAGCAAGAGGACGCGCCGGGGCTGGCGGCGGCGCTGGCCGCAAGGATCGAGGTGGCGCAAAATCCCTTCGAGGTCACCTCGCTCCGGCTGGCACGGGCGGATCTCCTGGCCGGCAAGCTCGGCGACCGCGCGGCGGCGCGCGAGGAGCTCGAGGCGGTGCTGCGCAAGCAGCCCGAGCATGCGCGCGCCCTCGAGCGACTGTCGGAGCTGCTCTGGACCGGCGAGGCCTGGGCCGACGCCGGCGAGATCTACCTGCGCCGCGCGGTGGTGGAGCGTGACCCGGCGACGTTGCGGGCGATCTTCTTGCGCCTCGGCGAGATCTACCTCGACCGCGTTCCCGATCCGAAGCGGGCGTCGGCCGCGTTCGAGCGGGTGCTGTCCGTTGATGCCGACAACCTCGAGGCGCTGCGCGCGCTCTCCGATCTGACGATCGCCGAAGGGGACTGGAAGCGCGCGCTCCCGGTCGTCGAACGGCTGGTCGCCCGGGAACCGGACGCCGCCCGGCGCCAGAGGACCCGCGTCCGCCTCGGCGAGGTCCTGATGCACACCCAGGATTTTCGCCGCGCCAGCCTGGAGCTGCGGCGCGCCGTCGACGAGGCGCCGCGCGACATCGTGGCGGTGAGCGCGCTCGCGCAGCTCCTCGATCGGGCCCGCGATCAGGCGGGGCGCCGGGCGGTGCTCGACCGCGCCATCGGTCTCCTGCGCCGCGATCTGGGCGGCGCGGCGGTGCCGACGCGGGAGACGTTGCGGGGGCTGGCCACCCTGCTCGGCCTGCGCGAGCGCCCGCACGCGGCGCTGGCGGCGGCGCAGCTGGTGGCCGCGCTGGGCGCGGGCGCGAAGGAGGGGGTGCGGGCGGCCGCGCGGCCGGGACGCAGCCTCGCCTCGCTTCGCCGGCCCGAGGTCGACGAGCGGTCCTATGCGTCGGAGGTGCCGCCCGGTATCCGGCAGCTCTTGCGCCAGCTGGGACCGTTGCTCCGGCCGAGCAGCCAGCAGCTCGCGCAGCGGCTGGCCCGGCACGGCGTGACGCGCGCCGACCGGCGCACGCGCGGGACGGCGCCGCGACCGCTGTTCGACGCCGTCGCGGCCGAGCTGGGGGTCGGCGACTTCGATCTCTACGTCAAGACGGCGCCGGCGGCGGCGGGGCCGGTCGCGCTCCACGCCGTGCCGGGCGGCCCGCCCGCGCTGATCATCGGGTCGGCCATCGAGGAGCTGGGGCCGGGCGCGCTGAGGTTCGCCGCCGCCCGGGCGCTGCGCCTCACCGCCACCCACCTCGACGCGCTCCTGGCGTTGCCGGAAGAGGAGGCGGGTGCGCTGCTGGTGGGGATCATCCGACAGTTCGTCCCCGACTACAGTCACGCCGGCGTGCGCGAGGAGCTGGTCACGCCCGAGGCGGCCCGCGCCGAGCGGGCCATCCCGCGCAAGCTCAAGCCGGCCCTCGTTCCGTTCGGCGTGGAGAGCGCCGGGCCGTTCGATCTCCCCGCGCTCTATGCCGCCGTCCGCGACGGCGCGAACGCCATCGGGCTCCTGGCGGCGGCCGACCTGCCGGCCGCGCTGTCGGTCATCCTCGAGATCGGCGGGACGACCGTGGCGCCGGCAGGCGGTCCGGGGCTCAGCCTGGCGGCCATCGGCGCCAGCCCCGAGGCGATGAATTTGCTGCGCTTCGCCGTCTCCGACGACCACGACGATCTCGCCCGCGAGCTGGAGTCGTGACGCGCCCGCGTGATAAATTGGCGCGATGCCCGTGGGAGACGCCAGTCCGCCGGCTGCTGACGATCCGCTGATCGGCACGGTGGTCTCGGACCGCTACCGCATCATCCGGAAGGTGGGCGAGGGGGGGATGGGCGCCGTCTACCAGGCGGAGCACGCGCTCATCGAGAAGCGCGTCGCGCTCAAGATCCTGTTCCAGGATCTGACCCGACGCCCCGACCTGGTGATGCGCTTCCTGCAAGAGGCGAAGAGCGCGTCGCGCATCGGGCACGAGAACGTCATCGACATCACCGACTTCGGGCAATCGGTCGACGGCCTGGTCTACATCGCGATGGAGTTCCTCGAGGGGCAGGATCTCGGCAAGACGCTCAAGGCCGAGAAGTCGCTCCCCTGGCTGCGCGCGCGGCCGATCCTGATGCAGATCACCAAGGGGCTGCGCGCGGCGCACGCCCGCGGGGTCATTCACCGCGACATGAAGCCGGAGAACGTCTACCTCACGCAGAAGGAAGGGCGTCCGGACTTCGTCAAGGTGCTCGACTTCGGGATCGCCAAGGTCATCAGCGCCGACGACAACGACGGGCCGCGCCTGACACAGACGGGGATGATCTTCGGGACGCCCGAGTACATGTCGCCCGAGCAGGCGCAGGGTCACCCGCCGGACCACCGCGTCGACGTCTACGCCGTCGGCTGCATCATGTACCACGTGCTGACCGGCGCCGTGCCCTTCACCGCGGACAGCTTCATGGGGATCCTGACCAAGCACCTGCTCGAGCCGGTGGTGCCGCCGCGAAAACGGCGTCCTGATCTGGGGATCCCGGCCGACGTCGAGGCGGTCTGCCTGCGCGCGATGGAGAAGGATCGCGAGAAGCGCTGGCCCGACATGGACGCTTTCTATCAGGCGCTCGGCGAGGCGGGCGGCGTGCCGTTCGAGCCCTCGAACGTCTACATCCCCCGAGAGGCATCGACGTCGGCGTCTTCGGCGCTCAAGTATCCGCGGCTCTCGGAGGCGAACGAGGTGGCGGGGCGCGAGTCGAAGACGGCGATCGCGGCGTCACCGCCGAGCGGGACGTTCGACGACGAGCGGCCGCTGCGGGCCGAGCGGACGGGCGGCCTGGGCACTGGGGCGAAGATCGGCCTCGGTGTCGCGGGCGCGCTCGTCGCCACCGTCGTGCTGGTCCTCGCGCTGCGCGGGGGACACAAGACGGCGGAGTCGGCCGTCGCTCCGCCGCCGCCCGCACCGTCGCCCGCCGTCGGGTCGCCGGCGCCGTCGCCATCGCCGTCGCCATCTCGGCCGGCCGCCGCCGCTGCACCGCCCGCGCCCGCCGCGGGGGCGCCACCCGCCGAGTCAGCCGAGAAGACGTCCAAGCCGCGGCACCACCACGAGGCCGCCGAGCCCGGCAGGGTCGATCCGCTCCACCGCAAGATCGTCGTGCCGGGCGAGACGACGCCCGCCGAGCTCAAGAACCCGTTCTCCACGCCGTAAGGGGTGCCGTGCGCGGGTATCCGGTCGAGGTGAGCGCCGAGGCGGCGGCGGCGCACGCGGGCGCGCTGGTCGTCGACCTGCACAACGACGTGCTCACCAAGCTGACGCACTCGAGCTACGACTTTTCGCGCGAACACGCCCCGGCGACCTTCTACAACCCCCTTCGGCTCGATCTCGATCTGCCGCGCATCAAGCGGGGAGGGCTCGGCGCGCTCGGCTGTCTCATGTTCTCGGGCTTCCGAATCGATCCGGGGCGCCGGCGATTCTGGCGGCAGCTCGAGCGCGCGCGCGAGCTCGCTGCGAAGCACGCCGACGCGCTCGTTCTCGCCCGCGGCGTCGCCGACATCCGCGCGGCGCACGTCGCCGGCCGGGTGGCGCTGTTCCTGGGCGTCGAGGGAAGCTACGCGATCGACGACGACGTCGAGGCCGGCGTGGCGCGTCTCGCCGAAGCGGGCGTCATGTTCCTGGGGCCGCTGTGGGAACGGGACAGCGGGGCGGGGACCTCGTGCCGCACGGCCCCCACGCGTGACGCCGGCTTGACCGACAGCGGCCGGGTCCTCGTTCGCGCCTGCGACGCGGCCGGGATCCGTCTCGACGTGGCGCACGCGAGCAAGAAGACGTTCTGGGATCTCCTCGAGCGGGCCGAGCGGGCGCCGTTCTCCTCGCACTCGGGGGCCGCCGGCGCGCACCCGCACCCGCGCAACCTCGACGACGATCAGATCCGCGCGCTGGCCGGGCGGGGCGGGATCGTCGGGGTCATCTTCGTCGCGCCCTATCTCGGTGGGACCTTCTGCACGCTGGAGCGGATCGCCGACCACATCGAGCACGTGGCGCGCGTCGGCGGCGAGGATTGCGTCGCCCTCGGCTCCGACTTCGACGGATTCCTGCCGTTGCCGCGCGGCCTGCGTGACGCGGCGGACCTGCCTCGGCTGACGGAGGTCCTCTGGCGGCGCGGCTGGCGGGCCCCGGCGCTCGGCAAGCTTCTGGGCGGCAACGCGCTCCGCTACTTCGGCAACGGGTCGCCCGAGACGGGCTAACCGTCGGTCGGCGCGCGCAGCTCGTCGCCGAACAGCCGTTGCATCAGCGCGGCGGCCTCGCCCTTGGAGCCGGCGACGTGGGGAGCGAGGGTGGCGGCGAACTCGACGGCGCTCTGGTAGCGCTGCGCCGGATCGACCGCCAGCACCCGTTGCAGCACCCCCGAGACGAGGGGCAGGTGGGCGACACTGGCGAGCTTCCCGGGGCTCGGCCCGGTCGCCGCCTGCAGGAGCTGCTCGAACGCTCCGTCGCCGGAGTAGATCAGTTCGTCGGTGAGGGCGTAGTACATCACGAGCCCGAGCGAAAAGAGGTCGGAGCGCTGGTCGACCGGCTGGCCGCGCGCCTGCTCGGGCGACATGAAGCCGACGTTCCCCTTCACCACGCCCGCCTCGGTCTTGGAAACGCGGCCGGTCGCCTTGACGATGCCGAAGTCGAACAACTTCACCTCGCCGCGCGCCGTGACCATGATGTTGCCGGGGGAGATGTCGCGGTGGACCAGGCCCAGCGGCGCGCCGCTGGCGTCGGGCTGGCTGTGCGCGTAGGCGAGCGCTTCGAGCACGTCGTGCGCCACGTATATCATCAGCTTCTCGCCGAGCGGCTTGCCGATCCGCTCGCGGTGTCGCTCGAGCAGCCGGGAGATGTCGCGGCCGATGATGAACTCCTGGGCCATGAAGTACTCGTCGCCGACCTTGCCGAAGTCGAACACCGGGACGATGTTGGGGTGGGCCAGCGTCGATCCGAGCTTGGCCTCGTCGATGAACTGATCGACCGCGCCCTTGTTGCGCGCCAGTTCGGGGCGCAGCCGCTTGATGACGAAGACGCGGCGGAATCCCTCCGCGCCGTGCAGCGCCGCCGTGTAGATGTCGGCCATCCCGCCGCCGTCGAGCCGGCGCAGGAGGCGATAGCGGCCGAACACGCTGGGGTCGGTCGTCGGGGTGCGGGGCGTCCCCATCTTGGTGGTCGAGCGCCGCTCCTCCTCCGGCGGGCGGTCACCGCTGCCGATGTGGACGACGGAGTTCCGGTTGACCGCGGGCTCGTCCGGCACCGCCTGCTCGTCCGGCGCGGGCTCTGCCGCGGGTGGGGCGGCGCGGGCGCGTCCCCGCCAGAAAAAGAGGCCGGAGAGGCCGAACAGCGCCATTAGCCCGAGCCAGACGCGCGGGTTACCGCGGTGTCCCGCTGCGACGGGCGGAGGCATCGCCGCGAGCGTCCAAAGCCAGACGCTCGCCGAGGCCGGGACCGCGACCGCCAGCGCGCCACCTTCGCCGGTGAGGTGGCGCCCTGCCACCTCCTGGCCCGGCACGGTGGCGAAGAGGGCGGCGGCCTGGTCGCCTGCCGCGGCGATCACACGGTGTCCATCGGAGAGCGCGACCGGCGCGCCGATCTCGCGAGCGAACGCCGCCGTGTCGAACGGGGTGGCCAACATGAGCGAGGTCGGCTCCGTCCGACGGGTCAGCGCGATGGGGACGACCGCCGCGACGACCGGTCGTGCGCCGACGAGGAGTCCCGAGGAGGCGATCGAGTCGGGCGTCCGACTGCTGAGTCCGACCGGGACAGGCAGCTCCTTGTCGCCGTGGACGGCCAAGAGGTTACCGCCGGCGATGATCGCCGCGTCGCGTGCCCGGTAAGGGGTCCACCAGTCCTCGGTCTCGAACAGATCGACGATGGTCGCTCCGTCGACGCGATCGGTGAGCGCGGCGCGGAGCTCCGGGACCTGCGCGGCGCGGGCGACCTCCGCTTCGAGCCCCCGGGTTCGCTCGGTCAGCGCGGCCCCGAGCCGCGCGCGGGTCGCGGCGACGGCGGCGTCGACGTCGGCCGGCGAGCGCGTCGGCGCGTGACCGCCGCCCAGGAGGACGCCGGCGCGGAGACCGGCGCCCGCGGCGGCAAGCGAGCAGGCGAGGAGGCCGATCGTCGCTCTGCCGCGTGAGTTCATGGGAGTGCTATTCCTTGTACGATCCGTAGGGCTGGCCGAGCTTGTTGAGGTGCGCGGCGGCCGGGGATTCATCCACCGTGAAGGACGCCTGAACGCCGGCGGCGGTGACGTCGATCTTCTGTTGCGCCGGCTTGGTCGTCGGGCTCCAGACCACCAGCTTGCGGGTCCCGACAGGAACGTTCTCCAGCCGGAAGCTGCCGTCGGCGCCGATCTTGGCGTAGACGGCGCTCGGAACGACCAGGATGTCGGCGCTCATGCGCGAGTGGATGTTGCAGAAGACCTCGACCAAGCCAGGGGTCGACAGAACGACCGAACGGGGCGTCTCGCCGGCGCGGTAGGCGCCGAGATCGAAGGCGTTGCGCCCGGACGTGGAGAAGACGTTGTGGTAGATGGCGTCCATGTTGGGGAAGACGACGCTGGTGCCGCGCTGGACGATCGCCACGCGCGGCATGAATTGCTTGTCCTTCTGCTTGATCTCCACGGTGCGCCCGCGGGCTGGCGCGCCGCGCACCTGGTCGAGATAGACGTAGGCGTCCTTGAGCACGCCTCCGCGGGTCTGCACGTGGCCGGTCACCACGCCGACGCCGGCGCTCTCCTTGACGGGCGCGGCGGGTTCGGGCTCCGGGCCGGGCCGCAGCTCGCCCGTGCTCGAGGGCAGGGGCGGGATCGGCACCGCCGTGCCGCCGAGCTGTCCCCCGGACTGCAGCAGCTTGAGCAGCACGTTGTAGCGTTCCTGCTCGATCGTCAGCATCTGGATGATGAGCTGCCGCTGATCGGCGACCTCGCGTTCGAGGCGGGCGAAGTCGGCGGCGGTCGGCGGTCCGGCCTTCGCCTCGGCGGCCCGGCTCGATCGTGGGAGGCCGACGACGAGGCCGGTCGCGACCGCGGCGGCCACGACCAGCCCGCGCCACCGCCAGGTCACTCGGCGACGGATGTGGGTGCGCTTCATGTTTCGACCTCGATGCCTAGTAGGAGAGGACCAGGGAGCTCGTGAAGACGTCGTCCGGAATCTGCGGAATCCCGCCGTACTCCCCGTTATGAAGATACTCCGCCTTGACCACGATGTGCTCGTTGACGACGACGCGCACGCCGCCGGTGGCCCGCCACTGCCGGGTGATGTAAAGGCGGTCGCCGCCTGTCAGGCTGTTCGGGTTCCCCAGCCAGACGTCTGCGTCGCGCACGTCGCCGCGCGCGAGCAGACCGATCATCGGCGTCACCATCCAGTCGAGCTCCAGGTAGCCGCCATAGTGGAGGGCCAGGCCGTACGGGCGGTGGCTGGGGTCGTAGACCGGGCCCGTCTCGCCGGGCGCGCCCCCCTTGAGCCACTGCCCCTTGATGTCGAGCCGGCCGACGTGGGCCAGCAGGTCGGCCCCCACGAACCACATCGCGTTGGTGTTGTCGACGGCGTTGTCCTGCGGGCCCCATGACCCGGAGAGACCGACCTGCAGATCGATCGGGAACGGGCGGACCGAGATGCGCCCGCTCAAGGTCTTGCCCGAGTTGGTGTCGATCTCGTCGTAGAAGTGAAACGCCTCGATTGACGAAGAGCCGTTGGTGACGGCGGCGGCGATCACCAGCCGCTCGTCGTCGCCGAACTTGCTGCGGACCTTGATGCCGAGCGGCGTCCCGGTCGTATAGCGGGCGATGAGCGACGGCGTGACGCCGAACCGTTGGGTCGACTTGCGATCGCGGTACTCGATGCCGATCACCGAGTCCATCTTGCCGACGAAGATCGAGGTCTTGCCCGAGTGCGTGGGCATCCACTCGAGCTGCGCGATGTCGACCTCCGCGAAGTCGCCGATCGAGAACTCCTGACCGGAGCGGGGCATGAAGTCGACGCTCGCGGTGGCGAGCGCGTTTCGCGAGAGCGCGGCGTTGAGCGTCAGGTTGACCTCGTTGAGGATGAAGCTGGGCGCGCCATCGGAGTTGACGCTGTCAAAACGCGTGACACCGGGAAAGTTCCCCAGGCTGGCCGGCTCGCCGCGCGAATTCACCGCCGGGGCCAGGAGATCGCCCAGGAAGACCCAGGTGTACTGATTGGCGTACTGCGGGAAGATGCGGTTCGGCCCCTCGTCCTCGATGATTCCCACGCCGTCGCCTTGGGGAACGAAGAAGCCGAAGTCGACGTAGCCGCCCACGCTGAGGATCGGGTGCCGGAGCGTGGCAACGCGCTGAGTCTCGTCGAGCCGGGTCTCGAGATCGTCGATCCGCTGGCGGAGGTTCTCGATCTCGCCGGCCGTGCCGCCGGCCTCGTCGCCGGTGTCATCCGGCGCCGCCGGCGCCGCGGGCACCGCGGGCACCGCGGGCACCGCGGGCGCCGCGGGCGCCGCGGGCGCCGCGGGCACCGCGGGCGCCGCGGGTGGCATGGCGGTCGGTTCTTGCGCGCGCGCGCTCCCCGAGGCCCCGGCTGCGATCGACAGCTGCGCCGCGACGATCGCGAGCGGTAGGATGCGGGCGATCATTGCGACGGGCTCGCGTCCATGGGCGCTCCCCCGTCGGGCAGTGGCGGCGGCGAGCTCTGTGCGGCGGGCAGCGGCGCGCCGGTCAGCGTCCCGAGGAAGGCGACCAGATCGGCCACCTCGTCGTTGGTCAGATCGAGTGGCTTGATCTGGACTGCCAGATGGGGCGCGGGGGCGCCGGCGTCCATGCAGGGGGCGCTGCCGCCGGCATTGCCAGAACCGCAGAGCGGCAGCTGGAACGTGTCCGCCGCGCTCGGAACGCCGCCCTGATTGTAGTGCTGAACGACGTCGGTCAGCGTCTGGTAGTAACCGTCGTGCATGTAGGGCGCGGTCAGCGCGACGTCACGCAGGCTGGGCGTGCGCCAGGCCCCCTTGAGCGTCGGATCGGGCTCGCTGGCGCAATCGGGGGTGACGGCGATCTGCGTGGTGAGGCAGGGCTCGACGCTATCGGGGGCGTCGCTCCAGGTCGGGTTGTCGCGCCGGAATCCGCTCTCGGCGAACTTCATCGCGCCGGCCCAGGCGCCCGACGGCAGGCAGCTCGCCGCCTCGGCGCCCGGGGTGCAATTGCAGGGCGATCCGGCCGGGCAGTCCTCGATGGTCGGCACGTGGTCGCCCGTCTGCGGGATCCC
Organism: uncultured Pseudomonadota bacterium; assembly: GCA_963831685.1. Lineage (GTDB taxonomy): Bacteria > Myxococcota_A > Polyangia > Fen-1088 > Fen-1088 > JADGRB01. Next base: position 605,580 of record CAWHRJ010000004.1, read on the forward strand.
GATGTTGTGGAAGCGCCCGTCGGAAAGAAGCGGCGTGTTGTGGCAGTCGATGCAGGAGGCCTTGCCGACGAACAGGCGCGCGCCGTCCTCCGCCTGCGGGGAGATCCAGCCGGAACCGGGTCCGTCGCGGACGAAGCGATCGAAGGGCGCGTCGGTGCTCCGCAGCGTCCGCTCGTAGGCGGCGATCGCCTTCCCGAAGTTGACGAACACCCGGTTGACGATCGCCTTGTCCGGGTCGGACAGACAGTCGAAGGCGTCACCGAAGGGCTCGGTCGCGCTGCCGGCCTGGCAGCCCGGCATGCTGCCCGGCTTCCCCTGCGGCGGGAACTCGGTGGTGCTGATCGGGGAGGGGAGCGGGTAGTCGGGGAAGGTCTGCGCGTAGGTCGCGGCGTAGTCCTTGACGATCGTCCAGAAGATCTGCAGCCGGGTGCCGTTCATGGAGAACCCCGACTCGTCGACCGCGATCGCCTGCGCCCAGAGGGAATCGGTGCGTCCGTTCCAGTAGAGCAGAGGGTAATAAGCGGCGTTCAGCGTCTGCTCGCCGTTGACGTCGTAGATCCCGGCGCCGATCGAGACCGTGTTCGGAACCGATGTTTCGTCGGTGCCGGCGCGGCGCGGGTCGTGGCAGGAGGCGCAGGAGAGATTGGTCGGCGAGCCCTTGGGGGCCCGCGCCGAGGCGACCGGCCGGCCGATCGAATCGACCAGGGTGGCCACCCCCGAGAAGCGCGGATCGAAGTAGAACGCCTGTCCCAGCGCGGCGGCAGATGGGTCATCGGCGTATCGGTTCGACGGATCGGCGGGGGGCGGGGGCAGAGGCGACAGCGATTGCACGCGGGACCATTCAGCGCTGGTCCAGGCGCAGCCCCCGGCGGAGCAGAACGCCTTGTCGGCGGCGTGGCACCCCGCCATCACCGTCGCCGCGACGATCATCGTCGCCCCTGCTGCGATCCACCGCAACGTGCTCGTCACCTCGGAAACGAATATCACGTAGAGCGACGGAGCGTCCAATCATGCTCCCGTCGGGGCGGCGGCGAAATCCTGCCGTCGGTGGCACGTCGGACGGGCCGGTGTGCCGGCGTGCTACCTTCGTGCCGGAACGTGCTGAACCTGCGGAATCTCGACCGCGCCGAGGCGTGTGACGCGCTGGCCGCGCACGGGGTCAACGCCCAGTTGGCCCAGCGGGTTTTCGCGCGGGTTCACGGGGAGGGGGCGGTCGGTTTTCCGCCGGGGGCGGTGCGCGGGCTCTCCCATGCCGCGTCGGCGGCGCTGGAGCGGGCCGCCGAGTGGCCGGAGCTGGAGATCCTCGAGCGCCGCCGGGCCGCGGATGGGTTCGTCAAGTACCTGTTCCGCACGTCCGACGGACACGCGATAGAAGCGGTGCGAATTCCGCTCCCCGATCCGGCGGACGCGCGCGCCCTGCGGGAGCGGCGGCGGGCCGGAGAGGCGTCGGGGCTGGAGGCGCTGCCGACGGCGAAGTACACGGTCTGCCTGAGCTCGCAGGTGGGTTGCGCGCTCGCCTGCGACTTCTGCGCGACGGGGCGGCTCGGCGGGATCCGCAGCCTCAAGACCTGGGAGATCCTGGCCCAGCACCGCGCCATCGCCGCGGAGGCCGATCACCCGGTGCGCGGCGCCGTGTTCATGGGGATGGGCGAGCCCTTCCTGAACTATGACAGCGTGATTCGCGCGGCCCGCATCCTGAGCGATCCGGCCGGGGCGGCGATCGCGGCCAAGGCGATCTCCATCTCGACCGCCGGCGTGCTCCCGGCGATCCGCCGCTTCACCGCGGAGGGGCACCGCTTCCGGTTGATCCTGTCGGTGGGGGCGCCGAGCTCCGCCGAGCGGCGGGTCCTCATGCCGATCGAGGACCGCTGGCCGCTCCGCGAGGTGCTCGTCGCCGTGCGCGACCACGCGGAGATGCACCGGGTGCGGGCGACGCTCGCCTACGTCGTGATCGGCGGCGTCAACAGCTCACCGGCGCACGGCCGGGCACTCGGCGAGCTGCTCGCCGGGATGAAGGTGAAGCTGAACCTGATCGACGTCACGGATGAGACCGGCCGCTACCGTCGGGCGACGTCCGAGGAGCTGGCAGGCTTTCGCGACGCGCTCGCGGCACTCGGCGTCCCGGTCGTGCGTCGGTATTCGGGCGGCGCGGAGATCGGCGCCGCCTGCGGCACCCTGGCCGCGACCCGTCGCGGCGGCCAGGACGCCCTCATCCCCTTGTCCGCGAGAGAGTAGCGATCGCGTGGACGGAGCCGGGCTTCGCCCGGCGGAGTCCTTCGCGGGAGGGTGCGGGAACCCTTCGAGGGTTCCCGCGTCCAATCGCTACCTTCGACGCGGCTTGGCCTGCTCGCAGACGATCTGCCGGCCGCCGAGCTCTTTGCCGGTGAGGGCGGCGACGACCTTTTCGGCGTCAGCGGGGGCGACGTTGAGATAGGTGTGCGTGTTCATCACGTCGACCTCGGAGACGTCGGCCGGGCCGACGTGCGTGGCGAGCAGATCCCGAATCTCGCGCTCGGAGGCGCCGTCCTTGCGCCCGAGGTTCAGATAGAGCCGCGTGACGTTGTCGGGCGTGGTGTGAGGAGGCGCCTCGGCCGACGGCGACGGCGAAGGCGAAGGCGCGGGCGCCGGCGCGGTGGACGCGCCGTCGGTAGATGCGGGAGCCGTGGACGCGGGGGTCTCCGGGCTGCCCTGGGCGCGCTCCTCGCCCCAGACCTCCCAGAACTCACGCTCGGCCGGCGGCGGATCGTTGCGCAGCGGGGCGGGGGGGCGTCGCTCCTGGTGGCGCACCGCGGTCGGGCCCTGGTCGTCGCGGGGTGGACGGGCGGCCCGCTCCGGCCGGTCGCGGTTGGGGCGATCGCCGTAGCCGGAGCGACCGCGGTCGCGGCCTCCGTTCCGGTCGCGCGATCGCGGGCGATCGTCCGAATACTGGCGCGGACGGTCGACGCTCTCGGTCCGCGCCGGCGCGGAAGAAGAGGTGGAGGCAGGCGTGGGCGGGCGAGGCGCCGCGGGGGCGGGCACCACCGGCATCCCCTCGACGCTGGCGTAGGAGTGCGCCAGAAGCGCGGCGACGAGGCGCTCGCCGTCGACCGCGCCCGTGAGGCGGCGGGCCAGCGCCCGCCACTCGACGCCCGGATCGGCCGCCAGCGCGCGGCGGAGCACCAGCACGCGCTCCCCCTCGCGGTGCGAGCGGATCTCCGCCTCCGACGGCAGCGCCCGTTCGTCCGGTTTGATCTTGTAGAGCAGCTTCAGGTAGTAGAACGACCCCACCTCGGTCGGGCCGATGAGCGAAACCGCCGTCCCCTTGCGTCCCGCGCGGCCGGTGCGGCCGGTGCGGTGGATGTAGACCTCGGGCGACTCGGGGAAGGTGTAGTTGAAGACGTGCGACAGGTTCTCGATGTCGATGCCGCGTGCCGCGACGTCGGTGGCGACCAGGAACTTGATGCCGCCGACGCGCATCCGTCCCAGCACCCGCTCGCGATCGCTCTGCGACGAGATCCGAGGAGATCGCCTCCGCGTCGTGCCCGTGCTGGCGCAGGAACTCGGCGACCCGCCCCGTCTCCTCGCGCGTGTTGCAGAAGATGATCGCCGAGACCGGCTCCTCGAACGCCAGGATCTGGAGCAGCTCGTTCTCCCGGTGAAGGGCCGGGATCGAATAGTAGAGGTGCTTGATGTCGTAGACGCCGATGTAGTCGGCGGAGAGCTTGAGGAACTCGGGGTTGCGGAGATAACGGCGCGACAGGCGCTGGATCCCCTCGGGGACGGTGGCCGAGAAGAGCAGCGTCTGCCGCTCGGCCGGCGTCTTGTCGAGGATCTTCTCGATGTCCTCCTGGAAGCCCATCGACAGCATCTCGTCGCACTCGTCGAGCACCGCGCAGCGGACGCGATCGAGCCGCAGCGTCCCGCGCCGCAGGTGATCGAGGATGCGCCCCGGCGTGCCGCAGACGATCTGCCCGCCGGCGTGCAGCTGCTCCACCTGCCGACCCATCGGCGCGCCACCGTAGACGGGGATCACCGTCATGTCGCGGTGGGCGCAGATCCTGGCCAGCTCGGCCGCGACCTGCAGCGCCAGCTCGCGCGTGGGCAGTAGAACGATGGCCTGGACGAACTTGTCCTCGGGCCGGACGATGCTGCTCGCGAAGGGGATGCCGAAAGCGGCGGTCTTCCCCGACCCGGTGCGCGACTGGACCATCAGATCGCGGCCGGCCGTCACGAGAGGCATGGTCGCCGCCTGCACCGGCATCGGCTCGGTGAAGCCCATCTCCTCGACCGCGCGCAAGACGTCGGCGTGCAGCCCCAGCTCGGCGAAGCTGATCGTGGGGGGCGCCGGCGGCTCGGCGGCCGCCGTCTCGCCCGCCGGAGACGAGGGTGGGGGGATCTGGAATGTGGAATCGTCGTTGGTGGTCGTCATGGTTGCGTCTCTCCCGAATCGTGGATGCCGGCCGTGCTGGATCCAATCTGTCGGCCGACGGTGGCGAGGCGTTCGCGGAGTCGATCGAGCCGCGGCGCCTCAGTTTGACCGAAACGGATCAGCTCCTTGCCAAAGCTCTGTTCCGTCTCTCGAAGCTCGCCGTGGATCACGGCCAGCTGTTCCCATTGTTTGCTGAGCGGCCCGGGGCGCGGGTCGCCGTAGCGGCAGCGGCTTCCGGCCGCCCGCCACTGGCCGTTCCAAAAGGCGCGGTCCTCGTCCCAGCGTTGGGCTTCGTCCGCGTCGTAGTGGGCGACCAGGTGATCGAAATTGTCGAGGTGCCGCTCGAGCGACTTCTCGACGTCGGTCAGCTCCTCGGCGCAGCTCTCCAGATCGGTCGCCGAGGCGCCGACCGGTGCGCCGAGCGGGACCGCGTTCCGGCGGCGGTAAATCGTCACCCCGACCGACACCAAGAGATACGCGCTGCCAACCGACACGAACGTCAGCACCAGGCCGGACAGAAATCGTCGGTAGCGGCGGTATTCGGGGGGAGAGGCAAGCGATTCAGGAGACATACACGACCGTAGCGCGAGCGGAGCGCCGCTCGCGTCGGCGGCCCCGGAGCGCCGGGGCGCAGGAGGAACCTACGAGGCGCCGCCCGGCCTGTCAAATCGGTCGAGCGGCGGGCCGGCCCGGGGCGCCCTCCCTAGTCGAGCCAAACGACAATCTGGAACTGACCGCTCGAGTCGGTGACCGCCTGGCCCCGGAGGAGCGGCGGCGTCGAGCAGGGCGACCCGGAGTAGCTCGAGCACTGCGGCGAGGGCTGGAACAGCCGGACCGTCGCGGACGGAAGCGGGTTCGGGGGCGAGCTCGAGTCCATCACGATCCCCGCGACCAGGCCCCCTGGCGGGAGCGTGACGTCGTGGGGCAGGGTGGGGGCGCTGTCGTCGACCGCCACCGCGGGCTGGGTGAAGCGAGGCGCGGAAGAATCAGCCGGGGGATCGAAGTCGAGCTGGTAGGTGACCGGCTGGCCGGTGGTTCCCGGATCGAGGGGCAGCGAGTAGTTCCCCTGGCTGTCGGTCGTCGCGCTGGCCGGCTGCGCCGACGTGCCGGGACAGCCGCTCACCGATCCGGCGACTGGCGTGGCCGTGACGGCGACGTTGGCCACCGGATAGCCCCCGCTGTTCTCCACCCTGCCGGACAACACGGTGCGCCTCGACACCGTGGCCGGTCCGATCGGCGGCGCTCCCGGCGTGCTCACGCCCGCGGCGCCGGCCTTGTCGACCTTCACGGTCGAGCAAGTCGTCGCGTAGGGCGACCCGCGCGGAGGGATCACCAGGGCCGTGTAGGCGATCGTGACGTCCTGGCTACCCGGCAAGAGCGAGAGGCTGGCGATCCCCTGGCCATTGGTCGTCCCACTGCGGCTGAACTGGGTGCTTCCCGGGTGGGGCTGCTGGGTCAGGCTGCCGGGGAGATTGGTCTGCAATTGAACGAAGACGTTGCTGACAGGGCTCTTGGCAGCGTCGTTTGTCACGACGGATAGGCTGAACTGGTTGGGCGCCTGATAGGGCGCCAAACTAACCTTCCCGAGGGAGAGCGTGGTGGGCACCGGGTTGTTCGGCACCGTGAAGGGATCGAAGACGAACAGGGCGTCGTTCGGGGACTGAGGGGAGAGCTGGACCGTTACCAGGCCTCCGGCCTTCGCGACGGCCGCCGGGATTGCGAGGAAGAAACTCGATGATCCGTCAGCGACCGCGACCGGAGCGTTGCTCACTTGGAGCCCCCCCTGATAAGCGCGGGCGACGAAGGAATCCACGGTGCTCAGCGCGCCGCTGAGAGCGCCGCTGATCGAAAAGTTGTCGGTGGGCAAGCCGGCAGCGAGGACGACGGGCTGTTCGTTGGGGTCGAGCGTGACCTGGGACGAGTAGGGCGGGCTCTGCTGGTCGGAGGGAGGGAGCGGGATCAGAGAGAGCGTGCCGGTGGTCTTCGCCGTGATCGGTCCCTGCGGGATGCTCAGCTGGGCGGTGGACGCGGCAGGGGCGCCAGTCGGGGAAGCGGAGGCCTGGAAGATCAGGTCTGGGCGCCCGGGGATGATCGAAGGGATATCCAGCACGATGTTGGCGTTCGTCGGAACCGGCGCGTTGGACGAGGCGGTGAAGGTGGCCGTCACGGGGATCTGCGCGTCGGCCACGAGGGACACCGGGCCCGAGCTCTGGTCGAGCTTGGGGTTGAGGTTTTCGGTGAGACCCGCGCCAGAGCTGGCCGGCGGAGCGATCTCGACGGCGAGCCCAAGCGGGGTGACGATCTTCGGGACGCAAGTGATCGTCTGGCAAGAGCCCCCGGTGCTGCCGCCAGTTCCCGTCGAAATCTGAGCGGCGCCCGACCCCGCACAGCCGGCCAGTACCGCGGTCAGCGCCAGCGGCAGCAACAGAGACGTGGAGCTTCCGCAGGCGAGCTTCATTGACCGCAGGCCATTTGGAACTGGATTGTCCAGCCGTCGCTGACCACCATGGTCCGAGGATCGGTGGGTGTCCCGAAGGCGGGCGCGCCATCATCGAACGGACCATTCGCCACGAATAGCTCGAGCTGGTGCGTCGTAGACTGCGTGGCGACGACACGCTGGCAGCTCACGTCCTGGAAAAGGCGGGCCGGCGGAGAGAGCCCTGCGTTGTTGGCGTTGGCCAGTTGCGGGGTTCCCAGGGCGCTTTGCGGGTAATCGAACACCCATTCGTAATAAAGCGTGGCCCCCGGATCGGGATCGGTCACATTGACAAAGAAGGTCGTCGACGGTCCCGTAAGTGGGTAGATGGAGTTGAAGGCTGGCGTCCCGCTGAGCACTTGCAGGTACGGCACCGAGTCGGGTTGGTTCGGCGGATCCTGAAAGTTCGGCGCGACGGGGATGATGCAGGCGGACATCGGTGAAGCGGCGGCGAGCAGAAGCAGGCCGACGAGCTTCGATGACAGCAGGGAGTGTGCCAGGCGACGAACGGGCGTACGTGCGGGCTCGCGCGGCGCGCGCGATCGCGCGGGCCGGACATTGCTGTCAGGGGCGGCGTAAATTTGCACGGTCGCTCGCAGCGGCTGGCGCCTACGGCCCCCCGGGTTCGTCGCCCGTCTCGGGCGCCTGGTCGTCGAGCGGTCCTTCCCCCTTCTCGAGGTGGCGGAAGATGGTGCGCGGGTCGACGCCCAGATCGCGCGCCGTCTTGGTGCGGTTGCCGTTGTTGATGGTCAGCACCTCGTTGATGTACTCGCGCTGGAATTTTTCCTTCGCGTCGGCCAGCGGCAAGATGGCCGGCAGGTCGTCGGGCGAAAGGTCGAGGTCTTCCGGACCCAGCAGCGCGCGGTCGGCCAGCACGACCGCCTTCTTGATCCGGTTCTCGAGCTCGCGGATGTTCCCCGGCCAGCGGTGGCGCTTGATCGCCGCGATGGCGTTGGGGGTGAGCCCGCGGACGCGGCCGCCGTACTCCGGCGCATAGCGCCCCACCATGTAGCGGGCCAGGACGACGATGTCGTCGCCGCGATCGCGCAGCGGCGGCAGGTGGAGGTGCACCACGTTCAATCGATAGTAGAGATCCTCGCGGAACCGGCCGGCCTTCATCTCGACCTCGAGATCGCGGTTGGTCGCCGCGATGATCCGGATGTCGATCGTCTCGGAGTGGGTGTCGCCCACGCGCACGACCACCTTCTCTTGCAGTGCGCGCAGGATCTTGACTTGAAGCTGCAGCGGCATCTCGCCGATCTCGTCGAGGAACAACGTCCCGTGATCGGCCGACTGGAAGCGCCCGACCTTGTTGCCCACCGCGCCCGTGAAGGCGCCGCGCACGTGGCCGAACAGCTCCGACTCCAGCAGGTTCTCGGGGATCGCGCCGCAGTTGATGGTGACGAACGGGTGCTTGGCCCTTTGTGAACGGCTGTGGAGCTCGCGCGCGATGAGCTCCTTGCCGGTCCCCGTCTCGCCGGTGATGAGGACGGAGATGTCGGTGGCCGCCACCTTCTGCACCTTGCGGAAGATCTCCTGCATCCGCGGGGCGGAGCCGAGGATCTCGCCGAAGCGGATCTGCTCGATGCGCGCCTCGAGCGAGCGGTTGTCGAGCTTGAGCTCGTTGACCAAGAGGGCGTTGCGCACCAGCAGCGAGGCCTGGGCGGCGAACACGGAGAGGACCTCGAGGTGCGGCTGCGAGAACAGCTGCGCCACGTTGTCGTTGCCGACATAGATGACCCCCAGCATGTTGCCGCGCTCGAGCAGCGGCACGCACATCACCGAGGTGAGCTTGAGGTTCACCACCGAGAGCGAGTTCTTGAACGCCTCGTCGGAGAGCGCGTCCGAGATGATGAGCGGCTGCCGCGTCTTGACGACGTGGGCCAGGATGGAGTCCGAGAGCTGGCTGACGGCGTCGGAGATCGTCTCGCGCCGCAAGTTGCGCGCCGCCTTCACCACCGGCTCGCCCGACTCCATCAGCACCAGGAACCCCTTGTCCGCGTTGGAGACCTGGATCATGACGTCGAGCAGCTGGTCGACCAGCGTCGGCAGGTCGTAGCTCTGCATCAGCTTGCCGCTGAACTCGTAGAGCTTCTTGTAGGAGGCGAGCTCGGTCGCCTCGCCGCCGGCGGCGGGCTCGTCGGTGCCCGGCTGATCATAGAGCGAGAACTCCAGCTCGACCGAGCCGATCCGGATCCGATCCTCGTGCGCCAGCTTCTGCTTCTGTCGCTTGCGCCCGTTGACGAAGATCTCGGCGTCGCGGTCGGTGGCCGAGAGGTTGAACTCCCGTCCGTCGAAGTGAATGTGGGCGGGGCTGTCGGACAGCGACGGATCGGGCAGCGCGACGTCGGCCTCCTCGCCGCGCCCCAGCGAGGTGAGCTTCTTGTGGATCCGGTAGACCTTCGTCCCCTGGCCCGGAAGCTGAATCTTGAGTGTGGCCATCGATTGGTCCTTTCAGAAGCTGACGGAGAGGCCGAGCGGCGTGAGACCGACGCGGACGCCGGAGGGAGAAGCGGAGGGGGAGGGCTCGGGCAGCAGCACGTCGCGCTGGTAGTGGCGGACGGCGTCGATCACCCCCCAGATCGCGGTCGCGAAGAAGAGCCCTCCCGAGACGAGCTGCACACCGAGCAGCGCGCGCGAATGGTCTTCCTGCGTGTGGTCGATGTCCCCCGGCGGGCAGCCGCCGGGGCTGGGCGGGTTCTGCAGGCACTTCCGGTAGGGGTTCGCGCCGTAGAGCGCGAAGTTGGTCGCCAGCGCGCCGATCGAGATGGCCGCCAGCCCCGCCTCGACGCCGAAGAAGAACCATCCCTTGCGGCGCTGGTCGTTCTGGAACTGGCCGGCGCCGAAGGGGACGAAGTTGAGCAGGTAGGAGTGGCGCTCGTACCGGAGGACGGTGGTGATGGCGTGCAGGCGCTGCTCGCGTTGCAGGCGGGCGGCGACTCTCGGCGTCGCGCTGCTTGCGCCGGCTCTCGATGGCGGTGATCTCGCCCTCCTCGTCCTTGACCACCGCGTTGAAGGCGTCGACCACCTGCTGCGGATCGAGCAGCGGATCGAAGCGGTAGTCCGGGCGCAGCTCGAGCAGCTTGTGAAACTCACGCTTGGCTTCCTCGGCCTGGCCGGCGAAGAGGTAGGAGACCCCCAGCATGCGGTGCGCCTGGACCACCTCCCCCTCGCTGTCGAGCAGCACCTCCGGGTAGAGGAGTGGGTTCAGGATCTCGATGGCCCGCTTGTACTCCGCGCGCCCGAACGCGGTGCGCCCGCGCTCGAAGGTCTCCCGCGGCGTCGCGCGCGTCTCCGCCGGACGCGACGGCGCGGCCACCACCAGCGCGCCTACCAGCGCCGCGAAAACGCCGAGGGTCATTCGGGTGTGGCGCCCGTCTTCAGCCTGACGACGTGAACGAGACGCTGGCCCGCGCGGACGCGGATCTTCTCGGTGGCGAAGGCGTCGCCCGGCGTCGACGGAGATCTCGATCTCCTTGCTGGAGTCGTCGTCCGTGAAGAACGGGACGTCGATCTCCTCGCCCGGGCGCCCGGCGGTCGCCGCCACCTTGCGGCCCGGATCGGTCACCAGCACGCGCGCCGCGCCGAGGGCCGGCTCGGTGGTCACGAGCAGGTGAGCCGGCCGCCACTTGAGCCGCCGCGCGATGATGGCGTCGGGCGGCAGCGGGTGGTCGGGGCCGATCTCGACCCGCTCGACGAAGCAGCAGCCGCTGGGGCTCTTCAGCTCGAGCACGTGGTCGGAGGTCCAGGGGACGGCGATGGTGGTGTGGTCGGGCGCGTAGGCGAACTGGCGCGTGCCGTCGAGGTAGACGTCGACGTTTTGCGGGGTCGGGCCGAGCGTGAAGGTGCGGGTCACCTCCGCGACCTCGGCGCGCGCACCCTCCCCGGTGACGGCCCTGGTCTCGCCGCGGGCGTGCGCCGGATGCCCGAGCGCCAGCGCCCGCTTGGGCGGCGCTGGTTCCTCGCTGGGCGCGGGCAGGGCGGCCGGGAACGCCGCCGGCGCGACCGCCGGGGGCGGAGCCGCGCGCACCACCGGGGCCGGGCTGGCGACCGGGGAGGGAGGCAGCTTGATCCTCGCGTGCCGGACGACGGCGGAGGCGCCGGCCGCGACGACGCCGGCGATGGCGAGCGTGGCCGTGGCCTGCCAGAGGCGTCGGCGACCCTCGAGGCGCCGGAGCGCGGCGGTCACCGCCGGGTTGGCCGGATCGAACGCCAGCACGCGGTTCCACAGCTCCATCGCCTTGCGCTGCGCCGGCCGCCGCGCAGGTGCGCCTCGGCCGAGGCGGTCAATCCCGGCCGCCAGGCGCGCCGGCAGCGCCGCCTCGTAGGCGGCCGGATCGGCGAAGTAGCCGCGCAGCTCGGCGCGCACGTCGGCGAGCCCCGCCTCGCGCGAGGTAGGCGCGCAGGTCCGTCGGCCATCGGCCCGACGTCGGGGTAGCGATCGTCGGGCCGGCGCGCCAGCGCGCGCGTGATGATCGCGCGCGAGCCCGGTCGACACGCGCCGGTTGCACGGTGCGCGGGTCGGCGAACTTGCCCTCGGCGATCCGCCTCAGCACCTCGTGCGGGTTCTTGCCCTCGAACGGCAGCTCGCCGGTCGCCAGCTGGTAGAGCATGATGCCGACGGCGAACACGTCGGTGCGGAAGTCGAGCGGCTGGCCCTCGACGAGCTCGGGCGCCATGTACGCCGGCGAGCCGAGCAGCTGCCCGGTCACGGTCATCCGCTGGAGGTCGACGATCTGCGCGATGCCGAAGTCCATCAGCTTGAGGACGCCCGTCCTTGCGGATCATGACGTTCTCGGGCTTGACGTCGCGGTGGATGATGCCGAGCGCCGTGCGCGTGCGCCGAGCGCGCCGGCAGACCTCGACGGCGATCAGCGCCGCGACCTCCGGGAACCCGATGCGGCGCGTCCGTCGAGGAACTGCTTGAGCGTCTGGCCGTCGATGAACTCGGTGACGATGTACGAGCTCGCCGAGCCGGTCCCCGAGTAGTCGAAGATCTCGAGGATGTTCTCGTGGCGCAGCTTGGCGACCGCCTGCGCCTCGCGCTCGAGGCGCGCCTTCGACTTCGGGCTCGTCGGCGAGGTGCTGGTGGAGGATCTTGATCGCGACCTCGCGCTTGAGCGTCTCGTCTATGCGCGCGATACACGACCGCCATGCCACCCTGGCCCACCTCTTCGATGAGCTTGTACCGTTCGGGAACTGCGGGCCTGCTCCATCCGTCACCCTGACGAACGTGTCATAGGACCAAGCTGAGAGGCCGATATTACGCGGTCTTGCCGGCCGCCGGCAAGCGGCCCCGGGCGCGCCTCGGCTGTCAGGCTGCGCGGGCGGATCGGGGCGGGTCTTCGCGTCTAGGCCTGGGCGGTCCCTTCGACCGGGTGGGCCAGGAAGTAGGGGAGGGCCTCGCTCATGAGGTCGAGCTCGGGGTCGAGCTGCTTGCCGATGCCCTCGGTGACGGCGATGGCGATGTTCACGATGGTGAAGGTCGGGTTCACGCGGACGCGGTGGCGGCGCAGGATCCCCAGCATGTCGAGCAGCACCTTGCCGACCTGCACCTCGCCCAGGCGCTGGCCCCAGTAGCGGCCCACGAACTCGATGATGGCCGCGCGGTAGCGCTCGAACGCCGTCGGGATCGCGCGGCGCCCCGGTCGCGTTCGCGGACATCTCGTACATGATGCGCGCCATCGCGTCGCCGTCGCGCTGGGCCCAGGCGGCGAAGAAGCGCGCGAACGCCTCGCGGTGCGGCTCGTCGAGCATCGCCCACCAGGCCGAGATCGAGCAGCGCGAGCTTGTCGTCGGGGGTGATGAAGATGTTCCCGGGGTGCAGGTCGGCGTGCACGAACCCGTCCTCGAAGATCATCTTCAGCAGCATCGCGAGACCGAGGCGCGCCACCCGCTTCGGATCCGACCGCGTCGCCGGCGTCGAGAGGATCTTCGTCCCCTCGATGAAGGTCATGGTCAGGATGCGCTCGGTCGACAGGTGGCTCGATCACCTCGGGGAAGACGACGTCCGGCTGGCGCGCGGAAGTTGTGGCGGAAGCGGCGGTTGTTGGCCGCCTCGATCGCGGAAGTCGAGCTGCGCGAAGATCGCGCGCCCGAACTCCTCGACGGTGGCCACCGGCGCCAGCGTCGAGATCGAGGGGATCAGGTTGAGCAGGCGCGCGCCCAGGCGCATCACCGCCAGGTCGAAGGTGCAGAGCTCGACGACGTTGGGGCGGCGCACCTTGACGGCGACGATGCGGCCGTCGGGCAGGCGCGCCTTGTGGACCTGCGACACGGACGCCGACGCCAGCGGCACCGGCGCGAACTCGGCGAACAGCGTCGGCCAGCGGCCGGCCGAGGTCGCTCTCGATCGTGCGCACCACGTCCTCGAACGGGAACGGGCCGACGTGGTCCTGCAGCTCGGCGAGCGCGTTCGAGATGTACTCGGGGATGAGGTCCGGGCGCGTGCTCATGATCTGCCCGACCTTGATGAAGGTGGCGCCGAGCTCGCGGAACAGATCGACCACCACCTGCCCGAGCCAGGCCCGGCGCCGCTCGCGCCCGGCCCGCCGGAGCCAGAGCAGCGACCACCCGATCCAGAAGCGAATCCAGTGCTTGGTCGCGCGCGCCCAGATCCCGATGGCGCGCGCCGCGAGGCGCCACCGTGGCAGGGACTTCGCGGCCATGCCTGAAAGTCTATACTATCTCTCACGATGAGCGCGTCGTCGTCACCCGAGGGGCTGCTGGAAGCGGACGCGAGCGCCGCGTTCGAGGCCAAGGTCGCGGCGCTCCGCGCGGGGGAGCCGCGGACCGCGGTCGAGATGTGGAGGCGGCGAGTGGACCAAAGCCCGTCAGCGCCGGCGTTCGGCTACTTCGCGGGCGGGGGCTGGAAGACGATGACCTGTCGGCGAGGCCGACAGTCGCCGCGCGGGAGATCGCGGCGGGCTGGTCGCGGGCGGCGTCGTCCCGGGCGATCGCGTCTGCCTGCTGGCGCAGACCCGCGTCGAGTGGATTCTGTGCGACGTCGCCATCCTGCTGGCGGGGGGCGTCACCGTCCCGATCTACGCGCTCGAACACGGCTGAGCAGTGCGAGTTCATCATCCGCGATGCGGGCGCCAAGATGGTCATCGTCGAGGACGGCGCCCAGCGGGACAAGTTGCTGCCGCTGCGCGACCGCCTCTTCACGGTGACGCGCCTAATTCAGATCGACCAGATCGACCAGATGCGAACGGGCGGAGGGCGACGCTGCCGGGGGCGACTTCGTGCAGTCGTTGGCGGCCCTCCGCGAGGCCGGGCGAAGCTGGCTTGCCCAGCACGAGCGCGAGCTCGACGCGCATGCCGACACGGTGGGCCCGGAATCGATGTTCACGATCGTCTACACGTCCGGCACGACGGGGACCCCCAAGGGCGTGGTGCTGACGCACGAGAACCTCACCTCGTCGATCTGCAGCGCCGTGCGCGTCGATGCGACTCGGCGCCGAGGACACGCAGTATCTGTTCCTGCCGCTGGCGCACGTCTTGGCGCGCCAGACGGTCTGGGCGGGGTTCCACGTCGGCTTCACGACCACCTTCTCGCGCGGGACGGCGCAGATCACGCGAGGATCTCGGGGCCGTGCGCCCCACGTTCATGGCGGCCGTGCCGCGCATCTTCGAGAAGTTCTACGCCGCCGTCACGGCCGGCCTCAAGCAAGGGTCGGCGCGCAAGCCATCGCTTGCCGCCTGGGCCGTTCGCTCGGGGATGGCGCACGCGGCCGCGCTGCGCGCCGGGAAACCGGCCGGCGGCTTCGGCTCACTGGCTCGCCGACAAGCTGGTGTTCTCCAAGCTGCGCGCGCGGCTCGGCCTCGATCGGTGCCGCTTCCTGATCTCCGGCGGCGCGCCGCTCGGCGCCGAGATCGCGGAGTTCTTCCACGCCGTGGGGCTCCTCATCCTCGAGGGCTACGGCCTCACGGAGACGATCTCCGCGCGTATTCGTCAACCGAATGGATCGCTTCCGCTTCGGCACCGTCGGCCCGGCGACTCGACGTCGTCGAAACGCGAATCGCCGACGACGGCGAGATCCTCGTGCGCGGCGCGCCGGTCTTCCGGCAGTACTACAACAACCCGGCCGCCACCGCCGAGGCGGTCGAGCCGGACGGTTGGTTCCACACCGGCGACATCGGCCACCTCGAGGACGGCTTCCTGCGCATTACCGATCGCAAGAAGGATCTGATCGTGACGGCCAACGGCAAGAAAATCGCGCCGCAGCCGATCGAGAACGCGCTCAAGGCGGCGTCGCCGTTGCTCGGTCAGGTGATCGTCTACGGCGACAAGCGCTCCTATTGCGTGGCGCTGGTGACCCTGTCGGAGGCGGCCACCAAGCAGTTTGGCGCCGAGGCGGCAGCGTCGGCCGAGCTGAAGGCAGCGCTGCAGAAGTGCTTCGACGCGGTCAACGGCAAGCTCGCCTCGTTCGAGGGCGTCAAGCGCTTCGCCGTGCTGCCGCACGAGCTGACGGAGGCGGCCGGCGAGCTGACGCCCAAGCTGTCGATCAAACGCAAGGTGGTGATCGAGAAGTACCGCGCCGTACTCGAGGAGCTCTACCAGCACGGTCCGGCGCACTCCGACTGACCGTCGGGATTTCTAAGGTCGAAAGCTGCGCAGATCGGCGAGGAGCGCGGCGAGGAGGCCGCGCAGGCGGTCGAAGCCCGGCTCGACGGGGACGAACTTCCCCTCGTCCATGTAGAGATCGCGGCGCAGCTCGATCTGGATGGCGTGCACCTTTTCGGACGGTCGGCCGTGGTGCGCGGTGATGTAGCCGCCTTTGTAGGGATCGTTCGGCTGCACCGTGAGCCCGGCGGCTTCGAAGTGGCGGCTCACCAGGGCCAGCAGCGCCGGCGCGCAGCTCTGCCCTCGCGGTCGCCCGGCACGACGTCGGCGCGCGCGCGTCCCTCGTCGGTGTGCCCCGAGCGGCCGCGCGACGGCATCGAGTGGCCGTCGACGAGCACGGCGAAGCCGAACTTGTCGCGCGCGCGGCCCAGGGCACGCGAGATCGCCTCGTGATAGGCGGCGTGGATGGCCGTGCGCCCGCGCCATTCGCGCAGCGTGAGCGGCCGGGCCAGCGCGGGCGTGCCGTGGGTGGTGATCGCCCAGATGAACCCGCGCCCGTCGGCGTTGCGCGGGGCGGGGTGTTCGGGCACAGCCCCGGGCGCCACGTCGTCGGGATCGCGGTTGAGATCGCAGACGAAGCGCGAGAGCTGCGCCGCCACGTAGGTCTCGGGGCCTTCGGGCTCGCCGATCCGGTAGAGGCCGTCGACGAAGAGGTCGGCGTCGCCGCGGACGTCGAGCTCCGGCGTGAGGGTCTCCTCGAACCCCGCCGTGCGCACCCCCGCGTGCGGGACGCTGACGACGACCGGCGTCGTCGGTTCGGCCGCTGTGCGCGCGGTGAACGCGCCCTCCACGATTCCCAGCATCGACGGTTAGCCTTCTAGCATGGCTAAAATGTGATTTTGTAGCCGAGATCGACCAACAACCCGGCGCTGTTTCCGCTCACCCGATCGCCGTCCGAGGTGCGTCCGAGGTCGATCCAGAGATAACGGACGCCGATCCCCACCCACCCCGGGCGGAGCGCGTAGTCGATCTCGCCGCCGGCGCCGAGGGCCGGGGCGCTGGCCGCAGCGTCGTCGATCTGCGTCTGCCCCGACGGGCTGGCGGTGACGCGCACCCATCCCCACGACCATCCAGCCTGGGCCTCCAGCGCGACGGCCAGATCGTCCGGGAGCAGCAGCCCCGCGCGCGCGACGGCGAGCAGCGGAAACAGGTTCGTCTCGAGGCGTGCTGACCCGCTCTTGTCGACGCCGTTGCTGGTGACGTCGCCGCGCAGGTACCCGGCCGAGAAGCCGGCCAGGAGGCGGATGCGCGCCACCTTCACCGGGGCGAGCCCGTCGACGAAGACCGCCGGGCCGACCGTGCTGCCGAAGTTGGTGAAGAGCCCGGCGCGCGCCCCGGCGACGAGCCGGATCGGCGGGGGTGTCACATTCAAGCTGGCGCTCGCGGCCAGCGTCCCCGAGGCCATCACCGCGACGGTGTCGCGCCGGGGATCGCGCGTCCGCTCGGGGACGTACTCCGCCAGGTACTCGCCGTCGCGCGGGACCCGCACGCCCCGGATGCGTCCGGCCGGCGTCTCCCAGCTCAACCCCGGCACCTCTGTCGGTGTCCCGTTGCGGTCGACCGCCTGGACCCGCAGCTCGGTCCCGTGCCGTCCGTCGGCCACCACGCGCGTGCTGGCAACCTCGAGGGTGATGCGCACGGGCGGCCCGCCCGTGATGTGCAAGCTCTGCGTCGCGACGACGTCGCCGAGGGTGGCGTCGACGACCACG
The DNA here is from genome assembly GCA_963831685.1 of uncultured Pseudomonadota bacterium. Lineage (GTDB taxonomy): Bacteria > Myxococcota_A > Polyangia > Fen-1088 > Fen-1088 > JADGRB01. The sequence continues at coordinate 622,799 of CAWHRJ010000004.1, forward strand.
CTCTCGCGCCCGTCGTAGGCCGCGGGCGGCACCACGGAGAACGTCGCGACGCCGGCCGGCGTGACGCCCACCGGCGTCGGACGCCCGTCGACGCGCGCGAAAACGTCCGCGGCCGAGACCGAATTGGAGAACCGATCTCGCGCCGAGATGTAGACCGTCACCGCCCGCGGGTCGCCGACCACGAGCCGCTTGCTGGTTACCGCGATGGCCAGCCGGCGGGGCGGGCCGGCGTGGAGCGGCACCGCCAGCTCGGCGCGCGCCGGCGGTCGCGCCCGGTGCGGCGGCCGAGAGCGTGATCGTGCCGGCGCCGACGTGGACCGGCGCCTCGAACAGGAAACGGGCCTCGCCGGGCCCGCCGCCCAGCGGATGCGCCAGCCCGTCCGACGCCGCCAGCGTCAGCTCCTGGCCAGCAGCCGGGGCGCCGTTCTCGTCGAGCGCGCTCACGATGATCTCGGCGAAGCTGCCGACCTCCAGCGCCGCCGGCGCCAGCACGATCACCCGCGGGAACGGCGGGAGGCGCAGGTCGACCTCGGTCTCGCGCGACTCGCCGCTGCGGTCGACCGCGCGCGCCGCCGCCTTGCGGACGCCGGGGGGGACGTCGATCGGGATCTCGACGTGCCCCTGGCGGTCGGCCATCACCGGGCCGAACTGGCGATCGGCGACGCGCATCGTGACCTGGGCCCGACCCCCGGTGTGGAAGGGGAACACCGTCGACCCCTCGAGCGCTATTCGCGTCGCACAGTGCAGCCGGGCGGCGCCGTAGCCGAGCTCGACGACCAGCAAGGCGACCTGCGGGAACCGGTCGGTGGGCGGGTGATAGCGCGCGGTGAAGTGACCGGGCGCGACCGGGGTGGGCGGATCGATCGTCCCCACGGTGGCCAGCGCGCGCAGCGGGACGAACTTGTCGGCGTCGGCGCCCCCGAGGTCGATGGCCACCTCGACCTCGTGGTCGACCCCCAGCTTGAGCGAGCTGCGCGCGGGGGTCAGGACGATCGTGGCCTGCGGCGGGGGCGATCCTTCGCCGGCCGGCGGCGCCGGGGGAACCGAGGCCGAGGTGCGATCCCCGGCCCGCGCGCGTGCGCCCAGCAGCGCCGACAGAAGCCCGAGAACGACGAGCGCGGCGCGCGGGCGAGCGGCCGCGCGCCCGCCGCACCCGCCCGGGCCGCTCGCCGCCCGCACCTCAGAGCTCCTGCGACACCGGCAGCGTCAGGCGGAAGACGGTGACGGCCGGCTCGTTCCAGCTGCCTGGCTCCTCGAGCAGCGCCAGATCCCCGCCGGCGCCGCGGGCGATCTCCCGGCTGACCGCCAGCCCGAGGCCGGTCCCCTGTTCTTCGCCCTTGGTGGTGAAGAACGATTCGAACAGCCGCGCGCGGACCGCCTTGGCGATGCCCGAGCCGTTGTCGGCCACCTCGATCGAGGCGAAGTGGGGATTCTCCGCCATGATCCGCGCCCGAAGCTGGACGATCGGTCCCGGCGTCCCCGAGACGGCGTCGAGCGCGTTGGCGAGGAGATTGATCAGGATCTGTTCGAGCGCGTGCGGCGTGGCCGCGACGGGCGGAACGTCCGGCGCGATCTGCGTTCGCAGCGTGACGCCGGCCTTTCGCAGGCGGAACTCGAGCAGCGAGGTCACGCGCACGACCCCGGCGCCCACTTCGGTGCGTCCCTTCCCGGCGACCTGCGCCGGAACCGAGAGCTGGCGCAGGTTGGCGACCAGCGCCGGTCAGCCGCTCGGACTGCTCGACGATGTGGCGAGCGAAGTCGAGCACCTCGTCGAGCTCGACGCGCTCCTTCTCGAGCAGGAGCTGGCCGAGCCCCTTGATGGCGAACAGCGGCTGGCGCAGCTCGTGGATCTGTTGCGCGGCGAAGCGGCCGAACTCCGCCAGCCGGCCGGCCGCGGCCAGGAGATCGCGCAGGCGGCGGATCTCGGCGGCGGTGTCGTCGTCGGCGCTCATTTCTTCCACAGGTCGGTGGTCTCCGGCGTCAGCGCCGGGGGTGGGCCGCGGCGCACCAGGGTGGACGCCGTCGCGCGCGTCCGGCCGCTCGAGATCCTCGGCCTCCACGGCGACCGGATTCTTGCCGGTCCGCAACGGCACGGTGGCGGTGAAATGTCCGTCGGCGCCGACCGGCGCGCGGGTGCCGTTGACCGTCACCACCGACGAGGGCGCCGCCCGACCCGAGACCTCGGTCGTCTCGGCGGCGTGGCGCTGCTCCGCCGCCGGCCAGACGACCTCCAGCAGCACCTCCTCGGGGATCCGCTCAGGGTCGCTCGGGGGCGCGCCTGCCTCTGAAGACGACTGCGTCCCCTCCGGGAGCGTGAGCGCCTTGCCGCCGGCGGTGAACTTCGCCTTGCCCGAGAGCGCGGCCACCGAGACCCTTCCCCGATCGTCGGAGAGCACCACGAAGTGGGCCGGCCCCTCGTTGGCGGTCTTGGTGTCGCGCGAGGTGATGTCGAGCCCCTCGGGCCCGCTGACGTGGGCGACCACCTTGCCGCGCCGCAGGTCGACGGTCGCGCCGCCGGCCAGGCGGTCGAGCCCGATCTCCACCCGCTCGCGCAGCTCGATCTCGGTCCCGGCCGACAGGCGCAGCACCGCTCGCCCACCGGCCGCCGTGCGGACGAGGTCGTTGCGGGTCAGCGTGTCGCCGTTCTTGATCGCGATCCACTGCCCGTCGCGCTCCGCCTCCACCGTCCCCGTAGCCGCCGTGACCTGGAACGTCGCTGTCGCCTCGTCGTGGGGGGGCGCCGGCGCCAGCTCCACGGCCGTCACGGGAGAGACCGGCAACGCCGGCGGTCGCGCCGCCAGAAAACGCCGCGAGACGACGGCGGCGGCGCAGAGCGACGCCACCGCGAGCGCCACCAGCGCGGCCGTGCCGAGCTTCCGGCTGGGCGGGGAGGTGCTCATGGCCGGTGGGCCCGCCCTTCGTCGGCCGGGAAGGTGAGGGTGAACGTCGTGCCCCCGCCCACGTTGCTGTCGACGGTGATCGCGCCGCCGTGGTCCTCGACGGTGCGGTGCACGAACGACAGCCCCAGGCCGGTCCCCGATCGGTCGCCCTTGGTGGTGAAGAAGGGGTCGAAGATGCGCGGCAGGTGCTCGGCGGCGATCCCGGTGCCGGTGTCGCCAATGCGGACACGCACGACCTTGTCCTCGATGAGGCTCGTCTCGAGCGTCAGCGTGCCGCCCTTCTTCATGGCGCTGCGCGCGTTCTGGATGATCTGGATGAACGACTCCTGAAGCTGCGTGGCGCTGCCGCGGACCGCGGGGGTGGAGGCATACCTGCGCACCACCTCGATCCCGGCCGCCGCCAGGTCGGTCGGCCCGCACAGCTCGAGCGCGTCGTCGAGCGTGCGCCCGAGGTCGACCGGCGTCGTGTCGTCGTCCGCTCTGTCGCTGCGCCAGCCGCAGCATGTTCTGCACGATCTTCCGGATGCGCAGCGCCTGCGTTCTCGAGGTCCTGCAGGAGCGGGCGGGCCGGGTGGCGCCGCCGGAAGATCGGCGATCAGCAGCTGCACGATGCCCAGGACGCCGGCGAGCGGGTTGTTGATCTCGTGCGCCACGCCGGCGCCGAGCTCCCCCAGCGCCGCGAGCGAGCGCGAGCGGAACAGCAGATCCTGCGCCTGGCGCAGCTCGCGCGGTCTTCTCCTCGACCCGCTTCTCCAGCGTCTGGTTCCAGGCCATGATCTCGTCGGTCTGCTGCGTGATCTTCTGGCGCGCCTCGTCGAGGCCGATCGCCATCTGGTTGAACGCGGCGCCGAGATCGCCGAGCTCGTCGTTCGAGGCCGGCTCGATCCGCGCATCGAGCTTCCCGACCGCGATCTGGCGGGATCCCGCCGACGAGCGCTCGACGCCGATCGCTCAGCCGCCGCGCGAAGATGCGCGCCGCGATCGAACCCGATGAACGCCGAGACGGCGATCCAGATCAGCGTGGCCAACGTGATCCGGTTGACCGGCAGCAGCGCGGCGTCGACGGTCTTGTCGACGACGACGCCGATTCCCCAGCGGGCGACCGGCGCGTAGGCGCCGATGAGCCGCGCGCCCGTCGCGCGCGTACTCGGCGACCACGGCGGTCGTCGGGGCCTCGCCCTCGCGCGCGCCCGGCAGGCGATGCGTCTGGAGGTGCCGACGCCGCCCCGCGAGGCGGAGGCGATGAGGCGCGCGCGCGCGTCGATGAGCTTCACGTCGGTGTCGGCGTTGGCGAGGCCGCGACGTAGTCGCCGAGGCGCTTGAGCGAGACCTCGGCCGCCAGGATGCGCTTGCCGCCGCCCAGCTTCGGATCGAACGCCACCGCCAGCACGACGTGCGGCAGGCGCATCGGCCCGCCCAGGAAGACCGGCCCCATCCCTTCGCCATTGGACAGCGCCTGCGCCGAGCGGCGCCATCAGGCCGACGCCCTCGACGTCGGTGGGCCGCATGGGCTCGTGGTCGCGGAAGCTGTCGTAGGCGGCTGGGGTTCTCCAGGTAGGCCGGCGTCCCCACGGGCGTGCCGTGCTCGTCGAACATCGCGACCGCGCAGAAGTCGTCGCTCTGGTGGTAGACGAGCTGCAGGAACTTGAGCAGCGCCTGGGGCGACGGCGCCTCGTTCTCGCTCGAGCGCGTGAGGTCGAAGATGTGCGCGTCGACGCGCAGGATCGACGAGCAGGTTGTCGACGTGGCTGCTCGGCGTACTCCGCCACCTGCTTGGCCACGGTGAGCTCGTTCTCCTCGATCGCCCCGCGCAGGGCCTGCTGGCCGATGCTGCAGCGACGAATAGCCCGCGATGCCGAGCGGGAGCAGCCGACACGCCAAGCGCCAGCAGCGTCAGCTTGGAGAGGAGCTTCACAGACCGCCACTCCCGGGACAGCCACCGTCGGTGGAGAGGGCTGCCGCGTCGGGGGCCGCCGCGTCGGGCAACCCGACCGGCGGCGCCAGGTAGAGGAACGGCACCCCCGCGCCCGGCTGTCCGCCGGCGACCGGGTCGTAAGCGGTCACCAGCTCGCTGCCCGTGCCGGGCGGAACGTACCCCTCGATCCGATTCACGTTCACCAGGGTCGGGCAGAGGAGGGAATTTCCGTCGAAGGTGATCGCGGTCGAGGTGGTGAAGTTGTCGCCGACGATCGCGATGGGGACCAGCCCCGATTCCGGCGCCGAGGTGGGGCTGACTTCGCGGGCGACCGGCGGGGCGAGATAGGTGAAGCGGTCGGTCAGTGCGGCCGCCGCGCCGCCGGTCGTGATCGTCACCGTGGCGGAGCCGGCCGGGTGCGGCGGCGCCAGCACGGCGAGCGACGTCGGCGTGACGTAGTAAACGTAACCGGGAGCCGCATCGAAGGCCACGGTGGTCGCCCCGGCGACGAAGTAGGCCCCGGAGATCGTCACCTGCGTCCCGCCCAGGGTCGACCCCGCGCCCGGGGAGATCCCGGTGGGGATCGGCGCCGGGACCAGCTGGACGGCGACCTCGGCTTCGGCGGTCAAGCCGCCGCTGCCGGAGGCCTGCGCGGCAACGAGCAACATGTCCGAATCGGCCGCCGGCGCGGGTGCCGTCACGGTGAAGGGGCAGGAGGCCGTCGCCGCCCCGCCGACGAGGGGGCAGTCGTACGCGGGGAGCGGGCCGGCGGCGCTCGCCAGGGTCACCCGCAGACCGTCGAGCTGACCGTATCCGTCGTCGGCGGTCACCACCACCGCGAGCTGGGCGCCCGCGCCGACCACGGCGCCGGTGGCGGGGCTCGCGATGGTCACGACCGGCGGCGTCGTGTCGACGCCGAGGGAGGTGAAGGCCGAGGCGAGGCGACTCTTCAGCCCGCGCGGATCGGTGACGATCAGGTCGTACTCCCCGGCCGGAATGCCCGCTGGGATGGTGGCGGCGAGGAGGCCGATGCTCTCCCAGCTGATCGCCGCGAGCGGAAACGTCGCGGCGCCGGCGCTCGCCGGGGATTGCCGATCGGCCAGCGTGGCGGAGAACCCACCGACGTCGATGCTGGTGCTCCCCGCCCCGGTGTCGAAGTGATACGTCGGGCGGAACCCCGACCCCGCGATCGTGGCCGACCGGGGGACCTCGTTGTAGGCGATCTCCGGCGCGATCCGCATGACCGTGATGGGCGGTTCGGCGCCCACACCGCACCCGGCGGCGGCGCCCAGCAACATGGCAGCCGTTGCGGACCGTGCCGGAGGCATCGGCGGCATTCTAACATCGCGTCGATTCAGTCGAAGAACGCTTCCGTCCGGATCTGCGCCTTGCGGTTCACGCCGCGCGCGATGAGCTCGCGTTTGACCTCGGTGATCATGGCGCCGTTGCCCGACCAGGTAGAACGTGGGCGAGACGCAGCTCGGGCAGGTGTCGAGCAGCGCCTGCGTGATGCGCCCGCGCCCGCCGGTCCAGGCGTCGCCGGCCGCCGTGAGGTGGATCGCGCAGATCGGCGCGGCGCGAACGGCCAGCTTCTCGATCTCGGCGCGCGCGAACAGGTCCTCCTCCTCGCGCGCGCCCCACAGGACGATGCAGCGGCGCGCCTCGCCGCCGCCTTCGCGCCGGTGGCCGAGCTCGCCCAGCATCGGCATGACCGCCGCGATGCCGGTCCCGGTGGCGCCGAACACGACGTCGCCCGGGTGCGCCGCATCGAGCACGAAGAAGCCGTGCGGGCCGGTCAGGTTCACCACCGTCGCCGAGCTGCAGCGACATCAGGAGCTCGGACGCCGTGCCCTCCGGGATGACGCGGATGATGAACCGCAGGACGTCGCCGGCGTCGCTCTGCGAGGCGATCGAGTAGCTCCGGCGGGGGAGGGGCTCGTCGTCCGGCGCCTGCGGTCCGACGCGATCGACACGAACTGGCCCGCGCGGAACGCCAGCCGGCGCGGCTCGCGCACGGCGAAAGAGAGCTCGGCGATGCCGGCGGCGATCGTCTCGCGGGCGACGAGCTCGGCGGTGAAGGCGGCGGGCACACCGCGATCATAAACGAGTCGTGTTAGCTTCGCCGAATGACGATTGCGACCCCCGCAGAAACTGACGCTGCTGGCGCTCACGGTCCTGCTGGGGTCCGCCGCCTGCAGCAAGCGAGACGAAGCCGGCAAACCGTCGACGATTCCGCCGCTGGATCCGGCGGCCGCGGCGCCTCTGCCCGCGCCGGCCATCGCTTCCGACGGCATCGCCGTCGCTGCCGCCGGCGATGCCCTCGCCCGCGCCCGCCGCGCCACCGACGCCCGCGGCCGCGGGCGATCCGGGCGCCTCGATCACCGGCTCGATCGTTCTGCCGGCGTCGATCGCCAAGGTGCGACCCACGGGAGGGACGCTCTATCTGGTCGCGCGCCGCATCCCCGACAACCCGAGCGTGCGCGGCACGCTGATCGCGGTCAGGAAGGTGCTCGGCGACCACGTTCCCGCTCGCGTTCTCGCTGACCGCCGCCGACATGCCGTTCCAGAACGGCACCTTCGACGGCGAGCTGGCTGTTGACCGTGCGCGACATCAGGAGCGGCGATCCGCTGACGCACGCGCAAGGGCGACGTCTTCGGTACGCTCGCCAAGGTTTAGGTCGGCTCGCACGACGTCAAGCTGGCGCTCGATCAGGTCCAGAAGGAGGACGAGTCGCTGGCGGGCGGGACGCCGATCATGGGCGGGATGCGCGGGCCCATGCAGGGGTCGGGTTCGGGCGCGGGCGAGCTGCCGCCCGGCCACCCGTAATCGCGGGAATTGACCGCCGGCGGAGCCGTCTCAGGGCGCCGCACTTGTGGTAGCTTGCGCGGCAGCTGGACTACAAGACGCTGCGCGACATGGTCAGCCACCGCATGACGTTCGAGTTCGACATCGGGGTCGAAGGTCATCGGATACATCGCCTCCTGCGCGCCCGCGAGCGGGCCCGTGCAGATGCTGATGCTGTCGAAGGTCCAGGTACTCGACTCGAGCCACAACGTAATCGCCAAGTACGACGAGCTACCGATCGTCCCCAATAACCTGATCGGCTTCCAGTCACGGAGGGTCCATTGTGAAGCGAGCGGCGACGACGGTCGCCATTCTGTTGGGGCGCGCTCGGGGGGGGCTGCGCCGGGCCGGCCCGCGAGCAGATCGTCGACGATCCGTTCGACATCGCCGAGACCACGGGTGCCCCGGAGGTGAGCGCGATCGTCGACGCGGGCGGCGGCGACGTGACGCTCTCGGGCCGCTGGACGCTGGAGCCGTCGGACGGCGTGGCGGTCATCGGCGAGACGCTCTGGATCCGCGGCAGCTCGTTCGGGCGCCAGCCGACGGTACGGTGGGCGGCCGGCCGGCGGCGGTCCTCGGCCGCACGCGCGAGGGGGGGCTCGTCGTGCGCGTTCCGCCCGGCACGCCGACCGGATCGCAGGCGGTGACGGTCAGCAACGAGGTCGGCCGCAGCGAGCGCCCGATCAACGTGCGCCGCTACGCCGCCGTGCTGGCGGCCGGCAGCGGCCAGATCGGCTGGGCCGTGGTCGGCACTGACGGGCCGATCGCCGCAGGTGCCACGCCGGTGCCGGGCGCGCGCCGGATGGAGCTTTCGACCGATGGCCGCGCCGCTTACGTCGCGGAGGCCGCGGGCGCTCGGACGATCGACGTCATCGATCTGCCTGCGCCCGGGGCGCCCAAGATCGTCTACCGGCTGCAGCTGGGAAATGAAGGCGGTCCGGTGCTGGCGCTCGCGGCGGCGGCGCGGGCGCCGGTGCTGGCGGTCGTGCGCGCGAACGACGTCGTGCTGGTCGACACGAGCTCGCCGCTGCACCCGGCCCGCTCGGAGCCGCGCGCGTTCCCACGGCGATCCGCGACGCCAAGATCGTCGCCGCCGACATCTCGCCCGACGGCAAGATGCCTCGCCGTGGCCACCGAAGCGGGCAATCAGCTGGTGATGCTCGACGTCTCGGACCGCCCGGCCACACGCCGGTCGCCAGCATGCTCCCCGTCGCGCCGGACGTGCGGGAGAGCGTTCTCGAGCGATCTGGCGTTCTCGCCGGCCGGCGACACGCTCTGGGTGCTGGCCGGCGACACGCCGCGGAGCGCCTCGGTCGGGCCGCAGCCGACCGAGTTGCGGGCGGTGCGGGTGGCGAGCGATCCGCGGACGCTGGTCAACCTCACGGCGTCTCGCCTGGTCGAGGTCGGCGACGCCGCCTCGCCGGGGCGACTCGGCGTCGGGCGCACGCTGCCGCTGGCGAGCGGCGCCGCGATCCGTCTGCCGCCCGAGCGCAACACGGTCTTCTTCGCCGCCTCGGCGCGGGCGGGCGGCGGCACCGCGATCTTCCGCGTCGGCGTCGAGGACGCCGCGACGACGGTCTCGTCGGCCCGGAGCGGCTTCGGGCGGCCCGACATCTCGCCGGAGGGGCGCTGGCTGCTGGCGCCGGCGGCCGCGCCGGACGGCGCCGTCCGCGTGCTGGCGGTCCCCATCGACGGGCGTCCAGCGCCGGCGGGCTCCGCCCGGCCGGTCGACGTGCTCGCGGCGTCGGCCGGCGAGACGCCCGTGGCCTCGCGCCCGGCGCCGGAGCTCAGGATCGCAGCCGTGAGGACGGCTGCGCGCCCGGTCCGCGGACGCGTCCAGGGCGTCGGCTACCGCGCCTCCACGGCGCACGAAGCGCGGCGCCTCGGGCTCTCCGGCTGGGTGAGCAATCTCCCCGACGGCACGGTCGAGGTGGCTGCGCGCGGCGACGCCGCGGCGATCGACGCTCTCATCGGGTGGCTCGCGGAGGGGCCGCGTGGCGCGCACGTCACCGGTATGGACGTCGAAGAGCTCGCCGAGAATCTCTCCAATCTTGCATCGAAGTTCTCATCGGGCGACGGAGTGAACCTTTCGATGGATTCACGATACGCTGACGCTGCGAGGAGAACGCCATGGCCAACGATGGATCGAAGAACGACGCTTCCGGGCGTCATCCAGTCGGTCTCGCGCGAGACGCGGCGATTTCCCGCCGCCGCAAGGCCTTCGCCGAGCGCGCGCTGATCAACGACGCCGCGACTTACGAGCACGATGTACCGCCGGTCAATCGACGATCCCGAGGGGTTCTGGGGCGAGACGGCCAAGGCGGAGCTCGCCTGGACCAAGCCGTGGGACGAAGGTCCTCGACTGGCAACCTCCCCTGGGCGCGCTGGTTCGACGGCGGCGAGCTCAACCTGTCGGCGAACTGCCTCGATCGGCACCTCGCCACGCGCGGCGACAAGGTCGCGCTCGATCTGGGAGGGCGAGCCGGGCGACAGCCGAGGAGCGAAGCTCACCTACAAGCAGCTTCACGCCGAGGTCTGCAGGTTCGCGAACGTGCTGAAGGGGCTCGGCATCGCCGCGGGCGACATGGTCGCGATCTACATGCCGATGATCCCCGAGGCGGCCGTCGCCATGCTGGCCTGCACGCGCATCGGCGCGACGCACACGGTGGTCTTCGGCGGCTTCTCCGCCGAGGCGCTGCGCGATCGCATCAACGACTGCGGCGCCAAGCTCTGCATCACGGCCGACGGCGGCTGGCGGCGCGGCAAGGTCGATCCCGCTCAAGGAGAACGTCGACAAGGCGCTCGCCGAGACGCCGACGATCAAGAGCTGCGTCGTCGTGCGCCGCACGGGCGACGCGGTGCCGATGAAGGCGGGCCGCGACGTCTGGTGGCACGACTCAGGTGAAGGGCGCGTCCGCCGACTGCGCGCCGGCGAGCCTGCCGTCCGAGCACCCGCTGTTCATCCTCTACACCTCGGGCACGACCGGGAAGCCGAAGGGCGTCGTGCACACGACGGGCGGCTACCTGCTGGGCGCGCACCTGACGACGAAGCTCGTCTTCGACCTGCACGAGGACGACGTCTACTGGTGCACCGCCGACATCGGCTGGGTCACCGGCCACAGCTACGTCGTCTACGGCCCGCTGTCGAACGGCGCGACGAGCGTCATGTACGAGGGCGCGCCCGACTTCCCGGAGAAGGATCGCTTCTGGTCGATCATCGAGCGGCACAAGGTCTCGATCTTCTACACGGCGCCGACGGCGATCCGCGCCTTCGTGCGCTGGGGCGACGAGCACGCTCAAGAAGCACGACCTGTCGTCGCTGCGGCTGCTCGGCAGCGTCGGCGAGCCGATCAACCCCGAGGCGTGGATGTGGTACCACGAGGTCATCGGCGGCGGCCGCTGCCCGATCGTCGACACCTGGTGGCAGACGGAGACGGGCGCCATCATGATGACGCCGCTGCCGGGCATCACCGCCGACCAAGCCGGGCAGCTGCGCGCGCCCGTTCTTCGGCGTCGACGCCGCAGGTCGTCAAGCGCGACGGCACGCCGTGCAAGCCGAACGAGGGCGGCTTCCTCGTCATCAAGAAGCCGTGGCCGTCGATGTTGCGCGGCGTGCACGGCGATCCCGAGCGCTACAAGAAGAGCTACTGGTCGGAGATCCCCGGCGTCTACTTCACGGGCGACGGCTCGCGCCAGGACGAGGACGGCTTCTTCTGGGTCATGGGCCGCGTCGACGACGTGCTCAACGTCGCGGGCCACCGCCTCGGCACCGCCGAGATCGAGAGCGCGCTCGTCTCGCACCCGCAGGTCGCCGAGGCCGCCGTCGTCGGCCCGCCGCACGAGCTCAAGGGCCAGGCGATCTTCGCCTTCGTGACGCTCAAGGCCGGCGTCGACGGCGTCGCGCCGAGATCAAGACGGCGCTCGCGCACCACGTCGCCAAGGAGATCGGCGCCCTGGCGCGCCCCGACGAGATCCGCTTCACCGACGCGCTCCCCAAGACCCGCTCGGGCAAGATCATGCGCCGCCTCCTCAGGGAGATCGCGACCAGCGGCGTCGCCAAGGGCGACGTGACGACGCTCGAGGACATCGGCGTCCTCAGCGCCTGCGGCGGCGCGCGACGACGAGGAGTAGGTCGCCGAGGGCCGGCGCTATTTCACGGCCTTCTTGTTCTGTTCGGCATTCCGGCAGCGGGTCACCTTCTCGTCGAGGTACGACTTCAACCGTTTGGGATCGGCTACGAGCTGGTCGAAGAAAGGATCACCGTAGGATGGATCTGCCTTGACGGCGTTCCGATAGGACTCGAGCGCGCTGCGCGCGCCGGCCATGGCCGCGTCCGCCGTCGATGGCTGTTCGTCGCCTGACTGGATCAGGAACGCACCCGCGCCATACAGGCCCTGCGCCACCACGATTGGCATCACCTTTTCGTTCGTTCCCTCCATGAAAAGCGAGGTGCACCAGTGGACCTCCAGGCTGGGGACCTCGACCCACCACCTCATCACCTCGGCTCTGATCCTCTTGGCGTCGCCGGCGAGCGGGCGCTTCTCGAGTTGGTCCGTGAGAGCCAGGATGTGACGCCGCCCGGCCTCCGACCAGCGCGGGTCAGGTTTGGCACTCTCGGCGTGCGCCGCCGCCGCGCCCAGAGCTGCGAGGATCGCCATGGCCACGGCGATCCGGGGGCGGCGGCGAATGGGCGTCACGGCTTGGGCATGTTCTTCATCGCCTCGGCGGCGCGGACGCCCATCTCCTCCGGCGGGACGTCCTCCTTGTGCTGGGAGATTGCCCAGCGGTTTCCCCACTTGTCGCCGAGGACGCCGTAGCGGTCGCCCCAGAACATGTCGGCGATCGGCATGACCACCTTGGCGCCCGCCTCGGTGGCGCGCGCCCAGGCGGCGTCGGCGTCGGCGACGTAGAGGTGAATCGACGAGTTGGTCGCCGGGTTCATCATCGCATCGCTGACCATCAGCATCGAATCGCCGATCTTGAGCTCGGCGTGCATGATCTTCCCGTCGGGGGTCGGCATGCGGACCTTCTCTTCGGCGCCGAAAGCCTTCTTATAGAAGGCGATCGCTTCGTTCGCGCCGTCGACGTTGAGAAACGGCGTCACCGTACGGTACCCATCCGGAATCGCTTTGACCTCGGCCATCGTGCACCTCCCTCGCCTGCGTCATACCCGCGCGCGGACCGCAGGGCAACCTGATCCGGCGGCGGCGTGATGGCGAAGCGCCGGACGCCCCATCAGCGACGGGAACGCCAGCCAGAGCACGGCGCCGATCGCGATTTCGACGATTGCGCTCAGGAAGAAAATCATGAGCGCCTGGCCGGTCCCGATACCGTAGAGGCGCTTGAGCACGAGGAAGCCGGTGACGATACCGACGAGAGAGTAGAGCAGGCCGCTAAAGATGTGCGCGGCCACGAAGAGGAAGGCGACCACCCAGAATGACCCTGCGACGGCGGCCGCCTTGGCGAACGAGGGGTTGTCGAGCAGCAGCAGCGTCGCGATGTGCAGCGTCACCGTCGACGTCATGAACGCCATGCCGACCCACAGCAGCACGAGAAGACGTTAACAGAGATCGCGAAATCGCACCAAACGGCCCCTTGCGGGATGCGTCAGGGGAATCAGTCTGCCGACGGCGGGGTCGCGCCGTCGATCTCGCGCTTGCGCTTCATCGACTTGGCGACCAGCTCCACGACGTTCATGACCTGCACCTTGTCGGCGGCGTTCCGGTCCTGGACGCCGTCGCGGAGCATGATGGTGCAGAAGGGGCAGGCGGTCGCGACGGTGTCGGCGCCCGAGGCGATGATCTCGTCGGTCCTATTGTGGTTCACGCGGGTCCCGATCTTCTCTTCCATCCACATCCGGCCGCCGCCGGCGCCGCAGCAGAAGCTCTGCTCCCGGGTGCGCGGCAGCTCGATGACCGCGTCGCGGCCGGCCGGAAGCGCGCCCAGCACCGCGCGCGGGGCGTCGTACTCGCCGTTCCAGCGTCCGAGGTAGCAGGGATCGTGGAACGCGACCTTCGATTTGGCGCTCTCGACGGCGTCCATCTCGATCTTGCCGGCGTCGACCAGCTCGCGAATGAGCTGGGTGTGGTGGCGGACCTCGAAGTTGCCGCCCAGCTGGGGGTATTCGTTTTTGATTGTATGGAGGCAGTGCGGGCAGGCGGTGACGACCTTCTTCACCTTCTTGCCGTTCATCGTCTCGACGTTCTGCTGCGCCTGCATCTGGTAGAGCATCTCGTTGCCCGAGCGGCGCGCCGGATCGCCGGTGCAACCTTCTTCCAGCCCCAGCACCGCGAAGTCGACGCCCCCCTCGCGCATGACCTCGACGAGCGCGCGCGTCTGCTTCTTGATCCGGTCGTCGTACGCGCCGGCGCAGCCGACCCACAGCAGATATTCCGCGTCGGGGTGGTCGTCCAGCGTCGGGACGTCCAGGCCGTCGGCCCAGTCCATCCGCTTGTCGGCGCCGATCCCCCAGGGGTTGCCGTTGCGCTCCAGGTTGGTGAAGGTGCGCGCGAGATCGGGCGGGACCTTTTCCTGGACCATGACCAGGTTCTGGCGCATCTGGATGATCTTCTCGGGGTGATCGATGAAGACCGGGCAGACCTCCTGGCAGGCGCCGCAGGTGGTGCAGGCCCACAAGACGTCCTCGGTCGTGCGGGTCCCGATGAGCGGCTTGACCTCGTCGGCGGCGGCGCCCGCACCGTGTTGGAACTTGTCGAGGAACGCGTCGAGCGGGCCGCGGTCGGGCATGCGCGTGCGCAGATCGTCGCGGACGTCGTGAATGACCTGCATCGGCGAGAGCGGCTTGCCGGTGTTGTAGGCCGGGCAGAAGTTGGTGCAGCGGGCGCACTCGGTGCAGGCGAACCCGTCCAGGAGCGACTTCCAGGTGAAGTCTTGCCAATCTAGAACGACGCCGGTGGCCGCGATGTCGTCGGCCTCCATGTTCAGCTTCGGCAGGATCCCGCGCTGCCCGAGCTTGCGGAAGTAGATGTTGGGCAGCGCCGCCAAAATGTGGCTGTGCTTCGAGTAGAGGAGGTAGTTGAGGAATCCGAGCAGGATGGTGACGTGGGTCCACCAGCAGATCTCGGCGAACGGCTGCTCGAGCCGCTTCATCCCGAAGTAGGTCAACATCAAAAGGCCGATCCCGCCGAGGATGGCGGCCGCGTCGCGGCTCATCGGGATGAGGCGTGGCTGCAGGACGATCCGCCGGAAGAAGGCGAAGACCACCAGGGCGAGCACGGCGAGCGAGAAGGCGTCGATCATCGCGGCGAGGGCGCTCCCCACCGTCTCGCCCAGGAGGGCCGCAAAGCTGAACGAAGGGAACAGCCCCTGGAGGACCGTCTCCGCCGAGCCGACGGTGATGACGATGAAGCCCCAGAAGATCAGGAAGTGGTACTTGCTGCCGAGCGCGCTCACGAACCGCGGCAGGCGCTTGGCGGGCAGCGTGGTTTTCTCGATGACCTTCTTCTGCCCGAAGAAGTACCGGGCCACCGAATCGGCGCGATCCTCCGGCCGATCGAACCGTGGCTCCGGCCGCCCGGCGAGGATCAGCCGGGTGAAGCGGCGGAGCGTCCAGGCGAACATCCCGAGAGAGGCGCAGAGGAGCGCCGCGAAGAGGACGCGTCTCATTGGGGACGCCATCGTACCCTGAATGGGTTATATACGCCGCATGCCGCTCAATCGAGAGCTCATCGACATCCTCGCTTGCCCCAAGTGCAAGGGGGCGCTCAACCTGCGCGCCGACGAATCGGCCTTCGAATGCGGCGCCTGCAAGCTCTGCTACGCGGTCGTCGACGACATCCCGAACTTCATCCTGGAAGAGGCGCAGCCTCTCCGGGGCTGACGACGCGCAGCCTCTCCGGGGCTGACCCCGCGGCCGGCCGGACCCGGCCCCGGGCGTGATCGGTTTTTTTGCGCTCCTCGGGGGGAGACTTACACTCGAGGTATGAGCGCAGATCGTCGCCGAGCCCCCAACGAGCGTCGACAGACCGACCGCGTACCCGCCGTGTTTGCCGTCAAGAAGGCGATCGCCGGGCACGACGGCAGGCCGAGCCACCAGATCCAGCTCTGCCAGGCCGAGGACATCGCACCGGCCGGCATCACCATCAAACGGCCGCGCGGCAGCGCGGTGCTGGCGCGGACCGAGGTGGCCCTGGCATTCGCGCTTCCCGGATCCCGCGACGAGATCTCCGCCCGCGGCGTGGTGGTGAGCGACGCCAGCGTCGGTGCGTTCCGCCGGACCGGCGTGCGCTTCATCGCGCTCGCCCCCGCGCACGCCCAGCTCATCGCCGGCTACTGCCGCCGCGCCGGCCGCTAGCCGCCGCTCTCACGATTCGTCACATCTACCGGACGCAAACGTCCGCTGATTCAGGTGGCTGCGCCCCCGCAGGGCAACATCCGCGGATTCAGTGGCTGCCCCCTGCAAAGGCGACAACCGCTGGGTCAAGTGGCTGTGCCCCCCGCTGGGCAACATCCGCGGATTCAAGTTGGGTGCGCGCGCGGCGCCGAGGCCGGGTGCTCCTCGACCCGCAGCGGACCGCCCGCGCGCCTCCATCCGACGCGCGCCATCCAGGTGGCTGGCGTCGCCGTCGCCGAAGGAGAGTCGGTGATCGCGTCGGCGATCGCGGGCGCGCGCTGCCACCCCGAAAAGTGGGGCCCCGAGCTGCGCGGGTCGATGCAGGCGGGCGCCCGGAGGTGCTTGCGGAAGTTGAGCAGCACGTAGACCATGCTGGTCCGCATCTTGCGCGGCGTGGTGAGTGGGCGCGCGTGATAGCGGTCGCCGACGACCTGCCCCTTGCGCCCGAGGGCGCGGTTGACCGCCAGCGCCAACCGGATCGCCAGGCCGTGGATACCCCCGCGGGCTCGCCGAGCCTCGTCCCCCTCGACGATGAAGTGGCCGTGGTCCTGCTGGATCGAGAAGTGGATCACCCGAAACCGGTCGACCGAGGCCCGCGCGATGGCGCGCCGGAGCGCCCCGAACACGCGGGGCGAGCGCAGCGACGGCAGCCCCGGCGTCGCGCGAATGGTGACCTGCACCGGGTATCGCGGTTCGACCTTCGGCCGCGTGTCGTGGGGCGTCGAGGGACGGCCGCGGGGTTTCCGCCCGGCGCCCTTGCGAGCACCACCCCACGTGCGCGGCGCCCGGAGGGGCAAGTTGAGCTGACGCCGTCGCACAGTCTTGATTCCGCGCATGTCCCGTTGTCGGTCGCGGACCGCGGCGGGTTGCGTGGTGGGCGGCCGGACGACCGCAGCGACGCGGCGCTCGCGTGACTTGATTCCGCGGAGGTGCGGTCGGCGGAGACGGGACGCCCATGGGGTGGGCGCGTCGGCGCGGGGACGGCTCGACCTTGATTGCGCGGATGTTGGTGCCACGAAATGTGACGAATCGTGAGAGCCGCCGCTAGCCGCCGAGCAGCGTCCGCCGCCGAAGCGGGACGCGCCGGACGGGCGAGTGGCCCACGAGGCGGGCCGCGCCCCAGCCGGAGACGAGATCGCCTTCGAGGCCCAGCCCGGGGAGGTTCTCGCGGCCGACCAGGAGCAGGTTCTTGACGCCGGTGGCGTGCGGCAACCCGGCGACGTCGAGCGGCCCGCCAGCGGCACGCGCATAGAGCGGCGGGGGGACGACCGCGACGCCGGTGGCCTGCGCCTTGGCGGTGGCCTTGGCGTCGTCGCCTGAGGCGTCGGCGGGGCCACGCTGGGCGCCGAGTCCGTCGTAAGGCGAGGCGGCGACGAAGATCTGCTTTCCGAGGTCGGGCCAGAGGCGCTCCAGCGTCTGCAGCAGGCGGCCCCGCAAGGCGCGCAGGTAGCTCGGGCCCGCGTCGACCAGGTGGGCCGGGACCGCGCACTCGACCCAGATCGGCACGCGATCGGGGTCGCGCGGGGCGGGGCGACCGACGGTGACGGCGATGGCGTTGTCCTCGATGAGCGCGCGCGACGGATCGCCGATCGCGATGACCCGGGCCGGCGTTCCCGCGGGCAGCGCCTGGGGTCCGACCAGCAGCGCCAGCGCGTAGCGGTAGCCGGTCACCCGCAGGGCCGCGGGGCGGGCGCGCCGCGGAGCCGGCGGGGCGGCGGAGCCCAGCGTCGTTCGGAGCGCCGCCCAGGGACCGGACCAGAGCAGCCAGCTGGCAACCGATCGTCTCGTCGCGCGGGCGGACCTGCAGCCCGACGGCCCGACCGCGCCGGAGCACCACGCCGACGGGTTCCAGCCGCCGGCGGCGCTCGCCGCCGAAGGTCTCGATCCGCTGGTAGAGCAGCTCTTGCAGCGCCGCCAGGCCGCCGTCCAGCGAATGCAGCCCGCGCCGCGCCAGTGCGAAGGCGCGCGCCTCGGTGACCGACCCGACGCCGCTCGCGGTGAGGTTGGTCGAGAGCGCGGCCGGCGCCGCGACCACCGCGCGGAACGGGTGGTCGGTGCCGAGCGGCGCCAGCGGATCGCTGCCCGTTCGCGGCAGCAGCGACTCCAGCCGCCCGACCTCGCGCCGCTCCCAGAATCCATTCGGCGGCAGGGTCATCGCCGTCGCCAGCAGGGGCTCGGCGATGCGCCCCAGCGCGTCCAGCCGCTCGATCCCGGCGGTCAGTATCGCGCCGGCCGTCCCGAACGCGCGCGCGAGCTCGCGCTCCAGCGCGGCCGGATCAGCCGTCAGATCGAGCCGCTGCTTGCCGACCGCGACCCGCAGCCCCGGCGCCGCCGGCGCGCGGCGCTTGACCACCGCGACGCAGTCGAGCTCCTTGAACACCCGCGCCGCCTGCGGATCGTCGAGCGGCGGCAGCAGGGCGGGCGCACGCGACAGCGGCGTCCCGCCGGCGTCGAACGCCGCCGCTCGGGCTCGTCGCCGACCACCAGCACGCGGTAGCCGCGCCGGGCCAGCAGGGCCGCCGCGACCAGCCCCGACGTCTCGCCGCCCGAGACGACGACGTCGTAGAAGTTCGTGTCGACCATGGGCGGGGGCCCTAGAGACTGCGCAGCGGCTCTGTCCCCGGCGAGGTCCCGACGATCCGCACGCGGCGCCCCTCCAGGACCACGCGGCGCTCCGCGATGGCGCGCACGACCGACGGGAGCAGCCGGTGCTCCTCGGTCAGGATGCGCGCCCGCAGCGCCTCGTCGTCGTCGTCGTCGAGCACCGGCACCGCGGTCTGCGCGATGATGGGCCCGGTGTCGACGCCCCCGTCGACGAAGTGGACGGTGCAGCCGGCGATCTTCACGCCGCGTCGTAGGCCTGCCGCTGCGCGTGGACGCCGGCGAACGCCGGCAGCAGCGCGGGGTGGATGTTGATGACCCGCCCCGGGAATGCGTCGAGCAGCTCGCCCGACAGCAGGCGCATGAACCCCGCGAGGACGACCAGGTCGACCTGGTGCGCGCGCAGGGCGTCGGCCAGCGCGCGGTCGAACGAGGAACGCTCGGGGTGGTCGCGGTGGTCGACGATGAACGTCGGCAGGCCCGCGAGGCGCGCGCGCGCGACAGCGCCGGGCAGTCGGGGACGTTGCAGCCGACGACGGTGAGGCGCGCCGGCCCCAGCTCGTTGCGCGTGCCACGATCGATGAGCGCCTGCAGGTTGGTGCCGCTGCCCGAGACCAGGACGCCGACGTTCATCGGCGAGGAACTCCACCGGGGCCTCGGGGGCGTCGGCGGCCGCCACCTCACCGACGTCGAAGACCTGCTCGCCAGAGCGCTCGAGCACGGCGATCGCGTCGGAGACCCCATCGGCCGGGACGCAGACCAGCATGCCGAGGCCCATGTTGAAGGTGCGGCGCATCTCCTCGGGCGCGACGCCGCCACCGCGGCGCGAGCAGCTCGAAGATCGGGGGCATCGGCCAGCTTCCGAGCCGCAGCCGCAGCTTGAGGCGGGCGTCGTCCGGGATCATGCGCGGCGGGTTGTCGACGAGGCCGCCGCCCGTGATGTGGGCGGCCCCGCGCAGCAGCTCGGCGTCGGCCAGGGCGCGCATCGCGCGCACGTAGATGCGCGTCGGGCGCAGCAGCACCTCGCCGAGCGGCTCCTCGAGCCCCGGTAGGGTGGCGTCGAGGTCGAGGCGCATTTCTTCGAGCAACACGTTACGAACCAGCGAGTACCCGTTGGAGTGAAAGCCGGACGACGCCAGCCCCAGGAGCTTGTCGCCCACCTTGATAGATGCCCCGTCGACGCGGCGGCTCTTCTCGACGACGCCGACGCAGAAGCCGGCCAGGTCGTACTCGCCGGGGGCGTAGAACCCGGGGAGCTCGGCCGTCTCGCCGCCGAGCAGCGCGCAGCCGGCGGCCTGGCAGCCGTCGGCGATGCCAGCGATCACCCGCTCGGCGACGCCGATCTCCAGCTTCCCGGAGGCGAAGTAATCGAGGAAGAAGAGCGGCTCGCCGCCGCAGACGACCAGATCGTTGACGTTCATGGCCACCAGATCGATCCCCACCGTGTCGTGGCGGCCGGTCAGAAACGCGAGCTTGAGCTTGGTCCCCACGCCGTCGGTGCAGGAGACCAGCAGCGGTTCCTTGTAGCGGCCGGGGATGGCGCAGAGGCCGGCGAACCCGCCGAGGCCCCCCATCACCTCGGGGCGCTGCGTGCGGTGGACGTGCCCCTTGATTCGCTCCACCAAGAGGTCGCCGGCGTCGATGTCGACGCCCGCGTCGCGGTAGGAGAGGCGGCTGGTCACGCCGGTTCGCCGTCCGCCGCGGCCCCGGCGCGCCGACCCGTCCCCGCGTTGCTGATGGGGAGCGACCCGAACCGCTCCACGAACCCCTTGAGCAGCCGGTCGAGCTCGCTCTGGGGGCTCGAGGCCTCGGCGAAGCGGATCCAGCGGGCCCCGGCGCTCACCGCCCGCTCGATCTGGCGGGCTCCGCGGCCGGCCACGAAGCGACGCAACGTCTCGTCGGGCTCCGAGCAGGCGTAGAGGACCATGGCGCTCCGCCCGGCGCGGTAGTCCATCACGCCCTCGGCGCGGGTCTGCAGGACGCCGGCCGCCTCGGGAGCCGCCGTACAGGCATCAGAGATCTTGTGCCATGCTCCAAAATGCACGCGCGCAGCATAACAAACCACGCGCGGTTCCATCAGTGTATTCTCCGGATTCGCCGCGATGGCTTGGTACAAAAGAGAGAACAGCGACGACGATCTCTCCGAGGAGAAACGGAGCGTCCCGGCCGGGGTGTTCACCAAGTGTCCCGGCTGCCGCGAGACGCTGGACACGGCCAGCCTCGAGAAGAACGACAGCGTCTGCCCGCAGTGCCAGCACCACTTCCCGGTGTCGGCCGCGCGCCGTCTGGAAATCCTGCTCGACCCCGGCAGCTTCGTGGAGTCCGACGCCTCGATCGAGAGCGTCGACCCGCTCAGCTTCCGTGACTCGAAGAAGTACAGCGACCGGTTGCGGGCCGCGCGTCGCACCGCCGGGGGCGCGGACGCGCTGCGCTCCGGCTCCGGGCGCATCGAGGAGATCCCGGTCGAGCTCGGGATCTTCGTGTTCGAGTTCATGGGCGGGTCGATGGGGTCGGTCGTCGGCGAGAAGGTGACGCGCGTGTTCGAGCGCGCGCTCGAGCGCAGGGCGCCGGCGCTGGTCTTTTCGGCGTCGGGCGGCGCCCGCATGCAGGAGGGGGTGCTGTCGCTCATGCAGATGGCCAAGACCTCGGCCGCGCTCGGCCGGTTGCGCGAGGCGGGGCTGCCGTACCTCTCGATCCTGCTCCACCCGACCACCGGCGGCGTGGCGGCCAGCTTCGCCATGCTGGGTGACGTGATCCTGGCCGAGCCGAAGGCCCTGATCGGGTTCGCCGGAGCGCGCGTCATCCAGAACACCATCCGCCAGCGCCTGCCGCCCGGCTTTCAGCGCGCCGAGTTCCTGATGGAGCACGGCTTCCTCGACGCCATCGTCCCGCGGCGCGAGATGCGCGCGACGCTGGCGCGCCTGCTGCGTCTGCTGGGACCGCGCGCGGCCACGGCTTCCGCTTCCGCTTCCGTTGCCTAGCGCGGAGGGCGCCGTGGCGGGCTACGCCGATCTCCTGGCCCGCCTCGCCGGCGCGGCGCAGACCCTCGGCGTCGACATGGGGCTCGAGCGGGTGCGCGTCGCGCTGGCCCGGCTCGGCGATCCCCAGAAGAGGTTCGCCGCGGTCCAGATCGCCGGCACCAACGGCAAGGGGTCGACCGCGGCGATGACCGAGGCGATCCTGCGCGCCGCCGGCCTGCGCACGGGGCTCACGACGTCGCCACACCTGGCGCGCTTCACCGAGCGGATCCGGGTCGCGGGAGGCGAGGTCGACGGTGACCGGCTGGCCGCGCTCGACGTACGGGTCGTCGCGACCGGTGTCCCGCTGACCTACTTCGAGATCGCCACCGTGCTCGCCTTTCTGGCCTTCGCCGAGGAGGGGGTGGAGATCGCCGTGGTCGAGACGGGGCTCGGCGGCCGGCTCGATGCGGTCACCACCTGCGAGCCGCTGGCCACGGCCATCACCTCGATCGGCCTCGACCACCAGTCCTACCTGGGGACGACGCTCACCGCGATCGCCCGCGAGAAGGCCGGCATCCTGAAGCCCAACGTCCCCTGTCTCCTCGGCCGCCTGCCCGACGAGGCCGACGCGGAGATCCTCCGCCGGGCCGCGGAGACGGGCGCGCCGTTGCGATACCTCGGCCGCGATTTCTCGCCACCGTCCGGCCCGCTCGCGCTGCCGGGCCCGCACCAGCGCGACAACGCCGCCATCGCCGTTGCGCTGGCCCGCGCGGCCGCCGACCGGCTCGGGCGGCTGCTCGCCGACGCGACGATCGCGGACGCGCTCGCCAGCACCGTGTGGCCCGGACGGCTCGAGCGGATCGGCGACGATCTCCTGCTCGACTGCGCCCACAACGCCGACGGCGCCCGTGCTCTGGCCGCCGCGCTTCCCGAGCTCGCCGCCGGCCGCCGCGTCGTCTTGCTGATGTCGATCGCCGAAGACAAACAACCCCGCGCCATCTTCGAGGCGCTCGGCCCGCTGGCGCACACGCTGGTGGCGACCCGCGCCGACAGCCCGCGCGCGCTGTCGGCCGACGCGCTCGCCCTCGAAGGGGCGCGCTTCGTCGCCCGGCGGATCACCGTCGCCGATCCGTGGGAGGCGCTCGCCGAGGCCCGCCGCCGCGCGGCGGGTGGCCTGGTCGTCGTCTGCGGGTCGATGTTCCTGGTCGGACCGCTCCGCGCGCGGCTGCTCGGCGAGCCTGTCGACGCGCGCCGGACGTCCGATCCCCTGGCGCGCCCGTCGCCGCGGCGCCCGGGCTGACGGCTACCAGCCGGCGACGTGGAGGCCGCGCGGGACGGCCTTGCGGCGTGGGGCCGGGGGCTGGATGGCCATCGCGGCCTGCGAGGGCGGCGTCGGCTCGGTCTCGATCGTGAAGTAGAAGAGCCGCAGGTAGTTGTGGGGGCCGATCCGCTCGTGGCCGAACAGGCCGCCCAGCACCTCCCACATGAAGTCGCCCGGCCGCTTCACGCCCGAGTCATAGAACGGGAAGAGGTAACGACGGTAGGTGCCGTCCGGGCGGCCGTCGGAGGCGAGACCCTCGCTGTGATAGTAGATCGGGAAGATGTAGGTTCCGACGTGGTCCGCGCGCTGCGAGCGGAAGTAGAATGGAAAGACGACCGTCGTGCGATCGGGGCCGCGCTTGAAGTCCCAGACCAGCGGGAACCAGACCGTGGTGGCGTCGGTCGGGGTCGAGTGGCGGTAGAAGAGGAGGAGCGGGGCCACCCAGTGGGTCTCGTGCTCGATCTCGTCCTCGTGGCGCACGAAGAGCGGCAGCAGCATCGTCGTGCGCGCGAGGCGGTACTGGTGGATGTCGTAGTAGAGCGGAATGCCCAGCCAGGCCGAGGTGGCGATGTCGCGGTAGTGCCAGAAAAGCAGCAGCGTGCTCGAGAACCCCGACTCCGGATTGCCGCGCGAGACGTGCAAGAGCGGCGGGATGATCGTGGTGGTGGTCTCGGTCTCCTTCTTCGTGTGGCTGAACCAGAGCGGCGCCAGCATCGAGAACGAGGTCGCCGGGCTGTCGGTGTGCAGCACCGGCCCGGCGTACCAGAAGTGCGACGGTCCGCGCCGGTGGTACCCGGCGACCGCCGTGTAGAACGAGAAGTGGTCGCGCCCGTGCCCCTCGTAGAAGAGAGGCAGCAGCGCCTGCGAGGCGTCGCCGGTGGCGTCGTTGCGCGAGTACCAGGCCACGGGCAGCAGGCCCCGGGTCCGTTCGGCCTTGTCGTGCGCCCAGTAGAACGGCCCGGCCAGCGTCGACGACGTGTCGAGGGTCGTGTTGGCGAAGTGCCAGAAGATCGGGAAGACGACGTCGGTGCGCCGATCCTTCTTCACGTCTGACCAGTAGATGGGGAAGAGCGCGTTGACCGTCCCGCCGGGATCGCGGTCGTGGAAGAAGAGCAGACAGGAGAACCAGTCGCGCGTCCCGTCGGTGGAGCTGCGCTGGTAGAGCAGCAGCGGGAGCACCGCTGTCAATGTCCGCTGCGGGTTTGTGGACCGGACGAACAACGGGAAGAGGCCGAAGGTGCTCGAGGTGGGGGTGGTGCGATCAAAGTAGGGCCCCACAATTGTTGTTGTCCGACCGCCGAACGACGAGTGCCAGAACAGCGGCGGCAACGTGTCGACCCCGTCGCCGTTGGTGCGCCGCATGCGGAAGTAGCTGGGGACGATCCAGGTGTCGGTCTCCTTCGCGTCGGCGTAGCGGCCGAACAGCGGAACAATCCCCTGGGCCTTGTAGCCGGGTCCCTCGACGCGGAACACGGGGCCCCAGGTGCTGAGGTGCTGGCCGTCGGAGCGGCGCAGGACGTCGGTGTAGAGCAGCGGGATGAAGCGGGCGTCGAAGTTGGCGTTCTTGAACCAGACGTACGGGCCGACGAATCCCCCCGAGCTCTGTCGGCCCTGGACCGAGGCACCGAGCAAGCTGACGAACAGCCGCTTCTCGGCGTCGCGGCGGTAGTAAAACAGCGGGAACAGCGTGACGCTGGTCTGGTCGTCACCGCCCGGGCGCGCGCCGCGCCGGTAGTAGAGCAGCGGGAAGAGGGCGTCAGTCGTCTCTCCCCCCAGCGCCGGTGCCAGTAAGGGCCGATCACGGTCGTCGACTTGTCGGCCTGGCGGTCGGAGAAGTGCCAGATGAGCGGCACCAGCGCGAAGTGCGAGCGGTCCTGCCCGCTGCGCCAGTAGAGCAGCGGGACGATCGGCCCGATGGCCACGCTGGTGCCGTCGGGATCGTGCTCGGCGAACCCGAGCGGCGTGATGGTGGTGCTGGTCCGGTGGCGCTCGCTGGCGAAGCGAAACAGCAACGGGAAGAGGACGGTGTAGCTCTCGCCCGCGTGCTCGCCCGTGTAAAAGAGCGGCGTGACGGCGGTGTCCGAGCCGCGCGGGTCCTGGTGCCGGTAGAAGAGCGGGAACAGGACCGTCGTCGACGAGCTCGCGTCCGCGAAGTGCCAGTAGAGCGGGAAGACGACCGCGTGATGCGCCCCCGCGTTCTCGCCGAAGTAGGCGATGGGGAAGAGGCCCCCGCTCCATCCGCCGTTCGTGAAGTGGCGCCAGTAGACGGGGCCGACGATGGTGCTGGTGTCGCGGGGGCCCGACCGGTGGGCGAAGAGCGGCAAGAGCGCGGTCGCCGTCGCGCCGGTCTCGGCGTCCCGGAAGTGCCAGAAGAACGGAAACAGCGCGGTCGTTGATCCCTGTGGATCGCTACGCCGATAGAACAAGAGGCCGATCAGCCTGGTCATCGCGTCGGCGTCGCGATCCTCGTGGCTGAGGTAGAGCGGCGTCAGCATCATCCGCTCGCCGCCCCGATCCCGGTGGGCGAACGACAGCAGCGGCGCGATCACCCAGGTGCGGGTCCCGTCGCGGTCGTCGCGGCTATAACCGCCGAGCGGCGTGACGAGGTTGGTCGCCAGCCCCCCTTCGGCTCTATCCCAATAGAAGAAGGGGACCAGCATCCGGTGCGCCCGCCGGGTCTTGTCGTCGCCACCGCTCCACCAGAGCGGGGGCAGCGTGTTGAAGTACCACGACCCCTCGCGCACGTGGACGAACGGGACGGCCACCGTCACGTTCGAGCTCTCGGTGCGGAAGCTCCAGAAGAGCGGGAAGACGACCGTGTCGCCCCCGTGCTTCTCCTCGAAGTCCCAGACCAGCGGGAACAGGACGTGGTAGCTGGACTGCGCCTTCTCGTCGCCGCCCCACCAGTAGAGCCAGGCGAGCGAACGGCTGTATTCCGCCCCTTCGCGGTGGGTGTAGCCGAGCCAGGTGGCGAAGGTGGAGCCGGTCTGGTGGCTGTTGTGGAAGAAGAGCGGCAGCGCCAGCAGGCTCGCGTCGTCGTCGTGGCGCCAGTAGAAGTTCAGCGGCAGCGCGAAGGTGAAGGCGCTCGCCTGCGTGCGCGTCGAGAAGAAGAGGGGGACCCCGAGGTCGGTCGAGCGCGCCGGCGAGCGCCACCACCAGTAGAGGTAGACGGCCGCTCCGTACGAGCTCTTGGTCAGCGGATCGTGGATGGCCAGCGTACCGAGGAACGGCAGCGCCCAGCCGAAGCGGCTCGAGGCGTAGAAGAGCGGCATCACCCCGAAGGAGCGCGCGTCGCCGTAGTAACCACTCACGATTGGCCCGTACCAGGTGACCAGGCTCCTCTCGGCCCGGTTCTCGAACCGCCAGTAGAACGGCGCGAAGATCAGCGTGTCGGTGCTGGGCGACCAGTAGTGCCAGTAGAGCGGCGCCACGACCCGGTAGCCGCTCGACCCGCGGTGCGACCAGTAGAGCCCCAGGAGCTCGGTGAAGGAACCTTCCCGGTAGTAGAGGTAGGCGACGTTCGTGCGCAGCTGGATCGGCTGGCAGACATTCGACTCGCAGATGTTCTCGCCGGTGCAGTCCTCGTCGCGCTGGCAGCTCTGGGGCGCCGGGGCCGCCGGTGCGGCGGCGGCAGGTGCCGGCGTGGGCGCCGCGTTGTCCGCGAGCTTGCTGTCGCGCAGCCGGCGGAAAGGATCGAGCCGCGGCGTCGCGGCGTTCACGCGCGCGAACGGGTCCAGCGACCCCGCGTGTGCCGGAGAGGCGACGCAGACCAGGGCCAGGGAGGCGGCCAGGACGAGAGAAGCGAGGAGGCGGGTCACGAAAGAGGGCGATCCCTATTGCGGGGGCAGCATCTTCCACTCGCCGTTCTCGCGGACGAAGGCTATCTCGCCGGTGTCGCTCTCGTCCCCCTTCTGGCGAAGGACCTTCAGGGTGGCGGTGTCTCCCTTGATCGTCGAGTCCTTGATCTGGAACTTGGTCCCCTCGAACTCCTTCTGCATCTTCTTCATGCCGTCCTGGGCCTGACCGAGCCCCATCTGGGTGGCCAGCATCCCCTGGTACATGAGCGCGTAGCAGTCGACGGCCTTCTCCGCGGCGCCCTCGACCAGCGCCTTGCGCCAGCGCTCGAACGTCTTCTCCGGCGTCGAGAACTCCGGGCGCGCCGGCGGCAGCTGGAAGGAGATCGATCGGATCTTCTCCTTCGGCAGCTTCATCGTCTGGCCGTTGGCCTCGACGGTATAGACGCCGTCGTAGTAGTGGATGATCTTCCCGTTGAGCTTGGTCTTGTCGACCAGCTCGATGATCTCGGCGTGCAAGCTGATGGCCGGCAGGCCGGCGAGGAGCGCGCCCGCGGTCAGCGCCGTCAGAAATCGTCTGTCTCTGTTCATAGTCGTTCCCCGCCGATTCGACCGCGGCGGCCTAGAGCGAGATGCCCGGCGCGGGGAACTTCGGCGGTCAGCGCCTTGACCTCGGCCCGCACCTTGGCCGCCGTTCTCGTCGGAGGGATCGCTGATCACCCGGTCTATCCACAAAGCGATCTGCTTCATCTCCGCCTCGCCCATGCCCGCGCGAGGTCACCGACGGCGACCCGAGGCGGATCCCCGAGGGATCGAACGGCTTGCGCGTGTCGTAGGGGACGGCGTTGTAGTTCAGCTCGATGCCGGCCTTGTCGAGCGCCTTGGCCGCGATCTTGCCCGGGACGTTCTTGTTCGTCAGGTCGACGAGGATCAGGTGGTTGTCGGTCCCGCCCGAGACGACGTGGAAGCCCTTGGACATAAGCGTCTCGGCCATCACCTTGGCGTTGGCGACCACGTTCTTCGCGTAGACCTTGAACTCCGGCTGCGCCGCCTCCTTCAAGCGCCACCGCCAGCGACGCCGTGTGTGGACGTGCGGCCCCCCCTGCAGGCCGGGGAAGACCGCCCTGTCGATCGCCTGCGCGTGCTCGGCGCGGCAGAGGATCATGCCGCTGCGCGGGCCGCGCAGCGTCTTGTGCGTCGTGGTGGTGACGACGTCGGCGTGCGGGATCGGCGACGGGTGGACGCCGCCCGCGATGAGCCCGGCGATGTGCGCGATGTCGGCCGCAGAACTTCGCGCCCACCTCGCGCGCGATCGATCGCCATCGTCTCGAAGTCCCACAGGCGCGAGTAGGCCGTGCCGCCGGCCCACAACAGGGCGGGGCGCTCCTTCTTGGCCAGGTCGCGGATCTCGTCGTAGTCGAGGCGGCCCGTGTCCTTGCGGACGCCGTACGGGACCGACGTGAAGTACTTGCCGCTGATCGACACGTTCCAGCCGTGCGTCAGGTGCCCGCCCATCGGCAGCGCCAGCCCCATGACCTTGTCGCCCGGCTTGAGAAACGCCAGGTAGACGGCCAGGTTCGCGGGCGAGCCCGGAGTAGGGCTGCACGTTGGCGTGCTGGGCGCCGAACAGCGCCTTGGCCCGGTCGATCGCCAGCTGCTCCAGCTGGTCGACGAACTGCTGCCCCTCGTAGTAGCGCTTGCCCGGATACCCCTCGCTGTATTTGTTCGTGAAAACCGAGCTCGAGGCCTCGAGAACGGCCTTGGAGACGTAGTTCTCCGACGGGATCAGGCGGATCGTTTCGCCCTGGCGGCGTTCCTCGGCCCGGCAGAGCTCGAAAACCTCGGGATCACTCGCGGAAAGCGCTTCCATCATGGCTGCGGAAGCTAGTCTCCCCAGGTGCGTTTCGTCAATGGATCTCGGCCGGATCGGACCTATATGTAGGGGAATCTGGTATTCGGACCGAAAATGCGGCATCTAATGGTTCAGCTCGGCATGCAAAAGCTTCGCGGCGCGTTGATCGGCTACGGCTTCATCATGGAGAAGGGGCACGCCGCCGGGTACCGGCAGCGGGCCGCCGGCGGCGCCTCGACGTCGAGATCGTGGCCGTTTCGGACATCTCGGCCGACCGACGGGAGCACGCCCGGGCCGCCTGGCCGAACGCCCGTATCTACGAGGACTTTCGGACGCTGCTGGACGCCGAGGCGGGGCGGCTCGACTTCGTCGACATCGCGACGCCCCCCAGCGAGCACGCAGCGATCGCGCACGCGGCGCTCGAGCGGGGGCTGCACGTCCTGTGCGAAAAGCCGCTCGCGACGTCGATCGACGAGGCGCGGTCGATGCTGCGCGAGGCGGTCAAGAGCGAGCGGGTCCTCTACCCCTGCCACAACTACAAGCACGCGCCGGTCATCAAGACGGTGCGCGGGCTGCATCGAGAGCGGGCGCATCGGCAAGGTCCACCTGGTGACGCTGCAGACCTTCCGCAACACGCACGCCAAGGGCGTCACTGACTGGCGCACCGACTGGCGGCGCGAGCGGCGCTACTCGGGCGGCGGCATCGCCATGGACCACGGCAGCCACACCTTCTACCTGGCGTTCGAGTGGCTGAGGTCGTACCCGACGGCGATCAGGGCGCGGGCGGCGACGCTGGGGCCGTTCGACACCGAGGACGACTTCTCATGCAGCCTGCGCTTCCCGACCGGCATCGCGTCGGCGCACCTATCGTGGAACGCGGGCGTGCGCAAGGTGCTCTACACGCTGCACGGCGAGCGCGGCGCCATCCGCGTCGAGGACGACGACGTCGAGCTGGCGTCGCAGGAACGTGGCGCGGGCGGCGGGACCACCTGGACGTTCGAGCGGCAGGCGATCTCGTCGGACTGGATGGACTCCAGCCACGTCACCTGGTTCAACTCGCTGTTCGACGACTTCAAGGGGGCCATCGCGCGCCGCGAGTTCGTCGGCCGCGAGGCGGAGGAGGCCTTCCTCTGCGTGCAGCTCATCGCGACCGCCTACGCCTCGTCGAGCGACGGCAGCCGCGAGCTGCCGCTGCCGGGGCTGGCCGCGCTGGAGGGCGACGACGTCTCGGATCGGATCTCACGGAAGGACGTGTCGCGTGGCTGATCTCTACGTCTCGATAGCGGTGACGAGCTTCTTCGTCGCCGCGCTCATCGTCTACCTGCTCCGCGCGGTGATCGTCGGTCGCGTCCGCCATGCGCGCACCGAGGCCGACGGCGGCAGCGTGTTCGTCAACAAGACGACGATGGAGATGGCCTACTGGCTCATCGATCCGAT
The DNA here is from genome assembly GCA_963831685.1 of uncultured Pseudomonadota bacterium. Lineage (GTDB taxonomy): Bacteria > Myxococcota_A > Polyangia > Fen-1088 > Fen-1088 > JADGRB01. The sequence continues at coordinate 652,777 of CAWHRJ010000004.1, forward strand.
GATCTCGTTCATCGCCGCCCTCAAGATCACGCCCAACATGGTCACCCTGGGCTCGCTGATCCCGGCCGCGGGCGCCGGTGTGGCGATCGGGTTCGGCTGGTTCGGGCTGGGGGCGACGCTGGCCATGTTCGCGGCGTACGGCGACGTCATCGACGGGCTCCTGGCCCGCAAGATGGGTCTCTCGTCGGACGCGGGCGAGCTGGTCGACGCGGCGGTCGATCGCTACGGCGAGATGTTCTTCTTCGGCGGCCTCGTCTACTACTACCGCGACCACGACCAGGTCCTGTTCATCGTTCTGGCGGCCATCGTCGGCTCCTTCATGGTCAGCTACACGACGGCCAAGGCCGAGGCGATGGGTGTCGCCGCCCCGCGCGGCACCATGCGCCGGGGCGAACGCGGCGCCTACCTGATGACCGGCGCGGCCTTCACGCCGATCGCCAGCGCCCTCTTCGCCCGGTCGCCGTCGCTGGCCTTGCGCGAGGTGCCGATCCTGCTGGCGCTGTCGATCGTGGCGGTGGTAGCGAACATCTCGGTCGTGCAGCGCCTCCTGGCCATCGCCACGCTGCTGCGCGAGCGGGAGGCGGCCAAGAAATCGGCGGCGACGTCCGCCGCGGCGGCGGCGTTCGACGACGAGGCGATGGCCACCAAGCCCGACCTCCCCGTCGGGACGGTCTAGAGCCCGCTTGACCGACGCAGCGCCGGAGCGCCCGAAAGGGTTCTGGCAATGGATGCGCCACCACGCGGCGTCGATCATCGCTGCCGCGGTCGACTACCTGGTGATGATCCTGGGCGTCGAGGTGCTGCACCTCTCGCCGGTGGCGGCCACGCCGATCGGCGCCTTCTCTGGGGCGATCACCAACTTCACGCTGGGGCGGCGCTTCACCTACAAGCGGACGGAGGTCCCGGCACGCGGGCAGGCCTGGCGCTACGCCATCGTCTCGGGGGCCAGCCTGGGCCTGAACACGGCGGGCGAGTATCTCTTTCACGACGTCGTCCACATCGAGTATCTCTTGGCGCGCGTGATCACCTCCGTGATCGTCAGCAACGCCTGGAACTACCCGATGCAGCGATATTTCGTATTCTCTGCGCCGGCGTCCAAGGACGCTTAGGCGCCGGCCCCCATGAATCAAAGCCAACCCAAGAACCAGAAGGCCAACATCGTCACCCCCGTCCCCGGTCCCGAGAGCCGCGCGCTCCGGGCCCGCGAGGACGCCCACGCCGCGCCGGGCCTGCAGGGCTACGCGCTCTTGGCGGGGATCGTCGTCGAGGAGGGGGCCGGCAGCGCGGTCACCGACGTCGACGGGAACACCTACCTCGACTTCATCGGCGGCATCAACGTCAACGCCCTCGGCCACAGCCACCCGACGTTCGTGAAGGCGGTGCAGGATCAGGTCGCGAAGGCGTCGGTTGGCTCCTTCACCTCGCGCGCGCGCGTCGAGCTCGGCGAGCGGCTGGCGGCCAAGCCGCCGGCGCCGGGCGTTCATCGCCTGCAGCTCTACTCGGGCGGCGCCGAGGCGGTGGAGAGCGCGCTGCGCCTCGCCAAGTGCCACACCGGCAAGTACGAGATGGTCAGCTTCTGGGGCGGCTTCCACGGCAAGACGATGGGCGCGTTGTCGCTGATGGGGTCGACGTTCAAGGACAAGCTCGGCCCGATGGTCCCGGGGTCGCACCAGATCCCCTACGCCGACTGCTACCGCTGCCCGATCGGTCTTTCGTATCCGAGCTGCGGCGTCGCCTGCGCGGAGGTCGGCCGCAAGCAGGTCAAGACCGCCGGCGCCGGCGAGATCGCCGCGGTCATCGTCGAGCCGATGCAGGGGACGGCCGGCAACGTCATCCCGCCCAAGGAGTTCCTGCCGGCGGTGCGCGCGTTGGCCGACGAGGTCGGCGCGTTGCTGATCGTCGACGAGATGATCACCGGCCTCGGTCGCACGGGGAAGCGCTGGGGCGGCGACCATACGGGCGTCCGCCCCGACGTCGTCACCATCGGCAAGGCTTTCGGCGGCGGCTTCCCGCTGTCGGGCCTGCTGACCACCGACGCGATCTCGCAGGCCAAGCCGTGGGGAAACCCGTCGGGCTCCTCGTCGAGCTACGGCGGCAACCCGCTCGGCGCCGCAGCCGGCGCGGCGGCGCTGAAGATCATCGACGACGAAGACCTGACTGAGAACTCCCGCGTCGTGGGCGCCGCGCTCAAGCGCGCGCTGGAGCCGTTCGTCGACCGTTACCCGTTCGTCGGCCTCGTCGACGGGGCGGGGCTCCTCATCCGCATGGAGCTGGTCAAAGACAAAAAGACCAAGGAGCCGCTGCCGCGTCGGGTGACCGAGCGCATCTTCACCGAGGCGGTCAAGCGCGGCCTCCTGACGATGGCCTACTCCGCCAGCTTCCGCATCCAACCCGCGCTCACCATCGACGAGGCGACCGCCAGGAACGGCGTCGAGATCCTGCGCGAGGTGTTCGACCTCTGCGAACGCGAACGGCTCTGGCAATCGTGAAGGGCGCGGCCACGACGCCGCCGCATCCGGTCCCGCCGCTCCGCGGCTGGCGCGACACCACGGCTCACGTCATCAGCGTCTGGTTCGGCTGCGGCCACGTCCCCTACATGCCCGGCCACGCCGGCACCATCGGCGCCATCCCGCTCTACCTGCTGGTGCGCCCGTACGGCCCGCTCGCCGTCGCCGCCACGGCGCTGGTGGTCACGCTCGTCGGCATCTGGGCTTCCGGGCGCGTCGAGCGCCGCCTCGGCATCAAGGACCCGCAGATCGTCTGCGTCGACGAGGTCGCCGGCGTCATGGTCACCTGGATCGCCGCGCCCGCGACCTGGCGCGCGCTGATCGTCGGCGGCCTGGCCTTCCGCCTGTTCGACCAGATCAAACCCTGGCCCGCGCGCCGGGCCGAGCGTCTCGGCGGCGGGGCAGGGGTGATGCTCGACGACGTCGCGGCCGGCGTCTGGGGCGCGGCGGTGGTCCTGGCAGGACGCGCCCTCGGCTGGCTGTAGCGGCCAACTACACCTGTTCGATGGAAACGCCTTCGGCGTGTGCGGCCAACGCCTCGAGGTCGCCTACATCCGACGTCAGGACCGCTCCGTCGGGCTCTGCGCTGGCAACGACGAGCGCGTCGATGGCCGAGCCGCGGCGCGCGCGACGTCGCAGGAACGCCGCCCGACGGGCCAGCGATTGCGGGACGCTCTCGGCGATGTCGCAGGTCTTCAAAAACCTTTTGGCGTTCGCGTCGCGGCCGGAATCGCCCTGGAGGCATTCGGTGAGCACCACCGTCGGAACGACGGGCGGCCAGAGACCGGCTTCACGAAGGGCCAGGATCAGCGCGAGCGCCTCGCGCGAACGTTCGGCGAGCCGGCTCACGCCTCCTGAATCGAGAACCAGCACGGAGCGTCAGCCGGTCTTGCGCTGCGCAGAGCGGCCGATCCGCCGAGCGAGGGCCGCCCCCCGGGCGCGCTGCTGCGTCGAGGGCTTTCCCACCTGGGCCGCCAACTCGGCCGCATATTTCCCGGTCGCGGCGAGAAGCTCGCGGCGCCGCACTTCGGCGCGTACCGCATCCTGCAAGAGCTCCGACGCGGGCAACCCCTGGTCCTTGACGGCCGCGTAGAGCGCGTCAGGCAGATAAACCTGCATCCGTGGCATACGTCTAACCATACACCCTCCAGCCGCCCCTGCCACGACGACCGTCCGCGCCGCGGAAGCACGCATTGCGCATTGTACATATAGATGTACATTCAAGGGATGAGCAAGAGCTACTCCGTGGCTGACGCACGCGCGCACCTTCCGAACATCCTGGACGAGGTCGAGGCCGGGAAGGAAGTTCAGTTGACACGCCGTGGCCGACCGGTCGCTGTGGTCCTCTCTCCGGAAAGACTCGATGCTCTCCGACGCGATCGCACCAGCTTTGGCGACGCATACCGCGCGTTTGTAGAGCGCCACTCACCCGGAGAGATCGCGCTCGAGCCCGACTTCTTCGATTCGCTTCGCGACCGAGCGCCCGGCCGCAAGGTCCGTTTGTGATGCTGAGGTTCCTTCTGGACACGACCGTCGTGTCGGCTCCGATCGCGAAGGATCCGAACCGGGGGGTGGTGAAGAAGCTCGAGCAGGAAGGCGGAGATTGCGCCATCGCGGCGCCGGCCTGGCACGAGCTGATCTACGGCGCGTCTCGGCTTCCACCCGGGAAGAGACGGACCGCGCTGGAGGAGTATCTCCACCGCGTCGTTCGCTCGTCATTTCCGATTCTGGCGTACGACGACGCGGCAGCCGAGTGGCACGGTCGGGAGCGCGCTCGCCTGGAAGAAGACGGCCGAACGCCGCCGTTCGTCGACGGCCAGATTGCTGCGATCGCCTTCACCCACGGCCTGGTCCTCGTGACCGCCAACAGGAAGGACTTCCGAGGATTCGCGGATCTGGAAACGGTGGACTGGACTTCGTGACGGCTGTTCAGCCCGGAGAGGTGGCCGGGCCAGGACCACGTCTCAGTCGGCGTGGGCATCGGCGGCGGCATCACCATCCACGCCCGCGTCAGCGCCCGTCGTGAGGGTGATGTACCCCTCATGGTTCGCATCGCCGATGAAGCCGCCGCAGCACCCGGGCGGCCGCCGACTCATCTGGCGTTGGATTCCCAGGGGGAAATCCCCGACGACGAGGTCGACGATGCAGAGCCCCTCCGCGACGGCCTCGACCTGCACCTCGGTGCATGGGGCATGAATCACGTCGTCAAACTCTGCCGGCACGCATCGGAAGTGTCCGCCCGTGCAGGCCGGCCCCGACAAGGTAACCGCGGACACTGGCGCATCCGTCGTGATGACGAGCCCGACCGGGTCGTTGGGACAGTCGCAGGAGATGCTGCGGCCGCAACTGGGCACGCCGATCAGCGCGCACACGATCACCAGGATAGCGGCCGCCGCACCTGCTTTGACGAGAGACGCGACCATGAACGGGGTCCGGAGTCGAAGCCCGTGCGAGCCGGGTCCGTCAGGCCGCCGACTTGAGGTTCTCACGAATGATCCTGGGGTGGCGAGCGGCGATCCTGAGGAGACCGATGGCCGGGCCGTCGGGGCGCCTGCGGCCCTGCTCCCAGTTTCGCAACGTGTGGACGCTGATGCCCATCGCCTGGGCGAACTGTGACTGGGACAACCCCACGAAACGTCGCAGAGAGGCGACGTCTTCACCCGACTTGAAGTTGCCGAGGATGAGGCGCTTTCGAACGCGCGCCGGAATGGCACGTGCCAGCTGTTCCTCGGTCAGCTCAGGAATGTCGGTCATGAGTCTTTGCCTCCAGCGTGGTTCCGGTAGAGCGCGGTCTCGCGCCTCGTCGCCCAGCGAGCACTGATGATGCGCACGGTATCTTCGTCGCGCTCGGTGTAGACGACGAGAACAGTCCCTCGATCGATGGGGCCAACGGCGATGAACCGATCTTCCTCGTTCGAATGCGCTTCGTCGAAGAACGAGACGCCATGCTTCCGTTGGTTCGCGCGGTTCTTGGAGTCATCCCAGACGACCCTCACTGGTCAAGTGTAAGTCATTGACCGACTCAGTCAATAGCTTACTGCGCCCGTGTTTTGGCCCCCATGGTCATTCCCCGGGATGTACGTCGAGCTCCATCGCGTGAACGTATGCTCTGTCCGGCCGAGGTCCGAGGTCTCGCCAGCCGTGCTTGGCGTAGAAGCGCATCGCCTGGCGGTTTGTCGGCGAGACCGACAACCGCATCCTCGTGAATCCACGGTCCGTACACGTCCTGACCGCGTAAGCATGCAGCTCAGAACCCAGTCCCCGGCCGCGCGCGGAGGGAATGAGATAGATCAGATTCAGAAAGATGAGCCCCATGTCAGGACGCGGGTTCATCTCAATCTGCCCCACGATCTCCTCTGCACGCCACGCGTGGACACATCCTTTAGGGAAGACGTCGAGCTGTTTCCTCAGGGCGCTGATATACGCAGCCTCCCCACCCAGTCGCTGGAACTCGTCGGCGGTGCCGTAGCTACCGACGAAGGTGTCGCAGATGAACTCCACGCACAGGGGGAAATGAGCGCTGGGGTTGATTGGTCGAAACTGCAGAAGAGCCATTCGCTGAGAACGCCGATCGGCGGACCTCCTCTCGGGCAGGCAGGGTAACCCACCACGCCGGGAGCGACCTTTACGATGCGAAGCGCTCCCGGCTGCTCTGGCCAGGTGTCGCGCCTGGTCGGCCAGAGATGGGCGCAGCCCGTCGGACTGCAATTCCGGGTCAGTCGATCGCTGTCAGGGTTCCGGGTATGGTCGTACGATCATGGTTCGGAGCGCGAAACGGGTGCCCCAGCGCGGTAAGACGCGGGCAACGCGCACGGCATGGTCCTTGCTGTTCTGCATCAGCATGCGCTCCCGTTGCCTCGTAGTCAGGCTCGCCTCGCTCTTTTTCATCTTCGCCGGTGGTTGCGCGGCTGGCTGCGGCTCCGGGAGCCTCTCTGGCGGCGCCGGCACCGGCGGAGCGATCGGCACGGGCGGCACGGGCACGGGTGGAGCGACAGGAGGCGGCACCGGCACGGGCGGTGGCACAGGGACCGGGGGGAGCGGATCGTCGGATCTGCGACTCTGCGATCTTTCGGGTGCCGACAGTTTCCGTGGGGTCGGGTTCACCTTGCAACGTCCCGACGGGACGACCGCTGGCGACTTGGGGCCGGCGTACCAGGGAGCGTCCGAGAACGACACCATCATGGGGACGCTCGGGACAGCCTCCACCGTGGACGTGCCATGTGACTTCGACGGGTGCGTCAGCCCGACCACGCAGGAGGTCCGCCTCACGGTCACCGATCAGAGCGGCGCCTGGAGCGTGCTGGCCGGATCGCCCGCCGACCTCGCCGTCTGGATGCCCGCGCTCGGGGAGGCGGCCGGCGCGCCGGTCGTGCTCGCGGTCCGTTTTGAACGGCGGTTCCAGGACCCGGCGTCCGCCGGGTTCGTGCTCAGCGACGACGCCGGCACCATCATCGCGGCCGAGACCGGACCGAACCTGGACACGGGCGTCTCCGTCGACGGTCTGAGCGTCACGGACGGCCCGGGGCTCTGCTCGCTCGGATCCTCGTGCGGCGGCTCTCCGCCCGACACGATCTCCTATCGCGTCTTCACGACGGCGGCGGGTTCCGTCACCCTGGGCCCGTCCCCTGACGGCGAGATCGAGATCGGCACACGCCGCTACGGCGCGCGAAATCTCGGCGGCGTCTCGAGAGGCTCCTGCCCGGGGAGCGATCCCGTGGACAGCGGCAGCTTCTGGATGGTCTGGCGCGAGCCGCTCCCCTGACGTCGCTGGATGAGGCGATAAGGGCCGCGAGCCTCGATCAGGGCCCGAGCTCGACGGGCGGCCCGTCGGCGCGGGAGCTCCCGCCTCCGTTTTCCGCTCCGTTCGCGCCGGCGGTCGCGCTGTCCCAGGGCATCTCGGGGAGGTTGGGGCTGGAGCGGGGGCGGACGAGCATCAGGACGGCGGGGAGCACGACGACGGCGGTCGTCAGGCAGGCAGATCTCGCCGAAGCACGGCGAGCAGCCCGAACAGGAACAGGCCGACGTTCTGGGCGACCAGCAGCGACGAGTAGCCGACGATCGTGGTCAGCGAGCAGAGGCCGACGGCGCCGCCGGTGCCGCGGACGGCCGCGACGACGTCGCTTGCCGCCGTCGCGCAGGTAGCGGGCCATGACGTTGACGGCGTAGTCGACGCCGATGCCGAAGGTGATGGGGAAGGCGATGAAGTTGACGAAGTTGATCTTGATGCCGAGCTTCATCGTCAAGGCCAGCAGCCAGACGACGCCGACGACCAGCGAGCCGATCACGAACGGGGTCGCGAGGCCGCGGCGGAAAATGAGGAGCACGGTCACGACGACGCCCAGGAACGCCAGCAGTGAGGCGAGCGGGCCGTCGCGTTCGCATCGACGAGATGATGTCGAACGAGAGCGCGGGGCCGCCGGCCACGCGCGCCGGCGCGGCCGCCGAGCGCGACGGGGGCCTGGGCGACCTCGCGCAGCGTCTTGACGAAGGTCGCGATGGTTTCGCCGCGCCACCAGCTCTCCGCCGGGTTGGGGTAGACGAGGACCGCCCGGCCGACGGCGCCGTCGCGCTCGCGCAGGCCGCGGGTGATGACGTCGGGGACCTCGTCGGCGCGGATCGCCGCGGTCGCGTGGGCGCGCCCTCGGTGCCGATCAGGCGGTTCGAGCTTTTGACGGTCGGTGGCCGTCATGTTGGAGCGGAGCTTGGGGGTCATCTTGCGGCGGATCGACCGCCAGCTCGGCCTGCTTGGCGGCCTCGTCGGGGGGGACCACGTCGTCCCACGTCCGGATGGAGGCGATCATGCTGGCGAGCGGCGGGTGCGACGCCTCGTCGCGCAGGCGGGCGGTGACGGCGCGCGCCTCCGCTTCGCTGTCGGTCAGGATCACCGTCGGCGTCAGGTAGCGGCCGAGCAGGGTGTCCATCTTCTTGCCCCAGAAGCCTTCGCCGTCGTTCCAGGTGTCGCGCCGGCGCAGCTGCGAGAAGTCGTACTCGAGGCGGTCGCGTCCGAAGCTTGCGCACCTCCCACGCCGCCCCGAGACGTCAGCAGGGCGGCGGCGCCGACGTAGACCGCCGGGCGCCGCTCGACGGCGCGCGCGATGCCGCCCATCAGATGGCCGGTGCGGCGGTGGACGCGCGGGGCGTGGCGGCCGCGATCGAGCCAGGCGATGCAGCGGCGGCATCAGCAGGAACGGTGGTCGCCCCAGGCGAACAACATGCCGAGTCCGCCGATGACGCCGAACTGGCGGAAGCCGCGGAACTGCATCGCCACCAGCGAGGCGTAGGCGACGCCGGCCGCCAGCGCCGCCGACAGCGTTCCCCAGCGCGTCCCCCACAGCGCGATCTCCAGCGACTCCTGGACGGTCTTGCCCCTGGCGGCGCGTCTCGAGATAGCGGGCGAGCTGGATGATGCCGAAGTTGATGCCGTTGCCGATGATGATCGAGCCGAGGAACGCGGTGTTCGAGTTCAGCTCGGTGATGCCGGAAGGGCGGCAGGCTGGCGAGGCCGAAGGCGTAGACCGCCGCCAGCGCGAGCGGCAGGAACAGCGCCACGATGCTGCGCGTCCAGCCGTAGAAGAGGATGATCGCCAGCAGCACGACGACGATCGACCAGCGCCGACGACAACGTCAGGTCCTGGACCAGCGCCGCCATCTCCTCGGCGGAGATCGCGACGTCGCCGGTCAGGCCGACATGCATGCCCGGGCGCGTAGGCCTCGGTGCCGCCCAGCGCCTGCATGTCCGCCCTCGACGCTGTGGATGAGCGCCGCCGCCTGCGCCGCGCTGGTCGAGAAGCCGCCCGACCTCGATCAAGCATCAGCGTCAGACCGAGCTTCCGGTTCGAGAAGCGGTTCCCCTCGAGGTCGCCGCCGCCCAGCTCGCCGCGCGTACTTCTTCTCGATGTCGGCGAAGTCGAGCGGCGGCGCCGGCTCGTCGGCGTCGAGCAGCGTGTCGGTCTTCTTGCCGTACTCCCAGTGGATGCCGTGCCTCGATCCGCTCGCGGATCGATTTGCAGATCGTCGAGCGCGATGAGGCTGCCGGCGTGCTTCTCGACGAAGGCCCGCTCGGCGACGAAGCCGACGCGCACATCGCTCACCTCGCTCTTCGGGTACTGGCGCACCCGCGCGGCCAGGTCGTCGAGGAGCCGCTCGCCGGCCGGCAGGCGCTCGGGGGCCGGCACCTCGACGATGATCCCCAGGTACTGCAGCCCGGCCATCCGCGCGGCGCAGCTCCTCGATCGCCACGACGCTGGGGGCGTCGCGGGGCAGGAGCTCCTCGACGTCGCTGCGCAGGTGGCCGTAGAGCGCGGCCGTCCGCCAGGCCGCCGGGATCGCCGCCACCAGCGCCAGCGTCCAGAGCAGCACCCCATGGCGGAGCGTCCAGGCGACGAAGCGGCGCGTGAGGGGGCCGGGCGCTGGGCGTGGGAATCGAGGGTCACGTGGGACGGCGCTCGCGGCCGCTGATGATACCGAAGAGCTGGCCCAAACGCCCGAATCGTCCCCGATAAAGATGCTATCTTGACCGGCTCAGTGCGCGTTCGTCCCAGATCGTGCAGGGTTCCTCGATCTGGCCCGCCGGGGCCGGCTCGCGTTCGTCTACCGAGAGGTCCTGGCCGACACCGACACGCCGGTCTCGGCCTACGCCAAGCTGGGGCGCGGGCCGTACTCGTTCCTGCTGGAGAGCGTCGTGGGCGGCGAGAAGTGGGCGGCCTACAGCTTCGTGGGCGTGCGGCCGCGCGCCGTCGTGCGCGCCCGCGGCGAACGACGTCGAGGTGCTCACCGCCACGCCCGGCGGCGAGCTTCGCGTCGACCGAGAGGGTGCGGGCGGACGCGCCGCTCGAGCTTCCTCGACGACTACCTGGCCAAGCTGGCGCCCGCCGTGCCGCCCGGGCTGCCGCGCTTCTTCGGCGGCGCGGTCGGCTGGCTCGGCTACGACATCATGCGCGAGCTTCGAGCGGCTGCCCAGCACGCAAGCCCGACGACCTCGGCCTGCCGGAGATCTGCTTCGCGCTCACCGACACGGTGGTGATCTTCGACAACCTGCGCGGCACGCTCAAGGTCGTGGCCGCGGCGGACGTCGGGCGGAGGGCGATCCGCGGGCGCGCCTACGACGACGCCTGCGCGCGCATCGACGCCGTGCTCGAGCGGCTGGCGCAGCCCGGCGCCGCCGCTGCGGCCGCTCGAGCCCCATCCCCACGCCGGCGCCGCGCGCCGCCGCGCTCGACGTCACCCAGGCGGAGCTACGAGGCCGGCGTGCGGCGCATCCAGGAGTACATCCTGCGCCGGCGACGCCTTCCAGGTCGTCTACTCGCAGCGGTTTCAAGTCGCGCGCGGCGAGGTCGACCCGTTCGACGTCTACCGCGCGCTGCGGGTCATCAACCCGTCGCCGTACATGTTCCACCTCGAGTTCCCCGAGGCGATCGTGACCGGCGCGTCGCCCGAGGTGCTGGTGCGCCTCGAGGGACGGGAGGTCGAGGTGCGGCCGATCGCCGGGCACGCGGCAGGCGCGGCGCGACGCCCGAGGAGGATGCGCGCCTCGAGGCCGAGCTGCGCGCCGATCCGAAGGAGCTCGCCGAGCACGTCATGCTGATCGATCTCGGCCGCAACGACGTCGGGCCGCGTGTCGGCGCCGGGCACGGTCGCGGTCAACGAGCTGATGGTCGATCGAGCGCTACTCGCACGTCATGCACCTGGTCTCGAACGTGCGCGGCCAGGTGGCGCCCGGCGTGCGCGCCGCCGACGTCGTGCGCGCGGCGTTTCCCGGCCGGGCACGCTGTCGGGCGCGCCGAAGATCCGCGCCATGGAGATCATCGAGGAGCTCGAGCCGTCGCGGCGCGGGATCTACGGCGGCGCGGTCGGCTACATCTCGTACACCGGCAACCTCGACCTGGCGATCGCGATCCGCACGCTGGTCACGCAGGGCGACACGATCTACGTGCAGGCGGGCGCCGGCATCGTCGCCGACAGCGTGCCCGAGCCCGGAGCACCTCGAGTGCGTCAACAAGGCGCGCGCCGTGCTGAGCGCCGTCGAGATCGCGCGTCGCGGATCGGCGGTTCAAGAGGGGCGACGCTGATGCTGCTCGTCATCGACAACTACGACTCGTTCACCTACAACCTCGTCCAGTACCTCGGCGAGCTGGGGCAGGAGGTGCGCGTCGTGCGCAACGACGAGATCGCGGCGGCCGAGATCGCGGCGCTGCGCGCCCGTCGCACATCGTCATCTCGCCGGGCCCGTGCACGCCCGAACGAGGCGGGCATCAGCCTGGAGGTCGATCAAGCCGTACGCCGGCAAGATCCCGATCCTCGGCGTCTGCCTCGGCCACCAGGCGATCGGCCAGGCGTTCGGCGGCAAGGTCGTGCGCGCGGCGCGCGTCATGCACGGCAAGACGTCGCAGATCTCGCACGACGGCAAGGGGGTCTTCGCCGGGCTGCCGAACCCGTTCGAGGCGACGCGCTACCACTCGCTGCTCATCGAGCGCGCGAGCGTGCCCGACTGCCTCGAGGTCACGGCCGAGACGGCGGACGAAGAGATCATGGCCGTCCGGCACAAGACGCTCCCCGTCGAGGGCGTGCAGTTCCACCCCGAGTCGTTCCTGACGACGTGCGGCAAGGACCTGCTGCGCAACTTCATCGACGGCGCAAAGGAGAGGCCATGACGCGAAGACCGCCGCATGAACATCAAGGAGGCGCTGGCCCGGACGATCGACCGCAAGAACCTGACCGCCGACGAGATGGCGGAGGTGGTCGGCGAGATCATGGACGGCCAGGCGACCGCGGCGCAGATCGGCGGGCTGCTCGTCGCGCTGCGCATGAAGGGCGAGACGGTCGACGAGATCGTCGGCGCGGCGCGGGCGATGCGGGCGCGGATGGTCGCGCGTGGACTTCGACGGCAGTCCGAAGCTGCCGATCGTCGACACCTGCGGCACGGGCGGCGACGGCTCGCACTCGATCAACATCTCGACGATCGCGTCGTTCATCGTCGCCGGGCGCGGCGTGGTCGTCGCCAAGCACGGCAACCGCGCGCAGTCGTCGCGGTCGGGCTCGCACGACGTCCTCGAGGCGCTCGGGCTCGACCCGGCGCCCAAGCCCGAGCTGGCGGCGCGCTGCCTGCGCGAGGCGAAGCTGGCTTTTCTGTTCGCGCCCGGCGCACCACGCGGCGACCAAGCACGTCGGGGCGCCGCGCAAGGAGGTCGGCGTGCGCACGATCTTCAACCTGCTCGGGCCGCTGACCAATCCGTGCGGCGCGCAAGTTCCACGTCAACGGCATCTTCAGCCGCGAACGCTGCGAGATCGCTGGCCCAGGCGCACGGCGCGCTCGGCTCGAAGCGGGCGATGGTCGTTCACGGCGCGGGCGGCCTCGACGAGTTCGCACCGTCGGGCGAGCACGCTCGTCGCCGAGCTGGCGAACGGCGCGGTGAAGACGCACGAGCTCACGTCCGGCAGACTTCGGCCTCGACGAGAGCGATCCCGCCGGCCTGCTCGGCGGCGAGCCCGCCGACAACGCCCGCATCGCGCTGGAGGTCCTGCGCGGCGGCGGCCCCGCGGCGGCGCAGAGCGCGACGCTGATGACCGCCGGGGCGGCGATCTTCGTGGCCGGAGCGGCGCCCGATCTGCGCGCCGCGACCGCTACCGCGCACCAGGTCCTCGCCGTCGGCGGCGGGTTGGCGGTGCTGGAGACGCTGCGCCGGATCGCGCCGCGCCCGACGCCGGCGTCATGATCCTCGACGACATCCTGGCGCGGACCCGCGCCGACCTCGTCGAGCGCAAGCGCGTCCGCCCGATCGCGGAGCTCGAGGCCGAGGCCGCGCGTCGACCGCCCGCCCGCAGCCTGTCGCGGACCCTCCGCCAGCCGGGCCGGATCACCTGCATCGCCGAGTTCAAGCGCCGCTCGCCGTCGGCCGGTTGGATCGCCGAGCACGCCGAGCCGGCGGCAATGGCCCGCGCTTACACGGCCGGCGGCGCCAGCGCCATGTCGGTCCTGACCGACGGGCCGTTCTTCGGCGGCAGCCTCGACGATCTCGCCGCCGCGCGCGCCGCCGCGGACCTGGTGATCCTGCGCAAGGACTTCATCGTCGATCGCTACCAGATCGTCGAGGCCCGCGCCGCCGGCGCCGACGCGCTCTTGCTGATCGTCGCCGCGCTCGCCGACGCAGAGCTGGCGGCGCTCCTGACCGCCACGCGCGCGCTCGGGCTCGAGGCCCTGGTCGAGGCGCACGACGCCGGCGAGGTCGCCCGCGCCGTGGCGGCGGGCGCCGAGATCATCGGGATCAACAACCGCGACCTCAAGACCTTTACCGTCGACCGCGAGCTGGCAGCACGGCTCCGTCCGACGGTTCCGCCCGAGCGGGTGATCGTCGCCGAGTCCGGCATCCGCGACGCCGCCGACGTCGCCCGCCTCCGCGCCGCCAGCATCGACGCCGTTCTGGTCGGCGAAACGCTGATGCGCGCGCCCGACCCGGCCGCCGGGTTGCGCACCTTACTGGGCTGACCATGGACCTGCTCATCAAGATCTGCGGCGTGACGTCGGCGAAGGACGCGGCGATGGCCGCCGAGCTGGGGGCCGATGCGATCGGTGTGAACTTCTGGCCGGGGTCGAAGCGCTACGTCGATCCGGGCGAGGCGGCGCCGATCCTGGCCGCCATTCCGGCGGGCGTCCTCAAGGTCGGCGTGTTTGTGAACGAGCCTGAAGACGAGGTGGATGATTTGGCGCTTCGTATCGAGCTGCTGGGGCTCGATCGCGTGCAGCTTCACGGCGACGAACGGCCAACCGACTACCCCCAGCTGGACCCGGCGCGGGTAATTCGTGCCGTTCGCGTGCGGGACGCGGCCTCGTTCGCCGCAGCGGCGGGGTGGAAGCCGTCGCTCTGGCTCTACGATGCGTTCGTCGAGGGGTACGGCGGCGGCGGCGTGCCGGCGCCCTGGCCGCTCATCGCCGAGAAGGCGCGGCGTCCGTTCCTGCTCGCAGGGGGGCTGACACCCGAGAACGTCGCGGACGCGATCCGGGCCACGCACCCCGACGGCGTCGACGTCGCGAGCGGCGTCGAGCGCGCGCCCGGCGTCAAAGATCCGGCCAAGGTCGCGGCGTTCATCGCGGCCGCGCGCGCTGCGATATAGTCCGCGCGCGATGTCATCACCACCCGCAGCCGCGCAGGTCCCCGGACGGTTCGGCCCGTTCGGCGGACGCTACGTCTCCGAGATTCTCATCCCCTCGCTCGACGAGCTGACGGCCGCCTGGGCCGCAGCCTCCGCCGATCCGAGCTTCACCGAGGAGCTCAATCGCCTGCTCTCGGACTACGTCGGGAGACCGACGCCGCTGGGGTTCGCGGCGCGCCTGTCGGCGGAGGTCTCTCGCGAGGCGAAGCGCAACGTCCGCATCTACCTCAAGCGCGAGGATCTCTGCCACACGGGCGCGCACAAGATCAACAACTGCATCGGCCAGCTCCTGCTCGCGCGCCGCATGGGGAAGACGCGCATCATCGCCGAGACGGGTGCCGGCCAGCACGGCGTCGCGACGGCGACCGCCTGCGCTCTCTTCGGGCTGCCGTGCGAGGTCTACATGGGCGCCGTCGACGTCGAGCGGCAGGCGCTCAACGTCTTCCGGATGAAGCTGCTGGGCGCGCAGGTCCACGCCGTCAAGGACGGGACCGCGACGCTCAAGGACGCGATGAACGAGGCGCTGCGCGACTGGGTCACCAACGTGCGAACGACCCACTACGTGATCGGCTCGGTCGCCGGCCCGCACCCGTATCCGCTGCTGGTGCGCGAGCTGCAGGCGGTGATCGGCCGCGAGGCGCGCGCGCAGATCCAGGAGACGGAAGGGAGGCTGCCCGACGCGCTGGTCGCCTGCGTGGGCGGCGGCTCGAACGCGATGGGCCTCTTTCACGCCTTCGTCCCCGACAAGTCCGTCAAGCTGTTTGGGGTCGAGGCGGCGGGCGACGGCATCGACACCGCCCGCCACGCGGCGACGCTGGCGCGCGGCCGGGTCGGCGTGCTGCACGGGGCGCGCTCGTACGTGCTCTGCGACGATGACGGCCAGATCTCCGAGGCGCACTCGATCTCCGCGGGGCTCGACTACCCTGGCGTCGGCCCCGAGCATTCGTTTCTCAAGGAGACGGGCCGCGCCACCTATCTCGCCGTGACCGACGACGAGGCGATCGAAGGCTTCAAGCTCCTGGCCCGCACCGAGGGGATCCTCTGCGCGCTCGAGAGCGCGCACGCGATCGCCGCGCTGCCCAAGGTGGCGGAGACGCTCACGGACGGCGCGGTCATGATCGTCAACGTCTCGGGGCGCGGCGACAAGGACATGGGGACGCTGTCGGCGCGGCTCGGGGTGAAGCTGTGAGCGTGGCGCCGCGCCTGGCGGCCTGCTTCGCCCGCGCGCGGGCCGAAAAGCGCGCCGCGCTGATCGTTTATCTCACCGCCGATGATCCCGACGGCCCGACCAGCCTGCGGCTCATGCGCGCCGCCGCCGACGCGGGGGCCGACATCATCGAGATCGGCGTCCCCTGGAGCGATCCCTCGGCCGACGGCAAGTCGATCCAGGCGGCGATGCACCGGGCGCTCGGGCGGGGCGGGGGGCTCAAGCGGTCGCTCGCGCTCTGCAGCGAGCTGCGCGCCGCCTGCCCCGAGGTGGGGCTGGTGCTGTTCGGGTACGCCAACCCGATCCTGGTGATGGGGCCCGACGTCTTCGCGCTCAAGGCGCGCGACGCCGGCGCCGACGGCGTCCTGTGCGTCGACTACCCGCCCGACGAGGATCGCACGTTCATGACCGCGCTTGGGCGTGAGGGGCTCGACTTCGTCCCGCTCCTGGCGCCCACCTCGACAGATGTCCGGGTCGATCTGGCGCTCCGGCGCGGCGGGCAGCTTCGTCTACTACGTGTCGATGACCGGAATCACCGGCACCGCGCTCAGCGATCTCGACGGTCCCCGCGCCAAGGTGGCGGCCATTCGCGAACGTGGCGGGGGGAAGATTCCCGTGGCGGTCGGCTTCGGCATCCGCACGCCGGGTGCCGCGCGCGCCGTGGCCAGCTTCGCCGACGCGGTGGTCGTCGGCAGCGCCGCCGTCGAGATCGTCGATCGCGCCGCCGCCGACAAGCGCGATCCGGTCCCCGAGATGACCGCCTTCGTCCGTTCGCTGCGCGAGGCCGTCGTCCGTCCCGGGTGATTTTCCGCGGCCCCCAGCTTTCTGCTTGGGCCGATTTTCTGCTTCGGCTATGGTCCCGGCCCAGGAGGGGTCCCCCATGAAACACCTGCGCATGATCGGAACCGCCGTGGTCGCAGCACTGTTCACCTTCGCCGGCAGCGCCGGCGCGCAGACGCCGAGCGCCGGCCCACCACCGCCGCCGCCCGCCGCCATGCCCGCCCCGAAGCCCGCCGCCGCGCCCGCGCCGGCCGCTGCGGCCAAGCCCGCCGCCGCACCGGCTCCGGCAGTTGCCGCCAAGCCCGCCGCGCCGCCGGCGCCGGTCGCCGCGGCGACACCGCCGCCCCCGGCGCCGAAGCCGGCCGCCGAGCTCGATCAGCTCAAGCTGTTCGAGGGGACCTGGAAGTGCGACGGCAAGCAGCCGGCCGGTCCCATGGGGCCCGAGTCGGCGTACAAGTCGTCCTTCAAGGGCAAGAAGGACGTCGAGAACTTCTGGCTCGCGTTCGACTACACCCAGAAAAAGTCGAAGGCGCATCCCATTCCGATCGTCGCCAAGGGGTTCCTCGGCTACGACCCGGCGACCAAGAAGTACGTCACGATGGGCGTCGACAACATGGGCGGCTCGATCAGCGAGACCTCGCCCGGCTGGGAGGCCGACAAGCTGGTCTTCGCCGGCGACGGCCAGATGGCCGGCCAGAAGATCAGCTTCCGCGAGACCTACACCAAAAAGGGCGACAAGGAGATGATCTGGTCGGGCGAGATGAAGATGGGGAAGGACTGGATCCCCGTCGGCACCGACACCTGCAAGAAGTAGCGGGCCTTCCGTCGCCGCTTTGAAAACGGCGCCCGCCGGTCCGGGGGCGCCGTCGCTATGTCCGGGTGCCGACGGTCCCAACCCGCGTGCGGATCTCGGTGACCACCTCGGGGCCGAGCTCCGCCGCCATCCGGGCCAGGATCTCCGCGCGCAGCAGGGTCAGCTCGTGCGCCAGCGCCGACGAGGCGACGCGCACGAAGAGCGTCGTGCCGGCCAGCCGCTCGGGCTGCGTGCGCACGCGGAACGTCTCGCCGACCGAGCGCGCGTAGCAGTCGAACGCCCGAAACTCGCGCGCGCGACCCGCACCGCCGAGCCGCGCCAGGACCTCGCCCATGAGCGCGTCGCTGGCGATCGGAGCCGGCGCCTGCGGGCGGACCGGCCCGCGGGCCTTCGGCCGCCGCGGGCGTGAGGTGAAGCGGCGCCCATCGATCGGCATCGCGGCAGGATAGGGGCCGCGCGCCGGCGATCGCAACGGCAAAGGCGCGCTCCCGGCGCTATTCTCCGCGCATGTCGCGACAGATCATCTCGACCGCGGGTGCGCCCAAGGCGATTGGCCCGTACTCGCAGGCGGTGGTGGTGCCCGCCGGACGGCTGCTGTTCTGCTCGGGGCAGATCCCGCTCGATCCGCGGACGGGCGAGATGGTCGGCGCGGGTGACGTGCGCGCGCAGGCCGAGCGCGTGCTGGAGAACCTGGGCGCCGTGCTGGCGGCCGGCGGCGCGTCGTTCGGCGCGGTCGTCAAGACGACGATCTTCCTCGCCGACCTGCAGGACTTCGGGGCGGTGAACGAGATCTACGGCCGCTACTTCCCGCAGAACCCGCCCGCGCGGGCGACGGTTCAGGCCGCCGGTCTGCCCAAGGGGGCCCTGATCGAGATCGAGGCGATCGCCGCGTTGCCCGACGGCGGCTGAGGCTCCGGTCTATTGACCGTCGGGGGCGCGACCACCGGCGGCGCCGGCACCTCGGCCAGCGCGGCTTTCCACGCGGCGAACCGACCACCGGCCCGCGCGGCCCGCGCGGCGGCGTGCCCGGCGGCGAACCCGCCCTGCGCCAGCCGGTACTCGACCCAGGCCCACTTGGGCGACGTCGGCCTCAGCGTGACCCTCCCCCGGACCGCCGCGCGCAGGCGGGCCAGGCGGTCGTCGAGGACCTCGATCGACTCGAAGGGCGCGCCGTCGAGCGGTGTTTTGCGCTTGGCGACGAAGGGGGCAATGCCCAGGACCATGCGGCCGGCGACCTTGGCCAGCTCCAGCGAGAAGCGCCCCAGCTCGTCGATGTCGGCGTCGGTCTCGCCCGGGACGCCGATCATCATGTAAAGCTTGAACTGTGACATCCCATGGGCGCGCGCCAGCTGGGCCGCGCGCAGCAGGTGCCGCTCCTTGGTCTTGCGCTGGATGATGTCGCGCATCCGCTCGGAGGCGCCGTCGGCCGCGGTGGTCAGCGTCCGGTAGCCGCCGCGGCGGAGCAGGCCGACGATCTCGTCATCGAGGCGATCGGCCCGCAGGCTGGAGATGCCGACCTCGCGGCCGCTGTCGACGATGTGGCGCAGGATCTCCGGCAGCTTCGGGTGGTCGGTGACCGCCGCGCCCACCAGGCCCACGCGGCGCGCGTCGTGGGGAATCAGCGCCGCCACCCGCGCCGGGGGGACCAGCCGCATGCCGCCGTTGGTCGACCGGCGCATCACGCAGTAGGTGCAGCCGCGGTGGCAGCCGCGCTCCGGCTCGATGAGGAACATGTTCGAGAGCTCGGTGTGCGGCGTGCGGATCTGCGAGTGGGCCGGCAGCAGGGCGTCGTCGGCCGCGGCGACCGGCGGCGTCCGCTCGCCGTGAACGGGTGGCACGTAGAATCCGGGCCGCCCCGCCAGCGTCTCCAGCAGCGCCGCCCGCGAGGAGGCGCCGCGGATCGCTTCCACCAGCTCGACGATCGTCTCTTCGGCCTCGCCGAGCAGGAGCACGTCGGCGTAGGGCGCGGCGGGGACCGGGTTCGAGAAGGTGAGGGGGCCGCCGACGACGATCAGCGGGTGGCGCTCGGGGTTCGCGGCCCGCTCCGCGGCCAGCAACGGAATACCGGCCAAGTCGAGGCAGTCGACGAGGCCGGCCAGCTCCAGCTCGTAGGCGAGCGAGAAGGCGACCACCGGGAAGTCGCCCACGGGCCGGGACGATTCGTACGTCCGCAGCGGCTCACCCGCCGCGCGCGCCGCCTGGGCGTCGTCGGGGAGAAAGGCGCGCTCGGCGGCGACACCCGGCAGCGCGTTCAAGCCCCGGTAGATGGTCTGGAACCCGAGCGACGACATCCCGACCGGGTACGGGCTCGGGTAGCAGAGCGCGAACGGCAGCTCGGCCTGCTTGTGGATCGTCCCCACCTCGTCGGCGAGGCGGGCGGCGCGGAGGTCGCGAAAGGGCAGGGTCATTCCGGGGGACCGCGAATGATACGGGGAAAACGCGCTTTTTGCCCGTTTGCACTCGGAAGCGGGCCTACTCGGCCGCCGCGACCGGGGCTGCCGTCGCGTGGCCGACCATCTGCAGCCGGTAGAGCCGGGCGTAGATGCCGTTTTCGCCGCGCGCGAGCAGCGCGTCGTGGGTCCCCTCCTCGGCGACGCGGCCGTGGTGGATGACCACGATGCGCGAGGCGCGCTGCACCGTGGACAATCGATGGGCGATGACGATCGACGTCCGCCCCCGCATCAGCTCGGCGATCCCCCGCTCGATCGCCCGCTCGGTCTCGGGGTCGACGCTGGCGGTCGCCTCGTCGAGGATCAGGATCTCCGGCTCGCGCGCCAGCGCCCGGGCGAAGGCCAAGAGCTGCCGTTCGCCGGCCGAGAAGTTGACCCCTCGCTCGATGACCGGGGCGTCGAGCCCTTCGGGGCGCCGGGCGATGACCCGATCGGCGCCGACCCGCCGCGCCGCCGCCGCGATCTTCTCGTCGCTGAGGTCGTCGTCACCGAGCGCGATGTTCGACCGCAGCGTTCCGGAGAACATGAAGACGTCCTGGCTGAGCACGACGATGCGCCGCCGCAGCGCGCGCGGATCGAGCGTCCGGACGTCGGCGCCGCCAATCCGGATCGTGCCGCCCTGAAGATCGTAGAGGCGGGGGAGCAGCTTGATGATGGTCGATTTGCCGGCGCCGGTCGCGCCGACGATGGCCACCGTCTCCCCGCGCGCGATCGACAGCGAGACGTCGTTGAGCACCGGTCGGTCGGCCCGGTAGCCGAACGTCACGTGATCCAGCTCGATGAGGGGACCCGCGACCGGAGCGACGTCGTTGGCAGGCGCCCGCGGCGCGTCCGGCTCCCGTGTATCGAGGAGCGAGAAGACGCGCTCGGCGGCGGCCATCGCCTGCTGCATGACGGTGTACTTGGTCGACAGATCCCGGATCGGCGCGAAGAACTTCGCCAGGTACTCGACGAACGCCACCAGCACGCCGAAGCTGAGCGTGCCGCCGGCGATCCGGTTCCCGCCGTGCCAGAGCAGCCCGGCGACGGCGATCGCGCCGACCGCCTCGACGATCGAATAGAGCGCGGCGTCTGCGGTGATGGCGCGCGAGTTCGCCCGCCGGTAGTCGACGTTGATGACGTCGAATTCGCGATCGACGCGCGCCTCCTGGGCGAACGCCTGCACCACCTTGATCCCCGACAGGTGCTCCTGCAGGAAGGCGTTCATCCGCGCCAGCTTGAGCCGGATCTCGCGGAAGGCGTCGCGCACCCAGCGCCGGAAGAAGGTGGCGATGCCGAACAGCACCGGCGCCGTGCCCATCGAGAACAGCGCCAGCTTCCAGTCGATGCTGAAGATCGCCACCAGGATGAAGGCGAGGCGGACGACGTCGCCGAGCAGGCTGACCAGGCCGGAGGCGAACATCTCGTTGAGCGCCTCGATGTCGCTGGTCATCCGGGTCATGAGCCGCCCCACCGGGGTGCGGTCGAAGAACGACGCCGACAGCGACAGCACGTGCCGGTGGACGCTCTCCCGCAGCGCGTTCATGCCGCGCTGGCCGATGAGCTGCGTGAGGTAGATCTGCGCGAACCCGGCCCCGTACTGGCCGAGCAGCGCCGCCAGGTAGAAGAGGCCGACCCGCGCCAGCCCCGCCAGCCGACCGACCGAGATGTGATCGTCGATCGCCCGCTTGAGCAGGTACGGCTGCGCCACCTCGCAGAGCGAGATCACCGGCAGCAGGATGACCGCCAGGCCGAGCTCCAGCTTGTAGGGCCACACATAGCCGAAGATCCGCTTGAGCAGGGTGCGATCGAGCGCCTTGCCGAGCACCTCGTCGGCCGGGCCTCCCCGGCGCCCGGCGCCACCGCCACCCCGACCGCTCACGCCGCCCCCGCCACGCCGAGCGCCTCGGCGTCGAGCTCGGTCCTGTAGAGCGAGGCGTAGAGGCCGCCCGCGCGCACGAGCTCGCCGTGCGTCCCGCTCTCGGCGACGCGGCCACCGTCGAGGACCAGGATCCGGTCGGCGTCCTTCACCGCCGCCACCCGGTGCGAGATGACGATCGAGGTCCGCCCGGCGAGGATCGGCCGCAGCCGCGTCAGGATCTCGCGCTCGGTCTGGGCATCCACCGAGGAGAGCGAATCGTCGAGGATCAGGATCTTGGGGTCGGCGCAGAGCGCACGGGCCAGCGCCACCCGCTGCCGCTGGCCTCCCGAGAGCGTCAGCCCGCGCTCGCCGACGACGGTGTCGTAGCCTTCGGGGAAGATCGCCAGGTCGGGTCCGAGGCCCGCCGCCAGGGCGGCGCGCTTGACCCGCTCGAGATCGATGCTGCCGTCGGCCGAGGCCGGGGTGCCGTCGGCCGCGGCCGGGGCGCCGAACCCGATGTTCTCGGCGACGGTCGCCGAAAACAGGAACGCGTCCTGGGGCGCATAGCCGACAGAGCCGCGCAGCACCTCGAGCGGGATCTGGGTCAGGTCGTGGCCCCCGACGCGGACGGCGCCCGGCGCCACCTCCTGCATCCGGCAGAGCGCGTCGACCAGCGTCGTCTTCCCCGCGCCGGTCGGCCCCACGATCGCCAGCGTCGCCCCCGCCGGCAGCGAGAACGACACGCCGTCGAGCAGGCGTCGCCCGTCGAGCTCGACCGTCAGGTCGCGCACCTCGATCGACGGCTCTGTGACAGTCAGGTCGGCCCGCGTGGCCGGGCCGTCGGCGATCCGCGACTCCGTCTCGAACAGATCGCGCACCCGCGTCCAGGCCGCGATCCCGCGCTGCCAGATCCCGATGATCCAGCCGAGCGCGATCGTCGGCCACGACAGCAGCACCAGGTAGGCGTTGAACGCCACCAGGGCGCCGATGGTCATGTGCCCCAGAATCACCTCGCGCCCCCCGGCCCACAGGACGATGAGCGTGCCGGCGCCGCCCAGCATGGCGAACAGCGGCGACAGCGTGCCGCGCGCCCGCACCAGCGCCAGCGACCGGCGGAGGTACTCGTCGTTGAGCGCGCGGAACTTCGCCTCACGCACAGGCTCCAGCGTGTAGTGCTTGATGACCGCCACGCCGCCGAGATCCTCCTGGATCGAGCTCGACATGACGCCGAGCTGCTCCTGAATCGCCCGGGAATGACCGTAGATCTTGCGCGACGAGAGGCGCGCCAAGGCCAGCAGCGCCGGGTAGGGGAGCAGCGCCCAGAGCGTCAGCCGCGGCGACAGGTGCACCAGCAGCCAGAGCGTCGTCGCGTAGACCAGCGCCGTGTTGCAGAGGTTGAGGAGGCCCGGCCCGAACAGCATCCGCACTGCGCCGAGGTCGTTGGTCAGCCGCGACATCACGTCGCCGGTCGGGTGCCGCCGGTAGAATCCAGGATCGAGGCGCAGCAGATGCCGGAAGACGTCGCCGCGCAGCCGGTACTCGACGTTCCGGCCGGCATTGAAAATCAGGATCCGCGACAAGGTCCGGAGCACCGCCTGTCCGGCCGCGAAGCCGGCTATCAGCAGCGCGTTACGGACGACCAGCGCGTGCAGCGCCGGCAGATGGGCCGCGTTCCGGGCCCCCGTCCGGAGCGCGTCGATCGCCCCCTTGATGAGCCAGGGGATGGTCAGCGCGAGGCCGTTCGTGGCGGCCAGGCAGAGGCAGCCGAGCAGGATGCCGGCAAGCTCGGGCCGCAGCCGCGCGCGCACGGAGGCGGCCCGGGAGGCGGTCGGGACCTGCCTGGACGCTTGCACGGCGAAAGTATCCGTGATTCCGCCGGGATCGTCGCCAATCTTCGCGCAATCTTCGCGATTGAACCGCCGAAAGGCGCGGATCTATAGTCGAGAGTCTTTTTTCCCTTTTCGCCGCGTCCGCCACCATGACAACCACCGTCTCGACAGCGCTCGCCGCCCTGCAACTCCGCCCGGACGACCGGCAAGCTTTGCAGGAACTGAAGGCCGTCCACCCCGGGAACGGGGCCGGCATCGACGCGGAGGCGCTGTCGTCGGCGCTCTCGGCCGCCCGCCGCTGGCACCGAGAGCACGCCGACTTCGAGCTCTGTCTCGAGCTCATCGATCTCGAGCTCGGTTTCACCACCGCCCCGGGGCGCCGGGCCGACCTGCTGCACGAGAAGGGGCGCCTGCTCTACGACGAGCTCCTGCGGGACGAGGCCGCCGAGGCGGCCGTGCGCGAGGCGCTGGAGGCGGTCCCCGGGCACAAGGCGTCGACCGAGTCGCTGGCGCAGATGACGCTGGTGCGCGCCAACTGGGAGTCGATCTCGAAGCGCTACCTGCAGCAGGCGGAGGGGGCCAAGGATCCGGCGCTCGCCTCCAGCCTCCACGGCTCCGTCGCGGAGTTCTATCTCAAGTACCGTCCGACCGGCCCCGAGGGCGAGGCGCAGCTGCGCAAGAGCCTGGAGCTGGATCCCGGCAATCGCAGATCGACGGCGCACCTCGAACGGATGCTGCGCGAGGCGGGGCGGCGCGACGAGCTGCTGGCCCTCTACCGCCAGCGGGCCGAACGGGCGCAGACGCGCGAGGAGCGCCAGGCCGCCGAGGTCGCGGCCGGCGAGCTCTGCGAGCAGATGGGCCGCGGTCCGGATGCCTTCGCCCACTTCCGCAAGGCGCTGGAGGCCAACGCCTACGAGCCGCGCGCGCTGCGCGCGGTGCGCGCCTCGCTCACGGAGGCGCAGGCCTGGAGCGAGCTCGCCAAGGTCCTCGAGGCCGCCTCGCGGACCAAGCGCGGCGAGCAGGACGTTGCCCTCCTGATCGAGCTGGCGAACCTGTTCGGACAGCGCCTCAACCAGCCGGAGATGGCGGAGCCTTTCTACCGCCGCGTGCGCAAGCTCGACCCCTCGAACCGCGAGATGGTCGAGTTCTACCGCGCCTACCACACCGGCCGGAACGAGCTGCCCCAGCTCCTGGCGGTCCTCGCCCAGGCGCAGAAGACCGAGACCGATCTCGATCGCCGGGTGGCGATGGGCATCGAGATGGCGCGGGCCGCGGAGCAGCGGTCGCAGAACGCCGAGAAGGCGATCGAGATCTGGAAGGGCCTCCTGCGCCTGCGGCCGCATCTTCCCGAAGGCGTCGCCTCGCTGCGCAAGCTCTACACCTCGACCGAGAAGTGGAACGCGCTGCTCGAGCTCCTCAAGGACGATCTCGACGCCGTCCCCGCCGCCGACGTCGAGGAGCGGATCAACCGGCACCTCGAGATCGTCGCCATCTACCGCGACCGTCTGAACCTGGATGTCATGGTGGTGACCACCTACCTCAACATCCTGCAGCTCAAGCCGGACCACCCGGCGGCGCTGGCGGCGCTGGCCGGGCGCTACGAGGCGCAGGGGCGCTACGGCGATCTGGTGCAGATCCTGGCGCGGCAGGCGGAGGTGGCCGGCGATCCGGCGGCGCGCGTGGCGCTGCACCGGCGGATCGCGGCGCTGTGGGCCGACAAGCTGGGGAAGCACCAGAACGCGGTCGCCAGCTTCGAAAAGATCTTCGAGGCCGATCCGACGGACGCCGAGACGGGCGCGCGGCTCAAGGACCTCTACACCAAGGGGCGCGCCTGGCGCCCGCTGGTCGAGGTGCTGCGCAAGGAGCTCCCGCACGTCAACGCGGCGGGGCGGCGCGCGCGGCTTGCCGAGATGGCGCGCATCGCGGGCGAGCGTCTCAACGACACGCGCGAGGCGATCGCCCTTTACAACCAGGTGCTGGGGATCGAGGCGCACGACGAGACGGCGCTCGGGGGGCTGGCGACGCTGTACGAACGCGAGCGGCGCTGGCCGGCGCTGGTGGAGATCCTGGAGCGCCAGCGGCAGAACGCCGAGGGGGACGCCGTCGCCGAGCTCGCGCTGCTCGAACGGCGCGGCACGCTGCTCTACGAGCGCATGGCCGCCTCCGAAGCGGCCATCGAGGTCTTCCGCCGGATTCAGACGCTCGACCCGAAGAACGGACGCGCCGCCCGGGCACTGCGCGAGATCTACGCGCAGGCGGGAGACTACTCGGCGCTCGAGGCGCTCTACGCCGAGCAGGGGGCGTTCGGCGAGCTCTGCGATCAGCTGACCTCGCTGGCCGATCGGACGGCAGACATGGGTGCGCGCACGCGCCTGCTCGAGCGGGTGGCGGCGCTGTCGCAGGAGAAGCTCAATCAACCCGAGCGGGCGCTCAAGGCCTACGAGCGGATCCTGGCGACGGATCCGCGCAACCGGAAGGCGGCGCTGGCGCTGGTGCCGCTCTACCGCGCGGCGCAGAAGTGGCCGCGCCTGCTGGCCACCTACGAGGTGCTGCTCGGCCCGGCGGCGACCAGCGACGGCGCCACGGCCGATCGGATGGAGCTGTTCGCCGAGGCGCGCCGGATCTCCGAGCAGCGTCTCGGCTCGAAGGCGCTCGCCTTCCAGTGGTGCGCGCGCGCCTTCGAGGCGGCGGCCAAGAACCCAGAGGTCCGGACCGACCTCGAACGGCTGGCCGGCGAGGCCGACGAGTGGGGCGCGCTGGCGGCGCTCTACGAGGCGCGCCTGGGCACCTCGACCGACGCCGAGGAGCGAATCTGGCTCCTGCGACGGATGCTCCGCATCTCGGCGACGCGTCTGTTCAAACCGCAGGAGACCCGCCGCGCCGCGGAGCTCATCCTGGCCGAGGTCGGCTACGACGAGGAGGCCGACGGCGCGCTCGAAACGGTGCTCACCCAGGCCAAAGCCTGGCCCGAGCTGGCGAAGCTGCTGCACGGGCGCGCCGACCGCGCGCCCGACGCCGCGGAGCGGGTGAAGCTGCTGCTGCGCATCGCGCCGATCGAGGAAGAGCGGGTCGCCGACCTCGCGGCGGCCGCCGCCACCTGGAGCGCGATCGTCGACGCGGAGCCGGCCAACGAGCGGGCGCTCCGCGCGCTCGTCCGCGTCTCCGAGGCGCGGCAGGACTGGTCGGGCGTGGTCGAGGCGCTGCGCCGCGATCTCGCCAGCCGCGCGACCGGGGCGGCAGACTCCAAGGAGACCGCCAAGGAGCGCGAGGAGCTGCTGCTCCGGATCGGCAACCTGCAGGAGACGCGGCTCAAGGACGAGGGCGCGACCTTCGCCTCGTACCGCGAGGTGGCGCAGGCCAACCCCTACTCGGCGCCGGCCATCGCGGGGTTGGAGCGCCTCTCCGCGGCCGGCCACCCGGAGCGGGCGGCCATCGCCCGCATGGCGCTGCCGCTCTACGAGCGGACCGAGAACGGCGCCAAGCTGGCCGAGGCGAACGAGGTGCTGCTCTCGGTCGCCGACACGCTGGGCGAGAAGGTCGATCGCCTGGAGAAGCTGCGCGCGCTCTACGGCGGGCCGCTCAACGATCCGGCCCGGGCCTATCGGTCCAGCCTGGCGCTGTTCGAGATCGATCCGTCCGAGGTGGCCAACCGCGAGGCGCTGCTCGGGTTCGCGGCGGGGGCGGGCGTCACCGGCGAGCTCAGCGAGAAGCTGCGGGCGGCCGCGGGCGCGACCGATGACAAGAACTTGCGTCGGGACCTCCTGGTCGTCGTCGCCGAGCTGGAGGAGAAGCAGGCGGGGCGGGGGGGTGAAGCCGAGAAGGTCTACGCGCAGATCCTCTCGTCGGAGCCGCTGCACGCCGGCGCGTTTCGCGCGCTCGGGCGCCTCTACCGGGACGGGCAGCGCTGGAACGAGCTGCGCGCGCTCTACGACGCGCGCCAGCTGGCCGCGCTCGACGCGCGGGAGCGGCTCGATCTGCTGGCGCAGATCGCCGAGCTGGACGAGGCGGCCCTCTCCGACCCCGACCACGCGCTCGGGGCCTACGAGAAGATGCTGGAGCTGGATCCGGCCGATCTCAGAGCCCACCGCGCGCTCGAGCGGCTCTACGCCACGCGCGAGCGCTGGACCGATCTCGAGGCGCTGCTCGGCACGCGGGTCGGGTTCGCGTCCGAGAGCGAGGTCCCGGAGCTGGAGTTCCGGCGCGCCGACCTGCGCGCCAATCGACTGGAAAACGTAACCGGCGCGCTCGATCTGCTGGAAGGGATCGTCGCGGCGGCCCCCAACCACGAGGGGGCGCGGCGCCTCTTGGAGAAATTGCTGACGGTGCCGGCGCAGCGCCAGCGGGTCGCGCAGATCCTCGAACCGGTCTACGCGGCGAGCGGCGCCTGGGCACGCTTGGCAGCCGTCCTCGAGGCGCAGCGCGAGGCGCTGCAGGGGCCGGAAGCGGCCGCGCTGCTGGCGCGGGTCGCCGACCTGCAGGAGAACAAGCTGCAGGCGCGCGCCGTGGCGCTCACCAGCTGGCGGCAGGTGCTGGCCGCCGATCCGGAGAACCCGGACGCGCTCGGAGAGATCGAGCGGCTCGGAACCGCGCTCGAGCGCTTCGCCGATCTCGTCGACGTCTACCAGGAGCAGGCCTTCCGGCGTGACGCCTCGGACATCAGCGGTCGCGCCGATCTGTTGTCGCGCGCCGCCAAGCTCTACGCCGGCCGCCTCAACAACCGGCGCGCCGCCATCGACGCCTGGAAGCTGGTCCTCAACCTCGATCTGAACAACCTGGCGACGGCCGCGCCCGCCGCGGCGGCGCTGGAGGGGCTCTACGCCGAGACGGGCGACATCGCCAACCTGGTCAAGACGCTGCGCCTCGAGGCGCGCTGGGCCGACGGCGCGGCGCCGCGCAAGGAGATCCTCTTCCGCATCGCCGGTCTGGAAGAGAAGTCGCTGGGCGACACCGAGGCGGCGGTCGCCACCCTCCGCTCCATCCTGGAGATCGATCCGCAGGACGGGACGGCGATCGACGCGCTCGATCGGATCTTCGAGGCGGGGGCGAACCACCGCCAGCGGGTGGAGATCCTGCGCAAGCGGATCGACATGGCCGGCGACGCGGCGGCGCGGCAAGAGCTGTGGCGGAGCGTCGCCAGCCTGCTGGAGAACGACGTCGGCGACGTCGACGAGGCGATCGCCGCCTGCGTCGCCATCCTCGACGAGAACCCCGAGGACGATCGGGCGCTCGAGACGCTGGCGCGGCTCTACGAGCAGCAGGGGCGCCACCGCGACCGGCTGGAGATCGTCGAGCGGCGTCTGGCGCTGCGCAAGCCCAAGGACGCCGAGCGGATCGGGCTGGGGAAGCAGATCGCCCGCCTACTCGAAGGGCCGCTCGGCGACCGCTCGGGCGCGCTCGAGCGCTGGCGCGAGGTGCTGGCGCGGGCGCCGGGCGACGCGGATGCGCTGACCGCGATCGAGCGTTTCCTCGAGCCGACCGCCGACGGGACCCTGCGCCTCGCCGCCGCGCAGATCCTGGAGCCGCTCTACGAGAAGGGGGGACGCTGGCGGGAGTTGGCCGCGATCGTCCGCATCTATGTCGAGGCCCAGACCGATGCGCGGGCGCGGCTCGGCGAGCTGATGCGGCTCGCCGCGCTCGAGGAGACGCGGCTCGGCGACCCCGAGGCGGCGCTGCGCACCACCGCGCTCGCGATCCGCGACGCGCTGGCCGAGCCGGAGCTGCCCGCGCTCCTCGACGCCTACGAGCGCCTGGCCGGCCCCACGCGGTCGGGCGAAGTGATCGCCCTTTACCGCGACATCAGCCCCGACGTCCTCGACGAGGCGCTGAAGCTGCGGCTCGATCGCACGATCGCGGCGGCGGCGGCCGGGCAGGGGGACGCCACGACGGCGGCCGACTACTACCGGCGCATCCTCGACCGCGTTCCCGACGACGACGGGACGCTGGCGGCGCTCGACACCATCTACCGCGCCAGCGGCGACGCCGAGGCGCTCTACGAGATCCTGCTCCGCCGCGCCGAGCTGGCCAAGGATCCCGGGACCGAGGGGGCGCTGCGCGTCCAGATCGGCGAGCTCTGCGAGACGAAGCTCGAGCGCCCCGAGGAGGCGATCGCGGCCTTCGAACGGGTCGTCGAGATCGCGCCGGCCGACAGAGCCGCCGGGCAGGCGCTCGATCGCCTCTACACCAAGACCGAGCGCTGGAGCGATCTGACGCGCCTCTTGGTCGATCTGCTGCAGCGGGGGCGGCGGCCGGAGAGGGAGCTCGTCGACCTCCGCTTCCGGCTGGCCCAGATCGAGAACGATCGCCGCGGCGATCGCGAGGCGGCGGTCGAGTACCTCAAGCTGGTGCTGGGCGGCGTCCCCGATCACCCCGGGGCGATCGCGATGCTCGAATCGATGCGCGACGACGTCGCCGTGCAGGGAACGGCGGCGACGCTGCTCGAGCCGGTCTACGCGGGGCGCGGCGACTGGAAGTCGCTCATCAAGATCGGCGAGATTCGTCTGCTGCAGGTGGAGGACCCGGCCGAGCGGCTCTCCTGGACCAAGCGGATCGCCCGGCTCTACGAGGAGCAGCTGGAGGACTTCGACAGCGCCTTGCGCTGGTACGGCAAGGTCTTTCAGGAGGCGCCCACCGAGCGGGCCAGCGCCGATCCGCTGCTTCGCCTGGCCGACAAGCTCGACAGGTGGCCTGATGCCGCCAGCCTGCTCGCCAGCTACCTCGACGGCGAGCTCTCCGAGGAGCCCGCGGTGCTCGACATCGTCCGTCGCACCGCGGAGATCTTCGATCACCAGCTCGGCCAGCGTCCCGAGGCGCAGAAGTACTACCGGCGCCTCTACGACGCGCGCCCGGACGACAAGCAGACGACCCAGCTCTACGAAGCGGCGCTCGAGCGCTGGGGCTCCTGGAACGATCTCCGCGAGCTCATCGACGAGCAGGCAGGCCGGGCCCCTGACCCGACGGCACGGGTCGCCCTGCTCCGCCGTAGCGCCAAGCTCGACGAGGAGAAGCTGGACGACGCCAACCGGGCCGTCGGGACGCTGCGCGAGGCGCTGGAGGTCGACCCCACCGATCCGAAGGCCGCCTCCGAGCTGGAGCGCCTGCTGTCGCAGGCGGGCCGCTGGTCCGACCTGGCCGATCACCTGACCTCCAGCCTCGATCGCGAGCCGGTCGGCCCGGAGAAGGACGCGGCCACCCTGCGCCTGGCGGAGATCCTGGCGAACCGAATCGGCGACACGACGAGCGCCGTCGATCGTTACGCCGAGATCCTCTCCCGTCCGTCGACAGCGCGCGACGCGGCGGCGGCGGTCAGCGCCCTCGAGGGGCTCGCCCGCGACGCCGATCAGCGGCACCGCGTGGCGGTGATCCTCGAGCCGGTCTACCGGCGGACGGGCGATCTCAACAAGCTGTGCGGCGCGCTGGAGGCGCAGCTGCAGTCGGCCGACGATCGCGCCGAGCGGGTGCGCCTGCTCGGCGAGATGGCCGAGATCCATCAGCGGCTGGGCCGGCTCGATCTGGCGTTCGAGTGCCGCAGCCAGGCCTGGCTCACCGACGTCGAGTCGGGCGACACCCTGTCGGCCATGGAGCAGCTGGGGCTCGGCGCCAAGCTCTACGCGCCGCTGGTGGTGACGCTGCAGAAGGGCGCCGTCGAGGCGGTCGATCCCGATCTGCAGGCCCAGCTCTGGGTCGCGTCGGCCAAGCTGCTCGAAAATCCTCTCGGGCGTAATGCCGACGCCATCGAGGCCTGGCGCTCGGCGCTCGCGGCCAAGCCGGACGATCGCGACGGCTTCATCGCGCTCGAGCGCCTGCTGGCGGGCGCCGGCCGATCCGAGGAGCTGGTCGAGTCGCTCGAACGCCACCTGGAGATGGCCGTCGACGGCGACGAGCGCAAGGTGATCGCCAAGCGGATCGCCGTGCTCTACGAGGACGCGCTCAAGGAGGCCGAGAAGGCGGTGCGCGCCTGGGAGGCGGTCCTGGAGATCGATCCCAACGAAGGCGAGGCGCTGGAGTCGCTGGCCCAGCTGCACCTCGCCGCCGGCGCCTACCGCGAGCTGTGCGAGGTCTACGCGCGCAAGATCGAGATCACCGACCGGGCCGACGAGCGCCGGATGCTCTTCATGCAGAGCGCCCGCATCTACGAGCAGAACCTGACCGAGCCGGATCGGGCGATCGAGCAGCTCCGGGCGCTGCTCGCGGAGACGCCGGGCGACGGCGAGGCGCTGACCGACCTCGATCGCATTCTCACCGCCGAGGGGCGGCAGACCGATCTCGTCGAGGTGCTGGACGCCCGGGCCGCAGGGCTCAGGGACGCGGCGGGGCGCGACGAGATCGCCTTCCGTGCCGCGCGGATCGTCGAGACCGAGCTTCTGGACGTGGACGGCGCCATCGGGCGCTACGCCAAGATCCTGGCCGTCTCGCCCAAGCACGCGGGGGCGCGCGAGGCGCTCACCGCCATCGCCCGCGGCGACGATTACCGGCTGCCGGCGATCGCCGTGCTGGAGCCGATCGAGCGGGCGGCCAAGGCCTGGGAGGCGGTGGTCGAGCTGCTGGAGCTGCGCCTCGGCGTCGAGGACGCGGCCCTTCGCCGCATGGAACTGCTGGCCGAGATCGCGCGCATCGAGGAGACCGAGCGGCGCGACGTGCAGCGGGCGTTCGCCGCCTGGGCCCGCGCGCTCACCGAGGACGCCACCGTCGACGCGCCACGCGAGGCGCTCGAGCGTCTGGCCGCGGGCAGCAGGGACTGGGCCGGCCTGGCCGACGTCTACGCCGAGCGGATGGAGGCCACCTTCGACGCCGGGCTGCAGCGGGCGCTGGCGATGCGCCTCGCCTCTCTCTACGAGAACGAGCTTGCCGATCTCGATCGGACGGCCGACTATTTGCGCAAGGCGCAGTCGCTCCCCGGCGACGAGCAGCCGGTGCTCGCCGCCCTCGAGCGGGTCCTCCGCAAGCTGGGCAAGGGCGCGGAGGACGAGCTCGGCCAGGTGCTGGCGCGCGAGGCGGAGCTGGCCGGCGAGCCGACGGCGCAAGCCGACTTCCTGGCGGCGCTGGGGATGCTGCGCGTGGGGCCGCTCGGCGATTCCGAAGGCGCGCTCTCCGCCTTCCGCGACGCCGTCGAGCGCGATCCCGGGCACGCCGCCGCGCACGATTCCCTGATCGCGCTCTTGGAGCGCCCGGAGACCCAGGAGGGGGCGCTCGACGTGCTCGAGCCGCTCGCCGAGACGCGCGGCGACTACCACGAGCTGGTGGCGCTCTACGGCCGGCGCGTCGAGATGCGCGACGATCGCACCGAGCGCGCGCACTGGCTGCGAAAGATCGCCGACGTCTCGGCCGAACAGCTGGGCCAGCCCGAGCACGCGCTGGAGGCGCTCGGTCGCGCGCTCCAGGAAGAACCGACGGCGGGGGGGACGCTGGACGATCTGGAGCGGATCGCCGGCGCCGCCAAGATTCCGGCGGCCGGGGCGCGCAAGATCGAGGAGGCGCTCGGCGGCGCGGAGACCGATGCCGCGCAAGAACTGGCGCTGCGGGCGGCGCGTCTTTATCAGGAGGCGGGCGACAGAGCCGCGGCCGAGCGGCTCTACCGGCGGGTCCTCGACGAGGACGCCGAGAACGCCGAAGCGCTCTCGGCGCTCGAGGGGCTCTACCGCGCGGGCGCCGCGCCGGCGCAGCTGGCGGCCGTCCTCGAAAGGCGGTCGGCCGCCGAGCTCGACCCGCAGGTGCGCCGAACGCGCCTGCTCGAGGCGGCGCGGCTCTACGAAGGGCAGGGGGACCTCCAGGGCGCCATCGCGGCATTGCAGCAGCTCCGCGCGGCCGACGAGGAGGATCTGGACGCGCTCAAGGAGCTGGGCCGCCTGTACGAGGCGCTCGGCCAGGCGCCCGAGCTGACGGCGGTGCTGGCCGACCGGGCGCGGCTCACCGACGACCCGCGGCAGCGCGCGCAGCTCTGGTCGCGGGTCGGCGAGCTGCGTCTCGGGCTACTCAACGATCTGGACGCGGCCGCGGACGCGTACCGCGAGGCGCTCGACGTGGCACCCGACGACGCGCTGGCGCTCTCGGCGCTGGAGGCGATCGAGGATCGGCGCGGCGACTGGTCGACGCTGCAGGAGGTGCTGCTGCGGCGGCTCGGCAGCGCCAGCGGCGCCGACCAGGTGGCGGTGCTGCTCAAGCTCGCCCGCAACGCCGAGCAGAAGCTCTCCGACGTCGATCAGGCGGTCGGGTTCCTGCGCCAGCTGCTCGACGCCGATCCGGGAAACGGCTTCGGCTACCTCGAGCTCGAACGGATCCTGCGCGCGGCCGAGCGCTGGTACGACCTCGTCGAGGTCCTCGCCAAGCACGCCGATGTCGAGGCGGCCGCCGGTCGCACCCCGACGGAGCTCGCCCTGCGGGTCGCCATCGCCAACGTCTGGGAGAAGGACCTCGACTCGCCGGAGAGCGCCGCCGAGGCGCTGGAGAAGGTGCTGGAGGTCGCGCCCGACAACGTCGCCGCGCTGCTGTCGCTGGCCAGGGTTCACGAGCGCAACGAGCGTTGGGACGAGGCGGGAGAGGCGCTGGAGCGGGCCGCGGCGACCGCCCGCGATCCCGCCGAGATCGCCGAGATCCAGTTCCGGAACGCAACGATCCTGGGCAGCAAGGGGGCCGAGCCGGCCGAGATCGAGGGGGCGCTGCTGCGCGCGATCGACGCCGACGCCACCCACCGGCCGACGCTCGCCGCGCTGGAGAAGATCGCCCGCGAGGCGAACGACGAGGAGCGGCTGACCAGCATCCTCGATCTGCAGTTGCACGCGGCCGCCGACGACGACGAACGGCGCCGCTTGCTGCGGGAGATCGCCGGCCTCTACGGCGGGCCGCTGGCGCAGCCGGCGGCGGCGCTCCCCTATCTCGAGCGCTTGGTGGCGCTCGATCCGACGGAGATCCCGGGTCGCGAGCAGCTGGCCGAGGCGCTCATCGCCGCGGGTCGGACCGACCAGGCGACGCGGATCATCGGCGAGCTCGTCGCCGAGCTCACCAAGGCGCGGCGCGGGAAGGAGACGGCGCGCTGGCAGACGCGTCTCGGGACCATCGCCGAGGCGCGCGGCGACGCCGAGGGCGCGGCGGCGAGCTTCAACGCCGCCTACAAGCTCGATCCCAGCCACCCGGCCACCATCGCGGCGCTGGGCCGGATCGCTTACCGAAGGAGCGATTTCGAAGCCGCCCGCAAATTCTACCGGTCGCTGCTGCTGCAGAACTTCGACGACGCCACCGCCGGCGTCTCGAAGGTCGAGGTCTACCTGATGCTCGGGCGCATGCACCTCCTGGCCAACGAGCCGTCCAAGGCGCGCAACATGTTCGAGCGGGGTCTGGAGATCGATCCGAAGAACATCGACCTCAAGGCGGCGCTGGGCGGGCTGCGCTAGCATCAGCGCCGACGCTCTATTTAGCGCAGCGCTTCTGGGCGCGCTCGGCGGCGCGGGCCAGCGACGGATCGCCGGAGGCCGACAGCGCCCGCAGCGCGGCGCTGCCGGCGCCCGGATCGCAGAGGTTCCCCAGCACGTCGGCCGCCGCGGCGCGGAACGGGTGGTGTTTGTCGCCCGCCAGCGCGACCGCCGCGGCGACAGCGTCGGGGCCCCCCAGATGGCCGAGCGCGCGCAGGACCGCGAGGGCGACCCCCTCGAGCGCCAGGTCGGCTTCCGACTGGGCGACGATGTCGTGCAGCGCGGCCGCCATCTGGCGTGCCGCTCCGCGATCGTTTGCTTCGGCGAGCAGCCCGGCGGAGAGCGCGCGCAGCGACGCGTTCTCGTCGTGGCGCTTGAGGGTCTGTAGAAAAACCGCCCGCGCGCGCGGGTCCTTGCAGCGGCCGAGGCCGATGAGCGCCGCCCGCCGGACCTGATCGACGTCGCGCTCGGTGGCGCGGATCATGAGGTCGCCCCCGCCGCTCACGCACAGCCGGCCCAGCGCCTCCAGCTCGGCGCGCCGCACGAACGGCCAGGGTTCCTGCTTGGCCCCGGTGATGAGCGCGCCACCCGCCGCGGTGTCGCCCTGCTTTTCGAGGCCCAGCGCCGCCGTCTCCCGCACGCGCGGGTCTTGATCGTCGAGCGCCGCGCGCAGCAGCGGCCGCGGATCGGTGGCACCGGCGGCGACCTTGAGATCGCCGAGCTCCCGGGTGGCCAGAAACCGCAGCACCGGATCGTCTGAGACCGCCTTCGGCGCGGCGAGCGCCTCCGGGCTCCCCTCGGCGCCGAGCGCGCCCAGCGCCACGATCGCGCGCCCCCGCAGCTCGAACGGGCGATCGGTCCCGAGCGCCCCGCGCAGGGCCGCGACCGCTTCCGCCCGCTGCTCGGGCGCGCGCTTCACCGCCAGCGGGAGGATCCGCGCCAGATCCGCGGCGCGGCCCGGGGCCGCCGGCCCGCCCCCACCCGGGGCCGCCGGCCCGCCCCCACCCGGGGCCGCCGGCCCGCCCCCACCCGGGGCCGCCGCTCGAAACGCCGCCAGCACCGCCTCGGCACGTACCCGCTTTGAGCCGGCTGCCGCCTGGACGATCGCCGCGCGCAGGGTCGGTGTGCCATCGCCGACGGCGTCCAGGAGCGCCGCCGCCGCCGCGCCGTCGTCGAGCACCGCCAGGAGGCGCGCCGCGCGCGCCCGATCGTCGTCGCTGGTGCTCTTCGCGCGCAGGAGCGCGGCCAGCGTCGAGACGGGCGGCGGCTCGGCCCGCGCGAGCGCCGCCGCCACCATCCGCTCCTCCTTCTCGCTGGCTCCGGCGACGGCGCCGGCGAGCGCCTCGATGACGATGGGGTTCTTCGGGGCGGGGGCCAGCGTGGTGAGCGCCTCGACCAGACACTCGCGCGCCGGGCCGCGCGCCGTCATCACCGCCCGGGCCGTCGGCAGGACCGCCGCCTCGCCGAGCCCGACGACCAGCGGCAGGCGGGCGGCGCAGTCGGGCGCGGTCGCGAGATCGCTCACCAGCCGGCTGGCGCCGTCGGGGCCGTCGGCGTCGGTGAAGATCGCCAGATCGCCGATCGCCGTTTGGCCGTAGTTCTTGGGGGCGCCGCCTCGCTGCCCGGCGTGACCTCGGTGATCACCACCGTCACGCAGGATGAGACGATCGGCTTCGGCAACGGCACCCAGTAGCTCTCGCGCCAGTGCGCGGCGTCGGCCGCGGGATCGTCGGGGATCTCGACGTCGAACCGCTGCCCGGGCGCCGGACCGAGCGCGAGCTGGAACCGCTTGCAGCCGGTTCTTTCCGCGGAAGCGCCTGCAGGCTGGCGCCGTCGCCCGGGAAGATGCGCAGGCCGCGCACGGCGTAGCCGCCGGCCGCGGCGCGCGCGGTCAGGAACTCGCCGCGCCCGTCTCCGCCCAGACCCTCGGTCCAGGACGTGGCCGGATCGCCGTCGTCGAGCTCGACCGGCGCGCGTCAGCTCGCGGGCCTCGCTGCCCGCCCCGCGCGTGGTCGAGGCGCCCACGAAGTGAAAGTCGGCGATCGGCCGCCCGGCCGGCGTCGCCGGATCGCCGCGGCGGGCGATCAGCGTCTCGCCGCCGGGCGGCGGCAGCAGCGAGACCATCGGGCGAAATCGTCCGGCGGCGAAGTCGTAGAGGCGCGGGAACAGACGCGGCGGGAGGCCGTCGCAGCGGTCGACCCGGCTCGCGGCGGTCTGGTACTCGACCACCCGCTCCTCCGAGACGTCGACCCACTGCGAGGTCTCGCCGTCGGTGTCGCGCGGACCGGTCATGCCCGACCAGAGGACGCGGCGCGGGTGCGGGGGCCCCGGCGGCTGATCGACTTCGCCGATCCAGACCTCCTCGCTCGGGGTGCCGCGCACGGGGACGCGCAGCTCGGCGAGGCGGTGCCCGTCGACCGTCACCTCGCGCAGCGCCGGCGCCCCGCGGCGCAGCGCCGGCGTCTCGAGCGCCACCCGGGCGAGCAGATCTTCGCCGGCGCGGACCTCGAGCGCACCGTCGGCCGCCGCGCTCCAGCGCAACCCGCCGGCCGGCGCGGTCGCCGCCAGGGCCGGCGACGCGAGGAGCAGGATCAGCGCGGGCGTGGAGAAAACGCGCATGTCTCGGGATAGCACGACATCTGCGTTATATAGAAGCCCCCATGTCGATGAAGAGCGCACTCGCCGGAACCGTGGCCATCCTCGGCCGCCCGAACGTCGGCAAGTCGACGCTGCTCAACCGGATCGTCGGCGAGAAGCTGGCCATCGTCACCCCCAAGCCGCAGACGACGCGCAACCGGATCATCGGCGTCTAGAACGGGCCGCCGGGGCAGATCGTCTTCGTCGACACGCCCGGCGTCCACGGCGCCAAGAAAGAGCTGAACCGCTTCATGCTCGGCGAGGCGCTGGGGATCATCCCCGACATCGACGCCGCGCTGCTGATCGTCGACGCCGGCACCGACCGGCCGGGCGACGCTGAGGAGAAGATCCTCCGCGCCCTGGCCGAGGCCCGCCGGCCCGTCGTGCTCGGCATCAACAAGGTCGACACGGTGAAGAACAAGGAGGCGCTCTTGCCGCGGCTCGAGCACTGGAACCAGCAGCCGGGGCTCCGGGCGCTGGTGCCGATCTCCGCCAGCCGCGGGACCAACGTCGACCGGCTGGTCGCCGAGCTCTGGGCGCTCTTGCCCGAGGGGCCGCCGCTCTTCGAGTCCGATCAGCTGACCGATCGAACGGAGCGATTCCTGGCCGCTGAATTGATCCGCGAGCAGCTGTTCGTCAGCCTGCGCCAGGAGGTCCCCTACGCGATCGCGGTCGTCATCGAGGAGTGGAACGAGCGCCCCGCCGACGTCGTCATCTCCGCCAGCATCGTCGTCGAGCGCGAGAGCCAGCGGGCGATCGTCGTCGGCAAGGGCGGGGCGATGATCCGCGACGTCGGCACGCGCGCGCGCCTGGGCATCAGCGAGCTCCTGCAGCGGCCCGCGCACCTCAAGCTGCACGTGAAGATTCAACCCGACTGGACCACCTCGCCCGAGGCGATGGCGGAGCTCGGCTACCGGGCATGAGCGGCGCCGCCGATCTGCCGCTGGTGGCGCTCGTCGGACGCCCCAACGTGGGCAAGTCGTCGCTGTTCAACCGCCTCGTCGGCGGCCGGCCGGCGCTGGTCGAGGACACGCCGGGCGTGACGCGCGATCGCCGCTACGGCGTCGCCGACTGGGGGCCGCGGGCGCTTCCGCGTCGTCGACACCGGCGGCCTCGATCCCTCGGCGGCCGGCATCCTGGGCGCCATGCGGCAGCAGACATTGCGCGCGCTCGACGAGGCCGATCTGGTCCTGTTCGTCGTCGACGCCCGCGAGGGGGTCACCACCGTCGACGCCGACGTGGCCAAGGTCCTGCGCCAGTCGGGGCGGCCCGTGCTGGTGGCGGCCAACAAGGTCGACTCGAGCCACGCGGAGGCGGCCGCCAGCGAGACGTTCTCGCTCGGTTTCCCCGACGTCTTCCCGATCTCCGCCAGCCACGGGCGCGGCATCGGCGAAATGCTCGACGCGGTGGTCGCCAAGCTTCCCAAGACGGCGCGAATCTCCGCCACGCCGGGCGAAGCGGCCGCGGCCGCCGCCGAGACCCCCGAGGGTGGCCCCCTTCGCCTCGCCTTCGTCGGCAAGCCGAACGTCGGCAAGTCCTCGCTGGTCAACTGCCTTCTCGGCGAGGAGCGGGTCCTGGTCCACGATCAGCCGGGGACGACGCGCGATCCGATCGACACGCCGCTGTCGTTCGGGGGGCGCGAGTACCTGCTGGTCGACACCGCCGGCATGCGCCGCCGTCGCTCGATCGACACGTTGACCGAACACGTCGCCGCCAAGATGGCGCGCGATCAGCTCGACCGCTGCGACGTCGCCGCGCTGGTCATCGACGCGCGCGAGGGGGCCACCGCCGAGGACGCCCGCCTGGCCAGCCTCATCGAGGACTCCGGCCGCTGCGCGCTGGTGGTGCTGAACAAGAAGGACCTGGTCGGGCGCGCGGGCATCGACGCCAAGGTCGAATCGACGCGTGAGGCGCTGGCCTTCCTGCGCTACGCGCCGGTGCTGCTCACCTCCGCCGTCACGCGCGCCGGCGTCACCGCCATCCTCGCCGAGGCCTCGAAGGCGTTCGACCAGGCTTCGCGCCGCATCTCCACCGGCGAGCTCAACAAGCTGCTCGAGCAGATCATCGCGCACAAGCCGCCGCCGGCGGGGCGGGGCGGCCGCCACGTCCGCCTCTATTACGCGACCCAGCCCGCGATCCGCCCGCCCACCTTCTTCCTCAGCACCAACCACCCGGCCGAGGTCGGCTACCCCTACCGCCGCTTCCTCGTGAACCGCCTCCGCGAGGCCTACGGTTTCGAGGGAACGCCGCTCCGCCTCGTCCTGCGCGCGCACAAGCAGAAGAAGGCCGCGCCCCCCGCGGCCGTCGCGGCGGCCCGGGCGCGCCCGGCCCGCAGCAAGAAGCGCGGGCGCTAGTCAGTGATCCGTGAGCGAAGGCAGGCTTCGCCCGCCTAAAACACCCACGAACCACGGGCGGTCGCCGAGAACATGAACGGCGAGTTGCCGAACTGCGTGGGGTTCGAAATCAGATCCTGCGGGCTGTAGAGATACTGAAAGCTGAGGCCGGCCCGCAGCCGTCGCGTCACGTAGTAATCGCCGCCGACGCCCAGCTCGGAGACGAACCTGGTCGTCGGCGCGGCCAGGGGCCCGCCGATGTGCGCGATCCCCAGCTCCACGTCGGCGTACGGGACCAGGCGGAGGATGTCGATCGTGTAGGCGACGCCGACCAGCGCGGCGCCCAGGCGCTCGGTCCCGGCCGGGGTGGCGCTCGCCGTGTCGGCGTCCACCCCGTGCGTGAAGCCCTCGAGCGACCCGCGCAGCGCCCAGGCGTCGTCGAGTCCGTACTCCACGTCGAG
The DNA here is from genome assembly GCA_963831685.1 of uncultured Pseudomonadota bacterium. GTDB lineage: Bacteria > Myxococcota_A > Polyangia > Fen-1088 > Fen-1088 > JADGRB01. The sequence continues at coordinate 693,184 of CAWHRJ010000004.1, forward strand.
GGCCCCGACCGGGGCCCAGGGGTTGTCGGCGACGTTGAGCCTGCCGATCCCGAGCCGCAGCGCGACCTGCAGCTCGTTCGCCCCGGCGGCGTGCGCCGTCGCGGCGGCGGCCATGCCGATCCCGAGCGCCACGAAGGCAACCGCCGGCTTCACGCCCGGGGACTATACATGCGATGCCCCATTTCGGGCGCGCCCCCCGTGGTGCCCATTTGACCGGCCGGGGAGGCTCTGTTATCTCCCCAACCGGTGCCCAAGAGAAAAATCAGCAAGAAGGAGCTCAAGCGTCCCGACCAGTTCGTGGACTTCTGGACGCGTGTGTCCAACCTGGTCGGCGAGTACGTCGGTTCGCACAGCCGGGCGCTCATCATCTCGCTGACGGCGCTGGGGACGGTGGTCGGCGGCTCGGTCCTGATGACCCAGGTCTCGGAGCGCCGCGCGGTGCGCGCGGCCGAGGCCCTGGACCGCGTGCAGCGCATCGCCGCCGTCGAGATGCCGGTCCCCGGCGTGACGCCCCCCACCGACGACGGGCTGCCGCACCTGCCGACCGAGAAGGCGCAGCTCGAGGCGGCGCTCAAGGAGCTGGACGCTTCGTTCGGGTCGCCGCACGGTCCGCTGCATTCCGAGGCGATGCTGGTGCGGGGGAGCCTGCTTCTGGACCTCGACCGCGCGGGTGAGGCGATCACCACCTACCAGGCGCTGCTGCCCGACAACCTGGATCGCCGGCTGCGCTTCCTGGCGCAGGAGGGGCTCGGCTACGGCTACGAGCACGAGGGGAAGCTGGCCGAGGCGCAGGCGGCGTTCAGCAAGCTGGGCGAGGACGCCGGCGGGATGGACGGCTTCTACAAGGACCGCGCGCTTTACCACCAGGCGCGGATTGCCGAGCTCAAAGCAACCCGGCGGACGCGACGCGGCTCTATCACGAGGTGCTGGACAAGATCCCCACCACCTCGTTGCGCGAGGAGATCACCAATCGCCTCGCCGTGCTCGAGATGAAGTGACCGTCTCTCGAAGGACCACCCTGGCGGCGCTGGCGGCGCTCGCAGGCTGCGCCTCCGTCACGACGCGCCAGGCCGGCAACGCCGAGCCACCGGCCCACCCGGCGGGCGTCATCCAGCTCGCGCTGGCGGACGACGCTGCACGAGCACGGCCTGTTCGAGCCCGACTCCGAGGAGTGCGCCACCGGCGTGCTCGCCAACGGGCACCTGGTCATCGGCTCGCGCGCCTCGGCCATCGCGGGCGTCGCGCCCGACACCGGGCACGTCGACTGGGTCGACCGGCGTCTCGGGCGGCGTCGACAGCACCGCCCGCTTCGACGCCGCGCGCGACCAGGTCTACGTCGGCGCCGACGACGGCAGCCTCTACGCCGTCGAACCCGGCACCGGCAAGATCCGCTGGACCTACCACGGCAAGGGGGCGATCGAGCGCCGCGCCCCGAGCTGGGTCCGGACCTCGTCTACGTCGCCAGCGCCAGCGATCACCTGGTCGCGCTCGACCCGGCGACCGGCAAGTGGCGCTGGCAGTACGAGCGCGAGACGCCCGAGGGTTTCACCATCCACGGCTACGCCGGCCCGCGCCTCCACGGCAACGAGCTGCTGGCCGGTTTCGCCGACGGCTACCTCGTCTCGCTCTCCGCCGGCGCCGGCGAGGTCCTCTGGGCCCGCTCGCTGGCGACCGCCTCCGAGCAGTTCGTCGACGTCGACACGACCCCCACGCTGGTCGGCGACCTCGCCTACGCCGCGTCGTACTCCGGCGGCCTCTACGCCGTCGATGCGAAGGACGGCACCATCAAGTGGCGCCTCGGCGTCGAGGGCGTGGGTGACGTCAGCGTCGCCGACGGCCACCTCTTCTTCGCGGCGCCCACGCCAGGGCGTGCACGCCGCCGACCTCGACGGCCACGTCCTGTGGCGCCAGGGTCTGACCGAGGCCGGCGATCTGACGCCGCCCGATGGTCGTCGGCCGCTACCTGATCTTCTCGGGCAGCCGCGCCGGCCTCTTCGTCGTCGACCGCGCGTCCGGCGAGCCTGCTCGAGATCTTCAACCCCGGCCACGGCGTCTGCGCCGCCCCCACCCTCGACGACAAGACCCAGCGCCTCTACGTCCTCTCCAACGGCGGCAGCCTCTACGCCCTCGATTTGAGTTAGCGCCCGCCTCGGCTCGATCCGCCGACCGCTGAATCAAGAGCGAGCGAAGGGTGGCTTTGCCAGCCCGAAGCGAGCCGGGGGTGCGGGGGACCAAAGGGCGCGCAGCGCCCGACGTCCCCCGATCTAAGCGAAGCGGGCGGGGACGCCCTGGGCTTCGATGCGGCGAACGAGCTCTTTGATGCGGCGGTTGCCGCCGGCGTCGCGGGACTTCCACTCGACGCCGAAGCCGTTCTCGCCGCCGGTGTGGCCCTTCCAGCAGACGCGGGCGGAGAGCGGCATCGCCACCTCGGCCCCCGGCGGGGAGACCATCAGGACGACGTCGATCTCGGCGGGCAGGGGCTCCTCAGTGCTTCACGAAGGCGCCGCCGCGGCCGATGTCGCGCAGGATGCCGATCTTGTCCTGCAGCACGCCCTGGACCTGCCACATCACGGGCAGCTCGACGGGGAGGCGCTGGTGGCGGCGGGCGACCATCTCTTCGGCGTCGCCGCGCGCGACACCCAGCAGGTAGTCGCGGGACTGCGCCTCGCTCGCCAGAAATTCGATGCCGATGCCGGCCTTGATCTTGGTGCTGTGCTTGCCGGGGCGGCGCCAGACGACCTTGCCGCGGATCAGCGTGGGGCTGCGGCGGCGTCCGAGGCGGATGGACGACGACGACCTGTTCGCCGATGGCCAGCAGGCGGCGCGTCGGGAAGAAGATGCCGCCGTTGGCGAGCTCGGGAAGGTAACCGCTCAAGGAATGCCCGTGCCGGTCGGAAATTGTGCCTTGAGGATGGTCATGTGTGGAACTGAAGGTTGTATCGTATTACGAACGAGGGAACTTTTGTAAAGTGCATTGCAGAGGGACGACCGAGGCGCCTTGGAGACCGCTGATTTCGATTACGCGTTGCCGCCTGAATGCATCGCGGCGACCCCGGCGGCGGAGCGCGACGACGCGCGCCTCATGGTCATGGATCGTGCGGGGGGCGAACGCAAGCATGTGCAGTTTCGCGACCTTCTGGCTCACCTGCCGCCCCGCGCCCTGGTGGTGCTCAACGACACGCGCGTCTTCCCGGCCCGGATCCGGGGCCGGAAGCCGACGGGCGGGGCGTTCGAGATTCTGCTGACGCGGCGCATGTCCAACGACGCGACGGGACCGGAAGGGTTCAACGAGACGTGGGAGGGGCTGACGCGGGGGCTCGGGTCGGAGCGGGCGCCCCGGGCGTTCGAGGTCGGGAGCGGCGTGCGCGTCGAGATCGTCGACCGCCGCGATGGTGGCCGGGCCCTCCTCCGCGCCACCGGGCCGGGCGCCTCGCTGCTGGCGGCGCTGGAGGAGATTGGCGAGGTGCCGCTGCCGCCGTACATCGAGGCGGCGCGCAAGCGCGGGGCGGGCGACGGAGCGGTCCACGAGCGGTCGACGATCGCGCGCGCTACCAGACCGTCTTCGCCGACGCGCCGGGCGCGGTGGCGGCGCCGACCGCGGGGCTGCACTTCACGCCGGAGCTGCTGGCCGCGCTGCGCGCGCGGCGGGGCACGAGATCGCGCGCGTCACGCTGCACGTCGGGCCGGGGACGTTCCGGCCGGTGAAGGTGGCGGACCCGCGCGGTCACCGGATGGACGCGGAGCACTTTCGGATCTCGCCCGAGGCCGCCGAGGCGATCGCTGTCGCGCGCGCCGAAGGGCGCCGCGTGGTGGCGGTGGGGACGACGGTGGTGCGGACGCTGGAGGCGTCGGCGCGCGCGAACGGCGGCGCGGTGGTGGCCGGCGAGGGGGCGACCGATCTCTTCATCCTGCCCGGGGCGCGATTCGAGGTCGTCACCGACCTCTGCACGAACTTTCACCTGCCGCGCTCGACGTTGCTCATGCTGGTGGCGGCGTTCGCCGGGCGCGAGAACGTGCTGGCGGCGTACGCCGAGGCGGTCGCGCGCGGGTATCGCTTCTACAGCTACGGCGACGCCATGCTGATCACCGGAGGCGCGGCGTGACGGCGCCGGAGACGTTTCGCGTGACCGCGCAGGCCGGTCGCGCGCGCACCGGGGTGCTGGAGACCGCGCACGGCGCGGTCGAGACGCCGGTCTTCATGCCGGTCGGGACGCAGGCGAGCGTAAAGGCGCTGTCGTCGGAGCGACGTCGAGCGGCTGGGCGCGCAGATCCTCCTCGGCAACACCTACCACCTGGCGCTGCGGCCGGGCGCCGAGCGCATAGCGGCGCTGGGCGGGCTGCACCGGTTCATGGCCTGGCCGCGCGCCATCCTGACCGACTCGGGCGGCTTCCAGGTGTTCAGCCTGCGCGAGCGGCGGACCGTCGACGACGACGGCGTCACGTTCGCCTCGCACCTCGACGGCTCGCCGCAGCGGCTGACGCCGGAGCGGGCGATGCAGATCCAGGCGCTGCTCGGCAGCGACGTGGCGATGGCGTTCGACGAGTGCCCGCCGTCGGACGCGCCGCGCGCGGCGATCGAGGCGGCGATGGCCCGCACGACCCGCTGGGCGCGCCGGTGCCTGGCGACCACGGCCGCGCCCGGGCAGCTGCGGTTCGGAATCGTGCAGGGCGGGGTGCACGTCGATCTCCGGCGCGCGCACCTCGCGGAGCTGCGCGAGCTGTCGTTGGACGGCTCCGCGTTCGACGGCTTCGCGCTGGGCGGCCTCGGCGTCGGGGAGGCGCCCGAGGTGATGCACGACGTAATCGCCGAGGTCGCCGCCGACATGCCCGCGGGCAAGCCCCGCTACCTGATGGGCGTCGGGACACCCGAGGACATCTGGCAGGCGATCGGCGCCGGCATCGACATGTTCGACTGCGTGATGCCGACGCGCAACGCCCGCAACGGACAGCTCTTCACCAGGGCCGGGCGGCTGAACATCGGCAACACGCGCCACCGCGACGAGGACGCACCGGTAGAGGCAGGGTGCGGCTGCGCCTGCTGCGCGCGCTACAGCCGCGCCTACCTGGCCCACCTCTTTCACGCCAAAGAGCTGCTTTATTATCGCCTGGCGACGATCCACAACCTCGAGCACTACTTGAACCTCGCGCGGCGCGCGCGGGAGGTGATCGCGGCGGGGACGTTTCCGGCGTCGCCCTGGTAGGCGCCTCCCGTGGTAAACGAAGGCTGATGGCCAAGCGCATCGGCGTGGTGCTCTCCGGGTGCGGGTGGGGTGACGGCAGCGACGCGGCGGAGACGATGCTGGCGATGCTCTGCGCCGAGCGCGCGGGGGCGCAGATCATCTGCGCGGCGCCCGATCGCGATCAGCGGACTGTCCTCGACCACCTGTCGGGCGGGATCGTCGCGGCAGTGACCCGGAACGCCCGCGTCGAGGCGGCGCGTCTCTCGGGCGGGCCGGTGATGCCGCTCGCCGAGCTCCGCCCCGAAGCTATCGACGGGCTGCTGGTTCCGGGCGGCGGCGGCGGCGGGACGACGCTGTCGGACTACGCCGACAAGCACGAGCTCTGCACGGTCGACCCGGATCTGGTGAAGCTGCTCCGGGCGCTCTTGCCCGCGCACAAGCCGATGGGGTTCATCGGGCTCTCGGCGCTGCTGGCGGCGCGCGTTCTCGGCCCCGTCGCCGGCGTCCGCGTGACGCTGGGGCCGAAGGGGACCGCGCTGGCCAAGCACGCGGCGGTGATGGGGGCCGACGTGCGCCCGTCCACGGTCGACGACGTCATCAGCGACGAGAAGGCGCGCGTCCACACGACGCCCGGCTTTCTGGCCGAGGAGCCGACCCTGCCGGCGGTGGCCAAGGCGATCGAAGAGCTGGTGCGCGCGGTCGTTCAACCGCAGGGGCGCGCTAAACCGCGTCGAGGGTAGTGCGGCTTCGCCGCAGACCTACTGGTCTAGCCCGCGGTTCCGCTTGATCTGGTCGAGGACCTTGCCGTACTCGATCTCCCAGGTCGAGGTCCCCTCTTGCAGGTTCTTGATGCGGCGGCGGACTTCCTCGTCGAGCTCCTCGTCGACCTGCATGTGCTTCTTGAGGATGTCGGCCATGCGCTTTCGCAGCACGGTGTCCTCGACGAAGATCTCCTCGATGTGCGGCGACTGCATGAACGACTCGATCATCTGGGTCGTCATCCACTCGAGGCCGTCGTCGCCGAGGCCGAACGCCTTCTCGCCCGCGAGCGTGCGCTTGATCTTGCCGAACTGCTCGTAGGGGAGGTTGCGCTTCTGCAGGAGGTCCTTGGCCTTCTCGGTGATCTCGCGATCGACCCGAACGTACTCCTTGAGCACGGCCTGCACGTCCATCTCGGCTTCGGCCGGTCGGTGACCTCGATGTCCCCCGCCTCGACGAGAGTTCTTGACGATCTCCGTCCCGACGAGACGGAATCTTTCCGCTGTAAAGACGCATCTTCTAGGCGCCTTATAGGGGCGTCGTCGGGGACAGTCAAGGTTCGCCGCCCGGTTAATGTGGCAAACTTGCCGGCGCGTGTTTCTTCCGCTGCGCGACGACAACCCACGCACCCGCTTTCCGGTGGTCACGCTGTTGCTCATCGCGGCCAACGTCGTCGTCTTTCTCTTCGAGCTGTCGCTGAACGCGCGCGGGCAAAAGCTGCTGTCGCTCGAGGCCGGGGCGATCCCCTACGAGATCGTCCACCACGTCGACCTCCGCCCGCGAGAACCTGCTGCCGGTGCCGGGGTCGATCTGGACGTCGATGTTCCTGCACGGCGGCTGGATGCACCTCCTCGGGAACATGTGGTTCCTCTGGGTCTTCGGCGACAACGTCGAGGAGGCGATGGGGTCGTTTCGCTACGTGATCTTCTACTTTCTGGTGGGGACCGCGGGCGCGCTGGCGCAGTGCTTCAGCATGCCCGAGTCGATCGCGCCGATGATCGGCGCCTCGGGCGCGATCGCCGGCGTGCTGGGCGGCTACGTGATGCTCTACCCGCGCGCGCGGATCCAGACGCTCGTGATGATCCCGTTCCTCTGGCCGGTCGTCGCCGTTCCCGGCCTGGATCTTCCTGGGTGTCTGGTTTCTCGCCCAGTTCACGCTGGGGAGCGGATCGGGCGTCGCGTGGATGGCCCACGTCGGCGGCTTCCTGGCGGGGCTCGGCGCCGTGCGCCTCCTGGCCCACACGCGCCGCGGCCCTCCCGCCGGAACACCCGTCGAGTACATCCCGCCCGCGCGCCGCGCGTCGTGGTGACGCGCACGACTCCGCGCTTGACACCGACGGCGCCGCGAGCAAAATCGCGGCGGTCTTTTTCAGGCGGATTAGCTCAGCTGGTTAGAGCAGGCGTTTCATACGCGCTAGGTCCGGGGTTCGAGTCCCTGATCCGCCACACGGAGAGAGAAACATGAAGCGGGTCGAGAAGCCCTGGGGGCACGAGCTGATCTGGGCCGTCACCGACCGCTACGTCGGCAAGGTGCTGCACATCAAGAAGGGCGAGAAGCTCTCGCTGCAGTACCACCGGACGAAGGACGAGACGGTGATGGTCTGGGCGGGCCGGATGACGTTCGAGCACTTCGCCGAGGGGCAGGCGCCGCAGTTCACGGACATGGGACCGGGCGAGGCGTTCCACGTGACGCCGGGCCTGCGCCACCGCATGATCGCGCTCGAGGACACCGACGTGTTCGAGGTCTCGACGACCGAGCTCGACGACGTGGTGCGCCTCGAGGACGCGTACGGGCGACAGGGAACGTCCGCGCCCTGACGGGCGGTTCCGCGCCCTGAGGGGGCGCCCTGAAACCTTGACGCCGCGGTGAATGGCAGGCTAAACCCCGTTCGCCATGTACGACACGTCGGACATCCGCAAGGGCTTGAAGATCATGATCGACGGCTCGCCTTACACCGTCGTCGAGTTCCAGTTCGTCAAGCCGGGCAAGGGTGCGGCCTTCACGCGCACCAAGATGAAGAACCTGCTCACCGGCGGCGTGCTCGAGCGCAACTTGCGTTCGGGCGAGAAGCTCGAGCCGGCGAACGTCGAGACGAAGACGATGCAGTACCTCTACGAGGACGCCGACTCGTTCGTCTTCATGGACACGTCGACGTACGATCAGGTGCAGATTCCCGAAGGACGACCATCGGCGAATCGGCCGGATTCATGCCGGAGAACATCAACGTCGAGGTGCTGTTCTTCAACGAGCGCGCCGTCGGCGTGACGCTGCCGAACTTCATCGAGCAGGCGATCATGGAGACCGAGCCGGGCTTCCGCGGCGACACCGCCACCGGCGCCACCAAGCCGGCCAAGATCTCGACCGGCGCCAGCGTCAACGTGCCGCTGTTCATCAACGTCGGCGACATCGTCAAGATCGACACGCGCACGGGCGAGTACCTCGAGCGCCTCGGCCGCGCGTACAGCCCGTGGCCGCAACCCGCGCGGCGCTCGAGGCGCGGGCGCGAGATCGTTCGCGCGATCGCGCGCTTACTTCGAGGGCGAGGGCTTCCTCGAGGTCGAGACGCCGGCGCGCGTGCGCGTCGCCGGGGCAGGAGGTCCACCTCGACGCGATCCCGGCGGGCAGGTTGACGGTGAAACCCAGTGGCTCGTCACCTCGCCCGAGTACCACATGAAGCGGCTGGTGGCGGCGGGGCTGCGAGCGCATCGTTCGAGATCGGCAAGGCTGCTGGCGCGCCGACGAGTCGCGGCCCGCACCACCAGCACCGAGTTCACCATGCTCGAGTGGTACCGCGCCGGCGCGCCGCTCGAGGCGATCGCCGACGACTGCGAGGCGCTCGTGCAGATCGCGTTCCGCGGCGGCGGGGCGCGATCCGGCGGCGAACGGCGTCCGGCCGCCGTTCGCGCGGACCACCGTGCGCGAGCTCTTTGCCACGCATGCCGGCATCGCGCTCGCGGGCGACGAATCGTCCGATACTCTGCGCGCCGCCGCCGCCAAGAAGGGCGTCGCGGTCGGGACGCGCGACCGCGTGGGACGACGTCTTCTTTCAGGCTTTCCTCGACCGCGTCGAGCCGCGTGCTGGCCGCGGTCGGGCGCCGACCTTCGTGTTCGACTGGCCGGCGCCGCTCGGCGCGCTCGCCCGCGCGCAAGCCCGACGATCCGCGCGTCGTCGAGCGCTTCGAGCTCTACGCGGGCGGCCTGGAGCTGGCCAACGCGTTCGGCGAGCTGACGGATCCCGTGGAGCAGCGGCGGCGTTTCGAGGAGGAGGCGCGCGTCCGCGCGGCCCGCGGCAAGGCCGTCTACCCGATCGACGAGGCGCTGCTGGCGGCGCTGCCGCGCATGCCGCCGACGGCCGGAGTCGCCTTGGGTCTCGACCGGTTGATCATGCTCGCGCTCGGCGCCGGTGACATTTCGGAGGTTCTCGCCTTCTGATTATTCCGGGGGCGCTTAAACCTTGCCCGTTTTTCGCTTCCCTGCTATGCGTTTGCGCGGCTGGAGGCCGTCTTCGTGAACCACTTTCTAACCGGTTTGGCCGAGGCCGCCCCCGCGGGCGGTGGAGGCTGTTGCAGACCCCGCTCGTTCCGCTGGTCATCATCTTCGGGATCTTCTACTTCTTGCTGATTCGCCCGAACTCCAAGAAGCAGAAGGAACACCAGAAGATGCTGTCGGAGCTGAAGAAGGGGGACGACGTCTTCACGCAGGGCGGGATCATCGGCAAGATCACCGGCATCAAGGACGACCGAGGTGACGCTGCAGGTGCAGGAGGGTGTCCGCATCCGTTTCCTCCGCAGCGCCATCACCGGCGTCTACACGGGCGACGCGCCCGCGCCCAAGTCGGAGAAGTCGGACAAGACGCGAAGCCAAAGCGTCCTAGCGGACGCTCGCAACACGGACGACGACGAGTCATGGAACGTTCCTGGTGGTGGAAGGCGGCCCTTTACGGGGTCGTCACCGTGCTGGCCGTCCTCTACCTGGTCCCGACGGTGGTGCCGGAGAGCAAGCAGCCGGCCTTCATCAAGAAGCACTTCGACAAGCGGATCCAGCTGGGGCTCGACCTCCAGGGCGGCCTGCACCTCGTCTACGAGGTGAACGTCGACAAGGCGGTGTCGGGCAAGGTCGATCGCCTCGCGTCCGACATCGAGGACCGTCTGCACAAGGACAAGGGCGTCACCGACGCTGGACGTCAACGCGCGAGGGCCGCGACGACATCATCCTGACGTTCAAGCCCCCGGCCGACGAGACCAAGCTCGACGACTCGATCCTGCGGAGTACCGCAAGTCCCTCGACGTCGTCGAGCCGCGACGCGGCCACGGGCGTCGTGCGGCTGCGCCTCGACCCCGATCAGGTCGAGGAGGTGCGTGACTACGCGCTCCGGCAGGGCATCGAGACGATCCGCGGCCGCGTCGACAAGTTCGGCGTCGCCGAGCCGACCATCATCAAGAAGGGCACCGACATCATCGTCGAGCTGCCCGGCCTCAAGTCGGCCGACTTCGAGCGCATCAAGTCGATCATCGGCCGGACGGCGCAGCTCGAGTTCAAGATCGTCGACGACGGCTCGGAGTACATGCGCAAGGTCGCGCCCGGCGCGGTGCCCAAGGACTCGGGCATCGACGTCGTGCCCGAGTCGTGGACGGAGAAGGACTCGGGCAAGCAGCACGAGGACGTGTACCTGCGCTCGAAGAGCGCGCGACACGCTGCAGAAGTTCTTCGCCGGCCTGACCGGCGACCTGGCGATGCCGGCCGATCACGAGATCGGCTACGAGGAGACGCAGGCGCGCACCGAGAACGGCGAGGCGACGCCGGATCGCTACTGGCGCACCTACTACCTGCACAAGCGCGCGCCGCTGACCGGCGAGTACCTGTCGAACGCCGACCAGACCTGGGATCAGCAGACCGGCCGCCCCGAGGTCTCGTTCGAGTTCGACCGCCAGGGGGCGGCGATCTCCGAGCGGATGACCGGCGACAACATCGGCCGCAAGATGGCCATCCTCCTCGACGACAAGATCAACAGCGCGCCCGGTGATCGAGGGGCGCATCGGGGCGCGCGGCCGCATCACGCTGGGCGGCTTCGGCGATCCGTTCGCGCTCCAGCAGGAGGCCAAGGACCTGGTGGCGGTGCTTCGCTCGGGCGCGCTGCCGGCGCCGCTGCGCAAGACGTTCGAGACGCAGGTCGGCCCGACGATGGGGCGCGACGCGGTCCAGAAGGCCAAGTTCTCGATGTTCATCGGCGCGGTGGCCGTCGTCGCTCTTCATGCTCATCTACTACCGGCTGTCGCGGGCTTCATCGCGGTCGTCGCCATGATCCTGAACATGCTCTACATGGTGGCGATCCTGGCGGCCTTCGAGGCGTCGCTGACGCTGCCCGGGATCGCCGGCCTGGTGCTCACGATCGGCATGGCGGTCGACGCCAACATCATCATCTACGAGCGCATCCGCGAGGAGCTGCGCCTCGGCAAGTCGGTCGCGCACGGCGGTCGACTCGGGCTTCGCAGCGCGCGTTCTGGACGGTGTTCGACGCGCACGTCACCAACTTCGTCGCCGGGCGTCGTCCTTTACTCGTACGGGTCGGGGCCGATCCGGGGCTTCGCCGTCACGTTGCTCGTCGGGCATCGTCACCAACCTCTTCACCTCCTACTGGCTGTCGCACTGGATGTTCGACGCCGTCGTGGGGCGCCGGGGCGCCGCGCGCGCCACCCTGTCGATCTGAGGACCACGACATGCCGTCGCAGAACCACCAAGCAGAAGTTCTTCGAGATCATCAAGCCGGGCTCGACCTACGAGTTCATCGGCAAGCAGAAGTACTGGATCGGTCTGTCGATCGTCCTGGTGACGCTGACGGTCGGTCATGCTCCCGCTCAACGCCTACGTCTTCAAGAGCCGCGGGCACATGCTGAACTGGGGCGTCGACTTCCGGGGCGGCAGCGAGATCGTGCTCGAGTTCTCGAAGCCGGTCGACGCGGGCGAGATCCGCAAGACGCTGACCGACGTCCGGGCTCGCCGACGCCGACGTCGTGAAGTACGACGACCCGACGGGCAAGAAGCAGTGGAACTTCATGATCCGCGTCGGCCGCCGTCTCGGTCGTCTCCGAGCAGCAGGCCAAGCAGATCCAGGAGTCGCTGGCGCACGAAGGCGGCGCCAACCTCAAGAAGTTCGAGTGGTCGGAGGGCGGCGACAAGGTCTACCTGCGCTACGACAAGCCGGTCGAGCCGTCGTCGCTGGCGAACTCGCTCAAGGCGCATCGGCGTCAACACCAACCAGGTGCAGACGTTCGGCCGCGCCGAGGAGAACACCTACGAGGTGACGCTGGTGGGGCTCGACACCGAGATCCGCCACGCGCTCGACGCCAAGCTCGGCGCGGGGGCGGTGGCCGCCATCCCGCTCGGTCGAGTCGGTCGGCGCCAAGGCCGGCAAGCAGCTGCAGTACGACGGCGCCAGATCGCTGCTCTACGCGATCCTGCTCATCATGGTCTACATCGCGTTCCGCTTCGACTTCCGCTACGGCCCGGGCACGGTCGTCGCGCTGCTGCACGACGCGGTGATCGTCGTCGGCGCGTTCGCCGTGACCTACAAGGAGTTCTCGCTCACCACGGTGGCGGCCGTCTTGACGATCATCGGCTACTCGATGAACGACACCATCGTCGTCTTCGACCGCATCCGCGAGAACGCGACGCGCCTGCGCGACCGGCGCTTCGACCGGGTCGTCAACCAGTCGATCAACGAGACGCTCGTCGCGCACCATCTGGACCAGCGCGACGGTCTTCTTCGTGACCCTCGCCATGAACGTGTTCGGCGTCGGCGTCATCCGCGACTTCGCCTTCGCCATGAACGTCGGCGTCATCGTCGGCACCTACTCGTCGATCTTCATCGCCAGCCCGATCCTCATCTGGCTGAACGACAAGTACCTCGCGAGCCAGAAGCGCCAGCAGCGCGCTCCGCGGCGCAACGGCCGCCGCCCGCAAGCGCGACGACGACGAGCCCGACGAGTTTAGCGGGTCTTCGTCCACAGCGCCCGCGGTGCTAGGGTGCGCGGCGGGTGACGGTCGCCGTGGCGCGCGCCTTCGATCGACGACGGCGATGGCGGCGGCGCTCGCGGCGGAAGCGAAGCTCCGGCCGCTGACGGCGCGGATGCTCGCTGGGGCGGGGGATCGTGGGGGCGGACCTCGCGTCGAAGTTTCTCGCGCCGCGCCTCGCGCGACTTGCGGCGGCCCGAGGGGATGGCCGACCTCGATCGAGGCGATCGATCGGCTCGTGGCGGCGCTCGCGGCGGGGGAGACGATTGGCGTGTTCGGCGACTACGACGTCGACGGCGTCACCACGGCGGCGACGCTGACGAGCGCGCTCCGGGCGCTCGGGGGCAAGGTCGTCCCGCGCGGCGCCAGCCGGCGACGCCGGGTACGGCCTGGGCGCCGACGACGTCGCGCGCTTCGTGGCCGACGGGTGCCGGGTGCTGGTGACGGGCGACTGCGGGACCAGCGACCACGAGGCGCTCCGCGCCGGACGCGAGCGCGGGCTCGACGTCATCGTCATCGACCACCACCAGCTGCCGGCCGGTGAATCGGCGGCCTACGCGCTCGTCAACTCGCGGCGGCCCGACGACACGTTCGCCGTTCAAGGGGCTCGCCTCGTGCGGCGTGGCGTTCTACCTGGCGGCCGCGCTGCGGACGCGCCTCGGGGCGGCGTTCGACCCGCGCGAGCTGCTCGATCTCGTCGCGCTGGGGACGATCGCCGACCTCGTCCCGCTCATCGACGAGAATCGGATCCTGGTCGCGGCGGGGTTGAAGACGCTGTCGGCGCGCAAGCGCCCCGGGCTGGCGGCGCTCATCGAGCGGGCTGACCTCACCGACGGGCCCGTCACCGCGCACCAGGCGGCGTTCCGGCTGACGCCGCGGCTCAACGCCGCCGGGCGGCTCGGCGAGGCGCAGCTGGCGCTCGACCTCCTGCTCGCGTCACGCGGCCGACGCGCCGAAGCTGGCGGAGGCGATCGACGAGCAGAACACGGAGCGGCAGCGCATCCAGGAGCTGGTCTGGATCGAGGCGCGCGCCCAGGGGGCCGCGCAGGCCGACGCACCGGCCGTCGTCGTCGGCGCCGAGGGGTGGCACCAGGGGGTGGTCGGCATCGTCGCCGCCAGGCTGGTCGACGAGTTCGGGCGCCCGGCGATCGCCGTCGGGTTCAAGGACGGGCAGGGGCGCGGCTCGGCGCGGACGGTCCCCGGCGTGAACCTCTACGAGGCCCTCGCCGCCTGCAGCGCGCACCTGACCAAGTTCGGCGGCCACGCGGCCGCCGCCGGGATGAGCCTTGAGATCGATCGGCTCGACGGATTTCGCGCGGCGTTCGTCGCCGAGGCGGCGCGCCAGCTGAACGGCCGGGCCACGACGGCGGTCGAGGTCGACGCCGAGGTCGCGCTCGGCGAGCTCGATCTCCCGTTCACCGAGGAGCTGGCCCGGCTGGCGCCGTTCGGCGCCGCCAACGCGCGAGCCGCTCTTCGCGCTGCGGGGCGTCACGGTGCGCAGGCGACACCCGGGTGGTGGCAAGAAGCACCTCCAGCTCACGCTCGACCACGAAGGCGCGACCAGCGAGGCCATCGCCTTCGGGTTGGCCGAGCGCGACCCCGGCCCCGGCGCCGGTGCTCGACCTCTTGGCGACGACCGAGCTCGACACGTTCCGGGGGGCCCGCCGGGCGCGCCTGAGGGTGACCAAATTCGCCCGGCGGCCGAACGCCGACTAAGATCCCCTGGTTCCGTGCGCTCACGCCGTCTCATCGAAGGCCTGGACCAGGTCCCCCCGCCGCCCCCGGAGCGAACCTTCTGGCAGCTCCTGCCGCGCCGAAATCTCCGCCGCGCGCTACTGCTGATCATCGCCATCGTGGCCGTCATCGCCATCAAGCGGAGCGGGGGGCTGTCGCTCGACAAGATCTTCGAGCAGGTGGCGCCGCCCCTCCCGACCCAACGCACCGGCCCGAGCGGCGGATTCCAGCGCCTCGAAGTCCGCCCGGCGGCGCCCGACCCGCACAAGAAATGAAATGACGGCGACGGGCGAACCGTTGGCGTGGGCCGTGTTCGGCGTGGTGATCGCCGTGATGCTGGCGCTCGACCTGGGGGTCTTTCACCGTCGGGCCCACGTCATCCGCGCCCGCGAGGCGGCGATCTGGTCGTTCGTCTGGATCGCCCTGGCGCTGCTCTTCAATCTGGCCGTCACCCTGCGCAACGGCTCCGATCGGGGGCTCGAGTTCTTCCAGGCCTACCTCATCGAGAAGGCGCTCTCGGTCGACAACCTGTTCGTCTTTCTGGCCGCGTTCACCTTCTTCGCGGTTCCGGAGAACCTGCAGCACCGCGTGCTCTTCTGGGGGATCCTGGGCGCGCTCGTCACGCGCGGCCTCTTCATCGCCGTCGGCGCCGCGCTGCTGGCGGCGTTCCACTGGGTCACCTACATCTTCGGCGTCTTCCTGGTGGTGACCGGGTTGCGCCTGCTGTTCGGCGGCGACGAGGAGGTCCGCCCCGAGAAGAACCCGGTGCTGGCGCTGTTCCGGCGCTTCGTCCGGACGACGCCCGACTACGCGGGGACGCACTTCTTCGTGCGCCAAGGTGGGAAGCTCTTCGCCACCCCGTTGCTCACCGTGCTGGTGGTGATCGAGGCAACCGACGTCGTCTTCGCGGTCGACTCGATCCCGGCGGTCTTCGGCGTCACCCGCGACGTCTTCATCGTCTACACCTCGAACATCTTCGCCGTGCTCGGGCTGCGCGCGCTGACCTTCCTCGTCGCGCGGCTGGTCCAGCGGCTGCGCTACCTGAAGGTCGGCCTCGCGCTGGTGCTCGCCTTCGTCGGCGGCAAGATGCTGATCGCCGACCGCTACCACATCCCGGACGTCGTCTCACTGCTGGTGGTCGCCGGCCTCATCGGCCTGTCGTCGCTGGCCTCCTGGGTGATACCCAAGCGCGACGCGTGATCGCGGCCGACTAAACCCGTCGGTGCGTCAGGACGGGGAGGGCGGCCCGCACCTTGTCCTGGTAGTCGAAGTCGAGGCGGCCGAGAGCGATCCCCTCGTGGTCCCCGCACTCGGCCAGCACGACCCCCCAGGGATCGACCACCAGGGCATGCCCGTAGCTGCTGCGGTTCGGCCCGTGCGCGCCGAACTGCGCCGGCGCCATCAGGAAGACCTGGTTCTCGATCGCCCGCGCCCGCAGCAGGACGTGCCAGTGGTCTTTCCCTGTTTCGAGCGTGAACGCCGACGGCACCGCCACGATCCGGGCGCCTCGCGCGGCGTGCGCCCGGTAGAGCTCCGGAAACCGGAGGTCGTAGCAGATGCTGAGCCCGAGGCCCCCCCAGGGGGTCTCGGCCACCACCGGCGCGTCGCCCGGCTCGATCGCCTCCGATTCCCGGAAGCGCTTTCCGCCCGGGACGTCGACGTCGAACAGGTGCAGCTTCCGGTAGACGGAGACCACCGTCCCCATCGGATCGAGCAGGACCGCCGTGTTCCGGATCCGCTTGCCCGAACCACGTTCCGGGAACCCGCCCAAGAGGAGCCAGGTCCCTGTCGCCCGGGCCAGCTCCTGCATGGCGCCCAGGATCGGCCCCGTGCCTTCCCGCGCCGATGCGGCCGCGCTTCCCGGCTCCGGGACCGTCTCGGCGATCGCCAGCCGGTGGTCGCGGTCGTTCCCGAGGTAGGCGAAGTTCTCCGGCAGCCCGACCAGCAGCGCCCCCGCGCTGGCCGCCTCACGGACGAGATCGCGAGCGCTCTCGAGGTTCGCCTCCACGTCCTCGGCGGACGTCATCTGCACCGCGCCGACGACCAACTCGGACATCCCGCCGGTGAAGCTACCACGCCGCGTCCGGAGGGACCCGGCCGAGCTGACCGGGAGGCGAAAACGCGCGCGAATCCTTGTGTTTAGCCGCCGGTCGGCTGTCTTGCGCCCCCCGGATCACCATGTTATAAAACGCGGCCTCGAAAGATTACGTTGCCTCCGTAAAAGGGTGGGCCGCGTGCCCGCCTTTTTTATTGCCCGACACCTTTTTGTTTCCAAACATCCCCATGCGAAAGGATCTCGAACACTTGTGGACGCTCGCTGAGCCCTACGTTCGCGACGCAGGCTTCGATCTCATCGAGGTCCAGTACGGCCGTGAGCAACGGGGTTTGGTGCTGCGCCTCTTTATCGACCGGCCCCAGGGGACGGTCGAGCAGGGGGGAGACGCCGGTTCGGTAACGGATCCGGCGCTCATCGGCGTCGACGACTGCGAGCGCGTCAGTCGGGACGTTTCGGCGGCGCTGGATGTCGCCGACAAGATTCCAAATACGTACCAGCTTGAAGTGAGCTCGCCCGGGCTTGATCGGCCCCTGCGGCGAGAGCGGGACTTTGCCCGATTCGTGGGGGAGAGCGCGCGCGTGCGGCTCGAGGTGGGTGTCGAGGGACGGCGCAACTTTTCCGGGACCATCCGCGGGGCCAAGGACGGCCGCGTGGAGATCGCTTGTGAAGGCCGATCTTACGAGCTCCCCATCGACGACATCGTCCGCGCCAACCTGATCCCCGATTGGGATCGGGAATTCGATCGCGCGGGCGGAGCGCGGCCCGGCCGCGCGAAGCCCATGGCGGGGGGCGCGGGACCCTTTGAGGGTCCCGACACGAACGGAGTGCCTCATGAATGAAGGTGCCGCCCTCGGCCTGGTCCTCGACCAGGTCTCCAAAGACAAGAACATCGACCGCACCGTGCTGGTCGAGACCCTCGAGCAGGCGATCCTGACGGCGGCCAAACGCGCCTTCGGCATGCAGCGCGAGATGGAGGCCAAGTTCAACGAGGAGATCGGCCGCGTCGATCTGTTCCAGATCATCGTCATCGTCGAGGCAATCACCGCCGGCAACGAGGGGAAAGAGGTGCTGCTGGCCGACGCCCAGCGCTTCGGTCTCAAGGCCGACCCGGGCGACGAGCTCCTGTTTCAGATCTTCTACGACGAGAAGGATCAGGTCAAAGCCGAGGAGCAGGACGCCAAGTACGGCGAGCTCCTCAAGCTGAACCGCGCCTGGAAGGGGTTCGGCCGCATCGCCGCGCAGACCGCCAAGCAGGTCATCCTGCAGCGGGTGCGCGAGGCGGAGCGCGAGAACGTCTTCAACCAGTACAAGGAGCGCAAGGGCGAGCTCATCTCCGGCATCGTCCGCCGCTTCGAGCGCGGCAACATCATCGTCGACCTGGGCGGCGCCGAGGCGGTGCTGCCGGTGCGCGACCAGGTTCCGCGCGAGTCGTACCGCGCCGGCGACCGCATCGTCGCCTACGTGGTCGAGATCGACAAGGCGGCCCGCGGTCCGCAGATCATCCTGTCGCGAACGCACAAGGGGCTGCTCGAGAAGCTGTTCGAGATGGAGGTCCCCGAGATCTACGAGAAGATCGTGCGCATCGAGGCCTCGGCCCGCGAGGCGGGCGCCCGCTCCAAGATCGCCGTCCACTCGCGCGATCGCGACGTCGACCCGGTCGGCGCCTGCGTCGGGATGAAGGGGTCGCGCGTCCAGGCGGTCGTCCAGGAGCTGCGCGGCGAGAAGATCGACATCGTCCCCTACGACGCCGATCCGGTGAAGTTCGTCTGCAACGCGATCGCGCCGGCCGAGGTGGCCCGCGTGCTGATGGACGTCGGCTCGCACACCATGCAGCTCATCGTCCCCGACGAGAAGCTGTCGCTGGCGATCGGAAAGAAGGGGCAGAACGTGCGGCTCGCCTCGCAGCTCACCGGCTGGCGGATCGACATCCACTCGGCCTCGAAGGTGCTGGAGATGGAGGCGCGCGCCCGCCAGTCGCTGGCGGCGATCGCGGGCGTCTCCGCCGAGGTGGCCGAGGCGATGTTCAAGGCCGGCTGGCGCTCGGCGGCCGAGGTGGCGGGCGCCAAGCCCGAGGAGCTGACCAGCGTTGCGGGCGTCGCCAGCGTTCAGGTCGCGCAGGCGATCATCACGGCCGCCGGCCCCGCCGCCGAGGCGGAGCGGGTGCGGCTGGCGGCCGAAGCCGCCACGCGCGCGGCCCAGCAGGCAGAACAGGACGCCAACGCGGCCGCCGCGGCTGCGGCTGCCGCCGCGGTTGCGCTTCCGACGCCGGGGGCGTCATAACGATGCGCCAGGGCCCCCATGCCAGCATCGACGCGAGCATCGACGCGGACTTGCATCGGCTGTCGCCAGCGCGGGCCGGCGGGCGAGATGGTGCGGCTCGCGCTCGACGCCGAGGCGCGGCAGCCGAGGCTCTCGCGCGGGCCGGGGCGCGGGGCCTCGCTGCATCCGCGTGCAAGTTGCGTGGAGGGGGCGCTGCGGCCGGGCGTGCTCGCGCGCGCGTTCAAACAGCCGGTCGACATGTCGTCGGGCACGGCGGAGCTTCTTCAGCAACTGACCGCGGTCTCGCGTAACCAGGGGACATCATGATCAGCGGATACGAAAGAGACAGAATTCCCGAAGCGCCCGTCGGCCCGCGTGTGCGGCTCTACGAGCTGGCGAAAGACCTCGGCCTTCAGCCGAAGGATCTGGTCGCCAAGGTGCGCGCGATGGGCTTCGACGTCGCCAACCACATGTCCCAGATCGAACCGGCCGAGGTCGATCGGATCAAGCGCGCCGTCGATCGCGAGCGGCACGAGAGCCTGGTCGAGGAGCGGCTGACCGTCGACGGCACCGTCATCCGCCGCCGCTCGAAGACTGTCGCCGCCCCGGCACGGCCGGTCGTCGCGGCCCCCGCCGTGGCGGAGGCTCCCGCCGGGCCACAGCCGGTCGCCCCACCGCCGGTGCGGTCGCCCGAGCCGGTCGTCGCCAAGGCCGATCCGGCCAGCGCCCCGGCGTCCGTGTCTGCGTCCGCGCCGGCCCCCGCGCCGGCGCCGCCCGTCGAGGTCCGCCCGGCTCCCGTCGAGGCGCCCGCGCCGACCCCGCCAGCCGCCGCCGAGACTCCCGTCTCCACCCGACCAGTCGAGGTAGCGCTCCCTTCGCGCGCGGGCCTCAAGACGATCCCCCAGCCGGTCGTCACCGGTTCGGCGGCCACCGGCGCGTTCATCCAGCTCCCCGGCGCGCCCCCGCGCGGCGGCGACGCCAACGCCCCGCGCGTCGAGATCAAGGATCGCGACGAGGAGCTGCGGCGGCTCGGCCGCGGCGGCCTGCTCAACCGCGCCCCCGCCGGTCGTGACCGCTTCGGCCGCCCCAGCTTCGGCCCTGGCGGACAGCGCCCCGGCAGCTTCCCCAAGAAGAAGGTCGCTGCCGCCGGCAAGAAGCTGAAGCAGACGCAGATCACCACGCCCGCCGAGCACAAGCGCGTGGTCCGGATGGCCGACACGATCGCCGTCGCCGAGCTGGCCAAGAAGATGGCCGTCCAGGGGCGCGACGTCGT
This sequence comes from uncultured Pseudomonadota bacterium, assembly GCA_963831685.1. Lineage (GTDB taxonomy): Bacteria > Myxococcota_A > Polyangia > Fen-1088 > Fen-1088 > JADGRB01. The sequence continues at coordinate 713,457 of CAWHRJ010000004.1, forward strand.
CAAGAAGCTCTGGGCGCTCGGGATGATGGGGGTGACCATCACCCAGGACATCGATCTCGACGCGGCGACGCTGATCGCCAACGAGTTCGGGTTCCAGATCGAATCGACCGCCTTCAACGAGGAGGAGGTCCTCACCGACACGGAGACGCCGGACAACCCGGAGGACGTGGTGCCGCGCGCGCCGGTGGTCACCATCATGGGACACGTCGACCACGGCAAGACCTCGCTGCTCGACGCCATCCGCAAGGCCAACGTCGCCGGCGGCGAGGCGGGCGGCATCACCCAGCACATCGGCGCCTACAAGGTGCACGCGGAGAAGGGGGACGTCGTCTTCCTCGACACGCCCGGCCACGAGGCCTTCACCGCCATGCGCGCGCGCGGCGCCCAGATGACCGACATCGTCGTCCTGGTCGTCGCCGCCGACGACGGGCCGATGCCGCAGACGATCGAGGCGATCAACCACGCCCGGGAGGCGAAGGTTCCGATCATCGTCGCCGTCAACAAGATCGACAAGCCGGGCGTGAATCCGGACCAGATCCGCAACAAGCTCTCCGAGCACGGCCTGGTCTCCGAGCAGTGGGGCGGCGACACGATCTTCGTGAACGTGTCGGCCAAGACCAAGGAGGGGATCGACACGCTGCTGGAGAATCTGGCGGTCCAGGCCGAGGTGCTCGACCTCAAGGCAAACCCCAACAAGCAGGCCAAGGGACACGTCGTCGAGGCCCGCCTCGATCGCGCGCGCGGACCGATCTCGACGATCCTCGTCGAGGACGGAACGATGAAGCTGGGCGACCTGGTCGTCGCTGGCGAGTACGTGGGGAAGATCCGCGCCATGCTGGGCGACAAGGGGCAGGCGGTCACGGAGGCCGGCCCCTCGACGCCGGTCGAGGTGCTCGGTCTCGACGGCGTCCCCGACGCCGGCGAGGTGTTCAACGTCGTCACCGACGAGAAGGCCGCCAAGTCGCTGGTCGAACACCGTCACGAGGCGCGCCGCAAGAAGGAGCTGGCCGGCACCGGACGCGTGACGCTGGAGAACATCCTCGACAAGATCAAGAGCGGCGAGGTCAAGGAGGTGAAGGTGATCCTCAAGGCCGACGTGCAGGGATCGGTCGAGGCGGTCGCCAACGCGCTCACCAAGCTGTCTACCGAAACGGTGGGGGTCAACGTCATCTCCACCGGCGTCGGCGGCATCACCGAGTCTGACGTCAGCCTGGCCAAGGCCTCGGCGGCCGTCGTGATCGGCTTCAACGTTCGTCCCGCCGGCAAGGCGCAACAGCTGGCCGAGCAGGAAGACGTCGACATCAAGCTCTACCAGGTCATCTACGACGCCATCGACGACGTGAAGAAGGCGATGGTCGGCATGCTGGCGCCGATCTCGCGCGAGAAGCTGCTCGGCAAGGCGGAGGTCCGCCAGGTGTTCACCATCCCCAAGGCCGGCACCATCGGCGGCTGCTTCGTCACCGAGGGGAAGGTGACGCGCAAGGCGCAGCTGCGGCTGGTGCGCGACTCGGTGGTCATCTACACCGGCAAGGTCGGCTCGCTGCGCCGGTTCAAGGACGACGCCTCCGAGGTGGCCCAGGGATACGAGTGCGGCCTGTCGATCGAGGGTTACGCCGACCTCCGCCAGGGGGACGTCATCGAGGCGTTCGAGATGGAGACGATCGCCGCCACGCTCGACGCCCCCAAAGCCTCCTGACCATGATGAGGGAACCCTGGGAGGGTTCCCTCGCCCTCCCGCGACGACTCCAACCCACCCCGCGAAGGCGGACCTTCGCGGGGGCCCCGGGCTCGGCAGAGCCGAGCTTCGTCAACGCGATCGGCGCGTCATGACCGTCGCCATCGCGCGGGTCACCTTGGTGCTGGCGGCGGCGCAGTCGCTCAAGGACAAGCGCTCGGTCGTCAAGCGGCTCAAGGCTCTGGTGCGGCAGAAGTTCAACGTCTCGATCGCCGAGGTCGACGCGCACGACAACTGGAACCGCGCGGTCCTCGGCCTCTCGCTGGTGGGGAGCGACCGCCGGTTCGCCGAGTCGGCGATAGACGAGATCCTGCGCTTCGTGCGCGACCGCGCCGACGTGGCCAAGGACGAGCACGAGCTGCAGGACTTCGGCGGCGGCGCGCTCAACGGTCCCGACTTCACGCACTGGGAAGGGTAGGGGGCATGTCGCAGCGGATGGAGCGGGTGGCGGGCGAGGTGCGGGCCGTGCTGGGCGAGACGCTGGCGCGCGACGAGATCAAGGACCCGCGCGTGCGCGGTGCCGGCCTCATCACCGTCACCCACGTCCGGGTCTCCGGCGATCTGCGGCAGGCGCGCGCCTTCTTCACCGTGCACGGCCTCGACGACGCCGCGCTCGACCGGGTGCGCGTCGGGCTCGACCACGCGAGCGGCTACTTCCGCCAGGCGATTTCCCGGCGCCTTCGCATGAAGGTCGCCCCCGCCGTCACGTTCGAGGTCGACAAGGTCTTCGAGCAGGCCGCGCGGGTGGAGCAACTCCTTCGCGAGATCGAGCCGCCGCCCCCCGCCAAACCCGACGACGACGACGACGACCCGGACGGCGACGCCTAGCGTGGTCACCGACGCGGTCCTGGTGGTCGACAAGCCGGTCGGCCCGACTTCCTTCGCGGTGGTGCGCCAGATCCGGCGCGCGTCCGGTGTCCGCCGGGTCGGCCACGGGGGCACGCTCGACCCGCTCGCCTCGGGTGTCCTGCCGGTCTGCCTGGGCGAGGCGACCAAGCTGGCGCCTTTTCTCCTGAGCGCCGACAAGGAGTACGACGTCACGATCCGGTTCGGCGTCGAGACGGACACCGACGATTCCGACGGGGCGGTGATCGCCGCTCAGGATCCCGGCCGCGTCTCGGAGGCCGCGCTCCGCCACGCGCTCGAGCGCTTCCGCGGCCCGATCTCCCAGGTGCCGCCCGCGTACGCGGCGATCAAGCGCGACGGGCGCCCGCTCTATGCCTACGCGCGCGCCGGGCAACCCGTCGAGGTCCTGCCGCGCGACGTGACCGTGCACGCGCTCGAGCTCCGCGCCTTCGCCGGCCCGACCGACGTCCGGCTGCACGTCCATTGCTCCAAGGGGACCTACGTCCGGGCACTGGCGCGCAATCTCGGCCGCGCGCTCGAGGTCGGCGGCCACGTCACCGCCCTCCGGCGGACCCGATCGGGGCCGTTCGCCCTGACCGAGGCGCGCCCCCTCGCGGAGGTGGTCGCCGCGCTGACCGGCCATGCGTCCGCCGCGCTCCCCCTGGTCGGCCTGGCGGCGGCGCTCCGCCACGTTCCCCAGGTCCAGGTCGAGGAAGCCCAGGCCCGCGATCTGAGAGCCGGGAAGAGGGTCTCCTGGGCCGCCGCGACGCACGCCTCCCTGGAACCCCGCGTTTGCTTGCTGGATCCGGCCGGCCAGCTCATCGCCGTGGCCGAGCCCAGCCCGGATGGGCTGGTCAGGACGCTCCGCGTCTTCGGCGCTTCCGGAGCGAAAAACCCCTCCGAACCAGCCAACTTACGTTGACGCCAGGGCTGGAATGTAGGACATTGAATTACCTCAAAAGAAAAGAAGATCGTAAATGTCCCTCGCAGCAGAACGCAAATCGACAGTCGTGCAGAAGTTCGCACGGAAGCCGGGTGATACCGGCTCCCCCGAAGTTCAGATCGCCCTCCTTTCGGAACGGATCTCGTACCTGACCGACCACTTCAAGGCCCACGTGAAGGATCATCACTCGCGTCGGGGCTTGCTGATGCTGGTCGGGAAGCGCCGCCGTCTCTTGGACTACCTCAAGTCCAAAAACGTCGACCGCTACCGCGCCGTGATCCAGTCGCTCGGCATCCGCAAGTAGGCGTCCACGACGCGAGCACTCCGGCCGTGCACGACCGTGCGCGCCGGCCCGGCAGGCGGACGCGCAGGCGCGCGTTCGCCGTCGCATCGATTTTCACTGCTGCAAGGCCACTGACAGGGAGACCACATGTTCGTACGTGAAGGCGTTAATTTTGGCGGCAAGGAGCTCAGCATCGAGACCGGCCGCATGGCGAAGCAGGCCGACGGCGCGGTCGTCATCCGCTACGGCGACACGATGGTGCTGGTGACGGCGGTCGCCTCCACCGGGGTGCGGCCGGGCGTCGACTTCATGCCGCTCACCGTCGACTACCTCGAGAAGACGTCGGCCGCGGGGCGCATCCCGGGCGGCTACTTCAAGCGCGAGGGGCGCATGACCGAGGTCGAGGTGCTCACCTCGCGCCTCATCGACCGGCCCTCGCGTCCCCTGTTCCCGAAAGGCTGGCGGTTCGACACCCAGGTCATCGCCATGGTCGTCTCGACCGACCGCGAGAACGCCTCCGACGTGCTGGCGATGACCGGCGCCTCGACGGCGCTGCACCTCTCGGACATTCCTTTCGCCGGGCCGTACGCCGGCGTCCGCGTCGGTCGCATCGACGGCAAACTGGTCATCAACCCGACCTTCGCCGAGCGCGCGACGTCGGATCTCGATCTGATCGTCGCCGCCAGCCGCGACGCGATCGTGATGGTCGAGGGTGGCGGCGCCGAGGTGAGCGAGGAAGCGATCGTCGACGCGCTGATGTTCGCCCACAAAGAGGCGCAGCCGCTCATCGACCTGCAGGACAAGCTGCGCGCAGCCGTCGGGAAGACGAAGCGCGTGTTCGTGCCGCCGGCCAAGGACCCGGCGATTGTCTCCAAGGTGGCGGAGATCGCCAACCAGAAGATCGAAGCGGCCATGGCCATCCGCGACAAGCACGAGCGCTACGCGGCGCTCGACGCCGCGGGCGGCGAGACCAAGACCGCGCTGGCCGAGACCTTCCCGGACCGCGGCGCCGAGGTCAGCGACGCCTACGAATCGGCCAAGAAGAAGCATCTGCGCGAGCTGGTGCTGAACACCGGCAAGCGGATCGACGGGCGCGCGGGCGCCGACATCCGGCAGATCACCTGCGAGGCGGGCGTGCTGCCGCGAACGCACGGCTCGGCGCTGTTCACGCGCGGTGAGACGCAGGCGCTGGTCACCACCACGCTGGGCACCAGCCAGGACGCGCAGCACATCGAGGCGCTCACCGGCAACATCGACAAGCGCTTCCTGCTTCACTACAACTTCCCACCGTTCTCGACCGGCGAGACCAAGCCGCTGCGCGGCGCCAGCCGGCGCGAGGTCGGCCACGGACACCTCGCCGAGCGCGCCATCTCCCGCGTGCTGCCGAGCGAGAAGGACTTCCCCTACGTGATCCGCATCGTGTCGGAGATCCTCGAGTCGAACGGCAGCTCGTCGATGGCCTCGGTCTGCGGCGGCATCCTGTCGCTCATGGACGGCGGCGTCCCGATCAAGACGCCCGTGGCCGGCATCGCCATGGGGCTCATCAAGGAAGGGGACCGCGTGGCGGTGCTCTCCGACATCCTCGGCGACGAGGACCACCTCGGCGACATGGACTTCAAGATCTGCGGCACCAAGACCGGCGTCACCGCCGTGCAGATGGACATCAAGATTCAGGGCCTCACCCGCGAGATCCTGGAGACGGCGCTGCGCCAGGCGCGCGACGGCCGGATGCACATCCTCGCCAAGATGGCCGAGGCGCTGCCCGCCTCGCGCGACGATCTCTCGCAGTTCGCGCCACGTATCCACACGCTGCAGGTCAAGCCCGACCAGATTCGCGAGATCATCGGCCCGGGCGGCAAGACCATCCGCGGCATCACCGCGCAGACGGGCGTCTCCATCGAGGTCGAGGACGACGGCACCGTGCACATCGCCTCGCCCGACGGCATCGCCGTGAAGAAGGCGATCGACATCATCAAGGGGCTCACCACCGAGCCCGAGATGGGCGAGTTCTACATGGGCGTGGTCAAGCGGCTGGCCGACTTCGGCTGTTTCGTCGAGATCCTGCCGGGGACCGACGGCCTGGTGCACATCAGCGAGCTCGACGAAAAGCGCGTCAACGTCGTCCGCGACATCTGCAAGGAGGGCGACGAGATGCTGGTGAAGGTCATCGGCATCGACCGCGCCACCGGCAAGATCCGCCTCTCGCGCAAGGAGACGCTGGGGAAGACCCCCGACGTCGTCCACAACTTCCGCGCCGCGGCCTCGTAAACCACGATGGCGAACGCGCCCGGCGATCGCGTGGACGCAGCCGGGCTCGGCCCGGCGGAGTCCGTCGCGGGAGGGACCGGGAACCCTCCCAGGGTTCCCGGAGTCAAAGTCCGGTTCGTGAGGCTGCGTCCGGAAGCGCTGGCGCCGCGCTACATGTCGGCCGGCGCCGCCGGGCTGGACCTGGCGTCGGCGGCCGACGGGCCGATCGCGCTCGCCCCCGGCGTGCCCGTCGCCGTCCCGACCGGGCTGGCGTTCGAGATCCCGCCCGGCTTCGAGGGGCAGGTTCGCCCGCGCTCGGGGCTCGCCCGCAAGCACGGGATCGGGCTGCCCAACGCGCCCGGCACGATCGACAGCGACTACCGGGGCGAGGTGATGGTGCTGCTGGTGAACCTCGGCTCGGAGCCGTACGTCGTCCAGCCGGGAGATCGCGTCGCGCAGCTGGTGATCGCGCCGGTCACGATAGCCGAGCTGGAAGAGGTGACAGAGCTCGGGGGGTCGGTGCGGGGGGCGGGCGGTTTTGGGCACACGGGCTAGCGGCGGCTCAGGGCGCGCGAAGCGTCAGCGCGAAGGCGATTCCGACGTTCTGTGTGAAGTCGACCAGCCGGACGTTCGCCACGCAGTCAGCGCAGCTCTCGGAGGCGATCGCCCCGCGGGCCAGCACGAAATAGGGCTGGAACGAGACGACCAGGGACGACTTGGGCCCCAGAACGACGCCGAGGAGCGGCTCGAGCCGCAGGTCCGGCCGCAGAATGTCGAAATGCGCCGAGCCGATCCTGTTGTCGCCTCCGGCGGTCGTGTCGAGGTCCCTCGGAACCTCGATGTCGTAGTCGCGCAGGCCGTAGCTGAGGCCGACCCGGCCGAGGACGGTGACGAACGGGCCAAGGGGAAGGCTCTGCTCGAGGGCCAGCGAGCCGTCGACGCCGCGAAACGACCAGTGGACGTTCACCGCCGAGGCGAACGACGTCGTCGCGCCGCCCTGACTGGTCGCGACGCGGATGCGCGCGGTCCCGCCGAACCGGCGCCAGCCGGCATACTCGCCGGTGTCCCAGGCACCCATCACCTGATGCAGCGACACGGCCGCGGGGGCAGGCACCGTCAGTACGGTTGCTTGCGGGTCGGGGTTCCCGTAGGTGCTGTCCCCGTTGCCCGAGAGGGACTGGATCGAGCCGTCGGGACGCTGGATGTGGGCGCGCGCGTAGCCCCAATCGACCGACCAGGTCACCGCCTCGCCGCGGTCCGTGCGCGAGACGGGCGAAACGACCGGCGGCGGCACCGTGCTGCAGGCGAGCTGGGCCGCGACCGCGACGATCGCAACCAACCAGGTGCGCCAGGGGGGTCGTCCGGTCATGATGGAGGGCTCAGCAAGGCCCGTTCCAGCGCGCTATCCGGCCGGCCGTCGCGGTTCTCGCGCTTCCCGACCGGTCGATTCGCGACATTTCGATCAGGCCCCGGTCCGAGGTGGGCGATTGTGACTTGCGTCGGTGCTGGTCATATGAATAAGTATCCACAATGCTGAATGAATCATCCGCGGTGCCGGTCGGGATCATCGGCGTCTCCGGGTATGCGGGGATGGAGCTGGCCCGGCTCCTCGCGCCGCACCCGGGATTGTCGCTGCGTCTGGCGGTGAGTGACAAGTGGGCCGGCGATGCGCTGGGCGATCGGCTCCCGCTGGGTGGCCCCTCGTCAACGCTGCGGGTCCGCCCGCAGGCTGACGCGGCCGGGGCGATGCGCGGACTCGATCTGGTGTTTCTCTGCACCCCGGCCGAGGCGTCGCTCGAGCTTGCGGCCCAGGCGCTCGACGCCGGGATGCGGGTCGTCGATCTGTCGGGGGCGTTCCGGCTCGGCGCGGATGAATATCCAAGGTGGTACGGGTTCACCCACCCGCGGGCCGACCTCCTGAAGCTCGCTTGTTACTCGATGCCAGAGGCCGGCGTCTCGCGCGACATCCGGACGGCCAAGCTGGTCTCGAACCCTGGGTGCTACGCCACGGCCAGCACGCTGGCGACGCTGGCGCTCCTGCGGGGCGGGATCATCGCCAGGGAGGGGATCGTCATCGACGCCAAGAGCGGCATCACCGGCGCCGGCCGCAAGGCGACCGAGGAGCTGTCTTTCACGGAGCTCGACGGCGACTTCCGGGCCTACAAGGTGCTCAAGCACCAGCACACGCCCGAGATCGAACGGACGCTGGCGCTGGCCGGAGCGGGGACCCTGCGCGTCACCTTCACGCCTTACTACCTGCCGGTGCGGCGGGGGATCCTGGCGACGGTCTACGGGCGCCTCGTGCCCGGGAAGACGGGAGCAGACGCGGCGGCCGCAGTGAAGGCCTTCGTGGCGGACCGCCCGTTCCTGCGCGCCACCAAGCCCGAGGGCGTTCGGCTGCACGCTATCGTGGGGACCAACCGCGTCTTGATGGCGGCCGACGCCGATCCCGAGCGCGGCGTGGCCATCGCCTTCGCGGCCCTCGACAACCTGGTGAAGGGGGCCGCCGGCCAGGCGGTCCAGAACGCCAACCTGATGTTCGGGCTGCCGGAGACGGCCGGCCTGGATCTGCTCGGAGGACACGCCCCTTGAGTGAAACGCGCGACCAGACGAACCCCAATGCCGCCAAGACCTTCGCCCCGCCGATCGGCTTCCGCTTCGGCGCCGTGGCGGCGGGCGTGAAAGAGGCAGGCGGGGCCCGCAAGGACGTCGCGCTGATAGCCTCCGAGATCCCCTGCGCGGCGGCCGGCGTCCTCACCGTCAACAAGATGAGCGCCGCGCCCGTGCGCTACACGGCGACGCGCCTCCCCGGGAACGGCATCCGGGCCATCGTCGCCAACAGCGGCAACGCCAACGCCCTCACCGGGCCGGTCGGCGCGGCCGACGAGCGCGCCGTCGCCACCGCCGTCGCCAAGGCGCTGGGCGTCGACGCCGACGCCGTGCTCACCGCCTCGACGGGGGGGATCGGGATCCGTCTGCCGGCCGAGCGGATCGCGGCGGCGGCTCCCGCGCTGATCGCCGCCCTGGGGGACGACGTGGCGGCGGCCGCCGAGGCGATCCGCACCACCGATCTGCGGACCAAGCTGGCGTTCCGGGAGATCGAGCTTTCGGGCAAGGCGGTCCGCTTCGCCGCCATCGCCAAGGGCTCCGGAATGATTCACCCGCAGATGGCGACGATGCTCTGCTTCATCACCACCGACGCGCGCGTCGCGCCCGAGACGCTGCAGCGCGCGCTCGTCGCTGCGGTCGACGAGACGTTCAACACCATCACCGTCGACGGCGACATGTCGACCAACGACACGGTGATCGCGCTGGCCAACGGCGCCTCGGGGGCGCCGGCCGTCGAGCCCGGGACGACCGCCTTCTCGACGCTGGAGGCGACGCTCACCAGCCTCTGCGCCGACCTGGCCCGGGCCATCGCCGCCGACGGCGAGGGGGCCAGCAAGCTGTTCGTCGTCGACGTCGCCGGGGCGCCCGATCGGGAGATGGCGCGGGATCTGGCGCGCGCGGTCGCCGGCGGCAGCCTGGTCAAGTCGGGGATCTTCGGGGGCGATCCGTCCTGGGGACGGATCCTCGCGGCGCTCGGCGCCCGCATCGGCGGTCGCAACTACCCCATCGATCCAGCGGGCGTCACCCTCGACGTTCAGGGGGTCCGCGTCTACGGCGACGGCGGGCCGGTGGCGTTCGACAAGGACGATCTCTCGGCCCGCATGCGCTCGGCCGAAATCACCGCCCGGATGGATCTGGGGCTTGGCAAGGGGTCTGCGCGGGCGCTGGGGTGCGATCTGACGTTCGACTACGTAAAGATCAACGCCGAGTACTACGCCGGTCCGGCGGCCGCGGGCACGACGCCCGAGGCGGGGAAGCGCGCGCCCGGCGGCGTGAACCGGCCCGTCATCGTCGAGGCGCTGAGCTACATCCGCAAGTTCGCCGGCAAGCGCGCGGTCATCAAGTACGGCGGCGCGGCGATGGTCGATCCGGCGCTCAAGCGCAGCTTCGCCGAGGAGATGGTGCTGCTGCAGTCGGCGGGGCTGCGGCCGGTGATCGTCCACGGCGGCGGCCCGGAGATCACCAAGACGCTGGAGAAGATGGGGCGCAAGTCGGAGTTCGCCGACGGCCAGCGGATCACCGGCGCCGAGGAGGTGCGCGTCGTCGAGATGGTGCTGACCGGGCGGATCAACACCGAGATCGTCGGCCTCATCAACAGCCTGGGCGGAAACGCCATCGGTCTTTCGGGCAAGGACGGCCGGCTGCTCGTCGCCTCCAAGATTGCGCCGGAGCCGGGGAAGCCGGACCTCGGCTTCGTCGGGGAGATCGACGCGGTCAACGCCGACCTGCTCGACATGTTCCTCGAGCGGGGCTACATGCCGGTGATCTCGCCCGTCGGTTTCGGCCTCGACGGGGCGAGCTACAACATCAACGCCGACGTGGCGGCGGGGGAGATCGCCTCGGCCTGCGGCGCCGAACGGCTGATCTTCCTCACCGACGTGGCCGGCATCCTCGACGACCAGGGAAACCTCCTCAGCGAGATCAAGGCCGCCGACCTCGAGGCCCGCCTCGGCAAGAGCATCAAGGGGGGGATGCACGTCAAGGCGCGGGCGGTCCTGGACGCGCTGTCGGGCGGCGTGCGCGCCGTCCACATCGTCGACGGGCGCGCCCCCCACAGCGTCGTGGCGGAGCTCTTCACCGACCGTGGCGTCGGGACGTTGGTAACGTGAACGTCCACGCGATCGTGACATGAGACGATCCGACGCAGACAGTCGCCGCGACGCCATCCGGGAGATCCTGAGCGGGCGGCCCGTCGGCAGCCAGGGGGAGCTGCTCCGACGGCTGGCCGCGCGCGGCATCCGCGCCTCGCAGGCGACGCTCTCGCGCGACATGGCGATCCTGGGCGTGCGCCGGGCCGTCGGCCCCGACGGTCCCCGCTATCTGGTCGACGGCAACGGCGGCGCGCTGCCCCTCGATCCGGTGCGGCGCCTCGTCGACGGCGTCGAGAGCAACGGCGCGCTGGTCATCGTCCGCACCAAGGCCAGCGCGGCCGCCACCGTGGCGCGCGCGCTCGACGAGGCGGGCCTCAGCGAGGTGATGGGGACGCTGGCCGGCGACGACACGGTCTTCGTCGCCCCGCGCCGGGCCGGCGGCGGCCACCGGGCGGCCGCCAAATTGCGCGTCCTCTTCGGTCTCGCTTAGCGGCTTGCCGCCGTCGCCGTCGATTTTTGCCCGTTGCGGGCGGGACAACTCGCGGTATATCCGGGCGCGATGTCGAGCGCGATCGTAGTCCATGAACTTGGCGGTCCAGAGAAGCTCCGGTTCGAGACCGTGACCGACCAGCAGCCTGGACCGGCAGAGGCGCGCGTGCGACAGACGGCGATCGGCCTCAACTTCATCGATGTCTATCTCCGGACCGGCCTCTACAAGCCGCCGAGCCTCCCGTTCACGCCGGGGCAGGAGGGCGCCGGCATCGTCGACGCCGTCGGCCCCGGCGTCACCGAGCTCTCCGTCGGCGACCGCGTCGCCTATGCCGCCGTCCTCGGCGGCTATGCCGAGACGCGCCTCATCGCCGCCGATCGCCTGGTCCGGCTGCCGCCTGCCATCGACGACCGCACCGCCGCGGCGATGATGCTCAAGGGGATGACCGCGGAGTACCTCTTGCACCGGCTGGTGCGCGCCGGCCGCGGCGACACCATCCTGTTTCACGCTGCGGCCGGTGGCGTCGGCAGCATCGCCTGCCAGTGGGCGCGGGCGATCGGCCTCAAGGTGATCGGCACCGCCGGCGGCCCCGACAAGGTCGCGCGCGCCCGCCAGAACGGTTGCGACGATGTGATCGACACCCAGAGCGAGAACTTCGTCGAACGCGTCAAGGAGCTGACCGGCGGCGCCGGCGTGCGGGCCGTGTTCGATTCGGTGGGCAAGGAGACCGTCGCCGGATCGCTCGACTGCCTGGCGGTCCGCGGGATGCTCGTGCTGTTCGGCCAGTCGTCGGGCGTCGTGCCGTCGCTCGATCCTGCGAAGCTGGCCGCGAAGTCGTTGTTCTTCACGCGCCCCACGCTGAACCACTACATTGCGACGCGCGAGGAGCTGGTGCAGTCGGCGGGGCGCCTCTTCGACTTGGTGGGGCGCGGCGCCGTGCGGATCGACATCGGCCAGACCTACGCGCTGCGCGACGCGGCGCAGGCCCACCGCGATCTCGAAGGGCGCAAGACGATCGGCTCGACGCTGCTCCTGCCTTGAACGGCTCTCCCGATTTCGTTAGAAGGGGACGCGCAAGAAGATGATCTCCCGCTACACGCGTCCCGAGCTGGCCGAGCTGTGGTCCGACCGCCACCGCTACGAGACCTGGTTGAAGGTCGAGCTGGCGGCCTGCGCCGAGATGGAGGCCGCGGGCACCGTTCCCCCCGGGACGGCCGCCGCCGTACGCGGCAAGGCGCAGGGGAAGCTGGATGCGGCCCGCATCCTGGAGCACGAGGAGCGGACCCGCCACGACGTGATCGCCTTCCTGTCGCACGTCGAGGAGCTGGCGGGCGAGCCGGCGCGCTGGCTGCACCTGGGAATGACCTCCTCGGACGTGCTCGATGCCTCGCTGGCGATCAACCTGGTGGAGGCAGCCGACCAGATACTGGCCGGCGTCGATCTGCTGCGGGCCGCCTGTCGCCGCCGCGCCGAGGAGCACCGCGCGACCACGGCCATCGGCCGCTCTCACGGCATCCACGCCGAGCCGATCACCGCCGGCCTGGTGTTCGCGGGCTTTTTCGCCGAGCTGGGACGCGCCCGCGCGACGCTGGTGGCAGCGCGCCAGGAGATAGCGGTCGGCAAGATCGCCGGCGCCGTCGGCACCTACGCCAACCTCGAGCCCCCGATCGAGAGCAGGGCGCTGGCGACGCTGGGGCTGCGGCCCGAGACGGTCCCCACGCAGATCGTGGCCCGCGACCGCCACGCGGCCTACTTCGCGGCGCTGGCCCGCATCGGCAACGCGCTCGATCGGATCGGCGTGACCGTGCGCCACTGGCAGCGCACCGAGGTCGGCGAGGCAACCGAGGCCTTCGGCAAAGGGCAAAAGGGGTCGTCGGCGATGCCGCACAAGAAGAACCCGATCCTGTCGGAGAACCTGTGCGGGATCGCGCGCCTGCTGCGCTCGTACGCCGCCGCGGCGGCCGAGGACGTGGCGCTCTGGCACGAGCGCGACATCTCGCATTCGTCCGTCGAGCGGGTCATCGGCCCCGACGCCACGGGGCTCTGCGACTTCGCGGTCCGCCGCGCCGCCGGCCTCATCGACGGGCTGGTGGTCAACGCCGACCGGATGAAGCGCAACCTGGAGCTCGCGGGCGGCCTCTTCTTCAGCGAGGCCGTCATGTTGCAGCTCGTCCGCAAGGGGATGGCCCGCCAGGCCGGCTACGAGCTGGTGCAACGCAACGCGCTCCGGGCCGTGGCGGGGGAGGGGACCTTCCGGGCGCTGCTCGCCGCCGACCCCGACATCGCAGCTCGTCTCACCGCCGCGGAGATCGACCGCGCCTTCGACCTCGCCCACCATCTCCGCCACACGGGCGCGATCATCGATCGCGCGCTCGGCGAAAAGGACCCGGGAGGAGCCCTGTCATGAGCCAAACGATCGACGAGACCGTGCTGCGCGCGCAGCTGACGAAGACGCTGGAATCGACCGACTTCCCAGAGCTGGGCGAGAAGTACGAGGGGAAGGTGCGCGACTGCTACGTGCGCGACGGCAAGCGGACGCTGGTCGCCAGCGACCGGATAAGCGCGTTCGACGTCGTGCTCGGCACCATCCCCTTCAAGGGGCAGGTGCTGAACCAGATGGCGTCGTTCTGGTTCGAGGCGACCGCCGACCTGGTCCCCAACCACGTCATCAGCGTCCCCGATCCGGCGGTCACCGTGGCGCGCGAGTGCGAGCTGCTCCCGGTCGAGCTCATCATGCGGGCCTACATGACCGGCGTGACCTCGACGTCGATCTGGACCGCTTACAAGAACGGCGCGCGGACCTTCTGCGGCCATGATCTGCCCGAAGGGATGAAGAAGAACCAGAAGCTTCCGAAGGCGATCCTGACGCCCTCGACCAAGGCTGCCAAGGGCGATCACGACGTGTCGGCGTCGCGCGCGGAGATCCTGGCGATGGGGCAGATGAGCGCCGAGGATTTCGATCGCGCGGCCGACATGTGCGCGCGGGTCTTCGCCTTCGGCCAGGTCGAGTCGCTGCGCCGCGGCCTCATCCTGGTCGACACGAAGTACGAGATCGGCCGCCGCCCCGACGGCAGCCTCTGCTTCATCGACGAGATCCACACCCCCGATTCATCGCGCTACTGGTACGCCGACGACTACGAGGCGCGCTTCGCCAACGGCGAGGAGCCGCGCGGCCTCGACAAGGAGTACGTCCGCCGCGCGCTGGTCGATCTGGGGTACCGCGGCGAGGGGCCGGCGCCCACGCTCTCCGACGACCTGCGCGTCGAGGCGGCGCGCCGCTACATCCAGCTCTGCGAGCTCATCACCGGGCGTCCGTTCGTCCCCAACACCGACGAGCCGATCGCGCGCATCCGGAAGAACCTCAAGCTCAGCCCGTAGGGCCGCTCCCGGTCACGCCGGGCCCGTGGGTCACCGTAGACCTCCCGTAGGCCGCCCGCCGATACCGGTCGGTAGCGCCGGGGGGATGAATCCGCGCCGATCACCCGGCACGAGATCTGCTGTCGACTCCCATTCGGCCGTATTCGTGTCGGCGACCTTGCGACGGAGGGCGGGCGTGAAAATTCAGGTCGGCGGTTGGACGGTGGCGCTCACGGGTGGGCTGGCGCTGGGCGTTCTCGGGTGTAACGGCGCGGCGGAGACCGGCGGTGGTCCCTTGCTGGCCCAGGAGCGGCTCGTTCGGCCGCCGGTGGTGCGCCGGCAGCCGGTCGGCAGGCCGCAATCGCTGGGCGTGGTCGTCCATGCGCCGCCCACGGCCGAGGCTGGGCCGCTTGCGGGTGCGGTGGTCGACGCCCGGGCGCTGGTCATCACGGCCGACGGCACCGACGCGGCGTTCGGTGCCATCACGACCACGCTCCAGTTTCTCGGCGCGCCCTACGACGTCCTCAATGCGACGACCGGCCCCGCGCTCACGGCCGACGCCTTGGCCACCGGCACGCACGGGAAGTACGACGCCGTCTTTCTCGACCTTGGCGGGCTGGAGACCGCCGGCGGCAGCGCCTTTTCAATCGACGAGTGGACGACGCTGCAGAACTACGAGGCGGCGTTCAACGTTCGTCGCGTCGCGCTCTACGCCTCGCCTGGCGCCATGTACGGCCTCGGCGCCAACGGCTCCGTCGATCCAACCAAGACGCCCCTGACGCTGACCTGCACGGCGGCAGGAAGCACGACCTTCGTGGGGACCAACTGCTCACACCCCCTCGTCATGACCGACGGGTGGGCCTACCCGTCGATCGTCAGCTCGACCGACGGAGCGACCACGCCGCTTCTCGTCGACGCGAGCGGAAACGTCTACGGCGTATTGCGCCAGTACACCGACGGGCGCGAAGCGCTGGCGCTGACCTTCGCCCAGGCGAGCTACCTGACGCCGTACCTCGAGCTCGCCTACGGTCTCGTCAACTGGGCGACGCGCGGCCTGTTCATCGGAGAGCGCCACGTCTACTTCGTCCCCCAGATCGACGACCTCTTCCTGGCCAGCGCGATCTACACGGGCGGACCGCCTTACCGGATCAACGACGCCGACCTGCAAGCGCTCGCCAACTGGCAGAACGGCATGCGGGAGGCGCCGCAGTTCGCTGACCTGCGGCTGGCGTGGTGTGCCAACGGTTCGGGGTCGCAGTCGATGCCGGGCGACCCGCTGACCACCAAGGCGATCGCGCTCGGACCGACCTTCTCCTATATCAATCACACCTGGGACCACCCGGTCCTCGACGGGCTGAGCTACGCCGACGTCTTGACCGAGTTCACGCGCAACGACACCTTCCTCAAGGGGCTGGGGCTCGCGCCCTACGCGACGGTGAACGCGGTGACGCCCAGCATCTCCGGGCTCGCCAGCTCCGACGCCATGCGGGCCATTCACGACGCCGGCATCCGGCAGATCGTCAGCGACACCTCGGTGAGCGGCCAACGCAACCCGACCCCGAACGCAGGCCTGCCGAACGCGCTCGCGCCATCGGTGCTCGAAATGCCGCGGATCCCGACGAACCTCTTCTACGACGTGTCCCAGCCGTCCGAGTGGATCCCGGAGTACGAGGCGCTCGTCTCGGGCGGCGGCGCCGTCGACTACGCAACGGTGATCGCCCAGACGAGCGATGGCCTCGTGCAAGATCTGCTCGCCGGGAACAACGACTCCTGGATGTTCCACCAGGCCAACACGCGCGACTACGACGGCCAGGGGCACAGTCTGCTCTCCGATCTTCTGACCGCCACCCTCGACAAGTACGCCGCGACCGCGACGTTCCCGATCGTCACCCCGACCATGGACGATCTCGCCGCGCGCGTGCGGAGCCGGATGACGTTCAACGCCTCGCGCGTGACCGCCACCATCACGCCGTCAACCTCGCTGACGGTGACCGTCGGGGAGGCGGCGACGGTGCCGGTCACCGGACTCTGCACGCCCGGCGCCGAGACCTACGGCGGCCAGACTATCTCGTACCTCGCCCTGGCGGCCGGCCAGTCGGTGACCCTCTCCCTGAAGGATTGCAATCCCGGCTACGGAACCGGCGGCGCGAGCGGCGCAGGGGGGATGCGTGGATCAGCGGGCATGACGGGCTCGACCGGGGCCGCGGGCGCGACGGGTGCGGGCGGCACCGCCGGAACCGGTAACGTCGGAGGGCGCGACGCCGGCGCCGGCGGATCCGGCGCGGGCGGTGCGGGCGGTGGGCTGTCGGGTGCCACCGGCGGGGCCGGCGGCGCGCCGTCGACCGAGACCGGTGGTATCGGCGGCAGCGCCGCCATGGCGGGCGGCGCCGGCGGGAGCGCGGCGGGTGGTCAGGGCGGCGGCGGCGAGGCGACGGGCGCGGGAGGCCTGGGGCTCGACGCCGGCACGTCGGGCGAGACCTTCGACGGCGCTGCGCCCACGACGGGCGCCGCCGGCGACACGGGTCACGACGCGGGGGTGCCGCCCCCGGTCGCACCGGGCGCCGGCTGCGCCTGCTCCACGACGGAGGCACCGTCACCCGGCGCCGCCGTCCTGTTCGTCGGTGCCATCGGGTTCCTGCTGCGTCGTCGAGACGGGCGGGGCAACCGCCCGGCCGGGCGCCCCACGCGACGACGCCAGCCGGAGTCCTCTCCGGCGCGGCGCCCTTGCTGCTCGGCCGCCCGCACCCGCTGACCAGTTCGGTCTCCGCGGCGGAGACCCGTCAGCGCTCGTCGGGATCGTCGCTCTTGGGCCCGACCGCCTGATTCGGGAACAGCTCCCCCAGCGGCCGGAACGCCCCGCTCATCCGGCGCGCGGTCGGATCGAGCAGGCGCGGCAGCTCGGCGAGCGCCTGCGCCACGCTGACCGGCTCCACCGTCTCCGGGCGCAGCAATCCTTCCAGCTCGTCGATCTCGCCGCTGCCGCGGCCGTTCCCCAGCCAGTTTCGCTCGACCGCCCGTTTGAGGCGGGCCTCGTCGATCCCCAGCTCGGCGGCGAGGTCGACGCTGGTGTCGATCCGCACCGCCGGCGCGGCGGTTCCGTTGGTCCCGCTGCGCGCGCGCCCCGATCCGGGGGACGGCATCGGGATGCGGATGGCGCCCGAGTTCCCGGCCGCCTTGCGCGCAAGCATCTGGTTCACCACCTCGCGCGACGGCCCGTCCAGCCGCAGAAACTGCACGCCCATCCCGTGCGGCTTGTTGGGCGCAGCGGGGTCGAACTCGCGCACCCAGGTGACCTTCCCGTCGCCGGCCAGCGCCACCTCGCCCCCGGCGAGCTGCACCTCGAACTGGAAGATCTCACCCACCGGTCGCGGCGTCCGGCTGGCCAGGAAGAGCCCTCCGCGGGTCACGTTCGGCGCGAACTTCTCGATGAAGGTCTCGAACGCCGCATACCGGAGCCGCACCCGCACAGGCGCGGGGGCCGGCACGGCGGCGGTTTGAGGGGCAGGCTGATCCGGGCTCACGAAAGAATTTCAGTATCCGCCGTGCGATCAGGTCCCGTCAATCGGCACGGCGGTCGTTTTCATCAATCGTGCGCGCGTGCGCGGCGAGACGGAACAGCTTGCGCGAGTTTTCCGTCGTCGCCGCGTCGAGCTCGGCCGGGGAGATCCCGCGCAGCCCGGCCAGGACCTTCAGCGTCTCGACGATGTAGGCCGGTTCGTTGCGCCCGCCCCGGTGCGGGATGGGCGCCAGGTAGGGAGCGTCCGTCTCGATCAGGATGCGGTCGAGCGGCGCGAACGCCGCGGCCTCGCGCACGTTCCCGGCGTTCTTGAAGGTCACGATCCCCGAGAACGACAGCACCTGCCCAAGGTCGAGGTAGGCGCGCGCCTCGGCCACGCCGCCCGTGAAGCAGTGAATGACGCCGGGAAGACCCCCAGCCTCCTCGCGGAGGATCGCGGCGGCATCGGCGTGGGCGTCGCGGACGTGCGACACGATCGGCAAGCTGGCCGCCCGGCCGAGGCCGATCGACCGCCGGTAGGCCTGCTGTTGCACCTCCCGCGGGGCGTGCTCGTAGTGGTAGTCGAGCCCGGTCTCGCCGATCCCGACCACCCGGGGGGCGCGCGCCAGCCGCGCGTAGGTCGCCCAATGCTCCTCGGTCGCCTCCGCGGTGTCGTGTGGGTGGACGCCTACCGTGGCGAAGACGTCCGGCTCCGCCGCGGCGATGGCGGCGGCCTCCTCGGCGGCTCCGCTGCCGCGCCCGACCCCCACGCAGACGAAGGCCGTCACCCCGACCTCCCGGGCGCGCGCGAGGATCGCGGCGCGCTCCTCGCCGAAGTACGACTGATCCAGATGACAATGTGAGTCAATCATGAGCTAAATGTTTGTCGCAGAGCCTCCGATTCTACCGGAAGCGGCGGGCCTCGACTGCGCCCAAGAAAACGCCAAACGTGCTTCCCAAGCCAGAAGACCAGGACAAGACGCGGGCGCTCGGCCCGAACCAGACGCCGTCCGGGATGGCGGCGGCGGTCGACGCCGATGCGCTCCAGCCCGGCACGATCGCGGGCGCGTACGTCCTGAAGCGGGAGATCGCCTCCGGCGGCGGCGGCACGGTCTACGAGGCCCAGCACAAGGTCCTGGGGCGCAAGGCGGCGGTGAAGGTCCTGCGGCGGCAGCTGGCGGCCTCGCCCCAGATGGTCACGCGGTTCGTGCGCGAGGCGCAGGCCGTCAACATGATCAAGCACCCGGCGATCGTCGACATCTACGAGTTCGACACGCTCCCCGACGGGCGCCCGTTCTACGTGATGGAGCTGCTCGACGGGACCGACGTCCGCTCGATGCTCAACGAGCGCGGGCGGTTTCCCCCCGTCGAGGTGCTGGAGATCCTGGAGCCGGTCTGCGCGGCGTTGCAGGTGGCGCACGAGCACGGCATCGTTCACCGCGATCTCAAGGCCAGCAACATCTTCATGGCCCAAGGGGGTGGGGGCGAGAAGCGGACCATCAAGCTGCTCGACTTCGGCATCGCCAAGCTGATGCACCCCGACGCCTCCGAGGCCGGACTGACCGTCGTCGGCACCCGCCTCGGCACCTCGTACACGATGGCCCCCGAGCAGATCCGCGGCGACGGCGTCGATCCGCGCACCGACATCTACGCGCTGGGGGTGGTCCTGTATCACCTCCTGACGGGGCAGTACCCGTTCCGCGCCGAGACGATGACCGACATCGAGCGCCAGCACCTCGAGGCGCCGCCCCCACGCCCCAGCCAGGCCGCGCCCGTCTCACCGGCGTTCGACGCCGTGGTCCTGCGCTGCATGGAGAAGACGCCCGAGCGCCGGTTCCAGAGCGCCAAGGCCTTTCTCGAGGGGCTGCGCGAGGCCGTCGGGTCGAAGTCGGCGCAGGCCGAGACCGCGGCGCGCGCCGCGGCCATCTACCTCGAGATCCGGATCGGCGACGGCGCGGACGCCGAGAGCGACGAGGTCCTGGACGACACCTCGGCCATCCTCGACGCCGCCGAGCAGAGCTTCCGGGGCGCCGGCCTCGGGCTGCCGCTGCAGACCGGCAGCGCCCTCATCGGCGCCCGGGTCCTTTCGGACGACCCTGCGACGGCCTCCAGCCAGCGCTCCGAGGTGGTGGCGATCGCCACCGGTCTTCACCAGGCCCTGGCGGCCCGCCCCTCGGCGGTCGCGGGCGTGCACGTCAACATCGCCGTCCACGTCGGCCGGGCGGCGATCAAGGAGTCGGCGGACGCGCCCGGTGGCAAGGAGGTGGTCGGCGGCGAGGTGATGTCGACCGCCGACTGGGCGCCCGAGGAGGACGTCCCGGGCGTCCATCTGACTCCCGGGGCGGCGGGTTAGCGCCGCTTTCTCAACCTTTACTTGAGGATTCCCGTCACCACGAGGGCGGCGATGATCACCCCCATCACCGACTCGCCGGCGATCCCGCCCGCCGCCAGCGACGTGAGCGACTCCTGATCGACGCTGGGCCGCAACCGCTTCACCAACACCGCCAGGACCGCCCCGACCAGCGCGGCCAGCGCCAGCGACGCCGGCATCATCATCGCGATCCCCATCGCCGCCGGTGACGGCAAGGCGCGGCCCCAGGGGCGCCGGGCGCCGAGCGACAGGAGCACGCCGACGGCCAGGCCGAGGGCGCCGGCGACAGCCGCGTGCGGCGGCAGGGCTGCGAACCCGCCCCGGACCGCCTCCGCCGTCGCCCGCCAGGAGATCGCCGCCGGCGCCGGGAGGTTCTCGGTCCCGATCCCGTAGGCCTTGACGATCACCAAGTAGACGGGGACCACGACGATCCCCCCGATGAGCGCCCCCAAGAGCTGCGCCGTCAGCTGGGCACGCGGTGAGCCGCCGAGGCGCCGTCCCGCCTTGAAGGCCCAGAGCGTCTGCGCGGCCTGCGAGGAGGTCCCCATGGAGACCGAGCCTGCCAGAATCGAGAGGATCGGCCCGAAACCCGAGAAAAGGACCTGGGTGAGCGTACCCACCTGGCCGACCGGGGCGAGATCGGTCTCGCCGGCGGCGCGCGACGAGACGACGGCCAGGACCAGGGCGGCGACGAGCGCCGCCAGCGCCGCCAGCGGATGGAGGCCGAAGAGCGCCTTGCCGAGCATGGCGATCGCCGCCAACGCGATGAGCAGCGCGGGAACCGCAGCGCTTCCCGGGCCCCCGGCCGGCAGCCGGTGGTTCGGATCGGTCGCCGAGCCGGTCCGCCGCCGGACCAGGGCCCCGAGATCGCTCGCGGCCCGGACGACGGAGCGCCAGTCGAGAATCAGCGGTAGGAAGCTGCCGGCCAGAAGAAGGCCCAGCGCGGGCCAGGCCAGCCAGCCCGCACAGGCGGCGAAGCCCCCGGCCGGGACGACATGCGTGCGGACGAGCCAGGGGGCGATTCCGATCCAGGCAATCGCCGCCCCGAGCGCCAGGCTGAGCGCCGCGCGGAGTCCCATCATCACGCCGGTCGAGAGCAAAAGCGGGCTCCAGCTCATCCCGACGGTCAGCGCTGCCAGCGAGACCCCACCCACAGCGCCGCCGATGGCCGTCACCTGCGGGACCAGCTGGGGCCGCCCGTCGCGAATCCAGGTGACCGCCGCGGCCACGACGGCGCCGCCGATCAGGAACCGCGCGCGGCGGATCGCGCTGGCCCGGGCGGCGAACATGGTCTCGATCAGATCGCCGGTGGCGTTCCCCGTGGGAAACGGCAGCGCCTCCTCCTCCACCAGCTTGCGGCGGAGCAGGGCGGCCGCCACGATGCCCGCGAGAGCGATCGCCAGCCCCCACAGGCAGAGCGCCCATCCGGGGAAGCTGCGTCCGAGCAGGGCCATCGCGGGTACGGGACCGCCGACGCCGGCCACGTATCCCATGATCGCCGCCGAGGCGGCCGCTGTCTGGGTGATGTTGTTCTCGAGCGCGCTGTAGGGGCGGCGGCCAAGACGGGTGAAGGTCGCGAAGAGCATGAACCCGACCAACGCGGCGGTGATGCTGCCGCCGTCGATGATCGAGATCTTGAGCCCGGTGTAGACGTTCCCCGCCGCCAGCACGGCGCCAATCACCCCCCCGACGACCAAGGCGCGGACGGTGAGCTGCGGGGGCGGGGAGGTCTCCACCGGGGACGGTTCTACCGTGACCGGGGCCGGGGCCGCGAGGTTCACGCCAGATCGTCGGGCTCGCGGCCCGAGGGCTCGCGCGTCCGCAGGCCGTGCTTCCAGAGCAATCGATAGAAGTAGATCCGGTCGACGCCGGCCGCCCGCGCCGCCGCGCTGACCCGGTTCTCGTGCAGCCGCAGGAGCTCCTCGAGGTAGCGGCGCTCGAACGCGCTCACCCAGGCTTCACGCGCCTCGCGCAGCGGCTGGCCGACGTTCACGGCGCTCTCCGGGCCGGGGACCGTCGGCATCGACCCGGTCGCGCTGCGGGGGGGAGAGAAGTCGCGCAACGCCACGCAGCGCTCGAGGTAGTTGCGCAGCTCGCGGATGTTGCCTGGCCAGGTGTGGCGGGAGAGCGCGTCGACGAACTCCGGCAACCGGACACGCGCGGCCGCCGCGGCGTCGACCGCCCCCAGCCCGCGAACGATGTGGTCGACCAGCAGCGGCAGATCGGCGAGGCGCTCGCGCAAGGGCGGCAGCTTCACCTCCACGACCGCCAGGCGGTAGTAGAGGTCGGAGCGGAACTTCCCGGCGGCCACCTGATCACGCAGGCTGCGGTTGGTGGCGGCGACCAGGCGCACGTTGACCGGCACGTGGTTGTTGGTGCCGACCCGCCGCACCTCGCGCCGCTCGAGCACGCGCAGCAGCTTGGGTTGCAGATCGATCGACAGCTCGCCGATCTCGTCGAGGAACACGGTGCCCCCGCCCGCCGCCTCGAACACGCCCTGCCGCGACGAGACGGCGCCCGTGAAGGCACCGCGCTCGTGACCGAACAGCTCGCTCTCCAGGAGCTGCGGCGGCATCGCGCCGCAGTCGACGACCAGGAACGGCCTCTCCTTGCGCGGGCTGCCGAGGTGGATCGCCTCCGCGGAGACCTCCTTGCCCGTGCCGGTCTCGCCCTCGAGCAAGATCGTGGCGTCGCTCGAGGCCGCCTTGCCGAGCACCTCGAACACGGCCTGCATCGCGGTCGACCGGCCGAGCATCCGGCCGAAACGGTCGTTTCCCACGACTTGGGTCCGTCCCGAATCGCTGGTCTCGAGGCGGACGGGGACGCCACCCACGCTGAACGCGGCGCGGGCCTCCTGGTGACCGTTCCCCACGGCTCCGACATCGACCGTTGACGCACGATCCTTGACCGAACCCGGGCAGTTTGTTGCTTGCGTGCCGCGCCGCGTTTCGCCGATCAGTGCGCGAGGGCGATCTTCGCCGCCCCGAGGAGCCCTGGCTGCGGGTGCGTCACGACGAAAACCGGCAGCCGCTCCACCAGCGTGTGCAGGCGCCCCTTGCGATCGAACGCCTCGCGAAACCCGCCGCGCTGGAGGTAGCTCAGGATCCGGGGCGCGATCCCGCCGGCGACGAAGACGCCGCCGGTGGCGAGGACCATGAGGCCCAGGTTCCCCGCCGTCGAGCCGAGCACGGAACAGAAGATTGACAGCGCCATCTCACAGACCGGATCGGTCCCCGCCATCGCCCGCTGCGAGATCACCGCCGCCGGATCGCTCCCCTGCGCCGCCAGCGCCGCGGCCGTCTCGGGGCGGATGAGCCCGCGACAGGCCGGCTCCTCGGAGAGAAACGTGAAGGCGTCGGTGAGGCCGTGCCCCGAGAGCACCCGCTCGCAGGAGACGCGCCCGTACTTGGTGATGAGGAACTGCACCAGCCCCAGCTCGAGAGGCGTCCGCGCGGCGAGATCGACGTGGCCGCCTTCGGAAGGGACGACCTCGTAGCCGTTCTCGGCCGCCGCCCACAGGAGAAAGGCCTGCCCGAGGCCCGTCCCCGCACCGAGCACGGCGATCGGTCCGTGCGGCACCGGCGTCCCGCCGCCCAGCGCCACCATCTGCTCGGGGCCGACGGCGGTGACGCCCAGGGCCGCCGCGTGGAAGTCGTTGACCAGCGTGACGCGCGCGATCCCCAGCCGCTGGGCCAGCGTCCGCCCGTCGATGATCCAGGGGAGATTCGTCGCGCGGCACATGTTGTTCTCGATCGGCCCCGCGATGCCGAGGCAGGCGCTGGCGATCTTGGCGCCGGCGCCGACCTTGGCGGTGGCCGCCGTCAGGAACTCCTCGACGATGACGTCCAGCGACTGGTACGACCGCGAGGGATAGGTCTGCTCGCAGAGCGCCGCGCCGACGGCCCCGCCGGCGCCCGCGTCGAAGATCGCCAGCCGCGCGTTGGTCCCTCCGATGTCGCCTGCCAGAACGGTCATGCCTGTTTGTCTCGTCTCGTCGCGCGAAGCGCGCTCGCCGCCGCCTCGTCGCAGAAGATCGTCACGGGACCGGAGCGGCGCACGATCCGCGCGGCCGGCAGGTGACCGGCGTCCACCACGGCGGCCAAGGCGGACGCCTTCTCGCCGCCCGTTACCAGGAAGCAGACGTCGCGCGCGCGGCAGAGAGCGGGGTAGGTGAGGGTCAGGCGGCGGGTCCCCATCTCGGCGACGTCGACGGCGACGGCCAGGCGGTCCTCCTCCGCCAGCGCCGAGGTTCCCGGAAACAGCGACGCCGTGTGGCCGTCGGCGCCGAGCCCGAGCAGCGCCAGGTCGAGCCAGGGCGCCGACGCGCCGGCGGTGAGCGCCGCCTCGTAGTCGCGCGCGGCCGCGTCGAGATCGGGATCCTCGCCGCGCCAGCGGACGACGTTGGCCGGCGGCACGCGCGCCGGATCGAGCAGCGTCTCGCGGGCCATCCGGTAGTTCGACTGCGGGTCGCCGGGCGGCACGGCGCGCTCGTCGCCGAAGAAGACGTTGGCGCGCGCCCAGTCGATCCCCTGCACCAGCTTCGGGTAGAGCGCGCGCGGCGTCGAGCCGCCGGCGAGCGCGATCCGGAACCGCCCGCGCGCCGCGATCGCCGCGGCAGCCGCCGCCCGGACGTGCGCCGCCGCCTGCTCGATCAGCGCGGGGAGGCCCGCCGCGACGACGATGTTGGGGGTGCCGGCCATGGCGCCGCGGACCTTACCAAGCCCAACGGCGTCTTGTCTCGGCCGACGGGCGATGCTAGTTGAGACCGTCACATGGGCGCCTTCGAAGAGCTCTCCTGGCGTGGCCTCGTCGCGCAGGCGACCGCCGAGAACATGGGCGAGGTGCTGTCGAAGCCGCTGGCGGTCTATTCGGGCTTCGACCCGACGGCGGCCAGCCTGCACGCCGGGAACCTGGTACCGCTCATGCTGCTAGCGCACCTGCGGCGGCACGGCCACCAAGCGCTGCCTCTCGTGGGCGGCGCGACCGGGATGATTGGCGATCCCTCGGGCAAGACCAGCGAACGCACCTTGCTCGATGAAGAGAAGGTCCGGGCCAACACGGCCAAGATCCGCGCGCAGATCGAGAGGTTCTTCGCCGTTGACGAGGGGCCGCCCGTGCGGGTGGTCGACAACCTCGACTGGCTGGGCGGCGTGCGGCTGCTCGACTTCCTGCGCGACGTCGGCAAGCACTTCGCGGTCAACCAGATGATCCAGCGCGACTCGGTGAAGGCGCGCTTCGAGTCGCGCGAGAGCGGCATCTCCTACACCGAGTTCTCGTACATGCTGCTGCAGGCGTACGACTTCCACGAGCTCAACCGGCGCCACGCCTGCAAGATGCAGGTCGGGGCGTCGGACCAGTGGGGCAACATCGTCTCGGGCGTCGATCTGGTGCGGCGCCTCTCGGGCGACACCGTCTACGGACTGACCGCGCCGCTGCTCACCAACAGCGAGGGGAAGAAGTACGGCAAGAGCGAGAAGGGTGCGGTGTTCCTCGACGGGTCGCTGACCTCGCCGTTCGACTTCTACCAGTTCTGGTTCAACAGCGCGGACGCCGACGTGGGGCGCTTCCTGCGCTGGCTGACCGTGCGGGGCCGCGAGGAGATCGAGGCGCTCGAGGCCTCGCCCGGCGCCGAGCGGCGCGCCCAGCGCGCGCTGGCCGAGGATCTCACCCGCCGCGTGCACGGCGGCGAGGCGCTCACCGAGGTCCTGCGCGCGCTCGAGTCGCTGTTCGGCGGCGGCGACCTGCGAGCGGTGAGCGGCGCCATTCTGGAGTCGGCGCTCGGCGCCGCGCCGTCGATCACCGTCGACCGGGCGCGGTTCGATGGCGAGGGGGCGCTGCTCGTCGATCTGCTCGCCGAGGTCGGCGCCTGCCCGTCGAAATCGGACGCCCGCCGACAGATCGCCGCGGGCGGGATCGCGGTCAACGGCACGCCGCTCGCCGGCGGCACCGCCGAGACGCGCCTGACGTCGGCCGACCTCATCGACGGCCGCCTGGTCGTGCTGCGCCGGGGCAAGCGCAACAACTTCGTCGTGCGCGTTCGCTGAGTCAGTCTCAGCGAAAGGTGATCCGCCGGAGGTCGCTCGCCAGGTGCGCCTCGGCGACCGCTGGTGCAGGTCGCGCCCCCTCGACGATCGGGTTGGCGTCGAGGAGCGTGAGCCCCGCGCAACCGGTCGCCCAGAAGCGGCGGATGGGGACTGGCGTCTCGGGCGCGACGGCGACGTCGACCTCTGCGCCGGGCAGCGGGGCGCGGACGGCGATCTCCACCCAGAGCGGCGAATCACGCAGCCGGCCGTCGGCGCCGGCGCACCCGAACAAATAGCGAAACGGTCGCGGCGGAACGGCCCGGAAGCGGACGCGCACGTGCGGGTCGGCCGGGTCGCCCGGCGCGAGCTCGGCGGCGACGCAACCGGGCATCTCCGGACAGGCGGGGAGATCCGTCCAGCGCGCGATCCGCCGGGGCGCCGAGGCGACGAGGTCGGTGGGGCGCGGCCGGAGCGCGAGCCCGTCGCGGGTCAGTTGAAAGGCGAATCGGTAGAGGATGTCGTTCCCCAGCATCCCCTGGCCGTTGGTGAGTCCTCCCGGGTGGGCGAAGATGCGCTGCACGCCCAGCGCACGCCCGCCGAGCGCGACCGGCCCCTCGAACGACGTCTCCACGGTCACCGTCCGACCGGCGCCCCCCAGCGGCCAGCGCGACACGAGGGGGCGTTCGGCGAGGCCGAGCCGCCGCAGCACGGCCTCGTCGACGACGGTGAACGGCGCGCCGGTGTCGACGAGCAACGGCACCGGCTGGCCGGCGACGACGAGATCGACGATGGCGTGGTTTCCGAAGCGGCGCACCGGCACGCGGACCACCTCGGAGTCGGCCCGCCAGGGCTCGGCGCCCAGGCGGAGGACGCCCGCGTCGAGGTCGATCTGCCAGCCGCGCGCTGCCATCACGTCGGCCCCGAGGACCTCCTTGTAATCGGTCACCGAGGTCGGCAGAGCGGCAACGGTCGGCCCGTCCGCGAGGCGCAGCTCGGGGAGGAGCGCGCCGCGCCAGCCGTGCTTGGCGCCGGCAGCGTCCTCGATCGTCACGAAGCGCGAGCCGTCGGTGGCGACGCCGATCCGCGCGAACGTCTCGGCGAGGAGCGCCCCACGCGACGACCCACTGTCGGCGTAGAGCAAAACGGGGCGCGTGGGCGGCGGATCCGACCTGGCGCGCCCCACCGCCGTGGCGACGACGTGCGGGCCGATGCGCGTCAGCGGCTCGTAGAGCGGCAAGTTCCAGCTCTGCGCGCCGGCGGGAAACCGCGGTGGTTCCTCGATCCAAGCGGGCGGGGCGCAACCGGCGGAGGCCACGGCCAGCCAGACCAGTCGCTGCGCTGAGCGTCCGACGGAGACCACGACAATCTGTCAGACGCGGGGGTCGCCCGGCCGGATGCCCGCCTTCAGCGTCGGCTACCCCCGCTCTGCACCTCCAGTGACCAGAGGCGCCCGGCGTACTCGAGGCAGCGGGCGAAGAGAGGGTCGCGGCCGCGCGGGCCCAGCGCCGCCACGCAGATGTCGGCGTCGGAGTAGGCGTCGAGCTTGACGGCCTTGGGGGGCGCGATCGGGAGCCGGACGTGCGCCTCGTCGATCTTGTCGCGCGTGACGACGTACTCGTCGCGACCGTTCGAAAGCTCGATCGCCAGGATGGCGCTCTCGTCGCAGGCGCCCGGGCCGGGGACGACGAACGCCTCGACGCTGCCGCCGTCCGCGCGCTCGAGGTCGAACCGCAGCCCGCCGTCGGCTGTCTCCACGGAGCGGAGGGGCCGCCACCCGAGCAGCTGTCCCAGCCAGGCGACGATCAGCAGGGCGCTGACGTCCCCGCCCGGGCGGTGGCGGACCAGCAGCTTGGTGGCGGCCCGGAGCGGCGCGCCTCCCACCGGCGGGTCGAAGAGGCCGGCGAACAGCAGACGGAAACTGGCCAGGCGCAGCCAGCCGAGATCGGCCACCGGGCGGGGATGGGTGCGCGCTGCCAGACGCTCCAGATCCTGCAGGTGCAACGGCGCCGCGCAGCTCGCCGTGTCGACAATCAGGCGCCGGGTCACCGGCAGGAGCTCGCGGACGAGCAGCGTCGACGGCATCGCGGCGTCCATCCACAACGTCGCGGTCCGGACGCCGGGGACTTGCAGCGCGCGCACCATCGCCCCGAAGTGCGCCTCGGCGTCGGTCGGCCCCACCAGGCTGATCTCCTCCGAGTAGACGACGCGCCTTCCATCCGGCTGCGAGACGACGTTGCTCTCGATCGTCGCCGACAGATCCCCGCCCGCGGCGTCGTCGAGACACAGGGTGATGGCCCGGATCGGAACCGCCGGGGCGATGGCGTCGACCAGCGCCTTGGTCCTGGCCAGCGCCGCGCGACCGCGCGCCGGGATGACCAGGTTCCAGAGCGCCGCGCGCGCCACGGCGCCGCTGCCGCCGTCATGGCTGGCCTGCTGCCAGAGCGACCCCAGCTCGCGCTCGATCTCGCCGACGTCGACGGCGATCGGCTCGCCGCGCGCGAAGTGCTCGAAGTTGACGCCGGCGCGCTCGAGGTTGGTCATGGCAGCCGCCAGGCGCGGCCGTCGGCGGCCAGCAGGCGATCGGCCTCCTCGGGGCCCCAGCTCCCGGCCGCGTAGGCGGGGAGGGTGGTCTTGCCGGCGGCGGTCTCGGCGGCCCAGCGCTGGTGGATGCGCGACACCCAGCTCCAGCTCGCCTCCACCTCGTCGCCGCGCGTGAACAGCGTCCCGTCGCCGAGGAGACAGTCGAGCAGCAGGCGCTCGTAGGCCTCGGGCGGCTCCATCCCGAAGGAGGTCCCGTAGCGGAACTCCATGCTCACCGGCGCGATCTCCATCGCCGGGCCCGGCAGCTTGGATCCGAAATTGAGCGCGATCCCCTCGTCGGGCTGGATCCGGATGCTGAGGACGTTCGGCCGGATCGTGTGCGCGCGCTGCCCGAACAGCAGGTGCGGCGCCTCCTTGAAGTGGATGGCGATCTCGGTGACGCGCTTGGGGAGCCGCTTGCCCGAGCGGAGATAGAACGGCACGCCGGCCCAGCGCCACGAGTCGATGAAGAGCTTGAGCGCCACGAACGTCTCGGTCGTCGACGCGGGGTTGACGCCCGGCTCCTGGCGGTAGCCGGGGACCGCGCGACCGGCGTTCGAGCCGGCGGCGTACTGCGCGCGCACCACCTGACGTTCGAAATCGCTTTCGGGAATGTGGCGCAGCGCCTTGAGCACCTTGAGCTTTTCGTCGCGCACACCGTCGGCCTCGAACGCCACCGGCGGCTCCATCGCCATCAGGCTCAAGACCTGCAGGAGGTGGTTCTGGACCATGTCGCGCAGGCTGCCCGCCTGCTCGAAGTAGCCGCCGCGCCCCTCGACGCCGACCGTCTCCGCCCCGGTGATCTGGACGTGGTCGACGAAGCGGTTGTTCCAGAGCGGCTCGAAGATCCCGTTGGCGAACCGGAAGACGATCAGGTTCTGGACCGTCTCCTTCCCGAGGTAGTGGTCGATCCGGTAGATCTGCCGCTCGTCGAGGATCTCGTGCACCTGGCGGTTCAGCGCGCGCGCCGTCTCCAGGTCGACGCCGAACGGCTTTTCGATGATGACGCGCGCGAACGGTCTGCCTGGCGCCGGCGGCGGGGCGAGCTCCGCCTGGCCCAGGCTGCGGATCACCGGGGCGAAGGCCGACGGCGGCGTCGACAGGTAGAAGACGCGGTTGCCGGGGAGCCCCAACGTTCGCTCGATCTCCTCGAGACGCGTCTTGAGGCGCTGGAACGCCGCCGGATCGTCGTAGCGCCTTGCTGGTAGAAGACGTTGCGGGCGAACGCCATCCAGAGCGCGGCGTCGACCGGGCGCCGGCGCGCGAACTCGTCGCAGCCCGCGCCGCATCTCGTCGCGGAAGGCGTCGTCGTCCTGGGCTGGCGGCGCGAACCCGAGCACGGCGAACCGCGCCGGCAGCAGGCGATCGCGCGTCAGGCTGTAGAGCGCGGGGAGCAAGCTTGCGGCGTCGCGAGATCGCCCGACGCGCCGAAGATGACCATCGTCGCCGGCTCGGGGATCCGCTCCTCCTGACCAGCCCCTCGCGCAGCGGGTTCGGCAGCGCAGCGGGAAGCGCGATCTTCTCCGCGTCGTTTGTCAGCGTCGTTGGGTCGTCTGATTGAGCGAGCGGTTACTTGCGGCGGCTCGCCATCGCGTCGGCCAGGGCCTCGAGACCCGCGTCGACGTCGGTGCCCAGGTGGACGCGCAGCGCGCGCCGCCCGCGGCGGCGCAGCACCTGCAGGTCGCCCAGCGCCTGCGCGTTCCGCAGCGTCGCGAAGCGTGTACCCCTCGCCGGGGATCGCAGGTCGGATAGCTCGGCGGTCGCGTCGGCGGTCAGCTGCAGGAACACGCCCGTGTTCGGCGCCGCCCTTGTGCAGCTGTCCCGTCGAATGCAGGAAGCGCGGGCCGTACCCGACGGTCGTCGCGTTCTTGCGAGCGGCGCGACAGGCGACCCGCAGCTGCGGGTCAGGGCGGCGTCGCGCTCCGGCGTGCGCACCAGGTAGGCGCAGAACGCCACGTAGTCGCCCGGGCCCGCCGAGGCGAGGTGCGCGCGCGATGCGGTCGACGTCGCTCGGGCCCGCAGGACGTCCTCCGGCTCGGCGGCCGGCAGCTTGCCCTCGGTCACGAAGGTGCGCGAGCAGCGCGCCGGTCGCGAGCTTGGCCTCGGTGACGTTGGGCTCGTCGAACGGGTTGACGCCCAGCGACGGCGCCCGCGATGGCGGTCGCGACCTCCCAGCGGAAGAACTCGCGGCCCAGCGCCTCGCGGCTCTCGAGCGTGCGGTACGACGACCGGGTGACCGGCCGCCTCGAGCGCGCGCCACGGCGCGTCTCTGCGCGGCGTCGCCGTCGCCGAGGCGCAGGTAGACGAACAGCCGATCGTCGCCGTAGGCCGCGGGCGCGCCCAGCGGCTCGCCGTCGACGGGGACGATCGCCGCGGCCCTCCTTGCCGGTCGACTCGGCGACGAGCTGCTCGATCCACGAGCCGAGCGATCGCGATCTCCGGCGACATGACGAGCGTCAGCTTGTCGCGGCCGCCTTGCGGCGACGCCGAGCGCCGACGCCGAGGCGCAGCGCCGCGGGGTCGGGCGCCGGCACGACGGCGCTCGAGGCGGCCGCCAGCTCGACCGCCGCCTCGCGAGCGAGCCCGGCGACGTCGGCGCCCGCGAGCAGCGCCGCCGGCACGAGGCCGAAGTAGGAGAGCGCCGAGTAGCGCCCGCCGATGTCGGCCGCGTTGACGAAGACGTTGCGGTACTTCTTCTCCTCGGCGAGCTGACCGAGGCGCGTCGCCGGATCGGTGATGGCGACGAAGCGCGGCGCCCGCGCGCGCGACGTCGCCCTCGTTCTGCGCGAGCGTCTTCTGCCAGAAGTGCCGCTCGAACGACTGGATCTCGATCGTGCCGCCCGACTTCGAGGCGACGATGAAGAGCGCCTTCTTGCCGGCGATCGCCTCGTCGACGCCGGCGACGGCCGCCGGATCGGTGTTGTCGAGGACGTGCAGCCGCAGCCCGTCTGGGTCTGCGCCGGCGAAGGTCGCGCCAGCACCTCGGGCGCGAGCGAGCTGCCGCCCATGCCGAGCAGCACGGCGTCGGTGAAGCCGGCGCCGCGCGACGTCGGCGACGAAGGCCGCGAGCTCGGCGAGCTTCGCTCTGCATGAGCGCGGGCGACGCGCAGCCAGCCGAGCCGCGTCTTGATCGACGTCTCGTGCGCGGGGTCCGTCGGTGAAGAGCGTCGGGTCGCCGTCCCAGAGGCGCTTGGGCGCGCCCGCCGGCGGCGAGGCGCAGCACCTCGGCGTCGACGGCCAGCCGCGAGCGGCGCGGGCAGCATGGCCGCTGTCGTCCCGAGGCCGACTCGAGCAGCGCGGCGCGCCGGGCCGTCACGGCGTCGATGAGCGCCGTCATCGACGCTCGCGAACGACTTCACGCCGTCGTCGAGCAGGCCGTGGCAGACGCGCGACAGATCGACGCCCAGCGCGCGCGAGCTCGGCGATCACCGCGTGCGCCGCCGTCGTAGCCGGTCGCGAGCGTCGGCGCGACCGGTGCCGTGGTCGATGAAGGCCGTCGAGCGTCGCGGGCGGCACGGTGTCGACCGTGTCGCGCCCGATGAGGGCGTCGAGGTATATCGTGTCGGGGTACCTCGGGTCCTTCGTCCCCGTCGACGCCCAGAGCAGGCGCTGCGGGCGACGCGCCCTTGGCCGCCGCCAGCGCCTTCCAGCGCGGCGAGGCGATCGTGCCGCTCGTAGATCTCGTACGCCATCTTGGCGTTGGCGATCGCGATCTTGCCGCATGCAGCGCCTGGCGCGCGCTTCGCGACGTCGGCCGGCGCCGGCCTTCGCCGCCTCCTCGGCCTTCTGGCGAGCTGCTTGTCGCAGACGCTGTCGACGCGCGAGACGAAGAAGCTCGCGACCGAAGCGATCTGCCCGCGAGCTCGCCGCCCGCTGCGACGCGGTCCTCGAGCCCCGCGAGTACGCCTCGACGACCTCCTCGTACTGGAGCAGCGAGAAGATCAGCGTGACGTTGACGCTCACGCCCTGCGCCGTGAGCGCGCGGATGGCCGGGATGCCCTCGGGCGTCGCCGGCACCTTGATCATGACGTTGGGACGCCCGACGAGGTGGGCGAGGCGCAGCCCCTCCGAGACCGTCTTCTCGGTGTTGGTGGCAAGCTCGGGCAGCACCTCGAGCGAGACGCGCCCGTCGACGCCGTCGCTCGACTCGATATACGGGCAGGAGCAGGTCGCACGCGCCTCGGATGTCCTCGATCACCAGCGCCTCGTAGATGTCGGCCGTCGACTTTCCTTCCGTCGCCAGCTTGCGCAGCGCCTCCTCGTAGTCGCTGGAAGCGACGATGGCCCGCTCGAAGATCGTCGGGTTCGAGGTGAGGCCGCGAACCCCTTTGCCGACGAGGCCGGCCAGCGCGCCCGAGCGGAGCAGCCCACGGCGCAGGTTGTCGTACCAGATGCTCTGCCCGAGCTCGTGGGCCTGGTGCATGCGGGTTCGTGCGGTGGCCATCGGTCTATCTCCCCTGTTGCTTCTGTTGTCGGACGCCGGCGGCGCAGTCCTCGGCTTCGATCGCGGCTTCGATTGCCCTGATCTTGTCGACCCGGCGCGCGTGGCGCCCCCCGTCGAAGGGCGCTGCCAGCCAGGCGTCGGCGATGGCCAGCGCGTCGGACTCCAGCACCGTTCGCGCCCCCACGCACAGCACGTTGGCGTCGTTGTGGGCCCGCGACACCTTGGCCACCTCGACGTTCCAGGCAAGGGCCGCGCGCACGCCGTGGATCTTGTTGGCGGCGATGCAGACCCCCATGCCGGTGCCGCAGACGAGCAGCCCGACGGCGCCGGCCTCGCCGCTGACGGCGCGTCCCACGGCGGAGGCGTAATCGGGATAGTCGCACGAGGCCTCGGTCGCGGTTCCGAGATCCTGGACGGTGTGCCCGCCGGCGCGCAGGTGCTCGACCAGCCGCAGGCGCAGGGCGAAGCCCGCATGGTCGCTGCCCGCGTAGATCTTGCTCACGACAAGACTCTCATACTGCAATCCGGCGCGGCCGTCGAACCAAGAACACCATCACCGCCGCGAAGGTCGCCGTCGCGCCCAGCGCCGCCAAACCCGGCGCGTAGCCGGCCGACGCCGACTTCAACCTCCCGACGAGGAACGGGCCGACAAATCCCCCCAGGCAGCCGACCGAGTTGATTAGACCGATCGCCGCCGCGCCCGCCGCGCCCGACAAGAACCAGCGCGGCATCGGCCAGAACGCCGGCATGAAGCCGTAGATCCCCGCGCCGACCAGCGCCAGCGCGACGAGCCCCAGCACCGGCGCGTGCGAGGCGACGCCGATCGTCATTCCGACCGCCGCCATCAGCATGGGGACCATCGTGTGAACGCGTCGCTCGCCGGTGCGATCGGACGAGAGGCCGATGATCGCCGTGCAGATGCCGCCGGCCACGTAGGGGAGGGTGGCCACCAGAGACACGGTCAGGTTCGAAAGACCCGTCAGGCTCTTCACCACGGTGGGCATCCAGAGACTGAAGCCATACGAGGTGGTGACGATTCCGAAGTAGGCAAGGACCAACAGCAAGATGTCACGCTGGGCCACCGCCCGCGCCAGTGGACGAACACCCACTGCATCCGCTGCATCGGTCGCGCCGGGTGTGGTCGCCGCGCTCTCGCGCGCCAGCGCGGCCAGCAGATGCTCCTTCTCGGCAGCATCGAGCCAGCGCGCGTCGCGTGGCCGGTCGGTCAGATAGAACACCGTCACCACGCCGAGGACGATCGCCGGCAGCCCCTCCAGCAGGAACAGCCAGCGCCAGCCGGCCATCCCGCCCCAATGGACGCCGAGCAGGAGCCCGGAGACGGGGGCGCCGATGATGTTCGAGATCGGAACCGCCAGCATGAAGAACGCGAAGGCGCGCGCGCGATCCTCGACGCGGAACCAGTGCGACAGATAGACCACCACGCCCGGAAAGAATCCCGCCTCCGCGGCGCCGAGCGCGAACCGCAGCCAGTAAAACTGGCGCGGCGTGTGGACGAACGCCATCGCGCAGGCGACCAGCCCCCAGCCGACGAGGATACGCGCGATGAGCTTGCGCGCGCTCCAGGTCTCGACCAGCAACGTCCCGGGGATCTCGAACAGGAAGTAGCCGAAGAAGAAGATTCCGGCGCCAAAGCCGTACTGGCTGTCCGAGAGCGGCAGATCGTGCCGCATCTCCAGCGCGGCGTAGCTGATGTTGACGCGATCGAGATAGGCGACGAAGTAAAGCAGCAGCAGATACGGCACCGTGCGAAGGAGGACACGGCCGCGGACCCGCCGGCCTAGCTCGTCGTCGGACACGATCGCCTGGGAGCATACAACCTATGTCCGGGGGCCGTGCTAGGGTCGCGACGCGTGCACGCGCCGGGCCTGCCGGGTCACTCGATCTTCCTGCTGCTCGTCCAGCTGGCGCTGCTGGTCGCCGTGGCCCGTCTCGGCGCCGAGGTCGCCAAGCGGATCGGCCTGCCGGCGGTGGTGGGCGAGATGGCGGGGGGGATCGTCCTCGGGCCCAGCCTGTTCGGCCACTATGCGCCGGCGGCGTTCGCGGCCCTCTTCCCCTCGGACGCGGAGCAGGTGCACCTGCTCGACGCCTTCGGCACTGTCGGCATGAGCCTGCTCCTGCTGCTGACGGGCCTCGAGACCGATCTGCGGCTCCTGCGCAATCTCGGGCGCGCGGCGCTCATCGCCTCGATGATGGGGATGGCGCTGCCGTTCGGGCTCGGCTTCGGCCTCGGATACCTCATGCCGGGCCACTATCTGCTCGACCCCGATCACCGCGTGCTGTTCAGCCTCTTCCTCGCCACCACCATGTCGATCTCGGCGATGCCGGTCATCGCCAAGATCCTCGTCGATCTCGATCTGACCAAACGCAATATCGGCCTCGTCATCCTCTCGGCCGGCGTCGTCGACGACACCGTCGGCTGGCTGATCCTCTCGCTCATCGCGGGCGCCGCCACACACGGCGCGGTCCACGTCGCGGATCTGGGGCTGACGATGCTCTGGCTCGCCATCTTCATCGCCGGAGCGGCGTTCGTCCTGTTCCCGCTCCTTCGCGTCGCCGTCCGCGTCACCTCCGAGCGCTTCAGGTCGAGCGACTCCGACCTGGTCCTCGATCATCGCCGTCACTTTCCTGTGCGCGGCGGCGACCGAACGGATCGGCGTCCACGCCGTGTTCGGCGCCTTCGTGGCGGGCGTCGTGCTGCACCAGGTGCCGCGGCTGCGCAAGGAGACGGTCGTCCGCCTCGAGTCGTTCACCTTCAGCGTCCTGGCGCCCATCTTCTTCGGCGTCGTCGGCCTGCGCGTGAACATCTGGGAGCTCTACGGCGGGCGGATGCTGGCGCTCGTCACCGGTGTGGCCTGCCTCGGCAAGCTGGTCGGCTGCGCGCTCGGCGCTTACTGGGGCGGGCTGCGCTTCTGGGAGGCTTCGTCGATCGCGGTCGCGATGAACGCGCGCGGCGCGATGGGGATCGTGGTGGCGACGATCGGCCTCTCGCTCGGGATCCTCACGCCGCAGATGTTCTCGATCATCGTCCTGGTCGCCATCGTCACGTCGTTCCTGGCGCCGGTCGGCCTGCGGCTCACGATGCCGCGCGTCCGCATGACCGAGGACGAGGTGCGCCGCATCGTCGCCTCCGAGTCGATGGGCGCGTTCGATCCGGGTCAGGTCAGGGTCCTGCTGGCCACGGCCGGCGGCCCGAACGCCCTGGCGGCGGCGCCGCTGGCGTTCGGCCTGGCCAAGCGAAGCAGCGCGGCGGTGAAGATCCTCCACGTCGAAGCGCAGCACGCCTGGTGGCGACGGGTGCTCCCCGGGCTCGGCGGCCGCGCCCCCACCGGCGTCAGCGACCAGATCGAGCGGATGCGCGTCCTCGCGGGCGACAAGCCGCCCGAGATCGAGCAGGCGCGCGGGCTGGCAGTCGCGCCCACGATCTGCGAGGAGG
Source organism: uncultured Pseudomonadota bacterium (assembly GCA_963831685.1). Taxonomy (GTDB): domain Bacteria; phylum Myxococcota_A; class Polyangia; order Fen-1088; family Fen-1088; genus JADGRB01. The sequence continues at coordinate 750,426 of CAWHRJ010000004.1, forward strand.
CGGAGCGCGGCTACGACCTCATCATCTTGGGTTCCGGCGAGGGGCCGTCGGTCGGCGGCCCGGTGGTCGAGCAGGTCGTCGGGGGCGCGCCCTGCCACGTCGCGATCCTCAAGACGCCCGCCCCCGTGGCCGAGTACAAGAACCTGCTGGTGCCCGTCGACGGCAGCATCGGCTCGCGGCTGGCGGTCGAGCTGGCGATTCGATACGCCGAGGCCACCGGCGCCGAGCTGTCGCTGGCGGTGCTCACCGAGCGCCGCCCGCAGGCCGCCGCCTACGCCGACGTGAGCGGCACGCACGTCCCCGTCGAAGCGCCGGCCACCGGCGACGAGGAGCTGGAGCGCATCTCGGTCGTCTTCCGCGCCTCGCCGATCAAGCCCAGCATCCTGCACCTGGCCTTCGACCCCCGCTCGAGCGCGGTCGTCCAGGAGGTCGAGAAGGCCCACTACGATCTGGTGGTTCTGGGCACGGAGAACCGCGCCGTCCAGCACCGGCTCTTCTTCGGCTACGAGAACGAGCGCCTCATCCGCGCCGCGCGGGTGCCGGTGTTGGTCGTGGTTCCCAACCTGGCGCGCCTGGTCGAGGCGGGGCGGACGGCGCGCCCGACCTCGCGTTCCACCGCGCGCAATTGACGGTCTCCTCGCCGGGAGATACGGTCGCGCATGGCCGCGGAGATCATCCACATCGAGTTCAAGAGCGCGAACTTCCCCCGGACGTCGGAGTTCTACGCCAAGGTCTTCGACTGGCAGATGGAGCAGAACGCCTCCGCGAGCTACATGAAGCTCTCCGGAAACAACGCGCCGAGCGGCGGCTGGGTGCGCGCTGACCTGGTCCAGTCCCCGGGTCCGATCGCGTATCTCCCCGTCGACGATCTGGAGGCGACGCTGACCGAGATCGAGAGCGCCGGCGGCCGGGTCCTCGTCCGCAGCTTGCCGTTCGCCGGCGGCGGTGAAATCGGCCTCTTCGCCGATCCCGACGGCAACGTGCTCGGGCTCTGGAAGCGCAAGGACGGCGGCGGAACGGCCGCGCCCGCCAAGCCGGCGGCCAAGCCGACGGCGGCCGTCAAGCCCGCGGCCAAGCCGGCGGCAGCCGCCAAGCCCGCGGCCAAGAAGCCCGCCAAGAAGAAGTAGTCGCTTGGCGTAGGTCCGCGTCTAAAGCTAGTCTAAAGCCACCTGCGGAGCGCGTAGGCCAGGCGTTCAATCAAACGCTCGAGCCAGCCCCGGCCGGCGAACGCCGCGCGCGTCAGCTCCTCGCTGGCCGCCATGTCGGAGACGAGCATCGTCCCCATGTCGGCGGCGCCTGCCGGATCGATGACGTTCACGACCAGCTCCAGGTTGTAGGCCAGCGAGCGGTGGTCGAAGTTGTAGCTGCCGAGCGAGAAGAAGGAATCGTCGACGACCAGCGCCTTGGTGTGGGTGACGATCGGGCTGCGAAAGATCCGCGCCCCCGCCGCCAAGAGGGGCCCGAACGCCGCGCGCGTCGCGTAGTCGAGCACCAGCGAATCGCTGGCCAGCGGGACCAGCAGGCGCACGTCGACGCCGCGCCCGGCCGCAGTCCGGAGAGCGCGGACGACGCCCCGATCGGGGACGAAGTACGGGTTCGCCACCAGCACCCGCTGCCGGCTCTCGCGGATGGCGTGCAGCGCCGCCCGCCGGATCGCGAACCGGTCGCGCCGCTCGCCGTTGGAGATCACCGCCAGCGCGGTGCCGCCGGCGGCCGGCGGAGCCACCAGCCCCTCCGGATCGAGACGCATCCGACGCGGCGCGCGCCGGTTCCAGGTTCGCAGGAAGGTAGCCTCGATCGGCGTGACCGCCGGCCCCTCGATGGCGATGGCGGCGTCGAGCCAGCCGGAGCCCCCCTCCGCCTGGCTGACCCACTCGTTCGAGATGTTGATTCCGCCGGTGAAGGCGAGCCGCCCGTCGCACACCAGCGTCTTGCGGTGGTTCCGGCGCAAGAGCGACCAGAGCCGCGGCCGCCAGAAGCGGTACTTGTGGTAACCGACCACGTGTACGCCGAACCCCCGCATCCGCTGGAAGAAGCCGGCGGGCGTGTCGCGGCATCCCACGAAGTCGTAGAGCAACCGCACCGTGGCGCCGCGCTGGGCGGCCCGCGAGAGCGCCTCGGCGAACTGCCGGCCGATCGCGTCGTCGCTGAAGATGTACATCTCCAGCGAGACGCGCGCCCGTGCCTCCTCGATCGCCGAGATCCAGGCGGGGAACGCCTCGGCGCCGTTGCGCAGCAGCGCGACGCGATTCCCGGCGACGAGGGCGCGTGGCTCCTCCACGTAGCGCGCGAGCGCCCGGGACGTCGGCGACGAATTCAGGGAGGCTGTCATTGACCGAGCCCCTCGGAGCGACTAAGGTCTGCGCCGCCGATGGGTCGTGAAGAGCATATAGAATTCCAGGGGCGCGTCATCGAGGTGCTGCCTGCTGGAAATTTCCGCATCGAGCTCGAGACCGGCCATCAGGTGTTGGCGCACCTGGGCGGAAAGCTGCGCAAGCACCGCATCCGCGTCGTGCTCGGCGACAAGGTCACGGTCGCGCTCACGCCCTACGACCCGACCCGCGGGATCGTCGTATACCGCGGGTAGTGCCGGGTCCACCGCGGCGAGGGCGCGGCAGGAGCGTGTGCCTTGAAACGCCCTTGCCCCCCTCAAGCGACGATCGAGTGGGCCCGCGGTCTGCTGCGCGAGATTGCGGCATCCGACCCGGTATTGTGGAGGGGCCTGGCGCGGTTCGGCACCTGGCCGTCTCTGGCCGCGATCCTGGGGACCGCCTGGCTGCCGCTCCCCCGGCGCACCTCGGCCGGCGCGGCACGGATCGTCCGGCAGCGGCTGCGCGCGCTCGGAGCCGAGCCGTCGGGTGATGCGACGCCGCTCGACGGCGAGCCGGTCCAGCTTCGCGGAACCTGCACGCACCTCCCCGGAGGCGAGGCGCGGGACGACCTCTGGCGGGCCTCGATCGTCCAGGACGCTGACGGGCTCTGGGCGGTCGACGAGGGGACGGACTTCGTCCTGTGCGGCGGCGGCGCGCCGACGTTGGTGCTGGCCGCGGCGGGGCGCCTGGTGAACGCCGCTCGCCTTCGGCCCGGGGACGAGGTCGTCGTGTTCGGCCTCGCGGACCAGGCGCCCGATCGCGTCGGGCTCGGGGGCGCGCCCCACGGGCGGGGCGGCTTCGTGCGGGCGGTCCGCTCCGGTCCGTCGCAACCGTTGCTCATCAGCGTGATCCGGCGCTACGATCAGGAAGACGATGGCCCCCAAGATTGAGCTCGCCCAGGTGGACGGGGCGACGCCGCCCGCCCTCAAGCCGCCCGTCGACCCGGCGACGCTTGGCGCACCGCGAGCTTCTGGGCGGCGAGTTCTGGCGGCGGATCCCCGCCTACGCCGGCATCGGCCCGGCCGAGTTCCTGGATCACAAGTGGCAGGCCAAGCACTCGATCACCAACATCCCCAAGCTGCTGGCCACCGTCTCGGGCCTGGTCTCGGAGGCGTTCGTCGCCGACGCGCAGCGCGGGTTCGAGCGAGCCCCGATGTCGGTGCGCGTCTCTCCCTATCTGCTGTCGCTCATCGACTGGGCGAACCCCTACGCCGATCCGCTGCGCACGCAGTTCATCCCGCTCGGCTCGCGCCTCCTGCCCGATCACCCGCGCCTCGACCTCGACTCCTTGCACGAACGGGTCGACATGCCCGTCCCGGGGCTGACCCACCGCTACGTCGACAAGGCGCTGTTTCTGGCGCTCGACACCTGCCCCGTCTACTGCCGCTTCTGCACGCGCAGCTACGCGGTCGGCATCGACACGGAAGAGGTCGAAAAGTTCCAGCTCAAGGTCAACGCCGAGCGTTGGGAGCAAACCTTCGCCTACATCCGCTCGCGCCCCGAGCTGGAAGACATCGTCATCTCGGGCGGCGACGCCTACCAGCTGCGCGCCGAGCAGATCACCCAGATCGGCGAGACGCTGCTCTCCATCGACCATGTCCGCCGCATGCGCTACGCGACCAAGGGCCGGCGGTCATGCCCCAGAAGATCCTGACCGACGACGCCTGGACGGACGCGCTCACGCGGCGTGGTCGAGCACGGGCGCAAGCTGCACAAGGAGGTGGTGATCCACACCCACTTCAACCACCCGCGCGAGATCACGGAGATCACGAAGGCGGCGATGGACAGGCTCTTCGAGCGCGGCATCACCGTGCGCAACCAGACGGTGTTGCAGCGCGGGGTGAACGACAGCGTCGCCACGATGACGCTGCTCGTGCGGCGGCTCAGCTACGTCAACGTCCACCCGTACTACGTCTACATGCACGATCTCGTGAAGGGCGTCGAGGACCTGCGCACGACGCTGGCCGACGGGGCTCGACGATCGAGAAGGGCATCCGCGGCGCGACGGCCGGGTTCAATACTCCGACCGTGGTGGTCGACGCGCCGGGCGGCGGCGGCAAGCGCGACGCCCACTCGTACGAGCACTACGACCGCACGACCGGCATCTCGGTCTACACGGCGCCGGCGGTCCACCCTGGGCATCGTCTACTTCTACTTCGACCCCATCGACCTCCTGCCGCCCGAGGGGCAGGCGCGCTGGGCCGATCCCGGCCGAGCACGACAAGATGATCGACGAAGCGCGCGCGGCGGCCCGCACGAGCGGGCGCCCATGATCGCGTCGGGGGAGGGCGAGCCTTGCTCGCCCGAGCCCATCGCGGGGGAGCGGGACCCTTTGAGGGTCCCGAATACTGATGTCCTGTACCAACTGCGGGCAAAAGGGCGGATGCGACGCGCGCAAGCACGAGATGTTCGGCGCCATCGACGCGGCGCTGGCGCGGCTCTACCCGACGCGCCGCTGGGACGAGCGAGACGAGGAGGCCGGATTCGGCGCCGGGCTCGGCGCGGCGGAGGGGAACGCGCTGGCGGCGGCGCTGGCGGCGCGGCTCCACGCGGCTGCGCTCTATCGGCCCGGCAGCGCCGAGGAGACCTGCGACTACGTCTACGTGCTGTGCATGGGGCGCACGCCGTCGCTGGTGGAGCTGCGCGAGTCGGCGCTCGGGACCAGCGCCGCCGGCGCGCTCCGCGACGCCATCGCCGAGGGGCCGGTCACCGAGGTCTACCTCCGCGTGGCGCTCTCGACGCTGGCGCGCTTCGCGGCCGTCCAGGAGGTGGTCATGCACCGCGGCCGACCCGGGTGACGGCACCGCCGTGCTCACCGAGGCACCCCGCGCGGGCGATCTTCGAGCCGAGCCTGCTCAAGCGGTTGCAGGGGTTGGTGGCGGTCCTCGCCGAGCGGAACATCCGCCACCTCGACTTCGGCGAGATCGTCGAGCCGCCGGACGGCTTCGATCCGGGCGACTACGCCGACGACTACGGCGGCGTCCCCGGCATCGCCAACTACCTCTTCTACCCGCAGCCGCCGGCCGCAATCGCCACCACGACGCTGGCCACCACCACGCTCACTTGAGCTTGGCCGCCAGCTCCGGCTGCAGGCCGCTGGCCATCGCCTTGGCCCGGCGTTCCTCGGGCGCGTCGTAACGGCCGACCGGCGCCACCGCGACCTCCTCCAGGAGGTGCTTCGCCTCCGGTGCCCGGTCGCTGTCGAGGTAGCATTTTCGCCAGGTAGACCCGGGCCCGCAGCGAAGCGGGGTTGATCTGCAGCGCACGCCGCAGGTGCTCCTCGGCCTGCTGGCGGTCGCGCTTGGGCCAGGGGAGCTTGTCGAAGAACCGCCCCCAGGCGATGTCCACACCGCCGACCTCGTAGCCGTCGTTCAGCGCCGCCGCCTTCCCCAGCCGGTCGCGGAACTTCCCCTCCAGCCCGACGGAGAGCGCCTTGACCACCCCCAGGCCCAGCGCGTAGTTCCCCATGCAGACGAGCGGCGTAGTAGTGGCCGTCGACGTCGTTCGGGTTGACGGCGATGGCGTGCTCGGCGAGGTCCCAGCCGTCCTTCCCCCAGCGCGAGCGCTGCTCGCGCGGCACGCCGGGATCGTCGCTGGCCCAGAAGTAGAACCGGGCGGCGCGCCAGAGGAGATCGTAGTCGCCCGAGGCGCGCGCGAGCCCCGCCTGCACCAGCCGCTGCTCCTCGGTGAACGCCGCCTTGTCGTCGCGCCGACGGTGCAATTCGTCGATGCGGGAGAGCAGCGCGGGCAGGGGAAGCGTGGCGGCGGGCGCCCCGGCGTCCTTGGCGGTCGCGTGCGAGCCGCCCCGCACGGCACCCGCATCGCGCGTCCCTCCCGTCGCGGCGCCGACGAGAAAAGTCAGCGCCGCAGCGACGGTTAAGAGGTTCACGCGCGGAGTATATAGGTTATGCTCGCGCCAGCCCCCAGGGAGGAAACACCGTGCCGGACAAAGCCAATCACCACGCCGAGCTGAGGATCGACGACAAGATTCTGGAAGTCCCCGTGGTGGTCGGGACGGAGGACGAACGCGCGATCGACATCGGCAAGCTGCGCGCCCAGACGGGTCTCGTGACGCTCGACCCGGCGTTCATGAACACCGCCTCGACGAAGAGCGCGATCACCTTCCTCGACGGCGAGAAGGGCATCCTCCGCTACCGCGGCATCCCGATCGAGGAGCTGGCCGAGAAGTCGACCTTCGTCGAGGTCTCGTACCTGCTCATCTACGGCCACCTCCCGAGCAAGCAGGAGCTGTCCGCGTTCTCCGAGGCGCTCACGCGCCACTCGATGCTCCACGAGGACATGAAGCGCTTCTTCGACGGCTACCCCGGCACGGCGCACCCGATGGCGATCCTGTCGGCGATGGTGCTGACGCTCTCCAGCTTTTACCCGGAGGCGCTGGACGTGAAGAACCGCGGCGAGCAGGACGCGACCATCGCGCGCCTGATGTCGAAGATGCGGACCATCGCCGCCTTCTCGTACAAGAAGTCGATCGGGCAGCCGTTCGTCTACCCGAAGAACAACCTCAGCTACTGCGCGAACTTCCTCAACATGATGTTCTCGGTCCCGGCCGAGCCGTACGAGATCGACGAGGAGATCGTCAAGGTCCTCAACCTGCTGCTCATCCTGCACGCCGACCACGAGCAGAACTGCAGCACCTCGACGGTGCGCCAGGTCGGCAGCTCGCAGGCCAACCTGTTCGCCTCGATCTCCGCCGGCATCTGCGCCCTCTGGGGCCCGCTGCACGGCGGCGCCAACGAGGAGGTGCTGACGATGCTGGAGCAGATCCGCAGCGACGGCAGCGGCCCGCAGAAGTTCGTCGACCTGGCCAAGAAGAAGGACTCGGGCTTCCGCCTGATGGGCTTCGGCCACCGCGTCTACAAGAACTACGACCCGCGCGCCAAGATCATCAAGGTCGCCGCCGACAAGGTGATGTCCAAGATGAAGCACCCCGATCCCGCTGCTCGACATCGCCAAGTCGCTCGAGGAGGCGGCGCTCTCCGACCCGTACTTCGTCGAGCGGAAGCTCTACCCGAACGTCGACTTCTACAGCGGCATCATCTACCGCGCCCTCGGCATCCCGACGAACATGTTCACCGTCATGTTCGCCATCGGCCGCACCCCCGGCTGGATCGCCCACTGGAAGGAGATGAGCGAAGACTCGATCGACGAAGATCGCGCGCCCCCGCCAGGTCTACACCGGCCCCCCTCTCACGCACTACGTCCCGATGGACAAGCGCTAGCGCACGCGACAAGAGGTAGCTCCCTCCCTCCTCGGCCCGGCTCTTTCGGGGAGGGCCGGCGCCAAGCAGCTCGTCTCTGCCCCAGGGCGCACCCGGAGCGCGAGGGCCGTCCGCGGTCCTCGTGCGGAGGGGCGCAACCAAGCGCCCACGGCGCATACGCAACACGCAGCGCCCGCCGCGCGCGGTAGTCGCTGCGAGGCGCGAACGAGCCGGGCCGGCCCGGCTCTACTTCTTCGCCGGAGCCGGCGCAGGCTTCGCTGCCGGCGCGGCGGCCTTGGCCGGCGGAGGTGCCGTCGCAGAGGGCGGTGCGGTCGGTGCAGGAGCAGCCGGAGCCGCGGGCGCCGTGGCGCCGTTGCCGGCCGCCGGGGCAGCCCCGCCGCCGGGCTCGGTGTCGTCACCCTCGGGGGCGCGGTCCCACTTGTTGACCGTCCCGTTGCCGGTGGTGTCGTAGCCGATGCGATCCAGCTTGCCGCCCTCGTAGTACTCCCACTCGTCGACCTTGCCGTCGCCGTTGGTGTCGCGCTCCTGGCGGACCAGCTTCTCGTCCTCGAAGTACTTCCAGACGTCGGGCTTGCCGTCGAAGTTGGTGTCGAATTCCTCGCGGACCTTCTTGCCGCCCCCGTAGTAGACGGTCATGTCGAACTTGCCGTCGAAGTCGGTGTCGGCCTCGTCCATCGAGACGATGCCCTTGTCGTCGTAGTAGTAGACGAGATCGATCTTGCCGTCGTGGTTGAGGTCGACCTCCTTGCAGGTCAGGACCTCCGTCTTCTGCCCGCCCATGTCGACCGCCTGATAGAACTTCCAGACGTCGGGCTTCTGGTCCAAGTTCGTATCGGCCGTGACGACGTTTTTTCCCTTCTCGTCGCACTTCGTACGGTCGATGTTGGGAGCGTTCGGCACGTTGCTCCCGCTGGGGGTCACCATCTCCGCGTGCTTCGGGTTCTCCGCGCAAGCGGCCGCCAGCAACGCCAAGGAGCCCAACGTGAGCCAGGACTTGGAATGGGACATGGCGCTACGGTAGGGCGGAAACGCCGGCGTATCAAGTGCTTGCGATCTTGACCCGCCACCTATGGTCATGCATGGTCACGCCATGGCGAGGAAGAAAGTTTCCACGACCATCTACATCACCCCGGAGCAGAACGATCAGCTCAAGCAACTGAACGCGAAGACGCGCGTTCCGGTCGCGGAGTACATCCGGCAGGGGATCGACATGCTGCTGGAAAAAGAACGGCACAACCTCCCGGGACAGCTCACACTGCACGTCCCGTCCGGGCGCTGACCCGCGCCGCCGTCCTCGCCTCATGCTCACGCCGACGCGTCTGATCCGAAACTTCTCGATCATCGCCCACATCGATCACGGCAAGTCGACGCTGGCCGACCGGCTGCTCGACGCCACCGACGCGCTGACCGACCGCGAGCGCAAGGCGCAGTTCATGGACAGCATGGATCTCGAGCGAGAGCGCGGGATCACCATCAAGGCGGCGACGGTGCGCCTGACCTATCACGCCACCGACGGAGAGACCTACGAGCTGAACCTCATCGACACGCCCGGCCACGTCGACTTCCACTACGAGGTGTCGCGCTCGCTGGCCGCCTGCGAGGGGGCGGTGCTGGTGGTCGACGCATCACAAGGAGTGGAAGCGCAGACGCTGGCCAACGTCTACCTGGCGGTGAACAACAACCTCACGATCATCCCGGTGATCAACAAGATCGATCTGCCGGCCGCCGATCCCGAGAACGTGCGGCGGCAGATCGAGGACGTCGTCGGCATCGACGCCTCCGAGGCGATCCTGGCCTCGGCGAAGGAGGGGAAGGGGATCCACGAGATCCTCGAGGCGGTCGTGGCCAAGGTGCCGCCGCCCACGGGCGATCCGGACAAGCCGCTGCGCGTGCTGCTGCTCGACAGCTGGTACGACGCCTACCGGGGCGTGGTGATTCTGGTGCGGATCGTCGACGGAATCATGCGCCCCAAGCAGAAGCTCCGCTTCATGGCCGCGCGGCGCGACTACGAGGTCCAGACCCTGGGCGCGTTCGCGCCGTTCGCGCGCGAGGTGCCGGAGCTCGGACCGGGTGAGGTCGGCTTCTTCACCGCGGCGATCAAGGAGGTGAGCGACGCGCGCGTGGGCGACACGATCACCGACGCCGCGCACCCCTGCGCCGAGGCGCTCCCCGGGTTCAAGCCCGCCAAGCCGATGGTGTTCGCCGGCATCTTCCCGACCGACACCGCCCGCTACGAGGACCTGCGTGACGCGCTCGACAAGCTGCGCCTCAACGACGCCTCGTTCACGCGCGAGCCCGAGACCTCGGCGGCGCTCGGGTTCGGGTTCCGCTGCGGCTTTCTGGGTCTGCTGCACATGGAGATCGTTCAGGAGCGGCTCGAACGCGAGTACAACCTGGACCTGATCACGACCGCGCCGACGGTCCGCTTCCGTTGCGTGCTGAAGAACGGCGAGGTGATCGAGCTCGATAACCCCGCGAAATTCCCTTCGGAAGGCGATATCGACCGGATCGAGGAGCCCCTCATCGCCGTCACCATCCACACCCCGCCGGAATACGTGGGTGGGATCCTGAAGTTATGCGAGGAGAAGCGCGGCACGCAGACCGGGCTCACCTACGCTGGCGAAAAACGCGTGATCATCCGCTACGACCTCCCGCTGACCGAGATGGTGTTCGGTTTCTACGACCGCCTGAAGTCGGTGTCGCGCGGCTACGCCTCGCTCGACTACGAGCCGAAGGACTACCAGGTCGCCGACCTCGTCCGCATGGACCTCTTGGTCAACGCCGACCGGGTCGACTCGCTGTCGCTCATCGTCCACCGCCAGGGCTCGTACGAGAAGGGGCGCGACCTCTGCGTCAAGATGAAGGAGCTCATCCCGTCGCAGCAGTTCGAGGTGGCCATCCAGGCCGCCATCGGCTCGAAGATCATCGCCCGGACCACCGTGAAGGCGCTGCGCAAGAACGTGACGGCCAAGTGCTACGGCGGCGACATAAGCCGCAAGCGCAAGTTGTTGGAGCGGCAGAAAGAGGGTAAGAAGCGGATGAAGCAAGTGGGCAACGTCGAGATCCCGCAAGAGGCCTTCCTGGCCATCCTGAAGGTCGACTAGCCGTGGCCGGCAAGCGATGACGGGGAAGCGGCGCGCAGGGGTTCCCCCGGAGGGGCGGAGGCCCAGCCTGCTCGGCTGGTGGCGCCAGCGCACGGCCGACCGCAACGCCCGCAACGAGGGGCGCCACCTGGTCAAGGAGGCGCAGCGGATCCTCAAGCGCAAGAGCTACCGGATCCCGGCCGGTGTCGCCGCCGAGATCGACGGCGACATCACCGCCGTCAACGAGGCGCTCGCCGGCGACGATCTCGACCAGCTGCGCAAGACGATCGGCGCGCTCGACGACGCGATGGACAAGCACCTGGCCTTCGCCCGCAAGTCGACCATCCGCGAGTACTCGGAGTCGATCGGGGTGGCGGTCGCGGTGGCGCTCCTCTTGCGGGCGTTCGTCGTCGAGGCCTTCCAGATCCCCTCCGGGTCGATGATCCCGACGCTGGAGGTGGGGGACCACATCTTCGTCTCCAAGTTCTCGTACGGCCTCTCGATCCCCTTCACCGACACCAAGATCCTGCAGTACGCCGAGCCCAAGCGGGGCGACGTCATCGTCTTCAAGTGGCCGAACGACCACAGCATCGACTACATCAAGCGCGTGGTCGGTCTGCCCGGCGACGTCCTCGAGATGAAGGACGAGGAGCTCTACGTCAACGGACAGCCGGTCCAGCGCGAGCGCATCCCGCGCGTCTGCAACGATGGCGAGCCCCCGCGCGGCGGCGAGTTGTTCGAAGCACACGACTGCGAGCTCTGGTCGGAGAAGCTGGGCGAGGGCCGGCACGAGACGATCCAGGTCCCGGGACACGGCGGGCGGGATTTCCCGCGCACCGTGGTGCCGCCGCATCACCTGTTCATGATGGGGGACAACCGCGACAACTCCTCCGACTCCCGCTACTGGGGGACGGTCGATCTCGACCTGGTCAAGGGGCGCGCGCTCATCGTCTGGTGGTCGCGCGGCGAGACCGAGGGCTTCAGCCCCGCCGCCTGGTTCAAGGCGATTCACTGGAATCGCTTCTTCCAGGTGGTGCGCTAGTGGTCGCGCGCTAGCGGTGTCGCGCGCTTAGCGGTGTAGAAAGAACAGCAGGGCGGCGACCAGGGCGATCACGCCGCCGATGACGGCCACCACCCGATAGGCCTCGAAGCGGTCGGGGCTGCTGTCGAGCGAGCGGGTCGTCCGGGCGATCTCCTCGCGCAGCGCGTTCGCGTCGGCGAAGCGCTTGTTCTTGTCCTTCTCGACCATCTTGAGAATGATGGCGTCGACCGGCTGCGGGATGGAGACCTTGTCGGAGAGCTTCGACGGCGCCGGCGGATCCTGCCGCATGTGGAAGTTGATGATGTCGATCGGGCTCTTCGCCGTCGCGAAGGGGAGGGTGCCGGTCAGCATCTCGTAGGACATCATGCCGAGCGCGTAGAGGTCCGAACGGCCGTCCAGCTTCTGCCCGCGCAGCTGTTCCGGCGACATGAACTCCAGCGTCCCCAGTGTCTGCCCCACCGCGGTCAGCGCCGGGACCTGCCGGTCGTCGCCCATCACCTTGGCGATGCCGAAGTCGAGCACCTTGACGTGGTCCTCGCTCTCGCGCGTCTCGATGAAGACGTTCTCCGGCTTCATGTCGCGGTGGACGATGCCGTTGGCATGCGCCTCGGCCAGCGAGGCCGCCACCTGGTCCAGAATCTTGAGCACCCGTTCGTAGGGAAGCGGCCCCTCGGTCTTCTGGACCTGGTGCAGGCTCTTGCCGCGCAGGAGCTCCATCGCCAGGTAGAGGATCCCGTCCGGGGTCTCGTCGAAGTCGTAGGTGGTGACGGTGTGCGGGTCGCGCAGCTTCGAGCAGGCTTCGGCTTCCCGCCGGAAGCGGGCGACGATCGTCTCGTCGGAGACGTTGTGCGGGTGGAGGATCTTGAGCGCCACCTCCCGACCCGTGGCGATCTGCTTGCCACGGAAGACGGCGCCGAATCCCCCCTCGCCGACCTTGTCCCCGACGAGGAAGCGGTGATTGAGCGTCCGGCCGATCAGATTCTCCAGCGGCTGCGCCGCGGGACGCAGCCCGACCGCCGCCCGCACGGGCGCGGGGGCAGGCGTCGCGGGCGCGATGGAGGGCGTCTGGGAGACGACCACCGAGGGCAGGGGCGCGGGCGCGAACGACGGCGTCGACGAGACCACCGCCGACGGTGGCGGAGCCGACGACGACGGGAGCGGGGCGCCGGGCGAGACCTTGATCGTCGCCGCCGCCGCCGCCACCTTCCTGACCGCGTCGCCCGCCGCGCGCTGGCTGATCGCCGTGGGCGAGATCGGCCGGCCGCACGCGCCGCAAAAGCGCGCCCCCTCCTCGATCTCCTCCTCGCAGTGTGGACAATGCGCCATCATTCCGAATTCCCGAATTCCGCCGCCAGCGTCAGGGGAGGGTGACCCGCCCGTCGGAGCGAGCCGATTGATCGCGCTCGCACTTCATGAAGAGGACGCCCCCAGCCGCCGCGAACACGAGCCCGATCAGGAACAGCGCCAGCAGCGACGGGACGCCGCGCGGCGCGGCCGGGGTGGCCTCGCGTCGCGTCGCCCGGATCGTGGCCGGATCCGCCGGCTCGGTCTTGGTCGGCAGGTCGTCCTCCGCGCCGAGCAAACCGGTCGGCAGCCGCTCCTCGACCGTCTCCCGCCCCAGGCCCGAGTCCTCGGTCGAACCCATCGGTTCGGGGACCGGATCGCTGCCCGGGTCGTAGCCGATGAAGCTGATCGTGTCCTCGGGACCGGCCGGGATGAGCGCCTCGCCGTCGAAACGCGCCAGCACGACGGTGATGTTGTCGGGCCCGTCCCGATCGAGCGCCTTCTGGATCAGGGCCTCGCCGGCCTTCGCCAGATCGGGCTCGGTGACCAGCACCGACAGGATCTCCTCGTCGCTGACCGGCCCGTGCAGGCCGTCCGAGCAGAGCAGCGCCACGTCCCCCTTGCGCAGCGGCACCTGCGACAGCACGACCTCGACGCGCTCCTGGACGCCCAGCGCCTGCAGGATGATGTTGGCGTGCTCGAACGCCTTGGCCTCGTCGGGCGTCATCGCGCCCGCCTCGATGAGCTGCCAGGCGAGCGACTGGTCCTTGGTCACCTGCGCGAGCTTGCCGTCGCGCAGGACGTAGCAGCGCGAGTCGCCGATCTGGCCGACGACCAGCGTGTCGTCGACGAGGCCGGCCGCGGTGCAGGTGGTGCCCATGCCGCGCTCGCTCTGGTTGTCGCGCGACTGGATGAAGATCCGCTCGTTGGCGCGCTCGACGGCGCGGCGCAGGAGGCGCGCGAACCCGTCGCGCGGCTGCGCCTCGGCGGCCGTCAGCGCCTCGTAGATCGAGTCGACCGCCATCTGCGACGCGACCTCGCCGGCGGCCGCGCCGCCCATGCCGTCGCACACCAGGAGGAGCGCACCCTTTCCCCGAGCTTGAAGGTGAACGGCGGGCGGCCGTCCGAGGCGCGAACCGCGCCGTCACGTCAGCAACGAGGAAGTTGTCCTCGTTGTGCTCGCGAATCAGACCGACGTCGGTCTTACCGAAGACCTCGATGGCGATGTCGGGGGGCGTTGGCATCGGGCGGCTGGGGTCTCATCCTATCTCGAACCGGAGGAGCTCGTCTCCCAGCCGGATGAGGTCGCCCGAGATCAGCCCATGCGGGCCCCGCAGACGCAGGAAGGTTCCGTTCGAGCTCCCCAGGTCCTCGAGACGTCCCCGCCCGTTGCGGAACGAGATCTGGGCGTGCCGGCGCGACATGAACTCGTCGTCGGAAAAGACCAGATCCGCCGGTCTCCCGGCCGAGGACCACGTCGGGCCGGGTCAGGTGGAAGATGTCGCGGGTGACCGCCGCCGGCGTGATCTGCCGCAGCCGCGCCCAGGGCGGGCGGACCGGCGTCCCGAACACCACCACCCCGTGCTCGAGCGCCGGGCGCAGGCTCGCGCTCGGCGTCGGTGAGGAGCTCGAACCGCAGCACCTGCTTGCCGACCAGAAGATGGTCGCCGTCCTGGAGGTCGACGGGCCCGCGCAGGCGGACGTAGATGCCGTTGCGGCTCTCGAGCGGCGTCAGGACCCGCCCGGTCAGGCTGGCCACGATGCGCGCGTGCCGGGGCGCAAGGTGAGGATCGTCGAACAGGAGATCCCCCTCGGTGCGGCCGATGTCGATCTGGTCGCCGAGCAGGTTGTAGGCGATGCCGTCGGACCCGTCGCGATGGACCACGACCAGCCGGAAACCGACCTGCTGCTGTCCGACCCGGATGGCCGCCGCCATCGGCGCCCCACCGGGTTCGTCTCGACCATCCGGTCGGTCGAGCGGTTGGAGGCCGGCGGAACCGCCGCCACGTGCGGCCCGACGGGCTCGGACAACGGCTCAACGCCCAGACGAGTCCCACAGAACTGGCAAAAGACGACTTCCGGACCGTTGATGTTTCCGCAGCGCCCGCACTTGGTCATGTCGAAGGGGTTTGCAAGCGGCCGAATCCTTTGGTAACAGGCGGGCCGGATCCGATCGCTACCCGCCGGCGCTGCCCCGCGATTTCCTAAGTGCGTCAAGAAATAACAATTTCCGCCGGATCGGTCAATTCGGCCCGGGAACCCTGGGCGGGTTCCCGTGCCCTCCCGCGACGGGCTCCGCGCGGCAAAGCCACGCTCCGCCCACGCGATCACCTCCGGGAACCCTCGAAGCATTCCCGCGCCCTCCTGCTTCTGGCGATCGCCTGCGTCGGGTGCGGGCCGATGGTCGAGACGGCGCCTTTCGCCGTCCGCCCGGATTCCGTCCGTCCTGCCGATCTGCTCGGGCCGTACGACGGGATCGTTCTCGACGCCGACTCGGACCGGCCGCTCACCGGCGCGACCGTCGCCGCCTCGTGGGCGTTCGAGAACGGCGTCGGCTTCCACGCGCCGTCGGGCGCCCGTGAGGTGGTCGTCCAGACCGGCGCCGACGGGCGCTACACGATCCCGCGCCTCGACGACCTGCCGGAGGGCGCCTCGACGCGCATCCGGCGGTTCACGCTGGTCGTCTACCACCGCGGCCACGTCGGCTGGCGCAGCGATCGCGTCTTCCCCGGTCAGATGCGCCGGCGCGACTTCAGCCAGCGCGGCAACCGCGTCCGGCTCGACAAGTGGCAGCCCAGCAACCGGCACGCCGAGCACCTGGTTTTTCTCGGCGGCGGCCCGAAGATCCGGCTGGCGGCCGCCTGGGAGCTGCAGGCGGCGGCGCTGGAGCTCGAAGGGGAGCGGGTCCCGGCTTCCGCGCGCGCGGCGGCAGAGGCGGCCCAAGTCGTGCTGTCGCCGCTCGACGTCTCGAAGCTGCTCAGCGACGAGGAGATCCGCGCCGTCACCGGCTACGTCGGCAAGTTCGAGGACGGCAAGCTCACCGACCTGCCGACGACCGAGTTCTACGACAGCCGGCACTTCAAGGCGCTCGGCAAGCCGGAGAGCTTCGACGTCGGGCTGCGCGTCTGGCGGCTCGGCCCGGCGGCCTCCGAGGTCCAGTACGGGAAGCTCCAGACCACGCTCCCCGGCGCGCACACGACGGACGAGGTGGGCGACGCCTCGTTCCGCGCGCACTCGGGCGAGATCGGCGGGCTCGTCTTTCTGGTGCGCGAGCGGGGCGTGGTGGTGTCGATGACCTGCGGGAGCGGCCAGTGCACCGAGCCGGCGCAGCTGGCCAAGCTGGCCAAGCTGGTCGAGTCGCGCCTCCCGGATCTGCCGGCCGAGCAGCCGCGCCCGGCGCTCGAGGCGCCGCCGTCGCCGGCGGTCGAGCCCGACAACCCGGCGGTCAAGCCGACGCCCGCGCCCGAGGTGACGCCATGAAGCGGCGCGAGCTTCGGTCGACTCGCGCGCTCGTCGCGACCGGCGCCGCGGTGGCATCTTTGGCCGCGCTTCCGGCGCACGCCTACGATCCGGCGACGACGCACGCCGGGTTGACCGAGCAGGCGGTGCTGGCCTCCGAGCTGCACCTGGTCCTCGCGCGCCGGATGTCGCGCCCGCTGGGCCTGTTCGAGCCGATTGTCCTGCGGCGGACCGATCTCCGATCCGACCGAGGCGCGCTTTCTGGGCGGGCGACTCGACGCGCTCGATCCGGCGGGCGGCTACCGCCCGGGCGCCGACGGCGCGGCGCCGGCCCTCGCCTGGGTGGTGGCGGGTGCCGTCGTCGCCGAGACGCCCGCCGAGCGGGGCAAGAACCTTTTCTTCGATCCGTCGCGCGGCAACGGCCTCACCGCGGCGGGCGGCGTGTTCCAGCTGGGGCACGATCTGCGGATGCTGTTCAGTGACGGGGGCGGGCTGCGCGGCTTCGCCACCGGCACTTCCTTCAACCTGACCGGCCGCCCGTCGACCGAGTGGCTGCTGGCCCCCGAGAACGACGTCGGCCTCCCGGCCTTCTACGACCAGATGGAGGCGGCGGGCGCGGGCGAGCTGCCGGCCGAGCGGGGGACGGCGCTGGCGCGGGCGCTGCTGGCGCTGGGCGGGACGCTGGCGGTGCTGGAGGACGCCGGCGATCCGGCGCACGTCCGGAATGACTTCCGCGCCGCCTACCTCGACGACGGCGGATCGAGCGTGTTCGATCGCGGCTCTCGATTCGACCGCTACGTCGCCGAGACCTTCGGTCAAGCCGGGATCCCCAGGGCGGCCGCGCCGATCGAGCGCCCCTCGGTGCTCGCCTATCTGACCGCCGCCGACAAGCAGGGGCTGGCGGATCGCACGCAGCGCCGGTTCTTCTCCGACGGAACGCTGCCGGACAGCGTGGTCGTCGATCACGAGACGACCGGCGCCGAGGTGATGCGCGACGCGCGGACGTCGCTGCCCTACGGGCTGCCGGCGGTTCCGCGCCTCGATCTGGCGGCGATGGGGGACGTGCACTACGCCTACGCGCCCGCCGAACCGGGGGCGCCGGTCGCCGCGCCGAAGCGCCGCCTCCTGGCCTACCTGCGCGTGCCGGGGCGGGTCCGTTTCTTCCTCGACGGCGCCGTCTACCACGACAGCGCGCGCGCGCTGCTCCCCGAGATCGGCGGGTACGCCGCGGGGCTGGTCAACCACCTCTTCCGCGCCGACATCCACCTGGAGGTCGCGGCCGGCACGGTGGCGATCTCGGTGACCGGCGCCCACGGCGAGGTGCGCAGCGGCGCGGTCCGCGTCTACGCCGAGGACGCCACGGGCCGGCGGCGCGCGATCGGCGCCGTGGCCGCTTCCGCGACGCCCGCCAGCCTCACGATCCCCGCCGGGACCCGCCGGATCGCGGCGGTGCTGCGGGGGGCGGACGACGCGGGCGAGCTGGTGGCGGTGGCCGAACATCCGGCTCCCGAGCAGCCGGCTCCCTGAGGATCGGCAGCCGCCGCGGCCCGGCCGGCGCCCCCGGCTCTACCGCCGCCAGCAGCGCGGCGGCCTCCGCCTCGGCCTCCGGGTCCTCGTCGCCGGCCGCCGCCGCGACCGCGCGCCGGAGTGACTCGATGAGGCCGGCGTCGCGGGCGAGGGCGGCTTGCCGCAACGCCGCCGCGTCGGGGCCGGCCCCCGCGGCGCGCGCCGCCCAGGCGAGGAGTCGCCCCCCTTCCGGCCCGGGATCGAGCTCGGCCGCGCGCTGAAACGCGGCGACCGCCCGTTCCGCCTGGCTGTCGTCGAGCGCGGCGCGCCCCAGATCGAACCAGGCCCACGGGTTGTCGGGATCGAGCCCGGTCGCTTCTTCGAGCGCTCGGGCCGCCGCGCCCGTCCGGCCGAGCCGCCGCAGCGCCAGCCCGCGCGCGTAGGCCCAGCCGGCCGCCTCGGGATCCTGCTTCTGCGCGCGCTCGGCCTGTCGCAGCGCCACGAGGGGCGTGACCTCCTCGCCCGAGGGGTCGAACACGTCGGGCGCGTACTCGCCGTCGGGGCCGTAGAGGACCTGCTCGCGCGCGACCGTGGCGTCGAGCCAGCGCGGGAAGCTGGTTCCGGCGAGCGCGCGCTCCTCCGCCCCCGCGTCGTAGCGCACGACACGGCCCGCCTCGTCGATCGCGTAGCGCTCGCCGGCGGCGGCGACGGCGAACGAGAGCTCACCGGCGCGCTCCTGCGGCAGATCGGCGAGCCGCACCGGCGCCTCACCACCGACGCCCGCGAGGAGGATCGTCTCGTGAAACAGATCGGCGCCGTCGAACGACTGGAGAAACGCGCGGTAGTCGTCGGGCAGAGGTCGTCCCAGCGACGACTCGGCGGCCGCGAGGGCGTCGGCCGCCGCCGGCGGCATCACCCGGATGAGCCCGGCGGGCAGCCGCGCCAATGCGGCGCGGAAGTGGTCGAAGAAGATCTCCCGGCGGGGACTCGCCTCGCGCCCGCGCCGGCGCGTCACTTCCGTCGGCTCATTTGGCGACGAGCGCGGCCGGCAGCGGGCTCCCGGCGACGGTGAACGCCGCGCTGAGCCGCGGCGATACGCCGCGCCCCTGCAGCCTTCCCGCGCCCGGGTCGCGCCGGTTGCCGTCGCCATAGTGAGCGAGCACCGAATCGGTCGCCAGGCCGGCGCCGTCGACGCGCGGCTCGGAGACCTCGACGATGCGCGCGGTGCCGTCGGTGACGGCGACCACCTGGATGACGAGATTGAACGCGCCGGCGACCAGCGCCGCTGCCGCCGCAGGCGTCGCGCCGAGACCTGCGGCCCCGAGCGCGGTCAGCCGCGCGAGCGTCTCGGCGGCGGATCGCCCCGGAAGCGCCGCGATGATCCCCTCCTGGCCGCGCGCGGCGACCAGCAACAGCTCGCCCAGCTCGGGGCCGGTGGCCTCGCCCAGCACCAGGTGATCGGCGCGCAGCGTGGCCGCCACGCGGAGCAGCCCGGCCATGTCGGCCGCCGGGGCCAGATCGGTCCAGCCGCCGCGGGTGCGGGGCTGCGCAGCGCCGATCGCCACCACCCGCCGATCGGCGGGGATCGCGGCGGCGAGGCCCCCCAGCGCCTGCGGCAGCGCCGCGGCGTCACCCGTGAGGAGCAGATTGCGCCGCGCCGCGATCGCGCTCTCGAACAGCGTGAGCGCGTCCCGGCTTCCGCCCGGGATGAGATCGGTGAGCGCCCGCTCGAGCAGCACGGGCCGGCGGATGGCCGCCACGACGCCGGTCGGCGAGGCGGGCGGGAAGGCCGCCGAGACGCGCGTCCCGTCGGCGAGCCGCACGTCGACCACCGGGTTGTCGGGGGCCGGGGGTGGGTAGGCGGTGTTGGCCAGCCGCCAGAGCGCGTCGGCGACCGCGTTCGGATCGCCCAGGCTGCTGCCGTGCAGGGAGAGCCCCGCGCCCCGATCGACCAGCGCGGCGTCGGGCGCGGTGATCAGGATCTGCGTCACCGCCGCGTCCGCCAGCAGGGCCTCGAAGCCGGCGGCGTTCCCGCCGACCTCGGTGCTCATCGCCGGCGCCACGCTGGCCGAGCCGAACGCGGGCGCCGCCGCGGCGGGAGCCGCCGCCGCGCCCGGCCGCGCCGCCGGGGGCGCACGCCGGCCACTCTCGTCCTCGGGATTGCGGGGGCCCGCGAACAGACCCACGCTGCCGGTGTCGTCGGGGACCTCGTCGTTCGCGGCCGGCGCCCCGAAACTCTCGTCGAAGCTGTCGGCCTCCCCCAAGGCGGCGCTGGCGAGCGGCGTCGGAGGACGCCGCGGGGGCGGCGGGGGCGGGGGTGGAATCGGGACACGCCCCGAGCGGGGCGGCCGTGCGGCGAGCGCGAGCTCCTCGTCGTCCTCACCGCCGCCGAACGCGGCGTCGTCGCCGCCGTCGTCGCCTGCGTCCTCGACCGGCAGTCGGGCGGAGCTCGATCCCACGCCACCCGCTCGCGGTGGGGGCGGAGGCGGCGGAATCGGCAGCCGGCGCGCCGCGCTGCCCGTGGCCGGGACGTCGCCCGGGCCGGCGCCCAACGCCGCGCCGCCGCCGAGATCGATGCTGATCAGAAAATCGCCGACGTAGACGCGATCAGAAGCCGACAGCAGCATCGGCGAGCCGATCTTGCGCCCGTTGACGTAGGTGCCGTTGGTGCTCTTGAGGTCGGCCACCTCGACCTGGCCGGGGCTCTTCACGGTGAACCGGGAGTGCCTCTTCGACACGTTCCCCTTGGCGAGCACGATGTCGTTGCCGGAGACCCGGCCGATCGTAATCTCGTCTTTGTCGAAGGTGAGGAGCCTCGGCTCCCCGTTCTTCTCTGTCAGCGTCAGCTTGATCATGGAGCCTCGGGATGGGGTTCTATGACGGAACGGCGGCTGGCGACGTTATTCTCGACGATCCTCAGGGTCAAGAATCGCCCTATCGTCCTATCAGGGCCGCGAGCGGCGCGGAAAAAATCGCCAGGATTCCCCCCACCGTCAAGCCCACGAGACCGACAGCCACGACCAGGGAGACGCGATCGCGGCCGGCGGGCGCAGGCGCGGCCGCGGATTTGTCCTTGGGCCGGGACGACATTCGGGCGCAGTATACAGGCAAGCTCGACGAGGAGACGACATGACGCGATCGACGCTGGTCCTGTCCGCGGCGGTGGCTGCCCTCGCGGCGGTCCCCGTTCTTGGAGCCTCCCAGGCCCGCGCCGCGGCCCCCAAGTTCTACTTCCAGATGCAGCCGGTCAAGGCGGGCCCCGAGGTCGACGCCGATCTCAAGGCCTACACCGGGGAGGCGCTGAAGGCGGAGCTTGCTTCGCGCCCGGAGTGGGCCTCCGACATCGGCCCGGCGGGCGCGGCGGGTCCCGGGACGGACCGGAGCGCGCTCGTCGCCGAGCTCAAGAAGCGCAACCTGCGCGGGTTCGACGTCACCGCCCGCATCGAAAAGCTCAAGCAAGAGGTGAAGGATCCCAAGCCAGGGGCGCAGAACAAGCAGCTGTCGGTGGAGATCCAGCTGACGGTGTTCGGGACGACCATCCCCGACGCCAAGCTCGCCTTCAGCGGCGAAGGGCAGTCGGGGAGCGAGGCCGAGGTCTCCGAGCGGCGCCTCCGCGCCGACACCGCCGAAACAACCAAGGACGTCATCAAGGACGCCATCAAGCAGGCGGTCGATCAGGCGGTCGTGAAGCTTTCGATCGGCAAATCGGGACCGATGAACGAGAAGCACAAGAAGAAGAAGTAGGTCGGGCGCGGCCCCTTTTCGGGGCGCCGTCGTTTTGCTAGGTTCGAACCCCCAGCGATGCAGCTCGTCGAGATCGCACTGTTCGTGGCTGTCGCGGCGGCGGCGCTGGCGCTGATTGGCTACGCCGTGCGTCCCTACCTGCGGGCCCGGCAGAGCACGCGCTCGGAAGCGCTCCCGCCCGCGCCGCGGGCCGCGATCGAGCTTTCGCCCCGCCCGCAGGCGATGGTCTGCCCGGCTTGCCACCGCGACTATGCCCCCGGCCTCCGGTTCTGCCCGCACGACGCGCGCGATCTGGTGCTGGCCAGCGATCCGGCGACGCGCACGGCGGGCGCGGGCGTGACCTGTCCCACGTGCAAGCGCTCGTACGACGGCGGGAAGAAGTTCTGCGCCTTCGACGGTGAGGAGCTGGTCCCGTTGCCCCTGGCCCTGGGCGGCGGCGATCCGGCCGGTGTCGCGGCGTTCGCCGGCGTGCTGGGGAAGATCTGCCCGAACTGCTCGCGGCGTTACGAGAGCGAGGCCACCTTCTGCGGCCGCGACGGCGAAGAGCTGGTCCCGGTCAATTAACCACGAACCTCCTGCTAGACTGTGACCATGCGCCGAAGTCTCGTTCGCGCGGGCTTGCTGTTCGCGCTCGCTGGCGCGCTCATCGGCGCGTTCGGCGCGTTTGGATCGATGGCCTGCCACCGCTCCGCCCCCGACAGCGCGCCCGCCGCGCCGGGCGCGCCCGCCACCATCGAGGTGCTCAAGGGGGGGCGGTGGCTCTTCACCTACGCCGAGCCGGCCGGGACGTTCTCCACCACCGACAAGCCGGAGACGATCCCCGAGGCGGCCCGCGGCCTCGTGCGGGTCATCGAACCGACCGAGCAGATGAAGGGGGCCGCCGACCGCGTCTACGTCACCAGCGTCGGTGACCTGCTGGCGAAGGGGAAGTCGTCGGCCAAGGCGATGTCGCGCGAGGCGTTCGAAACGGCGGCGCTCGCGGCGCTGCCCGGCGGCCAGTCGTCGCCGTTCGCGGCGCAGCAGATGGCCCCGGCGCCCATGCCCGCACCCGCCGGCGCGCCGACCACGCCGCCCGGCGGCGCTGCGGCGCCCGGGACCACGCCGGTGGTGACGATCTATGGCACCTCCTGGTGCGGCGCCTGCCGCGCGGCGCGCGAGTACATGGCGTCGCACAAGATCCCGTTCGCCGACAAGGACATCGAGCACGATCCTGCCGCCGCCCGGGAGCTCGCCGACAAGGCGGCCAAGATGGGGATCCCGACCGACCGGATCCCGATCATCGATGTGCGCGGCCGCCTCCTGCTCGGGTTCGATCGCGAGCGCATCGAGGCGCTGCTGGGGCAGCCCACATGACAATTGCCAGGTCGCCGATGCTGCGTGCGCTGCTGGTGGGCGCGGCGCTGGCGGCCACGCTCGGCGCCGCGCGGCCCGCCCAGGCCCGCTGGATCGATCTCTACGCCGGGGCGAACGCGGGTGGCGTCGGCGGGTGGGGGACGACGCCGAACACGCCCGACTTCTTCGACACCACCCGCGGGCCGGGCGTCGGGTTCGACCTCGGGGTGAAGGCCTTGGTGTTCGATGTCAACGCCAACTTCCTGCAGGTCTTCAACGGCTCCGGCGCGTCGGGAACGCTGATTCAGCTGCTGCTGGGGGTCGAGATCGACATTCCGCTCGGCGATACCAAGCTCCCCGACGGCCAGAGCAAGAGCGTCCTCGAGCCCAAGATCGCGGGCGGGGTCGGGTTCGGGACGCCCGGTCCGGTCAGCCCGCCGCTGACCGACAGCCAGGTCTCGGCCAAAGGGGGCGTCGCCAACGGCAGCGTCGGCTACGAGTACTACTTCAACCCGTTCATGGCCGTCGGCGGACAGGTGACCTTCGGCTACCACTACTTCTTCGGCGGCGACGTCGTGAACTCATCGGAGGGACACTCGTCGGGCTACCACGTCATCGGCCTCGGGACCTTCACCTTCCACCTCGGGTATTAGGGTCCGGCTTCCGCCCGCGCCAAGAGCGCGAGGAATTCCTCCGGCGGCACGAAGGTGTCGGTCTTGGCGACGATCGCGCCGGCGGGCGACACGACGCGGATGGCGGGGAGGGTGACGGCGCCGTACTTCTGCTTGATGACGCCCAGGGCAGGGTCGTCGTCCTCGTGCGTGACGTCGACGCGCAGGAGCGTGAACCGCTGCAGCGCTGTCGCGACTTCTGGGCGGGAGAAGACCCTCACCTCGAACTCGCGGCAGGGGAGGCACCAGGTGGCGGCGAAGTCGACCAGCAACGGGCGACCGGCGGCGCGCGCCGCCTCCACGGCGGACGGCTCGTCGGAGAGCCAGGCGAGCTGGACGTTCCCCTTGGGCGCCAGCAGGTAGTTGGTCGCGCCGAAGAGCCCCACCGTCACGAGGCCCACCGCGAGCGCCTTGCGCACCCGCTCGGCCGCGCCGCCGTGGAAGCTGGCGTGAACGGCGCCGAGCCCCACGCCGCAGAGCACGAGCGCCGCCATGGTGAGCGCGAAGCGCGGCGTCCCCGAGCCGAAGCGGGCCAGCGCGGGGATGACGTTCTTGAGGTAGTAGAGCGCGGCGGCGAAGAGCGCGATGCCGAAGACGCTCTTCACCCACTCCATCCAGCGCCCGGGGCGGGGCAGCGACATCGAGAACCCCGCCAGCAGCCAGAACGGCAGCCCGACGCCGGCGCCGTAGGTCGCGAGCAGCACGAACCCCCAGCTCCCGTTGCGCGTCGTCGCCACGTAGGCGAGCAGCGACGCCAGCGGCGGACCGGTGCAGGGGGCGGCGATGATCCCGGCGACCAACCCCATCCCGAACGCCCCCACGAAGCCGCGCCCGCCGACGCGCGACAGCCTCCCCTGCAGACCCGATGGCAGCGCCACCTCGAACGCGCCGAACATCGAGAGCCCCATGGCCACGAAGAACAGCGCCAACGGCACGATCACCCAGGGGTTCGCCAGGAACGTCCCGAACGCGCGTCCGAGCAGCCCGAACGCCGTCCCGAGCCCGCCGAACATCACCGCGATCCCCACGACGTAGGCGGTCGCCAGCGCCAGCGCCCGGCCGCGCGGCACGCCGGCCTTCGCGCCGAAGATGCTGACGGTAATCGGAATCATCGGGTAGACGCAGGGCGTGAGCGCCGTGAGGACGCCGTAGCCGAGCGCGAAGAGCAGACTGGGATGGCCGGCGGCGTTCATGCGAGCTCCGGTCAATTATACGGGTGTTCGGCGTTGCGGTTACGCGCGACAACCGGTAACTTCCGGCGGCGGTGGCCCCCGGGAAGCACGCGGTTCGCGCATGAGCACGCAGCGGCGCTGGTCCGGACCCGCGCTCGGCCGGTTGGCCGTGATGGGCGCCGGCCAGATCGGCGGCTCGGTCGCGCTGGCGGCGCGCGCGGCGGGCGCCGTCAGCGAGGTGGTCGCCTGGAGCCGCACCCGCGAGAAGCTGGAACGGGCGCAGGCGCTCGGGATCATCGACCGCTCGGCCCCCTCCGCGGCCGAGGCGGCGCGCGGCGCGGCGCTAGTCGTGCTGGCCGCGCCCGTGCGTAGCCTCGGGGAGCTCGCGGCGGAGATCGCGCCGGCGCTCGAGCCCGGCGCCATCGTCATCGACGTCGGGTCGGTCAAGGCCACGGCGATCGCCGCCGTCGAGCCGAAGCTGCCGCCGGGCGCCTTCGTCGCCTGCCACCCCATCGCCGGCACCGAGCGGGTCGGCCCCGACGCGGCCAGCCCGCTCCTGTTCGAGGGGAAGCGCTGCGTGCTCTGCCCGACGCCGCGCAGCCGCGAGGAGGCCGTCGCCACGATCGAGCGCCTCTGGACGGCGATGGGGGCGGAGCCGGTGCGCATGGACGCGGAGCTGCACGACCGCGTGCTGGGCGCCGGCAGCCACCTGCCGCACGTCGCGGCCTACGTGCTGGCGGGCACGCTGGGCGCGATCCCGGGCGACGTCATCGAAGGGCTGCGCCAGCTGCCGACGCAGAGCCTGCGGGACACCACCCGCGTCGCCGCGTCGAGCCCGGTCATGTGGCGCGACATCTTTCTCGACAACCGCGCCGAGGTTCTCCCGCTGGTCGAGGCGCTGGGCAAGCAGATCGAGGCGCTGCGCGCCGCGATCGCGGAGAGCGACGGCAAGCGGATCGAGCAGCTGCTCGAGGCCGGCAAGAGCGGCCGCGATCGGCTCGTGCCGGGCTAGCCGTGCGGGGACGTCGCCCTTCGCGCCTCGCGGGCGCCGTCATCTTCGCGGCGGGCGCGCTCGGCTGCGGCGATCTCTTCCAGCAACAACCGGTCGCGGGTCCCGGCGCGCCCTCGGGCCCCCGTACCACCGCCGACGACAGCGATCCGTGGAACCTGGCGCCCGCCAGCTCCGACGTGCTCGCGGAGGTCGATCT
The DNA here is from genome assembly GCA_963831685.1 of uncultured Pseudomonadota bacterium. Lineage (GTDB taxonomy): Bacteria > Myxococcota_A > Polyangia > Fen-1088 > Fen-1088 > JADGRB01. Next base: position 776,539 of record CAWHRJ010000004.1, read on the forward strand.
CGCCGCGCTGCGCACCTCGCCCTGGTCGCGCTCGCTCACCGAGAGCGGGCTCTCCGGCCAGCGCGAAGAGGGGCGCAAGCTCTTCGGCTACGACATCTTCGGCGAGGGCGAACGGCTCCTGGTCGTCATGTCGGAGGCCGGGGGAACGCCCCGATCGTCGACCGTGGTGCGCGGAACGTTCGATCCGGCGCGCGTCGGGGCGGCGTTCCTCGCCGCGACGCCGGGCGCGGCCGAGAGTCGCTGGCGCGACAGCCCGCTGTGGGAGGGCCAAGGCCGGGCGGTCGCGCTGGTGACGCCGCGAACCCTGGTCCAGGGTGACCCGGGCGGCGTCCGGGGCGCCATCGACGCCGCCTGGGGCGTGGTCCCCGACGCCCGCACGACGCCGCTCGGCGCTGTCCGGCGCTCGCTCGACGCCGACCATCCCGGTCCGGTTGCCTTCGTCGCGCTCAACGTCACCGACGGAATGCGCGCGCGCGCCGCGGGCTTCGTCGATCTGCCGCCGCCGCTGGCCATCGTCGCCGCGCGGCTCGATCTCGCCGACGATCTGAACATGGACGCCATCGGCGTGCTCGACACGGTCCCCAACGCCGCGGCGGCCGCCGCCGGCGGGACGGTGGCCATCCGAAACTACGCGGGCAATCCGATGGTCCGGATGCTGGGGCTCAGCCCCGTGCTCAACGCCATCGTGCTGGCCGTCGACGGGGTGCGCGTCCGCGGCCACCTGCGCATCCCGGCCGACCGCCGCGAGGGGCTGGCCGAGAAGATCCTGGCTGTGCTGCAGATGGTCGCCGCCGCGCACCCAGCCGCGCAGCCGTGATCGCGTGGTAGGCGATCCCCCGATGGCGTCCCTGCTTCGCGTCCGCCGCTCCCCCGCGCTGCGCGGCAGCTGCCGCGTCCCGGGCGACAAGTCGATCTCGCACCGCGCGCTGCTGTTCGGCGCGCTCTGCGACGGCGTCGTCGAGGCAACGGGGCTCGGCCTTGGCGGCGACAATCTGTCGACGGCAGCGGCGCTCCGTGCCCTGGGCGTCGACGTGCGACTGGAGGCGGGCAACGCGCGCATCGCCGGCGTGGGCTTCGAGGGGCTGCACGCCGCGGCCGAGGCGCTCGACTGCGGCAACTCGGGGACGACCATCCGCCTCCTGCTGGGCCTCCTGGCCGGGCGGCCGTTCGAGACCGAGATGCGGGGCGACGCCTCGCTGACCCGGCGCCCGATGGGCCGGGTGGCGGCGCCGCTGCGCCAGATGGGCGCGACGATCGACGGCCGCAGCGATCCGACGCGCCCGGGCGACGTCTACCCGCCGCTGCGCGTGCGGGGCGGCGCGCTCACCGGCATCAAGCACCAGCTGAAGGTGGCCAGCGCCCAGCTCAAGAGCGCGCTGGTTCTGGCGGCGCTGCAGGCGCGCGGCAGGACCGAGTTGACCGAGCCGGCCCGCTCGCGCGACCACACGCGAGCGGATGCTGCGGTTTCTCGGGGCGCCGATCTCGGTGGAGGCGGGCGGCGCGATCGTGGTCGACCCGACCGGCTGGAACGGTCGTCTCAAGGCCGCGGCGCTGACCATCCCCGGCGATCTCTCGTCGGCGACGTTCCTCATCGTCGCCGCGCTCATCGTCCCCGGCAGCGACGTCGTCGTGGAGAACGTCGGCCTCAACCCGACCCGCGCCGGCGCGCTCGACGTGCTCCGCGCGATGGGGGGTGACCTCGTCGATCGAGCCGACCGCCGACGCGATGGGCGAGCCGGTCGGACGGGTGCGCGCGCGCGGAAGCTCGCTGCACGGCACGCGCGTCGCCGGCGAGCTCGCGCTGCGGGCGATCGACGAGATCCCGGCGCTGGCCGTGGCGGCGGCCGCCGCCGAGGGGGAGACGACGTTCGCCGATCTCGCCGAGCTGCGGATCAAGGAGTCCGACCGCATCGCCGCGCTGGCCCGCGAGCTCGGCCGCGCCGGGGCGCGGGTCACCGAGCAGCCGGACGGCTTCGTCGTCGAGGGGCTCGGCGGGCGACCGCCCGCGGGCGGCGCGGTCGTCCCCGAGCACGATCACCGCATCGCCATGGCGGGCGCGATCCTGGGCCTCGTCGGCAGCGACGAGACCACCGTGCCGACGGCCGACATCGGGACCTCGTTCCCGACCTTCGCCGAGACGCTGGGCGCTCTCGGCGCGACGATCGACGTCGGCTAGGCGAGCGTCAGTTCCCGGCGCCAGCGTCGGTCGACGTGAGATTCGCCGAGCAGACCGTCCCCGACCCACACTTGGTCAGCGTGATCAGCACCGCCAGGCCGTTGCAGTCGGTTGTGGAGTTGATCGCGTCGAGGCAGACGGTCAGCTGATGCTGGTCGATGTGCCCCTGGCAGGTCGAGGTCGGCCAGCCGTTCGTCCAGCTCCCCTGCACCTGGGTCATGCAGTCCTGGTAGGTGTCGTAGCCGCCGTTGTTCTGCTGACCCGGTCCGATTTGGCCGCACATCATGAAGTAGTTGCAGCTGGCGGTGGTCGCCTGGTTGCGCGCGTTGACGACGTCGCTCCCAGACACGCCGCCGCAGCTCACGCCACCGGCGAGCCCCGCCGCCAAGCCTCCGATGAGGACCGCGATCGTCACCTTGCCGGTTTTCGTCATCGCCTTTCCTTTCGCCCGGTCGTCCCGTCGTCCGTGATCACCAGCGCCAGCCGACGGCGGCGCCCGTCACCGGATCACCGCCGCGCGCCCGCACGATTGTCACATAGGCGCCCGTCACCGTGAACGCCGCGCCGACGCCGAGCAGAATCCCGCCGCCGATGTTGCGCGACCGGTTCTCCGAGCAGGCGGTCGCCGTGCAGCTCCCCTGCGAGGAGAGCACGGCGGCCCCGGCGGCCACCGCCAGCGCGCCGACCATCGCCACCAGCGCCGGCCCCGTCAGGTGCGGCGGCGGCAGCGGAGGGGGGGCAGCGGCGCCGCCGGCAGCGGGACCGCCTCGTCGATGTGCGAGCGCACGGCGTCCGCCAGACGCAACATCGTGGCGCGCGCCTCGGCGACGGTGCAGACGTCGCAGCTCTTCGACTCGGTCGCGATCGGCAGGGCGGCGGGGGCGGCCCCCTCGGTCGAGAACAGCCGGGCCACGCTCTTGTAGCTGTTCCCGGCGACGTCGACCTTCACGCGCACGATGTAACCGACGTCGAGCACCTGGCCGATCGACTTGAGGCAGGGGGAGGCGTCGCAGTGGGCCAGCTCCGGGTGCCCCTCCAGCTTGTGCGCCGTGTCGCCGGGATCGAGCACCTGGATGCCGGCGCGGACCAGCCCCAGCACGAAGCCGTCCTGCAGCTGGTTGGTCAGCGCCGGCGCACCCCCCTCGAGCTGGAACTCGGAGATCGTCACGCGGGCGCGGGCCTGGGCGGAGGGCGCAGCAGCCGCGAGGACGGTCAGGCCCAGCGCGACGGCGGAAAGGAGGCGCATCCTCGGGGGCATCTTACCTCACTCGGCAGGCAGAGGGATCGGCTGGAGCCTGAAATGGTTACGGAATCGTCGTTCCGCCGTCGGGCGGCACGCCCGCGTCAGGCGGGACGCCCGCGTCGGGCGGGACGCCCGCGTCGGGCGGCGCGCAGGCAGACGGCAGTTTGTGCGAGGGCAGGTCGAAGCAGTAGTGGGAGCTGCTGTGGTCCGGGAGCTGCGGGCAGCGGGCCGCGGCCCAGCAGTCACCATGCGGGGGCTCGTCGCTCTCGCAGGAGAACACCGCCCGCGGGCTCTGCGACACGTAGTCGAGCTCCAGCCGCGCGCGGCCCAGCGCCGCCGCCCCGACCAGCCCGTCCAGCTCGGGCCCTTCGGGAAGCACGTCGAACCGCAGCCCTTGAAGAAACGGTTCGTCATCCGAGATGACCGCCACCGGGATGCTGCCGCTGATCTCCAGGTAGGCCGCGCTGTTCTGCGCGACGCCCGAGTTGTTGGGATCGAGGTCGCAGCGCGCGCCGCAGAGTCCGCGCGCCGGATCGGTGTTGGTGACGGTGGCGTACGAGACGATCTCCGTCCGCCGCGCGCGTCCAAGCTCGACGCAGGGGCCGGGGTCGTTGTTGCTGCCGATCTCCAGGTTCACCAGCGCGTAGCGGGGGATCGAGGTCCAGAGCAGGACGTCGATAGGCTCGGGCCAGGTCGCGACGTAGAGCGGCGGCCCGTTGCCCGGCGGCGGCGGCGCGGTGGGGAGCACCACCGCCGTGGGCAGCGAGGCGAGCCCGGCCGCGACGACGCGCTGCCAGGCCGAGGCGGCCAAAACCAGCGGCCCGACGCCGGTGTCGATCATGAGCGCCAGATCGACGCCGGTCGCCTGCTTGACCGCGTCGTGCGCGGTGTTGCACCCGGCCAGCGACAGCTGCGGCGACCCGGTCAGCCGCGTGAAGGGGTCGGGGAGGGCGCAGGCGCGGAGCACCACACGCGTCGGCGGAACGGTGAGGGGGCCGCGCAGGCCGAGGAAGTCGGGATCCCCGTCGGCCGTGATCTCGCCGCCGCCGAAGGGCGTGAAGTTGATGACCGCGTAGCCCGCGTCCTCCAGCAGAGACGTGTCCTCGGCGAGGTGATTCCAGAAGGTCATCGACGAGCAGAGCGCGGCGCCGCTCGGCTGGCAGAGAGCCCCGAATCGGAATTCGACCGAGTAGTCGCGAAGGAGATCGGCGCCGAGGACCCCCATCGGCAGCAGCGAGGGGTCGCCCACCGGCTGGAGCGGCAGCCGGAAGACGTCCCATCCGCGAAAGGTGGCGCGTAGCGGAGCCGGGGAGAGGCCGGCGCCGTAGAGATCCCAGCTGCCTTGCGTCGTCTGCGCGCTTGCGCCCGACGGGCCGGCCAGGAGGGTGAACGGGCTGCCGTGTCGATCACCATCTGGAACGTCGGACCGGCGTCGACGCCCGGCAGGCCGGCCAGCGCGATCAACGCCCCGCCGTCGGGCCCGGGGGGAAGGCCGGCGTCGGGGCCCGCAGCCGTCGGCGGGGCGCCCAGCGGCGCGCGCGCGAGCGGAATCGGGAACGAGTCGACGGTGCAGCAACTCTGACTACAACCGGCAGCCCCGGGGACGGCTGCCACCAGACCGGCGCCGATCAAGAGGGCCCGCGACAGGACCAGGTTCCGGGCGCTGCCGGCCGGGCGCATTACTCGCTGTCGTCTTCCTTCTCGTCGAGCTTCTTGCGCATCTTCTTGAGGAGGGCGTCGAAGCCGTCCTTGTTGATGATCTTGTTGAACTCGGCGCGGTAGTTCTCGAGCATGCTCTGCTCGTCGGTCACGACGTCGTACACGACCCAGTGGCCGTCCTTGCAGAGCATCTTGTACTCGAGCGCGATCTCGGTCTTCTTGCCGCGCGCGACGGTGTTCAGCGTCGCCGTCACGCTGGCTTCCGTGCCGTTCTTCTCTTCCTTGTCGTACTTGATGTTGTAGTTGCCGCCGCCGTGGACCTGTTTGAGGTAGCTGCGCTCGACCAGCTGCGCGCAGCGTCTCCACGAACTCGTCGCGCTGCTTGGGGGTGATCTTGTCCCAGTTCTTGTTCAGCGAGCGCTTCGCCAGCTCGCCGTAGTCCAGGAACGAGCCGACCAGCTTCTGCACCTCGCTGCGCTCGAGCTCGGCCTCGGGTGACCAGTTCGGTTTGTTCTTCTGCAGAACCTTGTCGAGCTGGGCGTTCGATTTCTTCAGCTCCGCCATCGGGCTCGAGTTGGCGGGGGGCGGCGTCTCCGCGGCGCGGGCGGCAGACCGCGGTGAGGAGAGCCGCCAGGACCACGGCGGACAGGCGTCGCAAGCTGGACATGAGAGCTCCTACATATCAGTCCGAGACGATCGACGGAAGGGACCGACGTGCGTAGAGCAGGACGCGCCGGCCCCCGAGGAAGTTATGCGGTCAGTTATGGGCGGTCCGTTATGCAGCCCCCGCGGGCGCGTGCTACCGTGAAGACGATGCCGATCCGCGAAGTATCGCCGCGCGAAGCATCTGCGACCGACCGCCGCGAGCCTGCCGAAGCCCCGCAGGGGGAAGCCCCGCAGGCGGCCGACCCGGCCTCCAACAACGGCGCCGCCGGGCGCCCGGAGGGGTTCGACGCCCGTGACTGGCTGGCGCAGGCGACCGGCGAGATGCGCGAGAGCTTCGCGCGCAACCGGCGGGTCATCTCCTTCGGGGAGTACTTCGCGCTCTTCGGCGCCGAGCCGGCCCGACAGCTCCGCTCGGCGGCCGAGTACGTGCGCGACGTGTTCGACCACTTCGGCAGCGAGCCGGTGCGCACGCCGCGCGGGCCGATGACCCGCTGGCAGCTGTTCGACTGCCCGTGGGACGACGGCAAGGACGCGCTGGTCGGCCAGGAAGAGGTCCAGGCCGCCGTCTACCGGCTGGTCTCGAACTTCGCGCGCGAGGGGCGGACCAACCGCCTCATCCTGCTGCACGGCCCGAACGGCAGCGCCAAGTCGACCTTCGTCGCCTGCCTGCAGCGCGCGATGGAGCACTACTCGACGCTCGACGAGGGCGCGCTCTACCGGTTCAACTGGATCTTCCCCTCGCAGAAGCTGACCAAGGGCGGGATCGGGTTCGGCGGCGGCGGCAACTTCGAGTCGAGCGGCGGTCAGCGAGACCTTCGCCTATCTCGAGGACGAGCTCATCGAGGCGAAGATCGCCGACGAGATGCGCGACCACCCGCTGCTGCTCTTGCCGCGTCCGAAGCGCCGCGAGCTGATCGAGCAGCGCCTCGCCGCGGCGATCCGCGCCGGGCTTCCGCCCGGCCGACTACCTGCTGCGCGGCGATCTCTCGCACCGCAACCGGCAGATCTTCGAGGCGCTGCTCTCCTCGTACCACGGCGATCTCGCCAAGGTGCTGCGCCACGTGCAGGTCGAGCGCTTCTTCGTCTCGCGCCGCTACCGCCAGGCGGCGGCCACCGTCGAGCCGCAGCTGGCGGTCGACGCGCGCTCGCGCCAGCTGACCATGGACCGCTCGCTCGCCTCGCTGCCGCCCGCGCTGCAGTCGCTGACGCTGTACGAGTACCAGGGCGAGCTGGTCGACGGGAACCGCGGCGTCATCGACTTCGCCGATCTGCTCAAGCGGCCGCTCGAGTCGTACAAGTACCTGCTCGGCACCGTCGAGCAGGGGCGCGTGTCGCTCGACGTCGCCAGCCTGGAGCTCGACACGGTGTTCATCGGCTCGTCGAACGAGGGCTACCTGGCGGCGTTCAAGGAGGTCCCCGAGTTCCAGTCGTTCAAGGGGCGGATGGAGCTGGTGCGCGTGCCCTACCTGCTCGACTACCGCGTCGAGCAGCGGATCTACGACGCGCAGATCCGCGCCGCGCACAGCCGAGTCGGGCAAGCACGTCGCGCCGCACGTCGCCTGGGTCACCGCGCTGTGGGCCGTGCTGACGCGGATGAAGAAGCCGCTCGCCGAGAAGTACGGCAAGAGCCTGTCGGACATCGTCGCGCAGCTCGGGCCGCTGGAGAAGGCGCTGCTCTACGCCGACAACGCCACGCCCGAGGGGCTGACCACCGAGCAGCAGCGCGAGCTCGTCGCCGGCATCGACAAGATCGCGCGCGAGTCGGACAGCTACCCGAACTACGAGGGGCGCACCGGCGCCTCGCCGCGCGAGATGAAGCTGCTGATCATGAACGCCGCGCAGAGCGCCCAGTACAAGTGCCTGTCGCCGTTCGCGGTGTTCGACGAGCTCGAGGAGCTGGTGCGCGGCGTGACCGTCTACGAGTTCCTGAAGCAGGAGCCGTTGCCGGGCGGTTTCCACGAGAACCGCAAGTTCATCTTCCAGGTGCGCGACAAGCTGATCGACCGGATCGACGACGAGGTGCGGACCTCGATGGGGCTGGTCGACGAGCGCCGCTACATCGATCAGTTCGAGCGCTACGTCTCCCACGTATCCTACTGGGTCAAGCGCGAGAAGGTCCCCAACCCCATCACCGGCCGCGACGAGGATCCCGACGAGGAGATGATGACCGAGGTCGAGCGCATCCTGCGAGGTCTCCAACCGGCGCGACGAGTTCCGCCGCGAGGTCATCGCGCGCATCGGCGCCTGGTCGATCGACCACCCGCGCCAGAAGCCCGACTACGAGCAGATCTTCCCGCGCCCGATCGCCGAGCTGCGCGAGTCGTTCTTCGAGGAGCGCAAGAAGCAGGTCCGGAAGATCAACGAGGACCTCCTGGTGCTGCTGACCGACGGTGCCGCGAAGATGCAGCCCGACGCGGCGGCCGCGGCGCAGACGACGCTCGGGACCATGAAGTCGCGCTTCGGGTACTGCGACAACTGCGCGAAGGACGCGGTCCTGGCGCTCATCCGCAAGCGCTACTCCTGAGGCTCGCGTCGCTTCGCTCGCTCGCCCCGGATCTGGCGCGCGTCTCGCAACGCTTCGCTCGCTCGCCGCTCGCCTTGCACCACCACCCTTTATTCGGCCGGAGCGAAGGCGATCTCAGGCCCGCGCGCGTCGGAGGTCGCGACCTGATTCGGCGCTTCTTCCGCTTGGGACTTTTTCGGCGGCGTGGGCTGCCGTTTCAAATCGTGAGCGCAGCCCACGCCGCCGAAAGAGTTCTCGCGCGGACGAGGCACGGGAGCGGGGAGTGGAGGTCGGCTCCGCGCGAAAGCTGGGGTCGCCCGCGCTCGAGAGAGCTCATGGCGATTTCTCGAGAGAGCCCGTGGCGGCTTAAGGGGTGGCGTGCTTTGAGAGAGGCGAAGGGGAGGTCGATTGCGGCAATCCAACCGCCGGAATCGCGGAAGGAGCGGGAGGGTTGTCCCCGGAGCCGGAACCCGAGCCGGAGCCGGCGGCGGCGACGGGCCCGTAGGCGTGGCGCCAGGATCGCGCGCCGACGACAGGCGGTCGATCGTGTCGAGCAGGTTCGCGGCCAGGTCGCGGGCGACGGGGACGTCGCGCGCGATCGCGCGCGACAGATCGCGCTCGTGCCGGCGCTCGTCGGCTGAGCCGGGGTTGGCGAGCGCGCGGCGGTAGTCGATGCTGTGTAGGATCTGCAGGCGCATCGAGTCGGAGACGCGCACCAAGAGGTCGTGCTCGTCGGCGCCCAGCGCCGCCGGGCGCCACTCGCGCCAGCCGGTCGGCCGAAGACCCACAGCCGGCCGAGCTCGCCGAACGCGCCTTCCTTCGGCAGGTCCTCGATGACGACGACGCGGCGGTCGTCGAGCGGGAACTGCCGGCCGTAGACGTGATAGAGCAGGGTGCCGTCGTCGCACGTTCTCGGCGCGCACGAAGAGGCCGCCGAAGTCGAACAGGGGCAGGGTGCCGGCGCCGAGCGCCTCCTTGGCGCGCGCGCGGTCGGCGGCGCCGGGCGCGCCGGGCGCCGCCCTCGGCGAGGGCGCGCGGGACGCGCTTCTTCTTGTGCATGAAGTCGGTGAGCTGGTCGATGCCGACGACGACGTTGAGCGCGCCGTGGCCCTTGTAGCCGGCGTGGTAGATGCCGACGAGCTCCATCTGGCGCGACTTGCACGACACGGCCAGCACGGGGCTGCCCGAGTTGCCCTCGGAGAGGAGCGCGTCGATCACGAAGTCGACGTGGTCCCAGCCCTGCTCCTGATCGCGGTCGTAGGGGTTGACGACCTTGCCGCTCGAGACCGCCTGCATGACGCCGAGCGGGAAGCCGCGCACCTCGACGACGTTGCCCTGGCGCAGGCCCGCGCTCTTGCCGATCTTGTAGGGGATGACCGTGAGCTTCTGGCTCGCCTTGAGGATCGCGGCGTCGAGCAGCGGGTCGACGGCGACGCGCGTGAGCGACGATCTGCCCGGGCTCGAAGTCGTCGCGCTCGTCGCGCACGATGCGCAGCTTGTCCTCGACGCGCTTGCAGCCCTCGGGCACGCCGTCGATGCGGTGGAACGTGTCGGTGACCTCGGGCCAGGCGGCGACGTGCTCGTTCGTCAGCAGGTAGGTGTCGTTGCCGGACTGCTCGTAGGCGAAGGCGCTGCCGAGCTCGCTGGCCTGCACGCGGCGGCGCCGCAGCTTGCCGTCGGGGCCGAAGAACGGGCACTCGTACTTGGCGCCGAGCTGCGCACGAGGTAGCTGAACTGGCTCCTCGGCCCCTGGTCGATCTCGCGGTTGCGCGGCGACTGCGCCTGCAGGCTGTCGGCGTACTCGCCGTCGCACATGAGCCGGTCGTCGCCGACAGCTCGCGAGCGCGTCACCACGTCGAAGGCGATGCCGATCGACGATCAGGGCGCCGCGAAGAGCGGCATCCAGCGCTGGAAACCCGGCGCGGAACTTCATACGAGCCTTTCGTTTTCAGCGTAGCATGCGCCCCGAGGACCGCCTCCATGGCGAAGACACCGACGGGAAAGCCCAGCTCGACGTCATCCGCGCCGCGATCGCGCTCGCGAGCAAGCCCAACGTCGACCACCTGCTCTACGTCGGCGATCTGCCGCTGCCCGAGGAGGTCTTCCGCGGCAAGCCGCGCGCGCGCAAGAAGCTCGTGCAGGCCGTCGTCAGCGCAGAGCCAGCGCGACGTCATCGAGGCCTCGGGCATCCCGGTGCTGCCGCTGCCCGAGTACGATCTCGGCCGCCCCGAGAAGCTCAAGATCGCGCTCGTGGCGGGCATCGCGCGCGGCATCTACAAGGAAGGCGACGTCGTGCTCGGCCTGCTCGCGCGCAAGCCGGCCGCGCTGCCCGACTCGATCCTGCTCGTGACCGTCGGTCACGAGGACGAGGACGGCTCGTTCGGCTTCCTGCAGGCCGAGGGCGTCTCGGCGGGCGTCATGGACACGCTCATCGAGCTGGCGGTCTCGCGTCGGCGTCGAGGGGTGGGAGGGGCGGCCGGTCGGCGCGCTGTTCGTCGTCGGCGACTCGAACACGGTGATGGAGAAGTCGCGCCAGCTGACGCTCAACCCGTTCCAGGGCTACTCCGAGGACGAGAAGAACATCATGAACCCCGACGTGCGGCACGCGCTGCACGCCTTCGCCGTGCTCGACGGCGCGTTCGTCGTGCGCGAGGACGGCATCGTGGTGGCCGCCGGCCGCTACCTCAACTTCGACGAGGAGAAGGAGGTCGAGGTGCCCCTCGGCCTCGGCGCGCGCCACATGGCGGCCGCCGGCATCTCGCGCGACACCGAGGCCATCGCCATCGTCGTCTCGCAGACCTCGGGGTCGGTGCGCGTGTTCCGGCGCGGCAAGGTTGCGCTCGAGCTGGCCCCGCGCGTACGCCGTTCTTGATGTCCGCCGTTCTTGCCGTCCGCCGTTCTTGACGTACGCCGCTCGTGAGAAGCAAACATTTGCCCGCCGGTCCGGGGGAATTTGCCGCCAGCCGGGCTTCCACGATACGATGCCCGGCAGTGCTGGCACGCGCATCTCGGGGAGCCCTGGTGGTGGCGATCGCGCTTCTGGCGTTGGGTGCGTCGTCCGCGCGCGCCGACGACGCCCAGAAGGCCCGCGAGCTCTTCACGCAGGGGAACACCTATTTCGACCTCGGCCAGTTCGACAAGGCGATCGACGCCTGGCAGAAGGGCTACCAGCTCCACAACGACCCGGGGTTTCTCTACAACATCGCCCAGGCCTACCGGACCGAGGGGGACGCCCAGAAGGCGATCTTCTTCTACAAGCGGTACCTGAGCAACGCGCCCAAGGCCCACAATCGCGAGGAGGTCGAGCAGAAGATCGAGGCGCTGCAGAAGCAGCTCTCGATGCAGGAGCAGGTCAAGGAGCTGCCGCCGCCCGGCCCGTTCGGCCCGGGCAATCCGGGCGGCACGAGCTCGACCACGCCGCCCAGCGACGCGACGACCACGCAACCGCCGCCGGCCAGCACCGGTCCGTCGGTGACCGTCACGGGAGCCGGCGGCACCACGCCGCCGCCGGTCGACGGGAGCACGGGCACGCCGGTCGTGGCCACGACCGAGGTCCCTCAGTCGACGCCGCCGCCGCACCGGATCGACCTGCGCGCCGCACTGGGGTTCGACACCTGGTCCTCGGGGCTGCAGGAAAACGCCGCGCCGTCGTTCGCGTTCACGCTGGCCGGCGGCTACACCTTCGGTAACCCGGCGGCGCAGGTCCGCTTCCGCCTGGGGGCGCTGTTCGGCTACACGTTCCTCAAGGAGGCCGACTCGAAGGACACCTTCGTCTCGTTCCTCGTCGACCCGACGATCGTCATCCGGCTCGCGCCCAAGCTGGCGCTGATGGGGGACTTCGGGATCGGGGTGATGTCGGTGAGCGGGCTCAAGCCGACGTCGGCGCTGCTGGAGTCGTCGATGGTCAACGTGAACGGATCGCAGGCGCTGGCGCTCATCCGGATCGGCGTCGCGGGCGAGTACGACCTGACCCAGAACGTGTCGATCTTCCTGTGGCCGGCCTACGCCAACAGCCCCAAGAAGCAGTACTTCTACCAGGACATCGGGCGCCTCGAGATCCTGGCCGGCGTCGCCTACCGCCCCTAGGCCCCTGGCCGTGCAGCGCCTCCAGTGCCTCCAGTGCCTCATTTTGGCCGGCGGGCTGGCCACGCGGATGCGGCCGCTGACGGAGACGATCCCCAAGGCCCTGCTCCCCGTTGCCGGGCGGCCTTTCATCGACCACCAGCTCGACTGGCTGGCGTCGCACGGCGTGACCGACGTGGTGCTCTCGGTCGGGTATCTCGGCGAGGCGATCCGGGCGCACGTCGGCGACGGCGCCCGCTACGGCCTTCGCGCCCACGTCGTCGACGAGGGGCCCGATCTGCGCGGCACGGCGGGCGCGGTGCGGCTGGCCTTCGACGAGGGGGTGCTCGACGAGCGGTTCCTGCTGACCTACGGCGACTCGTTCCTGCCGATCGACTTCGCCGCGGTCTTCCGCGACTTCGCCGCCTCGGGCGCGCCGGCGCTCATGACCGTGTATCGAAATCAGGGGCGCTGGGACCAGAGCAACGTCATCTTTGACGGGCGAATGGTGACCCTCTACGACAAGCAGCGGCGGACCCGGCCGCCCGAGGACTTCGCCTTCATCGACTACGGACTCTCGGCGCTGACGCGGCAGACGGTGGCCGAGGGGATCCCGTCGGGCGTCAAGGCCGACCTCAGCGATCTGTTTCACGGACTCTCCGTGCGCGGGGAGCTGGCCGGGTACGAGTCGGCCGAGCGGTTTTACGAGATAGGATCGCCGGCCGGGCTGGCGGACTTTTCGGAATGGCTGCGGACGCGGGCCTGATCGTCCTCGACCGGGACGGCGTTCTCAACCGCCTGCTCCCGAACCCGGCGGAGCCACGCCCCGACAGCCCGCTGCGCGCGAGCGAGGTGGAGGTGTTCGCCTGGGTGCCGGCGGCGCTGGCCGAGCTGACGCGTGCCGGGTACGGCCTCGTCATCGCCAGCAACCAGCCGGCCGCCGCCAAGGGAAAGACGACGCGCGCCGAGCTCGAGGCGGTGCACGCCGCGGTCCTCGCCGCGGCCACCGCCGCGGGCGGCGTCGTGCTGAGCTCGCACCTCTGCTTCCACCGCGCCGAGGACGGCTGCGCCTGCCGCAAGCCGGCCACCGGCCTCCTCGAAGAGGCGTTCGCGCGCCACCCCGGCTACGCCCGCGCGGCATCGTGGATGGTCGGCGACCGGGCGCCCGACGTGCTCTGCGGGGCGGCGTTCGGCCTCGAGACCGCCTACCTCGGCGAGGCGACGTCCGCCGAGTACGCGGAGCTCGTCGCCCGTGGCGTTCGCCCCTCGTTTCAGGGGCGCGACCTCCGGCACTTCGCGGACTTTCTACTTTCGGCCGGGGGCCGCCGCGGTTAGAGCATAAACCTGGTGCACGATCGCCAGCGCCGCCTGCGCGTCGCGCAGGCCGACCGGCGGAGCGCGCCGCGCCTCGATGGCCTGCGCGAATGCTTCCAGCTCGAGGTGCCATGACCTGTCCTCGCCGGGGTACTCCCAGATCGTCGTCTCGGGCGGGCCCATCGAGGGCTTCATCTTGTAGTAGCTGAGCCTCTCCGTCCCGTAGCTGCCGCCGAGCCCTTCGACGTGCAGCTTGGCGTCCCGCCCGGAAATCTCGAACGAGAAGGTGTTCTTCCACTCGGTCCAGGTCGCGTGCAGCCAGGCGACCTGTCCGGCGGCCGTCCGCAAGAGCAGGAAGCCGTTGTCCTCGACCGGCATGTCCCAGAAGAACGTCGCGACGTGACCCTGAACGTGCGGGAAATCTCCCAGGAACCAGCGCGACAGATCGATGAGGTGAACGCCCTGGTCGAGCAGCTCGCCCCCGCCGGAGATCGCCCGATTGGCCCGCCACTCCTTGTCGTAGCCGACGCGGCCGCCGTGCCCGTAGCGGGCCCGGATGAACATGAGCGGACCGAGCACGCCCGCGTCGAGCAGGGCGCGTGCCTGCTGGAACGCCGGATGGTAGCGGTGATTGAACCCGACCTGAACGCAGACGCCCTGCCGCTCCGCCGCCGCGATGACCGGCGTGAGCTCCTCGGGGGCGCGCGCGGCCGGCTTTTCGACCAGCACGTGCTTCCCGGCCTCGACGGCGCCCAGGGTGACGGTCGCCAGCGCGTCGTTGCTGGTCGACACGAACACGGCGTCCACGTCGGGACGCTCGACCGCCGCGCGCCAGTCGGTGAGCACCGCCGCGTCGCGGACCTGCGCGGCGAGGTTCTGCGCGCGCTCCTTCACGGGATCGACGAGCGCCACGACCTGGTCGCCCGGGCCGCAGCGAGCGGAGCCGCTTTCCGCCGATGAGCCCGCAGCCGACGATGGCGATCCTCATCGCGGCCCCTTCACGGCTCGCCCCAGTTGCGACCGCGATCCTTGGGCACGATCCGGCGCAGCGTGTAGATGTCGGACGCGGCGAGCTCCGCGCGGCGCGCGGGCAGATCGGCCCAGGGATCCCACACGGCGCTGAGCAGCCGTCCGGTAATGCCGTCGCTCTCCGACGAGAGCAGGAACGCACAGAGCGCCGCGCCCTTCTCGAGGGGCGCCCCGCCGTCCGCCTTCTGCTTCAACGCCCGATCGTAAAAGGCCTGGCCCACCTTGTCGGGCCCGGCGGCGATGACCTCGTCGAGCAGCCGGGTGTTGAGCGCGCCGGGCGCGACCGCGTTGACGTCGATCGCGGTGCCGCGCAGCTCCTCGGCCAGCGTCTCCGTGAAACGGACCACGGCCGCCTTCGACGCCGCGTAGGCGCCAAACCGGGGCAGGGGCGCCGTCGCGCCGCCGCCGGAGAGGTTGACGATCTTCCCCGCGCCGCGCTTCCGGAAGCCGGGCAGGACGGCGCGGCAGGGGAGCACCGTGCCGAACAGGTTGATCTCGACGGCCTTCGCCCAGGCCGCCCAGTCGACCTCCTCGATCAATCCCTTCGGACCGTAGATGCCGGCGTTGTTGACCAGCCCGTCGAGCCCGCCGAGCTCGCGGTCCACGCGCGCCACGAGCGCCTCGACCTCGGCGGCGTTCGAAACGTCTGCCACCGCGGCCACCACCCGCTGTGGCCTCCCGCCCTGGTCGGCCCGCGCCCGCAGCGCCGCGCCGACCCGTTCGATGGCCTCCTGGGTTCGCGCGCAAACCGCGACGTCGGCGCCTTCGGCGAGGCACCGCTCCGCGACCGCCAGCCCGAGCCCCTGGCTCGCGCCGGTGATGAGAATCCTTTTCCCTTGAAGCTTCACCTGCTCGTCGTGCTCCTCTTGCCAGTACCGACGGCAAGGTAACGGATCCGGGCGTCCGCCGACAACCCGCCGGCCAGGAACCGGTTGGCGTCGAGCACCACGGGCCCGGGGCGCGACGGAAGCGATCTCGTCGGCCGTGAGCGCGCGAAAAGCGGGCCACTCGGTGGCGACGACGATCGCGTCGGCGCCGCGGATCGCGTCGTCGACCGTACCGGACAAGATCAACGAATCGGGAAGCTCCGGCGCTTCTCCTGGATCGACGGATCATGCGCGCGCACGCTCGCCCCTTGCTCGACGCACCAGCGACAGAGCGCCACCGACTCCGATCGCCGCAGCGTATCGGTGCCGGGTTTGTAGGTGAGGCCGAGGACCGCGACAGTCTTGCCGCCGAGCGGGCCGAGCAGCTCGCCCAGTCGCCGGCGGGTCCACCCTCGGTGGACGTCGTTGCTCTGCTTGACGCCGGCGAGGAGCGGCGTGGCGAACCCCAGCCGCTCTCCCATGCCGAGCAGAAAGGCGACGTCGCGCGCGAGCGTTCCGCCCGCGAAGGCCGCCCCTGGTCCGAGATAGGCGCCCGGACCGATGCGCGTCTCGCTCTTGAGGCCGCGCTCGACCTCCTTGGCGTCGGCGCCGGTCGCCTCGCAAGCGGCGGCGATCTCGTTGATGAAGACGACGGACGTGGCGAGAAAGGCGTTCACGGCGTGCTTGGTCATCTCCGCCGACTCCGTGCTCATCCACTGGATGGGCCGCCCGAGCGGGGCCAGAAGCTGCTCCACGCGCCGGCGCCCCTCGGCCGTGCGCGTACCGACCACGATGCGGTCCGCTTGGCGAAACACCTCGATGGCGCGCTGCCCAACCGGAGGTTCTCGGGCGAGTACGCGAACTCGACACGACGGCCGGCGGCCGACGGCCGCGAAGGCAGCCTCGAGGCGGGCCGTCGTTCCCACCGGCATCTGCGAGGAGAGCAGCACGACTGCACCGTCCGCCAGGTGAGGGAACAGCCGCTCGACGTGCCTCACCACGCTCTCCACGTCCGCGCGTCGTCTTCGTCCACCGGCGTGTCGAAGGTGACCCACACGACGTCGGCGGTCGCCACCCGCTGGAGGTCCGCGGTGAAATCCAGCCGACCGGCGGTGAGGCCCTGGCGGATCAGCGCCTCGAGGCCCGGCTCGAAAATCGGCGGACGGCCGTCGCGGAGTCCGTCGGTGACGGCGGGATCCGGATCGATCCCCAAAGTGGTGAAGTGCTCGGCCATGCAACCCGCGGTGACCGAGCCGAGGTGCCAGAGTCCGTAAACGCAGAGTTTCGTCATGTGGGCGAGCCGCTCCGGAGGACGCTCATAGCATGGAAGCTGGTCGCGGCGATCGCCGACGGCGGCGGCCCTGGACGGCGGGCGCGATCATGTTAGAGTCGCTCTCCGTTTCGCCATTGCTTCTCGTACCGACTTCAGCGGGTGGCCCCGAGCCGGGCGGCGAAGAAGCCGTGCGGCGAGGTGAGCGGTGAGGCGAGTGGTGAGGCGAGTGGTGAAGACGGTGCGGCGGCTGTTCGAGCGCGCGCGGCCGATCCTGCTGGCGATCGTCGCCTTCGCGGCCGCGCTGGGCCTCGGCTGGTTCGCCAACACGCGGGTCCCGATCACGACCTGGCTGCTGTGGCCCTACGCCGCGTTCTGGGCGGCCACCCTGCTGTGGCTCGTCTGCTTGCCTCAGCGTCGGTCACGCGGCGCTTCGCCTGCTGCCCGAGCTGCGGCTGCCGTTTCGCCAGCGCTTGTTGTTCGACCTTTCGCTGGGGCGTGCTGATCTTCGGGGTGGGGCTGTTCCTGCTGGGTCTCGGCGGCCTCTTGCGGCCGCCGTTCTTCTACCTCTATCCGCTGGTGCTCGGTGCGATCGGTTTCCGTGGTCTCGGGCGCGATCTCGGCGCGCGCGGCGGCACTTCCGGGCGGCGCGGCTGCGGGTCCATCGCCCGCCGTCCCTTCTGCTGAGCGGCGCGTTCGTGTTCGGGACGCTGGCGTTGGCCGTCGTCTATCTCTCCATCATGGTGCCCGAGAACGCGGCCTTCGACGCGCGTTCGTACCACCTGCCGATCGCCGAGCACTACGCGACGTGGGGCCGAATCGGTCGATTCCCCGAAGGGTGGTTCGCCGGCGCGCTGCCGCACCTCGCGTCCTGGCTCTACACCTGGCCCTTCACGTTGCGCACGGTCAACCTCTATCGGCCACGTCGAGCTCGCAGCGCACCTGGAGTTCGCCCTCTTCGTCGCGACCGTTTTCTCGACGCCGCTCCTGGTCGAGGCCCTCCTGCCGGGACGCCGCGCGCGGGGCTCCTGGGCGCTGTTCTTTCTGTTTCCGGGCCTCTTCCTCTACGACTCGAGCCTCGGCCTGGCCGCCGACCACGTCCTCGCGTTCTTTGCCGTGCCGCTCGCGCTCGCGCTCCAGCGATTCCTGCGTCAGCCATCCGAGCGCGCGCGGGGCGTTCTCGCGGGGCTGATGCTGGCGGGGGCCGCGCTGACGAAGTACCAGTCGATCTATCTCCTCGTGCCGGCCGGTTTGGCGATCGCCCTCGGCTCGGCGCGCGCGCTTTGGAGCGCGCGGGGCCGGGCGCGCGCGCTCCACGGACCGGCCGCCCTCGCCCTCGCATTCCTGGTCGCCACGGCGCCGCACTGGCTGGCGAACGCGGTGTGGCACGGCAACCCCGTCTATCCGATGCTCCGTCACCTGTTCCACTCGCGGCCGATGGTGCCGGGGTGGCCCGGAACGACCCTCGATCCCGGGTTCGAGCCGACCGGGACGCTGTTCGAAAAGCTCCGCGACACCGCGGCCGCGATGTTCACCTTCTCGTTCGTCCCGCACGACTGGCCGATCTTCCACCGGGATCTCCCGGTCTTCGGCTTTCTGTTCACGCTCACCCTGCCGATCCTGCTGCTTGCGCCGCAGGCGCGCCGAGCGCGCGCGCTGGCCGCGGCCACGCTGCTCGGTGTCTTCATCTGGTACTGGACCTACCACCAGGATCGTTATCTCCAAGCGCTGCTCCCCTGGATGGTCGCCTGCACGGCGGTCGCACTGCGGCTCGCCTGGTCCGCGGGCGCCGGTGCGCGGGTTGGCGTCTGCCTGCTGGTCGCGCTGCAGCTCGTCTGGGGCAACGACGTCCCCTGGCTGCCGACACACGCCATGATCGGCGAGGTCCCCGCGGTGCGGGCCCTGCGGCTCCTGTCGTCCACGTTCCGCGGCGATGTGCAGTCACGTTTCCAGTTCGACACCGGCTTCGAAGCGCTCGACAAGACGCTTGCCGAAGACCGCCTACGTGGTCCTGCACGAGGAGTACCTGAGGCTCGGCCTCAACCGCCGCGCCATCCAGGACAGCTTGCGTCTGCAGGCGGGGATCGACTACAGCCAGCTCGCGCGTCCGGATCGCGTCGACGACCTCCTCAAGAGCCTGGGCGCGACGCACCTCGTCTGGAGCCGCGCCGCCAGCCCCAACCGCGAGATCCCGGTCTCGGGCGAGCTGGTCTTCTTCGGGTATGCGCTGAGGTACGGCGAGGATCGCCACGACGTCGGCGGCTTCGAAGTCGCCAAGCTTCCCGCGCGCCGCCCGCCGACTCGGGAACCAGGCACGGTCGCCTACCTGGGCTGCGGTAGCGGCGTCGACGTCTCGCTCTCGGACATCGATCGTGTCGTCGCGGCCGGCGGGGCGGTCGGCGCGGGCCCCGGCAATCCGAGCGCGCTCATCGCGGGGGCCGAGTTCGTGGTCGTGGAGGGTCGCTGCCAATCGAGGGTCTCCCCCCAAGACATGGCGCCGTTCGTCGAGGCGCCCCACTGGGGCGACTTCACCCTGTGGGTGCGGCGGTGACCGTCGGCTGCGGGCGAGGGACGAGCGAGAGACCGATGACGAGATTGCAGAACGTGAAAGCGGCACGCCGAAGCGGGAAGAAGGACCTGGTCTCGATCGGTGAAGTAGGGGTCGAGCTCCTCGAGGATCTCGGGGACGATCGTTGATGTGCTCGCGCTTGTAGAACTCGGCGTAGGGCACGTCGAAGTGGCGGTTCCAGAGGCGCTGGGCCGAGATCTTGCGGGCGAGGCCGTAGGCCGGGCTCCCCTCGGTCGGGATGACCACCAGCATGCCGCCCGGTCCGTTTGTTGAGGAGCCGCCAGGCCTCGCCGGACGGCGCCCGGCAGGTTCGGCAGGTGCTCGAGGACGTGAATGGCGAGGTAGCGATCGAAAAACCCGTCCGGGAAGTCCATTCGCTGCTGGCAGTCGCCCACGACGGTGCGCACGCCGGGAAACGGCGCCGGATCTCGGCGGCCATGTTGGGTCGGAACTCGTTGCAGTAGTAGCTCTCGGTCTGCTCGGTCGAGAGCTGCTCGTACTCCAGGTGCTCGCCCAGCCCGCGCCCCGATCTCCAGCGTGGTCTTGAAGCCGGGCGGCGGAGTGTTTGACCGGGAAGGTGTGGTTGAACTTCTCGATCAGGCCATAACGCGGGCGACCCGCGAGCTCCTGATGCCAGAGCTTCATGAACCCGTCGCTGCGCTCCCGCTGCTCGGGCGTGAGCGGCGGAAGCACCTTGGGCCACTTGGCTTGCGCGCGCATCGATCCTACTGCGCGTCGATCAGCCACGGATTGGCGCGCAGATAGTCGAGCGTGCGGAGGATCCCCTGCTGGATCGAAAGCTTCGGCGCCCATCCGAGCCGCCTGATGCGCGTGCAATCGAGAAGGATGAACGGGCTGTCGCCAATCCATCCCCGCTCACCGCCCGCATAGGTCAGCCGAGGGGCGATCCCGAGCGCTCCGGTGATCCACCCGATGGAATCGTTCACCGTGCAGTATTCGTCCGCGCCCAGGTTGAAGACCGCGGCTTTCCCTTCGACGCGTTCCGTGGCCGCGAAGATCGCGTCGATACAGTCCTGCACGTAGAGATACGACTTGCGCTGCTTGCCGTTCCCCAGCACGTGCAGCGTGGCCGGATCGGCCCGCAGCCGCTGGTAAAAGTCGAACACGTGCCCGTGCGTGTAGCGCTCGCCCAGAATGGAGACGAACCGGAAGATCCAGGCCGAGAAGCCGTACCCCTCGCAGTAAGCGCTGATCATCCCCTCGCAGGCCAACTTCGACGCGCCGTAGAGCGAGGTCTGAACGGGAAAAGGCGCGTCCTCCGGCGTAGGGAACACGGTCGGCTCGCCGTAGATCGATCCCGTCGAGCTGAAAGCGAGGCGCTTGATCCCGTTCGCGCGCATCGCCTCGAGGACACGAAAGGTCGCGATCGTGTTCTGTTGCAGATCCTTTTCGGGATGGTCGGTTCCGAACCGGACATCGGCATTGGCGGCGAGGTGAAAGACGAAATCGGCCCCGCGCATCGCGGCGCTCATCGATTCGGGGTCGAGAATGTCGCCCTCGACGAGCTTGAACCGCGGGTTCGGGAGCGCGCCCTCCAGAAACTCCCTGCGCCCGGTCACCAAATTGTCGTAAGCGACGACCTCGTCGCCGCGCGCCAAGAGGCGATCGACGAGTGTGCTCCCGATGAAACCTGCTCCTCCTGTGACGAACGCCTTCAAAACTCCTCCGCGAAAATGGGCCGAGCGACCGCCGGGCAAAATAGCATCAGCGCCCGCGCCGTAAAAGACGTCGGTGTCGGTGCCCGGCTACGCTCCGTGCCCCGCCTCGCGCGGGATCGCCGGCCGGGCCTCGAACCCCAGGGCCTCATCGACGATGAACTTGGGCCGCCGCTTGGCCTCGTCGTAGGTGCGGCCAACATAGGCCCCCAGGAGCCCCATGGCCATCAGCTGGATGCCGCCGAGGAACAGCATCATGATGCACATCGTCGCCACGCCCTGGGCGAAGCGGTAGAGGTTGTAGGCCTTCAAGAACGCGACCACCGGGACCGCGAGCAGGGCGAGCCCAGCCATGCTCAGCCCGGCGACGACCATCATTCGCAGCAGCGAATCGGAGAACGCCACGATGCCGTTGAAGCCGATCTTGAGGCTCCCCGTGAGCCGGTTGTACTTTCCGTCTCCCGCGGCCCGGGCATCGCGGTTGAAGGGGAGAAGGACGGTCTTGAACCCCACGACGCTGGTGAGACCCCGCAGGAAGCCATGGCTCTCCGGCAGGTTGACGATCTCCCGGGCGACCCGCCGATCGAGCAGGCGGAAATCGCCCGTGTTGCGGGGGATGGGAACGACGGCGATCCGGTTGATGACCCAATAGCCGACGTAGGAGATGATGCGCTTGACGAGCGTCTCGCCCTCGCGCGAGGTGCGCTGGGGAATGACGACCTTGTTGCCGGCGCGCCAGAGGCGGACCATCTCCGGGATCAGCCGCGGTGGGTCCTGCAGATCGCAATCGATGACCACGATCGCCTGGCCGCTGGCGTGGGCGAGGCCGCCCATCGTGGCGGCCGGCTGCCCGAACCGGCGCGAGAAGAGCAGAAGCTTGATCCGAGGATCGCGGGCGTGCTCGGCCCGGACGAGCTCGATGGTTCCATCGGTGCACGGATCGGCGACGAAGACGACCTCGTAGTCCTCGGTCACTTCGGCGAGGATCGGGCGGATCGCGGCCAGGAACTTCGGAAGAGTCTGCTCCTCGTTGTAAATCGGAACCACGACCGAAAGCAGGCAAGCCATGCGGCCACCCTATCGGCTTCCGCTGCGCAGATCCATCCGCGCCGCGCGAAGAGAAACGATCAGGTGATGATGATGAACACGACGCTCAAGATCGCCGTGTAGGCCAGGCAGACCCTCGCACAGGTCCCGCGGCCTCTCGGCAACGCGGCGATCGCTCGTTCGATCATCACGAAGCCAAGAATCAGGAACGAGAGCAGCGACGGCATGACGAGCCGCGGCAGCCAGTAGCCGCAGGTGTACGCGCCCTTGACCCTCGTGATGTTCAGAATGATCGGAGCATAGAAGCCAGAGGCGAGCAAAGAGAGAGCCGCCAGCGGCATGATCACTCCTCGTCGCTTGGTCAAAAGCCAGGCGAGGCTTGCGAGAGAAAACCACACCGCGCCAAGCAACGCTGCTGCGGAGAAAGGCAATGCCGCGGTAACCGCGATGGGGCTCCAGATCGTCGACACTCTCGTTCTCGGCAATCCGTCGCTGGCTTGCGTGTGATGGTCCCAATGTGCGGACAGCCGAGGCTTCGCCTGAAAATAGTTCAATACGTCGGTGAACATCGCCAGATGGACCAATCCCGGATAGCTATATTTGTGCGGCTCGTAGATCCCATCTTGAAAGTACTGGGGAGCTTTCAAGAGGTGTCGATCCGCCGGCTTCAAGACCAGGAGGTCGGCGACGCTCATTTGAGACGGCTCTCCAGGAGCGAGCCATTGAGAGACCACGGTGGCGCCGTTCGCTCGTCTGCTCAGCCGCATCTGAACCCAGAACGTCGACGATGGAACCAGAAGGCAGATGACCGCGGCGACCGCGACAGCCCGTCGTCTTCGACCATGACCAGAGGCTCGGAACTGATAGAAAGCGATCAGGGCCAACGCCGGGAGTAGGCCCACGAAGGTGTACTTGAAAAACATGCCCATCGTCGCCCAAGCGCCGATGATCACCCAGCGGCGAATCACCCCGCCGTCTTCGTCGAACATGGCGATGGCTTGCCGGACGACGATCAGGAATATCGGAACCGTCACGGCGTCCCCCGAGTAGACGATCGAATGCAGGACTCGGAATGGCACGAACGTGGCCAGGAGCATCGCCGCCCACCTGATCGGCCGACTGGCGATGATGCGCCAGACGATGCCGTAGAGAAGCCAGAGAGACGAGACGTTGAAAACGAGCAAGATGAGGGCGGTGATTTCGTAGACGAACCGCTTCGAGATCACCGTGGCGACGAGGTGGCCGAGCGCGTAGATGCCCGGCGGATTCGTGTACGCGTAGCTGAACCCGGCCGGAAATGTGCGGAGGATGACGTCGTGGTACCCGAAGTCCTGGCCGCAGTAGCCGTATTTCGCGATGCCAAGCAGGCCTTGAACCAGGCTGGCCAGGAGCGCGAGTCGCAGAAAGACCCGGTCCGCCGCGGTC
The DNA here is from genome assembly GCA_963831685.1 of uncultured Pseudomonadota bacterium. Taxonomy (GTDB): domain Bacteria; phylum Myxococcota_A; class Polyangia; order Fen-1088; family Fen-1088; genus JADGRB01. Next base: position 800,044 of record CAWHRJ010000004.1, read on the forward strand.
TCGGCCAGCGCGTCCTTGACCGTTACCGGCCAGTCTGACGCGGACATTCGTGCTTTAGTTGGCAAGCCATCGGTCGATCCTATCACGACAGATCGATCGTTTCGGTCGCTCGCAGAGCTCGCCGCTTTCGCGCGCCTACCTGCCATTCGTCAGTTGCCCGCTGGTGATCTGGTCGGCCCGCGCGCGGCTGGACTCGCAGGTATCGCCAAAATCGCGAATCAGGTAGTAGCGGAATCCGAGCGGCGAATACGGCCGGGCCACGCGGGCGAACCCCGCGAGGTCCCGCCGATCCGCGGCCTGCCGCAAAGGTCCGTCCCAGGCCCCGAAGGAATCCTTGGGATAGACGCGGAAGTAGTAGGGGACGAAATGAACCGTCTGGGCGATCGCCAGCACGAGCGCAGCTGCCGGCACGAGCTTCGAGCGCGACCACGCAGCGGAGAGAACCGCCCCCGTGAAGAGCGCGACCGCCGGCCAGGCCCCCATCGAGCGCAAGGCGTGCGGCAGCCCCTCCCAGCAGAGCGCGGCCGGCAGCACGCCGAAACCGAACGCCAGCGCGGCGCAGCCGGCGACGAGCCAGAGCCGGGACGGTGGCTGCTCGCCGCCAGATCGGGGACGAAAGGCCCGGAAGATCACCACGGCGACGCCCAGCCCGAAGCAGCCCACGGCGAGGATGTCCAGCCACCCCAGCTCCCCCATGATCTGCGTCGAGTGGCGGAGATTGGCATCCCCGGTGAAGAACAGGTACGAGGGACCGAGGTGCAGGAACAGGTTCTCGAAGAGCTGCTTGACCACGAACGTCATGGGGGTCAGGTGGCCACGGTTCGCTTGCACATAGTCAGGGTTCAAAATCGTGAGCGCCTTGGTGCGGCCCATGAAATCGCGGTCGAGCATCCGGATGATGAGCGGGATGGCGACCACCACCATCGAGCCGAAGAACGCCACCAGCCGAGCGGGACGCAGCCGCTTCCGCTCCACCACGACAAGCAGCAGCGTCACCAGCGCCGCCTGGAGCCGGACCGGCGGGTAGGTATAGCCGGCGAGCGCCATCACCACGCCGCCCGCGATCGCCCACCCGATCCGGGGCGAGCGCAGGAACAGATAAACGGCCCAGACGAGCAGGGCGGTGGCCATCGGCGCATCGACCGCGAGCCGCGACACCTGGAACGACCAGGGGGAGAGCGCGGCCGCGACCATGGCGAGGCGGGCGGCTCGACCGCCGCCGACCGTCCGCGCGAGCAGCCCGACGCCGATGATGCCGGCGATCGACACCGCCGCGGACAACCCCCGGATGGCGGTGATGGAGAGGCCGAACAGGCGGGTCCAGGCAAAGAGCGTGTAGAGGTAGGTCGGCGTGTACAGCCCTCCCGCAAACCCGGTGGCGTAGAGCGGCCAGCGTTGTCCGTCGGCCGACGCGCCGGTTTGCGCGAGGCAAGCGACGTGCAACCCGCCCAGGGTCTCGTCGGTGGAGAGACCATAGGGAACCTTCTCCAGGCCCACGAACCTCATCGCGCACCAGCCGATGGCGAAGAGCATGAGGCCGATCTCGGCCCAGCGATCGAGGCGGCCGCGGTTCCACCGCTCCGCGAGGGTACGGCCGACGGACCTAAGCTCGATCATGGGCGATGCACCGACGGCCTCATGTGCCGCGACGCGGGCGACAGCTTAGCTTCGTTCCGCTCGAAAGCGGTAGATTGACGGTTTCTTCCACCGCCGGGTATGTTCGCGGCGGCCTGATGGGTTCGTCCGGGCGTTCACCGCGACTTTCGCCGCGACTTCGGCGGGCGATCGCGCTGGCGGCGACCGCGCTGGCCGTCGAGCTCGTTTACATATTCGTCATCTCGGCGGGAACGTTCACCCACTGGCCGCTCATCACGGCCTACGTGAACGACCTGGCGGAGGGGTTCCGCCACGGACACCTTCACCTCGCCACCGAGCCGCCGGCGGCGCTCCTGGCCAAGCCGAACCCGTTCGATCCGGCCAACGCGGGTCTTTGGCTGTGGGACGCGACCCTGTTCAAGGGGCACTACTACCTCTACTGGGGGCCCGTCCCGGCGCTCCTGCTGGCCGTCTTCAAGACGGTGTTCCGAATCTCTGCGGTGGTGGGCGACCAGGGCGTCGTTTTCTGGCTCACCACGCTGGAGCTCGTCGCGGGCACGCTGTTCGTGGAGCGGGCCGCCCGACGGCTCTACGGCCAGATCCCGCTGGTCCTCGAGGTCGCGGCGATTCTGGCCGTCGGGCTGGCGAACCCTGCGCTCTACAACCTGGCGCGGCCGGCCATCTACGAGACGGCGATCGTGGGCGGTCACGCCTTTCTGCTCCTGGGGTTGGTGTTCGCGCTCGCCGCGATCGACGCCGAGATGCTCCGTCCCGGCAGGCTCTGCGCGGCTGGCGCCTGCTGGGCCGCAGCGTTCGGCTGCCGCATGAGCGTCGGACCTGCCGTCGCGCTCCTGGCCCTCGCGACCTTGGCAGGGGCGGTCTCCGGCAAGCCGGAACGCATTCGTCGGCTGCTGGCTACCTCGCTCTGGCTGGGCGCGCCGCTGGCGCTCGGGCTGGGCGCGATCCTGCTCTTCAATCGGCTCCGGTTCGAGGCGTGGTTCGACTTCGGTCAGAGGCACCAGCTCACCTGGATCGCGGCCCACACCGGCCCGCGGTTCATCTTGCCCAACCTGCGGGCCTACTGGCTCCGCCCGCCCGCGATCTCCTGCCGGTTTCCCTTCGTCTACGCGCTCGCGGATCTCGGGGCCCGCGCTTTCCCGCCGGGGTACGTGCTGCCGCCCGACTACTTCGTCTACGAGCAGGTGCTTGGCGTGCTGCCGGGCATCCCCTGGTCGTGGCTGTCGCCGGTAGCGCTCGTCGCCGGTCTCCGCTCGGCCCGGCGCGCGCGTGCGTTCACGCCCCGAACCTGGGCCGTGGTGGCGACGGCGATCGCCGCGACCGTGAGCCTCTTGCCCGGGATGTTCCTGGCGTCGGCCACGAACCGCTACCAGGGCGACATCGCCGGGGCGGTCGCACTCTTGGGTGCGCTGGGCGCCTTCGCGGCGAGCGACGCGTTGCGGGGGCGCCGCCTCGCGCACGGGCTGCTGGTCGCCTTCGCGCTGATGCTGGCGCTCGCCACGGCCGCGATGGGGCTCGCGCTCGGGGTCAAGGGTCAGTACGCGCACTTCGAGTCGAACAACCCGCCGCTTTACGGCAAGCTGGTCCAGAAGCTCTCCGTCTGCCGCGGGGCCATCCCGCCCGAACCAAAATGATTGGTATCTCGCCGACGATTTGCGAGACTGAAGGACTCTCATGAGGACCCATGCCTAATCAAACTTCGCTCGACCGCATCAAGATCTTCGCCGACGGCGCCTCGCTCCCCTCCATGCTCGAATCGGCGCGCAATCCCCGGATCAGCGGGTTCACCACCAATCCGACGCTGATGAACAAGGCCGGCATCTCCGACTACCGGGCCTTCGCCAAGGAGGTCCTGGCCGCGATCAAGACCCAGCCGATCTCGTTCGAGGTGTTCGCCGACGAGACGTCGGAGATGCGGCGGCAGGCGCGCGAGATCGCCACCTGGGGCGACAACGTCTACGTCAAGATCCCGGTCACCAACACCAAGCGAGAGCCCACCACCGATCTGGTGCGCGAGCTCGCGGGCGCGGGGGTGAAGCTGAACGTCACCGCCATCTGCACGCTGGAGCAGGTCCGGGACGTGGCCCAGGCGCTCAAGGGCGGGGCGCCCTCGGTGGTCTCGGTCTTCGCCGGCCGCATCGCCGACACCGGGCGCGACCCGATCCCGCTCATGAAGGAGGCGCTGGCGATCTGCCGCGCCGCCGGCAAGTCGATCGAGCTGCTCTGGGCCAGCCCGCGCGAGCTGCTCAACATCATCCAGGCCGCCGAGATCGGCTGCGACATCATCACGGTCACGCCCGACCTGCTCAAGAAGCTGGAGCTCGTCGGCAAGGACCTCGGCGACTTCAGCCTGGAGACGGTTCAGATGTTCTTCAAGGACGCGCAGGCGGCGGGATTCAAGCTGTGAGCTCAGAGACACGCGGCTTCGTCGACCTGTTTCTGCAAGAGACGGTCAAGGCGGTGCAGCAGATCGACGCTGCCGCCGTCGACGCGCTGGCCATCGGCCTCGGGCGCGTGCGCGATGCGGGCGGACGCCTCTTCATCCTGGGCGTCGGCGGCTCGGCCGGGCACGCCAGCCACGCGGTCAACGACTTCCGCAAGATCTGCGGCTTCGAGGCCTACGCGCCGACCGACAACGTCTCCGAGTTGACCGCGCGCGTGAACGACGAGGGGTGGGACACCAGCTTCTCGGAGTGGCTCAAGGTCTCGCGCCTGGACAAGCGGGACGCGCTGCTCGTCTTCTCCGTCGGCGGCGGCAACAAAGAGAAGAACGTCTCGATGAACCTGGTGCGCGCCATCGAGCTCGGGCGCGAGCGCGGCGCGGCCGTGTTCGGCGTCGTCGGCAAGGACGGTGGAGCCACCAAGACCGCCGCCCTTGCCTGCGTCATCATCCCGACCGTATCGCCCGATCGGATCACGCCCCACACCGAGGGACTCTGCGCCGTGGTCTGGCACCTCCTGGTCAGCCACCCGCGGCTCAAGCAGTCGGCGACCAAGTGGGAATCGACCGACTCTCCCGCTAGCCGCTGACCGCCAGATCGAGGACCACCAGCGTTCCGTCGTCGTACAGGCGGTGCCGCTGCTTGGCGAGGTCGTTCAGCACGTCGAACGCCGCCAGGAAGTACGTCGCGGTGTGCTGCCAGACCGGGGTGCCTGCGCTCTGGAACGCCGTCCACCCCGTCCGGCTGTAGAGGGGGCTCACGGCCTTCTCGGGACGGACGAACGCCAGGTAGCGGATCCCCAGCGCCTGCAGGTAGGCGGCGACCTTGGCGCTCCCTGCCAGAAGCGGGAGCCCGGGCGCAGGGCTGGCGGCGCCTGGCTGGTCGAGGAGCTCGATCGGATTGCGCGCGAAGTCGAGCAGGTAGGGGCGATCGATCATCACCAGCAGCGCGGCGCCGGGCGGCACCGCGGCCTGCATCCGCCGCTCGCGGCCGGCGTCGGCGGTGACCTGCGCGGGGATCTCGGGCGCGTGAATTCGATCGACGACCTCGTCGAGCGTCTTGGTGATCGCCCCGTAGTTGCCGTAGATCTGCAGGGCCAGCGCGGTCGCAATCACGCCCGCGGCCGCCAGGCTCCGCTTGGCGACGGTCTCGGACGCCCCCTCGGCCGCGGCGAGGCCGGCGACCACCGCCAGCCCGACGACGAAGGCGAAGTCGTAGCGGGCGATCGTGTAGTTGTCCGTGTCCGGCAGGCTCCAGCAAAGCAGCGCGATCCCCACCATCGTCCCCAGCCACAACCCCAGCGTCGCGCGCCGGCTCGGTCCGGCAGCGGCGGCCGGGAGCGCCAACAAGAAGAGCAGCGTCGGAAGGGGCTTGTCGTGAAAGACCGTCGAAAAGCCGGCCTTGAGGCGTTCGTGCCAAGCGGTGGGGATCGAGATCCCGCCCGCCTCCGGGTGGTAGTTGCCGTGGAAGATCGGGAAGAGGAAGGTGTGGTTCGATCGGAGGGCGAGGATCAACCAGGGGAGCAGGCAGCCGCCGGTCAGCAGCGCCACCCGCCAGAAGAAGCGGACGCGATCCTCCCATCGCTCGGTCGCGCCCGAGCGGCCCGCGCCGCCGCGCGCGAGCAGCGCGAACAGCATCATCGCGGCCGGGACCAGGTAGTTCTGGCGCAACGTCGCGACGGCGGCGAGCGGAAGCGCCGCCAGCAGCGCGGCGGCCCGGCCCCGCATCCCGCGCCGATCGAGGAAGGTCCAGGTTCGCCAGACGGCGACGAAGGCGACCACGCCCGACATCTCGCTGGCGCTGTTGGCGCGTCCGTCCGGCAGCATGAGGACCGCGAGCGCCGTCAGCGTGAGAAAGGTCCAGACGACGTCGCGCGCTTCGCGCGCGAAGCCGATGATGAGACCGATGGTCAGGACCACGCAGATCCCACCGTCGAAGATCTGGATCTGCGTCTCCCCGGCGACCACCAGCGCGAACGCTTGCAACAGCGTCTGCCCGCCGTAGGCGGCCATCCGGCGGACACTGAACGGTTCGATGACGGTGCCGGTCTGGAGCAGCTTGCGGACGAACGGCAGATAGGCCGGCCAATCGTCGCTCGGGTTGGGGAAGGTGTGTCCGGCCGCGCCCAGATAGACGAACGCCGTCACGCAGGCGACGCCTATCACCGGCAAGAGATCCCAGCCGGCTGACGCGAGGGTGAAGGGCGGATCGCTGCCGTCGCCCGCGACGCCCGGGCGTCGGCGGCGTGCCAGGGCCTGCGCGGAGAGTGCGACGCCGCCACAGGTCCAGGCGACCAGCGCTGGCCGCCGCGCGGCGCCCAGCAGGCAGAGCAGCCCGCCCACGGCGATCGTCAGCGCCAGCCCCCACGCCGCGCGCAGGCCCCAGTCGATCTCGGCGCCCGGCGCCAGGGCGCGCCGCACGAGGTCGCCCCATCCGGCGAAGCCGAGCAACAGGACGGCCCCCCAGACGGCCGCGGCGCGAACCTCGTGCGCCGGCCTGACCGACGCCAGCACGACCAAGGGGAGCGCCGCACCCGCCAGCGAGACGCCCAGCATCCCCCAGCGAGACGCGGCGCCCGGCGAGGCGAGGGGGAGACGGCCCATCGGCCCCCAAGTCGCACATACCCTTCCGCTGAATGCAAGATCGCGCGGGCGGCCGCCGCTTCTTCGCCGCGCCCGCCGGAAGATTGGATTAGGATGCACGGCCCGTGAGCTCGCCCCTCTCCACCCAACGCTTCTTCATCGTCGGGGGCGCCGGCTTCATCGGCGGGCACTTCTGCGACCACCTGCTGGGGCCGGGCGGCGCCGCCGGCGTGACAATCTACGACAACTACTCGTCGGGGCGCGCCTGGCACCACGCTCCCCACGACGCCGACCCGCGCTTCCGCGCCGTGCGGGGCGAGGTCGAGGACGGGCGCGGGCTGGCGGCCGCGATGGACGGGCACGACGTGGTCATCCACCTGGCCTCTAACCCCGACATCGCGCGCGCCGCCCGCGAACCGACCATCGACTTCACCCAGGGGACCGTCCTCACCAGCGCGGTGGTCGAGGCGATGCGGATCACCAGCGCCAAGAGGATCCTCTACGCCTCCGGGAGCGGCGTCTACGGCGACCTCGGCATGGAGGAGGGGACCGAAGACATGGGGCCGATGATCCCGGTCTCGACCTACGGCGCCAGCAAGCTGGCGGGCGAGGCGCTGATGGCAAGCTACGCCTACATGTTCGGCCTCACGGGTTGCGCCTTTCGCTTCGGCAACGTGGTCGGGCCGCGCCAGACGCACGGCGTGGGGTTCGACTTCGCGCGCAGGTTGCTCGCCTCGGCGGCGGCCGGCGAGGATCCGATCACCCTGCGCATCCTGGGCGACGGCAGCCAGTCGAAGTCCTACGTCTTCGTGACCGACATCGTGCGCGCGGTGCTGACCGCACACGAGAAGACGACCGCGCCTTTCTCCGCCTTCAACGTGGCCACCGGCGACTACCTCACCGTCCGCGAGATCGCCGAGCTGGCCGTGGAGTGCGTGGGGCTGCCGAGGTCGCGCGTCAGCTTCGCCTATACGGGCGGCGATCGCGGCTGGAAGGGGGACGTTCCCATCGTCCGCCTCGACACCGCGCGCATCCGCGGGCTCGCGTGGCGCTGCGAGCACACCTCGCGCGAAGCGCTGCGCCGGTCGATGCTGGCGATGATCCCCGACCTGAAAGCGGGACGGATGTGAGCGCGCCCGAGCTGAACCCGGTCTCCTCGGCGAGCGCCGACCCCGACCTCGAGCTCCTCGTCCCGGAGAACGACGTCGCCGAGCCCGAGCTGTCCATCGTGATCCCGGCGCTCAACGAGCAGCTGACGATCGCCGACTTCGTGGCCTGGTGCCACGAGGGGATGAAAAAGGCAGGCGTGGCGGGCGAGATCCTGATCGTCGACAGCGGCAGCGATCGCACGACTGAGCTGGCGCTGGCCGGCGGCGCGCGCGTGCTGCGGACACCCAAGCGGGGCCTCGGGCGCGCCTACATCGACGCGCTGCCGTTCATCCGCGGGCGCTACGTCGTCATGGGCGACTGCGACTGCACCTACGACTTCCGCGAGCTCGGACCGTTCGTCGAAAAGTTCCGGGCCGGGGCGGAGTTCATCATGGGGTCGCGCTTCCGGGGGTTCATCGAGCCGGGGTCGATGCCGGCCTTGCACCGCTACCTCGGCACGCCGGTGACGACGGCCATCTTGAACGTCATCTTCGGCAGCCGCTTCTCCGACATCCACTGCGGCATGCGCGGCATCACCAAGGAGGCGCTCGGGCGGATGGATCTGCGCTCCCAGTCCTGGGAGTACGCCTCGGAGATGGTGCTCAAGTCGGTGCACATGAACCTGCGCACCGAGGAGGTCCCCATCCGCTTCCTCAAGGACCGCGAGGGGCGGCTCAGCCACCACAAGCGCTCCGGCTGGTTCTCGCCGTGGGCGGCCGCCTGGATCAACCTGCGCGCCATGTTCGTCTACGGAGCCGACTTCTTCCTCTACAAGCCAGGCGTGGTCCTGCTGGTGGCCGGCCTCTTGCTGACGCTTCCGCTGTCGTTCGGCACGTTGACGCTGGGACCGGTCACCTTCGATCTGCACTGGATGCTGCTGGGGCTCTCGTTGTCGATCCTCGGCCTGCAGTGCGTCTACATGGGAATCCTTTCGCAGATCTTCTTCGACTGGTCGGGCGACACGACCGCCAAGTGGTTCCGACGCTTTCGGTACACGCGAACCGTCGCCATCTCCGGTGTGCTGTTCGCGAGCGGCCTCGGCTGTAGCGCCCTGCTCACGTGGACGTACATAAGAAATGGCTTTCATCTCCTGGCCGGCTCCGCCGTGAACAGCCTGGGCGCGACCGGACTCCTGCTCATGATCCTCGGCTTCATGACCTTCACCTTCACGCTGCTGCTCCACTCCACCGCCGTCGCCGTGAGGCGCCGCCGGTGACCGCGTCCGTTCGACAGGAGGCGTTCCTTCAATCGAGCCGGGGCACGCCGGTCGATCGGTTCGGCGTCTGGTTGTCCGGCCGTCAGATCCACCGCTACGTCACGAGCTTCGCCGGAAAGCGGATCGGGGACTTCGGCTGCGGCTACCAGGCGGCCTTCACCCGCACGGTTCTCGCAGAGGTCGAGAGCGCCGTGCTGGTCGACGTGGCGCTGGCCGACGATCTGAAGCAACACCCGCGCGTGGAGGCGATCGAGGGACAGCTCCCCGACGCGCTGGCGCCGCTTGCTTCAGGCTCTTTGAACGTGGTGCTGATGGTGTCCGTGCTGGAGCACGTGACCGACCCGCAGCGCCTCCTCCACGAGGTGCGCCGGGTGCTGGCCCCCGACGGGATCGCTCTCGTGAACGTCCCCTCCTGGCGCGGCAAGAAGTACCTCGAGCTGTCCGCCTTTCGACTGCGGCTCAGTCCGGCCGCCGAGATGGACGACCACAAGATGTACTACGACGTGAAGGACCTCTGGCCGATGCTGGTCGCGGCCGGGTTCCGCCCGAGTCGGATCGATTGCTTCTCGCACAAGTTCGGGCTCAACACCTTCGCGGTCTGCCGGGCCGAGCCGTGAACGGCGCTCCACGCGCGCCGGCGATGGCGCGCCTCGCCCGCCGTGCCTCCGATTGGGTCGACCTGCAGTGGTCGGTGCTGGAAACGTCGTTGAAGGCGGCGGCCCCGCGCGCGCGGGGGCGGCTCCTCGACGTCGGCTGCGGCGACAAGCCCTACGAGGCCTGGTTTCGGCCCTACGTCCGCGACTACATCGGCATCGAACGGTCCGCGACCTTCCGCGCCACGGTGGCCGGAGAGCGCGGCGGCCCCGACGTCGTCTACGGGGGCGGAACGCTGCCGTTCCGTGACGGCGCGTTCGATACAGTGCTCAGCGTTCAGGTCCTCGAGCACACCCCCCATCCGCAGCAACTGATCGACGAGATGGCGCGCGTGCTGGCGCCGGACGGCGTGCTGATCCTGACGGCGCCGTTTCAGTTCCGCCTGCACGAAGAGCCGTACGACTTCTTCCGTTACAGCACCCACGGCCTGCGCGCGTTGTGCGCGCAGGCCGGCCTCGACGTCGTGGAGACCGTCACCCAGGGAGGCCTCTGGAGCCTGCTCGGCCAGAAGCTGAACAGCTACCTCGCCTTTCGCGTCATGCGCATCGGGCAGGCGGCACAGGCTCTCGGCAAGCTCGGACACGAAGCGCCGCAAGAGGTGGCGCCCCGCTGGTGGACGCTGCCCGTCGCGGGTCCCGCGATCGTCTCGATCGCGACCGCCGCGCGCCTCCTGGATCGATTGCTCCCCGAGGAGACCGAGGCGCTCGGCTTCCTCGTCGTGGCGCAACACCGCCGATGATGACCGGGCCGCGACCCCGGCGCGGCAGACTCAAAGACGCAACAGCTCGACCGGGTCGCGCGCACCGACCCGCGGCGGCCCGGGTATCCAAGCACCGCTCAGCTGCTCCGTGCCGGGCCGCTTCCGGTAGACCACCTCGAGACTGTAGATGCGTCCAGGGCGCCAGAAGCTGGTCGGCCAGGTCGGCGCGCCGCCGATCTCCAGGTTCTCGGGCGCCGCCGGCAGCCCGGAGAAGCGCGGGGGCGCGATCACCTTGGCGTGGACCGAGAAGCGCGCGTCGCCCGCGATGCCCCCCGCCAGGAAGTAGAGCGTGATGCTCCGGCGGGCGCCCGTCCGCTGCACGCCACCGAGCAGCGCCGTTCCCCCTTCGAACTGCGCCGTCCGATGCACGTCGAAGCGGGCGGCCAACGCCGCCCGCAGGCGCGCCGCGCCCCCGAGATCGCCGTGGTCGAGGGCCGCGTTGTGCGCGATGCGCATCTCCTCGGCCGTGACGGGCGCGGCGGTCGGGACGGCCGCCGGCTGGCCGAGCATCGTGCGCCACTCCCAGGTGACCCAATCGTTGTGCCGGACCGAGCGGACCGGCTCGGTCGGGCCCAGCCACCAGCGCTCGGGCAGCGAGGGCTCGCGCTCGTCCAGCAGATAGCCGTCGAGCGGGGCCGGGCGCTCGGCCCGATCCATCACCCAGAGGTAACCGACCGCGTGGACGTGGTAGCGCGCGGCCGCCTGCCGCAGCTCCGTCGGCGTCACGGCGCGCGTGTCCATGATGTAGACGCGCGTCGCCTCGCTCACTGCGGCGAGCAGCGGCTGGTTCCCGGCCGAGAGGCGCGGCCGCAGCTCCCACTGCAGCGCCCACCCGTCGTGGATGGCGCCGTGGTAGGCGATCCCGACCGTCGGCGGGTAGCCGCGCAGGAACCAGCGCAGCACCGCCTCCTTGTCGAGATCGGTGTCGAGGTTCGCCTCGGCGAACCGGCCGCCCGTCTCGCGCCCGAGCCGCACCACCGAGAGCCCGTCCTTGAGGATGAACGCCGTCGGAAGGCCGAGCAGCACGAGCGCGACCCACGGCGCGGCGGCGGCCCCGGTGCGGTGGCGAAGGATCCCGGTTCCGACGCGATCGGCGATCCAGACCGTCAACTCGGCCACCGACGCGGCGAGCGCGCCCATCGCCAGCGCGAAGTAGGGAGCGAAATAGTGCGGCCAGAAGATGTGGACGTCGGCCCCTTCCTTGAACACCAGGTATTGCACCAGCGCGCAGAGGAACATCGGCAACGCCAACAGCTCGAAGTGGTTCCGCTTGATCACCGCGCGCGCGACGATTATCGGCAGCGCCAGCTTGCCGAGGCCGATCCCCAGCGTGGTGAACATCAGCTCGATCCGGTAGCGGCGCGCCGCCAGCACGGTCTTGAGCGGGAGCCCCGACCCGGAGGACCGGAGCAGATACGACGTCAACACGTCCGAGATCCGCCCGCTGTCGTAGAGCACGTAGAGCTCGATCCCGAGGCTGAAGGCGACGGCAATGCACATGAGCGCCCAGTAGCGGCCGAACGGCTTCATCTGCACGGGTCCGCGGGTCGGCTCCGCCAGCAGATACGCGTAGACGAACAGGCCGCCGAGGAACGGCGCCCCCCACAGGTAGCCGGCCCAGTCGTTGTTCAGCGCGTAGAGAAAACCCAGCACGCTGACGACGGCGTAGCCCTCGCGCCAGGTGCGGACGAAGCGCAGGTACGCCCAGGTCGAGAGGACGAACCCGAAGATCACCGGCTGCTCGAGGTCGTGGTAGTTCGCGTAGCCGAGCGTGATCGGCAGGGCGACGTAAGCGAGGGCGGTGATCCCGCCCGCCACCGCCCCCCAGATCGCCCGCCCGAGCTTGAACAGCAGCAGCGTCGTCGCGGTCACGTAGACGAGCGGCGGCAGTCGCAGCACCCAGTCGTGAAGCCCGAAGATCTTGCCGAGGACGTCGATGACCCAGAACATCCCCAGCGGGTGGTGCATGTAGTAGGTCGATGGCGCCGGCGGGCGATCGACGTAGACCTCGACGGGAAAGAGCGTCTTCCAGCGGAAGCTGTTGTAAGCCGCCGTCCCGATGACGGACGTCGACGCATAGTGACCGTCGGGGAAAGGGCCGCCGATACCGCAGGTCGAGACCGCGAACGCGATCAGGACCGCCAGCGCCCCGACCAGGTAGCCGGCCCGATCGGCCGGGGCCAGTGCCGCCCAGCGCGCGCGCCAAGAAGCCAGAGACGCGAGGAACGCGTCCGTGCGTGAGGTTCTTGGTGCGGTCATATCGCGGCCGAGGGTGACCTCGACCAACCCGACGATCGAAGCCGCGAAATCTTGCCAGCGCCCCGCCGGGCCGGCAAGTCTTGCCCCCACCGCCCGTGCCGTACGAAAGTCCCCCCGTGCCCGAGCCACGCCCGCTCGATCAGACGCGGGAGGGGGAGGGTGGGGGCCCCCACCCTTCCCCCTCCCGCCCCCTCCCGCGACGGACTCCGCTGAGCGAAGCTCAGCTCCGTCCACGCGATCGCGAACGCCTCGGCGCGTGGGTCGGCGTGGTGCCGGTGGTTCTGTTGGCGCTCTGGATCTTCGCGCCGTTCTTCGCGGACGTGCGGGCGATGGGGTTTCAGGACTGGGACTCGCAGGCAGCCTACCGCTACGTGACCGTCCTGGCGCTGCGCCACGGGCAGCTCCCCTGGTGGAACCCATGGTACTGCGGCGGCTTCCCGGCCTGGGGGTACGTCGAGGGAGCGACCAACGTCGTCTCCCCGTGGATGCCGCTCTACTTCCTGTTCTCCTTCCCGCTGGCGCTGCGGCTCGAGGCCGTGGCCGCCACGCTCGCCGGCGTCGCCGGCGCCTATCTCCTCGCCGGGCGGTTCACCCGCAGCCCCGCCTGGCGCGCGCTCGTGGCGACGATCTGGATGCTCTCGAGCCGCTGGGCGCTGCAGGTCGCCTCCGGGCACCTCTGGCACCTGGCCTACGCCTGGACGCCGTTCGCCATCTACTTCCTCGATCGCGCGATTGACGAAGACCGCCGCGAACTTGCCGGGGCGGCCGGGGCGATGCTGGCGCTCATCATCTACGGCGGCGGGATCTACCCGTACCCGCACACGCTGATGGTGCTCTGGCTCTACGCGCTCGGGCGGGCGATCGCCGCGCGCAGCCGCCGGCCGCTGGCGCTGTTTCTCTTCTCGATGTTCACGGGGATCGGCCTCGGCGCGCCGAAGCTGCTCCCGGCGCTGGCGACGATGTCCCGCTTCCCGCGCCTCATCGAGTCGAACGAGCCGGTCTCGCTGCACTCGATCTGGATCATGCTGACGGCGCACCAGCAGGGGTTCGACTTCTACCCGCACCTGCCGCTGCGGGTCTTCTGGGTCTGGTGGGAGTGGGGGGCCTACGTCGGCGTCGCGGGCGCGCTCGCGCTCGTCGCCGCGCTGGCGGTCGGCTGGACGCCGCGCCTCGTCTCGCTGAAGGTGGCGGCCGTCTGCTGCGTGATCCTCTCGCTCGGGCAGTCGATCTGGCAGCTCTGCCACCGGCTGCCGCTGTTCAGCTCGCAGCACCTGCCGGCGCGGCTGCTCTTCCTGGCCATCTTGCTGCTCGCGCTGGTGCTGGCCGCCGCCGCCGACGAGCCCTGGACGCGGTTCGCCCACCGCCGCCGGTGGGCCGAGGCGGCCGCGCTGGTGATCGTCACGCTCTTCGGCGTCGACCTGGCGACCGTCGCCCGCCAGGCGACCGTCGCGCCGTTCCGCCTCGCCGTCCCGCCCGTCACGCCGAGCGCCGAGTTCCGGCAGGAGAGGGCGCAGCACTACGTCTACGGCAAGCCGGACGTCGGGCCGGCGCTGCGCGATCGCTACGAGTGGCCGGCCAAGATCATCTACCCGTCGATGCTCGCGAACACCGGGATGGTGACCTGTTACGGCGTGCCCCTCGAGGCCACGCACAGCCCGGTCGTCGGCAGCGAACAGCCGAACTACCGCGGGCTCGTCTTTCTCGCCGGTGGGGCCGGGCGCGCGGAGATCACGCGCTGGACGCCGAACGCGATCACCGTGCACGTCACGGGCGCCGCCGCGGGCGACCGCCTGGTCTACGACATGAACGCCGACGCTGGCTGGCGCGCGGCGGGAGCGCCCGCCGAAAGCTGGCGGGGCCTCGTCAGCACCACGCTGACGGGCGGCGACCAGCAGGTGACGCTCTCCTACTGGCCGCCCCGACTGACGGCGGGGCTGTGTCTCTGCGCCGTCACGCTGGTCGTCCTGGCGCTGACGCTCAGGCGGGAGCGCCGGCGCCGACGGGCCCCTTAGTGGTGCGCCCACCAGGGCTCGTGGCAGACGATCAGCGTGTGGTCGCCCATCCCGCCCGTGTAGGTGCAGATGTCGACGTTCCAGTAGTGCCAGGCCGAGATCCCGATCCAGATGAGCGCCAGCAACGGTCGGCGCCGCATGGCCGCCCCCATGGCGAAGAACATCGGTAGCGCCAGCAGGAGATACCGGCTCATCCCGGCCAGCGCCAGCGGCAGCATTCCAACGGTGGCGATCCCGACGGTGGCGAGGTACGCCACGTACCAGAAGGCCTGTTCGGCGATCGGGAAACGGCGCAGCGCCTCGCGGTGGCCGAGCGCGAACCAGAGCAGCGCCGCCGCCAGCCAGAGCCCCTCGTGCAGAGGCCACTCGATCGACCCGTTGATCTTCTGGGGGTCGGGCGGGAACAGCGCGCCGAGCCCAGGGTGCTCGTGGTGAAAGAGCAGGCCGTGCGCGTGAATGTACGTCAGCGGGTCGCCGAACCGATACGCGTGATAGGCCATGAGCGCGACCTGCCCCCAGACGCAGAGGACCGCCAGCAGCGCGGCGCGGATCCAGGGCCAGAGCTTGCGGGGCCTGTCATCGAGAAGCTCGACGAGGAGGCCGGCCGCGAAGGCCATCCCGATCGCCACGCCGGTGATGCGAAGGCCGCTGGTCGCGCCTGCCAGCGCGGCGCCAAGCAGTCGGTGGCGGCGGACGAACGCCACGTACGCGCCCATCGCCAGCACCAGCGTCAGCGGCTCGGTCTGGACCATCACCAGGCAGTAGCCGGTCGTGTAGGCGTTGAAGCAGGCGAGCGCCAGGTAGGTCTCGCCGACCCCCAGCCGGGTTGTCAGCTCCTTGCCGGTCCAGAGGTAGAGGAAGATGAACGACGAGAGCAGCGACACGCCCCACATCGCGAGGTCGATCCCGAGGCCGGTGAGCTTCGCGACGTAGCGCCCGATGAGGCCGTAGGTCGGGTAGAAAGCGAGGTTGCAGCCCGGCGCGCGCACCGGCAGCGTCGGACCGCGCGGCGGGCAGTGCTGGTACCCGCGCAGCCCGAGCTCGATGTAGTTCCCCGAATCCCAGCGGCTGACCACCAGCCGATCCCAGTTGGCGGGCGCCCAGTCGGTGGCCGGGTTGCGAAAGTGGGGCGGATCACCGGGGCTGGCGTCGAACTTGGCGCTGAAGCGCTCGCCCGAGTGGACTGCCACCGCCAGCTGCAGGCCCAGCAGCACGACCGCCACCGCCAGGCGAAACGGAACGGTGGTCGCCCGCGCGCCGAGCCAGCCGCCGAACCGCCCAGCCGCGGCCCGGCCGCGCGCCAGCGCCGCCTCTACACGGGCGACCGAAAAGGGGAGCCGAATCACCAGGGACCGCCGCCTTCTTTCCCTTGACAGTACCCGCGGGAGCCGTAACGTACGCCGAATCCAAATCGACGTCGCGCTCGCAAAATTAGATAGACGAGAATCCCAGGCACGTAGCTCAGTGGAAGAGCACTACCTTGACACGGTAGGGGTCGGCGGTTCAATCCCGCCCGTGCCTACCAGTACAGATGGGAACCCTGGGAGGGTTCCCAAACCCTCCAGTACAGATGGGAACCCTGGGAGGGTTCCCAAACCCTCCCGCGACGAGCTTCGGCGGGCAAAGCCCGCCTCCGCTCACGCGATCACCCTCCAGCGGGTTGCGAGGGGCCGGGTCGCGGCGGCGCGGGATTTCGTTGCGGATTGGTTGGGAACGGGCGGGGTGCCTGCGGCTATGCTTTTCGCGTGAGCGCAGAGAAGAAAATCGTTCGGCCGCGGCAGAAGGGGGACGTTCCGGACGACCCGTTGTCGCGGATGCGGCACTCGGCGTCGCACGTGATGGCGGACGCGGTTCGGCGGTTGCGGCCGGGCGCGAAGGTGGCGATCGGGCCGTCGATCGAGACCGGGTTCTATTACGACTTCGACACCGAGCCGTTCGCGCCCGAGGACGCGGCGCGGATCGAGGCGGAGATGCAGAAGATCGTCGCCGAGAACCTGCCGTTCGAGCGGCACGTCGTCTCCCGCGCGGAAGCGCTCGAACGGTTCCGCTCGCGCGGGGAGCGGTACAAGGTCGAGATCATCGAGTCGATTCCGGAAGGGGAAGAGGTCTCGTACTTCCAGCACGGCGACTTCATCGACCTCTGCCGGGGGCCGCACGTCGAGCGGACGGGCGACATCAAGGCGTTCAAGGTGCTGTCGTTCGCCGGCGCCTACTGGCGCGGGGACGAGCGGAACCCGCAGCTCCAGCGCGTCTACGGGACGGCGTTCCCCTCGCAGGCGGAGCTGGACGAGCACCTGCACCGGCTCGAGGAGGCGAAGAAGCGCGACCACCGGACGCTGGGGCGCGAGCTCGATCTCTTCTCGTTCGACGATCTGGTCGGGCCGGGCTTCGCGCTCTGGCACCCCAAGGGGGGGACGCTGCGCCAGATGATCGAGGACCTCATAAGGCGCGAGGTCGTGCGGCGCGGCTACCAGCCGGTCTACACGCCGCACGTGGCGCGCGAGAAGCTTCTCGAGACCTCCGGCCACCTCGAGCACTACGGCGAAAATCTCTTCGGCGGGATGGAGCTGGAAGGGCAGCGCTATCTGGTCAAGCCGATGAACTGCCCGATGCACATCGCGATCTACCGCTCGCAGATGCGGTCGTACCGCGATCTGCCGCTGCGGCTCGCCGAGCTCGGGACCGTCTACCGCTACGAGCGCTCGGGCGTGCTGCACGGCCTCCTGCGCGTGCGCGGCTTCACGCAGGACGACGCGCATCTCTTCGTGCTCGAGAGCCAGATCGAGGACGAGATGCGCGACTGCTTCAAGTTCGCCATCGACATCCTCGACCTGTTCGGGTTCACCGACGTGAAGCTTTTTCTATCGACGCGCCCGGAGGGGCTGATGGGCGACAGCGCGGCCTGGGACCGCGCCGAGGCGGCCATCCGCCGCGTGCTCGAGGGGACCGGCAAGCCGTTCGAGGTCGACGAGGGGGGCGGGGCGTTCTACGGCCCCAAGATCGACCTCAAGATCCGCGACGCCATCGGCCGCGAGTGGCAGTGCGGAACCTTCCAGCTCGACTTCCAGCTCCCCGACCGGTTCAAGCTGGAGTACGTCGCCCAGGACGGGTCGCGCCAGCGGCCGGTCATGATCCACCGCGCGCTGCTCGGCTCGGTCGAGCGGTTCATCGCGGTGCTCATCGAGCACTTCGCCGGGCGCGTTCCCGCTGTGGCTGGCGCCGGTCCAGGCGCGGGTCCTCTCGGTCAGCGAGAAGGCCGAGGCCTACGCCCGAGAGGTCACGGAGCGCCTGAAAATCGAGGGATCGCGGGTCGAGGCGGACCTCGCCGCCGACAAGCTGGGGGCGAAAATTCGACGGGCCCAACTGGAAAAGATCCCCTACATGGTCGTGGTTGGCGAAAAGGATATGGCGGCGCGTGTGGTTTCTCCACGCACCCGGGAGGGGAAGCAGCTGCCCGCCACGCCACTCGACGACTTCGCGCGGCAGCTCGCCGCCGAGGCCCAAGTCCCTGACCTGGGGAAAAAATAGCGTGCCGGGCGGCATCGCCTAGCCCCCGGCCGGCATTACAATAGGCGGACTACCTTAACGACCACCAACCAGGAGAAAGAACATCCCAAGGCCATTCAATCAAGCACCCCCCAGCGCGACGGACAACTACCGAGTTGGCCGCCGCATCCGAGTGCCCGAGGTTCGCGTCATCGGCGCCGACGGCGGACAGATCGGCGTCATCCCCACGCACGAAGCCCTGAAGCTGGCCGAAGAGGCCGGGCTGGAGCTGGTCGAAGTGAACCCGCGCGCAGCGCCGCCGGTTTGCAAGATCATGGACTTCGGCAAGTTCAAATACGAGACGTCGAAGAAGGAGAAGGCCTCGCGGAAGCACCAGACGACGGTCGTCTTGAAAGAGATCAAGCTGCGTCCCAAGACGGACGAGCACGACTTCGACTTCAAGGTGAAGCACATCCGCCGGTTCCTGGCCGAGGGAAACAAGTGCAAGCTGGTCATCGTTTTCCGCGGCCGTGAGATCGTCCACCCAGAGACCGGCCAGGCGATGCTGGATCATGTCGTGAAGGCGGTCACCGACATCGCGATGGTCGAGCAGCGGGCCATGATGGAAGGGCGCCGCATGGTCATGATCATCGGCCCCCGCGGCGGCGTCATCCGCACGCCGACGAGCGGCCCACCCGTGGGCGGCACCAGCGGGCCGGGTCCCAGCCGACCTGCGCCCAGCTCCCCCGCCGGTAATCCCACGCCCGCGAGCGCTCCACCCGCGAGCGCCCCCGCTGCGAGCGCCCCCGCTGCGAGCGCACCGCCCAGCGTCCCGCCGGCCCAGGCCGCCGCAGGCAAAGGGTAAGCGCGGCCGGTTTCCGAAGTAGGATGCGGGCGCCGATGCAGCGCCAGCGCCCGCTCCTCCCCCTCCTGCTCGCGGCCGGCACGCTCGCGGCGGGGGGCGCCAGCGGCTGCCACCGCGACGGCTGCGTCGGCGGTGACGACGGCCAGTGCGTGCCGCCGCCGGCCTGCCCGGCGATCGTCTACCAGTGCGCGGCGCCGAAGCTGCGCGCCGAGGTGATCGGCCCCATGGACGCGGAGCGCCTCCCGGGACCCAAGGCGCTGGCGGCGGTGGGGGACTACCTGCTCGAGAACGATCAGCTCCGCGTCGTGCTCGACGCGCCCGATCACCCGCACGACCTCGCCCCCAGCGGCGGCGCGATCCTGGACCTGGCCCCCTTTCCCCACGCGGACCAGGGCACGCTCCCCCTCGACCAGACCAACGCCATCTACCACGCGGCCGGCGTCCTGCCGCGCGACGCGGTCCACTACGATTCGGCCGCCATCCTCGATCCCGCGCTCGATCCCGCGGCCCCCGGGGCCTACGTTGCCGTGATCTTCCGCGGCCACCTCGAGAGCGACGCCAAGGTCACCGTCGTGACCCGCTACGAGGTCCGCCCCTGCGAACCGGGCGTGCGCGTTCGCACCGACCTTTACAACGGCGCCCCCGACCCGAACACGCTCTTCCTCGCCGACGGGTTCTTCTGGGGTGACAACGGCCTCGCGCCGTTCGTGCCGGCGAAGGGGCTCGGGTTCGTGCAGCCCGATCTCGACCTGCTCCACCTCGACGCCGCCTGGCGCGAGTGGCCTTTTCTCGCGGCGCGCTCGCAGTCGGCGCCCGACACCTCCTACGCCGCGATATCCTGCGATCGCGCGCAGGGGGCGGGGTTCAACAGCACGACGCTGACGGCGGCGGGCGTCCCGCTCGCCGCCACGCTCCCCGGCGACGGGTTTCACTTCGAGCGTTTCATCCTCGCCACCTGGGGGGCCGGCCTTGCGCCCGCGGTCGCGGAGGCGATGCGCGTCCGCACGATGGTCCACGGCGATCCGCCGGCGGTGACGGTCAGCGGTCGGCTGATCGCGAACGGCGCGCCGGTCAACGCCTGGGCGGGGCGGGCGGCCTCGCTGCTGTTCTACGAGCCCGCCGCCGGCGCCAACCCCGACGACCCGAACGGCATCACCCCCCGCAACGAGGTGGTCCCGGCCAGCGACGGGACGTTCCAGGTGGCGCTGCCGCCCAACCGCAGCTACCGGGTCCAGCCGTACGCCTTCGGCCTGCCGGCGGCCGCGCCCGCCTCGTTCGCGGTGGCGGCGGCTGACGTGTCGATCGGTGACATCACGGTGACGGCCTCGGCCGAGCTGAAGGTCGGCGTCGAGTCTTCGCCCGGCGTCCCGGTCACCTACGCCGAGCTGGTGCTGATCCCGATCGAGGATCCAGCCGTCACCCACGCCGCGAAGCCCAGCCTCTACAGCCTCTTCCCGGGCTGCCTGCCGATGCTGGGCCCGCCCGACGGCGCCGCGCCCGCCTGCAACCGGGCGCTCACCACCACCGGCCAGTTCGACCTGGCGGTCCCGCCCGGCAACTACCACGTCTACGCGACGAAGGGACCCTTCTCCAGCATCGACATCGCCGACGTCATGCTGGAGCCGGGCGCCATCAAGCAGCTCCCGCCGCTGCAGGTCCGGTCGCTCGCCGCGCAGATCCTCCCCACCGGTGTCGTCTCCGGCGACTTTCACGTCCACGGCGGCGCCAGCTACGACTCGGGGATCCCCGACCTCGATCGGGTCGTCAGCTTCCTCGCGACCGGCGTCGACGTCATCATCGCGACCGACCACAACGTCGTCACCAGCTACGCCGGCACGCTGGCGACGCTGGGGGCGTCGAGCGCGATCACCATCATCCCGGGGGTCGAGCAGACGCCGAACATCCTCTGGTACTACGTGCCAGGCGACACGTTCCCCAAGACGCTGGGCCATTTCAATTTCTGGCCGCTCACGCCCGACCTCTTCGCCCCGCGCAACGGCGCCCCCTGGGCCGAGCTCCGCGAGCCCGGCCAGCTGATGGACGACATGGACGCCATGGCCTTCGCCCCCGGCGTCACCGGCATCTGCCAGCTCAATCACCCCTACCTGCTCGCCAAGCTGGGGCGCGACCAGGGATATCTACAGGCAATCCACTACAACCCGAACGACCCGATTCCAAAGGCGCCCGCGGACGGCTACTCCTTCGCCGCCAACGCGCTGGCGCGCACGCCACCCGATCCGACCGGAGGCCCGGGCGTTAAACATAATATGGACTGGGACGTCGAGGAGGTGATGACCGGCGCCTCGCGCGCGGACTGGCTGCGTTACCGGGCGGTCTGGTTCTCGCTGCTCAACCAGGGGTTCCCGCACGCGGGCACCGCCAACAGCGACTCGCACTCGCTGGCGGTCGAGCGGATCGGCTACCCCCGCAACCTCGTCTGGGGGAACCACGACAAGGCCAACCTCGAGGGCGACGGCTTCGCCAGCTTCGACGACGACGTGAAAGCCGGCCACCTCGAAGGGACCAACGGCCCGGTCCTCGACGTCACCATCGACGACGGCGCGGGAAAGATTTACCGCCCCGGCCTCACGCCCTTCGCCATCACGCCGGCGGCCATGTCGATGGCCAAGCTGAACGTCACGGTGACGGCCGCGCCCTGGATCCCCGTCGACGAGATACGCGTCTTCGTCAACGGCCAGCAGGTCCAGGTTCCGGTCGACGGTGTCCTGGGACCGTTCGTCGACGTGTCGGCGAAGTTCGACGTCATCCACCATCACCTCGGAACCGAGCCGTCGCAGTACGGCCCCCAGTCGTTCTCGCTGGCCGCGCTGCTCCCGCCGACAACGGGCGACGCCTGGATCGTCGTGGAAGCGGGGATGCACCAGGAGACGCCGGCGGACACCGACGGCGACGGCCTGCCCGATCTTCCCGACGCCAGCGTGCCGAGGCGGCCGCCGGACGACGACGAGCGCTTCGACGTGGAAGCGATCGCCCCCGGCGTCTGGCCGACGGCGTTCAGCAACCCGTTTCTCCTCGATCTCGACGGCGACGGTCATTGGACGGCGCCGGGACTGCCACCGTGAGCCGCCCCCGCGTCTCGGGAGCAGTCTTCGTCGCCGGCCTACTCGCCGTCGCGGCGGGCGCCGCGCGCGCCGGGGTGCCGACCGAGGCCTGCCCGGGGCCGATCGAGGCCGCCGCCGGCCCGCTGGCGGGCGGCACCGCGACCACCCAGCCGGCCGACTTCGGCGCCGTCCCCGAGGCCTGCCCGGGGAGCGACCTCCTCCTGCGCCTGCGCGGCGAGCTGGTCGACGCCAGCGGCGCGCCCGATTTCTTCGGCCGCATCATCGCCACCGGCACCGGCCGCGCGCGCCGGCGGATCAACGCGCGCAGCTGGATCTCCGTGGCCGTCGATCTCGTCACCTACCGCTACGTCAACGACGCGGGCCTGGCCAGCAACAGCTTCTCCTTCGGTCCCGCGACCATCGGCTACCACCGGGTGCTGGTCGCCCGGCCCGCCGCCGCCGTCGCCGCCTACGCGCGCGCTCTCATCCCGATCGACACCGCCCGCGTCGGCGGCATCGAGACCGGCGGCGAGCTCGGCGCCGCCGCCCGCGCGCGGCTCGGCCGTCGCTGGCTGGTCGACGGCGGTCTCTCGCTGGTAGTGCCTGTCGACGTGACGGGAGGGCAGGGGCACGGCCGCTTCGAGCCCGCCGCGCTCGCCGAGGCCTGGTTCGCGCCCAAGCCGACCTTCGCCCTGTTCGGCGGCGCGTCCGTCCGCTGGGAGGCCGCGCCCGAGGCCACGCTGGTCACCCTCGCGCCACGCCTCGGCCTGCGCGCGGCCCTGCGACACGGCATCTCGCTCGCCTTCCTGGCCGAGGCGCCCATTGCCGGCACCGATCGAACGAACGTCGCCGCCAGCCTGTTCGTCGGTTGGGCCCCGCAACGCTGACGCGCGCTGACCCGAGCCGCGCCTTCACTACTGGAGGTCGGTCACCCCGCGCGGCTGAAGGCGGAAGTTCGGGGTGCCGATGCCGAACTGGGTGTAGACGCCGACGGACCGTCTGAAGGTCGGCCGGGCGTTGTATATCGACTATCAAAATGTGATATACAACTGATCGTGGTCATCCGGCATCGCCCCGAGACCCAGACGCTTTACGCCCAGCTCTACGAGCTCGTCGCGGCGAGCGAGCTCGATCTGGTCGGCGGATTCGCGAACGGTCTGCCCGTGGAGCGCGAGGTCCGCGGCCGACCGTATCTCTACTGGCAGCTTCGTGCGGTCGGCGGACGGCTCCGCCAGATCTATCTCGGGCCCGCCGCCGATCCGAAGGCGCGCGAGCTCCAGGACGCGCTTGCCAGCTACAAAGAACGGCGGGAGCCCATCGTCGAGGACCTCGAACGAGTCACCGCCGCCTACGTCGCCTCGGGCGGACCGCGCCACCTCGGTCATCACTTCCGCGTCGTCGATGCCCTTGCGCGCGCCGGCCTCTTCCGCGCGGGCGTCCTACTCGTCGGCTCGCACGCGTTCGTGTCGATCGGCGCGGCGCTGGGCGTTTCCTGGTCAGCCGAGGATGCGGCGACCGCCGACATCAATCTCTCCCAGGACGAGTTCGTGACCGTCGCCTGCGTCGACAAGGTCTCTATCGACGTGCCTGGAATCCTACGCCGCCTCGATCCTTCGTTTTTCCTGGTCCCTGAGCTCGACCTCAAGGCGCCCAGCACCTCCATGTCCTCGCGAAGATCGGGCCTCAAGGTCGATCTCCTGACGACCGCACGAACGCCTCGCGATGGACGCCCGCGAATGGTCGCTCCGCTCGGGCTGGCGGCCCAGCCGCTCCGATACATGGACTACCTGGTCCGCGATGAAGTGCGGCGCGGGTTGTTCATCGGCCCACATGCCACTTTGGTCAACGTGCCCGATGGGGGCCACTTCGCGCTTCACAAGCTCGCGGTCGCCGAGCGTCGCGACAGCGGTCCGATGTCGATCAAGTCCCGGAAGGATCGCCGCCAGGCGGCCGCGCTCATCGAGGTCTTGGCCGAGGTTCAACCGGGGACGCTCGCAGCGGCCGCGCGCGCCGCACTTCGTCATCACGACCGAGGTCTGGTCAAAGACATCCATCGGTCCCTGCCGCGCCTTCCCGAGTCGGCGAGGCGAGTGCTGGCGCCGCTCCTCCCGAAGGGCGGCAGCAGGTCACGCCATTAGTGCTCGCAAGCAGCCGGAATCAGTGAGATCGCCCCCTTAAGGTCCGGGTTGACGTATCTCTTGCCCAAACGCCCGAGATCGATATACTTCCGCGCCTCCGAGCCATGCCCAAGATCAAGATGAAGTCGAACAGCAGCGCGAAGAAGCGCTTCAAGCTGACCGCCAAGGGGCGGGTCAAGCGGAAGAAGGCTTATCTGCGCCACAATCTCTCCCACAAGACCTCCAGCGTGAAGCGCAGGCTTCGCCGCGGCGGTTACATCAGCAAGACGCAGGAGCATCAGATCAAAGCGATGCTCCCTTACGCATAAGGTAGAACGACATGCCTCGCGCCAAAGGTGGTTACAAGTCCCGTCATCGCCGCAACCGGATCCGGAAGCACGCGAAGGGCTTCCGCGGCGGTCGGTCCAAGCTCTGGAAGGCCGCGGTCGAGGCGGTTCACCGCAAGTGGCGCTACGCCCTGTTTCACCGGCGCAAGCGTAAGCCCGACTTCCGCGGGCTCTGGATCATCCGCATCAACGCCGCCGCGCGCGAGCTGGGGGTGTCGTACTCGCGGCTGATCTCGGCGCTCGACAAGGCGAACATCGCGCTCGACCGCAAGATCCTCTCGGACCTCGCGATCAGCGATCCGGCCGCCTTCAAGAAGGTCGTCGAGACGGCGCGGGCCGCGGCCTAGCCGCGCCCGACGACGCCAGGACTGGCGAGGGCCGTGTCCGGCGCCGAGTTGATCGCAGAGCTCGAGCGTCTCGCTGGCGAGTTCGCCGGCGAGATCGGCGCGCTCGCCACCGAGCAGGAGATCCGGCTCGCGCAGGCGCGCTACCTCGGCAAGCAGGGGAAGGTCTCGGGCCTGATGAAGGCGCTCGGCAAGCTCCCGGCGCAGGAACGCCCCGCGGTCGGCGAGGCGGCCAACCGCGCCAAGTCGGGGATCGAGGGCGCCGTCGCCGCGCGGCTGGCGGCGCTCGACGAGGCGGAGCTGTCCGCGGATCTCGGACGCGTGGTCGACGTGACGCTGCCGGCGCGCGGGCGAGCGCTGGGGACGTTGCACCCGCTGACGCTCGTGCGGCGCGAGATCGAGGAGATCTTCCTCGGGCTCGGGTTCGAGGTCCGCACCGGCCCCTGGATCGAGACCGAGTGGAACAACTTCGACGCGCTCAACACACCGCCCGATCACCCCGCGCGCGACATGCAGGATACCTTCTTCGTCGAGGGGGGGCGGATCCTGCGCTCGCACACCTCGCCGGTGCAGATCCGGACCATGCTGGCCGGCCCGCCGCCGGTGCGCATCGTCGCACCCGGCAACGTCTTCCGGCGCGACGACGACGCGACCCACACGCCGATGTTCCCGCAGATGGAGGGGCTGCTGGTCGATCGCGGCGTCTCGTTCGCGGAGCTGAAGGGGACGCTGCTGCACTTCGTCCACCGGTTTTTCGGCCCCGGCCTCGGCCTGCGGCTGCGGCCGAGCTACTTCCCGTTCACCGAGCCGTCGGCCGAGGTCGACGCCGACTGCTACCTGTGTGAAGGGGGCCGCAAGGTCGGGCCGAAGGCCTGCCGTCTGTGCAAGGGCACCGGCTGGATCGAGATCGGCGGCGCCGGCATGGTCCACCCAAACGTCTTCCGCGCCGTCGGCTACGACCCGAAGGAGGTCTCCGGGTTCGCGTTCGGGGTGGGGCTCTCGCGCATGGCGATGCTCAAGTACGGCGTCGACGACCTGCGCTCGTTCTACGAGAACGACGTTCGTTTTCTGGCGCAATTTCGGTGAGCTGAGAGGCACACGTGAAGATCTCCTTCAACTGGCTGCGCGAGCTCGCCGACCTGCCGCCTGGCGTCACCGCCGACAGCGTCGCCGGGCGACTTACGCTGGCCGGGCTCGAGGTCGAATCGATCGAGCGTCGCGGGCGGGATCTCACCGGCGTGGTCGTCGCCGAGGTGCTCGGCAAGCGGCCCCACCCGTCGGCCGACACGCTGTCGATCGTTCGGCTGGTGGCCGGCGGCGCCGAGGAGGAGATCGTGTGCGGCGCGCCGAACGTCCCCGCGCCCGGCGGCCAGGTCGCCTGGGCTCCGCCGGGGGCGACGCTGCCCGGCGGCCGCACGCTCGACCGCCGCGAGATCCGCGGCGTGATGTCGCCCGGGATGCTCTGCAGCGAGACGGAGCTCTCGCTCGGCGAAGAAGGTGACGGAATCTTGATTCTGTCGCCTGAAACGCCCGTCGGCGCCGATCTGGCGCGGCAGATCGGCCTGCTCGACGAGATCCTCGAGGTGAACGTCACGCCGAACCGGCCCGACGCGCTGTCGCACGCCGGGATCGCGCGCGAGGTCGCGGCGCTGTTCGAGACCACCTGGCGGCTGCCCGCGCCCGACGAGGTGGCGCAGGTCGCGTTGCCGCAGGGGCGCGGGGTCGACATAGAGATCCGCGACCCGTCCGTATGTCCCCGCTACAAGGCGCGGATCGTGACGGGGCTGAAAGTCGGGCCGAGCCCGCTCGCCATGCGCGTGCGGCTGGGCGCCTGCGGCGTCCGCGCCATCTCCAACCTGGTCGACGTCACCAACTACGTGATGCTGGAGACCGGGCACCCGCTGCACGCTTTCGACCTCGACAGGCTGCGCGGCGGGATCGTCCAGGTCCGACGCGCGAACCGCGGCGAAAAGATGAAGACGCTCGACGGCGTCGAGCGCCCGTTGCAAGAAGGGGACGTCGTCATCGCCGACGGGCAGGGGGCGATCGCGCTCGCCGGCGTCATGGGCGGCGCCGAGAGCGAGGTCTCGTCCGCGACCACCTCCGTGTTGCTGGAGGCGGCGACGTTCGATCCGCGCGCCGTACGCCGCACCGCCAAGCGGCTGGGTCTGCACAGCGAGGCGTCGCACCGGTTCGAGCGCGGGGTCGACGCCAAGGGGATCCCGCACGCCAGCCGGCGCGCGGCGGCGATGCTGGCGCGGCTCGGCGGCGGCGCGGTGGCGGGGGAGGGGATCGACCGCTACCCGCAGCAGGTCCACCCGCGCCGGGTCACGCTGTCGCTCGCGGGGTTGACGCGCCTCGCGGGGTTCGAGATCCCGCTGCCGCAGGCGGCCGAGAAGCTGGCGGCGATCGGCATCGTCAGCACGCCCGACGGTGCCGGCCAGATCGCGGCCACCGTCCCCACCTTCCGCCCCGACATCACGATCGAAGAGGACCTCGTCGAAGAGGTCATGCGCCTCGTCGGTTACGACCGCGCGCCGGCGCGCCTGCCCGGCGCCAGCGGCGCGCCGGCCCCCAGCCCCGAGGCGCTGGCCGACCGCGCCCGCGACGCGCTGGCCGCCATCGGCCTCGCCGAGATCGTCAGCTGGGGGTTCGTCCCGCGCCCCTGGCTGGCGGCGCTGGGCGGCCCGCTGGCCGACGGCATCGCGCTCAAGAACCCGATCTCCTCCGACTACGAGGTGATGCGGACCTCGCTGCTGCCGGGCCTCGTCGACGCCGCCCGCCGCAACCTAGCCCGCAGCCTCCCCGACGTCGGCCTCTTCGAGGTCGGCCCCATCGTGCGCCGGGCCGCCGATCCGAAGGAGCCCCCGATCGAGTCGGCGACGGCCGCCGCCATCCTGGTTGGCCGGCGGCCCGGCTGGCTCAAGCCGGACGAGCCGGTCGACTTCTTCGACCTCAAGCAGGTCGCCCGCGAGCTCTTGCGCGCGTTGGGCGTCGAGGCACCGCGGTTCGTGCCAGCCGCCGCCAATTCAGCGACCCCGACGCCGGCCTTGTTTCACCCCGGCGTCTCGGTCGAGATCCGAACCGGCGGCGACCAAGGCGAAGGTGAAGCCCGCCTGGTCGGTCGAGCTGGGGAGATCCACCCGCGCCTCCGCCGCACGCTCGGGCTCGACGCGCGCGCCTTCTATCTCGAGGTCGCCCTAGAGGCGATCGCCGGCGAGCGGCGAGCGGTGCGCAGCGTCGCCCCGCCGCGCTTTCCCGCCTCGTCGCGCGACGTCTCCTTCTGGATCGACGACGGCGTGACCGCCGACCAGCAGCGCGCGCTCCTCGCCGCCGCGGCCGAGCCGCTGCTGCGCGACCTGGCCGTGCTCGAGGACTACCGCGACCCGCGCTACGCGCCGGCCGGGAAGAAAGGGATGCTCTGGACGTTGGTCTATCGGGCCGACGACCGAACGTTGACCGACGTCGAGGTCGACGCGGCCCACGCCAGAATCGTGGCGGCGCTCGAGGCCGCGCCGTCGATAGTCCTGCGATAGCGCGCCAAAGGGGCGGCTTTTCAGCCCTCCCGGTTCAGTGATATAGAAGGCATGGTCATGACGAAGGCCGACATTGTTGAGAACGTCTACGAGAAGGTGGGTGGTTTCTCGAAGAAGGAGGCCGCCGAGATCGTGGAGACGGTGTTCGACACGATCAAGGAGACGCTGGAGCGCGGGGAAAAGATCAAGATCTCCGGCTTCGGCAACTTCGTCGTGCGCGACAAGAACGCGCGCGCCGGGCGGAACCCCCAGACCGGCCAGGAGATCACGATCAGCGCGCGGCGCGTGCTGACGTTCAAGCCGAGCCAGGTCCTCAAGAACGTCCTCAACGACTGAGCGGGAGAGCGCCGTGCCTCGCCGCGCGACACCGACCGACGGCCGAGGGATCCCCGAGAAGCCCTTCTTCAAGATCGGCGAGGCGGCGCGACTGGTGGGGGTCAAACCCTACGTGCTGCGCTACTGGGAGACCGAGTTCAGATCGGTCAAGCCCGCAGAAGACCCGCTCGCAGCAGCGGCTCTACAAGAAGCGCGACGTCGAGCTGCTGCTGCAGATCCGCCACCTGCTCTACGACAAGCGCTACACGATCGAGGGCGCGCGCACGCGCCTGCGCGACCAGGGGCACGACGAAGGGCCCGTCCCGCCGCAGCCCGCCGCCCGAGGCCGGAATCGCGCCCGAGGCGCTACGAAAAATCAAGCAAGGGCTTCAAGATCTGATACGTATCTGCGCGCAAGAAGAGTGAAATAGACAACTGAATCTCAAGTCGCGGGGCGTGGCGCAGCCTGGTTAGCGCACCTGTCTGGGGGACAGGGGGTCGCTGGTTCAAATCCAGTCGCCCCGACTAAGAAGACGGAGCGGGCTAGGTCGGTTTTTGGGACGCCCGTTCGACCGGGACCGTCGTTCCGCGGATACACCCTGAGGACGGACAACGGGCGCGCCCCTAGAACCCTGTGGGGGATCGGGCCTTCCGGGTGTTCGTGACCATGGTCTCGGCCTTGCAGCACCTCCGCGTCATGAAACGATTCCTGGCGGCGTTGGTCCTCGTGACCCTGCTCGGCGGCGTGGCCGATACGAAGCCGGTCCATCCGATCCCGAACCAGCCCAAGCCGACCTTCGTGGGGTGGCTGATCAAGAAAGTCATCGGACCGATAGTTGTGACCGGCGCGAAGGACTTGGTCGCAACCGCCATCCGGTCCGCGATCGTAGCCGCGCTCTAAAGCGGTGCCCGGCTGCCTCCAGTCGCCCGAACACTATTCGAGCCGCTCGCGGGTCGCGCGTGGTAGGTGTTTCGGAGCGAGGCGGTCTTGGGCAAAGGGCTCGGATATGTGGCGGGGGCTCTGGTCGCGTGCCTGCTCGCGGCGGCAGGCTGCAGCGGTGGCGCCGCGCGCGCCACCACCGACGGCGGCACGGACGTCGCGCGCGGGACCGGCGGCGGGGGCGCGCGGGACGCTGCCATGGACCGCCACCTGACGGCGGATCGCGTGTCCGGCTCGGGAGGCTCTGCCGCCACTGACGCGAGGCCCAAGAGCGACGCCCGGTCGACGGGTGACGGCGCCTGCGGCGCACTCGGGCAGCCCTGCTGCAACACGAACGTGCCCTGCCAGGGGGATCCGGCCACGAACGTCTGCGGCTATCTGCTGATCCCCAACAACTACACCTGCATTCACTGCGGCGGCCTCAACGAACCGTGCTGCCAGAACGCGGAGTGCAACAATTCCACCCTCGCGTGCAACCATGAGGGCACGACCGACATGTGCAGGACCTGCGGTCTCGTCGGCAATCCCTGCTGCGGCGGAGAGACGGGCACCTGCAGCGACAGCGGCGCCTGCTGCTCGGACGAGCCGCTCGTCGGTCGCTGCGTGGCGTCCGGATCGAGCTGTTACGTCGCGAACACGCAGGGTGAAGGGATGTGCGCCGGAGGGACCTGCGAATGTGGGCACGAGAACGAGCCCTGCTGCGGCGACGGTCCCTTCACCTGCCTCGCAGCGCAGGATCGGTGCACGCGGGCGGAGGTCTTCGTCTGCAAGGCCTGCGGTCTTCCGCACAACCCGTGCTGTGCGAACAACAGCTGCGCAGGTGGCGGTTGCTGCGTTTACGACCCGACGTTCGGAGGGATCTGCGTCGCCGCCGGCGTCGATTGCGGGACGTCGCCGATAGGGCCCGCCACCTGCACCGCGGGCGTGTGCGGGACGTGCGGCGGGCTCGGTCAACCCTGCTGCTCCAACCTCTCGAACATCTGCACGGCGCCCAACACCTTCTGCCCGACGCAGCAGACGACGGCGACCTGCCAGGCCTGCGGCGGAAAGGGGCAGCCCTGCTGCGGCTACGACAGCGTCGACACGACGGGTACGGACTGCGGAAGCGGCCTCACCTGCAGCTCGACCTCGGCCACGACGGGCGGGACCTGCAAGTAGGAGCCTTGCCGGCTCCGGCGTTTCGGTCTAAATCGGGCGCACCCAAATGACCGACCGCGAACGCCCGCTGATCCTGCTCACCAACGACGACGGTGTGGCGGCGCCCGGAATCCGCGCCGCCCGTGAGGCGCTGGCGGAGGTGGGCCAGGTGCTGGTGGCGGCGCCCGATCGGGAGCGGAGCGCGGCGTCGCACTCGATCTCGCTCGACCGACCGCTGCGCGTCGACGAGATCGAGGAGAACGTCTTCTCGATCGACGGCACGCCGGTCGACTGTGTCTATCTCGCGCTCATGCACCTCGTGAAGCGGCGGCCGGCGCTCGTCGTCTCGGGAATCAACAACGGGTTCAACCTCGGATCGGACGTCTTCTATTCGGGGACCGTCGCGGGCGCCGTCGAAGGCGCGCTGCGCGGCGTGCCGGGGCTGGCGCTGTCGCTCGAGCGGCGGCGGCCGCAGGACTTCTCGCACGCCGCCAAGTTCGGCGCCGCGCTGGCGGCCGAGATCGTCCGGCGCGGCGACAAGGCGCTGCCGGACGCGTCGCTGCTGAGCGTGAACATGCCGGCCGGACCGTTCACCGCCTACCGGGTGACGTTCCTCGGCCGGCGCGTCTACCGCGATCAGGTCGAGGTCCGGCAGGATCTGCGCGGCCGCGCCTACTACTGGATCGGCGGCCCGGAGGAGAACGCGACCGATCTCCCCGGCTCGGATCTCTCGGCCGTGCGCGACGGTCTCGCCTCGGTGACGCCGCTGGGACTCGACCTCACGCACGCCGGGCTCATCGACGAGCTCACCGGCTGGGAAGTGGCGAAATTCGTGCACACCGCGATCGAACGCGCTAGAAGTTAGCGAGGCCGATGGACGAGACGCGCCGGGGTTCGGGGGGCGACGACGGGGACGAGGCGGAAGAGCTCGCTGAAGCACGCCGGGCGATGGTGATCGAGCAGCTCGCGCACCGGGGGATCCGCGACGCGCGCGTCCTGGGCGCGATGGGCCTCGTCCCCCGTCACCGGTTCGTCGAGCCGAGCCTCCGCGAGATGGCGTACGACGATCGCCCGCTGTCGATCGGCCACGGCCAGACGATCTCGCAGCCCTACATGGTCGCGCGGGCCACCGAGCTCGCCGAGGTCCGCGCCGGCGATCGCGCGCTGGAGGTGGGGGCCGGCTCGGGCTACCAGGCGGCGGTGCTGGCGCGGCTCTGCAGGGAGGTCTTCGCCGTCGAGATCGTGCCGGCGCTGGCCGTAGAGGCGCGCCGGGCGCTCGCCGAGGTCGGCGCGGTCAACGTGACGCTCGAGTCGTTCGACGGCGGCGGCGGTTGGCCGGCGCACGCCCCGTACGACGTCATCATCGTCTCGGCGGGCGCGCCGCGCGTGCCGCCGCTCCTGGCTGGGGAGCTCGCCGACGGCGGACGGCTGGTCATTCCGCTCGGGGGACCTGAGGAGCAGACGCTGGCGCTCGTCCGACGCCACGGCGACGAGTTCACCACCTCGTACGACACGCGCTGCCGGTACGTCGACCTGCTCGGTCGGTTCGGGGTCGGTGGGGGCGCGCCGGCTGCTTAGGCCCACCCCGGCGGCGGCCGCGCTCGCGGCGCTGCTGGCGGGCCTGCTGGAGATCGCCGGCTGCGCCACCGGGCACGCGCCGATGCACCCCGCGACGCCGCCCGGGCGCTGGTACGTCGTCGGGCCCGGGGAGACGCTGGCGCTCATCGCCCAGGCCGCCGGCGTGCCGGCCGAGGACATCCTGGAGGTGAACGGCCTCGAGCGACCCGACCAGGTCCAGCCGGGGATGCTGCTGTTCGTGCTGGCCGGGAGCACGCCCCCGGAGCCGCCGGCCGAGGATCCGGACTATCCGAGGTTGCCGCGCCCCGCGCTGCGCTGGCCGCTGGCGATCGTGCCCCTGGTGGTGGGCTCGCCGTTCGGCGCGCGGTGGGGGAAGCCCCACGAGGGGATCGATCTGCCGGCGCCGATCGGCACACCGGTCTTCGCCGCGGCCGACGGGCGCGTCGTCTACGCCGGCAGCGGGGTGCGCGGCTACGGCAACCTGGTCGTCATCAAGCACGCCGGTAATCTGCTCACCGCCTATGCGCACAACTCCGTCCTGCTGGTCTCCGAGGGGCGGCCGGTGCGGGCGGGGGACCGGATCGCGCTGGTCGGTCAGAGCGGCCACGCGACCGGCCCCCACTTGCACTTCGAGGTGCGAAGCGGGCAAATTCCCCGTGACCCGATGAGCTACCTGCCGCCGCTCGGCCCCGCGCCATGACCACCTCCGCCGAAGATCCGCGCCTCGTTCTCTTGCGTGCGCGGGTGCGCGACGTCCCCGACTTCCCCAAGCCGGGGATCCTGTTTCGCGACCTGACGCCGCTCATGGGGGACGGCGCGGCGCTGCGACACGCGGTGGCGCTGCTGGCCGAGCGGCTCGCGCCTCACCGGCCGGAGGTGATCGTGGCGGTCGAGTCGCGCGGCTTCATCTTCGGCGCGCCGGTGGCGGCGGCGCTGGGGATCGGATTCGTGCCCGTGCGGAAGCCCGGCAAGCTGCCGTTTCGCATCGCGCGCCGGAGCTACGCGCTCGAGTACGGGACCGACACGCTGGAGATGCACGCCGACGCGGTCGTCGCGGGGGCGCGGGTGGCGATCGTCGACGATCTGCTGGCCACCGGCGGGACCGCCCAGGCGACGGTGGAGCTGGCGCGCGAGCTCGGTGCCGAGGTCGCCGTCGCCGCGTTCGTCGTCGAGCTGGCGTTTCTCGCCGGGCGGAAGCGTCTCGCGGGCGTAGGCGCCGAGTCGCTCATCGTTTATTGAGGAGTCTTCACTCATGACGGTGCGTGGCCGCTTCGCTCCGAGCCCGACCGGCCAGCTCCACCTCGGCAACGCGCGGACCGCGCTCCTCGCCTGGCTCGACGCACGCGCGGCCGGCGGGGCGTTCGTCATGCGCGTCGAGGACCTCGATCGGGCGCGCGTTCAGCCGGACGCCGAGGCGCGACAGCTCGACGAGCTCGCCTGGCTGGGGCTCGACTGGGACGAGGGGCCCGATCGCGGGGGCCCGTTCGCACCCTATCGCCAGAGCGAGCGCGCCGAGCGCTACGACGCCGCGATCGCGCGACTGCTCGCGACCGGGCGCGCGTTTCTCTGCGCCTGCTCGCGCGCGGACGTCGCCCGCGCCGCCAGCGCGCCGCACGATGACGGCGAGCCGCACTATCCCGGAACCTGCCGCGACGCCGACCCGACCGAGGTGATCGCGCGCGCGGCGGCGCAGGGGAGGGCGCCGGCGGTCCGGTTCGCCGGGCGCGGCGAGCGGATCGATTTTCGCGACCAGGTCCACGGGGTCGTGGCGGCCAATCCGGCCGGCGTCGACGACTTCGTCCTCCGCCGCGCCGACGGGACGGCCGCCTACCAGCTGGCGGTGGTGGTCGACGACGCGGCGATGCAGGTCACGCGCGTCGTCCGTGGCGACGATCTGCTCTCCTCGACGCCGCGCCAGCTCGCGCTCTACCGCGCGCTCGAGCTGACGCCGCCGGCCTTTGCGCACGTCCCGCTGGTGGTCACGCCCGGCGGCGAGCGGCTGGCCAAGCGGACGCGGCCGGCGTCGCTCGCATCGCTCCGCGCGCGCGGCGTGGCGCCCGAGATCGTCGTGGGCGCGCTGGCGGCCTCCGCCGGCCTCGTCGCGGCGGGGCGACCAGCTACGGCGACCGCGCTGGTCGGGGGCTTCTCGCTGGCGGCCATCCCGCGCGCGCCGGCCGTGGTCGAGCTCAGCTAGCCCTCAGTCTCACGATTCGTCACATCATCTTCTGCGGGACCAACATCCGCGCAATCAAGATCGAGCCGTCCGCCCGCGACGCGCGGAGCCCGTCGGCCTCCCGGCGCCCGCCGACGGCACCTCCGCAGACTCAAGTCACGCGAGCGCCGCGCTGGCCGCGGAATCGAGTCGCCGCGGTCGCCGCGGCGGCCTCACACCACACAACCCGCCCCGGTCCGCGCCCGACAACGGGACATGCGCGGAATCAAGACGGTGCGACGGCGTCAGCTCGACTTGCCCCTCGGGGCACCACGCACGTGGGGTGGCGCTCGCAAGGGCGCCGGGCGGAAGCCGCGGGGCCTCCCTCGATGCCCCACGACACCCGGCCGAAGGTCGATCCGCGATACCCGGTGCAGGTCACCATTCGCGCGACGCCGGGGCTGCCGTCGCTCCGCTCGCCCCGGCTGTTCGGGGCGCTCCGGCGCGCCATCGCACGGGCGTCGGTCGACCGGTTCCGGGTGATTCACTTCTCGATCCAGCAGGACCACGGCCACTTCATCGTCGAGGGGGACGAAGCCCGGCGAGCCCGCGGGGGCATACATGGGCTGGCGATCCGCTTGGCGCTGGCGGTCAACCGGGCCCTCGGGCGTAAAGGGCAGGTCGTCGGCGACCGCTATCACGCGCGCCCGCTGACCACGCCGCGCCAGATGCGGACCAGCATGGTCTACGTGCTGCTCAACTTCCGCAAGCACCTCCGGGCGCCCGGGTGCATCGACCCGCGCAGCTCGGGGCCGTCCTTTTTGGGGTGGCAGCGCGCGCCCGCGATCGCCCAGGCGATCACCAACGCTCCTTCGGCGACGGCGTCGCCAGCCACCTGGATGGCGCGCGTCGGATGGAGGCGCGCGGGTGGTCTCTTGCGGGTCGAGGAGCAACCAGCCTCGGCGCCGCGCGCGCACCCAACTTGAATTCGCGGATGTTGCCCCTGCGCGGGCCGCAGCCATTTGAATCCGCGGATGTTGCCCTGCGCGGGCCGCAGGACGAATCCGCAGATGTTTGCGGCCCGGAGAGGTGGCGAATCGTGAGAGCCCTCAGCTAGCCCGGTCCAGGGAAGACCAGCTGAAACAGCGACCTCGAGGCGGCCTCGATCTCCGCCATGACCCTCGCGGGCATGCCCAGGACGGCTGCCTTCCCGTCGGCGATGTGGGCTGCGGCCTCCGCGTCGAGGACCTCCGGCAACTCGTGCTCATCGAGGACATCGAGCCGACCGGCCGGCGTGGCCAGGACGTCCACGACCAGGTCACGCCACTCGAGCTCGGCCGGCGCGATCCGCGTCCGGTCGGCGAGGTTGAAGTAGAAGCCGATCGTCGTCCGCCGGTCGGCGTCGACCCAGTGGTAGACGTTGTAGGGGCGGTCGATCCAGAAGTGGCCGAAGCTGACCGTCCCCACCGGCAGGTCGACGCCGTGGACGTGCATCGGCGCGCGCGCGATCCAGAGCACCACGACGTGGTCGGCGTCGCCCGCGAGCCGCAGGCAGTCGAATCGCTTCTCGTCGCCCGCGAGCGTGCGCTTGATTTCGACGATCGAGGCGAGGGGCGGCATCTTCGTGGCCGACGATAAATCTGGCGACGGTCCGCCGACAAGAAAGGTCAGCGCGCGGCGACCGCCAGCGGGAGGCGGACGTCGGCGCGGGAAGCGTCGCCCTCCTCGGCGACGGCGCGCGCGACGCCGGCGGCGGCGCAGACGAACGGGTCGGTGCCGGTGTAGCTGCCCGAGGCGTTGTACGCCGCGCCGCGATCGCGCGAGCAGAACGCCTTGTCGGGGCAGGGGGCGCAGGCCGGGTAGTCGGCGATCTTGAGCCCGCGGATCTGTTCAAACACGGGCGAGCGGCGCCAGATGTCGCCGAACGGCTGCTCCCGGACATTTCCCGCGGCCCAGGGGACGGAGACGCAGGGGAAGACGTCGCCGCGCGACGAGATGGCGCAGTTGCCGCGCGCGCAGTTGCAGGGGAAGGCGGCCTCGTCGACGGTGCGGCGGCCGTTCGGGATGAGGTCGCGCAGCGCCCCGCGGTAGAGGGCGGAGAGGTCGTCCTCGGTGATCCGCACGGCGAGGCTGCCGCGCGTGCCGTCGTGGCGCGCGGTGACGGTCAGGTCGACGAGGTAGGGGAACCCGCGCGCCTCGGCCAGCGCGCGCA
Source organism: uncultured Pseudomonadota bacterium (assembly GCA_963831685.1). Taxonomy (GTDB): domain Bacteria; phylum Myxococcota_A; class Polyangia; order Fen-1088; family Fen-1088; genus JADGRB01. The sequence continues at coordinate 836,822 of CAWHRJ010000004.1, forward strand.
TCGCCCCCATCTCGTGGACGTTGGGGCGCATGGCGATCAGCTTGAGGCGAACCATCACCCCCTGCGCGCGCAGCCGCTCGGCGCCGTCGACCGTCCGGCGCCAGGAGCCGCGGATCTGCGTGACGGCGTCATGAACCTCCGGCGTCGCGCCGTAGAGGCTGATGCTGACGCCCAGCAGGTTACGATAGGCGGCGAGCCGCGCCGCCACGCCGGGGCGCAGCAGCGTCCCGTTGGTCAGCAACTGGACCGCCAGGTTGAGCTCGCGCGCCCGATCGAGCACCGGGAAGAGGTGCGGCGAGCTCAGCACCTCGCCGCCCGTCAGCGACAGGAACAGCGTCCCCGCCGCGCGCAGCTCGCCCATCACCCGGAAGATCTCGTCCAGCGACAGCTCGGGCGCGGCCGACGCTCCGTCACCCGCGCAGCTGGCGGGCCCGTCGGTGTCGCGGTCGAAGTTGTAGCAGTGCAAACAGCGGATGTTGCACGTCAGCGTCAGCTCGAGCGAAACGTTGAGCGGGATCATCCGCTCGTACGCCAGGCTCTGGAGGCGGCTGACGACCGCGTGCTCGCCGACCGGGCCGACGATCGCGTCGTCCTGGCAGCGCGGCGAGGAATCCGCGGAGGGCGCCGGGGCCATGCCCGTTAGCGCGCCTCGGCGCTGCCCGCGAGCAGCCCCTTGTCGCCGAGCCCGCGCAGGAGCTCCTCGACGCCGGCGCGCAGCTCGTCCGCGGGCGCGTCGTACTCCTCGCCCAGCGCCGCCGTCAGCGCCTCGACCGACTGCGCCGACCCGAGCAGCTCCCAGACGCGCGCGGCCGTGTCGTTCAAGAGATGCACCTCGCGCGTCTTCGGATCGACGACGATGGTCTCCTCCTCGAGGGTCTGGAACGGCAACCCGGGGTCGCGCTTGTACGTCATCTTCCGGCCATCCTCAGCATGGGGAGCGCGACCAGCGGGCCGAAGCTGCGCGCCAGATCGCCGACCCGCCCCGGCAACGGCCGCGTCTTGCCGTCGCGGGCGACCAGGGTGACGCGGCCGAGCAGCTCGCCCGAGATCGCCGTGTCACGCGCGCCGCTCGCGGGCAGGCGGTGGCAGGCGAGGGCGTCCTCGTCGGGCGTCGGCCCCGGGATCCACGACAGGAGCACGTCGCCCGGCGCGAGCGCGCCGCCGAGACCGAGCGTCTGGACGGCGAGCGCGTCGCCGCTCTTGAGCCAGGATCCCGCCGCCGGGCCTTTCGGCCGGAAGGCGTACGAGCGCTGCTTGCGCAAGAGCGCCCGGAACTCGGAGATGAGCTCGCGGGCATTCGCCGGCGGCACCTGGCGCGTCACCTCGGGACCGAGGTGCGGGCCGAGCTTCCGGAACACCGTGGCGGTCGGCGCGGTGCGGGTCAGGTTCGCCTCGACCGAGCGGACCTCCGCGCAGAGCTGCACAGCCACCGCCAGGCTGCGCTCCACCGACGCGCGGTCGGTGACGAACGAGAGGAAGCAGCCGAGCAGACGCAGCGTCGCGTCCGACGAGGTGATCGGCGTCATCGCCACCTCGCGCGCCTGGTTCAGAAAGCCCACGGTGCGCAGCGGCCAGCTGCGCATCGAGATGCCGCCGCGGGCGAAGTCCCCCCAGAACGGCGTGCCGAACACCCGCCAGCCGTCGTCGAGGCGACGCACCGCCACGATCTCGTCCGACAGCACGTCGTCGGCGTCGGGCGCCTTGCGGGCGAGGGTGGTCTTCCCCGCGCCGCTCACCCCCGGGAAGACGACGCCGATCGCCGCGTGGCGCAGGCCGCAGCCGTGAATGAGCATGCCCCCCACGCGCGGCAGCAGCGTCGCGAACAGGACCCGCAGTACGCAGTCGACGGCGAACGGGCTCGCCTCGCAGCGCCCCTCGCCGCGGTAGCTGATCCGACCGCGGGACGGCCGGCCCGCGAGACGCACCTGGAAGTCCCAGCGACGGGCGGCGATGGCGCGCGCGGCCGCCGTCACCTCCAGCGGGCGCGCCTCGGTCAGCGCCAGCCGCTTCCGCGCCGACGCGCCCGGCGGCGGCAGCCGGTCGAGCTTCAGGCGGAGGCTGAAATCGCGCGCCACCCAGTCGCCGTCCGGCAGCTCGAACGCCCCGTAGCGGGCGCGGAGCTGCTCGAGGAAGATCGGCTCGCCCCCCTCGATCTCGAGATGCCCGACGAGCCCGCCAATCGACAGCGTCAGGTTCGTTGAAGCGCTAGAACGAGTTCTGCTCATGACATCTTCGGGAACTGCTCGCACGACTCCATCCCGGGGCCGTTCTTGCCACAAGCGAGGCTGTTGGACTCGAACAGCCGCCCGCTCTTGATGGCCGGTTTCTGCCAGGCCTTCTTGGCCGGTCGGGTCGGTTTTCGCTTCGGTTTGTCTGCCACGATGGGTTCCGTTCCGTTGGGGGCTAGAGTTTGCCGAGGGCGGTCTTGGCCGCGGCCCGGACGTCGTTCGCCGGATCGCTCCGGCTGGCGCGCTGGAGCTCGGCCACGGCCGGGGCGCCTGCCGCCCCCAGCTCACCGAGCGCCCAGGCGGCGTTCTGTCGCACGTAGGGGCTCTTGTCGGCGAGCAGGCGCTTGTAGAGGGGGGCCTCCTCCGGATTCTTGAGCTTCCCGAGAACGCGGGTGGAGAAGGCCCGAACCCGTTCGTTCTCGTCCGTTTCGGCGCTCTTCGCCAGCGCGGGCGTGAACCGCTCCGGCGCCTGCCGGAACGTCATGTCGAGCGCGATGACTGCCGGGGCGTCCTTGACCAGGATCGCGTTCCGCCAGCGCCCCATCACGCCGGCGATCGCCGCGGCGGCCGCCTCAGGGGTCTCGACCGGCGCAGCCACCTGGCCAGATGGCCCCACGCCCGAGAAGGGGCGCGACGAGAAGCCCTGAAATCGGTCCTGTCCCGCCTCATCGGAGGCGGACGCTTGCCGCCGCGCGGCGCCGCGGTCGTGCAGCGCGATTCCGCCCAGACACGCAAGCGCGACGATCGAGCCAGCGGCGAGCCAGCGTTTGTTCCCCCTAGACATGCTTAAGTGTCGGCCGGCCGCGTCCCCGCGGATTCCCGATATCTTATCGTGGCTTCGGTCGCTGGCACAATTCTGACGGGCGCGGTCGTCGACCCCACCGGTCCCCCTGCGACCTCCATCGTCGGGGTGGGAACGGGACTTGAATGGGACGGCTGCCAGCGCGGCCTTTTGTGCTACAAGAACCGCGTGCCCGCCGGGCCGGCCCCGTAGCTCAGGTGGATAGAGCGGCGGTTTCCTAAACCGTAGGTCGCCTGTTCGAATCAGGCCGGGGTCACGCTTCAGCTTTTGCGTTCGGGAGCATTGATCCGGGTCGATGTCGGATCTATAGAGACCACGAAGCGACCGTGAACCCGATGGCAACGAAAACGTCCGCCGGACCTGGATCGACCCCGACCCGCCGTCCCGCCGTGTTGATCGTCGAGGATGACCACGACGTGGCGCTGACCATCAACGATGTCGTCGAGGACAGCGGCTACCGCGCGCTCTGCGCCGGGAACGGCCGGGAGGCGCTGTCGCTGCTCGAGGGCGAGGCCCCGGCGCTCATGCTCATCGATCTGTTCATGCCGGTCATGAACGGGGTCGAGCTGCTCAAGGTCATCAAGAAGTCGCCCAAACTGGCGTCGATCCCGCGGGTGATCATGACCGCCGCCAACGACCAGATGATCGGCCTCCGCGAGGAGGTGACCGTGCTCTACAAGCCGGTGGACTTCGACGCCCTGACCCGCCTCCTGCACCGGTACTGCGAGCCCGGCGAGCCGGCGCGCATGCAATGACGCCGGCTTCGCGCGGCTCTGCGGCGCTGGTCGTCGCGGCTGCGGCGGGGCTGGTCGGCTCGGGGGGCTGCCACCGCGACCACGCGCTCGGTCCGGCCGATTCGTTCTCGGTCTACGCGCCGGTGGAGGAGGGGGGCGGCGCCAGGCGCAGCCCCGCGGGCCTGGCCGTCGTCTCGACCGTCGCGCCCGACGATCCCCGCGCCGAGCCGCTCTACCGACTGCTCACTGCGGGGTTCGCCGGCGAGGTGCTCCGCACCGACTACCTGGCGAAGCAGCTGGTGCGCGAGGCCAATGTCGGCGGCAAGCGCTACCCGGACGCCAGCCGCGCCGAGGCCGCCCAGCCGACCGCCTTCATCGTCGGCGGCGCCGTGGGCGACAAGACCGGGCGTGGGCTGGCGCTGAAGGGAACGTTCGGCGGCGCGGACGACCACCCGGACGTCGCCTGGATCGCGCTGCCGGCGTACCCGGACCAGGATCGGGCGTTGCCTCAAACGCTGGCGGGCCTCATCGGGTGGCAGGCGGCCGCGCGGGTGGCGGCCGGCGCGGGGGGCCCGCCGCCGCGGCCGCTGCTCGACGGCTACGCCCAGGCGCTGGAGGTCATCGCCCGCGAGTGGCGGATGGGGGAGGGGCCCGCCGGCACGCTGCCGGCCGACGCCGGAACCAGCGCGCAGCGCGAGCTGTTCGCGGCGGTGCGCCAGAACCGCTACGTCCTCGGCGCCGACGGCGCGCCGCGCGCGGCGGCCGACCTGCTCGAGGATCCCGGCGTGGCGGCGACCGTACTCTATCGGCTGGCGCAGTCCAAGACGGTCGGGCGCAAGGTCGCGCCGCCGGAGGTCTACGCGCCGTTCGTGACCGACCGGGTGCCCGACGGCGTCAGCCCGGCGGCCGTGCTGGGCCCGTTCCGGAACTTCCAGGCCAAGCTGCTGTCGGCATGGGGGCACGCGGTGCTGGAGGGACATCCGCCGCGCGACATCGGCGATCTCGTCCAAGCCTACGCCCGCGCGCTGCCGGCCGAGCGGGCCGACGTCACGCGCATCTTCGTCATCACGACCTACGGCGCCACCGTGAAGTCCGGCGGCGTGCGGCCGCCGACGGCCAATCCGGGGAGCGCCTTGCCGGAGCTGACGGCCCTGGCGGCCGAGGTCGCGGCCGGCAAACTTAGCATCCGAGCGGCTTCGTCCACGCGATAGCGCCGCCCTGTCGTCGCAGTAGCGGCGGGAGGCGGTTGCGGATAGATTCCGCGCTCCATGAGCGGTTTCTGGAAGGATCGACGCGTCGTCGTCACCGGCGGCGCCGGCTTTCTCGGCAGCTTCGTCGTCGGCCGGTTGAAAAGCGCCGGGGCGGCGGTGACGGTCCCGCGCTCGCCCGAGTACGACCTGGTCGATCGCGCCGCCTGCCGGCGCTTGCTGGCCGACGCGCGCCCCGACCTCGTCATTCACCTGGCGGCGCAGGTCGGCGGCATCGGCGCCAACCGCGCCAACCCGGGCGCTTCCTGTACGACAACGTGATGATGGGCCTGCAGCTGATCGAGGAGTGCCGCCTCGCGAGGTCACCAAGCTCGTCGCGCCCGGCACCATCTGCGCCTACCCGAAGTTCGCGCCGGTGCCGTTCCAGGAAGACGATCTCTGGAACGGCTACCCCGAGGAGACCAACGCGCCCTACGGCCTCGCGAAGAAGATGCTGCTCGTGCAGTCGCAGGCCTATCGCGAGCAGTACGGCATCAACACCGTCGTGCTCTTCCCGGTCAACCTCTACGGCCCGCGCGACAACTTCGACCTCGAGTCGTCGCACGTCATCCCGGCGATGATCCGCAAGTTCGTCGCGTGCGCGGGTGCGCCACGAACCCGAGGTCACGCTGTGGGGCGACGGCTCGCCGACGCGCGAGTTCCTCTACGTCGAGGACGCGGCCGAGGGGATCCTCTGGCCGCCGAGCGCTACGATTCCAGCGACCCGGTCAACCTCGGCACCGGCGAGGAGATCACGATCCGCGATCTGGCCGCCAGGATCGCCAAGGCCTCGGGCTACGCGGCCGGTTCGTCTGGGACACCAGCAAGCCGAACGGCCAGCCGCGCCGGCAGCTCGACGTGACGCGCGCCCGCGAGCGGTTCGGGTTCGCGGCCAGGACGTCGTTCGACACGGACTTGCGGCCACGGTCGCGTAGTACGAGAGTCACCACAAGGAGATCGAGAACCGATGAAGCGCGCCCTCATCACCGGCATCACCGGCCAGGACGGCTCGTACCTGGCCGAGCTGCTGCTTGGCCAAGGGGTACGAGGTCTACGGCATCGTGCGGCGCTCGAGCTCGTTCAACACCGAGCGCCTCGACGCATCTACCAGGATCCGCACGTTGCCGACTACCGGCTGCGGCTGCTCTACGGCGACCTCGACGACGCCAGCTCGCTGAACCGCACGCTGCGCACCGTCAAGCCCGACGAGATCTACAACCTCGGCGCGCAGAGCCACGTGCGCGTCAGCTTCGACGTGCCCGAGTACACGGCGTCGACCGTGGGCCTCGGCACGCTGCGCCTGCTCGAGGCGATCCGCGAGTCGGGCCTCGCCAAGAGCGTGCGCTTCTACCAGGCGTCGTCGAGCGAGATGTTCGGCTCGGCCGCGCCGCCGCAGACCGAGACGACGCCGTTCCCCGCGCAGCCCGTACGCGTGCGCCAAGGTATTCGCCCACCAGCTGTGCCAGAACTACCGCGAGGCCTACGGCATGTTCATCGCGTGCGGCATCCTGTTCAACCACGAGTCCCCGCGCCGCGGGAGACCGTTCGTCACGCGCAAGATCACGCGCGCCGCGGCGCGCATCAAGCACGGCCTCGAGAACAAGCTGTTCCTCGGCAACCTCGACGCCAAGCGCGACTGGGGCTTCGCCGGCGACTACGTCGAGGCGATGTGGCTGATGCTGCAGCAGGACAAGCCCGACGACTTCGTGATCGCCACCGGCGAGTCGCACACGGTGCGCGAGTGCCTCGACGTGGCGTTCGGCGCGCTCGGCCTCGACTGGAAGAAGCACGTCGAGATCGATCCGCGCTACTTCCGCCCGACCGAGGTCGACCACCTGCGCGGCGACGCCGGCAAGGCGACGCAAGGCGCTCGGCTGGAAGCCGAAGGTCACCTTCAAGGAGCTCGTCGAGATGATGGTCCGCGCCGACGAGGAAGACGTGCGCCAGTCGCTGGCCGGCCGCGCCCCAAGCGCCTGATCCGCGGGAATCTCGCGGCATCCCGGTGTCGTTGAGGTAGGAGCGCACCCAGCCAACTGTGTTCACGGTGTCCGACACCATTGCCGGATGCCCAACCGACTGAATGCGCCGCTAGGATTAACGACGCTCAGGTATCCGGATTCCCGCACGCCGACGCCCGGTCCAAATGTCCGATAAGAAATATTCCGTCAACTAAACGCGGTAAGGCCCCAGGGAGGGCTCGGACGGCTGCGGGCGGAGCCCTCCTGCGTCTAGATCCCGGCGTAGACGAGCGCGGCGTGGAAGAACTGCGCGGCGCTGTTGGTGGTCGACCCGGTGACCGTGACGTTCTCGATCGGCGCCCCGACGTAGACGACTGTCGACGTGTGCAGCGCCCCCGCCGTATTGTGCCCCACCGCGATGGCGCAGGCGATCGGTGAGCCCAGCGTGCTGTTCGGGTCCTCGCTGACGGTGGCCAGCGTGTCGGTCCCCGTCGCCGGGTTGATGACGTCCCCGGTGCTGTTGAGCGGCGAGTCGGCGATGACGTCGAAGCTCTTCGCCGCGAACGCCGTCCCGGCCGCTCCGGTCACGAGGTACGTGGCGTTGTGGACCTCGACCCCGTCCGCCGCGCCCCCGATCGCCCCGACGTAGCTGGCCAGGAAGGCGTTCGTCTCCGGCGTGCTGCCGTCCCACGAGCCGATCCCGAGGTCGTAGTAGAGGTTCTGCGAGAACAGCAGCAGCGTGTGTCCCCCCTGGTCGAGCCAGGCCTCGAGGATCGCCTGCTGTGCCGCCGAGAGCGTGATGTTGAGGCCGTTGTAAGTCTCCCCCGTGTACCAGACGATCGTCTTGTAGCCGGTGAGGTCGGCCGCGGCGGGCGTCGTGGCTGACGCCGTCGTGGGCGTCGGGACGACGAACGTGTTGAAGGCGATCGCCTCGTTGGCGAGCAGCGAGGCGAACAGCGTGTCGGACGGCGATGGGACCGCGTTGACGTTCGTCGGGTCGTTGTTGTTGTCGGAGTAGTCGCCATCGACCAGCAGCGTAGTGGCCGCGCCGGTCACCGTCAGCGGCAGGCTCGCCGTGTAGGTCTGGGTCCCCGAGGTCCCGACCACCTGCAGCGTGTAGCTGCCGGCGGCCACGCCGGTGCTGCCCACGTAGACCGTGATGGTGGCCGAGTTCGCGGTAGCCGGGTTGGGCGCGATCGTCGCGGTCACACCGGCCGCCGAGATGGTGTTGGGAACCTCGAGGGCCAGCGTGATGGCGCCGGCGAAGGGCGTTGCGCCGCGGTCGATACTGACAGTCACGTCCTGCGTCCCGCCGGGCGGGAGCGATAGCGCCGTCGGGTTCAGCGTGAAGGAGTACTCGCTCGTCTGGTTGGAGCCGCCGGTCCCACCAGATCCGCCAGTCGCGCCCGAACCGCCGGTCCCCCCGCCGCCGCCCCCCCCGCACCCCGCAATGGCCAACATCAAGGCGAGCGTCCCCCAGGAGGTCAGTTTGGATGTGTTCAAGATGGCGGTCCTTTCTTCTCGGCGTCGGTCTGCGTTGTGGTTGTGGTTGGGTGTGCTCCCGCGTATCGGCGGGAGGCACGCGCCGGTGTAGCGGGATCCGCCCCACCGACGGTCGTTTGTTTCGAAACAACGTCGGCGACGGGCGAAGTTTCGACAAAAGTGGTGCGTGCTCCGCGCCGGGATGCTGTGCTACTCTAGGTTCGTAGCTCATGGACTTCGATGAGTTCGAACAGCTGGTCTTGAAGGTGCTGTTCGAGACCGACGTCCCGGTGACCGCGGCTCACGTCGCCTACCTCGGCCGGTCTCGGTGCGCACCGCCGAGCGCCACCTGGCGCGCATGGTCGAGCACGGCGACGCTGATCGTGCGCACCTCGCCGCCGGCATCGTCGAGTACGTCTACCCCGGCCGCAAGCCGATCTCGGCAGCGCGCCACGGCCGCTCGACACGTCGTTCGGACCACCGCCGATCTCGGCGCGACCAGCGGCGATTCGTTCTTCCTGACGCTGCGGCCGAAGCCCAGCCCGGTGACGGCCGTCATGCTGTCGATGCTGATCCCCGGCGCCGGACACATCTACGCCGGGCCGCGCCGGCGCCGGCGTCGCCTGGATGGCGACCACGCTGATGGGCTACGCCTGCTGCTTCCTGCCCGGCCTGTTCCTGCACGGCCTCTGCCTGGTCAGCGCCGCGCAGACCCGCCGCAGCAGCGGCTAGCTCCGCCGTCGATCGCGTGGGGGAGCGCGAGCTTTGCTCGCGCGAGCCCGTCGCGGGGGGTGCGGGACCCTCTCAGGGTCCCGCTTTGATTGAATCGCCCGTGCCGGGCGTTCTCGAGGCTCTCTTCCTTGCGCTTGCGGAGCTGGCGCAGCTCGTCGAGCGCGCGCTGGAGCCGCCGGCGAGCGCGCGTCAGGCGCCGGTCTCGAGCACCGAGACGGCGTTGCCGAGGACGCGCACGTCGTCCTCGACGCGCGCCGCGCAGCGACGCGTGCATCTCGCGAACGCGCCGTAGAACTCCTGCAGCTCGTCGCCCTTGCGCAGGCTCGCCGGCGCGGGGCCCATCCGGTTGTCGCGCACGCGCCCGAACAACGGCGGCGATCTTGTGCAGCGGCCCCGCCACCTTGTGGGTGATGAGGATGCCGACGGCGCTGATCGACAGCACGAGCACGACGCCGAAGCCGACGATGCCCCACAGCACGACGCGGTCGCTGTTCGCGAACTGCGCCTGCAGCTCGTTCGGCGCTCGCCGGATCGACGAGGCTCGGTCCACAGGATGACCTTCGAGACGTCGCGCGTCGCCTGGTACATCTTGAAGCCGAGCCCCGCGGTCAGGAAGATCGCGACGACGACGATGGTCGCCGTGTAGCGGAGCTGCAGCCCGACGTCGAGCAGGTAGTTCCGGACCTTGCGCTTGTAGACAGGCCGCGCCGCGGCCGCATCAGTCTGTTCTCGATGACCATCCGACTCCCGCTCATGTCTCACATCTACCCACCTTGCGACTTTGAAGAAATTTCCCAGGTCTTCGGCCAGCTGGCCGGCCGACGCCTCGAGGCAGTCCTGCCGCGCGCTCTCCTTGTCGCGCGGCCGCGATCCCGACTGCAGGCTCGCGCCCGCGTTGGTCCAGCTGATGATGCTCTTCGAGCGGCCAGCGGGCCACCATGACCTTGACGTCGCACGAGGTCTCCGAGCGCCGCCCGCCGACCACGTCGTCGAGGCGCGTGATGTTGCCGTCGATGAAGAAGCCCTGGAGACCGGTCTTGCGGGAAGTTGTGCTGGTCGGCGGCGCTGAGCGTGAGAGCGTCACGACGGCAGCTTGCCGAGCTCGCGCGACAGCGCGTCGGCGATGATCTTCGCGGCCTCGGCGCCCGCCGACTTGACGCCGCCCGTGAACGGCCCGAACGCCAGGTAGATCTTGGCCGTGCTTGTTGGCGCCGCCGCTCGAGACGCAGCGCCAGCGCCGCGGTCGCCTGTGACTTCACGAAGCTGTCGCCCTCGCTGCGGAGCAGGTCCTGGAGCGGCTCCGCGGCGGCGCCGTCGCCGATCTTTCCCAGCGACTGCGCGGCGATGCCGCGGACGGAATTGTTCTGATCGGCGAGCGCCTTGACGAGCGCCGGGACGGCCGCCGGCCCCCCGACCTTTCCCAGCGTCAGCGCCGCGCTGACGCGGACCTTGTAGCTCGGGTCCTCGACGACGGCCCGGCAGAGATCGTCGATGCTGACGCCCGCCCGCGCCCGCCCCCCGACGACGACGAACAGCGCCAGCACGGCCGCGCTGGCCACCGCCCGCGCCGCGCGCGAGAGCTTCATCGTGACGTCACCTGCGTCCCTGGTCGTCCGCCCGGCGAGCCCCGCTTCGGCCGCGGGCCGCTCCGCTGCCAGCCGATCTCGAACACGAAGGCGCATCCTTTGCCGCCGTCGACGTCCTCGACCCAGATCCTCCCGTCGTGCAGGTTGACGACCGCGTGAGCCAGCGCCAGGCCGAGCCCGTAGGTCGCCGACCCGTTGGCGCGCCGGCTGTAGGGCTCGAACACCCTCCCCCGCTCGGCGATCGTCATCGGCGGCCCGGGCGCCACCGCCCGAAACCGCACGCCGGTGTCGGTCGCGCCGACCTCGATCGCGAGCGTCCCGCGCGAGGGAATTCGGCGCAGCGCCCCCATTCCCAGGTTCAGCATCGCCGCCGACAGCAGCTCGCGGTCGGCGTAGAGGGCGCGCTCGGTTTCGGGACGCACCAGCGACAGCGACTTGTCGGACATCGCGGCGTACCGCCGCAGCTCCTCGGCCACCTCGGCGGCCGTCTCGCCCAGCAGCATCCGTGTCTCGCGCGGCACGAGCTGCCCCGTCTCGTAGCGATCGTAGTCGACGACCGTCCGCATGGTGGTCTTGAGCCGCTCGAACACGCCCTGCGCGTCGGAGACGCTCTCGTCGAAGTCTCGCCGCCGTGGGTCCGTTTCCGGAGGCGCGAATTTCGACAGGTAGTCGACGTTCGCCGCGAGCGCCGCCACCTGCCCCGTCAGATCGTGCAGGAAGTGCGACAGCCAGTGACGCCGATCGACGATCTCGGTCTGCTGGGTCCGCTGGCTCCGCTCTGCCCGCTTGTGTAGCGCCCGCGTCCGCAGGAGCGCCCAGAGCCGGGCCCGCCGCTCCTGCGCGTCGGTCGAGGGGGCGAAGACGGCGTCCGCCCCGACCGCCAGCGCCCGCAGCCGGAAGCTCCGCAGGTCGTTCAGCGCGCAGATGATCACCGGCACGAAGTGGGTGCGGACGTTGTCCTTCAGCCGGGCGCAGAGATCGACGCCACCGGTCGGGAGCACGCGGTCGTCGACCAGCACCACGTCCGGAGGGTGCAGCAGCGCCTCCTCGAACGCTGTCTCCGCGTCGTCAGCGGTCCGTACGGTCAGCCCCTGCGCCCGCAGGAACGTGACCAGCGGGCGTGCGATCGTCCGGTCCGGCGCGACGATCAACCCCTCGACCTCGCTGGGCAGCGGTAGCTCGTTGCGGTGGGTGGTCCTCTCGTCGGGGAGCATCGGCGGCTGGAGCCCGCGCCCATCATAGAGCAGCGACGGATTTTGGGCGAGAGCGTCGTGCCCATCGGCGTACGGCTGAGCGGAGGGACCACCGGAAGGACTGGTGAAATGTCTTCGTCGCCGGCGCAGGCCACTGGTTTGCGCATCATGACGTAATGCGATATTTATCCTACATGTAAGTTTTTTGACTTCATTTGACGACAATGTACGATTAGCCCATGTCGATCATCTTCGATTCCCCTTCCGAAGAGAGCACCAACGCCCCGGCCGAGGAGTCGCAGCGCGACCAGAGGGCGCACCTGCGGTTCGACAAGATGTTCACCGTGAGGGTCGAGTCCCCGCTCTTCGGCGAGACCTACTGCATCGCGCGCAACGTCTCGGCCGGCGGAATCTTCCTCGAGCTGCCCGACCCGCTGCCGCTCGGCGCATCGGTCCGCGTCTGCTTCCTCTCGCCCGACGGCAACGGCGAGGTGGTCGCGACCGGCGAGGTGAAGAACCACTACTTCATCAACTTCACCCAGGGGGGCGCCAGCAAGGCTGTTTCGGGGATGGCAGTCCGCTTCACCTCGTTCGAGAACGAGAGCCACCACATCCTCGCCGACTGCCTCAACAAGATGCGCGTATTGCATTGAGATCGGAGGGCCTCGGGCGCTGCGCGCCCTTTGGCCCCCCGCACCCCCGGCTCGCTCTGGTCGGCGAAGCCTCCCTCCGCTCGCTCTTTCTGTTGGCCGTTTGACGGCGTTCCCCGTCCTGCGGGCTTACTCCTCGGCTTGCGGTCGGACGACGATCGTGTCGCCGAGGTCGACGGTGGCGCCGGGCTCGATCGGGCATCTCCACCTCGCGCGGACCGCTCACGATCGAGAGGACGCGCGTGCCGACGCGCACCGAGATCTCATAGCGGCCCGGCAGGAGCGCTCCGACCGCGAAGGCGCCGTCGTGGTCGATCTCCCCGACCGCCTTGCGGGGGAGCGCCAGCGGTGACTGGCCGAACAGCACGGCGCGGGTCGTCGGGATCGAGCGCCGAACCGCCCCGGGTGACGATCCGCCCGCGCACGCGCGCCCCCCGGTGCGAGAGCCGCAGCTCGATGCGGGCGTCGAGGTTGCCGTCGCTGATCTCGATCTTCGCCGGCGGATAGACCAGCATCTCGCCCCGACGCGCCCACAGGTAGTAGGTCCCCAGCTCGAACCGGTCCTGCGCGAACTTTCCGTCGCTGTCGGCCGTCCAGATGATCGGCGAGCCGTTCCCCAGGCTCCCCGAAGCCAGCGCCACCACGGTGGCGTTCGCCTGCCCTTCTCCTTCGGCGTCGAGCACGCGCCCCTCGATGACGCCGGTCTTCACCAGCTTGAACATGATTCGCGTGGCCGGCGAGGTGACGCCCCACCTGAGCATCTGCGGCAGCCAGCCGAACTTCGACGCGCGCAGGAAGTAGCGCTTCACGTCCAGCCCCGTGATGGCATAGCTGCCGTCGTCCTGGCTCTGCGTCTGGCCCGCGTCGACGAGATCGTCTGGGCTGCGCACGGCGGAGATCGTGACGCCGCCGATCGGCTCACCGGCACCGCCGACCACGCGGCCGCGGATGGTCGACTCGGGCCCCAGCCGGAAGTTGTGCAGCGTGTTTCCCGGGCGATCGACGCGCAGATCGGTGATCTCGGTGGCGAGGCCGGCGTGGCTGACGCGGGCCGAATACGTCCCGGGGCCCGCCGGCAGGCGCAGGTGGTAGGCGCCGTCCTTGCCGGAGAGCTCGTCGAGGATCGCCGTCCCCTGAAACCAGACGCGGATCTTCGCCCCCTCGACCCGGTGGCCGGCGTCGTCGGTGATGCGCCCCTGCACGACAGCCTCCGGACGGTCGGCCGTGTCGCGGCGGAAGAGCTCGCGCCGGAACTCCTGCTCGTTCGACATGAGGCAGCTCGGCACCGTCCGCCAGGAGACCGCGCACTCCGGCGTCAGGCGCGAGCAGAAGTCGACGCAATCGTCGGGGTCCTTCGGATCGCAGAGCGACGGCGGGATCGCGTCGGGTTCGACCAGGGGCGGCATCGGTCCGCGCCCCTCGCACCAGACACAGCCCTCGGGGCGCTCGACGCAGCGGACGTCGCGCAAGTCGACGACAGACGCCGAGGTGTTGGGCGCCGCCGACCGCTCGCGCGAGCGCCGGCAGCCCGGTGCGGGCAGGGCCAAAGCCACCACGAGCGCCGACAAGAGCAGCCCTTCGTACGCCCACCGAGCGATTCGTCTTTTCGCCACCGCGCCCTGTCGTGTAGATCGGTGAGGCGTTTTACTCAAGAGCGCTCATGCCCTCACCCCTCTTCATCGTGCTCGAAGGGATCGACGGATCCGGGACGACCACGCAGCTCGACCGCCTGGCGCGGCATCTCGAGGGGCGCGGGCGGCGCGTTCACCCGACGCGAGAACCGAGCCAGGGGCCGGTCGGCCGCCTGCTGCGCGAGATCCTGCTGGGCGGCCACCGGCGCCCCGACGGCGCGGCCGTCGACGGCCTGGCGATGGCGCTGCTGTTCGCCGCCGACCGCCGCGACCACCTGACGCGCGAGATCGAGCCGGCGCTGGCCGCGGGCACCGACGTCGTCTCGGACCGCTACCTGCTGTCGTCGCTCGCCTACCAGGCCCAGGAGGCGGAGCGGGACTGGGTGGCCGGCCTCGGGCGGGATCTGCGGGTCCCCGACCTGACGCTGCTGCTCGACGTGCCGGTCTCGGTCGCCGCTGCCCGCCGGCGCGCCGCCAGCCGCCCCGACGAGCGCTACGACGCCGACGAGGTCCAGTCCCGCGTCGCCGCCCGCTACCGCGAGCTCTGCGCCGCCGACCCCCGCGCCGTCGTCCTGGATGCCAGCGGCTCTGTCGACGCCGTCAGCGCCCTCGTGATCACGGCCGTGGACCGCCTGCTCTGAATCGCGGCCATCGAGCCGCGCCCAACTTGCGCGGCCGGCTAATGGTGCTTCTTGCCCTTGGGCTTCTTGGCCGCGGCGTGCTTCTTCGCTGCGGCGGGATGAGCCTTGGGCGCTGCCTGACCTTCGTCGTCGTCTGCCGCGGCGGCAGCGGGGGCGGCCGGCGGGGCTGCAGCGGGCGCGGCAGCGGCCGGAGCAGGGGCCGCCGGCGCCGCTGCCGGCGGCGCTGGCGGAGCCGGGGGAGGCGTCTGCTGCGTCGGCACGGTGACCGGCGTCAGCGCGGCGGCACTCTGGGCGACGTGCTTGCCCCGGAACATCATGACCAGACCGACGACGACGGCCAGCACGACCGCCACCGCGGCGACGATGATGGCGATCCGCTTTCCGCCGCCGATCTCGCCCATCATTTCTTCGGCGCTCATCCGATCGCCGGGGACGACGCCGCCGACAGCCGGGAGCCCGGCGGCGGTGCCGCCTGAGCGGAGCGAGTACTTCTTGCGATCATCGACGGAGACCGTGCCGTCGTCCCGGTAGCGATCCTCGAGCGGCTTGGCGTCGGCCAGGGGGACCTCGGGCTCGGCGGGCGCCGGCGCGCCGGCCTTGCGCGAGCTCTCCAGCTTGGCGCGCGCGTCGGCGACCATCTGGTCGACGTCCCCCTGCTTGAACCAGAGCGTCTCGCGGAAAGCGGCGGCGCCTCCCGGCTTGCCCGCCGCGGCTCCCGCCGGGGGCGCGGCAGCGTGCGGCGGCGGCGTGGCGGAGACTGGCGGCGGCGTCGCCGGCATCGGCGCATCGAGATCACCTGACCGGGAGACGGCGCCCGGCATCTTTCCGGCGGCCGGCATCGCGACCATCGTGGCGGCGATCGCGGCGCCGTGCGTCCGGCGCGGCCCGATCCCCTCGCCCGGCGGGCGCGCCACCGGAGGCGGCGTCGCCTGGTCGGCCGGCGGCGCCTCGCTGGCGACCATCGCGATCGGCGCCGTCACGTTCGGGCCCGCCGGCGGCGGCGTCGCGCCGTTCGCCTCGGCCCGCGCCGCCAGCGCCTGGTTGACCAGCTTCTGCGCCTCGGGCGAGCCGCCGGCGAACATCATCGTCTTGGCGAACCCGACGTTGCCGCCGGGGCTCTGCGCGGGCGGCGCGACCGCCATCATCCCCGCCACGTCCGAGAGGAACTGCCGCAGCGTCAGCGGGCGGCGGTTCGGGCTCTTGTCCATCGCCTTGCCGAGGACGCGGTCGACCTCGGCGTTGAGCCCCTGCACGCGCAGGCTGGGCGGAACCAGCGAGCCCTTGAGCACCTGCTCCAGCACCGCGGCCGGGGTGGCCCCCTCGACGGGGCTCTGACCGGTCAGCATGAAGAGCACGATGCCGCCCAGGCTGTAAGTGTTGGAGCGCTGGTCGACCAGCTTCCCCTCGGCTTGCTCGGGCGAGAGGTACTCGGCGACGCCGAAGACCGTCTCGGTGATCGGCACCGGCGCCACGAAGTTGATGAGCTTGATCTCGTCGTCGGCGCCGACGAGGATGTTCTTCGGCGCCAGGTCGTGGTGAACCACGCCGACCTTCTGCCCCTCGAGCAACGCCTCGCCGATCTGGGCGACGATCTTCTTGGCGCGGTCGAGCGACAATGGCCCCGAAGCAGCCACCGCCTTGTCGAGCGTCTGGCCCTCGCAGAGCTCACTGACCACGAACAGCTGGCCGTCGGGCTCCTTGCCGAAATCGAGGATCTTGGCGAGCCGCGGGCTCTGCGCGCGCTGAAGCTGCTTGAGCTCGCGCTGCGAGCGCTCCACGACGGCGGGCGACGTCAGCACCGCCCGGGTGACCCGCTTGTAGACGACGTTGGCCCCCGTCTGCAGGTCGCGGGCGCGGAACACCTCGCCGCTGCGGCCACCGCCGACCTGTCCTTGCATCTCGTAGCGCGCGGGCGGCGCCTCCGAGAGGATGTCGAGACGGCGCGGGCCCCCGGGCGTCGCGCAGGTCTCTTGCGGACAAAAGTTGGCGTCGTCGGGATACTTGGTCTGGCAGTTCGGGCAGACTTTCATCCGGCTCCTGGCCTCACGACCTGGGGACGAGCAAGCGGGGTCGGCGATTTTCGCGCGACGTCAAACCGTAGTTAACGCACACTTCGGCGGCAGAGATCAATAAATTGACCAATAAATTGACCGAGCTAGCTAGCGTTTCTCGCTAGCTAGCCTTTGCCGGGCTCGCCGAGATCGGCGAAGAGCTTCTCGGCCGAGGGGGTCGAGCGCTTCGTCTCGATGGCCTTGCGCTTCTTTCCCATGTTGGAGTGCTTGCGCACCCTCCGCTTCCAGGTCTTTCGCGTGTTCGAAGCCATAGCGCGGGCCTTCTATCACAACCGGGTGGCTGAGACCACCCCCTCGATGTTCTGCAGGCTGCGCAGCACCGTCTTGAGCTGGTCGAGGTGGCCGACGGTGACCTGGAAGGTGTTGACCGCGCGGCCGTCCTCGGTCGTCCGGCACTTGGCCTGCGAGATGTTGACCCCATGCTCGGTGAAGAGCTTCGAGATCGCGGCCAGGAGCCCCGGGCGATCGGCGCAGGTGACCTGGACCGCCACCGGCCGCAGCGTCTTGGCCTCGTCGTCCCAGGCCACGTCGACGCGGCGGGCGGGATCGAGGTCGAGCGCCTTGGGGCACTCGCGCGTGTGGATGACGACGCCGTGGCCGCGGCTGATGAAGCCGACGATGGTGTCGCCCGGGACGGGCGTGCAGCACTTGGCGAACTTGACCAGGATGTCGGCCTCGCCCTGGACCCGGATGCCGCCGATCGAGCGCTTGGGGATCGGGCGGCGCGCGGCCGAGCGGGGGCTCGGCGACCGGCGCCACCGGCGCCGCCGTCCCGTTCGCCACCCGGTCGAACAGCACGGCGTCGGCCGCGTGCTCGGGGCTGACGCTGCCGTAGCCGACGGCGACCAGCAGATCGTCGGCCGTTGCCGACGCGCAGCCGCGTGCGCCGCCGTGTCGAGCAGCCCGTCGCGCTCCGACGAGGCGAGCGACGCGTCCTGCGCTTGCGCAGCTCGCGCCCCAGCAGATCGCGCCCCATCTGCGCGGCTGCGCTCGCGCTGCTCCATCCGGATGTAGTGGCGGATCTTGGTCTTGGCGCGGCTGGTGACGACGAACTTGAGCCAGTCCTTGGACGGCTTCTGGTTGGCCGAGGCGAGGATCTCGACGGTGTCGCCGTTCCGGAGCGCGTAGCGCAGCGGCACGATGAGGCCGTTGACCCGCGCGCCCGAGCAGTGCTCGCCGACCTGCGAGTGGATCGCGTAACGCGAGATCGATCGGCGTCGACCCCTTGGGCAGCGCCTTGACGTCGCCCTTGGGCGTGAAGACGAAGACCTCGTCCTGGAAGAGGTCGATCTTCACCGTCTCGATGAACTCGGTCGGGTCCTTCAGATCGCGCTGCCACTCCATGAGCTGGCGCAGCCACGCGAACGCCTTGCCGTCCTCGGCGCCGGGCGTCTTCTGCTCCTTGTACTTCCAGTGCGCCGCGATGCCCTGCTCGGCGATGCGGTGCATCTCCTGCGTGCGGATCTGCACCTCCATGCGCTCGGCGCGCGGCCCGATCACCGTGGTGTGCAGCGACTGGTAGAGGTTCGGCTTGGGCAGCGCGATGAAGTCCTTGAAGCGACCGGGCACCGGCGTCCAGTTCGAGTGCACGACGCCCAGCACGGCGTAGCAGTCGCGCACCGACTCGGTGATCACGCGGAAGGCGAGCACGTCGTAGATCTGCTCGACGTCGCGGCCGGTCTTCTTCATCTTCTGATAGATCGACCAGAGGTGCTTGGCGCGGCCCCAGATCTGCGCCTTGATCTCTCCGTCGGCGAGGACCGCCTTCAGCCGGTCGACCACCTCGATGATGTACGACTCGCGCGAGACAGCCGTCTCGGCGAGCCGTGCCACCAGGGTGTCGTGCTCGGCCGGATCGAGGTAGCTGAACGCCAGGTCCTCGAGCTCGACCTTCATCCACTGGATGCCGAGCCGGTTGGCGAGCGGCGCGTAGATCTCGCTCGTCTCGCGCGAGATCCGCTCCTGCTTGTCGCGCGGCATGTGGGCCAGCGTCCGCATGTTGTCGACTCTGTCGGCGAGCTTGATGAGGATGACGCGGATGTCGCGCGCCATCGCCAGCAGCATCTTGCGGAAGTTCTCCGCCTGGCGCTCCTCGCGCGTGGTCCAGGGGATCTGCCCCAGCTTGGTGACGCCCTCGACGAGGAACTGGATCTCGGTGCCGAACAGTCGCCCGATGTCCTCGGCGGTGGCGCTGGTGTCCTCGACACAGTCGTGCAGGAGGCCCGCGCAGACCGACGGCACGTCGAGCCGCAGCTCGGAGATGATGCGCGCGACGCCGACCGGGTGGACCACGTACGGGTCACCCGAGCGGCGCTTCTGGCCAGCGTGGCAATCGGCGGCGAAGTCGAAGCTGCGCTCGATGAGGCTGGTGTCGGCGGCGGCGTCGTAGCCGCGAACCTGCGCGCAGATCTCTTGAACTTCGGTCATTGGCTGGGAGGCTGCCCCCTCGTCCGCGCCTCGCCGAGCAGCGCATGCCCGTAGTGTCCCCGCCGCGCGCGCGCGCAACGAGCCGCTACATATATGGATGACAGCTCCTTGAGCGCGGTTTCGAGGTTGTCGTTGACGACCAGGTAGTCGTACTCGGCGAAGTGCTCGAGCTCGCGGGTGGCGGTCAGGAGGCGCCGCTCGATCGCCGCGGGCGCGTCGGTGGCGCGCCGCCGCAGCCGCCGCTCGAGCTCCGCCATCGACGGCGGCAGGATGAAGACCAGCACGCTCTCCTCCGGCCACTGCCGGCGGATCTGCGCCCCGCCCTGCCAGTCGACGTCGAACAGGTAGTCCTTGCCGTCCTCCAGCGCCCGGTTGACGGTGTGGATCGCCGTCCCGTAGCGAGCGCCGTGGACGACCGCCCACTCGGCGAACTCGTTCCGGTCGATCATCCGGGTGAACTCTTCCTCGGTGATGTACTTGTAGTCGACCCCGTCTCGCTCTCCGGGACGCGCCGCGCGCGTCGTGTAGGAGACCGAGAACTCCAGCTTCTCTTGCTCGGCCAGGAGGTGCGCGAGCGTCGTCTTGCCTGCTCCCGAAGGAGACGAAATCACCAGCAGGATGCCGCGGCGAGCGTCGTCCGTCATCGGGCAGAGTCTATCATCAGCGTCGAAAGCCTCGAAAGACGGCCGAGTTTGCAGCCTACTCGACGTTCTGGGCCTGTTCGCGCAGCTTCTCCAGCTCGGCCTTGGCATCGATGACCAGGGCCGCCATCTCGGCGTCCTGGGCCTTGGAGGCGACCGTATTGAGCTCGCGGCCAATCTCCTGGATGACGAAGTCCAGCTTTCGCCCGATCGCTCCTCCCGCCCCGAGGATCTCGCCCGTGTGACCGAGGTGGGTGTCGAGGCGGACCAGCTCTTCGGAGACGTCGAGCCGCTCAGCCATCAGCGCGATCTCCTGCGCCAGCCGGCCCGGATCGACCCCCAGTTGCCGCTCGTGGCCGCCCAGCCGATCCTGGAGGCGCTGGGCGAACCGCTCGGGCAGCGCGGCGGCGCGCGAGCGCAGGCCGGCCGAGAGCTCGACGAGGCGCGACCGCCGGGCCGAGAGGTCGGCGGCGAGCGACGCCCCCTCGCGGGCCCGCGTTGCCGCGAGCTCGGCGAGCGCGCCCGCCACCGCCGGGCGGAGGACCTCCCACAGCGCCTCGCCCGAGAGCTCGGAGCCCCGGCTCGCCTGGAGAAAAGCGCCGACCGTCGCCAGCGTCACCGGCTCCTCGATCTCCAGATCCTGCCGCAGCCGCTCGAGCACGGCGTGGAGCGCCCGCACGCGCGGCTCGTCGACGCCCGCGGACGCCGCGGCCGACTCGTCGCGAATCAGCACCGTCACCGCGCCGCGCTCGACGGCCGCGCGCACCGCGCGCGCGATCTCGGTGTCGCAGTAGGCGTCGGCTTCGCTGCTCCGGATCTTGATGTCGAGGCCGCGGTGGTTCACCGAGCGAATCTCGACCCGCAGCCGACGGTCGCCGGCGTCGACCGTCCCGCGCCCGAACCCGGTCATGGAAAGAAGGCTCACGCCTTCGATTTATACCAGTCGATCGTGCGTCCGAGGCCCTCGGCGAACGAGACGGCCGCCGTATAGCCGAGGGCCGCCCGGGCCGCCGCGATGTCGGCCCACGAATGCTTGATGTCCCCCGCCCGCTCGTCCTCGTAGATGGCGGCCAGCTTGATGCCCAGAAGATCGCCGATCAGCGCCACCACCCGGTTCAAGTCGATCGCCTGCCCGCAGGCGACGTTGAAGACGCGCCCCGAGGCGGCGCGCGCGTCGGCCGTCGCGGCCTTGAAGTTCGCCTCGACGACGTTGTCGATGAAACAGAAGTCGCGCGACTGCGTCCCGTCGCCGAAGATGCGCGGCTGCTTTCCGGCCAGCGCCGCCGTGATGAACTTCGGAATGACCGCCGCGTACTCCGACGCGGGATCCTGGCGCGGGCCGAAGACGTTGAAGTAGCGCAGGCAGACGGTCTCGACGCCGTAGGCGCGCGCGTAGATCTGCGCATACTGCTCGCCCGCCAGCTTCGACCCGCCGTAGGGCGAGATCGGCGCCGGCGGCATCGTCTCGACCTTGGGGAGCGCCGGATCGTCGCCGTAGGCCGCCGACGACGCGGCGTAGACCAGGCGCCGGATCCCCGCGCGCCGGCACGCCTCGAGGACCCGCAGCGTGCCGGTGGCGTTCGCGGCGTGGTTCTCGATCGGCTCGGCCATCGACTTCGGAACCGACGGGATGGCCGCCTCGTGAAACACCAGCTCGACCCCTTCGATCGACCGCCCGAGCGCGCGGTCGTCCAGGATGTCCCCCTCGACGAGCTCGATCCGGTCGGCGATGTCGGAGAGGTTCTCGCGCTTGCCGGACGAAAAGTTGTCGATGACGCGCACGCGGTCGCCCCGCGCGACGAGCGCGCGGCAGAGCGACGACCCGATGAACCCCGCCCCACCCGTCACCAGGCAGAGCGTCATCGGGAGCTTCCTAGTTGTGGCGCGCGTGGCGAGCGTCCCGCGCGAAGCGCGAGATCATCTCGGCCAGCACCGGGTCCGCGATCTGCGAGGGCGCCGACGCCAGCGGCGGATCCTCGAGGCCGTAGGCCGGAAGAGCGGCGAGAGAGCGGACCGCCAGCCAGGAGGCGACGATGACCGCGGGAAGGATCCAGAGGGTGCGTGGTTTTGCCGACATAATCACACACTATCCTACCTGTAGGCTTCCGCAATTTTTGGGCCCCCCTTTCGCTCAAAGATGCGCCCCCCGTCACGGAAGCGGAAGCCCGGCCAAACCCGCACCCAGGGTGGCGCCCAGTGTCCGCGAGGGATGCCCGCGCAGCGACACGACGACCGATCGCCCGCCACCGGCGGCGCCAGTGTCGCGCGCCGTGACCGGGCAGCCGCCGGGAATCCTCGCTGGCGGCCCTGGCAGCGCACCCGCCGCCGTCAGCACGGCCAGGGGCGCCCCCGCGAGCTTGCGCCCCCCCTGCGGGACCAGCGCATCCTGGGCGCCGCCGAGCGCGTAGAGGCCGCTGGTCCGCTCACCGTCGATCCGGAACAGGAACCCGTGCGGCGTACCGCCGATCTCGATCCGGCGCACGCCGCCCGCGATCCGGACGGGCGGCGCGGCGCTCATTGTCGCCAGCGTCAGCTCGGCGAGCGCGACGCCGTCGAGCGTGACGGCGTCCGGGCGGGCCCCCCGCACCAGCTTCTCGGCGGTGACGTAGACGATCCGCCGTCGATCCGGCGCCAGCGCCACCGCCACCACGTGCCCGTCCTCGGCGGTCAGCTGGCGGAATCGCCCAGTCGCCGGCACGAAGGCGAAGACCTCCTGGTGCGGGTTGAGGATGAACTCGCCCGCGCCGGCGGGCGGGATGTGCAGCGGCGCCCGCAGCCGGGCGACGAGAATGATGCTCTCGTCGAGGCCCGCACCCCAGGCCGCGGCGCCGGCCGCCAGCGCCCGCTTCACCTCCGAGATCTGCGGCTGCACCTTGAGCGCCCCCAAGTCCGCCGCCTCCAGCACCTCGCGCGACCAGGGAACGAACGCGCGCTCGATGAGCCCCTTGACCTCCGCGACCGCCTCGTCGAAACGCTCCTGGCGGACGAACGAGCAGGCGACGTTCAGCCGCGGCGCCAGGAACTCGGGGTCGGCCGCCTCGGCGGCGCGGTATTGCGTACGCGCCTCCTCCCACTTGCCCTGTCGGTAGAGAACCTTCGCGTCCGCGTTCAGTTTCGTCGCTGCCTCGGCGGGAGTGCGGAACGGATCGGCCACGCCAGGCCCCGGCTGCGGGGTCGCGGGCAGACATGCCCCACCCGTCAGCGCACCGCCCGGTGCCAGAGTGAGCGCGCCGAGGAGCGCGAGCGCGATCATGGATCGAACCAGACGCGGCGCAGGTCGAACCGATCGCCGACAGCCGCCAGGCCATGGACGCGCGTCGCCGCCAGCGCCGGGACGTCATAGCGATAAAGAAAGATCACCGGCTGCTCGTCGGCGAGCAGGCGCCCGATCCGGGTCAGGATCGGGGCGCGCGCCGCCGGCCCGGCCGCGACGCGCGCCTCGTCGATCAGCGCGTCCAGCGCGCTCGAGCGGTAGCCGCCGTAGTTGAACGCGCCCGCCGCGCCGTAGAGCGGCTCCGGATCCTCGTCCGGCGTCCCCTCCCAGATGAGCGGCGCCAGATCGTACTCGCCGTGCTTGAGCCGCTGCAGGATCGTCGCCGCATCGGCCGGCACGAGATCGACGAGGATGCCGACCTTGCGCGCCTCCAGCGCGAAGGCGTGCGCCTCGACGTGAAACTGGCGGTTGCCGGCCGGCTCGAGCAGCGTGAGGCGAATCGGGTGCCCCAGGTGATCACGCACGCCGTCGGCGTCGCTGTCGCGGTAGCCCGCGTCGTCGAGTGCCGCGGCGGCGCGCGGCCTATCGAGCGGGGGCGCCGGCAGATCGCCCGTCAGCGGCGGCCCGCCGATCGGACGCGCCAGATCGTTGTGCAGCTCGCCGGCGAACCGGACGCGATCCCAGAGCATCGCCAGCGCGCGCCGGAACCGGGGATCGGCCAGCGGGTAGCGCAGGTGGTTCACCGAGAGGAACGAGTAGCGGCGCGAGCGCAGGCGCAGCAGCGTCGTCCCGCCGTGCAACGTGGTCGGCTGAACCTGATCCGGGTAATGCGCGTCGATCACGCGCGAAAGGACGTCGATGTCGCCGCGGCGGGTGCGGTTGAGCGCGCGGACGGCGTCGGGGTCGACGTCGAACACGATCTCGTCGACGCCTGGCGGCTCGCCCCAGTACTCGGGCGCGCGCTCGAGGCGGATCCGCTTGCCGTGATCCCAGCCGGCGACGCGAAACGGCCCGGTGCCGATCGGCTGCCGCGCGATCGGCGACGCCTCGGGACGGATGCCGTGCACCAGGTGGTCGGGGAGCATCGGCACGTCGCACAGGGCGCGCAGCGCGAAGTCCGACGGGCGTTTGAGCACGAAGCGGATGGTTCGCTCCGTGACCAGCTCGACCGACGCGACGTCGCTGAGCTCGGCGCGCAGGACCGGCGCGTCGGTCCCGGTGCGCAGGAGCGGCTCGACCGTCCCCTGCACATCGAGCACGCCGAACGCGCGTTTGTCGTGCCAGCGAACACCGCTCCGCACACGAACTGCCAGGCGCATGCCGTCGTTCGACACGTCCCAGCTCTCCGCCAGCCCCGGCCGATACGTCCCGTCGCGGCAGTCGAGCAGCGTCTCGTAGACCAGCCCGTTCGTCACCTGCGCGGCGGCGGCGTCCCCTTCCGCCAGCGGCAGGAGGCTCGTCGGCTCGGCATCCAGGTGGACCCTGAGGGTGCCGCCGCGCCGCGCCGGCGAGGCGACCTCGGCCGGAGCCGGCAGGGTCTCGGCCGGCGGCGGCGGCGGACGCAGCGGTCCGAGATCCGGCGTGGCGGCCGCGTGCGCACCGGCGGCCGCCCCCTTCTTCGAACGGCAGGCGCCCCCTCCCAATATAACGAGGCCGATAACGAGGCCGAGCGCGAGGCCGCGGCTGAGCCACAGCCGTGACGGCGACGCTTGCCGGACAAAAATCATCGTGTTATTCAGGGTCACCCGCATCGCGCGGTGGAGGGCTCGTCCATGAAGCGACTGCCGACCGTATATCACCGGGCTATTCCTTTGGCTCTAGTGCTGCTCGCGCCGAGCGGCGTTCGGCTAGCTTACGGTCAGGGGCAGGAGTTGCCACCGATCAAGGTCGATCTCCCGCCACCCCCGAATTTCAACGTCCAGCAGGCGCCGGAGAAGTATCCGACGGGCGAGATGTCGATCTTCGGGCTGCGCAAACACATGAACCAGTACATGGACAAGGACGTCCAGGTGCGCGCCTACCTGCTCAGCATCTACGAGTGCCCCGCCGAGCAGCGGAAGTGCAACGACGATCTCGCCGCCAAGACGAAAAAAGCGAAGATCAAGGAGATGAAGTCCGGCGGCGTCCCCGGAAAGGGGCCGCCCGCGCCCGATCCGAAGGCGATGGCCGGCGGCTGCCGGCCGTGCGATCAGCCGTACTTCGTCGTGGGTGACACACCGACGACCAAGCTCGATCACGGCCTTTTGGTCGCCGATTATCCGGTCAAGGATTGGAACACCGGCAAGCCGAAGCCGCTCGTCGCCAAGGTGGGCGATCAGTACATCGTCACCGGGACCTTCTCGATCAACTCGATCGGCGGGTTCGCGGCGTCGGACGGCCTCATCATCCACAAGAAGTTCCAGGACGCGACGGGCAACGTGATCGCCGAGGGGAATGCGATCCTCCCGCCCGACGCGCAGACGATCAACCTCGAGGGGAAGCCGGCCGAGAAGGTTGGCGGCGCCCGCATCGACGCCGAGAAGGCGAGCAAAGGGAAAAAATAGCCGGCAAGAAGTAAGGCGGGCCTACTTCACGAGCGGCAGGCGGAGCTCGTCACAGACCGCCGCCGCGAGCGTGAAGACAACGTCCCGATCGAGGCGTCCGGCGCACCCGGGCGCCTCTTTCGTTTTGTAGAGATCGACGCGGTGACGGGCGGGCGTGGTTTCGCCCGGCGCCTGGACCTCGATCGCCAGGGTCAGCTCCGGCGCGCCCGGCGGGGGCTTCGCCAGGAAGCTCTCGGCGCGTAGATTGCCGAGGGCTCCGACGACGCGGGCGGCGTTCGTACGATAGACGGCGGCGCCCGCCGGGGTGACCGGGCGCCAGTCCTCGCCGTCGCGCGAGGAGATCCGCACGGCGTGGCCGGCGGCCGAGCGTGCGAGATCGCGCGCATCGAAGTGGGCGAAGTCGAGCACGGCGCGCTCCCGGAACCGCAGCGGATCGGGATCGACGAGCACGTAACCGGGGTCCCCGGGCCAGACGTCGGATTCCTCGCGGTAGCGCCCCTCGGCGACGAGATGGCGCCGGCGCGGGTTGGCCGCGGCGGGCGGCGGCCGCGTCTCGACCCGCCCGAGCGCCGCCAGCCAGTCGTCGACGACGCGAGAATCGACGGCGTAAGCGACCCTCGGCGCGTCGAGCCGCCAGCCGGCCGGGGCGCGCGTCAAGACGAGCCGCGCCCCCTGGCCGGCAATCTCGATCCGCTTGACGGAGGCGGGGGGCGCCGAGACCAGGCGAAGATCGGGCGCGTGCGCCGTCGCGAGCGCGGGCCAGAGCTGCCTCTCCGCCTCCGGATCCACGCACAGCCCATCGCCAGTGGGTCCGTCGCGCTCCACGAAGGCGCCGGCCGATCCCGCGCAGCTGCCGCCGTCCATCGTCAGGACGACGGTCGTGCCCCGCACCCCCTCGACGAAGATCTGAGACGGGCCCTTGAATGCGACCGCCGGGCGCGCGGGCTCGTAGCGAATCGCCCGCAGCGCTTGCAGGCGGCGCACGCACTCTGCGGCCCGCTCGTTCGCCACCGGCTGCTCCGCCTCGTTCTGCCAGCGCCCCTTGACCAGCCGCAGGCGCCGCTCCGGGCCGCCCTCCGCCGCGCGCCAGCCGATCGCGGTGACGGCGTCCGCCGGCAGCGGGACCACGCGCTGATCGCGAAACGCCCACGGCTCACGGTCGGCGAGCTCGAGCAGCCGGCGCGGCGCCACCCGGATAGCGGCGACGTCCCCGACCCGCGAAAAAACCCCCTGACCACCCGCGTCGCTCCGTCCGAGGGCGACCGTCACGGCCCCGCCGGGCCGATCGATCTCGATCGACACCTTCGGTGGCGCGAGGCCCGCCTCGGCGAGGCCCAGGTCGGCCGTCCGAGTCGTCTCGGCGACGTCCAGGGCGCTCAGCAGATCGTCGACGGCCGCGCCGTCGGCCGGTTTGTCGCCCGGGTTCTCCCGCCAGGCCGGCTCGTGCCCCGGCGGCTGGCGCTCGAGCGAGAACGGCGCGGCGCCCGCCCGGGCGATGCCAATCCGGCGGACCGCCGCCCGATCGAAAACGGTCACCAGGCGGAGCCGCTCGCGTGCGGCGTCGTTGTCGTCGGAGCCGCGATCGGCGAACAGCAGGTAGGCGGCGAGCAGCGCGGCGACAGCGCCGAGGAGGGCCACCTTCCGCATCAGATCCGCCGCCGCGCCCAGACCCAGGCGCCCGCCACCAGCGCCGCGAGCGGCAAGCCCACCACGAAGAGGCGAAACGCCCAGCGGACGTCGGCGGCGGTGAGCGAGAGCGTCGCGCGCGCGGGGAGCTTGGGCCCGATCCCGATCTCCGAGTCGCGATCCGCCAGCCAGGCGATCGTCGACTGAACGAAATCGGCGTCGTAGTCGCGCAAGGTCAGGCCGGCGAGACGGTAGTTCATCACCAGCCGCCCCGTGCCGAGGAAAGCCAGCCGCGTCGCCGGGACGCTGGGGGTGGCCGTGCGTGCGACGGCGACGGCGACCGTGACCGGTCCCTTGCGATCGCGGCCGGCGTCGAAGGTCAGATCGGCGTCGCCGCGGATGGTCGGCAGATCCATTTCGACCCAGCCGTCGGCGCTGGTGTGGACCAGCGGCGTGACGGTCAAGCCGGCCGGCGGCGCCCCCGCGATCGGCGCCGCTTCGCGCGTGCGCGGCCAGAACGTGAGCCGGCCGCCGAGGCGGGCGGTGATCGCGTGCGCGCCGTAGCTGTCGGGGCCGGCCGCCCAGACCGACGGCCCCTCGACGTCGCTGGCCCGCGCCGGATCGACGACCAGGCCGTCGCCGAGGCGCACGCCGTAGCGCTCCGCGAACGGCTCCAGGCCGACGTGCGCGAACGCGGCGCCGCCCGGGCCGAACAGCGGGCCCAGCATCGCCAGCAGGCGGCCGCCGCCCTCGACGAACGTCCCCAGCGCGGCGATCTCCGGCGGCGAAAAGGCCCGCGTCGGCTCCGCCAACACCATCACCCGGCATCCTACCGCATCGGCGACGTCGCCGAGCGCGCGCGTCTCGTCCCCCGCGCCGCGTAGGCTCTCGGCGAAGGTGGCGTAGCCCCCGTCCGCCAGCGACTCGATGTCGGGCTCCCCGTGCCCCTTGGTGAAACAGACCACCGGCGGGTGATCGTCGGTGACCGCCAGGATCGCCGAGGCGAAGGCCGCCTCGCCGCGCCAGGCGTGAATGGCCGGCCCCGGATCTCCGTCGGCGTCGACCTCCGACTCGACGAGATCGCTCTCGGTGACCACCTTCGCCCGGGCGCCCGAGGTGAAGACCACCACCCCCTGCCCCATCTCGTAGGCGCCGATGCCGTAGCGCTTGGCGGCCGCCTCGGCGCGGTCCGGCGCGCGATCGGGATCGACGAGCTCGGCGTGGAGCTTGCCGCCCGATTCGCGCGCGCAGCGAAGGGTCAGCTCGCGGACGAGGCCGGCGACCGCGCGCGACCGCTCGGAGTCACGCTTGGGGTAGAGGAACACCGTCGCCTCCACGGGGCGCGGCAGGTTGCGCAGCAGCGCCACCGTGCGATCGGAGAGCGCGTAGAGCGACGCGCGCGTCCAGTCGCCGCGGACGAAGTGGCGCGCCGCGATCGCGTTGCCGAGGAGCGCGATCACCGCCAGGAGCAGCGCCGCGATCCGCCCCGTCCAGCGCCGCGCCGGCGGCGCATCGAGCGGCATCGGCCCGCGCAGTCGACCGACCATCGCCGCCGCGCCTGCCAGAGCGGCGGCGGCGACCGTGACCAGCAGGATCGCCGGCCGGGAGTCGACGATGCCATGCCCGAAGTCCTCCATCATGCGGAACAGGCTGTAGCGCCGGAGCGCCGCCGCCGCACCCGGCGCCCGCACCTCGGCCTCGAGCGCCCCGGCCAGCAGCGAGGTGAGAAAGGCGACGAAGGACAACGTCGCGGCCACCAGCTGGTTGCGCGTCAGCGCCGACGCGAGGAGGCCGACCGCGAGCGCGGCCGCGCCGAGCAGGATCGTCCCCAGGTAGCCGGCCGCGATCGGCCCCGGATCGAGCGCCGCCCCCATCCGCCGCAGGTAGGCGAGGTAGAGCAGCGTCGGCGCCCAGGCCGTCAGATAGAAACCGAACGCGGCCAACCATTTCCCGACCACGACCTCGGCCGGCGAGACGGGCGCGGTCATGAGCGGCTCGATGGTCCCCGCGCGCACCTCCTCGGCCACGAGCCGCATCGGCAGCACCGTCGCCAGCAGGCCGAGGGCGATCCAGTAGAGGATCGTCCCGCCGAAGAAGAACTCCATCACCCCGCCGGGCGGCGCATCGGGACGCCCGAGGAACTGCACGAACATCCAGAAGACGATCCCCTGCAGGCAGAGAAACAGCGCCAGCACCGCCCAGCCGGCGGGCGTGCGCAGGTAGGCCGCCCACTCGCGGCGGGCGATCGCCAGGAGGCGGCTCACCGCGGCTTCTCCTCGCCGGGGGTCGAGGTGGCGCGCGCGAACAGCTCCTCCAGCGAGGGGGCCTCCGCACGCAGCTCGCGCAGGGAGAGCCCCGCGGCGACCGCCGCGCGAAACAGCGCCTCGCGAACCGCGCCGTCGTCGGTCGTTCCGGGACCCAGCGTCAGCGCCAGGTGCGACTCGTCGATCGACGCGACCTCGCCCACGCCGGCCACCGCGCGGAAGATCTCGGGGGCGCGCGCGCGATCGGCCGCCGTCAGCTCGACGACGATCCGCCGCGCACCGGCCATCCGCCCCTCGAGCGCCGCCGGCGTCTCGGCGCCGACGAGCCGCCCGCGGTGGAGGATGAGGATCCGGGTGGCGACCGCCTCCACCTCCGACAAGATGTGCGTCGAAAGCAAGATCGTCCGCTCGCGCCCTAGCTCGCGGATGAGCGCGCGTGTCTCTCGGATCTGGTTGGGATCGAGGCCGACGGTCGGCTCGTCGAGGATCAGGATCGGCGGCCGGCCCAGCAGCGCATCCGCCAGCCCGACGCGCTGCCGGTAGCCGCGCGACAGCGTCCCGACGATCTGGGAACGGCGGTCACCGAGCCCGACCGCCTCGACCGCCGCCGCGACCGCCGCCGCGCGCGCGCGCCGCCCGATCCCCTTGAGGGCCGCGCGAAACTCGAGGTACTCCGCCGCGCGCATCTCGGGCGGCAGCGGCACCGCCTCCGGGAGATAGCCGACCGCCCGCCGCACGCCGCGCGGATCGTCGGCGATCGACGCGCCCGCCAGCGTCGCGCGGCCCCGGGTCGGCGCCAGGAAGCAGGTCAGGATCCGCATCATCGTCGACTTGCCGGCCCCGTTCGGCCCCAAGAGGCCGACGATCTCCCCCCGGCCGGCCTCGAACGACACGTCGTCGAGCGCGAACGGTCCCCCGGGCGCGTACTTCTTGGACAGCCCCTCGACGCGGATCACGCGTCTAAATGTATTACTCGAGCCCGCGATCGCGCAGCGAGCCGTCGTCCTCGCCGCGCAGGTGGCCGACCTCGTGCAGCAGGGTGCGCGTGATCGCCTGGTCCAGCTCCGGACCGTCCTTCACCGTTCGCAGCAGGTTCCGCCGGTAGAGCACGATCGCCCGGTCACCCGCGTCGCACTGCACGGACGCGCTCTCGGACGGCGCGGCGTGCCCCTTGCGCGAACGCCCGGCCGGGGTCGGCGCGGCGGCCTGGTCGTCGTAGTCGAGCGGCAGCCCCCGGAAGAGACCCAGGATCGTCGGCGACAGCGGCGGCTTCTCGGCGGTCAGGTCCTCCAGATCCGGCAGATCGGCCGCCTGCACGTCCACGCCGGATAGATCGCGCTGGAGATCGGCCGGGAGCGCCGCCACCGCGCGTTTGACGCGCGCGACGAAATCGGCCTGGGTGATGGGCGGCGGCGGCGGAAACGACTTGGGATCGGCGGCCGTCGCGGCGGCCAGGTGCTTCGCCGCCGCGCCCTCGTTCCCCGTGCGCTCGTCGATGAGGCCGAGGTGATAGAGCGCGTGCGCGTGATCGGGCGTCTCGGCCAGCACCCGGGTGAAGGTGGCCCGCGCCTCGTCGAACCGGCAGAGCTCGAACAGCGCCACGCCCCGCTCGTAGATCGCGGCGCCGAACTTCGGCTGGGCCATCAACGCGGCGTCGATCCGACGCAGCGCCTCGGACGCGCGCCCGAGATCGATCAGCGCCTGCCCCTCCAGCAGCGACAGGCGCGCCACCGCGGCGCCGTCGCGGCGCGCGACGTGCCGGCTCCCCCGCCGCGCGTACTCCAGCCCCA
The DNA here is from genome assembly GCA_963831685.1 of uncultured Pseudomonadota bacterium. Taxonomy (GTDB): domain Bacteria; phylum Myxococcota_A; class Polyangia; order Fen-1088; family Fen-1088; genus JADGRB01. Next base: position 868,283 of record CAWHRJ010000004.1, read on the forward strand.
GCGCCGACCGATCGCCCGACGGCGGCAGCTGGTTGATCTGCAGATCGGCCGCCGCCTCCAGCGTCTCCGGATCGTCCGGGGCGAGCGCCAGCGCCAGCTCGAGCGCGTCGCGCGCCTCGTCCAGCCGGTCGAGCCGCATGAGCGCGATGGCCCGGTTGTGGTGCGCCTCGACCGAGCGGGGGGCCGCCCGCGCCGCCTCCTCCGCGCAGGCCAGCGTCCCGGCGTAGTCCCCCTTGTCGAAGAGCTCGGCCGCCCGATCGAGCAGATCGCCGAGCGGCGCGTCGACCCAGGCCGGCTGCTCGGTGAAGCAGCGGCGCAGCGCACGCGGCGGTGGTTCGGCCGGCTCCTTGTCCTCCGCGACGGCGGGCACCGGTGGACAGACCGGCGACGCCGGGGGCGCCGGGCGGCGGCAACCAGCAGCGGCGCCGGCGCCCAGCAGAGCGACGAGCGCGATCCGCCGCGCCCCGCTGGGTAAAATCGACCGCGCCATGAGTATCTCCATAATACCCGACTCGGGCCCCCGCGCGCGTGCCCGGTGGCCCCCCCACAGGATCAGTGCGCGGCGCCCCAGGTCGCGCCGGCCCCCACGTCCACGATCAGCGGAACCGCCAGCTGATACACGGCTTCCATTTCATTCTTAATCCATTGCTTGAAGTCAGGGACGGCCCCGATCGGGACCTCGAAGACCAGCTCGTCGTGGACCGTGAGCAGGAGCGCGGCCTCCGGCACCGGCGCCGTCTTGTCGGCGATGGCCCGCTCCACCCGGATCATGGCCAGCTTGAGCAGATCGGCGGCCGACCCCTGAATGGGCGTGTTGCGCGCGATCCGCTCGGCGTAGGCGCGATCCTGGGCGCGGGTGGCGCGGATCTCGGGCAGCGGCCGGCGGCGCCCCAACAGCGTCGAGACCGCGCCGGCCGCGCGCGCGTCGGCGATCGCCCGCTCCATGTACGCCCGCACGCCCGCGTAGCGCGCGAAGTAGCTCTCGATGTAGGCGCGGGCCTGCGCGCGCGGGATGCGCAGCACCTGGGCGAGGCCGAAGTCGCTCTGCCCGAACACCAGGCCGAAGTTGATCGCCTTGGCGATCCGCCGTTGCTCCGGGGTGACCCCCTCGACGGGAACACCGAACACCTCGGCCGCCGTCCGCTGATGGATGTCCTGCCCCGAGCGAAACGCCTCGAGAAAAGCGGGGTCCCGGGAAAAATGCGCCAGGATCCGCAGCTCGATCTGCGAGTAGTCCGCCGAGACCAGCAGATGGCCGTGCTTGGCCACGAAGGCTTCGCGGATGCGGCGGCCGATCTCGGTGCGGATGGGGATGTTCTGCAGGTTCGGGTTGCTGGACGATAGCCGCCCTGTCGCCGCCACCGCTTGATTGAACGAGGTGTGCAGCCGCCCGGTCGCCGGGTTCACCAGCGCCGGAAGAGCGTCGATGTACGTCCCCCGCAGCTTGGCGAGCGCACGGAATTCGACGATCTTGGCCGGCACCGGGTGAAGCGCGGCCAGCTCCTCCAGCGTATCCGCGTCAGTTGACGGGCCGGTCTTGGTCCGGCGGCCGACCGGCAGCGAGAGCTTGCCGAACAGCACGTCGGCGAGCTGCTTGTTGGAGGCGATGTTGAACGGCCCGCCCGCGGCGGCGTGGATCTCGGTCTCGAGCGCGGCCAACGACGTGCTGACCTGGTGGCCGATCTCGCGCAGTTTGCCGACGTCGAGCCCGATCCCCCGGCATTCGATCCGCGCCAGCACGTCGGCGAGCGGCAGCTCCATGTCGCGGTAGAGCGCTTCGAAACCGCCCTTCTCGATCTGCGGCGCCTGCTTGTCGGCGAGCGCCAGCGCCGCCGCCGCCTCGGCGCCGAGCCGCGGGCCGACCTCCTCGACACTGATATCGGAGCCCGGCCGCGCCGAGGCGCCGGTCCCCATCCAGGCGCCACGCGGCGCGGGGGGCGACACCCCCTCGGAGGTGGCGACGACGTCGAGGTCGTAGTGGGTGCGCGCGGCGTCGAGCAGGTAGGCGGCCAGCATCGGATCGGAGGCCACGCCCGCGAGCACGAGCCCCCGCTGGCCCAGCAGAACCTCCAGCGTCTTGACGTCGTGGACGTGCTTGGCGACGGCGGGCGACGCCAGCACGCCGTCGAGGTCGCCGAGAGCGCCTTCCGGCAGACAGGTCGGCGCGCCGAGATAACGGTGGTGAAACGGCAGATAGGCCCGACGGCCGCCGGGGAGCGCGAAGGCGAGCCCGACGAGATCGGCGCGCACCGCGGAGACACCGTCGTAGAGCGCCGCGATCCCGACCGCCCGCTCGGCCTCGATCTGGCGCGCGAGCGCGCCGAGCGCCGCCCGGTCGACGATCGTGTCGACCGCCGCCGGCGGCTCCGGCACCGGGGATGGCGCGACCGGGGCCGGAGCCGGCGCGGCGGCCGTTCCCGCCGCCTGGGCCGCGTTCTCCCTGTCGAACGCCGCCAGCTGCTCGGCGAGACGCGAGAACTCCAGCTCGCGAAACAGGCCGCCCAAAACCTGTCGATCGGGATCGATCCGGTGCAGCTCGGGCAACGTCTTCGGCAGCGGCACGTCGTCGCGCAGCCGGACCAGCTCACGCGACACGCGGATCGACGCCTGCGCCTCGACGATCGAGGCGCCGCGCTTCCCCTTCACCTCCGCCGCCCCGGCCAGCAGGGCGTCGAGCGAGCCGAACTTGTTGATGAGCTCGGCCGCCGTCTTGGGCCCGATGCCGGCGACGCCCGGCACGTTGTCGACGCTGTCGCCCATGAGCGCCAGCACGTCGCCGACCAGCGCGGGCGGCACGCCGAACTTCTCCCGGACCTCGTCGACGCCGAAGCGGCGGTTCTTCATGGTGTCGAGCACCGAGACGTCGTCGCCGCAGAGCTGCATCAGGTCCTTGTCCGACGAGCAGATGACCACCTCCATCCCGGCCGCCGCCGCCACCCGCGCCAGCGTGGCGATGATGTCGTCGGCCTCGAACCCCGGCACCTCCAGCTGAGCCAGGCCGAACGCCTCGACCACCCGCCGCACCATCCCCAGCTGGGCCCCGAGCTCGGGCGGCATGGGCGGGCGGTGCGCCTTGTAGTCGGCGAAGATCTCGTTGCGAAAGTTGTCGCCGGGAGCGTCGTAGACGACGCAGAGATGCGTCGGCCGCTCCTCGCGCTCGATGCGCATGATCATCTGGCAGAGCCCATAAATCGCGCCGGTCTGCAGGCCTTTGGTCGTGGTGAGCGGCGGCAGCGCGTGAAACGCGCGGAACAAAAAGTTCAGTGCATCGACGATGAAAAGGCTCGGCTTACCTGTGGGTGTGGCGGCGGACATGGGCACGGCCCCGGCCGTTTATGACACAATGGTTCCCCCTTGCCGAGTGGCCCAGCTCCGTCCACGCGTCTCGCTCGCGTCGCCCGCGTGGCCCGCAGCATCGCTGTCGGGACGCTCGGGCTCATCACCCTCGCCGTGCTGGCGGCGTCGGTGGTGCTGCAGGGGCCTCGGCTCGGCCACCTGATCGAGGGGGCGCTCCCGCCGAACGCGGGCAAGATGTCGATCGGCGGCGTCACCTGGCACCTGCGCGCGCTGATCGATCTCGCCACCGACGCCCCCAGCCCGATCGCCGTCGAGGGGCTCAAGATCGTCGACCCGGAGGGGACGGTGGTGCTCGACGTCCCGTATCTCGAAGCGAAGGTCAGGTTGCGGTCGCTGATCGGCGGCAGCTTCTCGATTCACGAGCTGCGCGTCCCCAAGGCGCTCTGGCGCTTCGCTCAGCTCAAACACGGCGACGCGATCGGGTTCCTGGCGGCGCTCGGCCCCAAGACCCCGCCGCCGCCCCCCCCGCCAGGCACGCCCCCGGGCCCGGGATCGAAGTTCGAGATCGCCGACGCCGAGCTGGGTGACTTCAACGCCATCTTCGATTTCCCTGGCGCCTGGGGGCTCGAGCTCAAGCACATGCACGGCACGGTGTCGCTCATCCAGTCGACGGTCGATCCCGCGCACCCGATCTTCGGGTTCGACGGCCGCTCGGTGGTCGCCGAAGGGGGCGGCGAGCTGCGCATTCTGGACGACAACGTGCTGCCGTTCGAGCGGGTGGTCATCAACCGCATCGCCACCACGCAGGACCACCCCGACGACATCCACCTCGATCTCGCGGGGGCCGACACCGGGCGCAGCCAGCTCACGGGGCGCGGCTCGTTCACCGGCATCTACGGCGCGACCAGCAAGCCCGGAATAGACCTGCACGTCGCGTTCTCGAGGGCGGGGGACGCGCTGACGGCGGTGGCGGCCGGCAAGGGGATCGACGGGATCGTGGTGAGCGGCGACGGCGCGACCGTCACCGCCGATCTCACGCAGCCGTTCGCGAAGCTCAAGGTCGCCGCCGCCATCCGCGGGCTCGACGTCGGCTACGAGGACAATCGCGCGCTCGGGATCGGGTTCGATCTCGGCTTCGACGGCGGCGCCGGCAAGGTCGACGTCACGAAGTTCGGGCTCGGCGCGCCGGGCGGCGGCAAGCTCGGGCTCGACGCGCACCTCGACTCAACACGCTGGCGCTCGACGCGGGGCTGCAGCCTGGCGGACTTTCACACCGAGAGCTATCTCCCCCGCGAGCTGCGTCCGCTCGGCGGCGGGCGCCTCGACGGCAAGGTCGCCGCCCACGCCGATCTCGGGAAGAAGTCGGCGCGCCTGTCGAAGATCGATCTGCGATTCGCGCGCGCCGGCGCTGCCGGGTTGCCGCGCAAGGTGCGCGTCCACGGCGCCGCGGACGCTGGCGGCAACAAGGTGAAGACGGGCGGCATCACCGTCTCGGTCACCGGCGCCGACGCGACCGCCCGCGGATGCGTTCGACCTCGATCGGCAGGCTGGTCGATCTCGGCGCTCGACGTGGTGGCCACCGACCTCGGGCGCCTGTGCGGCGAGCTCGGCTTGCCGCCGCTGGCCAAGGACGCGCGCGTCGACGCGCGCGCCGCCGGGCACCTCGACGATCCGACCGTCACCGGTCAAGCGACCGTGCGCGGCCTCGGCGCGGGGACCCGCACGGTCCAGGAGCTCGACGCCCGGTTCGGCCTCGAGCACGGCTCGCGCGGCTCGACCGGCTGTCGGGGCCGGCGTTCGGCGGCGAGCTCGACGCCCATGGATAGCTTCGCCTCTGGGAGAAGAGCGCCGAACCGCCCGCTGCCGTCCCCGGTGGTCGACGTCGAGATCGAGGCGCGCAACATCGACCTCGAATCGCTCGCGCCCGAGGCGGACGTGGCGGGGCGGATCACCCTCTCACGCCGACGCGCACGGCCCGCTCGATGCCGTCACGGCGCACGTGACGATCCCGGCCGGCACGCCCATCGCCGCCCTGGGCGACAAGTTCTCCCTCGGGCCCGTGAACCTGGCGCTCGACGGCAAGACGCTCGCCGTCGAGGCGCTGCGGATCGCCCACCGCGGGGGTGGCGCCGTCGACGTCCCTGGCCACGTCGGCCTCGCGCACCAGGATCTCGACCTCGACGTCGCGCTCGCGAAGTATCCGATCGCGGCCATTCCCGGCGCCGCCGACTCGGGCGTCCCCATGAGCGGCTTCGTGAGCGCCAAGCTGCACGTCAGCGGGCGCCCCGAGCGCCCCGAGCTGGCGGGCGACGTCGACCTGACCGACGTCGTCGTGCGCGGCGTCCGCCTCGGCAAGGGGCACCTGGCACTGACCCCGGCCGCCGTCGGGCCGAAGCGCGCGCCGGGCGTCGCCGTCGACGGCCAGCTGTTCGACCGGTTCGACGTCGACGTCGACGCGGCGCTCTTGCCCAAGGGGCCGATCGTCCATGGGCGCGTCTCGTTCCACCGCCTCGCGCTCCACACGCTCGTCCCCGAGCTGGTCGGCGCTCGGCGACGGGCGCAGCGTCGCCAGCGGGCGCGTCGCCGTCGATCTCGCAGCCCGGCCAGCCGCTGGCGCTCGACGTCCTGCTCCCCGAGCTGTGGCTGTCGATCGCGCGCGCCGTCGACGGCGCCAACGGCGAGACGACGACGCAGCGGGTGCGTGTCGAGGCGGCCCGCCCGGTCCACGTCACCGTCGCGGGCGACCACATCGCGCTCGACGAGGCGCACTTCTCCACCGACGGCGGCGACCTGCGCGTCGAGGCGCGGCTCGACGGCCGCGCCATCTCCGGCGCGATCTCGGGGCACCTCGACCTCGAGCTCTTGCAGCCCTTTCTCGCAACGGCCGGCATCGAACGGCTGGGGGGCGATCTCCAGCGTCGAGCTCACGGCCGGCGGCACGCTCGACAAGCCCGATCTGCGCGGCGAGGTGGCGATCGTCAACGCCGATCCACCTGCGCCCGACGGCCTCACCCGCGACGTCGTGGTCGACTCGGGGCGGTTCGCGCTCACCGAGGGCGGCGGCGTGGCGATCGAGAACCTCGCCGTGAGCGTCGACGGCTCGACGATGAAGCTCTCGGGACGCGCCACCCTCGGCCCCGGCTTCGTGCCCGAGAACCTGCAGGCCGATCGTCGACGGCGACGTCAGCGCGCGCCTGCTCGCCTTCGTCGCGCCCGACGCCGTCTCCGACGCGCAGGGCACGGCGCGCATGCGGGCCCACCTGCGCGGGACGCTGCTCCAAGCCCGACGTGCGCGGCCGCCTCGATCTCGACACCATCGACTTCCGCCTGCGCGATCTCGGCAGCGAGGTCCAGGTCCAAAGCGGCATCGTCGAGATCAGCAACGAGGGGCGTCATCCTCCACAACGTCAAGGTGCGTCTCGACGACCAGGGGACGCTGGTCATCGGCGCCTCGGGCGTGCGCGCCGGGCGCGTCCAGTTCACCAACCTCTTGCCGTTCCAGCCGGGCATACTTCGATCTGCCGCTGCACGGCGAGCGCCTCACCTACCGCAGCCCCGGCGCGTTCGAGATCGACGACCTCGCCTTCGACCTCGATCTCAGCGGGAGCATCGACGACGGCTTCGGCCTCGGCGGCGAGGTGCGGCTCGTCTCGGGGCGCTACCTGCAGGACTTCAAGATGCAGAACCTGGCGCTGCAGCCCGCGCGTCGACGAGTCGTCGGTGCGGCCGTTCTACGAGGGCAAGCCGCTGCTCGAGAAGCTGCGCGCTCGACCTCTCGGTGCGCACCGTCGGCGACGGCTTCGTCGTGCAGAACAACATCGCGCCCGAGATCCACGTCGACGTCATCCTGCACGTGGGCGGCACGCTGTCCGAGCCCCAGCTGGCGGGCGACGTCCGCCCCACCGACGGCCGCTTCAACATCCCGTGCATGCGCGGCGACTTCGACCTCGTCCCCAACGTCAACCACGTCACCTTCATCGCCACCAAGTCGATCGCCGACGGCGACACGCCCGAGCTCGAGATCGAGGCGACCAACACGGTCACCGACGCCAACGGCGCCGACCACAACGTGCACATGCGCATCAGCGGACCGCTGCGCGAGGCGCAGATCGATCTGTCGACCGACGACGGCCTCGACCGCACGCAGACCGCCTTCCTGCTGCTGACCGGCCGGACCTCGGCTTCCAACACCACGCGTTCGGGACGCAGAACCCGACGGTCGGCGCGAACATCACCACGGGCGCCGACGTCGCCGGCCAGGTCACGCGCGACACGGTGGCCAACCTCATGGAGCCGTACATCGACGACACCTTCCAGCGGCTGACCGGCCTCAACCTGCGGCTCACCGTCGGCCCCGACGGGTTCGAGGGCCGCATCCGCAAGCGCATCAGCCGCTACGTTCAATCTGCAGGCCGACTACCTGCAGGGCTTCCAGAACCAGAGCCACTGGAACGGCTCCGGAAATCTCTGGCTGCTCGACTATTTCAGCCTGGGCGGCGGCATCGAGCAGATTCGCCTCTCGTCGGAGCAGGGCGTCCCCGAGACGCTCCCCCTCAATTACAACTTCGAATTGCGCCTCGACTACGCGATAAGATGACCGCGTAACGGACGATTCCCCTTTCGTGAGAGGTTCGGTCTCGCTCGCGGCGCTCGCGCTCGCGCTGGCTCTGTCGGCGTCAAGCGCCCGTGCCCAAAACCAGCCGGCCGCCCCGCCCGCCCCGGCCACCGCCGAGACGCCGGCCGAGCCGCGGGCGGCCGCCGAGCCACCGGACCCGGCGCCGGCCGCCCGCATCCCCATCGTCGGCTACCAGATCGGCGGTTCGCGGATCGATTCCGAGGCCAACCTCCAGGCGCTCCTGCAGTCGGTCTCCGCCCTGGGCGACCCTTTCATCGAAACGGGACCAAGCGACCGGATCGGCAAGCCGTTCGGGACGATTCCCCGCCTGGTGCAAGCGCTGGACGCCTTCGGCTATCAGGCCGCGATCACCACCCGCCCCGGCCCATCGGGAGCCGGCGTCATCGTGACCGCCACGCTGCTCCCCTACGAGCGGCTCCGCTACGTCTTCGTGAGCGGCAACGGCCGCATCCGGCAGGACGAGATCCAGCGCCGCATCACGATCCGGCCCGGCCAGGCGCTGCCGCCGATCGGCAACGAGCGCGACGCCGTGCTCGAGCGCGAGCGCGAGCTCGTGATCGATTTTTTGCGCAGCCGCGGCTACTTCGAGGCCAACGTGCGGCTCGACGCGCGGCCCGGCACCGTTCCCGGATCGCTCGATCTCTACGTCACCGTCAAGCTGGGCCCCGCCTACCCGCTCGGGCCGATCACCTTCACCGGCAACCACGCGCTGTCGAACGACGACCTCGACCCGATGTTCCGGCACGGCGACTGGATCACGCTCTGGAACACGCCCGTTCCCTTCACCAGCAAGCAGCTGCGCGAGGACATCGACGCGGTCACCAAGCGCTACCGCGGGCTCGGCTACGTCGGCGTGCGGGTGACGACCGACTTCAACGTGCAGAAGAGCATCGACCGCGCCGCCAAGAACGTCCGCATCGGCATCGCCATCAACGAGCGCAAGCGGATCGCGGTCGCCTTCGAGGGGAACGCCAGCCAGTCATCGTCGACGTTGCAAGATCAGCTGACGATGTTCGACCGCGGGTCCTACGACGACTTCGAGGTGGGGGCCAGCGCCGATGCCCTCCAGCACTACTACCAGGAGCAGGGGAACTTCTTCGCGCGCGTCGACTGGCGGCGCGAGCGGCTGTCGGCCAACGAGGAGCGGATCGTCTTCTTCATCGACGAGGGGCCGGAGCTCAGGGTGCGAGGCATCGACGTTCGTGGGGACCCGTGCGCTGCCGCCGGAGGCTTTGGCCGAGGTGGTCTCGGTGCGACCCTATCCATTCTGGGGGATCGGGCTCGGGCGGCTACGTCACCGGCAGGCAGCTCGAACAGGACGTCGAGCGCCTGCTCGAGCACTACCACGCGCGGGGGTTCGTCGAGGCGAAGGCCCGCGTCGACGCCGCCACCTCGCCGGCCGCCCTGGGCCAGCTCGGCGCGACCGTGGCCGCCGCCGAGACGACCTCGCGCGAGTCCGGCGCCCTCTACGTCCGGTTCACCATCGACGAGGGGCCGCGGCTGACGCTCGCCGCCGAGGACCTCCGGAGCACCGACGCCGCCCCGCTCCCCTACGACCCGCGCTTCCTGCTCGACAGCCTGGCGCAGCGCCCCGGCGCCCCCTACGCGCCGCCCATCGTGGCCGACGACGCCAAGCGCCTCGTGCGCCTCCTCGGCGACGCCGGCTACCCGCTGGCCTCCGTCGAGCCGGACGTCGACCGCACGGGGAACGCGGTGACCCTCACCTGGAAGGTGACGCTGGGGGCGCGCCTGCGGGTGGGACCGATCTTCGTGCGCGGCAACTTCGTGACCAAGGCGCGGACGATCCTGAGCAGATCCGCCTCCGCCAGGGCGACTACCTCGGAACGACGCCGGTCGAGCGCGGCCAGCGCAACCTCGGGTTCCTGCAGCTGTTCAACAACGCCTCACCGATCTCCTTCCCCGGCCGCGAGGACAAGCGCCCGCTGCCGGACGGCGCCGACCAGACGGCGCCGATGCTGGTCCAGGTCGAGGAACGCTACGAGCAATACCGGGTGCTCCACCTCGGGGCCGGTGCCTCGACCGATCAGAAGCCACCCGACTCGTCGTTCCCATTCGGCGTCTACGTGCGCGGCGGCTACGAGAACCGGAACCTCCTCGGCCACGGCTGGGCGCTCAACAGCCAGGTCACCTACGGCACCGCCATCCTGCGCGGCAACGTCGGGTTCCTCGACCGGCGCTTCCTCGGCACGCTGTTCCGGATCGATGCCTCGCTGACCTATCTGCAGCAGGCGACGGTGCGACTCGGCGACATCCACTCGGGCGGCGGATCGATCGGCTTTTCACGCGAGATGTACCCCGGCGTCGACGCCGGCCTGCACTACAACCTGCGCAACACGACGCACACCGAGCCGCTGATTCGCCGGGCCGGTCCCGACGAGACCACCCAGGCCGTCACGCTCGGGACGACGGTCGGCAGCCTGTCGGCCAACATCGAGTGGCTGCGCCTGGACAACCGCCTCTTGCCGACCGCGCGGCTTCCGCATCGACGCCATCGCCGAGTTGGCGCTGCCCGCCCTCTCCGTCCCGCTGCGCCCCTTCCCGTTCGCCATCGGCGACGATACGTTTCTCAAGGTCGGGGTCCACTCGCTGTCGGTCATCCCGCTCGGCAAGCACCTCTTCTTGCGGCACGGCTTCCGCTTCGATCAGGGCTTCCCGCTCGGCGGCGCCTCGCTGCTGCCCAAGGTCGAGCGTTACTTCGCGGGGGGCGACACCACCATCCGCGGCTACCAGCTCGATCGCGCGCGCGTCGAGGTGGTCCAGGGTCCGCTGGTGCCGCTCCCCGGCGGCGGGGGCCTCTACGCCGTCGAGTACCGCCCGCTCGGCGGCAACATGCGCATCCTCCAGAACATCGACCTGCAGTTCCCCATCAGCCCGCCCTGGTACGGGTCGGTCTTCATGGACAACGGCGTGGTCGCCGATTCGTTCGACGGGCTTCGCGCGTCGCAGTTCCGTCATGGCGTCGGCGTGTCGCCGCTCCTCATCCGCCTGCCGATCGGCGACATCAGCCTCGGCTGGGGCTGGCCGCTCGACCCGGGCCCGGGCGACACGCGGATCGGCGTCCTCCACGTCAACGTCGGTCTGATGTTCTGACGGCTGAAGCCGCCCGCCGCCAGCGGCCTACCGCGCGGCGATGAGCGCGATCAGGCTGTGCTGCTTCTCGAAGCTCTCCTTGGCCGCGGTCGCGTCCTTGTACGACGCAAAGTTGCCGAAGCGGACCCGGTAGAGGGTCCCCTTGCCCGGCACCTCGCCGGCGATCACGAATGCGCCCGGGAGCTTCTGAACGAATGCCTCGGCGTCGGCCGAGCTCGCGAAGGTGCTGACCTGCAGCGTGTACTTCCCCTTCGCCTTGGCCGGATCGGCCGCGGTCGCGGGGAGCGCGGGCGCCGGCTTCGCCGCCATCACCGGCTTGGGGGCCGCCGCCTTCGGCGGAAGAACCCTGGGCAAAAAGCCCGCCGAGGCGTGCGCCGCCGCGGGCCTGATCTTGGGCACGCCGCCGAGCGTGCTGGGGAACGTCAGCTGCGGATCGGGCGCCGCCACGCCGACCGGCGGCTGGTGCGCGCGATCGAGCGCCGCCAGCGGATCTTGCAGCACGGGCGCCTCCGCCTGCCCCCGCGACTCGATCCGCTTCCCCACCATCACGCCCAGGACGAACAGCATGCAGGCGACCACCGCGCTGCCGAAGAACAGAAAGAACACCTGCCGGTTGTCGAGCTTGACCTCGATCTTCTCGCGCCACCGCTCGACGTTTCGATCGGCCTCCTCGAGCGCGGGTCCGTCCATGCTTGTGACAGCAGTGTAACGCACGCTCATGATTCGTCTTCTTTCGTGGTGGTTTCGGACTTGGCCATCACTTCGGGGGCGGAGACGCCCAGAAGGTCCAGCCCGGCACGGATGACCTGGGCGATGGCGTCAATCCAGTAGAGCCGGGCCGCCGTCTTGTGCCAGTTCCAGGTCGCGCGCCAGTCGCCGGTCCGTTGGCGCTCCTGGGGGAGGATCGTGTCGCCGTGGACCTTCTGCAGCTGCGTGTAGTAGCTCTGGAACTCGCCGGCCAGCTCCATCAGGTAGGTGGTCAGCCGGTTCGGCTCGCGCGCGGCGGCGGCGTCCGCCACGAAGTCGGGGAAGTCGGCCAGCCGGCGGAGGATGGCCAGCTCCTCGGGGAGCGTCAGCTCCGCCGCCAACTCGGGCGAGAACGCCGGCCGCTCGGCTCCCAGCTCACCCGCGCGCCGGATGATGGCGGCGCAGCGCGCGTGCCCGTACTGGACGTAGTAGACGGGGTTGTCCATCGACTGCTTCTTGGCCAGGTCGAGGTCGAACTCCAGCGCCGTGTCGTGACGGCGCATCAGGTAGAAGAACCGGGTCGCGTCGCGGCCGACCTCGGTAATCACCTCGTCGAGCGTCACGAACTCCCCTTCCCGCTTCCCCATCGCCACCGGCTGCCCGTCGCGGAGCAGGCTGACGATCTGGATCAGAATCACGCGCAGCACGGCCGGATCGTGGCCGAAGGCCTTCAGCGCGGCCTGCATGCGGGGAATGTAGCCGTGGTGGTCGGCGCCCCAGATGTCGCACAGCTCGTCGTAGCCGCGGGCCAGCTTCTTGAGGTGGTAGGCGATGTCGGCGAGCAGATAGGTCGGCAGCCCGTCCGACTTCATCACCACGCGATCTTTGTCGTCGCCCCAGAGCGCGGTCGTCTTCAGCCAGACGGCGCCGTCGTGGCGGTCGATGAACCCGGCGGTCTCCAGTCCGGCGAGCGTCGCGGTCACTTCGCCCGATTGGTGCAGCTCGCGCTCGCTCTGCCAGACGTCGAAGGTCACGCCGAAGCGGTCCATCGTCCCGCGGATGATGCTCAGGGACGACGCGATGGCGAAGCTCTGGATCGCCTCCATGTCGGCGCCCACGGGTGGCGTCGCGCTGACCCAGCGCGCGCCGTCGCGTTCGTAGAGCGCGCGGCCGAAGTCTCGGATATAGGCCCCCTTGTAGCCGTTCTCGGGGAACGCAACCTCGGGAACGCTCGGGTCGGCGGCGCGCGCCCTGTCCATGTAACGGACCCAGGTCGACAGCGCCAGCGTCTGCACCTGGTTGCCGGCGTCGTTGATGTAGAACTCGGGGGTCACCGAGTAGCCCGCGAAGCGCAGGAGGCGCGTCAGCGCATCGCCGACGGCAGCGACACGTCCGTGCGCCACCGTGATCGGCCCGGTCGGATTCGATGACAGGTACTCGAGCAAAACCTTGGGCGTCGCGCGAGGCGCGCCGCGCCCCCAGTCGGCGCCCGCCGCCAGGATCTGCCCGAGCGCCGCCTGCCAGAACGACGGCGCCAGCCGCAGGTTGATGAACCCCGGGCCCGCCACCGTCGCCTCCGCGAGCGGCGACGCCCCGCCGCGCGGCAACCGCGCCAAACGTGCAACGATCGCCTCGGCGACGGCGCGCGGCGGCTTGCCGGCCGGCTTGGCCAGCGTCAGCGCGACGTTCGAGGCGAAGTCGCCGTGCTCGGGGCGCTTCGTTCGTTCGATCGACACGGCCGCGGGCTGGACGGCGGCCACGAACCCCTCGCCCGCCAGCTCGTTGATCGCGCGAGCGAGAATTTCCCTAATAGTTTCGCGCGCACTGAACGGTCGCACGGGGTTCACCTACATGTAGTCTCTCTGCATACCCGACCGACGTCAAGTTCCCGCCACAAGTTGGCGGGTCCTACTGGATCGGGAAGAGGCCGCCGCTGGCGTTGTAGTCGTCGAAGATTGGCTGGTATCCGGTCGGCGCCGATCCGACGCTCGAGGTGTAGCCGAACGGGTTGATGCGCACCAGCTGCCCGCGCGTGGGCCCCCCGCCCTGCGAGCCGCCGAGACGCCGCTGGTCGACGACGAAGAGGTAGGGCGCCTCGTACGCCGGCGTCGCCACCCCCGTCGTCACCTGGGCCAGCGAATCGACCGGACCGATCACGATCCGGGCCGGCATCGAGATCTGCACCGTCGCGGGATCCTGGACCAGCTGGGGAGAGAACCCGCCGTGAACGTCGAAGGTGGTGGCGAACTGGAAGGTGGGCCCCCGATCGATGTTGGCCAGAACGAAGCTCACCTGCGAATTCTTGAACAGCGCCCGGACGTGTTGGGGCGGCAGGACGCCGCCGTCGGCGCCCGCGTCCATCCCGCGAACGGAGTCGCTGGAGGGATCGCCGGAGACCGGCCCGCCGAGGTAGAGACACGGGTCGGCCGGGGCCGGCGTCGAGGTCGCGAACGACTGCAGCGCGTTGGCGTTCTTCGTCGCCTTGTCCGTGACCTTCGGATCGACGAAGTCGGGATCGACGCGGCTGTCGGTCGTGGCGACGCTGTCGGGGACGTTGGTGCAGCGGGGCGCATTCGGCCCATTAAGCGAGATGCGGAAGCTGAAGCGCGGATCGGTCGTCGGGGGGTCGCAGATCCCGTTCGGCTGCACGTTCGCGGTGGTGACGATCCCCGCCTGCGATCCGGCCACGATGAAGCTCTTGCCGGCGACGACCTGGTAGTTGACCAGCTGGTCGAAGCACATCTTGCCGTTCTGATCGAACGGCGGCGCGTCGGCGCAGAAGCAGCGGTGGTTCGGATCGGCGCAGGTTCCGGCGGCCGCTCCGGCATCATCCCCTCCGGCGTTCGCGCCGCCGTTGGACGGGGGGCAGATGCCGGTCGCCGAGTCGCAGGTCTGTCCGCCCAACGCGCCGTCACCGAAGTCCACGCAGACGCGGCCGGCCCGGCAGGGATTCGTCGGCGAGCAGAGCATGAGACAGCGACGCGGCCCTCCCCCGCCGGGGTAGCTCGACTGGCAGGTGAAGTTCTGCGTCGTCGGATCGTCGAGCGTGTTGGGGCAGGTGTCAACGGAGACACCACCATCCGCGCCCGCGTCCGTGGCAACGCCGCCGTCGGTGCCCACGCCGCCGGCCGGCTGGCACTCCGGGGTCAGGCTGGAGAGGACGATCTCGTCGAGATGAGGGCGCATGATGACGTTGTTGGGGAATGCCGCGACGATCTCGTAGCGGCGCAGGCTGTTGAGGAAGCCCTGGCAGGCAGGGATCTGCGTCCCTTCGCGGTTGGGATCGAGGCAGACCCCGGTGACCGCCAGGCCCGCGGCGGCGGAGGAGCCGGTGTCACCAATCACGCACTGCTCGCCCAGACCGCACTGCGAGTTGTCGATGCACCCGGTCAGCGTGATCATGTCGCCGGGAACCACGCCCAGCGCGCAGTAGTTGACGCCCCCGTCCTGGAACCGCGAATCAATGCCGGGGATGGGGATGACGTTCCAGGAGCTGACGCTCGGCAAATCGGAGTCGGAGGAGGAGAACTGACCGGCGGGGTACGCCTTGCCCGTGTTGCGCCCGCCGGAGAGCGGCCCCTCCCAGGCGACCGTCCAGGTCTGCGCCGTGATGCCGCGCCGATCGATCGGATCATTGGGACTCGGCAGGTTCGGCGGCATCGGCACCTGCGGGAAGAAGACGGAGGTCTCGATGTAGGCGCCGGTGACGGCGGTCGGATTGATGGCGGACCCCCGCGTCCAGAACGGCTCGATGTACGGACCGGTCGGCGGGACCGGCGGCGGAACGTCGACGCGCGGCGGGCCCGAGCTCGGATCGAGCGTGACCTGGAAGGTGATCTCGTTGCGATCGCGCAGGGTGTTGATGAAGGGGAACGGCTCGGTCACCGGCTGGGACTCGTAGATCCCCGTGGCGTCGTTCAAGTAGACGGCCTGGTGGTCGCGCAGGATCGGGTTGATGTTCACCAGGTAGACGATCCCCGAATCGGTGATCACCCAGGCGTGGGCGCCGTTCACGCTCTGCTCGCCGGTGTCCGTCGGTTGTCTCTGGATGTCGGCCGCCGCGACGTCGATCGGCAGCGACGAGAAGTGAATCCCCGGACCGACGCTGAACGGCCGCCGATACCTGTAGTCGGAATCGACCGGGATGCACTGGGTCGTGTTGGTGACACCGGGCGGGAGGTTCAACGGGTCGGCGTTCGTCTCGCACTCCGTCTCGGCGCCCGGGTGGTAGACGCTGACCACGCGCAGCGTTCCGTCGCGCGCGATGACGTAGAGGTACTGGCGCTCGGGATCGAGCCCAGCGAAATTCGTCCCCTTGGCGGGCTCGATGGTCGTGCCGGTCTCGGCTCCGACGAACACCCCCGCGTAGGCGCCGGTCTTGCTGCGGGTCGGATCGACGTTGAGCCGCACGCGCGTCGAGCCGCGCGCTCCCTCGTTCAGGTAGATGTTGTTGCCCGGCAGGGACAGACCTGCGCTGGTGAGCCCGATCGAGAGGACGTACGAGGCGTTGCCGAGCGAGATGTAAGCGCGGCTGCCGTCGGGCACGATCGCGATGCCGCTCGGACCGAGCGGCGCCGTGCCGACGTAGGGGATGTTGTCATACTGATTCCCCGGCGGGGAGCCGCCCTGCCCCCCTGCCCCCCCGGTGGCACCAGCGTCGGTGCTCCCCGCCGCGCCGCCCGTCCCCGTGCTGGCCCCGCCCGTCCCCGTGCTGGCCCCGCCCGCGCCGGTCGAGCCCCCGACGCCGGTCGCGGACCCGTCGGTCCCGGTCGGGCCGCCGGCGTCCGCTGCGGCATCGGAGAGGCCCGCATCGCCGCCGGCGTCGCCCGGCGGCGCGTGCTGCGGACCATCACCGGCAGCCGCGTCCGAGCTGGCGGCGGCGGCGGCTTGCGGTGAGATCGCCTGCCCCACGCAGTCGCTGGCCGCGATCGGGCAGACGGGCGACGTCCCGGTGTCCTGCAGCATGACGCTGTCATGCTTGCCGTCGGAGCTCCGCACGGGGACCACCTTCGCCGAGCTGACGATCTTCCCACTCGGCAGCGCGACCACGGTGATGAGATCGCACGACGGGTAGGTGACCAGCGCGTACCAGGACTTGGGGGCCGGCTGGGCCGGCCAGCCGTTCGGATCGACAGCCGCGCTGTCGCCGCAGAGCGCATTCTGTACCGGCTGCAAAGGCAGAGCCACGCCCGAGGGGGGCGTTGGTTGGTACGGGTTGTTCGGGTTGCCGGTTGGATAGCTCAGCAGGCTGCCCGTGTTTTGCGGCAAGAACACCGCCTCGTAAGGCGCGGCCAGGAGCGGCGTGCCGTCCCCCTTGAGCGGCCGGAAGGTCTGGGCGCCGGTGCGCGGCGACGCGAGCGTCACGTCGACCGCGTTCTGGCTGGCGATCGCGGGCGCCACCAGCACCGAGGGATCGACCAGCGTCAGGTCGCACGACCCCCGGTTGGCGGAGATCAGGCGACAGCCGTCGTCGCTGGCCGAGATCTGCGCGGGGAGCTGGCCGAGCGGCGCCGTGCCGTAGCCGGCGGTGTCGAGATTGAGGTCGACCAGCTTCCAGTGATCCGCGTCGACGACCGAGAGCGTGCCGGCGGCGCTGTTGGGCAGGAAGGCGAACGTGCGCGTCGTGCTGGTCGGCCCGGGATCGTACTGGTTGGGGGGATGGCAGGCGCCGATGGGCCGCCCCGAGACCTGCAGCGGGCCGGTCGCGCCCCCGTCGGGGACGCCGCCGTCGGTGCCGGTGCCCGTCGGAAAGGCGCCGAAGCACATGAAGGCGACGTCGGTCGGCCGGTTCAGATCGTCGACGGGCAGGAGGTTCGGCGCCGGACCGCAGGCGGCGGCGACGAGGACGACCGTGAGCAGTCCGAGGCGCTTCATCGCGGGGTCAACGTCGGGAAACCGAGCCGTTGGAGGACGTGATACTGCGTCGGGCTCCCCGGTGCGAGGTCGACGACCACCACGTTGTTCTGGGTGAAGCTCAGCACGTAGGCGACGGGGCGGGTGGCATCGAAGATCATGCCCGCCGGACCGCGGGCGACGATCAACGTGGTGACGAGCGACGGTCCTGCGGGATCGAAGACGTAGACCTCGCCGGTGTCGAAGCAGTTGACGAAGAGACGCGGCCCGTCGCCGGAGTCGTTCTGGTAGAGGAAGGTCGGGCTCGAGCAGGTCTCCATCACGTCGGTCGGGGTGACGGTCGTCGCGCCCGACGCGTTCTTGGCGATGTCGAAGCCGACCAGGGCGGGCGGCGTGCGCTGGAGCGCGAAGACCCGCGACGCGTAGTCGGGCAGCTGGGCGTAGCTCTGGGCGGGCGGCTCGATGAACTCGACGCCGCGCACCTCCGCGCCGGCCAGCCCCGGATTCAGCGTGTCGCCCGCCGGGACGAGGACGTCATCCTGCTCGGCGGTGCTGCCTGGCTGGCAAATCTGCGGGCCGATGACGGTCATCGAGCTCGCCAGGGGGACGTAGCGGGAGCTGGCGAAGATGTTCTGGCCCGAGTTGGGCGAGTTCCCCAGCGACTGGTGCATGTGCAGGTTCGTGACCCCAAACAGCCCCGAGCTGTTCGCCGGGAAGGGGCTCCCGAACGGGGCGATGAACGAGGGGGGGAGAGGGAACTCGGGCTCCGACGCCAAGCTCGTCCCGGAGGCGTCGAACAGCGAGAGGCCGCCGGAGTTCTGGACCGAGGTGCTCCCCACCAGATGGCCCACGTACAGATAGCCGCGCGCGGGATCGAGCGCCAGGGCGTACGGCTCGTCGGGGAGTTGAACCGAGCCCGCCGCCTGGTCGCCGCTCAAAACCGTGAGCGCCGACGACGTGTCCTGGATCTTCTGGTCGCACTCCCCCAGCGTCGGGGTCAGGCCGTCGGCGGTGCAGTGAAACGCCGGGTGTACCGCCGACGGGTTCTTGTAGTGTCCGACCGGCGCGACGTCGACGTCCGTCAGGGAGGTATCGCCGCGCACGCCGATGAGCAGGCGGCCCGGATTCTCGCCGGGCTGACAGACCTCGCTCGAGCAAGGATTCGTGTAGGAGCCGTCGCTGAGGTTGCAGAACGGCTGCCAGACCATCCCCGCCGCGAAGCTGCCGATGCTCACGGTCGCGTCGGCGGCGACGTAGCGGCGCTCGTCGCAGTTGATGATGATCGGGTCGAGTAGATCGCGGCAGCAGATTGGAGCGTCGCTGCGGGGCAAGGGGTTGACGTAGTCCTCCTGCGGGCAGGCGCCCCAGCTCTCCGGGTTCGCTCGATCCAGTGCGGCGCCGTGCAGCGTGCCGTCCAGCTGGGCCGGGTCGGGAAACTCGCTGTCACCGACGTTGACCATGACCAGCGTCCCGTCGTTGAAGCGAAGGTCGGCGTTGGAGTTGGCCACGTAGAGCCACTGCCCCGCCGTGTCGGTCGGGTTCATGATGGCGCCCGTCGGGAAGAAGAACGTGTCGGCGGGCGGGGTGACGCCGTTCTGGCTGAGCGAACAGGCCGACGCCGCCAGCGCCGCGAGCCCCAGCGCGCGCGCCGCCACCGCCCGCGGTCGGGGCGACGCGGGCGAGGGCAACGGCGCGCGGTTCATAATCGTTTGTTCGACCCGATCCGATTCAGTCCGGTTGTCCGCTAGCTGGCCTTCAGCGCCGCCTGCGCCGCGGCCAGCCGCGCGATCGGCAGCCGGTACGGCGAGCACGACACGTAGTCGAGGCCGATCTCGTGGCAGAACTCGACCGACGACGGGTCGCCGCCGTGCTCGCCGCAGATGCCGATCTTGAGCTTGGGCTTCCTCGCCGCGCCCGGCGGCGACTGCCATCTTCATCAGGCGCCGACACCTTCCCGGTCGACGCTGACGAACGGATCGACCGAATAGATGTCGTGGCTCACGTAGGCCGCCAGGACCCGCGGCGACGTCGTCGCGCGACAGACCGAAGGTGGTCTGGGTCAGATCGTTCGTGCCGAACGAGAAGAACTCGGCAGTCGTCGGCGATCTCGCCGGCGGTGAGCGCGGCGCGCGGCACCTCGATCATCGTGCCGATCGAGTAGCCGACCTTCTTGCCGCGTCTCCTTGAACACGGCGTCGGCCGTCTTGCGGACGACGTCGGCCTGCAGGTCGAGCTCCTTCTTGGTGCCGACGAGCGGGATCATGATCTCCGGGAAGACCTGCTCGCCCTCGCGGCGACAGGTCGACGGCCGCCTCGAAGATGGCGCGCGCCTGCATCTCGGTGATCTCCGGGTAGGTGATGCCGAGGCGGCAGCCGCGGTGGCCGAGCATCGGGTTCGACTCCTGGAGCTCCTCGATGCGGGCGTGGATCTCCTCGACGGTCTTGCCTGTGGCGCGCGCCAGGTCGGCCACGCCCGCCTCGTCGTGCGGCAGGAACTCGTGCAGCGGCGGATCGAGCGTCCGGATGGTGACCGGCCGGCCCTGCCATCGCCTTGAAGAGGCCGTGCGAAGTCCTCGCGCTGCAGCGGCAGCAGCTTGTCGAGCGCCGCGCGCGCGATCCGCCTCGTTCTCGGCGACGATCATCTCGCGCATCGGGCCGATCTTGCCCTCGCCGAAGAACATGTGCTCCGTGCGGCAGAGGCCGATGCCCTCGGCGCCGAAGGCCACCGACGCCTCGGCCTGATCCGGCTGGTCGGCGTTGGCGCGCACGCCGCAGCTTGCGCGCGCTGTCGGCCCAGCGTCATCAGCTTGGCGTAGGTCTGGTAGATGGGCGCCTCCTTCGGCGTCGAGGTTCTTCTCGATGAGGACCCGGATGACCTCGCGACGGCGTCGGTCTCGACGCGGCCGCTGGATGACCTCGCCGGCGAAGCCGTCGATCGAGATCCAGTCGCCCTCCTTGACGACGACCTCGCCCTTGGCGGTGGTCGACCGTCATCGTCGCGCGCGTGGTAGTCGAACGAGAGCGCGTCGCAGCCGACGATGCAGACCTTGCCCATCTGGCGGGCGACGAGCGCCGCGTGGCTGGTCATGCCGCCGAAGGCGGTCATGAAGCCGAGCGAGGCGTTCATGCCGCGGATGTCCTCGGGGCTCGTCTCGTGGCGGCACGAGGATCAGGTTCGTCTCGCCCTTGGCGGCCAGCGCCTCCGCCTCGTCGGCGAAGAAGACGACCTTGCCGGTGGCGGCGCCCGGGCCGGCCGGGAGGCCCTTGGCGAGCAGACGCCCCTCGGCGACGGCGGCCTTCTTGGCGGCCGGCAGGAAGACCGGACGCAGCAGCTGGTTGAGCGCCTCGGGCTCGACGCGGCGCAGCGCCTCCTCCTTGGGGATGAGCTTCTCGTCGACCATCTCGACGGCGATGCGCACGCCGGCGAAGCCGGTGCGCTTGCCGCTGC
Organism: uncultured Pseudomonadota bacterium; assembly: GCA_963831685.1. Taxonomy (GTDB): domain Bacteria; phylum Myxococcota_A; class Polyangia; order Fen-1088; family Fen-1088; genus JADGRB01. The sequence continues at coordinate 889,315 of CAWHRJ010000004.1, forward strand.
GGCACTGCAGCATGTAGAGCTTGCCGTTCTCGATGGTGAACTCGATGTCCTGCATGTCCTTGTAGTGCTTCTCGAGCTTCTTGCGGATGTCGAGCAGCTGCTTGTAGGCCTCGGGCAGCACCTTCCCGAGCTCCTCGATCTTCTGCGGCGTGCGGATGCCGGCGACGACGTCCTCGCCCTGCGCGTTCATCAGGAACTCGCCGTAGAACATGTTCTCGCCGCTGGCCGGGTCGCGCGTGAAGCAGACGCCGGTGGCGGAGTCGTCGCCCTTGTTGCCGAACACCATCGCCTGCACGTTGACCGCGGTGCCCCACTCCACCGGGGATGTCGTTCAGACGGCGGTAGAGATCGGCGCGGTCGTTCTTCCACGACTGAAAGACGCGCCTTGATGGCGCCCTTCCAGCTGGACGTACGGATTCTCCGGGAAGTCCATCGCCGAGACGGTTCTTGACCTCCGCCTTGAACTCCGCGACCAGCTCCTTGAGCGCGTCCGCCGGCAGCTCGGTAGTCGAGCTTCACGCCCCGCTCGTTCTTCTTCTTGGCCAGGATCACGTCGAACGGATCGTGGTCCTCTTTGCGCTCGGGCTTGAGGCCGAGCACGACGTCGCCGTACATCTGCGATGAAGCGGCGGTAGCTGTCGTAGGCGAAGCGCTCGTTCCCGGACTTGGCGGCCAGAGCCGGCGGCCGTCTCGTCGTTGAGGCCCGAGGTTCAGGATGGTGTCCATCATGCCGGGCATCGAGGCGCGCGCGCCCGAGCGGACCGACACCGAGCAGCGGGTTCGACGGATCGCCGAACTTGGCGCCGACGCAGCTTCTCGATCTGCGCGAGCCGCGCTGCGATCTCGGCGTCGAGCGCCTTCGGCAGCTTCTTGCCGTTGGCGTAGAAGTCCGTGCAGACGTCGGTCGTGATGGTGAAGCCCGGCGGCACCGGCAGGCCGATGTTGGCCATCTCGGCGAGGTTGGCGCCCTTGCCGCCGAGCAGGTTCTTCATCTCCTTGTTCCCGTCGGCCTTCGCCGCCGCCGAAGAAGTAGACGCGCTTGGCGGACTTCGCCAGGCTCTTGCCGAGAGACTTGCCGGGCGTCTTGCCGAGGGTCTTGCTGATGGCCTTGCCCAGCTTGGCTGCCTTCGCGGCGGCGCCCTTGATGAGGGTCTTCGCGCCCAGGCGGATGCCGTTGCTGTGGCCGTTCTTGCCGTTCTTGGCGCTGACGGCCTTGCCGACCTTCTTCAGCTTCGACGACTTAAGGGACTTGAGCGAGGACTTGCTGGAGCGGGACTTGGTGACGCTTGGCATGGGCGCTTATTTACCCTGCCCCCCCCGGCTTAGGAAGAAGATTTCGAGACTTTTTGGCGCGAAATCATACGATTTCTCCGCCCCACGGCCGCGCCCGTTGGGGCTCGGGTTCACGGCCTCCCGGGCGGCGCGCGCAGCCCGTCCGCGATCGCCTGCCCCACCTTGGAAATCATGTCGTCGTTCATGGTCGCCGACGCGCCCATGAACCCACCCACGGCGTAGTTCTTGTTGAATGTGCCTTGGCGAATGGTCGTGGGCGGATTGCCCCCGTAGACCTGGACCGTTCCGTCGAGATACATCTGCCCCAGCCCGGCCAGGAAGAAGCGCGCGGTGGCGCTCCCCTCGTCGTAGCGGGTGATCGTGACGCGGATGTGGCAGTCATCAGGCCCGCCCGGCGGCGCGCGGAAGACCCCGGCGAGCGCGCCCATGATGTTCTGGCGCATGATCGACAACTCCCCGGGTGGCACGAGGACGGTGCTGCCCACCTCGACCACGAAGCCCCGTTGAAGGTCCACCGGATTGGCCACCTGCCAGACAACCGGTTGATTGCCCATCGCGCACCCGAGCGACGAAAGCGCGACCAGCGCCGCCATGCCAGCCTGCCGAACGGAATCTCTCATCCGCTGCCTCCTGAGCTTGCGCAGACTAACACGGACGAATTGCGCCTGGCAGATCCAGGATATCCCGGCCCCGGCGCCGCAGCAGCGACGGCAGCTCTCCGGCTTCGGGCGCGGCGGACTTGATTGCGCTCATCTTGTCCGGCGCCTCCGCGGCGGAGCAGCGGCGGTTGCGGGCCTCGTGTATGGGGCCGCGACCGAGCTCGTGCCGACGACGCGCGAACGCGCCCAACGGGCCGTCGCCTTGATGGACGAGTACCACGACGTGCCGATGGACTTCGTCGACGGGCAGCTCGTCACCGTCGCCGAGGAACGCAACGTGCGCGACGTTCTCACGCTCGATCGCCGCGGCTTCGAAACCTACCGCGCGCACGGTCGCGACCGGTTTCGAATCCTGCCGTGAGCCGGCGTTGGCAGCGTCAGTCCGGCAAGCTCTCGTAGAGCTTCGCCAGATCGATGCGCGCGCCACTCTGGAGCTCGATGCTCCCCGCGGTTACGTCGTTGTATTCCCAGGCACCGGACGGGAGACGCCGGTAGCGCTCGACGCGCGTCTCTGACTGACTCACCAGCACGTACTCCTGAAGCGAAGGAATGAGCTGGTAGTGCTGCCACTTGCTGCCCCGATCTTCCTGCTCGGTCGACGCGGAAAGGACCTCGACGAGCAGCGTGGGATTCGTGATGGTCGCGCCAGAAGGATCGGCCGGATCGCCTTCGATCGGGCCACACACGAGCGTGGCATCGGGATACGTCGCCTTGCCCGTCGCCAGCACCCGGACCTTCTGGTCGGACTGGAACGCCACGCAACCGGCCCCCCTGCCCTCCTCGAGCGCCGCGCTGATGCGCGAGGCGAGCGCATTATGCCGCCGCGAGCCACCCGCCATCGCGAGGATCTCGCCGTTGTCGTACTCGTGCTTGAGCCCGCTATCCCGCTCGTACGCGAGATATTCCGCATACGTGTACCGGTGCCCGGAGGATGCAGGTACCCCCATCGCCTTCATGATGGGGCAGGCTGCGTGCGAAGTCGAGGCGCGTCGGGCGATGAGGCCTCAGGTGCCGAGCGCCCGCAGGCCGCTGGCGCGGGCGCCCGCCGCCAGCGCCTCGTCGTGCGTGGCCAGAACGAGGCTCTTCCTCGTGCGCTCGCTCCAAATCAGGGCGGACGAAAGATGAATCGCGTCCAGCGTTCCGAGCGACGTGGGCGACGGTTGCGCCGCCCGACTCAAGATTGTGCGCGTGACCTCGACGATCTCCACGGACCCGAGGATCGCGTAGCAGGCCTCGCGGAGAGCGGCGAGCTTCGCTTCGGTGAGCAGTGCTTCCCACCGCAACCGATCGAGCGTCCGCAGGCACTCGACCTCGGTCAGACGGCTCGACACCGCCGTCCGCACCAGTCGCCACTCGGGCAGCGAGCCAGGCTGTCGGAGCAGGCGTCGGACGATCACGGATGAATCGAGATAAACGATCATCCGCGGCTGCGGCGGTCGGCCAACAGGAGCGCGACGACGTCCAGGTCGACTTTCGCCGCCGACGGCAGCTTGATCTGCCCGACGGGACGCGCGTCGGACGCCGGCAGCGTGATGATGACATCGTCGTCCGACGCGATAGGGACCAGGCGCGCGATCGGCGTCTCACGGTCCATCACCGTGACGACCGCTCCCCGCCGAACGTCGCGCAGATGGCGGGAGAGGCGGCTCTTCAGCTCCGCAATCTTGACGGCCTTCATGGTCATATTATGACCAGAAGTGGTCACGTTGTCGACGCCCCGCCGCTAAACCACCTTTGCCCGCAGCGCTGCCGGAAGCTCACCGATCCCGGCGCGCTCCTGCCCCATCGTGTCGCGGTCGCGCACGGTGACCGTCCCGTCCTCGAGGCTCTGGAAGTCGACGGTGATGCAGAACGGCGTGCCGACCTCGTCCTGGCGGCGGTAGAGCTTGCCGATGGCGCCCGTGTCGTCGTAGACGGCGCGCACGCCCGCGGCCTGGAGGTCTTTCTTGATCGCGCGCGCGAGCTCGACGAGGCGCGGCTCGTTCTTCTTGAGCGGGAAGACGGCCACCTTGATGGGCGCGAGACGCGGGTGCAGGCGCAGCACGGTGCGCGTGAACTCGTCGCCGAGCTTCTCGGCGACGCCGCGCACCTTCTTGAAGACCTCGATCCGGTTGGCGTCGGCGTCGTCCGAGAGCCCGAGCAGCTCGGGCAGCGAGCCCGGCAGCGCCGGCGGCGATCCTCTCGCGCCGCCGCGACGAGGCGCTCCTTCGACGTCGGGCTCCATCTGCTTGGCGTCGCGCTTGTCGACCGACTTCGCGAAGCTCTCGACGAGCTCGCTTGAGCTTGGCGACCTCCTCGGCGGGCGGCTCCTTGACGAGCGACTCGTCGTACGCGTCGCACAGGAACGCCAGCGTCGCGCGGTCGGCGCCCGCCGACGGCTCGATGACGTACGGGACGATGTGCTTCTTCTGCTCCTGATCGAAGTAGCGCAGCTCGCCGACCGAGTCGGGGTTGTGGGGGCCGCGGCTGTGCGCCGGACAGGTCGTAGTCGCCGCGGTTGGCGATGCCCTCGAGCTCGGAGAAGCCCATGGGGAACTTGTACTCGAGGTCGACGCAGCGCTTGGAGTAGTGGGCGAGCTCGTCCTTCGTCTGCTCGCGCTGGCGCAGGTTGTCCGGCCGCATCCCGAGGTCGGCGTACCACTTCGTGCGGGTGTCGATCCACATCTGGTGCGCCGCCTCGTCCTCGCCCGGCTTGACGAAGTACTCGATCTCCATCTGCTCGAACTCGCGCGTGCGGAACGTGAAGTTGCCCGGCGTGATCTCGTTGCGGAACGCCTTGCCGATCTGCGCGACGCCGAACGGGCAGCTTGCGGCGCATGGTATCGAGCACGTTGTTGAAGTTGACGAAGATGCCCTGCGCCGTCTCGGGCCGCAGGTACGCGAGCCCGCTGTCGTCGCCGGTGTCGACGGCGCCGACGGTCGTCTTGAACATCAGGTTGAACGGCCGCGCCTCGCGTGAGGTCGGTCGACGCCGCACTTCGGGCACTTGAGCTCCTTGGCGGCGATGGCGGCGTTGATCTCGGCGACGCCCTTCGGGTCGCGCCCCTTCTGCGCCACGAAGACGTGGTCGGCGCGCGGGCGCGCCTTGCAGTTGCGGCAGTCGGTCATCGGGTCGGAGAACGTCGCCTCGTGGCCCGAGTACTTCCAGACGAGCCGGTTCATGAGGATGGCGGCGTCGAGGCCCTCCATGTCGTCGCGCTCGTGGACGACCGACTGCGCCACCAGGCGCGCTTGACGTTGTTCTTGAGCTCGACGCCCAGCGGACCGTAGTCCCAGGTGCTGCCGAGGCCGCCGTAGATGGCCGACGATGGGAAGACGAACCCCCGCCGCTTGGCGAGGCTGACGATCTGTTCGAGCGCGGACGCCGGCATGGCCGGACACTCTAATCGAAGAGCGCCGGTCACGTCATGGGCAGGTGGTGGATGATCTGGATCAAGAGTACTTGCGGGCCGTGGAAGTAGAGCGAGCGCGAGCCGTCGCGGTGGGTCTTGGGGCGGGTCTTGAGCGTGACGCCGCGCGCTTCGAGGTGAGCCGCCCAGGCGTCGACGTCCGCCGGCGTCGGGACGGCGATGCCGATGTGGTCGAGCTGTCCGGCGTCGTCGCTCGCGCCGGGCGCCGCGCGGTGCAGCGCCAGGTTGTCGCGCGCCGCCGCGCAGGTAGACGTTGTCGGCGTCGGGGCGCCACTCGACCTCGTAGCCCATGACGTCGACCCAGAAGCGCTCGGCGGCCTCGAGCTCGCGCACTGTACAGCGCGACGTGCCGGATGCCGAGCAGCGCCGGCCGTCACGCCCCGCCTCACGGACGGCCGCCGAGTTTGGCTATGAATTCCAGCGACTGGAGCGGACCGCTGATGTGCTGCTTGATGATCTCGAGCAGCGCCTCGCGGCAGCCGCGGTTGATGTCGGCCGGGAGCGCTCGTGCCGCCCGCATCGCCGCAGCGAGACGTCGCACCGAGCCGCGCCAGCGCCGCGCGCACCTCGAGGCGGATCGGGCGGCCGCCGCGCCCGCAGGCGCGCAGACCGCGCCGCCGCGATCGGGGTCCCAGCGGTAGGCCCTGGCGGCCGTGTCGCCGCCGCAGACGACGCAGCTCGTCGACAACGGGGCCGAAACCGAGGCGGCCGAGCAGGCCCAGCTCGAAGACGCGCAAGCGCTCGGCGCTGGCGCCCTCGGCGTCGAGACAGGTCGAGGAACGTCGCCAGCCAGTCGTAGATCGCCAGCTCGACCTGGCGCGGGGCGCAGAGCTTGGTCACCAGCTCCGCGACGTAGGCGGCGTGCGCCATGCGCGCCACGTCGGCGCCGCAGCGCGCGCGTACGCGGTCGTCGCATCGAAGCTCTCCAGCGTCAGCAGATCGGCCCCGGCGCGCTCGCGCAGCGAGGCGATGCCGACGCGCACGAGCCCGAGCCCGCCCGCGAAGCGGCGCTGGCTCTTGCGCGCGCCGCGCGCGAGCGCCGAGAGCCGCCCGGTCGTCACGGCCGAACAGCGTGACGACGCGATCGGCCTCGCCGTAGTTGACGGCGCGCAAGACGATCGCGGGTGTCGAGAGCGAGCCCATCGGGTGGACTCGATTCTAGCCGGGCGTCAGGCCAGCGTGTCGGACGATCGCGGCGCCGCCGCGGGCGTGTGGGCACCGACGACGGTTCCCGAGATCTGCGCCGGCGTGGCTCCCAGCTGCGAGAGCCCCTCGCCCGATTGCGGCGGGCGGCGCAGCAAGAGCGACAGCGTGATCGTCGCGATGAGCACCAAAATGATCACGAACACCGCGAGGCCGAGCCCCCGACGGCGCCCGGCGTCTTCCTCGTCGACGGCGCCGCCGGCGAGGACGGGATCGACGACCGGGCTCGCGGACTTCACGCGCGCGACCTCGCTCTCGCGATTGACCGCGCGATCGTAGAGCCGCCAGCGGCTGCGCCTCGGCGAGCCCGACCGCCTTCGCGTACGATCGAATGAACCCGCGCACGAACACCTGCGCCGGCAACCCGTTCAGCGATCCCGCTTCCAGCAACTCGATCGCCGAGCGCGGCACCTTGGTCGATGCCGAAACGTCACCGACCGTGAGAGATTTTTCTTCTCTCGCGCGGCGGAGGCAGTTTCCGAAGTGCTCGTCGTCCATGGAGTCGGGACTCTCCAAAGCTCGTCTCCTCGACGAGTTTTCTTTAACGTTTTTGGACAGTTACTGCCTAAAAGTCGACCGGAACCTAACAGGCTGCGGCGCGCCCTGTCAATCGAAATATCTTATCTAGGAACCCCGGTGCCCGCCAGTAACCGCTGATTTTCAAACGGCTATACGCCTCGGGCCTCGGCCGACCAGACGTACTTGTGCAGCTGCAGATTCAGCCGCGCCGGGAGCCGATCGCGAAGCATCCAGGCTACGAGATTCTTGGGGTCCAGACGGCCGTGGACGGGCGAAAGCAGCACCTCTGTACGTCCGCCGAGCCCATGCTTGCGGATGATCTCGCAAGCCCATCGGTAGTCGGGCTCATCCGCGACGACGAACTTGACCGCGTCGCGCGGGCGGAGCGCGTCGAGCAGCTCCCAGCGCATGCGGTGCATTTCGCCCGAGGCCGGCGTCTTGACGTCCACGATCCGGACGACCTCATCCGGTAGCGCGTCCAGGGGGTGCGCGCCCGAGGTCTCGATCATCACCTTGTAGCCCGCGCCGAGAAGCCGCGCCGCCAGCGCCGGCAGCTCGCGCTGGAGCATCGGCTCGCCGCCGGTGAGCAGCACGAGCGGAGCGCCCAGACGGTCCACCTCTCGCGAGATGTCGTCGAAGGTCATGTCTTTGCCGCCATGAAAGGCGAAGGCGGTGTCGCAATACCCACAGCGCAGATCGCACCCGGTCGTGCGAACCAGCGTACACGGTAGACCCGCGTACTGTGTTTCGCCCTGGATGCTGCTGTAGATCTCCGTGATTTTCATGCGCGGGTCCGTATACTTCGTATTGCGTCGTGAGGCACCTCGTCGCGTACTTCGGAAATGAGCCGGAGAACCTCGCCTGCGCGTTGTTCTCCGCACGATCCGCGCTCTATGTGCGCGGGGACGTCGGCATGCCCGAAGGCTACGGGCTCGGCTTCGTGCAGGGGGGTGACGTCCTCTTGCAGAAGCGACCGCGCGCCGAGACCGTCGAGGTCGACCTCTACAACCTGGTCAAGGACACGCGCGCCGATGCGCTCGTCGGCCGGGTTGGCCTCGGCCACGACGGCGCCACGGCGGCCGAGGACGCCGACCCCTTCCGCTTCCGCTCCTGGCTGTTCGGGTCGATCGCCGAGGTCGACGACGGCGCCTGGGACGCGATCCGCGACCGGATCCTCGAGACCACCCCCGCCTTCTTGCGCCGCAACATCCGCGGGCGCCAGCCGAGCGAGCACCTGTTTCATCTCTTTCTCGCCTTCCTGCATGACGCCGGGATCCTCGATCAGCCTACCCCGGCGCCGTCGGCCGTTCATGCGGCCTTGCGCAACAGCCTGGCCTTCGTCGACAAGCTGCTCTCCGGCATCGGGGCGGCCCCGCTGCAGATCGCGCTGGCGGCGACCAACGGGCGCTGCTTCGCGGCCACCGGGTGCGCCTCGCCCATCCGCTATCTCGGCATCGAGGGGATCTCCGACTGCCCCGTCTGCCAGGCCAAGCACGATGCCGGCGCCGGACGCAACGGTCGCCGCATCCCGCACGAGGCCCTGCGCGCGCTGGTGATCGAATCGGATCGCGACGTCGCCATGCGCCCCGGCTGGCACGAGGTCCCCGATCGTTCGGCGCTGATCGCCGGCCCGGACCGCGCGCCGCAAGTCCTCGCGCTCTAGCTTCACGGGGGACGGCTCGCTGCCGCTCGCGTCCCCCGGTCCCCGCTCGCTCCGCGCGGCGGAGCCGCGCTGCGCTCGCCTTCTGGTCGACTCAAGCCGCCGGGGCCGGCGCGACGGCCGCGGGCGGGCGCGGCCGCTTGCGGTAGTACATGAAGATCGTCTGGATGATCGAGGCGACCGGAACAGCGAACAGCGCGCCGGTGAGGCCATAGCTGTGCTCGCCGGCAATCAGCGCGAACACCACCAGCACCGGATGAATCTTGGCCGCGTCGCCCATGATCTTCGGGTTCAGGAAGTTCGCCTCGACCAGGTGGATGCCGATGATCCAGGCCAGGACCTTGATCCCCTGCGCGAGATCGAACGTCCCCGACGAGATGAGCGCGATCGCCACGATCGGCACCGACGACAGGATCGATCCAAAGATCGGCACCAGGCTCATCGTCGCCGCGATCGCGGCCAGCAAAAGGGGGTAATGCACGCGAAAGATCCGGAGCCCCGCATACGTGGCCGTGCCGTTGATGAGGCAGATGACCAGCTGTCCGCGAATCACGCCCGCGAGGCCCCGGTCGATCCCGCTCGCGATCCGTTCGTAGTCCGTCTGATACTTCTCGGGGACCAGCGAGCGCAGGAACTCCTGGACACGCCGCAGATCGACCAGGATGAAGGCAGCCACCATCAGCACCAGGAACAGGCGGCCGATCCCCGCCACGACCGCGCCGATGAACTTCTGCCCGTACTCCAGCGCGCGCTGGCTCTCCCCTTCCGTCGATTTCAGCCGCTCCGACAGCCACTGTTTGATGGAGCGCTCCCATTTGCCGCCGCCGCCCGGAACCGACTCCTCGGTGTGTGGCGGCGCGATGAGATAACGCCCGTCCCTGGTCGGCCGTACCTCGAGAGCCAGCGCGTCGACGTCGATCCGGTAGCGCCCGTCGGGGAGGGGCTCGAGGACGATCTGGTGAGCCGCCGGAGGCGCCACGGGTCCCCCGCCGGTGACCACGTCCGCCGTCCCCTCCTCCTGCTCCGGGCCGAAGTGTTGATCGACCCAAGCGCCAGCGCGCGGCAGCCACTCGCGGTTCACCTTGGCGAACAGCTGCGGCGCCTCGCGAAACAGCCGGGCGAAGTCGCCTGACAGCTTGGGGACGAAATAGCCGAGGAAGAGCCCAAGGACGGCGATGATGTTGACGTAGAGAATGATCACCGCCGCCGCGCGCGGGAACGGCTTTCCGCCCACGCGCCGCCGGCTGAACCAGTCGACGATCGGCGCCAGGATGTACGCCACCAGGATGGCGAACAGGAACGGGAGGACGACCTCCCGAAAGATGAAGACGATGAGGACGCAGAAGAGGGCGAAGCCCCAGAGCTTCGCGAACTGGCGCACCCACGCCAGTGTTCGCGTCGCCGGGGTCATCGCCACCGTCCGCTACTTCGAGGAGTCTTCGTCGTCGTCCGGCTCGGGCTCGGGCTGGGGCTCGGCTTCTTTCTTCTTGTTGCCGGGGACCTGCGCCGCCAGCGCCGCCAGCTTGTCGCGCATGACGTCGCCCAGCGTCGCCGTCGGGGCGCCGCCGGAGAAGCCCTGCGCGTCAGCCAGCTCCTCGGCGCGCGTGGCGCCGCGGAACGAGAGGCCAATCTTCCGCTCCGCCGTGTCGACGCCGATGATCTCGGCCTTGAGCGTCTGGCCCGGCTTGACGAACTGCTTGGCGTCCTCGATGCGCTCCTCCGAGAACTCGGAGACGTGAATGAGGCCCTCGACGCCCTTCTCGATCTCCACGAAGGCGCCGAAGTCGAGCACCTTGATCACCTTGGCCTCGACGATCTTGCCGACCGGGTAGTCGTAGGGGATGCGATCCCACGGGTCGGGAACCAGCTGCTTGATGCCGAGCGACACCTTGGGCTTCTCGCCGTCGAAGTCGATGTTGAGCACCACCGCCTCGACCTCGTCACCCTTCTGATACAGCTCCGACGGGTGCTTGACCCGCTGGGTCCACGACAGGTCGGAGACGTGCACCAGGCCGTCGATGCCCTCCTCGATCTCCACGAAGATACCGAAGTCGGCGATGTTGCGGATGACGCCCTTGACCACCGTGCCCGGCGGATACTTCTCTTTCAGAGAGGCGAACGGGTTCGGCTCCAATTGCTTGATGCCGAGGCTGATTCGATTTTGGCGCGGGTCGATGTCGAGGACGACCGCCTCGACGGTGTCGCCGACGGCCACAACCTTCGACGGGTGCTTGACCCGGCGGGTCCAGGACATCTCGGAGATGTGGACCAGGCCCTCGATGCCCTCTTCCAGCTCGATGAAAGCGCCGTAGTCCTTGAGTGAGACGACCTTGCCGCGCACGACCGTGCCCGGCGGGTACTTCTCCTGCGCGTGGGTCCAGGGATCCTCGCTGATCTGCTTCAAGCCCAGCGAAACCCGCTCGGTCTCGACGTTGAACTTGAGGACCTTGACCCGCACGTGATCGCCGACCTGAAACAGCTCCGAGGGGTGCGTGACGCGGCCCCAGGACATGTCGGTGATGTGCAGGAGTCCGTCGATGCCGCCGAGGTCGATGAAGGCCCCGTACTCGGTGAGGTTCTTGACGATCCCCTCGACGATCTGGCCTTCCTTCAGCTTCTCGAGGGTCATCCCCTTGAGCTCGGCGCGCTCCTTCTCGAGCAGCACGCGGCGCGACAGCACGATGTTGCCGCGCTTCTTGTTGAACTTGATGACCTTGAACCGGTGCGACTTGCCGATGAAGGCGTCGAGGTTGCGCACGGGGCGCAGGTCGACCTGCGAGCCCGGCAAGAAGGCCTTCACGCCGCCGCGGATGGTGACCGAGAGGCCGCCCTTCACGCGCGCGCTGATGGTGCCTTCGATGAGCTCGTCGCGCTCACAGGCGCCCGAGATCTCGTCCCAAACCTTGAGCCGGTCGGCCTTCTCCTTGGAGAGGATGCAGAGGCCGTTCTCGTCCTCGCGGTTCTCGAGGAAGACGTCGATCTCGTCGCCCTCTTTGATGCCCACGGCACCGTCGGCCTGCGTGAACTCGTAGAGCGGGATCGTCCCCTCGGACTTGTAGCCGATGTCGACCACCACGTGGTCCTTGCCGACGTGGATGACCTTGCCTTTGACGATGTCGCCTTCTTTGACGTTCTCGTGCTTGAGGGACTCTTCGAACAGTGCTGCGAAGCTCTCCTCCTGTGCGTTGTTTTCGGTCTGAGCTGAAACCATGCCTATCTCTCTGCCTTTCGAGCCCTCTCTCATGAGGGGGGCTCATTTCTGCTGTCCCGCACGTTGCGGGGGTTCGAGGTTGTTCCGGCGCGCGCCGAACCATTCGGCGGCCCAGGTGCCTAGGTGAAGAAGGCGCGAAACTTAGCGTCGCCCCTCGGGAATGTCAACGCATCCGGACGCCGGGAGCCAAGCTGGTCGGCAGACGGAAGGGACGCCTATGATGTGCCATGCATCGACGCCCTTCTTCGCTGGTCTCCCTGGTCGCTGCGGCCCTGGCCGCGCTCGTCGCGTGCGGGGGCGGCGGGGGCGATACCACCGCCTGCACCCTGGGCGCGGGCGCGAGCATGACTTGTGTCGAGTACGCCGGCCTCTCCGGCGACGCGTTGCAGGGACAGAGCCAGGCGTGCGTCTCCGCGGGCGGGGTTGTCTCCTCGACCTGCTCGCATGCGGGCGCCGACGGAGGCTGCCGGATCGCGCAAGGCTCCGGCAGCATCACGAACTGGTCCTACGCCGGAAGCGCCTCCACGTTGATGATGGCGTGTGTCGGCAACGGCAACACCTGGATCTCCCCCTAACGCCGTCAATCGGCGCTGGCGCGCGCGCCCACGATCTCGGCCATCCTCGCCACCACCTCGTCCGGGCCGAGCGCGCTGGAGTCGATCTCGATCGCGTCGTCGGCGCGGCGCAGCGGCGCGGCGGCGCGGGTCGAGTCGCGCTCGTCCCGGGCGACGAGCTCGGCGCGCGTCGTTGCCTCGTCGACCGGCTTGCCGGCGGCGCGCAGCTCCGCGACGCGGCGCCGCGCCCGTTCGTCGGTCGACGCCGTCAGGAAGAACTTTGCCTCCGCCTTCGGGAAAACCACGGTCCCGATGTCGCGCCCCTCGACGACCACGCCGCCCGCGCCGCCGATCCGACGCTGGAGTTCGAGCAGTGCAGCCCGGACCTCGGCCAGCGCCGAGACGCGCGACGCGCCGTCGGAGATCTCCGGGGTGCGGATCGCTCCCGTCACGTCAGCGCCGTCGGCGAGCACCCGATTGACCGCCCCTTCCAGCCGGAAGCCGATCTCCAGCCCGTCGGCCAGCGCCGCGACGCCGGGCCCGTCGTCCCAGGCGATGCCGCGCTCGCGCGCGCGCAGCGCCATCGTTCGATAGATGGCCCCCGTGTCGAGCAGAGCGTACCCGAGCCGCTCGGCCAAAAGCCGCGCGGTCGTCGATTTACCAGCTCCGGCGGGCCCGTCGATGGCGACGATCAGCCTGCGCGCAGCCACGGTGCTGGCCGCTATCCGTTCTTACGGAAGCGGGACGGATACTCGTCGCCGAACGCCTTGTCGGGGTGCAGCGACTTGGCCCGCGTGATGAGCGAGTCCTCGGTCTCCTTGTTGTTCGGATCCGGGAGACAGCACTCGACGGGACAGACCGCCTGACAGGCCTCGTGATCGTGAAATCCCACGCACTCGGTGCAGAGCTTGGGATCGATGACGTAGATGTCGTCGCCCTCGCTGATCGCCTCGTTGGGGCACTCGGGCTCGCAAGCCCCGCAGTTGATGCATTCTTCGGTGATGTAAGTGGCCATCGCTATCGATGCGGAGTCTAGGGGAGCGCCGCTAAGGCGTCAAATGCCACGCGCACCGGAGCCGGCGGTTCACGCCTGAGCCGGCGCGGCCTGGGTCTCGACCTGCGCGCGGCCGATCTTTTCCTTGCCGTCCTTGCCGCCGCTCGAGCGCAGGTTGACCGCCACCAGCTTGGAGACGCCCGGCTCTTCCATCGTCACCCCGCACAGCCGGTCGGCGATCTCCATCGTCCGGCGGTTGTGCGTGATGATGATGAACTGCGAGCGGTCGGTCATCTCGCGGACCACCTGGTTGAAGCGGCCGACGTTGGCCTCGTCGAGCGGCGCGTCGACCTCGTCCAGAACGCAGAACGGCGACGGCTTGACCAGGAAGATGGCGAACAGCAGCGAGACCGCGGTGAGCGCCTTCTCGCCGCCCGAGAGCAGCTCGATGTTCTGGCTGACCTTCTTGCCTGGCGGGTTGGCGACGATCTCGATCCCCGTCTCCAGCATGTCGGTCTCATCGGTGAGCGCCAGGTGCGCGCGTCCACCGCCGAAGAGGCGGGGGAAGATCTGCCTGGAACTCGACGTTGACGGCGTCGAACGTCTCCCGGAACCGCTTGCGCGAGGCGCGGTTGATCTTTTCGATCGCCGTCTCGAGCTGCGAGATGGCCGACTCGAGATCGCTCCGCTGCGTGGTCAGGAAGTCGAACCGTTTTTGCAGCTCTTCCGACTCTTCGATCGCGGTGAGGTTGATCTCGCCCATGCGCTCGATGAGGCCACGCAGCTCCTCCGCCCGCTTCTCCTCCTCCGCGCCGAACAGCGCGCGCAGGTGATAGTCGGTGACGACCTTGGCCAGCTCGACGTCGCGGTAGCGATCGGCCACCTGCTCCTCGATACCGCCGCGGCGCATGGCCGCCTCCTGGCAGCGCAGCTCCAGCTTCGCCGCCGCCTGCGCGAGGCGAGCCACCTCGGCGCGCGCCGCCCGCAGATCGGCCTCACGGGCCGCCAGCGCCCCCTGCCGCGCCTCGAGCGCGCTCTGCCGGTCGCCGTGCTCGCGCGCCCGGGCCTCGGCCTCCGCCTGGGCCAGCTCGGCCTCGCCCCGCAGCTCGACGACCTGCGCGCGCAGCGTCTCGGCGCGCGCGAAGTCCTCCGCCATCGCCGCGTCGAGCCGGGTCGCCCGCGCCTCGTCCTCCGCGCGGTCGGCCAGGAGCCGCTCCAGCGTCTGGCGCGCGTTCTGCCGCCGCTCGATCGCCTGCGTGGCGGCCACCTTCAGCGTCGTCAGTTGGGCGACCCCGCGATCGACCTCGTCGGCCAGCGCGACGCTCTCCACCCGCAGCTCCCCGGCGCGCCGCTCGGCCTCCGCCAGCGCGGCGCGGACCCCCTCGAGGTCCGTCGTCCCGGCAGCGAGCCGCGCCTCGGTCTCCTCCTGCGCGCGGCCGAGATCGACGGTCTGCACCGCCAGCGCCGCCCGGCGCGCCTCGAGGCGTCGCCGCTCCTCGAGGATCCGCTCGAGATCCTTCTCCTGGCCGAGCAGCGCCATCTCGTCGGCGCGCAGCGCGAGCGCCCCCTCGTCGCGGGCGCGGCCGAGATCGGCGGCGGCCTGCTTCTTCTCCACATGACGGCCCAGCGCCGAGTCGACGTCGGCGTCGAGCCGCTGCATCACCGCCTCCAGCTCCCGGATCTCGCGCTTCTGCTCGAGCACACCGGCCAGCGCCGACTCGCGCGAGCCGCCGGTGACGACGCCGTGCGGGTCGATCACCTCGCCGTCGAGGGTGACGATCGTCTTCGTCGTCCGGGTCTCGCGCCAGAGCGCCAGGGCCCGCTCGAGATCCTCGACCACCAGCACGTCGCCGAGCAGATAGGTGGCGACCGCGTCGTACTTCCGGTCGTAGTTGATGAGGTTGAGCATCGGCCCACGCACACCGGGCGCGTCCGGCCAGGCGTCGGCGACCGCGGCCGGATCGACGACCGGCGTGAAGCCTCCATCGCCCGAGGGAGACGACGATCCCGACAATCCACCGGTGGCGTCGTACAGAACCTCGCCGCGCTGGGCGCGCAGCGCGCGCGGGATGAACGACGACCGCCCCTCGCTCCGCTGCTTGAGGAACTGGATGGCCTCCACGCCCGCCTCGTGCGACTCGACGATGACGTTGCCGAGCCGCTCGCCCAGCACCGCCTCGACGGCGGTCTCCAGCTCCGGCGGCGGCTGCATGATGTCGGCCACCAGCCCTTCGATCCCGGCCCCACCCCGCTGCTCGCGCTCCTGCATGATGGCACGAACGCCCTTCTGGAAGCTTTCGTAACGGTCCTGGATCTCCGACAGCGACGCCAGCCGCGAGCGCCGCCGGTGCGCCTCCTCGCGCAGCGTCTCCAGCTCCAGCTCGCCCCGTCCGAGGTCGGCGCGCAGCGCCCCGAGCTGCGCCTCCTCCTCGGCCGAGCGCCGTCGCGCGCGGTCGACCCGCTCGCGCAAGGTGAGGACACGCTCCTCGAATCCCGTCTGCTCCGCGGCGAGCGCGCCCAGCCGCTCACCGGCCGCGGCATCCTCGCCGCCGAGGCCGGCGAGCCGTCCTGCGAGGTCGTCGCGCCGCGCGAGCGCCGCCGTGTGCTCGGCCTCGATGCGCGCGATCCGCGCGGTGGCGGAGGCCATCTCGGCGACGGCCCCCTCGAGCGCGCCGCGCGCCTCGTGCAGGGCCGCGCGCCGCACGTCCTGCAGCCGCGCTTCCTGATCGTGCTCCTGCTCGCGCCGCTCCGCCTCACCGTCGATCGCGGCCAGCTGGGCGGTGATCGATTCGACGTCCGCGCCCCGCGCCGTGGCCCGCGCGCGCAGCTCCTCGGCCTCCTTGCGCGCCGACTCGGCGCGCGAGCCGAGCTCGCTCGCCTCGTCCTCGTGGTGGGCGGCGCGCTGCATCCCCAGCTGCGCCTTGTTGGAGAGCGCGAACAGATCGTCCTTGGCGGTGGCGAGCTCGTTCGCCTCCTCGGCGACCGAGAGCCGTTCGGCCTCGATCGACGCCTCCTCGAGGGCCAGCGCCGCCGCGTCGACGTCGTGCCGCTCGCGCACCTCGGAGAGCTCGCCCTGCGCGCGACTTCTCGTCGGCCAGATACCCGAGGTAGCGCTGCGCCGACGACCAGAGATCGAGGTCGCGCAGCTCGGCCTTGTAGCGCTTGTAGCGCTCGGCCTTCTGCGCCTGCAGCCGCAGCGAGCGCAGCCGCCCCTCGATCTCACCGACGATGTCGGACACGCGCAGCAGGTGCTGGCGCGTCGAGTCCATCCGCCGCTCGGCCGCCTTCTTCTTGGCCTTGTAGCTGGTGATGCCGGCGGCCTCGTCGATGAGGCCGCGCCGATCCTCGGCGCGCGACGAGACGATGAACCCGATGCGCCCTTGCTCGATGATGGCGTACGCCTTCGAGCCGACGCCCGTGCCCAGGAAGAACTCGACGACGTCGCGCAGTCGCGACGGCACGCCGTTCAGCAGATAGTCGCTCTCGCCGTCGCGGTAGAGCCGCCGGGTCACGACGATCTCCTCCGGCCCCGACCGCGCCCCAGGCGACGCCCCCGGCCACCGCATCCACGCGCCAACGTGCGTGCGTCGAACGTCAGCGACACCTCGGCGATCCCGGCCGGCCCGCGCGACTCCGAGCCCGCGAAGATGACGTCCTCCATGGCGCGGCCGCGCAGGTGCTTCGCCGACTGCTCGCCCATGACCCAGCGGATGGCGTCGACGATGTTCGACTTGCCGCATCCGTTCGGACCCACGATCGAGGTGATCGGGTCCGGAAAACTGATCGACGTCTTCTCGACGAACGACTTGAAACCGCAGATCTCGATGCGCTTGATCTTCAAACACGCCTCCGCTTCCGGATCGGGTGGGGGACTGTGACGTGGCTGGGGCCGCAGCGACCATACGTCGAATGTATTGTCACGGCAGCGTCACCTTGTAGCACCCCGGTCCCCGTTCTGTAAACAGAGTCGCGCCGTGCCGCCTTCGGCGCAAATTTCTCCTCTCGCAGCAATCAGGGAGCTGCCCGGCAGACAATCCCACGTTTGGTGATAGTGTCCCACCCCCGATGGATTTCTCGTCGCTGCCGATCGGCGCCACGGAGCTCTACGAGCTGATTGCGGTCGTGGGTGGACTTGGCGTGAGCGGGGCCCTGGGCGTCATGTTCGTTCGCCGCGCCCGGGCCGCCCGCAGGCGTCAGATCGAGGAGGTCGACGCGCCCGCGCCCCGACTGCCACGACGCGCAACAGAGCCCGAGCCGGAACCGGAAGAAGAAGAGCAGCCACGGGCGCGCCCCGCCGGACGATCAGCCACCGCAGCCGCGACGGCGCCAGAAGCGCGGGCGGAGGAACCGGAGGTCGAGCCGGCGCCGGAAGCGGGGGCAGAGAAGCCGTCCGCGCAGGTCATCCCCTTCCCGGCGCCCGCCGTGGCGCGCGCTCCGGAGCCGAAGCGCAAGGAGGCCGCTGCGCTCGGGCCCGGCCTCGCCCGCACGCGCTCGTCGGGCTTCATCGCCCGCCTCGGCGAGGTCTTCGCGGGTCGCAAGGAGCTCGACCCGTCGGTGGTCGACGAGATCGAGAAGGTGCTCCTCACCGCCGATATCGGCGTCAAGACCAGCCAGAGGCTGCTCGAGGAGATCCGCAGCTCTCTGTCGCGGCGCGAGCTCAAGGATCCCGACGCCGTCTGGGCCTTCCTGCGCCAGCGCAGCACCGAGATGCTCTCGCTCCCCTCGCCCGAGCTCGATTTCTCCTCGCAGAAGCCGTTCGTCCTGCTGGTCATCGGCGTCAACGGAAGCGGCAAGACGACCACCATCGGCAAGCTGGCCGCCAAGCTCGGGGGCGACGGCAAGAAGGTGATGCTGGCCGCCGGCGACACCTTCCGCGCCGCCGCAGCCGAGCAACTCGAGATCTGGGCCGGGCGCACCGGCGCCGCGATCGTGCGCGGCAAGGAGGGCGCCGATCCCTCGTCGGTGATCTTCGACGGGGTCAAGCGCGCGGTGACGGACGGCTTCGACGTCGTGATCGCCGACACCGCGGGACGGCTGCACACCAAGATCGATCTCATGCAGGAGCTTCAGAAGGTCCGCAGGACTCTCGGCAAGGCGGCCCCCGGCGCGCCGCACGAGACCTGGCTGGTGATCGACTCCACCAGCGGCCAGAACGCGATCGCGCAGGCGCAGATCTTTACCGAGGCGATGGCCGTGACCGGGATCGTCCTCACCAAGCTGGACGGCACCGCCAAGGGGGGCGTGATTCTCGGAATCGCCGACCAATTGAAGATCCCGGTGCGCTACGTCGGGGTCGGCGAGCGGGTCGAGGATCTCCGCGCGTTCGATCCGGAGGAGTTCGTCGAGGCTCTGTTCGCGCCGCTCGAAACCTAAGCTCAGCATTTTTAGTTGCTTGGATTTTTTTTAGCGTGCTATAGTGCGCAAAATTCTGATTTTGGCCGTAAGTCTTTGATATTTTTTGGGTTTTTTGCCCTTCAGCTTTTTCAACCCCCCAGAGACAGCGAGGGATCATGAAGCGACCGGCCATCAGCCTTCTCGTATGGGTTGCCCTCGTTGGCTGGGCGGCAACGGGCCACGCGAAAAAGGGCGGTGGGAAGGCGGCTCCGGCGGCGGACGATTCGACGACCGCCGATGACAGCGGAAAAGCGGCCACCACGGGCGCCGACGACAAGGCGGCGGGCGACACCAGCGGCAAGGCGGACAGCGCGGCCGGCCAAGGCCAGGGCCAAGGCCAGGGCAAGGAAGCTGCAGCCCCGAGCGAGAGCCTGGAGACCGACGAATCTCAACCGGCGAGGGTCGAGGAAGAGGTCGGCGCCCCAAAGCCCGTCCGTCCCACTTCGAGCGCAAGCTGGGCCGACATCGTCGTCGTTCCGCGCAAGGCGTTCCTCAAGGGAGGTCGCCTCGAGCTTTCGCCGTTCACCGGTATCTCGATCAACGACAACCTCGTCCGTCACTATGTCTTCGGCGCCGACCTGAACTTCTTCCTGACCGACGTCTTCTGGATCGGGCTGCAGGGGCAGTACTTCATCCACCAGCTGACCACCACGGAAGAGCTGCTCGGCAGCGAGTTCAACCGCGCGCCGACGCTGAACCAGTACCTCTACGGCGGCTCGCTGAACTTCGGTTACGTTCCCGTCTACGGCAAGTTCGCCCTCTTCAACCGGTCGATCATCAGCTGGGAGATCTGGGCCTCGGCGGGCGTCGGCGTGACCATCACCAAGGTCATCCCCCGCGACCCGGCCAACGATTCGCTCGCCTTCCAGAATACCGACCTCACGCCGAACATCGGGATCGGCAGCCGGTTTTTCCTGCTCGACTGGCTGACCGTCAACTTCGCACTCCGCGACTACTTCCTGCCGGACAAGTTCGAACCATTGCCGAACGGCACGGGGGCGATGCCGCCGATCACGAACTCTGACCAGGCGAAGGCACAGGCGCAGTCGGAGTTGATCAACAACGTCATCTTCTACGTCGGCGTCGGGTTCTATCTGCCGACCAAGTTCCAGTACAAGACTCCTCGTTAGGGCGGCGTCCATGAACAAGAACGCGGATCTCAACCTGCAAGTGACCCGGCGCTCGGAGAAGGACATGCCCATGATCAAAAACGGGAAGACCCACGGCAGCAAAGGCCTGCACCGGCGGATCGCGCTCTTCGTCGCCCTCGCGGTGACGGTGGTGCCCCTCGCCGCCCAGGCGCAGCGGAAGAGCCCACTGGCCGACGCACCCGCCATCCGAAAGCGCTACGAGCTGCGGGCCTCGCGTCTCGAGGTCGGCGCCGGCTTCGGCACGACGATCAACCAGGACTTCTACCACTCGATGTTCTTCAACCTGAAGGCGGGCTTCCACCTGACCGACTGGCTGTCGATCTCCGCCTTCGGCAGCTTCGCGGTGGCAAACATCGCGACCACCTACCAGAGCAACGTCACGGGATCGCTGACCGGCACTCCGCCCATCATTTCAGAGCCGACCAAGAACGACGCCATCAACTCGATGCAGAAGATCAACAACATGTTCGGCGCTCAGGCGGAGCTCGCACCGTTTTCCGGCAAGTACTCGCTGTTCGGCAAGCTGTTCGCCAACTACGACTTCTACGGCTTCGGCGGAATCGGCGCCCTCGGGGTGGCCCCGACGAACGCCAACGTGGCGTCCAACAATGCCTGCCAGGACTCCAATTCGAACGCCGCGAACAACGGGAACAAGACGAACGCGGCCGCGTATTACTGCGGCGTGAGCGGCACGAAGCTCGGATTCAACTTCGGCCTCGGGCTCCACAGCTACTTCAACCACTGGATGGCGCTGAACGTCGAGCTGCGCGACATCCTGGCCAAGCTCAATCCGTCGGGCCGCGACACCAACGGCGATCTCTCGGCCACGACGGCCGACCTGTCGTGGACGCACACCTTCTCGCTGGCTGCCAACCTCGTCTTCTACCTGCCGTCGACCCCCGGCATCTCTCCGTAACTCCTTCGCGGCAGGACGGTATGTCGTCGCCCAAGAAGAAGGTCACGCTCTACTTCAACGCGACCGTGCTGGGGGAGACCCAGCACGAGGCGATCCGGCAAGATCGATCGATCTCCTGGATCATCCAGGCCGCCTGGCGCATCGCACGCGAGGAGGTCCGGCGCCTGCCGGGCTATTCCGGGCACGCCGGCGCGGGCGACGCGTCGGCCGTCAACAAGACGCAGACCGAATCACTGTAGTCGCCGAACGGCGTCTTGTAGTAGACGAGCACCTGGTCGTTGGCGTTTCCGGTCATCGGCGGCGCGGTGAACGAGCCGTCGTTTCGGCCCGTGGCGATGACCCCCTGCCCCTGCGTTCGATTGAAGACGAAGTAGTCCGCGTTGGCGGCCTGCTCCAGCAGTCCCCCCGACGCGATCCAGAACGTCTCCGGCGCGCCCGTGCTGTCGGTGAGCACAGTCGTGGTGAAGCCCACCGCCGAGGGCGGCGGCACGGTCAGAATCGGCGCCGTGCACGCCCAGAGCAACGCGCTGGCGCAAAGCAGCGTCCCCAGCTTCAACCAGCGTCGACGGCGCGCGTTCATGGGACGGATCTCCTCCGAGGGGACGAACTGCAAACCGCACGCCCGCAAACGGGGGCGGAAACCCGGGGCTTCGGGCGATCGAATGACAACGAAGTTGGCGATGTGCGCAACATGGTTCGCCGCGGCTAGAGCACGAAATTGTAGCGTTTGAGCTTCTTCTGCAAGCCGAACCGCGACAGGCCGAGCAGCTCCGCGGCCCTGGTCTGGTTGTTCCCGGAACGCCCGAGCGCCTCCCGCACCAGCGCCCGTTCGAGCCGCTCGACGCGCGGCTTCATGGTCAGGGTGTCGTGGCTGTCGGCGGCGATGACGCCCGCGTCGTCGACGGCGCCGATCCGCGGCGCCAGGTCGGCGACGGTGATCCGCGCGCCCGAGAGCGCGTCCGCGCGGGTGATCTCGTTCTCGAGCTCGCGCACGTTGCCGGGCCAGCGGTAGGCCACGAGGCGCGCCACCGCCGCCGGCTCGATGGCCTTGGGCTCCGCGCGCGCGTCGCGACGGGCCAGCTTGGCCAGGAAGTGCTCGACGATCATCGGGATGTCGTCGCGCCGCTCGCGCAACGGCGGCAGCGCCACGGTCGCGACGTTGAGGCGGAAGAAGAGATCCTGGCGAAACTTCCCCTCCTCCGCCAGCCGCGCCAGATCGCGGTTCGTGGCGGCGACGATCCGGACGTCGACCTTCCGCGTCCGCTCGCTGCCGACCCGCCGGAGCTCGCCCTCCTGCAGCACGCGCAGGAGCTTCCCCTGCATCGCCGGCGACATCTCGCCCACCTCGTCGAGGAACAGGGTGCCGCCGTCGGCGATCTCGAACAGGCCGCGCGTGTCGTGCTCGGCGCCGGTGAACGCGCCGCGCACGTAGCCGAACAGCGTCGACTCCAGCAGCGTCTCGGGGATGGCGGCGCAGTTCTCGCCGACGAACGGGCGATCGCGCCGCGGCCCGTTGACGTGAATGGCGCGCGCCACCAGCTCCTTGCCGGTGCCGCTCTCGCCCTGGATGACCACCGGCAGCGCCGTGTCGGTGATCCGATCGATGAGCCGGAACAGCTCCAGCATGCGCGGCGTCCGCCCCACGATGTTGCGGTAGTCGTAGCGGACGGCGAGCGCCTCGCGGTTCTCGCGCAGCTCGACCTTGATCCCGGAGATCTCCTCGGTCCGCGCCGCCAGCTCGGCCTCGAGTCGCCGGTTGAGCGCCTCGACCTGCCTCTCTCGCCGCCGCAGCTCGCCGAGCAGGCGCGCGTTCTCGAGCGCGATGGCCGCCTGCTCGGCGAAGTCGAGGACCAGGCGCACGTCCTCCTGATCGAACGCCCCCTTGCGCAGCCGGTGGTCGACGTAGATCGTCCCGACGGGCCGCCCCTTGATGACGAGCGGGACCGCCAGCACCGAGCGCAGGTGCAGGTCGGAGACCGAGAGCGCCTCGCGGAAGCGGTCGTCGCCGGCGGCGTCGATGGTCACGATCGGCTCGCCGCCGGTCGCCGCCTGCCGGGCGATCGATCGGGAGAGCTCCAGCTCCTCGGTCTCCAGCGTCCGCTGATCGATGTTGCGCGCCACCTTGATCGCCAGCTCTCCCCCTTCGTCCTCGAGCAGCAGGAAGCCGCGCTCGGCGTCGGTCAGCTCGATGACGGTGTCGACGATCATCTCCAGGAGGCGCGGCAGGCGCAGCTCGCTGTTGAGGCGCTTGTTGATGCGCAGGAGACGGCGCAGCCGCCCCTCGGCGGCCTGCGCCCGGGCGGCGAGCTCGCCCCCCTGCCCGGCCGTCGCGTCGCCGGCGAGCCAGAGCGCCTCGGGATCACTCTCCAGGGATGCACGATGATGTTCAGGCGTCGCCATGCGGACCTCCTCGAAAACGGTGCGTGCGAGCTCGAATGCCCGGCGGGCGTCGGCCGTCGCGCCGGCCCGCGCCGCCAGCCGACCCGCCAGCGCTGCGAGCCGCCAGGCCGACGGCCGGCGTCCGCGACCGCGCGCCTCGCGGGCCAGCCGCTCGAGCTCCGCGCTCGCCGGCGCCAGCGACTCGCCGCCCCCCTCGGCCAGCGCCAGCAGCGCGCGGGCCCGCGCGAAATCGGGCGCCGCCGCGGCGTCGGCCGGGCCGCGCAGCTCGGCCGCCTCCGCGAGCGCCTGGCGGGCCTGGACGAGACGCCCCGCGGCCGCGCCGACCTCGGCGATCGCCAAGAGCGCGCTCTTCGCGCCCGCCGGCTGCGCGCTCTCCCGGAACCCCGCCGCGCTCCTTCGGTAATGCCCGATCGCCGCCGCGACGTCGCCGCGCCGACGGGCCAGATCCCCTTCGACGAAGGCGGCCGTCGCCAGCGCCCGGCCACCGCGCCCGGCGTCCGTGAGGCCGACCGCCCGATCGAGCGCGCGGCGCGCCGCCCCGAGATCGCCGACCTCGACGAAGAGGTTGGCGGCATTGACCAGCGCGGGGCAGAGCTCGGTGGTCGCCCCGAGCCGTCCCAGCTCGCGCACGGCGCGCGCCGACGCGGTCAGCGCCTCGCCGTAGAGCCCCTCCTCGATGAGCAGGCCGCCCAGGTTGAGCGCGACGGCGGCCACCGTGTGAACGTCGTTCTGCGCGGCGGCGATCTCGTAGGCCCGGCGGTACGCGTCTCGCGCCGTCCCCTCTTCCCCGGCGAGCTGCGCCAGCAACCCCTCGAGGTAGGCGAGCCGCGTCTCCGCGACCGCGCAGCGCGCGAGCTCCCCGAGGCGCGCGCGCGCCTGCGGGAGATCGCCGAGATAGGCGCTCGCCAGGAGCGCCGTCTCCACCGCCAGCGCGGAGGTCCGGCCGCCCGCCCCAGAGCCGGCGCCATCCGCAAGCGACGGCTCGACGATCGCCAGCGACGGCTCGACGATCGCCAGCGCCTCCCCGAATTTTCCGGCGCTCACGAGCAGCCGCCCGAGCCGCGCGCGCAGACCCGCCGCGGCAAGCCCCGCCCCCTCCGCCTCGGCGAGGCCGCGCTCGAGCGCCGCGCGCGCCCCTGACGAATCGCCGCGCCGGGCGAGCAGCCACGCCTCGCGCTCGCAGGCCGCCGCGCGATCCGCGCTCCCCGCGGCCTGCGCGCGGGCCTCGCCCAGAACCTCCGCTGCTTCGGCGTACCGGCCGACGGCCCCCAGGCCCGTGACGAGCGCCAGCCGGTCGGCGAATGCCAACGCAGCGGGGGCCAGCGCAGCCGCGCGCTCGAGCAGCGCCGCCGCGCGCGCGTGATCGCCCGCGACCGCCGCGGCCGCACCGGCCGCGCGGAGGACCTCCGCCGCCTCGGCAGGACGGCCGGTCATCGCGAGCGCATCCGCCCGCCGGAGATCCCCCGGCGGGAGCATCCTGAGCGCGCGCTCGCCGACGGCGACCGCCGGCGCCGGTAGGACCGCCGCCAGCGACGCCCGGCCGTGGGCGGGACTCGGCAGCGCGAGCTCGCCGCCGCCGCCGACCGCAATCCACCCGGCCCCTCGCCCGGACGCGAGCGCCTGCGCCGCGTCCGCCACGTCGAGCCCCGCGGCATCCCCGGGCTCGGCGGCGCCCAGCGCCACGGCCAGCACGAGCCGCTGCGTCCCTTCGGGGAGCGCGGCGAAGCTGGCGCCGAGCAGCGCGGCGAGATCCGCGCCCGTGGCGACCGGCGCACCCGGCTCGCCCGCCCGCAGGTTGGAGATCAGCTGGCGCGCCAGCAGCGCGGCCAGCGCAGCGTTCCCCCGCGACGTCTCAGCCACCGACTCTACCGCCGCTTCCGGCGGCGGCGCGTCGAGGCCGGCCGCCACCAGCTGTCGGATCTCCGCGAGGCCGAGCGGCGGCAGCGCGATCTCGCCCGCGAACGGACGCGCGATCGGCGCACCGGTCGGGACGACGATCAGCGCCCGACCGGTCGGAGCTGCGCCGGCCACGAAGGTCGCGAGCGCCTCGGCGGCCGCCCCCTCCTCGAGGAAGAGACAGAGCGGGCGCGTACGGGCGCGCGTCTCGATCGCCTCGGCGAGCGCCGCCATCCGCGCCTCCACCGCCCGCCGGGCATCGTCGTCCCCGACGGCGGCCACGGCGCCGAGAAATTCGGGCAGCGCCGCGACATCACCCCGCCAGATCTCGACGGCCGCCCCGCTGCCCGCCGCCGCGGCGACCGCCGCCTCACGCGCCGCAGCCTCGAACAGCGTCCGCCGACCCGACCCGGGCGGCCCCACCAACGCGAGCGCCGAGAAAGGCGCCGCCCCCTCCCCGACGCGCTCGAGCGCCGCGCGCAGCGCCGCCCGCTCGGCCCGCCGCCCGACCAGGATCCCGGCCAGCGGATCACCCTCCGGGTACGGGACGCCCAGATCGACCTCGGTCGGCGTCGCGGCGCCCGCGGCGAGGCGCATCACCTCGCGCAGCACGAGGCGCGCGCTGGCAGGCCGCTCCGCCGGATCGGCGGCCAGGAGGCGCGCCAGCAGGTCGTCCCAGCCGGCGTCCAGGCCCGCGCGCACCGATGACAGCGACGGCGCGGGACCGGCCAGCATCCGCGTCGCCGCGCCGAGGCCCCGCCCGAAGGGGGTCGTGCCGCTCCAGGCCTCGAACAGCGTCGCGCCGAGGGCGTAGAGATCGACCGCCGGCGTGCGCGCTCCGGTCAGCGCCTCCGGGGCGGCGTACCCGAGCGTGCCGCGCGCGGCGCCGTCGCCCGGACGTGGCGGTCCGGCCAGGCCGAAGTCGATCAGCACGCCCTGTGGAGCCCCGCCCGCCGACGCCGACAGCCGCACGTTGGCCGGCGTGACGTCGCCGTGGACGATGCCGCGCGCGTGAAGCTGCGCGAGCGCGGTGACCAGATCGACCGCCGCGCGAGAGAACCGATCGCGGCGCTCCCCCTCGTCGGCGATCGTGGCAATGGACTCCAGGCCTGGACCGACGATCCGATCCGTCACCAGGTAGACGCGCCCGTCGGGCAGCCGCCCGATGTCGCGCAAGCGGACGATGTTCGGATGGCTGAGCGTCTCGAGCCCGCGAAACTCGGCCACCGCGAACCGCCGCCCGCGCGGGTCGGCGGCGAACAGCTTCACGACGCAGGCCGCGCCGGTCGTCGTGTCGACGGCCGCGAACGTCTCGCCTGACGCGCCCCCGCCCAGTCGCTCGCCCACCCGATAGCGCTCGGGAAGCTGGCCAGCCGACGAGCTGTCAACTACATTGGCGACCGACACATAAGTAAAGTTACTGCTATCAAAGAAAATTTCTCACATATTTATCGAAGTTGGCGCAGGCGACGGCGTTACCATCGTCATGCGTCATTCGGATCCTGGCGCAACTGCATCGTTTTCCCGCCGCCCCAGGCGCGCCCGCGCGGCTGCCGCCTCGGCGCGAATTTCGTCGTCATCGTGGGTGGCGGCGACGAAGCTGAGATAGTCATCCGCCTCCTGCCCGCCCAGGATCGAGATCGCCTCGATGATCTTCCGCATCTCGCGTCGATCCCGCAGCGAGCGCGTGCGGGTCAGTTCGGTGACCGCCCGTCGATCGTGCAGCGCGATCAGCGCGCCGAGCGCGGCGTCGCGCGTCGCCTCATCCGGATCGCCCAGCAGCTTGAGAAGTATCGGTGCCTCGTCCCTCAGCTTCCGCGCGCCGACCACCCGGATCGCCTCCTCGCGCAGCTCGCCGCCGTCGGCCTCCAGCGCTGCGTGAACTGCCGACGGCGGCCCCTCCTGGATCTGGCGGCGCGCGACGTAGCCGTCGATCAGATCGCCGGCGATCCGCAGGACGAGATCCTGGAACAGACTCGCGCGCGTCGAGGATGGCGCGGGGGGTGAGTTCCGGCTCCGCGGGGGGATCGGATAGCGCGCGCTGCCCCGCCCCGCGAGCTTGAACGACACGCTGTCATCCGCCTCGCCGCGGCCGTCGTCCAGCCGGAGCTGGACCTCGGTCCGGGCCTCACCCACGGCGCCAGCCTCGACCGCCTCGACACCGACCTCCGCCTGGAACCTCGCCACGGGCCCCGTCGAGGAGAACATCCCCGTCGCGAGCAGGCGCGCCCGCAGGGCGCTTTCCAGCGCGGCGCCGTCGAGGCGGGGCGTCTGGTCGTTCGGCGGCCGCGCGATCCGGACGTGCACTTCTCCCAGCACCGGCCGCTCGGGCGCCGGCGGGGCGACGGCGGCCTCCTTGCGATGGCAGGCGGCGAAGAGCAGCGCCGAGGCGAGGCCAATCGCCGTCGCCGTCCCCGCCCTCGACGATGCGCCCTGCCGGAGGCGCGGCACCCGGCTAGCCCGAGCGCGCGCCCCGCCGGGCCGGTCGGCTCGACAGGACGGGACGGTTTCGCGCCGCGCGGGCGCGTGCCGCGAGAGGGATCGTGTCGGCATGGGGGCGCCGCAGGAGGGCAAGCTCGACGATGCGCCGGATCACCTCATCATAGCCGAGCCCGGCGGCCCGCGCGGCCCGCGAGAACCGCCCGCACCGTCCGACAGATCGCAGTTGGGGTTCACGTCGATGACGTAGGGGATCCCCTCGGCCGACAGCCGCACGTCGAGCCGCGCGTAGTCGCGCAGCTCCATCGCGTCGAAGGCGGTCTCCGCCACCTCGGCGATGCGGGCCAGCACCTCGGGCGAGAGGCCCTCGCAGGGCACCGGCTTCGTGCCGCGGAACTCGGCGCGAGCTCTCGACCCACTTGCCGTCGAACGAGACGATGCGCGGGCGATCGGCCGGCATCTCGGAGAAGTCGATCTCGTAGAGCGGAAGTATCTGCGCGCCGGCGACGCCGTCGCCCGCTGGCGGGCGGCCGAGCATCGAGACGTAGATCTCGCGCCCCTCGATGTAGCGCTCGACCAGCGCCGGCTGGCGGTAGTGCGACAGCACGTAGCGTCACGCGCCGCGCGAGCGCCTTGCGATCGTGCACCACCGAGTCGACCGTGATGCCGACCGACGCGTCCTCGCGCGCCGGCTTGACGATCAGCGGAAACGGCATCGCGACGCGCGACACGTCGGGCGTCGTCACGACGACCGCCTCGGGCGTCGGCACGCCGCGCGCCGCGCAGGATCTCCTTGGCCTTGTGCTTGTGCAGCGCAGAGCCCCAGCGTCAGCGGCGACGAGCCGGTGTAGGCGAGACCGTCGCGCTCGAGCAGCAGCGGCAGCAGCGGCTCGAAGCGCTTGTCGCCGTCGATCGACTCGCAGAGGTTGAAGACGACGTCGGGCGCGAAGTCGGTGATCTCCTCGACGGCGCCGTGGAGATCCCGCCCGACGCCCACCGTCCCCGTCTCGCACCCCGCGGCCGCCAGCGCCTGGACCACGCTCAGCGCGGTTCCTTGAATGTCATCGCGCGACCTGTTCTCCGGATCCGCCTCCGCTCCTTCGAAGTCGCGGTTGTGAGCGACCAAGACGCGCGGCTGGTCGGAAGACTTCACGCACGATCCATTCTAGTGATCCGGTTCGACTTTGCAATTGTATCGACGTGTCGATCGACATCGACTCAAGCGACGCGGCGATCGTTTTCCAGGTTGTCGAACGCGGTGCCGAGCTCGGGTCGCCGAGCGCGGCCGCGATCCGGGCGGCGAGGATCGGGAGCGGTGGCGGAGCGACGCGGAGCTTGGCGATCGACGTCGTGCGCGCGCCGGCGAGCCCGCAAGGGACGATCAGATCGAACGCGTTGAGGTCGGTCGTCACGTTGAGCGCGAAGCCGTGAATGGCGACGCGACCGCGTATATGCACCCCGAAGGCACACAGCTTTTCGTCATTTGTCCACAGGCCGGGCGCGTCCCGCCTGAACTCGCTCTGCACGCCGAGCTCCGCGAGGACGCGCCCGATCGCGCGCGCCATCGCCGTCATGTGGGCGACCACGCCGGCGCGCAGGCGCACGACCGGGTAGCCGACCAGCTGACCCGGCCCGTGGTAGGTCACGTCGCCGCCGCGCGACGCCTGCGCGAGCGTCACGCCGCGCTGCGCGAGATCGCCCGCGGAGGCGAGCACGTTGGCCGGACGCGCCGATCGCCCCAGGGTGATGACCGGATCGTGCTCGCAGAAGAGCAGCGTCTCCCGACCCGCGCCGCCGAGGAGATCGGCGCGCAGGCCCTCCTGCAGCGCGGCCGTCTCGGCGAACGGCACGCGACCGAGCCAGCGCCAAACGGGGTCCAGCGTTCCCTCCCCCTGGCTGTCCTTTAACCTTCGGCGATCTCGGCGAAGAAGTCGGCGTCGACGAAATCGACGTTGATCGTCGCGCTGATGACACCGACGCCGTGGCGGATGCAGGTCTCCGCCAGCGCCGGGCCGTCGGCGATCTCAATCGGCGGTCCGGGGAGCTTCCACTCCGCGATCGCGTCCTCGGCCAGACGTCCGGCCTGCATCAGGAGCCCTTCCTCGGGAGGCGCAATGCCAGCCGCTGCGGCCATTTGTTTGCGTTTCTCCAAACCCGCGCGCAGCTCACCAATGGTCCGACGACCGGCTGTTGAGCCACCCGCGCGCAGACCGATGAGGCATTTCGACGAGCGACCGCCTCGGCCGCGCAGCGCCTCGATGTAGATCGTCTCCTCGATGCGCTTGACGAACGTTGCCGGTCCGAACCCCTCGCGCTGGAGGAGCACACGTGCGAGCGCCTCGAAGGCCGCAGGCGGCAGCTCGCCCAGCCGGCGCTCGAGCGAAACGAGGGTCCGTTCGCGCAGCGCGCGCCGGGCCTCGCCGAACACCTGCTCCGCCCGCTCCAGCTCGCCGTCCGGCGGCCGACGCGACAGCGCGAAGAGCCCCGCGCCCGCGGCCCGCACGCGCGGACGCGTTCCGGCGCGCAGCCGCTCGCGCGGCTCGGCAGCCAGCGCCGTCCGCATCACCCGCCAGGCCTCGTTCGGCTCGCCGTGCACGAGGCGCCGCCGCGTCGCCATGTCGGCAATCTGGCGGACCGCCATGCCGCGCCCCGGAGCCTGCCCGCGCAGGATCTCCAGCGCGGCGTCGACCGGCGTCATGATCCGGCGCGGCCCCTGGCCGCTGTCACCGGAGCCAGAACCAGCGCCCGCCCCGCCCTCGCCCGCCGACGACGTGCCGGAGGCCAGCGGATCCGACGACGACAGGCCGCCGCCCTCGGCGGACGGCGCGCTCGCCGATTCACCGGATCGTGGGGCGTCCTGGAACCCGCCCCCTTCCTCACCACGTCCACCTCGCCGGCGCCTGCGGCGTCGCCGCCGTCCCGGCCCCAGCTCCCCCTCCGGGCGACGTCCGTCGGGACCGGCTTCGGTCCCCTCGGGGCCGGCGTCCGTCCCTTCGGAGCCAGCTTCTTCGGGGCCTTCGTCCCCCTCGTCGTCGTCGTCGGTGCCCTCGGCGGCCTCACCCGCGCCTGCAGGAGGCGCCGCGCCAGCCGTCTCGTCATCGTCCATCGGATCCATCGCGCGTGGGACCTCCTCGTCGGGAGCTGCGTCATCGTCCCCTTCCAAGACCCCGGTCTCCGCGAGCGCCGCTGCCCGCGCCTCCGCGGACATGCCCCCGCCGTGCGTCGGCTCCTCGTCCTCGCCTTCGTCACTCGAACCGGTCGCGGTCGCGGCCGGAACCCGATCGCGGCCGACGGTGCCCCCGGCCGCCTCTCCTCGTGCTCGCGTTCGCGCCCCCGCCCGCCCCGCCGCCGCCGCCGTCCCCGGTCACCCGCCGGCGCGCTGTCGTCGTCGCCGCGGCTGCGTTTGGGCGGCTCCTCCGGCTTGGCCGGCTTGGCGGTCGCGGCCGCCCGCTCCTCGGCCGAGACCTCGGGGTAGCGAAGCAGCCCGAAGATGCCCGGCTTCACCCGCACGAACGGGTTCCCCGGCGCCTTCTTCACGGCCGCGGTCAGCTGCGTCTGCATGGTGACCTCGGGCGTGCGGCCCACGAAGGTCAGCAGCTTCCGCCCGACGACCCGCTCCGTCAGATCCTTGTAGTGCAGCGGCTTCCCCTCGAGTCTCAGGACGTCGAAGGCCGCTTCTAGAAAAGTCATCGCGCCCGTCTTTACCACAGATGAAGTTTTTTTGACGACTGCACGCGGCGAGGTTACCCGTGGAGGATGATCGGACAGCGCAAGATCGGCGTTCTCATGGGTGGCCTGTCGGCGGAGCGGGACATCTCGATTCGCACCGGCGAGGCGGTGGTGGCCGCCCTCACCGACCGGGGCTACGACGCCTGGCCGTTGTTCGTCGATCGTGATGTCGACATGGTCCTGCGGCAATCCCGCATCGACGTCGCCTTCGTCGCCCTGCACGGCCGCTACGGTGAGGACGGCTGCATCCAGGGGCTGCTCGAGCTTCTGGGAATCCCCTACACGGGCTCGGGCGTGCTGGCCTCGGCGCTGGCGATGAACAAGGTGCGCGCCAAGGAGGTCTTCCGCCTCAACAACCTGCCGACCGCGCCGGGCTACGTCGTCCAGTTCGACGGCGGCGAGGAGCTCCTCGAGCTGCACGGCTCGTTCGGCTTCCCGGTCATCGTCAAGCCGGCGGGCGAGGGGTCGTCGCTGGGGATCAAGATCGCGCGCGACGAGCTGGAGCTGGAGGCCGCGGTCGAGCAGGCGCTGCGTTTCGACGACGACGTTTTGGTCGAGCGCTTCGTCGAGGGGAAGGAGATCTCGGTCGCCATCCTGGACGGCAAGCCGCTCGGCGCGGTGGAGATCGTCCCCAAGCGCGGCTTCTACGACTTCCACAACAAGTACACGAGCGGCCGCACCGAGTACCACCTGCCGGCACGCCTGTCGCCCGAGCGCTACCGCTCGGCGCTGCGCCTCGGGACGCTGGCGCACGAGGCGCTCGGCTGCGACGGCGCGTCGCGCGTCGATCTGATCGTGAGCGACAAGGGGAACGAGGTGGTGCTGGAGGTGAACACCCTCCCCGGCATGACGCCCGGCAGCCTTCTCCCCAAGATCGCCCACAGCGCCGGCCTGTCGTTCGAGGATCTCGTGGAGGAGACGCTCAAGGGCGCCCGCCTGCGCGCGCACGGCCACCGCCGCGACCGCCGCGCCGTCCAGGTCTCGCACCCGGGGCACGAGCGCCGCACCGGCTTCCTCTCCGACGCGCACTGAGCCGTCGCGCGCGCGCATTCTGCTGCTATTGTGGTGCGCATGATTAGGTCCTTTCTTATTGGTTTGCTGGTCGTGGCGTGCGGAGGCGGTTGCTCAGGGTCTCTTGCAGCGCCGAAAGCCGACGGAAGCAGCGACGCCGGGCTGGTCTGTCCTTCCGTTGATACCGGAAGCTATTGCCAGCCCTGGGCCGCTCTCCTGGCCACCCCCAGCTGCCGGAGCTACGAGCTAACAGGTCCAGCCCAGTTCGCCACCGATTCATACACGGACTGCGGCCCCTACCACGTGCACCAGGTCAGCCATGTCGACACCTTTGAAGCCTACTACTACAACATGACCACCGGTGCCTGCGTGGCCGCCTACTCCGGCAACGGCGTCGGCATAGGCGGCGGCATAGGCGCGCCCGCCTTTTGCAGCGCCGGCCCCCCAGCCGGCATCACCGGCCCGTGCGCTCCCGGTGGAATTGGCCCGTGGACCCCCACTACCGGGATATGCGCCGCCGACGGCGGGGGTCGCGGAGGCGGCGGCGCGGGTGGCGGCGCAGGTGGCGGCGCCGTAGGTGGTGGTGGCGGCGGCGGCTAGTCAGGCAACGGGCGCGCGCCCGGCCGGCCGCGACGAATCGAGCCGCGATGATAGACTCACGACACAGTGGCCCGACGCTCCCGCAAGAACACCGTCGCCAAGCCGGCGGTCGTAAATGATCCGGCGAACGCCAAGCTGTTCATCAACCGGGAGCTCTCCTGGCTCGGGTTCAACGAGCGCGTCCTCGAGGAGGCGCGTGACGCCAGCGTCCCGCTCGCCGAGCGGCTCAAGTTCCTGGCCATCGTCGCCTCGAACCTGGACGAGTTTTTCATGGTGCGCGTCGCCGGGCTCAAGCAGCAGCTCTCGGGGAACGTCTCGGAGACGCCGCCCGACGGGCTGACGCCGGCCGAGCAGCTCACTGCCATCAGCGCCCGCGCCCACGCGATGGTGGGGGAGCAGTACCGCGTCTGGCGCACCGAGGTCGCCCCCGGGCTGACCCAGGCGGGCGTCCGCCTGCTTCGTGCGCAGGAGCTGACGCCCGAGCAGAAGGCGCAGCTCGCGCCCTACTTCACCAAGGAGGTCTGGCCGGTCCTGACACCGCTGGCCGTCGACCCCAACCACCCCTTCCCGATGCTGCGGAACCGCAGCCTCAACCTCGCCATCCTCATGCACCGCGAGAAGGAGAAGGTGGCGCGGCGGGAGACGATGATCGCCGTCGTCCAGGTGCCGTCGGTGCTCCCGCGCATCACCGAGGTGGCGGGCCCGGGCAAGTTCTCGTTCACGTTGCTCGAGGATCTGATCGCCATGCACGCGGGCGAGCTCTTCCCCGGGTTCCGCGTGCTCGGCTGCAGCCCCTTCCGGGTCACCCGCAACTTCGATCTGTCGATCGACGAGGACGAGGCCGACGATCTCCTGAAGACGATCCAGAAGGAGCTGCGCCGGCGCGAGCGGGGCAGCGCCGTGCGCCTCGAGATCGCGCACGACACGCCGCCCGAAGTGGTCAGCTTTCTCTCCTCGGCCCTCCGGCTCGAGCCCGACGACATCTACCTGTTCGACGGGCCGCTCCACCTGGCTGACCTGGCGCCGATCTACGCGCGCGAGGATCTGCGCGAATTCAAGGACGAGGCGTTCTCGCCGCAGATCGTCCCGCCGCTGCAGGAGTACGAGGACATCTTCCGCGTCATCGCCCAGCGCGACGTGCTGCTGCAGCACCCCTACGAGTCGTTCGAGGACGTGGTGGAGTTCATCTCCGAGGCGGCCGACGACCCCAACGTGCTGGCCATCAAGCAGACGCTCTACCGCACCAGCGCCGACTCGGCGATCATCCGCGCGCTCATCCGCGCCGCCGAGAACGGCAAGCAGGTGACCGCCGTCGTCGAGCTCAAGGCCCGCTTCGACGAGGCCCCCAACATTCAATGGGCCCGGACACTCGAGGACGCGGGCGTGCACGTCGTCTACGGCCTCATCGGCCTCAAGACCCACTGCAAGGTGGCGCTGGTCGTGCGGCGCGAGGGGAACCGGATCAAGCGCTACGTGCACCTGTCGACCGGCAACTACAACCCGTCGACGGCGCGCATCTACGGCGATCTCTCGTACTTCACCGCGCGCGACGCCTACGCCGACGACGCGGGCGCTCTCTTCAACCTCCTGACCGGCTACTCGTCGCCGCCGTCGTGG
This sequence comes from uncultured Pseudomonadota bacterium, assembly GCA_963831685.1. Lineage (GTDB taxonomy): Bacteria > Myxococcota_A > Polyangia > Fen-1088 > Fen-1088 > JADGRB01. The sequence goes on from CAWHRJ010000004.1 coordinate 923,971, forward strand.
AAGAAGTTCTCCGTCGCACCGCTGGGACTTCAGGAGCGGATCATCGCGCTCATCGACCGCGAGGCGGCGCTGGGCGCCAAGGGGCGGGTCGTGGCCAAGATGAACGCGCTCGTCGACGGGCCGGTCATCAAGGCGCTCTACCGCGCCTCGCAGGCCGGCGTGTCGATCGATCTGATCGTGCGGGGGATCTGCTGTTTGCGCCCGGGTGTCCCCGGCGTCAGCGACAACATCCGGGTCATCAGCATCGTCGACAGGTTCCTCGAGCACTCGCGCATCTTCAGCTTCGAGAACGGCGGCAAGCGCGAGGTCTACCTGTCGTCGGCCGACTGGATGCCGCGCAACTTCCAGCGCCGCGTGGAGGTGATGTTCCCCATCGAGGACGAGGGGCTGCGCGACCGGGTGTTGGACGAGATCCTGGGGATCGCGCTCGCCGACAACGTCAAGGCGCGCGCGCTCAACGCCGACGGCAGCTACACGCGCGTCCGCCCCGACGGAGCCCCGAACGGGTCCAACGGGACCAGCGGCGGCGCCAAGCCGCTGCGCAGCCAGTACCGGTTCATGGAGCTGGCCCGCGAGAAGGCGCAGTCCGGGCCAGCTCTGCCGGGCGCGGGTGGCGCCTATCACGTGCGCACCACCCCACCCACGCGAACGCCGACGACGCCACCGTCGACGACGACCGCCGCGACCGCGACCGCGGCGACGCCTCCAGCGACCGGCGGCGCACTTCCCTCCTAGCGCCCTCAACAAACCTCGATTTCCGCCGTATCATTGATCCCTCGCATGCGCTCCCCGCGTCGCCTGATTGCGATGCTCGCGCCGGCCGCCCTGCTGGCGTTCCCGGCGCCGGGCTCGGCCTCCTTGATCCTGGCGCTCGATTTGCCGACGCTGGTTTCGCGCGCCGATCAGATCTCGGTGGTCGATGTCGTCGCGGTCACGCCCGCCTGGAACGCCGCGCACGATCGAATCATCACCACGGTCGACCTCACGGTGGTCGACTGCTGGAAAGGGACGGCGGCGCCGGCGGCGCACCTTCAGGTGGTCCAGCCGGGAGGCACGGTCGGAGAGATCGAGATGCGCGTCGACGGCATGCCGCACTTCCGGGTGGGCGAGCGGACGCTGCTCTTTCTGCGCCTTCGCGGCGGGCCCGACCACGCCAGCGTCGTCGGGATGGCGCAGGGGAAGCGCCCGGTGAGCCGCGAGGCCGCGTCCGGCCGCTGGATGGTGAGCGCCCCCGACCGCGCCGGGGCCGACTTCGTGCGCACCACCCCGGCGTCTGCCGCGGTCTTCACGGCGCGCCCGCGCGCGCTCGATGACCTGCGTCACGACGTGCGCGCGCTCGTGGGCGCCGCGGGCGCGCGATGACCCGGACCGGGCCGCTCGCCCTCTCTGCCGCGGCGCTCGCGCTCGCCTGGAGCGCGCCGGCCGCCGCCTTCGTCCGCTACCTGACCGACGACGGGAAACCGTTCTTCTGGGCGCAGGCCACCGTGCCGATCACCGCCTACCCCGACGACTTCACCCAGAGCTCGATGACGCCGCCGCAGGTCCAGGGCGCCGTCACGGCGGCCGCCGCGACCTGGAGCGCGGCCCAGAACAGTTGCACCTATCTCACGCTGCTACCGACCTTCGCCGCCGGCAGCGCGCCCCCGGCCGCCAACGACGGCCACAGCACGATCATCTTCCACAGCAGCGTCTGGTGTCACGTCGAGGTCAACGGCAGCTGCCCAGCCGGGGCCGAGTACGACCCCTCGGCGCTGGCCCTCACCACCGATACGGCCAACACCATGACCGGGCAGATCTACGACTCGGACGTCGAGGTCAACGCGGTCAACTATTCGTGGGCGGACGTGGTCGCGGAACCGCAGCTGGTGGACGACATGGATCTGCAGAACGCGCTCACCCACGAGCTCGGGCACCTCATCGGGCTCGACCACACCTGCTGGGACGCGCTGACCTCGAAGTCCCCCCTGCGCCCGGACGACAACAACGGTCAACCGGTTCCCGACTGCGCAACCGCCACGGCGGACGTGCAGGCCACCACCATGTTCCCCTCGGCGACGCCGGGCGACGTCGAGAAGCGCGATCTCGCACCCGACGACCAAGACGCCCTTTGCAAGATCTACCCGTTCGGCGATCCGCCGCCACCGCCGGGGACGGACGCGACCGGCGGCTGCGCGACCAAGGGCTGCGCGGCCGCCGGAACCTTCGACCCCGGCGGGCTCGGTGCGTGGGCGGTGCTGGCCGCGGCGGTCGCGCTCCTTCGCCGCTCCCGCCGGGCGACACCGCGTTCAAGATGAGCGCGCGTCACCGGCTGCTCCCGATCGTGCTGGCGCTCTGCGCGCTCCCGGCGCTCACGCGCCCCGCCGCGGCGTTCGTGCGTTCGGTGAGCATGAATGGCATGGGCCCGCCGCTTTACCGTTTGTCGAGCTGCGAGACCGTGACCATCTACCTGAACGGCTTTACGGACATGACGTCCGACGAGGTGGCCAAGTCGATCGGCGCCGCAGCCGCCACCTGGGGCCCCGACCAGGTCACCTGCCCTGCCGCCACCGGCGACGGCGGCAACGGCCACCCGTACTTCCAGATCATCCCGCAGCTTTCGACCGGCGGCGCGGCGCCCGGCGTCGTCGACCAGGACGGCAAGAACTCCATCATCTTCGTTACCTCCGCCTCCGACTGGGAGATGATCGGCGCGCCAGCGGAGGCGCTCGCGTTCACCAGCGTCTACAAAGAGCCCGACGGACGGATCGTCGAAGCCGACATCGACATCAACGCGACGGATCCGACGCTCATCTCCTGGGCCAACCTCGATCCCGGCGCCCCGTCGGGGAACGGCATCGATCGCTTCGATCTCCAGACCGTGATGACGCACGAGTTCGGTCACTTCCTTGGGCTTTCCCACACATGTGACAGCGGCATCCCCGGCGACAACGGCGATGCACCGCTCACTGGCGTCCCGCCCTGTAGCAGCGCGAGCCCTGAGGCGGCGATCGCGGCCGTCATGTACTACGAGATCGAGCCCAACTCGATCGCCAAGCGGCTCCTGACCGCTGACGACGCGGCCGGCGTCTGCGCGATCTACCCGCCGGACATGGATCCCCACTCCTGCACCCAGAACACGCCCGACGACGGCTGCGGCTGCACGACCGCGGGAAACGGTCTCGGATGGGGCGCGTCGACCGCCCTGGCGGCGCTCGCGCTCGTGGTCGCCCGGCGCCGCCGCCGGCGCTATTAGGTCCGCCCGCAGCCCTCACCAACCGCGCTTGTTGCAAGGCGGCATTCGCGTTCGAGGTGTTGTCCACCGGGACGCATCTGTTGCTTCTGGAGCAACGGCTGGGGTCGCTGGCCCCCCTGAGACGCCCGATTTTTGGCCTATCTTGATAAAAATTATGTTGGCCCGATTACTGCTTTGTAACTGGACTGTGTCGGACAGATACCTTGCGAACAACGGCAAAACCCGAGCGATCGGGCGACGCAAAGCCCACGGGACTCACGCAGTCGGCCGGGCCGCCTCAAGGGGAGAAACGAACATGCGAGAGCTCGGAAAACGAACAATCCAAATCAGCATCGCGCTCGGCGCCATCGTCGGCCTCATCGGTTGCGGTGAGGAGGCGAGCACCGTCGAGACCGGGACGCACGAATTCGGCTTGTCGGGCATCAACGGCCTCTCGGGCGTCAACGGCCTCTCGGGCATCAACGGCCTCTCCGCCGCCAACGGCCTGTCGGCCGCCAACGGCCTGTCGGGGGTCAACGGCCTCTCGGGCGTCAACGGCCTCTCGGCGGCCAACGGCCTCTCGGGCGTCAACGGCCTTTCCGCCGCCAACGGCCTCATGACCACCTCGGCCGGTCGCAAGACCGTCTCGTACCTGGTCAAGTGCGCCCTCGCCGCCAACGACTCGCTGGTCAAGCAGGACCAGAACGGCAACACCTACACCTTCGCCGGCGGCATCGGCCTCTGCCCCGCCTGGAAGAACGGCGACGCGCACAGCAGCGCTCAGTGCATGGAGGGGATCTCGGCCTGCATGATGGCCCACATCAACACGGCCGGCGTTCACATCCCCATCTGGCTCGACTCGGGCGATTCGGCCATCGGCTGGGGCATCGATCGCGTCAACTATCCGATGCAGGAGGGGACCTTCTTCGGCGACATCGTCGACACCGGTTCTCTCACGGCGCTCTCCAAGCCGACGGTGACCGCCCCAGTCGCCTACTACTGCGACGGTGCCGGGTTCCCCAGCGGCGCTTCCGGCGTCGTCGCGGGCCGCCTCGGCGCCAACCAGACCGGCGCGCCTTACACGAACCCGTTCGGCAGCGGCACACTCTGCCAGAACGTCTCGTCGGCGGTCGGACAGTTCAGCAACGGCGTGGGCGGCAGCTGCCCCTCCGGCTCGAACTCGAATCCCGCGGCTGGCTGCCCCGACGGCTACAAGGCTCTCACCACCAACGGCAACGGCGGCGTCTGGCAGCACGGCATCACCGTGTGGCGCAACAACAGCTACACGCCGGTGTTCGACACCAGCTACCAGTACCAGCTGTCGGCCGTGCTGACCAACGGCAACCCGATGGTCATCGACGTCGGTAGCTCGCCGATTCAGCAGTGGAACCAGTCGGCCGGCCTCGGCACCTCGGTCTTCAACATGTCCCCGAGCGGCTCGAGCTGGACCTTCTCGCCGATGAACAACTCGGCTCAGTGCCTCGACGCGGGCGCCGCCACCAACGGCACCGGCCTCGTGCTCAACGCCTGCAACGGCTCCTCGTCGCAGAACTGGAACGTCACCGCCAACGCGATGAACGGCAGCTTCAACGTCGCCGCGGCCTCCACCGGGCGCTGCATGAACGTTCGCGGCGGCAGCACCTCGGCCGGCGCCGTCATGGAGGTCTATGACTGCAGCGGCTGGACCAGCCAGCAGTTCAACATCCAGGCGACGGTGTTCGCCAACGACATGAGCAACTCGACCGGCACGGGTGGCTCCACCGGCACCGGCGGCTCGACGGGCACGGGTGGTAGCACCTCGACGTTCGCCTCGTCGCGGACCTACCGCATGGTTCCCCAGAACGCGACCGGCGAGTCCATCAACGTCTGCAACAACAGCCAGACCAACGGCGCCTGCGTGCAGCAGTACGCGACCTACAACGGGCCGGAGGAGGCCTTCTACCTGCGGGCCAACGGCAGCAACTGGACCATCGCGATGAGCGCCAACCAGAACAAGTGCCTGGCCCCGAACGGCAACGGCACGGCCAACGGCACCTCCGTGGTGATTGCGGACTGCAACGGCAGCAGCAACCAGGCCTACACCGCGATGCCGATGTCCGCCTCGGGCGTCTACGCCTTCAAGAACGTCGCCTCGGGGCGCTGCCTGAACGTCGCCGGCAACACCACGAGCAACGGCGCGCTGCTGATCCTATGGGACTGCGGCTCCACCCCGGGCACCAACGCTCAGTTCAGCGTGCAGTAACCGCTCACCCGAAGCAGCAGCAACCCCACGGCCGGTCCGCCTCCCAGCGGACCGGCCGTTTCCTCTTGGGGCCGTGCCGACGCCTCGGATGCTCGTGCTTCGGCGGACCGGGCCTGTTTCGTTAGCTGGCGTCGAGCTCGACGCGCAGATCGCGCACCGACGGCTCGCCGAGGCTGGGACTCGGGGGCACGTCCAGATCCTGATCGGCGGCGCGGAAGCCGGGCGCCGAGACGGTGAGACGCCAGTGCCCGGGCGCGAGGCGCGGCAACCGGAACGATCCGGCCCGTTGGATCTGGGCGCTCGCCCTGGCGCCGTCGGGACCCGCCGCTTCGACCCTCCCGCGCGACACCACCGCGCCGGTGGCGCGCGCGTGGGCCTCGCCGGCGATGCCGCCGGGGAACGGTACGGTCAGCGCGGCGAACTGGCCCGGCGTCGCCGGCAGCGTGACGCGCGGGTAGTCTGGGTGCTGCACCTCGACGCGCAGGTCACCGGCCGGCAGATCGGCGAGACGGAAGTGCCCGCCCACGTCGGCCGTCGTGCTGCCGAGCGGCGTGTCCGACGGGCCGACCGCCGCCGGTGCGAGCGGCCAGGCGAGGAGGCGCGCCCGCCCGAGCGGCCGCCCGCCGCTGTCGCGCACCAAGCCTTCGAGGACCGCCTCGGCGCGGGGCAGCCGGAGCTCGACCGGCGCGGGCGCCGCGCCGGCCTGCGCCGTCACCTCCGCCCGCGCGGGACCGTGACCCGGCGCGGTCGCGGTCAACCGGTAGCTCCCGGCCGGGAGCGCGAGCGAGAACGTGCCCGAGCCGTCGGTCGCCGCGTAGAGACCGGACGTCGACGGATCGGCGCCCGCGGCCATCACGCGCGCCCCTTCGATCGGCGTGCCGCCCTCATCGACGACCCGCCCCGCGACCGGAAATCCGTCGCGCAGCGCGAGCGCGCCGAGATCGCGCCGCTCCCCCGGCGCCAGCGTCAGCTCGTCGGTCCGCATCGGCTCGAACCCCGGCTGCGCCACCTCGACGCGGTATCGCCCCGGAATCAGATCGTCCACCGTGAACCGCCCGCGCGCGTCGGCCAGCGCGCTGCGCGTGCTGCCGAGCGCCCGCCCCGACCCCGGCGGCATCGCCGCCGCCTCGGCCGCCAGCGGCAACTGGCCCGTCAGGACGGTCAGATCGTCCATCGCGCTCGCCACGCAGCGGACGTGCGCCCCTGCTGCCACCGCGCCGCGCGCATCGGTGACCCGCCCCGTCACGCGCGCGCCACGCAGGAGCTCGAGCTTGATCGGCGGCCGCTCGCCCTTGGTGTCGTCGATCGCGAGGGTGCCATCCTTCTCACCGAACGTCACCGTCGGCGCATGGCGAAGCACCGAGCCAGCGCGCGTCGCGCTGAGCCGGTAGCCGCCGACGGAGAAGGGTCCCAGCGTGAACGCCCCGCTCGGGTCCGTCCGCGCCAGCCTCGGAAGCGGATCCTCACCCGAAGCCAGAGTGGTCGACTCCGCCCGCACCTCGATGCCGCCAAGGCCTTCGCCGGTGTCCTGGACCACTCGTCCCGTGATCGTCGCATCGCCCAGCTCGGGACTGAGCTCCAGCGCCGACGGGAGCACGGTGCCGTCGCGACTGGCGGTGACGCCGCGAACCGTCGCCGAGAGCCACATCATCCCCGCCTCGGCGCGCAAGGCGTAGGTTCCTTCGCCGAGACCGCTGAAAGCGAAGCGGCCGTCAGAGCGTGTCCGCGTCTCACGGATGGGGCCGCCCGCCTCGGCCCCCAAGAGGATCCGAACGTTGGCGGGCGGCACTGCTTTGGGGTCCGCCCAGTCTCCCGCGCGCTCGACCCGACCGGCGATCGATCGCCCCTCGCCCGCCACGCGCAGAGTCAGCGCGGCGGCCGGCGCGATGACCGGCGACGTCTCGGCCGCCGGGAACCCCGTCGCCTCCACCAAGACCCGGTACGCCCCGGCGCCCAGGTGGTCGATCACGAAGCGCCCGTCGAGATCGGCCGTGGCGCGCCCCGGCTCTCCCTGGCCCGCCCCGCCGTCGGCGATCGGGAAGGCGAGCACCCGCGCGTCCGGGACGGGATGCGCGCGACCATCGAGGACCTGCCCCTCGAGGCGCGCGGTCGGCGCCGCGGGGGGCGTGACGGGCGGCTGAGGCTGCGGGGGTCCGCCGTGCCGCCGGCAGGCGGCGCCGGCAGCGACCAGCAGCGCAGCCAGCACGACGGCTGCAAGCTCAGGCGGGGCGCGGCGCGCGCTTGCGAATTCCATCGGCCAGTGCTAAAGGTACGCGCCTTCTGGAGGGATTTGAAATGGCAGCGCACTGCGAAGTCTGCGAGAAGCAGCGCCGATCGGCGAACAACGTGAGCCACTCGAACATCAAGACCAAGAGCATCCAGCGCCCCAACCTGCGCCGGGTTCACACGCGCCTCCCGAACGGGACTCGCACGCACGTCCGCGTCTGCGCGCGCTGCCTCCGGTCGGGCTTCGTCGCCAAGGCCTAGCGCCCGCCCGGCGCGCACCTCTAGGGCGTCGGCGTCACGGCGCCTGGCAGACGAACGAGAGCGTCAGCGAGACGCAGTTCTGGTAGTTGCTGATCGTCAGCCCGCCGCTCATGAGCGAATCGGCGTTGATCGGCTGCTGGTAAGAGCAGGCGATCTGCCCCAGCGTCCCGCAGTTCTTGGGGCTGGAGCAGTCCTCGTCGCCGACCCAGATCCGCCAGGCCGGCTTGGCCGCCATCAGCGCCGACGCGCTGACGGTCACGTTGGGCGGCGTAATCACTTCGTCCCAGGTGACGTTGAACGCGTCGGTGACCGTGTCGGTCACGCCCGCCGTCGTGGCGCTCACGTCGCCGGACGGGTTCTCGTACTCGCAGAAGGGATCGGGCGCGGAGCCCCCCTCGTCGCCGTGCGCCGGATCCCAGGTCCCGCCCCCCGGCGGCGTCATCGACAGCTGGGCTGTATCGGCCACGATCGTCCACTGGGAGGTCGGATCGATGATGCAGCTTCCGGCGCCACCGCCGCTGGTGCCGCTCGAGGCACCGCAGATCTGGCACGGGCCGCAAGCCACGCAGGCCGCCCCCTTGCTGCCGCACTGTTTCGCGGTCACGGTGCGGACGCACTGCCCGTCGCTGGCGCAGCAACCCATGCAGTTGGTGGGGCCGCAGGGCGTCCCGCCGCCGCCGCCGGTGCCGGTCGTCCCGCCCGTGGCCGTCGCGCCGCCCGTCCCGCTCGCACCGCCCAGGGCCGTGGCGCCGCCCGTGCCCGTCGTGCCGCCCGTCGCCAGCATCCCGCCCGTGCCCGGCGCGCCGCCGCTTCCGATCGCGCCGCCGGTGGACGTCATGCCGCCCGTGCCGGTCGCCACCATCCCGCCGGTGCCGGTCGCCGGGACGCCGCCGGCGCCACCCATCGCGGTCGCGCCGCCGCTGCCGGGCGCGCCACCCGCCGGCGTCGCGCCGCCGCTCCCCGGCGCCCCACCGGTCGCCGTCGCGCCGCCAGCCCCGCTGCCTCCGGTGGCGGTCGCGCCGCCGGTGCCAGTTCCGCCGCCCGCGGCGACGCTGCCGCCGGAACCGGCGCCGGCGGACCCGTTGACGCCGCCGCTGGCGATGTCGCCGCCCGCGCCGATCGCGCCGGCCGCGCCACTGACGCCGCCGCTGGCGGTATCACCGCCAATGCCCGTCGGCGAGATCGAGCCGCCCGTCCCGCCTGCGTCCCGCTGCAACTTCGTGCTCGTTGCGGCTAGGCCGTTGTCGTCGACGCTGCAGCCCGACGAAAAGGCAACCAGCAAACCGAGCCCCACGACGGAGCGCGCGGTCACCGAAGTGGTCGCGCGCAAAGAGACGAGACTTCGCATGTGACCATCGTAAACCCATCCTTGATCACAGAAAAGCGCAAACGGCCAGGGCCGAGAGGCGCGTGATGAAGGCCGCGCCGACCCGCCCGGTGAGCCCCCTCGCGGCGGTCGCGGCGATCTGGATCCCGATCGCCAGCGGCGTCAGCGGCGCGGAGGTCATGGTCAGGGCGGCGATCGCGACGGCCGCCGGTGATCGCGGCGGCGGCGAGACGGGCGCGCGCGGGAGAAGGGATGGTCCGTTCGAGCTCGCTTTCGAGCGCGCGCTGCAGCGCGCCCCTGAAGATCACCTCCTCGCCGAGCAGCAGCGCCGCCGCGACCAGATACGCCCCCGGCGTCCCCGGCGCCGTCCCGCGGCTGGCGGCAGCCAATCGAAGCGCCGCGGCCGCGGCGCCGAGCGCTGCGCCGACGAGAAGCGACACGAAAATCCCCGGTCGCCGCCCGGGCGGCGGGGCGCGGCGGAGCCAGGACGCCGCCAGGAGCCCCAGCGCCCCCACGGCCACGAGCTGAAAGGTGGGACCGAGCTCGGGCGCCGAGGCGGCCGCGAGGCGGACCCCGCGCGAGAGCAGCGCGTAGATGAGAACGATCGCGGCGGCGTCCGACGTGCGGAGCCGGGGCGTCCGCACCGCCTCCGCGTCGAGGCAGATCTCGGCGCGTGCGACGCCCGCCTGCCAGTAGACCGCGGTCAGGAAAAGATAGAGCGCCAGGCCGGCGAGGCGCGCACGCAGATCGCCGGTCAGCACCAGGTTGTAGAGCCCGCCGACGAGCAGGAAGGAATAGATCGTCGCCGGGCCGACGGCGGTGGTCTGCTCGTCGGAGAGATCGGCCGCGCCCGCCGCGAGCGCGACCGCGAGGAAGCTCATCGCCACCGCGCCGACGACGACCAGCAGCCCCGCCGCCACCACCGCCCCGAGCGGCGCCGGCGGCATCACCACCGCCAGCGGCACGAAGGCGAACGCCGCCGCGCCGCCGACGACGATCGACCAGGCGCGCGCCTTGGCCGCGAGCAGCCGCCCGACGGACACCGGAACGGTGCGCAGGATCCAGAAGGCGCGCCGCTCGGCCTGCATGTGGGTGAGCGGACCGATCGTCGCCATGTAGAGCGCCAGCGAGAACGCCAGGTAGGAGATGCGGGCTCGAGGCTGGCCGTCGACCAGGTCCAGCCGAGCGGCGCCGAAGAGCTGCACGCCCACGAAGATCACCGGCATCGCGATGAGCGCGAGCAGCTGCCCGCGATCGCGCGTGATGAGGCGGAGATCCTTCGTCGCCGCCGTGAGGGCGCGGCGCGACGCGGCGCGCGGCGGCGCGGCGTCGGCCCAGGGAGCGCCGGCCTCCTCCCAGCCGCGCATCCCGGCGCGCCGGGCGACCGCCGCGGAGACGGCCAGCGCCGCCGCGGCCACCAGCCAGAGCAGACCCAGCGCCACCAGCGCGCCACCCGCGTCGCCGCGGACCAGCGCGGCGAGCGGCGCCGCGATCAGGCGGCCCGGGCCGCGGATGGCGCCATCCCGAGCACCGCCACCAGCTTCGTCGCCAGCTCCGCGGGCACGCGCAGCACCCACGTGCCGATCATCCAGGCGCCGCCAGCGACAGCACCGCCACGAGCCGCAGCGCGCATCCAGATTGTCCGCCGCCGCGCGCGGCGGCGACGAAGCGCACGACGAAGATCTGCGTCGCCTGCGCGAGCGTGGAGATGCCGAGCTGAACGGCCGAGGAGATCGCCGCCGCCAGCAGCCAGGCGACGGGTGGCAGCCGCCAGACCAGCGCCGCGCCCAGCAACACCGGGAAGCAGAAACAGCGCGCCGACCGGATCGGTCACGGCGTCGGCGAGGCCGCGCGCCGACGACGAGCGTCGGCAGCGACACCGGACGCGCCAGCAGGAACTCGTTCTCCGGCGGAGCCGGCGAGCACGGCGTCGCTGCTGGCCGCCTTGGCGGTGAGGCTGCCGAAGGCGAGCGTCGCGGTCACCAGCGCCAGCGCCGCGATCTGCCCCGCGAGATCGACCGAGACGACGATCATGGCGAAGGCCTGCGTGAACAGGAGGACGTAGGCCAGGCGACAGCAAGAGCCCGACGACGTCACCAGCACCGGGATGCGGCGGCTGCCCCGCGCGCGCGAGCCCGTTCGAAAGGAAGCGCAGCCGGAAGCGGATCATGAGCCGCGCCAGCGTGCCGGCGTGAAGGGACGCCGCGGCGCTCAACGCTCGCCGCCGCCGCGCGCGGCCGCCGCCGGCGACGGCGCCGGTCCTCGGCGGTGACGCGCAGGAAGAGGTCCTCGAGCGTCGTCCCCGGCGCCGCGGCGAAACGCGCGCGCAGCTCGTCGGGCGCGCCGACCGCCTGCAGCCGGCCGTCGCGGATGATGGCCACCCGATGGCAGAGCCGCTCGGCGGCGTCGAGCAGGTGGGTCGACAGGAAGATCGTGCGCCCGCCGGCCGCGTACTCGGCGATCGTCGCGCGCATCTCGCGCGCGCCGGTCGGATCGAGGCCGTTGGTCGGCTCGTCCATGATGAGGACGCGCGGCTCGTGCATGAGCGCCATCGCCAGCGCGAGTCGCTTCTTCATGCCGAGCGAGTAGGTCACCGTGTAGGCGCCCGCGGCCGCGCCGAGGCCCAGGCGCTCGGCGATCTCGATGCCGCGGCGGCGGGCGTCAGCGCGCGGCGAACCCGTGCAGGCCGCGCGACCAGCTCGAGCGATCTCGAGGCCCGAGAGGTACGGGTAGAGGAACGGCTCGTCGGGCAGGTAGCCGACGTCGCGCTTGAGCGCGACGGCGTCGGCGTGGCAGTCGCGACCGAGGATCGACGGCGCGGCCCGCGCTCGGACGCAGGAGGCCCATGAGCAGGCGGATGGTCGTCGTCTTGCCCGAGCCGTTGGGGCCGAGGAAGCCCATCACCTCGCCGGCCTCGATGCGCAGCGTGAGGTCGTCGACCGCAAGGGTCTCGCCGAACCGCTTCGTGAGGCCGACGGTCTCGATCACGGCGCCGCGGCCGCGGCGGCCGCCGCCGCGCGACGACGGGTGCGCGCGGCCAAACTCGCTGACGCGCAACGGATCGCGTCCGCTCGTCGCGGCCCACAGCGCGAGCCGCGCCAGCTCGGTCTCGTGGGCGACGTCGTCGCCGAAGAGCGTGGTGATCACCTCGCTCGGCTGCGCGCTCCCTTCGTGGCTGACGGAGACGGCAAACGAGACGAGCGGCGCCGTCGGGCCAGCCGAGCCGCGCGCCGCGTGTCGGCGTCCTCGAACAGCGATAGCGACCGCAGCGACTTGCGCACGTCGACGGTGCGCGCGATCGCCTTGTCCGATTCGCGCCGCACCTTGAGCGGCTCTTCGCCGCCGAACCGCGCGAGGGCGGCGCCGAGGTCGGTGCCGACCGGCAGGCGCGCCGCGAACTCCGCTTCCGTGATGACGCGGCCGAGCGCGCGGTCGCTGTCGCCGAGGCGCGCGACCTCGAGGATGTCGATCCCGTCCAGCGAGACGCGGCGGAGACGGCGCCCGAGCTCGTCGGGCGGAACGTCGTCGACCAGCTTCACGTCGAGGATCTCGCCCAGCGAGGGGATCCCGAGCCCGAGCGCCGGGCCGAACGACAGGTCCGGCTTGGGGTGGAACCCGACCGAGTAGATAGATCTCGAACCCGGCGCGCCGAAAGATGCGCGGCAGGTGGCGCACGAGATCGAGGTGCCCGAGATACGCGACGCGTCCGAGCTTGGTGTAGCGAAGGCGGTAGCCGTGCGGCGTCCCCTGCAGCGCCCGCGGCGGCGGCCGCGTCGGGTCCTGCACTGGCCGCGGCTTGGCGGGCGATGCCTCCGCCACTTCGACCGGCGCCGCCACCACCGCCCCGCCCCAGGCGTTCATGCGGCGCAGGTAGAAGAGACGCTCGCCTTTCATCGCGTCGAGGTCGCAGGCGACGCCGCAGTCGTAGCAGATGAGCTTGTCCTTCGCGCCCGCCTCGGCCGCCGCCACGCTGGCCGGGTGCAGCAGCTTCTTGTAGGGCTTTCCGCACGGCGGCGACAGGCGATCCTTGAGCGCCTTGCGGTACTCCTTGGCCAGGAAGTCGGGTTCGAGGCCGATGTCGATGTGGCTCCAGGGAAGCCGCGCCGTCACCGGCAGCGTGCCGAGTGCGTGCGTGCCGTCGAACCCGGTGCGCGGCGCCGTGGCCGCCATCGCCTGCTCCCACAGATCGATCCGGAGCACGTCGTCCCAGCTGTCGAACCGGCAGCCGAGCCGATACGCGGCCTCGAGCAGCTCGCCCGCCCGCCGATCGCCGCGCGCGAAGATCCCCTCGATGTGCGACTGCTGGTTCTCGTGCATCTTGAGGTTCACGCGCAGCGCGCGCGCCCGCTCGGCGAGTATCCCCTGCTTGCGGGTCGTCTCCGCTTCACTGTCCATCGCCGCCCACTGGAATGGCGTGTGCGGCTTCGGCACGTGCGTCGACACCGAGGCGGTCACCTGCGCCCCCCTCTGGTGCTGGCGCCCGATCGCCTGCACGCGGGCGGCCGTCTCGACGATGCCGGCCACGTCCTCGTCGGTCTCGGTCGGCAGCCCGATCATGAAGTAGAGCTTCATGCGCGAGAAGCCCCGCCCGAACACCCGGTGCGCCGACTCGATGATGTCGGCCTCGGTGACGTTCTTGGCGATCACGTCGCGCATCCGTTGCGTGCCGGCCTCGGGCGCAAAGGTCAGCCCTCCGGCACGCACGCCGGCGATCTCGCCCAGCAGATCGTCGTTGAGCCCGTAGGCCCGCAGCGACGAGACCGACAGCGACACCTTCTCGGGCCCGAGCTTGGCCATCGCCGCCTTCACCAGCGGCGTCACGCAGGAGTAGTCGGCCATCGAGAGCGACGTCAGCGCCGTCTCGTCGTAGCCGCCCTTCTTCACGCCGTTCGTCAACGCGTCGAGCACCGCCACCGGATCGCGCTCGCGCACCGGCCGGTAGATCATCCCCGCCTGGCAGAAGCGGCACCCCTCGGTGCAGCCGCGCGCCACCTCGACCGCCATCCGATCGAAGATCGCCTCCGCGTACGGCAGCGGCGAGTCGTCGGGGAACGGGAACCGGTTGATGTCGTCGACCAGCGCGCGCCGCGGACGCGCCGGCACGCGCGGATCGAGCGGCGCGCCGACCACCAGGAGGCCGCTGTCGCCGTCGAGCTCGGTCGGGTAGAGCTCGGGGACATAGAGAGGGAACTTTTCCGCGAGGCGAATCAGCCGCTCGCGGCGCGGGACGCCCGCGCGTCGCAGCGCGGCCGCCTCCCGCACCAGCGGCGGCAGCGCCTCCTCGGCCTCGCCGATGAAGAACGCGTCGATGAACGGCGCCAGCGGCTCCGGGTGCGTGGCCGTCGGCCCGCCGGCCAGGATGAGGGGCGCCGCGTCGCCCCGGTCGGCCGCGCGCAATGGGAGTCCCACCGAGCTCGAGGATGGCCAGCACGTTGGTGTAGGTCAGCTCGTACTGCAGCGAGAACCCCACCACGTCGAACTCGCCCACCGGCGTCGCCGTCTCCAGGGTCACCAGCGGCAGGCCGCGCGCGCGCAGCTCGGCCTCGCAGTCCAGCCAAGGTGAGAAGACCCGCTCGCAGGCGATGTCGTCGGCCTTGTTGAGCACGCCGTAGAGGATCTTCGTCCCCAGGTGCGACATCCCGATCTCGTAGACGTCGGGGAACGCCAGGCAGACGCGCGCCGCCAGGCCCGCCGGCGGCTTGCGCACCTGCTGGTATTCGCCGCCCACATAGCGCGAGGGCTTCTCGACCTTGCTCAGGAACGCGGCGTACGGATGTTCGAACAAGGTCCCCGCCCTCGCCTGCGCGCGCGACTACTCATTCCCCTGGAAGACGTAGACGAACTCGGTGCCGTACTCGTCGCCCGCGGGCGGGAAGGCCCAGCGGCCGACGATCTCCTTGATGCAGGGCTCGAGCGCGCGAAACTGAACCGGCCCGTCGATCGCCGTGTGCTTGACCCGACCGGAGATCCCGATGGTGACCTTCACGCTGATCTTGCCGTGCGTGAGGCTGCTGTCGCGCAGCAGCGCTCGCTGATAGCAGTTCTTGATGCCCCCGCGGTTGTTGGCGATGACCTTCATGATGTCGGCCTGCGACGGCGCCGGGCGCGAGACGCCGCTTCCCCCGGTGATGTTCAGCTTGCGGTTGTCCTGATAGCGGGCGTTCGGGTCGTTCGCCGCCACCGGCGCGGTCGGAGTCCCCGAGGGCGTGAGCGGCGGCGGCGAGGTCGATCCCACGGCGTTACGTCCATGCGGCGCCGGGTGTCCCTTGCCGCGGCCGTGAGACGACACCGGCTCCGGCGCTTGGGGCGCCGGAGGGGCCGCGGTCGGCGGCGCGGGCGGCGTCGGGGCCACCGGCGAGTCGGGTGGGGGCGGATTGTCGACCACGCCGGCCAGCGGATCGGTGACGGCCTTGGACGGCGGCGCAGCGACCGACTTCGGCTTCTTCAGCGCCACAAACGTCACGGCAATACAGATGAGAGCGACCACCCCGAAGAGCGCGAGAATGATCCGGGTCGTCTTCTGCCGGGCGCCCGGCTGCGCGGCCAACGTCGGCTGCCAGCCGACCACCGCCTCCGACGAGAGCAGTCGCGGCGCGGGCCGCGCGCCCGAGGCGGACGCGAGGTTCAACGTGTTCAGCACGTCGGAGCGATCGGCGGCCCCGGGCGCGCCGTTCGCGGAAGCCCCCGACTCTCCGTGCGACACCCCGTTCGTGCCGAGCCCGTGAAGCATGTGGGGCTGGGGCGCGGGCGTCTCGAGCATCGACGACGGATCGATGTCCATCCCGGGTTCGCCGGCCGGCGCGAGCGCCGAAGCGGCCAGCGCCGCGGGTCGGGCGACGGGACCGGTCGGGCGACGCCCGCCCGGCGGCACCACCGGCGGCGGAAGCTTCAGCCCGATGCCCGGTCCGATCGGCGATCCGACCACCGCGTGCGCCCCGGTCTGGCGCGCGGGCGACGAGGGCGCGGCGGCCGCGATCGGAATCGACGGCGCCGTCGGACGCCGCGGCGCACCTGGAAACGGCGGGGGGGGCGGCGGCGGCGCCGGCGACGCGGAGACGGGCGTGGGCGGACGCCGCCGGGCTGCCAGCTCGCCGGCCAGCGCTGGGACGTCCGTGGGCGGCTTCCAGCTGCCGAGCTTCTCGTTCCAGACGTACAGGTCGGCGCCCCGGGGGAGCGGCGCGACCTTGTCGATGAGCTGCTTGCGGGTGAACGGCCCCGTCCGGTTGCCGTCGAGCGCCATGTACCAGGCGACGCCGTCGTCGGCGGGGGGCTCGGGCCTGGGCGCAGCGCGGCGCTCGACTGGTGGCGCCAGCGGCGCGCGAGGGACCGAGGGCGTGGGCGGTCGGGCGGGTGGAGATCCGAGGGTGACCGCGGGCGCGGACGGGCGCCGCTGCGCGGCCGCACCAGCCCCTGCCCCTTCTTCCCGCACGGTAATGATGTTCGTGCAGGATTTGCAGCGGACCTTGAGGATCTTCCCGCGGACCTTCTCGTCCGCGATTGAATACTTGGTCTGGCAGCGATCGCAGACGAATTTCATGCGGTTAGAGCTTCCCGGCTCCGGGCCGTTTTGGGCCCGGATTGGTCGGCGAAATTATCATCGAAGCGTCAGGATTACCATCGCTGCGATGCCCAAAACAATGAACGCCGCGACGACGATCCAGCCTCCCCGAGACGAGGGCCGAGAGACCGCCAGTTCGGGCGCCGCGGCAACCGCCACCGCGGCCGCGGGCGGCGCGGCGACCGCGAGCTGGGTGGAAATCCGGGTGGTGGCCGCCGGCCCCGGACGGCTCGCCACCTCGGCCGCGGGCTCGATCCGCATGCTGAGCGGCGCGCGGCGGTCGAAGTCCAGCTCTTCCCCGTCGTCGGCCGCCTCGGCGCCGCCCGCCGCCGCGCCGGGCGCGTAGAGCTCCTTCATGTAGATCGCCACGCGGCGCGAGCCCGTGCGCAGGCCCTCTCGGCCAGGAACTCCTCGAGATCGACGCGCATCGTCCTCGGCCGACTGGTAGCGGTCGTCCGGGCGCTTCTCGAGCGCGCGCATGACGATCAGCTCGAGCGCCGGCGGGATAGTCGCGGCGGACCGCCGTGGGCGGCGCGACCTTCTCGCTCGACGATCCGCTTCATGACCGCCTCGGCCGGCCCGCGGAAGAGGCGCTGCCCGAGCGTCGAGCTCGTAGAGGATGATGCCGAGCGAGAAGATGTCCGAGCGGTGTCGGCCGTCTCGCCGCGCACCTGCTCGGGCGACATGTACGACGCCTTGCCCGAGGATGCCCGGTCTCCTCGCGCAGCTCGTCCTGCGCGCGCGCGATGCCGAAGTCGACGATCTTCGTCTGCCCCTCTATCGTGACGAGGATGTTCGTGGGCGAGACGTCGCGGTGGACGATGCGCACGAGGTGGCCGTCGGGCTCGCGGCAGGCGTGCGCGTAGGCCAGCCCCGCCGCCGTCTGCCGCACGACGTGCACGGCGTGCTCGAGCGGCAGGTAACTTCCGCGCGGCCAGGCCGTGCTTGACGATCTCGGTGAGCGTCTCGCCGCGGATGTACTCCATGGCGATGTACTTCAGGCCGTCGTCCTCGGCGACGTCGTAGACGTGGACGATGCTCTGGTGGTTCAGCTTCGCGGCGAGGCGCGCCTCGTCGAGGAACATCTGCACGACGCGCGGGTTCTCGGCGTAGCTGCGGCTGGAGGATCTTGACGACGATCTCCTTCTCGAAGCCGCCCATCGCCTCCTGGCGCGCGATGTAGAGCTCGGCCATGCCGCCGGACGCCAGGTGGCGGACGATGCGATACCGTCCGACCTGCTGGCCGACAGGTCGATCGGGGTCGCCTCCGTGGGAGCGACCATGCCGACCGCGCATCTTAGCCAACATTGACCGTCGCGCGATTGACCTTCGAGGCGCCGACGAGTAGGAATGGCCGACTCGTGCCGTACGGCCCACCTCGTGACGCCTCGCTCGATGGGCACCTCGTCGACGGCGCCTTCGCCTACCTGACCGTTGCGACGGCGATCTGCCTTCGCGGTCGCCTCGCTTTTCTGCTCGCCGCGCTCGTGCTTCCACCGCGCGCGGGCCGGGCGCGTGCGCGCACTACACGCACGGCAATCGACCGCGCGATCAGGTGCTCATGTTCGCGGTGGCGCTGATCCTGTTCGTCGTCATCGACGTGACGCTGGCGCTGCGGTCGACCCGGGACCTCGAGGAACGCTTCTGGCGCTATCCCGACGCCGATCCGGCCGCGGTGCGCGTCGAGGTGACGGCGCGCCAGTGGGCCTGGATGTTCCGGCCGCCGGCCCCGACGGCCGCTTCGGCACGCCGACGACGTCGTCACGCTCAACGAGCTGCGCGTGCCGGTCGGTCGCCCGATCTACCTCAAGCTCGACTCGACGCGACGTCATCCATTCGCTCTACCTGCCGAGCTTTCGCACGAAGATCGACGCCGTGCCGGGCATGACGACGCGCCTGTGGTTCGAGGCCGCGAGCCCGGGCGCTACGAGCTCGGGTGCGCGCAGCACTGCGGCGTCTCCCACTACAAGATGCGCGGCAGCTTGCTCGCGCGCGCGACGGACGATTACGCCGCGTGGCTCGACCGCGCCGAGACGACGGCCGGCTGCGCTACGACCCCGCGCGCCGCCGGACGACGGCGCCTGGAGCTGGGAGTCCCAAGTGAGCGGCGACGGCGAATCCGCCATCGAGCCGCGGGGCGACGAGATCCCTCCCGAGCCGACCGGCTTTCTGCGCCGCTACGTCTTCTCGCGCGACCACAAGGTCATCGCGCAAGCAGTTCCTCGTTCGCTCGGGCTCGCGTTCCTCGCCGTGGGCGGGTTCATGGCGATGCTGATCCGCTGGCAGCTGGCGCACCCGGGCGCGCCCGTGCCGGTCGTGCGGCAAGCTGCTGTTCGGCCCGTCGGGCGGCGTGATCTCCCCGGCGGCCTACACGTCGCTGTTCACGATGCACGGCACGATCATGATCTTCTTCGCGGTGACGCCGATCCTCATCGGCGCGTTCGGGAACTTCTGCATCCCGCTCATGATCGGCGCGCGCGACATGGCCTTCCCGACGCTCAACATGCTGTCGTTCTGGACGATGGCCGCCGCGACGGGCGTGCTGACGGCGTCGTTCTTCGTGCCGCTCGGCGCGCCCGCAGGCGGGCTGGACGGCCTACGCGACGCTGTCGACGGCCGTCGGCACGCCCGGGCTCGGGCAGACGCTGTGGGTCGTCGCGATCTACCTCAACGGCGCGTCCTCGATCATGGGCGCCGTCAACTACATCACGACCGTCATCCGCGAGCGCGCGCCCGGCATGACGTACTTCCGCATGCCGCTCACGGTGTGGGGCTTCTTGCTGACGTCGATCCTGAACGCGCTGTTCGTGCCGGTGCTCGCGGCGCGGCGATGGTGCTGCTGTTCTTCGACCGCGTGTTCGGCACGCAGTTCTTCATCGCGGGCAGCGACGATCCAGGGCGGCGGCGATCCGATCCTCTACCAGCACCTGTTCTGGCTGTTCGGCCACCCCGAGGTCTACATCCTGATCCTGCCGGCCTGGGGGATCGTGTCGCGACCTGCTGTCGTTCTTCGCGCGCAAGCCGGCGTTCGGCTACCGGGTCACGGTGGGCGCGCTCGTCGCGCGTGATGGTGCTGTCGAGCCGTCGTCTACGGCCACCACATGTTCACGACCGGCATGAGCCCGCTGCTCGGCGAGAGCTTCATGGTGCTCACGATGATCATCTCGGTGCCGACGTCGCTCATCGTTCCTCAACTGGCTGGGGACGCTCTGGCGCGGCGCGATCCGGTTCGACGACGCCGATGCTGTTCTGCCTCGGCCTGGTGTTCACGTTCGGCGTCGGCGGCCTCACGGGCCTCTACCTCGCCGACATCACGGCCGACATGTACCTGCACGACACCTACTTCGTCGTCGGGCACTTCCACCTCATCATGGCGGCGGCGGTGCTGCATGTCGCTCTTCGCGGCGACGTACTTCTGGTTCCCCAAGATGTTCGGCCGGATGATGAACGAGCCGCTCGGGAAGCTGCACTTCTGGCTGACGATCGTGCCGCTCAACGTCGTCTTCGGCGGGATGCTGCTCATCGGCTACGCGGGCATGCAGCGCCGGCTCTACGACCCGTCGGTCTACGACTTCCTCCAGCCGCTGCTGCCGCTGAACCGCGCCATCTCGCACGCGGCGTTCGTGCTCGGTGCCGCGCAGCTCGTCTTCGTGATGAACTTCTTCTGGAGCCTCGCCCGTGGCCCGCGCGCGGCCGCCAACCCCTGGGAGGTCGGCACGCTCGAGTGGACGGTTGCCTCGCCGCCGCCGCACCACAACTTCGACGTATCCCGGTCGTCGTCCATGGGCCCGCACGAGCTCGGCCACCCCGCGGCCCGCCCGTTCGGGCGCGACTGGCTGGCGCAGACCGAGGTGGTCCCCCAGGACACGACGACGACGACGACGCCCGAAACGCGCAGGCCCGTGGAGCCGGCATGACCGCCGCGCCGGCGCCCACCGCGCACCGCCGCCAGGTCGACGCACAGGTCGGCATGGTGATTTTCCTCGGCGCGGTGGCAATGCTGTTCGCGGCGCTGCTTCTCGCGTACGCCATCATCCGCGCGCAGGCGCCGGCCTGG
Source organism: uncultured Pseudomonadota bacterium (assembly GCA_963831685.1). Lineage (GTDB taxonomy): Bacteria > Myxococcota_A > Polyangia > Fen-1088 > Fen-1088 > JADGRB01. The sequence goes on from CAWHRJ010000004.1 coordinate 944,853, forward strand.
CCCCCGGCCGGCACGCCGCCGTTCCCGCGCGGCGCCGCCGCGGCCAACACGCTGGCGCTCGTCGCCGCGAGCCTCGCGCTGCGCCGGGGCTGGGCGCGCGCCGCCTGTCGGGTTCGGGGCGGCGTTCCTCTTGCTGCAGGCCGCCCTTTGGCGGCACCTCGTCGCCGTTCACCTCGGCCCCAGCGCCGGCTCGCTCGGCTAGGTCTTCTTCGCGCTCTCGGCGCTCCACGCGCTCCACGTGCTCGGCGGTCTCTGCGCGCTGGCCGTCACTCAGGGGCGCCGGCCGCGTCTCCACGCGATCTACTGGGACTTCGTGCTGGCGATCTGGGTCGTCCTCTACGTCGCGGTGTGCCTGCTGTGAAGCGCGTCCCTCTGCGCCTCGGCGTTCTGCTGCTTCTGCCGCTGGCCACGCCGGCCTGCTCGCGAACGGTGACGCTCCCCGGTGCGCCGCCCCCGTTCACCGCGCCGGTGACGCTCGGCGGCCGCGTCGTCCAGCCCGCCGCCCTCGAGCACGGCCGCGACGATCTACACCCACTACTGCCGCCCCTGCCACGGCGACGCGGGCGACGGCAAGGGACACGGCCGCGCGGCCTGCAACCGCCGCCGCGCGATCTGCGCCTCGGCGTCTACAAGTTCGCCGCGGTCGCCGCCGGCCAGCTCCCCACCGACGCGGACTTCGTCCGCACGCTCCGGAACGGCCTGCACGGCACGGCGATGCAGGCCTGGGACGTCCCGGTGGCCGAGCTCGACGACCTCATCCAGTACGTGAAGTCTTTCTCGCCAAGCTGGCGGAATGAGACCCCGGGCGATCCGCATGGTCGCCACGACGGATCCGTGGGTCGGCCACGAGGCCGACGGCGTCGCGCGCGGCAAGCGCGTCTACCACGGCCTGGCCCAGTGCGCGGTCGCCTGCCATCCCGCCTACGCGACGAAGGCCGAAATCTACGCCTACACCAAGGAGCTGACCGTCGACGGGATCGCGGGAGATCCGCTCCGACTTCTACCTGCCGATCGCCAAGCAGAGCGACTACGGGTTCACGATCCTGCCGCCCGACTTCACGTTCAACGCGCTGCGCGCCGGCGACGCCTCCGCCGACATCTACCGGGCGATCGCCTCGCGGTATCGGCGGCACCGCCATGCCGACCTGGAAGAACGTCCTGCCCGAGGCCGATCTGTGGGCGATGGCCCACTACGTCCGGTCGCTGACGGCGCTGCGCGACACGCCGGAGGCCGCGGCGCTGGCCCGGCGCCTCCTCGATCAGCCGCCCTGGTCGCCGCCGTCGCCCGACTGATCGTCCTCGGGAACCCTGGGAGGGTTCCCGACCCCTCCCGCGAAGGGCTCCGGTGAGCCAAGCTCACCTCCGCCCACGCGATCGGCGGACAGCTTGCGGATGGCGATCGCCACCGCGAAGAAGATCGCCGGTGGCACGAGCAGGAAAATGCCCACCAGACGCAGCGCCGCGCCGAGCGTCGACGACTGGCCGAGGCAGTTCGGGCAGAGCGCCCACGCGGGACGCGACGCCAGCAGCAGACCCGCACCGAGCGCGATCGCGCGGGGCCTCATCGAACGCCCGCCTGGAAGGACGCCTCCAGCATCAGGACCGCGGCGAAGAAGGCCGAGATCACCAGCGCGACCGCGGCCAGCCGGGGCGCCGGCCGGCGCCGCAGATCCGCGCGCAGGCAGAACGCCATCACCAGGACGACCTTCCCGATGAGCAGCGCCACCAGCGCCGTGGCTCGCCGGGCGCCATCGACCGGCAGCTCGGCCACCCGTAGCTCCAGCGCGGTCACGGCGCCGAGCGCCACGAAGATCGCCGCGGTCGCCCCGAGGCCGCCCGCCCGCGATCGTTCCTTCGCCGCGGGCATCATCGAGCCGGCATCAGATAGACGAAGGTGAAGATCGGCATCCAGGCCAGGTCGACGAAGTGCCAGTAGAGCGCGACGACCTCCAGGGACCGCGGCCGGGCGCCGCGCAGCGCGACGCCCAGGAGGCCGAGCAGCCCGGCCGTCACGTGCAGGCCGTGGTAGCCGGTGAGCGCGTAGAAGGTCGAGGCGTAGGGGTCGCCGCCGAGGCGCAGCGGCGGGAACGACGTCCACAGGTGCCGGTACTCGGCGACCTCGCCGTAGAGAAAAGCGAGGCCGAGACCGACCGTCGCGCCCAGCCAGGCGAAGCGCGCCGGCGTTGCCCCCGCCCCCGCCGCCATTGTCATCGTGAACGCCGACGCCAGCAGCACCAGCGTCATCGCGCCCGCAACCCCCAGCGCGAGGTGGTCGCGCGGGTCGGGCCAGGCGTCGGCGCGGACGCGCAGGACGGCGTACGCGAGGAAGAGTCCCCCGAACCCCATGGCGTCGGTGGCCAGAAACGTCCACATCCCCGCCGGACCCACGCGCGGGTGGCGGCCGGGCAACGGCGCGGCGAGCGTCTCGGTCGCGGGCTCGGTCATCGTCTAGAGGCCGCTCACGAACGCGGCGATCACCGCGTCGACCAGATCGAAGTACGTCTTGATGGCCGGCGCCGCGCCGACGTCGGAGGGGGCGCTCACCAGGCGCGCGTGCCCGTTCTCGGCCACGAAGCGCGCCAGGCTGCTCGGGTAGAACGACTCGACGATCACCAGCTTCACGTTCGACTTCTGCATGAGCGCGATGAGCTGCGCGGTGTGGCTGGCGGTGGGCGGGATCCCGGGCTTCGGCTCGATGTAGCCGACCTCTTGCATCTTGAGCCACTCGGCCACGTACGACCAGCTCTTGTGATAGGTCACCACGTGGAGGCCGCGCAGCGGTGCCGCGGCCTTCTCCCACGCCGCCTGCTTGGCGTCGAGGCGGCGCTCGAACGCGGCCAGGCCGGCCTGGTAGGCCGCCCGCGCCCGCGGCGTCGAGCTCGGTGAATCGCTGCGCGAGCACGCGCGCGATCGGCGCGCGCGTTCTTGGGCGGGATCCAGTAGTGCGGGTTGCCGAGCGGGTGGATGTCGCCGAGGGCGCGCAGCTGATCGGCGGGGATGGTCGGCACGTCCTCGACGTTGATCGCCGTCGAGGCGTCGATGTTGCCCGGCTGCCCGCTGCTGGATGCGCGGGTTGCGCGACTGCTGGACGAGCGGCGGCAGCCAGCCGATCTCGAGCTCGAGGCCGACGTGGACGAGCGCGTCGGCGCGGTTGAGCATGAGCACGAGCGACGGCTTGGCCTGGACGAAGTGCGGGTCCATGTAACCGCGCGAGAGCGCGGTGACCTCGACGCGGTCGCCGCCCACCTGGCGGCGAGATCGGCCAGCGTCTCGATGGTCGGCGACGACCCGAGCTTGGCCTCGGCGCGCGCGCGCGCGAGAGCGCAAGCACGCCCGCGAGAGCAGAAGAGCAGTGAGCTTGGGTCTCGAGTCGCATGGGCAGGTCTCCATATCAGAACGGGTGCGCGCCATGGGCGCCCATCGAGTACTCGACCTGCAGGAAGCCGACGGTGGTCGACGGCGACGCCGGGCCCGCCCAGCTCCTGGGCGTAGAGGCGCAAGCGCGAGAACTCGCTCGGCGCGAAGGTGAGCGAGCCGGCGTCGCCGTAGCGCCGCGGCACGCTCGGCCCGCTCGGCAGAGCCCGTCAGGTCGAACCGCCCGCCGAGGTAGAAGCGACGGTCGATCTGCACGACGGGCTCGCTGTAGCCGGCCCCTTCGGTGGGCCCCCCGTCGGCCAGCGTGCGGGCGAAGAACTCTGTCGTCCACTGGAAGCTGGCGTAGCTGCGGGCGACGTTGGCCGGCTTCCACTTGAAGTAGAGATCGCCGCCGTAGAGAAAGCTGCGCGGACCCTCCACCGCGGCGGGGACGCAGGGCCCCGCCGTCACGCAGTCGACCGAGCGGCCGGTCGCGAAGTTGAGACCCAGCAACAGCGACGTGCGACTCCCCGAGTCTCGAAGAACTGCTCGAGCTCGGCGGTGTAGGTGAGGTTCGGGGGCGTCAACCGCGCGCCGCCGCCGAAGGTCGCGAGGCCCGCCAGATCCTCGGGCGGCGTGAGGCTGAACGCCTCGGCGTAGAGCGTGGCGAACCAGGGAAGCGGCAGCAGCACCGAGGCCTGCGCGCCCGGCCCGCGCAACCCGTCCTCGCCGAAGAGCAGCGCCGTCATGAGCGGGCGCCGGGTGAAGTTCTGCAGGTGCAGGTGCTGGGTGTTGTTGCGGCCGATCTGCGACCGGAACGTCCCCATCTTGAACTGTAAGTTCAGCGGCAGCGAGGTGGTGACGAGGTACGCCTCCTCGACCTCGAGGCCCGAGAGGTTGGGGATGGTGAGGAACACCGCCCCCTCGAAGTAGGGATCGATCGCCGACTGCGCGGCGATCTCGACCTCCTGGAGGGTGAACCCCTGTCGACTCACCGACCGGATCGTCGCCCGCCGGCGGCAACCCCAGCGCGGCGAAGTCACCGGGGTTCCAGCCGTAGTAGCCGAAGCTCCCGTCGAGGATGAACGAGAGCGCGGGGTTGAGGAGGCTGCCGCCCGGGGGGCGGACGGCCTGCTGCGAGGCCCAGTTGCCGCCGCCGGCCGTGGCGTCCGCCGCGGTCACCTCCGGCGCGGGCGTCGCTCCCGGGCTGGGCGCCGTGGAGGACGCGGACGTCGCGGCTGGCGGCGTTGCAGCTTTGGCAGCGGCATCCTGGGCCATGGCCTTTTCCAGCGCGCTCTGGTCGATCTGCTGGGCCATTAGACAAACGATCGCCAGGCTAAGCATCGGGCCCGCCTTTCATCAATCCGCCTTGGAATCCGCCTTGAGATGCGCTCCGGCGCGCGCGGCGCCGATCGCGCTCGGCGCCGACGTAACGCCAGACGAGCGCGGCCGTGAGCAGCGCGGCCGCCATCGCCGTCTCGGTCGCGCCGACGGGGAGCTCGGCCCGGAACGAAACCGCATAGCCCGCCACGCCCGAGAACGCACCGAACACCGTCGCCAGGACGAAGCAGAGGCCGATGCGCGAGGTCAGTGCCAGCGCGGTCATCGCGGGCAGCACGCTGAACGCGAACACGGGCAGCGCGCCCAGGGCCCGCGTGCAGAGGGCGACGGCCAGCCCGACCGATACGAAAAGAAAGCCGTTGAGCCCCCGCACGGGCATCCCCTGCACCTCCGCGCCGAGAGGGTCGTAGCCGACGAACAGCAACGCCCGCCAGAGCCAGAGGTGGCCGCCCAGCAGGACCACCGCCGCCCCCCGACCAGATAGAGGTCGCTCGGCTGCACCACCACGGCGCTGCCGAACAGGATGGAGGCCAGGTCGTGCGCGTCCTGGGTGATCCGATCGCCGATGATCACCGCGCCGGCGCCGCTGGCGAGAAAGACGAACCCCAGAATGCTCTCACGGGTGAGATGCAGGCGCACGGGGTTGGCGATGAACACCAACGTGGCCAGCAAAGAGGCCGCGATCGCCCACAATACGGGCTGGAAGAGCGGCGACGGGATGATGTGTCCGCCCGGGCCGGCGGCGTGACCGGCGGCGTGACCGAGCGGATCGATGACGGCCGGCACCCAAAACGACAGCGCGACGCCGAGAGCGGCCGCCTGGGCGATGGCCGACGACGCGAACACCATCCGCCGCAAGACGACGTGCACGCCGAGAAACCCGAGCAGGGCCCCGGCCAAACCCCCGGCGAGGATCGCGTCCTTGAAGATTCCCAAATTGGCGAAGAGCTCATGCCAGGTCGCGCCCGTGTCGGTCACTGCCTCACCTTCCCGTCTGCCGGGTCCTCTGCCGGCTCCTGGGCGTGGCGTCCGACGAAACGGGCGTAGATGTGCTCGAAGGCGGGCGCGGAGCGCATCTCCGTCGCGGTGGCCGCGAACGCCACCCGGTGGTCGCGATCGAGCAGCAGCGCGTGGTCCGCGCGCTCGAGGCCGTCCTCGACGAGGTGGGTCACCATCACGACGGCAGCGCCCCGCGCCTGGCGGAGACGCTGGATGAGCTCGAGCACCTCCTGCTCGGCGGAGGCATCGAGCGCGGCGGTCGGCTCGTCCAGGAAGACGGAATCGGCGTCGGTCGCCAGCGCCCGCGCCATGAGCACGCGCTGCCGCTGCCCACCCGAGAGGTCGCGCAGCTGCCGCCGCTCGAGGGCAAGGGCGCCCGCGTCGGCGAGCGCGGCCCGCGCCCGCCCCAGGTACGCCCGCGGGGCCGACAGCGTCACGTTGCCGGTCCCCTGCAAGCCCATGAGCACGAAGTCGAGGACGGACACGGGGAAGATGGCGTCGAGCGCGGACTGCTGCGGAACGTAGGCCAGGCGGAGGTCGGGCCTGCGCTCGATGCTCCCGCCGACGGGATGGGTCAGGCCGAGCGCTGTGCGGACGAAGGTCGACTTGCCGGCGCCGTTGGGCCCGATGACGGCCCAGAGCTCCCCGGCGCCCACGGTGAGCGTGAGCGCCGGCAAGATCGGGATGCCGTCGTACCCGACGGTGAGCTCGGCAGTACGCAAGAGGGCCTCACCCGCGGGCAAGCGCGAAGCTTTTCGATCGGCGGAAGGGTCTGCGGAAGAAAGGTCACGAGACAACGGAAGCCTCCAGACTCGAGAGCAGCGGGGCGGCGCGAGCGGGGCACCGCGGTCGATGTTGATGCCGCGCGCTGGTCCCCAGCAAAGCGCGGCGCCAGAGTGACCGGCGGGAAAGCGCCGGCCGACGTCGATCTCGCTAGGCCGACGCGGGCGAGGTCTTGGGGGCGCTGGCGAGCAGCCGTTGCCCCGTGATTGCCCGCACGTAGACGCATGAGCCCGCTCGACATGAGGTAAACGAGATGCGCGCACTCGTCAAGGCGGCGACGCTTGACAGATCGCCCCGCGCGGCGGAAGACCAACGCGTGCCGATCCAAGCGCCCGACGAGATTCCCCCGGATCCGCGCGACGATTTCCGCCCCCGGCGCCCGACCGCGCCCGCGCGGCTAGCGGGCAATCCGCTCGTCTGGGCGGCGCTGCTCGGCCTGCTGTTCGGCGTTCCGATCTTTCGCTCGGTCACCCGGCGCCTGGGCGCGTCGCCGGCGGTCCTCGGCACCCTGCCCGCCTTCACGTTGACCGATCAGCGCGGCCAGCCCTTCGGCACGCGCGAGCTCGCCGGCAAGGTCTGGGTCGCCGACTTCATCTTCACCTCCTGTCAGGAGGCCTGCCCGCTGCTCAGCCAGAAGATGGCCGAGGTCGGGCGCCGCGCGCGCCACTTGGGCCCCGACTTCCATCTGGTCTCGTTCTCCGTCGATCCGACACGCGACACGCCGGCGCGCCTCGCCGACTATGCCGCCCGCTACGGTGCCAGCCCCATTGCCTGGTCCTTCCTGACCGGCCCCGCGGATGCCATCGAGGCCGCCGTCGTCGGTGGTTTCAAGGAAGGAATGGGCAAAGAGAAGGTCGCCGCGCCCGGCGGCAACGCCGACGACGCGAACGGCTTCTGGCAGATCTTCCACGGCGAGCACCTGGTCCTGGTCGACCGGCAGCTGCGCATCCGCGGCTACTTCGAAGCGTCACCGCAGGGGATTGACCTCCTCCTGGCGGCGGCCGGTCGCGTGGCGAACGGGGCGTGAAGCCCCGCGCGGTGCCTGCGGGGAGCGCGGCGCCGGTCAGATCCGGTCGCTCCCGTCGTACCCGCCGGGCCACAGCCGGCATCCGGCAATCTCCGCCCGGCCGTCGGCGCTCGACACCGAGTTCAAGGTCGGGCCCGACGCGGAGACGTCGTAGCGGACGAAGTACTCGCCATTGGGCTCGATGCGCAGCTCGGTCTGGTGGGTGTGGCCTGCCACCAGGACCTTCAAGAAGTGATCGCCCGGCCGTACGTGAAAAGGCACGTAGCCCCCGCGCGAGAACCAGCCGAGCGGGACGTCGTCGACGAACACCGCCAGCGCGCGCGCCTGCTTCTTCGAGCCACTGTCCGGGACCGTCTCCAGACGGTAGAAGTAGATGATGCCGGTGTCCGCCGCGACCACCGCCGCGTGAAACGGCGGCGCCGTCGACGGTGACGGCGCGTGCGCGCACGCCGCGGCGCAAAAACCGACCAGCGCCAGCCGGCCCGCGGCGGCACGCCCGCTCACCGACTCACCCAGACGAAACCCTGCCCGGCGCAGTCACCCTTCTTGGCGGAGTCGACCACCGTTTCGGGCACCTTGCTCTTTCCCAAGGCCTTCGGCAGGGAGAGCTTGCCGAGGTTGCAGCGGATCATCGCCACCCCATCCAGCCCCAGGGCCGCCGCGTATTCCCGAATCCGCGCGAGCGATGCGTCCGGGGCGTCATAGCCCGCCGTCTGGAACTGTCCCGTGATGGTGAACGGCTTGGCCGGGGCCGAGTACGTCATGAGCTCGTCCTCGAAGGCGCGTGGCGCCGGCGGGACCGGGCGCGCCTGGGTGTAGTGTGTGACACCCGAGGCGGCGCACCCGACGAGAAGAAGTGACGCCGTCAGGACCGAAAGCCGTCGAAGCACCGCGCTATTGTCGTCGTGCCGCGGAATTTGTGAATACGCTCCTGGTGGTCATTTGTGGCCCCAAGGTGAAAACCTGGCTCCGCCCCCATCGTGGCGCGGGGACCGAGGGGCCGAGCCCTCCGGTCGAACCACCACAGCCGGACGCCGCGCTTGACGGGACCGGACGTGCCTGTTAGCACGACGACCATGATCAAGCGGGCCCTGGCCGTTTTCGCGCTTGCCGCCTCGGCGACCACCGGCGCCTGTCAGAAGGAGAGCGCCCCGGCACCCGCCCCCGCGGCGGCGCCCGTCACGCCGGGCGCCACGACCGCGACACCGCTTCCCGCCGCCGCGCCGCCCTCCGGGCACGGGGTCATCGAGGGGACCGTCAAATTGAACGGCACACCGCCCGAGATGGCCCTGACCAAGCGCGGCGCCGATCCCTTTTGCGCGCGGACGCCGATGAAGGACGAGGAGGTCGTCGTCGGTCCCGGCGGCGGCCTCGCGAACGTCGTCGTGCGCGTCACCGAGGGAGTCACGGGCCACTTCGATCCGCCGCCGGCCCCCGCGACGCTCGACCAGAGCGCCTGCATGTACCGGCCGCGCGTCCAGGCGATCGTGGCTGGCCGGGCGCTGTCGATTCGCAACGGCGATCAGACGCTGCACAACGTGCACGGCTACAAGGGGCCGTCGACGCTGTTCAACCAGGCCGAGATCCCGGGGCTGCCGCCGATCGTCCGCAGGATCGGGGAAGCGGGCGACATCCTGAAGTTCAAGTGCGACGTCCACCCGTGGATGACCGGCTACGTGGTGGTCAACGCCAATCCATATTTCGCGGTCACCGGCCCCGACGGTCACTTCGAGATCGGCGGCCTGCCGCCCGGCAAGTACACGCTGACCGCCTGGCAGGAGCGCTACGGCACCAAGACCGCGCCGGTGACAGTGGCGGACGACAAACCGACCGAGGTGAGCTTCGCTTACGATGCCAAATGACGTGAGCGCTGCGCAGCTCCAACGCGCAGAGCAGGCGGAGCCGGCGCCAGAGCCGGCCCCGCAGCGGCGAGGGCAGCCGTGGATTCACCGGTTCGCCGTCGCCACCGCCGTCGCGACGTATCTTCTGATCCTGATCGGCGGACTGGTCCACGGAACGGGATCGAGCCTCGCCTGCCCCGACTGGCCGACCTGCTACGGCACCTTCATGCCGAAGATGGAGGGGGGCGTGCTGGTCGAGCACAGCCACCGCCTCGCCGCCGGGACCGTCGTCATATTGACGCTGGTGCTCGCCGGCCTTCTGAGCGCGACGCGCGATCCGGCGCTGCGCCGGCTGCGTGGCTTCGGCTGGCTGGCCGTGGGCCTGGTGTTGGCGCAGGCGCTGCTGGGGGGAGTCACCGTGCTGCTGCGGCTGCCGACGCCCATCTCGACGGCGCATACGGCGACGTCGCTGCTCTTCTTCATGACGGTGCTGTACATCGCCGTGCGGTCGCGTCCGGTCGCCGTTGTCCCGGTCGCGCCGGCGCCGCCGGTCGTCTCGCGGCTGGCCCTGATCACGACAGTCGCCGTCTACGTGCAGATGGTGCTCGGCGGGCTGGTGCGCCACTCGGGTGCGGCGCTGGCTTGCACCGACGTGCCGCTCTGCCGCGGCTCACTCTGGCCGCACGCGCACCCGACGGTGCTGATCCAGGCGCTGCACCGGCTCAACGCCGTCGCCGTCGCCTGCCTGGTGCTCGCGTCGTCGGTGGTGACGTTTCGCCGCGCGAGGCGGCCGGTCCTGCATGTACTCGCGGGCGCGGCGCTAATCTTCGTGAGCATCCAGATCTATCTGGGACTTCACGCCGTCACATCGTTCCTCGACCTCGCCACCGTCGAGAGCCACCTTGCTGTGGCGACCGCGCTGCTGGCCACGATGGTGCTCACCGTCCTGGCGGCGCGACCCGCCGGCGTGCCGGCCTTCCCGCGCCTCGCCTGGTTCCCGGCGGTCGTGCAGCTGGCCAAGCCCCGCATCACGGGTCTCGTCATCATCACCTTCATCGGGGGGTTGTGGCTGGCACCCGGACAGATCGCCACCTGGCGCGCGATCATGACCCTCATCGGCACGGCGCTGCTGGTCGCCGCTTCGAACACCTTCAACATGTACCTCGAGCGCGACTTCGATCCGCTCATGGAGCGGACGCGCGATCGGCCGCTGCCGCGCGCGGCGCTCTCGCCCGAGACGGCGCTGGCGTTCGGGACCGTGCTGGCCTGCGCCGCCGTGCCGCTGGTCTTTCTGGGCGGCAACCTGCTGACCGGGATCCTGGGGCTGTTTGCGCTCTCCAGCTACGTGGCCGTCTACACGCCGCTCAAGCGGCACTCGGGGATCGCGCTCTTCGTGGGCGCCGTGCCGGGCGCGCTGCCGCCGCTCATGGGCTGGACGGCGGCGACCGGACGGCTCGATGCGCCGGGGCTGGCGCTGTTCGCGATCCTGTTCCTCTGGCAGATCCCCCACTTCCTGGCGATCGCCATCTACCGCGCCGCCGACTACGCGCGCGCCGGCTTCAAGGTTCTCCCGCTTTCGATCTCGCCGCGCGCCACCCGGATCACCATCGTGCTGTTCTCGGTCGGGCTGGTGGCGGCGACGATCGCGCTGCAGCCGCTGCACGTGGCGGGACCCGTCTACCTCGGCGCGGCCGCGCTGCTGGGCGCGATCTTCATCGGCTGGGCGGCGGCCGGGTTCGGGCGCGCGGCCGAGAACGCCTGGGCGCGCTCGCTCTTCTTCTATTCGATCCTCTACCTGACGCTGCTCTTCGTGGCGATCGTCGTCGACCGGACGATCGCATGAGTGCGGCCGGCGCATCGATCATCGACGAGGCTCCGGCCGCGACCACGCCACGCCTGCGCGCGACGAACCTGACCCGCCGGTTCAAGGACCGCGTCGCGCTCGACGGCCTCAGCTTCGACGTCGCGCCCGGCGAGATCTTCGGACTGCTCGGCCCCAACGGCGCGGGAAAGACCACGGCCTTCCGCCTGCTCGCCGGCCTCATCCCGCCGGACGCGGGAACGCTGGCCCTCGACGGCCGGCCCACCGACGGCGGCGACGCCCGCTACCGCGCGCGGCTGGGCGTGGTGTTCCAGGAGCCGAGCCTCGATCTCAAGCTGACCGGCCGCGAGAACCTGCGCCTGGGCGCCGCGCTCTACGGCCTGCCGCGCCCCCTCGCCGCCCGGCGGATCGACGCCGCGCTGGCGCTCATGGAGCTCGGCGACCGCGCCGACGAAGCGGCGGCCAAATACTCGGGCGGGATGCGGCGGCGGATCGAGATCGCCCGCGTCCTGCTGCACGAGCCGTCGCTGCTGTTGCTCGACGAGCCCGGGCGCGGTGTGGATCCCGAGGCCCTCCGCCGGATCTGGGACCAGCTCTGCGCGCTCGTCGCCGCGCGCGGCCTCTCGGTCGTCGTCACCACGCACCAGCCCGAGGAGGCCGAGCGCTGCGGGCGCATCGCCATCCTCGACGCCGGCAAGCTGACCGCGATCGGCACGCCCGACGAGCTGCGCGCGCGCGTCGCCGGCGACGTCATCCGCGTCCGGGGCGAGCGCCCGGAGGAGATCCGCGACGCCGTCGCCGCCCGCCTCGGCCTCGCGGGCCGCCTCGTCGACGGCGACGTCGTGATCGAGGCGCCGCGCGGGCACGAGGTCGTCCCGCGCATCGCCGAGCTGTTCGCGCCCGGACGCCTCGCCAGCCTGGCGACGTCACGCCCGACGCTGGCCGACGTGTTCGCCAAGCTGACCGGCAAGGGGCTTGCGTCGTGATTGGTGCCGTCGCCGCGCTGGCCGGACGCGATCTCCGCCGCTTCTTCCGCCAGCCGAGCCGCATCGTCGGCTCCGCCGCGCAGCCGCTGATCCTCTGGGCGGTGCTCGGCGCGGGCCTCGGCGGCAGCTTCCGGGCCGCCGGCGCCGGCGGCGTCGACTACCTCCGCTACTTCTATCCCGGCGTCGTCGTGCTGACGCTGCTCTTCACCGCGATCTTCTCGACCATCTCGGTGATCGAAGATCGCCACCACGGATTCCTGCAGGCGGTGCTGGCCGCGCCGGTCTCGCGCGCGTCGCTCGTCCTCGGCAAGACGCTGGGCGGCGTCGCCATCGCCTCGCTCCAGGTGGCGATCCTGCTGGCGCTGGCGCCGCTGGCCGGGTTTCCGATCGCGGCGATGAACTGGCCCTTGCTCGCGCTGGCGGTTCCGCTCTCCGCGCTCGGCTTCACCGCGCTCGGCTTCGCCATGGCCTGGTGGATCGACTCGACCCAGGGCTACCACGCCGTCATGAGCGTCGCCCTCATTCCGCTCTGGATGCTCTCGGGCGCGATGTTCCCACCGTCGGGCGGCAGCCGCTGGATCACCACGCTGATGGCCGTCGACCCGATGACCTACACCGTCTCGGCGATCCGCCGCGGCTTCCACGGCGACGCCCTCCCCGCGACGCTGCTCCCGGCCGGCGGCTCGGCGGCGATGGACCTGGCGCTGGTCGCGCTGGCCGCCGCCGTGGCGCTGGCCGCCGCGGTCGCGCTCTGCCGCCGCCGGGCCTGACGGCCACTTGTGGCCGGTGGGCCGCGGTGAGAGGCTGGCGCGGGTGCCGGCGTTCAAGCAGGACATGCGCTTCGCGCGCGCGGCGGACGGCACGCGGCTGGCCTACGCGGTCAACGGCCAGGGATTCCCGCTGGTGCGCGCCGCGCACTGGCTGACGAACATCGAGCTCGACTGGCAGACGCCGATCTGGCGCCCCTGGTTCGACGCCTTTGGCGCCCGCTATCGCTTTCACCGCTACGACTCGCGCGGCTGTGGCCTGTCGGATCGCGACTCGACCGATGCCTCGCTCGACACGCTGGTCGGCGATCTGGAGGCGGTCGTCGACGCCGCGGGGCTCGACAAGTTCGCGCTGCTCGGGATCTCGCAGGGGGGCGCCGTCTCGATGGCCTACGCGGTCCGCCACCCCGAGCGCGTCGCCAAGCTCATCTTGCTGGGCGCGTTCGCGCGCGGGCCGCTGCGCCGGAACCCGACGCCCGAGGAGCTCGATGCGCTCGCCGCCCAGGGCAAGCTGATGGAGATCGGCTGGGGGCAGGACAACCCGGCCTTTCGGCAGCTGTTCACCAACCTCATCTTTCCCAGTGCGACGCCCGAGCAGGTCCGCTCGTTCAACGATCTGCAGCGCATGTCCTGCTCACCGCGGCAGGCGGCACGCATCGTGGCCAGCTTCAACGAGATCGACGCCTCCGCCTACCTTCCGCGCATCACCTGTCCGACGCTGGTGCTGCACACGCGCGGCGACATCTGTTCGCCGTTCGACGAAGGGCTCACCATCGCCGGAGCGATCCCCGGCGCGCGCCTCGTTCCGCTCGAGACGCGCAGCCACGTCCCGACGCCCGGCGAGCCGTCGTTCGCGCGGGTGATCGAGGAGATCGAGGCGTTCGTGGGGACCGCGCCCGGCGGCGAGATCGCCTTTCCCGAGCTGACCCGGCGCGAGCGGGAGATCCTGGCGCACATCGCGCGCGGGCACGACAACGCGCAGATCGCCGCGCACCTCGACCTCGCCGAGAAGACGGTGCGCAACCACATCACCGCCATCTTCCTCAAGATCCAGGTCGAGAGCCGGGCCCAGGCGATCGTCAAGGCGCGCGAGTCCGGCCTGGCCGACGAGCCGCGACCGTAGTCGGGCCCTTTCACGAATCGCACATTCGTGGGCGGCACCAACATTCGCGAAATCAAGGTCGAGCCCTCCGCTCGCCGACGCGCCCAACCCATCGGCGTCCCGTCTCCGCCGACCGCGCCTCCGCGGAATCAAGTCACCCAAGCGTCGCCGCGCAGCGGTCGTCCGGCCTGACACCACGCAACCCGCCGCGGTCCGCGCCCGACAACGGGACATGCGCGGAATCAAGACGGTGCGACGGCGTCAGCTCGACTTGCCCCTCGGGGCACCACGCACGTGGGGTGGCGCTCGCAAGGGCGCCGGGCGGAAACCGCGCGACCGTCCCTCGATGCCCCACGACACGCGGCCGAAGGTCGATCCGCGATACCCGGTGCAGGTCACCATTCGCGCGACGCCGGGGCTGCCGTCGCTCCGCTCGCCCCGGCTGTTCGGGGCGCTCCGGCGCGCCATCGCACGGGCGTCGGTCGACCGGTTCCGGGTGATTCACTTTTCGATCCAGCAGGACCATGGTCACTTCATCGTCGAGGGGGACGAAGCCCGGCGAGCCCGCGGGGGTATGCACGGCCTGGCCATCCGGTTGGCGCTGGCGGTCAACCGGGCTCTCGGGCGCAAAGGGCAGGTGGTCGGCGACCGCTATCACGCGCGGCCGCTGACCACGCCGCGCCAGATGCGGACCAGCCTGGTCTACGTGCTGCTCAACTTCCGCAAGCACCTCCGCGCCCCCGCGTGCATCGACCCGCGCAGCTCAGGGCCGTCCTTTTCGGGGTGGCAGCGCGCGCCCGCGACCACCGACGCGATCACCGACTCTCCTTCGGCGACGGCGTCGCCGGCCACCTGGATGGCGCGCGTCGGATGGAGGCGCGCGGGTGGTCCGTTGCGGGTCGACGAGCACCCCGCCTCGGCGCCGCGCGCGCACCCGACTTGAATTCGCGGATGTTGCCCTGCGCGGGCCGCAGCCACTTGAATCCGCGGATGTTTGCGGCCCGGAGATGGGGCGACTCGTGAGAGCCGTTCCCTAGCCGGCCCGCGAATCGGGACCGGCGTCCCGGGTTTTTCGCAGATTTCGTAGCGGCGGAGCCGCAACCGGGACCGCGGCCTCATGGGCGGCGTGCATCCCGCGTCGCATATTGGCGGCGTAGGGCGGGCAGACCGGCAACCACCACGCGCAAAGGAGAGACCATGGAGAGCAACGTCGATCTCGGAGCCGTCAAGGCGCGCCAGCACGGCGCCTGGTCGGCCGGCGATTACGCCGTCGTCGGCACCACGCTGCAGATCGTGGGCGAATCGCTGTGCGAGGCGCTCGACCTGCGCTCGGGCGAGCGGGTGCTGGACGTCGCGGCCGGCAACGGCAACGCCACGCTGGCGGCCGCGCGACGCTGGGCCGAGGTGACCTCGACCGACTACGTCCCGGCGCTGCTCGAGTCGGGCCGCAAGCGCGCCCAGGCCGAGGGGCACACAATCAAGTTCCAGGAGGCCGACGCCGAGAAGCTGCCGTTCGCGGACGGCTCGTTCGACGTCGTGACCTCGACCTTCGGCGTGATGTTCACGCCCGATCAGGCGCAGGCGGCGCGCGAGCTCGCGCGGGTCTGCCGCTCCGGCGGCCGGATCGGCCTTGCCAACTGGACACCCGACAGCTTCATCGGCCAGCTGTTCAAGACGATCGGCAAGTACGTCCCGCCCGCCGCGGGGGTCGAGTCGCCGGCGCTGTGGGGGACGCCCGCCCGCCTCGACGAGCTCTTCGGCGAGAACGCCAAGAGGATCAACGTCACCGAGCGCGAGTTCCTGTTTCGTTACCGCTCGCCGATGCACTGGATCGAGGTGTTTCGCACCTACTACGGCCCATTCCAGAAGACCTTCGGCGCGCTGGACGCCGACCGGCAGGTGGCCCTGACGCGCGACGTGCTGGCGCTCATCGAGGGGGGCAACCGCTCCAAAGACCGCTCGCTGGTGCTTCCCAGCGCCTACCTCGAAGTCGTGATCGAGAGGAGCTAGCGATGTTCGGCCTGGTCGAGTTTCCGTCGGAGGGGGCGACGCTCCGCGGTCGCCTCTACCCTGGCGCCGGCTCGCGCCGCCCCGCCCCCGCGGTGGTCATGACCCACGGTTTTTCGGCCACCGTCGAGGGGATGACCGCCGACCGGTACGCCGAGGCGTTCGTCGAGGCAGGGTTCGCGGTGCTGCTCTACGACCATCGCGGCTTCGGCCGCAGCGACGGCGAGCCGCGGCAACAGATCAACAAGTGGGTGCAGGCGCGCGGCTACCGCGACGCCCTGACTTTTCTGACGACGCGGCCGGAGATCGACGCCGGCCGCCTCGCGCTCTGGGGCGACAGCATGAGCGCTGCCGAGGCGATCGTCGTCGGCGCCGTCGACCCGCGGGTCAAGGCGGTCGTCGCCCAGGTCCCGGCCTGTGGCGACAACCCGCCGCCCGTCGATCCCGACGGATCGCTGTTCGCGGGGATCGCGGAGAGGCTGCTCCACGGCGACGTCGCCGCGACGCCGGAGACGACGATCGGCCCCCTCCCCATCGTCTCCTGCGATCAGCGCGGCACGCCGTCGCTGCTGAAGCCGCTGACCGCGTACCGCTGGTTCATCGAGCACGGCGGCCGGTTCAAATCGGGCTGGCAGAACGTGGCCACGCTGGTCGCGCCAGCGACGCCCAACGCCGTCCTCTGCGCCGCGCATCTCGAGGTGCCGCTGCTCGTCGTGCTCTCACCCGAGGACGAGATGGGCGGCTGCAACCCGGCCGTCACCCGGCTGGCGTTCGCGGCGGCGCGCGGGCCGAAGGAGCTCTACGAGACCGAGGGCGGTCACTTCGGGCTGCTCTATCACCCGAGCCCGCTCTACGACGCCGCCTGCCAGGCCCAGCAGGCCTTCCTGCGCCGTCACCTCGGGGGATAGGGCGCGCGCCGGCGGCGCGCCGCCAGGGCCAGCGCCAGCAGCGCCACCGCGAAGGAGCCCGGCCCCGGCCCGCGCCCATCGGCGAGCGAACAGACGATCACGGGCGCCGGCCGCTCGACCTGACCGCCGATCGGCACCGGCGTGTAGGTGCTCTCGCCCGACGGCAGGCAGGTGCCGATCACCAGGTCGGCGGTCTGGTGCGCGATCTCCAGGTTCGCCAGCGAGAAGGCCCGCACGTTCGAGTCCGACACGGCGATGAGGTCGCCGCCGTTCTCGAACGCGCGGCGCGGGTGGCCGGGCAGCGGCAGGAGCGCGTGCTTGACCAGCGTGTCGCTGACCCAGGAGACCGTCTGGACCCCGCCGCCGTCGTCGGCACACTCCGAACCGGTATCGTACGACGACGGGTGGAGCGCGCCGAACGGCACCACCACCAGACCGTCGGAGAAGACGTGAAAGGCCTTCTGGATCCGGTCCTGATCCTCCGAGATCTCGCTGTTCAGGATCGCGTAGTCCTCGGTGATGCCTGGCGTGGCGAAGGCGGCCCGAGACAGCATGGTCGGCAGGTCGGGGTTGGTGACGTCGAACAGCGACACGTTGAGGCTCCCGTGCGGGTCCGTGCGGTCGATGCCGAGGCCGATGACTCTGTCGCCGTGCGGCTCGAGGTAGTACATGAAGCCCGGCATGTAGAGCGCGCCGCGCTGGCGCGGGTTCGCCGGATCGCTCAGATCGATCACGAACATCGGATCGGTCTGGTTGTAGGTGATGGCGTAGGCGCGGGTCGCGTCGAACCGGACGGTGCGCAGCCCTTCCGGCGACGGCAGCTGCAGGGCGGCGTGACCGAGCGGCGTGAACGATTGCGCGCTGGCGACCGCAAAGGTCTGGATCTCGGGCGGCGCGAGCCCGTTCCCCGTCCGCCCCGCCCCCTGCTGGCTGATCACGCGGAAGATGCCGTTCTCCTCGTCCATCTGCCAGCGCGACAGGACGGCGCCGGCGACCGACAGGCGCGCGCCGGTCCCGAGGCGCCCGGTCGGATCGGTGATGTCGAGGACGTCGACGAGCCCCTCGTTGACGGTGCCGAAGTCGTTCGGGTCGATGTCGGCGTGGCCGGCGATGTAGAGCCGCGCGTCGGTGACGAAGATGCTGCGCTTCCAGTTTTGGCCCCAGGGGAGGTTGTAGCCGTCAGGGGCGTTGCTCTGGAACGACACCTGCTCGACCTCCGTCATCGCCGTGGGCGTGGCAACATTGAAGGTGGTCACCATCGTGCGCGGCGTCGGCCCGCAGCCGTAGCAGGCCGCGTTCTCGTAGGTGGCGAGGTAGAGCACGTCCCCCACCAGGCGCGAGTCGGCGATCTCGCCCGGCACCGGGTGCGCGGCCAGCTGCCGCGGCAGCGTCGGCGTGCTCACGTCGACCGCCAGCACCAGCGCCCCGCCGCCACTGTCCGGCGCCGCGTACGTCGTCGTGACGGTCCCGGCGGTGTCGACGCCGCCGTTGGACATGACGATCAGCGTGCTGCCGAGGAGGTACATCTCGAACGGCTCGCCCGGAACCGTCGTCTGACCGATCAACGCCAGCCGATCGGGGACCGAGACGTCGATCAGGCTGACCGTGCCCGACTTCGAGAGCGCGTAGAGAAGACCGCTCTGGATCTGGATGATGTCGGCCTCGACGATCGCGCGTGCGGCGGCGTCCGAGGTCGTCGTCGTGGTCGTCGTCGTGGTGGTCGTCGTGCTCCCGGATGCGCCGGCGGGCGAGCTTGCCCCGCCGGCGCACCCGATCGCCAACCCCACGACCGTCCCCAACCCGATAAGCGAAGCTAAGCGCATACGGCGGGAGTGTTTGCAGCGGCTGTGCCAACGGCGGCCGCCGCGAATCACGCCGGCTTGCGCGGCGCGCGTCCACCCTGGCCGGTCAAAGCGCGACACGTCTGTCGCGGTCGGCGCCGCGCACCGGGTGCGTGCGCTATCGTTCCGCCGTGACGCCTCTCTCGGTCCTGGATCTCGCGCCGATCGTCGAGGGAGCCGACGCCGCGCAGGCGTTCCGGAACTCCGTCGATCTGGCGCGGCACGCGGAGCGCTGGGGGTACCGGCGCTTCTGGCTCGCCGAGCACCACAACATGCCGGGGATCGCCAGCGCCGCGACGTCGATCGCCATCGCGCACGTCGCGGCCGGGACGTCGACCATCCGGGTCGGCGCCGGCGGGATCATGCTGCCCAACCACGCGCCCCTGGTGATCGCCGAGCAGTTCGGGACGCTCGACGCGCTCTACCCCGGTCGGATCGATTTGGGTCTGGGGCGCGCGCCCGGGACGGATCAGGCCACGGCCTATGCGCTCCGCCGGACGTTGGTTGGTGGGCCGGACAGCTTCCCCGGCGACGTCGAGGAGCTCCTCTCGTACTTTCGCCCGCTCGAAGCCGGGCAGCGGGTGCGGGCGGTGCCGGGCGCCGGCGCGGAGATCGAGGTCTGGATCCTCGGGTCGAGCCTGTTTGGCGCCGAGCTGGCCGGCGTGCTCGGCCTCCCGTTCGCGTTCGCCTCGCACTTCGCGCCCGCCCTCCTCAGGGAAGCAACGGCGATCTACCGCCGGTCGTTTGAACCGTCGGAGCGGCTCGAGCGCCCGCGCCTCATGCTCGGCGTCAACGTCGTCGCCGCCGACACGGACGAAGAGGCCGCGCTGCTACTCACCTCTCTGCAGCAGGCCTTCGTCAATCTCCGCGGCGGCAATCCGACCCGACTTCCGCCGCCGGTCCCGGGGTTCGCGGACCGCCTGGCACCGCCGCAGGCCGCCCTTCTCGACGGGATTCTCGCCTCGGCGGCGGTCGGCTCCCCCGCGACGGTCCGACGGCGTCTGGAGAGCCTGATCGCGCGCGCGCAGGCCGACGAGCTCATCCTGACCTCGCAGATCTACGACCACGCGGCGCGCCTGCGCTCGTTCGAGATCGCCGCCGGCCTGGGAATCTAGCTTCTTTCAGTTCCGCTCGGGCCGCACGTCGCGGGCCAAGAGATCCGTGAGCGCGTCGCGCGCCGGCTTGCCGTCGAACAGCACGGTGGCGACCTCGCGCGTGATCGGCATGTCGACGCCCAGGCGGTCTGCCAGCGCACGCGCCGTGCGCGCGGTTCCCACCCCCTCGGCGACGTGACCGAGGCTGGCCACGATCTGCGCGGTCGATTCGCCGCGGGCGAGCGCCAGGCCGACCTGGCGGTTGCGTGACAGATCGCCGGTGCAGGTGAGGACCAGATCGCCCAGGCCCGCCAGCCCGGCGAGCGTGAGCGGGTCACCGCCGAGGCGCCCCGCCAGCCGTCCCATCTCGGCCAGGCCGCGGGTGATGAGCGCGGCGCGGGCGCTCGTGCCCAGGCCGAACCCGTCGCAGCAGCCGGCGGCTATGGCCACGACGTTCTTGAGCGCGCCGCCGACGCAGACGCCGGCCGGGTCGTCGCTGGTGTAGATCCGCAGCCGCTCGCTGCCCAGCGCCGCCTGCACGGCGCCGGCGGCAGCGTCATCCGCCGACGCCGCCACCAGCGCGGCCGGGAGACCAGCGGCGATCTCCTGCGCGAAGCTCGGTCCCGAGAGCACCACACCGCGCGCCCGCGGGATCGCGGCGGCCATGACCTCGGCCATCGTCGCGCCGCTGTCGGGATCGAGTCCCTTCGACGCGCAGACGACGATCGCGCCTGGCTCCACCCCCGCAGCCACCTGGAGCAGCGACGCCCGCACGAGCTCCGACGGCAGAGCGACGACCAAAATCTGCCGGCCCAACACCGCCGTCGCGAGGTCACCGGAGACCGCCACGGAGCCGGGTAACCGGAAGCCCGGGACCGATCGTGCGCTCGTGCGCTCCGCCTCCAGCGACGCGGCTGCCGCCGGGTCGGCCTCCCACAGCGCGACATCATGCCCGCGCGACGCGGCCAGCGCCGCGAGCACGCCGCCCCACGCGCCGCCCCCGAGGACGGCGACGCGCGTTGACCGACCCAAAGGACCCTCAAAGGGTCCTTTTGATCCCCCGCGAACGAGCGCCGTCGGGCGGAGCCCGTCGTCGCTCACGCGTGGCTACTCCGTCTGCCCGGCGACGCGGACGCGGTTGCGGCCGCCGTTCTTGGCGGCGAACAGCGCGCGGTCGGCGGCGGCCAGCACCAGCGCCGGCTCGGCGCCGTCGTCGGGGAACGTGGCGACACCGAGCGAGATGGTGAGCTTCCCCATCGGCTGCGTGCTGCCGAACTCGAACGGGAACTCGGCGATCTGCGCGCAGATTCGCTCGGCGACCTCCTTGGCCGCCGACTTGCCGACGTCGAGCAGGATGATCGCGAACTCCTCGCCGCCGTAGCGCGCGACGACGTCGTTGGCGCGCCGGCCGTGCTGCAGGATCTTGGCGACGCCGCGCAGGACCTCGTCGCCGGCCAGGTGGCCGTGGCGGTCGTTGTAGTTCTTGAAGTGATCGACGTCGATCATCAGCAGCGACAGCGGCAGCCCCGTGCGGTTGCTGCGCTCGACCTCCAGCGAGAGCCGCTCGTGGAAGTGGCGGTGGTTGTAGAGGCCGGTGAGCCCGTCGGTGACCGCGAGCTCGGCGAGGCGCGCGTTCGCCTCTCGAGCTCGCTGCGTGCGCTCGTCGACCTTCTCCTCGAGCGACGGTGTTCGAGCATCGCCAGCTCGGCGTTCTTCGCTCCGCAGCTCGGCGAGCAGCTCGTGCGCGCTCGCGCTCGAGCCGGAAGCGCGACAGCAGGTTCTCGACCGTGAGCCGCAGATCGGGCTCGTCCCACGGCTTGGGGATGTACTGGTTGAGGCCGGCGCGGTTGATCGCGTCGACGACGGCGTCGAGGCCGGCCTGCCCGGTGAGCAGGATCTTCGTCGTGCGCGGGACTGCGCCGGTGGACCTCCTCGAGCAGCTCGACGCCCTTCATGCCGGGCATGATCTGGTCGGCGATCACGACCGCGATCGGCTCGCCGTCCCGCTGCAGCTCGTCGATCAGCTCGAGCGCCTCGCGCGCGTTCTTGCGCGACCGCGATGTCGCACTCGTCGCCGAAGCGCGCCGCCGAGCTGCTGGCGCAGCGCCGCGAGGATGCCCTCCTCGTCGTCGACGCAGACGATGTGCTCGCGCATGGCGGTGATGCCGGCGGGCTCACGCGCGGTCCTTTGTCGAGGTGCGCTGGGGCGCTTCGGACATCGGCCAGGCAGGCGCGACCGCGGCCTCCATCGCCGCTCGGGCGCCGGCGGCGGACCCTCGACCGGCAGGCGGACCTCGAAGCGCGTGCAGCCGGGCTCGCTCTCGACGCGGATCGTGCCGCCGTGCTTCTCGACGATCCGCGCACAGATGCTGAGAGCCGAGCCCGGTGCCCTCGCCCTTGGCCTTGGTCGTGAAGAACGGCTCGAAGATCCGGGCAGCGACGTCAGCCGGGATCCCGGGCCGGTCCTCGATCGCCGACTGATCACGTCCCTGCCCTCCGACTTGGTCTCGATCAAGATCTCACCCCGCCCGTCCAGCGCCTGTACCGCGTTGTGGATCAGGTTCGTCCACACCTGGTTCAGCTCACCTACATACGCCGTAATCGGCGGCAGCGTTCCGTATGATCGCTTCACATTAACGCCATTTTCTCCGTACTTCAACTGATGTGAGAGGATGACGAGCGTGTCTTCGATGCCCGCGTGGACGTCGACGCGCTCGAGCGGCGCTTCGTCGAGATCGCGAGTAGCTCTTGAGCGCACCGACGATGCGGCGGATCGAGCCGATCGCCGTGCGGATCGTCCCGGCCGTGCGCGCGAGGAACGCGATCTCGCGCAGGTAGCCGGCGAGCGGCGCCAGGCTCTTGCCGCCGACCAGCCCGCGCAGCTCGGGCGCGACCGCGTTCGCCGAGCTCGCCGAGCTCGGCGAGCATCGCCGCCGCCTCGCCCGCGCCGTCGGCGCCCGCGAACACCGTCTTGAGCCGCCGCGCCGCTGCGCGCGCCTCGAGCGAGGTCGAGAGCGGCGCGGCCGTCGATCTCGGGGAGCAGGCCGTCGATGAGCTCGAAGTACCGGTGCACCGAGCCGGGCGGAAGCTCGAGCGCGGACAGCGCCTGCGCGCAGTGGCCGAGGCGCCTGACCGTGTCCGGCAGCGCGTCGACCAGCCCCTGCACCGCCGCGGCCGGCGAGTTCACCTCGTGCGCGATGCCGGCGACCAGCATGCCGAGGCCGGCCATCTTCTCGGAGTGGATGAGCTGCCCCTGCGCCTCGCCGAGCTCGCGCAGCGTGCGCTCGATCTCGCCCTTGGCGTTCTCGAGCTCGGCGGTGCGCTCGCGGACGCGCGCTCGAGCTCCTCGGAGAAGGCGCGCACCTCGGTGTAGAGGCGCGCGTTCTCGATCGCCGTCGCCGTCTGGTCGGCGAACGTGACGAGCAGGCGCAGGTCGGCCTCGGCGAACGGCGCCTCGCCGAGCCGCCCGACCACGATGACGCCCGACCAGGCGCTCCTTGAGCGTCAGCGGCGCCGCGATCACCGGGCCCGTCAGCCCCGCCGCGGCGCCGCGTCCGTCAGCTGCGGATCGGCCTCGACGGCGGGCGTGCGGCGCGGGCGCCCGAGCGCCGCCACGGCGGCCGCCAGCTCGGCGAGCCGCCCGCCGACCTCGTCGCCAGCCACCGCGCGCACGGCGAACTCGGGCGGGTCGGCGCCGATCGCCAGCGCGATGGCCGCCGTCTTGCCGCCGAGCACGTTGAGCACCTCGCGGACGACCGAGCGCAGCACCTGCGTCGAGATCGACGACCGAGCTCACCGCGCGGCCGACCTGGTGCACGGTGACCAGCTCGCGCACGCGCGCCGCCAGGCCCTCCTGGTTCTCCTTGAGGCTGCGGGTCATGATCCGGAAGGCCTCGGCGACGTCGCCGATCTCGTCGCGCGTGTCGACGGCGATCTTGGTGTCGAGATCGCCGCGCGCGATCGAGAGCGCGCCGGCGTGCAGATCCTGCAGCGGCTGGGTCATCCGGCGCGTGAGCAGGTTCGAAAGCCCGATCGCGAGCAGCAGGGCCAGGAACACACCCGAGACGAGCGCGGTGATGGCGCGCCGGCGCGCGGCCGCGAGCGGCTCGCGATCGACGGCGACGCCGAGCAGGCCGACCGGCGCCGCGTTCACGTCCTGCAGCTGGCCGAAGGCGACCGAGTAGTCGTGCCCGTCGACGTCCAGATCCACCACCGAGGCCGCCGAGCCCGGGTCGGCGACCTCGAACCCGCGCGGCAGCGTCGGCCCCACGAGCCGCGCGCCGGTCGCCGCCATGAACGTCGACGCGTTGGGCTCGTGGCCGACGTAGACGACCACCTCGCGCCCGGCGCCGAGCGCGCCCTTGAGGCGGTCGACCACCGTGCCGTCGATCGGCACCGTGACCACCACCGCGCCGAGCAGCCGCAGCGCCGGATCGACGAGCGGCAGCGCGGCGCGCACCACCAGCCGATCGCGCGCGCTCTCGATGCTGACGGTGCGCTCGTAGTCGAGCGCGCGCAGGATGACGGGCGAGCGCGTCGGCCGGCTCGAGCCCGCCGCGCCCGGCACCGGCGAGCAGCTCGTCGCAGGCGCCGCGCGCGCAGCGGGCGGCGATCCGCCCGGTGGCGTCGGTCACCTCGAGCAGCGCGCTCGGCGTGTTGTTCGAGAGCACGCCGAGGCGGGCCCGCCCGGCGACCGCATCGCCCGAGGCGCGCGCCGCCACCAACTCCGGATCGTCCCCCAGCACCGCCGCGCCCGTCGCCACGTCCTGCACCTGCTGCAGGAAGAGCCCGCGCGCCACCTGCAGGCCGCGCACGGCCTCGAACTCGATCCCCTGCTCGACGCTGGAGAAGATGAGCACCACGGCGACGAAGGAGACGGCGATCACCGGGCCCAGCGCGGCGACGATGAGCGCGATCGTCAGGCGGCGCCGAAGGCCGCGGCGGCGCAGGGGCTGGGCGGCCGTCTGCAGCGTCCAGGTCGCGCTCCCCCCGCGCCCCAGCCACTCGGGCGGGCGGTACATCGCCGAGGCGCGCAGGTTGCCGCTCGACGACTTGAAGCGGTTGTCGCCGCTCGAGGCCGGCGTCTTCGACATCTTGGATGTCTTGGCCGACTTGCCGCCGCTCGGAGCCCGGGGGCTCATTGCACGCGCTCCGCGAAGCGGTAGAGGCCCATCGCCGACGGCTGGACCACCAGGCCCCGGACGTTGGTGCGCTCGGCGAACACGACCTTCGAGTGCGCCAGCGGCACCCAGGGGACGTCGATCGCCAGGATCGCCTGCGCCTGCGAGTAGAGCCGCTCGCGCTCCGTGCGATCGGTCGTCCGCTGGGCCATCCCGATGACGTCGTGGAACCAACCGTTGCTGTAAAAGGCGATGTTCGAGGGGCGCGACCCGGTCGTGTTGTCCGAGTCGAGCAGCGTGTAGAGGAAGTTGTCGGGATCGCCGTTGTCGTTGAACCAGCCGTGCAGCGCCAGATCGTGCTCGCCGGCCCACAGCGCCCGCTGGTGGTCGGCCGGATCGCTCAGGATGACGTCGACGGTGATGCCGACCTCGGCGAGGCAGTGCTTGATGATGTCGGCGACGCGCGCCGGGGCCGGCATGTACTGGCTCGGCGCCGAGGGGGCGAACAGCTTGAGCGGCGCCTCGCGATCGCCCTGCCAGCCGGCTTCGGCCAGGAGAGCGCGCGCCTTGGCCGGGTCGTAGGGATAGGTGACGACGTCGGAGCGCGCCCCCCAGACGTTCGGCGGCAGTGGACCGATCGCCGGGATGCCGAGCCCCTGGTAGACGAGCTTGACCAGCGCCTCGGTCGGGATGGCGTGCGCGATCGCCCGGCGGATGCGCGGATCGTTGAGCGGCCGCCGCTGCGTGTTCATGGCCAGGTAAGAGACCAGCGCCGCCGGCGCCATCGCCAGCCGCAGATCGGGGTGCAGACGCACGAGCGGCAGATCGTCGGGCGCCAGCTGCTGAATGACGTCCGCGGCGCCCGACTCGAGCGCCTGCATCCGCTGCTTCGAGTCGGGCATCGCCAGCAACACCAGGTAGCGGGTGCGGGCGGGCTGATCCCAGTAGGTCGGGTTGCGCTCGAGCGTGATGCGGTCGCCGGGGATCCACTCGACGAAGCGGTAGGCCCCCGCACCGACCGGGTGGCGGCCGAACTCGTGTCCCCACCGCTTCACCGCCGTCGGCGAGACGATCGCCGCCGGCCCCATCGCCAGGTTGGCAAGAAAAGGGGCGTAGGGGCGATCGATCTCGAACTGCACCCGCAGCGGCCCGTCGGCGCGCACCCGGCGGATGTTGTGGTAGGCGCGCGTCCAGACGAAGTCGGGCTCGTGGTACGGGTGCTCGGGGATGATCTGCCGCTCGAACGAGAAGACGACCGCGTCGGCATTGACCGGCGTGCCGTCCTGAAAGACCAGGTTCGGTCGCAGCTCGAAGGTCCAGACGGTGCCGTCGGGGCTGACCGACCAGCTGGTGGCCAGATCCGGCTCCGGCTCGAGGCGCCCGGGCGAGAAGCGGACCAGCCGGCCGTAGACCTGCTCGGCGACCTCGAGCGATTCGAGGTCGCTGGTGCGCGCCGGGTCGAGGCTGACGGCGTCGGTCGAGCGCGCGACCACCAGGCGATCGGCGGCACCGCCCTGGAGCGGCTGCGCGGTCTTGCATCCGCCGAGCGCCGCGCAGAGAACCAGCCCCAAGAGAACCAGGACGAGGCGCGCGCTCCTCAACGTGCTCCCCCCCGCCCCGCGGCCCCGAGGCGGATCCGGATCTCCGCCTGCTCCGCGCCGTCGACCCGCCGCAGGTCGGCCGCCACGCCGGGATACTCACCGGGCGCGATGCGCATGATCGGCAGCGTCGACTCGCGGCGCAGCACGATGACGTTGGGCCGCCCCGGCTCGACGTCGCGCGCCTCGACGAAGCGGTAACCGCCGGCGCGGGAGACCACCAGGTCGCCGGTCGATTTTTCCGGGACGTCGAGCCGCGCAGCGCTGGGCAGCTCGACGGTGGCGGTCATCCGGGTCGGGACGTCGAACCCCAGCATCAGCCCGGTCGTCCGCTGCGGCTCGGCGGCGAAGCGGCGTCCCGGCTGCGAACGGAAGAAGGTCGGCGCGATCCGCATCTCGCGCGGCCCGGCGCCCGTTCGATCGACCGGCACCGCCAGGTGCGCGCTGACGAACGAGTAGCGGAGGTGCGCCGTCCCGACGCGGCCCGAGGCATCGCGCGGCAGGTCGACCTCGAGATCGCGCAACCGCGCGCCGGGGAACTGCACCCCCAGCCAGCGCTGCTCGAAGTCCTCGCGCAGGCGGAGGCGATCGGCGCCGAACCTGTCGACGAGCTCCGCCCACTCGAGCGCCGGCCAGCCGGCGAGGTCCTCGGTCGCCACCGCCGACCCGCCGCCCCTCTCGTCCAGGCGAATGGTCATGTCGATCGTCCGGCGATCCTGCCCCGCGCTGCTGCGGGCGACGCCGAACGACCCGTCCTCGAGGCTCAGCGTGCGCGCCCCGTCGAGCCCCGGCGGTACGTACCCGAACGCCGCGTGGCGCAGCCGCAGATCGGCGTAGACCGTTCTCTTCGGACCGAGATCAAACGCGACCAGCGTGTCGCTGAAATCGTCCAGCTCCTGTGGCGGGGTCGGCGCGGCGGCGTCGGCCGAGAGGCGCGATCGGACCAGCAGCGCCCGGGCGGGCAGCCCCAGCTCCGAGGCCAGCGCCAGCGTCAGCGTCACCCGGCTGCCGCGCCCGCGCGCCAGCGTGTACCCCGCCGGCTCGGCCAGCTCGTCGGTCACCTCGACGTTCGCGGTGACCCAGTCGACGATCGCCGCCGCCCGCCGCGCCGGATCGCCGCCGACCGGCGCCGCGATTCTCCGCGCCAGCGCCGCCACATCGGGCGACACGCGGAGCGCCCCGTGCAGCTCCTCGGTCAGATAGCGCGCCCAGGCACTCCACCCCACCCCGCTCGAGGCGCGCACCGAGGGGACGAACTCGATCGCCGGGACCGCCGAGCGCTCGGCGTAGAGCCGCGGCACGTTGGTCGCGACGAAGCTGGTCGTCCGCGCGCCGTCGGGTCCGTCACGGGTGCTCCCCTGGGGGGCCCCCGCCCGCGCGTCGACGGCGACCGGCATTCCGGCCGGCGTCACCAGCAGAAGCTCGCTGCGGACCAGGGGGGCGTCGAACGACTGGAAGAAGAACCGCTCGGTCAGGAACCCCGGCGCGAACGCCTCCGACGGTCCGTGCGTCTCCAAGAGCTCCCACTCGACGTAGTCGCCGATCGCCAGATCCGCGGCGGAGATCGTCTCCTTGCCGGCGATCTCCTCGGGCTCGCGGGTGGTGCCGTCGGGCTTGTGCGTGCGCAGGGTCAGGATCTCCGCCCCCGCCGGCACCTCGATCTCGCCCCAGCGATCGACGGCGTCCTTGCTGTCGACCCGCACGATCTCGTGCGTGAGGGTCATGGTCGCGCCGCTGCCGAACACGCGCGTCACCGCCCGGTCGAGCACGATGACCGCCGGCGCCGTGTAGCGCAGGCCGGAGCTCTCGAACGTCTTGATGGCGGCGCGGCCGTCGACGCGGAAGCCGTCGAGCGGCAGCGCGACACCCAGCGCGCGCGCCGAGCGGCGCACCTCGGGAACGTCGGGACGCGCGGCCAGCGCCGCGGCGATCGTCCGCCGCGCGGCCTCGCGCTCGCCGGCCGCCGCCTGAGCGTCGGCGAGACGGACGCGGCGCATCGGGTCCCGCGGATCGCGCCCGACCGAGGCGCTGAGCTCGGCGATCGCCTCATCCTGCCGTCCGCTCCCCGCCAGCAGCAGCGCCAGATCGCCGGCCAGATCGTCGCGCTCGGGATCGAGCGCGATCGCCCGCCGCAAGAGCGTGATCGCCTCGTCGGTCCGTCCGCGCGCCCGATAGCGCTCGACCCGGGCCTCGACGTCGCCACCGCAGGCGCCGAGCGCGTCCGCGAGCGCCGCCTCGCGCTGGAGCTGCCGGCGATCCTCGGCCTCTCGCCGCTCGGCCTCGAGCACCGGGCACGGCACCGACGCGGGCGGGCTCTTGGCCGCCGCCTGCGCGAGCGCGCCCGACGCGTCGAAGTCGAGCCCGCGCATCGCCAGGAGGCGCGCCAGCAACAGATCGGGGGCCCACCAGGAGGGGGCGGCGCTCCGGGCGCGGCGGGCGTCCTCGATCGCGTCGCGCGGGCGGTCGTCGTCCATCTCCACCGCGGCGAGCGTCTGCCAGGGGCGCGCGAGCCCCGGATCGATCGTCACCGCCTGCCGCAGCAACCGGCGCGCGGCGTCGCGCGAGAAGGGGGCCGGACGCGTCGGATCGTTGCGCGCGATCTCACCGGCCAGCGCCAGACCGACCGCGAACCGCGGCCGCGCCGACAGTCGCTCGAGCGCCGCCGCGACCTCGTCGATCGCGCCCCGGCGATCCGCGCCGAACGCCTCCAGGTAGGCCGCCATCGCCGAGCCTCCGGGGCCGCTCTCGGCGAGCCGAGCGCCCTTCGCAGCAGCGGCGGTCGCGGCGATGCCTGTCCGCGGCGGCGCCGTCCGTGGATCGACGAAAGCGACCGTCTCCTCCGCCCGTGCCGGAAGAACGTAGAGACCGAGCGTCTCGCCGGCGCCGGCGGCGACGCGCAACACGAGATCGTGGCGCCCGCCGGCGAGCGAGACGCGCGCCGCCGAGAGCCGCGGGCCGTAGCGGCGGGCGGAGCCGTGGGCCAGCACCCGGACGCCGTCGATCTCGAGCCGCGCCTCGTCGCCGAGCTCGAGGACGACGTCGTAGTCGCCGGCTGGCACGACGACCGCGGCGCGCAGGAGTCGTGCGTCCCCGCGTCCGTCGGCCGCGAGCGGGACGACCAGATGACAGCCGGAAGCGACGAGGGGCCGCCATTCCTTCGTCGGAAGCCCAGGTGCCGGGCGATCCGAGATCGACGTGCGCGAACGGGCCCAGCGTCCCCGCGTCGAACGCCGCCGTCGCGCACCCGTCGGCTCCCGCCGCGCGCGCCAGCGCCCCGGCGTCCTCGGCCTCGCGCGCGATCTCCTCGCCGAGGCGCGCCAGCTCGACGCGGGCCAGCCAGGGGAGCGCGGGCGCGCGAGCCAGCTCGACCGGCCGCAGGCGTGCCGCGAGCCGCGCCCGCTCCGCCGGGCCGATCTCGCCCCACAGCTCGCGCACGCGCCCCGCGGCCACCGGGGCCAGCGCGTCGCCGAGCGACACGGGCGCGGCGACCACGCCCGACGCCAGCGACGTCAAGATCGCCGTGTCGTCGTCGATCGCGGCGATCGCCTCGCCGCGCGCGTCGGCGATGGTGGCGCGCCCGAGCAGCGCCACCGGATCGGCGGGCGCCAGCGCCAGCCGTGCCGCGAAGAGCCGCTCGGCGTCGGCCCGCCGCCCGTCGGCGAGCGCCGCCCATCCGCCGAGCGCCGGTTGCTCGGCTGTCGCCTCGGGCCGGTGCGGGACCGTCGCGCAGCCGGTGAACGCGCCCGCCAGCGCGAGGAACGTCGCGAGCCGCGCGGTCACGAGCCGGCCTCCGCGGGCCCGACGACCAGCCGCGCCGAGAGGACGGCGTCGATCTCGCCGAGGAAGGCTCGGAACCGCGCGTACTCGTCGGGCGCGATGCGCGCGCGCGCCACGTCGAGGAAGGAGCGGACCCGCACGACGTCGCCGTCGGCGCTGACGTCGAGGTGGAACCGCCCGAACGCGCTCTCGATCTCACGAGCGGCGTCGCGGCCGAGCCCGCCGCCGACGACGCGCCACCCGGTCGGCAGGTGATAGGTGAGCTCCTCGTCGTGTTGCCAGGGGTAGGCGAGCACCAGGTCCAGCCGGCGCGCCGAGAGACGGGCGTAGGTCCGCACGAAGTCGGGATCGCGCCCGCTCACCGGCAGCTCCAGCGTGCCGCCGGCGGTCGACTGCCCGAAGCGCGGAACGGAGACGGCCGATCGAACGGTGACCGGTAGGTCGCGATCGTCGATGCCGGGCATCTCGACCGAGCCGAGCCGCGCGCCCGGGAAGCGCCCGTCCCAGACGCGGCCGTAACGGTCCGCCCGCTCACCCGGCGTCTGATAGTGCTCGCGCCAGCCGGCCGCCGCGGCGCCGCGGATCGAGAGCGACTCGTCGATGCGCGCGTCGCCGCTCGGATCGACGGCCACCTGCCAGCGCCGCTCGACCCGGCTCGTGGCCGACGGAAACACCGGCGTCTCCGTCAGCTTCCCGCCCGCGGTGCCGACCCGCAGCACCATCACGCCCTGATCCTCCGTCGGCAGCTCGGTCGCCCCCGAGAACTCCGCGGTCCCGTCGAGATAGCGATCGAGCTTCGGGACGTAGACGATCGCGTGATCGAACACGGCCAGCGACGCCGGCTGCGGATCGAGACGGCCTCCATGACGGGTCCGCACCAGCACCAGCTCGGCGGGGACGCCGACCTCGCGCAGCAGCGCCACCAGCAGCGACGCCTTGTCCTTGCAGTCGCCGAACCGGCGCGCCAGCACCTGCGTCACCTTGTAGGGCTTGTAGCCGTGGATGCCGAACTCGAGCCCCACGTAGCGGGTGTTCTCGACGACGAAGTCGTAGACGGCGCGCACGCGGGCCTCGTCCGACATCCCCGGCGTCACCAGCCCCTCGGCCGTACGCCGGACGTCGTCGTCGGCGGCCAGCTGATCCTCGACCAGGTGCCAGTACCAGGCGGCCACGTCGGACCAGGAGGCGTAGGTGCTGACGTGCAGGTACGGCGCCGTCTCCGCCGTCCCCGGCATGGCGGGCTCGGCGTCGATCTTGGCCACGTCGGTGGCGGCAAAGCTGTAGACGCGATCGTTCCCGTCATTTTCCAGCGACGTCTTCTGCACGAGGCGCGCGACGCGCGGCTGATTCGCGTGGATCGGCCGGCTGGCGGGGGCGATGAGCGTGTAGTCCCAGCGCCGCTTGGGGATGGTCTCGGCGACGTACTGGAAATCGCCGAAGTAGTCGGCCATCTGGTTCTCGCTGCCGACGTCGTCGACGAGGTACTGGATCTCGACGACGTCGCCCGGGCGCAGCCCCTCGAACCGAACCACCTCCGCGCGGTTGTCGTAGTAGAGGCCGTACCAAGGCTCGGAGAGATCTTCGTCGCTGCGATCGGTCGCCTCCAGCACCTCGAGCGCGCCGCGCGCGTCGCGCCGGTAGATGCGCGCCTGACGGATGTCGACCTCCTCGCTGCCGGGCGTGTAGTGGACGTCGAACTCCTTGTTGTCCTCGGCGCCGTGCTCGGTGAGCACCTCGACGACCCGCTGG
Source organism: uncultured Pseudomonadota bacterium (assembly GCA_963831685.1). Classification (GTDB taxonomy): domain Bacteria; phylum Myxococcota_A; class Polyangia; order Fen-1088; family Fen-1088; genus JADGRB01. Next base: position 976,969 of record CAWHRJ010000004.1, read on the forward strand.
GCGAACGTCCGCGACAGGCCGTTCTTGTGCACCCGGACGACGCGCCGGTCGAGCAGCACGACCGCCGCGTCGCCGGCCGTCGCCGGCGCGGGCGCGCGCGCCGGCACCAGCGCACGGGCGTCCTCGGCGAACCGGCGCCCGAGCTCGTCGGCGTCGGCCGCATCGCCCCGCTCGCCGGCGGCCAGCCGGTCGACGTAGCGCTTGAGCTCGGGATCCTGTGGCCGCAGCGCCAGGGCGACGCGCAGCCGCGCCAGCGCCTCGTCGGTCCGCCCCAGCCGCCGCAGCAGCTTGCCGAGCGCGATCGCCGTCGACGGATCGTCGGGCAGCCGCGCCCCGAGCCCGGTCAGCGTCGCCAGCGCGCGCGCGGAATCCCCTGCCCCCTCGTCGAGCCGCGCAAGGTCCAGCGCCAACGTTGGCAGATCGGGGCGCAGCTCCGCGGCGGCCGCCAGGCGCGCGCGCGCCTCCTGACCGTCGCCGCGCGCCCGCGCCCGCGCGGCGAGCTGGTGCAGCAGATCGACCTCCTGTCGTCGCTCGTCCCAGAGCTGCCCGAGGACCCGATCGCTCTCCTGCCGGCGGCTCGCCGCCTCGTCGAGGCGCGCCTCCGTCCGCTGGACGCGCGGCAGCGCCCGCACGGCGGCCGGGAGCGACGCGAGCCGCGCCAGCGCCGCCAGCGGCAGCCCCGCCTCCGACTCCTCGCCCGCGAGCGCCAGCACCGCCGGCCAGCAGCCCGCGTCGACCGCCAACGCCGCGCGGTACGACTCCTCCGCCCGGGCCTCGCGACGCTCAGTCAGCGCCTGCTCGCCGAGCCGCGCCAGGAGCAGCGCCCGCCAGGCCGGCGAGATCGCCACGCCCGCCCCCACGTCCCTGGCCAACGCGAGCGCTCCCTCGAGATCGCGGCGGCGTTCGTCGTCCGTGTCGGCGACGTCGGCCGCCACCAGGTACGCGCCCAGCGACGGCCGCAGCGCCAGCGATCGCCCGGCGGCATCCGCGGCCGCGTGCGCCTCGCGATCGCGGGGCGCGAGAAAAGCGAGCTCCCGCGCCAGATCGAGCCACGCGCCGGCCGCCGACGGGCCGGCCGACGTCTCGGCACGCTTCCCGAGCAGCGAATCGAGCGTCGCCACCCGGACTTTTCCCGCCGCGACCGCCCGCGGCGCCGCCGCCCATACTGCGTCCGCGGGCGGCGCCGCGCAGTCGACGCCGGGGCGCAGCGGGGCGCCCGAGGTCTCGGTGAGCCGAGCGAAGAGTCGCCAGGCGCCGTCGACGACGACCGTCTTGATCAGGATCCGGTTCCAGCCGCGCCCGAGCCGGACCGGCGCCGCGTCCTGATCGAACGCCGCGGGGCGCAGAACGTCGCGCGCGAACACCTCGACGCCGTTCACCCAAACTCTGACCGGACCAGGCGAGCCGAGGCGCAGCGCCAGGGCGCGCGCGCGATCGCTGCGAACGAACGCCGCCACGTAGGCGACCGCCTGATCATCGGGACGCAAGAGGCCGTCGAGGTAGAGCGCACCGTCGCGCACGGCCTCCTCGCCGGAGCGCCAGGCGACGTCCCGCACCTTGCCGGGGTAGCTGCGCCCGAGCTCCGGCGGACCCTGCTCCGCTTCGGGCGGAAACGCCGTCCCGAAGCTCGCGCGCCCCTCGCCGAACGGACCGATGACGAGAGGGTGCGACAGGAACCCGAGCCCCGCGCGCAGGGCCGCCGCCTCCTTGCGCGCGCCGCGCTGGTCGAGAAGGTGCGCCAGCAGGTAGGCCGCCTGCGCGGCGACGAGCGGGTGCGCGCCCGACCGGAGCCCGGGCCGCACGGCCGCCTCGAGCGCCGCGGGGGCCACGTCCTCGTCGAGCGCCGCCAGCTCGGCGAGCGCCGCGATCGCCTGCGGCGTGGCCGCCTCCGCGGCGAGCCGCGCGCCCGCCCGCGCCAGCGCCTCGTCGTACGCGCTCGGCGAGCTGGGCGCACTGACGGGGACGGCGCCCGCGGCGACCGCCGCGCCACCGCCGGCGGCCAAGACGACGCACACCAACAGCGCCGTCGCTGCCCGCTTGGTCACCATGGGCCGGCCGGATTATAGCCGGGAAATGCCCGTTACCTCTGATCGAAGTAGCGGGAAATCGCGTCGCGCAGCGCGAGGCGCGCGCGGTGGAGTCGGGTCTTCACCGTGGGGACGGAGATGTGGAGCACCTCGGCCGTCTCCTCGGTCGACAGCCCCTCCACGTCGCGGACCAGGAACACCGTGCGGTAGATCTCCGGGAGCTCGTCGACCGCCTTCTGGATCCGGCGGCGCAGCTCGTCCGACTGCAGCTCGTCGTCGGGGCGCTTGGCCCAGTTCTCCCCCTGCGTCGGGAGGTGACCGTAGTTGTCGAGGTAGTCGACCGGAAGCTCCTCGGTCGAGACCTCGGGGTGGCGCCGCTGCGCACGCAGCCGCATGAGCGCCGCGTTGGCCGCCACGCGGTAGAGCCAGCTGCCGAACTGCGCGTCGCCCTTGAAGGTGTCGAGCTTGCGCCACACGGAGAGGAAGGTGTCCTGCAGGATCTCCTTGGCCTCGGTCTCGTTGCGCACGAACCGGTAGGCGAGCCGGAAGATCTTGTCCTCGTAGCGCCCGACCAGCTCCTCGAACGCGCCGAAGTCCTTGGCGCGCGCGCGCGACACCAGCTCCTCGTCGGTCACGACGGGCTTCTCGGCGATCGGCTGAGGTGGCGTGGGGGTGGACATCCGGATCGGGATTCGAATTCTCCCAGATAATGACCTCCGCCGATAGCGTGGTAAGACTTCCCGCATGCACGCACGGGCCGCGGCGGCGCTGGCACTCCTCGCGGGCACGGCGGCCCCGAAAACGCCATCGGACGCTCTGCCGCAACTCACGTTCGAGAAGTACACGCTGCCGAACGGGCTCGAGGTGATCCTGCACGAGGACCACCGCATGCCGGAGGTGGTGGTCGACGTCTGGTACAAGGTCGGCTCGCGCGACGAGGCGCCCGGGCACACCGGCTTCGCGCACCTGTTCGAGCACATCATGTTCCAGGGCACGAAGCACGTCCCCGAGGACAAGTACTTCGAGTTTCTCCAGAAGGCGGGCGCCTCCAACGTCAACGGCTCGACCACCGCCGACCGCACCAACTACTACGAGGTCGTCCCCTCGAACCAGCTCGAGCTCGCGCTGTGGCTGGAGAGCGACCGGATGGGGTTCCTGCTGGAACGCCCGTCCTTCAAGGAGACGCTCGACAACCAGCGCGACGTGGTCAAGAACGAGAAGCGCCAACGCTACGAGAACCGCCCCGCGGGCCTCATCTCGCAGGTGCTGGCCGAGGCGCTCTACCCGCCCGACCACCCCTACCACCACGTGGTCATCGGCTCGATGGAGGATCTGTCGGCCGCCTCGGTCTCCGACGTGAAGGCCTTCTTCCGGACCAACTACGCGCCGGGAAACGCCACCTTGACCGTGGCGGGCGACATCGATCGCGCAAAAACGAAGGAGCTCGTCGAGCGCTACTTCGGGCCGATCTTGCCCGGCGCGCCGCTCGTTCGCCGCCCGGGCGGCGACGTCCGACTGGCGGCGCCCAAACGGATCGCGATGGAGGCGAAGATCCAGCAGCCGCAGCTCTACGTCGACTACCCGTCGCCGGCCGACTTCGCGCCGGGGGATCGCGAGCTCGACGTGCTGGCCAACCTGCTCGGCAACGGCAAGTCGTCGCGGCTCTACAAGCGGCTCGTCTACGACCTCAAGATCGCGCAGTCGGTGAGCGCCTCGCAGCAGAGCCAGCTGCTCGCGAGCACGTTCGAGATCACCGCCTCGCCGATGCCCGGGCACACGCTGGACGAGATCCTGGCGGTCATCGATCAGGAGATCGCGGCGCTGCAGGCCAAGCCGGTCGACGCCGCCGAGCTCGAGCGGGCGAAGAACCAGATCGAATCCGAGACGGTTCGCAGCCTCGAACCGCTGCTGGCGCGCGCCGAGCGGCTGCAGTCCTACAACTACCTGCTCGGCGATCCGGGCTTCGTCACCGAGGACCTGCGCCGCTACCGCGCGGTCGACGCGGCTGCCGTCCAGCGCTACGCGCAGGAGGTCCTCAACAAGGACGGGCGCGTGGTGGTGACGATCGAGCCGAACCCCGAGGCGCCGATCATGGGGCGGGTGAAGAAATGACCCTCCGGACCTACCTGCCGCTCTTTGCGGTCCTGCCGCTGACGGCGGTGGGCCTCTCGTGCGCGACGCCCGCCCCGCCCGGGCCGGCGACGCCCGCCGTCCCGCCCGTGGCGCCGACGATCATCGTGGGGGCAGCCCCCGCGGCCCCGGCAGAGACAGAGACGGAGCCCGCCCGGCACACGCCGGACGCGCCGTTCCGCCAGCAGGCGCCGGGCGCCGCCGCCGAGCCGACGTTTCATCCGCCGCCCTGGAAGCGGTTCAAGCTTCGAAACGGGCTCGACGTCTTTCTCGTCGAGTTTCACGATCTTCCGCTGGTGGACTTCAACCTCATGATCAAGACCGGCGGCGCGGCGAACCCGGCCGACAAGGCGGGCCTGGCGGATCTGACCGCCCGCATGCTGGACGAGGGGACCAAGACGCGCAGCGCCCTCCAGATCGCCGACGAGGTCGCCGGGCTCGGCGCCACGCTCTCGACTGGCGGGACCTGGGACGCCTCCAACGTCAGCCTGTCGACCCTCGCCAAGAACCTGGACGCCGCGCTGGCGATCTTCGCCGACGTCGTCCAGCACCCGGCGTTCGACGACAAGGAGTGGAAGCGCGTCCGGGACAACACGCTGACCGCCATCGCCCGGCGCAAGGACAGCCCGCCGACGGTCGCCTCGCTGACGCTCGGGCACCTCCTTTACGGACAGAAGCACCCCTACGGCTGGCCGATGACCGGCACCGAGGCGTCGATCAAGAAGCTCGGCCCCGCCGACCTGCGCGCCTTCTACGACGCCAACTACCACCCGAACAACGCCGCGCTGATCGTCGCGGGCGACACGACCGAGGCGGCGCTGCGCGGCAAGCTGGAAACCGCTTTCAAAGGCTGGCGCAGCAAGCACGTCGCCGCGAAGAAGCTGCCTGCCGCGGCCGGCGCCGCCGCCGAGACCAAGATCTTCCTCATCGACAAGGCGGGCGCGCCCCAGTCGTCGATCCGGGTCGGCCTCGTCGGCATCGAGCGCACGAGCCCCGACTACTTCCCGGTCACGGTGATGAACCTGATCCTGGGGGGCGGCTTCTACCGCCTCGACCTCAACCTGCGCGAAGGAAAGGGGTGGACCTATGGCGCCCGCTCCAGCTTCGACAGCCGGAAGACGCCGGGGCCGTTCTCCGCCGGCGGCGAGTTCGTCGCCCCGCACAGCGCCGACTCGGTCGCCGAGATCCTCAAGGAGCTGAGCAAGATTCGCGACGGCGACGTGACCGACGCCGAGCTGGCGCGCGCCAAGGACCAGATCGCGAAGTCGTACCCCGCGCGGTTCGCCACCCGCGCCAACGTCGCCGCGCAGCTCGCCGAGCTGGCGGTCTACGGCTTCCCCGACAGCTACCTCGCCGACTACACGCGCAAGATCGCGGCGGTCGGCAAGGACGACGTCCGCCGGGTGGCACGCAAGTACCTCGACCCGTCTCACCTCACGATCGTCGTGGTGGGCGACCGCAAGTCGATCGAGGGGCCGCTCGCCAAGCTGGCGCCGGTGGAGCTGCGCGACCTGGACGGGGACCCCCTCCCTCCCGCGGCGGCTGACAACGGCCCGGCAAACGGTCAAGCTCCAGCGAAGTAGTCATGAGCGCCGGCGACCACGACCATCCCCACCACGCCGGCCACGCCGAACACCCCGACCCGCCCGACCCGCCCGACCCCCCCGAGGGCGACTCTTGCTGCGTGACCGGGGTCGAAGAGGCGATCCGGGTTGCGGAGGCGCGTCGCGGGAAGGTCCGCCGGGTCTTCTGGATCACGCTGGGGCTGAACTCGGTGGTGGCGATCAGCAAGGCGCTCTACAGCTACGTCTCCGGATCGCTCACGCTGGGGGCCGATTCGCTGCACGCGGTCCTCGACGCCTCGTCGAACGTGCTAGCGCTGTTCAGCCTGGGGTGGGCGGCCGCGCCGGCCGATCCGCGCCACCCCTACGGGCGCCAGAAGATCGAGATCCTGGCGGCGCTGGGGATCGGCGTCCTGATCCTGGTCGGCCTGCTGGAGTTCGGCGAGGCGGCCGTCCGGGGTCTCCTGCACCCGTCCCATACGGCACCGCACGTGGGGTGGGCCGGCTTCGCCATCGTTCTCACGACGATGGGGATCAACCTGTTCGTCAGCCGGTTCGAGCACCACCAGGGGCACGAGCTCGGGAGCGAGCTCCTGCACGCCGACGCCCACCACGCGACGTCGGACTTCTACGCCTCCGGCGCGGTGGTCGCCTCCTTCATCGGCGTTCGGATGGGGTTCGCCTGGGCGGACGGCGCGGCGACCCTGTTGCTGGTCTTCCTGATCGGCCATGCGGCCTGGAAAGTCTTCCGGGACAACGTCCCGGTCCTGATAGACGCCGCCCGCCTCGACCCGGCCGGCGTTGCCGAGCTGGCACGCTCCGTGAGGGGCGTCAGCGACGTCCACCGCGTCCGGTCACGCGGGATGCGGCGGGCCGTGGAGCTGGATCTGCACCTCGAGGTGGCGCCGGACATGAGCGTCGTCGACGCTCACAACCTGGCCCAGAAGATAGAGCGCGAGGTGAAGGTAAAGTTTCCAGAGGTTTCCGACGTAATCATCCACGTCGAGCCCACCGCCCGATAGCTTGACACCCCTGGACATACCGATAAGATAGCGCCCGCGTTAGTTTTAGTTCCGCACCCCAACCCCACACCCGAGAGTCGAATGCCGCGCATCATGCGCGCGCGCTGAGGAGACACGAGATGCAAGGACTCGCCCAGTTCTTAGAGCAAGGTGGCACGCTGATGTACGTCAACCTGGTGGTGTCCATCATCACCTTGGCGTTCATCGTGGATCGAACCATCTTCTTCCTCGGCAAGGGGTCCGTGAACGCCAAGGCGTTCCTCGAGCAGATTCGGAAGCTGGTTCTGGCCAACAACATCGACCGCGCGGTCAAGCTCTGCTCGGCGACCGAGGCCCCGGTGGCCCAGGTGGCCCGCGCCGGCCTCCAGCGGGTTCACCGCGGTGAGATCGCCATCGCGCAGGCGATCGAAGAGACGCTGGTCGACGTGACGCCGCTGCTCAAGAAGCGCGTCCAGATCCTCTGGTCGGTCGCGAACATCGCCACCCTCGTCGGCCTCCTCGGAACGGTCATCGGCCTCATCCGGGCGTTCGGCGCCGTCGCGGCCGCCAAGCCGGAAGAGCGGTCGGCGCTGCTCGCCAAGGGCATCTCCGAGGCGCTCAACAACACCGCCATGGGTCTCAGCATCGCGGTCACCTGCATCATCGCGCACGCCATCCTCTCGTCGGCTTCGAAGAAGCAGGTCGGCGATCTGGAAGGCTTCGCGCTGAAGCTGGAGAACCTGCTGGCGGAGTCGGCTCAGGGCGGAGCCAAGGCCTAGTTCGTTCTGACGAACGGATGAAAGGGCCAACCGACCCATGACGAGAAGCCAGGTCCGGGCGGCATGCCGCCGGATGCGCGACCATGTCGAGGAGATTGAGGAAGAGGCGGGCGAGCTGAACCTCGTCCCCTACATGGACATCGTCACCAACATCATCATCTTCCTGCTCGCCTCGGTCGTGAATCAGGTCGCGCTCGGGAACATCAACGTCTCGGTCCCGACCATCTCCCAGGGTGGCGGATCCTCGAGCGATACGCCGCCGCCGGAGAAGCCGCCGCTGAACCTGACGGTCACCGTCGGCTCGGGCGGGTTCACGGTGGCCGCCTCGGGCGGCGTCCTGCCGGTCATCCCCAAGCTGCCGAGCGGGCAGTACAACTACCCGGCGCTGACGGCCAAGCTGAAAGAGATCAAGTCGAATCCGGACAACGCGGATGAGACCAAGGCCAACTTCAACGCCGACGCGAGCACGCCGTATGACGTCGTCATCGCCACGCTCGACGCCATGAGACAGGAAGAGGCGACCGGGAAGATCCTCTTCCCCGACGTCGCCTTCGCCGCGGGGATCCTCTGATGCCGATGCCCAACGAGGTCTCGCGGCTGCAGGGGAAGAAGGCGATTCGGTCGTACGCCCGCAAGCTCGCCGAGCCGGAGGTGATCAAGGACCTCAACATCACCCCGATGATGGACATGATGACCATCATCCTGGTGTTCTTGTTGAAGTCGTTCTCCTCCTCGACCTCGACGATCACCTTCGACCAGAACCTGCAGGTCCCGAAGTCGATCACCCAGCTCAAACCAAAGCTGGCGGTGACGGTGACGGTGACCAAGAAGGTGATTCTGGTCGAGGGCGACGGCATCGCGCCGATCAACCAGGGTCGCATCGACCCGGCGATGAAGCGCGACGGCGAGAACGGCTACTACATCACGCCGCTGGTCGACATCCTCGAGAAGCACGCCAAGCGCGAGCGGAAGGTCGCCGAGCTGACCGGCCAGAAGTTCGAGGCCCAGCTGATGATTGTCGCCGACCAGACGACGCCGTACCGCCTGCTGACGGAGATCATCTACTCCTGCGGCCAGGCCGGGTATCAGAACTACCGGCTGCTGGTTCTCAAAGCCAAGGGCGACTAGCGCTCGCTGGGCGGGCTGCCCGCACGACGGACGGCCCTGACAAAACTGTCCGGGTTCGCGTGGGTTTCCAGCCTGGCCCGCCGGCAAGTCGCGAAGATGGCGCGTTCCGCGAGTGGCCGAGGTCTTGCTAGACTCGTCGGGTCATGACGAACCTCACCCGATGGTCCCTGGTGCTCGCGGCGGCGGCGATGACGGGCGGCGCCTGCGGAGGCACGAAGCTCGGGGGGACAGGCGGCACGGGCGGCACGACGGGGTACGGCGGGTTCTTCGAGACGGGCGGCTCGTTCCTGACCGGCGGCTCGGTCGGGACGGGCGGCTTCGCGACCGGCGGGTTCGGCGACGGCTTGGGTGGCAACGGCTTTGGCGGCGAGTTCGGGACCGGCGGGTTCGGGGGCACGTGGGGTACGGGCGGGGACTACGGCTTTGGCGGTACGTTCGGCACGGGCGGCTATTACGGGACCGGTGGGTCGCCCTTCCCCGACGGTGGGACCTGCTCCGCGCCGACGCAGGGACCGCTCAGCACTTATGATTCTCCCCGCCCATTCGGGTGGACGTACACGGGCCCGACCGCGGGGGCCGGGGGCGCTCCGGCGGCGGGCGATGGCGGCGCCGGCGTCAATGGCCCAGCAGCCTGTCAGACGGTGCTGGCCGCCTATCCTGGAACCGACTGCGAGGGGACGGCGACGCTCGAAGCACTCGTTAGTGGAACGGTCATCGCCTTCGCGGATGGCGCCAAGCTGACCTGGGACGGAACTCTCCCGTCGGCCCTCATGCCCTTCGTCGTCCAGCAGCCGAGCGGCCCGCCCGACACGGTCTGGGTCCACTACGAAGAGAAGCACACCGTCGTCTGTCCCTTCTGTGGGGCTTACACCACCCGGAGCCTGGAGATCCGGAACGGCGGCGGAGCGGGCAAGGTTCGTTTCTTCGACCAGCAGGGGGACGTGCTGCCCAACCTGTCGCCCCCCCAGATCATGGATATTTTCGGAACTACGGCGACGCAAACCTTCAGCTGCACATTCCCGACCTCCATCGGTTGCTACTCCTTCCTGCGCTCGGAGTTCGACCAGCAACTCGGGACCACGCCGCCGCAGACGATCCTCGACGCGACGCTGACCAAGGTCACCACCCCCAACGGGATGTTCCAGGTCATCTGGGCGTCCAGCGTCGAGGGCTACGTCGAGTCGTACCCGGGATGCACCGACGGGCCCGGCATCGCCAGCGACACCGGGTTCGTGGCGGCGCTGCTCGGGCCCTGACGCGCCGGCCGGCGCGGCGTAAGCGCGTAACCGACCGCCGGCCGGCGGCCCGGAAACCAGCCGTTGGCGCTCTGGACTTCGCGGGGGGTTTGGTTTAAACAGCCGGCGCGATGATCCGATCCCGACTGTCCGTGTGGCTGGGCGTTCTGGCGTCCCTGGTGATTTCTCTCGGCGCGTCCAGCGCCTTCGCACAAGGGCACGAAGGCGGCGAGGCGACGCTGGTGCTGCCCGATCTGGGGAGCGTCAACTTTCTCGGCTCGACGCCGGGGAGCACGCTGCTGTCGGGCGGGATCATCGTCTGCATCCTCGGGCTCGTGTTCGGGCTGGTGATCTACCGGCAGCTCAAGAACATGCCGGTCCACAAGTCGATGCGCGAGATCTCGGAGCTGATCTACGAGACGTGCAAGACGTACCTCGTGACGCAGGGGAAGTTCATCCTGCTCTTGGAGGTCTTCATCGGCGTCATCATGATCTTCTACTTCGGCGTTCTCCGGCACTTCGAGCCGGTCAAGGTCATCGTCATCCTGCTGTTCTCGCTGCTCGGCATCGGCGGCAGCTACGGCGTCGCCTGGTTCGGCATCCGCATCAACACCTTCGCCAACTCGCGCACCGCGTACGCGAGCTTGAAGGGGAAGCCCTACCCCATCTACGCGATCCCGCTCAAGGCCGGCATGAGCATCGGGATGCTGCTCATCTCCGTCGAGCTGGTGATGATGTTGTGCATTCTCCTGTTTCTCCCCCGCGACTACGCCGGCGCCTGCTTCATCGGGTTCGCCATCGGCGAGTCGCTGGGCGCCTCGGCGCTGCGCATCGCGGGCGGCATCTTCACCAAGATCGCCGACATCGGGTCGGACCTGATGAAGATCGTCTTCAACATCAAGGAGGACGACGCGCGCAACCCGGGCGTCATCGCCGACTGCACCGGCGACAACGCGGGCGACTCGGTCGGCCCCAGCGCCGACGGGTTCGAGACCTACGGCGTCACCGGCGTCGCGCTCATCACCTTCATCCTGCTGGCGGTCACCGAGCCCGAGGTGCAGGTGCAGCTCCTGGTCTGGATCTTCGCGATGCGGATCATGATGATCGTCTCGAGCGGGCTCTCGTACCTGTTCAACGAGGCGGTGGTGAAGGGGCGCTATGCCAACGCCGACAAGATGAACTTCGAAAAGCCGCTCACCCAGCTGGTGTGGGTCACCTCGCTGGTCTCGGTCGGCATGACCTACGTCGTCTCGTACCTCTTGGTGCCGCGCCTCGGCCCGGTGGGCGACGACTCGCTCTGGTGGAAGCTCTCGACCATCATCACCTGCGGCACGCTGGCCGGCGCCATCATCCCCGAGGTGGTCAAGGTCTTCACCTCGACCGAGTCGAAGCACGTCAAGGAGGTCGTCACCGCCTCGCGCGAAGGCGGCCCGTCGCTCAACATCCTGGCCGGGCTCACCGCCGGGAACTTCAGCGCCTACTGGATGGGCCTGGTCATCGTGGCGTTGATGGGGATCGGCTACGGCGTCAGCACCTTCGGGCTGGGTGAGATCATGAAGGCGCCGGCGGTGTTCGCCTTCGGCCTCATCGCCTTCGGCTTCCTAGGCATGGGACCCGTCACCATCGCGGTCGACTCCTACGGCCCGGTCACCGACAACGCGCAGTCGGTCTACGAGCTGTCGGTGATCGAGTCGATCCCGGGCATCAAGGAAGAGATCAAGAAGGCCGAAGGGTGGGACGTCAACTTCGAGCGCGCCAAGCACCTGCTCGAGGAGAACGACGGCGCCGGAAACACCTTCAAGGCGACCGCCAAGCCGGTGCTGATCGGCACTGCTGTCGTCGGCGCCACCACCATGACCTTCTCGATCATCATGGGCCTCACCCAAGGGCTCTCCGTCGATCTCGACAAGCTGTCGCTGCTCTATCCGCCTTTTCTTCTCGGCCTCATCATGGGCGGCGCGGTGATCTACTGGTTCACCGGCGCCTCGACCCAGGCGGTCAGCACTGGCGCCTACCGCGCCGTCGAGTTCATCAAGCGGAACATCAAGCTCGATTCGAGCGTCCAGAAGGCGTCGATCGCCGACAGCAAGAAGGTGGTCGAGATCTGCACGCAGTACGCCCAGAAGGGGATGTTCAACATCTTCCTGACCATCTTCTTCAGCACGCTGGCCTTCGCCTGCCTCGAGCCCTTCTTCTTCATCGGCTACCTGATCTCCATCGCGCTCTTTGGCCTCTACCAGGCGATCTTCATGGCCAACGCCGGCGGCGCCTGGGACAACGCCAAGAAGATCGTCGAGGTGGAGCTGAAGGAGAAAGGGACCGAGCTGCACGCGGCGACCGTCGTGGGCGACACCGTCGGCGACCCGTTCAAGGACACCTCCTCGGTGGCGATGAACCCGGTCATCAAGTTCACCACGCTGTTCGGCCTGCTGGCCGTCGAGCTGGCGGTGGGGATGAGCCGGACCACCAGCATGACGCTGGCCTCGGGGTTCCTGTTCCTCTCCGTCGTGTTCGTCTGGCGGTCGTTTTACGGCATGCGCATCGACACCACCGGCGCCGAGCCGGCGGCCGACAAGAAGGCCGCCGCGTAGGCGCCTAGGCGCGCCGCAACCGCCGCCTAGGCGCGGCGCAGATACCGAGCAGCCGGCAGCGCGAACGGCGCTGCTGCGGCCAGCAGGAGAGCGCCCGCCAGATCCGGCGCCATGCCCAGCGGCGCCATCGTCGGTGCGATCATGGGGGCCAGTAGGTGCCCGCCGCAGAGCGCGAACAGCCCCGAGGCCCCGACCGCCACCCAGCCCCAGGTCCGCAGCCGGACCAACCCGGAGACGCCGGCCACGGCCAGCGCCATCGTCACGAGCGCGAGCAGCATCCCCTGCCCCGGCTCCTTCGGTCCGAGCGCCCAGAGGATCACGCTCGGCAGCGACGCCGCCGAGCGGGTGATCGTCTTCCGCAGCCGCGCCACGCCGAGCTCGTCCATCTTGTAGCGGGCGCGCCACCCCTCCTGCAGGTCGTAGCGCGCGGCCATCGATCGGCCTGACAGCGGCAGCACGACCAGCGCGTGGAGCCCCCCGTAGATGGCCAGGGCCGGGACCCACCCGAGCTGGAACATGCCGAAGATGGCCACCATGATGCCGGACCAGCCGATGCCGGTGGCGAACCAGCGCCCCCAGAACCACTCGGCCGAGACGGCGAAGAAGGCCACCAGGTAGCAGCCGGCCAGGCCCCCCAGCGCCGGCCCCCACCCTCCCGGCGCCTGCAGCGCCAGGAACGTATAGAGAACCGCGAAGAAGCTGAGCGACAGCGCCGCCAAAGCCCGCCGGAACCGCTCGAACCCCAGCGCCCCCAACTTCTCCGCCAGCTTGGAGGAGGCCAGGATATCCCCCAACCCGGGTGCAGACTTCGACATGGTCTTATTATAGCGACCAGATCGGGGATTCGCACCACCCCGGCCGGGAGGGGCCCTCGGAACCGGTTGCAGTCCGCCTGCGGGCGTGAGAAATAGACCGACCGTGGACGCCCCCACCCTGGATCAGCTCAAGACCGAAATCACCGACGTCACGCTGCAGGTCCACCTCGCGGAGGAGCGCAAGGACGAACGGGACCTGGTCGCCGCGGCGCACGCCGGCGTGGAGCGCCTCTCGCAGCGTTACCGGGCGCTCTTGGCATCGCTCTCCCCCACCGAGCAGATGAGCGTCGAGCGCGCGCTCGGCCGCCGCGTGGTCGACCTCAAGCGCATGGCCTCGCTGCTCCCCAAGGTGCCGGCCGCGACGACCGAGAGCACCCCCGATCGCGCGGCGGGTGGCGGGGCCCCCGAGGGGCGCCGCATCACCGGCGTCTCCTGGAGCCACGAGCGCGCGGCGCCGAAGAAGGTCGGCGTCGGCGCCGACGTCGAGTCCTGGTGCGGCCGCTGCGCCGAGCTCACCACCCACAGCATCGTGGCGATGGTCGGCGACGAGCCGAAGCAGGTCCTCTGCCAGGTCTGCGGCTCGCGCCACGCCCACCGGACCGTCGCCGCCCGGCGGACGACCGCCGGCGCCAGCCCCAGCGGCGGCGGCGAGATCGAGGAACGCGCGCGGCCGGTCGACCCGGAGGCCAAGCGGCGCGCGGCCGAGCTCCACGCGCTCGGCGAGGAGGTGGCCGCCGCCCCCGACGTGCGGCTCTTCGACCCGAAGGAGCGCTACAAGGCCGGCCAGATCATCTCCCACCCCGAGTACGGCCGCGGCAAGATCGAGAACGTCCTGCGCTCCAGCCTCCTCGTCCGCTTCCCGATCGGCGGCCTCAAGTCGCTGATGCTGAGGTGAGCTAGTCGCCGCCCATCGCGTCGAGCTCCTCGAGGAAGCGCTTCAGCAGGCCGTCGACCATCAGGTTGCGGCTCGCGCCGTCGTAGCGGCCGGCGCGGTAGCCGCCCTGGGTCTCCTCGAACTTCGTGCGCGTGTCGGCGATCAGCGTCTTGCAGGCGGTGACCTTGCTGGTGATCTCCTTGTGGTTCTTGAGCAGGTAGCCGCCGAGCGACATCGCCGCGGCGCCCGTCAGGATGACCCCCAGCGGCCCCGACAGCGCGTAGCGCAGGCCGAGCCGCAGCGCGACCACGCCCGCGGCGCCGAGCGCCGCCTTCTTGAGGCCGGTGCCGTCGCGGATCGAATCGACCGCCATCGAGCTGACCTGCCCCGAGGCGATCACGAGCGCGATGAACGTGCCGCGCCGGCTCTTCCAGCCGCGATCGTAGTAGTCCTGGATCGCCTGCTTGAGGAACGCGTCGTAGTCGTCGAAGACCTCGGGGCTGAGGTCGGCCTGCTTGGTCTTCCTGTTCGCGTCGTCCGCCTCGGTCGCCATGCACTCTCCCGGATGGTTGCGCGCTAGATCGTACCACGCCCGTGGGGGAGACTAGGCGCGATGAAGGCCGCGCCCCTGGCGCTCGCGATCGCGCTTCCCCCGCTGCTCTTGCTCGTGGCCGTGGTCGCCGGGGCGCGGGAACCGGCGGCCACCCGAGCGACCGCCGACAAGGGGGCCGCGGCGCTGCGCACGGGGCGGTACGACGAGGCGCTGCGGCTCTGCCGCGCGCGGCTCTCGCGCGCGCCGGACGACACGGCCGCGACGGCGCTCTGCGCGCGCGCCGAGGAGCTGACGGGGCGCTACGCGGAGGCCCGCCACCGGCTGGAGGTCGCCGAGGCCGCCCACCCGAACGACCTGCCGCTGCGCGACGCGCTCATGCGCCTCTACGACCTCCTCGGCGACAAGGCCGCCTCCCGGCCGCTCGTCGACGCGAGCTACGCCGACTGGAACGGCGGCCACCTCGATCGCACACAGCCCGCCGACCTGATGGCGATCGCCACCGCGGTCCGCCTCGACGAAAATTGGAAAGACGCCAACGACGTCCTGCGCGACGCCGTGCGCGCCGACCGCAAGGGCACCGCCGCCAACCTCGACTGGGGGGCGCTGCTGCTCGAGAAGCACAACGCCACCGACGCCGAGACCTCCTTTCGAGAAGTCCTCAAGGTCGACCCTGACAACCCGGACGCGCACGTGGGCCTGGCACGGGCCGCGCTCGACGACCGGTATGACGCGGCCACCGCGCGCAGCGAGCTCGCGCGGGCGCTCGCGGTGAACCCCGCCCACGCCGGCGCGCTGGCGCTGCGGGGCGAGCTCGCCCTCGACGCCGAGGATTTCGCGGCGGCACGCACCGACGTGGCGGCGATCCGCCGCCTCAACCCCCGCGATCCGGGCGCCGCCCGCCTCGAGGCCGCCGCCGCCTTCCTGCTCGACGACCGCGCCGGGTTCGACCGCGCCCGCGACGTCGACCTCGGCGTCCACCCGCACGACGGCCGGTTCTTCGCCTTCGTGGCCGAAGCGCTGTCGCGCGCGCGCCGCTACGAGGAGGCGCGCGGCGTGGCCGCTCTGGGCGTCGCCGCCGACCCGGACGACGCCGGCTGTCTCTCGGGGCTGGCGACGACCGAGCTGCGCCTCGGCAACGAGGCGGCCGGCCTCGATCTGCTGCGCCGGTCGTGGAAGCGCGACCCCTACAACCTGCGAACCTACAACCTGCTCGATCTCTACGAGAAGGTGATCCCCGCGCGCTACGTGACGGTGGCGAGCGCGCACCTCCGCTTCCGCATCGAGCCGGCCGCCAGGGCCGCCATCACCGAGATCGTCGCGCCGTACCTCGAGGAGCGCTACCGTGACGACGTGGCCCGCTACGGCTTCGAGCCGAAGGGGCCGATCACCTTCGAGCTCTACGGCGATCCGCGCCACTTCGCCGTGCGCACCGTCGGACTGCCGACCATCGGCGTCTCCGGCGTCTGCTTCGGGCGCATCATCACCTCCCAGGCGCCGACCAACCACGCCTTCAACTGGGGGATGGTGCTCACGCACGAGCTCGCGCATGTGTTCGCCATCGAGCTGTCGCGTCAGCGGGTCCCGCGCTGGTTCACCGAGGGGCTTTCGGAGGCTGAGACGGCGCGCGTCCGCCCCGAGTGGCGCCGTCACGACGAGGTCCCGATCTTCGGCGCGCTCGCGCGGGGCGACCTGCCGCCGCTGGCCGACCTGTCCGACGCCTTCGTGAACGCGCGCAACGGCGACGACGCCACCCGCGCCTACGCCCAGGCCGCGCTGGCGGTGGAGTTCCTCGAGCGGCGGTTCGGGTTCGCCGCCATCCGCGCCGCGCTCGTGGCCTACGGGCGCGGCGAGCGGGGCGCGGCCGTCCTGGAGAAGATCGCCGGCATGCCGGCGGCCGCGCTCGACGCCGCCTTCCGCGCCGACCTCGCCATCGCGCTCGCGCGCTACCGGACGCAGTACCTGCCGACGCAGTCGTTGCGCCCCCTCCCCGCGCCCGATGCCCGCGGCACGCACGCCGAGGCGGCGCGGGGGGCCGCCGCGCTGGCAGCCGGCGATCTGGAGGGCGCCCGGAAGGCCCTCGAACGCGCGCGCGCCGTCCAGCGCCCGTCACCCGGCGACGCAGCCGACACGCTGTTTCTCACGGGCGAGATCGCGCTCGCCCGCCGCGACGCGGACGCCGCGGTTGCGGCGTTCGAGGCGCTGCTCGACGCCAGATCGCCGCACGACGGTTACGACGTCCGCGTCCGGCTCGGGTTGGCCGAGATCCATCGCAAGCACCTCGCCGCCGCCGAGGGCCACCTCGCGCGCGCCGTCGACTTCGACCCGACGCGCGTCGAGCCGCGCGCCTTGCTGGCCGAGCTCTACGCCGACCAGCACCGCGATCCCGACCGCCTGGCCGCCCTCGAGGCGGCCCTGCGGCTCGACCCGATGAACGACACCGTCGCCAAGGAGGTGGTGATCGGCGAGGCCCGCGCCGGTCACCCGGACCGCGTCGCCGAATTCGCGCCGATCGCCATCTTCATCGATCCGGCCGACGCCGATCTGCACGCGGCGCTAGGCCGCGCCCTGGCCGCGACCGGCAAGAGCGCCGCCGCCGCCGCCGCCCTCGAGCACGCCCTCCTCTTCCAGCCCCGCGATCCCGCCGCCCTGCACCTGACGCTCGCCGCGCTCTACGAGACGCTCGGGGAGCGCAGCCGCGCCGCCGTCCACCGCGACGCCGCCCGTCGCTGACGCCGCCGGGATCGGGAACGCCAGCGTGAACGTCGTCCCCCGACCGGGCGCGCTGTCGACGTCGATCTGACCGCCGTGGTCGACGACGATCTGCTGCACCAGCGCCAGCCCCAGCCCCGTCCCCTGCGCCTTCGTCGAGAAGAACGGGTCGAAGATCTTCCCCAGGTCGCCCCTCTCGATCCCCGCCCCCGAGTCGGAGACCCGCACGACCAGACGCTTCGCCGCGCGATCGTGCGCCACCGAGATCCCCAGCCGCTTGACCGGCGCCCCCGCCAGCGCCTCCCGCGCGTTGCGGACCAGGTTGATGAGCGCCTGGCGCAGCTGCGCCTCGTCGGCCGGTAGATCAGGCAGATCCGGTGGGATGTCGACCTCGATGGAGATCCCCTCCTGGGCGATCTCCCCGCGCGCCAGCGCGACGACCGAGGCGACCAGCGACCCCACCTCCTCGCGCTCCAGCCTGGGGCGCGGCAGCCGCGTGAACCGCAGGTAGGTCTCGGTGATGTCGGTCAGGCGATCGACCTCGCCGATGATCGAGGCGACCATCCGCCGCGCCTCCGCGGCGTCGCCCGAGAGCTCGTCGCCCAGAAGCTCGGCGTTGAGCCCGATCGCCGAGAGCGGGTTGCGCACCTCGTGGGCGATCTGCGCCGCCATCCGGCCGACGGTCGCCAGCCGCTCCGACCGGATCAGCCGCTGCTCGCGCTCCTGGATGGCGTCGGCCATGGCGTCGAACTCGCGCGCCAGGTCGCCGATCTCGTCGTGCGAGGTGACGCCCGTCCGCTCGGTGTACTCGCCGGCCGCGACCTGCCGGGCACGCCGCCGCAGAACCCCGAGCGGCCGCAGCGTGCGCAGCGTGAACAGGAAGACGACCAGGGCCACCGCCAGCCCGGCCGCGCCGAGCAGCACCGCCATCGACAGCGCCGTCTCCTCGTCGTCCGAGAGGCGCTGCGCGATCTGGCCGCTCGCCCCGCGCAGCGGCTGCCGGATTCGGTTCAGCGAATGCACCAGCGTGGCGAAGTGGCTGTCGAACGCGGCACGCGCGTGCGGGTCGACCGCCGCGGCCGCGCCGCCGAGCTCGCCCGTGAGCGCGTCGAGCTGCTGCCCGAGCGAGGCGATCTGACGCCGCCGCAGCTGGAAATCGCCCCGTCGCGGCGAGGTCGGCTCCTTCTCCAGGTAGCGGTCGATGGCCCCAACGGCGTCGTCGATGTGCTTGCGCGCCGTTCGCAATGCCAGGGGCAAATTGGGATCCAGCCGGTCGCTCCCCCGCCCGAGCGACGGGGCGAAGTCGTTCAGCGACTTCCAGGCCCCGTCGACCGCCCCCTGAAGCTCCAGGTAGGCCTCGTTGGCGACGACCCCCTGCCGGGCCCGGTGGACGGAGAGGAGGGTGAAGGTGGCATACCCGGCGAACGCCAGCAGGAGGACCCCGAAGGCGAGCCCGATCTTGGCGAAAACGCCGAACCGCATGCGGATTTACGCTAGCACGCCCCGGCTCCGACCGAAATTCGAGGCGCAAAATTGGGGCCCGGAACGTCGCCCTTGCGTCGGAATGTGGTGGTCCGCAATTGACAGGGCGTAAGCATGCGGAAAAAATGGGCTCCGCATGAGCCTACGGGGCATCGGGACCCTTCTTCTCATCCTGGCCTCGTGGCCCGCTTCCCAGGCGGTCGCCACCGAAGCCGGAACCCCCACGGCCGTGCTGGGGTTCGAACCGCTGGACGGCGTCCCTGACACGCTGGCCGCCGACGTCACGGACGCGCTGCGACAGCGGGTCGCCGCCACCAAGGAGTACCAGCTGCTGCAGGGGAAGGACCTGGTCGAGGTGAAGCTGATCTTCGCCTGCTCGGACGAGGCCCCCGCCTGCTTGTCACAGGCCGGGAAGAGCCTGGGAGCGTCCAAGCTCATCTTCGGGAACGTCAAGAAGACCGGGGGCGACTTCCAGGTCACGGTCAAGCTGCTCGACGTCAACCGGGCGGTGGTCGAGAGCTTCACCACCGACACCGTCGCCGGGGGGCGGGCCAACGCGACGGCCCTGCGCCAGCTGGCCCCAATCTGGCTGGCCAAGCTCTCCGGCAAGGGGAGCGGCACGATCACGGTCCGCGCCAACTTCCCCGGCGCGGCGGTCAGCCTGGACGGCACCCGGGTCGGCGTCACCGGAACGGCGCCGGTCGTCGTCTCCGACGTCGCGCCCGGAAAACACGAGGTGGCCGTCGAGAAGAGCGGCTACACCACCACCAAGCAGGAGTTCACCCTGGCGGCCGGGCAGAGCCTGCCGCTGACGCTCGATCTGAGCCCGGTCTCGGTGGAGGTCCCCAAGCCCGACCAGGCCGGCGGTGCCGCGCACCCGGCCGCCGGCGGCGGCGAGACCCCGGGCGAGAACGAGGGGGGCTCGCGCGCCGGGGCCCGCGTCGGCTTCTGGGTGGCGGTCGCCGGGACGATCGCCTCGGGCGCGCTGGCGCTGAAGTTCGGCCTGGACGTCAAGGACATCAACCAGCAGCTGGATCAGTACCGGAGGTTCGACTGCACCACCTCCCCCACCGGGATCTGCGACAGCCACGGGCAGCAGGCTCAGCCGCTGACCCAGGACCAGAAGAACACGGTGGCCAGCAAGACCGACACCGGGAACAAGGATCAGACCCTCCAATGGGTCTTCGTCGGGGTGGGGGGAGCCTTCGCGGTGGCTGGCGGCTACCTGCTCTACAAGGGCTATTTGTCCTCGGAGGGGAACCAAAGTGCCTCCAATCACGGCCTCCGGATTTTCCCCACAGCCACCGCTTCGACGCGCGGAATCGTGGCGGAGTTCGATTTTTAGCGGTCTTTCTTTTAGAATTGGGCTCCCGGGTGCGTCTAGCTTATCGGGGGGAACCAGGGAACTTTGACCGCGACCGCCAGCCTCGTTAACCAGACCATCGGAAACTACCGGGTCAGCAAGCTGCTCGGCGAGGGCGGCATGGGCGTCGTGTATCTGGCGCAGCACCCCGTCATCGGGCGCAAGGTCGCCATCAAGCTGCTGCACACCGCGCTGGCGCGCGATCAGGACATCGTCTCGCGGTTCTTCAACGAGGCGCGCGCGATCCACATGATCGCGCACGAGAACATCGTCGAGATCCTCGACTTCGGCCAGACCACCGATGGCCAGCCGTACTTCATCATGGAGTTCCTGGAGGGCGAGGCGCTGAGCGACGCCGTCGCCCGCGGGCCCATGCCGCCCGAGAGTGTCGAGATCATCGGCGGCCAGATGTGCCGCGCGCTGGCGGCCGCGCACGCCAAGGGAATCGTCCACCGCGATCTCAAGCCGCACAACGTGCAGCTGGTCGCCAAGCCGGACGGTTTGTTCCACGTGAAGATCCTCGACTTCGGCGTCGCCAAGATCCTGGCCTCACCCGACGGGGCGCAGTCGGTGAAGACGCGCACCGGGTCGCTGATGGGGACGCCGCTCTACATGTCGCCCGAGCAGTGCAAGGGCGCCGGCACGCTCGATCACCGCACCGACATCTACTCGCTCGGCGTCATGCTGTTCGAGATGCTGGCCGGCCGCCCGCCGTTCGTCGCCGAGGGTGTCGGCGAGCTGTTCGCCAAGCACATGCTCGAGGAGCCGCCCTCGCTGCTCGAGTTCGCGCCTCACGTGCCGCCTTACATGGCGGCCGCGGTCATGCAGGCGCTGCAGAAGGAGCCGCGCGACCGCTTCGAGAGCATGGAGGAGTTCCGCAAGGCGCTCGTCGGCGAGGTCAAGCTGGCCGGCGCCCCCGCCCGCCCGGGCGCCGCCCGGTCGTCGCCGATGTCGACCACCCAGGCGCTGTCGGGCAAGGCTTCGACCACGCTGTCGTCCGCCTCGTCGGAGATCGACGGCGATCTCGCCCCGCCCCGCCGCAACTGGAAGGTGCCGGGCATCATCGGCGGAGTGGCGGCGGCGGCCATCCTGGCTTTCGCGGTGATGCCAAAGGGGAAACAGGAGGCGGCGCCGCACGCAGCGATGCCGGCGCCTGCCCCGACCGTCCCCGTCCCTCCTCCGCCGCCGGTGGCGCCGCCCGCGCCCAAGACGGTCACGCTTCGCTTCGAGGCCGAGCCGACCGGCGCGCACCTCTTCGACAAGAAGGCCGGCAAGGACCTGGGCGAGATCCCCGTCGAGCTGCAGGTTCCCAAGGGGACCGCCTCGTCGGACTACGTCTTCAGGCTGGCCGGCTACAAGGACGTCTCGCTGGCGGCGAAGCCAAATGCCAACCGCACGCTGCACGTGTCGCTGGAGAAGGTCCCCGCGCCGGCGGCGCCCCAGGCTGCGGCCGACAAGCACCACGCCGCCACCTCCCACCGCGGCGGCGGCAAGAAGAAGACGCCCGTCGACGAAGACGGCCTGGCGACACCGTCCTTTTAGTCTCGTCCTCCCTGGAAGCAAGGCGACGAGCGAACGCCGAAGCGTCAGTCCGAATCGGAGGAGGAGGAGGACGAATCGGAGTCGGAGGAGGAGGAGAAGGGGCCGGAGGAGCCGGCGCCGCCTTCCGAGGACGGGCCGGCGGCGGCGGTGAGGGCGGCGCGCTGGTGGCGCAGCGACAGGAGATCGAGGAAGCGCTCGGGGGCCAGCGAGACGCGGCTTCGGCTCTCGAGGTAGCGGCGGCGCTCGAGGGCGAAGATGCCGCCCGCCGCGACGCCGCCGCCGGCGAGCGCCACGAGGTCGTAGACGGCCGAAGCCGGGCACCATGAGCGCGCCGCCGACGCCGAACAGCAGGAAGGCCATCGCCGCGCGCATCCCCATCTGGGCGAAGCGCTCGCGCCGCATGTCGGAGAGGTCGATGTTGAAGGTGATCGCGGTCTCGCCGCCGTCGGGTCCCTCCTGCGACAGGATCGTCTCGACGCGGGTCACCAGCGCGAAGGCGTAGCGCCTCGAGAAGTCGAGCGAGCGGACGAGGCCAGGCCAGAGCCCCTGCGCGCGCTCCCACTCGATGCTGTCGCCGTGGTGGCGGCGCACGGTCATGAGCTGCTCGCGCAAGAACCTGTCGACGGCCCGCCGCACGCTCTCGATCGGCGCCTTGACCACGCGGCTGACGACCACCCGGCTGGCGCCGAGCGCCTTGGTCAGCGCCCCCTGCTCTTCCGGCTCGATCGGCGCGCCCCGCCGCACCTCGGCCAGGGCTTGCTCGACCACGGTTCGCGGCAGCCCAGCCTCTTCGCCCAGGCGAACGATCTCGCCGACGCTGAGCGCCTCCGAGCTCGCGCGCTCGGTCCGCGCCGGCGACTGCGTGTCGAGCTCCGCCGCGCGGCGCAGGACGAAGTCGACTTCCGCGCGCGAAAGTTTATCGGACGGCACGACAATCGATTATAGCCGCAAGGACGCGTCCGTGCGGCCGGGATCGGCGGCCGGAAGAGCGCGCGGCCGGAAGGCCAGCCGCATGATCCATTCGTAGAGCCGATCGGGGACGAAGGGCCGCAGCCGCGCCGACAGCGAGGTCGGCCCGACGGGCCAGCGCAGGCGGGGGTTGCGGGCCGTGGCGGCCCGCTCGATGACGTCGACGACCGGCGCCAGATCCGGCTCGCGGCAAGCTGGCGGACTGCCGCCGGTAGGCGTCGACCAGCGCCGGCGTAGGGGCTGTCCGGGCGGTTGCCGGCGGCCAGGAGCTCATTCGCGTGCAGGCTGGCTGGCGAAGGGCCCGGGCTCGACCAGCGCCATCCGCACCCCGAACGGCCCGAGCTCGCAGCCGCCAGGCCTCGATCATCCCCTCGAGCGCCCACTTGGAGGCGTGGTACGGGCCGACGACGGGCAGCGCCACCAGCCCCGAGACGGAGCCCAGCGTGACGACGGCGCCGGCCCGGCGGGCGCGCATCGCCGGCAGCACCGCGCGCGTGACGCGGAGGACGCCCACGACGTTGGTCTCGAGCTGGGCGCGCAGCTCGTCGGGCGTCGTCTCCTCGAGCGGCCCCCAGGCATAGTAGCCGGCGTTGTTCACGAGCACGTCGAGCCGCCCGGACGTCTCGGCGAGCAGCGCGCCGACCGCGGCGGCGACCGAGTCGTCGCGGGTGACGTCGAGCGCCGGCGTGGAGAGGCGCCAGCCCTTGCCGGCCGCCAGGTCCCGCAGCTCCGCGCCCGCCTCCGGGCGCCGCATGCTGGCGAACACCCGCCAGCCACGCGCCGCAAACCGCTCGGCGGTCGCGCGCCCGATCCCCGACGAGCTGCCCGTGATGAGGACCGTCTGCATCGTCAGGTGCGCAGCAGGACCGCGAGCAGCGCCGTCGCCAGGAGCCCCCAGGCCGCGCGCCCCCAGCACCCACCAGACGGCCGAGCGCCGCGCGAGGCGGGCCAGGAGGCGCAGGCCGAGGGCGACGTCGGCGGTCGAGCAACACGACCAGCGCCGTCATCCAGGTGACGCTGGTCTGCGCGCGCCGATCGGGGGCGAGCGCGAAGGCGATCGCGCCGATCAGGAACACCGACCCCAGCAGCACCTGGCCGATGGCCCGCTGCGCGCGCGGCCGCGGAGCTGCGCGGCCCGCACCTGTCGGAGCGAGCGGCCCAACGTCAGGCGTTGCTCGGCGGTCATGCCCCTCAGTATGGCATCGTGTAGCCGGTCTGGAGCACGTGGGCGTTGCCGAAGGCGTCGTTCTGGAAGTAATGGCCGTACGAGATCTCGAACGTCCCGGCGGCGAACCAACGAAAGCACGGGCACCGCGCGCAGCGCCTCGGCGTCCCAGATGAGCTTCACCTCGGGGTACTCGGTGTCGACCGGCCGCAGCTTCGGATCGCTCGTGTAGTACATCCAGGGCGAGGGCGAGCTGTTCGTCGCCGAGCACCCGGGGTTGACGCGGGACGTCGCACCAGAAGTTCGCCGGGGGCTGCTGGAAGTACTCCGCGGAAGAGGAGGCGCATCGTCGAGATCGCGCGTCAGCTGATGGTAGATGCGCGCCTCGACGGTGCGGCGGAGAGCCCCCACGGATCGGACGAGAGGCTGGTCGGGATCGAAGTCGTGGTAGTAGCGGTACTGGAGCTGAGACGCCGCTGCTCGCGCTCGGGATGTAGTAGGCATAGCGCGACGGCGAGCGCCGTGCGCAGGCGGTGGTCGGAAGGACCTCGGAGCCGGGACTGGGACGGTGACCGTTCGATAGAGGATTGGCCTGGAAGCCCCGAGATCGGCGGTCGTCGATGTGATCTGCGCGACGTCGACCGGGCGTGAGCACCTGCGTGTAGGCGAATCCGCCGTAGACGGCGTCGAGCGGGCAAGAACGAGTGCCCTCGGCGAGACAGGGTGGCGTGCGCTGGACATTGTTGAACCCGACCTCGTCGAAGCTGACGCCGCCGAAGAGCGCCGAGGCGTCGCCGTGTCGCCCCAGAGGCGCTGCGCGACCGAGGCCCAGATCGCGTGCGACCAGTAGTCGGACTCGGCGCTGTACTTGTAGCCGAGCGTGACGCGCGTAGCGGTCCCAGCGTCTTGCCGACGCCGAGCGCCGACCTCGTTGCGCATCTCGGTGAAGATGCCGTCGACGCCCGTCCCGGCGGCGACCGACGCCGAGGTGATCGTGTCGACCAGGTAGTGCGCGCTGACGTCGAACCCGTCGGCAGAGTCGCGTTGGCGATCTCGACGACCGGCTGGATGACGCGCGTCGAGGGCTCGCGGTAGTAGGCGCCGCGCACGGTGACCTCGTTCTCGGCGCGCAGCGGCGGCGCGCGGGACGAGCGTTCGCCGCGATCGCCAGCGAGGAGGATGGCGGCGCGGTTCAATTGCAGCCGCAGCCGCCGCCGGGTTGACCGAAGCCGAGGTCGGCCCCTTCGCGCGAGCCGAACCAGTGCTGCCGGAAGCGATCCTCGAGCGGATCGGCGTCGAAGCGCATGGCCCGCTTGGCCAGGTGCTCGCGCTGCCAGGGCTGAACCGGCGGCGGGGGCGGATGGGCGCAGCCGGCGGCGCCCGCGACCGCCACCACGCCCAGCAGCAAGAAGAGGCAGGCGACGGCCGAAGGCCGACGAGGTGAGACATTCCGGCAGCGTTTTAACACGGGCCGGGCGGACCACGAATGCCCGCGCGCACGCTACAGATCCGCCTGTGACGACCGACCTCACGACTACCTCGTCCTCGACATCGAGACCATTCCGGACCGGGAGCTGTGTGACCCGCCCCAGCCGGCCGGCGTGCCGGGCGTCGAGCGGCCCTTCCCGCCGCTCTACGCCTGCCGGCCGATCGTCCTCGGCGTCATGTGGCTGGATGCGACGCTGGCGTGCAAGCGCATCGGCACCATCGGCGAGTCGAAGGACGAGGCCGGCATGATGGCCGACTTCGCCGACTTCATGACCAAGTGGAAGCCGCAAGTGGTGACCTGGAACGGGCGCGGCTTCGATCTGCCGGTGCTGGCGCTGCGCGGGCTGCGCTTCGGCCTCGACTTCGGCTGGTACTACCGCGGCGAGGGCTATCGCTACCGCTTCAGCGAGGAGGGCCACCTCGACCTCTGCGACGTGCTCTCCGACCACGGCGCGGCGCAAGATGACGTCGCTCGACGGCGCGGCGCGCGTCATCGGCCTGCCCGGCAAGGACGGCGTCGACGGCAGCCAGGTCGAGGGGCTGTTTCACGCCGGCCAGATCGAGGCGCTGCGCCACTACTGCCTGTCCGACGTCGCGCAGACGGCGTTCCTGTTCCTGCGCTACCGGCTGGTCGCGGGCGATCATCGATCGCGACGACTACCGGCGCGCCGCGACCGGCCTGCTGGCCGCGTGCGAGGCCGACGGGCGCTTCGGCCGGCTGCTCGACGGCGTCGACCGCCCGCGGCTCCTGCTCGGGGACTGATCGGGGCGCGCTCCCGGCGCTGCCGCCGCTGCCGCGCTCGTTCTACGCGCGTCCCACGGTCGACGTCGCGCGCGAGCTGCTCGGCAAGGTGCTGGTGCGCCGCTGGGCGCGGCGCGCACGCTGCGGGTCGCGCGCATCGTCGAGGTCGAGGCCTACCTCGGCGAGCGCGACGCCGCCTCGCACGCGCGCCGCGGACCCACGCCCGCGCGCGGCGATCATGTTCGGCCCGCCCGGGTTCCTCTACGTCTATCTCATCTACGGCATGCACCACTGCATGAACTTCGTGACCGAGACCGACGGCGTCGCGGGCGCCGTGCTGCATCCGCGCGGCCGAGCCCCTCGCCGGCGGCGCCCGATCCGCGGCGGCCGCTGACGCGGCCCCGGCAAGCTCTGCGCGGGCCTCGGCATCACCCTGCGCGCGACAAGGGGCTCGACCTGACCGCCGGCGCGCGACCTCTACGTCGCCGACGACGGGACGCCGCGCGCCGCGCCGCGCCGGCTCGCCGCGCATCGGCGTCGACTACGCCGGGCGCGTGGGCGGCGCGCAAGCTGCGCTTCTTCGTCCCCGGCCACGCGAACGTCTCGGGCCCGCCGGAAACCTTCAAGTGGACTTGAAGGGTGCTCGCAGTCGCGCTGGCGGCCTGGCGTCTGCGCACCTCGCGCTCGATCGACGACGAACATGCTGGGCAGCGACGCCGACACGAGGCCGTCGGTGACCTTGCGCAGGACGAAGCCCGGGCAGCGGCGCGCGCACGTCGAGGCGCGACGCGGTAGTCGACCGCGCGTGCCGTCCCCTCGGGCGTGAAGCGCCAGCCGCCCGACCGAGTTGGTGACGATCTCGCCCTCGACGAAGGTCCAGTCGACCGAGCGGCGCCGTCGGCCGCGCTGGCAGGTGAGATCGAGGACGTAGCGCATCGGCAGCACCATCTGGGCGCGGAACTCGACGCGCGACGACCGCCTGCCGTCGGGCCCGGGCGCACCGGCGCGAGGATGCGCGCCTCCTTGAGCTCGGGGAAGAGGCGCGGGTAGGCGCGGGAAGTCGACGACGACGTCGTACACCTCGCGCGGCGTCGCGCGCGTCGACGAGGTGGCCGCGTTGCACCGGCTCGCGTCCGCTCATGGCACCCCGGATTTCAGCACGGTCGCTCGCCCAGCGCCAAGCGCGCTCGAAGGTTGACCTGCGGGCGACCGTGCCGCTTAACGTCGTGGCGCCCATGCCGCCATCGCCAGCCCTTCGCGCCGCCGGGGACGCGCACCAACTTCATCGGCGATCGCCCCTTCCGGCGTGGACCACGCCCGGCTCGAGCTCGACAGTCGATCTGCCGGGCCAAGCGCCTCGCGGGCACGGCGACGCTGACGCTCGCCGCGCGCCGCGACGAGCTCGCCGTCGTTCGAGCTCGACGCCGTCGAGATGGACGATCGAGGCGGTCACCGTCGACGGGCGCGCGGCTGGTTTCGACTACGACGGCGAGACGCTGCGCGTGACGCTGCGCGCGGCCGCTCGCGCGCGACGCGCGAGCTCGAGTCGCGGTCCGCTATCGCTGCGCGCCGCGCCGCGGGCTCTACTTCATGGGGCCCGACGGCCGCGCACCCCGACCGCCCGCTGCAGTGCTGGACGCAGGGGCAGGACGACGACTCGCGCTACTACTGGCCCTGCATCGACCACGCCGATCGAGAAGTTCACGACCGAGATGATCTGCACCGCGCCCGCCGGCAACTTCGTGCTGTCGAACGGCGAGCTGCGCGAGCGCGCCGAGCCTGCCGGGCGGGCGCGCGCATCCGCTGGCACTACGCGCTCGACTTCCCGCAGCCGGCGTACCTGCGTGACGCTGGTGTGCGGGCCGTTCGTCGAGCTCACGGACCGCGCGCCGAAGACCGGCGTCGACGTCTACTACTTCTGCGGCGCCGGGACGCGAGGCCGACGCGCGCCGCAGCTTCGCGCGCACGCCGCGCGATGATCGATCTTCTTCTCGGAGAAGATCGGCATGCCCTACCCGCACACGCGCTACAGCCAGATCGCCGTGCCCGACTTCATCTTCGGCGGCATGGAGAACACGACGCGCGACGACGCTGACCGAGCTCGCGCTGCTCGACGAGCGCGCGGCGCTCGACCACGACGTCGACGGCGCTCGTGTCGCACGAGCTGGCGCACCAGTGGTGGGGCGATCTGCGTGACCTGCCGCGAGTGGTCCGAGGCCTGGCTCAACGAGGGGTTCGCGACCTACTTCGAGTACGTGTGGCGCGAGCACGCCAAGGGCCGCGACGAGGCCGACTACGAGCTGCTCGCCGACACCGAGGGCTACCTGACCGAGGCGGGGCGCTACCAGCGGCCGGTCGTCTGCCGGCAGTACGACGAGCCGATCCACCTCTTCGACGCGCACCTCTACGAAAAGGGCGGCCGCGTGCTGCACATGCTGCGGAACGAGCTGGGCGACGGCCTGTTCTGGCGCGCGCTCGGCCACTACGTCGAGCAAGCACGCGCGCGGGTCGGTCGAGACGCGCGATCTCGCGCGCGCGATCGAGGAGGTCTCGGGCCGCAGCGTCGACGAGTTCTTCGACCGCTGGATCGCGCGCCCCGGGCACCCCGAGCTCGAGGGCGCGCTGGGAGTGGGACGACGACCGCAAGGTCGGCACGCTGCGCGCTCGCGCAGAAGCAGACGGTGAGCGCCGAGGCGCCGCTGTTCGAGTTCGACGACCCTCGTGCGCTTCGAGGTCGACGGCCAGGAGCGCGACGAGCCGGTCACCGTCGGCGACGCGACGCACGCCTTCGAGTTTCACGCTGCCGTCGCGCGCCGACGCAGGTGATCTTCGATCCGGGCGACGTGCGTGCTCAAGTCGATGAAGATGGAGAAGCCGCGCGCGCTGTGGCGCCGGCAGCTCGCGGCGGCGCGCCTCGGGCATCGACCGCGTGATGGCGGCGACGGCGCTCGCCGAGCTCGTCGAGCCGGCATCGTCGAGGCGCTCGTCGGGCGCGCTCGCGCGGCGATCGGTTCTGGGCGGTGCGCGTGCGGCGGCGCGCGCGCTCGGGCGCACGCGGCGCGACGACGCGCGCGACGCGCTCGCTCGCCGCCATCGACGACACCCACGCGCGCGTGCGGCGCGCGGTCGCCGCCGGCCTCGGCGAATTCCGCGGCGACGAGCGCGCCGCGCGGGCGCTCGCCGACCGGCTGCAGCGGGGCGACCCGAGCGTCTTCGTCGAGGCCGAGGCGGCGCTGGCGCTCGGCCGCACGCGCTCGCCGCTCGCGCTCGAGCTGCTGCCGACGCTGTTCGGCCGCCCGTCGTTCCAGGACGTGATCGCGCACGCCGCGCCATCGAGGGGCTGGGCACGACCGGCGACGAGCGCGCGCTTTCCGCTCATTCGCCGCGCCTGGCGCCCCGACGGCGCGTGTTCCTCGCGCGGCGCGCGGTCGTCATCGCGCTGGCCGAGCTCCGCGCGGGACGTCGTCTCGCGCGCGCGGCGCGCGAGTTCATCGAGGAGCTGCTTCGCCGATCCGGACTTCCGCGTGCGCGGCGAGGCGGCGGCGGCGCTGGCGCGCCTCGGCCTCGTCGAGGCGCTCCCCGCGATCGAGCGGCGCTCGCCGCCGAGCTCGACGGCCGGACGCAGGCGCCGCATGACCGAGGCGATCCGCGACATCGAGGACGGCGCCCGCCCCGCCGAGGAGGCGCAGAGGCTGCAGGACGAGGTCGACCGTCTGCGCGGCGAGACCGCGAGGCTGCGCGAGCGGCTCGACAAGCTGGAGACGCGCCTCGCGCCGCCGCCGGCGCCGAGCCCGCCGCCCGCCAAGATCAAGCGCCCGCGCCCGGTGACCCGCCGCCGCACCCGGGGCCTGCGCCCCGTGCGACGCTGACCGCTAGGTCTGCAATTCGGCGACGATGTCGCGGGCGATCTGGCGGGCCTCGGCGAGATCGCTGCGCGGCATCGAGACGGCGCCGACCACCGGGTGACCGCCGCCGCCGTAGCGCTCGCAGATCTTGCTGATGTCGTGCGTGCGCGGCAGCTTCGACCAGGGGTTCGAGCCGACCGAGATCTTGGCGCGCGCCGAGGAGGTCAGGCCCACCGAGTAGCGCGCCTCGGGAAAGAGGTAGTAGGAGATGAACTTGTTGAAGGCGCCGATCTCCTGGTCGGCGACGTCGAAGAAGACGACGCCGCCTTCGAGCTTGGCGGCCGCGCGGATCGTCTCGATGTTGCGCTCGTGCTGCTCGAGCAGCGCGCCGAGGGGGCCGGTCACGTAGGGTCGGCGGCGATGTCGCCGAGCGGCCGGCTGATGAGGTCGCCGATGAAGCGTTCGGCCAGCGCCGGCTCGCGGTTGTTCTCGATGAAGGTCATGAGCCGCAGCGCCGGCTCCTTCAGCTCGACCGCCATCTTGGCGTCGGGGAACAGCGCGCCGTCGATGATCTCGGCCCAGTGGATCAGCTCGCCCAGCGGCGCCGCGTCGAAGCCGAACTTCGCCGCCACCGTGTCGGCCAGGAACTTGGTGCAGCTCTTGGCCGTCGGATCGTAGAACTTGCGGCCGGTGGCGTCGGCGCGGAAGTGGGCCTCGTCGCCGGGCAGCTGGAAGGCGGAGGCGTGGTGGTCGAACCACCAGGTCAGGCGCGGGTCCTGCGAGTAGCGGAAGTCGACGCAGGCGTTCTCGTCGCCGTCGAAGTAGCCGGCGGCGAACGCCTGCGCGTCGCCCTTGTGCTCGAGCGGCCGGTAGACGACGTCGATCGGTCCCTTGGCGATTCGCTCACGGTAGAACCGGGTGAAGACCCCTGCCGAGCTGCATCCGTCGAAGCAGTTGCCGTGGTACAGCACGCGCAGGCGCATCACCACCAAGCTAACACGAACTCGCGCGCGGAGAAGGGAGCGGCTACATTAGCGCGTCATGCCCGAGCACCCGTCAGAGTCTCAACCCGAGTTTCTGGCCGACCTGAAACGGACCCACGATTGCGGCGCGCTGCGCGCGGGCGACGCCGGCCAGCGCGTCGTCCTCTTCGGCTGGGTGGCCGCCCGCCGCGATCACGGCGGCTGCGTCTTCATCGATCTGCGCGACCGCGCCGGCATCACGCAGGTCGTGTTCGAGCCCGAGACCGACGCGGAGGCGCACACACAGGCGGGCGAGCTGCGCCACGAGTTCTGCATCGGCATCACCGGCATGGTCGCGCGAGCGCGGCGGCCACAAGAACCCCAAGCTCGCCACCGGCGAGATCGAGGTCAAGGCCGACAAGCTCACGATCTTCTCCGCGCGGAGACGCCGCCCTTCGAGATCACCGACGACACGCTCGCCGGCGAGTCGATGCGCCTCAAGCACCGCTACCTCGATCTGCGCCGCCCGGCGCTGCAGAAGAACTTCCTCGCGCGCTCGCAGATCTACCAGACGCACGCGCGCGGCTACCTGGCCGACAACGGCTTCGTCGAGATCGAGACGCCGTTCATGGTGAAGTACACGCCGGGCGGCGCGCGCAACTTCCTGGTGCCGTCGCGGCTCAACCCGGGCCAGTTCTACGCGCTCGCCGAGTCGCCGCAGATCTTCAAGCAGCTGTTCATGGTGGCGGGCTTCGACCGCTACTTCCAGATCGTGCGCTGCTTCCGCGACGAGGACCTGCGCCTCGACCGCCAGCCCGAGTTCACCCAGATCGATCTCGAGATGAGCTTCGTCGTCGAGGACGACGTGCAGAACATCGTCGAGGGCCTGATCGCGGCGCTGTGGAAGGACGTCCTCGGCGATCGAGCTCCACGCTGCCGCTCCAGCGCCTCACCTACGCGGAGGCGATGGGCAAGTACGGCTCGGACAAGCCCGACCTGCGCTTCGATCTGCCGCTCATCGATCTCACCGACGCCGTGCAAGCGCCACGACGGCGGCGGCGTCGGTCTCCTGCAGGCGGCGGTCAACGCGCCCGGCGGCATCGTCAAGGGCTGGCGGCTGCCGGCGGCGCAGGCCAAGAGCCTGTCGCGCGCCGACCTCGACAAGCTCGAGGAGTTCGCCAAGGGCTTCGGCGCGCGCGGCCTCGCGCGCGCGCGCATCGGCGCGGGCGGCGCCTGGACGCAGAGCCCGATGAAGACGATGACCGACGATCTGCGCAACGCGATCAACGAGGCGGCCGGCCTCGGCGACGGCGACCTGCTCTTCCTGCAGTTCGGCGCCAAGAAGCTGGTCAACGCCGTGCTCGGCGGCCTGCGCCTGCACCTGGCGGCCAAGCTCGACCTCATCCCCAAGAACCTCTGGCGCTTCTGCTGGATCACCGACTTCCCGCTCTTCGAGCAGAGCGACGACGGCCAGTTCGTGGCCGCCCACCACCCGTTCACCTCGCCCCACCCCGCCGATCTCGAGCGCCTCGAGAGCGATCCCGGATCGGTGCGCGCGCGCGCCTACGACCTCGTGCTCAACGGCAACGAGATCGCGGGCGGCTCGATCCGGATCCACCGCTCCGACGTGCAGGCGCGCGTCTTCCGCGCGCTCGGCCTCTCCGACGAGGACGCGCAAGCCAAGTTCGGCTTCCTGCTCGAGGCGTTCAAGTACGGCCCGCCGCCGCACGGCGGGATCGCCGCCGGCGTCGACCGGCTGGCGATGCTCCTCTGCGGCGCCGATTCGCTGCGCGACGTGATCGCCTTCCCCAAGACGCAGAAGGGGACCGACCTCATGACCGACGCCCCGGGGCCGGTCGCGAGACGCCAGCTCGACGAGCTGCACATCGCGCTCAAGGAATGAGCGACGCGTGGACGGAGCTGAGCTCCGCTCAGCGTAGTCCGTCGCGGGAGGGTGCGGGAACCCTTCGGGGGTTCCCGCATTTCAACGACGCGGCCGCCGGCCGCGCGGCCACGCTCGAACGGCTCGCCGCCGAGGCGTTCGACCTCCTGGTCGTCGGCGGCGGTGCGACCGGCGCCGCGATCGCGCGCGATGCGGCCCTGCGCGGCCTCGGCGTGGCGCTGGTCGACGCGGGCGACTTCGCCGGTCAGACCTCCAGCCACTCGTCGAAGCTGATCCACGGCGGTCTGCGCTACCTGCAGTACGCCGACTTCCCGCTGGTGTTCGAGGGGCTGCGCGAGCGCCACCGGCTGCTGTCGACGGCGCCGCACCTCTGCCGCCCGATCGAGTTCGTCTTTCCCGGCTACCGTGGCGAGCGCCCGGGCCTCCGCACCCTGGGCGCAGGGATCGCGCTCTACAACGCGCTCGCGCTCTGGCGCCCCCCGGCGGCGAGCCGCCACCTCGACGCGCACGCGCTCTACGCGCTGGCGCCGCACCTGCGCAGCGCCGGCCTCGAAGGCGCGGCCGTCTACGTCGACTGCCAGACCGACGACGCGCGCCTGGTGCTGGAGAACGTGCTCGACGCCGAGGCCTCCGGCGCCGCCTGCGCCAATCACCTCCCGGTCGCCGAGATCGCCCGCGATCGCCGTGGTCGCGCGCGCGGCGCCCTGGTCGTCGACGACGAGACCGGCGCGCGCTTCGAGATCCGGGCCCGCCTGGTCGTCAGCGCCACCGGCCCGTTCACCGACGGCTTTCTCGGCGGCGCCCGGCGCCTGCGCCCCACGCTGGGCGTCCACCTGGTGTTCGACGCCGCCCGCGTCCCGCATGGCGGCCGCGCGCTGGTGCTCCGCACACCGCAGGACAACCGCCTCTACTTCGTGCTGCCGGCCGGGGAGCGCACCTTCGTCGGCACGACCGACACCGACTTTGCGCCCCCCGAGGATCCGACCCGACCGCCGCGCGTCGGCGACGAGATCCGCGCCGGCGGCGCCGACGTCACCTACCTGCTCGAGGCCGCCCGCCACGCCTTCCCGCCGCTCGGCCTCGGCCCCGACGACATCGTCTCCACCTTCGCCGGACTGCGGCCGCTTCTCGCCGGCAACGCGAACACGCCGTCCGAGACCTCGCGCGAGCACGAGATCGTCCGCACCCCCGACGGCCTGGTCGTCGTCGCCGGCGGCAAGCTGACCACGCTGCGCCGGATGGCCGAGGAGACGACCGACGTGGTCATCGAGGCGCTGCGCAGCGCCGGCGTCGAGCGTGCTTTTCGCTCCTGTGAAACGCGGACCCGCCCGCTGCCCGGCGGCGGCCCGCTCCCCGAGACGCTGGCGGCGCCCCAGCACCCGCCCGACGTCGCCGTCCGCCTCGGCGCCTACGGCTCCCGCGCCGGGCGCGTCCTCGCCCTCTGCGCCGAATCGCCCGCGCTCGGTGACCGCATCGATCCAACCCTCCCCTACCTCTGGGCCGAGGTCGTCCACGCCCTCCAGCACGAACAGGCGCGGGATCTCACCGACCTGCTCGTCCGCCGGATCCCGCTCTTCCGCGACGCCGCCGATCAGGGGCTCGGCGCCGCGCCTCGCGCCGCCGCGCTCGCCGCCGGCGCGCTCGGCTGGGACGACGCGCGCCGCGCCCGCGAGATCGCCCGCTACGGCGACGCCGTGGCCCTCTCCCGCCGCTGGCGCGCCGAGCTCTAGCAGGCTGCTGAAAAACGCCTTCGGCGTTTTTCGGCAGTGCCTGCTATCCGGAGGTTGCGTAGCAGGTTTCGCTGAAAAACTTCGTTTTTCAGCGACCTGCTAGCCGGCTAGAGCACGGTCTTCACGCCGTCGAGCTTCTGCAGAGCGCTGCGCAGGGCGTGCGCGTCGGTAGCGCTGGCGACCCGCACCTGCAAGCGGTGGCTGACGTACTTGCCGCTCGACGACGGCTGGCGCTCGTGCTTGGAGATCGACCCCACCGCGGCGGCGGTGGCGACGATGTCGTCGACCACGCCGTCATCGTTGCGCGCAATCACCGACAGCGGAAAGTCACCCGGGAACGCATAGCAGGCCTCGATGAGCTCGATGTCGCGCTTTCGCTCGGCTTCGGGCGAGTCGTGCTCGGTCGTCAATTGACGTTGCTGGCGAGCTTACCGCGTGCGCTGCTACGTTCGATGTCGGCGGCCGCGCGCGCCTGCCCGTACGGCAGCGGCTTGTCGGTGCGCAGGACCTGCACCGGAAGGATCACCCGCATCGACTCGGGGAGCGGTTCGAAGAACCAGCTCGATACCACGTCCGACATGCACTTCTCGACCGGGCAATCGGCGCTGTACGTCGAGCGCGCGATCCAGTGATCGCGCATCTCCCCCTCGCGCGACAGCGAGACGCCGACGCCGACGTAGCCCGAGTGCTGGCAAGAAATGGGCAGGACGTCGAAGCACTGGTGCAGCGATCGCGCCTGTGTCTGCGCCTCGGCCCGCAGCGCCTTCTCGATCTCCCAGGGCGTCGAACCCTTGGGGATGGCCGACTGCATGTCGGCCTCGCCGATCGTGGCGCCGACCGGAACCGCGCAGAAGATGCTGCCGAGCGCGGCCAGCTCCACCGGCAAGAGCGCCCGCCGCGCGAAGCGGCGAATGAAGCCCGCCGGGTGCGCCGGGGCGCGGGTGCCGTCGTCGAGCGCGCGGACGACGAACGTCGCCGGACCGAAGGCCACCTCGGCGCGCATCCCCGTCTCGAGCGGCAGATCGACCGACTTGCCGCCGCCGTCGCGCACCAGCGCCTCGAGGGCGAGCGGCGCGCGCCCGCCGTCGATCCGACCGGTGAAGCCGGGGACGATCACCAGCCTGTAACCGGTCGGCGTGCGTCTGCAGAGCGGAAGGGCCAGCGCCGAAAACGCGTCGTCATCGATGGCGGCGCCGATGTTGTACGCGCGCGCGCGGCGTGCGGCGCGCGTGGCGGCCAGCCCCGCCGAGCCGAGCGCGACCACCACCCACAGCGACGAGTACCAGGGCAGGAAGACGACGCGGTGGGCGGCCAGCATCGCGACCGCGACGATCCCCGCCGTCGCGGCGCACATCCCCATGACGAGACCGAACGCCGCGACCGCGCCGCGCCACTCGCTCGCTTTCGACAGCCGCCGTACGGAAACCACCTCGCCGTTGATGAGATACGCGATCTCGATCGACTGGGACTGCTTCACGGCTGACCTCGCGAGCCGTAGCATAGCAGCCTCTCCCCTGACGGCGCACCGCGGAGATCGTGTGCAAAACATCTTTCGCACCCCGAGCCGCGGCTGCCCCGAGGCTTACCCGGTGGCCGCGTGACGCTCGGGTCACGGCTCCTCGACGGAAAAACCGCGGTCCGGGCGGTCACGGAGGCTCGCTGGAGGCTCCATCGGCCCACCGTCAGCATGCGTAATCGGCTTCGCGCCACACTTATGTTTCCGGCATACTGCCTAGTAATTTCAGCATGTTAACTACACATGGAAAGTGGCACAAGCCGTGCTAAGAATCGGGCCGACCTTCTGGGAGGAGGGTTTCTAATGGCTCAGGCCGTAACGCAAACGACATCCATCAAGTCCATCGACCCGCAGGCGAACGTTCTGCCTGCCCCGGCTCCGAACCGAGAGAAGGCGCTGCAGATTCTCTCCAAGTCGATCTACAAGGAGCTCCGCGAGAACGGCTACGAGCCGAAGCAGATCGTGGCCCTCGCAAGCGAGATCATCAGCCTCGTCACGACCGACCTCGATCTCGACTAATTTTCTAGCTTTTTCAAGCCTGTTCGACCATTCTTCGCGCGCCCCGACCGGGCGCGCTTTTTTTTGTCCGGAGCGTCTCCGCGGTCGGAACCTCGACACCTTTTCGCCATGGGCATCAAGACGATTTCCGAGCTGGACATCGGGGGCCGACGCCTCTTCATCCGCGTCGACTTCAACGTGCCGCTCACGCCCGAAGGGAAGGTATCGGACGACACCCGGATCCGGGAGAGCCTGCCGACCATCAAGCTGGCTGTCGAGAAGGGGGCGCGGGTCGTCCTGGCGTCGCACCTCGGCCGCCCGAAGGGCAAGGTCGACAAGAAGTACACGCTGGAGCCGGTCGCCGCGCGGCTGGCGGAGCTCCTCGACGCCGACGTGGCGCTGACCGACGAGCCGGTGGGCGACGGCGCCCGCAAGGTGGTGAACGATCTGAAGGCCGGCGCGGTCGCGCTGCTCGAGAACCTCCGCTTCTCGCCCGCCGAGGAGGCCAACGACGAGGCGTTCTCGCGCGCGCTGGCCAGCTACGCCGACGTCTACGTCAACGACGCCTTCGGCACCGCACACCGCGCGCATGCCTCGACGGCCGGCATCACCAAGTTCGTCGGCGACAAGGGGATGGGCCTCTTGATGGAGCGCGAGGTGAAGTTCCTCGGCAAGCTCTTGGGGGACGTGGAGCGGCCGTTCGTGGCGATCATCGGCGGCGCCAAGGTCTCCGACAAGATCGGCGTGCTCGACAACCTGCTCGACCGCGTCGACCAGATCCTGATCGGCGGCGCGATGGCCAACACCTTCCTCAAGGCCAAGGGCGGCCAACTCGGGCGCTCGCTGGTCGAGGAGGACAAGCTGGCCCTGGCCCGCGCCTTCCTCAAGAAGGCCGAGGAGTCCAGCGTCGACGTGCTGCTGCCGCGCGACGTGGTGGCGGCCGCCGGCATCAAGGCCGATTCGGGGCGCGTGGTGCAGGCGATGATGGTGCCGGAGGATCTGGCGGCGCTGGACATCGGGCCGGAGACGGCGCGCGGCTTCGCCGACGCGATCGCGCGCGCCAAGACCATCTTCTGGAACGGCCCGATGGGCGTGTTCGAGTCCGACCCGTTCGCGGGCGGCACGCTGGCCGTCGCCAAGGCGGTGGCCGGTGCGCAGGGCGCGCTGTCGGTCGTCGGCGGCGGCGACTCGGTGGCGGCCGTGCACAAGAGCGGCCTCGGCGACAAGATCACCCACATCTCCACCGGCGGCGGCGCCTCGCTCGAGTTCCTCGAGGGGAAGAAGCTCCCCGGTCTCGCGGCGCTCGAGAGCTAGACGAGGAACCGCGATGGCGCGCACACGACAACCGTTCTTCTGTGGCAACTGGAAGCTGAACGGCTCGATCGCCGAGTCTTTGGCGCTGGCCACCGACGTGCGCAACGGCGTCGCGTCACTTCGAGAGGTGGACGTGGCGGTGGCCCCCGGCTTCACCGCGCTCTACGCGGTGGCCAAGCGGCTGGAAGACGGGCCGGTCACGGTGGCGGCGCAGGACTGCTTCTGGGACGAGAAAGGGGCCTTCACCGGCGAGGTCGCGCCGTCGCAGATCGCCGACGTCGGCTGCAAGCACGTCATCGTCGGCCACTCGGAGCGGCGGCAGCTGTTCGGTGAGCTCGACGCCGCGGTGAACCTCAAGGCGCGCGCCGCGCTGCGGGCCGGCCTCGGGCCGATCATCTGCATCGGCGAGACGCTCGCCGAACGTGACGCGGGCGAGACGCTCGGGCGCATCGAGGCGCAGCTCGACGCCGCGATCGCCGGCATGACAGACGACGAGCTTTCGCGCGTGGTCGTCGCCTACGAGCCGGTTTGGGCGATCGGCACGGGCCGCAACGCCACCCCGGCGCAGGCGCAGGAGGTGCATCAGTTCATTCGCACCCGCGTCGCGACCCGCGCGCCCGCGCTCGGGCCCAGGCTCCGGATTCTCTACGGCGGCAGCGTCAAGCCTGACAATGTCCGCGCGTTGATGGCCGAGGCGGATGTCGACGGAGGCCTCGTCGGCGGCGCGTCACTCTCGGCCGAATCGTTCGTTCGTCTCGTGAAAGAGGGCTCCGCGGCATGATCACGTTTCTCACAGTCATTCACCTACTGGTCTGCATCTTCCTGGTTCTGGTCGTGCTGCTCCAAGCCGGAAAGGGCGGCGGCATGGGGATCGCCTTCGGCGGCGGGGGCGGCGGCAGCCAGACCGTGTTCGGCTCGTCGGGCGCAGGGAACTTCCTGACCCGCCTCACGTCGGTCACGGCGTTCCTCTTCCTGCTCACTTCTCTTGGGCTGGCGCACTTCTCCAGCCAGCAGGACTCGAAGCGCCTGCAGAAGCTGGCCGAGCGCAAGTCGGCCGAGAAGAAGTCCGACGACGCGCGCGCGGAGAAGCTGAAAGCCGACCTCGAGAAGGCGCGCGAGACCGTCCAGAAGACGGCCGGCGGCGCCGCGGCGGGAACACCCGCGCCAGGGGCGTCCGAGACCAGCGCGCCCGTCGCGCCTGCGGCCCCGGCCAAGGCCGAGGAGCCCAAGCCGCCCAAGACCAAGGCCAAGCCCGCCAAGGCGTCCGACACCGACACCGAGGCGGCCCCCGCCGCACCGGTCCGCAAGCACAAGCGCGCCGCGGCACCGGCCGACGGCGAAAAGCCGGCCGAAGCGCCCGCCGCGCAGCCTGCGCCCGCCGCGCCGGCAGAGTAAACTAGCGGGCGGACGCCATGCCGCTTCCGTTCGTCAAGGCCGAGGGAACCGGGAACGACTTCGTCGTCGTCGATCTGCGCCCCGGCGTTTCACCGACCGCGGCCGCGTGGATCCAGGATCCCGCAATCGTCCGCGAGATCTGCGATCGGCACTACGGGGTCGGCGCCGACGGCGTCCTGGCCATCCTCCCGAGCACGACCGGCGACGCCCGCATGCGCGTCCTCAACGCGGACGGCAGCGAGGCCGAGATGTGCGGCAACGGCCTGCGCTGCGTGGCCAAGGTCCTCTACGAATCCGACCCGGCGCTGCGCCACCCGACGCTGAAGATCG
Source organism: uncultured Pseudomonadota bacterium (assembly GCA_963831685.1). Lineage (GTDB taxonomy): Bacteria > Myxococcota_A > Polyangia > Fen-1088 > Fen-1088 > JADGRB01. The sequence goes on from CAWHRJ010000004.1 coordinate 1,016,617, forward strand.
AGACCGGCGCCGGCGTCCTCACCTGCCTCCTCGACGTCGAGAGGGGCCTGGTCCGCAGCGTGACCGAAGAGATGGGGCGACCGCGCCTCACGCGGACGGAGATTCCGCTCGCACCGGGCGGCGACACGCGCGCATTACGTGAGCCGATCGGCGCCCGCGACCGCGATTTTCGCTACACCTCCGTCTCGATGGGAAACCCGCACGCCGTCATCTTCGTCGACGGCGACGACGACCTGCACGCCCTGGCCACGACCTACGGGTCGATTCTCGAGGTGGCCGAAAGATTTCCGCGCCGCACCAACGTCGAGTTCGCGCGCGTCCGCGGCCAGGAGATCGATCTCGTCGTCTGGGAGCGTGGCAGCGGCCTCACCCTCGCCTGCGGCACCGGCGCCTGCGCCACGGTCGTCGCCGCCTGCCTCGAGGAGCGCCTCACCCCCGGCGCCGACACGCGGGTCCACCTGCCCGGTGGAACGCTCGTGATCACCGTGGCGCCCGACTACTCCGGCGTCCGCCTGTCCGGCCCCGCCCGCATCGCCTTCTCCGGCGAGCTCGACCTCGAGCGCTTTCGGCGCTGACGACCGATGGCCGCCATGCCGCCACTCCCGGCCGCCCGCAACTTCTCACGCAGGGACTACGAGAAGATGATCGACGCCGGCATCCTGCACGAGGACGAGCGCGTGGAGCTCGTGGCCGGGCGCATCGTCGAGATGAGCCCCGAAGGGCCTCTCCACGCCGGCACCATCGATCTCTGCGCGGAGACGCTGCGACGCCTGTTCGGCCCCGACCACACGGTTCGCGTGCAGCACCCGTTGGCCGTCGATCCGGACGGCGAGCCCGAGCCCGACCTGGCCGTGGCCGAAGGCGGTCCCCGGGCTCACCTGGCCGATCATCCCCACCGGGCGGTTCTCGTCGTCGAGGTCGCCGGGACGTCGCTCGCCTACGACCGCGGCGAAAAGGCGCGACTCTACGCGCGCGCCGGTTTCCCCGAGTATTGGATCGTCAACCTCGGCGACAGCGTCGTCGAGGTTCACCGCGATCCGTCCCCCGAAGGCTACCGACACCTCGCCACCTTCGCGCGTGACGCGACGATCTCGCCACTCGCGGCGGCTGGCGGGGTGGCGGCGTCCGAGTTGCTCCCCTGAACGGCGTCAGTCCGAACGAACAGCGCTTTCGGGCGCGAACAGCATGACCGGCTCCGTCTTGCCGCGGATGTTCATCGGCGCGAGCGCGCGGAACGTGTGCCTGCCGGCCGCCCGCTGACGCGTGGTCTCCGACACCAGGATCGGGCTCCCCGCCGCCTTCGTGAGCCCCTCGATGCGCGAGGCGACGTTCACGGTGTCCCCGATCGCCGTGTAGTCGAGGCGGTGGCGCGGCGCGCCGATGTCGCCGACGACGGCGCTGCCCGTGTGTAGGCCGACGCCGATCTTCAGCGCCGGCGCGCCACGCGCGGCGCGGGTCGCGTTCAGCCCGTCGAGCTCGGCGATCATCGCCAGGGCGCAGTCGACCGCGTGGGCGGCGTGGTCGGGGTCCGGGATAGGTGCCCCGAAGTAGGCCATGATCCCGTCGCCCATGAACTTGTCCAGCGTGCCGCCGTGCTGGAACACCTTCTCGACCATGCGGCCGTAGTACTCGTTCAGCATGCCGACGACCTCGACCGGCGACAGCGCCGCCGACGTCGCCGTGAAGTCGCGGATGTCGGAGAAGAGCACCGTCAGCTCCTGCGCGTCGGGCTTCGCTTCTCCGTCGGTCGCCGCCTGCAGCCGCGCGGCCAACGAGGGCGAGAAGTAGCGCCCGAGACGTTCGCGCTTGCGCTGCTCCTCGGCGACGTGCCCGACCAGCGCCCGCACGCGCGCAACCAGGTGCGCCGCCACCGCCGCCGCGCATCCGAGCACGACGATGGAGGCCACCCACGCGCCCGGACGGATCCCCGCCTCGCGCTGGAGCAGCACCTCGCCGAGCGCCGACACCGCAGCGACCACCGTCGTCTGCCGGCGACTGAGCGACAGCGTGCTCAGCAAGACCAGCAGAACGAAGATCCCCAGCGCGAACCCAGCCACGCCACCGGGCGACGGCGACACGGGGATCGACAGCCACTGGGCGACGAAGACGGCCGGCACGTCGAGCAGCGCCACCCCGAACCCCGCCCAGATCGCCGCGCGGTCGGAGACGCGAACGGCGATCGCCAGCAGCGCCGCGCCGGCGGCGTACGTCGCGAACACCGGCACCATGACACGCCAGTCGGTCTGCGCGGCGCCGTACGCGAGCGCCAAGACCAGGGCGAGAATCGCGACCACGCCGATGAGGCGCACGCGCGTCAACATCCGCCCGGTCCGTGCGCGTTGTTGCTCGAGTGCGCGAGGTAGGAGCGCCTCCGGCTGGGTTTCCGTGGCGACGGCCGGCGCGCTCACCGACTAATTATCCTCCGGCAGCCGTGCCCGTCCAAATCGCCGCGACGCTAGAAGAGCGATCCCTGCGGCCCGCGGGTCGGCGCCGGCAACCCCAGGTGGTCGTAGGCGCGCTTGGTGATCTGGCGGCCGCGGGGGGTGCGGATCAGGAAGCCCTCCTGGATCAAGTAGGGCTCGTAGACGAACTCCAGCGTGTCGCGATCCTCGGCGAGCGACGCCGCCAGCGAGTCGATGCCGACCGGGCCGCCGTCGAAGCGTTTGACGATCGTGCTCAGGATGCGGCGATCGCCGGCGTCGAGGCCGGCGGCGTCGACCTCCAGGCGGCCGAGGGCGTACTCGGCGACGTCGCGGGTGACGCGGCCGTCGCCGCGCACGTCGGCGAAGTCGCGGATCCGGCGCAACAACCGATTGGCGATGCGGGGCGTGCCGCGCGCGCGGCGGCCGATCTCCTCGGCGCCCGCGTCGTCGATCGGGATCTCCAGGAGACGCGCCGAGCGGCGCACGATCGCCGTCAGCTCTTCTGGCGAATAGAACGCGAAGGTCTCGTCGATGCCGAAGCGCGACAGGAATGGCGAGCTCAGTTGGCCGGTGCGCGTGGTGGCCCCCACCAGCGTGAAGCGCTCGATCGGCAACGGGATGGCGCGCGCGCCGGCGCCGGTCCCGGTCACGAGCTCGATGCGGAAGTCCTCCATCGCGGAGTAGAGCGACTCCTCGATCACCGGCTGCAGCCGGTGGATCTCGTCGATGAACAGCACGTCACCGCGGCCGAGCGAGGTCAGGATGCCGACCAGATCGCCCTTGCGCTCCAGCGCCGGCGCGGACGTCGCGCGCATCTCGGACCCCATCTCGCGCGCCAGAAGATAGGCGAGCGTCGTCTTTCCCAGCCCGGGCGGCCCGGAGAGGAGCACGTGATCGAGCGCGCCCCCGCGCTTGCGCGCCGCTTCGACGTAGACCGCCAGGTTGTCGGCGACCTTCTTCTGCCCGACGAACTCGGCAAAGCTGCGTGGGCGCAGCGCTGCGTCCTCGTCGACCTCGCGCGTGCTCTTGGCCGCGCCGCCGGAGACCACCCGCGGTTCGGCGCTGTCGCCCGGCTCGTCCTCGTGTCGTTTGCGCGCCACCCGCTATTGTCTCCGCAGGGCGCTCAGCGCCTCGCGCACGAGATCGGCGACCGGGCGCGCGGGATCCAATCGTTCGAGCAGCGGCTCGATCTCGCCCGGCTTGTAGCCGAGCTGCACGAGCGCGCCGTAGACATCGCCGAGCGGGCCGCCTGGCGGCGCGCCGCGTGCGGGCGCCTGCGCGATGGCCATGCCCTTGCCCGCCGGCAGGCTCAGGATCTTTTCGCGCAGCTCGAGCGCCAGCCGCTCGGCCGTCTTGCGCCCCACCCCTTTGACCTGCGTCAGCCGCCCGACGTCGCCGGTGGCGATCGCGCGCACCAACTCGCCCGCCTCGAGGCCCGCCAGGATCGCCAGCGCGACGCGCGGCCCCACCCCCTGCACGCTGATCAGCGTCTCGAACAGACGCGCGCTCGCCGACGCTCGGCAAAGCCGTAGAGCCGCAGCGGCTCGTCCTTCACGAAGTGTGATGGACGTAGAGCTGGGTCTCGCCCCCGCCGCCGCCCAGCAGCAGCGCCGTCGCCGTCGAGGCACTCACGAGGACCTGGTAACCGACGCCCGCCACGTCGACGACGACCGACTCGCCCGTCGTTCTCGAGGAGCCGCCGCGCAGGAAGGCGATCACGCGGCCGCCTCCGCGGCGGCCGCGGGACGCTCGCGCGGGCGTGGCAGATCGCGATCGCGAGCGCGTCGGCGGCGTCCGGCTCGGGCGTGCGCCGCAGCGACAGGAGCGCGCGCACGAGGTAAGCCGATCTGCTCCTTCGTCGCGCGGCCGTGGCCCGACGACGGCCTGCTTGACGGTCGCGGGCGCGTAGCCGCTCACGGTGAGCCCGTGCTCGGCCGCGACGAACAGCGCGACGCCGCGCGCCTCGCCGAGCGCGAGCGTCGACTGCACGTTCTTGCCGAAGAACGCCTCCTCCATGGCGACGGCGTCGGGGCGCAGCTCGGCGAGGAGCTCGCGCAGGCCGCGCCCGATCTCGCCGAGGCGCACCGGACGCGGGTCGCGCGCGGGCGCCGAGATGACGCCGCACTCGACGTAGCGCGAGCGCCGCGCCGCCGGCCGCGCACTCGACGACGCCGTAGCCGAGCCGCAGCGTCCCGGGATCGATGCCGAGGACACGGACCGCCGCGCGCGTCGCCAGCAATGCCGGTTCGCGCGCCGAGCCCCGTCCCGGCATCAGGCGCGCGCTCAGCCGACACTCTCCAGGACGGACTCGTCGACGTCCATGTTCGAGTAGACGTTCTGCACGTCGTCGTTGTCCTCCAGCGCCGCGACGAGCTTGACGGCGATCACGGCCTCCTTGCCGACCGAGCGTGCACGACCGTCTGGGGGACCATCGTGACCTCGGCGTGCAGCGGCTCCGGAAGCCCGCGCCTTCTTGAGCCCCTCGCGAACGGCGCTCGAAGCTCCTTGGGATCGGTCACGACGATCGAGCGACTCGCCCTCGGTCTGGATGTCGTCGGCCCCGAGCTCGATCGCCAGCTCGGTCACCTTGTTCTCGTCGACGGCGGCCTTCTCGTAGACGATCAGCCCCAGCTTCTTGAACATGTAGGCCACCGAGCCCGAGGCGCCCAGGTTGCCGCCGTGGCGGGCGATGAGGCTGCGGACCTCGCCGGCCGTCCGGTTGCGGTTGTCGGTCATGATCTCGACCAGCATGGCGGTGCCGCCGGGGCCGAAGATCTCGTAGTGGAACTCCTCGTACTGCACGCCCTCGAGATCGCCCGTGCCCTTCTTGATGGCGCGGTCGATGGTGTCGTTCGGCATGTTGACGTCGCGGGCCTTGTCGACCGCCGTGCGCAGGCGCGGGTTGCCGTTGATGTCACCGCCGCCGAGCCGCGCCGAGACCGTGAGCTCCTTGATCACCTTGGTCCACGATCTTCGACTTCTTGGAGTCGGTGGCCTCTTTCTTGTGCTTGATCTTGGACCATCGATTGTGGCCGGACATGGCGGCTTCCTAGTCACGCTCGCCCCCGGACGAGCCACTTTTTCCCGCTCGATTTGTCGGGTCCGGCCCGCCTTTTCACGGGGGGCCCGCAACCGGGCGTGGGCGGGAGCGGCGTGTGGTTCCAGGCATCTGAGCTGTCGCAGGCGGTCTCGACGAGGCGGTGGACCGAGTGCCGTCCCAGCGTCCGGCCGACACGTCGACCCAGCCGCCGTAGCTCGACACGACGGCGTCGCCCTGCAGGAGGCGCACCGACCTCGCCGCCGTTCGAGAGCCCGTCGGCGCCGAGGCGGCCGTCGACGCGCAGGAGCTGCGTCCCGGCGCGCGGCGGCGGATCGGCGCCGTTCTCCGGATCGTAGGTCGACGTGACGACCAGCGCGTAGCCGCCCGGCCGCCAGCGTCGCCGCGGGCAAGTCGTCGCGCGCCCCGGCTGTCGGCGAGCCGAGCCCCTCGAGCGGGACGTGGTCGCCGCCCAGGTTGCGCAGCTCGACCCACTCCTGCGCGGCTCCGGGCCGAGCGGGTTGGCCAGCACCTCGGTGATGGCGACGGGCGGCAGCGCGGCGGGCGTGCTGCCAGGCGAGCGGCGACGACTCGGCGGCGTTTCCGGCCAGATCGACGGCGCGCACCGTCGACGGTCGCCGACGCTCGTCGGCGGCAGCCCGCCGAGCGGGACGCCGACGTCGAAGCTGGTCGCGCCCGCGCCGGCCGGCGTGTCGACCGTCGACGTCGCCCGCGGCGAGGACGACCGTGCCCGGCCGGCTCGTCGGTCGTGAAGCGTGACGGCGAGGCACGGCCCGGCCGCGGAGATCGTCACGTGCCGAGCATCCGGCGGCGTCACGTCGGGCAGCGGCCGCCGTGTCGAAGGCGCCGATGAGCCCCGCGCGCTCACCGGCGCGCCCGTGCCGTCGACCGCGCCGGCGCCGAGCTCGACGCCGGCAGCTCGCGCGCGGCCGGCAGCTGCCCGTCGAACTGAACGCGTGTAGCACGCACCCCTGTCGCCGGGAGCGCACGCGACGTCCGCGGCGGAGACGCGGGAACCGGCGCCGGCTCGCCGCGCAGACCACCAGCCCGCCGAACCGCCAGCGTGACGGCCGCCGGGAACCGGACCGTCACGCCCGCCAGGTTCAGCGGGCACGTCGGTCGCGCCCGCCGCGCGGATCGACGAGCGTCGCGCCCGCCGGTCCCGTCGGGGTGGGCGGGGTCGTCCCCGGCGCCGCGGACGCTGGTGAGGTCGGTCTCGGGGGCGCAGGCCGCCGCCAGCGCGAGCGGCGGCGATGAACGAGAGTCGGCGAGAGCACGCATGGCCCCGTTCTCGCGACGTCGGTCGAGAAGGTTGTTCGCGTGGTAGAAAACCCCGCCGATGCCGCCCGCGGAACCCCCGGCTTGCCCGATCTCGATTCTGGCCTCGGCCTCGCCGCGCCGGCGCGAGCTGCTCGAGCGGCTCGGCCTGACGCTGGACGATCGCGGCCGCTGACGGTCGACGAGACGCCGCAACCGGGCGAGCAGCCCGCTCGACTACGCGCGCCGCGTCGCCGCCGCCAAGTGCGACGCCGTCGCCGACGGCGCCGCGGCCGGGCGCCGGCGCTGGCCGTCCTCGCCGCCGACACGACGGTCGTGGTGGAGGACGCCATCCTGGGCAAGCCGGCCGACGACGACGACGCGCGCGCGCATGCTCGTGCGCCTCGCCGGCCGCCGCCACGAGGTCGATCGACCGCCTACACGCATCCGCTTCGCCGACCGGCGGCTCGAGCGCGACGTGACGACGCTGGTGGCGTTCCGCGCGCTGCAGCCGGCGGAGGTCGACGCCTACGTCGCGTCGGCGAGGGGCGCGACAAGGCGGGCGCCTACGCCGTCCAGGGGATCGCCGCCGCCTTCGTCACCGAGCTGCGCGGCTCGCTCACGAACGTCATCGGCCTGCCGCTCGCCGAGGTGCTGGCCGACCTGCTGGCGCTGGGTGCCCTGCCCCGCTACCCGGCCGCCGGCTTCGGCCACGGCTCGAGATGACGTCCGAGATGGCGCGTGCGCACGAGATCGCCGACGGCCTCGCCGCCGTGCGCGCGCGCATCGCGGCCGCCGAGCGCGCCGCCGGTCGCGCCCCCGGCTCGGTCCGGCTCGTCGCCGTCAGCAAGAAGATGCCCGCCGACGACGTGCGCGCCGCCATCGCCGCCGGCCAGCGTCGCCTCGGTGAGAGCTAGGCGCAGGAGCTGCGCGACAAGCGCGCGGCGCTCGGCGGCGAGTCCGGCGCCGCCCGCGCTGGCACTTCATCGGCCCGCTGCAGAGCAACAAGGTGAAGTACGTCGCCGGCCACGTCGCGCTCGTCCACTCGGTCGACTCGCGTCGCGCTGCTCGACGAGCTCGACCGCCGCGGCGCTCCTCAGGCCTGCCTCGTCCAGGTCAACGTCGCCGGCGAGGCGCAGAAGCGTGGCGTCGCGCCCGCCGAGCTCCCCGCGCTCCTCGATCGCTTCGCCGCGCTCGCCAGCGTCACGCTGCGACGGTCTCATGATGATCCCGCCGCTCGCCGACAACCCCGACGACGGCCCGCCCCCACTTCGCGGCGCTGCGCGCGCTGCGCGACCGCGAGGCCGCCCGCGCCGCGCCCGAACGTCGATCTCCGCGAGCTGTCGATGGGAATGAGCCACGATCTGGAGGTCGCCGTCGCCGAGGGTGCGACGATCGTGCGCGTCGGGACCGCGATCTTCGGCGCCCGGCGCGATCTATAATTCGCGAATGAGCAGGCTCGACGGGCTCAGGGGTGTTTGGAGGGCGGATGTTGTCGCGGTGCTGACGTGCGCCGCAGCCGGATGCGGCCAGCACTCTCTTGGCTCGGGTGCGCTGGCTGACGCTGGCGGGAGCTGTGGGGACGCATTCTCGCCTCCGACGCCGCAGCCCACGATACCGAGCGCTCCCGGCTGCTACGAGACTGTCGACGGAGGCTGGATACCCGTACTTTGTCTCTGCCAGGTTCCCGTCGACAACACCTCCGACTCCCAGGAAACGTTCACCATCGCGCTCGCCATGACGAAATCGTCTCCGGCGCCGTCTTTCGATGGCTCCTTCGATGTCGAGGTCTCCTTCGACGACCCGGACGCGAGCTGGTATCGAGTCTGGGCCGCCCAATCGGCCAACGGCACGGACTACGCGTTGACCAACGTTGGCGGCCAGACAACCGTCCAGCTCGGTGTGTCGAGCTTGATCCTCGCCCCGGTTCCCCTTTCATCGTGCGGGGCCCGCCTCGGGACCGCCACGATCTCCGGAACGTACGCACCCTCGTGGGCCGGGATGACGCTGAACATGGCGGTTTCAGCCGACGCTGGTCACGGCAACGCGACGGGGATCTGCCCAGCGCCAGTGCCCCTCTAGCCCTCCTCTCTCACGATTCGCCACATCTCCGGGCCGCAAACATCCGCGGATTCAAGTGGCTGCGACCCGCGGCAGGGCAACATCCGCGGATTCAAGTCGGGTGCGCGCGCGGCGCCGAGGCGGGGTGCTCGTCGACCCGCAACGCACCACCCGCGCGCCTCCATCCGACGCGCGCCATCCAGGTGGCCGGCGGCGCCGTCGCCGAAGGAGGGTCAGTGATCGCGTCGGCGATCCCGGGCGCGCGCTGCCACCCCTGCCACCCCGAAAAGGACGGCCCTGAGCTGCGCGGGTCGATGCACGCGGGCGCCCGGAGGTGCTTGCGAAAGTTGAGCAGCACGTAGACCATGCTGGTCCGCATCTGGCGCGGCGTGGTCAGGGGGCGCGCGTGATAGCGGTCGCCGACGACCTGTCCCTTGCGCCCGAGGGCCCGGTTGACCGCCAGCGCCAAGCGGATGGCCAGCCCGTGCATCCCGCCGCGGGCTCGCCGAGCTTCGTCCCCCTCGACGATGAAGTGACCGTGGTCCTGCTGGATCGAGAAGTGAATCACCCGGAACCGGTCGACCGACGCCCGTGCGATGGCGCGCCGGAGCGCCCCGAACAGCCGGGGGGAGCGGAGCGACGGCAGCCCCGGCGTCGCGCGAATGGTGACCTGCACGGGGTATCGCGGATCGACCTTCGGCCGCGTGTCGTGGGGCATCGAGGGACGGCCGCGCGGTTTTCGCCCGGCGCCCTTGCGAGCGCCACCCCACGTGCGTGGCGCCCCGAGGGGCAGGTTGAGCTGACGCCGTCGCACCGTCTTGATTCCGCGCATGTCCCGTTGTCGGGCGCGGACCGCGGCGGGTTGCGTGGTGTGAGGCCGGACGACCGCTGGGACCGCGCCGCTTGGGTGACTTGATTCGGCGGAGGTGAGGTCGGCGGAGACGGGACGCCGAGGGGTCGGGCGCGGCGGCGCGCGGACGGCTCGACCTTGATTGCGCGGATGTTGGTCCTGCCGAAGATGTGACGAATCGTGAGAGCCCTCCTCCTCCCCGCGAAGGGCGTCAACGGACGGTTGGCGCTGGTCGAGCCCTTCTACGGAAACCGCCCCGCCGCCACCAGCAAATCGAGGCGCGCCTGGCGCGACAGGTCCTCGGCCGCGGCGGTCGACGTGTCGGCGTCGCGGGCCTGGCGGGCGGCGTCGAGCACCTCGATGTTGGTGCTGGCGCCGCCGCGGTAGGCGAGCGTCGCCAGATCGTAGGCTTTGTGCGCGAGGCGCGCGGCGTCGCGCGCGGAGGCGAGCCCCTGGTCGGCGCGCAGCATCTCCTCGAAGCTGACGCGCACGTCGGACTTCGCCTGGCGCAGCCCCGCGTCCAGGTTCGCGCGCGACTCGGCGAGGATCGCGTCGCGCTCGCCCCGGATCCCCGTGCGCTGGCCGCCGTCGTAGAGCGGCAGCGTCAGCACCAGCTGCGCCTGCCAGCCGGACTTGGGGAGCAGCACCGTCGGCGGGTCCTGGTAAAAGGGCTGCGCGACCGCGCTCAGGAACGGGGCGTAGTAGGCCCAGACGTCGTCGGCCGCCTGCTTGGCGGTGGCCACCCGCTCGTTGAGCAGATGGATGTCGGTCCGGCGCGCGGCCGCCTCGTCGAGCGCGCTCTGCAGCGACGGCATCGTGCCGAGATCGACCTCGTCGACCGAGTCGATCGGCGCGGCGTCGGCCGCCAGCACGCCCAGCGCCTCGCGCGCGCGGGCGAGGCCGAAGTAGGTCGCCTGCACCTGCACGTCGACGCTGGCCAGGTCCTGCTGCGCGCGCACCTCGTCGATGCTGCGCCCCACCCCGCCGACGAAACGCGTGTGCGCGTAGTCGTAGTGGTCCTTGGCGTTGGCGCGCGCCGTCTCGGCGGCGGCGATCAGCCGGTGCTGAGCGACGACGGTCAGGTAAGCGCGCGCCGTCGCCTGCGCCACCTGCCGGCGCAGGTCGAGCGCGCTCGCCTCGGCGATGCGGCGGTTGTCCTTGGCGAGACGCGTGTTGGTCCAGGCCGGCGCCGCCACCAGCGGCACGGTCAGGGTCAGGTTGGCCGCCACCTCGTTGATCCCCAGCTCCTGCGTGCCGGCGACGACGCGCGCGTGATCGAGGCGGGTGTAGCTGCCGTAGCCGTTCAGCGTCGGGAACCAGCCGGCGCGCGCCTCCTTGATGAGCGCGTCGGCACGATCGATCTCGGCGACCGCGACGGCGACGGTCGGGTTGCGCGCGAGCGCGCGGGTCACCGCCTGGGAGAGTGTCACCCGCTCGGGCGCCGCCTCGGGCGGCTGCGGCGCCTCGACCACCGCGGCCACCGCGGCAAGGGAGAGCGCGGCCATCACGGCCCCGGCCGCCGCACCGACGGTGCGCGCGCGGGCCCTGGAACCCAGATCCAGCAACCTCATCGGGCCCTCTTCATAGCAGAGAGGGATGCCGCGCGGGATGCCTCAAGGACACTTGGGCGCGATCGGCGGCAGCGCGCGCCACCAGGGCGTGGTCGACGGCGGCGCCGGCGCGCCGGCCGGCGTGACCGGTTCGACGGGCTCGCCGAGACGGGGCGTGACCACGGAGATGCCGCGCCGGGCGGCCTCCTCGACCAGCGTCTCCGCCGGCTCCGACCAGGCGTGGTAGGCGAGCACGAACGTCGACCAGTGAATCGGCAGCAGCGTCTTGGCGCCGAGGCGCGCGAAGGCGTCGAGCGCGCCCGTCGGCCCGAGGTGAATGGTCCCCCAGCTCTCGTGATACTGGCCGATCTCGAGCAGCGCGATGTCGAAGGGCCCCCAGCGCCGCGCGATCTCGTCGAAGCCGGCGGTCATCCCCGTGTCGCCGCTGAAGAACAGCCGGTGGCGCGGGCCGACCACCGACCACGACGTCCAGAGCGCGCCGACCCGCCAGGGGATGCCGCGGCCGTTGAAGTGGCGCGCCGGCGTCGACACGATGCGGACGCCGCCCACCGTCGTCGCCTCCTGCCACCAGTCCTGCTCGACGATCTGCGCCGCCGGAACGCCCCAGGCCGCGAGGTGCGCGCCGACGCCCAGCGGGACATGAAACACCGCGCCGCGCGCCGCGAGCGCGACCACCGTCCCCATGTCGAGGTGGTCGTAGTGCTCGTGCGAGATCAGCACCACGTCGACGGGCGGCAGGTCGGCGAGCGCCAGCGGAGGCGGGTGCAGTCGGCCCGGCCCCACCCAGGACGACGGCGACGCCCGCTCGCCCCAGACCGGATCGGTCAGGATGCGCGCACCGTCGATCTCGATGAGCGTGGTCGAGTGCCCCAGCCAGGTCACCCGCAGCCCGGAGGCCGCCGGCGCCGCCAGCCGCGCCGCCGTGTCGGTCTCGAGCGGCAGCGGGCAGACGGGGACGCGCATCTCCTTGCCGAAGACCCAGTGCTTGAAGGCGCCCCAGTAGTTGTTCGGCGCCATCAGCTCGGTCGACTCGGCGTTGCGAAACTTGTCACCCTTCCACTGCGCCGACGCCCGCATCCGCGCCAGCCGCTCGCCCGCGGGCGCGCCGCCGAAGGCGCGAAAATGCGCGGTCGAGACCCAGGTCAGGACCACCAGCGAGCCAACGAGCGCGACGACGATACCGAGGACCATGCGCAGGCGGCGGCCCCAGCGTCCCGGCCGCTTCTCCGCCATCGCGTCACTGTGCCCGCCCGCCGGGCCCGGCGCAACGTCCGTCGCCTAGCGGTGAGAGCGCACGCGACGGCGCCGGCCGGCCCGCGCGCCGAGGCCCAGCGCGGCGGCGCCCAGGGCGAGGCCGAGCCAGCTCGCGGGCGTCCCGGCCGTCGCGCAGCCGCCGCCGGACGATGTGCCCGAGCCGCCGCCGCCGAGCGAGCCGCCGTCCATGCCGCCGCCGATAGCTGGCGGGGGCGGTGCGCCGGTCGCGGAGAGCTGCACGACGTCCGCGCAGACCTGGTTGCTAGGCGTGCCGAGCCGCGCCAGGTCGCCGTCACCGATCGCGCTCATCGTGAGGCAGTAGCGACGCGTCGGATCGAGATCGGGCTGCCACTGCCCGAGCGGCAGCGGATAGGCGCCCGACGGCACCAGCCCGGCGAACGGCGCATCGCCCGTGTAGACGAACGTCTGGCTGGTGCCGCCGGTGTCGGGCGCCAACTGGAACGACTGGATGACTGAGCCGGGCGCGGTGTTGGGGATGGTGGCCGGGTCGTAGTCGACGGTGACGAAGCTCGCGTACTCGGCGAACACACAGTTGCCGGAGGCGATGTCGGCGACGGGATAGCGGACGCGCCAGAGCTGCACGCTGCGCAGGTTGGCCGCCGTCCCCGGGGCTTTGTCGTAGCCGGCCGCCGTCGAGAACGTGGTCAGCGTCGCCGCTCCCCCGTCGGTGCCGCCGGTGGGCAACGTGACGACGTAGTCGGCGCTCGCCGCCAGCAGACCAACGGAAAGCTGCCAGAAGCTCGTCGGGCCGCCCGATTTATCGATGCCGGCTCCGATCGCCTGCCATCCCGAGACGGGGGCCGCCTGCCCGTTCGCGAGCACGGTGACCCCGAACGGCTCCCGGGGCGAGACGACGACGATCGACGTCGCCGTCGACACGCCGGCCGCGCCCGCGCGCGGGATCGCGGTCGCCACCGGCGGCTGCGCGGGCGAGCAGGCGCGCGCCCGGGGCGCCGGCCCGAACAGGGCCAGCGCGAACGCGACCAGCGTCCACCCCCACCGCATCGCCGTCATCATGCGCTCTCTCCCCAGCAAGAGGGCTGCCATCGTCGGAGACGTGATTTCACGGGGTTGGCAACGCGGGTCCCTGTCAGAGCCCGTCGGTCCGGACAGTATTGTCAGACCATCGCCGCCACTTTAGATCGCCTCAGCCGCCGGTGCCGGTGGTGCCGGCGTCGGCGGCCACGCACTTCCCCTTCTTGTTGCAGGTCATGGGCGCGACGCACTGGGTATCGTCCTCGCCGTTCTTGACCGCGGTGCAGCTGCCGCTGACACAGCTCTCGCAGGGGTCCGTGCAGGCCTTGTCGCAGCAGACGCCGTCGGTGCAGAAGCCGGTGGCGCACTCGTTGGCGCCGCCGCACCCGGAGCCGGTCCCCTTGTTGCCGCGCGGGGCGTCGCGGCCGGCGTCGCGCGGGGGCGTGGCGTCGGTCCCCGCATCGCCGACCTCTCGGGCCGCGTCGGCGCGGGCCGCGTCGGAGCGGCCGGCGTCGGCCGGGCAGCCGGTCTGACCGGGGTCGGCGACCGACGGGCAATCGTCGATCGGATCGGGGACGCCGTCGCCGTCGGTGTCGGGGGCGAGCGCGGCCAACATCGTGACGTCGAAGGTGCCGCCCGAGATCGACGCGGGCGGGATCGCCAGCGTCCCCTCGTCGGCCAGTACCCCGCCCAGAAGACCGCGCAGATCGATGCGCAGCGCGCCGGCGGTCGCGCCGGGCTGAAGCAGGATGGTCCCGAGCTCGGTCATGCTTCGCGGGACGAGCTGGCCGGACGACGGAAAGCGCGCGTCTTGCCAGAGGGCGCCGGTGTCGTCGTAAGCGAAGAGGCGCAGCTCGTCCGGCATCTGCGCGCCGGCCCCCAGGTGGACGTCGAGCAGGACCGCGCCGGGCCCTGGCTGCTCGGTCGCGCCACGGCAACCTGCCGCCAGCACGAGCGCCAGCGCGAATGCGAATCGCCCGCGACTCAAGAGAGGTGCCATCGTCATTGCTTCTTAGCGGCTGAGCGTTCCCAGCGTTCCCGCGCGGACCGTCGTGGGGCTCGCGGAAGAGAGGGCCGCCACGGTCGCCACCCCACCCGCCACCACCGCGAGCGCCACGCCGCCCACGATCCACCAGCGCGCGTGCGAGCGCCGGGGCGGCGGGATCGAGTGGGCGTCGGCTGCCGGCGCGGCGAGCAGCGGCGTCTCCGCCGCCGGCGGCGCGGGGGCGAGCGACAGCGGCGGCGCCGAGGGATCGGTCGCGTGCGGGTCGACCTCGCTGGCCTGCCCGGCCGAATCGCCCGAGCCGCCGGCCGCCAGATCGGCGATGAGATCGTCGAGCTGCTTGATGAGCTCCTCGACCTCGGGGACGAGCCGCGAATCGGGCGCCACCACCACGAACTCGCGGTAGGTGGCGCGCGCGGCCTTGAGGTCCCCGAGCCGGCGCTGGCACTGCGCGATGTTGACCAGGAATCCGGGCAGCGGCGCGGCGGCGTAGCCGGCCTGATAGCTCGCCAGCGCCCCGGCGTAGCGCCCGGCGCGGTACAGCGTCTCCCCCTCGTCGAACCGGCGGCGCGCCTCGCGCTGGGCCGCGTTCGGCGCCGCCGCCGCGATCGGGACGACGGCGACCGAGAGCGCGAGCACCGCGGCGAGAACGCCGACCCGCGCTCCGCTCATCTCCCCACGCGCGACGCCGCCTCGGCGAAAGGATCGACCGAGAGACCGCGGGCGACGCGTCCCTTGCCCGACCAGCGCGCGCGGTGCGCGGGCTTGGCCACCTGCGGCAGGGCGGCGTCGGCCGCAGGCTCGAGTGCTTGCGGCGTCGCGGCGGGCGCCGGGTCCGGGGCTGCGACCTGGGCGGGCGGCGCGGCCGGTGCTTCCGCCGCCGCTGCGACGGGCGGCGCCGCGGGCAGCGTCGCCCCCTGCGAGCGCCCTCCCCCGCCGCGCGCGACGAGGAGCAGCAGCAGCGTCGCGGTCCCGATCGACGCCGCCACGTAGGACATCCACCCGGGCTTCGGGCGCACTGGCGTCGTCATGCCGATCGAGACGCTGTAGTCTTCGAAGTCGGCGGACCCGCTCCCGGTGCTCGGTGGGACGACGTTCGAGGTCTCCGTCGCGGCGGCGGCCAGCAACTCGGCCGCGAGGCCGGTGGTCGGGATCTGGCGCGAGGCCAGCTCCGCCCCGAAGAGCTCGTGCAAGAGATCGGGCAGCGCGCGCGCCTGGTGGTGCAGCGCCTCGAGCACGCCATCCAGCGCCTCGGCCATCTCCTGCCCCGTTGCGTAGCGCTCGGCCGGATCGCGCGCCAGCGCGCGGGCGACGATGCGATCCAGCTCCGGGGGGACGTCGGGACGCAGCGACGACGGCGCCGGCACCTCCATATCGCTGACATTCTTCAGCGTCTCGAACTCGCTGGCGCCGCGGAACAGCTTTTTGCCTGCCAGCAGCTCCCACAGCACGATGCCCAGCGAGAAGAGATCCGAGCGCCCGTCGATCGGCACGTCCCTGATTCGCTCCGGCGCGATGTACGAGATCTTCCCCTTGAAGAGACCGACGCCAGTCTTCTCGATCTCCGCCTCGCCGAGCGCCTTGGCGATCCCGAAATCGAGCAGCTTCACCCCACCGGTGCGCGGGCAGATGATGTTCGCGGGGCTGACGTCGCGGTGAACGACGTTGAACGGCTGGCCGTCGGGGCCGGCCAGCGCGTGCGCGTAGCCGAGCGCGATCGCCACCTCGCGCGCGATGTACGCCGCGACGCCGACCGGGCAGCGGCGCTCGTACCGCCGCAGCCGCCGCAGGATCTCCGAGACGTCGCGCCCGCGCACGTACTCCATCGCCAGGAAGTAGGTGCCGCCGACGTGGCCGAAGTCGAACACCTGGACGATGTTCGGGTGGTGCAGGAGGGCGTTGATGCGCGCCTCCTGCACGAACATGTCGACGAAGTACGGCGACTGCGCCCGCTCGGCGAGGATCCGCTTGACGACGAACGTCCGCTGGAACCCCTCCACGCCCGGCATCACCGCCTGGAACACCTCCGCCATCCCGCCCACCCCGATGCGATCCAGCAGGATGTAACGCCCGAATCTCTCCGGTCTCGTCTCCAAAGATTCCACCATCCCCACGCGGTCCATTTTCATCGACCAGGGAACGTCCGGATTGAGCAAAGATTCGGAATCGCGCAATTTTCTGCCGCAGACGTCGTCCCGCTTACGGATCGTGGCGCGAACTTGCAGGGACTCGTGGGCGCGCGACCGACGTTGACGTACCTCCGTCGGTGAGCGCGTCGGATCTCTGACGCCGCGACGGTGGGGGCACGGGCCGACGATCGTCGCCCACCCCGACCTGCAGGGCTGCGCCGCTGGGTGCTCGCGCGCCTCGCCCTGTCGATTTGTTCAACCGCCGGCCCTGCTGGCGGAACGGTAGGGGCGAAGCCGCGGCGCCGACCTGCCCGAAGCGCGACCGCGATCACGCGCCGCTCCGACCCGGCGCGAACCGTGCGAACCGCGCTAACCTGGTCGGCGATGGCCCGCCGGCTCTTCGCGGTCTGCGTGCTCGTGGCGATGGCCTGCGCGACGGGGCCCGACAAGATGGACCCGCACAACCCGGGCGACCACTGCGTCGACAGCTGCCCCGAGGGGATGCTCTGCACCGGCACGACGTACTGGCGCGCGCCCCGCAAGACCTACCCGGGGCGCTGCGAGCTCGTCCCCGGTCGCTGCGCGACCGACGCCGACTGCAACCGGTCGGCCCGCTGCGTCCGCACCTCCGATCAGATCGGCCTCTGCGCCGAGGCGCCGCAGATCTGAACCGCGCGTTGCCGCACCGGAGGCGGCGTGACATCGTCGCGCGCATGCTGAGGCGACTGGCGCTGCTGGGACTCCTGCTCGGCGCGTGCGCCGGGAACAAGGCGGCCGCGCCGCCGCCCGCCTCCGTCGCCGCCGCGAGTCCCGCGCCGGCCGCCGCGCCGCCGCCCGCGCCCGCGCCGCCGCGCTTCCGCCTGCGCCTCTGCACCGAGCCGCCGGTCCACCTCGAAGGCCCGCCCGGCGTCCAGCAGTCGCGCGGCTGCGTCGCCACGTTTCGCCAGCACCTCACCGACCCGGAGATCATCCAGACCCTCGGCGCGACCGAGGTCGCGCGCCGCGCCCTCGTTTACGCGCCGGCGAACCTGCCGCCGCGCCCCGTGCCGGTGGTGCTGGTCTTCCCCGGCTACTCGTCCAGCGCCGAGGCGATCGCCTTCTACCAGACGCACACGCGGTTCGAGGCGCTCGCCGATCGGGACGGCTTCGTCGTCGTCTACGGCAACGGCCTGCCCAACCCGCCCAACGCGCGCGAACGGGTCTCCGTCCCGAAGGGAGGTTTTCTGTCGGGCTGCCTGGCGCCGCACGCGGGTGAGGGGGTCGACGTCGCGTACGTCCGCCAGCTGCTCGATCGGCTCGCCGCGGAGATCCCCATCGACCGGACACGCATCTACGCCACCGGGATGTCGGCCGGCGGTGGCATGTCCTTCGAGCTCGCCCTCGAGGCGCCGGATCTCGTCGCCGCCATCGCGCCGGTGGTTCCGCTCCCCTTCGTGCCGACGGGGCTGTGGCTGATGGGCTGTCACCCGAAGCCCGGATTCGACCGCATCTCGATCGCCATGGTCGCCGGCACCGACGACCCCTTCATCACCTACGGCGGTGGCGGCTCGCGCGAGTACCCGAACGCACACTACCCAGGCATGGAACGCGCGCGCGACGCCTGGGTCGCCGCGCTGGGCCTCGCCGGCCCGCCGGAGATCGACGCGCTCCCCGACGTCGTTCAGACCGATTCGTACCAGCCCGACAGCGGCCGCGCCGGGAGCACGATCGAGCGCCAACGCTACCGCCCGGGCCCCGACGGGCGCGAGCTCTGGTACTACAAAGCAGTCGGCATGGGGCACGCCTGGCCGAGCCCGATCGAATCGTGGCGCGGCCTCTGGCACCGGTTCGGCAAGAACAACCAGGACGTCGATTTCGGCGACGAGGCCTGGACCTTCTTCCAGCGGCACGTCAAACGCTGACCGCCGCGGCCGCGACGGCGCGGCGGTCGTCTGGACAAAGCGCGCGCGGCGTGGCTCCATCGCTGGCGATGAAGACGACTCGCCATCCCCACGCCCAGGCGGCGCTCCTGGTGCCGGGGCTAGGAGCGCGCGTATGGGCCTGAAGGTCATCGGAGCGGGATACGGGCGCACGGGGACGGACTCGATGCGCGAGGCGCTGAACATGCTCGGCCTCGGGCCGTGCCACCACATGCTGGAGGTCAACGCCAGCGACGAGCAGAAACGCCTCTGGCGCGCGCTCGCCCGCGGCGAGAACCTCGGCTGGGACAACCTGTTCGCGGGTTACAACGCCTGCGTCGACTGGCCGTCCGCCCACTACTGGCGGCAGCTCATCGACGTCTATCCCGACGCCAAGGTCGTCCTCACCTACCGGTCGCCCGAGAGTTGGTGGGAGAGCTTCGAGAAGACGATCCTGCGCGGCATCGCCCAGAGCACCGACATGGCGTCGCTGGGGATCGCCCTCATCCGCGACCAGGTGTTCGGCGGCAAGCCGGGCGACCGCGCGCACGCCATCGCGCTCTACGAAGCGAACGTCGCCGCCGTGAAGGCGACCGTTCCGGCGTCGCGCCTGCTGGTCCACAACCTGGGCGACGGCTGGGAGCCGCTCTGCAAGCACCTCGGCGTCCCGGTCCCCGCCGAGGCGTACCCGAGCCGCAACTCCGCCAGCGACTTCCAGCGCGCGATCCTCTCCGAGCCCGGCCACTGACCGCCCGCGTGCCGGCGTTATAATCGGGCCGTGCGCGCGCTGGTGGTCATCCTGGTGCTGGGGCTCGGGCCGACGGCCGTCTCCTCCAGTTCCCCGTCGCGGCCACCGCGCCAGCTCGCCTGCCGCACGACGGACGACTGCGGGTTCACCCATTTCGACGAGACCTGCTGCTTCGAGTGCCCGGCCACGGTGGGGAGCCGCAAGTGGGTGGCCTCGGTCGAGAAGGTCTGCAGCGCGCGCGCCGACAAGGGATGTCGCGTCCCCGGCTGCGGCCAGGCGAACGTCAATCTGGCGTGCGTCGCCGGGCAGTGCGTGAGGCGCTGAAGCGCGCCTCGGGGGCGTGGTGCCGCGACCGAGCCCGGGCACTTCCGGTCTCGGAGATCGTGGATAGCTTCAGCTCGATCAGACATCAGCCATCGGCTGATGTCCCGCGCACGGCGTGTGCGAGCCGCGGCGACAGAACGGAGGTGCGAGATGAAGTGCAGCGACATCGCGAGCAAGAACCTGGAGCTGCTCCACGACGGCGACTCGGTCGACCGCGCGGCGGCGATCATGACGGAGGCGCGGGTCGGCTTTCTCCCGATCTGCGACATCGACGACAAGGTGGTGGGCGTGCTCACCGACCGCGATCTGGTCGTAAGGGCGATGGCCAGGGGGCTCGACGCCAAGAAGACGGCGGTGCGCGACGTCATGTCGTCGCCGGCGCTCACCTGCTTGGTCGACGCCGACCTGCATCTCTGCGAGGACCTCATGCGCGAGGAGGGGAAGATGCGGGTGGTGCTGACCCGCGCCGACGGCACGGTGGCCGGTGTGCTCAGCATCGCCGACATCATCGAGAACGCGCCGATGCGCGATGCGGTCCGGACGCTGCGCAGCGTCCTCTGGCGCGACGCCCTCGGTCCCCGCGGTGGCGCGGCGCCCGGCGATCCGCTGTTGCAGGACGAGCCAGTCGCGCCCCGCCTCCCCGAGGCCGACCAGCCGCACACCCACGAGACGGTGTTCGCGCGCGGCCGGCGCGAGACCGACACCAAGGAATTCCCTTCCTAGGCTTGGCGCCGCAGACGCAGCCATGATGCGCACAGGGCTCTTGGCGATCGCGCTCGCCTCCGGGCTCGGCGCCTGCGCGACTGCGCACGCGCCCGCAACGGGGTCGACCTCGACTCCGCCCAGCATCGTCTCGCCCGACGATCAACCCTCGAACGTGCAACACCCCGACACGCGGTCGGCGAAGCGCGGCGTGATCGTCCCCAGCGACGTCCCGATGACCGGCAGCGAGCCGCCGTTGTCGGAGACGGCGAGCCCGCGGGCGGCGCCGGTGACGGGCGCGGAGAAGTAGCGCGCCAGCGGCTTCAAAACACTGGACAGTCATTCAACCTTTTGGTTGAATGTATCCCATGAACGACCTGAGCACGGTTCTGGGCGCGATCTCGCACCCCTCGCGGCGCGCCATCCTGCACCGCCTGGCCGACGGGCCGGCGCGGGTCACGGAGATCGCCGCCCCCTTCGACATGTCGCTGAACGCGGTGTCGAAGCACCTCAAGGTGCTCGAGGGCGCGGGGCTGGTCGACCGCGAGGTGCAGGGGCGCGACCACCTCATCCGGTTCCGCGCAGAGCCGCTGCGCATGGTCTCGAAGTGGGTGCACGAGTACGAGCGGTTCTGGACCGAACGCCTGGATCGCCTGGAGCAGTACTTCAAAAACGAGAAACTCAAACACGAGAAAGGAAAGAAAAGGTCATGACCACCAAACCAAAGACGATGGAGCTGTCCTTCACGCGCACGATCCCCGCCACGCCCGCCGAGGTGTTCGGCGCCTGGCTGGACCCCAAGCACCCGGGCAACCCGTGGACCGGCTCGAAGAAGGTGATCCTCGACGCGCGCGTCGACGGGCTGTTCTTCTTCGCGACCGCCAAGGACCCGTCGTGGCCGCACTACGGCCGCTTCCTGGAGATCGAGCGCAACCGGCGCGTGCAGTACGCCTGGATGTCGCCCTTCACGAACGGGCTCGAGTCGATCGTGACCGTCAGCTTCGACAAGCAGGGCGACGACACCCTGGTGACGCTGACCCACGCGGGCCTCCCCGACGACGACCACGGCCGCACCCACGACGACGGCTGGAACCAGTGCCTGGGCCTCTTCGCCGAGCAGTTCCCCGCCGGGCGCAAACGCTGAAGGGCGGGGCCGCCACCGCGGGCGCACCCGTGGTCTTTATCACACGCCCGCTGTTCGCACGCTGGTACCGTGGTGTCCGTGGGATCTCGGCAGCGGGCGCACGGGGCACGATCGTTGGCGGCGCTCCTCCCGCTCCTCCCTCTCTTTCTGCTTCTCTTGGGCTGCGGATCCTCGTCCCCGGCCAAACAGGACAGCGGACCCGCCGAGGCGGGACCTTCCGGCCCCACGCTCAGCGTGCTGGCCGGGGTTCCGGGACGGTCGGCGGTGGCCGACGGCGTGGGCATGCGGTCGCTGTTCTCGGGGCCCGACTCGATGGTGAACGACGGCGCCGGCAATCTCTTCGTGACCGACGACAGCGGCATGGTCCGTCAGATCGTCATCAGCACCGGCGTCGTGACGACGTTGGCCGGGCATCCGGCCAACATGAGCGCCGACGGGACCGGCCTCGGCGCGGCTTTCTACGGAGCGCACGGAATCGCCTACGACGGGCAAGGGAACCTCTTCGTCACCGACATCTGGACGATCCGGAAGGTGGTGATCGCGACGGCGGAGGTGACGACGCTGGCCGGAAACCCGAGCGTCTATGGAACGGCCAACGGCACGGGCGGGGCGGCGACGTTCACGGAGCTCGAGGGGATCGCCCTCGACGGCCAGGGGAACCTGTTCGTCGGCGACGTCTACGGGCGCAACATCCGGCAGGTGGTGATCGCGACCGGCGTGGTGACGACGCTCGCCGGCTCGGGGGCGAGCGACTCGCAGGACGGCGTCGGAACGGCGGCCTCCTTCCGCACGCCGTACGGCATGACCTACGACGGCGCCGGCAATCTCTACGTGTTCGACAACGGGGCGATCCGGCAGGTGGCGATCGCGACGGGGATGGTGACCACGCTGGTCGGCTCCCCGACGACCGGCGCCGCCGACGGCGTCGGCGCGGCGGCAGGCCTCGGCAGCCAGGGGGACGTGCGGAGCGACGGGAACGGGACGCTCTACGTCGCCGACGGCGGGAACGGCGCCATCCGCAAGGTGGTGATCGCCACCCGGACGGTCACGACGATCGTCGGCGTGCTGTCGCAACACGCGCAGGTGCTGGGGCCCCTGCCGGGCGGGCTGGTGTTTCCGGAGACGCTGGCGATCGATGCCAACGGGGCGCTCTACATCTCGGACGACGACGCGATCCTGGTCGCTCACTGAGCGGAGCGGCGCGCCCCACCCTCACGGCCCGAGCCCAGCGAGGCCGCTCCGCCTCGGGTGTTTGTCCAGCCACTTCTTCAACGCCCGGAAGGCCTTCGCGCCGCCGGTGAGGAAGATGTCGCCGAAGCGCTCGATATCGGCGCGCAGGCGACGAAACCCCGCGGCGGGATCATCGGAGAACGCCGGGTACTGGGGCTCCGCGGCGATTCGGTCGACCGCCCGGACACCGCGAACGAGGTCCTCGTGCGACAGCCACTGCTCCCCGAAGTGGTACCTGACCAGGACCAGCGAGCGACGCACGTGCAGCTCGAGACGTCGATCGCCCCGACGAAACTCGCCGATCGCGAACGGTCCCCCCTCACCGGCATCGTCGTACGCCCCGACGAATGTGAACCCGGCCGGGCCGAGCACCTCCGCCAACTGAGCCGCGCCTGCGTCGAGCACCTCCTGGGGAGTGGTCGTCATCGCCAGAGTATGCGCGGCGAATGCGGGCCCGCCGAGGACCGTTGTGCGGCACCATCCGTCTGGAGCACAACGATGGATGAAGGCGACTTCGAAGGGACGCTGGTGCTGGAGCAACTGGCCGCGCTCGGCCTGGTCGAGGACTTCTTCGACGCCATCGACTCCGACGATGTCGCGCGCGCCACCGCGCTCATGAAGGAGGCCCGCGTCGAGGCGCCCACCATCGCCATGGTCGTCAGGAAGATGGAGGCGGCCGACGGGGAGCACTGAGCCGGCGCAGCTTCGCGAAGAGGCGCTGCTGCTCGACGAGCCCGGAGGTCGGCCTGGGGGCGCGGGGCGGAACGCGGTAGTCGGCCGGTCCGCACAGGAGCGCGATCGTCTCGAAGGCGTCGATCCGGCGCAGCTCCTGGCGCCGGATCCGCTCCAGCTCGGGCCCGGTGGTCTTCCAGGTCGCCGCCCACCGCCGACCCGCGGCGATCTGCTCGGGCGTCCAACTCTCCAGCGCGGAGCGCGCGCGCGCCATGGTTCAAAGATAACACGCGCGTCGGTCACCCGGGCGGCGCAGCGCTATAACCCGGGCATGGATCTCGATCTCGAGGGGAAGGTCGCGCTGGTCACCGGCGCCAGCCGCGGCATCGGGCGGGCGATCGCGCTCGGGCTCGCGGCCGAGGGGGCGCGGGTCGTGATGTGCGCGCGCAACGCGGGCGACCTGGAAACGGCGGTGCGCGAGGCGCGGGCGCGCGGCGGCAGCCAGACGGCGGCGGTCGGCGTGCCGGCCGACGTGACGACGCCCGCCGGCGTGGCCGCGCTGGTCGAAGCCGCGCTGGCCGCTTACGGCGCGATCGACATCGTGGTCAACAACGTCGGCGGCTCGGGGGCGCGCGACTTCGCGTCCACCGACGACGCCGACCTGCAGGCGGTCCTGGACCGCAACCTGTTCCCGGCGCTGCGCGTGTCGCGCGCGGCCCTCCCCCACCTCACCGCGCGCGGCGGCGGCGTCATCATCTTCATCGCCTCGGTCTACGGTCGCGAGTCGGGCGGCGGCCCCAGCTACAACGCCGCCAAGGCGCCGAGATCAGCCTCGGCAAGGCGATGGCGCGCAATCTCGCCAGGGACGGCATCCGCGTCGTCAGCGTGGCGCCCGAGACGCGACGCGCGCGCCACGGGTATGCTCACGCCATGAGGGTGGGCGTTTTCAGCGCGAAGCGATACGACCGAGAGTCGTTGCTGGAGGCGAATGCTCGATTGCCGGTGGCGCACGAGCTGGTGTTTCTGGAGGCTCGCCTTTCGCCGGAGACCGCCTCGATCGGCGCCACCTATCCGGCCGTGTGCGCGTTCGTCAACGACCGGGTCGATGCGGCGGTGCTGGCCACCCTGGCCGCCGGCCAGACGCGCTTCGTCGCCCTGCGTTCCGCGGGTTTCAACAACCTGGACGTGGAGGCCGCGCGCCGGCTGGGAATCGTGGTGGCGCGCGTCCCGGGGTACTCGCCGTACGCGGTGGCCGAGCATACCGTGGCTCTGATCCTGACCTTCGAGCGAAGGATCGACCGAGCCCTCAACCGGGTTCGTGAGGGCAATTTCTCGCTGGAGGGGCTGCTCGGGAACGAGCTTCACGGCAGCACGGTCGGGATCGTTGGGACCGGCAAGATTGGCGCCACGGTGGCGCGCGTCCTCTCCGGCTTCGGCGTCACCTTGCTGGCCACCGACGTGGCCCGGAATCCGGACTGCCTGGCGCTCGGCGTCCGTTACGTTCCGCTCGAGGAGCTTCTTCGAGCCGCCGACGTGGTCACGCTGCACTGCCCGCTCACGCCCGAGACACACCATCTTCTCGACGCCGGCCGCATCGCGACGATGCGTCCCAAGGCCCTGGTCGTGAACACCAGCCGCGGCGCCCTCATCGACACCGCGGCCATGGTGGAAGCGCTCAAGACGGCGCGCCTCGGCGGGCTGGCCATCGACGTCTACGAGGAAGAAGATCGTCTGTTCTTCGAAGATCATTCGGCGGACATCGTTCAGGACGACACCTTCGCGCGCCTCCTCACCTTCCCGAACGTCCTCGTCACCGGCCACCAGGCCTTCTTCACCTCACAGGCGCTCCGCGACATCGCGACCGTCACCTTGGAGAACATCACCCTCTTCGAGCAGGGCGCGCCGATCGCGAACCGGGTCGCCTGACCTCGCAGCCGCCGCGCGCGGATCGGAGCCGACCCGAGGTAAAGTCGGCCGCATGCCGCTCAAAGTGATCGGAACGGGGTTCGGCCGCACGGGGACGGACTCGATGCGCGAGGCGCTGAACATTTTGGGCGTGGGCCCCGGCGACCGCGCGCACGCCCTCGGGTTGTATGAGGCCAACGTCGCCGCCGTGAAGGCCACCGTCCCCCCGTCGCGCCTCCTGGTGCACAACCTGGGCGACGGCTGGGAGCCGCTCTGCAAGCACCTCGGCGTGGCGGTGCCGGACGCGCCCTACCCGAGCCGCAACTCGACCGACGACTTCAAGCGCGCCATCCTCGCCGAGCCAACCCCCGGCGGCCGCTGATGGACGAGAGCGACTTCGAGGGGACCCTGGTGCTGGAGCAACTGGCGGCGATCGACCGGGTCGAGGACGTGATTCGTGATCGAGTGAACACCGGTCTCGGCGGCGCTACACTCGTGGCCATGGTGCGGTCCCGGCTGGTCGCGCTCGTCGCTCTGGCGCTCGCGCCGGCCTGCGGCTCGGGCGCCGGCGCGCGCGCCAAGGACGCGGGGACGGACGCGGGGACGGACGCGCGGATGGACGCGGGCGACGCCGCCACATCGCTCTGGGAGATGGTGGTCCATCCGGTCTCGGACATCTACCAGTCGGTCTGGCTCGGCGCGCCCGGCACGATCTACGCGGTCGCGCGCGACGACCCCTACCGCGATAACGGAACGGAGTACTCGATCGCCTCCTCGCACGACGATGGCCAAACCTGGACGATAGTCCCGCTGACGGACATGACCCAGCCCATCGTGTCGGTCGTCGCGGTCGGGGCCACGGACGTCTACGGGTTCGGCTTCACCGACGACCAGGCCGACCCGCTCGCCTCGCCACCCCTGATCGCCAAGTCGACGGACGGCGGCGCCACCTTCACCCTGCTCCACCCGAGCTTCTCCGGCAGCGTCTACACCGCGGGGGCGGACGGCGCCGGCAATCCGATTGGCGTGGGCGCGGCCAGCGACGGCGGCTTCTTTGTCCGCTCGACGAACGGCGGCGCCGACTGGTCGCGCACGGCGGTCCCGGGCACGAGCGCCCTCTCCGGCCTCTGGACGACCCCCTCCGGGACCATCTACGCCTGCGGCACCGGGAGTACCGGCGCGCTGCCCGACGGCGGCGACGGCGGCGACGGCCGCGACGGCGGCGACGCTGGCGACGGCGGCGACCGCGGCGGCGGCGGATCGACCGCTGGCGGCGTGGTGGTCCGCTCGGAAGACAACGGTGACACCTGGACGAGGCTCGCGACCGCCCCGAACGGGCTGCTCGGGATCTCGGGCACCTCCGACGGCAAACGGCTGATCGCCGTCGGCGCCGGATACACCGAGCTCGAGTCGGTCGATTCCGGCGCGCACTGGAACCTCTACAACGGCGACGACGGCGACCCGCGCCACGCGTACCCCAACTTCACCAGCGTCTGGGTCCCCGACGGCGTGGCGGCGCCCTTCTTCGCGGCGGGGAGCTCCCCTTACGTCGTGAGGGGCTCCGACACCGCCGCCAGCGCCAGCTCCGGGGGCGACCAATACTACGAAGAGCTTCCCGCCGCCGGCCTCGGGCTGCAGTCGAGCGCGATGACGGTGGCGGGAAACGCGACGGAGGTGTGGGCGGTGGGGGCGGGGATTTTTCGGCGGAGGTGATCGGAACAGGGGGCGCGTCACCCGCGGAGCTGCTGCATCAGGCCGGCCGCCACGGGTTGGCAACGCGCGAGGATCGCCACCGCGCGACGTCCGTCCGCGTCGGATTCCTTGGCCCGTAGCGCCAAAGAGCGGGAACCGCGATGCAATCCCGCTGTCCCTGTAGACTGGGAGGCGAAGCATGCGTCGTCTCGGTCGCGGCGGCTGGCTCGGGCTCGCGGTCTTGTTGCTCTCCGGTGCGACCCGGCCGGGCGAGCCACAACCGGCCCCACCGCCCACGCGCTTCGTCATCGAGGGCGTGCCCCACATCCGGCAGGAGCCGGACTTCTGTGGCGAGGCTTGCGTCGCGATGTACCTGCGCAAGCTCGGCTACAACGTCGACCAGCGGGCGGTCTTCGACCGCACCGGGATCGATCCACGCAAGGGTCGCGGCGCGTACACCCCGGAGCTGAAGCGGGTGATCGAGTCCTTCGGTTTTCGCCCCGGGCCGGTCTGGTTCAAGATCGCCGCCGGCGACACGGCGGCGATACAGCGCGCGCGGGACGCGATGTACGCCGACGTGGCGCGCGGCGTCCCCTCCATCGTCTGCATGCACTACGACGGCAGCCCGCGCTCACCGGAACATTTCCGTCTGCTGCTCGGCTTCGACCGCGCGACGGGCGAAATCATCTACCACGAGCCCGGCCAGGCAGAGGGCGCCTACAAACGCATGCCGGAGGCGCGCTTCCTCGAGCTCTGGCCGCTCAAGTACGACCGCGACAGCTGGACGCTGATCCGGCTCGCGCTCGAGCCGGACCACATCGACGTCGCGCACCCCGTCGATCCGCTCTCCACCGTCACGCCGGCGGCGCTGGCGCAGCACGTGATGAAGCTGAAGAGAGAGGCGGAGATCCCCGACGGGTACGCGACGCGCATCGTCGGCCCGTTCCTCATCATCGGCGACGAGGCGCCGTCGCGGGTCGACCACTACGCCAAGACCGTCGCCTGGACGGTCGACCACCTGAAGCGCGACTTCCAGATGCGCGAGCCGCCCAACGTGATCGACGTCTGGCTGCTCGGCGACGCCGACAGCTACACCGACACCGTCCTCCGCCTCCTGGGCCTGCGCCCGTCGACGCCGTACGGCTTCTTCATGCCCTCGCACCAGGCGCTGTTCATGAACATCTCCACGGGCGGCGGCACGCTGGTCCACGAGCTGGTGCACC
The DNA here is from genome assembly GCA_963831685.1 of uncultured Pseudomonadota bacterium. Taxonomy (GTDB): domain Bacteria; phylum Myxococcota_A; class Polyangia; order Fen-1088; family Fen-1088; genus JADGRB01. Next base: position 1,044,757 of record CAWHRJ010000004.1, read on the forward strand.
CCTTCATCGGCGCCAGCTTCCCGTCCGTCCCCGCCTGGTTCAACGAAGGGCTCGCGTCACTCTACGAAGCGGTGCGCGAGGAGCACGGGCAGATGTGGGGCCTGCCGAACTGGCGCCTCGCGGGCCTCCAGCGCGCCATCCGCGCCGGCAAGCTGCCGTCGTTCGCCACGATGACGGCCGACAGCCGCGACCATTTCTACGCTTCCGGCACCAGCTACGCGCAGGCGCGGTATCTCTGTCTCTACCTACAAGAGAAGGGACTGCTGCATCGGTACTACGACCAGTTCCGGGCCGGGGTGGGCGGGGATCCGAGCGGATACAAGACGCTCGTTCGGGTGCTCGGGGGGGCGGATATGGCTGGGTTCGAGGAGCGGTGGCGGGCGTGGGTGCTCGGGTTGGTCGGGGGTTAGGGCTTGACCGGGTGGAGGGGCGTGCGTGTCGGTGGATGCGGGCAGTCGCGGGCGTTTTGATAGCTACCCGCCCGTTAGTCGCACCTGCACATTCAACGCACATCGGCCAACAGAGGGAGCTTGTCCACGTAACGACGGAGAAGATTAGACCGCACCGCTTCCGACTCTTCTGGACCCGGCCACGCATCCATTGCGCGTGTAAGCGTCTCCTTTACGACTTTCGTCACCCGCTCCTTTTCAACGCCAACCTTCTCCGCTAGCCATTCAAAATGTGTCAGCCTAACTCTCTGAAACTGCTTCTCCCGCGCCAATTTTAGCGCGAGAGTCGTCGCAGGGATGTAGGTGACGACCGCAACCAGGTCATACGCTGGCGAAAGGCGTGCCTTAATTCCGTCGGGGTAGGTGAGCGACCAGTTTTTCAAGTGAGCATCCCCGTTACCGATCAACACATTAAATGCTATCCGTCGGATCACCTCATCGAAGTCATCTTCGCCCCCGACGGCTCGAACGATTCGCGCAAGGGTCGCATGACCAATGCCGCCGTATCGAGAGTCGGCAGTGAGATTCTTGACCTGGGCGAAGTCCTCCTGATGAATCCTCGGTCCGGATTCCGGTCGATCAAATCGACGAGAGAGAAACACGAATCGATTGCCGTCGACCTGGACTGGAAGGCCTTCTATCTTGCCCGCCTTCACCAGACTCACTTCCGGGACCTGAATTCCCGCCCGTTCCGCCCACCGGATGATGGAGAATTCGTGCTCCGGCACATTTGGATATACTTCGCTGGGCAACTTTGCAATCCATTGGCCACCTAACCCACTGATCGGAACGGTTGGCCCTCGTCCCGCCCCACCGTAAAGCACCGAAAACTTGAGCTGGGTTCCCGCCAGCGAGAAGCGTAAAGCGTCTTCCGCCTTCGCCTCGGGTTCGAAGACAGCCGTCGGAGGTTCTGTCGCACCCTCTGCTGGGAGAGACGCTGGTCGAACTATCACCGCTCCTGGAAGATCCTCTCCCAGCGCAGCTATCAAATGAGCCTCTCGATCCGGGTGCACGCCTGCGCGTCGGGCGACCAGTTCCCTCAGTCCCCCTTCGGGAAGGAGGTTGGAGAAAAATGGAGGCAGATGCATTCGGCTACGCTGAACCTCTGCAAGATGGTCCTCAAAGTATTGGCCTAACACTGGTCTTCGTGCTGCTTCGAGGTAATCCGCTCGAAACGAAAACTCTGTCTTGCCATCCGGTTCGGAACGAATTGTTCCGATAGGAATCTCGCCCAAAAGCACGTCGAGCTCCATCTAGTCGTCCTCGCCCGCCATAGCAGCGATCGATACCCGATCCGCGTGTCCCCATTCGGAACGACTATCGATCAACTTAGTGGCTTCCCCCTCAAGCCAATCGCGTCGTGCCTCAAGAAACGAGACACGATCGCCCTTCTCCAGAAAGCCGAGGGCGGCACCGTGAATCCCGTGACTCGCAAGAACGTGGGTGTCCGTTACGCCATGCGAGGATGTGGGCAAGGACAACTTGCTTCGCGCTTGAAGCTTCTTCACAAAAGACGACGTTGTATCCGGGGTGGGATCTCTGTGCAGACCGTGCAGTAACCGGTTGCCCACAGAGAAGAAAAGCGAACGCTGCTCCTCGGGAGTGGAGTCAGGCGCCCCGTATATCTGCCGGAATACGTCATCCGTAGAAGTGAGCAGGTCCTGAACATTCATCGTCTCGCCCGACCAGAGATCACGAGGCCGTAAACGCACTAAGACGATCGCAAGGACTCGCGGCCGCGCGTGCCGGAGGTTGAACGCCGCGAGCGGCTGTGGAGATGGACGTTCAGGGGACACCGTGTTCAGCACCCCAACAGCCGCTTCCTCATCCGACGGGTATTCGCGCAGGGCAGCCAACGCCGGCCGCGTTCCCTTACCGTCCCCGCGCAGTTCTTCGGATGCTATCCCTCGCCACAACCATCGCGACAGGAGACGGCGAGCTCGCCCTGACGGTGTGGGAAAGCGATCGAAAAAAGCGCTCAGAACCGCGAGAGGGCTCGTGTATGGAAGAAGCCTAAGATGAGGAATGCCCGCATCTTGGGCGAGGAATGCGAACACTCGCTCGAGAGCCTGCTCGGTCCTCGCGACAGCTGCAGGCACATCGACATCCTTAAGTTGACGTGACAAGTCTCCCGAACGATCTTTCCCTTCGATGGCCAGGATGCTACGGAGGACATGAACTTCCTCAATATCGCCCAGGGATCTGCCCTTCAAACGATCGACCACATCCTTCAGGCTAGCAGCCGGTGTTTCGCCTAACGGGGCGTGCAAGGCGTTAAATACGTCACTCGCCTCCAGGCGCTTTCCTGTGTCGTTCGTTCGAGAGAAGATCTCGCGAACCACGCTTTCGTCTTCGATATCGACGATATAGGCAGGAATCTCGTACTCTCGGAGCAACTTACCAACACGCAGGGCCAACCGAGTTTGCTCTGTACTGAGCGAATTTCGGTGTTCGTCGAGCCACGCAAGAAGATCCTCGGAATCGACCACTCGATCGAGCGGAAGGAAGGTGGCTGGCGCCTCGCTTCTTCCAACATGGGTCACCTTCCCCTCTGCGAGATCGAAGTAAAGATCAAACATCGGTCGCCGGTCGGTATCCGGGACAAGGGTCGACACCAGGGAGACGATCCTCTGTTGTCCGTCGACAACGAACCACGCCTCTTTCTGCTGGTTCACGTCGAAAGACAAGTCGCCGAGCTTGGCCGTACCCGCAGGCGCAGGCTTAGACCAGAGCAAGAGCGTCCCAACGGGAAAACCACGCCAAATGCTGTCCACGAGATTCTCGACGTCCACTCGCTCCCATTTGAATCCTCGCTGGAACGGAGGGACGCGAATCCGACCCGCACGCGCATAGCGGATGAGGTCTTCGACTCGAAAGACTTTGGCGTCTGGACGAGAACCCGGTGGAGCGAAGGCGGCGGTCATGGGGAAATTCTACAGTGCCGGCAGGGATCTGTGCCGGATTCGACGACCTCAGGCCCTCCGAAGCGAGCTCGCGCTCCGTCACCTCGGACCGCGTCAGGTCCCCTCCTATGCCCAAGTCACAACCCTCCCCCCTCCCTCGTCATCCCGGTAGGAGGGTTCCATGCTCAGATGGTTCATTCACCGGAAGCTCCGCGCCTTCGAGCGCGAGCACGACTACGACGCGTCCTACATGCACGAGGTGCTCGACACCGACACCGAGGCGTTCATGAAGTTCGCGCGCGCCACCAGCGTCGGGAGGTACCGGAAAGACGTGCCGGCTGACGTGTACGCCGGGGCGACGCTCACCTCGTCGATACAGGCGGACTGCGGGCCGTGCACGCAGCTCGGGGTGGGGTTCGCGCTGCGGGCGGGGGTCTCGGCCGGCGCCGTCTCGGCCATCGTCAGGGGGGACGAGGCGGCGATGTCGCCCGAGGTGGCGCTGGGGGTGCGGTTTGCGCGGGCTGTGCTGGCGCGGGACGCCGCGGCCGACGCGGTCCGCGAGGAGATTGCGCGGCGCTGGGGGCCGCGCGCGGTGCTGGCGCTGGCGCTGGGGGTGATGGGGGCCCAGCTCTATCCGACGCTGAAGTACGCGCTCGGGCACGGGAAGGCCTGCACGCGCGTCGTCGTCGCGGGGCAGACGGTGTCGCCGCCGGTGCGGCAGCGCGCCGCCGCGGCGGCAGGGGCGGCGTGAGCTGCTGGCGGCCAGGCGACACCATGAGCGATGGTGTCAGCTATTGAACGTGTCGGAGTCCGCGTTCGCCCGCCGCGTTTCCCGGCTATCCTGAGGTCGGCCCTCGACCTTTGGACGAACTCACGGCACCTACTTTGCTCTCGAACTGACACGTGCCTGCTCGTGCGGTCTGGGCGCTTCTCCTCCTTTCGACCGCCATGGGTCGCGGCGCGAGCGCCGCCGTCGATACAGAAGAGCCCCGCCCTTCGACTCCGGAGCCGGTGGAGCAAGAACCGACACGAACGCCCTTTGTTCCCACACCCCTTCCGGCGGAGGTCGATGAGCCGACACGCCGACGCACCGGCGCCATTTACGGGATATGGGGCCCTGGATCGCCGGTGGGAATCATCGGAGTGGAAGGCGTTCAGAGGTTCGGATCGCACTTTGAGATCGCCACCGGATTCGGGTTCGGCGCGGCAGCCGCAGGTTCGGCGCCTCACGCTGGACTCGGGCACGCATTTCAGTGGGCGTTCATGCCTCGCTTCCGGTTCGGGGACGACGCCCGGGCCTTCACGATGGGAGCAGGAGTATCGGGCGGCCAATATGGAGCCGGCTGGCTCTCCCTCTGCGCTGAAGATCCCTGCGCTACCACTTACCCAACCCGCTACGTCATCTGGAGCAACTTCGAGATCGGCTACGAGCACTGGTGGCCGAGCGGATTCGCCATGCGCCTTTTCGCGGGGTACGGCCATGGCTTCGCCAGCGGTGACAGTTTCAACCTGCCGTACTTCGGAGTCGGCTTAGGGTATGCGTTTTAGTCCTTCGTCGAAGGCGTAGTCTCCTTGCGGCTTGATCATAATGATCATAGGTAGCCAGCATCAGCGTCCCCCGGATTGCGTCAGGGTGAAGGTGTCTCCGCTGACGGTGATCGTGCGACAGCCATTTTTCATCGTCGCGCGGAACGTGACGACAGCCGCGACCTGCTGACCACCCTCAAGATGGCCCGTGAGGCGACAGGTTGTCGTCCCGGGCCGGGGATCGGTTACGGTCACGAGCGATATTCCGCTGACGCCGATCCAGAACGACGCCACGCATGGTGTCTCCGTCGAGACGTCGAGCACCGATGAAGGCAACCGCGACTGATTGACGGTCGCGAACTTCTTCTTGTTCGGGCAATTGGCGCGCGCAATACCGACGTTCCACCCGGCCAGGAAGGTGGACATGAAGGCGATAAGGGCAAGGCTCGGGCGTCTCACAAGATGGGCCACCGGTGTGAGGACTAGAGTACGTTCGCGCCGCGGTTAGTGGACGCGATTTCGGAGCAGCGCCAGTCCACTGATCATGCCAAGCGCCTGTGCGAGCCGGGAGCGGTAGGAGAAGAACCGTAGCACTTCGCCGCTGCCGTCATCGACGAGGCGCCATTGGTCGGACAGGCTGGGCGCTATGCCGCGGCCTTGACGTTGGCGGGCACGAGCGCGGCGCCCGCGTGCGAGGCCGCCAACGTCAGGACGGGCTACGGCGAGGCGTTGCGAATGACCTGATGTCACGGTGCCAGGCCTGCTAGGGAGCTGGGCGGGGCGGCCGGTCGCGGGCGAATTGAAGTCGGCGGGTAGGAGCCCTCAGCCCGCCCTAGCAATGGCGGCTCGTCAGAGCGGACTGCTGCGAGCGTAACTTTGTGCCGCGGCCGTCTATCGACGGTGCGACAGTGGGTGCGTCGTGCGGTCGAACCTCTTTCGCGTCTCCTTTCTTCCCGCCCGCCCTGATGACGCCCTTTCCTTTTGCGCCCGCTCTCCAGCCTCCGACTTCGACGAGCCACTGCGCCGCCGCCTCCTCATCTCCTTGACCAGCAGCCCTGACGGAACGTTCGTCCTTGCCGACGATTCCGGCCTTGCGCTGGTCGCGACGACGGTTGACAGGATCGCGGACGCCACGGCACCCGCCCAGCTCGTGCTTTTGGGAGCGCGGCCGGATTTCCCAGGCACTGCCTTCATCGAGCGTGTCGTCGAGCCGGCCAGCGCGTTCGCGCGAGCGAAAGGTCGGCCGGGGTTACTCGTCGCCGCCTCGCCGTTCATCGAGACCCTGATCGAGGATCTGACGCGAATGGGGTTCGTCCACGCCTATGACATCTTGACCATGGTCAGGCATCGTGGCGTCGGCCTCGACGGCCCAGGCACTCCGCCACCCGAGGGGTTCAGCTGGGCGACCGTTGATGACGCTACCGTCGCTGCCGCGCACGCGGCGCTGGTAGAGACCTTCCGCAACGCGCCCGCGACCACGCTGCCGCCGCTCGAGGAGTTCCGGACCAGCGCACTTGCGGCCGAGCCCCCCTGGCAGGCGCTGCTGGACGGTTCGTCCATCGCCGCCCTTGTGCGCTTGGCCGTGAACGAATCGGTAGGCGAGATTCGCGTTCTCGGACGCCGGCCCGCCCTCCGTGGCCGCGGTCTTGGCCGCGTCATCGTCGATCATGCGTTGCGCGTCCTCGCCGCGCTCGATGTCGGCGAGGTTCGTCTCGAGGTCGATGGAGCCAACGCTGCCGCGGTGGCCCTCTACCAGTCGTTTGCCTTCGAACTGACGGCCCGAACACCCTGGTACCGGCTGGATGTCTCGAACGGATAGGGCGCTCGTCACAAGCTGACCAGCCGTCGCCGCCGGCGCGGCAGCAGGTCCCGGCGGCGGCCGGGGCGGCCTAACCGGCGATGCTCGGCGCGAGCGATCGTCGTGGTAAACTAGCCTTTGCGGATCTCGCTCGCGCTGGGTGGAAATGACGGCGAAGGTAAAAAAAGTCATCGAGGACCTGGCTGACTTGTCGCCGCCGGAGCTCGACGAGTTGATCACGCGCCTCCCTGCCCTTCGAGCTGCCCGTGAGGGTCGTCGCATCTGCCGCAATGCCGACCTCGCACGTTTTCTCGAAAGCCCCACGCCAGATCCCGAATTCGCGGATGATATCGAGGCGGGCATTCGCGAGCGACGAGCCAGGGCGGAGGACCGGACCTCGCCTTGGGATCGCTGATCGATTCGAGCATTTTCATCGCGGCCGAGCGCGGTGACCCTGCCCTCAAGGCGACCCTCGTTGGGCTGGCGCCCACGGACGGCGACCACTTCATCTCGGCGGTCACCGTGTTCGAGCTCCTCCACGGCGTTCACCGCGCGACGCCAGAGAGGCGCGCCGCGCGCGAGGCGTACGTGGAGAATGCGCTGCAAACGTTCCCGATTCTGGCCTTCGATGAGCCAGCCGCCCGGATCTTTGCCACCGTAGATGCGCGACCCACTCAGCAGCGGGAAGCAGGTTGGCGGTCGAGGATCTCATGATCGCCGCGACTGCTCTGGCGGGTGGTCACGGCGTCGTCACACGTGACCTCAGGAGTTTCCCCAAGGTACCCGGCCTCAGCTGGACCAAGTGGTAGTCAGGTAGTTCGAGCGCGAGCCCGACGACGACGCGTCCTACACGCACGAGGTGCTCGACACCGACATCGAAGCGTTCATGCAGTTTGCGCGCGCCACCAGCGTCGGGAGGTACCGGAGAGCGCTACGCCGCGTGACGCCGGAGGTAGTCGATGCTGCCCGGGAGGTCGCGTATGAGCCGCAGCAACATCTCCATCGCTTCCGTCTGAACGTTCCTTCCCGATTCCCAGCGCGAGATCGTGTTCGCACCCAGGTGGAGGAGATGGGCAAGCTCGGTCTGGGTCAGACCGAACCGTTCTCGGATCGCCCGAATCTCGTCCGCCGACACCAGGCCATGCTTTCGGCGGTAGACGGAGATCGCGTCCTCTCGCAGCCGCCGTGAGTCCGAAAAGCGCAGAACCACCTCGTCACATTTGGGGCAACGGAGATGCAGCGCCGAGGGCACCGACACGTCCTCGCCGTTGACGGGCAACTTCAGCGCCGACCGACGCTCGGTCATCATCGTTCCGCAGCGTGGGCAGGCGTCGTCGACGAACGCACGATGCCGCACCGGCCGCGAGCCCTTCTCTCTACGAGATCTCTGTCTCTGTCTCTTCATTGGGCTCACCTTCGTCCTCGTGGAAGGAGACCACCAAGCACTCCGCTCGTAGCAACAGCTTCAGGTAGACCACCGTGCTCGCGACCGACGGCTTGAAGACGTACATCCATTCGCCGTTGTGCTCGGATTCCAGGCGTTTGGCGAAATCGTCGGCCGTCAAGGAGGCCAGCACGTCGCAGGCATCCTGCGGGTCGAGCCCAGCACCGAGCGCGGCCAACTCCCGCGCGGCTTTGAGCGTGAACCGGACCCGACCTCGACCGGCCAGCTCGTGGATTCGCCTCAATAGCCGCGGCAGCCAGCGAGGCACGACACCTGATCCTTGCCACTGTATGGTGAATTATGCATATGGTTAGCCGCGCTGGTCAAGGCGATGAGCATGCGGAGCCAGAAATGTCTCCGCTTATCGGGTTGAAGCCGAATCGAGTTGCAGACCGCCGGCTCCGCGCCTTCGAGCGCGAGCACGACTACGACGCGTCCTACATGCACGAGGTGCTCGATACCGACACCGAGGCGTTCATGAAGTTCGCGCGCGCCACCAGCGTCGGGAGGTACCGGAAGGACGTGCCGGCTGACGTGTACGCCGGGGCGACGCTCACCTCGTCGATACAGGCGGACTGCGGGCCGTGCACGCAGCTCGGGGTGGGGTTCGCGCTGCGGGCGGGGGTCTCGGCCGGCGCCGTCTCGGCCATCGTCAGGGGGGACGAGGCGGCGATGTCGCCCGAGGTGGCGCTGGGGGTGCGGTTCGCGCGGGCTGTCCTGGCGCGGGACGCCGCGGCCGACGCGGTCCGCGCGGAGATTGCGCGGCGCTGGGGGCCGCGGGCGGTGCTGGCGCTGGCGCTGGGGGTGATGGGGGCGCAGCTCTACCCGACGTTGAAGTACGCCCTCGGGCACGGCAAGGCCTGCACGCGCGTCGTCGTCGCCGGGCAGACCGTGTCGCCGCCGGCGCGGCAGCGCGTCGCCTCGGCGGCCGGGGCGGCGTGAGCGAAATCGGAGCGAGGCCATGTGGTAGCCTTGAGTGATGGCGACGCCGGCGGGAAAGCGCCCCAGCACGCTCGAGGAGGCTCTGCGAGAGCTCAAGGGAGCCCTGCACGTGGCGACCGAGACGGAGGCGGCGGCCGAGCTGCGGCTCGCGGCGGCCGTCAAGCTCTATGAAATCGAGCGGCTGCCGGCCGGCGCGGCGGCCGAGCTGGCGGGGTTGGACAAGTTCGAGTTCCTGCAGCGCGTGGGCGAATACGAAGTTCCGGTGTTTAGGCAGTCCCCGAAGGAGCTGGACGAGGAGCTGAGGGCACTGCGCGCGCTCCGTGGCTGACGCCATCTCGAACACCTCGCCTCTCTCCTACCTCCACAAGGTCGGGCAACTCGACCTCCTGCGGGCACTTTTCGGAAGCGTCCTCGTTCCTTTGGCCGTCGTCGAAGAGCTCTCGATCGGTCGCGCGCGAGGACACGATCTTCCCGAGCCCCGGTCGCTCCCCTGGATCAACGTGAGGCCGCCGCGCGCCCCGTCACCCCGAGTCTCGGCGCTCGGCCCACTCGACCCCGGAGAGACCGCAGTCCTCGACGAAGCGCTCGCCCTCGCAAACCCTCTTGCCATCCTCGACGAACGACTTGCCCGCCGGGCCGCGCACCAGCTCGGGATCCCGTGCGTGGGAACTGTCGGCATCCTCGTCGAGGCAAAACGACGGGGCCTCGTCGCTGCCGTTGCGCCCCTGTTTGCGGAGTTGGAGCGACTCCGGTTCAGATTTTCTCCATTGCTCAAGGCCTGGGCTCTCGAGGAGGCCGGCGAAGGTTGACCACTGGTGCCGCGCGGGGTCGGTTGCGGCGGCCATCGACGCGGGGCGATCTGGACCAACTGACCGGCAGTGGTCCGACCATACGGGTCGAAAGCCGAATCGAGTTGCAGACCGGCGGCTCGCAGCGGCGCCCCGCCGGGCCAGCGGGTAAACTCCCCCCATGGGAATCGTCCTCAAGAGCGAGCGGGAGCTGGTCAAGATGCGCGAGGCCGGGCGCGTCGTGCGGGCCGTGCTCGACGCGGTCGAGGCGGCGTGCGTGCCCGGCGTGACCACCGCCGAGCTGAACGCGATCGCGGAGCGGGAGCTCCGGCGCGGGCGGGCGGCCTCGGCGTTCCTCGGGTACGCCCCGGGCGGGGCGCCGCCCTACCCGGCCGTGCTCTGCACCTCGGTGAACGCGGTCGTCGTCCACGGCATCCCGGACCGGCGGCAGGTGCTGCGGGAGGGGGACGTGGTCGGGATCGACTTCGCCTGCTACAAGGACGGCTACTGCGCGGACGCCGCGCGCACGGTCGCGGTCGGAATCATCAGCGCGCCCGCCCGTGCGCTCATCGCGGCCACGCGGGAGTGCCTCGCGCGGGCTATCCGCGCCTCGGTTCGTGGGGCGCGTCTCGGCGACGTCGGGGCGGCCATTCAGGGGCACGCCGAGGCGCTCGGCTATTCGATCGTGCGCGAGTTCGTGGGGCACGGCATCGGGCGGGCCATGCACGAGCCGCCGAGCGTGCCGAACCACGGCCGCGAGGGCTCGGGGCTGCGCCTGCAGCCGGGGATGGTCATCGCGATCGAGCCGATGCTGAACGTCGGGGGCGGCGCCGTGCGGGTGCTCGACGACGGATGGACCGTGGTGACGGCCGACGCCAGCCTCTCGGCGCACGTCGAACACACCGTCGCGATCACCTCGGACGGGCCTCGGATTTTGACCGCGGCCTGAGCCGCAGCGTCCCGCGCCAGCACCGCGCTCGGGCACGGGAAGGCCTGCACGCGCATCGTCGTCGAGGGGCAAACCGTGTCGCCGCCGGCGCGGCAGCGCGTCGCCGCGGCGGCCGGGGCAGCCTGAGCGAGAACGATCTTCACCGGCCCAGGATTCGATCGATCAGCGCCTTCGCGGCTTCCACGTTCACGCCCTTGCCCTGGCGAACCGACTCGATCGCTGCCTCGGCTCGGCGATCGGCATGCCTCTTAGTGTACTCTCGACCACGAGGAGTTCGGGACGTGGAACAGATGAGTCGCCGAGCATCTCTCAGCCGCCGTTACCGCTCGCCCGTGTTCCTCGCCGGGCTCGCAGGATGCCTGGCTTGCTCGGGCGGCGGCGCGACGACGGCAAAGACGGACGGGGCGGCGGGTGCGGGCGCGAGCCTCGGGGGTGGCAGCGGCCAGGGGGGCGCGCGCGATGCGGGCGCAGGTGGCGCGGGCGGTGCCAGCGGACGCGACGGCGGTGGTGTCGGCATCGTGGTAAGGGGCTTCGTTTACGACAAGTTCGATGTGGCGGTCGTCGGTGCCAACGTCCGGATCGGCTCGACCATCGTCCAGGCGGGAGCCGACGGCAGCTTCGAGATCGATGACGTCGTGCCCCCGTACGATCTGGACGTCTGGACGCCGGGGACGAGGGGGAGCTATGGGACGCTCGTGGGGCGCTACCTGGGGCTGACGCGCGCCGACCCCGCGCTGCACTTCTTCGAGTACATCCAGCCGCCGCACCAGACGACCCTGAACGTGACGCTCTCGGCGCCCCTCCCCGCCAACGAGGTGGCCAACTGCCAGTTCGCGAATCCGGCCCGCTCCGAGGCGATGGGCCAGGCCGGCGGCGGCGTCACGCAGGGGAGCACCTTCTCGATGACCGTCGCCTGGTACACGGCCGCGACGTCGATCTCCGGGACGCTCTCCTGTCTCGTCTACAAGAACAACGCGCTCGATCCGACCGGCTACGACACCTTCGCCAGCTCGCCCGTCACGCTGACCGACGGGACCCCCGCCTCGGCCATGCTGACGCTGGCGCCGGTGTCGACCGGAACGTTGATGGTCGGCGTGGCCCTCGGCACCAGCACGGTCGCCGATCTCTGGGGAGACATCCTGGTCGCCGGAGGAGCCGCCCATCCGATTGGCAACGGCGCCCCCATCCCCACCAATCCCGGCCCGATCCTGGTCCCCCAGATTCCGGGCGCGACCCTGACCCTGACGGCCGAAGGCGGCACGGCGGACGTGCACATCTACACGGCCCGGACCGGCTTCCCGGCCTCCGCGACGTTGGTCAACCTGTCGCTGTTGGCGCCCGTCAGCGTCACCTCCCCGGCCGACGGCGCCACGATGGTCGACACCGCGACGCCTCTGACCTGGTCGGTAGCTGCGGGAGCCGCCAACAACGTCACCATCAGCCCGGGCGACTTGAAAGGCACGCAGTTCAACATCTTCACGGCGCAGACCTCCACGACGATCCCCGATCTGACGGCGCAGGGTATCCCGCTGCCGGCGGGCGCGACCTATACCTGGCAGGTCACCTCGTACGGCCCTTCGGTGAGCATCGACGACATGACCAGCCCCACCGAGTTTCCCTGCCTCGCGGACCTCCCGGGGAACTGCGACTTCTCCGTGACCCAGGGGAGCACCTTCACACTGCGGTGACGGCGGTATGCGCGTCCGCGATCGGGCGGCGTGAAGGCGGCGTGAAGGCGTTTGGTCGGACCGTCGCGCCCCGGATACAATGCGCCATGCGCTGGCGGTGGATGGCCTGGTGCGTGGCGTCGCTTGTGGCGCTCGGGGGATGTGGCGGCGGCGCCACGGGAACCAACTCCCTGCCGCCCCAGCTGGCGTCGGATCTTTCCGCCTTCGAGGACGCCTACGCGCATGCGTGGTGTGACGGTCTCGCGGCCTGCTGTCATTTCTGGCCCTTCCATCAGGACGTCTGCATGACCAGCGCACGACAGCTCGCCGCAGATGATCTGGCGCTCGCTTACTTTCCGGGGTCGCCGCTGCCGCACCTCGACGCCAACGCACGCGACACCTGCCTCGCCGAGGTGAAGGCGGTCGTGGCCTCCTGTCCGGCGACCACGTTCGCGACGTCACCCACGCCCGACTGCGGCCTGGTGTTCACGACGGGGACGTCGCCGCAGGGGGGGCCCTGCGGGACCGCGGCGGACTGCGCGTCGCCGCCCGGTCAAGGGCCGACGTGCGACAACGAGATCTGCGGCGTCCCCCTCGCGAATGTCGCGTCGGGCGGGTTCTGCAGCGACACCGGTCAGTGCGCGTCCGGGCTGGCGTGCAACTCCGGGCCCTACGGGGGCAACGGCACCTGCGGCCCGAAGATCGCCGTCGGAGGCCGATGCGAGCTCGACGCCGACTGCGTGGACAACACGTGGTGCCACAACGCGTGCACCGCGTTCACGCCGGTGGGAACCAACTGTGAATACGTCGTCGAATGCGGGCCCACGGCCAGTTGCGCCACCGGCGTGTGCCAGGCCCTTGGCGGGACGGGGAGCCCCTGTACCGATTCGAGCGGGTGCCTACCCACCAACTACTGTTCGCCCGACACCAGCGCCTGCACCACCCGCATCGCCATCGGCGGCGCGTGCCCCGCGGCGGCGGCGAGCCAGTATGAGCAGCCGTGCGCCGACGACGGCTTCTGCTCGCACACCAGCGGGACGCTGCTGCTGTCGGGCGACACGACCCCTCTGGTGTGCGTCCCGATGAACCTCCCAATCCTCTGCTACACCGGCTGAGCCGTCGCCGCGGCAGGGGCGGCGTGAGCTTCACCGGGATCGTCTACTTCGCCGCGATCGTGGTTCCGGTCACTGGCGTCGCCAGAACGAACGGATAAGCTAGGAGCGTGAGACGGCGAGGCGCTGCGTTTGCGTTTGCGGCGCTTCTTCTTGGGGGCGCGCAAGGCTGCGTGGTCGGCGGCCCAAAGCCTGAAGATTTTGCCGAGATGATCCAGGGGTTGCCGACATTCCCGGTATGCCAGCACCGAGACCAGGCGCCTGCGACGGCAGGCGGAAGGCGAGCCGTCGTCACTTGCGAGGGAGACGCACGCGTCGACCGCGCCCAGCTGGTGGAGGCTGGGCTCGCGGAGGCGCGATCCATGAATCCTGACGGTGCATTCGTTGTCCTGGCAGAGGTGACCAATCCGCTGGACCAGTTCGGCGTCCTGTGCGAGGCCCTCCCGATGTTTCCCTGGAGGCGGGCTGGCCTCGTGGACATGCGTTGGAAACGAAGGGTGTGCAGCCTCATCCCGGCCGGGCCGCCCGGCCACTTCCTGGGGCTCGTCGTTCAATTCGACAGCGCCGCGGACCGTTCGATTCACGGGTAGATGTATTCGATTGTGAATGCGATGCGAATCTTGGCGATTGGTTTGTTGGCGGTGACGGTGATGTCGTGTGGCAGCAGCACCGGCGGCACCAGCGGGAACGGAACCTGCGGCCAGGTTGAGCCCTGCAACGGCCCCGTCGTGGGCACCTGGAAGGCGGCGGCCGCCTGCGCCACCGCCGGCTTCGTGATGAACCTCCAGGGCACTTGTCCGGCGGGGACCATCTCCGGGGTGACCGCCACGCAATCCGGCACCTACACGTTCAACGCCGACCTGACCTACTCGATTGCCGTCACGGGCCAGCTCAGCTATGACGCCGCCAACCCCGCGTCGTGCAACCCGGGCGGGATGTCGTGTGCGGCCCTGGCGGCGGCGGAGTCGGCGCTGTCCGGGGGGACGTTGACCTGCACGGGCAGCGGCTCGTGCAACTGCCAGGGCTCGTTCGCCGAGACCGACACCGAGACCGGCACCTACAGCGTCTCCGGCACGGTGATCACGCTGGTGAACAGCGCGGGCGGCTACACCCTCCAGCAGAGCTATTGCGTGCAAGGGAACACGCTGCACATCCTCGACGTCGACACGACGACCAACATGGGACCGATGGGCCAGGCAACGATCGTGGACGACGCGACGTATACGAAGCAGTGACCCGGCGGTACTCTCGACCACGGGGGTCCGGAAGGTGGAACAGATGAGTCGCGGAGCGTCTTCCGGCCGCCGGCGCGGTGCGCGCGTGCTCCTCGCCGGGCTCGCGGGATGCCTCGCTTGCTCGGGCGGCGCCGCGACGACGGGCGCGGGCGGCACGACGGGAAAGACGGACGGCGCGGCGGGCGCAGGCGCCAGCGGCGATGGCGGCGGTGGTCAGGGTGGCGCGCGCGACGCGGGCCGCGACGCGACCGCCGGCGGCGCGGCCGGCGCCAGCGTGACCGATGGCGGCGGTGTCGGCGTCGCCGTCAAAGGCGTCGTCCAGGACAAGGACGACGTGCCGATCGCCGGTGCCAAGGCGCGGATCGGCTCGACCGTCGTCGAGGCGGACGCGAACGGCCGGTTCGAGATCGATGGGGTCGTCCCCCCGTACGATCTGGACGTCTGGGCGACGCCGACGCCGAAGTCGACCTATGCCATCGTCGCGGCCCGCTACGTCGGCCTGACGCGCGTCGATCCCGCGCTGCACCTCTTCGAGTACATCACGCCGCCCCACCAGGCGACGTTGAACGTGACGCTCTCGGCGCCCCTGCCATCGAACGAGGTCGCCAACTGCCAATTCGCGAATCCGGCCAGATCCGAAGCCATGGGCCAGGCCAGCGGTGGCGTCACCCAGGGGAGCACGTTCTCCCTGAGTGTCGGCTGGTACACGGCCGCGACCTCGATCTCCGGGACGCTCTCCTGCCTCGTCTACAAGGGGAGCGCGTTCTCCCCGACCGGGTTCGACACCTTCGCCAGCACCACGGTCACACTGAACGACGGCGTCGCGGCCTCGGCCACGCTGACGCTGGCGCCCGCGTCGGCGGCGACGCTGATGGTCGGCGTGGCCGTGGGCAGCGCCACGGGCGTCAACGTCGAGGGAGAGATCCTGCTGCCCGGGGGAGGCGTCCATCCGATTGGCATCGTCAGCCCGCTCACCAGCAATCCCACCCCGGTCCTGGTCCCCCAGATCGCGGGCGCGACCCTTCGCCTCGAGGCCTTCAATGGTTTCACGTCGGGCGCGAACGTCTACACGGAGCGTACCGGCTTCCCCGTCGCCACGGCGTCGGCCCAGTTGACGTTGCCGGCGTCCATCGCCGCAACCTCCCCGGCCGACGGCGTCACCCTGTTCGACCCCGCGACGCCTCTCGTCTGGTCGGCACCTGCCCAAGCCGCCATGGACGTCATCGTCGACCCGAACGACTTGAAAAATGCGGCGTACAACGTCTACACCGCGCAGAGCTCCGCGACGATCCCCGATCTGACGGCGCAAGGCGTCCCGCTTCCATCGGGCGCGGCCTACAACTGGAGCGCCCTCTCGTTCGGCACTTCAGTGAGCGTCGACGACATCGCCAGCCCCGCGGGATTTCACTGTAACGCGGACCTCCCGGGGACCTGCGACTGGTCCGAGACCCTGTCGCGCGCCTTCACGTTGCGGTGACCACGTCGTCGCGACCGCCTGATCCGCGGAAGATCTGCGAATGGCTCCTCTCCTCGAAGTCTTCGTCCCCGATGCGCTCTGGCTGCGCGGGTACTTCGTGCGGTTGGGCGGCGCCCGGTTCAACGCGCGCATGACGGTGATCAAGCTCGGGAGCGGCGAGATCGTCGTCCACTCGCCGTGCGCGTTCGACGATTCGCTCGCGGCGGAGGTCGCCGCGCTCGGTCGGGTGGCGGCGATCATCGCCCCGGGCAACCTCCACTGGTTGCACGTTCGCTCGTGTCAGCAGGCGTTCCCGGACGCCGTGACCTACATTTGCCCCGGGGTCGAGAAGCGGGCCAGGGGTCTCACGTTCGACTTCGTCCTCGGCGACGAAGCCCCACCGCTGTGGGCCGGCGAGCTGTCGCAGGTCGCGCTGCAGGGGACGCGCCTCATGCGCGAGGTCGCCTTCTTTCAGCGCGCGACCCGGACCCTCATCCTCGTCGACCTCGTCGAGAACTTCACGCCGGCGACGCCCGGCACCAACCTGTTCCTCCGGATCGCTTTTCGCGCACTCGGCATGTGGAACCGACCCAGCCCGGCACCCGAGTACCGGTTTGCCTGGGGCGACAAGGCGCGCGTGCGCGAGGGCCTGCAGCGCATCCTCGCCTGGGACTTCGAGCGCGTGATCCTCTCGCACGGCGACCTCATCACGCGCGACGCCAAGCAAATCGTCGCCGAGGCCTGGCGGAACGTCCTCCGCTGAGGCCACTGCGTAGGCGGCGTCTCGTCAGTAGCGCTGCGCCTTCGCCCAGCTCCGGCAGGCTGTGACGTCGGAGGCGCGGGCGCGTCGCACGCGGATGATCGAGCCGTCGGGGGCGTGCTCTTGCGCGGTCTCGGCGCCGGGCTCGACCGTGTAGATGTACCCGGGCCGCATCTCGAACGCGAAGATGATCCGCGGGGATTTGGCGTCCCCGCCGGCCTCCAGCGCGACGAGGTGGCAGCCGGGCAGCAACTCGAAGGCGGGTCCCTTGCCCGAGACCTGTTCCCCGTCGACGATCGCGACGGGACCGCGCAAGAGCGAAACCTTGCCCGGTCCTGGGCCGGCGTCGATCTTGGGGTAGAGCGGGACCGCCGCGGGGCTCACGACCGGGTGGCAGGCCACCGCCGGCAACGCGAGCAAGGCGATGGCCGTACGGAGAGCAGACGAAGCGTGCACGCCGGGCGAGCTTCGCTGAACTGGCGCCCCACCACAATCCCGGCGCGGCGTCCGCGTTTTCCAGCCGCACCAGCGAGAGGACACGCGTTGCGCCAAGATCAACTTAAACTTAAACTTGATTCATGGCCAAGCTCGGCAACAAGACCGGCGGCAAGCCTGGCGGCAAGACCGGCACGATCACCATGCTGGAGCTGCGCGAGCGCGCCGGCGAGATCGTCACCCGCGTGGGCCGGGGAGAGACCCTGGTGCTCACCTACCGCGGCCGCCCTGCCCTTCGCCTGGTCCCGGTCGAGCGGGCGGCGCCGGCCCAGGGCGACGCCTTTTACCGACTGGCGGATTCGGCCGACCGGCGCGCCTCGTCGCTGAGCAACCGTCAGATCGACGAGATCGTTTATGGCCCTTGAGACTTTCGTCGACACGAGCGGCTTTTACGCCCTGCTCGTGAAGAAAGACGAAATGCACCCGACCGCGGCCCGGACACTTCGCGACGCCGAGCGGAAGCGCGGTTCGTTCGTGACGACCGATTGCGTCCTGGACGAAACCGCGACGCTCCTCGTCGCGCGCGGCCTCGGCCACCTCGTCCCGCCGCTGCTCGAGGCGACCCTTCGTTCGCTGGCCTGCACGGTCGAGTGGACCGGCCCCTCGGAGTTCGAGGAGGCGGCGGCCCTCCTGACGAAGCACCTCGACCAGGGTTGGTCGTTCACCGATTGCGTGAGCTTCCTCGTGATGCGGCGACGCCGCCTCCGCGCGGCGCTCACGAAAGATCAGCACTTCGTGAAGGCCGGCTTCGTCGCCCTCCTGCGCGCCGCCTGACCGCTACCCGGCTTCGCCGTCCAGAGACCTCCGCACGGCCGAGACCGCCGTGCTGTTCGGCAGCTGACCGAGGGTGATCGGGCCGCGGATGTCACAACCGCGCCGGCCGTCTCGTCGTAAGGTCGAGGAGGATGTCGATGCAAGCGACGAGCAGCCCGGCCGACGGCGTGACCGACTTCGAGCCGCACCGGGCGTTCCTGCGGGGCCTCGCGTACCGGATGCTCGGCTCGGTCGCGGAGGCGGAGGACGTCGTGCAGAATGCGTTCTTGCGGTGGCGCGACGTCGACCGCGCGGCCGTCGCGGAGCCGCGCGCCTACCTGGCGCGCGTCGTCTCGCGGCTCTGCCTGGATCGCATGAAGTCGGCCAGCCACCGCCGCGAGCAGTACGTCGGGATGTGGCTGCCCGAGCCGGTGGTCGCCGAGCCGGCCGCGTCGCTGGCCGACGACCTGTCGGTGGCGCTGCTGCTGGCGCTGGAGCGCCTCTCGCCGCTCGAGCGGGCGGCGTTTCTGCTGCACGACGTGTTCGACATGGACTACGCCGCCGTCGCCGAGACGATCGATCACGACGAGGCGGCCTGCCGCCAGCTCGCGGCGCGCGCCCGCGCGCACGTGCAGCAGGATCGGCCGCGCTACCCCACCGGCGACGCCGAGGCGCGCAAGCTCGCCGATGCGTTCGTGATCGCCGCGGCGTCGGGCGACGTCGCCAGCTTCGCGCGCCTGCTGGCGGAGGACGCGGTTTTCTACGCAGACGGCGGCGGGAAGCGGCGCACGGCGCTGAAGCCTATCGTCGGCAAGGAGAGGATCATGCGGTACTACGAGGGGATCCGCGCCAAGGGGGGCGGCGCCTTCGCCGCGCACAGCATGGAGGCGGTGACGCTCAACGGGCTGCCCGGGTTCGTTTTTCACACGGCCGAAGGGACCGAGACGCTGGCCGTCGAGGTGGCGAACGGCGTCGTCGTCGCCGTCTACGCCGTCCGCAATCCGGACAAGGTGCGCCACCTCGCGTAGCGGGATCGTTCCGTCAGTGTGCCGCCGCCTGAGCGCGGGGCGCGCGCCTGGCCCGGCCGCCTGCGACAATGCGGCGAGCACCCGCGCGCGTCGCGAACAGGCACGCCGCCAGGATGAGCATGACCACGACGGTGCTGCCGTGAATGACCAGGGCGCCGGCACGACGCATCCCCATGTTGAGGCCGACGTTCAGGAAGTCCCCGAGGGGAATCATGGCGGCCACCGCCAGGAACACGGCCACCAGCCGGCGACCTGCGTGAGCCCAGAGGAACGCAAGCAGGAGCAGACCCGACACGATGTCGCGCGTCCCCTTGGCCCACAGATAGGCGAAGTTGGGGGTGCCGTGCGCGGGAACACCGAACCCGGCCGCGGCGGTCACCGGCTGGAACAGGAACCGTCCGCCGATGAAAATGATGCCGAGCGCGATCAGCAACACGAACCAAAAGAGGACTGATCTCCCATTCAGAGGCGCCTCCGGCGCCGCGTCGGCCTCCGTGACGTCGCCGTCGATCATGTCGTCCTCCCGAAAGGTCAGGGCGTGGCCAGCTGCAGAGCGCGACGTCCGAACGGCGCCAGGCAACCAAAGACCACCCGTTGGATGAAGGGAGCCGGCTTGGCCAGCTCGAACTCGTCTCGGTATTCGGACAGAATCGCCGCGGCTTCCGCCAGCGGGGGTCGCGCGCGGCCGTGGCTCGCGTGCTCCATGGCCCGAAAGAACTCCGCCGTGCGCAGCGCTGGGCGCGTCTCCCAGACGGCCATCGCGGGCAAGTCGCCCGGGTTGTAGGCACAATGCTCGAGGCCCGGCCGGATCGTTATTTCCCCGCCGGGACCGACGCTTCGGTCCGCCCCACCGACCGCGCCGCCGATATGGAAGAGCAGCGTCCCCTCGATCACCTGGAAGTGCTCCTCCTGCTTGCGGTGCCGGTGGAGAGGCGGCGCGGCTGAGCGGGCCGGATAACGAGCCTCCTGCACATGCAGCCGCCCTTCGGTCTCCGCGGCTGTCTGGACGAACTTCAGCAACACGCCCCCAACCTCCAGCTCGATGCCAATCAAGCTCGGCGTCATCGTGACCCTCCCGCCGGTCCGAAGGACCCGTGGTGAACGTAGGTCCTTCACTTATTCGAGCAAGCGCGAGCGTCGCGGGCCCCGACCGACACCACGTCTCAAGCGGATGAATTGCGGCTGAGTCAGCGCGGGCGCGTACTCGGTTTTCCGGCCGGCAGCGCGACGACCGAGCAGGTCCCGTCGGCGGTCAGGAAGACCCGCGCGGGGGCGCCCCACAGGGGAGACGGGACGTCGTCGGCGAGGACGTAACCGGTGTCGACGCCGACCAACTCCGCCTCGAGCGCCAGGCAGAAGACCTGCGCGTCGCGGTCCCCCTGCGCGCCCGCCACCGCGCGCCCCTTGAGGGGGCCGTAGACGTGGATGTTGCCGTCCGCCAGGAGCTGCGCGCCCGGGTGGACCGGCGCGAGGGCAATCAGGTCGCGCCCGTCGGCGTAGACCACCTGCCCCGAGCGGACCGGCTCGCGAATGACCAGCGTCCGGGTGGGCGCGGCCGCGGCGCGGGCCGGGGCGACCGCGCGGGGCGGCGGCGTCGCCCTGACCTCGGCGGCCGACGCGCCGGCCGCGCCGCCCTCGAGCTCCGCGAGGCGCGCCCGCCACTTCGCGATGCGGGCGAGCCGCTCGTCGCCGCCGGCGGCGCCACCCCCGTCCGGCTCGGCCTCGCGCACGAGGTGCCGGTAGATCGCCAGCGCGTCGGCCAGGCGCCCCTGCCGCGCCGACAGCTCCGCCATCGTCTCGGTGGCGAACATCGGCGGGCAAGGTACGTCGTCCGCGCCTGCCTCTTCGCTCACGACCGGCATCGGGCGATTGTCGGCCCGCGCGGGCGGACGTCAACTTTCGCGGCCGGCGCGTCGGACTACCGCGGCCCCGCCTGCGCCCGGATCGTCGCCTCCAGGCTGGTCGTCGCGTCGGGCGTCAACGTCTACGGCGGCGAGAACCCGGTGCCGCCCGAGGTCTTGCCACCACGGCGCTGTTCATGGACCTGGCGGCCGGCCAGTTCCCCAACTACCCGAACGGCAACACCGACAACACGCACCTGCAGGAGAAGGGGGCGCGCACCGTCGCGCAGATGATCCTGGCCGACATGTACCGCCAGGCGTTCCCGATCGCGTTTCTGCTGAAGGCGGTGCCGCAGGCGCCCTGAGGCGCGGACCGTCGCGTTTACTTGTAGAGCGTGGTCAGGTTCGCCTGGATCGCGTCGTCGGTCGCGTCGGACGTCTGCGCGGCGATGATCGCGCCTTCCGAGAAGGCGCCGGTCCCCATCGCGGACCCGTCGCCCCCCTCGCCCAGCGAGATGCCGCCCTGCTGGTGCAGCGGGATGTACGAGGTGGGGTTGGTGTTGGTGGGGAGCGAGCCGTTCCAGGCGATGCTCAGCGCGCCGGTCGAGGCGTTGCCGTACTTGATCTCGAAGTTCTTCGTCCCGTCGGTCTTGGCCAGCCCGGTGACGATGTTGGGGCTCGCGTACGACAAACTCGGATCGCTCGAGTTCACGCTGGCGTTGCCCGCGTTCAGGATGGCGATCGACCCGCCGCCCGCGAAGACGCCGTTCTCCATGTCCAGCATCACCCACGGGCCGCTGCCGGCGCCGCGCGTCCAGTCGGTGGCCTTGCCGAAGTAGAGCGCCGTCATCGTCCCCGGGCCGTCGTCGCCGATGTGGTTCTCCATGTTGCCGTAGTCGTAGCAGCAGCCGTTGGTGCCGGCGGCGGCGCCGGCGTTGGCGCCGTGAACGACGAAGTACTCCGTCTGCGGGTTGGAGCCGGTCGGGATCTTCTTGGTCGCGGTCCGGTTCCGCAGCCACTGGTATCCGACCGAGACCACCCTCGGATACTTCGTCCCGCTGGCGGCCGTCCAGAACCCGACCGTCGGCTGGTTGGCGGTCGTCGCCTGCGTCATGTCGTTGCCGTTCCCCGCCTGGTCGTAGAGCTTCGAGACCGTGCAGGTCGTCCCCGAGCAGAACGTGTTGAGCGCGTTCAGGTCGACGAGGCCCCCCGCGCCCGCCGCGTTGATGTCGGAGGTCGTGCCGTCCGACGCGCGCCTTGCTTGAAAGAGCTTGCCGCTGTAGGCGGCGAACATCGCGCGCATCACCGAGTGCGCCGCCACCATCGGCGTTCCGGCCGCCGAGGCGATGTCGCCCGGAAGCGTCCCGGTCTGCGTCGCGCCGCCGGCGCCCGCGCCGCCGGTCGTGCCCGCGGCGCCCCCGGTCCCGTTCGCGCCCGCCGCGCCGCTGCCGCCCGACCCGCCCTTGCCGGTCGCGCCCGCCGCGCCGCCGCCGGTCCCGGTCACACCGCCCGACCCGCTGCCGCCCGACCCGCCGTTGCCGGTCGCGCCTCCGGACGCGCCGCCGGTCCCGGTCACACCGCCCGACCCGCTGCCGCCCGACCCGCCCTTGCCGGTCGCGCCTCCGGACGCGCCGCCGGTCCCGGTCACACCGCCCGAGCCGCTGCCGCCCGACCCGCCCTTGCCGGTCGCGCCTCCGGACGCGCCGCCGGTCCCGATCGTGCCGCCGCTCGACGAGCCGCCGCTGCCGCTGCCGCCCGAACCGTTACCACCGGTCGACGAGCCGCCGCTGCCGCTACCGCCGGATCCCGTGGAGCCACCTTCGGCACCGCTGCCGCCGCTACCGCTGACGTTGCCGTCGCTGTTGGCGCAGGAGGAAATGAGGAAGACCGGCAACGCAAGTCGCGCGAGCCGCGACAGGCGTCCTGGGGGGCCGAGGTGTGGCAATGGGGGCTCCTTTGAGTCGGAGGTGCCGGCCCTCCGTCGGGAGGGCTCAGGTTTCGCAACGTCGCTGTTACACTGCGCCCATGTCCGAGCTGCGCGTCGTCGGGGCCGGCCTCGGCCGGACCGGAACCCATTCCTTGAAGATCGCGCTCGAGCGGCTGCTCGGCGCCCCCTGCTACCACATGGTGGAGGTGTTCAGGCGCCCCGCCGACATGGAGGCCTGGCGCGCGGCGGCGGGCGGCGAGTTGCCCGACTGGCACAAGCTGTTCGACGGCTACGCGGCGACGGTCGACTGGCCGTCGGCGCCGTTCTGGTGGCAGATCGCCGAGGCGTTCCCCGACGCCGTCATCCTCTTCTCGCACCGCGACGCCGACGCCTGGTGGAAGAGCGCGACGCGCACGATCTTCGAGGTCTTCCGGCGCGACCGCAAATCGAACGACGGGCCGACCGACAAGCCGACCGACAACGCGGCCTTCGGGGCGATGATCAGCGCGCTCTTCACCAAGACCTTCACGCCGGACTTCCTCGACGAGGCGGCCGCCAAGGCGGCGTTCGACCGCCACACCGCCGACGTCCGCCAGCGCGCGCCCAAGAACCGCCTCGTCGAGTGGCGCGCCCAGGACGGCTGGGGCCCGCTGTGCGCCGCGCTGGGCGTTCCCGTCCCCAGCGAGCCCTTCCCGATCAGCAACACCACCGAGGAGTTCCGGGCCCGCACCGAGCTCGACGGGGAGAGGGCCAGCGGATAGGAGCGATCAGCTCAGCCGCCGCCGGCCGTGTGCGCGCAGGCCGCGGCGCACTGGTCGTACGGCGACGACAGCATCGTGAAGTCCGGGCAGGTCGCCCCACCCGTGAAGACGCCCCCGATGCAGGCGGCGCAGTCGGTGGTGAGTCCCTTCGTGAGGGTCTTGCAGGTGGTGAGGGCGGTGGTGAGCATGTCGTTGGTGGAGCAGAGGAACATCGTGTTGGTGCAGAGGCTCGCCGTGCACTCCAGCATGACCAGGCACTCGGCCGTGTTCAGGTCGGCGGTGTAGGCCGCGTAGTTGCAGGCGTCCGCGGTCAGCTTCGCCGTGCAGGTCTGCGAGGTGGCCACCGTCGCCGAGCAGTCGGGTTGGATGGAGGTGCAGACGCCGATGGCGGTGGAAACCGCCCCGTCGGCGCAGGAGACGGCGCCGGTTCCGTTCGCCGACTCCTGCAGACAGACCGTGTGGAGATCGGCCGGCGAGAGATCGACCAGCTTGTCCGTCGGCTGAGGCCCGCTCGTCATCGAGCCGTCCTTGTTGCTGCTGGAGCTCGAACAGCCCATCATCAACAATGCGGCGCCCACCAGCGCCGTACTCGCCAGACGCGACATCGAACGCATGGCGGGATTGTACTCGCTATCCGGCGCGACCCAACCCGTTTTCCTGGGGGCGGTCAGTCCGGTAGGCGTTGATGAAATCGACCCGCTCGCCGATCGGCGGGTGGCTGGCCCGAAAGATCTTGTAGAAGCGCCCCGGGCGCGGGACCGCCAGGTTCTGCTCCTGCAGCGCCACGAAGGCGGTGGCGGCGGCGTGGTTGTCGCGCGTCAGATCGAGCCCGAAGCGATCGGCGGCCCGCTCGTGGTGGCGCGAGAGCGCCAGCATCGCCGGCGTGATCGCCGTCGAGAAGAGCGACAGCAGCAGCATGAGCAGCGGCATCGACGCCAGGTCGGAGATCCGATCGAACCCGAGCCGCGCGCCGAAGCGCCCGAGCACCAGATCGGCGGTGAGGTGCACGCCCCACAACCCCGCCACCGTCAGCGCCGACGAGACGACGATGTTCAGCCGGACGTGGCCCAGCACGTAGTGCCCGAGCTCGTGGCCGACGACGAAGCGGGTCTGGCGCGGCGTCAGCCGGGCGAGCAGCGTGTCCCACAGGACGATGCGCTTGGTGTTGCCGACGCCGGTCACGTAGGCGTTGACCTTCTTGGTGTCGACGCTCTTGCCGACCTCGAACACGCGCGCCCCCTCGACGCCGGCCTGCGCGGCGACCGCCAGCACCTCGGCCTCCAGCGCCTGGTCGCGCATCGGGCCGAACTTGTTGAACAGCGGCGCGATGAAGACCGGCGTCACCAGCAGGATGAGCGCGAAGAACGGCAGCGCCAGCGCGCCCGTCCAGAGCCACCAGTGCTCGGGGCTGGCGCGCAGCAGGAGGTACGGCACCCAGAGCACCGCAGCACCGAGCAGCAGGCCGACGACGAGTCCCTTGAGCTCGTCGCCGATCCACTTGCCGAGCCGCTGCGACGACAGGCCATAGGCGTGCTCGCGCGCGTAGCCGACGTAGTACGAGAGCGGCAGCTGGATGACGAACATCATCGCGGAGAGCAGCGCCAGGTAGACCACCAGCGTCGGGTAGAACCGCCCGTGCGTCACGCTTTCGGCGATCGTCCGCAGGCGCGCCGACACCCCCGTCAGCAGGATCGCCGCCGGCAACGCCAGCCCCAGCACGTGCTCCACCGCCCAGATGACGGTGCCGCTCCGGTGGTAAGCGAGCGCCTTCTCGGTCGGCGGCGGCACGACCACCGGGCCCTCGGCGTCGGCGGCGGACTGGTCCATGCGCTCAATCTGGCACCGCGGTACGCTCGCGTCGATGGCGTACGATCGGGCGGACTGGCACAGCGAGGGCGACTTCCCGGATGACGTCCCCGAGGAGAACGGCGGGACCCACATCGGGATGTTCCTGGCCTGGGCGATCCTGCGCGGGCTGGAGGGTGATTTTCACCGCGAGCAATCGGCCGACAGTCTGGCGGCCGTGCGGGCGCGGACGATGACCGGGCGCCAGTTCCTGTTCCAGGACTGCGACAGCAAGTTCTGGGCGGAGGATCTCAACGCCGAGGGGAACGCGTTCGCCGCGGCCTACTACGAGCCCAACACCTACTTCGAGGACTACGACGAGATCCTCGGCGCCGATCTGCCGACGATGTACCACGTGGAGGACACCTGGTCGGCGTTCGACAAGCTGGCCCCGCGCCTCGACCAGCGCTTCGCCGAGTGGAAATCGCGCGCCGGGGCGTGACAAACGCCGCGCCCCGCATCCCCCCATCTCGCATGAGCTCACGGCCGAGGTTGCCGCCGCGCGCCCAGTTCCCAGATTGAAGGTGAAGGGTGGTGCGCATGAGGAGCTGGTTGACGGGGATGGTTCTGGTGGGAGTGCTGGCCGGGCCGGTCTTCGCGGCGCCGGGGGCGCGGACGACGGGCGCCTACACGAACGGCAACACGCCGAGCGCGGGGCTCTCGGACACGGTGACCACCAACGTGCGGGCGGCACTGGAGGCCGACCGGCTGGTCAGTGGGTCGGTGATCACCGTGGCGACGTCCGAGAAGGGTGTGGTGACACTGGTCGGCTCGGTCCCGAACGTCACCGCCAAGCGCGAGGCGGTCGAGACCGCGCGCGGCACGCCGGGCGTCCTCGAGGTCACCGACATGCTGCGCTTCGACGCCTCGTCACCGAACGCGCCCGCGCCGCAATAGCCACCGTCGACCACGCTGGCGACGTCGGCTACTTCTTGAGGCGGTAGCCGGTCTTGAAGATCCAGCCGACGACTAACAGCAGCACGACCAGGAAGCCGGCGACCGCGGCCAGGCTGACGCCGACCGCGACGTCGGCGGTGTCGTAGAAGCTCCAGCGGAAGCCGCTGACCAGGTAGACGACCGGGTTGAAGAGCGCGATCGTGCGCCAGCGCGCCGGCAGCATGTCGATCGAGTAGAAGGCGCCGCCGAGGAACGTGAGCGGCGTGACGACCAACATCGGGATCAGCTGAAGCTGCTCGAAGCCGCCGGCCCAGACGCCGATGACGAAGCCGAACAGGCTGAAGGTGGTCGCGGTGAGCAGCAGGAAGGCGATCATCGCCAGCGGGTGGTGGACCGTGACCGGGACGAACACGGTCGACGTCGCCAGGATGATGAGGGCGAGCGCGATCGACTTGGTCACGGCGGCGCCGACGTAGCCGATGATCATCTCCAGGAACGACACGGGCGCGGAGAGCAGCTCGTAGATCGTGCCGGTGAACTTGGGGAAGTAGATCCCGAACGAGGCGTTGGAGATGCTGGCGGTGAGGATGGAGAGCATGATGAGGCCCGGCACGATGAAGGCGCCGTAGGGGACGCCGCCGACGCGGGACATGCGCGAGCCGATCGCCGAGCCGAAGACGACGAAGTAGAGCGAGGTGGTGATGACCGGGGTGACGACGCTCTGGACCAGCGTGCGCACGAAGCGCGCCATCTCGAACCGGTAGATGGCCCAGACGCCGGTGCGGTTGAAGCCGATCGCGCTCACGGCCGCGGGCGCTCCCCCGCCCCGTCGCTGACCAGGCTGACGAAGATCTCCTCGAGCGAGCTCTGGTGCGTGGAGAGGTCCTTGAAGGCGATCCCCAGCTCGCCGAGCCGCCGCAGGAGCGACGGGATGTCACGCGGGCCGTCGTTCACGCCGCCCGACGCTGCGCCCGTCGCGCCGTCGCGCGCGTCGAAGGTGTACTCCAGCTGGTTGCCGTTGGCCTTGAGCGCCAGCGGCCAGCCGCCGAGCGCCGCCGGGAGCGCCGCCATCGGCTCTTGCAAGTTCAGCGTCAGCTGCCGCTTGCCCAGCTTCTGCATCAGCTTGGCCTTCTCCTCGACGAGGATCAGCTCCCCTTTGTTGATGATGCCGATCCGGTCGGCCATCTCCTCGGCCTCGTCGATGTAGTGCGTGGTCAGGATGATGGTGACGCCGCTTTCGCGCAGCCGCCGGACCATCGCCCACATGTCGCGCCGGAGCTCGACGTCGACGCCCGCCGTCGGCTCGTCGAGGAAGAGGATCTCCGGCTCGTGCGCCAGCGCCTTGGCGATCATCACCCGCCGCTTCATCCCCCCGGACAAGGTCATGATCCGGTCCTGTCGTTTCTCCCACAGCGACAGGTCGCTTCAGCACCTTCTCGACGTGGGCCGGGTTGGCCGGCCGGCCAAAGAGACCGCGCGAGAAGGTCACCGTCGCCCAGACCGACTCGAAGGCGTCGGTGGTCAGCTCCTGCGGCACGAGGCCGATCTTGAACCGCGCCGCGCGGTAGTCGCGCACGATGTCGTGCCCGTCCGCGGTGACCGTCCCGCCCGACGGCGTGACGATCCCGCACACGATGCTGATGAGCGTCGTCTTGCCGGCCCCGTTCGGCCCCAGCAGCGCGAAGATCTCGCCGCGCCCGATCTCCAGATCGATCGGCTTGAGCGCGACGAACCCCGAGGCGTAGGTCTTCTGGAGGCCCTTAATCGAGATAATCGGTTCCATGCCCGCGCCCGGAGGTATTAGCATGCGGCGGACAGTCGATGGAGCGCTTCAGGGCGGCTCGTCGTCCAGCGCTAGCCCTGGGCCCTCACGAGTCGCCACATCTCCGAGCCGCAAACATCCGCGGATTCAAGTGGCTGCGGCCCGCGCAGGGCAACATCCGCGGATTCAAGTCGGGTGCGCGCGCGGCGCCGAGGCGGGGTGCTCGTCGACCCGCAACGGACCACCCGCGCGCCTCCATCCGACGCGCGCCATCCAGGTGGCCGGCGGCGCCGTCGCCGAAGGAGGGTCGGTGATCGCCTCGGTGATCGCGGGCGCGCGCTGCCACCCCTGCCACCCCGAAAAGGACGGCCCCGAGCTGCGCGGGTCGATGCAGGCGGGCGCCCGGAGGTGCTTGCGGAAGTTGAGCAGCACGTAGACCATGCTGGTCCGCATCTGGCGCGGCGTGGTCAGCGGGCGCGCATGATAGCGGTCGCCGACAACCTGTCCCTTGCGCCCGAGGGCCCGGTTGACCGCCAGCGCCAACCGGATCGCCAGCCCGTGCGTCCCCCCGCGGGCGCGCCGGGCTTCGTCCCCCTCGACGATGAAGTGGCCGTGGTCCTGCTGGATAGAGTAGTGGATCACCCGAAACCGGTCGACCGACGCCCGCGCGATGGCGCGCCGGAGCGCCCCGAACAGCCGGGGGGAGCGGAGCGACGGCAGCCCCGGCGTCGCGCGAATGGTGACCTGCAGCGGGTACCGCGGATCGACCTTGGGCCGCGTGTCGTGTGGCATCGAGGGACGGCCCCGCGGCTTCCGCCCGGCGCCCTTGCGAGCGCCACCCCACGTGCGTGGTGCCCCGAGGGGCAAGTCGAGCTGACGCCGTCGCACCGTCTTGATTCCGCGCATGTCCCGTTGTCGGCGCAGACCACGGCGGGTTGCGTGGTGTGCGGCCGGACGACCGCAGCGACGCGGCGCTCGCGTGACTTGATTCCGCGGAGGTGCGGTCGGCGGAGACGGGACGCCCATGGGGTGGGCGCGTCGGCGCGGGGACGGCTCGACCTTGATTGCGCGGATGTTGGTGCCGCCCACGAATGTGACGATTCGTGAGAGCCCTGGGCTAGCACCGTCGGGCATCGAGGCTATCCTTCACGGCCATGTCGTTCTTCGTCGGCCTGATCCTGTTCGTCGTCGTCGCCGGCATCATCGACGCCAAGCTCCCCTGGCCGCGTGCGCCGCGTGCGCGCGACGGGGAGCGGCGGCCGGAGGTGCGACGGTGATCGCGGGACACTTCGGCCTCGCGGCGGGCGTCAAGGCGCGCGAGCCGGCGGTGCCGCTGTGGGCGTTGATGCTGGCGACGCAGTGGCTCGACCTGGTGTTCGTGCCCCTCTACATCGCCAAGGTGGAGACGATCGATGTGATCGGCGGCGGCGCGGCCGGGTACGGCAACGGGATCATCCACGCCGATTACACGCACTCGCTGGTCGGCGCCATCGTGCTGGCGATCGTCTTCGCAATCCCGGCGGGCTTGCGCTGGGGGCGGCGCGCCGCCGTCATCCTGGGGGCGGTCGTCTTCTCGCACTGGGTCCTCGATCTCGTCGTGCATCGCCACGACATGCCGATCTGGCCGGGCGCGGCCGCGGACGCGGCGCACGTGGGCTTCGGACTCTGGCGCTGGCCTGTCGCGACCGCCGTGGCGGAGCTGGCGTTGGTGCTGTGGGGCGGCCTCACCTACCTGCGCGCCGCGGTCGGCGTGGCGCGGGCGCACGATCCCTCGAAGCTCCGGCGCGCGCGCGTCGCCGGCGCGACGGTGATTGTCTCCGGGCTCGTCACGCTGGCGCTGGGCGTGGCCGGGCTCTGAACGGGCTACAGCGCCGCCGCCGGGGCGACCGTAGCGCGGGCGATCCGGCCGTCGTCGGTCACGATCTCGAGGGTCAGCGGCTCCCGCGCGGGCGCCGCGAGCGCGAGATCGATCGTCTCGCCCCGGCCGTGCCCCGGGCCGACCAGCGCCGTCCGGCGCGCCAGCACCGCGTGCGACGCGGTTACCAGGCGCAGCTCGACGCGCCCCGGACGCGCGGCGTGCGGCACCTCCAGCGCCAGGTGCCCCCCGGGCGAGAGGCGCAGCTCGGCGCGGCGCCCGCTGATGTAGATGCCGCCGCTCGAGAAGTCGACCACCAGCGCCACCACACCCGGAACCACCCCCGCCAGCAGCCAGAGAAGATCCATGACCATGGTGGCGGTGTCGATCGTGCCGGCCTGAATCCCGCGTCGCTCGGGGTAAAGGATGTAGCCGCAGCCGACGGTGCTGGTGCCGACCGTCAGCATGGTGCCGGCAGCGACGGTGCGTAAAAATTGTCTGGTCATGGTCGGGTCTCCTCGGGCCGCATCATACAGGCGCCCGCGGCTGGTAGATTAAAGGCGTGCCCCCCGACCTGCGCGATTTTCGCCCCGGCCTTGCCCCCGGCGCCCCCCGCGGCCTCCCGGTCACGATCGACTTCGAGGGGGAGCGCGTCGCCGCCTTCGAGGGGGAGCCGGTCGCCGTCGCCCTCTACGCCGCCGGGATCCAGACGCTGGCGCGGTCGTCGAAGTACCACCGGCCGCGCGGGTTCTTCTGCCTCGACGGCCACTGCGCCGCCTGCCTCCTGCGCATCGACGGGCGCCCCAATCAGCGGGCCTGCCAGGCGCCGGCGCGCGCCGAGCTCGGCTGCGCGCGCCAGAACGCATTCCCCAGCGCCGACGTCGATCTGCTCGCCGCCGCCGACTGGCTGTTTCCCGAGGGGATGGACCACCACACGATGATGACCGGCAGCCGCGCGGGCAACGCCCTCTTCCTCAAGCTGGTGCGGCAGATGGGGGGCGCGGGGACGCTGCCCGACGCGCCGGCGGCGATGCGGCTCGCGCCGCGCGACGAGGCGCTCGACGTCTGCGTGGTCGGCGGCGGGCCCGCCGGGCTGTCGGCGGCGCGCGCCATCGCCGAGGCTGCGCCCGGCGCCGCGGTGGCGCTCTTCGACGAGCAGGCGTCACCGGGCGGCTCGCTGCTCGCCGAGGCGGGTGGCGGGGCGCGCGCGGCCGGGTTGGCCGAGGCGGCGCGCGCGGCCGGCGCACGGATCGCCGCGCGCGCGACGGCGATCGCGTTTTACCCCGAGGACGAGGCGCCCGGCGGCGGCCGGGGGCTCCTGGCGGTGGTCGCCGGCGAGCGGCTGCTGCGCGTGCGCGCGCGCCGGTATCTCTACGCGACCGGCGGCTACGATCAGAACCTGCCGTTCGCGGACAACGATCGCCCGGGCGTGATCGCGGCGCGCGCCTGTGGCCGGCTGGCGTTCCACTGGGGCGTGCGCCCCGTGCCGCCCAAGCGCAAGGTGATCATCCTCGACGGCGCGCCGACGGCCGCGCCGCTCGAGCGGGCGCTCAACGCCGCCGGCGTCGCCACCGAGCGCATCGATCTCTCGCGTGAGACGGTCGTCGCGGCGCGCGGGACCAAGCGCGTGCGCGGGCTCGACGTCGCCGCCTCGGACGGCGCGGTCCGAAAGGTCGGCGGCGATCTGGTGGCGGTGGCGACGCTCCCCTCGCCCGCCTCGGAGCTGCCGCGGCAGCACGGCGCCGCCGTCCAGTTCGACCCCGCGCGCGGCGGGTTCGCCGCCGTCGTCGACGCGCGCGGTGCGACGACCGCCGAGGGCGTCTTCGCCTGCGGCGACGTCACCGGCTACGCCGGTCCCGATGCTGCCGCGCGCGAGGGGACGCGGATCGGGCGCGCGCTGGCGGCGACGCTCGGCGCGGCGATCGCCCTCCTCGCCGCGCTGGCCCTGCCGGCGGGCTGCGCCGCCCCCACACCACCGCCGGCCGCCACCCCGTCCACCCCGGTCGCGACCGGACCGGCCCCGGTCGTCGAGCCGCCGCCGTTCAGCGCGCCGGCCCCCGCGGCCGGCGCCGGCGCCGGCGCCGAAACTGCCGAGACGCAGATGCGGCGATCGATCCTCGACGCCGCCTGGCGGAAGGTGCGCGATCATAACTACGACAAGACGCTTGGCGGGCTCGACTGGAACGCCGTGCGCGCCAAGTACGAGCCGCTGGCGCTCGGCGCGCCGTCGGAGGCCGCCTTCTACCGCGTGCTGAACCAGATGATCGGCGAGCTCGGCCAGTCGCACATGATGATCACCGGCCCCGGCGACGAGGATGAAGCCGCCGCCGAGGAGACCGCGCAGCCGGGCGACGCGCCCGCCGGCGCCCCGCCACATGTCACCGAAGGCGTCGGCGATCCCGGCCTCACCGTCCGCGTGATCGAGGGGCGCCCGACCATCACCCGCGTGCGCGCCGGCTCGGCAGCCGAGCGGGCGGGCCTTCAGCCCGGGTTCGTGGTCACGCAGATCGGCGGGCGCCCGATCGAGGCGCCGCACGATTCGTCGCGCGCGCTCCGCCCCGTCGAGGAGCGGTTCGCCGTCCGCCGCGCGGCGACCCGCCGGCTGGCGGGCCCGCCGGGCACGCGGGTCACGGTCAGCTACCTCGACAACGGCGATCGCCCGGGCAAGGCGGTGCTGACGCGCGATCCCCCCAGCGGCAAGCCGGTGCAGATCGGCTACCTCCCCCCGATCTATCCGGAGGTGCACGCGTACGAGACGAACGACGTCGGCGTCATCGCCTTCAACATCTTCTTCATCGAGCCGGTGCTGGGCGAGATCAAGAAGGCGGTCGCCCGCTTCGAGCGAGACCACGTGCGTGGCATCGTGCTCGACCTGCGCGGCAACCCGGGCGGCGTGGGCGGCATGTCGATCCCGGTCGCCTCGCTGTTCGTCGACCACCCGCTGGTGCTGGGGACGCTCAAGCTGCGCGACTTCGACCAGACCTTCACCGCCAGGCCGGAGCTGGGGTCGACGCCTTACCTGGGGCCACTCGCCATCCTCACCGACGAGGGGACCGCCTCCACCTCCGAGATGCTGGCCGCCGGGCTGCAGGAGCAGAAGCGCGCCGTGGTGGTGGGCGACGCCTCGGTCGGCGCCGTGCTGCCGTCGGTGGTCGAGGCGCTGCCGGGCGGCGCGATCATGCAAGACGTGGTCGCCGATTTCAAAACGCCCAAGGGCATCATGCTCGAGGGGCGCGGTGTCCAGCCCGACAAGCGGGTCATCGAGACGCGGGCGGCCCTGCGCACCGGACGCGATCCGGTCCTGGATGCCGCCCTCGTCGCCATCCGCGCCGCGCGCCCCACCCCAACAGGATCTGCTGCCACTGGAGCCTCCAAATGAAGACGATCCCGCTCGTTCTCCCGGTGTCGGCCCTCTGCCTGGCGCTCGCTTGCGCCGCGCAGCCGACGCCCGCCCCCGCCACGGCGCAGGCGCCAGCCGCCACACCCGCCGCGCCCGCGCTGCGCTCGCCCGACGCCATCCTGGCCGACTCCGTCCAGGCGATGGGCGGCGCCGCCGCCTGGTCGGCGCACAAGACGATCCACGTCAAGATGAACCTGGCGTTTCAGGGGATGGCGATGGGAGGGCCGGTCGACCACTATCAGACCAGCGCCGACAAGTCGCTGACCGTGTCGACCTTCCCCGGCATCGGCCTCGTGCGCGAGGGGTCGAACGGGAAGATCTTCTGGGCGCGCGATCCGTTCAACGGGCTGCGTCTTCTCGAAGGGGACGAGGCCGAGCAGGCGCGCATCGAGGACGCCTGGAACTCGGACCTCCAGGCGCGCGCGCTCTACGCGAAGATCGAGACGACGCCGGACCCGCCGGCGGGGCTCGAGTGTTTGTCGCTGACGCCGCGGAGCGGGCCGCCCTTGCGCAGCTGCTACGACCGCCAGACCCACCTTCAAGTAACGCAGGAGGGAATCCACGCAACCCCGCAAGGGAACGTGCCTTTCAAGGTCAGCATGAGCGACTGGCGTGCGATCGGCGGGCTGAAGATGCCGTACGCGACCGAGATGCACGCCGGGCCGGTCGTCATCCTCACCACCGTCAACGAGGTCGCGTTCGACGAGCCGATGGACGACAAGATGTTCGAGCCGCCGGCCGCCGGCGCCCCTTAGCGCGGCAGAGCGAAGGCATGTCGCGCAAGGTGATCCTCTGCCGCTGCGAGGACGTCACGCTGGCCGACGTGCAGCACGCGGTGAAGCTGGGGCGCGCCGACCTCGAAGAGGTCAAGCGCTACACCGGCTTCGGCACGGGACCCTGTCAGGGGAAGGAGTGCCTGCGCGAGGTGGCGCGCGCGGTGGCCGACGCCGCGGGTGTCGCCCCGGCCGTGCTGGCGCCGTTCACCGCCCGCCCGCCGCTGGTGCCGACCGAGCTCGGGGTCCTGGCCGCCGCAGGCAAGAAGTGACAGGCAAGAAGTGAGGGGCAAGCAATGACCGCGGCGGCCCTCCCCGCGCGCGCCGACGTGGTCGTCGTCGGGGCCGGCGTGATGGGGCTGGCGATCGCCTACAACCTGGCGGCGCGCGGGCGCCACCGGATCGTCGTGCTCGACGCCCACTACCTGGCCTGGGGCGCCTCCGGGCGAAACGGCGGCGGCGTGCGCCAGCAGTGGTCGACCGAGATGAACGTCCGCCTGATGCAGGAGTCGATCGAGATCTGCGCCCGCTTCGCCGAGGAGATGGGGATCAACGTCTGGATGAGGCGCGGGGGCTATCTTTTTTTGGCGCGCACGAAGCCGGCGGCCGAGCGCCTCGCGCGCAACGTCGAGCTGCAGAACCGCTGCGACCTGCCGACGCGGATGATCGCCCTCGACGACGCGCGCGAGCTGGTGCCGGAGCTGGAGGTCTCAGGCGCGAGCGGCTTCGTGGCCGCCTGCTACAACCCGACCGACGCGATCGTCTTCCCCTGGCCGTTCCTCTGGGGCTACGCGCGCGCGCGCCGAGCGCCGCGGGGTCACCCTCCGGACCGGCGCCGAGGTCACGGCGATCGATCGAAGAGGCGACGATTTCGTGCTGACGACGCCGGCGGGGGCGATCACCGCGGGGCGCGTCGTCTGCGCGGCGGGGGCCTGGTCGCCCCGCCTCGCGCTTCTCGCGGGCGGCGCGCTGCCCGACCGCCCCGTGCGCCACGAGATCCTCTCCACCGAGCCGCTGAAGCCTTTCTTGAAACCGATGGTCTCGGTGATCGAGAGCGGCCTCTACGTCTCGCAGTCGCTGCGCGGCGAGCTGGTCGGCGGCGTATCGATGCCCGAGGAGCCGAACCCAGACGGCGAGGTCCGCCTCGGCTCGCGGCTCGACTTCCTGACCACCATGGCGCGCGGTCTCGTCGCGCTGATGCCGCGCCTCGGCCACGTGAAGGTGGTCCGCCAGTGGGCGGGGCCCTACGACGTCAGCCCCGACGGCAACCCGATCGTCGGCGAGCTGCCCGGCGTCCCCGGCTTCTTCGTCGTCGCGGGCTTCGGCGGCCACGGCTTCATGATGGCGCCGGTGGTGGCCCGCCACTACGCCGCCTACCTCGACGGCGAGCCGCCCCACGCGCTCTTCGCCGCCTGGCGCGCCGACCGCTTCGGCCCCGGCGGCCCGCCCCCCGCGACCGACCGCGAGGAGATGATCATCGGTTAGCTCTTGGGCTTCTTGACCAGCCGCGAGTAGATGAGCGGGCCGAGGCTGTCGACCATCATCTTCTGGACCAGCTCCTCGAGCGCCTGGCGCTGGTCGACCTCCTCGTAGACGAAGCGGATCCCCATCCCCGGCTCGTGGTCGGCCGGGATGTTGGCCGGGCGCGGCGACCCTTCCTTGATCACCCAGCGGACCTCGCCGCGCAGCGCGAGCGGCGTGTCGCGCGAGGGGACCATCAGCTTGAAGAGGAAGATCGTGCCGATGTCGAGCGGCTTCTCGGTCTTGATGAACGTCCCCCCCTTGGAGATGTTCTTCGTGTAGTCGTAAAAGAAGGTGTTGAGCCGCTTGTACTCCACCTTGAGCTCGATGGGAGCCCGTGCTTCGCGGCGTCGTTCTTCGTCGGTCATGATCCGCTACCCCGGACGCAACCCTCGGTCGTTGCGAGCGTGTCGCCCATGTTAAACCCCCTGCGAAAAGCCGTCAATTTCGCCCGTTTGGCCCGAGAAAAGGTGGGGCTGCGCCCCCTCGTCTGGGGGGGGCTCCTGGCGGTGGTGGCTCTGGTTCTCGACTTCCTGCCGCTCTACAATCTGCTCGGCTACGACTTCGCGTTCGCGCTCGGCCTCGGCGCGGCGCTGGCGGGGGTCGACATCGGGCACGGCCAGGCCGCGCGCGCGCGCGCAGCGCTCGGGCGAGCGCCGGCGGGAGTCGAGCTCGGGCGGACGTTCGGCCGCGCGGCGGCGCTGGCGGCGGCGACGCTGGTCTTGCCGCTCGTCCTCGGGCTCGCCAACGCCGCGCGCGTCCGCAACTGCAGCCTGCCGGCCGGGCTCGGATTCTTCGCGCTGCTGCCGCTGCCGAGCGCCCTCTTCGCCGCCACCGCCGGCGTGCTGGCGGGCCTGGCGACGCCCAACCGACGCCGCGGGCGCTTCCTCGCCTTCGCGCTCCCCGCCGCCTCGATTCTCTGGACGCTGCTGCGGCTCTACCGCGATCCGCCGGTGTTCGCCTTCGATCCGTTCGGCGGCTACTTCCCAGGACCAATCTACGACGAGGCGCTGCGCCCGCCGCTCACGCTGCTGCTCTTCCGCGTGGCCAACTTCGTGTGGGCCGCCACGGCGATCGTCCTGGCGCTCGGTCTCACCGCGAACGGCCGCGATCCGCGCCGCTGGCGCCCCGCCCTTCTCGCGGCGGCCGTGCCGCTCGTCGCCGCCTCCGTCGTCCTCTACGCGACCGGCGGGCGGCTGGGCTTTCACATCGCGCGCGCGGATCTGGCGCGCGTGCTCGCCGGCAGCGAGACGACCGAGCACTTCGTCATTCACTTCGTCCGCGGCAGCAAGAGCCGCACCGACGTGGCGCTGGAGGTCGAGGACCTCGAGTTTCGTTACCAGCAGCTGCGCCAGACGTTCGGCGTCGAGCCGAAGCTCCCCATCACCGTGTGGGACTTCCCGGACGGCGCGGTCAAGAAGGCGCTGGTCGGCGCGGGCGACACGCTCTACGCCAAGCCCTGGACGCGCGAGATGTTCGTCCAGGAACACTTCCCGTCGAAGCGGCTGCGGCACGAGATGGCGCACGTCTTCGCCGGGGCGTTCGGCGATCCGTTCTTCGGCGTGGCGCTCAGCTGGCGCTGGACGCCGCTGCCGCACCCGGCGCTGGCGATGGGCCTCGTCGAGGGGATCGCCGAGGCGGCCGACGCGGACGATCCCTGGGGCGACGCCACCATCCACCAGGAGGCGGCGGCGATGATCGCGGCGGGCCTGGCGCCGCCGCTCGCCGACGTGGTCGGGGCGGGCTTCACCACGCTGGCCGGCGCGCGCGCTTATACGCTCGCCGGCTCCTTCTCCGCCTTCCTGCTCAGCACGCGCGGCGCCGACAAGCTGCGCGCGCTCTACCGCTCGGCCGGGAACTTCAGCGACGTCTACCGGGTCCCGCTCGGCGATCTGGAGCGCGACTGGCGGCATTTTCTGGCCGGGCAGCCGCTCACCCGGCAAGAGCGCGCCCACGCCACCGAGGAGTTCCGCCGGGGCGCCATCTTCGGCCGCGTCTGCGCGCGTGAGCTCGGGGCGCGGGTCGCCGAGGCGCGCGGCCTCATGGGGAGCGATCCGGCGCGCGCGGTGGAGCTCTTGCGATCGACCTGCCACGACGATCCGGACGAGCCACTCTACCGGCTGGCGCTGGCGCGCGCCGAGGTGGCGGCCGGGGCGGAGTCGGCGGCGCGGACCGAGCTCGCCCACCTGGCGCTCGACGGCACGCTGACCGTCCCCCTGCGCGCCGAGGCCGAGTCGCTGGCGGCGGCCATCGACTTCGCCGCGCGCGACTACGCCAACGCCGAGACGCACCAGCGGCGCGCGCTCGATCTGGCGGCCACCGACGCCGATCGGCGGCAGGCGCTGGCCAAGCTCGAGGGGCTGTCGAGCCCCGACGCCCGCGCCACGCTGGGCCGCGCGCTCTACGCCGACACCGTCGAGCCCGATGTCGATCAGGTGCTGATCTTCTTCCTGTTCGGCGAGTTTGCCCGACTCCACGCCGCCGATCGCCTGGGACCCTACCTGCTCGGACGGCAGCTCGTCGGCCGGGACGCCGCGCGCGCGCTGCCTCTCTTGAGCCGCGCGTGCGGCGACGAGCAGCTCGCCGACTCCACCGGGCGACCCACACTGGCGACGCTGGCCCCCGAGTTCGAGCGCGAGTGCCGCCGCATGATCGCCGACGCCGCCTACCGGATCGGCGACTTCGTCCGCGCCCGGGCGGCGCTGGCGCGCCTGGCGACCGACGCCACCGAGGCCGACCGCCTGCGGGCGCTCGACATGCGCGCGCGCGTCGACTGGGCGGCGGCCCTGCGCAACGGCGCCGTCGGCCAGCCGGCGGCAGGCGGAACGCGATGACCAAAGCTGGACGCGGCAACCGCTCCGGCGCGACAATGCGCCCGATGACCAACGAGTCGCGCTGGCGGCGACGTCGCGTCTCTCCCGGGGCGCCGCTCTTGCTGGCGGCGATGGTGCTCTCGGGCGGCGTCGCGCGCGCCGAGACGCCGACGCCTTCGGCAACCGACACGCCGCCCGCGCCCGCGGCGCCCCCTTCGGCGGCCAACCCGCCCGCGCCGCCTCCCGCGCCGGCTGCCCCGCCGCCCCCCGCGCAGGCGCCGACCGCCACGCCGCCGCCGGGCGAGCCGCAGAACGTCTCGCCGCCCCCCGCGCCGGCCCCGCCGCTCACGCTGGCTCCGGCGCCCACCCCGCCACCGCCGCTGGAGCTCGATCAACGGACGGCGCAGGCCCCCTCCGAACGTCCCGTCCCGTTCTATCGCAAGGAGTGGTTCTGGGGGACTGTGGGCCTCGTCGTGCTGTCGACGGCGATCATCATCGCGGCGTCCGCATCGTCGGGCGCGAGCCCCCCTCCGACGGCGCTGGGGAACATGCATGCGTTTTAGGTGTGTCCTGTGCGCCGGGCTCCTCGCCGCGGTGATCGCCGGCGCGGCGGGCTGCTCCAGCCCGCAGTCGTTCGTCGTGCTGGTGCTCGAGTCGAGCGCGCAGCCGATCGTGAACGTCGATCACATCACCGTGGTCGTCACGCTGGGGACGGCCGAGACGCAGACGCTGAACTACCCGGCCGGCAACCTGAGCCTCATCGCCGACGCGGACGTCAGCCAGGGGACGCTGTCGGTCGGCTTCTCCGGCAACCAGACGGGCGACGCCACGTTCGCCATCACCGCCTACGATGCCCGCGGCTGCGCGATCGGCACGGGGAACGCGCTGGTGACGATCCGCAAGGGGGCGATCAACGAGGGGATCGTCCCGCTGGCCCCCGAGACGAGCTGCACCGGCGACGCGGGCGCGCCCGATCTCCCGCCGGGTACCAGCTTCCCAGGTTGCGATCTGGCGGCGGCGGCGACCTCCTGCCCGACGACCCAAACCTGCGCCATCAACTGCCAGGACCGCAACAATGTCTGCACGGCGGCCGGCACCGTCCCCACTGGCGGCGCGTGCGGCGTCGACGCCGGCTGCGCCGCCGGCTCGCAGTGCTTCGGCTATGGCGGGCTCGGCTGCACCGGCGTGCAGCTCTGCCTGCGCTACTGCAGCACCGACGGTGACTGCACGTCGACCGCGGGCAGCGTGGGTCCGGGCAGCTTCTGCCGCGACCCGGTGATCTGCGGCGGCGTCACCACCGCCTACCACACCTGCTCGTTCAGCTGCGATCCGACCGCGGCGGCCGCGACGGCGAGCGCGACCGGCTGTCCCGCCGGCCTCGCCTGCGTGGTCCCGTCGAGCATGGACCACGTCGACTGCACCTGCCCCGAGGCGACGCGCACCGGGAAAGAGAACACCGCCTGCACCGGCACCTCGCAGTGCGCGCCGGGATTCCTGTGCGAGCAGACCTGCCGCGCCATCTGCCGCTGCGACGCCCAGAACGGCGCCTGCACCGCCGCCAACGACTGCCCGACCGCCAGCACGACCTGCCACGCGGTCAGCGGCCAGACCATTTACGGCGTCTGTTTGTAACTCCAGGTCCGGCTGTGCTTGAACCTGAACGTACGTTCAGGTAACGTCGGTCGTGTGTCTGTTCGCGCGCTCGATCTGGTTCGCGATCCGGAGATGGCCCGGGAGATCTCCGCGCATCTCGTCTCGCTCGAGCGGCTGGGCGAGGGGCGCGGGCGGCGGGCGACCGGGATCGCGGCGCTCGACGGGCTGCTCGGCGGCGGCTGGCCGCGCGCGGCGCTGAGCGAGATCTCCGGGCGGCGGTCGTCCGGGCGGACGGCGGTCGTGCGGGCGGCGCTGGAGGCGGCGATCGCGGCCGGCGAGACGGCGGCGCTGGTCGACGTCGGCGGGACGCTCGACGCGCGCGCGGCGCCGGCCGGCTCCGGCCCGGCGCTGGGCCCGGCGCTGCTCTGGATCCGCTGCCGGGCGGGCGAGGCACTCAAGGCGGTCGATCTGGTGGTGGCGGCGGGCGGGTTCGGGATGGTGGCGCTGGATCTCTGCGACGCGCGGCTGAAGATCCCCGACGCTGCCTGGGTGCGGCTGCGCCACGCGGCGCGCGCGCAGGGGACGACGGTGCTCGTCGCCAGCGGCGCGCGCCGGCTGGGGGCGTTCGCGGCGGCGGCGATCGAGCTCGGCGGCGCGCCGGCGTTCGCCACCGACGGCCCGCCCCTCTTCACCGGCCTCGGCGTTCGCGCCAACCGCGTACGTAACGGCCGGGCGTCCGACGCGCCCACGCCCGAGAACCAGCCGCCATGCGTCTCGCTTGTGTTTACGTCCCGCAGCTAGCGTTGCAAGCGGCCCTGCGGCGTTCGCCCGAGGCGCGCGAGTCGCCATCGGCGCTGCTGTCCGCCGCGGGGAAGCAGAAGCCGCGCGTCGTCGAGCTCGATGGCCAGGCGCGCGCGGCGGGCGTCCGCCCGGGGATGACGGGCGCGCAGGCATCGGCGGCCTGCCCCACCCTGCGGCTCTTCACCGCGACGGCGGCCGACGCCGAGGCGGGCGCGGCGGCGCTGACCGACGTCGGCTACGCCTTCGCGCCGCGCGTGGAGCGCGCCGGTGAGCGGATCTATTTTGCCGCCGACGATCTCGGACGCCTCTATCCGGAAGGAGAAAGAGCGATCGCGCAGGCGGTGCAGGCGCACGCCGCGCGGCTCGGGTTCGGCACGCGGGTGGCGATCGCCTCCTCCAAGGGGAGCGCGCGGGTGGCGACGCGCGCGCACGAGCTAGCCGTCGTCCCGGCCGATCGCAACAACGCCCGTCGTTTTCTGGCGCCGCTGCCGATCTCCCATTTCACCGACGACGCCGAGCTCTGCGCAGCGTTCCGGCGCTGGGGGACGCGCACCGCCGGCGCTGTCGCCGCCCTGCCGCCGAGCGCGGTCGCGCTGCGCCTCGGGCCGGCCGGCGCGGCGGTGGCGCTGCTTGCGCGCGCGGAAGACGACGAGGCGTTTCTGCCGCGTCTGCCGGCCGACGCGCTGGAAGAGGCGCTCGAGCTCGACTACCCGGTTCACGAGATCGAGCCGCTCACCTTCGTGCTGCGCGGGCTCTGCGATCGCGCGCTCGAGCGCCTCGCGGGGCGCGGCCTCGCCTGCGCCGGGCTGACGCTGCGGCTCTCACTCGAGCCGCGCGGCCTCGACGTCCGCGAGGTCCCGCTGGCGGCGCCGACGCGCGAGGCGAAGACGCTGCTCGAGCTGATGCGGCTGGATCTGGCGCGCCGGCCGCCCGAGGCCGCCGTGGTCGGCGTTCATCTGATCGCGCTTCCAGCACGCGTGCGGGCGACCCAGCTCGACATCCTGCGCCCGGCGGGGCCGGCCCCCAACCGGCTCGGCGCCACGCTGGCGCGACTCGCCGCGCTGGTGGGGCCGGAGAACGTCGGCACGCCGGCCGCCGTCGACAGCTGGCGCGCGGAAGCGATCGCGGTGCAAGCGTATCCGCTGGCTGCGCCCGGCAGCGCGCTCGCAGCGCGCATCATGGAAGAGCCGCGCCTCTCGCTG
This sequence comes from uncultured Pseudomonadota bacterium, assembly GCA_963831685.1. Lineage (GTDB taxonomy): Bacteria > Myxococcota_A > Polyangia > Fen-1088 > Fen-1088 > JADGRB01. Next base: position 1,087,054 of record CAWHRJ010000004.1, read on the forward strand.
CGCCACCGGCGGCCGCCCGAGGAGATCGAGGTGCTGATGGATCGCGACGGGCCGTCGGCCCTGCGCGGCGCCGAGACGACGGCGCGCGTGCTTGTCGCCGCCGGGCCGTACCGCCTGTCGGGCGAGTGGTGGCGGGGGCCCGAGGATTCGACCGGGACCGGGAGCTGGGCGCGCGACTACTGGGATGTTCACGCCTCGGACGGCGCCGTCTACCGCCTGCACCGCGACGGCCGCACCGGCCGTTTTTATCTCGACGGCTACTACGACTGAGCATTTTCGACTTTGAATGCGCATTTTCGACTATGATTTTTGGATTCCCTCGATGCGCCTTTTCATCGCGCCTTTCACCCTCGCAGGCGCCCTGGCGCTCGCGTGCGGCGCCGGCTGCGCCAACCGCGGCATGGTCGCGCCCTCCGAGCTGGCCGGTAGCGGCGGCGCCACCGGCGAGGCCGGCGCGGGCGGTAGCGTCGGCGCGGCCGGCAACGGCGGTGGCACCGCGGGAGCCGGCGGCAAGGGCGGCGCCGCGGGGGCCGGTGGGATCGCCGGCGCCACCGGCAAGGGGGGCGGCAGCGGCGGCTCGAACGTCGACGCCAGCTGCAGCGTGGTCACCGACGCCCTGTTCGATCACTCGACCACGACCTGCGGCGCGATGTTCAACTTCGAGAGCGGCATCGAAGGGGCAAAGCTGCTCGCCGGCAGCCAGGCCTTCACCACCGTCACGCAGGCGACGCCGCCTCACACCTACTGCGGCAGCGGCGCGCTGGCCATCGCCGCCTCCTTCACCGGAACGACCGGCGCCACAACCAAGGGAGAGGTCGACATCCCGCTCGGCGTCGACGGCGGCGCGGCGAACCTGACCGGCAAGACGCTCACGGTGCACGTCTCGGCCAGCCCGGCAGCCTGCGGCGAGGACCTGCGGTTCAAGGTCATTCTCGACACGACCACCGGCTCTCCCACCGCCCTCAGCCTCAACGCCATCACCGCCAACTACACGACCGTCTCGGCCTCGTTGGCGACCGTCGCCGGCGCCGGCGCCACGAACGCGCTGGCCATCGAGGCCTTCTCCGTCTCCGGCTACACCGGCACGATCTACGTCGACGAGATCGACATCAAGTAAGCCTACCTGCCACCCCCGAGCGCGATCACCAGGTCTCGATGCGAAGCCCCGGCACGCGACGAAACTCTTCCTGATCCCTGGTGACGAGCGTGGCGTCGGCTGCCAATGCGGTCGCCGCGATGATGAGATCGTTCCCTCCGATGGGACGCCCCGCCCGCCGGAGCTGCGCTCTGACGAGGCCGTAGATCTCCGCGGCGTCGTCATCGAACGGAAGCGATTTGAAGGGGGCAAAGAACGCGGCGAGGCGCGAAAGATTCCGATCGACGTGGGTGCTGTGCCGGGCGCCGTAGAGCAGCTCCGCCTTGACCGTGCTGCAGAGGACGACCTCCTCTGGGTCCTCGGCCGTCAAGCGGGTCCTGACTTCTACGTCGGTCCCGTTGAGGAAGGCGATGCAAACATTAGTGTCGAGCAGCTTCACGAGCCTGGCAGCTCGTCGGGGGGAGGATCTTCAGGCTCGACCAGCTCGCCCCGGCACGCCCCGTAGAGGCGATTGAACTCCTGGGGCCACACGGCTTTGCCACGCCCCCGCCTCGTCGCCAGCTCCGCCATGTACGCGGACAGGCTCTTCCCGGCCTTCTTTGCGTCACGACGAAGAGACGCGGCCAGCTCATCGGGCAGATAGATCGTCAACTGGGACATATGTTCCAAGTATACGTGGCACATAGACGCGATGCCATCTCACACACGCTTCGGCTCAAATGGGCCGCCCACCTGGTCGGCCCTTGCCATTAACTGAACATACGTTCAGACTGCCGCGTTCATGCCCTCGGCTGCGGACTACGTCGAGCTGCGCTGCCGGTCGGCGTTCAGCTTCCTCGAGGGCGCGTCGTTGCCGGAGGATCTGATCGCGGCGGCGGCGCTGAACGACATGGACGCGCTGGCGCTCGGCGATCGGGACGGCGTCTACGGGGCGCCCCGGTTCGCGGCGGCAGCGCGGGGCGCGGGGGTGCGGCCGATCTTCGGCGCCGACGTCACGCTGGCGGAGGGGCCCCCGCTCCTCTTGTTGGTCGAGAGCGCGGTTGGCTACAAGAACCTCTGCCGGCTGCTGACGCGGGCGCGCGAGGGGCTCGCCAAGGCCAATCCGCCGCGCGTGACGCACGCGCTGCTCGCCGAGCACGCGGGGGGGCTGGTCGCGCTGGGGGGCGCGGCGCCGCGCGAGGATCTGGCGGAGATCCGAGAGGCGTTCGGGCGGGCCAACGTCTACCTCGAGCTGCACCGCCACTTCGACGCGCGCGAGGCCTTTTGCGAACGGACGGTCACGGCGCAGGCGGCCGCCCTCGGCGTCGGCGTGGTGGCGACCAACGACGTCCGCTACGCGACGCCGCGGCAACGGCTGGTGCACGACGTCCTCACCTGCGCGCGCGAAAAACGCACCGTCGACGAGATCGGCCGCCGCCTGCTGCCGAACGGCGAGCGCTGGCTCAAGCCGCCGCGCGACATGGCGGCGCTCTTCCGCGACCGCCCCGCCGCCCTCTCCGCGACGCGCGCCATCGCCGAGCGGTGCCGGTTCTCGCTCGCCGATCTCGGTTACAGCTTCCCCGTCTACGACGTCCCCGCCGGCGAGACGGAGCAGAGCTATCTCCAGAAGCTCTGCGACGCCGGCGTCGGCCGCCGCTATCAAGCGACCGATCCGCTGCTCCCGCGGGTCCGCGCGCAGCTCGCGCGTGAGCTCGGCATCATCGGGCGCCTCGGGCTGGCCGGCTACTTCCTCTTGGTCTGGGACATCGTCCAGGTGGCCGAGCGGAAGAACATCATGATCCAGGGGCGCGGCTCGGCGGCCAACTCGGCGGCCTGCTTCGTCCTCGGCATCACCGCCGTCGATCCGGTGAAGATGGACCTGCTGTTCGAACGTTTTCTTTCCGAGGAGCGGGTGGCGAACGCCGGCAACATGGCCGATCGCCTGCCCGACATCGATCTCGATCTGCCGTCGGGCGACGCGCGCGAGCAGATGATCCAGCACGTCTACGCCAGGTACGGCCGGCGCGGCGCCGCCATGACCGCCAACGTGATCACCTACCGCCCGCGCATGGCGGTGCGCGACGCCGGCCGCGCGCTGGGTTTCTCCGAGGAGCAGCTCTCACGGATCTCCAAGTTTCTGCCGGGCTGGACCGCCGACGAGGGTCGGACCTTGATCGACTACTTCGAGATGGCGGGGTTCTCGCCGCGCGACCGGCGGACGCGCCTGGCCGCGCGCGCCGCCACCGCGCTGCTCAACCTGCCGCGCCACCTCGGCCAGCACTCGGGTGGCATGGTCCTCTCGGGCGGCCCGCTCGACGAGGTGGTGCCGCTCGAGCCGGCGGCGATGCCGAACCGGGTGGTCGTCCAGTGGGACAAGGACGACTGCGCCGACATGGGCCTGGTGAAGGTCGACCTGCTCGGCCTGGGCATGATGGCGGTGCTGGCCGAGGCCTTCCCGCTGGTCGCGCGCCACGAGGGCGTCGACCTCGACTGCGCGCGGCTGCCGCCCGACGATCCGACCGTCTACGCCATGCTGCGCGCCGCCGACACCGTCGGCGTGTTCCAGGTCGAGTCGCGCGCGCAGATGGCGACGCTGCCCCGCATGAAGCCGGAACGGTTCTACGACTTGGTCGTCGAGGTGGCCATCATTCGCCCTGGCCCGATTGTGGGGAAGATGCTGAATCCCTATCTCGAGCGACGAAACGGACGGGCGCGCGTCACCTACCCGCACCCGTCGCTGGAGCCGATCCTGAAACGGACGCTGGGGATCCCGCTGTTTCAGGAGCAGCTCATCCGGATGGCGATGGTGGCGGCCGGCTTCTCGGGCGGGCAGGCCGACGAGCTGCGCCGCGCGATGGGGTTCAAGCGCTCGCAGGAGCGCATGAACGCGATCGAATCGGCTCTGCGCGACGGGATGACCAAGAACCGGATCACCGGCGCGGCGCAGGAGGAGATCGTCCAGGGAATCAAGTCGTTCGCCCTCTACGGGTTCCCCGAGTCGCACGCGGCGTCGTTCGCGCTCATCGCCTACGCCTCGGCCTATCTCAAGGCGCACCACCCGGCGGCGTTTCTGGCGGCGATGCTCAACAACTGGCCGCTCGGCTTCTATCATCCGTCGACGCTGGTGAGCGACGCCGTCCGCCACGGCGTCGTCGTCCGGCCGATCGACGTGACGTGCTCGGGGTGGCTCTGCGATCTCGAGGATCGCGGTCGCGCGGTGCGGCTCGGCCTGCGCGCGGTGAGCGGCCTCCACGCGGAGACCGGCCGGCGCATCGAGGCGGCGCGGCGCGCGGCGCCGTTTGCGTCGACGGCTGACTTCGCCCATCGCTCCGGCGCCGACGACGGAACGCTGTCGCGCCTGGCCGAGATCGGGGCGCTCGCCGCGCTCGGCGGCACGCGCCGCGCGGCCCTCTGGCAGGTCGAGGCGCTCGGCCGCTCGGGCGATCTCTTTCGCCATGCCCCCCCCGCCGAGGCGGAGATCCCGCCCGAGTCGCCGCTGCCCGAGATGACCGCCGAGGAGGAGCTCTCCGCCGATTACGCCGGGACCAGCCTGACGCTCGGCCCGCACCCGGTCGCCTTCGCGCGCGCCGCGCTCGACCGTCAGGGGATCACGCGCGCCGCCGATCTGGGCGCCCTGCCGCAAGGGCGCCGCGCGCGCGTGGCCGGCGTGGTGATCGTCCGCCAGCGCCCGGGGACCGCCAAGGGGTTCGTCTTCATCACGCTCGAGGACGAGACCGGTTTCGCCAACGCCATCGTCACCCCCGATCTCTACGAACAACACCGCCAGGTCATCCTCGGCGCGAGCGCGCTGGTGATCGAAGGCCGGGTCCAGAACCAGGACGACGTCGTCTCGATCAAGGCCGACCGCTTCGAGCCGCTCCCCGGACGCTCGGCCGCGATCGACGTGTCGCACGACTTTCACTGAGACGATCTCATCGGGACCCTCAAAGGGTCCCGCGCCCCCCGCGACGGGCTCGGGCCGGCAAAGCCGTCCCTCCCCCACGCGCCACGCCCCGACGGTGCCGCGGTTGACGGAGACCGTTGCCGTGCGCACATGAGGAGGAGGACTCCGCGAACGCGGAAACCGTTTTTTTATGTCAGCATCCGCTCTGGCCGCCATCTGGATCGCCGCGCTGCTTCCCGGAACCGCCGTCATCGTTCTGGTGCTGGTCAAGCGTTCCGCTGTCGCGCGCGAGAGCGAAGCGCGCAAGGCGGCCGCACCGATCTCGGCAGCCGACGGCGAGGACGCCGCGCCCGACGGTGCCGGCCGAGGCGGCAACGGCGCCGAGCTGTCGTCTGACCTGCTCCTCTTGCGGATGAGCCACGACCTCCGCGGACCGCTCGGATCACTGGTGACCCTCTGCCAGCTCCTCGCCGAGGGGGACGCCGGACCGCTGTCGATGAAGCAGCGCCAGTACGTCGAGGTGATCCGTCGCAGCGGGCAATCGGTGCTGGCCCTGGTCGACGACATCCTGGATCTGGCGGCGCTCGAGTCGAGCCGCGCCGATCCGGAGATCGCGCCCGCCGACCTGGCGGCGCTCGTGCGCGGCCTCGCGGAGAGCTACGACCCGCTCGGCCGAGAGCGCGGCATCCCGATCCAGATCGGGCTCCCCCGCGAGCCCCTCCCCGTCTCCATCGACGAACGTCGGATCCGCCACCTGCTCGAGAGAATGGTCGAGCATCTGCTGGCGGCGACCGAGCACGGCTACGTCGAGATCGCCGTCGAGGAGACCGACGGCAACGCCCTCATCCGGGTCCGCAACACGCGCGACGGGCTCTCCGAGGCGGCCCGCCACACCTTCGACCAAAACGAGACGATCGACGGCGCGGGCGAGGCGGGCGCCGCGCCATTGCCGATCCTCCTCGCGGCGCGGCTCGGCCGCCGGCTCGGGACGCCGATCGCCGTGCGGACCGGCGCCGACGAGGGGCTCGGCCTCGAGCTGTCGGTTCCCCTGGCGGCGACGGACGCGGTCACGGCGGCCGAGGGGAGCTCCGCGAGGCGCGCACCCGGAATGCGCGTCCTGCTGGTCGACGACGACGCCGCGGAGCGGCTCTCGGTCACGGCCCGGCTCGAGGAGGTCGGCTACGTGGTGACGCCGGCGTCGTCTGGAAGCGAGGCCCTCAACCTTCTTCGGGGCGGACGGTTCCACGCCGTGGTGCTCGATCTGGTCATGCCCGGGCTCTCCGGCCTCGAGGTGCTGCGCGCCGCCCGCAGCGACGAGCGTCTGGCCCACCTCCCCTTCGTCGTCCTGTCGGCGCTCTACATCACCCGCAGCGAGCGGGCCGTGTTGGGCCCGGCGGTGGCCAGCGTCGTCCGCAAGGGGGCCGGCACCGCCGACGAGCTCCTGCGCGCGCTCGATCGCGCGCTGGCCACCACCGCGGAGCCGCCCGAGATCGGCGGCGACCGCCATGCCTAGCCGTGCGCGCCGCCCCCGGCGCCTCGTCTATCCGACGATCGGGGTGGTTCTCTCCGTCGCCCTGGTCCTGGGGCTCCTGGCTCTTCAAGCCTGGCTGGGACACCGCGCGCCGGTCCCCTGGCACATCGCCGACGAGCTCGGCCGGCAGCCGCTGGTCTACGCCTACCTCCTGGTGGCCACGCTGGCGATCACGACGCCGCTCGCCTGGGTGGTGGGGCGCAAGGAGGATCTGCTCGAGGCGCTGTCGGTCACCGACCCGCTGACCGGCCTCGCCAACCGGCGGCGCCTCCTGGGCGCGTTCACCGACGAGCTGAACCGCAGCGCCCGCTACGGAACGCCGCTGGCGCTGCTGGTGATCGATCTCGATCGCCTCAAGGAGATCAACGATCGGCGCGGCCACGCGCAGGGAGATCGCGCGCTGCAGCTGGTTGCCGAGGGGCTGCGCGGGAGCTGTCGCGCCACCGACCTCGCCGCGCGCACCGGCGGCGACGAGTTCCTGGTGCTCGCCGTGAACACCACCGCCAGCGAGGCGCTCGCCCTCGCCCACCGGGTCTGCGCGACGGTCCGGCGCCTCGGCGTCGCCACGGCCGAGCGCGAGAAGCCCGCTGGGGGCGCGCCCGTCTCTTCCTCTGTCTCTGTAGGCGTCACGGTCTCGATCGGCGTCGCCGATCTCGACGACGTCACGCTGCCGACCTTCGTCGCGCTGCAGGCCGCCGCCGACGCGGCGCTCTACGCCGCCAAGAGCGCCGGGCGGGACCGCGCCCTCGCCGCGCCGCCGCGCGCCGACGCCGGCACGCACACGTCGCCCGCGGACCGCAGGTCGGCTACATTCCGGCAGTCGCCGCCTTGACGACAACCCCCGAAAGCTCCAGTTAATCCGCTGTAGAGTCCGAAGCGAAACGATGCTCGACATTCTCTTGGTCGATGATGAGCCCGACTTTCGGGTGCTGGTGGGTGACGCCCTCCGCGACGCCGGCCATCGGGTCAGTCTGGCCGCGAACGGCGCCGAGGGGCTGACCCAGATCTCGTCGAACGTCTTCGACGTGATGATCTGCGACATCCGGCTCCCCAAGGTCGACGGGCTGACGCTGTTCCGGCGCGTGCGGCAGGAGTCGCCGGGGACCGACGTCATCCTCATCACCGCTCACGCGGCGATCAACGATGCGGTCGCCGCCCTCAAGGAAGGGGCCTACGATTACCTGACCAAGCCGTTCGACATCGACGAAATCGTGCTGCAGCTGCAGCGGATCGCCACCCAGCGCGCGCTCAAGCGGGAGCTGGAGCAGGCGCGCGCCGAGCTGTCGCAGCGCAAGTCGAACGGCGTCGGCCAGTACGCCGGCGCCATCATCGGGCGCAGCCCCCCGATGCTGCGGCTGCTCGATCGGATCGAGACGATCGCCCAGAGCGACGCGCCGGTCCTGATCACCGGCGAGAGCGGCACCGGCAAGGAGCTGGTGGCACGGACGCTGCACGAACGTAGCTCGCGCCGCCCGAAGCCGTTCATCGCGGTCAACTGCGCCGCCTTTCCCGAGACGCTGCTGGAGGCCGAGCTGTTCGGCCACGAGCGCGGCGCGTTCACCGGCGCGGTCAAGCGGCGCGACGGGCGGTTCAAGGCGGCCGACGGCGGGACGCTGCTGCTGGACGAGATCGCCGAGGTGCCGCTGCCGGCGCAGGCCAAGCTGCTGCGCGTTCTGCAGGAGGGGACGGTCGAGCCACTCGGCACCAACGAGTCGACGCGGGTCGACGTCCGGATCATCTCGGCGACGCACCGCAACCTGCGCGACCGGATCAAGGAGGGTCGCTTCCGCGAGGACCTCTACTACCGGCTCAACGTCCTCGACATCGAGATCCCGCCGCTGCGCGAGCGGCGCGGCGACCTGCCTCTTTTGCTCCAATACTTCCTGAACAAGTTCACCCAGCCGGGCAAGCCGCCGTCGACGATCTCGCCGCGCGCCTGGGCGGTGCTCTCGCAGTACCACTTCCCCGGCAACGTGCGCGAATTCGCCCACGCCATCGAGCACGCCGTCGTGCTGGCGGGCGGGGGCGAGATCGAGGTCGAGCACCTGCCTGGCGGGATCACCGGCGCGCTGGACGGCGCCGCGAGCATCCCCGCCGGATCGCTGCGCTCGCTCTCGGCCGCGCTCAAGGAGTTCGAGCACGAGTACCTGATGCGGGCGCTGGCCCAGGCCAACGGTAAGAAGATGAAGGCGGCGGAGATCCTGGGCATCTCGCGCAAGAACCTCTGGGAGAAGCTGCGCCTGCACGGCATCGCCTCCGAGATCGAGGCCGAAGACTAGAACGACTTTTCGAAGATGGCGCGGACGCGGGCCATGCGGGCGTCGAGGTCCGCGCCCAGCGCCGCCGGCATCGTCCCCAGGCTGCGGGCCAGGGTCGGCAAGTCGCGCGGTGAGACGACGGCCTGCGGGCGATCGAGCAGGAGACGCAGGCGCAAAGCGGCTCGCCGCAACACCAGGTAGTCGTCGCGCAGCGCCGCCGGCCAGCCGAGCGCGACGAGCCGGTCGAGCACGTCGGCCGTCGAGGTGGTGCGGACCTCGGGATCCTGCGCGTGTCGGAGCTGCCCGAGCGCGACCAGGAGCTCGACGTCCATGATCCCCCCGGGATCGAAGTGGAGGTGGCGAGAGCCGGCCGGCACCTTGCCGCGCTCGCGCTCGACCCGCCCGCGCACGCGGCGCAGATCGGCGCGGAAGCCGGCGTCGTCGAGCGGCAGATCGAAGGCCAGCCCGGCGAGCGCGCGCTCGCGTCCGGCGCGCGCCACCGCCGTCTCGTCGCTCCAGACGATGCGCGCGCGCAGCAGCGCCACCCGCTCCCAGCCGGCCGCCTCCTCGCGGTGGTAGCGTTCGAACGACGTCCACGACGTCACCAGCAGCCCCTGCTCCCCCGAGGGGCGCAGCCGGGTGTCGACCTGATAGAGGCGCCCCTCCTCCAGCATCGCCTCCATCGTGGCGATGAGCCGCTGCGACGCGCGGGCGAACCACTCGCGGTGGTCGACGCCGGTGTCGCTCTCGCCGTCGGCGCCGTAGAGAAAGACGAGATCGAGATCCGACCCGTAGCGCATCTCGCGCGCGCCCAGGCTGCCGAGCCCGAGGACCGTCAGCGCCGCTCCCGGCCTCCCCATCCGCGCCACGAGCGCAGGGAGCGCCACCGCGATCCCCGCCGACAGGCACACCTCCGCCAGATCGCTGAGTTGCCCGCAGACCTCGGCCGGCTGCAGGCTCCCGGCCACGTCGTGCAGACCGATGCGCAGAATCTCCTCGGCCTGGAAGGTCCGGATCTCGCGCAGCGCCGTCTCCTCGTCGTCGGCCTCCGGCAGACGCCCGTCGAGCCGTCGCGAGAGCTCGCGTGCCGAACGGACACGCTCCCCCAGCCCGTCGACGAACGGCTCCCACATCTCGGGGTGGCGGACCAGCAGCTCGGCCAGCCGATCGCTGGTGCCGAACAGCGTCCCCAGCATCCGGACCAGCCGCGGCTGATCGCGCAGCAGGGTCATCAGGCCGACGGAGCCGCGAAGCGCGAGATCGCGGAAGTGGCCCAGCGCGCGATCGGGATCCGGAGAAGCGATCGCCTCCTCGAGGAACGCCACCGGCATGCGCGCCCCGACCAGCTCCAGGGTATCGGCCGCCGCCTCGGCGTCGCGGAAGCCGGCCGCGCCGGCCCGCCGCTCCAGCTCGCCGCGGTCGCGCATCGGATCGAGCAGCCGCGCCGCCGCCAGGTGCGCCTCGGGCGGCGGCTCACCGAGCGTCGCCGCGATCGCCTCGACCGCCGCCCGCGTGGCGGCCACCTCGGCGTCGAAGGCGGCCAGATCGGCGAACCCCAGCCCGCGCGCGAAAGCGCCCCGCTCCGGGTCGCCGGCCGGCAGCCGGTGGCGCTGCGCGCCCGTCGCCACCTGCACCCGGTGCTCGAGCCGGCGCCAAAACCGGTAGGCGGCGAGCAGCGTCTCGGCCTCGCGCGCCCCGAGCAGCCCCGCCACCACCAGGCGCGGGAGCGCGCGGGGCGTGTTCCGCTCGCGCAGGTCGGGCCGCTTGCCGGCGTGCAGGAGCTGCAGCGCCTGCACCACCATCTCGACGTCGCGGATGCCGCCCGAACCGAGCTTGACGTCGAACCCCGTTTCGCCGAGCGACCCCGCCGCGTCGGCCGGATCGCGGAACAGCGCGCGCAGCCCCCGCACTTCCTCGACCATCCCGGGATCGACGTGGCGCGGATAGATGAACGGATCGAGCATCGCCAGGAGCTCGTCCCCGAGCGCGCGATCTCCCGCCGCCGGCCGGGCACGCAGCCAGGCCTGCCGCTCCCAGGTCCGCCCGAACGTCTCGTAGTAGCGCTCGGCCGCCGGCAACGCGTTGCAGAGTGGCCCGCTGCGCCCCTCGGGCCGCAGCCGCAGGTCGACCCGGAAGATCATCCCCTCGGCGGTCGGCTCCTCGATCGCCGCGGTCACCCGGCGCGACAGCTCAGAGTAGTAGTGGTGCAGCGACCAATCCCTCGTTGCTCCCATTGCGCCGGCGGCGCCGGCGTCGGTCGAGTAGAAGTAGCAGACGTCGATGTCCGACGAGAAGTTCAGCTCCTCGCCGCCGAGCTTCCCCATCGCCATCACCACGAAGCGCGCCTCGCCGCCGCTCTCGGCCCGCGGCGCCCCGAGCTCACGGGTCAGCGCCGCGTCGCAAAAGGCGACCGCCACGTCGAGGCAGACGTCGGCGAACGCCGACAGCTCGCGCGCCACCTCCTCGGTCGTGCCCCAGCCGAGCTCGCGGACGCCGAGACGCAACATCTCGTAACGGCGCACGAGGCGCAGCCGGCGCTGCAGGTCCGGCAGATCGCGCGCGCCGGCCGCCGCCGCCCGCACCTCTTGCCCGATCACCTCCGGCGGTTTCGGGCGTCGCAAGAACGGATCGGCCGCCAGCGCCGGCAGCGCGCGCACGTCGGCCAGCAGGAGCTCGGGGAGAAACTCGCCGCTCGCGAAGATCGCCTCCAGCAACGGCCCCCCCTCCCCGTCCGGCACGACGCCGCCCAGCTCGCCGAACCGTCCCCGCCGCGCCTCCGAGCTCTCCGACATGACCGGCGCGCCTCAGCTCACAGATCTGCCTGCGCGAGCGAAAACTTGTTGTTGCTGTCGTCGATCACCTTGAAGGACGCCCGTGCCTCGGGCGGCAGATCCCCGGTCACTTTCGCCTGCTGATAACGCTCGAAGATGAAGAAGGCGCGCTGGCCGCGGTGGCGCGCCGCCCACGCCTTGAGCCGGTCGTCGGCGCCCTCCTGGTCGAACACCGTCCGCTCGTCGGTGGGTCCGTCGTAGATCTCGTTCGAGGTGTAGAAGGTCTCACCGCGCCAGTAGAGCATGTAGGCGCAGAGCCGCTCGTCCGGCGATCGGCGCAACCGATAGTAGGTGGCGATCGGCCCCTTCTGGGACCAGAACGGCGCGACGGCCGGCATGTAGTCGTCGAGCACGAAGAAGGTGAAGGCGATCGCGGCCGCGGGGAGCGCCCAGAGGCCCATGCGCGGCGCGCGCGGCCAGACCAGCAGCGCCGAGGCCGCGGCGAACAGGACGGCAAAGACGATGAGCGTCGCCGAGAAATCGAGCGACGGCGGCCAGGCGCGGCCGTTCGGGCTCTGAACGTAGTCGTAGGAAAAGAGCCAGAGCAACCGCTCGGAGGCGTGCTTGGCGCCGGTCAGGTCGAGCGTCACCAGCAGGAGCAGCGGCAGCCCCACCGCCAGCGCGGCGGCGCCGGTCCGGAAGGCCTTCCGTCGGGCGATGTCGTCGAGGAAGGCGCCGACGACGATCGCCAGCCCCGGGAGGGCCGGCAGGACGTAGTGGTGAAACTTGGTCATCGACAGCGAGACGATCGCGTACGACGACACGAACCAGATCGCCCCCAACCAGATCACCTGCTGCTTGCGATCCTCGGCGCCGTCACCCGCGGGCGCCCGCCGCAGCACCGCCCAGCCGAGCGCCGCCGGCGCCACCACGATCCAGGGCCACATCCCGTAACCGACCTCGCGCAGGAAGTACTCGAACGATCCGCGATCGCCGTGCCGCCCGATCACCATCCGCCGCCAGTGGTTGTCGCCGAACAGCTCGTTCCAGAACGGAAGCCCGTGGCGGATCAACATCGCGTGGTGCCACGGAACGGCGACGACGGCGAAAGCGAGCACCGCGATCAGCAGGCCGAGCAACATCTGCGGGCGGCGCAGGCGCCACCAGCTCCAGGTGAACCCCAGGTACGCGAGCAGGATGATGAGCGGCAGCCCCAGCCCCGCCAGCCCCTTGGCCAGCACGGCGAGCGCGCAGAGGATCGCCGCCAGCGCCAGGTAGAGCGGTGCCCGCGTGCGCGCGCGCGCGGCGAGAAACACGAACAGGGCGAAGCCGAGGTAGTACGGGATCATCGCCACCGCGCCATAGACGACCAAGGTCTTGTCGCCCCAGGGGATCTCCACCCTGAGCTCTGTCGAGTTGACCACCAGCTGCGGAATCACCGTCAGCGTGAACAGCGCCAGCGTCCCGTAGAAGAGTCCGTGGTGCGGCCAGCTCCGCCACCCGCGCCCGCGCCGCGGCAGCTGCTCGTTCGATTCGTCGCGTAGGGGAGGACGAGCTTGCTCGTCCGAGCCCGTCGCGGGGGGGCGCGGGGACCCTCCCAGGGTCCCCGGGTTGTCGAACAGAGCCAGCGCCGCGAGCGCCATCGCCATCGCCATCGGACCGACGAAGGCCATGTCGGTCATCGCCTGGCGGGCGACCAGGCTGTACATCGGCGCCGTCGCCACCACGATCGCCGCCAGCACCCCCGCGCGCCGCGAAACGAAGCGGGCGGTTACCAGGTAGACGGCGTAGATCCCGAGCACGCCGGTGAGGCAGAACGGGACGCGCGCCGCCCACTCGGCGCGGTGCCCGAGCGCCATCTCGCCGGCCGGACCGCCCGGCAGTCCGATGCCGGCGAGGTGCATCGCCAGGCTCATCAACCAGAACGACAGCACCGGCTTGGACCAGAAGACGTCGGGATCGCGCGGCGACCCCGGCCACCAGAGGCTGATGTAGTCGCCCCGGTGGGTCATCTGCCGCGCCACCTCCGCGTAGTGCGTCTCCCAGGGATCCCAGAGCCCGTAGCTGCCGGCGAAAGGAATGTAGAGCAGAAGCCCGAACAGGATCACGAGCAGCGCCATCTGGCGCTCGCTGAGACGATCCAGGGGCGTCACCCCTGACTGAGTATCACTGGGCGAGCACCTTTTGTAGCTGGAGCAGCTTGAGATCGATCGCCTTGCCGGCGCCGACCACGTCGGCGAGCGGCGTGGTCCGCACCTCGCCGCGCATGAGGCCGACCAGACAACCGTGCTCGCCGCGTTCGAGGCAGTCGGTGGCCGCCGCCGCCAGCCGCGTGGCCAGCAGGCGATCGAACGCCCCCGGCTCGCCGCCGCGCTGCACGTGCCCCAGCGTCGTCACCCGCAGGTCGAACCCGAGCCGCCCCTTCTCGCGCTCGAAGTGCTGCGCCAGCTTGACCGCGTTGTGCTTGGCCCCCTCGGCGACCACCACCATCGCGTGCGGCTTGCCGCGCTCCCAGGCCGCCTGCAGGTTCGTGGCGATCTGCTCGGGCTCGACGTCGGCCTCGGGGATCACCACCGAATCGGCGCCGCCGGCGATGCCGGCCATCAGCGCGAGGTAGCCGCAGTTGCGCCCCATCACCTCGACGAGGAATGCCCGCTTGTGAGACGAGGCCGTCACCCGCAGCCGGTCAATCGCTTCGAGCGCGATGTTGAGCGCGGTGTCGACGCCGATGGTCATCTCCGATCCGGCCAGATCGTTGTCGATGGTCGACGCGACGCCGACGACCGGCAGCCCCGCCTTCGACAGCGCCAGCGCCCCGGTCTGTGTCCCGTTGCCGCCGATGACCACCAGCCCGTCGATCCCGCGCGCCGACAGGTGCGCGAGCCCGCGCGCCCGCACCGACTCGTCCTTGAACTCCGGCAGCCGCGCGCTCCCCAGGACGGTCCCACCGCGCTGAAGGATGTTGCCCACGTCGCGCGCGCCGAGCGCTTCGATCTGCCCTTCGCACAGCCCTGCGTAGCCGTTGCGAACCCCGAAGACCTCCCAGCCCTTGTCGATTCCGGTGCGGACCACCGCGCGGATGGCGGCGTTCATTCCGGGCGCGTCCCCACCACTGGTTAAAACCGCGATCTTTCGTTGAGACATTCGAGGGATCCCGTATACCACGGGATTGCCGCTCCCGTTCCCGGTCGAGCTACTCTGTTTTCCAGCTTTTCGACGCGAATCTCGAGCTCGTCCACGCGCTGCTCGAGGCGGACGTCACGCTTGGCCAGCGACCATGTCGAGCCGCGCGATCGTCACGTCCAGCCGATCGTTGACCACGTCGAGCACGTCCGAGTTAGGCTGCCGTCGTGCCGGAGAAGAAGCCGACCGAGATCAACTACATCACGCCCGCCGGGTTCAAACGGTTGGCGGACGAGCTGACCTTCCTGCGCAGCAAGAAGCGCCCCGAGGTGGTGGGCGCGCTGGGGGACGCCGCCGCCGAGGGAGATCGCTCGGAGAACGCGGAGTACATCTACCGCAAGAAGCAGCTGCGTGAGATCGACAAGCGGCTGCGGTTCCTCTCCAAGCGGCTCGACGACGTGCAGATCGTCGACCCCGCCACGCAGCCGCGCCGCAACCGTGTCTTCTTCGGCGCCACCGTCACCGTCGAGGACGAGGAGGGCGAGGCCGCGACCTACCGGATCGTCGGCGTCGACGAGACCGACGGCGCCGCCGGCGACATCTCGTGGAAGTCGCCCGTCGGCCGCGCGCTGCTCGGCAAGTCCAGGGGGGAGACCGTCATCGCCCGCTGGCACGCCGGCCTGCGCGAGCTGACCATCGCCAAGATCGTCTACCGCTGACCTCTCCTGCATCCGCCTGGGCCGGGCTCTGCTTGCCAGCTCGAACGCGATGGGAAGATTCGAGATTGGAGGCGACGATGAGAAGAAACCATTGGCGATTGAGAACGGTCCGGATGGTGTTCCGATTCTTCCCGTTGATCCCGCTGGTTCCGATGGCGCTCCTCGGCGCCTCGCTGGCGACCTCGATCCGCGCGCTCCGGCGCGTGCGGCGACTCGAGCACCAGCTGGCCGCGTGAGTTCCGTCAAGGAACCAGCACGAACCTTCGATTGAGGTGGCGCCCACCGCGCAGCGCCACGAAATCGCGACGGTCGGTGGTCAGCAGACGGTAGACATTCCGTCGCTCCGCAACCGCTGCCACCGTTCCGTCGACCAAGCCGAGACCGAGCTCCTCGAATCTGGCATCGAGCTCCAGCGCACGCGCAATGTCGGTCGGAAGAGGCGCTTCGTATTCGTAGCGCGTGCCGGGATCGAAAATATCGGCGACGAGCTTGCGCATCGCCGCCCGATTGTCCCGCAAGAAATAATCCACCTCCGCCAACACGAGCCCGGGGACAATGACGGCGCGAGCCGAGACCAAGGCTTCTTCGTATTCGGGAAAGCTCGGCGTTCCATTCGGCGTGGCCGCCAGCGCGCGCAGCAGCCCGCCGGTGTCGGCCACTATCGGCGACGTCACTTCTCCAGATCCAGAAACAGCTCGGACTCGTCGCCCAACTTGTTGTCGGTCGACTCGAAGAGCCGCGTCGACGGCGGCCGCCGCCCGGTGTAGTAGCGCGAAGCCACCACCCGCAGACCCTTCCGGATGAGATCGGACGCCGAATACCCATCCGCTCGGGCCTTCCTCAAGGCCTTCACGTCTGCGTCCTCCAGTCGAATCGTGGTCGACACACGCCGCGCCATACAGTCACCATACATCCGTCATCGCCGACCGGCAACCCGGTCGCTTTCCCCAAACAGCAGCACCGCCGAGCGCGCCTGGCGGCGAATCAGCGTCGTCCCCGGCGTCGCCCGCGCCTTCCGCCAGACGGGGTACCAGCGCTCGGCGCGCAGCGCGGGGTAGCTGTCGACCAGCTCGGGGACCAAAAGATCGACCTCGCGGTAGTCGCCGTGCGTGAGCGCGTCGATCGCCGGGCCGAAGCTGTACTTCGCGAGCTCCGGGTTGGGCGCCAGATCGTTGTGGAGCGCGCCGCCGTAGACCAGCACCAGCGGGCGATCGGCCGGGCGCGGCAGCGCGAGCGCCTGCTCGATCGCGCGGCCGAGGTGCCGGCCGGTCAGGGTCAGCAGCTTGTCGTAGTCGACGGTGCCGCCCGCGCCGACCAGCGTCTGATATTCGTGGCAGTCGACGTCCAGCACGTGCGGCTCCATGCCCAGCTCCTTCGCGCGGCGCAGGAGGCGCACGATCTCGTTCTCGGTCTCGGCGGGACGCTCGGTCGTGCGGGCGACGTCCTGGGTCACCTGCTTCTCGGTCTCGCCGCAGGCGCCGCGCGAGACCCAGGTCTCGACGATGAGGTGCGACGCGCGCGGCGCGATCGCCGGCAGGATCTCGTCGGTGAAACGCGCGATCGATGAGCGAACGTCCGCGGTCTTCGCCGTCTGGTGCAGCTCGCCGAACGCGACCACGCCCGGCGCGTCGCCCAAGTCGCCCAGGAACGCCCGCATGGCATCCGCCGGCGAGACGAACTTCTCGGCGACGAGCGGCGCGCCCGGCGCCATCGGCAACGGCGGGTGCGCGTACGCCAGCAGCGCAGCGACCGCGCCCAGCGCCGCCGCCGCGTTCACTCGCCGCCGAGCGTGATGTAGCGGAGCCCGCCGGCCGTCGCCAGGCGCACCAGGTGCCCGCCCTTGCGGGGCGCCCCCAGCGCCGCCACCGCGTCCTCGGCCGTCGCCACGCGCTGGCGATCGATCTCCAGGATGACGTCCCCTTCGCGGACGCCCGCCGCGGCCGCCTGCCCGCCGCGCGCGATCTCCGCCACCACCGCGCCGCGCGTGCGCGGATCGAGGCCCAGCGACTCCGCGAGCCGTGGCGTCAGCGTTTGCAGCGCCAGCCCCAGCTTGGGCTGCGCGCCGCCGCCGTCCTGTGAAGGTAGCTCGCCGAGCACGACGTCGACCGCCTGCCGCTTGCCGTCGCGCCAGACGCCGACCGCGACGTGCACGCCGATCCCGCGCGTCGAGACGTATTCGATCACGTCCCCCGCCCCGTCCATCTTCCTGCCGTCGAGGTCGGTGATGAAATCGCCCGCGCGCAGCCCCGCCTTGGCCGCCGGGCCGCCCGGGGTCACCTCGCCGACCAGGGCCGAGCTGCCCGGCGGCGCCGCCTTGGCCGCCGCCGCGTCCATCTCGCCGAGGTCGCCGACCACCACGCCCAGATAGGCGTAACGGACGCGCCCCTCCTTCATGAGCGACTCGGCGACCCGCCGCACCTGGTTGATCGGGATGGCGAACCCGTAGGCGCCGCCCGGGCCGGTGTTGATGAGCGTGTTGATGCCGACCACCTCGGCGGAGAGGTTCACCAGCGGCCCGCCCGAGTTCCCGGGGTTGATCTTGGCGTCGGTCTGGATGTAGTGGCGGACGCGGCCGCCCGACATCTGAACGTGCCGCCCGACCTTCCCCTTGCCGCTGACGATGCCGGCGGTGACGGTCTGGTCGAGGCCGAGCGGGCTGCCGATCGCCAGCACCCACTCGCCGACCTCCAGCTTGTCGGAGTCGCCGATGCGCGCCGCCACCAGATCGCGCGGCGGCTCGGCGAGGCGGATGACGGCGACGTCGGTCTCGGCGTCGGTCCCCAGCGTCTTGGCGGCGAACTCGCGCCCGTCGCTGAACGTCACGTTGACCTTGGTCGCGCCCGAGACGACGTGCCGGTTGGTGATGATGTCACCGCGGGCGTCCAGCACCACGCCCGATCCGGTCCCGCGCTGCGGCCCCGGTGCCGGCTCCGGCATCCCCGGGCCGAACTGGAAGAAGCGGCGCAGGAAGGGCGCCATCTGCTCGTCCTCGTCCCCCTCGGCTCCGCCGCCGTTTTGCGCGACCCGCGGTGCGATCTCGACGTCGATCCGGACCACCGACGGTCGGAGCGCCCGCGCCACCGCGGAGAAGGCCGACGACAGGACGCGCGCCTCGTTGGGCGCTTCGGTCTTGGGCGTGACCGCTCCGCTTGGCTGCAACGTGGGCGGCGCGGGCGCCTGCGCCATCGGCGAGGCCGGCGCTGCCGGGGCCGTCTCCCCACCGTTCGCCGCGAGCCGCGCCTTCAACCGGTCGCAGCCAGCGGGTCCCGAGAGGGCCACCAGCGCGACAGCGACGGCGACGGAGCGAAGGCTTCGGGCGACGGTCGGCATGCGGTTATTTAGCGTTCGGCCGATGATGAGCGCAAGGCCCCCGAGAAGTTGTAATGATCGTCCCGATGCGCGCCATAACGACCAAGCCCGGCGTGGCCGACAGCGCCCGGCTCGAGGAGATCCCCGAGCCGGCCGCCGGCCCCGACTCGCTACTCTGCGACACGGTCGCGATCGGCGTCTGCGGCACCGATCTCGAGATCCTGAGCGGCGCCTACGGCCAGCCGCCCCCGGGGCGCGAACGCCTGGTCATCGGCCACGAGAACCTGGGACGCGTGCGGATCGCACCACCGGGGACCGGCTTTTCGCCCGGCGATCTGGTGGTCGGCGTGGTGCGCCGCCCCGATCCGGCCCCCTGCGCGAGCTGCGCCGCCGGCGAGTGGGACATGTGCAAGAACGGCGGCTTCACCGAGCGCGGCATCAACGGCCGCGACGGTTACGCCTCCGAGCGCTACCTGCTCGAGACGGCCTTCGCCGTGCCGGTCCCGGCGACGCTCGGCGATCTGGCTGTGCTGGTCGAGCCGACCACCATCCTCGCCAAGGCGTGGGAACAGATCGAACGGATCGGCGCGCGCGCCGTCTGGACGCCGGCGCGCGTGCTGGTGACCGGCGCGGGGCCGATCGGCCTGCTCGCCGCGCTGCTCGGGCGACAGCGCAGGCTGGAGGTGCACGTCCTCGACCGCGTCACCGACGGGCCCAAGCCGGCGCTGGTGGCCGCCCTCGGCGCCACCTACCACAGCGGGCGGGTCGAGGACGTCCCGGTGGCCGACGTGGTGCTGGAGTGCACGGGCGTCGGCGAGCTGGTGTTCGACGTGCTGGAGAACGTCGGCCCCGACGGGATCATCTGCCTGACCGGCGTCTCGTCGGGAGCGCGGGCGATCCCGATCAACCTGACCGCCCTCAACAAGCAGATGGTGCTGGAGAACAACGTCGTGTTCGGCGCGGTGAACGCCAACCTCCGCCACTACCGGGCCGCCGTGGCCGCCCTGGCGGGTGCCGAGCGGCACTGGCTGGAGCGGCTCGTCTCGCGCCGCGTGCCGCTCGAGCGCTGGCAGGACGCTCTCGTGCGCGGGCCCGCCGACGTCAAGCCGGTCATCGTGTTCGGCTGAGCCGGACGCCGCCCGTCTCTTCGCCCGCGCTCTTCTTCCTGGCGCGCGACCGCGGCCTTAACTTGGGAGAGTGAGCTCGCTTTCGAACCATCCCGGCTCCTGGGCGGGCGGCGTCGTTCTGGGTGAGACCTACCTCTTGGGCCGGCGCATCAGCAGCGGCGGGATGGGCGAGGTGTTCGAGGCGACCCACGCCCGCCTCCCCGGCCGCTACGCCGTCAAGGTGCTGCGCCCCGAGCTGCTCGGGAACCGCGAGGCGTTCGCCCGCTTTTGCCGCGAGGCGGAGGTGATGTCGGAGCTGCGCCACCCGAACGTCGTGCAGATCTACGACTTCAACACCACCCCCGACGGCCGCCCCTACTTCGTGATGGAGCTGCTCGAGGGGCGCGATCTCGAGGCTCGGCTGGCGCATTCGGGGCCCGTGCCGCTGCCCGGCGCCGTGCGCGTCGTCGAGTCGGTCGCCTCGGCGCTGGCCACCGCGCACGCGCACGGCATCGTCCACCGCGATCTCAAGCCGGCCAACATCTTCCTCGTCACCATCGACGGCCAGATGGACGAGCTGGTGAAGGTGCTCGACTTCGGCATCTCCAAAATCCGCGCCGCCGGAACGCTGCTCTCGACGCCGACCGACATGATCGGATCGCCGGCCTACATGTCGCCCGAGCAGGCGCGCGGCGCCGCCGACGAGGTCGACGGTCGCAGCGACCAGTTCGCGCTCGGGGCGATCACCTACCGGATGTTGACCGGCTGGGAGCCGTTCCAGGGGGACGACATCGCCTCGCTGCTCTACCAGGTGGTGCACGAGGCGCCGCCGCCGCTCGCGCGCTTCCTGCCGGCCTGGTGGGACACGCGCGCGCTGCAGGCGGTGCTCGATCGCGCGCTGGCCAAAGATCCCGGCCAGCGCTGGTCGGGGATGATGGAGATGGCGCGCGCCTTCGAGGCCGCCTCGGAGCAGACGCTCTCGCACGATCCGGTCGATCGAGGGGGGACGGGTGGGACGTTGATCGCCGCGCCGCCACCCCCGCCGCTGCGCCCGGCGCGTGGGGCGGCGCCCGTGGCGCCGGGGGTGGCGCCCGGAATGGCGACGGAGATCGACGAGACCCCACCGCCGGTCCGCACGCCGGCGCCCGAGCCGCTGCGACTCCGACCCAAGCAGACGCGCGCCCCCCAGACACGCCCCCCCGACTTCGAGGTCCCCGTCGACTTCGAGGTGACTGACGACGAGCGTTACGTGCGCGACGAGCTGCCAGTCACCCACCACCGGCTGGCGCTGGCCGCGCTGGGGCTGCTGGCGATCGCGGCGGTCCTCGGCGCCACGGGCCTCTACCATCGGATCATCGGGTCGGCCCGGCGGGAGCTGGGCCTCGTTCACCGCGCGCCGGCCACTACGCCCGCGCCCAGCCCGCCGGCAAGTGCGGAGGTGCCCCCGGTCGCCGCCCCTGCGACGCCGGCCTCCGCGGAGCCAGCGCCACCGCCCGCGGCGGCCGCGTCAGCCGCGCCCGCGCCGGCGACGGAGAAGGCCGCGGCGCCCGCCAAACCGAAGCCGGTCGCGACCGAGAGCCGCCCCGCGGCGCCTCCCCGGCCGCGCCAGCACCACCGCCCGGCCGACGAGCCCATCAAGCGGCCGGGGAGCATCTACCTCGCGCCGTCGAAGCCGCTCCCCTCGCTCGACCCTCTGCCGCCGGAGAACCCCTTCGCCCAGCCGCCCGGCCCGCCGCCCGCAGTGTCGCCTTCCGCATCACCTGACAAGCTACCCGATCAGTTTGCCATCCCGCCGCCCGCGCCCACGACCGATTCGCCGTCGCGCGATCTCGCCCCGCCGCCGCTCCCCGAAGCGGAGCCGGCGCCCGCGCCGGGGCCCAAAATAACTCCGACGCCGGCGCCCGGGCCACCACCCACGTCGGCGCCGCGCACCCGCGATCCGTCGGATCAACCGATGCCGCCCTCCTTCTGAGATGGCCGCGACGCCGCTTGCGTTCCCCGGGCAGGCGACTAGTTTGGGACCGCGGTCACGATGACGTCGCGAATTCCCATTTGCACTTATCGTCTGCAGCTCAACAAAGACTTTAACTTTCGCGACGCCGCCGGGCTGCTCGATTACCTGGAGGCGCTGGGGGTGAGCGACCTCTACGCCTCGCCCTTGCTGACCGCCCGCCCGGGGAGCACCCACGGCTACGACGTCATCGACCACGGCCGGCTCAACCCGGATCTGGGGACCGAGAGCGACCTCGACGCCCTTGCCGCCGCGCTCGGCGCCCGCGGGATGGGCCTGCTGCTCGACGTGGTCCCCAACCACATGTGCATCGCCAGCCCCGCCAACCACTGGTGGAACGACGTGCTGGAGAATGGCCGCAGCTCCCCCTACGCGCCGTTCTTCGACATCGACTGGCACCCACCCAAGTCCGAGCTCGACGAGAAGATCCTGCTGCCGGTCCTGGGCCGGCAGTACGGCCGTGTCCTCGAGGGGAGCGAGATCAAGATCGGCTACGCGGCGGGCGCCTTCCAGGCCCACTACGGCGAGGCGGTCTTCCCGATCGGGCCCCGAACCATCTTGCCGCTCCTGGAACCGATCGTCACCGACCTGCGGCGCACCCACCCCGACGACCACCCCGACGTGCTGGAGATCGAGAGCATCGTCACCGCCACCAAGAACCTCCCCACCCGCTGGGAGACCGACGCGGAGAAGATGCGCGAGCGCCAGCGCGAAAAGGAGATCGTCAAGCGGCGCCTCGACGCGCTGGTGTCGGCGAGCGCGGCCGTGCGCGACGCGCTCGAAAAGAGCCTCTTCGCCATCAACGGCGAGCAGGGAAAGGCACGCAGCTTCGACGCGCTGGAGGCGCTGCTCGGCGAGCAAGCCTACCGCCTCTCCTACTGGGGGGTGGCCGCCGAGGAGATCAACTACCGCCGCTTCTTCGACATCAACGATCTGGCGGCCATCCGCATCGAAGAGCCCAAGGTGCTGGAGGCGGTGCACGAGAAGGCGTTCGCGCTGCTGCGCGAGGGGAAAGTCACCGGCCTGCGCATCGACCACGTCGACGGCCTGTGGGACCCGCACCGCTACCTGGAGGAGCTGCAGCGCCCGCGCCATGGAGAAGGTGACGTCGAGGCCGAAGGCGCGCCCGCCGGCCATAGCTACGTGGTCGTGGAAAAGATCCTGACCGGCGCCGAGGAGCTGCCGCCCGAGTGGCCCGTGCAGGGCACCACCGGCTACGAGCTCTTGAACGCGATCAACGGCCTGTTCGTCGAGCCGGCTGGCCTGCGGGCCATCGAGCGCGGCTACCGCCGCCTGCGCGAGGGGACCGGGACCTTCGACGATCTCCTCTACCGGGCCAAGAAGCTGATCCTGCGGACCGCCATGTCGAGCGAGCTGCACGTGCTGGCGCGCCGGCTCGATCGCATCTCGGAGCAGCACCGCTGGTCGCGCGACTTCACCGCCAGCAGCCTGCACCTGGCGCTCGGCGAGGTGATCGCCTGCTTCCCGGTCTACCGGACCTACGTCCGGGCCGCCACGGAGACGATCAGCGACGGGGATCGCCTGAACGTCCTGCGCGCCGTCCGCGAGGCCAAGCGGCGCAACCGGTCGACCTCCGAATCGATCTTCGATTTTCTCTGCGATCTGCTCCTGCTGCGCGATCCGGAGGGGATCTCCGAGTCCGACCGGGCCGAGCGACGGGAGCTGGTCATGCGCCTGCAGCAGCTGACCGGTCCAGTGATGGCCAAGGGGCTCGAGGACACCGTGTTTTACCGCTACTTTCCGCTCGCCTCGCTGAACGAGGTCGGCGGACGTCCCACCACCGCCGTGATGGAGATCGATCGCTTCCACGTCTTCTGCGCGCGCCGGGCGGAGCGCGAGCCGCACGCGCTCTCGGCCACCGCCACCCACGACACGAAGCGCGGCGAGGACATGCGCGCGCGGCTCGACGCCCTCTCGGAGATCCCGCGCGAGTTCCTGGAGGCGGTCAAGCGCTGGCAGCGGATGAACCGCCGGTCGAAGCCGCTCGTGGACGAGGCGCGCGTCCCCGGCGCCAACGAGGAGTACTTCATCTATCAGACGCTGATCGGCCTGTGGCCGCTCGAGGCACTCGAGGGTGAGCTGCCGGCCGAGACGCACGACGCCCTCACCGAGCGCCTCTCTGCCTACCTGCTCAAAGCGCTGCGGGAGGCAAAGCTGCATACCAGCTGGATCAACGTCAACGAGCCATACGAGCGGGCCTGCGACCAGTTCCTCCGGCACCTCCTCGGGCGCGATCCGGCGACGAACCCCTTCCTGGCCGACCTCGGCCGCTTCGTGGCGGGTATCGCGACGGCCGGCCTCTGCAACGCGCTCGGTCAGCTGGTCCTCAAGGTCACCGTCCCGGGCGTCCCCGATCTCTACCAGGGGACGGAGCTCTGGGACTTCGCGCTGGTCGATCCGGACAACCGCCGCCCCGTCGACTACGCCGCCCGCCGCGCGCTGCTCGATGAGCTTCGCGGCCTCGAGGGTGAGGCGCTGCAGGCGCGCATCACGGCCGCGCGCGCCCGCCCCGCGGACGGCGCGCTCAAGCTGCTGGTCGCGGCCCGGGTCCTCGGGCACCGGCGGCGCCACCGCGAGCTCTACGAGACGGGCGCCTACCTGCCGCTGTCGGTGGAGGGACCCCAGGCGCGCCACGTCATCGCCTTCGCCCGCGTCGCCCCGGGTGGCAGGGCGTCCCTGGCGGTCGTCGGCCGGTTCTTCGCCGCGCTCGAGGCGACGGGCCGGGCGTCCGGAACCTCCATCTGGAAGGACACGTGGCTGCGTCTTCCGGATGAGCTTGCCGCCGACGCCTACCGCGAGGTCCTCAGCGACGCCATCGTCACAACTTCGTCCGATCGCCGATCCGCGTTGCCACTTGCGGGAATACTTTCCATGCTTCCAGCCGCCGTTCTGGAGCCGATCCGGCGATGACAACCAGATGATCGGTCACTAATCGGTAAGTGATCGGTAACCACAAAATTACACAGCAATTTGCATGAGCGTGTAGACTCGTGGCACTCAAAGAGAACGTTCCAGCAAACATGACCCAATCCGTTCACGCCGCGCAGGCCGCGAACCTGCGCGGGAGACATATTTGCCTCCCTTACGAGACCGAAACCGAGAAAGAGAACGCCGTCCTCTCTCTGGTCCTCGAGGGACTCGCGCGTGGACGGCGATGCCTCTTCGTCGGCACCCGCGCCGAGTACGAGCACCTCGGGCTGGAGCTCGAAGAGAAGGGCATCTGCTCGCTGCGGGCGGAGTCGCGCGGGGCGCTGCTCTTCTTGACGCGCGAGGAGGCCTACCTCGACAACGGCGTCTTCGATCCGAACGTCGTTCTCGGGCGCATCGACCGTTTCATCACCGAGGCCCTGGCCGACGGGTTCGCGGGCCTGTGCGCGACCGGCGAGCTCGTCGAGGTCCCCTCGGATGACCTCTGGCGTCAGATCGTCTGGTACGAAGCACAGATCAATGAGCACTTCTCCCGCCTGCCGTTCGTGGGGCTCTGCCGGTACCCGCGGACGACCATCCCGCCGCACCGGGTCCAGGACGTGCTGCGCAACCACCCGATCGCGATCGTGCGCGGCGAAACCTGCGACAACCCATTCTACGAGCGGCCCGATCTGGCCCTGTCGGACGATTCACAGGCGCGCGTCGACTGGCAGCTCCGGCAGCTGCGGGTCGCCAACCGCGTGCAGCGGCAGCTGGAGGGGAAGACCGCCTCGGCCGTGACCGCCGCGGTCGAGCTGGCGACGGAGCTCGAAACGCTCCGCTCGACGCTCCGCTCGACCGAAACCCAGTAGTCGCATCGCATCAGAGTTGCCATCCGGCGCAAGCCAGGATATGGCCTCTAGGACATGCATATCCTGGTCAACACCGGGGGGGGGGACGCCCCGGGCCTCAACGCCGTCATTCGGGCCGTCACGCTCTCGGCGCTCCGCCGCGGCTGGAAGGTCACCGGCATCCGCCGGGGCTACCACGGCCTGCTCGAGCCCCCGCAGGAGGGCCTCATCGAGCTGACCCGGGACAAGGTCCGCGGCATCGCGCACCTCGGGGGGACGATCCTGGGGACCGTCAACAAGGGGCACCCGTTCGAGTTCATCACCGAGCGCGACGGCAAGAAGGTGACCATCGACGTCTCCGGGGAGATCATGCGCCGCTTCCGCGAGATCGGCGCCGACGCCCTGATCGCCATCGGCGGCGACGGCGCGTTCCGGATCGCCACCCGCTTCATCGCCATGGGGATGCCGATCGTCGGCGTCCCCAAGACCATTGACAATGACCTCTCGTGCACGCAGGCGACGTTCGGATTCGACACCGCGGTGACGGTGGCGACCGAGGCGATCGATCGGCTGCACAGCACCGCCGAGTCGCACGAGCGGATCATGGTCGTCGAGGTGATGGGGCGCTACGCCGGCTGGATCGCAATGCACGCGGGCGTCGCCGGCAACGCGCACGTCATCCTGCTCCCCGAGATCCCGTACGACATCGACAGCGTCATCGACCGGATCAAGAAGCGCTACGCCTCGGGGCGGCGCTACTGCATCGTGGTCGTTGCCGAGGGGGCCATCCCGAAGGGGGGCGAGCTCAGCACCATCGGCACGGAGCTGGGACGCGAGGTGCGGCTCGGCGGGCTCGCCGAGAAGATCGGCCACTATCTCGGTGAGAAGACCGGGTTCGAGAGCCGCTCGCTGGTGCTGGGACACCTGCAGCGCGGCGGCAGCCCCACCCACCGCGACCGCCTGCTGGCGCTGCGCTTCGGCGCGGCCGCCGTGCGGATGGTCGAGGCGGGGAAGTTCGGCCACATCGTGGCCTATGACCCCCCGCACATGGTCCCGGTGCAGATGGAGGAGGCGATCAAGGTCATGAAGACCGTCCCGCTCGACTCCGACACCGTGATGACCGCTCGCGATCTCGGGATCTGCCTCGGCGACTAGCCGCCGTCTGTTCACAAACCCTCGGGCTGGGGTATCATCGCGCGGTCGCACCTGTCGACCCATGAGCCCGCCCGAGGAGCACGACCCTGCCCCACAGCGCCTCGACCCGTTGCCGGGGCGGGTGATCGCCGGGAATTTCAGGATTGACGGCCTCATCGGCAGCGGCGCGATGGGGAACGTCTACAAGGCGGAGCAGCTCTCGCTCGGCAAACAGGTCGCCGTCAAGGTGCTGCACCCCCACCTCATGGGGGACGAGAAGCTGGTCGGGCGGTTCAAGCGCGAGGCGAAGAGCGCGTCGCTGCTGAACCACCCGCACTCGATCCAGATCATCGACTCGGGGCAAGACAGAGACGGGACGCTCTACATCGCGATGGAGCTGCTGACCGGGCGCGATCTGGCGCAGGTGATCCGCGACGACTTCCCCATCCCCTTGCCGCGCGTGGTGCGGATCCTGTCGCAGGTGCTCTCCGCTCTCGAAGAGGCGCACGCCCAGGGCGTGATCCACCGCGACCTGAAGCCGAGCAACATCATGCTGATCCAGCGCCGCGACGAGAAGGACTTCGTCAAGGTGTGCGACTTCGGCATCGCCAAGGCGACGCTCGGCGAGGGGGACGATCGCGCCGCGATGCTCACCATCCAGGGGCTGGTCTGCGGCACGCCCGAGTACATGGCCCCCGAGCAGGCGCGCGCCGAGCCGCTCGACGGGCGCGCCGATCTCTACGCCGCCGCCGTGATCCTCTATCAGATGGTCACCGGCGACATCCCGTTCCGCGCCGATTCGCCGATGGCGATTGTCAGCCGGCACCTGGTCGAGACGCCGGTCCCCCCCAGCAAGCGGCGGCCCGACCTGCGGCTCCCCAAGATCATCGACGACGTCGTCATGCGCGGCCTCGAGAAGGAGCGCGAGATGCGCTACCCGACCGCGGCCTCCTTCCGCGAGGTGCTCGAGGGCGTCCTCGGCGCGACCAGCGGACCGGCCACGCCGGTGGCGCCCAGCGTGCGCGCGGCGCTGCCGACGGTGCGCGACATCTCCGGGCACGATCTGGCGGCCCCCCCCGGCACCGGGATGGTCCCGGCACAGTCGTCGGCCCACAAGTTCGGGACGACCACCAACCTGACCGGACGGCCGCGGGGAAAGCCGGTGATCGTCGTCGGCGGGATCGTCGTGCTCGCCGTCTCCATCGCCGGCGCCGTCTACACCTTCCGGGCGCAGACGGAGATGCACCGGGCCGAGCAGGCGAACCAGGCGGCGATCGAGGCCGCTCGGTCCACGCCGTTGCCGCCTCCCAAGCCGGCGCCGCCCGCCGAGCCTGCGCCGCCCGCGCCCACGCCGACGGCGGCCGCCGAGCCGGCGCCCGAACCGGAACCGGCCGCGGCGCCAGCCGTCGCGGCCAAGGAGGCGGCGCCGCACGAGCACGGCAAGCACCACCACGGCCCCGCGTCCGCTCCCAAGCCGACCGCGGTGGCCACCGCGGCCCTCGCGCCGGCGGCCGCTCCCGCGGCGGCCCCCGCGCCACCGCCCGTCGCGCCGGCTTCCGCGCCGCGCGGCGCCAGCGAGGTGCTGGCCGAGGCCGACAAGCTGCTCGCAGAGGGGGAGGTCGGCGAGGCCTGCGGACGCGGCGAGGAGGCCAAGCGCATGAGCCCCCGCCTCCCGTCGATCTACAAGTTCCTGGGCAAGTGCTACATGCGGGCGGGCCACGCCCAGCAGGCCAACGACAACTATAAGAAGTACCTCGAGCTGGCCCCGAACGCCCCCGACGCCCCGTTCGTCAAGAGCATGATCAAGTGAACGGGCCGCGCGGACTCGGCTGGGTGATGCTCGCGGCGATGGCCCTCGCAGCCGGCTGCAAGGTCGACCAGCGGGCCTTCGACAACCGCATCTTCGGCTGCGATCCGTCGGCCAACGATCCCGGCTGCGGCAGCGACGCGAACGGCAAGCCGATGGTCTGCTACCCGGGCAGCCTGCTCGACGGAACCGACTTCTGCGCCCCCTCCTGCGACGCGGTGATGTCGCTCCCGGACGGGAACCAGTGCGTCGAAGGCGGCGCCGAGCTCACCTCCTGCGATCCGACGGTGACGGAGAGCTGCGGTCAGAGCGCGCTCGGCTGCCTGCGCACCGACATCACCACCAACGAGGGGATCTGCACGACGCTGATCCCCTGCACCGCCGACACCGACTGCAAGGACCCGGTCCGCTCCACCTGCGCGACGACGTTTCTGTCCCAGCTCTACGCGAAGGACACGACGCTCGCGGCCAACAACCTCTACTGCCTGCAGAAGAACTGCCAGAGCGGCGCCTCGTCCTGCTCGCCGGGGCAGTCCTGCCTGCCGCTGCTCGTGCCGGCTTCCGCGCACGCCCCCGACATCTGCGTTCCCAACTGCGACTCGCAACAGAACTGCCCGCCCAACCACGTCTGCTTCCAGAAGATCTCCGGGCCGGCCAACCCGGCCATCTGCATTCCGGGCCTTCTCGGGTTCATCTGCGAGTCGGACATCAACTGCCTGGTCGGCAACTGCCTCCCCGACGGCGATCCCCTGGCCAGCCTCAATCTCTGCACCATCCCGTGCAACAACGACGCGGACTGCGCCATCTACGACAGCAATCAGGGGACCTTCGCCTGCATCCCGCGCAGCGACGGAAAGAGCTACTGCGAGGCCCCCTACTCCTACCGGGGCAACGCCTGCCGCACCGACGACGACTGCGTCCGCAACGGCGTGCGCGACACGACCACCGCCTGCTACTTCGAGTCCCCGCCCGTGAAGCCCACGGACGTCGGGACCTGCCTACGCCCCCCGACGGCGACCGGCTGCGCCCCGCGCGCGGGCCTCGGTCAGACGCCACTCCCCTTCTACACGTCCGACGGCACCAAGGCCGCCGCCTGCTTCCCGGGATTCTTCCCCTACCCCTGCGAATCCAACGCCAACTGCGTCGGCGATCTCGGCTGCCGCAACGTGGACAGCACCACGGGGGTCGGGAACTGCACCATCCTCTGCGCCAGCAACAGCGACCCGACCGATCCCGACGCCGATTGCCACGGCGATCGCTGGATCGGCGAGCAGGCCTTTTGCGCGACGCCGCCCACCGGCGGCACGACGGGCCTCTGCGCACCGCTGCTCGCCGGCGGGCAGAAATGCCTCTCCAACAACCAGTGCCAGTCGAAGAGCTGCCAGATGACGGCCGACGGCGGGGCGGGTCCCGGGACCTGCGCGGAGCCGACGCCGTGAGATCGCCGCGCGCGATCGCCCTCGCCGCTCTCGGCGCGGGGCTGGCTCTGGCGGCGGTCCCGCGGCCCGCCCGCGCGGGCGAGAAGATGGCGGTCCTCGTGCTGGGGACGTCCGAGAAGGACGCCGAGCTGGCCGACAACCTGACCGAGGTGCTGATCGCCTACGTCGCGCAGCACGGCGGCTTCGAGATCGCCGGCAAGGAGGAGTTCCGCGCGCGGCTCGGCGTGGAGAGCGAGAAGCGGGCCCAGGACTGCCTGGACGACATCTCCTGCCTCGGGCGCGCGGGGGTGTCGCTGGGCGTGCGCCGCATCGTCGCCGGCAGCGTCGGCACGCGCGGCAAGCAGTTCCTGTTCAACCTGAACCTCTACAACGTCGAGCAGGGGAAGGTCGAGAGCCGCGTCTTCCGTCTGGTCGAGGGCGGCGTCGAGGATCTCATTCACGCCGTCCAGGAGTCCTCGGAGGAGCTGTTCCGCCCCCACGTCGAGCCTGGCAAGATCCAGATCTCCACCCAGCCCGACGGCGCCCGCGTCTCCATCGACAACGCCTACCTCGGCGTCACGCCGCTCATCTCGGGGACGCTGCTGGCGGGGAAGCACGCGGTCCGGGTGGAGGCCGACGGCCACTTTCCGTGGGCCTCACGGGTGGAGGTCCTGCCCGGCCAGGAGCTGCAGATCAAGCTGACGGGCGACAACCTCCCCCGCCGGCGCAGCTGGCCGCCCACCGTCGCGTATGCGACCGCCATCGCCGCGGGCGCCGCGCTGGCCGCCGGGGGCTTCCTGGGTGAGCTCTCCCAGCTTCAGCCGAACGGCTCGACCCGCCAGCAGACCGCCGACGATCTCGAACAGAAGCGTCAGTTCGCCACGGCGGCCAACATCTCCTTCGTGACCGCCGCCGTCCTGGGCGTCGTGTCGCTCTACCATTTCATTCGCTACCGCGACGACATCTTCGGCCGCGTCGAACGCTACGACGAAGGTCCCTGACGCTACGTAAGGCCTGGACGCCGCGGGTCGAAGTGGTTACGTAAGGATCAAGGGCCGGGGGGGCGAACGCTACCGGATCGTAACAGCGGTGGTCCAGGGCACCCCTAACTCGCGGCAATTATTGGCATAGCGCTTCGAGGACCTGGCATGGGCCTTGCGATGAAGAGCGGCATGCTCAGCATCGCAACCTCATCATCCAAGAATGGCGCCGCCCGCAAGCGACGCGTGGCGCCGATCGAAGAGACCGAGCCCTCCGCCGAGGCGGGCGAAAAGGCCCGCCACTTGAAGTCGGTCGAGGGCGATGAGGCCGAATCCGAGGGCGCCGAACCCGAGATCGAGATGGGCGCCGGCACCGCGGCGCCGCTCGACGTCGCGGGCCTGCCGATCGAGGTGGGCCACGAGAGCGAGGCCAGCACGCCCGCCGCGCCGGCGGCGGCAGCGGGGCTGGAATCAGCGCCGACCGACTACTCGACGATCGGCGCCTACCTGCACGAGCTGCGGCGCTACCCGCTCATGACCCGCGAGGAGGAGCACGAGGTCGCCGTGGAGTACTCGAAGACCGCCCAGCAACGGCTGGCCGCCCGTCTGGTCACGGCGAACCTCCGCCTGGTCGTCAAGATCGCGCAGGAGTACCGGCGTGCCCACCGCAACATCCTGGATCTCATTCAGGAGGGGAACATCGGCCTCATTCACGCCGTGCAGAAGTACGACCCCTACCGGGGCGTGAAGCTGTCGTCGTATGCCTCCTGGTGGATCCGCGCCTACATCCTGAAGTTCATCCTGGCCAACTGGCGCCTGGTGAAGGTCGGCACGACGCAGGCGCAGCGGAAGCTCTTCTTCAATCTGCGCAAGGAGCGCGAGAAGCTGGAGAAGCAAGGGTTCGAGGTGGAGGCCAAGCACCTGGCGGCGGCGCTGGACGTCACCGAGCAAGAGGTGATCGAGATGGAGCGGCGGCTCAACGCCTCCGAGACCTCCCTCGACGCGCCGATGCGCTCCGACGAGCAGGGAGACCGGACGCAGGGGGACTTCGTGCGGGCCGCTCCGACGTCACGTCCCGACCTGCAGGTCGAGGCGGGCGAGTTCGGCGCCATCCTGCGCGACAAGCTGCACGCCTTCGGCGCGACGCTGCGCGATCGCGACCTGGAGATCTTCCGCGATCGCCTGCTGAACGACGAGCCGGCGACGCTGGTCCAGATCGCCGAGCGATTCGGCGTCACGCGCGAGCGTGTCCGTCAGATCGAGGAGCGGCTCAAGAAGCGGCTGCGCCAGTACCTGATGGCCGAGCTGGGCGACGGCGTCCAGATCGACGACGCCCTGGATTGACCGTGCTGATCGCGTGAGGGCGGGCGAGCTCAGCTCGACCGACCTCGTCGCGGGAGGTCGCAGGAACCCTCCCAGGGTTCCTGTTCTACTGTCGCGCTACTGCACGCAGCCGGAGGTGGTCATCGAGAGCGTCATGTTCTCGGTCGTCGTGATGGAGTCGGTGGCGCTGACGTCCACGTTGCCGGCCGCGAAGCAATTGCTCTGCTGCGGCGGAGTGCTGTTCACGGTGTAGGCGCTGACCACGAAGTGCAGCGTCCCCGAGTTCTCGAACGTCGCGTACTCGAAGGTCCCCAGATCCGGGTAGTTGTTCACGATCGGGCAGTACGGCATGTCCGCGTTGTTGTCCGGGAAGG
This sequence comes from uncultured Pseudomonadota bacterium, assembly GCA_963831685.1. Classification (GTDB taxonomy): domain Bacteria; phylum Myxococcota_A; class Polyangia; order Fen-1088; family Fen-1088; genus JADGRB01. The sequence goes on from CAWHRJ010000004.1 coordinate 1,119,676, forward strand.
TGAACGACCCGCTGTCGGCGCCCGACACCATGAGCGTGCAGAGCTGGATCATGCCCGCACTCTCGAGGGTGAACCCGGACGCGAACTTCACGTCGACGTCGTAGTAGTGATACGACTTACATCCCGTCACGAGCGACGCGGCGAGCAGCAGCGCCCCCAAGCCCAGTTTGTAGACCAGCTTGTCGCCCAGCTTGTGTGCGAAACGATCGGCGCGCATCAGTTTCACTCCCCCTGTCCGTAACAGCCGATGAAGTCCGGGTTGCACGGACGTACGTCGCCACCGTTGAGTGAGTGGTAGAGCGCCCTGCCGCCAAAGAAGAGCGCGACGGCGCCGACGACGATGCCGCCGGTGACTGCCCAGAACTGCCACTTCTCGTAGAAGGCGGCCTGGTCGGCCTGCCCCTTCTGCGCGACGGCGGCGTCGGCCGGTTGCTTGGCCAAGAGCGACTTGTCGTGCGGCCGATCGGTGTCCTCGGCCTGGGACGATTCGGGAGCAGCGGCCTTCGGCGCTTCGTCGTCCTCGGCCGCGCGGGCCGAGGACCAGGGAGTTCCGACGACGACCAGGAGGGTGGCGGCGAAGAGCGCCAGGCCAACTCCCACTTGGGACCGGCGGGTCCCGTTTCGGCGGGGCGACATGGGCGCATATTACACAAGCCCGTCGGAGTTGGTAGTCCTGGATGTCGGAGGCAGTCCGATGGCGGTCCCGGCGCGGACGCGAGCGCTCTTGCGGCAGAGCGCGAGGTGCTTAGCTTTCGCTGCCTGGAGGATTCCATGGCGAAGTCCAATCGAGCGGGCACCGGCCCGCAGCCGGGGCAGGACGAAATCGCACGACGGGCCTACGAGCTTTACCTACAAAGAGGGTCGGTCCCTGGTCACGAGACCGACGACTGGCTGCAGGCGGAGGCGGAGCTGGCCACCGCGGGCGTGGAGGGCGGCGATTCGGAGAGTCCCCCGGCCGCGCGCCGGTCGGAGACGGGGAGCAGCCGGCGCGAGTCGGGTTCTTCCAGCCGGCGAACGCTGCGCCAATAAATCGACCGGGCGGCCGGGGGGTCTTGTCACCTCGGCCGGTCCCTGCAACTCTACCTGTCACGCGCCATGGGTGGAGAAACCAAGCTCTCGGGTCCTGATCTCGCGGCCGGCATTTCGGAGAGCGAGGTTCCTGCCGAGGGGCCCCTCCTGGGCCAGGCCAACGGCGAGTCGGTCCTGCTGGTCCGCAACGGCGAGGAGATCTTCGCGGTCGGGGCGACCTGCACCCACTACAGCGGGCCCCTCGCCGAGGGGCGGGTCGTCGACGGGACCATTCGCTGCCCCTGGCACCACGCCTGCTTCGACCTGCGTACCGGCGCCGTGCTGCGCGCGCCGGCCTTGAACCCGCTCCCCTGCTACGACGTCGAGCGGTCGGGGGGCACGATCCGCGTCGCCGGCCGCCGCGGCGACCCGATCACGCTGCGGCGCGAGTCGTCGCTGCGGACCATCGCCATCGTCGGCGCCGGCGCGGCGGGCGAGTCGGCCGCCGAGACGCTGCGCCGCGAGGGATATGACGGCGAGATCCTGCTGTTCGGCGCCGAGGAGTCGCCGCCGGTCGACCGCCCCAACCTCTCCAAGGACTACCTGGCCGGCACGGCGCCCGAGGAGTGGATGCCGCTGCGCCCGCCGTCGTTCTTCGGCGAACAGAAGATCGCGATGACGCTGGGGGCCCGCGTGACGGCCGTCGATCCCGCCGCCAAGCGCCTCGCGCTCGCGGACGGGCGAGAGGTCGCGTGGGACGCGCTGCTCCTGGCGACGGGCTCTGTGCCGATTCGCCCGCCGCTGCCGGGCGCCGACCTGCCGCACGTCCACACGCTCCGCAGCCTGGCCGACAGCCGGGCCATCGTGGCCGCCGCCACCCGCGCCAAGCGCGCGGTGGTCATCGGCGCCAGCTTCATCGCGATGGAGGTGGCGGCCTCGCTCCGGGCACGCGATCTGACCGTGGAGGTGGTGGCGCCCGAGGAGGTCCCGTTCGGCAAGTCGCTCGGCCCCGAGCTCGGGAACCTCTTGCGCGCCGTCCACGAGGAGCACGGCGTCCGCTTCCACCTGGGGACGACGGCCGCGCGCATCGAGGCGAACGGCGTGGTGCTGGCGAACGGCGACCGGATCGGCGCCGACCTGGTCGTGCTGGGCGTCGGCGTTAAACCGGCGATCGAGCTCGGGCAGGGGGCGGGCCTCACCATCGACCGCGGCGTGGTGGTCGACGACCGGCTGCGCACCAGCGCCCCCGGCGTCTGGGCCGCCGGCGACATCGCCCGCTTCCCGTACGCGCCCACCGGCGAATTGGTCCGCATCGAGCACTGGGCGGTGGCGCAGCGGATGGGGCGCATCGCGGCGCTCAACATCCTGGGGCGCGACCTGGCCTTCGCCTCGCCGCCGTTCTTCTGGACCACGCAGTTCGACGTGACGATCAACTACGTGGGCCACGCCGAGAGCTGGGACCGGATCGACATTGCCGGCGATCTCGCCAAGCGCGACGCCACCCTCGCCTACCGGCGCGGTGCGGAGACGCTGGCCGTCGCCACGCTGGGGCGCGATCTCGTCAACCTCGACGCCGAGGCGGCGTTCGAGCACAACGATCAGGCGGCGCTGGCCACGTTCGGCCGCACCCGCTGAGGGCCGTGAGGCGATCGCCCGCGGTGCTCGCGGCAGTCGCGGTGGCCTCGGCCGCGGGCGCCTGGTTCGCAGCGCGTTCGTACCAGCAGGATTTCGCCGCCTATCTGACGGCGGCGCTGGCGCGGGTCTGGAACCTCGACCCTTACTTGAACTATGCCGGCCAAGGTAGTGATCTGGCGCTCCCCTGGGACGGTGTCGCGGTCTTCCGCCACAGCCGGTTTCTCTATCCTCCGCTGGTCGCCGATCTCTTCCGTCCGCTCGTCGCCGTCCCCTTTCTCGCGGCGAAGAGCCTCTTCACCGCGGCCATGCTGGCGGCCTGGATCGGCGCCGGGGTCACGGTGGCGGACGATCGCCGCGGGCGAACGATCTTCTTCGCCGCGACCGCGCTGTTTTTCCCGTTTTACCGCCACCTCGAGCGCGGGCAGATCGACCTCTTCATCCTGCTGCTGCTGGCGAGCGCCTGGCGCGCGCGCGGGCGCTCCTGGATCGCGGGGGCGGCCCTGGCGGCGACCGCGGCGTTCAAGCCGGCGTTCGTCGGGCTGTGGCCGGTCGTCTGGGCGAGCGGGCGCGCGCGAACCGTCCTCGCCGCGCTCGCCGTGGGTGCCGGGGTCGTGGGGCTGACCGCCATCGTCGATGGACCGGGGCGCCTCCACGAGTACGTCACCGAGGTCCTCCCGCGCGCCGCCCTCTACGGCGAGGGAGGGACCGAGGAGATGTTGTTGCCCGCCGCGCGCCTCCCGACCGACGCCGACGACGGCACCATGCACATCGGCGGCCGGAGCTATCGGACGTCGATCGGCGACGCACCGGCAGCGGCCAGTATCCCGCGCCTGCTCGCGCCCGAGAATCCCACACCGGCCAGCGCGCGCCTCCCGTTCATCGTCGGCATCGGGATCCTGACGCTGCTCGCGCAACGCCTTCGCCGCGCGGACGAGGCGAACGTCGAGGCGCTGCTGTTCTGGGCGGCGGCCGTCACCTGCGTCGTCACATCGCCGGCCGGCTGGGTCATGGGCCTGGTGCTCGCGCTGCCGCTGGCGCCGCTCGGCGCGGCCCTCCAGGCCGAGGGGCGACTGCCGCGCGGATCAGCGGTCGCCGGCGTGATCGCCTGGGCCGCGCTGGCGGTGCCACAGCCGTTCGCCGGATGGGCGGCGGTCGCGGGACTGGCGCTGATCACGGCCGCCGCCGGCGCGGCGCTCTCTCTCGGGCGACACGACGTGCCGGCGTGATCGTCCTGGGCGCATCGCTGGCGCTGCTGGTGGCCGTGGGGATCCGACTCGCCGGGGTCACGGCGGCGGCGGACGAGTCGCGGGCCACCCGCGCGCTCCGCGCCGCGATCTGGGCGTTCGCGATCCTGGTGGTGGTCGAGGCGGCGCTCGGCGCCTCGGGACACCTCGATGCGCGCGCCACGCTCGTCGCGCTGGCGATCGTGGCTGCCGTTGTCGTGCTTGGAGCTCGCGGGCGGTCGTCCCCTGGCGCCGTGCCCGCGCGCGAGCCGCTGACGGCGCTCGACGTCGCCTATCTCACGGCCCTCGGCGCCGCGTTCGTCCTGCGGATCTGGGCCGGCATCCACAAGACCACCTTCCTCTACGACACGCTCGCGTACCACCTGCACATCCCGGCGGCGTGGATCGCCGACCGCCGACTGGAGATCGTCCCGGCGGTGTTCGGCGATCCCTCGTCGGCTTATGCGCCCTCGAACCTCGAGCTCTGGTTCGCCTTCCTGATGGCGCCGCTCCGCTCGGACTACCTCGCCGGATCGGGCCAGCTTCCGTTCGCCGCGCTGGCAGTGCTGGCCGTCATCGGCGCCGTGCGCGAGGCGGGCGGGCGGCGGACCGCCGCACTGGCGGCCGCCCTCGCCTTCCTGCTCGTCCCCGAGATCTGGCAGCAGGCGCGGACCGCGATGACCGATCTGGGAATGGCGGCGCTGCTGCTGGCCGGGTTGCCGTTCGTCTTTCGCCTGCGGCGCGGCGCCGCCACCGGCGACCTTCTGACCGCGGCCGCGGCGCTGGGGCTGGCGGTGGGAACGAAGTACGTCGCGCTGCCGCTCGCCGCGCCGTTCGCGCTCGCCTTTGGGCTCGCCGCGGTCCGGGGCCGGGCGCGGCCCCGCGACCTCCCGGCGGCAGGCCTGGTCTTGTTGGCGACGGGCGGCTTCTGGTTTCTGCGCAACTTCGCTCTGACCGGCAACCCGTTCTATCCGGTGGCGACGCTCGGATTGCCAGGCCTCTACGGCCGGGCGGCGATGCGCGCCTGGAACTACCACCTGCCGGTCGGAAACGTCGCGGCGCTTGCCGAGATGCTGGCCGCGGGGGGCCTCGGGTTCGCGCTGGTGGCGGTGCTGGCGTTGATCGCCCGGCGCCCGCGGCCCGAGATCTGGCTGCTTCCGGCGCTGCTGGCGATCTTCTGGCTCTGGGTCCCCTACCAGGAGAGCCGCTTCCTGTTCCCCGCGTTCGGCGTGGCAGCCATCGCGATCGGACGCTCCGCCGGCAACCCCGATGGCGGGCTCGACTGGCGCTTCGGTGGCTTGCTGCTCACCGGCCTGGTCGAGTTTCCGACGCTCGAGCGCACGCTGATCGTGCCGGTCGGTCTGGCCGGCGCCGGCGCGGCCGTCGCGTGGCGTCGCCTACCCACTCGTCTGCGTCAGCCGCTGCTGATCGGCGGCCTGACAGCGCTGCTGGCCGGCAGCACGTTCGCGCTCGTGGTCGGCTTCGATCACTATCGCGCGCGCGATCCCGGCTACGCGGTGGGCGGCGAGCTGGACGCCGCGTGGGTCTGGTTTCGCGCCAACGTCCAGGGGACTGCAGTCGCGTACACCGGGACGAACCTGGCGTTCCCTCTTGCCGGCCGCGATCTCGGCAACCGGGTGACCTACGTGAACGTGGCCGGCGCGCCCGACGACCGGCTGCACGCCTTCGCCGCCCGCGCGCCGGCGGCGGGCCGCGCGGCCACGCCGGAGCCGGCCCCGTACCGCGACGGGGCCAGCTACGACGTCTGGCTGCGCAACCTGCGGGCCGCCCGCGCCGAGGTGCTCTTCGTGGCGGTCCTCGACGAGATCGTGGCGCGCAACGTGACGGCCGAGGGCGACGGATTTCCCGTCGAGCGCGCCTGGGCCGACGCCCACCCGGCGCTGTTTCACCTCCGCTACGCCTCGCCGGCGGCGCGCGTCTACGGGATCGCGCCATGACCGACCGCGCGCGACGGAACCAGGAGCTCGCGGCCCTGGCGGCGCTCTTGCTGTTCGTCGCGGGGCGCTGTCTCGTGCCGATGGACGAGACCGATCTCTTCTTCAACCTGCGGCTCGGCGATCTCGTTCTCGCGCACCATGCCGTGCCGCGCACGAACCTGCTCTCCTTCACCTGGCCCGACGCACGCGACCTCAACCTGGCCTGGCTGTTTCAAATCCTGCTGGCGCTCGTCTATCGCGCCGGCGGCATCGCCGGGACGGTCGTCATGAAGACGACGTTCGTGCTCGGCACCTGGGCCCTGCTCTTTCGGGTGGCGCTGCGGCGGGGCGCGCACCCGGCGGCGGCCGCGACCGCGCTGGCGCTCGCCGCCTGGGCGGCCGAGCCGCGCTTCGTCGAGCGCCCGCACCTCGTCACCTTCTTGGGACTCGCCTATCTCCTCTTGGCCGTCGAGCGCGCCGAGGCGGGACGACCGCGGGCGCTCCGCGCGCTCATCCCGCTGGCGCTCGTCTGGGCGAACGCGAACTCCTGCTTCTTCCTGGCCCCCGCGCTGCTCGGCCTCTATGCCGTCGGCGCGGCGCTGGACCACCGCACCCCCGACGCGCGCCGCGCGGCGATCATGGCCGCCCTGCTGGTGCCGTTCATCTTCGCGACGCCCTCGGGCGCGGGTGCGTTCACTTACATCGCCAATCACTGGCGGATGCCCGCGCTGCGGCCGCTGCAAGAATACCGGACGGCGAGCTGGCCGCTCGACGGACCGTTCTTCTTCGTCGGCGCCGGCGTGGCGGTGGCCGCGGCGCTCCCCGGGCGACGCTGGCGGCAGCTGCTGCCCGCGCTGGCTCTGGCCTTCCTGGGCGCGCGCCGGATCCGCTTCGTGGCGGAGTTTTCGATCCTCGGCGGCCCGATCCTGGCCATCGCGCTCACCGAGCTCGGCGGCCGCGCGCGCGCCCCGGCGACCGCGGTCGCTGGGCGGTACCTGACGATCGCCGCCGCCGCCGCGCTGGCCGGCGCGGCGCTGGTGCCGCGCGTCCAGGCCGCCCGCCACGGCGAGCGTCTCCTCGACCTCGGCCTCGAGCCCGACCTCGTTCCGGCCGCCGCCATCCGGTTCGTCGACGACAACGGTCTTTCCGACCGGATGTACAACGATCTCGAGGTGGGGTCGTACCTGACCTGGCACTGGGGCGACCGGCACCGCGTCTTCCAAGATCCGCGTATCAACAGCTACCCGCGCGAGTTTCACGCCTCGCTCCGCCGCGACGATCTGTCGCGCGCCGAGTGGGAGGCCTTGCTGGCCCGCTTCGGCGTCACCACCGCGCTGGTGACCTACCCCGATCTCAACCCGCGCGCGGCGCTGTTCGATCCGGCGCGCTGGGCGCTCGTCTACCGCGACGCCGAGGCGCTGGTCTTCGCGGCGCGGCGGCCGCCGTTCAGCGCGCTCATCGCCCGTGACGAGATCCCGATGACCTTCGCCTTCAGCCGCGCCGCCGGCGTCACCGTGCAGGCGCTCGGCTCCAGGCCCGCGGCCTCGCCGGTGTCGGCCTGCGACTGGCAGAAGCGCCTGGGCGACGTCGCGTTCGAGCTGGGCGACGAGGACGCCGCGGCGAAGGCCTACGCCGGCGCCAGCGCGCCGGACTGTCTCTCCACGACGCGCGCCGCGGCCGCCATTGCGCGCGGCGATCTGGCGCTCAAGAACGGCGACGCGCACGCGGCGGTCGACGCGTACGCCGGGGTGACCGCCCCACGGGCCCGGGCCAATCGGGGCCTCGCGCTCATGTCGCTGGGCCGGCCCGCGGAGGCCGAGGCCGATCTGACCGCGGCGCTGACCGCTGATCCGAATCAGCCGGAAGCACGCCTGGCGCAAGGATTCGCGCTCGAGGCGCTGGGGCGCAAGGACGACGCCGTCGCCGCGTTCCGCGCATTCGTGGCGCTGGCGCCGAACCACGCCGCGGCGGCACGTGCCCGGGCGGAGATCGAGCGTCTCGGTCGATGAGAGGTCGATTCCCAAGCATCGCGGCCTGAGCGACAATAGCCGGCGGTGACGACGACGCGCCTCCTCCCGTTCGCTCTCCTCTTGCTGCTGCTCGCCCGCCAGGCGGCGGCGCAGCAGACCGCGCGCACCGCTCCTCCGCCCCAGGGCGGCCGCGGGGCGTCCTCCGAGGTGAGCATCGGCGTGGCGCAGGTCCTGCTCGGCACCCTGGGCACGCTGGCAACCGAGGTGGTGGTGGCGTTAGCGGCTGTCGCGGCCGACTCGGCGCCTGTCGCCTACGTGGGCATCGGCGTGACGCCCGCCGCCGGCGGCCGCATCATTTGCGGCCTCGGACAGTCCAGCCAGGAGTACGAGGGGGGTTGCGCGCCGACGATCGTGGGTGGCTATCTGGGGGCGCTCCTGCTCGGCATCCCGATGTGGTACGTCGGTGCCGCCGCGTTTTCGCCCGCCACCTCCGACGGCGGCAACGATCGAGGGGTCGGCGCCGTGCTCGGCGCGGCGCTGGGCGTCGTGGTCGGGACCGCGGTCGGCGCCACGATCGGGTGGCAGGCCTCGAAGGAGAGGCGCGACGCGCTGCTTGATGACCTCACGCTCGGTCCGCCGCCACCACCGCCCGCGCGGGCCGCCGCCTGGTCTGAGCTCCAGCCGCGCTCCGTCACTGCCCGCGCCCCGGTCGCCGTCGCCGTTCCCTTGCTGTCGCTGCGGTTCTGACCCGCTCAGCCGCCGCGCAGGGCGGCAAGCAGCTTGGTCACGCTCTGGCGCGCGTCGCCGAACAGCATCAGCGTGTTGTCGTTGTAGACGAGCGGGTTGTCGACGCCCGCGTAGCCCGCGGCCATGCCGCGCTTGAGCATCACGGTCCGCGCCGCCTTCCAGACCTGCAGCACCGGCATCCCGTAGATCGGGCTCGACGGATCGTCCTCCGCGGAGGGATTCACGATGTCGTTGGCGCCGATGACCATCACCACGTCGGTCGTCGGGAAGTCCTCGTTGATCTCGTCCATCTCCTTGACGATGTCGTAGGAGACCGACGCCTCGGCGAGCAGCACGTTCATGTGGCCGGGGAGGCGCCCGGCGACCGGGTGGATCGCGTAGCGGCACTTGATCCCCTTCTCGATCAGCACCGAGGAGATCTCCTTGACCGGGTGCTGCGCCTGGGCGACGGCCATTCCGTAGCCGGGCACGATGATGACGCTGCGGGCAGCGAGCAGCAGCTCGGCGACCTCCCCGACCGTCGTCTCGTTGACCTTGCCGGCCGGCGCCGCGCCGCCGGGCGCAGCAGGCTTCGCGCCGCTCTCCGCGCCGAAGCCGCCCAGGATCACGTTCAGGATCGACCGGTTCATCGCCTTGCACATGATGTAGCTGAGGATCGCGCCCGAGCTGCCGACCAGCGCGCCGGTGATGATCAGCAGGTCGTTCGAGAGCATGAAGCCGGCCGCCGCGGCCGCCCAGCCGGAGTAGCTGTTGAGCAGCGAGACGACCACGGGCATGTCGCCGCCGCCGATGGCCAGCACCAGGTGCATGCCCAGCAGCAGGGCCAGGCCGGTCATGATCAGAAGGGCCGGCATCCCCGCGTCGAACAGGCTCATCCCCGGATCGGGCCAGGGGACATCGGCGCGCATGAAGATCGTCCCCAGCGTCACGCAGAGCATGATGATGAGCGCGTTCAGCAGGTGGCGTCCGGGGAGCAGGAGCGGCTTGCTGCCGATCTTACCGCGCAGCTTGCCGAAGGCGATCAGCGAGCCGCTGAACGTGACGGCCCCGATCAGGACGCCGACGTAGATCTCGCCGAGGTGCGCGCTGCGGTCGGCCGGGTCGCCGCCCGCTTGCAGGTAGGTGGCGATGCCGACCAGCACCGCGGCCGCGCCGACGAAGCTGTGCAGGATCGCCACCAGCTCCGGCATCGAGGTCATCGCCACGCGCGTGGCCAGCACCGCGCCGATCAGGCAGCCCACGCCGAGCGCGCCGGCCAGCACGCCGACCACGGTGGTGTCGGGCGCGGCCGCGCCGGCGCCGTCGCCCGGGATCAGCAGCGCCAGCGCCGTCATGACCACGGCGACGATCATCCCGACGAGGCCGAGCTTGTTCCCCTGGGGCGCGCTCTCCTGCGTCGAGAGGCCACGCAGGCTGAGGATGAAGAGCAGGCTGGCGGCGAGGTAGGCGACCGAACGGATGGTGATGACCATGGCTGCTTTCTGCGACTACTTTCGGAACATGCGCAGCATGCGCTGCGTGACCAGGAAGCCGCCCGCCACGTTGATCGCCGCCACCAGGATGGCGACGCCGCCCAGCGCCAGCGCGCCGGACCCGCCGCCGAACAGCGCCAGCATGCCGCCGATCAAGATGATGCCGCTGATGGCGTTGGTGACGCTCATGAGCGGCGTGTGCAGCGCGGGCGTCACGTTCCAGATGAGGTGCCAGCCGACCACGCAGGCCAGCAGGAAGACCGTCAGATGCTGGGTGAACGAGGGCGGCCCGAAGATCGCCGCTGCGCCGAAGGCGATCGCCGCCAGCGCGCCCAGCCACTTCCCCGCGCCCCCGCCCACCGCCGCCGGCGTCGGATGGGGCGTCGCCTTGGCGTCGACGACCTTGTGCTTGCCGGTCGGCCCGCCCGCCCGCTGGGGCGGCGGCTTGGGCGGCGGCCACATGAGCGCGCCGTCCTGCAGGACCAGCACGCCGCGCTGGACCTCGTCGTCGATCTTGAGGGCGATCTTCCCCTCGGGCGCGACCTCCTTGAGCAGGTTGAACACCGTCGTCGAATAGAGCTCGCTCGACTGGCGCGCCATCCGGCTCGGCAGATCGGTGAGCCCGATGATGGTGACGCCGAACTTCTGGACCACCTTGTCGCGCTCGGTGAGCGCGCAGTTCCCCCCCTGCTCCGCCGCCATGTCGACCAGCACCGATCCCTGCGTCATCGCTACCACCGCGCCCGAGGTGATGAGCGGCGGCGCCGGCTTCCCCGGGATGAGCGCCGTCGAGATGACGATGTCCGACTGCTTGGCGTGCTGGGCGATCATCGCCTGCTCGGCGGCGAGGTAGGCGTCGCTCACCTCCTTGGCATAGCCGCCCGCGCCTTCGCCGGTCTCCCCTTCGAACTTGAACTCGACGAACGTGCCGCCGAGGCTCTCCACCTGCTCGCGCACCGCCGGGCGCGTGTCGAAGGCTTTCACCTGCGCGCCCATCGCCCGGGCCGCCGCGATCGCCGCCAGGCCGGCGACGCCGGCCCCGACGATGAAGACCTGCGCCGGCTTGACCCGCCCGGCGGCCGTCACCTGCCCGGGGAAGAACCGCCCGAAGTGCGACGCCGCCTCGACGACCGCGCGGTAGCCGGCGATGTTGGCCATCGCCGACAGCGCGTCCATCCGCTGCGCGCGGGTGATGCGCGGGACCGCGTCCATCGCCAGCACCGTCACCTTGCGCGCCGCCAGCCGCTCGAGCAGCTCCTTGTTCTGCGCCGGCCAGATGAAGCTGATGAGCGTCGCGCCCTCCTTGAACAGGTCGACCTCGTGGCCGCCGCCGTTCGCGATCGGCTGCCGCACCTTGAGGACGACGTCCGCCTCGGCGTAGAGCGCGGCGGCATTCGGGGCGATCGTCGCCCCCGCCTCGACGTAGACCGCGTCGGCGAAGGCCGAGGCGTCGCCCGCCCCCGCCTCCACCACCACGTCGAAGCCGAGCTTTCGGATCTTGTTGACCGTGTCGGGGACGGCGGCCACGCGCGACTCGTGGGGATAGATCTCCTTCGGGATACCCACCTTCATGGCCCGGCAGGGTACAACGCCGACGGTGCCGATTGCTACCGAGGAGCGAGCATCTTTTACACGGCGTTGGACCGGACGATACCTGGCGGAAACGAGGCCCGAGGTAGCTTCTCGGTCACGAGGTCGTCGTGAGCACCAGCGCATCGCTCCTGTCGTTCGGGGGAGAGCCACTCTCGGAGAACCTGACGGTGCCCGAGCGGGCCCAGCGGGTCGAGGCGACCGATCTGGAGATCAAGGCGCTCGGTCCCTGTCGGTTCGAGTCGCCGATCGCCGCGCGGCTCGGCGCCGGCGCGCTCCACCGGGTGGGTCGGGCCGAGCGGGTCCTGCTCGATGATCGCTGGTCGAGCTTCGGCGGCCCGCGCGAAGCCGAGGCGCGCATCCCCACCTTCGAGGTGGCCGGGCCGCGCGACCTCGTCTACTTCGACCCGGCCGAGCTGCGCTGCGGGATCGTCACCTGCGGCGGCCTCTGCCCGGGCATCAACAACGTGGTCCGGGGGCTGGTCAACGAGTTGACGTTTGCCTACGGTGTGAAGCGGATCGTGGGCTTTCGCTACGGATTCGAGGGGCTGGTGGCCCGCTTCGGCCACGCGCCGATGCTGCTCGGTCCGGCCGAGGTCAGCGACATCCACCGGCAAGGGGGGACGGTCCTCGGCACGTCGCGCGGGGGCCAAGATCCGGGCGAGATGGTCGACCGGCTGGAGAAGATGGGGATCGGCGCGCTGTTCGTGATCGGCGGCGACGGCTCGCTGCGCGGCGCCGCCAAGATCGTCGCCGAGATCGAGCAACGCAAGCTCTCCATCGCCGTCATCGGCATTCCCAAGACGATCGACAACGACATCCATTTCATCGACCGCAGCTTCGGCTTCGAGTCGGCGTTCGCGGCCGCGGTCGAGGCGATCCGCGGCGCCCATGTCGAGGCGACCGGCGCCAAGAACGGGATCGGCCTGGTCAAATTGATGGGACGCCACTCGGGGTTCATCGCCTGCCACGCGGCGCTGGCCTCCACCGACACGAACTTCGTGCTCATCCCCGAGGTTCCCTTGGGCCTCGACGGCCCCACCGGATTTCTGGCCGCGCTCGATCACCGGCTGGCAGAGCGCAACCACGCGGTGATCGTGGTGGCCGAGGGGGCGGGCCAGGAACTGTGCGCCTCGCAGGCGCAGGGCGAGCGGACGACGGACGCCAGCGGCAACGCCCGGCTCAAGGACATCGGCCTCGTCCTGCGCGACCGGATCACCAGCCACTTCGCCGAGCGCGGCGTCGGCATCACGCTCAAGTACATCGATCCGAGCTATCAGATACGCAGCGTCGCGGCCTCGGCCGGTGACAGCGTCTTCTGCTGGAACATGGCCCGCAACGCGGTCCACGCCGCGATGGCCGGCAACACCGAGATGATCATCGGCCAGTGGCACGGCCGCTTCGTCCACGTCCCGATGCCGCTCGCCACCCGCTTCCGCAAGCAGGTCGACCTCGCCGAGGACCTCTGGATGTCGGTCCTCGAGGCGACCGGCCAGCCGGTCAGCTTCCGGTGACTCGAGGCTACCGCGACGGCCGCCGAGCCTCGTGGAACCAGACGCGGACCTCGGCCATCTTGGCCTGCTGATCGGCAGGCGCGTGGCGCTGGCAGGCCGCCGCCTCGGGTGTCCCGGGGGCGGCGCCCCAGCGGGTCTCGACGCAGTCGTTGGGGTTGTAGGCGATCTCCAGAGCCGCGCGGCGCGCGAGCAGATCGGCGACCGTCAGCTTCTGCGGCGAGCCGTCGCTGCGGGTGTAGGTGATCCCCTTGGTCGTGATCAGGCTGCCGTGCAGCTTGACGATCTCCGCCCGCACCGCCTCGGGCTTGCGGCCGCCGAGCTTGAACAGGTCCGGGTGCTTGACGATCTTGTCCGGCAGCCCGAGCAGCACGTTCATCGCGATGAGCAGGCGCATGTCACGCGACGGCGTCGCGTAGTCCTCCCACGGCCCGGTCGTCTCGAAGATCTTCGCGCCGTCGGGCATCGGGACGACGGTCGGCTTCTCCTTCTGGAACTTCTCGCCGTTGTCGACGGAGCCGACCCGCACCGTGAGCTGCTCGGCGAGCGCGTCGAGCGTCTCGCGGTAGGCGGCGTCGGCCTCCAGCCCCTGCGGGTTGATGAGCTTCCCCAGGCGCGCGTAGAAGGCGTCGGCCGACAGCTTGGCCTGCTCGTCGGAGAACGGCGCGTGGGCGGGATCGCCGGCCCCGCCGATCGCCTTGTTGGGCAGCGCTGCCAGCTTGCCGTCTTCGCCGCGCGCGACCGGCCGGAAGGCCTTGAAGCCGGGGCCCGCGCTCTTGACGTCGTTGGCGAAGAGGAACGTCCCTTCCCAGAAACGCTTGCGGCCGATCGACGTGTCGGGCTGCCCGTCGACCGCCAGCAGGAGGCCGCCCTTGGTCGGCGTCTGCGCGACCCACTTGACCACCATCATCACGTGGCCGTACGGGTCGGCGTAGATGGTCCCCGGGCGCAACGCCTTGCGCTCGAGCGCGACCGGGTAGTAATCGGTGGCGTCGTCGTCGAGCGCCGTCCGCGCGCTTCCCGATTGCACGTGGTTGGCCATCTGCCGCAGGAACGCGCGGATGACGGCCAGCGTCTCCTTGCCTGACGGCGGGTCTTCGTTGCTGAAGAAGCTCGAGCAGCGCGGCGGGCGCGTGTCGGTGCCGCGGTCGCAGTCGCGGAAGCCGAATGGCAAGCCGAGCTTCCAGGAGAAGTAGGCGCGCAGGAAGTACGGCAGATCGGCGCAGTCGGGTGTGGCGGCGATGGCGGCGCGGTTCTTCGCGTCGTCTTCGCGCAAGCCGAGAAAGTTCATCAAGAAGTTGCGCTGTCCATCGCGCAGGGCCTGGTGCAGCGGCCGGAAGTCGACCGACGCCTCCGGCGGCGCGTCGAAGAGCAAGTCGATCCAGGCAGAGAAGAAGTTTTCGTAGCGGCGATCCCAGGCGTGCACCGCCGGCCAGACGACCTTGCCGACGGCCGTTTCGGGCCGGGGCGCGCGCGCCGCGACCTCGATCGTCCGGCACGCGAGCCTCTTGTCGCCGCGGGTCCAGGTCACCCTGTAGGCGCCGGCGTGCGGCGCGCCGAGCTCGGCCGACAGGCTCCCGGGGACGCCCGGGTGGCGCGTCCCCGCGAGCAGGTGGCGCGCGCCGGCCGGATCGGTCGCGGTCAGCTCGCCGCCCCCCTCCTCGTCGCCGACCGCGAGCAGCTTGATGGTGGCGCCGGCCGCCGGCGCGAGCGGCGACCACCAGAGCGCCTTGTCGTCGCTGTCGGCGCAGCCGCCGGACGCCGCCGCCGGCGCCGCCGCCTTTTTGGCGCGCGCCTCGGCGTTCGCGCCGGCGAGCGCCAGCACGAGGGTCAGCGCCAGCGCGGCCCTCTGCGCGGTCATCGCTCGCTGTCCGCCGCCGACGAGGCGTAGCTGAGGCTGTAGCCCCACCGCTCGACGAAGCCCGCGAACAGCTCGCGCGCGTGCGCGTCGGCGCGTTCGAGCGCGCCGGCCGCCAGCGCCCCGCGCTCGAGCGCCGCGCGCGCCTCGGCGTACCAGCGGTTGCGATCGGCGGGCTCGATCGCGTTGAGAAAACCGGAGTCCTCGTTGATCGTCTCGAACCTCTGCACGTCGATCGACAGGATGCGCGGCGGGGGCAGCGTCACGTGCACCTCGCGCTTGGCGTGGTTGACGCTGATCTCCGCCGCCCCGTCGCAGACGTCGAACCCCGCCGACACCACGCCCGAATAGAAGAGATAGGCCGTCGGCTCCTTGGTGAACGGGATGTCGATCGTCTTGGGCACCGTCTTCTTGGCGTAGTCGGCCAGCGACAGCTCCACCGTCGACAGCTTGCAGACCTTGCGCACCCCTTGCAGGATCTCCAGCTCCTCGCTCCGGGCCTCACGCCGCGCGCGCTGGGCGATCATGCCGCCGGTCGCCAGGACGATCGCGATCAGCGTCGCGCTCCAGATCAGCATCGCCCGCCGCGAGCGCGGGCGGGGGACCGGGAACCGCTTCACGCCGCTAGAATACGCCTCCGGACCGCCCGCGCCAGCGCCGCCTTTGAGAGCCCCCCGTCCGTCGTGGTACCAATGGATGAATGCGGGGGCGGGCACCGCGGCGATGATGCGCTGGCGCGATCAGACCGGTTCGACACGGGCGGCCCCTTCGGAGGGGACGCGCGCGCGCGGCGGTAAGGGGAAGGACCGACGTCCGGTCATCGGCGTCCTCATCGATACCGTGCGCGGTGGCTACCAGAACACGGTCCTGTCCGGGCTGGCCGACACGGCCCGCCGGCGCGAGGTCAGCCTGGCCGTCTTCGCCGGAGGGGTGATCGGCGCGCCCGGCAGCGAGGGCCTGCACCGCAACTTCGTCTTCGATCTGTGCGACGACAACACCGTCGACGGCGCCGTCATCTTGGGAGGAGCGCTGGGGAACGCGCTCGGCCCCAGGGCCGTCGAGACGATCTGCGACCGCCTGGCGCCGCTGCCGATGGCGAGCCTGGCGCTCGGCCCGGCCAACGTCCCTTGCCTGACCCTCGACGAGGAGCCGGGGATGCGGCAGGCGCTCGAGCACCTCATCATGCGCCATGGCTGCCGGCGGATCGCCTTCGTCCGCGGCCCGGCGGTCAACGCCGAGGCGGAGCGCCGCTACGCGATCTACCGGGCCGTCCTCACCGAGCGCGGCCTCCCCATCGATCCGGCCCTCATCTGCGAGGGAACGTTCGAGAAGAGCGCGGGCGAGGCGGCGGTCGAGCTCCTAGTCGACGAGCGCAAGGTGCCGTTCGACGCCCTGGTTGCTTGCAACGACTACATGGCGCTGGCGGCCATGGGCGCGCTGCAGGAGCACGGACTTCAGGTCCCCTCCGACGTGGCGGTGGTCGGGTTCGACGACATCGAGGATACGCGGTTCTCGACGCCGCCGATGACCACCGTGCGACAGCCGCTCTATCAGCAGGGCGAGGCGGCGCTCGATCTGGTGCTGGCGCAGCTCGAGGGGCGGCAGGTCGAGCTGCGCGCCAGCGCGCCGACCGAGCTGGTCGTGCGGCAGTCGTGCGGCTGCTTCTCGGGGCTGGCCCGTCCCGGCCGCGCCGGCCCGGTCACCATGACCGAGACACCGGTCGACAACCTGCTGGCCGAGCACGGCGCCGAGCTCGAGCGGGAGATCGCGCGCTCGGTGCACGGCGCGGACACGGCGCTGCCGCCCGGCTGGGATCGGCAGCTGCTGGACGCCTTCGAGGCCGAGCTGCGGGGGGCCGGCGCCGGTCTCTTCACCTCGACGCTCAATCGCCTGCTCGGCAGCGTCGTCGCGTCGGGGGACGACGTGGCCGCCTGGCAGCGGATGATCTCCGCGCTCCGAAAGCTCCTGCTCCCGGCGCTGCCGAGCGAGCCGCTCCGCTGGGTGCAGGCCGAGGATCTCTGGCACGAGGCGCGGATCCTGATCGGCGAGCTGGCGGAGCGGGCGCAGGCACAGCACCGCCTGCACACCGAGCGGCTCGCGCACGCGCTCACGGTCAGCGGCGCCGCCCTGCTGGCGACCCAGCAGGTGACCGCGCTGACGGGCGCGGTCGGCAAGCAGCTCCCCCAGCTCGGAATCCCCGGCGCCTGGATGACCCTCACCGATCGCGCCTCCGAGTCGGCGTCCGTCTCGATGGAGATGGAGGTGGTGCTGGCGCACGACGCGGAGCGGGGGCCCGGGGGGGGCGAGCCGGCGCCGGGGACCCGCCTCGGCCCGGCGGCGCTCCTGCCGGCGGTGATCGAGCCGCTGGCACGCCGCGCCTCGATCATCATCGAGCCGCTCTACTTTCACGACCGGACGCTCGGCTGCCTGTTGCTCGAGATGGGGCCGCGCGAGGGAATCGTCTACGAGTCGCTGGCCGAGCAGGTCTCGAGCGCGCTCGAGGGGGCGCGCCTCGTCGGCCGGCTGGTCGAGGAGGCGACCCGGCGCCAAGTGGCCGAGCGCGAGCGGCTGGAAAAAGAGATGGAGATCGCCACCCGGATTCAGACCTCGATCCTGCCGCGCGACGTGACCGTCCCCGGACTGGAGATCGCCGCCACCATGCGGACCGCGACCGAGGTCGGCGGCGACTACTACGACGTCATCCCCGTCGGCGACGGCTGCTGGATGGGGATCGGCGACGTGGCCGGCCACGGCCTCGGTACCGGCCTGGTCATGCTGATGATGCAGAGCGGGATCGGCGTCCTCTGCCGCAAGATGCCCGACGCCTCACCACGCGAGCTCCTGCTGGCGCTGAACGCGATGCTGGTCGACAACGTGCGGGTGCGGCTCGGCCAGCGCGAGCACGCGACGCTGACGCTGCTCCGCTACCGGCAAGACGGGCGGCTCACCTTCGCGGGCGCGCACGAGGAGATCCTGATCCGGCGAGCCGCCACCGGACGCTGCGAGCGGCTCGAGACGCCCGGCCCCTGGGTCGGCGCCAAACGGGACATCGAGGCCGGCACCGTCGAGAGCACGGCGCAGCTTCTCCCCGGCGATCTGCTGGTGCTCTACACCGACGGCCTCATCGAGGCGATGGGGCGCGACGGACGCGAGCGCTTCGGCACCGACCGGCTCGCCGAGCTGATTGAACAGCACGGCGCGTCGCCGCCGGCAGCGGTGCGCGACGCGATCCTCGCGTCCCTCGACGCCTTCGCCGAGAAGCTGGACGACGACGTGACGCTGCTGGCGGCCCGCTACCTGGCGGCGCCCGCTTCTTAGGGCTTCGCGGCCGGCTTCTGAAGCGCCTGCGGCGGCGGCAAGGTGAGCTTCTGCGGGCCGCCCGGCCCCCCCATGTGCAGCTGCTGCGGCATGCCCGGCATCCCCGGCCTGCCGGCACCGCCCGGCCCACCCGGCATCGACATCCCCATCGGCGGCGTTTCGTTCGGCGGCAGGATGCTCACCAGCTCGACGTCGAAGATCAGCGCCGCGCCGCCCGGGATCGTCGGCGGGCGGCCGCTGTCCCCGTAGGCGATCGCCGACGGGCAGGTCAGCTGCGCCTTCTCGCCGACCTTCATTCGCCCCACCCCCTCGGTCCAGCACTTGATGACGCCGTTGAGCGGGAACGTCGCGGCCACGCCGCCGCGCTTCTTGGTGCTGTCGAAGACCGTCCCGTCGGTGAGGCGCCCCTCGTATTGCACGCTGACCCGGTCGGTCGGCTTCGGCATCTCGCCAGAGCCCGGGCTGGTCATCCGGTAGACCATCCCAGACGGCGTGACGACCGCGCCCGACTCGCGCCCGGCCTTGTCGAGAAAGGTCTTGGCCTGCTCCTTCTCGACCGCCACCCGCTCCTGCCCGCGCTTGCGGGCGAGCGCGTCGACCTTCGGCCCGTACTTGTCGAGGTCGACCTGGTGCTCCTTCTTCAAGACCATGTCGGAGAGCCCGGACTTCACGAACTCCAGCTCGTCGGGCGTCAGGTTGAAAGTCCCGAGGTTGCGCCCCAGCAGCATGCCGAGCGTGTAGAGCGTCTTCTCGTCCTCGGTCGACGGGGCCTTGCCGCCGCCGCCGAACCGCTTGCAGCCGGTCATCGACATCGCCGTGAGCACGGCCACGGAGGCCACCGCCAGGGTCTTCCAGTTTTTCATGGGCCCCTCGTAACACAGGAACGCCCCGGACAACAGCGCCTCGCTCCGGTTGCGCCACCTCGCGCGCCGGGATAGGAAGGACGCATGCCGCTCGTTCAGGTCTTCACCTCCGCGCCGGCGCCGGCCGCCGAGGCGGGCAAGGCGCTGCTCGGCGATCTCTCCAAGCTGCTGGCGGCGCGCTTCGGCAAGCCGGAGCGCTGGGTGATGACCAGCCTCCAGCCGAACGTGGCGATGACCTTCGGCGGCACGCCGGCCCCCGCCGCGTTCGTGGCGGTGAAGAACGTCGGCAAGATGACCGCCGACGACACGGCAACGTTGTCGCGCGAGCTCTGCGATCGGCTGGCGCCCGCCCTCGGCGTGGCGCGCGACCGTATCTACGTCGAGTTCGCCGACGCCGTCGGTTACCTCTGGGGCTGGAACGGCGACACCTTCGGCTGAGCGCCGCCCCGGAACGCTACTTGCGTCACGCTACTTGTCGCGCAGGCGGCGGTGTTCGCCCTTGACTCATCAACGACGTTCTGTCATTCATTGAGTCGCAATTGCGCTCATTGAGAGCGCTGCCAACGAGAAAGGAGATGACGATGTCGGTACAGCAAGCCAATCACCAATCGGTCATCTCCGCGTCGCTCGCGCGTTAGTCGTTCCCGGCCAACCGGTCCCCGGCCAGCCAGTCGAACACATCGCGCCACGCGACGCGGGCCGGGTGGCGGCCGCCGCGCCAGACTGACGGCGCGCGTCCACCTCCCGGATCAATCTCGACGGGAGACGTGTACGCAGTGAGCAGAGCTGGCAGGAGACGCAGGGTTTTCGAGGAGACGCCGGAGCAGGGCATGGGGGCGAGATCCGCCCGTTTGCAGGAGCTGATACGCGAGGAGGTCACCTTCATGTTCGACAACGAAATCCGCGACGCACGTTTACAGGATCTGCGCGTCACGTTCGTCGACCTGTCACCCGACGGATCGTGCGCGCGCGTCTGGTACGCGACCGGCGGCGACTGGCGCGAGGTCGAACGGGCGCTCGACCGCGTCGCACCATTCCTGCGCGGCCAACTGGCGGAGAGTCTGGGCCTCAAACGAACGCCCGAGGTACGCTTTCGACGCGACGACACCGCTCGACAACTCGGCAATCACGATCTTCAGGAGCAATGACGTGCCCTTCACCACCATCAAAGGACGCAACGTTCCCATTCAGATCTGGGCGCCGCTCGAGGAGGTCGACTCGCGCGTGATCGCACAGCTCAAGAACGTCGCCGCCCTCCCCTGGGTCGCGCACCACGTGGCGGTCATGCCCGACGTCCACGCGGGGCGCGGCGCCACCGTCGGCTCGGTGATCGCCATGCGCGACGCCGTGGCACCGGCCGCGGTCGGCGTCGACATCGGCTGCGGGATGGCCGCCGTCCAGACCTCGCTGTCCGCCAAGCAGCTCCCCGACAACCTGCGGGCCCTGCGGAGCGAGATCGAGTCGGCGATCCCGGTCGGGATGACCGCCCACGACGCGCCGGCCTGGGAGGCGATGCCCGACGAGCTGCGCGCCGTCGGCACCGACCTCATGGAGCGCTTCGGCGATCTCGACGGCAAGGTCGGCGGTCTGGCGGGACGCGCGTCCTGCCAGATCGGGACGCTCGGCGGCGGCAACCACTTCATCGAGCTCTGCCTCGACACCGACGACGGCGTCTGGGTGATGCTCCACTCCGGCAGCCGCCGCATCGGCGCCGCGCTGGCCCAGCACCACATCGAGATCGCGCGCCGCCTCGGCCACAACGAGGCGCTCGAAGACCGCGACCTGGCCGTATTCCTGGCGGGCACGGCGCCGTTCGAGCGTTACCGGCGCGATCTCTACTGGGCGCAGGACTATGCCCGCTACAACCTCGAGGTGATGCTGGGCCTCCTGCGCGAGGTCTTGCGCCGCCGCTGGCCCGAGATCGAATTCAGGCCCGCGATCTCCTGCCACCACAACTACGTCGCCGAGGAGCGGCACTTCGGCGAGGAGCTGCTGGTGACGCGCAAGGGGGCGATCCGTGCCGGCGCGGGCGATCTCGGCATCATCCCCGGCTCGATGGGGACCAAGTCGTACATCGTGCGCGGCAAGGGGAGCGCGCAGTCGTTCCAGTCGGCCTCGCACGGCGCGGGCCGGCGCATGAGCCGCACCGAGGCGCGCAAGCGCTTCAAGCTGCACGACTTGCGCGAGCAGACCGAGGGGGTCGAGTGCCGCAAGGACCCCGGCGTCATCGACGAGGCACCCAAGGCCTACAAGAACATCGACAAGGTCATGGCCGAACAGTCCGACCTCGTCGAGATCGTCGCCGAGCTCAAACAGGTGCTCTGCGTGAAGGGGTGAATCGCTGGTTGGCGCTACTCAGGACCCGTCGCGCGTGAACCAGTCGCTGGCGTCTTCAAGCCAGTCTTGCCGCTTGACCCAAGCATCGGTCCCGTACGCTGGATGAACCGGTCGACCTGAGTCGTAGAGGAAAGTGATGCGGTGGCCGACAGGCAGGGTTTTCCAGTAGGTAGCCGGCCACGGTTCGAGACGATCTCTGCCAACGCTGTCTGGAAGGGGTGGATGTTCCTGGTACGGCGAAAACACGAACCATTCGGCCCTTGCTGAATCCGCGCAGATCACCTCCCCTTCGTCCGGCTCGGTACCGAAGCTACTATCGATGTAACGATCCCAATCCGGGCGAGCGACCTCCTCCCAGGCCGCGCCCCCGGCGGCCGTTAAACCGTAGTAGGTCGTCGTGGATAGGGGTCCGCGGTGCGTATCCTCCACCAGCCGCCGCAGTTCTTCGTCATGATCAGAGACGACCTCCCCATCCCGACGAAAAAGGAAGATGAGATCCTCCCGCAACAGGTTCCGCAGCACGTGTGCGACGCCAATTGGGTCCAGGCCATGGTGGCCACGGTTGAGCAACCTCTCAAGGTGGTCGCTCGTCAGCGCGCGGATCGGCAGCCTCAACGTATTTGCGGCCTCCAGAATCCAACGCTCATGACGGTTCATTCGAGGCCCGTTGCTTAGCGACGATCCACGCGAGGATCTTGGCGCAGGATTCACAGTTCTGTCCACCGGATACTCGGACCACAGGCCAAGGGACCGCTCTGGCGGCACTACCGCCGAACCGACCGTTGCCGACAGACGAGGCGGCCGCGCGTGCAAAAGCGCAGAACGCGGACTAGCTAGCTAGCTAGCGGCGTCCCCCTGCCGAACGGCAATGTGTTGGCCGCCTCGATGACGCCGCAACGCGTTCGCCGAGTCAGGTGACAGGAACCGGTGCGGGCGTATCCTCGAACGCGCCGTGGGGGAAAAGACCTTCAAGCTGCCGCCGGCCGCGCAGGAGATCGTCGACGGTCTGAAAGATGCGGTCGACATCCATTTGATCATGGTGCGGGACGAGCACGATAAGAGCAGCGTCTGGATCTACGGAGACTGGCTATTCCGAGACCCGGAGGGCCCGGACGAAAAGGTGCCCAAGCGGGGATGTCACCTCGAGGCGACGATCAACGATCGATGGATGCTCAGCGTTTGGACCTCGACCGAGAGCCCGCCGAATCCCAGTGCGCATTCGCTGGTGAAGTGGGCTGCGCAGAAACTGTCGCCCCATCTTCCCCGCCGCCCCGTCGACGATCTCCCTTACCCGCCCGCGGGCGGCAGTGGCGGCCCGCCCGGCTCCGCCGAGATCGGCATCCCCGTGTGGTGGGCACGCCGCACGCGCAACTAGGCGGCGTCTCTCACGAGTCGCCACCTCTCCGGGCCGCAAACATCCGCGGATTCAAGTGGCTGCGGCCCGCGCTGGGCAACATCCGCGAATTCAAGTCGGGTGCGCGCGCGGCGCCGAGGCGGGGTGCTCCTCGACCCGCAACGGACCACCCGCGCGCCTCCATCCGACGCGCGCCATCCAGGTCGCTGGCGACGTCGTGGCCGAAGGAGCGTCGGTGCTCGCGTCCGCGATCGCGGGCGCGCGCCGCCACCCCGAAAAATGGGGCCCCGAGCTGCGCGGGTCGATGCACGCGGGCGCCCGGAGGTGCTTACGGAAGTTGAGCAGCACGTAGACCATGCTGACCCGCATCTGGCGCGGCGTGGTCAGGGGGCGGGCGTGATAGCGGTCGCCGACCACCTGCCCTTTGCGCCCAAGGGCCCGGTTGGCCGCCAGCGCCAAGCGGATTGCCAGGCCGTGCATACCCCCGCGGGCTCGCCGGGCTTCGTCCCCCTCGACGATGAAGTGGCCGTGGTCCTGCTGGATCGAGAAATGAATCACCCGGAACCGGTCGACCGAGGCCCGCGCGATGGCGCGCCGGAGCGCCCCGAACAGCCGGGGGGAGCGGAGCGACGGCAGCCCCGGCCTCGCACGAATGGTCACCTGCACCGGGTATCGCGGATCGACCTTCGGGCGCGTGTCGTGGGGCATCGAGGGACGGCCGCGCGGTTTCCGCCCGGCGCCCTTGCGAGCGCCACCCCACGTGCGTGGTGCCCCGAGGGGCAAGTCGAGCTGACGCCGTCGCACCGTCTTGATTCCGCGCATGTCCCGTTGTCGGCAAAGACCGCGGCGGGTTGCGTGGTGTGAGGCCGGACGCCGCGGCGACGGCGGCGACTTGATTCCGCTGCGACGCGCCGCTTGGGTGACTTGATTCCGCGGAGGTGCGGTCGGCGGAGCCGGGACGCCGAGGGGTCGGGCGCGTCGGCGCGCGGACGGCTCGACCTTGATTGCGCGTATGCTGGTGCGCCGGAGATGTGGCGAATCGTGAGAGGCGTCGCCTACGCTACTTCGCGTGGCGGGCGATCCAGTCGCTCACCAGCGTGAGGACCGCGGGCGACATCGTCTCGTCGATCTCGGCGTACTCGGCGACTGCGCCGGTCTTGGCCGTCTGGAACAGATGGTTCAGCCCCGGCATCTCGCGGACGGTCACGTCGACGTCGTGTCGGAGCGCCTTCTTCATCTCGGGGAGGTTCTCGCGCGGTAGAACCTGCCGGTCGAGCCCGCCGTTGAGCGCCAGCACCGGCACCTTGATGCGCCCGAAGTACGGGCGCGGATCGAGCGCGATGAAGCCGCGCATCCAGGGGGAAAGGAGCTGCCGCGCCATTGGGGCGAACCCGCCCGCCTTCTCCAGCTGCGCGCGATCGTCGGCGGGCAGTCCGTTGTAGAGCGCGCGCAGCTCCCGCTCGGCGACGCCGGTCTCCTTGTTCGACTTGAGGATGACGAACGCCTGGTCCCAGTGCGCCTTGCTGTCGGCGACGGCCTGGTCCGTGGCGCCGGCCGCCTTCTCGGCCCAGCCGCGCTGCAAATCGAGGGTGACGTCGCCGGGCACCGCCGGCCCGGCGAGCATCACGATGAACGCGACGTCTTTCGATTTGGCGGCCGCGATGGCGGCGATCTCGCCCCCCTCGGAGTGCCCGACGATCCCGACGTGCGCGCGCGTGATCTCGGGACGCGTCCGCAGCGCCGCGACCTCGGCCAGCGTGTCGTCGACGAAGTCGAGCGTCGTCGCCGTGCCATACGTTCCCGTCGACTTCGCGACGCCGCGGTCGTCGCAGCGAAGGACCGCGACGCCTGCCCGCGTGATCGCGTCCGACAGAACGAAGAACGGCCGGTGCCCCATCAGCGCCTCGTCGCGGTCCTGTGGACCCGAGCCGGTCGCCATCACCACGGCGCCGAACGGCCCCTCGCCCTGCGGCTCGGTGAGCGTGCAGGCGAGCGTGGCGCCCGCGGCGCGGTTCTCGACGAGCAGATCAATCTCCCGATAGGGCAGCGGCCGCTTCGGCTCCTGCGGCCGCACGGCCGTCGCCGGCGGGTGGTCGGTCTTCGTCAAATCGAGTGGCCAGGACTGACCGTTCTGCGTCCAGCTCCCGGTCACCTTGTCGCCGGCGATCCGACCCGCGTAGGTGCCGTTGATCCGGGGCAGCGTGAGCTTCAGATCGTCCCCCGCGACGGTCACGGTCTCGACCGGGATGTCATGAACGTGCTGATCGACGCTGTCGACCGCCGCCACCCATCCGGTCGCCGCGTGGCGGATCTTGACGACCAGGCGCAGCCGGATGCCGTTGATCTCCAGCGCGCCGGTCCAGATCCCCTCGACGGCCGGCGGTGCGGCCGGCGGCGCTGTGGTCGATGCGGCGGAGGCGGCGGTGGTCGTCGCGGCGGCGCGCCGGTTGAGGTTGAGCGCCAACGGGCGCCCCTTCCAGTTCAGCGTTCCGATCAGTCTATCCCCGTCGCGGGACGCGTCGTAGCTGAAGGGAACGTCGGGCAGCTCGGCGTGAACGCGGTCGCCAGCCACAACCACGTTCCTGGCCGGGACGCCGAAGCTGTTCTGATCCGGGCTGTCGAACGTGGCTGTCCATCCGGGCGCCGCGTAGACGAGGTGGAGAACCGCGCGCGCGTGAGTGGCGGCGTCGACCTCCAGCACCCCCTCCCAGGTGCCCTCGAGCGGCCGTGCGGAACGCGCCGCGGCGGGCGCGGGGGCCGCCGAACGCGCGCCGCCGGTCGCGCACCCCGCCGGGGTCAGGAGGCCCAGTACCAAAATTGCGACACCCCGCCCTTTCAACATGGAGACGTGCGCAAGAATGCCATCATCTCGAAGCCCCTCGAAGAGGTTCGCATCATGAAACGGCTCCCGCTCTGTCTCTCTCTTTTCGGCGGCGCGCTCGCGGTCATCGGATGCGGCGGCTCGACTGCCACGACCGGCGAGGGGGGGTCGAACGGCGCCAGCGGCGGCAGCAGCGCCTCCGGCGGCGCGACCGCGACCGGCGGCAACAGCGCCTCCGGCGGCGGCAACGGAAGCGGCGGCATCGGGACCGGCGGTGCGACTTCGAGCGGCGGCGCACCAGGCACCGGCGGTGTGACCGCGACCGGCGGCTCGACCGGCACCGGCGGCGCAGCGGGCGCGGGCGGCGCCAAGGCGACCGGCGGCGCGTCCGGAGCGGGCGGCGCGACCGCGACCGGCGGCTCGACCGGCACCGGCGGCGCAGCGACCGGCGGGACGACCGGCACCGGCGGGACGTCGGGCGCCTGCGTCCCCGCCACCTGCGGCACCCACAAGTGGCCTTGCTGGCACATGCCGAACCCCGCCTCGGCGACCGGCCTCCCCAACCCGGCCAGCTACACCGATCTCGGCAACGGCGCCGTGCGCGACAACGTCACCTGTCTCGACTGGGAGAAGGCGCCCGGCACCACGCAGGGCTACTGGCAGGACAACTCCGACCACTGCACCAGCCTCGCCAGCTCCAGCTACGCCGGGTTCTCCGACTGGCGCCTCCCGACGCGCGTCGAGATGGCGTCGATCGTCGACTTCGCCCGCACCGGCGACGCCATCGACACGACCGCCTTCCCCAAGGAGCCGTCGGGCTACTACCGCACCGGCTCCGACTGGTACGAGACGATCACCGGCCAGAACACCAGCGGCTTCTCCTGGATCTACGGGATGAGCAGCGGGTTCACCAGCAACGCCTACGCGAAGACGACCAGCATGGCCTACGTGCGTTGCGTGCGCGGCAACGGCAGCGGCGAGGGGCAGAGCGTCTTCGCCGCCCCGCCGCCCAACCAGTACACCGCCGCCAGCGGCGAGGTGACCGACAACTACACCGGGCTCATCTGGCAGCAGACCGACTCGGCGGCGCCGTCGGGCGCGGCGGTGATCCCCTGGTCGGGCGCTGCTGGCTATTGCGCGAACCTGGGCCTGAACAGCCACACCTGGCGCGTCCCCAGCATCAACGAACTGGCAACGCTGGTCGACGAGGCGCACGTCGGACCGGCAATCAACAGGACGATGTTCCCCAACACCAAGTACGGCTCGTACTCGAACAACTGGTACTGGGCCAGCGCGACCTACGGAACCGGCAGCTACGGCTGGGCAATCAACTTCGACGACGGATTCACCGGCTACAACTCGGGCACCGCCACCGGCAAGAACGGCGGCCCCGAGTGGAACTACTTCACCGGCGCCTGGGTCCGCTGCGTCCGCTGAGCGCGCGCCGGTATACAATCGGCGCATGCCTGACACGGGCGGCAGCTTCGGCGGCAGGACGAAGTTCCAGCCCGGCGGCACACCGGGCGGCGCGGGATCGTTCTTCGCGGGGCTGGTGATGATGGGGGTCGGCGTCTACATGGTGTTCGACCGGGTCACCGTTCACACCTCGTTCTGGCGCTTCTTCGGCGGCCCGCAAACCAGCTTCGGTGTCACGTTGCTGCCGCTGCTCGCCGGCATCGGGTTCCTGTCGTTCAACGGCAAGTCGTTCTTCGGCTGGTTGCTCGCCATCGGCGGCGTCGCGCTGATCCTGATGGGCGTTCTGATGAACCTGGACATCTACTTCCAGCCCACCAGCCTCTGGGTGACGATCGTGATGTTCGGCCTCATCGCGGGCGGCCTGGGCCTTTTCGCCAAGGGACTGCGCCCCCACTCTGCCGGCTAACTCGGGTATCATCGTTTCGTGGGGATGTTCGGGTCGGAGCCGGTGCGTCCGCTGCACCGCATGACGCCCATCCGCGACGAGCCGGCCGTGGCCTGGCTTTTGCCCGGGGAAAAGACGCGGGTCGAGACGATGGTCTTCCTCTACTGGGTGGCCTTCTGGATCGCGGCGTTGGTGGCGTGGCTGTTTCTCTGGCGCTCCATGAGCTTCTTTTTCCTCTACGGGTTCCGCTTCTCGATCGCCATCATCGTCGCCTTCGGGCTGGCCACCTTCCGCGCGGTCCGACGCGCGATCCTGCGGGCGCGCAGCGAGCGAATCGAGCAGCTCCTTCGCCACAACGCGGCCGAGGTGGCGGCCGACGACTGGACGAAGCTCGGCGCCGAGCCCAACGACACCGTCGCGTCGGTGGTCGGCTGGGTGCGCGCTCGCCAGCGCTTCGACAAACCGATCGGCGGTGAGCCCGCCATCGGGGTGGCCCTCCCCTGCCAGCACCGCTACCCCGGCATTTTCGAGTCACTGCACGACTTCGACTTGGTCGACGAGCAGGGGCGGACGATCTTCATCCTCGCCGCCGAGGGGCGCCTGTTCGGGGCGATGAACCTGATCCTCGACAGCAACCAGCTGCGTCAGCTCTACTCCGATCTCGGCGTCTCGCCGGGCGCGACGCCGTCGGGCTGGCACATTCACACGCTGCGCGACGGCGATCCGGTGATGGTCCTCGGGAGCAAGCGGACGATCGTCGATCCGGGCGAGTCGGGGCTTCGGGGACCGCCGGAGCGGCTCGCGCTGGCATCGTCGGGCCCCCGCCCGCTGGTCGTCTTCTCAATCTCCGCCGAGCGCAGGCCCGTCTAGCCCGTCACTCGTCGGCGCCGCCGACGATGTGAACCGGGCGCGGTCGCAGCAATTTCCTGGCCGCCTCCCCTTCCATCAAGTGATGCGAAGCCCCCAGCATGAGCCCTTCTCGCGCCGCGGCACACCCGCTGTGCTCTTCGCCACCGCCCTGGCGCTCGGCACGGCCTGCAGCAACGGTGGAACCGACAGCACGGACGCGGGACCGGGTCAGGGAACCGGCGGCGACACCGCCACCGGCGGCGCGATCGGATCCGGCGGCAGCCCGGGATCGGGCGGCGGATCGACCGGGGGCTCCACCGGAACGGGAGGCGGCACCGGCGGCACCACGGCTAGCGGCGGCACGACCGGCACCGGCGGTGCGACGGCGACCGGCGGGGGCTCGGGCGGCGGCGCCGCCGGCGCGGGCGCGGGCTCGGGCGGCACGACCGGCACCGGCGGTGCAACGGCGACCGGCGGCGCGGGCGGCGGCAAGGGCGGCGCCGGAGGGGCGGCGGGCGCGGCCGGCGGGCGCGCCGGCGCAGCGGGTGGAAGCTCGGGCGGCAGCGCGGGCGCGACCGGCGGTCATGCGGGCAGCGCGGGCGGCAGCGCCGGTGGCGGCGCGGGCGGGAGTGGCGGCGCGACATCCGGAAACGTCCCCCCTGGCTATCCGACGCCCACGACGGCGAACCGCGCGATCTGCATGTCCGTGGCGCAGACCACCTCGGCGAACGGCGACCTGGTTTGCCCTGGCGGCGGCGTCGGGCCGGCCTGCATCGAGTGCCTCTTCGGCGGCAGCACGTACACCACGACCAACGTGGCGACCTCGCAGGGGACGTCGGAGGCGGGCAACTACGCGGTCACCGTCCAGCTCGGCGGCAGCGCCGCGGGGCAGACGGAGATTCACGCCGAGGCGAACCGCGTGCTGCTCGGGCTGACCTCGACGGGCGCCGGGCAGTCGGCGACCTACGCGTTCGCGGTCAACGTCCGCGCCAAGGAGGGGCAGCCGACGGAGAACGTCGCCGCCGGTTACCCGGGGCTCGACCTCTTCTTCTCCGGTCCCGCCGCCGCCGGGCTCGACATCCCGGACATCGGCTACGCGCTGGTGAGCACGGCGACCAAGCCGGTGATGCTCTACGTCGCCGGCGACTCGACGGTCTGCGATCAGACCGACACCGACTACGCCGGCTGGGCCCAGATGATCCCGCAGTACTTCGCCCCGCCGATCGACGTCGCCAACTACGCCGACAGCGGCGAGAGCTCGGCCAGCTTCCTCGGCAGCGGCGCCGAGTGGGGGACGGTGAAGAACCTGATGGCGACGGGCGACTGGGTCTTCATCCAGTTCGGCCACAACGACAAGACGACCACCTCGACCGACTTCCAGGCCAACATCACCCAGATGGTGAAGGACGCCAAGGCCAAGGGAGCGACGCCGGTGCTCTTCTCGCCGCCCGCGCGCGCCACCTTCAGCGGCGGGACGATCTCCGACCAGTCGAGCTTGCACGGCGCCGACATGCAGGCCGTGGCCACCGCGCAGAACGTCGCCTTCGTCGACCTCACCACGATCACCACCACCTGGTACAACCAACTCGGTTCGAACGGCTGGAAGCAGTACCACGCGCTCGGCAGCGACATGACCCACACCAACGCGGCCGGCGCCTCCAAGATCGCCGGCTTCGTCGCGGCGGCACTCAAGTCGCAAAACATCGGCGTCGCGCAGTACCTGCGCTGACCGCACTCGCGCGGTCGGCGCGGTCGGCGCGGTCGGCGCGGTCGGCGCGGTCGGCGCGGTCGGCGCGGTCGGCGCGGTCGGCGCGGTCGGATCGAGCGTTCAGCGGACGTGCGTCCGCTCGAGCAGCTTGAGCCGCTCGAGCAGCTCGGCGTTCATCTCGTCGAACTTCTCGTGCAGGTGGGCGATCTCCAGCTCCGCCTTCAGGTTGACCCGGTACTCGATGTCGTTGCGCGTGCGCTCGCGCGCCACCTGGCGGTTCTGGCTGAGCAGCACGAACACCGAGAGGATGATCGCCTCCAGCGACACGCACATGGTGAGGAACCCGTAGGGAAACGGATCCCAGCCGCCGAGGATCGTGTGCGCCAGCGGGCCCGTGTTGAGCACGATCCAGAGCGCGAACAGGCCGCAGTGGATGAAGAGGAACGGGAGGCTGCCGCTGAACTCCGAGATCCAGTCGGCCATCCTCATGACCATGGTCCGCTTGTCCTCGACCTCTTCGTTGATGTCGCGCGAGGCGGTGTGGCGCAGCTTCTTGTTCACCTCGCGCAGCCGGCGCCCCGTCGCGGTCAGCAGATCCATCGCCGCCGCCGGGTGCTGCTTGAGCAGCGCCTCGATGTCCTCGCGATCGACCATCACCGCCCGCAGATCCTTGGTCACCAGCGCCGTCGCCGTGCGCGGGCCGGGATCGATCAGCGACAGCTCGCCGAAGAAGTCGCCCGGGCCCGATCGCTCGAGCACGATCTTGTCGCCCGTGTCGTTCTTGAAGAAGATCTCCACCTCCCCCTCGCGGACGATGTAGAGCGAGTCGCCCGAATCGCCGTAGCTGAAGAGGGTCTTCCCCGCGGGCGCGCTCACCTGTTCGACCTTGGCCGCCAGCGCGGCGCGCTCGTCGGCGTCGAGCAGCTGGAACAGCGGAACGTCGGCGAGGATTTCGGGATCGGCGGCCATGGGCGACTCCGCGGTGGGCGTCGCCGCCACTATCGCACGGGTCAGCCTCGCGACGGAGCGGGCGATGACAGTCTCAGGGGAGCGCGCCGAGCTCCCGCCGCAGCGTCGCCGCCAGGCAGGCCTGGCAGTTGGCCGCCAGCCGCCAGGACTCCGGATCGAGCGCCACCGGAACTTCGAACTCGAACAGCCCCCCGCTGCGCGTCTCCCCGATGCGGACGCCGCAGAGCGCCCGCCACTGCGGCCCCGTCGCCGTGGCTCGCCACTCCGGCACCCGCTCCACGCGATGGACGGTGCTCTCGCTGAAGATCGGCACGCTGACCTCGCGGAAGCCCACGATCTGGTTATTCACGGTGCGGGCGCGCCGTGCAAGGCTCGGGCGAATTTTGTTGCCGAGTTGCCGGCCCCGCTCCGATGATTCCCGCAACTCCCCGCAATTTCCCGACTGTCGGACGGCGTCCGGCCTCCCCCGGCGTGGTAGGGTCGCGCGTCATGCCGATGGCGCCTTCAAGCGGCTTGCGCCAGGTGACGCTCGACGACATCGTGATCGACGATCGCGCCGCGCTGGCGGGGGTGGCGATTTACGGCCGTCTGGAGGCGTTCGTGCGCCGCTCGGGTCACCGCTTCCTGGTCCCGGCCGCGGGCGCGCAGATCGCCTGGGATCGCGCGCTCTTCCTCAACCTCACCTACTGGAACGCCGAGGCCGGTGCGGACGTTCTCCCCGACGACCACATCCCCGCCGATGTGGTCGCGCACGTCGGCTGGCACGAGCTCACGACCGGGGAGCTCGGCCGCCAGGCGCCCGGCGCGCCGCCGAGCGGGTCGGCGCTGTTCTTCGCCGAGTCGATCGCCAGCGCGTTCGATCTCTACCTGGTTGGCCGCTTGCTGTCGCGGCCCGACTGCGACTTCATCACCACCCAGGTGCCGCAGATGGCGGAGTGCGCCGAGGCGGCCGGCCTGCCGGAGGCGGCGTTCGCCGCGCTGCTCGAGGACGTGGCGCGCGACCCGGAGCGGGCATTCGAGGATCTGCGGGTGCTGCTCTTCGACGCTGCGGGCGAGCTCCTCGTCTGCCCGACGGCGCTCGCGGCGCAGGCGGCGCTGGAGGGCTTCGCCGGCCACCGGTTCGCGCCGCTCTTGCACCACTACCAGCTCTCGAACTGGATCCTCTACGCGCGCGCCTACGGCGACCGCGGGCCCGGGCCCGACCCGCTGGTGACCGCCCTCGACCGCACCTTGCGGCAGGCGCCGGTCTCGCTCGACTGGCTCGCGGCGAGCTGGCTCGAACCGGCCCTGGCGCGCGCGCGGGACTGATTCAGCGAGGCTTGGCCTTCTCGAGCCGGAACAGGTAGCGGATGCCCGCGGCGACGTTGTAGTCGACGAGCCGCGCGCCCGCGAGCTGGGTGCCGGTGCGGACGAACAGCCCGATCCGCCCTATCAACAGACTGCCGGCCTCGCCGGTTCCGTAAACCCGCCCGCCCGTGGGGCCGGCGAAATCGACGGTGGTGACCAGATCGAACTTGAGCCAATTGTACTGACGCCCGAACAGGATGCTGCCGAAGTCGGTCATGAGCTGATTCACGTCGGGACGGCTGCTGTCGCCGGCGACGGAGAACTGCTGCTGCGCGACGCCGTAGGCCAGCCACCAGCGGTACGGTTTGAGCGCGGCGCCCGCGCCCAGGATCAGCTGCTGCTTGCCCGCCCCGAGCTGCGGCTGAGTCGCGGTGTCGAGCTGGGCGCCCGCCAGCAGCGCGGCCACGAAACGCGGCGTCGACCCCAGAATGGCGACCAGGCCGAGCTGGATATCCCCGATCCCAGAGACCTGCCCTGCGGGCGTCTCCATGAGGCGCGCCGGTATCTGGTAACGCAACAGCAGCCGGCGCATGAACTCGAGGTCGGTTTCGAGGATCGTGTCGTGCACCGACACCCCGCCGGCGAGCTTCGAGTAGACGTGCCTGAGCTCGAGCCGCGGGATGAGCTCGACCGGGCTGATGCCGGCGCCCCCTTCGGGCTCCTCGGCAGGCTCCCCCTCGTCGGAACCGGCGTTTGCCGGCGTTGCGGGCGCTTCCGCGGGCGCGCCCGCCAGCCACAGGAGACAGAGCGCGGGCGCGAGCGACGGCACGGCCTCCATCATGGGGTTGCCCCGGGGGCTGGGAAGCGGGCCGCCCCACTTGCGGGAGCTTACGTACGCGCGACCGCCGCCCCGGTCTAGTGGCAGCCCTCGTCGATGGTGCCGTTGCAGTTGTCGTCGACGCCGTTGCCGCAGATCTCCGGCGCCCCCGGGTGCACGGCCGCGTTGCCCTCGTCGCAGTCCTCGCACCAGCGGACGCCGTCGCCGTCCTGATCGGCGCCGGTGCCGTTCCGCTCGCAGTCGACGAAGCTCTGCAGGAACTGCGCGCGCTCTGCGACGATGCCGCGCGCGGTGCTGACCGCCATCTGGAACTGGTCCGGCGTAGCCCAGGTGTGCGGATCGGCGGTCACGTCGGCGGCGATCTGCTGCGACCAGGTGTCGATCCACCCCTGCACCTGCGCGACGTTCCACTTCGAGAGCTGGGTCGCGATCGCGTCGACGTACTTCTTCCGGGTGGCGGGATCGTTCATCGCCGCGAGGTAGACGGCGCCCACCATCGGCTTGGGCGCCGCCCGGTTCGCCCAGTAGTAGATCGGGTGATCGTTGGCCGGGGTCACGTCGAAGATCGCCATCCAGTCGAACGTCGAGTCGGTGTCGTTGGGCAGGTAGACGAACCCCGCCGACCCCTGATCGTAGATGTAGAAGTTGTGTGTCCCGCCGTAGGTCCCGTCGGCGTTGTTGAGGATCGCCTCGCTGGCGAACTCGACCACCGACGACGGGAGATCGACGATCGCCGAGATGCTCGCGAAGTCAGCGGCTTGCACCGCCTGCGTGAGGGTCGTCTGGCGGGCGAGGTTTGCCGCCTGCATCGTCATCTGCGTCTCGGGCTGGACGCCGCCCTTCCAGAGGCCGCCCGTGTTGTCGGGAAAGAACTCGGCGATCACCCGCTTGTTGGTGTTCTCCTCGGCGACGTAGAGGCCGTAGTAGCTGCCGTTGATCTCGACCCGCGCGTTGGCGGCGCAACCGGCGGCGATGCCGACCTGCCGCAGCCAGGCGTGCGACAGCCGATCGTGCATGAACGTCCAGTCGCTGCGGGGCATGTCGAACACCAGCTTCTCGACACCGTGGAACTTCCCGTTCGCATCGCTCTGATGAAACGAGATGTCGAACTGGATCTTGGCGCGCGTGCCGTCGAGCATCGCGGTCTGCGCCCAGGACGACTGCCCGTGCAGCTTCAGCGTCGCACCGCTGACCGTCTCGCTGCCCATGTGAAACGCGATGGGATGGCGCGCGGCGAAGTCGTTCCCGTTGGCGACCAGCTGGCTGAGGTTGTCGAACTCGCTCATGATGCTGCTCCAGGTGGCCGGATCGATGTCGATCGAATAGGTCCGGACCATGTCCTGCTCGAACAGATCGGAGCAGGCCGGGCCGCCGCCCACCGGCGTGGCGGCGTCGACAGCCGAGACCGTCGGGTGCACGCCGCCCGCGCCGCCCGTCCCGACGGACGTGGCGCCGCCCCCGCCCCCGGTCGCGCCGCCCCCGCCGCCCTTCCCGCTGGCGGGGCCCCCGCCGTCGGGTGCCGCCCCCTTGGAGCTGCCGCACCCTCCGACCGCCGCCGCCAGCACCCCCGTGACCACCGCCGCGATCGCGGCGCGCCAAGCTCTACCCGCCCGGTACTTCATCCTGAACCTCGGAGACTCACAAGCAGCAATCCGGGTGCCGCCGCGAGCAGCGATCGAACGGCGCCGACTGTTACCGTGCGGAAACGAGCCGGACGCCGCCGCGCCACCCGCGCGCGCCGACCTCTCCGGAACTGCCGGCCGCCAACCAGGTGCGCGGCGCCGCCATCCCGACCGAAGCGGCGCTGCTGCTCGCCAGATCGTTCGGCTTCAAGCTGACCTCCTAGTTGCCTTCGATCGCGCGCGAGGACTTCAGTAGACCGCGACGCCGCCGGTGAGCATCCCGGCCGACGACCAGATGTCGTCGAGCTTGGAGAGGCTGGCCCCGGCGCGCAGCGTGAGCGCGAGGCGTGAGGTGAGATCGAGCTCGGCGAGCGCCCCGCCGCCGACCGACGGCCCGCTCACGTAGGTCGGCACAGAGCCGACCAGCACCTCGGTGATCGCCATGCCGCCGTTGCCGAACGCCCCGAAGTGAACCGGCCCCAGCGCGAGCGGGAATGCCTGCAGCTCGAGCCCGAGCGCGTGCCGCGGAACGAGCCCCTGCGGGACGCCTCCGCCCCCGAGACCGACGTTGGCCAGCAGGCCCACCTGGCGGGTGAAGAAGTAGCCGGCCTGGATGTTCATCGCTGGCCCCATCACGGCCGCGCCGGCGACGTCGAAGGCGATCGTCCCCGAATCGAGCTTGAAGGTCCCGCCGCGCCGATCGAGCGGGACGCGATCGAGGCGCTCGATTCCGAATCCCTCGTCGTCCATCACCTTCGCCTCGACAGCACCGGCGACGAGGCCGGGCGACAGCTCGGCGATCGGGATCGTCGCCTGCTCACCGCTCGCGCTCTTGAGGTGGAGCGGCTGCGCCGGCGACATCGCGACGTAGCCGTCGAACCGCACCCCCTCGCTCGACACCAGCCCGATCGCGACGACGACCGCCACGACCACGATGATCGCCACCAGGATCCCGTCACCGTTGCCGCCCCCGCCGCCGCCGCCGCCCAGGTTCACGTGGCCACCGGAGCTGCCGTGGCCGCCGTGGCCGCCGCCAGAGGGCCCGCCCCGCGGCGGTGCCGGACGCCCCGCCCCCGCCGTGGATCGTCCGCCCGAGGACCCGGATCCGTTGCCGAGGTTGGCCGACCCGCGGCGGCGCCGCTGCCGCCCCTGCGGCCCGCCGAGGTCGATCTCGACGTCGAGGCTGGCGTCGGCGTCGACCTCTGGTGCGACGTCAGGGTCGGGGCCGGTCTCGTCAGCGACCTCTGCGCGGCTCGGTGGCGCGTGCGCCCCGATCGCCGGTGGCAGGGGATAGCCCCGCCGGTCGCCGAGCC
Organism: uncultured Pseudomonadota bacterium; assembly: GCA_963831685.1. Classification (GTDB taxonomy): domain Bacteria; phylum Myxococcota_A; class Polyangia; order Fen-1088; family Fen-1088; genus JADGRB01. The sequence goes on from CAWHRJ010000004.1 coordinate 1,155,767, forward strand.
CCTGCACGACGCGCACGCGCGCCCCGCGCTGGGGCGGCGGCGTCGCCGCCAGACGGGCCAGCTCCTCGTGCGGGATGACGTACTCGTTCGACGTGCACCCGATCGCAAGCGGCACGAAGGCCGCCAGCGTCACGAGGCTCACGCCGGCCCAATGCGTGGGCCGTCGCGCGCCCCGTCGAGAATCCCCAGCCATCGGCCGGGCATCAGTTCAGGTTCCATGCCAGCGCGAAGCCCCGCGTTTCGGGCGCGTCAGCCCCGCCCGCCGCGCCGCTGTGGCGCGCGGGCGACGGCCAGCGGGCGCTGACGGGCCTCACTTCCAGCAGTCGGACGGCTCCATCCAGGGATTGTCGCTGTTGCAAGCGCCCGGGTAGGTCTGCCGGCCCGCGGGTGGCGACGTCGTCGGCTGCGCCGTCGCCTGGTCGGCGCGCGCCTGGGCCCGCCGCTCGTCGGCCTCCGCGCGCTGGACCAACCCGGTCTTGTAGCCGACGCCACCCATCAGCTTGTACTGCTCGGCCAGCTCGGCGTAGTGCTGCGCCTCGGGCGACGCGACCGGCGCAGGGGACTGCATCTCCGTCGCTGCGCTCGAGTAGCGCGTCGCGTCCGCCTCGGCGCGCTGAACCGCGCCGGTCTTGTAGCCGACGCCACCTTGCAGCTTCGCCTGAGCGGCCTCCTGCTCGGCCGCCTGCGCCGCCTGATCCGCCTCCTGGGCGGACATCGGCGCGTCGGCGTCCGCGCGGGCCACCGCCGGGCCGGCCACCAGCAACCCTCCCAGCACCAACCCAGACAGCCTGTTCCTCGCTGTTCTTCTCATGGCGCACGTCCTTCCATTTGGAGAACGCGGACGCTCGGGCGCGGAACCACGACGGCAGAGCCGTGCCGACATCCCGCGTGCTCTCACCCTCGAATCTGGCCGTCGGGCCCGCGGAGGCAAGCTGCCACGCGCGAAGGCTCGGCCGGGAGGCTCCCCGCCGTCAAGATCTGCGCCACCCAGATATCCAGCCTCACCTTGACAGCAAGGAACAGGAAGGAGAACGGCATGAAACTCAACCAAGCGGTCTTCGCGATCGTCGCAACGCTGGCTGCGACGACGACCGTCGCGACGGTGAGCGCGCGACGGGCTTTCGCTCAGGGGAGCGACACGGCGACGCCAGCGACGCCGTCAGAGACGCAAATGGGCAACGTGCCCGAGGCGACGCCGCCGGAGCCGGCGCCGCCGGTGGTCGAGCCCGCCCCGGTTACGCCGGCGCCGGCCTTCGCCCAGCCCTACCCGGACCGCGGCTCCGACGTCCTCCTGCCGCAGCCGTACACGCGCTGGAGGCCGCGGAGCGGGATGGGTCTGGCGCTGATGGTCGGCGGTGGCGTGACCGACTTCACCGGGGGGACGACGCGCGCCGAGACCAGCACCGGCGGCGCCTGGACGGCGCGGATGGCGATCGCGACCCGCAGCATCGTGGGCTTCGACGCCTCCTACGTCGGCGGCGCCAACACGCTGACTGGCCTCGGCGGCGGCAACACGACGCTGGTCCGCAACGGGCTCGAGGGGGCGGTGCGAATCAACGCCCCGCTCTACTCGTTCGACACGCTGTTCGAGCCGTACGCGATCGCGGGCGTCGGCTGGAACGCCTATCGGGTGGCCAACGTCAACTCCAACAACGCCAGCGTGAGCGCCGCGACCGACAACACGGTGTCGATCCCGCTGGGCGTCGGCTTCGCGATGGGCTACCGCGGGTTCATGGCCGACGTCCGCTACACGTACCGACCGACCTACGACCAGTCGATCTTCGTCAACCAGACGAGCGGCGCGCTCACGAACTGGGATCTCGGCGGCATGGTCGGCTACGAGTTCTGAGCCTCGCTCCGTCAGGAGAGCGAGAGCTCGGCGTGTAGCGCGACGAGCGGGGTTGCCCGGCGGCCGAGCCGGGCGACCACGTGGCGAACGGTCGGCATCTGCAGTCCGCCGACTGTCACGAAGTCCCGCCAGAAGTGCGCGCCGCGCGCCCAGGGACCGACGATGTCCGCGACATAGTCGTGCCGGCGGAGCAGCCCGTCCTCCTCGAAGTAGAACGTCTGACGCCGCGAGTGAGTGTGCAGCTCGGGCGGAAGCTCCACCTCGACGCCGGTCAGCCGCCGCCCGTCATACCCGACGCGGTGGATCCCGAGCGGCCGTCCGCGCCCGAGCGTGAACGGAAGCGCGTGGTAGTGGGTCAGCGCGTAGCCGAAGAAATAGAGCGCGCCGGCCGCCGACCAGCGCGGCAGTTTGCGCAGGCCGCGGAACGACGGGCGGGCGTTCTCCGTCGAGGCGACGACGGCGGCGCGCGCGTCGGTCAACGTGAGCGCGCCCCGCGCGAACGTCCCCCTCGCGCCGGGCGCCGGATAATCGAAGAAGACCGCCCCGCCCTCATGCGGTTCGATCTCGGCCCGCGCCGGCAGACGAAACGTCCGGCCATTCCCCTTGATCCAGGGAACCAACCCCGAGAGCGTCCTCGGCTCCACGACCACCACGCGCAGCGCCCGCCAGGCCTCCCACCCGCCGTGCCGGCGAACCGCCGCCTCGAGAAGCGCGCGCGCCGCGCCGGACCACCCGGGTGCTTCGTCGTCGGGAAGTGACATGGGTGGGGCGAACTTACCGCGCCTCGTCCCCCCCGCGCCCCGCCTTCGACTCGCCGCGGCTTCAGAATCGGCCGCCGGGAGCCCGATGAAGGGATGTGCTCTCCGTTCGCCCGTTCCGCGGCATTCTCGCCCTGGCGGCGTGCCTGCCGTTCGACGGCGCCCCTGGCGTGCGCCAACCGGGGTATGGAGGTCCCGTCGGAGGTGGTGGGGGCCGGCGGGAACGGGGGAACGACCGTCGCGGACGCCGGCGAGGATGGTCCGGCTGCCTCCGGCGGGTCGGGCGGGATCGCCGCCGCGGGTGGGGCCGGCGGAGCGGCCGGCGCGGGTGGCGCGAACGCGGGCGGCGGCCGCGGTGGGGGGAACGCCGGCAACGGCGCCGGCGGAGCGAACCTGGGTGGCAACGGTGGCGCGAGCGCGGGTGGCAGCGGTGGCGCGAGCGCGGGTGGCAGCGGCGGCTCGAGCGCGGGTGGCAGCGGCGGCGCGAATCTGGGCGGTAACGGTGGGGCCGGCGCTGGTGGCGCCGGCGGTCAAGCGAACGTCGGTGGCGCCGGCGGCTCGAGCGCGGGCGGCGGAGCTGGCACCGCGAGCCTCGGCGGCAATGGTGGCAATGGTGGCAATGGTGGAACGAACGCCGGCGGCGTCGGGGGCCAGGCCCTGCCGTCGCCGTTCGCCTACTACCCCTTCGACCAGACCGCCGGTCCCGCGATCCCGGACGCGTCCGGCAACGGTCACAACGGGACGCTCGCGGGGACGGCCACGTTCCCGGCCGGCGTCATCAACAACGGGCTCACCCTGCCCGGCGTCAGCGGCGACTACGTCGCGCTGCCGAGCGCCCTCCTCCAGACGGTGACGAACGTGACGATCGCCCTTTGGGTCAACGTTCGCACCGATCACACCTGGCAGCGCATCTTCGATTTCGGCGGCAGCACGAACGTCTACATGTTCCTCTGCCCGCACGCCGGCGGGACCAGCATCGCGCGTTTCGCGATCACCACCAGCGGCAACGGCAACGAGCAACGCCTCGACGCGCCGTCGGTCCTGCCGCTCGGGACCTGGACGCACGTGGCGATCGTGCTCGGCGCCGGCGGCGGAACGCTCTACATCAACGGCGCGGTCGTCGCCACCAACGCCGCGCTGGCGCTCCGGCCAGCCGACCTGGGCGCGACCGCCAACAACTGGCTCGGCCGCTCGCAGTTCACCGCCGATCCGGCGTTCGATGGCGAGATCGACGAGCTGCGCGTTTACAACAGCGCGCTCAGCGCCGCCCAGATCACGAGCATCTACACCGCCCGCTGATCGCGACGCATGTCCCGCGCGCGGGAGGTCAGCGATCTCCGAGCTTGCCCTTGAGCAGATCCCCGAGCGTGCCCATTCCGCCGCCCCGGCCCGAGACGCGCGCCGCCGCCGCGCGCCCCTCGTCGTCGACGCCCTCCTCGCGCGCGCCCAGGCCAAGCGAGATGCGCCGCTTGTCGAGGTCGATCGACAGCACCGTGACCTCGAGGACGTCGCCGGGCTTGGCGGCGTCGCGCGCGTGGCGCAGCTGCTTTCCGCCGCCGAGCTCGCTCACGTGCAGCAATCCCTCGACGCCGGGGCGCAGCTCGACGAACGCGCCGAACGGCTCCACCCGGGTGACCTGACCGCGCGTCAGCGCGCCCGCCGGAAGCTCGGCCGCGGCGTCCTGCCAGGGATCGCGTTCCAGCGACTTGAGTGAGAACGATACCTGCTCGGGCCGCCGCGGATCGTCGCGCTTCTCGACGCGCATCACGGCCACCGTGACCGGCTGCCCGACGGAGAGCACGTCGGCGGGCCGCGTGTTGCGCTGGAAACCGATCTCGGAGGCGGGCAAGAGACCTTCGATCCCGCCGACGTCGACGAAGGCTCCGAACTCCTTGAGCGCCGTGACCACACCCGGCAGCACAGCGCCCACCACCAGCTTGCTGCGCGTCTCGACGGCGCGCGACTGCATCGCCTCTTCCAGCAGCGCGCGCCGCGACAGCACCACGTTGGCGCCGCGCCGATCGTCCTCGTAACGGGTGACGCGGAACTCGAGCCGCTGCCCGATGGTGGAGGCCGGATCGGCGACCGGCCTCAGGTCGAGCTGCGACAGCGGACAGAACGCGCGCGTGCCGGCGACATCGACCTCCAGGCCGCCCTTGTTGACCGCGGTGATCACCCCCTCGACCGGCAGCCCGCTGGCGACCGCCTCCGCCAGGCTGGTGCGGCCGTGGGCGCCGTGGCCCGGGCCCCGCCGCAACGACACGAACCCCGGCCGGTCGCCGTGCGCGACGACCCGCGCCTCCAGGCTGTCACCGACGGCCACGCTCAGCTGTCCGTTCGGATCGCGCAGCTCCAGCGTCTCGAGGGTCCCCTCGCCGCCGCCCCCGAGGTCCACCACCGTCACCTCTTGCCCGATTGAAACCACCTTGCCGCGGACCCGATCGCCGATCGCCAGCGCGGGACGACGCGCCTGCCTGTCCTGCCGCTCGGACGCCGCGAACATCGAGGCGAAGTCTTCTTCTACCTTGGGGGGCGGCGGGGGCTGGCGCTGATCACTCATCGGTGTGGCGCAGTCTAGCGCCGAGACGCCCTGCCGACGATTGTGGTAGTTGGAGGCGATGACCTCGATGCCGGCCGGTGACCTGCGACGCGCCCTGCGCGGGCACGGCCACGCCATGTCCCCCGTCGTTCAAATCGGCAAGTCAGGCGTGACCGAGGGGGTCATCAAGCAGGTTCACCAGGCGCTGGCCGATCACGAGCTCATCAAGGTCAAGATCGGGGGCGAGTGCCCGATCGATCGCCACGCGGTCGCCGATCGGCTGGGCGTCGAGCAGGGAATCAACGTCGTCCAGGCGGTCGGGCGCGTGCTCCTGCTCTACAAGCGCCACCCGCGCACCCCGCGCTACGAAGGGAAACGAGCGCCAGCCGCCAAGACGGGCTCGGCCGCGAGGCCCGCGAGACGGCGGCCCTGACGCGCGGCGGACCGAAGCGCGTGCGCAGGCGGGTTCGCGGGAAGGACTGACGATGTTCGTGCTCGGACATCTGGGCATCGCCAAGAAGCTCGCGGCGCGCCCGTATCGACGCTTCTCCCGGCTCGACAAGCGCGTGTTCTTCGTCGGCGCGCTGCTCCCCGACCTCATCGACAAGCCGCTCTACTACCTGCCGGCCTGGCTGACCGGAAAGCAGGGCGCCGCGGCGGGGATCCTGTCAGGCACGCATCTGTTCGCGCACACGGGGCTCTTCCTTCTGGTCCTCGCCACGGCCGCGCTGGTCACGCGCTCACGGCCGTTGCGGGCGCTGGCGATCGGGGTGGCGACCCACCTCGTCCTCGACATCGTCGGCTTGTCGCTGAGCTGGAGGGCCCTCGTGTGGCCCCTCTTCGGGTGGCACTTCCCGGCCTACCCGTTCACGAGCCTCTCCGAACACCTGGGGACGATCCTGCACCCCATCACCCTGATCGGCGAGCTCCTCGGCGCCGCCATCTTGTGGTCGGACTACCGGAGGGCGCGGCGGCAGTCAGCGCACGTCGGGCTGGGCTGAACCGCTATCGCTTCTCGAACTCCAGGAGCACGTACGGCGCCTGCCCGTCGATCAGCGTGGGCGTCCAGAAGAAGAAACGCATCATCTCCAGGTAGAGCTTCTTGCGGAGGACCGTCTTGTTTTCTCTGATCACCGTCTCGCAGTCCCCGCCCATGAATCGCGCGATCGCCGAGCGAACGCCCCAGGAGATGTCCTCCGTGCGGACGAGCCGGAGGCCCCGACGCACGAACGTGTCGCGCATTTTCAGAATCTTCCGCGGCTCTTCGTAGAAGGTCGTCAGAAAGCGCCCGCCGGGCCGCAGCACGCGGTGCACGCCGGCCGCAAAGTCACGCAGCGGCTTGTAGTAGGTGCAGGACTCGACGTTGATGACGACGTCGACCGCGCCCGCGGGCAAGGGGATCTCCTCCGCGAAGGCATGCAGGAAACGGAGGTTCCGGCGCCGATGCATGGCCCGGCTGAAGCTCACGTTGGAGCGCGTCGCGTCCAGTGCGACGTACGAGCGGGGCGCGTATCGCCTGGCCAGGTAGTTTGCGCCGCCGCCGCGGCCGCTCGAGACCTCCAGAACGTCCTTGCCCCGGAGCTCGCTCCCCCCCACGACCTTGTCGTAGAGCTGCACGGCCCACTTCCAGTAGCGCTCGGAACCGACCAGCGGGGGAGGCGCCCGAAGGTCGATGTCGTCGTAGCCGAAGTTCATGAACGTCCACCAGCTGTCGGGGAAGAGCTGGGCCCACAGGCTGTACTTGGACGTCGGGGGCCAGCCCATCTTGGCGACACCGCGGGCGATGCGCCGGAGATCATCGGCCCCGGGCACCGGCAGGTCTGGACACTGGCTGGCGAGGTAAAACCGCAGCCGCTCCAGTCGACCCGCGCGGTCGTTCCGCGTTCCGGACTCCCCGCTGTTGATCTCCTCCTGGTCGAACGCCACGAAGTAAAAGATCTGCTCGGGAGCCAGAGGCGCGAAGAGACTCAGATCTAGATCGTGCTCGAGGGCGGAGACGCTCATCGTTCGACGGCCAGAGTAGCCCAGGGGCCGGTTCAGGGAACAGCACGGGCGTCGGCTGGGCTACGCGCCGGCCGACGCCCGAGGTTCAGACTCGGACGACTTCAGCTGAGAACGGTGCGGCTGTGGTTACAGGTCTTCAGTCCGCCGGCCTTCACGGTGGACCGAACCTTCAGGCGGCTCTTCGTCTTGGTGGTGTTCATGTGGCTCTCCCTCGCGGTTGGTTTCGCGAGCGGCTCCGGTGTGGCCCGCTCTCTGTGATCAGGGTGCGAGGGCCCCACATGTCATCCACACATTCAGACGCGCCGCATTAGACAGACCTGCCCTAGGTCTTCAGAATCTGTGACATCGAGAGGTCCAGCCGACTCGCGAGCAGGTCGGCCAGAGACTCGATCTCCGCCGACGCAATCCCCAGGCGCTGCTGGAGCGTGGACTTGAGGTCGGCCAAGACGTTTTCGCGCGCCTTGGCCAACCAGCGGGAAGCGGTCGACTGGGCGACGCCGAGCATCTTGCCGATCTTCTCGACGCTCACATTGTTCACCATGTGCAGCCGCAGGACCGCCCGATCCTGTTCGGGGGCGCGTCCGAGCGCCTCCTTCAACGACTGCTCGAAGGCATCCAGATACCGCTCTCGGAAGAAGGCAGCTTCCATCGGCGTGTCGCCCCCCAGCTGCGGCTCGGAGCCAGCGCGGGCAGCGACCGTCGCCCGTGAGCGCTCGCTCCGCAGCCAGACGAGGGCGGCGCGCTGAGCGACGACCTCCACCCATCGGGCGAGCGGCGCTCGTCCGGCGTAGGCGCCTATCTCCGGCGGCCGGCCGGGGGAGCCGACGAGCAGGTCCGCGAGCAGCCCCTGCTCGATCTCGTCGGCGTTCGGTCTGGGAGCGCTGCACTCGATCGCACGCCGAATCACCGACCGGTGCTGCGTCATCAGGGCGTTCGCCGCACCCGGAGCGCCCACCAGGCAGGCGCACGCGAGGTAGAGGTCTTCGGCCACCAGCGCCGAAAGCGCCGCTCCATCCGACATCCGCACCGCGGCGCGCGCCAGATGGCGCGCAAAGATCTCGTCGTCGAGCGGAATCCCGGCGAAGGCCTCCCTGCCCCGCGCGCAGGCGGCCGAGATGTCGCCCTTCAGCTGATCTCCGAATCGGTGGCGATCCTGGGGAGAAACCTCCGCCAGGAACACCGCTTCCAGGCGGTCATTCATCCAATGCCACGCGACATGCTAACAAATGCCCGGCCGCAGGCGCCCACCAACTGCTCGGGCTGAGTCGAGATCGCGGCTCTGCTGCGGCTAGACTCAGCGGCGCAAATGGGTTGTGGTCTTCCTCGCAAGCCATGAGCTGTCCTGACGCGAACACTATCGTGGCTTTCGTCGACGGTCGTCTCTCGGAGACCGATCGCGCCGGGGTGGCCGCACACCTCGATTCTTGCGAGGCCTGCTTTGCACTGGTGGGTGCGGCGGTCCGCGGCGAATCGAACGGCGAAGAGCAATCGGGCAGGGGAGAGAAGCCCCTGCTCTCGCAGGGCGCGGCGATCGGGCGCTATCTGATTTTGAATCTCGTCGGCAAGGGGGGCATGGGTGAGGTCTACTCGGCTTACGATCCGAAGCTGGACCGCAGGGTCGCGCTCAAGCTTCTGAACGAGCGAACCGCGTCGCCGCGGGCGACGGCGCGGTTCTCACGCGAGGCCCAGGCGATCGCCCGCCTGTCCCATCCAAACGTTGTCGCCATCTACGACGCGGGCGACTTCGGCGAGCGTCTCTTTTTGACCATGGAGTTCGTGGAAGGGCAGACGTTGGCGGAGTGGTTGCATTCCGCGCCGCGGTCATGGCGGCAGATCCGAGACGTCTTCGTCGCCTGCGGCACCGGCCTCGCGGCGGCCCACGACGCCGGGCTCGTCCACCGCGACTTCAAGCCACAAAACGTCATGGTGGGACGAGACGGCTCGGCACGCGTCATGGACTTCGGGCTCGCCACCGACAACTCCCAGATCGAGCCTGACGACGCGGCCTCGTTCGATCCCGCCGGCGCGGGACCCGAACCAACCGCCCGTACCCTCGCGCTGACGCGCACGGGGGTGCTGCTGGGAACGCCGCTCTACATGGCACCGGAGCAGTTCCTGCGACGACCCACCGACGCACGCACCGATCAGTTCAGCTTCTGTGTTTCGCTGCACGAGGCGCTGTACGGCGAGCGCCCCTTCCCTTCGGGCTCTCTCTCCACCCTGTTCGAGGCGGTCGTGGCCGGGCGCGTGCGCGAACCGGCTCAAAGAGCCCGCGCGCCGTCGTTCCTGCGCAAGCTTCTGCTGCGGGGTCTCTCTCCGGAGCCGAGCTCGCGTTTTCCGTCGATGAAGGAGCTGCTCGAGGCGCTTCGTTACGATCCCGTCCGCCGCCGGCGACACCTCGGCATCGGCGCCGCGGCAGCGGCCGTCGCCGCCCTAGCGTTGGTGGGTGGGCACCGCCTGACGACGCGCGGGCTGCGAATGTGCCGCGGGGGGGGGGGACAAGCTGGCGGGAATCTGGGAGCTCGACGCCGGCGGCGAACGGCGGAGCGCCATCCACCGGGCGTTCCTCAGCACGGGACGAGGGTTCGCGGAGGAGACCTGGAACCGCGTCTCCGCGCTGCTCGACGACTACCATCGCCGGTGGACGGAGGTGTACACCGACGCCTGCGAGGCGACCCACGTCCGCGGCGACCAGTCGGTCGCGGTGCTGGATCTGCGCATGGCCTGCCTGGAAGGACAACGCGGGGCTTTCAAGGCACTGACCGAGGCGCTGTCGACAGCCGATCCGGCGGTGCTCGTCGAGGCGGTCAACGCCGCCCAGGCGCTACCGCCGCTGGATCGTTGCGCGGATGTTCCGGCGTTGCAGGCGGCCGTGCCTCCTCCGGCGGATGCGACCACACGCGCGCGCGTCGCGTCCCTGCGGAAGAACCTGGCGGAGGTGAAGGCCCTTACGGACACCGGGCAATGGCCCGCGGCGCGCCGCCGGATCGGGCCGCTCGTCGACGCCGCGCAGGCCGCCGGTTACCCGCCCCTGTTGGTCGAAGCGCTGGCGACCAGCGGCTGGCTCGAGGTCAAGTCGGGCGCTCCCACCGAGGCGGCGCGGATCTATCAGAAGACGGTGTGGTCCGCGCTCGCCGTCCGTCGTGATGACATCGCGGCCGAGTCGGCGGCCATCCTCCTCGGCATCAAAGGCTACTACCTGGGTCGCGCCGATGACGCCGACCGATGGGCCGAGGTGGGAGAAGCGCTGCTCCAGCGGCTCGGACCCGGGCACGACCGGACGGCCTCGTGGTTCTATCAGGACCGCGCCGTCGCCCGGCAGCGAAAGGGCGACTATCAGGCGGCCCTCAATGACCTGGACCTGGCGCTGTCGCTCAAGAGAAAGGTCCTCCCGGCGGATCATCCGGACATTGCCGACACGCTGTTCACCGTGGCAAACGTGCGCAACGAGATCGGCGACCACCAGGCCGCTTTCGTGGCGGCGGACAAGGCGGTCGACATCTTTCAGAAAGCCTACGGGGCGGAAAGCCCCCTGGTCGGCAATCCCCTCGGTATCCGCGGCGAGACCTTGGGCTTCCTCGGCCGCTACGCCGAAGCCGAGCGTGACCTTCGTCGGGCCGTCGATCTCTCGACCGCCTGGGTCGGCGCCGGTCATCCCTGGACCGCCTATCCTCTGACCGCGCTCGGGAAGACCCTGATCAGCGAGGGGCGCTGGCGCGCGGCGATCTCTGTCCTCGAGCAAGCCCTGCGCATCCGCGAGAGGTCCGAGCCCAACGCGGAGCTCCTGGCCGAGACGCGGTTCGCTCTCGCACGCGCCCGCTGGGAAGCAGGCGAGGACCGCGCCCGGGCGCGGGCGCTCGCGACCGCGGCCCGAGACGCCTACCGCGACCTCACCGAGCACGCCAAACAGGTCGGTGAGATCGACGCCTGGCTGGCCTCGCGTAGCCGCCCGATCGACGCCGGAGGCTGACGACCCGCGTGGTAGATTGGGCGCCGTGCCCAGAGGCGAGACGTCCGCGCCCCGTTTGCCGCGCTCCTGCCTGACGTCGCTCGTCGGCGCCGGCAACCGAGCGCGCTTCCTCGACGAATATTGGGGGCACGCGACCTACCACGGTGTCGCGTGCGTCAGCTCGCGGCTACGGGCGGCCTTGGCGCTCGACGTGGACTCCTTCAAGCGGTCCGCGCGCGCGATGGCCCCCGGCATGCTGCGCGCGTACGCCCGATCTTCCGACGGGGCCGGCCAGGAATTTGCCATCACCGCGGCGCAGATTGACGAGCTGGTCTGGTCGGGTATGACCATCCAGGCACAAGGGTTCCAACGCGCGCATCCTCCGGTCGCGGCGGTCATTCGCGCGCTTCGCGAGGAGCTCGAGTTCGTCGGCATGATCACCGCGAATATCTTCTTCTCCCCGCCCCACAGCGGCTACGGGGTGCACTTCGACGACCGCGAGGTTTTCAATATCCAGCTCGAGGGGACGAAGGATTGGCGCTGTGCGACCTCACCCGCGATCGCGTCTCCGCCGTTCGGCGCGAAGGTCGAGGACCTGGCGTCCTTGCGCGAGGCGCACCCGTGGTTCCGGCCGCCGGCTCCCCGCCCGAAAGCCCTCCGACCGTGCACCCTCGCTCCCGGAGATCTTCTCTACATGCCTCCCGGAACGTGGCACGAAGCCTCGGCCAATGAACCGTCGTTGTCCATCACCTTCAACTTTCACCATCCGTCGCGCGCGCGGGTCCTCGCGGACCAACTGGTCTCCGTCCTGCTTCGCGATGACGATTGGCGCCGGCCGCCGCTCGCGAAACCACCGCGCAGCTCGAGGCGAGAAGGTCCTCGGCGCGTGCTCGAACCCACGCGGGAATCCACGTTCACTCTCGCGGAGCGGCTCGAGGCCCAGCTTCCGGTCGATCTCGCGACGGCGGGCGAGAGCGCCCAGCCCGAGAGCCGGTCGCGAACGTCCTTGACCCGCGGGACCATGCTGCGGGTGATACACCCGTTTCGGTTCGGACTCGCCAGCGACACCGGCGATGACCTCGAGGTGGTGACTCAGGCTCGGGTCTTCGCCCTGGGACCCGAGGCTCGCCCGCTGCTTTCCCGGCTCGCGTCGACAGAGGCGTTCGTCGCTAAGGACGTCGTGCGCTGGCCATCGCACGAGCGCCTCGGCGATTCGTGGCCGGAGATCCGAGACCTCTTGGTTCAGCTCATCGATCTGGGGCTGCTCGCGGCCGCGTAGCCATGGCCGAACGTTCCATCGGCGATCGAGCCATCGGCGACCGAACCACTGAGCTGCAGCCGGGCGACGTGCTGATCCTGCGCCGGCGGCGGATCCTTTCCCGTACGGAGCGCACCGAGGAAGGTGCAGAAGCGCTGCGGGTCTTCTACCGCGACAAGGACATCACGTTCGACCTGCCGGAGACGGTCGCCTTCGGGCGGCACCTCATCCAGCAGGAGCGCTTCGAGGCGGGCGAGGCGATGGGGTGGAGCGACGGTGCACCGCTGCCGTGGGACGACGTTTGCGAGCTGCTCGGCACCTTGCTCGAAGAGGGTGTGCTCGAGCGAGAGAACGACGAGCCCTCCGCGGCCTCGTCGCCCGCGCCCTTGCCCTTCACGGCCGGGACGGACCCGGATGGCCCCCTGCCGGAGCCGCGCTGGCGCACCGTCGAGGAGCTGTGCGCGGTGGTGTCGGCCCACCTCCAGCAGGAGGTCGACCCGGCGCGGCTCGAGGCGACGTTGGGCGCCGCGTTGGTCGGCATGGCTGCCACCGACGACGAAGGACGCCAGGGTGAGAACACCCTGGCTTTGTTCGCGCCGTTTCTCGCGGATCTGGTTCCGACCGAGTGGGCGAGGTGCCGTTTCTCGGGCAGCCGCTTCGAGGAGGAGCGGCCGATGAACGTCTCGGCGATGCGGCAAGTGCGGCATCACTTCGAACCTCTGCTCCACGCCATGGCCGCGATCCGGGCCAGTCTGCTCGCGCGCACCGGGAGATCGCCCGCCGATCTCACCTTCCTGGCAATCCTGAGCGACGTCTTCTTCATGCTGGGCGCCTGGGTTCTGGTGCGTCCGGGCGAGGGTGTCCGAAACGGGGAGCTCCCCGCCTGGCTCACCAGCCTCCAGAAGACGGCTGCCGGCATCGGACTTCCCGTGCGTCAGCTCCTCTTCTTCTCCCGCGACCTCCCCTTCAACGAGGCGGCGCGCCGGCAGCCCGATGCCGCCGAGCTCCTCCGGGTGTCGGAGGAGGCGCTCCTCTTCATGTCCCCGACCGGCGTCTGCGCAGGACCGCCGGCGATGGTGGAGAGGGCGTTGCAAGTCTTCACGGGGCAAGAAACGCTGGACGGCGCCGGGGCTCCGCTCGAAGCGCTCGGCGATCTCGATCGCATGCTCGATTACGCGCTCGCCGCGGTGGGACTGGAGGCGGCGCGGCTCTACTACCGGGCTTCCACCCAGGCGGTCGTCGAACGGGTGCTGGATGGGCGGCCGACGGGCGATCTGACTCTCCTTCGCCGGTTCCTGGACGCCTCTCCGATCCCTCCCGGCGGCGCCGCGCGCTGCAGCGAAGCGTGCGCCGCCTACCTCGAAGGGACGCTGGCGCTCGGGGCGGGCGCCGCGCGCGGTTCGCCGCCACCGCGCCTGACTCTGGCAACGCCCCTCGAGGAGATCGCGGCGCGCCTCCCCGAGGGGTGCGACGACAGCCCATGGGCTCCTGCCTTTCTCGAGATCCTGGCGATCGAGAAGCGCGCGCAGGAAACCGTCACCCGGCTTCAGGCGAATCTCAACGACCTCTTGGGGCGATCCGCGCGTCCGCGGGTCACTCGGACCGATCTGAACGCGCTGCCGCGATTGCGCGGGGAGACGCTGGCTGGGGACGCCATGGCGGAGCTGCTCAACGTCACGGTTCGGGAGCAGGAGGACGGCTACATCCTCGTCGATGCAGCAGGAGCGCGTTGATCGCGCGCTCTGTGTCCATCGCGCTCACGGGTGCGCGATGACGACCAGCGTCTCCGCGCGGGCGAGAACGCAGGCGAGCGCCAGCTCGAGCGTCTCGGGATCGAGCGCGGCGAAGCTCTCGTCGAGGACCCGGGCGTCGAGCGGCTGCAAGAGCGAACGGGCAATGTACAGACGGCCGCGCTCGCCGTGCGAGAGTTGCCAGCCACCTTCGCCCACCAGCTGCTCGAGCCCCGACGGCATCCGCCCGAGCAGCGGCCCGAGGCCGAGCTCGCGGCAGATCTTTTCGGCGAGCGCCACGTCCTCGCGGCGGGGCGGCCAGGCGCGGCCGAGCAGCAGGTTGAAGAGCAGGCTGGCGGAGAAGACGTGGTTCTCGTGAAACTGCGGGGCGGCGCCGACGCGCGCCCGCCAGCGCTCGGCGCCGAGCGCGCTCGCCTCCACCCCGTCGAGGCGCAAGCTGCCCGACGTCGGCACCCGCAGCCCGCAGAGGAGCGCCGCCAGCGTCGATTTGCCGCCGCCGGAGGGTCCTTCCAGGAGGAGGCGATCGCCCCGCCGAATCTCGAAGGCGCAGCCGTCGAGCACCGGGTCGCGCCTCCCCGGGTAGCGGAAGCCGAGACCGTCGGCCGCGATGAGCGCGCCGTGATCGGAAGCGGGCGCGGCACGATCGGGCGCGGTACGATCGGCGGCGGACGTGGCGCGAGCGGCGGCGGGCGCGGCGCGAGCGGCGGCGGGCGTGGCGCGCGCGGCCGGAAGGTCGCCCGCCACCAGCGCACCGAGGTTCCGCCAGGCGATCGCCGCGGCGCCGAGCGCGGGAAACGCCTGGACCAGCTTGCGGAGCGCGCTCGCGACGAACAGGACCCCGCCCAAGCTGGCGGCCAGCGCGCCCGGGCGGGCGGCCGCGTCGCCGAACCGCGGCACCAGGAGCGCGAGCGCGCCGATGAGCCAGCCGCGCGGCACCACGACGGTCAACAGCGCCACGGCCCGATCGAGCGCCCGCCCGCGGCTGGCGTAGACGGCGAGCGCGCGCGCCTCGTCGCGGTGCCACAGCTCAGGGGGCTCCTGCGCGACCAGCGTGCGCTGCCCGACCATCCGCTCGACGAGATCGTGGGTGAGCCCGAGCCGCTCCGCCGACCAGGCGCCGAGCGCGCGCTCTACGGGGACGGCGAGAGCCACGGCGACCAGGCCCCAGCCGGCGGCGAACGCCAGCTGTCCGCCCGGTGCCGCGCCGAGCGCCAGCACGCAGAGGCCGGTGGCGAGCTCGAACATCCCCACCGCCGCGCTGAGGCCGCCGCCGAGCGCCAGCGACTCGACCGCCTCGACGTCGGCGACCCGTCCCATGAGCTGGCCGATCCCGGCGACGCGCAGCGGCTCGGTGTCGAGGCGCAAGAGGCCATGCAGGATGCGCTCGCGCAGCACCGCGCCGGCGTCGATCGCCAGCCGCCCGGCGGCGTAGGACGACGCGAGGCGGACGCCGGCCAGCAGGCCGACGAGGACGATCCAGCTCCATCCGCCGCCGACGTCGACGGCCGCGACCGCGCGCGCGCCGACCGTTCCCCAGAGCGCGACCAGCAGAGCGAGCTGCCCGAGGTAGCCGCCGAGCGCCGCCGCCAGCCGGCGCCCGATCCCGGCGGCGCGCAAGGCCGCGCCGATCGATGGCTGCGCCGGGCCGAGGCGGGTCCCCTCCGCCATCCGTTCACCGGCGAGCGTCGCGGCCAGCAACGCCGACCGAACCGGCTCGCCGCGGGCCCCCGCGAACCCGGCCTGCGCGACCGCCGCGTCGACACCGGCGCGCACCACCGCCTCGACCGGCGCGCGGAGGAACGCCGACAGCTCCGCCGCCTCGCGCTCGACCGTCGCGCCGCCCGGGACGACCAGGCGCGCGCGCGTCCCTTCATAGCCGACGATGCCGATGAGCGCGCCCGCGCCGTCGCCGACGCGCAGGATGGCGGGCGTCTCCCGGCGTGCGCGCGCCGAGAGCGTTGGCGCCACGTCGGCGTAGCTCAGCTCGAAGCGACTGGCCGGGCCGGGCTGGGCGATCCCGGCCGCTGCCGCCAGCGCCGCCGCCAGCTCGTCCCGGCGCTCGAGCGGCCACAGGCAATCGGCGAGCTCGGCGCTCACCGCGGGACCTCGACCAGGCGACCGTCTTCGAGCCGCCACCGCCGCCACCGCTCGCCCGACCAGGCCGCCGCGTGCACGCGCCGCTCCGCCTCGACCAAGGCCGCGTAGCGAGAGCCGGCCTGCGCCAGCAGCGCAGACGGCGCGCCGTCCTCGACGACCTGCCCGTCGGCGACCACCAGCACGCGCGGGAACGCCGCCGTCTCTTCGATGTCGTGGGTCACACAGAAGAGCGTCGCCGAGGCCCAGCGGCGGCGCGCGCGATCGAGCAGCGCGCGCCGTTGATCGCGGGAGAGGCCGCGGAACGGCTCGTCGAGGATCACCAGGCGGGGGCGCTCGCGCAGGAGGCCCCGGCCGAAGCGGACCCGCTGCCCCTCGCCGCCCGAGACCAGGCCGCCCGCTTCGCCGAGCGGCGTCGCCAGGCCTTGCGGCAGACGGCGTGTCACCTCGCCGAGCTCCGCCTCGTCGAGCGCCGCCGCGAGCCCGTCGGGCGTGGCCGCCAGACCGAACGCCAGGTTTTCAGCCAGCGAGCGGTTCCAGAGGTAGACGGCCGGATCGACCCACACTGTGCGCCGCCGCAGCGCCACGATCCCGGCGCCGTCGAGGAGCGCGCCGTCGACGCGGACGGCGCCGGTCGTCGGACGGTACCAGCCGAGCAGCAGGCCGACCAGGCTCGACTTGCCGGCACCCGAGGCGCCGAGGATGGCCACCTCTTCGCCGGGCGCGACCCCGAGCGTGTCGACCTGCAAGATCTGATGACCGCCGGCCACCACGCGCACGCCCTCGATCTCGACGCGGACGCCGTCGGTACGGGCGTCCGTGTGCGCGACGGCGTCCGGCGCGCTCGTGGCGTCGTCCTCGGGCGCGCCGAGCGGCTCGAGCAAACGCAGCGTCAGGTTGCGCTGCGCCGGGATCTGCTGGACCAGCGCGGTCAGCTCCTGCCCGAGCGCCGGCAGCGACAGCGCCCAGTAGACCACCAGCAAGGCCGTGCCCGGATCGGCCGCCCCGACGCCCCTCCCGCGCGCGAAGAATCCCGCCAGCAGGCGGAGCGCCAGGGCGAAGCCGATCACCGTCTGCGCGGCCTCCGCCGTCAACGCCGCGGCGAGCGCCCGACGCGCGGCGGAGACCCATGCAAAGAGGCGCTCGCGGTGCTCGCGCGCCAGCGCCGGCTCCGCGCCGTGCGTCCGCGCCGCCACCAGGCCGAGCAGCGCGCCGAGGTAGAAGCGCGTCAGCGCCCCGGCGTGGTTGCGCATCCGCAGATCGCGATCGGCCACCGCCGGCTCGGCGGCGAACGGGATCAGCAACATCGCCAGGCCGAGCGCGAGCGCCAGCGACGCGCCAGCGCGGTCGATCCAGAGGAGACCCGCGGTGACCACGGCGATCTCGATCGCGGTGCGTGCGATCTCTCCACCCAGCGTCGGCAACGCCCGCAACCGGTGCAAGAGGTGCGCGCGCTCGGCCATGTCGGAGATCGGCCGGCTCTGGAAGTAGCGGTCCGGAAGGCGCGGGATCTTGCGCAGATAGCGCGCGCGCAGGCGCTCCTCCAGCCGCGCCCCGGCGCGCCGCAGCCCACCAGCGAGCGGCAGCTCCAGCGCCAGCAGCGCGACCAGCAACGTCCCGATGATGGCGAAGAGCCCCCTGCCGCCGAGCGCGGCGCCGCCCGAGAGGCGCGCCGCGACCCGCGCCAGCAATCCGACGCTGCCGACGCTGCCGACGCTGCCGCGCCCGGCCCCGAGATCGACCAGCCCCCGAAACAGCAGCGCCTCCGCCACCGCGCCCAGCGCGGCGAAGGTGACCCCGACGGCGAGCGCCGCCCAGCGCGCGCGCCCGTCCTCGGCCAGGAGGCGCCACAGAGCGGCGGCCGGGCGGTCGCGCGGCTCCTCGACCGCGGCGCGCAGCTCCAGCGGCAACGCGCCCCGCTGCGCGTCGTCGAGCGGCGCCGCCGCCGACACGCGCAGCAGCACCGCGCCGCGGATGGAGACCTGCGGCGATCCGTCCTCGGCCGGCGGCGCCGCCGAGGCGGTCGAATAGATCTGGGGAGGCCCCGACGATCCGACACCGTCCCGCGGGGCGCCGGCCAGCGTGGCGACCAGGCGCGCCGCCTCCGGTCCGCGCGCCACGGCCCCCGACGCCACCAGGGCGGCGGTCGTCCGCGTCGCGCCGTCGAGCGCCGCGATCGCCGACCAGCCGGAATCTTCGAGCGCGCGGGCGATCGACGCCTCGCCGTCGGTCGCGCCCAGCCCGCGCAGCTGGCGGGCGAGCGGGCCGGTGAATCCCTCGCTGACGGCGAACTCGCGGAACGCCTCGGCGGGAATCGGCATGTTGTGCAGGTAGACGTCGCGCAGAAACGCCTCGCGCGGCGCCCACCGCCGCCCGCGCGCCGGGTCCATGACCTGCACGAAGCCGCCCACCACGCGCCACACGACGACGAAGTGGACCAGCCCCGACGGCAACCGCACCACGACGATCGCCGGAAGCGCGTCCGCCTCCTCGAGCAGCAGATGGTCGACCGGCACCATCACCTGCTCGGCGTCGAGCCCCAGGCTGACCGCCAGCGTCTCCAGTGTGTCGATTGACGTTCCGTCGACGGAGGTCTGGCAGGCCTCGCGCAGCCGGCCGTAGCTGACGCTGACGCCGAACCCTTCCAGCAGGCTCTTGAGGGCCGCCGGCCCGCAGTCCTGCGCCGAGGTCTGAATCACCTCCGGCGCAAAGAATCTCCGGCGAGATCGCGAGAACGACGGCGGCGACATTTTCGTCGCCCAAACTACAATGACCGACCGGAGGCATCCATCCCCCCGGCTGGCGACCAGCGGCTGGCTCGAGGTCGAGTCGGGCGCCTCCACGGAGACGGAGGCGGTTGGCCGAGAGAGCCAAATAGCCTCGCCGACCGAGGGCCGCCGGCCCTTACGCGACATTTGGATCCGACTTTTGTTCACCGAGGACGGCTGAAGTCCGCGAGATTGCACGTGGGCACAGCGCTTGCGTCACAGATCCGGCGATGACAATCGTGAAAGCCGTGCCTGTCGCGAACCGTCTCTGCGCGGCCGTCGCGCTGATGTTCCTCGCCTGTTCGAGCGGCTCACCGACGGGCGGCGCCGGCGGTGGCAAGGCCGGCGGCGGTCAGGGAGGCGGAAAAGGCGGCGGGAACGGCGGGACCAACAGCAACGCGGACGCTGGCGGCGGCGGTCAGAGCGGGAACGGTGGGACGGCCGCCAACGTGGACGCTGGCGGCGGCGGTCAGGGCGGTGGGAACGGTGGGGTCGACGCCAACCCGCTGACGCTTCCCGGATGTCTGTCGGATCTGCTGAGCGCTTGCCCGCTCGCCACGCCGTGCTTTTACTCCGCAAACGACGCGGGCGATTTCTCGAATGTCTGCTTCGCGGCCGGCGCGACCGACCCCGACGGTGGGGCGCGCGCCACGGTCATGTCCGTGCTCAACCCGAACGGCGGGAACGGCGACTGCGGCGCTCACTTCACTCAGGTCACCGTCGCGAAGGCCGATGGCTCGCCGTGCTACTCCTTCGAAATCCACGAACCCGTGGAGCTCGATTGCACGCAGCACACCTGGATCTGGAAGGATGCGTCCGGCCAGATCGTCGCGACCGGCGGCGTGAAGAATGGCGCCATCGCCGGCGTGGCTTTCAACGAAACCCAGGCGGCAATCATGTGCGCGGTCGGCGGTGACCAAACGAGCTGCGACGGGCTGATTGGGGCGAGCTGCTGCGGCGTTTCGCCCTACGGCTCCCTCTCCTGCCCGGACGGCGTCACCGTCTCTGCCTGCTCGCCCGGCGCTTGCCCGTGACCGATCGACAAGGGCTTCTACTCGAAGAGGCGGCAGCGATCAGCAACGCGGCCAGCTTCACCGTCAGTTGGTGCCCCCGTCCGGAGCGTTCGCGGGACAGCTGGCGGAGCCGAGCGGTTCGCAAACACCCGACTTGCACAACAAAGGAGCCTGGCACGGATTCGGAGTGCCGCAAGCGGTGCCGGGCTGAGGAGGCAGCGACGTCCCCGCGTCACCGCTGGCCTCGCAGGTTCCGCCGATGCCAGTGGAGCAGGTGTTGCCGGCGGAACAGACGTTGGCGCTGAAGCCAGCCAGCGCGCAGGGCTGCCCAGCACCGGGTGGAGCGGTGCAGGTCCCCGCCGTGCTGGGCGGCGAAGTCGCATTGCAGATGAGATCGCTCACACACCCGACCGCCGGTGTCCCGTTCAGGTCGCACCGTTGGCCTTCGGACGCGTGCACGATCGCGCCCGCGTCGGTGCACGTTCCGGCCTGGCAGTAGCTCCCGGTCTGACACTGGCTGGTCGTCGTGCAGGTCGATCCGTTCGACAGTCCGCCGATCCCGCAGGTCGCGCAGGCGGCCGCCTGGCCGCAGAGGCCGCTCGCACACTGGCTGGGGTAGGCGCAGCCCGCGCCGCTCGGCCGCCGGCCGTACACGTAGCAGGAAGGGAAGATCCCCATCACGACGTCGGTGCAGGTCCGCGCCTTCATGGCCGCAAGGCAGCTGACGAGGCCGGCCACCGTGCGGGCCGAATCGGCGTTGAAATAGTAGTCGGGACAAAGCGCCGTGTACGCCAGGCAGCCGCTGAGATCGCCCCCTTCGCAGGTGGCCTGGCGCTCGCATTGGGCCTGGATCGTCGCCATGCAGGCGGACGTCATCGTCTCGCTGGCAGCGCCATCCGCTGCGGCATCGTGGACCGCGGCGCCGCCCGCGCCTCCCCTTCCAGCGGCATCGGCCTGTCCCCCATCGGGGCCCTGTGACGCCCCATTCGAGGAGCACGCCGCGAGAGTCACGACGGCAAGCAGCGCCAAACATCGTCGACAGCCCGCGCTCATCGTCAGATGGTACCGCCGTCCGCCGCGCAAAATGGATGCGACGATTCAAGGTCGTCGACTACTTCACCCCCTACAACCAGGCCACGCTGAGCAGCGCCAACGTCGACTTCGGGTCGGCGAATCCGATCGTGTTGCCAGACCAGTCGGGCGCGGTGCCGCATGAGCTCCTCGCGACGGGCAAGCCGGGCGTCCTCTACCTCATCAATCGCGACGACATGGGCCACTTCAAGAGCGGAAGCGACAGCCAGATCGTCCAGTCGGTTTCGGCTTTCCCCAACGCGGCCGTCATGGGCGGCATCTTCTCGTGCCCGCGACCTGGAACGGGCACGTGTACGTCACCGGCATCGGGGGCAGCGTCCAGGATTTCACGCTTTCCGCCGGGAAGCTGTCGACCGCGCCGGCCTCGCAGACGTCCGTGTACGTCGGGACCCAGACGGAGCTCGACGTGTACGGCCTCCTGCCGTGACACCGATGGGCCGAGACGCCTGACCGGGTGGGTTCGAGGCGTTGGTCTACTTTCGGGCCGCGCCGTCCGGAATTTTCGGCCCGAGCGGGCCTGGTTCGGGACGGCCGTGCAGGTAGACGGTGTGACAGCTCACGCACGTCCGCGTAAGCGCGGCGAAGCGCTCCGCGAGGATGCGGTCGTCGCCTCCGTCGGCGGCCGCTTCCGCGAGCTGGCGCGCGTCGGTGGCGAGCTCGTCTTGGAAGGTGAAGAAGTCGGGTGGCAATGCGGAATGCTTGGGGTCGCGCGCCGAGCCGGCCCGTGCGATCACCTCTTCGTCGGCGATTCGGTTCGCCAGGCGGCGGACGGTCGGACGGTCGAGCAAGACGACCGCTCGCACGAGGTTGGTCATCACTTCGCCGTGGCGGGCCATCCGCGCTTGAATCTCCACGGAGGTCTCGTGGCTTATGTGCTCCGGCGGCGGCAGCCGATTCGCCGCTCCTGGAACATCGGTTCCATTCCGAACGGCGGCGACCAGCGAGAGCGCGGCCAACGCGCAAGTGAGCCGGAGCATGGCTAGCGTCTCTCCACTGCGCTGAAGTTCGAGGTCGTGGACGACATGGATTCCCTCCCTTTGGTTACTTGGGGACCAGCCCGCCCTGTGCCAAGCCTTGCGTGGTGCATGAGGGGTTGACCGATCTGGCGGCGGGGTGGCCCCGCCTTAGTTTCCAGGAAGTGGCCGAGCAGCGAGCTCGTGGCCTTGTCTCTTGGTTGCTCAGTTCGTGGAGGTGGTCGATGCGGCGGGTGTGGGCGGCGAGCGTGCTGGTGGTCTGCGGCCTCGGCTGCGGCGGACAAGTGATCGACAAGGTCCCCGGTGAAGGCAGCGCGAAGGCGGGTGCGCCCGGGAGTGGCCCGACTGGCGGCGCGGCGGGGGCTGCAGGTGGCGGCGCGGCGGGGGCAGCCGGATTTGCCGGTCACCCGGGCCTCGGCGGGCACCCCAGCGGCTGCTGCTTCTCGCCGGGCCCGAGGGGCGGCGCGCCGGGAGCAGGCGGCGCGAAGGCGGGGGCCGGCGGCGCGACCGGTATGGCAGGCGCGTCGGGCGGCATGGCTGGAGCACCCGGCACCGGCGGCGCGGGCGGTGTCGGCACCGGTCCAACCGCTTGCTCGAGCTTCATGATCGGAACGGCGATGACTTTGGCCCCCGCGGCGGCCGGCCAGGCGTACCTCCGGTGCGCCTCGCTGGGCCCCGAGCAGGCCTGGGACGTGACGCCGTCGCCCGGCGGCGATCGTCTGGCCGCGCGGACCGCCTCGGGCACCGTTCGCCTGATCTCCACGGCGACGTGGACCGAGGTGGCGCAGCTCGCGTCGCCAGTGGGAGAGCTCGACGCGCTCGCCTTTTCCCCTGACGGCACCACGCTGGCGACGATCTCGTCGGAGATCGGCCAGGTGACCCTCTGGCGCGCCCAGGACGGCGCCTCTCTCGCCAGCTATGACGGCCCGCCTGGATCGACGATCGGCGACAACGGCGCCTCCCTGGCATTCTCGCAGGACGGCCAACGGCTGGCCACGTCGCTGGGGATCGTGATCGACCTGGCGACTGGCGCCAAGACGAGCTGGCTCACCGGGGCGCCCGACACGACCGTGTTGACCGCGAACTCGCAGAACCTCGGCGACGGTCCGGCCGGCATCCCGCTGATGCGGTTCACCGCCGGGGACGCGCGGCTGTTCCTCGTGACCACCTACCAGATAGGGAACTCGCCCCCCAGCACTCGCCTGGAGCTGCGCGATCCGACGACCGGCACGCAGGCGCTGCTGTTCGAGATGTACACGCGCGCGCTGCTCGGCTACGCGAGCTCGTCCGACGGCCGGTACATCGCCCGCGCCGGGACGCCCGAGGCGAGCCTTTCGAACGATCCGTTCAAGACAGGCCTGTTCGTGATCGACGCGACGACCGGGGCGGAAATAGCGGGCGACCCTGCGTCGACGGCGACGCCGCTGGCGTTCTCGCAGGACGGATCGCGCCTCTACACCTTGAACGCCGGGGCGATCGACGTGGTCGGGACGACCGACCTGAACCCGATCGCGACCTTCGCCTGGCCGACGGGAACCTCCTTCGTGGGCCTCTCACCGGCCGGTGACCTGGTCGGCGCCACGTCGGGGTCGACCGTGTACGTCGAGCCCACCTCGGGCGCGGTCGTGCGGACGCTGCCGTTCCCGCTGACGACGGCGCGCTGGACGGCCGACGGGCGCTTCGGCGTCGGCGGCGGGGATCCGGTGGCGCTGTTCCACTTCTGGAGCGAGGCGGGGGGCACGCCGCTCTGCGGGCCAGCGGCGGGCACCGGGAGCGCCCCGTCGATCGCCTCTCTCGGGACGACCACGCCGCGCGACACCAGCGGCACGGGGATCGCCAGCATCACGTCGGCCGACGGCTCGGTGACAGTGACCGAGACGTACATTCTCCACGGCCACCTGTCGGATTTCTTCGACGACCGTCTCACCGCGACCGCCGGCGGCGCGCTGCTGCGACAGTTCGGCGCCTACGGATCCAGCTACGTGCCCCAGCCGTTCCTGGCCGTCTCGGTGCCGAGCGGCGATCGCGCCTACACCCCCGTGGCGACGCCGCTCCAGCCGCCGGGCCCGGACGTCGCGGTCTGGTGCCGCTGAAGCTGTCGACCTCACCGGCCGCACCTCGGCCCCGTCGAGATCGCGCCGACCGCGCCCGGCCCCGGGGCCAACAGCCAGAATGGCACGGTCATGTTCTATCCAGCGACCCACTACCGGAGGGGGCGGGCGCGACAAGGCGGGAGCGCCGGTCAAGTTCGCGGTCCCCACCGTCGCCAACGGGCACGTGTACGTCGGGACCCAGACGGAGCTCGACGTGTACGGCCTCCTGCCGTAACCAGAGCGCGTTGGCTGGTGCTTCGATGTTGATGTTAAGGTTGTCGGCCGTGGGTCAGACTTTGCCTTGCAAGGGTGCGCTGGTCGGCCTGACAATCGGCGTGTTCATGAAACCCGTCGCCCGACGGGTCTCGCTCGTGCCCCTGGCTCTGGTGGCCTTCTCGGTCATCTTCGCGGGCTCGGTGGCCCATGCCGACGACGACCGCGAGCTGACCGCCAGGGAGGAGTTCGCGGCGGGCCGCTATCAGCAAGCGCTCGACATCTACGCCAAGCTGTTCGCCGAGACGCTTCACCCGACCTACCTCCGGAACGTCGGACGCTGCCACCAGATGCTGGGGAACGCCGACCAGGCCATCAAGACCTTCCGCGAGTATCTCCGACGGGTCCCCGATCTGGCTCCCGCACAGAGGGCTGAGGTGGAAGGCTTCATCGCCGAAATGGAGGCGCTCAAGAAAACCCAGGAGAAGGCCGCCGCCAATCGGGCGACCGCATCCCCGACCGCGTCCGCTTCCAGCGCGCAGCCTTCGAGCGCCGGCGCCGGCGCCGGCGGGCCAACGACCGTCGAGGCGCAGACCGCGCCGCAACCCGAGCCCGGACCGGAAGCCGGCACGGGTCACCACGGGCAGATCGGCGCCGTCCTCCGGGGAGACACGGGCGTCCTTCCCGATTTCGGTCTGGTCGTCGCGCCGGGGCTCTCCTACGGGCTGTCCGATCGCTTCGAGATCGAAGCGGGGGCGCTCATCGGACAGTTCAAAGGGGGGTGGGCCGGGGCGCGATTCTTCTTCTCGACAGGGTCGCTCAAGCCGCTCGCCAGCCTGGGGTTTCCCCTCTTCTCGGTCCACGGATCGCTCACACCGGGAATCCAACCCGGGCTCGGATTGCAGTGGGACGCGGACCGCCACTTCGGCCTGTTCGCCGACGTGACCGTCTCCTATTTTCCGGGCGCCAGCGACGGTCTCGGGAAGTTGTGGCTGGTTCCCGTTCTCGGCGTTCAGGGACGCCTCTAGCGGCGCGCCGCCGGCCAGCTTCTCAGCAGCCCGGCGTCGTTCTTCGGCGGCGGCGCCCAAGGACGATCAGCGCCACGCCGACGAGGATCGCGCTGGCCGTTCCAGAGCTTACGCCCGCATAGGCGCACGCCGTTCCCTGGTAGAGACCGGAACCGCCGCCGGAGCCCGGCTCGACGATCGATCCACCGGTGCCACTGTTGCCGCCGTTGCCGCTGCCGGGCCCGTGGCCGGCTGAACCGCCGCCCGCGCCACCCGCGGTCCCACCCGAGCCGGCCGCGCCGCCGCCGGAACCGCTCGCGCCTCCGGCGCCACCGGCCCCGCTGCCGCCGTTCGAGCCTCCGCTGCTGACGCCGCGGCCACCCGCGCCGCCGCTTCCAACGGCCCCGCCGTTTCCGACGCCACCACCGGTCCCGACGATCCCACCCGTCCCGCCTTTGCCGCCAGCCCCGGCGATGCCCCCAGTTCCAGCGATGCCGCCCGTTCCGCCGATGCCACCCGTTCCGACGATCCCACCGGTTCCGCCGACGCCGCCGGTCCCGCCGACGCCGCCCGTTCCGACAACGCCGCCCGCTCCGCCTTTACCGGCACTGCCCGCTGCACCGCCAGTGCCGTTGCAGGCCGCGCTCTGTGGATCGGCGGTCTTGTCGAGACCGAAGAAACTGACGACCGAGCTCGCGTCAACCGTCAACGTTCCGCTGCCGAGCTCGTGCGTTTCGAGAACGGTGAAACCGCAGGGGGAGTTCTGCCACGTGTCGATCGTGTAGGCCCCAGCGGAAGACATCGAGGTCGGCGTCGAGCTCAATCCGAGCAGATCGGTCCATTCGAGCACACTCTGCGTCAGGTTCTTGGGGGCGATGGTGGTGTCCGAATCCGAATGCCAGATCTGGATGCGGGGATAGGCCCCCGTGTAGGTGGGATACATCGCGTGCACGGTGGTTCCCCACTGCGCGGCGGTGTTCATGACGTTCCCGCCCGCGCACGAGCTGCTCCAGTCGTTGCTGGCGGTAAAGCCGACCGCCCAGCATCCCGCGGCGACGCCGCCGAAGTCCACGCCCGCCTTGAAGACGTTGGGGTAGACCGCGAGCATCGCCTCCGCCAAACTTCCGCCCGATCCCAGTCCAAAGATGTAGACGCGGCTCGGATCCGCGTTGCGATTGTTGATCTCGTACTGGACCATCTCGGCGATCCCTTGCGTGTCCCCGCCCCCGTTGTGCGTGAGCGACTTCGTCGTCGTGCCGACGTCCCAGCAGCTGGTGGTCGTCTGGGGGAAGATCATGATGAACCCGTAGAGATCCGCGGCCGCGGCGATGGATGTCGTACCGGACACGCCGGACGTGGCGAAGAAGCTCGCGGCGGTTCCCCCACAATTGGGAGCGGCCACCACGACCGGGGGCGAGGCTGCGGGGCTGGCGGGGATGTACTCGTACATCGATAGAGCCGAGGGGACGCTGGAGGTCCATGGAGGCGAGGCGGGAACGGGACCCGAGAGCGTTTGCGCCGCCCAAGCGGAGGCGGGCACGAGCGCTCCCGAAACGGCCGCGGCAAGCCAAGCAGCCCGCCATCTACCCCCGCTGGCGCGCTGTCGCCCACGGACATCGATGCTATCCCCGAGGTGCGACACGCTCAGCTCTTGCCCAACTCACGATAAACCGGAAGCGCCTGCCGAGGCAATGTCCCCGCAGCGGCCGGCCGGGCTGAGGTTGCCGGATCAGAGAGGAACCGGCTCCTTCGGACGGGCGGCCGGCTTCGCGGGGGCGGCTGGCGTGGGCTCCGGTGGCGCCGGTGGCTGCGTCGACGGCTTGGCGCCGGGTGTCGACGCCGCGGCCGGGTGCGCGCTCGACGCGTGCCTGTGCACCGGTGGAGCCGGAACGGGCCTGAGCGGAAACGCGAGCTCGACTCCCAGATCGAGCGGCACGATCAGGCTCTCCGACCGGTAGCCGTCCTTGTCGAGCCGCAACTTCTCGCTGCCCGACGACGACGGCCAGGTCTCCTTGAGCGGCGTGAACCCGACGAGGGCACCGTCCCGCTCGCGCACGACACGCGCGCCTGCGGGATCGGAGGTGAGCTTTACGACGATGGTGGAGATCGCCTTGGCCACAGGCGGCGCGACCGGCGGGACCGGAGCGGGAGCCGGCGCCGCAGGCCGCGCCACCACCGGTTGAGCCGCCGGTTCGGGCTCGCGGTGCGCGCGCGAGAAGACGACATATCCTCCGACGGCCGCCACCGCGAGAGCCGCGACGACTAGCGGGCCGCGCCGCCGGCCGCGGGTCGCCGTCAGCTCCCGCTCGATGATGCTCGCACTGGCGGAGAGCGTCGTGTGCGACGCCGCCGGCATGGTCGCCGAGATCCCCGCGTCGGCGGCGGGCACCCGCGGCGTCGGCGGCGTGGCGGATGTGGCCCCACCCCCCGCGAGCTCACGGGAGAGCTCGTCCATCGTCTGAAATCGCTGGGCCGGATCTTTGGCCAGCGCCCGAAGCACCGTCGCCTCGAGCCGCTCCGGGATCGCGGGGTTCCGTGACCGCGGCGGTGGCGGCGGCGCGCTGATGTGCAGATGAATCAGCTCCCCGTGCCCTTCGGAAACGAACGGCGGCGTCCCGCACAACATCTCGTAGAGAATGATCCCGAGCGCGTAGATGTCGGTTCGGTGATCAACCTCCTTCGTTCCGCGGCACTGCTCCGGCGACATGTAGACCGGCGTCCCCATGATCGTTCCGGTCCGTGTCTTCACCGAGCCGGGGTTCGTTGGGCCGGCGCCCAGCTTGGCGATCCCGAAATCGAGCACCTTGATCATCTCGCGGCCCGGATTGCGCGGATCGGGGACGACGTACAGGTTGTCGGGCTTGAGATCCCGATGCACGATCCCCGCGTCGTGCGCGGCGCCCAGCGCCGCCGCGGCCTGGCGCGTGTACTCGAGGGCGGTCGCCATTGGCATCCGGCCGCCCGTTCGCAGGCGTTTGGCCAGGCTGTCCCCCTCGAGATACTCCATCACGATGTACGAAACGCCCGTGGGGAGCGTCCCGAAGTCGAGCACCTCGACGATGCCGGGGTGGTGGATGGCGTTGGCGGCGCGGGCCTCGTTGAAGAACCGCGTCGCGATGTCCGTGTGCCGCGTCAGATCGGGGTGGAGAACCTTGACCGCCGCCTTGCGGCCGATGCCCGGGTGCTCGGCCAAATACACCGCGCCCATCCCGCCCTCGCCGAGGAGCTTGGTGATGCGGTAGTTGCCGACGGTCTCACCAATCACCCGTCGAATGTGACCCAGGAAGGATCGGAGGGTCAAGCGGTCGCCAACGGGCTCGTGGACGTGGGGACTCAGCCGCAGCTCGACGTGTACGGCCTCCTGCAGTGACGCGCGGCGATTGACCGCCTACATCGCTGCCCTCCGTCGGCGCGTCGCCGGGATCTACTTGGGTTACCAACCAGTTGACATACCAACTATCTAGGGGCTATCGTCCGACCTCGAGCGCCAGAACCGGCAGGTAAGACAGCGCGCCCGTATCGCGACGTTGGTGGGCCCATCGACAAGGAGGCTTCGAATGCTCTCGACATTCATCCGCGGTCCAAAAACCTGCGCCAACCGCAGCTGGTCGCCGCGAGTTGTTGCCGTTGCGATCTCAGTCTTCTCGATCGCGGCCTGCTCATCGTCGGGGGGCGGCTCCAACGAAAGTGGATCCGGCGGCGGCACCGGTGCGGGCGGCACGGGCACAGGCGGCAGTGGTTCGGGAACCGGGGGGACCACCGGGAGTGGCGGTGCCGGTGGCCGAGGGGGTGCGACGGGCTCGGGTGGTGCGACAGCGTCGGGCGGCGCAACCGGGACGGGCGGTGCGACGGGGACCGGCGGCGCCAACTCCGGCGGCGCGACGGGCTCGGGCGGCGCGACCGGCTCGGGCGGCGCAACCGGCTCGGGTGGCGCGACGGCCTCGGGCGGCCGCGGTGGGGCCGGCGGCCAGCCCGGATCGGGCGGCAAGGGCGGAGCAGGCGGGACCACCGGCGCAGGCGGGACCGCCGGTACAGGTGGAGGGGGCGCCGGATCGACTTGCCCCGGGTCGCTCAAGGCTGGCGATTCGAACCACACCATCACCTCGAGCGGCCAGTCCCGAACGTTCATCGTCCACCTGCCGTCGGGCTACACGGGAAGCTCCCCGTTGCCGGTGGTGTTCGATTTCCACCCACTCGGCGGCACCGGCTCCTCACAGGAGTCGGCGTCGGGCTGGGGCACGAAGTGCGACAGCGTGGGCTGCATCGCCGTCTTTCCCAACTCGGGACCCAGCGACAACTCGTGGAACGTGGGCTACTGCTGCAGCAACTCTCAGTCGCAGAAGGTCGACGATGTCCAGTTCACGCGGGACATGATCAAGTTCCTGGAAGCCAACGCGTGTGTCGATCCCAAGCGCATCTACGCCAGCGGCTGCTCCAACGGCGGCGGCATGTCCTACATGCTCGCGTGCAACGCCGCCGACGTGATCGCCGCGGTGGCCCCCGTCGATTTCCGATGCATCACCGGTGCGCAGCCGGCGAACGCCTCGTCGCTAACGGCCACGAACAACACGGCGTGCACCTGCACGCTGCCGCGACCGATCTCGGTGACGGCATTCGACGAGGGCCAGGATAATTCCATCGTTCCGTACAACGGAGGCAAGACCGTCGTCTCCGCGGATTGCCCGCCGGGAGGCAACTGCAGCGCGTTCAACTTCCCGAGCGCGTCGGTGAACTTCGGGACCTGGGCGAACTTCGATATCTGCACGGGTTCGCCGACCACGAACCCGAACAACTCGATCTGCCAGACCTACATGTCCTGCTCCTCCAACACGGAGGTGACCCTCTGCACGGCACCCAGTGCGAATCACTGTGGCAGTTACGGGTTGGCGAAGATCGTCGACACGGCCTGGAACCAGTTCCAGAAGGAGTCGCTGCCATAGCCGCGACGTTCGCGCGGACGACCCTAGGAAAGTCCCGTCAGTCCGGTAAAGTCGAGGTGCCCGCCCTCGGGCCCGTAGACTTTCCACCGATGACGGACCGTTCTTCTCGCGCGAAAAGGCACGCACCCCAGAGCAAGAGGGTGCTCGACCTCGACCACTACACGGTCGCGTACCTGGTCTGGACCGCCAACAAGCTGTCCCGCGGCGCCTCCTACAGCTACCTAAAGGTCTTCGGCGTCGGCGTCGAGACCTGGCGTTGTCTCGTGCTGCTGGCCATTCACGACTCGATCGCCGCGCAGCAGGTCTCGCAGGTCATGGGGATGGACAAGGGCTCGGTCAGCCGCTGCTTCAAGATCATGCAGGCCAAGGGGTTGATCCTGATGCGGCTCGACGCCTCGGACGGCCGGGTGAGAATCGCCACGCTGACGCCCAAGGGGCGCGCGCTGCACGACCAGATTCTCGAGATGGCCCTGGAACGCGAGCGCGCGCTGCTCTCGGTCTTGAGCGAATCGGACCGCGAGACACTGCTCCGTCTGCTCAAACGCGTGCACGAGAACCTGGCCTCGGTCGAGGTCGCCACGGCCACTTACATCGCCAGGCGCTACCCCCGCGCCGCTCGGCGCCGCGCCCGGGCCCTCGCGGTCGCCAGCTAATTCTTGTTCTCGTACCAGACGACGTTGTTGGTGGGACTGGCGCCGATCGAGACGATGTCGACGTCTGCGTCGCCGTCGAGATCGCCGACGGCGATGCCCGAGACGGGAAGCCCGCCCGTGTCGAGCGGGATCTTGTCCCACGTCGCGGTCCCGGGGTCGTGCCGGTAGATGACCGCGTCGGTCCCATGCCAAGGATCGGTGGTGGCGATGAAGCGGGCGCCGCCAGGCTGCCGAGGCCCACCTCGCTGGAGCCCTTGGAGGCGACGGCGAGGTCGAGGTGTCCGTCGCCGTTGACGTCCTCGGCCGCCATGTAGATGAGCTGCTTGGCCTCGGTGGCGATGATCGTGTACTTCTGCAGCCGCCGCGAATCGACATCGCCTGGCGATCGCGCCCGTCCGACAGACTTTTGATAGAAGAGTGAGATGAGCGCGACGAAGGGCGAGCCACCGCCCGTGCACGCAGGCCGGCTGCCGCGATCCGTCGGCTTCTACGGGCTGATGATGGTCTCGCTCGGGTCGATCATCGGATCGGGCTGGCTGCTGGGCGCTCTCAACGCGGCGGAGCGGGCCGGCCCGGCGTCGATTCTGTCGTGGATCCTGGCGGGGGGAATGCTGTCGCTGCTCGCCCTGGTCTACGCGGAGCTCGGCGCAACGTATCCGGTGGCCGGCGGAGCGGCGAGGTTCCCGTACTATTCACACGGCCCGATCGCCGGGTTCACGGCGGGATGGGCGTCGTGGCTGCAGGCCGTGTTCATCGCGCCCCTCGAGGTGCTGGCGGCGATCACCTACGTCAACAGCGTCGGCTGGGTCCATCAGCACTTCAACATGATCCACAAGGTCGGCGCGAACGCCGGCCTGTTGAACAGCACCGGGCTCGCCGTCGCGATCGTCCTGATGGTGCTGTTCACCGCGATGAATCTGGCGGGCGGCAAGTTCGTCTCCGACAGCAACGTGGTCGTCGTCCTCTGGAAGACGGCCGTCCCCGTGCTGGCGGTCGGCGTCGTGGCCGCGATGCAGTTCAATCCGTCGAACTTCCACGCGGGCGGCGGCTTCATGCCGTACGGCTTTCACGGCGTCTTCGCCGCGCTGACCGGCGGCGTCGTGTTCGCGCTGCAAGGCTTCGAGCAGGCGGTCCATCTCGGCGGCGAGGCGCGCGATCCCAAGCGAGATCTGTCTCGCGCGATCCTCGTCGCGATGGCGATCGGCGCCGTGCTCTACATGTTGCTGCAGGTCGTGATGATTGGCGCCCTCGACCCTGCGCACATCGCCAAGGGCTGGTCCATGCCGCTCGGCACCGACCCGTCCGACTACGGTGTCTGGTACACGCTCGCGCTCGCGCTGGGTGCGGGATGGCTCGCCAAGGTGCTCCTCGTCGACTCCGTCATTTCACCGGCGGGAACGGGTGTCGTGTACGTGGCGACCACGGCCCGGCTCTCGTACGCCCTCGGCGAAGAGCGCGAGATGCCGACCGCGCTGGCCACGACCAGGAAGGGCGTGCCGGTGGTTTCCATCCTCACGGCGGCTGTCGTGGGCCTGGCCGCGTTCGGACCCTTCAAGAGCTGGAACGCGCTCGTCAGTGTGGTCACCGCGGCCACCGCCATCATGTATGCGTTCGCTCCGCTGTCGCTGGCGGCGCTGCACAAGGTCGACGGCGGCCGGCGGCGGTCGTACCGCGCGCCGATGCCGAAGCTGGTGCTGCCCGCGGCCTTCTGCTCGGCCAATCTGATCATGTACTGGGGCGGGTTCGACACCAACTGGAAGCTCGCCCTCGCCATCCTCGCCGGCCTCGCGCTGTTCGCGATCGGCGCCTGGCGGATGCGCACCGGCGCGCTGCGCGCGCTCCGAAACGCCATCTGGGTGGGACCGTGGCTGGGCGGCCACGTGCTACTCGGATGGCTGGGGCGCTATGGCGGCGGCCGGAACGTCCTGCCGAGCTGGGTCGATCTCGGCGTGGTGATCGTCTTCTCGCTCGCCATCTTCTACTGGGCCACCGCGCTCAGGTTGAGCAAGGAGAGCTCGGCGGTCGAGGTCGCGAAAGACGCAGGACAGATCGAGTACGAGGCGACTTGAGGTGAAGCTCGACGGCTGATGCGCTCGATCTCCGGTGGGCACCTACCCTGCCGCCGACGGGGCGCCGGCGCGCCGGGCGCGGCGAAGCCTCGCGACCTTGACCGCCTCGAACCAGGCGACGCCCGCCAGGCCGGCGCCGACGGTCAACGCGAGATCGTCGGGGTGAAGGATCGAGATGCGAAACAGCGTTCGCAGGAACGGCACGTAGACCACCAGCAGCAGGAACGCCAGCCCGCCGGCTGTCACCCACCTGAGCGCGCGGTTGGGCACGCGCAGCGACTCGACGAATGACCGCCGCCACGACCGGTTGACGACGATGAGCGCCAGGTTCGCCACCACCAGCGTCGTGAAGGTGAGGCCGCGCGCATCGAGCTCGCCGTTCCCGCGGCGAAGCGCCAGGACGAACAGCGCGATCAGGATGGCCAGCACGCTGGCCCCTTGCAGTAGGCTCAGGCCGACGAGCCCGCCGCCGAACAGCGACGCCTTGGGATCGCGCGGCGGGCGTTGCATCACCTTCGGCTCCTCGGGCTCGGCCTCGAACACCACGGAACAGGCGGGCTCGATGATGAGGTGGAGAAAGGCGACGTGCACCGGCAAGAGCACGAGCGGGAGCCCCCACAGCACCGGCACGACCACCAGGCCCGCGATGGGGACGTGCACGGCGAGGATGTAGGCCATCGCGCTCTTCAGGTTGTCGAAGATCCGCCGACCGAGGCGGATCGCCTCCACGATGGTGGCGAAGTCGTCGTCGAGGATCACGAGGCCCGCCGCCTCGCGCGCGACGTCGGTCCCGCGTCCGCCCATCGCGATGCCGATGTCGGCGGCCTTGAGCGCGGGCGCGTCGTTCACGCCGTCGCCGGTCATTGCGACGACCTCGCCGCGCGCCTGCAGAGCCCGGACGATCCGCAGCTTCTGCTCCGGCACCACCCGCGCGAACACGTTGACGTCGCGGATGCTGCCGTCGAGCCCGGCTTCGCCGAGGCGCTCGAGCTCGGCCCCCGTCGCCACCCGGTCGGGGTCGCGAAGACCGATCTGGCGGGCGATGCTGGACGCGGTCCGCGGGTGGTCCCCGGTGATCATGACGATCCGTACGCCGGCCGCGTAGCACTCCGCGACCGCCGCCGGGACGCCCGGGCGAATCGGATCGGCAAGCCCCACCAGCCCGAGCAGCTCGAAGTCGAAGTCGTGCTGCTGCGGGGGGAGCTCGCCGAGGCGGAATCTCGCCTTCGCCACCCCGAGCACCCTCAGCCCCTCGGCCGCCATCGCCTCCGCCTCCGCGTCGAGGCGCGCGCCCGCCGCGGGACCGAGGTGGCAGAGATCCGCGATCGCCTCGTACGCCCCCTTCGCCGCGATCACATGCTCGGCGCCGTCCGGCGATCTCCAGACGTGCGACAGCGCGAGCAGCCGGTCCGAAAGGGGATACTCCCGCACCAGCATCCAGCTGGGGTGGAGGTGCTCGGTCCCGGCGAGCCGGCGCTCGCCGAGCGCCTTGAACGCCTTCTCCATCGGGTCGAAGGGATCGCGCTGGCTCGCCAGCACCGCGTACTCGACCAGCTCGTGAACGGACTCCGGCAGCCACGACCCGTCGTCGAGCGGGACGTCGAAGCTCTCCCCGCGCGGGGCCAGCTTGCGAACCGTCATCTGGTTGATCGTGAGCGTGCCGGTCTTGTCGACGCAGAGAACGGTCGCCGAGCCGAGCGTTTCGAGCACGGGCATCCGCCGCACGAGCGCGCGCTTGCGGGACAGACGCCAGGCGCCTGCCGCCAGGAAGATGGTGAGGACGGCGGGCAGCTCGTTGGGGAGGATCGCCATCGCCAGCGTCAGCCCCGCCAGCAGGCCGCCCAGCCAGTCGGCGCGGCCAAGGCCATATCCGACCACGACGACGACACAGAGCGCGAGCGCGACCACCGCCAGCCGGCGCACGAGTCGCTGCATCTCCCGCTGCAGCGCGCTCTTCTCGGGCGCGACGGCGAGCAGCGCCTTGCCGATCCTCCCCATCTCCGTCGCGGCCCCGGTCGACACGACCTCGGCCGTCGCCCCTCCCCGTGTGACCAGCGTGCCCGCGTAAACGAAGGGCAGATCGTCACCCCCGGGCCTCTCCATCTTCCCCGTCCGCGCGCCGTCGCCGGCCCGCTTCCGGACCGGCACCGACTCGCCCGTCAGCAGCGATTCGTCGGTGCTGAGGTGCTCGCAGGAGAGCAAGATCGCGTCGGCCGCGATCCGATCCCCCTCGGACAGCACCAGCACGTCGCCCCTCACCACCTCCCGCCCGGCGATCCTCGCGCGTTGCCCGTCCCGGACCACGAGCGCGCGGGGGCTCGACAGGTCACGCAGCGCCTCGAGCGCCCGCTCCGTCTTGTTCTCCTGATACAGCGTGATGGCGACGACGATCACGACGAAGCCGAGCAGGATGATCGCCTCCTGCCTGTCGCCGAGCAGAAAGTAGATGCCGCCGCTGGCGAGCAACAGAAACACCATCGGCTCGCTCAAGACACCGTAGGCAATCGCCCCGACGCCGCGCCGGCCGCTCGCGGGAAGCTCGTTCGGACCCTCCGCGCGCAGCCTCTCCTCGGCCTCGACGGCGGTGAGCCCGGTCTCCGGATTCGTCACGTCCCCCCGCACAGTCGTGGGAACCTAACTCATCCAGCCGGGCACGGAGACCTTCCTGGTGAGCCGCCTGATTCGCCGACCTTCAGGGTACTCAAGGATCGATGACCCACTTGTCCATCAGGCTCTCGGGCGCCGCGCTGTTGCTCGTCTCTCTCCTCGGACGCCAGGCCGGCGCAGACGAAGGCGGGAAATGCACCATCGCAACGAAAGGCGATTCGGCGACCGCGCGCGCGTGCGCCGAAGGCGGGCGAGCGGCCGCGAAGAAGGTCATGAAGGAGATGGTCAAGCAAGCCAAGGCCAGCGGCCAGAAGTTCACCTGTGACGGCTGCCACAAGGATCTCGACAACTACGAGCTCACCAAGAGCGCGACCGACGATTTCAAGAAGCTCGAAGCGGTCGCCAAGGTGAAGTAGCAGCCTGCCTCCAGCATGCCTATGCTCCATGCCCGTGGCGATGACCGAGGAGAGCGATTGGGGGCCGGCGGCTTCCGCCTTGACCGAGCACGGGTACGTCGTGTTGACGGGGGCGGTCCCCGAGGACCGCTGGCAGAGGCTGCGGGGCGAAGCAGAGCATCTGTTCGCCGCCGAGGCCTTCTCCGCGGCGCGTGTCGGTCGCGGTGATGGTGACGGCTCGCTGCGGGAGAGCGCGGTCCGCGGCGGCTCCGTCTGCTGGCTCGACGCGAGCATGCCCGTCGGGCAGACGTTCATGCGCTGGATGGACGGGCTGCGGGTGGCCCTCAACCGCGATCTCTTCCTCGGGCTCGACTCGTTCGAGGCCCACTATGCCCACTACCCTGTCGGCGCGTCTTATGGGACCCACGTCGATCGTCACCGTCACTCCAACGCGCGGGTCGTCTCGGCGGTGATCTACCTGAACGCCGATTGGCCGTCGGACGCCGGTGGCGAGCTCGTCATCTATGACGGGCACGACGTCCCCCGACTGACGCTCGCTCCGGCAGGCGGGACGCTGGTGCTCTTCATGAGCGACGAGACGCCGCACGAAGCGAAGCAGGCCAGCCGCGAGCGCTGGAGCATCGCCGGGTGGTTCCGAACGCGCGATTGACGCTGCCGCTGGTCGCGCCAGCGGTGGTAGCGTCCGTCCACCATGGAATCGCGACTCGTGGACCTGGAAGTCCGTTACACCCATCTCGAGCGTCAGGTCGCCGATCTCAGCGAGGTCGTCTTCGAGCAACAGCGGGCCATCGACGGCCTCCTCCGACAGCTCAGCGCCACCAGGGCCGACATTGCTCAGCTGAGCGCGCCGGTGACCAGCGAGAAGCCGCCTCACTACTAACAGCCGTTCGCGGGCACCTTCATTTCAGGTAGGCGGCGAGGCCGATGGCCTGATCGGTGAGCGCCTTGGCGACGAGGTCGGCGATCTGGACGGCCCCCGCTTGCTCGAAGTGCGATCCGGCGGCGGCATACCGAGTGGACGTGCCGGCGGCAGATTCGCGCTGAGCTCGTGCCGCCGGGCGGACGCTGCCAGCGGCCGGACGGCTGCTGGCGCGCTCGAGGGGCACGGCGACGTCCTTGTCACGGTCGGGCACGACCTTGAAGAATGCCGGCGCAAACCCCGGCTTGCGCACGACCAACGCGACCGGCGTCTCGCCGCGCGGCAGGCGGAGCACGAACGGCGTCTCGCCCAGCGGCTGCGCGCGCGCGATCGCGGTGGACGGCGTGGTGACCAGCGCACCCTGCGGCCGCGAGTCGATCGACATCGCTGCGGTCGACGAAGCCGGGCAGGCGACGGGGCCCGGGGCGACCACTGGCGTTCGCGCCGTCGGTGGCGGCGTGTCCGGCGCCCGCGGCGCGGGCCCGGTGTGTCGGAGCACGATCACCATCAATGCCAGGGTCGCGCTGGTGGGGAGCAGCGACGGCAGCCAGCTCGTACCCGCGCCCCTCAGCGCGACGGCCGTCGTGCTCTTGCCCGGGGGCGAGGCCACGCGCGGCGTGGCCTCGGCGATCACCGTCGAGGCGTCGCGCTGCCCGAACACGATCTCGACGGGCACGCCCGCCTCCACCGGCGGCGTCGCTTCGACTTGCGGCACCAGCGCGCGCACCTGCCTGACGAACGAGCTCGCCGCATAGCGCTTGCGCAGGACCAGACGCTCCAGATCCCGGCTCATCTCGTCGGCGCTCTGGTAGCGTTTGGCTGGGTCGCGTGCCAGCGCGCGCAGGATCACCTCGTCGAGCGCCGGCTTGACCTCCGGGTTGCGCGACGAGGGCCGCGGCACCGGCATCTCGCTCACCAGCTTGAGCGTCTCGAGGTCGTTCTCCCCCGCGAACAATCGCCGGCCCGTGAGCAGCTCGTGCAGCACCACGCCCAGGGAGAACAGGTCAGAGCGCGCGTCGGCCGGCTGACCCTGCAACATCTCGGGCGCGACGTACGACATCTTTCCCTTCACGATGCCCGCCTCGGTCTGGCTGGTGCGCAGCTCCTGCACCGCGCGCGCGATGCCGAAGTCGAGGATCTTCACCGCCCCGTTCCAGGCCACCATGATGTTGCCCGGCGTGACGTCGCGGTGGACGATCCCATACGGTTTTCCCTCGGGGCTTCCGAGGCCATGCGCGAAGCCGAGCCCGCGGCACGCCTGCCGCCCCACCTCCGCGGCGAACGCCGCCGGCGCCACGGCCCCCCGCCGCTCGAGCTGCCGCAGGAGGCGGCCCACGTCCACACCATCGACCGGCTCCATCACGATGTAGTAGCCGCCGTCCTGGTAGGCGAACTCGAATACCTGGACGATGTTCGGGTGGAGGAGCCTCGCCGAGATCTTCGCCTCGTCGACGAACATGCTGACGAACTCGGGCGCGTCCACGAGCCGCGGCAAGATCCGTTTGACCACGAATGCCCGCTCGAATCCCTCGGGACCTTCGCCGGTGGCGCGGAACACTTCCGCCATCCCCCCGCTGCCGATCTTTTGTGTGAGGCGGTACTTCATGCCCAGGACCGAGCCAAGCTGACTGGGATCAGTATCTAATCTTCTGGTCCCGATCCGTACCTGAATATGCGCGCAGGGTCCGGCGGGCGCTACCCGCCGTCCTTGCTGGGCGGCGACACCGTGATGCTACCGCAGGAGGCGGTGCAGTTGTCGAGGTCCGCCTTGCATTGGGTCTTACATTTATCGTCGCTGCATTTCTGGACGCAGCTGCTGTCGAGGCTCTGACAACTCGCGCTGCAATCCTGGGCGGTGACCGTGTCGTTGCATGCGGTGTAGAGCCCGATCGACATAAGCACCGCGAAGCAGTACGCAAGAGCTCGTTTCGTCGCCATCTCGTGTCCCCCTCCGGGTCAACCGTCGCAAGGGAAGTGCCAGCCGCGAACCGCAGCGATCAGCAAGGACCGTCGCCTCGCGGTCCGGAACGGTTGCGAACCCGCGCAGCGGGATCCTTGGCGGTAACAGCCGCTCCGCAAACGCCGACGAGCGGCAGGGCGCGTTTTTGCGCCGCCCCAGCCGCCGAGCTGCCGCAGTGGAAGAGCACTTTTTTTGCGGTCGGGCACGGACGGTGGCCCAATCGTCTGATGCTCGAACAGTCGGAGATGGGAGAAGGTCGCGCCGTCGCGATCGTGTCGCTCAAGGTCGCGCTCTCCGAGGAGACGCGTGCGTCGCTGGCGGCGGTGCGCGTGGCCCAGGAGAGCGCGCATCGTCGCGCGCGTCAGCAGACCCTGCGGGCGCGGATCTGGTTTGCGCTGCTGGTGGGCGCGGTCGCGCTCGGCGCCGGCCCCCTGCGGCCACGGCTGGCGCAATGGCGGCAGTCGCGCGCGAAAACCGCGCAATCGGCGCGAACCTCGCGCATCGCGCCTGAACAAGCAGCGCCCGCCGCGCTGGCGCACGCCGCCCTTCCGGCGAGCGCCGCCGAGCCGGCCATCGCGAAGCCGGCCGCGCCAATGGTGCGGGAGCCAGCACCGCCGGTCCCGGCCGCGGCAGCACCGGTTGCCGCGCGGGCGAAGGCGCACGACACCGGCGTCCCCGCCGAAGGGTGCGACACCTCCACCCGACGCGGGCTCTGGCGACGGTCGCCGGAGGCGTGCGCGCGCGCGTTCGCGGCGGATCCGAAGAACGCCTCCCTCGCCCTGGCGGTCGCGCAGGCCGAGCACGCGCACGCGCGCCTCGATGAAGCCGCACAATGGGCGAGACGGGCGCTGGCGCTCGATCCGAACGCCGCGGAGGCCTACGTCATCATCGCGCGCGCCGACGCCGAGAACGGACGTGATGAGGATGCCCGCACGGCCTACCAGCGCTATCTGGAGATCGCGCCGCGCGGCTGGCACAAAGCCGAAGCCCGGGCCGCGTTGGCGGCGGTGAAGAACAGCGACAGCAAGAAGCGCGGAGGTTAGCTCTCAGTTGCAGGGCATGACGCGGGCCACCTGGATCGTGCTGGACGACGAGGCGACGCCTGCCCAGGCCACGCTGCCGTCGGGGAAGGCCTTCCACGACTGCCAGGGGTGATCGGGCGCCGCGATGGTGAACTGCGAACCTACCGCCGCGCCGGTGCTGGAATCGTAGATCTGCGCCGCCATGCCGGAGCCCGAGCCCCAGGTGAGCAGCATCTTTCCCGTCCCGTACGAAACGAGGTGCGGGTGTTGTGAGCTCGCCGCCATGACGGTCTGGTCGGACGGGCTGGTGCCGCTGAAGTGCTCGAGCCGGATCGTCCCGCCCTGGCTCCACGCCGTCCAGTAACCGGTCGTCCCGGCGAGCACGATGTCGCCGCCGAACAGCGTCCCGTCGCAGGTTCCCGTCGCCACCGTGTGATAGCCGTTGGGCTGCGCGATCCGGCAGTTGTTGTCCGTCGCGCAGACCATGACGAAGTGGCTGGTCCGCGGATCCCAGACCATGCGCGTCGTCCAACTGTGGCTGCACCCGATCCCGAAGGTGTCGTGGCCGGTCAGCAGCGACCCCGTGGGGCCGACCACCTGCATGCGATCGCCCTCGTGGATGTCGATCTTGCCCGCGCCGCCCGCGCACGAGCTGGTGTTGTTGGTGACGGTGATGGCGTCGCAGAAGTAGGCGGCGTAGTTGGTGCCGTCGTAGGCGACGCGACCGTGGTGCTGATACCACCAGTCGAATTCAGTCGAGCCGTTGCCGGCAGGATTGGCATAGCCTGGCTGGCTGGCGCTCGAGTTGGTCAGCTTGGTCGCCCACTGCTCCTGCCCGGAGCAGTCGTAGCGCACCATGTACGTGTCGTAGCAGCCGGGACGGTCGGACGGCAAACCACAGAGGTTGTTCACGTCGCCGCAGTGTTGCGCGTCGACGGTGCTTTCACCGTCGCGGGTCAGCACGACAACGCCGCCGTTGGCGTCGGCGGCCAGGTCCTGAAAGTCATGCCCCGCGAACGTCCACGGCGTGCCGGCCAGCTGATCGCTGCAATTCAGCTCGCCGACGTGGACTACGCCGGTGGTGCTGCTGCCGTAGTGGGCGTAGCCGGTCACCCACGCGACGCGCGTGCCGCCGCCCGGCTCGGCCGCGATCGCCAGCGGCACGGCGTAGGTCTCGTCCGTCGAGTAGCTGACAGCGCCGCCCACGTTGACCGCGGTGACGCGGACCTGCGGCGCCGAGCACGACCCCACCGTGGCGGCGGGGCACGTCCCTGGACAGTTCCCGACCGCGCCGCCCACGCCAGCGCCGCCCGAGCCGGTTGCGCCGCCCGAGCCCGTCGCACCGCCCGAGCCCGTCGCCCCCCCGGAGCCCGTCGCACCGCCCGAGCCCGTCGCACCGCCCGAGCCCGTCGCACCGCCCGAGCCCGTCGCCCCCCCGGAGCCCGTCGCACCGCCAGAGGCCGTCGTGCCCCCGGAGCCCGTCGCGCCACCGGAGCCCGTCGCGCCGCCACTCCCCGTGGAGCCGCCACTCCCGGTCGTGCCCCCCGACGCACCGCTCACGCCCCCCTTCCCGCCCGTGCCCGCCGAGGTGCTGCACGCGCCCGCGAGCGCCAGTGTTCCTACCAGCATGACGTCGCACAGCCGGGTCCATGATGAGGTCATCGATCGCTCCCTGGCGTCAGATGCAGACACCACAGCTAACGTCCCTTCGTCCGCAGCGGAGGGCTCAAGAAAAGCGGCCCCCAGCCAAGCCCATGCGCAGAAGGAGCGGCGGGCAGAGGAGTCTGTTGACGGGGGCGCGATGCTAGACTGGCGGACGCGAGAATCCGTGCGCTGGCAGGAACGACGAACGCCATCTAGGCCCAGCCGGCGCTACAGCTCCTTCGCTTCGATGCGGCGGTTCCTCTGGCGGCCCTCGTCGGTGTCGTTGGGGGCGATGGGGCGCTCCTCGCCGAAGCCGACGGCGTCCAGCCGCTTCTTGTCGATCCCCTTCGACACGATGTAGTTGCGGCACGCTTGCGCGCGCTTATCCGACAGCGTCTTGTTGGCCTTGGCGTCCCCCACGTTGTCGGTGTGGCCCGAGATCTCGACGCGCGCGTCCTTGTTGTGGACCATGAAGTCCACCACCTCGTCCAGGCGCGCGAACGACTCGGGGCGGATCGTCGCCTTGGCGGTGTCGAAGTTGACCCCGGACAAGATGAAAGGCTTCTGTCTCTCGCGCTTGTAGCGCAGCGTCAGCTTGACGGATTGACTCGGTTCGTCCGCCACGGGAACCGTCGCCGCGATCTCGTGCCGGCCGAGGCTGAGATAGGTGATGTCGTACGTCTTGCCCACCGGCACCAGCACCTCCGCGTACCCCGCGCTGTCCGTCGGCTCGGCGTAGTACTTCGTCTTGTCCGGCCCGGTGAGAAAGATGACGACCCCCTTGACCGGCCCCTTGTCCTTGTCGACGACGAACAGCTTCATCGCCGCCTCGGTCCTCGTCGGCCGGATCTTCGATGCCGTGGCGCCGTGCGCCTCCTTGGCCGTGTGCGTGTCCTGAAGTTTGAATTCGCTCTTTTCGTCGGAGCCAGGGGCGGCCGGCGACGCCGCGTACGCGGCGGTCGTGGCGGCCAGGACCATCGCGGCGATTGTCGTGTTCGAACGGTGATGCATGGGAGCCTCCGTCGGCAGAGCTCTGCTCACTCGACGGTAACACGAAGGCACGCG
Organism: uncultured Pseudomonadota bacterium; assembly: GCA_963831685.1. Classification (GTDB taxonomy): domain Bacteria; phylum Myxococcota_A; class Polyangia; order Fen-1088; family Fen-1088; genus JADGRB01. The sequence continues at coordinate 1,198,424 of CAWHRJ010000004.1, forward strand.
CCCCTGGCCCCGGCGATCGGGTATCGAAAAGGCTCGTCAACGGCAGGCGCGGCACTTGCGCGCCCCCGTTGAACGCGAGATCGTTGGAGGGCATGATGGCCGCGCTTCGATCGACGCAGGCGGGCCCGCGCGGACTGAGCTTCGTGGCGACGGTTGCCGGCATGCTGCTACTGGCCTGCTCCTCGAACGGCAAGCCGGGAAATGGGTCGAGCGGCGGCTCGGGCGGCGTGGGTCATTCCGGTGGCGCCGCCGGCCCCGCCGGATCGGGAGGCGCGGGCGGCCGGGGTCGAGCTGACGCCGGTCTCACCGACGCCGGATCGGGCGGTGCTGGCGCTGCAGCGGGCGGCGCTGGAGGCGCCGCGACGGCTGCCGACGAGGTCTGTCGTTCGGTTCTCGGCGCCCTCTGTGATCGCACGGCGATCTGCTCGGGGGACACCTCTGGAGATCCCGCGAATCGCGCGTCGCCCTGCGACGACGTCGGCGCGGCCTGTCCGGACTACTTCTTCAACCCGTCGTCGACCCGCACGGTCGCCGCCGTCTCCGACTGCCTCGCCGAGGTGATGGCCCTGTCGTGCACCGATCTCGGCCTCGCGCTCCGCCCTTCGTGCTGGGCGCCGGGCGTGCGCCCGACCGGCGCCTCCTGTGCGCGCGCCAGCAACTGTCAGAGCGGGGTCTGCAGCGGCTACAACTCGCGGTGCGGCTCCTGCACCGGCCAGATGGTCGGGACGGGCGACTCCTGCGCCGGCAACGTCCTCTGCCCGGCCGGCGACTTTTGCCACCCGGTGACCAAGCTATGCACGGCTGGAAGCACCATCGTCCACGAGGGCCTCGGGCAATCGTGCGATCCAACGGCGGTGCCGCCGATCGGCTGCACGGGCGATCTCCGGTGCCTGGCGCCCGACGGCGGCAGCGCCGGGACGTGCGGTCCGCCCCCGGCGACGATCGTGGTGGGCAACGGCGAAACCTGCGACGCCGTCCACATCTGCGGCCCGGGCCTCGTCTGCTTCACCATCATCGGCGGCCCGGTGATGCCCTCGACCTGCATACCGACGAATTCATGCGGGACGCAGATGTGCGACGACACGTCGTTCTGCGCAACCGGCGATGGCGGTCAGCACTGCGCCCCCACCTCGCCGGCGGGCACGCCCTGCCGCGGCGACGCCGGCCGCTCGCTCACGAGTTGCCGGACCGGCCTCTATTGCGCGAACACGAACGTCTGTACCGCTCCCGGAACCGAGGGAGCCGCCTGCGACGACAACACGATCTGCGCCGAGTACTTCCTTTGCATCGGCGGGCGGTGCCAGCTCCTGTCGACGGAAACCTGCTCGGCGACGCCGGACGGCAGCGCCGGCTGAGCGCTCTATGCGCCGGCCTCGAGGGGCTTCAGCGCGACGGCGCGATTCTCTCCTGCGCCGTCGTCCGGCCCCACTCGGGCGTCAGCTGGCCTTGTTCGTTGCCAGGTCCCAACCGCCGGTCACGGTGCCGCCGCCGGTCGAGGAGCTGCTCGCGGCGGCGAGCTCGACCTTCGTGAAGGTGAAGGTCACCTGCTCGAGGGGAAGGTCGCCCGCCGCCCCGGTCACGCCCTGCTGGATGGAGGTGATGGCGGCATTGCTGAACTTGAGCGTCTCCAGCGTATCCGAGCCCTGCGGCGCGACGGTCACGACGATCGAGAGGTTCTCGTTGGTCGTCTCGGCGACGAACAGCTTGGGCGTCGAGCCGTCGACCACCTTGGTGAAGGTGAACTGACCGAGCTGCACCTTCCCCGCCGCCTGGCCCGTCGCCTGATCAGTCGGCGTCTGCAGCCCCGACCACTGATAGGAGAGGATCGCGATCGTCCCGTCGGAAGGGATCTGCCCCTGCACCGCGGCGCTCACGACGACCGTCCCGTTGTTCTGCTTGTTGGGCGCGCCCGGTCCGCCGCCGCCAGCGGGACCCGCCGGACCGGCCGGGCCCTGCGCGCCGGCGGGACCCGTCGCGCCGGCGGGACCGGCCGCGCCTGGGGCGCCCGTCGCCCCCGCGGGACCTGCGGGGCCGGCAACCCCTGTCGCTCCCGGCAAGCCCTGCGGGCCGATGGCGCCCTGGGAGCCGGCGGGACCGGCCGCGCCCGTCGGACCCTGCTGGTTCCAGGTCACGAGCGTCTCTCCGCCGTGGCAGCGATCGGCGTTGGGGTCGATGATCCGAACGCCGCCGTAATGGTCGACGCAGGCGGAGATCACGGCGTTGCCGCCGCCCAGCGCGGCGTACGCGGCCGCGCCGGCGCCAGCCATCACCAACGCCCCTGCGGCGAGACCGAGCGTCAGGCGCGCGCGCTTCGATTGCGGAACGAGCTTCGAGAAGACCTTTCCCATGTCGAACCTCCCTGTTTGGGTCGCGACACTACCCAAAGGTCGGTCCGGTTCCAACTGCCCCAAGCCCCTGGCACATTCCTGGACCTATCTATAGAAAGTACGGCCCGGAGGCCCTCAATGACGAATCGGCACTACCACGGCACCCGCGCCGAGCTCACGCTCCGCGACCTGATTGCCCCCGCCGCCCCGTCGGCCGCCGACGACGGTGACCTGGCGAGCGCCCACGTCCTTCTGACCCCGAGTCTCGACGAGGCCATTTGGTCCGCCGAGCTCGCTGCCGGCGACGCCCCACCTACAGTCTACGTCGTGGAACCGCTCGGCCCCATCGTACGCGTCTCGCAAGAGCCGCACTTCCAACCACCAGGCCATCCCTGCATGTCCTGGTGCTCCCGCGAGCCACTGCGCGTGACAGGCACGGTTACCGAATGGCTCCATTACCACGGCACACGCGCCGACCTCCAATCCGGCGACCTGATTGGCCCGGGGCACGTTTCAAACTTCGGCGCCACCTCCAGAACGGCGAACCACATCTACTTCACGCGCACGCTCGACGCGGCTGCCTGGGGCGCGGAGCTTGCCGTCGGCGAAGGACGTGGCCGGATCTACCTCGTGGAGCCGACCGGACCTGTCGAAGATGACCCGAACCTCACCAACAAGAAGTTCCGTGGGAATCCCACCAAGTCGTTTCGCTCACGCCAGCCGCTGCGGATCACAGGCGAGATCGTGGATTGGCAGGGCCACTCGACGGAAGCGATCCAAGCCATGAAAGCCGGCCTGGAACGGCTCAAGCAGCTCGGCGACGAGGCGATCGACGACTGATCGAACCTTGAGCGCGAAGTGGTACAGGCCGACCCGGCGGCCCCTTGGGATCGGCTCTGCGTCAGGTCCCACGGCCATGAGCATGAGCTCGTGGTGCGTGCGACCGCTCGAAAACCCGGCCACCGCCGACGGTACGACAAAGACCTCATTGAAGCCGAGGACGTCGCGGTAGAAGACGCGCGAGCGCTCGAGGTCTCGCACGTACAGGACAACGTGGCCGAGCTCCTTGATCGCCATGCGGCGAAGCTACTTCGAGAGGACCACCTTGTCAGCCTGTCCGGATGCCGCCCGGAGGGCAAACGCGCGAGTCTGGATACCGCGAAGCAAACGCGGAGTGAGCGTCGTGACCCCATCGGGAATCGAGAGGCCTGGCTCGCGACAGCAATGTCGTGCTCGACGAGCGGCCTCGCCTGCAACTCCCGACTGTTACGCCGTGGCACGCCCACTGCATTCTCAGTAACGCGGACATGGAGGCACGCACTGATCTGGCTTTGCGAATCGGGTTCTTGGCTGCGAGCTCGATGGTCCTCTTCGGGTGCCCCAACCCGAACACCTACACGACGCCGCGAACGATAGGGATGGGACACCTCCAGGGATCGGCGGCGGTCGAAACCTGGGGGTTCTACATTCCCACGACGTCCGCCAGTTACGCCCCGGCGGAGCGCTCCGCGATCTATCTGGTGCCGCCGACCTTCACGTTGCGCCTCGGTCTGGGCGCCTCCTGGGAGATCGGGGCGCGCGCCAGCAACATGAGCTCGCTTGGCGGCGACATCAAATGGAACTTCCTCAAATCGAGCCGGATCGACCTGGCGATCGATCCCGCCTACCAGATCTACCAGGTCAGCGAGACCGATGGCAGCGGGACGGACCAGACCCAGACTTTTTCCTATCTCAACGTGCCGCTGCTGGTGGGCGTGAACCTATCGCGGACGGTCAGCCTGGTGTTCACGCCTGGTGCCACCTGGGGCTTCGCCTCCAGCGGCAAGATTCGCTTCACGAACGGCCCCGACCAGGGCAGCACCACCGGCGCCATCGGGCGTTTCGGAGTCGGCGCCGACTTTCGGATCACGCCGGGCTTCGCACTCCACCCAGAGATCACGTTCTTGCTCGGCTTCAACGGCGAGAACGAGATCGACTACATCGCCGGGCTTGGCTTCAACTTCGGCGCCATGCCCAACTACGACGACGTCGGCGGGGGTCCGCCCCCCGCCGCGCCGCCGCCGCCTGGGTACTCCCCACCGCCGCCAGGCAGCGCGCCCCGCGCGGACGAACCGGCGCCGTCCGTCGCGCCGGTTCCCCCGCCAATGCCGTGACCCCATCGGGAATCGAACCCGCTATGTCGTCGAGCGAATCATCACCACGTCGAGCGCCAGGAGGCGCTTTCACCGTGGCGAAGGCATCCAGGTTCTGACACCGTCGGGCAGCGCAGGTTCCCGCAGAACAGCTGATTGTCATTAGGCCCAGGCGCCCCGCCGGGGCCTAATGACTAGAGGCTCTCTAGGGGCACATCATGGTGATCGCGTTCGCGACCGCCGGGATGGACGTCAGGTAGGTCCCGATGTCGGTGGCGTCGGAGGTAGTCATGTTGGGCAGCGATCGCATACCGCAGATGGTCTTGGTGCCGCCGTCCACCGTCGGGAGCTTGTCCGTCGTGATGACGGACGCGACCTGAGCCGCGGTCCAGCCCATGATGCCGGTTGCGTCCGGCGTCAGGTTGGACGTCTGCACCGTGCTGCCGCCGCTGGTGACGCTCTTGCCGCCCTGGAACGCCTTGGCGGCGTCGATCTGCGAAACCGAGACCGACCCATCGCCGGTCACGTTCATCGTATGACAGGTGACGCAGGCGAGCGTCGCGAGGTACTTTCCGTTCGGCGCCCCCGTGCCGCTGCCGTTCGGCAGAGCGGTCGGATCGACCGCCTTCCAGTCGGGCGACGTCGGCGGCGTGGCGTAGGTGCCGGTGTTGACCACGTTGTGCGACGCGCCCGTCACCGTCCGCAAGTAGGCCACGATCGCGTCCGCGTCACCGTCGCTCAGGTTCGCGAACTGGTAATAGGGCATGTTCGAGAACAGGTAGTTCCCCGATCCGTCCGGATCCAAGCCCTTCCTGAACGCGTCCTTGATCTGCGGATCCGTGAGCGGCTCCAGACCGGTGGCGTCGTTGGTCAGGTTCGCGCTGCCCAGGCAATTCGCCCCGCTTCCGGCGAAGCAGTCGCGGCCCGAGAGGGGGGCCGGGGCGCTCGCGCCGCCCGCCCCACCCGCGCCGGCCGTCGGCGTATGACAACCGCCGCAGTTCAGGACGGCGTTGACCAGGTAATTACCGCGCGCGACGAGCGCGCTGCTCGCGCCTCCCGCGCCTCCCGAACCCGCCGCACCGCCCGCGCCCGCGGTGCCCGTCGAGCCCGCAGTGCCCGTCGAGCCCGCAGTGCCGCCCCCCGCACCGCCGCCCGCGTGACCGCCGGCTCCAGCCGTGGCCCCTCCGGCGCCGGCGGAACCACCGCCCACCCCTGATTGACCGCCAGCTCCGCCGGCGGCGCCCGCTGCTCCACCCGCGCCCGCGGTGCCGCCCGCGCCCGCGGTGCCGCCCGCGCCCGCAGCGCCGCCACCGGCACCGCCGCCCGCGTGACCGCCGGCTCCGCCCGTAGCTCCGGCGGTCCCGCCCGCGCCGCTGCCGGCGTGACCGCCGGTAGCCGAACCGCCCTGACCGCCGGTGGACGTGCCGCCGGTGCCGCCGGTGCCGCCGCTCGGTCCCGAGCTGCCACAGCCGACCGCCACTACGCATAAGAAAACCATTCCGAACGAACGTGATCTCATCGGGAAGCCTCCGCGCGGATAGTAACAAAATGCGCGTCCACTTCTTTAGCGATCGCAAGAGCGAACAATTTCGGCATTTCCGAGCGGACGGACGCCGCGCTCAGGTCCATCACCGCGGCCTGGCCCGCCCAAGCGCCGCTGAGCCATGTCCGGATTCGGCACCCCTGCTACCCGAAGCGGGTATCTCGCCCAGCGAGGTGCGCCGCCGAGAATCCAGCGGTGGCGCTCAGTAGCATTCCGAATCGTCGGGGGCTGTCGCGTCGCAGCCGTGGCCGCACTCGTCGCTCGAGCCAAAATCGCAGTCGCCGCAGCTGTTGCACGCCTCGCACGATTGCGGGCCAGGATCGGGCGGAGCGATGGCGTCGCAGCCGTAGCCGCAGGCGTCGGTGAAGCCGAAGTTGCAGTCGCCGCAGTCGTTGCACGCCTCGCACGACGAGCCGACGTCGGGAGGGGGAACCGCGTTGCAGCCGTTGCCGCAGGCGTCGGTGGTGCCCCACGCGCAGCCACAATTGCTGCACACCTGGCAAGACAGGGGGCCGGGATCCGGCGGCGCGCTGGCGTTGCAAAACCCTGACGAGCAGGTATCGAGCGTCCCCGACGCGCACTCGCCGCAGTCGTTGCACACCTGACAGGACTGTGTCCCGCATGGTTGGCAGCCGTTGCCGCTCGCCACGTAGCCGGTGTCGCAGGTGCAGCTGAGCTGCACGCCCGCCCCCGCGCAGGTGCTGTGAGGCCCGCAGCCGCCGTTGTTCATCGCGCAGGTGAGCTCGGTGCAGGTGATGCCGTCGCCGGTGTAGCCGGCGCGGCAAGTGCATACGGCGCCCGACGGCGAGCCGGCGCAGGCGGCGTTCGGATCGCAGCCACCATTGTTCGTCTCACAGAGCGTGAAGACGCACCGGGTCCCATCGCTGCTGTAGCCGGCGGGGCACCCACACTGGATTCCGAGGCCGCTGCCCGAACAGGCGAAGGTGGGGCCGCAGCCGCCGTTGTTGATCGAACAGGTGTTGAGGGTGCAGCCTCCTGCGACGAACACGTAACCGGGCGCGCAGGCGCAGACGATGTCGGCGCCGGCACCGCTGCAGGTGGCGGTCGCGCCGCAACCGCCGTTGTCCGTGGCGCAGTCGGCCGGCACGCAGCTGAAGCCGGAACCCTGCCAGTGCGGCGCGAGACAGATGCAGGTAGAAGCGCGCTGCGTGTCGACGCACGTCGCGTGGGGATCGCAGAAATGCGCGCCGCCGGCCGCGCAATGGTCGATTTCCACGCACGTTCCGCCTTGGTTCACGTAGCCCGCCGGACAGACGACGGGGCTGCTCACGCAAGACACCGTCAGGACGGCGATGAGAAGGACGAGCCGCCGCGCGCCAAAGGAATCCGCCGGGCTCGAAGGGCAAAACGACTTCCGGTTCACGCTGTCTCCGCCAGGACCCACGAGACTTACGAGCTAAGCAATTCGTGCGCCGCTGGCGAAGCCATGAAAGTCCCCTCACGCCTGGCAAAAATCGACCTCGATCACGACACAGTGTCGTCAAAGGCGACACCTACCCACGAACTGCGGAAGAGAACAGTCCGGCGGAAAGTCGGTCTGAGGGGTCATCCGCTCGCTGACGGCCCAAGCGTCCGAGAACCCCGCGGAAGGCGACGGATACGTGGCCCTCTGTCCGGACGTTGACGTGGCCAGCCAGGGAGCCTCCATCGACGAGGCGCGGACGAACCTGGTGGAAGCTCTGGAGCTCTTCTTCGAAAACTGCCTCCGAGTCCGAGATCAAGACCCGCCTCCACGACGTGCCCGCGAGTTACCCGCCGGACCAGTATTGGAAGGGCGAGAACCCGCGCGAGGAGTACAACTACATCCTCGTCGACGTTCAGCCCGGCCGACCCACGAAGTTCACACTCAACCGCTTCCGGCCCGAGACCGCGGAGCCGTTCGCGACGCTGGCGCTTTACACCTCGCCGAAGTGAGTGACCCCATCGGGAATCGAAGCGGGTCTGTGACCGCAGCCGGCACCTTCGAACGGGCTTGCGACCCGTTCGTGGTCGGTGTTCTCGACGGCGACTAAAATGACTTGAAGAAAGCCGTGATGGCGGAGGTGCCGAAGCTCGGCGGCATGTGGGTCCCGTTGAACTCGCACCAGGTCACCGGGTAACCGGCGTCGCACCCTTGATAGTCGACGCATGATGCGTCGGCGGAGTTGGGGACGGTGGTCGTGCCGCAGTGATTCTGTTGCAGGATCTTGTCGCGGGCGGCACGGCCGTCCGCGATCGGAACGAAGGTGTCGTTCAGACCGTGCGATCCCCACATGGCGATCGGATGACCGGTGCCCTTGCAGTTAAAGTCGCTGTAAAGCGCGCCCGACATCGGCGCGATGGCACGAAACACGTCGCTCAGTTCGCAGCCGACGGCGAAGGACATCATTCCGCCGTAGCTGAACCCGACCGAGAAGATTCGTGTGTTGTCGACGCAGTAAGTGCTCTGGACGCTGCTCAGCATCGCCTTCGTGAAATTGATGTCCACGCCGCCGGTGTTGGCCCATCCGGCGTTGCCACTCGAGTCCGTCAGGCCCTGCGGCGTCACGTAGATCGCATCGGGCAAGCCGGTGCTGATCCGATACTCGGTCAAGGCCTGTTCGGCCGATCCGCCGAGGGGATGGAACTGGAACACGACCGGGTACGGCATGGTGGAAGAGTAGGTGCTCGGGAGCTGCACGTAGTAAACGCGCGTGGTCCCGCCGACGTCCAGCGAGCAGGTCGTTCCCGACTTGCTACAGGGAGAGGTGGTCGTGGTCGAGCCACAGCCCGCGCCGCTCGTTCCGCCCGCCGCCCCTCCCGTGCCCGGCGAGCCCCCGGTGCCCACGGTTCCACCAGAGCTGGATCCGCCGCTGCCGACGGTTCCACCAGAACTGGACCCGCCGGTGCCGACGATTCCACCAGAGCTGGACCCGCCGCTGCCCATCGTCCCACCGGAGCCGGTCGTGCTGCCGCCTGCCCCCGTGGTTCCACCGCTTCCCCCGCCGCTGCCCGCCGACGATCCACATGCGCCCAGGCCCAGGCTCGTGAGGCCGAGCAAGAAGAGACCGTTGAAGAGAATCCGGGCCGTGACCGTCATGGGTAGCTCCTCGTGATTCGCGTTATCGTCCGTGCGTTCGTGCCGACCTCGTGGGCTTCTCGTCGAAGGAGAGCGCCTAACTTGAACGGCACGAATAGGCCGATCGGCCTATAGACGAGACCAGCCGGAGCGAAGCCAGACGTTCACCGCCACGGATTGCGCGCCGCTCGGACCTGACCAAAGCCGCTGGCGGCCCTCTGATGAGTCCGCCAGAAATGATAACCGCCAACGGCCAGAACTCCTGCGCCGGTGCGCTACAATGCCGGTCTCCCCCCCACGTGGCGTTCTCGATAAATTGAGCCACGGGCAGCCTCGACCGTGATGGCTGCGCCGAATGAACCCACCAAAAACCATGCGGAGGACCCGTGAGTCGTAAGACCCTCGTCTGCTTGTTTTCCTTCGGCATCTCGGTCGGCGTACTGGCTTGTTCGTCGAGCGGAACCCCACCTGAAGGCGGAAGTGGCGGGAATGGGTCGGGCGGGAGCGCATCGGGCGGGAGCTCGTCGAGCGGTGGCGCGTCGAGTGGCGGAATGACCGGCAGCGGCGGGGCGAGCTCCGGCGGCAGCTCCGCGTCCGGCGGCAGCTCCGCCTCCGGCGGCAGCTCCGCGTCGGGCGGCAGCTCCGCCTCGGGCGGCAGCTCCGCGTCGGGCGGCAGCTCCGCGTCCGGCGGCAGCTCCGCGTCGGGCGGCAGCTCCGCGTCCGGCGGCAGCTCCGCGTCGGGCGGCAGCTCCGGCACGGGGGGCGCCGCCACTGGGGGCAGCGGGGGACGAGCAGGTTCGGGCGGCGCGGGCGGCCAGGCGGCCGGTGGTGCGGCGGGCGGCAAGAACGGCGGCGGCTCCGGCGGAGGACAGAGTGGCGGAGCCGGCGGGACGACGTCCACTGGTGGCGCCGGCGGCAGCGCCGGCTACAACCCGTGCAAGGCCAGCCCGTGTGTCATCTTGCCGCTCGGCGATTCGATCACGCACGGTTACTCGTCCACGGACGACGCAGGTTATCGCTCGGCGCTGTTCAAGCTGATCGTCGCGGCGAACCAGAACGTGACATTCACCGGTTCGCTGACGAACGGTCCCACCACCGTGTCGGGCAAGACGTTCCCCAGTCACCACGAGGGTCACGACGGCTTCACCGTCACGCAAATCACCGGCTACGTCCCGCCCGCCAAGGCGTTCGCCACGACGACGCCGCACATCGTCCTGCTGCACATCGGGACCAACGACATGACCAGCAACGCCGATCCAACCACCACGGCGAATCAGCTCTCGACGCTGATCACCGACCTGGTGAATGCGGCGCCCGATGCGCTCATCGTGGTGGCGAAGATCATTCCGCTCGGCTACTCGAACAGCAACTACACGAGCTACATCGCCAAGATTCCCGGCGTCGTCCAGGCCCACTCGAGCAACCACGTCATCATGGTCGACATGAGCACGCTGCCGACCTCCGACATCCGGGGCAGCGGCAACGTCCACCCGACCGATCAGGGATACGCGGACATGGCCACCCTCTGGTACGGCGCCATCAAGGGCTACCTGCCGTAGTAACCCGCCAACGCCGTCGAGGGCGGGCTTCGCGTCCATGGCGTAGACGTAGAGACTGGCGACGTCTAACCGGCGTGCGCGGTTCCGCGACGTGTACCTCCGCCGGCTCGCCGTCGAACTGGGTACACCGGCTTTACAGGCGCCGAAGGAGCGCGACGGCGCTGGAAGTTTTCCTGTGACCCCATCGGGAATCAAAACAGGTCGAAACATCACCGAACGCCGCGATCGTTTTTGCTACCGAAGGAAGTTCTGCGCGGCCCACACCTGACCCGAAGACGTCGTGAAGAACCCGCAGGCCACTCGGTGGACCGATGGATCCGTCATGTTGATGTAGTGGCCATGCTGCTCATAACAGGTGCCGGTACATGAACTGGTGGGCGGCGGCCCTTCGTCCCACATCTGTTGCATGCACAGAGAGATGACCTGGCTGTTGGAGGCATAGCCGGGGCATTCATTCTGTGAGCCGCTGGGCGTGCAGATCTTGGCGATGTCTCCCGCATGGGCGGAGTTCATGGCGGCGTCATACGCGGCCATCTGATCCGCACACGCTTCGCCATCGGTCGCGCGGGTCAGGGCAGGCAGACAGGCACATTGCGTGAGGAATTGATTGATGCGGTCGACGCAGTCTTGGTGGATGTCGCCGGTGCTCGGCGGCGGCGCGGGCTTGCAAGCGAGGTTTGGAACGCAGCCGCTCGCCCCGCCGTTGCCGCCAGAACCCGGCGCGCCACCGCTTCCGCCAGTACCCGCGGTGCCGCTGGTGCCGCCGGTACCCGCCACGCGACCGCCCGTGCCCGGCGCCGCGCCACCGGTGCCGCCACCGCCCGCGCTGCCGCCGGTTGCCGCGCCCCCGGTTCCGACGCTGCCGCCACTGCCTCCCGTCGGTACGCCTCCGGTTCCCGCGCCGGCCCCGCCGCTTCCCGACCCAGTGGCGCCACCGCTATTGGGAGATGAACCCCCTGAGCCGGGAAGGCCTCCTGGTCCCGCCACCGAAGCGCCACAACCAGCCGCCGCCGCGAGCGCAAGGCCGAGCACCCAAGCTTTGCCGGTGTCCATCGCCCGTATGTTGTCAGGTTTCGGCCTCGCTGCTCACAAATCGGGTTGGTACCCTCGAAGACCATCCGTTTCCGGGCCGGCCTGGCAACCAGGTGGCAACAGAATCGCCGCTTCAATCCCCATCGGCTGGCGCAGGTCAAGACATGGGTGACACTTTCGTGCCTATGCGAGCGCCACGATGATCACCTCAGCGCGGTTTGGATTCTCTGCCTGGCTGGTTCTTCGAATGCCCCTTTCTCCGACGGTGGCGGCCCCTCAGGCGTAACGCCACCCGCAGTGTCACCTCGGACGGCGTCTTCGGCAGGTCTGCGGGGCCAGGCAGACGCGCCAGGAGGTGACACTTCCGTTGCCGGCTGCTTCGCGGTGTCACCCGAAGTGTCACCCTGAGTGTCACCCCCTTGGGCACTCGCCACCGACGGGGTGAGGGGCTGCACCGTCACGTGGCGGCCCACCATCGGCCCGACGCGCAGATGGCCGATCAGCAGGTGGTGGTACCAGACATGGATCAGGCCGCCGTCCATCCGCTCAAGACCGATCTGCAATCCGCTGAGCGAGGACGACACGAAAACGTGATGGCGGCCGTCGAGCCAAAACTTTCCGTGCGCGCCGAGCCTCACGATCTCGGCGTCGTCGGGGAGCCGTGACGCCATCGGGCTCGATACCCGATGTGCGCCGGCATTCGGTTTTAGTATCGAGCTCGGTGGCCCCACCGCGCTGGACGATTCGCCGCTGACGGGGTGGCGTGCCTTGACACCGCTCGGGTCAAGACGAGTTGGAGCTTGTGCGCCACTCATGGAGCGCAGGTGCGCCCTCGGGGACGATTTCGTAGAGCCAACCCGGCGTGTCTGCCTCGAACGGGAGCAGGTCCAGGAGCGCACGTGCGTGGTGGATGTCCGACGGTGCGATCCACCAGTCGCACTGATCATCGCCGTTCCAGAGGAGTAGATCCCCGAGTTCGTGCGTGAAGCGATGATTATCGTTGCCCGGCCAGCCGTATGTCGACGGCCGGCGACCGAAGCGTGCACAAAGGTGCGCGAGCGTCGCGTCCCTGAGAGGTTCCGCTTGACCCGAGTAGACGGCGCGCGCAATCACCTGATGGTCGAGGACCAGGCAGCGGAGCCACTCCGAGAAGGACTCTGCACAGAGTCGCCATCGCTTCCCATCCACCTGCACGAGGACTTCGGGGTCGGCCGTCTGCAGTTCGACTCCCCAGCGGCAAACGCCCTGATTCTCGATCATGAACTGAAGAACTCCCGGCGGCGGGTCGTCCGGGGCGCGCCATCGCGACGTGCCGAGCTCCCTCGCCGGCAGCGGCGCGTCGCCATTGCTGAAGGTGGCCAGGAGTTGCGGGTAAGCGTCGGAGGTGACGAGCTCGCGAAAGGACTCCGGCAACAACTGCCCGAGGCGACGCTCCAGCGGGACGATGTCGTCGAGGTTCCTCGGGGAAGGGCGCGCCTGGATACCCGCGAGTGAAAACGTCGCCGCGTGGTACCGACCCATGGTGGCAGGTTGCCACAGCTGCCACATTCCGCGCCTCTGTGTGACCCCATCGGGAATCGAAAGCACCCCAAGCGTCACGAAACAGCGCGAGGATTCGTCATCTCCGACGGAGAATCGCGGAACGACGTCGTCGAAGTGGTCACGTACTGTATGGCTTTTTAACGCGCTGAGCCGGAGCGGCCGAGATCGAGTCGAGTCATGTCCCAGAACCGGGATACCTCGGCGATAACCTGGCTCGGCGTGCACTCCCGCCGCATGGAACCGCGGCACCCGGGAACTCATGATTGCAAATTATTGATATCGACATCATTATTTTGCTGTCATGATTTCGACGTCGAGCGAGGCCATAGAAGCCTTCCACCTGACCTTCCTTGCACACCTGTCGAAGGCCCCGAACAAGGCCGTCATCAAAGGGGGGCAGAACCTCAGGCTCTTCTTCGAGAGCGTCAGGCACTCTGACGACCTCGACATGGACGTGTCCGTCACGTCGAAGGAGACGCTCAAGAAGAATGTCGACAAGATCTTGGCCTCGCCGCGCTTCAGGAAGGCGCTCCTGCTCTACGGGATCGAGATCGAGCAGGTTTCAACGCTGAAGCAGACAGACACCACACAGCGGTGGAAGATGACTCTGAAAGTGAAGGGTCTGAGCGAGCCCGTTCACACGAGGATCGAGTTCTCACGCCGAGAGTCCAACGCTGAGTCCGTGCTGGGTCCGGTGGCCAAGCCGATAGCAGACTCTTACGGTTCGAGCCCCTTCTCAGCCTCACACTACGGGCTCGCCGAAAGCATCGCCCAGAAGGTCTCGGCGATGGCGGGTCGGGACAGGACTCGCGACCTCTTCGACCTAGCCATGCTCCTTGAGCGCTACGCAAAGGACGTCGGGTCGGTGACCGCCCTGCACCCGCCGAGCGAAGAGGCGCGCGCCGCCCTCAAGAGAGCGTCGGAGATGACCTTCGACGCGTACAAGGCCGAGGTGTTGCCGTACCTCGAAAAGTCCAAGAGGATGGAACACGGCAGCCGGGAGAGCTGGGAAGAGAAGAAGGCGGTCGTCGTCCAGGGTCTGGAGATCTTCAGCCGATGAGTGCCCTCGACCTCACGCTCTTGCTGAAGGACTTCCCTTCTCCAGTGGTGACGACGTCCGAGGTCGCCGCCCTCATGCGAGGACGAGTGGACTCAGCGAACAAGATGCTCGGCAGGCTGACGACCAAAGGCGTCGTCAAGCCGCTGGCCAGGGGCTTGTGGGCCCTCGGCCGCGATCTCGATCCGAAGGTGCTGTCGCGCTACGTGGCCGCGCCCTCCCCCAGCTACGTCTCTCTCCTCTCGGCGCTGAGGCTTCACGGGATGATCTCGCAGATCCCGCGCTCGACGTACGTCGTGACGATCGGAAGGCCCCAGGAGGTCGAGACGTCGTTGGGCGACTTCTCCATCCACACCGTGGCGCCCGAGGTCTTTGGAGGATTCGTGGCCACACCCGAAGGTGCGCTCATCGCCTCGCCGGAGAAGGCCCTCTTCGACGTGTTCTACCTGTCGGGGACGAAGCCGCGCACTTTCTCGTCGCTGCCGGAGGTGGAACTGCCCGACGACTTCGCCTTCGGGAAGTTGAGGGACTGGACGCGCAAGGTGCCGTCGAAGCGCCTCCAGACGATCGTGGAGCGCAGGACGTCAGAACTAGAATCGGCCTAATGGCCTCACCCAAGGGCGGATCGAACCTCGACGTCCACCTTTGCAAGGCGTTGGGGTCCGAATCTCCGTCGGAGAATTGAGTGAAGAGGTGGGCTTTCGTCACAGGGAGGCTCGGGCCGTCCAGCCCCCGTCTCGCTCAAGTGGTTATGCAAACGGTGAAATGTTGAGTGGGTCCCATAAGCCTACACGCCGATCGACGACGACGGCGGGGTTGGCGTCGATGGACGCCTTCAGCACCGAAGCTCTCGGGAGGCGGGAAGATTTTGTTTCGTCGCCGGTGCCCCCTCCGTTCGTTCTACCCTGATACCGGTGGCGACACGACGAATGGCCGCTTTGGACAACCGAGCAGGCTCAGATGTGGTGCGCCCCGACGCCTGAGATCCCCGTCCGAGCCCGCTACGCACGGTACCGTACGTCTTCCTGATGACAAAGGAACGCGACAGGAACGCGACAGCTCCACACCCCGCGTTCGCGCGACCGCGATATCGCGGGAGTCGAACCCTCGACGTCCACCTTGGCAAGGTGGCACTCTACCCACGTGATTTCAATGATTTAGCGGCCATTCGTCAAAAACCAAAGCGTGTGAAAGTGCGCGAAAGTGCGCGAAACGTCGTGAAAGTTCGCCTCCGGATTCCCTCATTCCTCCCTCATGCTGCGCGGTCACTTCCTCATGCAAGCGTCGAGATTGGAGCGCCGAGACGGAGTGCGGCATCGGCATCGGTGCGGTACCATCAAACCATGCAGGCCGCGCGCACGCTCCCGACCCACATCGACGACAGCGTCCCCAGGCCAGTCGTCGCGGGCACCGACATCAAGGTCGCGCAGATCGCGTCGGAGCACGAGCACATGGGGATGACGCCCGACGAGATCGTCGAGGCCCATCCGCACCTGTCGTTGGCCGACGTGCACGCCGCCCTCGCTTACTACTACGACCACATCGACGCGATCCACGCCGACTGGCGCGAGGGCGAGCGAATCGTCGCGGAGATGCAGAAGCTGTTTCCACCCGGCACACGGCCCCGACGCACCCGCGCCGTCTGACGAGAGCCGCGTTTGGCGCTCAAGCTCTACGCCGACGAGTGCGTCGACGGCCGCGTCGTCGCGGGACTCCGTAGGCGAGGAGCCGACGTCGTAACCGCCGCGGAGCAGAGCCTGCTCGGTGCCTCCGACGAGCGGCAGATGGAGGAAGCCATCACGCTTGCGCGTGTCCTCGTCACCGCGGATCAAGACTTCCTTGCCGTCGCCGCCGAGATGGGCCGGCGCGGGCAGCCGTTCCCGGGCGTTCTGTTCATCAAGGAGAGAACCCCCATCGGCGACGCCGTGCGAAGCATCGCCGACGCCGCGGACCTCTTCGATCCGAGCGACATGGCCGGCGATGTCGAGTGGATACCGTGAGGTCCCGCGCGTCGCGGGCGAAGCTCGCGGTCATGACTGCGCTCCCGGCCCGGAGTGGGTCCTTCCCAGGGCTGCTCTTCATCCAACCTCGGACCACGGTCGGCGACGCCGTTCGAAGAATCGCCGAGGCCGCCAAGACGCTGGAGCCCCCTGAGATGCTGAATCAGATCGAGTGGATTTCCTGACGAGCTGAGTTCCGCGATCGCCGTACCATCGTCCCGATGGAGTGCGCCCTTCGCAGTTTCGACCGCGCCTGCCTGGCGGTGATCCGGCTCTTTCTGCGGCTCGCCGTCGCTTTCGATGATCTCCGGCAACGCCTTCCCCGGCGGGTCCGCCGTTGGCGCGGCTCGCTTCGACGCGTGCGGCGCCGCTGGCTGGCTGGCCATCGTCTCGCGGCGCCGTCGCCCTTCGCGCGCCGGCGCCGTTGTTGGAACCGCACGCCCGAGCACCTCGAAGAGAAGCTCGTTCGCCTGCACGTCGAGCAGCCGCTCATCGGCGCCGGCCAACTCCGCTTCCTCGCCGAGCGCGTCCTCGCCTTCAGGCCCTCGCGCGAGACCGTCCGTCGAATCCTGATCCGGCGCCGCGATCTCGTCGTCGCCCTAGACCAGCAGCGGCGACGCAAACCGCGACGCATCCAGGTCACCGGCGCTCGACAGCTCTGGGGCCTCGACCTCACCCTCGTCTGGCTTCTCGGCTTCATCCCCGTTTGGATCCTCGGCGCCATCGACTACAACGGCAGCCGCATCGTCGCCCTCGAGCGCCTGCGTTGGCCGAGCAGCCGCGAGATCGCCCGCGTCCTCGATCGCGCGTTCGCCGACCATGGAAAGCCCTTGCGCGTCCTGACCGACCGTGGACCCGCGTTCACCTCCGCTGAGCTGAAGCAGTTTCTCGCCGCCAACGGCGTGCGCTCGACCCTCACCCGCCCCGCCCATCCTTGGACCAACGGCCGAATCGAGCGCCTGTTCAAGACCTTCAAGCAGACAATGTTCGGATGCGTCTGGCTCCTGGCGTCCCTCGACCAGATCGATCGCTTCGCCGCCGACTTCAAGACCTGGCACAACTCGCACCGACCACACAGCTCCTGGGGTGGGCGGACGCCGGACGAGGTCTGGTTCCGAAAACCGAAGCGCCTGCGATCGGCCGGCCGGATCGCGTTCTTCGACGGCCGTCTCGACTGGTACCGCTTCGCCTGACGACCGCCGCCGGCCAGCACCACCGCCGGCGGCGTCGATCTCTGACAACTCGAGCGCATTTTCGCCGCTGATCTCCGGGCCGTAGAGGGAAAGTGCTGTCGTCGTTCTCTGGCTCATTGCTTCACAACCCCCTGATCTCCGTCGATCCTGGCCTTCGGGCTTCGCTGTGGCACTACACTCGATCAGCACGGCGCCGATGATGGCGTCTGACGTCCGATTCGCGGCTGGAGTGGGCAGTACACTACGCGGGCCACCTGGAAGATGCTAGAGTTTCGCTATGTTGGCTCGCGTGAAAGAGCGCATCGACGGCCTCCGCCAGTCTTCAGATAGTTTGATGCCGGCCGGCGTCGATGCCTTGAGAAATCAGGTTACGCAGGCGCTGGCTGCGAGTCCATTGCTATTCGATTACGCCGCGGAGATTGAACGGCGCGCACGGCGTGCATGGAATGAGCCCCTCGGCGGTGAATCGGTGGAGCAGGTGTCGGCAAAAGGTAAGCCTATCCACATCGATCCAGAGGTTGAGGAGGAGCTTGTCATCGCTGCGAGCAATCTCTGTAATGGTGTCTCGTGCCCGTCGACGACGGAGTTTATAAGACAGGTTCGAGATGTGTTGTGTAGCATTGGAAATGCGACGAGTGGACGCGAGCCTGCGAGAGAAACGGGACCCGAACTGAATGCAAACAAGTGCTTCCTCCGTTCGATTCCCTGCGCGCTAACATTTATTGAATTTCCGAGCATCGTACGGGTGATCGCTGCGTCAATAGATGTGCCACATCCACGCCAGCAGGGGCGCTAGAGTTAGTTGGGTAAACCCGTCCCTCGGCAGACAGCGTAGGCCCGCGCGGCGCTGGCGACACAGAGCTCGAATGAAATTTGGTTTCCGCCATAGCGGGCCGAGCAGCTTAGGACCTTCACGAGAAACTCAATCTCACAGCCAGGGTTCTTGCCAACCTCTTCGACCACTTTGATTGTTTGGGCAGGAACCGATGCCTCATCGACTCCCTCCTCTATAGCGTCAGCTAGGCCTGTCGGATCGACATGGCTGACGGGATCGGCGTTCGCAAACAGGTACGGGTTTAGGCCAAGCGGCTCTCTCAGCGTTTGGCCTGAACTAGGCGACACTGCCGACACTTCTAGGAGGAGACGATAGTCGTTCTCATTCGCGAAGACTGCGGTGATAGCTGAAGCAATGGCGTCGGCCGTTTGCGATTGCTGTTGGGCGGTGGATGTTGAACCATAGTGCCCTCCAGCCGGATCGGTTGTCAGGAAGCGCCCTACGGCCGGCCGGTATTGCCGCGCCCGGAGGTTGATTAGGCCCAGGTCCGAGTCGAATTCTTCCCCCACGAATAGGCGCGTGTTGAGCGTCGATCCCGTCCGTCCGACCAGGTTCCCCCAGGCGTCGTACGTGTACGTGTCGATCACGTTGCCTGTCGAGTCCGTCAGGAAGGCGATGTTCCCGTGGGCATCGTAGCCGTAGAAACTCGCCACCGGCGACGTGCTCGGACTTCGCGTCTGGCTGACGAGCATGTTCCCGTACGTGTACCGGACCTGCACCGCGCTGTCCGCCACCTCGTCCATCACCTGGAGGTACCCCGTCGGGTTTAGTTCGTCGACGAGGTACTGCGTCATCACGCCGCCGACCGTCTTCGCGACGCGGTTGCCGTCCCCGTCGTAGACGAGCGTGATCGCGCTGCCGTCCTTCGAGACGAGCCGGTTCTCGAAGTCGTACCCGTACGTATGTCCGCCCGAGCTCGTTGTGTTGCCGTTCAGGTCGTACGTGTCGGTCGTCAGCTCGTCGTTCCCGTCGTACGAGAAAGACTGCGCATCCAGCGCCGCCAGCGTCGACGCGCGCGACAGACGGTTTCCTGCCGCGTCGAGTCCGTACGTCAGCGAGCCATTTCCGGTAGGCCCGCTCGGGTCGCCCGTGATGGTCTCGCTGGTAAGCCGCGAGGCCGCGTCGTACCCGTACGCCGCCTCCCGTGCCGTCACGTCCGTCGACGACGTCCGCTGCCCGCGCTGGTTGTACCCGTACGCCCAGCTCGCGAACGCGGGGTTCGTCCCCTTCTGCCACGCCATCGACGTCACCCGGTCGAGCGAGTCGTACCCGTACGTCACCCCCACCCCGTTCGGCTGCGCCAGGCTCGCCGGCCGCCCGGTCCCCGTGTACGCCGCCGTCGTCATCCCGCCGAGCCGGTTATCCGTCACGGTAGACAGCTGGTTCGCCTCGTCCCAGGCGTACGCCACCGAGGTTCCGTTCGCGTTCGAGGAGTCGATGCTGGCCACGTTCCCGCTCGCGTCGTAAGTGTACGTCAACGTCCCTTCCGGTGTCGCCTTCGTGAGCAGCCGGTTGCGGGGGTCGTAGGTGTAGCTGGTCGCGCCGCTGGCGTCGGTCATGGACGACCGGGTGCTGTTCACGTTGTACCCATACATCACCGTCGGCTCGCCCAGGGTCGGGTCGGGGACCTTCGAGGTCAACCGGCCACCGGGCCGGCGGTCGTCGAAGGCGTAGGTCGCCGTCTTGCCTCGGAAGTCGGTGTGGGTCGTAACGTTGTTGTCGTTATCGTACGCGAACGTCTCGGTCATCCCGAGCGGCAGGGTCCGGCTGATCTTTCGGTTGGTGGGATCGTAGGCGTAGGTCGTGGTGTGGTTGTTGGCGTCCGTCACTGAAGTCAGGTTTCCATTCGGGTCGTAGCCGTACTGCGTGACGTTCCCGAGCGGGTCCTTGACGGAGGTGAGCTGCCCTTCGGCGTCATACCCGTACTGCGTCGTCGCGCCGGTCTGGTCGGCGCTGGCCGTCCGCCGTCCCAGGGTGTCGTACGTGTCATGCGTCGCCGTCCCGTCGGCGTAGTCCGTCTCGATGAGGTGGCCGCGCAGATCGTAGGCGTACGACGTCGGGTGCCCGTTCGCGTCGGTCATCGACGTCTTCCGCCCCATCCCGTCATAGGTCATCGACGTCGTCCGCCCGAGGGGATCGGTCACGCTGGTCAGCCGCTCCGCGCACCCGCAACCCGGCTCGTAGGTGTACGTCGTCGTGTTGTTGCGCTCATCGGTCTTTGTCGCGAGCCGACCGAGCGCATCGAAAGCCTGCATCGTGAACGTGCCGTCCGCATTCGTGGTCTGGACCAGCTGGCCCGCCAGATCGTACGTATAGCCGGTTGCGTGGCCGATCTCGTCCGTCCGCGTGAGGACGTTGCCGCGGAAGTCCACCGTCTGGTCGATCTCCGTCGCGTCGTTTCCGTGGGTCGTCGTCGTGAGGTGATTGTCCGCGTCGTACATGTAGTGGTCGGTGCGGGCACCCACCTGGACAACTCCGTAATACAGACCTGCCGTCGTGATGTCTTGGACGTTCCTGTTCGCGTCCAAATGGATGAGCGGTCCGAACCCTGAATAGAGTGCCGACCCCGGGAAGGTCGTCAACAACAGGTCGCCATCGTTGTCGTAGCTGTAGCTGGTGATGTTCCCCCGAGGATCGATCATCGAGGTCTTGCGCCCCATGGCGTCGTACTGATAGCTGGTGGAGCGGCCTAGCCGATCCAGCCGAGCCGTCAGGTCGCCTGCAGCGTTGTAGTTCAGGTACACGGCGTTTCCAACCGCGTCGGTCACAGTAAGGGGAAGCCCGTGCTCCGATGAGGTGAACGTGGCGAGCGGGCCCATGCTGTCGGTAAAGCTGGTCGGTAGTCCTGCGTCGTCGTAGACGATGGTCGTCGTGTTCCCAATTGGATTCGTCGTGGTCAGCGGCTCCGAGAACGCGTTGTAGGTCGTGGTGGTCGTCTCGTGGAGCGTGTTGGTGCTGGAGGTCTGGTTCCCATTGGCGTCGTAGGTGTAGGTCGTGACCTCGCCGAGCGCGTTCGTCCGCTTGATCTCGTTCCGGTTGGCGTCGTACTGGTGCGTGGTGATACGGCCGAGCTGATCGGTCTGCGACAGCAGCATCCCGTTGTCGTCGAAGGTTTGTGCCAGGACGCCGGTGTCGGGGTACGTCGTCGTCGTCGTATGTCCAGGTACGTCGTACGCATAGCTGGTCGCGTTGCCCATTGCGTCCGTGTCGGTGGCCAGCCGGCCGGCCGCGTCGAAGGTCGATGTTCTGGCGAAATGGCCTGACGCGTCCTTCGTCGTGAGCAAGCGGTGGCTCTCATCGTACGTGTACTGGGTGATCTGGCTGTAGACGTTCTGGCCCGGATCCGTCGCGGAGAGCAGGTTCCCCGCCGCGTCGTATGCGTAGTCGTACTCGAACCGCGAGTGGAAGTAATCGCCCATGTCGGGGGTGAGGATCTTCGTGATGCGGCCCTGAGTGTCGCGCGTAATGGAAACCACGGCCCCTCCGGTCGTGGCCACGATCCCGTTCGGCGTGAAGGTGATGATGTTGTTGTTGCGGTCCTGGATCGTCTTCAGCGTACCGTCGATGCCCATCGTGTACGCCGTCCCGTAAGCGTCGGTGTACTTGTACGTCGTCGGCGCGTATTGAGTCTGCGTTGGGTCGAAGATGCTATCGAAGCAGGTCGGGGCGATGTTGGCGCTGGTGGGGTCGAAGACCAAGACGCTGCAACCATCCGCAGTCAATGACCCGAAGACGCCCGGCTCGGGCACGAACAGCGGCTGCGCGATGAATCCGAGGACGATCGGGCCCACGGCCACTGGCTGCAGCTCGAAGATGAACGTCGACCGCCGGCCGTTGGGCAGCGTGATGGTGACGTCGTTCGCCTGGTCGACCTCCAGGTCCGGGTGGGCCATGGTCAGGCTCCAGCCGTTGCCGAAGTCCTGGACCTTGTCCTTGTCCAACGTGTCGTAGTGGCGCCCGATGGCGATCGGGATGCCCGCCACCGGGACCGTGAACTCCGGAACGTCGACGACCAGGCGCCCCGGCTTGTAGTCGCCGGCGACCGCCACCAGGATCTCGTTGTCCTGCTGGTTCCCGTGGTCGTCGCTGCCGACGACGTCGATGATGTAGCTCCCGTTCGGCAACTCCGTCGTGTCGAGCGTCGCCAGCGTCGCGCCGGGCCCGCCGGCCGCGTTGGTCGCCAGCGTGATGACGTTGCCGGGCGTCTTGACCGACCAGACGCTGACGGTGCTGGACGCGATCGTCACACCTGCCGCGACCGTTACCGGCACCAGGCCCGTCACCCGTGCGCGCTGCGCGGGCGCGCCAATCCAGCCCTGCGAGACGATGCCGTTGCTCCCCGGCGCCGCGGGCGTCCAGCTCAAGGAGAGCGCCGAAGAGGCGAGCGTCGCCGTGCCGCCAATGGCGGTCGCCTGCAGGACGTCGGTGCCGGGTACCGACCCGGTGTATGCGAACGTCGCGACGCCGGCGGCGTTCGTCGTGGCCGTGCTAGTCCCCGGGTTCGCGCCGGTCACCAGGAACTGGACGACGAAGTTCGAGATCGGCTGCGACGAAGCATCCGTGAGCGTCGCGGTCATCATCTCGGGCGTCTCGACCACCAGCGGCCCGGGGGCGGACAGCGCCACCGCCAGGTTCGCCCCTTGCAGCGTCTGCGCCGGGTCGACCGTGATCGTTGCGCGGCTGGCGGTCGTGACGAAACCGTCGCTCACCTCGAGCTGCAGGATGTATGTGCCGGGATCGGTGAAGAGGACCTGGGTCACTGGCGAGCTTGCGTCGGTGAAGGTTACCGGCGCCGGGCCGCTGACCTCGGTCCAGAGCGACGTGAGCTGAAGATCTCCTCGCGGGCCGCTCCCGTGTGCTTCCCCCTGGAGGGTCAATGAATCCGGCAACCGTACGTCGTATAGGCCCTGGTTGCCGCCCGCGCTGACGAGGGGCGGCGTCGTCGAACAGGAATCCTGGGCCACGTTCCCGAAGGCCCAGGCGAGCTCCGACACGTTCGGCGCGTAGAAGTAGTCGTTGGGCGAGCTCGCGACCTGTTGCAGCGTGCTCACGTCGACGTTTGCACCGAGCGCGATGACGATGATCCGGACCCCGGCCGCCTTGAGGGCGGCGAGCTGCGCGCTGAAGTCTCCGCCGGTATTCCCGCCGTCGGAGATGAAGACCATCACCCGCTGGGCGCTGTCTCGATGACGCGGTCCCTGGAACTCCGCCAGGGCGACCCGGAACGCGTCAGGATAGTTCGTGCCGCCCGCGCAGAATCCGGCGCAGGCATAGGCCCAGTCGAGGAGGGCCGTGTTGGTCCCGGATATGGCCGCCGTCGCGTCGGTCGTGAACGGAACGTCGAGCTCGGCAGTTCCACTGAAGGTGACTGTCCCAATCTGATCGATCGTCAGATTGAGATCGCCGATGAATGTGTCCGCGGCGGCCTGGGCGGCGGCGTACGTGTCTGCGTCGAACATCGAGGGAGATCCGTCTATGTTCAGCATCACGTCTAGCGGTGTCGACCGCCCCGTGCAGGGCGTGCCCACCTCGGTCGACCAGGTGATGGCCGGGACGGTCGCCGTCAGCGCCGGCCCGTTGATGGTCGCGGTGACCGTCACGGTGTCGGCCCCCAGGTTCGGTCCATCGTAGGTGAACGAGGCTGTCCCGTCGGTCCCGGTTACGAGCGGCACCGTCTGCGCGTTCGAGCCCGCGATAGTCAATTGAACCGGCAACCCGACCATCGGATTCCCCAGGCCATCGAGCGCGGTCGCCGTCAGCGTCACCGAGGTCCCGAGGATCTGCGCCGGGGTCACGGTCGAGGTGGCGAGCGTCAGGTACCCCTCGGGATGACCGGCCAAGATGCTCGTCGTGAAGGCGCTCGAGAGCGGGCCGTACACGTTTCCGTTGTGATCTTGCCAAGTCACGCTCGCCTGGTCGGTGTACGGTCCCGCGGCCTGACCGATGGAGGTGGCCGCGTTGATGATCGCGGTGCCGGTCGTCCCTGCCGCGATCGAGGGCGGAATCGTGATCTGCGCGCCCACGTCCGTGCCGTTCACCAGATCGGTTATCGCGACGGGTCCGGCGGCCGCTGCACCGACGTTCTGCAGTTGAACGGGGTAAGCGAGGGTGAAGCCGGCGTTGCCTTGGCTCGGACCTGACTTCTGGACGGTCAGAATCGGCGCGAACAGACCTGGGTAGATACGGAAGCTTCCGGTGAAGTACACGTTGAGGTTGAGCAACGCCGTGTAGGCATTGCTCACCTGGAGACGCCTGAAGTACTGGAAGTCCGATTCGCCGGGTTGTTTCACTGCGAGCAAGGAAGCGATCGCGGTTCCCGTCAGTGTCACCGAAGCCCCCGGCGGGATTGAGGTCACATCGGGCGTCAGGTTGGTCGAGGTGGCGGCGTCCGGCCCTCCCAGGTAGACGCTTCCGTTGACGTTCTGGGCGGTCGCCGCCCCGTCCCTGAACGAGGCAGTGATGTCTCGGTCGGAGGTCAACCCCGGAGTTTCGGGGCCCGTGTCGATGTGAATCTCGACGCGGACCTGACTGACTTCGGCGGGATCGCCCAGCTGGTTCACGATGTCGGCCGGCAGGGTCACGTTCTCGGTTGAATCGACCGTGACATTCTGTCCAGGCGCGATCGTGAGCCCCGCGAGGAATCCTTGCTGCGGATTGCCGAAGTTGAGGTGAAGCAGTGGCGGATCGTCGGTCTGTGCTCCGCTCGCGTCGAATGAGGCCTTCGCGACGGGGATCCACTCGGACGTGGTCGCCGACTGGTAGTCCAGCGTGACCTGAAAGCTGCCCCACACGAACGGTGTCGTGCCGTCATTCGTGACGTCCATGTCGGCGCTGGCGCGCATGAAGGTGCTGCTGTTGGTGGCGATGACGGTGAACGTGATCGGATCGCCGGGCACCACGTTCGGCGGATTCGCGGAGAAGGCGTTTCCAGTGTCGAAGCTAGGGACTGTGTAGAAGCCAGCGAACGTCTGGACGGCGCTCAGCGCTGTGCAGGTCGAGGCGCCCGACAGGCAAACTCCGGCAGCGCAGCTATCGCCCGTTGTGCAGCTGTTCCCGTCGTCGCACCCGCTCCCGTCGGCCTTGTTTGGGTTCGAGCAGGCGCCGGTCGACGGGCTGCAGGTCCCGACGTTATGGCACTGGTCGAGCGCGGTGCAAGTCACCGCCGTCCCCGAGCAACTCCCGCCGTTACAGGCATCGGCCATCGTGCAGGCGTTGCCGTCGTCGCAGGTCGTCCCGTCGATCTTGTTGGGGTTCGAGCAAGTCCCGTTCGCCGGATCGCACGTCCCGGCGTTGTGGCACTGGTCCTGCGCGGTGCAAGTCACGGGATTTCCCCCACTGCATGTCCCCGCCTGACAGGTGTCGGTCTGCGTGCAGGCGTTCCCGTCGTCGCACGTCGTCCCGTTCGCGACGACCGGGTTCGAGCAGGTCCCGTTGGCCGGATCGCACGTCCCGGCGTTGTGGCACTGGTCGAGCGCCGTGCAGGTCACGGGATTGCCGCCGGTACAGGAGCCCGCCTGGCAGGTGTCGGTCTGGGTACAAGCATTTCCGTCGTTGCAGGTCGTCCCGTTCGCGAGCGTCGGGTTCGAGCAGGTCCCGTTCGCCGGATCGCAGCTCCCGGCGGAGTGGCACTGGTCCTGGGCCGTGCACGTCACCGGGTTCCCACCGGTACAGGAGCCCGCCTGGCAGGTGTCCGCCTGTGTGCAGGCGTTGCCGTCGTTGCAGTTCGTTCCATTCGCCTTGGCGGGGTTCGAGCAGGTTCCCGTCGACGGGCTGCACGCCCCCGCCGTGTGGCACTGGTCGAGGGCGACGCAGATGACCGGGTTGCCGCCGACGCAGGTTCCCGCTTGGCAGGTGTCCGTTTGCGTACAGGCGTCGCCGTCGCTGCAGGTTGTGCCGTCCGCGACCTTCCCATCGGCCGGGCACGTCGCCGAGCTGCCGGTGCAGCTCTCGGCGACGTCGCAGGCGCCGCTCGCCACGCGGCAGACGGTGGTCGCCGGAAGGAAGCCGTCCGCCGGACAGGCCGCCGAGTTGCCGGTGCAGCTCTCGGCCACGTCGCACGCGCCAGCGGAGGGACGGCAGACTGTCGACGCGGTTTCGAAACCGTCTGCCGGGCACGTCGCGCTGGTTCCCGTGCAGGTCTCGGCGACGTCGCACTCCCCGGCCGCGGGACGGCAGACGGCCCCCGCGTTGCCCACCGGGTGCTGGCAGGTGACGGCGCTGCCGTCGCACTGGTCCTGCGTGCAGGGGTTGCCGTCGTCGGTGCAGGCGGTCCCGCTCGCCGCCTTCGTGTCCGACGGACAGGCCGCCGACGTGCCGCTGCAGGTCTCGGCCGGATCGCACTCCCCGGCCGACGCGCGGCAGGTGGTTCCCGACGCCGCGAGTCCATCGGCCGGACAGCTCGTCGACGACCCGTTGCACGTTTCGGCCACGTCGCAGGCGCCCGCCGCCGCGCGGCAGACCGTCCCGCTCCCGAGCGCCGTGCAGGCCCCCAGATGCCCGGCCAGGTTGCAGGCGCCGCAGGTTCCCGTGCAAGCGCTGTCGCAGCAGACACCGCTCACGCAGAACCCGGAGGCGCACTGGCCGTTGGTGCTGCACCCCAGGCCGAACGAGGCGTCGTAGAGGTACGCCGCCGTCTGGACGGTGCTCGACGCCGACAGGCCCCCCGCGACCAGCACCGAGTTCCCGCTCAGCAGTACGGCCTGGTGCCCCTCGAGCGCCCCTGGCATCGACGGCGTCGCCGTCCAGGTCGACGTCCCGCTAAAAAGCTCCGCCGAGGACAGGAAGTTGCTCCCCGTCGACGAGCCGCCCGCCACCAGGATCTGTCCGTTGGCCACGATGCTGTTCGGCAGCAGCGTCATCGTCTGCCCCACCCGGGCTGAGGTCATCGTGCCGGCCGACGACCAGGTCCCATTGCTGAATGAAGGGTCAAATGAAATCGCTGTGTTGAGTACGCTCGCACCGTTCTTTCCGCCGGTTACCAGGATCTTGCCGTTGGTGTTCGGCAACGTCAGCGCCGTGGCCTGCTCGCGCGGGCTGGAGATCGAAGCCAGCGTGCTGAAGGCGTTCTGGACCGGGTCAAACAGGTAGACTGCCGAGATCGTCGACGTGCCGTTGTTGCCGCCCACCAGCAGGACGTGGTTGTTGAGCTGGTTGTTGGTGGTCTGGATCAACGTCGCCGTTTGGTTCTTGAGGCCGGGCGGCGGAATCGGCCCGGTCGTCGCCACCCACGATCCCGCGCCCGAGGCCGGGTTGTAGAGCGCCGCCGTCGCGAGCGTCGTCGTGCCGTTCAGCCCGCCGGCGGCTAGCACGCGCCCGTCGGCCAACAGCGTGGCCGTGTGGCCGTGCCGGGCGGTGTCCATGTTTCCCGCCGTGCCCCACGTCCCCGCACTCGGCGAGTAGAGCTCGAACGTGCTGATGCTGGTCGAGCCGCTGATGCCGCCAGCGACAAGTACTTTCCCACTGGTTGTCTGGTTCGACGAGGTCGGAAGTTGCGTCGCGCTGTGCAGCCGCCGCCCGTGCGCCAGGCTCCCGGTCGCCGCCCAGCTCGCGGTCGACGGGTCGTAGAGCTCGCAGGAGGTGAGCCCGGTCGTGCCGCTCGTGGTACTTCGACCGCCCGCGGCCAGCGCCTTCCCCGTCGAGAGCAGCACCAGCGTGTGCTCGAACCGCGCCGTCGCCATCGACCCCGTCGTCGTCCATCGGGGGTCCAAAACAGCCGGATAGGAAACCGACGCATCCGGCCACGTGACACGCACCGTGCACGTCGAGGCGCCCGGCGCCGTGACCGCGCGGCCCCACGGCGGGCTCGGATCGGTGTCCGCGGCGCAGCCGGCCAGGGCCAGGGCGCCGTCGGTCCGCGCCCCGTCGGCGCCGGCGATGTACGGGGGCGAGACGTGGAGGCGGGGCGCGCCGCCCGAGTCCAGGAATTCGACGACGCCACCGACGAGGCGCAGGCCCGCGATTCCGAATCCGAGCGAAATCGTGTAATCGACCTCGGCCACCGCTGGCCGCGCCGGGAGGTAGAGCAGGTCCTCGCTTCCGGATGGGAGTGCCCGGTGCAGAACCGAGGCGCCTGCCAGTGCCGCAGGGTAGACGACGTAGCCGCCAGTCGTCTGAGCCGCGACTGGCGCCGCGCCGTCGAGCGTGACGTCGACCGTCGCGCCGCTCGTTGTGTCCTGGAGCTGCATCGCCCCCGAGCCGAGCTTCGGCAGGGCGACGGTGGCCGGCCTCGGCTCGCCAGCCAGCGACGCCGCCGAAAACTGAGGCGTCAGGCCCCCGGCTGTGGCGGTGAACCCTTGGGTGACCGCCGGCGCGACCGGCGAGCCCGGCTGCGCCTGCGCCGCGGCCAAGACCTGCGCCGCGCTCGCCGCCGAACTGATCGCCGAAGCACGGGTCTCGGTCGACGCGCCTCCTCCGCCTCCTGGACCGTGACTCTGACAAGCCACGAACGCGGCCGAGATCAGAAACGTCAGCGCGAGCGCCGACTCGCGGTCGCGTCGTCTCCCGCGACGTCCTTCCCGCTCCAGAGTCCTCTGCCCTGCGCCTCGAACCCGAACATGCCGCTGCGCCACGCTGCTCCTCCCACGGGAAACGTCGAACGCTTCGTTGAAGCTCGACCGCGGCGATAGGACCAATCGGCGATTGTGATGTCAAAGCAAATGTTCAACCCTGCTTGCGAGCGACGGCCCGCGCCCAGATTTGCCCTCAAGGTTGCGCCGGCTTCCGACGACGTTACGAAATCGACGCCGTACGTACTTTGCAGAGCCGGCCGTCTCCTCGCGTTCACGGTTACGGTTTCGCAACTCCCGACTCGAACCTTGAATCCACGGCTCTTCGTGGCGGTCTCAACCGATAAGTCCCGGTATTCCATCCGGGGATGAAAGCTTCGAAGCTCCGCTGCCGCGGCGCGCTTGACTCTTCCGGTTCGAACCGTCAGCCGCGCCACTTCGCCCGCTTCGCGAGCTCGGCTACTATCCCAGGTACATGCCCTTCGTCGCTCGCCCGGGTCGCATCGACTTGCGAGTGCCTGTTGTCATCGGCCTCGGCGGCGAGCACGTGAACGCGGAGACGCGCAACATCGGCCTCGGCGGGGTCTTCGTCGCGACAGCCGAGCTCGTGCCCGTCGGCCAACCCGTCGCGCTCAAGCTCACCCTCCCCGACTGGGATGAGCCCCTCCTCGCCAACGCCGAGGTCCGCTGGGTTCGCGGCAACGAGGACCGTCACGGCAGCCCTGGCGTCGGCATCAAGTTCTTAAGGCTGCCGCTCTACGTCGCAGCCGCCCTCCACAACTTCGTGCGCTCGCAGGCCGCTGAGAGGTGACGGCGCCCGAGGATAGCGGGCATGGAGCTCTTTAAGTACCGCACCCTTTTCGAGCGCAGGCGTCTACCTCTCGATCCCAAGAGCTGGCTGAGGACCATTCGACTCATTCTTCAGTCGCCCCACTCAAGAGATCTGACGGGCGCCTCACCAGACGGACAGTTCGGTAGTGGGCTGCACACCTTCTTCGATTTGTCTCCTCCAGCTCGACTCGGGCTTGTGCAGAGCGTAGGGGAAAGAATCATCAAAACGGTCGGGGCGAATTTTCAAAGCATCTACCGGATCGACGTTACCAAGCGGGGACGCATTGCGGGGAGCATACTCGACACCGGCGCGAAAAGGTCGGAGCGGGGCAGCCATGGTGCCGTCCTCGTCTCCAGGCCGTCGAAGGGCGCGTCTGGATTTTGAGGATGGCAGAGAGTCAGAGATCTAGACGCAGGGACTGCAAGATAAAGGGCCGGAGTTCACGTGGCCCTAAGCGGGCGCGTTCACTCGAAAAAGTGTAGAGGCACTCGGTTCGAGTTGGCTCTGAGGTGCGCCGAACGAGGCGTCCGGATTGGGAATTCGTCGGAGGCAGGCCCGACTACCGCGGGTGGCCCGGAAATACCGTGGGTGTCGAATCCCGACGGAACTTGAGCCGCGTCCCGCTCCGGAGCGGTTCGCTACCTCATCCGGCGGGGAGGAGTCGCGATGATAAAGTGGCACGCGTGCGGTACCTACTCGTGCTCCTAGTGGTGGTGGCGATCAACTGTGGCGGCAGCAACAGTGCGACGTGCGTGCCCGGCGATTCCAAATCCTGCACCGGGCCAGGACCTTGTGCGGCCTACCAGGTGTGTCAGGCGGATCGCACCTTCAGTGCCTGCATGTGTGGCAGCGGAAATGGAGGCGGCGGAGGTGTCGCGACAGGTGGCACCAGCGGCGGTGGGGGCGCAACGAGGGATGGGGGCGCAGGCTTAGGTGGAGCCGCCGGAGCGAGCGGGGGGGGCGGCGGTGCCTCAGGGGCAGCTGGCACTGCTGCTGGGAGCGGTGGGGTTGGGGGCACGGGTAGCCCATTGGGAGGCGCGAGCGGCGGCTCGGGGACTGCGGGCAGCGCGGGTAGTGGCGGCGCTGTCTGCGGGGACGGTAAGGTGGCGCCGCCCGAGGCCTGCGACGACGGGAACACCACCAACGGTGACGGCTGCTCGAACGATTGCTCGATGGTCGAGACCGGCTGGCGCTGTGCGGTGCCAGGAAGGCCCTGCCTCCCGATCTGCGGCGACAGCATGATCAAGGGGCGCGAGACCTGCGACGACGGGAACACCGCCAGCGGTGACGGCTGCTCGTCGATCTGTCAGGCGGAGCCCGGCGCAGCCTGCCCGACGAACAACGGGAAGGCGCGGCCGGCTGTGGAGAAGGACGGCATCCCCTTCAACATCGGGGGAAGCCGCGTCGCAGCCGTGATCCAGGGGATCAGCGTCCGCCTCGGGACCACCGACGATCATGAGATCGACCATGGGTTCACCGATGCGTTCTACGAAGGCGATCGGTACCTGGTCAGCCAGGCCGCGTTCGGCGCCCTGGCTGCGGTCGGCTGCATCGACGTGGGTCAGAGCCAGTCGTCCCAAGGGCACTGGGAAATTCACCGAATGTTGATCACCGAGCTCGGCTCGCTGGTCATCAGAGCGATCGAAGAGGTCCGGGCGGGCTTCGCCGACAAGTAACTCCCGGCCGTGACGGCTTCGGAGGACGGCCGCGCACACGTGAGATCCAGCCCGACGCGGGACACACGCACGGCCGCATTGACGGCTGCGCCAGGCTAAAGTGGCAGCTTAAACTATAGTATCTACTTTCATATGAAAGTAGCAACGCGACTCGAAAGTTGCTACCTTAGTCCTGATGGCGTCCTCCAGACGAGATGCCGCTCCGGCGGCGCCAAAGTCGCGGTTGGCCCCGCCCCCAAGGTCTACCGAGGGTGCCCTGCCTCTTCGCCGGCCCGGCGGACGAATGCGAACCCAATCGGTCCACCATGTGGACTACCCGGATCGGATGTTCGTCCTCAGCTCCCAGGGAGCGCGCGATCTCCATGCAGCACTCCTTCAACTTGCCCTAACGGTCGCGGACACAAAGAAGCGGAAGTCGCTCTGGATCTATGTCCCCAAGATGACGATCGGCCGGATTCGAGCCGAATGGAATCGGTTCCGGCGCGTTATCGACCAGAAACTCCTTGGGCTGATCTCGATCGTCGCGCTCACGAACGACGGATTTTGGGCCAGCTCGAGCCCGGGCGACGGCGACCTCGAGAAGGAGGCTCGCCAGCTGCTGACGAGGATGGCGCGACCGGCTTCCGCGCCCCAATGGACGACCATCTCGCCCAAATTCTTCGAGGTCTGGAAGGTTCTGCTTGGCGCCTGGCTGATGAAAGAGGGCCCGCTCACCGCCCTTGAACTGAGCCGGCGTTCGGCAGCCAGTATTCCCACGGTCGCCGTCGCCCTCCGCCACCTTCGCCGGCGGGGCGAGATCCCCGAGACCAGGAACCAACCGATCGAGCTCCTCGGCTTTCCGCGCGCCACGCTGCGCGAAGTTCTAGCGTTGTCCGATAGTCTTCGCCGCCCGGTGCACTACCACGACGCATCCGGACGGCCGCCCGATCCAGCCGGCCTGCTCCGCCATCTCACGGCCGCCGCCCCTCGCGGCCTGGCCATCGGCGGCGTCGTCGCCGCCAGGCACTATGACCCGGACTTCGACCTGAATGGACTTCCTCGCTTGGACGTCGTGGCCGAGGGCAGCATGCCGTCCGACTGGGTTCGGAAGCTCGATCCGGCGCTGCGTGTCGTCCCACCGACCGGCCCCTCCCCTGTTCTGGTCGTCCACCCGGTGAAATCCCTCCGCGCGATAGAGCCCAGGAAAGGGACGCTCCGGATGGCCGAACCAGTCGAGACGCTGCTCGACCTCTACGAGATGCGGCTGACCGACCAAGCCGAGCACATGATCGCCCACCTTCGTAGCGAGAAGGCCGATCGGTGAGCGAGAACATCGACCCCAAGATCCTGTTCGATCTGATCGCTCATCACCTCCCTACCGAGCTGCACCAGCACGTCCTCATCGCCGGAAGCCTGGCCGCGGCGTATCACCATCGCGATCGCCTGATCGGCGGCGTCATCAACACCAAGGACGCGGATGTCGTCATTCAGCCCGCCGGTGCCGTCTCCGAGTGCGAGCGAGTCGCGAAGCTCTTGCTCGCGCGGGGTTGGCGGCGCACCGACATCTGTTTCGGGCGTGCCACGGCGAAACCCACCGACGGCAGCCCACCTGACGACTGGCTCCGCGCCATCCGGCTCCTCCCCAAGGACTCCGACGCGTACTTCCTCGAATTGCTTTCGTTCCCTGCAACCGATCAACGCGAGATCAAGCGCTGGGAACCGTGTCAACTCGACGACGGCTGGTACGGCCTGCCCTGCTTCCGATACATGGGGCTGACGGCGACCGATCGCCGGGTCTCCGAGGCCGGGATCAGCTACGCGTCACCGGCGATGATGGCGCTGGCGAACCTGCTCTCGCATCCGACCCTCGGAGCCGCCGGCACGATCGGCAAGCCCGAGGGGGGGCGAACGATCCTGCGAGCAGCCAAGGACCTCGGACGCGCCCTCGCGCTGGCCTGGTTCGCGCCAACCGACGAGCTTCGGGAATGGGTCAACCTCTGGGAGCCAGCGCTGCGCGAGCGCTTTCCGTCCGAGCGTCGCGCACTCGCGCGCCGGGCCGGTGAAAGCCTCAGGGCGCTTCTGGCCGACCCCGACGCCCTCGATCAGGCACGCCACTCGGTCGATACAGGGTTGCTCCGGGGCCACGGGATGGACGCCGCCAAGTTGGGGGCCGTGGGCGAGCAGCTTCTCGTCTTTGCGCTCGACCCTCTGGCCTCTCTGGGTTGAAACGTCAGGTCGCTCCAGGCGCATTACAACAGGCTATTGGCACCAGGTTGGCGCGTTTTGAGTCCGTTCAGTCCGTCAAGATTCCTTCGGAACCAGAACCTGGTGCCAACCTGGTCCGGCAGACTCTAAGAGTCATGTTGCGGTTCTCGGCCGCAGGCGGCCGAGTTGCTTGAATACCAGTGTTACGCTGAGCGGATGAGCGACCCGGATCCGGATTTTCTCCGCCTCATGGAGGAGCTGAAGGGAGAGCTGAGGGGCCCCTCATTCGTGGGACCGAAGTACAGCCCGCTAGAGGAAGTGTTTCGAGAAGTTCCGCAGTCCATCGCGAACAGACTGGAGCGCAATACCGACACACTGGGAACAATGACCGCCGCGCGGCATCAAGCTCTCCCAGCGATCATCGAGCTGAGCGTTCGCATCAGCGCTGCTACTTGGCAGACGATCCTGTTCATCTCCGCAGGCAAGGAGATTGAGGGCTGGCGGCCTGCATTCCTAACGTCCGTGCCGCCATTGACGCGGTCGATTCTCGATGTCCTCTTCCTGCTGGTCTATCTATTCGATAACGCCGAGTCGAACACGCGGAAGTTCTTCGTGGCGGGATGGGGCAAGGGCATGACCCGCCACGCAACAATGCTGGCGCGACATGGGCAGGAGCCGGGCCAGGAGAAGTGGCTACGCGGACTGATGGGAGCCACGAAGGATCTCGAAAGGTTCATGACCCTCACGGAACAGGAGAGAAGAGATCCCAAACAGGCCGGGTGGTGGCCGGTCCCCAGTCGCATGCGATTTGTGGATCCGAGGCGGAAAGCCTTCGTCGATCTGCTGGATAATCTCTTCTATGGTGATCTATCCGACGAGAGCCACTTGTCGTTTCCCGGGCTGGCGACGAGAAGTTCGCTCCTAAGCTCCGACAATCCGATCGTCAGTGTTCCGCGGTACCGGACTACCGTTCTTTTGCCGGGACTGCTGGTGTTCCTGTCCCTGCTTTCCGAGGTGGCCGCGGACCTGCGGCTCGCCCGGGAGAAGCAACGAGTCCGCGAGGTCTGGCAGGTGTTTCTTGCAAAGCCGGGCTGGTACGAACCGATGGTTCTCCACAAGGAGCGCTACGAGGAGCTACTCCGCGAGACTTGATCGCCATCCCTCCCGGCCTCCTCGGTCACTCGTCGGTGAAGATGACGGAGCGCTACGCGCACCTCGCGGCGTCACAGACTGCCGCGTACATGCCGCTGCTCTCCACCGTCGCACCGGCGGCACGAAGTGGCCCCCAGCGGGCCCGAGTACCCTCGCCTCTCGTAACTGACGAACCGCTCTACGAAATTTCGTGACCCCATCGGGAATCGAAACGGGTCGAAACATCACCGGATGCCGGTCGGGGACGGTCAGTCCGAAGGAACCGGGCGCTCTGGAGCGGCCGGAGGTAGCTTCCGGGTGTAACGAATGTAACGACGCCCTCGATGCCGCCCGGGCTGCGATCGGAACGGCGCGTCGGTTGGCGACGCTCGCCATGAGGGCGGTGATGAACGGCGATGCACATCCGCTATCGATGTGCTGGGAGCACTACGTGACATCTTGGCAGAACCCGAGATCGGAGCGGCCTCTGCTGATCGTCGGATTCGAGTTCGATGACGCCCAAGCGGGTCGCCCGTCTACGCTATCCTCCTTCTCGGGATGGGGCCTCTCGTGGCAGCGGCGCTCTTGTTGGCTGCGGGCGCTCCGCGAGAGGCAGGGCCGAAGGCCCGCCTCGAGTTCTACGTGCGGACTACTCAGCTGGCCGAGGTGGTTGCCCGCGCACAGGCCCGACTGTGTCGTCGCAGATCGGAGTAGGATTCGCCGTGCCCAACTGGCGGGAGAGGTCGTCGATGGGATGGCGGTTGCCGAAGGCCCTGGTCCTTGGGGCGGCGATTTCGGCGTGTTCGACCGGCCCCAGCGCCGGCGGTGGCGGCGGAAGTGTCAGCAGCGGCGGGGGACTCGGCGGAGGTGGTCATATGGGCGGCAACGGGGGGAGCGGTGGCGCCGGAGGGGCCGGTACCGGCGGTACCGCGGGTGGCAGCGGCAACGCCGCGGGCGCTGGTAACACCGGCGGTAGCACCAGCGCTGGTGGGACGGGGAACGTCGGCGGCAGCAGCTCGGGCGGCAGCTCTGGTGCCGGCGGCAGCGCGAACGTCGGCGGCAGCGGCAACGCCGGCGGTGCCGTCGGAAACGGGGCGGTGGGCGGAACGACCGCACCCGTGACCATCGGCCAGGGGAGTGCGTTCCCGAACGGCATCGGCACCGACTGGAACTGGACGACCGGCGTGGCGGTACACGACGCCGGTCCCTACGCGCCCTGCGGGATCATCGGGACCGGCCTCGTCACGTTCGGGGCCGCCAATCCGAAGGCCGCCGAGGTCGCTTTTGCGAGCCGGGCCGGGGTCGTCTTCTTCTACTCGTCCGCCACCGGCGCGCCGACACGCGCACCGTTCTATGCCTCCGGTCCGCTCGCCGGCGTCGCCTATTCGCGCGATGGGAGCAAGCTGGTCGTCGCGGGTGACACCGGGGTGCAGATCGTCCGCCTGGCCGATTCGACGGTGCTCTACGACGTGCAGCCCTTCGATTTCGTCGCGCGGGCGGCCGCACTCTCGCCCGACGGGACGTTGATCGCGGCGCTCGGCTGGGACTCGGCGCAGCTCAGCCTCAGCCCGCCCCAAATCCTGCGGCTGATCCGGGTGAGCGACGGAAAGTCGATCGCCGAGAAGTCCTTCGTCTCCGCCGCGGACAGCGTTCCCCCGGAGTTCTCCCCGGACGGAAGTTTTCTGGTGGCCGACGGTGCAGTGCTGTCGGTTCCGAGCTTCGCGGTGCGCCTGGAGGTGCCGTTCTATCCTCCTCAAACGGTGCTGTCGCCCGACGGCACGAAGATCGCGGGAGGGGGGAGCGTGGTGGACATCGCCACCGGCAACACGCTGAAGAGCGACACCCCGGGGTCGTCCCACTGGTCGGCCTTCTCGCCCGACGGGACGTTGTACGCGGAGTCCGACGCTGACTCGAACGTCGCCATCCATCTCTACAGCACCAGCAACTGGACGGAGGTCGGCACCGCATCGATCCCCTACCCCGTGAGTACCGACGACTACGGCGACGGTCGCTTCTTCTTCTCGTCCGACGGAACGACGATCATCGCGATGCTCACGGGCAGCCCCTACCCCTGGGGCTACAATCGCCTCGTTTCCCAGATCGTGAGCGTCCCCGATCTCGTGCGAAAGGCGGTGATCGAGCAGCCGCAGGTCTTCAACGCGCTTCCCGCCTTCGCGCCGGATGGATCTCTCTTCGCCGTCGAGCTGGCGAACAGCACCACCGGCGTGTGGCGCACCTCGGACCTCGCTTTGCTCTCTGACCTACCCGAGGTTAGTAACGACTACGCCTTCCTGGGGAACGGGGCGTTCGAGCTCGTACCGCTCGGATCGGCCTACAATCCGCTCACCGGCGCCGCGCTGGGACTGGGCCTCGGGTACGGGATCTCGCCCGACGGAAGGCTGGGCGTGTTTCAGTGGACCCCTAACTCCTGGATCTTCCGGCTGGCCGATCTGAGCATCCAGGCGACCGTCCCGACACCGAAGTTCACGACGACAACGGACCACCGCTGGACCTTCTCCCCGGACAACCGTTTCGTCGCCGGCGTGGGGACCGACGCACAAACAGGTCCGTTCGTGACCGTGTTCGACGCGACGACCGGTGCCACGCTGGCGACGCTGCCGGGCGCACCACCTATCGCGCTCACCACCAATTCAAGCGGCGCCGCCCGCCTGGCGGCCTTCGTGCCCAGCAGCACCACCCCCAGCAACAACACCACCGTCGGCGTATGGAGCATCCCCGACGGAAAGAGCCTGTTCCAGATCCAGAACGCCAATACGATGGGGTGGACCGCGCAGATGGCGTTCTCTCCTGACGGCTCCCTCATCGCCGAGGGGGTCAACGACATCCGCATTTACGAGGTCGAGACGGGCACCTTGCGCCAGACTCTGCCCGCCCAGACCGATCCGCAGGCGAAGGATCTCCAGTTCGATCCGCGCAGTGGCGTCATCTCGCTGGCGTTCAGCGCCACTGGCCAGCTGGCCACCACCGGCTTCGACGGCACGGTTCGCTTCTGGTGCTCGCCCTGAGCGCGCGGGTCCAGGCGACTCCGCTGTGACCCCATCGGGAATCGAACCCGAGATTGTGCCGTGAGAGGGCACCGTCCTAACCGCTAGACCATGGGGCCGCTATTCAGTTTTTCGTGTCGTTCGGGGACAAGGATTCGAACCTTGATAGCCAGATCCAGAGTCTGGCGTCCTGCCATTAGACGATCCCCGATCGGCCCGGCCGCCCAGGACGGCAGGACGGGACGCACATATCTAGAGAGGCCGCGCCCGGCTGTCAAGCTCGTGAAATCTGACGGCGTTTGGGGTTTGGCGCCCGTCGGCTTTTCGTGATAGCGATCGAAGGTTCGGGAGACCCGTGCATGGAGCTATCCTTCTGGGCTGCCACCGACGTCGGTAAGAAGCGCGAGGCGAACGAGGACAATTTCCTCGTCGACAAGAAACTCTCGCTCTTCGTCGTGGCGGACGGGATGGGCGGCCACGCGTCAGGCGAGGTCGCCTCGCAGCTGGCGGTGCATGAGTTCCGGAATGCCGCCGAGGCGGGCAAGGAGCTGATCGAGCACTACGCCAAGGGGGACGGGAAGGTCACGCCCGCCCGAGATCCTCTCCATGCTCGAGGCCGGCATCCAGACCGCCGGGCAGGTCATCTACCAGAAGGGGGTCGCCGAGCCCGAGAAGCGCGGCATGGGGACCACCAGCTCGGCGCTGCTCATCGCGGGCGATCGCGGCTTCATCGCGCACGTCGGCGACAGCCGCATCTACATGTTGCGCGCCGGCCAGGTGGTTCAGCTGACCGAGGACCACTCGCTGATCAACGAGCTCATCAGGCGCGGCCGCGTCACCAAGGAGGGGTTCGAGACCTCGCCGTACAAGGCTTACAAGAACGCGGTCACGCGCGCGGTCGGCGTCTACGAGACGGTCCAGGCCGACACGCTCGACTTCGAAATTCTGCCCGGCGATCAGTTCCTGCTCTGCTCGGACGGGCTGCACGCTTACCTCAACGACCAGAAGATCGCCGACATCCTCACGGGCGACGACGTCAAGCTGCTGCCCAAGAAGTTCGTCGACCTGGCCAACGCCGGCGGCGGGCACGACAACATCACGGCGATCGTCGTCCGCGTCGAGGGGCGCCGGCGGCCGTCGCGGGCGCCGCGCCGACCGAGGATCGCGCGGCCGAGCTGGCGCGCAAGGTCGACGTCCTGCGCAAGATGCCGCTCTTCAAGCACCTCATCTACAAGGAGATCATGCGCGTTCTCAACGTCACGCAGGTGCGCGAGTACGCGGCCGGCGAGGAGATCATCAAGGAGGGGACCACCGGCGACGAGATGTTCATCCTCCTGCGCGGCAAGATCCGGCTGCACAAGAACGACGCGTTCATCACCCACCTCGAGCCGGGCGCGCACATCGGCGAGATGGCGCTCGTCGATCGCCGCCAGCCGCGCTCGGCCAGCGCCACGGCCGAGGAGCGCTCGCGCGTGCTGACGCTGTCGCGGCGCGACTTCTACGAGATCATCCGCAAGGAGCCGCAGCTGTCGACCAAGCTGCTCTGGGCTTCACCCAGGTTCTCGCCGAGCGCCTGCGCAAGACGACGGCGGATCTGTCGGGGGCGCGCCTCGAGGCGGGGGCGCGAGGACATGACCGACGACGTGCTGTTCGAGGAGTAACCGATGTCGCAAGAGACCCGCACCGAAACCGACTCGCTCGGTAACGTCGAAGTTCCGTCCTCCGCGCTCTACGGCGCGCAGACCCAGCGCGCCTCGCAGAACTTCCCGGTCAGCGGGCTGCGCCTCCCCCGCCCCGTGATCCGCGCGCTGGCGCTGGTCAAGAAGGCGGCCGCCGAGGTGAACCGCGACACCGGCAAGCTGGACGCGAAGCTGGCGGACGCCATCATCCAGGCCGCGCACGAGGTGGCCGCCGGCCAGCACGACGACAACTTCGTGGTCGACATCTTCCAGACCGGCTCGGGCACCTCCAGCAACATGAACGCCAACGAGGTGATCTCGAACCGCGCCATCCAGATCCTGGGCGGCGTCGTCGGCAGCAAGAAGCCGGTGCACCCGAACGATCACGTCAACATGGGGCAGTCGTCGAACGACGTCTTCCCGACGGCGGTCCACATCGCCGCCGCCGAGGCGATGGAGCGAGACCTCGTCCCGGCGCTGGAGGCGCTGGAGGCGTCGCTTGGCGCCAAGGCGAAGGCGTTCGACCACATCGTCAAGATCGGGCGCACCCACCTGATGGACGCGGTGCCGATCCGCCTCGGGCAGGAGTTCGCCGGCTACACGCAGATGCTGACCAACACCGTGCGGCGGGTCCGCGCCGCGTGCGCCTCCGTCGCCGAGCTGGCGCTGGGGGGCACCGCCGTCGGCACCGGCCTCGGGTCCGACCCGGCCTTCGCCCCCAAGGTGATCCGCATCATCTCGCACGAGATCGGCATCCCTCTGCGCCAGGCGCCGAACCTGTGCGAGGCGCTGTCGGCGCGCGACGGCCTCGTCGAGGCGTCGGGCGCGCTCCGCTCGACGGCGGTCAGCCTGACCAAGGTCGCCAACGACATCCGCTGGCTGGGATCGGGGCCGCGCTGCGGGATCGGGGAGATTCACCTGCCCGATCTGCAGCCGGGCAGCTCGATCATGCCTGGCAAGGTGAACCCTGTCATGTCCGAGATGCTACTGATGATCTGTGCGCAGGTCATCGGAAACGACGCCACCGTCGCGTGGGGGGGGGCCGCGGGCAACTTCGAGTTGAACGTCATGATCCCCGTCATCGCCTACAACCTGCTGCACTCCGCCTCTATCCTGGCCAACGGCTGCCGGCTGTTCGCCTCGCGCTGTGTCGAGGGGATCGAGCCGAACGAGGCGCGCTGCAACGAGCTCATCGAGCAGAGCCTGGCCATGGTAACGGCGCTCAACCCGCGCATCGGGTATGACGCGGCGGCGGCCATCGCCAAGGAGTCGGTCAAGACCGGCAAGACCGTCCGCGAGCTATGCTTGGAGAAGAAAGTGCTCCCCCCCGACGAGCTGGCGCGACTTCTCGATGCGCGCTCGATGACAGGCCACTAACGTCCGGGCACTAATGGAAGAAGGTCCTCGTCCGAGCCTCCCATAGAAAGGTCACCCCCATGCAGCGACTATTCCGCCGCAGTGTCCCGGGTTGGTATGGGTTGGTGGGCGCCGTGAGCGCACTGATTGCAGCGACGACCCTGTCAGGGTGCCCCGGCACGCTCGATCCCGAGATCGTCAAGATGCTCGGGTCGGGCGGCAGCACCGGTACCGGCGGCTCGACCGGCTCGGGGGGCAGCAGCAACTGCACCGGAAACAACGACATCAATTACATCATCGCGGGGTCGTCCAACAGCTTCGCCTGCGCCCAGTCCAACTGCCACGTCCCTGGCGCGTTGAGCGCCGACATCAGCGGCGGCCTCGACCTGACGCTCGACGCGAACGTCGGCTCGCGCCTCATCGACATGAACGTGGGAACGAGTGGCAATGACTCGATGTGCGTCGGAAAGGGCAACTACCTGGATGCCAAGTCGAACCCGCCCACTGGCCTCCTGATGACCAAGATCTCGAGCAGTCCGCCCTGCGGGGACCGGATGCCCTGGCCGGGCGGCCAGGTCGCCCCCGCCCTGACGTCGCAACAGATCGCTTGCGTGTCAGCCTGGGCCGAGGGTCTCATCATGGCGGCCCCATGATGGTCGCCGCCCCCCCTCCCCTTTACCCGTCGAGGAACCCAAGCATGCAGCGCGTACCGAGAGCGGCCGCCCAATGAAGGGGACAGCGGCGCGGGTTTCACTGGCACTGGTTCTTCTCTTCGCCTCGGCGGCCGCCGAGGCGAAGGGCAAGCGGATCGGCGTCCCCAAGTTCGAGGGGGCGCAGGAGGCGCTGGTCCGCAAGAAGGTGATGGCCTCGCTCAAGTCGCACGGCTTCGTGGTGGTCGGATCTCGTCAGATGGCGGACGCGATCAGCAGCACCGGCGCCAGCCTCGATTCCGACGACGGGCTGGTGGCGGTGGCCAAGGAGCTGGCGCTGTCGGCGATCATCACCGGCGAGGTCGGGCCCAAGCGGGCGAAGATCGTCGTCCACGACGGCGGTGAGGGATCGATCCTGGCCGACGCCAGCTTCACCGGCGCCAACGCCGCGAAGCTGGCGACCGACGTCGGGCTCTCGTTCTGGAAGAAGGTCGGCCCCGACGTCGGGCGTGGACACGTGCCGTCGGGCGCCAAGAAGGCGAAGGCCCCCGCGGAGGACGAGAGCGCGGCCGGCGGCGAGGGGGAAGCCGCCGGTGGCGAGGGGGGCGAGGAGAAGCCCAAGCCGAAGATGGAAGCCGAAGCGGAAGGCGGCGGGTCCGACGAGGCCGCGGCGGCGAAGATGAAGAAGCGCAAGCCGAAGATGGAGGAGGCGCCGCCCGAGGAGGCCGCGGCCCCCTCGGCGCCGTCGGGGCTCCCCTGGTTCGACTGGGAGGTCGGCATCGGCGGGCTCAACCGCAGCCTCAGCTACAACCAGAACGTCCAGCTGAACGGCAGCCTGGCGCTGCTCCCCTACACACTCGGTGTCGGGCCGATCGCCACCTCCCACGTGGTGGTCTATCTGGAACCGCTGGTCGGCGGCCCGATCGGAAACATCGGGCTCGAGTCGGAGATCCAGCAGGGATTCGCCATCTCCTCGACGCTCTCCAGCGGCACCAGCTACACCAACGTGGTCCACGACTTCGCCGGGGGCGCGCGCTATCGCTTCCCGTTTTGGGGGTCG
The DNA here is from genome assembly GCA_963831685.1 of uncultured Pseudomonadota bacterium. Taxonomy (GTDB): domain Bacteria; phylum Myxococcota_A; class Polyangia; order Fen-1088; family Fen-1088; genus JADGRB01. Next base: position 1,240,780 of record CAWHRJ010000004.1, read on the forward strand.
TGCGACGCCTACCTCTCCGTGACCGGGGGCGAGGACGCCTTCACGTTCAGCGGCGCCAACCGCCCCAGCCTCCCCATCCCCGATACCATCTACCACTACATTCGCCCCGGCGTCGGGATGCACCTGCTGGTCGGCAACGCGCTCACCATCGCGCTCAGCGGCGGCTACCGCGCCGTCCTCAACGCCGCCGGCCCGCAGCTCTCCGACCCCCAGACCGGTCTCTTCCCGCACCTCACGGTGGCGGGCGCCGACGCGCAGCTCGTCGGCGGATACCGGCTGGGCGAAATGCTCGAGGTCCGTGCCGGCGTCGAGTGGCGCCGCTACTGGTTCAACATGCACTCCCAGCCGATGGACCGGGCCATCGCCGGCGGGATGGTCAATCAGTCGTTCGCCTTCACGTTGCGCGTCGCCCTCCTCATCGGCGCCAGCAGCGTCCCCAGGTCCGAAGGTGGGACCGCCGAGGAGCCTCCGCCGCCCCCCCCACCCAATCCGAAGGGCCGCGGCCGGCAAGGCACGGACGACGGGAACGGCGAGGACTCGGGAGAGCCCCCCGCCGTCAAGAGCGGTGGCGACGACGAATAGCTCAGGAACCCTGAGCCCCGATGATCAGGCGGCTGTCGAGCCGCGCGCCCTGATTCACCTGGACATGGACGCCTTCTATGCGTCCGTCGAGCAGCGCGACAATCCCAAGCTGCGCGGCCGCCCGGTCATCGTCGGCGGCAACGCCCGGCGCGGCGTGGTGCTGGCCGCCTCTTACGAAGTGCGCCCGTTCGGCGTGCGCAGCGCGATGCCGATGGCGCGCGCGCTGCGGCTGGCGCCCGACGCGATCGTCGTCCCGCCACGTTTCTCCGCCTACACCGAGGCGAGCGAGCGGGTGTTCGACATCCTGCAGACGGTGACGCCGCTCTACGAGCCGCTCTCGCTCGACGAGGCGTTCATGGACGTGACCGCCTCGCGCAAGCTGTTCGGCGCGCCGGCCGAGATCGCGCGCGGCCTGCGCCGCCGCATCGCCGACGAGGTCGGCCTGCCGTCGTCGGCCGGCATCGCGGCGGTCAAGCTGGTGGCGAAGATCGCGTCGGACCTGGCCAAGCCGAACGGCCAGCTGGAGGTCCCGCCCGAGGGGGCGGCCGCCTTTCTCGCGCCGCTGCCGGTCGCGCGGCTGCCCGGCATCGGCCCCAAGAGCGCGAAGACCTTCGACGCGCTGGGGATCGCCACCGTCGGCGAGCTGGCGGCCAAAGGGGCAGCGTTCCTCGAGCAGCGCTTCGGCCCCGGCGGCCGCAATCTGTGGGACCGCGCGCGCGGCATCGACCCCCGCCCGGTCGTCGCGGACCGCGACGCCAAGAGCGTCGGCGCCGAGGAGACCTTCGACGACGATCTCTGCGGCGCCGAGGCGCTCCGCCCGCGCGTCCACGCCCAGGCGCTGCGGGTCGCGCACCGCCTGCGGCGCGCCGGCGTCCGCGCGCGGACGGTGCAGCTCAAGCTCAAGCGCGCCGACTTCACCATCGTCACCCGCCGCGTGACGCTCGACGAGCCGACCGACGACGGCCAGACAATCTACCGCGAGGCCGCCCGCCTGCTCGAGCGCGAGCCCCCCCGCGCCACCCGCCTGACCGGCGTGTCGGCCCAGAACCTGGTCGCGGCCGCGCCGCCGCAGATGGGCCTCTTCGCCCCGCCGCCCCGCCCCACCGACGCCTTGAACCGCGCGCTCGACGCCATCACCTCCCGCTTCGGCGCCACCGCCATCACCACCGGCGACGTCGCCGCCACCGGCCACGACGACCCCGACCTGCGCGCCCCCCCGCCCGGCGAGCTCGGGCGGGGCAAGCGATCGTAGTTTGACGGCACCGGCCAGCTGCTAGTCGAGTGCTCGTGTTAAGATCGAAGCGTCATGCGAACGTTGAAGTTCATCGTCGAGAAGCACGCCGACGGCTACATCGCCTATCCGCTCGCGCTGCGCGGCGTGGTCCTCGGACAGGGGGACACCTACGACGAAGCGCTTGCTGACGCGCAGTCCGCGGCTCAGTTTCACATCGACACATTCGGCGACGAGGCGTGGGCGGAAGACGGTGATGTCGAGGCGGCTTACGTCGCTGAGGCCAACGTCGCAGCACGATGAAGTTTCCGGTCGACGCGCCTCGTGGCCGCGTCGTCAGAGCCCTGCAAGCCCTCGGCTTCGAGATCGTCCGCGAACGTGAGCACATCGCTATGCGGCGCCCGAATCCGGACGGCACGTCGACACCGCTGACGCTTCCGAATCATCCGACGCTCAAGAGCTCGACCCTCAGAGCAATCTGTACCCAGGCGCGTATCCCGCGCGACGAGTTCCTGCGCGTCTACGAGCAAAGCTGAGCTACGCCACCCGCTTGGGGCGCTCAGTCCCAGGTGGTGCGCATCGCGAAGCGGTCGATCGCGAACGGCGCCAGATCGATGGGGGCGTTGCCGGTGGCGACCAGCTCGGCGATCGCCTGGGCGGTGATCGGCGCCAGGAGGATGCCGTTGCGGAAGTGGCCGGTGGCGAGCACCAGGCCGCGCACGCCGGTCGCGCCGAGCACCGGGAGGTGATCCTCGGTGAACGGGCGGAAGTTGGACCAGGTCCCGGTGACCGGCGCGTCGGCGAGCGCGGGGATGATCGTACGAGCGAGGGTCAGGATGGCGCCGAGGCCGCCGACGGTGACCTCCTTGCGGAAGCCGGCCATCTCGACGGTGCTGCCGGCCAGCACCGTTCCGTCGCGGCGCGGGACCAGGTAGCCGCCGGGGGCGGCGACGACGTGGCGGAAGAGCGGCGGGCGGGTCTCGATCGAGACGAGCTGGCCGCGCGCCGGACGGACGACGGCGGCGGGGACCCCTGCCCCCTCGACCAGGCCCGACCAGCTGCCGGCAGCGACGACCACCACGCCGGCGGGGAGCGTGTCGCCGTCGAGCTCGACGCCGACGGCGGCGCCGTCCTTGATGATCACGCGACGCACGTAGCGTCCGGTCAGGAAGCGCGCGCCGGCGCCGGCGGCGGCCTGCGAGAAGGCGCGCGCCAGGTCGCGGGCGACGACCTGCGCGTCGTCGGTGAAGGCGAGCGCGGCGCGCACCGCGGGGCTGAGCGCGGGCTCGCGCGCGCGGACCGCCTCGCCCGAGAGGATGTCGACGCGCAGGCCGCGGGCGAGCTGCCAGGCGCGCCGCGACGAGAGCGCTGCCTCGGCCCCCTCGTCGAACGCCACCATGAGGACGCCCGAGCGGTCGTAGCCGACGTCGATGCCGGTGAGATCGCGCAGCTCGGCGGCCAGCGCGGGATAGAGCGCCCGGCTCTTGAGCCCCAGCTCCAGCAGCGGTCCCGGCCCCTCGGCCTCCATCTGCGGGCCCAGGATACCGGCCGCCGCGCTCGACGCCTCGGCGCCGGGGATGCCGCGCTCGATGACCGTCACGCCGATCCCGCGCTGGGCGAGCCGCAGCGCCACCGCCGAGCCCATGATGCCGCCGCCGATGACGGCGACGTCGGCCGCTGGTTGCTTGATAGCGCCCATTTGATCCAGTCCGTCAGATCCCGTCCGTTGGGGCCGCCGTCCGCTGCAACTTCCCCTCCAGCGACTTCGACACCCAGACCTTGTTCTGCGCGTCGACGATCAGCGTCGCGCAGTCGGGGTAGGAATCGACCAGCGCCATCCCCTTCTTCGGCCCCAGGATGAAGACCGGGTCGTCGAGCGTGTCGGCCAGGAAGGCGTTGGGGGCGAAGATCGTCACCTCGCGCGACGCCGTCGCCGGGTAGCCGGTCTTGGGATCGATGATGTGGTGGTAGCGGCGGCCGCCCAGCACGAAGCCGCGCTCGTAGTCGCCCGCCGTCGAGAAGGCGTGATCCTGGATCGGCATGCGGGCGATGATGTCGCGCGGGCCACCGCGCGGATCGCGCACGCCGACCATCCAGTTCGCGCTCCCCTTGCGCCCCGCGACGTAGAGATCGCCGCCCGCCTGCACCATGAAGTCCTTGAGCCCCGCCGACCGCAACACCGCCGCGCAGCGATCGACCGCATACCCCTTGGCGATGCCGCCCAGGCCGATGCGCATCCCCGGCCGACGCAGCTTCACCGTCCCGGCCTTGCTGTTGACGACCACGTCGCGCCAGTTGATCAGCTTCCGCCGCTTCTCGATCTCCTCGGGCGTCGGGATCGTGTGGTCCATGTCCTCGTCGAACTTCCACAGGCCGTGCATCGCCGCGAAGGTGATGTCGAACGCCCCCTCCGAGCGCTGGGACATCTCCAGCGACTTCTCGATCACCTCGATGGTCTCCGGATCGACCTTGACCGCCTTCTTGCCGGCCGCCTTGTTGATCCTGACGATGTCGCTCTCCGGCTCGCCGGGGCGCTCCCAGGAGGTCATCAGCTTCTCGACCCGGCGGATCTCGTCGTAGGCGGCCGCGAAGGCATGCTCGGCCTTGTCGGCCTCGGCGGTGTAGGCCGAGAAGGTCACCTCGGTCCCCATCACCGGGAAGGTGCGGGCGACGACCCTGGCGGCCGCGGGGGCGGCGGCCGGAGACGGCGCCGCCTGCGCGAACAACGAGCTCAGCGCCACAACCGAGATGATTCCCTGGAGCACGGCCGAGACCATAGCATTCGCGGCGGCTGGTGCCCGCCCGCGCCCGAAATGCGCGCCTTACCTCGCGGCCAGCGCCTTGGCGACGCTGACCACGTGCGCGGCGGTGATCCCCAGCTCCTTCATCACCTCCGCGCTGGGCGCCGACAGCCCGAAGCGGTCAATCCCTATGGTGGCGCCGTCCAGGCCGACGTAGGGCGCCCAGGTGGAGGTCACCGTCGCCTCGATGGCGACGCGGCGCCGGCAGGTCCGGGGGAGCACCTCCTCGCGGTACGAGGCGGACTGCCGGTCGAAGCGCGCGAACGACGGCATGCTGACCACGCGCGTGCCGGGTCCGAGGCTCTCCGCCGCCGCCAGCGCGTGCTGGAGCTCGCTGCCCGCCGACAGCAGGATCAGATCCAGCGGCGCGCTTTCCCTCTTCGCGATGTAGCCCCCCTTGAGCGCGCCCTCCCGGCGCGCCTCGACGGGGATCCCCTCGAGCAGCGGGACCGCCTGCCGCGTGAGCGCCAGCAGCGTCGGACCGTCGGTCCGGTCGAGCGCGGCGACGAACGCGCCCGCGGTCTCCTCGGGATCGGCCGGGCGGATGACGTCCAGGTTGGGGATGACGCGCAGCCCGGGGATCGTCTCGACCGGCTCGTGGGTCGGTCCGTCCTCGCCGACGCCGACGCTGTCGTGGGTGAAGACGTAGATGACCGGCAGGTGTGAGAGCGCCGCCAGGCGGATGGAGCCGCGGCAGTAGTCGGCGAAGACCAGAAACGTCGCGCCGCTCGGGCGGAAGATCCCGTGCACCGCGATGCCGTTCAGGATGGCGCACATGCCGTGCTCGCGGATCCCGAACCGGATGTTGCGCCCGGTGCGCCGGCCGGGATTGAAGTCGTCGTTGCCCGCCTTCAGATCGCCGATGTAGTTCAGCGTCGAGCCGTAGAGATCGGCGCTGCCGCCGATGAGCAGCGGAACGCAGGCGGCGAGCGGCTGCAAAACGTCCTGGCCCGCCTTGCGCGTCGCGATCTTGGTCGCCGCCGGAAACTCGGGCACCGCGGCCAGCAGCGCCGTCGCGTCGGGCGTCCGCTGGGCCGTCCCGGCCGGGAGATTGCGGACCGCCGCCCGCGAGCCCGCGAGCTCCTCGGCCAGCTTCGGGTTCTTGCCTTGCCACGCCTCGAAGACCTTCGTCCACGCGCCGTAAGCGGAGGCGAGCTCCTTTTCCCGGGCGGAGAAGAAGGCGCGGACCTCCGGCGAGACGAAGTACGGCTCGGGCGGCAACCCCAGCCCCTTGCGCGCTGCCGCGGCGAACTTCGCCCCGCCCTCGCCGTGCGCCTTCTGCGTCCCCTCCACCTCGGGAATCCCCTTGCCGATGAGCGTCTTGGCGATGATGAGCTGCGGCTTGCCGCTCCCCGCCTTCTTGGCGCGCACGAAGGCCGTGAAGAACACCTCCATCTCGTGGCCGTCCACCGTCTGGACGTCGAACCCGAGCGCCTCGAACCGCTTGGCCGTGTCCTCGCTCTGCGTCTCCTTGGCCATCGCGTCCAGCGTGACGGCGTTCGAATCGTAGATGAGGATCAGGTTGTCGAGCTTCTGGTGGCCCGCGAAGGCGAGCGCCTCCATCGCGACCCCCTCCTGCATGCAGCCATCGCCGGCGAGACAAACGATGTGGTGATCGAAGATGGTGTGCTCGGCGGTGTTGAAGCGACCCTCCGCCATCTTGGCGCCGACCGCCATGCCGACGGCGTTGCCGATCCCCTGCCCGAGGGGGCCGGTCGTCGTCTCGACGCCGCTCGGCGTGGCCGTCAACTCCGGGTGACCGGGCGTCTTCGAGTGCAGCTGCCGGAAGCGCTTGATCTCGTCCAGCGTGATGTCGCGATAGCCGGAGAGGTGCAGCCACGCGTAGAGGAACATCGAGCCGTGCCCGGCCGACAGCACGAACCGATCGCGGTTCAGCCACCCCGGGTGCGCGGGATCGTGGCTGAGCGCGTGTCCGTAGAGCACGGCGCCGATCTCGGCGCAGCCGAGAGGCAGACCGAGGTGTCCGCTCTGACTCGCGACGACGGCGTCAATGGCCAGACCGCGCGCCATCGTGGCCGCCTGGGAGAGAATCGATTCGGGAAGCTCGCTCATTTGGGCGCGCAGTCTAGCTGGAGCGCTCTTCCTTCGGTAGTGAGATCCTGCTTCCGTCCCGCCGGCCCGATCACCCCCATGCACTGGCTATACTTTGCGCATGAGGACCGGCGTCTCACTTTTAGACAAGGTTTTCCGCGCTGGCGAGCGCTACGCGAAACGGATGCGCAAGTCGAGGAGTCAGCTCTATGCCGAGGCCCTACCTGACGCGGCATTCCCCTGATGAGCTGACCGACCTAGGCCAGACCTCTGATCATTCGTCACATCCTGCGGGCCCGTACCGCGTCCCGCCTGTCCGTTCGAGTCGGCAATGGCGTCACCCCAGACATCCGCCGAATCAAATGGACGCGCCCCGCAACCCGCCGCCAGCCGCGCCGAAAACCAAACATGCGCGGAATCAAGCGGGGACGGAGGGGGCAGATGCGGCTGCCGCTCGCGGCGCCGAGGACGTGGGGCGGTGCTCGCAAGGGGGCGGGCCGAAAGCCGCGCGGCCGACCCACGCAGCGACCTTCGATGCCGCACGTCACCCGACCCAAGGTCGACCCGCGCTTCCCAGTGCAGGTCACCATCCGAGCAACGCCCGGCCTACCGTCGCTTCGCTCGCCGCGCCTGTTCGGAGCGCTCCGAGGCGCCATCGCGCGGGCGTCGGTCGATCGCTTCCGGGTGATTCACTTCTCGATCCAGCAAGACCACGCCCACTTCATCGTCGAGGGCGATGAGGCGCGCCGCGCCCGCGGTGGCGTGCACGGGCTCGCGATTCGATTGGCCCTCGCCGTCAACCGGGTCCTCGGACGCAATGGGAAGGTCGTCGGCGATCGGTACCACGCGCGACCCTGACGACGCCGCGACAGATGCGGACGAGCATGGTCTACGTGCTGCTCAACTTCCGGAAGCACCTCCGCGCCCCCGCGGGCATCGATCCGCGCAGCTCGGGGCAGCATTTTTCGGAGTGGCAGGCCGCCCCGGTGGTCCCGGATGCTGCGCCGGCCACGGTCCAGCCCGGCACCTGGATGGCGCGGGTCGGCTGGCGGCGCGCGGGAGGGCCGTTGCGGGTCGACGAACACCCGGCCGCGCCCCCCCCTCAGACGGCCCAACTTGAATCCGCGGATGTTGATGTGAAGGCGTGCGGGCGCCCCGAAGGGGACCTCGCGGCAACGGTGCCGCGTGAGCGTTCATCCTCTCGAGGAACGCCGGTCGTTCCACAGATGTGACGAATGATGAGAGGCCAGACCTAGGCCCCACCGAGCGCGCCGACCAGCGTCGCTGCGCGCGCGCCGTTCGCGCGGAACGTAACCGTCCGCGTATCGTCGGCCGCGATCGCGATCTCGATGGTCAGGCGCTCCGGCGGCGCGGCATCGGGGAAACGGTCGAGCCATTCGATCGCCACGGCGGCGCGGTCGAAGGCGTCGGCGAGGCCCAGCTCGTCGAGCTCGCGCGGATCGTTGATCCGGTAGAGATCGGCGTGCACCAGCGGGACGCGGCCGGGGTGCTCGTTGACCAGCGCAAAGGTGGGGCTGGCGACGTGGCGGTCGGCGGGGACCTCCAGCCCGCGCGCCAGGCCCTGAACGAACGTCGTCTTGCCGGCGCCGAGCGGGCCGACCAGCGCCAGGACGTCGCCGACTGCCAGCGCCCGACCGAGCCGCTCGGCGATCGCTTGCAAATCGGCGGCGGTGGTCGCGGTGAGCGTCAGCGCGTCCGGCATCGCTCTCGGCAGATCAGATCTTGATCTTCTCGAAGTGGACCAGGTCGGCGAAGGCGGCGAACCGCTCGCGGATCTGTCCGAGATCGAGGCGTTTGAAACGGTCGAGGCTGAAGTCCTCGACGGAGAACGACGCCAGCACCGAGCCGAGGATCATCGCCGTGCGGATGGTGGCCGGACTGGTGTCCCCCTCGCGGGCGATCCACCCCATGAACCCACCGCCGAACGAGTCGCCGGCGCCGGTCGGATCGACGACGTTCTCGATCGGGAAGGCCGGCGCCGCGAAGACCCCGCCCTCGTGAAACAGCAGCGCGCCCGCGTCGCCGCGCTTGATCACCACCGCGCGCGGGCCGAGCGCGCGGATGGCGCGCGCCGCCGCGGGCAGGTTCGCCTCGCCCGAGAGCTGCCGCGCCTCCTCGTCGTTGAGCAGCAGCATGTCGACCCGCTCGAGCAGCTTGAGGAGATCGGCGCGCTTCCCCTCGATCCAGAAGTTCATCGTGTCGCAGGCGACGAACTTCGGCTTGCTGCCCGCCTTCTCCGTCTGTTCCAGCACGGAGAGCTGCAGAACCGGATCGATGTTGGCCAGAAAGACGAACGGCGAGTCGGTCCAGGCCGGCGGCAGCTTGGGGCGGAAGTCGGAGAAGACGTTCAGCTGCGTGTCGAGGGTGGTGCGCGTCGAGAAGTCGTTGGCGTAGACGCCCGACCAGCGGAAGGTCTTGCCCGGCACGCGCTCGAGCCCCGCCAGGTCGACGGCGTGCGCGCCGAAGAGCTGGGTGTGCGCCTCGGGAAAATCGGTGCCCACGATGCCGGTCAGCCGCACCGGCGCCAGGAACGAGGCCGCCACCGAAAAATACGAGGCGGCGCCGCCCAGCACGTCGGTGCGCTTCCCCGCGCGCGTCTCGACCGTGTCGAGCCCGACCGATCCGACGACCAACAAAGGCGACGCTGACGATGACGACATTTTCAGATCTCTCTCCCGTGAAGTGCCCGCAGGCGTTGACGCGCCTCGGGCGTGATCGCCCCCGGCGCGGTGAGAATGGCGTGAGCGGCGGCCTCGGCGCAACCGCAGTCTGCGGCGAACGCCGCGTGCGGCGGCAGTCGGCGCACGATCTGCTTCGCGCCGGCGACGTTCGCGTTCAGCACGGCGATGACGGCCTGGGCGGTCACCGCCTCCTCCTCGGCGTGCCAGCAGTCGTAGTCGGTGACCAGCGCCAGCGCGGTGAAGCAGAGCTCCGCCTCGCGGCAGAGCTTCGCCTCGGTCACCGCCGTCATGCCGATGAGGTCCGCGCCCCAGCTCCGGTGCAGGAGCGACTCGGCGCGCGTCGAGAACTGCGGCCCCTCCATGCAGACGTAGGTGCCCCCCCGGTGGAGCCGCTTTCCGCTCCCGCGCGGCCGCTCGGCAAGACGCGCCTCGGGCGGCGCCTCGACGACGCCTGTCTCCGCCACCGCCGCGGCGACCGCCGCGCTGAACGCCGCGCAGGTCGGCTCGGCGAAGCTGACGTGCCCAACCACACCCTCACCGAAAAAGGTGGACGCCCGCCGGTGGGTCTTGTCGATGAACTGGTCGACCAAAACGAGGTCGCCGGGCGGCATCCCCTCGCGCAGCGAGCCGACCGCGGAGACCGACAGCACCTGTGTCGCCCCCGCCGCCTTGAGCGCGAAGACATTGGCGCGGTAGTTGATCTCCGACGGCGAGAACCGGTGCCCCGCCCCATGCCGGGGGAGAAACAGGAGGCGCGCGTCGCCGATCCGCCCGCTGACGAGCGGCCCCGACGGCGCTCCGAACGGGGTCGACACCTCGGCGGACCGCGCGTCGGTCAAACCGTCGATGTCGTAGAGCCCGCTGCCGCCGAGAACGCCGAGAATCATGGGTGCCTTCGCTGAAGCCGATGCTTCTAACACGCGCCGGCAAGCTGTGGGAGCATGGCAGGCGGCATGGCGGACGGCGATTTCGTCGACTATCTGGTCGCGCACGGCGCCTACGCCGAGGCGGCCCGTGTCGCCGCCGAGCGCGGCGAGCGCGCGCGAGCGATCGCCCTTTACGAGCGCGTCTGGCGGTTCGCCGATGCCTGGCCGCTGGCGCTGGAGCTCGGCGACCGCCCGCTGGCAGTCCGCCTCGCGCTGGACGCCAACCTCCCCGCGCGCGCCGCCGAGATCGCGGAGGGGACGCCCCCCGAGGAGCTGCCGGCCGTCGCCGAGGCGTTCGCGGCGCGCGGGCGTCCGTTCGAGGCGGCGCGCACCGCCGAGCGGGCGGGCGCCTGGCCGCGGGCCGCCGCCTGGTACCGCCGCGCCGGCGCGCCGCTCGACGAAGCGCGGGCGCAGATCCAGGCCGGCGCCCTGCGCGAGGCTGGCCTCATCTACGAGCGCCTCATCGCCGAGGGGGTCGGCGACGAAGCGGCCGCCGCGCGGCTGGCGCTCGGGCGCCTGCTGGCGCGCCTCGGGCGGTCGGAGGAGGCGGTCCGTCACATGCAGGCGGCCGCGCGCGTCCCCGCGCTGCAGACAGCCGCCTGGCGCGCGCTCTGCGGGCCGCTGCTCGCGCTCGGGCTGCCCGGCGCCGCGGCGGAGCTGGCGTCGCGGCTGCACCACGCCGATCCGACCCTGCCGCGCGTCGCCGCCGAGGTCGCCTTGCTCGACGAGACGATGGCCGAGACCGGGCGCGAGGGCGCCGTCGGTGACGTCGGACGCCGCTACCACCTGCGCCGCCTGCTCGGCGCGGGGGCGATCGGCCGCGTGTACGAGGCGTTCGATTCGCTGCTGGGGGCGCCGGTCGCGCTCAAGCTGCTGGACGTCGGCGGCGGCGGGGGCGGCGATCCGGAGCGGCAGGCCTACCTGCGCTTCGCCCGTGAGGCGGAGGCGGCCGGTCGGCTGCGCCATCCGAACATCGTCGCGCTCGCCGACGCGCAGCCGGGCGCGGGGCTGTTCGTGTTCGAGCTGCTGACCGGGGGCACGCTCGCCGAGCGGCTCGCGGCGAGCGGCCCGCTGCCGGTCGCGACCGCGCGGCGGATGGCGCTCGATCTGCTGGCGGCGCTGGGCGCCGCGCATGAGCGGGGAATCGTCCACCGCGACGTCAAACCGCCCAATGTTCTTTTCGACGCCGCCGGCAACGCGAAACTGGGAGATTTCGGCAGCGCGCACCTGGCCGACTTCGGGCAGACCCAGACCGGCGGCTTCTTCGGGACAGTCGCGTACATGTCGCCGGAGCAGATCACCGGCGCGCCGATCGGCTACTCGGCCGATCTCTACGCGCTGGGCGCGACGCTGGTCGAGGCGCTGACGGGTGAGCCGCCGTTCCGCGGGCCCGATCTCGTCGCGCAGCAGCTCGGCGAGCCGCCACCCCGGCCCTCGTCACGCCGCCCCGGCCTCTCGCCGCTGCACGACCAGGTCCTGGCGCGCGCGCTCGCCAAGGCGCCTGCCGACAGATTCGCCTCGGCGATAGAGATGGCGGAGGCCGTCGCCGCCTGGCCCACCGAGGGGGCCCCCGCCGCGCTCACCAGCGAGCCGGCCGCGCCGCCCGCTGCCCCGCCGCCGGCACCGCCCGAGCGAGAGCTGGGGCGGACGGCGGAGGCCCGCCTCGTCCTGCGCCACGACCCGCGTACCGCGCGCGAGGTCCTCGTCGAGGAGCGGACCGCGACAATCGAGGGACCCGCGCTCGACGAGCTCCGCGCGCTGGCCGCCGCCGGCGGGCCGCAGGTCCAGCGCATCCTCCGCCTCTCCGACGACCGGTGCGCCGTCTGGTACGAGGTCGTCTGGGGCGACCCGCAGCCGGAAGGCGCGCTCACGCCGTCGGAGCGCGCCGCGCTCGCCGACGCCCTCATGCGCCTCCCGGCCACCCACGCACGCCTCTTCGTCCGCACGCCGGCCGGACCGGTGGTCGTCGTCGCGCCGCAGTTCGGCTCTCCTTAGAGGCTGTCAGACGTCCTCGACGCCGCGTGCGAGGCCGTCCCGGGCGCGACGGTAGGTCTCGCGCAACCCCTCGGTCCATCCGGGCGGCAGGCTCGCCGCCGCCAGCAGACCCCAGAGGCGCGGCTGCAGCGGTCGATGCTGCAGCGAGCTCGCCAGGTGCCGGCGCGCGCCGCGGTTGTCGCGCCGGTTCAGAAGCTCGCCGCCGATCCAGGCGTGCAGGTAGGCGCGCCGCTCGCGGATCGCCGCCGACGTGAGCTCGAGCTTCGGCCATTCACTCGCCAGCGCCCCCTCGAACGCCCGCAGCGCGTTCTGGGCGATCACCACCTCGTGGGCCGGCGTGGTGAGCTGGTCGCCGCCGCCCTTGCGGCAGGAGAAGACGGCCGCGTCGAGGAAGGCGCACGGCCCGAAGGCGCTGGCGCGCAGGAAGTAGTCGTAGTCCTCGCCGGTCCGCATCGTCTCGTCGAAGCGGCCGGTCGCCACGGCTCTGTCGCGGGTGAGCACGACCGACGGCGTGGGGCAGAGGTTGCCGCGCGCCATCCAGGCATAGACGTCGCCCCACCAGACCTTGGTGTCGAGATCGGGCGCCTCTTCCGACCACGCCCGGCCAAAGCGATGCAGCGCCAGCGAGCCCGAGAACGCATCCTGTAGCCGCAGCAGCCGGTAGGCACCGTAGAGCTGGCGGTTGGCGTCCGCCACGCGCAGGGCGCCCGTGTCGTCGACGATGTCCATGTCGCCCCAGATGAGCCCGACGCCGTCGCCGCGCAGGCGCTCGAGGCAGGCGACCTGCACCTCGAGCTTCCAGGGTCGCCAGACGTCGTCGGAATCGAGGAACGCCACGTACTCGGCGTCCAGCTCGGCGAGCGCCAGGTTGCGGGCCGCCGCCGGGCCGCGGTTCGGCTGTGACAGCAGGCGGACACGGGGGTTGGCGCCGAAGTGGGCGGCGAGCGCCGCCGCCGTGCCGTCGGTCGACCCGTCGTCGACCACGAGGGCGTGGCAGCGCGCGTAGGACTGCGCGAGCACGCTCTCCACCGCGCGCACCACCCGCGCGACGCGGTTGTACGTCGGAACGATCACCGAGACCTCGCCCACCCGCATCGCGCCCACCGCCTCCCTTCTCGATAGGCACGTCGCGAGGCTCGGGCAATATCGGCTGATCGCCTAGAGCGCAGACCGGCTGATCGCGTGAGGGAGGACGAGCTTCGCTCGTCCGAGCTCTTCGCGGGGGGCGCGGGACCCTTTGAGGGTCCCGACTAAGAAGACAGCAATTGCGTGACGATGAGCGGGCGCGTCCCGCTCGCCTCGGGACCGAACACCACCCCGACGCCGATCCGGCGGGCGCGAGGATCGAGGAGGTTGCCCCGGTGACCCGGGCTGCCGAGGAACCCGCTCTCGGCCGAGTCCGGGCTGTAGGCGCGCCCGACGTTCTCGAACAGGATCTCGGGGGAGAGCCCGGCGCGGCGCGCGCGATCGGCGGCGTCCCCGGTGCGCGGCGAGACGTGCCCCACGAAGTCGTGCTCGACCATGTCCCGGCAGTGCGCGCGCGCGACGGCGGTCAGGCGCGCGTCCACGGCGACCGGGGCGAGGCCGGCGCGCGCCCGGTCGCGGTTGACCAGCTCCACGATCCGCTGCTCGGCGGCTCCTGGATCGGCGGGTCCCTGGTTCATCCCCGCGTCGCCGCGGAAGACCGCGGGGGGCGAAACGCCGCAGTAGAGCGGGAAGTTCGCCAGGACCGTCGGCCCGACGGCGCCGGTGGCGACGATCTCCAGCTGGTAGGCACCGTCGAGGCCGCAGACGAACTGCACCGCCAGCTCGGGCGGACGGATGGTCCGCTCCTCGTGGGTGCTCCCGTCGGGCGCGGTCACCACCAACTCGGGCTCGTGGTAGGCGCCGACGATCCGCGCCTCGATGCGCGCGCGCCCGCCGGCCCGCAGCTGGCGCGGGATCGCCAGGGCGAGCGCGATCGCCGTCTCCTGGAAGCCGGCCACCACCCGCACCTCGGGGCCGCTCCGGTCGATGCCGACGCCGATGCGGCCGACCGAGCCGGCGCGCAGGGCGACCGCGAGCTCTTCACGGGCGCGCGCCCGGACCTCCGCCTCCGCGCCGGGCGTGAGGCGCGCCATGAAGAAGTGAGGCGAGGGCTCGGGCAGGCCGTAGTGCGCGAGCAGGAACGCCGTCGCCTCGACCGAGGGGATCTCGTCGCCCCGCAGGCTGCGCGCGAGGTCGGTCATCGCCCAGTCGAGCCGCGTGTCGTGCGTCGGCGCGGGCCGCCCCGCCCGCCTGGCGACGGCGCGGGCGTCCCCGACGATCCCCTCCCGCAGCGCATCGCGCGGCGGGCCACCCGTGGTCTTCGCCTTCGCCGCGTAGCTGCCGGCCCCGGCTCTGGCGGGGACGAGCGGCGCGTCGGTCGCGGGCGCGGGGGTGGCGAGGACCGGCGCCGCCAGGAGGTAGACGAGCGCAGACGCGACTCCCGACGCGACTCCCGATGCCGTTGGGACGCCTCCGCGACGAGCGGCGCGCGCGACGCTACTTCTTGTCGTGGACGTCGCCGCCCTTGGACGCCGCGGGCGTCTTGCGTTCGGGGCCCGCCGACGGAGCCGGCCCCGCCTTGGTCGCGGCCCCGAGCTTCTTCGCCAGCGCCGGGGCGGCCGAGACCGGCTGCGGCGGAGGCACCTTCCCGTCGGCGTCGGCGAAAACCAGCTCGCCGAATCGGCTGAGCGCATGGAAGTCGCCGATCATCGGCGGCGACCAACCGGCAGCCTGCTGCGGCTTCCCCTTGGGCAGATCCATCCGGTACATGTTGAACCGCCAGACGTCGCCCGGCTCGGGCGGCAGCCGGACGGCCGACTTGTCGTCGAGGCCCTTGACGTCCTCGAGCGGCAAGGCGAGCTCGACCGTCCACCCCTTGTCCTTGTCGTCGCGCTTGTTCAGCGTCCCGTCGACGTGGACCTTGGCGACCATCTTCGAGTTCCAGGAGAACGGCTTCATCTTCGGATCGACCGTGTCCTCGTACTTGCGCGGCGACGGCAGGTAGGTGTCGAAGATGTTTCCGTTGGGCGCGATCTGCAGCTCGACGTAGGTGCGGCCGTTGCCGTCGGCGTCGATCATCAGCTCGTCGGCCTCCTCGGTCCAAAGCTTGTCGTCGCGCTTGGCGAGATCGGTCCAGACGTCGTCGTCGGTGTTCTCGAACCCGACGTAGAGGTTCTTCTTGTCCCACAGAAGCTTGGCCTCGGTGTGCATCTCGGGCCCCACCGCCGCGCCGGTCAGCGTGTTGACGAACGGGCCGGTCGACGGCGCCGCCGTCCAGACCGCGTCGTCGAGCTTGCCGTCCAGCTTGGGGGCCTTCTGCACCAGGCGCGCCACGTACCGCTTGCGCGGCGCCGCGGTGGGCGACGCCTGCACCGGGATCGACGCCGCCAGCACGCGACCTTCGGTGTCGTGATTTGCCGACTTCACCGGCATCCGGGTGGAGCCACGCCAGAGGCCGACGTACACCTCGACCACCGGGTACGGCCAGCTGTCGGGGAGCTTGACGGTGTGCACGTCGCGGATGATGTCGCCCGCCTTCCAGGAGGGAACGGGATACCTCCCGTCGATCGGGACGTGGTCACCGTTGATGTAGCTCTGCTTGTTCGGCCCCTCGACGTGGGTGAACGTCTTCCAGCCGTCGCCCGGGGGGGACACGACCTTGAAGTACTGCGTGAGCTTGAGGTCTTTGCCTGCTTCGGCCGGCGACGGATCGACGTCCATCCCGAGGAAGACCACCTTGCCGTCCAGGTCGGCGTTCACCGGATAGCGCGGCGCGGGCGGCTCCTTCAGCAGGTTCGCCTTGGCCGCCGCCAGATCATCGGCGGATGCCTTGTCCTGATCCTGCTCGACGCAGGCGGCGAACGCGAGCAGCGCCGACACGACGGCCAGCCGGAGGGCGAGGTTTCGCATGCCGGCGTTTCTAACCAAGGGGGGAACCGTTTGCAATCGGCGCTTCCTTCCGGAGGTTGCGGACGTTGGGGACGTTGGCGGCTCAGCTCGGCGGCGCCTGGGGAATCCGCTCGGCGGGGAGCCCCCGAACGCCTCGCAGCGCGACCTCGACGATCACCTCGGCGCGGGCGGTCGTCTCGCGCACGAAGGTGAAGAACCGCTCGACCAGCGGGCGCCGGGGCTCGCGGGCCGCGACGCCCACCGCCTGCAGGCCGGCGTGCTTGGCCAGGTAGAGCGCGCGCGGCAGGTGGTAGGGCTGCGACACCACCAGCAGCGCCTCCACGCCGCGCGCGGCGGCGTCGGCCATGCTGGCGGCCGTGCGGTAGCCGCCGCGGTCGATCACCAGGTCGGCCGGGGCGACGCCGCGCCTCGTGAGCCAGGCCGCCATGGCGTCGGGCTCGTCGTATCGCGGGCGGACGGCCCCCGACACGATGAGCCGCCGCGCCAGGCCCGCGCGATAGAGCTGCCGCCCCATCTCGAGCCGCTCGGCCAGCTCCCGCGTCGGAATCCCCTCGGGAGAGACGTGGCTGCCGAGCACCATCGCGTACGGACGCGGCGGCGTCGCGGCGAGGTCGGACACGATGGCGTCGCGGCTGGCGGCGACGAGATAGAGGTTCGCGGCGGCGACCAGCCCGACGAGGATGACCGCCCACGCCGCGAGCCGCTTCCCCCACCGGAACTGGCGCGGCGCCCCGGGGTCAGCCACCATCGCGGTAGACCTTGGCCGCCCCGATGTGGCCGAGGCGGTGCCAGCGGACGTACTGGCGCGAGAGGTGAAACAGGATCTCCTCGCGCCGCGTCCCCAGCTCCACGGCGCGCTCGACCCACTCGAGGACGACGTCGCGCGCGTCGGGCGGGTGAAACAGGAAGGTGCGGCCGAAAATCGCCCGCTCGGGCGCGCCCCCCTCGCCCGCCGCGTCCCAGATGAGGCGCGCCTCGAACACGTCGCCGGGCGCCACGCCGGCGGTGTTGCGCCGCTCGACCACCGAGAAGCGCGCCCCGCCGACGAGATCGTCGATCTCCAGCACCCGATCGGCCGAGGCGGCCAGCTGGAAGACGCTGCGGTGGCTCGACGCCAGGTGCGCCAGCGTGCGCCGCTCGGCAGCCGGCGCCCCGGCCGCCGATTCGAGGGCGTGCGCGATCGGCGCCTTTCCGGCCAGGCCGGCCGACGGTCGCTCCAGCACGTACCACTCGAGGAACGAGGCCATCCGCCCCTCGAAGAGCTCGGCGTCGTCGTCGAACACCTTCCCCGCGCGGTCGAAGTACTCCTCGCGCGCGCGCATCGCCTCCAGCCGATGCTCGTTCTCGCTGTAGCGCTCCGTCAGTCGGTCGAGCAGCGCGTAGATCATCGCTCAGCGACGGCGGCGCTCTTCCATCGAGACACAGAAACGTTCGAACAGATAGTTCGAATCGTTCGGCCCCGGCGACGCCTCCGGGTGGTACTGCACACTGAACACCGGCAGCTCGCCGTGCCGCATCCCCTCGACCGTCTTGTCGTTGAGGCTGACGTGCGAGAGCACCGCCTTGCCCGCCATCGAGTCGACGTCGACCGCGAAACCGTGGTTCTGCGAGGTGATCTCCACCTTGCGCGTGCCGAGATCCATGACCGGGTGGTTCGCGCCGTGGTGCCCGAACTTGAGCTTGTACGTCTTGCCGCCCAGCGCGAGCCCCAGAATTTGATGGCCGAGGCAGATGCCGAACACCGGCAGCTTGGACGCGCAGAGCTCGCGCGCCGCCTCGATCGCGTAGCCGACCGCGGCCGGATCACCGGGGCCGTTGGAGAGAAACAGGCCGTCGGGCTTCAGCGCCAGCGCCTCGCGCGCCGGGGTCGTGGCGGGCACCACCGTCACCTTGCACCCTGACGAGCGCAAGTGTCGCAAGATGCCGCGCTTGATGCCGAAGTCGTAGGCCACGACATGGTGGCGCGCGGGGCGCGTCTCCACCGGGCCGCGGCTCGGCGCGCGCGGCCCCTGCCAGAGCGGCTCGTCCCAGTCGTAGGGCGCGGCCGAGGTCACCTCGCGCACGAGGTCGCGCCCCTCGAGCGAGGGATGGTTGCGCGCGCGCGCCACCGCGGCGGCGGGATCGGCGACATTGCGCGTGATCACCGCCCGCTGCGCACCGGACAGACGAATCCGCCGGGTCACCGCCCGGGTGTCGATCCCGGTGATGCCGGCGACGCCGTTTTGCGCCAGGAGCTCGTGCAGCGATCCCGAGGCGCGCCAGTTCGAGACCAGCGGCGACAGCTCGCGCACGACGAACCCCGCGCACCAGGGGCGCGCCGACTCGAAGTCGACCGGGTTGATGCCGACGTTCCCGATCTCGGGCGCCGTCATGGTGACGATCTGCCCGCGGTACGACGGATCGGTCAGCACCTCCTGATAGCCGGTGATCGCCGTGTTGAAGACGATCTCCCCGGCCCCGGTAACAGCACCGCCGTCGGCCGCGCCGAAACCGAAGCCGCGGTAGACGGTGCCGTCCTCCATCGCCAGCAGCGCCGGCGGCAGAGCCGGCGAATCCTGCGGCGGCGGCTGTTGCTGTGGCGTCTGTTGCCTCTCTTGGCTCACGCTCTCTCTCCCGAGTAGACGATAGCACCGCCCACGACCGTCAACACCGCCCGCCCCAGCAGCCTCCGCCCGGCGAAGGGTGTGTTGTGCGAGCGCGACCGGAACGTCCGCGGCTCACAGGTCCAGGCCGCCTCCGGGTCGATGACCGTCACGTCGCCCGGCGCGCCGTCGGCGAGCGTCCCGCCCGGCAGGCCGAACAGCGCGGCCGGCCCCGCCGAGAGGCGCTCGACGAACACCGATGGCGTCAGCACCCCCGCGCGGACGAGCTCCAGCACCAGCGGCACCGCCGTCTCGAGACCGATGATCCCGAACGCCGCCTGCTCGAACTCGACCTCCTTCTCTACCGGCGAGTGGGGCGCATGATCGGTGGCGACCGCGTCGATCGTCCCGTCGGCCAGCGCCGCGCGCAGCGCCTCGACGTCGGCGGCTCCGCGCAGCGGCGGGTTGCACTTGGCGTGCGTGTCGTAGTGGGCGCACGCCTCGTCGGTCAGCGTCAGGTGGTGCGGCGTCACCTCGCAACTGACCGGCAGGCCGCGCCGCTTCGCCTCGCGGACCAGGCGCACCGACTCGGCGCTGCTGACGTGGGCCACGTGATAGCGGGCGCCGGTCAGCGCGCAGAGCTCCAGGTCGCGCGCCACCATCGCCGACTCGGCCGAGGCCGGCTGGGCGCGGATCCCGGCGCGGGTCGCGACCGGTCCCTCGTTCATCGCGCCTCCCGCCGACAGCGTCAGGTCCTCGCAGTGCTGGATGATGGTGAGCCCGAAGGTACGCGCGTACTCCATCGCCCGCCGCATCAGCTCGGCGTTCATCACCGGCTGGCCGTCGTCGGAGACGGCCACGCAGCCGGCCTCCTTGAGCTCCCCCATCTCGGCCAGCGACTCGCCGGCGAGCCCCTTGGTGATGGCGCCGACCGGGTAGACGCGCACCGCCCCCGCCTCGCGCGCGCGGCGGACGATGAGCTCCGTCACCGCGCGCGTGTCGTTGGGCGGCGTCGTGTTCGGCATCGCGCACACCGCCGTGAACCCGCCCGCCGCGGCCGCGCGGGTGCCGGTCACGATATCTTCCTTGTACTCCTGCCCCGGCTCGCGCAGGTGCGTGTGCAGGTCGATGAGGCCCGGGATCACCCACTTGCCGCGCACGTCGACGATCCGCACCCCCTCGCCCACGCCTTCGGCGATCCCCGCGCCGACCAATCCGACGGCGCCGTCCTTCAGCAGCACGTCCGCCTCGGCGTCGATACCGCGCCGAGGATCGATCACCCGGCCGCCGCGCAGACAGAGATCCATTCGCCGGGTCCCCTTGATAGGGGGTTCCCGCCCCCCAGTCAACCTCAATTGAATCGGGGACCCTCGAAGGGTCCCCGTGCCCCCCCGCGACGGACTCCGCGCGGCGGAGCCGCGCTACGTCCACGCGATCAGCCGGCCACCCGGTCGACGAACAGGCGCAGCTTCTTGAACCAGCGCAATTTGTCGTCGAATCCGGGGAAGCTGGCGTTGAGACCGCTGGGGTTGGGGACCACGAAAACGCGGGCGCCGGCGATCGTCTCGCGTTTCAGCCCGGGACCCGGGCCCGCGGCGGCACCGAAGTACGTCCGATAGAGGCTGACGCCGACGAAAGCCACGACGGCCGGGCGAAAGAAGGCGATCTTGCGCGCCAGCGCGGCGTGCCCACGCGCGATCTCCGCGCGCGTCAGCTCCGCCGCCGTCCGTGTCGTGCGCGGACAGAGGTTGGTGAGCGCGATCCCGAACTCGCGGAGCCGCCGGTCTTCGCTGTAGTGCAGGAGCACCGGCGTCAGCCGCGCCGCGTGGAGCAGCCGCCAGAACGGGTTGCCGTTGCCCGCGAAGTGGTGCCCCACCTCGCCCGATCTGAGCCCCGGGTTGATCCCGACCAGCAACAGGCGCGGACCGTCCACGACGACGTCACGGAGAGCCAAGCACCCATTGATGACACATTCACGGCCGTGATGACGACCGACGGTGCCGGCTCTGCGGCCAACCTGCTTGACAACTTCCCGTCGTCGGTGCGCATGCTCCGCTGGTAACCGGAGCTCGAACTCAATGGCCTTTTCGCACCCGAAAGTGATCCGGCTCGGCGCTCTGCTTTTCCCCGTGGCCCTTCTGGGGTGCGCGTCGCATTCCGCGCACGTGGCCAATTCTGGTGATGCCGGTCCTGCGAACGTCTGTGGAAACGGAAAGGTGGAATCCGGGGAGGTCTGTGACGGGACCAACCTCAACGGCGCAAGCTGCATGTCGTTGGGCTTTGACAGCGGGCAGCTCCAGTGCGCTCCGAGTTGCAAGTTCGACACCGGCCAGTGCGTCGGGTCCGTCGCCTTGACCGTCAACGCCTCCCGCACCACCTGCGCGGCGCCCTGCGCGGTCTTCTTCGATGCCACCGCGACGACGGGACTCCAGAACGGCGACTACGTCGGCGCCCACTTCAACTGGGATTTCGACTCGACCAACGTCGACCCCGGGAACGTCCACCGCTCGACGATCGGCTTCCTGAGCGCTCACGTGTTCGACGTCCCGGGGACGTACCAAGTCTCCGTCCGGGTGCGTGACCTCGCGGGTCACGCCGGCACCACGACGGTTCCCATCACGGTAGCGGCGCTCACCGGGTCTACGTTTTACGTCTCGTCCAGCAAGGGGAACGACAGCAACAGCGGCACGATGGCGCAGCCGTTCAAGACCATGGCCGCCGCCGTGAAACACCTCGCCGCGCAGACGACGCTCTTGCTCAAGCGCGGCGACACCTTCGACCTCGGCACCGCGACCCTCTACCTCCCAACGACGACTCCGTACTTGATCGGGGCCTACACCGATCCATCCTCGACGTCGTCGCAAGCGCCGATATTGACCTCGAGCGTGCCGACGTCCGGGTTCGGATCGTTCATCAGCATCCAAGGTGTCAAGGACATCCGCCTGGTGGGCCTCCACCTGGTCGCGTCGGCGGGCGCATTTGCGGGCATCTTCATGACCGGGACTCAGCACATCTTGTCTGAAGGGCTCGAGGTCGAGGGGATTGGTGAACCGTCCGGGACGGGCGCGAACACCTTCCAGATGGGGTCTTCGACCGACGGGACGTTCATTGTCGACTCTCACCTGCATGACTTCCACGGCTACGGGGTCTACGGGGATCGGTCCACGCACTTCGCGGTCATCGGGACGACGATTGAAAAGTTCAATGGCGGGGACCACGGGATTCGAATTCAGGGCGGTAACGTTGGAACCCCCGGCTTTGCGAACGACAGCTACGTAGCCGAGAACATGATCAACCCGGATCCGCAATCCGACGCATCCTTCGATACGACGGCGTTCCGGGGCGACGATACCAACGTCGTCGAGGTCGACAACAAAATGCAGCGGGTCATCAGCTTTACACCCCAGAACGACTCCCAGCTCGAACACGTCAGCAACGTCCTCGTCGAGGGGAACGTGCTGTCGGATTCGACGGTTCCCGCCAACACGTACTACAACGCTATTTCGATTCGTGCTCAGCACGTCGTCGTACGCAACAACGTCATCTGGAATCCCGCGGTCGCGGTGGAGGTCGCAGGGCATCCCTTGTTGCCGGCCAGCTTCGTCGACCAGATCTCCATCTACAACAATACGGTGTTCGTTCTTCCGCCGTCCGGCGTTCCAACCGGCAGTGCCATTTACTTCCTTACACATAGCGGCACCACGGGAAACGTGACGCTGGAAAACAACATTTTTTCGGAGGGAATGACGAGCAGCGCGTCCAGCTACATCATGTCCGATGGCATGGGAACCGAGACGGAGGATCACAACCTGGGGTTTGCACCGAACGTCTCGGGATCCTGGAAGGGCGCCCCCACCGGCACCGGCGACGTGGTCGCCGATCCGCTCTTCGTGTCGACCGACATCTCCAACTCCCAGGCGCTTCGCCTCTCCCCTGGCAGTCCCGCCGTCGATGTTGGGACGCCGACGGCGGCGTATCAGGATCTCACCGGGCTGGTCCGGCCTCAGGGCGCCGGTTGGGACATGGGTGCCTTCGAGCTCGTTCCCTCCTCCGCGACACCGGATGCGTCGGCCGGCACCAACTCCAATTCGGGGACGGTTGCGGCGATCCACGGCAAGGCGGCTTCTCCAGCCCGCCATCCCACCGATCGGTGAGGCTGCTCGCGGTGAGGCTGCCCGGTTGGGCTACTCCGACGGCCCGGCGTCTCCGCCCGCGAGCAGATAGAGCACGGCCATGCGGACCGCGACGCCGCGGGAGACCTGATCGAGGATCACGGCGCGCGGACCGTCGGCGACGGCGGGGTCGATCTCGATGCCGCGGTTGATGGGGCCGGGGTGCATGACGATCGCGTCGGGCTTGGCCAGGGCGAGGCGGCGCGCGTTGAGGCCGAAGTAGCGGGAGTACTCCCGGGTGTTCGGGAACAGGGCGCCGCCGATGCGCTCCTTCTGGATGCGCAACATCATGACCACGTCGGCCCCCTCGAGCGCCGGCTCGATCCGCTCGTGGATGGTGACGGTGCCGGGCGGGCCCATCGATTCGAGCCCGGGCGCCAGCAAGGTGCGCGGCGCCGCGATCCGCACGCGCGCCCCCAGCTTGGTCAGCGCCCAGATGTCCGAGCGGGCGACGCGGCTGTGGCGGATGTCGCCGCAGATGACGACGTCCAGTCCCTCGAGGCGCCCCTTGTGCGCGCGGATCGTCGAGCAGTCGAGCAGCGCCTGGGTCGGGTGCTCGTGCGCGCCGTCGCCCGCGTTGACCACCCCGGCGCGCAGCCGCGACGCCAGCATCTCGGCGGCGCCCGCCTGGGCGTGGCGCACCACCACCACGTCGGGCGCCATGGCGTCGAGGTTGCGGGCCGTGTCGAGCAGCGTCTCACCTTTCACCGTCGAGGAGGACGATCCCGAGATGTTGACCGCGTCGGCCGACAGCCGCTTGGCGGCGATCTCGAACGACGTCCGCGTGCGGGTCGACGCCTCGAGAAACAGGTTGATGACCGTCTTGCCGCGCAGGGTCGGCACCTTCTTGATGGGCCGCTCGGCGATCTCCAGGAACCGCTCGCCGAGGTCGAGCAGCTGGGTGATCTCGGCGCTGCTCAGCCCCTCCATCCCCAGCAGGTGGCGGTGGGCGAAGCCGGTCACACGCGCCGCTCCCGCAGGACGACCCGGTCGACCTCGCCCCGCTCGGTCAGCATCACGCGCACCGACTCGCGCGGCGTGGTCTCGACGGCGACGCCGACGACGTCCGGCTGAATCGGCAGCTCGCGGCGCCCGCGGTCGACCAGCGCCGCCAGCTTCACCGCCTGCGGGCGCCCGTAGTCGGCCAGCACGTCCATCGCGGCGCGGATGGTGCGCCCCGTGAAGAGAACGTCGTCCACCAGCACCACCGTGCGCCCGTCGATCGGCTCGGGGAGCTCGGTGGGGCCGATCTCCGGCTTGGGGAGGCCGCGGAACACGTCGTCGCGGTAGAGCGAAATGTCGACCGCTCCCAAAAGCGGCTTCGCCTCGCCCGCCTCGACCAAGAGACCCGAGAGGCGCTGCGCGAGGTAGGCGCCGCCCGTGCGGATGCCGACCAGATAGATCGGCCGCGCCACCTCGGGGATCCGCTCGGCGATCTCCAGCGCCATGCGGCGCAGGGTCCGACCGAGGCCGGCAGCGTCGAGGATCTCACGGCGCTCGGTGAGATCGTTGTCGGGCGGGGGAAGCCGCGGCGTCATGGCGAAAGCACGCTCCTCGTCACAAGTAATACCGCACGTAGAGCGTGGAGAGCGCGTCCCAGATGCTGCCGGCGCCGATCACGCCGACCGACCAGAGATGCGCGTTCGGCGCGCGCTCGTAGTTCAGCGCCGCGCCGGCCAGGAGGCCGATCGACAGGGCCGGCACGCCGACGAACCCGAAGTGCAGCTCCCCTTCGAGCGCCGCGCTCATGCCGACGAGCAGCGTGCTCGGCACGTCGCCGCCGGCGGGGCGAAACCAGATCACCGTCAGCTCGGGGCTGGCGCCGATCGACAGGTGGCGCCAGTTGGCGAGCAGCAGGGTCGCGCCCACGATAGGTCCGACGCCGAGGTAGGTGTCGAGATCCTGGCCGCCCAGCGAGCCGCCCCCGCTGCCGATCGCGAGGTAGCCGTTGAGTGCCAGGTTGCGCGTCATCCAGTAGCGGGCGCCCACGGCCCCCAGCGTCACCGTGCAGGGGATGCTCATGTCGGTCGGGCACCCTTGCCCCGGGCGCAGCGAGAGCGGCAGCGGTCCCGGATCGAGGCGGCGCGCCGCGATCCCGACGTGCCCGACGACGGCGTCGTGGTCCGTGGCGGCCGGCGTCGCGTCGCTGGTCGGGATCGGCCCCGGCTCGGGCTCGGCCGCGGCGGCGGGAGCGGCGGGCGCGGGCGTGGCGGCGGCAGCCGTCGGGACGGGCTCCGGCGCGGGCGCGTTCACCGGCGCGGCAGGCGCCGCTGGAGTGGCCGCGGGCGCGACCGGCGGCGGGAGCGGCGGCGTCTGGGCGGCCGCCGGCGAGGCGCCCAAAACGAGTACGACCAGCGCCACCAGCTCCATCAGCGACCTCGGCCCCGTCCGCGCTCCTTCGTTCGTGGCGCGCACGCCGGCTACGTTCCGCCCTGCCCGAGGCAGATGTTCGCCGGCTGGCCGCGCGTCGACGCGGAGCAGAAGTAGCCCGCGCTGGCGCGGATGCACATCTGGGCACCGGCGTCGCTCCCGAGCTGGCAGCCGTCGTAGCAGGCGTAGAGCGGGGCGTCCGGACCGCCGCGCTGCACGCAGACGCTGCCGGCGCCCGGGCAGAGGTCGGCGCTGAGTGTGCTGCCGGTCGGGGTCGGCGCGCAGCCGTACAGCTGGCAGTAGCCACCCGGGAACAAGTGCGCCTCCATCGAACAGACGCCGCCGATCATGCAGCCCGCCTCGCTCGTGCAGGCCGAGCCGGGGACCGCGGACTTGCTGTAGCAGAGCCCGTGGGTCGCGTCGCAGGTGTCGGAGCCGTTGGCGAGCGCGAGGCAGTCGGAGTCGAGGCCGCACCCGCTCGCGCCCAGGGGGACGAACAGCGACTGGCAGACGCCCCCCACCACGTCGTCGGTCGGGTCGGCCGGCGTACCGTTGTTGTTCTGGACGATCCGCGCGCAAACCTGATCGAGACCACAGTCGCTGTTGAACGTGCAGACCGAGGAACAGAAGGTTCGGTTGGTGCCGCCGGCGACCTTGAACTCGCGGTCGTAGCAGGTGCCGCTCAGGCACTGCGCGGCGCTCGTGCAAGCCGTGCCGACCGGCAGCGTACCGCCGGTCGCCTTGCAGACCGTCAGCGAGGTCCGCGTCCCGCCGGCGACGCACCCCTGCCCGGTGGGGCAGGCGATCTCGTGGGTGCAGGGGGTGGCGGCGATCTTCGTGGACGGCGTGCACATCCCGACGTGCGCCACCGAGCCGTCGGGCGCCTTCACCGTCGGGTACTCGAGGCAGCTCGACGAGGTCGGGCAGTCGGCGTCGTTGCGGCACATCGTGGCGCAGAAGAACTGGGTGGGGAAGTCGGCGCTGGCGATGCAGAGCGAGTCGTTCGCGCAGCGCATCCCCGCGGCCGGGCTGGCCGAGCACGGCGCCCCGAAGGCGAGCGCGCCCACCGTCGGCGCCACGCAGGTCAGCTGGAAGGCGTCGCCGGTCGGCGCTGGCGCGCCGACCACGCAGACGTCCCCGGGGTTGCAGATGGAGTCGGTCCCCGACTGGCCGTACCCGGGCGGGTTGGCGAGGAGCGCGTTCGCCGTCTCCAGCTTGCCGCAGAAGTTGATCCGGCAGGGTCCGCCGCCCATCGCGTCGGCCGCACAGTATTGGTCCTTGGACTGCGCGTCGATCTTCGAGATCGGCACGTCCATTCCGCCATCGTGCGGC
This sequence comes from uncultured Pseudomonadota bacterium, assembly GCA_963831685.1. Classification (GTDB taxonomy): domain Bacteria; phylum Myxococcota_A; class Polyangia; order Fen-1088; family Fen-1088; genus JADGRB01. The sequence continues at coordinate 1,267,461 of CAWHRJ010000004.1, forward strand.
CGCGTGCCGGAGGCGGGGCTGGAACAACCGGCGAATGCCGCCGTGACGGCCAAAGAGCAGAAAAGGAACGGCACCAGAAGCAAGTTGTTGTTGGTCAAGGTCGCGCGGCGATTATGCCAGCTTCCCGTGTAATGATGAAGACGCCGTGCTGGCCGACCCCACCGCCGCGATCCTGGTCATCGGAAACGAGATTCTCTCGGGAAAGGTCGACGACCAGAACGCGCGCTATCTCATCGGCGAGCTGCGCCAACTGGGGGTCTCGCTGCGGCGGATCGAGGTGATCCCCGACGTGACGGCCGAGATCGCCGCCCGCGTCCGGGCGCTCGGCCCCACCGTCGACCACCTCTTCACCTCGGGCGGCGTCGGCCCGACCCACGACGACGTGACGCTGCGGGCGGTGGCCGAGGCCTTCGACCTGCCGATCACGCGCAACCCGGAGCTGGAGGCGTTGCTGCGCGATCGCTACGGGGCGCGCCTGCACGAGCGCGATCTGCGGATGGCCGACCTGCCGGCGGGGGCGCGGCTCGAGCACGGGCCGGGCGGCCCCGGCACCACCTGGCCGGTGGTGGTCGTGCGCAACGTCTGGATCCTCCCGGGCGTGCCGTCGATCTTCCGCGCCAAGTTCGAGGCGGTGCGCGAGCTCTTCCGCGCGCCGCCGATCCACGGCCGGGCGCTCTACTCGCGCGCCGGCGAGGGGGCGATCGCGGGCGCGCTCGACGAGACGGTGGCCGCCTTCCCCGGCGTCGACGTCGGCTCCTACCCCCACCTCGAGGCGCGCGACTACCGCGTCAAGATCACCCTCGACGGCCGCGACGCGGCCGCGGTCGATCGCGCGCTCGCCTTTCTGGTAGGCCTTCTCGGCGACGCCGTCGTCCGGACCGACTGACCACGTGGTAAAAGCCGCCCATGCCTGAAGTCCCACCCGGCGTGAAGGGGATGAACGACATCCTCCCGCCGGAGGTCGTCGAAGTGGCAGTTCGTCGAGGAAAAGGCGCGCGGCGTGCTGGAGGCGTTCGCCTACCACGAGCTGCGCACGCCGATCCTCGAGTACACGCCGCTCTTCGTCCGCTCCGTCGGCGAGGTCACCGACGTCGTCGAGAAGCAGATGTACACCTTCGACGACCGCGACGGCCGCTCGGTCAGCCTGCGGCCCGAGGGGACCGCGTCGGCCGTGCGCGCGTACATCGAGAACGCGCAGTGGAACACGGAGCCGGTCACGCGCTGGTTCTACCTGGGACCGATGTTCCGGCACGAGCGCGCGCAGCGCGGGCGCCTGCGGCAGTTCCACCAGGTCGGCGCCGAGCTGTTCGGCGTCAACGAGCCGACGGCCGACGCCGAGATGATCGCGATGCTGGCGCGATGCTCGGGAGACTCGGCCTGCCCGACGGACGCGCTGCGAGGTGACGCTCAACTCGCTCGGCGAGCCCGAGGAGCGCGCCGCCTACCGCGACGCGCTGGTCGCCTTCTTCCGCCAGCACCTGCGAGGCGCTCGACGAGGACGCGCGCCGGCGCCTCGAGACAGAACCCGCTGCGCATCCTCGACTCGAAGAACCCCGAGATCGTCAGGCGCTCGTCGCCAATGCGCCCGTGCTGCTCGACAACCTGAGCGACGCCTTCGCAAGCCCGCTTCGCGACCGTGCGCAAGCTGCTCGACGACGCTCGGCGTGCGCCACGACGCTCGACGCCGCGCCTCGTGCGCGGCCTCGACTACTACACGGCAACGATCTTCGAGATCAAGACGACCGCCGGCGAGCTCGGCGCCCAGAACACGATCTGCGGCGGCGGCCGCTACGACGGCCTGGTCGACTCGCTGGGCGGCCCCAAGACCCCCGCGCATCGGCTTCGCGCTGGGCGTCGAACGCATGCTGCTCGCGCTCACCCACCCGCCTGAAAGCTACGAGCGCCCGGTGAACGTCTTCTTCGCGCCGATGGATGAGGCCGCCCGTGCTTACGCCCTCCCGATCGCCCAGCGGCTGCGCGCCGCCGGCATCAGCGTCGAATTCGAGCACCGCGGCGGAAGCATGAAGTCGCAATTCAAACGCGCCGACAAGCTGCGCGCCCGCGTCGCCGTCATCGTCGGCGGGAACGAGATCGCCTCGGGGACCGTCACGGTCAAGGACCTCGCCAAGGGCACGCAGTTCACGGTCGCGGTGGCGGACCTCGAATCCAAGATCCGCCAGCTCCTCGACTAGCGGCTCAGAGCTTCGAGAAATCAGGCGGCCGCTTCTCCAGCACCGCCGTCATCGCCTCGCGCGCCTCGGCCGAATAAAGCTGGCGCTCGAACACCTCGAGCTCGCGCCGGATCGCCTCGTCCACCGCCGCGGCGAACGGTCTGCGCAGCAGCGCGCGCGTCGCCATCAGAGCGTGGCGCGGGCGTTGGGCGACGAGGCGCGCCTGCGCGACCGCGTGCTCCTGCACCTTGTCGTCGTCGACGGCCTCGGTGACCACGCCGAGGCGCGCGGCCTCCTCTCCCGAAAGCTTCTCTCCGAAGTAGAGCAGCCGCGTCGCCCGAGGAAGGCCGACGACAGCGGGAAGCAGCACCGTCGATCCGGCTTCGGGAACCACCGCCAGGTTCAAGAACGGAAACGAGAGGCTCGCGCTCCGGCCCACGTAGGTGAGATCGCAGTGAAGCAGCATCGTGGCGCCGACGCCGACCGCCAGGCCGCTCACCGCCGCGACCAACGGTTTCGTCGCCCGCGCGAGCGCCCTGATGAACGCCGCCGCGGGCGACAAGTCCCGATCGGCGGCCAGAAAATCGCCGAGGTCGTTCCCCGCTGTGAACATCTCCGGCCCGCCGGTAAACAGGACCACGCGCACGGCCGGATCTGCCTCCGCGTCCGCCAGCGCCGCCGCGAGCGTCGTGTACATCGCGCGGGTGAGGGCGTTCTTCTTGGCCGGCCGGTTGAGGGTGACGCGCAACACCCCGTCCTCCCTGGCCACCTCCACGTCATCATTCATCGCTCTCCTCCTCGCGCGCCTGGCCGCTCAGGCCTTGTCGAGGCCGAAGCCGTCGTGGAGCGCGCGGACGGCCAGCTCGGCGTACTTCGCCTCGATCACGCAGGAGATCTTGATCTCGGAGGTGGCGATCAGCTGCACCGCGATGTTCTCCTTGGCCAGGATCTCGAACATCTTGAGCGCCACGCCGGCGTGTGACCGCATCCCGACGCCGACCACCGAGACCTTGGAGAGGTTCGACTCGCTCTTGATCTGCTCTGGCGGACAGAGGTGGGCGCATTGCTTGATCAGCAGATCCTTGGCGCGGGCCAGGTCGGCCGCCGGCAGCGTGAAGCTGAAGTTGGTGCGCCCGCCCTCGACGTACGCCTGGACGATCACGTCGACCACGATCCCGGCCCCGGCCAGCGGGCGAAGCACCATCGCCTGGATGCCGGCCTGATCGGAGATCCCGTGCATGGTGATCTTGGCTTCGTCCCTGGTGGCGGTGACGCCCGAGACCATGACCGATTCCATCGCTTTTTCCTCCGGCACGACCCATGTCCCTTCGTTGTCGTTGAAGCTCGATCGGACGTGGATCGGGACACCGTACTTCATCCCGAACTCGACCGAGCGGATCTGCAGAACCTTGGCGCCGAGCGAGGCCAGCTCCAGCATCTCTTCGTAGCTGATGCGGCTGACCTTGCGCGCCGTGGGGACGACGTTCGGATCGGCGGTGTAGACGCCGTCGACGTCGGTGTAGATCTCGCAGGCGTCGGCCTTGAGCGCGGCGGCGATGGCGACGCCCGAGGTGTCCGATCCGCCCCGCCCCAGCGTCGTGATGTTGCCGTCCTCGTCGACCCCCTGGAAGCCGGCGATGACCGCGATCTTCCCCTCCTCGAGCGCGTCGGTGATCGCGTGGGCGTCGATCTCCTTGATGCGCGCGCGGGCGAACGCGCTGTCGGTCAGCACGCGGACCTGGTGGCCGAGCAGCGACATCGCCTTGCCCCCCTCGGCCTGGATCGCCAGCGCGACCAGACCGACGCTCACCTGCTCGCCGGTCGAGGCGATGACGTCCAGCTCGCGCTCGTCGGGGATGTCGGTGATCTGCCTGGCCAGGCCGAGCAGGCGGTTCGTCTCACCCGACATCGCCGAGACGATGACCACCACGTCGTGCCCTTGGCGCTGCGTGGCCAGGCAGCGGCGCGCGACGTTGCGGATGCGCTCGACGTTGCCGACCGAGGTCCCGCCATATTTCTGAACGATCAGCAAGGCGCGACAATTTCCTCTTCCGAAGCGCCGCCGTCAAGATGGCTGCTCACCCCGACGCGCGGCCGCATGGTAGCCTCAAGCGTGGCCGACGCGCTGGAGGTTCACGTCACGATGCCGGACGCCGAGAACGCCCGGTCGCTGGCACGGGCTCTGGTCGACGAGGAGCTGGCCGCCTGCGTGACGATGTTGCCGGGCGCGCGGTCGATCTACCGGTACCAGGGGCAGATCCACGATGACGAGGAGGTGATCTGCTTCGTCAAGACCCACCCCGCCCTGTTCGAGCGGCTGCGCGACAGGATCCTGGCGCTGCACCCCTACGACGTGCCGGAGATCCTCGCCTTCACGGTTCACGACAGCAGCCGCGCCTACATCGACTGGCTGCACGGCAGCGTGGCCGTCACGGAAAGGGGGTCGGGATGACCGCCCCCGACCGATCGACCGCCGGCAGCCCCAGCGCCGGACGCGCCCAGACGTCGTACGCGTCGTCGCGGTAGACGCGCCCGAGGCCGGTGGCGTCGGGCAGCGCGGCGTCGAGCGGCTCGTTGCGCGCGACCAGCATCGCGTCGGGAGCGTAGCGGGCGACCACCTCGCGCCAGCCCGCCCGCGCCCGATGCAGCGTCCGGTCCTCGCCCAGCACCTCGGGCGCGTAGGCGACCTCGTAGCGGCCGTCGAAGCTGACCCGCGCCGCGGGGTGGAGCTTCCAGATGACGAAGCCGCCGTTGATGAACGAGGTGACCAGCTTGCCGCGGAACCCCTGGTCGGCGAGGTAGGCAACCGCGCCCGCCGGATAGACGACCCCGCCGGCGGCGAGATCGCTCCCCTGCGCCGGGATCCGCAGCCGGAACGGATGCCGCGGCAGCGCGACCGCGCAGAGCGCGAGCCCCAGCGCGCCCGAGACGACCACCAGCGTCCAGGCCACGTGGCGGCGCGCCACGGCGCCCTCGAGCAGCTCGCCGAGCGGCGTGGCGGCGAGGTAGCCGGGCGCCGCGCAAAACCAGGCGAGCGCGAACAGCGCCACGTGCCGCTCGTGCCGCAGCGCCGCCCAGGCTGCCACGCCGACGAACGCCAGGCCCGGCAGCGCGCGCGGCCCGCGGCGGGCCATCGCGTAGAGGAGAAACAGCAGCGCCAGCCCGAACGCGGCGAGGCCGATGACGTACGAGCTCCGGTAGAGCGGCGCCCACTCGCCGATCTGGTCGCGCGGAAAGGTGATGCTGCGCCACCAGCCGACGTAGTAGGCGCGGCCGTAGGGTGTGAGGGCCATGAGCAGCGGCGTCGCGCAGAGCGCGGCGACGACGTGCCGGATCGGGCGGCGGCGAAGACGCTGCTCGGCCGCGTGCAGCGCGACCGCGCCGACGCCGACGACCCAGCCACCGTGCAGGTTGATCCAGAGCGCGACGATCGGCAGATAGACCGCCAGAAACCAGCCCGGGCGCGGCTCGCCGCGGTCGCGATCGATCGCGGCGAGCAGGAGCGCCAGGAACAGCATGGTGTAAAGGCCCGCCCGGATGGTGGTGAAGGCGACCTGGCCCAGCAGGATCGCGATCGGGGCGCAGAAGGCGACCACCACCGGCGGGGCGTGGCGGCGCGCGGCGCGCGTCGCCACGATCGCGACCGCGACGGAGACGAGCCAGCGCCAAAGGACGATTCCGGGCCCGCCCAGCGCCGTCGCCAGCCCGTAGAGCAGCGCGCCCGCGCCCCACTCGTGCTGGACCGCTGGAAAGACCGTGTGCGTGAAGGCGAACGTATCGTGGAGCGGCAGCGCGCCGGTGCGCAGCCACTCCCGGAAGAGCGCCATCTGATGAAAGCCGTCGGGGTCGAAGGCGGTCTGTGTGCTGAGGCGTTCGAAGAAGAGCGCGCCGAACAGGAACGCGAGGGCGGCCGGCAGCGCGCGCGAGCCGCGGGAGGCGCCGGGATCGCGGGAGACCGACGCCGCCGCACTCACGGGGTCCGCGCCTTCCCCGCATTCACAGACGCGGCCGCCTCGCGCGCCGCCGTGGTCACCATCGGCTCGGTGTCGTGGTGGACCGCCTCCTCGAGCGCGCTCTCGACCCGCCGGTCGTCCTTTCGGCTGGCGACCTTGGCCAGCGCCCGGGCCGCCTCGGCGCGCACCGGCACGTAGGCGTCGTGCCGCAGGGTCTCGATCAGGGGATCGACGGCGGCCGGGTCGCCGAGCTCACCGAGCGCCGCCACCATCTCCCGTCGATTTTGCACCTCGAAGAGGTGCTGGAGCAGGATCGGGACGGCCCGCCGATCGCCGAGCCTGCCAAGCGTCACGATGACGAGTCGGGAGAGCAGGATGTCGTCGCGGCGATCGAGCGCCTCGGCCAGCACCGGGAGCCCACCGCCGTCGCCCGCGGCCGCCAGCGCCAGCGCCGCCCGCACGCGCAACCCGGGCTCGGCTTTCGGATCCGCGGCCAGCGCCGCCACGCGCGCGTGGCGTGCGGCGTCGCCGAGGCGGAGTGACCCGACGGAGGCCCAGTCGGCGAGCGTGGCGTCGGGATCGCCCGCCGCGCGCGCCAGGGCCGGGGCGGTCGCCGGCTGTGGCGGCAGGCCGACCAGCAGCGCCGCCGCCTCGCGGCGCTGTGCGAGCGGCGCCGCGCCGCCGAGCAGCGCTGCCAGCTCCGGCGCGGCGCCGAGATCGCCGAGCCGCCCGCGCTCGATCGCCCTCGGAACGGGCGCACCGGAGGTCGCCGATCCCGCGGCCGGTGACGGCTCGAACATCAGGTGCGCGTCGAGCCAGTTGTCGAGCAGCCCGTGCAGATAGGCCACCCGCGCCGGGCGCTCCTCGGCCAGGTTGCGCCGCTCGTGGGGATCGGTCCCGAGATCGTAATAGGCGCACAGGCCGAGCCGCATGTCGCAGATCAGCTTCTCGCCGCCGAGCGACACCATCCTCTTGTCTTCCAGCTCCGCGAACGCCGGCGGCAGCCGGTCGGCGGGCGCGGGCGGCGTGGCCAGCCAGGGGCCGAGGTCGGTCCCCCGCATCCGCACCGGCACCGAGATGTCGAGCAGCCCCAGCACCGTCGGCGTCACATCGAAGAGCTCCACCTGCCCCTCCACGACGTGCGGCACCACGCCCGGGATCGAGATGATCAAGGGGATGCGAAGCTGTTCTTCATACAAGGAGGAGCCGTGGTAGCGGCCGCCGTGGTCCTCGAACTCCTCGCCGTGATCGGCGGCCAGGATGACGATCGTCCCCGGGCGCCGCGCGCGCACCTCGCGGACCAGGCGCCCCACGGCGGTGTCGGTGTAGGCTATTTCGCCGTCGTAGCGGTCGACATCACCGGGGCCGAACTCGAACCCCGGGTGCACCACGTAGGGCTCGTGCGGCTCGAAGAAGTGGACCCAGACGAACGACCGCTTCGGATTGACGTTGTCGTAGTAGGCGAGCAGCTGATCGACCCGGCGCTGGGCGTCGATGAACTCGAACTTCACGTACTCGAAGTCGAAGTTGGTCTCGGCGAACGTCTTCAGCTTGTCGGAGTCGATGTAGAAGACGGCCGGCGGGTAGAAGGCCGCCGTCTTCCAGCCGTAGTTGCGCAGGACGGCGGCGATCGTGTCGTGCCGCTCGCCGGGCGCGAGGCGCGCCATCGTGGGGAAGTACTTGGAGGTCAGCATCGACGACACCGAGAACGACGTGTGCGGCGCCTGCGAGTAGGCGCGCGAAAAGCGCGTCCCCTCGGCCGCCAGCCGATCGATGTTGGGGGTGGTCGGGCGGGCGTAGCCGTAGGCGCCGACGTGATCGGCACGCAGCGCATCGACGGTGATCAGCAGGACGTCGGCCTCGGGGCGGCGCGGGCCGGCAGGGAGCGGCGGCAGCGCGGCGCCGCTCGTGCGTTCGCCGCCCGTTGCGACGCCGCGCACCGCGCCCGGCGACGGCAGCGCGCGGAGCGCGAAGGCGGTCAACACCGTCCGCTCGTACGCGACGTAGCGCAGCCCCTGGCTCGCGCCGAGCGCGGCCAGCGAGGCCACGCTGCCGACCCCGGCCGCCGCCACCAGGAGACCGACCCGCCCGGCTCGCCCGCCGCGCGCGCGATAGCGCACCGCCAGCACGAACGCCAGCAGCGTCGCCACCGCCAGCGTGAGGTGAAACCACTGGTAGAGCCGGGGGAGCACCAGCCGGTTGGCGATCTGGCAGCCGGCCCCGACGAGAATCAGCGCCAGTGCCAGCAGCCACGACCCTGCCGGCGCGGCCCCCGCGCGCAGCCGACGGGCGGTGCGCAGCGCCGCCCAGGCGACGGCCGCGAGCGCCGCGGCCCCGAGCGCGAACGAGATCGCCTGGTGCCCGGGCACCGATGCCGCGCGATGCCCCGCGAACAGCGCGCGGGCGTCGTAGGCGACCAGCGGCGCCGCCGCCAGCGCCGCGAGCAACGCCGCCGTTCGCTCCGGCGCGGCGGTCCGCCGGCCGAGCCAGCCGCCCAGGGCCGCCAGCGCGCCGACGAGGCCGCCGGCCGCCGCCACCAGGCTGGCCGCGAGCGCGATCAGACGAACCGCCTTCGCGACGGAGAGGCCGCCGATCCCACCGACGATCGACGACGTGGCGTCGAACACCCCCGCCAGCGCACCCCCGAGGACGCCGGCCGCCACCCAGGCGAGGCCCGAGGCGCCCGCGCGGGGCTCGGGCGCCGCGCCGGAAGCCCTCACCATCCTCATCCTGCCTCGCCCCCGAACAGCGTCGCGCTGCGGGCACGCGCCGCCCGCCCGAGCGACAGGTTCGCCGCGTGGCAGAGCAGCGGATCGGCGGCCAGCAGCGCCTCCGCCTCGCCACGCGCCAGCGCGGTCAATCGGGCGAACGCGGCGAGCCCCGCGGGGCCGAGCCTCGCCTCGACCTCGCCCTCCCCTTCGCCGGCCTGCGCCGTCCCCCACAGATCGCCGAAGCCCCGCTCGGCCAAATCCGCCTCGGCCAGCCGATAGCCGTCGTCGAGCGCGGCCAAGAGCGCGAGGCGCCGCCGCGCCGCCGCGTCGGCCGGCAGCCCCTCGGCGGCGAGCAGGAAGCAGATGCCGGGACGCGCGCCGCGCCCGACCCGCCCGCGCAGCTGGTGCAGCTGCGCGAGGCCCAGCCGCTCGGCCTCCTCGACGATCATGACCGTCGCGTTCGGGACGTCGATCCCCAGCTCGACGACGGTGGTCGCCACCAGGACGTCGGTTCGTCCGTCGGCGAAGGCCCGCAGCGCCGCCTCCTTCTCCGCCGCGCCGAGGGCGCCGTGCAGGAGGCCCACCCGCGCGGGGGCGAGCGCCCGGCGGAGGCGCGCGTGCTCGGCGATGGCGGTGACCGCGCCCGGGCGGCGCGCCGCTTCCCGCACGGGACAGACGACGAACGCCTGCGCGCCGTCGGCGAGCGCGTCGCGCAGCCGCGCGTAGGCGGCGTCGCGCCCCGGCGCGCCCTGGCAGACGATCGCCGCCGCGGGCCGCCGACCGCCCGGCCGCCCGGTCAGGAACGAGGCGTCGAGATCGCCGTGCAGCGCCAGCGCCAGGCTGCGCGGGATGGGCGTGGCCGACATCGACAGGAGGTGCGGCACGGCGCCGTCCACGTGGGAGCGCGCGAGGGCACCGCGCTGGGCGACGCCGAACCGGTGCTGCTCGTCGACGATCACCATTCCGAGGCGCCCGATCTCCCTGGCGGCGCCGACCAGAGCGTGTGTTCCGATCAGGAGCTGCACCTTTCCTTGACGGCAGTCCTCGAGGATCGCCTCGCGCCCGGCGGCCGGCTTGGAGCCGGTCAGCGAGGCGAGGCGCATCCCGAGCCGGGCGGCGAGCGGCCCGAGGGCGCGGCTCTGCTGCTCGGCCAGCACCTCGGTGGGGACCATCATCAAGGTCTGGCCGCCCGCCGCCGCCACCAGCGCGGCCGCAGCGAACGCCACCGCGGTCTTGCCGCTGCCGACGTCGCCGATGAGCAGACGTCGCATCGGCCGCCCACGCGAAAGATCGACCGCCACCTCGTCGAGCGCTTGCGCCTGCGTGTCGGTCAGGGTGAAGGGGAGCGTCGCTTCGAGCCGCGCGCGGGCCGGCGGGCCGATCGCCGGGCCGACCACGAGCGCCGACTCGCCCTCGGCCGCGCGACGCAGGAGAAACGCAATCTGCGCCACCAGCGCCGCCTCGAGCGCCAGCCGGTCGCGCGCGGGTGCCAGCGCCTCGGGCGAGAGGGCCGCCGCGTCCGGCGGCGCGTGCAGGTGTGCCAGCGCCTCGACCAGCGACGGCAGCCCGAGCCGCGCGCGGGCGGCCGCGGGCAGAAACTCCCCGGTCCCCTCGTCCGGCGTGGCGATCCGGGCGAGCGCCGCCCCGCGCATCTTCTCGAGCACCCGTCCCTTGACCCCCTGGACGAGGCCGTAGCGCGGGCGCAGGCCGAGCCCGCCGTCCCCGCGCGCCGCCAGCGCCGCCGTCACCACCGACGGCGACACGAGCTCGCGCGTCCCGTCGGCCGCCGTCCGCAGCGCCCCCGCCAGCGCGGTCTCGCTGCCTTTGGGAAAGGATTTGGCCATCGCCCCCGGGACGCGAAACCAGCGCGCGCGCACCACCTGCCCCCCGTCCTCGAGGAAGACGTCGAGAAGACGGCGCGGGAAGACGTGCACCCGCTTGACCGTCCCGCGTACCAGCACGACCGTCCCGTCGCCAACGCCCGGCAGCGCCGCGAGGGGCGTCGCCGTCCGCAGATCGTCGTACCCGCGCGGTAGCCGCATCAAGAGATCGCGCACCGTGCGCACGCCGCGCTCGGCCAGCCGCCCTGTCGTCACCGGCCCGGCGCCGGGGAGCGAGGCGATCGGCGCCTCGAAGGGGTCGGAGCCGAGCTCCGTCAACGCGCTATCGTTTGAAGGTGAAGCGGAGCTCGTAGTCGCAGAGGTGGAAGATGTCCCCCTCTTCGATGCGCTTGTTGTCGATGCGCATCCCTTTGAAATCGATCCCGTTGGTCGAGCCGAGGTCCTTGATGAAATACGTTCCATTCCGTCGGATGACCGCCGCATGTTTGCGCGAGATGTTGCCGTCCTTGATCGGCAGATCGGACGACTTGGTCCCCCGGCCAATGATGAACTGGTCCTTGTCGATCCGGTATTTTTGATTGTCGAACACCAGGTAGACCGGGACGGAGGGCTGGACCCCGGGGGTCCCGTCGACCCCCGAGCCGAAGGCCGCGGCGTGCGGGTGCGGCGGCGGCGTCGACGGCACGTCGAACATGGAGACGCCGCCCGGTTGGGGGACCCGCTGCGCGAACCGCGACCGCGCCGGAGCCGGCGGAGGAGGCGGCGGGGGCGGCGGCGCCACGGCGTGCGCCGGCGCCGCAGCCCGCTGGCGCGCGGCGGACGGCGGGGGCGTCAGCTGGCTCTCCGACTCCAGCGCGTTGATGCCGGTCTGGTAACCGGAGAGCTGGGCGTACGCCTCGAGCGCGTCGGCGATGATGTCGTCGACCTCTTTCTCCTGGTCCTCCGCCATGCGGCGGAAGGTGACCCAGAGCGTGTCATTGCATTGGAACTGCCGCAGGGTCTTGCGTCCGGGAAGCGCCATCAGGATCTCTTCTTCACGATCTCCGCGGCGGCCGCGGCCTCCTTGCCGACCGTGTCCCCCGCCGGGAAGCCCTTGACCGGCGAGCTGTCGCCCGCGATCTTCTGCAGCGCCGCCGCGTCGGGCGCCTTGCCGATCTGCACCAGCGCCATCACGGCCGTCATCCGCGCCAGCGGCGCGCGCGATCCCAGCGCCCGCACCAGCGCCGGCCGCGCCGGCTGGCCGATCTTCTCGATCAGCTTCACCAGGAGATCGTCGACGTCGACCTTCTTGTAGCTGGCACTCACCGGGAACGCCTCCAGCGCCGGAACGATCCCCTCGGCCTTCTGCGCCGCCAGCACCGACTCGAACGCGCGGTACCGGACGATCTCCTCCTTGTCCGACGAGATGATGGACAGGAGCCCCTTCTCCGCCTCGAGCCCGCCGATTGCCTCGACGACGCCGAACATCTCGTCCCGCACCGCCTTGTCGGCCTTCGGATCGGCCGCGATCTTGAGCGCGAACGACAGCACGGTCGGATCACGCCGCTCGCCCAGCGCGCGCGTCGCCCGCAGCGCCTCTTCTCCCTTGCTGCCGGTGGCCTCCGCCTCCAGGTACTTGACCGCCGTCGGCCCCCCCAGCGTCCCCAGCGCCTTGTAGAAGAGGTCCGGATGGTCCTTCTCCTTGGCCTTGATCTTCGGGGCCCGCGCGATGAGCGCCGCCGCGCCGCGATCCCGCGCCGCCTCGTCGCCCACCTTGGCCAGGAGGTCGGCCGTCTGGACGTACGGCTGATCGGGCGCGGCGAGCACGCGCACCAGCATGGCGGCCGAGTCGGGGCCGATGGCGGTCAGCATCTTGTCGAGTGAGTGCTCGCCCTGGCGCACCTTGCCCGACTGCAGCTCGGCCTCGAGAGCCGGCAGCAGCGCGGCGTCGATCCGCTTCTGGTCATCGGGCGGCGCCACCAGTCGCAGCGAGAACAGCGCGTCCCGGTAGGCGAGCGCCTTCTCGGGCGCCGGGTCCTTCATGGCGACCTCGTACGCCGGCTCCAGCGACTTGGAAATCTCGGCGCGATCGTCGGCGCTGGCGGCGCTCAGGATCTGATCGACCTCGCCGCCGCGGTTGATGTCCACCAGCGCGACGGCCGCCTCGGCGCGCAGCTTGGCTGGAACCGAGTGGTCCGCGAGCGCGTCGTGCAGCCGCTCCGGCCCCTTCTCCGTCGTCTTCCAGAGCGCGATGTTCTCCGACGAAACGCGCGCCGAGCAGCCCAGGCCCAACGCCGCCAGCAGCCACAGCGATTGACGAAGTCGCGGCGGCAGTCGGCGACCCAGCCGCGTCGGCGTACGGGCCATAGGACGGATGTAACTACGGCGATCGTGGAGCGTCAAGGCATTGCCGCTCGGGAGCCCTTCGGATAACGTCGCGTCACTTCATGTATTTCGGGACGCGCTGCCGGCGGGACGACGCGCGGGCGCTGGCCGGAGTGGTCGCCCTGTCGCTGCTTGCGCTCGCCCGGGCCGCCGCAGCTTCGCCGATCGACGATCCCTTCGTCGCCGGGATGTCCTTCAGCGGACCGACCTCCGGCGATCTCAGTGCGATCTACTGGAACCCCGCGGCGCTCGGTCTCATGCGCGGGTTCCAGGTGATGGTGGCCGGGACGGCGCGCTGGTCGTCGATCGGGGTCCAGCGCGCGCCGATCATGATGAACGGCGCGCCGGGCGGAACCCAGCAGACCGGCTCGGCGACGGCCACCGATTTCCGCCAGCCGTTCCAGTGGCCGCCCGGTCCCGGGGCCTACGCGGCGGTCGGCTACGGCAGCGACCGGTTCACCCTGGCGTTCGCCACGTACATGCCCTATCTGGAAAAAATCACCTTCCCGACGTCGACGACCGGCAACGAGCCGACGCGCTATCAGGTGTTGAGCATGGACCTCCGCAATCTGGCGCTGGTGCCGGCCCTGTCGATCCGGTTCGGCAGCGACTTCCGCGTCGGCCTCTCGGCCGGGTTCCTGTTCTCGACCGGCAGCCTCAGCTTCGCCGAGGACACGGCGCTCGACGGGCTCACCGGCAACTGCGACGGCGCCGCCCTGCGGCGCCGAGAACCCGGCGGCCGCCGCGCGCTACAACGTCAACTCGGGCCACGGGCTCGGCGACGCGACGTTCTCGTACACCCTCGGCGGCGGCATCTACTACCGTCACAAGAACCTGGAGCTCGGCCTCTCGTATCAGAGCCGACCGATCGGCAGCCAGGTGACGGGCGTCGAGGTGGCGGCGCGACAACACGACGGTGACGCTCGCCCCCGCAGCTCGGCGGCGGCGCCGGTCACCTGCCGCCGGCGGGCAGTCGGCAACCGCTGCGTGTTCGGCGACATCACCTACCGCCTGCCCGACGTCTTCATCGGCGGCGTCACCTGGCACCTCCGGCCCGGGCTCGAGCTCGACGTCATGGCGCGCTGGCTCTGGATCCACCTGCACGACAAGATCGACGTCCGGCTGGTCGGCCCGACGCTGGAGGCGACCGGGCTGCCGGAGCACATCGTGCTTTACCGCGGGTTTCACGACACCGTCGACACCCGGGCCCGCATCGCCTACTGGTGGCGCGAGCGGCTGCGCGTCGGCGCCGAGCTGCGCGTCGAGAACGGCGCCGTCGACGGCAACGCGGTGAACGCGGCGGCCGTCGACGGCTTTCAGGTCGAGCCGGTCATCCTGGCCGAGCTGCGGCTCAGTCGGAGATTCTGGCTCGGCGCCGGCTACGGAATTACCATCATGCCCGACGTGACGGTCACCAATTCGATCTTCAAACCGGGGGATGCCACCACCTGCGTGATGACGAACGGCGATCTGGACGGATGCCAGGCGCGCAATAACGGAACGGCGCGGCCGACCGCCAGCGGGACCTACACCAACCTGACCCAGGACTTCGGGCTGACCTTCACCTTCCGACTCTGAGACGACGATGCTGAACCCGGGACAGACGGCGGCGATCTCGATGCTGGCGCTGCTGGGCTGCGCGGCCGCCTCCACCCGGCGCGGCGCGGCGGCGGTGGGGAGCGGCAGCGGCAGTGGCGCGGCCGCCGGACCGACCGAGATCGCGCGCGCGCCGATGGGCGCGCTGACGGTCAGCAAGTGGCGGCTCGGCAACGGGCTCGAGATCGTGCTGCTCCCCGATCCGCGGGCGACCGCGTCAGCTACATGACCTGGTTCCGCGTCGGCTCGCGCGACGAGGACGAGCCGGCCGGCGAGACGGGCCTCGCCCACCTGTTCGAGCACCTGATGTTCACGCAGACGAAGGGCTCGGAGCCCAACGCCTTCGACAGCAAGATCGATTCCGTCGGCGGCAGCAACAACGCCATGACCTACTACGACTTCACGGCCTACGTCGACGACGTGCCGCCCGGCGAGCTGGGGGTGGCCGTCACGCTGGAGGCCGATCGCATGGTGAACCTCGACCTGCGCAGAAAGCAGGTCGAGAACGAGCGCGACGTCGTCGTCGAGGAGCGGCTCTCGTCGGTCGAGGACAGCGTCGACGGGATCCTCGACGAGCTGATGTACAAGCAGGCGTTCAAGACCCACCCCTACCGCTGGCCGGTGATCGGCTGGATGAAGGACATCAAGGCGATCACCCAGGAGAAGGCGGTCGCCTTCTACAGGAAGTACTACGCGCCGAACAACGCCGTTCTGGTCGTGGCGGGGAAGATCGACGAGGCGCCCACGCTGGCGGCCATCGCCGCCGCCTACGGCGCGATCCCGCCGTCGAAGAAGCTGCCGCCGGACACCGCCAAGCCGGAACGCGCGCCCGCCAGCCTTGTGCGCACCACCGTCGATCGCCCGGTCCCCGCCGATCGGATCGTCATCGGGTTCCCGGCGCCCGCGCTGGGCGCCCCCGACAGGGCCGCCTACGAGGTGCTGAACGAGCTCCTGGCCGGCGGGCCCTCGTCGCGTCTCAACCGCGCACTGGTGGTCGACCGGCAGTGGGCCTCGTCGGTCCACGGCGACATCGCGCCAACGCGCGATCCCGGCCTCTACGCGATCTGGATCCAGATGATGAAGGGGCACACCGCCGAGGAGGCCGAGAAGCTCGTCGTGGCGGCAGCGGCCGATCTGGCGGCGCACCCCGTCGGCGCGGCGGAGCTGGGAAAGGCGGCGGCGCGGATGGAGACCGAGTTCTGGAAGCAGCTCGGCTCGAGCCACGGGCGCGCCGAGACCGTCGGAGCGTTCGAGATCGCCGCGGGCGACTTCCGCGCGCCTCTTGGCGCGCGGCACGGAGTACGCGCGCGTGACCGCCGCCGACGTGCAGAAGGCGGCGGCGACCTACCTCGCCACCGGGGCGCGCTCGGTGGTCATCGCGCGACCGTCGGGCGCGCCTGCGTCCAAGGCGGCGCCGTGACCGGCGTCGGCGCGCTCGTGTCGGCGGCGCTGGTGGTGGGCGCGACGCGTCCCGCGCCGCCGGCGATCGGGCCGTCCGCCGGCGTCACCCGCAGGGCCGGGCCCGCGGGGTCGCTGCTCATCGTCGAGGACGACCACAGCGTGCCGCTCGTCCACGTCATCGTCGCCTCGCGCTCGGGCTCGGCGGCCGATCCGCGCCACCGCGAGGGGCTCACCAACCTCGCCGCCGAGTGGGCCCGCCACGGCGCGGGCGGCCGCTCGCGCAGCGAGATCGACGAGGCGCTCGACGCGCTCGGCGGCACGCTGGAGGTGCGCACCGAGCAGGACGTCACCCGGTTCGAGGGCGAGGTGCTGGCGCGCAACCTCGACGCCTACCTGGCTATCATCAGCGACATCCTGATCCGCCCCACCTTCGCGCCGGCCGAATTCGCCCACACGCGCCAGGAGGTCGAGGGGCAGATCGACGAGGCCCGCAACGACGATCGGCTGCTGTGCGGGCGCTTCTTCATGCGCAACGTCTACGGCGACCACCCCTACGGCCACCCGGTCGACGGCCTCCCGGCCGCGCTCGACGCGGCGACCGCCTCCGAGACCGCGGCGCACTTCCGCCACCACTTCGGCGGCCGCAACCTGATCTTCGCCTTCACCGGCGACGTCGATCCGGAAGCGCTCTCGACGCGCCTCGAGCGGACCTTTCACGGCCTGTCGGCAGCCCCAGCGCCGCCCCCCAACGCGCTCGAGCTGCGGACCCCCGTGTCGCTCAAGGGGTGGCGCATCGAGCTGGTCGACAAGCCCGATCGCCAACAGACGCAGCTGATGTTCGGCCACCCGACGCTGCGCGCCTCGGACCCGGACTACGTCCCGCTGCAGATCGCGCTGGCGGCGTTCGGCGGCCGCGCGATGAGCTCGACGCTGATGGACGAGGTCCGCCGCAAGCGGGGCCTCGCCTACGGCGCCTACCTGCTGCTGGAAGAGCGGCGCGGCGCCAGCGCCACGCTGGGCTGGGTCTTCTCCGGGACCGACAAGACGGTCGCCATGCTGAAGCTGGTGCTCAAGCTTTACGTGAGCTTCATGGAAAAGGGGCTGTCACCGGACCAGGTCGCGTTCTTCCAGCGCTTCCTGGCCGGCTCGCACGGCTCGGACATGGACGTCCCCGAGCAGCGCCTCGAAGCACGCGTCTCCGCCGAGATCGCCGGGCTCCCCGCCGACTTCGTCGACACCTTCGCCGCCCGCGTGGCGGCCGTCTCGCCGGCCGAGGTCAACGCCGCCATCAAGCGCAACGTGCACGCTCGCGATCTGGCCATCACGATGGTCGCCACCGCGCCCCTCATGAAGAAGCTCCTCATCGAGGCCAAGATCCAGGAGAGCGCGATCGACGTCGTCCCCTATGACGGCTACTGATGGCCCGGCGCGCGCCGTCGGCCGCTCTGGCCGGTCTCCTCACGCTCGCTGCGGCCGCCTGCCAGGGGCCGCCGACCGCCCGGACCGACGGCGCTGAGCCGCAGCCCGACGGCGGCGCCGGCGCCGCGCGGTTGACGCCTCTCTTCGTGACCCCGGCCCTGCCGGCCTGCGAGATGTCCGGACCGCTGGCGATCACCTCGCAGGGGCAGCCCCAGATCCTGGTGGTGACCGCCGACGGCGTCTTCACGGCGGTCGATCCCGTGACCGGGGCCGAGGTCTGGCAGGTGGCGCTCGCCGCCGGGGACGGCCTGCTCGCCAATCTGGCCGCGCCGCCCACGGTCGTCGGTCACCGGCTGGTGTTCGCCTGGCAGGAGGTGATGCCCGACTGGACGCGCGTCGCCCATCACGTCGGCGTGCTCGATCTCGACGCGCGCGCGCTCGATCCGCAGTTCCCGGCGCTGACGCTGGCGGCCAGCCTGCCCGCCGCCGACGGCGCAGGGCCGATCGTCTTTCGCCCCGACCATGCGTTTTCTCGGGCGGCCGTCGTCCACGCCGACGTCCCCGACCGGACGCTCGGGCTCGCCTACGTCTCGTTCGGCAACGTGCGCGATCTGCAGCCCTGGCACGGCTGGCTGTTCGAGATCGATCTCGACGCCTGGCAGGCCCAAGGGGCCGGCGCCGGCGCCGTGACCGGCACGCTGGTGACCACCGGCGCCACGGGCGACTGTGGTGACGACGACGACGACGGCGCGCACGAGATGATCTGCGGCGGCGGAGTCTGGGCGGCGCGCGGCCCCGAGGTGATGCCCGACCCGACCTCCCCCGACGGATTCGCGCTGCTGGTCGCCACCGGCAACGGCCTCCTCGATCCGACCCGCGGCAGCTACGCCAACGCCGTCCTGCGCGTCGGCCGCGGCCTCGCATTCGCGCCCGGCTGCGACGCCACGCTGTGCGACGGGTTCAATCCGACGGCGCCCACCGACGCCTGCGCCGCCTCGTGCGACCACCTCTTCATCCCGCGCCTGCCGGCCGGTCAGGACCTCCCGCGCGGCGCCAACGACGCCTGCGTCGGCCGGACGCTGTTCCAGTGCTACGCGACGTTCGACTGGGATCTGGGCGCGAGCACGCCCGCCTACGCCGCGCTCCCCGGCGGGCCCGACGTGATCGTGCAGGCGGGGAAGGACGGCGCCGTTTACTTGCTCGACGCCGATCATCTGGGGACGCTCTACGATCGCGCGCCGATCATGCCCGGGTGTGGCGAGGGGGGCGGCACCTGCACGGCGACCTGGGCCGGGACGATCGTGACCAAGCCGGCCATCGCCACCGTCGACGGCGTCGTGCTGGCGCTGGTCCCGACCTTCGTCGCCGACGACGCGCACCCCGCGGGACTGCAGGCGTTGGCGATCGACACGACGGGGCCCACGCCCCGGCTCACGCCGCGCTGGCAGGCGCCGGTGGCCGGCGATCCGGCCGCGCTGACCGGCTTCCGCAAACCGCCCGGCGGCGTCAGCGTCGTCGAAGCGAACGGCGACGCCTACGCCGCGCTGGTCGACGCCGGCACCTCGGCCGGATCGCTCTACTGGATTCGCGTGCGTGACGGCGCCATCGTCCAGAAGCTGGAGCTGGCGGGGGACGGGGAGCGATTCGCCGCGCCGGTCGCCGCGAACGGCGTCCTCTACGTCCCCTCCTGCCAGCACACCGGCACGCCGAGCTTCGAGGAGGGACCGTCGCTGCTCGAGGCGTTCACGATCGCGGCGCCGTGACAATCAACTCGGTAACCCTGGGAGGGTTCCCGAACCCTCCCGCGACGGACTCCAAACCACCCCAGGCGAGCGGACTCGCCTGGGGACCCCGGGCTCGGCACAGCCGAGCTCCGTCCACGCGATAGATGCTAGGCTCGGTCCGTGAAGGAACAGGCCCAACAGGCAAAGCGGCCACCGCGCGGCGACGTGGAGCCGCGCGTGCTGGGACGCGGCCGGTACCTGACGCTCGTCGACGACGGCGGCTGGGAGTACGTCACCCGCCCCAGCGTCACCGGGATCGTCGTCATCGTCGCCATCACCGGCGACGGCAAGCTGCTGCTGGTCGAGCAGTGGCGACCGGCGGTGCGCAACCGGGTGATCGAGCTGCCGGCGGGCCTGGTCGGTGACGTCGACGCCCACGAGCCGCTGGACGTCGCGGCCAGCCGCGAGCTCGTCGAGGAGACGGGGTTCTCCGCGCGGCAGATGGTGCCGATCGGGACGGGTCCGATCGCCGTCGGCGTCAGTGACGAGATGATCTCCTTCTTCCAGGCGCTCGATCTGACCCGGGTCGGCCCGGGCGGCGGCGACGCGACCGAGGAGATCACGGTTCACGAGGTGCCGCTCGGCGAGCTCCGACCCTTTCTCGCCGCGCGCGCGGCGGAGGGGCTGGCCGTCGACCCGAAGATCTACGCGGGGCTGTTCCTGGTCGGTGTGGTCGGCGTGCAACCGATCGAGAAGGTCTCGCCGTGACGCCGCTGCCGCCCGCGGGGACGCCGGTGGGTCCGCTCGGGTTCGTCCAGCGTGCGTCCGCACCGGGGACGGCGACCTGGACGTACGAGGTGAAGCGCGAGCACTTCAACCCGAACGGCGTCCTGCACGGCGGGGTGGTGATGGCGCTGCTCGACACGGCGATGGGGCACGCGGTCGCCGCGCTGGTCGCGCCCGACGGCGCCTTCAACGCCGCCGCGCAGATGAGCGTTCACTTTCTCGAGCCGATCCGCGCGGGGACGATCACCGCGCGCGCGGAGGTCAAGAAGTGCGGAAAGCGGCTGGCGGTGGTCGAGGCCGAGGCGACCGACGAGCAGGGCACGAGCTTGGCGATCGCAACAGCGACGCACGCCGTCCTCAAGCGGAAGCCAGCGCCGCCCGAGACCGAGCCGGATCATTCGTGATGACGCCGTCGACGCCCATCCGGCGGCACGCGGCGAGTGCCCCCGGATCGTCGACCGTCCAGACGTTCACCAGGTAGCCGCGCCGTCGCCAGGCGGCCACCCGGGCGGGCGTGCAGAGCACCAGCTCCGGGTGCAGCGCGGCCGGCCGCAGCCAGGGGGCCAGCCAGGCGCGCCGCAGCGGCAGCATCGATGCCCGCTCGAACAGCAGCGCGGCGCGCACCGCCGGCGCGCGCCGCATCCAGAGGCGCACGGCCCACGGGTTGAAGGACGAGACGAGGACGCGCGCCCCGCTCGCGGTCCGCTCGACGACGCCGGCCACCGCCTCCACCAGCGCCGCGATCGGGACGTGGTCGAGCTGGTTGGCCTTGAGCTCGACGTTGACCAGCAGGTCCGGGCCGCACGCCTCCAGCGCCTCCTCCAACGTCGGGATGGTGGTCCCGCCGGGCAGCCGGATCTCGCGCAATGACTGAAATGGCAGGTCGGCGATCCGCTCCGGCCGCCCCGCGAGGCGGGCCAGATCGTCGTCGTGGAACACCATCACCTCGCCGGTGGCGGAGAGGAGAACGTCCAGCTCGACGCCGTCCGCACCGTCGGTGCGCGCGCGGCGGAACGCCGCCGCCGTGTTCTCGGTCTCGCGCGCGCTGGCCCCGCGGTGCCCGATGACGAGCGGTATCTCCCCCGGCTGGCGCAACCGCCACACACGAAAAGCGTACCACCGGCGAAGCGGCGCATTAAACTAGAGACAATGTCGCCACCTCTACCTCGGTCCGTGGCCGGGGCTCTTGCATTGCTGTTGGCGGTCGGGGCGCGGGCGGCGCCGTGGGACTGGGAATCTCGGGCTGCGCGCACAAAGGCGCTCCCGCGCCGGTCGGTCCGGGGCGCGCGCTGGCCGGCGAGGCCTCCCGCATCGGCCCCATTGCCTACGAGGACGACTTCCTCGAAGCCCGGCTGGTCTTCCAGGCGCTCCCGCTCGGCGCGCCGGAGCGGCTCGCGCTGCGCGGCAAGCTGCTCCACTACCTGCTCGACCCGGTGCTGGCGCTCAAGCCCGACGACGTGCGGCGCCAGACGCGCGAGCTCGAGAGCGACGACCTCTACGACACCGTCTTCTCCTCGTTCCGCGACGCGCTCGGGCTCTTCGATCCGAGCGAGCTGTGGGCCACGCCGGTGCGCGTGACCCCCGACGAGATGCGCCTCTTGCGGCCGGCGGCGGATCTGACGCTCGCCCTCTTCTCTCCCCGCGGCGGCGATCAACAGGCGGTGCTGGCGCTGGTCGCGCAGGCGACGCTGGCCCCGCGCGAGCCCGAATGGCAAGAGCGCCTCGATCAGGTCGAGCTCTGGACCGACGAGGCCGGCACCTTCGACGAGGGGGGCGGCATGCACAGGGCGGGGACCGCCATCGACGCGTTCGAGAGCGCGCTCGGCGACTGGCCGGCCCCGGTGGTCGTCTCGCGGCTCGACCGGCTGTACGTGGCGCGGCAGAAGCGCTTCGCCTCGGCGCTGCACCACCCGCCAGCCGGCGATTCCGCGCGCCGGGCGCTCGGCGAGCTGCTGCTCGCGCACGGCGACGAGCTGCAGCGGGCGGTCACCAGCATGGCCGACGCCTACCTGCGCGCCGGTCGGATCGCCGAGGCGGCCGCGCGAACCTCCCGGATGGCGGGCGAGGACGGCGACGATCCCGAGCTGCGGGCCCTGCTGGTCGCGGCGGCCAAGCCCGAGGCGACGGCCGCCGACGACCTGGCGCTGGCGCGGCGGTTTCTGCCGCGGGTCGACTTTCTCGGCGGGACCGCCAGCGACGCGCCCGATCCGGTCGTCGCCTATCGGGTGCTCGAGGCCGGCCTCGTGGCGCACCCCGCGGATCCCGAGCTCCTCATTCTCTCCGGGAATGTGGCGCGCCTCCTGTCGTCGTATTTTCTCGCCATCCGTCGCCTCGAGGAGGCCGAGGCGGTGCTCGACGCCAACCCGGCCGCGCGGCGAGCTCGAGGGGAAGATCTCCGCCGAGCTGATCGAGCTCTACTTCGTCCGGCTGCGGTTGCGGCTCGACCCCGAGCGCGACGCGCCGGCCTACGCCGAGGCCGACGATCTCAAGCGCCGCTTCGCGGAGGCCCACCGCCGCTTCGCCGGCGCCGAGATCAAGGTGCGCGACGCCGACATCGACTTCGAGGTGGCGCGCAGCTACGTCAACGCCGGGCTCATCGACCGCGCCGAGCCGCTGTTTCTGCGCGCGCGCGACGAGGGCGAGCCGACCGCCGAGGTGACCGTGGAGCTGGCCAACCTGGCGCTCAAGCGCGGAGATCCGGCCAGCGCCACCCGCATCGTGCGCGAGGGGCTCGACGCCCTGCGGGCCAAGGGGGCCTCGCAGGACACCATCGGCTCCGTCGAGGGGCGCGCCCGCCTCGACCGCCTCCTCGGAGACACCTTCGACGTCGCCGGCAATCGCGACGGCGCGGCGGCGGCCTGGCGCGGCTCGCTCATCGGCTGGGAGCGGCTCATGATCGAGCACCTGCGCCGCAAGAACGTCACCGAGGCGGCCGAGGCGACCGTCGAGGTCGGCCGGCTGCTCTACCTGCTCGGACGCCGGAGCGAGGCGCTGCAGCGATTCGACGACGCCCTCGAGGCCGACGACGATCGCGACCAGTCTTACATCGACATCGTCGCCTTCCTCGTGCAAGCGGGCGAGACCGACGCCGCGCTCGGTGTCTACCACCGCGCGCTGGCCCGTCCCGGCCGGGCCGTCTCGGAGTACGTCAAGATCTACACCTCGCTCTGGGTGCTCGATCTGACGCGCCGGACGTCGAAGGTCGGCGACGCCAAGGCCGAGGCCTACCTGCGAACGCTCGACGAGCGCCACCCGGAGCTGCGCCCACACCGCGGCGCCGCCTGGTCCCGCCTGCTGGGACGCTTCGCCGTCGGGAAGATCGGCTACGACCAGGCCCTCGGCGCCGCCGACACGACCGGCAAGCGCGCCGAGATCTACTTCTACGAGGCGATGCGCCTGCTCGAAGAGGGGAAGTCCGACGACGCGCACCAACTCTGGCAGAAGGTGGTCGAGACGCGCATGTTCTCGTTCTTCGAGTTCGACATGGCATCGCGCTACCTGCGCACCGGAGCCCCGACCGCGCCCGTGCTGGGCACGAGCGGCACCAAAGCCGCCGAGGCGATTTAGGCTAGGCCTCCGGGCGCAGCTCCCAGCGCCGCACGAGGGCCGCCGGATCGCCGTTCGCGGCGCCGAAGTCGTCGAGGAGATCGTCGGCGGGCGAGCGCCCCGCCTCGGCGTAGGCGAGCAGCGGATCGAGCAGCGCTCGATCCTGCGCGCCGCCCGGCAGCCGCCCGAGCCCGGCGGCGGAGATCCGGCAGAGCTCGAGGGCCAGCGCGCGCGACGGAGCGGCCGCCGAAGGTCGCCAGAAGCCCGGCCCGCGGCACCTCCCGCCGCAGCGCCTCGCGCGCCTCGAAGGGGCGATCGGCGACCAGCTCGTACGCGGCCGCGCGCGCCTCGGGGTCGTCGAGGATGCCGCGCCAGAGCGCGCCGAGACCACGCGCCATCGGCATCGGTCCCGCGTCGGCGCCGCGGACCTCGATGTAGCGCTTGAGACGCACCTCGGGGAACACCGTCGACAGATGCACCTCCCAGTCGGCGATGGTCGCCGGCCGCCCCTCGCACCCTTCGGCCATGAAGCGCCGGAAGGTGAGCGGGTACGCGGGGCGGTAGTCGCCGTCGCGCACGACGAAGAACATCGGGACGTCGAGCGCCCACTCGACGTAGTCGCGGAACCGGAAGTCGGGCCTGAAGACGAACGGCAACAGGCCGCAGCGATCGGCGTCGGTCTCCAGCCAGATGGCGGCGCGGTAGCTCTTGAAGCCGCTCGGCCGCCCGAACACGATCGGCGACCCGGCGTAGAGCGCGGTGACGATCGAGGTGACGCCGTAGGCGGTGCGAATCTTGTCGACCGCCTCGCCCTCGTCTGCGTAGTCGAAGTTGGCCTGGACGGTGGCGGTCAGCTTCATCATCTGGTGCCCGAGGCGGCTCTCCCGCCCGTGGCGCGGGAAATAGTCGCGCATGACCGTGTAGCGGCGCTTGGGGAGCCAGGCGACGTCGTCGAGCGCCCCGAACGGCCGGACCCCGGTGCCGATGAACCGGATCCCCAGCGGCCGCGCCGCCTCGGCCACCTCGCGCACGTGGGCGTCGAGCGCCGCCGCACACTCGACCGCCGTGGGGAGGGCGCCGCCCGACAGCTCCAACTGCCCGCCCGGCTCCATGGTGATCCGATCGCCCCCGCGCCCGAGGGCGATGAGGTGGCCGTCCTCGCGCGTCGCGCTGAAGTCCCGTGCCTCGAGCCGTCCCAGCAGCTCCGCCAGCCCCCCCGCCCCTTCGTAGGGGACCGGCCGGCCATCGACCCGAACCGCGATTTTCTCCTGCTCGATGCCGATCTTGAACCCCCCGCGCGCCTTGGCCGCCGAGCGGAAGTAGGCCACCAGATCCTCGACAGACAGGGGCGCCGCGGCCCGGGGACCGGTGTTGGGGGGTGGGGACTCGAGCATGAGCTAGGCGGCTCCGGGGCGTGACGATCGGGAGTCGCCAAAAGCGGCGAAACTGGCGAAGGCGGCAAGAGTGGCGGGAGTGGCGGGAGCGGCGGGAGTGGACCGAAGGCTAACCAGCCCCCCCCCGGTCGTCAAATCCGATTCGGGTACCGGTGCAAAAGGGCTCGTCGCCCCGTGCGGCAAAGGATAAAATTGACGCTGGTGGCGCATCGCGGGCACTTATTCGATGACCTAACTTCGAGCCGCGGTTCCTGATTTTGGGAGGCATACCGTTCCCGCCGTATACTGGGACCCCGCGCCCCGTCCAACTTCCATGAGTCAGCCGTCCAGCCTCCTCGTCGTCGACGCCGACGCCCGCAGCCTCGAGACTTTGACGTTCGGGTTCGAACGCGAGGGGTGCAAGGTAACGGGGACGACGGATCTGAAGCGGGCGCCGCTGCTGGTCCGGGGCACGCCCCACGACGTGGCGGTCGTCGCGCTGCGCGAGCCCGAGCAGTCGTCGCTGGAGGTGATCGCGGCCGTCCGGCAGGTGGCGCGAGATTTGCCCATCGTCGTGCTCGGACCGCAGGGGCTGAAGCCGGAGGCGATGCGGGCGGGCGCGGCCGACTTCTTGACGCTGCCGACGTTCCTGCGGGACGTGATCGGCGTCGGACGTCTGACCGCGCTCGGCTCCAAGAACGCGGCCGGGACCGGCAAGGGCGCGGGAAACGGCGAGATCCAGACGCGGCTCTCGGAGCACTACGGGCTCTTTTACCTCCTGCGCGCGATGGCCTCCTCCGAGCGTTCGGGGATCATCACCCTGACCCGCGGCAACCGCCGCGCCGAGCTGCGCATCCACGAGGGGGCGGTCGTCTCGGCCAGCGTCGGTGCGATGCAGGGGCTCCCGGCGCTGCATCACATGCTGCTGTGGGAGGAGGCGGCGCTCTCGCTGGCGAACCGGGCGATTCCCAAGCGTAGCCAGCTGCACCTCTCGGCACAGGAGATCCTCGATGAATGCGAGCGCTTCCTGCGCGACTTCGCCCACGCGGCGAAGGACCTGGGGGCGCCGCGGACGCTCTACGTCGCGATCGGCGAGGCCGCGCCCGCGGTGCGGGGCCTCCAGCCAAGTCAGGTGACGCCCCTCTTGCGCCTGTTCGACGGGCGTCGCGTCCTGGCCGACGTCATCGAGGAGAGCCCGTTCCGGATCTTCGACACGGTCCGGATGATCCGGCGGCTCCGCGACGGTGGGGCCCTGGTGGCCAAGCCCGACGAGCCTGCGCACGCGCACGATCGTGGCGAGCGCCGGGATGCGCGAACCGGCGCCCCGCCCGACGACGGCCGGAACGGCGCCGGAAAGTCGTCGATGCTGGCCGAGTGGGCGATGGTCCCCGATCAGCGCGGCGTGGTCGGCGATCGGCGGACCACCAGCCGGCGGCTCCGTCCGATCGAGCCGGCGGCGCACGCGCCGGCCCCGATCCCGCTGACCGCCAAAAAGGGTGAGAAGGCGGAGAAGGGAAGCACGGCCTCCGGCGAGCTCGCCGGAGCCCAGCGGAAACCGACACCGGCCGCGGCGGCCGCCAGCCTGCTCGCCGTCGCGCCGACGGTCCAGGTTCAGCTCGACGCCGCCGGTGTCCCGCTCGGGCAGCCACTGGTCCCCTCGGATCCCAACTCGTTTTCGCCGCAGCAGACGCCGCCCCCGGTGCGCGCGCGTGGCGGCAGCGGTCGCCACGCCCGAATCGACGATGCGCCGCCGGCGCGCGAGGACGCGCCGCCGCCCGCGCGGGGCGAGCGGACGCCCGCACCGGTCCGCGGGCGCGGCGGCAGCGGCCGCCATGCCCCGGTCCATTCCCCGGCCGAGGACGCGCCGGCGCCGAGATCGGAACGTGCCGAGAAGACCCCCCGGCCCCGGCGGATCAGCGGAGACAACGCCCCCACCAGCGGAGACGAGTTCGACGCGGTCGAGGCCGACTTCTTCGCCCGCGAAGCCGATCTCTACAAGCGCGAGGCGATCGAGACCTTCGACGATCTCGAGCCCGTCGCCGGCCTGCCTGGGCGCCCGCGGAAGAAGTAGAGCGGCGCCGAGGCCGTCAGGTCTTCCACGTCGTCAAGTCTTCCAGGTCAGGTCGATGCGGCCGATGGGGCTGGCGATCCGCAGCGTCAGTGAACCCGACTTCACCCCCACGAAGTCCCCCCCGGGCGCGGGAATGTTGAAACGGACGCTGTAGGTCTTGGTGAACGGACCCCTGGCGGGGAAGAACTCCCGTTCATAGGCGTCGGGGAGCTTCTGGACGCGCACCCGCTCGGACGGCAACTCGTGGCCGAGCGCGTCCACCAGCGTCAGGCGCCAGGGGGTGGTCGCCTTCTCGAGATCGTTCCAGTCCCAGTTGGCGCTCTGGGCGATGAGGTGGAACTCGTAGACCGCGTGGTAGGCGTCGCGCTCCCCCTGCCGTATCTTCGTCCGCTCGGCGTCCGGGAGGCTGTAGATCGACGCGTACTTCTCGACGTAAGCCTCGCGGAAGTCCCAGCTCTTGAAGGTCGCCCAGACCTCCAGCGCCTTGTCGACGTGGTCGAGCTCGGCGTAGTCGTGCCGCGTCCAGCGTTCGTAGACGCTTGGGTAGTCGCTCGGAAGGTAGTCGCGCGGCGTCTCGGAGAAATCGATGGGAAACTGCTTCTGCGAGGCGCAGGCGGCCCCTGCCACGGCCGTGGCGAGCAGCAGGAGACCCAGGCTGCTCCGACGCCACCCGCAGGTCATCGCACGAAATCTTGCCGGCGGAAGAGCGTATAGAGCGGCGCCTCTTTCTCCAGCGTCTCGCGCCCCCCCTCGTCGCGATCGACGAGGCCGAGGATGATCGCCACCTTGAGCCCGTGCTCGCGCACGCGCGCGATCGCCTTCAGCGCCGAGCCGCCCGTCGTCACCACATCTTCGAGAATCGCCACCGGCATCCCCGGACGCAGCGACTTGGTCCCCTCGATCCAGGCCGCCGTGCCGTGCCCCTTCGCCTCCTTGCGCACGTAGAACGCGGGGAGCGGGCGACCGGCGAGGTAGCTCAGCGTGGAGACCGCCGAGGCGAGCGGGTCGGCCCCCATCGTGACGCCGCCGATCGCCTCCACCTCGGGCGCCTGCGTGGCGAGAATGCGTCCGAACAGGCTGCCGACCAGGTAGTGCCCCTCGGCGGTCAGCACCGTCTGCTTGCAGTCGATGTAGAAGTTGCTCTTGGCGCCCGAGGCGAGCGTCACCTCGCGCTGCTCGTACGAGAGGCGCGTCAGGAGCGCGAGGAGCCGCTTCCGGTTCTCCTCGAAGAGATCCGCGCCGATCGACATTCGCGGGGCGGCTCTCAGAGCCCTTCGAGCGGGTTGTCGCTGATCTCGTGCTTCTGCACGTTCTTGATCTTCGGGGTCGCCGGGGTGTCCGACTTCGACGCCGCGTGCGACGGCTTGGCGTGCGCCTGCTGCGCCTGCGCCTGGGCCCGGGCCAGCGCGGCGTCGGCTCGGATCTTGGCCCGCTCCTCCTCGCTCTTGGCGCTGGACAGCTTGTCGTTCATGTCCTTCTGGATGGCCGACAGCTGCGACTCGAGCTCGGCCTGCTTCCGCTTGGCGTCCGCGCGCGCCGCTTCGAGCTGCGCCTGCGCGGCGGCCTGATCGGCCTGGTTCTGCGTGTACATCTTGTAGCCGAGCCCGCCCGCCGCGGCGATGAGGATCACGGCGACGGTCACCACCGCCTTGACCGGCGAGTTGTGCTTCTTGTGCTGGATCTCGAGCCGCATCCGCTCTTCGTTGATGCGCATCTCGCCTTCGACGCGCGCGCGGCGCTCGGCCTCCTGGAGGCGCATGTGATCCTCGCGGGTCTTGGCCGCGTGCTCCTCCTCGCTGCGGCGGATCCGCTCGGCCTCCTCGCGCTGCCGGCGATCCTCGGCCTCGCGCGTGGCGCGGTCGGCGGCCTCCTTGGCGGCGCGCTCCGCCTCGCGGCGGGAGGCCAGCTCGTCCTGTTCCAGACGGACGCGGTCGTCCTCGATTCGACGCAGCTCCTTCAGCGAAAACAGAACCGAATTCTCACGTCGATCGGACATTGGCCCTTTCCTGCTAACACGATTTAGCGCCCACTTCAACGCGCGCCGGGCGTTCGGCGCCGGCGGGAGTCCTACTTGAACGAAGCCAGAAGCTTGTCGATCGCGGCGTTGTCACGCCCCGACTTCGGCGCGGCCTTCTTGTCATCGCCCGACTTGGCAGCCACCGCCGCCCCTTTGCCCTTTCCTGCCGAGCTGCCCGCCTTGCCGCTACCGTGGTGGTGCCCGTGGTGGTGATCGGAATTCTCGGCCAGCGCTGCCTTCTCTGCTTTCTTCGCCGCGGCCGCGTCGTCGGCCTTCTGCTTGGCCGCCAGCTTCGCCGCCTCGAGCTTCGCCTTCTCGGCGGCCTCCTTGGCGGCGGCCTCCGCCACGCGCGCCTTGGCCGCCTCGACGGCCGCGTTCGCCTCGGCGACCCGCGCGGCGATGAGGGAGTCGCGCCGCTGCTCGGCCGCCAGCTGCGCCGCGCGCCGCTTCCAGATCGCGCCGCCCAGGATCAGCATCGAGAGCACCAGCACCGTCCCGACGATCGCCACGGCCTTGATCGCGGGGTGCGTACTCTCCGTCGGGAGATCGAATTTCGGAAGCACCACTTTCTCGCTCATCGCAATCCGCTCCTTTGGGTCCTTCCTCGGACCGCGGGCCAGCGCGTTTCCGAGACGGTTGATTCTAAGTGCTGGAAAAATCACATGCAACGATTATGGGCGGCCGAGCTTGAGCGGGCCGATTGGCCCCCCTGATGTTCCCACTTTCCCCACATTCCCCACAGTCGGACGTTCCGCCACGCCCGGGAAAAGGCTCCCGGAACGCGAGGCGCTTTGCGGGTAGCCGCCGTCGCGCTATGTTCCCCGCCACTTAAGACCTACCGGTGCGAGGGAGCGCCGGCCCGATGGCCCACTACGTCGATCTCCACGCGCACTACCTTCCCGCCCTCGACGACGGCGCGACGGATCGGCAGATGTCGTTGCAGATGGTGCGGGCGATCGCCGCGCTCGGCTTCTCCGACCTCTATGCCACGCCGCACCAACGGGCGGGGATGTTCATGCCGGCGCGCGAGGCGATCGACGGGGCGTTCGCGACCGTGAGCGAGGACGCGCGGGCCGCCGGGGTCACCGCGGCGCTGGGTCTGGGCGCGGAGAACTTCTGGGACACGGTCCTGCACGAGCGGCTGCGCCAGCGCACCGTCCCCTCCTACGGCGGCGGTGCCGCCTTCCTGTTCGAGGTCGGGACGCAGATGATGCCAGCCGGGATCGAGAACGAGCTGTTTCAACTGCGCACCGGTGGCCTCCTGCCAGTCATGGCCCACCCCGAACGCTACCTCCCGGTGCAGCGCGATCTGGACCTCGCCGAGCGACTGGCCCGCCACGCGGCGTTGATGGTCGACCTCGGCGCGCTCGACGGCGCGCACGGCAAGCAGGAGATGAAGACGGCGCGCAAGCTGGTGCTGGAAGGGCTGGCGGCGGCGGCCGCCTCCGACATCCACCGCCCGGAGGACCAGACCTCCGTCGCCGCCGGGATGGCCTGGATCCGCAAGCAGCTCGGTGACGGCGCGCTCACCACCATGCTGGACGAGAACCCGCGGCGCATGCTGGCCGGCGAGCTCCCCGAGACGCCGCTGTCCCGATGAAGAATCGATGAAGAATCGCCGACTCGTCATTCAGGGCGTGCTGTCGCTGGTGGTGGGGACCGTCTGCGTGGTCTACGCCGTGCACGGCATGGACCGGCAGGCGGTGCTGCGGGCGATGCGCGCGCTGGCGCCCGCGACGGTCGGGATCTACCTGCTGACGCTGGCGGTGACCCACCTGTTCCGGACGCTGCGCTGGGAGTACCTCCTGCGCGCGCTCGGCACCTCGCTGCCATTCAAGCGCCTCTTCCCGATCTCTTCGGTCGGCTTCATGGCGATCCTGGCGCTGCCGGTCCGTCTCGGCGAGTTCGTGCGCCCCTACCTCGTCTCCCGCGAGCGGAAGGTCAGCATGGGCACCATGGTCGGGGCGGTGGCGGTCGAGCGGATCGTCGACGGGCTTCTGATCTCCGTGCTCTTCTTCGGCGCCTATCTCGCCTCGGCGGGGGATCTCTTCTCGCCGCAGCTGCGCGCGGCCGCCTGGCTCTCGCTGTGCGGGTTCGTCGGCCTGACGCTCTTTCTCGTGGCGGCGCAGATCTGGACCGACCGGGCGATTGCCATCGCGCTCCGGCTGACGCTCATCACCTGGCTGGCGCCCGCGCGGGCCAAGCAGGCCGGCGAGAAGATCCGCTCGCTCATCTCGGGGTTCCGGGCGCTGGCCGACCGCCGGAACTTCTCGATCTTCCTCGTCCAGTCACTCATCTACTGGGCCTCGATCGGGCTCGGCATGTGGATCCTGGCGCGCAAGATGAACCTGTCGATCTCGTTTGGCGCCGCGCTCGTGATCATGTCGTTCACGGGGGTCGTGCTCTCGCTCCCCAACTCGCCCGGCCTCGTCGGGCAGTTTCACGCGGCGATCAAGATGGGCCTCTCCGCGTACGTACCCATCGCGGTGGTCAACTCGGACGGCATGGCCTACGCGATCGTGCTGCACGGCCTCCAGACGGTCTGGTACATCGGCATCGGCGTGCTGTGCCTGCCGGCGGTGTCGCGCCACGGAGCGCACGTCTCGCTCACCGAGGCCGTTCGCGAGTCGACCCACGCCGCGGAGGCCGAAGAGGCCGGCGAGCCCGGCTCCTAGGGTCCCGAGAGCTCGACCACCGGAGCCCCTTCCTCGATGGGGGCCCCTTCCTTGGCGAGGATCGCCGAGACCGTGCCCGCGACGGGCGACTCGACCGGCATCTCCATCTTCATCGACTCGAGGATGGCGACGGTCTCCCCCTCGGCGACGGTGTCGCCGACCTTGACGTTGATCTTCCAGACCGTCCCGGTGATGTGCGCGTTCACGGTGATCGCCATGGGGCCCGAGGGTAGAAACCGGGCGGCGCGCCGTCAAGGCGTGGGCGCCCGCCTCGGCATCGAGGCGCGCATGTGGAAGGCGAGCTCGGCGTCGCGGTAGCGGTGCTCGGGGCCGCGCACGCAGGCGATGCGCGCGGCGCACGACAGGCGGCAGGGCTCGGCGACGAGGCGCCGCGCGTGGCAAGCGGCGACCTCGAAGCCCCCGCGGGCGACCGCGCTCGCCGGGCAGGCGTCGACGCAGGGAGCGTGGCATCCGGCGCAACCGTCGCCGGGCGGCGGCGCGGGAGGCAGGGCGCGATCGAGCACGATGAGGGCCCGGTAGGCCCACCAGGGTCCGAAGCGGGGATGAATCTGGAGCCCGAGCGGCCCCGGTCCCCCCAGCCCCGCCGCGCGACCGATCCGCTGGAAGGGAATGAGCGGCCCCGCGGCGCGTGGATGGAGCCGGGCTTCGCCCGGCGGAATCCGTCGCGGGAGGGTGCGGGAACCCTCCCAGGGTTCCTGCCCTTGATCGAACGGAAAACCGAGCGCGTGCGCGATGGCCAGCGGCGCGAGCGCCGCACGCGCCGCGCGGGCGACGACGCGGGCCGTGTAGCGATCGAGCGGGTTGGGCGCGCCGTCCGCCGCCTCCGGTTCCGAATCGAAGAGATCGAAGAAAGCCGGGCCGCCCGACCCCACGATCAACGCGCCGCCCGCTCCGGCCAGCAGCTCATCGAGGCGCAGCGGCGCCGCCACCGCGTCGAACGCTTCGCGCGGCAGCGGCAGGAGGACGTTCAGCCCGAGCGCGCCGAGCGGCAACGCCAGCGCCGCGAGCGGTTCGCCGGGGTCGACCTCGACCGACGTGAGGCGCCTCGCCTACTTCAGCTGGAAGGGGTACGGCGTCGACAGGCCTTCCGAGGGTGGGAAGGAGGCGGACTTGACCGCCTTCTCGACGCAGGCGCCGGTCGGCGTCCCGGCGAACTTGCCGGTCACCGTCGCCGACGTCACCTTGCCGCTCCTGCCGATGACGATGTTGACCATCGCCATCCCCTGGACCTTGAACTCGCTGTAGCAGGCGGCGACCTTCCCCTTGACGGAGTTCATGCCGGAGACCACCGCGCTCTTCGAAAGCGGGCCGGCCGCGGGGGCTGGCTTGTCGTCGTCGGAGGCCTTCGAGTGCCCGGAGCCACCGCGCTGCGGGGTGGCATCCTCGAGCAGAGCATCGAGCGAGCCCTTGGGGGGCTTCTTCACGATGTTCTCGGCGACGGAGGGGGCGGGAACCGAGCCCTTCTTTTCGTCGCCGCCCTTCTTGCTGCTCTCGTGCCCCTTGCCGCCGTGGTGATGCTCGTGCTCGTGCTCGTGCTCGCCCGCCTTGGCCTCGGCGCTCCCCTCGCGCGGCGGCAGGTTGTCCTCGGCGATCGTGCTCGGCTTCTTCGCCGCCGGCTCCGCCGGCGCGGCCGCCTTGGGCTGCTCGGGCGCCGGAATCTGCTGGACCTGCTCGACCAGGACCGGGGACTTCGTGCCCAGCACCTTGACCGCCATGAAGATGATTCCGCCGACCAGCGCCACCATCACCAGGATGAGGGGGTAGATCCACTTCGGCGGTCCGCTGCTGGACGGCAGCGGCAACAGCACCGGCGCCGCCGGCGAGAAGGAGCCGAACGCGGGGAGATCGTCGACCGACGCCGAACCACCGCCACCGCCGGTGCCCCCGAAGATGTTGCTCTCCTTGCCTGCGGTGCCGAGCGTGCTGGCCGCCATCGCCCGGATGTCGATGAGGCCCGACCCTTCGGGGACCGACGAGCCCGCGCTCGGGGAGGCGGCCGGCTTGGCCGCCGGCATCGCCAGAGACTGCAGGTTCGAGAGCGAGAAGAGGACCGAGTTCTCGTGCCGCTGGCCGGTCAGGCTCTCGACCCGCCCGCCGTCATGCCCGGCCGACGCGGCGCCGGTCGATGGCCAGCCCGATCCCTCGCCCGACGTGGCCGCCGCCGACCCGAACAGATCGCCGCCGCCCGATCGCGCGGTCGCTGCCGGGGCGGCGAACACGTCGCTCGCCCCCCCACCGCCACCGAACAGCGATCGCCCCGCGCCCGACGCGCGGCGGGCACGCTCGGCGCCGTTGGCCGGGGCCGCCGCCACCGCGCCGGCGGTGAACAGATCGCCGCCCGCGAAGCGCCGCCCACGTCCTCGGCGACCAGCGCCGCGAACTCCGGGACGGCCGAGAGCTTCACCCAGTCGGCGAACCCTTCTTTCCAGGTGTAGGTGTCTCCGTTGACCTCGCCGCGCTCGATCTTGGTGCGGATGTCGGCGTCGGAGATGGGGCCGACCTGCTCGCCGTCGACGACCAGGTGCCAGCCGCCGTCGGCCGCGGGCGCCGCAGCCGCCTCGGGTCCGCCCGTCTCGCCGCCACGCACCACGATGATGTGGCTGCACTTCTTGCAGCGGATCTTGAAGACCTTGCCCCGAACCTTGTCGTCGGCAATCGAGTATTTGGTCCCGCACGAGTCACAAACGATCTTCATCAACGCCTCGATTCAGGGGGATCAGGCAGCTAGCTCGCAAGTTGGGATAAGGCCACCGGAAAAGGGCACCATTATATTGACCCCGTGACCGCGCGCAAGCCAAGCCGCGCCGGTTTCCCAGCGAATTCCGGGCCCTAACGTTCCCTGCATGTTCCCTACATTGGCCCGGCCGTGAAGGGGGCATCGAACGGATCTCGGCTGACCACCGTCTGGGAGCGTCCCGCCCCCCAGGAGGTGGCCCAGACCGGAATGCCTACCAGGGCGCTGACGCGGTCGACGAAGCGGGTGGCGGCGGCGGGAACGGCCGTCCCGCTCGAGCCGGAGGCGACCTCCGGCCAGCCGTCGAGCTCCTCGAACACCGGCGCGGCCGCGGCGAGATCGTCGAGGTCGTCCGGCATCTCATCGAGCGCCCGCCCCCCCAGCCGGTAGCCGACGCAGAGCTTGACCCGGTCGAGCCCGGCCAGGACGTCGAGCTTGGTGAGCGCGAGGGACTCGATGCCCGACAGGCGCATCGCCAGTCGCACCGCGGGGATGTCGAGCCAGCCGCAGCGGCGCGGGCGGCCGGTCACCGAGCCGAACTCGTGGCCGCGCGTGCGCAGGAGCTCGCCGGTCGCCTCGGTCAGCTCGGTCGGGAACGGGCCGGACCCGACGCGGGTGGCGTATCCCTTGGCGACGCCCAGCACCGTGTCGATCTTCGTCGGGCCGATTCCGACGCCGCGCAGGCGCCGCCGGCCGTCGTCGACGACGAGGTGACGAACGGGTAGGTGCCGTGGTCGATGTCCAGCAGCACGCCCTGCGCGCCCTCGAAGAGGACGTTGTCGCCGCGCACGACGGCGCCGTGCACGATGCGCGAGGCGTCGCCCACGAACGGACGGATCTCCTCCGCGAGCGTCAGATACTCGTGGTGATCTCACCGGCGTCCGGCGCCGCGATGCCGAGCCCGCGCAGGGTGGGGGTGATGACGGACAGGTGCCGGTCGAGCCGCTCCCGGAAGCGCTCGGGCCGCAGGAGATCACCGACGCGCAACCCGATGCGCGCCGCCTTGCTCTCGTAGGTCGGGCCGATCCCCTTCTTGGTCGTGCCGATGCCGCCCGGGCCGTCCTCACGAAGTCGATCAATCTCCAGGTGGTGCGGCAAGGTCAGGTGCGCGCGCTCGGCCACCACCAGATCGCTGGGGCCGGTGATGCAGCCGTGGCCGCGAAAGGTGCGGATCTCGTCGACCAGCACCGCCGGATCGATGACCATGCCCTCGCCCAGCACGCAGGTGACGCCGTCGCGCAGGATCCCCGAGGGAATCAGCCGCGTGACGTACTTCGTGCCGTCGACGACCAGCGTGTGTCCCGCGTTGGCGCCGCCCGCCCAGCGGACGACGAAGCGGGCCTTCTCGGTCAAGAGATCGACGATCTTGCCCTTGCCCTCGTCGCCCCACTGAACGCCGACGACGATTACGACTGCCATGGTTATCTGGTCCTTGCTGAAGATGAAACCTGGGCCTCGAGCGCGCCGGCCACCGCCTCGACGTCGACGGCGAAGCCGACGGCCGGGCTCTCCCGGCCGTAGCGCCCGAGCAGATCGTCGTAGCGGCCGCCGCGCAGGACGGCGTCGGGCGCGCCCGCGACGAAGGCCTGGAAGCGCACGCCGGTGTAGTAGTCGAAGCCGCGCACCTCGCCGAGATCGACGTGCAGCCGCGCGTCGACCTCGCGCTTCCCGACGGCGGCGACGATCCCCGACAGCTCGGCGATCGCGCGCTTGATGCCGGCGGTCGGCGCCTGCCTGGCGGCCGGCGCCAGCAGCGACGGCGCTCCCGACAGCTCGGGAAGCCGGCGCGCGAACGCTATCGCGGGCTTCGCGCCGCGGGCCGCGCCGAGAACGACGTCCAGCCCGGCGCCGTCACGCTTGGCGATGCAGCGCCGCGCCTCCTCCAGCGCCGGCTCGGGGAGCGCCAGCGAGGCGAAGACCTCGCGCGCCAGGCCCAGGTGGCCGAGATCGATCGTCGGGCGCGGCAGGCCGACGGCGGCCAGCGCCTCGACGCCCAGCGCGATCACCTCGGCGTCGCCGTCCGGGCCGGCGACGCCAGCCAGCTCGACGCCCGCCTGCGATCAGCTCGCGCTGGCCGCGCGCCGCGCGCTCGAGGCGGACGACCGTCCCCTCGTAGCAGAGGCGCACCGGGCCCTGGCTCATCGCGGAACCGGGTGGCGATGAGGCGCGCGATTTGCGGCGTGATGTCGGGGCGCAGCGCCACCACCTGTCCCGAGCTCGGCTCGACGAAGCGGATCGTCACCGCGCGGGCCGCGGCGCCGAGCCCGAGCGCCAGGACCTCTTCGTACTCGAACGCGGGCGTGATGACGCGCGCGAACCCGGCGCGCTCGAACTCGCCGAGCAGCGTCTCGACGACGCGCGCCGCGCCGCCGCCGCGCGCGGCGCGGAGTCGCGCATCCCCGTCGGCAGCCTGAGCGTTGGGGCGCGCGGGGCCTCGGCGGATTTGGTCCCGCGCGCCGGCACTACTTGACCGCGTTCTTGACGATGCCGTCCTTGAGAAAGCCGACGAACACCTCGGCCATCTCGATCGCCACCTTCTCCTGCGCCTCCCGGGTCGACGCGCCCAGGTGCGGGACTGGCGATCAGGTTCTCGTGGCGAACAGCGGTGACGGATCCGGCGGCTCCTTGCCGAAGACGTCGAGCGCCGCGCCGGCGAGCTGTCCCGACTTGAGCGCCTCGAGCACCGCGTTCTCGTCGACGATGCCGCCGCGCGCGCAGTTGATGAGGTAGGCGCCCTTCTTCATCTTGGCGATGCGGCGCCCCGTCGAAGAGGCCCTTGGTCTCGGCCGTCAGCCGGGACGTGCAGCGTGATGAAGTCGGACTGCGCGAAGAGCTCGTCGAGCGAGACCAGCTTGACGCCCTCCGGGAGCGACTTCGGCGGGAACGGGTCGTAGCCGATGACGTTCATCTTGAGCCCGACGCCGCGCTCGGCCGCCTGGCGGCCGATGTTGCCGAGGCCGATCACGCCCAGCGTCTTGCCGGCGATCTCGCCTCCCATGTACTTCTTCTTCTCCCAGATCCCCTGCTTCATGCTGGCCGCCGCCTGCGGGATCTTGCGCGCCAGCGAGAACATGAGGCCGATGGCCAGCTCGGCCGCGGCCGCCGCGTTGCCCTGCGGCGTGTTGATGACCAGCACGCCCTTCTCGGTGGCCGCCTTGACGTCGATGTTGTCGACGCCGACGCCCGCGCGGCCGATGATCTTGAGCTTGCCGGAGTTCGCCAGCATGGCGGCCGTGATCTTGCTGGCCGAGCGGATGCCGAGGCCGTGGTACTCGCCGATCACGGCGGCCAGCTCTTCGGGCTTCATGCCCGTCTTCACGTCGACGGTGAACCCCGCCTTGCTGCAGGATCTCGACCGCCTTCTTGGACATGTCGTCGGCGATGAGGACTTTGATCGGCTCGGCCATGGCTTGCTCCTGTTCAGTCGCGCCGGGTCTCGGCGAACGTCGCCTGCGCGGCGGCGACGCCCGCTCCCGGCCGGATGCTGAAGCCGAGATCCGAGAGCGTCATCTCGAGACCCGAGATGGCGGTGATGATGTCGAACTCGCTGTAGTAGCCGACGTGCGCGATGCGGATGATCTTCCCCTTCAGGTGATCCTGGCCGCCGGCGATGGTGATCCCGTAGCGCGACCGCATCTGGATGATGATCGCCGTGCCGTCGATGCCCGCGGGCACCCGGAAGGCCGTGACGGAGTTGACGGGCGACGAGGAGAAGAGGTCGAGCCCCAGGCCGCCCGACGCCGCGCGCGTCGCCTTGGCCAGCCGCTCGTGGCGGTTGAAGACGCCGTCGAGCGACTCTTCCTTCAACATGCGCAGCGACTCGCGCAGCCCGACGATCAGCGACACCGCCGGCGTGAAGGAGGTCTCGCCCTTCTCTTGCGCTCTTCCGCTCCCGCTGCAGGTCGAGGTAGAAGCGGGGCAGGTTGGCGCGCTCGTTTGCTTTCCAGGCTTTGTCGGAGACGCTGATTCCGGCCAGCCCCGGCGGCAGCATGAGCCCCTTCTGCGAACCGACCGCCACGACGTCGAGGGCCCACTTGTCGACCGGCACGTCGTAGACGCCGATCGCCGTGATGGCATCGACGCACAGGATGATGTCGTCGTGGGTGCGCACCACCTTCGCGATCCCCTCGATGTCGTGCTTGGTCGCGGTCGAGGTCTCGCAGGCCGTCGCATAGACAGCGCGCACGCCCGGGTTGGCGTCGATCGCGGCGGCCACCGCCTTGGGGTCGACGCTCTTCCCCCACTCGACGTCGAGGTAGACGCAGTCGACGCCGTAGGCCTCGCAGATCTTCCCCCACCGTTCGCCGAACTTTCCGCCACGGATGACGATGGCCTTGTCGCCGGGCGAGAGGAAGTTGCAGACCGACGCGTCCATCGCGATGGTGCCCGACCCGCTGAGCAGGATCGGCAGCTGCTTGGTCTGCATCAGCCACTTGAGCCCCTCCTGAACCTCGCGCAGGCACTCGGTGAAGGCGGGCGCCCGGTGGTAGAGGATCGGCCGGGCCATGGCCAGGAGGACCCGCTCGGGAACGGGGGTCGGACCGGCGGTGAGCAGGTACTCCTTCATGGTGGCTTCCGGTGCCTTTTTGGGGCTGTGGCAGCGGCCCGAGTTCTAATACAACTTCACCAGCAGATCCACCGATGTCCCTCGCTCAATTCGCCGACGCCAGCTTCGCCTATCCGGGCAACGACATCCTCGTTGGGGCCTCGCTGCTGATCCGTCCGGGCGACCGCCTGGCGCTCCTGGGACCGAACGGCACCGGCAAGTCGACGGCGCTTCGGCTGCTCTCGGGCGATCTCGAGCCCGACAGCGGCGACGTGCGGGTGCTCGGCCGCGCCAGCGTCGCCTACCTGCGCCAGTCGCAGGAGTTCTCGGGCGGCGGCACGCTGCTCGAGGCGTTGCTCGAGCCGTTCGCCGATCTGCAGCGGTTGCACGACGAGATGACGGTGCTCGAGACGCGCCTCGGCGGCGGGAAGCCCGACGACGTCGCCCGCTACGGCGAGCTTCAGGAAAGCTACCAGCGCGACGGCGGCTACGACCTCGAGTCGCGCGTCAAGCGCCTCACCCCGACGTCGGTTTCTCCGACAGCGATCTCGGCGCGCACCGTCGACACGCTGTCGGGCGGCGAGCGCGGGCGGCTCGAGCTGGCCAAGGTCCTGGTGCGCCAGCCGGACCTTCTGCTGCTCGACGAGCCGACCAACCACCTCGATCTCGCCGCCATCGAACGGCTCGAGGCCTATCTCGCCGAATACCAGGGCGCGTTCGTGCTGGTGTCGCACGACCGCGCCTTCATCCGCGCCGTCTGCAGCGAGATCGTCGAGCTCGAGAACGGCAAGTTGTCCGCTACCCGTTCGGCTACGACAAGTACGTCGTCGAGCGCGACGCGCGCATCGAGCGCGCGCAGGCCGAGTACGAGCGGCAGAAGGAGCACGTCGACAAGACCGAGGACTTCATCCGCCGGAACCTGGCCGGTCAGAAGACCAAGCAGGCGCAGAGCCGCCGCAAGATGCTGGAGAAGCTGGAGCGCCTCGAGCGCCCCGACGACCAGTGGCAGCACGCCGGCAAGATCGCCCTCTCCTTCCAGACCGGCGGCGATCTCGGCGGCAAGGAGATCATCCGCGCGCCCCAGGCTGACCGTCGGCTATCCGGACGCGAACGATCCTCGACGACGTCACGGTCAACATCTACCGCGGCGACAAGGTCGGCATCGTCGGCCCCAACGGCAGCGGCAAGTCGACGCTGCTGAGGACGCTGATCGGCGAGCTGCCGCCGCTCGGCGGCAAGGTCGAGATCGGCACCGGCGTGCGCATCGGCTACTTCGATCAGAAGCTGGGCACGCTCGAGCGAGGAGCTGACGCTGACCGAGGAGATCCGCTCGGTGCGCGCCGATCTGTCACCCGAGGCGGTGCGCAGCTACCTGGCCAAGTTCCGCTTCTTCGGCGACGACCCGTTCCGCATCGTGCGCGGGCTCTCGGGCGGCGAGCGCAGCCGGCTGGCGATGGCGAAGATCATGCTCTTCCCGCGCAACGTGCTGGTGCTCGACGAGCCGACCAACCACCTCGACATCCCGGCGCGCGAGACGCTCGAGGACGCGCTCGGCGCCTACGAGGGCACGCTCATCATCGTCAGCCACGACCGCTACTTTCTCGACCGGATCTGCACGCGCCTGCTCGTCATCGACGGGACGCACGTCGAGGCGCACACTCGGCAACTACAGCGACTGGCGCGCGCGCGCGCGAGGAAACGGCCGCCGCGCAGCTGCGCGCCGTGCCCAAGGCCGGAGACCGGCGCCCAAGCCCGCCTCCGCGTCGCGACGGCCGCGCAGGGGCGCTGGCAAGCAAGGAGCGGGAACGCGAGCAGCGCCGCCTCGGCGCGCCGCGTGGAGACACTGGAGGCGGATGTGGGCAAGCTGGAGGCGGAGCTCGCGCGCCGTGCGCGCCGAGCTTGTCGCGGATCACGCCGGCGACTGGCAGAAGCTGCACACGCTGGCCGAGCGCGAACGCGAGCTCGACGCCTTGCTCGCCCGCCGGATGGCGGAGTGGGAGGCCGCCAGCACCGCGCTCTCAATCCCGATCCGACTTCCTCCGATTGACAGTCTAGAAACAGTGTCGCGCGGGGCATTACGCCGTTGCAGCATTGCTTCGGTCTGCCAGTGGTCCTAATTTGATCGTGTAAACTCGAGGTGCTTCTCTCCGGGAGGTATCCGGATGCGGTTCGCTGGCTTGGTCGTCTGTTCGTTCGCGGTCGCCACCGGCGGCTGCGCGACTCGTTCGACGCCGGCGGCCAACATCCCCCGGCCCGCCGCGCCGACGGAGCTGTCGGGAATCTGGGACACGCTCTCGCGGACGACGATCGCCGAGGGGATCGGCGCCGGCGACACGCGCATCGAGAAGCAGGAGTGGCACCTGTCGCAGGCGGGCAGCGCGATCAGCGGCTACTACATCGCGGCGCTGACGTTCGTTTCAGGCGACGGTCGGCCGTACGTCTGCAGCCGCCAGCCGCAGTTCTCCGCCATGCAGCGCTTCAACGTGGCGGGGCGCGTTGCGCGATGGCAAGATCGAGATCGAAGAGAAAGAGCAGCACGCGGCCGGAGAAGGGAACCGCTGCGACCCGGGGCAAAAGCCGCTGGCGCGCTATGAGCGGCCAGGTCGAGGGCGACGTCCTGACGCTGACCAACGGCCCGCGCCACCAGACGCTGTATCGCATCCGCTACCCGGCCGAGGCCGAGAGGTTGGTCGCCGACGCGGCCGACACGCGCGAGCCGATGTCCGAGGAACCGAGCGTCCCGTTCCCTCGCCGGATCGCCCGCAGGCGCCGACCACCGCGGTCGCCAGTCGCTGCCGCCCGCCGACGTGAGCGGGCTGTGGATCTGGGAGCACGCCGGGCATCGTCCCCGGCGGCGACGAGAAGCAGGAGCGCGAGGAGTGGCACGTCACCCAGGACGGCGCGAAGCTCACCGGCTACTACGATCGGGTCGTGCACCAGGTCTCGACCGACGGGCAGGCCTACCGGTGCAGCATGTCGCTCGACTTTCGAGATCGTCGACCCGCTACCAGTATCCGCGGCGAGGTGCGCGGCAGCCAGGTGATGATCTACGAGAACTCGTTCGAGGTGCTCGAACCCGAACGCCTGCGACAACGGCAAGCGGCGCCTCGACGCCTACGAGGGCCAGGCCTCCACCGACGAGCTGCGCCTGGTCTGGGGCGTCGGCGGCCAGGTCCTCCACCGCCCGCGGCCCGACGTGCCGACCCAGCGGTTCTAGCCGGAGACAGCACGGGCCCAGGCGAAGCCGCTTACATCGTGCCGGCGGCGGGCGGCAGGCAGTCGCTCTGATCGGGCAGACACATCCCCGACGGGCAAAGCATGTCGAGGCTGTCGCTGCAGCTCCCGCTCCCGTCGCATATCGGGGTGATGAGCGTGTCGTCAGGGCACGACGCCGATCCGCAGACCGTGCCGGCGGGCTGAGGGCCGTTCGCCACGCACTTGGGGCTCCCCGAGGCGCAGGAGATCGTTCCGGCCTCGCAGGGATTCGGCCGGGTGCAGGTGCCGCCCGCGGTGCACGAGACGCAGCTCCCTCCGCTGCAGACCATGTTCGCCCCCCCGCACGAGGTTCCGTTGGAGACGGCGTTCCCGGTGTCCTGGCAGGACATCGTTCCCGTCTGGCAGCTGACGGTGCCCGTGTGACACGGATTGGTGGGCGTGCAGCTCCCTCCGGCGGTGCACGCGCTGCACGTCCCGCCGTTGCACACCTTGTTCGTCCCGCACATCGTCCCGTCCGCGGCGTTCCCGGCCGTCATGCAGACGGAGCTGCCCGTCGCGCAAGAGGTCACGCCGGTCTTGCACGCGTTGGTTGGCTGGCAGCTCATCCCCGCGGTGCACGAGCTGCACGTTCCGGCGCTGCACACCTTGTTCGTGCCGCACGACGTCCCGTCCGCCACGTTCCCCGCCTCCGCGCAGACCGAAGTCCCGGACATGCAGGACGTCGTGCCGGTCTTGCACGGGTTGGTCGGCTGGCAGCTCGTGCCGGCGGTGCAGGCGCCGCACGTCCCGTTGTCGCAGACCTTGTTCGTTCCACACGACGTCCCGTTGGCGACGTTCCCGGTCTCCCCGCAGACGGAAGTGCCGGTCACACAGGAGGTTGTACCGGTCTTGCACGCGTTGCTGGGCTGGCAGCTCACGCCCGCCGTGCAGGAGCCGCAGGTCCCGTTGTCGCACACCTTGTTCGTTCCACAGGTGGTGCCGTTGGAGAGGTTCTGCCCCGTGTCCGAACAGGTGATCGCGGGCGAGCAGACGGTGATGCCCGCATGGCAAGCGTTGGACGCCGTGCAGGCGAGCCCGGCGGTGCAAGCGACGCACGCCCCCGCGCTGCAGACCATGTTGGTTCCGCACGAGGTTCCGTTGGCGACGTTCCCCGACTGCGTGCAGACCGGCGCGCCGCTGCTGCAGACGGTCGTGCCCGTATGGCAGGGTGCGCTGGAGATCGAGCAGCTCGCGCCGGCCTGGCAGCTCACACAGCTTCCCGTGGCGCCGCAGACCTTGTTCGTTCCGCAGCTCGTCCCTGCGGAGACCAGCTTTCCGCTGTCGTTGCAGACCGGCGTTCCCGTCGAGCAGGCGAGCGTCCCCTGGTGACAGGCGTTCGTCGGCACGCAAGCAGCGCCGTCTTGACAGGCCACGCATTGCCCGGCGAGACAGACCATCGCGCTGCCGCACGACGTGCCGTTCGGTTGATCCCCGGCCGCGGTGCAAACCGGTGCGCCCGTGGTGCACGCGACGGCCCCAGTGCGGCAGGGCTGGCCTGACCCCGACCCCGACCCCGACAGGGAGCAGCTGCTGCCCGCAGCGCACGCGACACAGGCGCCCGCGCTGCAGACCATGTCCTGCCCACAGTCGGTCCCGTTGGCCTGGGATTTCTGCGTATCGGTACAGGTCGCGACGCCTTCCGAGCAGATCGTCTGGCCGACGTGGCACGCGTTGGCGGGCGTGCATGCGACGCCCGGCAGACACGACGACGGGACGTCCACGCTCCCGTCCGTCGGATGCGCACCGCCGGTGCCGCCTCTGCCTCCGGACGCGGTGAGGCCGCCCGTCCCCCCGGATCCTGTGACGCCGCCCTGGCCCCCCGTGCTCGGCCCGCCATCCGGCAGCAGCGGAAACTGTCGGAGACCGCAGCCGAGCCCCGCACACCCGAAGATCACCGTCACCAGCAGCAGTGGTCGCAGCATCGTATCTCCTGACTCAGAAGCGAAGAGCGCAGCCGAAACCCCGAACGCCCAGCTCCGGAACGCAAGCGAGCGTCCGGGCGACGCCCGAGCCCTCGGGGTTCCCGGCGTGCCCCGAGGACGACAGCTTGAACAGCACCGATGAAACGACCGCCAGGGCGCCGGCGGTCACGAACCCGATGATGGACACGGTGAGCGCCTGGTCGTACGCGTCCTTGAGCGGCTTGCACGCCGCGTTCAGCGCGGCGGTCCCGCAGTCCTCCACGGTGACGCCCCCCTCGACCCCCGTGTGGCTGTCGAACGCGTCGCGCTTGCTGGCGGCGTTGAACGCCTCCACCGTGCCGAGCGCGAGGGCGCCGAGCGCGGCGCCTCCGGTGATCCAGGCGGCGATCCGCTCCCCTCGGGCGGCCTGACCCGGCGGCGGCACCGTCCCGAGCTCCACCGCCACGCCCGACGCGGCGGCGGGCGCTTCGAGAGGTATCGCAGTTGCCACCTGTGTCACCGGCTCGGCCACCAGCAGGAACGTGCGCTGCTCGCGCTGTCCGCCGCGGATCGTGATCGTCTCGTGCGCCGGCCCGTACCCCGCGGCGCGGACCTCCACCTCGACCGGCCCCTTTTCGAGGCGGATCGAGCCGCCCGCGAGCGACCGGTCGATCGGCTTGCCGTTGAGAAGGATGTCGGCCCCCGCCG
This sequence comes from uncultured Pseudomonadota bacterium, assembly GCA_963831685.1. Taxonomy (GTDB): domain Bacteria; phylum Myxococcota_A; class Polyangia; order Fen-1088; family Fen-1088; genus JADGRB01. Next base: position 1,312,274 of record CAWHRJ010000004.1, read on the forward strand.
GCGACACCGTGAGAGCGAGCTCGCCGACGTTCGCCGCGGCGGTGGCGAGCTGACGCATGAGGATCGACTTGTTCTTGGCGATCCACGGGTGGTCCGGGCTGGCCAGCGCCTCGAGGAGGTGGCGTTGAGCCTCGACGTACTTCGCGAGCTCGAGCTCGCAAAGCCCGAGCTGACCGGCTGTTCGCGGTGTTCGTGCGATCTTGTAGGCCTTCTCGAACAGCGGCAGCGCGCGGGCGGTCTGGTCGTGGGCGCGCAGCTCGACCCCCTGGTGAATGAGCGCTTCGGCCTGCTCGGCGTTCGTCTCCGCGGCCGCGGGCCGGGCATAGAGCGCCGCCACGACCGCGATCGCCGCCGCCCCCCTGGCCGATCTCGTTCTCATGCGTCCCCTCATGTTCAATCCAAAAGCGGAACGCCGTTGTGCATCCGGACGGGAGCGCTCTCGCGCACTGGCGGCGCGGGCGCGGGCGCGGGCGCGGCGACCTTTGGCATGTGCGATTCGGTTTGCGCCGCCACCGGTCGCTCGCGGCGCGCCACCGCCTTGGGCCGCGGCGGGCGTGCTGGCGCGACCTCGTCGTTCACGACAGGCGCAGCGGCCGGAGCGGGGACCGCCGGCGGCGTCGCGCTCTTCTCGACGGTCACGGGCGCCGGCGCGGGTGGCGGCTCGGGCTCCATCCTCGTGATCGCCGGCGCCGGTGCCACGGGCTCCGGTCTCGCCATCTCGGCGGGCGCCGCGATCGGCGGGGCCAACCCAGGCTTTGGAACCGAACGACCACCCCGGACCACAAACAGCAACGCGATGCCGAGGAGAGCGATCCCGGACGCCATGACGATCCGCCGCTGCTTGATGGCGAAGCTGGCGACGGCCTGCCAGGCGACCGGGAAGAATGCAGGAGCGGTCGGCGACGGCGGGCCTTCCTGCTGGCTTTCATCTTCGCTTGGCGGCGGGCCTTCGGATTCGCCGCCCCGGTCTTCGCTCCCGGTGGACTCGCCGTGAACTTCGACGAGCGGGCCGTCGTCCTCGGCGCTCCCGGTGTCGTCCTCGGGGCTCGGGGGCGCGAACGAAGTCGTCGGCGGCTCGCCTGAGTTCTCGTCCGGCGAAACCGGCGCGACGAACCAGGGGCCGCTCTCCGGCTCGTGCTCCGGAACGAGCGTGCGCACGAACGGGCTCGGCGTCCCCGCCTCGAGGTCGATGGCCGGCGACGTGGGCGGCCGGCGGCGGCGAAGCTGCTCCTGCTCGGACGGCGAGGGCGCGAACGGCAGCAGGGCACGCCGCAGATCCTCCACAGAGGGGAAGCGCAGCTTCGGATCCGCACTCATCGCCCGGAGCACGACGGCATCCAGCTCGGCGGGAATTTCGGGCCGTCGCTCGCGCGCCGACGGCGGGCGACCGGCCGCGATCGTCGCAAGCAGCTGCTGGAGGTCGGCGGCCGCGTAGGGCGGCTGGCCGCTCAGCGCTTCGTAGAGGATGGCGCCCAGCGCGTACTGATCGCTGGCCGGCCCCGCCGCGCGAGGATCGGCGACTAGCTCCGGAGCGAGATACATCGGCGTGCCGACCCCCTTCCAGCCCCCTGGACCGGCCGGCTCTCCCTCGCCCTCGCCTCCCGCGCTCTCGTCCGTGGCCACGCCGAAGTCGAGCAGCATCGGGTGAAGCCGTCCCTCGCGAACGACCAGGAAGATATTCGACGGCTTGAGATCGCGATGCGTGACGCCGAGCCGATGCGCGGATGCGACGGCGTCGCAAACGGGGACGAGAACATCGATCACCTCCCCGACCGACATCGGGCCGGAGCTCTGGAGCCGGCGCGCGAGGTCCTCACCCTCGAGGAGGTCCATCACCAGGTAGACCCGCTCAGCCTCCTCGCCCGTGTCGATGATGTCGATGATGTGCGGGTGCCGCGCGCGGGCGGCGAGGTTCGCTTCGTTCAGGAATCGCGCGCGCGCGACCGGTTTTGCGGCCAGGTCGGCGGCGAGCAACTTGATCGCCACCGGCTTTCCATCGGCGACCCGCGCGCCCTCGTAGACGGCGCCCATCGATCCGGAACCGAGCCGGCGCCCGATCTCGTAGCCGCCGAGACGCGTTCCAGGCGGAACGACGGCGGGCCCGGTCTCCTCCGAAGAAGCCGCGTCCGCTTCGTCCGGGATGCCGTCTGCGATCGCGCTTGTATCCTGTCCCACGGCGGCGTCGTTACGAGGCGCGAGCCGCCGGGTCCGTCGAACCGTATTCGAAACCACTCATCGGCACCGCTCACCACCCATCGCGTCTCTCCTCTGCTAGCTATTCCCGGCCCGTCTCGCTCTGATCTGTTTGCGAGATCCGGCTGCCTGTTGTCACGGAAGTCGCCCGACACGGCGCGGACGGGTCACGCATCCTCCCGACCGCGTCGCCGCCGAGCGGGTCCCGGCGAGGCGTGGGGACCGTCTCGACTCGCGAAGGGCCGCGGGTCGCGCGCCCGCGTATCAGATATTCAAAATGGTTACAGCTAGTTAGCTGCCGGCGGGTCGCTCAGCCCTTGTTGGCCTTGAGCTCTTTGTCGATGGCGGCCTTGAAGGCCTCCAGCGGCTGCGCGCCGACGAGGCGGGTGCCGTTGATGAAGAAGGTCGGCGTGCCGGTCACGCCGAACGCGGCGCCCTCCTTGTCCTCGGCGTCGACCTTGTCCTTGAACTTGCCGGAGTCGAGCGCCGCCTTGAACTTGCCCATGTCCAGCCCCAGCTCGGACGCGTACTTCTCGAGCGACGGGCGGTCGAGGGCTTGCTGGTTGGCGAACAGCTTGTCGTGCATCTGCCAGAACTTGCCCTGCTCGTTGGCGGCCAGCGCCGCCTCGGCCGCCAGGTGCGCCTTGTCGTGGAAGGGCAGCGGGAACTGCTTGAAGGCGATCCGGATCTTGCCCTTGTAGTCGGTCTCGATCTGCCGCACCGTCGGCACCGCGCGCGCTGCAGAACGGGCACTGAAAGTCGCTGAAGCCGACCAGCGTGACCTGCGCCGAGGCCGGCCCCTTGACCGGCGCGTCGCCCACTTTCACGTCGAACTTGCCGCCCTGGTGCGTCGGGCGCGCCGCGGGGGCCGGCGGCGGGCGCCGCGGCCGCGGTCTCGATCAGCTTGTGTGTAGACGTCCTTGAGCGGCGTCCCCTTCTTGAGGAGCTCGTCGGCCTTCTTGATCTCGTCGTCGATGATCTTCTGGAAGGCGTCGGCCGGCTGCGCGCCGACCAGCTGGCGACCGTTGATGAAGAACGTCGGCGTCCCGCTGGCGCCGACCGCGGTGCCGACCTTCATGTCCTCGGCGATCTCGTCCTTGATCTTGGGATCGTCCCAGTCCTTCTTGCAGCGCGCCACGTTGAGCCCGACGCTCGCCCGCGTACTTCTCGATGTCGGCGCGGGTGAGCGCGGTGTTGTTCTCGTACATCTTGTCGTGCAGCTTCCAGGCCTTGTCGGGCCCCTGCCGCGCGGCCGCCTGGAACGCCGTGCGCGGCGTCCATCGCGTGCTCGTGGAACGGCAGCGGCTGGTTCATCCAGACCAGCGCCACGTCCTTGCCGTACTTGTCGAGCACACTCCTTCACCGTCGGCTCGGCCCGCTTGCAGAACGGGCACTGGAAGTCGCTGAACTCGACGATCGTCACCTTGGTCGCCTTGGCGCCGCGGCGCAGATCGTGCGCGTAGGGGACGACCTTCTTCGAACCGCCCTCCGGGGCCGCGCCGCCGCTCGGCGCCGAGCCGCCCGTCGGCTTCTGCTTGTCGTCGATGGCGGCGAGGATCTCGCCCATCCCCTTGCCCTGCTTGGCCAGATCGATCGCCAGCCTGGCCAGGTTCGGGCTTCTGGGACAGTTCGGGATCCTTCTTGAGGCAGCCCGGCGATCTTGCCCATGCCGCAGCCGCACTCGCAGTCGCGCTCGTTGAGCGCCTGCAGTGACCGTCACCTTCTGCGCGTCGGTCAGGCCCGCGAAGCTGACGCCGGTCACCGACGCCAGATCGGCCTACTTGGTCCACCCCTCGGGGAACTCGCTCTCCGAGCTGTAGATCTTGGCGGGCATCTTCGTGCCAGCCGGGACCGCGTCGCTTGGCTTCTCGACCGCGGCGGTCTCAGCGGCGCTTCCGCCGTGCCCTCTCGCCTGCCCGAACAGGTAGCCGGCCATGAACCCGACCGCGAGCCCGGTGGCAAGCGGCCACAACCAGCTCGGCGGTCCAGACGACTCGTTCTCGTGCGCCATGGCCGGCGCTTATAGCATCACTTCTATTCGTCGTCGTCGTTGGAGGCGGCGCGCTTGCCGCCGCCTCTCGCCCTCGAAGTCGAGCTCGCCGGCGAACATGTTGTCCATGATGTCCTCGACGGACTCGAAGTAGCCGTCGCGGCGAAGCTCCTCGCGCTCGAACTCCTCGAAGGTCTGGTAGGTCCTCTGGTCGATGTAGCGGCTCATGGGCGTCTCCTTTTTTGCGGGGTCGACGGCTCTGCAACCGACATGTAGGTATAGAGAATACCTGCCCGTACACGCCGTCAAATTTTCTGCTGTGGTTCCCGAATGATCGCGTGTGGGCGGACGGGCTTTGCCCGGCCGACCTCGTCGCGGGAGGTCGCAGGAACCCTCTCAGGGTTCCTGATAAAACTACCGGCTTGGCCGGTACGGCCCTAGCGTGTTTATCTACGGGGGCGCTCCGGTCGCATCATCATGGGAAGGGTCATCGCGGTCGCGAACCAGAAGGGGGGCGTGGGGAAGACCACGACGGCGGTGAACCTTGCCGCCTCCCTGGCGGCGGCCGAAAAGCGGGTCCTGCTGGTCGACATCGACCCCCAGGGGAACGCCAGCTCGGGGCTCGGCCACCCGCAAGGTGAATCGACCGAGACCGGCGAGCCGAGCGTCTACGACCTTTTGGTCGCGCACCCGGACATGGGCCGAGGTGATACGCAAGACCGAGCTCGCCCACCTCGATCTGATCCCCGCCAACGCCGACCTGGCGGGCGCGGAGATCGAGCTGGTCGCCGGTGACCGACCGCGAGCTGCAGCTGCGCGGCCCCCTGCGCGCCGTGGCCGACCAGTACGACTACGTCCTCATCGACACGCCGCCGTCGCTCGGCCTGCTGACGCTGAACGCGCTCTGCGCGGCCGACGCCGTGCTGGTGCCGTTGCAGTGCGAGTACTACGCGCTCGAGGGGCTGTCGGCGATCTGCAGCGCACGATCCACCTCGTCGGCCGCGACGCTGAACCCGGGGCTCGACATCGAGGGGATCGTCCTCTGCATGGTCGACCCCCGGCAGAACCTGACCGAGCAGGTGGCCAGCGAGGTGCGCGCGCACTTCGAGGGGAAGGTGTTCGCCACCACCATGCCGCGCAACGTGCGCCTGTCGGAGGCGCCGTCGTTCGGCAAGCCGATCCTGCTCTACGACATCGCCTCGAAGGGGGCGAAGAGCTACCTCGAGCTCGCGCGCGAGTTCCTCGCCCGCGACGGGGCGGGCAAGCACGCCGACCGGAAGCCGGCCCTGGCGACGGCGGCCACCCGATGAGCGCGCCCAAGCGTCAGGCGCTGGGGCGCGGGCTGGCGGCGCTGATTCCCGGGGCGCCCACGCCTGGCGCGCCCACCCTCGTCGCGCGCCGGCCCGTCGACAGCGTGCGTGACGGCACTCCGGACCGTCGCCATCGAGGAGATTCACCCCTCGCCCGGACAGCCGCGCAAGACGTTCGACGATGCGCGCCTCGACGAGCTGGCAGCGTCGATCAAGACGCAGGGGATCATCCAGCCGCTGGTCGTGCGCGCGCGCGCCGGTGGCGACGGCTACGAGCTCATCGCGGGCGAGCGGCGCTGGCGCGCGGCGCAGCGCGCCGGCCTGCACGAGGTGCCGGCCGTCGTGCGCGACGTGGCGCCGACGCAGCGCCTTCGAGATGGCGCTGGTCGAGAACCTCCAGCGCGAGGATCTGAACCCGCATCGAGGAGGCAGCCGGCTACCAGCGCCTGATCGACGAGTTCGGCTACACGCAGGAGGCAGCTCGCCGCGCGGGTCGGCAAGGACCGCAGCACGGTCGCCAACGCGCTGCGCCTGCTTGCGGCTGCCCGAGAGCGTGCGCGCTCTCGTGGCCGAGGGGCGGCTGTCGATGGGTCACGCGCGCGCGCTGCTCGGCCTCGAGGCGGCGGAGGCGATGGAGAAGCTCGCCCGCCGGGTCGTCGCGCGCGACCTGTCCGTGCGCCAGGTCGAGGAGCTGGTGCGCCGCGCGCGCGACGACGCCAAGCCTTCGGCGGCGGCCGCGCCGGCAGCAGCCCGGCGCCCGTCGACCAGCGCGCGTGATCTCGTCCGAGCGCCTGACCCGCGCACTCGGCACGCGGGTCGAGGTGGTCGAGGCAGGCCAGGGGCGCGGCCAGATCGCCGTCCACTATCACTCGCTCGACGAGCTCGACGCGCTGCTCGAAAGGCTGCTCCCCGCGTGAGCCCCGCGGCGTCACTGGAGCTGACCTACCGCTCGGACGCCGCGCTGCTCGTCGCCTACGCCACCCACCTGTCGCGCGGGCACCTCGTGATCGATACCGCCGAGCGGCTCCCGATCGGCGCCAACGTCCAGCTCAGGCTGGTGGCGCCCGCCGCGTCGATCGCGCTCACCGGCGTGGTCGTGCGCGCCGGCGGCGAGACGAACGGCTCCGGCCACCCGCCGGAGACGGCGCTCACGCTGACCTCGCGGCCCGAGACGTTCGGCGAGGCCGTCGACCAGCTGGCCTTCGGGTTCCGCGGCCTGAAGACGCTGGTGGCCGCCTCGCAGGCGGCGCCCCGCGCGCTCCTCATCCGCTACCTGCGCTCGATCGTCACCTGCGAGGTGATCGAGATCGATCAGCGGCGGCTGGCGGAGCCGGGCGCGATCTGCAACGTCGACCTGGCGGTGGTCGACCTCGATTCGACCGGCGCCGCCGGCTACGAGCTCTATGCCCGGCTGCGCGAGCACCCCGAGGCCGGCTCGGCGCCGGCGTTGGCGGTCGCGCAGCTCGAGCGCGATCGCGCCCGCGCCGCCTCGCTCGGCTTCGACGAGGCGCTGACCAACCCGCCGGCCTTCGCCGATCTGCAGGCCGCCGTGTTGCACGCGCTCGGCAAGCCGCTCTCCGTCCGGATGGTCTAGTCGCGTGAGGTCGGACGGGCTTCGCCCGGCCGACCTCGTCGCGGGAGGTCACAGGAACCCTCTCAGGGTTCCTGTCTAGACGCCGCGGCGGTGACGGTGTTCGCCAAGCAGCATCGCGATCGTCATCGGCCCGACGCCGCCGGGGACCGGCGTGATCGCGGAGGCGCGTTCGGCCGCCGCCGCGAACTCGACGTCGCCGAGCAGCTTGCCGTCGTCGCCGCGGTTGATCCCGACGTCGATCACCACCGCGCCCGGCTTGATCCAGGCGCCGCGGACCATCTCCGGGCGCCCCACCGCGGCCACCACCAGATCGGCGCCCGCCACGACGGCGCCGAGCTCGCGCGTCTTCGAGTGGCAGAGCGTCACCGTGGCGTTGGCGTTGGTCAGGAGCGCGGCCATCGGCTTGCCGACCATGTTCGAACGGCCGACCACCACGGCGTTCGTCCCCGGCAGCCCGAGACCGCTCTCCTCGATGAGCTTCATGATCCCGAACGGCGTGCAGGCGATGAAGCGCGGCTCGCCCATCACCAGGTGGCCCAGGTTGTCGGGGTGAATGCCGTCGACGTCCTTGCGCGGATCGACCGCCGGGAGGATCTCGCGCGCGTCCAGCCCGGGCGGCAGCGGCAGCTGGATCAGGATGCCGTCGACGGCCGGATCGGCGTTAAGCTTCTTCACCAGCGCGAGCAGCTCGATCTCCGAGGTGGTGGCCGGCAGCCGGTGGTCGAAGGTCCGGATCCCGGCCGCGGCGCAGGAGGCGGTCTTGTTGCGCACGTAGATCTGCGAGGCCGGATCCTCACCCACCAGCACGACCGCCAGCCCGGGCTCGACGCCGCGGGCCCGGAGCGCCGTCACCGTCCGGCCCAGATCACCCTTGATCCGCGCGGCGAGCGCCTTGCCGTCCAGAATCTTCGCCGACATCGCCGCTCGTATAACACGCGCCCGCCGGGAGCGGGATCGCGCAACCGGAGGGCCCGTTCGGACGAAGACGTCCTCGCATGAACGCTCTGCCTGCCTCGCGAACGCCCGTCCTCGCGCACGTCGTCGCGCTCGCCGTCGCGCTCATGGCGGCGCTGGCCGCCGGCGCGCCGCGCGTCGCCGCGGCACGCGAGCTCGGCTGGTCGCTCACCGGCCGTCCCGTCGATCGGATCGCGGGCGCCGAGGAGAGGGGCGAGGCCAGGATCTTCGTGCTCGGCGGCGGCGAGGTCCTGACCTTCGACGCCGAAGGGCGAGCGGTCGCCCGCTGCGCCGGGTTCACCGCGCCGCCACGCGCCACGCGTCGCTCACTGCTGGGCGCACCCGACGCCGACGAGGTGCTCGGCGCCGCCGGGCTCCCCGACGACGACAGCACGCCGGAGGCCGAGGAGGCGCTGGAAGACGAGGGGCTCGGCCGCCGGCGGCGCGCGGCGTCGTCTGCCGACGCCGGGATCGTGCCCCGGTCCTTGGCGGCGGGAGCGACCGGCGTCTGGATCGCGACCTCCTCCGGCGCCTTCCGCGGCGACGACACGGGGTGCCGGCCGGCCGGGCTCGACGGCCGCGACCTCCTGCTCGTCGCGGCGTCCTCGGGCGGCGTGGTGATGGCGACGGAGGACCTGCTGTTCCGGCGCGTGGACCACGATGACGATACCGATGACGACACCGATGACGACAGCGACGGCGCGGCCGACGCCGGCGACAGCTTCACGGTGTCGGCCGGACTGGCCGAGCGGCCGCGCGCGCTGGCGCTGGACGCCGCCGGCGCGGCGCTGGTGGCCGACGACGACGGCGTCCTGCAGATCGGGGCCGACGGAACGGTCGCGCGGATCCTCGATCGCCCGACCGACGCGCTGGCCGTCTGCGGCGGGCAAGCCGTCGCGCTCGCCGACGACGGCGTCTACGGCTGGTCGCCCGGCACCACGCCGGCCCGCACCGGCGATCGTCCGCCCGTCCGTGGACTCGGCTGCGGGCCGACGCCCGAGGTCCGCTGGATCGCGACGGGGCTCGGCGTCTTCACGTCTGCCGACGCGGCCACCTGGACAGAACGAACCGAGACGCTCGGGCGCCGGGTCGCCGGCGCCGCCACGGTCGGCGCTCGGACCTGGCTGGCCATCGACGACCGGCTGTCCCCCCTGGACTTGACCGCGGCCGGGGCCGCGGGCCGAGCGGGTGGGCTGCCGGACGCGTTTGCCGCGGGCGCGGGGATGGCGCCGATCTCGAACCGCCGCCTGCTCGCCCCCACCCTCCCCTGGCCCTGGGTCACGGCGCTCTTCGCCGCCGAGCGGCGCACGCCCGACCGGCGCAGGTGGGAGGTCATGCTGCTGTTGACCTTTCCGCTCGGCCGCGGCGGAAGCCGGCAGGGCGCTCCGACCGCGCTCGGCGCCGAACGAATCCGCCGCGACGAGGCCCTGGCGCGCGAGGAGACCGATCTCGCGACCGACCCCGCCGGCGACGTCGAGATCGACGCCCGTCTGGAGGCGCTCCACCAAGAAAGAGAGGCTCTGCGATGATCCCTTCGTTCGGCGCGAGCCTGCTCGCGCTCCTCTGCGCCCAGGCGCTGCCGCCGCCCGACGGCCGCCCCCATGAACCGACGGAGGCGGCGCGCCCGCGCACCCTCCCTCTGCCGCTGCCGGCGAGCGTCGATCTGGACGATCGGCCGTCGGGCCCGGACGTCCCACCGCGGCGCCCGCGACGCCCGCGCCAGCTCGATCCGGCGGTGCTGCGGGCGCTGGCCGCCGAGGATCCGCCGGTCGCGGCGCTGCGCGCGGCGGCGACCGCGCTGGTGCTCGCCGAGCCGGAGCGGGCCCACTCGCTGGTCGAGCGCGCCCGCTTCGCCGGCTGGCTCCCCGAGCTGCGGATCATGGTCGACCGGCGGTTCGCGCGGTCCGAATCGGTCGACCTCGGGACGCCGAGCGACGGCGCCGCTCTGGCGCCCGTCGGCATCGACAGCAACAACGACGTGCGTTACCAGGCCCGCGCAACCTGGGACCTCTCGAAGATCATCTTCAATCCGGACGAGGTCACCGCCCAGTTCCAGGCCCTGCGCACCGCCGACGCGCGCCGGGAAATCGAGTCACTGGTCATCCGCCTCTACTTCGAACGGCGCCGGCTCAAGGCCGAATCGGCGGCTGCCGATGACCTGGATATGCTTCCAGGCTCGAGGCGGGAGCTGCGCATCGCGGAGGTCGAGGCTGAGCTCGACGCTCTGACCGGCGGCGCCTTCACGCGTCTTGCGCGCCACCGCCCGATCGAGGGAGAGTCTCGGTCGGAGCCATGACAGAAGACGCCCGACCCTCACGCCGCCAACATCAGCGCTACAACGTCGACGTACAGGTCTCCGTCTCGGTGCAGAGCGAGAAGCACGAAGCCCGGACCCGCGACATGTCGCGCGCCGGCCTCTGCCTGGTCGCGGCGCAGCCGATTGCGCGCGAGACCCAGGTGTCGCTCGAGCTCGTGCTGACGTTCGGCGAGGACGGCGTCTCGGAGCCGCTCAGGATCGACGGGCGGGTCGCCTGGTGCACGGCGCTGTTCGGCGCCTACCAGATCGGCGTCAAGTTCGTGAAGATCGACGACGAACGGGCCAAGTATCTGGACATGTTCGTCGGCTTCCTCGACGGAACGCTGGCGCCGGGCGGGATGCTCGGCGACGCCGACGGGATCGGCTACGCGCCGTTCGCCCGGCTGGGCGATCCCGACGATCCGTTCGCGTACTGAGATTCATGCAACACGCCAAGCAGCCCCACAACCAGAGCCGCCGCCAACACCAGCGCGTCGACCTGCGGATGTCGGCGGAGGTTCGCACCTCCGAGACCGCCTTCACCGCGACGACGCGCGATCTCTCCGAGGGGGGGGCCGGGCTCAGCTCGGATCGCCCGCTCGAGGAGGGACAGGAGGTCGCCCTCGGCTTCTTCCTGGTCGTCGACGACGTGGAGAGCGACACGCCGCCCTTGTGGGTGAAGGCGCGGGTCGCCTGGTGTGCCGAGACCGACGACAGCCGCTACAACGCCGGCGTCCGGTTCGAGGTGATCACCGACGCCCAGCGGGCCTGGCTGCGCCAAGTTCTCGCCAGCATCTAGACGGGGGGCGGCTCGCTGCCGCTCGCGTCCCCCGGGCCCCCCTCGCTCCGCGCGGCAAAGCCGCGCGGCGCTCGCCTGCACGGGTGCACGCGACCGGTTTGAGATTGACGGGTCCTCAGGCCGACGGCGAGGATGCGGTCGGCGACGCGGGCGCCGTCGAGCGCGGCGCTCACGATCCCGCCGGCGTAGCCGGCCCCTTCGCCGCAGGGGTAGAGACCGCCGAGCGACGGCGAGACCAGCGTGGCCGGATCGCGCAGGAGGCGCACCGGCGCGCTGGTGCGCGTCTCGGCGGCGATGAGCAGCGCCTCGGGCAGCAGAAAGGCCGGCAAGCGCGACCCGATCTGGCGCAGCCCCGTCCGCAGCGCCTCCGCGACGAACGGCGGCAGCACCGCGTCGAGGTCGGCCGGCGCCAGGCCCGGCCGGTAGCTCGAGGGACCCAGCGACGAGCTCGGTCGTCCGGCCAGGAAGTCGCCCAGCCGCTGGGCCGGCGCGCGGAACCGGCCGCCGCCGGCGCGAAACGTCGCCCGCTCGATCGCGCGCTGGAACTCGACCCCCGCCAGCGGTCCTGCGGCGTCCGGGCCGAAGTCCTCGGCGGCGATCGAGACGACCAGCCCGGCGTTGGCGAACGGCGAATCGCGGCGCGAGAGGCTCATCCCGTTGACCACCACGCCGTCGGGCTCGGTCGCCGCCGGGACGATCCAGCCCCCCGGGCACATGCAGAAGCTGTAGACGCCGCGCTCGCCCGCGGCGGCCGTCAGCTCGTAGAAGGCCGGCGGCAGCTTGGGGTGGCCCGCGGCGGCGCCGTACTGGATGCGATCGATGAGCGGCTGCGGGTGCTCGATGCGGACACCGACCGCGATCGGCTTGCGCGCGATGGCGACACCGGAGGCCGCGGCCCAGGAGTACACGGCGCGGGCCGAGTGGCCCACCGCCAGGATGACGGCGTCGGCGGCGATCGCGCCGCCGTCGACGCGCACCGCCCGCACGCGCCCCGCCGCGACGTCGAGGCCGGTCGCCGCCGTCTCGAACCGATGCACGACGCCCAGCGTGCCGAGGTGGTCGCGCAGCGCAGCCAGCACGCGCGGAAGCCGGTTCGAGCCGACGTGCGGGCGCGCCTCCGCCTCGATCTCCTCGGGCGCGCCGAACCGGACCAGATCGGCGATCACCTCGGCCACGCTGTCGCGATCCTTGGCCCGCGCGTAGAGCTTCCCGTCGGAGTAGGTCCCCGCGCCCCCCTCGCCGAAGCAGTAGTTCGAGCTCGGGGCAAGCTCGCCGCGCGTGAGGAGCGCCAGATCGCGGCGCCGCGGCTGGACCGCCCTGCCCTGCTCGAGGATCGTCGCCGGAACGCCAGCCTCGGCGAGCCGCAGCGCCGCCCAGGTCCCAGCCGGGCCGGAGCCAATCACCACCACGCGCGGCGGCGGTCGCCCCGCGGGCCAGCGCCGCGGCGGCCGGGCCGGCGCCGTGGGCGGCAGCGCCTCCCCGCGACGCGCGACGACGACGCGCAGCCGCTGCCCCAGCGGTCGCCCCTTTCGCGCGTCGAGCGAGCGCCGTACGACGCGCAGCTCGCCGACGTTCTCGGCGCTCCACCCGAGCGCGCGCGCCACCTGCGGGGGCAGCGGCGCCTCGAGATCGTCGAGCGGCACGAACAGATCGATCGTCTCGGCCATCGGGCGGTTGCCGGACCTACGCCGCGCCCACCGAGAGCCCGACGCGGCGGCGCGCGTCCAGGCAGTGCCGCCCGTTCGCCGCGAACTCGCGGCACGGCTTCGGTCGGTTGTCGTAGATGGTGCAGGCGTAGCGCGGCGTCGCGGGTGGTGCCGCGACCCGGAGCGCCGCGCAGCGCTCGCCATTTTCACCCTGGCGTCGGATCTCGAAGCGGTGCCCGGTGCGGACGATGAGCGCGGGCTCCTGCCAGACCACCGGATCGCGCACCGAGACGGTGACCGAGTGATAGGCCTCGCGGCAGCAGGCGCCGCAGGTCTGACAATCGACCGGCGGTTCCCAGCGCGCGCACGCCCGGAACGTTTGCTCGGTCCGCGCGCCCTCTCCGACGGCGCGTGCGGTCTGCCGGCAGCGCGCGACGGGCGCGCCGCGGCCGCCGACGTAGAGCCAGGCGCAGCCGCCGCAGGTCTGGGCGGCCGGTCCCCAGTCGAAGCCCAGCGGGTGGCGCGCCTCCACCATCGCGGCCGTCCGCGCGAGCGCCCCCTCGATCGCGAGACGCCAGCCGGAGGCGTCGAACCGGACGCGCGCCGCCTCCGCGATGGCGACCGCGGGATCGCCGTCGGACGCCAGCGGATCCTCGCCGAGGGCGTCGTGGTAGCCGCGGTAGTCGGTCGTCGGCGCCATCAGCGCGCGCAGGCCGAACCGTTCCGCCAGATGCGCGGCGAAGCGCAGGCAGGCGTGCTCGCGCACGACGTGCGCCGCGATGTTGTCCAGCCCCCAGTCGGGCAAGCGCACCGCCGCCTCCCCTTCGGTGATCGCGTGACAGAGCTCGTGGAACACCAGCTGCGCGAACGCATCGTCGGCGTCCAGCGTCTCGTCGGCACCGACGGCGATCGTCCCGCGCCCGTCGCTGGTGGCGTAGGCCTCGCCCGTGCGCGTGATCGAAAACCCGATCTGCGCGGCCGCGGCGCGCCAGATCTCCGCGATCGCCGGGGTGGCGAGCGGGCTTGGCCCAGAACGTGTGGAGGCGCGCGACATTCGGCCGCTAGTGTGAACCGCGTGCTCGCAAATCGCGACAAGGAGGCGACAAGGATGTGACTCCTTTTTGCAATCTACGTTACGTCTTACGCCGCATGGCGACGACGATTTTTTTGACAAGCCTCTTGCCTTGTCGGTTGAGCGGATCAAACCTTTGCACCCACACCGCGGGCAATCCGCGACGGCCCCAATACCCGGATCGTCGACCGAGCGTCGGCACCGTTTTCAACGAAAGGGAGAAGCCGTGTTTGCCGATTTGCGAAAGCTATCTTTGTCTTTTGGTACCGCCACCGCTTTGGCCAGCTTGGCACCCTCTTTCGCGCACGCCGCGTCTCCCCCGGAGGCGGCCGCCCTGTCCGCCCCCGACAGCCGAAGTCGACGCTGGCGGCGAAGTGCACGCCAGCGCCTGTCTCGCGCAGACGATCTGCGCGGTGAAAGAGAGAATTCGCTGGCAAACGCCGGCCTGGACGCCGTCGCAGTGCGGACGGATCGCCGACGCGGTCGCCACCTCGGCGAAGCGCCACGATCTCTCCCCCACGCTGCTGCTCGCGATCATGGTCAACGAGAGCGACATGAACGAAAAGTCCGCGCGCATCTACACGCGCGAGGGAAAGGTTTACGCCAAGGACGGCGGCCTGATGGCGATCCGCTGCCTGCTGGACGACCACGATCGTTGCACCAACGGCAACGTGCGCGGTGTCCCCTGGAAAGAGCTGATGGATCCGGTGACCAACATCGAGCTCGGCGCGCGCGAGCTCGCGCACTGGCGCGACGGCGGCGGCGTCATGACGAAGACGATCGTGAAGCTGGACGCCTCCGGCCACCGGCAGCGCGTCACCAAGGAAGTCCCCTGCGACCACAAGACGCACGGCTGGTGGGCGCACTACAACCACGGCCCGCGCTACATCGACAAGGGATATCCGCGGCACTATCCGCATCGGATCGCGGTGCTCGATCACGCGTTCGCGACGGTGATGAACACGCCGGCGCCCGAGCTGACGGCCGGAAGGATCACCATCCACGATCCGGGCAAACGAGAACGCACCGTCGACCGTCCGCTCGAGCCGCGTTACAAGAAGCTCTACGCGCAGATCCTCTCCGGGGGGACCTGCGCGGCAGTTGCGCTGAACTAGCGGGCGGCGCCGGCGACGGAGGCGGCGGGCACCTCGGCGGCGGTCGAGACGCGCAGCCCGAGCGCGGTCGTCAGGCCGAGCACCGCCAGCGCCAGACCAACCGCGGCGGCCAGGTGGGATCCGCTGGGGCGAAACCGCCAGATTCCGCGCCGAAAGCCGAGCTCCTTCACCGTGGGCGCGGCGTCGCTGTCGCGCGCGGCCGCCGGCGAGAGCTTCTCGCCGGGAGATCGGGGCGCTCCACCCCGCTCGCCCGGGAGCGGCCGCGCCAGCGGCGAAATGGCCTCGATCTGACGGACGAAGGCAGCCACCTCCTCGAGGTGCAACTTCGACCCGACCACGAAGTCATCGAGCGCGCGGGCCATCTCGGCGGCGGTGGCGAACCGCTGCTGGCGATCGCGCTCGAGGGCGCGCATCACGATCCGCTCCAGCTGCTCGGGGACGTCGGTGCGATGCGCGCGCAGGCGGGGAATCTTCATCTCCATGATCTTCTTCGCCGTCTGCAGGTCGCTGTCCCCGGTGAAGAGGTGCTGCAAGGAGAGCATCTCGTGCATCACGATGCCGAGGGCGAACAGATCGACGCGCCCGTCGATCGGCTTGCCCTGCAGCTGCTCGGGCGCAAGATAGGCTGGCTTCCCCTTGACCGTCCCCTCGCGCGTCGAGCGCACGGCGCTGGCGAACTTGGCGACGCCGAAGTCGAGCAGCTTCACGCCGCCCCAGGGGGTGACGATCACGTTCGAGGGGGTCACGTCGCGGTGGACCACGTCGAGCCGCACGCCCGTCTCGTCTTCCAGCCGGTGCACGCAGTCGAGGGCGCGGCAGATCTCGCGCGCGATGTAGCCGGCGACCGCCGGGGGCATCCGCCGGTTGGCGGCCCGCAGCGCACGCAGGATGCGCGACAGCGACGGGCCGTCGACGTACTCGAGCGCCAGGAAGAGGATTCCGTCTTCCTCTCCGAACTCCAGCGCCTGAACGACGTTCGGGTGGTTGACCAGCCCCAGGATCCGCGCCTCGTCGGCGAACATGCGGACGAAGTCCTCGTCACGGCCGTAGGCGGGCAGGATCCGCTTGATCACCACCTCGCGCTCGAACCCGCCCGGTCCGACGGCGCGCGCCTTGAACACCTCGGCCATCCCCCCGGCGCCCAGCGGATGCAGAAGCTCGTAGTGGCCGAGCTTCGTCGCGCCCTCCACCTGCCGTCGCATGCGCGCGAGCCACGGCGTCCGTCCCAGCAGTTTGTCCAACAGCACGACCGTCTCCCGTCCAGGCTCCGACCCTCTGCCCCCCCACCATTCGTCTCAAGCGCCGTGCCAGGGGCCGGCCGGGCGAAGCCGCACCTTTTCGGCGTTCGAGGCGGGCGCTCGCCTCGGACAGTAACGGCCGCCCCCGACGGGTTACGCCGCCGTGACGATGGCAATCGGCGCTGCTGCCCGCGATCTGGGCCTTAGCTTCAAAAGCAAATGGACGGCGAAAAGAAGAAGGTGAGGTTCTCGATCGGGTATCTCATCGTTGCATTCTGGGCGGTGCTCCTGCTGCAACAGGTGTTCAGCGCCTATCTTCAGCCGGCGAGAACGTCGTACAGCGACTTCAAGGCCGCCGTCGACAGCGGCCGCGTGACCGACGTGGCGGTCGGACACACGATCATTCGCGGCCACCTGAAGACGGAGCCCCAGGCTGCAGCCGGCCAGCCGCCCGGCCAGATGCCCGGCAAGCCGGCGCGCAATGGTTTTTTCGAAACAGTCCGTGTCGACGACGCCGATCTGATGCACACGCTCGCCGCGCACGGGGTGAAGGTGACGGGGGTCGTCGAGACCAGCTTCTGGCACGACGCCGCCGGCTGGCTGATCCCGCTCGTCGTCCTCGGGGTTCTCTGGATGGTGGTGATGCGGCGGATCGGCCAGGTCGGTCAGAACGGCTTCCTCGCCGTCGGCCGCAGCAAGGCCAAGGTCTACATGGAGAAGGACGTGCACGTCCGCTTCACGGACGTGGCCGGCGTCGACGAGGCCAAGGAGGAGCTCTGCGAGGTGATCGACTTCCTGAAGACGCCGGCCCGGTTCGGGCGTCTCGGCGCCAAGCTCCCCAAGGGCGTTCTGCTGATCGGACCGCCCGGCACCGGCAAGACGCTGCTGGCGCGCGCGGTGGCCGGCGAGGCCGGCGTCCCCTTCTTCTCGATCAGCGGCTCCGACTTCGTGGAGATGTTCGTGGGCGTCGGCGCGGCGCGGGTGCGCGATCTCTTCGAGCAGGCCAAGCAGAAAGCCCCCTGCATCATCTTCGTCGACGAGCTCGACGCCCTGGGCAAGGCGCGCGGCATCGGGCCGGTGACGCACGAGGAGCGCGAGCAGACGCTCAACCAGCTGCTCGTCGAGCTCGACGGCTTCGACACGCGCGTCGGCGTCATCCTGATGGCCGCCACCAACCGACCGGAGATCCTCGATCCGGCGCTGCTGCGGGCGGGGCGCTTCGATCGCCAGGTTCTCGTTGACCGGCCCGATCGGGGAGCGCGTCTCGAGATCCTCAAGCTGCACGCCCAGAAGGTCCCCGTCGACTCGCCGCACGACCTGGAGGTCATCGCCGGGATGACCGCCGGCTTCGTCGGCGCCGATCTGGCGAACATCATCAACGAGGCGGCGCTGCTCGGCGTGCGCCGCGACCGCGATCGCGTGGGGCTGCCCGAGCTGCAGGAGGCCGTCGAGCGCATCGTGGCCGGCCTCGAGAAGAAGAACCGCGTGCTGTCACCCGACGAGAAGAAGCGGGTGGCCCATCACGAGCTGGGGCACGCGCTGGTCGCGATGTCGCTGCCCCGGGGCGAGGGGGTGCACAAGATCTCGATCATCCCGCGCGGGATCGCGGCGCTCGGCTACACGCTGCAGGCCCCGACCGAGGATCGCTTCCTCATGACCGAGAGCGAGCTCAAGGACAAGGTCGCCACGCTGCTCGGGGGACGCGCCGCCGAGGAGCTGATCTACGACGAGGTCTCGACCGGCGCGCACGACGATTTGAGCAAGGCGACCGACATCGCGCGCAGCATGGTCAAGACGTTCGGGATGAGCGCGCGCGTCGGTCAGGTGAGCTTCGAGAAGGACCGCCGCGCGCTCATGCTACAGACACCAGGAGATCCGCCGCTGCGCGGCGATTACAGCGACCAGACGGCGCGCGCCATCGACGACGAGGTTCGCCGCATCATCGACGAGCAGCGCGATAGGGCCACCGAGATCCTGTCCCAGCGGCACGAGGTGCTGCTGCGCGCGGCGCAGGTCCTCCTGGCAAAAGAGACGATCACCGGCCAGGAGCTGCGTGACCTGCTCGCCGCACACACGCCGCCGGAGGCCGAGGCAGAGCCCGCGGCCTCCGACGTTCACGCGATGTAGGCGCGAAGAACCGGGCGAGGCGCCGCCGGCCCGCCCGCCACCAGTATCGCCAGCCGCGCCGTTGTTCCCACCGCCGCCGCCATTGCGACCGGCCCCGCCGCCATTGCGACCGGCCCCGCCGCCATTGCGACCGGCTCCGCCGATCGTCCCAGCGCCGCCGCCATTGCGACCAGCGCCGCCGAAGGTCCCGGCTCCGCCGCCATTGCGACCGGCGCCGCCGCCATTGCGGCCGGCCCCGCCGTTCGTCCCGGCGCCGCCGCCATTGCGCCCGGCCCCGCCGTTCGTCCCGGCGCCGCCGCCATTGCGACCGGCTCCGCCGTTCGTCCCGGCGCCGCCGCCATTGCGACCGGCTCCGCCGAAGGTCCCGGCGCCGCCATTGCGACCGGCGCCGCCGAAGGTCCCGGCGCCGCCGCCATTGCGCCCGGCTCCACCGCCGGTATCACCGGCCGCGCCGGTCGTCCCGCCCTCAGCCCCGCCGGTCCCCTGGAGGCCGCCGGTCCCGGTGGTTCCGCCGGTTTCGGCGCCCCCCGTCCCGGTCGTCCCACCTTCGCTGGTGGAGCCGCCCGTGCCACTGGTGTCCGTGCCACCGCAGCCCGGAGTCAGCAGGGCGAGAGCCAGCGCGGCGGAGCCGCCGACCGTGAGCAGGAATTTTCTGGAGCCGAGAAAGCGCGTCATGGGATATCCCCCCAAGGGTGAGAGTGCGTTAACTGGTGGGATATGTGTGGGGACCGGGGCGGCATTATCAAAAAAAGATCACGGGATCACCGGATTGCGCCAGTCGTGACCAGAGTCACCGGCTTCCCGGCCCACGATGACGCGTCGCACCCCGACTGTCGTCGCCCGGAACCGCCCGCCCGATCCGCGACCTGGCGGGCGGAACGACCACGCCCCAGAGCAATCCGACGACCACGGCCACGCCCCAGCGCAGGAAAAACGATCGCATGCGGCCTCCCTCTCGGGCGGCCGTTATGCAGGTCGGGCGCCACCGGGCGGCATTCGGGCACCTCGCAATTTCGCCAACTTGGGATGCGGCCCCGCGGGAGCCCGTTTCCCGCCGGTGACGTCCGCGGCCCTCGGGGTTACGCCGGCGGGACGAAAGCGACAGGTTCGGGGAATCCTCCGTCTTGTTTCGGGCGCACGCGACCTTAAAAAGACTCTGGGGAATCGGCGTGAACGCAGAACAATCTTCGCGCGCGGCTGTGGAATCATTCGCGGTCGAACCGGGGCTGAACGTGCTCCTCGTGGACGACGAGCCCGACATCGGTCTCGCGGCCGGGGAAGCGTTGCGCGACGCGGGCCACCGGGTCATCGTCGCCACCAGCGGCGCCGAGGCGCTCGACCTCGTCGGAAAGACGCTGTTCGACGTGATGATCTGCGATGTCCGTCTCCCGGGGATCGACGGGCTCACGCTGTTCCGGCGGACCCGGCAGGAGTCACCCGAGACGGCGGTCATCCTGATGACCGCGTTCGCGGCGGTGCAGGACGCGGTGGCCGCCGTCAAGGAAGGCGCCCACGACTACCTGACCAAGCCGTTCGACATCGACGAGATCACGCTGCGCGTGAGGCGCATCGCCGAGCACCGCGCGCTCCTGCGGGAGCTCGAGGAGGCCCGGGCGCAGCTGGCGGAGCACAAGGCCGACGAGACGGTGATCGGGCGTTCCACGCAGATGCTGCGCCTCATGGATCGGGTCAACACCATCGCCACCAGCCACGCGCCGGTGCTGATTCGGGGCGAGAGCGGCACCGGCAAGGAGCTGGTCGCCCGCGCGCTGCACGAGCGCGGGGCGCGACGCGGCAGCGCCTTCGTGGCGGTCAACTGCGCGGCGTTTCCCGACACCCTGCTGGAGGCTGAATTGTTCGGGCACGAGCGCGGCGCCTTCACGGGGGCGGTCCGGCGGCGCGAGGGCCGGTTCCGGGCGGCGCATGGCGGCACCCTGCTGCTCGACGAGGTGGCGGAGATGTCGCTCCCGGCGCAGGCCAAGCTCTTGCGCGTGCTGCAGGAGGGGACCATCGAGCCCCTGGGGACCAACGACTCGCTGCGGGTCGACGTCCGGGTCATCTCGGCCACCCACCGCGATCTGAAAGAGCGGATCGCCGACGGCCGCTTCCGCGAGGACCTCTACTACCGGCTCAACGTCCTGGACGTCGACATCCCGCCGCTGCGCGACCGCCGGGGCGACCTCCCCCTGCTGGTCCAGTACTTCCTCAAGAAGTTCACCCGGCCCGGGCGCGGCCTGCCGAGCCTGTCTGCGTCCGCCTGGGCCGCGCTGTCACAGTTCCCTTTCCCGGGCAACGTACGCGAGCTGGGACACGCCATCGAGCACGCCGCCGTGCTGGCCGACGGCGCCGACATCGACGTCCGCCACCTGCCCCGCGACATCGCGCGCTCCGGCGAGATCTCCGGGGAGACCTCGGCCCCGCCCCGCCCGCTCGGCACCGCGCTCAAGGAGTTCGAGCGCGACTACCTCCAGCGCGCCCTCGCCCAGGCCGACGGCAAGCGCACCGTGGCCGCCGAGATCCTGGGCATCTCCCGAAAGAACCTCTGGGAGAAGCTCCGGATGCACGGCTTCAACGACTAAGTGTGGGAACCCTGGGAGGGTTCCCACGCCCTCCCGCGACGGGCTCCGGCGAGCCCGGGGTCCCCGCGCGCGTCTTCGCGCGTGGGGTGGCTTAAAGCTCGCCTACGCCCACGCGATCAAGCGCCCGGGACCTACGGGGCCGGGGCCCGGTTCTGGATCTCGGACGGAACCGACCCGGTCGGGAGCGACATCGCGTTGCGGGTCAGCAGATCGCCGAACACGCCGACCATGAACACCATCGTGAACACCAGCGAGACGCAGAAGACCAGGCGATTGGCCCCCGGCGCCTCGGTCATGTGCATGAAGAAGAGCACCACCAGCGAGGCCTTGAAGATGGCGATCACCAGGGCCAGGTAGATGTTCGGGTGGTAGTGCCCGGTGTAGACGGTGAGAGCCGTGCAAGCGCAGAGGAGAAGCCAAACGATCCAGTAGCGTCCCGCCCCGTGCGCGTGATGCTCGGCTTTTCCGGCTTCGGTGTGGGCTGGTTCGTGGGCCACGGTTGATTTCTCCGGTACGCTAAATCAGGTAGAGCAGCGGGAAAAGGAAGATCCAGACCAGGTCGACGAGGTGCCAGTAGAGGCCGCCCAGCTCGACCGGGACGTAGTTGTTCGAGGAGAACTCCCCCTTGAGCACGCGCGCCAGGACCCAGATCAGGACCGACATCCCGATGATGACGTGCAAGGCGTGCAGGCCGGTCGCCAGGAAGTAGACGGTGTAGTAGAGGTTCGCGCCCGGCGCCGTGATCTCCTCGAAGTGATAGAAGACGCCCGGTAGCGCCCCCTCCTGGAACTTGTGGTGGTACTCGATCGCCTTGATGCCCAAGAAGGCGAGCGCGCACAGGATGGTGAAGATGAGCAGCCCCGCGCACTGCTTGGTCTTGTTCTGCTTGATGGCGTGGTAGGCGAGCGCGACGCTCAAGCTGCTGGTGATGAGGACGATCGTGTTGGTCGTACCGGCCCAGAGATCGAGGTGACGCGAGGCTTCGTGGAACGCCTCGTAGTAAAAGTGGCGGTAGACGGTGTAGCCGAGGAACAGGCCGGCGAAGAGCAGCACCTCGGTGCCGAGGAACAGCCACATCCCGAGGCGGACGGCGTAGTCCTGCTTCTCGATCGTGTCGAAGTGGTGCGCGAGGCGCGGGCCAGGGTGGATAGGCTGGGCGGCCTGGGCGCCGTCAGATGACGACATGCTCCACCTCCTCCCCCGGCTCCTGGTACGAGTGCGAGTCCTGGGTGATCACCGGCGTCACGTCGAAGTTATGCTTGGGGGGCGGCGAGGTGGTCATCCACTCGTAGCCGCGGGAATCCCACGGGTTGTCCGGGGCCCGCTCGCCGCGGACCAGCGCGTAGACGAGATAGATGAGGATGATGACGAACCCGAAGGCCAGCAGCGAAGCGCCCGCCGTCGACGCCACGTTGAGCGCCTGGAACCGGTCCGGATAGATGTAGTAGCGGCGCGGCAGCCCCGCGTTCCCCATCAGGAATTGGGGAATGAAGGTGGCGTTGAATCCCAGCACGATGAGGCCGGCGGCGACCATCGCCCACCCCTCGTGGTACATGCGGCCGAACATCTTGGGGAACCAGTAGTGGAGCGCGATGAGAAAAGCCATGATCACCGCGCCGACCATGATGAAGTGGAAGTGGGCGATGACGAAGTAGGTGTCGTGCCAGTGCACGTCGAGCGACACGGTCGCCACCGCGATCCCCGTCATCCCGCCGAACACCACGAAGAAGAGAAAACCGCAGATGTAGATCATCGGCGCCGAGATCACGATCGAACCCTTGTAGAGCGTGGCCACCCAGTTGAACACCTTGATGGCCGTGAACACGCCGACCAGCATGGAGACGACCGCGAAGGCGCCGTTGTCGGTCGGGGACTGTCCCGAGACGAACATGTGGTGTCCCCAGGCGAAGAACCCGACGAAGGCGATCCCCAGCGACGAGTAGGCGATCGCCTTGTAGCCGAAGATGTTCTTGCGCGAGTAGGCCGAGATGGCGTCGGAGACGACGGCCATCGACGGCAGCACCATGATGTAGACGGCCGGGTGCGAGTAGAACCAGAAGAAGTGCTGGAACAGCACCGGGTCACCGCCGCGGCTCGCATCGAAGAAGCCGAAGTGGCCGACCTTCTCGATTCCCACCAGCATGACCGTGAGGCCGATGACCGGCGTGGCCAGCACCTGGATGATGCTGGTGGCGTAGATCCCCCAGACGAACAGCTGCAGCCGCATCCACCCCATGCCGGGCGCGCGCAGGGTGTGGATGGTAACGATGAAGTTGAGGCCCGTTAGAATCGACGAGAAGCCCAGGATGAAGATCCCCAGCACGATGGGGAAGACCGTGGTCGGCGTCGTCGTGCTGTAGGGGGCGTAGAGCGTCCAGCCGGTGTCGGTCCCGCCCATGATCATTCCGGCCAGCGCCAGCAGGGCCCCCGTCCAGTAGAGGTAGATGGACAGCAGGTTCAGCTTGGGGAAGGCGACGTCCTTGGCCCCCAGCATGAGCGGCAGCATGAAGTTGCCGAACACGCCGGGGATGGCGGGGATCATGAAAAGGAAGATCATGACCACGCCGTGCAGCGTGAACATCCGATTGTAGGTGTTCGCGCCCATGATGGTCGGGCCGGGGGTGAGCAGCTCGAGCCGGAGCGCCATCGCGAAGATCCCGCCCAGCAGGAAGGCGATCAGCACCGACACCAGGTACATGACGCCGATCCGCTTGTGGTCGATGGTGGTGAGCCACGACCAGACGCCCCGATCGGCGTTCAGGTAATTCACCTCCGGAGGCGCCGGATTATCGGTGAGTTGGTTTGGCTGGCTCATAGATCGCTTCCTTCGAGGGGACGGCCTCGAGACCCGGCGTGCGGAGAGACTTGATGAACTCGACCAGCGCCGCGGCGTCGGGCGCCGCCAGCCGTCCCTTGTAGGTCGGCATCACGGGCTTGAAGCCCTTCACGATCTTCGCGCGCGGGTCGATCATCGAATCGGTCAGGTAGCCCTCGTCGGCGATGACGGTCGAGCCGTCCTCGAGGGTCTCCTTCTTGTCGTAGAGGTCGAGCCAGGTGGGACCAATATGCGGCTCACCGTCGAGCGAGTGGCACTTGACGCACCCCTGTGCCATCGCAATCCGCTTGCCGTACTCGACGATGGAGCCGTGGAACGCGGGGCCGTCGTCGCCTCCGGAGTCCACCCGTGCCGAAAGCTGACCCTTCCGCTGGTTCAGCAGCCATTCATCGAACTCGGGTCCCGCCATCACCACCACTTCGGCCCACATCTGCGAGTGCCAGGTGCCGCAGTACTGCGTGCAGAAGACCTGATAACGCCCCGGCTTGGTCGCCTCGAACCAGGTCTCGGTGTAGCGCCCCGGGATGACGTCCTGCTTGATGCGGAAGTCGGGGACGAAGAACGAGTGGATGACGTCGCGGCTGGTCATGAGCAGCCGCACCGGCCGGTTGGCCGGGACGTGCAGCGTGCCGATCGCGTTGGGCCCCTCGCTGCCGTAGGAGAACTTCCACATCCACTTCTTGGCCATGACGTAGACGTCCATGGCGTCCTCGGGCGGCGTCGTGTACCAGACGTAGTCCTGGTAGCCCTGCACGAACCAGAGCAGGAAGAAGAAGAGCGGCACGCCGATGACGACGATCTCGAACTTCACGCTCGGAACGACGACCGGGGTCGACTGGTTCTTGCGGCGCTCGCGGTACTTGAACAGGAAGAAGACCGCCAAGAGCCCCGTGATGAGCGAGGCGATCATCGTCACGATGATGACGAAGAAGTGAAGGTGATCGACCCGCGGGGCGAACGTCGAGCTCGGCTCGGGGAGGAAGAGCATCCGCCGCAGCAGATCCTCGAAGAACCAATTGCCGCTCACGTCGTCCTCCCAGTCGTTGCGGCTCGCGACGCGGCCGCGCGCGCAGAACGCCTTTTCATTTGGAGCTCCTTCCGCCAGAGCACGGTCAGGAGACCGGCCAGGGCGAAGAACACCAGCCCGGCCCCGATGCGCATGAAGCCGAACACGAACGGCGCGTAGCGCCGCTTGGCGGGATCGTACTGGAAGCAGGAGAGGATCACCTTGTCGAGCGAGGTCCCGACCCGACCGCCGCTCGCCTCGACGAGCGCCATGCGGAAGTCGCGCGGCGGGTAGTCGACGCCGTAGAGGTAGCGGGAGATGACGCCCTCGGGCGTGATCACGAAGGCGACCGCATCGTGGGCGAACTGCTTCGACGTCGGGTCGTACTTGTAGCGGAAGCCGACCGCGTCGGCGAGCTGCCGCGCCGCCGCGCCGCCATCGGCCGACGACACCCAGAACGGCCAGTCGTCACGGGAGAGCGGCTTTCCATCTGCTCCGGCGCCCGCGAGCTCGAGGACGCGGTGCTGGTTCTGTTGCAAGAGCTTGGGATCCTCGCCGGGGTCGATGCTGATGTCGACGGCGGTCCAGTCCTTGCCGAGCGTGAGGCCCACCGTGCGCGCCGCCTTGGCCAGGCCGTCGAGCACCAGGCCGCAGAGCATCGGGCAGCGGTGGTAGCCGAGCGTCACGACGACCGGGCGCCCCTGGCCCAGCAGACTCTCGATCGACTTGGGCGCGCCGGTCACGTCGGTGAACGTCAGGCCGCTGGGAATGCGCTCGCCGAGGTGCTCGATGACGTCGATGTCCTGCAGGGCGGCCAGCGGCGTTTCGCTCCCCTGCGGAAAGACGACCTGCGGCTCGGCGTGCGCGACGGCCGCTCCCAGCAGCACCGGGCCGAGCGCGAGAGCGAAGAGTCCCCGGCGCTTCATTTGGGAGCTCCGTTGGGCGCTCCGTCGGGGAGCATCCCGCTCGCCGCCTCGTCCATGGCGCGCTCGATCGGGATGTGCACGATCCCCTTGCTGCGATCGACCCACCCGTAGCCGTTGAGGCGGGCGGCGCGCTCGGCGCGCCAGGTCGCCAGGCGATGGTCCCCCTCGAACAGCACCTGGTCGACGATCCCGATCTCGGCCTTGCCGAGGTCCGGCGCGCGCGGCACGCCCGTCGCGGCGTGGGCCTTCGCCGTCTCGTGGCGAAGGATGCCGAGCGCCCAGACCGTTCCCAGCGCGAAGGCGACGAGCGAGAAGACGCCGACCAGGATCACCTTCTTGAAGTCGATCGCGTCCTCGGACGCGTGTCCGGGGGGATGTTCGTTCTGTGTGCCGTGGCTACTCATGGCTATGGCTGCCTGTACCGAATCGACTCGGCGAGGTAGGGGTCCTTGATCGGGATGGGAAGCTTGCCGCGCATGCGCGAGACGCCGTAGGCGATGCCGACCAGACCGACGCCGAAGAAGGCCGTCACGTCGGTCCAGCGGAGCGAGAAGCCGTCGGGATCGCGGCTCGGCATCACCAGCCAGTAGATGTCGACGAAGTGGATGAAGAGGATCCACCCGGCCACGATCGCCAGCTGCTTGGGGTTGCGCTTGAGCGACCGCGAGAGCAGCGCGCCGAACGGGATGAAGAAGTGTCCTACGATGAGGAGGGCCCCGATCCAGCGCCAACCGGGGTTGAAGCGCGTGATGTAGAACGGCGTCTCGTCGGGCAGCCCCGCGATCCAGATCAGCATCAGCTGCGAGAAGGCGATGTAGGTCCAGAAGCAGGTGAACGCCAGCATCAGCTTGCCGATGTTGTGCGTGTGCTCGTCGTTCATGTGGCCGCCGAACACGCCCCGCTCGCGCCCGCGCTTGGTGATGATCGCCAGCAACGACAGCGCCGCGACGAGGCTGCCGCCGAAGTAGTAGACGCCGAACACCGTCGAGAACCAGGTCGGGTTCAGGCTCATCAGCCAGTCGAACGCCGCGAAGGTGATCGCCAGGGCGATGAAAGGCAGCCCGCCCGCGCCGAGGTTGCGCTGCTTCTGGAGCAGCATCACGTCGCCCGTCTTGTCCTGCTTCTGCGACCAGCTGGCCAGGAGCCAGGAGACGATGCTGGCGAGGACGATGTAGACGACCGCGCGGCCGATGAATCCCCCGACGTTCAGGTAGGCGGCCTTGCCGTGAATCAGCTTGAGGGCCTCGCGCCCGAGGCTCTCCGGCGGGTCGACCCAGACGTAGACGTGCTTCATCCCCACGGCCAGTGGGATGAACAAGAAAAGGAAGATGAACACCGACGAGGACATCGCCTCGATCGGGCGGCGCAGCACCGTCACCCAGCGGGCGTGCGTCGCGTGCAGCATCATCAGCAGGATGACCGAGGCGAAGGCGAGCCCCGCCCAGTAGGCGAAGGCCATCAGGTACGAGTACCAGCCGGCCGGGTTCGACATGGCGCCGACCAGCGTGGCGACGATCAGCAACAGGCCCAGGAGGCCTCCGCCCATGACCCAGCTGCCGCCGCCCTTGAAGGGGGCGAGATCCAGCGTCCGGTTGGCGGGCGCCTCTGCGTGCGACGTTGCGGCGCTCACCGCTTCTCCTCTTCCTTTTCATGCTGCTCGTGCGGCGGCGCCACGGGCGCTGGTGATTCCATGTCCGCCGGCAGCGCCTCGAGCTGCTGCCGGATGTCGGGCGGCAGCGCGCCGACCGACGTCGTCTGGCTGAGCTGCAGCGCGCGCAGGTAGGCGACGACCGCCCAGCGCTCCTCCACCGTCAGCTCGGCGGCGTAGGAGGCCATCAGGCCGAAGCCCTTGGTCGCCACCTCGAAGATGTAGCCGGCCGGCTTGGCCACGTACTTCGGATCGATGAGCGACGGCGGCGGCCGCAGCGCCATCTGCGACCCCACGATGCTCTTGCCGTCGCCGAGCGGCCCGTGGCAGGTCGCGCAGGTGATGTCGAACCGCTTGCGCCCGAGCTCGAGCAGCTTGCGCGATATCGCCACCGGCACCGTCGCCACGTAGTTGGGGAGCGGCTCGCCGTTGGATTGCATAGGCCCGTCCGGATCGCGTCCGGTCGAGAGGCGCGGGTTCAAGGTGATGCGCTCGCGCGGCACGGTCCCCTCGGGCGCGGCGCGCATCGACAGCCCGTCAGCGTAGAAGTTGCTCTCCTTGTACCGGATCGACTTCTGCTGCCGGTCGGCCATCGGGTCGAGGATGTTCTCGTCGCAGCCGGCGACCGCCCCAAGCCCGACCAGCAGCGACAGCGCCTGGACCACGGCCAGCGTGTGGACGCGCGTCGTCATCGCTCCGACTCCGCGACCAGCTCCGCGGAGAGCGCGCCGGCGGCCTGCGCGGCGGCGAAGGCCTTGTCCGGATCGCCATCGGGCGGCAGCTCGATCGAGAGGAAGTAGCCGTCGACCGCCGCCCGCGCGAAGTCCTCGGACTCGAACACCGGGTGGTACGGCTTGGGGAGCCCGGCCAGCGCGAAGAAGCCGAAGAACGACGAGCAGCCGGCCAGCAGCACGGCCAGCTCGAAGGTGATCGGGATGTTCGCCGGCGGGCTGTGCGTCGGTCGGTTCCCGACGTTGATCGGGAAGTCGATCACGTTGCATGAAGTAGATCATCGAGTAGGCGATGAGCGCCCCGGCGATGGCACCGAGGAGAACGATGGTCGGGATCTTCGCCCGCCCGAGACCCAGCGCCTCCTCGAGCCCGTGCACCGGCATCGGGGTGTGCGTGTCGACGTCCTTGTAGCCGCCCTCGCGCATCTGGCGCGTCCCCGCCAGCAGCGCCTCGGGCGTGGCGAACTCCGCCAGCACGAAGCGGCGCGCGACGAAGCCGGAGTCCTCGTGGGCGTCGTGCGACATCAGTGAGCGGCTCCGCCGCGTCAGCGCCTCTTTGTTGTGCTCGAGCTCGTGCCGCAGCTCCTTGATCTCGGTGACGGCCACGGCCGGGCACGAACTTGAGGAACAGCAGGAACAGCGTCGAGAACAGGCCGATCGTCCCGATGAAGAGGCTGATGTCGACCCAGGTCGGCGAGTAGGCCTGCCAGCTCGACGGGATGAAGTCGCGGTGCAGCGAGGTGACGACGATGTTGAAGCGCTCGCACCACATGCCGACGTTGATGAGGATCGAGGCGAACCAGAGCACCAGCAGGTTGGTGCGCGCCCTCTTGGACCAGAAGATCTGCGGCACCACGCAGTTGCAGAACATCATCAGCCAGTAGATCGGCGCCATCGGCCCGTGCTGGCGCACCTGGAAGAACTGCCGAGTACTCGTAGGGGTTGCCGCTGTACCAGGCGATGAAGTGCTCCATCACGTAGCCGTAGGTGACCATCATCCCCGTGGCGAGCATGACCTTGCACATGTTCTCGAGGTGCTTGAGGGTGACCACGTGCTTGAGGCCCGAGGAACTCGCGGGCCGGGATCATCCAGGTCACGACCATCGCGAAGCCGGAGAAGACGGCGCCGGCGACGAAGTACGGCGGGAAGATCGTGGTGTGCCAGCCGGGGAGCACCGACACGGCGAAGTCGAAGGACACGATCGTGTGGACCGAGAGCACCAGCGGCGTCGACAGGCCGGCCAGCAGCAGGTAGGCCCACTTGTACTCGGCCCAGTGCCGGCCCGACCCGCGCCAGCCCATGGCGAAGATGCCGTAGATGAAACGCTTGGTCTTGCTCTTCGACGAATCGCGCAGCGCCGCCAGGTCGGGGACGAGGCCCAGGAACCAGAACAGCAGCGAGATCGTGAAGTAGGTCGAGACGGCGAAGACGTCCCAGGTGAGCGGGCTCTTGAACTGCGGCCAGATGCCCTGGACGCGTCGGGTACGGCATCAGCCAGTAGGCCGCGAACCACGGGCGGCCGGTGTGCAGCAGCGGGAAGAGCAGCGCGCAGATGACCGCGAACAGCGTCATCGCCTCGGCGAAGCGGTTGATCGACGTGCGCCACTTCTGCTGGAACAGCAGAAGAATGGCGGAGATCAGCGTGCCGGCGTGGCCGATACCGATCCACCAGACGAAGTTGATGATGCCGAAGGCCCAGCCGACGGGGATGTTGTTGCCCCAGACGCCGATGCCCTTGTAGAGCGTCCAGCTGATGGCGATGACCAGCAGGCCGAGCGCCGACAGCGCGCAGCCGAAGAGCATCCACCAGCCGCGGCCCGCGCCGCGCCAGACGTGGTCGAGCAGGCTGTCGTTGATCGTCTGGTCGGTCTGCGCCCCTTCAGCAGCGGACAGCGGCTCGAGCGGATCGCGCGAGCAGATGTTGGAGCGGCCATCGCCTAGTCCACCTTCGCGAGGTCGGGGTTGGGGTTGCGCACGCGCGCAAGGTAGGCGGTGCGCGGCCGCGTGCCGAGCTCGTGCAGCAGGTCGTAGCGGCGCGCGTCGGCGTGCAGCTGCGTCACCTTGGAGGCTGGGTCGTTGAGCGACCCGAAGGCGATGGCCTGCGGTCGGGCAGCCCTGCTGGCAGGCGGTCTCGAGCTCGCCGTCCTCGATCGGCGCGCCCCTCGATGCGGGTGTCGATGCGCTTGCGCTCGATGCGCTGCACGCAGTAGGTGCACTTCTCCATGACGCCGCGTGCCCGCACGGTCACGTCGGGGTTCATCCCCATCTCCCGCGCCGGCGTGATGTCGCCCGTGTAGTCGAGGAAGTTGAAGCGCCGCACCTTGTACGGGCAGTTGTTGCTGCAGTAGCGGGTGCCGATGCAGCGGTTGTAGACCATCTCGTTCAGGCCCTCGTCGCTGTGGACGGTGGCGTTGACCGGGCAGACGTACTCGCAGGGCGCGGTCTCGCACTGCACGCAGCCGAGCGGCTGGTTGACCATCTCGGGCTCGTCGACCGGGCCCGTGAAGTAGCGGTCGATGCGGATCCACTGCATCTCGCGGCCGCGCCGACGTTGCTCCTTGCCGACGACCGGGATGTTGTTCTCCGACTGGCAGGCGACGACGCAGGCGTTGCAGCCCGTGCACTTGTTGAGATCGATCGCCATGCCCCACTTGTACTGCTCCTTGCTGTAGTCCCAGGGCTGGTGGACGGTGGGCTGCGGGCCGCGCCGCTCTTCCAGCTCCTCGTGGAACATGGAGCCGGTGTTGAGCACCTCGGCGATCGGCGCGACGACGGCAGGCGGCGGGATCTCCCGCCCGTCGGGCGACATCGTCCAGTGGTCCTGGGTGATGGCCAACCGGTGGTGGCGCCCGGTGCCGGCCACGGCGGCGCCGCGATCGAACCAGGGGGCGTCGCTGGTCCGCAGCGCGCCGGCGTTGAAGCCGACCCCGAGGCCGATGTGACCGGTGCTGAGGCGCCCGTAGCCGAGCGGCAGCGTGATCGCGTCGTCGGCGTGGCCGGGGACGATCATCGCCACCCCCTCGACCTTCCGATCGCGGCTGGTGATCTCCACGACGTCGCCCGTCTCGATGCCGAGCCGATCGGCCGTCGCCTGCGACAGCATGGCCGCGTTGTCCCAGGTCAGCTTGGTGACCGGGTGGGGCAGCTCCTGCAGCCACGCGTTGTTGGCGAAGCGGCCGTCGAAGATCTTCGGATCGGGCGCGAAGGCGATCTCGATTCCGTCGCCGGCGGTGGCGCGCGCCAGCAGGGGCGCGGCGGCCTGGGCCAGCGCCTGCGCGTTGATCGCCAGCCCCTGCTCCGAACCCGCGCCCGTATCGGGGACGATGCCGTCGGCCAGCCAGCGCTCCCACACGCCGTCGAAGGACCCCGCCAGGTTGCCGGGCAGCTTGGCCATGGTGCTCCAGTACTTCTGGAGCAGGGCGTGCGTGCCGACCTCGCCGTCGCCGACGAACGCCGCCAGCACCTCGGCCTCGGTCCGGCCGCCCCACAGCGGCGCGATCAGTGGCTGAACGATCGTGACCACGCCGTCGGTGGCGCGGCCGTCGCCCCAGGACTCGAGCGGGTGCGCCGCGGGGACGAAGTAGTTGCAGCTCTGCGCCGTCTCGTCCTCGTAGAGGCCGTGGTAGACGACGTTGGGGACACGCTTCAGGAGCTGCCCCATCTTGAAGTCGGCCGGCGCGGCGTAGGCCGGGTTCTCGGCGGTGACCACCAGCGTGTCGACCGAGCCGCCCGCGATCTCCTCGACCAGGCCCCGCAGCGCCTCCGGTCCCGAGCTCGCGTCGGTGGTGATCGGCACGCCGTACTCGACGGTGGCGCCGACGTTGCCGAGCGCGGCGTTGAGCGCCGCCGCCAGCGCATGGACCACGGCCGGCTGCCGCCGCCCCGCGATCACCAGCGAGCGGCCACGGTTCTTCTCGAGGTCGGCGGCCACCGCGACCAGCCACTTCGAGTCCCAGAGCCCGGCGCCGTGCCCGAGCGACCCGACCGGGCCGAGCGCCGACAGGCCCCGCCCCGACAGCATCGCGCAGAGGCCGGCAGCGAAGGCCGCGACGTCGCCGCCGCGCAGCCGCATCCGGTGGTCGGCCATCGCGCCCGTCACCGTCATGGACGGCTCGACGACGTAGAGCCGATTCATGTCGCGGCGAGGGCTCGCGGCGCGCGGCGAACTCGCGCGCCAGACGCGTCTGCTCGGGGCCGTCGTTCAGAAAGTCGGCGTCGAGCGAGACGATCACCGCGGCCGGGCCGAGGTGGTGGCGCGGCAGCAGCGGCCGGCCGTAGGCCAGCTTGGCGCCCTCGATCGCGCCGTCGGCGGCGACCGAGGAATAGCTGACGAACTTGGCGCGCGGGAACTTTTCCAGGATGCGTCGCCGCAGATCGGCCAAGAGCGGCGAGGTGGTCGGCCCGGTCAGGAAGCGCAGGCCGGCGCCGCCGTTCGCCGCCAGCGTGGCCGCCCGCGACCTCATCTCGGCGAGGAAGGTCGGCCAGGCGATCTGCGTCCTGCCGCGGCGGAGCTGCTTGGCGCGATCGTCGTCGTAGAGCCCCAGAATCAACGCCTGCTCGGCGACGGTGGTCGCCCCCAGCGTCTCGGGGTGGGCCGGGTTCCCCTCGACCTTCGTCGGGTGCCCCTCATGGCTCTCGACCAGGAGGCCGCTCGTGTAGCCCTCCTGGGCGTAGCCGGTCGCGAAGTGGAGCGCGTTGCCGGGGGTCAGCTCCTCGGGGCGGCGGACGAAGGGGATGATCTTCTCGTTCGGCTTGCGGCAGGCGGCGGCGCCGGCGGCGACCGCCGTCGAGACGCCGAGCATCTGCATGAACCCGCGCCGCGACACGCCGGAGAGCTCGGACGCGCCGCCCGGGAACTCGTTGGCGGCGCCGGAGGTCGTAACCAGGTCGCGCTCCTCGATCGATCGCCACTGCAGGCGCGACGAAGCGGCCGCGGCGGCGCCCCGCTCCGCCCCGGTGCCCGAGCTGACGATCGGCAGCGACTTCCGTCGCGCACGATCCTTGTCGCGCGCTTCGTGGTTGTCGTCGCAGCTCATAAGGTGGTCCTCATCGGTGGCAGGTGGTGCAGCTGGTGCGCGTGTGGACGTCGTTCTGCGCCGCGAGCAGCTTCCCGGACAGGGCCGGATCGCCCTCCGGTTTCCAGTCCATGTTGGCGACCTCGGAGACCGGCCGCAGGTTCGTCTCCGGGTGCCGGTGG
Organism: uncultured Pseudomonadota bacterium; assembly: GCA_963831685.1. Taxonomy (GTDB): domain Bacteria; phylum Myxococcota_A; class Polyangia; order Fen-1088; family Fen-1088; genus JADGRB01. The sequence continues at coordinate 1,345,532 of CAWHRJ010000004.1, forward strand.
CAGCCGAGGCAGAATCCCATCGTCAGCGTCGTGTCCTTCTCGACCGCCGGCATCTTGTCGACCCGGCCGTGGCAGCTCACGCACCCGACGCCCTTGTTCACGTGGATCGCGTGGTTGAAGTAGACGAACTCGGGAACCTTGTAGACGCGGCGCCACTCGATCGGCTTGTTCTGGAAGAAGCTCTCCCGCACCGGTTCCAGCAGCGGGCTCTTGTTCCAGATCTGCGAGTGGCAGTTGAGACAGAGCTGCGTCGGCGGAATGCTGGCCGAAGGCGACTTGTCGACCGTGTTGTGGCAGTAACGGCAGTCGATCCCCTCGTCACGCGTGTGGTGGCGGTGGTCGAACTGAATGGGTTGCTCGATGGGCTCCTGCATCCCACGCGCGTACGGCGTCTGGGCGTAGAGCATCAGACCTCCCGGAACCCCCACCGCTCCCGCCGCCACGACGAACAGAGAGATCTGCGCGAGCGTGTTGTGCCTGGGTCGAAAGAGAGGACTCATCCTCGTCGCGCAGCATTTATGCCGAGCTTGGGGGGCACGTCAAGTGAAGTATTTGCGGATCGTCACACGCTCCGTGACCTGCTTCGTGGAATGCCGCGCGAAGGGGAAAACGGAGGGGCGCGATCTCGGGACTGGCGCGCGCTCAGAACCCGATCCGGCGCATCACGAAACGGGGCAGAAACCGGATCACCATCATGATGAGGGCCCAGATCCCGGGGGCGTAGACGACCGGATGCCCTCTGTCGATCGCGCCCACCACCCGCGCGGCGACCGCGTCGGGCTCGCCGGCGAACGGCGGCACCTTGAGCCCCTCCGTCATGCTGGTGCGGACGAACCCCGGCTTCACGCAGAGCGTCCGGAGGCCGGCGGCGTGGAACTTGTGATCGAGTCCCTCGAGGTAGCGCGAGAGGCCCGCCTTGGCGGCGCCGTACAGGATGACAGGCTTCCGCCCGCGGTCACCGGCAACGGAGCTGAAGACGCAGAGAGTTCCACCGCCGCGCGCGAGCAGCCGCTTGCGCGCCTCCTCGCAGAAGGCGACCGTGTTCACGAAGTCGACCGTCAGGAGACGCCGGGCCAGCTCGGCATCGGCCTCCATCTCGGCCTGCGTGGCGAAGAGGCCCGCGGTGACCACCACGCAGTCGAAACCGGCGAGCGCCGCCTCCGCGGCGTCGAGCGCGGCCCCGAACTGCTCCGGGCGCTCGAGATCGCAGGGCGCGACGCCGATCGATCCCGGCGGCTTGCCGGCGCGCGTCTCCAGATCCCGCGCGCTGCGCGCCAGATCCTCGGCGTTGCGCCCGAGAAGGAAAAGCTCGGCGCCGCGCGCGGCGAGCTGGCGGGCCATCGACCGCCCCATTCCTTTGGTGGCGCCCAGGATCACCGCCTTCATGCCGGCGGATCTATATCATCCGGGAGCCGGTCGGTTGGAAGGCGTTCTACCCGGACGAGCGGACGGCGGCCAGGCTGCGGCGGCGGAGCTTCTCGACCAGCGTGGTGCGGCCGAGGCCCAGCAGCTTCGCGGCCTCCTTCTTGTTGCTGCGGGTCTGCTGGAGCGCCGCCTGAATATAGGCGTCCTCCAGCTGGCGCAGCAGGACGGGAAGGTCGACTGGCAGGGTGACGGCCGGCGCTGGCGTGGTCGGTTCGGGTGCCAGGTCGGAGGAGTCGTCGGCTGGAAGCGGAGCCCAAACTGCGTTCGCCGCGCCGTCACGAGAGGTCATGCGCCCTTCATCGACCAGTCGAGCTTTCATCTTTAGCGGACGATCAGAACTGTCGAGGACGGGCCAAGGGGGAACGTCGGATGTCCGACCGCCAATCGCGTGGGGCACGCCTTTCACGCCTATCGTCGACCGCGCCGCGCGCGGCGGTCCGCGTGCGAATGCTGTCGACGGGGCGCTGGCGCCCGCCGCTCGGGCCCACGCCGCTGGTCGGCCGCAGCGCCCCGCGCGTCATCGCCGTCGGCGCCGCCCTACCCGGGACGGGCAAGAGCGTCGTGGCCGCCAACCTGGCGGTGGCGATCGGTGGGCTCGGGCGGCAGGTGGCGCTGGTCGACCTGGATCTGGCCGCGCCGCGCCAGCACGCGCTGTTCGGGGTGAAGCCAGCCGTCGACTTCGAGCGGCCGACCGGCGTCCGCAACGTCAAGCTCTGGCCCGCGGCCACCTTGCCCGGGCGCACCTACGACGACGCCGCCCGCCGGGCCGCGATCGACGGGCTCAATCGGCTCGATGCCGACGTGGTGATCGTCGATCTGGGCCACCCCTCGCGGGAGGATCTCTGGAACTTCTTCTCGACCGGCGCCGAGCGCCTGCTGGTGTCGACGGGAGATCGCGCGGCACTGGAGGCGACCTTCGCCTTCCTGCGGGAGGCCGCCGTGCGCGCCGAGCGAAGACACGGACCGGCCGCGCGCGCCATGCTCGAGAGATTCAGCGGAGGCCTGATTGGAAACGGCGCGGCCGCCGGCGAGGAGGCGGAGCTGTTTCACGCCTTCGCCCGTCTCGTGCGGGGCGAGCTCGGAATTCCACTCGCCTCACTTGGCTGTCTGCGGCAGAGCGCGCGGCTCGCGCAGTCGGTCGCGGCGGGCAAACCGCTCTGCGCCCGCCGCGGGATCGACGACGAGGTCCGGGCATTCCATAGCGCGGCGGAGTCGATCATGGCCGAGCGCCCGGGCGGGCCCGCGGTTTGTGCCCTGGACGGCGAGCGGCCGGTCGTCGCGGCGTCGGCCCTGCCCTTCGACCTGGGGCGCTACCAGCGTCGGCATCCCCGGGTGACCGTCGACTGGGCGGCCACGCTCGAGCTTGGCGGCGAGCCCAACGCCGTCCGGGTCTGCGACGTCTCCGAGAGCGGCGGCGCGATCGAGACGATGCTGCCGCTGCGGGTCGGCGACGGCGGCGTGCTGCACTTCTATCAGATCGACGATCAGCTCTCGGTCGAGGTGGTGGTGAAGAACGTCGTTCCCAGCCTCAACCGCGTCGGCCTCGGGTTCGTGCGCGGTGGCTCGGCGCCGGCGCGGATCGTCCGTGAGGCCCGCGCACGCCTCGTCGCGTCTTGACCGGGGGGCCCTGGCGCGGGAGGCTGACCCGACCGTGGTTGTTGGCCGCCCGCTCGTCCGCAGAGCCGCCCTCGCCGTCCTCGTCGTGTCGGCCGCGTCGGCGACGCTCGGCTGCCACCAGCGCGTCTACACGCCGCCCCCCGTCGACGCCAGCGGCGGCAGCGACGGCGGCAGCGACGCCCCCCCCGCGCCGCCGTCGCTCCGGATCTCGCCGACCGGCTGCAATTTCGACGTCTTCAGCATGAACTGCAGCGGAACCGCCCCCCTGTCGGTCTCTTTCGCGCCGGTCGGATCCCCGGCCTTCACCCAGTTCCTCTGGTCGTTCGACGACGGAACGGCGCCCTCGACGGAGCGGGCGCCGATGCATACCTTCACGCTGCCCGGGACCTACCAGGTCCGCGTGACCGGTCAGCTGGGAGACACGGGGGGCGCGGTGCCCAGTCCCGACTGCCCAATCTTGGTGGCTCCGCTCAACGCCGGGTCGGCGTGCGACGTCGACGATCAGTGCGTTGCCGGGTTGCGTTGCCTCTGTCAGGTCGGCTCGGGGTGCGGGCCGGCCTTCTCGCGCGGGATCTGCTCGACGACCTGCGCGACCGGCTTTTGCGGCACCGGCGCCGTTTGCGCGGACATCGCGCTCGGCCCGACGGGCGCTGACGGCGGCGCCGCGGCGCCCGTCTGCCTGGCCGACTGCTCGGGCAGCGCGACGTGCGGGCCGGGCCACGTCTGCCAGCAGATTCCCGGCGGGCCGAACGGCGCCGCCTGGGTTCGCGGCTGCCTGCCGCTCGGCGCGGCGAATGACTTCGGGCTCTCCTGCCGCGACGCGAACGGCGTGCTGCAAGACGGCGCCTGCACGACCGGACTCTGCGCCGACATCGGCGCGCTCGGGATGTGCACCATCGCCTGCGACGGCGCCCACCCCTGCCCCGCCGACGCAGCTTGCGCCCGCCTGTCAGGAGGGAGGCAGCTCTGCTTGCCCGCCTGCTCCACGACGGCCCCCTGCACCAGTGACCCGGGGCTCGCCTGCACCACGGCGAGCGACGCCGGGGTCGACGGGGGGCTCACGATCACCGGGGGCGACGCCGGCGTCGCATACTGCGCACCCTCGTAGTTTTCAGCAGCTCTCGCGCGCCGGCAGAGCGCCGGTTCCGGCGCCACCCGCCTTCATTCGTCGTCGGCTTCTTCGTCGATCGACTTGCGGACCTTGCGCTCGACCTCGTCTGCCTTCTCGTGCGCGGCTCCCGCCGCGCGCTCGGCGGCCCCTTTGGCCTCCGACTCCTTGTTTCCACTGAGCTTGCCGATCGCTTCCTTCACGCGCCCCTTGATGTCATCCACCTTGTCCTTGATCTCACGCTTGAGGTCGTCCTTCATCTGAAGCCTCCACCGAAAAGCTGGCCATCGGGTCCCGGCGGTCAATCCCGCGCTCCGGTCCGGCTGGCGTAACCGTTCGCGGTCGGGCAGTTACTCCGCCGCACCGGCAGGCTGGCAAAACCCGCAGGCGGCGGCCCGCCGCGTCCGGCACGCGGGTTGAATGGTGGAGGGACGACAGCGAAGCGAGCTTAGCGAAGGAGCACACGGGACTTTCCGCGGGCGTGGAGGGGCGGCCGGGAGGCGGAGACGCGCGCGGGGAGAGCATGACGACGGCGGCGGGCGCGCGTCCGGGAGGGGGACGGCCGGGGGCGAGACGGGAAGTCCCGTGTGCGACTGGGTAAGGCGGCGGTGCTAAGGTCGGCACCGCATGTCGGAGCCGATCTCACCGTCGGGCCGGGCGGTCATTCCGGTCGCCCACGGACAGCTGGAGGCGATCCTGCGCCAGCCGGCTTCGGCGCCGATCGCCGCGGCGGTGGTCTGCCACCCGCACCCGCGTGGCGGCGGAACGATGAACAACAACGTCGTCTACCGCCTCGCCAAGTCGCTGGTCGACGGCGGCGTGGCGGCGCTGCGGTTCAACTTCCGCGGCGTCGGCGCCTCGAGCGGCAGCTACGCCGAGGGGGTCGGCGAGGAGGACGACGCGCGCGCCGCGCTCGACTTCCTGGCCGCCCGGCATGAGACGCTGCCGATCTGGATGGCAGGGTTCTCCTTCGGCGCGCGCGTCGGGCTGTCGGTCGGCGCGCGCGACGCGCGGGTCACGAAGCTCCTCGGCGTGGGCCTCGCGCTCCAGATGTTCGACTACGGCTTCCTCGGCGCTTGCGGCAAGCCGAAGGCGATCATCCAGGCATCGAACGACGAGTACGGCGCGCGCGCGGCGATCGAGGCCGCGGTGAGCGACATGGCCGACCCCAAGCGCCTCTGGATCGTCGAGGGTGCCACGCACCTCTTCCCCGGCCAGCTCGATCCGTTCGAGGCCGCCGCCCGTGAGGCTGTCGCCTACCTCGCAGATCAGTAGCCGCGGGGACCTAATACCCGAGGTGTGATTGGCGCGGCTTGCCCGATTTGTCGGGCAGGAACTGCGGCGCGTGCTTGTCGCCGCCGACGCGGAGGGCGAGACCGTGCAGGCCGCCCGCGCCGACGGAGACGCGCTCGAATGTCGGCTTGGCGGCGGCCTCGTGCCAGATCTCGAGGTCGTAGTCGCCGGGCGGCACGCCCTTGATGGTGAACGCGCCGGTCGCGTCGCTCTGTGCGTAGTAAGGGGTGTCGACGACGACCACGAATCCCAGCATCGACGCGTGGATGTTGCAGAGCAGCTGCACCGCGCCGGGATGCCTGAACGTCTGGGTGTAGGACGCGCCCTGCTTGTAGAGGCCGGTGTCGAAGTCGTTGGGCTTGGTGAGCGAAAAGATGTTGTGGAAGATCGGATCGTCGTTGCGGAAGGTCGACCTTGCTGCCGACGGGGACCACCAGGACGCGCGGCACGAAGGCTTTCGCCTGCTGGGTGATCACCTTGCCGTGCGCGGGCGCCGGATGCGGCGTCTCGCCGCCCGCGCGCTTGAGCCAGATGACGGCGCCGCCCGGCCCCAGCGCGCCGCCGCCGGAGACCGTCCCGCTCACCGTCACGGTGGAGTTCGCCAGCGCCTCCGGCGCGGCGGGAGCTGGCGGCGGCGTCGACGGCGGCGCCGACTCGGGCGGCGCGGCGGCGACCGGGGCCGCGGGCTGACCGCCCGCGCGGGCCCGCGCCTCGTGCGCCAGCGGGCGGATCGTTTTTTCGAGCTCGGGATCGAGCGGGTGGAGTCTGAGCAGCGCCTCCCACTTCGTCGCGGCGGTGGCGAAGTCGCCCCCGTCCCAGGCCAGCTTGCCGCCGGCGAGCAGATTGAAGATGAGGTACTGCCGCTCGGCCGCCGCCTTCACCGCCAGGTCCTGCGGCGTACGCACCGCGAGCGGCAGCGGCAGCTCCTCGCCCAGCCAGCCGCGCGCCTCGGGCGCCGCGGCGCGCGCGGACGGCGAGGCGGCCAGAGTGGCGCCGGCGCCCGCCAAAACCGCGCACAGGATCGCTCCCCCCCGCATCGTCACCAGCTATACACCAGCGAGGAGGTGAACACGTTGTTGGCCACGGTCGGCGCGCCGGCCAGCTCGCGGTTGTCGAGATATTCGGCCTTCAAGATGATCGCCTCCAAGAGATCGAGCCGCAGGCCGCCGGTGAAGCGGTCGACCGTGATCGGCGTGAAGCCCTCGAACCAGGCGTGCCGGTGGTCGTAGCGCCCGTAGACCGTCAGCTTGTGCAGCGCTCCGACGGAGAGCGGCAGCGCATAGGCGAGCTGCACGTAGCCGCCGCGCGCGTCGAAGGTCGAAGAGATCGGGAAGTTGCCGAGCGAGGTCGTCTTGGGGCCCCCTTCCGCCTCGTCGACGTGGACGTACTCGGCGTTGAGGTAGACGCCCGCGACGGCGACGCGCGCGTCGAACCCGTACGCCTTCTGGTGGGCGGCCTGCTCGGTCTGGTCGTTGCGCGGACCGATCATTCCCGAGGCGCCCAGCTTGACCTGGATGCCGCGCGTGTTCAGCTCGTAGCCGAGCCGCCCCGAGCCGACCGGCTCGCCGGTCAGGCTGACGTCGGGCGTCTGCAGCGCCTCGACGAAGTTGCCGCTGTTGGTGGCGGCGACGTTGAGGCTGACCGCCGACCGGAGCGGCTCGATCTGGATCCGATAGAACAGCTTGGCGCCGATCGACTGGCCGGTCGTGTAGCGCGAGACCAGCGACGGCGTGACGCCCGTGCGGATGTTCGCCTGGTTGTCGAGGTACTCGATGCCGAACACCGAGTCGAACTTGCCGACGCTGAGCGCGAATTCCTGGCTCTCGAACGGCACCAGCCGGCCGAACGCCTGCTCGACGTAGACGCGCGTGTCGTCCCCCGATCCCGTGAAGCGCGGCAGGAACTGCACCCGCGAGAAGACCATCAGCGGCGCCGTCGCCGGCGTGTACTTGAGGTCGACGTCCAGCGTGTTGAGCAGGAACGAGGCGTTGCCGCCGATCCCCACCGAGCGCGGGAGAAACCCGTTCACGAACCGCCCGTTCGCGTCGGTCGACGCGACGTCGCCGCGCGAGTTCACCGCGGGCGCGAAGGTGTCGACGCCGTAGTCGGCCGGGACACTCTGGTCGCCCGGCGCGAAGCTGGTGCCGTCGCCCTGCGCCTTGGCGAACCCGACGTCGACGTAGCCGTTGATCGAGAACGCCGGCGCCGCGTCGGACGGCGGCGTGTAGCCGTCGCTGTCGTTGATCGGCTCCGGCTCGGACGCGGGGGCCGGCGGCGTCTGGCCGAAGGCCGGAGCGCCCCCGACGACGAGCGCCAGCGCCGCCCCGACCAGCGTCCCCGCCCTCACAGCGGAACCACCGCGGTGTTTTTCACCGTGACCACCGGGCAGGTCACCGTGATTGCGGTCGTCTCGACCGTCGACAGATCGATGTAGGTCTCGAGCGCCGCCTGCGAGTCGAGCCAGGTGCAGGTCGTCGAATCCGAGTCGACGTGTTCGAGCTTCATGGGATCGTCGAAGCAACCCGGGATCCCGGCGCTCGGATCGCCGCCGTTCACCGCCACGCGCCCGACGTAGGCCGCGTAGTAGTCGGGCGACGTGGTCATGATCGCCGCCGTGTACGTTCCCGGTGAACGGCCAATCGCGAGAAGGTCGGCCTCTGCCTGGGTTCCCGGTGGGGCAAAGACGCGGGCGAACGGCGGCACCGTCGCCACGTAGAGCCTCCAGTAGGCGGAGTAGCGGGCGACATTGGCGACTTTGAGCGGCGCGGCCGGGGCCGTGCCCTGCGGCGAGGTCCCCAGCACCGTCGGCATGCTGGCGAGGAGGTGCGGCGCGCCGTCGGCGCCGATGAGGCTCAGATAGTAGATGGGCACTTCGCCCACCACGTTCGTCGCGTTCCAGGTGAACGTCGCGGTCCCGAAGTTGAGAAACGAAATGGCCGCGCCATCGAGCCAGCCGGTGCCCGGCTTTCCCCCACCCGTCGTCCCGTCCGGTACGAGCGGCATCGTCTGTCCCTGGCTGGGGGTGAGCGGGTAGCCGCTGTCGAGAATCTGCCGCGCCGAGGTGAAGGTGTCGGTCGTCGTCCCGGCGGGGACGGTGACGTAGACGATCTGCCAGAACGGGCTGTAGAACCCGCTCCCCGGCCCGACGCTGAAGATCGGACGCCAGGCTCCGGTGGCGGGGTCGATCACCTTCTGGGGAACGCCGTCCACCCACCCGGTGATCGGCGCATACGCTGGCTGCATCCAGACCTCGGCGTAGTTCGACCAGACCTCGGTCGTTCCGTACGCGACGGCGTAGCCCTCGGCCAGTCCGTTGCGGATGGTCAAGACCGGGCCGGCGGGCGGAACTGCCGGACCGGTGGTGATGTTTCCCAGCGGCACGCCGCCAGGCAACCCGTCGTCGGGCGCGAGCGCCTTCGTCGCGGGTGCGCCGCCGGCGTAGAGCGCCTCGACGTCGAACAGCGTCCACAGCTTCGCGGGCGCCGGCGACGGCGCCTGGGAGCAAGCTCCGAGCGCCATCAGGAGAGCGCAGGCCGAGGCGCGCCAAAGCGGTCTCACCGAGGCAGGATAAGCGCCCACCTCGGATATACGCAAAAACCCTCGATTCGGATCACGCGGGAGGACTTGAACGCCTCCCGCGGATCGAAGGGCCGGTGACTACGCCGGCTTGCCGAGGGTCTTGGCCCCGGGCTTCCACTCGACCGGGCAGCGCTCGCCGGTCTGCAGCGCCTGCACGAGGCGCAGCGTCTCCGACACCGAGCGCCCGAGCAGGTCGGCGTTGTACGAGGCGTGCTGGACGACGCCGTTGGGATCGATGATGAACGTGGCGCGCAGCGCCATCCCGTTCTCCTCCATCAGCGCCCCGTAGTCGCGCGCGACCGTCTTGTTGAAGTCGGCCAGGAGCGGGTGATTGAGCTTCCCGAGGCCCCCCTTGATCCAGGCCTTGTGGGAGTGCTTGGAGTCGGTCGACGCGCCGAGCACCTCGCAGTTGACGGCGCGGAACTCCTCGTAGCGCCGGGAGAACTCCTGGATCTCGGTCGGGCAGATAAAGGTGAAATCCGCCGGATAGAAAAACAGCACGACGTACTTCCCTTTGTAGTCCGAGAGGGAAACCTTCTTGAAGTCGCCGTCTCCGACGACCGCGTCCACGGTGAACTCCGGAGCCTTCTTTGTGACCAAACTCATCGCTATCTCCTTTGATGTGCCGCGAAACACTAGCACAGGATTTGCGACGTCGAGTTCACACAGGAGCGATTGCGTTCGGCGCGGGTTGGCCCGAAGATCACGCTCTATGAAACCTCGCTTGGCGGCGTGCCGATCTGCCCGACTTTCGCTTCTTGCGCTGGTTCTGACCACCGCCCTCGCCTGCGGAAGCAATGACAGCGTCCCCGGTGGCGGCACCCCGCTGATGACATCCGGGATGCTCGGCAAGCCCTCGACGGCGGTCATCGCCGGCAACCTGATCTTCGTCAACGCCTCGATCAACATGATGGCCGAGACCCCGGGGGTGTTCGGGATGCTGATCGACAGCGGATCACCCGTGGTCCTGCTCGACCCGACCCTGTTCAACACATCGCCGCCGACGACCGACGCGCAGATCCCGACCAAGGTCGATCTGGGCTTGCTCGACGCCAACGGGAGCCCGGTCGTCATCATCGAGCAGGCGCCGGTGCTGCAGGTGTCGAACGCGATGATGGACGCCCTCGGGTTCGGCGGAATCCTCGGCGGCAACGTGATGCGCCAGTTCTCCGTGCAGCTCGACTACTCGGCGCCGCTGATGGAGGGGTTCTGCCTCGGCTGCGTGGCCGGCGGCGCAAACCCCAACGTCCAGCCGGGCGCGGTCGTTCCGTTCACCCTCAAGGGGGGCGGGACCTCTCCGGTGACGCTGGGAACCGACGCGAACAACCACCCGATCAACAGCCCGGCGGTCAACATTCCCGCCACGCGGATCCCGGTGACGGTGGCCATCGACGGGAGCAACTACCCGTGCATCGTCGACACCGGCGCGACCGAGGTGTCGCTGCGGTCGACGGTCTTCGGGACCCTGGTCGCCGACGGGCGCACCCAGCTGGCGGGCGGCATCGCGATCATGACCATCGCGGGGGCCTCGAACGCCTCGCTCACGCGCGCCAGGACCATCACGGTGGGGACCGCGATCGTCTCCGATGCGCCGGTGATGACCATCGTGAGCGGCGATCCCGCCCATCCCGATCCACTGCTCGACAGCATCAGCGGCGAGCTGGGGACGCCGATCGACTGCCTGCTGGGCGGCAGCTTCCTGCGCAACTTCCTGGTGACCATCGACTACCCGGGCGGCCTGCTGCACCTCGATCCCTACCTGACCCCGCCGATCCCGGACGAATTCCGCCGCGTCGGGATCACCCTCGGGCTCGACGCGACGGCCACCCACTTCGTCGTGCAATCGGTCTACCCCGGAACCGACGCCGCCAACCAGGGGATCATGGTCGGCGATCAGGTCATCTCAATCGACGGAACCGACCTGGTCTCGGTCGGCTACGTCGCGGCCGCCGACCAGCTGCTCGCCGGCACGGTGGGGACGACGAAGATGATCAGGTTCGGCACGACCAGGGCTCAGGTCAACACCGACCAGACCCTCGCCGTGCTGGTCGACGACCTCTTGCCGAACCCCTGACCGGGCGCGCGCGGCTACTCGAGCCAGCCGCGCAGCGTCTTGACGTCGATGCCCAGCTTCTCGGCGGCGCGCGCGCGGTGGCCGCCCGTCTGGGTGAGCGCCCAGGCGGCGTAGCGGCGCTGCAGCTCCCGGATGCGGCAGGATCTCGCCGCGAAACTCGAGCGGATCGGCGGCGGCTGGATCGCGCACCGCGGGCGGCAGATCGTCGACGCCGATCTCGGCGCGCTGACCGAGCAGCACGATCCGCTCGAGCACGTGCGACAGCTCCCGGACGTTGCCCGGCCAGGGGTGGCGGCCCATGACCGCCAGCGCCTCCGCCCCCACCCGCTCGACAGGCGAGGTCGGGTAGCGTCCCCGCAGCTCGGCGATGAGGTGGGCCGCCAGCTGTGGCAGATCCTCGCGGCGGTCGCGCAGCGCCGGCAGCGCCATCGCCACGACGTCCAGCCGGTAGAGGAGATCCTCGCGGAACCTCCCCTCGCGGACGGCGGCCGTCAGGTTCCGGTTGGTGGCGGCGATGATCCGGGCGTCGACCCCCACCTCCCGCGTGCCGCCCACCGGGCGAACGCTCGCTGCCTCGATGACGTGCAGGAGCTTGGCCTGCAGCGCCGGCGACATCTCGCCGATCTCGTCGAGGAACAGCGTCCCCCCCGAGGCCTCGGCGAAGAGGCCCGGGCGGTCGTGCGCCGCGCCGGTGAAGGCCCCGCGCACGTAGCCGAAGAGCTCGCTCTCGAGGAGTCCCTCGGGGATCGCCGCGCAGTTCACCGCCACGAACGACTTGCCGGCACGGCCGCTCTCACCGTGGATCGCGCGCGCCACCAGCCCCTTGCCGGTGCCGGTCTCCCCCTGGATCAGGATCGGCACGGGCGCGTCGGCGACGCGCGAGACGAGCTCCCGCAGGGCGCGAATGGGGGGGCTGTCGCCCACGATCGCCTTCGCCACCAGCCGGCCGCCCAGCTCCCGCTTGAGCGCCGCGGTCTCGCGCCGCAGCCGGACCTCCTCGAGTGCGCGGCCCAGGAAGATGAGCAGCTCCTCCTGCTTGAACGGCTTGGTCAGGTAGTGGTTGGCGCCGCGCCGGATCGACTCGACCGCGCTGTCGATCGCCGAGAACGCCGTCATGATGATCACCGGCCGTGCGGGATCGAGCCGGCGCGAGGCCTCGAGCACCGCCAGCCCGTCGACGTTCGGCATCCGCAGGTCGGTGACCACCGCGCCGATGCCGCCGGCCTCCAGCCGCGCGATCGCCTCGGCGCCCGCGCTGACGGCGATCCCCTGATAGCCGTGATCGTCGAGCCCCTCCCCGAGCGCGCGGGCCATCTCGAGGTTGTCGTCGACCACCAGGACGCGCACCCGATCAGCCAAGGTTCTCCTTTCCTCGCGCCGCAGCCGCTCCGGCCGTGACCTGGGTGGCCGCCGGCAGCCAGATCGTCACCACCGTCCCGCCATCGGGCCCGAGCCCGACCGTCAACCCGCCGCGGTGGCTGATGGCGATCTCGCGCGCCAGCGCCAGCCCGAGCCCAGTCCCCTCGCCCACCGGCTTGGTGGTGAACAGCGGCTCGCCGACGCGCTCGAGATCGGCCTTGGAGATCCCGCTGCCGGAGTCGGCGACGGTGAAGACGACCTGGCGGTTGGGCGGCTCCTGGCGCGCCACCGCCCGCACGGTGACCGCGCCGCCGCCGCGGCAGGCGTCGCAGGCGTTGAGGAGGAGGTTGCAGAGCGCGTGCTCGATGAGGCGCCCATCGCCGCTCACGAGCGGCAGCTCCGGCGCCACCTCGCGCGAAAGCGGCACGCCCGCCTTGGCGAAGCGGTGCGCGCAGAGGCCGACCGCCGCATCGACCGCCGCCGCCGGCGAAACGCCGTCGCTCGCGGGCGCGTCCCCGCGCGCGAGGCCCAGGAGCCCGCGCACCACCTCGTCGATGCGCTTCACCTGATCGAGGATGGCGGCCAGGCCCCGGCGCGTCCGTTCGTCGTCGGCGCGCGGGGCGAGCTGCTCGGCGCGCGCCGCGATCACGCCGAGCGGCGTGGCGATCTCGTGCGCGACGCCGATCGCCAGCGTCCCGAGCGCCGCCATCCGACCGGCGCGCCGCAGCCGCTCGTCGCCGCGCTCCTGTAGTGCCGCCACCGCCAGCTCGCGCTCGAGCAGCAGCTCCGTGCGCTGCTGGCGCAGCGCGAAGCCGCCGAACACCAGCACCAACACGACGGCGGCGGCGACGCTGCCGATGAGCCGGTGCGACGCCGCGCGATCGCGATCGCGCAGCCGCTGGGCGCTGGCGACCACGGCGATCTCCCAGCGCCCGCCAGCGGCCGCGTCGACGCGCGCCAGACCCACCCAGGCCGTCCGCATCGGCAGGCCGACGGCGGCCGCCTCCGGCCGTCCGAGGCGCGTCACCGCGTCGCCGCGCGCGAACGCCTCGCACACCCGCGGCGCGGCCAGGGAGCGCCCGCCCGGGCCCAGGAACATCTCGGTGCCGGCGCGGCGAACCAGGACGACCGTGTCGCTCGGGCGGGGGACCGCCTCGGTCGCGGCCAGCACCTCGGCCGGATCGGCTCGCCCCGAGGTCGCCACCACCGCGCCGAGCGCGCGCGCCAGCGTCGCCTGCTCGGCGCCGAACTCGGCCAGCGCGCGCGCCGCCTCGCGATCGGCGTCCCACGACGCCAGCACCGCGACCGCGGCGACCGCGAAGATCATCGCCGCCGCCAGGCTGCTTCTCTTCAAGATGGTCATGGGTGGAGCAATGTTCGCGCCGGTCCGGGGAGTCTGTCCGTGCGCCCTCTTCATGCCATGGCGGCGCCGAAGCGGGAATTCTACCCACTTCGCCGGGAATAATTCCCGCGTGGTTGCGCCGCGCACGGCGGTGCTAGACTCCGCGTATGGCCATGAGAACCGCGTTCCGCAGCTCAAATCCCGCCCTCTCGTCGAAGTCGTTCGGCGGCTTCGTGGCCGTCGATCCCAGCACCGCGTCGTCACGCACCGACACGCGCGCGATGACGGTCCAGGGGACGGTCGACAAGACCGCCATCCTGCTGGCGGTGACCATCTTCACGGCGATCTGGCCCTGGAAGATGCTGTTCGACACGCGCGACCCGGCGGCGGTCATGCCGTTGCTGATGATCGGATCGCTGGGCGGCTTCGTCGTGGCGCTGGTGACGATCTTCAAGAAGAGCTGGGCGCCGGTGACCGCTCCGATCTACGCGGCGTGCGAGGGTCTGGCGCTGGGCGGAATCTCGGCAATGTTCGAGATCCGATACCACGGCATCGCGTTCCAGGCGATGGCGCTGACGTTCGGCGTGCTGGCCGTCATGCTGGTCGCTTACAAGACCAAGGCGATCCGCGCGACGGAGGGATTCAAGCTGGGCGTCATCGCCGCGACCGGCGCCATCGCGCTGGTCTACGTCCTCTCGATGGTGCTCGGAATGTTCGGCGTTCACATGGGCTTCATGTATTCGTCGGGGCCGCTCGGAATCGGCATCAGCCTGGTGGTGGTGGTGGTCGCGGCACTGAACCTGGTGCTCGACTTCGACGTCGTCGAGCAGGGGGTGCGGGCGGGCGCGCCGAAGTACATGGAGTGGTACGGCGCGTTCGGGATCCTCGTGACGCTGGTCTGGCTCTACCTCGAGATCCTGCGGCTGCTCGCCAAGCTGAACAACCGGCGCTAACCCAGTCACTTTGACCGGCTACGGCCGGTGCTTAGGGTTTGGGTAGATGCCCTTCGTCCGAACCGCTGAGCCGCGGCCGCGCTTCTTCTCCAGCTACCTGCGCACGGCCGTGCTGATGGGCGGCCTCATCGCGCTGCTCGCGATTGGCGGGCGCGCGCTCGGCGGGACGGAGGGGATGCTGCTGTTCGGCGCGATCGGTCTCGTGACCAACTTCGTCATGTACTGGTTCTCCGACCGGATCGCGCTCGCGGCCCATCGCGCGCAGCCGGTCACCCGCGCGGAGGCGCCGACGATCTACGCCATCGTCGAGCGGCTGACCCAGCGGGCCGGCCTGCCGATGCCGCGCATCTATTTGATCCCGTCGGGGTCGGCGAACGCCTTCGCGACCGGTCGCAACCCCAGCCACGCGGCGGTCGCGGTCACGGAGGGGATCCTGGGGATCTTGAGCGAGCCGCAGCTCGAGGCGGTGCTGGCGCATGAGCTCTCGCACGTGAAGAATCGGGACATCTTGATTGCCACCATTGCAGCGGCCGTGGCCGGGCTGGTCTCGACCATCGGACACGTGATGCAATGGGGGCTCATGCTCGGTGGAATGGGCGGACGCGGTGACGATCGGCGGGGCGGCGGCCTGGCTGCGCTGGCCTGGATCATCGTCGCGCCGATCATGGCCCTGCTGATCCAGCTGGCGATCAGCCGGTCGCGCGAGCTCGGGGCGGACGCCTCGGGCGCGTCGCTCTGCGGCCACCCCGAGCACCTCGCGGGGGCGCTGGCACGGCTCGAGCAGGCGCAGCAGGTGCGTCCCTACGAGTTCGCCGGACCGGCCACCGCGCACCTCTTCATCGTGAACCCGCTGCGCGGGGCGGCGGCGGCCTTCATGAGCATGCTATCGACCCACCCCCCGATCGAAGAGCGCATCCGGCGGCTCGAGGCGATGGCCGTTTGAGCCCGCCCCGCACGCTGGTCATCTCGGCCTTCGAGCCGGAGATAGAGCCCCTGCGCCCGCTCGTCCGGGGAGCGCGCCGCGTGAAGCTGGCGGCGGTGGGCATCGGCGCGGTCGACGCGGCGGTGGGCGCCGCGCGCGCCATCGCCGCGGCCCGTCCGACCCGTGTCCTCTTCGTCGGGACGGCCGGCGCCTACGGCGGCGCGCGGCGGCGGGCGGGGCTCGAGATTGGAAGCGCGGCCGTGGTGGGAGAGATCGCCTGCGTGTCGACGGCGGCGCTCCGGGGCGAGGCCTACCTGCCGGAGCCGACCGCGGTCCGGGCCGACACCACCCCCCGGTTGCGGGCCGCGCTGGCGGCGGCGGCCGGGCGCGCCGGCGTACCCCGCGCCGTCGCCTGCCCGCTGGCGATCACCCGCGCCGCCGCCCTCGGCCGGCGGATATCCGCCGGGACGGGCGCCGATCTGGAGAACCTGGAAGTGTTCGCCGTCGCGCGGGCGGCGGCCGCGGCCGGCGTCGAGTTCGCGGCGGTTCTGGGAGTCGCCAACCGCGTGGGGCCCGGCGGACACGCGGAGTGGCGGCGGCACCACCGGATCGCCTCGCGCGCCGCCTGCGCGGTGGTCGCCAGATTTCTCGGGCTGGCCCGGTCATCCTGAACACAGGAATCAGGTTCTGAAACATCGGCGCGCGCGCGACGTTCTATCGGCATGAACGCCCGACCTCGCTGCGACCGTCCTTTTCACCAAACATCAGCTCGAATGACACAGCGTCTTGACCGTTCTTGGCATATGTTCCAACGCCAAGAGGAGACGCTACGTGTTGCAGGCATCGGAGGGTGGTTCCATCTCGGTTGGGAATCGAAAGTTCAGAGTCAGAGAGAGCGTGACGCCGCGGCCGCTTCCGACGCCGCCCTCGTCCGCATCGCTTGAAGGGATCCCGATAGCGATGCCGTTCAACGCCAAGCTGCGGACGGATCGGATCTCCCGCATCTCGCCGCTCCGGCTGTCGATGCTGGCGCCGGCCACCGACAAGATGGTGGTCTCGAAGAGCGCCCTCATCGGCTTCTGCCTGACCTCGTTCGCGGCCGGCATCGCGATGACGCTGACGGTGGATCGCGTCCACGCCCGCGCGGCAGAGGCGCCGCGCGAGCCCGAGCCGATCGTCCTGAAGACGACGCCGCTCGAGCCCGGGCTCGATTCGCCCCGGACGGGCGCGCCTCTCGCGGTCGCGCCGACGGAGCGAGCGCGGGCCGCGACTGCACCCGCGGCGCCCGCCGCAGCTACACCCGTGGCAGCGCCCGTGCCGGCCGCCTCCGAGGCGTTGGTCGTCCAGCTGTCGCCGCCCCTGGCACCCATGGAGAAGAAAAAGAAGGCGCTGCTGCAGCGCCCCGCGCCGGTAGCCCACGCCGCGCGCAAGGTCGCCGCGGCCGCGCCCGTCCACCCGGTCACGCCGCACAAACGGCCGGCAGCAGCGGCCGAGAGCAATCCGACCGAGGCCGCGCCCGACGATCCGGTGCTTCCCGCGAGCACGAAGAAGAAGTGGGCCGACCCGTTCGACCAGTAGCCCGGAGCTGAGCCCTCAGGGCGCCCAGTCGATCGGCGCCGACGCCGCGAGCAGGCCGGCGGCGTGCGCCTCCGCGAACAGGACGTCGACCGCGCGCCGCGCGTCGTCCGCGATCGCGGCGGTATCTCTATTCGCGTAAAGGTTCAGGTAATGGTCGATAAGCTCATGGTCTGACAACGCTTTATCTCCCCTGTCTTCGGCGGCGATGAGCGCGATCATCTGCTCACGGTGGGCGAGCGCCCAGGCGATGCTGGCGCGCAGGACGCCCGAGACGCGCGCCACGAGCGGCACGCCCAGCCCGCGCCGGATGACGTTGACGCCGAGCGGGAGCGGCAGCCCCGTCTTCTCCAGCCAGACGACGCCGAGGTCGGTCACCAGGTGAAGGCCCCGCGCCGGGTAGAGCAAGCGCCCTTCGTGAATCAGCAACGCGGCGTCGACCTCGCCGGCCGCGAGCGCGTCGAAAATGCGATTGAACGGCGCGATCGGGATCTCGACGCCGATCGCGTTCGGCGCGAAGAGGCGCAGCACCAGCCAGGCGGTCGTGGTCGCGCCCGGGATTCCGACCCGCAAGCCAGCCAGGTCGGCGGCGCGGAGCGGCCGGGGCGCCACCACCACCGGACCGTAGCCGCGCCCCACGGACGCGCCGTGCGGCAACAGCTGATAGCGGTCGGCGAGCGCGGGGTAGACGCCCAGCGACACGGCCACCACGTCCGCCGCCCCGTCCAGCGCCAGCCGGTTGAGCGCCGCGGTGTGGTCGCGCCGGTGCGTGAAGCTGAGCCCGCCCGCGTCGATCGCGCCGGCGCGCAGCGCATGAAACATGAACGCGTCGTCGGCGTCGACCGAATAGGCGAGCGAAATGGATGACATGTCGGCGCGCGCATCATACAGCCAGCCGCGCAGCGGTAGCAGCGGTAGCAGGAAGCCGAACGTGATCGTTGACCTTCGAGCCGGCGTTGGGCGATGCTGAACGTGCGGTGCGTATGTCCTCCCCCGCTCACGCGCTCCGGACATCCCTCGCGCTGCTCGGGGCGATGCTGGCCCTCGCGGCTCCTGGCGCGGCGCCGGCCCGTGCGGCCCGTGAAGTGAAGATCGAGGACGTCGAGGAGTCCCTGGCCCGCGACTCCTCGTTCAAGGTCCGGATCGAGGCGGCGCTCATCCTGGGCCGGCTGCACCAGGTTCGCTCGGTCCCGGCGCTGGTCGGCGCGCTGCGGGATCCGGAGGCGGGCGTGCGGGCGGCTGCCGCCGAATCGCTGGGCGAGATCGGATCGCCCCTGCCGCGCGACGCGCTGGTGACGGCGCTCGGCGATCCCGAGCCGCCCGTCCGGCGCGCGGCACGCACGGCGCTCCGACGCCTCGGCAGCGACGAGGGGCCCTCCGAGCCGGGTCAGCCCGACATCCGCCGCCACCCCGGCCCGACGACCTCGTTCGAGGTCAAGTCGATCGGCGATCCGGGACACCACGCCGGCCCGGTCTTGCAGAGCCACATGCGTGATTTCCTGGTCGATCAGCTTCGCCCGTTCGGCGACGTCGATTCGGCAGACCGGCACGGGACCTATGCAGTCGACGGCGTCATCAAGTCACTGTCGCTCGAGACGACGGGCCGTGACGTCGAGGTGAGCTGCGCGGTCCAGCTGGTGGTCAGCAAGCAGCCCGCGGGGGGCGTCTTCATGCTGACCAGCGGCCAGGCGACGGTGCAGAAGCCGAAGCGGCAGTTCCGCCCCCAGCTCCGCCCCAGCATGGAGATGGAGGCGCTGGAGGCCGCCGTGCGCGGCGCCAGCGAGGATCTGGTGGCCAAGCTGGCCCGGCGATAAGTCCGCGCGCACGCCGCTTTTCTTAGTAACGTTGCATCGATGGAAGGCGCGACCCCGACGCGGGCCAAGGTTCGCGTGCTGCCGTCGGCGTTGGCCGACCAGATCGCCGCCGGCGAGGTCGTCGAGCGGCCCGCGTCCATCGTCAAGGAGCTGGTGGAGAACGCCATCGACGCGGGGGCCCGGCGCGTCGACGTCGAGATCGAGGGGGGCGGACGGCGGCTCTGCCGGGTGGTCGACGACGGCTGCGGGATGGCGCCCGACGACGCGCGCCTGGCGCTGCGCCGGCACGCGACGTCGAAGATCGCCTCGGCCGACGACCTCTGGGGCCTCGCGACCTTCGGGTTCCGCGGCGAGGCGCTGCCGTCGATCGCCGCGGTCTCGCGGCTGACGCTGGCGACGCGCCCGCCCGAGTCCGAGGCGGGGTTCGAGCTCGCGGTCGAGGCGGGCGCCGAGACCGCCGCGCGCGAAATTGGCATGCCGCCCGGGACGCAGGTCACCGTACGCGATCTCTTCTTCAACACACCGGCACGGGCCAAGTTCCTCAAGTCGGAAGCGACCGAGACGGCGAACGTCTCGGAGGCGCTGCTGCGGCTCGGGATCGCGCACCCGGGGGTGCACCTGCGGCTGCGGGTCGCGGGGCGCGTGGCGCTCGATTTGCCAGTTCACCGGGATCTCGCCGAGCGCGTCCGCGCGGCGCTGGCGCGGCGCGGGGCGAGCGCGCTGCACGAGGCGGCCGGCGACGAGAACGGGACGCGCGTGCGCGCGTTTCTGGCCGGCCCCGAGGAGGTTTCGACGACGGCGCGTTCGACCTTCCTGTTCGTCGGCGGGCGGTTCGTGCGCGACCGATCGCTGCTGCACGCGCTGGCGCTCGGCTACGGGCCGCTGCTGGAGAAGGGGCGTTACCCGCTGGCCGCGCTCTTCCTCGACCTGCCGGGGCGCGAGGTCGACGTCAACGTCCACCCGCAGAAGATGGAGGTCCGGTTCGCGCGCGCGCAGGAGGTCTACGCCGCCGTCCGTCACGTCGTCGGCGCGGCGATCGCCCGGGCGCCCTGGCTGCGCCCCGCCGACGCGGTTCGCACCTTTACGGAGCCACCAAATTACCGAGTGTCGGCGCCGATCGTCGAGCGCATGAACGATCGCCAGGCGACGGCGCTGGCCTTCGATCGGACGGGGCAGAGCACTCTTTCGCTCCCGCTGCGCATGCGCGACGCGGGCGACGGCGCGCCCGCGGTCGTTTCGTCCGAACCGCAGTTCTTCGGCGCGCTCAACTACGTGGGGCAGATTCATCGGACGTACCTCGTCTGCGAGGCGGCCGACGCGCTGGTGCTCATCGACCAGCACGCGGCGCACGAGCGCGTGGTCTACGGGCGGCTCAAGGCGGCGCACGCCAGCCGGCAGATCCCCCGCCAGCGGCTGCTGTTCCCGATCCCCATCGAGGTCGGCGAGACGGCGGCCGCGGCCGCGGCGAACGAGATCCTGGAAGGGCTCGGCTTCGAGGTGGTGCCCCACGCGCCCGGGGTCGTCATGCTGCACGCCATGCCGGAGCCGCTCAAGGACGCCGATCCGAAGCCGCTCCTCCGCGAGGTGCTGGCCGAGCTGGCGGAGGGCACGCCGCTTTCGGGCGGCGATCTCGAGCGGGTCGATCACCTGCTGGCCACCGTCGCTTGCCACAGCGTCGTCCGCGCGGGCGATCCGGTCGGCCGGCCGGCCGCGCTGGCGCTCCTGGCCCAGCTCGACGAGGTCGACCTCCGGTCGCACTGCCCGCACGGGCGGCCGGTGATGCTGCGGATGCCGCTCGGCGAGATCGAGAGGCGGTTCGGCCGTGTCTGAGGAAGGGATCGCCCTCGTCGCGATCCTCGGGCCGACCGCCTCCGGAAAGAGCGCGCTGGGGCTGGCGCTGGCCGAGCGCACGGGCGGCGAGATCGTCGCCTGCGATTCGCAGCAGGTTTACATCGGCATGGACATCGGCACCGCCAAGCCGACGCGCGAAGAACGTCGCCGCGTCCCGCACCATGGCCTCGACCTCTGCCGCCCCGACGAGCCGTTTCACGCCGCCCGCTGGGCGGCGCTGGCGCGCGCCGCCATCAAGAGCATCGCCGCGCGCGGCAGGCTGCCGATCGTCGTCGGCGGGACCGGCCTCTACTATCGGGCGCTGACCGCCGGCCTCTTCGAGGCGCCCCCACCCGATCCGGCCGTTCGCGCGCGCCACCGCGAGGTCTACGAACGCGAAGGGAACGAACCGCTGCGGGCGCGGCTCGTCGAGGTCGACCCGGCGGCCGCCGCCAGAATCGCTCCGCGCGACTTCGTCCGCACCAGCCGCGCGCTCGAGGTCTACGAGCAGACGGGGATCGCCATCACCACCCTGCGCCGGCAGGCGATCCGCCCGCGAGATCTCGCGCCGACCGTGTTGGTGCTCGACCCGCCGCTCGACGAGCTGCGCCTCCGGATCGAGGCGCGCGTCCAGGCGATGCTCGCGGACGGCTTCCTCGACGAGGTGCGCGCGCTGCGCGCGGCCGGCTTCGGCCCGGGGGAGAAACCGATGCAGGCGCTCGGCTACCAGCAGTTTGGCGAGGTGCTCGATGGCGCCACGACGCTGGAAGAGGCCGCCGCCGAGACGGCGCGCGCCACGCTCGCCTACGCCCGCCGCCAGCGGACCTGGTTCAAGAAGGAGCCGGCCGCCGCCCGGTTCGCCGCCGCCCCGTCGCTCGAGGCCGCGCTGGCGGTCATCGCCAGTGACCCGCCGCCGGCGGCCGCCCACCAGGACACGGCCGGGTGAGCGCCGACGCCTGTCTCTTCTGCGAGATCGTCGAGGGCAAGCACGCAGCGGCCATCGTCGCCAGCGACGACGCCGCGGTCGCCTTCCTCGACGCGCGCCCGGTGTTCAAGGGGCACGTGCTGGTCGTCCCGCGCGCGCACGTCCCCACGCTGAGCGACCTGCCGGCCTCCGCGCTCGCCCCCTACTTCGCCGCCGTCCAGCGCCTGGCACGCGCCGTCGAGGTCGGCCTAGGCGCCGACGGGACGTTCGTCGCCATGAACAACAAGGTCTCGCAGAGCGTCGCCCACCTGCACACCCACGTCGTCCCGCGCCGCCGCAAGGACGGCCTGCGCGGGTTCTTCTGGCCGCGCGTCCCCTACGCCAGCGACGGCGAGCGGGACGAGTTCGCCGCCCGGATCCGCGCGGCGGCGGTGTAGCGTGGTCTTTCACGAATCGTCACATTCGTGGGCGGCACAACATCCGCGCAATCAAGATCGAGCCGTTCGCGCGCCGCCGCGCCCAACCCATCGGCGTCCCGTCTCCGCCGACCGCACCTCCGCCGAATCAAGTCACCCAAGCGGCGCGTCGCAGCGGTCGTCCGGCCTGACACCACGCAACCCGCCCCGGTCTGCGCCGACAACGGGACATGCGCGGAATCAAGATGGTGCGACGGCGTCAGCTCGACTTGCCCCTCGGGGCACCACGCACGTGGGGTGGCGCTCGCAAGGGCGCCGGGCGGAAACCGCGCGGCCGTCCCTCGATGCCCCACGACACGCGGCCGAAGGTCGATCCGCGATATCGCGCCCGCGATCGCCGACTCTCCTTTGGCGGCGGCGTCGGCGACGGCGCCGCCAGTCACCTGGGTGGCGCGCGTCGGATGGAGGCGCGCGGGTGGTCCGTTGCGGGTCGACGAGCACCCCGCCTCGGCGCCGCGCGCGCACCCAACTTGATTCCGCGGATGTTGCCCTGCGCGGGCCGCAGCCAATCGAGTCTGCGGATGTTTGCGGCCCGGAGAGGTGGCGAATCGTGAGAGCTGTGGTCTAGCCGTGCCCGAGCTCCCCGAGGTCGAGGTCGCCGCCCGCAACCTGCGGCGGTGGGGCGCGGGCCGGACGATCCGCGCCGTCCGGACCGACCCGCGCGCCGCGCGCCTCTTTCGACCCGGGACGGCGAAAGCGCCGCTCGCGATCGCCGGTACGCGGCTCCGCGAGATCCGCCGCGTGGGCAAGAACCTGCTTCTCACGTTCACGCACGGCCGAACGCCCCTCGGCGTCTGGTCGCACCTCGGGATGACCGGAAAGTGGCTGCGGCGCGCGGCGGCCATGCCTGCCCCGCCCGCCACGCGCGTCGAGCTCGACCTCGCGGGCGGCGCGCGCCTCTGCTACGTCGACCGCCGGATGTTCGGGCGGTTCCGGCTCGTCCCCGGCGCCCGCTTCGAGGCGCTGCCGGAGCTCGCCGCCCTCGGCCCCGATCCGCTGGTCGACGGGATCGACCTCCGCGTGCTCGCCGACCGTCTCGCGCGACTGCGGACGCCGATCAAGGTCGCGCTCCTCGATCAGACGCTCCTCGCCGGCGTGGGGAACATCCAGGCCAGCGAGTCGCTGTTCCGCGCGGGGATCGATCCGCGGCGGCCGGCGCGCTCGCTCTCCGCCGCGGAGGTCCGGCGCCTCGCCGCCGGTATTCGCAGGTCGATCGACTTCACGCTCGGCTCGTTCGCGGCCGCGGGCGCCGACGGCGGCGGCGCCGACATCGGCTACGTCGAGGAGCGCCAGGCGCCGAACCCGTTCCTGGTCTACGGTCGCGCGGGCGAGCGGTGCCCGCGCTGCAAGCGGGGCGGCAGACAGGTCGGCAGGGGGACGATCGTCCGCATCGTCCAGGCCGGGCGCGCGACCTTCTACTGCCCGCGCTGCCAGTCGTAGAAACGGCGCCCGGATCGGCTAGAGTTCGGCGCATGACGACGGGGAGGGCCGCGCGCGGCGCGGCGTTGGCGCTGGCGGCGCTGGCGCTCGGCTGCGGCGGCGGCGGCTCCCCGGCCCCGACCAGCCACGTGATCGAGATCGACATCGACGACCACGGCCTTGCCGGTCTCTGGATGGCGAACGCCCCCAACATCAAGGGGCTCATCGCGCGCGGGACGCTGGCCTTCTCGCGCGTGGTCGTCCCCACCCACAGCAACCAGAACAACATGTCGCTGCTCTCGGGGCAGTATCCCGACGGCAACGACGTGCCGGCGAACGACTGGCTGTCGCGGACCGGCGGGTTCGTGTCACCGGTCTCGGTCGGCGGCGAGCTCTCGGTCGGGGACTACGCTCTTTGGGACAAGAACCCCTTGCGCGTGCGCGGCGACAGCGTCTACACGGCCACGCACGCGGCGGGGGGCCGCTCCGCCTACGTGGGCGAGCTGCCGCCGTTCGAGGCGGGGGCCGACGACGTCCACCTCACGACCGTCGGTACCGTCTTCAACACGCCGCTCGGCCCGCTGACCGTCGATGAGACGACGGCCAAGAACATCCTCACGATGTCGTTCGGCTATCCGCAGAATGTCGCCGACGGCTACAGCTACGACGGGCCGCCGGAGAGCGGCGAGACGCAGACGCGGTTCACGCTCCGCGACGCCGCCGACTACGTCCGCGCCCACGGGCTCCCGGCCTTCATGTTCGTCTGGGACTTCGTCGCGCTCGACGACGATCCGACCAGCACGTACGGCGCCGACAGCCCGCAGATAGCGCAGATCATCGAGGACTACGACGGCGGCCTCGGCGCGCTGCTCGACGCGCTCGACGCCAAGGGATTGACCGCCAGCACCAACATCCTGTTCACGCTCGACCACGGCAAGGTCGACACGCACAACCAGGTCGTGCTCGGCTCGCACGGAGGGGCCAACGCCGACGGCCAGCTCGGCGCCCTGGTGACCGCGCAGGGGGCGGCGATGGGCCTCGACACCTCGAGCTACGCGCTGCTGAACGAGGACGGCGACGCGCAGATCTACGCGGTCGTCGACGGCGCCGGAACCGCCGCCGGCGCCGCCGCGCAGGCGGACGCGACCGGCAAGCTGCTGGCGCTGATCCAGTCGGGGGCGATCACCGGGCTCGACACGACCCGCACCCTCACCGCCGACGGCGCGCTCGGCACGCGCAGCTTCCACGACTTCCGCGCCACCAGCCCCAACCAGCCCGACATCGTCGTCTTTCCGCAGGACGACTGGACGCTGAACAAGGTCGACGCGACGAACACCGCGCCCGGCCCGTTCCAGGAGCACACGCAGTACCCCTACGGCCGACACGGCGGCTTCTCGGCCGACGAGCTCTACGTCCCGCTCATCATGGCCGGACCGGCGTTCAAGAGCGGCGTGCTGCTGCCGCACCCCGTGTTGCACCCGGAGGTCGCGCCGACCGCGCTCGGGACGCTGGCAACGCCGGATGGCAAGGTCGCGCTCGAGACCGCGGCGCGCGGCGCGATCCGCGCGGCGCTGGCTGGCGATCCGGGCGAGACGATCGCCGTGCCGGCCGATCCTTCCACCGCCCGCGACCTGGTCCTCGCCGGCGCGGGGTTCGAAGGGACGCCTGCCGCGCCGCCGGTGACCGCAAACGTGATCGTCCTCGACGTGGCCGGCCTCTACGAAGACGAGCTCTTCGACGACACCACCACCGCCGTCGCCGCGGCCGGCTTCCGGGCGCTGGCCGCCCAGGGGACGCGCTTCGAAGATTGCTGGACCGAGAGCCGCGACTGGCCGGTCACCGAGTTCCAGCTGCTGACGGGAGGGTATCCCGTGGCACCGTTCGTCGCCGCGGCCGAGGACGATCCGACCATCACCTTCCCGCCCGGCCAGGGGCTTCTGCAGATGCCCCCGGCGGCGAACCGCGTCGCCGATCCCGACGGCTACGCCGCCTGGCGCGCGCCGTCGGTCTTCGCCGGCGGCAGCCTGTTCGACGCGGCGGCCGCGCGGGGCCTCGGGACCGCGTTCATCGGCACCGACGACTTCCATCTGCTCCACGTGAGCCCGCCGGGCACGACCGCTGCGGCGGCGGCGACGGGCGGCCTCGGCGCGCAGCTCGCCGCGCTGGCGGCGGCAAACCCGGGCGGGCTCCTGGCGGTGGTGGCGATCGGCGGCGCGCGGACCGCCGACCGGCACGGCTCGACGGCCGAGAACGAGCTCGAGGCGCTGGCCGCTGCCGCGACGGACGCGGCCCAAGGGGTTCCCGGGGCGCTGGTGATCATCACCAGCCGGGGCGCCACCACCATCGACGATCCGGGATCGGACTTTTACGGGCCCGGGTCGTCGCGCCACGTGCCGCTCATCCTGATCGGTCCGGGGGTGCGGGCGGGGGTCGTCACCGGCCAGCCGGCGACGCCGTCCGATCTCCCCGCCACCGTCCTCTATGCGCTCGGCGCCGCGACCACCACGGACGTGGCGCTGGGGACCTACGCGACCGGCACGCCGGTGGGCGGGGTGCCGCAGCCGATCCCGGCTGCCGCGACGCAGGGACACGCGCTCTTGCGCGCCTTTCTCGATTAGAGGAATAAATAGCCGATGGCCGAGCCCGCAACAGCCCCCCCGGTCCGCGTTGGCGACGGGCCGACGCTCGACTTCGAGCGCCCGGTGGTCGAGCTGGAACGAAAGATCGAGGAGCTCATCCGCGTCAGCGGCGGCGCCTCCGAGCTGCGCCCGCAGATCGCGCTGCTCGAGCGGCGCGCGCGCGAGCTGCAGCAGAAGATCTTCGCCGAGCTCTCTCCCTGGCAGAAGGTCCAGCTCTCGCGCCACCCGACGCGCCCCTACACGCTGGACTACCTCGAGCGTCTCGTTCCCGACTTCATCGAGCTGCACGGCGACCGCCGCTTCGCCGACGATCCGGCCGATCGTGGGCGGCTTCGGCACCTTCGATGGGACGCCGGTCCTGGTGCTCGGCCACCAGAAGGGGCGCAGCACCAAGGAGAAGGTGCGCCGCAACTTCGGCCAGCCGAAGCCCGAGGGCTACCGCAAGGCGCTGCGCCTGATGGAGCTCGCGGCGCGCATGGGGCGACCGATCCTCTGCCTCATCGACACGCAGGGGGCCTACCCGGGCCTCGACGCCGAGGAGCGCGGCCAGGCCGAGGCGATCGCGAAGAACCTGGAGGTGATGGCCGGCCTGCCGGTGCCGATCGTCTGCGCCGTCATCGGCGAGGGCGGGTCGGGCGGCGCGCTGGCGCTCGGCGTCGGCAACCGGATCCTGATGCTGGAGTACGCGACCTACTCGGTCATCTCCCCCGAGGGCTGCGCGTCGATCCTCTGGCGCGACGACAACCGCAAGCCCGACGCCGCGGCGGCGATGAAGATGACCGCCACCGATCTGCAGCGGCTGGGGATCGTCGACGAGGTGATCCCCGAGGCGCCGGGGGGCGCCCACCGCGACCACGATCTGACGGCGCGCAACCTGGGCGAGGCGCTGCGGCGCCACCTGGCCGAGCTGCTGCTGATGGCGCCGGAGGGGCTGCGGGCGGATCGCTACGCCAAGTTCCGCCACATGGGCGCCTTCGTCGAATCGGGCGACAAGCCGGCCGCACCTAAGCCGTGATCGACCGGTCGCCGCTCGTCGACGAGGCGTTGCGGCTCAACGCCCGATACGTCGAGGAGGTGGTGATCGGCTGGGGCCTCTGCCCGTGGGCCGCCCAGGCCTGGCGCGAGGGGGCCGTCGCGCGCCGCGTGCTGACCGAAGCCGCGCCCGATCCGACCGCCGTGCTCGCCTTCGTCGACGAGCTCACCCCGCGGCCGGAGACGTCGATCGGCCTCCTCATCTTCCCGCGGGTCACGCTCGACGAAGCGGCCTTTGGGGCGTTCGCCGAGCGGGTGCGCCGCGCCGATCGCGCGCGCCGGCCGCCGGGCGACGCCGCGCCCTTCCTGCTGGCCGCCTTTCACCCGGCGACCGAGGCGAGCGCCAGCGCGGCGACCGCCGCCAGTCCGGCCGCGCTGGTCTCCTACCTCCGCCGCACGCCCGATCCGATGCTGCAGCTGGTTCGCGCCAGCCTCATCGAGAACCTCTCCCGGGAGGGACGCGACGTGTCCGGCGAGATCGCGCGCGCCAACTTCGCGACGGTCGGCGCCCGCGCGCCGGCGGCGCTCGACGCCGCGGTCCGCGACATTCGCCGCGACCGCGACGCCGCCTACGCGCGCCTCTGATCGCCGACGGGTTCACCCTCGAAAGATCTTGCGGCCGCCGGCGAAAAAAGGATCGGATAGGGAATGTCGATCCTGATCGTCGGAGGAGCCGGGTACATCGGCAGCCAGACCGCCAAGCTGGTCGCGGCGGCCGGTCACCGCCCCGTCGTGTTCGACAACCTGGTCTACGGCCACCGGTGGGCGGTGAAGTGGGGGCCGCTCATCGAGGGCGATCTGGCCGACCCCGCCGCCATCGGGCGAGCGCTGAAGGAAAACGGCGTCACCGCGGTCATCCACTTCGCCGCCTACGCCTACGTCGGCGAATCGATGACCGACCCCGGGAAGTACTTCCGCAACAACGTCGCCGGGACGATCAACCTGC
The DNA here is from genome assembly GCA_963831685.1 of uncultured Pseudomonadota bacterium. GTDB lineage: Bacteria > Myxococcota_A > Polyangia > Fen-1088 > Fen-1088 > JADGRB01. Next base: position 1,373,860 of record CAWHRJ010000004.1, read on the forward strand.
TGGACGCGATGATCGCCGCCGGCGTCCGCGACGTCGTCTTCTCCTCGACCTGCGCGACCTACGGCGATCCCGAGCGGGTCCCCATCGACGAGGATCATCCGCAACGGCCGGTGAATCCGTACGGCGAGTCGAAGCTGATGGTCGAGCGGATGCTGCGCTGGTACGGCCAGGCGCACGGCCTCCGCTACGCGGCGCTGCGCTACTTCAACGCCGCGGGCGCCGATCCCGACGGCGAGCTCGGCGAGGAGCACGCGCCGGAGTCGCACCTCATCCCGCTGGCGATCGCGGCGGCCCAGGGGCACGGCGGGCCGCTCTCGCTTTTCGGCACCGACTACCCGACCCCCGACGGGACCGCCGTGCGCGACTACATCCACGTCGCCGATCTGGCCCAGGCGCACATCCTGGCGCTGGCGGCGCTCGACAAAGGGACGCCCGAGCTGCGCCTCAACCTCGGGACGGGACGCGGCAGCTCGGTGCGCGAGGTGATCCGCGCCGTCGAGCGGGCGAGCGGCCGCCCGGTCCCCGTGCGCGAGGTCGGCCGCCGCGCCGGCGATCCCCCCGTGCTGGTGGCCGACGCGCGCCGCGCCGGCGAGCTGCTCGGCTGGAAGCCCCGCTACGCGGACCTCGACACGATCGTCACGCACGCGGTTCGCTGGCACGGCCGGCCCACTCGAACATGAAGAAACCTGACCTGGAGCTCAATCGGGCCTATTGGGACGAGGCGACCCGGGTGCATCTGCGTGGCGACGTCTACGGCGTCGAGACATTCAAGTCGGGCGGGTGCCGGCTGCACCACGTGGAGTTCGAAGAGGTCGGTGACGTGCAGGGGAAGCGCCTCCTGCACCTGCAATGTCACTTCGGCCTCGATACGCTCTCCTGGGCTCGGCGGGGGGCGATCGTCACCGGCGTCGACTTTTCCACCGAGAGCATCGCGGGTGCGCGCCGGCTGGCTGCCGACACGGGGACGGAAGCCGAGTTCGTCTGCAGCGATCTCTATGAGCTACCCGAGGTCCTGCCTTCATTCCACAGCTTCGACGTCGTCTTCACGTCATACGGCGTCCTCTGCTGGCTGCCGGACCTGACCCCCTGGGCCGCGCTCATCGTCCGCTACCTGAAGCCCGGCGGGTTCTTCTACATCGTCGAGGCGCACCCCACGGCGCGCATGTTTCCCCTCGACGAAGACCTGCCCCAGTCCGGTGGATTTCGCCCCTGGCAACCCTACTTCCACGACGATGCAGGAATCCGCTGGCCCGCCGGCGCGGACTACGCTGATCCGGAGGCCGTGATCAGCACGCCCACGCATGAATGGCGGCACTCGATGGGCGACATCATCAATGCGCTCATCGGCGCCGGACTGACGATCGAGTGGCTGCATGAGTTCCCCTTCTGCGCCTGGAAGGTCGTCGCCGGTTGCGACGTCGAGGAGCGTTCCGGCGCGGGCCAGGTCTACTACCGGCGACCGGCGTCGGAGCCGCAGCTTCCGCTCATGTTTTCCCTTCGCGCCCGCGCGCGCTGACGATGGCGACCAACAGCCGTTTGGCCGTCTTGTCTTGTCCCGCCCGAAACAGGAGAGATGCTAGCGTCGCAGAAGTGAACGACTCGGTGGCAGGGATCTTGGTGATGATAGGGGTTGCCGCGTTTGCCTGCTCGTCGTCGCCGGGGGAAGTCGTCCCGTGCAGCCCGCAGGACACGGGCGGGGTCCTGTGCGCGGCCGTTTCCCGCGGGGAAGCCGACTTCCACGATCACGCGATCGCCGGGGCGAGCGGCAACGGTCGGGCCTGCTCCGACTGCCACATGGACTCGGACAGCTTCCAGCTCAGCCCGGCCGACGTCGAAACGCGATTTCAGGCCGCGTTGGCGACCGGAGTCGACGATCCGCTGTTCCGACCGCTCGACGCCGACGACTTCGACACCAACGGCGCGGCCGCGAGCGACTACAGCAACCTTCGCCAGAACGGTCTCATCCGGGTCCGGTTGGCGCTGCCCGCGAACATCAAGCTGGTCGACCCCGCCAGCTGCCTGACCGATGGGGTCGCGGCGCCCTGTGACACGGCCACCACCTACGCCGTCTCGACGGCTACATTCACCGACGTCTGGCGGACGGTGCCCAGCGTCTTCAACGTGAAGCTGACCGGGCACGATTCGCAGACTGCCGCCTGGCCGCGCGGGCCGAATCCGCAGGGCGGGTACCAGCTGGACGGCCGCGAAGATACGCTGCAGGACCAGGCGCTGGGCGCGCTCCAGAACCACGCCCAGGTGACGACGAACCCCGACCAGGGAACGCTCGACGACATCGCCGCCTACGAGACGACGCTGCTCTCCCCCCCGAGCCGCCGCTCGATGAGCTCGAGACCATGGGCAAGACCGTCTTCAACCGCGCTTGCGGCAACTGCCACAACGGACTGGGAATGGCCCGACCCCTCCCTGCGGCTACGAATCCCCTCCTTGGCCTCCACAACGTCGAATCGGCGTGTCCCCGCCCGATCGATACGGCTTCGCCTCCACGCTGGAGCTTCCCGCCCTGCTCGCCCGCCCTCGAGCGGAACGACAGGACGTACGAGATCTCGTTCGCCGATGGCTACATGATGCGACGGACCAGCAGCGATCCGGGGCGGGCGCTCTTGAGCGGCTTCGTCGCCTCGGCCTACCTGGCGGCCGACGATCCCACCTGCCCTCACCAGCCGTGCAGCTTTCAGTTCCAGGACGACTGGCAGAAGCTCGAGATTGCGCCGCTGCACGGGATCAGCAAGACGGCGCCCTACTTCCACAACAACAGCGCGGCGACGCTGGAGGATGTCGTCATCCACTACGAGGAGTTCTACAAGCACCTCATGGCGGGCAACCCGACCCCGCCGCTGCCGCTCGTCTTGAGCACCGACGGCGTCCATGCGGATCGTCCGAACGTCGAGTCGGAGCGCGCCGCGCTCGTGGCCTACCTGAACAGACTCTAGCCTGGCCTCGGCGGCGCCCTCAGCTACACGCTGATGCGTCCGATGGGGCGGATCTGCGCCTCGGGCGCCAGTTCTTGAAAAGACAGCACCGCCAGGTTCGGGTGCTCGGTCTCGACGAGGCGGCGGACGTAGCGGCGGATCTCGGCGCCCGTCAGCAACACAGCGCCCGCCGTGCCCGGGCCGACCGCGCGGCCGATGGCGGCGACGATGTCGCTCGACAGCTGCGGCTCGAGCGCCAGATAGCTGCCGGTGGCGGTCTTCTGCACCGATTCGCGGATGGCGTCCTCGATCATCGGATCGAGCAGGTAGGCGGCCAGCGCGCCGCCGTCGCCGGTGTAGCGGTGGGTGATGACGCGCCGGAGCGCGGCGCGCACGTGTTCGGTCAGCGCCACCGGATCGCGCTCGTGCGGCGCCCATTCGGCCAGCGCGCCCAGGATGTCCTTCAGATTGCGCAGGGAGATCCCCTCCTCGACCAGGCGGCGCGCGATGTCGGTGAAGAGAACGGGCGAGACCAGCTTGGGGATCACCTCGCGCACCAGCGTCGGGTGCGTCCGTTCGAGCGCGTCGAGCAGCGCCTGCGCCTCCTCCAGGCCGAACAGCTCGTGCCCGTAGCGGCGCAGGAGCGCCAGCACCGCGTCGCCGATCTCCTCGGCGGCCGCGCCCCATTGGTCAGGTGTGATCTCGCCGCGCGCGAGCGGGACCTCGTTGAGGCGGATGACGAACCGCCCTCCCTCGAGCCCCGGCGTTCCCGGGCGCAGGCGGACCGCCGGCAGCGGCAGCCCCAGCTCGGCGAACAGCCGCTCGCGCAGGCGCGGGACGAGCTCGGTCGCGAACCCGGGGAGACGCGCGCCCAGCTCGGCGGAGACCTCGACCGCGACCGGCGTCAGCAGCGGCGACAGCGCGGCGTCGTCGGCCGCCGGGGCGCCCGCGGCGCGGGGCGCGGCGCCCGGAAGGGTTCCCGCGCCGACGGCCGCCGCGGCACCCGCCGGAGGCGCCGCCGGCGTGCGCAGCAGCTTCCAGGCGACCGTCCCCAGGACTGCCCCCAGCGTGAGGAACGGGATGGCCGGCAGTCCCGGAACGATCGCCAGCAGCAGCAGCAGCCCCGCCGCGATCGCGATCGCCTTCGGCTGGGCGATGATCTGCAGTCCGATGTCACGCCCGAGGTGGCCGCCCTCCTCCTCCGACGCCACGCGCGTCACGATGATGCCGGCCGCCGTCGAGATCACCAGCGCCGGGATCTGCGAGACCAGCCCCTCGCCGATGGTGAGCACGGTGTAGGTGCGCGCCGCGGTCGCCGCGTCGAGGCCCCGCTGCACGATGCCGATCACGAGGCCGCCGACGATGTTCACCGCCAGGACGACGATGCCGGCGATGGCGTCCCCCTTGACGAACTTCATCGCGCCGTCCATCGAGCCGAACAGCTGCGACTCGCGCGCCAGCGCCGCCCGCCGCCGCCGCGCCTCGTTGTGATCGATGTGCCCGGCGCGCAGCTCGGCGTCGATCGACATCTGCTTGCCCGGCATGGCGTCGAGCGTGAAGCGCGCCGCCACCTCCGCCACCCGCTCCGAGCCCTTGGAGATGACGATGAACTGGATCATCGTCAGGATGAGGAAAATGACCGCGCCGACCACCAGGTTGCCGGCGACGACGAAGTTGCCGAACGCATGGATCACCTCCCCGGCGTCGGCGCGCAGCAAAATGAGGCGCGTCGCCGACACCTCCAGCGCCAGCCGAAACAGCGTGGTGAGCAGGAGCAGCGTCGGGAAGGTGGCGATCTTCAGCGCGTCGCTGACGTAGATCGCCACCAGCAGCAGCGTGACCGCCGCCGCGATGTTCACCGAGATGAGCAGGTCGAGCAGCGGCGTCGGCAGCGGAACGATCATCATCCCGACGATCGAGACGACCAGCCCCGCCAGCGCCAGATCGGCGTAGCGCGACAGGAGTCCCCGCACGTCCCCCGCCCGCAGCATGCTCATCGCCTCGGCCGTCCGCTTCGCCGCCACGGGAGAGGGATAGACCGCGCGGCAGGCCGAGGTCAAGCTTGACTAACGCATCCCCCGGCAAAGCCAGGGCGGCTGCTCGAGATCCTGCGCGGCAAACCGAGCGACGTCGCCGGAGGCATCCGGAAGAGCGCGACGTTGCGCGGCCTCAAGGGCCAGGCGCGCGCCATCACGCCGCCAGATACACCGACGCCCCACAGCCGACGCTCACGCCCCTCAGAAGGGTTGTCTTCTGCCGGTGGTGTCCCCCACCCGAGACGATGAGGCCGATGACCGCAGCGCCAGCCACCACGGAGATCGCGATCAGTATTCGATTGGCGCTCCTCACGACGCTGAGTCTATCGGGTCGGTGAAGCCTGGGCGGGAGGACCAGCCTCGACGCTGCGGTGCCGGACCGCGCTCAGTCGGCGCCTCCGTCCCGAGCGGAGCAGCTTCTGCGGAAAGAGGGAGCGACGGTGTCGCAGGAGGGCCCGGGGATCTGACCGGCGAAGCGGCCGAAGCTGTTGCCGCAGTACCCGGGGCTGTCGCTCACCTCCAGCGCGCCGACGAGGACGTGCGTCGCGGCGTCGTAGTAGCAAGTCAGCGCCGTGAAGCCGGTCCCCTGGGCGAGCGCGATCATCCCGCCGCACAGGTACACCGTCTGACCCACGCCTGAGCAGGTGGGTAGGTCGGCGACGCTGCCGTCAAAGGTGGCCTGGCATCGCCCGCCCACGTCGCTGATGCTTCCGCTGCAGCGATCGGCTGCTACGGCGTCGACGACAGTCGGTGTATCCGCGTTCCCGTCCCTCGAAGCGCCGAGATGCTCGACGGAGCACGAGCCGAGGGTTACCGCTCCCCACACCAACGCCGCTGCGAACCGAGTCATGGCCTCGGTTGTTGCAAGGTGAATTCCAAGGTCGATGCCGGAGAACGTTCCGGAGTCTTCTCCGCTCGGCCGGGGCTTCCGCCAACTTCGTAGGCGTGCGACGAAGAGAGTTGGCGCTCGCCATTCGATTGCCGGACTGATTCGCTCGCCTTCCTGGCCGAGGCTCCCATCGCCGGAAGCGATCGCACGAACGCCGCCGCCAGCTTCTTCGTCGGCTGGGCGCCGGCGCGCTGAGGGGCTCGGCGCCGCTCGGCCGCTCCGCGGCGGCAAAGTGAGAGTGAGAGTGACCGGACCCCCTTCGCTGGTCCGTCGGCCTGCACCCGGCGAGGGTCGCGTAATCGCATTCTGTTACAATCATCGCGCGTGAAGCCCTGGGACCGTCGAAGCTGGCCGTCCTGGACGACGATCGGTTGGGCGTGGTCGACCTCGCCGCGCGCCGCGGCAGCTGGTTGACGCTCCCGCGCGAGCAGGCCTCCGCCCGCGCGCGCCGCTTCCAGACCGAGCTCACGCCGGGCGGCCTCGGCATCGTCAGGCGCCCGGAGCGCGCGGAAGCGACGCTCACCGTCTACGCCTCGCCCTGACGAGCACCGACCCGTCCCCTGGCGCGCTCAGCCGAGGGCACGAAGGGGTCTCGGAAGCCGCCGCAGGTGGGCCCTGGCTTCGTGGAGCTCGACGGCCTTCTGGGCGTTGAGCCAGAAATCGGGCGAGGTCTGGAAGGCGGCCCCGAGCTTGAGCGACATCGCCGCCGTCACAGACGTCCGCCCGTTGACGATGCGATTGACGACCTTCACTTCGCAGCCCAGGTGGTCGGCCAGTTCCCGCTGGCTCATGCCCAGAGGCTTGAGGAATTCCTCGTGCAGGATCTCGCCCGGTGTGGTCGGCGCTCGAGTCGTTTCGCGGTGCGCGTTCATGGGCCGCTCCCTTTCAACGATGATAGTCGACGACGTCCACGTCCTCGGCGCCGTTGGCAGCCCAGCGGAACACCACCCGCCATTGGTCGTTGACTCGGATGCTGTAAAAGCCGCCGAGGTCCCCCTTGAGCGCCTCAAGTCGGTTCGCGGGAGGCGATCTCAGGTCATCCAGCTTCTGTGCGTAGTGGAGCATGTCGAGCTTTCGAAACACGATCTTCGCAACGGCTCCCCATCCTTCGCGACGCTCGACCTCAATTGGGTATACCGGCAAGCGGTATTATGAATGCAGCGGCCCGCTCACGCCGTCGCCTTCGCCTGACCAAGGCGGCCCCGCAGCCAGACCGCGAGCGGGATGTGAAGGACGGGCAGCGAGCTCTGCCAGCAGACGGGCGAGGACCAGACCGTCGCCACCAGCACGGCCGCCCCGGCCGCCGTCGGCGACCACCGCCGCGTTCGCCAGAACGTACCGCCGATGACGAGCGCCGGAACGGCCAGGTAGATCGCGCGTGCAGACCCACCTCTGAAGTTGGCCACGTGGAGGATCTTCAGGAGGCCCGTCGAGAGGCTGAGGTTGCCTTCAATGAAAGTGGCGTCCGGCAACGGCACGAGGCCTGCGCGCAACCACTCGATGAACGGACCGGTGCCGAGGACGGCGAGGCTCAGCGTCACGAGAGCGGCCGCGGCGCCGAGCTGGCGCCAAATCGCCGAGGGGGATCGGACGGCCGCCACCGCGGCCACCACCCCCGGGTAGATCTTGAGGCACCCGCCCACCGCCAGGCCGGCGCCGGCCGGGAGCGACCAGGCAATCAGTGCCCAGATGGCCAGGTTGATGTTGCCGTAGTTCATGGTGGCGTTCGTCCCCGGCGTGAGCATCACGAGCGCCGCCACGGCCAGGACGCGGGAGAGCGTCAACCGGGCGAAGGCGAGACGGGCGAGGCCGGCAGCGTAGGCCCAGAAGGCGCCCACCATGATCGCGCACCAGGTGGCCTGGAAGACCGGGAGCGACATCGCTGCCGCCGGCCGGACCAGCGCGGCGAACGTGGGCGGGTAGACGAAGAGGCCGGTGTAGATCGGCTGCCCGTGCGCCAGCCGGACTGCCGTGTCGTAGTAGATGTAGAGGTCCAGCTCCCGCACGTCCGACCTCGTCGCCTGACGAGGGAGCCACACGAAGAGCAACGTCAACGCGACGGCCGCCCCCGCCCAGGAGAGGACCAGCTCGGCCCGCGCGGCCCAGCGGGGCGGGACGACGCCCATGACGTGCCCGCTCACAATTTCCCGGGCGAACACGCTCCCCATGTTACCCCGGTCAGCTCCGGCCAGCCTCAGAACCGCGGACGAGCCGCCACGTCGCAAAGCAGCGGGATCCCCGAGATCGCGCCGTCCTCGGTGACGCTGACGTATCTCTTGCCCAAACGCCCGAGCGCGCGGGTCAATACGAAGCGCTGTCGTCGACGTCGGATGCCGGGAGGGCGGGATCGCGCATCTCCGCCGTCTCGCCGCTCGGCGGTGCCCGCGGACCGGAGATCCGCGGCGGCTCAGGGGATTCGCCGCGTGCTTCAGAATCCGCGTGAGCGCGCCGGGCTCAGTAATCGCGGCGACGACGCGCATGCGGCCGCCGCAGAGTGGGCACTCGAGAACATCGAAGAGGAAAACCCGGCGCAAGAGGTCCGCCCAGGAATGAAGGTACGGCGGCGGCGCCGCCGGCGGTTCACGGGGCGGCGGCGAAGCGGTCGGAACCACCTTGGATCGATAGCCGGCCGCGGGCGCCAGGATCCCGTGGAATCGGATGACGTGCTTGCGCGGGCGGGGGACGAGGGGCAGGAGGCGCTCGATGAGCTCGGACGGCGTGAACACGACCGCCTCCGTTCCGTCCGAGAACGGTCGCTTGAAACGTAGGGCGACGCGCCCGTCGGGGAGCAGTGTCAGCCGGTCGGTGGCGATAGGCGGCCGAGCGAGGTAGCGGGCGAGGTGCTCGAGGCCGTCGCGGTCGTTGGCGGCGACACGGATGTTGGCGTGGAGGCTGAATCCCTCGACTGACGCGCACCGACGGCTGGAGATGGTCGCCTCGAAGGCGCCGGAACCGAGGCGCAAGGTCCGCGCGCCGCGTCTTGCGCCGGTGGCCGCGACGCCCGCCACGGAGGCGCCGGCGAGGGTCGCGAGCACGGGCTCGGCGCTGGCCAGCGCGGCGCTCTCGTCGTCGCTCCGCGCCTCCAGCTTCCGAGCGACCGTCTGGTAGATCCGCTCCGCCACCGCCGCCACGTCCTCGTCGCTCGACGCCGAGTCAGAACGGGTCGGGCGTCTGCGCGAGCTGCCATAGCTCGAGGAACTTCGCTCTGACCCATGGATGCAAGTCCTCGGCGACACTGGCAGGGAGGGAGGCGCTCTTGATGAGCTCCTGGACATCGACCAGGTCCTTGCCGCGGTGGGCGGCGACCATGCCTGACGCGAGCTTCAGCTCGATGAAGCGCGGCATCGGCAGCAGCGCGAAGCGCGCGCCGCGGAGCGCGACGATCGCAGGATCAGGGAAAGCGATGGGCTTGGGCTTGTCGTCGCCGGGAAACCGACCGGTGGAAAGAACGTCGATGTTCACGCCGTGCTCGGTGTCCAGAAGCTTGCCGGTCCCCGGCACCCTTTCGACGTAGCCCTGACCCAGGTGATTGCGCTTGAACGCCTGTAGGTGATCGTCGCGCATCACGAGATCCACGTCCACAGTGACGCGCCGGTGGCCATACTCGTTCAGCGCGAACGCCCCGATAATCGCGTAGGGGAGCCCTTCGGCCTCCAAGATGGCGGTCAACTTGTAGAGCGCGAGTTGAGCCTCGGCCTGTCCCATGAAGAATCTCCCGCAATAGTCCACACCCTCCCGAAATCGATGTTCCGCCTCCTCGGCGAGTCGGCCGCCTCCCCACGACGCGGGAGCCGGTTGTCCCGGCGACTGTGACAGGCGCGCCATCACCCAACGTTAGCCGATGGCCGGTGCACCGTCGACATGCCGAGCCACGCAACAGGAAATAGACCGCGCCCCGACCCCGGGTCAAGCGCGCCGGAACATCCGCCGACCTTTCTTTACAAAACGTGGTCCGGGGCGAAGATCGGGGGCAAATGAAGCGAGCGCTGGCGCTGGGGTTGTTGGCCGTTTCGGGATGGGCCGCGGGCTGTAGCGGCAGCTCCGGGCAGACCTGCGGGGGGGTGAATCCCTGCGGGGGCAACGTGGTCGGGAGCTGGTCGATCGTCGACTCCTGCCTGTCGGCGAACGGGATGTTCTCGACCGACAAGCAGGCCTTGTTCGCGCAGTTCTGCGTCGGCAGCGGCGGCGGGGTGAGCGACGACGCGGCCAACGCCTCCTGGGCTGGCGCCTGGTCGTTCGACGCGGCGATGAGCTATTCGATCGGAATCCTCGAGACCGTGCACGAGTCGTTCACCTGCAGCGACGGCGAAACCTGCAGCGCGCTCGACACCGAGATCAAGGCGGCGCAGGCGACCACCCCGACGATCCAGTCGGCGGGCTGCCAGCAGGTTGGAATGGCTTGCCAGTGCACCATCGACTGGGCGACCTTCAACGACGAGTCGGGCACCTATTCGGCAGAGGGGACCGCCATCTCCCTGGCGCCGTCCTCCGGTCTTCCGACCGCCCCGATCGGCTACTGCGTGAAGGGGAGCTCGATGCACTGGATCCCGACCGACAGCGCCCAGTCCGGGCCACCGTTTCCCGACCTGGTCGCCGAGCGGCAGTAGCTCACGGGCGGCGCAGCGCGCAGCCCAGCACGCCCGCGGCGACTATGACCAGCGGCTCGGGCAGCTTCTTCCACCGGGTGAAGGCGAGCCAGGTCGCCCCGGCGATGACCACCGTCGCGACGTCGACCAGCGCGCGCCGCCCGAGCACGAACGCCGCGCCGGCGATCGCCCCAGTCGCCGCCGCCGTCACGCCGTCGACGAAGGCCCGCACGCGCGGGTTGTCGGCGAAGCGCCGGAAGTACGGCGCCGGCACGACGACGAACAGATAGCTCGGCAGGAAGACGCCCACCGCCGCCGCCGTCGCCCCGAGCGGGCCGGCCACCAGATACCCGATGAAGGCGACGGTGATGACCACGGGCCCGGGCGTGATCATGGCGACCGCGACCGCGTCGAGGAACTGCCGCTCGGAGAGCCAGTGGTGCTGGGTGACGACGCCACCGTGCAGGAAGGGGACGATCGCCAGGCCGCTGCCGAACACGAGCGTTCCCGCCTCGGCGAAGTAGAGCGCGATCTTCAGCAGCAAGGGCCAGCTGATGGCGGCGCCGGTCGTCACGGCGGCGCCGAGCGCCAGCCAGACGCCCGGCGGAACCAGCGCGGCCGCGGGGACATTCGGCCAGCGCCGGGCACGCACCAGCAGCACCACCACGCCCGATGCGAGAAAGAGCCAGACGATCTCCGACTCCGTCCAGGCGGTGCTGACGGCGCTGACCGCGAACAAGAGCCAGAGCAACCGATCTTTTCCCAAGGTGAGCTTGACGAGCTTGACGGCGCTGCGGCCGATGATGGCGATGACCGCGGCGGCGACTCCGTAGAACGCGCTCTGCATCCACGCGAGGCCGTCGAACCGGACGTAGAGCGCCGAGAGCGCCAGCACCATGAAGAACGACGGGAGGATGAAGGCGGCCGCCGCCCCGCTGGCGCCCGCCACGCCCCCCTTGGCCCACCCGAGGTAGATCGCCAGCTGCGCCGCCAGCGGCCCGGGCGCGAGCTGCGCCAGCGCCAGCCCGTCGACGTAGTCCTTCTTGGCGACGAGCTTGCGCCGCTCGACGAGATCGCGCTGCATGTACCCGGCCAGCGCGATCGGGCCGCCAAACCCGAACGTCCCGAGGTAGAGCAAGTAGCGGAGGAGCTCGCGGAGACCGCGCGGCGGCTCGGGAACCGAAGGGCCCGCGGGTGAAGGCGCGCCGCTCATGCCCAGGGCGACGGCTACCAGCCGAGCCGGACGACGACCCAGAGCACGGCGAGCAAGCCCCCGGCGACCAGCCCGTTCGCCAGCACGCCGGGGACGAAGTAGGGATAGACCAGCATCGCCACGCCGACCACGATCTGGGGCAGCCGGGCGAACTTGCGCCCGTAGTTCAGCAGGATGAAGCCGATCGACGAGACGATCAGCGATGCGACGATCCAGCCGGGGCTGAAGTTCACCCCTTCAGTATAGGCCGGTCCCGGGCGCGGCGCCGCCCGAGCTACGCCATCCAACCGGGAAAGCGGGAGCGCAGGCGGGCATCCAGCCCGAACGCCCGCCCCGGCGGCGCGAGGACGAAGATGACGAAGATCGCGCCCATGAGGAGCGCGTTCCCCGGCGGCACCAGCCCCTGGCCGGCGCCGAAGGCGAACGAGAAGAGCATGAGCACGCCCAGGAACGCGCCGAGGCGGGTGAACAGGCCGAGCACGCATCGACGGGCCGATCGACGAGCTCGCCCACCGTCACCAGCGCGCCGAAGATCTTCGGGTGCGCGCGCGCGGTCCGGACGACCGGCAGGAAGAATTGGTAGGTCTTGTCGGCTTCGACCCAGCCGTCGAGCGTGTTGAGCAGCGGCGTGCCGTGCAGCCAGCCGTCCTGGAACTTCCCCCAGCCCTTCCAGGACCAGGATCAGGCCGCACAGGATCGCGCAACGGAACCAGAACACCGAGCGGGATGCGCTCGCCCATCCGTTCACCTTAGCGGGTCGGGCGCCGCCTGCAAGTATGCGCAGCGGGCGGCGCAGGTGATAACGTCCGCGCCGTGTCCGAGACCAGACGCCCCGATCAGCCCGGACGCCGAGGAGATCCTCGGTCTCTACTTCCCCGTCCTCGACCACGGCTTCGTCTCGCTGGTCGACTACATGGGGACCGACGAGTGCATCGAGCGCGCCGCGCGCGTCAGCTACGGATACGGCACGCGCAAGCGGATCGCACACGCGGGGCCTGCTGCGCTATCTGCGGCGCCACAAGCACACGACGCCCAGCGAGATGGTCGAGCTGAAATTCCACTGCTGCATGCCGATGTTCATCGCGCGCCAGTGGATCCGGCACCGCACCGCCAACGTCAACGAGTACTCGGGGCGCTACTCGCCTGATGCCGATGCTGTTCTACACGCCGGACGCGGCGCAGCTGCAGACGCAGAGCCGGCGGAACAACCAGGGGCGCAGCGGCGCAGGCGGTCGGGCCGGCGCTGCACGCCGAGGCGGTTCGCCGCTGGGACGACGATCCGCCGCGAGAGCACCGATGCCTACGAGTGGATGACCGGGAACGAGGTCGCGCGCGAGCTGGCGCGCATCGATCTGCCGCTGTCGACGTACACGCAGTGGTACTGGAAGATCGATCTGCACAACCTGCTGCACTTCCTGACGCTGCGGGTGGACGCCCACGCGCAGTGGGAGATCCAGGAGTACGGCCGGGTGATGGCCGGGATGCTCAAGCGCGTCGCGCCGCTGTCGTACGAGGCGTGGATCGACTACGACGTCTGCGGGACGCACCTCGTCGCGCGGCGAGCTCGAGTCGCTGCGCGCGCTCGTCCGCGTCGACGACGACGGCCTGCGCCGCGGCGACGCGGCCGCCTCGATCGCGCGGCGCTCGCCGAGCGAAACCTGTCGAAGCGCGAGATCGACGAGCTCTACGCCAAGCTGACGCCGTCGCCGGCGATCCCCGACTTCAAGCTCGATCCGGCGCAGGCGCGCCCCGCTGAACACTTCGCCGAGCGCTTCGAGAAGGCCGTCCCCGCCTCCGAGCGCGCCCCGACGGAGTAGACTTCCGGTTGCAGGAGCAACCAACCGCGAGCGCCGCCGACAACGGTGGCCATGGGGAAGGTCATGCAAAAGATAAAGCTCACGAACTACTCCGACATCGTCCTCGCCGAACGTGGTCATCTCCGGCGAGAACAGATCAGGACGATGGAGATCGAGGCGCTGATCGACACGGGAGCGAGCACGTTGATTTTGCCGGCGGACGTGGTCGCCCATTTGGGGTTTGCGCAGGTCGAAGTGAGGAAAATGCGCCTCGCGGATGGCAGCTTGATCGACTCGCCGCGCGTCAGCGGCATCCACCTCGAGATCTGCGGGCGCGACATGTTCACCTCGGCCTACGTCATGCCGGCGGGTACGACCCCGCTCATCGGCCAGATCCCGCTCGAGGAGCTCGATCTGATCGTCGATCCCAAACGCCAGGAGCTGCGCCCGAACCCGGAGCACCCGGACGGGCCGATCATCGAAGCACTGGCGGCAGCGTAGCCGCTCATATCGTCACCAGCTCGCGGATGACGAACGCGCCGTCCTTGTCGACGCCGAGGCGCCCGGCCTGGTTGTCGCGATCGTGGCCCCAGACCAGCAGCCAGTCCTCGGCCAGCGCGCGCGTGAAGAGATCGCGCTTGGTCTCGACGGTGCGCGCCGGCTCGAGGTCGTAGGACATGACCCACGGCAGCTTGACGTGCACGGCGGTCGGGACGACGTCGCCGAGGAACATCACCTTGGGCCCGTCGGGCAAACCGACCAGCACCGACTGGTGGCCGGCGGTGTGGCCGGGGGTCGGGACGACGCGCACGCCGGGCGCGATCTCCGTCTCGCCGTCGACGAGCTGCAACAGCCCGGCTTCACCGAGCGGCCCCACATTTTCTTGCAAGTAGCTGGCGCGGTTGCGCTCGTGCGGGTGCGTGGCGTCCTCCCACTCGCGCCGCTGCACGACGTGGCGCGCGCGGCGAAACACCGGCTCGACCGCGCCCGACGCCGTCCGGCGCGTCGTGCCGCCGCTGTGGTCGAAGTGCAGGTGGGTCATGACGACCGTGTCGATGTCGTCGGGCTGAAGGCCGACCTCCTTCAGCGCCGCGCCGATCGCGCGGTCGTGGTCGATGCCGTAGATCTCCTTCAGCTTGGGCGGAAACTTGTCGCCGTTGCCGGTCTCGACCAGCACGCGCCGGCCCCCCGTCTCGATCAGCAGGCAACGCGTGCTGTACTGGCAACGGTTGAGCGCGTCGCACGACACCAGCTTCGACCAGAGCGTCTTCGGCACCACCCCGTGCATGGCGCCGCCGTCGAGCCGGAAGCTGCCGCCATCGAGCGAGGTCAACCGCGCGTCTCCAATCGTCAGCACCCGACGATCGTACCGCCTCCCATCCCAGGATGCCCGCCGGCGGCGGCGTGCTATGATCCGTGTCATGGCACGCTTGAATATGACACTGGACGATGACACGCTGAGCGCCCTCAGCCGTGACGCCCGGCAGGCGGGTGTCGGCGTGGCGACGCACGCCAGGCACCTCCTGCGCGAGGCCGTCGCGCGGCGCGCGCTGGCCGAGCGGCGCCGCGCCTGGGCCGAGGCCTACCGGGCAGACAGGCCGGACGCCCGCAAGCTCACGGCCGATCTCACGGGCCCCATGCTCGATCTAATCGATGACGAAGACGCCTGAGCCGATCGAGATCCGCCGGGGCGACATCCTCTGGATGAACTGCGACCCTTCCGTCCGCGTCGAGCCCAAGAAGGTGCGGACCTGCGTGGTCGTCCAGAGCGACGTGGCCAACCGCTTCGCCGCCGCCGTGACTGTGATCCCGACGCTGGCTTACTCCGCCGAGCGGAACGCCCGCCCCTTCAACGTCGACCTGCGTAAGCCACGCTCGACGATGAACGATCCCCGCGTGGCGAACGCCTCGATGATCATGACCTACGACCGCGCCCGCGTCGTCCGCCGGGCCGGCCGTGTCACCGGCGAGACGCTGGCCCGGATCGACCGGGCGCTCGCGGTGCACCTCGGGCTCGCCGAGCCCTGAAGCTCATCGTCACGGGCCGCTACGGCGTCGCGACCTTGCTCGGCGTCCCCTCCGGCGAGGGCGCGGCCCCGGGCAGCGCCGGTGGCGCGGCGACGTCGACCGGCAGCGGCGCGGGTGGCGTGCTGGGCCCGGCGGCGATCGGCTCTTGTCTCGATGGCTGGGCGGAGCGCGGAAGAACGGGGACCGGCGGGGCGGCCGGACTGTCGAGCGCCGCCTTGGCCGCTTTCGCCGTCTTGGCGGCGGGCGCCGCGGCCAGCAGCTTCTGCTGGTGGGCGACGATCCAGTCGGCGACGCGCGCGACGTCGCCGAAGCGGGTCATCTTCCCGTCGTCGCCGAGGAAGGCCATGTAGTAGGTCCGCCCGTCGATCTTGGTCGCCACCACCAGGCAGTAGCGGGCCTCGTCGTTGTAGCCGGTCTTGCCGCCCAGCACCTGGACGTTGCCGCGCGCGGCCGGGTGATTGGTGTTGTTGTAGTGGATAGCCGGTTTGCCGACCGGGTGGGCGTCGTACTCGGCGCGGCGGGTGATCGGGGCCAGCGTCGCGTTGGCCATCACCGCCTTGAGCATGGTGACGATCTCGCGCGGGGTCGAGACATTGCCAGTGGAGAGGCCCGTCGGCTCGTGGAAGCGCGTGTTCTTGAGGCCGAGCGCGCGCGCCTTGGCGTTCATCGCCGTCGTCAGCTGCGCCGGCGTCAGCTTCACGGCCCGCCCGAGCGCGGGGACGGCGCGGTTGTCCGACCCCATCAGCGCCGAGTGGAGCAGGTCGCGGTTCGACAGCGTCATCCCCTCGAGCAAACGCGAGCGCGCGCCGCCCTTCGCGATCTCGGTGTCGTTCTTGTTGATCGTCGACAGCCCCTCCAGCTCGACCCCCTTCTCGGCCACCACCAGCGTGGCCGCCAGCTTGGAGATCGAGGCGATCGGCCGCTCCTTGTCGGCGTTCTTGGCGAACACCGTGCGCCCCGCCTCGTCGATCACCACCGCCGCCTGCGCCTGGACGTTGGGGAGCCCGCCGCGCGTCGCCGCCACCGGCCGCTCGCGCGCGACGGCGTGCTTGTGGCGGCGGGCAGCGGGCCTGGCGAGGGCGTGCGCGCCGATCGCCTGGACCGCCAGAGCTGCTGCGACGACCATCGCCGCGGGCCGGTGATAGCGCCCCATCACCGACATTTATAGAGGACCGAGCGGCGCGGGCAAGTTCCCTGCCTGTTTGGCGATCCTGATCTTGCGGCGAGGCCAGCCGTGCCAGTACCGCAGGCGCAGCTTGGCGACCACCGCCATCGCCGCCGTCATGAGCACCAGGCCCACCGACGCCCAATAAATATCCAGCCGGCCGTGCAGCCGCCTCAGCAGGAGGCCGTAGACCAGCTCGACGTGGACCCAGTAGACCAGCAGCGAGGTCCGGCCGAAGAGCCGCATCAGCGAGGGCCACTCCCGGGGAACGAACCGGGTGACCAGAAAGGCGAGCAGCGCCAGGGGACCAATCTGCCCCAGCCGGTAGAAGAACGTCCCCGGCCCCATCTGCTGCACCAGGTCCGACGGGTAACGGATGATGTACGGGTTGTGGGCGCGGACCATCCCCACCGCGCGCATCATCAGCCACCCGACGACGCCGGTGACGACGAAGGCGATCGCCTGCTTGCGCGCGTCGGTGCTGCTGCGCACCCAATAATGGCCGACCAGCACGCCGACGAGCGGCCAGGCCAGCGACGGGAACAGCGGGAACCAGGCCATCGGGCGCTCGCCGCCGACGTACGATGTGAGCGGCCGCGGCAGGAACGACGGGAAGTGGTGCGGCCCGATGATCGGCCCCAGCGCGACGACCGCCGCCGTCGCCAGCGCCGTGGCCAGATAGGCCGGCTTGCCGCGCCAGGGGGCGGTGATCACCGCCCCCACCACCATCGACGCCCCGATGCAGTTCAGGATGTCGACGCGGTAGAGGTCGTGCCAGTCCCAGCATCCGCCGAGCACGTACTCCTGCAGCCGGAACAGATACCCGAGCAGGATGATCTCCAGGCCCCGTTTGGCCGTGGTGCGCACCATCGTCGAGCGGTCGACCTTGGCGTGAAGCTGGCTCTCGAACCGAATGGCCATCGAGACGCCGACCAGCATCAGGAACAGCCGGGAGGGGATCCCCCCGACGAAGCGGGTCCAGGTGTAGAACGCCGTCGCCTTCGCCGCCTTGTTGCACCAGGAGTCGTAGAGGTGCGTTTGGATCATCAGCAGGACGGCCAGGCCCCGCAGCCAGTCCACCGCCTCGATGCGCCGGCGTGCCTTGGGGGCGGGCGCGGTTGCTGCCGGATTCACCGTATCCAAGACCGCCTCAATTCCTGCCGGTCGGTGTACGGTTGTCAACGTCTTTTCAACCCGGACGGCCCGCGTTGACAACGGCGCGGGGGGGGACTATAAACCGCCGCTCGCCATGTCTCTCAAGATGGGCCTTTTAGGCCGTAGAATCGGGATGACCCAAGTCTTTCACGACGACGGGTCCGCCCTGGGTGTCACCGCCGTCTCCGTCGGGCCTTGTGTCGTGGTGGCCAAGCGCACCGTCGAGAAGCACGGCTACGCGGCGGTTCAGCTGGGGTTCGAGGAGGTGGCCGTCAACCCGAACACCAAGCTCGCGCGGCTGCCGGCCCCCGAGCGCGGGTACTTCAAGAAGGCCACCATCGAGAAGCCGCTGCGCCACCTGCGCGAGGTGCGCCTGCCGCCCGGCGAGCTCGACAAGTACGAGGTCGGCAAGGTCATCCGCGCGGCCGAGGTGTTCAAGCCGGGAGACGTCATCGACGTGGTCGGCACCACCAAGGGCAAGGGTTACCAGGGCGTCATGAAGAAGCACAAGATGGCCGGCGACTCCATGACGCACGGAACGCACGAGTTCTTCCGCCACGGCGGCTCGATCGGCTGCCGCCTCACCCCCGGCCGCGTCCACAAGGGCAAGCGGATGTCGGGGCTCATGGGGAACGTCAAGTGCACCTCCTCCGACCTGGTCGTCGTCAAGGTGCTCGACGACAAGGACCTCGTGCTCATCAAGGGCGCGGTCCCGGGACCGGCCAACGGCGTCGTGCTCGTCAAGGGGAGCGTCAAGGACGTCAAGAAGTACGTCGTTCCGCGCCTGATCAAAGAGGTCGAGTCGAAGAACCCGATGAAGGCCTCCAAGAAGGGCGCTCCCGCCGCGGCCGCGGCCAAGAAGAAGTAGCGCGGCGCCCGCCGCGGGAGGCGAGGCGCCCTTTTGTCCAAGCTCGGCGATCCGCGACAGCGCCACGACGCTTTTTTCAAGAAGGCGCGTGGGGCCGGCTTCGCCGCGCGCTCCGTCTACAAGCTGGAGGAGATCGACCGCAAGCTGCGCCTGCTGCGCGCCGGTGACCGGGTGCTGGATCTCGGCTGCCGGCCTGGCTCGTGGCTGCAGTACGCGCTCAAGGTCGTCGGCCCGCACGGCGCGGTGGTCGGGATCGATCGCGACCCCCTCCCCCAGGCGATCCCGGGCGCGCGCGTCCTCTGCGGCGATCTCCTCACCGCCACCGACGGCGAGCTTCTGGGGGAACTGAAGGCGTTCGACGTTGTCCTATCGGACATGGCGCCCAACACCACCGGGATCCGGGCGACCGATCAGGCGCGCTCGGCGGCGCTGGTCGAGGAGGCGCTGGGGCGCGCCGAGCGCCTCTTGGCGCCCGGCGGCGCCTTCGTGGCCAAGATCTTCCAGGGGCCCGACGTCGAAACGATCCGCAAGCGGATGGCGGCGCGCTTCTCCGACGTGCGCACGCTGAAGCCCGAGGGGTCACGCGCGCAGAGCATCGAGATCTACCTCGCCGGCAAGGGCTTCGCGTAAGCTTTCCCGCGGACGCCGATGAGGTTCGCCGCGTTCACCTTCGCTCTCCTGTCGCTCGGCGCCGGCCGCGCCCCCGCAGCCCCACCGGCCGGCGCGGCGCCGGCCCCGACGCAGAAAATCACCATCGACGCGCGTGGGCCGGTGGCGCTGGTCGAGGTGACGCGGACCCTCGATCCCGAGCCGGCGGAAGGTCGCGGCGGCACCGAGGCGTTGCTCGACCTCGCGCTCCCCGAGGCGAGCGCCCTCGTCTCGGTCGAGGTTCGCGACGGCGGACGCTGGCGCGCCGTGGATCCCTCCGCCGCGGGCGGCGCGCGCGCGGCCGAGATTTACCGCGCCGAGAGCGCCGCGCGCGGGGTGACGCCGGCCAGCGAGCCGTACGACGAGAGCGCCACCCACCGCCTGCGTGTGCTGCGCAGCGCCGGCCACGGCGCCGCCCCCTTCACCGTGCGCTTCCGCTTCGCCGTCCTGCCCGAGGCCTCCGGCGGGCGGCTGCGCCTTCGCTTCCCCGCCGCGACCGAGCGCCTGCCTGTTCCGGCCGAGGTGGTCCTGCAGGCCGGCGACGCGGCCGACGCCGACATCGCCGGGGTGCGCGTCCCCGTGGCGGCGCATGCCGCGACCGTCGGGCACGCCTCGACGCGCGGGGCCTGGGAGGTCGCCTGGACGCCGCGCGACGTCCGGTCGCCGGGCGCGCCGCCGCTCGAGGTGCGCGTCGCGGTCGCCGCCGTCGCCCCAGAGCAGGCGGCGCTGGCGTTCCTCGCGCGACGCCCGCTCGGTCCCGAGGCCGCGCCGCCCGGAAGCGTGCTGTTCCTGGTCGATCGCTCGCGCAGTGTCGGGCTGCCGGGGCTGTCGGCCGAGCGCGATCTGGTGCGCGCGGTGATCGAGACGCTTCCGCCCAGCACGCGCTTCGACGCGCTGTTCTTCGATCGGGGCACGAAGCGACTCTTCCCGATGAGCCGTCCCGCGACCCGCGAAGCGATCGAGGCCTTCGAGCTGGAGATGGTCCCCGACCGCCTGCAGAACGGGACCGACTTGGCGGCGGCGTTGCATGAGGCCGGGACGCTGCTCGGGCGCGAGGCGCAGAGCTTCGGCCCGCGTGCGCTCCTGGTTCTGGTCACCGACGGTGCGCTGGGCGACGACGTCGACGGCGCCGCGCTCGATCGCGCGCTCGGGACGCCGCCGGGGCTCGACCTCGGGATCGCGGCGCTGACCATGCGCCCCGTCGACGACGAACCGGCGAGTCCGCGCGCGCGCGACGCCCTGCGCGCGCTGGCGGCCGCGCGCGGCGGCGTGGCCCGCGAGCTGCGCGCGAGCGAGATCGCCGACGCCGTCCCCGCCGCCCTGGCGGACCTCGCGCGCGGCGGCGATCTGGGGGCCATACGGTTGGTCGCCGACGGCACCGAGCGGCGCATCTCGGAGAGCCTGCCCCCCGGCGGTCTCCTCGCCGGCGTCGTGCCCTGGAAAGTGCGCCAGGGGCGCCCGCCCCGGGCGGTGCGGATCGAGGCCATCTCGCGCGGGCGGCGGATCTCCGTCGCGCCCTCCCCGACCCATCCCTCGCCCGACTGGCTGCGCCCCTGGGTCGCGCCCGGCGGCAACCCCACCCGTCTCCTGAGCGGGCCGTCGCTGGTGGTGATGGTCGAACCGGTTGTTCGCGCCGGCGCCGCATCGGCCGAGGCGGCGGTCAAGGGCTCGATGGACCGGATGGTGGTGCGCAACGTGCTGTCGCTGGCCTACATGCCGCGCGCGCGCGCTTGCTACCTCAACCGCACGGCGGCGACGCCGGCGTTGCGGGATCTCAGCGGCAAGGTTCGGCTGGCCGTCGATCTACAGCGCGGCGAGGTCGATCGGGTGACGATCGAATCGTCGACGCTCGGCAACGCCGACGTCGAGCGCTGCCTCCGACAGAGCGCGTTCGAGATCGAGGTCCCGCGCGCCGCCCGCAGCGACGCGCCGGTCACCGCCGTCTTGAACATGGTCTTCCGCCCGCGGACCTCCGACACGAAGGCCGACGTCGACCTGGGCGCCGTCGGCGCCGAGATCGATCTCGTCATCGAAGAGATGCACCACCGCGAGGCCGATGCGGCCCCGCGGCCAGGGCCCTGACCCGCGGTCATATCCGCAGGCGGACGCCGGCCCACGCCGTGGGGAGGACCTTGATCTCGAAGACGTGATCGCCGGTGCGGAGCCCCACCTCGGCAAACAGCGCCCAGGTCGGCGACAGCGCCAGGTCACCGCGCAGGAGGAGGCGAACGCCGGGACTGAACGTCTGCAACCCCGCGTTGTCGCAACAGTAGGTGGCCTCCTCGCGAAACACGGCCTCGACCCCTGCCTGCGCCTCGAATGCGCTGCCGCCCGCGCTCTCCAAGTGGCCGACCAGCCCGACGTCAGGCGCATGCGCGTAGCGGCTGCCACGCCAGTTCGCGCCATCCATCCCCAGGTGCTCGAGCTGGTACCCGGCACGGGCACCGAAGAATTTGCGCGCTGTCCCCTTCACCGGCGCGATCACGCTGACCCCGCCCCATTCGAACCCCTCGGCCCAGTAAGCGGCGGCGTCGGCGTCGATGCGGACGCGCTCGCCCGGGATCCAGGCCTCTCCGCCGAGCCCGGCGCCGAGCCCGGCGAAGGCCCGCAAGTCGACCGTCTCGGCGCGGGCGCGGGTGGCAGCTCCGGCGGCCACCAGCAGCACGAGCAGAATTTGCGAGTTTTTCGGCACTCCGTATCCAGCTCTGCAGGCCCGATGCCAGGCGTCCGGCCTGCGTGGAATCGGGCGCCACTTCCGAGCAGGGGTCCGAGCGCGACAGACCTTCGTCAGGCCGTCGAAGATTCACCGTCCCGGCGGCCGAAGGGATCTAGAATTGGAGCGCCCATGGCAGAGACAGAGACAGAGACGGCGTTCAATCCCAACCGGCACCTCTGCCCAGACGGCGCATGCGTGGGCCTCATCGGCGACGACGGCCGCTGCAGCGTCTGCGCGCGCCCCGAGGGGGCCAGTGCCGACAGCGAAGACGGCGAAGACGGCGCGACCGCCGCCGAGGCCCCGAGCGCGGTGTCGGGCTTCGACCCCGGGCGGCGTCTCTGCGACGACGGGAGCTGCGTCGGCGTCATCGGCGCGGACGGCCGCTGCGGCACCTGCGGCCGGAAAGCGGACTAGCGTGCCCAGCGTCGCCGTCGTCGGGGCCTCGAGCGCGCCCCACAAGTACGGCAACAAGGCGGTGCGCGCCTACCTCCGCCGCGGCTGGACGGTCTACCCGGTCAACCCGACCGAAAAGACGATCGAGGGGCTGCCGGTCACCGCGCGCATCGAGGATCTGCCGGCCGGGATCGAGCGTTTCACCATCTACGTTCCGCCGTCGGTCGGCGTGACGCTGCTCGAGGCGATCAAGGCCAAGCAGCCCAAGGACATCTATTTGAACCCGGGCGCGGAGAGCGACGAGCTGTTCGCGCGCGCCGAGGCGCTGGGGATGGAGCTGATCTTCGCCTGTTCGATCGTCGAGATCGGCGAGCGGCCCTAGTTTCGGACGGTGTAAGCTCCCGCCGTCGATGCCCGCGTACGCCGTCAACAGCATGCTCGATCTCATCGGTGGAACGCCGCTGGTGAGGCTGCGCCACCTCGTCGACGCGACGATGGCCGACGTCTTCTGCAAGTGCGAGCAGTTCAACCCGGGCGGCTCGCTGAAGGATCGTGTCGCGCTCTCGATGATCGAGGCGGCCGAGCGCGACGGGAAGATCAAGCCCGGCGAGTCGGTGATCATCGAGCCGACCAGCGGCAACACGGGCGTCGGGCTGGCGCTCGTCTCGGCGGCCAAGCGCTACCGGCTGATCCTGACGATGCCGGACAACATGTCGCTCGAGCGGCGCGCGCTCTTGAAGGCGTACGGCGCCGAGCTGCATCTGACGCCGGCGGCGGCGGTCATGCGCGGCGCCGTCGAGCGGGCGCAGGAGCTCGCCAACGACAACCCGCACGCCTTCATGCCGCAGCAGTTCAACAACCCGGCCAACGTCGCCGCCCACTACCGGACCACCGGCCCCGAGATCGTCGCCCAGCTCGGCAACCGCAGCCCCGATGCGTTCGTGCACGGCGTCGGCACCGGCGGGACCATCACCGGCGTCGGGCGCGTGCTGCGCGAGCTCCGCCCGGACGTCCGCATCGTGGCGGTCGAGCCGGAGAAGAGCGCCGTCCTCTCCGGCGGCCCGCCCGGTGAGCACCGCATCGACGGCATCGGCGCCGGGTTCGTGCCGGCCATCCTCGACCGCTCCGTGCTGTCGGAGGTGCGACAGATCTCCGAGGCCGACGCGCAGCGGACCAAGCTGGCGCTGGCGCGGCGCGAGGGGCTCTTGGTCGGCATCTCGGCCGGCGCCTCGGTAAAGATCGCGCTCGACATCGCCCGCGAGCTCGGCCCTGGCAAGACCGTCGTCACCATCCTCTGCGATACCGGCGAGCGGTACTTCTCGTCGGACGCTTATTTCGAGTGAGGGGTGGTGGCTGACATACCCGGCGTCTTGATTTTGGGCGCCGGCGGCCTCGGCTGCTCGGCGGCGCTGGCGCTTGCCGCCGGCGGCGTATTGCGAATCGGCATCGTCGACGACGATCGCGTCGACGCCAGCAACTTGCACCGCCAGGTCCTGTTCTCCGACGTAGCCGTCGGCGCCAAAAAGGTCCTGGCCTTCTCGCGCGGCCTCCACCGGAGCTTCCCGGCCGTGTACGTCGAGCCGCACGCCGTCCGGTTCGACGTCGGAAACGCGATCGCTCTTTTCCAGGCGTACGACGTCATCGTCGACGGGACCGACAACTTCGCCGCCAAGTTCCTGGCCAACGACGCCGCCGTCCTGTCCGGCAAACCCCTGGTCCACGGCGCCGCGGTCGGGCTGGGCGGGCAGCTCCTGACGGTGCCGGCCCGCGGACGCCCGTGTTACCGCTGCCTGTTCGAGGAGCCGCCCCCGGCGGGGGTGGGCCCCTCCTGCGCGGAGGCCGGCGTCCTGGGTCCGGTGCCCGGCGTCATCGGCGCCCTGTTGGGCGCGGAGGCGGCCCGGCTGGCCAAAGGCGAAACTCCCGCTTTCGTTGGGCGTTTGGTCCAGTATGATTCTCGTTCCATGTCGGTCCGGACCGTCAGGTTCAACCCCAACCCCCTGTGCGCCGTCTGCGCGCCGGAGGCGCGGATTCGCGCGCTCTCGGACGCTGACTACGGCGCGGCTGACTGTGTCGCACCATGAGCACCGCCCCCGCCATGAACCAACTCTCGTACGTCCAGGGACTCTCTTGCCGTGAGTGCGGCACCGTCTACGACAAGGCGCCTATCCATGTATGCGAGAACTGCTTCGGACCGCTGGAGGTCGCCTACGACTACGCGCGCATCGGCAAGGTGCTGACGCGCGCCGCGATCGAGTCGCGGCCGAAGTCGATGTGGCGCTACGCCGAGCTCTTGCCGCTCGACGGCCCGCCCGCCGTCGGCCAGCAGAGCGGGATGACGCCGCTGCTGCGCGCCGATCGACTGGCCAAGAGCCTCGGCCTGAAAGAGGTGTGGGTCAAGAACGACGCGGTTTCCTTCCCGACGCTTTCCTTCAAAGACCGCGTCGTCTCGGTCGCCGTCTCGAAGGCGATCGAGTTCGGCATCGGCACCATCGCCTGCGCCTCCACGGGGAACCTGGCCAACGCGACCGCCGCCCAGGCGGCAGCCGCCGGGCTCCCGTCCGTCATCCTGATCCCCCACGACCTCGAGGCGGCCAAGATCCTCGGCACCAGCATCTACGGCGCGCGCGTCGTGAGCGTCAAGGGGACGTACGACGACGTCAACCGCCTCTGCTCGGAGATCGCCGGCAAGTACGGCTGGGGGTTCGTCAACGTCAACCTGCGGCCGTTCTACGCCGAGGGGTCGAAGAGCTACGCCTACGAGATCGCCGAGCAACTCGGCTGGCGGCTGCCGTCGCACGTCGTGGTCCCGATGGCGGGCGGCTCGCTGGTCACCAAGATCGGCAAGGCGTTCGGCGAATTCGAGAAGCTGGGCCTCGTGCCCGCGCCGGCGCGCAAGCCGCGCATCCACGGCGCCCAGGGCGACGGCTGCGCGCCGATCATCGACATGGTGCTGGAGAACCGTGACTTCGTGAAGCCGGTCAAGAAGCCGACCGGCATCGCCAAGTCGCTGGCCATCGGCAACCCGGCCGACGGCTTCTACGCGCGCCAGACGATCATCGGCTCGGGCGGCTGGGCCGCCAAGCCGAACGACGACGAGATCGTGGCCGCCATGCGCCTCTTGGCCGAGACCGAGGGGATCTTCACCGAGACCGCCGGCGGCGTCACGCTCGGGGCGGCGCTGAAGCTGATCGCCGCGGGCCAGATCGGCAAGGACGACGGGCCGGTGGTCATCTGCGTCACGGGCAACGGGATGAAGACGCAGGATCCGCTGGTCGGCAAGCTGGCCGAGCCGGCGCTGATCGGCCCGCGGCTGAACGACTTCGACGAGCTGCAAGCGACCTGGACCTAAAGGAGAGGACCGATGGCCACCATTCGCATTCCGACGCCACTTCGCAAGCTGACGCAGGGGAAGGAAGAGGTCACCGCGACCGGCAGCACCATCGGCGCGCTGATCGCCAGCCTGGAGACGCAGTACCCGGGCATCAAGGAGCGGATCTGCGACGACAGCGGTCAGGTCCGCCGCTTCGTCAACATCTTCGCCAACGACGAGGACAT
The DNA here is from genome assembly GCA_963831685.1 of uncultured Pseudomonadota bacterium. GTDB lineage: Bacteria > Myxococcota_A > Polyangia > Fen-1088 > Fen-1088 > JADGRB01. The sequence continues at coordinate 1,399,838 of CAWHRJ010000004.1, forward strand.
CCGCTTCCTCAAGAACCTCGAGACATCCGTCAAGGACAGCGACGAGATCTCGATCGTTCCGGCCATCGCGGGCGGATGAACGTCGACGAGGTCCAGCGTTACGCGCGCCAGATCGCGCTCCCTGAAGTCGGTCCCGAAGGACAGAGCCGCCTCCTCGGCGCGCGCGTGCTGGTCGTGGGCGCCGGTGTCGGCGCCGAGACGGCGGCGACCTACCTCCGCGCGGCCGGCGTCGGTGGGGTGATCGCGCGGCAGGTCGCGCCCGAAGGCGGCGCGGCCTGGCTGGCGGCGCTGGCGGGGGTCGATCTCGTCGTGCGGGTCGGATTCGACGACGACGCGATGCTGGGCGCGGCCCTGCGCCTCGGCCTACCGGTCGTCGTGGCGCGCGCAACGCCCGCCCAGGTCGACCTGCTGTCGTTCCCGCGCCGCGCGCCGGCGCCCGAAGCCTCGCTGGAGATCCCCGCGCAACCGGCCGCCGCCGCGACGCCCGGCGCGGCCGACGTCATCGTGGGGACGCTGGCCGCCGCCGAGGCGCTGGTCCGCATCGCCGCCATCGATGGCGACATCGGGCGGGTCCGTCACCTGCGGCTGCCGCTCGACGGCGGCGCGCCGGTGGCACAAGAGATCGGCGTCGCGTGAGTCAGCAACTCGACGTCGTCAAGCGGGCGCGCCTGCGCGTCGCCGAGCGAATCACCGACCTCATCGGCGACACGCCGATCGTGCGCCTCCACAAGTTCGAGCGCGACACGCCCGGCGTCGAGCTGTGGGCCAAGTGCGAGTTCCTGAACCCGGGCGGGTCGGTCAAGGATCGCGCCGCCTACCAGATGATCCGCGACGCCATCCGCGCCGGCACGCTCAAGCCGGGGCAGACGATCATCGACTCGACCAGCGGCAACACCGGCGTCGCCTACGCGCTGATCGGCGGCGCGCTCGGCTACCCCGTCACGCTGGTGATGCCGGGCAACGTCTCGTGGGCCCGGCGCAAGATCACCGAGGCATTCGGGACGACGCTGGTCTTCTCCGACCCGATGGAGGGCTCCGACGGCTCGATTCGCCTCTGCCGCAAGATGGTCGACGAGAACCCCGGCCACTATTTCTATCCCGACCAGTACTCGAACCAGTCGAACCCGCTCGGCGCACTACAACACGACCGGGCGCGAGATCTGGGAGCAGACCGAAGGGCGCGTCACCCACTTCGTGACCGGCATCGGCACCACGGGCACGGTGATGGGCACCGGGCGGCGGCTCAAGGAGTACCGGCGCGACATCGAGGTCTGGGCGGTCGAGCCGTCGGACGCGCTGCACGGCCTCGAGGGGCTCAAGCACATGGAGAGCTCGCTCGTCCCCGGCATCTATCACCCGGAAGAGCTCGACGGGGTGCTCGAGATGGACACCGACGAGGCCTGGGACGTCTCCGAACGGCTGGCCAAGGAAGAGGGCCTGCTGGTCGGCCACTCGTCGGGCGCGTCGCTGGCCGGCGCGCTGCGCATCGCGCAAGCAGCTGGTGGCGGCCGGCAAGACGGGCGTCATCGTCACGCTCTTCCCCGACCGAGCCGAGCGCTACTTCGAGGCGCCGGTCCCGCAGAAGCTCGAGAAGGCCGAGCAGACCGAGAAGGCCGAGAAGGCTGCGCCATGAGCGCGACGGCGAGACGCCGCCGCCCCACCCCATCGTCGCGCGCCGAGGCGCTGGCCGCGATGTACGCGCACGCCCGCCGCGACTACCCGAACGAGTGCTGCGGCATCGTCTACGGCCCCAAGGCGCGGCGACCGCCGATCGCGCCGTCGCCTGCGTCAACATCCAGAACGATCTGCACGCCCAGGACCCGGCGACGCACGAGCGCGACGCGCCGCACCGCGTACAACCTGGGCGCCGGCGATCTCTTCAAGCTGGCGCAAGAGCCTGCGCGGCGACGCGCCGGCGAAGATCATCTACCACTCGCACGTCGACGTCGGCGCCTACTTCAGCGACACCGATCAGGCCGCCGCGATGATGGACGGCGAGCCGTCCTATCCGGTCGAGTACGTCGTCATCGACGTCCAGAAGGACAGCGTCGGCGGCGCAGCGCAGTTCGCCTGGGACGCGGCGGCGCGCCGCTACGTCGAGGTCGGCCGCTACCCGGGCGGCCCCGTCTAGCCCGCACGACGCGCCCCGCGATTGACAGCCCGCGAGCCCGCGGCCCAGACTCGGGCCTTCCCTCCGAGGAGGATCTGATGCGCCCCCTTCGCGTCCTCGTCTCGCTTTTCGTCGCCGCGCCGTTGGTCGGTATCGGTCTCGTCGGTTGCGACAGCTCCAAGTGTTGCGACACTTCGCAATCCGGCGAAGGCGGCACCAGCGCCACCGGCGGTGCGAGCGCCACGGGTGGCAGCGGCGCCACGGGCGGCAACTCGACCGGCGGTAGCGGCGGCGCCGCCGGCAACACGGCGACCGGCGGCAGCGCGGCCGGGGGCGCAACGGGCGGAGCCAGCGGCGGTGCCGACGCGGGCGGAGTCAGCGGCGGCGGCGCCGGCGGACGGGCGACCGCAACGGGCGGCGCGGGCGGACGGGCGGGTGGCTCTGGCGGTACGGCGGGCAACGGCGCAACCGGTGGCGCGGGCGGACGAGGCGCGGGGGGCAACGGCAACGCCGGCACCAGCGGCAACGCCGGCACCAGCGGCAACGCCGGCACCTCGGGCGCCGCCGGCGGCCCGCCCCAGACGATCACCACCCCGGGCGGCACCTGGAACCTCGCCTGGTCGGACGAGTTCAGCGGCAGCGGCGCCCCCGATTCGTCGAACTGGGGCTACGAGAAGGGCTTCGTCCGCAACCAGGAGCTGCAGTGGTACCAGCCCGACAACGCCACGGTGGCGAACGGCCTGCTCACCATCGCCGCGCAGCAGGTGCACATCCTGAACCCGAACTACGTCTCCGGCAGCAGCGACTGGAAGAAGAGCCGCCAGTACTACGACTACACGTCGACCTCGATGACGACCTCGGGCAAGCACTCGTGGGAGTTCGGCCGCTTCGAGATGCGCGCCAAGATCGACATCCGCCAGGGCAGCTGGCCGGCGTTCTGGATCCTCGGCGACGGCACCGCCTGGCCGCAGTCGGGCGAGGTCGACATCATGGAGTACTACGCCAACAAGGTGCTGGCCAACGTCTGCACGCCGAACGGCGGCAACTGCACCTGGGACAGCACCAACCAGTCGCCCGCCTCGTTGGGCAGCACCTGGGCCGACAACTTCCACGTCTGGGCGATGGAGTGGGACGCCACGAACATCAACCTCTACCTCGACGACAAACAGGTGAACACGTACAGCGTCTCGACCGCCAACTCGACCAACCCCAACCCCTACGCCACCAAGAAGTTCTACGTCCTGGTCAACCTCGCCATCGGCGCCAACGGCGGCGACCCGAGCAACACGACCTTCCCCATCACCTACCAGGTGGACTACGTGCGCGTGTACCAGAAGGCGAATTGAGGCCAGCACCGATCGCCGCGTTCCTCGGCCACTTCTAGACATTCGCCGGGCTGCGACCGTTCGCCGGGTGGGTTAGAGTCAGGCCGTGACCGCCCCCCTGTTCCTGCGTGCCTGCCGCGGCGAGACGACCGAGCGCGCGCCGCTGTGGCTGATGCGGCAGGCCGGGCGCTATCTGCCGGAGTACCGGCAGGTGCGCGCGGGGATCAGCTTTCTAGAGCTCTGCAAGTCGCCGAGGCTGGCGGCGGAGGTGACGCTGCAGCCGATCCGGCGGTTCGGGTTCGACGCCGCGATCCTGTTCTCGGATCTGCTGGTGCCGCTGGAAGCGATGGGGCTGGAGGTCGAGTTCACCGAGGAGGGGCCGCGGCTCCCCCACCCGGTTCGGACCGCCGCCGATCTCGCGCGCGTGGCGCCGTTCGATCCGGCGGCGCGCACACCGTTCGTGATGGAGACGATCGCGCTCGCCAACGCGGCGCTCGACGGGACGCCGCTCATCGGGTTCGCGGGCGCGCCGTTCACGGTCGCCACCTACGCCGTCGAGGGGAAGACCTCCAAGACCTTCAGCGAGACCAAGCGCCTCTTCTACGAGCGCCCCGACGACGCGCACCGGCTGCTCGGCATCATCGCCGAGGCGACGCGGGAGTACCTGCTGGCGCAGATCCGCGGCCGGCGCGGCGGCCGTGCAGCTGTTCGATTCGTGGGTCGGCGTGCTGTCGGCGGAGGACTTCGAGACCTTCGCGCTGCCGCCGACCGCGGCGCTGGTGGCTGCCCTGCGGGCGACGGGCGTCCCCGTCATCTACTTCGCCAACGGCGCGGCGGCGATCCTCGATCGCGTGGCGCGCGTCGGCGCCGACGTCTACGGCCTCGACTGGCGGCTGCCGATCGACGAGGGGCGCGCGCGGCTCGGCGGGGCGCGCGCCGTGCAGGGGAACCTCGACCCGGCGGTGCTGCTGGGCCCGCCCGCCGAGATCGAGCGCCGCGCGCTCGACGTCGTCCGGCGCGGCGGCAAGCGCGGGCACATCTTCAATCTCGGGCACGGGATCACGCCCGACGTTCCGATCGAGTCGGTCGCGGCGCTGGTGGCCGCCGTCCGGAGCGCCTGATGGACGCGCCGGCGCCGAGCGTCGGGGCACCCGGCGCGGCGCGCGCGCCGATCGGACTCATCGCGCTCAACCTCGGCGGTCCCGGATCGCTGGACGACGTGCGACCCTTCTTGCAGCGCCTGTTCGCCGATCCGGACGTCATCCAGCTCGGCTGGATGAGCCCGCTGCAGAAGCTGGTCGCCTGGTCGATCGCCCGCTCGCGCGCGCCGTTTTCGCGCGACGCCTACGCGCAGATCGGCGGGCGCTCGCCGATCCTCGGGGAGACGACCGCGCAAGTGCAGGCGGTGACCGACCTCTTGGCGGGACGCGGGATCGCAACCGTCCCGGTGGTGGCGATGGCCGCCTGGCACCCGCTGGCCGAGGAGGCGCTGGCCGCGCTCGCCGCGCGCGGCGTCGCGCGGGCGATCGCGTTGCCGCTCTACCCGCAAGAGTCACGCACCACCACCTGGTCGTCGCTCAACCAGATCGAGGAGGCGCGCAAGAGGCATCCGGGGCTGGAGGTCGCGGCGGTCAAGCGTTACCCGGACGCGGGCGGCTACCTCGATGCGGTCGTCGAGCGGATCGAGGACGCGATGCGGACACTGCCGCCCGAGCACGCCGCCACGGCGCCGGTGCTCTTCTCGGCGCACGGGCTCCCAGAGGACTACATCCGAAACGGCGATCCGTACCTCGACGACATCCGCGTCACCGTCGAGGCGGTGTCGCGCCGGATGAGGCTCGGCGCGCGAACCCGACTCTGCTTTCAGAGCCGGGTGGGACCGAAGCGCTGGCTCGGGCCGACGACCGACGCGACGATCGACGAGCTGGGGGCCGCCGGCACGCCCGCCGTCGTCGTCGTGCCGATCGCCTTCACCGGCGAGCACATCGAGACGCTGCAGGAGATCGACATCCTCTACCGCGGGCGCGCCCAGAAGGCCGGCATCACCCACTTCGCGCGCGCCCGCACCGTCGGCACCCACCCGGCCTTCATCGCCGCGCTGGCCGATCTCACCGAGAGCGCCGCCCGCGCGCGCGGGTGGCTCTAGGCGGGCATGCGGATCGCGGTCATCGGCGGCGGCATCTCCGGGCTGACGGCCGCGCACCGGTTGGCGGCGGGCGGCCACGACGTCCTGCTGCTCGACGACGCGGCAGAGCCCGGCGGTCTCGTCGCCAGCACGCGTGAGGACGGGTTCCTGTGCGAGCACGGGCCGCAGGCGGTGCTCGACGGACCGGACGACGTTCGCGCCCTGATCGCCGGCGCAGGCCTCGAGGCGCGGACCGTGCGCGCCTTCCCCGAATCGCGCCGGCGGTCGATCTACGTGGGCGGCGCGCTGCGGCCGTTCCCCGCCAGCCCGCCGGCGCTCATCAAGACCAGTCTGCTGAGCGCGCGCGGGAAGCTGCGCCTCCTGCGCGAACCATTCGTCCGGCGCGGCGGCGGCGCCGAGGGAGGCGACGACGAGTCGGTGTTCGACTTCGTGGCGCGGCGGTTCGGCCCGGAGGCGGCCGCGCGGGTCGCGGGGCCGGCGCTCATCGGCGTCTACGCCGGCGACGCGGCCGCGCTGTCGGTCGCCGCGGCGTTCCCGCGGCTCGTCGCGCTCGAGCGAGCGCACGGCAGCGTTCTGCGTGGGATGTTTCGCACGCGCGGCGCGAGCCGGCTGGGGCGTCCGGTCTCGTTTCCAGATGGCCTCGCCGAGTTGCCGCGCGCGCTCGCCGCTGCGCTGGGGAGGCGACGGCGGGCCGCCCGGGCCCGGGCGATCGAGCCCGGCGACGGCGGCTGGCGGGTCGCGCTCGACGGCGAGACGCTCGACGCCGAGCGGGTCGTCCTGGCGACACCCGCCGCGGCGACGGCCGCGCTGCTCGCCCCGCACGCGCCCGCGGCGGCCGAGGCGCTGCGCGCGATCCCGCACGCGCCGGTCGCCGTCGTCTGCCTCGGGTTTCGCCCCTCCGCGACCGGCACCCCCGACCTGGGGATGGACCTCGACGGCTACGGCTTCGTGGTGGCGCGCGGCGAGGGGATCAAGCTGCTCGGCTGTCAGTACGAATCGTCCGTGTTCCCTGGACGCGCGCCCGAGGGGGGCGTGCTGCTGCGCGCTCTCGTCGGCGGGACGTTCGATCCCGCGCTGGTCGACGCCGACGACGGCGCGCTTGCCGCCCAGGCGACCGGCGATCTGCGCCGCGTGGCCGGCCTGCGTCGCGATCCCGAGGTCGTCCGGATCTTCCGCGCCCGCCCCGGCATCCCTCAGTACGACCGCGCCCACCTTCAGCGCGTGCGCGCCGTCGACGACGCCGTGGCGCGGCTGCCGGGCCTGACCGTGATCGGCCACGCCCTGCGCGGCGTCGGCCTCGGCGCTTGCATCCAGGCGGCGAGCTCGACCGCCCGCGATATCGGCGCTTGATTCTGCGGCCGCCCGGTCCGATTCTGGGGCCGAGGAGGTGAACCATGCGCGCCCTGAGAAACCTGTTCGCATTCGCGATCATCGTCGTCGTCCTGGCCGGCGGGGCGGTGGCGGCGTTCCGTGTGGCGCGCACCCGTCCCTCCAACCCCGAGGAGATCAAGGCGGGCATCATTTCCGTCAGCTCGGCCGGCGCCTACCTCTACGCGGCGCGCGTCGGCCAGCACGTGGTGTTCTTCGACACCGGCGCCGATCCGGGCGGCAGCCCCGCCGACACCGCGCTCAGCGCGCTACACGCGGGGCGCGGTGACGTCTCCGACGTCTTTCTGACCCACGGCCACGGCGACCACGTCGCGGCGGCGGGCGGGTTCGGCAGCGCGCACGTCCACCTGGGCGAGGGTGACGTCGCCTTCGTCGAGGGGCGGGCCCCCTGGGACAACCTGCTCCTGCGCGTGATGGCCAAGGGCATGGGTGTCCCGTCGGTCAACGTGTCGAGCCCGCTCAACGGCGTCCAGACGATCGATCTCGGCGGTGGCAAGATGGTGAAGGCGATCCCGGTGCCGGGACACACGCCCGGCTCGTACGTCTTCCTCTACGATGACGTTCTGTTCATCGGCGACACCGCCGTGTTCAAGCAGGGGCGGCTCGATCGCGGCCCGGGGCTGTTCGACAGCAACAGCGAGCAGGTGAAGGCCTCGGTGACCGCGCTCAAGCAGCAGCTCGCCGGGGCGGAGGTCGCCGCCGTCTGCACGGGTCACGGCGGCTGCACACCGCTCGGCCTCGGCCGCACGCTGCTCGACGACTTCATCGGACGGGTGGGCGGCTAGGCGTGCATCTCCTTCCGATCGCCGCCGCGCTGCTGGTGCTGGGGGGATCGCCCGAGCGGGCGCCGACGCCCGACGAGGTTCGACTCTACGACGAGGGGGCGCACGCCCTCGCGGGCGGCGACGCACACGCCGCCGAGAAGGCTTGGCGCGCCGGATATGCGATCGGCCACGACCCGGCCTTTCTGGTCCACATCGGCGAGGCCGAGGAGAAGGCCGGCGCCCCCGCCGCTGCGGCCGAGAGCTACCGCCAGTACCTGCGGGAGGCGCCCGACGCCTCCGATCGCGCCGACATCGAGCAGCGGCTGGCGCGCCTCGCCCCGGCGTCACCGGCGCCTGCGCCGGCCGTGGAGACGCCCGGCGAATTCGGCGGGACGCCGCCCAGGCCGGCGGCTCCCGCCCCAGCACCCGGCGCCGCACCACCCGCGCCGAGCGCCGGGCACACCGACGACGAGCGTCCGGCCCGCGAAGACGAGGACTCGGGCTGGAACCGCTACAACGCGACCGCCGTGATCGCTTCCGGGGTCACGCTGGTGCTGCTGGGGACAGCGGCGGTGTACGGCGCCCTGGCGAGCTCGAAGGAGAGCGACGTCAACCGCCTGATCAATTACCGCTTCCCCCCCACGCAGTACTCGGCCGTGGCGGCCGAGTACACGAGCGCGATGGCCGACGGTGCGCACGACGCCCACAACGCGCGTGTCGCGCTGGTCGCGGCCGCGGCGACCGGCCTCGTGGCGGCGGCCGGCTTCGTGCTCGACGCCGTGCTCACGCCGGCCGAGCCGACATCCGCGCCGCTGTTCCCCGCCGTCTCGCTCGCGCCGCTCCCCGGCGGGCGCGGCGCCTTCGGAGCCTGGTCGTGGCGGTTCTGAGATCCCGGAGGCGGGGTCGCGGGCGCGCGGTGCAGCTGGCGCTGCTGCTGGCGGTCGCCCTGCTTCCCGTCACCCTCGCCTCCTGCTTCAACCCCGCGCAGCCCGGGTGCGCCTTCTCCTGCGCCGGCGACGGGCTCTGTCCGTCCGGATACGCCTGCGGTGGCGACCTCCTGTGCCACCGCAACGACGGCCAGGGGATCTGTGCCATCCAGACCGACGCCGCGCCGACCGACGCCGCGCCGACCGACGCCGCGCCGACCGACGCCGCGCCGACCGACGCCGCGCCGACCGACGCCGCCGGTCAGTAATCGGGACCCTCAAAGGGTCCCGCGCCCCCCGCGATGAGCTCCGACCGGCGAAGCCGGTCTGCGCTGCACGCGTCGTCAGCGACGCGGCGACGTCTTTTCGCATGGAGCCGGCCACTCTCCGCGTATAGACTCCGCGCGGAAACGACATGGGCCTTCTTGATCTGTTTTCGAAGGAAAAGACGCGGGAGCGAAACGCGGGCCGCGTCATCAACAAGTATTCCCAGTCGCCCGATCGGCTGAAGGCGATGCAGACGCTGCTCGCCGACGGCTCGCCCGAAGCGCTTTACGCCGTCATGCGTCGCTTCGGCATGATGTACGACAAGACGATCGACGACGAGCAGGAGAAGGACTAGGTGTTCGAGATCCTGGTCGAAAAGGGCGGCGTGGTGTTGCAGCCGCTCAAGAAGTATCTCCTCGCCGCGGAGTCCATCTCCTGGCCGCTGCGCGTGCTCGACAAGATCGTCGCGACGAAGGACGAGGTCATCTCGGTCCTGGCCGAGGTGATGCAGCGCCACGAGCCGGGCTACGAGCGCGACCCCACCAAGAAGATCCAGCTCCTCAACCACCTCGCCGGGATCAAGGACCCGCGCGTGCCGGCGCTGGTCGTCCCCTACCTCGCCGACATGGACGAGGGCGTGCGCTACACGGCCGCCGAGGCGCTGCTCAAGCAGGGCGACGAGGCGGCGGCGTGCGAGCCGCTGCTGGCGATCTTCGTCTCCGGCAGAGGAAGAGAGCCTGCGCCTGCGCATCAGGATCGCCGACGGGTTCGCCGAGCTCGGCTGGCCGCTCGGCGACAAGCGGGCCGAGGTCGAGAAGCGCCTCCCCGACGCTTTCACGATCGAGGCCCGCGGCAAGGAGCCGGCGCGTATCAAGAAGAAGGCAGGCAAGGAATAACGTGCCGAAGCGAACCGACATCAAGACCGTCATGCTGATCGGATCGGGCCCGATCGTGATCGGCCAGGCCTGCGAGTTCGACTATTCGGGGACCCAGGGCGTCAAGGCGCTCAAGGAAGAGGGCTACCGCGTCGTGCTGGTGAACTCGAACCCGGCGACGATCATGACCGACCCCGAGATCGCCGATCGCACCTACGTCGAGCCGCTGACGGTCGAGGTGCTCCAGAGCGTCATCGAGCGCGAGCGCCCCGACGCGCTCCTGCCGACGCTGGGCGGGCAGACCGCGCTCAACCTGGCGCTCGAGCTGCACAAGGCCGGCGTGCTCGACGCCTACGGCGTGAAGCTCATCGGCGCGCAGGTCGCGGCGATCGAGAAGGCCGAGGACCGCCAGCTGTTCAAGGAGGCGATGGCAGAAGATCGGCCTCGACGTGCCGCTGTCGGGCTACGCGCACAGCCTGGAGGAGGCGCGGACCATCCAGGCGCAGATGGCGGCCGAGACCGGCGTCGGCTACCCGGTCCTGCTGCGGCCGTCGTTCACGCTGGGCGGCTCGGGCGCGGCCATCGTCTGGAACGCCGACGAGTTCGAGACCAAGGTGGCCTGGGGCCTGCTCGCAGAGCCCGCGCGGCGAGGTGCTGGTCGAGCAGTCGGTGCTCGGCTGGAAGGAATACGAGCTCGAGGTCATGCGCGACCGGAAGGACAACGCGGTCATCATCTGCTCGATCGAGAACTTCGATCCGATGGGCGTGCACACCGGCGACTCGATCACCATCGCGCCGGCGATGACCCTGACCGACAAGGAGTACCAGATCATGCGCGACGCCGCGCTGGCGGTCATCCGCGAGATCGGCGTCGAGACCGGCGGCTCGAACATCCAGTTCGCGGTCAACCCCGAGAACGGGCAGATGATCGTCATCGAGATGAACCCGCGCGTCTCGCGCTCGAGCGCGCTCGCCTCGAAGGCGACCGGGTTCCCCATCGCCAAGATCGCGACCAAGCTGGCCATCGGCTACACGCTCGACGAGATCCCCAACGACATCACGCGCGAGACGCCGGCCTGCTTCGAGCCGACGATCGACTATGTGGTCACGAAGATCCCGCGGTTCGCCTTCGAGAAGTTCCCCGGGGCCGACAGCGAGCTCGGCCCGCAGATGAAGTCGGTGGGCGAGGTCATGGCCATCGGGCGCACCTTCAAGGAGAGCCTCGGCAAGGCGCTGCGGTCGCTGGAGATCGGGCGCGCGGGCTTCGACCTCGAGAACCCGCCGCCGCTCGACGAGCTGCAGCCGCCGCATCGTGCCGCCCGGGCCCCGATCGCCTGTGGCAGCTCGCCGAGGCGATGCGCGCCGGTCTCTCCGAGGCCGAGGCGTTCGCAGCTCACCAAGATCGATCCCTGGTTCCTCGCGCAGCTGCGCACGCTGGTCGACGAGGACGAGGCGACGCGCGTCGCGGGCGTCGTCAAGGGCGCGAAGCTGCTCGACGACGCGGCCGGCCTCGTGCGCCGCAAGCGGCTCGGCATGTCGGACCGGCGCCTCATGAAGCTCTGCGGCGTCTCGGAGGAGGAGGTCCGCCAGGCGCGCATCAAGCACGGCATCCGCCCGGTCTTCAAGCGCGTCGACACCTGCGCCGCCGAGTTCGAGGCGCAGACGCCGTACCTCTACTCGACCTACGAAAACAGCCTCAGGAGGAGACGGTCGGCGGCGCCGATCGTGGCGTCGAAAACGAAGGTCGCCCGACGGCGAAGAAGAAGATCGTCATCCTGGGCGGCGGCCCCAACCGCATCGGCCAGGGGATCGAGTTCGACTACTGCTGCGTCCACGCCGTGCAGGCGCTGCGCGAGGACGGCTACGAGACGATCATGGTCAACTGCAACCCCGAGACGGTGTCGACCGACTACGACACCTCCGACCGGTTGTACTTCGAGCCGCTCACGCGCGAGGACGTGCTCGAGATCGTCGACGTCGAGAAGCCCGAGGGCGTGATCGTCCAGTTCGGCGGCCAGACGCCGCTGCGCCTGGCGGTCCCGCTCATGAACGCGGGCGTCAAGCTGCTCGGCACCAGCGCCGACGCCATCGACCGCGCCGAGGATCGCCAGCGCTTCGGCGAGCTCTCCGCAAGCTCGACCTGCGCGCCCCCGCCTGGAGGCACGGCCAACGGCCTCGCTGAGGCTTACGTGGCCGCCCGCGAGCATCGGCTACCCGGTGATGGTCCGCCCGTCGTACGTCCTCGGCGGCCGCGCGATGGAGATCGTGCACGACCCGTCGGGCCTCGAGCAGTTCGTGCTCACGGCGATGGAGGCCTCGCGCCGCGAGAGCCTCTCGTCGCGCGCCGACGAGAAGGACGCGCCGATCCTGATCGACCAGTTCCTGCCCGACGCCATCGAGGTCGACGTCGACGTCGTCGCCGACGGCACCGACGTCGTCATCGGCGGCGTCATGGAGCACATCGAGGAGGCCGGCATCCACTCGGGCGACTCCGCCTGCTGCCTGCCGCCCTACTCGCTCGCCGCCGAGACCGTCGAGGCGATCAAGACGCAGGCCCGCGCGCTCGCCCGCGAGCTCGGCGTCCGCGGGCTCATGAACGTGCAGTTCGCCGTCCCGCGCGACGGCCGCGGAATCTTCATCCTCGAGGTCAATCCGCGCGCTTCGCGCACGGTCCCCTTCGTCTCCAAGGTCACCGGCGTGCCGCTCGCCAAGGTGGCGGCCCGCATCGCCGTCGGCCGCACGCTCAGGGAGATGGGGATCGTCGAGGTGACGCCCAAGCACGTCGCGGTCAAGGAGGCGGTGTTCCCGTTTGCCAAGTTCGCCGGCGTCGACACGCTGCTCGGCCCCGAGATGCGCTCGACCGGCGAGGTGATGGGGATCGACACCAGCTTCGCGGCGGCCTTCGGCAAGAGCCAGATCGGCGCCGGGACGCGCCTGCCGATGCGCGGCACCGCCTTCATCTCGGTGCAGAACAGCGACAAGGCGAACGCCGTCGCCGTCGCCAAGGGGCTCGTCGACCTCGGCTTCGAGGTGCTCGCCACCCGCGGCACGCACGATTTTCTCGAGGCGCAGGGGATCATCGTCGAGCGGATCAACAAGGTCCGCGAGGGGCGCCCCCACTGCGTCGACCGCATCCTCGACGGCGACATCCATCTGGTCATCAACACGACCTCCGGCGCCGCCGCGATCAAGGATTCGTTCCCCATCCGCCGCAACGCCCTGCTCAAGGGGATCCCCTACTACACGACGATGTCCGCCGCGCGCGCCGCGGTGGGCGCGATCGCCGAGCTGCGCGCCGGCAAGATGCGCGTGCGGTCGCTGCAAGAGTACCAGGCCCAGGAAGGCAGGTAGTCATGGCCAAGTTCCCGATGACACCGAGCGGGCAAAAGGCCCTCAGAGAGGAGCTCAAGCGGCTGCGCGAGGTCGAGCGGCCGAAGAACGTGCTCGACATCGAGGAGGCGCGCGCCCACGGCGACCTCAAGGAGAACGCCGAGTACCACGCCGCCAAGGAGCGTCAGGGGTTCATCGAGGGCAGGTCGCGCGACATCGAGTCCATTCTTGCGCAGGCCGAGGTGATCGATCCGAGCAAGCTCTCCGGCAGCAAGGTCGTCTTCGGCGCCACCGTGAAGCTGACCGACGTCGACAGCGGCGAGGAGGTGACCTACACCGTCGTCGGCGACCACGAGGCCGACATCAAGGCCGGCCGCATCGCCATCTCCGCCCCGCTCGCCCGCGCCATGATCGGCCGCGAGCAGGGAGAGTCGGTCTCGCTCAAGACCGGCAAGGGAATGCGCGAGTACGAGATCTCGCACGTCCGGTTCGGCTAGATCGGGTTAGCGGTCGGCGGCGGAGTCGGCGTGGGCGTCGGCGGACGCGCCGTCGTGGCCGCCCGCGGCGTCGGTGGTGGCCGCGCTGTCGGGGGGGCCGTCGGCCGATGACCGGTCGCCGGCGGCGTCACTCATGAGATCGGTCGCCGCGTCGCGCGCGTCGCTGCCGCCGCTGTCGACCGGCGTTCCGGAGTCGACCCGCACGACCACCGTCGTGTTGGAGACGCAGACGCCGCCCATGGGACCCGGGGTCGAGCAGTGCGCGCCACTCTGGCAGTCGCTGTCTTGCACGCAGCGCCCACCGATCCCCTGCGCGCAACCGAGCGCGCCGAACAGCGAAAACAAGATCCCGGTGACGACGAGGTGAGGACCACGCATGGAAGGCCGCTCAGTTACCACGCACCCACGCACCTGTCTATGGTCGATACCTTGAGGTACGGTTGCGGCATGCGTGCTTCGATTCGGTGGACCCTGTTCCTGGTTGCCTGTGTCGGCGTCGCGCTCGGCGCCGGCGCGGCCGGTCCGCCCGCGCGCGCAGCCGCTCACCGGTCGACGCCGGCCGAGAAGGAGGCCGAGGCGTTCCTGACCACGGTCACCAGCCTGCTCGGCCCCGTCGCCGTCAGCGCCAACCTGGCCGACTGGGCCTCGCTCACCGACGTGACGCCCGAGCACACGGGGCAGCGCACGGGGGCCGACAAGGCGATGGCGGCGCTGGCCGGGTCGAAGCTCATCATCGAGAAGACGAAGGCGCTGCTCAAGAACCGCAAGCAGCTCGACGAGGTCACGGCCCGCCAGCTCGACAAGCTGCTGCTCAACGCGGCGGAGAGCCCCGGGACGATTCCCGAGGTGGTGTCCGCCGCGCGTCGAGGCCGAGGCGCGCCAGTCGGGCATCATCGACGGCTACGGCTTCTGCGCGGTGCTTCCCACGCCGGGCAGGAAACAGGGCCCCTGCCCCCGCCCGACGACCGCCAACGAGATCGACGACATCCTCCGCAAGTCGCGCGATCTCGGCGAGCGGCAGCGCCTCTGGACGGCCTCGAAGGAGATCGGCCGCCCGCTCAAGCCGGGCCTGGTCGAGCTGGTCAAGCTGCGCAACCAGGTGGCGCGCGAGATGGGCTACCACTCGTACTTCGCGCTCCAGGTCGCCGACTACGGCATGACGGTCGACGAGATGATGAAGCTGCTCGACGACACGCTGGAGACGACCAAGCCGCTCTTCGACCAGCTGCACTGCTGGGCCAAGTACACGCTGGCCGCACGCTACAAGCGGCCGCCGCCGCGCCTCATCCCGGCGCACTGGATCGGCAACCGCTGGGCGCAGAGCTGGCCGGGCCTCGTCGAGGCGGCCAACCTCGATCCGCTGTTCAAGGGCGCGACGGCGGAGAGCATCGTCAAGAGCGCCGAGAACTTCTACGTCTCGCTCGGCTTCCCGAGGCTGCCGCCGTCGTTCTGGGAGCGCTCCGACCTCTACCCGGTCCCGCCGGGCCTCGCGCGCAAGAAGAACGCGCACGCGTCGGCCTGGGACATCGACCGGCAGGGCGACGTGCGCTCGCTCATGAGCGTCGAGCCGAACGAGCAGTGGTTCGGCACCGCCCACCACGAGCTCGGGCACATCTACTACTTCCTGTCGTATGACAACAGGCCCGAGGTCCCCTTCCTGCTGCGCGACGGCGCGAACCGCGCCTTTCACGAGGCGGTCGGCGAGCTGGCCAAGCTGGCGAGTCAAGAGACGCCCTACCTGGTCAAGGTCGGCGTGATGCCCGCGGGCAAGCAGCCGGACGCGACCGGCTGGCTGCTGCAGTCGGCGATGGAGTCGATCGTGTTTCTCCCCTGGTCGGCCGGCACGATGAGCCACTTCGAGCACGATCTCTACGAAGAGGAGCTGCCGCCGGCCGACTGGCAGGCGCGCTGGTGGGACTACGTGGCGACGTACCAGGGCGTCGTCCCGCCTGGCAGCCGCGAGGACGATCTCTGCGACGCCTGCACCAAGACCCACATCAACGACGACCCCGCGCAGTACTACGACTACGCGCTGGCGACGCTGATCAAGTTCCAGCTGCACGATCACATCTGCACGAAGATCCTCAAGCAGGACGTGCGCGCCTGCGACTACTTCGGCAGCAAGGAGGTCGGCGCTTTTCTGAGCGGCATCCTGACGCTGGGCGCGACGCGCGACTGGCGCGCCGTCATCAAGGAGGCGACCGGCGAGCCGATCTCGCCGCGCGCGATGATGGCCTTCTACGAGCCGCTGGTCGAGGTGCTGGCCAAGCGCAACGAAGGCCGGGACTGCGCGCGGTGATCGCCCCCCGCGCCGCGGCGGCGCTGACGCTGGCGCTCGCCGCGCTCGGCGGTCCCACGCCGCCACCTCATGTGCCGGGCACGGCGCGGCTGCCGCCCCTCGCCGTGCCGCCGCCGCCGGCGCCGCCCGCGGAGCGCCAGCGCGGCGTCGCGCTGGGCCTGTTCGCCGAGGACGTCAGCTTCTCGTACGCCTCGCTGCTCGCGGAGATCGTGGCGCTGGGCGCGACGCACGTCGCACTGGTGGTGCCGCTCTACCAGACCGACGGTGGGAGCACCGAGCTGACGCTCGACACGCGCTTCTCGCCCACGCTCGACATGGTGGCGGAGACGGCGCGCGCCGCCAGGCGTGACGGGCTCGAGGTGATGCTCTTCCCGATCGTGCGCCTGTCAGCGCCCCGCGCCGGCGAGTGGCGCGGCACGCTGGCGCCGCGCGATCGCGACGCCTGGTTCCAAAGCTACAGCGACCGGCTTGGCGACCTGGCGGGGATCGCGGCGATGACCGGCGCCAAGCGCCTCGTGGTCGGCAGCGAGCTGTCGACGCTGGACGACGATCTCGGCCGCTGGCGGCCGCTCGTCGAGAAGGTGCGCGCGGTGTTCGGCGGCAAGCTGGTCTACTCCGCCAACTGGGACCACTACCAGAAGGCGCCGCTCTACGACCTCGTCGACGAGGAGGGAATCACCGGCTACTTCAACCTGCGGGACGCCAAGGCCCCCGACGACGACGCGACCGCCGAGGCTGGCTGGCGCCGGCTGCGAAGGGAGCTCGAGGCCTGGCGCGCGGGGCGCAGCGCGCCGTTCATCTTCACGGAGCTCGGCTACCGCTCGCGCGCCGGCGCCACCGCCGCCCCCTGGGACGAGGGGCCGGGCGGCACGCCCGATCTCGACGAGCAGCGCCGCGGCTTCGCCGCTTTTCGCCGGGCCTGGGCGGGATCCGACGCGCTGGACGGCGTCTACGTCTGGAACTGGTACGGCTACGGCGGCCCCGCCACCACCGGCTACACGCCGCGCGGCAAGCCGGCCGAGGCCGAGGTCCGCGCCCTCCTCGAAGGCTTGTGAATCTCTCACTTCGGGGACCCTGAGAGGGTCCCGTGCCCCCCCCCGCGACGGACTACGCGCGGCAAAGCCGCGCTCCGTCCACGCGATCCGCTGCTACGACGGCGTCATCGCGCCGGCGGCGATGAGGGCGCCGATCGAGGTGAAGGCCGCCAGCGGGAGCGTCAAGTCCATCGTGAACACCTTGCCGGCGCCGTCGCCGCCCGAGGTGAAGACCAGCGGGATCGGCCCGGTCCCGGCACGCGCCGCCGCGGAGAGATGGGGATTGCTGACGGCGTCTCCGACCAGCCCGAGAACCGGCGCCAGATCGAAGTAGTAGAACCCGTCGCGCCCCTTCGCCGAAGCCTCGGCCTCCTTGAAGGCGGCGTCCTTCAAGGGGGCGGTCTTCTTCCCGGCGGCGATGGCCCCGAGGCGCGCGCGTGCGTCGCGCCCGAACGTCGCCACCACGCGCGTCCCCGACACCGCCTGGTAGAAATCGACCCCCGACCCGACCCACTTGCGGGCCACGTCGCTGTCGAGAGCGCTGTTCTTCTTGATCGTCACCTTGAAGTGCAGCGCCTTCGCGTTGCCGACGCTCTCCCGTTTGGCGGTCCAGTCGAGCATCGCGGCGGAGCTCCCGAGCTGCGCCCGGAGGAACGCGGCCATCGCCGCGCTGTCCATCTTACCGAGCGCCGCCGCCGTCTTGGCCGCCGTCGCCGCGTCCTTGAGCGGCGTGGAGAACACCCCGGTGAGATAGGGGCGCTCCTTGACGACCGAGATGACGCCGGTCTGCACGCCGGCGAGCCCGCTCAGAAACAGGTCGTAGTACGCCAGCGCCGCGGCGACCCCCTTGCCCTTGTCCGCCGCCAGCCGCGCGCGGTACTGCCCGAGGATCTGACGCCAGACCGCTCCGATGCCCATCGCGCCGACCATCACCGGCGCTCCCGGGCCAGCCGTGACCGCCGGATCGATCTCGAACGGATGGACGTCGCGCGCCGCCGCCTCCAGCTGGGTCCCCGGACGCGGGATCATGCGCGCGCGCAACATGAGCCCCCGGGCCGGATCGGCGAGCAGGCCGACCTCGATCCGATCGGCGTCGCCGACCAGGCCCAGCATCGTCCCGAACGTCTCGTAGATCGCGCTGTCCGGGGGGACCATCGGATTCGTCGTCGCCTGCGTCTGCCGCACCTGCTCGAGGAACGCGGCGATGGCGGTCTTGACGTCCGTCCCGTGCGCGCGCGCGATCGCCTCGGGGAAAATCGTCACCGTCGCGTCGTCGGCGCTCGCGCGGCGCGCTTCGAGCGCCAGCATCACGCCGCGCGCCATCCCGTCGACCTCGTCGCCCAGGACGACCACGCTCCCCGCGCGGTAGACCCACCCCTGCGACTTGCCGGCGGCGTTGGCCAGCATGGTGAGAGGACCACTGGTCATCACCGGCTTGCCGAGCGCCGCGATCAGCTTGTCCGCCTCGGCCGGACCGCGCGCCGGGATGGCCAAGACGACGCCGCTTTTGCCCTTCTCGTCGAGCGCGACCACCGCCGCGCCGCTGGGGCTCGCGAGGTCCAGGTTGATCGCCACCTCGGGGGCGAGGCCCATCTCGGAGAGCAGCATGTCGCGCACGCCTCCGGGGGTCATCGGGATCGGAACGGCTATGCCGACCAGCTTGGCGCCGTTCACCAGCAGTCGGTCGATCGATCCGGCCGAGACGGTGGCCATCTGGTACGGGCGGGCCGTGGCGGCCGGCATCAGCGTCACGGGTGGTCCGACGGTCGGTGCCAGCTTTTTGGCCACCGCCGTGACGGAGGATCGAGCGGCCGGCGCGGTGGCTGGGGTCTTCGCCGGCGGCGTCGATTCGGCGCAGGCGGCCGCCAGCAAACTCACCAGAACCAACCTCCCTGGCACGCGCTCCAGCATGGCCGGACCATACCGGGAGACAGGTCCCGTCCCTAGCATTTTCGCGGCCACGAGTTGCGGCCGCGCGCCTCGCTTGCTACCGTCGGGCCGAGATGGCGCGATCGGCGCGAGCCCGACTGGTCCGTGGCGCAGCCGCAGCGCTGCTGTCCGGCGCGCTGGCTGGCGCCTGCGGTAGCTCGCCGCCGACGGACAAGAACTTCGGGACCAACCTTGGCGCCGACTTTCGGGCGCCCAACATCGACGCCGGCAGCGGAGACACGAACGTGACACCCGAAGCCGGGGCCGGCGGCGCGGGCGGCGCTGGCGGCGCGGGCGGCGCGGGCGCCGCCGGAACCTCGGGCGCGGCGGGCGCTGGTGGCGGCGCGGGCGATGCCGGCGGCGCTCGTGACGCCGGCGGCGCCGAGGCGGGCGGATGATGGGAATGGACATCGGACCCGATTTGTCCGAAAAAAGCTTCTCGACCCTTCGCGCTTCGCGAGGGGGGAATAGGTCCCGAGGTCACTAGAGATGCAGGTCCTTTGCAGCACGTGCCAGCTCAGCTTCGATGCGCCCGAGGGAGCGACGGGCCTCGTCTGTCCGATCTGCCGCGGTCCCTTGCGCCCGCAGGTTGCCCCGGGCGCCGAGGGTGCGGCCGCGGCGAAGGCCGGCGGTGACGGTGTGGAATGGAGCGGCGGCGATCTCGACGACCTGATCGCCATCCTCAGCGCGCCCGCGGTCTCGGCCCGCGTCGAGGTGCTGGGCGCGACCGGCGACGCCGTCATCGGCGAGGTTCACCTGCTGGCCGGCGGCGTCTCCGATTCGATCTACGCCGGCAAGGCGACCGACGACGCGCTCGATCGTCTGCGCGCCGACAAGCCGACCCGCTTCCGGGTCGAGCAGCGACTCCCCAACCCCACCGACGGCAACCTCAGCGAGGCGGGCCCCGAGACGGGCACGCTCGACGGCCGCGCGCTCGCGCACCTCATGCGCTACTGCGAGGACTACGTCATCAGCTGCGCCATCGACGTGTGGCGCGGCAACGAGACGGCGCGCGTCGAGTACAAGCGCGGCGAGATCAGCGGCGTCACCGTGGGCGGCATCGACGCGCCCGAGCGGCTGGCCGAGGTCATGCAATGGTCGTCGGGCAACTACCGCCTGGTGGTCCCCGAGTTCAAGCTGCCGGCGACCGCGCCCAAGCGCGAGAAGCCTTCCACCGCCGCCCCCGCGCCGGTTCCCGCGCCCGCCGCCTCGGCGCAGGCGGCCCGCCAGGCGAGCTCCACCAAGACCATCTTCGGGATGCCGGTCGCCGAGATCGCCAAGGCGCGCGCCGCCGCCGAGGCCGCCAAGGCCGCGGCGCAGCCGGCAGGCACGCGGGTGGCAACGCCTGCGCCCGTCGTCACGGCGGCACCGGTCACGCCCCGCCTCACGCCGCCCGGCGTGGCCCCCAGCGCGGTACCGGCACCGGTGTCCGCCTCCAGCTCCGGCGCCACCAAAACCATCTTCGGTGTGCCCGCCCCCAAGGCCCCCGAGGGGTTCCTGCCCGGGCAGCGCCAGTCGCAACCGGGCGCGCCGGCGGTGGCGGCCGACGCCGACTCCAACCGCACGGAAACCGCCAAGGTCGACCGCAAGACGGGGGCACGCAAGGTCGACGTTCCGACGCCGGCCGTGGTGCCGCCCGAGGCGGTCGCCCCACCCCGCGCGGCGGCCGCGCCGATCACCACGCCGACGGCCGAGAGCGAGCCGCAGCCGACGACGCAGCCCGGGTACGACTCGCGCGCGGCCGCGCGCAAGCGCGCCGACGCCGCGGCCCCGGCGCCCGCAGCCGCAGAAAAGCCGCGCAAGCCCCGCCGCGAGACGCCGGTCTGGACCTATGTCGGCCTCGGTTTCGCCTTCGGCCTGGTCCTGCTCGGCATCTACCAGCTCTACGGCCTTCTGGCACATTGAGGAGACCAACAACGTGCTGAGCGCCGTCGTCGACGCCTACCGACGGACGCGGAAGCCGAAGGACATCGTCTGGAACAAGTTCGTCGCCCGGCCGTTGGCGGCGGCGGTGATCGTCCCGCTCGCGCGGACGTCGGTGACTCCGAATCAGATCACGCTGGTGACGCTGCCGGTGTTTCTGGCGGGCGCGGCCCTCATCGCGTTCCGCCCCGGGTGGGGCGCGCTCTGCGCGGGCGTCGGCATCCTCGAATTCTCCTACGTGCTCGACTGCGCGGACGGACAGCTGGCGCGCCTCAAGGGGACCTCGTCGCCCGTCGGCGCGCACCTCGACTTCCTGATGGACGAGCTCAAGGCGTTCGCGCTCGTCGCGGCCATCGCCCTGCGGCTCTGGCAGCCGGCCCACGAGGCACGCTGGCTGCTCGAGGGGTTGGGAGGCCTCGTGATCGTCGCGGGGGCGATCAGCCTGACGACCTTCATGCGACGCCCGGAGTACGCCGCCGCGACGGGCGCGCCCGTCGCCCGCGGGGCCGGCGACTACGGCGAGGGGTTCGCCGCCGCGGCGCCGACCCGGCGTTCGCCGCTGGCCCTTCTCGAGGCGGTCGGGCGCTTCGTCGTCCACTACCCGAGCTACATTGTCTTCGTGGCGATCGCCAACCGGGTCGACCTGTTTCTCCACGCCTACCTGGCGATGAACGCCGCCTACGCGGCCCGTGCGCTGCTCTCGATCGGCCGCGCCCTCGGGCGCACCAACGCCCCGGGAGTGAAATGAAAGCGATCATCGTGGCGGCGGGGCGCGGACGGCGGCTCGGCTCGGAGACCGAGGAGATCCCCAAGTGCATGGTGAAGGTCGCCGGGCGGGCGATCCTGCACCGGCAGCTCGACGCGCTGGCCGCGGCGGGCGTCGACGACGTGGTGGTCGTGCGCGGCTACCGCGGTGACAAGATCGCGCCGCCGGCGGGCGGCCCACCGCTGCGCTTCGTCGAGAACGCCGACTGGGCCCAGAACAACATCTTCACCTCGCTCTTCTTTGCACAGCGCGAGATGAAGGACGGGTTCATCTTCTCCTACTCGGACATCGTGTTCGCGCCCGAGCACGCCCGCCGGCTGGCGGAGGCGCCGGGACCGGTGGCGCTGGTGATCGATCGCCGCTGGCGCGACGCGTACGACGGCCGCACGCTCCACCCGGTCAGCGAGGCGGAGCTGGCGCGCGTCGAGGGCGCGGGCGCCGCAGCGGCGGTCACCCGCGTCGGCAAGCGGCTGGTCGCCGAGAACGAAGCGGCGGGCGAGTTCATCGGCCTCGCGCGCTTCTCTGCCGAGGGGGCCGCCGCGCTCGCCGAGATCTGGCGCGAGGCGAGCGCCCGCGGAAGCGGCGCGCCCTTCGGCGCGGCCGCCACGCTGAATCAGGCCTACCTCAGCGACGGGCTGAACGCGCTCGCCGCGCGCGGCGTGGGGCTGCGCCCGCTGTTCATCGACGGTCTCTGGCGCGAGATCGACACCGAGGAAGATCTGGCGCGCGCCGAGAAAACGATCCCGACCTGGACCTAGGCCGGGCTTAAATTGGATCCGCGATGCCCGGTCCCGATCCCACCCACTGGCTGAACCGGCTGACCGCCGAGGAGTGGCTGGCCGCCGCGGCGACCGAGATCGGGCACGCCGAGGAGGCGCTTGGGCGCCGGGCCCCCCGCCCCGGCGTCACCCACGCGCGCCGCGCCGCCGGGATGGCCTGGAACGCCGTCCTGACCCGACACCCCGACGAGCGCGCCGGGCGCAGCTACATGGAGCACGTCGTCGCCCTCGCCGGGGATCCCGCGATCCCCGAGGAGGTCCGTGCCGCGGCCCAGCGCCTGCGCGACACCGCGCCCCGCCCGCCCGAGCTGGTCACGCTGGGCTCGCGCGCCGGCCAACCCGACCTCGGTCCCGCCCAGGACGCCCGATTGATCTTGGACCATGCCCTTCGGTTGCTTTCGCCAGACTGACCCCCGGCCTCCAGTCGCCCCTGCTCCAGTCGCCCGTGAACCACCTCGCGCGCGGCGAGTACCTCGCGTCTCGCCCCACGTCTCAGGCCGCTTGCGGACTTTTTGCGGCGCGTAGCCTGCGTTCACAATCGCAGGGGCAGGCTACGCGCCGCAAAAAGTCCGCAAGCGGCCTGAGACGTGAAATCGGAGGGACGCGCTCGGGACGCGCGTAACCTCGGTCGCCTGCGCTCTAGCGTTTCCGGCTGGGCTGAGTTCCGGCGAGGGTTGAGCTCCAGGGCGCCCCCAAGGGGCGGCCGCGCTCAAGTCAACGAGAACGGGTACGAAACGATCTGGCTGCCGCTCGACGGCGGAAACCGCAGGCCGCCGACGACCCCACGGACGCAGCCGGTGAGCCCGCCCTTCTGCAGGATCGCCGGCGCCTCGACCCGCACGCCGCGGACGTTCCCCGTGCGCTGGATGCGGAACTTCACCGTCACGCGGCCGGGGACGTAAGTCTCCTCGTCCGGGCGGGCGTGCGCGATGCAGTCGAGGATGGCCTCTTCCTTGGCCCGAAAACGCAGGTCGATGTCGTCCTGGTTCAGCTCGCGCGAACCGCTGTCGTCCGTGGCGTCGCCCAGGTGGACGACGTCGGGACGCGCGAGGTCGTCCCCCTGGCTCACCAGTTTGAGGTCGGACGGCGACAGCTTGACCGGCTCGGGCTCGTTCTCGATCGGCGGTGGCGGCAGCGCCACCCGCGGCGCGCCCCCCGGCGCGGCGGGCGCCGACCCCTCGGCCCGGGCCACCCGCATGGCGCCCCGCCGCCGGTGCTTCTTACGCTCGTGCGCCTCCCTGGCCGGGGAGCCGCCGTCCGCCCCCCCATGAACGGCGGGGGTGGGGTGGCGGTTCAAGTCCTTCCAATACGTGTAGCCGCCGTACGCGGCGACCGCGACCAGCAGGCCGAGGAAAAACCCTTTCATCTGGGTCGACCGTACACTACCTCACTGGGGCCCGGGAGCGCCCTCCGGGGGCGCCTTGACCTTGCCGAAGTGAAGGAACTATCTTTACCGGGTTTCGAGCTGCGCAAGGTTCGCGGTCCGGTCCAAAAAACAACCCAGGAGAATACGAAGCTCATGAAGAAGGCAGATTTGGTCGACGTCGTGGCGCAGCAGAAGAACCTGCCAAGGCAGCAAGTGGAGATCACGGTCGACGCGCTCATCGATGCCGTCGCCGATGGTCTGGCCAAGGGCGAGCGGATCGATCTGCGCGGATTCGGCGCCTTTGCGGTCCGCGAATCGGCGGCCCGCACCGGGCGCAATCCCCAGACCGGCGACCCCGATCGAGATCGCCGCCCGCCGCGTCCCGACCTTCAAGGCCGGCAAGGAGCTCCGGGACAGGGTCAACAACCGCCCAGCCTGAACGCGAAGCCCCACGGCCCCCGCACCACGGCACGCAAGCACGTAGGCACGACAAGAGATGGGTACTCGACTTTTCATCGGCAATCTTTCGTACAACGTCAACGAGCAGGAGCTGCGGGAGGCGTTCACCGGCGAAGGGATCGAGCTGCGCAGCGTCCGCGTCGCGCTCGATCGCGAGACGGGGCGGCCGCGCGGGTTCGCGTTCGTCGAGACCGCGACCGACGACGGCGCCAAGGCGTCGATCGAGAAGCTCTCGGGGCGCATCCTGCAGGGGCGCGCCGATCATCGTCGAGGAGGCGCAGGCCAAGCCAACGGGACCGCCCGGCCCGGCGGCCCAGGCGGCCCGCCGCGTCCAGGCGGCTACGGCGGCCCGCCCGCGCGGGCCCCGGGTGGCCCGGGTGGTCCGCGGTGGGCCCCCGCGCGGTCCCGGCGGCCAGGCGGCTTCGGCGGCCCGCCGCGCGGTCCGGGCGGTCCCGCCGGCGGACCCCCGCGTGACTTCGGCCCGCCCCGCGGCCCCGGCGGCTTCCGCCCCGGCGGCTTCGCCGGCGCGTCCAGGCGGGCGGCCCCCCCGGGCCGGGCGATGCCCCACCACGCCGCGAGCGCCCCGAAAAGAAGCGTTCGACCCGCCCCAAGCCCGAGGAGCGCGAGCGGGGCAACTGGCGCTGGAACGGCAACCCCGACGACGAGTAGAGCCGGCGCACCCGGCGAGGGCAGCCGCTCGAGCAGAACCGCGCGAGCAGAACCAAGTCCGCGCAAGTCGTCACAGGCGCGGCCCGAAAAAAGGTGCAATAATCCGCCGAGGGCGCGCACGTGACGCCGGGGCGGATTTTGGTCGTCGACGATGATCCTTGGATTCAGCGGATCATTGCGCGCGCTCTCGGCCAGCAGGGCCACCAGGTGAGCCTGGCCGGCGACGCCCCGGCGGCCTTCGTCGTGGCGTCGAAGATCAAGCCGGATCTGATCCTCACCTCGATCTCGCTGCCGGCGATCGAGGGGTGGGCCTGGTGGGAGCGGCTGCGCACCCTCCCCGCCTGCGCCGACGCGCCGATCATCTTCCTGACCTCGGATCTCGACGCCTCCACCGCCATTGCCGGGGCGGGGTCCCGGGATCAGCGGCTGCGCAAGCCGGTTCGCCTGGAAGATCTCGAGCGGGCCGTCGTTACTGCTCTCGGGAGCGGCTCAGTGCACACGCTCGTTGGTCAACCCACGGCGCCGGGCGGCGCCGCTGATGCGCGCCCCTCGGCGGGCCATCGGCCGCTGTCGGCGCTGCGGGGCGCGCTGGATCAGGTGAGCCTGGCGAGCGTGCTGACCATCCTGGAGATGGAGCGGAAGACCGGCATCCTGCTCGTCGAGCGCGACATGGGCGTCGCCCGGCTGTTCGTGCGCAAGGGGCACGTCGTGCGCGCCGACTGCGACCAGCCCCGCCTCGGCGGCGCCGCGGCCGTCTACGAGACGCTCGCCTGGCGGACGGGATCGTTCGACTTCCTGATCGGCGACATCGGCGGCGTCGACGAGATCCAGTCCTCCACCACCTTCCTGCTGCTCGAGGGCGCGCGCCGGATCGACGAGGCCAACGAGGATCGCCGGTCCGGCACGATCGACAGCAAGATTTGAAACGCGGGTAACATAGCCCCGTGCTGCTGCGTGCGACGGAGTCCGGCGATCCGGACGTCATCGAGCTGGACATCGTCGTGCCGGTCGAGTGCGGCGGCTGGCGGCTCGACCACTTCCTGAAGCGGCGAATCGGGCGCCTGTCGCGCACGCGCATCCAGTCGATCATCCGTGAGCAGATCTTCTTCTCCGACGGGCGGAACGTGCGGCCGGCGGCGGCCGTGCGCGCCGGAGAGACGATCCTGCTGCGGCGCCCGGCGCCGATCGAGCCGGAGGTGCCGCGCCGCTTCGACATCCTCTACGAGGACGACTCGGTGCTGGTCATCGACAAGCCGGCCGGCCTGCCGATGCACACCACCGCCAAGTTCTGGCGCAACACGCTGACCGCCCTCTTGCGCGAGCGCTACCCTGACGAATCGATGGAGGTCGCGCACCGCATCGACCGTGAGACCTCGGGCGTGCTGGTCATCGCGCGCGGGCACGAGGTGGCGAGCTTCCTCACGCAAGCATTCGCCCGCCGCGTCGTCGAGAAGACCTACCTGGCGCTGGTCAAAGGGCAGCCGCCCGACGCCGGGCGCATCGACCAGCCGATCAAGCTGCTCGATACGCCGACGCACGTCATGATGGGGCCGGCGGCCGACGGGCTGCCGGCGGTGACCGGCTTCCGCGTCGCTGCGCCGCTTCGCCGCCCACGCGCTCTGCGAGGCGAAGCCCGAGACTGGCCGCCAGCACCAGATCCGCGTCCACTTCCAGGGCCTCGGCCACCCGATCGTGGGCGACAAGCTCTACGGCGCCGGCGAGGCGCTCTTCATGCGCGCCTGCGACGAAGGGGTCACGCCCGAGCTGCTCGCCGCCTTCGACGGCCTCCCCCGCCACGCGCTCCACGCCCACCGCCTGACCTTCCCCCACCCCAAGAGCCGGCAACCGTTGACGGTCGAGAGCCCGCTGCCCGCGGATCTGCGCGACTACATCGCGGACCTGCCGGCAGCGTAGGCGCCCTATTCGATCGTCGGCGTGTCGAGCACGCGCGAGATGCTGAGATCGAGGCGGCTCACGAGCAAGCCGGCCAGCGAGCGGAACTCGCCCGGCGGCATGCGCAGCGCCGCGCAGACCGTGCGCTCGGTCGCCTCCAGCACCGACTCGCGCGCCCGCGCGATCCAGCGGGTGACGGTCGACTGGTTCACGCCGTAGATGTTGGCCAGCTGCTCGTGCGACAGGCCGCTCACGATCGTGAGCTTGAGCAGCAGCCGATCCCGATCGGGCAGGCCCGCCAGCGCGTCCCGTACGGCAGCCTCGAACTCGGCCTTGTAGCGGGTGCGCAGGTAGTCGATCTCGGGGTGCGTGCTGGCCGGGAGAAGCTCGTCGGCCAGCGGATCACTCCCCGCGGTCCGCGCCGCCGACCGGCGAAGATCGAGCGCCACCCGCTGCGCCGCCACCGCGACCCACGCCACGAGCGGGCCGCGCCCCGCGTACGATTGGATGCGCGGCGCCTCCGCCGCCGTGCCGACGAAGATTCGCTGCCAGAGGATCTGGCGGACCTCGTCGCGCAGATCGAGGCTGCGATCGACGCGCGCCACCGCGGCGGCGATCGCGCCCGCGCACAGCCGATCGCATTGCCCCAGCGCGTTCGGGAGCCCGTCGGCGCAGGCGAGGGCCAGCGCCAGATCCTCGACGTAGAGATCCGCGAGGCCCTGCTCCACGTCGTCGCCGACCGTCCGGGCGATGGTCTCGACCAGCCGGGCGTGGTCGATCGGCAGGTCGGGCCAGGCGCTCTCGACGCGTGTGAGGACGGCCATCAGGCGCTCCCCGAGATCGGCCGGCAGGCGCGCCGTGGGGCGCGCTCCGGCGAAAACTCGCGCCAAATCCGCCTCCCGCGCGACCGCCATGGCTTTTGGTAAGTTACCAGAGAGACCGGGAATGGGCGCAGCTTCTCGCGTCCCCCCGGCTCTGTGGGCGATAATCGCGCGCCACCCCATGGATTGTCTCGACGAAGAGACCGTGGTCGCCTTCGTCAACGGCGCTCTCCGCGGACCCGCGCTCGCGGCCGTCGAGCGCCACCTCGTCGCCTGTGCCGCCTGCGCGACGCTGGTCGCCGTCGCCACGCCCGACGCCGGCGGGCCGGCGGGCGCCGCGCCCGAGCTCTCCGTCGGGCGCTACCGGCTCCTGCACCTGGTCGGCCGCGGCGGCATGGGCGAGGTCTACGCCGCGCACGATCCGGAGCTCGACCGCAAGGTCGCGATCAAGATCCTGCGCGCCGACGCGCGCCCCGACGACATCGAGGCGGCGCGGCTGGCGCGCGAGGCGCAGTCGGTCGCCCGGCTCTCGCACCCGAACGTCGTGGCCATCTACGACGTCGGCACCTCGGGCGGCCGGATGTTCCTGGCGATGGAGCTGGTCGAGGGGGAGACGCTGGCGATCTGGCTCGCGCGCCAACTCCGCACCACCAGCGAGGTGCTCACCATGTTCCTCAGCGCGGGGCGTGGTCTCGCGGCCGCGCACCTGGCGGGCATCGTCCACCGCGACTTCAAGCCGCAGAACGTGATGGTCGCGCGCGACGGCAGCGCGCGCGTGATGGACTTCGGCCTGGCTGCCGCCGGCGGCCCGGGGACCACGCAGCAAGTCCGCCTCACCAAGGTCGGCGCGATCCTGGGAACCCCGCTCTACATGTCGCCCGAGCAGATGGTCGGCCAGCCGGTCGATCCGCGCGCCGACCAGTTCAGCTTCTGCGTCGCGCTCTGGGAAGCCTTGCACGGCGCGCGCCCGTTCGAAGGATCGACGCTGCTCGAGCTGCGCGGCGACGTGTTGGCGGGGCGCCCCCGCCCCGGCCCGCTCAAGGGGCGCGTTCCCCGCCGCATTCAAGCCGCGCTGCTGCGCGGCCTGGCGGTCGACCGGGAGCGCCGCTTCCCCGACATGAACGCGTTGCTCGAGGAGATCTCCGCGGCGCCCGAGCACACATCGGCGCGCACCGCCACGATCGGCGTCGCGATCGGGCTGGCGCTGGCCGGGCTGGTGGGCCTGGCGGGCCTCTGGCGCGTGCGCGCCCGTCACGCCGCCTCCTGCGATCCGGCGCCCAAGCTGGCGGGCATCTGGGAGACGGCGCCCGAGGGTCACCCGCGGCGCGAGACGCGCGCGGCGTTCCAGGCGGCCGCCGGCGACGTACCCGACGCGCCGGAGCGGTTCGACCGCGTCGCCCAGATCCTCGACGGCTACGCGGCCGGCTGGTCCGCCGCCTCGCGCGAGGCCTGCGAGAGCGCCGCCGGCGTCACCGGCGCCGCCTCCACCCTGCGCGCCGCCTGCCTCGAGCGACGGCGCGGCGAGCTCGGCGCAATGACCGAGGTGCTGGCGCACGCCGACGCCAAGGTGGTCCGCCGCGCGATCGCGGCCGCCCTTTCCCTCAGCCGTGTCGACGCCTGCGCCGACATCGTGGCGCTCGGCGCCGCGCCCGCGCCGCCCGCCGATCCGTCGCTGCGCGCGCGGGTCGACCAGCTCACCGGCCGACTGCTCGCCCTGCGGGCCGGCGCCGCCGCCGGGCACGACTGGCAGTCCCTGGAGCCGATCGGCGCGCTCGTCGAGGACGTCCGCGCCGCGGGGTACGATCCGCTGCTGGCCGAGGCGCTGCTGGTCGACGCCCGCATCCGCTCCCCGTTCGACCCCGAAAGCGCGATCCCGCTGTACGAGGAGGCCTACCGGCGCGCGTCGGCGCTGCACCTCGACGACCTCGCGGCCGAGGCGGCCATCCAGCTCGCGGCGATCGTCGGCACGTTTGCCCACCGGTTCCCCGAGGGCGACCGCTGGGCGGGGCTCGCCGAGGTGGCGCTGGGACACGCCGCCGACCACGAGAGGCTGCGGGGCTGGTTCTTCAACGTCCGCGGCGCGCTCGAGGCGAGCGAGGGCGAGTGGCGGAGGGCCGACACCGATTTCACCGCCGCCGTTTCGGTGCGCGAGCAGGCGCTCGGCCCCGCCCATCCCGACCTGGCCGCCGCACTGGTCAACCGCTCCAAGGCGGCGCTGATGCTCGGGGAGGCCGACCCCGCGCTCGACGCCGCCGGGCGCGCGCTCAAGATCGCGGGCGCCGTCTTCCCCGCCGACGCCTACGAGGTCAACGCCGCGCTCCTCGCGCGCGCGCACGCCCTGGTCGCGCTCAAGCGGCCCGCCGACGCGCGCGCCGACGTCACGGACGTGGAGACGGCGTTCGAAAAGACGCTGGGGCGCGACCACCCGTTCCTGGCCGATCCGATGACCGTCCTCGGCGAGGTGGCGCTGCTCGAGGGGCGGCCGCTCGACGCGCGCGGCGTGCTGGAGCGCGCCTGGGAGATCCGGTCGACCCACGTCACTGACGCCGGCGCGCGCGAGGAGACCGCCTTCGCGCTCGCCCGCGCCATCTGGGGATCGGCCGAGGCCGATCGCACGCACGCGATGGAGCTGGCCCAGGAGGCGCGCGACGGCTACGCGGCGATCCCCGATCTCGCCTCGCGGCTGTCGGTCGTCGAGCAGTGGATCGACGATCGCGCCGACGCCCACTCCACCCGCCACGGGCGGCGTTAGTCGCGCGGCCCGACGCGATCAGCTCTTCGGCGGCGCCAGCTCCTCGTCGACCATCCGCTTGACCGCCGAGGGATCGAGCTTCCCCTTGTTGGCCTTCATGATCTCACCGACGACCCGGCCGGCGGCCTTGGGATCCGAGACGCCGAGGCGCACGACCGCTTCGCGGACGATCGCGCGCGTCTCGTCGTCGGAGGCGGCCTTGGGGAGAAACCGCGCACAGAACCCGATCTCGAAGTCGATCTGCGCGATGGCGTCGGCGCCGCGCGCGCCGATCGCGGCGTACTCCTCGCGCGATTTGCGCAGCTGCTTCTGGTAGGCGGTGATCACGTCCAACCAGAGCGCGTCGTCGAGCGGCCCCTTGAACCCGGCTGCGGTGCGGCGCTCCATGTGCTTGGTCTTGATCATCCGGATGCAATCGGCGGTGCGGCTGTCCTTGGCGCGCATCGCCTCCTTGAGCAGGTCGTTGAGCTGAACGTCAATCGGCATGAAGCTGGAACCTAGGCTGAAATCGGTAGCCCCGCAACCGCACAGCCTGTGCAGCAGCCTGTGAACGAACGGCACGCTCCGGCCCCATCTGCCCTTCGCGGTGCTATATTCATGGGGTCTTGGCGCTGCTTGCGGTGGGCGCGCCGCTTGCTTACTTCGAGGGTGGTCATGCGTCTCAAGAGCTCACTGTCCGCACTCGCTGGAATGGTCGGCCTCGGGATCGGCCTCGGGATCTTGGGGACCGGGAATGTCTACGCCCAGGCCGAGCAAGCCCCTCCCCCGCCCCCGCAAGGGGCCCAGGAGGCCGTTCCGCCGGCTGATCAAATGGCGCAGATGCCGATGCAGCCCGCGCCGGCCGCGGCGCCCGAACAGGCGCCGCAGCAGCCGGACTACCCAATCCCCCCCGGCGTGCAATCGTCCGCGATCCCGGTTCAGGGAGGCGGCTACTGCTTCGGCGGACCGCACCCAGCGCCGGGCGGCGGCTGGGAAGCGACGCCGAACCCGCACGTGCACAACTACGCGCCGTTCGACCTGCGGCTCTTCTCGTACCACAACGGCTGCTACTACTTCATCGGCGACCCGCGTGACTTCGGCTACACCGGGCAGTCGTACAGCTATTACGGCGCGCACCCGATCGCCGACGAGTACGGCGGCGGCTGGTGCTTCATGGTCGGCCCGCACTACCACTGGTGGCGGCCCTGGTCGCCCTACTTCACCACTGTCGGCTCCTGGTACTACTGGCAGGGCCCGTACGATCCGTTCTTCTGGGCCTACTGGCCGTTCTATTCGTTCTACTACCGCAGCTACTACCCGTCCTACTACGCGGGCGGGCGGTACTACCGCGGCGGCTTCCGCCCGGCGCCGCCCATCGCGCGGGTCCCGGCGGCCGTTGGCGGCGGCTGGCACGGCGGACCGGCGTACCGCGGCGGCGTTGCCGGCGGCGGCAACTGGCACACACCGCCCGCCGGGGGCGGCTGGCACGGCGCGCCGGCGTACGGCGGCGGCTACCACGCCGCGCCCGTCCCCTACTCGGCCCCGCACTTCGGCGGCGGCGGCGCGTTCCACGGCGGCGGCGGCAGCTTCCACGGCGGCGGCGGCTTCCACATGCACGGCCGCTGAGGCGCGCGCGCCCCTCGGCCTCAGTTGTTCCCGTGGGGGAAGAAGCTGTCGTCGTAGGAGAACTGCGTGTAGCGGTCGAAGCCGATCGCCAGGAGCAGGTTGATCGCGAAGGCGACGACGACGAGCGCTCGGAAGCGCCGGGTGAGCGGCCGGTTGCCGACGGCCAGCAGCACCATGAAGTAGATCATGAAGTCGAGGCTGAAGCGGAAGCCCAACTGGACGTACCCCGAGTTCTGGTACAGCAGATCGGGGAGCGCGGTGGCCAGGATGGTGAACCAGAGCGCCTTGGTGAGCGGGCTCTTCTCCTGCGGCAGGACGGTGTACGCCAGGTTGGGCGACGTCACGAGCAGGCTCATGCCGTGCTGGCTCACCTTCACGTACGGGTAGTGGGTCATGATGCGCGGCAGGAGCACCAGCGCGGCGGCCAGGTTGCGCGAGAGGAAGTGGTAGTTGAAGAGACCGAAGCGGAAGATGCGGTCCTGCCACTGGACCTGCATGTACTTGTGACCGAACTCGAAGGGGCTGCCGAAGCGGACGTAGTTGTAGGCGGCGAGCGCCAGGCCGCCGATGGCGATCGGCGCGGCGAACCGCAGCAGCGAGACGACCAGCGCCCGCCGCGCCTCTGGATCGCGCAGCGCCTCGCGGCCGCCCACCGCGCGGACGGCCTCGAAGAGAAAGAGCGGGAGCACGGCCCAGGGCGGGCGCGTCGCGAAGCCGAGCGCGACGCAGATCCCGGCCAGCACCGGCCGGCGCGCCTCCAGCGAGCCCCAGACGTAGCCGAGCGACAGGGTGACGCCGATGATCTCGGCGGTGAACCAGACCTCGCCGACGACGGAGCAGAAGTAGTAGACCGACCCGACGCCGAACATGGCGGTCAGCCACAGATCGTCGACCTCGCTGCGGCGTGAGTAGCCCCGGGCGCGCAGCGCGCGCAGGAGGAGAAAGAGGAGCGTCGGGTTGGCCGCGGCCCACAGCGCCGTGAACAGCACGTCGTTGAACTGGAGCCCCCAGATGGCGACGAACGGCAGCATCGAGCACGGCCGGGAAAGGCGGGAACGAGACTAGCCGGATCGTCGAGCGCGAGGCGATCTGCGCCGCCGGGACGATGAAGGAATCGCCGCGCATCGGGTAGAAACGGTCGGAGGCGCCGCCGCCGCCGACGCGGCCGCCGTAGATGCCGCGCAGCTCGCGGCCGTCCTTGAGCTTGAGGACGTCGACCTTGGCCCAGTCGTTCTCGTTGGGCGGCGGGCCGGCCAGCGTGAGGCGCCCGTGCAGCCAACCGTCGGCCAGGTAGACGTAGTGGTTGTACTGCGAGTGCATCCGCAGCCGGCCGCCCGACGCGCCGAGGTAGGCGGCCAGGAACACCAGGTAGACGACCGCGACGCCGCGCCAGCCACGCCAGCCTCCGAGAAAGAGCGACAGCCGGGACGCCGCCGGGGGCCCGGGCGCGTCGGCGTCGGGCGGGGCCGCGCTCAACGGACGCCCCGTCGGTAGAGGGTCACCATCGGGACGCCTTCGCGTGCCCGCACCTCGACCGGTTTGGTCGTTCCGTAGTACTGCCAGAACCAGGCCTCGTACTTGGCCCAATGTTTTTCGTAGAAGAGAATTCCGATCTCCGAGCGCGCGATTCCCTCTTCGCCGAAGCCGGTGTTCCCGACGCCGGCCGAGAGGCGACCATCCCGTTTGTACATTGAGATCGCGTCGGAGAGAACGTCGTGCCAGAAAAACATGCGATTCTCGGGGACCCGGCGGTCGAGATCGGCGAGCATCGGGAGCACCGAGTAGCCCCAGAACTGGCGGTTCATGCCGAGCGACGCCCCGCCGGCGAAGCCGCCGGCGAGGAGGTTGTAGTGGCCGAGGCCGTCCGGGTGCGAGCGGCGCGTCTCGACCAGCGCGGGCAGGCAGACCAGCACCGCCAGCGCGACGGGCGCGGCGCGGCGGGCGCGGGCGCGCGCCTCGGGGAGCGTCTCGGCGGCGGCGCGGATCAGCCAGTGGAGGCCGATCCCCGCCAGCAGCGCCAGATAAGGCATCGCCGTCAGGAAGTGCTTCACCCCGCCGAAGATCGGCGTCGAGGGGACGGCCAGGACGGTCAGCGGACCGAGCGTCTGGGCGAGCACGAACGCCCCCGGCGCGCGGTCGACGTCGGCCCCGGGACAGAGCCAGCTCGGGCGATCGGCGGCCGGCGCCTCGGTCTCGGCGCTGTCCGGCGCCACGGGGGCCCCGCGCCGCCGGCGCGCGAGGAGGCCCGCGCCGAGCGCCGCCAGCGCCAGTGTCGTCACCGGCACGGTGAGGCCGGTCTCGACGAACGGCGCGGTGGCGCGGATGCACTTCATCTTCGTGGTCGTCGGCGGCTGGTTGAAGTTGAAGCCGAGGTACTCGAAGTTGTAGTGCTCGTGGTCGAGGTGGCGCTCGACGTAGGCGCGCGTGCGCGCCACGGGCGACACCCAGAGCCAGGGCCAGTGGAGAAGGAAGATCGGCGGCCCCAGCACCAGCATGGCCACGAAGGCCAGCGGCACGCGCGTCAGCCGGCGCGCGCGCAGGTCCCCCCGCCGCATCCAGAGGTAGTGCGCGACGAGAAAGAACGGGATCAGCCAGGCGTTGTGCTTGACCCCCAGCGAGATCCCGAACAGCACGCCGGTGGCTACCCCCCAGCGCGAGTCGCGCAGCGACTTCCAGTAGGCTAGCCCCACGGCGAAGGCCATCGTCGCGATCGGCGCGTCGAAGCAGGCGATCTGCGCGTGGAAGAAGTAGTGCGGCTGCGCGAGCGTCAGCAGCGCCCGCGACGGCCGCCGGCCCGCGCGGCAGCCAGCCGCGCGCGAACCGGTAGACCAGCCCGACGAGCAGCGCCGCGAAGAGGATCGCGGGGAACCGAAAGGCGGTCGACTCGCGCGCGAACAGCGGCAGCGTGCGGTGGCGCCCGCGCACGGGGATCGGGTGGTAGCCGCGTTCCGGGCCCGTGCAGTGGCAGGTGTGAAACGCGCGCCAGGAGAGGCCGTAGAGGACCTTCATGACGACGGGGTGATCGGGCGCGTTGTCGCTCCAGTAGCGATCGAGGCTCGGAGGGTGTGAACGACCGGCCCGGGTGCCCGGCGCGCGAGGTTGTCGGCGAGCTCCTCGAACCAGCCCCAGTAGCGCTCGCCGGCGCGAAAGTACTGCGCCTCGTCGCGCCCGATCCCCTGCCGCCCCTCGACGGCGAGCAGCCAGACGACGGCCCCCAGCGCGAGCGCTGCGGTGATCAAGGCCTCGAGGCGTCGGGGCGTGAGCCGGAGGCGAGTCATCGGCGCGCCTCGGCGGCGAAGACGAAGAGGCGGTCGAAGGGGCTCGCCGAGGTGATCTCCAGCCGGACCGGCAGCGTCTGGCCGGCGTGGGCCGAGGTATCGATGCGGGTGTGCGTCCAGCCGCTGTCGTCGTCGGTGACCGGGAGATCAGTCGTCTGGTCACCGACGGTCACCCGCGCCTCGACGGTGCCGCGCGCCGCCTTGCGCATCCAGGTGTCGTGGAGCCCCGTGGCGATCACCAGCTCGCGGCCGAGCGGCACGCCAGCCTAGTCGACAATCACGGCGGCGTTGGCCAGCGGCTCGGTCAGCAGCGCCTCGCGCAGCTTCTGGTCGACCTCGACGACCTGGCGGTGGAACATAATGCTGCCGCCGCCGCAGTTGACGCGATCGCCGGAGGGCACGCAGGCGGCGAGGCCGCCACGGAGATCGCGGCGGGTGACGCGCGCGTCGGCCCCGTGCGCGACGAAGTCGTAGCCCACCGCCTCGGCCGGGCGCTCGAGCAGCCGGAACGGAGCGCGCCGAAGCGTTCGTCGCGCGCGACGGTCGCGGTCGCCCCTTCGGCCGCGGGCGCGTGCGCGCCCCGCTGGCTCACCTCCCAGACGCGCGCGAAGCAGTCGTCGTCGATTCGGGCCGCCACCTCGGGCGGGATCGAGATCGCCGAGGTGCACGCGCAGGATCGGATCGGCCCAGGCGGGCGCGGCGACGATGAGATCGCCCGGGCGAAAGCCCGCGCGCACGGCGGCGGCCGCCGCGTCCCAGTCGGCGTCGGTCGGCGCGAGCGACGGCGCCACCAGCGCGACCGTCGTCTCGACGACGGCGAGCGAGGCGACCACCACGATCGCGCCAAGGGTCAGCTGGCGGCGGCTCGGGCGAATCGTCACGGGCGCACCGTGAACTGCAGCAGGCGCAGCCGACCGCGCGCGTCGGCGAGCGCGGGCGGCGTCACCGGCAGCCGCTCCCCCGCGTGGTACGCGCCGACGTAGAGCGTGTAGAGCCCCGGCGGCGTGCCGGCGGGGAGCGCGATCTTGAAGCGATCGCGGATCTGCTGCCCCGGGCGCCAGCGCGCGAGCGGCATCAGGCCCTCGACGGGCACGTGGTCGAGGTTGCGGAAGCCGCCGACGGGCCCCTCGAGGTGAAAGAAGATCCGCCACCCCTCGCCCAGCCGCTGCTGCACGGTGAAATAGGTGACCACCTCGAGCGTGTCGCCCGGGCGCGCCTCCGAAACCGGCACGTCGTAGCCGCGCACGGCGATCGCCTCGCCCAATCGGCGTCGAGCGCGTGCGCCGGCGCGCGGCGCGGCGCGCCCGGCGGCGTCACGCCGGCGGCCATCTTCTCGGCGGCGCCCGGCGGCAGCGCGAGCGCCGCGACCATGCGCTTGAGCTCGCGCGCCAGGCCCACGCAAAGCGGATCGCCCGCCACGTCCCAGAGGTCGCGCGTCTCCGCCGGATCGCGCGCGCGGTCGTAGCACTCGGTCGTGTCGTTGGGCGACCCAGTTCCAGATGAGGTGGCGGCGCGTGGTCACGAGCGCGCGCTTCTTGCCCCGCTCGGACGTCACCTCCTGGAAGACCGCGCGCGTGTCCGCGTCGGCCGCCCGCGCGCCCACGAGATCGGGGACGAGCGACCGGCCGATGAAGGTCGGCTCGGCCTGCCCGCGCGCGAGGTTGACGAGCGTCGGCGCGATGTCGATGTGCCCCGCGGGCGCGGCGACCCGCCCGGGCAGGCCCGGCACGCGCACGATGAACGGCACGCGCGTCTGCGCCGTGTAGAGGTCGAAGCCGTGCTCGGTGACGCCGTGCTCGCCGAAGCCCTCGCCGTGGTCGCCCGTGAGGACGACGGCCGTGTGGCCCCACAGGCCCAGCTCCGTGCAGGTGGTCGAGCACGCGCCCGACGTGCAGGTCGGTGAAGCGGATCTCGCCGTCGTAGAGATCCATGCGGGCGCTCCCGAACGAGGGCACCTCGGCGTGCGGCTCGTACGACAGGTGGGGGTCGTAGAAGTGCAGCCAGAGGAAGAACTTCCGATCCTGTGGGCGTCGACGAAGGCGATGGCGTCGTCGGCGAGCTCGCGCGACGACGAGCCGCGCGACTCCATGGGCCCGTTGACGGCGACGTGCAGGGCCGCGCGGTCGGTGTCGTAGAAGTCCATGCCGCGCTCGAAGCCGCGGTGGTCGGCGACCGCGAAGTAGTTGAAGCTGAAGATGCCGGCCGTGAAGTAGCCGTCGTCGTGGAGCGCCTCGGCGGAGCGTGCGCACGCTGCGCGCGAGGCGCGGCCACCAGATCGACTCGTCCCAGTCGATGGCCGACGGCCAGCGCCCCGAGGCGATCGCGGGCATCGAGTAGCGCGTCGACGGCGCGTGCGCCCAGCCGTTCTCGAACAGCGTGCCCTCGGCCGCCAGCGCGTCGATCTCGGGCGAGGTCGGGCGCCCGTAGCCGTAGCAGCCGAGGTGGTCGGCGCGCAGCGTGTCGATGGTGATGAAGAGGAGGTTGAGATCGGCGCGGCACGCTCGCGGGGACGGGCGCCATGACGGCTGGCGGCGGCAGCGCGTCGGCGGCGTCCTGGCCGTCGCAGTCCGAGTCGATGCCGTCTTCGGGGATGTCGACCGCACCGGGGTGGATGTCGGGGTCGCGATCGTTGCAGTCGCCGCCGCCGAGCCAGCCGCGCGTAGCCGTCGCCGTCGAAGTCGAGGAGCGCCCGCCCGACCTCGAGCGTCGGGCCGACGAGCGCCGGCCCGCGCGACGCCGGCCTTGCGCGCCGGCTCGGACTCCGCGGCGCGAAACAGAACGACCAGCGCGACCACGGCGACGGCCGCCGCCACCGGCCGCGACGCCGCGCCCCGCGCGGCAGCCGCGGCCCGACGAGCCACGCCACGCCCACGCCGGCGACCGCGATCGCGGCGCCGCCGAGGATGTCGATCCAGGGCGCGAAGCGGAGGTTGTCGCTCCAGGAGCGCGCGAGCGCAACGAGCGCCACGCCGCCATAGACGCCGCCGGACAGGAGGCCGGCCGCGCGCCAGCGAATCGGCAACCGGAGCGATGCGACCCGCGCGAAGCCGAACGGGAGCAGGAAGGAGGCGCCCGCCGACCAGACGCTGCGTTCGATGAGCGCGTCGCCCCGCAGGGGCGCGCGCGTCCGGACGAGCGCAACGAAGATGACCGCGCCCGCCGCCGCGACCAGCAGCGGCCCCAGCAGCGCCAGGGCCGGCTCAGGCGCCCGCGGCGCGCTGGGGCGCTCCGCCGGCCCCGGCGAGACGCGCGAGCGCGGGCGCCAGCAGCGCGCCGAGGATCGCAGCGGCGACGCCCGCGAGCGCCGCCAGCCCGGCGGCGAGGAAGCGGTTGCGCCGCAGCGCCGTCGCCGACACCACCGCGGCTGCGGCGGCCGCAGCGCCGGCGCCGGCCGCGAGGAAGGCGAGCGCGCGCGCCCAGATCGGCGGCTGCGCGCGCCGGCCCCAGATGCAGAGACGCAAGACCGTCTCCAGCGCGGCGCCCGCGAAGAGCCCCACGAGCGCGTCGACCGACGCGGCGAGCAGCGCCGTCCCGAGGACGACCCGCGCCGCGCCCCCGAACACCAGCGCGGCCCGCACGCCGTCGGCGATTCCCACCCCCGCGCCGCCCAGCGCGCCCGCGAGCGCGCCCGTGCCGAGGTTCGAGCGGGGGTGGTCAGCCATCCCGCGCAGCAAGCTACCACGATGCGCGCGGCGGCGACGGCGGCGGCCGTCTCAGCAGGTGCCGACGCCTCAGCGGGCGCAGAGCGGGAGTTTGAGCTCGAAGCCCACCGGGACGCCGTGGTGCGTGGCCATCCCGACGATCGCGCCGTGGCTGTTGATGCCGTTCGCCTGCTGGAGCTGCCACCCCTGCGACGGATCGACGAAGTCGTCGAGCGCGCGCAGCCCGCCGACACCCGGCCCGTAGACGATCGCCTGGTTGGTGTGCGCGTCCTTGGCCACCCACCCGACGACGTCGCCCGCGCCATCGACCGCCCAGCCAACGCTGGCGCCGCTCCCCAGCGTGCCGAGATCGTCGACCGC
Source organism: uncultured Pseudomonadota bacterium (assembly GCA_963831685.1). Taxonomy (GTDB): domain Bacteria; phylum Myxococcota_A; class Polyangia; order Fen-1088; family Fen-1088; genus JADGRB01. The sequence continues at coordinate 1,439,062 of CAWHRJ010000004.1, forward strand.
GCCGGTCGCGAGGCTCATCCGGAAGGCGCGGCTCTGGCCGTCGTGCAGGCCGTAGCCGACGACGAACTTGTCGCTGACGTCGTTCGCGCCGCGCAGGACCCAGCCCGCCGTCCGCGCGCGCGCGTTCAGGTCCTCGAGGACCGGGTGCGCGGCGTGCGAGTCGTAGAGGAACGCGTGGCCGACGTCGTCCGTGGCCGAGCCGGGGAGCTGCGCGTTGCCGACCACCAGACCCGACTCGCTGATCCCGCTGGCCGAGCTGCGCGCGCCGCCGAGCGTCCCCAGCGGGTGGAGGCCGGCGCCCTGCGACCAGACGAACGCCTGCCAGGTCGTCGTGTCGCGGCCGGTGAGGAGCCCGACCGCCTGTCCCGCTCCGTTCAGATCCCAGATCGAGCAGCCCGCCTGACAGATCTCGGTCCGTCCGCCCCCCGCCGTGTAGCGGTAACCGAACAAGGTGCCGGTGCCGTCGCCGTGGTCGGAGTGGCCGGCGATCGCGCCGTCGGGGCCGATGGCGGCGGCGTAGCTCTGCGCGCCGAATCCGGTGAGCGCGCCGAGGTCCTGAACACCGCCCGGATCGGTGAAGCGAAACGCGTGGTAGCCGCCGCCGGGCAATTGGGCCGAGCCGACGGCGACGCCGTCGTCGTTGATGTCCTGCACGAACACCAGGCCGTTGCCGAGCGGCGGGATCTCGACGATCGCCGCGTAGGGCTCGGCGGGCGGAACCAGGCCGGTCGTGCAACGGGCGCGCAGCTCGCCGTTGGCGGCGACGCGGGCGGCGCTGCCGGGCTGCGCGGCGGCCGGCTCGTGCGCGTGGTCGTCGACGCAGGCGCCGCACCCGAGCGATGTCGCGACCAGCGTCATCGACAGCGCCGCTGGAAACCTGAACCCCAAGGAGATGAATCGCATCGCCAGCACGGTTACCCGTGCGCAATTACCCTACACCCAAGCTCAGCTTTGCGACGAGGGCAAATGTACGCGGCGACGCAATTTTCGCCACGCGCCGCGCGATGTCCCCACGTCTGGGCGCGCCAGATCTCTGGCGTCAGGACGGTGGCGCTACTTCTTGGCTGCCGCGGGGTACTGCGCCTGGGCGTCGGACGGCTGCGCGACCAGGTTCGGCCCGGTCCGCTTGAGCACGACCACGGTCTGCAGCGACTGCACGTCGTTCGACTCGCGCGCGAACACCTGCACCAGGTTGCTGCCCGGTCCACAGCGGGATGTCGGCCTCGAAGTCCATCTTCGTGCGATCGCCGGTCAGGCGGTTCGGCTGATAGAAGACCTTCTTCACCGGGATCTTGGCGTTGCGGTTCCAGACGCGCACGTAGACGTCGCGCACCAGGTGCTCGTCGGTGACGTGGCCCTTGATGTGGACCGTGTCGCCCGTCGACGACCGTGGGCGCGGTGACCGTGAGGATCGGCGGCGTCACCTGCCACTCGGGCTTGATCGTGCCGTGCGGCGTGCCGCCCGACTTGAGGTCGGCCGTCGCGACGAAGGCCGAGCGGTCGTTGTCGAGCTCGACGCGCGTGAACGCGCCCAGCTTGCCGGTCACCTTGAAGCGCCGTCCCCTTGGGCGCGCGGCCCACGACCAGCGCGCCGTCCGCCGGCCGTCTCGCGCAGCGGCACGTCGTCGCGCGCGATCGTCGCCGTGCCGGTCATCGGCTCGGGCGCCGGTCCGGGCGGCGCGATCTTGACCTTGATCTTGTCGGTCACCGATTCGCCCAGCGTGGTGTCGCCGACCGCCAGCTCGAGCTGGTAGTCGTCGCCCTTGTAGCTCGGGCCGCACCTCGTAGACGAACGAGAACGTCTTCGTCTCGCCCGGCGCCAGATCCTTGGCGTCGAAGCGGCCGGCGCTGATCAGGATGCCCTCCTGGCCGGTGCCGTTGCGCAGCACCGCCTCGGTGTGAGCGCCCTGCCCTGCGCCGATGTTCTTCACGGTCACGAGCGTGCGCACCTGCTCGCCGCGCTGGACCAGGCCGTCGTGGTTGCTGCCCTTCTGGTCGTCGATCGTCTGGTAGCTGTAGGCGAACATCGGGCGCAGCTTGCCCTCGATGTTGACGCAGCAGCTCGGCGGCGCTGGCCTTGGTCGCCGCCGCGCTGCGCTGAACAGCGTCGCCTTGAGCTCGTCGGTGCGCGTGAACGATCGACGTCGGCACCTTGACCGACAGCTCGTAGCGTCTTCGACTCGCCGGGCGCGATCTTGCCGAACACCATCTCGTTCTCGTCGAAGAGCGGGTTGTCGCTCTCGAGCACGGCGCGCACGCGATAGGCGGGCGTCGAGCCGACGTTCTTCACCACGCCGCGGACCTTGGCCGTCGTCCCGGCCGCGATCTTGGCGTCGCCCGCCAGCGACTGCAGCGTCAGCTGCAGCTGCGGCGCGGCGCCCCGTCGCCGGGCCCGCGGTCCAGTCGACGCCCAGCTTCTCGAGCGCCGCGCTCAGACCTTCTTGTCCTCGGCGGCGCGCACCTTGTCGAGGAAGGCCTTCGAGCCGCTCACCAGCTCGCGCGCTGTGGATGCTCTTCGCCTGAACCAGGAGGTCGCGCGCGAAGTCCATGAGGAAGTCGGTCTTGGTGTCGGCGTCCTCGTCGGGCTCGGCGTCGGTCGTCGGCGTCGGTCGCCGCGATCATCGTCGTCGTCGTCGTGGGCGCGCGCCTTGTCGTTCGGTCTTGGGCACGAACAGGTACGACACCGTCTCGATCGGCTTTTCGCCGCGCCGCGCGCTCGGGTGCTCGAGGTGCCACTCGTAGTCGGCCTCGCGCCGCTTGTGGCTGGACGGCTGCAGGCGGATCCACGACCGGTCGCCGTCCTTCTGCACCAGCATCGGATCGGTCTCGATGTCGGGGATCACGCCGACGCCCTGGATCGAGATGTCGCCCGGGGTGAGGTACTGCGCCGTCGTCAGCTTGAGCCCGAGCTTGTCGTCGTCGGACTTGTCGCCGAACGAGATCGGCGACGGGATGTCGAACAGCACCTGCACCGAGCCCTTGCCGAACGTCCCCTCGCCGATGACCACGCCGCGGTCGAGGTTCTTGAGCGCGCCGGCCACGATCTCCGACGCGCTGGCCGAGTTCTGGTTGACCAGCACGGCGACCGGAACCTCGGCTCGTGGTCGCTCTTGGTCGCGGTCTCGTCCTTGCGCTGCGCGCCGCCGACGCCGACCATCGAGACGAGCGTGCCCGACTCGATGAAGGCGTCGGCCACCTTCTGCGCCTGCTCGTAGAGCCCGCCCGGGTTGCCGCGCAGGTCCATGATGATGCCCTTGACGTGCTCCTTCTCGAACATCTGCAGCGCCTCGGCGAGATCGCCCGCGCTGTTGGCCGAGAAGTGCTGCATGTGGAAGTAGCCGACCTTGGCCGGCCGGCTGGCCCGGCGCCGCCGGAACGGTCATCACGCGCGCCGGCGGATCGATCGACGGCGGGCGGATGAACGCGCGCGTGATCGTGAACTTCTTCGACGCCCGGCGAGGTGTCGCGCTCGACGTAGACGTCGACGTTGGTGTCGACGTCGCCGCGCAGGCGCTCGACCGCCTCGTTCAGCGTCATGTTCATCGTCGACTCGTTGTTGATGCGGACGATGTGATCCTTCGCCTTGATGCCGACGCGGATCGCCGGCGTGTCGGGCATGGGGCGCTTGACCGTGATGCGGTTCTTCTTGTCCATCTCGATCACGATGCCCAGGCCGCCGAACTTGCCCTGGGTCTGCGTCCGCATGTCCTTGTAGGTCTCGACGTCGAGCAGCACCGAGTGCGGGTCGAGCGTGTAGAGCATGCCGTTCGTGGCCGCCATCTCGATCTCGACCAGGCGCCGCGCCTCTTCCTTTTCGGGCACGGGCTGCAGGTTCGGCTGCACGAAGCGGAAGATCTCCTGAAGCGTGCTGCGCAGGCTCCAGGGCGCGTCGACGCGCTCGATCGAGAAGTTGCGCTGCTGGCCGTTGACCTTGACGGTGACCTGCTTGGGCTCGTGCTCGGGCCAGCGGTCGATCAGGATCTCGGGCACGTCGCGCTGGACGAAGTCGAGCGCGCCGACCAGCATGCGCTTGGGGTCGAGGCGGTTCTTGTCGAAGTAGTTCTCGCGCACGTAGAAGAGCGTCTTCGAGAAGATCGGGAGCTGCGACAGGTCGTACTTGCCGCTGGCGCCGCGCGTCGCGGCGCGCAGCTGGCTGTCGGCGCCCACGCGCAGGCCGTCGCCGCCGTGGCGGATCGTCAGGATGAGCGCCGCGCTGCAGGCGGCGGTGAAAGCCAGGATCTTGCTGAACCGCCGCATGCGGGACTCCGAGGGGCAGATGAGGAGGAGGGAGACGACGAGGGATCCGCAGGACGGACCGTCGATGAGATCCATGAACTGTGTCGGAATGATAACCAGCCCACCATCGCGGCTGCACGCGGAGATCGCGTTATACTCTGCATTCTCTCATGGTCGGACCGATGAACGGGCCGTGGCACGCTGACGGTCGTCGCCACGCCGCTCGGCGACGTCGCGCGACCTGTCGCCGCGCGCGGCTGAGACGCTGCGGCACCGCCGATCTGATCGTCGCCGAGGACACGCGCAGCGCGCGGCGGCTCCTGGCCGAGCTCGGCGCCGCCGCGGAAGCAGGTGCTCTCCTGCTTCGACGCCAACGAGGCGGCGCGCGCCGCCGAGGTCGCCGAGCGCCTGGCGGCGGGTGCCACGGTCGTGCTCGTCTCCGAGGCCGGCACGCCGCTCGTCTCCGATCCGGGCTACCGCATCGTGACGGCGGCCATCGCCGTAGGCGCGCGCATCGTCCCGTCCCCGGCCCCTCGGCGCTGCTCGCCGCGCTGGTCGGCGCGGTCTGCCGACCGACCGCTTCCTCTTCCACGGCTTCCCGCCCCGCAAGTCGGGCGCGCGGCGGCGCCTGTTCGAGATCGCTGCGGACGCTGCCCTGCGACGCTGGTGCTTCTACGAATCTCCCCTGCGCACGGCGGCCACGCTGGCCGATCTCGCGGCGACCCTCGGCGACGCCCGCCGGGCCTGCGTCGCCCGCGAGCTGACGAAGGCGCACGAGGAGCTGGTGCGCGACACGCTCGGCTGCGCTCGCCGCCCGCTACGCGGACGCGCGGCCGCTCGGCGAGGTCACGCTGGTCGTCGAGGGCGCGCCGGACGGCGCGCCCGCCGAGGAGCTGGACGACCCTGAAATTCTGGCCCGCGCGGCCGAGCTCACCGCCGCCGGCCAGTCGACCGGCGATGCGGCGCGCGCGCTGGCCGAGCTCACCGGCCGGCCGCGGCGCGAAATCTACAACCTGATCTCCCGCGGCTAGGCCGCTAGAACATCAACGAGCCTTCGACCACCAGCCGCCAGTCCTTGCTCTCCTCGACGCGAAAGCGGCGCCCGGGGATGTCGACCGACTCGCGATAGACCGGGTTCGCTTCCTTGGGATCGCCCGAGTCGACCTGGCCGTCCCCGTTGCCGTCGATGCCCGCGCTCGCGTAGGTGATGTAGTGCGGCTCGTCGACGGTCAGGCCGAAGAGGCCGCGGAAGCGGATGTACTTGCCGACCTGGACGTTGAGCCCGACGTCGCCGCCGAAGCAGCCGTAGCCTCGATCTCGCGTGACGCCCGGGTACGCCGACGACTGCGCTCCCATCGCGTTGGTAATCACGTCGAGGCTGTCGCGGCAGGCGGTTCACCCGGGACGGAGAGGTAGGGCTGTTGGGCACCTGGCAGCCGGGGGGCCCGACAGCGCCTCCCACAGCTCGCTGGCGCCACGGCCGGAGAAGTGCTCCTGCATGTGCGCGTCCGCCTCGACGGTGACGCGCTGGTCGCCGCGCGGGTTCTCCCAGGCGATCTGCTCGACGCCGATGACGACGGTGGCCGCCCGCTGCTGCGGGTTCGACCGCCGTCTGGCCCGCCCCGGTAGTCCTGGTAGATGCTGCCGTTCGTGCGGACGGGCAGCATGTACCAGGCGCCGAAGTACGGATCGAAGTAGCGGAAGCGCTTCGAGACGCCAGGTCGACCAGATGAACTGGTGGTAGCCGAGCCCGACCGCCGTGTTGCCGTTCGGGTTGGCGGGTCGAAGCGCATGTCCTTGAAGACGTCGAGGTCGGCGTCGAAGCCGAGCGTCCAGGTCGGCTGCGTGTCGTCGCGCCGCTGGTTGAACGCCGCCCAGTTGATGCCGAGGCCCGAGCTACTCGAGCCCGCTGCGCGTCGGGCTCTGGAAGACCGTCGAGGAAGTCCCGTTGTAGGCGGGGTAGATCCCGTCACGCACGAAGGTCGAGTTGCCGGCGTTGACCCCCGAATCGAAGTCAGGTTGTTCGTATCGGCAGGACGATCGGCACGTCGACGTGGATCCCGACGTCCCACAGGATGCCGAAGTCGACGCGCAGGTTGAGCGATGTCGCGCGTCGCGCGAACTTCAGGTCTGGACGACCTCGATGCCGTTTGTGGTGTTGGCGCCCTCCGATTCGCGCTTGATGAGCGGCGCTGCGGCGTCGTGGAACCAGGTGGCCGTCAGGTTGAAGTCGAAGGTGTTGTCTCGTCGAGCGCCGAGACGACGCGGGTCACCTCGGCCGCGCGCGCGGCACCGGCCACGAGCGTCAGCGCTCCGAGGACCACCCAGGCTTTCTTCCCGATGGTGCCGATGCTGCCGATGGTGCCGATGGTGAAGGCGCTCACGGACGCGGCGACGATAACACAACCGCTGATTTTTCGCGCAGGCCGAACTCCTTCATCTTCGTCTGGAGGCTCTTGCGGGAGATCTTGAGCTTGCGGGCCGCCTGGGTGACGTTGCCGCCCGTCTCGTCGAGGGCGCGCTGGATGAGCTCGCGCTCGACGCGCTCGGTCTCGGCGCGCACGGCCTCCTTGAGCGAGCTCCGGCGCGGGCGGCCTCGCTCGCCCGCCCGGCGCCGACCCCGGGCGCCGGCGCCCCCGCCGCGGCCGCGGAGACCGGCGCCCCGGCGACCTCCGGCGGCAGGTCCGAGACGCGGATCTCGGGCCCCTCGCAGAACAGCATCGTCCGCTCCATCAGGTTCTCGAGCTCGCGGATGTTGCCGGGCCACTGGTGGGCGACCAGCCGCTCGATCGCCTCGGGCGTGATCGCGGTGATCTGCTTCTTCAGGCGCTCGTTGAACTTCGCGATGAAGTGGTCGGCCGAGCAGCGGGATGTCCTCGCGCCGCTCGCGCAGCGGCGGGATGTGGATCGGCACGACGTTCAGGCGGTAGAAGAGGTCCTCGCGGAACGCCCCGGCCCCCACCTCGGCCAGCAGATCGCGGTTGGTCGCCGTCACCAGGCGGACGTCGACCTTGATCGTCTTGATGCCGCCCACGCGCTCGAACTCGGACTCCTGCAGCACGCGCAGCAGCTTGACCTGCATCTCGATCGGGATCTCGCCGATCTCGTCGAGGAACAGCGTGCCGCCGTGGGCCAGCTCGAACCGCCCCGGCTTGGCGCCGACGGCGCCGGTGAAGGCGCCCTTGTCGTAGCCGAACAGCTCCGACTCCATCAGCGTCTTGGGGATGGCGGCGCAGTTGATCTTGATGAACGGCCCCGCGTGGCGCGACGAGTTCTCGTGCAGCGCGCGCGCGATCAGCTCCTTGCCCGTGCCCGACTCGCCGGTGATGAGCACCGTCGACGGCGTGTTGGCGACCTTCTCGACGACGCGCGTAGATCTGCCGGATGGCGGGCGACTGGCCGATCAGGCGGAAGCGTCCGCGCGCGACGACGGCTCCTCGGGCCGGGCGTCGCGCCGCGCGAGCGCGTAGGTGTTGATCGCCTTGGCGACGACCTGGCGGATCTGCTCCTGCTCGAACGGCTTCTCGAGGTAGTCGAAGGCGCCCAGCTTCACCGCCTCGACGGCGTTCTCGACCGAGCCGTGCGCGGTGATCATGACGACCGGCACGTCGGGGTAGTCGGCCGAGAGCTTCTTGAGCAGGCCCATGCCGTCGAGCCCCGGCATCTTGAGGTCGGTGATCACGGTGTGGACGTCGCGCTTGCTCATGCCCGCCAGCGCCTCGACGCCGTTGGCGGCGGTGATGACGTCGTAGCCCTCGCGGCGCAGGATCGCCTCCAGCACGCGGCGCATGTTGAGCTCGTCGTCGGCGATGAGGACGCGTCTTGACGTCGGAGGCGGCGGCGGTCACGGCGGCGGCGAGTCTACCCTTTCGCGCCGTACGCAGCGAAGAGGACGCGGAGCTGCGCCCGGCGACGTCGCCGCGCGCGGCCCGGCGGCGGCGCACCTCGCGGGCTGGCGGACGGGTCGACGGGGATGCTCGCGGACGCCGGCTGCGGCGGCGGCAGCGGCGGCGGCAGGCGCGCGCCAGGCGGCGGGCGGCGGCGTCGCCGGTGGCCGACGCGGCGACCTCGCGTCGTCGCGCTCGGCGTAGGCCGCGTAGGCGTCGGCCTCGATCGGCAGGAGCACGGTGAACGTCGCGCCCTCGCCCGGCTGCGAACGCACCTCGATCGTGCCGCCGTGGTTCTCGATGATGCGCTGGCTGATCGGCAGGCCCAGGCCGGTGCCCTTGTCCTTGGTCGTGAAGAACGGAATGAAGAGGTTCTTGAGATCGCCCGGCGGGATGCCGACGCCGGTGTCGCGGAAGCGAACCTCGAGGAAGGCGGCCGCCGCGCCGCGGCGGGTCGCGCGCCGCAGGCCGGTCGAGATGAGCAGCCGCCCGGCCTGGGGCGGCATGGCCTGCAGCGCGTTCAGCGACAGGTTCAGGAAGACCTGCAGGAGCTGCTCGGCGTCGGCGCGCACGGGCGGCAGCCGCTCGGCGAAGCTGGTGACGATCTCGACCGCGGCTCTCCTGGCTCCTTGGCGAGGAGCTGCAGCGTCTTCTTGAGCGACGTCGGCGACCTCGAGCGGCCGCTGCTCGCCGCGGTAGGGGCGCGCGTAGTCGAGGAACTGCGAGACGATCTTGTTGAGGCGGTTCACCTCCTCGACGATGATGTCGAGGAACTCGCTCTGGTCGCTCTGCTCGGCCGGCCGCGAGCCTTGCCGCGACCTGGCTATCTGACGACCGATCCGGCCACGCTGCGGCTGCAGGAACTGCGCCGCGCCCTTGATCGATCCGAGCGGGTTGCGGATCTCGTGCGCGAGGCCGGCCGCCATCTGGCCCAGCGCCGCCAGGCGGTCGCGCTCCTTCATGCGCTCGTAGACCTGCGAGTTCTGCAGCGTGACGCCGATGCGTCGTGGCGACGCCGCGGAAGAGCTCGATCTCGTCGGTCGAGTAGGCCTCGCGCAGGCGCTCGTCGCGCAGCACGAGCACGCCGAGCAGCTGGTCTTCGCCCGAGAAGCCGAGCGCCACCGAGCCGTTCATCTGCTCGAGCGTGCGCAGCATGAGCTGCAGGCTCTCGAGCTCCTCGGCGGTGATCGTGCGGCGCGCCGCGATCTCGCGCTCGATCCCCTCGAGCGTGACGACGCCGGCGCGGCGCAGCCGCTCGAAGAACGCGCGGTGGGCGATGGCGTCGAAGCGCCCCTCGGGGCGCGGGCCCGACGTGACCGGCCAGCTCGAAGCCCGAGCCGTCGGGATCGGCCAGGTAGATCGACGCGTGCGTGATGCGGCGCGAGTCCTCGAGCGCCGCCAGCACGCGCGGCACCAGCACGCGCATGTCGATGACGTTCGCCAGCTCGCCGCGCAGGCGTCTCGATGCGCCGCGACGAGCTCGTACTTCTCCTGGAACATCCAGCGGTTGATCGCGCCCTCGACGCGGCCGCGCAGCGGCTCGATCAGGATCACGATCGTCGCCGACGCGAGCAGCGTGTTGAAGAAGAAGAGGCCGTGCTCCTCGGTGCCGACCCAGCGGACCAGCACGCCGTAGATGAACGTCAGGATGAAGACCAGCGTCCCGAGGACGACCATGCGGCCGAGCAGCTCGTTGAGATCGAGCAGCCGGTAGCGGACCAGGTTCTGCGACAGGAAGTAGAGGTAGACGATGATGAAGATGTTGCCGAAGCTCGGCCCGTGCGGCACGCGCCTCGAGCAGCGACGGCGGTCACGGTCGCGAAGCCGCCCACGAGCAGGTAGAGCAGGCGCGTCTTCTCGACGCGCGACGGCGTCGCGCGGTAGCGCTGGTAGAGATAGAAGACCGAGAGGTAGAGCCCGGCGAACACGTAGGCCAGGAAGGCGATGCCGAACCAGGTCGTCGTGTGCAGCGGCTCGATGAAGCGCGAGAAGAGCAGGACGCTGTAGAAGACGGCCCGCGCCGACGACGGTCGAGCGGCTGAGCGGCGGCGGCCCGGCCTCGTCGCCGAGGAACGCCTGGAAGAAGCGCTGCGCCGTCGCCGGCAGCGAGACCGCCGACCAGCAGCGACGCCCAGTCCCACGAGCGGCGACTCGAACCGCTTGGCGACGAACGACAGCGAGGCAATAAAGCGGCGATGTTGAAGGCGAACGTCGCGAAGAGGACGTGCGCGCCGCGGCGCGGCTCGCGCAGGAGGACCGAGCCGCCGATCGCGAAGCTGACGATGGCGGCGACGAGCGCCGAGACGGGCTGAATGCTCAAAGCCCGGGAATTTTAGCCCAGAAACGGGCCCGGACCTCTTTCGACACCCAACCGTCGTTTTGCCGTGCCCGACGCGGCCTGCTATGTTCCGAGGGTGACCAACGCCGCCGTCCTGGTGCTCAATCGGCACTACCAGCCGATCCACGTCACCAACGTCCGGCGCGCGTTCTCGCTGCTCTACCTGGGTGTCGCGCGCGTCGTCGACCCCGAGTTCAAGACCTTCGACTTCGCGAGCTGGGCGGAGCTGTCGGCGCAAGCCCACCAAAACGGCCACGACGGTGACGTCATCCACACCGTCAATCGCGCCATCCGCGTGCCGCGCGTCATCGTGCTGCAGCTCTACGACCGCATCCCGAAGCACCAAGGTGCGCTTCTCGCGCCACAACATCTACATGCGCGACGGCAACACCTGCCAGTACTGCGGGGAAGAGCTGCCGCGCGTCGAGCTGAACCTCGACCACGTGGTGCCGCGCGCGCAGGGCGGCCGCACGACCTGGGAGAACGTCGTCTGCTGCTGCATCGACTGCAACCTGACGAAGGGCGCGCGCACGCCCGAGCAGGCGGGCATGAAGCTGCTCAAGACCCCGCTCCGCCCACGCTGGACGCCGACCTTCCGCACCAACGGCGGCAAGGTCCGGTACCGCGAGTGGCTGCCGTTCCTCGGCCTCGCCGACGCGTCGTACTGGAACGTCGAGCTCGAAGACTAGCCCTATGGCTGGCGAGGACGACGAGACCGTCGACATCGAGGAGACGGCGCCGACCGACGACGGGATCGAGGCGGTCGAGGCGGAGCCCGCGCCGGCCGCCGCGGCCGCCGAGCCGAGCGAGCCGGTCCCGGAGCCGAGCGAGCCGGTCGGGACGCGCTCGCGCGTGCGCCTGGTGGCCTTCGCCTCCGGGCGCGGCGGGACCGGACGCTCGCTGCTGGCCGCCAACGTCGCCGTCTACCTGGCGCAGGCGGCGAAGAAGGTCGTCGCCATCGACGCCGATCCCGCGGGCGGCCCGCTGCACAAGCTCCTCGGGGCGGCGCGCCCCCCGCGCGGGTTCGGCGAGTTCCTACGCGGCAAGACGAGCAACCTCAACGAGCTGATCGTCGACACGCCCATCGCCGGCGTCGGCCTCATCGGCGGCGAGGGGAGCACCTTCGGCGCCTCGCGCCCCAAGCAGACCGCCAAGGGAACGCTGGCCGCGATCGCCGCGCTGGACGTCGACTACGTGATCGTCGACCTGGGGCCCGCAGACTCGACGCTGACCATCGATGTGTGGCTCGGGGCCGACATCCCGGTGCTGGTGACGCTCCCCGATCCGGCGTCGATCGACGCCATGTACCGGTTCGCCAAGAGCGCGTTCGTCCGCCGCCTGCGCACGGTGCGCGGCCTCGATCGCCTGGTCGGCAATCCGATCGGGCCGCCGCCCGCGGCGCTGGATCTCTACCGCACGGTCCGCCAGGCGGGCGCGCCGACCGAGAGGCTGGAGCAGGAGATCCGCCGTTACCGGCCGACGTTCGTGGTCAACCAGACGCGCACGGTGCAGGACCTCAAGCTCGGCAACTCGATCTCCTCGGCGGCGCGGCGGCGGCTCGGGCACGCGTTCGACTACCTCGGCCACGTCGAATCGGACGAGACGGTCTGGCTGGCGGCGCGGCGCCACCGCTCGCTGGTCGCCGAGTACCCCGAAGGAAAAGCCTCGAAGAACATCGAGCGCCTCGGGCGGCGCCTCCTGTCGCTGGAGAACGAGCGCGAGCGGCCGGTCCAGACGCCGCTCCGCCTCGAGGAGGAGCAGACCTACTACGAGATCCTGGAGACCGAGCCCGGTGTGAGCGACGAGGAGGTCCGCCGCGCCTACCGGGCGATCAAGGACATCTACGCGTCGGGCTCGCTCGTCATTTCGGGCCTCTACGAGGAACACGAGCTCGGCGACCTGCACGCGCGGGTCAACGCCGCGCACGACACGCTGTTCGCGCCCGATCGGCGGCGGCTCTACGACCTGGCGCTGCCCGAGGCAGACCTGGCGCGCGCGGTCCGTGCGGCGGCCAGCGCCGGCCGGCGGACGCCCGCGCCGCTGGGCGGCGCCGCCGAGGAGCGGATCGAAACCTCGGAGATCGTGATCGATCCCGACGCCGAGGTGACGGGCGAGCTTCTGCGCAAGGTGCGGCAGACGCGCGGGATCGAGCTCGGCGACATCTCGCAGCGCACGAAGATCAGCGAACGCTACCTGCGCGCCATCGAGGAGGAGCGCTTCTCCGACATGCCGGCCGCCGTCTACGTGCGCGGCTACGTGATGGAGTTTGCGCGCGCGCTGCGCATGGACCCGCACCGCGTGACCGAGAGCTACCTCGCGCGCTACCGCAAGGCGACGGCCGCGCCGGCGCCCACGGCGCCGACGACCTAGCGACGCCGGCCGTCAGTTTGCCTTGGCGAAAACGCTGACCCTGGTTGCGCCGTTGTTGCTCGTCTGGAACAGCGTGAACCCGGAGGCGCCTGCCGTGAACTGATCGGTTCCGCCCTGATTGCCGCCGTCGGTGACCGGACAGGTCGGCGCATAGGTCGCGCTCATTCCGGAGATCGCGACCGGCCCGCTCGAACGGTCGAGGATCGTTCCGGATAACGCCGCCTGGGCCAATGTCAGAGAGGTCGACGTGACGTTCGAAAGCACGAACGTCTGTCGCTCGCTCGGCCCGTTCGTCGGCACCGCCGCGTCGGCGGCGACGTAGACCGTGAGCGAGGTCAGGTTGTACGTACCCGCAGAGAAGGTGCCGCCGCCGGGGATCGGAGGCGTCGCGGTCGAGAAGGTCTCAGTCACGCAGGGACCCGTCGCCGTGAGGGTGCTGCAGTTCTCGCCCGATCCGCTGCCGGCCGCGCTGCCACAAGTCGCACCGGCGCCGCCTGCTCCAGCACCGCCGGTCGTCCCGGCGCCGCCGGTCGTCCCAGCGCTGCCGCTCGTCCCGGCATGTCCGCCCGCTCCCGCGCTGCCGCTCGTCCCGGCGTGTCCACCCGCTCCCGCGTTCCCGGTCGTTCCAGCGCCGCCGGTCGTCCCAGCGCCGCCGGTCGTCCCCGCGCCGCCAGTCGTCCCAGCGCCGCCGGTCGTTCCAGCGCCGCCGGTCGTCCCAGCGCCGCCGGTCGTCCCCGCGCTGCCGGTCGTCCCCGCGCTGCCGGTCGTCCCCGCGCTGCCGCTGGCGCCCGCGCTTCCGCCGCCGGAGCCGCCTTTGCCTCCGGCCCCACCCTTCGCGGCAGCGCCGCCGCTGCCGCCGGTTCCGCCTCCGCCCGAGGAGCCGCATGCACTCAACGCCACCGACGCGACCAGCGAGACGAACAGGCCAAAACGACGCATGGATCCTCCGGTTGAAGAAGAAGCCACTCTAGAAGGAATCCGCGACGGGGCCAATGAAAGTCGCATGGACAGCCCTACAGGACGTTCGAGGCGAGCTCGGCGAGCGGCGAGCGCTCGCCCTTGGAGAGCGTCACGTGGCCGGCCATCGGCTCCCCCTTGAACTTCTCGACGACGGTGGTGAGGCCGTTCGAGGTCGCGTCGACGTAAGGGTTGTCGATCTGGTACGGGTCGCCGGTCAGCACGACCTTGGTCGCCTCGCCGACGCGGGTGATGATCGTCTTCACCTCGTGCGGCGTCAGGTTCTGCGCCTCGTCGACGATGATGTACTGGTTCGGGATCGACCGGCCGCGGATGTAGGTGAGCGGCTCGATCTCGATGTAGCCCATGTCGATCAGCTCCTGGTAGCTGCGCCCGTTCTTGCGTTCGGTCTTCGACAGTCCCATCAGGAACTCGACGTTGTCGTAGATCGGCTGCATCCAGGGGTTCAGCTTCTCTTCGATGTCGCCCGGGAGATAGCCGACGTCGCGGCCCAGCGGGAAAGATCGGGCGCGACACCAGCAGCTTCGAATACAGCTGCTCCTCGACCACCTTCTGCAGCCCCGTCGCCAGCGCCAGCATCGTCTTGCCGGTCCCGGCCTTGCCGACGAGCGTGACCAGCTTGATGTCGTCGCAGAGGAGCAGGTCGAGCGCGCAGTGCTGCTCCTTGTTGCGCGGGCGGATCCCCCAGACGCCCTCGCGCAGCTTGCGCAGCGGCACCAGCTTCTTGCCCGCGGCGTCGAAGCGGCCGAGCGCGCTGTGCGACGGGTTGTCACGGTCACGCAGGAGGACGTACTGGTTCGACTTGTAGCTCGCTTCCGGAAGCGCCAGCGTGTTCTGCGCGTAGAAGGTGTCGACGTCGGCGGCGGTGGTGAGCAGCTCCGTCATGCCCGAGTAGAGCTCGTCGATGTCGATGTGCTCCGCCTCGAAGTCCATCGAGGTGAGGCCCAGCGAATCGGCGCGGATGCGGAGGTTGACGTCCTTGGTGACGAAGATCGTCGGCTCGCCCTTGTTGTAGTCGCGCACGTCGAGCGCGACCATCAGGATGAGGTGGTCGGCGATCTGGCTCTCGCGCAGCGTGGTCGGCACGGCGCGCGCCGCCGAGGCGACGCGCAGCCGCCCGCCCGACGGCAGCGGCGCCCCGTCGGAGAGGCGCGCGCCCTCGGCCCGCAGGCCGTCGAGCATGCGCGCCACCTCGCGCGCGTTGCGCCCGCGCTCCGAGGCCTCCTTCTTGAACTGGTCGATCTCCTCGATGACGAAGATCGGGACGACGACCTCGTTGTCGGCGAAGGCCAGAAGCGCGCGCGGATCGTGGATCAGGACGTTCGTGTCGAGCACGAAGTGTTTCATGGGGCTACTTCTTTGCCTTCTTGCCTCGCGAGATGGTGACCTTCTTCATCACGACGTCGGTGACCGGCTTGTCGCGCGGGCCGCGCTCGACGCCGGTGATCTTGCTGACCAGCGAGAGCGGATCGCACTGGCCGAAGATGGTGTGGCGGCCGGTGAGGTGCGTCGGGCGTCCCCTCGGTGATGAAGAACTGCGAGCCGTTGGTGCCGGGCCCCGCGTTGGCCATCGCCAAGCAGGCCGGGCTTGTCGAACTTGAGATCGGGCGAGAACTCGTCGTCGAACCGGTAGCCCGGGTTGCCGGTGCCGGTCCCCAGCGGATCGCCGCCCTGGATCATGAAGCCGGGGATGACGCGGTGGAAGATGAGCCCGTCGTAGAAGCGGCTTCTTCACCCACTTGCCGCTCTTGGGGTCCTTCCAGGGGCGCAGGCCCCGGGCCAGGCCGACGAAGTTGGCGACGGTGATCGGCGCCTGCTTGTCGTAGAGCTCGCAGGTGAACGTCCCCTGGGTGGTCTCGATCTTGGCGGTGAGCGGCCCGGAGCCGCTGAGCCCCTTGGTCGCCTCCTCGAGCGTGAAGTTGCCCTTTGGCCGGGTCCTCGTCGTCGGCGCGCGCGACGGCGGTTCCACAGCAGCGAGAGAGCGCCATGAGCACCGAGAGAGCGAGATCTTCGAACGCATGAGCGCGTCTCCTTGGTCGGTTTTGACGCCGGCTACTCTTACCACGAGCTGCCCGCCGTCCAGCGATTCGCGCGTTGCCTACCGGTGGCGCGCCTGCGCGCGCTCGAGCGCCGCCGCCGAGATCGATCCCCGGCGCCTGCCGCAGGCCGGCCCAGAGGTCGCCCACCTCGGCCAGACGCGCGGGCAGCGTCTTGATCGTGAAGGCGCGCGGATCGAGCCTGTCGCCGAGCTCGTCCCAGGCGAGCGGCGTCGAGGCGCCGGCGTAGTCGCTGGCGCGCGCGCTGTAGGCGCAGGCCAGCGTCTTGCCCGCGATGTTCTGCAGGCAGTCGATGTAGACCGTCTTCGGATCGCGCTTGTCGACGGTCCGCTCGACCGTCGCCGCCTCGGGGTGCTGGTGGACCACGAACGAGGCGACGATCTGGCAGAAGAGCATCCCCGACTCGTACGAGGTGCCCGGACGAAGCGGCAGGAAGATGTGCAAGCCCGCGCGAGCCCGAGGTCTTGAGCCAGCCGGCGACGCCCAGCGCGTCGAGCTCGTCCTGGACCCAGCGCGCGACGTCGCGCACGCGCGAGAACGGCGCCTCGGCCATCGGATCGAGATCGATCGCCGCGAAGTCCATCTCGAACGGCGACTGAGCGCGAGAGAACCAGGGATCCTGGGAGATCACCGCCAGCTGCACCATGTGGAGCAGCGTCGCCAGATCGCCACCCACGAGGCGGGCCGGCACCTCGTCGCCGATGTCGACCCGTTCGCTGCGCACGCCGCGCGGCACGGGCTCGGGCGCGCGCTGCTGATAGAAGGCCGGGCCGGCGATTCCGTCGGGGAAGCGCTTCATGACCAGCGGGCGGTCGCGCACCACCGGCAGGAGGTAACGGCGCGACGGCCAGGTAGTAGCGAAACAGATCGCCCTTCGTGAGGCCGAGCTCGGGCCAGAGCGGCTTGCCGAGGTTGCCGAGCTCGAGCACCGCGCCCGGACAGCTCGAGCTTGCCGCTGCCGCGCGGGACGAGCGTCTCGAACGCCGCCGAGATCTTCCGCATCTCGGGCGCGCCGATCGTTCGGGCCGGCCGGGTCGCCACGGGAGGCGTGTCCGGCGCTGGCGCGGCGGCTTGACCTCCACGTTCAGCGCCGCCGGCACGAGATCGTCGCGCAGCCCGAGGTAGACCGGCTGCCGCAGACAGGCCCTCGCTCGTCCACTCGGCGAACTGCACCTCGGCGACCAGCTCCGGGCGGACCCAGTGCGGCTTGCTCGTTCGCCGCCGGCAGCGGCCCGTCGAATGGTGAGGTCGGCGACCTTGCGCGCCGCCAAGCAGGCGCCCGACGTGCGCCGAGCTCCTTCTCGGTGAACCCGCCGCCGACGTGCCCCGCGTAGCGCGAGCTCGCCGCTGTCGGTCGGCAGCCCGAGCAGCAGCGCGCCGAAGTGAGCGCGCGTCGCCGCGCGGCTCGGTGAAGCCGCCGATCACCAGCTCCTGCCGCTTGACCAGCTTCAGCTTCCGCCAGTCGAGCGTGCGCCGCCCCGGCTTGTAGGTCGACCGGGCGTCCTTGGCGACGATCCCCTCCCAGCCCTGCTGCCTGCGCCTCGTCCATGAGCGCGGTGCCGTCGCCGCGCACCTGGCGCGCGATCCGCAGCGTGCTGTCGAGCCCCCCGGCGAGGGCGGCCTCCAGGCGGGCGCGCCGCTCCAGCGAGCGACAGGCCGGCCAGATCGTCGGCGCCGTCGCGCAGCAGATCGAAGGCGACGAACGCGACCGGCCGCTCGCCCGCCAGGCGCGCCACCTCGCGCGGCGAGGTCTGGTGGATCCGCTCCTGCAGCCGCTCGAACCCGATCGGGTCGCCCTGGTCGTCGAGCGCGACGATCTCGCCGTCGAGCAGCGCCGCCTGCCTGCGCCGCTTCCCCCAGCGCGTGAGCGCCTCGACGACCTCGGGGAACTGCCGGGTCTTGTCGTTTCCCCGCCGCGAGGCGATGGAAACCTCGCGCGCGACCCCTTGGCGGGGACGACCGAGACGAGCGCCCGGATGCCGTCGTACTTCGGCTCGTAGACCAGGTTCGGATCGACGAGCGGCGCTTCCGCCAGGGTCGCCAGCATCGGCTCCATGCGCCGTCGATTCTAATCGCCGCCGGGGCTCACGCGCTGGGGGACGTTCTGGAAGTCGACCGCCTCGCCCGCGCTGATTCCGAGCCGCGCCGCGAGCCCGCCGCCGATCTCCAGCACGTACTGCGACGGCGCGCCGACCATCCGCTCCGTCTCCGTCTCCGGCGCGGCGTTCTCGACGACGCCCACGATCTTTCGGTCCTTGCCGATGAAGATCATGTCCAGCGGGATGAGCGTGTTCTTCATCCAGAAGCGCTGGACCGACGGCTCCTCGAACACGAACATCATGCCCGCGTCGGGCGCCAGCTGGGAGCGGTACATGAGCCCGCGCGCGTGCTCCTCGGGCGTGACCGCGACCTCGACGCGGAACAGCCACCTTGCGGCCGCCGGTGTCGATGGCGACGCTCGGAACCGAGGCGGGCGCGGAGGTCGTCCCGGGCTTCTGGCCGCCGCTCTTGCAAGCCGGCAGCGCGGCCAGCGCCGCGGCGAGGAGCAGGCGAGAGCTCGAAGGATCCCGCGCACCACGCCGTCACGGTATCATCGAACGGTGCCAGGAACCGAGCAGGCAGGCGCGTCTCCCGCTCGCAGGCTGGCGCGTGCTGGTCACCCGGCCCGGCGGAGCAGGCCGGGCCGCTCCTGACGGCGCTGCGCGAGGCCGGCGCGATCCCGCTCGCCTACCCGACGGTCGAGGTGGGTCCCCCGCCCGACTGGACGCCGTTCGATCGCGCCTTCGCCGCGCGCGTCGGGCGCCGGCTGGGTGGTGTTCACCAGCCCGTCGGCGGTGCGGCTGGCGGTGGCGCGTCTGCGAGAAACGGCGCGGGCCGAGACGCTCGGCGCCGCGCGCATCGCGGCCGTCGGCCCGGGGACGGCGCGCGCGCTCGCGGCCGAGGGGCTGCGCGCCGCGATCGTCCCCGCCGATCACGAGCAGCGCCAGGAGGGGCTGGTGGCGGCGCTCGCCGATCTCCCGGCGGCGACCCGCGTCCTCTTCCCGCGCGCGGTCGACGGACGCGACCATCTGCGCGAGGCGCTGGCGGCGCGCGGAATCGACGGTCGAGGTTCTGCCGGTCTCGCAGACCGTCCCGCTCGCGCCGCTGCCGCCGTTCCCCCCGTTCGACGCCGCGGTGTTCGCCAGCCCGTCGGCGCTGCGCGCGTTCGTCGCGCGCTGGACCGCGGCGGCGCTCGCGCACGCCACCGTCGCGGTCATCGGCCCGACCACCGCGCGCGAGGCCGCCGCGAGCGGTGTGGCCGTCGGCGCGGTCGCCGAGAGCCCGACTCCCGAGGCGCTCGTCGCGGCGCTCGCGCGCGCGCCCGCCGCGCCGCTCAGGGCGCTTCGGGCTGAGGCGCGTGCGCGTCGTCCGGCTCGGCCGCCGGCAGCGCGACTGCGACGCCGCGGCGAGCGCGCGCTTGCTCGAGCGGTCATAGAGCTGGCTCATCTCGCCACGAGGCCGAGCAGCGCCGGCTCGCGCGCCGCCGTGGACGTCAGCATGTCTGAGTCCGCCGCCTGCGCCTTCGGCCACGGTCACCCAGAAGTCGCGATCGAATGACGCGCCGCGCTCGTTGGCCAGCCGCCCGAGATCGTCCGATTCTTTCTTCAGCGCGACCACGTTTTCGCCCGCCTCGACCGCCGAGAGGCGGGCGTCGTCGATCCCGACCGACGCCGCCGTCGCGACGATGCGCTGGTCGAGCTCGCGAAAGTCGGCGGAGAGCTCCGCGCCGTAGCGCCGCGTCGGCGCCGAGGCGCCCCCAGCCTCGGCCAGCTCGCCCAGCTGGACCTCCCGTTCCGCCGCGTGGTGCATGCGCGAGCGAACAGCGCGACGGCGCGCCGACCTCGGCCCCGAGGGAGCCGCCTCCCGGGCTTCCGCGCCGGGATCTGCCCCGCGCGCCCCTGCGATGCCAACCCGACACCCGACGCCACGAACAGCACGGCCGTTCCGAGTCTCCCCAGCCGCCGCATGTTCCCTCCTTCGCGCCGCCGCCGAGCCGCGGTGACGCTCTCCCGCCCGCAAATTAGCTACGTCCCAACGACTGACAAGGATCCCTTCCCCTCCCGGCTCTCCCCAGCCTCTCCCAGTGCCGGCCACGCTGGGCTAGGCTCCGCCAGATGTCCTTCCCCGAGACGCGCCCCCGACGCCTCCGCCGCACGCCGGCGCTCCGCCGGCTCGTCCGCGAGACGACGCTCGCGGCCGACAATTTCATCTTTCCGCTCTTCGTCTGCCCCGGCAAAGGGCATCAAGCGGGAGATCTCCTCGCTCCCCGGCCAGTTTCATTTCTCGGTCGACGAGCTCGCGCGCGAGGCCGAGGAGATCGCGCAGGCTCGGCATCCCCGGCGTGATCCTCTTCGGCCTGCCCGAGAAGAAGGACGAGGTCGGCAGCGAGGCCTGGCACCCCGAGGGCGTCGTGCAGCGGGCGATCCGCGCCATCAAGAAAGCGACGCCCGAGCTGATGGTCTCCGTCGACGCGTGCTTCTGCGAGTACACGACGCACGGCCACTGCGGCGTGGTGGTGAACGGCGAGATCGACAACGACGCCACGCTCGAGAATCTCGGCCGCGCGGCGCTGTCGTACGCGCGCGCCGGCGCCGATCTCATCGCGCCGTCGGGCATGATGGACGGCTTCGTCGGCTTCCTGCGCGAATCCCTGGACGAAGAAGGCTTCGAGCAGGTCGGCCTCCTCGTCCTACGCGGCGAAGTACGCCTCCGCCTACTACGGACCGTTCCGCGAGGCGGTCGATTCGGCGCCGTCGTTCGGCGATCGAGCCACGGCTACCAGATGGATCCTGCCAATGTGCGCGAGGCGATGCGCGAGGTGGCGCTGGACGTCGAGGAGGGGGCCGACATCGTCATGGTCAAGCCCGCGCTGGCCTACCTGGACGTCATCGCCGAGGTGCGGCGCGAGTTCGACGTGCCGGTGGCCGCCTACAACGTCTCGGGCGAGTACGCGATGCTCAAGGCAGCCGCCGAGAAGGGCTGGATCGACTACGATCGAGACCATGCTCGAGACGCTGCTTTCGATCCGCCGCG
>CAWHRJ010000004.1:1462500-2128940 GCA_963831685.1 uncultured Pseudomonadota bacterium
GCCAATGTTTAGTGGAGTGCCTTTGGAGGATAACTCCCACCACTGACCGAGCGAAGGCGGGCTTTGCCTGCCGGAGCGAACGTTGGAGGTGTGGAACCCTCCCAGGGTTCCACGGAAAATTGGTGACCAAGCTACTACGGGCACACGGTGAATGCCTTGGCGTCAGGAGGCGATGAAGGACGTGGTTAGCTGCGAAAAGCTTCGGGGAGTCGCAAGCAGGCGTCGATCCGGAGATGTCCGAATGGGGAAACCCGGCAGGAGTCATATCCTGTCATCCCCCGGTTGAATTCATAGACCGGGGGAGGCGAACGGGGGGAATTGAAACATCTAATTACCCCCAGGAAAAGAAATCAAATCGAGATTCCCCAAGTAGCGGCGAGCGAACGGGGAACAGCCCAAACCGTTGCACTAACCTCCAACGGGGTTGTAGGGCCGGCGACATGGGAGACGAGACCTTAGCTGAACAGTCTGGAAAGTCTGGCCATAGAGGGTGACAGCCCCTTAGGCGAAAAGGTCAAATCTCCTAGCCGGTTCCTGAGTACCACGGGGCTCGAGTAACCCTGTGGGAATCTGGGAGGACCATCTTCCAAGGCTAAATACTACCTGACGACCGATAGTGAACCAGTACCATGAGGGAAAGGCGAAAAGAACCCCTGCTAGGGGAGTGAAAAGACCCTGAAACCGTGTGTCTACAAGCCGTAGAAGCGCTATGCCCTTCGGGGAATGCGCGACTGCGTACCTTTTGCATAATGGGCCTGCGAGTTATTATTGGTGGCAAGGTTAAGTCGAACAGACGTAGCCGTAGCGAAAGCGAGTCCGAAATGGGCGTCCAGTCGCCAGGAATAGACCCGAAACCGAGTGATCTACCCATGTCCAGGATGAAGCGAAGGTAATACTTCGTGGAGGTCCGAACCCACTACAGTTGAAAATGTAGGGGATGAGGTGTGGGTAGGAGTGAAAGGCTAATCAAACCCGGTGATAGCTGGTTCTCGCCGAAACCTATTTAGGTAGGTCCTCAGGAAACTCTGTATCGGAGGTAGAGCACTAGATGGGCTAGGGGTCCTACCAGACTACCAAACCCAACGAAACTCCGAATGCCGATATATCTATCCTGGGAGCCAGGCAGTGGGAGCTAAGTTCCATTGCCGAGAGGGAAAGAGCCCAGATCGCCAGCTAAGGTCCCCAAGTTCATGCTAAGTGGCAAAGGATGTGGGAGCTCACTGACAACCAGGAGGTTGGCTTAGAAGCAGCCATCCTTTAAAGAAAGCGTAATAGCTCACTGGTCAAGAGAGCCTGCGCCAAAAATGTAACGGGGCTTAAGCATGACACCGAAGCTGCGGGTTCAAGGAATCTTCGGATTCATTGAGCGGTAGGCGAGCATTCCAAGGGCTGTGAAGTCAGACCGTAAGGACTGGTGGAGCGCTTGGAAGAGATAATGCAGGCTTGAGTAGCGATAAAACGAGTGAAAAACTCGTTCGCCGTAAGCCCAAGGGTTCCTGGGTAAAGTTAATCTTCCCAGGGTTAGTCGGATCCTAAGGCGAGGCCGAAAGGCGTAGCTGATGGCAAGCAGGTTAATATTCCTGCACCACCACGGATGGTTTTCGTAGGAGGGACGGAGAAAGGTAGCTCAGCCCCAGATTGGATTGTGGGGTTCAAACCCGTAGGAGGTTCTCGTAGGACCCAACAGGGACAAACGCGAGAACACGACTCCGAGAGGTCATGAGGAGAGCGCTTTGCGCTCACGAACTGAGTGATCCTAGGCTCCCGAGAAAAGCTCCGACGGAGTTAACCGCTGTGGTGTCCGTACCGCAAACCGACTCAGGTGGGCGGGAAGAATATTCCAAGGCGCTTGAGAGAACCCATCCTAAGGAACTCGGCAAAATTCTACCGTAACTTCGGGAGAAGGTAGGCCGGCGATCGTTAGAGACCACGCGTCTCGAAGCGAGCGTTGGTTGCAGAGAAATGGGGGTAGCGACTGTTTACCAAAAACACAGGACTCTGCTAAGTCGGAAGACGACGTATAGGGTCTGATGCCTGCCCGGTGCCGGAAGGTTAAGGGGAGAAGTCAGCCGCAAGGCGAAGCTTCGAACCGAAGCCCCGGTAAACGGCGGCCGTAACTATAACGGTCCTAAGGTAGCGAAATTCCTTGTCGGGTAAGTTCCGACCTGCACGAATGGCATAACGACTTCCCCACTGTCTCGGGATGGGACTCAGCGAAGTAGCACTAGGGGTGAAGATACCCTTTACGCGCGGCAAGACGGAAAGACCCCATGAACCTTTACTGCAACTTGACACTGATTTTCGGGCTTAATTGCGTAGGATAGGTGGGAGGCTTTGAACCGGGGCTTTCGGGCTCTGGGGAGCCAATGGTGAAATACCACCCTGTTGATTCTGGAAATCTAACCCACGCCCGTGATCCGGGCGGGGAACAATGTCTGGTGGGCAGTTTGACTGGGGCGGTCGCCTCCAAAAGAGTAACGGAGGCGCGCGAAGGTTCCCTCAGGCTGATTGGAAACCAGCCGTAGAGTGTAATGGCACAAGGGAGCTTGACTGCGAGACTGACAGGTCGAGCAGGTGCGAAAGCAGGTCATAGTGATCCGGTGGTACCGAATGGAAGGGCCATCGCTCATCGGATAAAAGGTACTCTGGGGATAACAGGCTGATCACGCCCAAGAGTTCACATCGACGGCGTGGTTTGGCACCTCGATGTCGGCTCATCGCATCCTGGGGCTGAAGTAGGTCCCAAGGGTTTGGCTGTTCGCCAATTAAAGCGGTACGCGAGCTGGGTTCAGAACGTCGTGAGACAGTTCGGTCCCTATCTGCCGTGTGCGCAGGATTCTTGCGAGGACCTGCCCGTAGTACGAGAGGACCCGGGTGGACGGACCGCTGGTGTTCCGGTTGTCATGCCAATGGCATCGCCGGGTAGCTATGTCCGGAACAGATAACCGCTGAAAGCATCTAAGCGGGAAGCTGACCTCCAGATTAGGAATCCCGAGGCGTAAGCCTCCTAAAGACCCCTCGTAGACGACGAGGTTGATAGGCTGGGTGTGGAAACGCTGTAAGGCGTGGAGCTAACCAGTACTAATCGGTCGTGCGGCTTGGTCACCATTATTTTTTCTTTGTTCGCGATTCACCGTTTATGAGGTCGAGTCGCTTGATTGCGAACTCAAGACACTCAGCAAGATTCTCATCGCAAACGCTGTCACGATCGCCTCGTTGACGGTGCGCCGATGGAGACAGTTTTCCGGCGGTCTTACCGGAGGGGCCACACCCGATCCCATCTCGAACTCGGAAGTTAAGACCTCCAGGGCCGATGGTACTGCAGGGGAAACTCTGTGGGAGAGTAGGTCGCCGCCGGGAATTATTCCTAGCCCCGAGCCAAGCAATTGGCTCGGCCCTTTTTCTATTTGAACGGAACCCTGGGAGGGTTCCGCGCCTCCCGCGACGGGCTCGGGCCGGCGAAGCCGTCCCTCCCCCACGCGTTTACGCCCCCTATCCTTCTCGTTTGGGGCGGGGGGCGGCGTCGAGGCGGGCCAGGTGGCGGCCGAAGCGGTCGGCGATGACGTGCTCGACGCAATGGTTGGCCCCCTCGATGCGTTTGCGGGTACAGCCGACCTTCCGGCAGTCGAGCTTTCGCTCGCGCAGCGGCCCGAAGTGCTCCTCGAGGCGCGCCAGGCAATAAGCGCGCAGCGTGCCGGCGCGGTCGATGTCCTTGAGGCGTCGCGCCGAGGACGGCTCCGGGCTGCAGAGGATCATTCCCCCCTCGACCTCCTCGGGCCAGGCGGCCAGCCAGAGGCGACCGCAGCCGGGGCACTGGCGCAGCTCTTCCCACTCGGCGAGCTCGACGACGGGCCATTGCATGACGCTGTCGTCATCGATCCGCGCCCAGGCGGGGCGGGCGCGGCAGGGACAGGGCGGGAGCGGCGATTCCACGTCGGCGCTCAATCTTGCCCGCGGGGGTCGGCGCCGTCGAGCTGGCGTTTGATCTCGTCGGTCAGATCGCGCGCGATGACCTGGCCGCCGCGGAGCGCGCGCAGCCGGATGAAGCGCAGATCGGGGAGCCGAGCCAACGCCTCGTCGAGGTCGGGCTCGTCGCCCCGCCGGGCGAGCCCCACGACGCGCACGTCGCCGAAGGCGTAGGCGCCGCTGGGGGGAACCGGCGGCGCGGCGACCAGGATCGACGCCGCCGACGTGAGGCCCGCGGGGATGATGGCGAACGAGGCGGGGACGTCGCTGAGCACGAGCACCTCGCCCGCCGCGAGGGCGCGATCTTCCTTGAGCGCGAGGTCGAGGTCCTTGATCCCGCCGTCGACATGGAAGACGTGGTGCCCGGCGGCGAGCCCGGTGGTCACCGCCCGCCGCGCAGCCGCCACCCGCCGATCGTACGAAACGACCTGCTGGCGCCGTTCGACGGCCTGCGCGCCACCGACAAGCAGCAGCCCCGCCGCCAGGATGATTCGCGCCGGCACGCTCACGTCGGCCAGCGCTTCGGCGACGGCCCAGCCGAGCCCCACCGACGGCAAATAGTAGTAGCGCGCCCCGACCGCCCAGCCCGCCGCGAAGAGCGGCGCCGCGGCCGCGGCGGCGAAGGCGAAGGGCGCCCAGGCAACCAACCCCCTCCCCTGCCGCGCGATCCCGAAGACCACCAGCGCCAGGATCGTCGTCCCGACGGCGAACGCCAGCGGTATCGGAAGCACATCGCCCCCGGTGAAGGTCTCGGCGAATCCGCCGTAGAGCTGCAAGACCGTTCCCGCCAGCCCCGCGCGCGCGTCGCCGCTGCCGCCCCAGCCGTGGAGAACCGACCGCCTGACAGAAACCACCACGACCAAGAGGAGCAGCTGCGGGGCGATCTCACGTGCGAGGTTGCGGCGCGGGACCTCCTCGCTGCGCCTGCCGTCGAGCCAGAGCACGAGGGCCGACAGGATCGGGAGGACGAACGCCGACTCCTTGGACAGGAAGGCCGCCAGCGCGGCAACCGCTGCGAGGGCGCGGCGGCCGCGCACGAGCGCGAGCAGCGCGGCGAGGACCAGCACCGTGGCCAGGAGGTCCGTGGTGGCGGAGAACCAGAGCGCGGCCGACAAATTCTGCGGCGCCAGGAACATGAGCGCCGCGGCGCCGGCAGCGACACTGGTCGGGCGCCCAAGCGCCCGCAGGAGGAGACCGAGCAAGACAGCGGCCGCCGCGTGCAGCGCGAGCGCCGTAGCACCGAACAGCGCCACGCTCCCCACGCGGCCGAGCGGCCACCAGAAGAGCATCCAGAGCGGCCGATAGTATTCCCCCCCGTGCAGATCCCGGACGAAAGGCAGGAGGGGATTGCCGACGTGCCGCGCGAAGGTCAGGAAGAGGTGGTCGTCGCCGAGGAAGGTCGTCGCTGCGAAAAAAGGCACGGCGGCGATGATCGCGGCGGCGCTCAGTCCGAGCGCGGCCGCCGTCCCCTCGCGCCTCACGGCGCGCGGCGCGCGATCTCTTCGGCGCGGCGAAGGTCGTCGGGCGTGTTGAGGTTGACGAAGGAGAGCCCCTCCGGATCCAGCGGCGCCAGCTCGCCGCCCGTGAGCCAGACGGTGGCGCTCTCCTCGAGCAGCTCGTAAAGCGCGAGGCGTCCGCTCGCCAGGCGAGCCTCGACGTCGGCGGCGAGCGCGGTCGCATAGCGCGCGCACAGAGGCTCGGCGCGCCCGCCGGGACGGGGCGCCAGCGCCGCGGCCTCCGGCGACCAGTCGCGCAGCGCGGCCAGCAGCGCCGGCACGAGGAACGGCAGATCGCCCGCCACGCAGACGACGGCGTCGGCATCACCCGGCACCGCCAGAGCCGCCCCGAGCCCAGCCAGAGGGCCCGCGCCCGCGACGCGATCGGCGACCACCTCGATACCGCGCGCCTCCCAGGGTGCGGGATCGCTCGCGACCGCGAAGACCCGCCCGTAGAGCGGCCGCAGCACTGCCAGCTGCCGGTCGGCCACCGCCTGGCCCCCGATCTCGATGAGCGGCTTCACCGCGCCGCCCAGCCGCCGGGCCGGACCGCCGGCGATGATCGCGGCCGCCACCTTCCGCATGGCTAGGGCCAGGGTGTGCGGGTCCGCTGCGAAACGTCGCGCAGGATCTCGATCATCTGCTCGTGCAGCGGCCCGTTGCTGGCGAGGACGCGGCCGGTCTCGCCGTCGAACGGCGTGCCGTCGAGCTCGGTGGCGCCTGGCCGCCCGCGCCCATGACGATGGCGGCGCCCGCGACCAGAGTCCCACGGGTGCAGCGCCCGCTCCCAGTAGCCGTCGAGCCAGCCGGCGGCGACGAAGCAGAGATCGAGCGCCGCCGAGCCGAGCGCGCCGCGTCCCCTGCGCCGCTGCGGTGAAGCGCCGCCCACTCGGCGAGGTTGGTCTGCACGCGGGTTGCGCGTCGTAGGGGAACCCGGTGACGAGCAGCGCGCCGCCGAGCGCGGTCGATGCGCCGACGGCGCGATCGGCTTGCCGTTGCAGCGTCGAGCCGCCGCCCGTCGTCGTGCCGCGCGAACGACCAGCCGAGCGCGGGCGCCTCGACGACGCCGAGCGACGGCCGCTTCGCCGTCCACGAGGCCGATGCGAGACCGAGAAGAGCGGCAGCCCGTGCGCGAAGTTGGTCGTGCCGTCGAGCGGGTCGACGTACCAGACGCGCTCGGCCCGCCGGCATCGCCCGCGCCGTCGTCCCCTCCTCGGCGACGATGCGGTCGTCCGGGAACGCCGCGCGCGAGCCGCTCGACGATGAGCGCCTCCGAGCGCTTGTCGTACTCGGTGACGAGGTTGATGTCCTCGGACTTGAAGCCGACGGTCGGGCGCGTGCCCCAGCCCTGCGAGCAAGATCTTGCCCGCCTCGCGCGCGATCTCGCTGCGGCGATCGCGCAGCGTCTCGGCCAACGGATCGTCCGACGCTCTGCGCCGACGTCGCTCAGAGGTCCTTCCGCATCCAGGTCGCGGTCTTCGAGCGCGCCGAGCAGGTACTCGGCGGTCGGCGGCGATCGCGCGGCGTCGACGTCCTTGCGATCGACGGCCTGGAAGCCGAGCTTCTCGCCGAAGTAGCCCTGCGCGCCGTCGGTGACGAGGTAGAGCTGGCGCACGCCCTGCGTGCGCGCGCGCTCCGTGGCCGCCTCGACGAGCACGTAGCCGAGCCCCTCGCCGCGCCGCTCGGGCGCGACCGCCAGCATGCGCAGCAGCGCGACGTCGCCGGACGGCTCGACGGCGACGCAGCCGACCAGCGGCGCGCTCGCGTGCTCGCGCCCGGGATCACCAGGTAGCTCGGCCAGAACTGCTCGAGCACCGGGTGCGCGATCCCGACGCGATCGAGCAGGTCGCCGATCTTCGGCCTTGTGCTCGAGCGCGCGCCGGCATCACCGGATCGCCGAGGCGCGCAGGAGCAGCTTGTCGTGCAGGCCGCCGTAGTCGCCCGACGACATGACGAGCGACGGTGTCGCCCGGCGCGGCGCGCTCGGCGATGTGCGCGACGGTCGTCGTCGACCGTCGGCGATGAGGCGCGCCGGGACGTCCTCGCGCCGCAGATCGGCCGCGAGCCGCTCGACGTCGAGGCGCTCGCCCTCCGGCACCTTCTCGGGCGCGTAGAGCGGCGCCAGCACGACCTCGTCGGCGACCGACAGCGCGTCGGCGAACTCGTTCTGGAAGACGCTGCGGCGGCTGGTCGCCGAGCGCGGCTCGAAGGCCGCGATCAGCTTGCCGGGCCCGTAGCGCCCCTTGCAGCGCCAGGATCGTCTCGCGGATCGCCGTCGGGTGGTGCGCGAAGTCGTCGACCACGGTCACGCCGCGCGCGACGCCGCGCACCTCCTGCCGCCGCCGCACGCCGAGGAACCGCCGCACGCCGCGCGCGATCGCCGGCAGCTCGACGCCCAGGCTGCGCGGCGACCGCGATGACGCCGACGAGGTTCTCGAGGTTGTAGATGCCGGGCAGGCTCGTCTCGACGACGCCGACGCGCTCGCCCCGGCGCGCGACGTCCAGCGTCGTGCGCCCGCCGATGCGCGCGGCGCGGCGACCTCGAACGTCCAGTCGGCGCCCGAGCCCGGGCGCGCCGTACGTCATCGACCTGGCAGCGGGCGCCGCGCGCCACCTCGAGCGCGCCCGGCGACGCCGCGCAGGCGACGAGCAGGCCGTCCTCGGGGATGAGCGCGACGAACTTGCGGAACGCCGCCTTGACCGCCTCCTCGTCGCGGAAGATGTCGACGTGATCGAACTCGACCGACGTGAGGATCGCCGTGCGCGGCCGGTAGTGCAGGAACTTCGACCCCTTGTCGAAGAAGGCGGTGTCGTACTCGTCGCCCTCGACGACGAACTCGGCGCCCTGCGCCGAGCCGCCACGACTGCCGGAAGTTCAGCGGCACGCCGCCGATCGAGGAACGACGGGATCGCGCCCGCGTCGTGCAGCACGTGCGCCAGCGAGCGACGACGTCGTCGTCTTGCCGTGCGTGCCCGGCGACGACGACCGAGTGCTTGCCGCTCGAGGAACAGCTCGCCGAGCAGCGACGGGAACGACTCGAGCGGGATGTTGCGCTCCTGGCGCCGCCAGCACCTCGACGTGGTCCTTGCGGCAGACGTTGCCGACGACGACGACGTCGGGCGCCCCAGTCGAGGTTGGCGCGGGCCGAAGCCCTCGAACGACGGGGATGCCCTGCTCGGCGAGCTGCGTCGACATCGGCGGGTAGACGTGCTCGTCGGAGCCGCGCACGTCGTGGCCGGCCGCCTTGAGCAGGCCCGCGAGCGACCCCATGCCGGTGCCGCAGATGCCGATGAGATGAACCTTCACTTCGGCACGCACTCCGTGGAGCCGGGGTGGAACTGCGGTCGCGAACTTCTTCACCTCCATGCGTGAAGGTGACCTTGAAGTCGCGAAAGAGGCCGAGCTCGCGGTCGCCGGTGCCGCCCGAGGTGTCCCACGCGCAGGTGCGTGATGACGGTCGAGCCGCAGGGATCGATGCGCCCGCGCTTGCGCGTCTTGGCCTCGGCGCTCCACGCGTCGGCGGCGTCGCGGTTGCAGTGGCCGCCCGGGCCACCGTCGCAGCTGCACCGAGAGGACGTCGTACCACCACGGGCCCCTTGGGGCCGTACTCGGCGAGCTCGAGCTGGGGCTCACGCCCCCCTCCGTGGCCGCCGCTCGCGCGCGGTGAAGGTCACCTCGTGCGTCGTCCCCGGCAGCGACGTCGACGTAGAAGCAGGTCTCGCCGGACCCGGCCGCGAAGTCGCCCAGCGTCGGCGAGTCGAGCGTCGCGGCGCCCCCGCCCGCGCCGAGGCGGATCTCGAACCGCTTGTGGTCGTCGTCGGGCGGCCGGCGTCTCGGCCGCGTCGCCGTTCGCGGCTGCGGCACGTGCACACCGCGCCGCCGGCAGCGCGCGCCCGCCAGATCGCGTCGCGCGCGCGCCGGCGTCACGGGCCGCGGCCGGCGTCCCCGGCTCGCCGGCAGCCGCCGCCCCGCGGCGGTCGAGCCGGCACAGCCGACGCAGGCGAGCAACGCCGTGGCGATCCCCGAGTCCAACGGCGTCGACGAGCCAGACGGGAACCCTCCAGCAAAGTAAGGTAACCGTGGAGGCAATCGTGGAGGCAACCGTGGAGGCAACCGAGGATGCGACGGCGGTGGACGCCGACGCGCGCTTACGTACCATAGTTTTCCCATGTCACCTCGCTTTCCGCGCCCACGCTCCCGCCTCGTCCTGCGCTGTCTCACTGACGTCGCTCCTCGCGTCGGCGTCCTTCGGCTGCGCCGACGTCGGACGACGACACGCAAGCCCGGTCACCTACTCTCTCACGGCCAAGCAAAATTACGAGAAGGGGATGGCCGAGCTCAAGGACGAGAATTACGCCGAGGCCAAGAAGTACTTCCAGTTCGTCAAGCAGAAGTTCCCGTTCTCGAAGTACGCGGTGCTGGCCGAGCTGGCGATCGCCGACTCGCAGTTCGTCGCAGGCGAACTACACCGAGGCCATCGACAGCTACAAGACGCTTCGCGCGCCTGCACCCGACGCACGAGAAGGTCGAGGACGGCTACGTCGCGTTCCGGATCGGCGAGAGCTACTTCAAGGACATGCCCGACGACATCTGGCTCCTGCCGCCCTCGTACGAGAAGGATCAGTCGGCGGTGAACGACGCGCTGCGCGAGCTGGGCGACTTCCGCCGGAGGTTCCCCGACTCGCCGTACAACAAGAAGGTCGACGAGCTGCGCAAGGAGGTGCTGAAGCGCCTGGTCGACCACGAGGTCTACGTCGCGCGCTTCTACCTGCAGAACGACCACCCCAAGGCGGCGGCGATGCGGCTCGAGGGCGCGATCAAGCGCTACCCGGGCTCGGGGCGCGAGCCCGAGCTGCTTTACTCGCTCGGGGAGACCTACCTGCAGCATGGAGCGATCCGCTGCGCGCCAAGGAGACCTTCACGCGCGTGGTCACGCGAGTACGGCACGCGCGCCGCAGGCGCGCCGATCGCGAGCTCTACCTCGAGTTCATCGCCAAGCGCTACGGCGACGAACCCGCGTCGCCGAAGGCTTCGCCCGGAGCGACGTCGGCGCCGGCCCATGGCTGAGGGAGGACGCCGCGAACCTGCGGGCGCTGGTCGACGCGCGGGCGCGAGCACTACGCGGCGCGCGAGTACGACCGCGGCCGATCGACTGCCTGACCGAGGTGTTGCGCGAGCAAGCTCGCCTACGCCGACGTCTACGACATGCTGGGCGTCATCTACCACCAGGAGGGGCGGCTGACCGACGCCGAAGAGATGTTCCGGCAGGCGCTGCGCATCAACCCGGCCTACACCGAGGCGGCGCTGAACCTGGCCGTCACCTGCAACGATCTCGGCAAGTACCGCGAGGCCAAGGAGATCTACGAGCGCGCGATGGCCGCGGCTCGAAGAAGGCGCCGCGCGAGCCTCGATCCCTTCGCCAAGGGCAAGATCGCCAACATGCACGCCGACATCGGCGCCGCCTACCAGGCGGTCGGCGTGTTCGACGACGCGGTGCGCGAGTACCAGCGCGCGCTCGCGCTCTGCCCGACGTTCGTCGACATCCGCACCGAGCTCGGCACGACGCTGCGCGAGATGGGGGACCTACCGGCCTCGATCCGCGAGTTCGAGCGCGTCCGCGCCGAGAACCCGCGCTTCCCGGCCGGACGCCTCCACCTGGGCCTCTGCGTACCACGCGGCCGGTCGGCGCGACGACGCGGCGGCGCAATGGCAGGCCGTCCTGGAGGGCGAGCCTGACAACAAGTCCGCCCAGATGTATCTCGCGATGCTCGAGGGGACTCCTCCGGCGGGCGCCGCGGCGCCCGAGCCCTCGAAGTAGCCGCGGCAGGGGCCGCTACTGACCTTCGTGCTGTCCTTCGTTCCCTCTCCCGAGACCTTCATCGTCGAGGAGATCCCGGCCTATCCACCGAGCGGCGAGGGGACGCACCTCTTCCTCTGGATCGAGAAGCGGGGTCTCACGACCTTCGACGCCATCGCCCGGATCGCGCGCGCTTTCGGCGTGGCGCCGCGCGACGTCGGCTACGCCGGGCTCAAAGACCGACACGCGCTCACCCGCCAGCGGCTGAGCGTGCCGGGGAGCGATCCGGCGCGCGCGCTGGAGATCGCCGCGCCCGATCTCCGCGTCCTGACGGCCACGCTTCACGCCCACAAGCTGCGCATCGGCCACCTCGACGGAAACCGGTTCGAGGTGACGCTCACCGGCGACGCCGGTGCCGGCGAGCGCCAGGCGCTGGGGGCGCGGTTCGCCGTCGCCATCAGCGCCGGCATCCCCAACCGATTCGGCGCGCAGCGCTTCGGCCACGGCGGCGACAACGCGGCCGCCGGCCTGGCGATCCTGCGCGGCGAGCGCCGCGAGCGCGACAAACGGAAGCGGCGCCTTCTCCTCTCGGCGCTGCAGTCGGCGGTCTTCAACCGCGCGCTCGAGCTGCGGGCGGCGGGGGGTCCGCTCGCCGAGGTGCGTGGCGGCGACGTGCTGCAAAAGACCGACAGCGGCGGCCTCTTCGTCACGAGCGATCCGGCGATCGACCAACCCCGCGTCGACCGCGGCGAGGTGATCCCCACCGGGCCCCTGCCCGGCGGGCGCGAGATCGAGCCGCCGCCCGACACGCCCGCGCGCGCGCTCGACGACGCGGCGATCGCCGCCGTCGGCGCCACCCGCGAAGACTTCGCGCGCGCCGGACGCGAGCTTCCGGGCGCGCGCCGCGCGGTGCTGCTCAAGCCGAACGACGCGGCGATCGAGATCCCGCCCGGCCCCGAGGCTCCCATCCGCCTCCGCTTCACGCTCCCCCCGGGCACCTACGCCACGGTCTTCATCGACGCGTTGCTGTCGCCTTCGTGATAGCGTTTTCTCCTCGGTGAGGCTGAGCGAATGCACCTGACCCAACGGATCCTCGGCTTCACGCTGCTCGGCTCGGAGTGGGTCCTCTGGGTGCTGATCGCGCTCTCGGTGCTGTCGGTCGCGGTGATGGTCGAACGGTCCATCGCCTTCGCGGGAACGCGGGGCGACGTCGAGGCGCTCGGCCGCGAGCTCGCCCTACGCCTTTTGGCCGCCGATCTCGCGGGCGCCCGCCGGCTGCTCGAGGGGCGGCGCGCCCCCGCGGTCGCCGTCGCCGCCGCCGGGCTCGAGCACTTCGATCGCGGCGCCGACGCCGTCTCCGAGACGATGGCCGCCGTCAAGGCCCGCCTGCGCCTCGAGCTCGAACGCCACCTCGGGATCCTCGGAACGCTCGGCAACAACGCGCCCTTCATCGGCCTCTTCGGCACGGTGCTCGGCATCATCAAGGCGTTCGCCGATCTCTCGCACAACCAGGCGAGCGGCAGCGCCGCCGTCATGTCCGGCATCTCCGAGGCGCTGGTGGCGACCGCCATCGGCCTCTTCGTGGCGATCCCCGCCGTGGTCGCCTTCAACATCTTCCAGGGGCGGGTCCGCCGGGCGATGGCCGAGATCGACGGCATGGCGCACCGGGTGCTCTCCACGATCCCCGCGGGCGCGCCGCCCGCCGGAAAGCTCTAGGGTCAATTCCGTGGCGCGCGCCAACAACTTCGGCAGCGGCGACGACGAACCGGGGCCGATGATCGTCAACGTCAACGTCACGCCGCTGGTCGACATCACGCTGGTGCTGCTCATCATCTTCATGGTGACGGCCTCCTACATCGTCAGCCCCGCCATCCGCGTCGATCTGCCCAAGGCGGCCGGCGCCCCGCAGCAACGGACCGCCCTGGGGCTCACGCTCACCAAAGCGGGCGCGCTGTATCTGAACGGGGCGCCGAGCGACGACGAGGCGGTCAAGCGCTTCATCGGCGGGGAGCTGCCGCGAAATCCGGACCTCCAGGCGCTCATTTCCGCCGACCGCGCCGTCCCCCACGGTGACGTCGTGCATGTCATCGACCTCTGCAGGCGCGCCGGGGTCCACCGGTTCGCCATCAACGTCGACGCCGTTCGTGGACTTTGAGAGCCGTTCGGCGATATGCTCTGCCACGGGACCTCCTGTGAATGAACCGACAGACTAGGTCGCGCCCGCCCCGCGCGGCCCTCACCCTCTTCTGCGTTTGCCTCGGCTTGGTCCTGCTCGCGCCGGCGCGGTCCGCGCGCGCCCAGACCAGCACGCCCCCGCACGACACCAGCATCGACACGCAGCTGTTTCAGCCGGCGATCGGCCCGTATAACTTCCTGACGGTCGAAGGGGCCGACGTCCCCGACCACAAGCGTCTCAGTTTCGGCCTGGAGCTCAACTACCAGCAGCGCCCCTACTCGGTCTTCACCCAGGGATCGGGCGGCCCGACCGAGACGCACATCGTCGACGACCAGCTCACGAGCGAGATCGACGCCGCCATCGGGCTCTTCGGCCGCTACCAGGTCGGCCTCGGGATCCCGTTCACCTTCTTCCTCGACGGCGACGAGGTGGACGCGATGGGGGCACCCGCCAACCTCCACCTGCGCCAGACCGGCATCGGCGACATCCGGATCGAGGGCAAGGCGCACCTGGCCACGCTCGGCAGCGACGACCAGTACGACCTCGGGCTCTCCGCGGGCCTGACCCTGCCGACCGGGCACACCGGCGGCCGCGCCTACCTCGGCGACGCCACGGTCACGGGGCGAATCAAGGCGATCGCGACGATCGACCTCGGTCCCGTTCGCGCCGCCGGCAACCTGGGGATCCTGATCCGCGAGACCTCCAACGCCTTCGCCACCGACCTCGGGCCGCAGCTGCTCTACGGCGCCGCCGCCGACTACACCTTCGACCGGAAGACCGACGTCATCCTGGAGATCGCCGGGCGCAGCGGCCTCAACCAGTTCATCCAGTTCTACAGCGACGTCAACCCGTTCGAGGTCGATCTCGCCGGGCGGCGGGCCCTCAACGGGATGTGGTCGCTGACCGGCGGCCTCGGGCGGGGGATCGGCAACGGCATCGGCGCGCCGGACATCCGGTTCTTCCTGATGGCCGCGTTCAACCCCGACTTCCGCGACCGCGACCACGACGGCATCTACGACATCGACGACAAGTGCCCCGACCAGCCCGAGGATCGCGACGGCTTCCAGGACGCGGACGGCTGTCCCGATCCCGACAACGACAACGACGGCATCCCCGACGTCACGGACAAGTGCCCCAACGCGCCCGAGGACGTCGACGACTTCCAGGACGCCGACGGCTGCCCCGACCTCGACAACGACAACGACGGCATCCCCGACCTCAACGACGCCTGCCCGAACGCGCCCGAGGACCACAAGGGGAAGAAGCCCAACGACGGCTGCCCTTCATCCACCGAGGATAGCGACGGCGACGGCATCCCCGACAACGTCGACAAGTGCCCCGACGAGCCCGAGGACAAGGACGGGTTCGAGGACGACGACGGCTGCCCCGATCCCGACAACGACGCCGACGGCATCCCCGACAACTTCGACAACTGTCCCAACGAGGCGGAGGACGCCGACGGGTTCCAGGACGAGGACGGCTGCCCCGACCCCGACAACGACAAGGACGGCATCCCCGACACGGTCGACAAGTGCCCGCTGCAGCCCGAGACCCTGAATGGTTACAAGGACGACGACGGCTGCCCGGATCCGGGCCCCGAGTGGGTGCGGCTCGCCGAGGGGAAGATCGAGGTCGACGAGAAGCTCGGCTTCACCAGCCACGGTGGCAAGGCCACGCTGCGCGAGTCGTCGGCCAAGGTGGTCAACGACGTCGCCCTGGTGATGAAGGGGCACCCGGAGATCCTCAAGCTGCGGATCGAGGTCTACGCGCCCGGCGTCCCGAAGACGGAGACGCAGAAGCGGGCCGATGCCCTGCGCAACTTCCTGGTCGGCAAGGGGGTCGACGCCGCGCGGATCGAGGCGGTCGGCATGGGGGCCGGCGCCACCCGCATCGACTTCAACACCACGATCGGCGAGCCGCCCAAGCCGGGCGCCGCCGCCAAGCCCCCGGCGCCCGCCTCAGCAGGCCCGGCGCCAGCCGGGTCGCCCGCGAAGCCAGCCGCCGCTCCGGCCCCGGCCGCGACCCCCGCTGCCAAGCCGGCCGCCGCGCCCGCCGCCAAGCCCGCGGCGCCCCCGCTGCCGCCGACGCCGCCCGCGACGCCCCCGCCCGCGCCCGGTGCGACGGTCCCCGGCAAGCCCTGATGCGGATCACCGGCTGGGGCGCCTCCGACGTGGGTCGCAAGCGCGCCCACAACGAGGACAGCTTCCTGTGTGACAACGACCTGCGCCTGTACGCGGTCGCCGACGGGATGGGGGGCCACCTCGGCGGCGAGCGCGCCAGCCGCATGGCCGTCGAGATCCTCGAGCGCGAGATCGGCGACGTCCACAAGGCGGGCCTGCTGACCACGGCCCCCGAGCCGGCGACGACCGGCTCCACCCACCCGGTCAACGCGCTCTTGCGGCAGGCGGTGGTGGAGGCCGATCGAAACATCTACGAGGCGGCGATGGCCAACCCGGAGCTGTCGGGGATGGGGACGACGCTGACCGCCCTGCTCTTCTCGGACGGCTACGTCCACCTCTCCCACGTGGGCGATTCGCGCGCCTACCTCTACCGTGACGGCCGCGCGCGCCAGCTGACTGAAGATCACTCCTGGATCCAGGAGCAGGTGCGCGCCGGCCTCATCTCGCCCGAGGAGGCCAAGGAGTCGCGCTTCCGCAACATCATCACCCGCTCGGTCGGCTTCGAGCCGAGCGTCGAGCCCGATCTGGCCGGCATCGCCATCCAGGCGGGCGACTGCTTCGTCCTCTGCTCCGACGGCCTCTCGAACTACCTGACGCTCGACGAGCTAGGGCAGGTGCTGACGGGGCACTTCTACCGCGACGTGGCCAAGGTCTTCGTCGACCTGGCCAACGAGCGCGGCGGCGACGACAACGTCACCTGCCTGGTCGTCTACGCCGGCAACGACAGGGTCTAGATCGGGACCCTCAGAGGCTCAGAGGTTCCCGAAGATCGCGTCGAGCGTAGCGCGGCTTCGCCGCGCGGAGCTCATCGCGGGGGGCGCGGGACCCTTTGAGGGTCCCGAACTAGATCGTCCGTTGCTTGTCGAGGCGCTCGCGGATGATCGCCTCGGCCAGCTCGGGGACCACCTCCCAGACGACCTGCTCGATGATCTCGCGCGACAGCTTGGCGATCGCGGCGTACTCGGGACCCTTGGCGCTGATGGCCGCCAGCTTCTGGTCAACCGACTGGGAGAGGGCCGCGGAGACCACGGCGGCCGCGGGGGGAACGAACGACGGTGGCGGCGTGGGGGTCCTGTCGCGCAGCCGCGGCGGCGGCGTCACCATCGGGGGCGTCATCGCGCGCGGCCGCGGAGCCGCGGCCGGCGGGGAGAACGACATCACCGGAGCCGTCGGTGGGGGCGCCGTCGGCCCGAGCGGCGCGACGGGCGCGGTCGGGGAGCGCATGGCGGGGGCCACCGGCGCCGCGGGGCGCTGGGCGCCGGGGATCGGCACGCCGGCGGCCGGCAGGCCGATCATCGTGCGGCCGACGGGCGGCGCCGAGGGACGCGGCGGCATCGAGCCACCGGGCGTCGGTGCGGCCGGGCCGCCGAGCGGGCGAACCGGCGCCGTCCCGGGACGCGCCGGGGGCATCACGCCGGGGCGCATGCCGGGGATGAGCGACGGGCGCATGGCGGGCGCCCCGGGCTGGCCGACGGACGCTCCACCGCGGGGCGCCGCGGC
The DNA here is from genome assembly GCA_963831685.1 of uncultured Pseudomonadota bacterium. GTDB lineage: Bacteria > Myxococcota_A > Polyangia > Fen-1088 > Fen-1088 > JADGRB01. The sequence continues at coordinate 1,479,617 of CAWHRJ010000004.1, forward strand.
CGTCGCAGGCGCGCCGGTCGTGATCGGCAGCGGCGTGCTCGGCCCCGAGGAGTCGATGCTGATCTCGCCGTAGTCCTCCTCCTCCATCGCCGAGGCGGGGAGCGACGCCGCGGTCACGCGCGCGGGCGCGGCGGGCTGCGCGGAGGTACCCGCCGCCGCGTAGACCTTCTCCATGAGCGCCGCCGTGTCCCACGGCTTCATGAAGTAGCCGTCGGCGCCGGCCCCCTGGCCGCGCGCCTCGTCGTACGGCTGCTGGCTCGAGGCCAGGATGTAGACCGGCACACCCCGCAGGGCCGCGTCGGCGCGCACCTGGGAGCAGAGGTCGTACCCGGTCCGCCCGGGCATGGCCCCATCGGCCACGATCAGGTCTGGACGGGCCTGACGCGCCTGCGCCAAACCATCGTCGGCCGAGCGCGCTGCCGTCACGATCACGTCCTCGCCCGCGAACGTCATGGCGAAGGCCTTCTGGATCGTCACGCTGTCGTCGGCGATCAAGAGACGTTTCGCCATGTTCATCAGGAAATATCATCAACGCCAGAGGTGGTCAATGCGGGCGCCGGTTGGTCAGGAGGGGCGCGAGCCCGGGAATGAGGGCATGATGCGCCCGTCGTGAGCGCCGGGGAGATACGGCTGGTCGTCAACGCCGACGATTTCGGCATGTCGGCCGCCATTTCGCGCGGGATCCTGCGGGCTCACCGCGAGGGGATCGTCACCAGCACCTCGCTTCTGGGAAACACGCCCGACCTGCCCGGGGCGCGGGCCATGCTGGCCGAGGCCCCCACCCTCGGGGTCGGCGTCCACCTGGCGCTGTGCGGCGGCCGGCCGGTCGCCCCCCCCGACAGCATCCCGTCGCTGCTGACGCCGGAGGGGAAGCTGCCCGCGCGCGGCCAGGAGTTCATCGCCGCCTGGGCCAAGGGGCGGATCATCCCGGCCGAGGTCGAGCGGGAGCTGGACGCCCAGGTGGCGCGCGTTCGCGCCGCCGGCATCGCCATCGACCACCTCGACACCCACCACCACCTCGGCTTCCTGCCGGTGGTGGGGCGCGCGGTGGAGGCGGTGGCGCGACGCCACGGCATCGCCGGGATCCGCAGCGCCGTCGAGCGTCCGACGCTGGCCTGGGTGACCGACCCCCGGCGGGGGCTGGAGGCCGGCGTCCTGACCCTGTCGGCCTGGCTGACGCGGCGGCAGCTGGGGGCCCGGCGGCACGGCCCGCAGAGCTGGGGCTACGTCGAGTCGGGGCACCTCGACGAGATCCGCATCCTGGAGATCGTCGGGCGGCTGGGACCCGGGCCGCACGAGCTCATCTGCCACCCGGGCGAGGACCCGGCCCAAGGCGACGGCGAGGCCCCCCATCCGTCCACGCGCTACCAGCGGACGGCCGAGCTGGCGTCGCTGACCTCGGCCAAGGTGCGGCGTGCGCTCGAGCAGCGCGCGGTCGGCCTCTGCCGCTGGGGAGACCTCTTTTGAACGAAGTGCCCGCGCCGACCCCCGGCGACGCCGCCCTGCCGGCACCCTACGTCGCGGCCGAGGCGAACATGGCCGAGCTGTCGGCGCGCGCCATCGCGCTGGGAATGCTCTTCGGCGTCATCTTCGGCGCGTCGACGGTCTACCTGGCGCTCAAGGCCGGGCTGACCGTGTCGGCGTCGATCCCGATCGCGGTGCTGGCGATCTCGGTCTTCAAGCGGCTCGGCTCGTCGACGATCCTGGAGAACAACATCGTCCAGACGATCGGGTCGGCCGGCGAGTCGATCGCGGCGGGCGTCGTCTTCACGCTGCCGGGTTTTCTCTTCCTCAGCCGCGACGCCGCGACCGGCGTCAGCGTCGGCGAGCCCTACTTCTCGTACTGGACGATCCTGACTCTGGCGCTCATCGGCGGCGTGCTGGGCGTGCTGATGATGATCCCGCTGCGACGGTCGCTGATCGTCAAGGAGCACGCCACCCTCCCCTACCCCGAGGGGACCGCCTGCGCGTCGGTGCTGATCGCCGGCGAGCGCGGCGGGGATCTCGCGCGCACGGCCTACCAGGGGCTCGGCTTCGCGTTCGTCTACGCAATTTTACAGAAGGTCGTCCGCTTCGTCGCCGAGACCCCGACGCTGGCGCTGCGCGCGAGCAACCGCTACCTGCCGGCGGCGGTGCTGAGCGGCGACATCACCCCCGAGTACCTGGGCGTCGGCTACATCATCGGCCCGCGCATCGCCGGCGTGCTGGTGGCGGGCGGCGTGCTCGCCTGGCTGGGGCTCATCCCGCTGCTGACGGTCGTCACGCCGCCCGACACGATCGCGGCGCAGCTGGTGAAGCTCGGGTATCTGCCGAGCCTCGCCTCCGCCGGCGGCCCGGGCGGCTGGAACCCGGCGCTGCACGCCTTCGCCGACACGGCCGCCGCCGTCTACCGCGCCTACGTCCGCCAGATCGGCGCCGGCGCCGTCGCCGCGGGCGGCTTCATCACGTTGCTCAAGACGCTGCCGACGATCGTCTCGTCTTTCCGCGAGAGCATCGCCGCGCTCCGGCACCGCCACACCGCGACCGCGTCGCGCACCGAGCGCGACCTGCCGATCACCGTCGTGCTGGTCGGCTCGGTGGTCCTGGTCCTGATCATGGCCTTCCTGCCGTTCGTTCCGGGCGCCGGGGTCGGCAGCAAGCTCTTGCTCGGCGTCCTCATCGTCGTGTTCGGGTTCTTCTTCGTCACCGTCGCGAGCCGCATCGTCGGCCTCATCGGCTCGTCGTCGAACCCGGTCTCGGGGATGACGATCGCGACGCTGATGGGAACCTGCCTGGTGTTCGTCGGCCTGCACTGGACGGCCGACATCTACCAGCCGATGGCGCTCTGCGTGGGGGCGATGGTCTGCATCGCCGCCGCCAATGCGGGCGGAACGTCGCAGGACCTCAAGACCGGCTTCCTGGTCGGCGCCACCCCGCGCGCGCAGCAGATCGGCCTGCTCATCGGCGTCGTGACGGCGACCATCGTGGTCGGCTTCACCATCCGTGTGCTCGACCGGCCGCCCATCCACCTCATCGGCACCGACCTCTATCCGGCGCCGCAGGCGACGCTGATGGCGACGCTCATCAAGGGTCTCCTGGCGCGGAACCTCGACTGGCAGTACGTCATGGTCGGCGCCGCGCTGGCGGCGACGGTCGAGCTCTGCGGCGTCGGCGCGCTCTCGTTCGCCGTCGGCGCCTACCTGCCGCTGTCGACGACCACGCCCATCTTCGTCGGGGGCCTGGTCCGCGCGCTGGCCGACCGCGCCGCGCGCAAGCGGGGCGAGGCCGCGACCGAATCGGAGCTCGGCCCCGGCAACCTGTTCGCCACCGGTCTCGTCGCGGGAGGCGCGGTGGCGGGCGTCGCCATCGCCTTCGTCACCGTCACCGACGGCGGCGCGCGCGCCGTCGCCGCCCTCTCGATTGAAAACTTCCTCGGCCGCGCGCTCGGGTCGGGCGGGTACCAGATCCTGGGACTCGCCTGCTTCGGCGCCATGGCGGCGACGCTCTGGCGGGTGTCGGGCCGCCGGACCGACGGCCCATAGCGGTGGCGAAAGTCAGGGAGCCGAGTAGAGTCTCCGCCCATGAACCATCCGGGCTGTAAGTCAAAGGCGACCTCACATTGGGAGCAGGCACTCGACACGTTGAAGGACGGTCCGGAAGAAATCAGGAAGGCCGTGAGCAACGCGTTCCGGTTCGTCACGGACACCATCGAGTCGCACCCGAACCTCAGCTGTCCTTACTGCTCTGACCCGCTCTCCGTCGCCGCCGTCGCGATCACGGCGGGGATCGCTGCGGCCACGGATCGCTCCGACCACTCCGACCCCAAGTAACGATCCTCAGTGGTCAGGGGTGCGGCTGGCAAGATTCGAACTTGCTACCCCCGGCTTCGTAGGCCGGTGCTCTATCCAGATGAGCTACAGCCGCAGACTTGAAGCCGACACGTATGCCGTGCGTCCGCGCTCCCGTCAAGTGCCGTCGCGCCCGGCGGCTCAGCCGTCGCCCGAGTCGGCGGGTCCGGTCAGCCAGGTCACTTGCGCGCGCGGGGACCTTCCTCTATGTTGCCGGGTGCCGTGTCACTACGGCACTGGAGAGGTGGCCGAGAGGCCGAAGGCGGCGGTTTGCTAAACCGTTATACGGCCCAAAAGCTGTATCGAGGGTTCGAATCCCTCCCTCTCCGCTGCGCGGCACTCTGACTCTCGTGTGGAGGTTTGCATGAAGAGGACGTTGTTCGTCGGCGCGCTGATGCTCGCCGCGGCGGGGTGCGGCGGTGGGGGCGGCGGCCCGACTGGAACCACCTACACGCTGGCGTCGGCCGCGGGAGTCGACGTCGTCGCCGGCGGCTGCACCCTCGCCTGGGGTCCCGTGGACGTCGAAAGCGGCACGATGTTCTATGACATCGCCGACGATCCGCCCGGGATCGACATGATCGAAGCGGTGATCATCCCCGACTCGTTCTATCTGCAGTACGCCTGCGGCTTCGACGCCTACTCCCAGACGCTGGTGGACGACAACACCCAGGGCTCGCGTCAGGGGGAAGGTCCGATGGTCGCTGACAGCTACGACTTCGTCGTTCTCTGCCACAACCCAACCGACGACTGCAAGTTCACCCTGACCTGGACCGCGACGTACTGAGCGAACCCTGGATGCGCGGAACCGGGCGAGCGAAATACGGCCTTCCACCCGTCGCCATTGTCCTGCTGCTCGGCCTGGCTTCGAGCGCCTGTTACGAGACACAAGAGTTGCGCGTCCGGGTCGTCACCCCGTCGTCGGCTCTGGCCTGCGTCGCGACGATCGATCGCGTGGCCACCGAGGCGGGGTACGCGCGCGCGCCGACGATGGGCGGCGGCCCAACCATCTTCTATGTCCCGAAGACGGCGCCCACCACGCTCAGCTCCACCGCCCTCGGCTGGGGAATCGGCGTCTGGATGCAGCCGCACGGGGAGCACGGCGAGGACGATCGCTGCACCTTCGAGCTCGAGGCGCTCGGCGAGGACGCGGGCTGCGGCCTCATGTGCACCCTCTCCTACCAGCGCGGCGCCGAGTTCGACCAGGCCGTCCAAGAATTCGCGCGCCGACTGAACGCCGCGTTCCGCGCCCCACAACCACCCTGACCTGGACCGTGACGTACTAGGCGCTCTTTGCGATGTCCTGGCCCGAGGCTAGGATCAGGTCGTGGAATCCTTGACGGGTCACGAGCCCTGTCCGTTCTGGCGCGAAGGGATCCGATGACGCGGAGGCTCACCCGCCGAGCCGCTCTGCTGGGCGCGGCCGGCTACATGGCTTACCGGATCGTTCGCTCCCCTTCGAAGCAACGACCCGGCTCGCCCCTAGTCTTGCAGGCGCGTGGGGACTGCGTCTGGACGATGGCGGTGTCGCCGTCCGGACGTTTCGCTGCCTCGGGGCACGTCAAGGTCTCTCGAGGGCTCGGCGGAGGCGGCGGAATCGTCGTCTGGGATCTCGAACGACGTCGCGCGCTCGGCCGGTATGAATCGAGGATGGGAATCTCGAAGGTCGCCTTCGCGCCCGACGAGACCAGGCTCCTCGTTGCTGGCCGAAGCGCCCGGGCGAAGGTTCTTCGGCGCGAAGATGGAGTCGTCGTTCGTGAGCTCGCTCTCGGCACCGGGTGCTGGGGCTTCGCCGGCGCGTTTACGGCAGCGGGTGCCCAGGTCGTCCTGTGCGAAAGCACCCTCGAGAGTCCCGGCTACGAAGCGGAGCCAGTGACCAAGGTCTGGGACCTCAAGACGGGCCGGGTGCTGCGCGAGTTCGCACGTCCCGCGACGGCCTTTGCGCAAGATGCGGGCCTGGCGATCGAATGGACTGGGGCCCTCTGGAACACGTTCACTGGTCGCGATGAGAATGCCCGTCGGCCAACTCGCGACGCGGATTGGTCCGTTCGGGCGCTGGCCGGTGACGGTCGGTGCGCCCTCCTATCGTCCCTCTCGGCCAACGCCGGCCCGGTCGGTCTTTGGGATCCCATGCGTGGTGGTTCGCAGGTGAGTCGCCTGACGGGGCACACGGCGCAAGTGCGAGCCGGTGCCTTCACGGGCGATGGCAAGCGCGTGGTCACCGGTGCCGGAGAGAAGCGCAACGGCTGGCAGGATTGCACCGTGCGCCTCTGGGACACCTCGTCCGGGCGCGAGCTCGCGGCCCACAATCGCCATGAAACGGGGGTGACAGCCGTCGGGATCTCGCCGGACGGAAGCCGTATCCTCTCCGGCGACGTCGACGGCTCCGTCGTTCTTTGGGAGACTTAGAGGAGGAGGAGGGATTCGAACCCCCGGGGCTTTCGCCCTACAGTTTTCAAGACTGTCGCCTTCGACCACTCGGCCACTCCTCCGGACGGCAGGATTCTAATACACTGGATCCGTGACGGCGGCGTTGCTCCTGGCGGCCCTGGCGGCGATCGAGGTCGGTGAGCCGGCGCCGCCGCTCGAGGGCGTGCCCGGCGAGCCTGACCGGTCAGGTGACGCTGGTCGTGTTCTTCGCGACCTGGTGCCAGCCGTGCCACCGCGCGTTCCCGGAGCTGGCGGACATCGACCAAGCGCTCGGCGGACGCGTGCGGATGGTGCTGGTCGAGGCGGGCGAGGCCCCCGACGAGGTGCGCCTGTTCCTGGCGGCCAATCCGCCGCCGCCCGGCGCGACCATCGGGACCGACGTCTCCGGCCAGGCCCGTCACCGATGGGGCGTTCATTCGTTTCCCAGCTTCTTCATGATCGACCGCGAGGGGTTCGTCCGACGGGCCCACCACGGGTGGGGAGATCGGTCGGCGGCCATCTTCGTGCGCTGGCTGCACGAGCTCTCGGCAGATCCGCTGCCCGGCCGCGCCGGGCGGCACCAGGCGCGCGCCGGTGGCGCAGAGCCCGCCGGGACCGCCCGCGCGCGAGGTGGTCAAGGGCGTCGAGATCCTGCGCGGGCCGTAACGCCCGAGGCGCCGGTTACTTTATCTCTTGCAGCCCGAGATCGAGTTGCAGCCCGAGATCGAGCGCCCGGCGGGCGTTCGTGTCGGGACTCGAGCCGGGGTTCTCCGGCGTCGAGCCCGGCGGCGTCTCGCCCGCCGGCGGCTCGTCGACCGCGGAGGGCGGCGGGACGGCGCTGGCGACGGGCATCCGGGAGGTGTCGTCGCGACGCTCGCGGTCGCGGCGGTCGTCTTTCCGATCCTGCGGCTGGCGCCAGTCGACCGGCACCGACGGCGAGGTCAGGAAGTTGGCCGGATCGGGCAGCACCAGCGCGGCGCGCAAGACCTCGTCCATGTGCTCGACCGGGATGACCTTCAACGTCTTCAGGACGCGCTTGGGAATGTCGCGCAGGTCCTTGGCGTTCTCCTTCGGCATGATCACGGTGGTGATCCCCGAGCGGTGCGCGGCCAGGATCTTCTCCTTGAGGCCGCCGATCGCCAGCACGCGGCCGCGCAGCGTGATCTCGCCGGTCATCGCCAGATCGCGCCGGACCGGCACGCGCAGCAGCGCCGAGACGAGACCGGTGCACATCGTGATGCCCGCCGAGGGTCCGTCCTTCGGGATCGCCCCCTCCGGGAGGTGGACGTGGATGTCGGCGCGGCTGTAGAAGTCGCGGTCGAGTCCCAGCGACGGGGCGCGCGCCCGCACGTAGCTGATCGCCGCCTGCGCCGACTCCTGCATGACGTCGCCCAGCTTGCCGGTCAGGACCAGCTTCCCCTTGCCGGCGACGATCGACACCTCGGTGGCCAAGAGCTCGCCGCCGTGCATGGTGACCGCCAGGCCCATGACCAGCCCGATCTCATCCTGACCTTCCTGCCGTCCGTAGCGAAATCGGTGCGGACCGAGGTAGCGGGAGAGGCGTTTGGGCGTGATCCGCCAGCCGACGCTCGGACCATCGTCGAGCATGTGCACCGGGGCCTTCTTGGCCACCACGGCGCGCGCGATCTTCCGGCAGACGGTGGCGAGCTCCCGCTCCAGATTCCGGACCCCGGCCTCTTTCGTGTAGTAGTGGATGACGTCGCGGACCGTCTCCTCGGGGAAGTCGACCGGAATCTCGGCGATGCCGTTGTCGCGCTTCTGCTTGGGAATGAGGTAGCGCTCGGCGATGGAGACCTTCTCGAACTCCGTGTAGCCGGGGAGCTGGATGATCTCCATGCGGTCCTGCAGCGGGATCGGGATCCCGTGCAGGTAGTTGGCCGTCGTGATGAACATGACGTCCGAGAGATCGTAGTCGAGATCGAGGTAGTGGTCGTTGAAGGTGCTGTTCTGCTCGGGGTCGAGCACCTCCAGCAGCGCCGCCGACGGGTCGCCGCGGAAGTCGGTCGACATCTTGTCGATCTCGTCGAGGAGAAAGACCGGATTCTGGGTCCCGGCCTTCTTGATCGACTGGATAATCTTGCCGGGGAGCGCGCCGATGTACGTGCGGCGGTGGCCGCGGACCTCCGCCTCGTCGCGGACGCCGCCCAGCGACAGCCGCACGAAGTTGCGCCCCGTCGCCTTGGCGATCGAGCGGGCCAGCGAGGTCTTGCCGACGCCGGGCGGGCCGACCAGGCAGAGGATCGGGCCCTTGAGCTTCTGCACCAGCGCCTGCACGGCGAGGTACTCGAGGATCCGCTCCTTGACCTTCTTCAAGCCATAGTGGTCCTCGTCGAGGATTCGCTCGGCGTCGACGACGTCCAGCTTCTCGTCGGTCTTCTCGCCCCAGGGGAGCCCCAGGACCCAGTCGACGTAGTTGCGCACGACGGCCGCCTCGGCCGACATCGGCGCCATCATGCGCAGCTTCTTGAGCTCCTTCTTGACCTTCCCCTGCGCCTCCTTCGACAGGTTCTTCTGCTTGGCGCGCTCTTCCAGCTCGGTCAGCTCGTTCTTGAACTCGTCTCTGTCTCCGAGCTCCTTCTGGATCGCCTGCATCTGCTCGTTGAGGTAGTACTCCTTCTGCGTCTTCTCCATCTGCTTCTTGACGCGCGTCCGGATCTTCCGCTCAACCTGCAGAATCTCGATCTCGGCCTTGATCAGCTCGTAGAGCCGCGCGAGGCGCTTCGACGGCGAGTCGATCTCCAGGATCGCCTGCTTGTCGGCCAGTTTGAGCTGCAGCTGCCCGACCATCGTGTCGGCCAGCTGGCCGGGATCTTCGATCGTCTGCACGGAGATCAAGATCTCCGGCGCGATCCGCTTGTTCAATTTGACGTAGGTCTCGAACGTCGCGTGGACCTCGCGCACCAGCGCGTCCAGCTCCACCGACCGCTCGTGCACCTCGGGGATCTCATCCACTTCAACCGTAAAGAAGGTGTCGGTCTGCACGAACCTGCGGATGGCGGCGCGCCGCTTCCCCTCGACAAGAACCTTCACCGTCCCGTCGGGCAGGCGCAAAAGCTGGATGATGGTCCCGATCGTCCCGATGGTGAAGATGTCCTCGGGGATCGGCTCGTTGGTCTTCGCCTTGCGCTGGGCTGAGAGAAAAATCTCCTTGCCCCCCACGCCCGACGCGCCGGCCGCTCCGCCTCGGGCCATCGCCTCCTCGAGCGCGCCGATCGATTTTTCGCGCCCCACGAACAGCGGGACCACCATGTGCGGGAACACGACGATGTCCCGCAACGGCAGGAGTGGTACGCGACGGGGCCCTTTTTTCTCGTCGTGGCGTTCCGACATGCGACGGCCCAATCGTAGCTCCGCCCGCCAGCGGAAGCCAAATTCAACCTCTGGCCGAGCTAGGCGATTTCTTTGACTTCGGGACCCTGGGAGGGTCCCGAGCCCCCCGCGACGAGGTCGGCCGAGCCAAGCTCGTCCGCCCTCAACGCGATCTACCGGCTGGGCTGGCGGTTAGTTCTGGTTGCCGCCGGGAAGGCGGCCGGTGCCGTCGTCTTCGCTGGTGTCGACGGCGTCGACGGGCGGCACGGCGCCGGCGTTGTCGTTGACGTCCTCGGGCTCGGCCGACTCCTCGAGGTGCACGACGATGGGCTCGGCCAGGGCGTGCCCCGAGACCGGCTCGACGGCCGAGGGGGCGAAATCGGGGGATGTCTCGACCTCGCTGGTGATGGTGCTGGCCGCCATCAGGGAGAGCCCGCCCAGCCCGAGCGCCACGCTCCAGTAGAGAAAAGCCGCCACGAACAGGAGCGGCATCCAGGCGATCCAGCGCGTGGACGACGGGACGGACACTCGCTCAGACCGTTCGCACACTGGATCGAACATGCGAATCCCTCCTTGCTGCGACCTCCCGGTCACGACGCCGATCTCTCTCCGGCGGCCGCACCCTTCTGGTACATGAAGAGCGGCTGCTGGCCTTTCTGAATCGTCTCCTCGTTGATCACGACCTCGCGAACCGGCGTTCCGTTGGTCGGGACCTCGAACATGATGTCGAGCATCGCCTGCTCGAGGATCGCCCGCAGGCCGCGCGCGCCCGACTTGTGCTTCTGGGCGTCCGAGGCGACCGCCTGCAGCGCCCCCTTGGTGAAGCGCAGCTTGACGCCGTCCATCTCGAACAGCTTCTGGTACTGGCGCACCAGCGCGTTCTTCGGCTTGGTCAGGATGTCGATGAGCGCGCTCTCGTCCAGCTCGTGCAGCGGCGCGATGACCGGCAGGCGTCCCACGAACTCCGGGATCATGCCGTACTTGAGCAGGTCCTCCGGCTGCACCTCGCGCAGCAGATCCCACACCCGCCGCTCCTTCCTGGACTGGATCTTGGCGCCGAAGCCGATCTGCCGCTGGCCGACCCGCTGCTCGATGATGTCCTCGAGCCCGACAAAGGCGCCGCCGCAGATGAAGAGGATGTGCGTCGTGTCGACCTGCAGGAACTCCTGCTGCGGGTGCTTGCGCCCCCCCTTGGGCGGCACGTTGCAGACCGTCCCCTCCAGAATCTTGAGCAGCGCCTGCTGCACGCCCTCACCCGAAACGTCGCGGGTGATGCTGGGGTTCTCCCCCTTGCGCGCGATCTTGTCGATCTCGTCGATGTAGACGATCCCCCGCTGCGCCTTCTCGATGTCGTGGTCGGCGTTCTGCAGCAGGTTGACGATGATGTTCTCGACGTCCTCGCCGACGTACCCGGCCTCCGTCAGATTCGTGGCGTCGGCGATCGCGAAGGGGACGTTCAGGATCTTGGCCAGCGTCTGGGCCAAGAGCGTCTTGCCGCAGCCCGTGGGGCCGAGCAGGAGGATGTTCGACTTGCCGAGCTCGACGTCCTCGGCGCCGACCTTGGCGTCGATCCGCTTGTAGTGGTTGTGGATGGCGACGGCCAGGATCTTCTTGGCCCGCTCCTGCCCGATCACGTAGTCGTCGAGGACGGTCTTGATCTCGGCCGGCTTCGGGACCGGCGCCAGGCCGAAGGTCTCCGACTCCTTCTCGATCTCCTCGGCGATGATGTCGTTGCAGAGGCCGATGCACTCGTCGCAGATGTAGACGGTCGGCCCCGCGATGAGCTTCTTGACCTCCTTCTGGCTCTTCCCGCAGAAGGAGCAAGAGAGGTTCCCGTGATCGTCGCGCTTACGCTCGGGCGGCACCTAGACAAAGGTAGCACAAGCCCCGGGCCCTCGGCACGCGCCTTCTCGACCGCCGGGCCCCGGCTTCAGCTTCCCAAGGGCGCTTGACCCGGACCGACGACCGGCTACTTGCCGAGCGCGGTCGGCTTCTGAATGAGCACGTCGTCGACGATGCCGTACTCCTTGGCCTCGATCGCCGTCATGTAGTAGTCGCGCTCGGTGTCGCGCTTGATGCGCTCCATCGGCTGGCCGGTGTGCTTGACCAGGAGCTCGTTCAGCTTGTCGCGCGTCTTCAGGATCTCGCGGGCGTGGATGTCGATGTCGGTCGCCTGCCCCGAGAACCCGCCCAGCGGCTGGTGGATGAGGACGCTCGAGTGCGGGAGCGAGTAGCGCTTTCCCTTGGCCCCGGCGGCCAGCAGGAACGAGCCCATCGAGGCCGCCTGCCCCATGCAGAAGGTCGCCACGTCGGGGCGCACGTACTGCATGGTGTCGTAGATCGCCAGCCCCGCCGTCACCATCCCGCCCGGCGAGTTGATGTAGAGCATGATGTCCTTGTCCGGGTCCTCGCTCTCGAGAAACAGGAACTGGGCGATGATGATGTTGGCGACCTGATCGTCGACCGCCGTGCCCAGGAAGATGATCCGGTCCTTGAGCAGGCGCGAGAAGATGTCCCAGCCGCGCTCGCCCCGGTGGGTCTGCTCGATGACCGTCGGGATGATGAAGTTCTTGATGGCGGGCGGAACGTCGTCGAACTGACTCATGGGGTCGGTCCCTTCGGCTTTTTGGCTTTGGCTTTGCCGGCGGCGGCTTCTTGACGGGCCTGTTCGGGCGTCACGATCAGTGAGGACGCCGGCTCGCCGTCGGTGATCTTAGCCTGCGAGATCAGCAGATCAAGCGTCTTCTGCTCGCGGATCTGCGTCTCGATCTGGTGGATGCGGTGGTCCTTCTCCAGCTCGGCGCGCAGCTGCTTGGGGGTCTCGTTGCGCCCCTGCGCCAGCTCCGCGACGCGCTTTTGAACGTCGGCGTCGGTGGCGGTGATCCCCTCGCGCTCGCCGATCGCCTGCAGCAGGATGGAGCCCCGCGCCTCCTCCTCGGCCTCGGTCTTCACCTCGGCGCGCATCCGCCCGTCGTCGACCGACTCGACGTCGACGCCCATCATCATGAGCTGGCTCTTGGCGCGGTTCACGATCGCCTGGGCGTAACGGTCGACCAGCGCGGGGGCGATCGGGAACTCGTTGCGCTTGACCAGCTCCTTGATGAGCGCCCGCTCCATCTCGCGCTTGATGCGCGTCTTGTCCGTGTCGGCCAGCCGGTCGCGGACCTTGGTCCGGAGCCCCTCCAGCGTCTCCGCCTCGCCGGTGTCCTTGGCCAGCTCGTCGTCGAGCGCGGGGACCTGCTTCTCGCGCACCTCCTTGATGCTGACGGAGAGGTGCACGTGGCGCCCGGCCATCTCGGCGGGGACCCCCTCCTCGGGCAGCGTGTAGTCGACCTCGATCGGCGCCTCGCCGATCGGCTTGCCGCGCAGCCGGCTGGCAAGGCCTGGCAGCGGCCCGTGCGCGTCGTCCTCGAGATCGACCAGCAGCTCGCGCTTCTTGATCTTGTGCTCGCCGACCTTGCCGTGAATCTCCGTGCGCAGCAGATCGGCGTCGCCGGTCTCCTTGCGAGCGCCGACGTCGACCGGCTTGAACTGCGTCAGCCGGCGCCGGTACCCCTCGAGCGCCTCGACGATCTGCTCGTCCTTGACCTCGGGCGGGCGGCGGGTGATGGCGATCCCCGAGTAGTCCTTGGGCGTCACCTGCGAGCGGACCTCGACCCGGGCCGAGAACTTGAACGGCGCGCCGGCCTTGATCTCGATCTCGGCCACGGAGGGGGGCGCCACCGGCTGGATCTGGTTCTCCTGGATGGCCTGGCCAAGCGACCGCTCGACGAGCTCCCGTGCCACCTCGTCCTCGACCTGGCGCCGGTACATCCGCTCGAGCAGCGCCCGGGGCACCTTGCCGGGCCGGAAGCCGGGCAGCTTCACGCCACGGCGCAGGGAGTCGTAGGCCTTGTCGAGCTTCGGCGCCACCTCGGTCCAAGGCAGCTCGAACTCGACCTTCTTCTCGACCGGCGACAGGTCTTCAATCGTGATCTGCATAGAAAGGGGCTTTGTCTACCCTCCGCGCCCCGCCCGCGCAAGCCCGACACCACCCCGATACGGGGCTGTTACGCGATTTCGCCTTGCACGCCCTCGGGGGTTTCGGTCAGCATAGGCCCCTTCCAATGGGCCTCGCCGGTTTCACCCTCGCCGACCGCCTCGGCGCCAAGTCGTCCCCCTGCTCCGTCGCCGGTTGCACGCGCACCTGGATCTCGATCGCGGGGGGCAAGGGGGCCAAGCTCGGTCTCAACATCGGCGGTCGCGGCGCGGCCGATCCGAACGATCCGGCCTCGTCGATGTGCGACCCCTGCCGCGAGAGGTTCGCGCGGGTGAAGGACGCCGAGCGTCCCTGCGACCGCCCCGGCTGCGACGGCACCTGGACCTGGCCCGCGAAAGCGCAGCTCGAGGCGTTCGCCACCGGGAAGCAGCCGCCGCGCGGGATGTGCGCCGCCTGCGAGGGGAAGCTGGCCAGCCTCGAGGACCAGCCGCTCCCCTGCCTGGTGCCCGGCTGCACGCGGCAGGCGGTGTTCACGCGGCGCGCGCAGCTCCTGGCCGGCGCGCCCGAGACGACGCCCGAGACCCCGCAGCTCCGCTGCGTCCAGTGCGAGAGCGTCTACCGCAAGCTCAAGGACCGCCAGGTCGGCTGCGGCATCAACGCCTGCAAGCAGAAGTGGACCTGGAGCGCCGACGAGCAGATTCAGGCCTACGCGCAGGGGCTGTCGAACGATCCACCGCGCCGGATGTGCGAGGGCTGCAAGGCCGCCTTCGGGGCGATCGCCGATCGGGAGATCCGCTGCCGGACCTCGGGCTGCAAGAACACCTGGACCTGGGCCCGCGGCGATCAGCTCGACGCCTGCCTCGCCGGCAAGCCCGCGCCGAAGGCGCCGCACCGGATGTGCGAGCGTTGCATCGGCCTCTACCAGTCGATCAAGGATGTGGAGCGCCCCTGCCGGCGCAGCGGCTGCAAGCGGACCTGGACCGACAAGCGTGGCGGCCAGCTGGCGCGCGCCGTGCGCGGTAAGACCGGCGATCCCTATCCGCAGTACTGCGAGATCTGCGCGAAGGAGATGGGCGATCTCGAGGACCGGCAGGTCCCGTGCAAGAACGAGAACTGCGAGGGGACCTGGACCTGGAGCAAGCAGGCGCAGCTCGCGGCCGGCGTGCGACCGGAGCCCAGGGTCGAAGAACATCCCGTAGGGAAGACCGACGAGGCGCCCGCCCCCGTCGAGGCCGCGGTGGAAGCGTCGGCGACCGCGCCCGAGACATCGGAAGTCACCGCCGAGGCGACGGCCAGCGCACCCGCGACCAAAGAGAAGAAGAACCGGGGCCGGAAGAAACGGCGTCGCGAGATCCGTCCGCCCGAGCGCAGCTGCCAGTCTTGCAACGACTTCCTCAAGGACAAGAAGACGATGGAGATCCCGTGCAAGACCTGCGGGACGCCCATCTACTGGCCGCCCGAGAGCCAGCTGCAGACCCACCTCGGCGCCTGGACCGCGCCGTCGATATGCGGCGCCTGCAAGCGCGACGCGATCGAGGCCGCCCGCGCCATCGAGCGAGAGGCGCTGCGCGCGGCGGTCACCGCCGCCCAGCCCGGCGCCGCCGTCGCGCCCGAGCCTGCGCCCGAGGCACCGGCGCCCGAGCCCTCGCCCGACGCCAACTGACGGCGCTCAGCCGGCGGCCAGGGCGCGCGCCAGCGGATAGTCGGCGGGGAGCAGATCGAGCTCCGGCAGCCGCGCCGCCTCGACCCAGGCGACCTCGGCGACCTCCACGGCCCGCGGCGTTCCGGCGGTGAGCGTCGCCGCGTAGACCAGCATGTAGAGGTCGAACGCATCGTAGACGTGAAAGACGACCTCGAGGATCCGACCGACGTCGATCTCGCAGCCGAGCTCTTCGCGCACCTCGCGCGCGAGAGCTTCCGTGGGCGACTCGCCGGGCTCGACCTTGCCGCCCGGGAACTCCCAAAGACCCGGCATCGGCTGGTCGGCACGGCGGCGCGACATGAGGACGCGCGTCCCCTCGCGCACCAGCGCGGCGACCACCAGCTTGCGGGTGCGCACGGCGGTCAGCTCACCCGCGGGGCGGAGCGGTCGGGATCCGAGGGCGCGGGCGAGCCTGCGCCGCGGGCGGTGCGGTCGATGAGCGCCATCATGTCCTCCAGCCGGAACGGCTTCTGGATGACGGACGAGACCGACTCCTCGAGGAATTTGCGCGCGTCGCTGGAGAAGGCGCCGCCCGTCACGAAGATGAATCGATCGGCGAGCGCCGGGTAGCGCTCGCGGACGGCGGCGTGGACCTCCATTCCCGACATCTCCGGCATCTGCAGATCGCACAGCACGACGTCGAACGCCGTGTCGCGCTCGAGCAGGCGCAGCGCCTCGATGCCGCCGAGCGCCGAGGTCAGCTCGTGCGCGTCGCCCAGCATGCGGCGGTAGGCCTTGAGCAAGAGCGCCTCGTCGTCGATGGCCAGCAGGCGCCGCCGCGGGTAGCCGCGCGCGGGCACCGGCGCCGGCGTCGAGGTCCGGGCCGGCGCGCTGCTCTCGTCGGCGGGGAGGCGCACCCGAAAGGTCGCCCCCGCGCCCGGCCGGCTGTCGACGATGATCTCGCCCCCCAGCGTGCGGACGATCCCCAGCGAGATCGGAAGCCCGAGCCCGGTCCCCATCCCGCGCGGCTTGGTGGTGAAGAACGACTCGAAGATGCGCGGCAGGGTCTCGGCGGCGATGCCGGGGCCGTTGTCGGCGATCTCGACCACCACCTCGGGGCCGTCGTCGTAGCTGCGTACGGTGACGACGTTGCGCTTGGCCTCGGCCTCGTCGAGCGCCTGCGCGGCGTTCAGGATCAGGTTCAGGAAGACCTGGCCGAGGCGCGCCGCGCTCGCGCGCACCAGGCGCTTGGCGGCGAGCTCGCGCTCGACGCGCGCGCGGTACTTGAGCTCGTTGCGCAGCATCCCCAGCGCCGAGTCGATCGCCAGGTTGACGTTCATGGGCGCGTTCGTCTCGTCGTCGGTGTGCGAGAACGAGCCGAGATCGCGCACGATCCGGTGGATGCGCGCCATCCCCTCCTTCGACTCCTGCAGGATGACGTTCGCCTCGAACAGGAGGTCGGAGAGCCCGCGGCTGGCGGCATCGCTCCCCGGGTCGCGCAGCCGCTCCTCGAGGAGGCGCAGGTGGCCGGTCAAAGCCTCGATGTTGGCCAGCACGAAGGCTGCCGGGTTGTTGATCTCGTGTGCCACGCCGGCCGCCAGGAGCCCGATCGACGCCAATTTCTCGGCCTGCAACCGGCCAATCTCGCGCTCGCGCTCGTCGGTGGCGTCGCGAACGTAGAGCACCGCGCCCCGCCCCGCCAGCGGGTAGGCGCGCACCGCGAACGCCCGCCCCTCGAGCGAGAGGCCCCGGTCGGCGGTCGCGCCGTTGGCGATCGCCTCGCGCGCCGCGGCCTGGAGATCCTCGCGCAGTGCGCCGCCGTAGAGCCGCGCGCCGGTCGCGTTGGCGACCTCCAGCGCGCCGTCGGGGGCGACCAGGCAGACACCGTCCTCGAAGACCTCGAAGGTTTCGCGCAGGACGTCGCTGCCGGCGCGGGGGGCGCCGGCCACCGCCGCCAGCCGCTCCGGGTGCAGGAGGACGAGATCGTAGGCCTGCTGGGAGACCCGCGCCCCGGCCTCGGCCGCCGACGCCACGGTGTCGATCTGATGCTTCTCGATCTGATGCTTCGCGCGTCCGAGCCCCAGCGCCTCCGCCGCGGCCAGCGCGGCGCCCGGGGGATCATCGACGAGGAGTATGCGCGCCATGTGGTCTGTCGGATCTCGGCAGGTCGGGTGGCGGCCCGGCGGGGGGCGCCGCGCGCTCGGTGATCGTCTCATTCGCCGCGCCACGACGCAAGAGGCGCTCGACGACTGCGATGAGCTCGTTCGGCTGCACCGGCTTCGAGAGGTAGGCGTCGCACCCCGCGGCCAGGATCCGCTCGCGGTCGCCCTTCATCGCCTGGGCCGTGAGCGCGACGATCGGGATCTGGGCGCCGCCCGGCAGCGCGCGAATCGCGCCGGTCGCCTGCAGCCCCGTCATCCCCGGCATCTGCACGTCCATGATGATGAGATCCGGCGCCTGCTGCCGGCAGCGCTCGATCGCCTGGCGTCCGCTCCGCGCGGTCACGATCTCCAGCGGCCGCCGCCCCAGGATCTGGCGGAGCGTGAACAGGTTGTCCTCGTTGTCCTCGACCACCAGCACGGTGGCGGGGACCACCGCGGCGGGCTCCGGCGTCGGCACCTCCGGAAGGGCGAGTCCCGGGCCCGACGCCGCGGCCTCCGCCCCCGCCGCGCGCGGCAGCGTCAGCGAGAACCGCGACCCCCGGCGGAGGACGCTCTCGACCGTGACGTCCCCGGCCATGAGTCGGGCCAGCCGTCGCGCGATGGCCAGGCCGAGGCCCGTTCCCCCCTGCTTCCGGACCAGCGTCTGATCGACCTGGTAGAACTCCTGGAAGATCTTCTCCCGCATGCCGTCGGGAATCCCCATCCCGGTGTCGGTGACCACCACGGCGACCGACTCGGGCTGGAGCTCGGCGCCGACCAGGACCTGACCGCCGTCGTCGGTGAACTTGATGGCGTTGCCGATCAAATTGGTGAGGATCTGGCGGAACCGATCGGGATCGACACGGGCGGCTGGCAGCGACGGCGGCAGCTTCACGCCGAGGTCGAGGTGCTTGGCCGCCGCCAGCGGCGCGAGCGCCGCCGCGACCGCCTCGACGTGCGGCGAGAGATCGACGTCCTGGGCGTCCATCTCCAGGTGCCCGGCCTCGATGCGCGACAGGTCGAGCAGGTCGTTGATGAGGTGGAGCAGCGCCTGTCCGTTCCGCTCGATGACCTGGAGGTATTTGCGCTGGTCGACGGTGAGCGACCCGGCGACGCCTTCGCGCAGAAGCTGCGTCAGCGCCAGCACCGAGTTCAGCGGCGTCCGGATCTCGTGACTCATGTTGGCGATGAAGGCGTTCTTGAGCCGGTCGACCTCCTCGCTGTGGCGCGACCGCTCCTCCAGCTCGGCGCGAGCCGCCGCGAGCTCGCGTGTCCGTTCGGCGACGCGGGATTCCAGGTCCGCCGTGGTGGGCGGAGGGAGCGGCGTCTGGTGCCGAACCCGCATGTCCCCTCCCCTACGTCGAGCTCGTGGCCGGGGCCGCCTGCCCGCTCGGCCCCTTGGCCAGGAGCTCCCCCAGCGCCTCCCGCAAGAGCGGGTGTCGGAAGGCGTACCCGGTCTCCAGCGTCCGCACCGGCATCGCCCGCTGGCTGGCCAGCAGGAGCTCGTCGGTCATCGCGCCGAAGGCCAGCCGCAGCGCGAACGCCGGCGCGGTCAACACCGTCGGGCGCCCCAGCGTCTCGCCGAGCGCGCGCACGAACTCGCCGTTGGTGACCGGCTCGGGCGCCACCAGGTTGAGCGGCCCCTTGACCGCTTCGTGCTCCATCGCGTGGCGGATGAGACCCACCTCGTCGTCGAGGTGAATCCAGGGCATCCACTGCGTGCCGCTGCCGATCTTGCCGCCCAGGCCCAGCCGAAAAGGCGGCAGGATCTTGCGCAGGATCCCTCCGTCCTTCGCCAGCACGAGGCCGCTGCGCAGGATCACGACGCGCATCCCGATCTCCGCCGCCTTCGTCGCCTCGGCCTCCCAGTCACGGGAGAGCTCGGCGGCGAACCCCGTCCCGCCCGCGGAGGCCTCGGTGAGGATCTCGTCGCCGCGATCGCCATAGAAACCGACGCCCGAGGCGGAGATCAGCAGACGCGGCCGCGCCGGCAGGCCCCGCAGCACGTCGACCAGCGCGCGCGTCGCGACGACGCGGCTGTCGCGAAGCCGCTTCCGGCGCGCCTCGCTCCAGCGGCCGCTCGAGACCGACTCGCCGATCAGGTTGACGACCACGTCCACCCCTTCGAACGCCGCTTCGGGCGGCGGGCCCCCCACCGCGTCCCAGGCGTGCAGGGTCGCTGACGGCAGCCGCTCGGCCGCGCGGGCGGTGTCGCGCACGAGCGCCGAAACCCGCAGGCCGTCCCGCGCGCACGCCTCGGCCAGCGCCGCGCCGATGAGCCCGGTCGCCCCGGTGATCGCGATGCCGCCCGTGGTCATCAGGAGACGATCGCGTCCAGCTTGGACGCCAGGATGAAGTCGTTTTCGGTGAGCCCCCGCGCCGCGTGCGTCCAGAGCGTCACGTCGACGCGGCTGTAGTGGACGCAGAAGTCGGGGTGGTGCCCCTCCCGCTCGGCGAGCGCCGCCATCCGGTCGACGAAGGCCATCGCCCCCAGGAAGTCGGCGAACTCGTAACGCTTGCTGATCTTCTCCGGTTGACCCGGCTCTCTCTCGAGCTTCCAGCCCCGGACCTCATCGAGCAGCAATTTCGTCGCGCGCTCCTCGAGCGCCGGAACGCCGCCTTCACAGGGAACGCAATGCTTTTCGTTGAGCTGCATGTCACCTCCGCGCGGCGGCCCTTGTACGCATCCTCCGATTTTGGCACGGTTGTCGCGCTAACGTCGATGTCGTCCGCGCTGACACGAGGAATTCTGGTCACGGTTCGCTGTGAGTACATCCCCGAGCGCTCGTCCGTGCACGCGCGCCAGTACGCCTTTGCCTATACCGTGAACATCGCGAACCAGGGGTCGGTGACGGCCGAGCTCAAGAGCCGGCATTGGATCATCACCGACTCGTTCGGCGCCGTGCAGGAGGTGCGCGGCGAGGGGGTGGTCGGCGCGCAGCCGGTCCTGCGTCCCGGCGAGGAGTTCGAGTACACCAGTTGGTGCGTCATCGCCACGCAAACGGGGACGATGCGCGGGAGCTACCAGATGGTCACCCGCGACGGCGAGCGGTTCGACGCCGAGATCGCGCCGTTCGCGCTGACCCCGCCGCAGCTGCTCAATTGACCGATTCGCGGCGCCCGATGGCGCGGCGGCCGATCGGGTGGCATCTTAGTTGGGGGGAGGCCTGCGCATGGAGAGCCTGATCGAGCGCGACAAAGTGGTCGCGAAAAAGAAGGGGACGTTCGCGGCGGCGGCCTGGGGCGGAACCGTCCTCCTGGGCGTCGCGGGCGCGAGCACGTTCCTGATCCTGCCGGCCGCGGCCGGCGCCGGCTACCTCACCTGGAAGTGGTTCCACTACCGCGCCAAGCGCGGCATGCGCTTCTGACGCCGCGGCCGCGCGCCCAGGCGCGGGCCGCGCGCCGAAGGCGCGGGCCGCGACGGCGAGCCCAACGGGCGCTTACGGGCAGAGCGCGGCGGCCCCCTGCAGGACCCCCTGGCAGATCGCTATGTCGCTCGCCTGGCTGGCTCCGGCCGAGTTGCAGGTGGCAGTCGAGGGGACGGCGGCACACTGCGCCCCGCCGCCAATCGTCGTGCAGCACGTGACCGCCTTGTCGCAGCTCGCGCAGGTCGCGCCGGCGCCCGCGCCGCCCGCGCCGCTCGCACCCGCCCCGCCGCCCCTGCCCGCTCCGCCGCCCCTGCCCGCTCCGCCGCTCGTGCCCGCCCCGCCGCTCGTGCCGCCCGCGCCGTTGGCGCCGCCCGCGCCGCCTTGGCAGGTCGGGATGGTCAAACCGCAGGCCAGGAGCTCCGTGCAGGTGGTCTTGGCGAGACAGGCCTGCGCGGCGCTGGCCATCGCGGAGGCGTTCGAGCAGGGGGCGCCCGAGCTGGTCATCGAGGAGGCGGTGCAAGAGGCCATGCACTGGGCCATCGTCTCGGCGTAGCCAGCGTCCGCCGCGCAGGCCACGACCCTCGGGCAGCCCTGCGCGCAATCCGCGGCGAAGGTAGTGCTGCCCGACGAAGATCCGCAGCTCGACAGAGCGCCGACCAGGAAGCCCGCCACCAAAAGGGACCTAACCACCGGACGCATCGACGTGCTCGTCATCACTCTCGCTCCTCGCGTTGTTTGAAAGGCCGGCACGGTATCACGGAGTTCCGGCCGCCCGGCAATTCTGGTTTGTGACCGATCGCGTACCCAATCTTCAAGAAATACGCGGTATCACTTGGGAAGCGGGAGCCGCCGGAGGCGCCGCTCGAGCGCGAACATGACGATCGCCTCGGCCTTCTTCTGGTGGTCGTGGCCGAACAGGTGGCAGAGGCCGTGGATGGCCAGGCGTTCCAGCTCGGCGCCCAGGCGGCGGCCGTGCGCCCGCCGGCGTGCGGTCTCGACCGAGATGACGATGTCGCCGAGCATGATGCCGTCGCCGGCCGGGTCGCTCTCCCCTCCGAGATCCTGGAGGTGGAAGCTGAGGACGTCGGTCGCGCGATCGTGGTTCCGGTAATCGCGGTTGAGGGCGCGGATCTCCTCGTCGTCGGTGAAGACCAGCGTCGCCGATGACCGCGCCCGCCCCAGCACCCGCAGCGCCGCGCGAACGCGGGCCGCCACGCGCCGGCGGATGGCGAGATCGAGCGCCCCGCGCGGGCGGCCCCGGACCAGCGTCGCGACCGGCACTAGTCGGAGAACAGGGCCGCGACGGCGAGCTTCAGCCCGGGCAGGAGTTCTGGATCCTCGACCGTGTCGCTCTTCGTGTGGGTGACGGAAGCCTGGCCGGGGCGATAGACGCGGAGCTCCTCGCGGCTCGGATCGACGGCCCAGACCGATGCGATGCCCGCCTGCAAATACTCGGCGATCTTCCGCTCGACCTCGGTCCAGCGGTCCGACGGAGAGAGGATCTCGATCGCGAGGTCGGGCATCACGGACGAGAAGGTCTCTTCTTCCACCGTGGGCACCGCCGGCAGCCGCTCCCGCCTGATGAACGCCAGGTCGGGGGCCCGGACCGTGTCCGGACTGCGGCGCAAAATGAACCCCACGTCGCCGACGTAGACCTCCCCAAGATGGTGCGCCTGGACGTGCCCCTCCAGCCGATGACCCAGCCGCATCAGAATTCGTCCGTGCCGCTTCTTGACCGGGCTCATCTCCACGATTCTCCCCTCGACCAGCTCCCAGCGCTCGGACGGGTTGAGCCAGAACGCCTCCTCGGCGGTGAGCAAGTGGGCGATCGTCTCTGGGCGCACGTTTAGAGCTTAGCGCCCGCGGCGCGCCGGCACAACGAGCGCCAGGTCAGATGACCTTCTTGTAGACCTCGGCCTCGACGAAGACTCGGAACAGCGCCGGGTCGCACTTGCCGGTCTTCACCTCGGACTCGAGGATGCCGAGCGCGCGGTCGATCGGGACCGCCTTCTTGTACGGACGGTCGGAGGCGGTCAGCGCGTCGAAGATGTCGGCGATGGTCATGATGCGCGACTCGATCGGGATGTCGCCCGAGCCGATGTGGTTCGGATATCCCGTGCCGTTCAAGTACTCGTGGTGGGCCGCGGCGATGCGCGGCACGTCGGCGTACCGCTTCCCCCAGGGAATGGTGCGCAGGAAGTTGTAGGTGTGGACGACGTGGTGCTCGATCTCCACCCGCTCGACGTCGGTCAGGCTGCCGCGGCGGACCTGCAGCGCGGCCACCTCGTCGCGCTCGAGATACGGGCGCAGCTCGCCGTCGGGGGCCAGGTAGACGAGCCGGGCGATCTCGACCAGCCGCTCGAAGCCCCCCTGTTCGAGCACGGTCGGTTCGTTGGCGCGGTTGACGAAGGACCAGGCCTCGTCGACCTCGTCCATCCGGCGCCCGAGCTCGGCGTCGATCTCGGCGACCCGCACCGGGAGATCCTCCTTGCCGAGCTCCAGCGCCACGCGCAGCTTCCGCTCGGCGTGCTCGACCTCCAGCGCCTTCTTGATGTAGGCGAAGCGCAGCTGGACGGCGCGGCGGTCCTCCTCGTAGAGCTTCTTGGCCTTGACCAGCACCCGCTCGCGCACGCCGACCTTGCCGAAGTCGTGCAGCACGGCGGCGTACTTGATCTGCTGCAGCTGGGTCTCGCTGAACGTCACCGCCGCGAACGGCCCGTCGGAGATCCCGTCGACCTTCTTGGCCAGATCGACGGACAGCGTCGCCACCCGCTGCGAGTGTCCGGAGGTGGTCGGATCGCGCGACTCGATGGCGATCACCGAGGCGTTGACGAAACCGTCGAACATCTCCCGGATTTCCTCGTAGAGGAGCGCGTTTTCGAGCGCGATCCCAGCCTGCGCCGCCCAGGCGGAGGCGAGCTCCTCGGCCCGCTGGTCGAAGGGAACCACCTCGCCGTCGACGCCGCCGCCGGTGAGCGGGCGGGTCGCGTCGCGCTTCTTGTTGATCAGCTGGATCACGCCGATCACCTCGCCCATCGCCGAGTGCATCGGCACCGTCAGCATCGAGCGGGCGCGGTAGCCGGTCTTGTCGTCGAAGCTGCGGTTGTGGCTGTAGGTCGGCGTCTTCCCCGCCTCGGGCGCGCGCGCGAGGTCGGCGATGTTGATCGCCTGTCCCGAGAGCGCCGCCTGGCCGACGATCGACTTGTTGTCGATGGGGAGCGTGAACTCCTTGAGGTCGATCTTGATCGAGTCGTTCTGCGACAGCATGAAGCGGAGCCGCTTCTTGACCACCAGGGGGTCGGGATCGGCGTCCTCGAGGACGTAGACGCTGCCTGCGTCGGCGCCGGTCACCTGCCGGCAGCTCTCCAGGATCACGGCCAGGAGCTTCTTGATATCGCGCTCGGAGGCGAGTGCCCGGGAGGTCGCCACCAGCTGCGACAGCTCGTAGCGTGACCGATCGGCAGCGGCCTGTTGCTCCGCCTGCTCTTCCGAGACGCTCACCTGTGCAGATTACAACAGTTCGGGTCGCGGAAAGTTGCTTGCACGATCACTTGCCGCGCTCGGGGCGGGCCGCCTCGTAGGCCTTGATGATCTGCTGGACCAACGGGTGGCGCACGACGTCGACCTCGGTGAAGTAGCGGAAGGCGATCCCCGGGATGTCGGAGAGCAGGCCGATCGCCTCGTTCAGCCCCGACCGTCGGCTGTCGGGCAGATCGATCTGGGTGACATCGCCGGTGATGACCGCCTTCGACTCGAACCCCAGGCGCGTCAGGAACATCTTCATCTGCTCGGCGGTGGTGTTCTGCGCCTCGTCGAGGATGACGAAGGCGTCGTTCAGCGTCCGGCCGCGCATGAAGGCGATGGGCGCCACCTCGATGAGGCCGCGCGCGACGAGCTGGTCGGCCTTCTCGAAGTCCATCATGTCGTGGAGCGCGTCGTAGAGCGGGCGCAGGTAAGGCGAGACCTTCTCCTCCATGCTGCCGGGGAGAAACCCCAGCCGCTCACCCGCCTCGACGGCCGGCCGGGTCAGGACGATCCGCTTGACCTGCTTCTCGAGCAGCGCGCGCACGGCGAGGGCCATCGCCAGGTAGGTCTTGCCTGTTCCTGCAGGCCCGATGCCGAACAC
This sequence comes from uncultured Pseudomonadota bacterium, assembly GCA_963831685.1. Taxonomy (GTDB): domain Bacteria; phylum Myxococcota_A; class Polyangia; order Fen-1088; family Fen-1088; genus JADGRB01. The sequence continues at coordinate 1,504,436 of CAWHRJ010000004.1, forward strand.
GATGTCGTGCTCGCGGATGGCGTCGACGTAACGCTTCTGCGCCAGACCCTTGGGCGCGATCGGGCGCGCGCGCCCGGCGACCAGGATCGTGTCGTGGAAGACGTCGCGCAGGTTGACGCCCGCGTCCGCCCGCAGCGCGATGGCGGCGCGCCCGATGTCCTCGGGACTGATGGCGGCGCCGCCGCGGGCCATGCGGTAGAGCTGGTCGACGAGGCTGCGGGCAATCGCCACGTCGTCGCCAGGACCGACGATCGTCAGGTCGTTGCCGCGCGTGTGAAGCTGAGCGCCGGTCTCGCGCTCGATCAGCTTCAGGTTGGCGTTCCGCTCGCCGAAGAGCGCCAGGGCGACGCGGTTGTCTTCCAGAGTCAGCCGCTCGGTGACGGTGTCGCTCAACCCCTTGCAGATAGCACGCACCCCCACCTTCTTCAACGCGTTATGCTGCGCCCGTGCTTGACGATCCACGCGACACGCTGCCGGATTTGACGCCGCTGCCGGGCAAGCAGACCGGCGCCGAGGTGACCAAGCTGGTGGGCCTCATGCAACGCCTGCTGGCGCCTGACGGCTGCCCCTGGGATCGCGAGCAGACGCTGGAGACGCTGGTCCCCTACCTCGTCGAGGAGACCTACGAGGTGGTCGACGCGCTGGCGGCCGGGGACGCGGACGACCATCGCGAGGAGCTGGGCGATCTTCTTCTGCAGATCGCCTTCCAGTCCGAGATCCGCTTCGCCGAGGGAAAATTCGGGATCGACGACGTCGCGCGCGGCATCGTCGCCAAGCTGGTGCACCGCCACCCCCATGTCTTTGGCGACGTCGTCGCCAAGGACGCCAACGCCGTGCTGACCAACTGGGCCAAGCTGAAGGCGGCCGAGAAGGCGAAGAAGGGAAAGCACGGCGCGCTCGACGGCGTCCCCAAGAGCGCCCCCGCCCTGCTGCGCGCCACGCGCACGGGCGAGAAGGCGGGCGCGGTCGGGTTCGACTGGTCCGACGCCGAGGGGCCGCGCGCGAAGATCGACGAGGAGCTGCGCGAATTCGACGAGGCCCGCCGCGGCGGCGACAAGCGGCGCATGCAGGAGGAGCTCGGCGATCTGCTGTTCGCGACGGTGAACCTGGCGCGCAAGCTGGGGCTGGACGCCGAGCAGGCGCTGCGCGACGCGACCGACCGATTCGCGCGCCGCTTCGGCCACCTCGAACGAACACTGGCGGACGCCGGGCGCGCCGTCGCCGACGCCCCACCCGACGAGCAGGACCGCCTGTGGGAAGCGGCGAAACGCGCCCTAGCCGCGGAGAAATAGTAGAGTAGCGACGCCAAAGGAGGCCCCCCAATGAAGCAGCGCCCCGTCGTGATTGCCCTCTGCACCCTGTCGCTGGCGCTTGGCGCCGTCGGCTGCGGCGTCAACGAAGATCTCTACAACTCGACCGTCCAGGACCGCGACGCGCAGAAGAAGAAGCTGGCCGACACGCAGACGGCGCTCGACCAGGAAAAAGCGCGGCACAAGAAGGATGTCGCGGCGCGCGACGCCCGGGTCCTGGTGCTCTCGGACAAGCTCACCTCACTCGGGCAGGACGTCTCCCGCCTCGAAACCGAGCGCGGAGGCCTGAGCGGCGAGCTCGAACAGGCCCAAAAACGCATGGACGAGATGAAGAAGGCGCAGGCGCAGGCCGAGGCGCGCGCCGCGCAGTTCCGGAAGCTCGTGACTCAGTTCAAGGCGCTCACCGACGCCGGAAAGCTGCAGGTGGAGATCCGCGAGAACCGGATGATCGTTCGCCTCGGCGACAAGATCCTGTTCGACCCGGGCAAGACCGACCTCAAGCCCGAGGGAAAAGACGCGCTCACGCAGGTGACGGCGGTGTTGAAGTCGCTACCGAACCGCAACTTCCAGGTCGCCGGGCACACCGACAACGTGCCGATCAAGTCGAAGAAGTTCCGGTCTAATTGGGATCTGTCGACGGCGCGCGCCGTGGAGGTCACCAACTACATGATCGGCGCCGGCATGGAGCCGAAGCGCCTCTCGGCCGCCGGCTACGCCGACCAGTCGCCGGTCGCGCCCAACGACACGTCCGACAACATGGCCAAGAACCGGCGCATCGAGATCACGCTGGTCCCGAACCTGGACGACCTGCCGCCTATCGACGACGCCCTCAAGGCCGACGCCCCGGCGGCGCCCGCGGGCGCCGCCGCGCCCGCCAAGCCCGCGTCGTAGTCGGCGCCCATGCTGCTCGCGCGCGCCGTCGGGCTCGCCACCCGGACGGCGCGAGGAAAGCGCCTGCTCTGGCGGACCTGGTATCAGTTCCTGGCGGCCCGCTATCGCGATCCGCGCTGGACCTTCATGAACTACGGCTACCGACCGCCGGCGGGCGAGGCCGTGTCGCCCTTGCGCCTCGACGCCAGCAACGAGGACGACCGCTCGTTCATCCAGCTCTACGACGCCGTCGCGCGCGGCGCGCCGATCGCGGGCCGCGACGTGCTCGAGATCGGCTGCGGCCGGGGCGGCGGCGCCGCCTACCTGGCGCGCGCGCTCGACCCGCGGCGCGTGGTGGCGGTCGATCTCTCGCCGCGCGCCGTCGCGCTCTGCCAACACCGCTTCGCCCACCCGCGCCTCGCGTTCCAGGTCGGAGACGCCGAGCGGCTGCCCTTCCACGGCGGATCCTTCGACGTGGTCGTCAACGTCGAGTCGTCGCACTGCTACGGCCATTTCGAGGCCTTCCTGGGCGAGGTGCGCCGCGTCCTGCGTCCCGACGGACATTTCCTCTACGCCGATTTCCGCCCGCGCGCGGAGGTCCCCGCCTGGCGCGCCTCGCTGGGCGCCGCCGGCTTCGCGATTGCGGCCGAGCGCGACCTCCGCCCGGGCGTCGTCGCCGCGCTCGACGCCGACGAGAGCCACAAACGCGGCTTCATCTCGCGGATCGTCGACGGTCCGCTGACCAGGATCTTCGGCGAGTTCGCCGCGCTCGCGGGAAGCGAGATGAACGCCGCGCTTCGCAGCGGCGATCTCGACTACCGCGCGTTCGTGCTCACGCCGGCTCGCCGAGCATCCGGCGAACCTCCGGCGTGAAGCCGCCGTCGGTGCCGTGCACGACCAGGGGCTCCTCGATGACGCCGATTGTGTCTGCGCCACCCCGCCGCGCCTCCACGAGGATCCGCGATGCCCGCTCGCCCTCGTGCGGTTGAACGGGGCGCGTACGCACGGGTAGTAGTCCATTCGTGCCGAGCGCGCGGAGCAGGTCCTTCGCGCGCTCCATCGGCAGGATCGCGGCGACGCGACCGCCTGGCCGCACGGCGCGGGCCGCGACCTCCACCCACTCGGCGAGACGCAGCGCGATCTCGTTGAAGGCGAGCGCCCGCTCCGGGTTAGGCGACGGCGGGCTCGATTCGACCGTCCGGTACGGTGGATTGGTGATGACCAGATCGAATGAACCTGCGCCGACCCGCTCGCCGAGCCCGCGCACGTCGCCCTCGACGATCTCGAGCCGCGCGCCCCATTCGTTCTCGTCGCGCCCGCGCACCGCCAGCGCCGCCAGCTTCGGCTGGATCTCGACCCCAACCCCCGTCGCCGCCGGGTCGCGCGCCAGCAGCAGAAATGAAATCGGGCCGGCACCGCAGCCGATGTCCAGAAACCGGCCGTAGGGCGGCGCCACGAACCCGGCCAGCAGCACCGGGTCGAGGCTCATGCGCGCGCCGCGCGCCGGTTGGAAGATGCGCACGCGCCCCTTGAGGAGCGTGTCGGCTGTGACGCCGTCGTCGTCCACGCTCACCCGCCTGCGAAACCTACTTGGGCGCGGCGCCGTCGAGGCCGTACATGACGAGCCCGGTCGCCAGCTTGGGCTGGAAGTAGGTCGACTTCTGCGGCAGCACGAACCCTGCCTCGCAGGCGGCCAGCACCTCCTCGACCTTGGTGGCGTTCATGAAGAACGCCGCCTGCGCCTCGCCCGCCGCGACGCGCGCCATCGCCTCGGCCGTGACGTGCGTGTAGCCGAGGTACGACTGGCTCTCCATCGCCGCCGCGTCGATGCCCAGGAGCGGCGCCAGGATCACGCCGTGGAGGACCGTCACGTCCAGCTTGCGCAGCGCCGGCGGCCCCAGCGCCGACAGGTCGACGATCGACTTCAGCGTGAACCAGGCGGTCTGCGCGCGCCCCGGAACGCGCACCGCGAACACCACGCCCGCCGTCCCCTCGCGTCCCAGGCGCTCCTCGATCGCCTCCGCCGTCGATTCGTCGCCGTCGACGATGTCGAACGCCGCAGACGCGGCCGCGCGCAGCGCCGCAAAATCGAAGTCGGGGAGGTCCCGGATCAGCCGGTGCGTCGGCAGGACGAGCAGCCCCGGGTCCTCCGCGCGGGCCAGGAACATCATCGCGAAGTCGGCCGCGGCGCCGCCCGCCGGATAGTCGAGCGCGCGCAGCTCGGGCCCGAGGCCCAGCAGCGTTTCGTAGCGGTGGTGGCCGTCGGCGATCAGGATTTGCTTGTCACCGAGCAGCCGCACGAGATTGGCAATCGCCGCCGGATCGCCGAGCCGCCAGACCCGATGGCGCACGCGGTCCGACGTCGTCGCGTCGAGCGCCGGCACCATCGCCGCCGCGGCGTCGATGATCTCCCGCGCGCTGCCGTCGGCGTCGCGGTAGAGGCCGAAGATGGGCGAGATCTGCGTGTGCGTGGCCCGCATCAGCTTGAGGCGATCCTCCTTGGGCCCCGCCAGCGTCTTCTCGTGCGGCAGCACCACGCGCCGCTCGAACGGCTCGAGCCGCACGGCCGCGAAGAACCCGCGCCGTGTGTAGATCCGCCCCGGCGCCTGCGGCAGCGTGAACTGCTGCTCGTAGACGTAGAACGCCGGCTTGGCGTCGGCGCGCAGAACTCCTTCAGACGTCCAGGCGCCGAGCAGACGCGCCGCCTCGGCGTAGCGGGCGTCCCCCTCGCCGCGCGGCAGCTCGATCCGCACGACGTTCTGCGGGTGGCGCGCCTCCAGCTCGGCCCGCTCGGCCTCGCCAATCACGTCGTACGGCGGCGCCAGGACGCGCGACATGTCCCCCGCGCGCTCGGCGTCATAGCGAATCCCCAGGAACGGAACGATGTCAGCCACGACGCGGGATTATCTCACGATCGCGCCGGCCATTTCGGAGCGATTTCGGACGCCGCCCGGCCCGGATCTCACGGCCATCGGCGCGGCGCGCCCGATGTTTTCGGCAGTTCGCATGGCGAGGCGATTTTTGAACCGCGCGGCCTCGGACGGGTCACCTCTCTCACGACATGCGCAAATCCCCCTCTCTCTTGGTGTGGCTCGGAGCGTCGTCGATGATCGCGACGCTCGGATGTGCGAACAGCGCAACTTCGACGACCACCGGCTCGGGCGGATCGAGCGCGACCGGCGGCAACACCGCCACCGGCGGCAACACCGCCACCGGCGGCAACACCGCCACCGGCGGCAACACCGCCACCGGCGGATCAAGCGCGACCGGCGGCAACACCGCGAGCGGCGGATCGACGGGGACCGGCGGGACGACCGCCACGGGCGGATCGACGGGGAGTGGCGGCAACACCTCCACCGGCGGCTCGACGGGGAGCGGCGGGACCACCGCCACCGGCGGCACGACGGGCAAGGGCGGCACCACGGGCTCCGGCGGCGCGAGCACCGGCGGCGCGACCGGCTCCGGCGGCTCGACCACTGGCGGCGCGACCGGCTCCGGCGGCTCGACCAGCACCGGCGGTAGCCCGGGGACGTGCGACATGGGAACGACGACCACGACCTGGGCGTCGGGCTGCGCGACGACCGCGCCCGCGTCCGCCACCTGCGTGGCCGGCACCTGGACCGACCCGGGCTCCACCACCGGTGATCCTCTGCAGTGCGAGAGCGCGCACTTCGCTATCCACTCGCCGGCGGGCACGATCACCGCCGCGCAGTGCACGGCCGCCACCGACGAGCTCGAGAACGCGATCTGGCCGATGCGGTTTGGCAGCCCGATGTTCGAGCCCGAGCCGTTCTGCCAGTCGGCGAAGAAGTCCAAGGTAAGCGTCGTCATCCACAGCGACTACGGCCTGACCGGCGGCTGCTGGGGCAACGGCCTCCCGGGTTTCTGGATCGGCCCCGGCGCGACGGCCGACCACTGGGGGCTCGCGCACGAGTTCACGCACTCCTGGCAATGCAGCGTCGGCACCGGCCTCAGCTGCGGCAACTCGAACACCTGCGGCTGGATCTACGAAAGCCACGCCAATTGGTCGGCGCAACAGCTGCCCGAGTACCACACCTCGAACGTCCACTGCTCCGAGCTGTCGATGAACGCGCCCCAGCTCTACATGGGTTCGACGCGCGTCCGTTACTGCGACTGGCAGTTCATGGAGTACTTGAAGGACAAGTACTGCTACGCGGCGGTCAACAGTATCTGGCTCAACTCGCCCGCCGGCAGCGATCCGTTCACCAACATCATGACCTCACGGGGCTGGAACATCGGCCAGCTGAACGACTTCTTCGGCGAGTGGGCGATGCACAACGTGACCTGGGACTACCAGGACCCCGCTCCGGAGAGCACCGCCGGCGGCAACCAGGGGGCCCTCTTCCGTAAGAACTACGGCCTCATCACCGACACGTCGCACACCGATCGGCGCATCCGGATGACGACGCTCGATCCGCTGGATACGAGCTATGCGACCAACCGCCGCTTCGTCGTCCCCGACGGCTGGGCGCCGCAGCGCTGGGGTTACAACATCGTGCGCCTCTATCCCGATTCGGGTGCCACCAGCGTGACGGTCACCTTCCGCGGCGTCATCCAGAGCGCGGCCAACCCCGACTTCCGCTGGGGCCTGGTCGCGACCGACTCCGGAATCACGACGCCCCGCTACAGTCAGGTCCAGAAGGGGACCGACGGCGCCCTCACCTTCTGCGTGAACCCGGGCGAGTCGCTGTTCCTGGTCGTGATGGCCACACCGTCGGTGCAGCAGCACCTGGTCTGGGACCAGCTCTACAACACGATCTACCGCTATCCGTACATGGTGCAGCTCGGCAACGCCTGGCCCGACGGCTGGCAGGGCGGCGCGCAGGCGGCCTGCCCCTCGGGCCTCACGCGGGTGGCGAACGGCGGCGGCTGCGGACCTTCCAGCCTGGCCTCGACGGTGTTCGTCGGCCCCTACGCGACCGTGCTGTCGACGGCCACCGTCAGCGGGAACGCGCACATCCAGGACCACGCGACGATCGTGAAGGGGACGGTCTCGGGCGGAACGATCGGTGCGCTCAGCCTGGTCGGCCTGACCTCGAACCCGGCCAACGCGTTCAACGTCAGCGGCTCGGCGACGGTGAAGACGACCTTCATGCCGCTCGGCTTCTTCGAGAGCGGCCAGTCATTGAGCGGGACGGCGTCGCTCATCGGCGACGTCGAGTTCCGCGGCGTCGGCTTCACCGAATCGGCCGGGACCTTCTACGGCTTCGTCGACAACACCATCAACGCCGCGACCAGCACCACCGACGTGACGATGGCCGGCCCGTACACCTGGCGAAACTAGCCGCTGCGGCCTCCGCGGCGCGGGAGAGGGTCAACCTCCTCAGCCCGCATCGACGGCGCACGGGTCGGTGGTGGCACCGTCAGTTGGGCAACTCGCGGCGCTCGGAACGCCGGCGCTTCCCGCCGCACACGATTGACCCGCGTCGGCTTGCACCGCAACCGCGACGAGCGCTCCAGTCGCCTTGTCGTAGTAGTACACGTATCTGTAATCGGCGCCGCTGACGATGTAGAGGTCGTAGCCGTCGCACGCACCCAAGGTCTCTTTCCAACCCGAGGCATCGTTGCAGTGGGGTGTGCTCGCCTGGACGGCAGCCCAGGTCGGGTAGCAGGACGGCGCCGTGCACTGGACGCTGTCGAGTTGCGCGCAGGTTTGACCGCTCGATTTCGCCGAGCCACCGCACGACGCGGACGCGGCCATCATCGTCGCCACCAATATCGCTCTGCGCACGCTTTTCCTCCGACCACCCGCCAGCGGAAATGATGGTTCAGGGCGGTAACAATGGCAAGCGCGCAAGGTCGTCGTGTCCTCGAGGAGACAGGGCACCCTCGGTCATCTGTTGCCGTCAGAGATCGATCGCGCCGCGACGCAGGATCTCGACGGCTGCCCCGCGCACGCGGACCAACGTGCTGGGCGCGCCGCCCGGGGTTGGGCCGCCGTCCAGCAGGTGGCAGCCGCCGGCCAGGGCCGCCCGAACGGCGTCCGCGGTGCTGCTGGGCGGCTCGCCGGCGCGGTTGGCGCTGGTGGTGGTGACCGGTCCGCCGAAGCGCGTGACGAGGGCGCGCGCGATCGGGTGCGGCGACTGGCGGACGGCCACGCAGCCGTCGGAGACCAGCGCCGCCGGCAGCCCGGGGCGCGCCGGCAGCGCAATCGTCAGCGCGCCCGGCCAGTGGCGGCGCATCAACTCGGCGGCACGGGGCGGGATCTCGGCGCAGAGGCGCCCCAGCATCGCCTCGCCCTCGATCAGCATCGAGATCGCCTTCTCCCCGCGCCCCTTCACGGCGCGCAGGCGCTCGAGCGCCGCCTCGTCAAAGGGATCGACGCCGAGGCCGTAGAAGGTCTCCGTCGGGTAGGCCACCACCTCGCCGCGGCGGAGGGCCGCGACCGCCGCGTCGATGTCGGCGTCCGTGGCCAGTGTCAGCCCTTCGTCTCGGCTCGGACCTCGGCGTCGCTCTCGAGGACCTTCTTCTTGCGCGCGGCGCGCTCCTCCTCGACCTTCGTCGCCAGCGACGGGTCGGCCAGCGCGGCGATCTGCGCGGCGAGCAGGCCGGCGTTCTCGGCGCCGTTGACGGCGACGGTCGCCACCGGCATGCCGGGCGGCATCTGCACGGTCGAAAGCAGCGAGTCGAAGCCGCTGAGGGCGCCGTTGGCGATCGGCACGCCGATCACCGGCCGCGTCGTGTGCGCCGCGACCGCGCCGGCGAGGTGGGCCGCGCCGCCCGCGCCGCAGATGAAGGCCTTGACGCCGCGCTTGACGGCGTCCTTGACGAACGCCGCCGTCTCCTCGGGCGTGCGGTGCGCCGAGAGGACGCGCACCTCCACCGCCAGCCCCAGCTTCTGACAGATCTTGGCGGCCGGCTTCATCGTCTCGAGATCCGACTTCGATCCCATCATCACGGCCACGTCGAGTTTTTCAGTGCTCATGCGCTCTTGCTCCCCCGTAGGCCGATGTCTCGGCGAAAGTGCATTCCGTCGAAGTGAATCTTCTCGATCGCGCCGTAGGCTCGGGCGCGCGCGGCCGTCAGATCGGCGCCGTACGCCGTCACGCCGAGGACGCGGCCGCCGGCGGTGACCAGCCGATCGCCGTCGCGGCGCGTGCCGGCGTGAAAGACACGCAGGTCGTCGGCCGGAGCGGGCAGTCCGGTGATCGCGTCGCCGAGCCTCGGCGACTCGGGGTAGCCCGACGACGCCAGCACCACGCAGGTCGCCACGCCCGGCCGCGCGCGCGGGGTCCCGATCGGCATCGCCCCCGCGGCGGCCGCCGCCAGCCAGGGGAGCAGATCGTCGTCGAGGCGCATCAGCACCGACTGCGTTTCCGGATCACCCAGGCGGCAGTTCCACTCGATCACCATCGGCCCGCGATCGGGCGTCAACATGAGGCCGCCGTAGAGCACGCCGCGAAATGGCCGCCCGGCGTCGCTCAACGCGCGCAGCGTGGGGGCGAACAGCGTTCCCAGGATCCGCTGCGCGGCCGCGGCATCGACCAGCGTCGACGGCGAGTAGGTTCCCATGCCGCCGGTGTTCGGGCCCTGGTCACCGTCACCGACGGTCTTGTGATCCTCCGAGGACGGCAACAGCGCCAGCCGCGCACCGTCGGTGATCGCCATGATCGACACCTCGCGGCCAGCGAGCCGCTCCTCGATCACGACGCGCGCGCCCGCCGCTCCGAACGCGCGGTCGCCGAGCATGCGGCGGACGGCGGCCTTGGCCTCGTGCTTGTCGGCCGCCACCACCACCCCCTTGCCGGCGGCGAGCCCGTCGGCCTTGACCACCACGTTCCCGCGCTGCGCGTCGATGAACGCCTCGGCGGCGCCGATGTCGTCGAACACGCCGAAGGCGGCGGTCGGCACGCCGGCGGTCGACATCAGACGCTTGGCGAACGCCTTCGACCCCTCGATCTCGGCGGCGCCCTTCGACGGACCGAAGAAGGACAGCCCGGCCGCCCGCATCGCGTCGCCGAGGCCCGCGCAGAGCGCGACCTCCGGCCCGCAGACCACAAGATCGGCCCGCTCGGCCACCGCGGCCGCTGTCAATTCGCCGATGGCGTCGGCGGCGATGGGGATGCAAGTGACCTTCCGCTCGCCGGCGATCCCCGGGTTGCCCGGGGCGACCACCAGCCGCTCGCAGAGGGGGCTGGCGGCGATTTTCCAGGCCAGCGCGTGCTCGCGCCCGCCCGAGCCGATCAGGAAGACGCGCATGCGCTAGTGCCTGAAGTGCCTCTCGCCGATCATCACCATCGCCATGCCGTGCTCGTCGGCGGCGGCGACCGACTCGGCGTCGCGCATCGAGCCGCCCGGCTGGATGACCGAGAGCGCGCCCGCCTTGGCCGCCTCGTCGACGCCGTCGCGGAAGGGGAAGTAGGCGTCGGAGGCGACCGCCGAGCCCCCGAGCGGCGCGCGCGCCTTGGAGACGGCGATTCGCACCGAGTCGACCCGCGACATCTGGCCGGCGCCGATCCCCAGCGTGCGCCCGTCGGCGGCGAACACGATGGCGTTCGACTTGACGTGCTTGCAGACGCGCCAGGCGAAGTCGAGATCGCGCAGCTCGGCCGCCGTCGGCGCGCGCTGGGAGGCAACCTTGGCGTCGGCCGCAGCCGCCGTGTCGCGGTCGCGCGTCTGGACCAGGAAGCCGCCCGCCACGCTGCGCAGCTCGACGGCGCCGGGCGCGTCGCGACCGATCTCCGCCATGAGCAGGCGCAGGTTCTTCTTGGCCCCGAGCAGCGCCAGCGCCTCGGGCGAAAACGCCGGCGCGATCACGCACTCGAGGAACGTCTCGGAGAGCTCACGCCCGAGCTCGGCGTCGACGGGGCGATTCACCGCCACGATGCCGCCGAAGGCCGAGACCGGATCGGTCTCCCGCGCCCGCCGATACGCCTCGGCGACGCCCGCCTGCGAGATGGCGGCGCCGCAGGGCGTGTTGTGCTTGATGATGGCGGCGGCCGGTTCGCTGAACTCGGCGCAGAGGCGCAGCGCCGCGTCGAGGTCCAGCAGGTTGTTGTAGGAGAGCTCCTTGCCCTGAAGCACCTCGGCGCGCGCCAGCGACGGACCGGCGGCCTCGACGGCGTAGAAGGCCGCCTTCTGGTGCGGGTTCTCGCCGTAGCGCAGGGCGCGCGCCAGCGTCCCCGAGATCACCAGCGCCTCGGGGAAGTCGGCAAGCGGCGCCTCCGGCGTCGACATCCGCCCGAGGTGCGAGGCGATCGCCCCGTCGTAGGCGGCCGTGTGCGCGAACGCCTTGCGCGCCAGGCGAAAGCGCGTGGCGAGGGAGACCTCACCGGTGGCGTCGATCTCTTCCAGCACCGGCGCGTAGTCGGCCGGATCGACGATCACCGCCACCCGCTCGTGGTTCTTGGCCGCCGAGCGAATCATCGCCGGGCCGCCGATGTCGATGTTCTCGATCACCTCGTCGAAGGGCGCGCCGCGCGCCACCGTCTCGCGGAACGGATAGAGGTTCACGACCACGAGATCGATGGGGACGAGGCCCGCCTTCTGCATCTCGGCCCGGTGCGCCGGCGTCGGGCGCCCCAGGATGCCGCCGTGGACGCGCGGGTGCAGCGTCTTGACCCGACCGTCGAGAATCTCCGGCGCGCCGGTGAAGTCGCTCACCTCGCGCACCGGGACGCCCGCCTCGCCGAGCGCGCGCGCCGTGCCGCCCGTCGACAGGATCTCGAGCCCGTAGCCCGAGAGCCGGCGGCCGAAGTCGACCACGCCGGTCTTGTCCGAAACCGAAATCAGCGCCCGGGAGATCTTGGCCAGCTTCGTGTTCGCCACGAGCGGCGTTCTATCACCATCCGCGGTTATTTTTCGAGCCCTGCGCGCTTTCGCAGATCGGCGATCTCGGCTTTCGTCAGATCGCGCCAATCGCCCATCTTGAGCCCCTCGAACGACAGGCCGCCCAGCCGCACGCGCGAGACCTTCAGCAGAGAATGCCGGATCACGTCGCCGGCCGCCTTGAGCGCGCGGGGACGCGTCTCGCCGACGACCATCTCGACCCAGCTGTTCTTTTCGGTGACCGCCAGCTGCCCGACCGTTGTGGGCTTCACGAACCGCCCCTCCCAGCGCCAGCCGCGCGCCAGGCGCTCGACGTCGTTGTCGCCGACCAGGCCCTGAAGCTTGAGGTGGTAGGTCATGGGCACCCGACCGCGGGCGAGGGCCTGCGCGAGCGCCCCGTCGCTGGTCACCAGCACGACCCCCTCGGCGGGAAAGTCGAGCGGCGCCGCCACCTGCCAGCCCGGCTCGGCGTCGCGCAGGTAGCGGGCGAGCGTCGGTCGCGTGCTGCTCTTCGCCAGCGTGGCCAGACAGGTGCGCGGCTTGAGCAGGAGGCGGTAGACCGGCGCGTCGGCGGTCACGCGGCGCCCGTCGACCTCGACCCGATCCTTCCCGTCGACGTTGCTGCCGAGCGCGCTCACCACCACGCCGTTGACACGCACGGCGCCGCTGGCGATGAGCGCCTCGGCGCGGCGGCGCGACGACACCCCCGCCTGGGCCAGGAACTTCTGGAGCCGCACCGGAGCTATCCGACCGTCTTTTCGTCGCTCGGGCCGGCGTCTCCGCCCTGCTCGGCGGCGTGCTCGGTCTCCGGCGGGGGCGCGGTGGCCTTCGCCGCGGCGGCGTTCGCCTGATCGAGCGCGGTGAGAAGCGCGTCCTCCTCCTCGGGATCGGGCTCGCGGATCGCGGGGCGCGGCGCCGGCGCCGGCGACTCCACGGTGCCCGGGGACGCCGCCGGCGTGACGGCGTCGACCTTGGCCTTTTCCGCCTCGCCGAGCTCGTGGAACTCGCGCAGCGTCGGCAGCTCGTTCAGATCGCGCAGGCTGAAGGTGCGCAGGAACTCGGGCGTCGTGCCGTAGAGAATCGGCCGCCCGACCTCCTCCTTCTTGCCGATCATCCGCACCAGCCCCCGCTCGAGCAGCGTCTTCAAGACCGGGCCGCAGTCGACGCCGCGGATCTCGTCGATCTCGGGCCGGGTGATCGGCTGGCGGTAGGCGACGATGGACAGCGCTTCCAGCATGGCGCGCGACAGCCGCGGTGGTTTGCCGGCCAGGATGCGCGACACCCAGGCGACGTTCTCTGGATTGGTACGCAGGTGCCAGCCGCCGGCGACCTGCACCACCTGGACGCCGCTCTCCGCGCGCCGCGCCCGCAGCTCCTCCAGCGCTCCGGTGAGCTTCGCGCCGTCGCGCTCGCCGACGTGCCGCTTGAGCTCGGCCAGGGTCAGCGGGCGATCACTGGCGAACAGCAGGCTCTCGATGATGTTGCCGAGTCGCCCGGGAGCGACCTCGGGCGGCGGTTCGGGTGCGGCCTCGCCGGCTTCCGCCTCCCCGGATGGGGAAACGGCCGCCGGATGCTCGCCGTGGTTGATCGAGGCGGCGGCCAGCTCGGCCAGCTCGTCCTCGTTCCCGACGTTGGTCGGTCCGTCCCAGCTGTCATCTCCGGCGTGGGCATGCTCGCCAGGCGCCGGCCCGACCTGGGTGTCGGGCTCGGGCCCGCCGAACGGCACCTCCTCGGGCGGTCCGGCCAGATCCGGGCTGGTCAGATCCGCCTCGACCGGGACGTTCACCACCCCGCCCGCGTCGTGCTCGCTCGTCTTCTTGCGTTTCTTGCTCATTCTTTTCCTTCGCCCTGTTCTTCGACCGGGTCCTGTCCTTCGAGCGGAGCCTCTTTCGTCTCGACGGAGGTGCGGGCGGCCGCCTCGCGCGCCGCCTCGATCGTCACGCCGGCCGCCTGGGTGATGAACAGCGTCTCACCGTCTGGCGACTGCAGCACGCGCACGACCTTGAGCCGCGCCATCTCCAGGATCGCCATCAGCGTGACCACCACCTGACTCCGCAGCTCGGCCTCGGGGGCCGAAAGGTCGAAGCAGCTCTCGAACTGGAACGATCCGCCGCCGGCCTCGATCCGGTCGATGAGCTGGCTCATCCGGTCGCTGATCGAGACGCGATCGAGAGCCACCTCGTGGGCCGCCCTCGTCCCGCCCGACTTCTCCAGGATCCGGCCGAAGGCCTCGATCAGCTTCCAGACCGATTGCTCGGCGAACGGGGCGTCCGGCGTGTCGTTGCCGAGCTGCCCGCCCCGCCCGAATACGGTGCGCCCTTCGATCGGTCGCCCGCCCAGCTTCTCGGCGGCGTCCTTGTATTTCTGGTACTCGAGCAGCCGTCGGATGAGCTCCTCGCGCGGGTCGAGGACCTCGCCCTCCTCGTCGCCCGCGACCTCCAGCGGCTCGGGCGTGGGGACCAGCTCGCGCGACTTGAGGTAGGCGAGCGTCGCCGCCATCACCAGGTAGTCGGCCGCCACGTCGAACGGCATCGACTGCATGAGGTCCAGGTACTCCAGATACTTCTCGGTGATGAAGGCGATCGGGATGTGGACGATGTCGATCTCGTGCGTCTTGCAGAGGTGCAGGAGGAGATCGAGCGGCCCCTCGAACTCGGGAAGCGCGACGCGGTAGGCGCCGCCGGCGTCGGCGCTCATGCCGCCCCGCCGTGCAATCGCGCTTCCGTCCGGACGTCCATCCGCGCCAGACTACCCGAAGAAGCGCCCCGATTCACCGGCGATCCACGATCCGCGCGCGGGGTCACGCCTTCATGGTGACCGGACCGGCGTCGTCCGCGCGGGCCGCCATCAGCTGGGCGCGAACACGATCGGTCACGAGCGGGGCCTTCTGCTCCGCCATGGTCAGCGCTTCCTCGAACAGCGGAATTGCCTCCAGACGCCGGCCGGCGCGCAGGGCGGCCAGCCCCTTCCACTCGATCAGCTCCACGATGTCCTGAGGCTGCAGCGCCAGCTCGTGGCCACGCGCGATGAGCGCGTCGAACTCGGCGGCAGAGCCGGCGCCCACGGCGACGCCCACCTGATCGAGCATCAGCCGTTCGCTCCCGGTCAGGACGGCGTCGCTCGGCCCCGAAGCCTGGGCGACCGCCTGCTGCGCGCTCGCCCTCTGGAAGATCTCCTGGGCCGCGGCGACGTCGCCGCTCCACCACTTGAGGCGCGCCAGCTGCAGCTCGCAGCTCACCGCGCGGGCCGCGTTCTCGCCCATCGACCGTACGTACATGGCGTGGGCGCGCTGGATGTAACGTTCCCCTTCGACCGGCTTGCCGAGCGACAGGTAGATCTCGCCGAGATCCCGCACGCAGAGACTCTCGAGCAGTGTCATGCCGTACTCGCGGGAGAGCGCGACCGATCGCTCGAGCTCGGCGATGAGCCGATCGAACCGGCCGGTCAGGAACCAGAGCGTGCCGCGGTTGATGAGCGTCGTGGCGATGCCGAAGATGTCGCCGTGCTCCTCGTAGACTTTGAGGACCCGGCTCGTCCATTCTTCCGCGACGTCGTACTTTCCGAGCGTCGCCGTGACGTACCCGCCCAACGACATGCTGGTCGTGTAGGCGTCGTAGGCCTCCTCGCCGAGCGGCTCGGCCGCCGCGATGGCGCGCGCGAACGTCTCGTGCGCCTCGGCCATCTTGTCCCCGCGTGTAAAACTTCTCCCGCGCGACATCAGGAGGCGCGCCTCGACGACCGGCGTGTCGAGCGTCGGGTCGGCGGCGATCAGCGCCGCCGCCTCCTCGGTGACCGCCGCCGCGCGCGGCCACTCGCGCGCCAGATCGAGCACGATCCCCTCGTCGAGGAGGACATCGATCTGGGCCGCTGTCGCGCCCACCTGGCGCGCCAGCCCAAGCGCCGCGTCGTAGTCGCCGATAGCGTCGTCGTGCCGTCCGAGGCGATAGCGCACTCGGCCCGCCCCTGGGTCGCCGCCACGCGGGACATCCGATCGTCGTCGGCGATGTTCTCGATCGCGTTCTTGAACAGCATCTCGGCGTCGAGGTAGGCGTGCCGCGCGCGAGCGCCGGGCCGCGAGATCCAGGTAGAGCCGCCCCGCCTCCTCCTTGAGGCCGCTGCGCGCGGCGTGGAACGCCATCTGCGGCAGCCGCACGCCGTCGGCCAGGCGATCCTGCCGCCGGTAGTAGTCGTAGGCGGCGCGGTGGATCGCCTCGCGCTGGCGGCGCGCCACCGACTGGTAGACGGTGTCGCGCAGCAGCGCGTGGCGGAACCCGACCCGCCCGCCGCGGTGGCGCACGAGGATGCCGCTCTCGGCCAGGCGGCGCAGGCCGATGCTCGCGTCGAGCTGCGTCTCGGGCGAAGCGCCGCCGCGCTCGAGCTCCTGCATGCACGCCCTCGAGCTCCTCGCTGCTGAACTCGACGCCCAGGACGAAGCCAGCCGCGCGTGCGCGAGCAGCTCGGGCGGCAGCGACTCCGTCTCGCGGCTGGCGCAGCCACTGCACGAGCGGCAGATCGGGCAGGCGCTCGAGCTCGTCGGTCGCCAGGGTCCAGCGTCTGCCCCTTGCCGCTCTTGCGCACGAGGCCGTCGCGCTTGAGGCCGCGCACCAGCTCGACCAGCAGCAGCGGGATGCCCTGCGTGCGCTCGGCGAGCCGCGCGAGCGCGGTCGCCGGCACGTTCTCGGCCGGGCGCGAGCAGGCGGCGCGCCAGCTCGGCGGCGGCCGCCGGTTCCAGCGCGGGCAGCGTGATGCTCGCGGCGGCGCGCCGCGCGGCCCGCCCAGGCGGTGCGCCCGCGCCCGAAGGACGGGCGGCCCACGACGCAGATCCAGATCGGACAGCCGGCCTCCTCCAGCGTCGCGTACTCGAGCGCGTCGAGCGCCGTCTCGTCGACGAAGTGCGCGTCCTCGACGACCACCGCCAGCGGGCCCTTGCGCGACATGCCGCGCAACGCCTCGCCGGCGGCGCGCGCCGCGGCCGAGCGCAGCGCGCCCGGCGCGGCGGCGAGCGCGCGCAGCTCGGGGTGCTCGGGCGGCGCCCACCCCATGGCGACCGCCACGCCGGCCCAGACCTCCTTGGCCGTGTCGGCGCCGAGCGCGCTCCGCGAGCAGCGCGCGCCCGAAATCGGCCGGCGCCGCCTCGGGCAGCGAGAGCGCGCGCGCGAAGATCTCGCGCGTCGTCTGCTCCGTCGACGCCGCCCAGCACCTCCTTGGCGCGGATGAACAGCAGCGCGAAGCGTCGGCAGCACCTCGATGTGCTGCACGAGCATCTGCGCGAGGTGGGTCTTGCCGTAGCCGGCCTCGCCGAGGAGCGTGACGATCGTGGGCGTCGAGCCGCCGGCGGCGGCCGCGCGCCGACTCGAGCAGCGTGCGCAGCAGATCGTCGCGCCCGACGAGCGGCGCGACGCCCATGCGCGTGGTCGTGCTTCTCCGACGACCTGCGTGACCTTCTGGAGCACGCATCGACGCCCGGCCGCCCCGGGCACCGGCTCGACGGAGAGGTCGGGCAGCACCTCGACGCGCGGCCGACGACAGCAGCACGCCCGCGGGATCGGCCTCGCCCGGGTACTGCTCCTTCTTCGCGAACAGCGGGCTCTGGTAGCGGCGCGTGCCGTCGGGGCGCGCCTGGATCGACACCTGCGCGAGATCGACCAGCGCGCGCTGGCGAGACCGCGCGCGACGATCATCTCGCCGGCGTTGGCGGCGGCGCGCGTCGGGTTGTCGCCGACCTCGTGACCGAAGGCGAGCACGTACTGCGCGCCCGCGGTGTGGGCGAGCTGCGCGCCCACGCTGGTCATCGCCTCGCGCACGGCGGCGACGGGGCTCTTGCGTCTCGAAGAAGAGCAGCGCGACGGCGCGCCGCTCGCGCGCCGGCGCCGCCGGCTTCGGCGCCGCCGCTTGGCGTCCGCCGGCGCCGGCTCGCCGACGCCACGGCCGGCGGGCTGCGCAGCATCGCGCCGCGACGCTCGGCGACGATCCCAGCCTGCAGCGCCCGCCGCGAGCTCGGCGACGCTCGCGGGGCGGCGATCGGGATCCTTCGCGAGGCAGCGCATGATCGCCTCCTCGAGCGGGACGGCGATCGTCCACGCGCCGCGCCAGCGCCGGGGGGCGGCGGCTGCGGTGGCTCTGCTGCACCTCCGGCGGGCTTGCCCCAGAACGGCGGCGCGCCCGCGAGCATCTCGTAGAAGATCACGCCGAGCGCGTAGAGGTCGCTGCGCGCGTCGATGTCCGAGCGCCCCTCGCACTGCTCGGGCGACATGTACTCGGGCGTGCCGGCGGGCGCCTCTTCCTTCGTCGACTCGACCCGGTCGCCCCCCAGGCCCACGTTGCGCACGAGGCCGAAGTCGAAGAGCTTGACCCGCCGATTCGTCGACGAAGACGTTCTCAGGCTTGAGATCGCAGTGGACGAAGCCCCTGCCGTGCGCGGTCTCGACGGCGGTCGAGGATGGCCGGCGCGACGCGCGCGAAGTCGTCGAGCGGCATCGGTCCCTTCGAGCGCCGTCATGACGTCGGCGAGGATGGGCGCCTTGACGAAGTCCATGACGACGTAGACGGAGCCGTCGGGGAGCATGCCTCGCTCGTAGACGGCGGGGACGTGCGGCAGGCCAACGGCCGAGAGCGCCTCCGCCTCGCGCACCAGGCTGTCGCCGGCGGCGACGTTGTCGGCGCGCGCGACCTTGATGGCGACGGGCTGCCCGTCCGAGACCCGCTCGGCCAGGAAGACGGCGCCGAAGCCGCCCTGCCCCAGCTGCGCCGCACCCGGAAGACCGGCAGATCGGGCGTCGGCACGACGAACGGCGTCGTCTCGTCCGCCTGCTCGGGGGCCGGCGGCGGCGCCCCGTGCGTCGCGCAGACGGGCGCGCCGTCGCGCAAGCGTCGGCCGCAGCTGGACAGCGAATCATCGCGAGCCTCGTCTTACTGCCAACGTCGCCCCTTTCACCACCTCGGTGCATGTTGTGCGAGGGTTGTCCTCTCCACAATGGCATCCTCATCGACGGGCCGAGGCCTTGGCTTGACGCCGCTTCCCATCGACGCGGCCATTCCCGAAATTGTCGCGGCCGTCGAGACCGACGGTGCCGTCGTCGTCGAGGCCCCGCCCGGCGCCGGAAAGACGACCCGCGTCCCGGCGGCGCTGCTCGAGGCGCGCCTCGTCGGCCCGGGCGAAATCTGGGTCCTCGAGCCTCGACGCTTGCCCGCCCGCCTCGCGGCCGAGCGCGTCGCGCCCGAGCTCGGCGAGCGCGTCGGCGAGACGGTCGGCTACACGGTCCGCTTCGACGAGGCCGTCGGCCCGCGCACGCGGTTGCGCTTCGTGACCGAGGGGCTGTTCGCGCGGCGGCTCTTCGGCGACCCGCAGCTCGGCGGCGTTTGGGCCGTCGTGCTCGACGAGCTCCACGAGCGCCACGTGGCGACCGATCTGGCGCTCGCCTGGCTGCGTCGGCTGCGCGAGAGCGGGCGCGGCGATCTGGCGGTGGTGGCGATGTCGGCCACGCTCGAGGCCGAGCCGGTGCGCGCGTTTCTGGCGGCGCGCGGCGGCGCGCCACGACCGTGCGCAGCGAGGGGCGCCGGTTCCAGGTGAAGATCGAGCACCTTCAGATCGCCGAGGCGGCCGCCGACCGTCCGCTCGAGCGGCGGGTCGCGGCGGCGGTGCGACAGCTGCTCAGAGAAGAGCCCGACGGCGACGTCCTCGTTTTTCTTCCAGGCGCCGCCGAGATCCGCCGCGCGCAAGCCGCGCTCGCCGAGCTCCCGCAGGCGGCGACGCTCGCCCTTCTGCCGCTGCACGGCGACATGCCGCTCGACGAGCAGGCGCGCGCCGTCGCCGCGTCCCCGGGGGCCGCCGCAAGGTGATGCTGTCGACCAACGTCGCGGAGTCGTCGGTGACGATCGACGGTGTCGTCGCGGTCGTCGACACGGGGCTCGCCCGCGTCGCCGCGCACTCGCCCTGGACCGGGCTGCCGACGCTGGCGCTCGGCAAGGTGAGCCGCGCCTCGGCCAATCAGCGCGCCGGACGTGCCGGCCGGACGCGCCCCGGACGCGCGCTGCGGCTTTACACGCAGCACGACTACGACCAGCGGCCGGCCTACGATCCGCCCGAGATCGCGCGGACCGATCTGACCGACGCGGCGATGACGCTGGCCGCGCTTGGCGTGCACGACGCCGACGCGCTCGTCTGGCTCGAGGCCCCGCCGGCGGCCGCCTGGGGGACCGCACGCGATCTGCTCACCCGCCTCGGCGCGATCGACGCGGCCGGCGCGCTGACCGACGTCGGCCGGCGGATGCTGCGCTTCCCGGTCCATCCGCGGCTCGCGCGGCTGGCGGTCGAGGGCGAGGCGCGCGGCGACGGCGACGGCGCAGCGCTCGCGGCCGCGCTGATCGGCGAGCGCGACATCCGCGCGACGGCGCGCGCCTCGTTCGCCCCCGGACCCGCCGGGGCCCGCCCCGACCGCGGCGCCGACCTCGGCGACCTGGTCGATCTCTTTCGCGACGCCGAGGCGGCGCGCTTTCGCCCCGACGCGCTTCGCCGGCTGGAGCTGGACGGCCGCGCGATCGAGGAGGTCGGCCGCGTGCGCCGCCAGCTGGCATCGGCGATGGAGGCGCGTGGGCGGAAGACGGGCGCCGACCCCGAGGCCCGCGCGCTCCGGCTGGCGGTGCTGGCGGCCTTCCCCGATCGCGTCGCGCGCCGGCGCGAGCCGGGCGCCACCACGGCGCTGCTCGCCGGCGGCGGGAGCGCCGAGCTGGGGATCGCGCAGACCGGCGACTGGCTGGTGGCGGTCGACGTCGTCGAGAATCGCGGGCATCGGACCGACGGCCGCGCCGGAATCGGCGGCCGCGCGCCGACGATCCGGCTTTCGGCGCGCATCGAGCCGGAGTGGCTGGTCGATCTCTTCGCCGACCGCGTCACCGAGATCGATCGCCGGGCCTTCGAGCCCCGGACCGAACGGGTCGAGCGGACGACCGGCCTGGCGTTCGGCGCGCTGTCGCTCGACGCGCGCACCGAGCCGGCGCCTCCCGACGAGGAGACGGCGCGGTTGCTCGCCGAGGCGGCGCTGGCGCGGGGCATCGAGCGGCTCCCCGGCGGCGACGCGATCCCGGACCTGCTGCGGCGGATCGCCTTCGCGCAGAAGGCCGCGCCCGAGGCGCCGCTGCCGGCGCTCGGCGCCGACGCGGTGGCCGATCTGGTGCGGCTCGCCTGCGTGGGGCGGAACAGCTTCGCCGAGCTCGGCACGCCCGGCGCCGACCTCGGCGCCGCGGTCCTGGCGGCCCTCCCCCACGAGGCGCGGCGCGCGCTCGACAGGCTGGCGCCGGAGCGGGTCACGCTCGCCGGCGGCCGCACCGTCCAGATCCACTACGACGACGACGCCCCTCCGTGGATCGAATCGCGCCTGCAGGACTTCTTCGGCACGCGGGCGGCGCCGGCGATCGGCGGCGCGCGGGTGCCGCTCACGCTGCACCTCCTGGCGCCGAACGGCCGCGCCGTGCAGGTGACGCGCGATCTCGCCGGCTTCTGGACACAGCACTACCCGGCGCTGCGCCGCGAGCTCGGGCGCCGCTATCCGAGACATGCCTGGCCGGAGGACGGCGCCACCGCCCGCCCGCCCGCGCCCGGACCGGCTCGACGCCGCTGACGGTATACTGACGAACGATGACGCCCGGCGATCCCGATCTGCAGCGCCGCGCCTGCGAGGCGCGACGCGCGCGGCTCGCCAAGCTGCTCGGCAACCGGCCGGCGCTGGTGGCCGCCGGCCTGCCCCGCCCGCGCAACTACGCCGCGAACCTCTACCCCTACCGGGCCAGCAGCCACTTCCTCTATCTGTTCGGGCAGCAGCTGCGCGGCGCGATCGCCGTCTACGACGGCGCGGCGTTTACCCTCTATTTGCCGGAGCCTCAGCCCGAGCAGACGCTGTGGGAGGGCCCGCCGCGCTCGTTCGAGCAGATCGCCGAGGCGACCGGCTGCCCGGTGCGCCCGCTCGCCCGCCTGGCCGCGAGCGTCCGCGGGCGCGCCGTCGCCACGCTGGCCGCGCCCGACGTCGAGACGTGTCTCGAGCAGAGCCGGCTTTTGAATCGCGAGATCCGCCCCGGCGTGCTCGACGTGCT
The DNA here is from genome assembly GCA_963831685.1 of uncultured Pseudomonadota bacterium. Lineage (GTDB taxonomy): Bacteria > Myxococcota_A > Polyangia > Fen-1088 > Fen-1088 > JADGRB01. Next base: position 1,526,491 of record CAWHRJ010000004.1, read on the forward strand.
CGACGCGCCGCTGGCCGACGCGATGATCGCGCTGCGGCTCGAGCACGACGAGGCGGCGGTGGCCGAGCTGCGCCGCGCCGCCGAGGCGACCGCCGAGGCGCACCGCGCCGGCATGGGCGCCACGCGCGCCGGGCGCACGGCGGCCGCGGTGCGGGCGGCGATGGAGGCGGCGCTGATTGCACGCGGCATGGGCTGCGCCTACCCGTCGATCGTCACCCCACACGGCGAGGTGCTGCACAGCGAGCGGTACGACCTGACGCTCGCCGACGGCGATCTACTGCTCTGCGACGTGGGCGCCGAGACCGAAGGCGGCTGGGCCGGCGACGTGACGCGGACCTGGCCGGTCTCTGGCCGCTACTCCGCGCCGCAGCGCGAGCTCTACCAGGTGGTGCTCGAGGCACAGCGGCGCGCCATCGCCACCGTCGGACCGGGCACGCGCTACCGCAACGTGCACGTGATGGCCTGCCAGACGCTGGCCACGGGCCTCGTCGACCTCGGCATCCTGCGCGGCGATCCGATCGCGCTGGCGGCGGACGGCGTGGTCGCGCTGCTGTTTCCGCACGGCATCGGGCACCTGCTCGGGCTCGACGTGCACGATATGGAAGACCTCGGCGATCGGGCCGGTTATGCGCCGGGGCGCCAGCGCGCCAAGGAATTCGGCCTCGGCGCGCTGAGGCTCGACCGCGATCTCGTCCCCGGGATGGTGGTGACCATCGAGCCCGGGCTCTACCAGGTCCCCTCCATCCTGGATGACGCCGCGCTGACGCGCGTGGCCGGTGACCGCCTTGATCGCAAGAAGCTTGCCGCCTTCGCGGATGTCCGGGGCATCCGGATCGAGGACGACGTGCTCGTGACGGAGACGGGCCGCCAGGTCCTCACCGAAGCGATCCCCAAATCGATCGACGCGGTCGAGGCTGCTGTCGGCGCCAGCGGTTGATCCGCCTGCCTCATTGAAACTGAGGCGACATCGGCTGCACCGGGGTCGAAGGCGGTCCCTGAGGCACGTCCGAGGGGGGCAGGTTACTCGGGGGCGCGACGTTGACGGGCGCAGCCGGATTCTGCGGCGTGGCCTGCACCGGGGGCTGCCCGACCGACGGCGCGGCCGGCTGGGCCGGCGCGCTCGCCTGGCCGTAAGAGTCGACCCCGACGACGGCCGACCGACGGCCGCTTCCCGGGGCTTCGGGTGCCTCGGCAGCGGCCGCCGGCGCGCCCGCGGGCGCTGGCGCCGCGGCCGGTTGCGGGGGGGTGGCCGACTCGGGAATCGTTGCCGGTTCGGGCGGGGTCGCCGGCTCCGGTGGCGTCGCCGGCTCGGGCGAGGTCGCCGGCTCGGGCGGTAGCGTGATGACGGGCGCCAAGATGGTCGTCGGCGCCGAGGCGGCCGGGGCGGGGGCGGCGACAGGTGTCTCGGACGCCGGAGGCGCGGCAAGCGGCGCCGGCGCCGACGACGGCTCGGCTGGCGGGAGCGCGGGGCTGGCCGTCACCGGGTGCGCGACCGTGGAGGTCGCGCTGCTGGGCCGGGTCGATGTCTCCGGCGCGAAAGGCGGCGTGGCCGTGGAAGGGACCGGGATCGCCGGCTTGGCCGGTCCGAGATTGAGCTGGGAAGTCATGACCTTCGAGGACCCGGGGGGAACAGCCGCCGGTGTGTCGGCCGTAGGCGCGACCTCCTGCGGCACCCGCCGCGTCGCCTCCGCGCGCTTGCGGGCGCTGACCGCTTGCACGCTTTTTGGATCAAACTGCGGCGGATCGGTCCTCCTCCTCACGTAGTCGGCGGACGGCGACGATTGGTCTGGACCGGTCGGGGTGGGAAGTGCTGAAATCGAATTCGGTGAATCGTCGTCCTGCGCGTACGCGAGCGCCGGACAAAAGATTGCGCCTCCGCAAACCGCGCTGAAGAAGATTGTTCGTTTCAGGCACAAACGGATCGCTCGAGTCAGCATCTAACCCTCCACTAGCAACTGGTCCCTGGGTTCGCGAACGATCGCCTCAGCTGAACGTCGCTTCATTTCGCCTCGTTTTCTTGCCCGACACGCTCCTACCTTTGGAATGTAGGACCTAGGAAAGCAGGGGGTGAGCCCCTTGCGGTCCCAGGCCTCGTTGACAAGTTTCAGGAGGTTCCCGTGGAGAAGTTGCAACCGCCGAAGTTGCCCGGCCTCATCCGCGATCTGCGGGCGGAGCTGCGTCGCCCGGATCGACGGCCGCGCGCGCAGCTCTACGAGCTCGCGCGAAGGCGGATCGAGGCACCGCACGAGATCCTCGATTGGGCCAAGCGCGACCGCCGCTGGTCGTTCACGCTGGCCGAGATCATGACGGGGTCGCTGTCACGCCCGCGCGATCTCGCGACCGGCTTGGTCGTGGCCATCGCCGATGAGCTGGAAGAGGAACGCGAGATGCTCGATGACAGTTTGGAAACATGGAGCACGGCGCCGATCGAGTAACGATTGCGTCAAGACGCAGTTTTTTTGCTGCGGCCCGAAAGCGGCTCTATATGATCGACTTCATGAAAATGATCGGGCGGAAGACAGTCAAAGGGGAGAAGACCTCGGCACCCAAGGCCGTCAAGGCGGACGCGGGCAAAGTGGGTAGCAAGGCGAAGACGACGAGCGCCGCGAAGCCAGCGCCGACGTACGACGACATCGCCAAGCGCTCCTACGAGATCTATCTCGAGCGCGGCGGCGAGCACGGCCACGACGCCGAGGACTGGGCGCAGGCCGAAGCCGAGCTACTCGGCCGAAGCGCCTAGAGCGCGCGCATCCTCAGGCGAAGCGGCTCAGCACCAGACAGGCGTTGGTGCCGCCGAATCCGAAGCTGTTGGTGAGCACGTGCTGGACCCGCGCCTCCCGTGCCGTGTTCGGCACGTAGTCGAGGTCGCAGGCCGGATCGGGCGTCGTGTAGTTGATCGTCGGCGCGATCACGCCACGCGCGATCGTCAGCGCGCAGATGGCCGCCTCGACGCCGCCGGTGGCGCCCAGCATGTGACCGGTCATCGACTTGGTCGAGCTGACCATCAGCTTGCGGGCGTGATCGCCGAACACCTTCTTGATGGCCAGCGTCTCGGTGGAATCGTTGATCTCCGTCGACGTCCCGTGCGCGTTGATGTAGCCGATGTCTGACGGCTGCAGCTTGGCGTCCTTGACCGCGAGCCGCATGCAGCGCTGCGCCCCCTCGCCCTCCGGCGCCGGCGAGGTGATGTGGTGCGCGTCGGCGTTGGCGGCGTAGCCGCTGATCTCGGCGTAGATCTTCGCCCCGCGCTTCTTGGCGTGCTCCATCTCCTCGATCACCAAGATGCCGGCGCCTTCGGCCATCACGAACCCGTCGCGATCCTTGTCGAACGGACGCGACGCCTGCTGGGGGGCGTCGTTGCGGGTCGACAGCGCGCGCATGGCGTTGAAGCCTCCGACGCCCAGCGGGGTGATGGTCGCCTCGGTGCCGCCGCAGATCATGGCGTCGGCGTCGCCGCGCTCAATCACGCGCGACGCGTCGCCGATGGCGTGGGTGCCGGTCGAACAGGCCGAGACCTGCGACAGGTTCGGCCCCTTGGCACCGAACCGGATCGACAGGTTCCCCGACGCCAGGTTGACGATGATCATCGGAACGAAGAAGGGCGAGAAGCCGTGGCGAGGCCCCTTCTCCCACAGCGTCTTGCAGGTCGCCTCGATCGTCGTGACGCCGCCCAGCCCCGCGCCGACGTAGCAGCCGACGCGCTCGCCGAATTCACCCTTGATCTCGAGACCCGAGTCGGCGACCGCCAGCGATCCGGCCGCCACCGCGAAGCGGATGAAGGGATCCAGCGTCTTCGCCTCGCGCGCCGTCATCCAGCGGGAGGCGTCGAAGCCCTTCACCTCGCCCGCGAAGTGGGTGGCGAAGGCGGTGTGGTCAAAGTGGGTGATCGGGCCAATGCCGGACTTGCCGGCCAGCAGCCCCTGCCACGTCTCTTCGGTGCCCACGGCGACCGGCGTGACGAGCCCGATCCCGGTGACGACGACCCTGCGTGCCATGTTCGTTCGCTTCTCCCGCGGAGGCGGCGGCAGCCGCGTTATTTGGCGTGTGACTTGATGTAGTTGATGGCGTCCCCGACGGTCTTGATCTTCTCGGTGTCCTCGTCGGGGATCTCGAGCTTGAACTGCTCCTCGAGCGCCAGCACCAGCTCGACGACCGCCAGCGAGTCGGCCTTCAGGTCCTCGGCGAACGAGGCCTCGGGCTTCACCTTGTCGGGCGCCACCTCGAGTTGCTCGATGATGATCTTCTTGACGCGATCTTCGATGTCGTCTGCCATGTTGTTTCTTGTCCTCTCGGTGACGTGTTTCTGATTCTGGAAGGCGCGTACCTTACATTAAAAGTCCGCCATTGACCCGTAAGACTTGCCCCGTGACGTAGGCGCCGCCGGGGCCGGCCAGATAGGCCACCGCGGCCGCCACGTCCTCCGGCTTCCCCACGCGGCCGAGCGGGATTGTCTTCATGAGCTCGTCGCGGCGCGCCGCGGGCAGCTCGCTGGCGGTCATGTCGGTGTCGATGTAGCCGGGCGACACCGCGTTGGCCGTGATGCCCCGCGAGGCGTACTCCTGGGCCAGCGTCTTGGTGAGGCCGATGACGCCGGCCTTGGCGGCGACGTAGGGCGCCTGGCCGGCCGACCCGCCCTCGCCGGTGATCGAGGTGATGTTGATGATGCGGCCGGCGTCGCGCGCCTTCATGAGCGCGCGCAGTGCCGCGCGGCAGCAGTGGTAGGTGCCGGTGAGGTTCACGTCGAGCGCGCGCTTCCAGTCGGCGTCCTTGCCGCCAAGCACCAGCCCGTTCACCGCGACGCCCGCGTTGTTGACCAGGATGTGCAGGCCGCCTTCCGAGGCGACAATTTCCTTGAAGGCGGCGTCGACCGCGGCGGCGTCGGAGACGTCGAAGCGCTTGGCGACCGCGGCCCCCCCGGCGGCGGCGACGGCGGCGACCGCCTCGCCGGCGGCGACCTCGTTGGCGGTGTAGTTGACGACGACCTTGGCGCCAGCGCGCCCGAGCGCCACGGCGATGGCGCGCCCGATGCCGCGCGACCCGCCGGTCACGACCGCGATCCTTCCGTCGAGCTCACGCATTTGGCCGATCCTCCCCCGCATTTGTCGCCAGCGCCACAATGGCCTCCGGATCGCCCGCTGACGCGACCACCAGCGTCGGCGCGATCCGCCGCACCAACCCGGTGAGCACGTTGCCCGCACCCAGTTCGATCGCCCGCGTGACCCCCATGGCGACCAGCCGCTCGACCGACTCCTCCCAGCGCACCGGCGCCGTCACCTGCCGCGTGAGCAGCTCGGGCACCCGGGCGGGATCCTGGTTGGGCGCCGCCTCGACGTTGGTCACCACCGGCACCTCGGGCGCCGCGACCTCGACACGCCCGAGCTCGACCGCCAGCTTGTCGGCCGCCGGCTGCATGAGCGCGCAATGGAAGGGGGCGCTCACCGCCAGCGGGACGGCCCGCTTCGCGCCGCGTGCCTTGGCCGCCGCGCAGGCGCGCTCGACCGCCCCCTTGTGGCCGGCGATCACCACCTGACCGCCGCCGTTCAAATTGGCGGGGCTCACCACCTCGCCGCCGGCCGCCTCCTCACAGGCGGCGGCCACCTCGTCGGCGGAGAGGCCCAGGATGGCGGCCATGGCCCCCACGCCCGGCGAGACGGCCTCCTGCATGAACTTGCCGCGCAGGTGCACGAGCCGAACGGCGTCCGCGAACTCGAGGGCGCCCGCGGCGACGAGCGCGCTGTACTCGCCGAGCGAGTGGCCCGCCACGGCGTCGGGCGAGAGATCCGTGCGGGCACGCAGCAGGCGAAGCGCGGCGATGCTGACGGTCAGGATCGCCGGCTGGGCGTTGGTGGTCAGCGTGAGCTCGGCCTCGGGTCCTTCGAAGCAGAGCTTCGACAGCGAAAATCCGAGCGCAGCGTCGGCCTCCTCGAAGACGGCCCCGGCCTCGCCGCCGGCGTCGTAGAGCGCGCGCCCCATGCCGACCTTCTGCGAGCCCTGGCCCGGGAAGAGAAAGGCGAGCCCGGACGTCACGGCTACCACCTCACCGCCGCCGAGGCCCAGGCGAGACCGCCGCCCAGCGCCGCGAAGAGGAGCAGATCGCCCGAGCGCAGCTTCTCCTGCTCGACCGCCTCGTCGAGCGCGGTCGGCACCGAGGCCGACGAGGTGTTGCCGTAGCGGTCGACGTTGGTGAAGAAGCGCTACATCGGAATGCCGACCCGGTCGGAGACGCCCTCGAGGATGCGGAGGTTCGCCTGGTGGGCAATGACCCAGGCCACGTCGTCCGGGCCGAGCCCGTTGCTCTCCAGGGCGATGCGCGCGCAGGCCGCCATGTTGCGCACGGCGTGCTTGTAGACCTCGCGGCCGTTCATCTGGACGAAGTGCCGCCGGGCGGCGAGCGCCTCCGGCGTGGCCGGCTCGCGGCTGCCGCCGACCGGCTGCCAGAGGATCTCCGTCAGGCCACCGTCGGCGAAGAGGTGCGTCGACAGCACGCGGCCAGGGGCCGCCGCGCCCTCCGCGCGGGTCAGCAGGACCGCGCCCGCCGCGTCGCCGAACAGGACGCAGGTCGAGCGATCGGTCCAGTCGATGATGCGCGAGAGCACCTCGACGCCGACGACCAGCACGTTCTTGAATTGCCCGGCCCGAATGAAGGCGTCGGCGATCGACATCCCGTAGAGGAAGCCCGCGCAAGCGGCCGAGAGGTCGAACGCGCAGCCGCCCGCCGGCGCCCCCAGCTTCTTCTGCACGAACGTCGCGGTGGCGGGGAAGGGACAGTCGCCGGTGACGGTGCCGACGATGATGCAGTCGACCGCCGACGGATCGACGCCCGCTTTGCGGCAGGCCTGGCGCCCCGCCTCGGCCGCCAGATCGCTGGCCGCCTGCGAGGGGTCGAGGATGTGCCGCTCGCGGATCCCGGTGCGCTCGACGATCCAGGCGTCCGAGGTGTCGACCATGCGCGACAGATCGTCGTTGGTCAGCACCTTGGGCGGAACGGCCCGGCCGGTGCCGATGATGCGGCTCCCGCTCATGGGATCGCCTCCGCGCCGGGCGCCGACGCGGGCGCCCCTTCGGTGACGAACGCATGGCGGGCGACCGCCGCCGCCAGCTCCTTGCCGAGCCCGATCTGCGCGAAACGATCGGCGACGTGGACGGCGTTCTGCATCGCGGTGGCGCTCGATCCGCCATGGCAGATGAGCGCCACGCCCTCGACGCCGAGCAACGGCGCGCCGCCGTGCTCCGCGTAGTCGATCCGCTTGCGCAGCCGCTTGAGTGCGCTGGTCATCAGCGCGGCCCCCACCTTGGCGATCACGCCCGAGCGCGAGACCTCCTCCTTCACCATCCCGAGCATCGTCTCCGCCGCGCCCTCGACGCACTTGAGCAGCACGTTGCCCGTGAACCCGTCGGTGACGACCACGTCGACCTGCCCCTCGAAGATGTCGCGCCCCTCGACGTAGCCAACGTAGGCGAAGTCGGCGTCGCCTGCCGGAACCCGGGCCAGGATCTGATGCGCCTCGCGCGTCAGCGGCGTCCCCTTGTGCTCCTCGGAGCCGTTGGAGAGCAGGCCGACCTTGGGGCGCGCCTTGCCGTGTAGGAGGCGCGCGTAGACCGATCCGAGCACGGCGAACTGCGCCAGCACCGCCGGCTTGGGGTCGACGTTGGCCCCCATGTCGAGCAGCGCGCACTCTCCGGCCCGCGTGGGGAAGGTGGTGACGATGGCCGGGCGCTCCACGCCCGGCAGCCGCCCCAGCACCAGCAGGCCGCAGGCCATCATCGCGCCCGAGTTCCCCGCCGAGACGACCGCGTCGGCCTCGCCCGCCTTGACCAGATCGAAGCAGACCCGCATCGACGACTTCTTCTTCTGCTTGACCGCCATCGACGGCGAGTCGTCCATGGTGATGACCTCGGGGGCGTGCCGCACGGAGATGCGCGGGCCCTCGGCGCCCAGCGTCTTGAGCTCGGCGCGCAGGCGGTCCTCGTCGCCGACCAGCAGCACGTCGATCCCACGTCGCGCACGCACGGCGGCCACGACGCCCTCGACCTCGACCCGAGGCGCGGCGTCGGAGCCCATGGCGTCGACAGCAATGCGCGGCATGTTCAGCGGCCTTTCGCGGCGGAGACGACGGTTGGTCCGTCGCTCCGGGACGTCAGGCCTGCTCTTCTTCCTTCGGCTCGATCACCAGACGGTCGCGGTAGTAGCCGCAACCCGCGCACATCCGGTGCGTACGCTTCGGCTCGCCGCAGCGCGGACAGGGGACGAAGTTCGGCACCGCCTTCTTCATCACCTGCGCGCGCCGGATCGCGGAGCGCGATTTGGACTGTCTTCTCTTCGGAACGGCCATTGGTCGAACCCTTTCTTAGTGTGTCTATTGGGAGTTGGAAAGTTTCACCTTGCCGAGCGCGGCGAACGCGCCGGCCGGCACCGTGTCGGCCTTGCAGCCGCAGGCGGTGAGGTTGAGGTTGCCCCCGCAGACCGGGCAGAGCCCGCGGCAAGACTCCTTGCACACGGGATTGATCGGAAGCGCCAGCAGGATCTCGTCGCGCACCTCGTCGCCCACGTCGATTTCGCTGCCCAGGAAGGCGATGACGTCCGGGTCCTCGTCGTCGTCGGTCTTGTTGGCCTCGGTGGAGACGAAGGTGACCGCCAGCGGGACGTTCACCGGCACCTGCGCCTGCTCGAGGCAGCGCGCGCAGGTGGTCTCGATCTCGCCGCGCAGGTTGGCACGCAGCAGGTAGTCGTCGCCCATCTTCTCGAGGCGCCCCACGAGAGCGAGTCCCCTCGGACCGGGGCGCGCGCCAAGATCGGGGCAAGCGGCGGCCACCCAGTCGGCCGTCACAGCCACTTTCAGCGAGAGCCCTTCAGCTCCGATCTCATTGATTTTAAACCGCATTTGGACGACCCGCGGAACACGCGGCCGGTCGAAAAGGTGAGTTACTATAGGAGGGAGGCCCCTGGAGTCAAGCAGCGCGCTCGCCACGGTCGGGCCCGCCGTCAGCGGCAAAACACCAGGAAACGGCTCGGCCGATCGCCGTCGGCGAAACAGCGCGGCCAGCCGAGGAACGCCAGGGGGCCGTGGCCGTCGCGTGCCGCCGAGAGCCGGTCGGCGAGCTCGTCGGTGCCGGCGGCGGTGGTGTCGATCAGCGCTTTGCGAATGTGCGAGCCATCGAGAAACGGCATCAGCTTGTCCGTCGGCATCCCGAGCCAGAAGTTCCAGCGCGGATCGGTGTCGGGCCGTGGCAGATCCCAGGTCGAAAAGTAGCTGCGATAGTCGAGGGCGAACCGCTCACCCGGCGCGAGTGAGCGCGACAGCCACGCGGAGGTCTCGTGCCAGCGTGGCTCGACAGCGTAGCTGCCGCGGGGATTGATGAGAGCCCCCGGCGCCACGAACGCGAGGCGCCCCACCAGCACCACCGCCAGCAACGCGAGCGCGGTCAGGGCCGGTCCGGGGCGCGCCCAGCGCGCCGCCGCCAGCCGCGCGCGCACCGGCGGCCACAGCCGCTCTAGCGTTTCGTAAACGGCGTAAGGCACGAGCAGGACGACGTACGGCAGCACGTAGCGCGGCTGCGCGCCGGGCCCGCCGCGCGCCGCCAGCGTGAGGCCGAGAAAGAACAGGCCGATCGTGGCCAGCACGGCGACGACTTCGACACGGGCGCCCGCCCGCCACCGCCGCCGCACACCCTGCGCGGCCAGCAGGATCACAGCCGCGCCCGTCACCACGCGGGCGACGTGGGACGCGGGGCCGACGCCGGCGGTGTAGACGAAGTAACCGACGAGCACGGCCGCGGAGCGCGCGAGCTCGTACAGCAGCCGCCAGATCGAATGGCGCGAGAGGTACCAGCCGAGCCCGATCTTTTTCCATTCGGGCGACAGCTGCAGCGCCCAGACGTCGCGCCATCGGTCGATCCAGACCTGTCGGCCGTTGCTGTTGTAAAAAGCGCTCCCCCACACCTCGTGGTTCCGCCACAGCAGGAAGAACGCGACCGCCACGAAGCCGCAAGCCGCCGCGTAGACGATGGGCCGCCGCCAGAGCGCGGTGCGGTGGCGGTAGAGAGACACGACGAGCAGCGGCACCAGGAGTAGGTGCCCGCTCCCCTTGGTCAGGAAGGCGAGGCCGACCAGCCCGCCCACCGCCAGCCACGCCACGAACCCTCGCTCCTGCCAGGCGGCCATCGCGGCAACTGCCGCGAACGTCACCACGGCGTACAAAGGATCGTGCAGCACCCGCGCGCCGTAATCGGAAAAGATCGGCATCAGCGCCAGCGTGATGACCGAGCCGGCGGCGACCGCCGGCGAGAAGGTCCGGCGCAACACCACCAACACCACGACCAGCAGCAGCAGGACCGTTCCCAGCGAAACCAGCTTCGCGTCCGCGAAGAAACGTGGCGAATCGTCGGCCAGCGGTTCGAGCAGAAACTGGTAGAGCGGCGGCCGGTTGTCCTCCAGGCAGCGCGCCTCGAGGTAGCAGCGTATGGTGCCCGCGACGCCCCCCTCGCGCGCAACATCGCGGGCGAGCGCCAGGTACGACACCTCGTCGTAGCGGGGGTAGAGGCGGGTGGCCGACAGGCGCACCGCATCGGCGCAAAGCCCGACCACGGCGACGGCTATCAGGATCCACGGGCCGCGACGCATGGGATCGGGCGGATTCTAATCGCCGGCGCGCGTGGGCGGCTGTTCGCGCAGATAGTGCAGCCGCTTCATCTCGTACCGGCCGCGTGTGACCGTATCCAGCACGAACCCGCAGGTCAGCGACAGAAACGCCAGGATCATGATCCCCGTCGACAGAATGGCGGTCGGGAAGCGCGGCACCAGACCGGTGCGGCCGTACTCCTGGAAGATCGGCACCGAGAGCCCGATCGCCGCCGCCCCCAGCAGCGCGGCGATCAGCGAAAAGAACAGCAATGGGCGTTCTTCCTTCGCCATCCTCAGGATCGTGCGGACGATGCGGAACCCGTCGCGGTAGGTGTGAAGCTTGCTGACCGATCCGGCCGCCCGCTCGTCGTAGCGCGTGTCGATCTCGGCGGTTGGCATGCGGAGCTGCAGCGCGTGGACGGTCAGCTCCGTCTCGATCTCGAATCCGGCCGCCAACGCGGGAAACGACTTCACAAACCGCCGTGAAAAGACGCGATAGCCCGAGAGGATGTCCCGGAACCGATTGCCGAAGATGTAGGCGACGGCGCTGCTGATCATGACGTTGCCCATCCGGTGACCCGCCCGGTAGGCAGCCGCATGGTCGCTGATCCGGGCCGCGTTCACCATGTCCAGCTGCTCGTCGAGCAACCGCTGCACCAGCACCGGCGCGGTGGTCGCGTCGTAGGTTCCGTCACCGTCGACGAGGACGTAGACGTCGGCGTCGACATCCGCGAACATCCGTCGCACGACGTTGCCCTTGCCGCGCATCGGTTCGCGCCGGACGACGGCGCCCGCCGCTTGCGCTCGCTCGATGGTGTTGTCGGTCGAGCCGTTGTCGTAGACGTGGACCGTCGCCGCCGGAAGCGCGGCGCGCATCGCCTGCACCACGGAGGCGACACCCGCCTCCTCGTTGAGGCAGGGGACGAGCACCGCGATGCGGCCGGCGGCCGCGGCTGAGGCAGACATCGAATCCCGCGCAGCTTCTCCTCACCGGAACGAGAGGTCAAGCCGCGGGCTTATAGCGTCGTCGACGAGGCAGAGCGCGATCAGCCCGACCGGAAGAGACGCCGCACCGAACCCGCCGCCTTCGGCCTTACTTGGACGCCGCGCCCGCGGCCGCGCCGCCGCCCACCAACAGCAGCGACTTCAGATCCTCGTCGTTGAACCGCAGCTGCAGGCCCATGAACCAGTCGAACCCGCCGCCGGCGCCGGCCTCGCCGCGAACGTTGTAGTTGAGGAGGTCGTCCGCCCCGCCGATCACCGAGAGGTAAGGGCTCCAGAACTGGTAGCCGAGGCTCACCTTGACCCGCGGGTTCTGGCCGACGGTCGACTGGGCGAACCCGAACACGTCGGCCGAGAGACTGAGCCGATCATCCAAGAGGTAGAGGTCAGCGCCGACGCCGCCGGTCGATTCCTTGATACCGAACCGCCCCGCCACGGTGGCTCCGCCGAAGCTGATGCGCTTGCCGAGCATCAGCGAGAACCGGAGGGCGTCCGAGGTCGTCGTCGTGACGTTGCTGACGAATCCATTCATCGAGCTGTGCGTCGCGGTGAGGACCGTGTTCGAGTAGCCGCGCGGATCCTCGATGAGCTCGATGAGATAGAACTTGTCCGGCCGGGGCATGATCTGCACCGAGAGGTAGTTCTTGAGCGTGTTGGAGAGAAAGTTGTACTCGCTGCGCAGCCCGACGATCGTCTGCAGCTTGGTGACGCCGCGAATGAAGCCGCTCGCATTCTCGGTGATGTCCTCGACGTTGTTGGCGATGGTGTCGTCGTTGAGGATGTGACCGACCGTCCCCTGCCCGCTGTTCACCCGTTCGGTGATCGACTCGATGTTCTTCATCGACTTGTCGAGGTTGTCGATCGTCGTTTGCAGGCGGTCGATCGACGTCTGCACCTTCTGGCTGGTGGCGGTCACCGGCCCTTGAGTGCCCATCAGGGTCTTGATCGACTCGGTGATCTCGCGGACGTTCTTGATCGATTCCTTGACGTCCCCCGCCTCGGCGCTGGTCACGTCGTCGACGTGCCCCGCGATGTTGTCGACCCGATCGAGCAGGCGCGAGAGCGTGTCGGAGTTGCTCTCGATCAGCTTGTTGACGTTCTCGGCGATGTCGGTGATGGTCCCCGAGGTCAGCTTGCGCACGTCCTCGAGAATGTCGTGCAGGATCGGCATCAGCGTCGCCACGTCATTGACGATGTCGCCCATCGCCGTCGGCTCGATGACCCGCGTGATCTGGTCGCCGTCCTTGAGCACCCGCATCTGGCGCTTCTCGCCGTGGAGCACGCCGATCGGGGTGCCGGGATCGATCTCCAGGTAGTACTCGCCCAGCAGCGAGGCCGACTTCTTGGCCACCACCGCGTTCTCGTAGAGCGTGATGCTGGGGAGCATCTGGATGGTGATCTTCGCCTTGGCGGTGCTGGGATCGAGCTCGCGCCGATCGATCTGACCGACGGAGATGCCGGCGGTCTGGACCCGCGACTTCTCGAACAGCCCCGAGGCGTCCCGGAACAACCCCCAGACGGTGATCCCCTTCGATCCCGAGTTCCGCTCGGACGTCGACCGGACGAGGTAATAGCTGATCGCCGCCACGATGATCACCAGGAGCCCGACGGTGACCGAAGCCCAGCTGCGCCTCATGAGGGCGCCCCCGCCGCGACGAGCCCCGACATCTCCACGAACTCACGCAGGGGCGGAAGCTGGCTGGCGAGGACCTCAGCGGGCGTGCCGCTCACGATGATCTTCCCGCCGGCGAGCATCGAGATCCGATCGCCGATCCGGAAGGTCGACGCCATGTCGTGCGAGATCACCACCGAGGTGACACCGAACTCGTGCGCCGTCCGCTGGATCATCTCGTCGACGTTCTTGGTCGCCACGGGATCGAGGCCGGTGGTCGGCTCATCGTAGAGGAGGATCTCCGGCCGGTCGATGAGGGCGCGCGCCAACCCCACGCGCTTACGCTGCCCGCCCGACAGCTCTGGGGGGAACTTCTGCTCGATGCCGCCGACGTTCTCCAGGTCGAGCCGGCGCAGGAGATCGCGCACCCGCTCCATCACCTCGGACTTCGGCAGCCGATACCGCTCCAGCAACGGGAAGGCGATGTTCTCGACGACGTTCATCGAGTCGAACAGCGCCGCATACTGGAACACCATCCCGTACTTCCGCCGCAGCTTCCCCATCTCCTGGTCCCCGAACGGCACCACATCGACGCCGTCGACCCAGATCTCCCCGGCGTCCGGCTTGAGCAACCCCATGAGGTGCTTCATCAACACCGACTTCCCCTGCCCCGAGCCGCCGATGATGATGTTGGTCTTGCCGCGCTCGATGTCGAGGTCGATGCCGCGGAGCACGTGCTGAGGGGGGAAGCTCTTGTGCAGTCCCCGTACGCGGATCTGCCAGCGTTCATCCCGTCGCGCCAGGGCGCCGCCCCCCCCCGAAGGGTCCACGACCGACGGGTCGACGACGGCGGGCGGTGGGGCGCTCAGCGGATTCAAGATTGGTACGGCCAAAGGATGTGGAAAATATCGATCAAGAAATAGTCGGAGACCAAAACCGACACGGAGCCTGCAACCACCGCCCGTGTCGTGGCAAGCCCCACCTCTTTCGCGCCGCCGCGCACATGGAATCCCTGGTAGCAGGCGGCCACCGACAGCGTGACGCCGAAGACCGCCGCCTTGGTGGCGCCGATGATGTAGTCCTTGGGGTCGGTCCAGTAGGTGAACTGCTCGAGGAACTGGCCGAGATCGATGTGCTCGAAGTAGATCGAGTAGGCGTAGGCGCCCAGCAGACCGACGATGTTGAAGACCATGGTCATGACCGGCATCATGAGCACGCTGGCCACGATTCGCGGCGTGACGAGGTACTGGACCGGATCGACGGCGAAGGTGGTGAGCGCGTCGATCTGCTCGGTGATGCGCATGGAGCCGAGCTCGGTGGCCATGCCCGATCCGGCACGCGCGGTGATCATGAGCGCGGTGAACACAGGCGCCAGCTCCTGCGCCAAGGAGATTCCCACGGTCGCGCCGACGAACCGTTCCTGGTTGAAGATGCGCAGCGCCGCGATCGCCTGCTGGGCCGAGACGGCGCCCGAGAAGAGTCCGACCAGGCAGATGATGGGGAGCGACCCCACGCCCACGAACTCCATCTGCTCGAGAAAGAGCCGCAGCCGGAACGGCTTGCGGAACAGGCCCGCCATCGCGCTCGAGAGCAGGAGCGTCCTTTCGCCCGCGTAGGTCAGGATGCCGCGGATCGGCGTCAGCGCCGCGTCCAGCAAGGAGGCGGCGATGCCCGGGCGAACCTCGGCCTGCCCGCCGGGCGCGCCGTCGACCGAGGAGGGAGCCGTCATCGCGCGCCCGTCGGCGTCGGTGCCCGGCCGTGCGGTGGGGTGATCGCCGCGTCCCGCAAGACGCGCGGCACGCGCTTGGAGATGCCACACAGAATCTCGTAGCTGACCGTCCCCGCCCAGCCCGCCAGGTCGTCGACGGTGATCTCCTCGGCCCCGTCGCGCCCGATCAGCGTGACCGGCCCCTCCACCGCCCCGGCGGGCCGATCGGTCACGTCGATCATCAGCATGTCCATGCAGACCGCCCCGATGATGGGGACGCGGCGCCCCCCGAGCAGCACGGAAGCGCCCCGCACGTGGCGTGGGTAACCGTCGGCGTACCCGATGGGAAGCGTCGCCACCCGCGTCGGCCGCGCCGCCCGCCAAGTTCCCCCGTAGCTGACCCCCGTCCCCGGCGCCACGTCGTGCACCGCCATCACGCGCGTGCGCAGGGCCAGCGTCCTTTCCAGCCCCGCCAGGGCCACCAGCGCGGAGGGCATCGCGCCGTAGATCGCCAGCCCGGGGCGCACGGCGTCGAGCCGCGCCGCCGGAAACCGCACCGCCGCGGCGCTGTTGGCCGCGTGATTGACCAGGTTCCGAAAGCCGAGCTCGGCGGCGCGCGCGATCCCCGCGCTGAGCTGCGCAAGCGCCCCCTCGGTCGGAGCGGGGTCGGCCAGATCCGCAGAGGCGAAGTGCGTGCAGAGCCCGGCCAATCGAAGCGATGGCCGCGCGGCGATCCGCGCGAGCGTCGCCTCCAGCTCGCCGGGCGAAATCCCGAGGCGGCTCATCCCGGTGTCGATCTTGACGTGGACGTTCACGGGACGGTTCACGCGGGCGGCCGCGTCGGCGAACCGGTCGAGATCGGCGGGGTCATAGACCACGGGTGTCAGCCGTTCGGCGAGGACGTCGTCATGGTGGCGGTTGTAGTAGGCGCCGAGCACGAGGATGGGGGCGCGGATCCCGGCGGCGCGCAGCTCGAGCCCCTCTTCGACCAGGGAGACCGCGAGCGCGTTGCAAAGCGGCTCGAGCGCCCGCGCGACCGGCACCGCGCCGTGACCGTAGGCATCCGCCTTGACCACCCCGTAGATGCGAACGCCCGGTCCGATCGCCTGCCGGACCCGCCCCAGGTTCCGCTGAGCCGCCCCGAGATCGATCTCGGCGACCGTGGGGCGGATAGAGGTTCGGATGTCGACTTCGGCAAAGGAGACGCGAATCCCCTCTGCCGCCGTCCCACCGACTTTGGGCTGGCTGGCCAAACCCTGCAAAGTTTCACCCGCGCCCGACGCAGCGTCAATTCCTGGCGGTCGCTTTCCGAATCTCGGCGGCGTCCAAGCCCCGGCGGCTCGCCGCGCTCTGCTCCGCGCGGCCCCGCCTACGCCGCGTTCTCGACCAGCTGCTTGCTGACGAGCAGGGAGCGACCGCGCGGCGTGAGCAGCCCCTGACGGACCAGCTCCGACACCGTGCGCGACACCGTCTCGCGACAGGCGCCGATCTGGTTGGCCAGCTCCTGCTGTGTGGGGCGGTTTCGGATCAGGAGACCGTCCGGTCCGGCCATCCCGTCCTGCCGGCCGATGGCGACCAGCCGCGAGACGACCCGCTCCTGCACGCCGGCCAGAGCCAGGCCGGTCGCCAGCTGCTTCGAGCGCTCCAGCCGGGCGACCAGCTCGCCCCCCAGCGCCAGCGCGAGGTCGGGCGTGGCGCGCAGGCAGGCGAGCATCGCCTCCCGGGGAATGAAGACGAGCGTCGACGCTTCGACCGCCTCCCAGTCGTGAGCGAGCGGGGTTTCCGGCGCCAGCGCACCGTCGGCGATGAGGTCGCCCGCGCGGAAGATCTCCATCGAGATCTCCCGGCCGTTGACCGCCCGGCAGACCGCCCGGATCTTTCCGCGTGCCACCACGATCGCGGCGTCGAGCCTCCCCCCTTGCGGGGCGACGTTCGCGCCGCGACCGACGGCCCGCAGGGTCGCATCCTTCGCCAGCAGACGGAATGCCTCCGCGGGCGCGCGGCCGAGCTGTGGGCACGCCTTGAGCGCGTCCAGGATGGGAGCGTCGGCCGGAACGGCCGGCCTCATCAACTTACCGTAGGAATCGAAATCGAGCGTTGCGGGTGCGATGGCCATTTGCGCGCCTCCTTGGGCTTCGGCCGCTTCTCCATCGCAACGCCGGTGCCAACCCCAGACCACCGGAATTATTGATCTTTCTCGAAATGCACCGCGCCGCCGGCCGGCGTGACGTGGCGCGTACGCCACACCGGCCGTGAAAAGCGGGCGCTCCCGGGCCGATTGGGCCCGGCCTCCCCCGCCCCGACTAGGCGGCTTTCCTGGCCTTGGCCTTGGCCTTCTGGGCGCGCCGCTGCTCGCGGTACTTCTTGATGTCGGCTTTCGGAAGGTCCTTGTGCTTCGCGCAGACCATCCCGAAGACCGGCGCCGCGCGGTTCGTGCAGCCGGGCACCGGGCAGAGTTGGATCGGGCCCTTGCGCCGCTTCCGGGCGCCAAGGGATCCGGCCCGGAACTGCAGGCCGGCCGGCGCGCGGCCACCGAACGCGGAGAGCACGGCGTCGCGCGCGCGCGACATGGTCTCCTCTTCGATCAACGATGACAATCTATCGACGAACTGCTCAACGAGACTCTGAACATCGGACTTTCTCGGCATCTCTTCTCCCCCTAGTTGAGCGCGGCAGACTAGCCGCGAAGAATCGACGATGCAAACGTAAAAGGCTTGATTCGCCGAATGTCCGTGGCAGAACAACGGCCGGTGAGTCGATTCTTTGTGTTCATTGCCGTTGCCCTCGGATTGCTGGGCGGCATTCATTACTACCTTTGGGCCCGATTGGTCCGCGATCCCCGCTGGGCCGCCCCGTGGGGGACGGTGGGTGGCACGCTTCTCGCGTTGCTCTTGCTGAGCGTGCCCGTGTCGCTGATCCTCGGTCGGGGACAGGGCGATCTCCGTCGGGGCTTCGCCTGGGCGGGCTACGTCTGGCTCGGCGTCATGTTTCTACTCCTCACGGTTCTCGTTTCGACCGATCTGTTACGTCTCGTTGCGGCGATCGGACGGCGCATTGCGGCGATGCCGGCGTTCGATCCCCAGCGGAGGACGACGCTGGCCCGCCTCACCGCGGCGGCGACCGGTCTGCTGGTCAGCGGTCTGGCCACCGTCGCGCTCCGCTCCGTCCGTCATCCGGTCGAAGTGCGTCGCGTGCGCGTCGCGCTCGATCGGCTCCCGCCCGAGCAGGACGGGTTCAGGATCGTGCAACTGACCGACGTCCACGTCGGTCCCACGATAGGCCGCGCGTTCGTGGAGCAGATCGTGGCGCGCGCCAACGCTCTCGAACCGGACCTGATTGCGATCACGGGAGATCTCGTTGACGGCGGCGTCCCCGAGCTCGCCTCCGCCATTGAGCCGTTCGGCGGATTGCGCGCGCGGCACGGCGTCTACTTCGTCACCGGGAATCACGAGTATTTTTCGGGAGCGGATGCCTGGCTCAACGAGCTCAATCGACTCGGCATCCGCGTATTGCGCAACGAACGCGTCCCGATTGGCAATGCGGCCGGCGGGTTCGATCTGGCGGGGGTGGACGATCGCTCCTCCGCTCGTTTTGGGGGGCTCGCGCCAGAAGCGGCGCTGGCCCGGGCGCTCGCCGATCGCGATCCGCGGCGCGAGCTGGTCCTGCTGGCGCACCAGCCGCGCACGCTGCTCGACGCGGAGCCGTTCGACGTCGGGCTGCAGATCTCCGGGCACACCCACGGCGGACAGATGTGGCCGTTCAACTTCGTGGTCCAGCTGCAGCAGCCCTTCGTGGCCGGGCTGCACCGGCGCGGCCGGGCGCAGATCTACGTCAGCCGCGGCACGGGCTACTGGGGGCCGCCGATGCGTCTCGGGGCTCCGGCCGAGATCACCGAGATCCGCCTGGAGTGCGCGCCCGGCACGGCCGCCGGGACCGCCCCGGCCTGATTCGGCTGGTCGCCGATCGACAGCCGGGCCACCCGGTCGCTTCCGTCCCGAACGTAGCCGATCGCCACCGCCGCGCCGATCTCCGTCTGGGAGATCAGCTCGACCAGGTCGGCGGGGGCCGGGACGTCGCGGTCGTCGACCGAGGTGATGAGGTCCCCCGCCCGCAGGCCGGCCCGTGCCGCGGGGGCGCCCGGCAGGACGTGACTCACCAGCGCGCCGCGCGGCGGCGCCGGACCGAGCGTCCGGCGCTCGTCGGGCGCGAGATCCCGCGGGTCGCGAACCCCTACCCCGATGAAGGGATGGGCGGCGTGCCCGTCGCGGATGAGCGCCACGGCCGTCCGGCGCACCCGGTTGATCGGAATCGCCTGCCCGTAGCCGCCGCCGGGGCTGGCGCCGATCGCGGTCGTCAACCCGATCACCTCCCCGTCGAGATCGACCAGCGGGCCGCCGGACTCGCCCGGGTCGACGCTGGCGTCGGTCAGCAGATACCGGCGCGGCGAAGGATCGCCGCCGCCGTCGAGATCGGGCCGGCTGCTGATGATGCCGGCCGTGACTGTCTGGTCGAGGCCGAGAGGGCTCCCCACCGCCAGGATCCAGGCGCCGACGGTGGCATCGTCGGAGTCCCCGAATCGCGCCGCCGTGAGATCCCCGGGCGGCGCCAGCATCCGCACCACGGCGACCTCGCTCTCGCCGTCGAGGCCGACGAGCTCGGCGCCGAGCCTCCGGCCGTCCCCGAGCACGACGGCGATGGCTCCGGCGCTGGTCTCGGACGCGGGCGCGACGGGCCGTGTCCAGCCGTCGAAGGTGTGGCTGCTGGTGACGACGTTGCCGCGCGTGTCGAGGACGATGCCCGAGGCCGCCTCCTCGGCCGCGCCGCTCACCTCCAGCCGAACGACGGCCGGCGCGATCGAGCGGGCCACGGTCGCGAAGGCCCGGGAGAGCGCGCCGACCTCGACCGGCTCCGCGGCCCGCGCGATCTGGCGGCCCATCGGCGCCGCCAGGGTCTCCCAGAGGACCATCCCGGCCGCGCACAACCACGAAGCTTGCATCGCCGATCCCTGCCGTCAGGCGAAGCATCGGGCGTGCCCTGCGCGGAAGCATCAGGCGTGCCCTGGCCATACGGGCGATTCGGCGGCGCAGCGGCTGGGGCGCGCGCGCCGCCGTTACGAGCGGCGGCTGCCGTGCGCCGCGGGCGTCACTTCACGGTGACGAAGCGGGTGCCGTTCGGACCACGCACGCGCAAGAGGTGACCGCCGGCGCGTGACGCTCCGTGGAGCGCCGCCACCGCCTCGTCGGCCGAGGCGACCGGCCGCCGATCGATCTCCACGATCACGTCGCCCGGGCGAAGGCCAGCCTGCTCGGCCGGGCTCCCTGTCGCGACGTCGGTGATCACCGCGCCCTTGGTGCCGCGATCGATCCCCAGCGAGGCCGCCACGTCCGGGGTCAGCGTCTGCAGCGCCAGGCCGATCTTCCCCTGCCCCTGCACGTCCCCTTGCCGGGCGTCCTCGTCGGGCAGCTCGCCGAGCGCGACCTGCGTCTGCGTCGGGCGGCCGTCGCGGACGTAGTGCAGGAGCACCCGCGCGCCGATCGGCTGGTTCGAGACGAAGTCGACGACGTCGCCCGCGCCCCCGATCTTCTGGTTGTTGACCTCGGTGATGACGTCGCCGGGGCGCATCCCGGCCTTGCCGGCCGGCCCGCCGGGGGTCGTTTCCGCCACGAAGGCGCCCGTGGGCGGCACTGCCTTGCCGAGCTTCGCCTTCTGCGCGTCGTCGAGATCCTTGACGTCGGTGAGCATGAGCCCGAGGTAGGCGTAACGGACGCGACCGTCTTTGACCAAGGATTGCGCCACCCGGCGCACCTCGTTGACGGGAATCGCGAAGCCGTACGCGCCCCCCGCGCCGACCTGGATGAGCGTGTTGACGCCGACCACCTCCCCCTCGAGGTTCACCAGCGGCCCGCCCGAGTTGCCGGGGTTGATCTTGGCGTCGGTCTGGATGTAGCCGCGCACGCGCCGCCCCGACATCTGCACGTGACGCCCGGGGCGCCCCTTGCCGCTGACGATCCCGGCGGTCACCGTCTGCTCGAGGCCGAGCGGGCTGCCGACGGCCACCACCCACTCGCCGACCTCGAGCTTCTCGGAGTCGCCGAGCCGCGCCACCACCAGGTTCGACGGCGGGTGGTCGAGCCGGACCACCGCCACGTCGGTCTGCGCGTCCTTGCCGACGACGTGGGCGCTGTACTCCTTGTCGTCGTTCATCGTGACGGTCACCTTGGTCGCCCCCTGCACGACGTGCCGGTTGGTCACGACGTCACCGTTGGTATCGATGATGAAGCCGGACCCGACCCCGTGCTGGGGTCCCGGTTGCGGCATGCCGCCGCCGCCGGGGCCGAAGAAATGCCGAAAGAAGGGGGGCACCTCGTCGTCGCCGCCCTCGTCGCCCTCGTCGGGCATCCCGCCCCTGCCGTGCGGGCCCATGGCGCCGCGCCCGGGTCCGATCTCCACCTCGATCCGGACCACCGACGGGCCGAGCGCCTTGGCCACGTTGGAGAAGGCGTGCGAGAGAGCGCGCGCCTCGTTGGGCGCCTCGGTCTTCGGCGTGACGGCCGGGCCTGCCGCCTGGGCGGTGGCCGGGGCGAAGACCGACGTCGACGAGCGGGAGCCAAATCCAACCGCGGCGCCGAGGGCCAGACAAAAGACGAGGCGCAGACGTGTCCGGGTCATACGGTTCCTTTGTATCGAGTTGGATGAGCTGTCAAGCCGCGGGGGATGCCCGCGCGGACGCTCATTTTTGCGATTTTGCGCGACACCCTGGATAACCGAGCGCGCCCGGTGAAAAATTCCAGGAGCACCCCATGAGCTGGTTCCGCCGCCTGCGCGATGCGCCCGTCACGAGCGCCCTCATCGTCGCCAACGTCCTCGTCTACGCGGTCATGGCCCTGGTGTCACGGCACCTCTGGTCATTCGACGGGGACACGCTGATTGCCGCCGGCGCGTCGGTGTCGGGTGGGGGCGTCGAGGTCTCGCCCTGGCGCTGGCTCACGGCCGCCTTCATTCACGCGGGTTTCCTGCACATCGCGATGAATCTCTGGGTGCTGGGACAGATCGGCGCGCTGTCCGAGAAGGCGCTCGGCCGGGGTCTCATCGCCGCGACGTACCTCGTCACCGGTGTCATCGGAAACGTCCTCTCCACGCTGCACGCCGCGGCGAACGGCGGACCGACCGTCTCGGTCGGCGCGTCGGGCGCGATCATGGGGCTCATCGGCATGGCGGCCGTCTTCGCCTGGCGCACCGGGCAGCGCCGCGCCGCCAAGGCGCTGGCCATCAATGTCCTCTTCATCCTGGGGGTCGGGCTGTCGCTGTCGGCGCGCGGAATCAGCCTCGTCGACAACGCGGCTCACATCGGCGGCCTGGTGGCGGGCGCGGCGATCGGCCTCGGCCGTGCGGCGTTCCCCCGCCCCGCCCCGCGTTGGCTCGACGCGACGGCAGTCGCGGCTTCATTCGCGCTGGCGGCGATCGCATTTGCGATCGTTCGCTTCTCGGGAGGGTGAGGGAAATGGCGATCGAGAGCGTCAATCCGGCCACCGGCGACCGACTGCGGGCGTTCGAGCCCGAGAGCGCGTCGGCGGTCGAGGTCAAGCTGGCGCGCGCCGGCGCCGCCTTTCGAAGCTGGAGCCGCCGCCCGGTCGGCGAGCGCGCGGCCGTCGTGGCGCGCGCCGGCGAGATTCTCGAGGCCGAACGGCAGTCCCTCGGTCGGCTGATGACGCTGGAGATGGGGAAGCTCGCCGGCGCGGCCGCCGACGAGGCGGCCAAGTGCGCGACGGCCTGTCGCTACTACGCCGAGCACGGCGAGGCGTTCCTGCGGCCCGAGATCGTCGCCGAATCGGCGGGCACGCGCGACGCGATCCTCTTCGAGCCGCTCGGCGCCGTCCTGGCGGTGATGCCCTGGAATTTTCCCTTCTGGCAGGTCATTCGCTTCGCCGCCCCGGCGCTGGTGGCCGGCAACGTCGGCCTGCTCAAGCACGCCTCGAACGTCCCGCAGTGCGCGCTGGCGCTCGAGGATCTGTTCCGCCGCGCCGGCGCGCCCGAGGGGGTGTTCCAGACGTTGCTCGTCGGATCCGATGCGGCCCTGGCGCTCATCGCCGACGACCGCGTCGCCGCCGTGACCGTGACCGGCAGCGAGGCCGCCGGGCGGGCCATCGGCGCCGCCGCCGGGAAGCATTTGAAGAAGGCCGTCCTCGAGCTGGGGGGCAGCGACCCGTTCCTGGTCCTGGCGAGCGCCGACGTCGAACGGGCGGTCGCCACCGCGCTCAAGGCCCGGATGGTGAACAGCGGCCAGTCCTGCATCGCCGCGAAGCGCTTCATCGTGGCGGACGCCGTCTACGATCGCTTCGCGCCGGCCTTCGCGGCGGCGATGGGTGCGCTGGTGGTCGGCGACCCCGCTGACGGGCGCACCCAAGTCGGCCCGCTGGCGACGGCCGCCATCCGCGACGGCGTGGCCGAGCAGGTCGCGCGCTCGGTGGCGGCCGGGGCACGCGTGCTGACGGGCGGACGCGCGCAGGGCGGACCCGGGTTCTTCTACGTGCCGACCGTGCTGGCCGACGTTCCCACCGACGCGGCCGCGGCCCGCGAGGAGGTCTTCGGGCCAGTGGCGGCGCTGTTCCGGGTCGCCGGGATCGACGCGGCGATCGCGCTCGCCAACGCCACGCCGTTCGGCCTGGGGGCCGCCGCCTTCACCCGCGATCGCGCGGAGGCCGAGCGGCTCGGCCGCGAGCTCCAGGCGGGCGGCGTCTTCATCAACCAGATGGTCATCTCCGACGCCCGCTTCCCGTTCGGCGGCATCAAGCGCTCGGGCCACGGGCGCGAGCTCTCCCGCTACGGCCTGCTCGAGTTCGTGAACATCAAGACCGTCCGCAGCACCGCGCTCTGAGCGCCGCGCGTCTCAATCGGGTGTCTGCTCTTCCAGCCGATCGAGGTTGGCCAGCGCCGGCACGCGCCAGCCGGTGAGGAGCGTGACGACCACGGTGATGACGCCACCCACGACGACCGACGACACCGTCCCGAGCAGCTTGGCCGCCACGCCCGACTCGAAGGCGCCGATCTCGTTCGACGAGCCGATGAAGATCTGGTTGACGGCCGAGATTCGCCCGAGCATTCCCGACGGCGCGAGCACCTGGATCAGCGTGCCGCGGAAGTAGACGCTCAGCATGTCGGCCGCGCCGCTGGCGGCGAGCAGCATCATCGACAGCCAGAACCACCGTGACAGCGCGAAGCCGATCGTGAAGACGCCGAACAGCGCGACGGCCGAGAGAAACAGCCGCCCCGCCCGCCGCGGCGGCGGGCGCAGCGCCAAGAGGCCCGACATCAGCACGGCGCCGACCGCCGGCGCCGCGCGCAGCGCGCCGAGCCCCTGCGGTCCGACGTGCAGGATCTGGTCGGCGAAGAGCGGCAGGATGGCGACCGCCCCGCCGAACAGCACCGCCAGCAGATCGAGCGTCAGCGCGCCGAGGAAGATCGGGCGGGCGAAGATGAACGCCAGCCCCGCGCGCACGCTCTGCCCCAGCGGCTCGGCGCGCCCGACGGGCGGGCGGGGCGGCGCCTCTATCCGCGCCACGGTGAAAAGGGCGATCGCCATCAGCGCCGCGCCGATGCCGTACGACGAGGTCGCGCCCACCCAGGCGTAAAGCAGGCCGCCCATCGCCGGGCCGGTGACCGCCGCGACCTGCCAGATCCCGGTCCGCCAGGCGACGGCGCTCGGGTAGAGCGGTCGCGGGACCAGATCGGCGCCCAGCGCGTTGCGTGCCGGCAGCAGAAAGCTGCGCGCCCCGCCGCAGACGACGATCACCGCGTAGATGGTCCAGCGGATCCAGCCGCCGGTTCGTCCGCGCGCGAGGAAGAGCGCGCTCGCCGCCGCCAGCGCCACCGCGCAGGCGAACAGGATGACGAGCGCCACGAGCGCGATCCGCTTGCGATCGCGGACGTCCGCCACGTGCCCGGCGGGCAGGGCCAAGGCGATGAAGGGCGCCGCCTCGGCGAGCCCGACCATCCCCAGCGCCAGCGGATCGTGCGTGACGGCGTACATCTGCCAGGCCACGACCACCCCCTGGATCTGCGCCCCCATCGCCATGGCCAGAATGCTGGCCACGAACCAGCGAAAATTCTCGATGCGAAGGGGGGCGTAGGGATCGTGCGGCAGCGGCAGAGCAGGCGCTTGAGACATCCGTCCCTAGATTACGGTACAAAGGCGTCTCCTCCACCCAAGGGCCAGACCCGCGTGACGCTCGGAAAAGACTTTCGCCTCCCGACGGAGGTCAAACCCAAGACCTACGAGGCCGATCTGCGCGTCGATCTCGGCGGGGGGCGGTTCGAGGGGCGGCTCGACGTGGCGCTTCTCCTCGCCACCCCGAGGCGCGAGATCGTCGTCCACGGCGTCGGCCTCGACGTGGCGACCGCCGACGCCGAGCTCCCCGACGGGCGGCGCCTGGCGGCGACGGTGACAACCGACGCCACCAGCGAGACATTGAGCTTCGCCTTCCCGGAGATTCTCGCCGCCGGCGCGGTCCGGCTGGCGCTCGGCTACAGCGGCGGCTTCAGCCCCGGGCTGCGCGGCCTTTACCGTGCAGGTCCCCTGGCCGTCACCCAGTTCGAGGCCGCCGACGCGCGTCGAGTCTTCCCCTGCTTCGACGAACCGGCGTTCAAGGCGGTCTGGAAGATCGTCGTCTCGGGCGTCCCCAACGACGCGGTGGCGCTCTCGAACGGCGTCGCCACGCGCGACGAGAGCGACGGCCGCGGCGGGCGGCGCATCACCTTCGCGCCGACGCCGCCGCTGTCGTCGTACCTCGTCGCGCTCATCGTGGGCCCGATCGTGCCGAGCGCGGTGGCCCGGGTGCGCGAGGTCCCGATCCGTACCTGGACAACGGTGGAGAAACGCCACCTGACGTCGTTCGCCCAGGAGACCGCACAGGCGGTGCTGTCGCTCCTCGAGGACTACTTCGGCCTCCCCTACCCGTTCGGCAAGCTCGATCAGATCGGCGTGCCCGGACTTCGAGGCGGGCGCGATGGAGAACGCCGGCGCCATCACCTTCCGCGAGGTCGCGCTGCTCGCTCGATCCGGCGACCGCGCCGCTGGCGGTGCAAAAGCGCGTCGCCGAGGTGATCACGCACGAGCTGGCCCACCAGTGGTTCGGCAACCTCGTGACGATGGTCTGGTGGGACGACCTGTGGCTCAACGAGGCGTTCGCGACCTGGATGGCCTACAAGATCGTCGACGCCTGGCGGCCCTGAGTGGCGCATCTGGATGGACTTCGAGGGCGGCAAGGGCGCCGCGCTGGTGCTCGACGCGCTCGTCTCGGCGCACCCGATCCGCGCCGACATCAAGAACGCCGAGGAGGCGGGCGAGTCGTTCGACGCCATCACCTACGAGAAGGGCGGCGCCGTCCTGCGCATGATCGAGGGGTTCCTGGGCGAGGACCGGTTTCGCGACGGCATTCGCCTCTACATGCGCCGCCACCGCGAGGCGAACGCCACCGCCGACGATCTGTGGGGCGCGCTCGGCGAGGCGTCGGGCCAGCCGATCGTCGAGCTCGCCAACGGCTGGATCCGCCAGATCGGCTATCCGCTGGTGAGCCTGTCGCTCGAGCGCGGCGCCGGCGGGCAACGTCGTCACGCTCGCGCAGCGGCGGTTCTTCGCCGATCCCGAGGCCGCCGCGCGCGGATCGGCGACGCGCTGGCTCGTCCCCATGGTGCTGCGCTTCCGCGACGCGGACGGCGTCAAGGAGCAGCCGGTGCTGCTCACCGGACGGCGGCGCGCGTGCCGCTCGCGGCCGAGGGCGCGGTGGCCTGGTGCCTCGGCAACGCCGAGGCGCGCGGCTTCTTCCGCACGGCTTACGAGCGCGGAGGCGCGGGCGCGCCTGCTGCCCGCCATCGGCGAGCTCCGCCCCGCCGAGCGCATGGCGCTGGTCTCGGACTCAGTGGGCGCTGGTGCGCGCGGGCGACGTCGACGATCGGCGGCTTCCTCGATCTCGTCGCGAGCCTCGGCGCCGAGACCGATCACGTCGTGCTCGACGAGCTCGTGGGGCGGCTCTCGATGATCGAGCACCGCCACGTCGCCGAGGCCGACCGCGGCCGGTTCGACGCGTTCGTCGCCGACCTGTTCGGCGCGCAGGCGGCGACGCTCGGCTGGGGCGCGCGGCGCCGGGCGCCACCGAGGACGACGAGACCCGCCTGCGCCGCGCGGCGCTGCTGCGCGCGCTCGTGCTGCTGGCGCGCGCGCCGGCGCGCCATCGACGAGGCCGCACGCCGAGACTCCCCGCGCGGCGGCCGCTCGATCCGAACCTGCTCGACGTCGTGGTGACGGCCGCGGCGCGCGGCGCCGACGAGGCACGCTTCGAGGAGCTGCGCCGCGCGCGCGCAGCGGAGGCCGACCCGGCGGCCAAGCGGCGCTACCTGCACGCGCTCGCGCGCGTCGAGACGCCGGCGCTGGCGAGCGCGCGCGGTCGAGCTCGCGCTCGCGCGACGACGTCGCCCATGCAGGACTTCACGTCCTACCTCGGCGTGCTGCTCGGCAACCGCGCGACGCGCGAGGAGGCCTGGCGCCTCGTGCGCGATCGCTGGGCGGAGGCGCGCGCCAAGGCCGACTCGCCGATGATGCTGCGGCGGCTCGTCGAGTCGTTCGCGGCGCTGCCGGAGCGCCGGCACCTCGACGAGGTGGAGGCCTTTCTCGAGGCACATCCGATCGACGGCGCCAAGCAGGCGACGGCGCAGACGCTCGAGCGCCTGCGCATGGACGTCGCTCTGCGCGATCGCATCATCGCCCCCGTCGGCGCCTGGCTGCGCGGGCGCGGCACGCGCGATCCGCAAGCGGGCATGGGCCGGCCGGGTGGCCTGCTCATCGCGGCGGCGACCGCGGCGGTCGTGTTCCTCGCCGGCCAGCACCTCTATCCCCTGCCGACCCACGAGACGCCGCCGGCACCCATCGCCCCTGCGGCTCCGCCAGCGCCACCCCCGCAACCCCCGCCGCCGGCCGCCGACGCCGCGGCGCGCACCGACGGCCCTTCGGCCGTCGCCGGCGACGCCGCCGCGCACGACGGACCCGCGGGGGTCGCACCGCCGGCGCACGACGCCTCCGCCCAGGCGGGCAAGCCGGACGCGCCTGGAACGGCCGACCTCGCCGCCGCACCGCCCGTCCAGCGCAAGCCCGCGTCCGTCGAGGAAGAAAAGCAGTCCGACAAGGATCTCGCGCGCGAGGCCTGGCGACGGAATCTGCCCGACCTCCGCGTCGACGGGCCGCGCGCATCGCTGCTCATCCCGCTCAAGGGGTCGACCGAGGGGGCGACCTTC
Source organism: uncultured Pseudomonadota bacterium (assembly GCA_963831685.1). Taxonomy (GTDB): domain Bacteria; phylum Myxococcota_A; class Polyangia; order Fen-1088; family Fen-1088; genus JADGRB01. The sequence continues at coordinate 1,554,718 of CAWHRJ010000004.1, forward strand.
CACGTCACCAACAAACCGCACGCCGTGGTCGTCAAGCTCCCCCAGGCCGCCTCGATGATCACCATGCGCCTCTACAAGATCGATCGGGAGGGGTTCCGCCTGGTCCGGATCAACCAGTCCGAGAAGGACGCCAAGGCCGAGGACGGCAGCGAGCTCAAGATCAGCCTCAGCGATCTCGGCCCGCCCGAGGTCGAGATCAAGGACGACTTCGTCCGGATCACCGTGCGGCGCCCGAGCGCCCCGCTGCCGCGCGCAGCGCCGAGCCCCCCGGACGCCGGCAGCGACTAGAACGCATCTCATACCCGCTGAGCACACCGGAGCAGGCGAGCGCAGCGCGGCTCCGCCGCGCGAAGCGAGGGGGACCGGGGGACGCGAGCGGCAGCGAGCCGTCCCCCGTGAAACGAGCCCGCGAGCGGCAGCGAGCCGTCCCCCGTGAAACTAGGTCGCGCCGTGCACGTGCAACCAGGTGTCGACCTCGCCGAGCTTGGTCTTCACCTCGGCTTTCGCGTAGCTCTCGCGCGCATCCTCCGCCAGCGCGCGCGCCCGCCCCCGATCGCGGCCCGACTCCCAGAGGGCGCGGGCCAGCGCGAACCGCGTCTCGGCGCGGCGGGAGGGGTCGGTCTCCTGCGCCTCGCGGATCTTGAAGGCGCGTTCGAGCGGGACGAGCGCGCTCAGGGAATCGCCCTCCGTGAGGTAGCTGACGCCGATCCCGGTCAGCGCGTACGCCAGGTTGCGGTTGTCGAGGCCGAGCTCGCGCTCCCAGATGATGCGGGCCTTCTCGAACGAGGCACGCGCGTCGCGCGATCGCCCGAGCGCGTTCAGGATCTCGCCGCGGTTGTTGAGCTGCGTGGCCAGGTCGGGATGGCCGGCGCCGAGGCCGTTCTGCAGGATCGCGATCGATCGGTCGACGTGCTCGAGCGCCTCCTGGTTGCGCCCGAGTGCCTCGAGGGCGACGGCCAGGTTCCCCTCCGAAATCCCCACGTCGGGATCGTCGCGCCCGAGCGCGCGCTCCTTGAGCGCCAGCCCCTGCTGCTGCGCGCGCAGCGACCCCTCCCGGTCGCCCTGGAGGTCGTAAACGCAGCCCAGGTTGTTGAGCAGCCAGGCCTGCTGCAGCTCGTGCCCGCCGAGGCGCCGCAGGATCGCCTCCGCGTACTTGGCCCACCGCTGGGCGTCGGCGTAGCGCCCCTGTTGATAGCCGACGACCCAGACGAGAGCGGTGGCGTCCTCGGCGCGCACCTCGTCGTGCCGGGAGGCGTCGGCCGCCAGATACGAATCGACCAGCATCTTCTCGGCGGTCCGCGAGTCGTTCTCCTTGTGGTACATCGTCCCCATCAGCCCGAGCGCCTCGGCGAGCACCGGCTGATAGTCGAGCGCGCGCGCCTCGTCGATGAGGCGCGGGGCGTCCTTGAGCCCCTCGCGGTAGCGGCCGGCGTCGAAGAGCGCCTTGACCGCGGCCAGCCGGTGGCGCAGCGCCTCGACGCGCGCGCGCGTCGCCGAATCCTCGGGCGGGCGAACGATCGACCGCAAGAGCGGCACGTCGGCGCAGCGATCGAGCGAGCCCAGGTTGTTGGCCGCGCTGACGGCGTTCTCGACGACCTCACCGTCGGCGTCCTTGAAAACGTCGGTGAGCGCGCGCAGCCCCCCGAGCCGCTCCGTCAGGCAGGTCATCCGCAGGTCGAGCACATCCGCCGACTGCTCGCCCCGCTCCGAGCCCTCGCACGTCTCGCGGTGCATCTTTGCCCAGCGCTGCGCGTAGCCGGTCAGGATGCGGTTGACTGTGGCGTAGACCTCCGCGGCGTAGCTCTTTCCCGTGCGCAGGAACGCTCTGTGGATCTCCGCCTGGCGCGCCGACTCGCTCTCACCCGGCGCCTGCAGATCCCATATGCCCGCCAGCCGGGTTGGACCCGCGTTGCAGGTCGCCCTCTGGTTCGTCATGTTGTGGTAGACGCCCACCACGAGCGCGACCGGCAGCAGCGCGGCGGCGCAGGCGGCGAGGAACCGCCCACGCGCCGCGTTCGGGTTCCTGCCGAGCGCCTCGATCAGCTCCTGCATCGACGGGTAGCGATCGGCGGCCTGCGGCCGCAGACCGCGCAGGAGGACCTTGCGCACCCAGAGCGGCACCTTGGAGCTGGCCGGCGCCTCCTTCACCTGCCCCTGCACGACCGCGGTCGTCAGCGCGAACATGGTGTGCCCCGAGAACGGCCGCTCGCCGTAGAGCGCCTCGTAGAGCGCCACGCAGAAGCTGAACTGGTCGGTGCGCGCGTCGGTGGTCGTGCCCAGGAACTGCTCGGGCGCCATGTACGCGGGCGTCCCCATCATCGCCCCCGTGCGGGTCAGCTGCACCTCGAACATCCCCGCCGCCGGCGCCTCGGTCCCGGCCACGGGCGTCGTGTGACCGGTGGGCGGCCCGTTGAGCAGCACCGTCTCCATCGGATCGGAGACGGCGGCGGCGCTGTGATCGCCGATCACCACCGGGGACCGCTTGGCCGGCGCCGCCTCTCCGGCCGGCTTGTCGTTGACCTGGCGGGCCAGGCCGAAGTCCATGACGCGGACCTCGCCGTCGCGGCCGACCATGACGTTGTCGGGCTTGAAGTCGCGATGGACCAGCCCCTTTTCGTGCGCGGCCACCAGGCCCCGTCCCGCCGCCCGGAACACGCGCAGCACCTCCTGCCAGCTGCGGGGCTGCGCCGCCAGCCAGTAGGTGACCGTGTTCCCGTCGACGAACTCCATCGCGATGAAGACCTGGTCGTCGAAGGTGCCGACGTCGTAGACGACGACGACGTTGGGGTGCGACAGGCGCGCGATCGCCTGCGCCTCGCGGAGCGTCCGCTGCCGGCCCTCCGTCAAGGAAACCCCGTTGCCGGGCTTGACCCGCAGGAGCTTGACCGCGACCTTGCGATCCAGCTCCGGATCGTACGCGGCGTAGACCTCGCCCATCCCGCCGCGCCCGACCAGGCCGAGCACGACGTAGCGGCCGATCGTCGCGCCGCGGACCAGCGGCGACGGGGCCTGTTCGGGTGGCGTATGGGGCGGTGATCCCTGGGGCATCCTGGTCCTGCGGGCCCTTCACATCGACGGATGGGGCCCCCGGTTTGAGGCCAAGATTTGAGTGGCGGCCCGGACGGTGCGAGGCTACGGCTCGCCAAGGGGCTCGCTTGATGTTAGTGAAAGGTATCCGTCCGTGACGCCGCTGCACCTCGATCTGGACCTCACGGTCTCCCCCGCGATCGTCTCGCCGACCCGTCGGCTGCTCGAGACCAAGCTGGCGCCGGTCCTGGATGACGAGGACGCGGTGTTTCGCGTGGCGATGACCGCCCACGAGCTCTTGGAAAACGCGGCGAAGTACGCCTCGGACGGCAAGGCCCGGCTGGAGGTCGACGTCTCCCCACGTGGCGAGGACGCCGTGGTGCGGGTGGTCGTCACGAACAGCTCCACCCGCGAGCACATCGATCACCTGAACACCTGCTACACCGAGATGAATGCCGAGCGGGATGCGATGGCCCACTACTTCAGCTTGATGCGCCGCAACGCCCGGGTCGGCTCGGTCTCGCGCCTCGGCCTCGCCCGCGTCCGGGCCGAGGGAGAGATGGACATTGCGGTGGACGTCGCAGGGGAGACCGTCAAAGTCGTGGCGTCCGGAATCGTCGTTCGCCCCTGACGGGCCGCCAATCCCGCGCGCCTGCCTGCGTTCAAATAGCGCGCCCCGCCAGCGAGCGGTGACAACCACATTCACCCACTTCCGCCTCCATTTAGGGCAACGTCGCATTGGTCGGATGAAGTCGGTGAAAATGCGCGTTAGCTGCTTGTCAAATAACTACAGCAGCAGATAATAGAGGCTCATCTCCCCCCACCCCCCACGTGGAGGTCGTTCTCGATGCGGTCCAGGTTGTTTCTTTGCGCCGCGCTAGCGGGCACCTGTCTCTTCAGTTCGTGGTCCTCGGTCGCCCGCGCGGCCGATCCAAAGGGCAAGAAGGGCAAGACCAGCGACAGCGACGACAAGGTCATCAATAAGCAGCTGCAGTGGGAAGACTCGGTGATGGGGCCCGACGATGGCAAGCGGGCCGAGCTGGACAAGATCGCCCGCGCGCAGGCCATAAACAAGGCCGCCTCCGAGAAGGCCGCGAAGGAGAAGGAGAAGGCCGACGCGCAGGCGGCGCGGGAGAAGGAAAAGGCGGACGCCGCGCCCAAGACGACCAAGCGGGGCGGCGAGGTCGCGCTGCCGTCGCTGCCCGACGAGGATTCGGGCAAGGGGAAGAACGGCAAGACGAGCGAGATCTCGCCCAAGCTCCAGACGACGGCCGCCGCCGCGCCCCCGCCGCCGGTGAAGCACGGCGACGACAAGTTCATCGACGGGCTGCTCAAGGACGACGGCGGCAAGAAGAAGCACAAGGCCTCGGCGTCGGACGACAAGGCGCTGGACGATCTGCTGGCGGTCGAGAAGCCAAAGGCCGCTCCCGCCAAGGGGAAGAAGAAGGGGGACGACGTCGACAGCCTGCTTTCATCGGCCGACAAGGCGCCCCCGATGCCGGAGACCCACATCAAGCACGAGACCCCGGAGTGGGCGAAGCCGGAGATCTCGTCGCGGCCGGTGGAAGCGCCGATGCCCGTCCGCCCCCAGCCGAAGAGGGACGACGGCATCATCCACGTCACCCAGGGGGCGGCGACCGCGACCGCCCCACCGCCGCCGGCTCGCCGGACCCCGGCCGCTGCGCCCCCGCGAACCTCGACGGTCGCGACCCGCAACGCCACCGGCCGTCGTCAGGCCGCTCCCGCCTCCGGGAACTGGAACGATCCGTTCACCCCCGGCACGCCGAAGAAGAGGGTCGCTGCGCGCGAGACCCACACCGACAGCGGCGCCGACGACCTGGACAACCTGACGCCCGTGAACCGGCGCCGGCCGCCCTCTCCCGCGAGAAGCGACGACGACGATTCCTTCACGAACGCCAAGGCGACCGCGGGCACCCGCCGGGCCGCCCCCGCGGCCAAGCCCAAGTGGAAGGACCCCTTCACGTCGAGCGCCGCCCCGGTGCCCGCCCCGGCCCGCGCGAAGGTCGCCACGCGGAGCGCGGCTCCCGCGCCCGCCCCGGCCCGCACGACGGTCGCTTCCCGCGAGCCCCAGAAGGGCGAGTCGTCCAAGTGGGACGTGGCCGCCCACCATGGCGCGGCGGCCGCCGCGGAAACCACCCCGCGCGCCCAGAGCGGCCGCTGGGGCGTGCTGAAGAAGCACGCTCACTGAGCGGCCCTTAGCGTGCTCCGGCGCACGGGCTGACCGCTTTCGAGCCCAGCCGTTTTCAGATAGAATTGCGGGCGTCCCCTTACTGGAGATGCCCTTGTCGAAGCGTCCCTCGACGCCCCCCGCTGGGTGGGCTGCCTGGATTCCGGCGTTCCTTCTGTTGCTCAGCGCCGCGACCGGCCACGCAGAGGACGCCAAGGCCCACTATCAGAAGGCGACGGCGCACTTCGCGGTCGGCGAGTACCACGACGCCGCGATCGAGTACGAGGAGGCCTTCAAGCTCAAACAGGATCCGGCGATCCTGTTCAACGCCGCGCAGTCGTTCCGCCTGGCGGGCGAGAACCAGAAGGCGCTGCTGCTCTACAACAACATCGTCAAGCTCTACCCGGGGAGCCAGTACGCCAAGGACTCGAAGGAGCGGATCCAGAAGCTGGCGGAGAGCGGCACCAGCCCGCCCGCGGCGATGCCGCCCGCGGAGCCACCGCCGGTCGCGCCGCCTCCCGTCGTGCCAATTGCGCCGGCGCCCGCCGTGGCGGCGCCCGGACTCGCGGCTGCGCCCTCCGGTGGGCCGGCGGTGGTCATCTCGTCGCCACCCGCCTCCACCGAAGGTCATCCCGTCTACACGCGCTGGTGGTTCTGGACCGGAGTGGGCGTGGTGATCGTCGGCGCCGTCGTCGCGGGCATCGCGCTCTCCTCGGGCGGGACCACTTCCACCCCCTGGAACAATCTTCCCCCGGTCCAGGCGGGGTTGCGCTGATGTGCTCCGGCGGGAACAGCAGGAGCGGCGTCCGGGGTGCGCTGGCTCTTGCGGCTCTAACGGTGCTCGCCTGCAGCAAGAGCGCGTCGCCTCTGCCGCCGCCTACCACTTTTGGCGTGAACATCACCGTCGACGCCAGCAAGCTGTCGGCGGCGCAGCTCTCGATGGTCAAGGTTGGCTCTCTGCTGGTGAGAGGCGCCGAGTCGGTGTCCAAGCAGTTCACGGTCGTCCCGGAGATCTCGACCGGCCAGCTCACGTTCCAGTACCTCCCTGCCCCCTCGGTCAACAGCGGAACGGAGAGCTTCCAGTTCGACGCCACCGATTTGTCGGGCGAGCTCTACGGGACCGGCACCGGCGGACCGGTCATGCTGGTCGCGGGAACGGCGGTGTCGGTGAAGATCACGCTGACAGCGCAGCCGGGGACGTCGAAGGCGATCGGCGCAAAGTGCGCCGCGGCCTCCGAGTGCGGCAGCGGCTTCTGCACCGACAATTACTGCTGCCAGGAGGCGTGCCACGACACCTGCGCCTCCTGCGCGCTCAGCGGCACCCTCGGCCTCTGCACCGCCTACGCGGCGAACACCGATCCCGAGAAGGAGTGCGGCGGCTTCTCGATGGCGACGGGCGCGGGCGGCGCCGGAGGCAAGGGCGGCGCGGCCGGCGCCGGTGGTGCGAAGACGGACGCCTCGGTGCCCATGGACGCGTCCGCGAGCGACGCCGCGGCGATCAATCCGCCCGACGGCGGCATCGTCGCGATGGCCGCGAGCTGCGGCGGTACCTGCAGCGGCACGAGGTCCTGCGCCTTCGCCACGCCGGGAACCTCCTGCGGCCAGCCGTTCTGCAACACCCGCAAGGATCTGGCCAACCTGCTCTGCGACGGCAAGGGGAGTTGCGGCATCGGCCTCACCGACTGCACGGGCGGCTACGCCTGCAACTTCCAGGAGAAACCGATGGCGGCCTGCCGAACGACCTGCAGCGCCAACGTCGACTGCCTGAACGGCTACTACTGCAACGGGAACAACATCTGCGCCCTGACCAAGTCCGACGGGCTCGTATGCACCACCGACGCCGAGTGCCTGCACAACCACTGCGCGGGCGCAGGCGCCGGAGTGAACGGCGTCTGCTGCAACACGGCCTGCGACATGCCCGGAACCAGCTGTAACAACCAGGGCTCGGCCGGCAAATGCCAGTGCCAGGGCGTAATGTGCGACGGCGGTGCCTGCCAGATCTTCTATCAGGACGCCGACGGCGACGGATACGGCAACAAGAGTGGGACGATCAGCGCTGGGACGGCCAAGGCCGGTTGCGCCGGTGCGCCGCCCAAGGGATTCGTCGAGGACGATACCGACTGCGACGACGGCGACATCAACGTTCACCCCGGACAGACGGGATGGTTCGGCACGGCCAGCAAGGGAATCGGAACCTTCGACTACGACTGCGACGGGATGCAGGAGATGTACTACCACCAGTATCCCGGCGCGACTTGCAAGTTCTGCCCCGACGCCTGCTCGGCCGGGTGCAGCGCGACCCCCTCTTCGACCTGCGCCGCCGCTGGAGCCACAGGCTCGCTCGCCTGCAACTCGACGGGGATCTGTCTCGGCACCATCCTGACCACCGCCGCGCAGACGGAGCAACTGAGCTCGGCGAGCCCGGCGCTCTCCTTGCCCCCCATCGTCAAGGTCAACAACGGCTGCTGCGGCTGCAACGATCACGGCGGGTACACGCAGTCAGCGCCCGTGATGTGCGGCCAGACGACGAGCTACACCACCTGCAGCTCGTGCACCATCTTGAACCCCAACGCCGCAGGGACGACCTCAAACGTCCAGCAACTCTGCCACTGAGCGCGGCCGCCCGGCTCAATTCGTGAGGGGCGTCGAGGGCTCCGAGAAGGAGAGACTCGCGATGGTCGTCGTGCAGGTACCAACGGGGGTAGACATCAGGGTGGTCTGATCGATGCTCACCTGGTGAAGGGTCACGTTCGAAAGAAGCCCGGCGATCGTTCCGGTGCCAGTGGTGGCGTCGGCGACGGACGTCAGGGCGAGCGTCCCGCCGGTGGCGAGGTAAGTGGCATCGGCGGCGATGTAGCCGGTGTTGTTGTCGACGGCATTGATGTAGACGAGGATGCAGATCGAGCAAGTGGTGTACTGAGCGTCGGTCGAATCGAGCGTGTAGGTCCCGGGCATGATGATGCTCGGGAAGTGCTCCCCTCCCGATCCGAGCCCGACGACCAGGTAGTTGGCCCCGGCCGTCGACGTGATGTTGCCCTCGACCTGCTCGACGTTGCCCGCGCCGACGGTTGATTCCGCCTGCCCGTTGTAAAGCGTCGCTTGCGCGTACCTGGCCGGCGCCAGACAGGCGGCCCCCGCGGCGCCCGTCGTTCCCGCGGCGCCCGTCGTTCCCGCGGCGCCCGTCGTTCCCGCAGCGCCCGTCGTTCCCGCAGCGCCCGTCGTTCCCGCAGCGCCCGTCGTTCCCGCGGCGCCCGTCGTTCCCGCGGCGCCCGTCGTTCCCGCGGCGCCCGTCGTTCCCGCAGCGCCCGTCGTCCCGGCGACGCCCGTGGTTCCCGCTGCGCCCGAGCCGGCCGCGCCCGTCGCTCCCGCCGTTCCGGTCGTCCCGGCAGCGCCCGTCGTCCCAGCCGCGCCCGTCGCTCCGGCCGCGCCGCCGGCGCCGCCACTCGCGCCCGAGCCTCCGCTGCCGCCCGTCGCCGCGCCCGCGGCGCCGCCGGCTCCGTTGCTCACGCAGACCTGGCTGATGCACACGAGGCCGGTGTTGCAGGTGCCGTTCGCATAGCAGCTCTGGCGCAGTCCACCCTGGCCGCCCGAGCTCCCGCCGCAGCCGAAGGCCACCAAGGCAGCGAACCCAGCGACAACGGCGATGGCCCTGAACGAGCGAAGAATCATGCGCATGGGCGCGATGTTTGCCGTCAACGCCCCAACTTGGCAAGCAAATCCGCGGGCGCGAGCAGAAACGCGGCGGCTGGCGGAACCTCGATCACTCCGCGCTCCACGCGCTGCAGCGGCAGGTCGGGGATCGTCGCCAGCGCGACGCTCCAGCCGCCGCCGCGCGCCGGCAGCCGGATCGCCGCGGGCGCGTCGCCGTAGTTGGCGGCGGTGAACGTCGCCGCGCCGCCGGGGTCGCCCCGCTCGATGGTGAGCCAGCGCCCCGCCTCGTCGAAGCCGACGCGCGAGAGATCCTTGCGCCCGTTGTGTAGCGGCGAAAGGCGCCGGCGCAACGCGATCAGCTTGCGGTAGAACGCCAGCATCTCGGCGTGCGGTGGCCGGGCGATCGACGCCCAGCGGAGCTTCGCTCGCTCGAAGGTCTCCGCGGCCTGCGGATCGGCCCAGATACCGACGTCGGCCCCCTCCTCCAGCAGGTGCTCGTACTCCTGGTGCCGCCCCTGCCGGACCGCCTCCGCCAGCGCCGGATCGCCGTGGCTGGTGAAGTAGTCGAAGGGGGCCTCCTCGCCGTACTCCTCGCCCTGGAACAGCAGCGGCAGCGCCGGCGTCGAGAAGAGCACCAACGCGGCGACCTTCTGGCGTTCCGGCCCCACGATCTGACCGAGCCGCCGGCCCAGACAGGCGTTGGCGATCTGATCGTGGTTCTGGTTGAAGACGACGAAGCGCTCGCCCGAGTCCTGCGCCGAGGGCGCGCCGTGCCGGCGCCGCCGAAAGGCCGACCGCTGCCCGTCGTAGACGAACCCGTCGGAGATCGCCTTGGCGAGATCGGCCGTCCGACCGAAGTCGACGAAGTAGCCGCGCCGGTTGCCGGTCAGCAGCGCGTGCTGCGCGTGGTGAAAGTCGTCGCTCCACTGCGCGTCGAACCCCAGGCCGGAGGCGGCCGCCGGCCGGATGAGGCGTGGATCGTTGAGGTCACTCTCCGCCACCAGCCAGGCCCGGCGCCCGAGCCGGGCCGCCTCGTCGGCGAACGCCTCCGCGATCTCGGCGAGGATGTGCCGGGCGCGGAAGTCGAAGATGCCGTGAATGGCATCGAGGCGAAGGCCGTCGACGTGGAACTCCGCCAACCAATAGAGCGCGTTGTCGACGAAGAAGCGGCGCACCTCGTCGCTGTCGGGCCCGTCGAAGTTGAGCGCGGCGCCCCAGGGGGTCCGGTAGCGGTCGGTGAAATACGGACCGAAGTCGTGGAGGTAGTTCCCCTCAGGTCCGAGGTGGTTGTAGACGACGTCGAGGAACAGCGCCATCCCGTGGGCGTGGCAGGCGTCGACCAGGCGACGCAGCTCCTCGGGGCCGCCGTAGGCCTCGTGCGGCGCAAAGAGCGACGCGCCGTCGTAGCCCCAGTTGCGCGCGCCGGGGAAGGCGGCCACGGGCATCAGCTCGAGCGCGGTGACGCCCAGCTCGCGCAGGTAGGGGAGCCTGGCGGCGGCGGCGGCGAAGGTCCCCTCGGGCGTGAAGGTCCCGACGTGAAGCTCGTAAAAGATGAGCTCCGCGAGCGGCAGCCCGCGCCAGCCAGCGTCGGTCCAGCGAAACGCGCCTGGGGCGACGATGCGCGACGGTCCGTGCACGCCGGCCGGCTGGTGGCGCGACACCGGATCGGGCCTGGGGCCGACCTCGGGCAGAAGATAAACGTAGTCGCTGCCGACCGGAGCCTCGGCCGCGTCGGCGCGCGCCGTGAAGACGCCGTCCGCACCGCGCGCCATCGGCAGCTCGAGCCGAGCGCCGCCGTCCGGTCCGACCAGCCGCACGCCCAGCGCCGCCGCGCGCGGCGCCCAGACCGAGAAGGTCACGGCGCCGTCCGCACCGACCTCGGCGCCCCGGGCGAGTTGCCAGCTCATCGTGGCAAGATAATGCCAGCTCCGGTCGACGCCGGGCCAGATCGCCGCCGCGAGCCTTCCCCGCCTCCTTCCGGGTCGACTGGACGGCGCCGCGGAGGTCGGCGAAGCTCGATCCGAATGGGCCACCGCCCGCACGGGTTCCCGCGCCACGTCCCGCGCCACGCCCACGCCCGCCTCATCGCCGCGGGCGTCGCCGGGATCGCGGCGGCCTTCCTCGTACCCGAACGCCTCGGGCTCGCGTCTCGGCTGCTCGCCGGTTGGGACCTCGCCGCGCTGGTGCTGTCGACGTTCGCCTGGTCGATCATCCTGGGGAGCGGCGCGGGCGAGACGCAACGACACGCCGGCGCGCACGATCCCGGACGCCGCGCCGTCAACCTGCTGGTGATCTTGACCAGCACCGTGTCGCTGCTGGCGACCGCGGTCATCCTTCGCCAGGCGCGCAGCTGCCCGCCGGCCGTCCGCGAGCTGTTCGTCGCGCTCTGCATCCTCGCCGTGGCCAGCGCCTGGGTGCTCACCCACACCGCCTACGCGCTCCGCTACGCCCACCTCTACTACCGCGACGACGAAGAGGGCGTCGGCGGCCTGGCGCTGCCGGGCGACGCCCCGCCCTCCTACCTCGACTTCGCCTACTTCGCCTTCACGATCGGCATGTGCTTCCAGGTCTCGGACATCGCCGTCTCGAGCCCGCAGATCCGCCGCGCCGTCCTGGGGCACAGCGTGCTGTCCTTTCTCTACAACACGGCGATCCTGGCCACGGCGATCAACCTCGCGGTTGGCACGTTCAACTGAGTCGCCGCGGTGGGCCGCCGCCTCAGCGGAGCTCGACGACGCTGACGCCGTCGCCGCCTTGGCGGGCGGTGCCCGGCGCCCAGCGGGCGACGTAGGGAGACTCGTCGAGATAGCCGCGGACCCGCTTGCGGAGCGCCCCCGTCCCGTGACCGTGCACGACCATCAGGTGACTCTGGCCGGCGAGCGCCGCGCGATCGAGTGCCGCCTCGACGGCGCCGAGCGCCTCGTCACCGGTCTGACCGCGCAGATCGACCGTCGGCGAGGTCCCCTGCGAGACGAGCGCCAGCGCATCCTCCGACGAAGTCGGCGCGCGCGTCGCCGTGGCCGCCGACGCGCGCGCGGCCTGCCGGTTGGGCGGCGCGACCGGCGCCAGCTCGTCGGCGCCGACCTCCAGGGTCATCTTGCCGACGGTGACCTTGGCGCGCCCGCGCGCGTCGGGGAGCTGCGCGACGACGCCTTCGGCCGAAAGCCGCGCCACGCGGACGCGGGCGCCGATCGCCAGCGCCGGTGTCGCGACGGCCGCCTTCGCGTCGGGACGCGGGAGCTTCTCCAGCGCCGCCGCCGCCACGCGCCCGAGCTCCTCGCGTCCCGCCTCGGCCGCGCGCCCGGTGCCGGCCTCCTGGGCGCGCCGGACCACCCCGCGGATCTCGGCGCGCGCCTCGGCGACCGCCGCCTCGACGGCCTCGCGCGCCTTGTGCCCCAGCTCCCGCTCGCGCCGGGCGAGCGCCTCCGCGGCAGCGCGCTGCGCGTCCGCCGTCGCGCTGGCCGCCGCTTCGGCCTCGGCGAGCCGCTCGCCCTGCCGCGCCGACGCCGCCTCGCGCGCCTCGAGCCGCGCGATCGCCGACTCGAGCCCCACGCTCGAGCCACCCGCCAGCGCGCGCGCCCGCTCGAGCAGCGGCGCCGGCAGCCCCATGCGGGCGGCGATGTCGAAGGCGTAGGCCCGCCCCGGCGCGCCGATCGCCAGCCGGAAGGTCGGGCGCAGCCGTTCGAGGTCGTATTCCATCCCCGCGTTGGCGAAACGCGCGTCGCTCTCGCCCAGCGCCTTGAGGCTGTCGTAGTGGGTGGTGATCACCGCCAGCACCGGCCGCTCCGCCAGCGTCTCCGCCGTCGCGCGCGCCAGCGCCGCCCCCTGCTCGGGGTTGGTGCCGGCCATCAGCTCGTCGAGCAGCACCAGCGCCGGACCGGCGTCGGGCGCGTCAGGATCTCCCCGATGTTTGCCAGGTGACCGGAGAAGGTCGACAGATCGCCGAGCACCGACTGCCGATCGCCGATGTCGGCCCGCACGGCGTCGAAGAACCCGATCCGACTCCCCGGCGCCGCCGCCACCAGGAGGCCCGCCCGCGCCATCAGCGCCGCCAGCCCGACCGCCTTCATGAGCACCGTCTTGCCGCCCGCGTTGGGGCCGCTCACGATCAGGATCCGCGGCGCCGCCCCGCCCAGCGCCACGTCGTTGGCGACGACCGCGCGGGCACCGCCGGCGTGGGCCAGCGCGAGCAGAGGGTGCCGCACCTGCCTGAGGTCGACAACAGGCGCCTCGGCGATCTCGATCGCCGTGCCGCCATAGGCGATCCCCAGGCGGGCCGACGCGGCCAGCGCGTCGAGCGCGGCGAGCACGGCGGCGCTCGCGCGCAACGCCGACGCCGCCACCGCGACGTCGGCCGTGAGCGCCTCGAGGATGCGGCGCGACTCGCGCCGGATGTCGAGCTCGACCACCTTGAGCCGGTTGTTGGCGGAGACCAGCGCCGTCGGCTCGACGAACACCGTCTCGCCGGTGCGCGAGGTGTCGTGAACGATGCCGAGGCCGAGCGACTTGGCGCTCGCCTTGAGCGGCAACACGAACCGCTCGGCGCGGACCGTGAAGAACTGATCCTGCAGCACGGGCTCGTATTCCTCCGATCGCATGAGCCGCTCGATCGCCCCCCGCGCGTTCTCCGCCAGCCCCTTGCGCTCCTCGCGCAGGCGCGCCAGCTCCGGCGATGCCGCGTCGCTGATCTCGCCCGAGGCGTCGAAGGTGGCGCCGATCGTCCGGGCGAGCCCGCGCGGCGGATCGAGCCCGGCCGCCAGCGCCGCGATCTCGGGGATCGGCGGCCGGCTCCCCCGGGGCCCCAGCAGCGCGCGCCGCGCCCCCTCGGCGAGGTCGCTCAGCACGGCGATCGGGCGCAGCTCGTCGGCCCCCAGCACGATCGCCTTCTCCGCCGCGGCCACCGCCGCCTCGATCTCGGGCGCCGCCAGCGACGGCAGCGGCTCGCCGCCCTCGAGCATCCCCCCGAGCTCCGCCACCGCCGCCATCCGCCGCGACGCCTCCGCCGCGTCGCCCGCCAGCGTGAGCTCGAGGCAGAGCGCCCGCCCCGCCGCCGACTGCGCCTCCGCGCCGAGCCGGCGGCAAAGCTCACCCCAGTCGAGGACCTCCAGGAAACGGGAATTCATCGCGGCTCGCCGAGGAGACTAGCGCGCCGCGCGCCCGGCAGCGTTACGGCTTGTCGATGGTGATGATGATGTCGCAGGGGAACTCGAGGTTGAGGCTCGCCGTCGCCATCTGGTACGCCATGCACGCCGGGCCGAAGAGCTCGAGCTCGGTGTCACTTATCATGTCCCAGCCGTTCATGTTGTTCGGGTCGAGCGGGACCGACGCACCGTTGACGTAGACGGCGCCCTCGCTCAGCTTGGTGCGATCGACCTTGATCGGGGTGCTGAGGGTCGAAAGGTCGAAGACGCAACTCGGAGGAATGGTGTTGACCGCTGCCGCAATTTGCGTGACCAGGGTGGCCGTGCTGGTGTCGCTCGGCGTGAAGGCCGAGACGGTACCGACGGTCGTGTAGTTCGCCAGCGAGGTCATGCCCGTCCGGCCAGCCGAGGTGAAAAGCGTCTGCCAGGACATCCCCGTGGTCATCGAGCCGTTGCACTGGTACCAGAAGTCCATCGCGGTGGAGGCGCCCGACCCGGTCGGGATCCCGATCCCTTGCCCGACGCCTGCGTTCGCCAAGTTCTTGAGAACCTGGGGCTCGATCTGATTGGGCGCGTTCGTGTCGGGGATGCCGATCACCAGCGTCCCGATGCTCGGCGTCTGATTGTAGAGGTCCTGGACCTCGTAAGTAATGGCGTCCGCGGGGCACAGAGCGTTGCCATCGTCGCAGAAATCCGTTTCGCTGTCGGTCACCAGCATCATGTACTTCGGCCCGTTCGTGGTGTCGGCCTGCAGTGTCGCCTTGACCATCGGGATCGCGGCGGACATCGGCGTGTCGGCCTTCGACCCGTACGGCTGCAGCGGCCCCCAGCTGTCGTAGGCTGCTTTGATGTTGTTGTAGTTGTTGAGGTCGGGCGCGACCTGCTTGTAGTCGAGCTTGCACGAGCCGCTGGCGTGATCTCCGACGAAGGACGCGATCCCGAACCGCACCTGACCCTGCAGCTGCATGACGACCTGCTCGACGGCGGGCCGCAGGTTGAAGAAGACGCCGGTCGTCGCGCTGTCGAACTCGCTGCCGGAGAGATCGACGAGGATCATGACCGTCGGCAGGGTCGGCGTGTGCGTCAACTGGGCCGACATGCAGCCGCCGTCCGGGCTGATCATTCCGCCCGAGCCCGTGACGGAGACGTCGCCACCACCGCCGCCGGAGCCGGTGATGACCACGCGACCGCCGGTGCCGCTGCCGCCGGTCGCGCCCGAGCCGCCCTGGCCGGCGCCGCTGCCGCCGCTCCCGGTGACGCTCATCTTGACGCCGGCCTGACAACCGAGGGCGCTCACCGCGGCCAGCGCAAGCGCGCCCGCGGTGAGAAAAGACGCGGCTCCGCGTCGGGGATAAGCCAGGTGATTCACGGAGATCCTCCTCGAAAAGCCCTAACATTATCACGGTTGCGCCGTCCAGCGCGCCGCCTTTACGCACGCCGGCACGGGGAGGGAGCCGCCCTGTGGTCGGGCCGCGAACGGAGGCCTGACGCGCTCGGTTGGTGGTGGCGCGCTCGCTTTGGCTCGTGCTAATTTGGGCCTTTCCACAAACAGGGGTGGCGGCGTCGCCGGGAATTTAAGATGAAGTCGTCTCTTACCATTGCGACCGCGTTGCTCCTGGCCGGGGTCCTGACCGGTTGCGGGAGCAGCCCGATGTCCCACCCCGACGGCGGCGGCGGGCACGGCGGACAGGGCGGCAAGGGCGGCGCCGCCGGCACGACCGTCATCCGCGACGCCGGAACCCCCGACGGCGGCGACGGCCCGCCGACCAGCACCTGCGGGATGAACGGCGCCACGCAGGGTCAGGGCGAGACCTGCGGCTGCGACGGCGAGTGCAAGAGCGACCACTGCGTCGAAGGGGTCTGCTGCGATAGCGCCTGTACCAGCGGCTGCCAGACCTGCACCGCGCCGGACGCCGGCGGATTGTGCGTGCAGCGCCCCGCGGGCGCGACGCCGCGGAAGCCGTCCGACTGCACCAAGGACTCGCAGGTGACCTGCGGGCAGGACGGGTTCTGCGACGGCGCGGGCAAGTGTCGAGACTACGGCGCCACGGTGACCTGCCAGGGGGGAACCTGCAACGGCGACTCGGTGGTCGGCGCCTACGCCTGCGACGGGCAGGGGTCGTGCAAGCCGGGCGTCACGTTGATGTTCTGTCTGCCGTACCGGTGCGATTCGACCTCGGGCACCTGCTTCGAGGACTGCACCGACCAGACCCAGTGCGATTCGCAGCACTCCTGCGACTTCTCCAAGTCGAGCTGCGGGCAGGCGGGCCCCGGCGAACCGTGCAAGGACGACAGCGGCTGCATCTCCGGCCACTGCGCCGACAAGGTCTGCTGCAACATCGCCTGCCAGGGGGCCTGCGTCGCCTGCAACCTCCCCGGCCGCCTCGGCACCTGCATGCCGATCGACTCCGGCAAGCCCGACCCGCGCGCCGTCTGCAAGGACCAGGGGTCCGCGAGCTGCGGCCACAACGGAACCTGCGACGGCGTCGGCGGCTGCGCCAACTATTCGCGCGACACGCAGTGCCTCCAGCCGTCCTGCACGGGCAACCGCCTCAACACGGCGGGCACCTGCGACGGGCTCGGGACCTGCCGCGCGCCGGGCGTCCAGGACTGCCACCCCTTCCGCTGCGCCGACGGCGAGTGCTCGAAGTCGTGCCAGAGCGACGGAGACTGCGACACGAACAACGTCTGCAACAACGGCTCCTGCGGCCCGAAGCCCCCCGGCGCCGTCTGCGCCTCGGCCGCTGAGTGCGCGTCCAACTTCTGCGTCGACGGCGTCTGTTGCATGACCGCCTGTGCCGGCGCCTGTCAGTCCTGCGCGTTGCCGACCTCGCCCGGCTCCTGCATGCCGGTCGGGGCCGACAAAGTCGATCCGCGCGGCATCTGTCAGGACAAGGGCCCCTCGTCGTGCGGGACGAACGGCAAGTGCGACGGAGCGGGGAGCTGCGAGGCCTACGCCCCCGGGACGAAGTGCGCCGAAGAGACCTGCGCGAGCGGCATCTTCACCGGCCAGTCGGCCTGCAACACCACCGGCCAGTGCGTCGCTCCCGACTCGCGCCCCTGCGCGCCCTACGTCTGCAACGGCACGGAGTGCTTCAACGTCTGCGCGACCAGCGACCAGTGCAAGTCGCCCAACACCTGCAACGCGGCGAACTCGTGTGGTCTCAAGGGCGTGGGCGCCGTGTGCAACCCGAACGAGTGCATGCCCGGCCTCACCTGCGCCCAGGGCTACTGCTGCAACGCCCCCTGCACGGGCGCCTGCCAGTCGTGCGCGCTGCCGACCTCGCTCGGCACCTGCACCAACGTCCCCGCGACCCAGGTCGATCCCGCCGGCATCTGCCAGGACAAGGGGTCGACCTCCTGCCAGACGAACGGCAAGTGCGACGGCAACGGCGGCTGCCAGCTGTACGTGACGGGGACCCAATGCATCGGGTCGAGCTGCCCGGGCGGGACGTCGACCTTCACGGGGACGTCGACCTGCGACGGGACCGGCAACTGCGTCACGCCGAACCCCTCCCCGTGCTTCCCCTACGCCTGCGGTAACGCCATCTGCAAGAACTCCTGCACCGCGGACGGCGACTGCGCCTCCCCGGCGGTCTGCATCAGCGGCTCGTGCGGCCTCAAGGGCCCCGGCCAGGCCTGCGTTACCTCCGTCGAGTGCATGACCGGTCTGACCTGCGCCCAGGGCTACTGCTGCACCTCGGCCTGCACCGGCGCCTGCCAGTCGTGCGCGCTCTCGAACGCCCTCGGCACCTGTACCAACGTCCCGAACGGAGCGTCCGACCCGCAGGCGACCTGCCGCGATCAGGGGCAGCAGAGCTGCGGCCAGGACGGGTTCTGCGACGGCAGCGGCGCCTGTCGGAAGTACGCCGGCGGCACGTCTTGCCAGCCCCCCTCCTGCCCGGGCACGGGCTCGACGCTGACCACCGGCCGCACCTGCGACGGCAACGGCACCTGCCAGCCGCCGACGACGCTCAGCTGCGCGCCGTACGTCTGCAACGGAGCCAACAACACCTGCAAGGCGGCGTGCGCGGTGGACGCCGACTGCCTGCTGCCCGACATCTGCGACACGCTGACCAACCTCTGCGGCAACAAGAAGCGGCTCGGTCAGCCCTGCACGATGACCAGCGACTGCCTGACCGGCGCGAGCTGCGTCGACGGCGTCTGCTGCAGCTCGAGCTCGTGCTCCACCTGCCAGGCCTGCAACCTCGCCAGCAGCCCCGGGAACTGCGCCAACGTCCCGGCCAGCAGCCTCGAGCCGCACGGTCTGTGCGCGACCAGCCCGCCCTGCGGGAACACCGGCGCCTGCGACGGCGTCGGACACTGCCAGCTCGGCGGGACCGGCGTCCCGTGCGGCACGGCGACCTGCAGCGGCTCGACCTTCACCCCGATCTCACACTGCAACGGATCGGGCGGCTGCGCCGCGCCCACCTCCTCCGGTTGCTCCCCTTACGTCTGCGGAACCAACGCGTGCAAGACGTCATGCACCGCCGACGCCGACTGCGTCGCCCCCTACACCTGCCAGGGATCGTCATCGACCAAGAGCTGCGCCTTGAAGCCGAACGGCCAGACTTGCGCCGGCGCCAGCCAGTGCATCAGCGGCTTCTGCACCGACGGCGTCTGCTGCGGCTCCAGCGCCTGCGGCACCTGCCAGGCCTGCAACGTCAACGGCCTCGGCAGCTGCGCGCCGATCCCCGCCGGCACGGCGGCGCCCGCCGGCCAGTGCGGCGCCAACGGCACCTGCGGCAACACCGGCACCTGCAACGGCGGCGGGGCCTGCACGCAGGCCTCGACCAGCGTCAGCTGTGCTGCCGCGACCTGCTCCGGGACCACCTTCACGCCGACGGCGTTCTGCACGGGGGGCGGCGCCTGCTCGACCGTCTCCACCTCGAGCTGCGCCCCCTATCTCTGCGGCGCCGCCAGCTGCAACGCCTCCTGCAATGCCGACACCGACTGCGTCCCGGCGGGGGGCAAGAACAGCTACTGCACGGGGACCGCCGGGGCGTGCCTCGCGGTCAAGGCCACCGGCGTCGCCTGCTTCTCGAACCACGAGTGCAGCAGCGGCGCCTGCGTCGACGGCGTCTGCTGCGGCAGCGCCAGCTGTCCGACCTGCCAGGCCTGCAACGTCTCCGGCAGCGCCGGCACCTGCGCCAACGTCCCCGACGCCGTCGCCGAGCCGCACAGCCGCTGCGGCGCCAACGGCACCTGCGGCAACACCGGAACCTGCACCGGCGGCGCCTGCACCCAGGCCGCACCCAGCGTCAGCTGCGCCTCGGCGTCGTGCAGCGGCAGCACCTTCACCCCGACCGCGTTCTGTTCGGGAAGCGGCACCTGCTCGACCCCGTCGACGGCCAGCTGCGCCCCCTACGTCTGCAGCGGCAGCAGCTGCAGCAGCATCTGCGCCGACGACACGCAGTGCGTGCCGAGCGGCGGGGTCAACACCTATTGCACCGGCACCAATGGCAGCTGCCTGCCGGTCAAGGGGACGGGCGTCGCCTGCCTCTCCAACCACGAGTGCAGCACCGGGAACTGCGTGGACGGCGTCTGCTGCGGAAGCAGCAGCTGCCCGACCTGCCAGGCCTGCAATCTCTCTGGCAGCGCCGGCACCTGCGCCAACGTCCCGATCAACATCACCGACCCGCACCTCCGTTGCTCCGCCAACGGCACCTGCGGCAACACCGGAACCTGCACGGGCGGCGGCGCCTGCACCCAGGCCTCGACGTCCGTCGGCTGCGCGCCGGCCTCCTGCAGCGGCAGCACCTTCACGCCGGCGGCGTCCTGCAACGGCGCCGGCAGCTGCTCGACGCCCTCGACCTCGAGCTGCTCGCCCTATCTCTGCAGCGGCGCGACCTGCAGCAACAGCTGCAACACCGACAACGACTGCCTGAACGTCACCGGCAACAACAACTACTGCACGGGCGCGAGCGGCAGCTGCCTGCCGGTCAAGGGGATCGGCGTCGCCTGCTTCTCCAATCACGAGTGCGGCAGCGGCAGCTGCGTCGACGGTGTCTGTTGCTCGAGCAGCGCCTGCGGCACCTGCATGGCCTGCAACGTCTCGGGGAGCCTGGGAAACTGCGCCAACGTACCGGCCAACGTCACCGACCCGCACACCCGCTGCGGCGCGAACGGGATCTGCGGCAACACGGGCGCCTGCAACGGCGGCGGCGCCTGCCAGCAGCAGCCGACGAGCCTCATGTGCAGCGATCCTTCGTGCGGCACGGGGGTCGAGACGCACGCCTCGTTCTGCTCGGGCGCGGGGACCTGCCCGACCGCGACGACCACCCCCTGCGGCGACTATGTCTGCGGCGCGACCGCCTGCAAGACGGGCTGCAGCGTCGACACCGACTGCATCGGCACCGACTACTGCACGGGCGGACTCTGCAAGCCGAAGAACGGCCCCGGCATCGCCTGCACGGGCGTAAACCAGTGCGCGAGCGGCAACTGCGTCGACGGTGTCTGCTGCACGACCAGCAGCTGCACCACGACGACCTGTCAGGCCTGCAACGTCAGCGGCCACGCTGGCGCCTGCTTCGCAATCCCCGCCGGTCAACAGGCCCCGACGGGACAGTGCACGACGGGCGCGACCTGCGGGAACACCGGCCTCTGCAACGGCGCCAGCGGCTGCCAGCAGGTGGCGAGCGGCACGACCTGCGGCCCGGCCACCTGCAACGGCTCCAACCAGTTCATCGACGTGTCGACCTGCAACGGCGGCGGCAGCTGTCTCCCCCCCAGCGGGATCGCCTGCGGGAACTACGTCTGCACGACCTCCGGCTGCCCCAAGACCTCCTGCGTCCTGAGCACCGACTGCGTGAGTGGCTCCTACTGCGACGCGACCAAGCACTGCGTGCCGCAGTCGGTGACCGGCGACCCCTGCACGACCGGGGCCCAGTGCCCGACCGGCTTCTGCACCAACGGATTCTGCTGCGGCACCTCGACCTGCGCCTCCTGCTACAGCTGCGGCGTCTCGGGGTCGACGGGGACCTGCACGGCCGTCCTGCCCGGCGGCGCCGACCCGACCGGCACCTGCACCGGCATGAAGCAGAACGACCCCACGACCTGCGGTTTGAACGGCCTGTGCAACGGCAGCGGCGGTTGCCAGCACTACTCCACCTCGACGATGTGCGGCTCACCGACCTGCGCTGCCGGGACCTCCGAGGTCACCGCGCTTTTCTGCGACGGCGCCGGAAGCTGCAACACCACCGGAAACCTTCAGAGCTGCAACCCACTCATGTGCGACGGTACGTCGAGCTGCCTGCTCTCCTGCGCTCAGGACAGCGACTGCGTGTCGGGCAGCTGCGACACCGGCACCGGAATCTGTAACTGATTCACTTCGCCAGGTTGCGAAGCAGCTGGCGGAGGTTCGAAAGGTCGATCGGCTTTTCGACGCGCGCGTTCGGCACCCGCTCGAGGAACTCGCGCGCGCGCGGCGTGAAGGCCCCGCCGCTCACGAAGACCATCCGCGCCGCCTGCTCGGGCGCCAACCGCTCGAGCTCGGCGAACAGATCCATCCCCGTCATCTCGGGCATCATGAGGTCGCAGAGGATCAGCTCGTAGCGTTCGCCGGCCCGCAGCCGATCGAGCGCCTTCCGCCCGTCGCCGACGCAGGTGACGTTGTACTCCCCCGAGAGGGAGCGCCGCAGCGCCCCCAGGATCATCGGCTCGTCGTCGATCACCAGCAGCTTCCCGCCCTGGGCGACCGCCTCCGGTGCGGGCGGGTTCGCCAGATCGCCCGGCGTCTCCATGACCGCCGGCGGGAGCGTCACCCGGAACGTGCTCCCGCGGCCGATCTCGCTGTCGACCCGCACCTCACCCCCGAGCGCCGTCAGGATGCCGCTGCAGATCCAGAGCCCGAGGCCGGTCCCCTCGCTCGCCGGCTTGGTGGTGAAGAACGGATCGAAGATTCGCTCCCGGATCTCCTGCGGAATCCCCATCCCGCTGTCGCGCACCTCGACCACTGCGCGCCCGCCCGGGTCGGTCCGGGTGCTGACGCGGATCTCGTTGCGCTCCGTCTCCCCCTCGGGGATGGCGTGGGCGGCGTTGAGAAGGAGGTTCAGGAACACCTGGCCCAGGCGCGACTCGTTCCCCTCGACCATCGGCGTGTCGCCGTAGTCCTTCACCAACCGCGCGCGGTGGCGGATCTCGTTCCAGGCGATGTTGATCGACGAGTCGAGCACGCGGCGGATGGCGACGGGACCGCTCTGATCCTCGTCGCCGCGCGCGAAGACCCGCAGGTCGCGCACGATGTTGCGGACCCGCTCGGCTCCCTGCCGCGCCTCGGTCAGCGCCTCGCCCGTCTCGTCGAGGACGTGGGCCGGCCCGCCGCCCGCCGCGCTGCGAGACAGGCGCGACGCCACGGTGGTCAGCTGGTGGCGGGCGAAGTCGATGTTCGCCACGATGTAGGCGAGCGGGTTGTTGATCTCGTGCGCCACCCCCGCCGCCAGCGTCCCCACGGCCGCCATCCGCCCCGCGAAGATCAGCTGGTTTTCCATCCGCTTGCGGTCCGACAGATCGCGGATGAAGAAGTAGTGCCCCTTCCCGACCGGGCGGCTCGGGTTCGGCTCCAGGACCGGAACGATCGAGAGCTGCATCTCGAACGTCGCGCCGTCCGCGCGCAAGCCCCGGACCTCGCGCTCGACCTTCTCGGCGCCTCCGCGGAGATCGGCGGACAGCGTCTCGCGGTCGTCGGGGTGGACCAGCGCCTCCCAGCTTCCGCCCGTCGATTCTTCGGCAGAGGCGCCCATCAGCCGGGTGAAGGCGCGGTTCACGGAAATGACGCGGCCGTCGAGATCGATGCGGCAGATCCCCTCGGCGGCGTCCTCCAGCGCCGCGCGCAGCTCGCGCACCTGCTCCTCGAGGCGCGCCACCACGACGTCGGACGTCCTCACGGTCGCCAGCGGGCCCTCCCTGCGGCGCGTCTAAGCTCCCTCACGGGTGGCAGAATATCAGTCGCCAATAAGGCAAGGAAAGTTACTTTTCTCGGGTCCCGGCCGGGCCGGCGCCTCGGCGAGAACCCCAGGGGTTACCGCTTGAAGAGGCTGCTCGAGCTCGCTTGCCGGCTGCCGCCCCAGGTCCGGCCGCCCCCTTCCAGCAGCTCCGCGGCGCGCTGGCGCACCTTCGGGCTCTGGTCGCGACGGGCCGCCTCCTTGATGAAGGGGGTCCCCGCGCTGCCGAGCCCGCGCAGGAACGCCTGCGACTTCTCGTAGCCGCGATCGTTCGCCAGCAATCGGATCGCGCCACGGGCGAGGTCGCCGTCGGTCTTGAGCGCCGGGTTCAACCGGATCGCGGCCTGCGCCGCCGCCAGCGCCTCGGACCAGCGGTGCTGGTCGAAGTAGATCGTCGCCAGCATGTAGGGGGCGTCGGCGTCGGCCGGATTGTCCGCGCGAAGCTGCTCCAGAACCTCGAGCGCCTTCGGCGTCTGGCCGGCCGCGACCAGCTGGCGCGCCTCCTCGATGTGCGGGCTCTCCCCTGTCGCCGGCGCGCCCGCGGCCGGGGCGGTCGCGCGCGCCGCCGGCGTGGAGGCCGCGCGCGAGGCGGCTGGCGCGGGTGGCGACGCGGGCGGCGCCGACGCCATGCCTCCCGCCGGGGCCCCAATGCCGACCTTGCGCCCGAGCCCCCGCCCGATGGAGAGCGCCACCAAGGCCACGAGCACGAGCCCGCCCAGAATCATCCACGCCGTGCGCCGCGGGGCGGGCGCGGCGGGCGGCGGACCGGGGGGCGCGTCGGCCCCCAGCCGTCGCCGGACGGCCGAGACGGTGTCGACCGTCGTCTTGGCGGATACCGGCCGGGCGGGGACCGGCTTGGCGGCCGGCCGCGCGCTCCCCTGCGCGTCGGGCGTCGCCGCCAGCGCCGCCGCGAATTCGGCGGCCGACTGGAAACGGTCCTCGGGAAGCTTGGCGAGCGCCCTGCCGATCGCCGCCTCCAGCGCCGCCGAGTACCCCGCCGCCGGCGCCGCCTCGCGCAGCAGCGGCGGCGGCGACTCGCGGTGCATGAAGATGAGCTCGCCGACGTTGTCCGACAGGAATGGCTTGCGGCCGGCCAGGATCTCGAACAGCAGCACGCCCACCGCGTAGAGGTCGGTGCGCGCGTCGACCGTCCCCGCCCCCCCCGATTGCTCGGGCGACATGTAGCTCGGCGTGCCGACCGCGAACCCGGCCGTCATCGCCGGCCCGTCGCGCAGCTTGGCCAGACCGAAGTCGAGGATGCGCAGGTGCTCCTCGATCCCCGCTTCGCCGCTCAGGATCAGGTTCTCCGGCTTGAGATCGCGGTGGACGATCCCCTGCGCGTGCGCGTGCGCCAGACCCGCCAGGAGCTGCTGCGCGATCTTGAACACCCGCTCCGTCGGCAGCGGCCCCGCCAGCATCGCCTCACGCAGCGTGCGGCCGGTGACGAAGTCCATCACCAGGTACGGCGACCCCTCGACGCCGAAGTCGATCACCGACACGCAGTTCGGGTGCGCGAGGCGGCTCATCGCCTTGGCCTCGTTCTCGAACCGCGAGAGGAACGCCTTCTGCGCGGCGATCCAGGGGTGGAGAAACTTCACCGCCACCGGCCGCCCCAGCTGCACGCGTTCCCCCTTGTAGACGACGCCCATCGCGCCGGAGGCGATCTTCGAGAGGATGCGGTACCGATCCTGCAGCAGGTGGCCGATGCGGGGATCGGGCGGCGAAGGTGCTTCGGCGTCCACCGCCGACGAGCGTACCACGGACCACCGACACCACGGCTGCGCGCCGACGCGACCGGGCCGGGCTACTGCAAGAGCTCGGATTCCCCCTTGCGGATCACCTGGTGCTTGATCAGGAAGTCGCGGACGGCGCGGTTGACCATCAGGACGTCGGTGCCGTCGAACTGACCATGTTTTCCGCCGTGCAGCGGGAAGAGCTGGTTGGGGACGGCCGCGCGGTCGAGCGCCTCGTGCAGCCGGCGCGCCTGCGCGAACGGCACCACCGGATCGGCGTCGCCGTGGGCGGTGAAGATCGGCGGCGCCCCTTTGGCGACGTAGGTGATCGGCGAGACCCGCCGCGCCAGCGCCGCGCGGTCCGGGGCGTTGCCGATCCAGCCGACCGCGAAGTCGCGCGCGTCCTTCGGTCCCAGGAGCTCGCCCACGTCGATGACGCCGAAGAAGTTGATCACGGCCGCGACCTTGAGCGGTTCGTCGCCCGGGCAGAGCCCGTCGAACCCGGCCGAGGCCGGCGCCAGCGCCGCCATCAGCGCCAGGTGCGCCCCCGCCGAGCTGCCGACCAGAATGAGGCGATCGGTGTCGAGCCCGTACTGCTTGGCGTGGCGGACGACCCAGCGGAGCGCGCAGCGGCTGTCCTCGACGGCGGCCGGCGCCGTCGCCACGGGCGCCAGCCGGTAGTCGACGTTCGCCACCGCGAACCCCATCGCGAGGTAGGGGAGCACGTCGAGCGCGATCTCGTCCTTGCTGCCGCTCTGCCACCCGCCGCCGTGAAAGAGCAGCGCCACGGGCATCGGATCACGCGGCCGGCGCGGCAGATAGAGATCGAGCCGCCCGTTCCACCCCCCCACCGACAGATAGAGAAGATTGGGCTCGACGCGGTAGTGGGTGGCGATCAGGACCGCGGTGTCGAGCGGCCCCGAAGGCCGCGACGGCCGTGACTGGGCGCGCGCCGGCGAGCCGCCCATGACAGTGGCGGCGGCAGCCATCGCAACGGCGGCGAAAGCCGCGGGCAAGCCTCGCATCGACCTGGACAATGTTTAGTTTATCCAAACCGTTTGACAAGCCGGTCTCCACCCTCGGAAACTGCCCGCGTGGGAAAAGAAGGCCCTTGCGGCGGGATCCTGGTCGTCGACGACGACCCCGACATCCGCGACTCGCTTCGCGAGGTGCTGGAGGACGAGGGCTACGACGTCTCCTGCGTCGGCAACGGACGCGAAGCGCTCGATCACCTCAAGGCCGCCTCGCCGCGCCCTTGCGTGATCCTGCTCGACCTCATGATGCCGGTCATGGACGGCTGGCAGTTCCGGAAAGAGCAGAAGCTGGACCCTGAGATCGCCGACATCCCGCTGGTGGTCATCACCGCCACGGGGAAGCGCCCCGTCCTCGTCGACGCCGCCGAGCTGGTGATGAAGCCGCTCGATCTGAGCCGCCTGTTCGAGGCGGTCGAGCGCTACTGCCGCTAGGCCGCCTCCGGCTACATGCCGGCGATGAACTTCCATTCGTCGCCTTCTTTGTTCAGCAGAAAGCGATGGTAATCGTTGACGCGACGATAGCGATCGCCCGCCTCGGGCGCGGCGATCTCGAACGACCCGTCGAGGAAGACCTCGACCTCGGCCTGGTCGCCGGTGACGCGGATGTTGCGGTACTCGATGTCGTAGCGCAGCGACTTGACCCGCGGCAGCTGCGTCTCCAGCACCTTCTTGAGCCCATCGAACCCGTAGTCGTCGTCGGAGCGCGGCGTCCCGGAATCTTCGAAGTAGCGCGGCGAGGCCAGCGCCAGCAGCCCCACGACATTCCGTTGCATGAGCCGCTGCCGGTACTCCTCGACGATCTCGATGATCTTCCGATTCTCCTCGTTCCTCTCGATCGTCGTGTGGGGGAAGTACTCGTGGTGGGCGCACCCCCCCCCGACCCCCGCGACAAGGACGAGCGCCAGCGCGACGAATGCGGAGCAGAAAGCGGGCACCCTTCGGCAGGTCATGGAGCTGCCCGGGACGGTGCACGAAATGTTCCAGGACCGCAGGATGCGGCCCCCGCGTCGGTCGGCCATGCCGCGCTGCCGCTTCGTCGCTCCCCCCGCCGGGAGCGTGCCAGTTTGGCAAGCCGCCGAACGTGGCCTTTGACCCCAACCGGGATCTGCGATAGTGACGAGAGACGGCCATGGGTGATCTCCCCGAGCACGCACGCGAATTCCCCCGGTTCGAGGTCAACGCTTACGTCGATTACACGGGGAACGAAGTGCTGCTGTTCCACCGGATCCAGAACATCTCGCTGGGGGGGGTCTGCATCCAAACCTCCGGCGTCGAGGAGGTCGGCACGATGGTCGACCTGGTGCTGAACTTCCCGGATCTCGACGCCTCGATCGCCGTCACCGGCGAGGTCGTCTGGGCCAACCGCGAGCCCCCGATGGACATGGGGATCCGCTACGTCGACCTGGACGAGGAGCGCAAGGACACGCTCCGCAAGTACATCAACATGGTCCGGAAGTAACACCCGCGCGTCTCGCGCCGAATATCAGGTTAGAGACCAGTTGGAGGTCAGTTGGAGAACGGATCGGCCGGCGGGCTGGCTTCTTGGCCGGGCGCGGCTTCCGGGGCTTCCTTCGCCGGTGCCGGAATCGCCGCCTTGGCGCTCGGCTTCGCGGGAGCCTTGATCACCGGGAACAGCGGAACCGCCGAGCCGTGGATGCAGTCCTCGTAGTAGAGCCAAAAAAAGTAGTTCACGCGCGAGGTGTCGATCTCGATGTCCTCGAAGCCGACCGCGTTCGTCACCTGATCCTGAAGCGCGTTCATCAAGCCGGTGATTCGCGGGTCCGGGCCGAAGGGGACCGAAAGGATTCGTCCGCCGCAGATAGTGGCCTCGACTGACTTCGAGCCGGAGGTGAGGGCGTCCTTTTCGGTGGTCCGGATGTTCGTCGCCACCAGGCTGTGGGGCTCGTAGTAGGCGCACCCCGAGAGACCGACGACCACCAGAACAACTCCCAACAGTGCCAGGTCCCGAGATCTCCGCATCAACGGGACCCATGACACCATCGTCCGTCGGGGTCCGCCACTTTTGGTGGCGTCTCAGGGAAGAACGAACAGCGCGTCGGAGGCGAGGTGAAACTTCAGGCTGGCCAACCGCGCGAGGTAGCGCGCGAAGCGCTTGCCCGGGGCCGCACCGCTCCCCTGTTTGAGGTGGACGTCGGTGATGCGGGTCACGGCGAAGCGGCAGGCGGCGAAGCGGAGCTCGGAGCCGAAGCCGGCCCGCTCCTCGGCGGTCGGCGGCCGGACAGCAGCGTAGGCGTCGAGCAGCGCGCGCGTGACGTCGGCGCGGAAGTCGTCCCGCCCGAAGCCGAACGCCAACGCCGTCACCGCCAAGTCGTAAGCGAGGCGCCCCCACGAGGCCTGCTCGAAGTCGATCAGCGCCGACAGCGCGTCGTCGGCGTAGAGCACATTGTCGATGAACAGATCGCCGTGGATGAGCCCCCCCGGCAGCGACGGCGCCCGCTCCGCCGCCAGCGCCCGCAGCTCCGTGGTCAGGATGGCGACCGCCGGCGTCAGCTCCGGGCGGCCGAGGGCCGTGATGACCGCCAGCCGGCGATCGATCTCCTCGGGCTCGTAGCGTCCGGGCCGGCGGTCGGAGAAGTCGACGCCCGCCAGATGCAGCCGGGCCAGCGCGGCGCCGACGGCGGCGGCGTGGGCCGGCAGAACCTCGCCCCGCTCCAGCGTTCGCCCGGCCACCCACGGGAACAGCGAGACGATCTGCTCCTGCCACAGCACGAACGGCTGACCGACGGGCGACAGCCGCGGGACAGGCGTGGCCACGCCCCGCGCGGCCAGGTGGGCGACGATCGCCGCCTCGCGGCCGACGTCGTCGAGCGACTTCCCCTCGTTGACCCGCAAAAACAGCGTTCCGTCGTCGGTCTCGACCCGGACGTTGGTGTTGATCGTGCCGACCGCGATCGGGTGGTGCGACCGGTAGCCCGCGACGCCGAAGTCACGCAGGATCGCGCGGACGTCGGCCTCGGCGAGCTTGCGCCACTCAGCCATGTGCGCCGGCCGGCGCCCCGGCGACCACCTCTTCGATCGCGCCCAGGAACCTGGCGAAGAGCGCCTCCTCGGCGGCCAGCAGCGGCTCGAGACGGCGCTGCCAGTCGGGGAGCTCGGCCGAGAGGCCGGCGGCCATCTCTTCGAGGTGGCGATCCTCGTCCTTGCTGATGGCGGCGACGGAGAACCCGGCGTCGTGCGCCTTGAGCGTCCGGTCGTAGAGTGGATAGAAGACCTGCGCGCGGACCTCCACCGCGGCGCTGGTCAGGAGGTAGTTCGCCTCGGCCCGGTCGCCGTCGGGGAGATCGCCGAGCGCCTCCTCGGCGCGGTGGTCGAGCGCTTGCAGGTAGTTCTCCGCCGCGTCGCCGGCCAGCGTCGCGCCGGCGGCGAACGTCCCGACGTCGACGCCGGTCGCGTCCCCCAGCGCCGCCGCCGCCTTCTTGAGGCGCAGCGCGTGTACCGCCTCGTCCAGGATGTGCTGGATGCCGTCCAGATCGAGCCGCTCGGAGCGCCGGCTCTTCAGGATCTTGCGGACGCCGACGTACTCGAGCCGGGCCAGCGTGTTGACGAACCGCGCGTGCAGCCTGGGATCGGGGACGATCCGATCGAGAAGACGCTGCGTGCGCGCGACGTTCTGATGAGCGGCGGATGCTTCGACGTACCTGCGCATCGACGGCGAAGACTATGGTGCTTGACGTCACGGCGCAACCCTTGGTCTAGTCGCCGGGGATGGCGGCGTCGGACGTCAATCAGCTGGTCGAGAAGCACCTTTCCTTGGTGCAGGCGATCGCGCGCAAGGTGAAGAAGACGCTGAACGCGTCGATCGACGTCGACGATCTGATCGGCTACGGATCGAAGGGGCTGGTCGAGGCGGCCGAGCGGTTCGACGCCCGCCACGGCGTGGCGTTCACGACGTTCGCCTACTACCGGATCCGCGGCGCGATGTACGACGGGCTGCGCGCGATGGGCTGGTATTCGCGCGCCGATTACGCCCGCTACCGCGCCGAGGAGCGGGCCAACGAGTACATGCGCAACCGCGCCGACCGCGAGGGGGCGGCGGAGGCACAGGCCGGCGCGGCGGCGGGCAAGGCCGGGCAGAAGAGAGGCGAGCCGGCCGACGCGGACGCCAGGCTCGCCGAGGTGAACGAGATCCTCTCCGGCATCGCGACGGTCCACATCACCTCGCTGGAGGCGGCCTCGACCGTCCCCGACGAGAGCCTGCCAGCCCCTGACGTGGCCGTCGAAAACAGCCGGATGTCGCGCCGGGTGCGAGAGGCCGTGACCGCCCTGCCCGAGAAGGAGCGGCGCCTGATGGAGCTCTACTACTTCGCCGACAAGAATCTGGAAGAGGCGGGCGCCGAGCTGGGGCTGTCGAAGTCCTGGGCCTGCCGCCTGCACGCGCGGGCGGTCGATCTGCTGCGCGAGGCGATGGCGGACGTCTCCTAGCAACCGAAGAGCGGGTGCGGCCGATGACCCGCCATGCGCATCGCTCCCGCGTCACCGGCCAGCCCCGCCGCCTCCCCGCCGGCCACTCCCCGCCCGGCCGGGCCCGACAAGCCGTTCTCGGCGGTCCTCGTCGAGGGGCGGGCGCTCGGCCCGCAGACGTCCCCGACCGTCGCCGCCGGCAAGCCCGCCGCGGTCCCGGCGCACCCGGTGGTGCCGGGACCGTCGGCGGGCCCCGTGCGTGCGATGTTCGAGCGGGCTTTAGGGGCGGAGAAGCAGGTCGACGCGCTGCTGGAGGCGGCCGCTCGCGGAAAGACGTTCAGCCCGGCGCAGCTCCTGGCGATGCAGGCGACGGTCGCGCGCTACGCGCAGACGGTCGAGGTGGTCTCGCGGGTCGCCGATCGGCTGGTCGGCGCCATCAAGCAGACGATGGGGACCCAGGTCTGATCGGCCGCGAGGATGCCGTTTTGTGTTATGACGCCGCCATGAATCGGCGGGGAAAACGGCGGGGAATCGGGGCGGCCTTGGCGCTGGCGGCGGTGATGGCGGTCGCGGCCGGCTGCTCGACCAACATCCTGCACGGGATCGACGAGCGGGCGGCGAACGACGCCACCGCGGCGCTCGAACGCGCCGGGATCGGCGCGGAGAAGGTCGCGGACGAGGGGTCGTCCGGGAGCGGCGCCAGCTATACGATCCGCGTCGCACACGGCGACGGAACGCGCGCGCTCGATCTGCTCCGCGCGCTGGGGTTGCCCCGCGACAAGCGACGCGGCTTCACGGAGACCTACGGCCAGCCGAGCCTCATCCCCACGCCGTCCGAGGAGCGGGCGCGCTACCTCGACGCGACGGCCGGGGAGATCGAGCGGACGCTGGAGACTGTCGACGGCGTGGTGAGCGCGCGCGTCCACCTGGTCCTCGAGGAGACAGACCCGCTGGCCGTCGACGCCAGGCCCAAGAGCGCGGCGCGCGCGGCGGTCCTGCTCAAGGCGCGCCCCGGGGCGGCGCCGATCGCGGTGGCCGACGTCCAGAAGCTGGTGGCGGGCAGCGTGGCCGGCCTCGACGCCGCCGCCGTCGGCGTGGTGATCACCGCCGCCGCCGATCCAGGTGAGGTCGCGGCGGCCATGCTCGCGCCGCTCGGCCCGTTGCGGGTCACGCCGGGGACGCGGCCGTTGCTGGTCGGCGCGCTGGCCGTCGTCCTCCTGTTGCTGGCGCTGCTGGCGGTGTTGCTGCTCGTGACCGCCCGCCGCCTCGCCGCGCTCGAGCGCGCGGCCGCCGAGGACGGCGTCCGCCTGCCGGGACCCGCGGCGCCGCAGCGCTAGGTGCCGTCTGGCCACCGCGGCTAGTTGTCGTCGTCGTCGTCGTCGTCCTGGTCG
Organism: uncultured Pseudomonadota bacterium; assembly: GCA_963831685.1. Classification (GTDB taxonomy): domain Bacteria; phylum Myxococcota_A; class Polyangia; order Fen-1088; family Fen-1088; genus JADGRB01. Next base: position 1,586,247 of record CAWHRJ010000004.1, read on the forward strand.
GAGGCGCCGGCGTGGTGGATGTGCACCCGACCGTCGTCGGCCGGCGCGGCCGCCGCTGGCTTCTTGGCGGCCGGCGCCTCTTCGGGCGCGGCCGGCTTGTCGCTCGCGGCGGGGGCCGGGGCGGGGGTCGCGGCGGGGGCCACGTGCCCGCTCTGCGAGCGCGCCAGCTTGATCGAGCGCGCCCGGACCTTTGTCTTGGGCTCCACGGCGGGAGCCGGCGGCGGCGGCGGGGCCTCCAGCGGAACGATCTTGGGACCGGCCGGATCGGCGACAGCGGCGGCCGGCGCGGGCGCGGGCGCCGCGACCGCGGGGGCTGCCGCCACGCTGGGCGCCGGCGCCACCGGCCGACCGCCGAGGAGACCGGTCTTGGCGGCGAAGAGCAGCCCCGCCGACCCGACGGCCAGCACGCTCAAGAAGCCGAGAAGGCCCCAGAACCAACCCGGCGCCGTGCTCTTGTGCAACACGACGCGCGCGGTCTCGTGGCGCGCTCCCGATTGCGAACCGGCGGGCGCAGACTGCCAATCGGCCATTGTCGGCGGAGCCTACCACAGGGGAAGCGGCGGTAGCCTCACTTGCCGAGCTTGCGCTTCAGCTCGGCCAGGGCGTCGTCTGCGGCCGCGTCGCTGGCCATCTGGTCGAGGCGCCGCTCGACAGCAATGGTGGCGGTCGTCCGGTTGCCGAGCTCGTCGTCCAGGCTGGCCTCGGCCTCGGTTGCGTCGATGCGGCTCGACATCCGATCGAAGTCGCCGAAGGCCGTCGTCTTGGCGCTCATCGTCCCGTCGCGGTTGGCGCGCGCCTTGGCCTTGAGCGTCCCCTGGCGGAGCTTCACATCCTTGAGGCGGGCCTCCAGCGCCTTGAGCGCGGACGTCAGCTGGTCGGCGTAGACCCCCTGCTCCTGCAGCGCCTTCTTGGTCTCGCCGCGCTCAGCCTCCTTGTCCCCCTTGCGGTTGAGCGCCTCCTTGCCGAGCGCGTCGTCCCCGGCGCGAACAGCCATCTCGGCCTTCTTCTGCCAGTCGGAGATCTCCCCCTCGATCGTCTGCAGCCGGCGCTCGAGCAGCCGCTCGTCCGCGATGCTGCGCCCCACCTCGGCGCGCGCCTGCCGCGCGTAGTCCTCCATGTCGCGGACCATCTGGTCGATCTCCTTGCCGGGGTCCTGCATGGAGTCGATCGCGTCGTTGAGGTTGGACTTGATCAGCGTGGAGAGCTTGCCGAGGATACCCATGACAGCTTCAAGGTTACCGTTACCGCCAGGGCGTGTCGACCTCGACCGCGAAGACGGCGCGCCGGCAGGACCGACGCGCCGCCTGTGTTAGGTTTCGGGCCGTGCGGCTCGGCGATCTCATCGGCCAGGACCTGGCGCGCGCGGCGATCGAGCGCGCGATCGTGGCCGGCCGCCTGGCGCACGCCTACGTCTTCGAGGGGCCGCCCGGCGTCGGCAAACGGAGCGCGGCGATCGGGCTGGCGATGGCGCTCGACTGCCCCAGGGCGCCCGGCTCCGGCTGCGGCGCCTGCGAGGTCTGCCGCCGCATCGAGGCGGGCCTCCACCCGGACGTGCCGACGTTCGGTCCCTCGGGGCCCGGCGGCCAGATCGTCGTCGACGACGTCCGCGCGATCCTCGCGCTGGCGCGGACGCGGCCCCACGAGGCGCCGGCGCGGGTGATCGTCGTCGACGACGCCGACGCGATGAACCCCAGCTCGGCGAACGGCCTGCTCAAGACGCTGGAGGAGCCGCTGCCCGGGAACCACCTGGTTCTCTGCACGGCGGCGCCCGATCGGCTTCTGCCCACCGTCCGCTCGCGCGCGCAGCGGATCCGGTTTCGCGCGCTGGGCGCCGCCGCGCTGGCGGAGATCGCGCGCGCCCGGGGCCTGCCGGAGGCGCGCGCCGAGATCGCGGCGGCGCTGGCCGACGGCTCGGCGGCACGGATGCTGGAGGCCGCCGCCGCCGAAGGGGCCGAGACCGGGCTCGAGGAGGCGCTGGGCGCGCTGCGCACCGCCGTCGCGACCCGCGGTGCGGGCCAGCTGTTCGACACGGCGGTGGCGCTCACCGGCGAGAAGGAGGGAAAAGCCGACATGCCCCGACTGCTGGCGCTGCTGGGAGGTCTCTACCGCGATGCGATGGCGGTGGCGGCCGGCGCCCCGGAGCTGGCGGCGCTGGCCCGCGCGGGCGATCCGGAGGCGCTCGCCTCGTTAGGGATAGACCGGCTGGGGCGCGCCGTGACGGCCATCGTCGACGTTCAGCTGGCGCTGCAGGTCAACGTCAACCCGACGCTGGCGCTCGAGCGACTGCTCATCGCGCTCAAGCACCAGGAGGTCCGGGCGTGAGCGAGCCGTCGGTGCCGATGATCAACGTCGCCGGCGTGAAGCTCGATCCGCGCGGCCGGGTGCTCGCCTGCGACGCCGGCGAGCTGGAGCTGCGCGCCGGCGAGCGCGTCGTCGTCGCGTGGACGGAGGTGGGCTCTGCCCACCGGAGTCCGTCGCGGGAGGGTGCGGGGACCCTCCCAGGGTCACCGCGGTCGGACGACGGCCGCGAGAGCGAGGTCGGCGCGGTGGCGGTCGCCTCGGCGCGGCGGCCCGCGGGCCCGGCCCCCGCCCCCCTCCCCCGCATCGTGCGCCGCGCCGACGCGCGCGACCTCGATCGCCTGCGCGTCGCCGCCGAGCGCGCCGCCGAGGCGAAGGCGTTCGCGCGCGAGCGCGCCGCGGCCCAGAAGCTGGAAATCAAGATCTTCCGGGTCGAGTTTCAGCGCGGCGGCAAGGCGCTCTTCTATTTCGCCTCCGAGACGCGCGTCGACTTCCGGGAGCTCGTGCGTGACCTCGCCGCGCGCTACCACACGCGGATCGAGCTGCGCCAGGTGGGCGTGCGCGACGAGGCCAAGATCGTCGGCGGCATCGGATCGTGCGGGCGCGAGCTCTGCTGCTCGACCTTCCTGCCCAAGTTCGCGCCGGTGTCGATCAAGATGGCCAAGCACCAGAACCTGGCGATGGCGCCGAGCAAGGTGTCGGGGCAGTGCGGGCGCCTCAAGTGCTGCCTGGTCTACGAGGACGCCACCTACCTGGAAGCCGCGGAGGCGCTCCCCAAGATCGGCAAGCGCGTCGGCACGCCCGAGGGCGTCGGCCGCGTCGGCGACCTCGACGTCTTGCGCGGCCGCGTCCGCGTCTACTTCGACGGCGCACCCCCCAAGACCTTCACCGCCGAGGAGCTCTTGCCGGCGCCCAATCCGCCCCCCGGCGAAGAGATCTGACCATGTCCCGCTTCTACATCACGACGCCGATCTATTACGTCAACGCCCTCCCCCACCTCGGGACGTTCTACACGACGGTGGTCGCCGACGCGCTGGCCCGCTATCACCGCGCGCGCGCGCGGTCGCGTGGCGAGGACCCGAAGGAGAGCGTCTTCTTCCTGACCGGCCTCGACGAGCACGGCCAGAAGATCGAGCGCATCGCGCGCGAGCGCGGCATGGACGAGCAGGCCTACTGCGACGAGATCGCCGCCAAGTTCCAGGAGACCTGGAAGCAGATCGGCATCTCGAACGACGACTTCGTCCGAACGACCGCAAGCCGAGACGCATGAGCCCGAGCAAAGCACGAGGCGGCCGTCGCCGAGATGTGGGCGATCGCCTCGGGAAGGCATCGTACGGCGAGCGCCTCAGGAGTACGACGGCGATGTACTGCGTCGGCTGCGAGGAGGCTAAGAGCGAGGATGACGTCATCACCGACGGCGACCGCAAGCTCTGCAAGATCCACCTGACGCCCGTCGAGAACGTGAAGGAGAAGAACTACTTCTTCCGGCTCTCGGCCTACGCCGACAAGCTGCTCGCCTGGTACGAGACCGACCCGGTGCGGCCCGAGTCGCGCCTCAACGAGGTCCGCTCGTTCGTCGAAGGCGGCCTGCGCGATCTGTCGATCTCGCGCACGACGGTCAAGTGGGGGCTCCCGGTCCCCGACGATCCCGAAGCACACGGTCTACGTCTGGGTCGACGCGCTCACGAACTACCTCACCGTCGCTGGGCGGCCCCGACGCGGTCGCGCGCGGCGACGGCAAGGGCGAGCTCTGGGCGGCGACGCACCACCTGATCGCCAAGGACATCCTTCGCTTCCACGCGGTCTACTGGCCCGCCATACTGATGAGCGCCGGACTTCCGAGCCGCAAGCGAAGGCCGAAGATCTTCTGCCACGGTTACCTGACGGTGAAGGGCCAGAAGATCTCCAAGTCGATGCCCGCGACGCGCGTCGATCCAATGGCGATTGCCGAAGGACTCGGGAGCATCGATCCGCTGCGCTACTTCGTGCTGCGCGAGTATACCTTTGGCAACGACGGCGACTTCACCTATGAGGCGCTGTTCCAGCGGTACCAATCGGATCTGGGAAACGATCTTGGAAATCTCCTCAACAGGACGCTCTCGATGGTCTTGGTCGCTACCCAGGATCGTTCCCAGCAGGGATACTTGCAGGAGGGGGCGCAAGACGTCGAGATTGAGAAACACGCCCAGCAACAGCAAGACATGGCGGCCACAGCCTGGGAGAGTTTCGCTCCAGCCCGCGCTCTCGAGGCAACCTGGGAGCTCGTCCGTCGTTGCAACACGTATCTGGCCGTGGAGCAGCCTTGGGTTCTTCAGAAAGACCCTAACAAGAGTCTGGCGGTCGAACGGGTGCTCAGAACATGCTGCGAGGCGCTTCGCTGGGCGGCTCTCATGGTCGCGCCCGCGATGCCCGAGTCCTCACGAGAGATCCTGCGTCAGCTCGGGCATGCGCAGGATGAGGGAACTTGGCCGACAAAGTTCTCTTGGCCGGGCGGCAAACTCGCCGAGCCGAGGCCAGTCTTTCCACGCATCGAGCCCGAGCGCCAGGCGGCCCTCATCGCCCAGTGGGTTCCCACCGAAGGGGCGCCGACCGCTCCGGCGACACCCCCGACGCCGGCGGCGAGCGCCCCGCCCGCCGACGTGTCGATCGACGACTTCGCCAAGATCGAGCTGCGCGCCGCGAAGGTTCTCGCCGCCGAGCGCGTCCCCAAGGCGGACAAGCTGCTCAAGCTGACGCTCGACATCGGCGCCGGCGAGCCGCGAACCGTCGTTTCCGGAATCGCGCCGACCTACACGCCCGAAACGATCGTCGGCAAGACGGTCATCTACTTCGCGAACCTCACGCCCCGGAAGATCCGGGGCGTCGTCTCGCAGGGGATGATCCTCGCCGCCGGCGACGCAGACGTCCTCGGCCTCTCCGCCCTCGACCGCGACGTCCCGCCCGGCACCAAGATCCGCTGATCGCCCAGCCGGTTCGGCTTGACGTAAAGACATCCTGTCTTTACAGTTGAGGTCATGCGGTTGCTGAACGTCCGCCTGGACGACAAGGACAGTCGATTGGTCCAACAGCTCAAGGAGCGCGGCGTCTCGATTTCGGAGCTCGTCCGTGGGGCGATCCGCGCGGAGGCACGACGGGCGCCCAAACCCGAGCCGCTCGATGTCGACGCGCTCGTGGCGGAGATTCAGAGGCAGTACCCCACCCCGCCAGGAGCGAAAAAGCGCCGGCGGATCGACACCACGAACCGGCGAGAGGTATCGGAGTTCATCCGTGCCAAGCTTCGGAGGCGCGCCTGATTCTGGTGGATGCCAACGTGCTCGTTGCACTGGCCGATGACGAAGATGACCTTCACGCCCGGGCAATCCGCGATCTGAAGCGTCTTGGCCGTGGACCATTCGGATCGACGGTCCCGGTGCTCTCGGAGAGTTTCTACCTTCTGCCCGAGGGTCATCTGCGTCTGAGGCTGCGCTCTTACTTGCAGCACCTCCGGGTCGCGATCCTCGAAACACAAGCGGACGCGTGGGAAGCGATCTTCGACTGGATGGAGCAGTACGAAGAACACGAGCCCGACCTGGCCGATGCCCAGCTCGTCGCCCTCTCGGCAATGAACGCCTCGTTCCGGGTCTGGAGCTACGACAAGGAGTTTGTCGCGGTCTGGCGGCGCGCGGACGGCACGCGCGTTCCCGCGGCGGTCCGATAGTCACCAGAGGGAGCGAGTCATGCAAAGCATCAAGCTGGCGAACAGCTACGACGAGGAACAGGTCCGACGTGGCCTCTCGACCATCGACCAGGTACGGACCGCGGAGGTGGAGGCTGTGGTCAGCACCCACGCCACGATATTGGTCCTTCCGGAGGACGTCGTCTCGCGACTCGGACTGGAACCGCTCGGCCATCGCAAGGTGCGGTACTCCGACGGCCGCATCGCGACCCTGCCGTGGGTCGCCGGGATCCGGATCACCGTCCTCGGGCGCGAGGCCATCGTGAACGCGCTCGTCGATGCGGCCAGGACTCCGCCGGTGATCGGGCATGTCCCGCTCACGGCGCTGGATCTCCATGTCGATCCGGAGTCGGGGGACCTGCGGCCGGATCCGGCTTCCCCGAACGAGCCGGTGCTCGACGCCCTCTCGGCGGCCTGACCGATTCGAAACAGCGCGCGGCCGCGAAAATCCAGCGGCGCCTGGCACTTTTTCTCTTGCGTTGATGGCCCCCCGTCGGGGCTAATCGGCGTCAGCCATGCCCAGCGCGAAGCCAGTCATTCCGTCCGGTTCCGACCCGATTACGGTCCACCAGGACGGGCGCCTCGAGGTCCCCGATCACCCGATCATTCCGTTCATCGAAGGCGACGGGACCGGGCCGCGACATCTGGCGCTCCAGCGTGCGCGTGCTCGACGCCGCGGTCGCCAAGGAGTTCGGCGGCAAGAAGAAGATCGCCTGGACCGAGGTCTACGCGGGCGAGAAGGCGAAGAACCTGTTCGACAGCTGGCTGCCCGACGAGACGCTCGAGGCGTTCAAGACCTACCTCGTCGGCATCAAGGGGCCGCTGACGACGCCGGTCGGCGGCGGCATCCGGTCGCTCAACGTCGCCATCCGGCAGATGCTCGATCTCTACGTCTGCCTGCGGCCGGTGCGCTACTTCAAGGGCGTGCCGTCGCCGGTGAAGGCGCCCGAGAAGGTCGACATGGTGATCTTCCGCGAGAACACGGAGGACATCTACGCCGGCATCGAGTGGGCAGGCGGAGTCGCCCGAGGCGAAGAAGGTGATCGCGTTCCTCCAGAACGAGATGGGCGTGAAGAAGATCCGCTTCCCGGCGACGTCGGGCATCGGCATCAAGCCGGTCTCGCGCGAGGGCGTCGGAGCGGCTCATCCGCGCGGCGATCGAGTACGCCATCCACCACAAGCGCAAGAGCGTCACGCTGGTCCACAAGGGCAACATCATGAAGTTCACCGAGGGCGCCTTCCGCGACTGGGGCTACGCGCTCGTCAAGAAGGAGTTCGCCGGCAAGGCGGTCGGCTGGGACGACTGCGGCGGCAAGCCGCCCGCCGGCCAGCTGCTCGTCAAGGACGCGATCGCCGACATCACGCTGCAGCAGGTGCTCACGCGCCCCGACGAGTTCGACGTCATCGCGACGCTGAACCTGAACGGCGACTACCTCTCGGACGCGCTGGCCGCGCAGGTCGGCGGCATCGGCATCGCGCCGGGCGGCAACATCAACTACGTCACCGGCCACGCGGTCTTCGAGGCGACGCACGGCACGGCGCCGAAGTACGCCAACCAGGACAAGGTGAACCCGGGCTCGGTGATCCTGTCGGGCGTGATGCTGCTCGAGCACCTCGGCTGGACGGGCGCCGCGGACGCGCATCGTAGCGGCCTGGAGAAGACCATCGCCCAGAAGACCGTGACCTACGACTTCGCGCGCCTGATGGCAGGGCGCGAGCGAGGTCAGCTGCTCCGCCTTCGGCGACGCCATCATCCGAAATATCTAGCCCCGAAAATTAGCCGCTGGCGGCCCCGGCGCGCTAAGCTCCCGCCGTTTTCGCGCGCACCACGCAAGGAGATCCGATCATGCCCGGCCGGAAGAAGATCGCCCTCATCGGTGCCGGCAACATCGGCGGCGAGCTCGCCGCGCTCGCCGCGCGCAAGGAGCTCGGCGACGTCGTGCTCTTCGACATCCCCGAGAAGGAGGGCCTCGCCAAGGGCAAGGCGCTCGACCTCGAGCAGAACGGCGCGGTGCTCGGCTACGACGCCAAGATCACCGGCAGCTCGAACTGGGACGACTGTCGCCGGCTCCGACGTCGTCATCATCACCGCCGGCGTGCCGCGCAAGCCGGGCATGTCGCGCGACGATCTGCTGTCGATCAACCTGAAGATCATCCGCAACGTCGCCGAGAACCTGAAGAAGCACTGCCCCGACGCGTTCGTCATCGTGGTCTCGAACCCGCTCGACGCGATGGTCTACGAGCTGAAGAAGGTGACCGGCTTTCCGGCGCAAGAAGGTCGTCGGCATGGCCGGCGTGCTCGACTCCGCGCGCTTCCAGCTGTTCCTCGCCCGCGAGGTCGGCGTCTCCGTCAAGGACGTGCGCGCCGATGGTGCTCGGCGGCCACGGCGACACGATGGTGCCGGTGACCACGCTACTGCACCGTCAACGGCGTCCCGGTCACGCAGCTCATCGCCGCCGACAAGCTCGGCGGCCATCGTCGACCGCACCGCGCAACGGCGGCGGCGAGATCGTCAAGCTGATGGGCACCAGCGCCTACTACGCGCCCGCCTCGGCGGCGATCGCGATGGCCGAGGCGTACCTCAAGGACCAGAAGCGCCTCCTGGCCTGCGCGGCGTACCTCGACGGCGAGTACGGCTACAAGGATCTCTACATCGGCGTGCCGGTCGTCATCGGCGCCGGCGGCGTCGAGAAGATCGTCAACATCGAGCTCGACGGCCGAGGAGAAGGCAATGCTCGACAAGTCGGCGGGCGCCGTGCGCGAGCTGCTCGAAGCCTCGCGGAAGCTGTAATAAAGAAAGGCCCGCCGTGAAGATCCACGAGTACCAGGCGAAGGAGATCCTGAAGAAGTTCGGCGTGCCGATCCCCAAGGGTCGGCCGGTGTTCAGCATCGACGAGGCCGAGGCGGCCGCCAAGTCGCTGATCGCCGAGACCGACAACGAGTTCGTGGTCGTCAAGGCGCAGATCCACGCCGGCGGCCGCGGCAAGGGCGGCGGCGTCAAGGTGGTCAAGGGCGCGGCGGCCGCGCGCGAGACGGCGCAGAAGATCCTCGGCATGAACCTGGTCACGCACCAGACCGGACCGGGCGGACAGATGGTCAAGCGGCTGCTCGTCGAGCAGGCGGTCGACATCGCGCGCGAGCTCTACCTCGGCGTGGTCGTCGACCGCGGCTTCGGCCGCGTCGTCGTCATGGCCTCGTCCGAGGGCGGCATGGAGATCGAGGAGGTCGCCGCCAAGCCACCCGGAGAAGATCCTCAAGCGAGGTCGTCGACCCGGCCGTGGGCCTGGCGGCGTACCAGGCGCGCAACCTGGCCTATGGGCTCGGGCCTGCACGGCGCGGCGGCCAAGAACGCGGCGGAGCTGCTCCTGCTGGTCTACAACGCGTTCGTCGCGACTCGATGCGTCGCTGATCGAGATCAACCCGCTGGTCGTGCTGACCGACGGGCGCGTGCTGGCGCTCGACGCCAAGGTGACCTTCGACGACAACGCGCTCTACCGCCAGAAGGACCTGCGAGGCGCTGCGCGATCTCGACGAGGAGGACCCGGCCGAGATCGAGGCCAAGCGGTACGACCTGTCGTTCATCAAGCTCGACGGCAACATCGGCTGCATGGTCAACGGCGCCGGCCTCGCCATGGCGACGATGGACATCATCAAGCACTTCGGCGGCCAGCCGGCGAACTTCCTCGACGTCGGCGGCAGCGCCACGCCGAGAAGGTGACGGCGGCCTTCAAGATCATCACCGCCGACCCGAGCGTGAAGGGCATCTTCGTCAACATCTTCGGCGGCATCATGAAGTGCGACACCATCGCGGCCGGCGTCATCGCGGCGGTCAAGCAGGTCGGCCTCAAGGTGCCGCTCGTCGTGCGGCTCGAAGGGCACCAACGTCGAGCTCGGCAAGAAGATGCTCGCCGAGTCGGGCCTGGCGCTCACGACCGCCGACGACATGGCCGACGGCGCGCAAGAAGATCGTCGCCGCTCGCGCAAGGGGAGCAAGTAGCCATGTCGGTCCTCGTCGGAAAAGAGACCAAGCTCATCGTCCAGGGCATCACCGGCTCGGCCGGGACCTTCCACGCCAAGCAGATGCGCGAGTACGGCACCAACGTCGTCGGCGGCGTCACGCCCGGCAAGGGCGGGCTCGACGCACGAAGGGTTCGCCGTGTTCGACACCGTCGCCGACGCCGTCAAGAAGACCGGCGCCAACGCGACCGTCATCTACGTGCCGCCGCCCGGCGCCGCCGACGCGATCCTCGAGGCCGCGCGACGCCGGCATCGCCGTCGTCGTCTGCATCACCGAGGGCATCCCGACGCTCGACATGGTGCGGGCGCAAGCGCGCGCTCGACGCGCACGGCTCGAAGCGTGACGCTCATCGGCCCGAACTGCCCGGGCATCATCACGCCGGGCGAGTGCAAGATCGGGATCATGCCCGGCTACATCCACAAGCCGGGCAAGGTCGGCGTCGTGTCGCGCTCGGGGACGCTCACCTACGAGGCCGCGCATCAGTTGACTGCGCTCGGTCTCGGCCAGTCGACGGCCATCGGCATCGGCGGCGATCCGGTCAAGGGGATCGACTTCGTCGACTGCCTGGCGCTGTTCGAGCGCGACCCGCAGACCGAGGCGGTGCTCATGATCGGCGAGATCGGCGGGACGTCGGAGGAGGACGCCGCCCGATTCGTCAAGGCCAACATGAAGAAGCCGGTCGCCGCCTTCATCGCCGGTCAGACCGCGCCGCCGGGCAAGCGCATGGGGCACGCGGGCGCCATCATCAGCGGCGGCAAGGGGACGGCGGCCGAGAAGATCGCCGCCCTGCGCGAGGCCAACATCGCCATCGCCGCGACGCCGGCCGAGCTCGGCAAGACCGTCGCCAGTTTCATCAAATAGTCAGCAGGAGATCCATGTCCATCGAACGCACTTTCGGAATCGTGAAGCCCGACGCCGTCGGCAAGAGCGCCATCGGCGGTGTCCTCGACATGATCGAGAAGGCCGGCCTCAGGATCGTCGGCCTGCGCCTGGTTCACGCTCTCGGAAGCTCAGGCGCGCGCCTTCTACGCCGTCCACAAGGAGCGGCCGTTCTACGACGACCTCGTCACGTTCATGACCTCGGGCCCGGTCGTCGTCATGGCGATCGAGGGCGAGAACGCCGTCGCCCGCTACCGCGAGGTGATGGGCCCGACCGACTCGAAGAAGGCCCCCGCCGGAACCATCCGTCAGAAGTACGGCACCGACATCGAGCAGAACGCCGTCCACGGCAGCGACGGTCCCGACACGGCGCGTGGCGAGCTGGCTTTCTTCTTCGCCGGCCAGGACTTGGCTTAGGCGACCGGTGCGCTCCGGATGGGCTGGCATCGTTCCGCCCCGGCGCTCCGATGCCGCGCAGTGTTCAACTGAAAGTATTTATCCTTACCTCCTATTGGGCTATAGTGGACGCGCAACAAGATGAGTCAGGGGCGGTCGGTTAGCTTGATTAAAAGCGGTCTGCTTCTCGTGGCCGTTTCCGTGGCGGCGACGGGCTGCCGGGATCACCTCTATCAATTCCTGACGATCGCGGGGGGGGACGCCGGAATCATCGATGCGCGCGCACGGCGCGACGCGGTCGGCCTCCCGGATCTGCGACCTGGGACCGGCGGCACCGTCGGACAGGACGGCGGCTTCGGCGGCAAGGCGGGCGCGGGCGGCGCCGGCGGCGTCGGGGGGAGCGGCTTCACGACCTGCAACGCCAACTCACCCGATCTGCAGGTCGACACCGCGAACTGCGGGGCCTGTTTCCATCAGTGCAGCACGGTGAACGCGACGCCGTCGTGCGTGAAGGGCGTCTGCCAGGTGACCTGCCAGCCCGGCTTCTTCGACGCCGACAAGGATCCCGCCAACGGCTGCGAGTGCACCAAGACGAACAACGGCGTCGAGATCTGCGACGGCCTCGACAACGATTGCAACGGGACGATCGACGACGGCTTCGATTTCATGACCGACGTCAACAACTGCGGCGCCTGCAACCACCAGTGCGCGTACCCGTTCGCCAACGCCAGCTGCAACAACGGCGTCTGCATGCAGGGGGCCTGCCTGGCGAACTTCTACGACCGCGACCCGAACCTTCCGGGCTGCGAGACCGCGTGCATCAAGACCAACGGTGGCGTCGAGATCTGCGACGGCCTCGACAACGACTGCGACGGCGTCGTCGACGACAACCTCCAAACGCCGGTCAATAACTGTCTCACGCTGGGGGTCTGCATGAGCTCCCACCCGGTCTGCACGGGACAGAATGGCTGGGTCTGCAACTACCCGGCGACCACCTACCAGGTGATCGAGGATACCTCGAAGGGCTGCGACGGTCTCGACAACGACTGCAACGGCGTCGTGGACGAGCCGTACCAGATCGGGAAAGCGTGCGTCTATGGCACCGGTCCCTGCGCCGGAACCGGCAAGTGGGCCTGTGACAGCAGCAAGACCGGGCACGTCTGCGTTGGGACGATGAAGCAGCCAGGCGTCGAGATCTGCGACGGCATCGACAACGACTGCGACGGCCTCGTCGACGAGCTCGACTCGGCGTCGAACCGCACCACCGACGACGCGCTGGTCTACATCGCCTCCACGAACGTCACGATGTACGCCTACGAGGCGAGCCGGTACGACGCCACCGCCACCAGCGCCGGGTTCGACTCGACCCGCCGTGGCTGCACCGTTCCCGGCAAGATGCCCTGGACGAACGTGACAATGGGTGAGGCCGAGAAGGCCTGCGAGTTGCTCGGCCCGAGCTGGCGCCTCTGCACCGCCGCCGACTGGCAAGCGGCCTGCAAAGGGATGAACAACACGATCTTCCCATACGGCGCTAGTTACGTGGCCGCCGACTGCAACGGCAACGACTACGAGACGGCGATGAACAAGACACCGGCGCCCATCGCGACGGGCGCCGCCGGCAACTGCGTCTCGGTGATCTCGACCAACCCCAGCCTCAAGCTCTTCGACATGAGCGGCAACGTGAAGGAATGGACGGCCACCGACCTGACCACCACGATGCCGCCCAGCAACCCCAGCTGCACGAAGCCGCCTTGCCTGTTCGAGCTGCGCGGGGGCGCCTACGACATCGACAGCTTCATCGACAACACCAAGTCGCCCGCCGTGACGATCGCGCCCGGCCTGCAGTGCGACGCCTCGATCCCGGCGCCCTACGCCACCATCCCGGTCGACGGGGGGACCAAGACCCAGGGGATCGACGTTCGCCTCCCCTCGGTCGGCTTCCGTTGCTGCTTGCCGGGACAGTTGCCGCAATGACCAGGACGCGCGCCATGCATGTGAAACGATCCGCGGAGACGCCACAGCGCCTGGTCCTCCTGCTCGGAGCGTCTCTGGCGATCCTGCTGGGGGCCTCGGGGGTCGCCCGGGCCCAGGCGATCCGCCCGAACATCCTGATCCTGTTCGATACCTCGGGCTCGATGCTCTACAACCAGGCGAACGACGGCTCGCCCCTCTGCAACAACAACGCGAACGGGCAGACCAGCCGCATCTACAACATGAAGCACGCGCTGCGCGACGCGCTGGCCGAGGTCGGCACCGACGAGGCCAACTTCGGTCTCATGCGCTTCCCGCAGAGCTTCAACGCCGCGCAGGCCGACAACTGCCCCAACGCATTCTGGAGCAACGCGGGGACCGCGGTCAGCGGCACGCTCGGCTGCCGAATGACGACCCAGAGCGACAACCCGAACTCGCAGACCACCTACGGCGCCTGGTTCGACAACGGCATCGCCCAGTCGCTGCTCATCCCGGTGACGCGCGCGGCGGCGGGGCTCAAGCCGGGCGCCTCGACCGACTTCGACCCGCTGGGGGCCAACATCAACACCATCTATACCTGGGTTGATCAGACCGAGAGCGCTGTCGCGGCCAGCTACACCGACCCCGAGCTGCGCATCCCGCCCAACAACAACACGCCGCTCGGCCGTTCGATCTTCTACGCCCGGATGTACTTCGAGAACTACGTCTATCCGAACGACAACCCCATCTGGCGGGACTGCCGCCAGAACATCGTCATCATCGCCACCGACGGCGCCGAGACCTGCGACACGAAGGTCGGCACCAGCCTCGACGTCAAGACCTGCGCCCAGACGCCGGCCGCGAGCTACGGGACGTTCGAGCCCGAAGTGACCGCCTGCGCGCTCAACCACTCGACGGTCATCCCCAAGGGGGTCCAGACCTACATCCTCACGGACAACGGCCTCACCAACGCCGAGAAGGCGGCCGCCAACCGGATCGCCGCCGCCGGCGGCACCAACCAAGCCATCTTCGTCACGCTGACCAACACCGCAGCGGTGAAGTCGGCGCTGGTCGGCATCATCGCCGAGAACGTTCCGCCGGGGGAGACCTGCAACGGCAAGGACGACAACTGCAACGGCCACATCGACGAGGGGGTTTCGAACCAGTGCAGCCAGTGCACGCCGGGCAACAACATCGCCGCCTGCAACGGCTTCGTCATCAACCCCGACGACAAGAACGATCCCGATAACAAGATCGGGCAAAACGGGACCGGCATCCCCCGGCACTGCCAGATCGAGACCTGCAACTGCATCGACGACAACTGCAACGGCCAGGTCGACGAGGGACTGCCGCTGAACGCCTGCGGCGGGCCCTGCGGCTGCGACGTCCCGAAGGAAGTCTGCAATGGCCTCGACGACGACTGCGACGACATCATCGACGACGGCCCCTGGCCCACCGGCCCGGTCGGCAAGAAGTGCAACAACGGCGCGATCGGCGCCTGCAACCGCGACGGCATCCTGGTCTGCAACGCCGCGGGGACCGACACCGTCTGCAACGCGGGCGCGGGGACGCCGCAGCAGGAGATCTGCAACGGCATCGACGACAACTGCGACGGGCAGACCGACAACCCGCCGACGGGCGGCATGCTCCCGGGCGTCGGCGAGGCCTGCGGCAACGGGCTCGGCGCCTGCCAGTCGGGGACCATCATCTGCAAGGACGGCAAGCTGCAGTGCACCGTCGTCAGCACGCCGCAACCCGAGGTCTGCGACGGGATCGACAACGACTGCGACGGCATCGTCGACGACGGCAACTTCCCGCAGACCGGCCAGCCCTGCCTCTGCCCGGGCCTGACCCAGGCCGAGGTCGACTCGGGCGGCATCTGCCGGGCGGGCCACCTACAGTGCATGGGCGCGCTCGGCTTCGTCTGCGCCGGTTGCGTGCTGCCGACGGCGGGCGAGGTCTGCAACGGCAAGGACAACAACTGCGACGGCAAGCCGGACACGACCGGCACCTGCCCCAACGGCTACGCGTGCAAGGACGGCGCCTGCGCGCTGCAGTGCGGGACCGGCGAGTTCCCCTGTCCGCTCGGCTACAAGTGCAACGCGGCCAACTACTGCATCCCGCAGCGCTGCGCGGGCCTTCCCCCCTGCCCCGGCGGCCAGCACTGCGATGAATCGAGCGGCTCCTGCATCGACGACTGCACCGGCGTCAAGTGCACGGGGCCGAACCAGACCTGCGTCGCGGGGTCGTGCGTGAACTGCTACGACCCTGGCTTCGAATGCAAGAACGGCCAGCTCTGCCTGGACGGCCTCTGCGGGGACGATCCCTGCAAGGGGATCACCTGCGGTGGCGACCAGTACTGCGCGAACGGCGGCTGCGTCGACCTCTGCGACCCCTCGAAGTGCTCCAGCGACCAGCATTGCGTGGGTGGCAAGTGCGTGTCCAATCCCTGCGCCCAGGTCTATTGCCCCCCGGGACAGTTCTGCGACCCGACGACGGCCACCTGCGCCGCGGACCGCTGCCTCGGCATCCAGTGCCCCTCCGGCGAGGCCTGCGTCTCGATCACCGCCGTCACCGACCCGACCATGGCTTGCATCGCCGACCCCTGTGCGACCATCAACTGTCCGGGCGACTGCTGGACCTGCGGCGTCAACCCCGACGGCACGGGGGCCTGCATGCTGAACAACAATTGCGCGTCGCTCGTCACCAAGGTCGGCCAGCGCGGTGGCGGTGAGTCGGGCTGCGGCTGCACCGTGGGCGGCCACGGGAGCGGCGGCCCCGCGACCTGGCTGGGCCTGCTGCTGGGCCTCGGTCTCGTGGCGGGGCGCAGCAGGCGGCGGCGATAGCCTCCGCGCGCGCTGGCCAGGTCCCGCCCTGGGCGTTATCCTCCGCGCCGTGACCGCCGCGCCACCATCCTTGGGAACCCTCGAAGGGTTCCCAACCCCTCCGGTGACGGACTCCGCCGGGCATAGCCCGGCTCCGTCCACGCGCCCACTGCTCAACGCACCCGTGCCCGCGGCGCCGTTGCGCGGGCTCCGGCCGGCCGAGCTCGGCGCCTGGATCGCCGAGGCGGGCGCGCCCGCCTACCGGGTGGAGCAGCTCTTCCGCTGGCTGCACGGCCAGGCGGTCGACAGCCTCGACCAGATGGTCAACGTCCCCCTGGCGCTGCGGGAGGCCCTGGCGGCCGCGCACCCGCTGCGGCCGCTGACCCTCGACGTCGTCCAGACCGCGCGCGACGGCACCCGCAAGCTGCGCTGGCGCACCCACGACGGCCGGGCGATCGAGTCGGTGCTCATCCCGGACGAGGACGGGGAGCGCGACAGGCTGACCCTCTGCGTGTCGTCGCAGGTCGGTTGCGCGATCGACTGCCGGTTCTGCGCCACCGCCACACTGGGGTTCGGCCGCCACCTCGGTGCCGACGAGATCGTCGAGCAGATCTACCGCGCCGCCGCGCTGGCGGGGCGCCGGCCGACCAACCTGGTGTTCATGGGGATGGGCGAGCCGCTCCACAACTTCGACAACCTGACCCGCGCGCTCGAGCTGCTCGCGCACCCCTGGGCCGCCGGTTTTTCGCCCCGGCGGATCACCGTGTCGACGGCCGGGCTGGTCTCGGGGATCGAGAAGCTGGCGGCGTTCCACCGCGACGGGGAGACCTCGGCGCCGAACCTGGCCATCTCGCTCAACGCAACCACCGACGATGTCCGCGACCGGATCATGCCGATCAACAAGCGCTGGCCGATCGCGGCACTGCTGGAGGCGGCGCGGCGCTGGCCGCTGTCGCACGGGCGGCGGGTGACCTTCGAGTACGTGATGCTCGCCGGCGTCAACGACAGCGACGCCGACGCCGACCGCTTGCCCGGCCTGCTGCGCGGGATCCCGGCCAAGCTGAACCTCATCCCCTGGAACGGCTTCGACGGCCCCGAGTTCGCGCGACCGTCGGCGGAGCGGATTCGAACCTTCCAGGAGCGCCTCCGCGCGGCCGGCGTCGCCGTCTACATCCGTTCTCCGCGCGGCGACGACATCGACGCCGCCTGCGGGCAGCTGGCCGCACGGCCCGCGAACGAGCTGGCGACCATCCGGACCGCCTAGGCATGGCGACGGACGACGAGCTGACCGAGGCGCGCGATCTGGCGATCGACGCCTGCGGCCGGATCGCCGAGTTCTGGGGCTTCACGCGGACGATGGGGCGCGCGTTCGGGCTGCTCTATCTGTCACGCCAGCCACTGGCCCAGAGCGAGCTTCAGGAACGGCTGGGAATCTCGGCCGGGAGCGCCTCGATGACGCTGGCGGCGCTCGGCCGCTGGGGCGTCGTCCACAAGGTCTGGGTGCGCGGGCAGCGGCGCGAGCACTACCAGGCCGAGACCGACTTCTGGAAGATGATCTCCGGCGTGCTCAACGAGCGCGAGCGGCGGGAGATCGGCGCGGCCGTCGAGGTGGTCGGGCGCGCCGAGGAGGCCGCGCGCGCAGCGCAGGCGACGCACGGCGCGGCGACGGCGCCCCGGCGCGGCAAGGCCGAGGCCGACTTCGTCGTCGAGCGTGTCGCCCGCCTGGGCGAGATCTGCCGCCTCGGCGAAACGATGCTCGACATGCTGCTCGGCCAGCTCACGCTCGACGTGGGGCGCTTCCGGGACGCCTTCAAGGTCCCCCCCACCAGCCTCGAGACGCCACCGGCGCGCGAGACCGCGCCGCCCCCCCGCCCGCGCCCAGCGCCGCCGGCGTTAGTCCTCGGCCCAGTCGCGGCGGGCGCAGATCGCCGCCAGCGACGCGGCTTCGGGGCTGCCGGGCTCGGGCGCGTGCGCGTAGTCCCAGCGCACCTCGGGCGGCAGCGACATCAGGATCGATTCGATGCGACCGTCGGTGCGCAGGCCGAAGACCGTGCCGCGATCGTAGAGCAGGTTGAACTCGACGTAGCGCCCGCGCCGCAGGAGCTGCCAGTCGCGCTCGCGCTCGCCCCAGGGATCGTTCGCGGCGCTGCTCGACGATCGGCAGGTAGGCGGGCAGGATCGCGTCGCCGACGTCGCGCACGAAGGCGAACATCGCCTCCGCGTCGGCCTCGCTGGCCGACGGGGCCGTGGCAGCCGGCTGCCCGGCGGTCATCTCGGCGCCCGCCCCAGGTAGTCGAAGAAGATGCCGCCGACGCCGCGCGTCTCGTTCCGGTGCGGCAGGAAGAAGTACTCGTCGCACCAGCTCTTGAAGCGGGGTAGAAGCTCGGATCGTGGCGGTCGCAGGCAGTCGCGCAGCGTGCGGTGGAAGTGACGCCGCGTCCTCGGGCACGACGTAGTACGGCGTCAGATCGGTGCCGCCGCCGAACCACGACCGCGCGCCCCGCTGGATGTGGCGGACGTTGGCGTGCACCGTCGGCACGCGCGGGCTCTTCGGGTGGAAGCACGAGCGACACGCCCGGTGGCGCGGAAGTCGAGCCCTTCGCCGGGCAGCGCGCTTGGCCATCTCCGGACGCAGCTCGCCGTGCACGTCGGAGAAGTCGACGCCCGCCTTCTCGAACAGCGCGCCGCCGGCCAGCACGCGCGTGCGGCCGCCGCCGCCGCCCGGACGCGACCAGGCGTCCTCGCGGAACTGCCCGCCGCCGTCGGCCGCCTCGATCGCGGCGGTGATCCGGTCCTGAAGCCCCCGGAAGAAGTCGCGCGCCCGATCGTCGAGGGGTTCCATCGCCGCTAGGTTCTCACGCCGCTGGGCGTCTTCAGCGCCACGATCCGCTTCTTGACGTCCCGGAAGCCGGGATCGCGCTTGCGACGTTCTCGAAGAAATAGAGCGCCTCGCGCACGTCGCCCAGCTGCTCGAACACCGCTCCCAGCAGGTAGTACAGCTCGACCGACTCCTGCGCGGTCGCCTGCGGGAGGTTCAGCGCCTCCTTGTAACGCTTGACCGCCTCGCCGAGCTCCCCCTTCGCCTCGACGCACTCGCCGATCATCGTGTAGGCGAAGACCGCGCGCGATTTGTCGCTGGCCAACTTCTTGAACTCCGCAATCGCCGCGTCGTGGAGCCCCATCTGCTTGTAGGCGATCCCCAGATCGCCGTGCGTCGACGGATCGGCGTTCTCCGACGGGGAGAGCTTGGCGACCGGCCCGCTGGGCGCCGCCGGCGCGCCGCCGCCCGGGATGGCGCCCTGCTCCCCCGCCGCGCCGAATGCGCGACGCCGCTCGGCGAGCAGCGGGTGCCCCGGGAACCGCTGCTCCAGATCGACCAGCACGGCGCGCGCCTCGTCGTGCAGCGACTGCTGCGCGAAGAAGTCGAGCTGCTCGAGCTCCGTCGTCAGATCGTCGCTGGCGGCAACCGGCGGCGGCGCCGGGGTCGCAGCGCGCCGCCCGAGGATCCGCGCCGCCTCGGTGCAGGCGGGATCGAGCGCCAGCGCCTGCTCGGCCACCGCCCGCGCGTCGCCGTCGCCGGCGTCCTTGAGCTGCGCGGCCAGCGTCGCCAGCTCGGCGGCCGCCTCGCGCTTGCGCCCGATCTGGCCCAGCGCCGCGGCCAGCCGCTCGCGCGCCTCGCGGTGCTGCGGCTCCAGCGTGAAGATCCGGCGCAGGTGGTCGACGGCCCGCTCGGTCAGGCCGTACTTCACGAACACCTCCGCCTCCGACAGGATGCGCGCGACGTCGCCGAGCGCCGGCGTGAGCCCCGAGGTCCCCGGACGCGACAGCCCGGAACGCATCCCCGACCGCATCTCCGACCGATCTTGCGGCGCGAACTCCGGTGGCACGACCTGGACGCTGGTGACCACCGACTCGATGGTCCCCGAGGCCGGTCGTGGGTGCGGCAGGCGTGCCCGGGCCGCGGCCGGGCCGAGCGCCTGGACGGAGCTTGGCTCTGCCCGGCCCGGGGTCCCCGAGCCGGTCTGCCCGCCTGGGGTGGGTTGGACCTCCTCGCGTCGGGGGTCGGGGACCCTCTTCTTGAGGTCCCCGCGTCCTGGCGAGATCCCCCAGCGCGCCGCCAGCTCCCGCGTCTCCCCGTCCGTTGGATCGAGCGCCAGCGCCGCGCGCACTGCGGCGTCGCGTGCCTCCTCCCGGTGCGCCTCGGCGTGAATCTCGGCCAGCTCCCGCCAGACGGAGATCGCCTTGCGCGCATCCAGCTGCGCGAGCGCCTCGGCGAAGAGCGTGACGTTCTCCGGATCGCGCGGGGCCGCCTTGAGCGCACCCTGCAGCTTGGAGAGCGCCAGCCGCGGGTTCTTTCGCGCGATGTAGGCCGCCGCCAAATCGCGCGCGACGGCGAAGTTGTCCGGCTTGTGAAACAGGAGGCGTTCGGCGACGCGCACGAACTCGTCGGGGCGGCTCTCCAGCTTCAGCTGGTCGCAGGCCTTGCCGAACTCGTGCACCGCCTCGTCGGTCCGCCCCGCCTGCGACGCCGCCTCGGCCAGCCGGATGCGTGAGACGACGTTCTCGGGGTGGAGCTCCACCATCTTCCGCAGCGCCGGCAGCGCGTCGGCGGGACGGCTCGAGTGCTGCAACTCGGCCACCGCCAGCTCCAGCTCGTGCAGCGCGTCCGCCACCATCCCCAGGCGCCGGTACACCTCGCCCAGCAGGATGCGCACGTGTGGCAGTCCGGGCGTCAGCTTGAGGACGCTGCGGTAGACGGTCACCGCCTTGGGCAGGAAGCCCTGCGAGATGTAGATCTCCGCCGTGCGCAGGTAGATGTCGCGCGCCTCGGCCAGCGCGCCGTGCCGCACGTGGATCTCGGCCATCTTCAGCCAGGTGCGGGTGTCGGCCGGATCCTCCTGTACGACGCGCGCGAACTCCTCGAGAGCACGCGCGTCGTGCCCCCGCTCCAAGAACTTCTGTGCCGCGGCGAGATACTTGTCTTTCTTCGTCAGCACCGGAGCAAGAATCTTACATCCGCTCGTTTACATCCGCTCAACGAGGTGGGTGTCCATCTTGCCGGCCACGTAGTCGGAATTGGCCAGAAGGCGCCGGAAGAAGTCGAGGTTGGTCTTGCACCCCTCGACCACGAATTCGGCCAGCGCCCGCCGCATCCGGGCCAGCGCCGCCGGCCGGTTCTCCGCCCGGACGATCAGCTTGGCCAGCAAGGAATCGTAGAACGGGGGAACCAGATACTGGTTGTAGATGTGGGTGTCGACCCGAACGCCCAGCCCGCCCGGCAGGTTGAGCGCGGTGATGCGCCCCGGCGAGGGGGCGAAGGTGACCGGGTCCTCGGCGTTGATCCGGAACTCGATCGCGTGGCCGCGCGGGCGGATGTCCTGCGGCAGCTTGAGCGCGTCGCCGGCCGCCAGCTTCATCTGCTCGCGGACCAGGTCGACGCCGAACACCTCTTCGGTGACGGTGTGCTCGACCTGGATGCGCGTGTTCATCTCCATGAAGTAGTAGCGCTTCTCCTCGTCGAGCAGGAACTCCAGCGTGCCGACGGTGTGATAGCCGATGCTCTCGGTCGCCTTGCGCGCGATGCCGAGCAGCTTGCCGCGCCGCTCGTCGTCGAGCGCGACGCTGGGGGCCTCCTCGACCAGCTTCTGGTGGCGGCGCTGGATCGAGCACTCCCGCTCGCCGAGCGCCACCGCCCGCTTGCCGTCGCTCAGAACCTGCACCTCGACGTGGCGCGGGCGTCCAACGTAGCGCTCCAGGTAGACGTTCGGATTTCCGAATCCGGCCTGCGCCTCGCTGCGCGCCGCCGCCAGCTGCGCGCTGAGCCGCGCTTTGTTCTCGACGACCTTCATGCCGCGGCCTCCGCCGCCGGCCGAGGCCTTGATGATCACCGGCAGGCCGATCCGCTCGACCGCCTCCTCCGCTTCGGCGTCGGTCTCGACGACGCCGGTCCCGGGCAGGATCGGCACGCCGGCCTTGTCCATCGCCGCGCGCGCCGAGACCTTGTCGCCCATGAGGCGCATCACGTCGGGGTTCGGTCCGATCCAGTGCAGGCCGCACTTCTTCACCACCTCGGCGAAGTGGGCGTTCTCGGCGAGGAAGCCGTAGCCGGGATGAACCGCGTCGGCCCGCGAGACCTCGGCGGCGCTGATGATGGCCGGGATGTTGAGGTAGCTGGCACGCGCCGGCGGCGGACCGATGCAGACC
Organism: uncultured Pseudomonadota bacterium; assembly: GCA_963831685.1. Taxonomy (GTDB): domain Bacteria; phylum Myxococcota_A; class Polyangia; order Fen-1088; family Fen-1088; genus JADGRB01. The sequence continues at coordinate 1,608,533 of CAWHRJ010000004.1, forward strand.
TTCTCGTCGGCGAAGCGGACGTGCAGCGCGTCGGCATCGGCGGTCGAGTGGACGGCGACCGAGCGGATCCCCATCTCGCGGCAGGCACGGATGACCCGCAGCGCAATCTCGCCGCGGTTGGCTATGAGGACCTTTTTGAACACGCGCGATCAGGACTTCGAGACGCGGATGAGATGCTGGCCGTACTCGACGTGCTCGCCGTTCTTCACCAGGATCTCGGCGACCTTGCCGTCCGATTCGGCCTCGATCTCGTTCATCAGCTTCATCGCTTCCACGATGCAGACCACCTGCCCCTTGCGCACGGACTGGCCGATCTCGACGAAGGCAGGCGCCTCGGGCGAGGGGGCGCCGTAGAAGGTTCCGACGAACGGCGAGCTGACGAACGTCCCGGCCCCCTCGGCCGGCTTGGCCTCCACGGGAGGCGTCAGCGCGATCGGGCGCGCCATCGGCGCCGACGTCGACGCTTCGCGAGCGCCGCCGCGCCGAACCCGCAGGTGGCCGGCGGCGCCCACCTCGATCTCTTCCAGGTCGAACTCGGTCGCTATGCGGGCCAGCGCGCGCACGGCCTCGAAGTCGACGCCGTTCGCGCTGTCGCCGTTCCCCGACGGGCCCACCACCTTGAGCGCGCGGGCCGATCCCTTCTCCTTGCTCTCTTTTTTGGCCATGAAAGTGGGCGTCCTTTAAAGGTCGGCGCGCAGGCCGGGTGCGGTGAGGCGCATCAGGTAGCGCGCGCGCCCCAGGCTGGCCGCGGGGAGGATGGCGCAGGCCAGAAAGTACTCGGGGGTCAGCAGGCGCACCACCAGCGTCAGCTTGTCGGTGCGGAGGGTGAACTCCTCCAGTGTCCCGGCGTCGACCGAGTCGAGCGTCCGGCGCGCCTGCGCGATGAGGTGGGCGAACTCCATCGACAGGGTCTGGATGTCGATCCCGGCGTCGACGTCCGGGCGTGAATACGTGTCGACGGTGATGCCGTCGAACCCCATCAGCACGCAGGCCACGCCGCCGTCGATGCTGTCCAGCAGCTTCACGATGCTTTCGCGAAAAGGACTCGCCATGGTCGCCTTGGGCTTGTACTCGCTCGGGATTCGGGGGTCAAGCTTCCGGGGCGCCGAGCCCCGCCGCAATCTCTCGCGGAGTCAAGTCCCGCAGCACGGTCTTGCCCGGCTCCGGGCAGAGGACGAAGCGGATGGTGCTTCCCCGCCGCTTCTTGTCGACGGCGATCCGCGGCCAGACGTCGGCGCCGAGGCGCCGCGCCGAGATCGACGGGGAGCGCGAGGCGCGCCAGCAGCGCCACCGCCCGCTCCGCGAGCGCCCGCGGGTTGACCCCCAGCGCCGCGCCCAGCTCCAGCGCGGCGATCATCCCCAGCGCCACCGCCTCGCCGTGCAGGAGGCCGTAGCCCGAGGCCGCCTCCAGCGCGTGGCCGACGGTGTGGCCGAAGTTCAGGATGGCGCGGCGGCCCGACTCGGTCTCGTCCTCGGCCACGATCTCGGCCTTGACCCGCACCGCGCGCGCCACCAGCTCGTGCACCAGCGGCGCCGGGAGCGTCGGGCCGCTCCGATCGAGCAGCACCAGGATCTCGGGATCGGCGATGAAGCCGCACTTGACCACCTCGGCCAACCCCGCCGCCCGCTCGCGCACCGGCAGCGAGTCGAGAAAACCGAGGTCGGCCACGACCGCGCGCGGCTGGTGGAACGCCCCCACCAGGTTCTTCCCTGCCGCGAGATCGACGCCCGTCTTGCCGCCCACAGAGGCATCGACCATCGCCAGCAGCGTCGTCGGCAGCGTGGCGAACGGGATGCCGCGCAGGTAGACCGCCGCCGCGAACCCGGCGTGATCGGTCGTCGCCCCCCCGCCGATGCCGACGATCGCAGCCCGGCGATCGTAGCCGTGGGCGGCCAGCCACTCGGCCGTCCGCTCGATCTCCGCCAGGTTCTTGCAGGCCTCGCCGGCCGGCAGGTCGAGGCGCGCGACGTTGGGGAGCCGCGCGCCGAGCGCCACGACCAGCGCCGCGACCCGCGGGTGCGCCGCGAGCCCGCCGTCGACCAGCAGGGCCACGCCCGTCGTCGACGGTCCGAACGCCGCGGCCAGGGTCTGCGCGACGGCCTCGGGCGCGAACGAGCCGATCTGGACCTCGTAGCGGCGCGCACCCAGCTCGACGGGGACGACGGTCGTGCTCACGCCGCTCCCTCGCCCTCGCCGGGGCGATCCGAGACCGAGGCCCGCGACGATCGCGCCCGCCGCCTCCTCGGGGGTCCGCCCGACGGTGTCGACGCGCAGGTGCGCGCGCGCGTAGAAGGGCTGGCGCTTCTCCAAGAGCTGCGCCGCCGCCGCCAGCGGATCGGCGCTGCCGTCGAGGAGCGGGCGCCCCGAGCGGCTGCCGGTCCGGCGCACCGCCTCCGCCGCCGACACCTCGAGCGCGACGACCCGGCCCGACGAGAGCATCAACGCCAGATTTTCCTCGCGGCAAGCGGCGCCGCCGCCGGTGGCGACCACGGTTCCCCGCCCGGCCGCGGCCGCGCGAACCGCGTCCGTCTCGCGCCGGCGGAAACCGGCCTCCCCCTCGCGCGCGAAGATCTCCGCAACGGTGGCGCCCGCGGCCCGCACGATGAGGTCATCCAGGTCGGCGAACGAGCGGCCCAGCCGCCCCGCCAGCAACCCACCCACCGTCGTCTTTCCCGACCCCGGCAAGCCAATCAGGAAAATGGGCGCCTCGGGGGCGAGGGGAAGCGGCATGGGCGACCGAATCTTAACCTACCAGCGACGGCGCCGGGAGAGGATTGCCGCAGCGCGTAGCCGGGTCGAAACGAGCAAATTTTTTGCGCCCTTGGACGGGCGGCGTTCTACTCGATCCATGAGCGTTGAAGTCGAACGCGCGACGTTGCCGTGCGGCGTCTGCGGGGCGGCCGTGACCGAATTGCGCCGGGGGCGCTGCTGGGGGTGCTACACGCGCTGGGCGGAGTCGCGGCCGGTCGGGCGTGGGGCCGCGTGCACCGTCTGCGGCGAGAAACGGCGCGCCCAGCTCAAGCTGGTCGAGCTTCAGGGGCGGACCCTCCCGTTCTGCCACGGCTGCGCGGCGCAGGTGATGCGATTGCCTGAGCTCCCCGCCACCGTCGAGGAGCTGCGCCAGGCGCTCCGGCGCGACCGCCGAGACGACGACCGACGCGGCGGCAAGATCGACCACCGCATCTTCCCGCGCGAGCGGCGGGTGGGCGAGCGGCGCGGCCCGATGCAGCGCGACGCCTTCGCCGACACCGATCCGCGCATCAAGATGGACGACGTGCGGCTCGACGACGCGATCATCGAGCTCTCCGATGCCGACCTCGCCGAGGGGGACCAGACGCAGGTTCGTCCGAACCCTCCCCGCTCGTCTGACAACACGTAGAGCGGGGGGCGCGGGACCCTTTGAGGGTCCCGATTTAGCGCACGGGTAGCTCCACCTTCCAGCTTCGCCCTTCGCGAACGGTGTGGATCGGCTGCCGTTCGCCGGTGGCCGAGAAGACCTCGACGTCCGCCGAGTCCCCCTCGCGGTGGATGACCCGCGTCCCGGTCGGCTCCCAGGCCGGCGGCAGCCAGCCGACCGCCACCAGATCGGCGGGCGCCAGCATGCGCGCGCCGCCGGTTCGGTGGGTGGCGGCCAGCAACGCGTCGATGTGCGCGCGCGTGCGCGGACCGAGCCGCTCGTAGACCGCCGCGCGATCGCCGGCGCGCGCCGCGGCGATGAGCGATCTGACCGCCGCCTCGGGGCTCGAGCCGTCCTCGCGCCCGCCGCAACCGGGCGCCGCCACCGCCAGCCAGGCGGCGATCGCCAGCGCCGCCGCGCGCATCGTCATGCGCCGGCCGCGCGCAGCCCGAGACGCTCGCGGACCCGCTTCATGGTGGCGGCGGCGACCGTGCGGGCGTCGGCGGCGCCGCGCGCCAGGATCGCGTCGACCCGCGCCGGATCGGCCCGCAGCCCCTCGGCGCGCGCGCGGATCTGGCCGAGCTCGGTCTTCACCCCTTCGAACAACATCTTCTTGCAGTCGATGCAGCCGATGCCGGCGGAGGTACAGCCCGCGTGCACCACTGCCTGGCGCTCGGCGTCCGAGAAGAACTTGTGCAGCGTGAAGATGTTGCACTTCTCGGGCGTCCCCGGGTCGCTCCGCTTGACGCGCGCCGGATCGGTGGCCGCCGCCCGCAGCTTGTCCCAGACGGCCGCCTCCGGCTCGGCGAGCGCGATCGTGTTGCCCAGGCTCTTCGACATCTTGGCCTGCCCGTCGAGCCCCAGGATCTTGGGCGTCGTCGAGAAGAGCGGCAGCGGCTCCGCGAACGTGTCGCCGAACCTGGCGTTGAAGCGGCGGACGATCTCGCGCGCGAGCTCGAGGTGCTGCCGCTGGTCCTCGCCGACGGGCACGCGCGTCGCACCGTAGAGCAGGATGTCGGCCGCCTGCAGGACGGGATAGGAAAAGATCCCCGCGTTGATGTTGTGCGGCTCCCGCAGCGACTTGTCCTTGAACTGCGTCATCCGCTCCAGCTCGCCGTGCGGCGTCACCGACGCCAGCACCCAGCAGAGCTCGGTGTGCTCGGGGACCTCCGACTGGATGAACAGCGTGGACTTGTCGGGATCGATGCCGCAGGCCAGAAGCTCGACCGCCATCTCGCGCGCGCGGGCCGGCATCGCCGCCGGATCGTACGACTGCGTGATCGCGTGGTAGTCGACGATGCAGTAGAAGCAGCGGAACTGGTCCTGGAGCGACACCCAGTTCCGGACCGCCCCGAGATAATTGCCGAGGTGCAGCTCGCCCGAGGGCTGAATCCCGGAGAAAACGGTCTCCATGGTCCCGCCGTTGTTTAGACGCCACACCGGGCGGGGTCAAGAACATCCACGCCCGCGCCGATTGGGGGGATTGGGCGGCACCACCCTTGCTTGAGTGAGGATCGTGGCTTAGGTGAGCTCTGTAGGCCACGTACCTATGAGGAGAAGACCAATGAATCGAGGCGTTTGGTTGGCATGCAGTTTGTCTCTGGGCACGGCCCTGGCCGCGTCGGGCTGCTACGTCGGACCCCAGCCTCCACCCCCCGCTTACGTCGACCCGGCGCCGGCGCCCGTGGCGGCGGACGACGGAACGGTCTATCCGGCCACGCCGCCGCCCGATCCGATCCCCGAGTATCAGCCCCCGGCGCCCGCCTACGGATACGCCTGGGTCGGCGGCTACTGGGACTGGACCGGCTTCGAGTGGAGCTGGGACGCTGGCTACTGGGCCCCCGCGGACGCCGCCTACCTGTTCGTCGGGCCACGCTTCCTCTTCGTCGACGGACGCGCGGTGTTCTACCGTCCGTACTGGCAGGGACCGGGCGGCTACCGGGCCTTCGGCTACGGGTACCGCGGCCGGGCGCCGGTTGGCGCCTGGCGGGCTCGGCCGTCGGTCGAGCCGAGGGCCTGGCGCTCGGCGCCTGGCCACAACGAGGGGTGGCACCGGACGCCCGGCGCCGCCGGCTGGCACGGCGCGCCCGCGCGCGGCGGCGCGCCGATGCGCGCGGGCGAGGGCTTTCGCGGCGGGCCGGCTGCCCGGGGACCGGCCCCCGCGTTTCACCCCGCGCCGGGGCCCGCGTTTCACCCCGCACCGGCGGCGCGAGCGCCCTCCCGCGGGGGGGGCGGCGGCGGCCGCGTCCGACACTAATACTTCGGGACCTTCGAGGTCCCGCGCCCCCCGCTCAGAGAATGTACTGCGAGAGATCCTCGTCCTTGAGGATCCCGTCGAGGCGCTCGCGCACGTAGGCGGCGGTGATGGGGATGGTCGTCTCGCCGAGCGAGGGCGCCTCGAATGCGAGCTCGTCGAGCACGCGCTCCATGATCGTGTGCAGCCGCCGCGCGCCGATGTTCTCCATGCGCGCGTTGACCGAGCGTGGCGATGCGCGCGATCTCGGCGACCGCGTCGTCGTGGATCTCGAGCGTCACCTTCTCCGTGGCCAGGAGCGCGATGTACTGCTTGGTGAGCGCGTTCTCCGGCTCGGTCAGGATGCGGACGAAGTCCTCGTCCGTCAGCGACTCGAGCTCGACGCGGATCGGGAAGCGCCCCTGCAGCTCGGGAATCAGGTCCTTGGGCTTCGAGACATGGAACGCGCCGGCCGCGATGAACAGGACGTGGTCGGTCTTGAGCGGGCCGTACTTGGTCGAGACCGTCGAGCCCTCGACGATGGGCAGCAGATCGCGCTGCACGCCCTCGCGCGAGACGTCGGGGCCGCCCCCGCCGCCGCCTTCGCGCCCGGCGATCTTGTCGATCTCGTCGATGAAGATGATCCCTGACTGCTCGGCGCGACGGATCGCGTCCTTCTGCAGCCGCTCGATGTCGATCAGCTTGTCCGCCTCCTCGTCGGTCAGCGCCTCCAGCGCCTCGCGGAAGCGGCAGCCGGCGCCGCTTCGTCTTGCGCGCCCCCTGCGGCAGCATGTCGCGCAGGTTCAGGACCATCTCTTCCATGCCGGTGCCCGAGAAGACGTCGACGAACGACGTGCGGCGAGTCGGCGGTGTCGATCTCGACCATCTCGTCGTCGAGCTTCCCCTCGCGCAGCAGCTTGCGCAGGCTCTCGCGCGTGGCGTTGTCGGCGGCGGCGGCGTCCGGCGCCGTGAGGGCGGCGGCAGCGTGCGACGAGGCCGCGCCCCGCCGTGGGCCGCGGCCGCGGCGCCGGCGGCAAGAGCACGTCGAGCAGGCGCTCCTCGGCGTTCTCGCGCGCGCGCGGGCGCACCCGCTCGCGCTCCTCGTCCCGCAGCATCGACACCGCGGTCTCGACGAGATCGCGCACCATCGAGTCGACGTCGCGCCCGACGTAGCCGACCTCGGTGAACTTCGAGGCCTCGACCTTGACGAACGGCGCGCCGGCCAGCCGCGCGAGGCGGCGCGCGATCTCGGTCTTGCCGACGCCCGTCGGCCCGATCAGCATGATGTTCTTGGGCGCGATCTCGTCGCGCATCGGCGGCGGCACCTGCTGCCGGCGCCAGCGGTTGCGCAGCGCGACCGCGACCGCGCGCTTGGCCGCCTTCTGCCCGACGATGTAGCGGTCCAGCTCCTCGACGATCGCGCGCGGCGTCAGATCCTGGGGCCGCTTGAGCGCCGTCAGCGCCAGCGATTGACCACTGTGGTTGGTCGGCGCCTGCGACATCGCTAGAGCTCCTCGAACGTGCGCGTGCCGTTGGTGTAGATGCAGATGTCGCCGGCGATGGTCAGCGCGCGCTCGGCGATCTCGCGCGCCGACAGCGTGGTCGCGCCCAGGAGCGCGCGCGCCGCCGCCAGCGCGTAAGGGCCGCCCGAGCCGATCGCCGCCGCGTCGCCGTCGGGCTCGATGACGTCGCCGGTGCCCGAAAGCAGCAGCGTCTTCTCGTGGTCGGCGACGAGCAAGAGCGCCTCGAGCCGGCGCAGCACGCGGTCGGTGCGCCAGTCCTTGGCCAGCTCGACGGCGCCGCGCAGGAGGTTGCCGTTGTACTCCTTGAGCTGCGCCTCGAGCTTCTCGAACAGCGTGATGCCGTCGGCCGCCGAGCCGGCGAACCCCGCGACGATCTTGCCGTCGTGCAGGCGCCGGATCTTGCGCGCCGACGCCTTGACCACCGTGTTGCCCATCGTGACCTGGCCGTCGCCGCCGAGGACGACGTGGCCGTCGCGACGCACGGCGAGCACCGTCGTCGACCGGATGCGGGGTCGATTCATGAACGGGTCCTCGCGCGCGGGTGGCTCTTGTCGTAGACGGCCATCAGGTGATCGATGTCGACGTGGGCGTACCGCTGCGTGGTGCGGAGGCTGGCGTGGCCGAGCATCTCCTGGATCGCGCGCAGGTCGGCCCCCTCACCGAGAAGGTGGGTCGCGAAGCTGTGGCGGAGCGCGTGCGGCGAGACGCGCGGCGTCCCCGAGGCGAGCTCGCGCCGACCGAGCAGCCGCCGCACGGCCCGCGGACCGAGCCGCCGGCCGCGCGTGGAGAGAAACAGCGCCTGGCCGTCTTGAGAGCGATGGCCCGGCGAGAGGCGATCGGCGCGTCGATCGAGGTAGGCGGCGTGGGCCTGCCGCGCTTTCGACCCGAGCGGAACGATCCGGTCCTTGCGCCCCTTGCCTTGGCGGACGCGCACCATCGCGCCCTGACCGTCGACCTCCAGGTCGCCGAGGTCGAGGTTGCAGGCCTCCGAGACGCGCAGCCCGGCGCCGTAGATCACCTCGAACAGGGCGACCTCGAGCGCGCGCCCGCAGGCGTCGGCGCCGAGCTCCAGGTCGCGCGCGCCGCCGTCGAGCAGCCGGCCGACGTCGTCCTTGCCGAGAAACAACGGCAACCGCTTGGCCCGCTTGGGGGCGCGCAGCGCGCCCACCGGGCTCGACTTGCAGAGGCGCCGCCGCACCGCCAGGCGAAAGAACGCGCGCAGCGAGGAGAGCTTGCGGCCGATCGTCACGGCGTCGTTCTTTCCATGGAGCGACGCAAGGTAGGAGCGGCACAGGATGACGTCAAGCTCGTCGAGCGCGGGGGGGCGCCCCAGCACCGTTTCGGCGTAAGCCCGCAGCTCGTCGAGGTCGTGCAGGTAGGCGCGCACCGTGTGCTCCGACGCCCGCTTCTCGGCGGCGAGGTATTGGCGAAACGCCAGGAGCGCCTGTTGCATTGCGACCACGCGGGCGATCGTAGCGCAGCCACGGGCGGTGCGCGAATCGACACGCGGATCGCGTACTCTCTGGCCGTGCCCGCCGCCCCCCCCTGCCCGCTCTTCGGCCGCTGCGGCGGCTGTCAGCTGCAGGACCTTTCGTACGAGGAGCAGCTGGCGCGCAAGACCGAGGAGATCCGGACGCTGTTCCCTGAAACCCCGGTCGCGACTTGCCTCCCATCGCCCCGCGAATACGGGTACCGCAGCAAACTGACGCCGCACTTCCAGCGCCCGCGTCCCGATCGCCCACTGGCGATCGGCTTCCTCGAAGTGGGCCTGCCGCGCCGGACGATCGACGTCCCCGCCTGCCCGATCGCCACGCCGGCCGTCAACGCCCGCCTCGCCGAGCTGCGCGCCGAGGTCCACGCGAGGCGGGAGACCTACAAGCGCGGGGCGAGCCTGCTGGTGCGCGAGGCCGCCTCCGGCGTCACCGTCGATCCGCGCGAGATCATCACCGAACGGGTCGGCGATCTCGAATTGCAGTTCCTGGCCGGCGACTTCTTCCAGAATAACCCGTTCCTGCTCCCGCGCCTCGCCGCCTACGTGGCCACTGAGGCGAAGGCGCATGGCGCGCGGTTTCTCGTCGACGCCTATTGCGGCAGCGGCCTGCTCGCTCTCGCCGCCGCGCCCGCCTTCGAGCGCGTCCTGGGCGTCGAGGTCAGCCCCAGCGCCGTGCGCTGGGCCGGCGCCAACGCCACCCACAACGGCCGCGCCAACTGCGAGTTTCTGGCCGCCGACGCAGCCGCCGTTTTCGCCGCGGTCCCCTTCCGTGCAGCCGACGCGGCCGTCATCGTCGATCCGCCGCGCAAGGGTTGCGGCCCCGACTTCCTGCGCCAGCTCGCGGCCTTCGCCCCACGGACGATCGTCTACGTCTCGTGCAACCCCGAGACGCAGGCCCCCGATGTGGCGGCCCTGCGCGGGGCCGGTTACCGGTGCTTGCGTCTACAACCGTTCGACATGTTCCCCCAGACCCGCCACGTCGAGTGCGTGGCGACCCTGGCGCGCGACGGCTGACCCGCCGGCAGTCAGGAGCAGGTGCCGCTGGTCGGTTCCAGCGTGCACGTCGCGGTGGTCGCGTCGCAGGAGCCGCCCAGGCAGGACGGACCGACGCCGGTCGGGTCGCAGGAGGCGCCGACCTGGGGGCGCTCGACGCAGGAGTGGGTCGTGGGGTCGCAGGTCGCGTAGCTCACGCAGCCGCCGGTGCTCGGATCGCAGGTCGCGCCGACCGGCAGCGGTGGCGTGCAGACGGATGTGGTGGTGTCGCAATTCTCGGGGAGGTCGCACTCCTCCGAGTCGAGCGCGGGGTTGCAAGCTCCGCCGGCCCCGACGGACGCCTTGCAGATTTCGGTCGCAGGGTCGCAGTAGAGGCCACTTGCGCAGGGGACCTCCCCCAGGCAGGACACACCGAGCCCGACAGGCGTCTGACAGGTCGCCGTCCCGTTCGGGTCGATGACGCAGATGCCGGACGCGCACGTCGCTGGAGGCGACGGACAGGGACTGCCCGAGGCGACCGGCGGGGGGATGGTAATGCAGGTTCCGGAGCAGCATTGGGTCGAGGGCGCACAGCTCGTGTCGGTCTGCTGACACCAGCCTCCGACGCATTCCTCTGGGAAGAAACAGGCCCCGCCGGCCGCGACCGTCCCGGCGAAGATGGTGGTGCAGGTGGGATCCGACTTGATGACAGGGGGACCGAGACGATTGCAGCTCGACAGTCCGTTCACTTTGTCGAAGCACGCTCGTGCCTTGCCTCCGTCGTAGACCACCTTCCCGGACTCGATGTCCTGGCCGAGCGTGTCGTAGTAATGCGGTTCGACCTGGATCGACGCCAGGCACGTCGCCTGGTCGGGGAAATCGCCGCACAGAACGTCGGCGTAGCAGCGGGCCTGCTGAGCAGAGGACTCGAACTGCGCGAACGGAAGCGGATCGGTGCTGTTGCAGGCGGTTATCCCCGCCAGACCCAGCACCCCGATCAACCCCACCGCGACTTTCGAGTGTCTGGGCTCCATGGCCTCATCTCTTTTCTGCCGCGTCCGGGCGGCGGGCCAGAGGGCCCGCGCCAGAGCGACGCAGCCGCTAAGTGCATCTTCCGCGCCGGCTTTACGCCCAGGCCGCACCTGTCGTGACGCGAGCCGGCCCGGGCAGTTAGCCATCACGCGCCCCTCGGCCCTGCGGAAAAACGCCGCGCCACCCTGTGCGCACGCGACCTTCGCGCCACGCGCGTGGACCTGCCGCTGCTGCGTTCTGCGATATGGCTATGTACTGACAGGAGCCGGGACGGCGGCGTCAACGTGCAGACGGAAGTGGTCGGGGCGGAGGGTGTCGCCCGAAGGCACCAGCGCCAGCCTCCCCATGACAGCGGTCAAGTCGTGGTCGCCTCGTTGGCACGCGAAGGCTGACGCGGAGCGCATCGCTACCCGGGCCCTCGCCGGACGATGAAATGGGTACCGTCAACCAGGAGGCGCCTGGCGGGCCATCCAATCTCCAACCTCGGCCAGGAAGCGCGCGATCTGCGGAACGCCGCTCGTGGCGGCGTCGAACAGTTTTTCCGGGTCTATGTCGCCGTAGGCGTGGGCGATCAAGTTTCGCAGGCGTGTTCCGCGCCTCATCGCGAGGGTAGTCTCCGGCGTGATCACCCCGCGCTTCTCGAGGATGTCGAACGCCTCGGCCAGCGTCGCCGGCGTCCCCCATCCCTCGTCGGAAACGATGTGGCTCGACAGATCGAGGCACTCCTGCATCGCCAGGAACATGTTGAACGCCACCTGCTCGACGCGAAGCTGCGTGGCGCGAAAAGACTCTCGACCGACGGCGACTCCGTCGCGAATTCGCTCCAGGCGCCCTTCCACGCGTGACGACTTGTAAAGAACGAGCTCGGGCTTCGTCATCGGGCGCTCGCCAGCTTGCGCATCAGGCCCCAGCCACACTGGAGCAAGATGGGACGGAGATCGTCGTACTCGAGCGCCGCGCGTGCCGCGAAGCTCGCGAACACGCCGGGGCGGCGCTCGAAGATACGCTGGCCGCGCGCCACCTCGAAACGCAGGAGCGTCGACGCTTCCGCCAAGTCGACCAGATCGACTTCGCGGCCGAAGAGCCGCTCCAGGTTGCTGGCCAGATCGGCCATGGCGTCGAGGTCGGCCGGATGCCCGTTCGCAAACAGAACGGCAATGTCGATATCGCTGTCCGGACGGAACCGGCTCTCGGCGATCACCGAACCAAAGGCGACGGCCAGGTCCGCTTCAGCGCGCGCGAGGAACTCTGACAGGCGGGCGTCGTGGAGATCCACGAGGTCAAGCATACCTCGACCACGACGCGAACGGTCGCGGACCGATCCTCGAACCTGCGCGCTACGCCGGGACGGTCGATGCCGGCGGCGGCGTCGGGGCTTCGGAATCCGGGCTCTCGGCGTCCGCCGTATAGCCGCAGTCTTCCTTGAGGCAGCGGATGCGGGTGCCGGCCTTGGAGACCTTCTTGACGACGAACTTGGCGCCGCACTTCGGGCAGGGCTGCGGCAGCGGGCGATCCCACGACACGAAGTCGCAGCCGGTCTTCGCGTAGTTCGAGCAGCCGAAGAAGATCTTGCCGCGGCGCGAGCGCTTCTCGGTCGAGATACCCGCCGCAGCCCGGCTTCGGGCAGTCGACGCCCAGCGAGATCGGGCTGGTCGTCTTGCACTCGGGGTAGCGCGAGCAGGCGAGGAACTCGCCGAACCGCCCGCGCTTGATCAGCATCGGCGAGCCGCAGGTCGCGCACATCTCGTCGATGGTCTGCGTCGTCGAGACGATCTCCGACGTGCCGTCGGCGTTCTGGACGAACTCCTTGGTGTTGCGGCACTCGGGGTAGCCGAGCAGGCGAGGAAGTGACCGTTGCGCCCCCACTTGATGACCATCGGCTTGCCGCACTTCTCGCAACCTGGTCGGTCGCGATCTCCTCGCGCTTGACGTCGCGCATCTCGATCTCGGCCTTTTCGAGGTCGAGCTTGAACGGCGTGTAGAACGTCGCTCGAGCAGCTTGACCCAGTCGGCGGTGCCGTCCTCGACCTGATCGAGCTGCTCCTCCATCTGCGCGGTGAAGTCGGCGCTGACGATGTCGGGGAAGGACTCGACCGAGCAGGCCGTTGACCAGCATGCCGAGCTCGGTCGGGTGGAAGCGTCCCTCCTTCTTCTCGACGTAGCCGCGATCCTGAGATCGTCGAGAGGATCGCCGCGTAGGTCGACGGGCGGCCGATGCCCTTCTCCTCGAGCTCCTTGACGAGCGACGCCTCGGAGAAGCGCGGCGGCGGCTGCGTGAAGTGCTGCTCGGGCTCGATCTCGATGCGAGCGTGATCGCCTCGCCCTCGTGCGACGTCGGGCAGCGTCGGCGCTCGTCGTCGTCCTCGGCCTTGGCCGTCGTCGGTCTCGGCGATCTCGGCGTAGACCTCGGTGAAGCCGGCGAACTTCATGACCTGACCGGTGGCGCGCAGCTCGACGCGCGCCGGCGGTCGATGTCGATCGTCGTCTGGTCGTAGACGGCCGGCACCATCTGGCAGGCGACGAAGCGGTTCCAGATGAGCGTGTAGAGCTTGAGCAGGTCCTCGGTCTCGCGCTCGTCGCGCCCGCCGCCCTTGCCGCCGGCCCAGGCCGCGCGCACGGTGTCGGGGTCGTACTTCAGCGACGTCGGGCGGATCGCCTCGTGCGCGTCCTGCGCGCCCTTCTTGCTCTTGTAGACGACCGGCTCGGCGGGCAGGTAGCTCGGCGCCGTAGCGCTCGCCGATGTAGCGCGCGCACCTCGGTCGACCGCGTCGTCGGAGATGCGCGTCGAGTCGGTACGCATGTAGGTGATGAGGCCGACCGGGCCGTCGTCGCCGAGCTCGACGCCCTCGTAGAGCCGCTGCGCGAGCGCCATCGTCCGCTTGGCCGAGAAGCGCAGCTTGCGCGCCGCCTCCTGCTGCAGCTTGCGAGGTGATGAACGGCGGCGGCGGCGTTCTTGCGCCGCTCCTTGCGCTCGACGCTGCGACGACCTTGAGCGGCGCGCTCTTGATGATCGTCGACGACCTCGCGGGCGCCGCCCTCGTTGGTCAGCTCGGCCTTCTCGCCGTCGAGCTTGGCGACCTTGGCGCGTGAACGGCGGCGGCGATCTGGCCTTCGACCAGCGCCTCGACCGTCCAGTACTCCTCGGGCTTGAACGGCCGTGATCTCCTGCCTCGCGCTCGACGACCAGGCGCACGGCGACCGACTGCACGCGCCCCGCCGACAGCCCGCGCCGGACCTTGTTCCACAGGATCGGGCTGATCTGGTAGCCGACGAGGCGGTCGAGGATGCGGCGCGCCTGCTGCGCCTCGAACTTCTTCACGTCGAGCGCCATCGGCTTGCGCGATCGCCTCGTTGATCGCCCTTCTTGGTGATCTCGTTGAAGAGGACGCGCTGGATGTTCGGGTTCGCCGGGCGGATCTCCTCGGCGATGTGCCAGGCGATCGCCTCGCCCTCGCGATCGGGGTCGGGCGCGAGGTAGCACGCGTCTGCGCGCTGGCGCGCGGCCTCCTTGATCTCCGCCGAGCACCTTCTTCTTGCCGTCGATGACCACGTACTCGGGCTCGAAGCCGTGCTCGATGTCGACGCCCATCTTCTTCTTGGGCAGATCCTTCACGTGGCCGACCGACGCCTTCACGATGTAGCCGGCGCCGAGGTACTTCTTGATCGTCTTCGCCTTGGCCGGCGACTCGACGATGACCAGGGCTTCCGTGCCACGGCGCCCCCGCGTCGGACGCTCGGCGACCTCGACGTCCGCGGCCGGCGCGGCCTTGGCGGCCACCTTCGTCTTGCGCGCCGGGGCGATCGCGGCCGGCTTCCTGGCTGCTGGCTTCGCGGCCGCAGGCTTGGCGACCTTGGCGGAAGGCTTGGCGGTGGCAGCCGGCTTGGCGGCCTTGGTCTTGATCGTCTCGGCCGGCTCTGCGGCTGCGCTGGTCTTCTTCTTAGTTGGCACGCGTGACCTCAATAGATGTAAAGACGCCGCCGGCCCCCCTCAGGATCCAACCCCCGAGCTCCGCCTCCGACAAAAGCGCCAGCGCCGCGGGGATCGGCAGCGCCAGCCGGCGCGCCACCTCGACCGCGGTCGCGCCGCCCGCCAGAGCCGCCATCAACGAACGAAGCTCCTCCGGGACCGACGCGGCGACCGGCGGTTCACCGGCGAGCGCCGCGAGGAGCTCGGCGGCGTCCCGCACCGCGCGCGCCTTGCCGGACGCGAGCAGGCGATCGGTGCCGGCGCTGCCCGGAACGGCGTAGAGCGTCCGGCCGATCTCGAGCGCCAGCCGCGCGGTCACGAGCGCGCCCGACGCCTCGCGTGCCTCGACCACCAGCACCGCCTCGGCCAGCGCGGCGACGATCCGGTTGCGCGACGGGAACTGCTTGCCGCGCGGGGGCGTCCCCGGGGGGAACTCCGAGAGCAGGCCACCGGTCGCGGCGATCTCCCGGAACAGCGCGGCGTGCCGATCCGGATAGACGACATCGACGCCGCACCCGAGCACGGCGAACGTCGGCGCCCCCGCTTCGAGCGCTCCCTGGTGCGCCGCCGCGTCGATCCCCAGCGCGCCGCCCGACACGATCGTGAACCCGCGCCGCGCAGCCATCGCCGCCCACTCTTGTGTGCGCCGGCAGCCGGCACGGCTCGCCGCCCGGGCGCCGACGATCGCCAGGGCCGGCCGCGAAGCGTCGGGAAGCCGCCCGCGGACCCAGAGCGTCGCGACCGCGGGTTTCGCCCGGCGCAGAACATCGGGGAAATCGGCGTGGAACGCCTCCACGCGCCGCGCTTCGGTCGGGTCAAGGAGCGAGGTCAACGACGGCTTTGTCGGCTCGAAAGCCAACCGGTTGTGCCTCGAAAGACCCAGCATGAGAGCCGTTGCAGATAGCTCTGCTCGGCGGCGCGGTCAAGCAACGCCGACGGAGATCATGTAATTACGCATACTTACGGGATCTGGTTTTCCCGCAGCGGCCGATCGGGGTTCTTTACCCGCGTCCCTCGAGCTCGCGGAGGATCGCGCCAGCGCCACGGGCGATGAGACGTCGGGCGACCTCGGCGCCGATCGCGCGGGCGTCCTCGGGCACCCCGGCCAGCGACTCGTGAATCATCTCGGAGGCGTCGGGGCGGCCGACCAGGCCGGCGAGCGTCAGCTTGCCGGCGGCCAGCGTCGCGTGGCCGGCGACCGGCGTGCGGCAGCCGACGCCGAGAGCGGCCAGCAGCGCGCGCTCGGCCGCCACGGTCACCTCGGCGGCCGGAGTCCGACAGCGGCCGGCAGAGCGCGATCACGCGCGCGTCGTCAACGCGCGCCTCGAGCGCCAGCGCCCCTTGCCCGATCGCCGGCAGCATGCGGGCGGGATCGATCCGTTCGGCGATGCGCGAGGAGAAACCGAGCCGGTCGAGGCCGGCCGCGGCGAGCACGCCCGCGTCGACCACCCCGTCGGCGATCTTGCGCAGCCGCGTGTCGACGTTGCCACGCAGGATCTCGATCGTCAGATCGGCGCGCGCGGCGCGCAGCTGGCAGACGCGGCGGAGGCTGGAGGTGCCGACCCGGCTGCCGGGCGGCAGCGCGTCGAGCCCGGCGCCCGAGCGGCTGACGATCGCGTCGCGCGGATCGGCGCGCGTGGGGACGGCGACGATGGCGAGGCCGGCGCGCAGCTCCGCGGGGACGTCTTTCAGGCTGTGAACGGCGACGTCGATCTCGCCCGAGGCGAGCGCCGATTCGATCTCGTCGACCCAGGCGCCCTTGCCCTCCGAGCGGAACGGCCGGGCCCGACTGCGCGCGATCGCCCGCGGTGACGATGATCTGCTCGCGCACCTCGAGCCCCGGATGCGCGGCGGTGAGAAGCCGGCCGACCTCGCCCGCCTGCCAGCGCGCGAGCGCGCTGCCGCGCGTGCCGATGACGATCGGCTGGATATCGCTCAACGCCCGGCCGCCTTCTTGTCCTTCACGTCGGCGGCTGCAGGCGCGACGCCCTCGTCGCCGGCGTCCTCGAGCGGCGCTGAAGGAGCCACCTCGAGCGCGAACAACCGCTGCACCGCAACCACCAGCGGAACGCCGTCGGCGTCGTCGTTGCGTAGCGCCATCTGGGGCGTGTGCAGCAGCTTTTTGGCGAATGACTCCGCCATGTCGGCGAGCAGCTTTCGCTCGCGCTCGCCGAGCCCGGGGTTCGCCGCCGCGACGCGCGCCGCCTCCGCCTGCGCCAGCCCGAGCACATGGGCGCGGAACGCCGTCACCGTCGGGCCGAGCTGCCGGCCGCGCCAGGATCTGAGGAAGCGGTTCAGCTCCTGCGCGACGATCGCCTCGGCATCGTCGGCCTCGTTCTTCCGCTCGTCGCGGTGCTCCGCGGACACCTTTTGCAAATCGTCGATATCGGCCAGATAAATCCCGTCCAACTTTCCGACCTCGGGCTCGACGTCGCGCGGAACGGCAATGTCGAGAAGGAACAGCGGACGTCCGCGGCGCGCCCGCTGGACCTGGCGCATCGTCTCCACGGTCAACACCGGGCGCTGCGCACCGGTCGAGGCGATCACGATGTCGGCGGCCCCCAGCGCGTCGGGCAGATCGTTCCAGTCGCGGACCTGGGCGCCGAACCGGGCGCCGAGCTCGTCGGCGCGCGCGCGCGTCCGGTTGGTGACGGTCAGCGTGGCGCCGTGCGTGCGCAGCGTGCGCGCCGCCAGCTCCGACATCTTGCCGGCACCGACGATCAGCACCTGCCGCTTGTCGAAGCCCCCGAACACCTGGCGCGCCAGCTCGATGGCCACCGAGCTGACCGACACCGGGTTGCGCGCGATCTCCGTCTCCCGTCGCACCCGCCGCGCGACGCGGAAGGCGCCCTCGAAGCAAGCGTTCAGGATCGCGCCCGCACTGCCATGCCGCTTGGCGGCGTCGTGCGCCTGCTTGGTCTGCCCCAGGATCTGGGGCTCGCCCAGCACCAGCGAGTCGAGGCTGGAGGCGACCC
Organism: uncultured Pseudomonadota bacterium; assembly: GCA_963831685.1. Taxonomy (GTDB): domain Bacteria; phylum Myxococcota_A; class Polyangia; order Fen-1088; family Fen-1088; genus JADGRB01. Next base: position 1,626,125 of record CAWHRJ010000004.1, read on the forward strand.
GGAAGAGATGCGCCACCGCCTCCGCGTCGCGCCGCTCGTAGAGGTGCGTGCCGAGCTCGAGCGGCGCCACGCCGGCCCGGCGGGCCAGCGCCTCCGATAGCCCGCGCGCCGCGCGGTCGGCGTCGGAGTCAACCGCGGCGTAGATCTCGACCCGGTTGCAGGTCGACAGCAGCGCCGCCTCGCGCACCGACGGCAGCGCGGTCAGCTCGGCGAGCACCGCGTCCATCGTCTCGGGGACCACCGCCAGGCGCTCGCGCACACCGACGGGCGCGGTCTTGTGAGAGACACCGAGCACCAGGAGGTCGATGGCCGCGCCGCCCATGGATCACGCCGCGTGGCGCAGGAAATAGACCAAGAGCACCAGCATGGCGCCGCCGAATCCCCCCAGCGTCAGCCAGGCCGCGCGCCGCCCGCGCCAGCCGGCGCCGACGCGCGCCACCAGCAGCACGCCGAACGCGGCCCAGGTCGCGAGCGCGAACAGGTACTCGGGGCGCAGCGCGACCGCCGTCCGCAGCACGCCCAGCCGCGCCACCCAGATCGCGCCGGTCACGATGGCGACGGTGAAGATCGGGAAACCGATCGAGACGCAGCGGAGCGCCAGCCGATCGAGCGTGTCGAGCGGCGTCCCCCGCCCCATCATCCGGTCGAACCGCTTGCGCTTGAGCTGCCGGTCCTCGAAGAGGTAGAGCAGCGCCAGCACGGCGGCCAGCGTGAAGACCGAGACGCCGACGACCGCCAGCAGGATGTGCACCTGGCCGAGCGAGCCCATGTGGGGCGCGTCGGCCTCGGCCGGGACGACGCGGGCGAGCACCAGCGAGGCGAGCGCCGCCGGCACCGCGAACGCCCCGGCCGCCGCCAGCCGGTAGCGCAGCGACGCCAGGAAATAACCGGCCGCGATCAGGAAAGCCACCAGCGACATCGCCTCGGGCGTCGAGGAGATCGGATTGACCCCGTGCATGCAGCGAACGCCGATGTCGCAGAGGTGCAGCCCCACGCCAAGCGCCAGCACGGCGTGGGCGACGCCGACGGCGCGCGCCCGCTCGGCGATGGCGCCGCCGGTCATCGATCGCCCCAGCAGATAGCCGAGGTAGATCGTGGCCGCGAGCGCATAGACCCCGATCACGACCGCCGTCAAGGTCGCCACGCTCTAGATTTACCACGCGGGCCGCCAACCGGCGCGCTTCCGCTGTCAAGCTTGGACGCGACCAGCCGGCGTGCTAAGCCATGGGCCCATGGCAAGCGAGAACATCGTCGAGGTGACCGATTCCAACTTCCAGACCGAGATTCTGGGCTCGAAGCTCCCCGTGCTGGTGGACTTCTGGGCCGTCTGGTGCGCCCCCTGCCGCGTGATCGCGCCGCACGTCGAGGCGCTGGCGAAGGACTACGACGGAAAGCTCCGCGTCGGGAAGTGCGACATCGATTCGAACGCCGAGGTCGCCACCCAGTACGACATCCGCAGCATCCCCACCCTGCTGGTGTTCAAGGAGGGGAAGGTCGTCGGTCAGGTCGTCGGCGCCGTTCCCCGCGCCAAGATCGAAGACCTGATCAAGAAGGCGCTTTAACGGCGCTCAGGCGTCGACGGTGGCGCCAGGAAGAACCACGGCCTCGTCTTCGATGACGATCTCGCCCGAGAGCGAGTCGGTCGCGCGGCCGGCGACGACCGGATAGGCCGGCGGCGCGACCACGGTGACGCCGCCGCGGCCGAACATCCGGCGCCACGCCGCGCCGACTCCCCCCTGCCAGACCGAGCCCCAGCCGACATAGCCGAAGCCGCAGAGGAAGAGGCAGAGGAACGGGATCGAGATGTAGTGGCGGTGGTCGACGGCCACGGCGATCGCCAGCACGAAGTAGGCGGCGAGGCCAAGCTCGATGAACGGCGTGAGGGACTTGGCGGAGCGGTACTTCTTCCCCGACCAGCTCTCGAGCTTGCCGCGAATGCCGTGCTTGGGCGTCCGCACGAACTCGGTCTCGCGCCCCATGAGCGCCTCGAGCACCGCGCGCGTCTGGTTCACGCAGAGGCCGATGCCGATCGACATCGTCAGCGGCAGGCGCCGCACCGCCAGCCAGAGCGAGCGCCGCCGCTCGCCAGGGCCGGCCATGAGGGCGATCTCCCGCTGCGAGGCCAAGTAGAACGACGCCACCGACGCCGTCGTGCCGAAGAAGAGAGGCAGGTCGATGAGCAGCACCTCGCGCCAGCCGTGGTGCGCGCGCAGCGCCAGGTTCGGCAAGAGGAGAATCGACAGCAGCAGCAAGAGCGGGTAGGCGATGTTGTTGCTGAGGTGAAAGAACGCCTCCAGCTTCTGCGCGAACGTCGCGTTCGAGCGCAGGATCGTCGGCAGCAACTTCTTGGCCACCTGGATCGATCCCTTGGCCCAGCGGAACTGCTGCGACTTGAAGGCCGACATCTCGACCGGCAGCTCGGCCGGCGCCGCGATCTCCGGCAGGTAGACGAACTTCCAGCCGCGCAGCTGCGCCCGGTAGGAGAGGTCCATATCCTCGGTCAACGTATCGTGCTGCCAGTCGCCCGCGTCGGCGATGGCCGCCCGGCGCCACAGGCCCGCCGTGCCGTTGAAGTTGAAGAAGCGCCCCGACCAGTTCCGGCCGGCGTGCTCCATGATGAAGTGCCCGTCGAGCATCAACGCCTCGACCTCGGTCAGCGCCGAGAAGTCGCGGTTGACGTGCTCCCAGCGGCACTGCACCACCGCCACGCGCGGATCGCTGAAGTGGTGGATCGACCGCTCGAGGATGTCGCCGAGCGGCAGGAAGTCTGCGTCGAAGATGAGCACGAACTCGCCCTTGGCCGTCTTGAGGCCGTTCTGCAGCGCGCCGGCCTTGAAGCCGCTGCGATCGACGCGGTGGATGTACTCGACCTCCAGCTCGGGGAAGCGGCGCGCGAGGTCCTCGACCTTGCGCTTGCAGATCTCCTGCGTCTCGTCGGTGCTGTCGTCGAGCACCTGGATCTGGAACCGGTCACGCGGGTAGCGGATGCCGGCGACCGCGTCGAGCAGCCGCTCGACGACGTACATCTCGTTGTAGAGCGGCAGCTGCACGGTGACCGCCGGCAGCTCGGCGAAGCTCCCCATCGGCTTGGGCCGCCTGTGACGATTTCGGTAGTAGTGCCAGACCAGCGAGGAGCGGTGGAAGCCGTAGACGGCCAGCACCAGGAGGACGGTCAGGTAAGTCCCGACCACCAAACCCGAAATCGTCATGCCGCCACTCTAGAGCGGCAATTGTCATCAAATTGTAATTCGTTGTGTTTCTTTGTGCGCAATGTAGGTGTGCTGGATATCCGGACACGCAGCGGAAACAGAGTCGTGACGGCGCTTCACGTCTTCTTCTTCGGCTCGTCGTCGGCGAGGGCGTAGAGCCCGAGACAGCCATTCGCCAGGTGGTGGATCTCGGCGGCCAGGGCGTCGCCATCGGGCGCGTCCTGGCAGCGGGCCAGGATCTGCAGCAGCGCGTCCCGGCTGCGCCGCACCTCCGCCGCCATCCAGCGCACGTCGTCTTCATGCGTACCGTCGCGGTCGCCCCGTTCGATCTCCCGCAGCCGCCATTCGTAGAGCTCGAGGCGCCCCGCCAGCTTGCCGTGCCCCATGCAGTCGCGGCAGACGAACGGCCCCTGGTCGGTGATGATCTCCCCCGATCCGTAGCAGGTGGCGCAGGTCTCGGCCGCCGCGGTGCTCATCGACACAGAGGTAGCGCGGTTTCGGTTTCCACGACGTAACGGAACGGCGGAGAGGCGGTTAACGGCCCGTCGGCGTCAGTAGAGGTACATCACGCGAAGGCGCACGCTGTACTGATCGTCGTCGTAGTTCCCTGTGGCCACGTTCTCGAAGTGCGACTTGGCGTAGCCGCCCACCAGCTTGACGAACAGCTGCTTGTACACGAGGTACTGAATCGCCACGAAGGTCTGCAGGTTCGTCTCATGCTGATAAGTCATCTCGTTGGCGGGAATGTAGAGGTTGTGAAAGTGGGTGTAGTTCCCGCCCACGCCGATTAGCCACCCCGGAACCGGAGCAAGGTTGGCCCAACCGCCGAAGCTGTATCGGTTCCCCGACGTCGAGTTGTTCGGCTGGAACGTCCCCCCGATGACTTGGGACTCGTCGTTGACGGCGTAGGCCCCGTTCAAACCGGCCTCGACGAGGGGAGCGAAGACGAACTGCACCGAGCCACCGGCGCCGCGGTTGTGCTGGGTGTGCTGGTTCCCGCTGGTCGACTGATTGGAGAACTCGTACTGATATTCTCCCGCGACCCGAAACTTGACGAAGCCGAGGTCGAGGATCGCGGCCGGGCGCCCACCCACGATGTTCAGCTGGCCCGTGTTGCCCCACTGCCCCAGGACCTCGATCCGCAACTTTTTGCTGGGGTAGAGGTGAAACGCAATGTCGCCCGGCCCGGCGGGCCGGTAGAGCATGTAGTCGACCGCGTAGAGCTGCGTGGGGGTTTGATTGAGGCTGTCGTAGGCGCCCGTGCGTTCGTCGGAGTTGAGATCGAGCCCCATCCCCAGAGGATAGACGTCGAACGCCTGCATGCGCCCCACCGTCACGTCCCAGCGCTGCCAGACACCCGTGCGCACCCAGACGTCGTCGGCGTCGACGAGACCGCTCACCTGCGAGTTGATCTGGTCCTTGTTGGCGACGATCTCGCCCTGCGCCTGCACAAACCACGTGCCGTTCGTCCAGGTCGGCGTCACGCGAAGTAGGAAGCGCCCCTGCTGGAACAGGTTCGTCACCTTCGGGCGCTCGCTGACGTCGCCGATCCTGGTCAGCTTGTACATCGTGTCGATCCAGCCGTAACCGGAGAGCCCGATCCCGGTCTGCGGGATGTAAGGCCACTGCAGGCCCTGCATGTCGAGCCAGAGCGATCCACCGTAGAGACCCCGCGTCGGCTCGGGATAAGCGGAGGCCGGCAGCTCCTGGACGATAGCCGTCGGCGCGAGCGCCGGCTCCTCGGGCGCGGCTGGCGGTCCCTGCTTCTGCGGCCCAGGCTCGCCGGCTGCGTCGGTCGCCTGCGGGACCGGTGCCATCGTCGCGCCCGGCGGGGGCGACGCCTTGTCGCCGGCGAACGGATCGTCAGCGGCGCGCGCCGAACCGAGCGCGGTCAGGCTGGTGAAGGAGAGCACGGCGACTGCAGTGAGAGAGCGCTTCGATCCTGTTTTCGCGTTCATCGGTTGATAGCCTGCCTCGTCATTGGGTCACCATGAAAGTGCTGGAGAGCGAGCAGTTCGTCGTCGTGCTCCCGCCGCACGGCGTGGCGACGGCGCCGGCGTTCGGAGCGACGATGACCTTGACGATCCCCGGCTCGACAGCCCACTGATTCGAGCCGCTGTCCCAGTACTTGAGATCCTTCACGCGGAGGGGAATCGTGACGCGCGCCCCCTGGTTGCCGGCCAGCGGCACCCGCTTGAACGCCTTGAGCTCCTTGTACGTGCTCCCGGCGCGGTTGGCGACCGACGAGCCCGGGTACTGGACGAAGACGAACACCGTCTCGGTCCCCGCCGCGGCCGTGGTGTTGAAGAGATCGAAAACGACCGGCACCGTGCCATTGGCGGGGACCGTCGTGCAGCCGACCAGCGGCATCGAGGCGTCGGGCGCGTACTTGAACGACGCGTACGACATCCCGTAGCCGAACGGGAACTGCGGCGTGGTCCCGTTGTGATCGAAGTAGCGGTACCCGAGCCAGTAGTCCATCTGCGTGGTGCCGCTGCTGCTGGCAAACGTCGGCCAGTGGCTGGCGTTGGTGTCCCAAGTCAGCGGAAGCTTGCCGCTGAAGTTCACGTCGCCGAACAGCAGGCGGCCGAGGGCCTTGCCGCCGACCATGCCGGGGTACCAGGCCATGATCACCGCCTGGACGCTCGACAGCCAGGGCATGTCGATGATGCTCCCGCCCTCGAGTACGACGATCGTCGGCTTGCCGAGCGCCGCGACGCTGGTTATGAGCGCGTTCTGAACGCCGCTGTTGGCCTTGGGGTCGAGGCCGAAGTTCACGGTGTGGGTGGTCGCGCTGATGCCTCCGGTCGTGCGGTCGCCGGCGCCCGTGTACTCCTCGCCCTCGTCCTGCGGCGTCAGGCCCGCGATGACGACCGCTACGTCGAAGCTGCTGGCCGACACGCCACTGGTGCTGTTGTAGCCGGTCACCGGAACGCTGTTCGCGGCGGCCATGATGCCAGCCAGCGGGCCGACGCTCTTGGCGGGATCGGAGAAGACGCGGCTCGATCCGTCGTCACCGGTGCGAACGTTGGTCGAGAAGTCGAGCGGACAGCTGACTGTTCCGCTCCCGCCACCCTGGCAGCCGGGGTCCTGACTGCTGGTCTGCTGTAGCCCGTAGGTAACCTTGGCGCCGAAGACCGCAATCTTCTGGACCTTCGTTCGGTCGATCGGCAGCACCGGGTTGCCGCTCGCGTCCTGGTTCTTGAGCAGGACCATCGACTCCTCGGCCGCCGTCTGCGCCAGCTGGATGTGGCTGACGCCGAGCACCGGGTCGGTCTGGTCGTTCTTCTGGATGCTCCCGCCGGAATATGTCGTGAACGGCGCCTTGCTCCCGTAGCCGGAACTCTTGTCGGAGCCGAAGCGGTACTTCTGTTCGAGGATGCGCGCCGTCGAAGCGATGAGCTGCGAGCCCTGCAGACTGCCGGAGTTCACGAGCGACGTCAGCGTCGAGTAGTTGTATCGCCAGGGAAGCTCCATATCGAGGCCCGCGTTGACCCCCTGCAGGGCGATCGGCTGCAACGTGCTGGTCGACGGATAGGGGACGGTGTTTCCGTTGGGCATCGCCCACCAGTCTGAGAGGACAAAGCCCTGGAACCCGAAGGTCGTCCGCAGAAGGTCGGTGAGAAGGTGCGAGTTCTGCGTCGAGTGGAGCGCGCTGCCGGTCGACGTACCGAGCTCGTTGTAGGAGGCCATGATGGAGGAGACTCCACCCTCCTGAACGATCATCTCGAAGTGGCGGGCATAGACCTCGTGCAGCGTCTGGTCGTCCATGATGGCGATCGCGGTCTCGCGCCCGTCCTCGATGTTGTTCGCCGCGTAGTGCTTGGCGCAGGCGCCGGTGTACTGCTGGACGCCGGCGACGAACGCACTGCCGAGGCGCCCGAGCAGAAAGACGTCTTCCCCGTAGGTCTCCTGCGCGCGCCCCCAAGCGGGGTGGCGCAGGATGTTCACCGTCGGCGCGAGCAGCATCGTGTTGCCCGAGGCGAGCATCTCGTCGCCGATCGCCTCGCCGACCTGGTACTCGAGGTCGACGTCGAACGAAGCGCCTCGCGCCATGGCGACCGGGAAGGCCGTGGAGAAATCCCCTTGCCCGTCGCCGGTGGCATTGAGGTTCACGCCGCGCGGCCCGTCGCGGTAGTGGAAGCCGCGGATGCCGCGATTCGAGTTGTCCTCCTGGCTGAAGACGTTGTAGTTCGCGGTGCCGCTCTGCGGGAGGCCGCTCATCTGCTGCGCGCGTTCGTCGTTCGACATGGCGGACGCGACGCTCATCGCGTTCGAGCGGTTGGTCGAGTTCGCCGTGTAGCCGCCCGTATAAGGGAGCGGGTCGGATGTGGCCGCGCCGCAGGCAACGGCGCCGCTGCCGCCCGAGCCGCTGCCGCCCGAGCCGTCGCCGCCCGAGCCGTTGCCGCCCGAGCCGTTGCCGCCCGAGCCGGTCGCGCTGCCGCCGTCCCCGCTTCCGCCACCGCCGTTGTTGCCGCCCGACGACGACGAGCCACCTGCCCCGTCCCCGCCACTGCCGGTCAGGATGACGATGTCGCCACCGCCCCCGCCCGAACCGCCGCTGGGATTGCCGCTCCCCCCACTCCCCGAGCTCTGAGACCCTCCCGAACCACCGCCGATCCGGGCCGGCGGCGCGCAGCCGGCCGCCCAAAAAAGAGAAGTCGCGCTGAAAACGAGTAGAGAAAGATAGCGGGGGTACAACATGCCTAGGCTGCTCCTGTAGTCGGGGGGTGCTGCCTCCGGCGGAGAGGTCGCCGGATCTGGGAGCCTGACTTCACCTGGTTACAACGGAATCGGCCCGGATGACCAGCTTAATGACCGCCCGCGCCGGGGCTCTGCCGCGGCGGCGCGCCGGCGAATTCCGGAATCATGTCGCGTTCGCGGCCGCGCGTTCGCCCCGCTGGACGGTTACAGAGAACCAACCCCCTCGAAACCTCCCGCCCGCACGCCCCGTGATCAGATCGGGCGCATGAGTGGTCTCGGAGGTCTGAACAAGTCGCCCGAGGGCATGGTGATCGGGCTCGTCCAGTTGCAGCTCCCGACGGTGACGACACCCGCGGAGCTGGCCGCGCAGAAGGACCGGATCGTCGCGCTGGTCGGCAAGGCGCGTCGCAACCTGCCGACGATGGACCTGGTCGTGTTCCCCGAGTATTCGCTGCACGGTCTGTCGATGAGCACCGAGCCCCGGCTCATGTGCCATCTCGACGGACCGGAGGTGACGGCGTTCCGCGCCGCCTGCGTCGAGAACCGGATCTGGGGTTGTTTCTCCATCATGGAGGCGAACCCGCGCGGCAACCCCTACAACAGCGGAATCATCGTCGATGACCAGGGCACGATCCGCCTCTACTACCGCAAGCTGCACCCCTGGGTCCCCGTGGAGCCGTGGGAGCCGGGCGACGTCGGCGTCCCGGTCTGCGACGGGCCGAACGGCAGCAAGCTGGGGCTCATCATCTGCCACGACGGCATGTTCCCCGAGATGGCGCGCGAGTGCGCCTACAAGGGCGCCGAGATCATCCTCCGCACCGCCGGCTACACGGCGCCCATTCGCCACGCCTGGCGGATCACCAACCAGGCCAACGCGTTCCAGAACCTGGCGGTGACGGCGTCGGTTTGCCTGTGCGGCTCGGACGGAACGTTCGACTCGATGGGCGAAGGGATGATCGTCAACTTCGACGGCGTCCCGCTGGCGACGGGCGGCGGCCGCCCCGACGAGATCATCACCGCCGAGGCGCGCCCCGACCTGGTGCGCGAGGCGCGACGGGTCTGGGGCGTCGAGAACAACATCTACCAACTCGCCCACCGCGGGTACGTGGCGGTCAAGGGGGGCGCGGGCGACTGCCCCTACACCTTCATGCAGGATCTGGTGGCCGGGCGCTACCGGCTTCCCTGGGAGGATGAGATCGTCCACGTCGACGGCACCTCCTGCGGCTTCCCACCCCCCGAACGGCGCTACGCCGGGCCGGCCGGCCGCGCCGCGGAGCCCCGCCCGGCGTCGAGCGCGCCCGCGCCGCGGCCCGAGGTGGCGCCGTCGTGACCCGCGCCGAGGTGGTCGAGAAGGTCGTCGTGGCCAAGCTCGCCGGGAAGGTCAGCTGGAAGGCGCTGGCCGAGGCCTGCGGGCGAAGCGAGGTCTGGACCACCTCGGCGCTGCTCGGGCAGCAGGCGATGGGCGCCGAGGAGGCGGCCGCGGTGGGGCGCGTGCTCGAGCTCGGCGCCGAGGAGATCGCTTGGTTGCAGGTGCCGCCCACCAAGGGATCGCTCGGCGCCGCGATGGCGACCGACCCGCTCATCTACCGCTTTCACGAGGTGGTCCAGGTCTACGGGACGACGCTCAAGGAGCTGATTCACGAGAAGTTCGGCGACGGCATCATGAGCGCGATCGACTTCGAGATGTACGTCGATCGGGTACCCGACCCCAAGGGCGACCGGGTCAAGGTCACGATGCACGGCAAGTTCCTGCCGTACCGGAAGTGGTGAGGCTCCGGACTCAGGGGGTCGGCGTGGCGCCGATCGGATCGGGCGCGCCGACCGTCGAGGGGACGCCCGGCAACCCGCCGTCGCCGTAGAGCAGCGGCCCCTCGCCGGCGGCGCGCTTGCGGGCGATCTCGGCGAGCGCCTTGCGGGCGCGGTCGGCGCGGGCGTCGCTGCCCGCGGACCACCGCGTGAGCACGCCCTCGGCGGCGGCCCGCACCTCGGTCGTGATGTCGAAGGTCGCCGCGTGACGCAGAATCGGCACCGCCTCGCCGTCGCCGATGCGATCGAGCGCGGCCACGAGGTGCAGGCGCCCCGACGGCGCCGCGCCGTGCAAGGCGGTCTCGATCTGCGGGATGGCGGCGCGCTTGTACGCCGCCAGGCGCTCGATGGCCGGCGGGACCAGCTGGTCGTTGCGGCGGACGAGGATGTTGATCTCGTCGCCGATGTCGCCGTGCGAGCCGTCCTCGCAGGCGGCCGTCAGCGACGCCGCGAGCGCGAGGGCTAGGAGGCCGCGACGCACGTCTCGTCGGCCTCCGCGTGGCCGCCACCGCGTCGGCCGTGCCGCGCCATCGCCTTGGAAATCGCATCGGCGGGCGCCAGCAGCGGGCGCGGCGAGCCGGCAACCTCGGCGGCCTCCAGCGCGGCGAAGAACGCCTCGCCGAGGTCGCGCAGCGCCTCGGGCGCATCCACGGAAGACGCCCGCTGGCGCAGCGACGCCCCGCCGTAGAGGCCGCGCGAGTACCAGGCCAGCGTCTTCTTGAGCTCGTGCTGGCGCATCTTCTCGGGGCTGTGCGCGACGACCAGATCGGCGTGGCGGCGCCAGACGCGGCGCCGTTCGGCGAGCGTCGGCGGCCCAAGATCGACGGAAGAGTCGACGGAAGAGCCGGCGGCGCCGGTCTCCAGCGCGGCGATCGAGCGGAAGAACCAGGGGTTTCCCATCGCACCGCGGCCGACCATCACCGCGTCGCAGCCGGTCTCGTTCTTCATGCGCGTGTACGCGGCGAGGTCCTTGACGTCGCCGTTGCCGACGACCGGGATCTCGCGTGGCAGCGCGGCGCGCACGGCGGCGATCGGCTCCATCCGCGCCGCGCCCGAGAAGCCCTGCGCGCGCGTGCGGCCGTGGACGGTGATCATCGCGGCGCCCGCCTCGACCAAGCGCAGGGCGAACTCGGCGGCGTTCAGGCTCGATTCGTCCCAACCGGCGCGGTGCTTCACGGTGACCGGGATCGAGGCCGGCACCGCGCGCCGCACCACGGCGACCAGCTCGGCTGCCAGCGCCGGTTCACGCATGAGCGCCGAGCCGCACGCCCCGGCGGTCACCTTCTTGGCCGGACAGCCCATGTTGATATCGACGATCGACGCGCCGACATCGACGGCCATCCCGGCGGCGCGCGCCAGAGCTTCCGGCTCGCGGCCGAAGATCTGGACCGCGAACCGACGTCCCTCCAGGCTCGGCCACATGCGCCCGACCGCCTTGGCGGCGCCACGGGTCAGCGCCTCGGCGGACAGGAACTCCGTGAAAGTCAGCGTCGCGCCCAGCTCCTCGCAGATCGTGCGAAACGGCAGATCCGTGACCGCTTCCATCGGCGCCAGGAGGGCGCCGGGGTTAAGCTGCAAATCGCCGATGCGCATGCGGGTCCGGGAGAATAGCATCGCGCTGGCCGGATTCGTCGCTCTCGCTGCGCTCGGCTGCCACAAGGCGCCTCGCGCGCCGGCGCCGGAACCGATGGCCGCCCCCTCGGGACCCGAGGAGCTGCTCACGGATATCGCCAATCCGTGGAGCTGGGCCGGACAGGCGCACGAGGCGCCTCGCAACGACCGCGAAGACCGGGAGGAGGCACGCCAGCGCGCGATCGAGGACATCGGTCCGTTCGAGCGCGCGCGTCCGGGCGATCCCGCGTCGCCGCTGGTGAGCACGAACGCCGACTACTGGACGCGCCTCGTCGGGATCGCCTGGCACCGCGACGTGGACATCGACTTCGAACGCGAGCCGGTCGACCTCGACGGCGACGGCCAGCCCGACACCATGGTCACGCGGCACATCCACGCCAAGGGTGGGATCCTCGCGAATCCCGAGCTGTTCGGGCTGACGCCGACGCCCGACGATCCACGGGGCCGCGCCGGGCGAATTTCGGTCTCGACCGGCCTGCTCGGCCTGCGGGAGCCGCTCGGCCCCGACGGGAAGCCGACCGGCCAAGTCGGGATGACCTGCTGGCTGTGCCACGGCGAGGCGAACCCCGCGGACGGCGCGATCGTCCTCGGGTTGCCCGGCACCGCGTTCGACTACGGGCTCCTGCTGGCGACCGCCGCGATCCTCGACGATGGCAACAGCGCGGCGGCCGACGCTCGTCGCGCCCGCGGATTCCCGTCGGGACGAACGGTGCGCGCGCGGCTCCTGCTGGCCGGTCCCGGCCGCCAGGATCTGACCGGCGAGTTCGGCCTCGACGTGACGGTTCCCGGCTACCACTCGGAGCTCTACACAGGAACGGCGCGCGTGCGGCAGGGGACACGGGGCCTCGTGAACCCCATCAGCGTGCCCGCCATCCTCGCGGCGCCGGGGCTGGCGCTCGAGAACTGGTCGGGCTCGGAGGCGTCCGATTCCCCCTGGCTCGAACGGCTGGTCGCGCTCGGGGGCGAGCCGCCGGCGGCCGAGGACCGAGAGGCAGCGCGGCGCGCGCTCCTGTTCGATCTGCGCAACCTCGGGACGCTTGGGCTGCAGCAGGACTCGTTCCCCGGGCTCCTGTGGGCCGACGCCATCTACGGGCGCGCCACCCTCTCGCCCGAGGCGATGCGGGCGATCCCGGCGATGTACGCCGCGCCGGCGGTGCGGGCCGTGCTCCGGGAAGACCTCGCCCGGCCGCGCGGCGCCTGGGAGGCGGTCGCGCGCGGGCGCGCGCTCTTCACCGATCGCACGGTGGGAGCGATCGCCAACCGCCAGATCCTGAAGACCGCCCCGGCCGCCTACGCCGCCGCCAAGCTCGCGGGGCCCATCCTGGCGCCGATCGATCCGACCAAGCCACTCGACGCGAAGCTGGCCGTCCGGTGCGCCGACTGCCACTCGGGCGCGCCGCTCGAGAACAAGGTTGCGCTCGCGCCCAACGGGCCACCGCTCGGCCGTTGCTCGCACTGCCACGTCGCGCACACCCGCGTCGACGCGTGGAAGGCGATCCGCGCGGCGTCGATCGATCCCGCGCTGATCCCGATCGCGGCGCTTCCGCACGGAAGCAAGCCGGCCGACGAGGTGGCCTTCTGCGAGGGGTGCCACAGCCAACACCGCGACTTCGGCCCGCTCGTCTACTCATCGAGCCGCCTCTTCCCCTTCGACGCCGACGGCGACGGCGACGCGCAGCTCCACCCCGAGGCTGATCGCCGCGCCGGCGGCATCGGCACCGACCCCTGGCTGGCGTTCGACGTGCCACGCGGCGAGTGGCCGTTCGGGATCGACGTGCCGACCATCTCCGACCCGACGCGCGCCGGGCACGTCGGCACGGCCCACATTGGCGCGGCCTGGGTGCGCACCGCGCCGCTGGTCGGCCTCGACGCGAGCGCGCCGTATCTGCACAACGGCTCGGTCCCGTCGCTGCGCGCGTTGCTCGATCCGCCGGCGAAGCGTCCGAGGACCTTCCCGCTCGGGCACGCAGGCTTCGTCTTCGACACCCGCCTCCCCGGGAACGGCAACCAGGGGCACGACTTTGGCACCGCGCTCTCGCCGTCGGAGAAGGACGACCTCGCCACCTACCTCGAGAGTCTCTGACGCTTTCCGCCCGCGTCAGCCAGGAATGATGACCACCCTGCCCGGCTGCACACCGGCGGGAACCAGGTCGGCGATCCCCCGATCGAGCGTCGCCAGACGGCCGCCGCGGCGGAGAGCGAGCGCGAGGAGGTGCGCGTCCGTCACCTGCGCGTGCCCGCCCACGCGATCCCAGGCAATCCCGGCGTCCCCCGCGAGATCGACGTCGTCGTTCCAAAAGCCGTGGCCCGGCAATTCGGTGATCCGACGCAGCAGCGCCTGAGCTTCCCGTGGCGCGCGGGCCCCCGGGATGGCCCGCGCGTTGGACGAGACGCGGATGAACCCCGACTGGGTGACCGGACAGGTCGCGAAGGGGACAGCGCCGGGGGCCCCCAGCCAGTCCAGCACGGCGGCGTGGTGAACATGGTTGGGCCAGGCCATGGCAATCAAGACATTGACGTCGAGCAACGCGCGCGTCGGCGCGTCGGCCTTGCGCGCGCCCGCGCGCGCCGTCTTCACTCGTCCTCGAGCGCCGCGCGCACCATCTCGCGCGTGAGCGGGGGAGCATCCGCGGGGACCTCGAACACGGGAAATCCTCTGCGCTTGCGCCCACCGCTCACCGGCGCTGCCAGCCCCTTGCGCGCCAGCTCCGAAACGACAGCCCCCAGCCCCTCGCCTCGCGCGGACGCCAAGCTGCGCGCAGCCCGGTAGACGTCGCCGTCGAGGTGCAAGGTCGTCCGGACCGCCGAAGAGCCCATACCCAGCAGTATGATGCCATGATGCTATGATGTCAATCGCCGCGGCCTACTTCGCGTAGTCGGTGGCGCGGGTCTCGCGGATGACCGACACGCGCACCTGGCCGGGGTAGGCCAGCTCGGCCTCGACCTTGCGGGCGATGTCCTTCGACAGGAGCCGCGCCTCCTGGTCCGACACCCGCGAGTTCTCGACGATGACCCGCACCTCGCGACCGGCCTGGATGGCGAAGGCGCGCTCGACGCCGGGGAAGCTCTGCGCGACCTGCTCGAGATCGTTCAGCCGCTGCACGTACGACTCGAGCATCTCGCGCCGGGCGCCCGGACGCTGCCCCGACAGCACGTTCGCGGCGTCGACCAGGTGGTCGAGCACGTCGACCGGCGGGACCTCACCGTGGTGGGCGGCGATCGCCTGTACGACGCGCGGGGGCTCGCCGTACTTGCGCGCGGTGGCGGCGCCGACGGCGGCGTGCGAGCCCTCGGCCTCCTGCTCGATCGCCTTGCCGATGTCGTGCAGCAGGCCCGCACGCCGCGCGGTCTTCACCGGCAGATCCAGCTCGGCGGCCATCGCGCCGGCCAGAAAGCCGACCTCGATCGAATGTTGCAGCAGGTTCTGCGCGTTGCTCGAGCGGAACTTCAGCTTTCCGACCAGCAGGGTCAGCTCCGGGTGCAGCCGGGGCAGGCCGAGATCGAACGCCGCCTGCTCGCCGGCCTCCTTGCACTGCTGCTGGATCTCGGCCGTCGCCTTCTCCACCATCTCCTCGATGCGCGTCGGGTGGATGCGCCCGTCGGCGATGAGGCGGGTGAGCGCCAGCCGCGCGATCTCGCGGCGCACCGGGTTGAAGCAGGAGATGACGACCGCCTCGGGCGTGTCGTCGATGATGAGGTCGACGCCCGTCGCCGCCTCCAGCGCACGGACGTTGCGCCCCTCGCGCCCGATGATCCGCCCTTTCATTTCGTCGGAGGGGAGCGGGACGGTCGCGACGGTCCGCTCGGCGACATACTCGCTCGCGTAGCGCTGCACCGCCGCCGAGACGACCATGCGCGACTTCTCCTCGGCCTCGGCCCGCGCGCTCTCCTCGATCTTGCGCACCTCGTCGGCGGCCGCGCGGCGCGCCTCGTCCCGGACCTCGTCGTAGAGCTTCGCCTTGGCCTCCGCCATCGACAGCCCGGCGATCCTCTCCAGCCGCACCCGCGCCTCGGCTGCCTGCGCCGCCGCCTGCCGGGCCGCCGCCTCCGCCGCCGCCTCGCGCCCGGCGAGCTGCTTGCCGCTGCGCTCGGTCTCCTCGATGCGCTGCTTGAGCTGGCGCTCCTGACGCTCCATCTCCCGCTCGCGCTCGCCCGTCTCGCGCGCCTGCCGCTCGAGCGCGTCCTGGCGCGCCTTCAGCTCGGCGTCCATCTCCGCCCGCGCCTTTTGCACCAGCTCCTTGGCGTCGAGCGCCGCCTGCCGCTTGAGCGACTCGGCCTCCACCTCCGCCGCCGCCACCAGCCGCTGCTTCTCCTCCTCGGAGTGGGGCAGCGACGCCGGCCGCAACGTCCGCCCGGCAAGGAACCCGATCACCAGCACCGCCAAACCTACGATGACAAGCGGGATCGCCGCCGGGAGCGCGATCATTGTGGCTCCCGCGCGGGCCGCAGCACGCGCGCATCGGTGACCACCAGGTCGACCGGGACATCCAACACCGACGAGGGGCAGCGTGCGACGACCTGAAAGTCGTACCCGCAACCGATCAACACCGCGCCCCGCGCGTGCAGCACCGCGCCCCGCGCGCGGTCCCCGGAAACGCCGTTGCCGAAAGCGCCGTCATAGTAGCCACCCCCGAACCCGATCCGGCGCCCCTGGTCGTCGAACGCCAGTCCCGGCACGATCACGACATCCAGCGCATCGAGCGCGACCTCCGGCGCCGATGCCGAAGGCTCCGGGAGGTGGAACCGGCCGACAACCAGCGGGCCGGCGTCGGCGCGGGCAAAACGAAGCAGCGGCGACTCGGCGCCGATCCGGGGGAGCGCGACCGTGGCGCCACGGGCAGCGAGCGCCTTCAGCGCGGGCGCGGGATCGATCTCCCCCTTGACCGCGACGTAGCCGGCAACCGTCAATCCGCTTGCTGCAGTCAGCTCCGGCAGCGCCAGCAGCCGGGCCGACGCCGCTTCGCTGCACGCGCGGCGTTCGTCCTCGGGCAGAGCGGCGCGCCTGGCACCCATCTCGCGACGGAGCGCGCGCTTGTCCTCGGTAAGGTCGGAGCTCGAAGAGGGAGCCATCGGCAGTGATGGGTCCCGGTACTTTTATTTGAAGACGCGTCTACCCTCGGACCGTGCCGACGGTAAACGGCAGACCGGAACGATCAATCGAGAATCATACTCGCGCTTCGCGCGTCAGCACGTCAAGCAGCGATTGACTCTTTTCACGAATCCTTTTCCGCAGTTCAGATGTGTCGCGCCGCTCACGGAACAGCTCCTCTGCAATCTGCAGCGCCGTGAGCATGGCCACCGCCTGCGTGTCCGGCGTGCGGGCCTTCTTCTGTATGTCGCGGAAGCGCTCGTCGACGAGGGCCGCCACCGCCTTGACCCAGCGCTCGTCCTCGTCGGTCTTGAGCGCGTACTTCACACCCGCGATCTGCACCGTCACGGATTGTTTCATGGCTTGGGCGGCAGCATACCACCGGGCGCCGGCGGCGGTGCTGTCGGGACCGAGGCGCCGCTCCCGTACCAGCGCTCACCGGTGAGCTGGCCGCGCTCGTCCCAGAACCGCCAGCGGCCTTCGCGCAGGCCGCCTAGGTAAGACCCTTCGGCCGCCGGCGTCCCGTTCGGGTGCCATTCGCGCGCGCCGCGCTCGCGGACGCCGCCCAGGTATTCGAGCTCCAGCGCGGGGCGACCGTCCTCGAACCAGGTGCGCCACACGCCGACGCGCAACCCGTCGGCGTCGTAGCTCCCCGCGACGCGCGGGCGGCCGTTCGGGAAGCGGGAGACGAAGGTGGCGCCGGGCGTCTCCCGCGTCTTCCGCCCGGGGATCGGATCGTGCGAGGTGAGCTTGATGATGCCCGAGGTGGTCGGACCGAGCGCCGCCAGCTCGTCGGGGCTCATGCGCGCAACCGCCGGATCGACGGTCGTCTGCAGCAGCGCTCCGTCCTCCCAGCGCTCGGCGCGCCAGTTGCGGCCGTTGTTGAAACGGTAGCGCCAGACACCGGTCTGCGTGCCGTCGACGTAGCCGCCGCTCAGAAGCTCCGCGCCGCTCTCGTAGAAGCGCGTCTCCGGCCCCTGGCGCGCGCCGTCCGGACGCACGCACCACTCCGCCTCGGCGCCCCCCGAGAAGACCTGACGGGCGAGGTCGGTGCCGAGCGGGCAGGTCGTCCGGGGCGTCGCACAGCCCGCGATCGTCCCGGCGACGACAATCAGAGCGAGCACCCGGCGGCCCATTGGCGGCATTGTAAGCCGGCCGACAGACGCAGGCGCCCATCGCGTGTATTAATTCTAGGTGAGTACGCACTACGAGAAGAACCGGAAGCCGGGGGTGCACTATGCCCTCGCGCCGCACGGCAAGGATGACGCCCTCGAGCTGCCGGTCATCGACGTCACCCACCCGGCCTTCGCGGTCACGCTGACGGAGGCGGAGATCGACGCGGAGGTCGCGCGGTTCCTTACCCGGCCGCAGCCGTTCGCGAAGCTGCCGCCGTTCCTGCGGCGCGCGATCTTCGGCCTCTTGCTTCGCAAATCGCTGCTCGCGCAGGGCATCCGGAAGTCGGAAGGGGCCTTCCTTCCCGGTCTCAGCACCTACCTGCTCAAGCTCGGCCCCGACAACTTGGGCGACGCCTACGCGACGCCGATCGATCGCCGCATCGCCGCGTCGATTCAGGCGCTGTCGGTCCGGCTGCGCCTGCAGGACATGGCGACGCTGCTCAGCGAGACGCTCGCCCCGCGGCTCGGCGCGGAGACGGGCCGCCCGCTGCGCCTCCTCAACATCGCCGGCGGACCGGCGATGGACAGCCTCAACGCGCTCATCTTGCTGCGCCGCGATCACCCGGCCGCGCTGGCCGGACGCCGCGTCTCCGTCGACGTGCTCGACCAGGACACCGACGGTCCGACCTTCGGGGCGCGGGCGCTCGGGGCCCTCACGGCGCCGGGCGGCCCGCTGGAAGGGCTCGACGCCAAGCTGCTGCCGGTCCGCTCCAACTGGTCCGACACAGGCCCGCTGCGCGAGCTTCTGCGCGGGATCCGCGCCGAGGGGGCGGTCGCCGTCGGCTCGTCGGAAGGGGGCCTGTTCGAATACGGCAGCGATGACGAGATCGGCGCCACCCTCGCCTGCCTGCGCGACGAGGCGCCGCCCGACTTCGCGATGGTGGGCTCGGTGACCCGCGACGACGAGCCGAGCCGCCGGCTGCGGCAAGGCACCCTCCACGCCATCCGCCCGCGCGGCCTCGAGGTGTTTCGCCCGCTGGCGGCGCGGAGCGGCTGGCGGATCGCGCGCGCCATCGGGCGGCCGCTCAGCGATCAGGTGGTGCTCGAACGCGCGTAGGCGGGTGCGCCGCTTGTCCGGCTCGGAGCGACCCTTAGCTTCAACACCGCGCCATGAGGTTCTTCGGGCCGAGACGGCTGAGCTGGAGGGAGCTCCTCAAGGAGATCTATCGAGAGTACGAGCACGACAGCGTCGCCGACAGCGCGGCCGTCCTCAGCTACTACTTCGTCTATTCGCTGTTCCCGTTCCTCTTCTTCCTCACCACGCTCGCGGTCTACATCCCGCACGTGCAGGGGGCGCTGCAGGCCACGCTGGGACGTGCGCACGTGCTGCTGCCACCGCAGGCGCTGCACATCATCGACAAGAACCTGCGCGCGCTGGTGGCGCGCCAGCGGCCGCACTTCCTGACCATCGGCCTCGCCGTCACGCTCTATTCGGCGTCGCGCGGCGTCGACGCGGTTCGCAGGGCGCTGAACCTCGCCTACGACGTCAAGGAATCGCGCCCCTTCTGGAAGACGGAGCTGTTGGCCTTCGGGATGACGATCGCCGGCGCGGCGCTGGTGCTGATCGGGATCGTGGCGCTGGCGGCCGGCGGCGACCTCGGGCAATGGCTGGCGGGGAAGCTGCACATCGCGCGCGCCTACGTCGTCGTCTGGAGCTGGCTGCGCTGGCCGGTCACCGCGTTCGTCATCATGTCGAGCGCGGCCTTCGCCTACCACCTTCTTCCCGACGTGGAGCAGGAGTTCCGCTTCATCACGCCGGGCTCGGTGCTGGGGACCCTGGTCTGGCTGCTGGCAGCCTGGGGGTTCGCCCAGTACGCCGGCCACTTCGGCAGCTACAACGTGACGTTCGGCTCGATCGGCGGGGTCATCGTGCTCATGACCTGGTTCTACATCAGCAGCTTCATCTTCCTGATGGGCGGCGAGATCAACGCGATCCTCGCCGCCCCGCCCCGCGAAGCGCGGGCGCGTGGTATGGGTCGGAAGGGAGAGCCATGAAGGTCATTCTGTTCGGCGCATCGGGGATGGTCGGCCAGGGGGTGCTGCGCGAGTGCCTCCGCGATCCGCGCGTCACGGCAGTGCTGGCGATCGGGCGCAGCGCGGGCGACGCGACCGATCCCAAGCTGCGACAGATCGTCCACCGCGACTTCACGGACTTCTGGTCGCTGGAAGGCGAGCTGGGCGGGTACGACGCCTGCTTCTTCTGCCTCGGCGTCTCGTCGGTCGGGATGTCGGAGGCCGACTACCGGCACGTCACGTTCGACTTCACGCTGGCCGCCGCCCGCCCGCTGGCCAGGTTGAACCCGGGAATGACCTTCATCTACGTCTCCGGCACCGGCACCGACAGCAGCGCCAAGGGGCGCTCGATGTGGGCGCGCGTGAAGGGGGAGACCGAGAACGCGCTCCTCGCGCTGCCGTTCAAGCGGGCCTACATGTTCCGCCCCGGCGTCATCCGGCCGATGCACGGCGTGAAGTCGAAGACCCGCCTCTACCGCGCCGCCTACGTGGTGGCGACGCCGCTTTTCCCGATCCTGAACCTGCTCGCGCGGGGAAGCGTGATCACCACCGAGGACGTCGGGCGCGCCATGATCGCGGCCGCCGCCAACGGCGCCCCGAAGCCCCTGCTCGAGAACCGCGACATCAAAGAGCTCGCCGCTCGCCAGACTTCCTAGCGACCTCTTCTGCGTCTCGCGTGGATCGAGCGCCCACGCTCGACCGCGGGCGCTACTTGCGCGCCTCGGCGTCGATGATCCGCTCCGCCGCGGCCTCGTGCTTCTCGAGCGTCGGGATGAGATCGGTCAGCAGCTTCCGGAGCTGCGGATCGGTGGTGGTGTCGCGCGCGTCGGTCAGGATTCCGAGCGCCTTGCGATGATCGTCGAGCATCTCCTGCGCGAACTTCCGATCGAAGTCCGGCCCCGACGCCATCGTCCCCATGTCGTTCGGTCCTGGGGCCGGCGTGCTGGCGACCAGGTCGACCCGCTCGCGCTGCGCCAGCTCGGCCACCTTCTCGTCGGCGGCGGTGTGGTCCTTGACCAGCATCTTGCCGTACTCCTTGACCGCCTTCGACTTGCCGTTCTTCTGCGCGATCTCGCCGGCCTGGATCTCCTTCTGGTCGGCTTCGTGCAGCGTCCCGAGCACGTCGGCCGTGGCGGGGGGCTCGGCGGCCCCGGCCCTTGCGTCCGACACTGCCGCCACCGCCGCCACCAGCAACGCGCCCACGAGCAACCCCAACCGCAGGAACCCGATCCGAGGAACGCTGGTCATGCTGCCCGCCTCCCCACCGACGAAGGTGGGGGCGTAAGGGAATCCCGCAAGGGCGACCGGGCGTTCACTTTTCAGTCGGCTCAGCAGTTGTGACTTGTCATCCACGATCCTGCCGCGTAGCTTTGGCAAAGCCATGAGCAGTCACCGCGTTTCGAATCCGATTCCGCGCGCCGTCGTCGACGGTGCCGGCCGGGTCCCGCGCGGGTAGCGCTCGCGGACGACCCCGGCCGGATGGGCCGGAGGTCGTCAGTCGTGGTGGGTTGACGATCTGCGGCCTCTCCGGCCGGGCCAGCAACAGATAACGCCACGGAGAGAGTCAGATGACGACGTCACCGATCGAACAACAGGAATCCGCCGGTCAGGAGGCCGCGCCTGAACGGTTCTGGCCGCTGGTGCGCGAGGCGCTCGCCGGGTCGCGCCGCGATCTGACGGCGATGCCGCTTTCGCGCGCGATCGTTCTGCTCGCCGTCCCGATGGTCCTCGAGATGGTGATGGAGTCGATCTTCGCCGTCGCCGACATCTTCTGGGTCTCGAAGCTGGGGGCCGACGCCGTCGCCGCCGTCGGGTTGACCGAGAGTCTGCTGACCGTCGTCTACGCGGTCGGCATGGGGATGGCGATGGGCGTGGGCGCGGTCGTCGCGCGCCGGACCGGCGCCAAGGACGCCGAGGGGGCGTCGCGCGCCGCCGGCCAGGCGATCTTCATCGGCCTCGGGCTGGCGGTGGTGCTCGGCGTCGGCGGCGGTCTCGCCGGACCGGCGCTGCTCCGGGCGATGGGCGCCTCGCCCGGGGTGATGGCGGTCGGCGCGCGCTACGCCCGCCTCATGCTGGTCGGCGACGTCAGCATCCTGCTGCTCTTCCTCATCAACGCCGCCTTCCGCGGGGCCGGCGACGCATCGATCACGATGCGCGCGCTCTGGCTGGCGAACGGGATCAACATCCTGCTGGGGCCGCTGTTCGTTTTCGGCCTGGGCCCGTTCCCGCGGCTCGGCGTCACGGGGGCCGCCGTGGCGACCACCGTCGGGCGCAGCATCGGCGTGCTCTACCTGCTGCGCGCGCTCGCACGCGGCCGGGGGCGCCTCGTGGTCCGGCGCGCGCACCTCCGCCTCGAGCCCGAGACGTTGAAGACGATCTTCCGACTGGCGAAGAACGGCGTCGTCCAGACGCTGATCGGCTTCACCAGCTGGATCGGTCTGGTGAAGATCCTGGCGGCGTTCGGCAGCGTGGCGCTGGCCGGATACACCATCGCCATGCGCGTCGTGATGTTCACTCTCTTGCCATCGTGGGGGCTCGGCAACGCGGCGGCGACGCTGGTCGGGCAGAACCTGGGCGCCGGCAACCCGGCACGCGCGGAGGCCGCGGTCTGGAAGGCGGCGTTCTACAACCTCGTCTTCCTGGGCATCGTCGGCTTCCTGCTGGTGCTGTTCGGTGACAGCGTGGTCCGCCTGTTCACGCCCGACGTGACCGTGGTCGCTGAAGGGGGCCGTTGCCTGCGAATCGTGGCGGCGGGCTTCGCCTTCTACGCCTACGGGATGGTGGTCACGCAGGCGTTCAACGGCGCGGGCGACACGCGGACGCCGACCGCGATCAACCTCGGCTGCTTCTGGCTGGGGGAGATCCCGCTGGCGATGCTGCTGGCGCGCGGGCTGCACCTCGGCCCGACCGGCGCGTACGTGGCGATCGCGGTGGCCTTCTCGGCCGTGGCCGTCGTGTCGGTCACGCTCTTTCGGCGCGGCCGCTGGAAGACGATGAGGGTCTAAGCGGTATCTATGTTCGATAGAACATAGATACGAATCGTAGCCGGGCGCTACGGGCGCCGCAAATAGCGCGGCTTTTCGCCCCGCGGCGCGTCGGCACGCCGACTGCAGATGCAATCGGCCATGACCGGACTCGAATTCATCATGGCCGCCCGGGCCTTTCCGGGCGAACGGCTCACCGTGCCCGGCGCGACGCTGGAGATCGGCCGCCGCATCGTCAACCGCGAGCTCGTCGGCATCGCTGGCGCCAACGACGCCTTCGTCCCGGGCGAGCACGTCTACGCGCACACCGACGTGGCTGGATGTGGTGCCGGCTTCATCGAGCACGTCTGGACCCACGACGGGGTCGAGGTGGCGCGCCACTACATGCCGATCGGCGACGACTGCAAGTGGCAAACATGGTCGCAGCACCGACTGGAGGTCGGCGCCTACACCGTCGAGCTCTATGGCCCCGACGGCAAGCGGATGGCGGTCAGGAACTTCTTCGTCGGCTCGACCGCCGGACGCTGACTGGAGGCTGACCGGACGTCGAGCGGACGTTCGACCACTGCGCGCGGACGGTCGTGGACGGGTATTCTCGGCGCCCGTCGCCGTGCTCTCGCCCGCCGCCATCGTCCTCTTGTCCTTCGTCGCCGGCGTCGGCGGCTTCGTCAACTCGATCGCCGGGGGCGGAGGTCTCGTCACCTTGCCGGCGCTGCTGGCGGCCGGGCTGCCGCCGCAGATCGCGATCGGGACGAACAAGGCCCAGGCCGTCTTCGGCGCCTTCACCTCGGTGGCCTCGTACTGGCACGGGGAGTCCCTCGATCGCGAACGGGCGGCGCTCGGCTTCGCGGCCGGGTTCGTCGGCTCCTCGATCGGAGCCCGCGTTCTGCTGACCGTCCCAGGGGGTCCGTTGCGGGTCATCGTGATGGTGCTTCTGCTGGGGGCGGCCGCCGTCGTGCTGGCCGGACGGAACGTCGAGCCGCGCCCGCGCAAGCTCTCGCCGCTGGTCGCGCGGCTGGCGCTGGTCGTCATCGGGCTCGCCCTCGGCGCCTACGACGGTTTCTTCGGACCCGGGACCGGCTCACTGCTGGTGGTGGCGTTCGCCACCGTGTTCGGCGACAACCTGACCCGCGCGTCGGGCAACGCCAAGGTGGTGAACTTCGCCTCGAACCTGGCGGCCTTCTGGCTGTTCGCCGCGCGCGGAACAGTCGTCTGGCGAATTTCGGTGCCGATGGCGGTGGCCAGCGTGATCGGCTCGGCGGTGGGAGCCCGCCTCGCCGTCCGAAACGGCGATCGGCTCGTGCGCGGCGTCGTGCTCGTCGTCGTGCTGGCGGTGGTCGTCAAGCTGGCGATCGATCTCGGGCGCGGCTGACGACCAGCCGGCGCGCCACGGCTAGACCCGGCGCGGTCGGAAGATCCGCACGTCGACTTCCTCGGCGTAGTGGACGAGCGCGGGCGGTCCGGCCGTCGTCGGCAGGCCGGCGGCCGTCGCCAGTGTCTCGCGCACGTCGGAGGCGGTACCCGGCGCCAGCGGATACGGAGCGTGGTGGACGCGCGCGCTCGACAGCCTCGGCCCATCCCCGGCGTAGAGCAGGTACCGCTCGGCCAGAAAGAAGGCCAGCGTTCCGGGAGCGGCAGGTGCCGCCGCGCCGTCCGGGCCGTACCGGGCCGAAAGCTCCGCGCCGGGCCCCGCGCCGATCCGCCGCGATCGATAGTCGATTTCCCCTCCCGGGCCGCGCTCCAGCGTCATTCGCGCGCGAAAGTACGGCAGGTGATACCCGGCGCGCGCGCCGGTGACCGCCAGTCGACTGGCCGCATCGAGGCTGAAGAACCAGACGCCCGGATCGCGACCGCCGCGATGGACGTAGGTCCGCAGGTTGACCTCGTGGAAGCCGGGCGCAATCGGCAGCCCGAGCCGCGGCGTGCGCGACAGCGGAATGGTGAAGGGAACGAGGCCCAGATACGCGACGCCGTCGAAGGTGTCGAGATCGAGGCCCGGCGGCAGCAAGCGAGCGACCGTGGCCGCGTCGACCGGCCAGTGGAGAAAGCCGAGGTGCCGCCAGATCTGTCGCATCACCGGCCGCTCCGCCGGAACCTCGCGGGCGCGCAGTCGCTCGGCGTCGGTCGGACCGGCGGTCACGGCACGAGCGCCCGACGGGCGGCGAGGCGCGCGGCGGCCGAGCGGAGTGTCTCGTCGCTCTTGGCGAAGCAGAAGCGCGCGAACGGCGGCGCCGTCGCCGGGTCGGCGTAGAAGACCGAGGTCGGGATCGACGCCACGCCGACCTCCGCGACGAGGCGGCGGCAGAACGCGACGTCGTCGTCGACGCCATGCGCCCGGAGATCGACGAGCAGGAAGTACGCCCCGTCGATCGGAAGCGGCGCGAGCCCCGCCCCGCGCAGGGCGCTGGCCAGCAGATCGCGGCGACGCCCGTAGTCGGCGCGCAGGCCGGCGAAGAAGCCGTCCCGCGCCGCCACCGGCAGCACGTCGGCCAGCGCCTCCTGAAAGGGCGACGCGTTGGTGAACGTCACGAACTGGTGGACCGCGCGCAGCGCCGCGGTCAGCGGCGGCGCCGCGACCGCCCAGCCGACCTTCCAGCCCGTCACGCTGAACGTCTTCCCCATGCTGTCGATGGTGATCGTCCGCGCGTACATTCCGGGCAGCGTGGCGATCGAGAGGTGCGGGACGCCGAAGGTGATCTCCGAGTAGACCTCGTCGGCGACGACCACCACGTCGTGGCGGCGGCAGAGCGCCGCGATCGCCTCCAGCTCTGGGAGCCGGAACATCTTTCCGGTCGGGTTGTGCGGCGTGTTCAAGATGAGCGCGCGCGTGCGCGGCCCGAACGCCGCCGCCAGGCGCGCCGGATCGAACCGCCAGTCGGGCGGCGCGAGTGGCACTGCCCGGACCGTGCCGCCCGCCATGGCGACGTCGGGCGCGTAGGCGTCGTAGGCCGGCTCGAAGACGATCACCTCGTCGCCCGGATCGACCACCGCGAGGATCGCGTCGTGCAGGAGCTCCGTCGCGCCGCTGCCGACGGTGATCTCGGCGTCCGGATCGACGGCCGGGCCGTCGGGCCAGCGGCGCCGGTAGTCGTCCGCCAGCGCCCGCCTCAGCCGTGGAACACCGGCGCTCGCGGCGTACTGATTTCGATCCTCGCGAATGTGCCGCGCCGCGGCCTCCTTGACGAACGCCGGCGCGGCGAAGTCGGGGAAGCCCTGCCCCAGGTTGGCGGCGCCGTGTTCGACCGCCAGCTCGGTGATCTCGGTGAAGATCGACGTCCCGATGCCGGCGATGCGCGTGGCTGCGATCTGGCGGGTCATCCGACCCCGGTTTACCGCGAGATCGGGGCCGCGGTCGATCATTGACCAAGTTTTCGGGGGTCCGGCGCACTATGGAGAAGGCGATGGCTCCCACCCCATTCCGCGTCATCCGCGGCAGCGCCTCCGGCGAGCCGACCGACGCGGCGATCGCGGAGGCTCTCCGGCGCGGCGACCGCCAGGCCGAGCTTCTGGCCTGGAACCGGTTCTCGCCCGGGGTGGCCGAGACGCTGCGCCGGCTGATGGGGCCCGGGGACGACCGGGAGGACCTCCTGCAGGAGGTCTTTCTCCGGTTCTTCCGCCGCATCGGGACGCTGCGCGAGCCGGCCGCCGTCCGCGGTTTTCTGGCAGGCATCTCGATCCGGGTGGTGCAGGGCGAGATCGCCAGCCGTACCCGCCGGCGCTGGCTGCACCTCACGCCGACGGGCGAGACGCCCGACGCGCCGGTCGCGGGCCCCGATCTCGAGGCGCGCGACGCCATCGCCCGCTACTACGCGCTGCTCGGGCAGCTCGGCGCCACCGAGCGGTCGATCTTCGTGGCGCGGACGATCGAGAGACTGACGCTGGCGGAGGTCGCCCAGGTTCACGGCATGTCGATCTCGACCGCCCAGCGCCGCCTCACCCGGGCCACCAAGCGGGTCGCCGCGCTGGTCCGGCGCGATCCGGCGCTCGCGCAGTTCGCGGGCGGGGGTGAGGCGTGATCCGGCTCGACGACGAGGCGCTGCTCGCCGCGCTGTCCGACGAGGCGCGACGGGTGGCGGCGGCCGACGCGGCGGGAGAGCCGACGCCCGGCGCCTGGCACCGGCTGGAGGCGCGCCGGGCCGAGCTCGGGCATCGGGGCGTTCAGCGGGGCGGTCGCTGGTGGGTGCTGCGCGCGGCGCTCGGCGCCGCGGCGGGAGCGGCGGCGCTGGCGCTGGTGCTGGGACTTCACGGTTGGCGCGGCGCGCGGCCGCTGACCTACGACGTCGGAGGCGGCGCCGTCGAAGAGGGGGGCTACATCCGCGGCGCGGCCGACCTGGGCGCCAAGATCCAGTTCTCCGACGGCACGCGGATTCGATCTCGGCGCGGGGGCGCGGATGTCGGTGGTTGCTCCGGGCGCGCACGGGGCGCGGTTGCGCGTCGAGGAAGGTCAGGCGCACTTCGCGGTCAATCACCTGCCGCACGCCGCCTGGAGCGTCGAGGCCGGCCCTTACACCATCGAGGTGACGGGGACGGTGTTCGACGTCCGCTGGTCGGGCGCCGACGAGATCGTGGAGGTTCGCCTGCAGACCGGCTCGGTGCGGGTCAGCGGGCCGATGCTGGCCGAGCACGCGACGCTCCGCCCGGGGCAGCGCCTGACGGCGCGGCTCGCCACGCGGGACCTTCGGATTGATGAATCGGGAACGACGACGTCGCCCGGCGGAGCCGATCGAGGTCAACGCGACGAATCGGGAACGCCGGAGGAGCGCGGCGCGAACCCCGACGCGGCACCGACCTTGACGGTGCCGCCGCCGCTGGCCGCGGCGTCGGCGATTCAGGCGGCGTCGCCGGCGGTCCCCGACGTGGCGCACGAGACGGCCCCGACCGCGCGCCCCCCAACCCCCGTGCGCCCGCTGAAAGCGCCTGCCCGGACCCTGGCGCTGGCCGACAAGCGAATCGCCGCCTACGCGCCCGAGAAATGGTCGGCACGGGTGTCGGCGGGCGACGCGGCGGGCGTCGTCGCCGAGGCCGTCGCGCACGGGATCGACGCCACCGTCGCGGAGGCCGACGGGCCCACGCTGGTGGCGCTCGCCGACGCCGCCCGCTACGGCGGCCAGAAGTACCTGGCCGAGCGCGTGCTGCGCGCGCAGCGGACCCGCTTCCCCGGGACACCGGCCGCGACTGCCGCGGCGTTCTTCCTGGGCCGGCTGGCCGACGATCGCGGAGCGGCGACGGAGGGGCTCGGCTGGTATCGCCGTTACCTGACCGAGGCGCCGCAGGGCGCCTACGCCGCCGAAGCGCTCGGCCGCGAGATGCTCGGCGTGTCGCGGCTCTCCGGCCGGCAGGCGGCGCGCGAGCTGGCCCGTGACTACCTCGATCGCTTCCCCGACGGTACCTACCTGCTTCACGCCCAGGGTATTCTTCAAGGTCGGTGATCGCGGGCGCTCTCTCGGTCGCGCTGGTGTTGGCTCTCGCCGGCGATCCGCCAGAGCCGCCGGTGGCGCCCGAGGCCGCGGCCCCCGCACCCGCCACCCCGGCCCCCGCGCCCGCGCTCGCCGCCGGGCAGTTCGTGGCGGTCGTGCGACCGGTGACGCAAGATCCGCTGCTGCAAGAAGCCAGCTCGCGAGTTCGATCCGAGCTCGCGGCCAGCGGGCTCGAGAGCCGGTTCGTTGACTGCACAGAGCCGACGGAGGCCCCGTGCCCCGGCCCGGACGCGGCCGCGGCTATCGAACTTGGCCGAAAGGACGGCGTCGTCGAGATCGACGTACGCGCCTTCCTGCCCGACGGGTTCGAGCTCTCTCGACACGTGCGCGTGCTCGATTGCGACGGCGGCCAGGACCCATCGGTGCTGGGGGTACGCGCCGTCGAGCTCCTGCGCGATCTCCGTCTCAACGCCCAGCGGCGCGTGCCACCGGGCCCGCCGAAGCCCGCCGAGGACGCCGAGGAGCCGAAGATCCCGCTCCCGCCGCCACCCCCGCCCCGCTGGCGCGTCTCGATGGGCGCCGCCGCGCTCGGGGCGCCGCCGACCGGCGAACCGGGGTTCGGACCTTCGCTCGGCGCGACGCTCAGGGGCGCGGCGATTCTTGATCCGCGGCTCGTCACCGTTTTGACGATCGCCGGCCCGTTCAACTCCACGTTCTCCACGGACCTCGATGGAAAGGCCACCTTGCTCCAGGCGCTGGTAACGCTGGAGCTCCGCTACCGGTTCGCCCCCCGAGTGGTCCAGCCATTCGTCGCGGTGCTGACCGGGGTCAACTATCTGCGCGCGAACGTGCCCAGCGCGGTGCCGCCGATCAGCACGGCCTGGGTCCCGCTGTTCGGCGCGGGGAGCGGCGTCTCCTACAATTTCGCGGAACGGTTCAGCGTCAGCGCGGAGGCGGAGATCTTCGCGACGACGCCCAACATAGTGCTGGGGGTCGGCGAGACCGTCGTGGCGCGCACGGGGGCACCGTCGATCCTCCTGACGGCCGATTTCGGCATGACGCTGCCGTAGCGCCAAGCACACGACATCGGGGAACAAATCGCCCGCCGGGCGTTTCAAGGGGCGTGAACGCCCCGCCCCCCCTTGCGCCCCGGCGGCGACCGGCCTGATCATGTCGGCGGGTTTGATCGGGCAGCGGGTCAACAACTACGAGGTGGTCTCGATCCTGGGCGAGGGTGGGATGGGCGCGGTGTACCTGGCGACCCACCCCTTCATGGGGCGCAAGGCGGCCATCAAGGTTCTCCGGCGCGAGCTCGCCGAGGATCCGGGGCTCGTCGAGCGCTTCATGAACGAGGCGCGCGCCGCCAACGCCATCCACCACCCGAACATCATCGACATCATCGACGTCGGGCGGCTGTCGTCCGGCATTCCCTATCTGATGATGGAGCTCCTCGAGGGGGAGAGCCTGGCCCAGCGGATCGCGCGCGATCGGCCGGTCGACGTCGCCCTGGCGGTCAACATCGCCAAGCAGACCGCCTCGGCGCTCGGCGCCGCGCACGACAAGGGGATCGTCCACCGCGACCTCAAGCCCGACAACCTGTTCCTGGTCCCCGACGGAGAGCAGCAGTTCGGCGCACGGGTCAAGGTGCTCGACTTCGGGATCGCCAAGCTGCGGGGCGAGCTGTCGGGGAGCGGCGCCAAGACCCAGTCGGGATCGGTGATGGGGACGCCGCCGTACATGTCCCCCGAGCAGTGCCGTGGCATCACCGATGAAATCGATCACCGCACCGACGTCTATGCGCTGGGGATCATCCTCTACGAGATGCTGACCGGCGCGCCCCCCTTCATGAGCGAGGGCTGGGGCGAAGTGGTGCTGATGCACGTCACCAAGCCGCCGCCCCCGCCGCGCCAGAAGAACGCGCAGGTATCGCCCGAGCTGGAAGCGGTGGTGCTCAAGGCACTGGCCAAGGCGCCGGCCGATCGCTGGCTCTCGATGGCGGATCTGGCGGCGGCGCTGCGCAACGCCGTCGCGCCCGACGGCACCAAGTTCATCACCGGCGCCCCCGCCAGCGGGCGCGCCTCGACGACGCTGCGGACCGCGGCGGGCGAGGTCTCGGGGCCAACGAGATCGACCACGGCGGTCGTTCCCGACGGTGACGAGGTTGCGCCGCGCCGGTCTCGGCGTCCGCTCCTCTGGGTCACCGGTGGTCTCGCCGCCGCCGGCGTGGCGGCGGTGGTCGCCCTCGGCGGCCATCACGGCACCGCGTCCGCCCCCGCGCCCGTCGCGTCGCTGCCGGCGCCCGCGCCGGTCGCTCCCCGCTCGCCGCCTCCACCCGTGGCGCCGCCGGCAGCCGCGCCCGTCGCTCCGTCGGCATTCGCCGTCCGCCTGCGCTCCGAGCCGCCGGGCGCGCTCGTCACCGACACCGGGTCCGGCGTCATCCTGGGGGTGACACCGTTCGAGAAGAAGATCGGCGCGCTCGAGCGCGCGCTCGACCTGCGCCTCTCGAAGGAGGGGTTCGTGGGCGTCTCGCTCGAGATCCCGTCGGGCGCCGATTTCAATCGCACGGTGCCGCTCGAACGCGCGAAGAGCCGCACCCACCGGCACGAGCCAGGACCGGCGCCCGCCGCCAAGGGAGCCCCCGCGCCCGCCGTCGCGGCCCACGCGCCGCCCGTTCCCGCCACCGCCGCGCCCCCCGCAGCCAAGACGAAGGCCGAAAAATGGTGAACCGCGGGCTCGGAGCGATCGTCGGAACCGTGGCGCTCGCGCTCGTGAGCGCGGCCGGGGTTGCGCGCGCCGACGACGCGCGCGAGCTGCAGGCCAAGGAGGCCTGTCTCGGAGGGCACCCCGACAAAGGGATCGAGCTCCTCGCGCAGCTCTACGCGGAGACCAACGATCCGACATACATCTACAACCAGGGGCGCTGCTTCGAGCAGAACGGGCGCCCGACCGACGCCGTCACCCGCTTCCGCGAGTACCTGCGCAAGGCGACGCTCCCGGCCGACGAGAAGGCCGATCTGGAAAAGCGGATCGAGGCGCTCGAGAGCGAGTCGCACGCGAGCGGACCGGCGGTGGCGCCGGCCGCGCCAGCGCCGAGCGCGGCCGCCGCGCCGACCGCCACGATGGTGACGACCGCGCCGGCGGAATCGAGCGGCCCGAGCGCGCACAGCTACCGCGTCGCGGGTATCGCGGTCGCCGGCGTCGGCGCGGCCTCCGTGGCGTTCGGCGTGGTCATGGGACTGCGCGCGCGCTCGCTCTCGAACGAGGTGACCAGCGACGCCGTGAACACGGGAACCTACTCACAGAGCAAGTACGACGACGGGCGCTCGGCCGAGCGCTACGAGATCGTCGGCTACAGCGTGGGGGCCGCTGCGCTGCTCGGCGGCGCCTTTCTGTACCTCTGGGGGGGGCAGCACGGGGTCGAGCGCGCGACGGCGCCGACGGTGACAGCCGCGGTCGCCCCGGGCGCGGCCCGCATCGGCATCCAGGTGCGGTTCTGATGCGGCGCCGCTCGACCCCACTCGCGGCGGCGCTGGCCGCGCTGCCGCTGCTGCTGCTCGGCTGCTTCGACCCGACGTTCCCCGACGGGACGATCCACTGCACGATTGAGAACGACTGCCCGCCGGGCCTGGAGTGCCTCTCCAACCATTACTGCTACGCGCTCGGGTCCGACGCCGCCCCACCCCTCGACGCGAGCGGCACGGGCGGCGTCGTGGGCACGGGCGGCGGCGCCGGCACCAAGGTCGACGCCGGCGCGGGTGGCGGGAGCGGCGCGGGTGGCCGGCACGACGGCGGCGCGGGCGGCGCGGCCGGGGGCGGTGGCAAGAAGACGGACGGCGCCGCCGGCGGCACGGCGGGGAGCGGCGCGGGCGGCGCGGCGGGCTGCAACGTCTGCACGATCGGCGACACCCGCTGCGGGACGACGGGCCTCGTGACCTGCGTGACGGTCGGCGCCTGCACCAACTGGGGACCGGACACCGCCTGCCCAGGCCACCAAACCTGCCAGGGGAAGACCTGCCAGTGCCCCGCGGCGCCGTCGGGATGCACGGCCGCCGGGAAGACCTGCGACGCGAGCAACAACCTCGTCACCTGCGCCGTCGACGGCCAGGGCTGCGTCTATTCCACGGCCTCCACCGCCTGCCCGAGCAACGAGCCGTGCGGGGGGGCGTTCCCGAGCGCGGCTTGTACCTGCCCGACGAAGCCGTCCGTCTGCACCGGCGGCCAGGCCGGGACGTTCTGTGACGGCAACGGGAACGTCGTGACCTGCTCGCTCGACGCACAGAGCTGCCTCGTCGCCTCCGCGCCCAAAGTCTGCAACGTCCCCTGCGCCGGCACCGCCGGCGCCGCCGCCTGCGGCAACTGCCCGACGCCGCCCGCCGAGTGCGCGATGGCCGGAAAGGTCTGCTCGCCCGCGGGGAACCTCGACACCTGCGACACGAACAGCAACGGCTGCCTCACCACGGTCTCGTCGGTCGGCTGCGGCGCTCCCCTCTCCTGCAGCGGCAGCCTCCCGAACGCGAAGTGCGTCTGCCCGTCGGTGCCGGCGGCCTGCGTCGACGGCGCGGGGACGGCCTGCGATCCGAGCAACGGCAAGAACACCATCACCTGCGGGACGATGAACGGCTGCCTGGTCGTCACCCAGGGGAGCACCGCCTGCCCGTCGCCCCAGATCTGCACGGGCGCGGCGCCCACGGCCTCCTGCGCCTGCCCGACCGATCCGCTCTGTCAGGCGGGCGCCGGCAGCTACTGCGACGCCAGCGGCAACCTCGTCGCCTGTACCTCGGTCAACGGCTGCGTCCAGTCGTCGAAGGGCCCGTGCGGCACCGGCCTCGTCTGCAGCGGATCGTTCCCGAGCGGCAAGTGCGCCTGTCCGTCGGTCCCCAACTGCCCGGCGGCCGGCTCGTCCTGCAGCAACAACACGCTGATCAAGTGCACGGCCAACGCCCAGTCCTGCCTCACGGAGGCCGACACCGACTGCACGGCTTCGGGGCTGGTCTGCACGGGCGGCGCCTGCGTGTGCGCGGCGGCGCCCGCGATGTGCGCGGGGGGCGCCGGCACGGCGGTCTGCACCGGCGATACCGTGGTCTACCAGTGCTCGTCCGACAGCCACGGCTGCGTCGTCGGACAGTCGATGACCTGCGGCAGCGGTCAGTACTGCTGGACCTCCACCGGCAGCTGCAAGCCACCGACGCCGATCGGCTACCCGACCGATCTGGGGAGCACGCAGGCGCTCTCGGCCAACTACCTGACGGGCATCCAGATCACCCTGCCCGCCGCCACCCTTCGCTCGTTCGGGATGATAGCCGACAGCACCACCAGCCCGGCCACGATGGTCAGCATGGGCCTCTACGCCGACTCGGGCGGCGCACCCGCGGGCCTGGTGGCGACGGCCAACTTGCAGACGATCGTCCTGGCGTCGCCCAACCCGAACGTCTACGCCGCCAGCGCGGCGGGCGGCGGATCGTTGAAGCTCACCGCCGGCAAGTACTGGATCATGGCGCTCTACCCGGCGGCGACCACGGTCCGCTCGTCACCGACGTCGGGTCCGCTCGGCGTCGAGGCGACGATCGCCTCGGCGTGGGGAAACGTGCCGAGCTCGGCGGCCGGCGCCACCCCGGTCCCCAACCGGCCCATCCCCAACTACTACGTCCTCGTGACCGAGTGACGAGAGCGCACGCGCGCGCGCGAAATTTGCGAGCCCGCAGGACCGGGAGATAGTCCTGCGGACCAACCAACCGGGAGGGAGTCCATGATGAAGGGTTTCGGGTGGAGCAAGCGAACGGCCGCTTTGACCGTCGGCCTCTGCGGCGTGCTGTTCACGCATTCGGCGCACGCGGCGCCGGTGATCTGCTTTCCGCCCGGCGGTGGCGGCGTGCCGGGACAACCGGGGCTGCCGGACTGGTGGTCGAGCGGGACGCCCGCCCCGGCCGACGACCCGCGCTGGGTTGGATCGTACGGCTACAGCGACGGCACGGTGAACTTCAGCGCGCTCGTCGAGCCGGGGACGCCCAACTATCTGGTGCTTCGCTGGCACGTCAACCCCGACCCCGGCGCCGCGCTGCCGGGCGATCAGCTGCTGGTCGGCTTCTACAACCCGACCGGATCGGTGGGGACCGTCTTCCAGCTCACGCGCGACGACACCAGCTCCACCGACGGCGGCCAGCCGCCCGGCACCGGCGTCATGACCGTGAACGCCTTCACCCGCTCCGGAGCGGCGACGATCTGGACCGCGGGAACGGCCCCGACCGGGATCACCGCCGACGCGCGCCTCGACGCGAGCTGCACCGGCAGCGGCTTTCCGTTCACCTGCGACGACTGGGTCATCCGGATGCGCGTACCGATGAGCGCCGCTTCGGGCGGCATCGATCTCTCGACGACGTTCAACATGTGGTACGAGGTCGACGTCCAGCACGGCGACACCGGGACGACCGACCAATCCAAGTTTCCCTCGGGAACGGTGAACGCCGACGTCGTCAGCTTCCCACCGGTCATCCCCGAGCCGACGGGCTCGGTCACGCCCGCCTCGTCCCCCTGGAACCCGATGAGCATCGCGGGCGGCTCCTGCGTGGCGGGGATCGTGATCGACCACGGCGACATCACCGTCACGAACGCGATCGGCACCGCCGGGACGATGATTGACGTCAACAGCGCCAACCACTTCGACGTCAAACCGACCAACCAGACGACGGCCACCTACCACGGCAACGACATCAAGGCCAAGCTGCGGCTCGCCGACTGGGGCTCGGCGGTCGGCGACTCACCGCAGTGGATCACGGTCCCGGGCCCCGGCTGCGACGTCGCCACGGGCAGCTCGACGGCGATGGTCACGGGCGGCAACCATTTCGATCTCAACAGCTGCAGCTGGACACTGAACGCCACGCAGCAGTGCGACTTCCGCCCCGATCTCTTCCCGGGCTGCACGCCCGACGCGCTCGGGACCCGCGACGCCCACCAATGCATCCTGGCCGAGCTCTCCTCCAGCGGTCTGCCGATCCAGTTCAACAGCCAGAGCAGCTGGAACAACTTCAACTTCGATCACTCGTCGAAGTTGGAGCGCAAGGCGCGCATCGACATCGGCACGCTCGGTCCCCGCGACGTTTACGTCTACATCAGAGCCAACAATCTCCCCGAGACGGTGAGCGACGAAGCGCCGGCACCGCAGCAGCCGGCGCCGGGGCAGCCGGTGCCGGGGCGGGAGCTGTCGGCAGCGACGCGCGCGAAGATGGGGGAGCTTGCCGCGATCGTCCCGGGGCGCGTCACCGAGAAGCAGTCCCAGGGGCTGCAGGCGCTGGTGGCGGCCGGCCGGATCAGCTACGACGAGGTTGCGAAGGTGATGCCGACGCTGACCGCCTACGTCTGGCACGACAGCGGGAACAAGCTGAAGACCAAGACGGGGTTCGCCAAGATCCTCACGCCGCAGCCGTCGTTCACCCTGTTCGTCTCGCACGACGGGCCGCTGCACGGCTGGAAGCACGCCTTCGCGGGTCTCGGCGGCGCGGTGGTCACCGAGATCGCCCCGAACTTCTATCGCATCGGCGTGGGGAGCACGGGCTCGGTCCAGGTGCTGACCACCGTCGAGTCCGTCGAATCGGCTCCCGGCACCGGCACCGGCACCGGGAGTCACCCGCCGATCTGGATGATCATCCTCGCGCTGCTGCTCGTGCTGCTCATCGTCTGGATCGTCATCCGCGTCCTCAAGCACTGAGCCGGCAGTCCCGATCAGGGGACGGTCATCTGAAATGCCAGGGCGTAGTTCTGCCCGGGCATGTTGGTCAGGTAGCCGACGAACGGATCCGAGTCGTGCAGCAGGCCCCAGCGGACGGTGCCATTCGTCCGCGGGGCGCTGTCCGCGGTGAAGGCGTAGGCGACCGTCACGCCCGAGGCCGGCAGGCTGCCGGTCACGGTGATCTGGACGCTGTTTCCGACGATCGCGACGCCGCTGATCGTCAGCGGCGTCGTGCCGGAGAGGACCTCGAACCCCTTCCCCTGCGCCCAGGCGGTGTTGCTGGCCGAATGTGGCGCCGGCAGCGTCATGTCCCAGGCGAGCGGCGGCACCGGCACGTTGAAGGTGACGGTGATGACCTGCCCGCTGCGCGAGGCGCCCGTCGGCTGCAGCGGCTGCCAGTTGTTCCCGAGCACCACGCGCTGATAGAAGACCTGCGCGTCCTTCTCGCCGAGCCGCTCGTAGTCCTTGTTGATGAGGTGGATGTAGTCGCTGACGTAGGAGTACTGGTACTTGGGCCCGGTGCAGATGATCTGTCCCGGGTGGTCGAGGCCGATCTTCCACTGGGCGAGCGTGCCGACCGCCGTGGAGCCCGCATCCATCGGTTCGGAATGCTGCTGCGAGAGCAACATCGGGATCGCGAAGGTCTGCCCCGTCAGCGGCGGCAGGTCCTGGTTGTAGTTCGTCCACAGCGTCACCATGTCGTTCTCGTAAGTGTTGCTGCCGGGGTCCGACTCGCCGTGGTTGAGCAGGATGGCGCCCACGCCGTACGTCTTCCCCTGCGCCTTGGCCAGGTGGGCGATGGCACCGACTTCGAACAAGGATGCCGCGTAGGCGCGCCCGGTGGTGCCGGTGTCGGTCGCGCCCTTCTCGAGCATGGCGATGGGCTGCCCCGCCTCACCGACCTCGGTCTGAGCGCTCACGAAGTCCCCCTTGCCGGCGGACATTGCCAAGGAAGTGAGCTCGTCGCCCATCGCCGTGTGCACCGACTCGCCATAGATGTTCGCCGGGTACGGGCTCGGATACGTGGTGGTGATCGTGCGCAGCGGCTCGACGAGCGCCACCATCGACAGGCCGCTGGCGGTCACGTTCCACGGCGGGACGGTCACGCTGCCGAGCGACAGCTTGAGGTTGTGGAACGGCTGCGTCGTCGCGCCGATCGTCATCGCCGGCGCGTTGCCGTGTCCGCCGACGGCGAGGCTCTGGCCCGTACCGAGGACGCCGGTCCAACTCCAGATCGGGGCGGTGGCGAGCGGAGCACCGCCGGCGCCAGCGGCGCCCGCCGCGCCACCCGCGCCACCACCGGCCGCACCAGCCGCGCCGCCACCGCCGGCCGCACCAGCCGCGCCGCCACCGCCGGCCGCACCGCCCCGCCCGCCGACGCCGCTCCCCGCGCCGCCGCCACGACCACCGGCGCCGCCGCCCCCCCCAGCACCACCGCCGCCGAGGCCGCCACCGCTGCCGAGGCTGCCCCCGCTGCCGACGGAGCCCCCGCCGCCGCCGCCGCT
Source organism: uncultured Pseudomonadota bacterium (assembly GCA_963831685.1). Taxonomy (GTDB): domain Bacteria; phylum Myxococcota_A; class Polyangia; order Fen-1088; family Fen-1088; genus JADGRB01. The sequence continues at coordinate 1,663,382 of CAWHRJ010000004.1, forward strand.
CCCGCCGGTCGTTCCTGAATTGCCCGCCGCGCCGCCGGTGCCGGGCGTCCCGCCGCTGCCGGACGTTCCGCCGCTGCCGGACGTCCCACCGCTTCCGCTGCCCGCCTGGGCGTCGGTGCCCCCCTCGCTCTTGCCGGTCGCGCAGCCGACGGCGAAGAGGAGCATCGCGCACAGAAGCGGGCGCACGCGCACCGGCCTCCGGTCGATCTGGGGGGCGACCGCCATCGCCCAATGATTGCACATTCGCGCACATTCGCGCGCGGTCGGCGCCGCGCGGCCCGCCGTTCAGACCTGCCGGCGCAGGTATTCGCGCGGCGTCACGTGCCGCAGCGCGCGGAACACCCGGTGAAACTGCGCGTAGCTGCCGAACCCGGCCGCCAGCGCCGCCTCGAGCAGGTTCGTCCGGCCGCGGTCGAGCAGCACCGAAAACCGATCGAGCCTCAGCCGGTTGCGGTACTCGACCAGCGACATCCCCATCTCCGCCTTGAACACGCGCGAGAGGCGGCTGAGGCTGATGTCGAGGCCGGAGGCGATCTCCTTGCCCCCCATCGCCGGATCCTTGGCCAGCATGCCGACGGTCGACGCGACCAGCCGGTGGCCCGGCGACTCGCCCGGCCCCCCCGCCCCGCTGGAGAGCGATCCGCGCATCGGATCGAGCATCGTCCCCAGCAGCGAGCAGAGGATCGCGGCGTGGGCCTGCTTCGCCTCGTCGACGGGCGCGTCGGTCAGCGCGGCGTCGTTGAACATGATCCCGATCGGGGCGCGCGTCGATCGAATCGGGGTGCAGGCCACCCAGCCGCGCCCGGCGATGCGCGTCTCCCCTTGATGGTGCTCGACGATGGGACAGTTCTCGAACACCGTGAAGTGCGCCGCCTCCTGCTCGGAGCGGCGGAACGCCTCCCGGTCGGTGTCGCTGAGGTCGTACATGAGGTGGTGCTCGTCGACGACGTTCCCCTTGAGGTCCATCCCCCAGGTCCCGAGCATCAGGTTGTGCGAGCGATCGAGCACGAAGATGCCGGCGCGCTGAAGACCGATCCGGTCACGCGCCAATTCGATCGCGCGCCGGAGCATGAGGTTCGGATCGTCGAGCGCGTGGATCTCGTCGAAGGCCTCCAGCAGCATGGCCAGCTTGCCGCGCGCAGATCGATCCACGACCTTCGGGACCGGTGCCTGCGGCCCGAGGATGATCGGCCAGTCCACGCGTCGCCGCCGCGTCACAGTGAGCAGATCTTATTATTCCCTTTGCGTTTCAGCCCCATCAAAACCGCCACAGATGAGAGATTATCGCAAAAAATGAGATGATATCCAGGCGTCATCGGCCGTCGGGAACATATTCTTTATGGCCATGGCCGAGACGGATCCTGCGACCCCCTGGACGTTCAAGATAGGCGGCGACCTCGGGGTCCATCGCCTCGGGTTCGGCGCGATGCGAATCACCGGTCCGGGCATCTGGGGGGAGCCGGCCGATCGCGGCGAGGCGATCCGGACGCTGCGGCGGGCACGCGAGCTGGGGATCGACTTCATCGACACCGCCGACTCGTACGGCCCCGACGTCTCGGAACGCCTCATCCGCGAGGCGCTGCACCCGTACGGGAACGTGCGCGTCGCGACCAAGGCGGGCCTGGCGCGCACCGGACCGGACCGGTGGGTCGCGCTCGGACGCCCCGAGTATCTGGTCCAGCAGGTACACAAGAGCCTGCGGAACCTGGGCGTCGAGCGGATCGACCTGTGGCAACTGCACCGGATCGATCCCAAGGTTCCGGCGGACGAACAGTTCGGGACGGTGAAGGAGCTGCTGGCAGCGGGGCTCATCCGGCACGCCGGCCTCAGCGAGGTCAGCGTCGGGAACATCGAGGCGGCCTCGAAGCACTTCCAGGTGGCGACGGTGCAGAATCGCTACAACCTCACCGAGCGCCGGAACGACGACGTGCTCGGTTACTGCGCCGAGCACGGCATCGGGTTCATCCCCTGGTATCCGCTGGCGGCGGGGGCGCTGGCGCGCGCGGGCGCGGCCCAAGGAACAATCGACAAGATCGCCAAGCGCCACGGCGCGACGCCGAGCCAGATCGTGCTCGCCTGGACGCTGCGAAAGAGCCCGGTGATGCTGCCGATCCCGGGGACCTCGCGCGTCGACCACCTCGAGGAGAACGTCGCCGCCGCGCGCATCGTGCTCTCCGACGCCGAGATGGCGGCCCTCGACGACCTGCCTCGGAGCGCGTGACCGACGGTCGACGTTCAGGCATGTAAGGCCGAACGTCGGTTTCTTGAGACCGCGCCGCGCGTCGGAGGCCGAATCGCCGTCCTTTCCGCTGGTCCGACGATTGCTTTACACGAGGGACATGAGTATCGCTCGGTCCGGGTTTCTCTTCGGGGCGACCCTTCTCGTCGCAGGCTGCGGCGGCTCGTCGCTGGGCAGCACGGAATCATGCCAGGAACTCATGGACGCGTACTCGACCGCCTATACCGCCGCGCTCGTCTGCACGCCCGGCGCCGCCAACCAGTGCCAGCAACCGGCCCCGGGTCTCACATGCAGCTGTTCTTCCGACGTCCAGGACGCCACTGAGCTCGACGCGATCGCCGTCCAGCTGCGCGCGAAGGGCTGCATCCCCGAGCAGGCGGTCGCCTGTCCCTGCGTCCTGCTGGGACCAGTCAGCTGCATGCCCGCCGACGGCGGGGGTGGGATGTGCGCCGCCGGACCTTTGCAGCCCTGATGGCCACACCCCGCGCGCCGGGCTCTCAGGATTCGCCACCTCTCCGGGCCGCAAACATCCGCGGGATTCAAGTGGCTGCGGCCCGCGGAGGGCAACATCCGCGGAATCAAGTCGGGTGCGCGCGCGGCGCCGAGGCGGGGTGCTCCTCGACCCGCAACGGACCACCCGCGCGCCTCCATCCGACACGCGCCATCCAGGTGGCTGGCGACGCCGTCGCCGAAGAAGAGTCGGTGATCGCGCCGGCGATCGCGGGCGCGCGCTGCCATCCCTGCCACCCCGAAAAGGACGGCCCCGAGCTGCGCGGGTCGATGCACGCGGGCGCCCGGAGGTGCTTTCGGAAGTTGAGCAGCACGTAGACCATGCTGACCCGCATCTGGCGCGGCGTGGTCAGCGGGCGCGCGTGGTAGCGGTCGCCGACGACCTGTCCCTTGCGCCCGAGGGCGCGGTTGACCGCCAGCGCCAACCGGATGGCCAGGCCGTGCATGCCCCCGCGGGCTCGCCGGGCTTCGTCCCCCTCGACGATGAAGTGGCCGTGGTCCTGCTGGATCGAGAAGTGAATCACCCGGAACCGATCGACCGACGCCCGTGCGATGGCGCGCCGGAGCGCCCCGAACAGCCGGGGGGAGCGGAGCGACGGCAGCCCCGGCGTCGCGCGAATGGTGACCTGCACCGGGTATCGCGGATCGACCTTCGGGCGGGTGTCGTGGGGCATCGAGGGACGGCCGCGCGGTTTCCGCCCGGCGCCCTTGCGAGCGCCACCCCACGTGCGTGGTGCCCCGAGGGGCAAGTTGAGCTGACGCCGTCGCACCGTCTTGATTCCGCGCATGTCCCGTTGTCGGGCGCGGACCGCGGCGGGTTGCGTGGTGGGAGGCCGGACGACCGCTGGTACGCGCCGCTTGGGTGATTGATTCCGCGGAGGTGCGGTCGGCGGAGACGGGACGCCGATGGGGTGGGCGCGTCGGCGCGCGGGCGGCTCGACCTTGATTGCGCGGATGTTGGTGCCGCCCAAGATGTGACGAATCGTGAGCACGCCGGGCTAAGCTCGGGGCGGACGCGACGTGGACGACAGCGGCTACCTCCTCGACAACCGAATGGTCGAAGCGGGCGATCGGATCGCGGCGCTGTCTGTGCTGTTCGACGCGACCACCTTCCGTCACGTCGACGCGCTGGGGATCGCGCCAGGGTGGTGCTGCTGGGAGTTGGGGGCCGGCGGACCGTCGGTGCCGCGCGGTCTCGCCGCCCGCGTGGGCCCCGGCGGGTGCGTGCTGGCGACCGACATCGAGATCTCGCCCGCGCTCGCCGCGGCGGCCGGCGCGCCGATCGAGGTGCGGCGACACGACGTCGCGCGCGATCCGCCGCCGGAGGGTCCGTTCGATCTGGTGCACGCGCGCCTCGTCCTCGTGCACCTGCCCGACCGCGAGCGCGCGCTGCGGACCATGATCGATGTCCTGAGGCCGGGCGGCTGGCTGCTCGTCGAGGACGCCGACCCGGCGCTGCAACCGGCGAGCGTCATCGACGCGGTCGACGACGCAGGGGCGCTGGCCAACCGGCTGCGCAACGGCTTCCGCGCGCTGCTCGGCGAACGAGGCGTCGACCTCGCGTACGGACGGAAGCTGCCGCGCCTCCTGCGCGCGGCGGGCCTGGCCGACGTCGCGGCCGACGCCTACTTTCCGATCGCGCACCCGGCATCGGTGCCGCTGGAGATCGCGACGGTGACGATGTTGCGCGGGCAGCTCGTGAACAAGGGACTGGCGACGCCCGAGGAGATCGACCGGCACCTCGCCAACGTCGCCGCCGGGCGCCTCGGCCTGACGCAACCTCCGATGATCTCCGCCTGGGGTCGACGCCCCTGACCGCGCGACATCCGCTATAGTGCGCCGCCATGTCCACGTCCACGGCATCGCTGAAGCACAACGCGTACTTCGACGGCAGCGTCCAGAGCGTGGGGTTCGAGCGCAACGGTCGCCGCGCCACTGTCGGCGTCATCGCCCCCGGCACCTACCACTTCGGAACCGAGGCGCCCGAACGCATGACGGTCGTCAGCGGCGCCCTCTCGGTGAAGCCCGACGGCGCCGCCGAATGGTCGCTCTACCCCGCCGGCACCGCGTTCGAAATCGCGGGGAAGAGCGGCTTCGACGTCCGCGCGGAAACGCCCGCCGCGTATCTCTGTGAGTTTCTCTAAATCAGGAACCCTGGGAGGGTTCCTGCAACCTCCCGCGATGAGGTCGGCCGAGCAAAGCTCGTCCGACCTCGCGCGATCAAGCCACCGCGGTCTCGAATAGGTGATCGAGGGCGGCGGCGGGGTCGTCGCAGAGGCCGGCGTGCGGCGACGACGGCTGCACGATCGTGCTGCGCGGGGCCGCCAGCCAGTGGAAGCGCTCGGATGGCGGCAGGCGGGCGATGGGACCGGCTGCCGCCTCGCCCGCGGCGACAGCCCGCACGGCATCCAGTTGGTGCGCGACCGCGGCGCGGTCGACGTCGGGGGCCAGCGCGCGCAGGCGCCGCTCGTCGAGCGCGATCCGGCAGCCGAGGTAGGCGGCAGTCGGGCAGAAGAGGATCACGCCGGCGTTGAGCCGCTCGTCGCGATCGACGCGAGGCACGACCTGCACGATCAGATAGTCAAACGCGCGACGCCCGGACACGGTTTGCCTCGTCGATGATTCGCGGCAGCGCCGCCCGGCGCCCGCGCAGCCAGTCGCCGTACGCGGCGCGCAGCCTGTCGCCGCCCGGCCCGTCGAGCCACAGATCGGGGACCGCGTCGACGGCGCGCGCGATCCGCGTGTCGTCCAGCGCCGCCACCAGCGCCGCCGCGGCCGCCGGAAGCTGATCGGCGAACGGCAGCAGCACGTGCTCGCTGACGCGCGCGAACGGGCGCGCCGCCGACGCCGCCAGCTCCGCGGGGTCGCCGCCCTCCCAGCCGTGGTGCCAGTAGAGCGCGGCGCCGTGATCGATGAGCCAGAGCTCGCCGCCGTGCCAGAGCAGGTTCGGGTTGCGCGCGGTGCGGTCGACGTTCACGGCGAAGACGTCGAGCGCGACGATCCGCGAGGCGAGGTCGCCGTCGATCGACCGCCGCGCCGCCACGTCGTAGCCGACCGCGCCCGCCAGGAATCCCATCGCCAGGTTGAGGCCGGTGCTGGCGATGAGCAGCTCCTGGATCTCCTGGTGCGGCTCGCTGCGGCCGAGCGCGGCGTCGATCTCGATGAAGGCGAGCTCGGGGACGCGCAGCCCCGCCGCACGCCCGAGCTCACCGACGATGAGCTCCGCCGCCAGCGCGCGCCCGCCTTGCGCGGCGGCCCGGAACTTGGCGACGTAGAGCGCGCCGTCGTCGGCCTCGACCACCGCGGGGACCGAACCGCCCTCGCGCAACGCGGTCACGTAGCGCGTGGCCAGGAGGTGCCGCAAAGACGGCGAAGAGGGCGAAGAGGGCGCGGGGGCGGCGCGGTGCGAGGGGGCGGACATCGCGAGCGGCGATTCTGCCCGACGGGCGGGCCAGCGTCGATGATCTCGGCGTAGGATGCGGCGTCCGATGTCTCCTGCCCGCGGTTGTCGGATGACCGTCTCGTCGCTCGCCCTCGCCAGCCTCCTGCTCCTCGCCGTCGTTGCGGCCTGCGCGGCGGCGCGAACGCGCGCGCCCGCAACTGCGTCGGGCGGCGTCACCGTCGCGCGCGCCACGTTCGCCGGCTGGGAGGCGCTGGTGCTGCGCAACGGCGCCGCGGAGGTGACCGTCGTCCCCGCCATCGGTCGGATCATGCAGATCGCGCGCGTCGACGGCGGCCACGCGCGCGGGCCGCTCTGGAGCCATCCCGGGATCGGCCCCACCCTCGCCGCCGACGAGAACGGCTGGATCAACCTCGGCGGCGACAAGGCCTGGCCGGCGCCACAGTCCGGCTGGGAGGCGATCGCCGGCCAGGGGTGGCCGCCGCCCAGGACGTTCGACGCCGCGCCGTTCACCGCCCGCGTGCAGGGCGACACCGTCGAGTTGCTCTCCCCGGTCGACCCCGCGTACGGGCTGCGCGTGCGGCGGACGATCGCGCTCGATCGCGTGGCGCCGGTTTTGACCGTCGAGACTGCCTACGAGAAGGTCGCCGGCGCGCCGGTCCGCGCCGCCGTCTGGACCATCACCCAGCTGGTGGCGCCCGAGCACCTCTTCATGCGCCTCCCCGCACAGTCGTCCTTCCCGGGCGGCTTCGCCCAGCTGCTCCCCGACCGCCCCAAGGCGCTGGCGGTCGAGGGGCGGCTCCTGTCGCTCGCCCGCGATCCCGCCGCCAAGACGATGATCGCCAGCGACGGCGACGCGCTGCTCTGGGTCGGCGACGGTCCGGATCTGCTGATCGAAACCATCGCCCGTGCGCATGACCCGGCAGCCGAATGGCCCGACGGCGCGCACGCCCAGATCTACACCAGCTCCGACGAGGCGCTCCCCTACGTCGAGCTGGAGCTGCTCTCACCGCTCGGCGACCTGGCGGTCGGTGGGCGCGCCAGCCTGCGGGTCCGCTACACGCTGATCGCCCGGACCGAGTCGGACGCGAGCGCCGAGGCGAGGCGGGTACTCACCCCGTGACTGCCCCGACCTGGCGTAGCATCGCCGGCGCGCTGGCGGCCCGCCGGTCGCCTCTCCTGCTGCTCGCCGTCGTGGCCGCCCCGTTTCTCCCGGGCGCGCTCGATTTCCTGCGCCACGGCGTCCCCGACCTGCTCTTCACGGGCGACGGCGCCGTGCTGGAGATCCGGACGCTGCACGCCGTGCACGGCCGCCAGCTGGTCGGCCCCTACTCGCGCTTCCTCTGGAGCCACCCCGGCCCGGTCTTCTTCTATCTCGCCGCGCCTATCTACCGGCTCTGCCATCTGCGTGGGCCCGGGATCAACTTGTTCGTGCTCGGCGAGAACTTCGCCGCGGCGACGGCGCTGGTGCTGACCGCCCGCCGCCTGCGCGGCGATCTGTTCGCCTTCGGGGTCGGCGTGCTGCTGGCGCTGTACGAAACCATCGGCGCGCCGTTCCCGCTCTCCGGCGAGTGGAACCCGATGACCCCGATCTTGCCGCTGGCGCTGCTCTTCTTCCTCGCCGCGCGGCTGGGCGGCGGCGCCGTCGGCGTGCTGCCGGCGGTGGCGTTCGTCGCCTCGGCGATCGTCCAGACCCACCTCGGGTTCGCCCCCGTCGTGCTCTATCTCTGCGCCAGCGGGGCGCTGTTCTGTTTCCGCGAGCTCTATCTCGTCGGTGAGGTACGGGAGGTCGACCGGCAGGTCGACCGGCGCCGCGTCGGGCGCGCCGTCGCGCTCGCCGCCGGGGTGTCCGCTCTGCTCTGGCTGTTGCCACTCTACGAGGAGCTGACCCGACATCCGGGCAACCTGGGCCAGCTGCGCACGTTCTTCCTGGCGCCGCACCGGTCGGAGCATTCGTGGAGGCTCGCCGTCGACACCGTCGCCGGGCAACTGGCGATCTTCCCGCTCTCGGTGGCGCGCGCCTTCGGCCGGTCAACGATCGTCGCCGGCCCCGGGCTGCGGACGGTGCTCGCGGCGGGTGAGCTGACGGGCCTCGCCGCTGCGCTGGGGGTCGCGTTGCGACGGCGCGACCAGGTGGCCGCGCTCCTCGCGGCGACGGCGCTGGGGACGATCGTGGTCGCCGCCTTCTCGGTCCGGGTGATTCGAGGCGAGCTCTTCGACTACCTCGTGGCCTGGATCTCGGTGCTCGGATTCCTGGCCTGCGCGGCGATCGCAACGCTCTTCCTGCGCCCCGTCGGCCCGCCGCGGCGCGCGTCGCTGGTCGTGCTGGCGGTGGGCGTCCCGCTCCTCTTGATCGCCGTCCGTTTCGGGAGCGACACGCCGATGGTCCGCGACCGCGAGGCTCCGATCGAGGCGGCGGCCGCCGCGGTGACCAGCTTCGTGCGCGACGCCCGGCTCGATCGCCCGCGGCTCGAGATCGCCTCGCACGACAAGTGGCCCGAGGCGGCGGCGTTCGTGCTCGCGCTCTACAAGCAGCGGCTGGGTGTCACGGTGACCGACGACTGGCTGTTCATGTTCGGCGACCAGCTCCGCGCGGCGCCGGGCCCGCATCCCGCGCTGGTCGTGGCCGACGAGACCGACGCCGGCCCGCTGCGCGCGCGGCCCGATTGCCGCCTGGTCGCCGCCGCCCCCGGCCTCTTCGTCTTCTACCGCCCGGAGGCCGCACCATGAGGTGCCGCGGCCGTCGCCGCGCGCTCGCGCTGGGCCTGCTCGCGCCGTTGCTGGCCGCCGGTCGCCCGGCCCGGGCGGCGCCTCCCGATCCGCCCGCCACACCCGCGGCCGCCGCGCCGGAGCCGCACGCGACGATCACCGTCAACGGCAGCTGCCCGAGCGGCGAGGCGATCTGGTCCGCCGTGGCCTCGATCGTCCCCGCCAAGGATCGCGATCGGCTCGGGGGAGCGGCCCGGATCGAGGTCTCCGATCTCGGCGACACCTACCGCGTCGCCGTCAGCGCCGCCGCGGGGATCGATCGGCTGCGGGTCTACCGCGACGCGGCCCGCGACTGCGACCACCGCGCCCGCTTCGCGGCCGTCTTCATCGTCCTCACCTTGATGCCGCCCGACGTGCTGCTCGACGCGCTGCCGGTCCCACCGCCCGAGCCGCCTCCGCCACCGCCGCCGCCGCCCGAGCGACCTCGCCCACCGCCGCCACCGCCACCGCCACCGCCGCCACCACGCCGCCTCCGGATCGAGCTCGCCTTCTCGACCGATCTGGCACCCCGCGCGGACGGGCCCTGGGCCGTCGCGCTGGGCGGCGAACTACGGGCGGCGCCCGGCCCCAGGCGGACGGGTCCGGTCGCCGCGGTCGGCGTCGCGGATGGAACGATCGATTTCGGGAACCTGAGCGTCACCGAGTTGCGCGTCCCGTTCGATCTCGGGCTGCGCTTGCCGCTGCTCTCGGGCAACACCGTCGATCTCGTCGCCGACGTTGGCCTGGCAGGCGCGATCTTCCGCGACACCGCCAGGAACACCGCCGATCCCCAGTCGGGCACCCGGCTCGATCTGGGGGCGCGCGCCGCGCTCGTCGTTCACCACGGGCGGGCGCGTGACAGGCTGCTGGAGGTGGTCGGCCTTCACGCCGAGGTCTTCCCCCGCCCCTACGACGTCACCCTCACGCCGCAGGGAACCGTCGGCCACACGCCCGTGTTCTGGTTCGGCGCCACGCTGGGCCTGGCGGTGCAGCCGTGATGGCCGCGCGCCCGGCGATCGGCCAGACTCGCGGCGTGCGTCGGTGCGCGCTCGCCCTGCTGGCCGTCGCCCTCGGGACGCCGGCCTGCAACTCGCGGCTCAACCTGGGGAGCAGCATCCTCTGGTCGGCGCGCCACGAGACCGGCGATCTCAGCGAATGGACGCAGGGAGGCAAAGGGGGGACCAGCGCGGACGCGCCCGACACCTCACTCGAGATCTCGACCGACGTCGCGCACAGCGGGCGCTACGCGGTGAAGCTGACCAACGGCGCCGTGTCGATGTACGAGGACGCACATCTTTGGCGCGTGGACGACTACCCGGTCGACGCCTATTACAGCGCCTGGTTCTACGTGCCGCGTGCCTACCAGACGACCGCCGACTGGTCGATCGTCCAGTTCCAGGTCCCGACGGCCGACGCCAGCGTCGTCGGGCAGCTCTTGGACATCGACCTGCGCAGCCTCCCCGACGGCGATCTGATCCTGAGCGTCTACGATCACCGCGGCGCCTACCTGCGGGCGCCGACGCCCGATCCCGCCATCCCGGTCCCCATCGGACAGTGGTTCCAGATCGAGACCTACTACCGCAACGCCGCCGACGACACGGGGGAGGTCGCGGTCTGGCTCGACGGCCAGCTCAACTACGATCTCCGCCGCCCGTTCGACGCGAACGGCACCGTCTACTGGACAGTCGGGAGCAAGACGTACGGGCTTTCGCCCGCGGAATCAGTCATCTACGTCGATGACGCGGCGGTCAGCCTGGCGCGCGTCACGCCGACGGGCGACCTTTGATGACTCCGGCCGGCGGCCCGTGTAAAATGGTTGGAATTCCGCGCTGCACCCGGTCATGACGTTCAAACAGACCCACGCAGAGGCAACCGCCGTCGGCAGGTCACCGTGGCCGGCGGTCGTGGTGGACGACGTCGGTCGCGTCTCGTCGGCGCTCGACGTCCACAGCTTCCAGTCGATCTACGACGCCTACTACGGCGAGGTGGCACGCTGGATCCGCGCGCTCGGCGGACCGGCGGCCGATCAAGACGACCTCATCCAGGAGGTCTTCGTGGTCGTCTATCGCCGCCTCGCCGACTTCGACGGACGGAACCTGGCCGGGTGGCTGTACCGGATCGCGGCACACCAGGTGCGCGACTACCGGCGGCTGGTCTGGATCAAGCACATCTTCCGCCGCAGCGTCGCGCTCTCGTCCGAGGTGCCGTCGGGCAGGCCGACGCCGATCATGACGCTCGAGACGCGCGAACGGCAGCGGAACCTGGAGCTGCTGCTGTCGCGGCTCTCCGATCCGCTGCGTGCCGCCTTCGTGCTGTTCGAGATCGAGGGGTACACGGCCGAAGAGATCAGCGAGATGCAGTCGGTCCCCACCAACACCGTGCGCGCGCGCATTCACCGGGCCCGCAAGAAGATGACGGCGTTGATCGACGCCACGGCGGCGAGCCGGGGAGCGACGACCGACGCCCCGGCCAGGCCCACCGTGAAGCCAGTGATGAAGGCCGCGGTAACGGCCACCGTGAAGGCCACGGTGATCGCGGGCGGGAAGAAGTGAGCGTGGACCGCCTCATCGAGCAGGGCGCTGCGACGGAGGCCGAGAGCGAGCTCATCGGCCTCATCGAGGCGTGCGAGCCGGTCAGCGTCTCCGACCTCGCCAAGAGGCGCTCGCTGGGCGCCGTCTACCACCGCCACCACCAGCAACGGCGGAGCACCCGCTACGCGATGCGCCTGGTGATGGCCTCCGGTGTCCTCCTGGTGGCGGGCGCCGCGACGGCCGCCGCCTTCGGCGTCCGCTGGCGGGCGCGGCCGGCGATGCCGGTGGTGGTGGCGCTCGGAACGGCCCCGGCGCCTCGCCACGTCGCGCGCGCGCTGCCCGCGCCGATCGCCGAGGCCCCGGCGGCACCGGAGATCGTCGTCGCGGCCGCGCCGCGGGTGCATCACGCGCGTGTCGTCCGCTCCGAGGATCCGTCGCTGGTCGTCTCCGCCATCCAGGCGCTGCGGCAGGATCAGGATCCCGCGCGCGCGTCGCGACTCCTCGCCGCCTACCTGCGGACCTACCCGCGCGGCGCGCTCGTCGAGGAGGCGATCGCGCTCTCCTTCGAGGCGGCCGACGCGCGCAAGAGCCCGACCGCCGCCACATTCGCCCAGCGTTACCTGCGCGACTACCCGCAGGGGCGGTTCCGCGTGGCGGCCGAGCGGCTGCTGGCGCGGCCCGCGCCGTAGGCCGCCTCCGGCTTGTTCGTCGCGGCGCGCTCCCGTACGATCGCGGGCGTGTCCGCCGGGCGCGTCACGCTGCCGTTTGTTCTGCTGCTCGCCGGCTGCGGCGGGACGCCGCGCGCGGGGATGGACGGCGGACCGCCGGCCCGCGACGGCCTGGTCTTCGACATCCCGCCCATCCCCGACGGGAGCGCGGCCGGCTACGCGCTCTCCTTCGACGGGGCCAAGGACTACGCGACGGCCGGCGACGCCGGGTTTCCCATCGCGCTCGGGCCACAGACGCTGGAGATGTGGATCAACAGCGAGCAGGCGTCCGGGACGCAGGACTTTCTGGTCCTGCGCACCGACTTCTCGAGCGGCGTGCAGATCGGCTTTCACGACGGCGCGCTCGCCGCCTGGCGCGTCTACGCCGATCGCGTGCTGGTCGTCTCGCCCGTGACGCCGCCCGCCGGCACCTGGTTCCACGTCGCCTACAGCTACGACGGAACCACGCACTTGCTCTACGTCGACGGCGCGCTGGCCGATTCGGAGACCGTCCCCGCCGATGATCGGACACCGACCTCGGTCTGGCTGGGGAGCGCCGACGGCTCGAGCAACATGTTCAAGGGGCAGATGGACGAGGTGCGCGTCTGGACGACGACCCGCACCGCCGCCGAGATCGCCGCCGACATGGCCCACGCGCCGGCGGGACCCCAGACCGGCCTCGTCGCTTACTGGACCTTCGACGACGCCATCAACGGCGGCCGGGCGATCGATCTGTCGGGATCGGGCAACGACGTCACCCTCGGCGACGGCGTCGCGGCGATGATGCCGACCCGCGTAGCGTCGACCGCCCCGGTGGGAAACTAACCGCCTCCTCTCACGCTTCGTCACATCTCGGATGGCACTAACATCCGCGCAATCAAGGTCGAGCCGTCCCCGCGCCGCCGCGCCCAACGCATCGGCGTCCCGTCTCCGCCGCCGGCACCTCCGCTGAATCAAGTCACGCGAGCGGCGCGGTCCCAGCGGAATCGAGTCGCCGCGGTCGCTGCGGCGGTCGGCCGCACACCACGCAACCCGCCGCGGTCCGCGCCGACAACGGGACATGCGCGGAATCAAGACGGTGCGACGGCGTCAGCTCGACTTGCCCCTCGGGGCACCCCGCACGTGGGGTGGCGCTCGCAAGGGCGCCGGGCGGAAACCCCGCCGGAAACCCCGCGGCCGTCCCTCGATGCCCCACGACACGCGCCCGAAGGTCGATCCGCGGTACCCGGTGCAGGTCACCATTCGCGCGACGCCGGGGCTGCCGTCGCTCCGCTCGCCCCGACTGTTCGGGGCGCTTCGGCGCGCCATCGCACGGGCGTCGGTCGACCGGTTCCGGGTGATTCACTTTTCGATCCAGCAGGACCACGGCCACTTCATCGTCGAGGGGGACGAGGCCCGGCGAGCCCGCGGGGGTATGCACGGCCTGGCAATCCGGTTGGCGCTGGCGGTCAACCGCGTGCTCGGGCGCAAGGGACAGGTCGTCGGCGACCGCTATCATGCGCGGCCGCTGACCACGCCGCGCCAGATGCGGATCAGCATGGTCTACGTGCTGCTCAACTTCCGCAAGCACCTCCGGGCGCCCGCCTGCATCGACCCGCGCAGCTCGGGGCCGCACTTCTCGGGGTGGCAGCGCGCGCCCGCGATCACCGACTTTCCTTCGGCGACGGCGTCGGCGACGGCGTCGCCCGCCACCTGGATGGCGCGCGTCGGATGGAGGCGCGCGGGCGGTCTGTTGCGGGTCGAGGAACACCCCGCCTCGGCGCCGCGCGCGCACCCGACTTGAATTGGCGGATGTTGCCCTGCGCGGGCGGCAGCCACTTGAATCCGCGGATGTTTGCGGCCCGGAGAGGTGGCGAATCGTGAGCAGCCGCCTTCTAGCGGCGCGGCTTCGACTTGGCGGGGCGCTTGGCGGCCCGCTTGGCCGGCTTGCGGGCCGGCTTCTTGAAGAGCTTGGCCTTGGGCCGCGCCTTGCGGACCAGGGACGGCGCCCGGTACTGCGGCGGCCGCGGGTGGCGCGGCTGGTAGACGCCGAGCTTTCCGCCGCCGGGCAGCGCGACCTCCGTCAGGAGCCCCCACCTCTGGTCGGTGACCGGCCCGCACGCGATGTTGCGCATTCCCATCGCCGCCACGAACGCCGCGACGTCGTCGCACAGGAGATAGAGCTCGTGACGGCCGTTGTCGTCGGCCGGATGCACGGCGATCTCCGCCGGCGGCAGCCCGAAGATCAGCCAGCCGCCGCCCACGTCGACGTGCGGAAGCCCCAGCACCTCGCGCAGGAACCGCCGGTCCGCCTCCGGATCCTTGCTGTAGACGATCGCGTGCGCCCCCGTGATCATGTCCGTCCCTCCATCAGCGACGATTCTAGCCCCGCGGACCCTCAGTCGGCCCAGCGTTTGGGCATCGTGCGCAGGGTGCGGGCAGAGGCGGCGTCGCACCAGGCCTCGAAGCGGGCGCGCGGCACGCCGCGGAAGCGGAGATCGTCGAGCGACTCGCCGAGCGGCACCGTGTCGACCAGCGTCGCCAGCGTCCGGTAGAAGAGCGCCTCCTCCCGGCGCTCGGCCAGCGTCGCGGCGAGCTGCAGCGCCCCGCGCGGCTTGACCGTCCAGCGCGACGGATCGTCCGGGATCGCCTCGAGGTGGACGTACGCGCCGACCAGCGTCCCGGCGCTCTTCTCGCCGAACCCCGGCAACCCCGGGATCCCGTCGGCGGTGTCGCCGGTCAGCGCCAGAAAATCGGGCACGCTCTCCGGCCCGTAGCCGCGCGCAGCGCGAAAAGCTGCCTCGTCGGTGACCTTCCGCTGCCGGCGATCGACCTGCACGACGCTGTCGCCGCGCAGGCACTGGGCGAGATCCTTGTCGGGCGTGAGGATGCGGACCTGCCCGACCTCGCCCGCGAAGCGACGCGCGCCGGAGGCCAGGCCGTCGTCGGCCTCGTGCTCGCGCATCGACCAGACGGTCACCCCCAGCGCCCGCACCGCCTCCTCGACCGGGTCGAACTGCGCGCGCAGCTCGGGCGGGACCCCCTCGTCGCTCTTGTAGCCGGCGAACAGAATCGTTGCGGAACGAGCGGATCGGGTTGTCGAACGCCACCGCCAGGTGGGTGACCGCCTCGTCCGCCTCGGCGAGCAGCGCCAGCAGCGAGGCCGCCAGCCCCACGGTCGCCTTCCGGTCGGCCCCCGACGGGTCGAGGTGGCCGGGGCGCGGCGCGAAGTGCGCGCGGTAAAGCTCGTAGGTTCCGTCGACGAGATGCAGGCGCGCCACGCTCATTTCCGCAGGCTAACGCGAAAATGGTGCGATGCTCGCTGTCGCGTTCACGCCATGCGCCGGCTCCGTCTCCGCTGCCTCTTGCGCTGCCTCTTGCGCCTCGTCTTGGCCGCGTGTCTCCTGACGCTCGCCGCGCCCCCCACGGCCGTGGCCGCCAATCCGGAGGTCCACGTCTTCACCGCCGGCAATGCGCCTCCCGGCGAGCGGCGCCCGCTGCTCGTTTTTCTTCACGGGCTGGGCGGCTCCGGCGCGGAAGCGCTGGCCAACCCCACGCTGCGGGCGCTGGCCGAGCGGGGGCGGATGGTGATGGTCGCCCCCGACGGCACGCTCGACGGGCAGGGTCGGCGGTTCTGGAACGCCGGCCCCGCCTGCTGCAACTTCGACGGCAGGGCGGTCAACGACGTCGCCCGGCTGGAGGCGCTCATCGCCCACTGGCTGGAGCGTTCGGAGATCGATCCCGCGCGGGTCTACGTCGTCGGGTTCTCCAACGGCGGCTTCATGGCCCACCGTCTCGCCTGTTTCATGGACGACAGGCTGGCGGCGGTGGTCAGCATCGGCGGCGCGGGGCGCGCGCGGGACGAGGCCTGCGCGCCGGCGTCGCCCATCGCCGTGCTGGAGGTGCACGGCGACGCCGACCCCATCGTCCGCTACGACGGCGGACGAATCTTCAACGACCGCGCCCTCGACCCACACCCGTCGGCGCCGGAGACGTTCCACGACTGGGCCGGGCGCCTCGGCTGCTCGGGCGCACCCAAGGTGACGGCCGCCGACCTCGATCCGCGGCTCCCGGGCGCCGAGACGAAGATCGAGAGCTACTCCGACTGTCCGCTCGGGGCCACCGAGCTGTGGACCGTGCACGGCGGCGGCCACCAGGTCCTGACACCGGCGCTGCTGGCGCGGGTGGGCGAATTCCTGGCCGCGCACCCCAAGGCGCCTCCCAAGAAGAAGAGCCCGCCGAAACAGAAACAGAAACGCGAGCGAGGCATCAAGCTCCCCAACTAGAGTCGCGGGGGCGACTATCCGCTCGGCGTCGGCCGACCATCGTCGATCCACTCGAGGAGCCGCTCGGGCGCCCAAGTGTTGGCCACGCGCGCGGGGTCGAGCCAGGCGCGCTCGGCGTTGAGCGCGGCGTAGCGGACGCGTTCCAGCTCCTCGGCACGGTGGGCGTCGCTGGTGAAGAGGAAGGTGACGTCGCGCCCGCGCGCGCGGCGCAGCGACTCGACCGACATGTCGAGGCGCGGGAGCGCGCCGTTCACCTCGAGCGCCGTGCCGGTCTCCTCGGCGGCGGCGGCCACCGCGTCGATGTCGAGGTCGATGGGCGGGCGGCCGCCGATCATGCGCGCCGAGAGGTGGCCGATCATCCGGACGGCCGGGTCGTGCATCGCCGTGACGACCCGTCTGGTCTGCGCGGCGCGATCGAGCTCGAAGTGGTCGTGGACCGAGGCGAGACACCAGTCGAAGCCGCGCCGGAACTCGAGGTCGTAGTCGAGCTCGCCGTCGCGGCCGATGTTCAGCTCGACGCCGTGGAGCAGGCGCAACGAGTCGCCGAGCTCCGCTTGCAGCGCGCGGATCCGCTCGCGTTGCTCGAGAAACTTCTCGCGCGAAACCCCTGACAGCGTCCCCTCGGCGTGGTCGGTGATGGCCAAAACACGATAGCCGCGCGCCTTGGCCGCCGCGACGACCTCCTCGAGCGGCGAGCGGCCGTCGCCGGAGACGGTGGTGTGGACGTGAAAATCGCCGATCACCGGTGGCATGGGCGCCGGCAGCGCGCCTTTCTCCGCGGCCTCGATCTCGCCGGCGTCCTCGCGGAGCACCGGCGGGATGAAGGGGAGATCGAGGGCCTTGTAGATCTGCGCCTCCGTCTCGCTGGCCACGACGCGGCCGCCGTCGATCTCCGACAGCGCGTATTCGTTGAGGGTCCACCCGCGCGTGAGAGCCCTCTGCCGCAGCTTGATGTTGTGCCCCTTCGAGCCGGTGAAGTAGAGCAGCGCCGCGCCGAGCTGGTGCTGGGCCACCACGCGCAGGTCGACCTGCGTGCCGCGCCGGGTGACGATGCTGGTCTTGGTCTCGCCGCGCCCGATCACGCGATCGACGAGGCTCAGCGACACCAGCGCCTCCATCACCGGCTCGGCCGCCGCGGCCGAGACCAGGATGTCGACGTCGCCGATCGTCTCGGAGAATCGCCGCAGCGAACCGCACGTCGAGGCGTGCGTGACGCCGGGGACCTCCAGCATGTGCGCCACGATCCGCTCGGCCAGCGGCAGCGCGACGGAGATGGGCGTCCGCTCCATCGGCCCCTGCGCCTCCAGACGGGCGAGAGCCTCGGCCAGCTTCTGCTCCGACTTCTGCCCGAACCCCGCGAGCGCACGCAGCTTGTGCTCGGCGAGGACGCGGCGCAGATCGTCGATCGACTGCACCCCCAGCTCGGCCCGCAACCGCTTGAGCGCCTTGGGGCCGAGCCCCTGGATGCGCAGGAGCGCGACCACCGCGCGCGGATGCTTGGCGCGCAAGCCCTCCAGCTTCTCGACCTTCCCCTTTTCGAGCAGCTCGCGGATCTTCTCGGCGGTGCTCTTGCCGATCCCCTCGATCTGCTGCAGCTCCCTGGCGGTCATTCGCCCCAGATCGGTCGCCTGTGCCGAGATCGCCTGCGCGGCGCTCTCGTAGGCCCGCACCCGGAACGACTGCGGATCCCCCTCCTCCAGCATCGTCAGCTCCGCCAGCTCGCGAAGCATGTCGAGCACGTCTTGCTTGCCGTCGGCCATGCCTCCTGTTGTAGCCTCGACGGCGTGGCTAAGAAAGAGGACAGCGCCGAGACGCTGACCCTCGCGGGGCGCGAGGTCCGGATCACCAATCCGGCAAAACCCTATTTCTCGCGCGAGGCGAAGCTCTCCAAGCTGGACGTCGTCCGCTACTACCTCGCCGTGGCGGGCGGCGCGCTGCACGGAATCCGCGACCGGCCGATCGTCCTCAAGCGCTTCGTCGACGGCGCCGAGGGGGAGGCGTTCTATCAGAAGCGGGCGCCCGACAAGCGCCCCGACTGGCTGCGCACCGTGACGCTGTCGTTTCCCTCGGGGCGCACCGCCGAGGAGGTGGTGGTCGACGACGAGGCGGGCCTGGCCTTCGTGGTCAACCTCGGCTGCCTCGAGCTGCACCCGCACGCCGTGCGCGCCGCCGATCTCGACCACCCCGACGAGCTGCGCGTCGATCTCGATCCCGGCCCCGGCGTCCCCTGGGACGACGTGCGCCGCGTGGCGCTCGAGGTGAAGGCGCTGCTCGAGGAGCTGGGACTTCGCGGCTGGCCCAAGACCAGCGGATCGCGCGGGATGCACGTCAACGCGCGCATCGACCCGCGGTGGGGCTTCGACGACGTCCGGCGCGCGGCGCTGGCGCTGTCACGCGAGATCGAGCGCCGCGCGCCGACGATCGCGACGTCCAAGTGGTGGAAGGAAGAACGCCACGGCGTCTTCCTCGACTACAACCAGAACGCCAAGGACCGCACGACCTGCTCGGCCTACTCGATCCGCCCGCTCCCCGACGCGCGCGTCTCGGCGCCGCTCGACTGGAGCGAGGTCCCCGACTGCGAGGCCGCCGACTTCACCGTGGCGACGATGCCGGCGCGCTTCGCCGCGCGCGGCAATCCGCACGCCGCGATGGACGGCGCGCCCGGCAGCCTCGACGGCCTTCTGGCGCTGGCGGCGCGCGACGAGGCGGCCGGCCTCGGCGACGCCCCCTGGCCGCCGCACTTCCGCAAGATGGACGGCGAGGCCCCGCGCGTCGCGCCGTCGCGGGCGCGCGGCGCCCCAAAGAAGACGGCGGCGGCCGATGCGCCGAAGACGCGCGTCTCCAAGATGCCTCTCGTCACCGTCGCCAATTCGCCAGACAAGGCCGCCGCGCTGGCCGGTCTCGAACGCTGGAAGACGAATCACGCCGCGGCCGCCGCGCTCCTCGCCGCCGACGACGTGCTGATCGATTCGATGCGCGGCCGCTCCTCGACCTGGACGCGCATCCGCATCAACCTCCGCCACGTCCCCGAGGCGACCCGCCCGCCGCAAGAGCCCCCCGACCCCGACGACGATCCGACGCGCGAATGGCGCCGCCGCTGGGCCGAGGCGCGCAAAGACAGCTAGCGGCGGCTGGTCGTTCGCTGCCGCGCGACGTGGTGTTTGCCGTGGCGGTGGTGATGATGCGGCTTCGCGACGACAGCCCGGAGACTCCGCGGCCACCGGCGTTTCCAGCGCAGCTGCGGGCGCCTCGGGCGCTGTGCCCGGCGCGGCGGCCGGCGCGACCACAGGCCCGGCCAGGGCGACCTCGGTCCCGTTGATCGACTGAGGAGGCGACACCGTGGGCGCCGCCACGGCGACGACGGCGACCGCCGGGGCCGCCGGCGCCCCCCCGCGGTGAACGGCGACGAACAAGGCGAACGGAAGCAGGCCCATGCAGGCCATGACCGAGAGCCGATGCCGGCTGACCGCGTCACTCAGCCGCAGCAGCCTTGCGCGCAACGACCGCTCGTCGGTGAGCGAGATCACCGCCGGCGCTGCGGCGACCTCGGCTTCCAGGCGGTCTCCCTCGGCCAGCCAGCGCCGGATCGGTTCCGAGAACGTGGGGTCGCCGGGCCCCTCGGCCGGGATCTGCTCCTGCTGTTCCATCTCCTACCCCGTTAGTGCCCCCGCGGGTCGAGTCCGTTGAAAAAAAAGCAGGCCGATCAGCGACGGCGTAGCCCCTCAACCACCAGCGCCAGCAGCAGCGTCGTCAGCGGCCGGCGGCGAAGATGGCGCCGAGCTCGTGGGGGGCGACGACCTCGAGCTGCTCGTAGGTGCAGTCGCGCGGACTCTTGTCGGGGCGCCAGCGCCGGAAGTGGGCGGTGTGGCGGAAGCGCGTCCCCTGCATGTGCTCGTAGGCGACCTCGGCGACGAGCTCGGCGCGCAGCGGCTCCCACGACAGGTCCTTCCCCTGGCTCCAGCGGCTCTTGCCGCCGGGAATGCGTTGGCCGGCGGCGTCGGGCTCCTGCGCCGCGGCCCATTCTTGCCAGGGGTGATCGGTGAGCGCGTTCTCGCGGTACGGCGCGAGCAGCGCGGCCAGCTCGACACGCTTCTTGTCGGTGAAGCTGGCGGCGACACCGACGTGCTGCAACTTTCCGTCGTCGTCGTAGAGCCCCAGCAGCAACGACCCGACGGCGGTCTTGTCGCCGCGCGCGTGCCAGCGGAAGCCGGCCACCACGCAGTCGCATTCGCGCTCGTGCTTGACCTTGAACATCACCCGCTTGTTCGGCTCGTAGGTTCCGGCGGCGGCTTTGGCCATCACGCCGTCGAGCCCGGCGCCTTCGAACCGGTTGAACCAGTCGCCGGCGGTCGCGCGATCGGTCGTGGCCGGCGTCAGGTGGATGGGCGGCCTGGCGCCGGCCAGGCGCTGCTCCAGCAACGCGCGGCGCTCGCCAAACGGCGCGCCGCGCAGGTCGCGGTCGCCGTCGCACAGCAGATCGAAGAAGACGACCGAGGCCGGGATCTGGGCCGCCAGCAGCTTCACGCGCGACGCCGCCGGGTGAATGCGCTGCTGCAGCATCTCGAAGTCCAGGCCCGACCCGCGCACGAGGACGATCTCGCCGTCGAGGACGCAGCGCTCGGGCAACTCGGCGCGCAGCGCCTCGACGACCTCGGGGAAGTAACGGTTGAGGGGCTTTTCGTCGCGGCTCTGGATGGTGATCTCGTCGCCGTCGCGGAACACCAGCGCCCGGAACCCGTCCCACTTCGGCTCGAAGATCCAGCCGTCGCCGTCGGGCAGCGCGGCGACGCGCTTGGCGAGCATCGGCAGCACGGGCTCTGTGACCGGCAACGTCACGTCAGCTCCGCAGCCCCGGCGCCTCGTGTCCGCTGCGGGCGACGTACTCGAGGTACCCGCCGCCGTACAGCGTCGGTCCGTCGGGTCCGAGCTCGAGGACGCGGTTCGACAGCTTGGCCAGGAACTGTCGATCGTGCGACACGAACAGCATCGTCCCGTCGTAGTCGGCGAGCGAGCGCACGATCATGTCCTTGGTCGCCATGTCGAGGTGATTGGTCGGCTCGTCGAGCACCAGAAAGTTCGGCCGCGTGTAGAGGATGCGCGCCAGCACCAGCCGCGCCTTCTCGCCGCCCGAGAGGATCCGGCAGCTCTTGTCGACGTCGTCGCCCGAGAACCCGAAGCAGCCGGCGAGCGTCTTGAGCGCGCCGACGCTGGCCAGCGGGAAGGCGTCCTCCAGCGACTGGTAGACCGTCCGCTCGGGGTCGAGGATGTCCATCGCGTGCTGCGCGAAGTAGCCGAGCTTGACGCTCGGCCCGACGGTGACCCCGCCCGCGTCGGCCGTCGTCTCGCCGGCGATCAGCTTGAGCAACGTCGACTTGCCGGCGCCGTTGACGCCCATGACGGCCCAGCGCTCCTTGCGGCGGACGTTGAAGTTCAACCCGTCGTAGACGACGCGCGTCCCGTACTGTTTGTGAACGCCGTCGATCTTCACCACGTCCTCGCCCGAGCGCGCGCAGGGCGGGAACTCGAAGGCCAGCGCCTTGCGGCGCTTGGGCGGCTCGACCTTCTCGATCTTGTCGAGCTTCTTCACCCGCGACTGGACCTGGGACGCCTTGGCGGCCTGCGCCTTGAACCGTTCGATGAAGCGCATCTCCTTGGCCAGCATCGCCTGCTGCCGCTCGAAGGCCGCCTGCGCCTGCACCTCGTTCTGCGCCCGCTGCTTCTCGTAGAAATCGTGGTTCCCCGAGTAGCTGGTGAGGACGCCGCCGTCGATCTCGATGATGCGCCCCACGATCCGGTTCAGGAACTCGCGATCGTGCGAGGTCATCAGCAGGGCGCCTTCGTAGCCCTTGAGAAACCCCTCCAGCCAGATGAGCGACTCGAGATCGAGGTGGTTCGACGGCTCGTCGAGCAGCATGGCGTCGGGGCGCATGAGCAAGATGCGCGCGAGCGCGACGCGCATCTTCCAGCCGCCCGAGAGGTTGCCGACGTCGCCGTCCATGGTCTCCTGCGAAAACCCGAGCCCGGCGAGGATCTCGCGGGCTCGCGCCTCCAGGGCGTAGCCGCCGAGCTCGTCGAACCGCGCCTGCACCTCGCCGAAGCGGGCGAGGATCTTCTCCATCTGGTCGGCCTGCGCCGGATCGGCCAGCGCGTCCTCCAGCGTCTTCAGCTCGGCCGCGACCTGCGACACCGCGCCCGCGCCCGCCATCACCTCGGCCACCACCGGCCGCCCCTTCATCTCGCCGACGTCCTGGCTGAAGTAGCCGATCGTGATGTTCTTCTCGACCGACACCTGCCCGTCGTCCGGCGACTCCTCGCGCATGATCATCCGGAAGATCGTCGACTTCCCGGCGCCGTTCGGCCCCACGAGGCCGATCTTCTCGCCGCGGAACAGCGCCGCCGACGCATCGACGAACAGGATCTGCGGCCCGTGCTGCTTGCTGATCTGATCGAGGCGAATCACGCGGCCGCGAAGAATACTTGGCCGGGACCCGGCTCGCGCGGGAAATGGAGCCGACACCCTCGGCGCTCGGTGTCGGCGTCGAGCGGACCCCTGGCGCGTTGCGTCTTTTATCGCTCCGGACCCGTTGCCCGCGGCACGGAGGCCGCCTTCGGAAAGAAGGAACGACGCAGGACGTTCATTGCTTCAGGAGATCCTGATTTTTCGTGTTGATACTTGCGGTTCATTTCGGCAACGTAGGGGGATGTCGGGGAATTACCTGCAAGTGCGTCTCCAGGTCGCGGCCGGGACGACGCACTGTGAGGTGCGCCGGCCGGAGTTGGCGGTCGGTGAAGACAGGCCCTACTGAGCTGTTGAGGCCCCCGGATGGAGTCAATACATGTGGTCGGATCGTGTCGCGCGGTGGAGTGTCGGCGGTTGGTTGATCGTGGGCTTCTTGATCGGCCTCGGCTGCGGCGGAGGCCCAGGCAAGGAACCGATCGATGGGTCCTTCAAGAACGACAGTGGACGGGGCGGGAGCGGCGCGCCGACCTGTAAGGATGGCGGAAGCGCCAACACGCGGACGGGGGATACCTGCTCGTGCAATTCCGATTGCGCGAGCGGCCACTGCGCGGACGGTGTTTGCTGTGACAGCGCGTGCACCGGGAAGTGCATGACCTGCAACGGGCTCGGCTCGGCGGGGACGTGCCGCCCGGTTCCTGCCGGCGCCAAGCCAACCAACACTTCCGACTGCACGGCCGGACCAGTTCCACAGTGCGGGCAGGACGGGTTTTGCGACGGCAACGGCGGCTGTCGCGACTACCCGTCGGGAACGGTCTGCAATAATGGCACTTGCAGCGGAGGCGGAGATGGAATGACCGGCATCTACCTCTGCGACGGGAAGGGTGCCTGCCAGAAGGGCCCCGATGAGAGCTGCTATCCTTACGGCTGCGCCGAGGGGGCCTGTGCGACCAAGTGTTCGGTCAACTCGGACTGCAGCACCGGCGTCAACTGCCAGGGCGGCAAGTGTGGCACCCTTCCCAACGGCCGAACCTGCGTCGGCGACAGCGATTGCACCTCCGGTCACTGCGCCAACCTCGTCTGCTGCAACGCCGCCTGCGGAAACGCGTGCATCTCCTGCAACCAGACGGGCTTTGCCGGACAATGCCGGCCGCTCGGCGCGGGCCTGCCCGACTCGAGCTGCCGGGTGAGCGACAAATCAACTTGCAGCACGACGGGCGCATGCGATGGATTCGGGAGCTGCGCCATCTATCCGCGAGAGACCGAGTGTGTGCTCCCGACGTGCTCGGGGAGCACCAACCTCACCGCGGGGACCTGTGATGGGCTCGGGAACTGCCAGTCTGGCGGTCAAGTCGACTGCACGCCCTACCAGTGCTCCGGCACGGCGTGCCTTCCGGTTTGCAAGAGCGACGACGATTGCGTCTCGCCGAACTCGTGTGTGAACGGATCCTGCGGGAAGAAGCCCGACGGGTCGTCGTGCAAGCAAGGTTCGGAGTGTCTGTCCAGCTATTGCGTGGACGGCTTGTGCTGCGACAGCGCCTGCACCGGGGCGTGCCAGAGCTGCGCCCTCAACAGCGCCCCGGGCAAATGCAGCAACGTCGCGTCCGGCCAACCCGATCAGCATCACCTGTGCAAGGACATGGGACCGACAACCTGCGGCACTGACGGGTACTGCGACGGAAATGGGTCGTGCGAGCAGTACCAGCTCGAAACCGTCTGCGCGGACGAGACCTGCGTCGCGGGCGCCTACACGCCTCAGGCCACCTGCACCGCGAGCGGCCAGTGCATCCCCCCGGCCAGCCGGACCTGCTATCCGTTCACTTGCGCCGGGAACAGCTGCTACTCGGTCTGCTCGCAGGACAGCCAGTGCTCCGCTAACAACTCGTGCATGAACGGATCGTGCGGCCTCAAGCCGCCGGGGGCCTCTTGCAGCGCCGCCGCTGAGTGCCAGACATCTAAAAAGGACGGGAAACAGTACTGCTCGTCGGGTGTCTGCTGCGACAGCGCGTGCGGGGACGCCTGCCAGGCCTGCAACCTGAGCGGTTCCGTGGGGACCTGCACCACGGTCCCCGACGGCACCGCCGACTCCAAGTGCACGACAACGGCGGTCTCGACCTGCGGGACCAGCGGCAGGTGCCGCGGCGGCGCCTGCGACGTCTACCACACCACCGATCAGTGCAAGGCGGCGACCTGCTCGGGAACGAATCAGGTGCTGGCGTCGTTCTGCGACGGGCGCGGCGACGCTTGTCCGGCTCAGACCAGCCAGAGCTGCGGCAACTACGCGTGCAACACCGCGACGGCGACCTGCAAGACCACCTGCACCAGCGATTCGGACTGCGCCGGCTCGAACACCTGCAACAGCAACTCGTGCGGCACGAAGACCAACGGATCGTCGTGCACCACGAACCAGCAGTGCACCAGCGGGATCTGCACCGAAGGCGTCTGCTGCAACACCACCTGCTCCGACGCGAGCAACGGAACGTGCCAGAGCTGCAAGGTCAGCGGCCATGTCGGCACCTGCACCCCGGTCGCAAGCGGAGGCTCCGACCCGAAGTCGCGCTGCACCGCCGCGGCGAGCACGAGCTGCGGCCTCGACGGCGCGTGCGACGGCGCAGGCAAGTGCCGCTACTGGAGCACGTCGACGGCGTGTCGAAACCAGAGTTGCTCCGGGATCACCCAGACGAACGCCGCGACCTGCAACGGGGCGGGGGCCTGCACGACGTCGACGACGAAGTCGTGCGATCCCTACGGCTGCAACACAACGACGGCGACCTGCAAGACCACCTGCACCGGCTCGTCCGACTGCAACAACGTCACCTGCAACACCGAGACGAACAAGTGTGGCGACAAGCTCGCGGCCGGCCAGGCGTGCGGTGTGGGGACGGATTGCTCGTCCGGTTTCTGCGCGCTGACTTCCGCTGGAAATGGCGTCTGCTGCAACACCGCCTGCAACACGGCGGCCTCGTGCAGCTCGACGCAAGGGATCGCCGCGAGCTTCTGCAGCACGGCGGGAAGCTGCCAGGTGGGCGCCGCGGCGACGATCGACGACAGCAATACGTGCACGACCGACACCTGCAACAGCTCCACGGGACAGGTCACCCACACCAACAACACGATCGCTTGCGGGACGGCGTCCTGCACGAACGGCATCGGCACGACCGCGGGGACCTGCACGAGCGGTGCTTGCAAAGGTTCGGTGACCGCCACCATCGACGACGGCAACCCGTGCACGGCCGACGCATGCAGCGCCGCGGGGGTCGTGACGCACACGAACGTGGCCAACGGAACGTCCTGCAACGACGGTAACGCCTGCACGCAAACCGACACCTGCCAGAACGGAACCTGCACCGGCAGCAATCCGGTGACCTGCACGGCAGACCAGTGCCACACGGCAGGGACCTGCGCCCCTTCGACCGGGTGCCCAACCCCGACAGTAAAGTCGGACGGAACGTCCTGCAACGACAGCAACGCCTGCACGCAAACCGACACCTGCCAGAGCGGAACCTGCACCGGCAGCAATCCCGTCAGCTGCACCGCCTCCGACCAGTGCCACACGGCGGGGACGTGCAACACCTCGACCGGGGCCTGCTCCAACCCGACGGCGGCGAACGGAACGACCTGCAGCGACGGCAACGCTTGCACCCAGACAGACACCTGCCAGAGCGGAACTTGCACCGGCAGCAATCCCGTCAGCTGCACCGCCTCCGACCAGTGCCACACGGCGGGGACGTGCAACACCACGACCGGGGCCTGCTCGAATCCGACAGCGACGAACGGCGCGTCCTGCAACGACGGCAACGCCTGCACCACGAACGACTCGTGCCAGAACGGGGCCTGCTCCGGCACCACGGTGACCTGCACCGCCTCAGACCAGTGCCACGTCGCAGGGACCTGCTCGGCCGGGGCCTGCTCGAACCCGACCGCGGCGAACGGAACGTCCTGCAACGACGGCAACGCCTGCACCACAAATGACACCTGCCAGAGCGGGACCTGCTCCGGCACCATGGTGACCTGCTCCGCCTCCGACCAGTGCCACACCGCGGGGACCTGCAACACCTCCACCGGCGCCTGCTCCAACCCCGCGAAGTCAGACAACACGGTCTGCGACGACGGCGATGCCTGCACTCTGGGCGACACCTGCCAGAGCGGTAGCTGCACCAGCGGCACCCCGATGACCTGCTCCGCGTCCGATCAGTGCCACGCCGCCGGAACGTGCGATCCCGGGAGCGGCCAATGTTCGAACCCGGCGCAGCCCGACGGCACTCCCTGCGACGACGGGGGCGGCAACGGGAGCAGTATGTGTATCTCCGGAACGTGCCCATGATGTCGGCCGCGCCGGATCACTGGGCCTCCGGTCGGGCACCGGCACAGGTGCTGGCCCTCATCGGCGTCCTGATGACTCTCGGTTGCTACAAGCCGAATATTGCCGACTACGGATTCAGATGCGGCTCCAACGACGAATGTCCCGACGGGTTCTCGTGCGCCGTGGGCCTCTGTCACAAGGTCGGGGTGGACGCAGGGCCGGGTGCCTGTACTCCCCTGACCGGCGTCCAAGGTTGCACCCCCGATCCATCGCTGCCGTGCGATCCCGTCTGTCAGACCGGATGCTGCGCGAATCAGAAGTGCACGGCGCTCAACAGCGGAAAGAATCCGCCCACCGCCGCCTTGGGATGCGTCCCGGCACCTACCAATCCGGCTCGGGGGTTCAACGCCCAATGCGACGTCATGGGAGCCGGAACGCCCGACAGAACCGACGACTGCGTTCCCGGGTTGATCGGCATCTTCGGCAACGGCCCGTCTTACTGTTTGCAGCTCTGTCGGACCGATAAGGATTGCTCGACAGGCATCCACTGCGAAAAGCGCGTCATCGACAGCACCGGGACGTTCATGGCCTCCGTGTGCGGCCTTCCCAACGCCCACTGTGATCCGACCTCGGCCACCAACTCCGGTTGTGGGCCGAACCGAACCTGTTATCTCGTGACGCCCGATGCCACCGCTGGCGACACGACGATCTGCGAGATCTTGAGCGGTTCGGGGCTGCGCAACTCCTCTTGCCAGTACTCACGGGACTGCTTGCCGAACTTCACCTGCGCCGACGTGGGCCCGGGGGCCGGCACCTGCCTTCCAGTTTGTGCCAACGCGGCCACCACCGGGCAATGCCCAACCGCGACCAGCTGTCAGGATTTCGGCCAGACATACGATTACTGCTACTGAGCGGCCGCGACCGATTCCTGGCGGGCGCCCGCCGTGGGTGGGAGACTTGCAGTCCATGCGGGGGAGGCCGGCGGAGCGCGAGGTGGGAGACGCCACCGACCAGGAGGCCGCGCGTTATCTCGCAGGCCGCGAGCGACGGCTCAAGCTGCTGGGCGAGATCGCTTTCATCGTCGACCTCCCCGCGGTCGTCGGCGTCGTTTGGCTCGGCGTACGGGCGTTCCGGTCCGGCCACGCCGGCGATCGCTTTCGGACGCCGCTGACGGCCGGCTCGGCGAGCTTCCTCGACTTCGCCGTGATCATGGGGGTCGCGATCGGGGCCGCGATCGTGGGCGGGCTCTGGAGCTGGATCGCGGGCCGACGGAACCGGGCCTGAGCTCAGTTCGGGCAGATCGATTCGCAGGTGTGGCTGGTCGCGGTGCTGCAGCAATGAGAAGAGCCGCAGCAGGGGAGCGTATCGCAGCTCGCACCGCCGCCAGCGCAGAAGGCAGAGCCGCCCGTCCCCAGCGCGGTGAAGCCGCCCGTGCCGCTCCCGCCCCCGCCCAATACGCCGCCGGTCGCGTTGCCGCCCGCGCCCAATCGGCCGCCCGTCGCGCTCCCGCCCGCGCCCAATCGGCCGCCCGAGCCCTCGTGGCCCGCCTGGCCCGTGGTTCCACCGGCCGACGACTCGCCACCCTCGCCACCAGAGCCGCCTTCGCCGCGACCGCCCCGGGCCCCACCGGTCATGCCGCCGGTCATGCCGCGTCCGTCGGTGGTCCCCCCTGCCCCGCTCGCCGACGTTGTCGACCCCGGAGGGCCGCCGCTCATGACCTCACCGTCGGGCGGCGGGTTGCTGCCGGACGAACAAGCGGCGACGACCACGAAGAACCAGATCGCAGTCAGGAACGGCGAGCGAGGGCCCATCGTTCCAGACAGTGTGGCGCCGCTCTCCGCGAGCGGAAGAGTGCCAAACACGGAACCTGCGCAGGACGGCTCAGCCGCGACCGCCGCGCCTCGTGACTAGAAGTCCGGAGTCGCGCCGGTCATCCCGAAGGCGACCAGCTCCATCGTGAAGGGGTGGTCGAGGCCCTGGCTTCGGACGAGGCCGGAGACGGGAACCGCCGGGTGGCGCCAGGAGTCGGCGGTGCTTCGGTAAGGGCCCCACTGCGCTTCGCTGCGCGCGCGGAAACAACCGTCGAAGCGGCCGGCCGGAACGGTGGCCGACTCTTGGGGCAGCCCCTGCCAGTTGATCACCAGCGCCGCGAGCGCGCTCCTGAACGTCGACTGCAAAAGCGGCATCATCGCGGGCGGCATTGGATTGACGTTGCCGCGCTTGTCGAGCGTGACGACGGCGCGAATGTCCATCTGACTCGGATCCAGCCGACTGGCGAAGGAGATCAGCATCTTCTGCGCCGTGCGGCCGAAGTAGCTCTCGTGCAGCGTCTCGATCCAGTAAGCGCCCCCTTCCTCGCCCAGCACCTTGTAGGTCAGGAACCCTGGCTGCCCCCTGTCGTCGACCATCTTGTATTGCGACCACTGCCCCGCAGCGAGCGGCAGTGGCTCGAACGTCGCCGGCGCGGGGAAGACGCCGCCACCAGCCTGCAGTGCCGCGACACGGCCGTCGATGTCGGCCTTGGCCGCCGGATCGATCGACGGACCACACGCGCCGAGCGACAGCACGCAAGCCAACAGCCCTGCCCTCTTCACGACACCGGGAAGATTTCGCTTTGTCATGGCGCGATGGTGCGCCAGACGCAATCTCTCGATCAAGCCGCTTCTTGCGGCGGCAAAGGACCGTCCGCGCAATCGGCCGCGGCCTGCGTGGCTGGCCTCAGAAGTCGGCTGTCGCGCCGGTCGTCCCGAAGGCGACCAGGTCCATCGTGAACGGGCGGTCGATCCCCTGGCTGCGGACCAGGCCGGAGAGCGGGACCGCCGGGTGGCGCCATGAATCGGCGAGGCTGCGCCAGGGGCCCCACTGCGCGTCGGCGCGGGCGCGGAAGCAGCCCTCGAAGCGGCCCGCCGGCACGGTCGCCGATTCCCGCGGCATCCCCATCCAGGTGAACGCCAGCGCCTCGACGACGCTGCGGTAGGTCACCTGCAGGACCGGGATCGTCGCCGGCGGAACGGGGCTGACGCTGCCGCGCCGGTCGAGCATCTCGACGGCGCGCACCTCGATCTGATTCGGGTCGGTGCGGCTACCGAACGCGATCAGCATCTTCTGGGCGGTGCGCCCGAAGTAGGTCTCGTGCAGCGTCTCGATCCAGAAGGCGCCCGCCTCCTGCGAGACGACCTTGTACGTCAGGAACGACGGCTGTCCCTTGTCGTCGATCATCTTGTATTGCACCCACTGCCCGACGGAGAGCGGCATCGGATCGAACCCGGGCGGCGCGGGGACGATGGTGGCGCCCTCGCGCAGCGCCGCCAGCCGGCCGTCGATGTCCGCCTTGGCCGCCGGATCGATCGACGGGGCGCAGGCGCCGACCAGCAGCGCGCACAGCACCGAAACCAACCCCGCCCAAACTACCCACAGTGCGCCCGC
The DNA here is from genome assembly GCA_963831685.1 of uncultured Pseudomonadota bacterium. Lineage (GTDB taxonomy): Bacteria > Myxococcota_A > Polyangia > Fen-1088 > Fen-1088 > JADGRB01. The sequence goes on from CAWHRJ010000004.1 coordinate 1,693,968, forward strand.
GCGGCCGGATCTTTCAGCGCGAGCGATTCGCCCGTATGTTTCCCTCATCGTGGATCCTCGTTCGTCCCGACTGCCCCGCCCCGCCCTGATGACCCTGTTCGCAATCTGTGCGCTCGGGTGTCAACGGCAAGCGGCGACCGCCAACGTCGTGGCGACCGCGGATGTCACCCAGTACCGGAGCGCGGCGGCCCGGATCGCGGAGGCGAACCGTTCGGGCGACGCGGCGTTCAAGCGGGTCGCGGCGCTGACCGATCTGTTCGGGCCGCGCATGACCGGCTCGCCGGCGCTGGAGCGCGCAATCGTCTGGGCACGCGACGCGTTCGTGGCCGACGGGCAGGAGAACGTCGCGCTGGATCCGGCGCGGGTGCCGACCTGGCAGCGCGGCAAGGAATCGGCCGAAATCGTCGCGCCGGCGCCGCGCCGCCTGGCCGTGCTGGGACTGGGCGGCAGCGTCGGAACGCCGCCGGGCGGCCTCACGGCCGAGGTGGCCGTCGTCTCCTCGTTCGACGAGCTGGCGAAAGCCGGGGCGTCCGGCGCGTCGCTGCGCGGCAAGATCGTCCTCTTCAACCACCCGTTCCCGACCGCGGTCCCGAACGCGGCTGCCGGCTACGGCCAGTCGATCGACTACCGCACGGAAGGCGCGACGCGCGCGGCGGCGTTCGGCGCGGTCGCGGCGCTGGTGCGATCGGTCGCCTCCGCCAGCCTCGGCGCGCCGCACACCGGGCAGATGCACTACGGCCCCGGCCCGCAGATCCCGTCGGCCGCGCTGTCGGTCGAGGACGCGGCGCTGGTCGCCCGCCTGGTCGCGCGCGGTCCGGTGACGCTGCACCTGGTCCTCGAGGACGGCCCGCACGGCGACGCGCCATCGTTCAACGTGCGCGCCGAGCTGCGCGGCCGCGAGCAGCCGGAGGAGATCGTCGTCATCGGCGCGCACATCGATTCGTGGGACGTCGGCGAGGGGGCGCAGGACGACGGCGCCGGCTGCGCGATCGTGATGGAGTCGCTGGCGACGCTGCGGCGGCTGGGCCTCACCCCACGCCGCACGATCCGCGCCGTGCTGTACACCTCCGAAGAGGAGGGCGCCCAGGGCGGCAAGAGCTACGCCCAGGCGCACGCCGCCGAGCTCTCCCGCACCGTCGCGGCGTTCGAGACCGACATCGGCGCGGGGACGCCGCTCGGCTTCCGGATCGACGCCGGCCCCGCGGCGGTCGCCGATCTGCGCGCCCTCATCACGCTCTTGGCGCCGCTCGGCGCGACGAGCGTCGACACCGGGTTCGCAGGTTCCGACATCGCCGCCCTGCGCCCCGCCGGCGTCCCGTTGCTGGGTCTCTTCGCCGATCCCGCGCACTACTTCGACGTCCACCACTCCGTCGCCGACACGCTGGAGAAGATCAATCCCGCGGCGCTCGGCGGCGACGTCGCGGCGATGGCGACGATGGCCTACGTCGTCGCCGACCGCCCGACCCGCTGGCCCGTCTCCCCGCCCCCGCCCCCCGAGCACAAACCATGACCGCCGACGCCCCCGCCGACGCCGCCGGCGCCCGCGCCGCCCGCTCCCGCGCCGCCTCGCGCCTCCCCGCGCTCGACTGGATGCGCGGCCTGGTGATGGTCCTGATGGCCATCGACCACAGCTCCGACGCCTTCAACGGCGGCCGCCTCTTCACCGACGCCGCACGGATGTGGCACCCCGGCGCACCCCTGCCCGCCGCGCAGTTCCTGACCCGCTGGGTGACGCACATCTGCGCCCCGACGTTCCTTTTCGTCGCCGGCACGAGCCTGGCGTTCACCGTCTCGCGCCAGGTGGCCAACGGCGACCGTCCTGGCGCCATCGACCGTTACATCGTCGTGCGCGGCCTGGTCATCGCCGCGTTCGAGCTCTGGATCTCCTTCACCGTGATGGGCCACGGCCGCTTCATCTTCCAGGTGCTCTGGGGCATCGGCTCGGCCTACGTCCTGATGGCGCCGCTGCGGAGGCTCTCCGATCGCGCGGCCCTGGTCCTCGCCGTCGTCCTCGTCGCGGGCAGCGAGCTGCTGGTCGGCCTCGCCACCCGCCACGGACCGCCGATATCCCTCTGGCCAAAGCTGTTCCTCACGGGCGGCGAGTACGGCCGCCTGCTCATCGCCTACCCGACGATCCACTGGCTGGCGATCCTGCTGGTCGGCTGGTGCTGGGGCCGCCGCCTCGTGACGACGCCCGGCGCGCGCGCGACTGCCGGCCGCGACCTCGCCCGCGCCGGCATCGCCGCCCTCGCCCTGTTCGTCGTCCTGCGCGCCCTCGACGGCTACGGCAACATGCGCCTCCTGCGCGACTCGTGGGCGCCCCTGCAATGGCTGCACGTCAGCAAGTACCCCCCGTCGATCACCTACGACGCCCTGGAGCTGGGCCTGATGGCCGTCATCCTCGCCGCCCTCTTCCGCCTGGCCGAACACCGCGCCCCGCGCCCCAACAGCCTCCTGATGGTCCTCGGCCAGGTCCCAATGTTCTTCTACCTTCTCCACTTCCCCCTGCTGGTCCAGAGCGCCCGGCTGTTGGGCATCGAAAAGAAGTACGGCGTCGGCGCGGCGTACCTGGGCGCAGCCGCTGCCATCGCCCTGCTCTACCCGCTCTGCCTCTGGTACCGCGGGTACAAAGCCGCGCACCGCACGGGCTGGGTGCGTTTCGTTTGACCGTGGCGTCCGAGAGCCCGCAACGTTCGCTGACTCGTATGTGACTCCGTACCACATTGCCGCCGCCTTTGCCGCGGCTCTTATGGGATTATCCGGCGAGTGCCGCAATGCAAGCTCGCGAGATCACGGTGGAGTGGCCCTCAACCTGGCCGTGAGATTGCCGTAGCCAGGGTTTATCCAACCGTGGAGAATACGAGTTCGGCAGACGGACCAAGGCTGTGCGCACGTTTTCTTTAAAGCCCTTACAGTGCTCGACACGTATGTCGCCCGTGGCGGCCCACGTCGCCCACATGCGCCACCTCGCGCGCGCTTCGGCGCTTGAGCAGCTACTGGCCGAGCGCCACGGACACACGCGCGACTCGGCAAGGCGCCTGAGTTTCGAAGTGGCCCCTTTTTGGACCAGGCTCTGCACTTTTACGAAGCTGCAACCGGGGCCAATGTTCGCGTGCGTCCGGTGCTCCAGTACTATGCGTACCTAAATTTTGCTGTGGCGGTTGTCCTTGTTTACAAACCGCCGGGCTGGGAGCAGTACCGCAGGCACGGCGCAGAAGACTTGAGTCGCCCGCTGAAGAAGTTGTCCCTGTCGTCCCCAATCGTCCACGTCCACCAAGGCGCGGTTCCACTTTTTCACTCGGTGCTTTCTGGGGCGCCGCTGCCGACTACCTACCTCACTCTGAAGGATTTGCTCGTTGCGATTCCGATGGTGGCCCTGGAGCTAAAGCAGACATTCGACGTGGGTCCACTCGCCGTCAAAGTGACATCAGGTCTAGAAAACATAGGCGACGGAGATGGCCAACGGGTCGGTGCGTTCTGCCAGCTCCTTCTGATTGATCCGAATAATCCCCCGCACTGGAACGCGGGCTCCAATACTCTGCCCGTGAAGCGATTCTGTCGCGCGATCCCAGAACTAGCGGCGGGTTTTCGCGTGGCTCATAAAGAGTCCCACAGGGTGGTCCTTAAGTCGAAGCAGCAATGGACTGTAGGCAATCGAGCGCGCGCGGAGCGCTTTAGAGAAGAGACGATGTTCCGAGCCTGCAATTTCGGTGGCCAGTTCGCGAATGCAAGCCTGGTCGTAGAGTATATGTGGCGGTTTGACCGCTCGTCCCCGATTCTGCCTACCATGACCGCTGGCCTCTTGCTGTCGTTCGCACTTGCGTCGCTATCGCGGTATCGCGCCAACGTGCTGGATCGGGTAGAAAGCTCGAAGGTGAACCTCTTGTGTGAGGTGTTTTCAAGCGAATCGGACGGATTCATGATCCCCGCATTCCGGAACCTGTTGTACGCGGAGACGATGTATGCAACCACGTCGGAGTACACGTAAGCTGCCGAACAGGGTGTTGCAGCGGTCGATCATCCTTCCTCGCTTCGCTCGGGCGGATGTTCGCCGCTGAACACCAGGACGTTAGCCGCACCGGACGCGACTTGACTGAGTATGGGGCGTGGACCATAGTTTAGTATGCGATGCCGACGGTGGTGGAGGGCGACTTCGAGTGGGACTCGACCAAGGCAGAGTCGAACCTGGCGAAGCACGGCGTTTCTTTTCCCGAAGCTGCCACGGTGTTCGCGGATCCTATGGCGATCTATCTCGACGACGGTTCCGGTGCTGGCAACATGGTTGTAATTGGGACTTCACTGCGCGAGCGGCTTCTCTACGTGGTTCACGTCGAGAGAGGCGAGCGGGACCGAATCATCAGCGCGAGGCCTGCGACGGCGTCCGAGCGAACCGTCTACGACAGCGGAGGTTGGTCATGAGCACAGCGGTTAAGCGTCGAAGCACGCCCGAGGCAGAGCCGGTTCGAATCCTGGGGCGCGGACTTCGCGCACAGCGAGGAGTTCATCTCACCATTCGCGCGGTTCGAGAGGCGGTCGGGAAGACGCAGGTTGACGTCGCGGCGGACTCTGCGATGGATCAGTCAGACGTGTCCCGGTTGGAGGGGCGTAATGATTTCGAGGACTGCCTTGTATCGACACTTCGTCGGTACGTGGCGGCGCTGGGCGGCGACCTCGAGTTGGTCGCGTCCTTCGGCGATCGAAAGATTATCCTGACGGGAACTCAGTCGAGCACTGAAGGTGGGCCGGCTAACAAGGCGTTGCAGCGGACGGGCCGGCGGCCGGCCCGCCGCTGAACGCGATATCGTTAGACGGATCCGCATTGACCAAGATTCAACGAACGGTGGCGGTAGTGGCGGGGGCGGTCGGCTCGATTCCCGTGGTGTTCCTGTCGGCGTGGGGCTACTTCGACGCGATGGTGCGGTCGGAGTATGCGTCCGGAGATCGCGTGTCCACCGACGGCGATTCGATCATCATCCCAGTTGTCGGCGTGACCGCAGCGTGGATCGTTCTCCTCCTCGCCGGTCTTGGAATATTCGGGATCATCGTGGCCGTCCGGAGATCTCGGCGTGGCACCGTCTAACCGGCCGTTGCAGCAGCCGAACGCCCGTAGGCCGTTCGCGCGTCAATTCGTGCCGCGACGCCGCGGGCTGGTGCCCGCGGCGTCGGGATTCGCGAGCGTTCTCCTTGCCTCGACCGTGGCCTCTGTTGGAGCCTGGCGAGCTGCGGCCTTCCCCGCTACTGCAGGAGCCCCCAAAGGGATCGACACGTGTGCCCTGCGTTCTCACCCCCTGAGCGCCCCCAAGGTTCACGAAGATCTACTGGCGGTGGCAGGCCAGTTCCACCCTGAACACAGCGGCGGATTCGACGCCTTTCGTTCGGACGTCGCCCCGGCGCGCCAATCTGACAGGTACGCGGTATTTCCATGGTTCGACGTCGAGGAACTCCAGAAGCCCGTGATTCCACCTCGCGGCGTTCGCGTCGCGATGTCTCTGAACAGCGGCTATCTCGTCACCCGAAGGCTCGCGGGCCAATGTTGTCGCGAGGAACTCGGCTTCTTGAAACGCGGCCAACCAACCCCTCGATGGTTTGGAGTGCGTCTGTACCCCGTTTCGGCCGTCGAAACGCGCTCCGGTGAGATCTGGGCCATCACTCGCGGACAGCTGGACCCCAAACACGAGAAGCCTCCTGTTCGTCTGCTCCACGTTCGCGTTGACGGTAAGGCAGACGACAAAAGACTCGACGTTTCGGACTGGGCGCGCGACACCAAGCTCGCACTAACGGCAGATGACAGGCCCGCGCTTGTCTTCCTGAGACGAGACGCGGGTCGCCTGCGTCTGTTGGTGTCCTGGTCACTCGACCCTGCGACAGCCACCCCACTCGACGAGGTGGAGGTACCAATCGCGGTCGCCACGCTCTCTCAGCGAAGCGGCCTGGCTGTGTCCGTCGCGGCCGATGGGAAGCATGGGCTCGGTGTCGCGTGGCGCCCTCTCACGGACCGGTCCTCGACAGGTTCGTGGACGGTCCCAACGGCGGGCGAGGTCAGATGGTTGACCGTCGAGCCAGACGGACCGGCGACTCGACCGCGCCGGCACGCCACGAAGGCTCAGCCGCTCGGCTTCTATTCCGGCATTGGCCCGTACGGCCTTTCGGGGAATGGTCTCAAAGCTGGCGTTCTGGGCGGCCGAGCGTTTTTCGCATGGATCGAGGGAGCGCTATCGTGGGCGTGAGATCGACGGACGACGTTCCCACTCCTCTCGCGCCGTCCGATCCCGGCCCGTACGGTGCGGGTGCACCCTTGATCAACCTTCGCGAGCGGAATGACGGCCTAGACTTGATCCTGTTCCATAGCGCGCCGCGCGTGACCGCTTTTCACGTCGGCTGTGACTAGCGACGAGCCGTCCAACTGGCCGTTGCAGACGGACGGGCGCGTCGGTCGCTGCGCTCCCTCTCGCACCCGCCGCTGAACGGCAGTATCGTCGTTCGGCAGCAGAGGCGGTCGTTCTGCGGAGGTGGCGATGAGGCAGGCGGGTAGGCCGATTGCAGGTGGTTAGGACCGTGGCGATCGCGGCCTGCGAGCACGTTGGGGCGTCGGCGCGACGCGGACGCCGACCGACGGTGCTGGCGCGACCTTCGCGTGCCGCTTGGAGGTTCAGTCCTCGCTCGATGGGTCGGACCCGTGATCGCGGCGAATCAAGATCGCCGGCGCCTGGTCGCCATCGACGAGTATGTGAGGGCGCATCGCGCAGGGCGGGCGGGTCTTGAACGTCGTCGGTGTCGCCGCCTCAGCTGCCGAACCCGCCGTTGCAGTCGGACAGCGGCGGGAGGGGTGCACGGAGCTCGCGTGGATCTGCATTCCGCGTCCGGGCGTCTTGTGCGAACATGGCAGTCCGCCGCTGCCGCTGAACGGCAAAACGTTCGGCGGACATGAAGCTACTGTTCTTCTTTGCGGCGCTCGTTGCGTCGTGCGCTTCTCAAGACGCGCTTGTTCGGAAGCTTGCGAAAGATCTGGCAGGCGTTCGATCAACGCCGGCAGAGAGCCATCCGGAGGTGTGGGGACCGAAAGACCTCCGGCCTCTTCAGGGGGTACCGATCGCGGAGATTCGATCAGCCCTCGGGAAGCCCAACTGCGAGTCCAAGCACGACAATCCGTGCATGGAGGGAGCGGATCTTGTGTACGAGTATTTCAAGCTACCGGACGGGTGGCTCGGAGGAGGGCCGAATCTGCTCGTTTGGGCGGATTCGCAGGGGCGGTGTCATGAAGCTCTCTGGGTGGGAACGAAGTGACGTGCCGCCGAACCCGCGCCCTGAGGCGGACGCCGCTTGCGCGCCACCGCTGAACGCGTGATCGTTCGCGGGACTTCACCCATGATCAATGCGACCTGGCACAAGCAGCATCCAATGGCACCCCGACCGACGCCCGAGCAGCGTTTGCGGTGGCACGTCGCGCATGCGAAGGCGTGCGGCTGTCGGAAACTGACCCCTTCGATGCTGAGGGAGCTGCGCCGCCGTGTGCGCGAGACATCGGGATCACGACCGCGCTCATCCCGTTCGAGCCCGGCCTGACGATGCGGCGGCTCTTGGAGCCAATCCTTGAGGCACCGGAGGCATCCGTTGGACGAAGCAAGTAGAGTTCGGGCCTCTATACCGAACGCGGTGCGCCTCGGCGGCACGGACAAGTCGGCGCTGCTCAGCGCACTTCGTGCGCACGACGTCCGACTCAACCAAGCGGCCGAAGCGCTGTTCGCGGATCCGCGATTCGTACCTGCGAGCCAAAGTCGGGTCATCGAGATCGCGGCCCTCTCAGTTGCCGATCTCGGCTTCAGCGCGGGAGCCCCATACGCGCGGCTCACTGCCGGAGCGCTCGAGTCAGGGTTGGTCGAGTGTCCCCTCGAGTTGGGACCGCATCTGCGGATGCAATTTCTCGATCAACCGGAAGGCGCCGCCGGATTCCCCCAGACACACGGCCAGGCGCCCCCGGGCTCCATCACAGTCGCATCGGTTCCCCTCGACGATCGAGACGAGACACCGAAGGGCTTTTACCTCCGGCGAATCCATGGTGTGCCGTGGTTGCGGGGTTATTGGTCGGGGGCCAGCGACCTCTGCAACCCTCAGGATGTCTTCGTCTTCTCTCGGCGCTGAAGCGGCCGGAGCCTCTCGACGAACGCCGGGACGTCCGCCAGCTGGATGGTGACGGGCGGCGCGCTTGGATCCGCAGGCTGGTGGACGACGGCGACCACGTTCAGGTAGTCGAGGGCGACCTTCAGCTCCTTGTTCCGGCCCCGCGAGGTCGTCGAGACCTTGATGAGGTCGCGCAGCTCGGGCCGGCGGTCCCGCAGCATGCGCGCGAGAAACGGGCGCACGGTGTTCGAGAACCTCAGCTTGGTCCGTCGCTTGACCTCGCCGGTCACCAGATTGATTCCGATCCGGGTGTCGCCGCGGGCGGCCCAGCCGAGCGCGACCCGCTCGGCCTCCGGGTAGAGCGCCTCGAGCTGGTCCATCGTGAACCCGAACTCGGACAGCTTGTCGGCCACCCACTGCGCGTCGACCGAAAGCGCGCCGATTCTCTCCGAGACTTCGTCCTGCATCATTGAGCCTCGCCGGCATCCTCGCCCGGCACGCGAGATTTTTCACCCCCGATCTGGCCGCCACAGACGGCTGACGTCGGATGAACGAGCGCTCGCGTTCGCGCAGCGGATTGTGGTTAGGATGTCGGCCCCCGTTCATGCGGCTCTTCACCTGCGCGGCCTGCGGCCAGATGCTCTACTTCGAGAACAGCCAGTGCATGCGCTGCGGCCACCCGTTGCTGTTCCTTCCCGAGCGCGGCGTTCTGGCGGCGGTCCGGGGTGATGACCCGTCGACCGGGCTGTTCGTCGCCATCGACGAGAGGCTCGGGCCGGACCGCTATCGGCCGTGCGCGAACCAGGTCGCTCACGGGGCGTGCAACTGGGCGGTGCCCGAGAACGACGAGCAGCCCTTCTGCCGCGCCTGCCGTCTCAACCAGCTGATCCCCAACCTGGCCGAGCCCGGGTCCAAGGACGCCTGGCTCAAGCTGGAGCGGGCCAAGCGCCGTCTCCTCTACACCCTCACCGGCCTGGGCCTGCCGATCGAACCGCGCGGCTCGGCCTCCCCCGGCGGACTTGCGTTTTCGTTCGCGCGCGACGACCCGGGCGCGCAGAGGGTGCTCACCGGGCACAGCGACGGGATCATCACCATCAACATCGCCGAGGCCGATGCGCCGTTTCGCGAGAGGATCCGGCAAGATCTCGGCGAGCCGTACCGCACGCTGCTCGGTCACTTTCGCCACGAGATCGGCCACTACTACTGGAACCGTCTGGTGGAGGGGTCGAAGTGGCTGGCGCCGTTCGGCGCGCTGTTCGGTGATCCCGGCGCCGACTACGCCGCCGCGGTGAAGGACCACTACGAGAAGGGTCCCCCGGCGGACTGGCCGAATCGATTCGTGAGCGCCTACGCCTCCGCGCACCCCTGGGAGGACTGGGCGGAGACCTGGGCTCACTATCTTCACATGGTCGATACGCTGGAGACGGCGCGCAGCTTCGGCGTGGCCCTGCAGCCCGCCCCGACCGGCGGCGGGCAGGAGCCCCCGATCGTCACGCCGCGCGTCCAGGTCGAGGACCTCGACGGTCTCTTGGCCGCCTGGATCCCGCTCGCCCTCGCGCTCAACAGCCTCAACAGAAGCATGGGCCTCGCCGATCTCTACCCGTTCGTCCTGCCGCCGCCGGCGATCGAGAAGCTGCGTCTGGTCCACGACGTCATCCGCGACCTGACGGCGAGCGCGGGCGCGGGCTCCAGCTAACGTACGCTTTTTGTGGCGCCGCCGGCGCCTAAAACGTACGCTTTTTGTACCATGAAGAGCCTGCAGGCGACCGAGCTCAGGCGGCAGCTCTATCAGCGGCTCGACGAGGTCGAACGGCGGGGAGCGCCGATCGAGGTGCTGCGGTTTGGCCGGCCGGTCGCGCTTCTCGCGCCCGCGCCGTCCGGACGGGGCACACGGCGCCGGCCCCTCCTCGATCTCGACGCGATCGCCGACTTCTGCGACCGGCACCAACTGGACGCCTTCTCGCTGTTCGGCTCGATGTTGCGCGATGACTTCGGTCCCGAAAGCGACGTCGACGTGCTGATCGACACCGCCGGTCGAACGCCGGGGTTTCACCAGACCTGCCGGATGCTCGACGAGCTGGAAGCGATGTTCGGGCGGAAGGTCGACCTCGTCACGAAGAGCGCCGTCGAGTCGCCCCAGATGAACCGCCACCGGCGTGCGTCGATCCTGTCGACCGCCCGCCTGCTCTACGAGCGGTCCCGATGACCAGGCCGAACAAGGATCTCGCCTACCTCGACGACATCAAGGAGTCGTGCGCGGTCATCATCGACTACCTGCGCGGCAAGACCCTGGTCGACTTCGTCGCCAGCCGCCTGCTTCAAGACGGCGTCATACGGCAGCTCGCCATCGTGGGTGAAGCCGCCAAGAACCTTTCGGCCAAGGTCAAAGACAAGCATCCCGGCGTGGCCTGGCGGGACATCGGTCGGCTGCGCGATCTCGTCGTCCACCACTATTGGAAAGTCGGCGTCGCCGAGATCTGGAACATCGCGACCACCGACATCCCGTCCTTGCTCAAGACGCTTCGTTAACCCTCGCCGGCGCGCGGGCCGCGCAGTTTTCGCGTAACCGAATCGGGGGGCCCACGTATATTCTCCGACGACTCTTGACGGGAGGGATCATGGCAACGACCGACTGGGTGGCTTTGATGAGGGACCTCGGGACCGACTTCGCGCGACACGCGCGGGCGCACGACGAGGACGACTCGTTCGTCGCCGAGAACTACGCGACGTTGCGCGCGCGCGGCGTCGCCGCGGCCGGCGTCCCCGACCGAGCTCGGCGGAGGCGGCGCCTCGCACGCCGAGCTCGCCGCCATGATCCGCGAGCTCGGGCGCCACTGCAGCTCGACGGCGCTCGCGTTCTCGATGCACACGCACCCGCTCGCGGCGCAGACCTACCTCTGGAGAGCGGGCAACAAGGGGCCGGAGGCTCTGCTCCGGCGCGTCGCCGCCGAGAACATCATCGTCGTGACGTCGGGGGGCTCGGACTGGCTCAATGGTTCGGGCAAGCTCGAGAAGGTCGAGGGCGGGTTCCGCCTCACGGGGCGCAAGGTCTTCGGCAGCGGCGGCATGGGCGCCGACCTGTTCCTGACGATGGGCATCTACGACGATCCCAAGGACGGCCCCACGATCATCCACCTGCCCGTGTCGATGAAGGCGGAGGGGGTGAAGATCCTCGAGACGTGGAAGGTGCTCGGCATGCGCGGCACCGCCTCGAACGACATCATCCTCGAGAACGTGTTCATCCCCGACGCGGCCGCCGGGTTGCGGCGCCCCGTCGGCAAGTGGCACCCGATGATGCACACGGTGGCCATGATCGCGCTGCCGATCGTCTACGCGGCGTACCTCGGCGCCGCCGAGGCCGCGCGCGACATCGCGCTCTCGCTCGCGGCGCGCAAGAAGAACGACGAGACGGTGCCGTACCTCGTCGGCGAGATGGAGAACCAGCTGGTGACGGCGCAGGTCGTGCACGCGAGCATGGTCGAGATGGCCGCCAAGGAGAAGCCGGGCCCGGCGACCACCTCCGCGATGCTGGCGCGCCGGACGGTGATCGGGCAGGCGATCCTCAAGACCGTCGACAAGGCGATGGAGACCGCGGGCGGCGCGGGCTTCTTCCGCGAGACCGGCCTCGAGCGCCTCTTCCGCGACGTCCAGGCCTCGCGGTACCACCCCGCGCCCGAGAAGACCCAGACCCGCCTCACGGGCCGCGTGCTGCTCGGCCTCGACATCGACGGGTGAACGGGAGAAGAGGGCCGCCTCCTGGTCCGGTGGTACACTGTCTTGGTGACGACGATGCACCTTACCGTCGAGTTTCCGCTGCGGGTGCTGATCTACCCAGCGCCGGACGTCGAGGGCCAGTGGATCGCTCACGGTCTCGAAACCGACATCGTCACCCAGGGCGACTCGCCGGATCACGCGCTCGAGATGATGGGCGATGCGCTCAAGACGACGATCGACTTCGTGACCCGCCACCGGCTGCTCGGCTCCCGGGGGCTCCCTTTTGCGCTACGCCCGGCACCCCGGGAGGTCTGGGACCTGATTGGCGACGCCGTCCCCTCTGGCATCACGGCGCGCGCGACGATCTCCCCAAAACAGGCGCGCAAGAACGCCCCGACGTCGTGGCCGATGTACGCCTTCGTCAGCGAGAAGCCGCCGGCTTTCGCCGATGCCGGCTAGATATCCGCGCGTCCGTCGGCGTCTCAAGGAGCTCGGCGTGCATCTGCACGAGCGGACCGGCAAGGGAAGTCACGTCGTCGTCGACGACGGCCACGGACGTGTCTACACGCTGCCGCTGCACCACGGCCAGCAGACCGAGCTCTCCGACGTGTACCTGCGGGCTCTCTGTCGCGCCCTGGGAATCGACTACGCGACGTTTCGGAAGGGACTCTGAACGGGCAAGGGCTCGGATCACCCCTCCGGGCCTCAGACGTTGCCCAGTTTCTCCCCGCACTCCGCCGCCCTCTTCTCCAGCAACGCCCGCTCCCGTGCGTTCCCTGCCATCCCGGCCGCTCGCTCGAACTCCGCCCGGGCCTCGTCGAGGCGACCCAGCTTGAATAGAAAGTCGCCGCGGACGCTGGGGAGCAGGTGATACCCGGCGAGGGCCGGATCCGCCGCCAGCGCGTCGACCAACTTCAAGCCCGCCTCCGGACCGAACAGCATCCCGAGCGCGATCGCGCGGTTCAACTCCACAATCGGGGACGGCGTCACTTCGGCCAAGACGCCGTACAGCCCGACGATGCGCGCCCAGTCGGTCTCCGCCGCCGTCCGCGCGCGCGCGTGGCAGGCGGCGAGCGCGGCCTGCAGCGCGTACGGGCCGCGCGCGCCGCCGAGCGCCTCGGCCTTCGCCAGCGCGGCCAGCCCGCGCCGGATCAGGAGCTGGTCCCAGCGCGAGCGGTCCTGGTCCAGCAGCAGGATCGGGTCGCCGTTCGCCGACGTCCGCGCCTTCATTCGTGACGCCTGGATCTCCATCAGCGCGACCAGGCCGTGCACCTCGGGCTCCTCGGGCGCTAACCCCGCGAGCACGCGCCCGAGCCTCAAGGCGTCGTCGCACAGCTCGGGGCGCATCCAGTCGTCGCCGGCGGTGGCGGCGTAGCCCTCGTTGAAGATCAGGTAGATCACCTCCAGCACGGATGCCAACCGCTCAACGCGCTCGGCGCCGCGCGGGACCTCGAACGGCACCTTCGCCTCGGCGAGCGTCTTCTTGGCGCGGACGATCCGTTGGGCGATCGTCGGCTCGGGCGTCAGGAAGGCGCGTGCGATCTCCGCGGTCGTCAACCCCCCGAGCAGCCGCAGCGTCAGCGCCACGCGCGCGTCGCGCGCCAGCACGGGGTGGCAGGCGGTGAAGATCAGCCTCAGCACGTCGTCGCCCACGTCGTCGTCCAGCTCGCGTTCCAACCGCGCCGCCAGCGCGGCGCCGCTCGCCTCCTGCTCCTCTGCCAGCTCCCGACCGAGCTCCTTGTGCTTGCCGCGCAACATCTGTTCGCGCCGCAGGTCGTCCAGCGCGCGGTTCTTGGCCGTGGTCATCAGCCAGGCGCCCGGGTTGTCCGGGACGCCCGTCTCGGGCCACTTCTCCAGCGCCGCGACCAGCGCCTCCTGCGCCAGCTCCTCGGCCAAGCCCACGTCGCGGACGACGCGCCCGAGCGCGCCGATCAGCTTGGGCGATTCGATCCGCCAGACCGCTTCGATCCGGCGGATCGTTTCGTCCGTGGCGGCCAGGGTCCCCCTCCGGCTACTGCTTCGAGCTGGAGTTGGCCGGCAGCTTCTTCCCCAGCTCCTTGGCCGCGTCGACCGCCGGGCCGGGGGCGAAGTCTTCCAGCTCGTAGAAGGGGCGCAGCTCGACCTCGGGCACATTGCAGATCTCGGCCGGGATCCGCTTGGCCCACTCGATCGCCTCTTCCTTGGACTTCACCTGGATGATCCAGTAGCCGGCGATCAGCTCCTTGGCCTCGGCGAACGGGCCGTCGACCACCCTCGGCTTGCCGCCCGAGAAGGTGACCCGCACGCCAGCCGAGGTCGGCTTCAGACCCAGAGAGGTCGAGCAGCACCCCCGCCTTCTGCAGCTCTTCGTTGTACTTCCCCATCGTGGCGATGTGCTCTTCGGTCGGCAGCTCCCCGGCCTCGGACCGCTTGCTCGCCTTCACGATCATCATGTAGCGCATTGTCTATCTCCTGGTTTGGCAAGGGCCTTTGTTCCTGCCCTCACCCAGACGACGAACCTGGGGTCGCCGGATCGACAGTGGCGGAGGTTTTACATGCAGCAAGAGTCGAAGTAGCGGCACGTCGGGCACTGGTAGTGCGCCTTGACCGGCTGCATCTTGACCCGCTCGCCGCGCGCGGCGCAGACGGGGCACTCCGTGTCGGGGTCGATGGCGCAGGCCGGGGTTCTGGCTCGCCCGCCTGGGCCGCCTCGGCAAGTTCGGCAAGCTCGGATTGACCGTCGCGATCCGCGGCGTCGGGCATGCGGCGAGCATACCCGAACCGGGCGCCGCCGCGTCCGCCGATCAGCGGCTGCGTCGCGCGCGACCGGCGCGCGCGAAGGCCACCGCGGCGAACGCGGCGAAGAGGATCAGCGTGCCGGGGCCCGGGCGGCCGCCCGCCTCCGAGCAACCGCTCTGGTAGAAGCACATCGCGGCCGGCGGCGTCGTCGGCGCCTGGCAGGTCATGCCGCTGCCGCCGCTGGAGCTGCAGTTGAAGCTCGCGCACTGGTAGTCGTCGGTGCAGGCGCCGTCGTTGGCGGAGACGGGCTCGCACAGGTCATCCGAGGCATCGGCGGTCCCCTCCGGATCGCAGACGGCGTTCGGACCGCAGCTCGGCCCGCCGGCCGCCGCACACGACATGCCGGTGGGCACGAACCCCGCGCACACGCCGTCGCCGCCGGTCGAGGTCGACGGGAGGTTGCACCAGCCGCCAATGCACTCGTAGTCTTGCGTGCAGGCGTGCCCGATCGGGACCAGCGGCGTGGTGAACGACTCGCACCCCGGGACCCCGGTCAGGTGGTTGGTCGTGTTCAGCGTGGAGCAGTCCGAGCTCATGATGGTGGCCAGACAGGTGTCGAGCTTGGATGACTGGTAGGTCGCCCGCTGCTGATCGACCGAGTTCTGCAGCGTCGTGAGGATGTTCGTGTAGTTGGACTTCGTCATCGACTCGCAGGAGGCGACGTCGGTTCCCGCCTCGCCGTTCATCCCGAGCTCGTCGGCGGTGCAGCACATGTAGGCCTTGGGGCAGACCGTGTTGGCGATGCGCGTCGCCGTCTCGTCGACCGGGATCCCGCTGACGCCGCCGCAGCCCGTCGCGACGAGGCCCGTCCAGGCGGCCAGCAGGATGCCGGCCCCCGCCGTGACCGTCTTCTGACTCCGAGCTGCGTTCGTTCCCATGGCGTCGCCCTCCCGGTGGCTCATGCTTGCAATTCTCGGTCACAGGGACGAAATCCCGAAAAAATCGGAAGTTAGGCCCCCAGCGAGCGTCAGGGTTCGAGCGCGGCCGTTCACTTTCTGACAGCCCCGTTCATCAAATCCAGACAAAACCGAAACGCCGACGTCTCGGCGCGCGTGCTGAAATGCATCACGATGACCGTCGGATGGGACCCGCGCCGGCAAGACGAGGCGGAAGTTCGGGCCCGCGGCGCCGGTGGACGGCGCGCCAGCCTGCAAGCGACCGATTTTCGCGCCTCGGTCCTGGAGCACGTGGTGCACACCTGCGCCAAGGAGCTGCGCGATGCCTCGGCGCTCGATTTCTACAACGCCTTCGCCCACACGGTGCGCGACCGGCTGGTGCACCGGTGGCTGGCGACCCAGCGGACGCACGTCGAGGAGGACGTCAAGCGCGTCTGCTACTTCTCATCGGAGTTCCTGACGGGGCGGAGTCTCGGTTTGTGCCTGATGAACATGGACCTCTACGAGGCGGCGGTGGAGGTGGCCGCCGACTACGGCTTCGAGCTCGGGCATGTGCTCGAGTGCGAGGGCGATCCGGGCCTCGGCAACGGCGGGCTCGGGCGGCTGGCCGCCTGCTTCATGGACTCGCTGGCGACGCTGGAGCTGCCGGCCATCGGCTACGGCATTCGCTACGACTTCGGAATGTTCGAGCAGAAGATCGAAGGCGGCCGCCAGGTCGAGCAGCACGACAACTGGCTGCAGCTCGGCAACACCTGGGAGCTGCCGCGCCACGAGGACGCGCAGACCGTCCGCTTCGGCGGCGAGGTCGTCTTCTACCAGGACAGGGACGGCCGCACCCGCGCCAGCTGGGTGAATACGCGCGCGGTGATCGGCCTGCCCTACGATTCGTTCATCGTCGGCCACCGGACCGACACGGTGAACACGCTGCGGCTCTGGGCGGCGCGCGCGACGCGCGACTTCGACCTGCAGTTCTTCAACGAGGGCGACTTCCGGCGCGCGGTCGAGGAGAAGATCGATACCGAGAACATCTCCAAGGTGCTCTATCCCAACGATCAGAGCGAGGAGGGCAAGGCGCTGCGCCTCAAGCAGCAGTACTTCTTCGTCGCCTGCTCGATCGCCGACATCGTCCGGCGCTACAAGATGCGCCACACCACGTTCGACGCCTTCCCAGAGAAGTTCGCGATCCAGCTGAACGACACCCACCCGTCCATCGCCGTCGCCGAGCTCATGCGGGTTCTGCTCGACGACGAGGGCCTCGACTGGGACACGGCCTGGACGATCACGGGAAAGACGATTGGCTACACCAACCACACGCTCTTGCCCGAGGCGCTGGAGCGCTGGCCGGTGGCGCTGTTCGAGCGCCTCTTGCCGCGGCACCTGCAGATCATCTACGAGATCAACCACCGATTCTTGCACGAGGTGCAGATCCGCTGGCCGGGCGACAACGACCGGCTCGGGCGGATGTCGATCATCGACGAGCACGGCGGCAAGCAGGTGCGCATGGCCCACCTGGCGACGGTCGGCTCCCACAGCGTCAACGGCGTGGCCAAGCTTCACTCGGATCTGGTCAAGGCGGAGCTGCTCCACGACTTCTACGAGCTCTGGCCGGAGAGGTTCAACAACAAGACCAACGGCGTCACGCCGCGGCGCTGGATCCTGCACGCGAACCCGCGGCTCACGCAGCTCGTGACCCGCCGGCTCGGCTCGGAGTGGATCGACTCCCGAGCTCGGCGCCTGGAGGCGCTGACCTCGCTCGCCGACGACGAGGACGTCCTCGACGCGCTCCGCGCCGTCAAGCAGCAGAACAAGCGCGACGTCGTCGCGCTCGTCGAGGCGCGCGGCGTCGAGCTGCCACCCGAGGCGATGTTCGTCGTTCAGGTCAAGCGCATCCACGAGTACAAGCGGCAGCTCCTCGCCTGCCTGCAGATCGTCGCCGCACTACCTCGCGCTCAAGCGCGACCCCGACGGCGGCGACGTGCCGCGCGCCTACATCTTCGCCGGCAAGGCCGCGCCCGGCTACGTGATGGCCAAGCTGCACATCCGCCTGCTCAACGACGTCGCCGCGGTCATCAACGCCGATCCGGCCGTGCAGGGGCGGCTGGCCATGGCCTTCGTGCCGAACTACGGCGTGACGCTCGCGCAGACGATCATCCCGGCCGCCGACGTCTCGCTGCAGATCTCGACGGCCGGCAAGGAGGCGTCGGGCACCAGCAACATGAAGTTCGCGCTCAACGGCGCGCTCACCCTCGGCACGCTCGACGGCGCCAACGTCGAGATCCGCGACGCCGTCGGGCACGAGAACTTCTTCCTGTTCGGCCTCGACACGCCGCGAGGTGGTGGCGACGCTGCGCGCGCGGGCTACAGCCCGCGGGCGTTCATCGCGCGCAAGCCCCGTGCTGTCCGAGGCGCTCGAGCTCATCGAGTCGGGCTTCTTCAGCCTCGGCGAGCGCGATCGCTACCAGCCGATCTTCGACAACCTGCGCGCCACGATCCGTACATGGTGTGCGCCGACTTCGACGCGCTACGTCGCCGCCGAGGCGCGCGCCGCGACCGTCTACCGCGACGCCGCGCGACTGGTCGCGCCGCGCGCTCTTCAACATCGTGGGCGGCGAGCCGCTTCTCCAGCGACGCGACCATCCGCCAGTACGCCTCCGAGATCTGGGGCATCCAGCCGGTGAAGACGGACTTTCGGCTGCTGAGCGACAAGCGCTGAAAGGCTGTAAGGTCCCACCCGCATGGCGATCCGCGTCGCGCTCCCCCACACCACCCGCTACCGCTACGACCGCGCAGGTCAGCTGCCGCCGCACGTCGTGCGCCTGCGGCCGGCGCCGCACAGCCGCACGCCGATCGTCGGCTATTCGCTGCAAGGTGACGCCCGAGCCGATCACTTCCTCAACTGGCAGCAGGATCCGTTCGGCAACTACCAGGCGCGGCTGGTCTTCCCCAAGCCGGCGCGCGAGCTGAGCGTCGAGGTCGACCTCGTCGCCGAGCTGATCGCCATCAACCCGTTCGACTTCTTCGTCGAGGAGTACGCGGAGAACTATCCGTTTCGCTACGAGGCCTCGCTGGCCCGGAGCTCGCGCCGTACGCGTGCAGTCGGCGCCCGCGCCCGGTTCGGCGCGCTCGTCGACGAGGTGCACCGCAAGTACGCGCGCCCGGGGCGGCGCACGATCGACGTGCTGGTCGACATCAACCGCGACGTCTCGCAGCGGCTGCGCTACGACATCCGCATGGAGCCGGGCGTGTTCGCGCCCGAGGAGACGCTCGAGCGCGGCCACGGCTCGTGCCGCGACTTCGCCTGGCTGATGGTGCAGCTCCTGCGCCGGCTCGGCTTCGCGGCGCGCTTCGTCTCCGGCTACTCGATCCAGCTTCGGCCCGACGTCAAGCCGCTCGACGGCGGCCCGCCGGCGTCGCCGAGGACGTCACCGATCTGCACGCCTGGGCGGAGGTCTATCTGCCCGGCGCCGGCTGGATCGGCTTCGACGCGACCAGCGGCCTGTTCTGCGGCGAAGGGCACATCCCGCTGGCCTGCACCGCCGGCCACAGGCGCGGCGCCGATCAGCGGCTCGTTCACCTTCGACCCGAAGCGGAGGACGACCGCGTCGCGCGAAGAAGTTCGACGTTCGAGATGACGGTCGAGCGCGCGTCGAGGACGCCGCGCGTCACGAAGCCGTACACGCGACGACGCAGTGGGCGGCGATCATGCGCTCGGCGCACAGGTCGACGCGGCGATCTGCAGCGCGGCGACGTGCGGCTGACGATGGGCGGCGAGCCGACCTTCGTGTCGATCGACGACCTCGACGGCGCCGAGTGGAACACCGCCGCGCTCGGCGACGCAAGCGGCAGCTCGCCGACGAGCTGCTGCGGCGGCTGCACGCGCGGTTCGCGCCGGGCGGCCTGCTGCACCACGGCCAGGGCAAGTGGTACCCGGGCGAGCCGCTGCCGCGCTGGGCCTACGCCTGCTACTTCCGCAAGGACGGCGAGCCGGTCTGGCAGCGACCCCGAGCTGTTCGCCCAGGAACCCGATCCGAGCCGGCCGACCAGCGCCGCCGATCGGCGGCCGCGCGGCGGTTCGTCACCTCGCTCGCCAACCGGCTCGGGGTCGCCGAAGATCTGCCGCAGGCCGCCTACGAGGACGTCTTCTACTACCTGTGGCGCGAGCGCCGCCTGCCGGTCAACGTCGACGTCGCTCGAGAGCCGGCTCGACGATCCGATCGAGCGCGCGCGACTGCGCGCGTCTTCGAGCGGGGCTCGGCGAGGTGGTCGGGCTACGTCCTGCCGCTGCGGGCGCGGACCTGCGACGATCTCGGCGTGTGGGAGAGCGGCCGCTGGTCGCTGCGCGAGAGTCGCCTCTTCCTGCTGCCCGGCGACTCGCCGATGGGCTACCGGCTGCCGCTCGACGCGCTGCCGTGGGAATCGGAAGGGGAGCGGATGCAGATCCACGCGCGCGATCCGTTGGCGGCCCGGCCACCGCTGGGGCCCCGCATTCAACGCGAGCCGATCGCGTGGACGCAGCCGGGCTTGGCCCGGCGGAGTCCGTCGCGGCAGGGTTCGGGGACCCTCCCAGGGTCCCCAATTCCAAGCAACATCGTGCGCACCGCCCTCTGCGTCGAGCCGCGCGACGGGATGCTGCACGTCTTCATGCCGCCGGTCGAGCACCTCGAGGAGTACCTCGCGCTGGTCGCCGCCGTCGAGGACGGCGCCGCGCGAGCTCGGCGCAGCCCGTCCGCATCGAGGGCTACCACGCCGCCGCATCGACTACCGGCTGGATCGTCTCTCGGTCACGCCCGATCCCGGCGTCATCGAGGTGAACATCCACCCGCGCGCACCTGGACCGAGCTCGTCCGACAACACGACCGCGCTCTACGAAGAGGCGCGCCTCACCCGCCTCGGCACCGAGAAGTTCATGCTCGACGGGCGCCACACCGGCACGGGCGGCGGCAACCACGTCGTGATGGGCGGCGCGACGCCCGGCGACAGCCCGTTCCTGCGCCGGCCCGATCTGCTGCGCAGCCTGGTCGGCTACTTCGTCAACCACCCGTCGCTGTCGTACTTCTTCTCCGGCATGTTCGTCGGCCCGACCAGCCAGGCGCCGCGCATCGACGAGGCGCGGCAGGACAGCATCGACGAGCTGGAGATCGCGTTCGGCGAGGTTCCGCCGCGAGAGCGCCACGCCGCCGTGGCTGGTCGACCGCATCTTCCGCCACCTGCTGGTCGACGTCACCGGCAACACCCACCGCACCGAGCTCTGCATCGACAAGCTCTTCAGCCCCGACAGCGCCAGCGGGCGCCAGGGGCTGCTCGAGCTGCGCGCGTTCGAGATGCCGCCGCACGCGCGCATGAGCCTGACGCAGCAGCTCCTGCTGCGCGCGCTGGTCGCCTGGTTCTGGCGCGCGCCCTACACGCGCCGCCCGGTCCGCTGGGGGACGGCCTGCACGATCGCTTCACGCTGCCGCACTTCGTCGCGCAGGACTTCGACGACGTGCTCGACGATCTGCGCGGCGCCGGCTACCCGTTCGCCACCGACTGGTTCCGCGCCGCACTTCGAGTTTCGCTTCCCGCTCGCCGGTGCGATCGCAGCCGACGGCGTCGCGCTGGAGCTGCGGCAGGCGATCGAGCCCTGGCACGTGCTCGGCGAGGAGCCCGGCGCAGGGGGCACGGCCCGTTACGTCGACTCGTCGGTCGAGCGGCTGGAGGTGAAGACCCGCGGGTTGATCGAGTCGCGCCACGTGATCGCCTGCAACGGGCGCCGCGTCCCGCTGCACCCGACCGGCACGCCCGGCGAGGCGGTCGCCGGCGTGCGCTATCGGGCCTGGCAGCCGCCCTCCGCGCTGCACCCGACGATCGGCGTCCACGCGCCGCTCGTCTTCGACCTCGTCGACAGCTGGACCGGTCGCGCGATCGGCGGCTGCACCTACCACGTGGCGCACCCGGGCGGCCTCTCCCACGAGCGGGTGCCGGCCAACGCGCTCGAAGCCGAGGGGCGGCGCATCGCCCGCTTCTTCCCGTTCGGCCACACGCCCGGGCGACAGGAACCGCCTCCCGAGGAGCACAACCCCGACTTCCCGCTGACGCTCGATCTGCGCCGCCCGCCGCCGGATTGACCGCCCCTCAGTGCTGCGCCCGCCTGTCAGCGCTGCGCCGGCCACTGGTTCAGGATCCCGACCATGAACCTGGCGAAGCGATCGGAGCCCCCCTCCGCCCAGTGCCCGTCGTACGGGAGCCAGTCCGCCTGAATCTGCGAGGCCGTCCTTCCGTCGAAGGCCAGACCGCCGTTCACCGGCTGCGCCCCGAGCCATTCCGCAAAGTCGCGCGTATCCCTGTCGATCTCGCCGGGGGCGCCCTTCTTGATCAGACGCCCCCGGTCGGGGATGTAGACGACCAACGCGGGAATGTTCATGGACGCGAGCACGCGCCGGATGTCCTCGATCATCGCCCGCCGCTCGCGCTCGACATCGACGACGCCCCGCAGGCTCATCTCCGTGCTTCGGAATGCCGGACGCAGGACCTTTTCCCACAGCAGGTTGGCCAGGAAAGGGACCGGTGGCCGGGGCCTCCAGTCGCCCTTCACGAAGGCGTCGAAGTCCTTCTCTCCCACGATGGTGGCTTCCCACGGCTCGTAATAGGTGTTCGCCTGCTCGGCCGTCAGGGGGAAGCGTCGCGGGTCCCAGCTCGGTACGCGCGCGAACATGGGATGGGTGTAGCCCTCGTACTCCGTGATTGAAAACCCCCTCCGCAGATCGCCCGAGAACACGGCGAACACCACGCCGTCGAGCTGGTACTTCTCCGCCGCCACGATTCGGGTCAGGACGCTCCACCAGTTGGCCAGCCCCCCGCCGTCGACCGAGAAATTCAGCAGCTCCAGCGGCGCTCCTGTTTGCCGGGTCAGGTCCTCCACGAGATCGGGCCAGCTCGTCTTCAGGAACTGGGCGGCGGTGAACGAATCGCCGAACACGGCCAGGCGGCGCTTCCCTGGGCTGGATCTGGCGGGAGAGACGTCGTCCCGATCCGGAAAGCCCTCGTTGTTGCCCCGCGCGTGCCCGATGTATTCCAGCGTCCCGTTGGTGATCCGCGCGTAACGCGACGGGATGGGTCCGAGCCGGATCCCCCGAATCGGATCGAAGTGGAGCGTCTTGCCGGCAGTCTCGTAGACGATCAGAGACTTGGTCCGCTGCCCCAGGCCCCCGTGAAGCGCCAGCAGCGTGGCGACGGATTCGCACAGCAGATACGTCACGACCGTCGCGGCGACGCTGAGAATCAGCTGGTTTCGGTGCCCCGAGAGCCAGCGGCGGCCTCGCTGGGTCCCCCCGAGCCTCGCCACCAGGACGGCGTACGCCAGGACCGGAAGATCGGCCAGGAGCGCCATCCATTCCGTGCGGGCTCCCCGGACGAGACGGATCGGGAAATCGATCAGGACGAAAACGAGCGGAACCAGCTGCAAGAGCCAGACGACGATCCAGGCGCTCCAGTATCGACGGTCCGCCGGAGTCGTTTCAGCGCTGCTCATCAAAACAGCGTGTAGATGAACGGCGCCGCGGCGGTGGCGCCCAGGATCGCGAGGGCGCCGAGTCCCACCAGGACGACGACGAGGGGCACCAGCCACCACTTCTTGTTCTGCGCCAGGAGGCCGAAGAAGTCTTTCAGCGACGACGACTTCGCTTTTGCCGCGGCGGACTTGAACTCGTTCGGTGAGTCGTCGCGTTGTTGCTCGTCCATGGGCGGGGGACCTTTCAGAACTGCTGAAAATATCTACGGACGTCCCGGTTCGGAGGGTGTGGCTCCCAGAAGGTGGCGTCCCTGGCGGGAAAGCGCCGCTTCATGCTGTCGCGTCCGAGGAGGCGAAACACGATACCGACAGGAATGAAGAGGATCAGCCAGACCATACCAAGAAGAATCGGGCTTGTGAGGCGACCCAGAACCAATCCCAAGCCCATCCAGCCGACGAAAAGCCACCTCCCGAGGCCGGGGACCAGCGACAGGAGCGCGAGTGCCAATCCAGCGCAGGCAACGGGCAGGGCCGCGCCGTGCCGGTGCCTCACGAAGTACAGAAAGAGCGCAGCCGCCAGACCACCCGTGGAGAGCACCCACCGGAACCCACGCAGGTCGCTCGGGGAGGGCTGTCGCTCGAGGTCGGAGAAGGTCCGCATGGGCTAATCCAGCTCGAACCGTGAGAGGTATTTGGCCGCGTCCACGCGCAAGACCTCCGCGGGCTGGTCGGTTTTGACGAGCAGAAAATCCTCCAGCACCAGCGCGTCCATCTCGGTGTTCAGAAAACAGGTGAAGGCCTCTTCCGGACGGCAGACGATCGGCTCGCCCCGGATGTTGAAGCTGGTGTTCACGATGATCGGACAGCCGGTCTTCTCGGCGAAACACTTGATCAGCCGGTAGTACCGACCGTGCCGTTCTTCGTCCACCGTCTGGATCCGGGCCGAGTAATCGACGTGCGTCACGGCCGGGATGGTCGAGCGCGGCACGTTGACCCGCTTGCGGAGATCGGGATCGGCGAGCAGCTCCCTCTGCGCGTCGGTGAGCGTCGTTCGATGCTCCTCCTTGACCGGGGCGACGAGCAACATGTACGGACTCTCCTCGTCGGCGCGCACGGCGAAGTACTCCGAGGCACGCTCGCGAAGGATGCAGGGGGCGAAGGGGCGGAACGATTCGCGAAACTTGATCTTGAGGTTCATGGTGGCCTGGAGCTCGCTGCTGCGGGCGTCCCCGAGGATGCTCCGGCAACCGAGCGCGCGCGGACCGAACTCCATTCGCCCCTGGAACCACCCCACGACCTTGCCGGCGATCAGCAGATCCGCGACCTCGGCCAGGAGGTCGCCCTCCGTCGCCGGGCGCCTCCAGGAGGCCTTGGTCTGCCTCAGGAACGATTCGATGGTGTCCGAGCTGAAACGGGGCCCGAGCAGCGAGCCCTTCTGGGCGTCGCGTCGGCCGTCGACCCGCCGTGGATTGCCGAGCAGCTGGTGCCAAACGAACAGCGCGCCGCCGAGCGCTCCCCCCGCGTCCCCGGCCGCCGGTTGGATCCAGATCCGTTCGAACGGACCTTCCCGCAGGAGCCGCCCGTTGGCCACGCAGTTCAACGCCACGCCGCCGGCCAGGCAGAGGTTCGGGAGCTTGGTCTTCTCGTGGACGCTGCGCGCGGTCGCCAGCATGACCTCTTCTGTCACGGCCTGGATGGACGCCGCCAGATCCATCTCCCGCTGGGTGATCTGGTCCTCGGAGCGCCGGGGCGGACCGCCGAAGAGTCGCGCGAACTTGTCGCCGGTCATCCGCAGCCCTTGCGGATAGGTGAAGTAGTCGAGGTTGAGCCGATAGGACCCATCCGGGCGAATCTGGATCAGCTTCTCCCGGATCAGGTCGGCGTAGAGCGGTCGGCCGTAGGGGGCCAGACCCATCAACTTGTACTCTCCGGAGTTCACCTTGAAGCCCGTGAAATAGGTGAACGCGGAGTAGAGCAGCCCGAGGCTGTGCGGGAACCGGATCCCTTCTCTGATCTCGATCCGGTTGCCCTTCCCCACGCCCCAGGTGGTCGTCTCCCACTCACCGACACCGTCGGCGGTGATGATGGCGGCCTCCTCGAACGGTGAGGGGAAGAACGCCGAGGCCGCGTGCGACTCGTGATGCTCGACGAACACCAGTGGACCCTGGTAACGCCCGTCCCGGCCCCGAAGGTCGCGGCGAATCTCCCGTGGCAGATGCAGCTTCTGCCCGAGCCATTGAGGCATCGCTTTGAGGAAGGAACGAAACCCGCGGGGTGCGTACGAAACGTAGGTCTCGAGCAGGCGATCGAACTTCAGCAGCGGCTTGTCGTAAAAGCAGACGTAGTCGATCGCCTCGGTCGTGAGCCCGCCTTCCGCCAGGCAGTAGGCGATGGCGCCCGTGGGAAAGCGGTGGTCATGCTTCTTGCGCGAGAAGCGTTCTTCCTGCGCGGCGGCGATGATCTCACCATCCCTGATCAGCGCGGCCGCGCTGTCGTGGTAGTAGGCCGAGATACCCAGGATAGCGGTCACGTTCTGCCACAGCTTCGCCCGAAGGCAGGCGGTTCGAGCCGCTTTTCGTATCACATCCGCAACCCGGCAAGGCCGCGCCCGCCCCGGATCAGGTCGCCCGGGCCTCCGTATCTCCTTGTGCCATGACCGCCCGTCCAGGGTACCATCCTTGCCTTCTGTGCTTCGGCGAGCCCGATTCAGTTCGACGAGCAACTGATCGATCGATGCACCTACCCTCTGACCGAGTTTCAATCCGCATGCACCACGTCCGTCCATCAGCCAAGCTGATATTTCCGATCGTCGCTGTGCTCGCCGGCATGCTGGCGGCGCCCGCCACGCTGCGGGCCGGGGACCAGAAGGCTGCGCTGGCCAAGATCAAGGCCCGCTACCAGGCGGCGGCTGCGGCCTACGACGACGGCCAGACCGAAAAGACCGAGACCCAGCTCCAGCAGGCGCTCAAGCTGGCGGAGGAGAACGGGCTCACGGAGAACAAGCTGGTCGCCCAGACCTACGTCCTCTACGGGGTGCTCGAGGTGGCCGCCCTCAAGAACAGCGAGCAAGGGGTGAAGTACTTCGCCAAGGCGATCGAGATCAGCCCGGCCATTCAGGTGCCCGCCACCATGGCCTCGAAGGCCGTGCTGGCGGCGTTCGAGCGCGCCGAAAACCAGTCCAGCGAGGCCCCTGCCGATGCGCCCGAGGAAGCCGCCGCCAAGGCGCCCGAGCCGGCAAAGCGGACCAGGTCGGCCGCCGGGCGGGCCGACGGCGAGGACCAGAAGCTGGTCGACGATCTGGCGGCCGCCAAGGTCAACGAGAGCCTGCAGCAGGCTGAAAAAGAGAGGCTGCAGAAGGAGAAGCAGGAGCAGGACAGGGAGCTGCAAGGCGCCAAGGGTCACGCCCAGGAGCTGGCCAAGGAGAAGGCCGAGCTGGCCAAGGAGAGGGCCGATCAGGACAAGCAGCTCGCCGACGCCAAGACCAAGCTGCACGATCTCGAGCGCGACAAGCAGGAGCGCGACAAGCAGCTCGCCGACCTGAAGGCCCACCTCGCGCAGCTGACCAAGGAGAAGCAGGACGAGGACAAGCAGCTCGCCGCCAGTCAGGCCGGCGAGAAGAAGGAGCGGGAGGCGAACAACAAGCTCGGGCACGACAAGGCCGAGGTCGACCACCAGCTGGCCGACGAGAAGCGCAACCTGCAGGACCTCGCCAAGCAGAAGGCCGACGTCGACCGCCAGCTCGCCGCCGCGAGCGCCGAAGCCAAGAAGGAACACGACGGCCGCGAGAAGGCCGAACGGTCGAAGGCCGACGCCGATCGGCAGCTCGCCGACGAGAAGCGCAACCTGCAGGATCTCACCAAGCAGAAGGCCGACGTCGACCGCCAGCTGGCCGCCGCCCGCGACGACGCGAAAAAGGAACGCGAGGCCAAGGAGAAATTGGCCGCCGCCCGCCGCGAGGCCGACGCGCGCGAGAGCGAGCGCAAGAACAAGGAGATCGAGGAGCGCACGACGCGCGAGAAGCTGGCCGAGGGACCCGAGCTGCCCGCCCACGTGACCGAACCTGTCGCCTGCACCGTTCCCGACGAGATCCCCCCGGGAATCGACCTCTACGTCCACTGCGTGCCGCGCCCCAGCCTCGACGCCAAGGTCGCGGTGGTGGCGCTCTACTACCGCGCCGGCGGCGTCCTCTACAACGTCAGCACGATGGATCGCTCGAAGAAGGGGTGGTACACGGCGGTCATCCCGGGCGGCAAGATCGCCGGCAAGGTGCTCCACTACTACGTCGAGGCGCGCAACGGCCGGCAGGACGTGGTCGGCTCGAACGGCCGCGCCAACTCGCCCAATATCGCCACGATTCGCGCCGGCAAGCGGTAAGGTCGCGCGCCATGCGGCTTCCTGGACGCGCCACGCGGCTTCCTGGACGCGCCACGCGCCTCCGTCGACAAAGTTTCGCCCGGGCGAGCTTCGGAACGCCCGTCCTGCTGGCCGCGCTCGGATGCGTGGGGAGCGTCCCCCCGAAGCCCGCCGCCGTCGCCCCGCCGCCGGCCGCGGCCGCCGCCCCGCAGGCCGCCGCCACCACGCCCGTGACGCGCGGGCTGCCGGCTCCCGCCACGACCGGCGTCCCCCGGCCCTCCGGCGCGCCCGGCAACCTGACCGTCCTCGACTGGGCCGGGTTCAAGTCCGCCGTCAGCTGGACGTTCGACGACGCGCAGCCGTCGCACCTCGCGCACTACGCGGAGCTGGCCGCCGTCGGCGTCCCGATGACCTTCTACATCACCACCAACAACGACGCCGAGCCGGGCTTCGTCGAGACCTGGCAGCGCGCCGTCAAGGAGGGGCACGAGCTCGGCAACCACAGCGTGCACCACTGCCACGCCGATCTGACCGGCTGCACGTCGGGCAGACCCCTGCCGACGCTCGACGCCGAGATCGACGACGCCAGCGCCTACATCGTCGCGCACACCGGGCAGCCGGCGGTCTGGACCGCGGCCTCGCCGTTCGGCGACCGCGGCTACGAACGGCTGGCAGGGAGCCGCTTCTTCATCAACCGCGGCGTCCCCGGCGGGATGATCGCGCCCCGGGACCACACCGATCGCTTCAACCTGCCGATCCACATAGTGGCCGCTGGCGAGACGGCGGCCCGGATGGACCAGACCACAGAGGCGGCGCGCGCCGGCGGCCGCTGGGTCATCTTCCTGGTCCACACGCTCACGCCGACGGGCGCCATCTGGTACGCGCCGGTGGCGACGACCGAGGTGACGGCGGCGATGGCGCACGGCAAGGCGTTGCCCGACGTCTGGACGGGCACGCTGGTCGACGTGGCCGCCTACTGGTGGGGTCAGAAGCTCCTCGCCGAGGCGAAGCCGGCCATCGCAGGCGCGACCACCACCTGGAGCTGGACGCTGCCGCCCCACTTCCCGCCGGGAAAGATCCTACGCGTGAAGGTCGACGGCGGCACGCCGAGCCAGAACGGCAGCCCGCTCGGCTGGAGCGAGCACGGCTACTATGAGATCGCTCTCGACGCCGGAGCGTTGACCCTCGGGCCGTAGCCCGAAGGCGCCGCCCGCCTTGGGGTCAGGCCTTGGGCCTTCAGGCCTTGGGAATGATGGTCGGTTCGTCGTGCCCCGCCGCGGTGCCGCCGATCAGCGTGTTCATCGGCGTCTTGTGGGCGCCGTGGACGCCCGGCATCGGCGCCGAGGACGACTCGGCCTGCTGCAGCCGATCCTTGACGTCGGTCGTCTCCTTGAGGTCGGCCTCCAGCGCGCCGATCTCCTTGCGGTGCGCTGCGAGCTGCTTCTCCAGCTCCGCGTTCTTGGCGTGAAAGTCGGCGATCCTGTCGCGCACCGACTTCTGCTTGCGCGTCGCGTCCTCGATGATGTCGGGCAGCCGCACGTCCAGCGACGCCAGTGTGGCGCGCACGACGCGCACGACCAGCTCGCCGTTCTGCTCGGCCGGCAGCGTCCGCATCAACTGGATCGCTTCCGCGATCCCGTATTTGGGCGAAGCCGTCCTGGCCGCGGGCGGGGGCGCCGGGCCACCGATCTCCGACGCGACCTTGTTGTCCCAGCTCTCTTTTTTCGCGAACATCGCCATCTTCCGCCTCCCCCCGCCATTTTCGGCGGTTTGCGGCAGATCTTGACCCCGTTTGGCATCGACGCGCCAGGCCGCGAATTGCCGTATGCTGGTTCCCCAGCAATAACATGAAGATCCTCGTCGTCGACGTGGGCGGAACCCACGTCAAGGTTCAGGCAACCGGGCAGCGGGCGCGACGAAAGCTCCCCTCCGGACCCGGCCTGACGCCCAGCCGCATGGTCCGGGCCGTGAGCGACCTCATCGCCGGCTGGAGCTACGAGGTCGTCTCGATCGGGGTTCCGACGCGGGTCCGACGCGGCCGGATCGCCGCCGAGCCCGCCAACCTGGGACGCGGCTGGGTGGCGTTCGACTTCGCCCGGGCCTTCGACCGCCCGGTCAGGCTGATCAACGACGCGACGATGCAGGCGCTCGGCGCGTACGAGGGCGGGCGGATGCTGTTCCTGGGACTGGGCACCGGCCTCGGCACTTCGCTGATCGTCGACGGAACGATCGTGCCGATGGAGCTGGCGCACCTGCCCTACAAGAAGGGGACCTACGAGGACTACGTCGGCCTGCGCGGCTTCGAACGGAACGGCAAGAAGAGATGGCGCCGGGACGTCGCCGACGTCGTCGGCCGGCTGGCGGTCGCGCTCGAGGCGGAGGATCTGGTCCTCGGCGGCGGCAACTCGAAACATCTCAAGGAGCTCCCCAAGGGGGCGCGTCTCTGCACCAACGCCGACGCGATCCGGGGCGGGTACCGTCTCTGGACGGAGCACGGCGCCGAGAAGTAGCCGCGTCGACCGTCGCGGGCGGTGTCCTGAGGTCGCTGAACGCGGGCGCATGGGTATATTGGCCGCATGAACCAGCACGGCGCGCGGCGGCGGCAGTTCCTGGCGGGCGTGGCGGGGGCGGGCGCCGTGGCGCTGGGGGCGCGATCGGCCGGGGCCAAGGCACGCCCGGCCGACATCCCGCCGACCGAGGATCTCATGCGCGAGCACGGGATCCTGCGGCGGGTCCTGCTGGTCTACGAGGAGGCTGCGCGGCGGCTGTCGGCGGGCGACGCGTCCGTCCTCGACGCCGTCGCGGGCGCCGCCAGCATCGTCCGCCGCTTCGTCGAGGGCTACCACGAAAAGCTGGAAGAGGACTTCGTGTTTCCCCAGCTGGAGAAGGCCGGCAAGCTCGTCGAACTGACGACCGTCCTTCGCGTTCAGCACGGGGCCGGACGCAAGCTGACCGACAACATCCTCGACGGAGCGCGCGCCGGCAAGGCCGCCGGGGCCGACACGCGCCGGATGATGGTGGCGGACATCGGCCGCTTCATCCGGATGTACCAGCCGCACGCGGCGTGGGAGGACACCGAGCTCTTCCCGGCCTACCGCGGCCTCTTCAGCGAGCGCGAGCTCGACAAGCTCGGGGATCGGTTCGAGGAGCAAGAGCACCGGCTGCTCGGCGCCGGCGGATTCGAGGGGTCATTGAAAGACGTGCGCGACCTCGAGACCGCGCTGGGGATTGCCGATCTCGCCAAGTTCACCCCCACCCCTCGCTGAGCGTCGCTGCCGCGCCGCTCTCCGGTTCGAACTTGCCAGGTAGGCGCAATGCTGGGACGCTCGGGCAGGGGTGACCAAATCGCGGGCAAGGTCGATGAGTTGATCGGCGAGACGATCGGCGGGTACCTCATCACCGAGCGCATCGGTGCGGGCGGAATGGGCGAGGTCTACCTGGCCCAGCACGCGCGCATCGAGCGGCGCGCCGCGATCAAGATCCTCCTGCCCGAGTACTCCAACCGCGCCGACGCGGTCGAGCGCTTCTTCGTCGAGGCCCGGGCCACCTCGTCGATCAGGCACCCCGGGATCGTGGAGATCTTCGACTGCGACGTCCACCCGAGCGGCCGCGCCTACATCATCATGGAGGCGCTGACCGGCGAGGGGCTGGGGGTGCGGCTCGAACGGGAGCCAGGCTTCGGCCAGGACGTCCGCCGCGCGCTGACCATCGCGGGCGAGATCGCCGACGCGCTCGGCGCGGCGCACGCCAAGGGGATCATCCACCGCGACCTCAAGCCCGACAACATCTTCCTGGTCCTCGATCCGGGCGCCGCCTCGGGCGCGGGCCTGCGGGTGAAGGTCCTCGACTTCGGCATCGCCAAGCTGTTGCAGAACCGCGAGGGGGGCCCGGCGATGCGGCGCACCCAAACAGGCTCGCTGCTGGGGACGCCGCTCTACATGTCCCCCGAGCAGTGCCGCGGGCTGCGGACGCTCGACCTGCGCTCGGACGTCTACTCGCTCGGCTGCATCCTGTTCGAGACGCTGACCGGCCGCCCGCCGTTCGTGTCGAACGGCCTCGGCGAGCTGCTCTCGCTGCACATCAACGATCCGCCGCCCACCTTCGCCAGCCTCAACATCCCGATCCACCGGGACGTCGAGCGCTTCATCCGCCAGCTCCTGGCCAAGAAGCCCGAGGAGCGACCCTCGAACATGAGCGAGGTGCGCCGCGCGCTTGAAGAGCTGCGGGCGCTCGACCTGTCGACCGAGGCGGCGGCCGCCGCCGTGCGCGGAAAGGCCTTCGTGGCCTTCGGGAGCACGCTCGAGACCGGGCCGACCGTCCCACGCCCGCGACAGACGACGTTCACCGACGCCGCCGCGGAGGTGATCGAACCGGCCCGCGACCGCCGTCGTCTGTCGGCGGTCCTCGTCGCGGCGCTCGGGGTGGCAGCAGGTGGTGCCTTCGTCTGGCACCGGCAGGCGTCCGCGCCGGCCGCCGCCACCGTGGGCGTCGCGGCGCCGTCGGGCACCGTGGCGGTGACCGCCGCCCCCGCCGCCTCCGCCCCGGCCGCGCCCCGGCCGCCGGCGCCGGCGCCAACCAGGCCGGCGCGCCCGCTCGCCCCGCAGTCGGTGCCCACGCTCGCTCCGCAGTCGGCGGCCGCCGGTGGACGCTCGAGGCACCGGGCCCATCAGAAGGAAGCGACCAGACGCGTGCCGACCGAAGACGACATGCGAAAGCTCTGAGCGGCGCCTCCGCTCAGGCGCTCGTGCAGACGTCGTAGCAATAGGTCGCCGTGCAGTAGCTCAGCGCCTGCCAGGCCGCATCGTTGTCGGTGGAGTCGCAGTTCGGATCCGTGTTGCAGACGCCCCACTCGGCGCAGCACTTGCGGATGAAGCAGCGCTCGCAGGGATCGGTGTACCCGCTGATGTCCATGCAGGTCGACGTCGGAACGCACTGGTTGCTGCCGCAGTCGACGTAGGTGTTTGGCGTCTCGCACGAGTAGATGTTCGAGCTGCACTGGGTCACGGTCGAGCAGTCGGCAGTCGCGACGCCGCAGGTCTCGGGCGCGTCCTCGAGAGCGGGGCAATACTTGGGGGTCGTTCCGCTGCAATCGAGCCCCGGTTTGTTCAGGTCGGTGCAGCCAGCGAGCCCGATCAAGCTGAGCGCCGCGGCAGCCGCCAATCGGACCAGCGACCTCCCCCGCATCAGAACCACCCCGCGCAGACCAGCGCCGCGCCGGGCGACGGAGCGCAGCGGAGATGACCGACGACGTTCGTGTTGGCGCGCGCGGCCTCGTTGCGATCCGCGAGCAGCAGGTAGGTCGCCACGCCCCCCATGACCGCGGCCCCGGCGAAGCCGACGATGGCGATCGTCTGCGCCGTCTGCACGCTGTCGTACCGCCCCTGGCAGGACTCGTACCCGGTGGCCGGTCCGCTGTCGCTCGCGTAGCAGCCGGCGCTGTTGAAGGCGCTGGCACGGCTGTTCCGCACGAACTGGAAGATGATGCCGGTGAGCAGCGAGGCGCCGCCCGCGGCACCGACCGCCACCCCCGCGATCTTCTTGGTGCTCGAGGGGCGTGGCCCCTGCGGCGGGGGGGCCGACGCCTCGACCCCCGGCACGAGCGAGCCGTTCGGCGCGCCCGGCGCGCCCGGCTGAGTCGGCCCGCCCGGCAGCGGCTGCACCACGCCCGCGGCGGGAGGCGGCGCGCCCGGCGGCGGCGCGTTCGCTCCCGGCGGCAGCATGACCTGCGGCGGCGCCGCGGCGTTGGCCTGCGCCTGTTGCAGCTCCTTCATCTCGCGGATGTACCCGTTGATCTCGTCGCGCTCGGCGGGCGAGATCTTCGTGGCACGGCTGAGGTAGTCCTCCAGGCTGGAGATGGCCCGGTCCGGGACCTTCAACTTCTGGTAGCAGCGCCCGATGTTGCGCAGGTAGATCGGGTCGCGAAATTCCGCGTAGAGATCGGCGTAGGTATTGATCGCCTCCTCGAACCGACCCGCGGCGTAGGCCGTCAGCGCCTTCTTCTCCTCGTCGCGCTGCTTCTGGGAGAGGACGTGCCCCTGCTGTTGGGCGCGGGCGGTCCCGCCAACGCTCAGCGCGAACACCAACAGCCCGAAGACCGCGACCAGACGCCGCACGCAGTCGGCAGAGTACTTCGGCGGCCGAAAAGGATCAAACAGAGCGTCGAAGCGCGATAGAATGCGTGAAGGAGGATCAGCAGTCTTGATCTCCACGTCCCCTGCCCGCCCCAGCCCGCCGCGAACACCCGCGCGGCGCCGCGGTCGCGCGCTCCACGCCGCGGTGTTGGCCGCGCTCGTTGGGCCGTTGGCCGGCTGCTACGACTCCGCGTCGCTGCGCCTGAGCGTCCAGACCCCACCAACCACGCTCGACTGCGCCAGCACGGTCGATTCGGTGTTCTTCGACGCGGCGTACGTTCGGAGCAACAGCGTCACCGGCCCAAATCTCTTCTATACGCCGCGGATGACGCCGCATACGACGCGGTGGGGACTCGTCACCCCCGATCTCGGCTGGGGGATCGGCGTCTGGCTCAAGCCCGAACCCACGAACCAGGGGCCGCCCGGCGGCTCCGTTTGTGGGTTCGAGCTCGAGGCGCTGTCACCAGATCCCGGCCCCGGGATGTCGCATCTCTACTCCGGGCAGCGCGGCGAGCCCTTCGACCGTACGCTGCGCGAAATGGCGCAGCGCCTCACCGTGGCGTTCGGCGGCGCGCGTCCGCCCGGCTGATCGCGGGAGCTGCCGGACGCCGACCGAGCAGCCGACGGAGCAGCCGACCGGTCACGGCCGGTCGATGACGATCGGCGGCGGCGGCGACGGCGGCGGCGGCGCGACGACACCGAGCTCATCCTGAAGAGCCGCCGGGTTATCCCCCGGCGCCTCCTCGAGGCCGGGTTCCAGTTCGAGTTCCCCGACTGGCCGGCCGCCGCCGCCGATTTGGTCGCCCGGGCGCGCTGAGCTATCGCCGCCAGCCCGCCGCGGCCGGTTTGCGGCGGCGGGTTGCCACGATCATCATCAGCGACAGCAGCGAGAATCCGAGGAGACCGCCCTGGCCGCCAGGCGCCGTGTCGCACGAGCAGCCGCTGCTCGCACCGCCTGTTTCGCCGCTGGTGCCGCCGGAACCGGTCGATCCGCCCTCACCGGTCGTGCCGCCGCTCCCGGTCGTGCCGCCGCTCCCGGTCGTCCCACCGCTCCCGGTCGTCCCACCGCTGCCCGTCGTCGAGCCACCGCTCCCGGTGTTTCCGCCACTTCCGGTCACGACGGTTCCGCCGGTGCCAGTCGTCCCGCCGGTGCCGGTCGTCCCGCCGGTGCCGGTCGTCCCGCCGGTGCTGGTCGTCCCGCCGGTGCCAGTCGTCCCGCCGGTGCTGGTCGTCCCGCCGGCGCCGGTCGTCCCACCCTTGCCGGTCGCACCGGCGCTCCCGCCCGCGGCACCGCCAGTGCCTGTGGTTCCGCCCTTGCCGGTCGCGCCGGCGCTTCCGCCCCCGGCGCCGCCAGTGCCGGTCGTCCCGCCGCTGCCGGTCATCCCGCCGCTGCCGGTCGTCCCGCCGGTCGCGCCGTATTCGTACGCTCCGAGATCGGGCGCCGACCCGACATAGGGGAGACCCACGTTCGTCCCCTTGTCGATCATGTGGCTGCCGGCGCTCAGATGCATGAAAGCACAGGCGGTCGGCATGCTGCCGTCGGCCGCGCGGGCGCCGTCGCAGCCGGTGTCGGAGATGCTGGCAAAATCGCTGGACGCCGGGGTAATCCCCAGGTCCCAGGTGTTGAAGGAGGTGTCGACCCCGCCCATGTTGGAATTCTTGTTGGGGTAGCCGATGTTGTTTCTCATGATGTGGGCGAGCGAGCCACTCAAGGTGATGGTCCCCGTCACGTTGCCGGAGGAATCAAAGCTGCTCGCCAGCATGTTGTACTGAGTGCCGTTGTTGTACGACGTGTTGTTGTACCAAGTGTTCCCGCCCGTGGAGTGGTTGGCATAGAAGCCCGCCGCCGAGTTGCTCCAGGCCACGTTCTGTTGGACCAGGTGCCTGATGCCGGTCAGGCTGCTCCCCATCTTGAACCCGTTGCCGTTGCCGGAAGAGCCGTGGCCATTCCTGAAGGCCCAGCTGTTCTCGACGGTCACCGGAACCTCCTGCGAGATGAGGTCGTACCCGTCATCGGAGTCATTCCACGCACGGCACCCTCTGACGATCGTGCTGGGGCCGGTCTTTTGATAGTGAACGCCGAACCCGTCGCCGTTTTGACCATCCCCTTGGCTGCCGTTCACGTCGTAGTTGTCGTGAGAGTCGCAATTCAGAATCAGGTTGCCGCCGGTGCCGGTGTCGACGAACAGCCCCGGCCCGAAGCCGTGATGGATGTTGAGCAGCTCGAACGTGTTGTTGCTCGCGTTCTTGGTGCGCAACATCGAGTAGGAGTGGGAGCCGCTGGTTCCGACCTTGCCGTTGGCGATCTCCAGTCCCCGCAGATGCATCCAGCTCCCCGTCACCGTGATGGCTGGATGGTCCGAGGTCTGGCTGGCCAGTGAGAAGTTCGAGAAGTCGAGAACAGGCACCTCACCCGGATACGCCCAAATCTTGGTGCGATTGGTGTCGGAGGTTCCGCTCTTCGAGAGCGTGATTTGATTCGTGCAGTCATAAGTTCCCGCTCGCAAATAGATGGTGTCCCCCGCGGCCGCGGTGTCGTTCGCCTTCTGAAGGGTGGCGAAGGGCGCCGTCATCGACCCGGCTGCGCTGTCACTGCCGTTCGGCGCCACGTAGTACGTGTTGGCGGCCTTCGCCGACAGCGGCGCGAGCCCGATCAGAAGAACGATTCCGGTCCTGATCCACGAGCGAGGGAGGGGCCTCATGGGTCGGAGAATACTCCGTCCGAAAGCGCACTTGGACGATAAAACGACTTCCTAAAAAGCGCGCCCAATCGGTGCCAGTTTGTGGTCGTCCGCCCCTATTACCATTTGCGGGGGGTGTCGGTGCGTCGGCCGTGGGCTAGACCACTCGGGGAAGCGTGAGCGAGGGAACATCCCTGCCCGCGCATTTCGAAGTAAGCTACGGCCGCTTTATAGCTCGGACGGTCAGTTGGTCGGCTCATTGTGGAGGCGTTCATGACTCACTTATTGAAAGGCTTCGCGTTTGCTCTCCCGGTCCTGCTCGTCGGCGGCTGCGTTCCCGATGGGGTCGACCCGGCGGTCCAGTCCAGAACCAGTGCACTGACCAGCGCGGTCGAGGCGGGGGTCGACCCGGGGAACCTCGACATCCTGTTCATGATCGACAACTCGTCGTCGATGACCGAGCTGCAAATGAAGATGCTCGACCAGGACCCGGGGTTCATGACGGTGCTGCAGAACCTCACCAACGGTCTCCCCAACGTCCACGTCGCGGTGGTCTCCTCGGACATGGGCGCACCCGGCGATTCCACGAGCTCGATCGCATGCACCACCGTTGGCGACGACGGCATTTTTCAGTCTACGCCCCGCGGCTCCTGCGCCGCGACGACGCTCACCGGCGGCGCGACGTTCATCTCCAACGTGGGCGGCGTCGCCAACTACACCGGTACACTGGAGGGCACGTTCGGCTGTATCGCGCAGCTCGGCGACAAAGGCTGCGGGTTCGAGCACCAACTCTCCGCCGTCGCCCGCGCGCTCGGCGCCGACGGCGCGCTGCCCCCCTCCCAGAACGTCGGGTTCTTGCGCGCCAACGCGGTGCTGGCCATCGTGTTCCTGACGAACGAGGACGACTGCTCGGCGCCGACCAACACCCAGCTCTTCTCGCTGAGCTCCGGCGGCTCGAACCAGCAGAACATCGCCAACGCGCTCGGCCCGATCGCCAACTACCGCTGCAACCAGTGGGGCCACCTCTGCAACGATCCCGCGAGCGCGACGCCGACCGCGTTCATCTCGCCGCCGCTCAACCCGCCGGCGGACGCGCAGGGGATTGCGACGGCGCCCACGCTGACACTCGCCAACTGCGAGTCCAACGATACCGTGACCGGCCTTTTGACCCCCGTCGCCACGCTGGTCGCCGGCATCCGCGCGCTCAAATCCGACCCCGACAACCAGATCGTCGTCGGCGCGATCGCGCCGCCCGTCGTCCCCTACACCGTCGCCTGGATCCCGCCCGGGAACTTGCCGAACACGCAGCCGGGCGAGCTGTGGCCCCAGCTCGAACATTCGTGCGGCGCGGTCGGCGGGGACGACGTCAACCCCCTCGCCACCCAGAACCCGACCGACGGCAGCTTCGGCGATCCGGGCGTTCGCGTCGCGCAGTTCGTCCATGCCTTCGGCACCAACGGCATCGTGACGTCGATCTGCGACCCCGACTACGGGGCGGCGTTCCAGCTCATCGCCAACCGGATCGACGCCCAGCTGCGCCAAACCACCTCGACAGGCGCCGCGGGCAGCGGCGGCGGCGCGGGCGGAAACAGCGGCAGCGCGGGCACCTCGGGTGCCGCCGGAACAACCGGCTCGGGTGCGGCGGGCACCTCGGGCTCGGGCACCGCAGGCACGACAGGCTCCGGGACGGCGGGAACAACGGGCTCGGGCACCGCGGGCGCGGGCGGCCATGGGACGGCCGGCGCGGGCGGCAGCACGACCGGCACCGCGGGAACGACGGGCTCCGGCACCGCGGGAACGACGGGCTCCGGCACCGCGGGAACGACGGGCTCCGGCACCGCGGGAACGGCGGGCACGACCGGCGTCGCGGGCGCGGGAGGCGGAACCACGACCACGAGCGGCGCGGCGGGCATGGGCTCGTCGGCCGGGGGCGCAGGCGGCGGAGCAGGTGGACCGAGCGCCGGAAGTGGCGGCGCAAGCGGCGCTGCCGGCGCGACCGGGACGACCGGCGCCGCGGGCA
Organism: uncultured Pseudomonadota bacterium; assembly: GCA_963831685.1. Taxonomy (GTDB): domain Bacteria; phylum Myxococcota_A; class Polyangia; order Fen-1088; family Fen-1088; genus JADGRB01. Next base: position 1,732,145 of record CAWHRJ010000004.1, read on the forward strand.
CCTCGGGCGGCGGCGGTGGCGCGACCGGGGGAACCACCACCTCGACCGGCAGCAGCGGTTGCGGCTGCGACACCGGTCCGTCGGGACCGAGCGGCTTCGGTCTCGCGCTCCTCCTCGGGGCGCTGGCGGCCGTGGCAGGGCGCGGGCGGCGCCCCGCGACTACGGCGCGGGCTTCTCGGCGGTCGCGGCAGTAGCCAGCGGCCAGTCGTCGGTCCGGAACGGCGCCGCCGGCAGATCGGCGCCGTTTCGCAGACTGTTGGGCGGATCGTCCCCCCACCCGTAGCGGATGGCGAGCGGCTCGCGCACGTCGGGACTCGAAACGATCACCACGTCGTGCTCGATGCGCGCGACCGCCGGGTGCCAGATCCGGTCCGCGCCCGCGATCAGGAACCCGCGCGGCGGCGATCCGTCGCTCGTGACCAGCCCGCTCGCGACGGCGCCGAAGCGGCGAAGTTCTTTCAGGCGCCCGCGCCGTCAGCCCGCGCGCGGCGCGCCCGCGCTCAGGCGGCGATGTTGGGGAGCGGCGTCTTGGCCGCGCCGGTCAGCATCGGGTCGCCGAACTTGCTGAAGTTGGTGATCCCGAAGGCGTCGCAGACGTTGAGCAGGATCCGCTCGTGCCGCTCGGTCGACTTGACGTAGCGGCCGCCGCTGGCGAGCTTGAGGTAGCCGCCGCTGCCGCTGGCCAGCACGAAGCGCATCGACTGCTGGTTGTGGTTCTGCGCATCGCCCATGTCGCGCGCCCAGATCATCAGGGTGTTGTCGAACAGGGTCGACTGCCCCGTCGCGTCGAGCGGGTCCTTTATCGCCTTGAGGGCGGTGATGAGGTTGGCGAACTGCGTCGCCAGGTACGCCTCGAACTTCACCAGGTTGGCGTAGTTCGACGACGAACCGCTGTGAATGTAGCCGCCGTGCTGATCGTCGTACGGCAGGCTGAAGCTGGACGGCGCGTTGACCATCAGCTTCTGATCGTTGCCGTACTCGAGGCAGGCGACGCGCGTGATGTCGCAGGCGAAGGCCTGCACGATGATCTGCTGGTGGATCAGGTTCGCCGCCATGGCGTCCATGTCCCCCATGTACTGGAAGGTGCTGTCGGCGCCGGGCGTCGACGGCTTCGTGCAGACGTTGCCCGACGACATGCTGGCCTTGAGCTTGGTCTGCAGCTCCGTGATCGACTGCAGGTGGGCGTCGAGCTTCGCCTTCTCGTTTTTGCCCAGCGTGTTCTCCAGGCTCGTGATCTCGCTGGTGACGCAGTCGAGGATGTTCTGCCGGCGCGTCAGCAGCGCCGAGGCCGAGGTCCCGGTCGGCAGTGCGGCCCCGAACACGGTGTTGAAGGCTGACAGCGGCGAGCCGATCGTCGGAAGGTTGCCGCCGTTCGTTCCGCCGTAGAACTGCGACATGCCGCCGTTCTCGTTGCAGTTCGCGCCGAGGAGCAGCGAGGAGATTTGGCGGCCCATCCCCACCGTCTGGGCCACGAACTGATCGACCGAGATCTTGATGACCCCCTGGCCGTAGTAGCCGAACCCCTGGCCGGTGAGGCTGTCCGAGGCGCCGTGGCCGTCGTTCGGGTTTCCGCTCGGCATCCCCTCGACCAGGATGACGTTGTCGGCCACCGCCGACAGCGGCTGCGTCATCGCGCTCCACTTGGTGATCGACTCGCCCGAGACCGTCGGTGTCCACAGCGGCGGATAGGTCCCCATCGAGCAGAAGACCAGCAGGCGTTTGGACTGGCGGCTCCCCGCCTGCGCCTTGCGGGCGAGCCCCATGTTGATGAAGGGCGCCAGCAAGAGACCGGCGCCCACGCTGCCCACGAACTGTCTGCGGCTCGGCATTGGTTGCGTCGTTCTCCTAGTTGCCTTTTTCACTGATCCTGTACCCGGGTCGTGAAGTTCGGCGCATGGAGGATCGCCATCAGCGTGCTCTTGAGCCCGAACCCGTTCGTCTGCGACTCGTTGTAGACCGAGTCATAGGTGCAGCCGTCCTGCGACCAGGAGCTCGACCCGTAGACGTAGTAGGTCCAGTACCTCTCCATGCAGTGGGTGACGTCGTCGCTTCCGGCCAGGTACGCCGAGAGGCTGCCCGAGCCGGACAGGCCGGTGACGTTGTCGTCGTGCCCTTCCGGATCGGTGTAGATGGTGGCGCTGTCGTCGGTCGGCAGCCCGTTGTCGGTGGTGCGGTAGCGCCCCCATCCGTCGTAGTTCTCGAAGGCGAAGCCGATCCAGTCCATCAGCTTGTGGCAGCTCGCGCACTGTCCCTGCTCGTGCTCGTGGATGAAGTGATCGCGGGTCGTCTCCACCGCCGTCGACGGCATGAACGTCGTGTTGAGGTTCGGCGGCGGCGGGTCGATGCCCTGGCACAGCATGCGCGAGCGGACCATGTGTCCGCGCTGGGTGGGCGAGTCCTCGTCGGGCCGAGCGTAGCCGTTCAGGATCGTTCCCGTGGCCAGCAGGCCCGGATCGCGGGTGATGGCCCCACCGTACTTGACGCTCTTGAACGCCGACGTGAGCCCGCTCGTCGAGATGCCGTAGAAGGTGGCCAGGTCGGCGTTGAGGAACGAGTGGTCGGCGGTCAGCACGGAACCGAAGGTCCCCGTGCCGTTGAACGCCTCCATGATGAGATCCTGCGACTCGGTCTGCATCTCGTTCTGGACGGTCGCGGAGATCTGATAGATGGTCGCGTCGTGGGCGGTGGTGAAGAGGCGCGGCAAACCGAGCCAGCCGTTCATGAAGCCCATCACCGCGGTCGAGCTGCTGGCGGCGCCCGAGGCGACGAGGCGCATCGCCTGCTGATCGATCATCGAGGACATCGACAGGCTCCCCGAGTTGACCGAATCGGCCGCCGAGAGGAGCGTGCTGTCGGGGCCGGTGCCGGTGAGCGTGTAGGCGAGCTCGCTGGCCACCTCGTAGGAGGTCAGGCTGAAGGTGTTCCCGCTCTGCTTGCCGAGCTCGCTGCGGTAGAGGAAGTACGGCGACTGCAGCATCGCCGAGATGACCGCCTGCGCGCCGTCCGAATTCGAGCTGCCGGCCATGAACAGCTTGCTGTAGCTGGTGATCCGCGAATCGCTGGAGGCAATCGTCGTGCGGAAGGCGGCCTTGCCGAACGCCTGGATGAACGACGTCGCGCAGCTCGACGCTGGAGCCCCCGACGTCGTCGTGCAGCTGGCGAACTGGGACAGCTTCCCCGCCGAGGCGGCCCAGGCGGCGATCGCCTCGGCGTTGTCCTCGAGCTGCGAGGCGTTCAGGTCCTGCACGAGGAGCGCGTTGGCGTCGACGGAGAACCCGAGCACGGCCGGATCACTGAACACGGTCGCCACCGGCGCGGCGTTGGCGGTGTCGGCAAAGATCGTGTGAATGCTGGCCGCAAACTCGGGGGCGGTGAGCCGCCAAAGCTTGCGCGGGCCGGGGGTGCTGCCGCCGGTGCAGGGATCCGCCGCCGCCAGCGTGCTCGGCAGGAGCACGACGCCCCCGTCGGTGACGTTCGCGCCGCCGCTGCCAGTCGAGTCCGAGCCCCCGCTGCCGCTCGACGACCCGCTGCCGCCGCCGGACGAGCTGCTGTCCCCGCCGCTGCCATTGCCGCCGCTGCCATTGCCGCCGCTGCCCGAGCCGCTGCCGCCGCCGCTGCCCGAGCCGCTGCCGCTGCCGCTCCCGCCCGTCCCCGTGATGACGTCGCTGCTTCCACGGCCCGCGCAGCCGCCCGCGAAGACGAGTGCTGCGGACGCGACTAGGAAGAGAGTGGACCGATACATCAGACCTCCTGGGGGCGATCAAACGACGGAGGCAGACAGGCGATTAGAGCGGGATAACGTTATCGCCCGGCATTGGCGAAATCAATTGCCGTTGAGGTTAATCCGTTCATTTCGCACGCATAAAAGCGGCCAATTGCCTACGTTTAGCTTCACATGCGGGGCGCACCTACCTTGTCCTACCAGCGCTCGACTCGGGCCTTTTCCCGGCGTCTGCGCGGGTGTTCCTCTGCCTCTTCTTTGCCTGTTCCTCGGCCGCCTACCGGAAGTCCCTGAGGTGCCGGCGACCGCCCGTCTTGCGCGGCCCATCCTGCAGTTGCTGGCATTCCACGCAGAGCTCGACGTAGGGCAACAACTCCAACCGCTTGGGAGCGATTGCCTCGCCGCACTCGGCGCACAGACCGAACGACGCTGGGTCCTGCTCGATGCGGGCCAGCGCCGCGTGCACGCGCGCGAGCACGCCCGACCGGTTTCGGTTCCGCGACGAAGCGATCGACTGCGACATCTCGGCAAGCGGTTGCGTGTCTTCGTCGCTCCCGACCGCCGCGGGGTCGTCGCGCGCCGACTCGGGCGCGATGTCGCCGGCGGCCAGGATCTCGGCCCTCAGCGCCAGGAGCTTGTCCCGGTGACGTTGCAAGGCGGCGGCAGTCATCGATGGATCTTAGCGGAACGTGCCCCCGACCGCCGCCGCGCCGCCGCGTAGGCGATCGCCGCGACGCCCACCACCGCCGCCAACCAGAGCAGCGTCCGCGGATCGTCTGCCAGCGTGAACCAGAGCATCCAGCCCGATCCCACGAGGTAGACGAGCGCCGCCGCCATCACGCCGGCCGAGGGGCGGTGAAACGGCGTGCGCCCGAAGCGCAGCCGCGCCAGCGTCGCCACGGCCAGCGCCGCGACCAGGGTCAAGATCGCGCCGACCGCGCGCAGCAACGCCTCGAAGCTGTGCGTCGCCAGGAGCGCGAGGGCGAGGCCGCTCTGCAGCAGCACCGACCAGAACGGCGGGTGCCCGGCCGCGCCGGCGAACGCACGCGGCAGGAACCCCTCCGCGCCCATCGCCGCCGCCACCCGCGGACCGGCCAGCGTCATCGAGATGATCGACGATGCGAGCGAGAGAACGACGAACAGCGAGGTCAGGCGCGCGGCCCCCGACCCCGCCAGCTTCTGCATGAGCAGGTGCGCCAGCGTGATGCGCGTGGTGTCCTGCGCCAGCCATCCGGAGAGGTTCTCGCCGGTGAGGTTGGCGACGAAGATGGCGTTGATGACGAGGTAGATCAGCGTCACCAGCGCGGTCCCGAGCAACATCGCGCGCGGCACCGTCCGCGCCGGATCGCGGAACTCCTCGGCCGCGTAGGTGACGGCGTTCCAGCCGGAGAAGGCGAAGGCGATGTAGACCAGCGAGACCGCGAACGGCCGCACCGGCAAACCGGCGGAGGCCTCGGGCGCTTGCCAGCTGGGCGCGGCGTGGCTGCCCAGCGCCAGCCCCACCGCGATGAAGCCGGCGATGAGCAGCCCCTTGACCAGCGCCATCGCGTCCTGGGTCCATTTCGCAGAGCGGAGATCGAAAGCCTGCGAGGCCGTCGCCAGCACGATCAGCGCCGCGCCGACGAGGCGCGGGGGCGCGCCCGGGACCAGCGTGGTGAAGAACGGCCCGGCCGTCGCGGCGCAAAGCGCGATCGGCGCGGCGAACCCCACCAGCAGCGAGGTCCACCCGGCGAGCGTCCCGGCGAACGGGTGCAGCAGATCCGACAGATAGCGGTACTCGCCCCCGGAGCGCGGGATGGCGCGCGCGAGCTCCGCGTAGCTGCGCGCCCCGCACATCGCCATCACGCCCCCCACCAGCCAGGCGAGCAGGATCGCCCCCGGACCCAGGCGCGCCGCCATGTAGCCGGTGTTGGTCAGGACGCCGACGCCGACCACGTTTCCGACCACCAGACCGACGCCCGACCAGAGCCCGAGCTTGGAGCGCATCACCCGCCCTGGCGAAACCCGGCCCCGGCGCGGCCCTCGCCGTCGATCCAGGCGTGGGCCATGCGCGGGGTGTCGTACGCGAGGCCGATGCGCCCCGCGGCGTCGACACAGATGAGGCCGCCGTCGCCGCTGTAGCGGCGGACGAGCGGCAGGATCTCCCGCGCCGCTTCGGCGGGCGCGCGACCGGCGCGCATCGCCTCGACAGCCTGCTTGGCGGCCACCGCCTTGATGAAGGCCTCGCCGACGCCGGTGCACGAAACGGCTCCCGCGGCGGCGTCGGCGTACGTGCCGGCGCCGATCACCGCCGAGTCCCCCACCCGCCCGCGCCGCTTGAGCATCATCCCGCCGGTCGACGTCGCCGCCGCGACCTGCCCGCTGGCGTCGCACGCCACGCAGCCGACCGTGCCGCCCGAGCCTGGCGCCTGCTGCCGCGCCAGCGCGGCCCGCCATTTTTCACGCATCCGGTCGGTGGCCAGCGCGTCGGGGGGGAGCGCCGCGATCCCATTTTCGACCGCGAACGCGGCGGCGCCCGCGCCGACCAGCAGGACGTGCGGCGTCTTCTGCATCACCAGACGGGCCACCTCGATCGGGTTCCTCACGTCGCGGAGCGCGCCCACCGCGCCCGCCCGCCCGTCGCCGCACATCACCGAGGCGTCGCATTCGACCTCACCGTCGGCGGTCAGCGCGGAGCCGGTCCCGGCGTTGAAGCGAGGATCGTCCTCCAGGACGACGATAGCGGCCACCGCCGCGTCGAGCGCGGAGCCGCCGCGCGCGAGGATGTCGTACCCGGCGCGCGCGGCGGCGCGGCACCCCGCGAGCGGTGCCTCGCCCTCCCCATCCTCGGGCGACCAGTCGCCGGCGCCGCCATGCACGATGATCGCGGGATTCATCTCGCGCGCCATCATATGCCGCCCGCGCTTCTTCCAGGCGCGCTTCGTCGGCGACAGTCGGGTAGCATGCGCGGCCGTGCGCCCGGCTCTTCCCACTGCTCTCGTGGCTCTGGTGTTCCTCGGCGCGGCGTGCGCGCACCGGCCACTGGCCGTCGTGCTGTCGTTCGCCGCCTGCCCGGTGACGCGCGCCGCGGACGGCCGCGACGTCGACGACGGCGGTGTCGCCGTCGCGGCGAACGTCTCGTCCGACCTCGCGCCGGCGACCCGTCAGCTCGCCCGCGACCATTTCCCCGGAGCCTGCGCGATCGAGTTGGCGCCCGGCGGGCTCCCCGCCCTCGCCTGCGCCGATCCGCACGGCGACGTCCGCTACGTCCTCGCCTGGACGCGCCCGTCGCCGCGCACCCTGGTGCTCGAGCGCCGTGAGTACCCTGCCGCCGCCGGCGGGACGACCGCCGACGCGCCGGGCCCAGCGACGCCAACCGTTCGCCGGCCGGTCGCGGAGCTCGGCATCGAGCGCAAGACCTGGATTAGCGCGCCGCCGAGCGCGAGCTGCGGCGGCGCCCCCTGATCGGGCGGTCGCCCGTCAGGGCGTGACCGCGCCGATCATGATCGGGTTGTAGCAGGTGCACCCTTGCTGGCCGGCGCAGGCGGTGTTCGTCGGCGAGTAGGTGCACTGGACGTTGTTGCAGCAGGGGGTCCCGGCGTTGCAGGCCTGCCCGTAGAGCCCGCAGACGCCGGCGTCGGCCGGCGGCGGCGTGGGCGGCGGCTCGCAGGTCCCCTTGCCGCCCGCGGCGATGTTGCAGACGAGACCGGTGCAGCAGTCGCCGGTCGCCGTGCAGGTGCCGCCCTTCGCGACGCAGACGATGCCGCCGTCGTTGGGCGTCGTCGTGAGGCAGCGCAACGTGCCGGTCGAATCGGGGACGCACGGCGTGAGGCCGCAGCACTCGGCCGCTGTGTTGCACGTGTCGCCGGGTTTGCGGCAGCAGGCGGGATCGCTGCCGTTGAAGATCCCCGTCGTGCCGCCGTCGGCGCCGCCGCAGGTCCCGGAGCCGAGGCAGCGCGGCAGGCCGAGCGTATCGTAGGCGCAGCACTGCGCCTTGGGCGAGACGACGCACTCGCAGTCGCTCTCGGCGTTGGAGCAGGCGTTCGCGTTGCCCGACAGCTTGCAGATGCCGCCCGGCACCTGGTTGCCGTGGTTCTGCGAGCAGACGCCGATGCTGACGTTCCCGCCGCTGGCCGGCGTGCAGGTGACCTCGGGGCTGGTTCCGCTGCCTCCGCAGCACTCGCTGTCGCTGGTGCAGAGGCTGTTGAGGATCTTACAGCCGAGGCCCGGCTGGCAGACGTTCACGCCGGTCAGCGCCCAGGGACCGCAGTTCTTGCTGCAGCAGCTGCCGCAACCGTTGCAGAGCACGCCGTCGTGCGTGCAGTTGCCCGTGCCCGTCGTCGCGACGTCCATGCAGACGCCCTCGGTCGCGCTGGCCCCCTTCGAGCAGAACCCGCCGCAGCAGTCGAGATCGCGCGCGCAGACGTCGCCCGGCTGGATGCAGAACGAGGCGCCCAGCACGCACTTGCCGCCCGAGCAGAGACCCGAGCAGCAGCCGCCCGCGCCGCCGTCGGTGGAGGTGCAGGGGTTTCCGGCCGTCGAACAGGTGGTGTTGAGCGGCGCGCACTTGCCGGCGGTGCAGGTGCCGCTGCAGCAGGCCCCCGAATCGGTGCAAGCCGCGTTATCGGCCGTGCAGCTGGTCGCGCTCGCGCAGACGCCGCGGGTGGCGTCGCACTGAAGATTGCAACAGTCGGTGGCGACCCCACAGGAGCTGCCGGGACCGCTGCAGGTGGTGACCGACGATGCGCAGGTCTTGGCGACCGGGTCGCACGACTGTGAGCAACACTGGGCGTTCGACGTACAGGTCGCCCCCGCGACCGTGCAGATCACGCCCGCGCCACCGGTGGCCCCCGTCCCGCCCGAGCCGCCCGCAGCGGCGGAGCCGCCGGTGCCCGTGGTGACGGCCTTCACCGAATCGTTGCCGCAGCTCGGGAGCACCAGCAGCGCGACGAGCAGCAACGCGAAGATGGCAATGATGGAAACGTTCGTTGGCGAGGGTCTCATGGGGGGGTAGATCCACCAGCCGGTCGAAACGGCTCACCGCGCCCAAAACGCCCGTTTCGGTGAGCCGTTCGGGGCTGGCCGGGAATCCTTACTGTTACAATGGGCGTGCTCGTGAGTCGGTCTCTCCCGCTCAAGTCATCGGAGGCCCTCGGCGACGAGGAGCTGGTCCGGCGGGCTCTGGGCGGCGACCGCTGGGGGCGGGAGATGCTCTACCGCCGGCACGCCGGCACCCTCCTGGCCATGACCACCCGCCTGCTCGGCAACAGCGTCGAGGCGGAGGAGATCGTTCAAGACACGTTCCTGACGGCGTTCGAGCGGCTCGAGACCCTGCGCGATCCGGCCGCGGTGGGCGGCTGGCTGGGGCAGATCGCGGTGAATCTGGTGCGTCGGCGCTTCCGGAAGCTGCGTCTGCTGCGGTTTCTCGGGCTCGATCGTGGCGCCGACGACGCGACCCTGGAGGCGCTGGCCGACGCGGCCGCGCCGGCCGATCAGCGTGCCGAGCTGGCGCTGGTCGATCGGAAATTGCGCGCGATGAAACCGGAGGTGCGGCTGGCCTGGACGCTCCGGCGGGTCGAGGGGCTCGAGCTCACAGAGGTGGCGTCGCTGGCGGGCTGCTCGCTCGCCACCGCCAAGCGACGCATCGCCGCCGGGGACGTGCTCGTCGATCTCCACGCGGCCGGACCGCAAGAAAAGGAGCGCGCATGAGCCGGCTCCGCTATCCGCTCAAGGACGGCCTCGTCGATCCGGCGGGCGAGGAGGCGCTGGCGCGGATCTGGCGCGGGATCGACGCGCGCAGTCCGCGCGCGCGATCCGGACGGACGGCCGGCTGGCTGATCACCTCCGCGGTGACGGCGGCGGCGGTGGCCGTCGCTGTATGGGCGCTCCCCCGGCGCGATCACGGGCCGCTCCGCTTCGCCGACGGGCGTCCGCTTGCCGTCGTCGACGCGCCGGCGGCCGGCGCCGTGGTGTCGATGTCCGACGGGTCGGTGGTCGATCTCGCGGGGGGCGCCCGCCTGGCGCCGCTCGAATCGAGCGGCACGTCGTTCGTCGCGGTGCTCGAGCGCGGCAGCGCGCACTTCGAGGTCCGGCCCGGTGGCCCGCGGCGCTGGCAGATCGAGTGCGGCCTGGCCACCGTCGAGGTGGTGGGAACGGGATTCGACTGCGCGCGCGCGCCCGGACGGCTGCGCGTCGCCGTCGAGCACGGCGCGGTCCTGGTGCGCGGCGAGCGGGTCCCCGACCGGGCACGCCGGCTGGCCGCGGGCGACACGCTCGATGTCGTCGAGGCATCGCCGACGGTCCCGGCCGCGCCGGCCACGCCGACCACGCCGGCCACGCCGACCACGATCGATGCGCCGTCCGCGCCATCGGAGGCGTCTGTCCCGGCGGCGACGGGGCGCGAGCCGGAGCCGGCGGGAGCCGGCGGTGCGTCGGCCTGGCGGGAGCTGGCGCAGGGCGGACATCACCACGAGGCGTTCGCCTCGCTGGGGGCGCAAGGGATCGCGCGCGAGACGCGCCGTCTCGGCGTCGCCGATCTGCTCGTGCTGGCCGACGTGGCGCGGCTGTCGGGTCACGCCGAGGAGGCGGTGGCGCCGCTGGAGCGGATCCTGCGCCGCTTCCCGGGCGATCCCCAGGCGCCGCTGGCGGCGCTGGAGCTGGGCCGCCTGGAGCTGGACGCCCTGCAGCGCCCGGCCGACGCGGCGATCGCTCTCAACCGCGCGCTGGCGCTGGGCGTACCGGCCAGCCTGCGCGAGGATGTCCGCGCGCGCCTCGTCGAAGCCTACGCGCGCGCGGAAGACCGGCCAGCGGCGCGGGCGGCGGCCGCCGCCTACGTGCGCGAGTTCCCCAACGGACGAGATCTGAGCCTGGTACAGTCCCGAATTCGATAGGCGTCCATGCGAGCGATCCCGTTTCCGGCGCTGGCGACGGCCGCCGTCATAGCCCTCTTTGCGCCGGTCGCGCGCGCCGCCGACGCCCCACCGATCCGCGTCGCGCTCCCCAGCTGCCCCTCGTCGGCGCCCTTCTCGATCGAGGCGTTTCTGGGATCACTGCAGGTCGAGCTGGCCGGGCACGTCCCCAGCTGCTGCCTGCTGGCGCCGCCCACCGCGACGGGCGGCGCCGACGCCCCGGGCCTGCTGGTCGCGCTCTCGATTGATTCGTGCGACGCCGGCGCTACCGCCGTCGACGTGCGGGTGCTCGACGGCGCCCGGGGGACCAGCGCCGCGCGCCGGGTCGGCCTGGGTGACATCCCCACGGAGGCGCGCCCGCGCGCGCTGGCGCTGGCGGCGGCGGAGCTGGTGCACTCGCTCGGGCAGGCCCCGCCGCCACCGCCGGCGAGCGCGGCCGCGTCACCGGTCGCTGCCAGGACCGGCACGGCGGGCGCGGACATGGGCGCGGTGCCTCGTCTGCCGACCCTCGCCCTCTCGGGGACGATCGAGCTCGAGACGCATCCCGGCAACAACATGCTTCTCTGGGGGCCCGCGGCGTCGGCCGCGCTCGGACGTGGTCGCTGGCAGGCGGCGCTCGATCTGCAGTATCTGACCGGCGATCCGTCGGTCGCGCTCGGCGACGTCAGCACCGGCCTGCTCTCCCTGGCCCTGACGGCCGGTCCGCGGTTCTCGCTCGGCCGCGTGGTCGTCGACGTGGGGGCGACCGGCAGGCTCGGGTGGTGCTGGATGGGCGGCCACGTGACCGATCCGAACGCCATCCCGGGCTCGGGCTCCGCGGTGGTCGCCAGCGCCGGCGGCCGCGTCGGAATCCTGTTGCCGACCGCGGCGCGCGTCAGCCACGTGCGCGCGTTCGTCGAGGGGGCCGCGATGATTCACGGCCTCGAGGCCGAGGTGAACGGCGCCGCCGCGGCGGGCCTCTCGGGCGGCTACCTGCTGTTTGGCCTGGGCATGGGCGAGCATCGGTAGCGACCAGCCGCGCCCGGCCATGCGTCGCCGGCGCAGATCCGCCACCTAGGGCAGATCCCGAAAGCCGCGGCGGCGAATTGACGGTCCTTCGCGAGGGCGTAGCTTCCTCGCGATGCACGAGCTGGCCCTCATGGAGAGCATTGTCGAGGCGGTGGAGGCGAAGGTCCATCCCGCCCGCGTCGGCCGCCTTCGCTTGCAGATCGGGCAGCTCGCCGGCGTGCTCCCGGAGACGATCCAGTTCTGCTTCGCCCTGTGCGCGCGGGGAACGGCGCTCGACGGCGCCCGGCTGGAGATCGACGAGGTCTGCGGGCGCGGGCGCTGCCGGCGCTGCGGCAGCGAGCTGGTGATGGAGACCTCGGCCGACCCCTGCCCGTGCGGCAGCGCCGAGGTCGACGTCACGGGCGGCCGCGAGCTGCGGATCGCGACCCTGGAGCTGCAGTGACGGGCGCCGGAGCCGCGCGGTGAAATTCGACGACGCCGCGGCGCTGGCGGACGCCGTCCTGCAGGAAGGGTCGGCCAAGCTGCGCTGGCAGCTCGGCGTGCTCGCGCCGCGCGCCTGGAGCGAACACGGCGGCGGCGATCCCTGGTGGCAGGAGACCCAGTGCCTCATCGCCCCGACCGCCCCGACGGCCCGCCTCGAGGGGATGGTTCGCTTCCTTCAGCTGCGTCGCCGCTACACCGCGGGAGACAGCCAGGCGCTCGCCGGCCAGCCGCTGACCGGCGATCCCGAGGAGACCGAGCCGCACGAGATCGACGTCGACTTCTCGCTGGCCGCGCTGGCCGCGGGCGGCGAGCGGATCGTCACCTTCCGTCTAACCGGCGGCACCGATCTCTCCGGGGCGTTCGCCTATCAGAAGTGGCCCGTCTTCGGAGCGGTACGGCTCTCGGTCGAACCGATTGCCGGGGCGCCGCGGCCGATCGTCCGTCTCGAAGCGCGCGTGGAGAACGTCACCGCCTGGGTACTGCCGGGCGACAGTCGCGAGCGCGCGCTGCGCGGGTCGCTGCTGGGGGCGCACCTCTTGCTCGGCGTATCGGGCGGCGCCTTCGTCTCGCTGGTCGAGCCGCCCGACTGGGCGGCGGCTGCCGCCGCCACCTGTAGGAACGTTGGAACCTACCCGGTGCTGGCCGGCGAGCCTCATCGGGACGATCTGTTGCTGTCGGCGCCGGTCCTTCTCGGCGATCACCCGCGGGTCGCCCGCCAGGAAGCAGAGGCCTCATGAGCGCGCGCATCTTGATCGTTGGACTCGGCAACACCTTCCTGGGGGACGACGGCTTCGGCGTCGAGATGGCGCGGCGGCTGGCGCGCGATCCGCTGCCGGCGGGCGTGACCGTCTCGGAGGTCGGCGTCCGGTCGCTGCACCTCGCGTACGCCATGCTCGATCGCCCCGATCTGCTGCTGGTGATCGACGCCGTCCGCCGCGGCGGCCCCCCGGGGACCGTCTATCTCATGGACGTGACCGAAGAGACGGGCGGCCCGCCTCACGAGGTCGCGGCGGCGCACGGGATGAACATCGACACCGTGGTGACGGCGGTCTGGACGCTGGGCGGGAAGCGTCCGCCGATCCTCCTCATCGGCTGCGAGCCCTCCTTCATCGGCGAACGGATGGGGCTCTCCGCGGCCGCCAGGCGGGCGCTGCCCAAGGCGCAGCAGCTCATCCGCGCGACGACCGAGCGCTGGCTGGGGAGCGGGGCCGGTCAACGGAGGCCGCTCGAGGCCATCGCAAAATCGTCGGCGGAAGGCGTCTGGTTTCCCTCACAGGACGGCTGATTCCGGCTCGGGTATGGGCGCGCGTCGTCGCCTAGGCGACCGCGCGGATCGCCGGGATCGGCGCGCGGGCCGGCCGGCGGCGCTCGCGCAGCGCGCGTTCGACGTCGGCCCGGGCGATCGTGCCGATCAGAAACGCGCCCGCCGCAACCGGCAACGTCGCGCTCCCGGACAGAATGAAGAGCTCGATCGCCCGCACGAGCGGCGTCGCGGCCGACAGGCAGCCCGCGACGGGCGACATCCAGACCTCGGCGCGCGCGCCGTCGGGCGCGGCGGAGAGTGCCCGGTCATCCAGGATCCCGACCAGCTGCGCGCCCCGCGACACGAACAGCAGGGCGGCCTGCCTGAGCGCGGCGATCTTGCGGGCGCCCCCCATCGGGAGGTGCGCGGGGATGACCGGAGCGCCGCGTATCGGCAAGTCGCCGACCCTGAGGTCCCGAAAATCGAGCGACTCTCTCATCGTCGATGCCCTTCGCCTACAACGCTCGTGCCATCGCGCAGTTCCCGCGAAAATGCGGCTTTGGTGCGGGAATTGTGGCCTCGCCTCAGAATTTCTCGTAACGTCGCCCGGTCGACCTGTTACGAAATCCGGAAGCGCGGCGGGTGCGGGCCCTGGCCTTCGGCGGCGCCGCGGCAGCCGCCCTGGCCGCCGCCCTGGCCGCCGCCCTGGCGATGACCGGCTGCGCCCCGGCGGCGCGCCCCGCGGGCGGCGCGCTCGGGCGGATCGCGGCACGCGGCGTGCTGCTCTGGGGCGCCGACGAGCAGGGAGGCGAGCCTTACGCCTACGAGGATCCGGCGCGCGGCGGCGCGCTGGTCGGGTTCGAGGTCGATCTGGCGAACGCGCTGGCGGCGTCGCTCGGCGTCGGCGCCCGCATGGTGCAGAACGACTGGTCGACGCTGATCCCGTCGCTCGAGCGAGGAACGTTCGACGTCGCCCTCAACGGCATCGAGGTGACGCCGGCCCGCGCGGCGCGGGTCAGCTTCACCCGCCCGTACTACGTCTTCGCCGAGCGGCTCTGCGCCCGGCGCGGCGACGCGCGGGTGCGCGATCTCCCGTCGCTGCGCGGGCTGCGGGTCGGAACGCTGGCCAACACCCTGGCCTGGGATCTGCTGCGCGCGTCGGGCGCGATCGCCGTCCCCTATGAAGGGGTCGACGAGCAGCTCACCGATCTCGAGCACGGGCGCACGGACGCCGTGCTGCTCGACGATCTGATAGTCGGGCGCTACCTGCCGCGGCACCCGGCGCTGGTCGCGGTCGGCAACCTCGACGAAGGACGCTACGCGATCGCGCTGCGGCCCGACGACGACGATCTGCGCGCGGCGCTCGACCGCGCGCTCGGCGAGATGATCGCCTCGGGCGCCTGGCGGCAGACCCTGCGCCGCTGGGGGATCGACGACGATCGCCAGCAGCGGCTGGCGGCGATGGGCGGCCTCGCCGAGCAGGCCGGGATGGCCTCGGCCGCAGCCGCGCCGCGGGCGCTCACCGGCAGGCAACTCTGGCTCTTTCTCCAGGGGGCACTGGTCACCCTGCTCCTCTCGCTGGCGGCGATGGCGCTGGCGGCGCCGCTCGGGCTGGCGCTGGCGCTGGCGCGCATCGAGAGCTCCCGCCTCCGGTTTCCGGCGACAGTCTACGTCGAGATCGTGCGCGGCACACCGGTGCTGCTGCAGCTCTATCTCCTCTACTACGGCCTGGCCGGCGTGCTGCCGCTCGGCCCCTTCACCGCGGCGATCGTCGGGCTGGGCCTCAATTACGCCGCCTACGAGTCGGAGATCTACCGTGCCGCGATCGCCTCGGTCCCCCGCGCGCAGTGGGAGGCGGCGCTGGCCGTCGGCGCGACGAGGCGGGTCGCCTTCCGCGAGATCATCCTGCCGCAGGCGCTCCGCCTGGCGGTCCCCGGCGTGACGAACGATTTCATCTCGCTGCTCAAGGACAGCTCGCTGGTCTCGGTCCTCACGGTCGTCGAGCTGACCAAGCGGATGACGATCACCGCGGTCGACAACCGCGGCTGGATCGTCCCGGGCGCCCTCTGCGCGGGGCTCTACTTCGCGCTCGGCTATCCCTTCACGCGGTTGGCCCGGGGCCTCGAGAGACGGCTCGGCACACACGGCTCGGCGTGAGGGCCTCGCCGAGACGACTGCGCTCGACCGCAACGGCCGGCCCCTCCATCGAAACGGCAATCTCACCAACCCGTTTCAGAACTGGCATCTCGCTGCGCGGCGTTCGCGCCTACTGTCGCTCCCGTCATGCGAAGGCGTCCGGCCGGGCGCGCGGTTCAGCACCTGCAGCTCGTGCTGCTCGCACTCGCTTGTCTCGTCGGCCTCGACGCGTGCTGGCGCGTTGATCTGCCGGCGCTGGCGACGCGCGCGTCGACCGTCCCGGACGCCGCGGTGGTCGACGACCCTGTCCCCCCACCCTCCGAACTCGACGGCGCATCGGGGAACGTCATCGTCCTCGCCGTCAGCGACCCTGCCGACGCGGGCCAGACGACCGGCCAGATCGCACTCAGCGTGGGCCTACCGGTCGACACGACGACCGGCGAAGTGGTGGCCATCGGGTCGGTGAACATCAAGCTCACGACCTCCGACAACACGACCGCGCGTACGCTGACCCTGGAGCTGGGACAGCCGCGCGTGCGCGTCGCGATCAACCTGACTGACGTCCCCGCGGGCGGTCCTTACGAACTGGAGGTTTCGGGAACCGCGGCCACCACCGCTTGCGTGACGGCCAGCCCCAAATTCTCGGTTCCGAGCGGACAGACGGTGCGGGTGGCCATCGCCCTCCTCTGCGCCGGCGACGGCGGCTGGAGCGCGACGCTCTAGCGGCGATCGCTCGACGAGTAGCTCACCAGCTCCTTGGTCCTCGGCGCTTGGTCGCCAATTTTGTCGTTGGAGCGCTGGGGGCTGAGCTGCCGACGGCAATCGAGATCGCCGCCCATCCTAACAGAAACATTTCCGGAACCCCGCGCCTGATTTCTCCCGTTTATGTGTCCGGCGTCGTATGAGAAGGACCAAACTTTCGACTAGGAATGCAGGTGTGACCAGGAAAACTCTTTCTATCGCTCTTGCTGGAGCGCTGACGGCCGTGGCGGCGATCGGTTGCGGCGGGGCGTCGGGTGGCGGGGCGAAGACCGACGCCGCTGCCGACCATCCCGGCGGAAGCGCGGGCAGCGCCGCCGGCGGATCATCGGGTGGTGCCGGTGCGGCCGGCGCGGCCGGTGCGAGCGCGGGAGGCGCCGCCGGTGCGGGCGCGGGAGGCGCCGCCGGTGCGAGCGCGGGAGGCGCCGCCGGCGCGGGCGGAACAGGCGCGGCTGGCGCGGGTGGTCGAGGGGCCGGCGGCGGCAGCGCCGGCGGAAGCGGCAACCGCGACGGCGGCGCCACGGCGGGCGCCGGCGGGGGCGCGCGCGACGGCGGCTGCCCCTCGCAGAACCCCGACCCCTGCATCTGCGGCCGCCCCGACGCCAATTCGCTCTCCGCGGCCGAGTGCGGGCGCGAAAAATCCTGCCGCGACGCGGGCGGTGTCTGGGAGCCCTATCTCGTCGAGCTTCCAGAGGGTGGGAGCTACGGGCCGCGATGCGAATCGCGCGACGGCGCCCCCTGGGACAGCCTCTGACGGCCGGGCCTCAGAGCACGAAGTTCACGAGCAGCTTCTCCTCGCCCCGGAGGAGCTCTTTGGGAAAGCGCCACTTCTTGAGGTGGCTGCTGTAGCAGAGGCGCACCTCCCGCGGCGCCCCGTCGGCCCCCAGGATCTGCACCACCTCGACGGAACCGTTGGCGTCGATCTCGAACGCCGCCCCCAGTTCCTGAGGCGGGCCGTGGTCGGGATCGTCGAGGCAGTCGCGCAGCTCGGGTGCCCGCTTGGACGCGAACTCGCGCAGGGCCTTCGTGCGCTCCCCCTCCTCGAGCGGCTTGCCCGCCGGCAGCGGAATCAGCGCGGCGGCGGCCCGGGCCGCCTTGGAGCGGCGCGCGTGCGCCGAGCCCGTGGCGCCGCCGCCGCCGCTCGACGGCGACGTGATGCAGGCGAGCGCTGGCGGGCAAACCGGGGGCGCCGTCGGCGTGGCGGGGACGATCCGGCGCAGCGCCAGGCCGTAGCCGGCGCCGCCGCCCGCCGCGAACAACAAGATCGCCAGCGCGGCCAGCAGCCCCGGCCGGCGCTGGTCGTCACGGCGCCGGCCCGGCACGCCGCTGGCGCGCAACCAGGCCGGCAGATCATCAGAGGGGGGCATGGTGTTGGGCCGAGCGCGATCAGTGGGTGGCGAGGGCCGCGACGCTGGTGGCGAGGGACCGCATCGTGCTGTCGCCCTTCTGTCCGATGAGCGTGCAGAAGTCGCCGCTCTGCCCGGTGCCGGGGTAGGCAGCGTTGAGCGCCGCCATGAGCGGTGTGAAGTAGGCGTTCGGCGACGGGCCGATCACGTCGAAGTCGTTCTGCGGGAACCCGGGGACCGCCGCGCAGCGGGTCTCGAACGCGCTCGCGCTCTCCCCCTCACTGGTGGCGATCGCCACCTGGACCACCTTGGCCGGCGAGATGCTGCCGCCGCTGAAGGTGAGCCAGCTCGCGCCGCCGTAGCCGTCGGTGTCGAGGAAGATGTCGCTCGGCGAACGGCCGTTGACGTTGCAGGCTTCGCTCGGCAGCTGGCAGCGTCGCGGCAGCGGCTGCAGGTAGACGACGATGAACAGATCGTGCGGCGAATCGAAGAACGCGCTGCGGTCGATCCCCCCGAGCTCCGGCGGCAGGGAGAAGGAATTGAGCCCCTCGCCGAACGCGATCAGGTTCTGCGCCTCGCAGGTGACGCCGTCGCCGTCGAAGTTCCCCGAGGCGGCCAGCAGTTGCAACGCGGGCCGCAGATCGGCGTCGTCGATGTTCCCCAGCGTGCCGCCGATCAAGGGGAGCAGGCTGTTGTAGTCCTTGATCCCCGCGTCGGCCTGCTGGGCCAGCAGCGCCAGCAGCGCGAGCGACGACGGCGACTGCTGGCTGGCGGCCGAGCGCCCGAGCAGCAGGCGCGGCCCGAACTGGTCGCCGTAGGTGGCGATGAGCCCCATGTTGACCACCGCCAGGCTGCCCGGCAGATCCCCCAGGAACTCGGTGATGATCGAGGCGTACTGGTCGGACAGGTTCGCCGACGAGCGCTCGAGGTTGGCCACGAAGAGCACGCTGGCCTGCAGCGCCGGCGGCTGCGGCAGGGCGTCGGGGCGGATTGGGATCGGGACGGGGAACGGCTTGGGCTTGGGCGTACCGCCGTCCTTGCCGGGCGGCGTGACGATGGTGCAGCCGCCCGTGACGGCCGCGACCGAGACGAAAACGAGAGCGAGAACGACCAAGCGAGTCTTCATAACGCCACCACCCTTCCTTTGTCTTTGCCCGTGTCTTTGCCGGACGACGATTCCGCGACCCCTGCGCCCTGCGGTGCGCCGAGCCCGCGCGCGCGCAGCGCCTGCCGGAGCGCTCCGAACGCCGCCCGGCGCGCGTCGGCAACCTCGCGCGGGGTCGAGGAGACGGCCAGCGAGAGGTCCTCCGACAGCGCGCCGGCGACGGTCCGGGGAAGCACCGCCAGCGTGCGGCTCGCGATCTCCGGCGCGGCCGCGCGCAGGAAGCGGGCCAGCACCTCGGTCGGAATCCCCGACACCGCGGCACCGAGCACCTCCTCCGAGACCAGCTCGAAGGAGGCGTCGGTGATGAGTGCGGCCTCGACGGCGCGCGCCTTGACCGGATCGGCCCGCCGCATGGCATCGAGGATCTCGGCCTGCTCGGCGGGCGGACGCTCCTCGACCAGCTCGACGGCGAGATCGATCTCCCCCGTCTGCCCCGAATCGATGTGCGCCTGCTCGACCGCGCGCGCCCGCATCGTCGCCGCCACGTCGAGCAGGTGCTCCTTGGAGAGGGACTTCGGCGAGCCGATCGCCGCGGCCAGCGCCGCGCGCTCGCCGGTCGACCGCCCTTCGAGGTAGATCGCGCGCAGGTGCGCCGGCGCGTAGCGCAGCGCCGCCGCGCGGACGCTCGGGGGCTCGGGATCGAGCAGCGCGGCCAGGCGCGGCGGCGACAGCCCGAGGAGAAAGGCGAACTCCTGCTCGACCGGATCCTCCGAGCCGACCATCCGATGCTTGAGGATGCGCCGGTGCAGCTGGTCGACGATCTCGCGCGTGTTCGCGTTGGGGCGGCCGTCGACCAGCAGCGCCGCCGCCTCGCGCAGCGCCGAGGCGCAGGCCGGATCGCCGCGCAGATCCTCGACGATGCTCGGGCCGATGAGCTCGACCGCCACGGCCACCTTTTCGATCTGGTTCTCGCGCAGAAGCTCGCCCATCACGCGGCGGGCGAGCACGCGATCCTCGCGCAGCGCGCGCCGCACCTCGGGGAGGTGGTCGGCCGCGGCGGCCCCCGGCGCGCCGCCCGCGGACTCGCCGCGGCGATCGGGCGCAGTCCCCGACTCGATGGCGCGCCGGGCGCGCCGCTCGGCGAGCGCGCTCAGCAGCGCGAAGGCGACCCCGCCGATGAGCAGCGCGAGGATCGCCAGCGCGATCGTGACGCTGAGGGGAATGCCGCGCGCCCCCGCTTCGTCATGCGCTGCGGGCGGCGGAACGGGCGCCGGCTGCGGCTGCGGCTCCGCGCGCGGCGCCGGTTGCGGCGGCGGCTGCGGATAGGGGTAGGGCGGCATCTCCCGCTGCTGCGGCTGCACACGCGGTGTCGGGAAGGGGAAGACGCTCTCGGTGATCTCCACGGGGACGTCGAGCACGTCCAGCTTGCTCTTGACCAGGTTCTTGAGGTCCTTGCGAAACTGCGGCGGCAGCTTCGAATCGAGTGTCAGCGCCACCTCGACCCGCTCGGCCACGAACTCCGTCCCCGGCGTCAGCTCCTCGAACCCGGGCGCGGCGCCCGCCGGCAACGCGGTCGGATGGTTGACCCGCACGTCGATGTACTTGAGCTCCGCCTGGCCGGGCGCCATCTCCTCCAGCACCGGCGTGATGCGGCGCTGGACCTCGTCGCGCACGTTCGTCTCGAGCAGCTGCGCGTCGTTGCCGAAGGGCGGCCGCCGTTCGGCGCGCGCCGACGTCATCGACAGCAGCGTCACCAGCGCCGCGATTCCCGTCCCTGTTCTCGTATTGATGATGCGCTTGCGTTTCATTGCGACCACTCCCCAGCTTAGTGGACCCTGATCACGACCCTGCGGTTTTCGCTGCGCGCGCGCGCCTGCTGCGCCACGTCCCCCTGGACGGGCGACGTGGGCCGCGTGTCGGCGTACCCCTGTGCGGAAAGACGTTGCGGACTCACCCCGATGGCGGTGAAGAGCTTGAGCACGTTGATGGCCCGTGCGCTCGACAGCTCCCAGTTCGAATCGAAACGGTTGGTGTGGATCGGGACGTCGTCGGTGTGCCCCTCGATGGCGATCTGATAACGACTATCGATTGTCGGGAGCAGCTTGCCCACTCTGTCGATCGCCTGGTGGCCCGCGTCGGTGATCTCCGCCTGGCCGCTGTCGAACAGCAGCGCGCTCTTGAGCTCCATCCGCAGCCCGTCGTCGTCGAGGACGGTCTTCACCTGGCTCTGCAGATTCTGCTGGGCGATGACCGAATCGATCTTTTCCTTGAGGACGTCGAGAGAGGGGGGCGGTGCCTGGTGCGAGATGGCGGCGGAGACCATCTCGAACTTGCGCAGGTTCACCTTGGACATGGCGAGCGCCAGGATCAGGAACGCCAGGAGGAGGCTGACCACGTCGACGTAGGGAATGAGCCAGGAGGTGTCGTCCTCCTCGCCGTAGGCGAGCAGATCGCTCGCCTCGGGCGAGCGCGACGGCTTGACCGTCGTCTTGGCGCCGGTCTCGCCGCCGAGCATTCCCCCGCCCCCGCCCCCGATCATGCAGCCTCCGCCGCGGGCGCCCCGCCGCTGCCGGCACCGGCCAAGAGGCGCAGGTCATAGAGCGACCGCCCCTCCGCGATGCTGGTCAGCCCGCGTTCGAGCAGGCGGGCCGACACCGACAGGTTGCGCCCGTAGTTCTCGATCCGCTTGGCGAACGGCGACCAGATCGCGTAGGCGAGAATGAGACCGTAGAACGTCGCCAGCTGCGCGACCGCCATCGCCGGTCCGAGCTGCTCGAAGTTCTTCAGGTTGATGAGCATGTTGACCAGGCCGACGATGGTCCCCATGAGGCCGACGGCCGGCGTGGTGCGGGCGAGGAACCGGAACACCTCCTCCGCCTCCTTGACCTGCGCGAGGCGGGCGTAGGAGAGCGTCAGCACCGTCTCGCGCGCGTCGGCCGCGCCACCCGGCTGCAGGAGCAGCGGCCCCACCTCGCGCAGCAGCGGATCGGCCGCCTCGGCCAGCACCTTCGAGGCCTCGACGCTCTTCCCCTGCTTGAGCTCGCGCCCGAAGCGATAGAGGTCGGCGATCATGCGCGCCTCCGCGCGGCGCGCGTGGTAACGCAGCGCCTGCGCCAGGGTGACGATCCCGCGCCAGATCTCCCGCACGTCGTGCCCGACGAGCAGGATCGACGGCGGCGCGCCCAGAAGAAGGATGAGCGCCGCCGGGTGGAAGAACCCGGTGAAGCCGTTCGGCATGTGGCTTCGCGTCGCGACCAGCGTCGCCCACAACCCCGCAAGCCCGATGATGATGTGCATGTGGTCGTCTTTCTCTCTTTTCTATTTGCCGAGGCGCTGGAGCGCCTCCAGCACCGCGAGGTTGAAGGGGTTCAGCCGCAGTGCCTCCTGCCAGGCCTCCCGGGCGAGGTTCTTGTTGCCGAGCCTCTCGTACAGCGACCCTTTCATCGACAGGATGTGCTCGTCGTCGGGGTACTGCTGTTCGAGCTTCACGATCTCCACCAGCCCCAGCTCGTAGTGGCGCGTGCGGTAGAGATCCTTCACCTTCGCCAGCGTCAGCAGATAGCTGGCCTTGACCGGCTGGTCGGCGCCGGCGCCGGCGCCCCCTTGCACTTTCGCCGGACCGGAACGCGCTGCCCCCTTGCCGTCGGCCGGACGCGCGACCTTGCCCCCGTGCGGCTTGTCGCCCTCGTCGACCGCGTCGTCCGGGCCGGCCGCCGTCTCGGCGCCCGCGCGCAAGGCGGCGTCGTGGTCGGCGATGATCTCGCGATCGGCCGCGGTGGCCGTATCCATGTCGGCCGACAGCCCCGAGGCAGGCCTGCCGCTGAGCGGAACCTTCACCTCGTACGCGGTCGCGATCTCGGGAAGCTGGATCTCCCAGTCACGCTGGCCGTCGGTCATGCGCACGACGTAGCGGCTGCGCCCGTTCTCGCCGGTCGCCGTGTAGGGGGACCCGCGCAGGAGATCCGGCGGGACGCGGACGTCGGCCGGCACCGCGCCGCCGGTCGAACAGCCACCGAGCGGCGCAGCCGCGGCCAGCGCGAGCGTCCAAAACAGGTGCGGAGCAGATTTGAACATCGTTTTTACCAATTGAGCGCCACCCGCACCCGGAACCCCAGTCCCCCGAGATCGTAGCCCGAATACGTGGTGGGAAAGACGTACATGAGGCCCGCCGACAGGGAGAGCCTGAATTTGAGGTGCAGATCGAGGCCGCTCTCCAGATAGAAGGTGTTCCCCTCGTTGCCGGTGAACATCCCGCCCCCCTCGCCGTAGATCCAGAACTCCGGCTTGTTCAGGTTGGGCGCCGACAGGTCGTGGGAGTAGTAAGCCCCGAGCAGGATCGAGTTCAGCGCCTGCGGCATCTTGTTCATGCTGGGCGGACCGGTGGTGAAGATCCCGGCCGAGATGCCGAAAAGGTTGTTCTGGTTCTCGCCGAATCGTTCGTGAAACCGCAGCGCCACCTGGGCGCCGACGACGTTGCCGGTGGGCGCGGTGTAGCCGAGCTGCGCCATCCCCAGCGAGGCGGCGTAGCCGTAGCTGGGGCGCCCCGAGATCTTCTGTTCCAGCTCGGCGGCCCGCTCGGCGCGCGTGGGGATCTTCTGTCCGGTCCGCAGGAGCGCGGTCATCGTCCCGTCGGAACGGTAGGCGTCGCTCCAGAGGACTGTGCCGTCGGAGGCGCGGTACACCGTCGCCTCCATCCAGATGATGTTCTGGTCGGGGCTGAAGGTGAAGTCGACGTCCATGAAGGTCTTGATCCCGGTCTTCTCGCCGAGGCGCCGCAGCTCGTCCGAATTGGTCGTGCCCAGCGTCAGGATCCAGTTGCCGTTCTCGACCCGCGAGCGCAGGGCCGTGCACTCGGGGCAGATGTTCATCTTGATAGAGGTCGCGTTGAGCAGGCGCGCGGTGAGGCGCGACTCCAGCGTGCGGGCGAACTCCGGGCGCAGGTTGGCCGACACGCGCGCCAGGCGGATCGCCATCGGCGACAGGAGGTTCGGATCCTCGAGCGCGAGCCGGCGCGCGATCTCGTCGATCATGTCGTCGACCAGCTCGAAGAAGTCGATGTTGTCGTTCGAGCGCCGGACCAGCTCCTCGACCTGACTGGGCGAGGCCGGCTTGGGCGGCGGAGGCGGCGGCTCGGATTGCGTTCGGGGCGTGCGAGGCGGCGGCGTCCCGGAGAACGAGGCGACCGGCCTCGCCGCGCGTCCCGCCGGATCGGTCTCGAAGGACGGCCGCCTGCGGGTCGGAATCTCGCCGTCGCTCCGTTGCCGGACGTCGCCACCGTTCGCCGCCCCCGCCCCGGCGGAGCTGTTCGGGTTGGCCTCCGCCCCGGCGGCCGGCGGGCGCGCCGCCCGGCGTGCTGGCGCGGGCGCGGGAGCGGGCGTGTCGGGCCCGGTGTACGTGCCGGGCGCCGCAGGCATGGCGGGCGCCGGCGTCGCGGGATCGGCGGCGCGCGCGGGCGACGCGACCGCGAGCGCGGAGGCGACGAGCCCGGCTGTCGCGAGACGGCTAGAACGCATAGCCCACCTGGAATCGATAGCCGTTCCGATCGGCTTTCAGGCTCTCCGCGAGGGCGCTGTTCAGATCTGCGCTGGGGGTCTTCTTGTCGTCGTCCAGGCTGGCGCCGGTGTAGAACGCGTACTCGAAGACGTATTCGAAGCTCGCCCGGAAGGCGCGATAGCCGAACTCCAGCCCCGCGCCGGCGCTGAGGCTGTTGGCCTGTCCCGACCCACTGGCGAAGTGCGTCCCGTCCGGTTGCTGCTGCGAGGTGTAGAGCTGGAGGTGCGAGCTCATGATGGAGAGGCCCCCGTCGAGAAACGGGGTGAGGTTGTAATCGGTCAAGTACCAACGTCCTTTCAGTCCGAAGGCGGTGCGGCCACACGCGGACGTCGTGCCCGAGGAGACATCCTGACAGGAGATCGGCCGCCAGCCGAGCCAGGCGCTCACCTCCCCGCGCGTGACGAAGTCCCAGGCGAAGACGAAACCGTAGCTCGCCAGACCCGATCCGGCGAACAGCTCGACCGCCAGCGGGTGCGTCACGCGCGCCGGCTGCGTCGCCGCGATCCACGCCTGGACCCGCTCCTCGCGCGCCGTCTCCTCGACCGCCACCTTCTGGTGCCGCTCGGCGGTCAGCCGGCCCTCGAAGTTCTCCAGCCGGCAGCTGCGGCGCAGGTGCTCCGCCGCCGGGCTGGCGTCGTCGAGAGCCAGACCGCGCGCCGCCTCGCAGGGGTCCTCCGGAACCTCGTCGACCAGCGACTGCGCGCGCGCGCCGGCCGCCGCCAGCGCGACGGGAATCGCCACCAAGAGCGCCCACGCCCACCGCCTCACGACCCGACCCCCGTCCAGACGACGCGGAAGGTCCCCGGCCAGCGCCGCAGCGACGACGGATCGGTGCCTTGCCGGGGGACGAACACCAGCGGCCCCGCCTCCTCCAGCGCCGGCGTCAGATCGATCGCGGGGGCGTGCACCTCGTAGCTGCGCCCGATCATGATGTCGCCGAGCAGGATCGGGCGCCGTGACGACCCGACCGTCTCGGCGTAGGCGCGCGGCCCCGACTTGAGGTGGGCGCTGGCCGCGCGATAGAGGGTGGTCAGCTCCTCGTCGACGGGACCGCGCCCCGCCTCGTCGAGGTGCCGCTTGAGCGTCCCCACCAGCGTCGCCAGATCGGCCTGATCGTCGTTGTCGACCAGCGCCGGCAACGCGTCTCGCGCCACCACCAAGAGCGCGCGCTGCCAGTCGGACGAGCGCGCCGCGCGCTGCTTGGCATGGTGCCCCTCGCCTTCCGCCGAGGCGATGAGCCCCGTGTCGGCCGCCAGTCCCTTCGCCGCCGACTTTGCCTTGGCCTTGCCGGTCGCCTTGCCGGCCACCCTCTCGGTGACCCTGGCCGCCGCCACCCGCCCGGCGCCGCCGCCGGCCGGCGCGGCGTCGGCCTCTTCTTCCTGCCCGGCGAGCTCGCCGAAGGTGCGGGCGAACTCGGCCTTGGCCCCGGCGCGGGCGGCCGCCACACACTCGCGGGCCAGGTGCTGCAGGCGGCGCTCGACGTCGGTGTCGTTCTGGTAGAGCCAGGCAAACGTCGACATCGCCGAGCCGTACGCCCCGGCCGAAAGAGCCATCTGGGCGAACGTCTCGGCGCGCGCCAGCCGCTCGCGCGGCGGCCCCAGCGCCTCCAGAAACTCCACCGTTTCGGTCGAGACCGGCGACGCCTCCAGCGTCCGCAGCGCCAGGTCCATCACCGCGCCGAGCGCGGGATCGGCGTCGACGTCGGCGCGCCCGTGGCGGTGCAGCGCCTCGCGCGCCTCGGCGAGCAGCTCGGCTCGGCGCCCCGCCCGCGCGTGGGCCACGACCTGGCGGAAGGCGATGAAGCGCCCGATCGCGTCGTCCCCGTGCGGGGGCGGGCCGAGGATCGCCACCGCGTCGTCGCTGCGCTTGGCCGCATCGAGCCGCTCGGCGAGGAGAAGCGCCAGCGAGCGCCGCACGACGGCCGGAAGATCGAGCGCGAACGCGGCGCGCCCGCGGCGGAGCGCCAGATCGGGCGGGACCGCGGGGTCGTCGATCGCCGCCAGCGCCGCCGCGAGGACCGCCTGGGTGTGCTCGCGCGCGTCGAGGACGCCGCCCGCCGCCTCGAGCTCCCCGAGCGCCGCCGCCGCGGCGACGGCGCGCCCGTGCGTCACCTCCAGCAGGCCCGCCTCGAGCAGCAGCGGCGCCGTCGCGGGATGATCGGGCGGCATCGCCCGCGCCGTCGCCGCCACCAGCGTCACCTCGGCCTCGGCGGCAGGCGCCAGCCCCGCGCGTACCGAGCCCGTCTCCCCGGCGGGGACGCAGCGGGTGACGAGGACCGGAACGGCCGTCTCGTCGCTCCAGCGCTCCCCCTCGACCGGCCAGACGACCTCCCTGACCGCGCGCGCACCCGTCGGGGCGTCGAGGCGCGCGATCAGCCGGCCGCCCTTCGGCGGCGCGGGGAGCTCGCGGCCGAGCCGCACCCGCTCGATCTGCACCAGCCGGCGCAGCCGATCCCAGGGGTCGGCGAGCGGCGGATCGGCGCGCCCCACCTGCGGCACGCGCGCGAGCGGCTCGCAGCGCAGGAGCGCCAGCAGCTCCGACCAGAAGTCGAGCGCGCCATCGGTCCGGCCGTGCTCGCGATCGGCGAGCGCCGTGAGCGCCACCTCGGCGGTCGCCAGATCGCCGCGCCAGATCGCCGCGCCGGCGTCGGCGAGAAGCTCGTCGCGCGAGAGCGGCTCGGAGGTCACGGCGCCCAGCCGGGGCCCGGCCGGCGCCGGCACGCGCCCGGTCGAACCGGCGCAAGATCCGAGGACGGCGCCGAGGACGGCGCCGAGCAGCGCCGCCCGAACGACGAGGGGGGCCCGCCTCATCCGCTTCACAGCATGCCTCCCACGCTGAGCGCCGGCAGCGTCCCCCAGACCGTGTCCGTCTGGCCCGAGCGCGTCTCCCAGTCGAGCGTGACCGCGACGTCGGCGCGGAGGAACAAGCGCGGCATCAGGTAGACGAGGAATCCGAGCCCGAAGTCCGCCGACGGGCCGACCTCGCCGCCGTTGTCGTGCACGCCGCCGTGAACGAACGCCTGCGGCTCGAAGTGAATGACGCCCCCGAGACCGCCGACCATCAGCTTGCCGTATCCTATCGAATAGCGCGCGCCGACGAGCGCCAGCCAGCCCGGCGGGTGGCTGTCCGGGAGCGTCCCGTTCGTCATCTTTACCTGCTCGGCCGTCGCGTCGAGCGAGCTCCAGAAGTAGGAGAGCTGCAGCTCGAGGCCGAGCGACTCGAGCAGGTAGTAGGCGCCCCCCACGCGCAGGCCCGGGCTGTTGTAGAAGTCGCCGCGCGAGAGGTACTCGCCGCCGGCGAAGATCTGGACCAGGTTCGCCTTCACCGCGAACCGCTGCTGGACCCGGACGGCGGCCTCGGGCCGCGGCGCCGCTTCGTGAATGAGAGGCCGCCTCGCCGCCGCCCCCGTGGCCGGCGCGACGACCGCGGTCGCGGGTGCGCCGCCGGGAACAGCGGCGGCGGTCGGGACCGGCTCGGCGGCGGCCGGCAGCGGCTCCGCGGCAGACGCCGCCGAGCCCGCGAGCGCGAGCGCGAGCGCGACCACCGGCACGAGGTGTGGGAGGGCGCGCATCAGTCGGTCGTCTCCGCGCAAGCGTAGCTGCCCGACCACGACGACTGCCCCTGTTGCGCCGTCGACACGTAGGGGTGATTGTCGCAGTAGCGGCTGCAGATCTGGTAGTCGACCGTCGCGCTCACCTGAACGAAAGAGCCATAGGCCGCGGAAGCGCTCGGGTTGAGATTGACCAGGTAGCCGGGCGGGTCGGCGGCCTTCACGGACCAGCTCGGGCCGAAGAACTCGCTGCCCGAGTTCACGTCGACCGGGATCACGGCCGGCGCCGACTGGCAGATCTTGATCTGATCGCCGTCGTCGGCCATCGCGTCGTCGGTCGACAGCAGCGCCACCGGTGTGGACGGGTCGTGCGTCTGGCTCTCGTACGGGAGGTTCTGCATCGCGTACAAGGCGAGCGTCTGTCTCGAAGTCGGGGTCGTCGGCCGCCTGCCAGGGCGGCTGGGTCATCGACCAGGTCGGGGTCGGGGAGTTGTACGCAGCCAGCCCCGGGTTGAACAGCCAGGAGACCGTGCGCAGGTTGTACCCGGTGGGCGCCGTCTGAAGCGCGCTGAAGAACGTCGAGAGCGAATCGGTGAGCGGCCCCGACAGCGGCGCATCGAGGTTGTCGAAGAACAGAAAATGGAACTGCTGGTAATGCTCGGGATAGCTGGTCACCACCTGCATGACGGCGTCGGCCATGTCGCTCGCGGGCAGCGGCCCGTCCTGCTGATTGCAGTTCGCCGAAGCGTCGGTCCCGTGCGGATCGACTGCCAGATTCAACGTCGGCAGCTTCGTCACCGGCACCGTGGCGTTGCCCTTGTTCATGTACTTGTCGACCAGCGACTCGATCGTCTGGATCGCCGACGTGCAGCGATCGGCGAGCGGGATCTGAAGATCGAGGACGATCTGATAGATGACCGGCGACAGCTCGACCGGCGGAGCGAAGGTCTGGTGCAGGGTGACCACCTCGGGCAGCGTCTCGATGCGCGTCTGCGCCACCGCCGCCCCCCCGTCGTCGTTCGGGACCGGGCGCACGGCGACGCAGTAGATGCCGCTGTCGGTGAGGTGCCCGTCGGGCTGCTTATCCGGCGCGAACCCGTCGGTGCTGGGGTCGAGCGGCAAGAAGCTGACACCATCGGGCGCGGAATCGGACACGCAGAGCCCGTTCGTCGGCCACATGCTGTGGTCATAGCCGCGCGGATAGAGGTAGGGCTCGTTCGAGGGGGCCGCGACCTGGTCCGTGATGTTGACGGTGACTTGCTGGTTCCCGGTGTGAAAGAACGAAGCCACGGCGAGCGTCTGGGCGACCGGCGTGACCTGGGCCTTCGCCCCCGGCAGAACGCCGTAGAGCGAGTGCACGGCCTGGATGGGGCGCCCCCCCTTCCAGGCCGAATAGCGGCCGCGCAGGACATATTGAAAGCAGGAGCCCTCCCCGTCGGTACAGGCGATCCCGCCGCCCGGATAGACCGATTGTAGAAAGTCGATGGGCTGGTAGCCCCGGACGCCGAGAATCTGAAACTGGAGGTCGGGATCGGCCGGCACCGTCGAGGAGATCCTCCACCGCACCACCGTGATGTCCTCTTGGCTGCTGTAGACCAGGTCGACATTCTGAGGGGTAAATGGCGACGGGACGAAGGAGACATCTCCACAACCGACGCCGATTCCCGTCATCGCCAGTAGCATAGACGCTGCCAAAGCGCGGCAAGAGGCCCGACGCCCCGATTGGCGCCGCCTCCAACTCTCCTGGCTCGATCCTTGCTGCGTCGAGCCTCGGAGACTTGGGCGTTTGATTGGGTGCGAGGATTTCATCCGGATCCGGGCTTTAGTCCCCGGCGCGAGTCAGGCAATATTCGTGCTCATGTGAACGATGGAACGCGGCACTTATTGAGCGGGGGTTGAGGGATTGTCTCTCAGATTTGTGAAACCATGATCGAAATGTCGCGCTTGAGGCTGGGTGTCCTGGTCGTTGTGTTTGGTCTCGGTCTCACTGGAGCACTCTCGGGCTGCTGTGGGGGGGTCCATTCTCACAAGTGCGATTTTACGCCGCTGATGAGTCAACAGGATGCGGGGAGCGACGCCTCTCTCGCCTGCGGCACCGAGGTCTGCAAGTCGGGGACGGTCTGTTGCCTCCAGAAGATCGCCCCTTTCGCGAGCTGCATTGACCCCGCGGACTTCGCGACCGACCAGTGTGAAGTCCCGCCGGGACAGCCAACCTGCTTCACGCCCGCGGACTGCGAGGCGGGCCAGGTTTGCTGCCTCAACGAGACCACGTTGAGCATCGCCTGCCTGTCGCCCGTCATGTGCCCGGGCAACGGCAAGTCGGGGACCTATTTCGCCTGCGGGACGCCCCTCGACTGCCCCAATCCGAGCACGGCAACCTGCACGGACGTGCCCGGCACAGGCGACGCCGGCGTGCTCAAGTACTGCAGCCTGGTCCCGTAACCGGCCTTTCGCCGCCGACCGGCGAAGCTCCGGAAACTCTTCGCTCTTGTCTTAAGTTGTCACCGAGGGTTTGCTTCGTGCGTCACCGACATCCTGTTAGACCGAGCGATGCCGTCGGTGGCGTCCCATGTCCAAGCCCAGAGGTCCGAGCGGAACGCACTACGAGCCGATCGCACAGATCGGGCGCGGCGGCATGGCCGAGGTGCTGCTGGCGCTCGCGCACGGAGGCGGCGGCGTGCGCCGGCTGGCGGTGCTCAAGCGGACCTGGCCCGAGCTCGCCACCGATCCGGACTTCGTGGCGATGTTCCTCGACGAGGCGGGGCTCTCGCTGCGGCTCAACCACGCGAACGTCGTCCAGACCTACGAGGTCCTGGCCGGTGAGGGCGAGCTGGCGATCGCCATGGAGTACCTCGACGGGCAGCCGCTCACCCGCGTCCTCAACCGCCTGCTGCGCGGGCGCGCCGCGCTGTCGTTGCCGCTGCGGCTCCGCATCCTGACCAGCGTGCTGGCGGGGCTCGAGTACGCCCACACGCTGGACGACCTGGACGGGACGCCCCTCGGCGTCGTCCACCGCGACGTGAGCCCGCAGAACGTCTTCGTCACCTACGACGGGCAGGTCAAGCTGGTCGACTTCGGCGTGGCCAAGACGCTGGCGGCGTCGCACCACACCCGCCCCGGAACGTTGAAGGGGAAGATCGCGTACATGGCGCCCGAGCAGCTGCAGCGGGCGACCACCGATCGGCGCGCCGACCTGTTCGCCGTCGGGATCATGATGTGGGAGATGCTGGCGGTGCGCCGGATGTGGCAGGGGATGACCGAGGTCGACATCGTCTCTTTTCTCGCCTCGGGGCGGACGCTGCCGCCGCTCCCCGCCGACGCCGCCTTGCCGCCGGGGCTCGAGGCGATCGTCGCGCGCGCGCTCGAGCCCGATCCCGATCGCCGCCACCAGTCGGCCGCGGAGCTGGAGATGGATCTGGAGGGCGTCCTCGTCGGGTCGGCGGACTCGCACGCGCGCAATCTGGGGAAGGTCGTGGCGCTCGCCTTCTCGAAGGAGCGGGCCGAGCGGCAGGCGATCATCGAGCGCTGCGTGCGGCGGAGCGGTTCCCTGGCATCGCTGACGCCGCTGCCGGTGCAGAACGAGCTGCCCGACGCGGTCGAGGTGACGCTCTCGGGCCTCGAGCGCGACGTGGCCGTGCGGGTGCCAGCGGCAGCGCCGGCGCCAGCGACGGTGACCGCCCCGATGCATCGTACCCACCTGCGCCGGGCGGCGGCCTTCTCCGGCCTGGTGGCGGTCGTCGGTGTGCTGTTGCTGGCCGCCGGCTGGCGCCGGCCACCGGGCGGCGACCGCGCCGCCGATCCCATCGTCGGTCTGGCCGCGGTGCAGGCCGCGCAGGTGCACGCGGCCGCCCCGGCCGCCCCGGCAGCACCCGTCGCGCCCGCGCTCCGGGAGATCGCCCACCCCGCGGTGGCGGCGGGCGCCGCGCCCGACGACCCACGCCGCGCGCGTCCGCGCCACCGCGCCACCGCCGAGGACGAGGACGCGCCGCTGCCGCCCAGCATCGAGCTCGATCCCTAGCGCCGCGAGGTCGGGGCGCTCAGAAGAGGACGCCGACACCCAGCGCCGCGCTGGGCGCCCACTGGTCGACGACGCCGTGGTCGGGGTCGCGGCTGGCGAACGTCGGCGCCTCGAGCTGAAGATAGGCGACGAGGCGCAGATCGGAGATGCGCAGCGCCTCCACGCCGGCACGCAGCCCGACGCAGAGCCCGTCGCTGGTCGCGACGCCGGTGGCGCCCAGGCCGTCGAGCGGCGCCGGCCCCTCGAACCGCTGGTAGACGAGCCCCACCAGCGCGCTCGCGAACAGCGTGACCGAGTCGACCGGGCGGAAGTAGAACGCCGCCTCGACGTCCGCGTCGAACTGGAGCTCGAGGTGAAGCGCGGCCGGCTCGGCACCCGGCGCGAACGCGCCCCCGACCCGGACGCCGATCGACACCTGGTCGACCTCCCGGCGCAGCGCGAGCGCGACGCCGGACAGCGTCGTCAGCGAGGCGCCGACCGGCGCCGCCAGCGCGTAGACCTCGAGCCCGGCGTGCGTCGTGCTGCGCACCGCGAGCGCGCGCTCCTGCCGGACGAGCCAGCTCTGCGACTCCGGCCCGCGCAAGACCAGGGGATCGTTGTGCAGGAGCACCGTCACCAGGCGCTCGATCGCGGGGGCGAGACCGTCGGCGCCGACCCGCTCCCGGTGCGGGACCTGCGTGCCGAGCCGGCCGGTGATCCACTTGCCCCCGTCGGCGCCGAGGTCGATGAGCTCGACGGAGAGAACCGCCTGGCAGTCGGCGGCGACCGCCCGGTGGGTGGGGTGGCGATCGATCTCGTCCTTGACCAGCCGAACCAGGTTCTCGGTCGGCCCGGGCGCGGTCTCGATCTCGACGCAGGTTCGCAGCTGCGCGCGGGCGGCGCGCGGAACGGCCGCCAGGGCCAGCGCGACACCGAGCGCGAGCAGCGCCGGAGCCGCCCACCGCGACGGCCGCCGGGGCATGGCTAAAAGATGATCCCGATCTGGGCCAGCGCGCCGGGCATGTAGCTGTCGATCGCCCCGCTCGCGTTCTCGGTCTTGAGCAGGTACGTCGGCACGTCGAGCTCGATCTGACCGAAAAAATGTATGGAGCTGGCGCGCAGGAACTCGTAGCCGAGAAGCAGGTCGACGTTGAGGCCCCCGCCCATCAGCGTGTCGCGGTCGGTGGTCGAGGTCCGCTCGGCGACCGGGCGGATGGCGTCGAAGAACGCCAACTCGAAGGCCGCGCCGCCGCCGTAGTAGAGCGAGTTGATGCCGGGGGCGTCGAGGTAGCGCAGGAAGTGCAGCCCCGCCGAGAGGCTGAACGAGTAGTCGACGTGCCCGCCGAGATCGTTGTCGTGAATCCCCGTCTGCTCGGTGCCGAGCCCCACCCGCCCGAAGGCGTCGAAGCCCCACGAATGCAGCTTGCGTCGGTAGCCGGCCTCGACGCTGACCGGGGTCAGGATGCGCAGCTCGTTGGCGGCGGGCAGCGTCTGCCCCTGCGCGGTCGGCAGCTCGGCGAAACGGATCTCGGTCCCCATCCCGAAGATGAAGTGCCCGCTCCCCTCGACGGTGCGCAGGTTCTGCTCGCTGTCCGAGCGGAGAACGTTCTCGCGCGTGATGGTCTGGCCGATCGCGCGGTTGCGCAGCAGCGCGAAGGCGATCCGCTGCGCCAGCTCGACGAACTCGTCCAGCTGTGCCTGATCGATCTTCTCCTCGCGCTCGGCGAAGCGCGCGAACACCGTCCATCCGCTCTCGAGCTGATAGAGCTCGACGATCATCCGCTGCTGGCAGCCGTCGTCGACGGCGGCGAACCCCGGCTCGTGCGTGATCTCGTACTCCAGCATCCGTTTCAGGTAGAGCGTCGGATCGATCTCGTGCGCGGCGGCGTGCGCCTTGGCCGCCTGGGCTGGCGACGGGGCTGGGGGCGCTGCGGACGCGGCGGCATCGCCGGGCGGCGCGGCGGACGGCGCCGCCGGGGGCGCCGCGGGCGGCGCGACGCGCACGGGCGGCGCAGCCGCCCCGCGGTACCAGGACTTCTGCTCGACGCTGACGCAGACGCGGGTGGCCGCCTTGGCGGCGGTGGTGGATCCCAGGACGATCGCGAGCACTGCGGGACCGAGCCAGAACGGCTTCATGATCTCTCCTTCGGGTGGACACGCCTTGCGTGCGCGCGGTCGCCTTTTGTGAGCGACGAACCGCGCGCTGCTCGACCGTTGTGCAGTCGACGTGCCAGCCACGATCTCCGCGCCCGTCGGGGAGACGCCGCCGCGCCGCTGTCAGAAACCGCACAGGCGTGTCGAGAGACGCCCACGCTGCGCGCTCGCGCACACGATCCGTTGCGCGCGCGACGCGCAGACGTTCGTCAACCCGGGCGGCGTCGATTCAGGCTCAACCTCACAGCCGAGGGACCGGGTTGCGGCATCGACGCCGCTGTCGGTCCCGGGCGGGCGATCCACGTTGGCGGTGATGGGACGACGCATACCGGCCGGCGCCGGCGGCCCGCCGGGAGGAGCTGGGTTCTCGTTGCTCGACGGCGACCCGCTGTTCGAGCTGCAGCGCGCGTTGCGGCTGGCGGGTGGCCGTCACGACGTGCTGCCGCGCGCGCTCGCCCTGGCGGTCGTCGGCTGGCTGCCGCCGGTGCTGCTGGCGGCGATCGCGGGCCGGGCGCACGCCCCCCTCTTCCCGCTCGACACCCGCTTCCTGATCGCGATCCCCGTGTTGCTCTGGGCGGAGAGCTTCGTCGACGTGCGCGTGCGTGCCGCCGTCGCCCACTTCACCGCGCGCGGGATCGTCACGACGGCGGACGTCCCGCGCTTCGAGGAGATCGTGGCCGAAGCCCAGCGCCTGCATCGCTCCCCGCGGGCGACGATCGTCATCGTCTTGCTCGCCTTCGGACTCTCGGCCGCGGGCGGTCTCTACGGCCGCGCCTCGCATCTGCCGGTGCTCGACGGATGGACCGCCTATCTGAGCCTCCCCCTGTTTCGCGTCGTGTTCCTGCAGTGGATCTGGCGGTGGGCGCTCTGGGCGCTGCTGCTCGTCCGCACCTCGCGGCTCGGCCTGCGCCTCGAGCCGACCCACCCGGACCTCGCGGGCGGCCTCGGGTTCCTCGAGCAGGCGTCGATGGCGTTTCTCAGCCTCGAGGTGGCGGTCGGCGCCGTGCTCGGAGGCCGGCTGATGTTGGACCTGGCCCACGGCGCCTCCGACCTGCGGGAAGCAAAGATGGAGGTCGCCGCGTTCAGCCTGATCACGATCGCGATGACGCTGGGGCCGCTTGCCTGCTTCTTCCGCAAGCTGCTCCTCTGCAAGCAGGGCGGTCAGCTCGACTACGGCCAGCTCGCCAGCCGCCACAACCGGCTGTTCGCCGATCGCTGGCTGGGGGACGCCGGCGGTGAGCCGCTGGGCGATCCGTCGATCTCGTCGCTCGCCGATCTGGGAACGAGCTACGGATCGATCGACCGGATGCGACCGCTGCCGGTGGGGCGCCAAGGGCTCATCGCCATCCTGGTGGTCTGCGCGGTCCCCGCCCTCCCCGCGCTCATCGGCCACGTCCCGCTGCAGGAGGCGCTCAAGCGGATCGTGAAGGGCGTGCTGCTCTGACGCCGGGACGATCCGGCGCCACCCGGGCCAGCTGGCCGAGCTGATTCACCTGTAGTTCCGGATGGCTAGCCATTCTCGGCTGGTCCCGCCTGCCCGCGCCGAGATCGGCCGGCAGATTGTTTGACAAAAAACAGCGCAAACCGACAACGCGCTGACCCCTTCCGGGACCGGATCGCTACTGCATGGGAGACACGTGTACGTGGGCATTCCGCTCATTTCCAATCCCGCCTCGTTTTTTTTCACTCTCGAGCGATGGCGCTCGAGCCCCCTGGAGGGAGCATGTTGACGAACGAATTCCGGCGAATCGGCATCGCGGTCTTGCTGGTGGCGACCGCGGGGACCGGCTGCGCCGGCCAGATCGGCGACGCGAAGAGCGGCGCCGGCGGCTCCTCCAACAACGGCTCCGGCGGCTCCTCCAACCCTGGCTCCGGTGGCTCCTCCAACCCTGGCTCCGGTGGCTCCTCCAACCCTGGCTCCGGTGGCTCCTCCAACACTGGCGCCGGCGGCTCCTCCAACAACGGCTCCGGCGGCTCCTCCAACAACGGCTCCGGCGGCTCCTCGACGACCGGCGCGGGCGGGTCGGTCATCATTCCGGTGGACGCCGGCAGCAGCGCCGACGCGGGCGGCGTCACCGTCAAGCCGACCACCTTCACGCCCGCGTTGGCCGCCCCCACCTGCCGGAAGATCAAGGACCTCCTCGTCGGGATGCCCTGCTCCGACGACGAGGTGAACACGGTGCAGTCGATGGGCCCGGCCGGCCTGCAAGAGCTGATCATCGGCTGGACGACCGGCGCCGCCTATCAACCGAAGTTCGAAGGGAAGATGGTCTCGTTCTTCCGCAACATGTTCCAGCAGGTCGGGTTCACGCCGACGGAGAACTTCAAGCCGCAGTTGCTGGAGAACGGCGGCTTCGACTTCGGGCCGCTGGGGACGGCCGCGGTCGGCGACGACGTCTACTTCAAGCTGGTGCAAAACCTCCAGGACAGCTTCGCGCTGACCGCCTGGGAGATGGTCAAGGAGGGGACCGAGCCCTTCTCCGACGTGCTGACGACGCAAAGGTTCGTCATGACGACCGGCCTCCTCAGTCTTTACACCGAGATCGAGATGCCCGACGACGAGCCGTACAACTTCAGCGGCGGCGCGAACACGAACGCCAAGCTTCAGTGGAAGCTGGACTACGTGAACACGATCCCGCTCGCGGACTCGCTCAACCCGCAGAGCTCGAACTACATGGTGTTCGACGACGAGAAGCCGGCGGTGTCGGGCCGAGGGTTCTTGACGCCGACCTGCCAGGGGACCGGCGACACCGTCGGCGGGACGGCCAAGACGGTGGTTCAGTTCGGCACCTCGGCGAGCGGCAGCAACTTCAGCCCGACCGGCGGGTACGCGCAGCTGTTCCAGCGGCTCATCGGCTACACGCCGCGCTACCCGTTCGTCGGGTCGCCGGACTGCTGGGAGCACCCGTCGAAGCCGTACATGAGCGACAGCGACGTCTCCGACTGGCGCTGGGTCACGATCGCGCCCAAGCAGAGCGGCGACTCGTACGTCCAGCCGTACGACCTCCCGACGTTGCGCAACGCCTCGACAATCAAGCTGGCGATGCCGCGGGTCGGGTTCTACACGACGCCGGCTTTTCTCGCCCTCTGGAACACCAACGACAGCAACCAGCACCGCGTGACGATGAACCAGACGCTGATCGCCTCGCTGGGGGCGTCGTTCACGCCCGACAACCAGCTGACCCCGCTGAGCGAGGTGGGCCTCGCGTCGTCGCACACGACGACCTCGGGTGAGTGCTACGGCTGCCACAAGAGCCTCGACCCGATGCGGATGTTCTTCGGCAACCAGTACGACTTCAACGACCGCAACGACTTCGTGAAGAACCCGTTCAACGGCTCGCAGCCGAACCCGCGGCCGACGACGCCGCTGCAGACGGGGTTCGCCTTCGCCGACGTGAACTGGCAGAGCCCGTCGGGCGGCGCCAGCATGGCCGACCTCGGGCCGCTCCTCTTGAAGGCGACCGATCAGGACAGCAGCGACTCCGGCGGGCCGCTGCCGCTGTTCGCCGTCTCGGTGGCGCAGAACCTCTGTTACTGGGCGAACTCGAACGCCTGCTCCACCAGCGATCCGGTGTTCCGCGGCATCGTGGGCGACTTCGTCAGCAGCAACTATAACTTCACGGCGCTCGTGAAGGAGCTGTTCTCCTCGCCGCTCCTGACCGGGGCGGCGGCCACCGCGACCTACCCCGCCGACTCGAGCGGCAGCGAGACGGTTCCTGTCAGCATCGCGCGGCAGGCGCACTTCTGCGCGGCGCTCTCGAACCGGACGGGGATCGCCGACATCTGCGCGCTGCAGGCCGCCGTCCCGACCTCGACGCAGACGACGACGCTGACCATCGCGGGCAGCGTCGCGGCGGACGCTTTCAGCCGCGGGTCGCCGACGCCGGTCACGCCCGCCTACCCCGACCTCTTCTACCGCGCGGCGAGCGAGGAGCTTTGCGAGAACGTCGCCAAGCTGGTGGTCGACGTGACAGGCGGGCCGTACACCAGCTCGAGCACGAGCTGCACGAACGGCGACGGCCTGCTGACCAAGTTCGCCGAGCAGGTGATGGGGGTGAACCCCAGCGACCCGGCCCATGCTCAAGCGATCAGCATCCTCGAGAACCACTGCGCAGCGGCGGCCAAGGTCAAGACTTCGGGAGGCGGCAGCGCCCAGACGAACTCGGTGCGGTCGACGTTCGTGCTGGCCTGCGAGTCCCCCACCTCCCTCGGAATCGGTCTTTAAAGGAGCGCTGCTCAAATGACCAAGCCAGTTACACGACGAGAAACTCTCCTCGCCGGGCTGTTCGGCAGCGGCTACATCGGCCTCCGTGCGCTCGCCACGGGGCTGCCGCCCTGGTTCCTGCTGAACCCGCGCCGGGCGACCGCGCAGGATTTGCAGTGCATGCTGAACGCGCAGAACAACAACCAGTACTTGATTCTGAGCACGTCGAGCAACGGCGACCCGGTGAACTGCAACTGTCCGGGGACGTACGAGAACACGAACCTCATCCACCCGAGCGTGGACGAGATGTCGGCGCAGAAAGTGACGGTCGGCGGCCAGTCGCTGGGCGCGGCGCTGCCGTGGGCCGACCCGTCGGTGACGACGTCGGGCGGCAGCGCGGGGTGTCTCTCCTCGGCGGTGCTGGCGCGGACGTCGTTCTTTCACTACCTGACCGGCACCGTCGTGCACGGCGACCAGCCGAAGGTCATGAAGATGATGGGGGCGACGTCGGGCGGCGAGATGATGGTCTCGGCGTTCGCCAAGCACCTCGGGGCCTGCTTCGGCACGGTGCAGACGGCGCCGATCTCCGTGGGCGCGGGCGGCAACGCGGGGGAGCTGGTGAGCTTCTCGGGGCGGACGCTGCCGTCAATCACGCCGATGCAGCTCAAGACGCTGCTGACGGGGACCAAGAACGACCCGCTGGTGACGCTGCAGACGCAGCGGGACACGGATTTCGACAGCCTGAACGCGCTCATCAAGAGCGAGTACCCGTCGGGGAGCGTGCAGGCGCAGTTCCTGGACGCCTTGGCGACGTCGCAGACACAGGTGCGTGGGCTGGCCAGCCAGCTGGCGACGACGCTGGGGAACATCACGGCGAACGACACCAACGGGCAGCTGTGGGCGGCGGGCGCGCTCATCGCGGCGAAGGTGACGCCGGTGGTGACGGTGCACATCTCGATGGGCGGCGACAACCATTCGGACAGCAACCTGCAGGCGGAGTCGGACCAGCACGTCAGCGGCATCACCGCGATGAACAAGCTCTTGATGCCCGACACGACGAACGGCGTGCTGGCCAGCCTGGGCCTCCTCGACAACGTGACGTTCGCGTTCTGGAACGTGTTCGGCCGCAACCTGGCCGGCATCTCCAAGGTGACGTCGCGAACGGGGCGCGACCACTGGGGGAACCACAACGTCTCGGTGATGGTCGGGAAGAACTTCAAGTCGTCGGTGGTCGGCGGCGTGACGGCCGACTCGAACAACGACGGCGGCTACGCGGCGAGCGGGATCGACTCGGCGACGGGGGCCTCGAACAACTCGGGCGACATCCCGGCCAACCAGACGATGGTCGCGGCGGCCAAGACGCTGGGCGCCGGCCTCGGCATCCCCGACAGCGTCCAGACGGCCGACTGGATCTCCTCCGCCGGCGGCAAGACCGTCACCGGCGCCCTCAATCACGTCCCCACGACGGCGTAGCCGTCGGCACGTCCCGACGACGGCCTAGCCGTCCGCGCGGCCTGTTTTCCTGGATGGACGGGCAAGCTTACTGGACGTTCGGTCATGGAGCCGGCGGCCCGACGGCCTTACGTTCGTGGTCGGCCCGACGGACGGGCGGATGGGAGACACGCGTGAAGAAGACTCTCTGGATCCTGATGGCGCTTTCGATCTCGGTGGTGCCGGCGGCACGGGCACTGGCGAAGAGCGACCTCAGCACCGACACCAACCCCGAGGCGCAGGCCCAGGTGAAGAAGCGGCTGAACGAGATCTGGTCCGTCGCGGCCAAAAAGGACTTCGCCAAGCTGGCTTCGTTCCACATGTATGGGCCGAAGTTCACGGAGTTCAAGGACGGCGAGCCGCGCGGCGACGCGGCGGCCAACCGGAAGGGCGAGGAAACCCAGCTCGGAATGCTGGCCGACCCGAAGGTCGACATGAAGGATCTGGCCGTCAACGTCTACGGCGACACCGCGATCGCCACCTTCAACGGCGACTTCTCGGCCAAGATGCAGGGGAAGCCGCTCGCCATGAAGATGGCGACCACGATGGTGTTCGTGAAGTACAAGGGCGACTGGAAGATCGTCCACGAGCACTTCTCGCCGATCGGCCCGCCGCCCGGTGCCCCGCCCAAGTAGCGACCGACCGTCGGCCAGGAAGAAATTGGCCGCCCTGACGTTTTGCGAGTACCTAGGACGTCAGGGAGGGCCGATGGCCGGAGAGACGAGGGTTGCGTGGATCGGGGCGATCGCGGCGGTCGGTTGCGCGGTCATCTCCGGGTACTTCGGAATGAAGGCGTCCGACGCCTCCAGCCAGGCGAGCACGGTGTCGTCGAAGCAGGCGGCGGCCGCCGTCGGCGAAGGGTACGACACGACCGTCAGACCGTTCTTCGACGAGCTCAAGGGGCGGATGGACGCCCTGCAGGGGGAAATCACGCTGCTCCAGGCCGCGCTGGCGGGGAAGCAGCGCGGTCTGCCGGCGCTGACGCCGACCCCCGCCGCAGCGGCCCCTGCCCCTCCCAAGAAACTGGAAGTCCCCCGCAGCGTGCAATTCAAGTCGCACGCTTTCGCGCAGTTCCAGCAACCAGCCGCACAGTAATCGAAGTCGCCGGGCGGTCGGGTTATCTTCCCGCCATGGCGCGACGACTGTCCCGGATGCTCAAGGTCTGCGTGATCGTGGGCGTGGTCGGATTTGCTCTCCTGCAGATCGCGCCGGTGAAGTGGCTGGGCATTCCGACCCAGGACATCGGGACCAATCCGCCCGACCGGTTCAAGTTCGACGGGCCGCCCGAGGTCGAGGCAGTCATGCGCCGCGCCTGCTTCGACTGCCACACCAACGAGACGCGCTGGCCGCTGTACGCGCGGATCGCGCCCGGCTCGTGGCTGATGGCGCGCGACGTCCACCATGGGCGCAGCCACCTCAACTTCTCGAAGTGGGGCGACGTCGACGAGGACGAGCGCCAGACCGATCGCGAAAACGCCTGGGATCAGGTCGAGTCGGGCGCCATGCCCCCCTGGTTCTACGTGCTGCCGATGCACCCCGACGCCAAGCTGTCGGCGAGCGACAAGGCCCTGCTCAAGAGCTACTTCCTGGCCAAGGCGACGAAGACCGATCCGACGAAGGACAAGCCGACGCCGCGAAGTGAGCGGCAGTGAGGAGACACACTCTCGATGCAGACGATGCGCTTCGACGGTGCGGGGCGGCCGCTGCGCGCGGCGGAGAGCCCGCGCCCCGAGCCCGCTGACGACCAGGTCCTGATCCAGATCGCGGCCTGCGCGGTCTGCCGGACCGATCTCCACCTCGTCGACGGCGAGCTGCCCGACCCCAGGCCCGCGGTCATCCCGGGTCACGAGATCGTCGGGCGGGTCGTGGCCAAGGGTGCGCGGGTCGACCGCCTGGCGATCGGCGATCGGGTCGGTGTCCCCTGGCTCGGCTGGACCTGCGGCGAATGCGCGTACTGTCGGTCGGGGCGCGAGAACCTGTGCGACCGGGCGCGCTTCACCGGTTACCAGATCGACGGCGGCTTCGCCGAATTCGCCGCCGCCGATCACCGATTCTGCTTTCCGATCCCCGACGGTTACGGCGACGTCGAGGCGGCGCCGCTGCTGTGCGCCGGGCTCATCGGCTACCGGGCGCTGCGTGCGGCGGGCGATGCGCGCCGGCTGGGCATCTACGGGTTCGGCGCGGCGGCGCACATCATCGCCCAGGTCGTCGTCCACGAGGGGCGCGAGGTTTTTGCTTTCACCCGCCCCGGCGACAGCG
This sequence comes from uncultured Pseudomonadota bacterium, assembly GCA_963831685.1. Classification (GTDB taxonomy): domain Bacteria; phylum Myxococcota_A; class Polyangia; order Fen-1088; family Fen-1088; genus JADGRB01. Next base: position 1,774,041 of record CAWHRJ010000004.1, read on the forward strand.
CCAGCCAGACGTTCGCGCGCGGGCTGGGCGCCATCTGGGCCGGCGGCTCGGACGCGGCGCCGCCCACCGCGCTCGACGCCGCGCTGATCTTCGCGCCGGTGGGCGCGCTCGTCCCGACGGCGTTGCACGCCGTCGCCAGGGGAGGCACCGTCGTCTGCGCCGGAATTCACATGAGCGACATCCCCGGCTTCCCGTACGCCGATCTCTGGGGCGAGCGCTCGATCCGTTCGGTCGCCAACCTGACCCGCCGCGACGCCGAGGAGTTCCTGGCGCTGGCGCCGCGCGTGCCGGTCAAGACGACGGTCCGCGCGTATCCGCTCGCGCGCGCGAACGAGGCCCTCGACGATCTGCGCGCCGGCCGCCTGGAGGGCGCGGCGGTCTTGGTCCCCGGAAGCGGCTGAGCGGCGCTACTGACAGGCGCCGGCGAGGCCGATGTAGACCTGACCGAGCGCCGTCGGCGAGCCGTCGCTGTTGACCAGCTTCGCGTTGGGGATCGGATCCGCGCTGAACCAGGAGTAGCGGTAGACGTGCGGGTTTCCCTCGAGGTACGGGATCGCCGCGCGCATGTAGGCCTCCTGCTGGGCCTCGCTGGCGCTCGGGTCGCAGGAGAACTCGGTCAGCCAGATCGGCTTGCCGAACTGCTCGTAGCCCGCGAGGCTGCCGCCCGGTTCGAGATAGTCCTTCAACGAAGGAAGGTCGCAGTTGTACCAGTGCGCCGCGACGTAATCGACCTCGCAGCCGGTGCAGTCGGCGAGGAACGTCGTCAGGTACGCAAACGGATCGGTGCCGTTGCAGCTCGCCGCCGGACCGCAGAAGTTCATCCCCGGCCCGACGATCTGCAGCGCCGACTTGAGCGCGTTGGCCTGCAACGCGACCCAGTCGGCGGCGGCCTGCGCCGCTGTGAGGTTCGACTGGGACATGAAGTTCGGCTCGTTGAAGCCGAGCAGGAACTTCGCGCCGGAGGGGATCGTCCCGCTGACGGTGCTCGCCCCCCAGACCATCGGCACGAACTCGATCCCGGTGTTGCCGCCCGACGGCTGGAGGCTCCAGTTGTACCACCAGCCCACCGCCGGAAAGAACGCCGCGCCCGGCGCCGTGTTGGCGGCGATCCCCCGCTTGCAACCCGGGGGCGCCCCGCCCGCGCCCGCAGCGCCCGTACCGGCGGCGCCTCCGCCGGCGGCGGTGCCGCCGGTCGCGCTTGTCCCCGCCGCGCCGCTCGTCCCGGCGGCGCCGCCAGTCCCGGCCGCGCCGCCAGTCCCGGCCGCGGCTCCCGCGTCGCTCGCTCCGCTCGAGGCTCCGCAACCGAGCGTCGCGACTGTCAAAAGAACCAACGAGCGCTTCATCCGGCCTCGTATCTTAGCGCGCCCGGTGGATTGGATGAAAACACCAGCGGTCATCGCTAATTGTAAAAAAGATCTTGACGGACCAGATTGCGCAGTTCACCTTCGCTCAATCATGTTGATCGTGCGCAAAACAGAACGCAACGCGATACGCGCCGCATTTGCGGCCAATCGCGCGCGCCTCTGCGGCGGTCAACATCGCTATATGAGGCCTTCGTGGACTCTCGTCTCGACCCCAAGCATTTGCTCGTCCGAGGGTTTCGAGCTGAGCGATTGGAGGGGCGGCTAACGCGAACTGAACGATAGTTCGATGTGAAGCCGCCCTGGGAAACCACGGCGGCTTTTTTCATTTCTGGAGGTGAATCATGCAGACGGGAAGCTATCTCGGCTCCTCGAACGGGGAGCGTGCATCCGAGTGGCAAAGGAGGCTGGCCGTAAACCAGTCTGGGCGAAGGTCCATACGCAGGTTCGAGTCCTGCCGCTCCCACATAACGGGCGTCCCAATGCCCGACCGCGAGGGCCGGAAGCTTTGACGGCGAAGCACTCGGTTCTTACCCGAGCGAACGGGGTTCGACTCCCCGCCGGCCCACGCTTGCCAGATTCGGGATCGGCCAATGGCAAGCCAATCGGGGATCGGCCAATGGCAGGCCGGCAGGTTTTGACCCTGTCAATCGAGGTTCGAGTCCTCGTCCCCGAACGATGTCGTCGTTGCGCAACGACGCTGCTCTCTGACAACCGAATAGTCGACGATGCCCGTGGCCGGGCACCACCCCGGCCACGATTTTGCCCTTGTAGCCGATCTGGTGATGGCGCCTGCCCGAAGAGCAGGAGACGCTGGTTCGATTCCAGACGAGGGCACAACCGACTCTGGAACCCTCAAAGGGTTCCAGACCTCCCGCGATGGGCTCCGCTGTCATCGCTCACGCGATTGATCATGGTGGCCGTGGTGTAGTGGCTCTGCACGTCGCGCTGTGAACGCGAAGGTTCCGGATCGATACCGGACGGTCACCCCAACTGGGTGTGGGTCAACGGGTCGACCACCGCGTCCGGAGCGCGGCCAATGCAGGTTCGAGTCCTGCCGCCCAGACCATGGGCAGCGATCGAGGTTCGATTCCTCGGCCGCCTGCGATCGATGTCCGCGGAGAGTGCCCCTCGTGGCGAGGAGCTGGTCCCGAAAACCAGGGTGACCTTCGGGTCAGAGGTTCGATTCCTCCACTCTCCTCCGAGTGGGCCAGCCCGGGTGAGCGGTGGTGAACCGAGTCCCGGGCCGGCTCGCTCGCTTGTCGAGGTCGCCAAGACGGCAAGGCCACCGACTGCAACCCGGTGAATGCGTGGGTTCGATTCCCACCCTCGACTCCAGTTCCGTCCTCTGCGCCCAAGGTGTTCTCGGCCGCACGCTGGCTCGCCATGTCAGAGGCGCGGGTTCACTCCCGCTGGGCGCTCAACTCACGCACGCGTGGCCGATCGGCATAGGCGCCGGCCTTCCAAGCCGGCGAGGCGGGTTCGACTCCCGCCGCGTGCTCAAGACAGTCTTGCAGGGAGGGTTGGCACCCGAGCCGGCCTCATAAGCCGGAAGCTGTCGGTTCGATTCCGACCCCTGCAACGGGGGCGACCTCTCGCTGCTGCTCTAGTAAATGTGCCTCGCAAGGGCCAACGCGCCGAGGAGCACCGGACTCAGAAGCCGGAAGCTATCGGAACGGGACGAGGGCAATAGCCTCTCGAGCAACAGCAGAGAAGAACGCGCTGGCAGACCGCGTGTCGCACGTCTGCAAGTCGGCGGCCCTCTGGTGGGAGGGCCGTCGCGCGCTGCCTCTCAAGCGTAGATGGCGACGTACCCGGCCCGTACCCGGGAGAGGACCGTTCGAGTCGGTCGAGAGGCCCACCTACCAGGGTGGCGAAGCGGCAACGCAGGCGCCTGTTAAGCGCCCCACCGCAGGTTCGAGTCCTGCCCCTGGTGCAACGCCCGAACGAAGGTCCCCATCGGCCAGCTGGCTCAGGCCGCCGCCCCCTCAAGGCGGAAACCAGGGTTCGAATCCCTGTGGGGACGCCCAGCACCGCCCACGGGTACGCGCCCGCGTCCAGTGGAGGACCGCTCGTCTTCTAAACGAGTCCGTGCAGGTTCGAATCCTGCCGGGCGCTCACAGGCCCCCGCGGTCCGATTGGAACGGACGCCGCGCTACGAACGCGGAGACAGGAGGTTCGAATCCTCCCGGGGGTGCAGACACGTGACTGCTCCCGGAAGCATCTGGCGAGGCTACCCGGCCGTCTACCGGGCGAGGCGGGTTCGATTCCCGTCGGGAGCGCGACCTGGCGAGGCTCGCTGGTGCGAGCGGCCGCTTTATAAGCGGAAGGATCGGGTTCGATCCCCGACGCCAGGACGATGCCTGGATAGCCCAACCGGTAGAGGCAGTGCGCTCAGACCGCACGCAGTGTGGGTTCGAATCCCCCTCCAGGTACGAGAGACGACAAGACGACCATCAACCACAACAACCAACCAACCCGAAGGAGGTGCGCCATGACGATTGTTCTGTTTCTCGACGCCGACTGGCAGCCCCTGCGGGTTGCGCCGTGGACGCGCGCGATCACCGACCTGTTTCTCGGCAAGGTCGAGATGATCGCCGCCAGCCGCGACCGCACGATCAAGTGCGTTTCTCGCGAGCTGCCGATGCCCGCGGTGGTCCGCGTGCTGCGGCGGTTCCGGCGCGATCGCCAGGCGATCCGCTTTTCGCGCGTGAACATCTACACGCGCGACGGTTTCAGCTGCCAGTACTGCGGCGCCCGCTTCGACACCGAGGACCTGACGTTCGACCACGTGCTGCCGCGCTCGGCCGGCGGCCGCACGACCTGGGAGAACATCGTGACCTGCTGCGTGCCGTGCAACCACGCCAAGGCGAACCGCACGCCGGAGCAGGCGCGCATGCACCTGCGGCGGCGCCCGAGCAAGCCGCGCTACCTGCCGGTGGTCACGGTCCAGATGGACCGCCGGCATGTCCCCGACGAGTGGCGTCCCTACTGGAACGTCGCTCTCGACGCCTGACCCGGCCGGCGCTCTCGGGCGCCGGCTCTGTCCCCGCAGCCCGAGTGGACGGGCGCCGCCCTCCGAAGGCGGAGGCTGCCGGTTCGAATCCGGCCGGGGACGCCGCGGGCCCGTAGCTCAATTAGAAGAGCGCCGCTTTCGCACGGCGGAGGTCAGGGGTGCAACTCCCCTCGGGTCCACTCTGGAGACGCTATCGTCAGGTCACTTTCGCCGCTTGGCGTTCCAGACCGACATCAGCTCGGCGGAGCCCTGGGCGCGGATCCCGTTGTCGTTGAGGATCTCCTCGGTCGAGGCCTCGATCTCCTTGCGCTTGAAGACCAGCGTCTCGTAGCCGGGCTGGACGAAGGAGATCGTCACGAACTCGTCCTTGCCGTCGCGCAGGACCTCCACCAGGTGGCGCAGGTTCTTGATCCGGACGCCGCCCACCGCCTTGACGACGCCGCCCGCGGGGCTGCTGTACCCATTCACCAGCTTGTGCGGGAAGAACGGCGACGGCACCACCACCAACTCCTCGCCCGGGAAAGCCGGCGGGTCGGTCATGCGCGTGATGACGGGGCTCCCGAACATCCCCGCGCCCCCCCCTCGCCGTAGCCGCCGAAACCGTAGCGCGCGAGCCCCGCGAACCCGCCCGCCGGGTCGGAGAAGACCAGCGGGCCGTAGATGAAGTACGGGGGATAGGCGCCGTCGCGGTCGGGGATCAGCATGGGGTACCGGGGCGAGACCGGCATCTCGAGCTTCAAGCTCTTGCCGCCGCGCACGACGGTCAGGGGCACCTTGCCGTTCTTGGCCAGGTGCTGGACCTCGTAGCGGAAGCGAATCCGCAGATCAGGACCGACCTGCACCATCCCCTGATCGTCGACCGGCAGATCGCCGATCCTGGTGATGACGTCCCAGGGTCTTGAGCGGGTTCGGTCCCGCGCGCGAGAACGGCTCCTGCGACGACGATCCCCTCGACGTCGGGCCCGAGCTTCAGGAACGTGCGCAGCGCCGGGTTCTCCAGCGTCTGCAGCTCGTCGAACAGCGCCGGCTTGCCGTCGTAGCGGCCGTCGGCGACGTCCTTGAGGAAGAGGTCGATCTCCTCGTTGGGGATGATGTAGCCGATGTTCTGCGCGTCGCCCGAGGCGGCTGAAGGCGAGGCCGATCATCTTGTCGCCGACCACGCGCCGGGCCGCCGCTGTTGCCGGGGTTGATGGCGGCGTCGATCTGGATGCGCAGCCCGTAGACCGGGTGGTTGTAGGGCGCGAACTCGATGCGCGAGACGATCCCCTTGGTGATCGAGAGGCTCGATGCCGCCCGTCGGGATAGCCGTAGGCCATCACCGCGTCCTTGACGTCCGGCAGCGCGTCGGCGCGCGCCAGCGGCGCGTGCGTCGTCGAAGAAGCTTCTCGTCGTCGAGCTTCAGCACCGCGAGGTCGATCCCTGGCGCGATCGCCTCCACCGTCGCCGAGATCTTGTCGCCGGCCTGGTTCGCCTGGACCTGCACCTGGCTGGCGTAGAGCGACGACGTGCGCGTTGGTGAGGATGCGCTTGCCCTCGATGATGACGCCGCTGCCGGTGATGCTCCTCGGGCGCCCGCTTGTTCCACGGCTGCGTGTAGTCCGGCGCGCGCACGGTGGAGAAGACCTTGACCACCGACCTCTCGACGCTCCCCGCACCGGTCGGCGCCGCCGCGGTGGTCGCCCTGGCCCGCCCCCCGGGGGTCCCGAGGGCGATGGCGATGGCGACGGCGACGGTCCACCCGACGAAGCACCCGAATCGACGTGACATGCCGCCACTATAACGGATGAGCTGGCGCTCCCCGAAGGTCCGACGAGAGAAAGCCCGACGACAGAAGGCCCGACGGGGCGTCCGGCGGTGGATCAGTCGCGCGGCAGGAGCGTCGCTCCGCCCGCGGCGGGCGCGGTCAAGTGCTGTCCGGCGAACTGTCCGAAGCGCCCGGCCGGGAACTCGACGAGGTAGAGGCGGGCCAGACGTCGCGCACCCGCCGCGTCCGCGCGGGTATCCGCCGCCTCGATGTCGAGCACCAGCGCCTCCTCGCGCAGGGACCCGTGGCGGTTCGCGCCGAGGTAGCGATCGAGCAGGCCGGCCGCGCGGTCGGCGTCGTGATCCCGGCGCAGCGCGACGAGGGCGTCGAGAACCTCGGAGCGTGCCTCCCCGGTATGTCCCTCCGCGGCCGGCACCCCACCGTGCCGCGCGGGCCGCGACGGCGCGCGCACGTCGGCCACGGGGGGGGCCGCGACCGCCTCGGCAGCGACCGGCGAAAGCGGCGCCGCCAGCTCGGACGGCTCCCAGGCGTCGGCGATCCGGCGGATGGCCCCGCGGTGGTGGCGCGGCTGCATTTCGGTGCGCGCCGCCGCGAGCGGGGTGGTCGACCAATCGATCCGCGGCGCGATCCACCGCCGGCCGATCGCGGCGCCTGCCGTGGCGGCGGACGCCACGACGACGATGCCCAGCGCCAGGGCCTTGAGCCGCGCGTAGTGCGGCGCCTCCGCGCTGCCGACCAGGATCTCCTGCACCCCCGCCCAGACCCTCCGCCTCAGGTCCGCACAGCTGGGCGAAGCCGGCACCCTGCGAAGAAGCTGGATTCCTCGCTCGGACACCGAATCCCACCCCGACTCGTCACGCAAACGGTCCATTCGTCGTCTCCCTCCGTACATGGGAGGCCCCGCGGCAAACCTTCAAATCGCGGGCCGGCGGCCCGGTTCTTGCGCCTTACGACCCCTTCCCGAGGCGGGCGGTGCTGATCGCGGCGTCGTCCAGGTAGACGGTCGCCGGCGACGAGGAGAGCGCGTCGCAGGCCCCACCGGCGTCCCACTGCAGCCAATCGTTCGTGACCGTTGCCAGCCCCACACGCGCGAGGATCAGCGCGCCGTCCTGCCAGATCTCGATCCGCCCCGTCGCATCGGTCGCCTTGACGAAATGGACTTCGAATTGAACCCAGGTATCGAAGGGGACGGGCACCGGCGTCAGCTGCCGCGTGTTGATCTGGCTGCTGTAATCGTAGAGTTGCGCCGCCAGGCTTCCGTCGGCGCGGGGATAGAGGTTCACGTCCCAGGTGGCGAATGGGGCGTTGCCGTCGGCGGTCTGGCTGCCGCGGAAGTGAATCAGGCTCAGCCAGGCACCGACGGTTACCGACGACGGCACGTAGAACCAGGCGCTGTAGTAGGCGGCCGCCGGGCTGGGCGCGTTGCGAAAAAGGTAGTTGGTCGAGGTCATGCTCGCCGTCGGCGAGAGCGTAACGCTCCCCGCGTAGCGTCCGCTGTGCGCGATGGTGGTGGTCGCGGAAGGGACGAACGCGATGTTCTCGTTGAAGGCCCCCCCTTGTCCGTCGCCGGTCCACTCGGAGAGGTTCCCGGACTCGAACGTGGCGCTCCAGAGCAAGCTGGCGGCGCCGTCGCCGATGGCGCCGAGATCGACCCGGCGATCGCACGCCGCGGCAGCGAGCAATGCGCAGCCCAAAACCACGGGCCATCGACTCCAGGGTCCGCGCTCGGCATTCTGTTTGGCGGACACGATCGGGAGGTCCGGTTGGCTCTTCCGTAAATGGGTCATGGGGCCCCAAAGCTTCGCTAGTTTCCGGCCAGCGCCGCCGCGATCGCCGCCGTCATCGGCTTGCCGCGGTAGTCGGCGTCGAAGGGGAGCGGATGGTGGGGCAGCCGCCCGCGCAGCGCCCCCCAGTGCGGGTCGTTCAGCCACGAGTACCGGTCCGTGAAGCCCCAGAAGGTGACGCCCGAGCAGGCCGGCAGCGCGACGCAGGCCGCGACGATGTCGTGCGTGAGGGCGCTCTGTCGCGCCTGCTTGGTCGCCCGGTCGCCGGCGATCTCGCCGACGGGGACATCCATTTCCGTGATCTCCACGGCGAGGCCGAGCGCCGCGAACCGCTCGAGGTTCTGGCGGATGGCGGAGGCCGGCGGCCAGTGCCTCGGGTCGACGTGCATCTGGAACCCCACGCCGCCGATGGGCGCGCCCGCCGCCTTCAACCCCTGCACCATGCGGTAGACGGCCTCCGTCTTGGCGGCGCCGGGTCCCTCGATCTCGTAGTCGTTGTAGAAGAGGACCGCGTCGGGATCGGCCTGCCGCGCGGCGCGGAGGGCCTCCGCGATGAACCCCGGACCGAGCGCGGAGAAGGGCGAATCGCTTCGCAGGCCGCCGCCGTCACCGTCGGCGAACGCCTCGTTCACCACGTCCCACTGGGCCACCCGCCCCTTCCAGTGGGAGACGACGCCCCGCACGTGCGCCAGCATCGCGGCCCGCAGCGCCTCACCCTCGAGACGCCCGACCCACGGCGCGAGCTGGGTGTGCCAGACCAGCGTGTGGCCCCGGACCCGCATGTCGTTCTGCGCGGCGAAGGCCACCAGCGCGTCGCCGCCGCGGAACGCGAACTGCCCGGCCACCGGCTCGACGTACGCCCACTTCATCTCGTTCTCGGGCGTGAGCGAGTTGAAGTTCGCGGCCAGCACCTTGGCAAAGATCGGCTCGCGCAGGCGCTGCGACTCGACGGCGGCGCCGATCCGCCGCGCGCCGGCGACACTGCGGAGCGGCGGGACGTCGGGCGTCGGGGCCTTGCCGGAGTCTCCCACCGCGCCGGCCGGCCCGTGCGCGATGCAGCCACCGCCGGCGAGCAGGATCGGCACGATCACCAGACGAAAGGATACGGGCGTCGTCACCGCCGGGATGATAGCCCAGCCGGGGGCGCGGGCATCAGCTGCCCGTCAGCGCAGCCGGGCTCAGCGCAGTCCGTCTTCGTCGCGCCGGTGCCGGTCCTTGACCAGCTTCCAGAACTCCTTGCGCGCCTTGTGCAGCCGCGTCCAGACCGTTCCCAGCGGAATGTCCTGAATGCGCGCGATCTCCTCGCCCGAGTAGCCTTCGATCTCGAACAGGATGAACGTCGTCCGCAGCTTCTCGCTCATCTTGTTCATGAGCAGCTGCAGCTGCCGGCGCGTCTCCGCGTCCTCGTAGCGCTGCGCCGGACTGGCCGCCGCGTGCGGCATCTGGCTGAGGTCGACCTCCTGCCGCCGGATCACCAGATTCTTGAACCAGGCGCGCCGCCGGTGATCGCGCACGGTCAGCTGGGCGATCTTGTACAGCCACCCCCGCATGTTCCCGCCGTCGAACCGGGGGAGGTTGCGCCGCACGACCAGGAAGATCTCCTGCGCCAGATCCTGCGTGTCGGAGTGCGGAACGCCGAGGGCATACAGCCAGCGCACCACGTCGTCGAACCAGCGCTCGTAGACCTCGCGAAACGCGGCGTCGATCTGGCGCGGACCGCGGCCGACGGTCGTCTCGGGCGACGCGCCCCCCGGGAGCACGGTCAGCGCAGGGGTTTCCTCGCGACGCTGGGAGATGCCGAGAGGGGTCCGCATCTCGATCACATGGGAGATGTAGCAGGAAACCTTTCAATGTCGTCGCAGAGAGCACCCGTTCGCAACAAATGAGAGAAAACCGCGCGATTATGCGAAGAGCGAACGGCACCGGCGGGCGCACCGGCGCGCCCCGGGCTACGGCGCCCCAAGGAAGGCAACCCTCAGCGGATGGGCGAGAGCGCTACGGGCAGACCGTGAACGTGAACTGGCCGTCCAGCGAGTTGTCGCTGTTGTAGCTGACGTTGAGGCCGCCGGTGACCGTGCTGGAGCTGACCGAGCTCACCACCATGTGCCCGCTGGTCGCTATCAGGTTCTGCGAGCCGCCGACCACGAACGTCGCGTTGAGATCGAGGCTCAATGGGTAGTCGCCCATCGTCATCGGGACGTTCGCGATGAAGGAGTTCTCGTTCGAATTGGTCGGTGAGCCCCCGCAAGCGACGGACGCGTCGGAGTACATGTCGACAAAGAAGTTCGGAGAGTTCATCGAAAGGAAGGAATCGGAGTTTGCAGAACCCAGGGTCCAGCTCTGGCCCCCGATCTTGCCGGCGAGCGTCGTCATCGCGATCGCGGCGGTGCCGGCGCCGTCCCCGCTGCTCGCGCAACCCACGGCGCCCGAAAGAGCAAGAAGAGCCACCACCAACATCCCGGCCGTCGTTCGACGCATGGGGCGGGAGGTTATCAGCTGGCGCGTCTTCCCGCAAAGCCACCCCGCGCTGCCAGGCGGAGCGACCTCGGCTGGACCGGCCGCGCGCCGTGCTTACATGAACGACGTGGAGAACGACGACGATTCCGTGGTCTATCCCTGCAGCGCCTGCGGCGGCCTCAACCGGTTGCTGCGGGCCCGGCTGCGCGACGATCCGACCTGCGGGCGCTGCAAGGAGCGGATCTTCCCCCGCCGCCCGGTCACGGTCACCGACGCCAGCTGGAAGCGCGAGGTGGAGGACTCCCCCATTCCCGTGCTGGTCGACTTTTGGGCACCGTGGTGCGGCCCCTGCCGCGCCGTCGCGCCGGTGCTGGAGGCGCTGGCCGGCGAGCGCGCCGGTAAGCTCAAGATCGCCAAGCTCAACGTCGACGAGAACCCGCGCACACAGGCCCGTTTCGCGGTGCAGGCGATCCCGACCATGATCGTCTTCCGCGGACCATTAGAAGTCGACCAGATCCGCGGCGCGGTCCCCAAGGCGACGATCGAGGCCCACCTCGATCGCGTGACCTGATGCGCAGAACCTCGTAGGGCTGGGCGAGAAGCTACTGCGAGTTAGCGTCCAGGAGACCTGCGTCTATGACGTAGATGTCGTTGGCCGGCCCGTTCGTGCAGCCGGCGTACTTGAGCGAGCCGTTAGGCTGTCTCGAGTACTCCCGCGCGCACTGTGCGGCGGCACACTGAGATTCACTCGAGAAGCAGACACAGCCACCCTCGCAGACGCCCGAGCATCCGATGAGCCCGATGGGAACCAAGAGAAGGGCCAACCAAATCACCGTCCGCATGGATGAAGCTTACGCCGGAAATCGGATCGAATTCTCTATGATGGGGCCATGCCGCTCCTCGGCCTGAACCTCACGCCCGCCGGCGAGCAGCGGCTCGTCGCGCGGCCGCCTCAGCTCGCGCTCGCCGACGTTCAGTCGCCCACGATCGAGCCCGGACGGCCGGTGCGTCTCGTCGATGCGCGCGGGCGGACGTGCGCGACCGGGGTCGCCGATCCGGAGAACGAGCTCGTGCGCGTCTGGTCGCACGGCGACGACGGCCGCGCGCCGGACGCGGCGTTCCTGCGCGGCAAGCTGGCCCCTGCCCTGGCGCTTCGCCGGACGCTCGGCCTCGCCGACGGGGAATCGGCGTACCGCCTGGCCAACGGCGAGGGGGACGGCCTCTCGGGCCTCTGCGCCGACGTCTACGGTCCGTTCGCCGTCGTCACGGCTCTCTCGCGCGGGCTGCTGGGGCACGCGCGACTCCTGGCCCAGTGCGCGCTCGAGATGCTCCCCGCCGCCGGGCTGCCGCTCTACGGGGCGGTCCTCAAGGCGCGGCTCAAGGGGACGGGCAACACGCCCGAGCGGGCGAAGGACGACGTCGTCGGCGAGACGCCGCCCGACAAGCTGATCGTCCGCGAAGGCGGCGTCCCCTACGAGGTGCACCTGCGCGGCGGCATCAACGTCGGCCTCTTCACCGACATGCGCGAGCACCGCGCGGGGCTGGCCCGCTTCGTGCGCGGCAAGCGCGTGCTCAACACGTTCGCCTACACGGGCGCTCTGTCGGTAGCGGCCGCGCGCGCGGGGGCGGCCGCAGATCACCAGCGTCGATCTGGCCGCGGGGCCGCTGGCCTGGGCCCGGGCGAACTTCGCGCTCTCCGGGCTCGATCCCACGGCGCACCGCTGGGAGGTTTCGGACGTCTTCCGCTTCCTCGAAGCGGAGCGGGCACGCGGCGCGACCCACGACGTCGTCATCCTCGATCCGCCGACGGTCTCCGGCGCCCGCGCGTCGCTGTGGGCGCAGAAGCGCGACTACCCCGAGCTGATCGCGGCCGCCTGCGCCGTGCTGCCCGAGGAGGGCGGCCACCTCTGGATCTCGTCGAACAGACACCGGGGCACCGGCGTCCTCAAGCACGTCGACGCGGGGCTGGCCCTCGCGCGGCGCGAGGCGCAGGTCCTCGAGACGGGCGGCCTGCCGCCCGACTACCCGACACCGGTCAACTGGCCGGCCGCGCGCTACCTCGAGGTCTGCCAGATCCGGATCGGTGTCCGGATCGGCGCCTGATCAGGGTCCGAACGCCGCCTTGAGATCCTCTCGGACCTTCGTGATCTGGGGACAGCTCCACTCCTGGGCCAGCGCGCGCTTCTCCTTGGGTGTGAGGTGCCACGACAGCGGCACGTGCTCCGGCGGGGCGGTGCTCGCACCGCAGCCGCCCACGTACTCGAAGGTGAAGACGCGGATCGGGACGTCGTAAATGTGCGGGCGGCTGATGAACGACAGCGCGAACTCGTTCCGCGCGAGCTGCGCGGCGTCCCGCACCGCCAGCAGCGTCTCCAGCGGCGCCAGCGTCTGGAAGACCCCGCCCCGCTCACTCTTGGGTTGCCCGTTCGGGGTCTCGACAGGGGACTTGAACGCCCGGATCTCCACGATGAACACCGCGGGAGGCTTTCGTCCGTCGCCGAGCAGACCCGTGTCGAGCCACTCGACCAGGCTCGATACGCCGAAGTTGTCGTAATAGCCGCCGTCGACGACGTGGTAGGCGCTCTGGAGGAGATCGGGGGCCGGAATTCGCGCGGCGGGCGTGACGTAAGGGAACGTCGCCGACAGCCGCGCGGCCGTGGCGACCGGAAGGTCGCGATCGGGATACATCCGGCCGAACTCGCGCCGGCCGATGGCGTCCCCGCTGGGACCGAGCGTGGTGGTCGACATCAACAGCCGATCGCCGGTCTCGACCAGCGTGGCGTTGAAGATGACCGCCGGCCGCGTGCCGGCGCGCGCCTCCTCTTGCCAGCGGCGGAGCGTCCCCGCCTTCACGCCGTCGGTGAGCTCCCACGCCCGCTCGAGCGAGGTCCCGCGATCGCTGGTGAGGTTCGGACCGGTCAAGAGGTGGCCGGCGCCGACCCCCTTCAAGAAGGGGACGAGGCTCCAGACGAGGTCGGGATAGACCAGTCCCCAGGTCACGTCGTCCAGGCTCGACCTCGCCGCGTCGACGACGGGCGGGTAGGTCTCGAGATCGCCGACCGGAGCGAGGCGCCCGTGATCGTAGGAAGCGAGGAAGAGCATCGCGCCGACCGAGCCGCCCGAGACGCTGCTGACGAGGGCGAGCGAACGATCGAACCTCGGGCCGAGGTCCTGCCGGATCCCGGAAAGGACGCGCGCGGTCCAGGCCTCCGCCTGGATGCCGCCGCCGCTGGCGGCGACCAGGATGACCGGCGCGTCGGCGCGCGCCTCGAGGATCTCGCGCGGCGACGCGGGCGCATACGGCGGTTGCGGCAGGGCGCGGTAGAAGTGATCGCTCTGGGGCCAGAGCGACACGACCCCGACGTACACCCCGACGATGAGCAGCAGCGGAACCCGGAACCGGTCGAAGAAGAACGCCAGCCCGGAGAGGCCCCAGCAGATCAGCGTGGCCAGGACCAGAACCAGACAGAGCGTGGGGACGACGCGCGCCAGATTCGGTACCCAGGCGCGCACGACGAACAGCGCGACGTAGAACAGCAAGGAGATCAGGAGCTGGACTGAGGCGAACCGATGCCGCGCCCGAAGCTGATGGTCGCCCGCGTCGACGTAGCCCTGGGGACTGAGCGCGATGATCCGGTCGAATCCTCTCTCGAGCCAGGCACACGGGACGGCGACCAGCTTCCCGAGCCAGCGCGAAGGTGAGTCGGGATTCCCCACCCGGCCCCGGCGTCGCCGGGTGAGCGCCGCGAGCGCGAGGAACGCGCCCGTCCCCGCGACGGTTCCCAGCGCCTCGCACCAGAGCGGGACGGACGACTCGCAGAGGTGCGCTTCGGTCCAGACCGCCGCCACGACGGAGGCCGGCGCCACGACCAGAGGCAACAAGAGGAGCAACCGCGCCAGGCGGCGATCCTCCAGAACCCGCGTCGTCTCGAAGCGCCGGTGACCGTCGTAAAGGACGAGCCGCGCGGTCACCGCCGTGCTCATGCCGCAGAGCAGGCTCGCCAGCGTCACCGAGAAGTAGGCGAACGTCGACCCGGTGAGCGACGCGCCGGCGACGTCGAAGATGCCCCGCAGGACGGCGCTCGCAGCGTTGTCCCCGGAGACGGCCAACCAGGGAAACAGGAGCAGAAACAACCAGACCAGCAACGGGACGCGCAGCAGATAAAAGTACGCGCCGTAGCGCCCGGCCCACTTCAGCAACTTCGACCGGCTGAGCGCGTTCGCTTCCGTCACCGTGCCCTTCCCGACGGGCACCTTCCAGCCCGCGACGCGCGCTGTCAAGCGCCGGCGAGCGCCCGCTACTCGTCGTTCTGGAGCAGGAAGCGGATCTTGAAGCCGCGGACGCGGACGGGGACGGGCGTCCCGTTCTTTTCGCCCGGGCTGAAATGGCAGCGCTTCGCCGCCGCGACGGCCGCCTCGGTCAGGCCGTGGCCGAGGCCGCTGACGACCTGGACGTCGCGCACGCGCCCCGTCTCGCTGACGATCAGATCGAGGATCGACCGTCCCTTCGAGGGCAGCGCCGCCTCGCCTCCTCGGTGTACTTGCCGTCGCAGCGCCCTTCGGGCAGCGGCATCGTCGTGACCTCGTAGGCGGGCACCGGCGGGAGCGGTTCCTTCGAAGCCTTGTGGGCCTCCTCGGCGGGCGCGAAGGCGCCGCCCGTGTTGCCGACCGGCATCGCCGGTCCCGCGCCCGCCTGGGACGTCGACTCCATGGTGACGCCGAAGACGGGCGCGGCGGGACCCGCGCCCGTGACGGCCGGGTGCTCGGGCGGCGGCGGCGCGTCGAGCGGCGGCGGCACCTGCGTCGGGGGCGCCGCGTGGGCGTGCGGGCGCTCGTGCGGAACGACCTTGGGCGCCGGCTCGGGCGGCGCGGCGGCGGGCTCGGGCGGCGGCTCGAGCGGCGGCGGCGAGACCACGCGGAGCGAAACGATGCGCTTCACCGGCGGTTCGACGTGCCTGGGCAGCTGCTCAGTCCCTCGGCGAGCGCGACGTGGCCCCCGACCGAGAGCACCGCGCAGATCATCAGCCGCCGGTCCCCGATCACGGGGCTCCGGGCGGTGTCATCGCCGCGGGATCGATCTGGATCGCGAACGACGGCGACGCCCAGCGACTTCACGACGTCGAGCACCCAGACGACGCGGCCGTGCGAGACCGCCTTGTCGCCGGCGATGATCGCCTGGGTCTTCGGATCCTTGGCGACCGCCGTCGCGCACCGCGTCGCGCAGCTCTTGCGGCGTCGTCGGGCGTCCGTTCAGATAGAGCGAGCCGTCGCGCGTCAGCGTGATCGCCAGCGTCGTCGGGTTGAGCGTCGTGCTCTGGCTCGCGCGCGGCAGCTCGACCTCGATCGCCTGCTTGCGCGATCAGGTTGCGCCGTCAGCATGAAGATGATCAGCAGCACCAGCATGATGTCGACGAGCGGCGTGACGTTGATCTCGGCGATGATGCCGCGCCGGCGCGCGCTGACGCCATCAGGCCGTCTCCCGCGACGCGGCCTCCGTCTCGGCCGGCGCGGTCTTGAGCACCGCGAGGATCTCGTGCGCGAGCATCTCGGCGCGCGACGACGGCGCGTCTCGACGTGGCGCGTGAACGACGTTGTACGCCGCGACCGCGGGCAGCGCGACGAGCAGGCCGACGCCGGTGGCGACCAGCGCCTCGGCGATGCCCGGCCATCACCGCCTGCGTGCCCTGCAGCGCGCTGCCCGGCGAGATCGTGGAACGCGCGGATGATGCCGAGCACCGTGCCGAACAGGCCGATGAACGGCGCGTTGTTGCCGAGCGTGCCGAGAAAGGCGAGCCGCCGCTCGTAGCGGACGCGCTCGCGCTCGATCGCGCGCGGCCTTGCGCTCCTCGACGGCGGCGACGCCGTCGGCCGCGCGCGTCGAGGCAGGCGCGCACGACCGCCGCCTCCATCGAGCGCGCGCCGGCGAGCTTGCCGAGCGCCGCCGCCGGCGCCCGACTCGCGCAGCGCTCGGCCAGCGCCGCCGACGAGCACGGCTCGCGGCGCGGCGCTCCTGCAGGAAGAACCAGAGGCGCTCGATCATCACGGCGACCGCGCGCGAGGCTGAGGCGCGATGCAGCAGCTACAGCACCCAGCGCGAGCCCGCGCGCAGCATCAGGTCGAGGAGCTGGGCGTCGATCGCGTTCTCGTTGTTCATGGAGTCTCCTGGTCAGAGCCTGCCGCGCAGGCCGACGGTCGGCAGCACGTAGCGGATCACGCGTGCCCGGCGTGACCTCCTCCGGGCAGCAGCGCGACGTTCGTGATGTCGACGTAGAAGTCGAGCAGCCACGTGCGCCAGACGGCGCGCTTGTCGACGCGCAGGTCGAACCGCACGTAGCCGTCGTTGCGCGCGGCGTTGTAGCCGGCGGTGGTCGTCGCGGGCGCGCCGCTCTGGTACTGGCACGCGCACGCCGATGTCCCAGTTGCGGCGCAGCGGCAGCCCGCGCCACGAGGTTGAACAGGTGCGTGCGATCGAAGTCGTACGGCGACCCACGTGGCTGTCGCGCAGCCGCTCGGAGCGCGACAGCGTGTACGAGATCCAGCCGAACACGCCGGTCTTCGACTGCGCGCCGCAGCAGGACCTCGAGGCCGTAGGCGCGCCCGAGTCTCCGGCTTGGTCAGGCGATCGATGAACATCTGCGCGTCCATCGTGCGCGTCGACGATCGAGGTCGGGAGACAGCGTCGGTGTTCGGCGCCGGTGACCGACCGACGCTGTCGTTGACCGACAGGTCGAAGATCGTCGGGTCCATGTAGTTGAAGAACCCCTCGACGTCGAGAGCTGGAACCGCTGCTGCGAGCGGGATCTCGACGCCGAGGCTGGTCTGGTACGAGCGCAGGAGGCCGTACTTGAGCGGCATCATGTCGAGGCCGGGCAGCGGCAGCACGAAGCGCGGCGGCTGGTGATAGATGCCGGCGCTGCCCTTGAGCCAGATCGCGCTGTCGTCGCTGCCGGGCGCGACGTCGGGCAGGTCGCGATCGGCCGAGCTTGTAGCGCACGGTCAGGCGCGGATCGACGCGGACTTGGTCGTCGGTGTCGTCGTGCGTAGGTGTCGGCGCGCACGCCGGGGCGGATCAGCCAGCCGCGGCGTCGGCCGCCAGAGCGCCTCGAGGTAGGCCGACCCGACGTAGAACTTGTCGAGCTGCGCGGTGATGCGCCGCGAGCGCGTTCGGCCGCCGCCGTCGCCGCCGACGCCCTGGTCGAGCTTGTGGAGAGAGCCCTGCGAGGCCCGCGTCGCAGCGTCGAGCTTGCTCGTCGGCCTCCAGCGCGACGCGCACCGCGGGCTCGGCGCACCAGCACCGTGAAGTCGGTGCCCATCGCTGAGCGTGTGGTCGTAGCCGCAGCACCACGCGCGCGGTCTCCTCGAGCTCGCCGTCGTGCTGGTGGTAGCGCAGGTCGAGCGCGGTGGAAGCCGAGGACCAGCGACGGCGTCGAGCGGCGGGTTCGGCGTCGTTCGGATCGGCGGTCGGCCGCGACGCGTGTCGAGCTCGTCGTTCGCGCCGAAGACGAACACGGTCCAGCCGTTGCGCGCGTTGCCGCCGTCGAGCCGCAGCTGGTAGTCCCAGTACGACAGCGAGGCCTGGTTGGTCGCGAGGCCGAGCAGGAAGCCGGGGTAGCCGTAGCGCGCCGCGGCGGTGACGGTCGCGCCGATCGGCTTGATCGGCTCGCGCACGAGGCCGCCGACCTGCAGCAGGTTGACGTCGAAGTCGAGCAGGTGCTCGTCGGGTCGCGCGCGCGCCGTGCGGCCGTCGATGATGCCGCCGGTGTAGCCGCCGTAGGGCGCCGGCGCGCCGCCCGGATAGAACTGGATCTCGTCGATGAACTCCGGGTGGATGACGCTGGTCCCGACGAGCAGGTGATAGAGCAGCGGCACGCGCGTGCCGTCGAGCAGGAAGCCGGTCGAGCTCGGGCTCGCGCCGCGCACGACCGGAAACGGCAGCAGCGACACGACCGACGCGACGCCCGGCAGCGTCTGGATCACGCGGAACGGATCGCCGAACGTGCCCGGGGATCTGCTTGATCTCGGCGCCGCGCAGCGTGATGCGCGAGACCTCCTCGCGCCGCTGCGTCGCCGACCACGACGATCTCGTACGGATCGTAGCGATCGCGCTCGACGAGGTAGGTGACCGCCGAGCTCCTGGTTCGGCGACCAGCGTCTCCTGCTGCACGAACGGGTTGTGGCCGGGCGCGTAGACCGACACGCTGCGCCGCGCCGGGCGGCAGCGGCGAGCCGGAAGTGCCCGCGTCGGTCGGCGTCGACGCTGTAGTAGCGCTCGGCCGACGACCGCGGTGACCGTGGCGCCTGCGACCGGCGCGCGCGTGCCGAGCTCGACCAGCTGGCCGCGCAGCACCGACGCTGCGCGCCGGGCCCTCGCTGTCGACCGGGCGCGCCGGCGGCGGCGGCGGCGGCAGGAACGTGTGCGTGAACGTGATCTCGACGGGCACCGGCGTTGCCGCCGTAGCGGCGCCGGCTCGAACTGGAACGCCTTCGCCGCCGCGACGACCGCGTCGTCGAACGATCGGCTGCGGCGGCGTGATGAGCCTCGACCTTCTGCACGGCGCCGGTCGTCGTCGACGAGCAGCTTGACCGTCACGACGACGGGCGTCGTGAGCGGCGGCGCGCTCGGCCGGGTACGGCACGTCCGTGTCGGTGAGCGCGCGCGGCGGCTCGAAGCTGGGCGCCGCGTCGCCGGCCGGACCCGCGTCCGCGCGCGGCACGCCGAATCGCCAGACGCGCCCGCATCGGCTGCCGGAGCGCCGGCGTCCGAGATCCCCGCGTCCGCCGCCGGTTGCGCGACGGCGCATCCAGGGGGCGAGCAGCGACGCGGCCAGCAGCGCGCGAGCTCATCGCCACGTCATCCCCCAGATCGCGGTCACGCCGGCGTGCGGCCACCACTGCCGGCGCACGATGGCCTGCCCGGTGTCGGGCTCGACGGTGCCGGTGTCGTCGACGCAGCCGGTCCACTGACCGATGGCCTCGAGCGCGAAGCTGGTCGCGGAGCGCGGCCCGAGCACGATGGTCCACTCGGCGCGCGCGAGCGCCGGCAGCGCCGACGCCGCTGCAGCTCGGCAGCGGCGGACTCGCGGTCGGAAACGTGTACGAGCTGTCGAGCGTCCCCGGATACGGGCTGACCTCGGGGCGGCTCGGTGCTCGCCCTCGACGATGCCGCCGAAGCCGAGGCCGAGCGCCAGCGACAGGTGCCGCGTCGCGTGCCAGGTCGGATCGATCGTCCCCGAGAAGCGCAGACCCGACAGCCCGCCGTTCGCCGACGCGCGCGCGTACTGGAACGACGCGAGCAGCGACCAGTCCTCGTCGAGCCGCATCCCGAGCCGCACGATGAACGCCGCAACAGCCGGCCGCTCGGCGCGCCCTGCAGCCCGACGAGATCGCCATACGAGGCCGCCAGCCCCAGCCGGAATCCGGGGCGCATCCACGCCTCGCGATCGGCCTCGGTCGGCAGCGAGAGCTTCGGCTCGCCCTCGTCGTCGTCGTGGAGGACGGGCGCCGCCGCGGGCGGAGGAGCAACCGCCGCGGGCGGAGGAGCAGCCGCCGCGGGCGGAGGAGCAGCCGCCGTGGGCGGAGGAGCAACCGCCGCGGGCGGAGGAGCAACCGCCGCGGGGGTCTCGGCCGGCGACGGCGAGACCGGCGAAGCGGCCGCCGGCGGCTCGGCGCGGGCCCCCATCGGCGCGGCGAGCGCCAG
This sequence comes from uncultured Pseudomonadota bacterium, assembly GCA_963831685.1. Classification (GTDB taxonomy): domain Bacteria; phylum Myxococcota_A; class Polyangia; order Fen-1088; family Fen-1088; genus JADGRB01. The sequence continues at coordinate 1,794,121 of CAWHRJ010000004.1, forward strand.
CACCAAGGCCGTCCAACAGGTTCGCTGTCTCAGCTGGTCGGGCACGGCCACCAGGCGGGCGGATTCGCGGTGAAGTCCCAGTCGGGGACGGCGCAGGAGACGTCCTCGCGGCACCCGCGCAGCGTGTAGTGCGTGAGCCCCTTGCAGTGATTCTGCGAGCTCCCCGAGACCACGAGCTGGATGAGGTTCAGCTGGCTGCCGGGGTCGAAGGACGGGAGGTGCGCGCAGGCGCTCACGCGACCCCTGAGATCGGGCGCGCTGTCGGGCGGCTGGTGGTACCGGACCGAGCCGTCCAGGGTCTGTTCGGAACAGGAGACCTCGCCCACCTCCGCGGGCGGCTGCGCGGCGACCTCCACCATCGTCTGGTCGGGAAGCACCCTGTTACAGCTGTTCGGGTCCTCGGCCGGCAGCGCCCCCATCAGCGTCGCCGCCAGCGCCGCGGCCTCGGTGAAGCCCCCAGCGCTCAGGATCTGAAAGGGTTGATCGGGACCGTCGCAGCCACTGCGCGGATAGAATCCGCTCTGCATGAACGTCCCCTCGAGGTACGAGACCCGCACGTCGGGCGCGGTCATCGTCAGGAAGCTCGCGCCGTAGATCACGTCCGCCGAATCGGGCATGTCCTGTTGATCCGGCCCGCGCCCGCCGAACGCGGCGGAATGGGCCGTCGACAGACCGAGCGTCCCGCTGCCATCGAGATCGTCGTAGAGCACGAAGGTGGCGTACCCGACGCGCGAGGTGACATCACCCACCAGCAGATCGACGGCCGGGAGGTTGGCCAGCGACAGCGCCTCCGCGGTTCCGACGGTCACCGGGACGCTCTCGGCGGCGCGCGCCGGGACGAAGCCGAACGGGTCGCGGCAGCCGGCGGCGATCACCGCCGCCGCGTCGCTCGACTCCGGGGGCAGGATGCAGAACGGCTCCGGCAGCCACTGCGCGCCCCACACGATCGCGATGTGCAACGAGCTGGCGGAGGTCACGGCCGGGGGGCTGACCAGGCCGAGCGCATCGGTGGCCTCGACCTGGAACGTCACCAGCGGCGGCGACGGCCCGCCCAGCCCCTGCAGATTCCCGCAGCCGGCGGCGAGCAGCAGGCCCGCCCAGCCCAGCGACCGTCGCGGCGTCACGGCTGCCACCCGATTCCGATCTCGGCTCACCCAGCCGCCGCGCGCGGAACCGGACGAGCCGATCGCGAGACCTGGACCGCCGCTCATCGCGAGCAACCAGGGTCCGAAGATGTGCAGCGCGACCACCGCCTCGAGCTCGCCGGCCGCGAAGACCTCGGTCGCGGAATTCTGCAGGTCGGTCCCGGTGAGTCCCGCCCGCGTCCCCTGATTTCGAAGCCGCGATTCGTACACGATTGTCGGGCCGAGCCCGAGGCGCAGACCGACGCGCGCGCGCCCGAGCGCGTGCTGGAGGACCCCGCCGGCGCGCAGCCGAACGTCGTCCTGCGTGACGGTCCAGGGAATCGACGACTCCGTCGCGGTCGACCAGGAGGCGCGGACCTGCCAGGCGAGCAGACGCCCGCGCGTCACGCCGAGCCCGACACCCGACGAGAGCCCCGTCCCGAGCGCCGTCGGAAGCGCCAGCAGGAGCCCGCCGTCGACGGTGAGCGCGCCCGCGGAGCTGACGCGCCAGGCGTCCGAGACGGAAAGCGGCTCGTCGCCCCAGGCCTCGGCCGAGAAGAGCCCAACCAGAAGCAGCGCGGCCAGCCATCGCCTCATCGCCTACCGTCAGTACCCGCTCGGTCCAGGATCTTCAAGCGAAGCGTCGGGACGGTGATCGGGTCCGTGCCCTAGGTCACCTGGACGTTTTGGCGAGGGACGTGCAAGATGGCTGGGCGACCGGTTCCGCTGAAGAACGGTCGGGCTCGGGGCACCAATGAGGCAGATGGCGTGGAGCACCCGTTCACGACGTGCCGCCACGCGCATCGCGGTGGTTGCGGGGTTTTGCCTGGCGGTCATCCCGACGGTCCGGGCGCAATCCGCGGACTGCGCGGTCGCCGTGATCGTCGAGGGGACGGAGCCGGCCCGGACGGAGATCGCCCGCGAGCTGGCGCGCGCCGGCGTTCCTGCCACGCCCGCGCCGGGATGCGCGGTCGAGACCGTCGCGGTCGCGGCGCAAGGTCCGGCGCTCGACCTGACGATCACCGATCCCTACGGCCGGGTCACCCACCGGACGGTAGCTGACCTCCACGCCGCCTCGGCGGTCATCGAATCGACGCCCGGATCGGAGGTTCTGCGGCCGCTCCTGCCCGAGGTCGCGGCCCTCGCCGAGCCGCACATCCTCCGTCCCGGCGACGATCCGGGCGATGACGAGCCGGTGGCTCACTCCGGGGTGGCGCCCGGCCCGGAGGCGGTCGTGAGCGAGGCGCCAGCGGCCGAGCCCCAGCCGGGACGTGGTCTCTCCGTGCTGATCGCGCCCGAGCTCGCGACCGGCTCCGACGGCTCGAGCTGGGCCGGGCTCTCCGTCTCCGGCTGCGTCACGATCGGGCCGACCTGTCTCGGAACGCGCGTCCGCTTCTGGCGGGACCTCGAGGCGGACGAAGAGTCCGGCGACACGATCCGCCAGCGCGCGACCGGCGAGATCGCGCTGTCGCTGGAGGTACCGTTCACCCGGCATCGCATCGACATCAGGCCCGGCGTCGAGCTGGGGCTCGGCTGGATTCACATGGGGGATTTCGTCATCCAACCGCAGGCCTCGAACGACGCGGACTTCGATCAGGGCGAGGTCCTCGCCGGCGCGCACATCGGCGCCTCGTATCCGGTGTCGAAGCACTGGGCGCTCGAGGCGGGGCTCGGCGCGAGCCTGGCGCTGTTCGCGCATCGGGCGCCCTTCACCGTGCAGGGGGCGGAGCTGCCGGGAGTGCCCCTCGCGTTCGGCCTCGCCTCGCTCGGCCTGCGTTACGGATCACCATGAACAGCAACGCGAGAAAGAGCTCCGGCGGACACATGGTCCCCCTTCGCCGCGTCGAGGGGCTGCCGAACGAGATGTCCGACGAGGCGCTGCTCGCCGCCTGCGCGCTGGGGGACAGCGCGGCCCTCGGCGCCCTCTACGATTGACTGACCCCTCACCTCTGGCGGTTCCTCTCGCGCCTGGCCGGAGATCGGGTCGAGGAGCTCGAGGATCTGGTGCAAGCGACGTTCGTCGCCGTTCACGGGTCGGCGGCCAGCTTCCGGGGGCACGCCTCCGTCCGAACGTGGGTCTTCGCCATCGCCTCGAACGTCACCCGCAGGCACCTGCGCGACCAGGTTCGCCGCCGCTCGGCCTTCGAGCGCCTGGCGACACAGCCGGTCACTCCTGTCGATCGCCCCGACGAGTCGATCGAGCAGCAGCAGCTCGTGGGACGGATGCGCGCGGCGCTCGCCGCCCTCCCCCACGACCTCCGCGTCACGCTGGTGATGTGCGATCTCGAGGACGTCCCCGGCCGCGAGGCGGCGGCCGTGCTCGCCGTCCCCGAGGGGACTCTCTACCGCAGGGTTCACGAGGCGCGACGGGCGCTTCGCGCCATCATCGAGGAGGGCAAGCCGTGAGCGCCACGCCCGCCGGGGGCCAGCCCTCGCTGGAAGACGAGCAGCTGCTGGCCCTGGCCCGGACACTCCCCGAGCCGGTCCTCTCCGAGGCGCGCCGGGAAGAGATGCGGACCGCTTTTCTGGCGACGGCCCGCGGGCTGCGAAGCGGATCTCGCGGGCAGGGTGCCGCGAAGAGGCGCCGGCGCCTCCTCCTGATCGGCACCATCGTCTTCGCCGGCGCGGGAGCCGCCGCGGCCGCCTGGCGAATCAACCACCCGTCGTCGCCGGCTGGTCGCCAGCCCCCACAGAATCTCGCCGTCAGCGCGGGCGGGACGTCGCCGCATTTGCTGGCCGCCCGGGCGGAGACAGACCCGGCGGCGCCGCAGAAGACCTTGGAGCGGCTCGTCCCCGCGCGCAAGCTGTCTCTCGTCGGGCACCGGGCGCCCGCCGAGACACCGTCTGCAAACGAAGCCGAGATCGCGTTCGCGCGCGGATGGAGCGCCCTGCGAACCGGTGATTTCAGCATCGCCGCCGAGGCGTTCGGACGCGTCTCTGCGGGAAAGGACAGCGCGCTCGCCCAGGACGCCCTCTTCTGGCGAGGCGTCGCCCTCGACCGTGCCGGCCGGTTCGAACCGGCGCGACAGGTCCTGGCGAATTTCCTGGCGCGCTATCCGGACTCCGATCGAAAAGGGGAAGCGTCCGTCATCCTGGGATGGCTTCTGGTCCGCTCGGGCGACCTCGCAGACGCCCGCGTCCGTTTCACCGGCGCGCTCCAGGATCCCGCCGAGCGGGTGCGAAGCAGCGCGCGCGCCGGATTGACGGCCGCCCAACCTCGCCCTTAGGCGGTGTTGGTGCCGCGCGGGTGCCGCGCTAGCGGTGCGCCTCGCCGAGGTCGTCGAGAAAGGCCGCCGTCCAGGCGAGCGCGGCGTTCCAGTTGATCGCCACCTCGTTGGTCGAGTACGAGTCGGTGTTGTCCACGTAGCAGGTCTGGGGCGGGCAGCCGCCCATCCCCATCCGGCGGATGTACGGGTCCTGCAGCGCCGAGTTGGGGCCGCCGGAGAGCGCGCCGGGCGGCGCCTCGGGGAGCGCCGGATCCTTGAGGTGCGCCCAGACGCGGTGGTGCGGGTTGCGCAGCGCGTACGTGCCGTAACCCGACACGTAGCTGAAGGCGAGCGGGTTGCGGCCCAGGATGTAGTCCATGCAGTCAGCGGCGCCGGCGGCGTACTTCGGATCCTTGGTGAGCTCGTAGGCGAAGCCGAGGAGGACGCCCGCGTTCATCACGCCGCCGTTCGACCCCCAGACGTAGCCGGTCTCCGAAACCATCGGCACGCGGTAGCCGCGCTTGGGGATGATGCCCAGCAGGCGATCGGCGGCGGCCAGGATCTCCTGACGCTGCTCGGCCAGCGCCGCGTCACCGAGGGCGTTGGGGGCGGTGAGCAAGCTCATCTTGGCGAGCGTCGCCACGTGGTCCCACCCGATGTTGCCCAGCATGATCGCCGCGGCCGCCTTCGGCGCGTGATAGCGCGAGCGAACGAGATCGTCCTTGTAGTCCGGCTTGCCCGTGGTGATGAAGAGCTCCGCGGCCGCCCAGTACCATTCATCATCGAGATCGCCGTCGCCGTAGGCGCCGCCGCCCGGCGTGTCGCGCCCGACCGAGAGGTGCGGGTTCTTCTTGGCGGCGGCGTAGGCGGTCTCGGCGGCCCCGAGGCAGCGCGCCGAGAAGGCCGGATCGAGCGTGCGCCAGAGCCGCGCCGCCTGCGCCGCCATCGCCGCCAGGTTCAACGTGGCGGCGGTGGTCGGCGGGCGCAGGTAGCGCTTGATGTCGTCGGTGGCGGGCGAGGTCGGAATGGCCGACCACTTCTCGCCGTGCATCTTGTGGTGGACCATCCCCGCCAGCGGCTGCCCCGGCGGAACCTGGAGCCGCAGGAAGAGATCGAGCCCAAAGCGCGCCTCGTCGAGCAGATCGGGGCGCCCGTTCTTCGACTCGGGGATCCGCATCTTGCCGTCGCCGAATCCAGAAACGCCGGCTCCGAAGCGGGAGAGCGTCTCGTACTCGTTCTGCAGCATCCAGACGGTGAAGCCGCCGTTGACCACGTACTTTCCGTGATCGCCGGCGTCGTACCAGCCGCCGCTCGCGTCCAGCGTGTAGCCGCACGGCGCGTCCGGGGGACATCCGACCTTCTTGTCGCCGGGATGCCCCGGCGGACGCTCGTAGGCCTTCGAGCCGGCGTACGGCATCTTGATCGGGACGCCGCTGCGCTGGAGGTAGAAGAAGGCGAGCGCGTCGTACTTGAGCCGCCGGTAGATGGTGGGGCCGATGGCGAAGGGGACGCTCTCGTCGGCGCCGACGCGCAGCTTGAGCCCCTCCCCGGTCGTCTTCACCGACGAGAAATCGACCTGCTGCACCCGCTCGCCCGACGAGCGGTCCTCGCCGAACGGGCGCGTCTGGCCGCTGGCGCGCACCTTCCCGGCCGCGTCGAGCAGCTGCCAGGCGAGCGGCGCATCGCCGGCCGTCGCGACGGTCGCGATCTTCGGCAGATCCGGCAGATACCCGACCTGGTTGACGCGCACCCGGGGGATCACGCGCGGGTGCAGCTTCTCGATCGGGATCTCCGCCTCCGGATCGTCGAGCGCGACGTCGTCGAGGCAGACGGTGAGCGGCGTCGCGCCGGCGAGCGGACCGCCGAGCTCGATCGCCAGCTCGACGTTGTCCTCGTCCTCCGCCCCGTCGAACCCGGCCGCCAGGACGCGCGCGTCCGTCCCCACGTCGGTCGTCGCCGCCCAGAGCTCTGTGTAGGGCGCGTTGATCTTGGAGAGCCGCGCCCGCAGATGCGTCGCCGCCGTCGCGTGCGCCCGCAGCCGAAGCTGGTAGTGGTGCCCCCGCGCGACCGAAAGCGGCCGCTGCCGCACGACGACGCTTCCCCGCCCCGGCCCCGGCTCGGCGATCTGCAGGCAGAGCTCGTGGTTGGTGATCGCGAACCGCCCCACCCGCGGCGAGTCGAAACCGATGCTCCAGGGACGCGCCGACTCCCCATCGAACGTCCCGTTCCAGAGCACGTTCTTCCCGGCCTTCCCGGCGGCCTCCGACGGGCCGGCGGTCATGGTCGTCTCGGCCTTGGCAACGGCCGGAGCGGCGGCGATTAGCGCAGCGAGCAGGATCCTCTTCATGCGCCCAGCCGACAGCAAGTGGCGGGCCATCGCATTTTCACGGCGCGACAGGACCTTGGCCGGTCGTTTTGTCGGTCGGACGTCCGTCCGAACGTCCGCGGACGCCCTACCCCTGTAGACTTCATCGACGGCAGATTCGGGTGCCCCAGATCCCGGAGGCGCGCCGGGCCGCGTTCGTGCACGATGTGGCGACGCGGATGGAAGAGCCCGAGATCGACTAGGTCCGCCTCAACATCGACGCCCGCCGGGCCTGAAGACGCCCGCGCCGGCGACCCCTCGAAGTCCCGTTGTATTAGGAGCGACTTTGGAGTGAAATCACCGCCGAAAGGAAGCCCCCCGTGCCTGACACCGACCCCTCCCCCTCTGAATCCGGCCGACCGCTCTCGCGGCGGCCCGCCTGGATCGTCCTCGCCGTCGTCGCGGTGATTATCCTCGCCGTCTGGAGTTTTCGCGGCCGCCAAGGCGGCGGCGCCGGCTCCGGCGGCGACACCGCCATCAACCTGGTCACGACCGACAAGGACGATCTGGCCTGCGCGAGCGACAAAACCTTCGGCCGCTACCGCTGCGAGTTCAAGGCGCCCGGCGTCCCCTGGCCCGATCCCCCCGCGCCCGCCGACCGCCTGGCCGGCTACTACACCATGGACCAGAAACTGGTCGTCATCGCCGGTCTGTTCGAGCAGCCGTCCCTGGCCGCCCGCTATGCGCAGGAGGAGCCGCACAAGCTCCCCCGCGATCAGCGGCCGCGGTTCTCGGCGAACTGCCAGCTCAAGACCATCGATCACCTGCATGACTTCCAGACCCGCTGGATCAAGGGTGGGGACTGGAACCACCAGGACGACGCCCCGGTCGCCGTCCCGTCGGGCTGCCGCATCCAGTAGCCAGGGCGAGAGGCGAGAGGCGAGAGGCTCGATCGCTGATCGGTCAGTCAGCGCCGACGACGGGGTCGAGCCCTCGTCGCGGCGTTGGAGGGCCCTTGCTCGAGGCGATGCGCGAGGAGCGGGACCGTGGTGCCGAAAACATCGGCCAGTCGCTCGAGGTCGCCACCGCAGGCCTCCTTCTCGTACAGCAAGATGGGAAGCGAGACGCGGGCGAGGCGGTGCAGCTCCGGCCACTTCGTGACCCGACGCCAGAAGCAGCCCCGCGAGATGCCGAGGAACTTGGCGGCGCGCTCCCGGTTCCAGTTGGAACCGTCGAACGCCAGGAGGAGCTGCTCCTCGGTCGGCGCGACCGCTCGCTGTGTCCGGAGCTGAGGTTGCTGCATAAGTAAGTATGTATTTACTACATTCCGCCCCCGGTGAAAACATCGATTTATCGGAGCGGCGATTGGGACGTACTCTCGTCTCGATGAATGGCGCCAAGCGAAACGCCGACCGGACCCGGGAAAAGATCCTTCGTGCGGCGATCGCCGAGTTCGCCGCTCACGGTTACAACGGCGCGCGCGTCGAGCGGATCCGGCAGCGCGCCCGCGCCAACACCCGGATGATTTATCACTACTTCGGCGACAAACGGCGCCTCTACGTGGCGGTGCTGGAGCACGTGATCGGGGACTTGCGCCAGGAAGAGCTGCGCCTGGAGGTCGACCAGATCGATCCGCTGGAGGGCCTCTTGCAGCTGTTCGAGTTCATCGATCACCACTTCGCCACCCACCCCGAGCTCATCACGCTCCTCAGTGGGGAGAACCTCCTGCGCGGCCGGTTCCTCGGAGTCTCGGCGAAGCCGCCCATCATCAGCTCGCCGATCACGGCGCTCATGAAGCAGCTGCTCCGCCGCGGCGAGCGCAAGGGCCTCATCCGTCCCGGGATCGACCCGCTGCACCTCTACGTCGTCATGGTGGGCCTCTGCTATTTCCACCGTTCCAACGCCCACACGCTCTCGTTCCTGTTCCGGACCGAGCTGCTGTCCCCGAGCTGGCAGGGTGAGCACAAGAAGATCGCGGTCGATCTCCTGACCCACTATCTCCGCTCGGGGCGCGCGCCCTCGTGAGCACCGGACCCGATGACGTCAATCGGGCCTCGCGCCAGGTGTAGGTCGAAGTAACGAAAGACTATCGGCCTCGAAACCGCTCATTAACATCCGTTCGCTATCGTCGGTATTCGAAAACGACAGGCGCCGTCGGCTGGTTGACGAAGTAATTGTCCACGCCGGCGGGTGAACGAAACGGCGAGGGGGGCTCGCCTGTTTCGAAGGCCTGCTCTCAACCAGATCGGGGCAAGGATGAAAGACTACGCTCGTCTCGCGCGGCCGGCCGTTTGCGTCACCACCATCGCGCTCGCTTCACTGTTCAGCGCGGGAATCGCTCGCGCACAAGCGGTGGCACCGCCGGCGGCCGCTCCGCCAGCACCCGAGGTAACGCCCGCCGCGCCGGCGGCCGCTCCGCCGCCGGCGATGCCACCACCGCCGCCTCCGGCTACGCCGCCGGCCGCGGTGGCCACCGAAGCGAAGCCGCCGACCTCGGCGGAGGCGATGCCCGCCACGCGGCCCGACGTGCTCCCGCCGATCGACGTCGGCGCCTGGCTGCGCGTGGGCAGGCAAGTTCCAGGGACAAGACCCCAGCAAGGTCAACGACTGGCAGATGGACAACGCCTACGTCGAGCTCCACGCCGGCGGCAAGATCACCAAGAACGTCGGCGTGACGCTCAACCTGAACGCCAACTGGGCGGGCTACAACACAACCGGCGCCAGCACGGGAGTGGCGGTCGAGGACGCCATCGTCTCGTTCGACTTCATGGACGAATTCCACCTCTGGGCCGGCCACCTGCTGGTCCCCGTCGACCGCTCGAACGCCTCCGGGCCCTTCTTCATGATCCCCTGGAACTACCCGGGGTTCTTCACGGGCCCGTTCGTCGGGGCACCCGCCGAGGGGCCCTCGGGACGTAACAACGGCGCCGTCATCTGGGGGGACATCAGCGGCGGCAAGTTCTCGTACTTCGCCGGCGTCTTCGACAACGGTAACGTGGCGACCGAGCCCGTTCTGGTCCGGCAAGCTGCGGCTCGCGCTGCTGGATCCCGAGCCCGGGTTCTGGGGCAACGCCAGCTACTTCGGCGACAAGGACATGCTGTCGTTCGACGTCGGTGGACAGGTCGCAGGCGCACGGGACGATCTCGGGCGACAAGACCTACGCCGACTTCAACGTCGATGGGCTGCTGGAAAAGAAGCTCGGCGGCGGCAGCTTCGTGACCGCCGAGGCAGCCTTCTACCTCTTCAAGTCAGGACTCGGGTGGGGTGAGCGACTCGATGTACGCGCTCCTGGCCTACGCGACCCCCCCGGTCGGCGTCGGCAACATCCAGCCGATGGTGCGTTTCCAGTGGGAGAAGGTGAAGGACAACACGGTCACGAACCCGTGGAATCTGGATGTCGCCGTCTCTTACCTCATCAAAGGCCCAGCGCTCCGCCTCCTCGCCACTTACAGCTACACCAAGCTCCTCGACCTCGACTCAACGACGATGGCCCTGTCCAACTCCAGCGCCAACTCCATCCAGCTCGGCGCGCAGGCGATCTTCTTCTAGGTCCGACTTGTTGCTGACCAACCTGGACATAGGTTTCGCCGCTTTGAAAACCAACATCTGAACGGGAGAGACATCATGCGACGCACGCAACTCGTAATGGCAATGTTCGCAGGGGCGCTGGGCACGGCCTGTTCCCAACCTCCGGCCCCGACGCCCGGCGCCGCGCCGGCGGCCCCGGCAGCGGCCGCACCGGCCGACGACAAGGGACCGATCAAGGTCGGCATCCTGCACTCGCTCTCCGGCACGATGGCCATCAGCGAGACGTCGCTCAAGGACGTCGCGCTCATGACCATCGAGGAGATCAACGAGGCGGGCGGCGTGCTCGGCCGCAAGCTCGAGCCGGTGGTCGTCGATCCGGCCTCGAACTGGCCGCTGTTCGCCGAGAAGGCGCGCGACCTCATCCAGAACCAGAAGGTCGCCGTGACCTTCGGTTGCTGGACGTCGGTCTCGCGCAAGTCGGTGCTGCCGGTGTTCGAGGAGCTGAACGGCCTGCTCTTCTACCCCGTGCAGTACGAGGGCGAGGAGTCGTCGTGGAACGTCTTCTACACGGGCGCGGCGCCGAACCAGCAGGCGATCCCGGCCGTCGAGTACCTGATGGGCAAGAAGGGCGGCGGCGCCAAGCGCTGGGTGCTGCTCGGCACCGACTACGTCTACCCGCGCACGACCAACAAGATCCTGCGCTACTTCCTGCACTCGAAGGGCGTCGCCGACGACGACATCATGGAGAAGTACACGCCGTTCGGGCACAGCGACTACCAGACGATCGTCGCCGACATCAAGAAGTTCGCCGCCGGCAAGCGCACCGCGGTCGTCTCGACCATCAACGGCGACTCGAACGTGCCGTTCTACAAGGAGCTCGGCAACCAGGGCATCAAGGCCGACGGACATCCCGGTCGTCGCGTTCTCCGTCGGTGAGGAGGAGCTGCGCGGCATCGACACCAAGCCGCTGGTCGGCCAGCTCGCGGCCTGGAACTACTTCGAGTCGATCGACAACCCGACCAACAAGGCCTTCATCGACAAGTGGATGGCCTACGTCAAGAAGAACAACCTGCCGGGCGGCGACAAGCGCGTCACCAACGATCCGATGGAAGCCACGTACATCGGCATTCACATGTGGGCGCAGGCCGTCGAGCAGGCGCACTCGACGAACGTCGACGCCGTCCGCCAGGCGGTCGGCTACCAGCACTTCACGGTCGCCGTCGGGCTTCGACATCGAGATGGACGCCGAGAACCACCACCTGCACAAGCCGGTCTACATCGGCGAGGTCAAGGCCGACGGCCAGTTCCACGTCGTGTGGAAGACCGACGGCCCGATCAAGGCGCAGGCCTGGAGCCCGTACATCCCCGACGACAAGGGGAAGATCGCCGACTGGACTCTACCCGTGGGCGTGCGGCAACTGCACGGCGCCGAAGTTCGGCGGCGCGGCGCGGTCGCGGCGTCCAAGTGACGGCGGGGACGACCAGAGGCAGACCAGAAGACGTGACAACTCAGGGCCGGCGTGGGCGATGACACCCAGGACGACGGCAGTCGGTGACTCTCGGGGCGAGCGTGCTGCTCGTCACGCTGGCCGTCTCTTGGTCGCCGCCCACGCCGGGCCGCTCGAGGACGCCGTCGACGGGCTGGCCGCCTCCTCGGAGGACAAGGTCGAGGAGAGCATCACGCAAGCTGGGCGCGCTCGACGACCCGCGGGCGCTCCCGGCGCTCGACGCGCTGATGCGACGATCGCCTGCGCGTCGGCGCCGACGGGCAAGGCCTACGTCTGGGATTCGAAGACGCACGACACGCTGCGACCCGCTCACCTGGCAGCCGGTGCAACGCGCCCCGACCGCTCAAGGAGGTCGAGGTCAGCAACGAGATCCGGCGCGTGGCGCTGCCCGGTGCTGGCGCAGCTGCAGCTCGGCTCGCCCGAGCGCGGCGGTGCGGCTGGCGGCCGCCGAGGAGCTGTCGAAGGGCGGCGACGCCGAGGCGGCCGCGCTGCTTCACCGGGCGCTCGACACGCGAGCAGGACCCGAAGGTGCACGAGGCGCTGGCGCTGGCCATGGCGCGCGTCGATCTGCAGAGCCCGAACGCCGACGCGCGGCTGGCGGCGCTCGAGGCATCATCCAAGAGCTCGGCAACGACGAGTTCCTCGCCGATCTGCAGCAGCATGCTGGCTCGACGAACGACGACGGGCGCGTACGGCGAGCCCGACGCGCGCGTGCGCGCCGCGGCGCACGCACGCGCGTCGACGCCATCGTCTCGCAGCAGCGCTTCGTCAGCGTCGTCGGCAGCCTCGTTGCACGGCCTGTCGCTGGCCAGCGTGCTGCTGTTCGCGGCGCTCGGTCTGGCCGTGACGTTCGGTCTGCTGGGCGTCATCAACATGGCCCACGGCGAGATGCTGATGCTGGGCGCGTACTCGACGTACACCGTGCAGACGTTCTTTCATGCGCACCGGCCGGGCGCGCTTCGCTGCGTACCTGCTCGCGGCCATCCCGGTGGCGTTCCTCGTCGACGCTGCGTCGTCGGCGTGCTGCTGGAGCGCACCGTGATCCGGCACCTCTACGGGCGGCCGCTCGAGACGCTGCTCGCGACCTGGGGCATCAGCCTGGGGCTCATCCAGACGGTGCGGCTCATCTTCGGCGCGCAGAACGTCGCCGTCGCCAACCCCGACTGGCTGGCGGGCGGCGTCGAGATCGCGCACGGGTTGGTGCTGCCCTGGAGCCGCATCGGCGGTGGTCGGCTTCGTCGATCGTCGTGTCGGCGGGCGTCTGGTTCCTGCTGCAGAAGACGCGGCTCGGCCTGTACGTCCGCGCCGTCACCCAGAACCGCGCGATGGCCGCCTGCCTGGGGATCCCGACGAAGCGCATCGACACGCTGGATGTTCGGCCTCGGCTCGGGGATCGCCGGGCTCGGCGGCGTCGCGCTCTCGCAGCTGGCGAACGTCGGCCCCGAGCTGGGGCAGAGCTACATCATCGACTCGTTCATGGTCGTCGTCCTCGGCGGCGTCGGGCGGCTCGCGGGCGCGGTCGCGGCGGCGCTGGGGCTGGGCGTCGTCAACAAGCTCCTCGAGCCGGTCGCCGGCGCCGTGCTGGGCAAGATCGCGGTGCTGGTCTTCATCATCCTCTTCATCCAGCGACGCCCGCAGGGGCTGTTCGCGCATCAAGGGGCGCGTGGAGGCATGAGCGCGATCGCGACGCCTCCGCGAGATGCACTCGCCGCCGCGGCTGGCTCGCTGCTGGCGCGTGGCGGCCGCTGCTCATCGCCGGTCGGTGCGTGCCCGCTCGGTCGCGCCGCCGACTACCTGGTGCCGCTGTTCGGGAAGTTCCTGTGCTTCGGGATCGCGGCGCTGGCGATGGACCTGCGTCTGGGGCTACGCGGGCATCCTCAGCCTCGGGCACGGGCTCTTCTTCGCGCTCGGCGGCTACGGCATGGGGATGTACCTCATGCGCTCGATCGCCGGCGAGGGCGTCTACCGCAGCGACGCTGCCCGACTTCATGGTCTTCCTCGATTGGAAGAAGCTGCCCTGGTACTGGCACGGGTTCCAGAAGCTTCCCGTTCGCGGTCGTGATGTGCGCTGGCGGCGCCCGGCTTCCTGGCGCTGGTGTTCGGCTGGTTCACGTTCCGCTCGCGCATCCAGGGCGTCTACCTCTCGATCGTCACCCAGGCGCTCACCTACGCGGCGATGCTGCTCTTCTTCCAGAACGCCACCGGCTTCGGCGGCAACAACGGCCTCACCGACTTCAAGCGCATCCTGCGGCTGGCCGCTGCACGGCGCCGCGACCAAGCCGATGCTCTACGTCATCTCGGCCGTCGCGCTGCTGGTGACCTACCTGCTGCTGCCGCTTCGTCGTGACCAGCAAGCTCGGCCGCGTGCTGCGGCGGTGCGCGACGCCGAGCTCAAGACGCCGCTTCTGCGGCTACGACTCGACCAACTACAAGCTCTTCGTCTGGACGCTGTCGGCGATGCTGTGCGCGCTCGCGGGCGCGCTCTACGTGCCGCAGGTCGGCATCATCAACCCCAGCGAGATGCAGCCCTCGAACTCGATCGAGATGGCGATCTGGGTGGCGGTCGGCGGTCGCGGCACGCTGCTGGGCGCGGTGCTGGGCGCCTGGCTCGTCAACGGCGGCAAGAGCTGGCTGACGGCGGCCATTCCCGTCGGCGTGGCTCTACGCGCTGGGCGCGCTGTTCGTGGTCGGTGACGCTGTTCCTGCCCGACGGGATCGTCGGCCTGGGCGCGCGCGTGCGATCGATGCTGGCTGCGAAGCTGGCCGCGCGCCTCGCGACCAGGCTCGCCCCCGACGCCGGCGCCCGCCGGCCCCACCTCGACACAGCCATGAGTGCCATCCCGGTGACCCACGTGCAAGAAGACGATCGACCAACGCCGATCTCCAACGTCGCCGATTCCCGAGGCGGCGCGACCGGCGCTTGCGCTCTGGGTCGAGAATCTCACGGTCAGCTTCGACGGCTTCAAGGCGCTCACCGACGTGACGCTGACCGCTCGAGAAGGGCGAGCTGCGCTGTCTCATCGGCCCCAACGGCGCCGGCAAGACGACGCTCATGGACTGCATCACCGGCAAGACCCGTCCGGACAGCGGCGCCGTCTACCTCGAGAGCCGGCTCGACGGATCTGACGAAGCTGTCCGAGTGCGGATCGCCCAGCTGGGGATCGGTCGCAAGTTCCAGCGCCCGACGGTGTTCCAGGGGCACACGGTGTACGAGAACTGCGAGCTGGCGCTGCAGGGCAAGAAGGGGGTCTTCCGGACGCTGTTCGCGCGCCTGACCGCCGCCCAACGCGCACGCATCGACGAGATCCTCGAGTTGATCGGCCTGCAGGACCACGCGAAGCGGGAGGCCGGCCTGCTGGCGCACGGTCAGAAGCAGTGGCTGGAGATCGGAATGCTGCTGGCGCAGGACACCGACAGGTGCTGCTGGTCGACGAGCCGATCGCGGGGATGACCCACGCCGAGACCGAGCGGACGGCCGAGCTGCTCAAGAGTCTGGCCGGGGCAGCACACCGTCGTCGTGGTCGAGCACGACATGGAGTTCGTGCGCAGCATCGCCCGGCGCGTGACGGTGCTGCACGAGGGGAAGGTGCTGGCCGACGGGCCGATGGCGCAGATCCAGAAGGACCCGCGCGTCATCGAGGTCTACCTGGGTGAATGACGACGAGATGGGATGAGATGAGATGCTGGCGGCGGCGAAAGTAAACCAGTTCTACGGCGGCAGCCACACGCTGTGGGACATCGACCTCGAGGTCCCCAAAGGGGACTGCCTCTGCCTCATGGGGCGCAACGGCGTCGGCAAGACGACGCTGCTGAAGGTGATCATGGGGTTGCTCCCCTCCACGTCGGGCGAGATCAAGTTCGGCGACACCACCCTCACCGGCGCCGCCCCCCGAGTCGCGCGCGCGGGCCGGGATCGGCTACGTGCCGCAGGGACGCGAGATCTTCCCGTCGCTCACCGTCGAGGAGAACCTGCGCATCGGGCACGGACGGCGCGGCACGGTGCGCGAGATCCCGGAGCGGGTGCTGCACGTTGTTCCCGGTCCTCAAGGAGATGCTGCGCCGGCGTGGCGGCGATCTCTCGGGCGGGCAGCAGCAGCAGCTGGCGATGGGGCGGGCGCTGGCGCTGCGACCCGCAGCTCCTCATCCTCGACGAACCGACCGAGGGGATCCAGCCCAACGTCGTGCACGAGATCGGCGACGTCATCCTGCGGCTGGTCGACGAGGGGGTGACCGTCCTGCTGGTCGAGCAGAAGCTGAAGTTCGCGCGTCGGGTCGGCCGCAGCTTCTGCATCCTCGACCGCGGCCACGTCGTCGCCAGCGGCGAGATCAGCGGGCTCACCGACGAGCTCGTCCACCGGCACCTGACTGTGTGAGCGCAAGGAGAAAGACGCCATGGCCAAAGTCACCATCGAAGCCGAGCCGGGAGCGATCGCGGTCGATCCCGCGCGCACGGCGATCGTCATGATCGACATGCAGCGCGACTTCCTCGAGCCCGGGGGCTTCGGCGAGACGCTGGGGAACGACGTGTCGTTGCTGGCCAAGGCCGTGAAGCCCGCCAAGGCGCTCCTGACCGCAGCGCGCAAGCTGAGGATGCTGATCGTCCACACGCGGGAGGGACACCGCCCCGACATGGCCGACGCGCCACCGGCCAAGGTCGAGCGTGGCGCGCCGTCGCTGCGGATCGGCGATCCCGGCGCGATGGGACGCATCTTGATCCGCGGCGAGGCCGGGCACGACATCATCCCGGAGCTGGCGCCGGAGGCGGGCGAGCCGGTGGTCGACAAGCCCGGCAAGGGGGCCTTCTACGCCACCGATCTCCAGTCGATCCTCCACAACCGCGGGATCGAGAACCTGATCGTGGGCGGCGTGACCACCGAGGTCTGCGTCCACACGACCGTGCGCGAGGGCAACGACCGCGGCTACCGCTGCATCGTCGCCGCCGATGCGTGCGGCTCGTACTTCCCCGAGTTTCACGAGATGGGACTGAAGATGATCAAGGCCCAAGGGGGAATCTTCGGCTGGGTGTCGGACTCGACGCGCATCCTGGCCGCGCTGAACAAGGGCCTCTGACCTGCGTCGCAAAGAAGGAGCAACAGCCATGGAGAACACGAAACCGAAACTCTGGGTGCCGGGGGACTGGAACGCGTTCTTCGGCTTCGGCACGAACATCCTCGTCAACCTGCTGACGCTGACCGGTTTGCTCCGGTTCGTCTTGCAGATGCCCGCCGATCTGGTCTTCAAGCGGATCCTCCCGGCCGCGGGCCTGATGATGTGCATGAGCACCGTGTACTACGCGTCGCTCGCCTATCGCCTGGCGAAGAAAACCGGTCGCAAGGACGTGTGCGCGTTGCCGTCGGGGATCAGCGTGCCGCACATGTTCATCGTCACGCTGGTCATCATGCTGCCGGTCAAGATCGTCACCGGCGATCCCATGAAGGGCTGGCAGGCCGGACTGACCTGGGTCTTCATCCAGAGCTTCGTGCTCATGGCCGGCGGTTACATCGCCCCCATCATCCGTCGCATCACGCCCAAAGCCGCGCTGCTCGGCGCGCTGGCCGGTGTCTCCATCACCTTCATCTCCATGAAGCCGGCGTTGGAGATGTTCATGACGCCGATGGTGGGCGTCGTCTGCTTCGCGGTCATCCTGATCGGCTGGTTCGGTGGCGTCAAGTACGGCGGGATTCCCGCCGGCCTGGTCGCCATCGCCGCCGGCACCCTCATCGCGTGGGGTTCCAACCTCTTCGGCTTGAACTTCGGGGGCATGAGCGGCGAAGCCCTCAAGGCCTCCTTCCAGACATTCGGGTTCGCCGTTCCCCATCCCGTCATTGGTCTGGTGCTGGGAGGGCTGCACTGGTCATTCCTCAAGACGATTCTCGTCACGGCCATCCCGTTCGGTATCTATGACCTCGTCGAGGCGATGGACAACGTCGTCAGCGCCTCCGCGGCCGGCGACGAGTACCCCACCACCCGGGTCCTCACCGCCGACGGCGTCATCAGCCTCATCGGATGCCTGATGGGCAATCCGTACATCAACGCCGTGTACATCGGCCACCCCGGCTGGAAGGCGATGGGGGGCCGCATCGGCTACTCCGCCGCCACCGGCTTGATGGTCATCATCCTCTCCTGGTTCGGCATCATCTCGCTGATGACCGCCCTCATTCCAGTCGTCGCCATCTCGCCGATCCTGCTCTACATCGGCATGCTGATCGGCTCACAGGCCTTTCAGGAGAGCCCACATCGGCATGCGCCCGCGATCGTCGTCGCCCTCATCCCCTCGCTGGCCGCCTGGGCGAAGCTCCAGATCGACAACTCACTCGGTGCCGTCTCCGGCATTCATCACGTGACGCCGGCGATGATGGCCGCCATGCAACAGGTCGGCATCTTCTATCACGGCCTCTCCATCCTCGGCGGTGGCTCCATCCTCGCGGGCGTCGTCCTCGGTGCCACGACCACCTTCATCATCGACCGAGATTTCTCCAAGGCCTCGGGCTTCGCCGTCGCCGGGGCCGTCCTGACGTTCTTCGGCCTCATGCACGGAGAAGAGGTGGGCGCCTTCGAGAACGCCCCCGTCGTGATCGCCTACCTGGTCGTCGCCAGCTTCCTCTTCGCGTGCAGCAAATTCGCCGTGGTTGCGTCGGCGGCTGTCCCCGCGCAACCGCACGGCGAGCACAAGGCCGAGGAACGAATCCTCGAGGCGACCTGAGACGGCGTCAGGCCTCCAGCATCCCCTCGCGGACGACGAAGTCGACCACCGCGCCGACGCCGTCGCCGGCGCGCACACAGGTGAAGACGAACGGCCGATCGCCGCGCATCTTGCGCGCGTCGCGATCCATGACCTCGAGGGACGCGCCCACGTGCGGCGCCAGGTCGGTCTTGTTGATGACCAGCAGATCCGACCGGGTGATCCCCGGCCCCCCCTTGCGCGGGATCTTGTCGCCGCCCGCCACGTCGATCACGTAGAGGGTCAGGTCGGCCAGCTCCGGGCTGAAGGTGGCGGCGAGGTTGTCGCCACCGCTCTCGATGATCACCAGATCGAGCGTCGGAAACCGGCGCCCGAGCGCTTCGACCGCGTCGAGGTTGATCGAGGCGTCCTCGCGGATGGCGGTGTGCGGGCAGCCGCCGGTCTCGACGCCCACGATCCGATCCTCGGCGAGCGCACCGCTGCGAACCAGGAACTGCGCGTCCTCCTTGGTGTAGATGTCGTTGGTGACGACGGCGATCTCGAACCGGTCGCGCAGGCGCTTGCAGAGCGCGTCGACCAGCGCGGTCTTCCCCGAGCCGACAGGGCCGGCCACGCCGACGCGGAGCGGTTGCAGTCTGGTCATCTCATCTCCTGATGTCGGTCATGAACGGAAGAGGCGCGAGTAGAGCGTTTCGTGGCGCGCGCTGGCGATGGCTTGACCGGGCGCCGCCGAGCCGAGCTCATCGTCGGGCAGCTCGAGCGCGCGCTTCACGAGCGCGGGAATGGCCCGCCCCGCGGCGGCGAGCATGCGCTGGCCGGCGTTCTGTCCGAGCGGGACCAGGCGCACCGCCGCGCCCGTGATCGCCTCCGCCCAGGAGAAGGCGTGCCCCGCCAGGGCCGCCGGCAGCGGCACCTCGAAGCGGGCCGCCGCCAGCGCGAACATCGTGGCGTGCGTGACGTGAAGGTGCGTCGTCCAGCCCTCGGCCTCGCCGACACCCAGGGTCTCGAGGATCCGCGCCAGCGCCGCGCCGAGCTGCCGGTCCTCGGCACGGATCTCGCGCGTGGGGCGGCAGGCGCACAGCCAGGCGCTCCAGCGCTCGACCGTCGCACGGTCCCCGGTTCGCCAGCCGACGATCAGCCGGGCCAGCACGGGCAGGTCGAGCGTTCCGAAGCTCGACTCGAGCAGGCCGAGCAGCCAGGCGCTCGCCTCGGCCTCGTCGGTGACCCACCCCTCGGCCACGGTCTGCTCCAGGCCCTGGGAATAGGCGAAGGCGCCGATCGGCAGCGCGGGGCTGACGATCTGCATGAGCCGCACGAGGGGAAGGTCGTCAATGTTCATGGTGGTGATCTCCATGGCTGTGCGCCCCGCCGGCGCCGTGGCGGTAGCCGCCCGCCTCGGGCTCGAACGGCGCGCGTCGGGTCGCGACCGCGAGCCCCATCTCCGCGACCATCCCGTCGAGCACGTGGTCGTGCTGGTAGGCGAGCCAGCCGGGCCCGATCTGCACCGGCACGTGCCGGTTGCCGAGATGATAGGCGGCGCGCGCCAGCAGCAGCGGATCCTCGGCGCGCGCCCAGGAGAGCGTCTCCTCGGCCGCGCGCACCGCGACCACCAGGTCGCCGGTCTCGTCCCGCAGCCGATCGCCGTCGTGAAGCTGGGTCCCGCGCGGGAGCAGCAGCGCCACCTCGCGGCCGTCGTCGAGGCGCGCCCGCAGCCGGCTTTTGCGTCGATCGCCGAAGGGGAGCGTGAGCGTGCCGCTGGCGGCGCCGGCGGGCGCCATCTCGGTGAGGCGGGGCAAGAGCGTCTTCTCCATGGTCAGAACAGGAAGTACCGCTGGGCGAGCGGCAACGTCTCGGCCGGCTCGCACGTCAGGAGCTGGCCGTCGGCGCGCACCTCGTAGGTCTGCGCGTCGACTTCGATGACCGGCAACGCGTCGTTGAGCACCATGTCCTTCTTTCGAACGGCGCGCGTCCCCTTGACCGCCACCGCGCGCTTGGCGAGCCCCAGCTTCTCCGGCACGCCCGCCGCCAGCGCCGCCTGGGAGACGAACGTCAGACAGGTCGCGTGCCGCGCCCCGCCGAGCGCGCCGAACATCGGCCGGTAGTGAACCGGCTGCGGCGTCGGGATCGAGGCGTTCGGATCGCCCATCGGCGCCGCGATGATCATCCCGCCCTTGATGATGACCGCCGGTTTGGCGCCGAAGAATGCCGGCCGCCACAGCACCAGATCGGCCAGCTTCCCCGGCGCGATCGAGCCGACCTCGTGGGCGATGCCGTGGGTGATGGCCGGATTGATCGTGTACTTCGCCAGGTAGCGCCGGACCCGAAAGTTGTCGTGGCGGGCGGTCCCAGTCCCACCTGCGACCGCCGCGTCTCCCGGCAGGCTGCCGCGCTGGGCCTTCATCTTGTGCGCCGTCTGCCAGGTCCGGGTCACCACCTCCCCCACCCGCCCCATCGCCTGCGAGTCGCTGGACATCATGCTGATGGCGCCGAGGTCGTGCAGGATGTCCTCGGCGGCGATCGTCTCGCGCCGGATGCGCGACTCGGCGAACGCAACATCTTCGGATATCGCCGGGTCGAGGTGGTGGCAGACCATCAGCATGTCCAGGTGCTCGTCGACGGTGTTGACGGTGTAGGGGCGCGTCGGGTTCGTCGACGACGGCAGCACGTGCGGTACGCCGCAGACCTTGATGATGTCGGGCGCGTGGCCGCCGCCGGCGCCCTCGGTGTGGTAAGCTGTGGATGGCGCGGCCTTTGAACGCGGCCAGGGTGTCCTCGACGAAGCCCGACTCGTTCAACGTGTCGGTGTGGATGGCGACCTGGACGTCGTGGGCCTCCGCGACCGAGAGGCAGCAGTCGATCGCGGCCGGCGTCGTGCCCCAGTCCTCGTGCAGCTTGAGCCCCGCGCACCCGGCGACGACCTGCTCGACCAGCGCCTCGGGCCGGCTGGCGTTCCCCTTGCCGAGCAGAGCCGATGTTCATCGGCAGCGCGTCCGTCGCCTGCAGCATGCGCGCGACGTTCCAGGGCCCGGGCGTGCAGGTGGTGGCGTTGGTGCCGGCCGCCGGCCCCGTGCCGCCGCCGATCATCGTGGTCACGCCCGACATGAGCGCGTGCTCGCACCTGCTGCGGCGAGATGAAGTGGATGTGCGTGTCGATGGCGCCCGGCGTGAGCAGGCAACCTTCGCCGGCGACGATCTCCGTGCCCGGGCCGATCACGATCGTGACGCCCGGCTGCACGTCGGGGTTGCCGGCCTTGCCGATCGCGCTGATGCGCCCTTCCTTGATCCCGACGTCGGCCTTGATGATGCCGCTCGGGTCCATCACCACGGCGTTGGTGATCACCAGATCGGCGACGTCGGCGCCCGCGCGCTGGCTCTGCCCCATGCCGTCGCGGATCACCTTGCCGCCGCCGAACTTAACCTCCTCGCCGTAGATCGTCTGGTCGCTCTCGATCTCGATGACGAGGCCGGTGTCGCCGAGCCGGACGCGATCGCCGGTCGTGGGGCCGTACATCTCGGCGTAGGCGTGGCGGTCGATGGTCTTCATAGCTTGCCCATCACGTCACCCCGGAAGCCCTGCACGACACGCTCGCCGGCGTAGGCGCAGAGATCGACGGTGCGCGTCTGGCCGGGCTCGAACCGCACCGCGGTCCCGGCGGCGACGTCCAGCCGGAAGCCGCGCGCGCTCTCGCGATCGAACTTGAGCGCCGGGTTCACCTCGAAGAAGTGGTAGTGCGAGCCGACCTGGATGGGCCGGTCTCCGCTGTTGGCGACCTCGATCGTCTTGGTGGCGCGCCCGGCGTTGAGATCGATCGTCCCGGGCATCGCCTCGACGGCGCCGATCCCCAGCGCCTTCTTCACCGGGATCGGCTGGTGGACGGTCACCAGCTTGGTGCCGTCGGGGAAGGTGGCCTCCACCTGGACCTCGGTGATGAGCTCGGCGACCCCCTCCATCACGTCGTCGGCGCCGAGGATGCGCGTCCCCTCGGCCATCAGCTCGGCGACCGTCCTGCCGTCGCGCGCGCCCTCGAGGATCGCCGCCGAGATGTAGGCGACGGCTTCGGGATAGTTGAGCTTCAGACCGCGCGCCTTGCGCCGCTCGGCCACGAGCGCGGCGGTGAACAGCAGAAGCTTGTCCTTCTCTCGAGGGGTGAGCTCCATGGTCCCTCTTATGTAGCCCAGATCCGCGGCGCCGTGGCCGCGCGGCCGAACAGCCCCGGACGGACCAGCGACCAGATCGCCTTGACGAACGCCCGGGCCTCCTCGGCGCGGGCACCGAGATGACGGACGACCAGCGCCTCGCCGTCGCCCAGAACGGTGACCGCCGCGCGCTCTCTCCCGGACGCGGAGGCCGCCACCGCCTTGAGGTCGTCGACCACCGCGGTGGCCGGCGCCGGCGTGCCCACGATCAGCGTCATCACCGTCGCGCCGCCCAAGCCCCAGGTTGCCCGTTGCACGGGCGCGCCGCCGTCGAAGCGGCCGCGCTCGACGAAGAGCGGCGTCCCCTCCCGCCGCAGCTCGAAGGCCTGGCGGCAGGATCCACGCGCGAACGGCGCGCCGCGCGCCGGCAGTCCGAAGACCAGCGTCTCGGCGCCGAAGAAGCGCGCGTCAGCCCCGAGCTCGACGCGGGTCTCGAGCTCGGCCTGGCAACCGTCGTAGAGGATCGTCTCCTGCGGCAGCCATTCGAGCGCGCCGCCCGCATCGACCGACAGCGCGTGCGCCTGCCGCGCCACGGGACCGAGCGTCCGGTAGGCCTTCCCCGCCGCCGGCGTCGTCACCAGGGTGTGCGCCCCGGCGCTGACCCTCAGACCGAGTCGCAGCTCGTCGCCGCCGACCAGGCCCCCGGGCGGGTGCAGCAGGTAGACGTGACAGACCTCGCGCCCCTCGGGGAAGAACGGCCGCTGAACCAGAAACGGTCCGCGGTGGGCGCGCCGCGCGAGCCGGGTCGCGCCACCCTCGGCGATAAATCCGAGCTCCAGCGCCGCGCTCCAGGCCAAGGGTCTATTCGCTGGTCGATTCGAGCCAGGTGTTGGGCTTCTGCCAGATGACCAGCACCAGGCAGCCCTCCGGGCTCTCGACAGTATGGCTCGATCCGGACGCGTTGACGACGTGTGATCCGGCGGGGTAGACACCGCGCACGTCGCGCTGCCAGCCGCTGAGCACGTAGATCTCCTCCACCGCCTCGTGACGGTGCGCGGGGACCACGCCGCCGGGCGCGTACCGGAGCAGCACCCCCGATTCCCCGTCGCTGCCGGAGTCTCCCCACAGGCGGTGAATCTCGACTCCCGGCCGGAACGGTTGCCAGGGGAAGTCGGCCGCCTCGGCGCGCGCCCGGATCTCGTCGAGGCGTAGGTCTTCACTTTTCATCCTGGGCGCAAGGTACGAGGGGGAGTCGCTGCTCGGTCAAGAGTGGCCCGCCATGTGGCGGCCGATGACGCCCAGGTCGGCTTGCCCGATGGGCGTCTCGTGGACGGCGTGGCCCTCGCTGATGACGACGATCCGATCGCTGAGCGCGAAGATCTCGTCGAGGTCGGCGCTGATGAGCAACACGGCGGCCCCCCGATTGCGCGCCTCCATGAGGCGGGACCGTATCTCCGCCACCGCCGCGAAGTCGAGACCGAAGCAGGGATTCGAGGCGATGAGCAGCGCCACGTCGTCGGAGAGCTCGCGCGCCAGGACCGCGCGCTGCACGTTGCCGCCCGAGAGGCTCCCGATCGGCGCATCCGGGCCGGGCGTGCGAATCCCGTACTCGACGATGAGCGACTCGGCCTTTTTGCGCAGGGCCCGGCCGCTCACCAGCGCCTTCAGGAACGTGAAGGGGTGGCGATCGAAGCGGCGGAACCCGATGTTTTCGGCCACCGTCATGCCGCCCACGCAGGCGTTGCGGAGCGGCTCGTCGGGGAGGCAGCGGACCTTGAGGCTGCGCATCTCGGCGCGCTTGGCGAAATAGGGAATCTTGTTGATCGCGATCTTCCCGGTCCGCGCGGCCCGCTGGCCGGCCAGCACCTCGACCAGCTCCTCCTGCCCGTTTCCCGACACGCCGGCGAGGCCGACAATCTCGCCGGCACGAACCTGGAGCGAAAAGGTGGTGACCGCCGGCGTGCCGAGATCGTCGTCGGCCGACAGCGCGTCGATCTCGAGCACGATTTCGTCACGCGGGGCTGCCTCGCGTGTCCCGCGCGCGCGCGGCGGCTCCTCGCCCACCATCATGCGCGCCATCGCGTCGGGCGTGAGATCGGCCACCCGCCCGCTGCCGGCCGGGCGCCCGCGCCGCAGGATCGTCACCTCGTCGGCGAAGGTCATCACCTCGCGGAACTTGTGCGAGATCATCAAGATCGTCAGCGGCTTCTCGCTCTCCTGCTTGGCCATCCCGCGCAAGAGGCCCAGGACCTCGTCCGCCTCGTCGGGCGTCAAGACCGACGTCGGCTCGTCGAGGATGACGATCGAGCTGCCGAGATAGAGTTGCTTCAGGATCTCCAGCTTCTGTTTCTCGCCCGCGGCCAGCATCCGCACGGGGCGGCTCGGATCGAGCTTGAACGGCATCCTGTCGATGAACGCCGCGATCGCCTTCTGCTCCGCGGCCCAGTCGAACACGAACGGATGCTCGCGGCGCGCGAGGACCAGATTCTCCGCCACGGTCATGTTGTCGACCAGCGTGAAGTGCTGGTAGACCATCCCGATCCCCAGCGCGGCCGCATCGCGCGGGCTCTTGATGTGCGCGGCGACGCCGCCCACCAGCACCTGGCCGACGTCGGCGGTGTAGTAGCCCATGATGCACTTGACGAGCGTGCTCTTGCCGGCGCCGTTCTCGCCGAGGAGCGCGTGCACCGACCCGCGCGCGAGCTTCAGCGATACGTTGTCGAGGGCCGCCACCGAGCCGAACTGCTTGGAGATCCCGATCGCCTCGAGCGCCAGCGGGGCCGCGGCGGCCACCGCGCGCGCGCCGGCGTCGAACCCGAGCGTCACGGCAGCGCCTCCAAGAGGGCGCGGGAGCTCGAGACGGTCCCGAACACGCCGTTCTGCATCTTGACCATCTTGATGGCGGCGGCGTGATTGCCGGCGTCGGTCGCCGCGCAGCAGTCTTCCAGCAACAGGCACTCGTAACCGCGATCGTTGGCCTCGCGCATCGTCGTGTGGACGCAGACGTCGGTGGTGATGCCGGTCAGCACGAGGTTGGCGATCCCGCGCTGCCGCAGAATGAGATCGAAGTCCGTCGCGCAGAAGGTTCCCTTGCCCGGCTTGTCGATGATCGTCTCGCCTGCCAGGGGCCCGAGCTCCGGGATGATCTCCCAGCCCGGCTGGCCGCGGACGAGAATGCGGCCGCAGGGGCCCGCGTCGCCGATGCCGACCCCCTCGTTCCCTTTCGTCCGGCGCGAGCGCCAGCGTTTGTTGGCCGGCAGATCGGCCAGGTCGGGGCGGTGTCCCTCGCGGGTGTGAAAGATGTGGAACCTTCCGGCACGCATCCGATCGAGGACCGCACGGATCGGCGCGATGCAGGCGCGGGAGACCGAGATGTCGTATCCCATCAGATCGATGTAACCGCCCTTGCCGCAGAAGTCGGTCTGCATGTCGATCACGACCAGCGCGCTGTTTTCGGGGCGCAGGTCTCCGTTCCAGGGCCAGGGGTACGGATCACCGGGGACGAACCGGGCGGTCATCGGGCCACCCGCAGCTCGGCCGGCTGCCCGAGCAACGCCCGATCGCGCGAGCTCGTGGCGATGATGATCGCCAGCGTGAGCGCGTAGGGCGCGGCGTTGAAGAGGTAGTAGCCTGACGTCACGCCGACCGATTGTAGCGCGGGGCCGAGCGCGCTCGCGCCGCCGAACAGCAGCGACGCCAAGAGACAGCGCACAGGATCCCAGCGCGCGAAGATTACCAGCGCGACGGCCATCAGCCCCTGACCGCTCGACAGCCCCTCGTTCCAGCTCCCGGGATAGAACAGCGAAAGGAAGGAGCCGCCGATCCCGGCCAGGAAGCCCCCCGCCATCGTCGCCAGCAGCCGGACGCGGTTGATGTCGTAGCCCATCGCGCGCGCGGCGTCGGCGCTCTCGCCGACGGTGCGGATGATGAGCCCCCAGCGCGTCCGCCGGAGGACGAAGCGAACCGCCACCGTCGTGACCAGCCCCAGCACGAAGAGCCCGTTCACCTGCAGCGCCGAGCGGACCTGATCCGAGGCGCTCCACCAGCCGAGCGAGACCGCCGGCAGATGTGGCGCCGTCGGCCCCACCAGAGGCTTGCCGAGGAAGAACGCCAGCCCGATGCCGAACAGCATGAGGGCGATGCCGACCGCGACGTCGTTGACGCGCGGGCGAGAGCAGAGCCAGGCGTGCAGCGCCCCCAGCACCAGCCCGCAACCGCCGGCCGCCAGCACGCCGAGCCAGGGCGAATTCGTCAGATACGAGACGCCGTAGGCGGCCATCGCGCCCATGACCAGCGTCCCCTCGAGGCCCAGGTTCACGCGGCCGCTCTTTTCGGTCAGGCACTCGCCCAGGCTGACGAACAGGAACGGCGTGCTGATCCGGATCGCGCCGCCGACCACCCCCAGCGCCACGCCCCCGGTGGCGCTCATGCCGCCACCACCTTCTTAGCGCGCCCCCAGCGGCGGCCGTAGAGCGAATCGCAGAACAGGATCGAGATGAAGATGACCCCCTGCAGGACGTTGACCGTCGCGTCGGGCAGATCGAACACCCGCTGGAGCAACCCGCCGCTGGCGCCGATGCCGCCCAGCAGCAGCGCCACCGGAATGACCCCCATCGGATTGGCGCGCGCGATGAACGCCACGAGAACACCGGTATAGCCGTAGCCGGTCACCAGCGAGGCGTTGGCGTTGCCGTGAATCGCGGCGACCTCGACCGCGCCCGCCAGCCCGGCGCCGAGGCCTCCGAGAAAAGTCGCGATCACGATCAGGCGGCGGACAGGCAGTCCATTGAGCAGCGCCGCGCGCACGTTGCCGCCCACCATGCGCGCCGAAAATCCGAACGTCGTCCGCGACATCAGGAACCAGGCTATCAGGCAGGCGATGAGCCCGAAGCCCAGCCCCCAATGCACGTCCAGCCCCGGCAGGTTGCCCAGCATGTTGTCGTCGCCGATCGGCAGCGTGGACGGCTTGTTGAGGCTGGACGGGTCGCGCAGCGGCCCCTCGACCATGTGGTTGAGCAGCGCGATCGCGATGTAGTTGAGCAGCAAGGTGCTGATCGTCTCATTGACGCCGCGGTAGGCACGCAGCGCGCCGGCGAGCGCGATCCAGGCACCGCCGACCAGCGCCCCGGTCACGAACATCCCGATCTTGATCGTCATCGGCGCGTGCAGGTGGATGCCGATCGCCGCGGCCGCCAGACCACCCAGCACCATCGCCCCCTCGCCGCCCAGCACCACCAGCCCCAGCCGCAGCGGAATCGCCGTGGCCAGCGCGGTCAACATGAGCGGCGCCGCCCGCTGCAGCGTGTTTTGGAACGAGAACCAGGTCCCGAAGGAGCCTCGGTACATCTCGTGGTAGACGGAGAGCGCGTTTCGCCCGGTGAGCGCGACGAACACGCCGAACAGGACGAGGGCGGCGACGATCGCGCCGATCGGAATGGCGATCGACTCGACCGCTCTTCGCCGGGCCGCACGGCGCGCCGCCGCGGCCGCCGCCACCGCAGCTGCATCCGCTTGCGATGGCTCGGTCGCCGGCGAGAGCGCGCCGATGGTCACGCCGATTCCCAATGCCGCTCCGTTAGTGCGTCTTCCCGACCACTAGTGCGTCTTCCCGACCACGCCGTCGACCAGGTAGTCCATCTTTTCGAGGGCGATGTCGGTCTGCTTCTGCTCGGTCCCGGCCGGGATCACGACCTTGCCCGTGTTGTCCTTGATCGGTCCTTTGTAGATGACCATCGTCCCGGCCATGAACTTGGCCTTGGCGGCGTCGGCCTTTTTCTTGGCGGCGGCAGAAACCGCCTTGCCGTAGGGGGAGACCTTGACGAACCCTTCCTTGAGGCCCCCCCGCAGGAGGTGAGGCCAGGGCTTGCCGTTCTGAATCCAGTTCACGTAGTCGGTGTAGACCTTTCCCCAGTTCCACTCGGCGCCGGTCAGATACCCCTTCGGCGCGAGCGCCGACTGGTTGGCGTGATAGCCGGTCACGAAGACGCCGCGGCGTTCGGCCGTCTCGACGATCACCTTCGGCGAGTCGACGTGCATGGTGAGCACGTCGATGCCCTGGTCGATCAAGCTGTTCGTCGCCTCCGCCTCCTTGACCGGCATCGACCAGTCGCCCGTGAAGATGACGGTGGTCGTCGCCTTTTGGTTCACCGACCGCGCTCCCAGCGTGTAAGAGTTGATGTTGCGCAGCACCTGCGGGATCGGCTTGGCGGCGATGAAACCAAGCTTGTTCGACTTGGTGGTCAGGCCGGCCACGATGCCCGCCACGTACTGGGCCTCGTCGATGTACCCGAAGTAGCTGCCGACGTTGGTCGGGTGTTTCCCCTCCTGATAGAGACCCCCGCAGTGAAGGAAGGTGACCTTCGGATATTTCTTGGCCTCCTTCAATATGTGCGGATCGAAGTAGCCGAAAGAGGTCGGGAACAGCAAGGTCGCGCCGTCGAGGTTGATCATGCTCTCCATGGTCTTCTCGACCGCGGAGGTCTCGGGGACCATCTCCTCTTCGCGGATCTTCACCCCAGGCATCTTGGCGATCACCGCCGCCCCCTGAGCGTGCGCCTGGTTGTAGCCGTAGTCGGTCTTGGGACCGACGTAGATGAAGCCAATCGTCAGCGGCGTGGCCGCCTGCGCCTGGCCGTGGTGGGCCCCTTCCGGGACCAGGCCCAGGGCCGTTGCCAGAATGGCCGCCAGGGCAACCTTCGATCCAACCCATCGTGTGAGGCTTCGTGCCGCGAACTTTCGAGCTTTGTTCATGGTTTCCTTATACGCACCCGAATGTTTCTCGAACTTTTCAGCGGGCTGGATCATTCGTAACTTCGGTCGGGCGGCCCTCGCGCGCGGTTGTGGAGCGAGATCCGATCCGGCATTCTGCCCGCCAGATGACGACCGACGCGAAGCTCGGGCCCGTCGAGGTCGCGGAGCGCGCGCTCGCGGAGATCGCGCGCCGGGGCGACGACGGCGTCTGGATCACCGTGACGCCGCGCGAGCCCCTGCTGGCCAGCGCGCGCGAGCTCCAGCGCCGGCGCGACGCGGGCGAGTCGATGCCGCTTTACGGCCTCAGCTTTGCGGTCAAGGACAACATCGACGTGGCGGGCCTGCCGACGACGGCCGCCTGCCCGGCGTTCAGCTACCGCCCGGACAAGCACGCCCCGGTGGTCGCGCGCCTGCTCGACGCCGGCGCGCTCTGCCTGGGGAAGGCGAACCTCGATCAGTTCGCGACCGGGTTGAGCGGCGTACGCTCCCCGTACGGGGTGCCCAAGAACCTGTTTGACGGCCGCTTCATCGTCGGAGGCTCGAGCTCCGGCTCGGCCGTGGCCGTCGCCTCCGGCCTGGCCGATTTCGCGCTCGGCACCGACACCGCCGGCTCGGGGCGCGTCCCGGCGGCCTTCAACAACATCGTCGGCCTGAAACCGAGCCGCGGGCTCCTGAGCACGACCGGCGTGGTCCCCGCCGTCCCGTCACTCGATTGCGTCTCCATCTTCGCCCTCACCGTCGAGGAGGCCGCGCGGGTGGCGACGCTCGCCCGCGGCTACGACGAGTCGGATCCCTGGTCGCGCCGCGAAGCGGAGACGTTCAGCTTCACCCCCGCCGACCGGCCGCCCCGATTCCGCTTCGGCACCCCCCGGGGCAGCGGCCTCGACTTCCTGGGCGACGGTCGCGCCGCCGAGCAGTTCGCGCGGGCGGCCGCCCGGCTGGCGGCGCTGGGGGGCGAGCGGGTGGAGATCGACTTCGCGTCATTTCAAGAGGCGGGCGCGTTGGTCTATGACGGCGGCTTCGTGGCCGAGCGTCTGATCGCGGCGGGGCCCCTCCTGGCCGAGCACCCCGAGGCGCTGATCGCCCCGGTGCGGTCGATTCTCGAAGGCGCGAGGTCCGTCGGTGCGCGCGCGGTTTTCGAGACCGCACGCAAGCTGGCTCGGTTGCGACGACAGGCCGCGCGGCTCCTCGCCGGCCTCGACTTCCTTCTCGTCCCGACCACACCGACGATCTTCCGGATCGAAGACCTGGAAGCCCATCCCCTGCGCCTCAACGCCGCGCTCGGTGCCTACGCGACCTTCGTCAACCCGCTCGATCTCGCCGCCCTGGCGGTCCCGACCGGCTTCCGGAGCGATCGCCTCCCGGCCGGAGCGACGCTGGTCGGGCCCTGGGGCAGCGACGCACGGCTCGCCACGTTCGGTGCGCTGCTTCACCGCGCGACGTCGCAGGACCTGGGCGCCACCGGAAAAACGCTGGCCC
Source organism: uncultured Pseudomonadota bacterium (assembly GCA_963831685.1). Lineage (GTDB taxonomy): Bacteria > Myxococcota_A > Polyangia > Fen-1088 > Fen-1088 > JADGRB01. Next base: position 1,824,841 of record CAWHRJ010000004.1, read on the forward strand.
CCGTCGAGCCGCCCGCCATCTCGGTGGCGTCCGATTGGATCCCGGTGGCGGTCCTCGGCGCGCACCTCTCGGGTGAACCCCTCAACCACCAGCTGACCGACGCCGGCGGGCGGTTCGTGCGCGCGACGCGCACGGCGCCGAAGTACCGCTTCTTCGCGCTGCCGAACACGTCGCCGCCCAAGCCCGGGCTGGCGCGCGTCGCCGAGGGAGGCGTGGCGATCGATCTCGAGGTCTGGGCCCTCTCGCCTGCCGCGTTCGGCAGCTTCGTCGCGCGCATCCCAGCTCCGCTCTGCATCGGACGCATCGAGGTCGAGGACGGATTGGCCGTCAGCGGCTTTCTCTGCGAGGGCCACGCCTTCTCCGGCGCGCGAGATATCTCCGAGTTCGGCGGCTGGCGCGCCTACCGGCGCTCGCTCGCGGCGGGCTGAGGGCCGTCTCAGAAATTCGAGGAGGCGCGGCGCGGTTCCCTCGTATCGCCCGCGACTCCAGGCGTGGCACGTTGGTTGCTGTTCTGGCCGACATGCGTCTCCTTGCTTTTGGCTCGGTCCTCGCGCTTCTCTCGCTCGCGGGCTGCTCGCCCGGAACCCTGGGAGGCACCGGTGGGACGCCCGGCACCGGTGGGACGCCCGGCACCGGCGGGACGCCCGGCACCGGCGGCAACCGCGGCACCGGGGGAACGACCGGGACCGGTGGCGCCACCGGCGGCTCCCCGGGGGCGGTCACGCTCCAGATCAATCTGCCGCCCAAGGAAACGTTCTGCGACGAGAACCCGTCCTGCAGCTCGACGCAGCACCTCTCGGTGATGACCGCGTCCGGGCAGGCGCTCACGCTCGGCTCCGTCGGATGCAACGTCGCTTGCTCGGATTGCGCCGGGCTCCCCTGCCCCGAGCTGCCGATCATTGCCTGCCCCGCCGGAAACTACGGCGTCGCCGTCACCGACTACGACCTCACCTGGGACGGCAGCTACGTCGAGAACGGCGCCTGCGAACCGAGCGGCGCCTCTGTCGCCGTCTCATGCGTCGACACCAAGGTGGCGCCGGCTGGAACTTACGTCGCAGAGTTCTGCGCGACCCCCGGCGTCCTCGACACAACGGACGGCGGCGTCCCAAGCTGCACGCCGACCAGCCCTCAAGAGTGCGTCGAGGTGCGGTTCGATCTCCCGTCGTCCCAGCCGGTCGTGATCACGCTGCCGACGGACTGAGCGCCGGCTATCGCCCGATCGCCGTGACCTGCACGGCGATCCGCCGGTTCTGCGCTCGGCAGAACTCGGTGTCGTTTTTCGGGCAGATGGGGTGCTGAGACCCGTACCCTTGCGCCTCCAGCCGGTCCGGCTTCACGCCCATCTGAATGAGCGCCGTCCTCACGGCCTGGGCTCGGTTCGTCGAAACGCGTTCGGTGCGCTCCGCAGGGCCGGCGTCCATGTAGCCACCGATCTTCAGCTTCACCGTCGGGTAGGCTTTGAGGATCTCGACCACGTTTTGAAGCTGCGAGCGCGATTTGGGGAAATCGATGTCGGCGCTCTCGCCGATGAGCTCGAGGCGGTCGAAGTCGTACCAGCTTTTCTTGTCGACCTTCTTCTTGGTGTCTTGGGAGTCTTGGATGAAGCCGATGAGGTTCGCCTCGATGCCGGACGACGCCGCCTTGATCCGATACCCGCCGGGCAACTCTCGCTCGTAGGGAGCCTTGAGGAGCGCCGCGACCCGCGTCAGGCGCGCCTTCTCGTGCGTCAGATCGAGCGTGACGGCGCCGACCTGCCCCAGGTCCGCGGCCGTCTTCGTGACCTGGTCAGCGAGCGCGGCGATCTCTTCCTTCTTCTTCCCGGGCGTCTTGGCGGCCTCGTCGATCTCTCCGCCGAGCCACTTCGTCCGGGCGTCGGCGACCCCCAGCACCTCTTCGGCGGTCAGCAGCTTCGCTCGAAACTCCTGGCCGCCAGGGGCCGCGGTGGCGAGCTCGTCGACGCCCTTGTGAAGGTCGGCGAGCGTCGCTTGCAGCTCGGCCGCCCGCGGCGCGAGCGGCTGGAACGAGTTCACGACCTCCGCCAGGAGCTGTTCGCTCTCATGGCTCTCGCGGTGACACCCGAGCGTCGCTCCCGCGATCAGGCTTGTCGCGATCAGCAGCACTCCACAACGAAGGGGGACGTTCATCATGGTTCACCTCGCGTATCAGGTTTTGAACACCGCTTGAAGAGAGACCTCGCGCATGGCAGCGTTTTTGAGGCCCGCAACGTGAAGCCACAGAGAACGATCGGGGATCTGCTGGAGCGGGCGCTCGTCCACCAGCGCGCCGGACGGCCCAAGGAAGCGGAAGCCGCCTACCGCAAGGTGCTGGCGCGCAAGCCGCGGCACGATCGGGCGCTCTTCATGTTGAGCGGGTTGCTGTTCGAGGCGGGACGCTTCGAGGAGACCAGCCGATACCTGGAAAACCTGGTCGCGATCACGCCCCACCCCGCGTACCTGACGAACCTCGCCGAGGCCTACCGACGCCAGGGCCAACTGGAGGCCGCCGCCGATGCCTGCGCGCGCGCTCTGGCCACCGACCCCGATCTTCCGGAGGCGCACCACAACCTGGGCCTCACCTTCATGAACGCAGGCGCCCCAGCGAAAGCGCTCCCGGAGCTGGAACGCGCCGTCGAGCTCCGCCCGGACAGCGCCCACTTTCACCTCAGCCTCGCATGGGTGCTGCTCGGGCTGCGACGGGTCGGCGAGTCGATCGCGCACTGCCGGCGCGCGATCGCGCTGGCCCCGAACCTGGCGGCCGCCCACCATCACCTCGCGAACGCGCTCACCGAAGAAGGCGACCGCGCCGGCGCCATCGCCAGCTACCGGCGCGCCGTCGAGCTCGACCCCGCGGACCACGACGCGCACAGCAACTCGATCCTGGTCGCGCTCACCGACCCCGACTGCGACGCGGCCCGGCTGGGCGCCCTGGCGCGGGCGTGGGCGAGGCAGCACGCCGACCCACTCCGCGCGCACCAGCGCCCCCACGCGAGCGACGCGGATCTCGAGCGCCCGCTGCGCATCGGCTACGTTTCTCCCGACCTTCGTGCCCATCCCGTGCAGCACTTTCTGAGGCCGCTCCTGCGGCACCACGATCGAGCGGCGTTCGACGTCTACCTCTATGCGTCGGTCGAGCGCGAAGACGCGGTGACCGAGGAGTACCGGACCTGGGCCGGCGACAACTTTCGAGAGATCCGGCGCATGGACGACGTGGCCGCGGCGGAGCTCGTGCGGCGCGACCGGATCGACATCCTCGTGGATCTGGCCGTTCACGGCGCCGGCCACCGCTTGCGACTGTTCGCGTGCAAGCCGGCGCCCATTCAGATGACCTGGCTCGGGTACGCAGGGACGACCGGCGTCGACGCCATCGACTACCGGATCACCGATCCGTTCATCGACCCGCCGGGCACCGATCTGAGCGTCTATTCGGAGGCGTCGTGGCACCTGCCCGAGAGCTTCTGGTGCTACGACGCGCTGGGGACCGACCTCGGCGTGGGGCCACTCCCTGCGCTGACGGCGGGCTTCATCACTTTCGGCTGCCTGGGCAGCCCGCGGAAGGTGCACCCGGGCGTCGTGTCGCTGTGGGCGCGGGTGCTGGCGGCGGTTCCCCGATCCCGGCTGCTGCTGGTCGGCGAGGAGCACGCGCGGGAGGCCCTGCTGCGCGGGTTCGCGTCGGCGGGCGTCGGGGCGGACCGCGTCGAGATCACCGGGCGGCTCCCGCACGGCGAGTACCTCGCCCTGTACACCCGGATCGACGTCGGGCTCGACACCTTCCCGTTCGCGGGGGGCACGACCAGCCTCGACGCCGCCTGGATGGGCGTGCCCGTGGTCACGCTGAGCGGTGGGACCGCCCTGCACCGGGCCGGCGTCTCGATCGCCATGAATCTGGGCCTCCCCGAGCTCGTCGCGCACTCCCCGGACGAGCTCGTCGCCCGGGCGGCCGACCTGGCTGGTGATCCCGAACGGCTCGGGCGACTCCGCGCCCAGCTGCGGCCTCGACTCGAAGCATCGCCGCTCGGGGATGCGCCCCGGTTCGCGCGCCACCTGGAGGCAGCCTTCCGGGCGACCTGGAGACGTCGGCACACACCCACCCACTGAGACCCACTGAGACCCACTGAGGTGGTCCGGAAAGCGGTCGATTGTGTCCGGACAGTGAAGCTATGGGGGAGCAAGCCCCATAGGTAGGACGGTAGGGATTACGCGCCTACCCATCTCACTGCCGCTCTCTAGCGGCATGTCATTGACAGATCGCTGTGCCGCCGGCGGAAGGGCAAATCCAATGACGCGATCCAACCGAGTGCATCTCGTAACGGGCCTGGGGCTGATCAGTCTGCTGGGCGCCAGCCTGGCCTGCAGCGGGAAGATCGGAGACACCACGGGGAATGGCTCCGGCGGCTCGAACAACAGTGGTTCGGGAGGCTCGAACAACAGTGGGTCGGGAGGCTCGAACAACAGCGGTTCGGGAGGCTCGAACAACAGTGGTTCGGGAGGTTCCGGGAACAGCTCCGGTAGCGGGAGTGGCGGCTCGAGCAGCGCCGATGGCGGCACGCCGCCCGAGGTCGGCCAGTCGAACGTGATCACGTGCTCCCCCGGCATCGCCAACACGTCGCAAATTCCGCGCATGACGGACGCGCAGTACGACAACGTCATGGCCGACCTCCTCGGCGTGACGGCTGTGACGGCGAACTCGAACCAGGCGCCGTCTGCCTATCTGTCTCCCGACTCCTCGGGGAGCCTCGACGCGATCGGATGGAACGGCTACACGTCCGCCGCGGCGGCCATCGCCGCCCAGGTCTTCGCCAACAGCACGACCAAGGCGAACTTCATGAGCTGCGACCCGACGACGAACACGACCACCTGCCTGACGAACACCATCCAGACGTTCGGACGCAAGGCGTTCCGCCGGACGCTCACCAGCACCGAGGTGACGAGCTTCATGCGGCTCAACAGCCTCACACCGGCCGGGACCCCCGCTCAGGTCGCGCAGGCAATCCTGCAGGCGTTCCTGCAGTCTCCGTCGTTCATCACCCTCCCGGAGCTGAGCCAGACGAAGTCGGGATCCAACTATCAGCTCAATAGCAACGAGGTCGCGACGCGGCTTTCGTTCCTGTTCTGGAACTCGATCCCGGACGCGACGCTGAACACCGCCGCCGACAACAACCAACTGACGACGAAGGCCCAGATCCTCACCCAGGCCAAGCGCCTGCTCCAGAGCACCAAGGCCACCTCGATGGCCAAGAGCTTCAGCGAGTACTACCTGGCGATCATGAACGGGTCGCACTGGACCAACAACACGACCCACGACTCGACCAAGTACCCGGCCTTCACCACCAACTCGTACACGCCGTTGATGGCCGAGATCGACTCGTTCTTCCAGAACATCACGCTGAACGGCGGGGCGTTCAAGGACATCTTCCTCAGCAACGTCGGGTACGTCACCAAGGACACCGCTGCCATCTACGGGCTGACGGGGACCACGTACACCTCGACGCCGACGCAGGTCACGCTCGACGCGACTCAGCGGCCGGGGTTCCTGACCCGCGCCGGGTTCCTGAGCACGTTCTCGCACTCCACCGTCACGAGCCCGATTCTGCGCGGCGCGTTCATCAACGGGAGGGTCTTCGGTATCAATCCAGGGACGCCGAACCCCGCGTTCATCAACGCGACCCCGCCCGCGGGCAACTACACCACGCAGCGTGATGCGATCGCGGCCATGGTCGCCAATCAGCCCTGCCAGAGCTGCCACGGCACTTACATCAACCCGCCGGGTTATGTGCTCGAGCACTACAACGCCATCGGCTCCTGGCAGGACACGGATCCGCTGGGCGGCAGCATCAACGGGACCGCGGACGTCTACTTCAACGCCAACGACACGAAGACGATCTCGTCGCCGAAGGATCTGATGACCGAGATCTCCACCCTGTCCAACGCGCAGTACACCTACGCGCAGGAGTGGGTCGCCTACGCCACCGGACGGGCCGCGAACGCCAACGACGCCTGCACGGTCGACACGCTCAGCGGCAACCTCGCCCAGAGCAGCTACACCATCGCCAACATGTTGGCCGACTACACCCAGGCCGATTCATTCAGCCAGCGAACCCAGGGCAACTAAGGGGAACCTGACCATGAAAAAGACATTCTTCAATCGTCGAAAGTTTCTCCGTGGTCTGGGCGGAGCCGTCGTGGCGGCCCCCTTCCTGGCCTCGGTCGCCGAGCAGGAGGCGAAGGCGCAGGGCATGACCGCGGCGGACCCGAAGCGGCTGATCGTGTTCTTCACGCACTACGGCTGCTTGACCGATCGGTGGTTCCCCACGCTGTCGAACGGCGCGCTCTCGTCGTCGGACTACATGGGCATGCAGACGCTGTCGCCCATGGCCCCCTACGCCCAGAAGCTGCTGATGGTGCGCGGCATCCGCTCCATGAACGAGTGGAGCTTCGGCGGGACGCTCGGGCAGACGACCGACCCGCACACCCAGCCGTGCGGCTCGTATTTCACCTGCCAGCCGGTGACGCCGGACAACGGCAAGTTCACCGCCACGGCGACGGGCCGCTCGCTCGACCACTACGTCGCCGAGCAGATCAACCCGAGCGGCGGAGGCCCGCTGTTCGTCCAGATCGGCGGCATCTTCGGCAACGCGTCCAACACCCAGGCCGTCATCTCTTACGATGCGCCCGGCAGCATCTTCCCGGGGGTCTCGTCACCGCAGCAGATCTACAGCAGCCTGACGAACCTGTTCGGCAGCGGCTCGCCCTCGGCCGACACCTGGGCGAACGCGAGCGGAAATAGCATCATCGACATCTGCAGCGACGATATCGCCAACCTGCAGCGGGTCAACATGAGCGGCTCGGACAAGCAGAAGCTGTCGGACTGGAAAGATCTGTTTCACCAGACCTCGGGCACCATGTCGGCGATGTGCACCCAGTCCACGGCGGACGGGATCGTCACCTCGGCAGCCGTGAAGACGGCCAGCAGCGGCGGCGGCCTCAACACCGACATCTCGAAGATCACGGACGTCATGTACGACCTCACGCTGCTGACCTCGATCTGCGACGCGAACCGGGTGATCTTCCTGAAGATGCCCCCGAACTACGTGTTCAGCTTCCTCTCGTACAACGGCTCGCCCTTCACCATCGAGTCTCACTCGCTGTCGCACCGGATCGGGAACGCCAACATGGGCGGCATGTGCGTCAGCGGCGTCATGGACATGCTGCACATCATCGACCAGTGGTACGCGCAGCAGTTCGCGAACCTGGTCGGCAAGCTCGACAAGTTCCAGGAGGGCAGCGGGACGGTCCTGGACAACAGCGCCACCGTCTGGTTTCAGGAGATGTCCGACGGCGACAGCCACAACCTCAACAACCTGCCGATCCTTCAAGCCGGGAGCTGCGGCGGCTACTTCAAGACCGGCCAGGCGGTCAACGTCGAGAACACGAGCGGCAAGGACACGGGCGGAACACCCAACGCCGCGATGAGCGTCGGGAACAGCGACGGCGACTGCGTCAACGGAAGCACCCTCGCGAACCTCGACAGCGCGGGAACTACGTCCACGATCGCCACCCAGCCGATCAACAAGTACTTCTGCAATCTGATGAACGCGGTGGGCGTGAAGGCCGACTCGACCGGCTTCCCGGTGAAGGGGGGCACGATGCCGGTCACCAAGTTCGGCAAGTACGACGACACCACCCTCTTCAAGGGAGGCGGCACCGCGGCCGCCAACATCAAGGACCCAGGCGAGTACACGATCCTCAAGGCAGGCTCGTAGCTCGAGTACTCTGGTAGCTGGCACCCAGGACGGGTGCCCTTCGGTCCCAAGACTACTAATGAAGGACGGCAGGCTTACGCTATTCGGCCCCTTGCTGGTGCTGGCACTGGCCTGCCCGTTCGGTTCCTGCGCGACCAGCGCGCCCGTCACGGATGGGACCGGTGGCTCGAACGGCTCCGGCGGGACGTCGGCGTCGGGCGGATCGACCGGAAACGGTGGAAATGGTTCGGGAGGTCAGTCGGCGACGAGCGGCTCTGGCGGCAGCAGCTGCGGCGGCAAGGGGAGTGCAACCGGTGGCCAGGCGGGCAGCGGCAACTTCGGCGTAGACGGCGGCGGAGCCTCCCCGTACGCGAACTTCGCGACCATTCAGCAGATCGTCCAGCTCAAATGCGGGGGAGCGTCCTGCCACAACTCGGGGCTGCAGAACCCGATGTTCCAGGACGACGCGAACCTCTACTCCGCGCTCACGACCGACAGGGCGCCGGATTGCATGAACTACCTCCTGGTGAAGGCGGGCGCGCCGACCGAGAGCGCCATGTACCTGGCCATCTCGGACGCCTGCCCTTGCGTCCCCCAGATGCCGAACGGATGCATGGGGGGCGATCCGAACGGCCCCGAATACTCCTGCCTTCCGCCCGACTACATCGAGGGGGTCCGGCAATGGATCGCCAACGGGGCGCCCCAGCAGTGACACCGGCGGACTCCACCCGCCGCTGGTGACGCTCCGGTGCGGTCGAAGTGGCGCGGCATCGTCGGCATCGTCGGCATCGTCGGATCGCTCGCTCTCGTCCTCGCGGCGGGGTGCTCGGCGCCCGTGGCGCGGGTAGACGCCGGCGACGATCGGCTGTTCGTGCCGCAGGGCCTGCCCAACACGAATGGAGACGGACAGGACGTCGGTCTGGTGCTCGTCGCCTTCACGCTGGTTCCGGGAGCGGCCGGCCCCAGCTTCTTCGCCGCCGTCCAGAACGTCTTGACGACGCCGCTCTGCGAGCCCGGAATGATGATCTCTTTCTACGACCAGAACGCCGAGCTCGTCGGCACCGCGGCCAGCGTGCTGCAGAGCGGCCGCTTCTACCAGCTCGGCGACGGCACGGTGATCCCCTGCGTCGATCCCGGCCAGATTGCCATGACGGGCGAGACGGGCCTGCCGAACACCATCGTGATCGACCAGCTGGGCTCTCTCGTGCACCTGTTCCCTTCGTTCAACGTCGACGTCGTTCCCGCAGGGGATCTCACCGTCAGCGGGATCGCCGCTGCCGCGGCCGACGGTGGGACGGGCTACGTCGGCAACGTCGTCAACCAGATCGGCTCGATGTTGAGTAGCCCGAACGTCGCGATCTTTCCGGTGAACCGCGTCGGGCGGCCGCTGGGGATGGCCACCGCCACCACGACGACGGACCTGCCCGCCGGGGGCACCTGGGCCTTCCAGACCGGCGCCGTCGACGACGCCGGCGTCGGTGAGGTCGCCTACGCATCGGGGAGCGTTCCCTAGAGGTCTTCGCGCGGATCGCGCTCGAGCTCCGCGTCGTCGACGGGGTCGCGCGGCCCGAGCGCCCCCGACTCCGGCTGGAACTCGACCGGCGAATCGTCGTTCCGCTCTTCGGCCTCCGAGGGGGCCCGCCGCGGATCGGTCGTCTCCTGGCCCGCTGGAACCGTGTCCATCCCAATAACCTAGAATCGGGCAACGACGACGCAAGCGCGGCCTGGACATCCCGCCCCTCGGACCCAGGCTCATCCGCGTGCGGAAGCCGATGGGGCGCGCGACCGCGACGCTGGCGATCCTGCTGGGGCTTCCGCTCGTGGTCTTCTGGCGCCCGATCACGCGCGGCGAGACGCTCTACCAGGAAGATCTCGCCGCCCAGTATTTTCCGCGCGAGCAGCTCCTGCGGACGGGGGGCCTTTCGGGCTGGAACCCGCACGAGTTCCTCGGGCTGGGCCTCGCTTCCGATCCCCAGACGGCGGCCTACGAACCGGTGCGCGCGCTGGCCCGTCACGCCGGGCTCTCCGACCGCCTGGGGTTGATCCTCTATCTCGCGGTCTACCTGACGATCGCCACCGGCGGTTGCTGGGTGCTGGCGCGCCGGTTCGGCGCCTCGCCGGCGGGCGCCGCGCTGGCGGTGCTGGCGTTCGTCTGGGGGGGGACCTTCATCGTCCGCTTCCGCCACCCCTGGATGTTCGCGTCGATGGCGCTCCTGCCGTGGGCCGCGTTCTATGCCGATCGCCTCGCCCGGGGCCGGCGCCTGCGCGACGCGCTGGCGATCGGCGTGCTCGACGCCTGGGGAGCGCTGGGGGGGCATCCCCAGGTGGCGTACATGACCTGGCTGTTCGTCGTCGCGTACGTGGCATTCCAGACCTGGGGCACGGCCACGCCGGGAAGACGCGCGGCGCGGCTCGGCGGGCAGGCGCTCCGCCTCGGCGCGGGCGCCCTGCTCTTCTGCGGCCTGCTGGCCGGATTCTACGGGCCGGTGATCGCGCACCTCTTCGCCAGCGCCCGGGGAGGCGGCCACGATCTCGCGTTTGCGGGGACGTTCTCGTTCAATCCCTGGGACTGGTTGCGCCTCCTGGCGCCGGATCTCTACGGCAACGATCTCGCCGGCACGCACTTCGGGACCCGCAACTACCACGAGCAGACCTGCTACCTCGGCATCGTGCCGCTGGCGCTGTTCGCGCTCGCGCTCGGCTGGCGCGCCGGCCCCGAGGCGCGCCTCGGCGCGCTGGCCCTGGGATTCTTCGCGCTGTCGGCCGGGCGGTACCTGCCGCCCTTCTATCTCGCCTACGCGGTGGTCCCCGGGTTTCGTTTCTTCCGCTCCGCCTGCCGCTATTCATGGTTCTTCACCCTGCTGGCCGGCGTCGTCGCGGGCGTGACGCTCACCCGGATCGCGCGCGGCGAGCGGCCGCGCGATCCCGAACGCGCGCGCCGGCGCCTCGCCCCGCTGCTCGCGGGCGCGGCGGTGGCGTTCGCGGGCGCCGCCCTGGTCGCCCTGCTCTGGCCCGGCATGGACCGTCACACGCAACCGGGCGCGCATCTGACCACCGCCTGGGCGGCGGCGCGCGCGGCGGCGTTGCTGTTCGCGGCGCGCGCGCTGCTCGCCGCCTGGCTGCGCAGCCGCTTGTCACCGGCGGCTGCCGCCCGCGGTCTCGTGGCGCTCACCTGCCTCGATCTGGCGCTGCAGTGGCTCCCCTATCGACAATCACGCCCGCCGGGAGAGGTGCTCCCCGATCCTTCGGTGGTCGCCGCGCTGGCGGCCGCGGCGCCCGGACGTGTCCTCGTGCGCGCGTTCAACGAGCGCGGTCAGCCCGACATCGTTCCGCTGGCCAACTGGGGCGAGGGGGCCGGCTTCGACGACCTGCGCGGCTACAACCAGCTGGCGCCGCCCGACACGCTGGCGTTGCTCGCGCGCGCCGACACGCGCGGGCGACCGCTCAGCTTGCCCGACGCGCTGGGCGGCTTCGATCCGGACGACTGGCTGCTCGATCTCGCGGGCGTCAGCCGGATCGCCGCCCGCGCCGGAGACTGGCCCGCGCGCTGGCGGGCGCTTCCGCTCGAGGCTGAGGGGGGCGGCTGGCAGGTGCGCCGGCGCTCGGGCGCCTTGCCTCGCGCCTGGCTGGTCGGCACCGTTGAGCGACGCCCGGACGCGGAGGCTCTCGATCGCCTGCCGGGGATCGATCCGCGGCGCGTGGCGCTGGTCGACGAAGGAGCGGCGCCCGCGCTCCCGACCGCCGCCGCCGGAGCCCTGGCCGGCACCGCGCGCCTCGCGCTCGTCTCGCCCGACGAGGTACAGCTGGCGGTCGACACCGCGCGCCCCGCGCTGGCCATCCTGGCCGACCGGCTCGACCCCGACTGGTCGGTCGAGGTCGACGGCGCGCCCCGCGCTCTGCTCCGCGCCGACGGCGTCTTCCGCGCCGTCGAGGTCCCCGCCGGCCTGCACACGGTCCGGTTCCGTTACCGGGCGCCCGGCGCGCTCGGCTGGCCGATCACCGCCGCCACGCTCGGGATCGTCCTCTGCGCGGCGCTCGTGCTGGGCCTGCGAGGTCTGGCCGCCGCGTTCGCCGCGGCCCGGAAGCCCACGAACGAGACACGACTGCCCGAACGAACTCTCTGACGAACGCGTCGGGCGACCGTCGAGAACGATGGATCGGCGGCATCCCAGATCCCCGGCCGCCGCGTTCTCAACCGCCGTCGATGAGATTGGTCGACTCCCAGAAGTCACATTGCGCCGCCCGGTAATCGGTGATGACGGCGGGCGTGGTGTCGATCTGCAGCAGGACATCGCTGGTCCCGGAGACCGCCGGCCAGGTCGCGAGCCCGCCGCCGTTCGGATCCCCGCCGGTCGCCAGCCCTGACCAGTAGCCGGCGAACTGGGCGATCACCTGGAGATCGCCGGGACCGGGCGCCGGGAACGAGCCGAACACGAAGGGGAGCTCGGCGGCGTGCACCACGCCGACCGCGGCCTGCAGCGCGGTCGCGTTGTCCGGGATGTGGGTGAAGAGGTAACGGTAGACTGGCTGAATCTGGTTTGTCGCCAGCGCGTGCGCGTTGGCCCGCGCCGGGCAGGCGAAGTAGGCGTCGGTGAGGAGCGCGACGTACGCGGCGCGCGGGCTGGCGTAGTCGGCCGCGGGGTAGGTCGCCAGGATCTGCGCCGCCAGCGAGGGCTGCCCGGCGGAGGCGGCCAGCGCCGCCACGGCCTGTTCGTAGGCGGCCTCGCCGGGGATCGCCGGCACCTGGGCGCCCATCTCGTCACGGTTGGTTCCCAGGATGACAGGGACTTTGTTCTGCAGGCCGGCGGCGATCTGCGCGGGCGGCAGGCTGGGCAGCACATAGCCGTCGACCACGGCGTTGTACGGGAGGGCGCCAATCTGGGCGGCGGGGACGGTCTGCATGAACGCGGCGACGGTCGCGGCGCGCAGGCGTCGAGTGGCGCATCCACGTCGCCGGCCGCTTCTCGGTCGCCCCCTTCGGGGCGGTGGGGAACGTGTTTCCCGGCCTCCACGCCGTGTCGTTCGACAGGACGAAGGTCGCCGGGGGCGGGGCCGTCCGCTTCAACCTGAAGAAGGATCGCGAGCTCAACATCCACATCGACGTGGCGAAGTCCCCCATCTCGACGGGCGTGTACCTGAATCTCGGCGAGGCCTTCTGACTGCGCAGGCGCCGCCATCGCGTGAAGCTTCTTCCGTCCTCTCGCCCTTGTCCCGGGCGGCTGCCCGTTGCCCCCAATCCCCCGGAGGTCCGATCGCATGACGTCCCTGGATACGCGAAGGTGCCTCTTCAGTCTCGGACTTGCGGGTTTCCTAACCGCGTGCGGCGGCGGTTCGCCGACCAGTGAGTCCGGCAGCGGGGGCGCGACGAACACCGGCGGCGCGACCGCTGCGGGCGGCCAGATCGGAACCGGTGGCATGTCCGCAACCGGCGGCGCCAGCGGGCTGGGCGGTGCGACCGGCTCGGGCGGAACCACGGCAGCGGGCGGAGCGGGCGGAGCGCACGCCGCTGGCGGGGCACTCGGTTCCGGCGGAGCGACTTCGATCGGTGGTGGCAGCGGCACAGGTGGGACGACTTCGACCGGCGGAGCGGCCGGAGGTGGTGGAACGAGGGGGACGGGCGGCGTCACGGGCGCAGCCGGGAGCACCGCGACGGGCGGTGCGACAGGCCAAGGCGGGAGCGCCGGGAAGGGCGGCGCGACGGGCGCCGGCGGCGCGACGCACACGGGGATTTGGAACGTGATGCCGCTCGGGGATTCCATCACCGAGGACACTTGCTACACGCAGCTGACGTACGCCCAGCTGATGGCGGGCAATCACAAGAACTTTCAATTCGTCGGAACGGAGACGACCAACCAGTCGTGTGGCAGCGGCGCTCCCAGCAGCGTCAAGGACGAAGGGCACGGCGGCTACGGCGTGACGTACCTCCCTCAGAACAGCACGCGTGGGACCTGCACCAAGAGCGGCGGCTGCGGGAGCTACGCCGAGCTGCAGACGTGGGCCGCCGAGAAGCCCGACATCGTGCTGATGCACTTCGGGACGAACGACGTGTGGGACGGCGTTTCCACCTCGACGATCATGTCTGCGTACGTCGCCGTCATCGCCGAGTTCCGCAGGCAGAACCCCAACGTCATCTTCTTCGTCTCCAAGATCATCAAGCTCGACCCGAGTGGTTGCGGGAATTGCCTCACCAACGTGGCGGCCCTGGCCGCGGCGGTGACGCCGAGCTGGGCGTCGACCAACTCTACGGCGACTTCACCCATCTACATCGTCGACCACTACGACAGCACCTTCGATCCGACCAGCACGGCTGACACCTCCGACGGCGTTCATCCCACGCCCGCCGGAGCCGCCATCATGGCCACCGTCACCTACGACGCCGTCACCGCGAGCGGCTACTTCTGATCGCGACCAGGCGGCGATCCGGGCGGCGCTTTCTTTGAAGGTCACCGGTGCGATGAGCCCTTTGGGGGTCGTCCTGCTACGTCGTGGCGCGCCGAGTTGACGCGCCTTCGCTACCGAAGGGAACAATCATGACCGCACGCCGTCTCATTCCTTTGCTTCTCGCCTTCACGCTCGCTGCCTGCGCGTCACCGGAGTCAGCCGAGGACGATGCCAGCGGCTCCGGCGGCAGCTCGACCACGGGCAGCGGCGGGTCGAGCGGAAGCACCGGGAGCGGCGGCGAGACAACGGCGTCCGGCGGGACGACCGGCAGTGGAGGGAACGTTGGTGCCGGCGGGACGACCGGTTCCGGGGGCGCGACGGCTTCCGGCGGGACGACCGGTTCCGGTGGCACGACGAGCTCCGGTGGCACGACCGGTTCTGGCGGCACGACGAGCTCTGGTGGCACGACTGGTTCTGGTGGAGCGACGAGCACGGGCGGCGTGACCGGCACGGGCGGCGTGACCGGCAGCGGCGGCGCGACCAGCACGGGCGGCGTAACAGGTAGCGGCGGCGCGGCTGGTCGAGGCGCGGCGGGAACGACGGGCGCAGGGGGTCGAGCGGGAGCCGCGGGCACGGGCGGCGCGACGGGCACGGGTGGCGCGACGGGCACGGGTGGCGCTGCCGGTGCGCCGGGCACGGGAGGGGGCGGCGGCACGACGTGCAGCGTCTCTCCCGTGACCCCGAACGCGTCACAGCAGGCGAAGAACCTGCTCTGCTACCTCTACAACGTCTACGGCAATCACGTGCTCTCGGGTCAGCAGGAGACGAGCTGGAGCAACCCGGCCGGAGATATCAGCTGGTACGCCAGCAACGGCATGCAGCCCCCTGCGATTCTCGGCGGCGATTTTCTCTACTCCGACGGCGGCGGCGCGACCTCGGAGACGACGACCACCGCGCGCGCGATCGCCTATTGGAACGCGGGTGGGATCACGATGATCCGCTATCACATGGGGATGCCGCCGAACGCCGACAGCTACGACAACTCCATGCTCAGCCCGAGCGGCTCGTTCTTCACCAACGTCATCACCTCGGGGACGTCGGAGAACACCTCGTTCGTCTCGAAGCTCAACTACATGGCCTATCAGATCGGGGTCATGAAGACGAACAACGTCCCGATCCTCTTGGCCCTCTTCCACGAGACGCAGGCCAACGGCTGGTTCTGGTGGAGCAAGGGAACCGGTCCTCAGTTCGTCGCGCTCTGGGAGTACGCCTTCAATTACCTGACGACCACCAAAGGCCTCACCAACATCGTGTGGCTCATGCCCTTCAGCGGCTCGCCGAGCTCGGCCTATTTCCCGGGCAAGACCTACGTCGACATCTCGGGCGGCGACACCTACGCAACCAACCAGCCGTTCACCTCGCTCTACAGCGCCAGCCGCAGCGTCGTCGGGACCACGATCCCCATTCCGCTCCACGAGACGGGCCTCATCCCGACCCCGAGCCAGATGTTTCCGACCGCGGCGCCCTGGGTGCTCTTCAACATATGGGCGGGGTATGAGTCGGACGGCAGCCACAACACGGTCTCGAATATCAAGAACGTCTATGCGAGCTCCTACTTGATCACCCGCAACCAAATCCCCAATCTCAAGTGACGACTAACTCGGGCCGGCGGCAGGTAAGCGTATGTCGAAAACCAGAGCGCTGATGTTGGCCTGCGCGTGCGCGGCCGCGCTGGGGCTCGGTGCGTTCGTGGCGCGCGGGGGCCAGCGCTCCCACGAGGACACCCGAAAGACGGATGGCGCGCCGGCCTCGTCGACTCCCGCGGTGGCGTCCCCGGCACCGTCTCAGCGTCCTCCGAGCGCCGGCACGCACTCCGCTCGCGACGGCGCTGTGGTCGGAGCTGACGCTCAGCCACCGCTGACGGCGAAAGATCTGCGCGCGATGGCGAACGAGGCGGCGCTCATGGTGCGGTTGCACGAGCTCAGCGAGACCGACCCTCCCCTTTCGCTTCGCCTTGCGCGCGAGGGGAACGCGCGCTTTCCGCATACCCCTGACGCAGCGGAGCGCGCCTTCATCGTCGTGAAGTCGTTGGTCGACATGGCGCGCTTCAAGGAGGCTCAGGACGAGGCGCGGAAGATGCTGAAGGATTACCCCGGCGACCCGCACACGCTCGACGTGGAGCGCCACCTGTTGTCGAACCCCCTCCAGTAGGAGGGGCCGAGTCTCGACTATCCGACTCGCGTTGCTCGGCGCATCGGCCTCGGGCTGCACTCACTCTAGGTCGTGGCGGGTTCGTGCCGGGCAGGAGCGCGGGCGACCGCGCGGACGTCCGCGCGACGTCCGATCACCGCTCGTGGCGGCTCACGACCCACGAAGACTGCGACAAAAGGCCGCACCGAAGCCTCGTCGTGATGGCGCGGAACATGCTTCTGTCGGACAATCATCGGAGGGCCGATGTCGCTGTTGAAACGACCCTTGTTGGTCACGTTCTTCGCTCTCGCCGGGCTATTCGGCTGTGGGGGCAGCGGAGGGACGACCACGACGACCAGCGCGCCGCTCTGCGCGACGGATCCCGGGCCGGCGCCCCTCCGGCGGCTCACGCGGTTCGAGTATGGACGGTCGCTCTCCGACCTGACCGGGGTCGATCCGAGCGTGACCGAGAGCCTCCCGCCCGACGAAGAAACGCTGGACTTCGATGACATCGCCGTCGCCTACAGCGTCTCGGCGCTGCACGCGGAGGGATACCTGGAGGTGGCCGAGCAGGCGGCCACGACGCTCCTGGGAGACTCCGCGCGGACCACGGCCGTCGCTGGTTGTGACCCGACGGGCGGCGACCCCACGTGCGTGGCGGCGTTCGTCGGCGCGTTCGGGCGTCGCGCCTGGCGGCGGACGATGACCAGCGACGAGCAGGCGGCGATGGTGCAGCTCTACGGCGGAACGGCTTCTCCGGGACCGACCGACGGGCTCACCGCGGTGGTGGCCGCCATGCTGCAGGCGCCGCAGTTCCTCTACCGGCCCGAGCCGACGCCGGCGACCTCGCAACCTCTCGACGGCTACGCGCTGGCGACGCGCCTCGCCTTCTTGCTGACCGGCGCCGCGCCCGACGAGCCGCTGCTGGAGGCCGCCGAGCACGGCGACCTCGCGACGGAGAGCGGCGTCCTCGTCCAGACCGACCGGCTGCTGGCGCTCGATCGGGCGGCGGAGCTGTTCGTTCACTTCGCGAGCGAATGGTGGGAGGTCGAGTCGATCACCGGCATCGACAAGAATCGGTCGCTCTACCGAAACTGGACCGACGCCACGCCCGGCGCCCTGGCCCAGGAAACGTCGCTCTTCCTGACCGACGCCTGGAACAACGGGCCGACGCTGACGACGCTGCTGACCGCGCCGGTCACGTTCGCAGACGCATCGCTCGCGACGTACTACGGCTTGGCCGCTCCGTCCGGCGACGGCTACCAAAAGATCGCGCTCGACCCGAGCCGGGCCGCCGGCATGCTGACCCAGGGCTCCTGGCTCGCCGTGCACGCCAAGGCCGATCAGACGTCGCCCGTTCTGCGCGGCAAGTTCGTGCGCGCCCAGCTCTTCTGCACGCCGCCCCCGCCCCCGCCGCCGACGGTCGTCGTGGCGCCGCCCGTCGTCGATCCCCGCCTGCCCACCCGCGAAAGATTCGCCCAGCACACCAGCGACCCGTTTTGCGCGCGCTGCCACGTGCTCATGGATCCGATCGGCTTTGCCTTCGAGAACTACGACGCGGGCGGGGTCTGGCGCGACACCGACGCCGACCAGGCCGTCGACGCGACGGGGTCGCTCACCGGCACGGACGTCGACGCCGACCTCGACGGCGTCCCCAGCCTGGCGACGCGCCTGGCCGGGAGCGCGGAGGTGGCGACCTGCGCGGCCACGCAGTGGTTCCGCTATGCCTTCGGGCGGAGCGAGGAGAGCTCCGGCGATCTCTGCGCCATCTCCGATCTGGCGGGGACGCTCACGGCGCCGGGGGGTGACTTCAAGAAGATGGTGCGCGAGACCGTCCGGATGGCCGAGTTCCGCAACCTCCCCCCGGAGACCACGCCATGAAGCCTCTTTCGCGACGAACGATCCTGCGGGGCGTCGGGGGCGCCGCGATCGCGCTCCCCTTCCTCGAGGCGATGCATCCGCACAAGCCGCGCGCAGCGACGGCGCCCAAGCGCTTCGTCGTGATGTTCTCGGCGAACGGGACGATCCCGACGGCGTGGACGCCGACTGGCGCGGACCAGAGCTTCACCTTGTCGCCGATCCTGTCACCGCTCGCCGCCTATCAACCCGATCTGGTGATCGTCGAGGGGTTGCTGCAGGAGGGGGGCGGCGGCGACGGACACCAGAACGGCATCGGCGGCATGTTGACGGGCTCCCCGCTCAATCCGGGCCCGTTCGCCGGCGTGGGCGCGCCGCCCGCGGGCTGGCCGACCGGCCCGTCGGTCGATCAGCGGATCTCCGACGGGCTGGCAGCCCCGACGCCGTATCGCTCGCTCGAGCTCGGCGTCCAGGTGGGGGCCGCCGACAACTGGGGACGGATGATCTACCAGGCGGCCAACCAGCCGCTGCCGCCCATCGACGATCCGGCCGCCGTCTACGACACGGTGTTCTCCGACCTGCACACCGACCCCGGCGTGCTCGCCCGCCAGCGCGCCCGTCACAAGTCGATCCTCGACGCGGTCGGCGCCGAGTACACCCGAATCTCGGGACAGCTCGGCAGCAGCGACAAACAGCGGCTCGACGCGCACCTGCAGGCGGTGCGGGAGATCGAGACGCGCCTCACGACCGACCTGACCGAGACCAATCCGGCGTGCAGCGATCCGACCGTCCCGGCGGTTGCGGCGCAATCCAACGATTCGTTCCCCGACGTGGGCGCGATCCAGATGGATTTACTCACGATGGCGCTCGCCTGCGATCTGACCCGCGTCGCCTCGTTGCAGTGGTCGCGGTCGGTCTCCCAGGTCCGGTTCACCTGGCTCGGCATCCCCGACGGACACCACGATCTTTCCCACCACAGCGACACCGACACGGACGCGGTCAACAAGCTCACGCAGATCAACACCTGGTACGCGCAGCAGATGGCGGGGCTGATCTCGCGCCTCAAGAGCACCCCGGACGCGGGCGGCGGAACGCTGTTCGACAACACGATGGTCCTCTGGGCCAACGAGCTCGCCAAGGGGAACACCCACAGCCGCCAGGACGCACCCTACGTGATCGCCGGGAACGCGGGCGGACCGCTCGTCACCGGCCGCTTCCTGAGCTACGAAGGACAGGGGCTCAATCACAACAACCTGTTGGTTTCGATCCTGAACGCGATGGGCATCCCCGACACGACCTTCGGCGAGGCCGACTGGTGCACGGGCCCGCTCGCGGGCCTACTCTGAGAGACAAGACGGGAGACGACCGATGACACGCGCCTCGAACCTCGCGCCGGCGGGATTGGCCACGCTGCTTCTCATTCTGGCGCCTGTCCTTCTCGCACCTGCTTGCAGCTCCTCCCCGGCGCTCCCGCCCGACTACGGCATGGGCGGGGCCGGCGGCGCGGGCGGCGCGGGCGGCGCCGCCGGAAGCAGCGTAAAAAGCGTCAACTGCCCGGACAGCGCCGGCCCGGTCGATCCCACCGCGCTCATCGACGACATGGAGGCCGGCGGCTACCTCCTCCCGATGGAGGGGGGACGAAACGGTGCCTGGTGGGCGGGTGGCGACGCGGTCTCGCCCAACGCCTCGATCGACCCGAACGGCGACGCCTCCTCGGAGCTCATCCCGGGTGGAGGCCGCTGCGGGAGCCTCCACGCCAAGCACGTGACCGGGCAAGGGTTCACCAGCTGGGCGGTCCTGACGACCACGCTCCGGAACGGGCAGGTCGACGGAGGGGCGTGGGTCACCCTCCCCTACGACGCCCATATTCGCACCGGCCTGACGTTCTGGGCGCGCATCGGCGACACGTCTGCCAACCAGGTCCGGTTCGCGGTCAGCGACAAGTACACCCGGCCGGAGGGCGGGATCTGCGATCCGAACGCCTCGACCGGAAACACCGCCTGCTACGACACGGCCGGCATCGACCTGGCGCCGCTGGGGACGACCTGGACCCAATACCGGATCCCCTTCGGCGGCCTCGGCCAGCGCAACTTCGGGCTGCAAGAGCCGAACGGCCTCGACGCGGGCGCGATCTACACGATCGACTTCAATTTCTATCCAGGCGAAATCTTCGACTTCTGGATCGACGACATCGCCTTCTACTAGGAAGCCGCGCTCACGTTCCGGCGGCGAGCGCGCCCGTGACGGCGCGCTCACACGGGCGAAGGCCGTGAGTCTCCTACCGAATCTTTTCCGCGCCCGCAGGGGCTTGCGGGTGCCTGATTCACGAGGCGACACGGTACCTCAGGTACATGACGGGTCGCAGACCTCTCGCGTCGCCTCTGTTCGCCGCTCCGGCGCTGGCCGTGACGTTTCTCGCAGGTTGTATCGGCCAGCTCGGTGATTTGGCTCCGACGTCGGGCAGCGGTGGATCATCGGGGATAGTGACGGGAGGGGCAGGAAGTAGCACAGGCGCAAACGGGATCGGCAGCGATCTGCCGTGCGACGTCGCGGCACTGCTCGCGAGCAAGTGCGTCCTCTGCCACGGCGCGACCCCCGCGGCCGGGGCACCCATGTCGCTGGTCAGCTACGCGGACCTGACGGCTCCGGCGAAGTCCGATCGGACCAAGACGAACGCCGTGGTCTCGGTCGCCCGCATGATGAGCACGTCGAGCCCGATGCCTCCGACCGGGCTTCCGGCAGCGACCTCAGCGGATATCGCGTCGCTCCAGAATTGGATCTCCGCCGGCTATCCGACGACGGGATGCGCCACCGCGATCGACGCGGGAACGGGCCCGGACCCCTTCTCGGTGGCGCCGACGTGCACCAGCGGGACGACGTGGAACGGCGGGTCGGACGGCTCGGGTTCGATGGACCCGGGCAAGGCCTGCATCAACTGCCACGCCAGCTCGGGCGGCGAAGCGCCCCGGTTCGCCATCGCGGGAACCGTCTACCCGACGGCGCACGAGCCCGACCTCTGCTACGGCGCGAACGGGACCGACGGGGCCCAGGTGGTGATCACCGACGCGAACGGCAAGTCGATCTCGCTGACGCCCAACAGCGCTGGAAACTTCTCTTCCAGCGCCGTTGTCGCGACCCCGTACCGGGCCAAGGTGACGTACATGGGACGCGAGCGTGACATGGCTGCGACGCAGACCTCGGGTGACTGCAACGCTTGCCACACCCAGAACGGGACCATGTCGGCACCCGGGCGAATCATTCTCCCGTAGTTGCCCGCCGAGCGCAGCGCGACGATGAGTCGAACTCGGACGCGCACGGCACTCGCCGCGATCGCCGTCGCCACCCTGGTCGCCGCCGCTGGCTGCGGGGGCGCGACCGATGTACGTCCGGCGCAATGGTCGTTCATTTCGGTGACGATCACGGAACCGAGCTGCGCCACCGTGAACTGCCACTCGGCCATCAGCCAGCGGGCGGGACTCGATCTGCACGCGCGCGAGATCGGCTACTACACGCTCCTGAACGGTGTGTACGTGATCCCGGGCGCGCCCGCCCAGTCGTCGCTGGTGGGCTGGCTGACCGACACGGGTCCGCTGCGGATGCCGCCCGACAATCCGCTGCCGCCGGACGACATCCAGCTCATCGAAAAGTGGATCGCGGACGGTGCTCTCAACAATTGACCCCGCGCCGACGTTCGACATGCACCCCCGAAGATTGACCCTCTGCGCGTGCGTCGCCGCCCTCTTGCTCGTGATTCTGGGCGGGCGGGCGGCCGCGTATCCGCAGTTCCAGTTCGCCTCGGGGACCGGCCGGTGCAGCCAGTGCCACTACGCCCCCGACGGCGGCGGGCTCATCACGGCGTGGGGACGCGACGAATCGGGCGACACGATCAGCCTCGGGGGCGATGGGGCTTTCCTGCACGGCCTCTGGCAGCCGCCCCCGTGGCTGGCGCTGGGCGCGGACATCCGCCTGGCGGCGCTGGCCAACGCCTCCGCCGGGTACGAGTCGCCCGAGTACCACGCCTTCCCGATGCAGGCGGACTTCTACGCCCGCGTCGCCTTCGGCGATCAGGTCTCGCTCTACCTCGAGGGGGGCATTCGCGGTGACACGCGGCCGGTCGATCCTTCGGTCTCGGGGCGGTTCACCACCCTCACCGATCGATTGATCTCGAACGAGCACTATCTGATGTGGCGCGCGAACGCGCTCGGGCCCTACCTGCGCTTCGGCCGGTTCTTCGCCCCCTACGGGCTGCGCTTCGTGGAGCACATCTTCTACGTGCAGCGCTACACGGGGTTCGACCTCTACAACGAGACCTACACCGTCTCGGGCGGCTACCTGGGCCAGGACTGGGAGCTGCACCTCTCTCTGTTCGCGCCGCCGCCGCTGGGCTTCCCGGACGCGTTGCAGTCGGTCGGCGTGCGGCAGAGCGGCGCAGCCGCGTACGGCGAGAAGCGATTCAACGCCATGGCGATGCTCGCCCTGCAGGCCCGCGCCGGGTTCGGGTCGGAGGCGACCTGGTACCAAGGAGGCGCGGTCGGCAAGTTGTGGGTCGATCCGGCGCGGGTCCTCTTCCTCGGCGAGGCGGACTTCATTCAAAAAGAGGTGCTCGTGGACTCGGCTCGCCAGAATCAATTCGTCTCTTACCTGGGGGCGACGTTCTTCCCGGTGCGCGGCCTGATGGCCGGCGTCGCCTACGAGCGCTACCAGGAAGATCTGGCCGTCGCCGGCACCGGACACAACGCGTTCGATCTTCAAGTGAACTTCTTCCCCTGGGCCCACTTCGAGCTGCTGGCGCTGGGCCGCTACCAATTCTCCGGCCCGGTCGCGACGGCGACGGACGCGAGCGCCTCGCTCTTCATGCTCCAGCTCCACTACTACCTATGAGGGCGGCGATGACGACACGAACGGCAGTCCGGGGTTCTGCTCCGCGCGCGGGTCTGCTGGGAGTCGTCTGGCTGGCGGCCGCAAGCTGCTCACAGGCCGTTCCGACAGCGCCGGCCTACGACACCGAGGTGCGGCCCATCTTCTTGGCTCACTGCACCCGCTGCCACGGCGACGGCATCGCTGACGGCGGCTCGCTCAACAACGCGCGCCAGCCGACCGGCCCGTATGACGCCGCGCCGCCCTTGGCGTCGGACCCGCTCGATCTCAAGTACTGGCCCCTCTATCTCACGCAATACGCAGACTCCGGCAACTGTCAGCTCCTCGACGGCGGCGCCCGGGATGCAAGCTGTCACTTCGGCGCGCTGACGGCAGCGACGTCGCCGCCGGCGACCCAGACCATGTTCCAACTCTCCGGGCGAATTCACGGGACGCCAGGGATGGGGTCGAGAATGCCCCCCGCGCCGGCGCCGATGCTCGATGACTGGGAGCTGAAGGTCATGGACGCCTGGATCGCGAACCCGATCTGCTCGAACGCGAAGAATCCCGACACCACGCTCTGTCCGCCCGGCGTCGGACCTTAGGGGAGCCGGCGTCGTCCAGACGTCGATTATCGAGCCGCCTACCAGGGGAGCTGCGACTTGAAGGGAGGATGAAAATCGTTCGGCTACTGACCTGCGGTTCGCTCTGGGCCCTGCTCGTGGCTTTACCGTCTACCCAGGCCAGGGCGGCAGACGGCTGGGGCGCCAGCTGGAGCTTCGGACCGGTTCACCCGACCACCACCAACCACATCATTTATACGAAGACCACGATGGTGCCGGGGCGCTTGCCGACGTGGCCGTCAGGCGCAGGCCCGCTGTTCATCTGGCCTGGCCTCTCCAACCCCACGAGCGACCTCATCCAAACCACCGGGGATGCCTGGGGGAACAACGCCTCGGCCTGTGGCGCCAAGACCGGCCAGTGGTGCTTGGAAGCGTCGGTCTTCGGCAGCTTTGGCCAGCGCAGCGGCCCGAGCGTCTCCATCGACCCCGACGATCAAATCACCATCGAGTACAAGCTGGGGTCGGACAACAACACCTGGACCCAGACCGTGACCTCCCTGAAGCTGGGGAAGGTGGTGTCGACGCTGACGAGCACCAGTGGGCTCATGTATGGCGGCGGCTTCGGCTTCGCCACGGAGGCCGACGCCGACTCGTACACCATCGACACCCAGTATTACCTGTGCACGGAGATACACTTGGCGGCGGCCGACACGGCCTTCGGCAAAACGGGCGTCGGTGGCGCCGGCGCCAAGATGGGCGCAACGGGCATGGGTTCCGGCCCCGGCACCATAAAGAACCTCCACACGCCAGACAACGGCCTCACCTGGCTGGCGGACCTCATCACGCTGCCCGCGATGAACCCGATGGGCACGCAGACCCCGGCACCCGCGTATAGCTGCGGCACCACCGGGACGGGTGGTACCGGCGGCGGGGCAGCGGGCGCCAGTGGGGCAGCTGGCGCCGGCGGGAAAGCCGGCACCGGCGGGGCAGCTGGCACCGGCGGGGCAGCTGGCGCGCGTGGAGCTGCTGGCGCCGGCGGCGCCGCCGGTCGCGGCGGGTCCAGCGGTGGCGCGGGCGGCAGCGCCTCGGGCGGTGCGAGCGGCACCGGGGGAACCGGCAGCGGTGGTCGCGCGGGCGGGACAGGCGGAACGGGAACGGGCGGAAGCGCGTCGGGCGGAGCCAACGGCAGCGGCGGAAGCGGCAGTGGCGGCGCGGTCGTCGGCAGCGGCGGAGCATCCGGGGGAAGCTCGGGAGGTACCTCGGGCGAAGGCGGCAGCGGAACCGGCGGCACGGCAAGCGGCGGCACGGCAAGCGGATCGGGCGGCGACGGAACTGGCGGCGGAACCGGCGGCGCCGGCTCGAGTGGAACCGGCGGCGATTCGATGGAAACCAACGGGGCCTCGGGCTGCTCGTGCGGGATTCAGCCAGGGGCCCCCGGTGGCGCGGGCGGAGCGTTGCTGCTCCTCGGACTCCTGGTCTCCTCCCTGGTTCGCCGTCGGCGGAGTACGTAGACGCCGCGGCGCCGTCCGTTCAACGCTGCGGGGGCGGCCCTGACTGATCCGGAGCCGTTTCAGAGCCGGGCTCGCTGGACCTCGATGTCGCAGACGGAATGCGACCCATCTCCGCCCGGGCGACCTTCCAGGCCTTCTGAACGATCCAGGACATCGACCGATCGAGGCGAGTCGCCGCGTCGGCGATCTCCTTCAAGATCTCGACCGAGAAGTAGACGCTCTGTTTTCGTTTGTCCACGCGCTCCTCCGTTCGACTTCAGCCCCAGCGCGACGATGGCGTCAGGTCCGGGTCCGCCTCGCGAAGGAACTCGTGAATGGCCGCGGCCGCTGCGATCGGTGGATTGACGAATCGGAGACCGACCCCTGACGCCTGCCCCTCGGTGCGAACCCAGCGAACCTCGGCGGTCAGGGAGCACGGTAGCCCTTGATTCGGGAGGGTGAACCTGACCGCCAGGCGGTCGCCGACCTGGAACGACCGGTCGACCGCGAGGCACAGCCCCCCGAGGCCGATGTTTCTCGACGTCCCGACGAATGACTGGTCGCCAGCCCCGACCTGGACTGGCATGTCGGTCTCGGCACGACCCGGTCTGCTGATCGCCCTCACGCTGGCGGGGCCTTCGATGCCGGCATCGACTGGTTGGCGAGCAACAGCCGGGCCACGCCGTTTGGCCCGGGAAGCCGGCACAATCGCCGGCTGACCATCAGAAAGTTGAGAGGACACATGGCGGCAAGTCATGCCCGGCCCGGCTATGCTCCCGGCCGATGGCGATGACCAATCCGATGCTGGCGCGCTCCGCCCAGATGTTCCCCGAGCTGACCGAGGCGCAGATCGCGCGCGTCGCGGGGATCGGTAAGCGGCGCGAGATCGCGGCCGGGGAGGTGCTGTTCGACGTCGGCGAGCAGAACACCCGGTTCTTCGTGGTGCTCGCGGGGGCGATCGAGGTGGTGCTCCAGGTGGCCGATCGCGAGCAGACCGTCGTCGTCCACGGACCCAGACAGTTCACCGGCGAGATCAACATGCTCTCGGCGCGGCGCAGCCTCGTGCGCGGGCGGGTCAAGGAGGCGGGGGCCGTCATCGCCGTCGACCGGCAGGACCTCCGGGGTCTGGTCCAGCGCGACGCCGAGCTGAGCGAGATTCTGCTGCGCGCCTTCATCCTGCGCCGGGTGGCGCTGCTCGCCGAGGGGTCGGATCTGATTCTGGTCGGGTCGCAGAACTCGGCGAGCACGCTGCGCATCCGCGAGTTTCTGAGCCGCAACGGTCAACCGTTCGTCTACCAGGACGTCGAGACCGATCCGAGCGTGCAGGCCCTGCTCGACAGCTTCCACGTCGGCGTCGCCGAGGTCCCGGTGATCGTCTGCCAGGGCGGTCACGTTCTGCGGAACCCGTCACTCGAGTCGCTGGCGACGACGCTGGGGCTCGCCGGCACGCTCGATTCGAACGAGGTGCGCGACGTGATCATCGTGGGGGCCGGCCCGGCGGGGCTGGCGGCGGCCGTCTACGGGGCCTCCGAAGGTCTGGACGTCCTGGTCCTCGACAGCACGGCGGCCGGCGGCCAGGCGGGAACGAGCTCGCGCATCGAGAACTACCTCGGCTTCCCCACCGGCATCTCCGGGGAGGCGCTGGCGGGACGGGCGCGCACGCAGGCCGAGAAGTTCGGCGCCGAGGTCGCGGTCGGCCGCAACGTCGTGCGGCTCGACTGCGACAGCCGCCCCTACCGGATCTTCCTCAGCGACGGACAGGAGCTGCGCACGCGCGCCATCGTGATCGCGACCGGGGTGCAATACCGCAGGCTCGAGCTGCCGATGCTGGCGACGATTCGAGGGCGCCGGGATCTTCTACAGCGCCACCCACCTCGAGGCGCAGCTCTGTCAGGGAGAGGAGGTGGTCGTCGTCGGCGGGGGAAACTCCGCCGGTCAGGCCGCCGTGTACCTCTCGCAGCTCGCCAGGCAGGTCGACGTCCTCGTGCGCGGGCCGGGGCTCGCCGAGAGCATGTCCCGCTATCTCATCCAGCGCATCGATTCGAGCCCCAACATCACGCTGCGCACGCGCCGATCCATCGACGACCTCGCCGGCGACGACCACCTCCAGAGCGTGCGGTGGAAGAACCTCGACACGGGCGAGCAGGAGAGGCGTCCCATCCGCAGCGTCTTCTCGATGACGGGCGCCGATCCGAACACCGGCTGGCTCGCCGGGTGCCTGGTGATGGATGACAAGAAGTTCGTCAAGACCGGCGTCGACCTGCTTCCCGAGGATCTGAAGGCCGCCGGGTGGCGACTCCCCCGGCGCCCCTACCTGATGGAGACGAGCATCCCCGGCGTGTTCTGCGTCGGCGACGCGCGCGCGAACAGCGTGAAGCGGGTGGCGTCGGCGGTCGGCGAGGGCTCGATCTGCGTCCAGCTGGTTCACCGCGCGCTGCAAGAGCTCTGAGGCGCTCTGAGGCGCTCCCGTCATCGCTCTGGCCGGCGAGCGGGATCATTACTATGATCCTGGACGGGCGTGCGGAGATGAGGCTCCTCGACCAATACCGCGCGGTCCGTGCGCGCACCCTCGAGCTGGCGACGCCGCTCTCGCCCGAGGATCAGGGCGTGCAGTCGATGCCGGACGCGAGCCCGACGAAATGGCACCTCGCCCATACATCCTGGTTCTTCGAGACGTTCGTGCTGAAGCCGCACGCCCCCGGCCACCGACCGTTCGACCCGGCCTTCGAGTTCCTCTTCAACTCGTACTATGAAGGGGTCGGGCCGCGGCCCGACCGGGCGCGCCGCGGGGAGCTCTCTCGCCCGCCGCTCGACGAGGTCCTCGCGTATCGCCGGCACGTCGACCAGGCCACGAGCAGCATGCTGGAGAACGGAGACGCCAACCCCGCCATCGCGTCGACGATCACCTTGGGCCTCCACCACGAACAGCAGCACCAGGAGCTCCTGCTCACCGACATCAAGCACGCCTTCGGATCTCACCCCCTGCAGCCGACTTATCAGGCAGCCGCGGGCGCGGCTGCGGCGCGTCCGGCAGCGCCTCCGCCGCTCGAGTTTCAATCGTTCGACGGCGGCGTCGTCTGGATCGGCCACGAGGGAGCCGGGTTCGCCTTCGACAACGAGGGGCCTCGCCACCGCCGTTTTCTCGACCCGTTCGAGATCGCCGGGCGCCCGATCACCTGCGGCGAGTACCTGGCGTTCATGCGCGACGGCGGGTACGCACGGCCGGAGCTGTGGCTGTCCGATGGCTGGCGGATGGTCGAGAGCGAGCGCTGGCGGGCACCGCTCTACTGGCTGCGGCACGAGGACGGCTGGCAGGTCTACACGCTCGCCGGCTGCCGCGCCGTGGACGCCAACGAGGTCGTGGCGCACGTCAGCTACTACGAGGCCGACGCCTACGCGCGCTGGGCGGGCGCGCGCCTCGCGACGGAAGAAGAGTGGGAGCACGCCGCCTCGGGCGCACCGGTCTCCGGCCACTTCGCCGATGCGGGCCGACTGCACCCGGCGAGCGCGGCACCGGGAATGTTCGGCGACGTCTGGCAGTGGACGAAGAGCGCGTACGGCGGATACCCCGGTTATAGGGTTCCCGACGGCCCCATCGGGGAGTACAACGGCAAGTTCATGAGCAGCCAGATGGTGCTGCGCGGCGGATCGTGCCTCACGCCGGCCGGTCACGTCCGCGCGACCTACCGCAATTTCTTTCCACCAGCGACCCGCTGGCAGATGAGTGGCATCCGGTTGGCGCGCGATCTATGAGAGGCACCTTGACGACGACGGCGACGGACGAAGCGATCAACAGCGCAGGGATCGACGGCGCGGGCGTCGACACGGGCATCGACACGGGTGCGGCGCCCGACACGTTCGCGGCGGTGGCCGCGGCCGTCAGCGCGGGCCTGACGTCCCAGCACAAGAGCCTCCCCCCCTGGCTGCTCTACGACGGGACCGGCTCGGCGCTGTTCGAGGAGATCACGGCGCTGCCGGAGTACTACCTGACGCGCACCGAGCGCGCGATCCTCGCGTCGTCGTCGGACGAGATCGTCTCCGCCGCGGGTCTGCCGCTGGAGATCGTCGAGCTGGGGGCCGGTTCGGCGACGAAGACCTCGCTCCTGCTCGAGGCGTTGCTGGCCCGACAACCGACCGCGCTCTATTCGCCGGTCGACGTCTCGCCGACGGCGCTGCGGCTGGCGGCGGCCGGCCTGCGACCTCTCCGGCGCCTGCGCGTGCGGCCGATCCTGGCCCGCTATCCCGATGACCTGGTGCTCCCTGAGCGGACAGCCGAGCGTCGGTTGGTCGTGTTTCTCGGCTCGAACATCGGCAACTACGAGCCCTCCGAGGCGCGGGCGCTGCTGGCGGGCGTGCGCCGTCGCCTGGAGCCGGGCGACGCTTTTCTTCTCGGCGCCGACCTGGCAAAGTCGCCGCGGCTGCTCGGCCCGGCCTACGACGACGCCGCGGGCGTGACGGCGCGGTTCAACCTCAACGTGCTGACGCGCCTCAATCGCGAGCTCGGCGCGGCGTTCAATCTCGATCGCTTTCGTCACGTCGTGAAGTGGAACGCGGCGGCCTCGCGCATGGAGCTCTATCTCGAGAGCACCATCGCGCAGAGGGTACCGATCCGGGCGTTGAACACCAGGATCGCGTTCGCCCGTGGCGAGCGGATCCACACCGAATCGAGCTACAAGCTCACGCGCACGGCGCTGCGCCGCCTGCTGGTCGACGCGGGCTTTCAGCCGGAGGCGAAGTGGACCGACGCGCGCAAGTGGTTCAGCCTCACCCTCGCGCGCGTGCCCGCGCGGCGGCGCGGCCGCGTCGCGGCCTAGCCGACGCGGCGGCCGTCGCGTAGAACCGACGGCGATGGCCTACTTCGATCGCGACCACCCGACCTTCCTGGCCAACCCCGTGAGCGCGGCCGACCACATCCGCGGCCCCGCCGACCCAAATTCGGCCACCGTCACGCTGGTGGAGTTCGGCGACTTCGCCTGCCCCTCCTGCGGCGCGGCCTACGGGATGATCAAGACGCTGCTGGCGGGCCGGCCCGACCTGCGCTTCGTTTTTCGGGCCAACCCGCGCAGTCACCTCTTCCCGCACGCCGAGATCGCGGCGGAGGCGTCCGAGGCGGCGGCCGCGCAGGGCAAGTTCTGGGAGATGCACGATCTGCTGTTCGAGAACCAGGCGACGCTGTCGCGGGCGGAGATCTCGCGGCTCGCCGGGACGCTGGGCCTCGATCTTCCGCGCTTCGACAGGGAGCTCGACGCCGGCGCCCACCGGGCGGCGGTGAAGGCGCAGGAGATCTCCGGTTGGCACAGTCACGTGCTGTCGACGCCGACCTTCTTCGTCAACGGCGTCCGGTTCGAGGACACCCCGAGCGCGCTCCCCGCCGCCGTCGAGGGGGCAGCTCGCCAGGATCAGATCGAGCACCAGCTGTTCCGCGAGGTGCGCGTGGAAGGAACCGGGGACCACCACCGGCAGGCACTCTCGCTCGGCCCCCACCGGATCGTGTCGGATCTCCCTGCCCTGGAAGGCGGCGCGGACGCCGGACCGAGCCCGTACGATCTGCTGGCCGCGGCCCTCGGCTCCTGCACGGCGATGACGGTCGCCTGGTCGGCGGAGAAGCACCAGATTTCGCTTCAAGGGGTCGACGTCCGGGTCACGCAATCGCGCGGCACGGGCGGGCATCTGTTCCGGCTGGCGGTCGCGCTCCGGGGAGATCTCGACGACGCGCAACGGGCGACGCTGGAGCGGGCGGCCGGACACTGCCCCGTCTCCCGCACGTTGCAGCACCCCATCAACATCGAGGCGCGCGTGACCGCAGCGGGGATCGTCGACGAAGCGAGCGAGGAGACCTTTCCGGCCAGCGATGCGCCCGCCTGGACCCTGGGTCGCGAGCCCCCAATGAAGTAGCGGAGAGCTAGCTGTTCATCAGCGCGATGATGTTGCCGTCGGGGTCCTTGAACCAGGCCGACTTGAACTCGCCGAACGTGTGCACGTCCCCCTTCTGGGTCAGGCCCGGAAGGTCGTAGTGCTCGAAGGCGACCCCCTTGGCCACGAGCGCCGCGACGATCGCGTCGAGCGCCTCCCCGACCCGCCAGTTCACGGCGGTCGCCTGGTTGGTGCCGGCGTACCGTGATCGGTAGACGACCAGCTCGGTGCGGCCCGTCTTGAAGGTGAGGGCCTCGCTGCCGGTGGCGTGCGCCAGCGCGAGACCGAGCGTCCCCTCGTAGAAGTTCCGCGCGGCCGCCAGATCTTTCACCGCGAGCGTGGCGATGGTGTCGCTGTCTCCGAGCATGCGGTCCCTCCCCTTCCGTTGGTCGACTATTCTAGCCTGCGATGGACGAAGCCGCGGCCCCTCGAGATCCGCGCTGGGCGCTGGTCGTGGCGATCCTGGGATCGAGCATGGCGTTCCTCGACAGCACGGTCGTCAACGTCGCGCTGCCGGTCATGCAGCGCAGCCTCGGGGCGACGGTGGCAGAGCTGCAGTGGGTCGTCGAGGCCTACGCGCTCCTGCTGGCGTCGCTGGTCCTGGTTGGCGGCGCCCTCGGCGATCGGCTGGGACGGCGCGCGGTCTTCTCGACCGGGGTGGTGGTGTTCGCGATCGCCTCGGCGGCGTGCGGGGCGGCGCCGGGGATCGGGCTCCTCATCGCCGCCCGCGCGGTTCAAGGCGCGGGCGCTGCGCTGCTGGTCCCCGGGAGCCTCGCGCTCATCAGCGCCAGCTTTCCGGCCGACAAACGTGGGGCCGCGATCGGGACCTGGTCGGCCTGGAGCGCCATCACCGCGGCGGTGGGGCCGGTGGCCGGGGGCTGGATCGCCTCGCACGCCTCCTGGCGCTGGCTCTTCTTCTTCAACGTCCCCGTCGCGGCGCTGGTCGTGGCGCTGGCGTGGCGGCGGATCGCCGAGACGCGCGATCCCGACGCGACGGCCCGAGTCGATCTGGCGGGCGCGGCACTGGCGACGATCGGGCTCGGCCTGGTCGTCTACGCGCTCATCGACGCGGGACCGACCGGCGTCAGCGCCCCGCGCGCCCTCGCCCTGCTGGGCCTCGGCGCGGCGTCGCTGGTCGCCTTCCTCGTCGTCGAAGCGCGCGTGACGTCGCCGATGGTTCCGCTCGCTCTCTTTCGATCGCGGATATTCGCCGGGACGAACCTGCTGACGCTGCTGCTCTACGCCGCGCTCGGCGGCGCGCTCTTCTTCGTGCCGTTCAACCTGATCCAGGTGCAGGGCTATTCGCCCGCGGCCGCTGGCGCCGCGCTGCTGCCGTTCGTGCTGTTCGTCTCGACGATGAGCCGCTGGGCTGGCGCGCTGGCGACGAAGATGGGTCCGCGCACCTTTCTCTGCGGCGGACCGCTGATCGTCGCCGTCGCGTTCGCGCTTCTCGCCCGCCCGGCCATCGGCGGCAGCTACTGGACGACGTTCTTTCCGGGCGTTCTGACGCTGGGGCTCGGGATGGGCTTCACGGTCGCACCGCTCACCACGGCGGTCATGGGGGCCGTCGATCCGCGGCACGCCGGCGTCGCCTCGGGGATCAACAATGCGGTGGCGCGAACCGCGGGGCTGCTGGCGGTCGCTGCGCTGGGGGTGCTGCTCCTCCACCGCTTCAACCAGGTGCTCGACGTCGCGCTGCCGCCGCTCTCCCTCGACCCGGCGACCGCGGGCGCCGTCGACGCGCAGCGTGTTCGCCTCGGCGGCGCCGACTTCTCCGGTTTCGCACCCGCGCTGCGCGCGCCCCTGCACGCTGCATTCGCGGCCGCCTACGTCGCGGCCTTCCGGATGCTGATGTTCGCGAGTGCCGTCCTTTCCGCGCTGGCCGGCGCGGCCGGGCTGCTGGTGGTCTAAGCTGGCGGTCGTGGATCCGATCCTCGAGCTCGACGGCGCGACCAAGCGCTACGACGGCAAGACGGTGCTGGAGCCGCTGGATCTGCAGATCACCCGCGGCGAGACGGTCGGCCTCATCGGGCCGAGTGGTTCGGGCAAGACGACCATCCTTCGCCTGGCGCTGGGCCTGTTGGTACCCGACGGCGGCGTGGTGCGGTTCCGCGGCGCGCCGCTCGAGGCGGCGACCGTGCAGGCCGCCCGCCGGCAGATGGGCTACGTCGTGCAGGACGGCGGCCTCTTCCCGCACCTCACCGCCGCTCAGAACGTCGAGATGATGGCGCGCCATCTCCGCTGGGACGCCGCACGGATCGATGCGCGCCGCGGTGAGCTCGTCGAGCTGACCCGTTTCCCGGCCGATGCGCTGGAACGTTATCCCGCGCAGCTGTCGGGTGGGCAGCGCCAGCGCGTCGGCCTCATGCGCGCGCTTTTTCTCGACCCCGAGTTGCTGCTCCTCGACGAGCCGCTCGGCGCCATCGATCCGCTGGTGCGCGCCGAGCTGCAGGACGATCTGTCGGCCATCTTCGCTCGCCTCGACAAGGCGGTGATCGTCGTGACCCACGATCTCGCCGAGGCGGCGTTCTTCGCCCGCCGGCTGATCCTGTTGCGCGACGGACGGATCGTCCAGCAGGGCTCGATCGAGGCTCTCCTGCAGACGCCGGCCGAGCCGTTCGTCACCCACTTCGTCGAGGCGCAGCGGCGCCTCACGGTCACGCGGACCGGCGGGACCGCGTGAAGCGCCGGGTCGCGGTGGCGCTCCGCGCGATCGTCGCGGCGGTAGCGATGGTCTCACTTTGGGGTGGTGTCGCGACGGCCGCGCCGGCGCTCCGGGTGGGGTCGAAGGCCTTCGCCGAATCGGTGATCCTGGGCGAGGCCGCCGGTCTCGTCGCGGCGGCCGCGGGGGCGCCGGTCGAGGATCGGCGCGCGCTCGGCGGAACGCGCCTCTGCTGGGACGCGCTCGTCAGCGGCGCGCTCGATCTCTACCCCGAGTACACCGGCACGCTGCGCGAGGAGATCCTGAAGGGCGATGGCGTGTCCGACGGCGCGTCCGGCGATCTGGAGGCGCTGCGGACCACCCTGGCGGCGCGCGGGCTCGGCCTCATCGGGCCGCTCGGGTTCGACAACCGATACGCGCTCGCGATGCAGGAGCAGGCGGCGGCGCGTCTCGGTATCCGCACGATCTCCGATCTCGCCCGCCACCCCGAGCTGCGCATCGGCCTCAGCAACGAGTTCCTGCGCCGGCGCGACGGATGGCCCGGCCTGGCGGCGCGTTACGCGCTGCCGCAGAGCCAGGCCCAGGGGCTCGATCACGAGCTCGCGATCCGTGGGCTCGCCGCCGGCGCGCTCGACGTCACCGACGTCTACTCGACGGACGCCGAGATCGCGCGCGACGGTCTTCGCGTGCTGACCGACGATCGCGGGTTCTTCCCGCGTTACCAGGCGATCTTGCTCTACCGGCGCGACGCCGAGGCGCGCTGGCCGGCGGCCTTCGCGGCGCTCCGCCGCCTGATGACGGGGCAGATCGACGACGCGGCGATGATGCGCCTCAACGCCCGCGTGAAGCTCGACAAGGTCCCGGAGCGGACGGTGGCCGCCGACTTCGTCGCCGAGCGGTTCGGCGTCGAGGGGGCCCGGGCGGACGAGGCGCGGTGGCCGGCGCTCTGGCGTCGGGCGCGCGAGCACCTGGCGCTGGTCGCCGTGTCGCTGCTGGCCGCCATCCTCTGCGCACTGCCGCTCGGGGTCCTGGCGGCGCGTCGGCCACGCCTCGGAAGGATCGTGCTGGCCGCGGTCGGCGTCGTGCAGACGATCCCCTCGCTGGCGCTGCTGGTCTTCATGATCCCACTGCTCGGCATCGGCGCCTGGCCGGCGACCGCGGCGCTGTTTCTCTACAGCTTGCTTCCGATCGTGCGCAACACCCACGCCGGTCTGGTGGGGATCCCGGCCAACCTGCGCGAGTCCGCGGAGGCGCTCGGCCTCCCCCGTCGCGCGATCCTGTGGCGCATCGAGCTGCCGCTGGCGTTCGGGACCATCCTGGCCGGCGTCCAGAGCGCGGCCGTCATCAACATCGGCACCGCCACGCTGGGCGCGCTGGTCGGCGCGGGCGGGTTCGGCCAACCGATCTTCGCGGGGATTCGGCTCGACGACGTGTCGCTGATCCTCGAGGGCGCGATCCCGGCGTCAGCGCTGGCCCTCATCGTCCAGGGTCTCTTCGATCTGCTCGAACGAGTTCTCGTCCCCCGGGGACTCCGCGCGGAGCCTCGCTAGGCCTCGCTCTCACGATTCGTCACATCTTGGGGCGGCACCGACATCCGCGCAATCAAGGTCGAGCCGTCCGCGCGCCGACGCGCCCACCCCATGGGCGTCCCGTCTCCGCCGACCGCACCTCCGCGGAATCAAGTCACGCGAGCGGCGCGTCGCAGCGGAATCAAGTCGCCGCCGTCGCCGCGGCGGTCGGCCTCACACCACGCAACCCACCGCGGTCTTTGCCGACAACGGGACATGCGCGGAATCAAGACGGTGCGACGGCGTCAGCTCGACTTGCCCCTCGGGGCGCCACGCACGTGGGGTGGCGCTCGCAAGGGCGCCGGGCGGAAACCGCGCGGCCGTCCCTCGATGCCCCACGGCACGCGCCCGAAAGTCGATCCGCGATACCCGGTGCAGGTCACCATTCGCGCGACGCCGGGGCTGCCGTCGCTCCGCTCCCCCCGGCTGTTCGGGGCGCTCCGGCGCGCCATCGCGCGGGCGTCGGTCGACCGGTTTCGGGTGATCCACTTTTCTATCCAGCAGGACCATGGTCACTTCATCGTCGAGGGGGACGAAGCCCGGCAAGCCCGCGGGGGTATGCACGGCCTGGCGATCCGGTTGGCGCTGGCGGTCAACCGGGCCCTCGGGCGCAAGGGGCAGGTCGTCGGCGACCGCTATCACGCGCGGCCGCTGACCACGCCGCGCCAGATGCGGACCAGCATGGTCTACGTGCTGCTCAACTTCCGCAAGCACCTCCGGGCGCCCGCGTGCATCGACCCGCGCAGCTCGGGGCCGCACTTTTCGGGGTGGCAGGGGTGGCAGCGCGTGCCTGCGATCGCCGGCGCGATCACCGACTCTCCTTCGGCGACGGCGTCGCCGGCCACCTGGATGGCGCGCGTCGGATGGAGGCGCGCGGGTGGTCCGTTGCGGGTCGAGGAGCACCCCGCTTCGGCGCCGCGCGCGCACCCAACTTGAATCCGCGGATGTTTCCCTGCGCGGGCCGCAGCCACTTGAATCCGCGGATGTTTGAGGCCCGGAGAGGTGGCGAATCGTAAGGGCCTCGCTTTGGCCTCAGCCGAGTAGCGTGGCGGCCGCGCCGGCGGCGGTATCCAGAAACTGCGAGACCGCCTCGGCGCGCTTCGACGGTGACCCGTTGGCGTCAGCGAAGATCACCGTCGCCGTCAGCACCGCGCCGAACCACCCGGTTCGATGCCAGACCGCGCCGCCCGGCAAGCCCGGCAACTGTGGGTCGTTGCGGCCGGCCGGGGACGGCCATGGCGTCACGTAAAAATACGGCTCAGCGTAGCTGCCGTCGCCGGGCGACAGACCGACGCCGATCGTCCGGGCCTCGACCGACGCGCCCCGCGGCAGCTCGATCAGCATCGCGATGTCGAAGTGATGCGGCCAGCACCGGACCCGCGAGGCGTTCGCCGGCGGGTGAGACCTTGTGCGCCGGACCTCGCGCAAGAGCCCGTCCGCGGCAGCGTACCAGCGGTCGATCTCCTCGAGCGCCGCGCCGTCACCGCCGCTGAATTTCCCGCCGTGCGCCACCGCGTGCGGCGGCATGTCGTACGGAGGCACCACCGTCGCCACGGCGCCGAGCGCCTCGGCTGTCCAGAGGCGCGCCTCGTCGAGCGTCCGTCCCGCGAGAGGGAGCTCTTGCCGCGGGCCTCCCTGCCGATCGTGCCGATCGTGCAACACCAGCGTGAGATCGGCCGGGCGCAACCCGAGCCGCAAGCCGCGCGGCGTCGCTCCGCCGAGGAGCAATCTCTCCGCCTCCAGCCATTCGAGGCTGGTGTGGCTGTCGTCAGGAACCGCCGGGATCAGGGCGCGGCCGACGGCCGCCACGATCTGGGCGGCCCAGTGCAGCTCCACGCGCGCGCTGGCGAGCATGGTGGGCGCCGGAACGCCACGCGGTGCAAACGCGTTCGTCTCGGCGCCCATGGAGACGCAGGCTACGGCTGCCTGCGGGTGACTACCAGCGGTTTCGGCCGCCGCCACCGCCGCCCCGGCTGCCGCCGCCGCCCGAGCGCTCCTGCGCCTCGTTGACGTTGATTGTGCGACCGCCGAGCTCACGTCCGCTCAGCTGCTCGACCGCCGCCTTGGCCTCCTGCTCGGTGCTCATCTCGACGAACGCGAAGCCGCGCGGACGCCCGGTCTCGCGCTCCGTCACGACCTTGGCCTCGGCGACCGTGCCGATGGTTCCGAAGATCTCCCTCAGCTCGAGCTCGGTGGTGTTGTACGAGAGGTTGCCAACATAAAGACGTCTACCCATGTGTTCGATTCTCCTGCGTTTGAATCCGACGGAAACTGCCGTCGTGCAGAGCCTCCAGCGTGCCGACGATCGACCTCGAACGAACGGCAGACGAAGCTCCGACGCAGAGACGAAAACCCGGACCCAAAAAGGACGTGAATCTTGTAGCACAAGTGACGCCGCACCGCCATCACGCGGAGCGCTCGAGGTCGTCGGAACCAGGGGTTTCACCGAGTTACAACGCGCCAACGCCGACACAGATCTTCGCTCCATGGGAATCATCACCACCAAGGACGGCGCGCAGATCTATTTCAAGGACTGGGGGAGCGGACCACCGGTCGTCTTCAGCCACGGCTGGCCTCTCAGCGCCGACGCCTTCGAGGACCAGATGTTCTACCTGTCCTCGCGCGGCTACCGCTGCATCGCCCACGATCGCCGCGGCCACGGCCGGTCCAGTCAGCCCTGGAGCGGCAACGACCTCGACACCTACGCCGACGACCTCGCGGAGCTGACCGCGGCGCTCGACCTGAAGGGCGCGATTCACGTCGGCCATTCGACCGGCGGCGGTGAGGTCGCCCGCTACATCGGCCGCCACGGCACGAAGCGTGTGGCCAAGGCGGTGCTGATCGGCGCCATCCCACCGCTCATGCTCAAGACGGCGGCCAACCCTGGCGGCTTACCCATCGAGGCGTTCGACAAGCTGCGGGCGTCAGTCGTCGAGGACCGCTCACAGTTCTGGAAGGATCTCAGCCTGCCGTTTTACGGCTACAACCGTCCCGGCGCGAAGGTCTCCGAGGGGGTGCGCGAATCTTTCGTGCTGCAGAGCATGCTGGCCGGCTTCCCCGCCTCCTACTTCTGCATCAAGGCATTCTCCGAAACCGACCTGACCGAGGATCTGAAGAAGTTCGACGTACCGACGCTGATTCTTCATGGCGACGACGATCAGATCGTCCCCATCGGTGCCTCGGCCATCCTCTCGTCCAAGCAGATCAAGAACGCGACGCTCAAGGTCTACCAGGGCGCACCCCACGGCATGTGCACGACGCACAAGAACCAGGTCAACGAGGAGCTGCTCGGCTTCCTCAAGGGCTGACGGTCCAACCTGAACGGTCGACGGCCGGGCGCGGTCCTGCTAAGTCAGCAGGATGCCCGGCGCCGCGCGAGACCTCACCGATCTCGATCGCGAGCAATTGCGGACCAAGCTCGCGCGCAAGGATCCCCTCAAGCTGGTGATGGCCTCCAGCGACTGGGCGTTTCGCGCCAAGCACCTCCCGGGTTCGATCCACTTCAAGACCCCCGAAGAGATGTTCGCCGCGCTCGCCAAGGACGAGGAGATCGTCGTCTACTGCTCGAACCTCGACTGCCACGCCAGCCTGGCGACGATCCAGAAGCTGCGCGAGCACGGCTACAGCACCGTCCGTCACTACGCGGGTGGTCTGATCGACTGGGAGGCCGGGGGCCTGCCGCTCGAGGGCGACTGGACCTAGGTTGGGGCCATGTCCACGTCCACGACCCCTCCCGGCAACTTGAAAAACGACCAGGATCCCTGGCCGCCTCTCGACATCGGCGGCGGCGTCGAGACCCGCCAGTCACTGCTCTTTTGGGGGCAGATCCTGGGGAAGACGCGCCTGGCGCTCTCCCCGATGGTCAACCACTGGTGGCAGGTCTCGCTGCGGTTGACGGCCCGGGGACTGACGACCACCCCGATGCCGGTCGACCAGCGCATGCTGGACGTCGAGCTCGATCTCGTCGACCACCGCCTGGTCGCGCGCACCAGCGACGGGGGCGTCGCGTCGATGAGCCTCTGTGATCAGCCGCTGTCGAGCTTCTTCGCCGAATACATGCGCCTCCTCGGGAAGCTCGGCGTGCGGGTGGAGATCTCGCCGATGGTCGTGGAGATCCCGGACCGCGTGCTGCTCGATCGGGACGCGCGCCTCTGCCGCTACGACGCCGACTGGGCGAATCGATTCTTTCGCGCGCTCATCCAGGCCGATCGGCTGCTCGAGCTGTTTCGCGGGCGATTTGTCGGAAAGGCCAGCCCGGTCCACTTCTTCTGGGGGGCGTGCGATCTGGCCGCGACGCGCTTCTCGGGGCGCCCGGCCCCCCAGCACCCCGGCGGAGTCCCCCACGTCAGCGATGCGGTGATGCGAGAGGCGTATTCGCAAGAGGTGAGCAGCGCCGGCTTCTGGGCAGGAGACGCCCGATTTCCCGAGGCGGCGTTCTACGCCTACGCCTATCCGGCCCCCGCGAGCTTCCCGGACGCCGCCGTTCGTCCCGCCGCCGCCAGATTCGAGCCCTCGCTGGGCGAGTTCGTGCTCCCCTACGCCGCCGTCCGCAGCGCCCCCGATCCCTCGGCGGAGGTGCTCGCCTTCTTGCAGAGCACATACGAGGCCGCCGCCGATCTCGGGAAGTGGGATCGCGCGCGACTCGAGCGGAACCAGGATACCCTGCAAGCCCGCGATCGCCTTCCAGGCGATGCCGCCCATCCACCAGCGAGGTCATGAGATGCCCGAGACGTGTGATCATCTGGACGAGGCGTCGAAGCGGGTCGCCGGCGCGAAGCCGAGCGGGCACGGGTGCAAGGAGTGCCTCGCGGCCGGTGGCGTCTGGGTCCACCTGCGGCTCTGCCTCGCCTGCGGCCACGTCGGCTGCTGCGACAACTCGCCCGGCCGCCACGCCACGAAGCACCACCACCAGTCGCACCACCCCGTCATTCGGTCGTACGAGCCCGGCGAGGAGTGGGGCTACTGCTACCCGGACGACCTGTTCGTCGAGGAGCTCCCTGCCCGCCCCGGCGAGCGCGCCCTCAGACATTTCGACCCGCCCGGGGGGTGAGCGTCGCACCGGACGGGGGCTCTTCGGGTTGTATATCTATAAGAGATACGCTAGGCTTTGTTCATGTCTCGGGCACCCGCGCGCACCAGCAAGATCCGTGATGAGAGCCTTCTGGTCAGGGTCGATCGGCGCTCCAAGGCTCTGTTGCGCAAGGCGGCGGCCGCCAAGGGGCTCAGCGTCAGCGACTACGTGCGTAGCCGCATCGTGCCGTTGGCACGGCAGGATATCGTCGAGGCCGACACCGGCGTGTTGAAGCTCTCGCGGGACGATCAGATTGCTCTGTGGCGCGCGCTCCAGAGCCCGCCCCCCCCGACCGCCGCGCAGCGCGGGCTCGGCAGGCTGATCCGGTCGGTCCGTTGAACCGGTGAGCCTTGAGCGCGAGTTCCCTCCGCCGGGGCTGACGCTCGAGTTGCTCGACCGTCGACACCGGCGAAAGGCGTTCTCCAGCGGCGATCGGCGCGTCGATGAGTGGCTCGGCCGCCGCGCTCTGCCGGCGATGCGGAAGAACACGAGCACGACCCGCGTCCTGGCTGATGAGCACGGGGCCATCGCCGGCTTCTACACGCTCGCGAACACCGCGCTCGACGTGTCGCGGGTCCCCGTCGATCTCTTCGACGGCGATGTTCCACGTCACCCGCCGCCGACCCTGACGCTCGCGTGGCTCGGCGTCGACGCGCGATCTCGGGGGAGAGGCCTCGGGACGAGGCTCTTTGCCCGGGCGCTGGCGGACGGGCTCCGGGCATTCGAAACAGTTCGCTTCGTGGCTGTCGTGGTCGACGCACTGACCGAGGCGAACGTCGCCTTCTACGAGTCTCACGGCTTCCGTCGCGTTCCGGGCACGACGAACAAACTCTTCCTTCCGGCTGCTACGCTGGTCGCGGTCGTCGAGGGGTGAATCAGGGACGGCGCGTCAGGGCGTCCTGGCCGAGAGCCGCAGCCGAATGCCGTGCCTTGGACGCAGCGTCACACTGGGGAACAGCGCGAGGCTGGTCTCGGGCACGGGCTCGAAGCGGTACCGCTGGATCGCGCCGGCCAGCACCAGCTTCGCTTCCATCATGGCGAAGCGATTGCCGATGCAGACGCGCGGGCCGCCACCGAAGGGAAAGTAGGCGAACCGCGGCAGGCGGTGCGCGAGATCGCCCGCCCAGCGCTCGGGCCTGAAGCGGTCGGGCTCGTCGAACGCTTTGGGATCGCGGTGCACCACCCAGGGAGACATCACGAACGACGCGCCCTTCGGAAACCGGTAACCACCGATCTCCACCGGGGCCAGTGCCTCGCGTGCGATGCCCCAGGCGGGCGGGTAGAGGCGCATGGACTCGAGCACGACGCGCTCCGTGTATTCCAGTCTCTCCAGATCGCCGAGCGCCGGCGGCCGCCCGCCGAGCACGCGCGCGAGCTCCTCGACCAGGCGCTGCTGGCACTCCGGGTGGGTCGCGAGCAGGTAGAGCGAATAGGTCAGCGCCAGCGCGGTGGTCTCGTGTCCCGCCAGGAATAGGATCACCGCCTCGTCGCGCACCTGGGCGTCGGTCATCGCGCCGCCGCCCTCGTCCCGCGCGCGAATCAGCAAGGACAGCAGGTCGTCGCGTGGGTCGTCGCTCTTTCTGCGCGCGTCGATGATGCGAAGGATCACCTCGTCGATTCGGCGCTTGGACCGGCGCAGCCGCCGGTTGGTGGGGGTGGGGACCCACGCCGGGGGCTGGAAGCGCGCCGCCAGGCCCAGGACGCGGCCGAACTCCTCCATGAGCTCGGCGATGATGCCGCCGATGTCGCCGGTCTCCGCGGAGAGATCGG
The DNA here is from genome assembly GCA_963831685.1 of uncultured Pseudomonadota bacterium. Taxonomy (GTDB): domain Bacteria; phylum Myxococcota_A; class Polyangia; order Fen-1088; family Fen-1088; genus JADGRB01. Next base: position 1,866,901 of record CAWHRJ010000004.1, read on the forward strand.
TGCCGAACAACGCCGCGGCCACGATGTTCATCGTCACGCCCATCATGTCCTCGTGGACATTGCGCACCTGTCCGGATTGCCACCCCGCGGACGCCCGCTCGATCGCGTCCACCATCAGGGCGGCGTAGGACTGCAGCTGCTGGTGGTGGAACGCGGGCTGTACGAGCCGGCGCTGCCGCAGCCACGAGTCACCCTCGTTCACCAGCAGGCCGTTTCCAACCACCCGCGCGAGCAGGCGGCTGGTGCGATCCTTGCGAAACAGCTCCGCCTTCTTGACCAGGATCTCCTCGACCGAGCTCGGATCGGCGACGAAGTAGAGCTGCAGCGGCAGGCGCGTGCGCACGAATCCACCGTACTTCCCATGGATGTACCTGAGTCCCTCGAGCACGTTGGCGCCGAACAGCCGCCGCAGGCGCGGGAAGTCTCGCCACGGCGGTCGCGCCGGGATGGGCTTCGCCGTCATGACTCGAAGTCTACCCGGGGGTGGCGCGTCGTTGCGTGCGTCCGGGCTGGCGACCTCCCAATCGGTACACGAGCGAGAGGTTGTTCGCGGGCATGGCGATGATCTCGGCCGGTCCGAAACCGGCGGAGCTCGCCAGGACGGCGAGCGCATCGAGATCGCGCACGCCCCAGCGCGGGTCCTCGGCGCGGAGCCGCTCGTCGAACTGCTGATTGCTCGGCGCCGTGTGTTGGCCCCCGCGTTTGAAAGGACCGTAGAGGTAGAGCACGCCGGCCGCCGGCAAGAGCCGCGCGGCTCCCCGAAAAAGCGCGTCGGCCGCCGACCAGGGCGCGATGTGGATCATGTTGATGCTCAAGATCGCGTCGGCCTGCTCGACGGGCCAGGGCTCGCGCTCGACGTCGAGGAGAAGGGGCGCCGCGATGTTGTCGGCTCCGGAGGCGGCGCTCCAGGCGCGGATGCTCTCGAGGTGCGCCGGTGACGCGTCCGACGGCTGCCAGCGGAGCGCGGGGAGAGCCGGCGCGAAGTGGGCCACGTGCTGGCCGGTGCCGCTCGCGATCTCGAGGACCAGCCCCGCGGACGGGAGCACGCCCCGGAGCACCTCCAGGATCGGGTCGCGGTTCCGCTCCGTGGCAGCGGCGTGGAGGCCCCCGTGGGGAGCGGGCTGGGGATCGAAGAACGCCAGGGCAGCAACCGATCTGGCTACTTCGGACCGTCGCTCTCGGTTCCGTCGACGTGAGGCTCGATCCCCGGAATCTTCATGATCTCCTTGCGGGCAGCCTTCCAAGCCTTCTGGACGATCCACGAGAGCGAGCGATCCTGTCGAGTCGCTTCGGCTCCAATCTCGTTCAACATTTCCTCTGGAAAGTAGAGGCTCTGCTTCCGCTTGTCGGTTGGGCCCATGACCCGAGAGCGTATCCGATCCCGGTCGATTTCAAAAACTGCGAGAGAGCTGTCCGGGCACTACGGGCACCGCTCGCCTTTGTCGTATTCTGCCGTCGTGGAGGTGCCGGTGCTTCGATCGCCCGCGTTCGCGTTGGCGCTGGCCTTGGCGACGCTGGTGGCGGATCGGCCGGCCCGGGCAGCCACGGAGGTGCTGGTTTCGCTCGACTACCAGGCCGATCCGGCGCTCGGCGACTGCCCCAGCGCGGCCGACTTCGAGCGGCAGATCGTCCGCCAGCTCGGGCGCGATCCGTTCCGGGAGAGCGCCGCACGCCATCTGGTCGTCCGGCTGTTCCCGGCCGGCACGAGGCTCGGTGGGCGGGTCGAGTGGCGGGACGCCAACAATGAGTGGGAGGGGGAGCGGACCTTCGCGTCGCGAAAGGAGACCTGCGGCGACATGGCCCGGACGATGGCGCTGGCCACCGCCATCCAGATCCAGCTTCTCGCCCACCTGGACGCCGGAGCACTGGTGCGGCCGGTGGTCGAAGCCAATCCGCCGCCGCCGGTCGTCGAGGCCAGGCGACCGCCGCCGCCCGCGGTGGTCGTCGCGCCGCCGCCGCCCGCGCCGCCGAGAGAGCCGTTCGTCGCGGTCGACATCGGGGCCGGCGTCGTCCAGGACCTCGGCGACAGTCCCCCGTTCGTCTTGCCACGCCTGGCGGTCACGCTCGGTCGGCCGTCGGCGCTGGGCATGCGCCTGGCGGCCAGCGGGCTCGGCCCCAGCGCGCAGGTGACCCGCGCGGAGGGGAGCGCTCAGATTGACCGGTTCGTGATGACCCTGGAGGCGATCCGGTTCTTCCGGGCCGGCCGGCGGGTCCAGCCGATGCTGGCGGCCGGCGTCGGCTGGCAGGAGGTGAGCGCGCAGGGAGCCAGCGCCATGCCGTCCGTGGCGCCGGCCCATGACGCGCGCGCGTTCACCGGCCTCGTCGCGGCGGGCGGCGGGCTCGCCTTCGCGCTCGACTCGCGGCTCGACGCGGTCGTCGAGGCCGAGGCACTGCTTTTCAGCCCGGCGGTGACTGTGAAGGTCGGTTCTTCACAGGCGGCGCACCTGGATGGCGCTACGCTGTTCGTGCATGGGGGACTGCTTGCCAGGTTCTAGCGTCATGACCCGCTCTTGCTTCGCCGCGCGGGCGCTCGCCGCCGCGCTCGCGCTCGCCGCCGCGGGGTGCTCGACCCGGACGCTGCTGGTCGTCGATCCGGTCTCCTGTCCGGACGGCGGCGGGGCCGGATGCGCGGCCGGCCTGCTCGACGGGCTGGTCGGCTTCTGGCGCCTCAACGACCCGGCGGGCAGCACGACGGCCCGCGACTCGTCGCCGTGGGGAAACGACGGGATGCTGACGGGGTTGGCTCCGTCGATGGCCTGGGTGGCGGGCGGTCCCGAGGGGAGCTCGCTGGCGCCGCAGGCCCAGGGCTACGTCAACGTCGCCGCGTCCTCGTCGATCGACTCGGTCACCGATCAGGTAACCGTCGCGGGCTGGATCTACCTCGACGGGACGGTCAACCAGTACGCGACCATCATCTCGCGCCAGATCGGGACCGGCTTCGATCAGCATTACCACCTCTCGCTGACCGCCACGCTGCATCCCGGCCTCTACATCACGACGACGACCGGCGGTCAGCTGGACAGAGTGGCCAGCGTGGTGGTGCCGGTGCAGACCTGGGTGCATCTGGCCGGCACCTACGACGGAACCACCGCGCGCCTCTATCTGAACGGCGCCGAGGTGAACAACGGCGCAATCAGCGGCCCGTTCGCCGCCGAGACCAACCCGGTCGTCCTCGGCGGGAACGGCAACGGCGCCAACTTCGCCGTCTCGGAAGTGATCCCGGGCCAGCTCGACGACATCATGCTTTATAGGCGCGCGCTGGCAGCGGACGAGATCGCACGGATCGTGGACGGAGCGCTGCTGCCAGCCGGGGCGGCGCGCCCGGATGGCGGGCCCTGAGCCTCAGGCCAGGGATGACGCGCTGGCACGCCTACGGCAAGGTCTGGGTCTTGAACACATTCCGGGCCGTGGCGGCGACCTTCGCCGTGGAGCTCGAGTAGGCCCCGAGGTGTTGCGACCAGGCATTGGTACAGAGCAGCGGAGGCCTGAAAGTGCTCCTGGTCGCGCACTTCGGACGCCCTCTCTCGCCCACAACCCTGGTACGATGGAACGTCCGTGGGCCATCTGCGCTTAATCTCGTCGCCCCCACCCAGCATCACCTCGGACGAGGCGTGCCTCGAGGCCTTTCAGCGCGAGCTGGACTACATTCATCGCACCTTCCGGCGCCTCGGCACCGCGCCTTCGGAAGTGGACGATCTGGCGCAGGAGCTCTTCCTCGTCCTGCGCGGACGCTGGAGCGATTACGACCCGGACCGACCGTTGCGGCCCTATCTGTTCGGCATCGCCTTCCGGATCGCGGCCGCGCACCACCGCAAACACAAGCGCGAGGTGACCTTCGAGCTCGTCGAAGCCAGCGACACGGGACCCGGCCCGGACGACGCGCTGGCGAGCAAGCAGGCGCGCGCGCTGGTGCTCGCCGCGCTCGAGCAGATCCCTCTTCCGAGGCGCGCCGTGATCGTCATGCACGACATCGACGACGTCCCTGTCGACCAGGTGGCCTCGGTCCTGGGCATCCCCAAGTTCACCGCCTACTCGCGCCTGCGCAAGGCGCGACGCGAGCTCGAGAGCGCCGTGCGGCACTTGACCGAAGCGAGGCCCCGATGAGCACGCACCCCCCCCTGTCGCCCGAGATCCGCGCGCTTCTCGACGAGGAGCGCCCTCTCCCGCCGCTGCCCGGGGCGCAACGCGCGCGGGCGATGGCCCGTGCACGCGCGGCGCTCGCCGCGGGCGGCGTCACCGCGCGCTCGCCGTCGAGCCCGCGCGCGCCGACTCGCTGGGCGGTCGCGGCCGCGGCGGCCCTGGTCGCCAGCGCGGCGGTGGGCGCCGCCGCCTACGAGCTTCGGGTCCGGTTGGGCCGTGCTCACGCTGTGGCGCCGGCCGCGGCCGCGGTTGGGACACGCTCCCCCGCCGCGCTGCTTCGGCCGACGGCCGTCGCGGTCGACGAGCGACCCGAGGCGGTGGTCCCCGCGCCGTCGGCGCCCAGCCTGTCGCCCAGCGAAACGGCCCGGGCGGAGCTGCGTCTGCTGCGGCAGGCGCGCGACGCGGTCGCGCGCGGCGACTTTGCGGCCGCGCTGCTGCCGCTCGCTGAGCACGCGCGCCGGTTCAAGAACGGTCGGTTGGCGGAGGAGCGGGAGGCGCTGCGCGTGAAATCGCTGGCGGGCCTCGGTCGAACCGAGGAGGCGCGCCACGCCGCCGACGCGTTTCGCGCGCGCTTCCCGCGCAGCATCCTTCTGCCCGCGGTCAGCCAGATGCCCGCCTCCGCGCGCTGAGGTCTCGAGCTCGGCTGCCCTGGGGTTAGGGCCGTGGCGCCGATATCCGACTGACGGCCGACACGAGCGGGCTGCGCGGGAACCGCACCTCGAAGGCCGTCGCGGCGCGCCGAGCCTCGTCGTCACGACCGAGGCCCGCCAGCGCCTTCACGCGAAGGGCTTCGCGCTCCTCGGTGAGCCGGCCGTTCTTGAACCGGCGCGCGTGCTCCGCGAGCGGTGACAGCGCCGCCGCGAAATCCTCTCGCACGACGGCAGCCCGCGCTTGCCCCAAGAGACGGAGCTCCGCCCGCGAGGCGGCAGCTCTCGATCGCGATGGAGCTACGGTTGGCAGAGGCGCGGAGTCTGGCGGTTCGACGGGCGAGGCGGCGGACGCGCCTCGCTCGGGCGGCGAAGGCACCGGCTCGTCGCCGACGACGACCGTCGGCGGCGTCCGCGCGCGGAGGCCGAGCTCGTACGCGGCGACGCCGCTCGCGGCGCTCGCCGCGAGCACCACGCCGGCCGCCACCAGCCAACGAGACAGCGGCGGCGCCTTGGGTGGACGGGCGGGCGCGGCGACCGGCGTCGCCAGCGAGGCACGCGCCCGGGCCAGCGTCCGCGCGCGCACGCCGGTCGGCACGGGGACGAGACGCCGCTCGTGCTCGAGCAACCCGCCGAGCTCAGCTGGCCAGGTCGAGCGCGACGCGATCATCGGCCCCTCGCCGTCCTGAGGATCCGCCGGACCGCCACCTGGAACTCGCGGCGCGCCTTCCGCAAGCGCGAGTAGGCGGTGAACATCGGGATGGAAAGCGCCGCGGCCACGTCGGCGACAGGAACGTCATCCATATCGTGCATGACGAGCACCGCCCGCCGCGCCAGCGGAACCCGATCGAGCCCCGCCAAGACCAGCGCCCGTGCATCCTTCGACTGCATGATCTCGTCCGGCCCTGGCGCCATGTCGCTGACCTCGACGATCCCCCAGGCCACCTCGCGGTTCCGCTTCCGGTGGTGCGCCGACGCTATCCGAAACGCGATACCGAAGAGATAGGGGCGAAGCGGGCGCTCGGGATCGTATTCGGTCCACGATCGCCGCAGAGCGAGAAAGAGGTCCTGGGCCAGATCCTCGACCTCGGACGGCGCCGTCCCGAGCCGGCGCAGCGTTCGATAGACGTAGTCGAGCTCGCGCTGAAACGCACCGAGACAGGCCTCGTCGACCGAGAGCGAGCGAGCGGGTGCAACCAGGCGGTGATGATTCACGAGGTCGGCCTACCCCTTTTGTCGGGAGCGGACCGGTGTTGTCAGGGAAAGCGCCCCGGCGAGACCTTCACGCAACATGACAAGATCGAGGGGGCCGGAACAATAATGATTGAATGGCAGGGGTCTCAACCTGCGACGTGTGTCGCCAGGCGAACCCATCCTGCTGGGTCTGCGTCGTCTGCGAGCGGGTCGGCAGGCGGGTGTTCGCCTGCTCGGAGCGCTGCAAGCGTGTGCATGCGCGCCAGGGCCGGCACCGCAAGGAGTTGAAAACGCAGCGCCGATAGTCCGCGCGCCGGAATGACCTGCTACCTTGCTTCTCGGACGGACCACAAGATGACGTCGCTTGGCATGGAGGGGCGGGCCGGCTGGGCATCGGTAGTCGGGCTGCTGGCACTGGCCTCCACCTCCCCCGCGCGCGCGCAAACGCCCGCGACCGTGACCGTCACCGTCGACGGCACTGCCGCGGGAACGCCGCTCGAGCGGGTGTGGCCGTTTCACGGCTACGACGAGATCAACTACACGACCCTACCGGAGGGTGCGGCGCTTCTGGGGACTCTCGCGGCCGCGCACACCGCGCCCGTCCACATCCGCAATCACTTCCTTCTCAACACAGGGGACGGCACCCCGGCGATGAAGTGGGGTTCGACCAACGTCTACACCGAGGACGCCGGCGGGAACCCGGTCTTCGATTGGACGCTGACCGACGGGATCATGGACACCATCACCGGGGTCGGCGCGTTTCCCTTCGTCGAGCTCGGGTTCATGCCCGAGGCGCTCTCGACGCACCCGACGCCCTACCAGAACTCGAGCGTCACGATGCTCGACGGCGGGTGCTTCTATCCGCCGACCGACTACGCGAAGTGGGCCGATTCTCATCAACGCCTGGGCGCTGCACGCCGATGGCCGCTACCCGAACGTCGCGGCGAGCTGGCTGTGGGAGCTCTGGAACGAGCCGGACATCACCTACTGGAACGGGACCTTCGCCGACTACGCCAAGCTCTACGACTACACGGAGTCGGCGCTGCACGCGGCACTCCCCGGCGCGCCGCTGGGCGGCCCGGCGGTGGCCGGCGCGGGCGGAACCTTCCTGACCCAGTTTCTCCAGCACTGCGCGGCCGGCACCAACGCCGTCACCGGCCAGACCGGGACGCGCCTCGACCTCGTGACCTTCCACGCGAAGGGCGGCGTCACCATCACCGGCGGGAACGTGGAGATGAACCTGGGCAATCAGTTGAAGCTTCACCGCGCGGGCTTCAACGCGGTCGCGGGAATCTCCCAGTTCAAACAGACGCCCATCTACGTCACCGAAGCCGATCCCGACGGCTGCGCCGCCTGCTCGGTGGCGAGCACGCCCGCCGACGCCTACCGCACCTCCCCCGCCTACGGCGCGTACGAGATCGCGATGATGAAGCACACCCTCGAGCTCGAGGCCCAGGTGGGCGTCAAGCTGGGGGGCCTGCTCACCTGGGCGTTCACCTTTCCCGGCACCCCCACCTTCGCCGGATACCGCGTCCTCGCGACGAGCGGCATCAACCTGCCGGTGCTGAGCGCGTTCGAGCTCTTGGGTCGCCTCGACGGCGTTCGCCTGCCGCTCGCCAGCAGCGGTGCGCGGACGCTCGATGACATCCTGGCGAACGGCGTACGCGGCCAGCCGGACATCGATGGGATCGCGACGTTGAACGGCGCCTCCGTCCAGGCTCTGGTCTGGAACTACCACGACGACATCGTGACCGTCGCTGCCACACCCGTGCACCTGGCCGTGACGGTGCCGCCGACCTTCGGTGCGCGCGTGCGCGTCTCGCACCTGCGGGTCGACGAGTCGCACGGGGACGCGTACACCGTCTGGGTCGCCGAGGGCATGCCGGCGAGCCCGTCGGCGGCCAACCTCGCGACTCTGCAAAAGGCGATGGCTCCCGCGCCGCTGATCGCGGACAAGACCCTCGCAGTGGCGGCGGACGGCTCCATCGGCGTCGACTTCGATCTGCCCCGGTTCGGCGTCTCGCTGGTGACGATCACGCCCGCGCCAAGCTCGACCGACGGGGGCGCCGACGCCCTCGGAAGCGCAGACGGCAACGACGCCTCGACGTCCCCCGCCGGCCCTGGCGGTGGGTGCGGCTGTCGCGTCGGCGGTCGCTGCGACGAAACGGCGGCGCTGTTCGGGGCCGGCGCCCTCATCACCGCCGTGCCCCGCCGGCGCCGGCGCCGCGGGCGGCGCGCGGTTTTCTGACAAGACCGATCGCCCCCGGACAATATGGAGTGATTGGAGGCGTCACCGCCGGCTACAGCAGGTAGCCCGATGAGACGCCGCTCGAATCGTAGCGCCGCATCGCGGCAGGCATGTCGCTGGTCGCGGGGCGTGAGCGAACGACACCCGATCTTTTCCTGACAAGGCCGGCCGCTTCGGAGCAATAGCACGTATACGCGCGTTCCCTTTTTTCGAAGGAGACTTTCGATGAAGGTCCAGTCCCCCGTTCTTGCGTTGGCGATGGCTTTTGGAATCCTTTCGGCGGCCTGCGCCCAGTCTGGCAACCAGTCGGGCTCGGGCGGAAGCTCCCAGAGTGGGGGATCGACCGGCTCGGGTGGAAACTCCCAGAGTGGCGGGTCGACCGGTTCGGGCGGGAGCTCCCAGAGCGGCGGCAGTTCCGGATCCTGCACGAACGTCTCGGCGTGCGGCGGCGCCGTGGTCGGAACGTGGAGCGTGAGCTCCGCCTGCCTCGACATCAGCAGCAGCAACCTGGACATCTCGCTGGCGGGCCTCGATCCCAACAGCTGCAAGAACGTGACGATGACCGGATCGCTCAACGTGAGCGGGACGTGGACCGCCAACTCCGACGGAACGTACACGGACACGACGACCACCACGGGCAGCGCCCAGATTCAGCTGCCGGCAGGCTGCTTGATGCTTTCGGGCACGACCACGACGTGTTCGCACATCGAGTCGCCGCTGACGGGGCTCGGCTTCTCCAGCGTCACCTGCCAGGACGCCTCGAGCGGTGGCGGCTGCACTTGCACGGCGACCGCGCAGCAGGCCGGCTGGCCGGGTTTGCTGTCCGCGTCCGCCATGTCGAGCGGCAACTACACCACCTCGGGCAACACCCTCACGCTCGACGGCAGCGCGCCTTACTCCTACTGCGTCGCTGGCAGCCAGATGACCTGGACTCCACAGACCACCAGCCCGACGACCAAGGGCACCATCGTGTTCCAGAAGGGCGGCGGAACCGGCACGGGCGGCGCGACGGGAAGCGGCGGCTCCGTGAGCAGCGGCGGGACGACCGGGACCGGCGGCGCCAAGGGCGGCGCGACGGGCTCCGGCGGCGCGGCTGGCAGCGGGACGACCGGGACCGGCGGCGCCAAGGGCGGCGCGACGGGCTCGGGCGGCGCGGCTGGCAGCGGGACGACCGGGACCGGCGGCGCCACGGGCGGCGCGGCTGGCAGCGGAACGACCGGCAGCGGCGGGACGACAGGCACGGGCGGCAGCTCGAGCACGCGCACCGACGGTCCGTGCGACATCTACGGCTCCACCACGCCGTGCGCGGCGGCCTACAGCACGATCCGGGCGCTCTCGAAGACGTACACCGGGTTCCTCTACCAGGTCAGGAACGGGAGCTCGAGCATGAACACCGGCTCGGGCGGCACGACGAAGGACATCGGCATCACCGCGGACGGGTACGCCGACACGGCCACGCAGGACACCTTCTGCACGAGCACCTGCACCTTCTCGATCCTCTACGACCAGTCGGGGAACGGGAACAACCTCAAGGTGGCGCCCGCCGGCACCACCAGCGGCGGGTCGTACTCGGCCTCGCCCGACTGGGAGTCGAGCGCGACGCATACCTCCCTGACCCTCTCCGGTCACAAGGTCTACGCGCTCTACATGAACGCGCGTGAAGGCTACCGGCTCACCGCGGTGGGCAAGGGCATGCCGACCGGCGCCAAGGCCCAGGGGATCTACGAGCTCGCCGACGGAACGCACACCGGTACGGCGTGCTGCTGGGACTTCGGCGACGTCTCGACCAATCCCACGGTCTACTCCACGATGAACACCATCTTCTTCGGAACCGGCTTCTGGGGGAAAGGCTCCGGCAGCGGTCCCTGGTTCATGGGCGACTTCGAGGGCGGCGTGTGGTCCGACGGCGCAAGTACCCCGGACACAAACAACAACGACCCGTCGATGAAGTACCAGTTCGCCTTTGGCATCGTGAAGACGACCCCGCCGTCAGGCTTCTCCCTCCGCGTCGCCAACGGAAACCTGCCCACGGCCAGCGGCCTGACGACCGCCTTCAGCGGGACCATCTCCGCCAAGACCTGGAACAACTCGGGCGGGATCCTCCTCGGGATCGGCAGCGACAACAGCAACAACTCGTGGGGAACCTTCTACGAGGGGGCCATCACGAATGGCCAGCCGTCGGATACGACGGACGCGTCCGTCATGGCGAACGTCCAGGCGGCCGGGTACGGGAAGTAGGCGCTGCGCGCGGGGAACTTTCTCGTAACAAGGTCCCGTCGCGTGGGACAATGAACTGTATTCCCCGATGAGAACAAGAACCTTCTGGAATGAGATCTCGCTGGTCGCCGTCTTCGGCGTTTTCTGTGGCTGCACGCTGAGCTCGAGCAACTCGACGGGATCGGGAGGCTCGAACGGCTCCGGTGGAACCGGGACGGGCGGCGATACGGCGACCGGGACCGGCGGATCGACGGCCACCGGCGGCTCGACGGGCAGCGGCGGCACCGCAGGTTGCGGCATGGCCGTGCCTACCAGCACGAACAACTCGAGCGGCACTCCGGCCGCGAACATGGGCCCCTGCGACATCTACGCCGCCGACGGCGGTCCCTGCGTCGCGGCGCACAGCACCGTGCGCGCGCTCTACGCCGGGTACAACGGGTTCCTCTACCAGGTCCGAAAGGCGGATTGCACGATCAAGGACATCGGCGTCATCTCGCCGGGCGGCCTCGCGAACTCGGCCGACCAGGATTCCTTCTGCGGCGTCGACGCCTGCACCATCTCGCTCATCTACGACCAGTCGGGCCGCGGCAACCACCTCACCAAGGCGCCGGCCGGCGGGGCCAAGATGACTCCCGACAACGAGGCGAACGCCAAGTCCGCCCCGATCATGCTCGGCGGCAACAAGGTCTACGGCATCCACATCGTGGCGGGCATCGGCTACCGGAACAACACCGCCACCGGCACCGCCACGGGCGACAACCCGGAGACGGAGTACATGGTCGTGGCCGGCAACACTTACAACGGCAACTGCTGTTTCGACTACGGGAACATGGAGACCACCAGCCGGGACGACGCCGAGGGGACGATGGAAGCCGTCTACTTCGGGACTTGCACCATCTGGGGCAAGGGCGACCAGAACGGTCCCTGGGTCATGGGTGACCTCGAGAACGGTCTTTGGGCCGGAGACAGCAGCCCCTTCACCGCCAACAAGCCGGTAACCTGGTCGTACGTGACCGGCATGGTGAAGGGCGACGCCGCCGGCAAGAATCACTGGACGATCAAAGAGGGCGACGCGACGAGCGGCACGTTGATCACGCCGTTCGATGGACAGCGGCCCAGCAGCCGGTACAACCCGATGCGCAAGGAAGGCGCCATCGGCCTCGGGACCGGCGGCGACAACAGCGACGGCGACACGGGGAACTGGTTCGAGGGGGTCATGACCGCCGCCTACGCGTCCGACTCGGCGGACAACGCCGTCCAGGCGAGCATCGTCTCCGTCTACGGGCAGTGAACCGCCACGCGGGGGTCGCGCTCTGCGCCGGTCACACGACAAATCCTCTCGGGTGGTGATTGGCGGCCGACGATAAAAGGCCCAAGCGGAGGTTCGACCGCGGCGCTCGCTTCGACATCTTCCCCTCGGGCGAGGGCTTCATCATGAAGATTGGCCCCCTGTTCCTCTGTCTGGATCGCGAGGCCGCCGAAGAGCTCATGTGCCTGCTGGCGGACGCGCTCGAACCAGGCGATCCGCTGGGCGTCATCCGGGCCGATTCGAACTGAGCCGCGGCCGCGGCGGTCAAGGCGAGACGACGGTGGCCCAGCCGTTGCCCGGCATCGCGAACTGGAGCTTCTTGCCGGCGGCGGCCACGGTCATCGTCCTGGCGGCGCCGGCGTTGTACATCGTGACGACGACGCTTCCGTCGGGGTTCTTGAAGGCGAGGGCATCGCCTCCGCTGGCGGCGACGACCCTGGCCCCGGTGGCGACGAATCGCGCGACGTGCCGGAAGACGTAGTAGGCCGGCGTCACGTTGAGCGTCTTCGCGGTGGTGTCGACCGTGAGGAGCGCGTTCTGGGGCCAGACCCGCGTGGTGTCGATGCCGACGCCCACCGTGTCGAGCACCATGTTCCACGCGCTGTAGGCGGTCACCCCGGCCCTGATCCAGTCGCGGATGAGCCCCCAGCTCTCGACGGCGTAGGCCTGATCGTTGGGCGCCAGGTCGGCGTCGAACGGCGTGAGCCACGGGTAATTGCCGCACTCGTGCTCGGTTTGCCAGACGGGGAGTTGGTACTGCTTGGCGCCTCCCACGTTGCTCTCCATCCCCCACTGATAGCCCAAGACCTGGATATAGCCGCGCGCGGTCGCGTCCCCCATCACGCTGCCGACGATGGAGCTGTCGGCGCCGGCGCCACCGTTGAACGTGCCGAGCATGATCTTCGTCGGCAGGCCCGCGGCGGCGATCGCGGGGCCGAGATACTGGCCGATGAACGTCGCGTAGGGCGCGGGCGACCACCCGCAGGTCGGGTAGCTCCCGGAATAGTTCGGCTCGTTCTGCGGGGAGACGGCCTCGATGTCGATCCCCTGTTGCGCGTACGCTTGCACGAACCTGATCAGATACTGGGCGAACGCCTTCATCGTCGCGTCGTCGGTCTTCATGGTGCCGCCGTCGAAGGGCGTGACCGCGTTTCCGGCCGAGAAGGGCCCCTGCTTCATCCAGGTGGGCGGCGTCCACGGGCTGGCCCAGAGGCGGATGTTGCCCTTGACCGCTTGCGCGGCCTTGACGTACGGGATGAGCCACAAGAGGTCGCGATCGATCGAGAAGGCGGCCAGCTGCTCGTCGGTGCCGCTCGCGACCTCGTCGTCGGTGTAGCGATCCATCGCGTAGTCGCTGGCCCCGATCGGGATCCGGCCGAACGCGAACCGCGCGCCGTCCGCGCCGTAGAGCAGGTCGAGCGCCGTGGCGCGATCGGCGTCGCTGAGCATCGAGAGGTAGCTCCAACCCTTCTCGTTGAACGCGCCGCCGAACCCCTCCCAGATCTGCGCCGGTGAGCTGTCGTCGACCGTGATGTCGGCGGCGCCGCTGGCGGCCGTCGCGACCGCGCCGCCGGTCTGCCAGTACGCGCCCGGCGACGAGGTGACCAGCGTGGGCGCGCTTCCGGCGTCGCACGACGTCGCGGCGCCCGCGTCCGGCGCCAGGCAACCGCCGTTGCAGTCGGTCGCTCCGGCAGTGCACTGACAGACACCGCCCTGGCACGCTTGCCCCGCGAAACAAGGGATGCCGCACCCGCCGCAGTTGGCGGGATCCGCCGTGACGTCGACGCACGACTCGCCGCAGGCTACCTGTCCGACGGCACAGATCGTCTGCGGGACGCTGGTTCCCCCCTTCGAGCACGCCGCGGCGAGAAGCGCGAGAGCGACGGCGACGTGCCCTGGTCGCCGCGCGATCACCCCGCGCGCCGAGCCGATCGCCGACGAAGCCCGACCACCGCCGCGATCAGGCCCAGGAGGAACAGGCCTTCCGACGGTCCGCCGGCCTCGCCGACGCTGCACGCGCAGCCAGAACCGCCGCCGGTCGCGGGCGACGATCCGCCCGTCCCGGTGCCGTACCCCGAGCCGCCGCTTCCATAACCAGTTCCGGAGCCGCCCGAACCGGAGCCGCCCGAACCGGAGCCGCCGCTGCCCGAACCGCCGCTGCCCGAACCGCCGCTGCCCGAACCGCCGCTGCCCGAACCGCCGCTGCCGGAAACCAGGCTGCCGCCGCTCCCCGAGCCGCCGCTCCCGGAACCGCCGCTCCCCGACGAACCACCGCTGCCGGAGCCGCCGCTCCCCGACGAGCCGCCGCTGCTCGATCCGCCACTCCCCGACGAACCACCGCTGCCGCTCGCTCCGCCGCTGCCCGGCGTCCCGCCCGCCCCGCTGCTGCCGCCGGTTCCCGTGCCGCCGCTCGCCGCCTGGAACAGGAGCCAGTTGAGGTGGACGCTCCCGTCGAAGACGACGTACAGCGTATGAACGCCGGAGATCGAGGAGAGCGTACAGCTCTGCGTCGCCCAGCCGGTGGTGGCCGACACCGCGCACTTGCCCAGCAACGTTCCCGTCTGCGAATCGGCGTGAAACTCGAGGTTGGTCGCGCTCGACGCGTTGACGCGCATCTGGACGGCGCCCACGCCCCCGTCGCTGAAATCGACGACGTCATAGAAGACGTAGCTGCCGCTCTGCCCGACGATCGACTGGCCGAGGTCGGTGTCGTTGCTGTCCTCCTTGGTCGCACTCGACTGGCCGTCCCAATCCTCCCCCTCGATCGTCGCGAGGCCGTTGCGGCCGGTCACCGGCCGCTTCGTGCTGAGGATGAGCAGCGTCCCCGCCTGCCGGTTGATGGTGAAGGTCGTCGAGTACGAGCTCGAGAGCGTCATCGTGCTGACCGGCTGCATCAGCGCCAGGTGCTGGGCGGCCTTCATCGCCTGCCACTGCGACTCGCTCGGGCTCGTCGGGCTCCCCTGGCCGGTCCAGACGCTGTACGGGTTGCTGTGGGTCGCGTCGACGACGAACTGGGTGACGAAGACCTGCTTTCCCGACAGTCCCGCGGGCAGGTTGCTCACCGTGACGGTCACGCTGTCGCTGCCGGTCGTGTTGAGCGTGGCGTAGTAGTCGTAGGCGAGGATCTGCAGCGAGTCGCCGGCGCTGGACATGGTGGCCATGGCGTCGACGCCGTCGCTGCTCGTGCCGGTGCCGGCCGACGACAGCCGCACCGGGCCCAGGTAGTTGAGCATCTTGAAGGCGTTGAAGGCGGCCTTGCGCACCCCCTGAGCCGTCATCAGTCCGAACACCCGACCGAAGGGGAGATTCCCGTTCGACTGGCCGAGGATGTAGGACCCGGACGGACCGCTCGATTCGTCGAACACGTCCGACAGCACCCAGTACGAGAAGACGCCGAGCGGCGGCGTGTTCCCCGAGTTCTTGTCGGAGAGCAGCTTCGTCCCCTTGAGGATGAAGCCGACGTTCCAGTTGTTGTCCATGCTGGTGAGGACGTCTCCCGTCAGGCCGCCCTGGCCGTTGTACGACGAGTTCCACTCGGTATTGAACGACATCACCGAGGAGGTCGTGTAGCCACCGGCCGTGATGTCGCTGACGCGGGTGTTGTTGTCGCTCACCAGGGTGTTGGCGCTGGCCGACGTGCCGCCCGATGCGCCGCCCGGGTAGACGTGCGAGGAGACGAAGCTCACCCGCGTGCCCGCGCTCTTGCAGTGCTGCAAGAAGCCGGTGATGGGGCCCGGGCCGGTCGTCGTCGGCCCGCCCACGATGGCGTTGGGAATGACGGCGGTGATGGCGGCGACCGCGGCGTCGTAGAGCGCGTAGTAGTCGGTCATCTTGGCGGACATCGCCTCGCTGGCGTTGGTCCCGTTCCAGAACCCCGTGTAGTCCGGCTCGTTCCAGATCTCCCAGTACCACTGCGCGACGTCGGTGACGCCGTGGCTGTTTCCCCAGTCCACGCAGTGCTGGACGACGGCCTGGATGAAGTTCTTGTAGTCGGTGACGTTCTTGTAGATGTCCTTGTCACTGCCGGTCAACGCCAGCGCCGTGGGCATGAAGTCCAGCTCCATGATGGGGCGCATGCCGGCCTGGGTGATGGCGGTCAAGTACTTGTCGAAGTTCGTCCAGCTGTACGAGCCCGGCCCCTTGTAGATTCCGATGGCGTCACTCAGGACGCCGTGGCCGCGCACGCGCTGGAAGCCCGCCTCTCGGTTTCCGATCTTGTAGTGCGACTCCAGATCGCCCCGCAGGGTCAGGCTGGCGGTCCCGGTCCCGACGGCGGCGGCCCAGAACGGCGGGTTCCCGGCCGATTGCTTGGAGGCGTCGACGGTGATCGTGTAGCTGGTCGCGCGCGCGGTCCCGCTCATCGCCAGGGCCACGCCGAGCGCCGCTACCAAGCTTGGTTTCGTCATGGCCTTCTTTGTCGGACGGTGGGAAATCCTGTCATCGATTCTTTGCGGGCCGGCCCTCACACGACTACGGGCTGCTCGTCACTTTGAGCATCACCACACCGTGGCTGGGAACGGATGACGCGGTGTAGGATCCGCTGAACGATCCGAGATCGGAATGGCTCCAGAGATCGCGAACGGTCGCGGCGCCGGTGGGAATCCCGAGCGCGCTCCATTGAGCGGTGATCGAAGCGGTCCCGGTGCCGCGGTTGAGGAGCGCCACCGCCCGCACGTTCGTGCCGGTGAGCGTCTTCGACCACACCTGGAGGTTCGTCCCTGGCGAGGCGACGAGGCGCCCCTGCATCCCGAGTGGATCTTGATCGACGGCGATGACGTCGGCGTTGGTGAGCGTCGCCTTCGTCGCGGCGCTCATGCTCCGCAGATCGTTCCCGGCGATGAGCGGCGCCGCCAGCATCGCCCACATGCTGAAGTGGGTCTGCCCCTCTGTGTCCGACAGGCCGCTGTTGCCCACCTCCAGCATGTCGGGATCGTTCCAGTGCCCGGGGGCGGCGTAGGAGTAGAGGTTCTGGTCCTGGTCGACGAGGCCGATCATCGACGACCAGCTGGCGTTGATGTCGAACCCGATGCGCCACATGTTGGCGATCGAGACCAGATTGATCGAGCAGGTGTTGGGCGGACACCCGGAGCCGTCGCCGGGATTGATGCTGTAGAAGATGGGCCGACCGGCCGCCTTGAGCGCGCTCTCCATCACCGCGAAGCCGCTCAGAGGCGCGGTGCACTTGTCGTACTTGAGGTAGTCGACGCCCCACGACGCGAACGTCTGTGCGTCGGTCGTCTCGTGGCCGCCGCTGCCGACCGCCACCGAAGGGCTGATGCCGCCGTAGATCCCGACGCAGGTGGTGGTGCCCGGCACCTCGTAGATGCCGAGCTTGAGCCCCTTGCCGTGCACGTAGGTGGCCAGCGCCGGAATCCCCGAGGGGAACTTGCTGGTGTTCCACTGCAGCTTGCCGCTCGAGTCGCGCCCGTTCATCCAGCAGTCGTCGAGGTTGACGTACTGGTAGCCGGCCGCCTGCATCCCGCTCGACACAAAGGTGTCGGCGATCGCCTTGATGAGCGACTCGGAGAGGTTGCACTGGAAGGTGTTCCACGAGTTCCAGCCCATCGGCGGCGTGGCAGCCAACGCTCCGCTCGCGCCGGCCGCGCTTCCGCCCGCACCCCCAGAGGCTGATCCCGCCATCCCGCCCGTCGCAGCCGCGCCCCCGGAACCGGTCGCGCCTCCTCGTCCCCCTGCACCGGCCGCGCCCCCGGTGCCGTTCGTCCCAGCCGCGCCCGCTCCGCCCTTTCCACCGCTGCCGGAAGCTCCGCCGCTGCCGGTCGACCCACCGCTACCGACCGATCCACCGCTGCCACCGCTGCCACCGCTGCCACCGCTGCCACCGCTGCCACCGCTGCCCGCCTTTCCTGCCACGCCGCCGGTGCCTGCCGAGCCGGCCGCTCCGCCGGTGCCTGTGGCGCCGCCCGTCGCGCTCGCTCCGCCGGTCGCGCTGGCACCGCCCGTCGCGCTGGAACCACCCTGGCCGCTTGTTCCACCCGATGCGCTGCCGCCGCCCGTCGCTCCGCCCGAGGCGCTGCTGCCCCCCTGTCCGGACTCGGTCGTTCCCGGCGCACCGCAGGCCGTGAACGTTGCCACCAGACCTGCGCAGCAGAGCACGAGGCGAACATCCAATCGCGCATGGCTGTCCATGTCGGTTCTCTTCACCATGGCTCTTGTCGCGGCCTCGACCTCATTGTCACCGAAACGGGCTTTCCGGCAATTCCCCCGTAAGATCGCGGCCCTTCCCATCATGGACCGGCGCGGTCAGCGACGGCCAGAGCTTGGTCGCGGATCTGCGTGCGCGTCGCCCGTGACCATCTGCGGCACAAGCAGATCCGCTGTCCGCCGACAAGCGCTGCTCAGAACTGGGTGAGGTAGGTCCAGACGTTCTGATACTCCCAGCTCGTCCCGCCGCCCGAATCCGTCGGGTCCGGGGTGTGCGGACCGACGAAGGAGCAAAATTCCACGGGATACCCAGCCGAACAGCCCATGAAGTTGGTGCAGACGTGATTGCCCGTCGCCTGCGTGGGCGTCTGCGCGGTGCATCCGTCGGCCATGGCCCAGGTCTGAGCGATGGACACCCCGCCACTGTAGGACAGCACCGTGTCGTTTGTTCCGTGCGAGGCGTAGTAGGCGACCGGCTTGCTGGAGGTGGCCTTGCAGTTGTCGGTGTTGCTGAGATAGGCGACGGAGTAGACGGCGATGGCGCGAACCCCCCACGGATTCGTGGCCCCCGCCCCGCTGAGTGGCCTCTCGCACGCGGTCTGCTCGGACATGCTGGCGCCGTAGCTCCAGCCGGTCGCGAAGATCCGGTTCGTGTCGACGCAGAAGTTGTCCTCGATCTGGCTCACGACGGCGTCGGCGAGCTTCATGTCCGTGTCGCTCGGGTTGGGCCACCCGCACCCCGAGGCCTGCGTGCAGTTGGCGTTGTTCTGCTGCCCGTTGGGGGCCACGAAGATCGTCGTGTTGTTGGAGAGCGGGAGCAGGTGGTAGTAGCTGTTCCTGTACATCTCGTCGTCGTTTCCGTTCAGCTCGTGGTACGCGATGACGAACTTGTACGGATGCGTGTTGTCGTAGTTCGTCGGCACGTTGAGGATGTACTCGCGCGCCATGCTGCCGACCGTGATCGCGATGTGGTGGCCGTTGTTGTAATTGCTGCTGGCGATGGTGGGCGCCTTGCCACAGCCCGCGGACATGCCGGACCCAGCGGTCGCGCCGCCCGCTCCGCCGCTCCCCGTCGCCGCGCCGCCAGCTCCAGATCCTGCGGCGCCGCCCTTGCCCGCTCCGCCATTTCCGCCCCCCGCCGTGCCGGCGCCGCCCCTGCCGGCCGCGCCGCCGCTCCCCGCACGCCCGCCGCCGCCGCCGCCGCCGGTGCCGGTGCTTCCACCGATCGCGCTGCCGCCGCTCCCCGTCGTCCCGGCACCGCCCGACCCGGTCGCGGTCCCGCCCGTTCCAGGCGATCCCCCGGCCGACGAGCCGCTCTGCCCGCCCGAGCTCGTCGAGCCGCCCGAGCCGACGGCACCGCCGGTCGACGAGCCGCCCGAGCCGACCGCGCCGCCGCTCGACGAGCCGCCCGAGCCGACGGAACCACCGGAAGCTGAGCCGCCCGTACCACTGCCCCCTGTCGCGCTTCCTCCCTCGCCGCCGGACATGCCCGAGCCCGAGCCGCAACCGGCGACTACCGCGAGCAGCGCGGCGGACCAGACAACCAACCGAGAGTTCGAACGGGGCTGCGGCATGAGGGACCTCCAGGATCGGGCGCGTCAGGGTCGAAGTGGGCGGGCCCCGGACTGAATTGCCGGTTCCCCGGACGAGTTGTCAAAAACTTGTCGCGAAGCCATCGTCTCAGTACCAGGTCTCGGCTTGCACCCCGAAGATGGAGCCGCTCAAGAAGTTGGTGTTCCGGAAGACCTGGAGGGTGTCGATGTTGGCGCCGCGCGCCGGCTCGTTCCACATCGCGTAGGTGTAGAACAAGCGCAGCTCCGGCCGCGTCATGAATCCCCGTCCGGTGGTGATCGTGGGGGCGATGGTGAACTTGGCGAGCCACTGCGGCTCCGCGCCGATGCTCTTCGTGACGCGGTCGTAGCCGACCTCCCCGAGGAGCTTGGCGTGCTCGGTGAAGGCCCAGCCGACTCGCCCGCCGGCGGACACCCACTGCGTGTGCCCGGGCGCTCCGAGAAAGTTCTGGTCGAACTGGTAGATGACGTCGAACTGTCCGCCGAGCACATCGACCGGCTGGATGGTCAGCACCCCGACCCCCCGCACGCGGTACTCGCTGGGGGAGAAGTAGAGGGAGAAGTCGGGGTAATAGAAGCGCGAGAGCGTGCCGAAGCCCGTTCCCCCACCCTTGCCGAACTGGGCCGCCAGCTTGAGATCGCCGCCGAGCACCTTTTGCACGAATTGCGCGGTGACGCCCCAGCCGCCGGAGGTCACCGAGCCGATCGTGTTGCCGTTCATATCCAGCAGCGGGTGGTTGCTGTAGTCCGCGATGTACTGAAAGCCGATCTGGAGCTCGCCGCTGTCCCACGGTTTGATTCCCCGAAGCTGCAGATCCTGTCGAAAGCCGAGGTCCGTCTGCGCGGGCAGCAGCGGATCCGTCCCGCCCGAAGGCGCCTGCGGCTCACCGTCGACGGCGAAGACCGCGTAGCTGAGACGCAGGTCCTTTCCGAGATTGATGTCCTCGATGCCGCCGCCCACCCCCGAAGGGTTCCAGTAAAAGAAGTCGTTGATGTAGACCGACTCGCGCTTGTAGTAGCGGGTCCCCGCCCAGGCCGTGCCTCCAAAAAGCCAGGAGATCCCCTTGATGTCGACGTAGAGATTGGGGAAGGAGACGGTCGCGCCCGTCGCGGTCGTACGAGCCATCACCGCGCTGGTGGTTCCGGTCGGCGAATAGCCGACGTAGGTCGTCGGGATGTAGATGGTCGGCATGAAGTGCAGGGTGGAAACCACGCCGTCGTCGCCCGCGTACGTCACGAAGCTGAAGTGCGTCTCGGACCAGACCTCGCACTCGTTGCCGAGCCGGTACTTGGCGACCAGCCCGGCCGGATTCGTCAGGGAGAAGCAGGTCATCCGGCCGCCGACGGTCATGGCCGGCGTGCCTGTCGTGGTCGGGTCTCCGACGGCCGGAAGCGTCTGCTGGACGATGGCGCCGAACCCGCCCCGGAAGTATCCGCTCACCGAGATGTCGCCCAACTTCGGCCTGGCGGGCGGCGGAAGAGCGGCGGGGGGCGGCGCGACGGCGGTCGCCTTCGGCGTCCCTGTCGCGGCGCTCGGCTCGATGACCGGCGAGGGCTGCTCGGCTTCCTTCGGCTCTTCGGTGTTGTGGTGGGTGTCGGCCTGGGTGTCGTGTGCGTTGTCCTCCGCGCCCGGCTCCTCGGCGACGGCGCGCGTCGCCCCGAAGCTCGTCGCCAATACCGTCGAGAGTCCCATCACTTGCAGTGCTCGTCGCGTCGTCGGGAAGGATCTCTTTCTCATCGAGGATGTTCGGGGATTGCGCGGAGGACGCCGTTGTTGTCACGCCATCGCCGACAAAACTGCGAGCCCGGCCGGGCTGCGACGTCTTGCGGCGGACCGCTTTTGGTATTCCCCCATCCCTGCCCTGGGGAAACCTTTCGGGCCGATCGTGAACTTGGCGTGACAAATCGGGCCGCGGGCGGGCAATAATACTGTCGTGACGACCCACCGGCACGCCACTCGAGGTGCCACCGCGGGGCGGGGCCTGCCGGCGCCTCAGATGGTGCAGCGATTCGCGCCCACGGGGCTCGCGACGCTGCTGTCCGCGCTCGAAGAGCTTCGCTCCCTCGACGATACGGATCTGATCCTCAGACGGGCGATCGAGCTCGCGCGGGATCGGATAGGGCTGCGGCGCGCGGGAGTGTTCGTGTTCGACCGCCTGCGAAACCTCATGCTCGGAACGTGGGGAATGGATCTCTCCTGCGCGGTCATCGACGAGCATCACGTCATCTACGACCTGGCGGGGACGGATCTCGAGGCTCTGCGTCGCTCCGAGGGCGGGGAAGCTCCCTTCACGGTGTTCGACAACTGCCCCATCATCGAGCACGAGGGGGGTGAGGCCCGCATCGGGGGACGCGGCTGGGTCGCAAAAACACCCATCCGATCGACGCATGCCGCGATCGGGATGATGTTCAACGACGCGGCGCTGACCGGCGACCCCGTTGACGAGGTCAAGCAGGCGCACGTTGCCATCCTCTGCTCGATGCTCGGAACGATGCTCGACCCCATGCGCGGGTGGCTCGGGCGGCGCACGGCGGCCCCCGGCGAATCGGCCAGCCAGAGACTCGTCGCGACGACGATGGGAATGCTCAAGAGGAATCCGGGGCTGGGCGGCAAGGAGATCGCATCCGCCCTGAACGTCGGCCTGTCGCGCCTCGGCCGGGTGTTCAAGATCCTCGTCGGGATCTCGCTGGTCGAGTACCGAAACCGGCTTCGTCTGGACAAATTCGAAGAGCTGCTCGACGGCGGCCGCACCAACCTCCGCGAGGCAGCGCTGGACGCCGGGTTCGGCAGCTACGCGCAGTTCTACCGCGTCTTCCGGGCTCGGTTGCACGCGAGCCCACGCGAGTACCTGGCCCGATAGGGCCCCCGCCGCGAACCGGCGAGGGGTTTTTCTAACAAGTTCTGCCCCGTCGCCTCAATTCAATAGCAGAGCGACGGGCCGAAAGAGGTGGCCAATTGTGCCTCCCGGCACGGCGCAAAGAACACCTCGCGCACCGTGACCGCCCATCGTCTCTCCACGCTCGCTTGTTTGGTCGCGCTGGGCGCGATCGGATGCGCGAACCGAGGGATGGAGGCTCCCGATCAAACGGTCACCGACGCGAGCCTGGGCGCCGGCGGCCAGGCCACGGGCGGCACCACCAGCAGAGACGGCGGCGCCGCGGGCGGGACGGCGGGAACCACCAGCACGGGCGGCAACCCACCCAGTACCGGGGGAACGGTTGGCGCGGGCGGCGCGGGCGCCACGGGCGGAGGGACGGGCTCGGGTGGCTCGGCGGGCTCGACGGGCTCGGGTGGCTCGACGGGTTCGGGTGGCTCGACGGGCTCGGGTGGCTCGGCGGGCTCGGGTGGCTCGGCGGGCTCGGGTGGCTCGGCGGGCTCAGGTGGCTCGGCGGGCTCAGGCGGTCTGACGGGCTCGGGCGGTCTCACGGGCGCGGCCGGGACCGCCGGAACGGCGGGCACGGGGGGCGTGGCCGGCGCCTCCGGGAGCGGAGGCAGCGGGGGAGCGGGTGGCCTCGGGGGCAAGGGCGGCGCCGCGGGCGCGGGTGGCTCGACGGGCGGCGTCGGGGGAGCGGGTGGCCTCGGGGGCAAGGGCGGCGCCGCGGGCGCGGCCGGCACCGGCGGTTACTCCTGCCCGCTGGGCGGCGCCCTCGACTGCTCGAGCGGCGGCGCGCTCAAGTTGGCTGGGGGCCAGATCACGGACTTGTCGCCCGCGCAGTGGAGCAGCTCGACGAACCAGTTCTGCGACGCGGGTGGGCTGCGCGGCCACGTCTTCTCCTATTCTGGCGCCTCCCCCTCCGCGGCGACGGCCGCGGTCGACACCACGGCCCAGAACCTGAAGCTCGATCTGACCGTGGGCGCCCTCGGTTATGCCGGAGGTGGCCTGATCTTCGAGTCGTGCGTGAACGCATCGGCGTTCACGTCGGTACAATTCACGGCCTCGGTCACGTCGGGAAGCCTGACCGGATGCATCTGGCAGGTGCAGCTCCAGACCCAGGACCAACGAGACTCCACCGCTACCAACCCGACCGGCGGAACCTGCAGCACCAACTGCTACCAGTATCCCGCGGCCTCCAACCTCGCGACACCGGCCACCGGGGGCAGCACGTACACCGAAGCGTTCACGCTTTTCAGCAACCCCACGAGCTCGACGATCGCGACCCCCACCCAGGTGACGGGAATTCAGTGGCAGGTGAATTCCGGCTCCCAGGGGACCGGGACCTGCACCGTGGAGCTGCGCATCGACAATGTCACTTTCCGCTAGGCCCCGTTGGCCGCTCCACTCGCCGATTCGGCTTTGGCTCTGTTTGTTTTATGCGTATGCTAAGTAATCGTGAATACTATTTTCATATACATGATGTCCCCTGGCGGTGTCAGGTGAAGGACGTTCCGGCGCGCCAGCGGGACGTGCTCGAGCCCTCCCGGGACGACCTCTCGAACGAGGTCGCGGCCAAGATTTCGCAGCTCCGGGACGAGATCTTGCTCGAGACGTTGATGGAAAACGTCCCCGACATGATCTACTTCAAGGATCGGGAGAGCCGCTTCACGCGCATCAATCAGTACGCGGCGGCGCGATTCGGAATCGCGAGCCCATCGCTGGCCGTTGGCCGGACCGACTTCGATTTCTTCACCGACGAGCACGCGACGCAAGCGCGGCGCGACGAACAGGAGATCGTTCGCACCGGGCAGCCGCTGGTGAACGTCGAGGAGAAGGAGACCCGCGCCGACGGTGAGATCCGCTGGGTCTCGACGACGAAGCTCCCCTTGCGCGATCGGGAAGGGACCATCGTGGGGACGTTCGGGATCTCGCGCGACGTCACCCAGCGCAAGCAGGCGGAGGAGCAGCTCCAGCGGAGGGCGCTCTACGATCCGCTCACGGATCTGCCGAATCGCGCGCTGTTCCTCGATCGCCTGCAGCACCTGTTTCACCGGTCCCGACGCGCGCTGGGCAGCTCGCCGTTCGCGGTGCTCTATCTCGACCTCGATCGCTTCAAGGCAATCAACGACAGCCTCGGACACCAGGCAGGTGACGAGCTCCTGATCGCCACCGCGCGCCGACTCGAGCGCTGCCTGCGCCCGGGCGACACCCTGGCGCGGCTCGGCGGCGACGAGTTCACGGTGCTGCTCGATGCGATCAATTGCGAGGCGGACGCCACCGGCGTCGCCGAGCGAATCCACGAAGAGATGTCCGCGCCTCTCGAGCTCCGCGGGCACGAGGTGTTCACCAGCATCAGCGTGGGCATCGCGCTTTCGAGCGCGGGGCACCGGAACCCCGAGGAGATGTTGCGGGACGCCGATACGGCTATGTACCGGGCCAAGGCTGGCGGCCGCGCGCGCCACCAGGTTTTCGACGCCGAGATGCACCAGCGAGCGGTCTCCTCGCTGCGGCTCGAGACCGATCTGCGACGCGCGCTCGAGCGCCAGGAGATCGTTCCCCACTACCAACCGCTGGTGGACCTCGACAGCGGCGCGGTGGTCGGGTTCGAGGCGCTTGCCCGCTGGCAGCATTCGAGCATGGGCCCGCTGCTGCCCGATCTCTTCATCCCGATCGCCGAGGAGACCGGCCTCGTGGGCCCCATCGGCGAGTGGATGCTGGCGGCGGCCTGCCGGCAGGTGCGGGAATGGCAGCGTGCCCACCCGCTCTCGTCGACCCTGGGGGTCACCGTCAACGTTTCGGGGCGCCAGCTGGCCCAAGGTGGTCTCGTCAAACAGGTCGAGCGCGTGCTTGGCGCGACGGGCCTCGACCCCGCCTGCCTGACGCTCGATGTCACCGAGAGCTCGCTCCTGCACAGCCGCGAGACGGCGATCGGAACGGTGCAGCGGCTGCGCGCGATGTCGGTCGGCCTGCACCTGGACGACTTCGGCACCGGCTACTCGTCGCTCGCCCACCTGCCCAGCTTCCCGGTCCAGGCCCTCAAGATCGACGGTTCGTTCGTCAGTCGCATGGACCGAGCGCCCGAGCAAGCCGCGATCGTCAACGCCATCGTGTCGCTCGCCCACAGCCTCGGGTTGGAGGTGCTCGCGGAGGGAATCGAAACGCCCGCGCAGGCAAACGCCCTTCGCGCCCTTCGCTGCCGGCGCGGGCAGGGATTCCTGTTCTCGAAGCCGCTCGCCGCGGAAGAGGCGGAGCGGCTCATCGGCAGCCGGCTGCCAGTCACGCACCAGCGACCCCGGGTAGAGTGAGCGACAGGCGCAACGCGCAATCGTGGGCGCGGCGTGCTGGAGTTGGCGCTCTCCTCGTCCTTTCGGGGTCTCCGTTCCTAGACCGCGCTGCCCGCGCGGCGACCCCGGTGAGGGTGGTCCTCGAATACGAAGTCGATCCGGACACGACCGGCTGTCCGGACGCGACGGAGTTTCGCCGGAACGTACAACGACAGCTCGGCTACGATCCGTTCAGGCCGATCGCTGACAGTCGGGTGGCGGTGGAGATCGCGCGAAAGGGACCCGGGTTCGAGGGTCGCATCAGGTGGAGCGATGAGAACGGACGCTGGGTGGGCGATCGCAAGTTGACCTCGCTGCGCCCTGGCTGCGAAGAGATCGCCGCCAACCTCGCGTTCTCGGTGGCGGTGCAGATCCAGCTGATCGCAGATCTCGCGGGGCCGCCCGAGAAGTCTCCCCCACCCCCTGTCGTTGTGCCGGCACCGGCGCCGGTCCGCCCGCCGGTCCTGGTCAAGGCGCCGCCCCCGGCGCCGCCCATGCCCGCACCGAAGCCGCGGCGCCGTCTCGCCCTATCGATGGGTGTTGGTCCCTCTCTGGTCGTCGGAATCGCGCCCCATCCGACCGGCGTTGGACGGATCTTCGTCAGCGGCGGGGTGTCTCGGTTCTCCCTGGAGCTCGCCGTCGAGGCCGCGCTCCCCTCCAAGGAGACCGAGGCTGACGGAAGCGGGTTCTCGCTCGACCGATTCGCCGCCGACGCCGCCGCGTGCGGCCACGCGGGCGCCGTCGCTGCCTGCGCGACGGCGACGACGGGTCTCTTGCGGGCCCGAGGGTTCGGCGTCGATGTCCCGGCGTCCCCCACCGGCTGGTTCTCCGACGTCGGCGTCCGGTTGGCCGCGACCCGCAACCTGGGACAGCTCTTCGCCACGATCCGTGCGGACGGTTCCGTCGCGGTCTCTTCCTGGACCGTCAACCTCAACGGCACGGCGATCTGGACGACGCCCAGGCTGGCCGCGACCGCCGGCCTGGATCTGGGCGTCCGCTTCTTCTGACAGGACCCTCGGTTGGCGACCCCTTACTATCGACTGTCGAGGTATTCGTGAATCCCCTGCGGCCTGTCGCGCTTTCCGTGGTTCTCACCCTCGTCGCAGCCTCCTGCGACGGCACGCTCGATGCGGGCACGGACACGCACGGGCTGCTGCCCGTCGACCAGCGGAACCCGGTCATCATCGACAACGACTCGACGAGCGACAACTGGATCGGCGAGTACACGGTGTTGCTGGCCAACACGGGCGGCCTACCCCTGGCGGGGATCGTGGTCACCGCCAGCAGCTACTGGGCCAACCTGGGCGACAACCAGAAGGGCTGGGCCGCGCTGGTCACCGCCGCGCAATCGAGTGGGCTCAAGAACATTCCGTTCGTCACGCCGAGCATGGGAATGCCTCTCATGCGGCCGCCGAGCGGCGACATCGACGCCACGGCCGCCAACGACTCGGCGGGCGCCGAGCTCATCGTGAAGCTGTCGGCCCAGCTGAGTCTGCCCTGGCGTCCCGTGGTGGTCCTGGCCGGCACGCAGCTCACCGATCTCGCCGACGCCTATCTGGTGGATCACAGTGTCGTCGACCGGGTGATCGTCGTGGCGTCCCTCGGAACGTACACCGCGCCCAATGGTGCCATGGGCGCCCCCAATGGAGAGCTCGATCCCTGGGCCGACTGGATCGTCGCCCAGAAATTCCGCTACATTCAGACCAGCGCGTTCTACGACCAGACCGGGGACGTGCCGACCGCGCGGTTGCCCAACCTGCCGCAAAATCCGCTCGGCATGGAGATGGCGGCCAAGCAGCCCAATCTCTTCTCCATCACCACGGCCTCTGACCAGGTGAGCGTGCTCTCCGTCGCGCTGCCCAACTTCACGACGATGGTCCAGCGTGCCTCGCCCGACACCTCGGCCGCGTTCGACCCCACCCATGGGCCTTCGCTGATACCGAACCCCAACGGGAACGTCTGGATCGTCACGGCGATCAATGCGCCTCTTGCCGGGTCGTACCTCTGGCTAGCCTTGCTCAGTCCGGCCACCTACGGCTCCTGACGGCGGGCCGCCCGATGAGACCGGCAAGCTGGCGTCATCTTCTCGTGACAAGACCGGCGGCCGAAGAGCAATGGCCCTACATAGGCCGTACGCGGAAGTCCGTCCGCGCACGGGGGGGAGAGCCAGCGGCGGCGTCATGGGGGCGCCGCCGCTGGCGACCGCCGGGAGCCGACCTGGCGCCGGCGCTTCGCGACCGCTTCGCCGCGGGCGCGTCGATCGCCTCAACCTGATGCCCGCCTGGCGCTATATCGCCCGACCACCGACGAGGCGCGCGTACCGGGCGAGGGCGGCGGCGCGATCGCCGTCTTGTCAGCCTTTGTGGCCGGGTGAGGCTACGGCTTGCCGACGAACGTGGTGACGGATTGTCCGGCGAGGGAAGCGGAGAAGCGCCCGGCGGAGACCGAGATGGCTGACCCCGCGGCGAGCTTGGAGCTCGACGTCGTGACGTACGGGGTGACAGACGCCGGCCAGGCGGTGCCGGCGACGAAGAACGAGACGTTCGCTGCCCCGCCGCCGTTCACCACGACGATGGACACCGTCCCGTCCGACAGGTTCGTGAACGCCACGACCAGCGGCACTGTTCCCGAGGCCTTGGGCGCGCCGCTGACGTCGACACGGTAGTAGCCGGGGCGCACGTACTTGCTGAAGTTCCCCAGCGCCCAGAGCTGCGCCGGCGGACTGCTGGCGTTCGGCACCAGCGCCTGGGTCCACCAGTAGTGCCAACCGTTCACGCCGCCGGTCGAGAACGCCGCATAGATCATCGTCGCGATGGTGATCGGCCCCGTGTCCCCTGGCGTGCACTCCGTCTCCCAGACGTGGTGCGTGTTGTTCGACGGCGGCGCGGGGCGCCCGTACGTGCCGGCGCTGGTCCCGCCGTAGTCGTGCGTCGCTATCACGCTGACGTACTTGTTCGCATTGGCGTCATTGATGATGGCGGGGCCGTAGCCGTCGCCGCCCCAGATGTTCCCCCAGTTGTCGGGCTCCGCCGCCAGAACCGTCACGGGCGGGCTGAGCGCGGCCAGCGCCGGGCCCAGCACGTCGATCCAGGCGGTCATCTGCGACGCATTGAAGATGCACGACTGGTAGCTGGCCGTGAAATCGGGCTCGTTCTGCGCCGAGATGGCGTAAAGGTCCACGCCACCCTTGCTCTTGTAGAAGGCGGGGAACGCCGCGAGCACCTTGGCCCACGCGGCGTAGTTGGACGAGTTGAGGTGCCCGCCGTTGTTGACGTTGTTGTTGTCCTTCATGCTGGCGGGCGGCGACCACGGCGCCGCCCATACCTTGCAAGCACTGCCGTTGAACTTGACGCAGGCCGTGCCGTCGGCGTACCCGGCGGCGCCCATGATGTTGGCCGAGCCGCTGGTGCCGTCGATGCCGACACGCAGCAGGGTGAGGCCGATCCCGTTGACCGGGTCCCAGAGCAGCGTCTGCATCGTCGTCGACGAGGATCCCTGCCAGACGTCGGCCTCGCCGAAGCCGTCCACGACCTGATGGGTCTTGGTCGGGTCGACGGTGACGTCGCCCGACTGGGCCGTCCCCGGCGTCTTGTTCCCCACATACATCCCGCCGGCGCCGCCGGTCGCCGATCCCGATCCACCGGTGGCGCTGCCGCCTGAACCGCCGGAGCCAGTGATTCCCCCCGAGCCGAGGCGACCGGCCGCCCCGCCGGTGCCGGTGATTCCCCCCGAGCCGAGGCGACCAGCCGCTCCGCCGGTGCCGGTGATTCCCCCCGAGCCGCCGCCGCTGCCGCCCGTGCTGACGGAGCCACCCGTGCCGACGCTGCCGCCTTGTCCCGACGATCCGCCCGACTGGCCGCTGCCGCCCGAGCCCGTGTCACCGCCCGAGGCGCTGCTTCCGCCCGAAGCGCTGCCACCGGTGCCGTTGCTCCCCCCCTCGGACGCAGAGCTCCCCCCCGAGCCGGTCTCGGCTACAGAGCCGTTGGCGCACGCGAGGCCTGCAACCGCAAAGGCCGTGAGCAGCGAACGACGCACGATATGGGATTGCATGGGGGGGCTCCTTGGTTCGTCGCGACCCGGCGGGTCCCTGGTCACACTGACAGGGCGACCCGCGGTCTGCCTCTCAGCGTAAAATTGTCCGCAAACCCAAAGACTTGTTACGGCAATTGAAACGATTCCGGGCCGGCGCCGGCCCGGCGTCTCTCGCTGCGGCGCCTGGCATGGGCCAATCGGCCTATTGCTGGGCCCAGACCGAGGGGCGAGCTCAGTTGCGCATCAGCCAGCGGAAAGAGCCGCTTCCGCGCAGTTCGCGTGACAACTTCCCGCAGGCACTAGCAATAGCGTCATGAGTTTGGTGGACTCATGACTCACCGAATCTCGCTGGGCACGGCGATCGGCGCGCTCTGCCTCCTAGGACTGGCGTGTTCGTCCTCGGGCGACGGCGGCGGCTCGGGTGGAGATCAGTCAGGGGGCGCTGGCGGAACGAGCGGGGGCGGTGGTTCGACGAGCTCGGGTGGGAACAGCTCCGGGGGCTCCAACGGCTCCGGCGGCTCCAACAGCTCCGGCGGGTCCGTCGGCTCCGGCGGCTCCGTCGCCACGGGCGGCTCCAGTGCCGGTGGCGCGGGTGGCTCCGCAGGCGCGTCGGGGGGAGCCAAGGGCTCGGGCGGCAGCGCAGCGGGCGGGTCCGGCGGCGCCGCGGGAGGCAAGGGCTCCGGGGGCGCCGGCGGCTCCGCGGGCTCGACGGGACTCGCCGGCGCGAGCGGATCGGGCGGCCACGCGGGCGCAGGAGGCGGCGGCGGTGGTTCCGGGGTTGCCGGCGGAACGGGCGCCTACAATCCGTGCCCCACCAGCGGCGCCGCCTGCAAGATCCTCCCGCTCGGCGATTCGATCACGTACGGCGTCAACGACGAAGGCAATGGCGGCTATCGCGGTCCGCTGTTTGCGTCGGCCGTGGCGGCGGCCCAGAAGATCACCTTCACGGGCTCTCTCACCAACGGGCCGAGCACCGTGTCGGGACAGACCTTCCCCCAGAAGAACGAAGGTCACAGCGGCTGGGGGATCTCGGAGGTCACCACCTACAGCAACGGCAACGCGGGAATCGCGACGGTGATCCCCTCGCCGGCGTTCAGCAGCAACAGCGGCGGAACGCCCGACATCATCCTGCTCCACATCGGCACCAACGACTCGAGCCAGTACTCCGCCACGCAGATGACCAGCGACCTCCAGGGGCTGCTCAACAAGATCATCAGCAACGCACCGAACGCGTTGGTGGTCGTCGCTCAGATCATCCCGCTCGGGTACGGTACGAACAGCGTCATCAAGGCCTACAACCAGTCGATCCCGGGCGTCGTGCAGGCGCTCGCGGCAGCCGGCAAGCACATCGAGACCGTCGACATGTACACCGGCTTCGCCACGGCCACGATGCTGGGCTCGGACAGCATTCACCCGAACACCACGGGCTATAAGTTCATGGCCGACCACTGGTACTCGGTCATCGGCTCGCTGCTGCCGAAGTAGCGCCGCCCCGCGGTCTGCCACACTGCGGGAATCGCGCCCTGCCCTAGTTCGCGCAGCTCTCTCGTTCCGGCTCTTCTCACATCCGAAATGTGGCTGGTAACCCCCGCCCTCTCCGCGTGGAGGATGCGAAATGAAAGGTCCAGACCATGACGGCGAGGGCGCTGAGAGAGGCGATAACGATCAGAACGACAAACGTACGGCCGGTTGCGGGGCGAGAGGTCTGTCTTGCCGGTTTCGTCATCGTCTACTTCTCGCAGGGACCTCGACGAACGACCAAAAATGGCTCCGGAGAGCCTGCAGACGTTCGAATGATGCCGGGCTGGTCGCCCGGATGAGGTACTCGAGCTTGGAGCGCAGGTGGCCACGCGACGCCGACGGAGGCGACGGATCGGAAAGTTCGAGAACGGGGAGCCCTTGATCGCGTGGCCCGTACCATATGAGGTGCCCGACCACGACGCAATCGGCTCCCCCTTTCGGATGGTAACGGGCTTCGAGGGCCCGGACCTCGATGGGCTGACCGACGGTCCTCAATTGACCGCTTCCAGCGAGGGCGTCAGGGCCTCGATCAACGCGGTCCTGACGCTCGCGAGCGGCTCATCGCGAGGACCCCGCAAAGTGAGCCGACAACCCTGCCGGGAGAGGTCGGCGAAGAATGCGATCAGCACCCGGATTCCCTCGTCCTCGATCAGCCGCAGATGTGAGAGCTCCATTTCCACCCGCGGCGGGCGACGGCGCACCACGCCTGCCAGCTCCCGCCTGAGCCCCCACAGCGTCGGACCGTCGAGGTTGCCCCCTATGGCGATGTTGGTCGTTCCAACCGAGAAGGTCGTGATCGAAAAGGCCATCGGCGTCTCCGACTCAGGGAACGCAAGCCGCGTTCCATCCTGTCCGGCACAAGGACCGCTGGTGTCGTCGGACGCCGGGAGGCCGGCCCGTTAGACATTCAACCGCGGCGGCGGTTGAATGGCTGATTCTTCAAGCTGGGTACAGCCACGCTCAAGCGGTGGGCTGCGTCGGACCGCGCGCCGAGGCGGCGATCGGGAGAGTGAACCAGAACGCGCATCCCTCCGGGGTCGAGCTGACCCCTACGTGTCCCCCGTATGCCTCGACGACCTTCTTGACGGTGGCCAGGCCCAACCCGAGCCCTCGACCGCGCGCATTCTTCCCGCGCACGTACGGTTCGAAGAGCGTGGTCGGGTCCGTGTCCGTTGGAAGACCGGGCCCGGTGTCGGAGACCGTCACCTTCACGTTGGGTCCGTGATCGATCGTTTCGATGGCCACCACCCGCTTGGATCGCCCCTCGACGTGCGCGATCGCGTTGCCGACGAGGTTGCCGATCGCGCTTTCCATGAGTCCCGTGGGGCAAGGAACGACAGCTCGAGAGGAAGCGTGGACCACGAGATCGGCTCCGACCTGTTCCGCCTGCGTGCACATGCTGACCGCTACCCCCTCGGCAGCATCGGACGCCGAGGCGCGGGCATTCGGATCTGGTCTGGCGCCCGCGCGCGCGAAGTCGAACAGGGCCTGGATGATGCCGGTGGTCTGGCGAAAGGCGCCGGTGGCTCGCTTGATCGCGCGGCGAAAGCGCGGCTCGTCACCGCCGTACCGCTCGGCCATCGAAAGCGAGATTCCGACGACCGACAGAGGGGTCCGGACGTCGTGCGCCATCCGTTCGGCGAACCGATCCAGCTCCTCGGCCTTGCGCTCGGCGAGCTCCCGCAGTGCCTGAACAGCGCGCGAATGCGAGCGAGAGACCCGCAACGCCAGGATCGCCGCACCAATCGCCAGCAGTACGCCTGCGCCGTCGAGGATCACGGCCCAGAAGACACCTTGCAGGCGGCTCTTCTCGATCCCGGCGGCCAGCCCGGCCGCCGCCGCGACGTTGACGTCGATGTCCCGGGAGAGGGCCAATGCAGCGTCCTCGCTCGAGCGGTCGAGGTGCCTTTCGACGGCCTTCGCCGCCGGGAGGTCGTCGCGCTCCAGCGCCGAAATGAGGGACGAAAGGTCGGTGTCGACGCCCTCGAGCGCGACCTTCGCCCGCTGCCAGGCCGCCTGCTCCCCCGGATACGTGGGGAGGATTTGGTAGGCGCCAATTTCCTCGCCGAGCAACTCGCGGCCGGCGTCGATTTCCGTGGTTCGTGCGCGTTTCGAATCCTGGTCGAGCGCACGGTGGACGAGCAACTGGATGCGGCGCAGCTCCCCGCGTGCGGTCGCCAGCCGACGAATGGAGGGAGCCGCGTTTTGTTGAATGCTGAGGGCATCCCGCTCGACGATTCCCGTTCTCCTCTCACTGAGCCAGGTGGCCGTCACGAAGCTCAGCACCACGGCCGCAAATGCGCCGATGAGCGCGCGCTCGACGTGCCTGGCTTCCATCCTTTACCCTCCCAGGCGATGGTCCTGCTGCCCATGAGGGTGTCTCGGCCAGGCGCCGCGTCCGCGGGTGCAGGCCCAGATCAAGAACCAGCTGAGCCCCAGCGTGACCGCCAGCCACTCCGCGCCCCGCCAGAGCCTCCCGTTCGCGCGCGCGAGCACCTTCATGATCGAATCGCCCCTCTGCGACAACCGAGGTCTCTCGATGGCCATTCCCTCCGTTCGTTGGTTCCGCCAACGGAGCCGCTCCCATCGGGGCCACCCCTGGTTATTGAACCGAGGGTGGCGCGGCCATGATCTATTTGTGACGTCGGGTCTACCGGGTCAGCCCACGCATTCGGCCTTGGGGTGAGTGAGACTCTTCAGCTCCTTCGCTGCGCTCGCCGCCTCCTGGGATCTCGGATAGCGGTCGACCAGATTGCGGAGGAGCGCACGCGCATCCGAGCAAAAGGACAGCTCGACGAACGCGCGCGACAGCTGCCACATCGCCTCCGGAGCCTCGGGCGAGGTCGGGTAGTCGGAGAGCAACCGCTGGTACGTGGCGGCTGCTTCGGCGAAGCGCGCCTCTTCGGCGTACGAAAGTCCGATCGAGAGATCGCCCCGGGATGCCCGCGGATCTTGCGGAAACCGATCGATGAACACCTGGCAGTAGCGACGGCCTTGGCCGCGCTGGCCGGCCGCGAGCAGCTTCATCGCCTGGCTCCACAGCTCGTCCTTGTCG
The DNA here is from genome assembly GCA_963831685.1 of uncultured Pseudomonadota bacterium. Classification (GTDB taxonomy): domain Bacteria; phylum Myxococcota_A; class Polyangia; order Fen-1088; family Fen-1088; genus JADGRB01. The sequence continues at coordinate 1,901,196 of CAWHRJ010000004.1, forward strand.
TCCGGAAGGAAGAGGGCGATCTTGTCAGCCAGTCGAGCGTCGGTCTGCTCGAGCGATGCGATTCGCTCTTCGAGGCGGGCGTTCCTGTCGCGACCGTCTTCCGTCTGTGTTCGAACGGTCTGGGCGAGCTGATCCAGCCGCGCCCCCAGCGAGGCGATCTCGGCCACGGTCTTGGCCTCCGCCGCTGCCGTGTCGTCCCTGGCGAGCCAGAGCGCCTTCGCGCGCTCGAAGGCCCGCGTGAGCTCGACGATCTCCTGGTCGTGCTCTCGATCGCGGGCTCGCCGCGCGTCGAGCCGCGCGTGCAGATCCGCGATGCCAGACCGCTCCTTCCGCGCCTCGAACACCGTCATGCAACCTGGACCCGTCACCATCAGAAGAGCCACGGAGATCGTCCATCGGGTCCGACGAGCTCTCCGCGACGCAGCCCATCGGGCCACCCCTGGATGCCCAACACCGCCGCTGGCACTCCCGGCCTCCCGAACAAACACGATCGAACGCTCCTTTCAGAGCGGGTGCATGCATCGGACGTACCTGCGCCGTTCAGGTGATTGAAGCCGTCCGCGCCCGGTGTCGCCGTCAAAGGAACGGTCGCTCGCCGAGCGGGTCGTCAACTCTTTCGAGAGGAGATCGCGGGAGATGAGCAGCTTCGGCCCGTCGCCACTTGGATCGTCACTTGCTCACAAATCAGAACATGGGCGCTCCGAGCCAGGCGGCGGTCACGGTCTGGACGATGGCACTCCTTCTCGGGACCGCACATGCCGAAGAGGCCCACCTGAGCTCGACAGCGCCGCCGCTCTCGGTCACTTCGGCGGGACGACCTTCGGCCGGACCGATGTGCATCGGGGCCTACGCCGACGATTTCAGCACCCTTTCACCCGAGGCGCGCGAGTTCGATCGCCGACCCGAAGCGGTCTTCTCGTACTGCGTCCGCAACACCGCCATCTACGAATGTCTCTCGTACGGGGGCGACGGCGCCGTTCGCCGTGAGAGGAAGAAGGCGGTGCTGCACGGAACGGCGTTCGCCTACCGACGTCAGGGAGGAGACAGTTTCCTCCTTACCAACGATCACGTGGCGGTGTGGCCGGCGGTCACCGACGCGCAGCACACCGTGGACGGCGTTCCTACCGGGTGCAAGAAGATCTCCGAATCGCTGACACTCGTGGACGACGAACACGACAGCTACCCGCTGGATGACATTCCGCTCACCCGCGTCGTGACGGATCCGCAGCTCGACGTCGCGGTCCTCAAAGCTCACGCCGAGCTGCAGGTCATGCGCTGGAAGGTGGGTCACAGCGCCGGCCTGGGCGAACGAGACGTGGTCGAGGTGCGCGGCTTTCCACTGGGCGCCTTTCGTGCCACGAACATGGGAACGGTGGTCTCGCTTCACGATCATGACGACTTCGGCGACTGGGACCACGATGACTTCGTCGTCGACGCCCTTCTCTCGGCGGGGAACTCGGGATCGCCGGTCTTGGCCGTTTCGTGCGCCACCGGCGAGTATGAGCTGGTCGGAATCTTTCACGCCGGTTACACGGAGGGAAGCGCGCTGAATGTCGTCATCGGGATCGACCAGGTCCGAGATTTGATGACGACACTCAAGCGCTCGTCCCGCGATGCCGGCGCCGTCGCCAGCGCGCCGACGGCGGCGGCGCGGGCGCAGCTCGAGGCCGGCCTCGGCGCCGAAAGCGAGACCTTCTTTCCATTCGGCCCTCTCGTCGCGGCCGTCCGCGGCCGCCCAGCTCACAACCTGCTGTTCGTCGTCTATTCGCGAGAGTTCCCGCGCCTGGCTGGACCGACCGTGGTGATCGAGGATCTCGCGGGGAACGATCCGCTCTCCTTCGGTTCCCTCGGGCGGGTGTGGTTCGGAGGCTCCCGGGGTCTCAAGGTCTACGATCATGCGTCCCTCGAGCCCGAGACTGCCCAGGCCGCCGGAAGGGCCCTCGACGCCCTTCGCTCCGACGCCGCGGCCGAGCTCGCCTACCGCATCGCGGGAGAGCAGGCCGGAGCGTCGCGACAGTCGGCCGAGCGTCTCACCAAGATCGGCCAGACGCTCTCGAGGACCGCGGCTTCACGAACGGATCTGACCCAGGCTCTCGTCGAGCTGGCGGAGCGGCTCGGGCCGGCTCCGGGCACGCGCGGCAGAACGCTGGCGGAGATCACCAACGAGCCCACGCCGGTGCCGACACCCGGGCCTGCGGTGGGCAAAGGAGAGGCGCCGCCGAGCAGGCCGCTCGTGAGCAAGGTATCCGTCGAATCCAGATTGTAGCGGGCGGCTACTGGAAGGTGATGCCGGAGACGTACTGGTTGATGTCCCAGGTGGCGTTCGAATCCGTCTGGCTGGTGATGGTCTTGCCCTGAATCGTGAGGTTCTTGAAGTGAACGCCCGCGATGTTCACGGTCGACGATTTCCCGTGGAGGCTGATGACCTTTTTGACGTCCGAGCTGACATTGGTGAAGTACGTATCCTTGTACACGCCCGTGTCGGCGGCCGTTCGCCAGGTCGGCGGGACGTCGAGCGCCAGGTTGATCAGCATGCTGTCCGCGGCCTCGACGCGGATGTTCGAGAACGTCACGTTGCTCACCACCGCCGTGTCGTAGGCCTCGATGGTCATCGCCCTTCCGGCCTTGACCACGTCGATGTCGTCGAACGTGATGCTGTCCATGCTCTGACCCATGCTCTTCGTCCCAATCTTGCAGCCCACCGAGTTGTTGTAGACGACGACGTGCTGGTGCATGAGGTTCTTCGAGTTGATCGTGCCGGTCGGGTCCTCGTTCTTCGGCGCCATGCCGTCGTCGCCCGTATAGAGAAAGGCGTTGCTGAGCAGGCCGTTCGTCGACTCGTCGAAGTCGACGCCGTCGGTCTGGTTGTAGCCACCGGCCGCGCTCGGCCGGCAGTTGACCACCTTGTAGTTCTGGATCGTGACCTGGTCGCTCCTGTAAACGAGCGTGTTCCAGTAGCTCGGGTCCACCGACGTGATCCCGTCCACGAGGATGTTGGAGCTCTGCTCGATCTTCAGGAGATTCGCGTTCAGGCTCTGCCCGCGGATGTAGTGGCCATTGCTGTCGAGGACGCCGCGTCCCAGGATCTTGGCGTTCTGGATCTGGTACATGCGGACCAGCGCGTGCTGCGCGCCTTCGATGTCGATCCCGCCGGAACCGGTGTTGAAGTCCCCGGTCGCGCTCGAGCCGTAGAGCTCGGCGCCGCAGGCGAGATACATCGTCACGTTGCTCTTCATCCAGAGCTCGCCGACCTTGTACTTGCCGGGCGGGAAGTAGAGGATGTTCTGGGTCGAGGTCGACGCGGCGGTGATGGCCGACTGGATCTTCGAGGTCATCAGCGTCGCGCCGGTGCTGTCGACCGAGTAGTCGGCGATGCTCTTCACGTTGGCGTCGCCGAGCTTGGGCGGATTGGTCTCCGCGGCGTCGAGCAGAATGAACAGAAGGTCGAGCGAGTCGACCTGCAGGATGAGATAGTTGGGTCCGCTCTGGAAGGTGAGCGTGTTGCCGCTCTTGGTGGTCGTGAGCTTTCGGCTCTTGGGGCTGAGGGTGAAAGAGCTGAAGCTCTGCTTGACGGTGACCGCGACGGTCGCCGCGCCGGCGCCGGTCAGCGACCCGTGCGCATAGTGCACCTGCATCTCGGGCGAGAATTTGGTCAGCTGCTCGACGAAAAGCGGCGAGCCGTTCACCGTCACGGAATAGAGCGGGCTCACGGTTGCACCCGGCAGGTTCGGGCACGAGACCAGGCTGACCGCCCCGGACGTTCCCGCCGTGCCGCCGGCGCCGCCGGTCCCCGCGCTCCCTCCCGGGCCGGCCCCTCCCGAGGCTGTCGCGCCCCCCGCGCCCGATCCGGCAGCCCCGCCGCTTCCGGCTCGGCCGCCGCCCACACCCGCGCCGCCGCCTCCGTTGCCACCCGAGCCAACGCCACCCGAGCCGCCGCCACCTTGGGCCGCTCCGCCGCTCCCCGTCACTCCGCCCGCGCTGGCGCCCCCTGCGCCCGTCCCGACGCTCCCGCCCGTCGCACCGCCGGCGCCGGTGGCGCCGCCGCTGCCCTGGCTTCCGCCCGAGGCCAAGCCCCCCGATCCGGAGCCCCCCGATCCGGAGCCCCCCGATCCGGAGGTGTCCGCGGTGCCGCCCGTGCCCGACTGGGTGCTTCCACCGGATCCGCCAAGGCCGCCGCTCCCGCCCGACGGATTCGAACAGGCGCCGAGCATCGCGATTCCCGCGACAAAAGAAATGAGGTCTGAGCATCGCATCGAAGAAGCCCTTCGGTGAGGGAGGCGCGCCCCGAGGCGCGGGAAAGGATTCCCGATGCCTCTGGACATGATCCCAGTCCGGCCGTCAAAAAACGAAACGCCCGGGGATGACCGGGGCATGCGCCGCAGATATTCCCCCACGGGGAGTATTGTCCCGAAGGGGTGCCTTTTGTCACCTTCATGCGTCTCTCGTCCCGCCCGAGAAACGCAAGAACCGCGGTCTCCCGCTCGGCAGTCCAAATGATCTCAAGTGGATCGAACACTCAGGTCGCGCGCCTGGGCGCCTGACCTGAGCGCGCTACGAGCCGAAGACGCGCTTCTTGAGGTCGCCGGTGACGTCGAGCTGCATGAGCTCGTGGAAGCCGCCCACCGGCGTTCCGGCGATGACCACGATGGGGAACTCCTCGCTCTTGGCGGCGGTGATGACCCAGGAGCGCTCGGCCTCGTCGTTGGTGACGTCGAGGATGCGGAACTTGATCTCGCGCGCGTTGAGCAGCTCTTCGACCTTGATCCTCGTCCGCTGGTCCTTGCCGTCGAAGTAGACGATCACCGGCGCCTGCTCGCGAACGATCGGCGTGACGATCACCGGCCCGCCGCCGGTCGCCGAATCGACGCCGGCGTCGTCCGGTCGGATCGGCTTGCCGAGCAGATCGTTGACGGTGCTCACCACGTCGCGCAGCCGCCGCACCAGCGGGCCGTCGGCCTCGCGGGCCTCCAGCTGCTGGTGGGCCAGCGAGCGCAGCTTGCCTGTCAATCCGCTCAGCATCTCGCCGTTCAACATGTCGACCGGCGGCGCCTAGTTCGCGCTCGCCGCGGCGCGGACGTCGCTCGACGCGACGGTCGCGTTGGCGCTGGCCTTGGCTGTGTCGATCTTCGATCCCGCTGCAGGAGCCGCTTGGTGAAGTCGATGACCTTGGCGGTGCGGGTCTTCTTGACGTCGTCGACCACGTGCTGCACCAGGTTGGCCGCCGTGCTGGCGACCGAGCCGTGGCGCGGGTAGAAGAGCGACGAGCCGCGCCAGTTCTTCTCCTGCAGGTAGGCGCGCAGCTCGGCGACGGTCATCCCGTTCTTCTCCAGCTCCGCCTGGTACTCGGCCCGGGCCGCCAGGCGCGCCTTGAACAGCATCATCTGCACGCGCGAGTAGACGTTCACGGCGCCGTCGCCGTTGGTCTCGATCGGGCAGAAGATCCCCTGCGGGTACTTCTCCGTGATCATCGACTGGACGCCGTCCGAGACGCCCGCCGACGGCATGCAGCCGAACGGCTTCACCGACAGCGTCATGGTCGCCTTGGCCTTGGCGATGTTGAGGATCAGCTTGCCGACCTCCATGTGCCCTTCGCCGCCGCGCAGGTGGTTGTTGTAGAAGGGCGCCGCCGCCTCGGCGACGGTGTCCATGTCGGACAGGTGCACGTCGTGCAGGCCCATGAGGTGGCCGATGCCGTAGAAGGTCCCCTTGATGGCGTGCTTGGCCAGCCAGAGCATCAGCAGCTTCTTGCGGACGTTGACGCCCGCCAGACCCTTGCGCGACTTGTCCTCGCCGCGCAGGACCATGCGCTGCTGCGTGTCCCAGGTCTGCTCCCAGATCATGAAGAGGATCCAGGCCGTCACCGGCTGGATGTCGCACTCGGCGCCCTCCTGCTCCAGGAACTTCTGCAGGCCGTAGTTGCCGTCGCCCTCGGTCGTCATCGCCCAGAACTCGCCGATGATCGAGACCTTCGGTTTGACGATGGTGCGATCGACCTTCACGTTCATGAGGTTGCGGCGCGTCTGGATCAGCGCCCAGAGCAGCGACTTCCCCTTGGGGTCGGAGAACGCGTCGTGGATCAGCTTCTTCGAGGCCTCGACCGCCTCGTTGGTCGAGCCCGGCACCACCTCGTAGGGGCGGATGCGGTAGCCGACCATGTTCAGCACGTCGCCGATCAGGATCGCCTTCAGCATCGCCTTGAAGAACTCGGGGTTCATCTTGAGGCCCTGCTCCTCGCCGGTGGCCTGCTTGAGGCCGCCCTGCTGCTGGAACAGCAGAACGCGGAAGCCTTCGAAGCCCGAGTCGCGGAGCGCCTTGCGGTACTCGGTGACGTAGGTGCCGAAGCGGCAGGGGCCGCAGGCGCCGGCCGTCACGAAGACGTAGTTCTCGATGATCTCCTTGACCGGCACCTTCTGGTCGTCGCGGAGCCACGACAGGTACTTGATCAGGTTGCCGACGGTGAAGTAGGTCGGGTTGCACTGACCGCGGTTGCCGAACTCCTTGCCGAAGGTCAGCGCCGAGTTGTCGGGCACGTCGATCGCCTTGACCTTGTAGCCGATGCCGCGGAGCGCGCCCTGCAGGAACAGGTCGTGCGCCATCGTCAGGCCCGAGATCAGCAGCGTGGTGTGCGCGCGCTGGCCGCCGGTGAAGGTGGTCGGGTTGTCGTCGCGCCAGTGCTCCTTGCCGGCTTCCAGGCCGAGCGCGGCCATCTGCTCGATCTCGAACTTCTTCAGCTCGGCTTCGACGTCGATGTCGACGTTCGCCTTGGCGCCGAGAACGGGGAGTCGCTTGCGGGTGTCGGTCTGGGTGTTGTCGATGGTTTCCACTGTGATTCCTCCGTCCGGGTTAAACGCGCGCCACAACTTCTTGATCGTTGACGAGCTTCTTGATGCCCATGCGAATCAGGCCGGCGTCCGTCGCCGCCTGCGCCGCCGGGTTCACAGGCTTGTTGGCCTCGACCCGCTTCGAATACGCGGAGACCTTCTCTTTGGTCTCGTTGATCATCTTCTCGAGCGCCGGGTCCTGCTGCTTGCGCGCCTCGAGCTGCTGCCGCTTCAGCTCCAGCAACTGGAGGCGCTTCTCCTCCATGCGGAACTTCAGCTCGTCGGTGCGCTTGGCCGTGTCCTCGAGCCGCTCCTCGTGGAGCTTGAGCGAGTGGGCGTAGGTCTTGACGCGGATCTTGATCGAGCCGCCCGGCTTGTTGGCGTCGATGTCGTGCAGCGCCGAGTAGGGCGTCGCCGACGTCGAGATGATCGAGTCGATGAGCCCGTAGGTCGGCGCGTCGTGCCCGCACTTGAAGGACGACAGATCGAGCACCACCACGTTCGGGTGGCGCGCCGCGAACTTCGCGGCCCAGACCTTCTGCACCGAGTTGGCCGAGTAGTTCTCCGGCCAGACGTCCTGCACCTCGAGCGGCCCCTCGATCCGCCCCGCCTTGATGTCGCTCTCGAAGAAGCGGTACGAGCCACTCCGGATCCTTGGGGATCGAGCGCATCGAGAGGATCGGGTAGCCGAGCACCTGGAACTCTTCCAGCACGCCGTGGTTCAACCCGGGGTCCGAGTGATACGGCCGGCCGATCATGAGCACCGCCACGCGGTTCTCCTCCTCGACCGTCTCGAGGATCGCGCGCCCCTTCTTCTGCAGATCGGCGTCGACGATGTCCATCGCCTTCCACGCCTGCTGGCAGGCGAAGTCGCTCTCGTCCTCGGTGACGCCGAGCAGCGGTCCCCACGACGCGAAGAGCTGGCTCTTGAGCAGCGAGGGCTCGGTGAAGGTGAGCGCCGGATCGACGTAGGTGATCCCGCGCTCGGCGAAGAAGTCGGTCTCCTTGGTGAAGGCCGCCTTCATGACCTCGGGCGCGCCCGCGACGATGGGGCACGACGCCGTGTCCATCAGCTTGTTGAGGCCCGGCATGACGTGGGTGATGCAGGGGAAGAAGATGTACTTGAGCTTCTTGCCCGCCCTCTTCCTGCTGGTGGTGATCGAAGAGCAGGTTGTGGATGTGGGCCTGCGCGACCTTCGACGGGTAGCAGGGATCGATCGAGCCGTACTTGCCGCCCTTCTGCCACATCTCCTCGGAGGTCTCGTCGGAGAAGACGATGTTCTGCTTCTGCAGGCCCAGCGTCTCCAGGTAGGTCCGGAAGAACGGCGCCAGCGTCCAGTTGTTGAGGACCTTGGGGATGCCGACGCGCACCGTGCGGCGCGCCTGCCAGGACTCGGGCGTCGAGCGGTTGAAGTTGCGCTGGATGGCCTTCTTCTTCACGCCCAGGGCGAGGAAGGCCTTCTCGACCACCACGTCGGAGACCATCTGCGTCGCTTCCGGCATCGGCTCCGGATCGTAGAAGTGCCGGAAGACCTGCTTCGACTCGTAGTCGACCAGGTTCGGGAACTCCTTCATCAGCTTCTTGCGCTCCTTGCTGAGCGCGATCATCGCCTCTTCGGACTCGACCGTCCCCTTCTCGCAGGAGAAGCCCGAGATGTAGCGCGAGGTGCCGCCGTCGGGCGTCTTGGTGTCGATGAAGGTGCGCGCGCAGTTGTTGGGGCAGAAGTGGCAGCGCGTCGACTCGTCGTTGACCGCCTGGAACTCGAGGTTGATGGCGGCGTCGATGCCGATGAACGTCGACGACCCCTTGCGCATGACCACGCGCCGGGTCTCCATGGCGGCGCCGATCGCGCCGGCCTCGCCGCGTGTGCGGGTGGACGAAGACCTCGGCGCCCGGAACGCGCGCCTTGATGTAGTCGACCTGCGCCTTGAGCGCCGCCAGGTTGTGCTGCGTGCCGCCCTGGAGCACGAACTTCTTGCCCAGCTCCGCCATGCGCGGGATCTGCACGACGTACTGCCAGACGTTCTTCGGCAGCACCTGCGCGAGACCCGCGAGCAGCTCCTCCTTCGAGAAGCCCTCCTTCTGGAAGTTCACGCGGTCGGAGTCGAGGAAGACGGCGCAGCCGTAGCTGAACTTGGGCGACAGCTTGGCCTCGAAGGCGACGTCGGCGTAGTCGGTGACCTTGACGCCGAACTGATCGGCCATCGCCTGCAGCAGCATGCCGTTGCCGGCCGAGCACTGGTTCGACAGGCGGAAGTTCCGGATGTCGCCGTTCTGCATGAACAGAACCTTGATGTCCTGCCCGCCGATGTCGCAGACGACGTCGATGTCGCCGAAGTAGTGCGTCGCCGACATCATGTGGGCCACGGTCTCGACGATGAGGTGTCGGACTTCACCGACTCCTTGCAGCACGTCGGCCGCGTAGCCGGTCGCGCCGAAGCCCATGACCTCCATGATCGCGCCCTGGTCGGTGATGTACTTCTTCAGGCCCGCCAGGATCTCCTTGGTGTCGGCGATCGGGTTGCCCTTCGAGAGCATGTACGACTTCTTGAGCAGCTCGCCCGAGTCGTAGTCGATGAGGACGGCCTTCGACGAGGTCGAGCCGCCGTCCATGCCGATGACGACGTTGACCACCTGCCCCGGCGCGAACGTCGCGTCCTGGAACTTGGGGATGGTGTAGAGCTTCTTGAACTCGTCGAGCTCGGCCTTGCCGTGGTCGGCGCCCTGGGTGAGCAGCGGCGGGCCGGCGGTCTCGCCGAGGCGCGCGGCGCGCCCGTTGAGGATGAAGTCCTTGAGGCCGTCCATCCCCTTGTAGACGCCGACGTTGGCGTTCTCGTAGAGGCCGTAGACCACGGCGCCGTAGGCGGCGTAGTACTGCGCGTTCTCGGGGACGATGATCAGCTCTTCGATCGGGACGTCCTTGGGATAGGCGTAGCCGCGATCGCGCCAGGTCTCGGGGATGCGCTTGCGCCAGCAGTCGCGCAAGAACGGCAGGTAGGTGTTGGGGCCGCCGAGCAGCAGCACCTTGTGGCGCAGCGTGTTCCCACGCGTCAGCACCGACAGGTTCTGCATGACGATGGCGTCGGCCAGCGAGTTCATGATCTCGAGCGACGGGATGCCGTTCTTGACCAGGTTGACGATGTCGGTCTCGGCGAACACGCCGCACTTGGCCGCCACGTGGTGCAGCTTCGAGTCGTCGAAGCCGATCTTCACGACCTCCTCGTTCGGCAGGCCGACCTTGATGACGCACTTGTCGATCGTCGCGCCGGTGCCCGAGGCGCACTTGTCGTTCATCGAGGTGATGGCGGTCTTGCCGCCGGTCTCCTCGTTCTTCTTGAAGATGATGATCTTGGCGTCCTGGCCGCCCAGCTCGCAGACCGAGCCGACGTCGGGGTGCAGCGTCTCGACCGCCAGGGTCACCGCGTTCACCTCCTGGACGAACTTGGACGCCGATGTGCGGGCCGATCGGCGCGCCGCCCGAGCCGGTGATGAAGGTGCGGATCTGGTCGTTCGGGATGTTCGGGAAGGCCACCGCGATCCGCTCCAGGAACGAGAGAACGAACTCAGCCTGCTTGGTCTGATGGCGCAGGTAGTCGCTCCAGAGGATCTCCTTGGTCACCGGGTCGACGACCACAGCCTTGACCGTCGTCGAGCCGACGTCGATGCCGACCGCGACCGCTTCAGTCCGAAGATTCACCGGCGACGATTCTGCAGCCACGCATGCTCCTTTGAAGGAAAGACTGACACCTCAGTGAAAAACTAGACTGACACTTCAGTCTTTGAATCAGGGGACACTTTAGTCACCTGCCGGAGGAAGATCAAGCTTGCCGGGGGAGCACCCGGCGCCGGACTACACGATCCCGGCGGCTTTGGGGGCTATCCGCAGGATCTGGCCGAAGACGTCGCCGGTGACCGGGTCGAACCGGGGGTCGACGAAGATCCGGGTCACGGCGAGGAGATTCATCGCCGCGATCCCCTCCTCCGAGACCAGCTCCTTGGAGGCGACGCCGATCGGTTGCAGGTCCAGCTCGGTGCCGACGGCGGCGGCAAAGTCGATCGCGGCCTGGCTCGAGGTGAAGAAGAACCCGTGCGGGCGCCGGCACCACATGTCCTGGCCGCTCTGGGTCAGGTACCAGACCCGGTCGGGCAGGAGGGCTACGAAGTCGGGGATCTCGGGCTGCGCCATGGTCCTGCAGCGATGCTAGGCAATGCCGGACGCGCGCGCCAGAGCTTCGAGGGCGGCGGCGAAGAAAGGACCGGCGACCGCCAGCGGCTCCTCGCTGGGCGTCTCCAGCACGAAGTAGTCGTTGGGGATGACGTCGCCGTATCCCATGACCTGGAGGACCCGCACGGTGGCCGAAGCGCCGGTCGGGCGCCTCGAGAACCGCGCGCTGGTCGTCGGGAGCCGGCGGCGGCATCGCCACCGCGAGCGGCCGGCCGTAGCGCCGAAAGATCGCCACCACGGCGTCGGGCGGCATGGCGGCGACGCGGGCGAAGGTGGCTGGGAGGGTGTCTTCGCGTTGACGGAGCTGGGCTTTGCCCAGCGAAGTCGTCGCGGGAGGGTCCGGGAACCCTCCCAGGGGTCCCGGCTTGTCAGGAGCCGTCAACGAGACAGCCCTTGAGCGTGAAGGCGATCATCTCCCGCCCGATCTGGGTCATCTCGGTGGGCGGGGTGTCCTGCTCGACGAACGCCCACTGCACGACCTCCTTGATGCTTCCAAGAACGCAGCGCGCGACGACCTTGGCGTCGCACGGACGCACCACGCCCAGCTGCCGCCCGGTGTTGAGCGCGCCGATGAGCATCGCCTCGATGCGGCCGTAGAACTCGGAGAGCTTGCGATCGAAGTCGACGTCGATCCCCACCGCCTCGCGCAGCAGGATGCGGGGGAGCTCGCGGTTGTCGAGCAGCGTCTGCAGGACGCGGTCGACCGTGGCGTTCATCTGATCCACCGGCGGGGGGGCGTCCGCACCGACCTCGATCCGTTTGACCTGCGCCTGCAGCGTGGTCACCAGACCATCCAGGAGCTCGTCGAAGATGGCGCGCTTGGATTCGAAGTAGAGATAGAACGTTCCCCGGGCGATGTCGGCCGTCTCGATGATGTCGTGGATGCTGGTGGCGTGATACCCCTTCTGGGAGAAGATCCGCCGCGCCACCGCCAGCACGCCGGCACGCCGCGACTCGCGCAGCCGCTGCGCGCGCGACACCCGGCCGTCGACTTTTGGCTCCGGGGTCACGTCCCGGCGCTCGCCGTTCGCAGGCGGTCGGGCCACGCCGCGGCGTCGGCCAGGTGGCGCCCGCCCGGCAGGATCGTCTCGTAGCGCGCCAGCGTCTGGGTCGCGGCCTCCAGCGAGGTCCGCGCCTCGAGCTTCGCCGCGCCGAGGAGCGCGCTGAAGTAGGCGTCGTCGACCACGTCGGTCTCGAGCACACCGGCCGTCTCGTCGAGGGCGATCGCCGCCTCGAGATCCTTCACCGCCTCGGGATATCGTTCGAGCCAGGCGTAGGCGCTCGCCCGCTCGACCAGCGGCGCGGGGTCTTCTTCATCCCGCGCCACCGCGCGCGTGGCCTCGTCGATCGCTTCGGCGTACTTCCCCTCTTGGATCATCTTCGCTGCGAAGCTCATCCCGTAGCGTCCGGCCATCCTGCGCGTGCCTCCCGAAGAGTCACCGTATCATGAGGTGACACGGCGACGGGCCCCTTCAGTCGGCGAGACCTGATAGTCTCGCGCCTCGAAAATGCGCAGGAACATCGGGCCTTTCGGGGTCAAAGATCTCTTCACGCTGGTGAACCTCATGGGCGGCGTCTTCGCCATCGTCTTCGCCCTTCAGGGAGACCCACTGGCCGCCGGGACGGCGCTGCTGGTCGGATACCTGCTGGGCGACACGCTGGATGGGCCGGTCGCGCGGATGACGAAGACGTCGAACCAGTTCGGCAGCGAGCTCGACACCGCGACCGACCACTTCGTTCAGGGCATCGCCCCGGGCGTGATCGTCTACGCCGTGTACGCCCAGGGGGGCCACGGCGCGGCGGGGATCGCGCTGATGTCGGTCATCATCACCTGCGCGACGGTGCGGCAGGCGCTGTTCTCCACCGCCAAGATGGGCGATCCGCTGATGTACTGCGGCCTGCCGCGCACCGTGAGCGGGTACGCCGGGATGGCCTACGTGCTGTCGCACTTCTTCTTCGGGATGAACCCGGCCCGCTATCTGGTGGGAGCCGCTCCTCATCACCGCCTTCTCTCTGCTCAATCTGCTCCCCATCCCGTACATGACGCACCGGGGAAAGCGGAAGATGCAGCTCCATGTCCAGCTGCTGGTCATCTCGGCCCTCGTCACGGTGTTGGCGGCGGTCTTCCTCGCCCGCAACTACGTCTTCGACGTGCTGTTCTTCTGGATGCTCGGCTACACGGTGACGGGATGGATCCCGATCTATCCCGACGAGAAGCGGGCCTTTTATGCGCGCTATCGAGCCTGGGCCAACGAAGTGACCCGCGCGTGAGGCCAAGAGAGGAGAAAGGCCCCAAGCTCGACCGCAGCCTCGATTGCGAGCCCGGATGGCCTACGCTAAAGTGCCCGACCCGATGTCGTTGACGAGCTTGCCGGTCGCGTCGCCGGCCGAGGGCGCGACGTTCGAGCTTCTGGCTGGTGGCAAGGTCGCCTACGACCGGATCCTGAGCCGGATCGAACAGGCCCGTCACAGCATCCTGGTTCGCTGTTTCGAGTGGCGGGACGACGACGCCGGGCGCTCGATCGCGCGCGCCCTGCTGGCGGCGGCCGAACGCGGGGTCCAGGTGTCGATCCTCAAGGATCGCATCGGCGGCTACTACGAGCACCTGGAGGCGACCAAGCAGAGCTTCTTCCACAAGAAGATCAACCTGCACGCCCGCGTTCAGCTCTTCTTCTTGATGACGTTCTACGGCCGCTGGGGCTCGCTGCGGCAGAGCCCGAGCGAGCTCAGCGCCGCGCTGCTGGCCCACCCCAAGGTCACGTTCGTGACCGAGAAGCGCTTCGACCACGCCAAGCTCTACCAGTTCGACGACGAGACGGTGATCTTGGGGGGGATGGGGATCGGCGACGACTTCCGCGACGTCAACGTCGACTTCATGGTCGAGATCACCGGCGGCGACGCGGCCGAGCGGCTGGCCGACCGCTACGAGGGACGCACCCGTTTCGACGCGAGCCGTTCGTTCGACTATCTGCTTCACTCCTTTCGCGGCGCGGCGCGCACCGGCGAGTCGCTCTCGGCGCAGCGCCTCGACCTCCTCGCCGGCGCGCGCGAGCGGCTGACGATCGCCATGGCCTATCTGGGCGATCCCGACCGCGACCGATGCGCTCTGCGACGCGGTCAAACGCGGCGTCTCGGTGACGCTGCTGACCGCTGCGCGGGCCAACGTGGGCGGCGACCTGAACCTGGCGGCCTGCGCCGAGCTCCTGCGCCGCACCGGCAGCCCGGACAACCTGCGTCTGGTCCTGCACCCGAGCATGGTGCACGGCAAGGCGATCGTCGGCGACGGCGAGTGGGTCGACCTCGGCTCCACGAACTTCACCCGGCTCTCGCACGGAGGCTACGAAGAGGTCGACGTCTTCTGCCGCGATCGCATCTTCGCCCGGCGCGTCGAGCAGGCGATCGAAGCGGAGCTGCGGGCCGGCACGCCGGCGACGCCTCCCGCTGGCCTACAGCCGCTTGCGCGTGCTGACCGAGACCATGGTCAGCGCCTTTCAGGGACGGAAGAAGTAGGCGCGCTGAACGGCGCCGCGTCGGGCGCAGCGGCGGCCGGGTCGGCGCCCGCAGGTACTTGACCAGGCTGCGCAGCGTCTCCGCCACGGCGACCACCGCCGCCACGATGCTGAGATGGCTCCCCGCCAGCGGGAAGACCAGCGCCGCGGCCAGCAAGGCCAGCTCGCCCCCCATGCTCGCCGCCCAGGAAAAGTCGGCGATCCCCTGGTTGGCGGCAAAGTTGTCGAGCGCGCCGCGCGCCATGTCGCTGGCCAGAAGAATGATGAGCGGGATCGTCGGCAGCCGGTGGGTGGCGAGCGCCGCCATCACCCCGATCGGCAGGAGCGCGCCGGCCCCGAGCCGCAGCCAGTGCAACAGGCGGTGCGAGGGCGCGCGGGCGACCGCTGGAAAGCCAAACTTGAGGTAGTCGAGCGCGCTGAACCAGGTGATGAAGACGACCGCGGCGATCAGCAGCTTCTCGACCGCCCCGGCACCGACGAACGATGCTCCGACGAACGGAATCAGCGCGACCGCGGCGATCTCGAACCCGCGCCGGTAGACCCCCGAGATCCCTGACAGCGGTCGGGTGGCGAGAACCAGCAGCGCGAAGGCGAACGGCGCCGCGAACAGCACCCGCAGCCCGCGCCCCGAGCCGATGAGCGGAATCAGGACCAGGAACCCGAAGGCCAGCATCTGGACCCAGGTCTTGACCTTGGCGATGCCGGTGCTGGGAAGGCGCTGGCCCGCCGAGCTCCAAGCTCGAGCGCAAGACGGTCACCAGGAACTCGCGCGAGAAGATCGCAGCCGCGATCCACCAGGGGATCCCGCCCCGATCGGCGAAGCAGCCGTAGCAGACGACGATGAAGATCTTGTCCGCCACCGGATCGAGCAGCGACCCCAGCACCGTCGGCCCGTGCTTGCGCGCCAGATATCCGTCGACGGTGTCGGTGAGACCGATCAGGGTCCCGATGGCGACACCGATGGCCTGCGTCGTGGGGCCCCCGTAGATCAGCCAGCCGACCAGCGGCATCGCGAGCAGGCGGGCCGAGGTGACCTGGTTCGCCGTGACGCGCATGACGCGTCGGCGACGTTACGGGCGGCCCTCGTCGACGATCGTCAACCTTGGCTTTAGGTCGTGTCAGCTCGGGCTCATCCGCAGGCGGTCGCGACGCGGCAGCCGGGGCAGCCGGGCGCAGGAGCGCGCTCGTCGATCAGCGCCAGCGCAACGGCCAGCGCGCGGCGGGTCTTCTCGGCCGTCTTGTCGTCCGAACGGATGCGCTGGAAGGCCCGCACGATCTGGTCCTCGTAGTCGGCCACCTTGCCCTCGAGCTCGGCGATGCGATCGCGCGACTGCGCCAACCGCACGTCACGGTTGCCGAGCTCGGCGCGCGCCGCATCGACGTCCGCCTCCACCCCGGCGAGGCGCCGGTAGGCCTGCTCGATCTCCTGCACCCGCGCCGCCAGCTCCCCCTCCGCGCGCGCGGCACGCCCGAGCGCCTGATCGTACTCGGAGCGGTGCTTCTCGGTGAGGTCGGTCTTCTCGGTCAGGTGGCGACGCTCGATCTCGGTGACCCGCACGTGGTGATCCTCGTCGCGGGAGGTCAGCTCGGTGCGGCGCCGGGTCTCGGCCGCCTCCAGCTCGGAGATCCGCCGCGCCTCTTGCTCGGCGATGTCACGCTGCCGGCGCTCCTCGGCGGCCAGCGCCTCCTCCTCGTGGCGGCGGCGCATCCCCAGGATCTCGTTGCGGTGGTCGCGCTCCTTCTGCTCGGCCAACGCCTCGTACGACTGGCGCTCCGAGGCAAGCTGGATCGCTTGCTCGTCACGCGCGGCGGCGATCGCCTTCTCGTGCTCCCTGCGGAGCTTGGCCACCTCGTTCGAAAGCCGCTCGCCCGCCTGGGCCTGCTCCTCGGTGAGGCGCCGCTGCAGCCCCTCGACCTCGCTCCGATGCGCGCTCTCGAGACGCGCCAGCTCCGCCTGCCGTGCCCCCTCCGCGGAGGCCATGGCCTGGCCATGCTCGTCGGACAGAGCCGCCGTCTCGGCCCGGTGCGCCTCCTCCTGCTCCCCGAGGCGGGTCTCCATCTCGCCGCGCAGCCGGTCGGTCTCCGCGCGCGCACGCGCCTCGTCCTGAACCGCGCGCTTCTTGATCGCGTCGACCTCGTCGTGCGCCTTGCGCAGCTCGACGTGCGCGTCGTCGAGACGCGCCTTCAGCCCCTTTTCGCGCTCGGCCGACTTCTCGCGGTCCTGTCCGAGCTCGGCGACCTTCTCGTTGGCGGCGACCAGGTTCCGCTCGAACCCGATGGTGCTCTCCTCGAGATCACGTCGCGCCCGGTCGAGCTCACGGATCTTGTCCTTGTGGTCGAGCATCTGCCGCTCTTTGGCGTCGAGGGCGTCGCGCAGATCGAGGATGTCCTTCTCTTTCTTGTTGATGATCTCGCGCAGGCCGAGGAACTCGCGCTCCTTGGAGAAGGTGGCCGACTGCGTGAATCGCTCGCGCGCCTCCTCGATCTCCTTGCGCAGCGTCTGCCGTTCGTTCTCCAGCGAGTGAATCCGCGCCTCCAGCTCTGCGTTGCGCGCCTCGGCCTCGCGGACGCGCCCCTCGTCGACGGCTGGCGCACCGAAGTTCTCTGAGATGACCCGCCCGCTCGCCTCGGTCGAGACGTCCTCGAAGGCGATCTCGTCGGGTGCCGGCGGGACGTCGTGCTCGTTGGTGGGCGCATCGTGCGCCAGCGCCGAAGCGAGCAGCGCGTCGGAGACCAGCGGCTCCGGGCCGAGCGTCTCGCCGGTCCGGTAGACGTCGGGATCGAGGCCGGTCGCTTCGGGAACGGCCTCCGCGCTGGGGGCCGGCGCCACCGCCGCGGCCCCGTTGGCCTCGCCCGGTGCCTTCTCCCAGGCGAGGTTCGGCGGCAGATCATCGTCGGACCAAAGGTTTCGCAGATCGACCATGTCGCCGCTCGGCGGTGCATTTTCGGGCGATCCCGCCTCCAGCGCCGCGAAGGCCGCCTGCGTTTCCGGATCGAACTTCTCCCCCTCGAACGGGGTGTTGGGGATGCTGTCGTCCGGAAGGACGTGCTGTTCGGAGGTGTCGCGCGCGTTGGCGCTCTCCGCCACGATGCCGTAGTTGTCCGGGTCGACGGCCAGCGTCTTTTCCTCTTCGTCTTGCCCATCCGCCTCGTCGGCCTCAGCGCTGCTGACGATGTCGACGTCGTCGTCGTCGGCCATCACGATGTCCGAATCCGCGTCCAGTTCGTGCACCTCATCGTCATCGGCGGCCGGGGCCGAAAGATTCAGCTTCAGGAGGCCGCCGACCTTGAGCAGGAGATCCTGGCCGTCGAGCGGCTTCAACATGTACTCGTCGGCGCGCGACTTCAGCTTCCGGTGCTGCTCGAAGGTCGCCGGCGTCTCTTCCCCGGAGATGAGCAGCAGCGGCACCTCGCGGAGGCTGGGGCTGCGCCGGAGCTTGTTGCAGATCGCGTACCCGACCTTCTTCGGCTCGACGGAGAGGACGATGACCGCGGGCTTGTGGGAGCGGCCCCACTCCATGGCGTCGTCGCCGCTGGGGATGTTCTTGACCTGAAACCCGTTCGGGGTGAGCAGCTTGCGGATCTGGTCCGCGGTGGCGGCGTCAGGTTCGATGCAAAGCGCGATTCGGTCGGCCATCTCGCCTCCTCTGAGACGGAGCGCTCAAAGAGCGCCCGACCTCCGCAATGAAGCGAAGGGGCTAATATCCTATCAGAATCCGCAACGGTTCGGGCGCGCCCTACGTCGCCTTCGGGCGACACGTCGTCGGGCCAAGTGTCGGCCCAGCTTCGTGCGCTCACCGTCGCCTCACGGCGACGCCCTCCTAGCGGCCGAAGGAGGTGGTGACCAGTCGGGTCAGCGCTTCCTCGTCGAGGTCGGCCGTCACAACATAGCCGAGGCCGCGGTCGCGGTAGGTGGCGGTCGAGATGCCGGGACCGCTCCCGAGGTAGATCTCGCGGCCGTTGATCACCCGGCGCTCCGGCCCGTCGAAGGCCTGGTCGCGCGGATCGAAGACCAGCAGCGCCACCCGATGACCGGTGGGGCCGCGGTAGAGCAGGTAGGCGGCCGGGCGCTCGCCCACGTTGACCAGGCGCCCCCCCTGACAGGTCGCACCGCCGCCGAGCGCCGGGGCGTGCACGGGAAAGTCGACCCGACCGCGGAACCAGGAGGCGATCGACCCGCAGTCCGAGCCGGTGATGTCCATCGGCATCTCGGCGTGGTAGCTGCGCTGCGCCTGCTCGAGCACCATCGACTGCGACTGGCGGACGGTGCTGGTGATCCCGACGATCAGCAGGAACGCCGCCGCCGCCGGAACCAGGCGTGGATAAGACAGCCAGGGCCAGCGACGCGGCGCGATCTCCTGTGTCGCCAGCGCTTCCTTGACCCGCAGCTTGAGCGCCAGAGGCACCTCGGGTCGGGGGAGGTGCGCCCGCACCGCCGCCTTGAATCGTCCCTCGAGGTGGACCTGCCTGGCGCAGCTGGGACAGCTGACCAGATGCCGCTCGACCGCCTCGCGATCGAACCCGGTCAGCTCGCGATCGACGTAGGCCTGAACCGAGGCGCTGAGATTGGGGCAGCTCACGACGCCCCCCCCATTCCCTTGCCCTGCCCCTGGTCCCGCCGACGCCGATAGGCCGCCATGTCGACCGGCGCCGCGCCGTCGCCCTCGCCGAGCTGAGGCTGAGGTTGGATGATCCCCTGCTCGACGGCGTAGTCGTGCAGGAGGCCCTGCAGGATCTTTCGGCCGCGAAACAGCCGGCTCATGACCGTCCCGGCCGGGCAGTCCATGATCTCGGCGATCTCCTTGTACGAGAAGTCTTCCAGGTCGGCGAGAATGACCGCCATCCGGAAGTCGGAGGGGACCGCCGCCAGCGCCTTCTCGACGTCGGCGGAGACCATCCGGCCGAGCAGGGCCGTCTCGATGTCGCGCCCGTCGTCCGCCGCCGCCGACGAACTGCTCGAGGTTGGCCGGCGACGACTCCGCCTCGGTCAGGACGACATGCTCGCGCTCGCGATCGCGGTAGTTGTTGCAGAAGACGTTGGTGAGGATCCGGAACAGCCAGGCCTTGCAGTTGGTGCCCGGCTGGAAGGTGTCGAAAAAGCGGTAGGCCCGGAGCAAGGCGTCCTGAACCAGGTCCTCGGCGTCCTTTTCGTTGCGCGTCATGCGCAGCGCGGCCGCGTAAAGGGCGCTCAGATGCGGGAGCGCCTCCCGTTCGAAATCGACTGCTTGAGGTCGCCTTTTCATCGGTTTCCGTTCACCCGTCGTCTGAAAACCGCCGCGCGCTGCTGGTTATTCCACGCTACTGACATACCGCGTTGACGAACAGCCTGCCGCCGACCGGCGTGGAGGCACCCACCGGGCTGGTGTAGTCGGCGTAGGTCGCCACCAAGGGGCCGCCAGCCTGTGGCCGGCGAAGGCGGGAGCGCCGATACGCTCCCGAAGGTCCCGTTGATCGAAGGGAAGATGAGGGCCCCCGGCCGGCGGTTCCCCATGTCGTCGATCCGCCAGAGCTCGACGTCGAGCGGACGCGCCAGCAGGACGCCGAAGTCGGCCCCGAAGGGCGCCAGCCCCACCAGGGGCGGCTGCAGATTCGACCCGCCAAACCCGGCGGCCGACGCGAACGGATACGACATCGAGAGCGACATCCCCTGCGAGACGAACTCGGCCAACCAGGCCCCTTCGGTGTCCTGCCAGGTGATGCCGTACCCGGTGGCGGTCGGCGAGACCAGGGCGCACCCGCCAAGTGGACGACCGACGCCGAGCACGGTGGTCGAATCGACCGAGCCCGCTTCGTTCGCCTCGGCGATGACCCAAGCCGGTACGTGGTTCGCCAGCGCGGTGGTACCGGCGTAGTAGACGACGGTCAAATCGTCCTTGCCGGGCGAGAACCCGAGACAGGAGAAGGGGGCCCCCGAAGAGGAGGAGGTGGCGACCGGAGCGCCGGTCGTCGTCCCCGCTCCGTCGAGAGTCGCGACCATCACCTGACCGGACCCGTCGTCGACCCAGGCGAGCCCGGCGTTCATCCCCTTCCGCGACGAGATCATCGCCACCGACGACGCGGCCGGGATGCCGCCTGGAAAGGTCACGACCGTGCTCGCCGGCGCGGCGGGCGGAGATCCATCGGCGGGGAGCGCAATGACGGCCAGGCCGCCGCTGCCGCTGGCGGCGTCGGTCCCGAGGTAACCGACGAGGACCGTGTCCCCGGGCGTCTGGACGCCGGCGACGGCGAAGTAGGCGCTGGTGACGCCCGGCGGCAGCGCATAGGCCTGCTTCGCCGGTGAGCGTGCCGCGCGGCGCTCAGCGCCGCCCAGCGGACGCTGGTCCCGTCGCTCCCCAGCAGGAAGTATCCGCCCCCGACCTGATCGAGCCGCGCGTCTTGCAGCAGCGTGAGCGGCGTCCCCGCCAGCGTCACCTGGCTTGTCAGCTGACAGCCGGCGTCGCCGGATTCCGCCTGACAGGCGGCAACCCCGACGGCCAGCGCCGCGAGCCCGAAGGCGACTACGTCGTGGCGACGTCGCCGTGGCATTTTTTGTATTTTTTTCCGCTTCCGCAGGGGCACGGATCGTTGCGGCCCACCTTGGGCTCGTTGCGCCGGACCGGCTTGGCCTGGGCCTCGGCGCCGTTGCCGCCGCCGTTCGTCGCGCGGGCCGGGGGCTCGACGCCGCCACCCGACTCGATCGTCTTGCGCGCGCGGGGGGCGGGGGCGGCGGTCATCGGCACGGAGGTCGGCGGCTTCGACGACGGAGGGGCACCGGCGGGCGGGGTCGCTGCCGGCGCGGGCGCATCGGCGCGCTGGAGCTGCATGTGGAACAGCTTCTCGCAGACGTTGCGGCCGATGTTGTCCATCATCTCGCCGAAGATGACGAACCCTTCCTTCTTGTACTCCTGCTTGGGATCCTTCTGGCCGTAGCCGCGCAGGTGGATCCCCTCGCGCAGCGCCTCCATCGACTTGAGGTGCTCGATCCAGCGCTCGTCGATCTCCTCGAGGTAGAAGAGGCGCGCGTAGTGCAGGAGGACGGAGAGCGGGTACTCCGTCTCCCGCGCCTCGATCACCTTCTCGACCTCGCCCCAGAGCGACTCGGCCAGCGTCTCGCGCTCGAGGCCCCCCTGCGCGTCGATCGCCGGGTCGAAGTTGAAGCGCTGCTTGACCGCGGTCGCCCAGCACCTCGAGGTCCCAGTCCTCGGCGTGCGAGTTGGGCGGGCAGTGCTCGTCGATGATCGACTGGATCATCTCCTCGCTGAGATCGAGCAGCCGCTCGCGCTGCTGGATCATCGACGAGGCGACCTCGCCGGCCAGCCGATCGAGGGTCGCCGTCCGATCCTCGACGATCCCCTTGGTGTCGAGATAGCCGCCCCACTCGCGGTAGATGAGCGAGCGGAGGTGGCCGGCGTTGACCGGCACCGTCGTGACGATGAAGTTGCCGGGCACCGCCGGATCGGCCGCGCGCGACTCCGACAGCGCGTCGCACATGCGGGCCAGGATCGGCCGGACCATCGACGAGAGGCTGGCGATGGTGTGCTTGCCCGACTCGGTCGGCAGCGGGGCGTCGGTGGCGGTGATGCCCCGGTCTTTCTCCGCCTCCGTCGGCTCGGGCGCGTAGCGCCCCTCGAGGACCTGGCGGCGCAGCGCATAGATCGTCTTGCGCTGCTGGTTCATGACGTCGTCGTACTCGAGCAGGTTCTTGCGGATGTCGAAGTTGTGCCCCTCGACCTTCTTCTGCGCGTTCTCGATGGCGCGGTTGATGAGGCCGTGCTCGATCGGCACGTCCTCCTCCATCCCGAGCCGCTCCATGAGCCCGGTGATGCGCTCGGCGCCGAAGATGCGCATCAGGTCGTCTTCCGAGCGACAGGTAGAAGCGCGAGCTGCCCGGGTCGCCCTGGCGGCCGGCGCGGCCGCGCAGCTGGTTGTCGATGCGGCGCGACTCGTGCCGCTCGGTGCCGAGGATGTGCAGACCGCCCGCGGCCAGCACCTCCACCTTCTCCGCGTCGCACTGGGCCTTGAACTTCTCGAAGGCCTCCTCGTAGGCGGCCTGCTTCTCGGGCGCCAGCTCGTGCCCGGGCTTGCCGGCGTTCTCCGGATCGACCTCGGCGCGCGCCATGAACTCGGCGTTGCCGCCGAGGATGATGTCGGTCCCGCGGCCGGCCATGTTGGTCGAGATGGTGACCGCGCCCTTGCGCCCCGCCTGCGCGACGACGAACGCCTCGCGCTCGTGCTGCTTGGCGTTCAGGACGGAGTGCTCGATCCCCTTCTTGCGCAGGAGCGAGGCGACGACCTCGGACTTCTCGACGCTGACGGTGCCGACCAGCACCGGCTGGCCGCGCTTGTAGCAGTCCTCGATCTCGTCGCAGACCGCGCGGAACTTGCCGCGCTCGTTCTTGTAGACGACGTCGTCGGAGTCCTTGCGCAGGATCGGCTTGTTGGTCGGGACGACCGTGACGTCGAGCTTGTAGATCTTGTGGAACTCCTCCGCCTCGGTGTCGGCGGTGCCGGTCATGCCGGCCAGCTTGTCGTAGAGGCGGAAGTAGTTCTGATAGCTGACCGTCGCCATCGTCTGGTTCTCTTCCTGGACCTCGACGCCTTCCTTGGCCTCGATCGCCTGGTGCAGGCCGTCCGACCAGCGGCGCCCCGGCATCTTCCGGCCGGTGAACTCGTCGACGATGATGACCTCGCCTTCGTCGATGAGGTAGTTGACGTCGCGCTTGTAGAGCGTGTGCGCCTTCAGCGCCTGTGATGACGTGGTGCAGCCACTGGATGTTCTCGGGGTTGTAGAGGTTCCCCACGCCGAGCCGCTGCTCGATCCGCTCGATGCCGTTGTCGGTCAGGATCGCCGAGTGCGCCTTCTCGTCGACGGTGTAGTCGATGTCCTTGCGCAGCCCCGGGATGATGCCGTCGACCTTCGTGTACAGCTCCGCGGACTGCTCGGCCGGCCCCGAGATGATGAGCGGCGTGCGCGCCTCGTCGATCAGGATCGAGTCGACCTCGTCGACGATCGCGAAGCTGTGCCCGCGCTGGACGTAGCGCTCGATCGAATCCTTCATGTTGTCGCGCAGGTAGTCGAAGCCGAACTCGGAGTTGGTCCCGTAGGCGATGTCCGAGCGGTAGCTCGTGCTGGCGCTCGCCGTCGGAGAGGCCGTGCACGACGATCCCCACGGTCATGCCGAGGAACTTGTAGATGCGCCCCATCCACTCGGAGTCGCGGCGGGCCAGGTAGTCGTTGACGGTGATGACGTGGACGCCCTTGCCGGCCAGCGCGTTCAGGTAGACCGGCAGCGTGGCGACCAGCGTCTTGCCCTTCGCCGGTCTTCATCTCGGCGATGCAGCCGCGGTGGAGCACCATGCCGCCGATGAGCTGCACGTCGAAGTGCCGCATCCCGAGCACGCGCTTGCCCGCCTCGCGGCAGACGGCGAACGCCTCGGGGAGGAGATCATCCAGCGTCTCCCCCTTCTCGAGGCGGCGGCGAAACTCAGCCGTCATCTCGCGCAGGTCGGCGTCCGACTTGGCCTGCATCGTCGGCTCGAGCTGGTTGATCCGCTCGACGATTGGGCGCATCCCCTTGATGACGCGGGCGTTCTTGGTTCCGAATATCTTCTTGGCGACGAAGCTGATCATGGGAGGTGCCCGTAAATGGCGGCCCTAGACCTTATTGTGCGCCCCCCCTCGGCGCAAGCGAAGACCCCTGCCACCTGATCCGCTCGACCGGACGCGGCGTTTCAGCGACCGGCTGGTGCCGGCCGGACGATGAGCTGGACCACGCTGGCGACGAACCAGGCGAGGGCGATGATCGCCGCCATGATCAAGACCAGCACGAACTGGTTCAGGAGCGCGAAGATCAGCCACAGGAAGATCGCCGCGTCGCGCCGACCGAGGCCAAACAGGAAGGTGCCGAGGCTGGGCTTGCCCTGCGTGGCGGTCGACTCGCCGAGCTTCCGTCCGCCCGAGAACCACCAGACCATGTCCATCAGATCGCCCGTGGCCTTCTGGCGGCGCATGTCGCGCATGATGATCAGGTTCGACAGCACGAGCATGGCCGCGCCGGAGAGGCCGACGCCGAGCGCCCAGCCGCCCGCGCCCGCGCGCCAGAGGCCAACCCCGGCTGACGCCGTCATCAAGACGTTGAGCACGTCGTCGACGAAGGTGTCGAGCCAGGCGCCCAGCTTCGACTGCTGAAACCGGACGCGCGCCAGCTCCCCGTCGCAGCCGTCGAGCACCGACTGCGTGTGCTCGAGCGCCAACCCGAGCACGACCCAGAGGTAGCGCCCCGTCGCCATCAGCGCACAGCCGAGGATCCCCAGCGCGGCGGCGAACAGCGTGATCTGGTTCGGCGTGATCGGCGAGCGCGCCAGCACGTGGCGGGTGAGCCGGACCGAGATCGGCTTGTTGAGACGGCGCGCCACGAAACCGAGGTCGGCCCGATAGAGCGCCGCGAAGACCGCGTCCTCGGCCGCGCGGCGGGTCGGTTCGTCGACCACGCGGAGGCCCCCCTCGAAGCGGGTGCGATCGAGGCGGACCACGTCGGCACCGACCAGCGGCGCGCCGAGCGAACGGGCGATCTCCGCCGCGGCGGCGCCGTCGGCGACGGTGCGGACCTCGACGTTCGCCGGCAGCGGCGTTGGCAGCGCGATCGCGCCGTCGCCGGCGACCACCACGCGCTTTTCGGGCGACTGCCCCAGCTGTTTGAGCGCACGCCCGATC
This sequence comes from uncultured Pseudomonadota bacterium, assembly GCA_963831685.1. Taxonomy (GTDB): domain Bacteria; phylum Myxococcota_A; class Polyangia; order Fen-1088; family Fen-1088; genus JADGRB01. The sequence continues at coordinate 1,926,445 of CAWHRJ010000004.1, forward strand.
ACCGTCAGGCCGGCGATCGGCAGCGCCGCGCCCGCCGCCTCGTCGCGCGTCGCCGCGAGCACCACATTCCCGGGTGTCATCTTCCGTTCATCTTCTATCGCTCGGCTTCTGTCGCCCGTCTTGGGGCGGGACGTTACTCCGCCGCGAGCACCCGATCGAGCGCCGCGGCGATCTCCGGCGCGAAACGACCGTCGCTGCGGCGCACGACCCGCGGGTGCGCCCAGTCCTCGTTGTCGATCACCAGGTCGGCGAGCCCCAAGGGATCGCAGGCGGCGCGGTACCGCGCCTGGGCTGGAAAATACCGGCGGTCGATCCGCCCCGCGATCTCCTCCGGGGTCCGCCCCTTGGCCTGATCGCGCGCCAGGATGCGCCGGCGCGCCTCAGCGGCGCTGACCTCGAGCACGATGAGCGGCGTCCCGGAAGGGAGCGCGGCACGCAGCAACATCACCCCCTCGAGGATGCTCACCGCACCGTCGGCCGCGCCCCGCGCCCACGCCGACAGCGCGTCGCCGACGGCCGCGAAGTCGAAGTAACGCTCGTAGTAGAGCGCCGACTCGGCTTCCGGCGCGAGCCCGGAAAAGTCGGTCGGCCGACGAAAGTCGTCGACGTGCAGCAGCGACGCGTGCCGACCGGCAGCGGAGAGCGCCGCCGCCAGCGACGCGGCGAACCGCGACTTGCCGCTGCCGTCCAGCCCGTCCACGGCGACCACCACCCGCGGTCCGCTCACCTCCAACATCCCAGAACCTCGGCGTCATCAGGCGCGTGGACTCGGGGTTGGGGACCCTCCCAGGGTCCCCATCACTGTCGCGTCGAGGGCGGGCGAGCTTTGCTCGACCGACCTCATCGCGGGGGGGTTTGGGGACCCTCCCAGGGTCCCCATCACAGTGGCGGGCGGATTCGCCAGTCGGGGGTCAACAGCTGGCCGAGGGCGCCGGCGGCGCGCACGATGGCGATGATCATCAGGTAGAGCAGAACGATCGGGAGCTGATCGTAGTAGGCGAGGCCGATCGCCAGCACGATCACGAAGTCCCGACGGCCGAGCAGCATCATCCCCCGGATCGAGGTCGACCCGGCGCCGCTGACGTTCTTCAGCATTTGGCCGTAGGCAAACCACCAGCGCAGCTTCATCACGTCGCCCTCGCCCTGGCGCATCAGCTCCCGGTACGACACGGCGACGTAGAACAGCGTCATCGCCGCGGCAGCCAGCGCCATCTTCATGTCGAGGTAGGTCCCGCCGTGGCGCCAGAGCGCGAGGCCGACCGCCAGGATCATCAGCACGTTCACGAAGTCGCCGACGACCGTGTCGAGCCAGGCGCCGAAGGCCGTCTGGTGCAGGCGCACGCGCGCGAGCTCGCCCGCGCAGCCGTCGAGGACGGCAAAGCCCTCCAGGATCACGAAGCCGGTGAGGACGCTCGTCGAGCCCCCGACCGCGACCATGAGCGCGCCGTAGACGCCGACGAACCCGGCGATCAGCGTCAGCAGCGCGGGCGCGGCAGGCAGATGAACCAGCAGGAGCCGGGTGAGGCGCGAGGCGATCTTCTGGTTCAGCAGGCGATCGACGATCCCGACCGTCTCCAGCTGGGCGTCGCGAAACACCGTCTCGGCGGCGACCCGGCGCGACGCCGCATCCACCACGCGCGTCCCCCTGTCGAACCGCGCCGGCTGCAGCCAGACGTTGTCGGCCCCCACGACCATCACCTCGGGACCGAGCTCCGCGCGAAGTTGCTCGATGCCGGCGGTCACGTCCCCGTCAATCTCACGCCGCTCCATGTTGGGCGGCAGACGGCGAGGGACCGGCACGCTGCCGTCGGCGGCGATGACGACGTGGGCGTCGCGCAGTCGCGCGAGCAGCCGAATGGCGCGATCGACGACGCGCAAACCGCCAACCTGCATGCGGGCGCCGGTCGCCTCCAATTCCGTGGCGCTCAAGATGATCGGAACCATGGTCCGCGCCCCGCCGCTCGTTGATCGGGGCAGCACCGCCGCCGCCGCCACCGTCGAATTGAGCTCGCCCGCACCTTCACTCATCATCATTGCGACAAATCTCTATGCGACAAAAACCCCCGGCGTAAGCCCATACCGCTGGGTTCCCTACAATGCCATTCTGGGTGCCCCAACTCAAGCGCAAACACCGACGGTGAGTCGGTGCTCGCGCTACGAGTCATTCGTCAAATTGCTGACGAAGCGATCAAACATCCACACTGCTCCTGCACCTGCGCACCGCGGCGCTGTTTCTATCTGGTCGGCAGGTCTTTGCCCGACGGGTCTTTGCGCGGCAGGTCGTTGATCGGCAGATCTTCCGGGAGGCAGGGAGCCATGACCCGAATCATGAACGGATGGCAGACGCCGTTGCTGGCGACCGAGCCGCGCCGACGGTAGAGGTCCTTCTGGTTGTAGCGCATCGGCTTGCCGTCACCGTCGCTGACGGTGCAACCGGCCTCCCTCAAGATCACCTCGGGCGCGCAGGTGTCCCACTCCTGCTCGGCGGCCGAGAGGTTGAGAACCGCGTCGAGATCGCCCCGCGCGAGCGCCATGTGCTTGACCGAGGCCCCCATCGCCACCGCGCGCGGCGCCAGCCCCGAGGCGGCCAGACACTTGCCGAGCCCCTCGTCCGGATTGAGGCGCGAGATGCCGACCCGCAGCTCGCTCGGCTCGCTCCGGGTCGAGGTGGTGATGCGGCTCTGGACACCGCTCGACTCCATGAACGCGCCGCCGCCGCGCCGCGCGTGATAGAGCGCCTGGCGCACCGGCTGATAGACGACGCCCAGCATCGGCTGGTTGTCGACGCAGAGGCCGATGTGCACGGAGAAGTCGCCGGTCTGCGCCAGGAAGTCGCGCGTGCCGTCGAGCGGATCGATGATCCAGACGCGGCTCTTGCCGAACCGCACCGGATCGTCCGGTGACTCTTCGGTGAGAAACGCGTCGCCAGGGAAGGCCGTGCGGAGACGATCGAGGATCAGCGCGTCGGCGGCCTTGTCGGCGATGGTCACCGGCGACGTGTCGGCCTTGGTGTCGAACGCGAGCTCGGGGTTGCCGTAGTAGCTCAGGATGACCCGACCCGCGTCGCGGGCGGCCTGGCAGGCGACTTCGTGCTCCCGATCGAGATTGCTCACCCGCGCTAGGCTAGCAGAGTGCGAGCCTGTCGGTCACGCCGTTCGAGACGCCTACAGGGACGCCAAGGCACGGTTCGGCGCGGCCAATCGCGGCCTGGCGCGCGGCGGCCTCCCTCACGAACGACGCCCGTCCGTCGACCAGCTCTCGAAACCAGGTCTCGAGGACCATGAGGTTCCAGATCCGCTCGCCATGGTCCTCGCCGGCGCGATGGCGATCGAGCAGTGACTCGACCGCGGCCGGCGCGAACAGGCCCCGCTGGCGCGCCGCGGTGGAGAGCAAGAGCTCGCGTGCGAATCCGTGCAGCCTGCCCGCCAGCCAACGACCCGTCGGCAGGGCGAATCCCTTCTTGCGCCGTTCGATGATGGCGGGAGGGACCAGATCCGCGAACGCCTGCTTGAGGATGAACTTGCCTTTCCCCCGCCGCAGCTTGAAGCGGCCCGGCAGCGCGGCGCCCAGCTCGACCACGTCGTGATCGCAGAACGGCGCCCGCGCCTCGAGGCCGTGGCTCATGCTGGCGATGTCGACCTTGGCCAGGATGTCGTCGGGAAGATAGGTGTCGCAGTCGAGATCCTGCAGGCGGCTGACGACGTCGCCGGCGGCGCTGTCGGCGAGCTTGCTCGCGAAGGCCTCCGCAGTGGCGTCGCGCGCGAACCGCTCGCGCAGCTCGGGCGTGTAGATGTCGGCCTTCTCGCCGGCGGAGAAATGGCAGACGAAGCGGAGGTACCGCGTCGCCTCGTCGGTCGACAGGCGCGCGCCGTACTCGCGCAGCCAGCGCGCCGGCCCACCCGGCACCGCCCCCAGCGCCGCGGCCGCCAGGCGGGGAATCGGACGCGGGAGCCGCAGGAGAAGGTCGGCCATGTGCGCCCAGACGTAGCGCCGGTAGCCGCCGAACGATTCGTCGCCCGCGTCGCCGGAGAGCGCGACGGTCACGTGCCGCCGCGCCAGCTGGCACAGATAGTAGGTCGGGACCGCCGAGCTGTCGGCGAACGGCTCGCCGTGGTGGCGCACGATCGAAGGGAGGAGGCCGGTCATGTCCGGCGCGACGATCAGCTCGTGGTGATCGGTGCGGTAGCGCTCGGCGACCAGGCGCGCGAACGGCAGCTCGTTGTCCGCGCGGCCCCCTTCCGAGAAGCCGATGGAGAACGTCTTGACCGGCGAGCCGGTCGCGCGCGCCATGCAGGCGACGACGATCGACGAGTCGACGCCGCCCGAAAGAAACGCGCCCAGCGGCACGTCCGACATCAGCCGATCCTGCACCGCCTTCTCCACCGTGGCGCGCACGCGCGCCGCCGCCTCGCGCTCGTCGAGATCGGCCAGCGTCGGCGCGAAGCTGGGGCGATAGTAGCGCCGCACCACCGGCCGCTCGCCGCAGCGGAGCTCCAGCGTGTGCCCGGCGGGGAGCTTCTTGAGGCCCTCGTAAATGGTGTCGGGGCTGGGGACGTACTGCAGCGCCAGATAGGCGTCCAGCGCCGGCAGCGAGAGGGTGGCGGGGGTCCGCTCGTCGGCGAGCAACGCGCCGAGCTCGGAGGCGAACACGAAGCCGTCCGGCCGCTCACCGTAGTAGAGCGGCTTTTCGCCGAAGCGATCGCGCGCCAGGAGCAACGTCGACCGGCGGGCGTCCCACAGCGCGAAGGCGAACATCCCGCGCAGGAGCTCCGGCACGCGCGCCCCGACCTCTTCGTAGAGGTGGACCACCACCTCCGAGTCGCTGCCGCTGCGAAACCGATGCCCCTTGGCGACGAGGTCGGCGCGCAGCTCGGCGTGGTTGTAGATCTCGCCGTTGACGACGATGGCGATCTGTCCGTCCTCGTTGGTCATCGGCTGGCGGCCGGCCTCGGAGAGATCGATGATCGAGAGGCGCCGGTGCGCCAGCGCGATCGGACCGGCGGAGAAGAACCCATGGCCGTCGGGACCGCGGTGGACCATCGCCGCCGCGAACCGCTCGGCGGCGCCGGCGGGAGGCGGCAGATCCCGGCGCGGCGCCAGCGCGCCCGCGATGCCGCACATCAGGCGGCCCCTCGCGCGAGGACCGCGGCGATTCGGCCGGCGACCCGCAGCGCGTTGGCGGTGATCGTGAGGCTCGGGTTCACGCCGCCGGAGGTTGGCATGAAGCTGCCGTCGACGACGTACAGATTGGGCAAGGCCCAGAAGCGGCAATCGGGGTCGAGCACCCCTTCCATCCGCGAGCGCGAAAAACGGGCTGTTCCGACGGCGTGCGAGAAGCTGTCGATGAGCCGCACCTTGCCCACGAGGCCGCCGGCGCGCCGCAGGACCCGACGCGCCAGCGCGACCAGGGTGTCGCGCCGCCGTCGATCCGCGTCGGTGTAGTCGTGGATCACCTCGGCGACCGGAAGTCCGGCGGCGTCGAGGCGATCGGGGACCAGCGTGACCCGATTTTCGGCGCGGGGCTCGTCCTCTGCCACGCAGAGCAAGGTCTGGATGCGATTGGCCGAGAGTGCGGCGGCCCAGCGGAAGCCGGAAGGACCGAGGGCCCGCACCACCTCGCGCGGCGGCATGCACATGTCCTGGATGACGCCGAGCGCGGTCCCGTCCGCCGCGCGGACCGACTCGTAGCGATCGGTGATGCAGATCTGCTTGTGATTGATCGCCTCCGGATTGGTTCGAAACGGGAACACGTAGCCGACCATCGCGTTGCAGTGCCGCATGAGGTTTCGCCCGAGCGCCCCCGATTGATCGAGCCGGGCCAGATCGGATCTGAGCATCAGCGCCGGCGTCCCGAGCGCCCCCGCCGAGAGGATATAGGCGCGCGCGCTCAGCTTGAGCCGGCGCCCTCCTTCTGCGATCGATCGCCTCCAGGCCCACGATCTTCCCGTCGCGTTCAAAGAGGCGCGCCACCTGCGTGCGCGCCAGGATGGTGAGCCGGGTCGGATCGGCCTTCTTGAGCGCCGTCTGGGTCATGTCGTTCTTGGCGCCGATCCGGCAAGGGAACCCGTCGCAGGTGAAGCAGTTGAGGCAGCGGGGCTCGCGCGGACCGAAGTGGTTGATGGCGATGGGCAGCTGGAAGGGGTGAAGCCCGAGCGCGGTCGCCGCGTCGTAGATCCGGCGCGCGGGCGCGGTCAGCGCCAGCGGCGGGAACGGGTAGTCGCCGGTGCGGGGGGGCCCGCAGGGGTCTTCACCGGCGCGTCCGTGGACCTCGAGCAGCGCCTCCGCTGCTGCATAGTGCGGCTCGAGATCGGCGTACGAGATCGGCCAGCGCGCAAAGTCGGTGGTCCGCAGCCGCAGCGTCGCGCCGCCGAAGAAGACCGAGTTGCCGCCGACGACCTCGTTGGGGAAGGTCTCGACAGCCTCGGTGGCCCCCTCCTGCCGCACGAGCAGCGGCGTCTCGCCGCGGTAGCGCCCCTCGAGCAGGATGGCCCGCCCGTTCCAGTCGGTCTCGTCGCGGTTCGGCCAGCCGCCGCGCTCGATCAAGAGGACCCGCAACCCGGCGCGAGACAGCGCATAGGCGGCTGTCGCGCCGCCGAACCCGGACCCGGCGATGAGCACGTCGAAGACCGTGTTCTGGAAATCGACCGGCGCAGCGGCCGTCATGCGGGCGCTCCGGCCGCCAGCAGCTCGTCGTAGACGGCCACCATCTGATCGATCACGTGGCTCGGCCGCGGCGCGAACCGCGCCGTCACGTGCGCGGAGCCCGACGCGCCCCATCTCACGGAGGCGCGCGTCCGGCGTGGCCAGCGCCTCTTCGAGCGCGCGCACGAGCGCGCCCTGACGCCCGGTGGGGATCTCCCAGCCACTTTCGCCGGGGCGGACGATCTCGTCGACGTTGGCGGCGTGCGAGAGGATCGCCGGCAGCCCGGCCGCACACCCTTCCAGCGCGGCGTTGGCGAGGCCCTCGTAGAGCGAGGGCATCAGCAAGAGGTCCGACGCCCAGTAGAGCGAACGAACGTCCTTCACCGCGCCGAGAAAGCGCACCGAGGCGGCGATGCGCGGATCGCGGGCCAGGCGGCGGCAGAGCCCGCTGGTCGCGCGATCGCGCTCGCGCCCGGCGAAGAGGACCACCGCGTCGCTCGGCCAGCGGCCGCGCCGGGCGAGCGCGCGCATCGCCCAGAGAACTCCCAGCTGATGCTTCTGCAGGCCGACCCGCCCCGGCAGCACGATGGCGCGCCGACCGGCCGGGAGATCCCAGTCGGCGCGGGCGGCGGCGCGTTCGGCCTCCGTGGGCGGACGAAAATGATTCACGTCGAGGAGATTGTAGATGACGCGGATCTTGTCCGGACGCACGCCGCCCCAGCTGACGAGCTCGTGGCGCACGCCGACGGAGTTCACCAGGATGAGGCGGCTCCGGCGCGACATGAACCGCTCGGTGAGCAGGTAGCGCAGCTCCATCATTCGATTGCGGCAAGCGGTGATGGTGATCGGCACGCCCGCCCGCGCCCCCGCCCAGCGCGCCCAGAAGTTCGCCTTGTCCCGGTACGAGTGCAGGATGTCGGGCTTCTCGCGGCGGAGAATCTCGGTCAGGCGGTCGAGCGCGCCGAGATTCATCCGACGCACCCCGAGCGCGTGCGCCGGCTGTCCCGGCGGGCAGCGCGCCCCCCAGAAGACGTCGTCGGCGTGGTAGACGCAGAGAACCGGCTCGAAGCGGGGCGGCAGTTGGTTGATGAGCTCGAGGATTTGTCCCTCGGGCCCCCCCTGCTGGAGGTTGGGGATGAAATAAAATATTTTGATGCGCGCCATGCGTGGAGACCGTCGGACGATGCAAATTCTATCCCGCTAATGCAAGGCGTCTCCCTTTGCTTCATCGGATGCGGCGCCATGAACGCCCGCCACATCCGGCTCTACAAGAGGATGCGCCCCGGAGTTTCGTTCGCCGTGGCCAGCCGCGACCCGGACCGTGCGCGCGCCTTCGGCCGGCAGCTCGGGGCCAAGGATTGCTTCGGCAGCTACGAGGAGGCGTTCCGCTCGGGCTACGAGGCGCTGGTGATCGGCGTGCCGCCGCGCACGCACGCCGACCTCATCGAGGCGGGGTTGGGCGCCGGGAAGCACCTCCTGATCGAAAAGCCTGTGCTGGCGCGATTCGAGGAGCTCGAGCGCCTCTGGCCGATGCTCAAGCGGCCCGGTCCGACGGTGATGGTCGCCGAGAACCTGCACTACGCGCCGTTTCACCGACGCCTGAAGGCGCTGCTCGGCGACCCGGGCCTGGGACGCCCGTTGATTCTGGATCTCGTCCGCCTGGGACGTTCGAGGCCGACCGGGTGGCGCGCCGACCCGGCCGAGATGCCGCTCGGTGCGCTGCACGAGGGGGGCGTCCACTGGATCCGGCGCCTGCTGGATCTGGCGGCGGCGTTCGAGCCCAACGGCGCGGATCAGCTCCTCGACGTGTTCGCCACCGGCCCCGCGCGTCCGGTCACCACCACACCTGGCGAGGACACGATGATGATCGTCGCGCGCCACCGCTCCGGACTGACGTCGCGCCTCCTCCACACCTGGGCCGTCCCCTGGCGATTCCTGCCGTTCGATTCCTCGAAGGTTCTGCTCGAACATGGCGCGCTCTACTTCGACGCCCGCAGCCTCTACGGCCGGTTCTACGGACCAGCGAAGAGCCGCTGGCTCTGGCCGAGCGTTCGCGATGCTTCCGGCTACCAGGCGATGTGGAGCGACTTCCTCGGCGCGGCCGAGACGGGACGCCCGCCCGAGCTGACGCTCGAGCAGCTGTTCGCCGACTTCGCCTATCTGGACGCCGCGTACCGATCGAAGGCGAGCGGCCGGCCGGAGACGACCGAAACAGCCGCCTGCCGGCTGATCGACCGGGTGCTCGGTCAGGTCGGCGAGATCGGCCTTTCAATCGGGGCCGTAGCCGAAGTCGCCGCGCGCGAGGACCGCGTCGGCGTGGGCGCGTTCTTCTGGCAGGTCGACCTCCAGCCAGCCGTGACCGCTGATGTCGCGGCAGAGCGGTGGGTGCCCCTCGTCGGCGAGGCGCGCGAGCACCCGTTCGACGTGGATGGCCCGCCCTTCCTCGGCTTGCGCCGCCTGCACCGCCGCCCAGTAGCGATCGGCGGCGGCGACCGGCACCTTGGTCATGCCGACGTATCCGGCGTCGAACGTGGTCAGGGTCTTGGAGATGCGGGAGACCCGCCCGCGCGCGTCGCGCTCGACCTTCATGTCGTCCGCCCCGAGCTTCCGGTCGGTGTCGATGAACGCGGTGACGTCGGTGGCGTCGGCGGACGCCAGCGCCGCGATGGGCGCCCGGTAGATGTGGTCGACGTTCATCAAGAGGAACTCGTCGACGACGAGCGCGCGCGCCGCCTGTAGCGACACCAGGTTTCCGTCGCGAAAGGCGCGGTTCTCGATCAGCGTCACCGGCAGCTCTCGCTGGGCGACCTCGGCGGCCACCAGATCGAAACCGTAGCCGCCGACGACGATGATGCCGCTGGCGCCCGCGGCGCGCGCGAACCGCACGGCATGCACGAGCAGCGGCTCACCACCGACGGAGATGAGCGCCTTGGGGACGTGCTCGGTCAGCGCGCCGAGGCGGCTCCCGAGGCCCGCCGCCAGCAACACCGCTTGCATGCGTCGGCCCCAGCCGCCCTACTGAAACAGCTCGGACAGAGCGGCGAAGCGCCGAACCACCGGGACCTGCGGGAAGCGGAGCATGAAGCGCTCCGGGGAGAAGGTCGTCGCCACGCCCACGAACGGGACCCCTTCGCGCTCGGCGATCTCGCCGTCGTGCAGCGAGTCCCCCACGAACAGCATCTCTTGCCGATCGATCTCGAAGAGGCGCGACACCGCGTCGAAGTGCGGGCGCCCCTTGGCGAGGCCGCCGCCGAACCCCAGCGTCAGGTCGAACCCGAAGTTCGAGGCGCGCGCGAAGGTGTCGACGTTCTCCACCCCGTTGTTCGACGACACGACGATCCGCACGCCGGCGGCACGGAGGTCCTCCAGCGCCCGGCGCGTCTCGGCCGGCATCTGGATGGCGTTGCAGCGGGCCGGCTTCTGCGACTCGAACTTCTCCGAGGCGCGCGCGTTGCGCGGATCGCCCGGGTAGATCTCTTCCAGCTGGCCGGCGAACGGGAGACCGCAGGTCGCCAGGTAGAGCTCACGCGAAAGGATCGCGGGCGTCGCGTAGACCTCTTCCATCACCTCGGCGGCGATCTCAGCCAGGGTCGGCATGCTGTCGATGAGCGTCCCGTCGAGGTCGCAGAGCAGGACGCGCGGAAGCGGCAGGTGGGCGAGCGCCGGACGGCGCGCGACGCCGCCCGGAACCCGGAGCGCGGTGCCCGATGATCCCAGTGACGGCTTGGCGAGGGCGGGAGCGACGAAAAATCCCGAAGCGGACATGGACCATTGGGAAAAGCAAGGTTGACGCCAGTGGCCATCACCGACCTAACAAGTTGGAATAACGTGGTTTTGTCGTCACCGGCGAGGGGATCTGTTCAATTTCTGACAGATCAGCCTGACCACTTTCCAACATCCAGGCCCTGCGGGGCGCCTGACTAGGCGCCGACGACGATGATGAACTGCCAGTGGTTCGCTTCGATCCCGTAGCCGAAGTCGACCCCGACCAGGGGAACCGCGACCGAGCGAAGGAAGAACCGGAGCCCGACGCCGACGTCGTTGTGGATGCTGTCCCGGCTGAACCCGGTCGGCTGCAGCCGTGGGGAAGGTGCGCGCGTCCGGGGTGTTGCGCTGGACATAGGCCGTGCCGTAGCCCTGGCCGTTGGGGTCGTTCACCGTCGTCGTGCCGTCCGGCGGGTTCCGGAACCAGACGGCCTGAAAGTCGTAAAACCCGAGCGCGCGAAAGTCGAGGGAGCTGATCGAGAAGAGCGGGAAGTGGTACTCGAGCTTGGCGCCGATCTGGGTGTCACCGCGAAACTGCTGGCCGAGGTAACCACGCAGGTTGTTCCCGCCGGCGGTGTTCTCGTTCCAGAACAGCAGATTGTGACCGGCCGTGGCGTTCGCCGAGTAGATGAGGTTGTGCGACTTGAAGAACTTGATCCCCTGCTCCCAGCCGATGCCGCCGCGGTAAAAGTTGAAGTCGCTGCCGAAGGCGGAGCTGCCGTAGTCGAAGTTGCCGCTGAGCGCCGCACCGGTCATCACCGCGAACTCGCGCGCGCGAAAGTCGAAGCTCAGGTTGGCGCGGCCGTAGCCCGAGGTGCCCGTCTTGGTCGCGGGAACGAGGGGGATGCTGGTATTGGAGGGGAGGTCCGAGCCGGTCTGTTAGCGTCGGATCGACCGGATCCGTCCCGGCGCCGAAGTAGGAGAACCGCTCGAGGTGCCAGGCCACCTGGGTCCTCACCCGGCGCATCCAGGCCACGCCGATGGAGGGCTCGAACCCGTAGGAGAAGAGTCGGGTCTCGCGGAACTCGAACGGGTTGGCGAGCGTGGCGCAGACCGGTCGGCGTCACGCCCGCGTTCTGGTACTCGGGGATGACCTGGCGCTGCACCACCCCCTGCAGCTGCCAGTAGATCCAGGTCCCGAACAGCGAGGGATCGCGATAGGCGAGGACGGCGCCCGAGTCGATCTGCGCGACACGCGCGCCGAGCAGAAGCTGCTTGCCGCGTCCGAACAGGTTGCCGTGCACGAACAGGAGGCCGATCGACTTGTTGTTCGCGGACCAGGAGGCGGTGGGGACCGGCGCCCAGGGGAACTTGTCCTTGACCGAGATGTTGACCCGCACGCCTGAGCCGTGCGGCTCCCACCAGACGTTGACGTCGGCGAAGAGGCCGGTGGTGTTGAGCCGCTCGCGCACGAGATCGAGCGTGTCGGCCTCCAGCGTGTCGCCGATGGAGAGACCGGCGATCGAACGGACCGTCGACTCCTCCGTGCGCTGGTTGTCGAGCACCCGGACGTCGGTGATCTGTTCGCCGACCGCGAAGGCGGGTCGGGGAGCGATCGCAATGCCAGTGGCAATCAGGGCGATTGCGAGTGTTCCCCGCGCGGCGAGTCGAAGCGAGGCCATGCTTAAGGATATCGGTGAGAACGCCATTCGTAAACAGCAAGTGCCCGATGAGACTTCACGCACGTACATGTAAACCTGGTGCGATCCTCGGCGCGAACCTGGCGCAACCCTGGTGCGCGACCGCTCTTTTGCTCCTGCTCCGACGGTGCTCCGACGGTGAAATCCTGGTAACGTTCGGCGCGAATGGCGCCCCCCGCGCACAGTCGTATCAGCCGTTACCACCGCTGGCTCACCCGAAACCCGGCGTTGGTCCTGGTCGGAGCGCTGGCGATCGCCGCGGCCTGCGGCCCTCCTCGCCTCGCGGCTCCAGCTGAAGACGGCGTTCTCCGAGCTGCTCCCCAGCAACGATCCCGGCGTGATGACGCTGACCCGCACGCAAAAGCGGATGGGGGACATGTCGCTGCTGCTCATCGGCATCCGCTCGCCCGACTACGCGGCCAACCTGCGCTACGCCGAGGCGTTGACCCAGAAGCTGCGGGCGCTGCCCCCCACGGTGGTCAACCTGGCGACCTACGACGTCCGCGATCTGCGGGCGTTCTACCAGCAGAACAAGTGGCTGTTCGTGTCGGAGGACGACCTCGAATCGATCCGTGATCGCCTCCGCAACGAGATCAGCAAGCGCAAGAACCCGCTCTTCGTGTCGCTCGACGAAGAGGAGCCGATCGACAAGATGCAGAGCCGCCTCGAGCACCACGACGGCCTCGACGAGCGCTTCCCGGGCGGCATCTTCAGCAGCAACAACGGCGAGTACGTCTGGATCGCCGCGCTGCCGCCGGGCGGCCTCTTCGTCGAGCACGCCGGGGAGTCGCTTTTCAACAAAGCCAACGAGCTGATCAAGAACGATCCCCCGTCGCGCTATCACCCGGAGATGACGGCCCGGGTGTCGGGGCCCATCGCCACCGGGATCGCCAACCGCCAGGCCGTCGTCGACGACATCGTCATGGTCACCACCAGCTGCATGGTGATCGTGATCCTCTCGATCGGGTTCTACTTCCGCCGGCTGCGCGCGATTCCGCTCACCGGAATCCCCGCCGCCATCGGCGCCGCCATCGCCTTCGCCGTGGCCGACCTGGCCTTCGGCTACCTGACCGAGTCGACGTCGTTCCTGGGGTCGATCATCGTCGGCAACGGCATCAACTACGCGATCGTCCTCATGTCGCGCTACGAGGAGCACCGCGCGCGCGGCGAGGATCCCGAGGCGTCGCTCTGCGCGGCCATGGCGGGTGTCTGGCGCGGAACGCTGGTGGCGTCGATCGCAGCCTCGGCCGCCTACGCCTCGCTGATGGTGACCAGCTTCCGCGGCTTCTACCAGTTCGGCGTGATGGGCGCGGTCGGCTCGCTGGCCTGCTGGGCCGCCACCTTCACCGCGCTGCCCGCGCTGCTCGTGCTGCTCGACCGTCGGCCGGGGCAGCTCTCCCGCGTGCACCGCCCTCCGATCGAGTTTGCTCCGCTCGGACGCCTGCTGGCGCGGCGGAGCGGCACGATCACCGCGCTGTTCACGCTGCTGTCGATCGTCGGCCTCTTCGGCATGCGCCACTTCTTGAAGGACCCGTTCGAGTACGACTTCGGCAAGCTCGCCGCGACCCTCAAGACCACCGAATCCGCACAGCAGTTCAACCACAGCGTCGACCACCTGTTCGGGCGCTGGCCGTCGCCCACCATCGTCCTCGCCGACGGCGTCGACGAGGTGGAGCCGATCAAGCAGGCGATCCGCAGGCAGGATCAGGACTTCCCCGGGCCCGACGTGATCGGACAGATGACGACCATCTGGGACCTGCTCCCCGGCGTCCCCGAGGTGCAGGAGCGCAAGCTCGCGCTCATCGCGCAGATTCGCAAGCTGACGCATGACCCATCGCTCGAGCTGCTGAACGCCAAGGAGAAGGCCGACCTGGCCAAGCTCGACCCGCCGGCCGGGCTGCGCGAGCTCACACCGGGTGACCTGCCGCCGTTCGCGCGGCGGCCGTTCACCGAGACCGACGGCACCATCGGGCGGGTGGTGCTGGTCTACCCGCCGGAGCGGAGGGCTCTCGGTCTGGAACGGGCGCGATCTGCTGAAGATCGCCTCGGTCCTGCAGTATCTGCACCTGCCGAACGGGAAGGTGGTCGAGACCTCGGGCTCGGCGGTGGTCTTCTCCTCGATGATTCGCTCGATCCTCCGCGACGGCCCGATCGCCACCGCCGCCTCGTTGATCGCGGTGTTGATCATCGTCTCCTTCACCATCCGCCCCGCGGCCGCCGCGTTGATGGCGCTGGCCACGCTGATGCTCGGCGTCCTCCTCATGGTCGGGGGCGCCGGGTGGGCCCAGGTGCGCGTGACGTTCCTGAACTTCATCGCGCTGCCGATCACCTTCGGCATAGGGGCCGAGTACGCGCTCAACGTCATCACCCGCTACCGCGAGGAGAAGGACGTCGTGAAGGCGGTCGTCTCGACCGGCGCCGCGGTCGCGCTCTGCTCCTGGACCACGATCGTCGGCTACGGCTCGCTGCTGGCCGCGCGCAACCGGGCCCTGCAGGGCTTCGGTCTGATGGCCATCCTGGGCGAGGTCTCCTGCCTCTCCGCCGCCATCATCGCCCTTCCGGCGGTGCTGCTCTGGCGGAAGGCGCGGCCGCTCTACGAGCATCCTGGTACGGACGCGCGCCTCGACGAGGCCGCCCCACCGGCGCTCGACCCTGAGCCGCCGCCGTCGACGACCGTCTAGCGGGACGCGACCGCGCAGCGCGACGACTGCGCCCGCGCCGGTCAGTGGCGCAGGCGAAGGACGCCGGCCGTCGAGACGATGAGGAAGATCCCCATCGCCACCCAGATGAGGCCGAAGGTCCGATGGCGGCGGCGTGCCTTGGCGCGCTCGGGCGTGTCGTCGTTGATCTCGCCCCTGGGATCGCGGCGGCCGAGCGTCGCCGCCCGCACCGCGCCGCCGATCGTCAGCGCCGCGCCGATCAGGTAGAAGAATAGCGGAGGGATGACGAGGTTCATGGCCTAGCTGGCGATCTCCACGGCTTTGAGCTCGCGGATGACGGTAACCCGAATCTGCCCCGGGAAGCGCATCTCGCGCGAGATCTTTCCGGCGATCTCGCTCGACAGATTCACGGCTCCCAGATCGTCGACCCGGTTCTCCTCGACGTAGATGCGGACCTCGCGTCCCCCCTGCACGGCGTACGCTTCGGCGACGCCCCGGAAGCTGCGGGTGATCCGCTCGAGATCCTCGACGCGCGCCAGGAAGCTCTCGTCGGTCTGACGGCGCGCGCCCGGCCGGCCGCCCGACATGGCGTCGGCGGCGGCGACCAGGTAGGCGTAGGGGCTGTTGAACGGTTCGTCGGTGTGGTGCGCGCCGATCGCGTTGGCGACCAGCTCGTGCTCGCCGAGGCGGCGCGCATATTCGGCGCCGATGACCGCGTGCGATCCGTCGAGCTCGTGGGTCAGCGCCTTGCCGATGTCGTGCATCAGCGCCGCGCGGCGCGCGAGCTGCAGATCGAGCCCCAGCTCGTCGGCCATCATCCCGCACAGGTAGGCCGCCTCGACGGCGTGCTTCCATTGGTTCTGCGTGTAGCTGGTCCGGTAGTTGAGCCGGCCGACCAGCTTGACGATGTCCGGATGGGCGGCCGGAATCTCCAGCATCGAGAAGGCGCGCCGGCCGAGATCGTTGAGCTCGGCGTCGAGCGCCGTCGAGATCTCCCGCGCCGCCTTGGTGACGGCCGCAGGATCGCGCGCCGTTCCCGGCTGGCGCTGGAGGCGCGCCAGGACGCGCCGCGCCACTTCGCGCCCAACGCCGTCGAGCCCCTCGAGCCGGACGGTGTCGTGCTGCTCGGAGAGCGCCAGCGTCACGCCGGCGACGCTCTCGATCGCGCGCAGGTTGGCCTCGTCGCGGCCGACGATCGCCGCGCCGGCCTCCCCCGGCGGCAGCGGCAGCACCGAGTGCAACCGCTCGGTCAGGTAGTGACCATAGAAACGCCCCACGGCGATCCCCATGATCCGCTTGGCGCCCTTGACGGCCCCTTCGGCGGCCGCCTCGGCGGCGGCGCGCTCGGACCGCGCCGAGACCATCCGCGCCTCCTCGACCTCGCTGTCGCGGAGCGCGTTCACCGCCTCCGCGCACGGTCTCGGCCGCCGCGCGTTCCAGCGCTGCACGCGTCTCGCGATCGAGCGCCGCCACCTCGCGCGCGGGCGCGGGCTCGTCTCCGCCTCGTGGGCGGCGATCCGCGCGCGCTCCGCCGCGATGCGCTCGTTCCCCTCGGTGAGGAGCGCCTCCCGCTGCCCGCGCTCCGCCCGGACGCGTCGAGCCGCCGCCGGCGCGCCTCGATCTCCGCCGCGCGCGTCCGCATCGCCGCCTCCGACGCCGCGCCGGAGGCCCGCGCCTCCTCGCGCCCGTTGATCTCCGCGGTGCGCAGGATCTCGGCTCGCTCCGTCTCGGCGGCACGGGCCATCGCCGCCGTGAGCTGTCGGACGCCCGCCGAGAGCAGCTCGGCGCGCTGGTGCGCCACCCGCCGGCCGAGCCAGACCCCCGCGGCCGCGATCACCGCCGCGACGACGATCAGCGCGGCCAGCGAGGTTCCCATTCCTGGAGCTCCCCGGGGAAACTAGCGGTTTAGCCCTGGCCGATGACCAGGCCGAGGTGCTCGCGGACCAGCGAAGTACTCCTCCGAGATCGACCAGAGGAGAAGGTCGCGGATCTTGTCCTTGGGATCGGCGACGCCGATCGAGACCGGCTCGGTCTGGACCAGGCGTGCGGCCACGTCGAGGTCGTTGCAGATCAGGAAGCCGGCGCGCGTGGCCGTCATGTCGACGGCGTTCGACCACTTGTGGATGTCGGCCTCGCCCTTGCCGGCGACGAAGCGCTGGACGACGGCGCCCAGCTGCTCGAGCGCCTGCGGCGGCACCGTCCGCTTGAGCAGATCGAGGTACTGCCCGACCGGCTGCTGAACGTCGGCCTTCACCTCCAGCTTCGGGTGAACCAGCTTGAGGGCCGCGAGAAAGACGACCTTCAGCTCGGCGACCGTCGGGACGACCGTCGGCCAGCGAACGAAGTGGTCCGGCCGCATGAACGTCAGCCGCTTGCCGACGACGTAGGCCAGGTCCTTCTCCGGCCGCCCCTGCAGGAGGCTCGACCCCACCACGAACGACGGGATGAGGTGCGCCTTCTCGCGCGCGTTGGCCAGATCGAGCTCGCCCGGCGACTCGGGCCGCAGATAGAGCTCCGGCTGCGGCACGCCCAGCACCTGGTTGACGTAGTTGAAGACCTTGCTGAAGAGCAGCTGGTCGGTCGCCACGTCGCGCCGGTCCTTGCGCTTGAGGCCCCAGTCCTTGTGCTCCTTGGCGCGCGCGCCGGCGACCGCCTGGCTGACGGTGGCGAAGATGTGCGAGACGACGCGATCTTCGTCGGCGTGATAGATGTTCTTCCAGAGCTCCTCGGTGAGACGCGCCTTGGCGCGCACGAAGCCCTTCGGCTTGTACTGCTCGAAGAACTGCTGCTCCTCGGCGTCGGCCTTGCGCAGGAAGGCCATCGCCGCCCCGACGCACCAGGCGCGATCGTACTGCTGCATCGCCATGAAGAGGCCGCGCAGCGTCTTCATGTAGACGGCCATCTGGCCGAAGTCCTGCGTCACCTTGATGAGGTGGCGGTACTCGTTGACCGCCTTGTCGTAGGACTCGGGGCCCGAGAGCTGATAGAGCTCCGCCAGGATCTGGTGGCGCGGCGTCGCGTCCGGATCGAGCTGCACGCAGACCTCGAAGGCGGCCGTCGCCGACTTGAAGTCCTTGAGCCGCGAGCGGTAGATCTCGCCGAGCCCGTGCCAGAGCGCGATCTGCGTCGCCTTGCGCTCCGGCGGCCGGCTCCTGGCCGAGGCGCTTGATCATCCGCCGGAAGTTCCGCTCCTGGTTCTTCCAGTCCTTCTTGGCGGTCATGATCTTGTCGATGCGCTCGAACGCCTTCAGATCATCCGGATCCTCGTCGAGCGCCTGGTTGTAGATCTCGACCGCCTCGTCGGTGGAGTGCAGCTCGTAGTTGGCGATGTTGCCGGCGGCGACCAGGTAGCGGGCCTTGACCTTGCCGGTCTCGATCTCCGCCAGCTTGCCGAGGATCTCCATCGCCTTCTTCCACTGCTTGGTCTCGCTGAAGAGATCGAGCAGGTCGTGCAGCAGCTGGCGATCGTTCGGCTTGAAGTTGAGCGCCTCGAGGTGGGAGGCGATCGCCTTCTGCGGGTTCGCCAGCTTGTCCTTGTAGATCCCGGCGATCTCCTCGCAGATCGTGAACTTCTCGTCCGGTGGCGTGCTCGGCCGAGGCCATCAGCGCGCGCTTCTGCTTGATGACCGCCTCGAAGTCGCCCGCCTCGGTGTAGAGGTCGATGAGCGCCTGGAGCGTCGCCCGGTGTCCGGGCTGAATCTCCAGCGCCTTCTCGAACATGTTCACCGACTTGGTGCGCTCGTTCAGCTTCCCCTTGATGCGCCCCAGGCGGAAGAAGATGTCGACGATCTCGTCGTCCTTCTGCGTGTCGCGGTGGTGGACCAGGATCGTCTGGTAGATGCGGAACGCGTCGTCCCAGTGCTCCAGCTTGTAGAGCAGCGCCGCCCGGTCGACCAGCGTCGGCAGGTAGGTCGAGTCGAGGTCGTAGGACTGCTTGTAGTACTTGAGCGCCTTCTCGTTCTCGCCCAGGCGATCGGCCGCCTTGGCCAGCCGGTGATAGAGCTGCGTCAGCTCGCGGTTGGTCTTGCGATCCGCCTTGCGCGCCAGCATCTCGAGCAGCGGCACCAGCGGCGCCCACTCCTCGCGCTTGAAGTAGATCTGCGACAGCGGCTCGGCCGCCTCGACGTGCTCGGGATCGAGCTGCATCACGCGCGCGAACAGATCGCCCGCCTGTGACTCGTCGGAGAGCTTCTCCTGGAAGATCTTCCCCGCCTCGTGCAGGAGACGGGTCTTCTCCAGCGGGTTGACCGTGGCCGCCTCGGCGCGGACCATCAGCTGCGCCGCCTTCTGCCAGTCGCCGCGCCGCTTGTAGAGGCCGAGCAGCGACAGCATCGACGGCACGTGCGCCGGATCCTGCGACAGCGCCTCGACCAGGTACTCCTGGGCGGGCTCCGGATCCTGCATCTGCTCGTCGAAGATCTTGCCGAGCCGATAGTTGAGGTCGACCTTCTCCTTCGGATCGGTGCTGATCCGAATGAGACGCCGCATCACCTCCACGGCCTCGTCCCACTGCGAGGTCTCTTCGTAGAGACGCGCGATGCCGGCCAGGGCCTCGGGGTGCTCGGCCTCGACGGAGAGGACGTCGTTGTACGACTCGATCGCCTTGTCGAGATCGCGCAGCTCCGTCTCGTAGACCTGCCCCATCTTGGTGAAGATCTGGATCCGCTCGGTCCCGTCGCTGGTGACGCCGAGGTGCTTGCGGTAGGTCTCGACCAGCGCCTCCCACTTGCGCTCCTGCTGATAGAGGCGCTCGAGATCGCGGTAGGCCTTGGCGTTCTTCTCGTCGATGAGGAGGATCTTCTCCAGCACCTCGGACGCGCGATCCGGCTTGGCGAAGTTCTCCTCCCAGATCGTCGCCATCTTCTGGTAGGTGGCGACCCGATCCTCCTCGGGCGGCGAGACCTCCAGCCGGTGCTCGAGGTTCTCGAGGTACTCCTCCATCCGCCCGGTCTTTTCGTAGAGCGTGTCGAGCGCGGTGAGCGCCGGCAGGTTGCGCGGATCGACCGAGAGGACCTCCTTGTAGGCCTCGACGGCGCGATCGTTGTCGCCCAGGCGATCTTCCCAGAGCTCGCCGACCTGCAGCTTCAGCTTGATCGCCTGATCGGTGTCGTCGACCACCTGCGACTTCTTGGCCAGCACGTCGACCAGGCGGTCCCAGGCCTGGGTGCGGCGGTAGAGCCGCTCGAGCGCATTGATGGCGTCGATGCAGCGCTCGTCGGTGTCGAGCGCGCGCTGGTAGGCGTTCACCGCCTGCGTGGCGTCGCCGACCTGCGTCTCGTAGGTGTCGGCCAGCTGCAGCAGGATGTCGACCCGCGCCGCCGGCTCGGTCTCGCACTCGGCGTGGCGCGCCAGCACGGTGACGAGATCGTTCCAGCGCTTCTGCTTGCGGTAGAAGTCCTCCAGCGCCTGCAGCGCGCCGATGTGCGCGTTGTCGAGCTGGAGCGCCTGCTGCGCCGAGGCGATCGCGTAGTCGACGTGGCGGAGCGCCGAGTCGTACCAGCGCGCGATCTTGACCCACAGATCGGCCGCCTGCTTGGGATCGGCGATCCCCTGCACCACCTGCGTGTAGTCGCCGATCAGCTCGTTCCACTTGTCGGCCGCGGTGGCGAGGCGTTGCAGCTCCTCGGCGACGCGGTCGTTCGAGTAGTCCTCGCGGAAGGCCGCCTGCAGCGTGACGAACGCGCTGTCGCGATCGTCGAGCTGCTGCTCGTAGATCTCCGCGACCTGCACCAGCAACAGGATGCGGGCCGGCGCGTCCGGCGCGAACTCGGTCCGCGCCAGCAGGAGATCGATCAGCTTCATCCAGCTCTTGCGCTGGCGGTAGAGCTGCTCCAGCTCGAGGGAGGCGGTCTGGTGGCTCGGATCGATCTGCAGCACGCGCTCGTAGACCTGCGCCGCCGAGCCGCCGTCGCCGATCTTGTCGGCCCAGAGCGAGGCCGCCTGCATGAGGACGTCGACCCGCTCGGTCGGGTTGGCCAGCGCCTCCACGCGCCGCTCGAGGATGTCGACGGCCTCCTCCCAGCGCGCCTCCTGCATGAAGAGGCGCTCGAGCGCCGCCAGCGCGCGGAAGTCCGCGGTGTCGAGCTCGAGGACCTCGCGCCAGGCGTCGATCGCGTCCTGGGTGCGCATGAGGGTGTCGCCCTCGAGCTCACCGAGCTGCGCGAACAGCTCCTTCAGTTCGTCGCTCTCGATCCCGCTGCCGCCCAGCTGGCCGACCTGGATGAGACGGCGCAGCGCCTGCGACAGCTCCTCCCAGGCCCCGGCGCTCCGGTAGTTGGCGGCGATCGCGCGGAGCGCATCGACGTCCTGCGGATCGATCTCCAGCACCTTCTGCCAGCTCTCGAGCGAGTTGCGCTCGCGCGACAGCTTCTCGCCCCAGATCCGACCCAGGCGCTTGTAGATCGGGATCTTGGCCTCGCCGTCGGCGGTCGCCGCCACCTGCTTCTCGAGGACCTCGGTGAGGGGGGTCCATTCGCCGGCCATCTCGTGCAGATCGGCCAGCCCGGAGAGCGCGATGGCGTCCTCGCCACGGATGTCGACGACCTTGCCCCAGAGCTCGACGGCCTTGGCGCGATCGTCGAGCGCGTCGGCGGCCAGCTTGGCCATCCGCGCGTAGCAGTCGGCGAGACCCATCTCGTCGCTGGTGACGTCGGCGATCTTCTCGTAGATGCCGTAGAGGTCGCTCCAGCGCTCGCCGCGGAAGTAGAGCCGCTCGAGCGCGTCGAGCGCCTCGCGCGATTGCGAGGCGTGCTCGAGCACGGCCAGGTAGCTGGCGATCGCCGGATCGCGCTCCTCCAGCGCCTCGGCGTAGACCTTGCCGAGACGCAGGTTGAAGGAGACCAGCTCGGCGGTGTCGTCGGTGGTGGCCAGCCGCTGGCGGAGAACGCCCGCCAGGTTCTCGTACATCCCCTGGCTCTCGTAGATGCGATCGAGCGACGCCAGCGCGGCGACGTCCTTCTCGTGCTCGTTGAGCACCGCCAGGAGCGCCTTCTCCGCGCGCTCCAGATCCCCGAGGTCGGTCTCGAAGCTGGCGGCCAGCCGCAGCAGCACGTCGCGCCGGACGGCCGGCGGACGATCCGCCGACGCCGCCTCGGACATCGTGGTGACGAAGGCGTCCCACTGGTGCGTGGCGCGCGCCAGCCGCAGGAGCTCGTCGAGCGCCTGCGCCGACGACGGGTCCTCCTTGACGGCCTCGGCCCACCAGCCGAAGGCGGCGACCTGATCGACCAGCTTGTGCTCGGCGATCTCGGCCAGGCGACGCAGGAGCGCCTGCCGCTCGCCGAGGTCGGTGACCCGACCGAGCTGCACCTCGTGAATCTGGTGCAGCTTCTCCCACTCCTCGCCGGTGCGATAGAGCGGCTCCAGCACCTCGGCGATCTCGATCTGCATCGTGCCGCCCATGAACATCCGCTCGAGCGCGGCGCGCGTCTCGGGGTGCGTCGGGTCGGCGACCAGGATCTCGCGGTAGGCCTCGACCGCCTTCGGCAGGTCCATCAACGCCAGCTCGTAGATCTGCGCCAGCCGGAAGGTCAGCGCGACCCGCTGGTCGTCGGAGGAGGCGATGCCGACCTCGCGGCGCACGATCGCCGCCAGCTCGTCCCACTGCTGCGCGCGGCCGTAGAGACGATCGAGCGCGACCAGGGCCGGCCTGCTCTCGCCGTCCGCCTCGACCGCCTTGCGGTAGGTGGCGATGGCCTCTTCAGGCTGGTTGGTCTCCTCTTCGTAGACGCGCCCGAGGCGCAGGAGGAGATCGATCTGCTTGTGCGGATCGTCGACCTTGTCCAGCTCGGTCGCGAACAGGGTGGCCAGCTTGCCCCAGTGCCCCGTTTCGGCCGCCAGCCGATCGAGCTGGAACAGCATGTCCTGGTTGGTCGGATCGACGCGCAGCGCGCGCCCGTAGATGTCGAACGCCGCGTTCTGGTGCGAGAGGCGCCGCTCCTCGATCTCCGCCATCCGGCCCAGCAGCTCCACCTTGCGCGCGGGCTCCTCCGCCTGGGACTGCATCACCTCGTAGACGGCGATGACCCGGTCCCACTCGCCGGCGCTCTCGTAGATCGGCTCCAGCACCTGCGCCGCCAGCACGGCCGACTCGGCCTCGCCGCCCGACATGAGCGCTTCCAGCGCGCGGACCGTCGGCTCGTGCCCGGGGTCCATGCTCAGCACCTGGCGGTACGCCTCCACGGCGCGCGCCAGATCCTTGAGGTGCTCGCGCCACAGCTCGCCGATGCGGAAGCGGAGCGACACCACCTCGGCGGGCGAGGGGGCCATCTCCGTCTGGCGCTCGAGGACCGCCAGGAGGTCGTACCAGCGCTCCAGCTGCTGATAGAGGCGATCGAGCGCCTGGGCGGCGTCGTAGTCCTCCGGATCGAGATCGATGATCGAGCTGTAGGTCTCGACCGCGCGCTCCGGATCGCCGAGCTCGCGGTCGTAGACCTGACCGAGCACGAACAGCATCTGCTTCTTGTCGGCCGGCGTCGACGCCAGCTCCGCCTTCTTGGCGTAGATGTTCTTCAGATCGTTCCAGCGCCCGAGGCGGATGTAGAGCCGCTCCAGCTGATCGAGCGCCGCGCTGTCGGCGTCGTCGACGGAGAGCACGTGCTGGAACACCTTCACCGAGCTCTCGAGATCCTCGAGGACCTCTTCGTAGAGCTGCGCCGCGCGGTAGTAGAGCGCCTTCTTTTCGGCGGCGCCGTCGACGATCTCCGCCTTGCGCTGGAGCAGCTGCACCAGGTTCGCGTAGTCGCCGCCGCGCAGGTAGAGCTGCTCGAGCGCGTTGGCCGCCTCGAGATCCCGCGGCCAGACCTCCAGCGCGGCGCCGTAGGCGGCCGCCGCCTGCTGATCGTCGCCCAGGTCGACCTCGCAGAGGCGCGCGATCTTGTGATAGAGCGCGTTCTTGCGCTCGGGATCGGAGACGCCGGTGACGAGCCGCCCGTAGCGAGCGACCAGATCGTCCAGCTTGTCGAGCGCGCGCGCCAGCCGTTCGACGGCGGTCTGCACCTCGGGGTGCTGCGGATCCTCGGCCAGCGCCCGGGCCAGCGCCTCGTAGGCGCGCCCCGGATCGTCGAGGCCGACCTCGTAGCCGTCGGCGATCTGGCGATAAAGAGCGATCTTCTGCTCGGGATCGGTCGCGTGTCGGGCCTCGACCTCGTAGACGCCGATGAGGCGGGTCCAGTCGCCGCGGATCTTGTAGATCGGCTCGAGCAGCAGGGCCGCATCCAGCTCGTGCCCCTCGTCGAGGAGGATTCGCTCGAGGGCCGCGATCGTCTCGCGGTGCTCCGGTTCGAGCTTCAGGATCTTCGAGTAGGTGTCGACCGCGGCGCCCAGCTGATCGAGCTTCAGCTCGCGCAGCGCGCCGAGCCGACCGAGCAGCGTCACCGTCTCGGCGCCGTCGTCCTCGGCCAGCGTCAGCTGCCGCTGGAGGTTGTCGGCCAGCTCGCGGAACTCGCCGCGCGCCGAGGTAGAGGCGATCGAGCGCCCGCAGCGCCCGCACGTTCGAGGGGTTGTCCTGCAGAACGACGTTCCAGGCGACGATCGCCTGCTCGGCGTTCGCCAGCATCTCCTCCCAGACGGTGGCGATGCGGATCCGGATCTCTTCGCGCTCCGCGGCGTCGGTGACCAGCTGCGCCTTCTTGAGCAGCGTGTCGACGAGATCGCTCCAGCGCTCGGTGCGGGTGTAGAGCCGCTCCAGCGCCACCAGCGCCGAGGCGTCCTCGGGCTGGATGCTCTGCGCACGGCGGAAGTACTCCACCGCGCGCTCGTTGTGACCGAGCTTCTCGTCGTAGGCGACCGCCACGACCAGCAGCAGCTCGCGCTCCAGCGCCGACGGCAGCTTCTCTTTGCCTTTGGCCGAGAGCGCCTTTTCGTACAGCGTGACCAGCGGCTGCCAGTTGTCGAGAATGTTGGCCAGGTTCTCCAGCGACTCGCGCGCCGGCGTCGACGACGGGCTCTCCGAGAAGGCGCGCGTGTACGCCTCCCAGGCCTGGTCGGCGTTCCCCAGCTGACCTTCCAGCTTGCCGATCCGGAGCAGCAGCTCGACGCGCTTGTCGGTCTTCTTCTCGTGCGAGAGCTTGATCCGCTGCACCTCGACGAGACGCGCGAGATCGTTGGTCGACTCGTAGATCGGCTCCAGCTCCTGGACGGCCGCCTGCTGCAGCTCGGGATCGGCGCTCGACAGATAGGCCTGCAGCGCGGTCCGCGCGCCGACGTGCGACGGCTCCAGCGTGAGCGCCTCGCGGTAGGAGAGGACGGCGCCCGGCGCCGTCCGTCGAGGTGCTGCTCGAGGATCGCGCCGCGCCGGAACTTCAGCTCGGCGACCGCCCCCATGTCGGTGGAGAGGTCGATCTCCGCGTCGATCGTCGACGCCAGCTCCTTCCAGCGTCCGAGCTGCTGGTAGATCCGATCGAGCGCCGCCAGCGCCGCCGTCTGCTTCGGATCCTGCTTGAGGATCGCGAGATAGAGCTGCACCGCCTTGTCGGGCTGCTTGATCTCGTCTTCGTAGAGGCCCGCCAGCTTGAAGCGGATCGAGAGCTCCTCGTCCTTGCTCTTGGCCAGCTCCAGCTTCTTGTCGTAGACGGCGAGCAGATCGGCGAAGCGCCCGGTGGCGACGTAGAGGCGCTCGAGCGCCCCCACCGCCTCCGGGTCCTTGGGCTGCAGCTCGATGATCTGCTGATTGCGCTCGATGGCCAGCTCGGGGTTCCCGAGCTCCGATTCGTACGCGGCGGCCAGCGTGCCGAGCAGCGCCAGCAGCGCCGTTTCGTCGTTGGCCTTGGCCGCGCGCGGCACGGCCGCCTCGTAGGCCTTCACCAGCTCTGCCCACCCGCGCCCCTCGGCGGCGAGGCGGCGTGAGGTCTCGATCGCCCAGCTGTCGGTGGGCGCCTCGGCGAGCGCGGTGAGCGCCACGCGCAGCGCGCCGACCTTGTCGCCCGCGCCCAGATCGAGCAGCTCGGCGAGCCGCTTGAGACGCGCCGGCCGCTCGGCCGGATCCTTGCGTGTGTTCGAGCTCGACGAACAAGCACCTCGGCGAGGTGCTTGATGTCCTTGGCCTTCTCGTAGAGCGGGATCAGCGCCTCGGCCGCCTGCAGGTTCTTGCCGTCGAACGACAGCACCTTCTCGTACGCCTTCTGTGCCCGGTCCGCCTTCTGCAGACGATCGCGATAGAGCTCGCCGATCTTGTTCCAGAGGCCGACGCGCCCCGCCCCGTCCTCGGACTCCGCCTGCCGCTCGAGGACGCGCACCAGCTCGTCCCACTTCCCCTGCGCGGCGTAGAAACCCTCGAGGGCGTTCCAGTCCTTCTGCTGGAGATAGAGCTTCTTGAGCGCGTCCTGCGCGCGCCGGTTGTCCGGCTCCGCCTGCAAGAGCGCCTGCCAGGCCGTCGTCGCCTGCGCGACGTTCTGGACCTTCTCGGTGTAGAGCACGCCCAGCTTCACGTAGATCGCCGCGCGCCGGGTGGCGTCCGACGCCACCGCCACCTGCCGCTCCAGCACGGCGCCGAGCTCGTTCCACATCTTCTCGCGCTCGTACAGCTTCTCCAGCTCGCCGAGCGCTTCGATGTTCTCCGCGTCGTCGGCGAGCACCTTCTGCCAAAGCTCGATCGAGACCGACGCCTTCTTCATCTTCTCGGAGGCGAGCTTGGCCACCTCGACGCGGCGGGCGCGCCGGACGTCGTCGTCGGCGATCTTCTCGATCTCGCGCTGATGGACGGCGACCAGCTTCTCCCAGTCGCGGCGCTTCTCGTACATCTGCTTGACGAAGCCGAGCGCGTCGGCGTTCTCCGGATCGATCTCCAGGATCGCCTCGAAGGCCTTGATCGCCTCCGCCTGGTTGGAGAACTTCTCGATGAAGAGGTTGGCGATGCGCAGCTGCAACGCGACCTTCTCCGCCGGCGCCTCGACGACCGACGCCTTCTTGCGCAGGAGCGAGATCAGATCCGGCCAGCGCTTCATCGTCTCGTACTGCGCGGCCAGCTCGTCGGCCGCCTCGAAGTTGGTCGGCTGAATGTTCAAGATCTGGGTGAAGGCGTTCACCACCATCACGTCCAGCTTGAGACGATCGCGATAGACCTCGATCATCTCGCGAAGGACCGGGATCTTGTCTTCGGGCGTCGCCCAGTTGGCCTTGTCGACCGCCTCCTTCATCACCTCGATGAAGGCGTTCCAGCGCTCGGCCTTCTTGTAAACGCGCGCGAGCTCACGCCGCGGCGCCCAGGCGGTCTGGTTGGAGGCGACCAGCTTCTTCCAGGCGTCGATCCCTTTTTCGACCGACTGCTTCTCGGCCTCGAAGGCAGCCTTCGCCGACGCGGCGAGGTCGGCTGGAAAGTCGTCGTGACCGTTGGAGGCACCGTTGCCACCCGCAGCCGTTTCGTCGTCCTTCTTTCGCTTTCCATGGCCCTGGCCAGGGCCCTGCTTCGACTGCTGATCCACTCGCTCCTCCAGACTCGGATCGTGCCGGCGTATCTGTTCGCTAAGTAGCGAAACAGACTAGAAAACAGGACGATTTTTATAGCACGACGCGCAGCCGCTAAAAACATGAAAGCGACCGAAAACACATGGTTCTCGGTCGCTTTCGACGAATGACGATCTAAATGGGAACCCTGGATGGGTTCCCAAACCCTCCCGCGATGGGCTCCGGCGAGCGGAGCTCGCCTTCGCCCGCGCGATCGGATGTGGGCGCGGCGCCTACGAGCGGCTGAACCGGCTCGCCTGGCGCCCGCCAGGCCGGTGGCTACGGGCCGCTCAGCGCGTAGAGCTTGTCGTTCGCTGCCTTGACGTAGTTCGGATCGGTCGTCTTGCTGCTGCTGCCGACGAACTTCTGCAGGTACTCGCGGGCCTTGTCCTTCTGGTCGTTCCCATGAGCTTCGTCGAACCAATCGGCGTAGGCCATGCCGGCGTTGTAGAGGGCGTCGTAGAGCTCCGGATCGTCGTCGATCGCCTTCTTGAACTCGCTGGAGGCCTGCTCGTACTGCTTGAGGTTCTTGAGCGCGAGCCCGTAGCCGTTGTGGCACTCACCGTCGTCGTCCTTGGCCGTCACGCAGCCCTGGAACACCTGAGCCGCCTCTTTGTTGAAGTCGTAGTCGAGGTAGAGGTAGCCGAGAGCGACGTACGACTTCGAGAAGCGCGTGTTCGCTTCGATGGCGTGGCGGAGGGCGTCGTCGGCCTCTTTCGGACGGTCGAGCATCTTGTAGACCAGGCCGAGCCGCCACCAGGCCTTGAAGAGCTTGGGATCGGCGGCCGTCGAGGCCTTCAGCGCCTTCTCCGCCTCGTCGATCTTCTTCGACTCGAGGTAGGCCTCGCCGAGGTCGTACTGATAGTTGGCGTTGTCCGGCTTGCGCTGGACGGCCATCTCGAACGACTCGATCGCCTTGTCCCACTTCCGCTGCTTCTGGAAGACCTTCCCCAGGTTGTAGTAGGCGATCTCGTACGAGGGATCGGTCTGGATCGCCTGCTTGAGATCCTTCTCCGCGGAGTCGTAGAGGTTGTTCTTGAACTCCTCGGCGCCGCGGTTGGCGAGCTCGATGGCCTTGATCCGCTCCTGGCTACAGGTGAATCCCTCGCAGGCCGGCAGGATGCAGGCGATGGCGAGCACCACTCCCAATGACTGGTTTCGGTTCATCACTTACTCTCCTCCGCCGGCAGGCGTGAGAACGAACGGGTAGGAAACGATGACGATACCGCCGCCCAAGGGCTTCGGGAACTCCCAGCGACGAACCGCCTGCACGGTGCAGTTCTCGACCCGGGCGTTGCCCATCGTCGAGTTCTGGAGGACCGACGCGATGACCTGACCGGAGGCCGCGATGGTGAACTGCACCATGATGCGGCCGCCGAGCTCGGGCTTCTTCGTCAGCTCTTGCTCGTAGCAGTACTTCACCTCGTTGATGTGGCGACGGATGATGCGGCGGATGATCTCCTTGTCGAGCGAACCGCGAACGTTCGCCTGACCGGGGATGACGTCCGGCGCGTGAGCGCGACGGCCGCCGAGGCCGCCGGCGCCGCGGCCGTAGCCGCTGCCGTTGCCGCCGCCGCCACCCTTGCCGATGGTGCCGAGGTTTCCGAGGCCGATGGTCCCTTCGCCGGTGCCGCCACCGCCCGAGCCGGTGCCGACCAGGCCGAGACCGCCGACGCCGTAGGCCTCGCCGATGGCGTTGCCGACGAGACCGCCGAGGACGTCGGCCGCGTCGTTGCCGAGGGCCGAGTCACGACCGAAGATCGAGGCGATGTGCGAACCCTCGTTCATCTTGAGGACGCCCAAGATGCCGGCGTTCTTGGCCTGCTCCTCGGCGAGCTTCTTGGCGAGGTGCGGATCCGGATTGTCCTTCGGACCCTTCAGGCCGTAGAGACCCTCCTTGTTCTTGGAGGTCTTCTTGCCCATCTTGCCTTCTTCGCCCTTGTGGCGCTTCCCCTTGCCGCCCTGCTGCGAGTCGTCCTTCTTCTTGAGGAACTCGGGGATGTCCTCTTCCTTCTCCTCCGGCGGCTTGATGAGGAACTTCACGAAGCGGTTGTCGCTGTTGAAGAGATCGAGCGACAGCGACTTCGGGTCCGGCGGAACCGCGAAGATCATGAGCAGGAAGAGGATCAGGCCGAGCGCGGTCCCGACCGTGTAGACCTGCTCGCTCCACTTCCAGGTGAGGAAGGGGACCTCGAGCGCGCGCGGCTTCGGCGTCGAGGTGATGACGAACGTCGTCTCGCCGCAGTCGAGGCGCACGGAGCCGCCCGGCGGCAACGAGAAGCTCGAGCCGCGCTGCTGGATGAACTGCTGCAGCTGGTAGCTCTGCCCGTCGACGTACACCTCGCCGCCCATGCGCGGGGTGACGTTGATGACGTAGTCGGCGCCGGTCGCGGCGACCAGCGGGTGCGACGAGGACGGCACGAAGTCGGCCGAGACCGGCGCGTCGACGTCGGCGTCCGAGCCGATGACGAAGTTCGCGGTCGCCTTGCCGCGCCGCTTGAGCCCCATGTACGACAGCGCGATGCCGCCGACGAGGCCGCCGAAGACGATCACCGGGAACACCGGCGACCGCTCCTTCCAGTAGAAGGACTTCGATTCCTTGCCGGCCGCCTGCCAGGCCTCGTACGCGACCTTCTCGGCGCCGACGTCGATGGCCACGAAGATGAAGGTCGCCAGCGCGACGACGAAGGCCAGAATGCCCGCGTACATCATCGACGTCCCCTGACCGTGCGTCGACTTCCCCTCGGGGTTGAAGAGGTGGCGCGTCCCGGTGACGACGCCGCGGAAGACCGTCTGGACCTCCATGGCGCGCGAGCCGTCGTGCACCTCGACCTCGGCGCCGGCGCCGGGCGCCCCGGCGAACGACGGCGGCGGCGCGTACGCCTGCTGCTGGTAGGCCGCCGGCTCGGGGGCCGGCGCGTACGCCTGCTGCTGCGGCGGAGGCGCGTAGGCCGCGGTCGGAGGCGGCGCGAATCCGCCGGCCGGACGACCACCCCAGGCGGCTGCCGGAGGCGGCGTCTCCTGAACGCCCGCGCCCTCCATGAAGGTCACGACCACGCGGCAATCGCCGAACATGATCTCGTCGCCCGACTGCAGCCGGGCCTTGGTGATTCGCTCGCCGTTGACCGTCGTCCCGCGGGTCGAACCGAGGTCCACCACGTGGATCTCGTTCGGCCCGGTCGTCTCGATGACGGCGTGCATGCGCGACACCGTCTCGTCGTCGAGGCGAAGGTGGGAAGACGCCAGCTTCCCGATCTTGATCACGTCCTGCGCGAGGATCTCTTCGCGGACGGGCTGGTCCCCTTTGTAGATCTCGAAACGGATGGGGACATTCACATCGGCCATGGCTTGCTCTCCTTGGGGTGTTTCTAGAAAGAAGAAAGCGCTCTCTGGCCGTCTAACTGGAGCCCGCTGATCGCGTCGAGGGCAGACGAGCTTTGCTCGGCTGACCTCATCGCGGGAGGGCTACGGAACCCTCCCAGGGTTCCGTTCTTAGATGTCCTCGAGCGTCTTCAACATCTCCGGAATGAAGTCTTTGCGAATCTCGATCAGGCTCGAATGCTCGGCCTTCTTCTGCGCGCTGACGAGCTCGCCGTCCGGACGCTGAAGATCGCCTTCGACCGTGTCGTCTTCGAAGTCGTACACGGTCTTGGCCTTGTAGGTGGTGTTGGCGTCGTCGCCGCCGCCAGCCGCGGCACCGCCGGCGGCCTTCTCGTCGCCACCCGCCGCCGGGTCAGCGGCCAGGGCCCGACCGGTGGCGCCCACGAACGCGATGCTCCCGAGGATGGCAAAACCGATGACGAGTTTTTTCATGATTCGGTCTCCTTCAAGTGCCGGGAGCGCGGTCGCTGGACTTCAGACAACCGAGAGCTCCGCGGGTTCCAAAGAATCTACCAGATCCGACGACATTGAGGGCTGAGGTGGGTCTCCGTCGCTCCGCTCCCCCGAATGCAAAAGCGGCAGAGCTTTGAGGGCCCTGCCGCTTGCAATCTTCCTTACGTTTGAGCCGACGACTCTCGTCGGCGGAGTTACTTCTTCTTCTTCTTCTTCTTGCCGCCCCCGGCGGCCTGATCGTCGGCCGGGGCAGCCGCGGTCGCTGCCTTGTCGGCGTCGCCAGCGGGAGCCGCGGCGCCCGGCGCCGTGGGACGCCACCCGGAGCCGTGGGAGCCGCACCTTTGGCTCCGCCGGCCTCTTTCTTGGCAGCAGCGGCAGCGGCCTCGTCGGCCTCCTGCTTCTTCATCTGCTCTTCCATCTGCTTCTGCTGCTCTTCGGCCTTCTTCTGCATCGCCTCGGCCTCGGCCTGCATCTTGGCCGCCTCGTCGAGGGCGACGTAAATTTCGTCGATGTCCTTGATGCGCTTCTCGGCGTCGCGCTTGAACGAGTCGGGCGTCTTGTCGTTGGCGTGGCCCAGGAACTGCCGGTAGTAGTCCTGCGCCTTGTGCAGCGCCGGCTTCTGGCCGTCCTTGTAGTCCTGGTAGAGGAGCCCGAGATTGAAGTAGCTCCAGGGGCTCGAGGGATCGAGCTTCTCGGCGCTGTTGTACTGGGTCTCCGCCTCGTCGATCTTCTTGTTCCCGCGCAGCGCGACGCCGAGACCGATGGCGGCCTCGAAGTTCTTCGGCTGCAGCTCCAGCACCGCCTTGAAGTTCTCCTCCGCGGTGTTGTAGTCGCGGTTGTTGAGCGAGAGGACCGCCAGGTTGAGGCGCGCCTCCGCCAGCTTCGGATTCATCCCCACGGCCTTCTTGAACTGACCGATGGCGGGGCTGATGTTCTTCTTCTTCAGCTCGACCAGGCCGAGCGTGTTGTAGACGACCGCCAGCTCCTTCTTCATCTCGGCGGTCACGCCCGTCCCCTCTTCGTGGACGTTGACCTCCTTGGCCAGCTTGCCCCCCTCGGTGTCGTCGCCGCCGCCTCTCCTTCTTCTCCTTCTTCCCCTTCTTCCCCTTGGCGGCCTTGCCCTCGGCGGCCTCTTCCACCTTCTCTTCGGCGAACTTGCCGGTCGCGATCTCGTCGGCCTTGGCGACGGCCTGGTTCCCGACCAGCTTCGCCATCTCCAACATGTTCATGTCGTAGTAGATGAACGCCAGCGTCGAGAACGCCTGCAGGTTGTTGCTGTCGAGCGCGAGCACGGTGCGGAGGTTGCTGACCGCCTGCGCGACGTACCCCTTCTTCTCGTCGGGGCTCGAAGCGCGGCGGGCCTTGTCGCGCAGAATCTGCGCCAGGTTGTTGCGCGCCTCGACCGTGTGCAAAGGGTCGTCCTTGATCGCCTGATTGAAAAGCGACTCGGCCTCCTGCGGCTCGCCCCGCTTCCAGGCCAGAAAGCCACGGTTGGCGATGGCCGGTCCGTAGGAGGTCTGCCCCTTCCAGATGCGCTCCGCGTCCTCTTGCTGGCCGCACTCGGCCAGCACGGCCCCCTGATTGAATCGCGCCTCGGGGAGGCCGGGGTTGCTGTCGGCGACCGACTTGAAGGCCTCCGAGACGCTGCTGCACTCGGACCCGGAGAGGCCACCCGACTTCTTGGCCGACGCGTAGCGCTGCATCGCCTTCTCGAAGTCGGCGCGCTGGTCCTCGGTGAGGGCGCGCTTCTTCTCCTTGGGGATGAGGTCGGCGGCGCCCGCCTTGCTGATCGTGTCGTGCTCGGTCGCCTCGCCCCCCATCGTGCCGGTCTCTTCCCCCTCTGCGCTGCCGGCCGTCCGCGCCTTCGGCGCCGGCGAGCTGCCGCAGCCGATCGCCGAGAGAGCGAGCCCGGTGCCGAGGACCAGCCTCAGCGCGCGGCCGAGGCCGCTCCGGTTCCCTTCGAGACGACCCGTTTTGTTGTCGTACTTCGTCATGACCTTGGTCCTCACTTGTCGCTCGAAGATGAAGAGGAAGAAGAGGAGCCGGATGCCGGAGGCGCCCCTTCACCCAGATCAGAGATCACCGGTGTCTCGGACATCGACGTGGAGACGTAGCCGGCCTCCGGCTTGATCTCCGACGCCAGCGGATACTCGGTCGGCTTCATCTGGTTGAGCTCGCGCTCGCACAGACGCGACCACTCGTTGTACCAGGAGTAGTCCGTCGCGGCCTTGAGGCAGGTCTCGAACCCTTCGACCGCCTTGGCCTCGACCGGCTCCGCCTTGTCGACCAGGGCGTCGCAGAAGATTTCGCGCGGGCGGTTCCCCCACTCGTCCTGCTCCTTCAAGTCCTTGGGGATCTCCGCGGTGTAGAGCTGACCGACGAAGTCGGCGTACAGCTGGCCGATGCGGGCGCTGGAGGCGATCGCCCACTGCGCCTGCTTCATCTTGAAGACCTCGAGGTACTGGTCGCGGGCGTGACCGAGCCCCTTGGACTTCTCCTCGAGGTAGGCGCCGAACTTCTTGCCCGACTCCTCGGCCTTCTTCTTCTTGGCCTCGGCCTTCTTCTTGGTGTCGTACTGGGAGGGCTGCTGGAAGTCGAGGCCCTCGGGGAACTTGATCCGCAGGAAGTTCTCGTACTGGGTCTCGGCCAGGTAGAAGGCCGAGCCGGCGACCGCGGAGGCGGCGAGGCCAGCGCGGGTCTCCACGTCCTTGCCCGTGATCTTCGAGGCCGCGGCCCCCTTGTTCCAGATCTTCAGCACGGCCTGGAAGTGCTCGGCGGCCTTGGCGGCTGCCGGCTTGTTCCGGTCGAACACGAGGATCTTCGAGCTGGTGGGCGGCCCGCACTGCGTCCGCTTGGCCTCTTTGATCTTCTTGCCCTTCTTCAGCTTCTTGTTGAGGTCGTAGAGGACCTTCTGGCGGCCGGTGGCGGTGACGC
The DNA here is from genome assembly GCA_963831685.1 of uncultured Pseudomonadota bacterium. GTDB lineage: Bacteria > Myxococcota_A > Polyangia > Fen-1088 > Fen-1088 > JADGRB01. The sequence continues at coordinate 1,960,361 of CAWHRJ010000004.1, forward strand.
GCTTGATCTCGAGGCAGGCGCCGTCTTCAGAAGCCTTCGGGCACGACGCCTTCCAGGACATCTCGCCGAGGCGGAAGTGCGCCTGCACCTGGCGATCGGGACCACCCTGCGGGCCCCACTTCTTGAGGTAGGCCTCGAGGTGCTTGGAGAGCGCGTCGTAGTTCTTCTGCTTCTCGTAGACGTCGCCCATCTGGAAGAAGACGCCCGCGGCGTCCTGCGGCTTGCGCGAGCCGTAGAACTTCACGAACGAATCCATGTCGGCGATCGCCTTGTCGCTCTCGCCGAGGCCGATGCGGAAGGTGGTCGCGTTGCCGAGCGCGTCGGTCGCCTTCTTCTCGCCCGGGAACTTGCTGGCGAAGTCCTCGTAGTTGTCGGCGGCCTTGCTGTAGTACGCGAGCTGGTGGTAGCCGGCCGCGACGCGGAAGAGCGCCTTCTGCGCCAGCGGATCCTTCGGGTGATCCTTGATCAGCTGAACGCGCGCCTTGAGCGCCTGCCCGACGAGGTGGGCGTTCTGGAAGCACTGGCCGGCGTTCCAGAGCCGCTCGGCGTGCTTCGGGTGATCCGGAAGGGACTCGGCGGCGGCCAGCATCGAGCGGCCGCACTCCTTGAAGTTCTTGTCCTTCTCGTAGGCGTGCCCTTCCATGTCGTAGGTGTCGCTCTTGAGCGAGATCATCTGCTTGCCGAACTCCGGGTCCTTCATGAGCTCGGGCATCTCGAGGAACTTGTCGACCCAGCTCACGACCTCCTTGGTCTTGCCCTGAGCGTTCAACGAGTCGAGCAGCAGGTTGGCCGAGTAGATCGACAGCTCGTGCTTCGGGTACTTCCGCACGATGTCCTCGAACAGCTTCGCGGCCTCGTCGAAGTGGTTGTACTCGTAGTAGATGCGCGCCTTGCGGTACTTGATGGTCACCAGCTCGGGCGCGTCGGGGACGTATTTGATGTAGGTGTCGAAGGCCCCGATCATCTTCTTCTGGTACTCGGGGATCTCCATCGCCTCGATCTTCTTGCCCCCGGCCTTTCGCGCTCCTTCAGCTTCTTCTGGTCGGCCTGCACCTGGTCCTGGTGCTCGTGGTCGTCGACGTTGAGCGCGTTCTTCCAGGCGAGGACCGCGGCGTAGGCGGCGTCCTTCACGTACTTGCCGCCCGGGTTCATCTCCACGACCTTGGTGTACTGCTCGGCGGCGTCCTTCCAGTTCTCCAGCGTCCAGAGAAGCTCGCCGTAGTAGTAGCCCATCTCGTAGGCGTCCTTGTCCTTCGGGAAGTGGTCGAGGAAGACCTTGTAGACGAACTTGTCGAGCGCGTAGGTGTCGCTGTTCTTCGTCTTCTGCGCTTCCTTGTGCCAGATGAGCGCCAGCTCCTTGGTCGTGTCGTGGAAGGTGTTGCGGCACTCCTCCAGCTGGTCCTTCTTGACGCCCTTCATGTCGCCGACCTTGTCGAAGACGGCGCCGAGACGCTCGATCTCCTGGACCTGGTCCTTCTTGTTGCCGGCCGAGAGCGTGTTGCGCACGATTTTGTTTTGCCACTCGCAGATGCGCGGCGAATCCATGTTCTGCGCGATGACCTTCTTGTAGACGCGGCTCGAGTCGACGGAACTGACCCTGCTCCCAGTAGAGCTCGGCCAGGCGCTTCCATCATCTTCGGCGCGTAGTCGCCGCCCGTGCGCTGGAAGAACTCCCAGGCCTTCTCGGGACCGCCGACGTGCGCGTAGGCCTTGACGATGTCCTTCTTGGCCTCTTTCATCAGCGCTTGCTTCTGCAGCAGGCGTGGCCTTGACCTTGGGGTCGCTCGCCATCCGAACCACGCTGACGAAGGTCTCGAGCGCGGTCTTGTAGTCGCCCTGGTTGACGTAGCACCAGCCCTTTTTGTAGACGGCGTAGGGGTAGACGCTGGAGTTCGGGAACTGCTCGACCTTCTCGTAGAACTTGAGGGCGTTGTCCATCTCGCCCTTGTCGAAGTAGTACTCGGCGAACGACAGGTACGCGTCCGGGATGTACTTGCTGTTCGGGTAGTCCTTGATGAGGCGGTGGAAGAACTCACGCGCCTGATCTTCCTTCTTCACCGAGGTCAGCAGGAAGGCGAGGCGGAACAGCACCTCGTCCATCCGCTCGTACTTCCGGAACTTGGTCGCGCCGATGAACGACTTAACCGCCTCGAGCAGCCACTTCTGCTGCTTCGGCCTCGTATCGCTTCTGCTCGTTCAGCAGGTTGCCGCGCTGGTTCGGCGGCATCTCGTAGATCTTCTGGTCGAGCGCGCGCGCCTTGCCGAAGTTGTAGTGCTGCTTCTCGCCGTAGAGCTCGCCGAGACGAAACAGAAAGTCCGGCTTCTGCGGATCGTCGTCGCCCGTGACCTGAATGAGGCGGCGCATCTTGCTGATCTGCGCGTCGACCAGCTTCATGATCCCTTCCTGCTTCACCGCGACGAACTGATCGACGGTGAGGACGGGACCGGTCTCCTTCTTGGGAGGAGGCGGCGCTTCCGGCTTGGTGAGGTTGGTCTGCTTCGCCGTGACCTCCGTCTCCTGCTTCGTGTAGCGGGCTTTCCCGCTGTTGGCGGCGTCGTCGCCCGCCGCCCGCGCCACGGCAGGCACGGCGAGCGTGACGGCCAGAGCCAAAATTCCCCTCGAGAACCGGAACTCACTCATTGATTTCTCCACTATTCGCAACTGCTACAACCGAACGTTGAGAACGTCTTTGAACCAAACTGTACCGAACAGCAAGGCGCCGTTGGCGCTGAGCTACTGTGGCGGGTCGCCGCCGCCGCCGGCGGAGCGCCGCCGCCGGTATCCGCACCGCCGCCCGTGTCGCCGCCGGCCGGCGCCGCCGGCGTCGCCGACTCACCCGTCGAGGGCGCGCCTTCGGGGGCCTGGCCGCCACACTTGTTGCGGATCTTGACCCGGTAGTACCCGAGCTCGTCGCGCCAGTACTCGCCGTTGAACGGCCAGATCACGTGCTCGTCGTCGGCGCGGATCTCGTCGGTGCGGTGCCCGGTGCCGCCGTGGAGGACCTGCTGCTCCTGCTTGACCTCTTCTTCCAGCTCACCCTTCTGGCCGGCCAGGATTTCGTACTCGATCTTGATGACGCGCTTGATGAGCTGCGACAGCTCCTCGGTGAGACGCTTGAGGCGGCGGCGGGCCAGATCGCCCGCCTCGTTCACCGCCAGCGAGCGCTGCAGCGTCAGATCGGCGAAGACGTTCTGCGCGATGTTGGTCGACTTCCAGGAGGCGTCGGCCTTGTCGTAGCGCTTGAGCTCGTTGTCGAGCTCGCGCACGTAGTCGAACCGGCGGCCAATCGTCAAGTCGCCGAGAACGCCGCGCGCGGCGCGCTCGACCTGCTCCGGCAGCCCCGAGGTCTGCTTGCGGATCTTGACCGCCACCTCGTAGAGGTCGCCGTTGTCCTGCGTCCCGGTGATCAGCTTCTTCAGCTCCTGGAACACGTCGGGGTAGATCGCGTTGAAGTCGCCGATGGCCTCCTCGGCGCGATCGTACTGGCAGTTGTAGAAGTAGATGGTCGCCTTGACGGTCATCCCCTCGGCGACCGACTCGGGCTTGATGTACTCGTCGAAGTAGGGCGCCTGGATGGTGTGGATGTTGCCGAGCGCCTTCGAGTAGCCCTTGTCCTTGAGCATGAAGTTCGCCCAGGACGACTCGAACAGGCTGTTCGCCCAGTCGTACGCGTCCTGCGAGACGCGGTCGAAGTACTTCACGGCGAGATCGAACTGGCCGGTCGAATAGAACGTGCGCGCCAGCGACAGGTTCGCGATGTCGGCGTACTGCTGGATGCGCGGATCCTCGCTCTGCGCCGCGGTCCGCAAGACCTCCTTGAAGGACTCGACGGCCGGCTTGGCCTCGTACTGGCGAACGTGCGTCGCGCCCTCGAACAGCTTGGCCTCGACGTAGGAGTCGCTGTTCGGCGGGACCGCCTGGAACAGCTCGACGGCCTCTTTGAAGTTCCCCTTCTGGTAGTAGAACTTGCCGAGCAGGAAGTAGAGCTCGTCGCGCACCTTCTCGAGCGCCGGCTGATCGAGCTCGGCGCGGTTGTACTTTCCGATCTTCTCGAGGATGCCGGTCGAATCGGGCAGCTGGCGCGACAGCGACGCGAGCCACTTCAGGGTCGCGTTGTAGTAGGCGTGCGAAGGGCCCTTCTGAACGATGCGATCGAAGTACGACAGCGACGCCGAGTAGTACTTCATGTTGTAGAGGGCCTTGCCCATCCAGAACTCGGCCTTCTGCTTGTTCGGCTCGCTGTCGCCCGACTCGCCTTCGACGACCTTGCTGAGCTCGATCGACGCCGAGTAGTAGTCCTCGCCGTCGTACAACTTGAACGCGCGCTCGAGGACCTTCGACGGCTGATCGCCGACCGGCGCTTCGCCCTCTGGCTGCGCCTCACCCGCCTCGGGTGCAGCTGCTTTCTTCTTCTTGGCCGAGGCCACAGATCCGGAAAGGATCAACAGACCCGTCAACAGAATGCCGATCGCGCGCTTGGGGCTCATGCGGAGACCTCGCTGGTTGTGCTCGAAAGCACGGGAGCTGAAGGGATGGGGCGAACGTTTTACGACAGACTGAGTACAACGGGAAGTGATTCACGAGTCGCGGCTACATCACCCGTACATTACCCTGCACCACTCCACACGGGCGTGGACCCACGTGGAGAAGCACACCCAAAACCGCGCCATCCTACGAAAGCCCGTTTCCACCTGTCAAGCGATTCATGGTCGGAAATCCACGGATTAGCTTCGCCAATTCCGATGGTTCCGCGCGATTGGGTTGGGTCTGGTTGGCTCCGGGGATGGCCCCGTGAAGGCTGCTGGAAAGCCGTCGGGGCCCGGCAATCCAATCACCCGACAAATCACCTGACCTGGTTTTCCGCGACCGGTCGACTAGGTGGTATAAGGTGGCTCATCGGTGCTTGACAGGCAAAGACATGTAGGTAACATCGCGCGGCCTTTCTCTTGGGCCCGGGTGTATCCCAACGCGGCGCCGAGGCTTCCCCCCACGGACGCAAGGAGTCCTCAATGAGTTTCGCTTCCCGACTCATCCCACGTTCAGGCAACGCAGTGCGTGGCTACTTCCTGGTGGCTTTGGGTGCGTTGGTACTCGGGTTGGGCGGCGGCTGCGAGGACAAGCACATCGGACGGCCCTGCAACACCAACATGGTGGACGCGGGCGCCAGCGGGGGTAAGGTCGCGATCCTCACGTCGCCCAGCCTCGAATGCCCGAGCCGCATCTGCCTCCAGGCGGCCCCCGAAGGTCTCGCTTCCGCCGACCGATCAGGCCGCGGAGGGAGCGATGTGCACGGCCGGCTGCTCGACGGACGACGACTGCTCCGACAGCGATCCCGGCACGCTGTGCAAGAAGGGCTTCATCTGCACCTGGCCGACCACCACCGGCAGCTTCTGCTGCCAGAAGATGTGCGTCTGCCACGACTTCGTGGTCGTGCCGGACAAGCGGCATCCCGGAGCCGGAGACCTGCATGTCTCCGTCGGCCGGTGGGCCGAGCCCGCCGACCTGCCAGAACGTTCATAGTCGCGCTGAGCCGCACCAACGCGACCGGCGCTCAGGCGCCGAGCTCGAAGGCGTTCGGGATGTGGACGATCTCGGGAGGACGGCCGTCCTCCCAGAACGTCACCGCCACGACGTCGAACCGGTAGGCCTCTGCTGAGGGCGTCTCGGCCGCCAGGTAGAGGCGCGCCGCCCGGATGACGCGCGCCCGCTTGTGGGCCGTGATCGCCTCGAGCGGGTGTCCCTGCGCCTCCCCGGTCCGCGACCGGACCTCCACGAACACGCAGGCGCCCTGATCGTCGGCGACGAGATCGAGCTCGCCGGCGTCGGCGCCATATTGCCGCCAGTTGCGCGCGACGATCCGAAAGCCCAGGGCCTCGAGAAAGGCGGCTGCCAGGCTCTCAGCGTGACGCCCGAGGCCTGCGCGCGCGGCGAGGCGATCGGGCATGGACGGTCGTCCCCAGCGAAACTTCGCGACTAGGTCGCGGCCGGCGCGGGCGCAGGCTCGGCGGCGGGGGCGGCGGCAGCCGTCGACCCTGTCGCCGACCCGTCTTCGCCGATGGCCCGCTCGGTCTTGATGATACGAGCGGCTTTGCCCTGCAGACCGCGCAGGTAGTTGAGGCGCGCGCGGCGGACCTGCCCCTGCGACACCACCTCGATCTTCTCGATGCGTGAGGTGTGCAGCGGGAAGATGCGCTCGACGCCGACGCCGTACGAAATCTTGCGCACGGTGAACGAGGCGCGCGAACCGCCGCGGTGCTGGCCGATCACCACGCCTTCGAAGATCTGAACCCGCTCCTTGTCGCCTTCCTTGATCAGGGTATGGACGCGGACGCTGTCACCGGAGCGCAGCTCGGGCACATCCGTCCGGCGGAAGCTGGCTTCGATCTCTCGCAAAAGGGGGTTCTGGCTCATTGGAAAGCCCGCAGATCTAGACGGCCAGGGGCCGGGAGTCAAGTGTCCTTGTCGGAAGACCCATCGGAAGCCTGGGAAGGTCGCCATCGGAAGGCGCCTCGAGGAGCCGGCGCTCATCGTCGCTGAGGGGGTGCGCGGCGATCAGGTCGGGGCGGCGCGCTTGAGTCACCTTCAGGGCCTGGTGGTGCCGCCAGCGGGCGATCAGCTGGTGGTCGCCGGAGAGCAGCACCCCGGGGACCGACTGCCCTTTCCAGTTGGCCGGGCGGGTCCACTGCGGGTATTCGAGGCGCCCCGCGGAGAACGACTCCTCGCTGGTGGAGAGAGCGCAGCCGAGGACGCCGGGGACGAGGCGCGCCACCGCCTCGATGACCGCCGCCGCCGCCACCTCGCCGCCCGCCAGGACGAAGTCGCCGATCCTCAGCTCCTCGTCGACCAGCGCCGTCGCCCGCTCGTCGATCCCTTCGTAGCGCCCGCAGATCAGGGTCAGATGCGTCTCGGCCGCCAGCGCCCGGGCGCGCGCCTGATCGAACAGCGCCCCGCGGGGCGTCAGCAGGATGCGGCGCGAGGGGCCGCGCGCGCGTGGCGATCGCCTCCAGCGCCGCCGCAATCGGCTCGACGCTGAGGATCATCCCCGGCCCGCCGCCGTAGGGGGTGTCGTCCACCTGTCGGTGGCGCCCCGGGGCAAAGTCGCGCGGGTTCGTGCAGTGAACCGCGAGCACGCCGGCCTCGATCGCGCGGCCGATCACCGTGGCCGAAAGGAACCCGGCCATGACGTCGGGGAACAGAGTGACGACCTCGATCGTCAGCGCGAGCGTCTGGTCTTCCGTCATACGTCGTCGTCCCAGCGGACCCGGATCTTACGGCCGCGGGCGTCGACGGTCAGCACGAAGTCCGGCACCAGCGGGATCAGCCGTTCCTTCCCCTCCCCATCGGCCACCGTGAGGACGTCGTGGGCTCCGTTCCAGAACGTTCCGACGGCCACCCCGAGCGCACGGCCCGGCTTCGTCCTCGACGGCGCAACCGGGGACGTCCTCGACGTAGTACTCGCCGGGCTCGAGCGGCGGGAGCGAGGTCCGCAGGACGCGCACCTCCCCGAGGGTGAAATCGGCCGCCGCCTCGCGCGTGGCGACCCCGGCGAGCCGCATCAGGTATCCCCCCTCGACGGGGCGGCACCCGGTCACGTCGCGCTCTTCACGGCGCCCGGCGCGCACCACGATGATCCGCCGGAGCGCGGCCAGGCTCCGGCCTTGCGGGTTGTACGGCCGGAGCGAGATCTCGCCCGTCACACCGTGCGGGCGACCGAAGACGCCGACAGCCAGCGTGTCCGGATCGTAGGCGGGGCGCTTGGGGTCCGTCGCGCTACTCGAGGATCTCGAGGATCACGCGGCGACGGCTCTTCGCCGACGCGGCCGAGAGGATCGTGCGCAGCGCCTTGGCGGTCCGGCCCTGCTTGCCGATCACTTTGCCGAGATCTTCCTCGGCCACCTTCAGCTCGTAGACCAGCGCGTCCGGCTCGGAGACCTCTTCGACCTCGACCTCTTCGGGTCGGTCGACGAGACCGCGCGCCAGAAAGTCGACCAGCTCGCGGAGCGCTGGTTCTCCCGGCTTCTGAGCGCCTTCGCTCATGAACCCTGGGGCTACGCCGCCGGGGCGGACGGCGCGGCGCGCCGCTGCCGGCGAAGCAGCTCGGACATCGTTTGGCTGGGGACCGCACCGACCGAAAGCCAGTGCTTGAGGCGCTCCTCGTCGACCCGGAACTCGATCGGCTCGCGAATGGGATCGTAGACCCCGAGCTGCTCGATGAATCGACCATCGCGCGGGCTGCGCCGATCGGCGGCGACGACGCGATAGAAGGGAACTTTTTTCGCGCCAGCGCGGGTGAGACGAATGACTACGGCCATGGTTGGGTGGGTCCTCGAAAAAGGAGTCGCGAAACCTACCGGCCAGCAGGGGCCCTGTCAAGCCTGGGAGTGGTCGGTTTCCATCGGAATTGCGCAGCGACTCGGGAATTGGCAGGGCGCGTCTCTGATTGCCATAGTGCCGCCTCATGCGAACCTCGTTGCTCGGCGCCGGAGTGCTGCTCGCTGTCGCCGTCGCCGGATCCAACGCTGGTGCGTGGTCAGCCCAAGCCGAGCTCCGGCGAACGGCATCTGACGCTGTTTTATTCGGGGGAGGTCCGCGGGACGCTCGAGCCGTGCGGCTGCACCAGCGATCCGCTGGGGGATGTCGCCCGCTACGCCGCGCTCGTGCGCACGGCCGAGAGCTCGGGACCGACGCTGCTGGTCGACGGAGGCGGGCTGTCGTTCCCCGAGAGCGCGAGCGCCAAGGAAAAGGCGGCCAACGATCTGCGCGCCAAGTTCCTGGGGAAGACGCTGCAGGCGCTCGGTCCGTTCGCGGCCGGGCTGGCGGAGAACGACATCGGCGCGGGACATGGCGAGGTCACGCCGCGTCGACTGGCGGTGAATTTTTCCAGGTCGCCGGCCGTCGTCCCGTCGGAGCTCAAGACGATCGGCGACGTGCGGGTGGGGATCTTCGGCGTGGCGGATCCGGCGCTCGCGACGCGGGTCGGTGCGCAGGCGGAGGATCCGGTGCCGGCCGCCAAGCGCGAGGTCGCCCGGCTGCGCAGCGCGGGCGCCGAGCTGGTGATCGCGCTCGTTCCGCTCGATCGCCCGACGGCGCGGCGGCTGGCGCGCGCGGCGTCGCCCGATCTCATCGTCCTCGGACGGCAGGTCGGCAGCGGCCAGGCGCGCGCCGAGCAGGTCGGGTCGACGTTCCTCGTCGCCGGTGCCGAGGAGCTGGCGCGCGTCGGACGGATCGACTTCGTCCTCCGCGGCCCCGGCGCGCTGACCGACGCGGGCGGGCCCGACGCGGCGGCGTTGCGGCGGGTGGAGATCGACGCCGCGGCGTCGCGCCTCGACGAGGAGCTCGCGCGCTGGTCCTCGTCATCGAATGCCAGCGCCGATCCCGGCTTCATCGCCGCCAAACGCCGCGAGCGCGCGGCGCTCGACGAGGAGAGGAAGAGCCTCGAGCGCCCCTGGACACCTCCGCGCCACCGGCAGCTACTTCACCAACCGGCTGATCCCGCTGCGCCGGAGCCTGCCGCGCGACGAGAAGACCGCGGCCGAGATGCGCCACCTCGACGGACAGATCGCCGCCATCAACCTGCGGAACGCACCGCCGCCGGCGCCACGGGAGCCGGGGCGCGCCTACTTCGTCGGTGACGCGAAGTGCGGCGCCTGCCACAAGGAGGCGCTGGCGTTCTGGAAGAAGACGGTGCACGCGGAGGCCTGGCAGACGCTGGTCGAGGTCGGCAAGCAGAACGACTACAAGTGCACCGGCTGCCACGTCACCGGCTACGGCCAGGTCGGCGGCTCCAGCCTCGGGCACACCGACCGCCTGCGCGACGTGCAGTGCGAGGTCTGCCACGGCCCCGGGTCGATCCACGTCGCGGAAAAGGGCCTCGAGGAGCCGTCGTCCGTCCACAAGGAGGCGCCGTCCAGCACCTGCATCGGATGCCACACCGAGCAGCACTCGGACACGTTCCAGTACGAGGCCTACCTGCGGGACATCCTCGGCGCGGGGCACGGCGCGGCCGCGCGCGCCAAGCTGGGGGACGGACCGACGGGGCACGGGCTCCGCAGCGCGGCGCTCGCGCGCGCCAAGATCGCCGGCGCCGCCGAGGCCCAGAAGCTGTGACACAGAGCCGCAGATGACAGCTAGGAAACCGGCGCGCCGCTGAGCAGCTGATCGAGGAGATCGGGCTCGATGTTGCCGCCGGTCACCACCACCACGGTCCGCCGCCCGCGGATGGCGCTGGCGTCGTCGAGCAGCGCCGCGATGGCTGGCGCGGCCGAGGCCTCGCAGACGAATTCCCAGCGTCCGGTAGGCGTAGACGATGGCGCTGCGGATGGCGAGCTCGCTGCAAAGCGCGATCTCCGGGAAGTAGTCGCGCGCCATCGCGAAGGTCCGCTCGCTGACCGCGCCCTCGAGCCCCTCGGCCAGCGTCGGTCCGCCGTCGTAGCTGGTGTAGGCGCGCCCCTCGTCGAGCGAGCGGCGCATGGCGCAGTTCGATTCGGGCGAGGCGCCCAGGATCTTGATCCCGCGCGGGACGACCTCGACGCCGATGCCGCCGGCCAGCCCGCCGCCGCCCACCGGCACGACGATCGACTGCACGTCGGGGAGCTGCGCCAGGATCTCGCGCGCCAGGAGGCCGCCGTTGCCGGCGATCACGTAGTCGTCGTCGAACGCCGACACGAAGACCAGGCCCGGATCGGCCTCCGCACGCCGGCGCGCTTCCGCCTCGGCCTCGTCATAAGTCGCGCCGCCGACCTCGACCTTGGCGCCGAGCGCCGCGATCCCGACGCGCTTGAACTCGGGCGCCTGCGCCGACACCAGCACGGTCGCCTCGACGCCGAAGGTTCGCGCCGCCAGCGCCACGCCGAGGCCGTGGTTCCCGGCCGACGCGGTGATGACCTTGCGCCGCACGCCCGGCTCGAGCGCCAGCGCCGCCAGCCGCGCCGCCGCTCCGCGCAGCTTGAACGAGCCGGTGCGCTGCAGGTTCTCCAGCTTCAGCCAGATGTCCGCGCCGGTCCGCCGCCCCAGCGAGGGGGCAGGCACGAGCGGCGTGACGCGCGCCAGCCGCCGGACCCGGTTCGCGACCTCGCCCCCCGTGACCTCCCGCCAAATCTCTGGATCGAACATCCGCTCCATGCTGTTCCGCTCAACCTATCACGTCGCGTTGTGGGTCATCTCGGCGGTCGCCGACCGACGGTCGACGGCTGGCGGCTGACGCGCTAGAAACAGTCACAAGATGTCGTTCGTGGCGCTCGACCAGCTGGTGCGGCGCGGGCATCTGCCCGAAGACAAGGCCCCGCGCGTCGCCTGGCTGTGGGATGAGATTCGCCGGCTCAAGCGCGAGAAGCGCGCTTTCATCCCGGCCCACAACTACCAGGTGCCTGAGGTCCAGGCGATCGCCGACGTCGTCGGCGACAGCTTCGAGCTGGCGGTGAAGGCCCGCGATCTCGATCCCTCTCAAGGCGCGCTGGTCGTCTTCTGCGGCGTCCGCTTCATGGCCGAGGGGTGCTACACGTTGGCGCCCGAGCGCCCGGTCTATCTCCCCAGCCTCGACGCGCTCTGCTCGCTGGCGGAGGTCGACGCCGACGACGTCGCCGAGCGCCAGGACTTCCTGCGCGCCGCCGGCCGCCGCTTCGCCACGATGACCTACGTCAACACCTACGCCGACGTCAAAGCGCTGTCGGACAGCTGCTGCACCAGCTCGAACGCGGCGCGCATCGCCGACCGGCTGGGGGTGCCCGACCTGCTGTTCGTCCCCGATCAGAACCTCGCCTATCAGGTGGCGCTCAAGACCAAACGGACCTATCTGCCGCCGCCCGAGCCGCACAAGTTTCATCCGCGCGAGTACGCCGAGATGATCGAGCCGCTCATTCGCGCCGGCGAAAAGGAAGGAAACGTCGGCAACGTGTTCGCCTGGGAAGGCGCCTGCCACGTCCACCATCAGATGAGCGTCGAGGACATCACGCGCATCCGGAAAGACGATCCCGGCGCGACGGTGATCGTCCACGGCGAGGTCCGCCCCGAGCTGCAACGCGCGGCCGACGCCGTGCTCTCGACGTCACAGATGGCGAAGTACGTCGACAGCCACCCCGAGCAGACCCGCTACGCGATCCTCACCGAGTGCGGCCTGGTCGTGCGGCTCGAGCTCGACCACCCCGAAAAGCAGTTCTACAAGCCGTGCCGCCTCTGCCGCTACATGAAGGCGACCGACCTGGAGAGCGTCTACCGCACGCTGCGCGACGAGCCGCCCGAGCAGCGCATCACCGTCCCCGACGACGTCCGCGCCGGCGCCGCGCGCGCCATGCTCAAGATGATCGAATTGGCGTCGTAGACTGCGTCCGAACCGACGGGCGCAAACGCTACGAGCGCGCGATCTGCACGGTCGTGTTGGTCATCTCGCGGGTGGTCGTCTCGACCAGCGCCAGCAGATCGACGCCCTGGCCGCGGTCGTCGAGCCAGGCCTGGCGCGTGTCGTCCCAGTCGAAGTGCCAGGCGCGGTCGCGAAAGGCGGCCCACAGCTGCCGCGGCGACGGCTGCGGCGTCAACATCAACCGCTGCTTCTCCAGGAAGGTGATGGTCAGCGTCCCTTGCGACAGCGAGACCTCCGCCAGATCGGGATCGATCGTCTCGAACGCGCGGTCGACGCGCGCGAAGGTGTCGTCGAGGAGGTGCCGGTAGCGTTTCTCGTCCATGATCGGGACTCTACCGCTCTACCGCCTCTACCGCCGGGTGAAGGCCATCCAGAAATCGAACCCCGAGCGCCGCACCAGCATCGGAACAGGATCGCCGAGCTTGAAGCTCCCCATCGCCTGCGCCACGTCGGGAGGGACCCGCACGCCGCTCTTCCCGATGCGCAGCACGACGTCGCCGATCCGCAGGCCCGCCTGCGCCGCGGCGCTGTGGTCGGTCACCCGCGTGACCGTCACACCACCGGAGTTGGGACGCCCCCCGTGCGCCGGCGTCTCCTGCACGTCGAAGTCGTCGACGTTGGCCATCAGCGGCTCGGGCGTCCGCGCGCAGCTGGACGGATGCGGCGGCGCGACCTCCTTGGCGGGCGCCGCCCGCGGGATGATCTCCCGGTCGCTCCGCTTGCCGTCGCGCAGGAGCGCGAGCTTGATCCGCGCGCCCGGCGTGCTGAGCTGGGCGTCGATCTTGAAGTCCTCGCTGGTGGCGACGTCGGCCCCGTTCCAGTTGACGACCACGTCGCCCGGTTCCAGCCCCGCCGCCTCCGCGGGCGAGCCCTTCTCGACGCTGGCGATGAGCGCCCCGCGCCCCGACGGCAGCTTCAGCGCCGCCTCGAGCGCTGGATCAATGGGCTGCGCGTCGACGCCCAGGTAGGCCCGGCGGGCGGTCCCGGTCTCCATCAGGCGCGGCAGCAGCGCCTTGGCCATGTTGATCGGAATCGCGAAACCGATCCCCTGCGCCGGCTGCAGTGGGTGGCCGGCCCAGAACGCGGCGTTGACGCCGATGACCGCGCCCGAGGCATCGATGAGCGGCCCCCCCGAGTTGCCGAGGTTGATCGACGCGTCGGTCTGGATGAAGAACGAATAGAGATCCTCGGCGCCCGGCTCGTGCAGGCTGGCGCGATCGACGACCCGCTCCTTGGCCGAGACGATCCCGGCGGTGACGCTGTGGTTGAACCCGTAGGGGTTGCCGATGGCGATCACCGGCTCGCCGACGCGCACCGAGGCGGAGTCGCCCAGCGCCAGCACCGGGAGTGGCCGCTTGGTCGTCACCTTGAGGAGAGCGAGGTCGGTCGCCATGTCGGCCCCCACCACGCAGGCCGCCAGCTCGCGTCCGTCGAGCAGCCGCACCCGCAGATCGATCACGCCGCGCACCACGTGCTCGTTGGTGAGCAGGTAGCCGTCCTTGTTGATGATGAACCCGGTGCCGATCGACGTCCGTCCGCCGTCACCGTCCGATTCGCCGGCGGCGCTCCCGTCGGGCATCTCGCCGCGCACGTGCACCACCGCGGCGCGCGCCCGCTCGGCCAGATCGGCGAGGCCCGCCGTCCCCTTGGCGTGCCGGGGCGCGCCGCTCCAGACCGGCGGCGCCTCGCGCGCCCGACCCGACTGCCCGGTGAGATCCAACGAAAGGAGCCCGACGGCGATCGCGGCGATCCAGCGCATCGCCGAAAAGCTTACGCGATGGTTCCCGGCCGGGCGATCAGCGATCGACGCGTCTGATCAGGTGATGCAGCGCCTGACGATCGGCGGCCGAGACGCGCTCCTCGGGAGGGCGAGCGCCAGGACCGGCGCCCGCATCGGGAGCATGCTTGTCGGCGGTGCCTTCCTTGAACCTGCGGCGGACGTCGTCCGCCAGCGGCCCGGCGGCCTCACGCGTCCCCTCGACCAGCTCCTGCGACTCCTTGGTCTGGCTGATGGCGCGCAGATGCTGGAACAGGGTCTGGGATCCGAGCTTGACGGTCACGCCGAACCAGGCGAACGCGGCGAATCCGATCAGGGCGACGCCCAGTTTGAAGAGTCGGAACAACAGGGTTGCCTCAGCGCAGCGTCTGGCTTCCGGCGCGGAACACGATCTGTCCCGAGGCGGGGATGGTGTCGCGCGCCCGCAGCCTTCGCTGCAGACCCGCTACCGCTCCCCGACGGGGACCGACCGAAACGAGCACGAAGCCCTTCGGCAAAGAGCGTGCACGACCGTCAGAGAATTCGCCCAGCATTGATCACCTGTCCCATCTTCACCAGGGACCGGGAGCCGTCAAATTTTTTTGCTCGCGTGAGGGAGGACGAGCTTTGCTCGTCCGAGCTCGTCGCGGGGGGCGCGGGACCCTCTCAGGGTCCCGATTCAGTCGTCGGTCGGGACGAGATCGGCGCCGGTTTGTTGGGCGAGCGCCATCAGGCGCTTGCGGGCGGCGCGCTCGATCAGCCAGACGAGCAGGATCGAGACGTTGTAGAGGCCGAACAGCGGCGCCGACATCAGCACCTGCGAGAGGACGTCCGGTCCCGGGGTCAACACGCCACCTACGATGAACGCCAGGATGAGGGCGTACCTGTTGAACTTCCAGAGCGCCTTCGAGGTGATGAGGCCCAGCCAGCCCATCACCGCCAGGATCACCGGCAGCTCGAACGCCACGCCGGTCCCGATCATCATGGCCAGCATGAAGCCGACCACCTCGTCCATCATGACAGCCGGCTCGATCTTGAAGTGGAGCGAGCCGGCCGGGAAGATCTCGGCGAACGACAGCATGTACGTCAGCGCCGGCTTGCAGAGGACGCCGTAACCGAACAGCGCGCCGCCGATGAAGCAGGCGGCGGTCGCCAGGGTCACCACCAGCGCCATCCGCTTTTCCCGCTTGTAGAGCCCCGGCGCCACGAACCGCCAGATCTCCCAGAAGATGAAAGGGCTGGCGACGAGCAGCGCGCCGTACATCGCCAGCTTGGTGTAGACCCAGAACGGCTCGGTCGGGCTGGCAAAGCGGAACACCGGCTCCTGCCCCGAGAGAGCGATCACCCAGGCGGCGCGCGCCGGCCGCGTCAGGAGGTCGAAGTAGTTTTTGACGAAGTAGAACGAAAACCCGATCGCGATCAGAAAGACGATGGCGGAGTTGCGCAACCGCAGCCGCAGCTCGGAGAGGTGCTCGACGAAGCTCATGCGCACGCCCTCGACAGCGGAGCGATCTTTTTCGTCGGGGGTGGTCAGGGTGGGGCCTCGTGCTTCGGGGACGGATTGTCGCCCCGTTTCGCGACTACGTCTGCTTATGTCTTTTTGGGTCCCGGCAGCGGCGGTGGCTTACCCGCGCCCGGCGGCAGCAGATCGCTCTCCGAGAGACTCTGGGTGGCGTTCGCGCGATCGCCCGAGAGGCTGGAGACGGGCGGCGTCACCCGCGGCAGGCCCATCCGGTTGGCAGGCGGGGGATTCCGATCGAGCCCAGGCAGCGGCGGTGGGGTCGGCCTCCGCTTCGACTGCGGCACGCTGGCCAGCAGATCGGCCTCCGACAGCGCCTGCGTCGTGTTGGCGCGATCGCCCGAGAGGCTGGAGATGGGTGGCGTCACGCGCGGCGCGCCGCTGACTGGCGGCGCCGAGGTCAGAATCTCGGCATTGGACGCCGGGGGAGACGCGGGGGAAAACGGCGCCGACTCGTCGGAGGAGGCGACCGACATCGGCGCGCCGTCCTTGACCTCTTGAACGTCGACGATGGCGGGCGCCGGGCGGGCGCGGGACACGGTCCCGGGCGGGGGCGAGACCGGCGGGACGATGGCGGGAATCTCCCCAACCTCGGCCGTCGCTGTAGCCCCTTCGACCGGCAGCTCGGGGAGCGCCGCCACAACCGGCGCGGTCGCCGCCATGAGCGCCTCAGCCTCCTCGGCGCGCTTCTTGGCCTCCTCGACCGCCTTCCTGACCTGATCGCGCCGCTTCAGCTCGTCCGGGTGCAACGTGACAGCGTCGCGCAACTCCTCGAATGGCTTGCGGAATGAATCGTCGAGCGTGATCTCGTTCTTGACATCCGAGGTCGCCTTGCGGATCTCGCGAATGAGCTTCCCCAGCCCGGTCGCGAGATCGGGGAGCTTCTTGGGACCGAGAAAGATGAGGGCGAGCACCAAGATGACGGTGATCTCGCCCGCGCCGAGATTGAACACGTCGGAAATTTAACTCCATCACCCCCTAAGAAACAATGCGCGACGGTGTTTTTACGCTGCCTGAAACAGATCGATCTGCCGAGGGGGGCCAATCCGATAAGCGGAAAGCCCACGCCCGCGCAAGAGCTCGGCCAGCTCGTCATCCGGCGCGCCGACGAGCGCGACCTCCGAAGCGCCCGTTGCCGCGACATAGCGCGCCAGCTGAGCGAGGTCAGCTCCCCAGGGGAACGTCAACCGGTGCGCGCCGCCCCAGCGGGCGCCCGCGGCCGCGCTGGCCGCCCGCGGCGAGACGAGCACGCTCGGGCGCGCCCGCACCTGGCCCCCCTGGCTGGGCGGGCGCGCGTCGGCCGGCCAGAGCAGCGCCTCGTTCTCGGCCAGCCGGCCTGCAAACCGCTGCACCTGCGGATAGGACGACCGCGGATCGACCTGCCGAAATGCCGCCACCGCATCCAGGATCGTGCGATGGGCCCGCAGCGGAACGCCGGCCGCGCCGAGGATGCGCGCGACGATTGGGGCCAGCGCAGGGGGGTCGATCAAAAATAGCGGCGCCCCCGCCCCCGCCCTTTCGCAGGCGATCGCGCGGAGCGACTCTTCGGCGGCGGCGCGCTCCGAGAACACGATCTCGCGCGCCGCGAAGCGCGCGTCGACGCAGAGCGCATCGGCGGCGCGCAGCTCGGCCCGACCGTCGCCAGGCTGCCCGACGTGGTCGACGTGGTCGACTTCGTCGACTTGGCCGACCGGGCCCGAGTAGACGAGGCGCCGCCCCTCGCGCTCGCACAGCAGCGACGCCGCGCCCGGCATGAAGCCGGACGGAAAGATCTCCAGCCGCAGATCACCGAGCGCGAACGGCCGCCCGAACGGCACCACCAGCGTCTGGGCCCGCAAGCGTTCCCCAAACGGTCCCAGCAGCGCGAGCGTCGCCTCCGTGGCAAGAATCTGACGCCGACTGCCGCCGACGTGAGGCAGCGCGCGCCGCCCGCGGGCCCCCAGGACCGCCGCGTGCGACAGGAAGACCAGGTCGCCTCCGGCAGCGGCGTCGCAAGCCACCACCGTCCCGGCCAACCGGACTCCGGCGCGGTAGAGAAACGCATTTTGATTTTTCCGGGAGCTGGCCATGGACGGGCGTCGGCCGGACGAACGCCGGCTCGAGCGGCAGGCACTATATGTTGCTCGGGGCCGAACGGGACCTGTAAGCTCGGGCCCGCATGAGCGAAGCCAGCCCCCGCTTTCGCCAGGACCTGACTGTGTCCCCGACTGAAGCGGATGGCGTCGCGTGCGTGGACGTGAGCGATCCGAAGACCGGCGCGAGCTTCCGCCTCTACGATTTCGAGTACCAGCTGGCGCTGCAGCTGAACGGGCAGCCGGTCGCCCAGGTGACCGATTGGGCGTCGAAGACCTACGGGGCGGACCTGACCCCCGACGGGATCAACGAGTTTGCCGCGCGGCTCGCCGAGCTCGGGTTTCTCGAGATGGGGACCCTGGGAGGGTCCCCATACCCCCCCGCGACGGGCTCGGTCGAGCAGAGCTCGCCCTCCCCCACGCGATCGGCGGGGACCCTGGGAGGGTCCCCATACCCCCCCGCGACGGGCTCGGTCGAGCAGAGCTCGCCCTCCCCCAGGCGATTGGCCGCGACATTGGACTCCGCTGGACCGAGAGCCGCGCTGCCCGCCATGGTCATGCGGGCGGGAACCCAGGGGGCCTCCGCCTCCCCACCGGCGCCCGCGCCGGCGCAACCGGCTCTGGTGGAGGACGATGCCTCCGAAGGGGCGGAGGCGGAGTGGGAGGCGGCGCAGGCGGCGAAGACCGCACAGTTCGTTCCCGACCCGGCGATGCTCGACAGTGCGCCCGAGCCGACGCCCGTCGTCCCGCTCGACGTCCTGAAGCTGGCGGGGGGATCGCCCGCCGCGCCGGAGGGGGCGCCCACGACCATCCACGCGGAGGTCACCGCGCAGGCGATCAGGGAGCTGCCGAACGAAGCGCTCGACTCCGAGCCGGTCTCCGCACCGCCCGTGACCGTCGCGCCGAGCGCCCCCAAGCCGGAGGTCGCCGCCAAGTCGAGCTGGGCGACGGATCTCGACGGAGCGCTGCAATCTTCGGACTCTCCTCCCGCCGTCAGACCGCCGCCCGCCCCGCAGAGCGACGCTCTGTCGCCGGCGCTCCCGGTGCAGGTGGCGCCGCCGCCCCCTGGACTCTCCGAGCGCCGCCAGCCGCCCGAGCCCGAGGCCGTGGTGATGTCGGGGTTCGCCGACGGGGGCAGGCGCGGGAAAGCGCCCGTCGGGCGCTCGAGACGGCCGATCCTGATCGTCGTCCTCGTGCTTCTCGCCGCTGCCGGGGGCATCGGTTACTGGCTCTGGAGCCGCCAACGCGCGCCGTCCGCCCCTCAGGCGCTGCGGGTCCAGGTCACGAGCCCAGTCCCCACGGCGGTCTACCGCTGGTTCTCGGGACGTGGTCAGGTCACCGACTACGAGACGACGACGCTGGCCTTCGCCAATCCCGGCCGGCTCGCCGAGCTGCTGCCGGCGGGAACGGAGATCGCAGCCGGCGACGTGGTCGCGAAGCTCCAGGGCGCCTCGGGGCTGGAGACGCTGCTGGCCCACGATCGCTCGCGGGTCGGGTTTTACAAGCAGCTGCGCGACAGCATGCGGGCGGCCGGGAACGGCGCCGAGCTGCGACAGGCCGAGCTGCACCTGGCCGAGAAGCAGAAGTTGGTCGAGATGGCGCTGGCCGCCCTCAGCAAGTTCACGGTCGCCACCCCGGAGCCGGGTGAGGTGGTCGAAACGCTGGCCAAGATCGGGACGCCGATCGCGGCCGGCACGCCCGTCGCGCGGGTGAAGGGGCGCCTCCTTCATGGCGCCTTCGAGCTGGACGGCGAGGAGCGCGCCACGCTGGCCAAGATGGACTTCTGCCGCGTCGAGGTGGTCGGCCTCGGCCCGCGCGCCTCGAACGATCTGCCGCGGGGCGGGGCCAGCGCTACGGCCGCCGACACGGGCCCGCCCGAGGCGCAGGTCGGGCCCCGCTTTCTCGATTGCAAGCCGCCGGGCGACTCCACCCCGCCCAGCCACAAGGTCGAGATCCCGCTGCCGGGTGATCTGGGGCTGGTCTCCGGACAGCCGCTGCGGTTGGCACGCGGGCGCTACGACGCCGTCTTTCCGGTCCCCGCCGCGGCGGTGGTCGCTGACGGCGATCGCAGGTCGGTCTGGATCGCGGGGCGCGACGGCACCGCCGAGCTGCGCCAGGTTGCGATCATCGACGCCACCGACGACGCGCTCGTCAGCGACGGGCTCCGGGTGGGCGATCAGGTGATCGTCGACCCGCCGGCCGGGCTGCAGGCCGGGACACGCATCGCGCTCGCGCCCTAGGAGGGCGTCGCCGTAAGGCGACGGTGAGCGCAGCGAACCATGCCCGACGACGTGCCGCCCGATAGGCGGCTTAGGCCGCCTGGGCAACCTCCGCGCGCGTCGCCTCGACGTCGATGCTGATGGCGACCTTCTCGCCGAGCGCGACGCCACCGTGGTCCAGCGCCTGGTTGAAGGTGATTCCGAACTCCTTGCGGTCGATGGTGGCGGTGGCGGTGAAACCGGCGCGGTGTTTGCCCCAGGGATCCTTGAGGCTGCCGCCGAGCTCGACGTCGAGGATGGTCGGATGGGTGACACCGTGGATGGTCAGATCTCCCGTCACGCGCAGACGCTCGCCGTCGATCGGCTCGACGCGGGTGCTCTTGAAGGTGAGCTGCGGGAACTTGGCCACGTCGAAGAAGTCGGCCGACCGGAGATGCGTATCGCGCTGGGGCTCCGAGGTGTCGACGCTGGCCGCGTCGATGGTCACCTCCACGGATGAGCGGGTCGGGTCCTTTTCGTCATAGAGCAGCGTGCCGCCCCATTTGTTGAAGCGGCCACGCACCTTGGACACCAGCAGGTGGCGGACCGAAAAGTCGACGTTCGAGTGAGTGAAATCGAAATCCCATCGGGTGGTCATCGCAGACTCCTTTCGTGCCTTTATTGACACATTCAAATGTTTCGATGTATCAACCCGAAATCGGTTACGCTCAAAATGAGGCGAGCGCGCGGCGCGCTAGGAGCGGCGCGGCTGAGCGCGCCCGCCAGGGGCCAGCCGCGCCCGCAGCGACAGCCCCAGCTCGGCCAGGAGGGCGCGGTTCACCGAGGTGTAGTGGTGCTTCCCCTCGTTGCGCGTCACCAGGATCCCAGCGTCGGTGAGGATCTTGAGGTGATGGGAGATCGTCGGCTGCGAGATGTCGAACAGCGCGGCGACCTGGCCGCAGGAGAGCTCTCCCGCGTCGGCGATCTCCTGCATCATCCGAAAGCGGGTCGTGTCGCCCAGCGCCTTCAACGCCTTGACCAGCGCCCGATCATCCAGCGCCTGAGCTGCGCCCGCACCCATCGAAATCATTCTATCGATTGGATGCCGCTTGGCCAACCTAGATCCCGATGCGCTGCAGCTCGATCAACGGCCCGCCGTCCGGGCGCGGCCGGGTCAGGTCGACGATGCAGTCGAGCGACCAGTCCTCATCCCCTTCCCCGTCGACCAGCACCTGCTGCGCCCGGAACCTCCCCGCCCCGACCTCGTCGATGCGCGTGCGATCGGGGCGGCGGGCGTCGGGGGTGGTGAGCAGCGCCGCGTGCTCCGCCCAGAACGGCGCCATCGCCTCGGTCAGACGCTCGGCCGTCCAGGGCTCGCCCTCGCCCACCACGGGTGCGCAGAGACGCGCCGCCGCGGCGAAGTCCCGGCGGGCCAACGCCCCCACCAGCTTGTGCAGCTCGGCGCGGATCCCGGCGACGGTGGCGCGGCGCTCGGCCACTGGATCGACCGGCGCGGCGGCGGCCCGCGCGGCCGCCTTGGCCGGGCGGCGCGTCGGATCGGCCAGCGCCTCCCACTCCTCGAGCAGGCTCGAATCGACGTCGCGCAGCAGCGACCGCAGATGGGCGATCACGTCGAGCACCTCGTCGGTGCGCGCCGCCGCGGGGACCGTCTGCTCGAGGGTCTTGAACACCTGCGACAGGTAGCGGAGCAGCACCCCTTCGCTTCGTTCTAGGCCGAGCGAGCGGACATAGTCATTGAAGGCCGTGAACCCCTCGTACATCTCGCGCGCGATCGACTTCGGGTGGACGTTGTCCTGCCCGACCCAGGGGTGGCGGTCGGCGAAGTCATTGAACGTCGCGTAGATGAAGTCGCGGTTCGGCTTCGGCCACTCCAGCGCGTCCAGCTGGGCGATGCGCTCCTCGTACTCGACGCCGGCCGCCTTCATCTCGGCCATCTTCTCGGTTTTGAGCTGATCGAGCTGCTTGCGCAGGACGGCGTCCGGGTTCTCGCAGATCGCTTCGACCAGCGTCAGCACGTCGAGGGCGTAGACGGGCGAGGCGCGGTCGAGCACGCCGAGCGCCTCCAGCAGATAGAGAGACAGCGACTGGTTGAGCGAGAAGTCGCGCTGTAGCTCGGGGCTGATCTCGACCGTCCGGCCGCGGATCGCCTCGCCGGGGACGACGTCGATCAGCTTGGCGTGCCGCAAGGTCCGGAAGTAGGCCGCCGCCCTCCGGCGCTCGGCCCGCTTGTCGCGCGGACCGCCGTGCGAGCGGGCGATGATCGACACCAGCCGCCGGTAACCGCCCCCCTCGGCGCGCGACTGCAGGCAGTTGAGCAGCATGCCGTGCGTGATCTCGAACCGCGAGGCGAGCGGCTCCGGCGTCCCGTTCACCAGTCGATCGAACGTCCCGCGATCCCAGTGGACGTAGCCCTTCGTCGGCGGCTTTTGCATCACCACCTTCTTGCCGGCCGCCTGTTTGGCTGCCAGGCGCCGGTTCTCGACGACGTGAGGCGGCGCCTGCGCGACGACGAAGCCACGCTCGTCGAACCCCTTCCGTCCGGCCCGGCCGGCGATCTGCAGGAAATCGCGCACGCCGAGGATGCCGGTCTTCTCGCCGTCGAACTTGCAGAGCTGGGTGAACAGCACGGTGCGGATCGGGACGTTCACGCCGACCCCCAGCGTGTCGGTGCCGCTGACGACCTTCAGGAGGCCCTGCTGCGCCAGCCGCTCGACGAGCAGGCGGTACCGCGGCAAGAGGCCGGCGTGGTGGATGCCGATCCCGTGGCGCAGGAAGCGCTGGAACTCCTTGCCGTAGGGCGTGTCGAAGCTGGCGTCGGCCAGGGCATCCCGCAACGCTTCCTTGTCGGCTTTCGACGAGACGTCGACGCTCATCAGATTTTGCGCCTCCTCGGCGGCGCCCCGCTGCGTGAAGTTGACCAGGTAGATCGGGGCGCGGTTGACCGTGACCAGATCGGCGATCGTCTCGTGCAGCGGCGTCTCGCGGTAGTCGAACTCCAGCGGCACCGGGCGCTCGCGCCCGCGCACCACCGCCACCTCGCGCTTGGTCAGCGCCGTGAGCCCCTCGGTGATGACGTGCACGTCTCCCAGCGTCGCCGACATCAAGAGGAACGTCGTCTGCGGCAGGCAGAGCAGCGGGATCTGCCAGGCCATCCCGCGCTCGCGATCGGCGTAGTAATGAAACTCGTCCATCACGACGTAGTCGGCGCGCCCGGCGCCGTCGCGCAGCGCCATGTTGGCCAGGATCTCGGCGGTGCAGCAGACGATCGGCGCGTCGCGGTTGATGCTGGCGTCGCCGGTCAGCATCCCCACCCGCTCCGGACCGAACAGCCGGCAGAGATCGAAGAACTTCTCGTTGACCAGCGCCTTGACGGGCGAAGTGTAGAACGACGTTCTTCCTTCGGCGAGGCCCTTGAAGTGGAGCGCCGCCGCCACCAGCGACTTGCCCGAGCCCGTCGGCGTGTTGAGCACGACGTGCTTGCCCTCCATGAGCTCGAGCAGCGCCTCCTCCTGCGCCGGGTAGAGCGACAACCCTGTGCCGCTCACGTAGGAGACGAAACGCGACAGAAGCTCGTCGGCGCTGGCGTCGGCGCCAGGCAGGAGCGCCGCCAGTGGCGGCAACGAGGAGGTTGTTGATTCGGCGGCGGCGGTCATGAGGCTGCGCCGGGCGGCGCCGCCTCAGTCTGCTACAGAAACGTCCGGGCGCGATCCTCCGTCGACGTTTTCGACGCAGGGAGGGTTCGGCGCGCCGGGCGTGCCGAAGCTGCCGGCTGTCCCGAACGGCGCCGAGGCGACACAGAGCCCCTTGGTTGCGGGATCGACGATCAGGGCGTGCCCGACGTCGGCGTCGCTCTGCGCTCCCCAGGAGACCGTGTCGATGACGACTCCCGACGCGCAGGCGCCGAGACAGATCGAGAGCTGCCCGTTCGCGTTGAGCAGGATCAGCTTGGTTCCGTAGGCGACCGCCACCGGCGCGCCGCCGTTCTTGGTCGGATCGCTCGATTGACCGAGCAGGAGAAGCGCGCCGGAAGCGATGGTCCCGGCCGCCGCCGCGACGTCGGTCGACGCGGTCGCCAGGTGGAGCTGCGACAGGTCGAGCGGCTCCGAAGCCCGGTTCGCAATCTCGATCCATTCGCGCCCCAGGTCGTCGCCGGTCGGATTCACCAGCAGCTCGGCGATGGCGACCTCGCCCGGCCGTGGCGATCGCGCTCCCAGAGCGTCCACCGACAGATCCCGAGGCGCATCCATCGTCCCGTCGCTGGCCGCACCGTCGCGCGGCGGCAACTTGGGGGTCTCCGGCAGCGCGCGGTCGGCGGGAAGTGCGGCGTCGATCGTCATTCTTTCGCTCGCTCCACCAGCGCCGGCGGAGCCGCGCGTCCCGATCGCAGCGTCGGTCGCGGCGTCGTGCTCGACCAGGCGAGAGTCGCTCCCGCCCGTGTTGCCCGCCCCCGTCGTGCGGTCGCCGGCGGAGCGCGCGGTGACCGGTCCCGGGGTGCAGCCACTCGCCAGGCCATCCAGCAAGAATAGACCGATTGTGCCGACCACCATCGGCCACGAGGCACGTCGATTCATGCGCCCGTCTTCGGCGCAGGCGTCCGACCAGTTGCGCCCGGCTGTTCTCTTACCGGCGCAGGTGGCGTTCCAGCGTCTTGTACGCTTCGGTCAACCGCTGCGAGAGATCAGTGGCGGCGCGCTGCTTCTCCGACGAGCCCGCGTTGAGGTCCGGGTGGTACTTGCGCATGAGCCGCCGGTAAGCGCGCTTGACGATCTCCAGATCCGACCCGGCCGGCACCTCCAGCGCCGCGTAGGCCCTCCGGATCGCCTCGTCGCCGGCGGCGGTACGCCGCGGCGGCGCCGACGACGTGCGCGACGATGGGCCTGCCTCGGGCCGGTAATTTCGGTTGGTGGCCTGCTCCACCTCCTCGCGCGCCTGCCGCCGCCGCTCGATCTCCTCGTCGAGCTCCTTGTCCGACATCGACCCGTACTCGGAGCCGTAGCGCCGGCGCTCCCGGTCGTCGGCCTCGTCGCCGTCCACGCGCGCCGCCTTGTCGAGCAGCGAGTTCAGCTCGGAGCGCGCCAGATCGATCAGACGTTTGCCGATGCTCATTTTCCGGCTTGGTCTCCGTGGTCGTAGAGGCTCACGCCGTCCATCTCGGCAGGCACGGCGATCCCCATCTCTTCCAGCACCGTCGGCGCGACGTCGGCCAGCCGTCCTCCGTTGCGCAGCTTGCGCCCGGCCTGGCGCTTGCCGATCGCGATGAACGGGATCGGATTCATGGTGTGCGCGGTGTGCGGCTGCCCGGTCTCGGGTCGATCATCGTCTCGCAGTTGCCGTGATCGGCGGTGATGAAGACGGTCGCGTCGACCTTGGCGGCCGCCTCGACGATGCGCCCCATCGCGGTGTCGACCGCCTCGACGGCGTGGATGGCCGGCTCGAGCTTGCCGGTGTGGCCGACCATGTCGGGGTTGGCGTAGTTGACGAGGATGAACGTCGGCCCGCCCGGCTTGAGCGCCTCGACCACGCCGTCGGTGACCGGCGCCGCCGACATCTCGGGCGCCAGATCGTAGGTCGCCACCTCGCGGTTCGAGGGGATCAGCTTGCGCTCCTCGCCCGGGAACGCCACCTCGTTGCCGCCGTTGAAGAAGTAGGTCACGTGCGGGTACTTCTCGGTCTCGGCGGTGCGCAGCTGCGAGACGCCGTGCTTCGACAGCACCTCACCCAGGATCATCTTCAGGCTCTGGGGCGGGAAGGCCACCGGCACGTCGACCTTGGAGTCGTACTGGGTCATCGTGGCGAACCCCGCCAGCTTCGGCCGCTTGCCGCGATCGAAGAAGGGGAAGTCGGCGTCGCTGGCGTGCAGCGCCAGCGTCAGCTGTCGCGCGCGGTCGGCGCGGAAGTTGTAGAAGAAGCAGGCGTCGCCGTCCTTGATGATCGCGCGCGGCTTGCCGTCGGGCCCCTTGCGCACGAGCGGCAGGACGAACTCGTCGGTCACCTCTTTGTGGTCGGCGCCTGCGGTGTAGCCCTTCTCGACCGCTGCGGCCAGATCGTCGACCAGCGTCCCCTCGCCGCGGGTGAGCATCTTCCAGGCGATCTCCAGCCGTTCCCAGCGCTTGTCGCGATCCATCGCGTAGTAGCGTCCGATCGCGGAGACCAGCTCGCCCACGCCGATCTCGGCCAGCTTCGCCTCGATCTGCCGCAGGTAGCCCGCGGCCGACTTGGGCGGCGTGTCGCGCCCGTCGAGGAAGGCGTGCCAGACGACCTTGGTGAACCCGCGCCGCTTGGCCAGCTCGCACATGGCGTAGGCATGCTCCAGGGAGGCGTGCACGTTGCCGGGGCTGGCCAGGCCGAACAGGTGCAGCGTCCCGCCGCTCGCCTTCACGTCGTCGACCAGCTTGGTCAACACCGGGTTCGAATAGAATGTTCCGGTCTCGATCGCCTTGTCGATCCGCACGACGTCCATGTAGACGATGCGCCCCGCGCCGAGATTGAGGTGTCCGACTTCACTGTTTCCCATCTGGCCGATCGGAAGCCCCACGTCGTTCTCCGAAGCGCCGATCAGCGTCCAGGGCGAGCTTTCGTAGATGTGGTCGAAGTTCGGCGTGCGGGCCATCCGGATGGCATTTCCATCCTTGCCGGCGCGCTCGCCAAATCCGTCGAGGACGACCAAAACCACGCGAGGAGGAGTGCTCATCGCCGAACTTTAACATTTGCCACCTCAGTGGTGGTACGGCTCGCCGCGGATGATGGTCAGCGCGCGGTAGATCTGCTCGCAGAGCAGCAGCCGCGCGAGCCGGTGCGGCAGCGTCAGCGCCGAGAGCGACAGCCGCAGGTGGGCCTTGGCGACGAGTGAAGCCGGGATCCCGTCGGCGCCGCCGACCACGAAGGTCAGGCTGCGCGTGCCGTGGGTCATTCGCCGTTCGACCTGGCGGGCCAGCTCCTCGGTCGTCCAGCTGACGCCGCCCGGCTCGAGCGCGATCGTCTCGCCGTCCTTCGGCCAGCGCCGCGCCAGCGCCGCGTCGTCATCGACATCGATGATCTCTACGGGAAGGTGCCGGCGTGCCCGCGCGAGGTAGTCGTCGCAGAGCGCGGCGACGTGCCGGTCGCGCAGCTTGCCGACCGCCAGGATGACGATCTTCAAACGTCCTCAGACGATCTCGACGCGCTAGAGCGCGCCGTAGAGGGCGTCGGCCTGACCGAGCTTCGCTTCCGGCGGAACGACGAGCGGCACGCGCGGCGCCTCGATCCAGAGGCTCTCGAGGTCGTAGAACTCGCGCACCGGATGATAAAAGACGTGGATGACGAAGGCGCCGAAGTCGAGCAGCGTCCAGCGTCCGGTCCCCGAGCCTTCACGCCCGAGCGGGTAGACGCCGCGCGCCTTCATGGCCAGGCTGATCCCTTCGGCGATGGCGTCGACCTGGCGGTCGCTCCGCCCACTGACCACGCCGATGAAGTCGGTGTAGCTCCCCATCGAGGAGACGTCGATCAGGATCGGCGCCAGAGCCCGCTTGTCGAGCGCCGCGTCCATCGCCGCGATCGCCTGCTCACGCGTCTCGCCGAGGTCGGCCGCGCCGCGCGCACGGGGCCGCACCTCGGTCGCGGGGCGCGGCTTGACCTTCGTCTTGCGAGCACCGCGGACCGGGATTCGCTCCACGGCCGACTTGCCGGTTTTGCGACCGGCGGGGCGATCCGATGTTGCCGAACTTGCCGATCGCGCCGGCCGTCGCTTGGTCTCCTTGCCCTTCGCCCCTGGCGAGCGTCCCGTTTTCTTCACGTGGATTTCAATTTACCAAAGCCGTCGCGCGGTCGCCAAAGGTTTCGCTCAACCGGAGCTGGCGGCCGGTGGGGGATTTTTCCGCGCCAGCTCGACGGCCTCTTTCAGGCGGCGCTCGAACGCTGCGACCAGTCCCCCCAGATAGCTCTGCTCCAGGTGCGCGAGGCGCGCTTCGACGGCCGCCGAGGCACGGTCGAGCCAGCGCGCCTCCTCGCCCTCGGGCTCGATATCGGGGACGTCGCCCGGATCGGCGGAGCGCCCGCCGGTCTCGGCCCAGCGTCGCGCGGCGCGCTCGACGCGCGCGCTCATCCAGGCGGGCGCCTCCAGCGCCGAACGGCCGAGCACGCGACTGCCGTCGCGGAACGCCGTCACCAGGGCCGCCCGCTCCGACTCGGCCAGCGCGCCGTGGATCGCGAAACGCAGCAGCGCCGCCTGATGGCGATCGATCTCGCCGCCGACGTGAAGCTTGGCGCAGTAGTGATCGAACAGCATGCCGAGCTGAAAGGTGGTCGCCATGTCCTCGGCGCGCCGTCCGAGCGCGAGCACCGCGAAGAACTTTCGCCAGGCGAGCTTGAGCGCCAGCAGCGTGGCCGCCGTGAGCGTCGCGTTGCGCACCGCCGTCCCCTCGCGCGGATCTCCCAAGAGCTCGGCGGACGACTGGGCGATGTCGACCTGCCGGCGCTCCCCGAGCTTGATCAACATCCCCGCGCGGACACGCCCGGCGAAGTAGTCGTCGAGGACCGGAAGCGGGATGACGCCACCGACCGCGGTCGCCAACAGCGAGCGGCGCACGATCAGCTTGCGGTTCTCTGCCAGGTGCTCGAGCCGCGGCCCGGCCGCGCCGGGCGACAGCGACACCAGCTCGGGCGTTCCCGATCCGACAGATCCGCCCGAAGATCCGCTTGACGATCCGCCCGAAGATCCGCTTGACGATCCGTTGCGCTCGCTCATGGCCGCCGCTCGCGTGGCGCAGCTGGAGCGCGATGCTCTGGCTCGCCCAGGCCACGCAGGAGCGCATGCGCCTCGGGCACCGTGCGCTGCCGCAGGGAGAGCTCCTCGGCCGCCGGGCGTTCGATCGCCGCTGTCGACGCCACGTCGGCGAGCGACGCGTGCACCTCGACGGCGCCCTGCTCGGGCCCGGCGTCCCCTCTGGCCTGGAACGTCGTCGTCAAATCGGCAGCCAGCAGCGCGCCGGTGGCGTCGTCGACGACCAGACGGCCGGCCAGCGTCTCGATGGTCGCGTTGCCGCGCCAGGCCCGCAGCCCCACCAGCGGAAGCGCCGGGGCCGGGGGTTTGACGGCCGCTCCATCGCCCAGAGAGAGCATGTAGCTGGTCGCGCGTACGCCGCCGACCAGATCGTCGCCCGTCTTCTCGACGTGCATGCGGGGCGCCGAGAGCTCGAAGGCTGCCCAGGGGGCGCCCAGGCCCTCTTCGAGCATCCGGCTCGGCTCCGGCTCTTCGGCGACGCGGCGGATCATCTTCCCATAGCGTAGCGCAACGGCGAGCTCGCGCCCGGTGAGGATCACCTCCCGACCGCCATCGCGATCGTTTTCTTCGCGCAGTCGGTAGTTGCCCGTACGGTCGAGCCACACATCGGTGGTGGTGGTGACCGCCAGCGGCGCGACCCCCACCCGCCCGGCGCTGGAGCGGAGCGTCGCGTGGTAGTGAGCGCCCCCGAGCTTGCGTAAGGCCTCGGCGAAGAACGCCGGGCGGACCGCCTCGGCCGGCACCACCAGCCGCGACGCCTCCGGCTTGCCGCCATGCCTGCCGCAGGCGCCCGCGCCGAGCCAGACGAGAGAGACCGCGAGCGCGGCAACATAATTTCCCCTCAAGGCCCCCGGAACCTTAGCATCGAGCGCCATGGGTGAGAGCTTCGCCTTTCTCTCCTCTTCGCCCTTCGGTGTCGTGACGGCTGGGCTGTTCGGCGCCGTCTGGGGGAGCTTCTTCAACGTCGCCATCGTACGGGTTCCGCGCGGCGAATCGATTGTCCGCCCGGGCTCGCGCTGTCCTCATTGCGGGGCGCCGGTGCGCGCCGCCGACAACATCCCGATCCTCTCCTACCTGCTTTTGCGGGGCCGCTGCCGCTCCTGCCGGGCGCCGATCTCGGCCCGCTACCCCCTGGTCGAGGCGCTGGCCGCGCTTCTCGCCGCGGCGCTGTGGTGGAAGTTCGTGGCCGCCGATCCCAGCCAGGCCGCCGGCGTCCGGCTGGCGCGCTTCGCCTGCTACTTCGCGTTCGGCGGCGTCCTCCTGGTGCTGGCGTTCATCGACCTCGCCACCAAGCTCCTCCCCGACGTCATCACCCTCCCCGCGATCCCCATTTTCTATCTGTCGGCGTTCGGCGCGCACGGCGCCGATTGGCAAGGACGCCTCATCGGGGCCGTGGGCGGCTACCTCTTCTTCCGGCTCATCGCCGATTTTTATTATTACGTCCTCAAGCGCGAGGGGCTCGGGCTCGGTGATGGCAAGCTGCTGGCGGTCATCGGCGCCGTGCTCGGCTGGCGGGCTCTGCCGTTCGTCGTCTTCGTCGGAGCGATCGTCGGCGCGCTGGTGAGCCTCCCGATCGCCGTATGGCAGCGCCGCCGTCAGCCGGAGGTGGAGGCCGAACCGCTCCGGCGGGTGCAGATCCCGTTCGGCCCGTTCCTGGCGCTGGCCGCCCTCATCTATCTGTTTGGCGGCCGCGAGCTGGTGCAACTCTGGCTCGGATCCTGAGCCGCGCGCGGCCTCAGTGCGCCCGGGCGGCGTCGGCAGCGCCCGCGTCCCCGCCGCCACCGACGAGCGGACCGGTCGAGATCGGCGGCTCTGCGTCCGCTCCGCCGTCGAGGTGCTGCGCCGGAAGCGGCAGTCCCCACATCTGTCGCCGCTGGCGATAAAGCGGCGCGCCGTACAGCAGCTCCGACAGGCAGGGCTGGTACGGCAGCGACCAGCTCTGGCTCCCGACGATCAGCTCGGACGGCTGATCGGTCACCACGCGCTTGGCGCCGGCCTTCTCTGACCAGCGGACCTCGATCTCGATGTCGGTCGCGGTCGCGATCGGCTCGGGCAACCGCCGCCAGTTCTCGTTGAGGACGCGCCGCAGGTGCTTGAGCAGAAAGTCGCTGTCGAAAGCGATCCGCTCCTGGCCGCCGTGTAGGACCTTGCTGCCGCTTTGACCCTCCATGTCCAGCGCGCTGACGACGCGCGGCGGCGGCGTGCTCTTGATCTCCAGGGCATCGAAGTACTCCTGCAGACCGCACATGTCATCGAATCCGACCTGCCCGGGCGGGATCGCGGAGAGGTCCCGCTGGACCGCGATTCCGCACCCGACGCCGACCAGAAGCAACCCGGTCCCCACCAACAGACACAAACTTTTACGCGACATGCGGCGTCGGCAGCTTAGCGGTTCCGGGCCGCCTCAGCAAAAACCTGAAAGAACCCCTGGCGCAGACCGGTAGGCATGCACACGTTTTTGCCCGCTGAGTTTGGGAAGGCCGAGAGCAAGAGCCTGCTGGTCGCACCGGCCGTATCCCGCCCACCCTGCGTGGCGCCGACCTCGGTCAACCCCTGAAAGTTTCGGTTATATTACTACAAATCGCGACTGGATTTTGGCTTACTTATTCAAATTCCCCGAGATAATCGTGTGTAGTTCCATCGGGTTTGCAATCGAAACCCAGTTGCCTAAAGTGAACGTGCCGCATCGAGCAAGATCGAAATGAAAATGCTTCGACACCCTCCGTCAAAAGAACTTTGGAAGTTTTGTATGGAGCGTCTGCGCGAGCTGCGCGGGCCGGACACCCGGGAACGCGACCTGGCAAACATCCTCGGGTTCGAGCACTCGCGTGCCGTCCGCTGGAAGGAAGGCCAGATGTACGTCGACCGGGCCGAGTACCTGGTCCGCCTGGCCGACGCGCTGGACGTGGAGACCATGTTGCTGGTGGCCATGGCCTCGGGGACCTTGACGGTCGAGCAAGCCCACCGCCAGATCACCGGCCCCGGGCGCCCCGAAGACGGCAAGAAGAAGAAGGCCGCCACGCGCACCGAACCGGTCGAGGTTGCCACCGACGCCTCGCTGTTCGCGCTCGACGGCTCGAAGTTCGAGGCGAGCGGCCGGGGCGTCGTCCTGCTCATCGCTGGAAATGGCGAAGGGCGACTCGAGTTTGGTGAGGCGCTGGCCCGCCACGCGGACGTCAACGGCATGGTCGCCACCGGCCTCCCGATCGGCGTCTGTCTGGCTGAACGCTACCGTCCCGAGCTGGTTTTCCTCGATCTGGGGGTGGCCAACGTCCACGCCTTCGAGGCCTGCCGCGTCCTGTCGAGCCTCACCAGCCGCGCCCAGCGCCGCTGCCGGGTGGTCGCTGGGACGTCGACGGTGACCGATGCGGTGGAGAAGCCGGCGCTGATGGCGGGCGCCGCCAACGTGACCCTGTTTCCGTTCGCCTCCGGCCTCTTCGAATCCGAGCTCGACCGTCTGGAAGAACGCCTCGGGCCCCGCAAAGCCCTGAGGCGCTGAGCTTCCGTTCGAGCGCACCCGCCTGATAGGGTTCGGGCTGGATGAAGCCGAACTGGCGGACCGCGGTGGGCGCGCGCGGCGTCCTGCGCCGACACGCCGCTTGGTTCTTGGTCGCCGCCGCCTATCTGATCGTCTCGCCGTACTTCGAGGCGATCAACAACCCGAACGAGAACGTCCGGGTCTGGGCGACGCGCGCCATCGTCGAGCACCACGTCCTCAACATCGATGCGGTGATGGGCGAGTGGGGCTACGTCAACGACAAGGCCAAGAACGCTCACCACGTCTATTCGAGCAAGGCGCCCGGTGTGAGCTTTGCCGGCGTGCCGGTGCTGTTCGCCGAGACCGCGCTGCGCAAGCTCGTGGGGTGGCCCGCGCCCGGCAAACGCGAGGCGACCTTCTGGCTGCGGCTCGTGGCGGTCAAGCTGCCGATGCTCGCCTTCTTCTGGCTGTTCGCCCGCTACGTCGAGCGGAAGACGCGGTCGGGCTTGGCGCGCGATCTGCTGCTGGTCGCGCTGGGGCTGGGAACGATGCTCTATCCCTATGGCGGGATGTTCGTCGGACACGCGCTGGCGGCGGCGGCCGTCTTCTCGGCGTTCATCCTGATCGACGACCCGCGCCTGGATGAACCGGCGCCGCCGGAGCCTCGGCGGCTCAGGCGCGAGGTCGCCGCCGCCGGGTTTCTGGCGGCGGTGGCGGTGACCCTCGAGTACCAGGCGATCCTGGTCGCGCTGGCGCTCGCCGTTTATCTGATCGTCCGGAATCGCCGGGCGATCCTCCCGTTCGCCGTCGGTGCGCTGGCGCCGGCCGTCGCGCTCGGGGCCTATCACACGGCCCTGTTCGGCCGACCCTGGACGCTCCCCTACGCCAACATCGAGAACCCCGTCTTCGCGCAGACGGCCCACAAGGCCGGCTTCGACGGGCTGTCGCTGCCGCACCTGGACGCGTTCCCCTCCTTCCTGATTTCGCCCGCCTATGGCCTCTTCGCCTTCTCGCCGGTGCTGATTCTCGGTCTCGCCGGGGCGATCGTTCTCGTCGCGCGCGGCCCGCGGCGCGAGGCGGTGCTGACGCTGGTGATCGCGGCGTCGATGTTCCTCTTCATCGCCGGCATGAGCAACTGGCGCGCCGGCTGGTGCGTCGGCCCGCGCTACATCGCCACCGTCGCGCCATTCCTGCTGCTGCCGCTCATCCAGCTGTGGCCGCGGCTCGGCAAGCACGCCACGGCCACGGCGGCGATCGTCGGGCTCACCATCCCGTCGGTGCTGCTGAACGTGGTGTCGGGCGCCCTCTACCCGCACTATCCCGAACAGTTCGACAACCCGGTCTTCGATCTGGCGTTCCCCTTGGTCGGAGCCGGCTTCACGCCATACGGGCTGGGGTGGTCGGTGGGGCTGCGGGGGATCTGGGCGATGGCGCCGCTGGCGCTGGTGGTGCTGGCCGCGCTGGCGCTGGTGGCGACCGGGGACGATCCGCGCCCGCGCCGGGCCGCCGCCCACCTCGGGCTCGCGCTGGGGATCGCTGGCCTGTTTCTCCTGCCGCTGTCCGCCTACGGCCGCGCGCCGCGCGTCGCAGAGACGCGCGCGACCGCGATCGTTCGTGGGATGTGGGATCCCGCCCGGGGCGCACCGATTCCTGAAAATCGGCGCTGAGCATGATAAAGGGGAGCGAAGCGCGCGGCGCTGGTATCGCCATGGACATCAGCGTCGTCCTTCCCATCTATAACGAGCGCGACAACCTCGTCCCGCTCTTCGACGAGATCGCGGCGGTGCTCACGGCGATGGGGAAGCAGTTCGAGATCATCGCCGTCGACGACGGCAGCAACGACGGCAGCGCGGCGCTCATCCGGCAAGAGGCGGCCAGCAGGCCCTATCTCAAGGCGATCTTCTTTCGGCGCAACACCGGGCAGTCCGCGGCGTTCGACGCCGGCTTCCATGCGGCGGCCGGCAAGCTGGTCGTCACGATGGACGCCGATCGTCAGAACGACCCGCACGACATCCCGCGCCTCATCGCCAAGCTGGACGAAGGGTTCGATCTGGTCACCGGCTGGCGCAAGGATCGCAAGGACGGCCTGGTCCTCCGGCGGATCCCTTCGCTGGCCGCCAACGCCCTCATCCGCAAGGTGACGGGCACGAAGATCCACGATCTCGGCTGCTCGCTCAAGGTCTACCGCAAGGACCTCACCGACGAGATCCACCTCTACGGGGAGATGCACCGCTTCCTCTCGGTGCTGGCCGACGGCCTCGGCGCGCGCGTCGGCGAGGAGGTGGTCAATCACCGGCCGCGCGTGGCGGGACACTCGAAGTACGGCCTCCTGCGCACGATCAAGGTCATGCTCGACACCACCACCGTCTGGTTCATGCGCAAGTACCAGACCAAGCCGATCTACGTCTTCGGCGGGCTGGGCGCGCTCATGCTGGGGGCCTCCGCGCTGATCTCCGGTTTCGTTCTCTACGAGAAGATCGCCTTCGACGTCTGGGTGCACCGCAATCCGCTGTTCTTGATCGCCGTGACGAGCGCGCTCATGGGGATGCAGTCGATCGGCACCGGGATCCTGGCCGAGCTGATCGTGCGCACCAACTTCGAATCGCAGCGCAAGACCAGCTACGCGATCGCCGCGCGCGTCGGCTTCCCCCCAGAAGGTTGAGGACCGGACATGTGCGGCATCGCCGGCTTCATCGCGCGGGAGGCCGACCCGGCCGCGCTGCCGCGCATGCTGCGCGAGATCGCGCACCGCGGCCCCGACGGTGAAGGGAGCTGGCGCGGCGCCGCCGGCGGCGCAACTGGCCCCTGGCAGGTGGCGCTCGGACATCGCCGGCTGGCCATCATCGACGTCGCGGGGGGCGTGCAGCCGATGGGGAACGAGGACGGCCAGGTCGTCCTCACCTACAACGGCGAGGTCTACAACTTTCGCGCGCTGCGCGCGCCGCTGGAGCAGCAGGGGCACCGCTTCCGCACCCGCAGCGACACCGAGACGATCCTCCACCACTACGAGCAGCACGGCGCCGGCGGCGTCGCCGCGCTGGAGGGGATGTTCGCCTTCGCGATCTGGGACGCGGTCGCCGAGCGGCTGCTGCTGGCGCGCGATCGCTGTGGCATCAAGCCGCTCTACTACGCCGAGCTGCCGTCGGGCGGGTTGGTCTTCGCCTCCGAGCTGACGGCGGTGCTCGCGCACGGCGGCGTCGATCGGGCGCTGGGCGCCGAGGGGCTCGCGTCGTACTTCTTCTCCGACTACGTCCACCCGCCGCACACCCTGGTCGGCGCGGTGAAGAAGCTGCCGCCGGGGCACACGCTCTGCTGGGAGCGCGGGCGTCTGGAGGCGCCGCGTCCGTTCTGGCAGGTTCCCGCCGCCGGGCCGGCGCCGGCGGAGAGCGGCCAGGAGCTGGGGCGGCGGCTGTGGGAGGGGATCGAGCGCTCGGTCGAGGCGCAGCTGGTCTCGGACGTGCCCGTCGGCATCTTCCTGTCGGGCGGGATCGACTCGTCGCTGGTGGCGGCGGCCGCCGTGAAGCGCGCCGGGACGCGGATGAAGGCGTTCTCGATCGGGTTCGAGGACGGCACGTTCGACGAGACCAGCTACGCGCGGATGGTGGCCGAGCAGCTCGGCGTCGAGCACGTCACCGAGACGTTGAGCGAGTCGAACCTGCTCGACGTCGTCGACGACGCGCTGGGCATGCTGGACGAGCCGCTGGCCGATCCCTCGTTCATCCCGACGTTTCTCCTCTCCCGACTGGCCGCCCGCCACGTGAAGGTGGTGGTCGGCGGCGACGGCGGCGACGAGCTGTGGGGCGGCTACCCGACCTACCGCGCCCACCGGCTGGCCGCCGTCTACGCCGCGCTCCCCGGGTGGTTCCGGCGCGGGATCGTCGAGCGGGCCGTCAACAAGCTGCCGATCAATGATCGGTACCAGAGCCTGGAGTGGAAGCTCCGCCGTTTTGTCGGCCGCTGGGACGACGCGCGCGTGGTCCGTCATCTGCGCTGGATGTCGAGCGTCGATCTCCCCGAGCTCGGCGCGGCGGTGCCGGCGGCGCGGGGCCTCCAGCCGGCGACGCTGGGCGCTCGGCTGCCGCCAGGTGACGACTGGCTCAATCAGATCCTGGCGCTCGACTTCACGACCTACATGTCCGGATCGGTCCTCACCAAGGTCGATCGCGCCGCGATGGCGCATGGCCTCGAGGTGCGGCCGCCGCTGCTCGACGACACTCTGGTCGACTTCGCCTTCTCGCTGCCGTCGCGCACCAAGCTGCCGGGACGCCAGAGCAAGTACCTGCTGAAGTGCGCGGCGCGCGGGCAGATCCCGGATGCGGTGATCGATCGACCGAAGAAGGGCTTCGGGATTCCGCTGGCGGCCTGGCTGCGCGGACCACTCTGCGGACGACTGGACGCGGTGATCGCCGAGTCACCGCTCTGGGAGCTCGGGCTCGTCGATCGGGCGGTGTTCGCCGGCTGGCAGAGGGAGCACCGCGAGCGAAGGCG
Source organism: uncultured Pseudomonadota bacterium (assembly GCA_963831685.1). GTDB lineage: Bacteria > Myxococcota_A > Polyangia > Fen-1088 > Fen-1088 > JADGRB01. Next base: position 1,997,007 of record CAWHRJ010000004.1, read on the forward strand.
CGATCGCAGCCGGCCGCTCTGGGCGCTCTACGTCCTCGATCGCTGGCTGCGGAGGACGAGCCCGGGCGTCAGAAGCTCGGGAAGAACGTGACCTGCACGGTGTAGGTCTGGGTCACCGGCTGGGGTGGTTGGCCGAGGCAGCTGCCGGTGGGCGGGCGAGGATTGAGCGGAATCCCCAGGTCGATCGAGAGAAGCTGCTGATAGACGCCGAAGGCGTCGTGCAGGACGCGGAAGCTGTAGCCGACGTCGTAGAAGACGTTCTGGCTGGAGAAGCCGTAGCCGTCGCAGCTGCTGACGGCGGCGGCGTCGGCGAACAGCGTCCCGGCAAAACCCCGCACGGTCGTGAAGTGCAGCAGGTTCCAGTCGAGGCCCGAGACGTAGTCGTCGCGAAACTGCAGGCTGGCGATGGCGTTCGCGCGGCCGAGCAGCACGCCGGGAAGATACCCGCGCAGTCCCCCCTGCCCACCCGCGTCGGGGAGCTGCACCTTGAGCCCGATGTTGCCGAAGGTCGCGTTGACGCCGGCGTCGAGCGCCAGCACGTGCCCCGGCGCGAGCTCGAAGAGGCGCAGCGCTCCAGCCGCGACGCTGACCTGCGACAGGCGCTCGCCGTCTTCCAGCGCCGTCAGCGCATAACCGACACCCAGGTTGCCGCCCACGGCATGCCAGGGATCGAAGAGAAAATCGCGCGTGTCGTGGGCCAGGACCAGGCGCCCCGAGATCTGGTACCCGGGCTGCGGCATGCCGCCGGGGCCCAACCCGAAGTTGGCGTTGATGCGCGACAGATTCAGCCCCCCGAGAATGTAGCTGTCGAGCGTGTTCTTGTCGGCCTGCCCGCCGAAGTTCCAGAAGTAGGCGCCCCCCACGCCGAAGTCGGTCCTCTGGCTGTGGTAGGCGGTCAGCAGGAAGGCATGCCGGAGATCGTGCTGTGGCTTGAGCAGGAACGCCGCCTCGAAGCTGGCCGTCAGCGCCGTGATGTTGAGCAGCGCGCCGAACCCCTCGTAGAGCAGCCGCCAGCGCCGCGGGTCGCGGTTGTCGTAGCGCGGATCGTCCGACCGCCGCAGCGAGCCGAGCGCGGTCTCGACCAAGCGCGCGCGAGGGTCGATCTCGACCGACTTGAGGCCGGCCGGCAGGTCGAGGGTGAAGCGATGCCCGCCGGTGGCGTCGTCCCAGCGCAAGACCTGCGTGACGTCCGCGCGGTCGACCACCGCCACCTCGACCGGCTCGCGAATCAGCGCCCCTTCGCGCCGCACGTCGATCTCGACGTGGCTCCCGCCGCCCGCGCCGGGTGTGATCCGGACGGATTCGAGGCGATAGTTCACGCGCGGCAGCGGCCCCAGCCACTGCCGCCAGAACCAGTCGAGATCGGCGCCGAACGTCTCGGCGGCGGCGCGGCGGAAGGGGACCCCCTCGTTCAACGTCTTGCGCGCCAGCGCGGGGAAGGCGGCGCCGCCCAGCAGATCGAGCAGCTTGTTGTAGATGAGCCGCGGGCTCGGCGCCGTGGGATCGGCGAACAGCCGCACGTCGTCGCGGACGCGATCCTCGTCCTGCACGTCGCCGAAGTAGCTCGACGACGAGGCGAGCAGCGGCGCGTAGAGGAGCTGATCGACCGCGGGGACGAAGTCGAAAGGCCGCAAAAGATCCGCGGCGTACTCCACCTTCTTGAACTGGTGGAGGGTGAAGAGCTCGGTCAGGTAGGCGGCGAGCGTGCCGGCCGCCAGGTTGCGATCGGGTCCGGTCTCCGTGGCGGCGAGCCGCGCGTCGATCACCGCCGCGAGAATCGCGTGGGCGAGCTCCTGATGGTGGTACTTGCGCAGGCGGTTGACCGGGAAGATGCGAAAGATCTGATCCGACACGAGGATGACGTTGCCGTGGGCCTGGACCAGCTGGTGGCGCAGCGGCGCTTCGATCAGCGTGATCGGAAGAGTGCGGGCGGGGTCGGGCGGCCGCGGCGGCTGCGGGACCTTGGTCGGCGCGCAGGCCGGGCCGCACAGCATCGCATCGCCCAGCTCCAGCGCCCGTTCGGCGGTCTTCAGCACCAGCGCCGTCACGTCCTCACGTACGTAAGGGAGCGCCTGGTCTTCGCTTCCGGGGGGACGCGGGTTTCGGTGCAGATAGCGAACGACGTGCCCGCCAACGGTGATTGTCTCCGGCCGCAACACGCGATCGGTGACGATCGTCGGGTAGACCAGGTCGGCGCTCTCGACGGTGACTGCGTCCGTTGGCCCTGGCCAGACGACCGGCTCGCCGTTCACCACCAGCGCCAACGCCTTCGGGGCGCGCAGGGTGACGCGCGCGCGTCCGGCGCGAGCGGGGGCCGCGCGAAGAGCGAAGCCACCGCCGATCTGGGCGACGGGCATCGGGTAAAAGCCGCCCATCAACCGGCAACGGAGCCCGTCGCAGCCAAAGCCGCCGAAGCGGCGCGGCAGCTTGGTGTCGAAGTCGACGTCGATGATGACGGCGGCGCCCGGTGCCAGCGGCACGGGGAGCGCGATGCGCGCGATGGTGTGCGCGCCGGCCGGCGTATCTTCTAGCGCGATCGCCGACGGGACGCCGTCGGCGCGCGCGTTCGCCACGGTCATGCCGGCTGGAGAAAAGCCGACTCCGGGATAGAGCCAGTGGTAGTTCACGTCGCCGAGCGCCTTGGAACGCGTGGCCAGGTGATTGGCGTAGAGCCAGAGCGGAACGTCGCCGAGCGGTCCGCCCGTCTGGTTGACCACCCGCAGGCGCGCGTGGCCGGTGGCGCGCGCGGCGCCCGGATCGAGCGTCAGGTCGAGCGCCACGGCCGGCTCGGGGCTCGCCGCTGATGTGTCGGCGCGCGCCGAAGCGGCGACGGCGAGCGTCGCGATGAACGCGAGGGCCGACAGCCCGGCGCGGGTCATCGCGCGCGCGCCGAGCTCAGGGACCGATCTCCGGCGCGCTCTCGCCGCCCGGCGAAGCCACGGCGGTCGAAGCGGCCGCGTCGCCCACAGCGGGCGCCGGGCCGTAGTCGACGCCTGGCTTGCGAACGTAGGCGACGATCGGCTTCTTCACCTCGCCCATGATCCGCCCCTCGAGCACGTTGACGGGGACAGGGTCTGCCAGCTCGTAGTAGTAGCCGCGCGTCTTGAGCGCGTAGTGGTAGACGTCGCCGTCGACCTCCAGCCGCTTCTTGAGGTTGAGCGGCACGTTCCCGATCCGCTTGAACGCCCGGTGCCGCAGCACGAAGTCGTAGAGCCGCACCGCGCGGTTGTTCACCAGGCGATGACAGCCGTGAGAAAATCGCCGCGCGATCGAGGTGTAGTCGACCGAGCCGTGCGTCCGGATCTGATTGTCGAAGTCGCCGCGCTTGGGATCGACGTGAATCCCCATCACCAGCCCGTACGCCGACCCGTACCCCGGCCCCATCACGTCGGTGTTGACGAGCGTCACCGGGCCGACGTTGCGGTCGAGCACCTTGCGCGTCAGGAGATCCTTGGCCGGCGTCCCGTCCGGCGGGATCCAGACCGGCGCGGCGACGATCTGCTTCCAGACGCGGGGACCGACGTCCGAGTTCTTGTACTTGAAGTACTCGTGCCCGTCCTCGTGCATCTCGCTGCGCCACGAGCCGATCGTCGTGCGCCACCAGCAGAGCGGAATCTTTTGCCCATTCCAGCGCACGGAGAGCGTCAGGTGCGGGTAGTGATCGCGCCGCTGCACGACCGGCTTGCCGCGCCCATCGAACGGCAGGTCGTACCAGATGTCGCCGCGATCGATCTCCGCGCTCAGGTCCATGTTCTTGCCGTCGCCGTAATACGCGGGCAACGGCGGCGCCTTGAACGCGACGTGTAGCCCGGCGAGGCCCGCCTTGTGCGCGCGCAGGAACGCGATCGCCTGCTCGGGCGTCTGCACGCCGATGGCGGTCAGGAGCGCGTTCACGTGATCGTCGATCAGATCGGGCACCGGATGTGACGCGCCCGCGGCGTCGCGCCAGGTCGGCGGGTTGCGCTTGCGTGCCTGGTTGATGGAGCCGTCCTCGACGATCCCCGCCGCGTCGGCGACCCGCTCCGCCAGCACGCGCCGCAGATCGTCCAGCAACAGCGAGCGATTGGGCGCCAGCAACATCCCCAGCGTCTCGCCGCCCAGAAATCCCCAGCCGAAGATGTCGTGCTTCCGCTCCCAGGTCGCCAGCGCCTCGTGCGTCGGCAGATCGTAGCTCCCCGGGGTATACCGGCTCTTGGGCGAGAGCAGCCCTTCGCAGAGCAGCCGCGCCTGCGCCGCCCGCACCGCCCGCACGCGCGTCTTGCCGCGCAGATAGCGATCGACGCGGCCGCGCGCCTTGGGATCCTCGCGCAGCTGCGCCAGCACGACCTCGGGCGCCAGCGACAAGCCCGTCGCCACGTCGGCCGAGCGCGCCGCGGTCTCCTTGGCGATCCAGTCGGCGTCGTGCAGCGCCTGTTCGTAGTCGCGCTTCGAGCGATCGCGATCGAGGAACCCGACGTCGCCGGTGAACTGCTCCAGCCCCTCGCGATCGACGGCGTCGTAGCAGGCCTCGCGCGCCGGCGCGACCTCGGCCTCGACCCGCGCCGCCAGCACCGACAGCGTCGGCGGGATGCCGAACACCTCCAGGAAGTTCTGGTCGCCCGCGCTGGTCGATTGCTTCCCGTCGGAGGAGAGCTTGTCGTTGGCCAGCGCGACGAACGTCTCGCGGTAGTCGTTCGGCTTTGAGACGTCCCCCTCGCCGCCGCCGCCGTCTTGCAAGATGAACGGCGCCCAGTCGTCGCCGAGATCGACGTCGAGCAGCCCCGCCGCGCGCGCGGCCTCCACGGTCAGCTTGCGGGCGGCGCCGCGGTCGTAGGCGTAGGTCTCCCCCGCCGCCAGCGCCGGCAGCGCCGCGCGCGTGGGGATCGGCGGGCGCGCCGGCTTGGCCGCCACCGGCGCCGCAGGGGGGAGCTGCGCCGGCCCGCTGCGATGACGGCACCCGAGCGCCACGAGGGCGCACCCGGTCAGCAGGCACGCCACCAGAGTTTTTCTTACGGTCACGGGCCGCGATTTTAGCGCCCGCCGTCGGACGACGCTCAATTTGTCGCCATCCGGCTCAGTCGCGGAAGTTCACGAACTGCAGGTCGAGCCCGTACTCCCCCTTGCGCAGGAAGGCGATCGCCGACTGCAGATCGTCGCGGTTCTTCGCCGAGACCCGCAGCTCGTCCCCCTGGATCGCCGCCTGTACCTTGATCTTGGCATCCTTGATCGCCTTGACCATTTTCTTGGCCGTCTCGATCTCGATCCCCTGCTTGATGGCGATGAGCTGACGGACTGTCTGCCCCCCCGCCGCCTCGACATCCTTGGGATCGAGGCAAAGCTGCGACACCCCGCGCTTCGACATCCGTTCGCGCAGGACCGTCAACGCCGCCGCCGCGTGCGGCTCATCCGACGAGCGGAGGATGATCCCCTCCGGCCCACGCTCGAGGTCGGTCTTGGTGCCGCGAAAGTCGTACCGCTGCCCCAGCTCCTTGCGGGCCGTGTTGAGCGCGTTGTCCAGCTCCATCAGATCGACCTTCGAGACGACATCGAAAGAAGGCATGGCCCAATCATAGGCCATACTGAAGGGATGGCGCAGCCGAACGCCGCCCACCCCGAGGACGTCGCAGAGTCAGAGACGGCGCTGCCGGTGGCGGCCGCCCGGTTCGTGCGCGGCGAGCACCTGACGCCCGGCTACTCGCCCGCCCGGCACGTCGCGCTGACGGTGACGATCGCTTCGTGCGATCGCCACGCTCGGCGTCCGCCTGGCCGCGCACGCCCGCCCGACCGACTGGGCGCTGGCGCCGATCTTCCTGGTCGTCGCCAACCTCATCGAGTGGATGGTCCACCGCCACCCGATGCACCATCCGCAGCCGCCGCGCCTGATGTACCGCAACCACACCCTGCTCCATCACCTGGCCTTCACCCACGGCCAGATGCCGATCACCCGCCCGGCCGAGCTGGGGCTGGTGATGATGCCCTGGTACACGATGATCGGCATCTTCGTGGTCACCTCGCCGGTCATCGTGCTGGCGGGCCTGCTGCGCGGCCCGGGCCTGGCCGGCATTTTCCTGCTGGCCGCCGTCGCCTACTTCCTGACCTACGAGACGCTGCACGCGCTCTACCACCTGCCGACGGCGACGCTCGATCGCCTCGGCGTCGGCCGCTCGGCGCCTCTTCCGGGCGCTCCAGGCGCATCACACGCACCACCACGTCCTCGGGCGGATGGCCCACGTCAACTTCAACGTGACCATCCCGCTGATGGACGTGGTTCTCGGGACGAAGGAACGCGGGGACTGATGGTCGGGACCCTCGAAGGTCCAGCGCCGCCGCTCCGCGAGTGAGCCGATCGCTTACTTCACCGACGCGGCGAGCTTCTTGACCTCGGCCTTGCTGCAGACCTTCACCGAGGCGTTCACGCTGACCGAGAAGCCCTTCCCCGGCATGTAGAGCCCCGTCTGCGTGGCGAGCATCGGCGCCGACTTGGGCGACTTCGCCTTGTCGGTCATGAAGACCTTCCCGACCTTCTTGTAGCCGAAGAACGGATCGTTCGGCTCCGGCAGGACCTCTTTCTGCGCCGGCGCGTAGACCTGCACGTAGGTGACGTCTTCCTTCTCGTTCGCCACCTTGAAGAAGTACTTGCAGGTGTCCTTCTCGCCGCCGTCCTCGCCGAGGAACGTGGCATCCGACTCGTCGCAGGCCTTGTAGACCGCGTCCTTGGGCAGGTGGGCCATGATCGCCGGGTCACAGCACTTCTTGCCGTGCAGCTTGCAGGTCGGCGCCGCCGCGGGCGCCGCCGCCGGCTTGTTGTCCGCGCGCGCGACCAGCGAGGGGACGTACGCCGCCCCGAACCCCACCGCCGCCGAGAGCGACAGGCCGAACATGATCTTCCGATGCGACATCGAGCGCCTCCTTTTTAGAAGGGCCGGACCGTACCACAGCCACAGCCCTCGCACGCCGGTTGACACTCCCGTCGCCAGCATGTAGATCCACCGACCGCAGTCGGCAGTACCACGCCGGCGGCAAGCATCACCTGGGGTGGTAGTTAAGCTTGGTTATAACGCCGGCCTGTCACGCCGGAGGCCGCGGGTTCAAGTCCCGTCCACCCCGCAGATTTTATTGGGTTTTTCGCCCTCGATTGACTGAGCCGCTCCGCCATCTACCGTCCATCTACGAATCTGCTTCGTGATGGGAGGTAGGCTTCATGGCATCGATCGTCGATCGCGGAACGCGCTCTGCTCCGAAGTTCTTCGCCAAGTACGACTTCGTCGACGCTTCGGGAGAGCGAAAGCAACGCTGGAAGTTGCTCGCCGGCGTGCAGACCAAGAAGCAGGCGACGCAGGAGCTCGCGCGTGTCGAGCGCGAGGTGGCCGCTGGCCGGGATCCCTTCCCCGAGCGCGTAGCGCCTAGCTCGATCAGGCCGCTCCTCGACCAGTGGGGGAAGAGCCTCAAGAACCGCAACGCTGACGACGATCGCTCCCGGACCAAGCGACAGCTGGTCCCCCGATTCGGGAAGATGACCCTGGAGCAGATCACGCTGCCCGTCGTGATGACCTGGATCGACGAGCTGGGCGAGTCGGGGCTGTCGCCGCAGACGCAGCGTCACGCGCTGAACACGCTCAGCCGGTTCTTTTCTTGGTGCATCGAACGCGGCCTCGCGACGATCAACCCGGTGCGGATGGTCCCGGTGGGGAAGCGCCCGACGCCCCCGATCGATCGTGACCAGCCATGGCTCGAGGATGAGACGAAGGTGCCGGAATTGGTGACGGCGCTGGGAAATGACCTCGGCCTCGCGTTCTATCTGGCGAACCGATCCGGGATGCGCCTGGGCGAGGTCGTCGGGCTTCGGATGGGCGATCTCGATTTCCTGGCCGATGGAGTCATCAGGGTGGCCCACTCGTACGGCGGCCCGCTCAAGGAGGACAGGACTGGCGAGGGCAAGGTGAAATGGGTCCCGGCCCCCAGCGACGCGGAAGAGATGCTCAAGCTGCACCTGGCCCGTCGGCGCTTGAACGGCGCGAAGGCCGAAGACCTGGTGTTCATGCCCCCGGCCGGGGGACGACGGCGCAAACTGAGCTGGGCCGGCTACCGGAAAGAGCGTGTCGAGGCCGAGTGGGACCGCGCCAGCGCCGCTGTTGGCGTGACGATGAGCTGGTACCAGGCGACAAGGCACACGGCGGTCTCGCGCGCTTTGAAGGCTGGCGTCCCGCTCGATCAGGTCTCCGCGGCCGTAGGACACGCTTCGCCAGAAACCACCCGCAGGAGCTACGCGCACTACGTGCGCAAGGACTTCGCCGCGGGGCTCAGGCTCCCGATGCCGGCGACCAAGAAGGGCTAGCGACGGGTCGCGGCGAGAAGCTCGCTCCGCCGGAAACGGAGGAGGCGGCCGACGCGAACACAAGGGAGCGTCTCTCGGTACGCCGCGGCACGTACAGCCGGCGGAGTCATACCGAGGATCTTCGCGGCCTCGACCGCGTCGAGAAGCGGCTCGGTCGCGGTGTCGTTCACAGGAGCGGCGGAAGAGACGAGCTCCAAAATATCCGCTCGGACGGCCGGATCACGTAGTGCGGCGCGGACTAGTTCCACGAGAGCGTCCGTGGCGCTCATAGGCAGCCTCGTGCTCTCCGCAGCGTGAGATGCGAGCTCTATGTCTCTCTGCGCCGAGCACCCTTTGAATGCGGCGGTGCTTCTGAATCCACAGTACCGAGCCGCTTCGGCTGGGATCATCAGACCGTTGCGCACGCAACTCGGATCGCTGGCCCCCGATAAGGGGATCGTCCGGGACGCCCTCGCACCTTTTCGTGCACGGCGTCCCGGATGTACCGGCGAAGGAGTTCCTCGAGGGTCACGTCCGAATCCCAGGTGATGAATGTCTTCAGCTGCTCGTCTGCGACCCGTTCCGACCGTCACGCCCACCGGGCGGTGGGAGTGCGGAGGAGACCAGCGGCGGCCTGGGCGGTGGAGAAGAGGAAGATGCCGGCGGCGACGGGAGCTGCGCCGACGGAATTTCCGCAGCACCGGCTGGTCCGCGGGCGGCGCGCTTGTGCTCCTGCCAGCATTTGTCGCGAACGAACAGGTCGCTGACCGCGAAATCGACGGTCTTGGACACCGCCTCCGCGGGCGCCATCTTGGTGGGCGCCGACTCCCTGACCCAGGCAGCATATTCGCTCAGCTCCTGTGCTGTGTCGGCAGAGATCTCGGTGAGGATCGTCTCTCGTTTTTGCGTGCCCTCCAGGACCAAGGGTCCGGTGCGCGGCTCGGATTTGGGTCGGCCAGCTTTCCTCTTCGTGGTTTCCATCGGTGCGTTCCTTTCTTGGTGGGTGGAGGTCCGTGCGCTTCGCACGGCTCAGCGGGAAATCTCCGGGCTGATCTGAATCGAGAGACGCTGCTCGCGATCCCGCGAGACGAGCACCCGCCGTCCCAGGAGCTGCTCCACATTTGGCGGCTTCGGTACGAGCGTGAACTGGCCTCGAGCCTCATCGACAATCCGGAGGTATTGGCGGCCAGACGGCGCTGGGTCGCACAGAAACACGAGCCCACGAAACGCCATCGGATCGCTTACGAATGTGATGCCGAGCTGCTTCGCCAGTCCCCGCGCGAGCTCCACACGTTCGGTCGCCGGGTCCGGAGCGCGCTCTCGTGCCGGTTCCTCTGACGGCACGCGGACCGGCTCAACGCGAAGCAAGTTGCGCGGGTGGGTCCGCTCGCGCGCCTCGAGCTCGCCGATCAAATTGGGCGCTACCCGCCACCTGCCGTCCGGTAGGGGGGTCGCGAGTCGGTATCGGGCGAGCCGTTCGAGCCGCCTCAGATTCGCTGTAATCCGGTCGGCGGGGGACGGTTCCCGGCCGTCGCTTAGCGGCCAGCGCAGAGTTTCCAAAGCCTGTTGGTGGCGCTTCGGATCGTAGATGCCGCCATTTTCTTGAGCGAACCGGGCAATGATTCGGTCGGCCGGCTTCAGCCACTGCTCGGTCTGAAATCCCACCCGGACCGTCTCTCCCTGACGCAGGGACTCCGCGACCTCGGGACGCAACCGGATGTAGTAACTGGTGCCCGCGCTCGTCCGCACGGCCGCGAACATCTGGCCGGTCAGCTCGTCGTCGAGGCCCTTGCCCACCACGACACCCTCGAACGCCGGAACGGGAATATTCGGATCGAGCGTCTGATATCCGACCGCCTTTTGTCCGACGAGCGGATAGAGGCGCGCCATTCGGTCATGGTATTCGCCGAGGTCCGCCAGCGATTCCTTCCAACCGTCCGCCAGCTCCCAGGTACCGGCGGACTTTTCCCGTGCGAGGGTTAATTTGCGGAGCGTCTCCAGCCTCGCCGCGCAATTCGGCCCCGCTGGGCCCAGCGCGGACAGCAATTCTCGAACCGTGACTGTCCGGTTCGGGCCGAGATGGTCATCGACCATGCGGTCAATTTCAGTGAATCGTTCCTGCCCGATTTCGGTCGTCCTGATTCTAGAGAACTCGAATTCCAGCCGCGGTCCGAGCTCGCGCGTGAGAGTTTCTTGAGCCCGCCAGCGCATGCCCTGACCGATGTACCGACCGTCAATTCGCAGGTCGCTTCCGTCCCGGTCGACACCGCGGACGACGATATGAACGTGGGGGTTATCAGTGTTGTAGTGGTTGACCGCAGCCCAGATCAGTCGCCGCCCGGTGTCCTTCTCAACCTGCCCCATGAGCTGGCGCGTGAATCGGGTCAAATCCACCCCGTCCGTGTCTTCCGGCGACACGATGAAACGAAATTGTCGCTGCTCGCCCTCCAGAGGTTCACGAATCTCTTCGGCGACGAAGCTGTCGTCCGCCGCATACAATCGGCCGCGGGAGCCGTCGCGCTCGACGCCGTCGCGCTCGAGATATTCGAGGTGGTCCTTGGCGGCCTTCATGGCCTGCTGGGTCCGAAGCGGGACGTAGCGCGCCTTGATCACGCAGCGCCGGCTGCTCGCGTGCGGTTCCCTGACGGCCACGCGCCCGCGTCGAGGTGGCCTCTGTTCTTGTCGACCGAAGTGGTCGGGGCCGTACTTCCGGAGAGCGCGGGCGAGCTGTGACCGAAACGACGGACTGGATATCCGCAGCGCGTTTGCCGAGCGACCAAATTTCGGTCGCAGCAAATCCTCCACGTCCGAAGGATCTTGGTCGCTCATTTTCCACCTCCCCCTTTCCCACCGTCCCCATCCTTGGGGGCACCGGACCGAGGTGACTCCTTGGAGCCCGCCTGGAGAATTTGTCGCGGGAGCCTGACCCCTTTGGTGATCTGCTCATAGACTTGGCGGAGAAAGTCCCAATAGGTGGAGGTGGCCCGCTGCTGGCCCTCGGGCGTAGGCGCCTGCGCCGATAAGAACCCACGCCAGGTGTATCCGCCGAACGCCACGCCCAGCACGTCTAGGTCGTGCTGGACCTGAGCTACGGCTTGCGTGAGCCCGTCCAGCCGTCGGACGACGAGCTCCTCGTCCACGCCGTCGCCGTCCATGTACTGGACGAGGGCGGCCGCCGTGAGCGCACTTTCCGTCAGGCGATGGGTGAGGCAATAGACTCGGGTCCGCTCACGTACCTCCAGCGGGACCCACGGCTGCATCCTGGCTCGATTTCGCTTCCTTGCTCGGGTTCGCATCTCGTTCTCTCCCAGGGGTTCTCGGCCAAGCCCCGACAAATTGACCTCGGCCCCCTTCTCGGCAACGAGCCCTCGAAACGGACCAAGTGGACTGGCACAAATTCAAAAAAGTTGGCCTACGTGTTGGGGTTCTCGGCCAAGCGCAGAATTTTTGACCTACGCGCCCCGGCTCTCGGCCAAACCACAGGCACAATCGACCAGTTGGGACGGGTGGAATGTCGGCCCGGTTCCCTTGGAGACCGCGCCGCGTTCGAGCCCAAAGGGGATTTACGCTCGACTCTCGCGCCGAGCCCTGTCGGTGCCGCGCTGATCCCCCCGGTGCGGCTTTGGGACGAAAGCGCTGGTCTCCGTCGAGAAAACGCGCCCGGTAGCTCGCTGCTACGTACAAATGCCCGTGAAGACCGACGGTTACGAGCACGGCGTAGCACCACGCCAGGCGCAGCCTCTACACTTTTCTCAACGAACGCGCCCTCTTAGGGCGCGTGAGCTCCTGTCCTTTATCTTGCAGTCCCGGTCGAACGCTTAGCAGCCCCATTCCCAAGCCTTGTCCCGGGTCCGATCAGGAGGCATTTCCGGGGAAACCCAGGAGGGAATCGCGGAGCGGGATCATTCGGACAAGGAGGACGGCATCGATGGCTGCCAGGTCAACCAGGGAGGCGGTTGCGCGAAAGTCCAATGAAGTAGACGCTTCGTGATCTCGCGATCGTCCCTCCGATCGAGAGGAAGGTCCGGTGGCCGCGGTGGATCGAACGGCGACGTCGCCTTCGGGGATGTACATCATACCTCCGGGGCGAAATCGCCCCGGAGGTGTTTTCGTCCCACGTAAATTGGGGCCCCGCGCGGTCGACGGCGGCAAGAGCCGCTCGCCTCCGTTTCGGAACCTCCCTCACCGACCCTGCGTGCGCTTTACCTCAATGCCGCAGATTCTTTCGCCCTCCGCGACATCCAGGTCATTCCGAGGAAGCAATTCCTCGGACTTCACTCATGCCGAGCAGAATCTGCACTGAGACTTGCCATCCGACTGCGTGCGGGCTCATAGAGGGCGTCGCTCTTGTCACAAATTGGAAGCCGAAGCCGGCACGATCCGATCTCGCGAAACGCGGGCCAACTGTGGCCAGACCGCGATCCGGCGTGAAGATGATTCACGGCGTCGCTACCCATTCCCCCTGAGTGGCGGCCGGAGCCATTGCACGCAGCCCGGGCATGGTTTTCGCAAAGTCGTGCGCCATGCCCCAGTTCCGCCAACGTCATGATGAGACCGCAGCCATTGTTCCCTTTCCTTCACCGGGGACGGGACGCCCGTCCAGTCCCGATGTGCCGCCACCGCGTCTCCTCGATCGGGTGCGGGCCGCGCTTCGTACCCGCCACTATAAGTATTCGGACGGAGAAGGCCTACGTCAGCTGGGTTCGCCGATTCATTTTGTTTCACGGCAAGCGCCATCCCGACGAGATGGGCGAGGTCGAGATCGGGGTCTATCTTTCGGGCTTGGCCAGCAAGTCGAAGGTGAGTGCGTCGACGCAGAATCAGGCACTGTCGGCGCTGCTATTTCTGTATCAAGAGGTGCTGAGCCGAAAGGTCGAATGGCTGGGCGATCTGGTCCACGCCAGGCGTCCTGCGACCGTGCCGGTGGTCCTGAATCGGGCCGAAGCGCGCGCGCTGCTGGCGCGAATGGAGGGACCTCCGAGGTTAGTTGCTGCCCTGTTGTACGGTGGAGGGCTGCGATTGCTGGAGGCGCTACAGCTTCGCGTCAAGGACATCGACTTCGACCGCCGAGAGCTCTCCGTCCGACGCGGGAAGGGCCAGAAGGATCGGCGGACCGTTCTGCCGAGCGCCTTGGTCGAGGTTCTGCGAACTCACCTCGCCGGAGTCAGAATCCAGCACGGCGACGATCTCGGCCGCGGTCTGGGCGCCGTCACTTTGCCCGATGCCATCGCGCGAAAGTATCCATCCGCACCACGCGAGTGGAGCTGGCAATGGGTGTTCCCGGCGACGCGCACGTACGCCGACCGTGAGACCGGCGAGATTTTTCGACACCACCTCCACGAGAGCGTGATCCAGCGCGCTGTCCGAACGGCTGCTGCAGCGGCCGGCATCACCAAACCCACGACGCCGCATACACTGCGCCATTCCTTCGCGACGCACCTGCTCGAGAGCGGCTACGACATCCGCACAATCCAAGAACTGATGGGCCATAAGGACGTCAGCACGACCATGATCTACACCCACGTTCTGAACCGCGGGGCGGGAGGAGTTCGAAGTCCCCTCGATTCTTGACCGCGTTACGGCACGCGAGCCAGCGGGGCAATATCTTGTTATCCGACATGACGATCATGACGGACGCCACACCGGCATTCTCAAGCTGCTGGAATCGCGACACACATGGATCGAAGGCCCGCGTCACGCCCGCTTGGATATTGGGTATTTTTCGGGGAGAATAGTAGTTAGGCGGCAAATCGGAGGGCTCGGTGATGTTGCTACCGATGATGGGGTTTATCGCGGGGTGCACCGTGTTCGGAGTCATCGGCTTGCCGATCGTCTTTTCCCTTCGGACCCGGAAACCGATTCTTCGTGTTCTTCCAGCGTTTGTCGTCGGGGCGATGATGTCCGCGGCACTGACTGGCTGGCTTTATGGACGCATCTTCGCTGACTCCGATGGCCTTCTCGCCGGCCGGCTGACCGTCCTCGGTCTTTTCGCGACGCTTTTGGTCGGTGGGACTCTCGGGGGCCTTGCGGCGGTCACCCTTCTTGGGAGAGCATTTCCGCCTAACACGCCGTTGCAGCGGACGGTCAAGCTCCCTCCCTTCGGTCGGTCGCGTGACCGCCGCTGAACGGCAGGTCGTTCGGCAGACATCGTGACTCACCAAGAACTCGTGACCCGGACGCTGGAAGCCTACGCCAGTTCGGCCCACGAATCTGAGGAGGACATCGTCGGCGGTCTGTGTTCGGCCGGAGTTGCGCGCCTGGTGGCGGAGCGGCTGGTCGCCCTCGTGCCACTCGCCTTTGGTCGTGTTCTCGTCTCGCACATGGAAAAGCTCGAGTTCTCGATGTCAGCGATTCTTACGGCACGGGACGGCTCACCGAAATCGTGCGATCTCAGAACCGACCGGCTCTTTCTCTCCGCCCTTGAGATCGCGACGGCCATGTATCACGAAGGGCCCCGAAACCTCTTTCACGCAGCCGCCAGTGCAAGTGCCGAGGTGGCCGCGGTGAACCAGTTGTTGAACTCTGGAGGAACGCTCGGCGGCGTCCGTTTCACAGAACCACGATTTCTGCGACTATCCTTCGAGGAGTGGACCAGTGCTGATGCTGTTCAGGGCTGACGCGCATGACGGTAAGCTGCCGAACAGGGCGTTGAACCTGACGGCGCTTCGCGCCGCAGGTTAACGCCACGATCGTTCGGCGGACGGAAATGGGGAACCTCGCACCACCGGCGGCAGGGCGACAACGTAGTCTGGGGAACTGGGTGGCCGCTGTGTGCTCTGGCCTCGCCTTCGGATGGTTCGTCCTCATCGCAAGCCGCTTTGCTGTCGCGTTGGCCCACGGGTTCGGTGACGTGGCTGGAGTGGTCGTGTACGGTCTCTCGCTGGCGCTTGCCGGGACTAATCTGGCCCGTCGTGCTACTGGTCGGCCCCTTCTGCGCAACACCACCAACGTGTGGCACGAATGGATCTTCGCAAATGTCCTGTTGCTGGTGCTGATGAAGTGGGAGACACGCTGGCCTCACGGTGCGCTGATGTGCGCGGCGCTTGGGTCAATCCTTCTTGGGATTGCCGGCAAGGTCCTGGATCCACCTGTACGCGCCGCCGAACCGCGCGTTGCAGTGGACGGGGCTCCGCCCCGCCGCTGAACGCGTGATCGTTCGACAGACAGCGGAACCGTGGCCGTTCGACGCTGTCTGAGGTGCAATGCTCGGTCCGGCAATGATGGTCGCGGCGCTTGTCGTCAGTCTTGGGGCGCAGGATTCATCACTGCGGTGCCCGTGGAAGGGACCGACGCTTCCGGGTGAGGATGTAAAGGCGATCGGAGCGGCTGTCGGGCGCTACTCGCGTTTCCCGGTCGTGGATGTCGAGCTTCCGGACACCAGCGAGCATGCGCCCGCGCGGACGCTGGAGGCGTACACCCTCACGTGGGGGACATGTCCTGGAGGTGGTGGCGATACGTTTTGGGTGCGGAAAGCCAACGGCAGCTGGCGGGTGTTGAAGAGGGCCGGCCACTGGGCACGCGCCAAGTGAGCTGTCGAACAAGCCGTTGCAGCAGCCGAACGCCACACGCTTCCGCTCAGAGCGGGGCCTGTGCCGCGACGCCGCGGGCTGCGCCCGCGGCTCCTCGCGGCCGTGGTACGCTCGAACGCGACCTCGGCGTTCGCTGCTGAACGGCAGGTCGTTGGGCGGACAACGAATGCTTCTCCTCGACGACAGCGACCAGGTAACGGCATTGCCGACCGAAGGGGAGGCGGCGCTCAGTGGCTCGCTGGGGCCAGCGAGGCTCGCGGCGATGGACGAGGCAATCGTGAAAGCGGCGCAGCCGCGCTGGCTGAAGGTCGCAAGGGTCGTAATCGACGCGATCAAAGCGGGTGGGTTCGCGACGAACAATGACGAGGTTCAGCTGCACGTGCGGCGAGTAATCGCCCTGGTGGACGCAGGGAGGCTCGAGGCGCAGGGAAATCTCTACCGGCCGCGGTTAGTGAAGTCAGGCTTCCCTCCTGACGCCGCCCAACCAGCCGTTGCAGCGGATGAACGCCTGCCGCTTCCCGCTCGAAGGGTGGGTGTGCCGCGACGCCCCGGGCTGGCGCCCGCGGCTCCTCGCGGCCGTGATACGATCGGGCGTCCGGTCGGCGTTCACCGCTGAACGGCAAAACGTTGGGCAGACGAGCGGATGTTCACTCTCGACAAGTACGTCTTCGAGAAGAAAGGCGCTCGGGGCTGCAGCAATTCGGACTACCGCGTGGCGATCCTGACGTGCTGCGATCGCCAGGTAGTCGAGGATGAAGAGCTCTCCGATCTGTATCTAGATCCGACGGACCTGTCGAAGAGGATCAGCCTGCTCGTAACCCGTGGTGAAGCTCCGCAGTCCTGTCCTCTCTGTCGCGCGGCCGAGTGGGACCTAATCGCCGTCGACGACTTGGCCTCTGTATCCGAAGAATGGCGCTGGGCCTGTCCGCGTCCCTAGAAGCGCTGCCCAACAAGCCGTTGCAGCAGACGAACGCCACATGCGTTCGCTCGGAGGTGGCCTTGTGCCGCGACGCCGCGGGCTGCGCCCGCGGCTCCTCGCGACCGTGATACGCTTGATCGCGACCTTGGCGTTCGCTGCTGAACGGCAAAACGTTGGGCGGACGAGCGTAGACATCGATGGCTGACGATTGGAAATCGCGGCGGAGCTGGGAACGGGCGTTCCCCGGCCTCGACGAGGAGTGGCGATATTGGTGGATTCAAGTCGACGGCGTCCTCCTCGCCATCGTGGGCAACGCAGACCTGGCCTTGGCGGTTGACCTCGTCGCAGGGCACCATAAGCAAGGCGTCACGATCACGGCATGGGTCGCGAGGGTCGATTCATTTGGCGAAGTCGTGCGCGATGGCAAACGCAACTGGGTGATCGCGGGTCCCGGCGTGCGGACCTCGCTCGATACCGAAGCTGGTGAATAGAGCGCCGTCCAACAAGCCGTTGCAGCGGCTGAACGCCTGCGCGGCCCGCTCGAGCGCGGGCCGTGCCGCGACGCCGCGGGCTAGCGCCCGCGGCTCCTCGCGGCCGTGGTACGATCGCACGACCGTTCGGCGTTCACCGCTGAACGGCAGGTCGTTATGCCGATCCACGACGATCGGGTCTGAGGAAGCCATGCTCGAGTCCAACCGAAGCCGAGTGCAGGGCCTGACGGGGCTTGAGATCTGGCTCTTCATCATTGGACGCGTACTTGTCGCCTTTGGGATCGGCGCACTCGCCATGGCCTACTACCCTTCGGTCGCCTCGACCGTGGCGTGGCCAGCCGTCGTCGTAGGCGTCGTGATTCTGCTGGTCGGATCTCGAGGTCTTTTTCGACCGCCGCCAGAGAAGCTGAGCAACCGGGAAGATCCTTTACAGGTGTCCGGGGACATCGTTAACACTCGTCCGAGCGGAACGAAGCCCCGCTGATCTTGCCGGTGCGCTCGCTGAGGCGGCCGAGCAGGGTGTTGTAGTAGAGGATGTTCCACAGGCCGTCGTCGATGGGTTCGAGGCCGATGTTGTCCCCCTTGAGCGCGTGGCTGATGAAGTAGTGCTGCGCACCCATCTTGAAGTGGCCGGCGTTGCTGACGCGACGGAGTTCGAAGTGACCGGGGTACGCGGGGGGCTCGATTCGATCGGGGTACGCCCGCAGCGAAGGAGTCCAGAGCGACGCGGGCGGCTCGTCGTCGAGAGCCTCGTGTGGGCGCTCGAAGTTGTACTCGCTCTGGAAGCGGTCGAACTTCCATTGCTGCCCGCGCAGGCTGGCTGCGGGCGGGCGCGTTGCCCTGGCCTTCAAGGTCTTGTGCATTCGCTCGTGCGCGCCGTTCTCCTGGGGGCTGCTGGGCGTGATCCTCTGGTGAACGATCCCCAGCTTCATCCACCAGACGTTCAGCGCGCACAGCCCGTGGATGCCGGTCGATGCGAATGGCGAGCCGTTGTCGCTGCGGATCGCCTGCGGCAAGCCATGCTCCCGGAACACCCGCTCGAGGGTGGCCCTCGCGCCCGCCGTCTTCACGTCGAACAGCGCGCGGCATGCGAGCAAGTACCGGCTGTAGTGGTCCAACAAGGTCAGCGGATAGCAATAGACACCGTCGCGCGTCCTGAACTGGCCCTTGAAGTCGATCGTCCACACCTCGTTCGGTGCTTCGGTGTGCAACGGCGCCGCGCCCGGGTGCTGCCACTTCTGACGGCGACGCCGACTCTTCACCAGCCCATGGCGTTTCAAGATGTCGAAGACGGTGCTGCGGCACGGAAGGTCGACGGCCGACAACTGCTTTCGAAGCAGTCGGTGGAGCTTCCGTGCGCCCCAGCCGTGAGTCTTCTTCAAGAGCACGACCGCTTCTTCGACTTCGGCCGCCGTCCGGTGCGGACAGCCACGAGGAGCGCGGCTGCGCTCCTCCAGCCCGGCGTCTCCGTCGGCTTCGAACCGTCGGGCCCACTTGTACCCCGTCGGCCGCGACACGCCGTGGTGCTCGCACAGCTCGCTCATCGTCCACTCGCCAGACGCGAGCTCTCGCACGAACCTCGCCCGCTCCATCAGTGCACTCGTCTGCTTCCATGGCATCCTCGAACGTGTAAAGGATGTGCCCGGACACCTGTAAAGGATCTACCCCGGCTGTACCGCGACGCCGGCTAACCCGCCGTTGCAGCAGACGAACGCCACGCCGGTCCGCTCGACGGTCGGCCTGTGCCGCGACGCCGCGGGCTGTGCCCGCGGCTCCTCGCGGCCGTGGTACGCTCGAAGGCGACCTTGGCGTTCGCTGCTGAACGGCAGGACGTTCGGCGGACAGGGCAGGCGAAGGGACTAACGGTGGGCGCCTTGCGAAGTTACCTCACGACGCTGCGAGCGGGCGGGCAGTTCGGCCGAGCGAGCAAGCTTGAGCGAGAGGGACGAGCGGCGGAAGCGCTCGGCGTCGCTCGGAAGGCATTGTCTCTTCTGCGCGCGCCGTATGTCGTCCGCGACAATCCAGCCGAGGCGTCCGTCCTGGTGAGTCTGACAGTGCTGATCGAGCGTCTTTCGTCCGAACTCCGGGAGCCGGGTTCCGATCTGGTCGACCTGTGCGATTCCGTACGCGTGCTCGAGAATCTCGGAGACGGCGGAAGTAGCTCGGTTCGTCAGATACGGGCGGAGTGGCTTCCGTTCCTCCGGAGTCGCCTAGAGAACGCGGGTGGGACGTGACGTCGCCGCCGAACCGCGCGTCGCAGCGGACGGCGCTTGCGCGCCGCCGCTGAACGCGTGATCGTTGGGCGGCTTTCGTGGCGCTTGGGTGAGCGAGATGGAATGCGATGAACGGTAGCTGGAGGATGATAGGGTTGCCCGGCTGGAGCGCCGTGCGGTTCCTGTTTCTGTGCGGATGTGTGGCACCGTGGGCAACAGCGCAGGCGGAGACGGTGGCAGATTCCGGCGATGCCCCCAGTTGCCTGCAGCTCAAGGTGTATGCCGAACTCACTGCCGACGACACGCACGCCATCATCGCCGCGGTTGCTCGCCGTACGCGCCTACGTG
Organism: uncultured Pseudomonadota bacterium; assembly: GCA_963831685.1. Taxonomy (GTDB): domain Bacteria; phylum Myxococcota_A; class Polyangia; order Fen-1088; family Fen-1088; genus JADGRB01. Next base: position 2,016,800 of record CAWHRJ010000004.1, read on the forward strand.
TCATCAAGATCGGTCGGGCACCAGGTCAAGTCGACGAAAAGCTGCCGCCGGGAGTTGTGGAGGTCAGTGTTCTCAAGAAAGGGGAGTGCGTTCTAGGGGACCACTTGAGTGGCTTCGGCGAGAGGTATTGGGTGAAAAAGCGCGGTTCCCGATGGCGGGTCGTGAAGCGCATCCCAGATGTCGTATTCGCAGTCATCAGCATGGCGCCGCCCAACCCGGCGTTGAACCCGACGGGCTTTCAGCCCGCGGGTTAACGCCATATCGTTGGACGCACACGCGAAGGCCTCATGGCGATTCCGGAACTGGAACAAGAGCGAGCGTCCCGGGCTCTTCGTCGCTACTGCGAGAAGGTGCCGCTTGAGATCCGCGACAAGCTGACCAAGGACTTCCGCTTCGTTCGATCCGACATCGAGCTCTTCGAGCGTCGTCCCCACTACTTGGAGCGGCACCGGCACATCGAACTCGTCGTCGCGAAGTTCAGATACAACGCCAAGCGCGGCTCTTGGACCCTGTACTGGTCAGATCGAAACCTCCGCTGGCACGCGTACGAGGGGTTAGAAGATCGGCGCGACTTCCTCGAACTTCTTCGAGAGGTCGAGCAGGATCCCACCTGCATCTTCTGGGGGTAGGTCGAGTGGGTGGCGTCTACGCGCGTTGCAGCGGACGGCGCTTGCGCGCCGCCGCTGAACGCGAGATTGTTGGACAGCTAGCGGGTACTGAATGAACCCGAACCTTACGAAGGCCCAGCGTCGACAGCTCCGTGAACTCGGAGGAATCGCGTATGAGCGGGACCTGGGGGAGCATCTGGCCTCGTTGGAGTCGGAATTCAGGCGGTGGCGGGCTGGCGAGATCGACGTCTTCGCGCTCTCCGAGGCCATCCATCAGTTTCATCAAGGGCCAGCGCGCGAGCTCTTCTCGACCTACGGGACGTCAGACCTCGAGTTTGCGGTCGCAAGTGCGATCCATCGGGGCGTCCTCAAGGAGGAGGAAGTGGGCGCCGAGGCGCTGGAGATTCTGGCTAAGCACGTTGGTGTGCTAAGCGGACAAGACGAAAAGTAAACGGGCGGTGTCCAACCCCGGAATTGCAGCGGACGGGCTGCGCTCGACGCTGAATGTACGCCCTGCACGCGGGAGGTTTGTCCCGGTCGGCGCGTCGGTCTTGGCAGTGACCGGGCGGACGGCAGACTATGGCGCGGCGCGCGCTACTCATCCCCGTCGTCGATGGGTTGAGCGCCTGGCAACATGCGCTTGTGTAGGACGCGGCACACCAGGATGCCGGTGGGCTCTCGGCGGAAGAAAACGACGTGGCCGGACTGCTCGGCACGCAGCAAGCCGGGACGGATGTCATCGCACGCTCGACCGAGCGCGGGCGTGTCGGCCAGGCACTGGCAGTAGTCGTCAAGCAGGGTGAGATACCGGTCGGCCTGAGCCGCGTCCCAGGTGCGCACGGTGTAGGCGGTGATGTCGTCGAAATCCGCCTCGGCGCGGCGCGAAAAGCGGACCTTGGCCACGCGCTAGCGGGACCGCGAGGGTAAGCCAGCTCGTTCCCGCACGCGGTCGAAAACGCCGTCCTCGGCAACGCCGCTTACGTCGCCCTCGTCGATGGCCGACCGTAGCGCCGCGAGCTTCCCCTCGCGTTGCTCCTCGCGCTCGAGCGCCTCGCCAACCAGCTCAACCAGCACGGCCTGTGGCTCGCGGTGCGTCTCGGCCGCAAGGGCGGCCACACGCGTTTCGAGCTCGGGCGGGAGGGTGAGTGCCAGCTTCACGTCAACGAGTCTACAGCCGAGGAGATGGCCCGGCTAGCCGACCTGCACCACCTGCAAGTCGGAGCTGAAACCGGATCTTGAGTGAGTCGAGGAGAGGGGCAGTGGATGGAACACCCGGTCTCGCGTGCCACGTCGGCCGAGCTACGCCCGCCGCCCGAGCGTAACCACTTCCGTAACCACTTGAGCGAGACCAGGGGTGACGGCCCGACACGCCCTGTGACGGTAAGTCCCTGATCTCGCTCAGTTCTCCGACGGAGATTCGACCCCTCGATCGTCTTCACACGGTGGAGGTCAACTTCACGACACAGACTTCGATGACGGTCTCGAGGCCGCTGCGTTCACGGAGCGCTCGTCACACGGAGGTCCTTCCCAGTAGATCACGCAATCGCTTTCCGACGCTCGGATTCAGAGCTACCGCCCACGCCACGCGGCCTTCGAGGTGCCGCCGAAAGTCGGGCAGCCCTTCCCGGTTCTGACTTTCGAGGCCGAAACGCGCGACGTTAAAGAGGGTCGCGCGCATCCTGTCGCGTTCCCGCCTTGGCAAGTTCGCTGTGTCATTGACGACGACACTGCACAGAGTCTGCCGCTGTCCCTGGGGCATTACGCGCGTCTTGCGGTGGTTGACGCGGAAGCCCTCATCGATCGCGATCGCACCGACGCGGGCGATGAAGAAGCGCACGCTTGCCTCAAACGTTTTGTCGCCCGAGAAAGCCAGATCATCCGCGTAGCGGGTCATCGTGGCACCGAACCCCGAGGCCAACGCGGAGAGCCGACGGTCGAGCCGCCACGCTGCTAGATTCGAGATGGCAGGGGAGGTCGGCGCCCCTTGCGGGAGATGGGCGTCGCGCAGGCGGGCGTTGGCCCAGAATCGACGCTCGAGATCTGCTGTTGCGCGGGGGTGCTCCGCCAAGACGTGCTCGGGCGTCGGTGCTGTGCACAGCCCCGCAAGTATCGCGGCCACACGCCGCGGGTAGCCGACGCGCCTGAAGAGGGCGACCACGCGCGCGCGGCTGACGCTCGTAAAGAAGTCCTCCAAGTCCATGCGGACAACGACACTCCGGCCGACGTGTGGCGCGACGAAGGTGCGCACGCTACGTCCGGGAACGAAACCGTGGGCCACATCCGACACGGGAATCTCCGAGAGCACTTCCTCGAGCAGCCAGCGCTGAATTCGCTTGAGACGGGGCTTGGGCGCCTCCAGCAGTCTCCAGCCACCGCCGGCCTTCGGAACCCACCGGTGATGGTAGTGGCCGAGTTTCGGTTCGGAGGCACGTGCATTCATCCGCCGCTCGTCCGCTAGCCACGCAAGCTCCTCGTGTCCGAGTCCGAGCGCGGCGGCCAAGTCGGCAGGCGATGGCATCGACGGAATGCGAAAACCGGCTGGAGGGCCGCTGATCTCCACCATCGTCGCGCTGGGAATCAGCCAGCGTCGGACTCGCGCCGGACCTGCGCGCCCGTACCAAGTGGCTCCGCGCAGACCACGGTCGCCTGCCAATGTCCGGCCTAGCTCCTCGTCGCGGTCGACGGGAGCCGTCGGGAAAGCGACCAGCATCCGTCGCACGAGCTGCCGCAACCACCGCGTTTGGGCGCGTGGTCGATATCCCAGGGCGGCCCGCCCGCGCGCGACCAGCTCGCCCTCCGTCCACGTCCCTGCGAGAAACGCGAATGCCAACCCTTTTGCTAGATGGTCGACCATCAATACGATGGACGCCGAGTCCCCGACTGTTCTCGTCTTGCGCGGTGGGACGGCCAGGTACTGGCCCGGGCACCGTGCGGTGATATGGCTATCTTCTCAAGGACCCCTGGGGTTTCCCCAGAGAGACGGTATAAGCCGTCGACTCGGGGACTCGGCACCATCAAACCCAGGGTAGGCCCCCGCACCGCAACCCGTCAACGCTGGCCCACCGGCATTGGGCGAGGGACGCACGGTCGGATGGGAACGTCGCATCGCCAGAGTACAGACTGAATCTCCGACTCACCCGCCGCTTCGTGTGTGCCCGTGCGTACATAGCTTGCCGATACGCGCGCGGCCCAGTCACCGCCGAGCATCGTAACATCGGGACGCGCGCCGCCTACACGATCTAAGATTCGGCCGGCGCTGCCGTGGCTGATTCATTTCGTTCTCTGACCGAGCACGAGAGGGAGGTCCTCGAGTGGATGCTCGAGCCACGCTTTCCCGGCCGGGACGAGTTGCGCGCGCAGCTCGCGGTCGCGACGGTACGGGAGATCGACGACGACGGGTGTCTCGAATTCGATTGCGGCGCTGCCGCTCCCGCAGCTGTCAGGTGGACAATCCCGACGGAAGGCCAATGCTTAGACGCCGACGGCATGCCAGTCCACGTGTTCCTTTTCGTCGCAAACGGGTTCATGAAGACCCTCGAGGTTCACGCTGTCAGCGGTTCCACCCACCGCGGCCTCCCCGAGGCGAGGCGCTTGGCACTTTTCGCGCCATACAGCGAGGATGCGGGCGTCTGGAATTCGAGCGACAAATTTCTGAAGTCGTCATGTCGGCTCGACGATGTCGACTGAGTTGGTCGCCCGATCCACGCGCCAGGTGGCCGGTAGTTCGAGCTGAGCGCCCATCGGACAGAAGTGCCTATTTGAAGATTCGATATGCCTAGGAAAGTGCCCAAAAGGGGTACCTGGTTGGCCTACTACGTCCCCGCGAACGACAGCGAGCGGTCTTCGTACTGCGGCTGAGTTAAGCTTGTGCCGAGTCGACAGTGCGTCTGGCGTTTGCTGACGAGAGCGGGACCCACGATGATTCCTGCTGTTACGGAATCGGTGTGCTCTCGTTCCCGGAGGAGCGCCGGCAGGCCTTCGACTCTCTGTTCGCCGAGCTTCGCCAAACGCACAAGCTCGAGACCGAACAGAAGTGGCAAGCGATCGATAACGGATACTCCAGGATGAATTTCTTACTGGACTGGCTCCACCGAATCTTGGTGTCCTCCGCGGCTACGTTCGACATCATCGTCGTCCACAAGGGTCTTTATCGGCTATGGAACGAGGCGGGGGGTGACCGGGAGAGGGCCTTCTACATCACGTACACCCAAGTCCTGACCTCCGCCGCCAAACGTACCGGCGAAGAGATGCGCGTATTTATCGACAACCGGTCGGATGGGTACGCTCGCCACCCAGAGGTCGTTCAAATCGTCGGGAACCATATGCTGAGAGACCTCGCGGACGCAGGCCGACTGGGCGACGTTACGAAGGTCAACTCGAAGGGGGAACCGGCGATACAGGTCGCCGACCTTCTGACGGGCCTGATCACCGCGGCCCACCGGGATCATCTGGATCCCGCGGCTGGCATGCACGCGGGAAAACGGCTCGTCATAGCGCGAGCGGCCGAGGTTCTCGGCTGGAGCGATCTGGTATGTGACACGATGCCGGGGTCGCCCTTCAACATCTGGCACTTTCCGATCCAGTATCGGGCGACGCCCATCACTCGTAGCATCGGCCCGATCCGAACACCGCGCCTCTTGACGAAGGTGGACGTCGCAGACCTGTAACGGGGAGGACTCCTTCCTACGCCAAGTCGTGTGACGGCAGAAGCCTCAGAGTTCTCGGGCCGACCATTTCGCCGTGGAGCGCAGTCATACCGAAGACGCACTCATCCGTCGTCGCCCTTGGTAGTCTGCGGGTAGAGCAGCGAATGGACCGAATCGACGTTCTTAGAGCAGACATTACGACTTTGGCGGTCGACGCGATCGTCAATGCCGCAAATGCTGCACTCTGCGGAGGTGGCGGCGTGGACGGGGCGATCCACGATGCCGCCGGACCGAATCTGCTCGTGGAATGCCGAACGCTTGGCGGGTGCAGGCCGGGCTTCGCGAAGATCACGGGTGCCTACTTGCTGCCGGCAAAGTACGTGATTCATGCCGTCGGCCCGGTCTGGGAGGGCGGGCACAAGAACGAGGACGATCTCCTCGCGTCTTGCTATCGCGAGTGCCTGCGCCTGGCCCGTCAGCACGATGTCAGGTCGATTGCCTTCCCCGCGATCAGCTGCGGTGCGTATCGTTTCCATTGCCCCGCGCGGCGGGGATCGCCGTCGAGACGATCCGCGACGAGCTCAAGTCCTTCGAAGCGCTGGAGCGAGTGATGCTCGTCGCCTTCGATGACACGGTCGAGCGCGCGTTTCAGAGAGCGCTGAAGGCCTTGCCCCGACCGGCGGCGCGCTGACGTTCAACATCCCGCCGTTAATTTGTGAAGCCGCCGAGAGCGCTCGAACTGAACGACGCCGCCTGACTCGCCCGCACCGCCGACTGCGAGAAGACCTGGAACGCCTTCCGGATCTCACTCGGGTTGTTTCCGGGCGTCAGGATCCAGCGGTCCTCGATCCCCATCTCGCGGAAGACGGCACGGAAGTCGGTAGTCCCGTCGGAGATACCCATCGCGGCGATGATGTGCGCTTCGCTGCGAGTCATGTCGCCCACGAGGGCGGCGACATCCTTCGCACTCGCGCGACGCGAATGCAGGTCTGCCCCGTCGGTGATGATCAGGGTCACCGAGCGGGCCACGACGCCGTTACGAGTGAACTCTTGCGCCTTGGCCAGGACCGACCCGAGGAGCACCACGCTCTGGTCGTAGAGCGGCGTGCCCTGACTCGCCTCGTAGTTCTTCGAGGTCATCTGAACGGCCTGGTCGATCGGCCGGTACGGGAAAGAGGACGTTCCCGTTGAGATACCGCGTGTGCGCCAGGACCCCGTCGCCCTGCTTGGACCTGGTCAGGGCATCGAGCACGAGGTTGTGCCCTTCGCGAACGGCCTCCTCGTTCCCCGCCTGGCGAATCGATCCCGAGTCGTCCGGCATGATGGTCAGAAGCACCACTTCGCTGGCCTGGACGTCGTCGACCGAGATTCCGAGACCCGCCTGGATCTGCGCTCCGAGATCGACGCCCGTCAGCGTCTGTAACGACGAAGGAGAGCAGTACCCCATCGGCGTGCGCTTCCTCGAACAGGTCGTTCACGTTGTTGTCGTCTTTTCCGTCTTGCGAGCTCATGACGCGTCTCCTTCCTGTTAGGTCAGCTGAATTCCGGGCCACGTTTCGATGGGATCCGTCGAGCGCACGACGTGCATGCCGGCGTCGGCGAACCGTCTGAGCGCCTCGTCCGCTTGGGGTGTGAAGTCCGCGACGAACCCTCCCTTGCCGTCGGGGACGGTGACCGCCGACATGCAGTCCGTGAGGACGTACACCTTTCGTGCGAGTGCTTGTCTTGCGCCACGATCTCGTCGAGCAGGTCGTCGATCGAGCTCTTCACGCAGTGGCTCGCGGCCTGGCCCGCGATGACGACGGCGTCGGCGGTGAGCAGCGTCTTGATAAAGGCGGTGTTCCTCTGAGCGAGCGGTTGGCCGTCGTGCCGCATCAGCACCTCGGGACGCAGGACGGAGTAGTTCTCGGTCAGCGGGTTGCCGCCCTTGACCTCGACCCACGACTGCACGCCCCGGGCGAAGGAGTGGAACATGCGCGCCTCGTGAAGAACGCCGACCAGCGCGTGACCGTCGCTGCCGAGGATGCAGTGGGGTGGCCAAAGGTAGAGGCGGTACTTCCCGGCCTTCTCGAGCTCGGCGCAGTAGAAGCGCACCTGCTTGAGCAGCCACGGATAGTTGCCGTTGCAGAGCCAGCTGGCCACGGCGGGGTTCGGCCGCACGTCGCCGCGATCGATCGTCATCGGTCGTGATCTCCCGGAATGGCGCGAGCGGCTTGTCGTCTTTGTCGACCCAGAACGACGGGAAGAAGATCTGGAAGGCGAAGTGCGTGTCCATCGTCGTCGTGATGTTGGTGAGCACGTTCAGGTTGCGATAGACGAACTCGGCGATGCGGCGGCTGTCGTCGAGCGCGCCGCGCCCGCTGCGCCCGCCGACGTAGAGCGACCCTCTCGGGAAGCAGAAGTCCTTCTGCACGTCGATGAGCAGCAGGTGGACGTTCTTCTTGTCGGTGGCGGCGGGGGTTATCCCGTGCGTTCTGCGCCACTCGGCTGCGTCGGCAAACAGTTTCTGTTGATCGGGTGCGTACTCCCACTTCTCGGCGTTCTTGGGCTCGAAGACGGGGGGCAACGGCAATGGTCTGGGTGTCGTCATGGTCGGTCTCCTGTTCTTGGTTAGCTCATCTTCAAGGCTGTGATCTCGCTGCGTCCGACGACGTAGATGCCGTCGTTGCCTACCAGCAGCTGGGAAGCCGCATCGACGAACGGCTCGGTGTCGGGGAACTCGCGTGTCTTCTGCAGCGCTCCGTCGCGTACCTCGATCCTCGCGATCCCCGCGTCCGTCGGGGCGAGGAGCATTCCCTGGGTCGCGCATTTGCCGCGAAGCGTGCCGAGCCACGACCCGTCCCCTGCGGTGGCTTCAGCGGTGGCTTCCAGAGCACCCGCGCGCGAATAGGCGAGACAGAGGTGGATCGCCCTACCGCCGGTATGAAAGGCGAGTAGAAGCCAGGCCCGGCGCTCATCCAGAGCACACGCGGCATCGACGAGCTGTCCGGGCAATGGCGGCAGACGAAGGCTGTCGTTGATCCCGCGACGCTCCGAATCGAAGGTGAAGGCGACGGACAGGTTCGACGCTCGATAGAGCCCCAGTCCGAAGGTTGGCCCCGCCCAGATGCGCGTCTGGCCGAACAGGACGTCACCGATGCCCTCGGTCGACGCCCCAGCTAGGGTGGCAGGCGCATCTCGAAGAAGGCGACCGGCTGATGTCCAGTAACGGTGGCGGCCATTGGAGGCGAACGCCGGGCCCGTGCCGTCGGAATCGACGGCCAGCCGTTCAGGTCCTCGGCCGGGCGACAGCACGGCGACCTCGCCGCCGCGGCCCACCAGCGTGGAGGACCCCAGAATGGCGAACCGCAAGGTCGGGTCGAGATCTCCCCGAAACACGACGGAGCCGTCCTCGCGTCGATACCCACCCGCCTCGTGATACAGGAAGCGGAGCACACCCCTTTCGACGCACGCATGAAGGACGACGCCGGTGGTGTCGAAGACCTGCGTGCAAACGACCTCTCCTCGCACCATGAGCACCGGGCGTGCTTGTGCGATCGCCCCGGGAGTGCAGAACGGGCAGACGGCGCGCGCGTGTTCAACGGCGCAGCTTGGACAAGCCACGAACTGAAGCCGGTCGAGGAAGACAGCCGGGAAAGGTCCGCGCTCGTCCCTTTCGAAGACCCGATGAAGGTACTGGAGTAGGTCGTCCGGAAGGACCTCATACCGTGTCGCCGGCTTGGGATATCGAACCTCGGGGTGGAATACCGTGATCCTGTGAAGGGGACGCGCGCCGTTCGGAATGCGGCGGGAGACGTCCTTGGGCAGATAGACACCGCCGTAGGGCGCCACGAACAGGAGCGATTGCATCAAGAGAGCCGCGAACGCGTACCAGTCGGCGTTTGGATTGTAGGGGCGTGCCAGGCGAGGGGTCGTTCCCTGGCGCTCGCAGAGGAGCGGGTCCACGAAGCGCTCGGTGAACACGGAGCAGGGATACGGACCGAACTGAAAACTGTCCGCATCGATGAAGCGCGGCTGCGCGCCGGTGGTCACCAGTATGTTCAGATCATTGAAGTCGCCGATCACGACCCCGGCCGCGTGGAGGCCGGACACGGCGGTGTGAATTTCGCGGAACAGCCTGACGACGTCCCGGTTGGCAACACCGCCGCGCCTAAAGATCGGTTCGCCATACCGAACGAGCGGCTCCGCGGGGGCGACGACTTGCATCGCGTATCCGACGACGGAGCAACCGGAACGATCCGTGGCGAGCTCCTCGGGAGCGATCACTTGCCGAGGGAGGCCCGCGGGAAATGCGCGCAGCTTCTTCTGGTGGAGGGCGATGCGCCGCTCCGCCGCCTTCTGTTCGATGGGCAGGCCCTGGTAGTCAGGGTGGTCTGGGGTCTTGAAGAGCTTGAGGGCGCGTCCACCACCGAGGTCGAAGACGTCCGCTTCTCCCCCTTTGCCGAGAGACCTCGTGGGATCAAGTTTGATGCGCTTGCCGCGAACGTAGACGTCCATGTCAGCCCTCCGCCACCTTCTGGCGGACAACCACCAGCGTGGTGTCGTCCGACAGAAGGCCTCCGCGCGGCCCGCGGTTGAGAACTGTGAGCCGACGACGGACCATGTCCGGATTTTTGAAGAAGCGATCGTCGCTCCAGAACTGGCTCAGGGATCCGACACCCTCATCGCCCCCTTGGCTCGGGCGTGCGGCAATGGCCTCGAGCTCGACAGCGCCATCGGTCCCGAGGACGAGCGACTGAACCTCGCTTGCCGCCATCGACCGATGAACCTGGAAGGACGGGTGCTCGCTCGCGCCGTGGTCCGGGGTGTTTGGAAGGAGGGCGTAACTGAGATAGGGCGGCTCGTTGTTCGGGAAGGGACCAAGCTGGGTGCGATCACCGTTGATGACCACGAGGCCATCGCCAAGAGAAAACGTCGTCGCGACGCCAGCGGTGATAAGGACTCCCACGATTGTGAACAGGAAGTAGTCGGCTACCGTCCGGGAGAAGCTCGCCGCGGAGGTCGGGTTTGAGGACAGAGTCGCATCGAAGCTCATCTCGCGGGCCAGAAGACGAAGGTTCGCGAGGACTTCCTTCCGGACCTGTTCGAGGAGGTCAGCCACCTCTAGGCTCGAGCTGAGCAGCCGGGCCGCGGCCCGAACCAACAGGCGCGCCCCAATCTGGGCACCCACCTCGCTGCGGGGCCCACTGCCGCAGCCGTCACACACGACCGCAACCAACCCATCGGCGCCCAAGGCCCAGCAGAACGCGTCTTGATTGTTCCGGCCCGCCGCGACGTGGGCGTGTCCCGTCACGCTGCCGCCCGCAATCTCGAAGGAAGCCGAGTCTTGCTTAGTGTCCATCTCACACTAAGTTAGTGTTCATCGGACACTTAGTCAACACAAAAGGCAGCCACTCCGCCCATCGCGAATGCCCGGACGCGTCGAGGCCGGAGCGATCAGGGACGGCGCAGCGCGAAGTCGAGGCCGATGAAGACCTTCGGGTCGACGAGGATGCCGGCGCGGGAGCGGGCGAGAAGCCATCCCGCCACCTCCCCGACCGGCAGCGCGTGCACGACGATGTCCTCGCCGTCGACTCCCCCACCCTCGGCGACCTTCCGAACCCCTCGGACGCCGACGATTGTGACGACCTCGCTCGTGAGGCCCGCCGAGGATGGCACCGTGAACAGCTGCTCAAGGCTCTCTGGGCCGCCAGGAACCTCGTACCCAGTCTCCTCGAGGAGCTCGCGGCACGCGGCCTCCGCGAGTGGCTCCTCTGAAGCGCCGGCGTCGTCACCGCAGAGCCCGGCCGGTAACTCGATTACCGGCCCGCCGACCGGTAGGCGATGTTGTTCGACGAGAAGCAAGCGACCATTCTCGGTCACGGCTGCCACGGCGACCACACCGCTCCCTTTGATGCGTTCGACGTACTCCCAGTGGTCCGCCGCAACGAGGCGCAGGAATCGGCCGGCACCCAAGATCCTGGTATTCATGGTTCAGATCTCGAAATTAAAGCCCTGCTTCACCAGCTTCTTATAGCGGCGTTCGTCGAAGCGATAGAGCCGCGCGGCGCGATGGGCGACGCCCTGCTCGACCTCGTCGGTCTCGACGAGCAGATCCATCGCGAGGATCTTCTTGCGGAAGTTGCGCTTGTCGAGCGGGCGCCGAGGATGATCTCGTAGAGGCGCTGCAGCTGCGTGAGCGAGAACTGCGGCGGCAACAGCTCGAAGCCGATCGGCGGGTAGCGAACCTTGCCGCGCAGTCGCTCGAGCGCCGCGGCGACGATCTCGGCGTGGTCGAACGCGAGCTTGGGCAGGTCGTCGAGGGCGAACCAGCCGACGTCCCTCGCGTCGGTCGCGGCGCGGATGCGGTGATCGAAGAGCTTCACGAGCGCGTAGTACGCGACCGTGACGACGCGCTCGCGCGGATCGCGATCGAGCGCGCCGAACGTGTAGAGCTGCTCGAGGTAGACGCGGTGACGCCGGTCTCCTCCCGAGCTCGCGCAGCGCCGCCTGCGTCGAGCGTCTCGTCGACGCGCACGAACCCACCGGGCAGCGCCCAGCGCCGCGGTGGGGCTCCAGGTCACGCTGGATCAGCAGCACCTTGAGGTCCGTCTCGTCGAGACCGAACACGACGCAGTCGACGGTGAGCGCGGCGCGCGGATACTTATAGGTAGATGGCATGTCAGCGATGGTCCGGACCCTGGGCGTCACGGATCTCGGCGAGCTCTCGTCGAAGCCGCCCGACAGGATCGGGAAACGGCACCACGATCGCGGGTCGAGGTTCTCGTCGTCGAGGTGAAAGGACGGCGCATAGCGCTCGCGTTTCCACTGATTCCGACACCACAGACCGAAGAATCGCTCGACCCATTGGCCCAGAAGAGCGACCGGGTACTGCGGGAAAGCCCGGCGAGCTCGGACAGGACCTCGACGGGGGACGAGCTTGTCGCGTATGGCCAATCTTCGATGACGTCGAGGACGGGGAACGGCATGAGGTCGGCCTCGTAGGTCTGGTCGCTGTCCTGCGGTCGAAGCTCGGCGGTCGACTGCTGCTTGGTCACCACGGCGAGCGCGGGCATTGGCCCCAGGCCCTCCGGGCCGTTGGTCTCCATCCACTCGAGCCAGTGACGCAGGAACGCCTTGTCGATGCCGCCGATCGGGCGAGCCCTCCGCAGGTGTCGCCGTCCATGGTCGCGTAGCCGACGGCCGCCTCACTCCGATTGCTGGTCGCCAGCAGCACGGCGCCGCGCAGGTTCGCGAGCATCCAGACGCACGGCGCGCGCACGCGCGCCTGAATGTTCTGCAGCGCGAGGTCGTCCTGCTCCCAGCTGAGCGTACGGCCCGTCGCCTTTTCGATCATCGCCACGTAGCTCGTGACGAGCGGCTCGATGTCGAGCTCGAGGTGATTCGGGACCGAGCGCCCTGGCCACGCGGGCGGCGGCGGCCCGGGTTACCGTCGAGCTGTTGGCGCTCGCCTGATACACGGTGGTCAGAAGCTCGCCGACCATCGCCGCCCCGTCCTTGTCGGCGAGCGCCCGAATGTAGGCGAGCTTGCCGCGCAAGCCTTCAAGGCCGAGTTCGAGGATTCCCCGACGTACCACCATCGCCACGAGGCACGACACCGCAGCGGAGTCGGCGCCACCACTCAGGCTCACGACGAACCCTGACGATCGGCTCTTGCGCAGGTAGTCGAAGAGCCCGAGCGTGACCGCGCGCGTGAACTCCTCCTCCTTGAGGGTGGGGGACACCTCCCACGCGGACACGCTCTCGCTGGGCGGTCGGACGGGTTGCGCGGGCCACGCGAACGGAGAGCGCACCCACGCATCTCGACCCTCATCGATGTCGGGATGGAAGCTCGCCGTGCGTGCCTGCGCCATGCGAGTGGCCTCGACGTCGATGACCGCGCTCGTCAGATGCCAGTCGTCGAACCCGAACCGGGGCCCGGCCGCCAGCAGGCGACCACCGGACGCGATCAGCGCCCCGCCGTCGTAGATGATGCGTCCCGCCTCGTTGCCCAGGAGGTTCGCGTAGACGTAGCTCACGCCGAACGCGCGCGAGCCCTCGATGACGAAGCGCTGCCGCGCCTCGAACTTGCCGAACGCGAAGTGGCTCGCGGACGGATTGAAGATGATGTCGACGCCGGCCTGGGCGAGATCGGCGCCCGGACGGTTCGCGACCCAGGCGTCCTCGCAGATTTCGAAGCCGAGCTGGACGTCGCCGACGTCGAACATGAGATCGCCCAGTCGGATAGCTCGACCGCCGTTCAGCTGGATCGACGACCGCTGGCCTTCCTGCCACGGCTTGAACCAGCGCGGCTCGTAGTGGATGCCGTCACCGGCGAGGAAGCGCTTGGCGGCGAAGCCCACGATCTGGCCGTCAACGAGCACCGCCGCGGCGTTGAAGAGCGCCTTGTGGTAGAGAAGCGGCACGCCGAAGGTCACGACCATGCCGCCGTCTCGGGCAGAAGCTCGAAGAGCACTCGTTGAGCCTCCGCCGGGACGCCCGCACCCATGAAGAGCGTCCTCGCAGCCGTAGCCCGTGATCGCACATCTCGGGCAGGCAGAGCACGCTGACACCGGCCGCCCGCGCGCCGCGAATGGCCGCGACGAGTCGGGCCTGATTCCCATCCCACTCGAACGGCGTCTGGTTGACGACAGCGACGGCGACTTGACGATCTGCTTCATACGAACTCCTCCAGCGCACGGGCGAGAACGCCGGCGATGGGAGCGACGTGCAGGGACGCTCCGGCCAGCTCTCTGGCGCGCGGGTGGCTGTCGGTGCAAGCAATCGCGCCGAACAGCCCCGTCTCGCTCAGACGTTCCAGCGAATCGCCGGGAAACACGCCGTGCGTGGCGATCGCGTCAATCTGACGGCGCCCGCGGCCTTGTACGCTCGTGCCGCCGCGATGAGCGATCCGCCGGTGCGGATCATGTCGTCGTAGATGACGACGCTCTTGCCGGCGACAGCGGCGCTCACGCCGGTGACTTCGGTGTCGCTGCCGTCGAGTCGACGCTTGTAGACGAACGCGGCCGGCACGCCGAGCTCGTTGGCCAGCGACTCGACCCACTTGGCGCGGCCGGCGTCGGTGCAGGCCAGCACGAAGTCCTCGCCGCCGAACCGTCGCGCCGCCCGATGACCACGGGCTTCGCGTAGACGTGAACCGGGCGGATGCCGCCCTCGAAGTAGTGCGGGATCGACCTCCGCGTGCAGGTCGAGCAGGAAGACGCGATTGCCCGCCGCGGCCAGCGGGATCGACGACAACAGTCGCGCCCGCGTCTTCGCGGTGACGACCTCGCCCGCCTTCACCGCGCGCTCCATCGTCGAGTAGCCGAAGTACGGAATCACGAGCGCGAGACGGCGCGCGCCGTTCTTCACGATGCCGCACGCGAGATCGAAGAGCTCGAGGGTATCGGCGTCTGAAACCGTGCCGCCGAGGAGGACCACGTCTCGATCCGAGACGGGCGTATCGACGCGCTGGTAGCGCTCTCCGTCGGGAAACGTCGCCACTTCTATCGAGCCGGGTTCCAAACCGGCGGCTCGCACAAGGTCTTCACGCAGATAGGCGTAGCGCTGCGTCGAGAACACGAGCGACGACGTCATACCGCCGCCCTGACCGGGTCGAGGTGACGGGCCTCGAGGATAAGCTTGGTCTTCAGGCCATGGAGCTTGCGCTCCAACCCGACGGGGTACGGCTGCGGATTCACGAGCCTCTTTACGCCAGCGTCGAAACCGGCGAGTTCAGCCGCGGTTCGCGCCCGCGAGGCGGCGAGTGTCGGCGAATCATAGACCCGTCGGCCTTCCTGAAAGATCGGCACGAGGAGATCTTCCCAGGGCGTCCCGCTGGGCACGAGCTTCGCCGAGTGGCATCCATCGGGTCGACGAGGGTGCAGCCGTCCTCTAGCCCCAGTTCCTCGTCGTAGATGACGTCGGCGATGAACTCGTCTCCGCGCTGCATTCGTCGGACCTGTTGAATGCCGGGGTTCGAGACTTTCACGGCTTGCTCGCTGAGCTTGACGCGATCGCGCCAGGGCCGGCCCGGGTCGCGCACGGCCGCCAGCTTGTACACGCCGCCGAGCGCGGGCTGGTCGTAAGCGGTGACAGCTTCGTGCCGACGCCCCAGACGTCGATCGCCGCGCCCTGCCCTTCAGGCTCTGAATCAGGTGCTCGTCGAGATCGTTCGAGGCGACGATGACCGCCTTCGGGAAGCCGGCCTCGTCGAGGAGCTTGCGCGCCTCCGTCGACAGGTACGCGAGATCGCCGGAGTCGAGCCGGATCCCGACGAGCTCGTGGCCGCGCTGCGCGCAAGCTCGCGCCCGACCTTGATCGCGTTGCGCACGCCCTCGATCGTGTCGTAGGTGTCGACGAGGAACGTGCAGTTGCCCGGCATCGCCTCGGCGTACGCGCGAACGCCTCGAGCTCGTCGATCGAACGACATCACCCAGCTGTGGGCGTGGGTGCCGCGCACCGGGATGCCGAAGCAGCTTGCCGGCGAGCACGTTCGAGGTCGCGGCGCAGCCGCCGAGGTAGGCCGCGCGGCTGGCGGCGAGGCCGCCGTCGATGCCCTGCGCGCGGCGCAGCCCGAACTCGAGCACGGCATCGCCGCGGGCGGCGAGACAGACCCGCGCGGCCTTGGTCGCGACGAGCGTCTCGAAGTTGACGATGTTGAGCAGCGCGGTCTCGACGAGCTGACAATGCAGAATCGGCCCTCGGATTCGCAGTAGGGGCTCGTGGGGGAAGACAACGGTTCCCTCGGGAACGCCGTGCACCGTCACGGCGAGGCGCAACTCGGCGAGGTGGTCGAGGAAGGCCTTCTCGAACAGCCGCTCACCGTCGTTGCCGGTTAGACTGGCCAGGTATTCGATGTCGTCAGCCTGAAAACGAAATGCTTCGATGAAGTCGATGACGGGGGCGAGCCCGCAAGCCACCGTATAGCCGCTGCCGAATGGCGGTTTCCGAAAGAACAGGTTGAAGACCGCCTCGTGATTCGCTCGCCCTGCCTTCCAGTATCCGAAGGCCATGGTGAGCTGATAGAGGTCAGTTAGCAGTGCCTGCTGGGTCGCGGTCGGCATGGTGTAATTTGTACACTAACAAGCCTTGAATCGTCAAGCTGCCTGCTGGCACAATCTCGCCCGTGCCTTTCGACGATCCAAAGACGACCACTCTCTTCCGCCCAACTGGACAGAAGGAGCTCGCGTTGATCGCGGCGACGGGCTTCCGTGCGTTCCCGCCCCGACTGCCCGAGCAGCCGATCTTCTATCCGGTGACGACCTTCTCCTACGCCGAGCAGATCGCTCGCGACTGGAACGCGCGCGATGGAGAGAAGGGGTTCGTCACGCGCTTCTCGCTACCGACGAGTTTCCTGCAGAAGTACCAAACCAAGATCGTCGGCAGCTCGGCGCACGAGGAGTACTGGATTCCCGCTGAGGATTTGCCCCTGCTGAACGCCGCCATCATCGGCCTCATCGAAGTGGTGGCCGAGTTTGTCTCGTAGACCTATCGCCCGCCGCCGCGCAGGCGTCCGTCGCCTTTCAGAGCACCCTGTTCGTCCGGTTCGACCACCACTCCGGGGACGCGAAGGGGGGCCTCCATCGCACCGACATCTAATGGACCGCGGCTCACTCGCCCGACCCAGTTCTTGGTTCCGGTAATTCGATTCGATCTCGTCCTCCAGCTTCGTGAGGTCGGGCGGTACCCCATCGCAGCCGTGATAGTGGTCGATGAGTCTCGCCTTACCTCCATCGCTGAAGTAGACGCGCGCGCTCGAATCGTCGGTGTGGCCGAATCGACACCGGTACTCGAGGCTGAGAAAATTCGAACCTCGAAAAGCCTCGCGAAGGGTTTCGAGCTCGGCCGGCGATAGGCGCGCTTTCCGACCGCCGCGGATGCGCACGTGCGAATCGCCGCGGTAGATGACCGTGCCGTCTTCGTACACGCGCACCGAATAGATGGGACAGCTGCCGAAACATGGACCTCTCCCCAAGGCCGCCAGTAACGGCACTCCCTCCGCAGGAGTAGGGAAGACCGGTTCTGACGTTTCGGCGCAGAATCGAACCTCCGTCGGGTTGGCGCTCGCCTCGGTGGTGGCGTTACCGAGCTGGCCGTAGCCATTCTCGCCCCAGCACGAGACTCGACCGTCCCGCGTCCGGATGCAGGTGCTCGATTCCCCTACGACGACCTGGACGGCGTCGGCAACACCGGCCACCCAGGCGGGAAGTGGGCGGACTTGATCTTCCCCGTCGACGAGCCCGGAGAACATGTCCCTACCCCAGCACGCGACCCGCCCGTCGGCCACGACGGCGCAACTTTGCCACCGGCTGGCGAGCCCTACGACATCCGCAATACTGCCGACCGTTACGTTGCGCCCGGCGGGCTGGCCATATGATCGCCCTTCTCCGTTGCCGAGCGATTCCCTCTCGCCCCAACAATGCGTGACTCTCTTCGAGTCGACACCGCAGGCGAGGCCGTGGCCGGCCACGAAGGGGTCGAGGGCCAGAGCCCCGTCGAGATCCGAGAGGGCGAAGGCGTTTTTCGTCTCCTGCCCGAGCCAGTGCAGGTCCGGCCCCCAACAAGAGACGCGATCCCGGCCGAAAGCGCAGTCCAGATCCGCGCCCGCCGCAATTCGCTCGACCGGAGGCACCGAGACCTTGAAAGGTTCCCGAATGTCGGCGCGGCGCGAGGGAAACCCCAATTCACCCCAGAAGTACACGTCACCCCCCGCCGTAAGGGCGAGGGTGTGAGTGGCGCCCGCAGCAATTGCCGTCACGTCGGTGGGAGCCGCTAGAGCGATCGGAAGTGCCGACTGATCCGGTGAGCGCCCGAAGGCGGCAATGAGGCCGGCGGCCGCACCGGGTTTGCCGAGTTGCCCGAGATCGTTGGCCCCCCAGCACCAGACGACTCCGTCGCGCCGGAGCGCGCAGGTATGTCGGTCGCCAGCCGCGATTGCGACGACTCCCGAGAGCCCCTCGACTCGGACGGGCGCTGAGCGAAACGTGGTCGTCCCATCACCCAGTTGCCCGCGATAGTTGGCGCCCCAACAATGCACGGTGCCGTCGGTGAGAAGCGCGCACGTGTGCGCATTTCCTGTCGTGAGCGCTGTGGCGCGAATGGCGCAGCCATTAAGTCCGGCGCTGGCAGAATTCGCCCCACTCTCCGACGCGCTTTTGTTCGCCCGTCGCGGGACCGCCACCTGCGGCGACCGCGGAGCACAAGACACTGCCCCAGCAAGAACGATGACGAGCGAAGCGCGCACGCGATCCGCGATACAGAATACACGAGCGTCCGGGCGTCCAATGGCCGGGCTACGAGTGCGCCCGGGAGACATTCGTCGGTGACCCACCGCGCGTCACCGCCAAGCCGAACAACGTAGCCGTGGCGAGCGATCGATCATCCAGCCCCGCCCCCGCCCGCTCCGCCGTCCGATCCACCACTTCCGCCCGATCCACTTCCGTCGCTCGAACCACCGTCGTGCGTCACCGCCGCTGAAGCCTGCGGAGCCGGCGTCATGACCGTGATGCCCACCGAACGAGCCGTCATGACCCCCGCCGGGGAGGTAGTTCCAAGCATTCTCCCAAACCAGGATTGCCGCTCCGGTCGTGGGATCCACCGAGCGTCGGACCCGCTGCTCGCGGAGCACGTAGCGCACGGCCAGGAAGCTGCCCGGTACAACCCAAAGCAAGATCGTCTGCGCGATCTTTTGCGGCCGTTCGAAGATCGGGCTCGCCCAAAGCCGCCGGAGGGTCACCAAGTTGACCACCACGACGAAAGCAGCGATTCCGCAGAGCACCCAGCTACTCGGCGTCATGGACTTATTGTCGCACAGGGATCGCCGTGCAACGCTCGACGGTCTGGGCCGGATCGCGCCTCAACTTCCGTTCGAAATTCGAATCATTACCGCTGGAACTGACGAGAACTGCTGACGTTTCTCCGTCTGCGGTAACGTTTCGTGGTCGTAAGTTATTGATTTCTTTCGTAGATGGTCAGAATCGCACTCAGGGGGTCGATGGCGGCTATGGGTTCATTGAAGTCGTCGTTATCGGGCGCCGACCCGCGGTCGGCTGCGCGCAGGCGCCGCGAAGATACTGGGTCCGAGACCGGGCCCGATGGACCGCCAAGTGCGACTGCTCGCCTAACTGACGTCCATCGCGCCAGGCATCCATTCTTTCAGCAAAAGATGCTGAAGAGTGAGGGCGACCCGCTCGCGCACAAGGGCCACCGCATCAGCGCCGCTCTTAGCCCGCGATCCGGATGACGACCTGCCCCCGGGCATGTCCCTCGCCGACATGGCGGAGCGCATCCGGGACCTCGCTCAGAGCGTAGCTACGCTCGATGACGGGTTTCGCCTTTCCGGCCTCGACAAGCTTTTTCAGAGACAGCAGATCCGCCCGGTTGGGAGACACGATGAACATCTTCAACTTTTGACGCGTGAACAGCGAGGTCAAGGACACCGTCGCGAGCCGAAACAACCAGCCCAACGACGAGTTACCGCCACTGCATGAGACATATGTACCAGAGGGCCTGAGCACTTTTCTGAAGTCCGAGAGCGCGCGGTTGCCGACCGTGTCGAGAACCAGATCGAAGCGCGCTCCACCGGCGACGAAGTCCTCCTTCGTGTAATCGATGACGGCATCAGCGCCGAGCGTGCGCACCATCTTCACGTTGCGTCCGCTGCATACCGCGGTCACCTCGGCTCCGAGCGCCTTCGCGATCTGGACCGCCCAGCTCCCGACGCCACCTGATGCGCCGTTGATCAATACCTTCTGGCCCGCCTGGAGACCTCCTACATCGCGCAGTGCCTGGAGCGGTGTGACCGCCCATGGGGTCGCGGCTGCTTCTTCGAACGACAGGTTGGTGGGCTTGGGCGCGAGCCGCTGGGCGGGAACGATTGCGTATTCCGCGAATGCGCCCGCCGGCGCATCGCCGTACACCTCGTCCCCCACCCGAACGGTGGTCACCTTCGCCCCGACAGCCTCCACGCGCCCCGAAAGCGCCATCCCCGGTACCCGGCTCCGGGGTCGAAGCATACCGCCATGCGGACTAAGCCGGATGACGTAAGGTTTCCCGGTGACGACATGGTGGTCGCCCATGCTCGCGCCTGCGGCGTGCACTCGTACGAGCACATCGTCGTCACCAGGGACCGGGCGTTCGATCGTCCCGAGTTCGAGCACGTCTGGCGTCCCGTATCGACGACGCACGATCGCCCGCATCGGAACGCGAACCGCCTCGGCGACGCTGGATGGGAGTACAGAAGGGACGGTGACATTCATGTTTTCGATCGTGTCCATGTGGAGCCTCCTTTGTTTGCGAGCAGCTCCACAAATACGCTCCGCGGCAGCCGCGGACTTGAACGGAAGGGCTACATAAGGCTCAGCGAGTCCGCGGTGATCCCGAACATTCGTCGAAACGTCCGGCTGAGGTGGGACGAATCCGAGAAGCCAGCGTGATGGGCAGCGTCCGTGAGAGACGAGCCCGCCGAGAAGAGCTCCGAAGCGCGCATCAGTCGCCGCCAGAGTAGGTAGGTGCGAAACGGCAGTCCCGTCTCTTCGACGAAGAGATGGCGCGCCCGTCCCGCCGACAGCCCGACATGGGCAGCGGCGTCAGCCAGGCTCACGGGCGTGTCGAGCCGCCCGGCCGCCCAGGACGACATTCTCCGCACGCGCGCTTCTGGCCGCTCATCGCGTTCGCTGCCGGGAGCCAGCCCCGCGAGAATGGTCCGGCCGAGGTCGATGAGCGATTGATCGGTCCGGTGAGGCGACTCGAAACCGGCGTGCAGTTGAGCGGGCAGCCCGGCCACTCTCGGCGCAGGAATTGAGACGATGGTCTCGCCGGAGAACAAGGTGCGCTGGAGCTCACGCCCCGGCGCTCCCTCCGGATCGACGTAGAGGTGGGCCACCATGCCTTCACCCGCGAGCGCGTGCTCCGTATCGGGCGCGACCGCCGCCGCTTCACCCCCGACCTTCCGGTCTTGCGTCTCGAGCGTGAACCATCCTCGAAGTGACAGCGTCACCTGGACCGCGTGGTGGGCGTGGAACTTGGTCTTTGGATAGGGCCCCTCACCCGGCCGCGTGCCGAGGACCCACAGGCTGGCCCCTTCCCAGAAGACCATGCGGCCGTAAGCCTTGGTCGGCATCCGTCGACCTTACTTCGTTCCGGCGCGGAATAGCCCCTTCGTTCAAGTGTCGAACGGTGCAGGCCATTAGGGTCGAGGTCATCGAACACTTTGGAGGTTCCCAATGACCACCGCACCGCACCGTCTCTCGTCTCCTTCCGTCCCTCAGCCCTTCGCCCGTGAGCCGCGCGAGGTCCACGTCGACCTCGAGGCGCGCGAGACCGCGTGGGCAATTTCGCAGGACCTCACGGTCTCTGCCTGGGGATACGAGGGCTCCGTCCCGGGCCCGACGATCGTCGCTCACGTCGGCGACACCCTGGTCGCGCACCTGGTGAACAACCTGCCCGAGCCCACCAGTATCCACTGGCACGGGCTGCGCCTGCCGGCGCTGATGGACGGTACCCAGTTGGTGCAGCGGCTCGTCCAGCCGGGTGACGCCTTCGAGTACCGGTTCGAGCTGCCCGACGCGGGGACCTTCTGGTACCACTCGCACGCGAATGAGACGGTGCAGATCGAGCGCGGGCTCTACGGCGCGATCGTCGTCCTCGGCCCTGACGAGCCGGTGTTCGACGCGGACCGCCTGCTGGTGCTCGACGACGTGAAGCTCGATCGAAACGGCAACATCGCGAAGGCCGCGCTCATCGATCGGCACAGTGGGCGCGAAGGCAAGGTGCTCGTGATCAACGGCCGCAGCGACCCCGGGTACGAGATCGCGGCCGGACAAATCGAGCGCTGGCGGATCGTGAACGCCTGTGGGGCGCGCTACGTCAGGCTTTCGCTCGGCGGTCGGCCTTTCCGTATCATCGGCGGCGATGGTGGGTTGCGCACCGACGCCCTGACGGTCGACGAGATGCTACTGGCGCCCGCCGAGCGCGTCGAACTGGCGGTCGGTCCGTTCGAGGACGAGGGTGCCGAGATTGCGATCGAATCCCTGCCCTACCGGCGCACGTCGATGAAGCGCCCGCGCCGCGACCGCTGGGGCACGCTGCGCGTCGGGCCGCGGGCACCTTCGGTGGTGTCGACCGCGGCGCTTTCAGGCGTCCTGGCGACAATCGAGCCGCTCGTGCCGCTGGGACCGATTCAGCCGACGCGGACCGTGCGCCTCGGCGCACGCATGACACTCCACGGGCACGATTGGCTGATCAACGACGAACAACACCACCATGACGCGCCCGTGAAGGTCGGCGAGCTGCAGGTGTGGGAGCTGGTCAACGAGACCGGCATGGATCACCCGTTTCACCTGCACGGATTCTTCTTCCAGGTCATTGCGACGGACGGCGCTCCGACCGTACCCAGGTCGTGGGAGGACACCGTGAACGTCGCCGCGAAGGGACGGGTGACGATCGCCTTCCGCCCCGACGATCGCCCAGGCCGGTGGATGTACCACTGCCACATCCTCGAGCACCACGCCGCGGGGATGATGGGTCACTTCGAGGTGGTGCGCTGACCCAGCTCCGTCAACGCGCGAGATCACTCCGTAGGCCGGAAGAGGAGCGACTGGTGCGCCGCCATACCGGCGCGCGCGCCGTCGCCGACCGCAAACGCCACGGAACCCATACCTCGAGCGACATCGCCACAGGCGAAGACGCCCCGCACGGTGGTCTCCTTCGTCTCGTCGGTCTTGAGGAACGGGCCGAGCGGGCCCTCGTCGAGCGCGCAGCCGAGCGACTCGGCGAGCGCGAGAGCGGGCCGCGTGTGGGGCTGCAGGAACAGCCCGTGGAACCGCAGCTCGCGTCCGTCCTCGAGGCGAACGTCGATCGCTGGCCCGTCACCGCCGACCTCGACGACGCGGGTGTGCTCGACGTGAATGCCGCGGGCTGCGAGGTCGTTGCGTTGAACTGCGTCGAGCTCGAGGGCGCCCGAAAGGAAGAGGGTCGTCCCTCCGGGTGACGCCCAGTCGGAGACCAGCACGGTCTGGTGCAGCGACATCGGTCCCGTGGCCAGGACCGCGAGTGGCCCACGGCCGAGCTCGTAGGCGTGGCAATACGGGCAGTGGAAAACGGTTCGCCCCCAGCGTTCGCCCAAGCCCGGGATCGCAGGCAACTCGTCGACGACACCCGTGGCCAAGACCAACCGCCGGCCTCGGTGCTCGTCGGTGCCAGCGCGCACCGCGAAGCCGCCCGGCACAGCCCGGGCGTCGATGACGGGCGCGTCTTTCCAAGTGACGGTTGGGTAGGCGAGGAGCTCGGCCCTACCCTTTGCCGCGATGGTACTCGGGTCCTTGCCGTCCTGGCCCAGGAAGCCGTGCGAGGCCGTCGCCGTGCGATTGCGTCGCTGCCCGGAGTCCAGCACCAACACGTCGCGCCGCGCGCGCGCGAGCTGCAACCCAGCGGAGATTCCGGCGTAACTACCTCCTACGATGATGGCGTCGTGCATGCGATGCGCTTCCTTTCATTGACAGTGCTGACTCAGGGGCCAGCGGCACCCGCAGGGCTCCCGGAGATGCGCGGTTGGGCCCCATGGGCCGTCGGGCGACTAAGCGGTCGTCGTGGTAGTTCCACCGCACGTGCAGTCCAGGCACCCGTGCTCCGCGCAGGTCCCGCACGAGCGCGCGACCTGGTTGCGCAGGGCCTCACGCGCCCGGAAGATCCGCACACCCGCGTTGCTCGCCGAGATGCCGACCGACTCCCCATAGTCCTTGACCGACACGCCATCGACCTCGATTCGTCGCAGGGCGTCGGCATACTCGGGCTTGAGCGCGCCGGCAAGCCGGGCGACGCAGGCGCAGGCGACGTTCGCAAGCTCCTCGCCACCGTCGGGCGTGACCGCAAGCTCGGCCGCGAATTCGTCGAGGCGACGGCTCGCCACGGCCTGGCGGCGCTGGTAATCGACCACCGCGTTTCGAAGGACCCGATAGAACCACCCGACTACCGAGTCCCGGATCTCGTCACCGCGGTCGAGGCTGCGCACGAAGGCTTCCTGGAGGATCTCCTCTGCGATGGCATGGTTGCCGACTCGGCGCTCGACGTAGCGGAGGAACTCCCTGTGGTTCTCCACCAGCTGAGCGACGACCTCAGCGGGCTCGACCCCAGAGGAAGGTGGTGAGTAATCGGCCATGTCCACGCTCTCGCTTTTCGTGCCCTTCATACCTCGAAACTGTAATGGCGCGTCGGGCCCCGCGTCTTTTCTGTGAAGGCAGGCGATGGAGCCGGCCTCGTAAAAGGAGAGATGCCATGGAAGAGTCGAACCAGAAGCCTTGTCACTGTCAGAGAGCCTCGTGCGAATGCGCCGATGCCATCGCCAAGCGCTGCGATTGCGGTGAGAGCTGCAACTGCCGGCGAGTCTGTAAGTGCGGGGGAGGCTGCGACTGCGCAGACGCGAAGTAGCCGGGGAGGACCGGGAAGCGGGAGGCGTGCCCACCGGGCGCGCCTCCCCTTCGCCGCCGACGACTCACGGCGCGTGATGTAGCCCTTTCGTTCAAGTGTGCGGCTGTCGGAAGCCGTATTCCTGGGGCTCTTCGAAAAAGAAGGAGCTCCCATGACCCTCGCATACCGAATCATCCACCTCTCAGGTCGATCCCATCTCGCGCTGCTAGCGTCGCTGGCCTTGGGCGCTGTGCTCGTTGCCGCCTGCAGCAGCAGGGTTCCTGCGCGCGTGGTGACCGTGAACGGACGACACGTCGAGATCGCCACGGCCGGTGCGAACCATGCCGCGACGGTCGTCTTCGAATCTGGGCTCGGCGAAGATTGGACCCACTGGGATGAGGTGGCCAGCCAGGTCGCCGTCCAGGCTCGGGTGTTCGCCTACTCGCGGCCGGGCTTCGGGGCCAGCGACCCGACGACCACTCCACGAGACCCGAAACAGATCGTCGAAGAGCTGCGGACCCTCCTCGCTTCACAGGGATACGCGCCTCCGTACCTCCTCGTCGGACATTCGAACGGGGGGGGCTACATGGAGCTCTTTGCGAAATCCCATGCTGAGGAGGTCGTCGGTGTAGTCCTCGTCGATCCCCGCCACCGCGACTTCCTCACTACCTGCGAGGCGGCGAAGCTGGACGACTGCGGTATCCCGGAATCGACGCTCGCTTCGCAGCCACCTACCGTGATCGCCGAGTACCACGCGTACGCCATGGCGTCCGACCAAATCCACGCCGCGGGGACGTTTGGTTCATATCCGTTGCGAGTCCTCACCGCGACCGACCACTCGGACTCGCCAGCGTGGGAGGCGCTCTGGGAAACCATGCTCGGCTCGCTCGCCGCCGAGGCCGTCAACGGTGAGCAGATCATCGTCCAGGGTGCGGGTCACCACATCCAACTCGACCGCCCTGAGGTGGTTGTTCAGAGCATCCTCGCGATGTTGCCCTCCCCATCGCTGTGACTGCCGTTTCCGTCCCGTGTGTCAGCCAACGACCGAGAAGAAGGGCTACGACCATGAACAACATCGCCTCGACATTCGTGAACGTTCCACGCCCCCGCTCACGTGCGGCCCGCGCACGGCTGGCGCTCATCCTGACGCTGTCTTCTACTGTGGCCGGCGCAAGAGCCGCGTACGCCGAGACGGTCTCGTCGGCCAGCGTCGCAGGGTCAGCCGCAGAGCAACCAGCAGGCACCGTGGTGAGCACGCGGGCCGCCCCGGCCACGCTGGCGTCGCCGGACACCACGCGGCCCTACTCTCTCCCGTGGGAGCTCCGACCCGTCACGACCGGAAACGTCTTTCGACTCGACAGCGCTGCGGCCGTCTTCAACGACGCCAACGGGAATCTCGATGAGGCGGTTACGACCGTGTTGGCCGCCAGCTACCAGATCAGCCGACACTGGGCGCCGATGGTCCGTCTGGGCTTCGTCGGCAACGACGCGCCAGGAGCCGCCCTGGACGGCAGCTCCTTCGTCAATCCCGTCGTGGGCGCGACCTACACCCGGAATGTGGACAGGATGGGCAGCTACCGGTTTGCGCTCTTCGGGGCGACGACGATTCCCGTCGGGACGGGAGGTGGAAACGCTGCGGATCTCGGTGCAGCCAAGACCGACGTCGTGTCACTCGCCGCGCGTCCCGCGGACGACGCGATGTTCGCGGTCAACTACATGGCCGAAATCGTGGGCGCCGACTTGGCCTACGTGAACCACGGGTTCACCGCTCAAGGCGAAGCGACCATGCAGCAGTTCATCCGCGTACGGGGAGACAACAGCGCAGGCAGCACCGATTCCTTCCGGACCAATTCTGCCTTGGGGCTCCATCTGGGCTACTTCATCGGTTCACACTTCTCACTCAGCGGCGACCTGCTCTATCAGCGCTGGCTCTCTCACCCGACGACTTTGGACGCGATGACTGGGGCGCATGTTCCATTGTCCGACGCCAACATGGACGCGGTCACCGTGGCGGCTGGCCCCCGTCTGCACTTCACCCTGGGCAAGCACGCCTGGATCCACCCAGGCATCTCCTTCGTGCGTGGATTCGATGCTCGTGGACTCGACGCGCCTTTGCTCACTGCCCAGACGACTGGCGTGCAGATCGACATCCCAGTGATGTTCTAGCAGCGTCCCGTCGAAGGCAGCGACATGGCGTCGAGGTACCCCGAGTGGATTGGCACTCGAAACGGACGACTTTCCATCTAGTGTGCTTCTACCGATATTGCAGATTCTGGCGATTCTGGCCGGAAGGTTCCGCGGCGGTTGGGTAAGCAAGAGACCTGCGAAGGAGAGCCATGCACGCCGTCGAGCAGATCAGAACCACAACCCTAGGGAAACACACGACTGCCGTCGAAGCCCTCCGAGGTCAGCGACTCGATGGTTTTACCGCCATCGTCACAGGAGCGAATTCCGGACTTGGCGTCGAGACCGCCCGCGCGCTGGCGTTCGCTGGCGCGAACGTCGTGCTGGCTTGCCGTTCGGCAGCTTTGGGGGAACGGGTGGCGGACACGCTCCGCGCCGATCTCCCCAAGAATGCCGGTCGACTCGAGGTGGCGGCGCTCGATCTCGCCGACCTCAACTCGGTGCGCGCGTTCATCAAAGGCTTTCTCGCTTCGGACCGTAGGCTCGATCTGCTCATCAACAACGCGGGCGTGATGGCGCGACCGCTCACGTTCACCGCGCAGGGTATCGAGTCGCAGCTCGGTATCAACCACCTAGGCCATTTCGCGCTCACAGCGGGGCTACTGTCTGCGCTCTCCCCGAAAGGCCGCGTGGTCACCGTCGCCAGCTCGGTTCACACCCGCGGGAAGGGCAACAACGTGCTGGAAACCCTTACCACTGATCGTGCCTTCACCACCCGCCGCTACTCGCGTTACGGCTCCTACGACGACTCCAAACTCGCCAATGTGCTCTTCACCCGCGGCCTGGCCAACCGACTCGGTCCTGGCCAGTCGGCCCATTCGATTCACCCGGGCGTCATCGGAACCAATCTCGCTCGAAGCATGGGTGTCATGGGCAAGGTGTTCGTATTCTTTCTAAAGCTGTTTTCGAAAACCCCGGCTCAGGGTGCCGCGACCAGCGTGTTCGCCGCTACGGCCCCTGAGCTCGAGGGGCGGTCGGGCACCTATTTGGCCAACTGCGCGGTCGCGAACTCCTCACCCGATGGACAAGACGCCGAGCTCGCAGAGCGGCTGTGGACTGTGAGCGAGCAGATCGTCGCTGCCGCCTGATTCGGTGAGGGGCGAAGGTTCTCAGATCGCCTCGCCGATTACCAAGTAGACGCCGGCCGAGCCGGGAGCAATCGCGCCGTCGAGGCGGATGTTGACTGGGTTGCGACGGCCCACATTGAGCCGAAGCCCCAGTCCCCCAGCCGGCTTGAGGTTGTCCCCGTCGACGTTCGCGAGATCGGGATAGACATTGCCGACCGCGCCGAACGCTGCGGCTCCGAGGCGCCAGAACAGCGGCACCCGCCACTCGGCCTGAACGACCATGTAGACCTTGTCGCGATAGCGGCCCTGGAAGAAGCCGCGGAGCAGCGCCGGGCCGCCCAGGGCCGGAAGCACGTCGATGGGCGGCTCGCCGAACACCACCTGGCCGAAAGCCTGGAGCGCCAGCACGCTCGACAGAGGCAGGGAGATGAACGTGCGTTGGTCCGCCTGCAGCTCGACGAAACGGTATTGGCTGAGCCAGGCCGGGAGGTAAGCGAGCATCTTCAACGAGGTGAGGCTGCCTGCGCGCGGGTAGTTGGAGTCGTCGCGCGAATCGCGCGCGAGGGTGGGGCCGATCCCGACCAGACTGCCCTCGCGGCGGTGCGTGACCAGGTAGTCGGCCACCGGACCGCCGGGCGCGAAGGTCTGCAGACGGTAGTAGCCGCCGACCGCGTTCACGCCCGCGAAGATCCGCCCGACCACGCGGTGGGAATAGTTGGGATTCACTCCCACCGTGAGCGGCGTGTATTGGTCAGCCGCGCCCGTCGGCGTCTCGTTGCCCACGCCCCAGAAGGTGGTCGGGAACTGCTGGATACCTAGGTCCACCTGGATGCGGTCGTGGTCCTGATTCCAGAACTTCATGCCGCTGAGGCCGAAGGCATACTGGTGGCGCAGGGTGGCAGTGGCAGAGGCGGACAGCGTGTCGTGGCGCTCCTCGGTCGCGCTGCCCGACGAAGCCGTCCGCACGAGCATCACCTGCCCGACCGCGCCGAACGAGGTCTCCGGTTGGTAGTAGGCGAGCGGGAGGACGGCGACGTCCCAGGCTCGTGGCGCGGGCGCGGCCGCGACCTGCGCCACCGCTGGTGTCTCGAGGCTCGGTGCGGCGGCCGCTCGGGCCCCGAGCGCGATCCCGAAGACCACCGTCGCTCGGGCGAGGAGCCTTTGCACGCCCACGGCCCTTTGCACACCCACCGGGCGCGACCATACAGTCTTCCCCTGCGCGATCAATCGCGCGCACGGTCAAGGGCATGGCCAGCTGAGCCGTGCGGCTCCGAGCTAAGCGCTGGTCAGAGTGAGCCGCACGCGACTCGCGGCCAGCACGGCTGCAGGGCCCGTTTCACGGTCGGGCAACCAGACACTGACCGACATTCCACCGCCTGGCCGACGGGCAAGGCGGAGCCGTCCATGGTGAAGCTCGACGATCTCGCGAGAGAGCGCCAGACCGAGGCCGTTGCCGGTCGGCTTCGTCGTGAAGAACGGAAGAAAGACGTTCTGCATCACCTCGTCCGAGATCCCGGGCCCGCGATCCAGCACCGAGATTCGGCATCCGCCCTCCGCGGCCGTTTCGATCGCGACCTTGACCTCGCTCTGCGGCCCTCCCACTTCGTGGGCGTTCTTGACGAGGTTGATGAGCACCTGCTGAATCTGCGCGCGATCGAAGAAGCCCGGGCGGGCGGGAGCATCCCCGATTTCCAGCCCAGGCCAGAATCCGCGCAGACCGTCGAGGAAGGGTCCCCAGGGAACGGAGACCGGTTGGGGGTCGGGGATCTTGGCCAGCGTGGCATATCCGTCGAGGAAGCTCTGCAAGTGCAGCGCGCGCTCCTGGATCGTGTCGAACACGGTCGGGAGCCTGGGCAAGTGCTCGGGCCGCTGCAGGATCATCTTCGCGGAGCCGATCAGGGACGAGATGGGACCGAGCGAGTTGTTGATCTCGTGACTGATGATGCGAATGACCTTCTTCAGGCTGACGACTTCATGGCGGTTGATCTCCTGGGTGACGCTTCTGACCGCGATCAGCGTCTGGCCATCTTCGAGGTGTCGCCGCGACAGGTGAAACGTCTCGCGCCCGGCCGCTCCGTCCACGCTGAAGAGCTCGTCGCCGTCCGAGAGAAGGGCCCGGCGCAGCGAGGCCGGCGCCCGCTCGATCATCGACAGAAAGTTCTGCCCTTCGACGGTCCTCCCCTCGAAGAAGAGATCGCGCGCTGAACGATTGGTGAAGGTGATGTCTCCCGGCTTCGCCGAAGAGCACCATCGCCACCGGCGTCGTCTCGACCACCGTTCGGAGCAGGCCTTCTCGCCGCTCACCGGTGCTCCGTCTGCTCCTCGAGCCGCGCCTCCAGCGCCGCGACTCGTTTCATCGCCGCGCCTCGCGACCGTCGCGCCCAGACACCGAACGCCAGCGCGCCTGCCAGCGCCACGCTCTCGAGAGAGACCGCGAGAGTCGACATGTCCGCCAAGCCCGCCAGCGTATCCGACCGGACCGCTTACCACCAACGTTCGCCTGCCGACGCCGAGGCGGACCGGACAGTTGTCCGCGCACTTGTCCGCGGACAGCTGTCCTTGCCCAGCGCAAAGAGCCGCGGAGTGTCGGGGCCTTGCATCCGGCACGGCGGCTGCACAAGGCCCGGCTCGACTTCGACCGCAGAAACAAGGAGCCGCCATGATCTCGAGATTCCACACTTCACTTTGCATCGCCATCGCGCTGACGGCGACGGTGCTCGCCCACGCGGCTTACGCGGAGGACGTTGCTCCAGGGGGACGTCGGCGCCTGAGGCCGCCGCGCTGACGCCACCGAAGCTGGTGACGTTCGTCGACGCGATCTATCCCCCGGCTGCCAAGGCAGCTGGCCTACAAGCAGACGTCGATCTCGAATTGACGATCGACGCGACGGGGGCGGTCGCCGAGGCCCGGGTGATCACACCGGTGGGCAATGGATTCGACGAAGCCGCACTCGAGGCTGTCCGCCGGTTCGTCTTCGAGCCGGCGACGCGCGGCGGAAAGGCCATCCCGGCGCGCATCACGTATCGCTACGTGTTCGAGCTCGCCGCCGAGGCAGCGCCCATCCCCAACACCGGGGAGCTGGAGGGCAAGGTCCTGTCGCGGGGAGACAACCGGATTGTTGCGGGGGCGCTCGTCACCCTCAGCGCGACGGACGGCCAGCCTCCGCAAACGGCGATCACCGACCCATCAGGGGCCTTTCATTTCTCCATGCTCTCGCCTGGACGGTTTCACGTCCAGCTCGCCGCATCCGGGCTGGGCCCACTGGGAGCAGACGAAGACGTCGCTGCCGGTGAGCTCACGTCCGTGATCTATCGGATGGACGTGACCGGACAGGCGAGCGCCGTGCCCGCGCTGGAGTTCGGCGCGACCGCCACCATCGAGGCCCCTCCTCGCGAGGTCACCAAGCGCAGCCTCAGCGGGGAGGAGCTGCTGCGGGTGGCGGGCACGCGCGGCGATCCGTTGAAGGCCATCGAATACATGCCCGGCGTCGGACGCTCGCCGCAGGCCGAGTTCGTCATCATTCGCGGCTCTTCGCCCGCGGACTCCGAGGTGGAGTTCGAGGGCGCCCCGGTCTATCGCCTGTACCACTTCGGCGGCCTCACCAGCTTCGTGCAGCCGCGGCTTGCTCGACAAGATCGACCTCTACCCGGGCAATTTCTCGGCCCGCTTCGGACGCAAGATGGGCGGCATCATCGACGTCGGCGTCCGGGATCCCAAGACCGACGCCCTGCACGGCATGGTCGACGTCAACCTGGTCGACAGCTCGTTCCTGTTCGAAGGTCCGCTCAGCCAAGAACTGGTCGTTCGCGGTGGCCGCCAAGCGCAGCTACATCGATCTGTTCATCGACAAGCTGGTGCCCAAGGACCAGGCGCAGATCACGGCGGCGCCCGTGTACTGGGACTACCAGGCGATGCTGGCGTACAAGCCGAGCAGCAACGATCGCTTCCGGGCCATGGTCTACGGGTCGTACGACGATCTCAAGTTGATCCTGGCCCATCCCGCGGACGGCGATCCGGCCATTCGCGGCGGCGTGAGCTCGAACACCGTGTTTCATCGGGCGCAGCTCACCTGGCAGCACCAGTACAACGCCGCCATCGAGCACGAGATCAGCGTGTCCACCGGACCGTTCTCGTTCGCGCAGACCGTGGGACCGGATCTGGCGATCCAGATTCCGGGGTACGAGGGCTTCCTGCGCTCGGAGTGGCGCGCGCGCTTGACCGACCAGCTCCGACTGATCGGCGGACTCGATGTCTCCTACAACTGGTTCAACTTCTCCTACGACAGGTCCCCGTCCCACGCAGGTCGACGGCGATCCCGACACCTTCGGGCCTCTCACCGGCCGGCAGGACGTGCAACTCCATGGCAGCTACGGCTTCTTTCGACCAGCCGCTTATCTCGAGGGCATCTGGCAGATCACTCGCGCGGCTGACTGTGGTTCCGGGCGGGCGCGTCGACTACCTGGGTGACGTCGATCGCTGGACCTTCGACCCGCGGGTGACCGCGCGGTATCAGCTCACCGCGACCACCATCATCAAGGGCGGCGTCGGACTGTTTTCCCAGGCGCCCAGCGGCGCCGAGAGCTTGCCGGTGCTCGGCAATCCACACCTTCGGCCGGGGCGCGCCGAGCACTACAGCCTCGGCGTCGAGCAAGAGGTCGGCACCCGCCTGAAGGTCACCGCCGAGGGCTTCTACAAGCGCCTCAGCGGCCTGACGGTCAACAGCCCCGTTCCGGGCGAGAACCTGAACAACGACGGCATCGGTCGGATCTACGGCGGCGAGGCATCGGCGAAGCTGCGGCCGACGGCGAAGTCCAGCGGGTTCATCTCGTACACGCTGTCGCGCAGCGAGCGCAACGATCACGGCGAGGGATGGCGGCTGTTCAACTGGGATCAGACCCACATCCTCACCGTCGCGGGCGCCTACCGTCTCGGCCGCGGCTGGGATCTCTCGGGGACGTTCCGTTACGTCACCGGCAACCCGCTCACGCCGGTTGTCGGCAGCATCTACAACGCCAACACCGACACCTACAAGCCGGTCTACGGCGCCATCAACAGCGACCGCAGCAACGCCTTCCATCGGCTGGACCTGCGCGTCGAGAAGAGCCTGGCGCGTGCGCAGCGGCAGCATCGCCGCCTACCTCGACGTGCAGAACGTCTACGACCGGCACAACGAAGAGGGTCGCGCCTACAACTTCGACTTCACCAAGTCCGGCGTGATTTCTGGCCTGCCGCTTCTTCCGAGCTTCGGCGATTCGCGGCGAGATCTGAGAGGCAAGGACCATGAACCCACACACGACGAGAACCATCATGACCAACAGAACGACAGAGGCTTCTTCATCGCGGGCCACCGGCCGGCTGCTCCTCGGGCTCGCCGGGGCGGTCTTCTTGGCGGGATGCGGTCCCACCTTCGATCCGGCGTCGCTGATCGCGACCACCCGAGTGCTCGGGGCCCACGTCGAGGTCGAGGGCGCTCCTGGTCGAGCGACGCCGCTGTCGGGCGAGATCGCCGATGTGACGTGGCTTGTGACGTCGCCGGAAGTCACGCCGCCACTCGACTGGGCATTCGCGGTTTGTACCCCGGGAACCAGCGGCGGCACGCCCTCACTTGGTTGCCAGAGCGCGCCGCTGGCGCTGTTCGCAAGGAACGGATAGTCCACCTCGGATCTCGATTCCTATCCCTTCGCTGGACGCTCCTCGGGCCTGCGACGAGCTTGATCGTCTACGGCGAGATTTGCTCTGGCGGCGGTTCGATGCCGATTTTCGATCCGCGAGGCGGGATTCCGAGTTGCACGGACGGTGGCGGCACCACGGCGTCGGTCACCATCCCGCTGCAACTGGGAGACGACGCCAACCACAACCCGACCGCCGATCGGGCCTTCACGTTCGACGGTCAGCCGTGGCCCGCCCTCGGCTCCGGGCGACGATCCTTGCGTGGTGGGACCGCGGGTCGTGGCGGGAACCGAGAACCACGTCATCGGCAACACCACCGAAGGTAGCGATCGCGAGCCCTACACGGCGCTGGTGGGCGATCCGCCTGTCGCGACGCCGGGGCGCGAGAGCCTTCAGATCTCGCAGTTCACCACGGCGGGCAAGCTGACGAGCCAGTTCTCCTTCGTCGAGGCGACGGACGGCAAGCCGGACACGACCGTCGACGTGCCATGGGAGGCGCCCCCAGCCGCCGAGGTGCCGGTCGCCGGATTGCCGGTGACGTTCACGTTCGTCGTGCGCGACGACCGCGGCGGCACGGACTGGACCACGCGCGCGGCCTGCGTGGTTCCGTAGGCGCCCGCGCCGACGGATCTGAGCTGTCACTCGAATCGCAAACCCAAAACAACACGGAGATACGCCATGAAAATCGTCGCTATCGGAGCCCTCTTAACAACCCTCATCAGCAACGCCGCTTTCGCCCAGAACGTCATGCCCGTGCCCGGCGGCGAGGACGAGCCCCAGACCATCGTCGGTGGTCGTCAGGAGGGGCAAACGATCGTCAGTGGGTGGTTCGTGTCGCCGACCTTCGGCACCACGGGTTGGGCAGGCGCACTGGAGTACAGCCCCGGCCTCCGGGGCGGCGTCTATCTGAACCGGCGCCTGGCCATCGGCCTGGCCGTCAATGGCCTGGCCAACGGCGACTCTCACCTCGGCGCGAATGAGGGGCGGAACTTCGGAACCTACGGGGGCCTGCTCCTCCAGTACGTCGTTCACTCGAACCACCTGGTCCACCTCACCGTCGAATCGACCATCGGCGACGGTCGATGGTGCGCGAGCGACCCCAATAACGATTGTTCCGGAAAGAGGTTCATCGTCTTCGAGCCGGCCGCCAACCTCGAGCTGAACGTCGCGCGCCATGTTCGGTTCACGACGGGGGTCGGCTATCGCTTCGCCGTCGCGGGCAGCGGCGAGGGGCCGTCGAGCCGCGAGATGAGCAGCCTCGTAGTCCGCTCGGGGCTGGTCTTCGGGAGCTTTTGATCGGAGCGGCTGATAGGGTCGGCGGTGACCTTCCGAAGGTCACGCCGATGCTGAGCCCAAGACCTTTACCGACCACCGAGGACAGCGAGGAGGCGCGCGCCTTCCTGCAGACCCGGTTGGCGTTGTTCTGGAAGGTGTTGTTCTGCTTCAACCTGGCGGGCGGTGTCCTTGGTCTCGCCGGGGGCGGGATGGTGAAGCCAGGCCCCGACACGGTGATCACGTTCGGCGCGATCGTTCTGTCGGGCGCCCTCTGGTGGCTGTGCCGGCGGGGGAAACGGTCGATCCGGTTCTGTCGGATCGTGGATGGCGGCGGCCTGCTGCTCGTCGCGATCGTCGGGACCTTCCTGACGCGCTACATCCTGGTCGGGTTCGTCCGCGAACATTCGGTGGTGACCACCGAAGGCTCCTCATGGCCGACGGCTACGTGGTCATGATCGACCTGTTCCCCGCCGCGATGTACCTCGCGATTCGTGCTGCCCTGATCCCGTCGTCCCCTCGTCGCACCATCATCGTCACCGCCATGGTCGGGGTCCCGAAGATCCTGCTGTCCAGCGCTCCTGGTCCCAGCCGTCGGCGGAGGGCTCGCCTGGCGCGCGGCCAATTCGGGCGCCTTTCCGTGGCTGCCGACGACGTCGATCATGGAGTGGACCATCGCGACCATCACGTGCACCGTCATCTCGCGGGTCATCTACGGCCTTCGGGCCGAGGTCCGCGAGGCGCGCCGGTTCGGACAGTACGTGCTCGAACGGAAGATCGGCGAAGGCGCGATGGGCGTCGTCTATCGCGCCACGCACGCCATGCTCCGTCGGCCGGCGGCGATCAAGCTGCTGCTCAAGGACCGCGCGAGCGAGGCCGACCTGGCGCGCTTCGAGCGCGAGGTGCAGCTCACGAGCCGCCTCGTCCACCCGAACACGATCTCGATCTTCGACTACGGGCGAACGGCCGAGGGCGTCTTCTATTACGTCATGGAGTACCTCGATGGCCTCGACCTCCAGACGCCTCGTCGATCAATACGGACCCGTCGAGCCCGCGCGCGCGATCCACATCCTCGCGCAGATCAGCGGCGCCCTCGCCGAGGCCCACGCGCTCGGCCTGATCCACCGCGACATCAAGCCCGCCAACATCGTCCTCACCGAGCGACCCGACGAGCCCGATGTCGTCAAGGTCGTCGACTTCGGTCTCGTGAAGAGGTTCGGCGGGAACCTGGCCGAGTCGGCGGCGACCGACGCCATCATCGGCACGCCGCTCTACATGGCGCCCGAGGCCATCTCGCAGCCCGACACCGTCGACGGACGCTCCG
This sequence comes from uncultured Pseudomonadota bacterium, assembly GCA_963831685.1. GTDB lineage: Bacteria > Myxococcota_A > Polyangia > Fen-1088 > Fen-1088 > JADGRB01. Next base: position 2,052,957 of record CAWHRJ010000004.1, read on the forward strand.
ATCTCTACGCGGTGGGCGCCGTCGCCTACTTCCTGCTCACGGGACAGCACGTCTTCGAGGCCGCCACCGTCCTCGAGGTTTGCAGCAAGCACATGCTCGAGGCGCCGATGCCCCCGTCGCAGAGGCTGGGGAAGGCCCTTCCCGCGGACCTCGAAGCCATCGTGCTCGCGTGCCTCGCGAAGGATCGCGACGCCCGTCCCGCGTCGGCCGCAGCTTCTGCGAACCGCGCTCCTCGCCTGCGCCGACGCCGGACGCGACGACCTGCCGGCGGCTCGCGCTTGGTGGCAAGCCCACCGCACCTCTCAGAAGAACAGCGCGAGCCCGGTCGCCCGATCGACGAAGCGGCTCGCGTCCAGCGACGATGGCGATCGATCTGGGCGGCCGGAGCACCGTCGCTCTGAACACCGTCAGCTGACCGAGCGCCGCCGTTTCGCGGACAGATGTCCGCGCCGTCGGGCGGACACTCGTCGCGTCCGGCGCCCCGGACATCCGCTCTTCCGTCTCGAACTGACCGGAATCAGACGGCCATCGTGCCTGGCACGGCGGCTGCTTAGGCAAGCCGCGAGGTCAGCGTGAAGCCGACCGCAACGAAGAGCCATTTCAAACGAAAGCGAGACACGACCATGGACATTCAAGCCAAGTTGACCGGGTTCGCGATGATGGGGGCCACCTGGGTGATGTGGGTGCTGGTCGGGCTGTCGGTGGGTGGATTGGCGGTCGCCCTCGATCGGGCCGTCTATCTCATTCGCACGAGCGACAACGTTCGCCGACTGAAGGCCGAGATCCTCGCCTTCCTCAAGCGCGGACAGCTCGACGCCGCCCGCCAGCGGCTGGCCCGGTCGCGATCGTTCGAGGCGCGCATCGTCGCGAGCACGCTCGAATCGCCGGAGGACGGCGCGGCCTCCGCCGAGGAGCGGATGGCCGGCGCCACGCAGGTCGCCAAGATGCGGATGGAACGGCGGCTCGCGTTCCTCGGCACGCTCGGCGCGAACGCGCCCTTCATCGGGCTGCTCGGCACGGTCATCGGAATCATCCGCGCGTTCGCCGAGCTCAACAGCGCCGCCGGCCAGGTGACCTCGGGACTCATGACCGAGGTGGGTGAGGCGCTGGTCGCGACGGCGATCGGCATCATGGTCGCGCTCCCTGCGATCGCCTTCTTCAATGGCTTTCAGCGCGTCATCAAGACGCGCCTCTCGCGCGCCGAAGGTTTCGGACGCGAGGTGATGGCCTACCTCAAAGCCGAGCGCTCCCGTCCTGAAGCGCTCACGTTCATTCATTTCGGTTCCAGAACCGCCACCTCGAAGGAGAATCGCCATGGCCAGCCTCAGCAAGCAACGACGACGAGATGATCACAGGCATCAACGTCACCCCGTTGGTCGACATCACGCTCGTGCTCCTCGTCATCCTCATGGTGACGGCGAGCTATGTCGCCTCGAAGGCCATCCCGATGGAGCTTCCCCGAGGCGCGACCGGCGAGGCGACGCCGACGACGCTGTCGGTGTCGATCGATCGCGACGGCAAGACCTACCTCGACGCGACAGCGATCGAGGAGCCAGCCCTGCGCCAGCGCATCAAGGCCGCGCACACCGCCGACCCCGAGGTGCGGGCGGTGATCGCCGCCGATGGGCGCACCAGTCACGCCAACGTCGTGCACGTCATCGATCTCTTGCGACGCGAGGACGTGACGAAGTTCGCGATCAACATCGATCCCGAAGACCTCAAGCCGAACCTCGAAGCCAAAGCACGGTGATGATCATGGACACCAACCATGCACTGCAATGCCACGCAGACGCTCGGCCATCGCGCCGGGGCGCAGCGAGATCCCCTGGCTAGCGGGCCTCGTGCTGATCAGCCTCGCGGTCCACGTCGTTGCGGTTGTCTCGATCGGCAAGGGGCACGCAGACCCGCGCACGGAAAGTGAAAGCTCCGACTCTGGTGACCATGACGGTGGAGCCGGCCAAGCCGGCTCCACCGACCGCGGCGGAGCACGCCGGCATCGCGGCCGGCGCGTCGAGCGGGTCGCCCCGAAACGATCGCCGGCACGGCCAGCGAAGGCGGCGGTCGCTGCGCCACGACCAGCCGCTGCTGGAGCCGGAGGCAGAAACGCCGGCAGACTTCACCGGCGTGACGCTGACCAACGACGCGGCCTGGCGCGGGCTGGGCTTCGGCGACCGGCAACGGCGACGCGATGAACGGTCCCATCGGCACGCCGGGCGCGCGAGTCACCGGTCGCAGCCGCTCCGGCACGACCGGCGGTGCGGGACCCGGCCCGAAGTCCGATGGGCCCCCGATCCTCAGCCTGGCGGATCTATCGAAGCCGCCCCGCGCGCCCGTCTTGAGCGAGATGCTCGAGCGCAACTATCCCGACGATGCACGAAAGCGCGGTATGCCGGGCAAGGCCGTCATGCGCCTGCGCGTCATGCCCGACGGCCACCTGCGCGATCTGATCGTCGTCGCCGAAAGCGGAGGTGGTTTCGGAGAAGCCTGCAAGCGGACTCTGCGCGACTCGCTCTGGTCGCCACCGCTCGACCTCGAAGCGCGTCCGGTGTCGACGTTCGTGAGCTACACCTGCACCTTCGAGGTTCACTAGGGTATGTTGACATGTTGAAAGTTCTCATCGTCGACGATCAGCCCGCGGTCCGCACCGCACTCGAGGTCCTGTTCGAGTTGCACGGCCTCGAGTCGCTGACCGCGTCCACTCCCGAGGAGGCGCTGGACCTCGTGGCCAGCGAGGATATCGGGGTCGTCGTCCAGGACATGAACTTCACCCAGCACGACACGACGGGTGACAGCGGCGTGGCGCTCTTTCGCGCCGTGAGGCAGCTCGATGCCGACCTGCCGATCGTGCTTCTCACCGCCTGGGGATCCTTCGAGATCGCTGTCCAGCTCGTCAAGGAAGGGGCGAGCGACTACATGACCAAGCCCTGGGACGACGAGAAGCTGGTCCGGATCGTCCGTAAGCTGCTCCAGCTCCGCGGCTTGCAGCAGGAGAACATTCGCTTCCGAGCGCAAGGCTTGCGCATGCGACGGACCCTCGCCGCTCGTTACGATCTCTGCGGGCTGAGTCTACGCCAGCGCGCAGATGCAGAGCGTGGTCAGTCTGGCAGTCACGGTCGCGGCCTCCGACGTCCCGATCTTGATCACGGGCGCAAATGGTGCGGGCAAGGAAAAGCTAGCCGAGATCATCCAGGCGAACTCGCGTCGCAAGGAACGCGCCTTCGTCAAAGTCAACGTGGGCGCGCTGCCGGACCAGCTGCTGGAGGCGGAGCTGTTCGGAGCGGAGGCAGGGGCGTTCACAGGGGCGACCAAGATGCGAATCGGTCGGTTCGAGGCGGCCGCCGGTGGAACACTCTTCCTCGACGAGATCGGCAACTTGTCGCCGTCCGGACAGGCCAAGCTGCTCCGCGTTCTGCAGACCGGAGAATTCGAGCGACTGGGATCGAGCACGACACGCAAGGTCGACGTCCGCATCGTGAGCGCGACGAATGTCGATCTGTCGCGCGCCATTGCCGACGGGACGTTCCGCGAAGATCTCTTCTTCCGTCTGAACGTTATCGAACTGCAGATCCCGTCGATCGCCGACCGCCCGGACGATATTTTGCCTCTCGCGGAGCACTTTCTCGCGACTCTGGCTGGAAGAGACGGCGTTACGGCAGCCGCCACCCTCGGAGAGCCTGCCCGCGACGCTCTCGTGCAGTACGAGTGGCCGGGGAACGTGCGTGAGCTCCAGAATCGGATTCACCGGGCGATGCTCGTCTCCGCGGACGCCACGATCACGCCCGAGCACCTCGGACTCTCCGCGGGGAACGTCACATCACGCTCCACCGGGGCGCGGCACGAGGCCGCGGCGGGTCCCCGGAGCGCTGCTCCCCCCGAACTCTCTGGCCCGCTGTCCGGTCCAGGCTCCGACCCTTCCGATCCGGATCGAGCCATGGTCGAAGATGCTCTCTTGAAGGCGGGAGGGGTCGTCTCGAAGGCCGCGGCCGAAATGGGGATCTCGCGCCAGGCTCTCTATCGCCGCATGGAGCGCGCTGGAGTCGTACTAGAACGGCGCCCCAGGACCTGATTTCCAATCGTTTCAAAGCCATCGAATCCTCGTCTACACGGTCGACGACAAGCTCAGGCTCCGACCGACGAGCACGGCGAGGCGTTCGCTCTCTAGTGATTGGTTACCCACCCTGTCCGTCCCACTCGACGGTCGGGCGAGCGAGTAGACTGGGCGCCTGGCATGCTGCACATTCCCGCCCTGCCGTTCACTCTGCACCGCTCAAATGGAGTGATCAGCGGCAAAGAGATCACCTCGACCGTCGAGACCATACATGGACTGCTCCGCGTCGACAGCGACTCGTTAGTCCTGCAGTGGCGGGTCCAGCGCCGGACTGACCGCGTCGGCGCTGAAATCCGCAGTGATCGCGAGCTCGATCCCGTACGCGAAGCCTCGATACCCATCGCCTCCGTGTCCGGCGCCGCGGTCCGCTGGCCCCGGTGGGGCCGCAGCCGCCCCGGACGTCTGGTCCTGACCGTCGACGAGTGCTGGGGACGTTTCCCATGGGGCCGGTGTTCTGGGCCTATTGCCGACATCTATTCTTGCCGGTCCCGCTCGGGGTCGATGCCAACGGCCAAGCATATCCGGGTCAGCAACCTCGCGATAGGAAGGAAATGGTGACGGAGTCAGTCGACGTTCCATTTGGGCCGGCCACCGACGCCGTCATGGAAGCGGACCCGTTCACGCAGTAGGGAAACGTGAAGGTATGAGTGACCGAAGCACCCGTCCCGACCGGACCGTCTTGTGAATCGCTCCACTGAATCTGACTGGGATCGATCGCGGTACCGTCGGGGTTCGTGGCTGTTGCGGTGAAGGTCACGGCAATGGGGCAGGTGAGCGCGTAGTAGTTGCATGCCGAGTTGATCGACCACGTGGGCGCGAACCCATTGCCTGGGCTCGTGATCGTCACTTTGGGTCCATTCGCCGGTTCGACCACGTGGAGGGTGACGGATGCCGTCCCCAGTAGCCCGGCGTTGTCCACGGACTCGAGCGCGATCGTTACGTCTCCCGCTCGATTGAGAGTGGTCGTCAGCGTGCTTCCATTTCCAAGGAGGGCGTTGCCCATATACCAGTTCAACAAGAAGGTGGGGACGCCATTGGGGTAGTCCAGACTTGTGCCATGGCCCGCCATGGCAATGGTCGTTCCGACCGGGACGGTCGTCCCGTCAGCTGGTGAATCAATCACCAGGACAGGGCCCGAGTCTCGCACGTTGATCGTGATCAAGTCATTGACCGGGAGCAGATTGTCAGGGTCCTCGAAGCTAGCGGTGACGACGTGCTGGCCCGCAGAGTTGATCACAATCATGTTGCTAACCTCCGTTCCCATAGCGGACGCGTTGTCAAACGCTTGCGGTACGCCGTCGAGGCTCCATCTCACCTCAGAGGTCAGGCGACTGCCACGATCGATTGGATCCCACACGGAAGCCTCGACGAGGATTCCCGCGCTAGCATCCGCCAAGGAGTACAGGGCCCCCGAGCGCGGAAGATCTATTGTGATGGTCGGCTGATAGGGACCGACGCAATCGTCGGCGCCGTTCGACCAGGCCGTGGCCAGAACGTAGTCGCCAACCCGCGTGAAGCGGTTGGTCGGGGAGTCGGCGGGTGTGTCGCAGATGTCGCACACCTCCGCGTCGTCCCACCAGGGAAACTTACTCGGGTCCATGTAGCCCTGGAAGGGATAGGGATCGGTGACCGCTTCGAAGATCTCATGCGTCAGATTCGCGGTGGACTGATCGAAGCTGGAAAGCGCATCGCAAGCGGCCGCTGGCTCCATGGACGAGCCGTCACACGTGTCGCGCTGGGCAGGTCCGCCGGCAGGCATCGACAGACTACCTTGAACGGCCCCGACCAGTGCGAAAGGCATGAAATCGTGCGCCAGAAAGTTTGTGGGGAACGGCAACAGAAATGTCGGAGAAATGGTATCCAGGTGGAAAGGGTTCCAATTCGAGCCGGCGTCGTTGTCGTCGACTACGACCACGAAGAGCGGTGCGATTGAACTGGTCTCCCACCAGAACAGTGGTCCATACTTTATCATCACCCCGAGAACGAAGGCCGCCACGGACGCAGAAGGAACCGGCAAGGACCCGCCAAGGACATGTACGTCCTTTACCGTCCCGGGATTGACTCCGTACTCTGAGACCGCGCTGATGCCGCTGGGACTGACGATCGTCTTGATGGCGGCGGTGAGTTCGCTGACGGCCCCGGGCTGGGCCGGAAATCCGGTCCCAACGAAGTAAACGTGGAGTTCGGGCGTCTCCATCACGGGCCCGCCTTGCCAGGAGACGTTCGCGGAAGGGCTGCCTGGGTTGGCCGCGCTGGTCGCGGCGAGACGGGCTACCTGCGGCGCCACCGCGGGCGGCGCTGGCGCGCCGCTGGCGGTGGCGTCGGTCCAGCCCCCTGGTGGCGCAAAGAAGGCGGTCGGCTCCATAGTCCATTGCACGTCCGTCGTATTGAGAGTGACGGTCCACTGCGCTCCGTCAAAGATCTCCGAGCGCAAAGCCGCGCGTCCCGCGATCTCCATTGCGGCGACCTTCGCGCCACAGGCGTCGTCCACCCCGTTCGGGTCGTCGCAACTGCAGTCGACCGAGGATCCTGCCAGCACGAGCGCGGCAAGTGTCTTGCGGACGGCGTGAGGCGGAAGGGGGCCTCCCTCGGCATACCAGGTACGCGTGATGATCCCGTTGGTGGTCGACTCGTAAGCTCGCGCCACAAGGCCGCCGATTCGGGTCCAGGAATCCGTCCGGCGGATCGTTGCCTGCAGAGGCACCACGGCTCCGGCTGTTTGAGTCCCCGATCCCAGGGTCGCGCGAGTGTTGAGCCGCGAGGTCACCTCGTGGGCCAACGAAGTTTTCAGGTAGGTCTGGTCGCCATAGTTCAAAACGAACATGGCACCGTCGCTGTATCGGATCGCTACGCCTTGAAGTGGCGTGTCCAAAGTGGCTTGGTCGGCGCGCGTCGTGACCGAGCCGGCGGACGAGAGGACTGACAGGATCTGCGCGCCGGCTCCTTGCTGGGTCAGACGAAGCGCGCGCACCTCCGGCTGCCGAGAGGAAGCTGGCTGGACCGCCGCGATGGCTATGGATCCAGACCGTGTCTCTGTCGGAGGTGGGCCGACGGTGCACGACGCCACGAGACACGCCGCCGCCATAGAGGTCGGCCACGCCGTCCGCAGGGCAACGCCAAGCACCCGGGCACGCCCATGCTGGTTAGTCAGTCGTTCCATCAGTTGTTGTCCCCATGTTGTGAAGTTGTGAGCTGGGTTGGCGAAAAAGCGACGACTCTGTGACTCCCGGACCGGGCCATCCCCGCCGGAAGACACCAGTCGCATAAGCGCTACGCGCTTGTCGTCATCAGCGGTCGTAATCGTCCAGATCGATAATCACGTTCGATGCATTCGACGGTTTTGTTAGTTTCGGAGGGACAACCGCATTTCTGGAGAATAGGACGTTCAAGCGGGCGTTTGTCTGATACAGATCGTCTTCGTCGAAGCAAACATCGGGAGGTGGTTGTGGCGTCTCTTCCACAGTGCCTCTTGCCGACGCCCTGCGTTCCACGTTGTTCATCCGCTTCCTGACTCTCGGCCGACCGAGAACGCTCATGCACTCCGCCCTCCGCTTCCGCACGTTCAGCCGTTCCTCCAGGAATGATCTCATGTGCGCTCTGGCCCGCATGATCCGTACGCCCACAGTGTCCCGGCTGATTTTTAGGTCGCTGGCGATGTCTTTGTAGGAGTCACCGTCCGTTACGTGACGACGGTAGGTGAGCTGGTGTGCCGGCGAGAGACGTGCAAACGCCTCTGCGTAGTCTTCGTCGGAGATCCACCGCCACGAAGAGATCGGTTCCGGCTCTGAGGCGGGAAGGGCGAGGTCAGCTATGGGTAACTCATGCCGGCGCCTCCGTTGACGATCGTAGCAAATGCGCTGAAGGATGCGACACAGCCATCCGGCGGGGTTCGAGCGATGTCGGAAATAGGATGACTTCTCTATGGCTCGGCGGCACGTCTCCTGAACTAAGTCCGCCGCCTCTGTAGGGTTCCGAGTCAATCGCCTCGCGACAAGCTCAATCGTCGGCAGGCAAGACACAACGATGTCAGCTACGGACACATCGCGCTTTTCGACACCGGGTCGTTCCGTCCTCTTGTTCGCTCCCATATGTCCTCCACACATGTCACGCTAAGAAACTGAGCCGCCTGCAGAGCCTCCACGGGCACGCTTGGCTGCTGATTTCCTAGCTCGTGGCATTGAGGTACTCCGGAAGAGCGCGGCCGACCATCGGCAGTTTGTAACTCGTACGGCCCCTGGATCAGATGCTTTCACAGGGTGACGAGATCCGGCCAGCTGACGACCCCGCCAGGAACGCTGTTCCTCAATCAGACGTTTGCGAATCCCGGACCCGGCGACGCTGAGATGGTTGCCTAGGACGCCCCTCGTCTGTAAGTCGCGCGACCAGCTCTGCCCGGGACGACACGCCGAATCGGGCGAATACGCTGCGAACCTGCGTCGCTACGGTCGCTTTCGTGACTCTCCTCGTCCTAGCAATATCCTCGTTGGAAAAGCCGGCCAGGAGCATCATGACGACTTCGTGTTCCGCGTCGGTCAGTTTCTTCGACAGCCGCCCACGATGGCTAAACCACAGCACTGCGTAGCGCCGGCCGTCAGCACCGACGAAGACATTGCCCCTAAGATCGCGGGGCGGCTCGCCGGACAATCCCTTTCGCACCCGCGGCTCAATCCCTTCGCGCTAATTGTAGTTTGAACGCCCGAACCAGCTCTGCGCGCGTGCGACACCCGGTGGCCCGGCGAGCCCGTCGCAGCGACATCGACACCGCAGCTTGACTGATACCGAGCGCGTAAGCGATCTGCTTGTTCCCGTACCCGAGTGCTGCCAGCGAGAGCGCCGCACGCTGTCGATTGGTGAGCACAAAGGCAACATCTGCCTTCGGCGCGTTCTCGAGCGCGAGCACGAACGCCTTCCCATCGGAATCGACGTAATCGACGAGCGACCACCGTCCCTCGTACAGTCCTTGCCACACCTCCAGTGCGTCTTCTGTGTCTGTAACTGCGCGCCTCGCGTGTCCGCGTCGGGCGAAGGCATCGCTGAGCATCGATCCATGTGACGGAACAGATAGGTGCTCGAGCCGACCGCGGGGCGACAGAACAGCCTCTGCGTTGTCGAACGACACCGCGCACTGCCGTCGTAGGCGAAACGCTGATCCGACATGCGCCGCAATCCGCTCTCCCAACCGTCGCTCCGCGGTACTCAACGTTGACGGCTCGGAGAGCGGAACGGCAAGCACCATTGAGCTGAGAGTGCTGTCGTGACCCAATAGCTCCAGCGCGTCCTTCGCGACAGCGCTGTCCCATCCCGAATACTTTATCCAGAATCTGTCAGCGCACAGGAGAGGTCCGTATCCTGTTCTGTTGCTCAATGTGTCGGCCGAAGACCCCTGAAAAAACAGTCGTTGCTGTAGCTCCGCCGAGAGTTTCTGGTGGGCCTCCAGGTACGGTTCTATCGGGTGCCGCATGCCGCGCCCACGTGTGAACACATCCTTCATTTTGCGACAAATCGTGCGTCCGCACTCGTCTACTTCCCCGAGCATCACAAAGCCTCCTGCCCCCATCTCTTCTGCGGAAAAGACGCTATACGCTGTGTTGACGAGGTTACCTATCCACTCTGAGTCACTACCGTCCAGCCGATAGGCGGCTTCCAACAGATCGAGTGGACGCTGCCAAGCGCGCATAGGCGTGATCTTGCCCTATCGCCTTGACCACGCAACCCTTCGCGGGACCGAGTTACAAAATATGGATGCAGCCGTGGCCCCGCGGATGTCGTTAGAAAGTGTTGATGGCTGCGGTAGACGTCGCTTATACGCCGTGAGAACTCCACCCCGGTGTACGGGCCTGGTGCAACAACTGCGGCCCAAGCGAGAATCCAGCGTTGATCGTCTATATCGATGACTAGCCGTCGTCCTGGCCCTACGCGCTCGCGAGCGTTGCCGTCAGCGACGAGCGCTGGTGGGCGCCGCTCGGAATCACGTACAGCGCGGCGTCCGGGATGGCGCGGTAACGGCTCCATGAAGGTCGACGGTATAGAGCGGATGGCGAGCGTCCGTACCTACCCGTCCGTCTCGACGAGCATCAGTAGAGCGAGTACCTCGCGGCGAAGACTGGACCTATCCCCCGACTCCGCCCACCCCTCCAATGCCCTTCGGAGCGCGGCGGCGACCTCGTCCGACAATCCTGAAGCTACAGAGCTACGTGCCGACCGCCCAGAACCGTTGTCTGGCGCGTCCGACGGTGGGGACAAGAGCCGCAAGTGCCCGGAAACCGCGTCCAACTGCTTTCCACCTCCCTCCGCCTCACCCGGGCCCGGCGCGTTCAAGTCCTGTCCGCCCCGCCGCAGACCAAACCGCTGATTTCCAATCGTTTCAAAAGCATCTGGGCGAAATTGCTGACGTTTCGCTTACCCTTGAAACGTTTCCGTTTTGTAAGTACCCGTCGCTGCTCGATAATCTAAGAAATCGCACTCAGGAGGCCGACGGTTCGATCCCGTTCATCTCCACGATTTCTTACTGTTTTTTCTGACACGAGGCTCCGCGGTACTCGTTCTTGCATCGCCGTGTTGGTGGCAGGCAGGATCGCGCACAGTGAACGTTCGTGGTATCGCCGCTCTCGTTGTCGGGTCGTCGCTCGTAGCGTGCGGAAGCGGCCGCTCATCGAGCGCCGCCCACGACGGCGCGCCGGGCGCGGAGGCAGGGCCGCCGTTCGCCGTGGTCACCGTCGATTCCTCTCATCCCGGTGCGGCGATTCCCGACACGTTCCTGGGCATCTCGACCGAGTGGTCGTCGGTCGTCAAGTACCTGGGGGACGGCTCCGGGAACGCGAGCCCCGCCGTCGTTCGACTGCTGTCCGCGTTCGCCGCCGAGGGGAACCATCCGACGCTCCGGATCGGGGGAAACAGCGCGGACGAGGCCTGGTGGAATCCGACCGGAGCGACGCCGCGCCCGACGAACATCACGATCGACATCGGATCGATGCACGTGGCGACCCTGGCTTCGCTCAACGCGACGCTGGGCACCACGCTGATTCCGGATCTCGACCTGGCGCTGCAGGGCGTCTATACCGACGCACCTGGAAATGCCGCCGCTCTGGCCCAGGCCATCTCGGCAGCCCTGCCGGCGGGCGCCGTCCGCGCGTTCGAGATCGGGAACGAGCCGGACCTCTGGTACAAAAACGGGCTGCGCGCGTCCAGCTATACGTTCGCGGGCTGGCAGGCCGACTACGACGGGTTCACCGCCGGGCTTGACGCGGTCCTCTCGTCGCCGCCGCCCTATGGGGCGCCGGCCCTGAGCGGGAAGTCGTGGCTGCCCAACCTGGACACCCTTTACGCCGGCGAGAAGGCGAACCTCGCCCTGGCGACCGCGCACCGGTATCCGTTCAACGTGTGCAACGGCACCGCGCCGCCCGCGGTCACTGCTCTCCTGGCCGATGCCTCCAGCCAGGGCGCGGCCACGGAGTTCGCGCCGCACATCCAGACGGCGCGCGCGGCGGGCGTCGACTTCCGGGTGGCAGAGCTGAACTCGGTCGCCTGCGGCGGCGCCGACGGGATCAGCAACGTGTACGCCGCCGCGCTCTGGGGGGCAGACGTCGCCTTCCAGCTGGCGTGGGCCGGCGCGGTCGGACTGAACTTCCACACGCCCGGCACCTATTACGCCGTGTTCACGCTATCCAGCGGCGCGCTGACCGTCGAGCCGCTCTACTACGGCATGCGCTTCTTCTCGCTGGCCGTGCCCGCCGGCGCGACGCCGGTGACGGCGACCGTCGCGCCGTCGACGCCGACCCTGCACGCCTGGGCCAGCGTCGGTCCGGACGGCAAGACGCGGCTGGCGTTGCTGAGCCTGGACGCCGCGACCGGCGGAACCGTCACGCTGCAGGCTCCGTCCGCGTCGGGCGCGACGCTGACACGGCTCCACGCGCCGGCCGTCGACGCGAAGTCCGGCCTGACGCTGGGCGGCCAGACCTGGGACGGATCGACTGACGGTGCGCCGCGAGGAACGGCGACCGCCGAGCCGGTAATTTTCGACCAGGGAAGCGCCACGATCGCGCTGCCGCCGCTGGATGCCGTGGTCGTGACCTTCGATTGACCGCCCGACGAATCCATCCGGGTGGGTTCGCGCGCGGCGCCCCGCCATCGACCACAGGCGCGCCGGAAGGTCGTGAGCGTAAGGTGGCGGAAAAATTTGTCGGTCTTTGGTCCCGCCAAACAACACGCCGGAGACGCTTCGTCGCCGCCGTCCTTGGAGAGAGACGGGAGGCCTACGAGACCGCCATCCGCGAGGGTGGGCTCAATCGCCTACGGGTCTGGCATCACCGCGGCCCGGCTGGCGCCGACGCGGCGGTGGTCCAGTACGATGGGTCCGCGCCCGAGCGCTTCCTCGAAAGAATCATGACGGCCACCGACGACTTCGCGAAATGGTTCCGCGCCCAAGGCGCCGAGTGTCACGGCTTCGGCCCGTCTTCTCCGCCCCCGCCTCCACCCGAGCTCGTAATCGACGTCAGTGTGTGAGCGGTGGGGGTGAGTCTGGACCCGCGGCTGCGTTCGCGTTCGTCTGCCACTTACCGAAGCAGGTTCGAGTTCGACGTCGCGCTCGAGCTCGTCAGGCCCCAGACGGCCGGAGCGATTACCCTCCGATTGGCGCCGTGCCGGAGAATCCAGAGCGTGTCGGAGGGAGCGGCGTTGTAGCGAGGACGGTAGACCTACGCGTCCTCCTCGGAGAACTCGGCCTCCATCTCCTCGGCGACCTCGCGGAGGGTTTTCTTGGACAGGCCGGTGCGCGCGCACATCGAGAGAGGAGTTTAACGCCTCGGGGCAGGGCGTCGGGAGCGCGACGCATATCAAGTTTCTGAGGATCTCCCCGGACAAGGCCGCAGTCGACGCGGGGTTCCTTGGTCCGAGAGTTGCTGCAGAAACGTGGGATGTCGCTATCCCGCTTTCTTGTCCTGGTCGGCTTGGCCCTTCCTCTCGGTGGAGCGTGCGGTTCAGTCTTGGGCACGAATGACGGAGGCGGGGGGACAGCAGGAAGTACCTCCGGTCGCGGGGGCGCCGGGGGTGGAAAAGGCGGCAACGGTGGTGCCGGGGGCACTGGAGGCGTGAGCTGCAGCGATCTCGCGACTCAGTACACCGACGCCCTTCCAGCCGCGCAGAGCTGCGACCTCAACGCCGGCGGCGAATGTCAGCAGTTGGTCAGCTCCTCCCTCTCTCCTTGCTTCGTGAATTGCCTGACCTACGTGAACGATCCATCGGCCCTGAACGCGATCAAGGCGAGCTGGGTGCAGGCGGGCTGCAACAATGTCGATGTTCTCTGCCCCGCGATCGCGTGTCTCCAACCGACCAACAAAATGTGCCTGGTCGGCGACGGTGGCAGTGGCACCTGCTCCTCGAACACCGGCGGTGGTGGAGGCTCGGCAGGACACGGTGGCGGCGGCGCCGGAACAGGCGGGCACGGTGGAAGCTCGGGCAGCGCCGGAAGTGGTGGCGCTGGTACCGGCGGATCTGGCGGCGGCGGCGCTGCGGGAGCGGGCGGCGTCAGTGGCTACTGCAGCTCGGACAGCGACTGCACCTTTCGGACCACCGGCTGTTGTCAGGAGAGCTGCATGGCGACCACAGACCCGGTGCCGACCGGAACAGTCGTCTGTAACATCCTTTGTCTCGCGCCCAAAGCGACGTTGTGCGGATGCGCAAACCATAAGTGCTCAGAAGAAACCGGAGCTGGTGGTCAGGGTGGCGCGGCCGGCGGTGCGGGCGGCTCGGTCGGTAGCGGCGGTGCCGGTGGCGGCAGCGAGTGCTCCCCCGCCTGCGACCCTGCCACGCTCTGCTGTTCCGAGCCCTCGCGCACCGTGACCGACGGCGGCGTAGTGGTGGGATCCCACTGGGTCTGTGTCGCGCCGACCAGCTCAGGCGCCTGCCCGCTCCAGCCCTAGCGACCGCCAGGTCCCGCTGCGTCAGTTGCCGTCGTTGACGAATTCCTGGCTCGCGCGGCCCGGGGTGGTCGGGAGTATGAAGAATGCGTCCCGCTCCTCTTTGATTCTTCCGCTCTCGTCGAGCGCATACAGACAGGACCTCGCCATCGTCACCATCGTCCCACCAGGACCCAGGCCGATTCGGAAGGTCACAAAGATCAGCGCGTTGAGCTCATCGCCAATCGTGGAAAGCACTTGAACGCTTCCTGGTTCGACGAGGCGCGCGGCTTTCGTCTTGCGATCCATGTAGGTATCGACGCCGGTGAAGTCTCCGCCAGGAAACTGCGGATCGGTGCTCGTTACCGAAGCGTGTACATTCGGCGCCAGCATTTCCCGTGTTCTGACCCAGTCATGGTGCGTCCAGGCGTCGACATGTGCGAGTGCGATTGAAACGGCTGTTGATTCAGGCATTGTCGTTCTCCTGCAGGGGGTGAGCAGCGTATCCCTTCACGGGGTCGTCGAATGAGCCTTCCGGTTCCGGACGACGACTTGCAAAGTGGTGAAACGGCACGGTTTTGGGCGACGGCCACGCGCGCGGTGATCTTCAAGCGCGGCGGCGGCTGTCGACCGCCAGGCGTGCGTTCGTAGCGTCTGGTAGCCGCGGCCGACGCACGCTACGCTCTTGCGCGTGGTCGATCTCGATGCGCTGTACCGAGAGCACGCGCCCGCGATCACGGCGTCGCTCGCGCGCTCGTTTGGCGCGCGTCGCCTCGATCTGATCGAGGCCGCCGTTCAGGAGGCTTTCGTCTCCGCGATCGAGAGCTGGGGTACGGACGTCCCCGAGCGCCCCGGCGCGTGGCTGCAGGTCGCCGCGCGGCGTCGCGTGATCGATGCGATCCGGCGCGCGACGTGGATCGCACCGAGTGAGGCGCTCGATCGATCTCGAGGCGCCCGCCGCCGCGCCCGATCGCGACGAAGATCTGTTGAAGATGATGTTCGTCTGCTGTCATCCGGCGATTCCGCTCGAGAGCGCGCTCGCGCTCGCGTTGCGCACGCTGTGTGGCTTTCCGGTGCCGGCCCTGAGTCGCGCGTTGCGGCTCGACGAAGCCGCCGTGGAGAAGCGCCTGATGCGCGCGCGTCAGGTGTTGCGGGAAGAGCACGTCGAGCTCGAGCTCGATGGCGCGCCGAGCGAGCTCGCCGTGCGCGTCGATGGCGTCCTGCGCACGCTCTACGTGTTGTTCCTCGAGGGCTACAGCGCTCATGCCGGCGACGCGCAGATCGACGAGGACCTGTGCCACACCGCGATCCGCCTGAACGCGATGTTGCTCGCGAGCCGGTTCGCGACGCCGCGCGGCCACGCGCTGCACGCGTTGTTCTTGCTGCAGACCGCCCGGCTGGCCTCGCGCGTCGACGCGGCCGGCGACCTGATCCCCCTCGATCGGCAGGACCGCGCGCGCTGGGACCGCGCGATGATCGCCGACGGACTCGAACATCTCGGGCGCGCCGCGACGGGAGACGTCGTGTCACCGTTTCATCTCGAGGCCGCGATCGCGGCGTGCCACGCGCTCGCGGCGACCTACGCCGCAACCGATTGGCCGCAGATCGTCGCGCTCTACGACCAGCTGCTCGCGCTCACGCCTTCGCCGGTCATCGCCCTGCAACGCGCGATCGCGGTCGGGCGAGCCAACGGAGCGCGCGCCGGGTTGCGCGCGCTCGAGGGCCTCGTCGGAAATGACCGTCTCGAGGACGATCCGGTGCTCGCCGCCGCGATCGGCGAGCTCGAAGCACAGCGCGGCGATGTTCGCGCCGCGCGCACGGCGTATCGCCGCGCCCTCGAGCTCGCCGGCACGGCGCCCGAGCGCCGCTTTCTCGAGGAGCGCCTCGCGGCGCTGTGACGGGCGGTCGAGCGACGCTTCGACTACGGCTTCGGAAACGCTCCCGAGCATCCGCACCTCGGTCGCGCCGCCGATCTCCGCGTGCGGCGATTCGCCGGCGATCGCGCACGCCTCGTCGATGTCGTTGACGCGCACGAAGAAGAAGCCGAGCACCGCCTCGCGCCCTTCCGCGAACGGACCGTCGATGACGAGGCCCGCGCCTTTGCGGCGCACGGTCTTGCCGCCCTGCCGCGAGCGCCTCGACGCCGGCGTAGAGCCCGCGGCGCTTGAGGTCCGCGGCCCAGTCGACGAGCTTTTGGAACAGCGCCTTCGATCGACCATCGGCCGCGAGCTGCGCCCAATCGACGCCCTCGTCGCGAAAGATCAACATCGCGGTCTGCCGCGTGTCGGTCTCGTTGCGGCTGTCGCTGTTGTCGGTGGTCATCGCACGCTCCTTAGGCTGCCTTCGGGTACGGCTCGCCAGTACCGGTCATCATGTAGCTCGCGAGGCTGCGCAGGAAGTACGGCCATGCCTCGCTGCATCGTTCGTAGACTTCGTTCTTGGCGGGGTAGCCCGAGTGGACCAAGTGGACCCGCGTCCCGGTCGGCGTCTCGCCGAGCTCGATCGCGAGCGTGGTGCCGAGCCAATCGGGGTTGTTCTCGTGCGCGATGCACGTCATCACGATGCCGCTTCCGTCGCAACGGTCGACCCGGAAGGTGACCGAGCGCGTCTCGGTCGGGCCGGGCGAACCGAAACGTCGCTTGCTTGCCGTCGAAGTCGGCGTCCTGCGCCCACCACGCGCGGTAGCCGGCCTCGGTGGTGATGGCGGTGCGAACGCTGGGCGAGCGGGGCGGCGATGTCGATCGTGCTGTCGATGGTGAACATGGTTGGTTGTCCTTTCACGGGGTCGTCGAACGAGCCGCGCGGTTCCGGACAACGACCTGTAAGGCGTGGAAACTCTTGGGTCTGACGCCCTGAGGCCCGAACGGATACGTAGCAAGCCACGGCTTCGATCGTCTGACTCGACCGCTGCCGCGGGGTTCGTGTGCTCGCGCGCCAGAGCCGCTGTGGGTGGAGGACGAGCTCAGCTATCGACTCGCGCCGCGGCTGTTCTTCTGCGACCGGCCCCCGCTGCGTGCAACCTCAAACTTGCGCAGCAACGCTTCAAGCGCCGCCGGGGTCTCACCGTCAACCTTGACGGTCTTCCGGCGTTGAGGCGAGTGCCCGGTTCTTCCGTGACTGCCTCGCGCCTATTCGGAATCCTCCCACGAGGAGAACACGCAGCCGCGAGGTGGGATCGAAGGTTGGTAAGCGTTCTAGCTTCGAGTATTAGATCCCGCAGCCGCTGACGTCCCCGATCTGGGCCTGCGTGGCGGTGCTGTTGCAGAAGGCGCGGCTCTCGATCTGGACCGTGACGACGCGACCGGTTTGAACGTCGGTGAGGTTGACCGTGACCGTGCTGGTGAGCTGCGCGATGCTGCAGTTGTCGTTCCCGTCGGTACTGAAGGTGTTGTCCTGGAGAAGGAGGTTGCCGTTGGCGTCCGCCGTCGCGTTCGAGGTCGAGGTGTCGGGCGACGGCACCCCCGGAATCGGGACCCCGAGATATTGAATGTTGATCGGGCCGTTGGGCGAGAAATGGCCGCCCGAAAAGCAGATCTCCGGACCATTGCCAGCACCACCGATTAGGGAGGCCACCGCACCGATGTCCGCGAAGAGCGTGGGCGGCGGCGGCGCGATCTCTTTGGAGAGCAGGCCGCCCCCGAAATAATGATACTTGCCCCAGCCGCTGCCACCGGGCGGCGAGGCCACCGTCATACTGTAGCCGCCCTGGGCGTTCGCCGAGTCGGTCCAGGTGCCCGACTCGAACCCACAGAGTCCCGGAACGCCGTTGTCGAGCTGGTCAGGACCCTGGACCTCGTAGGTGAAATTGGCGTCGACGAGGGTGTCTGTCGCGTCGTAGTAGCCGAGGTTGTGCTGATAGGCGGCGAACTTGAATCCGCTCTGGGCGGCGTTGTCGCTGGCCAGAGCCGTGTCGGTGTGCCGGCCGGCCGGCCAGGTGTTGTAGACCTCGCCGCCAGCCTGCAGGTAGGTGGCGGGGCCGGCCACCATCGGCCCCGGGCTGCCGTCGGGCCAGTTGAACGTCTGCGGCGGGTACCATCCGATCTGATGGCCGCCGACCGAGATCCACCACCCGGGCGTCGAGGTTCCTGCGCCGTTCCAGACGCTGAGCTCCACCTCGTTGGGCGTTACACCGTATTGGGCGGACCCGACGCCGTTGGGGAGGAGCGGCTGGTCGGGCATGAACAGCGCGGACGTCAACCCAACGAAGCAGTCGGTGGGAACCTGCACCTGCGTCGTCGTGCCGGGGATAGTCACCGTGGCGGGCGGGCAACCGATGCATGTACCATTGGCGGAGCCCTTGCCGGCGTAACAGTTGTTGTTGTGATAGCCGTCGGTGGTGAAGAAGATTTCCAGACGGGTACCTTGCGCGGCCTCGGTCAAGGAGGCCATTTCGAGACTCTGGACCGCGCAGTTGGCGGGGCAGCTCGCGCCCGTGCAGCCGGTGCACTGGCTCCCGGTGGCACAGTTGTAGACGCCGTACCAATCCTCGCAGTTACCGGTCTGGACCCAAAACTGCGAAACGGCGTGCTCGTGACCGACGACCGTGGGGACCGTGTTGTCCGTCTGGACGAACGGCGTATAGATCGAGGTGACCATGTGCGCGCCGAAGATCCCCGGCGCGTTCCCGGCCCAGGGGGCAATCTGGACGCCGGCCGCGTGCTCCCAATCGACGGCTTTGAGCGTTCCGATCGCCCCGATACCGTCGCCGGGCGCGTCGTTGTGCCAGCAATCGTGCTCGAGGGGATCCTGGCTCCCGCGCAGACGCTGAACGGGCCCCAGAGACTGCAGATAGGCGGTCACGCCGCCGGCCGCCTGGATCTGCGCGAGCGAGGGTCGCTTCACGGGCACCAGGCCCGCCCCGCACTGCTCCGGGTGTCCGTTGGCATCGAGCTGCCCGGCGAAGGCTTGATTTGGGGCCATGTTGGGCGCCGGCATCGAGGCCGGGCTGGCCGGCGCGGCTGGAATTGTCTGGGGCATCGCCACTCCGCGCGCCACCCAGGCCTTCACCGAGTGCTGGGCCGCGAACGGGATGCAGTCGATCTGGTCCCCTTGTGGCAGCGTGAACGACGCCGCGATGTCGCTGGTGGCGTAGTAGTTCTCATCGATGAAGTTCTGGATGGTCAAGACCGCCGGCGTGCGGCAGACAGGCACCTTGTTGCCCGCCGCGCCGACCAGGTTGCCCTGGTAGACGGCCGAGAAGTTGGGGTCGGTCGCGTAGGCGCCGCCGGTGCCGCACCCGCTGAACCAGGTCGAGGTTCCGGGCGTGAAGACGGCGTGGGTCGACAGATTGACCGCGGTCTGCAGGTTGCTCCAGCTCTGGCCGGCCGCCACGGCGAAGGTGTCGGTGCTGGAGATCGTGATCTCCCAGTCGGCCTGGTGGTTGGCGTCCGGACCGCAGGCGGGCACAAAATGGACCGCTTTGGCCGTCACGCCGGTGATGGTGTGAAGGCAGGTGCCGTTCGACGAGGTGACACAGCCGCCGTAGAAGATCTGCGGCGTCATGGCCGCGGCGCTCGAGTCGTTGATCCAGTACTTGATCGCCAGCTGCGACAGCGGGATCGAGGCACCCGTGCTGTTGGTGAGCTTGAAGTAGTCCTGCGCCACGGTGGTGGAGCAGAAATTCTTGGAGACCTGCAGTGGCAGGTTGGCGGACGTCACCCCACCGTCGGCACCGGAGAGCGCGCTCCTCACGGAGGTGAGGTCCTCGGCCCCGTTCGGGGCACTGCCGTCCTGCGCCCGACACCCCATCCCGAACATTCCGGCGACGGCCAACACGTTCACCCATCCAACCATGGAGCTCCGGCTTCGCTTCAAGATGTCTTCTCCCCGCTCATTCCCGCTGTCACGTGAACCCTCGTCCCGTCGACGGTTGGGCCACCCGCGGCGATATAAGCGCATCACCCCTCACCAGCACAAGTCATTCGATTGCCGATCGACCGGATTGTTTCGATGCACGGTCACGACACCAGCAACTTGAGCCCGACGATCGACGCGATCAGCGTGGTCAGAAACGCTGGGATCGGAGGGCGGGCTGCTCATCACTCGCAAGAAATGGGCGTAGAAAGCGGTTGGGTTCCTCCGCTGGCTGTGATCACCGCCGAGTCCGGCGCAAACGGGCATCTTGGGCAGGTCGAGGAGCGCGGTCAGTGGACGGAACAGGTTCTATCAGCCGTCTGACGCGGTCAGGTTTCGCGCCTTAAATTCCCTGTCCCCAGGGAACCCGGTGGCGCTGGGAGGGTGGGCGGTAACCCCGGTAGTACGTGGATGGTACGTGGCTCGGGGATCGGTGAGGGGAGAAGGGTCCGTCGCCAGCTGACTGAAGTAACGGGCACCGGCGGTAGACTCCCCACTGTGGGCAAGAGAAACCCGGATTGAAATTGCCCGTCCCGTCTCATCGGTGGCGACCCTGCTCCGAAAGGGATGTGCTCAAGGCGGTAGGGCCTAAGGCGCCTCGCTACCTGGCGCCATTCGGCGGTCATATCCGGGAGATAGCTGAATCGTACTTCGCCCAGAATCCTCAGGGAGATGAAGTCATGCTCGCAGTCTTCAATGACCTGAAACGAGATGAGCTTGGGGCGGCTGCACCCAGTGGACGAGGCGCGGCGGAAATACGACGAGAGTGCGAGGCCTTTGTCGTGGGACTACTCGCCGAAGCGTACGGGACAGCGCGGACATTCTAAGGACCGCGGCGGACCAAGAGCCGGTACGCGGCGATGCCTCCTCTGGCCTCGGGCCTGGGTGGACGACTACCTAGCTGTTCGCGTTGCGATCCCATCGACCCCGTCCGGTCTGACCGCATCGTGGGGAATATGTTCCGATGTGACCATTATTAGGTGGGGCCAGGCGCGGCAGCCGACCCCAAAACGGAGGGGAAGATGACGACAGGACGCACAACTCGCATCGGTCTTATGGTGCTCTTTCTTGCAGGCTGTGGGGCCGGATCGGAAAGCGGCTCGTCGGACACCGGTTCCCCGGTGGCGATTGGGTTGGTCGGCGGCGTGCGGCAGGATGACTCACGTCCGTTCATCCCCTCCGTCGCGCGCATCGAATGGAACTTCCCGAACGGGACGGATCACTCGGTGTGCACCGGCAGCCTCGTGACACCGGATCGCGTGCTCACGGCGGCGCACTGTTTGTGCCCCAAGAACGGCGCCGACCCAATCAGCGCGAACGTGCGATTCGGCGATGCGATCGGCAACCTTCTCAATCAGTCCTGGCCGGCCTCCGGCTGGGTGGCAGCTCCCGGCGCCGCCGTATGCGCGGATAGTTGGCAGGGGCTCACGGACGACGATCCCAACAGCCACGCCGGAAGCGATGTGGCGGTCGTGTCGCTCTCGCAAGACACGAAAGGAGGGACCCAACCGCCGCTTCCGACTGTCACGCCCATCGCGATCTCGCTGGACGATCCGGGCCTGAACTTCGGCACGAACTCGGTCGGACATCGACTGCTCGGCTCCTACTGGAGCGTCGGATGGGGGAACAACTTCGAAGAAGAACCGTTCTCGGCCCCCGACCGTTGCATCGGCTGCGACATCCGGCGCAGCGGCCAGCTGTTGCATCCTTTCTTGGTGAGCAACCCCTGCACCACATTCCCGTTCACACCTCTCAAGAATCCCTTCCCGCAGGACTGCTGGCCCGCACAGATGTGGACGTCCGCGTCCATCGCGGACGGTGAGAACCTGGAGATCGGCCACGGCGACTCGGGCGGTCCGCTGATGTTCAACGTTGATACGGCGGCCACGCCGGTCGTCGCTGGTGTCGCATCGAACTTCTACGACGAGCACCTGGGCCCGCCCGAGCCATTCCCGCACCACTGCAAGTGGGCGACGACGGGAGCTAACAACGACTTTCTGTGGGGTGCGATCGGTTTGCCGTTCACGAAGAGCCTGGCGCAGCTGCAGAGCAGTGCTGCCGTCTTCACGCTGAAAAATCTCACGATCAACGACCGGGCCCACATCACGGGGGGCGGGATGCTGGTCGCGGACGGGAATGTTATGACCGGTGCGGACACTGTGGTCTCCGACATCCGATCGCGCGCGGGCGTGACACTGCGAGACCGAGCTACGGCAGCCAACGTGTTCGCTCGTGGGACTGTCACGGTGTCGAATGGCGTGAAGACCAGCTCGATCCAGCAGGGCGTGTTTCAGAAGTTCGAGGACTTCAGCCTGCCGACCACCGATAGCCTCGGGTTCAAGTTCCCGTCGCCCGTTCCCAGCGTCAATATCGGTCCAGACGCCAACGCGTCGCGGGCGCCCAGTCAATGGGGGGATTTTACGGTATACGCTCGGTCGACCTTGACCCTCAGCGACGGACTCTACGTTTTCCATAACCTACAATTGGAGTCCGGCTCCACCCTCGTGGTCACGGGGCAAAAGACCTGGATCTACATCGCCTCCGGCGGGAACCTGATACTGAGAGGCAAGGTCGTGGCTTCTGCCGCGAACCTCTTCTGGGGAATTCCGAGCGCGACGTTCATCACGGTTGGTGATTCGTTCAACGGCACACTGGTGGCGCCGAATGCGACCGTCAATGTCCAGATGGTGACCGGGGCGACCTACTCGGGAGCCGTTTTCTCACAGTACTTCACCCTATTCGAAGGAGAGTTTCTCCAATTCGTGCCATTCTCAGGGCGCTGGGTTCCGACATGCGGAGGAACCGGGTTCAATCCATGCAACTGATTTGGCTCCCTGCCCTCATCGTCCTCCTGCTCGCGGGCTGCGGTCGCGGAGCCGATACGACGCCGGCCAGTTTCGGCAAACCGTGCGCGACGGATGGCGACTGCATCGCGCCGTTCACCTGCATCGGGGCGCAGGCATCTCCTCATAGCTGCTCGAAGGCCTGCGGCTCCGATTCTGATTGTCCGCACTACCATTGGAGCCCTCCCTGTGCCCCGAGCATCGATGCCGACGTGCAATCGCATTGCGATCGCGGCATATGCTTGGCCTACATCGCCTGCCAATCTTCAGCCACCGACGCGGCAGCAACCGATGGACCTTAAGAGCCTCCGGAGCCTCGTTCGGCACGACCGCGTGGCAGAACCGACATGTTCGATCTATCGTTCGCGCCAGCTAGATAGCCGAGAGTAGGGCGATTTTCTGGCCGGCGCTTCGGGGTCGACAAGTCGGAGGGACCGCCACCGCCGCGCTCCCAATCTCCCCGGACGCGCCAGCTTCGCGCTGCCGAGGCGTTCGCGCATCGGTGAGGCCGAAGTGTCAGCCGACGCGCGAACGCTCCTCCAGGTCGCGCCCCACCGTATCGCGGCCCGCCAGAGTGGGGGCGAAAACGCCGTGATAGGTTGCCGCTGTGGCACTGTTCCGCCCAGTTGCGACGACAGATGATCTGCCCCATCCGGGCACCGGCAGTGAAACCGGGACCTACGAGTTCAAAGGTTCGGTCGATCTGGCGAAGAGGCGCGAACTTGCGAAAGACGTAGCCGCGTTCGCCAACGCGACGGGCGGCGTGATCTTGGTCGGCGCCGAGCAGGACGAAGTTACCGGCACACTCCGCAAGTACGCGCCGGTCTCAGAAGCCGTCGCAGAATCGATCGCTGACGCCTACGACCGCGCCGTTGCTGATCACTGCCGACCGCTGCCGTTCGCTGGGGCCGTGAAGGTAAGGGCACCCCCGCCCCTCGACGGGTTCGTCGTCGCCGTCAATGTCAACGGGATTCCACTGGGGCCGGTTGGAGTCAGTTGGGTCAAGGATCCGAAGTGCCCCAACTGGGCCTTCCCGCTTCGAACCACACGACACACCACGTACATCACCCCGACGGAGCTCGCGATGTTTATGGTTCCCGAGATTCGGCGCGTCGCCATCCTTCTGGACTCGATACCTCTCGACCAAAGAAAGGGGGTGCTGTTGGTCGCCAACTCGCGGGCCGGTGACGCTGACCCTCGAACGGTGACTTTCCTCGGTCTCGATCAGCTCTTCACGACGCTGAATCTCCGGGCCGAGCAATCCGGCGAGAAGATCGCGATTCCGTTGGACCGCGTCGCGTCCGTTTGGCGGCGCGATCTCCAGCGCTGGGGCATAGTGCTCAGAGGCCGATTCGAGATCGCCCAGGGCACGCTTACCGTCCTGTCGGAGCGGTAGCCGTCGCCCGCCCGAGACCTGGCCGCGGCCGCATCGTTACCTCGTAACCACGGTTCCTTCGTATCGCCTCGCCGTGAAAACGGGCATCTTGGGCAGGTCGAGGAGCGCGGTCAGTGGACGGAACAGGTTCTATCAGCCGTGAAAACGGGCATCTTGGGCAGGTCGAGGAGCGCGGTCAGTGGACGGAACAGGTTCTATCAGCCGTCTGACGCGGTCAGATTTCGCGCCTTAAATTCCCTGTCCCCAACGACATGCGGCGCGATCTCGGCCTACCGGCCCTCGATCGGTCAGGGTATCCATTCGATCCGGTCCAGGATCTCGGCGGGTTCGAGCGTCTTGGCGGCATCTGCGATGCTCCGCACCGCCTCGCCAACGCTGGCCCGCGGCTGGATGAAGAGTACGCCGGGGAAGGATTCTCCTCGGGCGATGAGGGAAGTGGCGATGGCGAAGAAGTCCCGATCTGCGGTCAGCAGGGCCCTGCCGAGTGTTGTCGCGCGCTCCCGTTGCTGCTCGTCCGTGGCGCCAAGCAGACCCTCCTCTTCGGCAGTGACGACATCGATCCCTCGGCGATGGAGTCCCGCCAGGATGCGACCGTCCACGCACTCATCGGCGTACAGACGAAGCGGCAATTATCGCCTTTACGTCGCGGGCGAGCGGCGCTGCCGGACGCGGGGCGGGAAGGTCGACTTCATCTCATCGATCATGCGATCCGTCTCCGCCCAGTCGGCACGGATGGCGTCCATGTGATCGTAAAAGTGGGAGAGCGCGGCGTGAACTTCCGCCAGGCTGAGGTGGGGATGCGCATCGACGATCTCATCCGGCGACATACCGTGGTGCTCGTACTCCCAGGCGATCTGGGCGACCTTGATGTCGGTGCCGGCGACGACTGGCCTGGGACGAGTGTCGTCGATGTGGGAATGGGGAAGCGCATGCGCCACCTGCATACTTCAATGGTACCGCAGAGCGGGCGATGCCGCACGTCGGGCCAGGCATCAGACGGCGCCGTGAAAACGGGTGAGACCCACCTCCTCCGCCGCGCGCGTCGGACGATTCGCCACGTCGCAGGTGGCGTTTTGAAAGAACTCGAACGCGCGGTCGGCCGCTGCGATGCGGATCTGCATTCGATTCCCATCTACTCCCCATCTACGATTTTGCATTTTCTGGCGATTCTGGCCGAAACGCCCCGCGTCGATTGAGGCTATAAATAATTGAAATCCTTGCATTTCGTTTCAGGCTGAATCACCAGAAGACCCCTGCTCCCGCCTGTCACGCCGGAGGCCGCGGGTTCAAGTCCCGTCCACCCCGCAACTGTAAGCTCTGAAAACTCTTCGCGAATGTCGACCCCCTCCGGCGGGGTCGAGGACGCGGATCGAGGTGCTTGTAAGAAGGTTGTAAGAAGCTTCTGGCTAAGCGCTGCTGACGGCTGCGAACCGTTGGACGGATCGTTCGCCGGCTCCGTGTTGAACCGAAGGCGATCGATCTCGCTCCGCAGGTAGTCCGGTTGGAGATGCCCGTAGGTCTCGGTCGTGATGCGCGGATCACTGTGGCGGAGGATTCGCTGCACAGCGCCCGGGTTCACGCCCGCCATCATGAGCAGGCTCGCGGTCGTGTGGCGCAGGTCGTGGAAGCGGATCTGTCGGACCTTGGCCTTGGGCCAGAGCTTCATGCCATGGCGCGGGCAGCGCCGGACCTGGCCCTTCCGCTTGGGGAGAAGATCTGCCCGGCGCGCCGACCGTGCCCGCTGCGGCAATCCGAACCGGTTCTCCGCAGCCCAGCGCAGCCCCCGAGTGGCCTGAAGGTCGCGTCGCGGCCCTGTTGCAAGCATTCATGCCCCTCGATCCGGTTTTGGCGAACCACAACCAATTGTAAATTCTTCGTCAATGCGAGCGCGCCTTCACGCGCGGGGCCGCGGGGGCCGGGTGACGGCAGCCTCGTCGAAGCTCATAAAAATTAGGTTGCCTCGGCCTGGGCGCGCGCTCGAATACACGACGCCTCCAAACGGTTCGCTCTGTGAACCACGAAAGGAAGATCTCGCGCGCACCCAATGCGTAAAGTACGGGAGATTTTTAGGCTCGGAGAGCGGGGCTCGGATACAGTTGCGCCATGCGCGCGGGCAGCCCCTGCATTCGTTGCGTGGCGCCGTGAGCCGCGCCCTCGCGGCGGGGGCGCTATCGGCGGTGCTTTCGTTGGCCACGGCCGGGCGGGCGCAACCGATCTTCAACGGCCGGCCGGTTCCCCTCGTGTGCGGTCGCGGTCCGGGCGGACCGCAGCCCACCGTCGTCGTCCAGTTGGGCTCGGGCGCGCGGGTCCGCGTCCCCGCCCCTGGAGCGGTGCCGCCGCCGGCCAGCACGCATCCGCTCGTCGTCGTCGAGGGCGCGCAGCAGCAACTCGCGTTAGCCGATCGCGCCCTCGCCGGGGCGCCGTTCTGTCCAGATCTGCCTGATCTCTTGCGCGCTTGGATGGCTGCGCTCGACGCTGGGCCGGCGGCAGCGGTCCCCGCGGGCCGAGCGGTTCGTGCCGCGTTGGCGGATCGTGCCGAGCGCCTGAACCGGTTCCGCGGCCGCACGATCACGCGACCCCCGGTCCAGCAATTTGACGCCGGAGTGACGCGGGCATCGGGGGCGCACCCATCGGACGCTGCGACGCCGCAACCGGTCCCGCCGCCACGCGCCGTCGAACTGCTCGAGAACGAGGCCAATTGCCTCGACAACCGCGACGAGCGCGGCGCCGCGCTCGCCAAGAAGGACGCCATGCTCGCCGAGCTGGCATCGACGTATTCCCGCGGCGATCCGGTGCGGGCTCAGATGGAGGTCGATGTCGCCGGATGGCTTAGCCGGCGTCTTTCCCGCCACGCCGAAGCCGAGAAGCGCTTGCGCGCCGTCATCGCCGATCTCGACCACGCGCATCCGGAGACAGATGCCAACACGCCGGCGACGTGGGCGCGCATCCAGGCCTTTGGCGCGCTCGCCTCGGTGCTATCCCGCGCCGGCCGACACGACGACGCCCGGAAGGCCTACGCGTCGTACGAGCGCTTCAAAGCCGCGCGCGGCCCCGTCGACGAACACAACCAAGTGATCGGTCCGATCTCCCTCCGTATCGGTCAGGCGCTCGAGGACATCCTGCATCGCATGGACCTCGGCGATGTCGACGGCGTGCGGGGTGACCTCGAGCGGGCGGCCTCCATCGACATATTCTCGCTCAGCTTGCTCGGCCGGCTCGAGATGGCCACCGGCGATCGACGGGCGGCCGTGGCGGCGTTCGAGGACGGCGCTGAGGGGGTCGAGAGCGATCTCTCGCTCGTCCTTCGCGCGGGCGGCGACACTGGCGGCACGCATGCCATGGTGGCCGACTGGGTGACCGTGCTCGCCGCCTTCGAAGCGCCCGTGGTCCAGATCGCAACGACCCCCGAGGCCGACGATCACACGCGGGCGCTGGCCTTTTGGTTGGCGGAGCAGCGCAAGGGACGCTTCTTCGACAGCCAGGCTCTGGTCACGAAGATGGATCCGCGCGAGACGCCCCTCCTGCAGGCGCTGCGCTTCGCGCGCGGGCGGCGCGCGGCCCACTTCCTGCGGACGGTCGATCTCGACCACCCCGTCGTGCGCGCCTCCTGCGAGGAGACGGCTCGCCGCCGGGTGCTGAACCTCGATCGGACTGGGGACGAAATGATCGCGGCAAACCGCGCCGATCTGCGCGATCCGGAGGTCGCGGAGATCGATCGACTGGAGCGTGCTTTGGTGCCGCGGATCGCGGTGCAGTCGGTGCTGCCTCGGTTCGAATCGGGCGCGAGCCGACGCTCCGACTATCCGAAAGGATCGGCGCAGCGGTTCGTCGATGCCGTGAGGGGTCGCCTCGGCGCCCAGAGCCGGCTCATCGCCTACTCGCGGTTCGCAGTCCACGACTTCGCCGATGTCAAGGCGCAGTGGCAGCATCCACGGCCCACCGCGGCGCACTACGCGGCGTTCGTCGTTGCGCCGGACGGCTTGCGCGCGGCGGTGGACCTCGGGTCCGCGACCGTCATCGACGACCTCGTCGCGACCGCGCTGGTCTCACTCGAACGGAAGCCGGCTGCGGACGAGCGCCCGGACTCGGGCTCGATGCGTGTATGGCAGAAGCTCTACGATCGGGTTTGGAGGCCGCTCGCCGTCCACCTCGATGGCGCGCGCCACGTGATGATCGCCGGCGACGGGGCCCTACTCGCCATCCCGTTCGCGGCGCTGCACGACGGCAGCCGTTGGTTGACCGAACAAGTGACGCTGTCAGAGCTCGACTCCGCGCGCGAGATCGAGACCCGCAAGCTCGATTTCCGCGAGGCGTCGGGGCCGCCGCTCGTGCTCGTGGATCCTGTGGCGCCGCCCGCGCCCAACCCATCGCCCATCGTCGATCCCGGCCGGTTCTTGCCCCTCAAGTTCGCGGAGGACGAAGGCGTCGCCGTGCACGACCTCATCGGCGGCACTTTGCTCCATAAGAGCGACGCGACCGAGCTCGCGCTGCTAGAGGCGCGATCGCCCCAGATTCTGCATGTTGCCGGCCACGGCGTGACGTTGCCGGAGGACGGCACCGCCAGCACGCGCGAGGGTGGGCGCGGCATCGGCGCGACGCTCGCGCTGGCCACGACGGCCCTCTGGTGGACGCCCGGGCACGACGTGAACGAACGGTGGATGCGCGCCGCACTAGTCCTGAGTCAGCCTCCGCCAAACGGCGACGGTCGCGCGATCTGGGACGGCTTTGCGACGGGATACGAGATCATGACGATGGACCTGCGCGGAACGGAGCTCGTGACGCTGTCCGCGTGCGGGACTGGACGCGGGGCTGCGCTGGCCCAGAGCGGGATCAGCAGCCTCGAGCGCGCGTTCCTGAACGCTGGCGCCGAGAGCGTAGTCGCCACGGCCTGGCAGGTCGACGACCGTAGCACTGACCTATGGATGGTCACGTTCTATACCGCGCTCAAGCGAGGGCTCTCGCGCGCCCAGGCAATGCGGGAGGCGATGGCGGTGGTGCGTGCCCACTACCCACACCCCTATTACTGGGCGCCGTTCACGTTGTCGGGGCAGCCGGGCCCACTCCGCCGTCCCCTGCCGCTACCAAGCCCCGGCGCGGGCTGAGAGGCGGCTCAGCGGTGCTCGATGCGGACAACGGCGATGGCTTCTCGCCCCCCATGGAGCTGGAGATAAGGGTTATCTGGCGCCGACGCGTCGCCAAGGCCCCGCGACAGGCTCCCTTCGCGCGCCTCGTCACCGCGGCGCGCACGAGCGGTCGTTGTCGGCTCGAGCGACCGCCCCCGATCCACGAGGGCGGCGAACTCGGGACGGCCGAGCGGCCGCTCCGAGGCCACGACGATAGCGCGCTCCGAGCCGACGTTCGCGTCGAGCGGGAAGTAACGGTCGGCTTGGGCGGGGATCCGAAGCGTCTGTCCACGATCGAGCTGCCGTCGCTCCGCGGCGTCAATCAGGTTCTTCACAGCGCCAGTGGAATCGATGTAGCACAGGCCGACGAACCCAGGGCGCTGCGCCCGAACGTAGAAGGCGATGTTGTCGCCTGAGTGGAGAACTCCGCCGTGCGGGACCTCGGTCGGCTCGCCGCTGGAGCTCCACCGAACCACGGAGATCTCCACCCAGCGATTCGAGCGCGGGGGCACGGCCAAAGACGTTTGCGGGGGTGGCCCGGGGTCCGGCGCGGGCAGCGTAGCTGAAGGTGCATCGCCTCGCGCCTCCGCCATCGTCGGTGGGGGCTGAGGATTGGGCCGCACATAAGGATAATCGCCGGGCGCCGCATACGGATTGGCGTCCGCAGGCGGATATCGAGAAGAAGAGGGCGGTGGGTGCGGGTAGCCCCCGTATCCCTGCCAATAAGGGTTCGGCGGTCCATTGGCGTAAGGTGATCCGTAAGGATAGGTCGGCGGCGGATCGGTGGCGCACGAGACCATCACCGCGGCCACGCACGCGAGCACGACGGACGTGCGGCGCTGGGACCGCGTCACGTTGGGCCTTCGGGGTCGAGCGCGCACCGGAACCCGACGTCGCGGGCTAGGGCGCTCGACGGTAAGCGCGTGCGCGCGCTGCCACGGAGGAAGAATGGGTCGTCAAGGAACCCGCCGCCGCGCACGACGCGACAGACCTCCCCGGGGCGCACGGGACAGGGTGGTCCGGCGTCCACGCCGCGATAGAACGAGGCGGTCCACTCCGCAACGTTGCCAGCGAGGTCTCGCACCCCTTGTGGGGTCACGTCGCCCGTGCTCGTGGCGACGGGAGCGGGTCCGGGGATCTCTGTCCGGCAAGCGCCGTCTCGGCCACGACCGAAGACGCTCTTGGCGCAGGTGTCTGGTTGGGCGTCGCCCCAAGGGTACCTGTGGCCTGCGCTCCCGCGCGCGGCGAGTTCCCACTCTTCTTCGGACGGCAACCGCTTGTGCCGATCGAGGCAGAACCGGTTGGCGCCCAGCCAGGTCACGAAGGTGACCGGGCGCTCCGCCCAGGCGCCATCAACGAGGTACCCGCCTCCCTCGTAGCGGATCGGTGCGATCGAGCGCGGCGTGTGGGACATGCGCACGGCCGCGAGCCTTTCACCGCGCGCGTCGGTGACTATCCAGTCTATGTCCGTGGTTCCGTCTTCTCCTGCCCTGCGCAAGCCCTCGGGCTTGAACGACGACCGGTTCTCGTTCAGCCAGTCGACGTACGCCCGGTTTGTGACTTCGGTGCGATCGAGGAAGAACGACGCGACGGCCACGGGCGGCATCCCTTCGTTTCGGATCTCGCGTGCGAAGATCGAGCGCTCGAAGGCGGAGCCGCAGGCGCGACCGCGAACGGCGCGGCAGTCGCGAAAGAGTTGCTGCGCCTCCGCGTCCGGAATGCCTAGATTGATCGACCTTCCCTCTACGCGGACCATTCCTGGCGGCGCCGCCGCGACATCCGTTTGTCGGCTCGGAGTGGGCACCCACAACGGCGGCCGATGCGGATGCGGTCCCTTTGACACTACGATCGCGATCGCTACCGCGACGATCATGGACGCGAGCGACATGTACGCGAGCGATCTAAGCCGGGAGCGGGGGCGGCGCGGCGCGGCGGCGGCGACCGCCGGGTGTGGGCGCACCTGCGCAGCGGTCGAATGCGACGCAGAGGAAGTCGGCGCCGGCGCCGCGCCCGTACGACCGAGCAGGTTGTTGCCGCCTCCAGCGAGGAACGCGATGTTGTGGACCCGCTGTGGCGCCGACGTACCCAGCAGCGTCTCGATCGCCTTATTGAGTTCGCTCAGGTCGCGCGCGTCGCCGACGGCCCCGAGGAACGCCCGGCTGAACACACCGTCGTAGCCTGGATGGAAGGGTCCGCACGCCGCGGTTAGCCAGGCGGTGAGGCCGTCGGTCCTGCTCACGGCATGCTTGAAAATGTCGGATGCTGCCGCGGATGCCGCGCCGGCATAGCAGCAATCGAAGATAAGCCACAGTTGTCCCGCCCTCGAGACCCGGTCGATGATCAGGTTAGCGAGCGCCTCGGGCTGCAGGCTGTTCTGCGTCGGATTTCTCTCGTCGAACCCGGTGAAGCAGAGATAGTGACGGCCCACCGGGCTGCAGTGCCCATGGCCCGTGAAGTAGATCGCCAGGGTATTCTGCGGCCCGAGCCTCGCCTGCCCAAGCCAGGCCTCCAAAGCCTTCACGAAGCTGCTCGCGCTAGGCTCTCTATCGGGTGACCAGGGCGGCAGGTCGAGCGGGACGGGCTCGTATCCGAGGCACCCGACGAACGCCTTCTTCATGTTCGTGAGATCCTCCTCGACGCTCAGTCGCCCGGCACCGGCAGAGCGGTCAGCAAAGGGCGCGCCGACGCCGACACCGAGGTAGTAGCGCTTGCTCGCCGCTTCATCGGGCTCCGTCGGGTCCGGCCCGACGGCTTCGAGCAGGGCCTCCCGTACGACGCGGTGACTGCAGTACTTTTTGAAAGAGTGCGCCCAGCCGGGAAACCCCGAAGACCCGTGACTGACCACGTGGTCTTCAACCCCGCCCGCGAACAGGTCGGTAATGCGTGGCACGGGCGCGGTCCGCCAGTCCTGCGCGGCGGTCACGTTGATCCAGCGGTGGACACCTGGCCAAGGGCGACGGCCCCTCTGCAACGGCGGCCGCAATCGGTCGTAGATGAGCCGCGGCGTCCCGATGGGCGATCCCATGGTGAGCAGCGTGCGGACCGCGTGCCCTCGCTCCGCCGTGCACATTCCTTCGTAGGCGATCACCGAGCCGAGAGAATGGCCGATCACCATCCGGGTATCGGGCGCGAGAGCCGCGTGGAACTTGGCCTGCACCTGCTCGTACAATGACGGCCCGGCCTCCGCCTCGATTTGGAGCGCGGGGGCGTTCCCCATGTACTGCGCCGTTTGGTAGACAAACCCGTGAACCGCTTTGGCTGCCCCGGTCGTTGGATTTCCGAGCGAGTTGTAGTCCACTCGCCTGTCGATGGCCCGGATCATCCCTCGCAGATAGTCGGTGTACCACTCCTGAATGTCGAGGCTGACGCTCTTCTCCCGGGCCGCGGGGATGTCGTCGGCACCGCGCAATAGATCGCCCCAGTAGACGAGCGCGATGTCCTTCTCCAACAGCCGGGGCGCCGCGCCCTCTGGAGCGGCTCCCTTTAGCGCGCCGAGCACCGCGCGGCGCATCTTCGCGAGGACCGTCTCATGGGTCCGCTTCTCCTCACTCATTCCGTGGACGAGCAGGATCTTCGCCATGCGCTTCGGGGCCGCATCGTATGGGCGCAGGCGGACAAAGGGGAGAAAACTTTGGGGCCGGCCTGACGAATGTCGACTCGTGAGTGCGACTCACGCCCGAGACTCATCTTGTTTTGCTTCTGCGCCTTTTCGACCCCACCGGGCTGGCATCCCGATGGGGTCGCCCATCCTTCTCTGCTCGTCAGTAACTGGCCGACCAGCTCACCGAGAAGATGCAGGAAGTGACAACGTTTCTGCAATTGACGATCAGGTCATAGCTGCCCACTGGAAGGTTGTCGGCACTGCTGTTGACGGATGCGGCGTCCAGCACGACGCCGTAGCCGGAGCTGAAGTCACACCCCAACGAGTCGTCGATGACGCCGACGTCCATGTCATCGGTGTCGTCGACGTCAGCAATCGAAAACGCCATATCTGCGCCGTCGGGCAGCGAGTAAGGCCCCTCGACGGGCACGCAGGCGCCGGGCGGCACTTCCTCGGATGCGTTGGATACCAGCGTGTGATCGACGGTGCTGCTGCTTCCGCTTCCGCACCCGATCCCCAGCAACGCTGCCGCGATCAATGCCACACCTTTGACAGGTTTTATGATCATCATTTTTTCCTATTGGCGGGAGCGTTGTGGGCGACGGGGGGAGCGGCTGGCCGTGGTGCCGGCGCTGGGTGTGCCGCTGGCGGGGACGCAGAGACAGCGTGGGCTGCCGGCCCCATCGGGGTTCGACTGGCGCTCGCGGCGGGGGCCTCTGAATGTCCGGGCGCGCCGGCATGCCAGCCGCCGGCCGGCGCGGGCTGTTCGTGCGGCGCTGCGTGCCCCGCCTCGAAGCCCGCCCGCTCTTCCATTTTCGGCTGCTTCTCCTTGGAGTAGCCCATGCGGGGCGTCCCGCCCGCCATCGGGCGTCCGCCGGCCATCTCGTGGCGCGCCGATCCACGCCACACCGTTGGGGCACCGGGCGAACGTCGCCACCCTTCGTTGTGCCCGGACCGCCAGGCGGTGGGGGCCACCGACGGACGCGCGCGCCATGCGACGGGAGGCGCGCCCCGCCAGCCGTAACCGTACTCGCGACGGCCGTACGCATCCGCCCAATAGGGCCGGTAATACACCAGCTCGCCGTTCACGAACGCGTACTGCGGGGCGTAGAACGTTGTTCCGGCGCGACGAGGAACCCAAAATCCGCTGTACCAGGTCCAGTCGTAACCGGTCCAATCCCAGTAGCCGTTGACCCACATGTACCCGTACCCGGGCGACGGCGGCGCGTATTCGGGTATTGGATCCGGAGGCGGCATGGCGGGATACGCAGTCGGCGCGTCCGCCGCATCCGGTGGTGCCCCGTACGAGTCCTCTTGCGCGAGGTGCGCGTGGACCGAGCTCGGCTTTGCCGAGCAGAGCGGTCGCGGGACCGCAACAGACCACGTCGCCGCGGTCAACCCGGCAGTCGCCGCCGTCGGTGCTGAGGCAAAGGCGCGCGCGCCCACCCCAGCCGTCATCCATGCGCCCATGACCCATGATGCCCAGTACGCCACTCTCATCGTTCTCCCCTTTGTGAAAGCCGACACTTCCGAAGCGTTGTGCGCTGATGCAGGCGGTCGATTCATGACCGGACCCTGCGGCGGCGCGCGCGGTAGGCACCCATTCCGAAGACGATCGCGATCGAAAACGCACTGCCTGGAAGCGTTGGGCCGCCGACCAGCGAGCACCCGCCACCGGACTTGGATCCCCCGCTACCCCCGATGTCGCTCCCACCCGTCGCGCCGCCCCCGCCCGTTTGGGTCCCGTCGCCGCCGGCACCGGTCGCGCCACCGCTGCCCGCCGCGCCGCCGCTGCCCGTTGCGCCGCCGCTACCCGTTGCGCCGCCGCTTCCTGTTGCGCCGCCGCTTCCTGTTGCGCCGCCGCTGCCCGTCGCGCCGCCCGAACCGCCTGTTCCCGTGGGGCTCGACACCGGGCAACTGGCCGCGACCTTTTGGTCGGCGGCCAGCATGACCTCGAAGACCGCGTTGTTGTTCGGCGCGGTTCCGTAGAGGTTCCCGCCTGGTGCTTGCATGATCCCCCAAGGGCCATTGGTGGCGTTCACATGTACGGTGAACGTGCCATCGAGCGCGACCTCGAACACACTCCCCTGGTTGTGGCTTCCGCCGTAACGAGCGACGCCGTAGAGGCTGTGGTTGAGACCTTCAATCAGACCGCCGCCCGTGGCGTTGCCATCGCCGAGGTTGAAATTTAAATCCCCCTCGGCCTGCGTCAGTGCGTGAAGTACCGAGAGCGTCCCACTTGCAGGATCCATCTTGAAGATGACGCCGCTGCCGCCAAAGGCGAGGCCGTAAATGGAACCGTCGCAGGCCTGCACCAAGTCATGCGGTCCTTGGCCGATCGTGCTGTCCAACGCCACCGCGTCGAGCGTGTTGTCAACCGCCAGCGCGAACACAGTTCCCCGGTTTCCGCTGCCACCCACGGTGGTCGTGCCGTAGATCGTTCCGTCAGTGGCGAACAGCAGACGCGACCGCGGATTCTTGCCGAAGACCGTTCCGTCGTGGGTCGAAAAATCGTAAATCGTGGAAAAAGTCCCGGACGAATCGATCGAGAAGATCGTCCCCCAGCTATTGCCGGCGCTAGCTCCCCCGCCGTTTGTGGTGCCGTAAATGGTCCCGTCCGAAGCGATCAGCAGCGGTCCATAGGGATTTTGACCGTCCGTCCCGACGAACGCATGCAATGTGCTGTATACGCCAGTCTTCGTCACCCGGAAGACGGCCCCTTTCGCAATCGGCGCCTGGCCTGAGTAGATCGTGCCGTAAAGAGCCCCGTCCAACCCCTCTGTCACGCCCGTGTAAACTGCCTGGCCGCCCGTGAACGGATAGATCTCGGTGTAAGTACTTCCGTCCGCCGACAGGGAGAATACGCTGCCGTTGATTGCATTGAAGCCTTGGGTGGTGCCATAAATAATGCCGTCGCTGCCGACGATCAGGCCGGCGTTGGGAGTGTACATCGGTCCAGCCGTCGCGAGATGCAAGTTCTGTAAGGTGTCGTCGGCTAGCGCATCCCCCATGAGCGCCCCGGTTACGGCTGCGAGCGCCACTGCTGCCACTGTAGTTCTGAATGTCATCGGTGTCATTTCTTCACTTGCTCCTTGATAGATTTCCGAACTATTGATTGAGCGTCCTCGTCGCGGCGCGCCGTCATTGCGTTGGTCCCTTGTTGGGGTCGCCGGCGGAGACTTGGGTGGATTGTTGGTCCTGCTGTTTGAGCTGTGCGGACGCGTTGATGTTGACCTCGACCCGCCGGTTCTGAGCCCGGCCCTCCTCGGTCGCGTTGTCGGCGATGGGGTGATCGTCCGACCAGCCGTGCGCCGTCAGCCGAGCCGCGACGATTCCCTGGCTTTGCAGGAACGCCACCACGGCCTGCGCCCTCGCCTCCGAAAGGCGCTGGTTGCTGATCTTTTTACCCTTGTTATCGGTATGGCCGTCGATGACCAAGTCGGTGTCCGAATATGTGCGCAGGACGTTGGCGAAGTCGGCGAGATCTGCCTGAGACTGCGGCTTGAGGTCGTACCGGCCGGAATCGAAGAGAATGGCCGAATTGAAACGAACGACCAGCTGATCCCCCTGCCGCTGGACGTCGGCAGACTTCACTTTGCGCAGCTCAGCCTCCTGCTTGTCCATGTAGTGGCCGATGAGTGCGCCAGCGCCCACCCCTGCGGTGGCGCCGACGGCCCCGCCCACCACCGCGCCCTTCTTGCCGTGCGTTAGCGCACCAATCGCCGCCCCGAGTCCGGCGCCCGCGCCGCCTCCTATCAACGACCCGTTCCCCTCGTTCGTGGCGCAGCCACCCAAGGTCAAAAGTGCGGTAATCCGAAACACCAGCGCTCGCGTCATTGGTTCTCCTCGTGCCGCCCACATCGCAACCGGTGTGCCAACCTGCCTGGCTTCACCACTTGTGGTCACTGAACGGCGAATCGCCCACTTGCGCCCTTGTGTCCGACGATGGAGAGAGATCGACGCTTCGCGCGCTGTGCCGAAACCGTTCTCGCGTACCGTTCGCGCCGGCGCGCGAGGTCGGTACGCGGCGCGCCCCGACACGAGCCGCGGCGAACCGGTATACTGGCCGGGCTTTGAATACCGCCGAGAGCACAGTGTCCACCGACGGGCAGACAGGCAATGGAGCCCGGCAGCGGTTTTGGGGTGCGCGCGTCCTCGCGCATCCAGACGCCGGCCGAGTGGGGGACCTTGCGCCGCTGTTCGACGAGGACGACTGCGACAAGCGTGTAGAGATCAGCCGTGCCACGCCAAACTTTCGCAACGCCGAGGGAGTCAACACCGGCCCGCTGGAGAGTCGGCGCATCACCCGCAACGCGCTCGAGATCGTGCGCCGTTCGGGGCAGCTGGTCGTTCGCTACGGGCAGCCGTCTCCGATCGTCGAAGTGAACGGGCAACCGTTGGGTGGCGAGCAGGCCTTCGAGGGCGAACAGAGCCAGGACGGTCTGGTGATCCTCTTCGGCAACGACCTGGCCCTGTGGTTTGGCTTTATGGAGCTGGTCGATCCCGCGCCTCCCATTGCCGGCCTGATCGGCGAGAGCACGGCGATGCGTTTTCTGCGTCAGCAGATCCACCGGGTGGCTGACCTGGACGTTCCGGTCCTACTTCGGGGCGAGACGGGAGCGGGCAAGGAGCTGGTCGCCGCAGCCATCCACCGGTACAGCCGTCGCGCCCAGGCAGGCTACGTGGCCGTCAACGTTGCCGGCCTTGCGCCATCGATGGCCGCTTCGGAGCTGTTCGGACACAAACGCGGCGCTTTCACCGGCGCATTCGAAGAGCGGAAGGGATATTTTGCGCAGGCCGACCGCGGGACGTTGTTCCTCGACGAAATCGGCGATGCGGCGAGCGAGGTGCAGGCGTTGCTCTTGCGCGTGGTGCAGGAGGGAGAGATTCAGCCCGTCGGTGGCAGCACGCGGGCCGTAAACGTTCGCTTGGTCGCTGCAACTGATTCAGACCTGGAGGCCGCTGTGGAAGAGCACACGTTTCGGGAGCCGCTCTGGCGGCGGTTCTCGTACGAGATCCACGTCCCACCGCTGCGAGCCCGCCCCGACGATGTGGGGCTGCTATTTTTGCACCTGTTGCGCGAACGGATGTCCGAGATGGGCGAAGACGATCCGTTGCCGGCCTCTCGGGGCGACGAGGGTCCGTTCGTTCCCGCCCGCTTAGTCGCAGAAATGGCGCGCTATCGCTGGCCCGGCAACGTGCGCGAGCTCGCCAACGTAGCCCTCAAGTTCGCCATCGACAATCGCGGGCGGGTGCGCGGCCAGGTCACGGTCGAGCTGCTGAGCATGATCCGCGCGCGGCGCGAGGTTATCCCCCGCCTGCCTACGCCCGTTGCCGGGAACAGGAAGAGCGGCGCTCTCCACGACACCGAGCTGCTGGCCGTCTTTAGGGCCGAACGGTACAGCACCGAGCGAACCGCGCGTCGGCTAGGGATCTCGAAGAGTTACCTTTACAAGCGGCTCGACCAGAACCCCGAGGTGCGGCGGGTCCGGGACATGCCGGTGGGAGAGATCCAGTCGGCGTTGGAAGCGGCCCGCGGAAACTTGCAGGATGCGGCGGAGCGACTGCAGATCTCGGAGCGCGCTTTGCGCCTGCACCTACGCCGTTCTGGGCCGCCGCAGCCCTGATTCCAACGGCGTCACCCCGAGACGGCTATCGGGTCGTCGAGCTCCTGGTCGGGGATGCCTGTCGTTTCGTCGCGGGTACGTTCGGCCGCGGCGCGCGCGTCGAACATCGACCAGTACGCAGCCGTCCAACGTTCGACACTGGTCACGCCCAGGGCCCGGAGCTCGGAATCGGCCTCGGCTTCCAGGCGCGCGCCCAGCTCTCCATCCACGAACTGGCCGCGCCGCTTACGGACGCATCCAGCCAGGCAAAGCATGTGCATCCGCCGAAAAGTCTGTTCGGCCGTTTCGAGGACGTGCAATGCCCGCTCGCGCTGTCCCTGCAGGAACTGGAGATTTCCTTCCAGCGCGTCCGCTACGGCCGACCAGATCCCCATCTGAAGAGCGCGCAATCGAGCGATGGTTCCTGCCACGGCGGCGACGTCGCCCGCGTCTGCCCGCCCCGACCCGAGCGCCCGCAACCGGCGCCAGCTTTCATGCAGGCCCAGGTAACCGCTCAGGAACGGAGTCTGGGCGGCGGGACTGCGCAAGAGTGCGGAGCGCGCCTCGCCGCTCACCGCAAGGGCGGCGTCGTCGCCCTCGTATCGATCGATGATGTCGTAGTACAGCGCCACGGCGACCTCCAACACGCCAGCGGTGCCGCTACTCTCCGCCTGAGCGCGCCGAAGCTCGGCACGCGCCCGCTGGGTGTCGTCGCGCGCGACCCAAACGATTGCGTGCGCCACCCGCAGCATTCCGGCGTGAAAGGCGTCTTGCGCGGCCTCCGCTTGCGCAAGCCATTGCTGGGTGCGATCGAGCTGGGTCCGGAAGTCTCCCTTGTGCGCGTATTGCACGAACACGGCGAGATCTCGAACCATCGCCAGCTCGCGGCTGGCCCTGGCTCCGGACTCGAGTAAGATCCGCTCGGCGCGTTCGAACGCCGCCTCCGCAGCCAGAAAGTCTCCCTGGAAATGAGCGTTCTCGGCCACCGCCGCGTCCAAGAGCGCGCGTGGAAGTGGCCCGGCCGTCGATCCGGTCAGCGCCCGACAAAGCGCGAGGGCCGGCTGGACCAGCGGCGTCGGAACGTACTCGACGGTGTTGATGACGAACAGCGCGGCCGCCCGTTGCAACCGGAGCGGCTCTCCGACGTCGAGCGCGGCCAACAGCGCTTGGCATGCGAACGGGAGAGCCCGGAGGTCGATGTGCGCCAGTCCGAGCGCGAGCTCAAGAAGAAGATCCAACCTGGCCAGCACCTCGGGCGCGACGGCTCTGGGCCATGCCGACGCGACAAGACCGCGCGCGCCCAGCGTCTGCAATGCTGCGCCGGTGGACGCCGCGATGTCGTCTAACCCTCCGGGGAGATGCAGGCCCGCTCGGTCAAGCGCGGGCCCGAGCACGTCCAGCGCCCGGGCCACGTCGCCGCTCGCGAGGAGGTGCGAGCCCGTCTCACGCCGGAGTGTCGTCGCCAGCGCCCGATCCGGGGTGGTGGCCGCCGCGGTCAGCAGGACGGTCCCGGCCTCGCGTCGACGGCCGGCGTTCTCGAGCGCCATCGCCTGCTTCCGCAACAGCGCCACTCGCTTCGATCGTTTCGGGCGGCCGTGTTGGATCGCTACCGCGAACAGGGCCGACGCGCGATCGAACGCCAGCTGTGCGTTTGCGGACTCGGCGGCGCTGAGGGCAAGAGCTGCGGCGGCGCGCTGCTCTCCACATCCGGCCAGGTGCTCGATGGTCGCCTCGATGGCTCCCGGGGTTTCGTCGTGTTTCAACAGGGCGACCAGCCGTCGGTGCCGCGCGTACCGACTGGCGGGCGACAACTCGCCACCGATCGATTCACGGATCCGAGCATGATATGGCTCGACCCTCCATTCGCCCTCCAGGTGGGTCAGACGGATGAGGGCGGCATTCAGCAGCGGGTCCAGCACGACGGTCCGCGGATCCTCCCCCGGCTTCACTCCGATGGCGTCGAGTAACACTGAGATCACGAGTGGACGTGAGGAGACGCAGACCAGCTCGAGTGCCCGGCGGGCGCGCGGCGGCAACCCTTTGCAACGCGCGACTAGCACGTCCTCGACGCTGGTCGCGCGATTGACGGCGGGGGCGTTCGCCAGGATCTCGACGAAGAAGGGAACACCCGCGCTCAGTTGAGCCACGCGCTGCACCGTCCGCTCCGCCGGCGGTCGCCGGCCGGCCCAAAGCTTGCGGACCATTCTGGCGGACTCCTGCTCGGACAAAGGACCAAGGGACAAACGGGCGACGGTCTCGTTCGAGAGGCTCGTCTCCAAGCGCCGCAACACCGGGCCGGCCGAGCCTTCGTACGATCGCACGGTTCCGACCACCAGTAAGGCCGGAGGCTCCGGGCCGCCCAAGGTCCGCTGGAGCAACGCCGCGCTGTCGGGATCCAGCCACTGCATGTCATCGACGAGCAGCACGATCGGATTGTGGTGCCCGAGTCGGCGGAGAAGCTCGCGGAAGTCGTCGATCGCCACCCGGCGCTCCTCGGCCGGCAGCACGCCGTCGGCCGACCAGCCGATGCCTGCCCGAGCGACAGCCGGGACCTGCGTCAGGGTCGGAAACAGCCGCCCGAGCGCCCCGCAGTGTCGCGGGACCAAGAGCTCGGCGACTGGTGCAGGCAGTTGAACGAGGTGAGCAGTCAGCCCCGCGATCGCCTCGTCCAGCGCGGGGAAAGGAACCGACACCCAATGCCGGGCCACCCCAGCCAACGTGACGACGCGTCCAGAGCGGTCGAGCCGGCGACGGAATTCGCCAAGCAGCGCCGTCTTGCCGATGCCGCTCGGACCGTCGATCCAGAACAGCCCGGGCCGCCCGTTCTCAAGTTGTGCGACCGCCTGCATGAGCGACGCGAGCGCCTCGGACCGGCCGATTAGACCGGAACCCCGGGCCGGTCCCTGGGACGCCGCCCTGACCTCTGCCGCGCGGGGCCGCTCAGCCGGCAACGGGTCTGGGACGCCGCCCAGTCCCAGCAGCCGAGCGAAGGCGCGAACGGTGCCGGGTCGGCGCTCTGGGTTCTTCTCGAGCGCCCGGGCGATCGCTTCGCGAAGGCGCGGCGGCGCGGCGCTCAGTGCTGCGAAGGGCGGCGGATCGTTTTTAATCGCCAGCCGCAACGCTGCGCGTGTGGCTGCCGCGAATGGCGGCTTGCCGGCAAGCATCTGAAAGAGAAGCGCTCCCAGCGCATAGACGTCGGCCCCGACGCCCGGCCGACGCGCGCGGCTCCAGCGCTCGGGCGCCATGTAGGCCAGCGTTCCGAGGACTCGGCCGCCACCGTTGCCGGCGCGTGTCGTCCCGGCGCCGAAGTCCAGAAGCTTGATCCGGGGCGTGGCACTGTGGCCGTGGCGAAGGACGAACACGTTCGCCGGTTTGATGTCATGGTGGAGCACTCCGGCGTCGTGGGCGGACGCCAGCACGTCGCAAATCTGCTCGACAATGGCCAGGGCCAGACCTGGCGAAAGCCGCCGGCGCCGCCGCACGAAGGCCGCCAGATCTTCGCCCTCGCAGAGCTCCATGACCAGAAACGCACCGAACCGCTCATCCGCGCCTTCGTCGAACAGCCGGATCGCGGCAGGATGATCGAGGCGAGCCATGAGG
This sequence comes from uncultured Pseudomonadota bacterium, assembly GCA_963831685.1. Classification (GTDB taxonomy): domain Bacteria; phylum Myxococcota_A; class Polyangia; order Fen-1088; family Fen-1088; genus JADGRB01. Next base: position 2,094,980 of record CAWHRJ010000004.1, read on the forward strand.
CGTGCCTCCCTGCGGAGGCTGGCGGTGGCCGTCCGGCCGGTATGGGCGGGGGCGACCACCTTGATCGCGACCCGGCGACCGAGCGTCGTATCCACGCCCGCCAGCACGACTCCCATGCCGCCGCTCCCCAAACATCCGCTGATGCGGTATCGACCCGCCACGAGATCGCCGGCGGCTGGTAGCGGCGGCGCGCTCATTGCGCGGCTAACTGCAACGACTCGCATGCCGCTTCAAACGATCCGGCCCGCCGCTCACCAACTGACACATTTCGTATCGTTAGGTACGGTAGCCGCCCGGCGCGAGCCCCGTCAAGTCGGACCGACCGCTCGACGCGGACGATGACGGTTGATTCGGCCTGGTCCCGTGCGTTCGCCCCCTTTTTGGGGGCATGCACACGTCACAGCTCGTCGCACGCCCGCGCGTACGATCCGACGCTGCCGAAGACCTTCACCCGGCCTGAACCAGGGGGCCCAGGACGCAACAGCAGGCGCTCAGCTCGCCGCCAGATTCCCTGGGCATCCCTACCGGTCTCTGCGCTGTCGACCCGATTCTGATCGCTCATCGGAACGAGATGCGAGCGGAGGCCAGCGCGCTCAATCAAGTCGGGGCCGGTATCATCGCCCTGGGTTGCTCGACAGTGACCCAGCTCACACTCGTTGACCCTGAGATTTCTTCGAAAGTGCATTGGGTCGCTGGAGGAGCCCGCGTACGGACCAACTCAGGTCCCAACTACCTTGGCGGGACGCCCGCGAACCCATTCGGACCTTCCTCCGAATGTTTCCAAAGATCTATTTGCTGGTTAATGGACGGCTGGTAGCAGGGTAAATGAGGCAACGGCTCCTTCTCGGTAGCCTTTCAGACGCGGCAATGCGCCCGGCCAAAGTAATTGTCGCTGATCATCGCCGAATCACGATCTTGTCATCGGTGAGCGGGTGCCGCATGGACACACTCGCTGCGATGCTCCCGTGCCGCTTCTCCGCCCCGGGCGCTCGCGGTCAGCGAGGAGAGCGTCCGCCTCATCGCGAGATCGAAACGCGCCGAAATAGGAGTCGGCCTCCCGTATCGGACAGCTCGGCGTCGATCCCGTTCATAGATGGGGCGCTGCACTTGATCTGGAAGGGACAGGGAAGCGGTACGGGAGGGGGATTGCCGCCGCCGTCCCATCTGACGGCGGCGGCGGCGTCTCATGGCGAGACGGAGACCTTCCCCGATGGGGAAGATCTGATGTCCCGAGCCGTGGAACATCTCGGGCCTCGCGAGCTCAAGGCCTTCAAGAAAGCAAAAGGCGTTCGGACTTCCCCGCCCGTCGTGCACCAAATGACACGGGGGACGGTGACCAGTGCACGCGGAACGGGTGTCGCTACGCCTGTCTCGCGCACGTCGCGCGGTGCACGGCCTGTGGCCGGGTCGACGGGGACGGCTAAGGTCAAGCTTGCGCGGGATGCCGCGCGTCTACGGGCGCTGTGTGTAGTAACGCATAACAAACCGTTTGGGGTGCCGGCGTCCTTCTGTAAGCCGGCCCGGGTGAGCGATCACCGGTAGGATGTGCGCGATCATCGGCAGGGCGGCGCTAGGCGAGCCGAGGATTGGTGTCCCGCTCGCGATGACTTGGGAGGAGAACTCGCATGAGCAAGATTCTGGCGGCGCCCCAGGACCTGATTTCCAATCGTTTCAAAGCCATCCAATCCTCGTCTACATGGTCGACGACGCGATCAGGATCCGGACCGACGAGCACGGCGAGGCGTCGCTCTCTAGCGATTGGTTACCCACCCTGTCCGTCCCACTGGACGGTCGAGCGAGCGAGTAGACTGGGCGGCTGGCATGCTGCAAATTCCCGCCCTGCCGTTCACACTGCACCGCTCAAATGGAGTGATCAGCGGCAAAGAGATCACGTCGACCGTCGAGACCATACACGGACTGCTCCGCGTCGACAGCGACTCGCTGGTCCTGCAGTGGCGGGTCCAGCGCCGGACTGACCGCGTCGGCGCTGAAATCCGCAGTGATCGCGAGCTCGATCCCGTACGCGAAGCCTCGATACCCGTCGCCTCCGTGTCGGGCGCCGCGGTCCGCTGGCCCCGGTGGGGCCGCGGCCGCCCCGGACGTCTGGTCCTGACCGCGGCCGATCTTCGCGCCTTCGAGAGCTTGACCGGCCCCGGCGGCTTCGAGATGGCGCACCCGGCCCAACTCGTGCTCGAGGTGCGAAGAGAGGACAAGGACGCGGCGCGAGAGCTGGCGACGCAGATCGAGCTAGCGATCGCAGATCACGCGCTGCGGATCGCGGAAGGAGACGCTGCCGAGGCGCCAGCGCTGGCGGGTGATCGGGCGGGGAGAAAGCTACTGGGACCGGGAAACGGGTGAGCCGACTGGATGCGTCCGCGAAGCGTACCTCCGCAAGGCTCGCGTCCGCTCGATCCCGGGCGTCCTGCTAGCTCGATCGAGCGGGTCACTACCGCGATTGGCGCGATGGAATCTTCGACCACGAGCTTCCCCTGCGGGAGAACGGCGGGTTTCTCATCTTGCTCGAAATGGCCGGATCCGGGCTCGATTTCCATCTACTCCCCATCTACGATTTTGCATGTTCTGGCGATTCTGGTCGAAACGCACGGCGTCGTTCGACGCTATAAACAGCCGAAATCCTTGCAGTTCGTTTGAGCCCGAATCACCCGAAAACCCCTCCTCCCGCTTGTCACGCCGGAGGCCGCGGGTTCAAGTCCCGTCCACCCCGCAACCGTAAGCTCTGGATTTTCTTCGCGAAAGTCGCCCCCGTCCGACGGGGCTGAGGACGCGGATCGAGGTGCGTGTAAGAAGGTTGTAGGAAGCTTCTGGCTAAGCGCTGCTGAAGGCCGCGAACCGTTGGACGGATCGTTCGCCGGCACCGTGTTTAAGAGGAGGTGATCGATCTCGCTGCGCAGGTAGTCCGGTTGGAGCTGCCCGTACGTCTCGGTCGTGATCCGCGGATCGCTGCCCTTCGCCTTCTATAAACAACCGGCCGGTCACGGACAGTAGAGGGATATGACCAGATATCGCCGGCACGCGATCCTCGTCGCGGCAACCATCGCCGCCCTCGGCCCCTCAGGCACGGGCTGCTCATCGAATGGCTCGCCCGGGGGCACCGGCGCGGGGGGCGCCTCGAGCGGCGGCGCGATCGGGTCCGGCGGCTCGACGGGCAGCGGCGGCTCGACGGGCAGCGGCGGCTCGACGGGCAGTGGGGGTGGTGCGGGCGGACGGGGAACTGGCGGCTCCGGCACGGGCGGCGCGGCCAGCGGCGGAAGTCTGGGGAGCGGCGGCCTCGCAGCCAGTGGTGGCGCGGCCGGCGGGAGTGCGGGCGCGGCGGGCGGAGCGGGACGAGGCTCCGGCGGCGCGGCGGGCGGAGCGGGACGAGGCTCTGGCGGCGCGGCGGGCGGAGCGGGCGGCGGTTGCCCGGCGCCGTCCGCCACCGGCGAAATGGTGACCTCGCTCGCGGGAACCTGGACGTTCACGCCCTCGGGCGCGGCGGCCACCACCATCACGGTCCCCGGCGGCGGCTGGGTTGCCCAGGGCTTCCGGAGCACCAATGAAGCGACGTATAAACGCATGGCGACCGTCCCCGACCTGGGGCGGGCCCAGGCCACCTACCTCGAGTTCGGCGCCATCAACCATCAGGCAACGCTGACCGTGGATAGCACGATGGTGGGGACCCAGACGACGTCGTTCACGCCGTCGGTGTGGGACGTCACGAGCGTGGTGAAGCCGGGGATGAGCCACTCCTTCTCCGTCGACGTCAAAGGGCGCAACGCGCTCAAGGACTCGAGCGGCAAAATGAAGTTGGTGCCCGACGCGGCAGGGTGGTCGGGCAACGTGGCGCAGGGGATCTTCCGATCCGCCGTCCTGCACGTGGTCCCGGCGCTGCACGTCTTCGAGACGCTGGTGCGCACCGACGTCGCGGCCGACCAGTTCAGCATCGACGTGTGGGTGAAGAACGACGGCGCCTCGGCCGCCACCGGAACCGTCGACGTCGGGCTGTCGAGCTGGACCTGCGACGGTACGACCTATCCGTCGGTTCCCTCGAAGTCGGTCTCCGTCCCGGCGGGACAGACGGTCAAGGTGACTCTGGGCCCGACCACGTGGGGGCTGGGCGCAGCCTCGTACTGGTGGCCGAACGTCCCCTACGTGCAGGGATACCGGGCCAAGCTGCACGTGGCACGCGTGACCGTGACTCCGGACGCAGCCGGAGGCGGCGCGGCTGCCGCGCACTCGATCCCGGTTCGCTTCGGGTTCCGCCAGATCCGTCAGGTCACCGCGCACTACGAGCTGAACGGTGTCCCCATCAAGTTCCGCGGCGACAACCTCCAGGGCGCGGACTACGACAGCATCAAGACCGCCGGCGCCAAGGACAACTCGGACGCCTTCGACCTGTTCCCAGGGTTCTTGCCGCCATCGGCCAACAATCCGGGCTGGCCGCAGGCCGTGGATAACTGGCAGCGCCTCAACTTCAGCGTGGCCCGCCTGCACCAGGAGCCAGTCAGCCCCTACATGCTCGACGTCATGGACGAGATGGGGATGATGGTCATCGACGAGAGCGCCATCCGCGGCAGCAACGACGACCAGGACTTCCAGGCCGGTTCCGCCAACATGGTCGCTCACCTGAGCGCGCTCGTGCACCGCGACCGGAACCATCCTTGCGTCATCCGCTGGAGCCAGTGCAACGAGCCCGAGGGCGACAGCACGAATTCGAGCGCTTTCCAGCAGTCGCTCTATCAGGCGGTGGTTGCGGCCGACGACACCCGGCCGGTCAGCGCCGACCCCAGCGGGTCGGGGTCGAACATCATCAACGCCTACGGCGTCACAGCCGCGAACTTCGCGGTTTTCGAACACTACCCGAGCGGGTTCGGCACCTACACCCACGACGTCGCGGTCAGCACCACGCACCCGTACGGCGACGGTGAGTTCATCTGGCCGGCAGACAACGGCGCGCAAGGTCTGATGTGGTTCGCGACATCCACGGTGACCTTGCGCCAGAAGGACCCCTCGGACATTCGCCCCTACACGCTGCTTTCGGCGTGGGCCAGCTTCGTGCCCGGCGTGAAGGCAAACATGATGACCATCGAACAGGGTGGGCCGCCGCTGTACACCGAGGACAACCTGCCCACGCCCTGGTCGAACCCGATCATCACGCGCGTTCAGCGGGCGTTCAGTCCGGTGGCCGTCATCGACGCGGCCTACTGGGAGACCAATCACCAGTCGGACAAGTCGGGGAGCTGGCCCATCTCCAAACCCACCATCACCAAGGGCTCGCAGGTGAGCCGCCAGCTGATGGTGTTCAACGACACCCTGTCCGGCACAGGCGTGGACGTCTCCTGGGAGATGCACCAGGACAGCGCCAGCGGAGCGATGTCGGGTCAGGGGACCATGCACCTCGACATACCCCTCGGCGGCCACGCGAACGTCACCGCCACGGTGACCGCCCCCGCCTCCGGCACCACCGCAGTGCTGGTGCTGAAGTCGAGCAAGAACGGCACAATGCTGTTCCAGGACGACGGCGAGGCGTTCGCGTTGCAGTAGGCTCTGCACTCCTTCCGATTGGAGCCCTCGGGCAAGTGAGATCGCGAGATTCGATTTCGAATCCCGCTGGGGTTTCGAACCCGCGCCCGATCGGATCCTGAGAACCCGCCTTGTTCACGGAGCTCGCGTGATGGCTAATTGATCTTCAGGTACCGGCAGCCGGACGGGCAAGCGGGGCCCTCGAGGACGATCCCGGTCTTCCCTCCGTCGTCGCAGTCTTCGAACCCGGGGTCGACGATGCCGTCTCCGCAGTAGGGGCCCAGCTTGCAGTCCGCTGTGCACCCCCCATAGCCACCGGTGTTTTTGTCCTTCCCGTCGTCGCACTCCTCGCCGATGGAGACGATGCCGTCGCCGCAGGTGGGCGTGCACTGGCTGGGGGCGGCGTTGAACCCGCTCAGCGTCAGGCGGTACGTGGATCCGGTGGTCTGGCGTTCGGCCTGAAACACCGCCACCTCGTAGACCTGGCCATTGGTCAGTCCGAAGTTGGTGCGCGCGCCGGCGCCGAAGGTCACGGAACCGTTGACGGGCGTGTGGATGGCGCCCAGATCGACCGCCAGCTGGCGGTTGACGAACACCCAGACGTCGTCGTCGCCGGTGAAATCGAGCGTGTAGCTCTTGGTCGAGTCGTACTGGAACCAGTAGCGAACCTCGCTGGTGAAGCTGAAGTTGTGCTTGGGCGACCCAGCTTCCGGCGGATAGCTCGCGCTCGGATCGTAGGGCGGAGGGATGGTTGCCGCGACCCGTTCGCTGGCTGGCGTGAAGTTGTCGCCGTCGACCGGGAAGAAGGTGGGCGTTCCGTCCAGCAGCCCGGTCTGGTAAACGGCGGTGTAGCTGCCGTTCTTGGGGGTGCAGGAAATCTGCATGTAGCCCATCATGGCGTTGTACTTGTCGCAGTCGGTGCTGCCGGGCGCGGCGGTCTTGGACGTGCACGGGATGGGCAACCCGGTGGTGGCGTCCGTCTGCTCATCGCCGACGTTGCCGCAGTAATACGCCTGCACGGTCACCGGCCACTGCTCGCCGTTCGGGCCCCACCGATTCACGTAGGCGCCCTTGCCGTTGCTCCACAGTGTCAGCGTGCCGGCGGTGCTGTGGTTTACGCCCGACGTGTCGTGGTACCACTGGGAGAACGTCGCCGCGCTCGTGATGTGGGCGTTGGCGGGAGGAGCGGTGGCGCTGAGAACCGGTTTGCCGTCCGCCCCCAGCGTCGACTGGACGAGCCCCGTGATGACTTTCGTGAGCCCGCTCGCGCCCGGCTCGAAATCCGCCGGCATGTGGGCGCGGAAATCGCGGTACAGCGCCGGAACCGTCATCTGGTCGCCCAGCATCGGCTGCACGCAGGTGAACCCCGGCTCGACCTTGCAGTCGGCCGAGCACCCGTCGCCGCTCACGTTGTTGCCGTCGTCGCATTGCTCGTTGACGACGAGGCCGTCGCCGCAACTGGACGTGCAGCTGCTGCCCGTCTTGCACTGCGGCTCGTTCTGGCAGTCGGCCGTGCAGCCGTCGAACGGCAGGGAATTTCCGTCGTCGCAGCTCTCGGTGCCTTCGACCACCTTGTCGCCGCAGGTGGTGTGGCTGCACTTGCTGGGGGTGCCGCTGCACTTCCACCCCGGCTCTAGCTTGCAGGTGGGCGAGCAACCGTCGCCCGCCGTCGTGTTCCCGTCGTCGCACAGCTCGGGGATCACGGCGATCCCGTCTCCGCAGCGCGCGACGGAGTGACAGGGCTTCCCCTCCGGGACGCACACGAACCCCGGGTCGACGCTGCGGCAATCCGCCGCGCAGCCGTCGCCGGCCACCGCGTTTCCGTCGTCGCAGGCCTCGTCGGGAGTGCGAATGCCGTCTCCGCAGGTGCCCTGGGATCCGAACGATCCGCCGAGGCCGGTGATGACGACGGACCCCCCCGTGGCCTGGCCCCCCGTACCGAGGGCTGCCCCCACCCCGCCCGTGCCCGGGGTCGTGCCGCCGGCTCCTGTTGCGGCGTGAGGTTTCACTCCGGCGCAGGCGGCCAACCAGAGCGTGCCGAAGGCAAGGCAGACCCGCGAGGACAGCGTCGATCGCATGAGAACTCCCGATCGTGAAGGGGGGCGGTGCCTGAAGCCAACCACTCTGGGCCACCTTCGTCAATGGGTGGTGTTTGCGGATCTCGGTGAGCCGTCGCGATTCCCCAATACCCCTGAGGACCGGGTGGCCGCCGTTACGCTTCGGCGGCGGCCTGTCGGATAATTACTCGGCTACTTCAGTCTGGATTATTGCCCGAGGCCGGCAGACGCGCGTGCGACGCAACCTACGCCGGGCGAGAAGCACCCCGCTGCGCAGCTGCAGATCATGATCGTTACCGAGCTGGCCGGGGAGCACCCACAGGCGCCGATGATGCACGTGTCGGGAAACGAGGCGACGCCATTCGCGCAGCAGTTGGCGGTCGTCACGGTTCCGCCGGTCGAGGTGCAGAGCTCGGCGGCACCCGCCATCGACGCATCGCCGTCTGGGGCGCCGCCGTCGACAATCGGGACCCCGTCGGCGCCCCCATCCGTATGCCGGCCTGCGGCCCCGACCGAAATGCTGTGCTCGCACGCGCTTCCGGCGAGCATCATCCCGAGCACCGCACACCAGAGCCGCGTCCAGGTCATCAGCAGGTCAGGGGCAATGGGTGAGCGCGTTCCGGGCGCGCTCGGCCAGGATGTCGGAACCGCCGAGGACGGCGGCAAGGTCCGCGCGGCCGTCGTCGCAGCGGCTGGCCTTGACCCGCAGCTCGCCACGCACCGTGAGCAGCTCGCGGCCGCGGGGCAAGTTCACTTTGCCGAGCGGTAGGCCATCGAGAATCGCGAGCGCGTCGTGGTCGCGATGCTCGGACAGGAGAATCTCCACGCGCAACAATCGTGACTCGAGCGCCATCTGGCCGCCGGGAAAGCTGCGATCGTGGAGATCGAGAGCGGCCAGCGCGGCTTGGCCATCGCGATCTCGGCGCCAGCGCCGAAGGACAGTGGCAAAGGATTCCCCCTCTCGCACGATGGGGCTGTCCGGCGCCGCTGGCACGCTGGCCCGGGGCGCGGCCGCCGCGATCGGCGACGAAACGGGGGCAATCGGATCGCGCCGCTCATGAGGCCCGGGGGCGGGGTGGGCGAGAACCCCGCGCCGGCGGGCCGGGGGCGCGGCCATGTTCGCCCACCCCGACGGTGCGGTCGCCTCCAGGTCGTCGGGGCTGGCGCCGGTCGGTTGCTCGCTCGCGGCGGCGACGTCGGTCGATCGGAGCGCGGGGCGGGCACCCGCCGAGGGACGCGGTGCGGGTGACGCGGGCCAGTGCAAGCTGAAGAGCGCGCCCACCAAGGGGAGGCGCTGCAGCGTCCCCGTCGCCCAGGCGAGAGCCGTTCCCGCCGAAAGCAGGACCACCAGCGTCGCCGCGACCGGAACCAGCCTTCGGCGCCGAGCCGGGGCGACCGCTGCCTCCAGCCGGGAAGCGATCCGCCGGACCTGGTCGGGGGTGAGGCCGCGCAAGCCGCGCCCCTCCTGGAGCAGCCGCCGGCCGCGGTCATCCTGCGCTTGCTCCAGAGCTGGGGGGTGATTGTCAGGCGGGTTCCGATTGAGCAAGGCTCCGGTCCTTTCTGCCCTGCGCCGCTTCTGCTTGGCGGTGGGCGCGGAGAAAACGGGCCCGGGCCCGATGCAGCCTCAGGCGGGCGTTCGCCGGCTTGATCTCGAGCAGCGTCGCGACCTCTTCCGCCGCGAGCTCCTCGAGGTCGAAGAGGATGAGGACCTGACGGTCGCGTTCCGGTAACTGATCCAACAGTCGATAAACGGTGCGGGCCGCCTCGTCGCGTTCGGCGTCATGAAGGGGATCGGGCGCGGGCGAGGCGAGGTGCCCCGCGGTATCCTCGGCCGACCCCGTCAGCCAGCGCCGCCAGCGCTCCTTGCGCCGGCGATGTCGGACGACGTTGTCCGTGATTCCAAACAGCCAGGTGGCCACGGAAGAATCGTGACGAAATCGGTCCCGCTGGCGGTGGACGACGGAGAACACCTCGTGGACGATGTCCTCGAGATCGAGATCCGGGCCGGCGAGCCGCTCGGCCCAGCGCGCGACCTGATGCACGTGCTGGGTGTATAGCGCCCCGGTATCGAGGGGTGGCCTCTGGCCGGCAGGCTCATGGAGCTCGCGGAACATGCTCACGTCCGTGGATCTCGTGACGGTTGGCGCCGTTCCGTTTCACCCGTGGCTACCAAATATCCACGATACGCCCAGCACCACGCCGACGTCCCAAGATGAAAGGCGCGCGCTGTCGGGCCTGTCGTCGAGCGTCAATGTTTGGCGCACGAGCGCACGGTTGACGGCGATGCTGGCGAACGGCGCCAGCCCGCCCCAACGCAGGCCGATTCGGCCTCGCCCCTCGACGGACGCGCCCCAGACCGCGGCCGTGTGGGGCGTCATCAGGTTCTTGCCTTCGACGGAGAGGCGGGTGATCTGGGGAAGCAAGGCCACGTCCGCCCAGACGAATCCAGGCTGTACCCGCAAGGCCAGCCCGAGGCCGAGACGGGAAACCAGGTAGGTCGCGGCCCATTGTCCCAGGGCCACTTGGCGTTGACCGGCAAGGTCGGCGGCCATCGCCGCGCCCAGTCCTCGATAAAGGTGCAAGCCGGCGAGCAGGCCGCCACTCGGGGCTCGGGCGTCGCCGTCCACGCTCCCCCCGAAGCCGATTCCGAGCTCCACGTCGTGCGTGCGGCGCGGCCCGGAGACCTCGGCGCGCTCCGCGGGCGCGAGCGCCGTTTCGTCCCACGTCTTGGCCCAGGCGGCGAGCAGAACGGCGGCCACCGAGACGCGCTTGGCGCACTCGGCGGGGGCGGGCACCTCTCGCACGCCCAGCAGGGCTCCCGCCCGATCGCGGAGCACGATCCGCATCGTGCCCCCGACGACGGTCACCTCGGATTCGCCCAACCGATCCACCGTTGCGTCCTCTCCCAGGCGCTGGAGCGCGGCGTCCATCTGGGAAGCGGTCGGACAGATCGCGGGGGCCGAAGAGGCCGCGATCTGAGTGGCGGCAAACAGCAGTCCCGCCAACATGGCGTGCATGAACACACGCATTCTAGCCCGGGCGGCGTCGACTCTGGTCTCACGATTGCCTGAAACGCTTTTGAAGGAACCGTCACCAGTAGTCAAAACCCTGGAGATGTGATGGACGAGACGAGACGACGAGACGTTCGAGACCGAGCCCACACGATGGCAGACACGTGCGCCGACGTGCACGGCGGATGGGGCCGCAAGCCCCTGATGGCCTTCGCCGGCGCGTTGTCCCTGCTCGGCTTGGTGGCGTGCGGCAGCGACTCGGGACCGGCGGGCACCGGCGCGGGTGGGACGACCGGCAGAGGAGGCGCGGGCGGGTCGTCGACGGGAGGCAGCTCGGCGGGCCACGGCGGCAGCGGAGCAGGGATGGCGGGCTCGACGGGTGGCTCCAGCGCAACCGGGAAGGGCGGGAACAACACGGGTGGAGGAGGCGCGGGCGCACGCGGCGGCGCGGGCGGAACGAGCGGCGCGGGCGGCCACGGTGGTGGCGCGGGAACGAGCGGACCTGCGGGCCACGGTGGTGGGATCGCCGGCGCCGGTGGCGCGGGGCCACGGGGGCGGAGGAGGCCATGGACCAGGCGGCGCGGGCGGGACGACCGGATCCGGGGGCAGCGGCGGCGCGAGTGACGGCGAGGCGAAGTGCCGGACCACGGGGGGAACGGTGAATACGGGGATTTGTTGTTCGAGCATTTCGGACTTTCCCGAGATGTGCTCGGGGTTGATCGGCGCCTGTGGGTGCCCTCCGACCAGCAGCCACATGGTCTCGCTCTGCGACTGTCCGAGTGGCAAGTGCTTCGATCCCGCCCAGGGGTGCACCCCCCACGCGGCGGCCGCGCCGTGACGGGCGGGTCGTCATGAAGCTGAATCCGGCGCTCGTGGCCATGATGGTCGCGGCTAGCGGCTCTGAAGGGGAAGCTCGCAGCAGCCTCGGGCGACAAGCGCACGAAGGTCCTACCTCGCCCTATCCACGATCCCGACAGTCCATGTCATCGGGTCAGCGAACGGGTGCAGGAATGGGGACTGATGGGATGAAGCGGCAAGGGCGGCCGTCGGGTACATCGAAGGCTTAGTGGAGGAGGTGTCCCATGGTCAGCGCCATTCGCGGCCTTCCGCCTGGCCTATCCGCTGTAGCGGTCGGTCCGGTGTAGGACGGTCCGATTCGACCGGCCAGTTTGCTAAGGCTGCGTTCCTGCTCGAGACCGATATCTCCGTCGGAGGGGCCGCGCTGGCGGCGGCCACCTCATTAGGAAATGGCCCGCGAAGTTCAGCTGATACGACAGGTCTGCAATTACGCTCTGATCGCGAAGTATTAGAAATCGCCAGTCAACGCGGGCAGATACGCGAAACAGTCATCGTCTTTTTATCTTGCCCTACAAACGTTTCAAGCGACGTTGCTGAAGACACCGCATACAGGAGCCCTGCCGGCAATGCCCGCGTGGGATATCCGTGGACACTTCAACACGCGAGATCGAGGCGGGAAGTGTCGCGATCTCATCGGGTGTGCCCGGCCGAGGCACCGGATCCCGTGGGGCGTCCTGGATCAGGAAGGCGGAACAATCTTGTGGGGCGGCACCACGGACGATTCACGGTGCGCATTCGCCCGGTTTGGGGGCACCGGCGAATCGGAAACAGCGCCGGAGTGACTAGTTCTTGGGGCTCCTCGAGGGCCCGGTGATCGGCGTGCGCGATTGCGATCGGGTCCCGGATCCGATGGCCATCCCATCGGGACACGTTCGGTTGGGCTGTGGGGCGGAGAAACAGACCAACCTCAGGCAGTCGGGGAAATGGATGGGTGCATTCCACGCCCGAATCATTGCTGCCTGTGGCCACGCGCTGCACTTGTTCCACTTCTGGGTGATCGTCGCGCTCCGTTTGAATCTCGGCCCGCCCCTACCGGTCACCGGGGCCGCTGGGCATCGCTCGATCAGGAAATTGCGCGTGAACCACTTCGGAGCCTCAGCCACAGTCGTGGGGCGAATGTGGAAGCAGCACGCAGCTGCCGCAACGAAGGGTTGGGGGCCTTGCACATAGCGATGCCCGACCGATGTGGACGGCGCTCCTCCGCTTCGACTCGGAATGCAAGAAGCTCCGCCGATGTTGTGGAGCGGGGTTCAAGTTCTGCGATCGAAACCGTCGCGGCGGGTGCAGCAGCCACCCGTGTCGAGCATCGGCGACATTGGTGCCACCGCGACCGAACTTCCGAAAGCGAGCTGTCGCTGGGTCATGCCCAACACGGAGCCACTATGCAGCCCAAGCGGGCAGCAATACGGCCCCACGGCACTGCCACACCGAGCGGGTTAGGCGCTGACTCGTCCTGCTCGCTAGCCGATCCGAATTCGATCTGCCTCAGCGAACTGCGCTGACTGACTCCACCCGACGCCGGTAGATTCGGAATTGATGTCGCGCAATCGCGGAGCTGACGTCCTCGTTCCGGACGCACTCAGAGCGCCAACGCGGAGGTGACGAATACCGCTGAACCAAGCTGACTTCAGTAGGTCACCGTCGCCAATCCGCCCCAACACACAGCTGAGTCGACCGCCACGAAATGCCCAGCGCCGTGAGTCAACTCCGGAGGCTATCGCGATCCTCGCGCCCACAAAATCGGTGACGGCACAGTGACTCGGGCCGGAGAAGCCGAGGGCAAGATAAAAAGACAATCACCGGCGGCGCTATGTGCCCGTCGCGTTTGGGCGTTTCTTGATTTCTCGTCGCGTGACGACAATTACCTCGTGCACCGAACTGCCCGCGCGGCCACGCGTTGGGCTGATTTGCCTCGTTCGATCGCATCCTCGGGTCCGACGGTGAGGGCTGACAGCGGGACGAATTGGGGCCGCGCATCGGGGCGCGGGGTGGTGAGGCCCCTCAGGAACGGGTCCCGCGCTTCCGGACCGGGCTGCTCGGCCGGCGGGACCGGATTGGCCTGGAGTCAGGCGCCTCGTCATCTCGGTCCCTGGGCACGTCGTCAGCGCGTATAGCGCACCCCGGCCCATTGCCGTGTCGCCGTGTCAGCAAGGCGGCCTTCTCCGTGGCAAAGGGCTCACGTGCCATTACCTGCCGGTCAGAGCACTACAAGCGCCTGTTGTCACTGCAGCGTCCAATCGGCCAACGCTTGGTGGCAGATCGGCCCGCACTCCGCGTCGTTCGGCGCGACCGCCTGGTAGCTCGGAGCGACCGTCGCGTCGAGGATCGGAGTGCCGTCCACGAACTGCTGGGCTTGCACCTCGGCGGGAGTGCCCGGCAGGGTGATCCATTCGACGAACTGGCCGGGGATACCGCTGCACGTTTCGGCGCCGGTGCTGCCGCTGTTCGTCTCGGTACAGTCGGTCGCGGGCAAGACCCAGACTGTCATCCCGGACGGACAGGACGGCTGTGACGTCCCACCACCTGAGACTGTGGGCAACGGAAAGGTGAAGGTGCACGTCAGGCTCACGCCGTCGGCGACGACGTCGATCTGATGTGTCCCGCTGGGAAAGCTCCCGTCGGCGCGATGCACTTTTGCAGAGAATCCGTTCTGGCAATCGACCGCGGTGCAGACGCCCGAGCACGCATTCGCGATCAAGATTGCACCAAGCGCCACCACCCCTACTACCAATAAGCTAAGACGATACCGGCGATCCTACCGCTTGGGGTGAGGTAATCAACGACTCTCAACCCGAAGGTCCGCGCAAAGCTCTCCCCGTCTTGAAGCGGGCTATTCCACCCCCGTCGGCACCGTTCGCGGAACGGCGATCGTCAGCCGTTCGCGCATCGGCCACGGTCATTCGCCACAGCGCCGGTGCTCGCAATTCCTCCCGGCTCCTTCGTCGTTCGCGAAGACTCCGAGCTCTGATCCGCGGGGGGGGCGTGTTGCCGCAACCCGACTGCGCGCCGCCCGAGTTAAGCGTGAGAGAGAAGTGACTTCGCCTTACCGCACCACTCTCGAAGCGGCCGTCTACCTCCGCTATCGCTCGGCATTGGCAGTTCGCAACCTCGTGTGCTCGGGCGCACTGCAGACAGCCGGGCGGCGTGGGCGGATTGTCGCTGCGCATCGCCTCGATTGCCGGTGCGCGAGCGACGCATCCTCGAGCTCTGCTACCAGGAGGGGAAGAGTCTGACCGAAGCGGCTCGCGCAATGCGTGCTGGCGTCTCTTGGGCGTCCCGCCTTCACTCCCGCGCTCTGGAGGCACTCCGGATGTTCATCGTTGAGAACGCTCCCGAGCTGGTGAGGGAACGTGCGCGGGCCCGGCGGCCAGCGCTGCGGGAATCCGGCGAAACAAAGACGGCCGTTGGGGCCGACTGACGGAGAAGGGTCATGAGCACCGTGGATCTCGCCCAGCTCGCCGCGCTTCCAGACGTCGTCGAGCAACTTCAGACTCGCATCAGCGAGCTGGAAGAACGACTCACCCTCGCCGAGCGCCGGCCGTATTCGGTCGCCGAAGCGGCCAAGGCATTGGGCGTCTGCGAGAAGACGGTCCGTCGTCGAATCGATGCCGGTGAGCTGCAGCACCAGCGCACAGGTGCACGGGTCGTCGTCTATCTGCGTGTCGTTACTCCCTGAAGCCGGGTATTCGCCCCGTTGCCGCGAACACCTTTCGCTGGGGCGACGACGTCCTTTGCTGCAGCGGATGAGTTGGAGCGCCGCCTGATTCTCGCCAAGCGCGCGGCTCGCAGCGTATGCTGTCGACCTCAGCTGGTCCAAGAAGGTGCCAGGCAGGTCACGTCCATCGCAGCTCATCACATCGAGCAAGGGACCGCGTAAGTGTCTGACGGAATCGCGCTCCTCGCCGCTGGTCTCCGGCGCCCGCGAGCCAACGATGACCCATGTGCACGATGGCCATTTCGGCCTCGCAGGTCGTAGGGCGACAAAGCGGTGGCGCCCTCGCCGAGGCCAGCGCATCGGGTGCCCGGGCGGCCTCGCCGCCGGCGCTGACCTTCAAGAGCACAGCCTCCGAAGGCGGGATCGATGCGACGGCGCCGTGAAACGCGGGCCCCGCTGACGGTGGGCACGCATAAAACCGAATCATCGACGGTAGGAAGACTATGACATCCCAAAAATCACAAACCCCGAGCGCGCCTGGCGGTACCGACTCCCCGAACCGCACAGAGCTGCCGTTGCCGGAGCCAAACTATCCTCCGATCCATGATCTCGACGCCAGCGAGGCCAAGGCTCCTCCGAGGTTCGAAGTCAAGGCACCGAAGGGCGCACCTAACGTAGTCGTCATTCTTCTCGACAACGTAGGGTTCGGAGATCTGTCGACGTTCGGCGGCCCGATCGAGATGCCGACGCTGGACCGACTCGCTAAGAACGGCCTGCGTTATAACAATTTCAAAGTCCCGCCGTTGTGCTCCCCCGCGCGAATGGCTCTCCTGACCGGCCGCAATAGCCACAGCACGAACTTCGGGATCATCGCGGAAATGGCCACAGCCTTCCCGGGGAACACCGGGATGCGCCCCAACAACGTCACGATGTTACCGGAGATCTTGCGACTCAATGGCTACAACACCGCGATGTTCGGGAAGTGCCACGAGCTCGGGCCGTGGGAAACCAGCGCTGTCGGTCCGTTCGATCGCTGGCCCGTCCACAGCGGATTCGAGAGGTTTTACGGCTTCTTGTCCGGCGAGGCTGACCTCTTCCATCCGGTCATCTACGACAATATGACGAGGGTGGATCTCCCTCGCGATCCCGACTACTACGCCAGCACCGATCTGACCGACAAGGCAATCACCTGGGTGCGCTCCCAGCATTCATTGGCTCCCGACAGGCCGTTCTTCGTCTATTACGCCGCGGCTGGCAATCACGCGCCATTCCAGGTGCCCGAAAACTGGCGCAACAGGTACAAGGGCAAGTTCGACCAGGGCTGGGATCAGGTGAGAAAGGAAACCCTGGAGCGCCAGATCAAGCTGGGAGTGGTTCCCCCGGACACGAAGCTCGCGCCCAAGCCAGACGGGATTCAGGAATGGGATCAGCTGACGCCCGACGAGAAGAAGGTCTTCGCCAGGTACATGGAGATCTATGCGGCCTTCGGTGAGGTGACGGACTACGAGATCGGGCGGTTCCTGGACTCCATCGACGCCCTCGGCGTCATGGACAACACGTTGATCTTCTACATCACAGGGGACAACGGGCCGGTGTTCCAGGGAGGTCCGACCGGTGCCTTCAACGAGATGTCGGTGTTCAACGCCACACCGGAGCCTCTCGAAATCGCGCTCGCTCACCTGGATGACTTCGGCGGGCCCGGGTCCCATATCTTGTATCCGAATGGCTGGGCGCTCGCCGGCGCCACGCCCTTTGCGTGGGGTCACCAAGTGGCTTCCTACGGCGGCATCTGCCAGCCCGTCGTGGTTCAGTGGACGAAGGGAATCGAAGAGAAGGGCGGTCTGCGGACACAGTGGCACCACATGATCGACATCGCGCCGGCGGTGTTGGAGGCAGTCGGGGTGCCTCAACCCGACGTCGTGCATGGCGTGTCGCAGAGACCGATCGAAGGCGTGAGCATGCTGTACACCTTCAACGACGCCGACGCGAAGTCGCGCCACACCACCCAGTACTTCGAGATGGCGGGGAACCGGGGGATCTACCAGGACGGCTGGTTCGCCACGACGGTTCATCGAGCGCCATGGGAAAGCAAGCCGCGCGCTACCTTCGCCGAGGACAGGTGGGAGCTCTACAACGTAGAGAAAGACTTCAGTTGCGCGGACGACCTTGCCGCGAAGTACCCGGAAAAACTCGAGGAGCTGAAAGCCCTCTTCCTGCAAGAGGCGGTCAAGTACAACGTGCTGCCGCTCGACGACCGCGTCTGGGAGCGCTTCAACCCTGCGATGGCTGGCCGTCCCGACCTGATGGAAGGTCGCACGGAGATGACGGTCTATGAAGGGATGAAGGGCTTGCTGGAGAACGCCTTCATCAACGTCAAGAACCGCTCGTTCGTCATCACGGCCGACCTGGAGGTCCCGCCGAGCGGCGCCGAGGGAGTGGTCCTCGCCCAGGGCGGGGAAATGGGCGGCTGGAGCCTCTATGTAAAGGAAGGAAAACCCAGGTTCGCCTACAACTGGCTCGCTCGCGAGACGTACAAGATAACCGGTGGCACTCGTCTGCCGGCCGGACCGGTGACGCTCCGCTTCGAGTTTGCTTACGACGGAGGCAAGCCCGGCGCGGGTGGGAAGGGCCTGCTTTTCGTCGACGGTTCAAGGGTCGCCGAAGGACGGATCGAGCACACTCACCCGAACGCGTTTGGCGCGGAAACCACCGAAGTGGGCGAGAACCTCTATACGGTCGTGACGGACGACTACGAGGAGGGCGCTAATAGGTTCACCGGGAAAATTCACAAGGTGACCGTTCAATTAGGCGCCTCCAACCTCAGCGAGGAAGCGCGCAGAGCCGTCGAAGGATTGCGCGCCAAGAGAGCCTTGGCTGGATAGTCGTGCTCATCGGGTCGCTCAGACGGTCGAAAAATGCCAGGCAGATCGGGATCACCTCGACCGGGTCGCTTAGCGTGCGATCGGGCAGCTTGCCGTCGGAGAGGTAGAGTCCCACCTTTTCAGAAGATCGACTGAGGACCTGTCGTGAGTGGCGTCGGTCTCAACTGGTGAGGTGACAGATGGCTGAGCTCCCAACGCGCCCAGAGGGAATTGTGCTGGCCCACTTCATCGTATCGGATGACGTCCAGCGCTCTACGCGTTTCTACACCGAAGTACTAGGTGGCAGGGTGGTCTTCTCGCCAGAGCCAACCTATGTCGAACTCGCCAACAGCTGGATAATCATCAATGTGGGGGGAGGCCCGACCGACGACAAGCCGGCGGTCACCCTCGAGTCGCCTCGCGATCCTGACCGCGTCAGTAGCTTCCTCAATATTCGGGTCAGGGACATCCAGTCCGTGTATGCCGAGTGGAGCGCCCGGGGGGCTCAATTCCTGACGCCGCCCAAGCAGCACCAGTACGAGATCCGTTGCTACATGCGCGACCCCGATGGTCATCTGATTGAAGTGGGGCAAACCACCGACCCACAGGGGGACTGGCGGCCCGCTCACTGGCCATCGATTCCGCCCGGCGGAAAATCCAAGTGAATCGCGATAGCTTTCAGTTGGGACAGGGCGACGAGGCCTGACCGCCGGCCGTTGCGGCGGGGCGCGCCCGACACCATCGTTCGTCGCCGCGTCATGAAGGACTGTCGCATTCACAGGTTCGGCGGATCCGAGGTCATCATCTTCGAGGAAGTCGACATCCCGGCCCCGAAGAAGGCGAGCTACTGATGACGATAGCCGTGGCGGGCGTGGGCCCCTGGGAGTAACGCGACCTCATCGAAACTTTTCACATCGGGTTTGTTCCGCTCCTTGGCAGCATGCGACTTCAGCCGATTCGGCGGCCCCCGGCTTTGCGGTGGCAGCGTTAAGGTACATTTTGGAAAGCGTCGAAAACCGGCGCCGCATGTGGACTGGAGTCGTCAATGAACAGCGTACAAATCGAACAGAAGAGCTACGAGATGCCTCCGCGCGACGGGTTCGTCGTGGCGCATTTCCTGACCGTCGCGGACATCGAGCGATCGCTTCGCTTCTATGAGACGGTCTTCGGCGGTCGCGCGCTGAGCAGAGGCGACAGCGAGGGTGCGCCTGGATACATCCAGATCGCGAACACGTGGCTCCTCGTCAACGTAGGAGGCGGGCCGACCCCCGACAAGCCGTCGGTCACGCTCAGCGTCCTCGCCGACCCGAACAAGGTCAGCAGCTTCATGAATATCCGCGTCGCGGACATTCAGGCGTCCTACAAATTGTGGAAGAGTCGCGGCGCCGAGTTCATCACCGAGCCGATCCCCAAATACGGCGAGACCCGCTGCTACATCCGCGATCCCGACGGTTACATCATCGAGGTCGGACAGAGCACCGACCTTACGTACGGTTGATCATGAAGGCAGCGGTCATTCGCGAATTCGGGGAGCCCGGGGTCTTGCACCTCGAGGATGTCCCCGAACCGGAGGCCGGCCCAGGCAAGGTTCTCATCCGGGTCGCTGCGGCCAGCATCAATCCCATCGACACCCAGGAGCGCGCGGGGCAGGTAAAGGACTGGCGCCCGACCTTCCCGGCGATCCTCGGGTGGGACGTGGCGGGAAAGGTCGTGGCGATCGGGGGCGACGTGAAGGGGTTCTCGGCGGGCGACGACGTTTTTGCCTGGGGGTATCGCACGTACGCCCAACTGTGCGCGGTCCCCGCGGCGGTCGTGGCCAAGGTTCCTGCAGGGATCGAGCTCGAGACCGCGGCCGCGCTTCCCCTGGTTGGAACGACAGGAAGTCAGCTAATTTCGGTGGCGAGCGGGCTCGCCGCCGGGCAGACGGTGCTGGTCTCGGGCGCCCTTGGCGGAGTGGGTCGATCGGCCGTCTTCACGGCCAAGGACCATGGGGCAAAGGTGATCGCCGCCGTTCTCCGGCGGCAGCTCGACGCGGCCGCAGCGCTGGACGTTGATCAGGTGGTGGCGCTCGACGACAACGATGCGTTCGGGGCCCTGCCGAAGGTCGACGTCGTCGCGAACACGGTGCGCGGCGAGACGGCGGACAGGCTGCTCAGCAAGGTCAAACCCGGCGGGACCTTCGCGTCGGTCACGGGCGCGCCGGCCAGCGCCTCGGAACACCCGTCGGTTCGCGTGGTCGCCTTCAAATCCAAACAGAGCGCGGAGACTTTGCGCTACGTGATCGAGGCGGTCAGGAGTCGAAAGCTGTCGATTCCGATCGGCCATCGTCTCGCGCTCGACGAGGCCGCGAAGGGCCATTCTCTCGTCGAGGGCGGCAGCGCGGGTAAAGTTCTCCTGCTGCCATAACCATCACCCCACCGTGGGGATCACCCTCCCGGTGACACCGGTTTCATCTCCCCCAGCACCGTCGGGATCAGCTCCGAGACCGTGGGGTGAATGGGGACGGCCCAGATGTAAGCGTCGAGCGTGGCGCGCGCGTTCATCATGTCGACCAGGCCGTGAATGGCCTCGTCGCCACCGACGCCCAGGATGGCCGCGCCCAGGATCTGGCGGGTGTTCGCGTCGGCGACCACCTTCATCAGCCCCTGCGTTTCGCCCTTCTCGACGGCGCGCCCGACGCGCGTCATGGGACGGCTGGCCACCAGCAGCCGGCCGCCCGCTGGCACGCGCCGCGGTCTCGGTCATGCCGACCCGTCCGAGCGGGGGATCGACATACAGGGCGTAGGCGGGGATGCGCTCGCTCACGCGCCGACTCGCCCCGTCGAGCAGGTTGGCCGCCACGATCTCGAAGTCGTTGTAGGCCGTGTGCGTGAAGGCGCCGCGCCCATTGCAGTCCCCCAGCGCCCAGATACCGGGCACGTTCGTGGCCAGCGCATCGTCGACGGTGATGAAACCGCGCGCGTCGGTCGCGACGCCCGCACGCTCGAGCCCCAGGTCGTCCGTGTTGGGGCGCCGCCCCAGGGCGAGCAACAGATGTGAGCCGACCACCGACGGCTCCCCTTCTGTACAGACGACGCTCACGACCACGCCGCGCGGGTGGGGTCCGAAGCCGATGCACTTCGCGCTCGTCCGCACCGCGATCCCCTCGCCCCGCAGGATGTCCTCGATGGCGGTCGAGACGTCCGCGTCCTCGCGCGCGATCAAGTGCGGCTGCATCTCGACGACGGTGACCTCGCTCCCGAACCGCCGGAACATCTGAGCGAACTCGAGGCCGACGTACGAGCCGCCCACCACCACCAGATGCTCGGGCAGGCGGTCGAGCGCCAGGATCGAGCTGTTGTCGAGGTGGGGGACCTCACCCACGCCCTGCATGCGCGGGACCGAGGCACGTCCCCCCACGTTGATGAAGATGCGCGGCGCCGACAGCACCGCGTCCCCGACCCGCACCTGCGTGGACGATTCGAAGGCGGCGTGCCCGTGCAGCACCGTGCAGCCCCGCAGGTTGCGCAACCAGTCCTCGATGCCGTCGCGCGAGGCGGCCACCACCGCCTGGGCCCGCGCCCGGACGCGCGCCAGGTCCACCGCGATGGTGCCGTCGATCACGACCCCGTAGTCCCGGGCGCGGCGCGCCAGGTGCGCGGCCTGGGCGCTCGCCACCAGCGTCTTCGTGGGCGTGCACCCGGTGTTCACGCAGGTCCCGCCGAACAGCGCCCGCTCGACCAGCGCCACCTTCATTCCGGCGCCGGTGAGCCGCCCCGCCAGCGGCGGTCCCGCCTGCCCTGCCCCGATGACGATCGCGTCGAAGGCTGACCCGTTCACGCCATCAACAATGTCCACGCCTCGAGGTCACGCAAGCGGCCCATCTTGACCCGCTTGGATCACTGCACAGATTCGCCGCGCACGAGAGGAATAAGGAAACAGTGGGTTCAGTATTTCGATCCGTCCTCCCCGAGGAGATCGAGTGGAAACCGTTCGGCGCGTTTCCACCGTCGGCGCGCCTCGCCGTCGTCGCCGGCGACCCGGCAAACCCCGGACCCTACGTCATCAGGGTGAAGGTCCCGGGCGGCGTCAAGCTCATGCCCCACCGCCACCCTGAGGACCGGATCTATACGGTCATCTCCGGCGTCTTCTATATCGGGGTGGGCGAAGAGTTCGACCGCGAGGCCCTGCGGGCGTACCCGCCGGGCGGCGTGGTTGTCCTGCCCGGCGGTACCTTCCACTTCCACTGGGCACAATCCGGCGAGTACGTCACGCAGGTTTCGGGGACGGGCCCGCTCGGCCTCGAGTACAAGGACGTCCATGATGATCCCCGCTTTCACGACCAGCGGCCCCGATGAGCGACGGATGCCAACGGCAATCATCACGGGAGCGTCGCAGGGAATCGGCGCGGGATTCGTCGAGGGGTTCCTGGGCGAGGGCTACGACGTCGTCGCAACCGCGCGCCACGCGACCCAAAAGCTGCGTCCATCGTCCCGCCTGCTGCTCGTCGACGGCGACATCGGCAAGCGCGAGACAGCCGCCGAGGTTGTTCGAACGGCAGTCGACCGCTTCGGCGCCATCGACGTCCTGGTGAACAACGTCGGGATCTACCGCGCCAAGCCCTTCACCGAGTACACGGCGGACGACGTCAACGCCCTCGTGTCGGTCAACCTGCTCGGTTTCGTACACGTCACGCAGCTCGCCGTGAAGCAGATGCTCGTCCAAAAATCGGGCGCGGTCGTCAGCATCTCCGCGTCCCTGGCCGATCACCCGATCGCCGGCGTCGACGCAGCGGTCTCCATGATGACGAAGGGCGGCGTCAACACCATCACGCGGAGCCTCGCCATGGAGTACGCGAAGGCTGGCCTCCGCTTCAACGCCGTCGCCCCCGGTGTCGTGAATACTCCACTGCACAAAGACGACCCCAAGGACGACCTCAAGACGCAACAGCCCATGGGCAGCCTCGCCGAGGTCAAAGACGTCGTCGACGCGGTCCTCTACTTGTCCCGCGCGCGGCAGGTCACGGGCCAGGTGCTTTACGTTGACGGCGGGGCGCACGTGGGGCGCTGGTAGCCGCAACCGGCGGCCGAGGGCTGGGCGACCTTGCTCAGGTCGGGTGTGCCCTCACGCCGTCAGACGGCTGGGCTACAAGGAGACAGAGCGTTCTAGTGGTGGGCTGTTGCCAGATCTTGCGGCAAACGGCCGCTATGGGCCGGCTCTGAGGCGCTGTCACGAAGGACCTCCAGCAGCCGCCTGGCCAGGACCGCGGCTGAGGCGGGATTTTGCCCGGTGACCAGATTTCGGTCCTCGACCATGTATGGCTTCCAGATCTCGCCGCGGCTGAAGTCGACGCCGACCTTCTCCTTGAGGTCGGTCTCGAGCAACCATGTCGCCCGGGAAGCCAGCCCGACGGCTTCCTCCTCCTCATTCGTGAAGCCCGTGACCCGATAGCCCTTGAACGGCGACACGCCGTGGATTCTGGTGGCCAGCATCGCGGCGGGACCATGACACACGATGAATAGTGGATTGCCCGAGGCGAGCTGTGCGGTGAGCAGTCGTCCTACGTCGGCGTCGAACGCCAGGTCGGACATCGGCCCATGACCACCGGGCAGGTAGACCGCGTCGTAGTCCTCGAGCCGGACGTCCGACAGTTTGAGCGGCCGTCGCATCGCCTCCGCCGACCGGATGATGGCTTCGAGCTCGAGGGCTTCCTTCACCCCGCCCACCATCTCGGGACGAAGGCTCATCATGTCGACGTTCGGGGTCACGCCGTTGGGCGTCCCGACCACGACCTCGTGGCCGGCCTCGGTGATGATCTTGTACGGGTTCGCGAATTCCTCGGCCCAGTAACCGGTTGCGTACCTGGTCCCGTCCTTCAGTACCCAATAGGTGGCCCCACTGACTATGAAAAGTATCTTCGCCATAGCGACAACTCCTTTCCTCGCCTGTGCCCGAGCGTTTACATCAGCCGCTCGGGACTCCAAACATTAGCCACGACTGGTTGGCTGCCCAGTGGGGGTAAGCTCCGACATCTGGTTGAACAGCCCTTCGTCGGACGCCGTGGTTTGCACGCAGTCAGCCTCGCCTTTCTTCGGGGCCGGGACCTGCGACTTCCTCGAAGGTGATGACCTCGGGTCCGCCGAACCTGTGAAAGCGACAGTCCTTCATGACGCGGCGACGAACGATGGTGTCGGGCGCGCCCCGCCGCAACGGCCGGTTGGTCAGGCCTCGTCGCCCTGTCCCAACTGAATGCTATCGCCATTCACTTGGATTTTCCGCCGGGCGGAATCGATGGCCAGTGAGCGGGCCGCCAGTCCCCCTCTGGGTCGGTGGTTTGCCCCACTTCAATCAGATGACCATCGGGATCGCGGATGTAGCAACGGATCTCGTACTGGTGCTGCTTGGGCGGCGTCAGGAATTGAGCCCCCCGGGCGCTCCACTCGGCATACACGGCCTGGATGTCCCTGACCCGAATATTGAGGAAGCTACTGACGCGGTCAGGATTGCGCGGCGACTCGAGGGTGACCGCCGGCTTGTCGTCGGTCGGGCCTCCTGTTGGGCGCAGATACTCCGTCCATAAGCTGGATCTATCTGGTTTCACCGACGGTGACGTGGGACTCGCGGCGCCATGTCCGCAACCTCTCAGAACCCGCGACCACTCTGCCCCGCACGGTTGCCCGCCGTGCCAGGAGCAAGCCGTCGTGGTACGCGCTCGGAACCGTGATCGCCCTCCTTCGCCTCCTGTTCGACCTCGTCCTGGCCTTCGTCGCGCCCCGGGCAGCCCTGGTCGCCGAGAACCTGCTCCTTCGCCAGCAGCTCATCGTCGTCCGACGCCAGATCGAACGCCCTCGCTTGCGCCGATTCGATCGCTGGCTCATCGGTGCGTTGGCCAGCCGCTTCCACCGTCTCCTGGACGTCGTACTGCTCGTGAAACCCGAGACCGTCATCGGCTGGCACCGTACCGCCTGGCGCCTCATCTGGCGCTGGCGCTCCCACCGTCCGCCGGGCCGTCCGCCCGTCGATGCAGATCTCCGCGAGCTCATCCGGCGGATGTGGCGCGAGAACCCCACCTGGGGTCAGAAGATCATCGCCGCCGAATTGGCGAAGCTCGGCTACCAGGTCTCCCCGCGCACCGTCGCGAAGTACCGACCGTCCGATCTCGACCGACAACGCGGCCAACGCTGGACCACGTTCATCCGCAACCACCTGCACGAGACCTGGGCCTGCGACTTCTTCGTCCTCGTCACCGCGAGATTCCGCGTCCTCTACGTCTTCGTCGTTCTCTCCCTCGGCCGGCGCACGATCGTCCACGCTGGCAGTCACCGAGCATCCAACCGCCCGCTGGGCCGCCCAGCGCATCGCCGAGGCGACCAGCGATGCCCAGCAGATCCCGCGATTCCTCGTCCACGACCGAGACTCGATCTATGGCACCGACTTCCATCGCCGCGTCCGAGGACTCGGCACCCGACTCCTCGCCACACCACCTCGCGCACCAACGGCCAATCCGTTCGGCGAGCGGGTGATCGGTACCCTGCGCCGGGACTGCTTCGACCACATCATCGTCAACGACGAGCGGCATGCCGAGCGCGTTCTCCACGACTACCTGGCCTACTACCATGGCCGGCCCCATCGCGGCCTGCGGATGCAGTCGCCCGACGGCGCTCGACACCTGCCCCCTACCTCGTCCGCCAAAGGGAACCCGAATCGCTGGAATCCCGATCCTCGGCGGTCTCCATCATCGCTACGGCTTTGCGCTCGCTGCGCGCGCCTCACCGTCGCTGGAACCGCAAGCCGCTTGAGCCTCGGATGGAGTTTCTGCACCCCACAGGTCTCCATCACGACTACCGAAGGGCCGCGTGATCCCTGGCGAGTCCGACGGACGGCTTGAGTAGCCGCGACGGCCCTCCCCTGAGCAGCTTGATCGCAGCCCGACGACGCTGCACCAGCATTGACGAGTCACAAGGCGCGCACACGTCTAACCACAGGTGCACCGGAGCTCGGCGCCAGCGCCCCCCTTGCTGTCGGAGGATGTCGATACCGATACTGAGCAATTCGTACACGCGTATACGGGGACTGAGACTAAAATCACAATGCCCACATCGATCCCGACGTTCAGAAGGTCGGACCCGACATTCGAGGCAATGTGGAGGTTAAATGACACCCCGTGCATCGCGATGGTTTCCCAGTTCGTCGAGATCTCGGAGTTCACCCCTTTTGCATCAAAATTCGCATCTCTCGAACCGTGTTCGAAGGTCCCGTACACCGCGCCGTTGGCCACGAACAGTGGCCCATGGGTGCCAGGTGGCAGGATCTTCGGGAACGCGTCGAAAGCGAAGAAGTCTGCGCCGCCGCCGAAGTCATGGACGTTTCCCTTGTACTCGAACGAGCCGTCGCTCGAGACGGTCAACGTCGCGCTAGCGTTCTCCTCTTGTTCATCGAAATACGGCGAAGTGAAGGTCTTCGTTTGAAGAGGGATAGGGATGGTGACGGGGAGGCCCCACCCGCTGGCGTCGGAAAGGCTGCGGTCCACCAGCGTGTCCCCGGGCCCGATGTAGAAGACCTCCATCGCATTCGACTCACGAGAGACGGCGGTGATCCAGCGGGATGCGATTGGGGAAGCGAACTGGAAACCCTGCCACCCTGCCCCGCCGTCGTACCAGTACTTGTCCTGCACCGATTGGTCTGCGCCTTCGTACCAGATTTCCAACGTATTCGATGCCCGAGAGACCGCAGCGATTGCGCTATTCGGCGCGGCGCTGCCGGCGGGGGCGACCGGGAAGTGCTGCCAAGTACTGCCCTCGTACCAATACCAGTCCTGCACCGAGCCGTCGCCGCCCACGTACCACAATTCCATCGTGTTCGAGAGACGGGAGACCACGGCGAGGCCGGCGCCCGGAGCTAGCGAGGTGCTGCCGGCGGGGGCGAGCTGGTAGGGCTGCCACCCGGCGCCGTCGAAGTAGTTGTAGTGGCCCTGCACCGAAGCGTCGGGGCCTTCGTACCACACTTCGACCGCATTCGATGTTCGGGACACCCCGGCGATTGCGCTGATCGTCGAGGCGCTGCCGGCGGGGGCAAGCTGGTAGGGCTGCCACCCGACGTTGTCGTAGAACTCCCAGCCCTGCACCGAGCCGTCCGGCGCGACGTACCACACCTCCATCGTGTTCGATGCACGAGAGACCGCGGTGATGCCGCCGTTCAACGAGGCGCTGCCGGGGGGGGCGAGCTGGAAGCCCTACCACCCTGTGCCGCCGTCGTACCAGTACTTGTCCTGCACCGAGCCGTCCGACGCGACGTACCACAGTTCCATCGTGTTCGACGCACGAGAAACCGCGGTGATCCGGCTGGCGCTAGAGGCGCTGCCAGCAGGCGCAAGCTGAAAGGTCGTCCACTCCCCGCCGTTGTACTCGTAGCTGTCGTTTACCGCACCGGAGTCGTCGATCCAGAAGGTCTCGATCGTGTTTGACAAACGCGACACCGACGCGATCCGGGTGTTCTGTCCTGCGGCCATCGACGTCCTCGTAGTCGCCAACGTCACCAGGCATGCGGTGGTGAATACGAATCGACTCATCCACCGGCGCCCGCCGTCGCAATGCGTAGTGCGACCCAACCGGCAGCAGGCCAATAGGGCGTTCGCCAACGTCACGATATATCTCTGCTGTCGTACCATCACCGTCCCGCCTTTCGATTCGTGACAAAGAGACCTGCTCGGCACCTTCTAAAACCGCGCGGGACCAATGTCGGCCGGAATCTAGCGCCGTGCCCCTCCGGCGCGCATCGCATCCTGATGCGATGGCTGGAATCGTGAATCCGGGCGGGAGGGAGGTCCGGGTTACGCCGCCGCTCGTGTTTTCCGTAGAGCACACGGAACCTGACCGTTACGATCGTGAAGTAGTCGCACGCCCAAGTCTCTTGAAGATGGTTCTGGATGAAGGTCGACCAGGGCTGGCTTCGACCGCGGCCCAACGCTGACGGCCTGTGCTTGGCCACGGTTCGGGGCGAGACGCAGTACCAAGCTTGGCCAACTCGCCGGAGATCATGTCTTCTCTTCGCCCCAGGTCGCGTTGTCACGCCACATGCGGCGGATGAGGTTGCGGAGGTCCATGTCGATGGGAAGGCGGCCACGGCGGCGACGCGAGCGCCACCGCCAGAGCAGTCGCGAACCTGCGCGGTGCCAACGGGTGAGGGTTTCGGGCCTTACGACAAGGACGGCCGTGGGAGGTCATGGAATCTCCCGGCGAGGGTTGCTAGCAAACATCTGTCGAAGGGCCGAAGGCGCGGACGCTTAACTTGCCTGCGCAACACGACGACCCCGTGCTGGCTACCATGGTCATCCGCGCGAAACGACGCAAGAACTTCGTCGGGAGGCCCTCGTTGATCGGCTACCCGGAACGTGGTCGAAGTTGGAGATGAACTTCCTGCGTCACATCGTCGACTGGGTCCGGTCGAGAGCCGGCGCAATCTGGAACGCGGTCGCCCCCCACGCCGGACCGGGCGTCGCGCGCGGAGCGGCGGTCGACGTGGTTCGACGTCGCCGAGAACTCGTCATCGAGAACGCCATGCTGAGGCATCAGATCGTCATCCTGCGGAGGAAGTCTCCGCATCCGAGGCTCACGACGTTCGACCGGCTTCGGCTTCTCGTCGCAGCCGCGGTGCTGCCCACGTGGCGCCGCGCCCTGGCCATTGTGCAGCCCGAGACCGTCCTGCGGTGGCATCGCGAGGGGTTTCGCATGTTCTGGCGTCGGCGATCCCAGGCCGGGAGCGTCGAACGCCGGGTCACCGCCGAGACCATCAGCTTGATCAGGGAGATGGCGACGAAGAACCGACTGTGGGGGGCCGAACGGATCCGGGGCGAGCTCTTGAAGCTCGGCATCAAGGTCAGCAAGCGGACCGTGCAGAAGTACATGCGCTCCGTCCGCGAGCGTCGCGGTGGCGGCCAGACGTGGGCGACCTTCGTCAAGAACCACGCCAACGACATCTGGTGCTGCGACTTCGTGCAAACCTACGACCTGCTCTTCCGGCCGCTGTTCCTCTTCTTCCTGCTGAACCAGGGCTCGCGCAAGGTGGTCCACATCGCGGCCACGCGGAACCCGACCCAGGAGTGGACGGCGCAGCAGTTGCGGAACGCGACCATGGAGGGCTTGGCGCCGAGGTTTCTGATTCGAGACCGCGACGAGAAGTTCGGCGCCACATTCGACCGCGTTGCCAAGGGCGCGGGCACGCGGGTGATCAAGACGGCGGTGCGGGCCCCGAACATGAATCCCGTTGGCGAAAGATTTGTCGGCAGCCTGCGGCGCGAGGCCCTCGACCACGTGCTCCTCCTCGACGACCAGCACCTCGAAAACGTCGCCCGGCAATATGTCCGCTATTTCAACAAGGCCCGACCTCATCAAGGTATTGGGCAGCGGATCCCGGATGGCCCGGTGAACGACAACCACGCCGGCAAGGTCATCGCGATTCCGGTGCTCGGCGGTCTCCATCACGACTACCGAAGGGCCGCGTGATCCCTTGCGATTCCGACGGATGGATGGAGTAGCCACGACGGGAGGTCATCGAGTTGATTGAGCGCATGACCCGCGAGAACCCGACGTGGAGCCGTCGCCGCATTGGTGCTGAACTCGCGAAGCTCGGCCACGACGTCTGCAAGGACACGGTCGCCAAATACATGCCGAAGCGGGCCGGCGCACCGGGTCGGCCGCCATCGACAACATGGGGAACGTTCCTACGGACGCAGCTCGCCGGCACCATCGCGATCGACTTCCTCACCGTGCCGACCGTGACGTTTCAGGTGCTGTACGTGTTCTTCGTGCTCTCGCTGGAACGCCGCCGCATCCTCCACGTCAACGTTACGGCACACCCCTATTCCGCGTGGGCCGCCCAGCAGATCGTCGAGGCTGTGGGCCCCGACGGCAAGGTGGCCCGGCTGGTCCGCGACCGCGATGGAATCTACGGCGCGGCCTTCGACGCACGAGTGGGAAACCTGGGCATCGAACAGGTGCGCACGGCGCCCAGGTCGCCATGGCAAAACGGGTACGCCGAACGGTTCGTAGGTACCCTGCGGCGCGAGCTGCTCGATCACGTGGTGGTGCTCGGCGAGCGTCACCTCCTCCATTTGGTCCGTCAGCACGCCAGCTACTACAACGAGGATCGGCCGCACATGAGCCTCGACGGCGACGCGCCGCTCGCGCGCGCGGACGAGGGGCGTGAGGCTGGGAAGGTCGTCGCTCTTCCGAGGGTCAGCGGCCTGACCACCGTTACATCAGGAAGGCGGCATGAGGATGGTCGGACGGGGTTTTCGCCGCCACAGGTCGTCTGGAGTGTTTTCCGGGGCAGCTCAGAGGGCAGCTGGCCGCGAATTCCTAAACCCGAACCTGGTCCAGTTTTCCGGGGCAGCTCAGGAGTACTTTTCATCGCTCGGACTCGCAATCTAAGCGGACCAGAGACAGTTGGTCAGGTCAACGGCCAGCGACACCACCAACGGACACCAGTTGCAAATCTGGACCTGCAACGGAACGCAGGCGTAGCAGTGGACTTACCAGGCTGAGGGACCATTCACTCTGCGATCAACTACAACAAGTGCGTCGATCTGTCGGGCTCCAACACCGCGAACGGAACGCACGTCCAGATTTGGGACTGTGACGGGTCATTCGCGCAAAAATGGACCTAGCAGGGTGCGACCCGCAACATCCGCGGGGACTACGGACATTGCGTGGACGTGCCCGGCAGCAACTTCTCGTTGGGGCAGAAGCTGCAGTACTACAGCTGCAATGGCAGCGCCGCGCAGGTCTGGAAGCGCTGATCGCGCCGCTTTCGGCGGTCAGGCGCTCCGGTGCAGCAGGCCGAGGTTCCATGCCAGATTCACGGCCTCGGCCCGGTTCTCCACCCCGAGCTTTTCGTAGATCGACCGAATGTGCGTCCGGACAGTGTTGAGCTCGACACCCAGATCGCCCGCGATCTCAGCATAGCTGCTGCCGGTGGCCAGAAGCTCGAGGACGGCGGTCTCCTTGGGCGTGAGCGTGGGAACCATCAGCTGCCGCTGCTCGAACCCGAGCCGACGCAGAACCGCTCTCGCCGCGCCGGGCGAGAGCGGCGCGCCTCCCTTCGCGAGATCGGCGAGCGCCACGGCCAATCGCACCTCGATGTCGTCCTTGAACAGGTAACCGTCCGCGCCCGCGCGCAGCGCTTCCAGCACGCGGTCGTCGCTCATCGCCGAGGTGAGCACCACGACGGGCTTTCGAAGCCCGCCCGATCTCAGCGAACGGATCAACTCCGTGCCGTCTCGATCAGGAAGGCCCAGATCGACGAGGATCAGGTCCCTTGGCGAGGTGCGGATGGACGCCTCGGCACGCGCGGCCGTGTTGGCGACGTCGAGTTCTGTATAACCGGCACTGTTCAGGACCGCGCAAATGACGTCGGCCGTTCGCGGCTCGTCCTCGACCAGCAGGACGCGAGGGCGATCGGTCATGCGCGGGGCGCGGCATTGAGCGGCAGTGCGAGCCGGACCCGCACTCCCGCGCCTGGGATGCTCTCGAGACTGGCTTCGCCCCCGAGCTCCAGCGCCCGGCCGCGCATTCCCGCGATGCCGGTGCCGGCGCTGGGAAGCCTCGGGTCGAATCCGACACCATTGTCGGTGACGATCAGCTCGATCTGGTCGTCGTCGGCCGCCAGCGAGGCCCGGATCTCGCTGGCGTGGCCGTGATGCAGGGCATTGTGGACCGCCTCCTGGAACACCCGGACCACGGCGACGCGCAGGTCGCCCTCCAGAACGGTCGATCCTCCCTGCCTCACCTCGATCTGCAGGACCGCGCCGGCCGGCTCCGCGGCGCGCCGGGCGACCAGAGCCAGTCCGGTCGCCAGCTCGTCGAGCTTGGTGGCGCTCTGGGGAAGCGCGTGCAGGACAGCGCGGAGCTCGTTGAGGGCCTCCCGAGCGGCATCGCGGATGCTTCCTCCGAGCCGCCGCGCTTCCACGGGATCATCCGCCCGATGTTCGGCGAGGGCGCCGTAGAGCGCCACCAGGGACAGGGCCGTTCCCACCGTGTCGTGGAGATTGCGGGAAAGACGCAGGCGTTCCTTCTCCGATTCGGCCAGGCGCAGCCGGGCGAGCGCGATCTCGCGTTCGTGGCGATCGCGGCGCCAGTGCTCGCGCCGCTGCGACAGAAAACGATATCCGTACCCGGATACGACGGCCGCCAGCACGGGCCAGACGATCGCCTGCGACCGCGGATAACCGCGCGCCAGGAAAGACGGGATCGTCAGGAGGGGTGCGAGCAAATGGCTCGTCGCGATCAGCACGGAAAGCTCGGTCTCGGCCGCGCCGTGGATGCAGGCCATCACTGCATAGCCGATCCAGAGGGTGCTGTCGGGCTTGCCACCCAGGATCGGCAACAATAGGGTGACGGCAAAACCGTGCGCCATGCTGCCGAAGAGCAGCGCGTAGAAAGCGCCGCGGCTGCGCGAGGCGCGCCGGTAGAGCAGCTTGTTGGCCAGCGTGAACCAGACCGCGAGCACCGACCAGATCACCAGGATCGGCTTGAGGCCGATTCCGGTCGACCGGCGTACCGCCGGAATGAAGAACAGGAAGAAGATGGAGGACAGGCCAATCAGAAACCGGACCGGCCGTCCCTGGACCGCGAACTCCTCGATGGCGGTCTGCTCCCGCACCGGCAGCCAGCGCAACCGTAGCAAGCGCGCGAAAACTGTCGACTCTTCCTGCGGTTGGTCGACGGTCGCCTCCATCTGGAGCTGGTCCTAGTCAACCCGGAGAGCGAGCGTCCGCCGACGGGCGAAAAACGAAGCAAATGGCCATTCCGGCCGTCGTCGAAGCAAATGGACGTTGTGGCATTTTTCCGTGGCGGCGCGACCGGCGTCGCGCGTCCAACGGGTGGGAAGTTAGTCGAAATGAACGAGGCGGCTCTACTCCCCTAAACCGGGGGGCGCCTTACGAGTCCATTCCGACGACGATCGTTTGGCGGACGACGCACTTATGGCTCGTCCGATGGGCGCCGGGTCGAAAAGCGTATCGCTCGAGAGTTCGCCGCCACCTGCGTGCGCGCTTCTTGACGCGTGACGCGAGCTGATGAACATGGAGAGCAGCTCACCACGACTGCGAACGCCCAGCTCACGATGGATCGTCTTGACGTAACCGTGAACCGTATGGGGGCTGATCGCCAGGCGCTCGGCGATCTCCTTTTCGCTGGCTCCCTGCAGCAGAGCAGCGAGCGTTTCCCGCTGCCGTGGCGGCAGCCGGGCGCAGCTTCCGTCGAGGGCCATATCCGGCTCGACGGCGTCACGCTCAGAGCGAGCCAAGACCCACGAGAGCTCCTCGTGGAAGAGCTGAACCATCGCGACCTCTCGGTCCGAGAAGGGGCGGGCCCCCCAGGGTCGATAAAGCGCGAGCGCCGAGATAGTGCTTCGCCCGGGAACGGGGCACGTGGAAACGACATGATCGTCGACGCCGATCGGGCGCAGATGCTCGTCGAGGTATCGGGACCGATACCAGACCGCGTCTCGCGCGAGATCGCGGCGGGCCACGGTGAACGCCTTCGAGCGCAGCGGGCGCACGGCTCGGTTCGTGGGGTTCGTCTCGAGAGCCGGCGCCGAGGATGCCGCGAGCCAAAGCGCCGACTGCGAGGGCGTCCAGCCCAGCGACACCGACGAGCCCTTGAGCCGCGGCGGGTATTCGAGCGGGATCGGAGACTGACAGGCCATTCCCGCCTCGGCACCCGCCAGGCGACAGGCGGCCTGGAGGGCGAAGGTCCCGACGAGGCCCGGATCCGCGCGCCGGTCGTAAAGCGCGCGAACGGAGCGCAGCACCTTCTTGACGTCTTCCAAACGAAGGCTCGTCACAAGCTCCTCCCCGGTCCCCGCCGAGAGCCGAATCGAGCGGCCGCACCCAAGCTCGCCAGGTCACGGCCGGAAACGGGACGGTGCGCCCGGCCTCGCGAGGTTGCCCGCGGCGTTCCTTCGACAGCGGCCGAGTCCGCATGGACCATGAGAACCTGCCTACCATGGAGCGCGTAGGAG
>CAWHRJ010000005.1:0-172814 GCA_963831685.1 uncultured Pseudomonadota bacterium
TCTTCGGGAAGGCGGCCGCGATGCGCTCCAGAAACGACAGGACGAACTCAGCCTGCTTGGTCTGATGGCGCAGGTAGTCGCTCCAAAGGATCTCCTTGGTGACCGGGTCGACCACCACAGCCTTGACGGTGGTCGAGCCGACGTCGATGCCGACCGCGACCGCTTCAGTCCGAGGATTCACCGGCGACGCTTCTGCAGCCACGCATGCTCCTTTGGAAGAAACCGAGAACGAAAGACTGACAGCTCAGTAATAACTAGACTGACACTTCAGTCTTTGAATGGGGCACACTGTAGTCACCCCCGCCGAGAAGATCAAGCTCCGCGGGCTGGTGGGCCCCGGCCGGTCAGACGATCCCGGCAGCTTTGGGGGCTATTCGCAGGATCTGGCCGAAAACGTCACCAGTCTCGGGGTCGACCCGGGGGTCCACGAAGATCCGGGTCACCGCCAGGAGGTTCATCGCCGCGATGCCCTCTTCCGAGACCAGCTCCTTCGAGGCGACGCCGATCGGTTGCAGGTCCAACTCGGTCCCGACCGCGGCAGCAAAATCGACCGCGGCCTGACTGGAGGTGAAGAAGAAGCCATGGGGGCGCCGGCACCACATGTCCCGTCCGCTCTGGGTCAGGTACCAAATCCGGTCGGGCAAGAGCGATACGAAGTCGGGGATCTGGGGCTCGGCCATGGTCGTCAGGCGATGCTAGGGAATGCCCGCCGCCCGCGCCAGAGCTTCGAGCGCGGCGGCGAAGAAGGGGCCGGAGACGGCCAGGGCCTCCTCGCCGGCCGATTCGAGGACGAAATAGTCGTTCGGAATGACGTCGCCGTATCCCATGACCTGTAGCACCCGGACGGTCGCCGGGGGCCCGGCCGCCGCCTCGCTCCCCGGAAGCGCCAACACGGCACGCTGGTCGTCGGCGGCCGGTGCCGGCATCTCCACGGCCAGCGGCCGGCCGTAGCGCCGAAAGATCGCCAGCACGGCGTCGGGCGGCATGGCGGCGACGCGCGCGAAGGTGCCTGGGAGGTCCTCCTCGCGTTGACGGAGCTGGCCTTTGCCCAGCGAGGTCGTCGCGGGAGGGTCCGGGAACCCTCCCAGGGGTCCCGGCTTATCACGACCCGTCAACGAGGCAGCCCTTGAGCGTGAACGCGATCATCTCGCGTCCGATCTGCGTCATCTCGATCGGCGGGGGATCCTGTTCGACGAACGCCCATTGCACGACCTCCTTGATGCTCCCGAGCACGCAACGCGCGACCACCTGGGCGTCGCACGGCCGCACCACGCCCAGCTGCCGCCCGGTGTTGAGCGCGCCCATGATCATCGCCTCGATGCGGCCGTAGAACTCGGAGAGCTTGCGATCGAAGTCGACGTCGATCCCCACCGCCTCGCGGAGCAGAATGCGCGCCATCTCGCGGTTGTCGTGCAGCGTCTTCAGGACCCGGTCCACGGTGGCGTTCATCTGATCGACCGGCGGCGGCGCGTCCCGACCGACCTCGATCCGCTTGACCTGGGCCTGCAGCGTCGTCACCAGGCCGTCCAGCAGCTCGTCGAAGATGGCGCGCTTGGATTCGAAGTAGAGATAGAAAGTTCCCCGGGCGATCTCGGCCTCTTCGATGATCTGGTTGATGCTGGTGGCGTGATACCCCTTCTGGGAGAAGATTCGCCGCGCCACCGTCAGCACGGCAGCGCGCCGCGACTCGCGCAGGCGCTGCGCGCGCGACACCCGGCCGTCGATCTTTGGGTCCGGCGTCACGTCCCGCCGCCCGCCGTTCGCAACCGGTCGGGCCACGCCGCGGCGTCCGCCAGGTGCCGCCCGCCCGGCAAAATCGTCTCGTAGCGCGCCAGCGTCTCTGTCGCGGCGGGGAGCGAGGTCCGCGCCTCGAGCTTCGCCGCGCCGAGCAGCGCGCTGAAGTAGGCGTCGTCGACCACGTCGGTCTCGAGCACGCCGGCCGTCTCGTCGAGCGCGATCGCCGCCTCGAGGTCCTTCACCGCCTCGGGATAGCGCTCGAGCCAGGCGTAGGCGCTCGCCCGTTCGACCAGCGGCGCGGGATCTTCCTCGTCTCGCGCCACGGCGCGCGTGGCCTCCTCGATCGCCTCGGCGTACTTTCCCTCCTGAATCATCTTCGCTGCGAAGCTCATTCCGTAGCGTCCGGCCATGCCGCGCGTGCCTCCAGGGATCGACGGTATCACGAGCGATCCTCGCCTCGGGAGGGTTGCCGCTCTTTCTCATCCGCAGCCTCCTCGAACCCTCGTCAGTGAAGATGACAAGGATCTCCGCGGGTTGCGATCTCGGCAAGGGCCCGGAGGGGCCGCCGAGGGACAGGCACGGTCCCTCGAAACCATCGA
Organism: uncultured Pseudomonadota bacterium; assembly: GCA_963831685.1. Taxonomy (GTDB): domain Bacteria; phylum Myxococcota_A; class Polyangia; order Fen-1088; family Fen-1088; genus JADGRB01. Next base: position 2,337 of record CAWHRJ010000005.1, read on the forward strand.
ACGGCTCCGCGCCCTCGTCGCGTTCTTCGTGGGTGAGCACTTCGGGACAGCGCCGAACCTGCCGGCCGAGCTGGCGGACGCACGGATCAAAGCGTGTTGCACAGTTGCGTACGCATTTGTTCGGTGTCGTCGTGCTCAGCAGCGAAAGAAACTAGAAAGTGATCGCGTTTACCAGCGACGGGACGCCGACCGCGCCGGCCGGCGCGATGTCCAGCAGAACGGCGCGCGCGCCCGCCGGCAGATCGCGGCGCGCCGCCTCCAGCGTGGCGTGCAGCGGATCGCTCCCTGCCGGCACGGTCAAATCGATCGCGCGCACGCCCCAGGCGAGGTGCAGCCGGCGCGTCGTCTCCGGCACGCGGCAGTAAGCCAGGATGGGCCGGCGCGGGCGAAAGGCGGACAGGCGTTCGGCGCTCATGCCGGTCCTGGTGGGGACGATGATGGCGGCGGCGTCGAGATCGTCCGCCAGGTCGGCCGCCGCGTGCGCCAGCGCGTTGGTCATCTCGGAGCGGGCCGGTCCCTCGTGCGCCGGTAAGAGCGGCTCGGTCTCGCAGAGCAGGCGGATCATCATCTGCACGGCACCGGCCGGATCGTGGCCCACGGCGGTCTCCTCGGAGAGCATCACCGCGTCGGTCCCGTCGAGCACGGCGTTCGCCACGTCGGTCACCTCGGCGCGCGTCGGCAGCGGGCTCGAGACCATCGACATCAGCATCTGCGTCGCCGTGATGACCGGACGTCCCGCGCGGTTGCAGGCGCGGATGATCCGCTTCTGCATGGCGGGCACGCGCTCGATCGGGATTTCGACGCCCAGATCGCCGCGCGCCACCATGATGGCGTCGGACGCGCCGACGATCGCGTCCAGCCGCTCGAGCGCCTGCTGCTTCTCGATCTTCGCCACCAGCGGCAGCTTGGTCAGCCCGCGCGCCTCGGCGAGATCCCGCTCGTGGCGCACGTACGAGATGGCGACGAAGTCCGGCGCCAGGACGCCGACGTCGGCCAGATCGGCGCGGTCCTTGTCGGTCAGCGCCGGCAGCGACGAGGTGTCGCGCGGCAGGTTGATCCCCTTGCGCGAGCGGAGCGTCCCGCCGACCCGCACGCGGCAGACGACCCGGTCGGTAGCGATCTCGCGCGCCTCGAGATCGATCGTCCCATCGGCGATGAAGATCGGATCGCCGGGGCGCACGCGATCGTAGAGCGACGGATCGCCGACCGGCACGCCGCCCGCCCCCAGCGTCAGCGTCTCCCCCGCGGTCACCAACTGCTCGGCCGGCAGCTCGCCGAGGCGCAGCTTGGGGCCCGCGAGGTCGACCAGCACGGCGATGTCGCGGCGGTGGGCGCGGGCGCGGCGGACGCGCTCGGCCTGCGCGCGCGGCGAGGCGTGCGACAGGTTCACGCGCAGGACATCGACGCCGGTGTCGAGCAGGCGCTCGAGCGCCCCGGGCGGATCTTGCGCGGGACCGACGGTGGCGATGATCTTCGTGCGGCGTTCGGGCACACCGTCACTTTACCCCAGCTACTGCGCCTGAATGACGCCGCCGTCGGTCAAGATCAGGTTTCGGTGGCGGTGAGCCCCGGTGAACCCCTCGATCTCCCGGACCCATTGTGAGTCGGGGTAGTGGTTGACGGCGTACTCCGCCTCGCCGCGCGCCTCCTTGGCCATCCCCTGCGCGGCCAGCGCGTGGATCAGGATGGACGCCCGTTCAGGGGCGTCGGCGCTGTCGGGGAAGCGGCGATTGCCGGCGCGCGCCAGCTCGACGGCGAGCGGATAGTCGCTGCCGGCGACGTTGCGCAGGCGCGCCATGAGCACCGACTCGTTGAGCGGCTTCGCCGCCTCCGATCCCGGCGGCGGTGGCGAAGCGGTCGTCGAGGGCGACTGGTCGGGGCCGGGCGGGCGCGGCGCGGGCGGCGACGCGACCGGGGCGGGCGCCGGCGCGGCGGCGACGGGGGGCGCGGCCGCCGGGACCGGCTGCGCCGCGGGCGAGGGTTCCAGGTCGCGCGGACCGCGGCCGGTCCCTCGGACGACCAGGACCGCCAGCGCGGCGGCGCCGCCGACCGCGAGCAGGAGCTTGAGACGGGTCGTGCGCTCCACGCGGCGAGTCTACGCGGTCAGGGGCCAGCGGTCAGGGGTCGGCGGTCAGGGGTCGGCGGTCAGGGGCAGGCGTCGAGCGTCGCCTTCTGCGCGTTGTAGAGGTTCTGCATCGGCGTCTTCATCGTCGGCCAATCGGTCGTCGTGCTGCTGTTGTCGTTGGTGGTGTAGTTCCAGGCCCAGGCGCCGTTGTAGCCGTTGTTGTAGAGCGAGGTGTACGTGTCGGCGCCGTTCACGCCGTCGGTGGTGATGGCGTAGAACTCGCCCATCACGACGTTCTTGTCGAGCTTCCAGTTGGAGGCCGGGTGGGTGAAGCAGGAGACGCTCGACCCGTTCGACGTGTAGTAGTGGACCTCGTAGAAGTCGAGCGTCCCGTTGGCCTGCCCGCCCGCGGCCTGAAGCGCGCTGTTCGAGTAGAGGTTGGTCGAGCCGGTGGCGTTCGAGCAGGTGCCGAAGGTCTGCGCGCCGCTCGTCACGCGCGCGTTCGGATCGGTCGTGTGAATCGCCGCCGCGAGCACGTTGACCGTCTTCTGGATGTAGCTCTGGTCGACCTCGGTCCCGCCGTTGGCCTTGGTCCAGCCGTGCTGGTTGGTCATCCCTTCGGGCTCGTTGAAGATCTCGTACGAGTAGACGCCGGGGTTCCCCTCGAGCGCGGTGACCACCGGGATGAGGACGTTGTTGACGTAGGCGTTGCGGTTGGCGTCGACGGTCAGCAGGTTCTGGTTGTTGGTGCGCAGCGCCGTGGTGATGTTCTCGCCCCCCTGCAGCATGTCGAACGACCAGAGGCTGATGTTCAGCGCCACGCCGGCTGTGTGCGCGCCGTTGACCAGCTTGACGAGATCGCTCATCGCCGCGGAGGTGAGCGGCTTGGCCATGCCGCTGCCGTCGTAGCCCGGTGTCACGGTGCCATTGGTGTGGAACCACCAGCGGATCACCCGCCCACCGACGGCGGCGCTGTTGGTGAAGATCGTGTTGAAGGTGGTCATGTTCGGGTTGGGGATGTCGTTGGCGAAGTTCACCCAGGCGACGTTGAGGCCGCTGGCGAACTTGCAGACGGCGTTGCTCGCTGCGCCGCCCGTGCCGGTGGACCCACCGCTGCCGGTCGTGCCGCCCGTCGCACCGCCGCTGCCGGTCGCGCCGGCCGACCCACCGCTGCCCGTCGTGCCGCCCTTGGCCCCGCCGGTGCCGGTCACGCCGCCGCTGCCGGTCGCGCCGGCCGATCCGCCCGTGCCCGTCGTGCCGCCCTTGGCCCCGCCGGTGCCGGTCACGCCGCCGCTGCCGGTCGCGCCACCGCTGCTCGTCGACCCGCCGGCGCCGGTCGAGCCGCCCGTGGCGCCGCCGCTGCCGGTCACGCCGCCGGTGCCCGTGACGCCCGACGATCCGCCGCCGCCCGTCGCGCCGCCGCGGCCGCCGGTACCGGTCGCGCCGCCGCTGCCGACCGTGCCGCCGGATGCGCCACCGCTCCCGGTCGTGCCGCCACTGCTGCTTCCGCCGCTGCCGGTCGAGCCGCCCGAGCTCGATCCACCCGATCCGGTCGATCCGCCCGAGGCGCCGCTGCTTCCCCCTTCGTTCGAGGCGCCGCCCGTGCCACTGCCGCCGTCGTCCTGGCTCGACTCGGGCGTCGCGCAGGCGGTCAGGGCCAGCACCAACATCACGGGGAGCAGCCGGGCGGACTTCATGGTTCCTCCGTAAGACAGGCCGGGAAGCAAGGGGGGGGCGTCGCTCGCCTAAGGGCGGGAGGGAACGTCAACCTTCATGAAAACTGTCGACGCGGGAAGGCCGGTTCGCGCTTCCTAGCGCTGGGCGTCCAGGGCCAGAGCCCGGAACGGTCCCGCCGGATACCGCCGCAGGTAGCGTGCGCCGAGCGCGGTGGCGTCGGGGTCGTGGTGCGCGACGGCGGCCTCGATCGAGAGCGCCAGCGCCTCCTCGGCCAGCGCGCCGCCTGGGTTCCGCTCGAGGTACTTCGCGAGCAGCGCGCGGGCGCGGACCGGGTTCTTCTCCAGCCGTAACGCCCGCATCGCCTCGAGCACCACCTGGCTCTCCTTCTCCGCCTGGGGCGCGGTCGCGGCGGGCGGCGCGACGTGGCGCGCGCGCGGCGCAGCGGCCGGCTCGCGGATCGCGATCTGCGCGGGCGGCGGCGCCACCGGCGCGGACGGCGTGGCGAGCGCGAGTGTCGGCGTCGCGGCGGCGTGGACGCGGGGTCGCGACTGCGGCGCCGTCGCCGCCAAGGGAGCGGCGCGCGGGACCAGCCGCTCGTAGGCACGTCCGATCCATCCACGCCACGGCCCGAGCGCCGCGCTGGCGAACGCGCCGCACCCAACGAGGATGCCCAGCACGATCGCCGGCCGCAGCAGACGCGGCGTACGGCGTGCGGTCCGGCGCCCGAAGCCGAGAAGGACGCGCTGCTTGCGCCCCGGCGGCGCGGCGTAGGGATCGGTCGAGCGCAGGAGATCGCCGATCCAGGGATCGAGCCCCGGATCGTCCGTCAGCCGAGAGGGATCGTCCTCGCGCCTCATCGGCTCACCCGCGTTCCGAGCTGCGCGTCGCGAAACTTGGTGGCCAGCGCCAGGAACTCCTTGCGCGCGTGGTAGAGGCGCGTCCAGACGGTGTTGAGCGGAACGCTCTGGATGCGGGCGATCTCCTCGCCCGAGAGCCCCTCGATCTCGAACAGCACGAAGGCCGTCCGCCGCTCCTCGCGCAGCTTCCCCAGGATCGTGGCCAGAACGCGCTGCCGTTCCTTGCGTTCCAGATCGGCAGCCGGGCCGCCGGCGCCGCTGACGAGGGTGTCCGGATCCTCGACGCGCCGCCTGGTGAAGATGTGTTTGACCCAGCTGCGGCGGCGGAAGTCGCGCACCTGCCGGCGGGTGATCCGGTAGAGCCACCCGGCGGGATTGATGCCGTCGAAGTCCTCCATCCGGCGGCGGACGACCAGGAAAACCTCCTGCACGATGTCGTCGCGGTCGGCCTCGGCGCCGCCCAGCGCGCGGCTCCACCGCGCCACGTCCTCGAACCAGAGGTCGTAGAAGGCGCGGAAGTCCTGCGGGAAACCCGGTGACCGGAGCGCGGCATGCCCGCTTCCAACAGGGCGGTCTCGTGCCAAAACCTTCATGGCGAGCACCGAGCCGAGGGGGGCCTGTCCGCCGAGACCTTCATGGCCAGTGTCGGATTCTAACCGAGCGGCCCAGGCGGCGTCTCGCCCAAGTCGTTTCGATTCGGATATCGTGGCGTGGTGCGTGAACGGGTCCATCGCGGCGTGATCCTCGCCGCCGCGGCGATCGGCGCGCTCGGTCACGGCACCGCCCGCGCGGCCGACGAACAGCCAGCCCCGACCGCACCGGCGGCGCCCATCGAGCCGGCGACGGCGATCGGTGGTCCCAGCGTCTGCCCGCGCCCCGACGCGGTCTGGGGCGAGCTCTTGACGCTGGTGCCGCGCGAGCGCCTCGAGGCGCGCCTCCGGGCCGTCGCGCGCGGCGAGGCGCCGGCCGTGGAGATCTTCGACCTGGGGGTCCCCTACCGGATCATCGCCGCGGGGCAGGTGCGCGAGTACCGGGACGAGAGCCACGATTGCGCCTACCGGGCGCGCATCGCGGCGGTGTTCGTGGCGCTGGCGATCGATCCGGCCGAGCTGGTCATGCCGCCGCCACCGACGCCGCCGACCGCCGCGGCACCAGAGCCCGCGCCCGCGGCCCCGCCCGCGTTCGCGCCCGGGCCCGCTAAAATGATGGACAGGCCCCCGCCGACCGCCCGTCTGGATCTCGGCGCCACGGCGCTCGCGGGGATCGGTCCGGACGACCGGACGGGTCAGATCGGGGCCGAGCTCCGCTGGGCACGCGGAGGCCGGCGGTTCGGGCCGGAGGCGGGGCTGACAGCGCTGCTGCCGGTCGACAACAGCGTGGGGGGCGTGCGCCTGCGGCAGTGGCGCCTACCGGTCGACGCGGGCGTGCGCGCGCAGATCGCCGGGCCGCGCGTCGAGCGCTACGGCGAGCTGGGGATCTCGGTGGCGCTCCTCTCCGAGCGGGCGCTCGATCTCGCGAGCCCCAAGTCGCAGACGGCGCTGGAGATCGGCCTGCGGATCGCCGTCGGCCTGCACGCGACGCGGGGGCGCGTGGGTCCGTTCGCGGCGCTCGGCGCCGTGCTGGTCCCCGATCCGCCCGCCGTTTTCGCGCTGCCGGCCGGCGCTGTCGGGCACACGCCCCTGCTCTGGGTCGGCGCCACGGCCGGCGCTTCGCTGGGGTTTCCCTGATGAGAAGGCATGCCGTCTGCGCGACGATCGTGCTCTTCGCGGCGTTCGCCGTGGGGTGCGGCCGGCTCGACGTCGGCTCGGACCTTTACTGGACCGCGCGGTTCGAGACCGCCGACTTCAGCGAGTGGACCGGCGTCCCGGGCGGCACGGCGCAGGCGTTCCCGACACCGCCGAACATGATGGCCGTCTCGAGCACCGAGGCGCGGCAGGGGAGCTTCTCCGCCGCGCTCACGATCACCGCCGGTCCCGACGGCGCGCAGGAGAACGCCGGCCTCGTGCGGGCCGGGGGTCTGCCGACCGAGGCCTATTACAGCGCCTGGTACTACCTGCCGCGCAGCGTGTCGGTCGGGACGTTCTGGGTGCTGTTCAAGTTCCGGATGCGGACGAATGCCAGCGATCCGGCCACGGCCGGCGAGCTTTACGACATGGACCTGGCGACGCTGCCGAGCGGCGAGATGACGCTGCGGCTCTACGATCACCAGACGGCGGCCGACCTCCCGCTCGACGTCACCGAGCCGGTGGTCCCGGTCGAGGCCTGGTTCCAGCTGGAGGCGTTTTACCGGGCGGCCAGCGACGACACCGGCCGGCTGACCTACTGGCTCGACGGCCAGCAAGTGGTCGACATCTCCGGCCGGCCGACCAGCCCCACCTCGTGGGTCGAGTGGGACGCCTGCAGTGTGGGCGAGAACCTGACCCCCGAGACGGTGACGATCTACATCGACGACTGCGCGATCAGCCGGTCGCGGGTCGGGCCGTCGGGCCTGCTCACGGAGTGACCGCGCCCTGCTTCGACCGCGCCGCCGCCAGGATCCGCGGCAGATCGTAGTCGCAGAGCTCGCCGATCCGGCCGAGCGTGATGTCGGGGGCCGGGAATGTCGCCACCTCGGGCCCGAGTGCGTAGTGGCCCTGGCGCGGGAAGACCGTGGTGAGTCGCTCGCCCCAGATCTTCTTCACCGCCGTCAGGATCCGGATCTTGTCGTCGACGAGCACGTAGTGGTCGGCGGGGTAGCGGCGCTCGACGTCGTCCAGCTCGTGCTCCTTGTGGATGTAGATGAGGACCCGCTTCTCGACGGCGTCGAACAGGCCGGCGCGCTCGACTTTGCGCGGCTGGAACACGACGTCGCCGTCGGAGAGGATGACCGTCTGGCCGAAGCTGGCCGCGTGCTCGAGCGCGTCGAGCGAGCCCGGGAACAGCCGGTTGGCGAAGGGGTAGTTGACGAGGAACGAGGAGACCGCCAGGAGGTGCGGATCGCGAGGGTGGATCAAGCGGTAGCGTTGCAGGGCGCCCAGGTAGTCGGAGTAGCCGAGCTCCGTGCGCAGCGCCTCGAAGATCTCGAAGTACTGCTCGGCACGCGCGGGACCGACCTCCTTCGTCAGATAGCGGTGGAGATCGGCGCTGACGCGATCGTTGTCGAGCAGCGTGTTGTCGACGTCGAACAGGAAGACGACCTTCTCGACCTTGTTCGCGCCGCTCACGGCAGGTCCGATCGCTTGAAGACGTCGACGCGGCCGTCGGGGTGGCCGACCAGCACGCGCTCCGCGGTGCCGAGGAAGAGCCCCGTGTCGACGACCCCGGGGATGCGGCAGATGGCGGTCTCCAGCGTGCGGGCGAGCCCCGGCTCGGCGAGCGGGCGCGAGACGGCGCAGTCGAAGATCAGGTTGCCGTTGACCGAAACGAACGGTCCGCCCGCCTTCGGATCCTGACGGAGGGTGGGCTTGAGCCCCAGCGCCTTCAGCCGGCGGATGGCCAGACCCTCGCCCATCGGGATCACCTCCACCGGGAAGGGGTCCTTGGCGCAGAGGACGGGGACCATCTTCTCGGGAGTCACCAGGATGACCTGCCGCCGCGAAGACGCGGCGACGATACGCTCCCGCACGAACGCGGCGCCGCGCCCCTTGACCAGATCGAGGTTGGGCGACACCTCGTCGGCGCCGTCGACGGTCAGATCGAGCAGCGTCTCCTCGTCGATCTCGATGAGCGGAATCCCCAGCGACCGCGCCAGCCGCTCCGAGGCGTCGGAGGTCGGCACGCCCGAGACGTGCAGCCCGCGACGCGCGCGTCCGGCGAGCGCCGCGATGAACGCCGAGGCGGCGCGCCCCGAGCCGAGGCCGACGCGCGCGCCGTCGGTGACCAACTCGGCGGCCTTGGCGGCCGCGGCCAGCACGCCCGGCTCGGTCGACGCGCCGGGCGGGGGCGTCTTGCCGGTTGGCTTGGCGGGCGCCTTCTGGCTCATGAGGGCACGTGCCAGCCGCCGACGTCGGCGGTGAGACGGACGGCGTCGGGCGGCCCCCAGGTCCCCTTTTCGTACTCGTGGACCGGCGTGGCGTCGCCGAGGATCGGGTCGACGATCGACCAGGCCGCCTCGACGCCGTCCTGGCGGGAGAACAGCGTGGCGTCGCCCGCCATCGCGTCGCCCAGGAGCCGCTCGTAGGCCTCCATCTCGTCGCCGTCTTCCTGATGCACCATCCTGAGCTCGGTCGGCTCCGAGACCATGTGCTCGCCCGACTTCTTGATGCGGGCGCCGAGCGCGATGATCACCTCGGGCGAGAGCCGAAACCGAAGATGGTTGGTCTCCTGCGGCCCGAGGCGGCGCAGCGGCGGTCGCTTGAGACTGACCAGCACCTCGGTCGTCGAGGTCGGCATGCACTTGCCGGCACGGATGAAGAACGGCACGCCGTCCCAGCGCCAGGAGTCGACGTGGAGCCGTACCGCCGCGAACGTCTCGACGTTGGAGTCCGGCGCGACGCCCGCTTCCTTTCGATAGCCGTCGAACTGGCCGCGCACGAGATCGTCCGGGCTGAGGGGGCGGATGGCGCGAAAGACCTTGACCTGCTCGTCGCGGATCGACTCGGCGTAGGTGCCGAGCGGCGGCTCCATCGCCAGAAAGCCGATCACCTGCAAGAGGTGGTTCTGGATGACGTCACGGATCGCGCCCGCCTCCTCGTAAAACTTGCCGCGCCCCTGAACGCCGAAGCTCTCGGCCATGGTGATCTGCACGCTCTCGACGTAGTGCCGGTTCCAGATCGGTTCGAGGAACGTGTTGTCGAACCGGAACAGGAGCAGGTTCTGCACCGACTCCTTGCCGAGATAGTGATCGATGCGGAAGATGGCCGACTCGTCGAAGGCCTGGTGCAGCGTGTGGTTGAGCGCGCGCGCCGAGGCCAGATCGCGGCCGAACGGCTTCTCGACGATGAGGCGCGCCCCCTCGGCCGCGCCCGACTTCGCGAGACCGGTCACGACGGGGCCGAACACGCTGGGCGGAATCGCCAGGTAGTGGGTCGGGCGTTGCGCGCCACCGAGCTCGCGCTTCAGCGTCTCGAATGTCGCGGGATCGCCGTAGTCGCCCCGGACATAGCGAAGCCTTCCGATCAGCTTGTCGACCACTGTGGCGTCGGGCTGCTTGACGAAGGCCGTGAGGCTCTCGCGGGCGCGCGCCTGGAACTGCTCCAGCGTCCAGGGCGAGTTGGCGACGCCGATGACCGGGAGGTCGAGGTGCCCGCGCCGGGTCATCGCGTAGAGCGCCGGAAAGATCTTCTTGTACGCGAGATCGCCGCTCGCTCCGCAGAAGACGAACGCGTCGGCGTGTGGCTCGCTCATGGCGGCCGAGTATACGAACGACTACGCGCCCAAGGACTAGGAAAGAAAAAGGGGGCGAATGTGACGGTCGAACAGATTTTCCGTCACACAGCGGCCGGCCACCTCGCGGGCGGCCTCGAGCGCCGAGGTCCATTCGGCGCCCATCTCGGCGGCGACGCGGAAGGAGACGTGAACGAACTGCCGCAGGTTGACGTCATAGACGGGGTTCGCCTGGTCGTGACGGAGGCGGGCGACGAGGTCGTCGGCGGTCCAGCGATCGACTGTCGCTGCGACGGGCAGCTTGGCGCGCTCGATCTCGACGACCGTCGCGTACGGCTTGCAGAGCTCGTCGTAGCGGGGAAGCGCCGCGGTGTATACCTTCTTGGCGACGGCGAGCCCGGACGGGCCGGAGAGCGCCACGCCGATGACCTCTTCCAGCCAGGTCGTGCCGGCCGTCTTGAGGTGCAGCCCGGCCCCGTGCCTCTTCAGCGCCTTCTGGATGATCGGGTAGAGCTTGAACTTGTCGCTCCCCGTGTGGACGCTGATCTTGAGCGACGGCGGCAGACCGAACACCGAGATGGCGTGCTTGACGACGGCGAAATCGGCGTCGAGCTCGCGCGCGAAGGCGTCGACGTCGCCGACGTAGTCGATCCCCTTCAGGAACTTGCCGGAGAACTTGGGGGCGATCGTCTGCACCGGGATCTTCTCGCGCGCCAGCGCCCCGAGAAGAAAAAACAGCTCGAACGGCAGCTGAGCCTCGGTCGCCTCGTCGGTGGAGACCTCGGGGATGAAATTCCCCGCCCCCTTGGCGGCGAGCACGCGGCGGTAGATCGTCCCCGCCTCCATCACCGCGGCGAGATAGCTGCGGCCGATCTTCTCGAGCACGGCGTCGGTCACCTCGAAGGTGGCGTCGACGCCGGGGATGCGCAGCGTCCCCTTGAACTGCGCCATGTCGCGCACGAACGCGCCGAGCGCCGTCTCGTCCGGCGGCTGGCCGATGAAGTCGGCGACGTCCAGCGTGTAGAAGTCGCTGCCGGCGAGGAACCTGTCGACGGTCTTGACGCCGATGTGGTCGGCGTCGACGTGATACGGATGTTTCCAGCCGCCGCGCCGGACGGCCTCGTCGGCCTCGGCGCGGACGTCGTCGGGCGTGGTGCCGATGAGAGAGTGCTCGCGGTTGGACTTGTTCCAGACCGGCACGACCACGACGCCGGCCTTCTCGGCCTGCTGGACCGCGCGCAGCTGCGCCAGCCCCTCGCGGCCGAACCGGTCCCCGATCCCCAGCGAGAACTTCTCGATCTGCATCACTGCCCTTTCTTTCAGACCCCGAAGGTCAAACCCCGGAGGTCAAACAACGTAGGCGGACGACGCCGTATCTCCGCCCCGCCCCGTCCAGTTGGTGTGGAAGAACTGCCCGCGCGGCTGGTCGACCCGTTCGTACTGGTGCGCGCCGAAGTAGTCGCGCTGCGCTTGCAACAAATTCGCCGGCAGCCGCCCGTTGCGGAAGCCGTCGAAGTAAGTGAGCGCCGTCGCCGTGGCCGGGATCCAGATCCCGTTCTGCGCCGCCGTCGCCACCACCCGCCGCCAGCTCTCCTGAACCGCCTCGATCTTCTGGGTGAAGAACGGCGCCAGCAGCAGGTTCGACAGCTTGGGATCCTGGTCGTACGCCTCCTTGATCTTGCCGAGAAACTTCGAGCGGATGATGCATCCGCCCCGCCACATGAGAGCGATCCCGCCGTAGGAGAGGTCCCATTTGTACTCCGCCGCCGCGGCCTGCATCATCTCGTAGCCCTGCGCGTAGGAGATGATCTTCGACGCGTAGAGGGCGTGGCCGATGTCGGCGACGAACGCCTTCTTGTCGCCGCTGCTCCCGTTAAATTTGGGCGTCGGCCCGCGCAGGATCTTGGAAGCCGCGACCCGCGCGTCCTTACCGGCGGAGAGCGTCCGCGCGTAGACCGCCTCGCTGATCAGCGTGAGCGGAATCCCGAGGTCCAGCGCGGTCACGCTGGTCCACTTGCCCGTTCCTTTTTGCCCGGCGGTGTCGAGGATCTTGTCGACCAGCGGCGAGCCGTCCTGGTCCTTGAAACCCAGGATGTCGCGGGTGATCTCGATGAGGTAGCTGTCGAGGTCGCCGCGGTTCCACTCGGCGAAGACCTCGTGCATCTCGTCGGCCGACATGCCGAGCAGATCCTTCATGATCTGGTACGACTCGCAGATGAGCTGCATGTCGCCGTACTCGATCCCGTTGTGGACCATCTTCACGAAGTGGCCGGCGCCGTCGTCGCCCACCCAGTCGCAGCAGGGCGTCCCGTCCTCGACCTTGGCGGCGATCGCCTGGAAAATCGGCTTCACCGCGGGCCAGGCCGCGCGCGAGCCGCCCGGCATGATCGACGGCCCCTTGAGCGCGCCCTCCTCACCGCCCGAGACGCCGGTGCCGATGTAGAGCAGCCCCTTCGCCTCCAGCGCCTTGGTGCGCCGGATGGTGTCGGGGAAGTGCGAGTTGCCGCCGTCGATGATGATGTCGCCCTTCGACAGGAGCGGCGTCAGGTGTTCGATGAACTCGTCGACGGCCGCGCCGGCCTTCACCATCAGCATCACCTTGCGCGGCGCCTTGAGCGACGCGACCAGCTCCTGCAGCGTGTGCGCGCCGACGATCTTCTTCCCCTTGGCCCGCCCGGCCATGAACTTGTCGACCTTGTCGACCGTCCGATTGAAGACCGCCACGGTGTAGTCGCGGCTCTCCATGTTGAGGATGAGGTTCTCGCCCATCACCGCCAACCCGACGAGCCCGATGTCCGCCTTTTCCATTTTCGTGTTTGTCCTTTTGGGTCCGTGAAACCAGGGTTACCGCTGGATGCGCGCCGAGCCGCCCTTGGCGAAGGCCCGGACCTCAGCCAGCGTGGCCATGGTCGTATCGCCTGGGAAGGTCGTGAGCAAGGCGCCGTGCGCCCAGCCGCAGCTTCACGGCCTCCTCGGCGGGGGCGCCGGAGAGCAGGCCGTAGATGAAGCCGGCCGCGAACCCGTCGCCGCCGCCGACGCGGTCGATGACGTCCAGCTCGGCCGTGGGAGCCAGGTGCGTCTTGCCGCCCATCCAGGCGACGGCGCTCCAGCTGTGGCGGTTGGTCGAGTGGACCTCGCGCAGCGTGGTGGCGACCGCCTTGACGTGCGGGTGCTTGGCGACGACCTTGTCGATCATCCCGAAGAACGCCGAGGGATCGAGCTTGGACTTGGCCGCCACCTCGGGGCCGGCGATGCCCAGCCCCTTTTGCAAGTCTTCCTCGTTGCCGACGAGGACGTCGACGTTCTCGACGATCTTCTCGAGAACCTCGACGGCGACCGTCTCTCCAGATCGGCCGTCGCCTTTGCCGCCCCACAGGTTCCAGAGCTTCGGACGGAAGTTGAGGTCGAAGCTGGTGACGGCGCCCGCCGCCTTGGCCGCCTTCATGCCCTCGGCGATGAGCGCGCCGGTCGTCTCCGAAAGCGCGGCGAAGATGCCGCCGCTGTGGAACCAGCGGACACCAGCGCCGAAGATCGCCTTCCAGTCGAAGTCGCCCGGTTTGAGCTCGGCCGCCGCCTCGTTCGAGCGGTTGTAGAACACGACCGGCGCCCGCACTCCGTGGCCGCGATCGCTGTAGACCGCCGCCATGTTGGGGCCGGTGACGCCGTTGTGCGCGAATCGCTTGTAGAACGGCCGGACGCCCATGGCGCGCACGCGCTCGGCGATGAGGTCGCCGATCGGGTAGTCGACCATGGCGCTGGCGATGCCGGCGTTCAGCTGAAAGCAGTCGGCCAGGTTGGCGGCCACGTTGAACTCGCCGCCGCTGACGTGGATGTCGCAGTGGGTCGCCTTGCGAAACGGCACGATGCCGGGATCCAGCCGGTGCACCAGCGCGCCGAGGCTGAGAAAGTCGAGCGCCCCGTCGGCGCGGATCTGGAGGGCTCCGTGGGTCTGCTGGCTCATGAGGGCGTCGTCCTTGAAGTGGCGGTGGTGAACGGATCGTTCTTCAGACGGTACAGCGTCTCGCCCGCCTTGGGGACGTAGAGGCGACCCTGGTGCTCGCGACCTTGCCATTCGCGCGGGTCGATCGTCCGGTGGTCGCGGTAGCCGAGGTTCACCGCGCGGCACTCCGCTTCCGGGATCCCGGTCGCCAGCGTGACCGTGATGCGCGGCGTTTCGACGCCGTCTTCGTAGCGGCCGATCCCCTTGACGTGCGTCGCGTGCGCCAGCACGCCGCGCGGCACGTTCGTGAACCGCCCCGGCTGCTTCAGGAAGTAGTCGCGCACGTGGTAGCCGATCTTGCGGATGAGCGCGCCGTGGACGATGGAGATCTCGTGGATGTGGGGCGCGTAAATGACGATCTCGCCGCCGTCCGCGACCACCGGCTCCAGCTTGTAGGCGCACTTGCCGCCCACCCACAGCTCGTCGTACATCCGCGGCGCGCACGACAGAACGCTGTCGTACGCGTGGTCCTCGTAGACGACGTGGATCTGGCTCGACAGCGTCGACGCCGCCTCCCAGGTCTCCTCGGGCGCGCCCAAATAGAGACCGGCCAGCACGGCCGGCGCACTGCCCTCGACGACCAGGCTGGCGCACTTCCGCTCGACCGGCACCATCGCCGCCGCCCGGTCGATCACCGCGCGCACCGGCGTGTACTTGGTCCCGATGATCGACGGGTTGGTGATGAGGGCGCCCAGCCAGTGGAACATGTCGAGGATCTCCTGGCCACCGATCCCCGGGAACAGGTACTTGTTGCCACCCGAAAACCCCACCACCTCGTGCGGAAAGGTCGGCCCGACGATCAGCAAGAGGTCGTACTGCAGCGCCAGCTTGTTGATGGTGACGTCGACCCGCTCGCGCATGAGGCCCCCGGAGATCTCGGCGACCTCGTCCTCGGAGATCGTCCCGATCGAGGCCAGCGCCGCCGGATCGTTCCAGGCGTGGTTGAAGATCTTCACGGCCGCGTACTTCCCGGCGCGCTCCGCCGCCGTCAGGCCGAGACGCTGGTTGATCGCCTCGTCGCTCATCGGCGGGTGGGTTCCCAGCGCGATGAGCACGTCGAACGCGGTCGCGCCCGCGCCCAGCGCCGTCTCGTGCAGGACGCGGAACATCAGATCGATGGGCGCCGTGCGCGTGTGGTCGGGGACGATCGCCAGCACGCGCTTGCCGCCGAGCCTCCAGCGGGCGAGCTCCTCGCCGCAGAGCGCGCGCACGGCCGCCTCGTCGAGCTTGGTCCCCTTGGCGCCTCGTCCGGTCATCGCTTCCGGTCCTGGCTACACCCCGGCGTAGGCGGTGAACCCGCCGTCGACCGGCAGCACCACCCCGGTGACGAACGCCGACGCCGGCGACAGCAGCCAGAGCAGCGCGCCGGTGAGATCCTCCGGCTTTCCGAACCGCGCCATCGGCGTGTGGTCGAGGATCTTCTGGCCCCGCGCGGTGAGCCCGCCCGACTCCTTGTCCGTCAGCAGAAACCGGTTCTGCTCGGTCAGAAAGAACCCCGGCATGATCGCGTTGACCCGAATCTCCGGCGAATACTCCTGCGCCAGATGCACCGCCAGCCACTGCGTGAAGTTGCTGATCCCGGCCTTGCTGGCCGAGTAGGCCGCGATGCGCGTCAGCGGCCTCGACGCGTTGACCGACGAGATGTTGAGGATGACGCCCTCTTTGCGCTCGGCCATCGGCCGCGCGAACACCTGCGACGGCAGGATCGTCCCCAGGAGGTTCAGGTTGGTCACCGCCTGCCAGGCGGCGATCGGCACGTCGAAGAACCGGGCGTCGGGCGTCGTCGTCGCGCGCGGGTCGTTCCCCCCGGCGCCGTTCACTAGGAAATCGATCTTCCCGCGCTCGCCGAGGACCCGGCGGCAAGCCTCCTCCAGCGCCGGACGGTCGAGCACGTCGGCGGCCAGCGCCAGGTGCTTGCCGCGCGCGGCCGGCGCGGTCGTCTTGGCGAAGCTGGCGATCACCTGCTCCGCGCGCCCGACGTTGCGTCCCAGCAAGACGACGTCCCCGCCGCAGGCAGCCAGCGCCCGCGCCATCTCGGCCCCGAGGACACCGGTTCCGCCGGTGATGACGGCGGTACGACCGGAGAAGTCGTACGACATGGCTTTAACGCGCCTCCGCGCGAGACATCGAGAGCTTCTGGTCGATCATAGAGCGTTGGGCGCCGCCGCGCCAAGGCCTCGAGAGGTAAACCTCTCGACCTACCCTGGTTAGTCGCCGGACGCCCTCGCGAAGGCTCACGGCTTCCCGACGGTGACCAGTCTCTTCAGAACGCCAGCTGGAACCGGCCGATCCCCACCTTCTCGGTGTGGCGACTGGCGGTTCCCTGGGCCCCACCCTCGAACCGCGTCTCGTCGAAGTCGGCCCCCGCCTTCAAGTTCCGCGACAGCTGCCAGTTGAGCGCCAGCCCGGCGCCGCGCGCCCGGTTGACCGATTTTGTCGGATCGGCGGCGGTCGGGAACGCCGCCCCGTCGACGTCCAGCCAGTGATAGCGCAGCCCGATCTCCAGCGCGCCGAGGCCGCCGGACGCCACATCGAGCGCGTGGTGGGGCTTCACCCCCTCGTAGGAGGCGTCGCCACCGACGACGAACGACGCGGTGACGTGCCCGGCCGAGTTGTTGAGCGCGGCCGTCCCGGCCGCGTTGGCCAGCCCCTGGTGCTCGCGCACCCACTCCGCCAGCAGACCGAACGGCCCGAGGTAGTAGTAGAGCTGCGGGTTGACGCGTGTGTGCCGCCCCTGCGACCAGACCGTCGCCGCCGCGGGCGCCGTCAGGTAGCTGAATATGGTGCTCTGGCTGGGCGACTTGAAATTCCCCAGCCAGCTGTTGGTCGCCGACCCCTTCTCGTTGCCCGTGCTGGCGGCGATGCCGAGGCCGAGCCGCCCGAACGCCCGCAGCCCGTCGGTGTCGAACGGCTGCAGGAAGATCCGACCGGCGAACGACTTCGCGTGATCGCTGTCGATGTCGTTGATCCCGTTGTCGGGGTTTCCGTTGAAGACGCCCGCCTCGTAGCGGGCGAGGCCGCCCGCCAGGTCGCCCCAGAGCTCGAGCCCCACCTCGCGCTGCGAGCTGAGGTTCGAATCGAGCGCCCGCTCGATGAACGTCACGTCCTGATCGGCCTGCAGCCGCTCGAGCCCCACCGGCCCCTTGAACTTGCCCGCCCGAAAGCGCAGCCACGGAAACGGGTGGGTATCGAGATAGGCGTCGATCACGACGACGCTGCTGTTCCCGAAGTCGGGCGACAGATAGAAATCAGTCAGACCGAAGACCGTCCCCGCGAGGATCGGCCGCGCGCGCCGCACGAGGAAGGTGTCGACGCTGTTGCCGAGCGCCTCGTCGCCGAAGATGCGACGGCCGTCGATCTGCAACAGCCCCTTGAAGCGGACCTGGTACTGGCGATCGGCGCTGGTGACCGCGAAGCCCCCTTCATCGGTCTGGAAGGTGGTGGTCGAGCGCGGCGCGGAGGCCTCCGCCTCGGCCCTCCCCAGGCTTTGCTGGAGCGCCGCCGTCTTCTGCTCCAACGCCTCGATCCGCGCCTGCAGCGCCGGATCCGCCGGAGTGGGCGGCGTGGGCGCCGCCGATTCCTGCGCGCGCGCCGGCGGGCCCGCGAGCAGGCCGCCCGCAATCAGAATATTTACCCCAGCGATTTTATAGACTGATTTTGGTGCGAAGAATCTCATTCGGTCCTCACGACTTTTTGGGGGTCAGCGCCTCAGATGCTGTAAGTCACCGGCGTTCCGGTCGAGAGCCGCGCGCGGGCGATCTGCGTCTGCACGTCCGCGAGCGTGGTGCCGTCGAGAATCGCCGCGATCGCGTCGCGGACCTTCTTCATCACCTGGCGGGTTCCGCAGGTCGCCTCGTCGACGCACTCCTCGCACTTCACGTAGGCCCGCTCGCTGGCGCAAGGGATCGGCGCCAGCGGCCCGTCGATGATCCGGATGACCTGCCCCATCGTGATCTGCTGCGGCGCGCGGGCCAGCGCGTACCCGCCCCCTTTGCCCTTTTTGCTCTTGAGGATGCCGGCGTTCTTCAGCTCCAGCAGGATCGCCTCCAGGAACTTGCGCGGAATCTTCTCGCGCTCCGCGAGATCGGCGATCAGGATCGGCCCGCGTGCCTCGTCGGCCGCCAGGGCGTAGAGTGCCCTCAGCGCGTAGCGAGCCTTTCGAGACATCTGAGTCATCCTATCTGTTTTATCGATTATCAGCTGGCTGAGGTCGGGTCAAGGGAGAAAATCCTGGCCCCTCGGGAGAATCTCCCGGACCGGGATCGGCCGCGCGCGTAACTCATGGATTCTTCACGGGGCATTGCGTGGCACACCGGGTGCTGTTCGAGGGACGCGAGAGGTACTCAAATGACCAGTCACCGAATGATCCTGCTTGTCGCGCTGGCCGGGGGAACGATGCTGGCGCCCGCCTGCGCGCTGCAGCCACCCGCGCAGAACGGCGGCGCGGCGAAATCGGAGACCGGCGTCGCGGTCGCCGTCGTCGGTCAGCGCTGCACCGAGACGGTCGAAACGGAGCTCCCCGGCGTCCCGCTCGTCGAGGCCAAGATCGAGGTCGAGGTTCGCAACAGCGCGCCGCCGCCGCTCGTCGTCCACCGCGACGCCTTTCATCTGCGCGGCCCGGACGGGCGCGCGGTGCCGACCACCAGCTGGCAGGCCGGCGATCCACTGCCGATCGAGGCGGGCCAGACCCGCACCTTCGAGCTCCGCTTCATGAGCCGCGGCGGCCTGTCGTGCACGAAGGCGATGCAGCTCGAGGCGGCGGCCGGCATCACCAAGGGGGACGCGCCCGTGCAGATCGGCGCGGTCACCTTCGTTCCGTCGCACGCCTGACGGCGGCGACGGAACGACCCCACCCCCTTCAGCGAACGGACGCGCGCCGCCGCCAGGCGAGCGCCAGCAGCGAAGCGAGCGCGAGCAACGTCCAGCCGGCGGAGTGCGACCCGCCGACGTCGCACCCGCCGCCGCGGAGGCCGCCGGTGCCGCAAGCGTTGCTGCCGCCCGTTCCCACGACCACGTCCGAGCCCGGCGCGGTGTTGAGGCCGTTCTTGCAGACGGGCAGCGCGGCGCCCGAACCCGACGTCCCGCCCGTCCCGCCGCCCGACGAGGTCGCGCTGCCCGCGAGGTGCTGGCCGATCTTGTCGACGATCGCGGTGACCGTGTTCCCGTAGTTCAGATCGCAGACTGATCCCACGACCCCGTTGCCGCCGAACGCATTGACGAACTGCGTGAGGCGGACGGCCGGATCGCCGAAGCTGCCGTCGGTCGTGTCTTGCGTGGCAAGCGGGTTGACGTCGTCGCCTCCGGCCGGTCCGCACGAGTGCTCGACCTCGGGCCAGAGCTCGCCCGGCTGCGTGTTCTGCCCGTTTTGTTCCGGCACAAAGGCGACGGTGTAGGGCGTCGGCGGGGCGACGATGGCGCCGACCACGATCTGGTTGTCGGGATCGGCCTTGAGCGATCGGATGCCGCTCACGAAGCTCTTCACCGAGCTCAGCAGTCCGGAGTCGTCGGCCGACTCGCAGTCGGTGAGGTTGAGCGTCACCGAGGGCAAGCCCTGTGCGTTGATCGGCGCCAGATTGGGCGGCTCGATGAGGCAGGAGCTGCTCGAGGCCGGATCGACGCAGAGGTGACCGTAGGCGTTGCAGCGGTAGTTGCCGACCGGCCCGAGCTCGTTGAGGATGTTCTGCTGGTTGGACCCGCCCGTGCTGAGCGAGTAGAGCGGCGTGTTCGCCGGGGCCGAGCAGTCGTCCTCGTTGCTGAGCATGATGATGGCCAGCTGAGCGTCGGGCCGCAGGAAGCCGGCGTTCGAGGCGGGCGCCGGCGAGCCGTCGGCGCCGAGAGAGCGCGCGACCGACGCCAGCTGGTGCTCGAACCCGCACCCGTAATCGCCGAGGTCGGCGATGCACGACAGGACGTCGGAAAGATTGCCCGTGTAGTTGAGCACCCCGCCGACGTTGGAAATGAACGTCGCGCCCGCCGCGAGCGTCGTGTCGGTGCAGGTGCCGCGCGGCTCGGACTGAAACAATCCATGGTCGCCCATCGTTGTGCAGCCGAGGGACGAGGTCGCGTCGCCCGGGGCTCCCATGTCCGACGAGACGACCGCGATGTGAATGTTGGGGAGCCCCATGGGGAGGCTCTCGAGGGCGCTGACGAACTGGGGAATCTGCGTGGCGAGCTTCTGCTGCATCGCCGTCATCGACGACGAGTTGTCGATCATGAAGAGGACGTCGAGGTCGCCCGGGGCCGCCGACCCGTCCGCCGTCGCCGCGGTGAGCGCCGCGGTCGGGGCGGTCGTCGGCACCTCGACGGTCCGGTCGACGCACGACGCGGCCACCAGGCCGGCGCCGAGCGCGAGGCAGGCGAGAGCCGTCGATTCGATTCGGGCGAAGCTGGGACGAGCGAGCATGGCGACCTCCTTGGGAACCGTTTCCGCGAGGACCACC
The DNA here is from genome assembly GCA_963831685.1 of uncultured Pseudomonadota bacterium. Classification (GTDB taxonomy): domain Bacteria; phylum Myxococcota_A; class Polyangia; order Fen-1088; family Fen-1088; genus JADGRB01. Next base: position 22,680 of record CAWHRJ010000005.1, read on the forward strand.
CCGTGGTCGGGGTGTCTCCATCCCTAGTCCGGGCGCGGCGGCGATTTCAGGTCAGGTTCTTCTGCGGGAGCTGCGGGCACCACGCCGCCGCACGACGACCAGGGCGGCCAGCAGCGCGGCCAATCTCCACCCGGCGGGCGCCGCTGCGCCAACGCTGCACGCGCACCCTCCTTCGCGCAGGCCACTTCCGCCGAAACCGCCAGCGCCCGGGAGCCCACCCGGGCTCGCCCCGCCGCTCTCGCCGGATGCGCCGGCCCCCGTGACGTCGCCACCGTCGAACGGGCCCCCTCCGCCGCCCGTCGCCCCGGCCGTGCCGGTGATCTCCAACGGCAGGGATCCGATCAGGGTGGCGACGTTCTGGACGCTCGAGGCATAGCTGGCGTCACAGATCGAGGCGACGGCGCCGTTGCCGAACGCCTTCACGAACTGCGCGAGTCGGACGCCAGGATCGCCGAAGCTGCCGTCGGTCGCTGTCTGGGTCGCCTCGGGATTGATCCCGCCGGGCGCGCCGCACGAGTGCTCGATCTGCGGCCACAGCTCGCCTTCGGCCGCCTGCGCACCCACGGCGGGAACCCAGGCGACCGAGTAGGGGCTCGGCGGCCCGACGATCGCGCTGACGACGATGAGATTGTCCGGGTCGGACGGCTTGAGTGCTCGGATCTCGTCGACGAAAGTCCCGACCGGCGTGAGCAACCCACCCGTCTCGTTGGACTGGCAGTCGACGAGGTCGAGCGTCGGCGCGGACGGCGTCCCTTGCGCGTCCGTCGGTGTCGTCTCGGGGGGTTGCACGAAGGCGGTCGGATCTTTGCCGTGAGGATCGATGCAAAGGTGACCGAACTCGTTGCAACGGTAGCTGGTCAGCGGGCCGATCGAATTGATCAGGTTGTCCGGGCCGTTGTTGAGCGAATAGAGCGCGGTGTTGCGCGACGATGCCGAGCAGTCATCCTCGTTGCTGAGGATGATGATCGCCAGCGACGCGTTCCCGCGCAAGAAGCCGGCGTTGCTGGCCGGTGGCGGCGCGCCGTCAGCGCCCAGCGCGCGGACGATCGAGGCGAGCGGATGGCCGAAGCGGCACCCCTCGGCGCCGAGCGGCAGGATGCAACGGACGACGTCGGAGACACTGGCGGCGGTGTAGTTCGCGACGCCGTGGCCGACCGAGATGAACGTCGCGCCCGGAGCCAGCGTCGAGTCGGTGCAGGTGCCGCGCGGCTGGACCTGGAACATCCCCTGATCGCCGGTTTGCGTGCAACCGATCGAGGCAGCCTGATCGCCAGGCGCGCCCAGGTCCGAGGAGATGACCGCGACATGAAGATCGGGCGGCGTCGGCAGACTCAGGAGGACGCCCAGAAAGTTCGGGATCTGATCGTAGAGCTTGCTCTGCATTTCGGTCATCCCGGACGCGTCGTCGATCACGAACAGGAGGTCGAGCTGACGTTCACCGGACGGGTTGTCGATGCTCACCGCCGCGATCCGCGTGTCGAGCGGCGCACCCTCCTCGGGCTCGCAGCCGAGTGCAGCGACGCCGAGCGCGATCGGCAGCAGAGCCCCCGCCAAGCGCGCCCGCCGCCGGCCGAACCCGCGCGGGGCCGACACGCTGGTCGCCTTTCGCCCGTCAATGAGAGGCCGCACGTCCACCGTCCCCATGGTAGTCCGCGCCGACCCGAATTTCCGGTCAGCTTTCGACGCCCGGCTGCCGGCCGGGGCTTTCCCCTAGGCGCGGCGGCGGACGCGACGGCGGAGCGTCACCGCGGCGAGCAGCGCGACAAGGAGCGCCGCCGGGAAGCTGCCCTGCCCGTCGGCGGTGGCGCAGGCGCAGCCGCCCCCGCCGCCCTCGGCCGCGGCGCCGCCGCTGCCGCCGCTCCCGGAGCTGCCGCCCCCGGTACCCGAATTCCCGCCGGAGGCGCTGCCCCCGCTCCCGGTGCCGCCGCCCGTCGCGGAGCCGCCGCTGCCGGTGCCGCCGCCCGTCGCGGAGCCGCCGCCCGTGCCCGTCGAGCCGCCGGAGGCGCCGCCGGTGCCGTTGGCGCCGCCGGTCCCGCTGGAACCCCCGGAGCCGGTCGTGCCGGTCGTCCCACCGCTGCCGGTCGTGCCGGTCGTCCCACCGCTGCCGGTCGTGCCGCCGCTGCCCGTCGTGCCGCCGCTGCCCGTCGTGCCACCGGTGCCGCTCGCGCCGCTCGCGCCGCCGACGGAATTGCTGCAACCCGATCCGATCTGGACGGCGCTGGTGGCCCCCGCGCCCACGGTGAGCGGGACGACGGTCGGCTTGCCGCTCGTCGCCGTAACCGAGCCGCCGCTGGTGCCGCCGACGCTGACGGCGTAGCTCCCGGCCGGCAGCCCCACCACCGTCAGCGTGGTCGTGTGGGCGTCGCCGGTCTGGTTCTGCAACGTGAACCCGAGGTAGTTGTTCGCGGAGCTGACCGTCGCGCCCATGTAGCGGTCGCGGTTCAGGCTGAACGACATCTTCTGCGAGATCATGTTGAGCCGCTTGAACACACCGTCGGTCGGCGTGACCGAGGTGCAGCTCCCCGCGCTCGAGACGTTGCAGCCGTAACCGGTCAACCCGAAGATCGGATCGTTGGCCACGTCGGCGGAGAGGATCCGGAGCGCGCCGAACAGGCCCAGGTCGGCCTCGCCGCTCATCTGCCGCCAGTCGTTGTGCAGGGTGCTGCTGGCCGGGTCGAAGCTGTTGACGTAGACGTTCCCCTTCATCCCCTGGTACGTCCAGGCGACCGTCCCCAGATTCGCCGAGCTCGAGTCGATCTGCCCCGAGTTGATCGCGCTGAGGTTGGCGATTTTGGCGGCGTAGGAGAGCCGCTCGTCGACCTCGGGCGTGGTCGACTGGGTGCGCACGAAATCGTCGAGGCAGGTGCCGGCCAGCGCGGCGGTGTACTGGAACTGCCACCAGTTCTCACCGTTGTTGGTGACCGGATCGGCGTAGTAGTACCAGACCGGCTCCTGACCGCGGCAGGCGCGCGTCTTGGCGTTCACCTTCGAGAGGACCGAGGTGTTGCCGTTCTGCTTGGCCGCCATGTAGACGGCCTCCTCGCCCGTGTTGTCGTAGGTGTACTCCGAGCCGTAGGGGTACTTGCTGGCCGAGAAGGCGCTGTAGAGCTGGTTGATCGCGTTGTTGACGAACGCCGCCTCGGTCGTGTGGCCGCCGGCGGTGAGCGCCGCGGCGATGTCGGGCAGCGACTGCTCGCCCATATACCCGGTGCCGGCGTCACCGTGCCCCGAGTAGAGCGTGTGGATGATGTCGTACGCGCGCAAAAGGTAGGTGTCGGCCGTCTGCTGGTAGGTGACGAGCTTCGGGTAGAGGCTGGCGATCTTGTACATCGAGAAGTACGTGTTGAACGCGTGCGGGTAGGCGTAGGCGCGGTCGTAGTAGCACCCCATGATGTTCGAGGCGCTGGTCCCGGGCGGGCACCACCAGTCCTGGACAATGTACGAGGTGGGATCGATGGCGCGCCCCCAGACGGCGGCGAGATAGCTGTCGAGCGCGGTCACCTCGGAAGCGACCGGCGTCTGCGCGTTCTTCTCGGCCAGGAACTGGCCGTGCGTCCACCCCCAGTCGTCCCCCCAGCCACTCCCCCCCTCGGCGCCGCGCTTGGCCTTGCTGTCCATCATCCAGTCGTCGAAGAGGCCCTTCATGTCGCCGCTCGTCCACTGCTGGTTGGCGACCATGAAGGTGGCGTGCCGCTGCAGAGCCGCGTCGACCGGCTCGATCACGTAGAACTGCAGCGTCGTCGTCAGGCCGCTGCCGTAGCTGACGGTGACGTTGTTCTGCCCGAGCTGCTTGAAGCTGAGCTGGTAGATGTTGTGGCCCGACGAGGGCGAGCCGAGCGAGGTGATCGTCGTCTGCGACGGGACCTGCGCGGTCAGCGAGCTCACCGCCTGCGAGGTGTGCAGATCGATCTTCGCCGTCATGTTGGTCGCCACCATCATGCCGGGGACGGCCGTCACGTCGATCATCCCCTCGCTGTAGAGGCGGCTCTGCACGTCGGCGTGGCTGGCGACGTTGAAGAACTTGAAGCTGTAGGTCTGGCTGGCGCCGGCGGCGAGCGTGAGGCTGGTGTTGGGCAGGTAGCCCCGGTTGGTGCTCTTGATGACGTTCGAGTGGATGTAGAAGACGTCGAGCCCGTTCGTCCACTTGGGCGTGCCGCCGCCCGCCGCCCAGGCGCTGCCCGAGTGCTCCTTGGCGACCCAGTTGTCCATGTACTCGAAGCCGGCGCCCGTCGACTGATCCGGGACCATCAGGACGAAGGGGCCGACGCCGCTCGGCCGCTCGACGGTGATGTACGACTCGTTGTTGCCGGTGAACGAGTGATAGATGGTGCGCGTCTCGTAGATGACGTCGTTGGTCTGGTTCCAGTACTCGTTGAAGGGCAGCGGCAGCCCGAAGTCACCCATCTCCAGCGTCTCTGTACTGGTGTTGGTGACCGTGATCTGCCAGGAGAGGTAGTCGTTCACCAGCGCGTAGGTCTCGACCAACTTGAAGTTCTTCACCCCCTTGGCGTTGGCCGAGCTCTGGTAGGTGACGGTGACAGAATTCGTGCCGCTGGTGATCTCGCGAACGTCGGCCGACTGGTTGGTGAGCGCGGTGGTCCAGGCGCCGCCATTCAGGCGGTAGGTGAACATCAGCTCGCCGACCCACTCGTGGTCCGAGGTGTTCTGTCCGACCGCGTTGGTCGCGTTCAGCACGTAGTTGGTCGGGAAGGCGTCCCCGGTCAGCTGCAGCGAGGAGATCTCGCCGTTGCTGCCGATCTGCGCCTTGAAATAGCTGTTGGAGAGCGTCTGAGCGCGCGCGCCGCCGCCGCCGAGAGCGAGCAGCAGCGCCACCCCGAGCGTCCAGCCGACCCGACCCTTCGTCGAGAGAGTTGCCATGCGGAGATGAAGTGACGCGACCCGGGGCTCCACGGCTCGCAGATCGACATCGCGCCCTCCCTTCACGCCGCCCACCTTTTCCTGAGCCATCCCGGGGCGGCGCCGTCACTTGGAGGGGAGGCGCCGGCTAAGGCGCGGGCGCCGGGCGCTCGAAGGTGCGGATCGCCGCCCGCTCCTCGCTGCGGGAGCGCTCGAATGCCGACCGCGTGAGCGACATCGTCAGGTCGCTCTCTTCGTCGATGAACTCGCGCGCCTCGGGGCTGTCGTCGACCTCGTAGCCGAGCTTCTCGAACAGCCGGCGGGAGGCGGCGTTGGCCGGAATCACCGAGATGTAGATGCGCCCCAGCCCCAGCACCCCGTACCCGAAGGCGTGCAGCATCAGCCCGAACCGCGTGCCGAGCCCACGCCCCTGCGTCGCGCGCCCGCCGATCATGATGGCGAACTCGCCCGTGCCCTCCTCGATGTTGCGGAAGTCGGCGTCCCCCATCAGCACCCCGTCCAGAAAGAGAAGAAAAGGCCGCCCCTCTCCGGTGCGTAGCTCCTCGTAGTAGGCGACCACGTCGGCGGCCGCGTAGGCGTCGGTTTCGTGCGCCATCATCGCCCGGTTGTGGGCGTCGTTGTAGAAGGCGGCCAGCTCGGGGGCGGCGCGACGCAGCTCCTCGCTGGTCGGCTCGATCGCCGTCAGCGTCCCGTCCCCCTGCTTCCACTCGACGGCCCAGAGCGTCGCCTTCGTCATGGAAGCTAGAGTATCCTGCGGGCCGTGAGCGCGTGGGACGAATTGGAGGCGGAGGCGCGGGACGCGTTCGCCCGTGACGGGCGCTTCCCGTTGCCGGCGTACTCCGAGTACATGCCGTCGCCGTACGTGGTGGTGAAACCGTACGCCGCGCGGCGCACCGACGGCGCCGCCACCCTCAGAGCCAGCGACGGCGACGCGATGGACGTCACCGAGGAGGAGCAGGCGCACGAGCTCGCGCCGGGGCTCGGCAAGATCGCCGGCCACGTTCTCGCGGAGCTCGAGCGGCTGGTCGACGGCAAGCCGCACGACTTCTCCCACACGCTTCTCGGCGAGAACGCGGCCTGGCCGCGCGCGCTGGCCGAGTCGGCGCCCGCCCGACGCGCCGCCGGTGAGCCGATCGTCATCGCGCTGTCGCTGGCGCTGTCACGCACGCAGGACGACAAGGGAAACGTTCGCTGGACGCTGTTCGGCGTCAGCCACGACGGCCCGGGCGCGGCGTTCTGGCGCAGCTTCGCGGACGACGACCGCGAGCTGTTCGCGCGCTTCGTCGGTTGGGCCAGCGCCGCGCCGCTCGATCGCGTGCGCGTGCTCGCCGAGCCGTCCGAGCTGCCTGCCTTCGCGCGCGCGCTCCGCCTCGAAACGAACGACCCGCTCGACGGCGTCGAGACGCTGGTGACCTTCCATCCGTTCGCCGCGCTGCCGCCGTCGGTCCGGCAGGCCTATCTCGGCGGCAAGCTGCGCCTCCTTCCCCACCCGGCGGGCCTGATCTTCTTCGAGCACCCCGGATACCGCCGGCTGGCTGCTGCCCTGCCGCGCGCCGCCCAGATCCCGCTTCTGCACCTGTTCTCGCACCTCGCCGACAGCAACCAGATCCGGATCCCGCAATCCGGCTGGCTCGACGAGCTCGACGACGTGCACGCGTCGCGCGCCCACCACGGCCACAAGGTGGTCGGCAAGGTCGTCCGCTCCCACCGCTGGCAGCGGATGGCGCGCGACCAGAACGTCCGCCAGATCGCCACCTTCGAGGACCAGGTCTCGGTCGCGCTGTTCTCGACCGATCCCGACGATCTCGGTCTCTACGGCAAGCCGATGGCGCGCAACGCGCAGATCTGGAACGAGGACTACACCTTGATCCTCGACGGCCAGCGCGCGACGCCGCTCGAGATCCAGCACGCCGCCGCGACGATCGACCGCGGTGGTCGGTTCGGCTACCGCTTCTACTATCCGCCCATGCGCGCGGGCGAGCGGGAGATCTTCTGGCACCTGCCGCTGGTGGCGCGGCTGCGGGTCGGCGCTGGCACGCCCGAGATCTGGGCGGGGACCACCTCGCCGGCTACGCGCGGGCCGAAGCGCGCCCCGAGATCCCCGACCGCGCGCCGATCGCGCTCGCGCCGCGCCTCCTCCGCCGCCCCGGCTACATCGAGGCCGCGAGCTTGTTCGGCGCCGACCCGGGCCATGCGCGCTTCACGACCATGCACAACATCCGGAAGCTGCTCGAGCTCAGCAAGCTGCTCGACGGTCCGCTGCCGCCGTCCCTGGCGCGCGCGCTGGTCCACACCGCCAAGCATGAGTCGCTCGACGCCTGGCTGGAGGCGATCCCGGGAATGGCCAGCGACGCCGCAGGCGGCGCCCGCTGCGCCGTGCTTCTTCGCGGCGCCGTCGGCGTCGAGGTGCCCGCCACGCCCGCGCTGACGTTCGAGACTACGCGGACGCGCGGTTGGGAGGAAAAGCTCTGGAAGACGATCGCCGGGCTCGCCGAGGGCGAGTTCCGGATGAAGGAGACCGCCGACGGCGTCCTCACCAACAAAGGGAAGACCGGCGGCCCGGCCGCGAAGGCGGCGCGCCTCGAGCTCTGGCAGCGGCGCGATCTCGACCGCCTCGGCGATCACCTGCACGAACGTTACCGCGCGCTCATCGACGCGCACGGCATGACCGGACAGGCCGCGGTCGTCGATCACGCCTTCCGCTGGGAGACCGACTTTCCCTTCCGCTGGTCGGAAGGCTGGAGCCGCAACCAGTCGCACGAGGCGAACGAGCGCAACGTCGTCTGCATGATCCCCGGCCGCAACCGCGGCGAGGCGGTGATCATGGCCGACCACTACGACACCGCCTACATGGAGGACGTCTACGAGAAGGAGCGCGGCGGCGACGGGCTGCGCGCGGCGGCGGCGGGCGCCGACGACAATCACTCGGCGACCACCGCGCTGCTGCTGGCGGCCGAGACGCTGCTGGCGCTGTCGCGCGAGGGCAAGCTCGCGCGCGACGTCTGGCTGGTGCACCTGACCGGCGAGGAGTTCCCCTCCGACTGCCTCGGTGCGCGGGCGCTGGCCCAGGCACTCTTCGAGCGACGCCTCCGCTTCGCCGCCGAATCGGGAGCGATCGTCGACGTGTCGCGCGTGCGCGTGACGGGCGCCTACGTGCTCGACATGATCGCGCACAACAACGACCGCGACCGCGACGTCTTCCAGATCGCGCCCGGCGAAGGGGTCGCCTCGGCCCGGCTGGCGCGCCACGCGCACCTGGCCAACGAGCGCTGGAACCGCCAGGTGGAGATCTGGAACCAGGCGACCGAGCGCAAAGGGAAAGGGCGCGCGCAGCGGCAGGAGCACGGCGGCAAGGTCCCGCCCCCGTTCGCCCACCTCGCGCTACGCGGCGAGGTCCGCCCCGAGTGGGACCCGCGCTCGTCGCTCTACAACACCGACGGGCAGATCTTCTCCGACGTCGGCATCCCGGTGGTGCTGTTCATGGAGAACTACGACATCAGCCGGACCGGCTACCACGACACCGCCGACACGATGAAGAACATCGACCTCGACTACGCGGCGGCGCTGACCGCCATCGCCATCGAGACGGTGGCGGCGACCGCCTCCGAGCCCTAGCGGCGCCCTCTCACGATTCGTCACATCTTCGGCGGCAGCAACATCCGCGCAATCAAGGTCGAGCCGCCCGCGCGCCGCCGCGCCCACCCCATCGGCGTCCCGTCTCCGCCGACCGCACCTCCGCCGAATCAAGTCACGCGAGCGCCGCGTCGCTGCGGTCGTCCGGCCGCCCACCACGCAACCCGCCGCGGTACGCGCCCGACAACGGGACATGCGCGGAATCAAGACGGTGCGGCGGCGTCAGCTCGACTTGCCCCTCGGGGCACCACGCACGTGGGGTGGCGCTCGCAAGGGAGCCGGGCGAAAACCGCGCGGCCGTCCCTCGATGCCTCACGACACCCGGCCGAAGGTCGATCCGCGATACCCGGTGCAGGTCACCATTCGCGCGACGCCGGGGCTGCCGTCGCTCCGCTCCCCCCGGCTGTTCGGGGCGCTCCGGCGCGCCATCGCGCGGGCGTCGGTCGACCGGTTTCGGGTGATCCACTACTCTATCCAGCAGGACCACGGCCACTTCATCGTCGAGGGGGACGAAGCCCGACGAGCCCGAGGGGGCATGCACGGCCTGGCAATCCGGTTGGCGCTGGCGGTCAACCGGGCCCTCGGGCGGAAGGGTCAGGTCGTCGGCGACCGCTATCACGCGCGCCCACTCACCACGCCGCGCCAGATGCGGACCAGCATGGTCTACGTGCTGCTCAACTTCCGAAAGCACCTCCGGGCGCCCGCGTGCATCGACCCGCGCAGCTCAGGGCCGTCCTTTTCGGGGTGGCAGGGATGGCAGCGCGCGCCCGCGATCACCGACGCGATCGCCGACTCTGCTTCGGCGGCGGTGGCGCCAGCCACCTGGATGGCGCGCGTCGGATGGAGGCGCGCGGGTGGTCCGTTGCGGGTTGAAGAGCACCCCTCGTCGGCGCCGCGCGCGCACCCGACTTGAATTCGCGGATGTTGCCCTGCGCGGGCCCCAGCCACTTGAATCCGCGGATGTTTGCGGCCCGGAGAGGTGGCGAGTCGTGAGAGCGGTGGTCTAGCGTTCGGCGATGAAGACCATGATCAAGCTCCAGGCGGCGAGCGCCGGCACGAACAGCAGGAACTGAAGCGGCACCGGGAGCGCGTAGATGATCGAGACCATCGGGATCCAGAACAGCCAGGAGGGGATCAGCAGCGGCACCACGCGCGCGCGGTAGAAACCGCGCCGCAAGACCGGCAGGGTCGCCGCCAGCGAGAACCGGCGCTGCCGCCAGAGAAACAGGAGGACGATCAGCACCCCCCACACCGGATTGAAGACGAACTGATCGAAGGCGACCTTCTCGACCACGGTGAACGCGTGCGCGTCGCCGCCGAACAGAAGCGCCTCGCCCCCGTAGAGCAGATCGATCACCACGCCGTTGAAGGCGAAGAACGCGGTGTTGAACAGGATCTCCCCCGCGCGGCCCGCCAGCGGCTTCCGCCCCCGATCGGCGGCCAGCCTGGCCAGCTCGGGGAGAACGCCGCCGGCCAGGGCGCCGGTCGCGGCCGCGAACGGCAGGCCGCCGGAGCTCTTCCAGGCCGCCGCCACCGCGCAGCCCGCGCGAAACGTCGCGCTCATCCAGTAAGCGGCGGCGAGAAGCGCGGCCGCCGCCTGGATGAGGACGAACGGGCGCCAGAAACGCCGCAGCGCCGCCGCGCCCGCCGCGAGCGGCGAGACCGGTGCTTCCTGATTGTCGGCGGCTGTCATCGAGGAGGCGACACTCTAGCAGCGCGCCCGCGACCGGGTCGCCGCGCACGCTCCGGGCAACCTCGAGCGCGCGGGAAGAATCTGACCGCCAGGGACGTTGTGGAAGCTGAACATGCGGATCGCCTTTTCCAACCGTGCCGCCGCGCACGCCGCCGCCTCCATCTTCGAGCAGTACGGCTTCTCGGCCAAACAGCTCGACACGGAGGTCGTGACCGACTGCCCGACGCTGCTGGCGGCGCCGGCGATCGAGCGCAGCATCGGGCTCGAGCTGGTCGAGCGGATCGACGTCGGCGGGCGGGCCTTCGCCCGCGCCCGCTAACCGCCGTCACTCGGGCGGTCGCCAGGGGACGCCGTAGCTCGACGGTGCGACCGGCCGTGGGCCGGTGGGGTCGCCGCGGGGGACCGTGGGGGAGATCTCGACCTCGACCTTGGTCGTGTCGATGGTGCTCAGCTCCTCGGTGGCGCAGACGCGCGCCGCCTGGGTCAGCTCCGCCGAGCGCTCCACCAGGAGGTGGAGGCGGTGAAGCGCGTAGTCGCGCTCGCCGGCAGCCTCCGGGGACACGCTCTCCCGCAGGCGCCCGAGCTCGGCGCCGGCGATTTGCAGCCCGGCACGCGCTTCGGCTAGCTTCTCGTCAACGCAGCTCCCGTCGAGGGGGTTCGCGGGAGACTTGGCGCGGATGCGCTCGATCTGCTGGATGCCTGCCACCAACACCCGAATCTCGCCTCGCGCCGCGGCCTCCGTGTCGGCGGCCGGCGCCGCCGGCTGCGCCGAGAGCGCGCAAATCGACGCCATCAAAGCGATGATCAGCCACATCCCCCACCGGCCGTCCCGGCTGGAAACTTGGTCACGCGGCGGCCCAACCGCAACGGGTCCCCTGCGGGAATGCCGCACGATCGCCGCGCTGGCGGCGGCGCTCGCCCTCGCCGGGGCCGCTTGCGGCGCGGCCACCTACCGCGAGGTGCGGCCGACCGAGCCCCTCGCGACGGCCGGCGGCCAGCTGGACGTCCGGGTCCAGCGCGTCCTCCTCACGGACGACACCATCGAGAGCGGCGTCCGCGACGGCATGGGACTCGTCGTCCAGCTGGCCCTCACCAACCAGGGGACCCTCCCGTACAGCCTCCCCCCGACCGGGCTCTGGTGCCTGATGCAGGTCGACAGCCGCCGGCCGGCCGAGACGCGCCTTCTGCCCCCGTCGGTGAACGGGGACGGCGCCTTCCCTGGCGCCCCGCCCGAGGGGGCGGACCTCAAGCTGATCGACGTCGCGCCCGGACAGACGCGGTCGTTCTGGGTGCTCTTCCGCGGCTACCAGTTCGACGGCAGCGATGTCCCGCGCCGGATCACGCTCACGATGCCCGACGCCGAGGGGCGTGCGCTGGAGGTGGTGCTCGCCGATCCGGCGCGCGGCGATCTGCGCTGGAGCGTCCCGCCCACCCGCAGCACCTGGACGTTCGGCGTCCAGGGCGGCTCTCTCTACGGCAGCTACGTCCAGGCGATGGCGTTCTCCGAGCGGATCTCGCGCCTCGCGACCGCCGGGCGCTTCCTTTGGGACGCGGGCCTCGTCTCGACGACGTTGGTGCAGGTCAAGGGGGCGCTCCGATCGCAGAGCTCCTCGTTCACGGGCATCGGGGTCGACGCGCACGCGACGCTGCCGCTTTGGCGCTGGAGCGACCCGACGCAGCCCGTGCGCCTCGGCCCCTACCTGGGCGGCCAGATCCAGACGTTGATCGCCATCCAGCCGACGCCCCAACCGACGTCCGGCTCGCCCCCGCCCGCGCCGCCCGTCTACGGCGAGGGTGGCCCGGAGGTGGGGCTCGAGCTCGACATCGGCGCGCTGCGGAACGCGGCGACGCCGTTCCCGCTTTCGCCGGTGGGCGACAACCCGCTGCCGCGCTGGTTGATCCGGGTCGGTTACATGCACAGCTGGATCGGCCACGGGACGGCCGACGGCTACCTCACCAGCGCGCGACTCGCCTGGTAGCGGCGCGGGCTACTTGCCGGTCGATTTCTTCTCCAGGTGGCCGCCGAACTCGTAGCGCATCGCCGACAGGATGCGGTCCTGGAACTCGGCCTCGCCGCGTGAGCTGAATCGCTCGAACAGCGACGCGGCCAGCACGTGCGCCGGCACGCCCTCGTCGATCGCCGCGTCCAGCGTCCAGCGCCCCTCGCCCGAATCGGAGACGCGCCCGCTGAACTTGGCGAGCTGCGCGTCGCCGGCGAACGCCGCCGCCGTCAGATCGAGCAGCCAGGAGGCGACCACGCTGCCGCGCCGCCAGACCTCGGCGACGTCCGCCAGGTCGAAGTCGTACTGGTAGTACTCGGGCGCGCGCAGCGGCGCCGTCTCGGCGTCGGCCTTCTCGACGCGGCGGCCGACGCCGGCGTGCTTGAGGATGTTGAGCCCCTCGGCGTAGGCCGCCATGAGGCCGTACTCGATCCCGTTGTGCACCATCTTCACGAAGTGCCCGGCGCCCGCCGGCCCGCAGTGGAGATAGCCGAGCTCGGCGGTGCCGGCGCGCCCCTCGCGGCCCGGCGTCGACGCGATCGTCCCCTTGCCTGGCGCCAGCGTGGCGAACAGCGGATCGAGCCGGCGCACCACCTCGGGCTCGCCGCCGATCATGAGGCAGTAGCCGCGCTCGAACCCCCACACGCCGCCGCTCGTGCCGCAGTCGACGTAGTGCAAGCCCTGCGCGGCGAGCCGCTTCGCGCGGTCGACGTCGTCGCGATAGAACGAGTTGCCGCCGTCGATCACGGCGTCCCCCTTCGAAAGCAGTGGAACGAGATCGCCGAGCATCGCGTCGACCACGCCCGCCGGGATCATGAGCCAGATCGCCCGCGGCGGTTGCAGCGCCGCCACGAACTCGGCGAGCGAGACGCCAGGGACCGCCCCCTCCTTGGCGAGCGCGCCCGTGGCCTCCGGCGAGACGTCGTGAACCACGCAGCTGTGTCCGGCGCGCAAGAGGCGCCTCACCATGTTGGCGCCCATGCGCCCGAGCCCGATCATTCCGATCTGCATCGCGACCTCTCCATGTGAATGAGAGACAGGTATAGCCGATCCTGCAATCCGAGATACGGTACCTCTCGGTGACGATGCCGGCCTCCCCCGACCCCGACACCGACACCGACACCGACCTTGACGATCGGCGGCGGGGCGAGCGCCTGCGGGCGGCGCTCGGGCTGCTCGTGGTCGGCGCATCGGTCGCGCTGGCGGTCGGCCAGCTCACCGTCGGCGATCTGGGCGCGTTCGCGACGGAGAACGTGCTGGCGGCGCGGCGGCGGATCGCATTGCTCGCGGTGACGGGGGCCGGTGTCGTGCTGGCGGCCCTGGCCATCGGCTGGATCTGGCGGCAATCGCCGGAGGGCGCCGATCGGACGGCGCGCCTCGATCGCGCCGCGCGGCTGGCGGCGCCGCTCGCGCTGGCCGCCGCTCTTCCCGGACTCTGCACGCTCCCCGCCTGGTCCGACACGTTCGTGCTGGCGCTGGTGCTCGGCGCTTTCGTGCTGGCGATCGAACCGCTCCTGCGGCTTCACTTCGGCGCCTACCGCCCACGCACGGCGCCGGCGCGCCTCCTGACCGGCCGCCGGGCCTGCGTGGTCGTCGGCGCCGCGGTCGCCTTCTACATCGCCTACATGATCTTCTTCACGCTGCGGAACCACGCCAAGTTCCAGACCTTCAACTGGGACCTCGGACAGCTGGACAACCAGTTTTTCAACGCGCTCCACGGCCACCCGTTCCGCTGCACGCCGCTGATTCGTGAAGGGAACTGGAGCGAGCTACGCAACCACGCCGAGTTCTCCGTCTACGCGCTCCTGCCCTTCTACGCGCTCCATCCGGCGGCGAGCACTCTGCTGGTCCTGCAGAGCGTGCTGCTCGGCGGCGCGGCGATCCCGCTCTACCGGTTCGCGGCGCGGCGCCTGCCGCCGGGACTGGCCGCGCTGGTGGCGCTCTCTTACCTCGCCTACCCGCCGATGCACGGCGCGCAGATGTTCGACTTTCACTTTCAGCCGGTCGCCGCCGCGTTCCTGCTGGCGGCCATCGATGCCTTCGACGCGCGCCGGATGCGCCTCTTCGTCCTCTGCTGGGTGGTGGCGCTCGGCTGCCGCGAGGACGTGGCGATCGGAACCATGGTGCTGGGCCTATTTCTGCTGATGTCGGGGCGGCGAACCCGCGAGGGGGCGGTCATCGCCACGCTCTCAGCCCTCTACTTCGTGACGATACGCTTCTTCGTGATGCCGTCGGTGGGGAGCTGGGGTTTCGCCGAGCTCTACAAGGACCTCGTGCCGCGCGGCACCGACGGCTTCGTCGGGATCGTCGAGACGATGGTGACCAACCCGACCTTCACCTTCCGGACGTTGCTCAGCAACGACAAGGCCCGCTACGCGCTGCAGATCCTGCTGCCCCTGGCCCTCCTGCCGCTGCGGCGCCCCTGGCTGGCCGTCTCGGTGATCCCCGGCGCGATCCTCACGCTGCTGACGACCGGCTACGGACCGACGCTGGACATCGGCTACCAGTACGGCTGCGATTTCGTCCCCTACGTCTTCCCCGCCGCCGCGCTGGCGCTGGCCGCGATCGGAAGCGGCGCCGACGGCGAGCCCCGGCGGCGCGCCGCCGCCGCCACGCTGGCGCTGGCCTCGCTGGTCGCCACCGCCGCCTGGGGCGCGATCCCGCCGCGCCACGACTTCCATTCGAGCTACGGCCGCCTGAGCTTCGCGCCACCGACGGCCCAGGAGCGTCGCCGGCTCCGGGCGCTCGACGAGGCGATGCGCCTCGTACCGCCGAAGGCTGTCCTGGCCGCCAGCGATCGCGAGCTGCCCCACGTGTCGAACCGGACCGACTGCTGGAACCTCTCGGTCGGCTTCCAGGGGGCGGACTACATCATCTACACGAAGATCGATCCGATCGCGCCCGATCGCGAGCAGGTCGCCAAGGCCCGCGCCGCCGGCTGGCGCACGCTCTACGACACCCCGGAGATCGGTCTTCTGGCGCGCCCCGGCCTCTAATAGCTGATCCCGACGATGGTGCGGAACCAGACCGGGCCGTCGAACGGCTCGCCGGCGACCCCCGGGACGGGCGCGGGCGCGTGGACCTTGTTGAGGTGGACGTAGGCGCCGGTCGACCACCAGATCTTTCCGAACTGCACCATGCAGGTGGGACCCAGGAAGTGGTCGCTGTCGAACGCGTCGTCGTCGAATTCGCTTCGCATCCAGTACTCGATCCCCGGCTGCACGGAGATCCACTTCTCGAGCACCACCCCGGCGGCGGGGTTGAACTCCCATTCGCGCTCGCCCGAGTAGGCGTACTCGCGCTCGAACCAGACGTTGGCGGCGAAGCGGAACGGCCCCGCCCGCCGCTGCAAGATCACCTTGGCCTCGATCTCGAACAGGTTCGACAGCTCCACCAGCTCGCCGTAGACCGCCAGATCGACGGGCCACTGCCCGGCGTCGGCGAACCGATAGCGCAGCCGCTGCTTGACGCCGGTCCCCTCGGGCATGGTGGGGAGGTTCGAAAACGCCGGGTTGGTCGGCGCGAAGTCGAGGTAGAGGCCGAGCTCGAGCCGATCGGTGATGCCGTACTCGATCTCCGTCTGGAACTGCGAGGCCAGCGTCCAGGTCGGGTTGCCCCCGAGGTCGCTGACCCGCAACGGGACGAGGTCGGTGTAGAGCTCGACCTCGGCGCTCCCCGCCGGCAACGTCTCGTAGATGTACGTATAGGGAAGCGGCCGGGGGGTCGCGCGCGCGATTCCGGGGGCGGTGACCGCCAGCGCGGGGGCGAGAGCAGCGACCAGGAGAAGGCGAGTGCGGACGGACATGGGATTCCTTTCTAAAAGCTGATTCCCACGATGGTGCGGGCCCAGACGGCGCCGTAGGGAATGCCGCTGCCGATGGCCGGCGTCGTGAGGCCGTTGAGGCGGAAGTAGAAGCCGTTCGACCACCAGATCTTCCCGAGCTGCAGGATCACCGTTGGCCCGAGATAATGCTCCGGCCCGACGACCCAGCCACCGCCGTCGGCGTGCTCGCCGCGCATCCAGTACTCGATGCCGGGCTGCGCGCTGACCCATTTTTCGAGGACGACCCCGGCGGTCGGGTTCAACACCCACTCGCGCGCGCCGCGAAAATAGAACTCACGCTCCGCCCAGGCGTTGGCGGCGACGCGGATCGGGCCGAGGCGTCGCTGCAGGATCACCTTTCCCTCGAACTCGATCTCGCGCTCGTTCTCGGTCACCTCTCCGTAGACCGCCAGATCGATCGGCCAGCGCCCGGCGTCCGCGAAGCGATACCGCAGCCGCTGCTTGACCCCGGTCCCCTCGGGCATCGCGGGGGCGAACATCAGGCTCGGATCGGTCGGTGCGAGCGTCAGGTAGAGCCCCAGCTCCAGCCGATCGGTGATCCCGTACTCGGTCTCCAGCTGAAACTGCGTCGCCAGCGTCCAGGTGGGGGCGGCGTTGGCGTCGACGACCCGCAACGGCGTGAGATCGCCGTAGAGCTCGACCTCCGCGTCGCCGGCGGGCAGCGTCTCGTAGATGTACGTGAAGGGGAGCGGCCGCGGATTGGCGCGCGCCCTGCTGCCGGTCCCGGTGACCGCCGCGGCGACCGCCAGCGCCACGAGCGCAACGCACGGGAGATCGCGCTTCATCGTCGTCCTCCCACCGCGGCCGCTCACAGGCTCGGCAGCTGCAACGCGGCCGACCAGACGTAGTCGTTGGGCGCCGCCTCGCGGTGGCAGTTGTTGCAGACCGCCGGGTTTCCGCCGTAGATGTCCGACGAGCCCGACGGCGGCCCGTACCCCTGCCAGCTCACCACCACGCTGCCGTCGGCGTTGTTCTTCAGCTCGAACCACTCCCAGTTGACCGCGCCGGTCGGGTTGAAGTCCCCGCCGCGCTTGACCACGGCGAACACCTGCCGGGCGGTCGGATCGGCCTCGTTGGTCTCCTTGACGATGATCGTGCGCAGCGGGAACGTCGTGCTGCCGGCCGGTATCGGCGGCAGCTGCCAGTACTCGGTCTCGGGTGGAGGGTGGACGCCACCGTCACCCGCCCCTCCGTCGGGGCCTAGGCTGCCCGCGTCGACCGGCGGCAGGTTGGGCGACGGCATCGCGGGCGCCGACGGCCAGCCGTGAAAGCCGTTGAAGTCGGAGGCGAACGCCACGAACGGCCCACCGTCGGTTGACGTCGGCGCGCCCGGACTGCAAGCGGCCACGCCCGCCAGCCCCGAGAAGAGCGCCAACGCGAGCGTTGCGCGGCGGGCGGTCGATCTCCGGGCAGAGTGGTCGCGCGTCATCATTGGACAAACTGCGGGAAGCCGAGCAGCACGGCGGCGGCGTTCATCTGGGCGACGATCGATCCCGGCGCATTGGGATCGACAGCCGCTTGCACGCCCTCGTAAAGCATCCCGAACGGCGTCTGCAGATCGGCGACCGTCGGGTTCACGCTGCTCCAGCTGTCGGGCGGCTGGGGAATGGCGTCCCCCTGGACCGTGCCGTAGAGCGCCTGCAGCTCGCCGAACCCCGCGACGATCGCGGCGTCGAGCGCCGCTCCTTCCTGCCCGCCGGCGTCGGGCGACGCCGCCTTCGACCGGATCCAGGGTTGAAACAGGGCGTAGACCCTCTGGGTCCCCCCGAGGTTGTTGCGGATGTCGGCCATCGTCGTCTGCGAGTAGCGCGACTCCTCCTGGTTGGTGGAGGCCTTGTCCACCTTCTCGCGCTGCTCGTTCATCAGCGAGACCAACCCCTGGAAGGCCGCGCCGAGATCGTAGTTCTTGGCCGCCTCCCAGTCGTCGTGCAGCGTCTGCGCGTCGGTGATCTGCTTGCCCACCAGCAGCGTCTCGAAGTCGCTCGCCTCCTGCGCCGTCGCCGGGAAGGCTGCCCCTACATATCCCGTCAGCGTCGATTCGTAGGCGATTACCCGCGCCGGCGTCACGTCGGCGTAGAGGATCCGCTCGACGGCGTGCATTCCGGTCACCCCCCTGTCGTCGAACAGGTAGGAATCACCACCGGGGAGCGCGGCCAGGAAGTCGTCGTAGCGCGAGTCGATCGTCGCGTCGATGTCCGGGAAGATCGGCGCTGTCGCACCCTCGATGTGTTCGTACGCCTCGCGGCACCCCGTCCAGGCCGTCTTCATCGTCGCGATGGCGGCCGCGTCCATGGTGGCGTCCCAGCCACGGTCCGCCGGCGTGGGCGCCGCCGCTTGCAGCATCTGCGAGTAGGTGACCAGGTTGGAGAGATCGGTGATGAACGACGTGCGCATTCCCGTGACGACCCCGGCCTGGTACTCGCTGTCGTCGACCGGCGTCTTGGAAGAAGAAGAGCAGGCGAGGCTCCCAAGCGCGACGCTTCCAGACAGGAGGAGCAATCGAGATGACCGCATGAAGGGTTCCTTCTAAGAGCGGCGACTAGAGTGAGCCGACGAAGGTCAGCAGCGCCGCCTGCTGATCGGCCGAAAGTCCCAGGAACATCTGCACCGAGTCGTGCGCCTCGGAGCCGTTGCCGTCGTGATCCATCACGGCGTCCTGCAACGTCGTGGCGCGCCCATCGTGCAGGTACTCGCGCGAGAACCGCAGCCCGATGAGCGGCGACGTCCGCCAGGTCCGCGCGGTCGCCACCCCTTCCCCGTCGTCGAGGCTGTCGCTCAGATCGTCGCCCATGTCGTGCAACAACATGTCCGTGTAGATGGGCGCGTCGATGTCGGCCAGCGCGGCTATCGGATAATCCGCGCGCGTGTGCAGCGTCGCAACGTGACAAGCGCTGCACAGCACCTGGTCGAACAGCGCCTGGGCCGCCGGATCGGGCGTGGCGCGCCAGGGGATGGCAATCGTGCGGACGTAGTCGGCGCGCTGGTTCACGTCGTCGGCGGTCGCGTCGATCCCCAACTTGCCGTCGTCGGTGAGACCGTCGGGGTTGGGGAACTCGGTCGGGCGCAGGGGGCTGGTGATCCCCATGTCGTTCTGGAGCGCGTCGGCCACGAACTCGTCCAGCGTGGCGATGTGGGCCTTGAGGCCGAACCGCCCGATCACCGTGTCACCCGGCTGGTGCGCGTTGAAGGTCGGATCGGGGTTCGGCTGCGAGGCGTAGCTGTACGTGTTGACCACGCCGTGGATGGCGTCGCTGCGCGCGGCCTCGGCGGCGGCCACCCGCTGGATCTCGCTGTCGGCGACCGCCTCCAGGTAGCCGCGCCCCAGCACCGACGGGCCGATCCGGTTGGTGATGCGCACGTTCGGGTTGCCGGCCGGCGGCACGATCGGCGTGGTCGCGCCGGCCGTCGCGAACGGGTGGACCGTCGCACCGAACGGCAGCGCCGACTGATCGGGCGACGGCGTCAGACCGTCCGCCTCGACCACCGACATCTTCTGCGCGAAGCCGGGACCGCGCAGACCGTCCTCCTCGTTGTGGCAGTCGCCGCAGGCCTGGCGGGTGTAAAGCGGGCCGAGCCCGTCGGCGTCCCGCAGAACGATGTCGAACAGCGCGTCGCCGTCGTTGAAGCGCGCGCGCCAGTCGGACCCGATCCCGCTCACCGGCACGTCGAACACGTTCGCCAGCGCCGAAGCGTCGCTGGTGCCGGTGTCGGGCGGCGAGGCCGCGTTCCCGCCGCAGCCGGCGAGGCCCGCCAGCAGCACCAGCCAGCTCAGCGGGAGGCGCGGACGCGGGTCAGCCGTGGACGCAAGGAGCATTTCGCTTCTCCCTCAGCTCGCCAGTCGGAAGGCCCGATCGAGCGCGACGAGCGCGCGCGACGCGGGGGCCGGGGAACGGCGCTCGGCCAGCATCCCGGCGATCGCCGGACGGCAACCGCCGCAGCCAGTCCCGGCGCGGCAGGCGTCGCCGACCTCGTCGATCGAACGGGCACCCTCACGGATGGACTCGCGAATGGTTCGGTCACAAATTCGATGGCAATGACAGACGAGCAAGGAACCTCCTGAAGGGCTCCAAAGATATTGATAGTCATTATCAAAATCAACTAGATTCGACAGCCGTTCGACAACCCCGCTTCGCGCCAGCAGAATCGGCCCGACCCGCCGCCCCGCCCAAGGAGACGACATGCAGGGAGATCAGGAAATCCTCACCGCGCTGAACGAGATCCTCACGGGCGAGCTGACGGCCATCAACCAGTACTTCATCCACCACAAGATGCTGGAGAACTGGCACTACGCGCGGCTCTCCAAGAAGAAGCGTGAGGAATCGATCGAGGAGATGAAGCACGCCGACGAGATCATCGCGCGCATCCTCTTCCTGGACGGCGTCCCCAACCTGCAGCGTCTCGGGCCGGTGAAGGTGGGCGAGGAGCCGATCGAGATGCACAAGCTCGACCTCGAGCTCGAGCGTGAGGCCGTCGCGCGGCTCAACAAGGCGATCGTGCTCTGCCTCAGCAAGCAGGAGGCGGGAACCCGCGAGCTGCTCGAGCACCTGCTGAAGGACGAGGAGGACTCGATCGATTATCTCGAGGCGCAGCTCAAGCTGGTCAGCGACATCGGCCGTGAGCGCTACCTGTCGGAGCAGCTGCGCGAGTAGTGGCGCAGCGGAGCGCCCGCTTCACTGCGGCGTCCAGTGCGGGGCGCCCGTGAAGAGCCCGTCGACGACGCCGAGCCGGTAGGCGAGGACGAGCCCGAACGCCAGGCTGAGGGCCCCGGTCAGCTTGGCCGCCACGGGCTCCAGCGCGCCGAACCGACGCGCGGCGGCCGCCAGCGGCATCGTCATCATGGTCGTCAGGAAGATCATGCCCAGCACGGTACCGACCCCAAACAGGGCGAGGTAGATGATGGCCCACATCGCCTGGCGAATCGTGGCGAGCACCAGGAGCGCCACCGCCGCCGAGCCGGCGAGACCGTGCACGAGACCGATCGCCAGCGGCCGCCACCGCGTCGTCCTCGTCCGCGCCATCTGTTCATCGGCCGGACCGCGATCGCGGCGCCCCATCGGTCTCAGGTTCACCACGCCCAGCAGGATGAGCATGCCCGCCACAGCCATCTCCAGACAGAGCCCGAGCCGCGGTGGAATCACCACGTCGTAGAGGATGATGGCACCCCCGACGGCCAGCATGGTCACGGTGTGCCCGAGGCCCCAGAGCGCGCCGACCGCCATCGCGCCGCGGAGCCCGCGCTGGCGGCAGACGATGGTGGTCACCGCCACGACGTGATCGGCGTCGGTCGCGTGGCGCATCCCCAGGAGAAAACCGATCGCCAGCAGCGCCGCCGGACTGACCGTCACGGCTGCTCCGACAGGGAGAACCGGACCGGGACGACGACCAGGCTCGAGACGGGGACGCCCGCCGCGCGGGCCGGCTCGAACGTCCACCGGCGGACGGCGTCGAGCGCGGCGCGATCGAGCAGCGGATGGCCGCAGCTCTTGTTGAGCGAAATCGCGGCCGGCGTTCCGTCCGCCTGAACCTGGACGTTGAACAGGACGATCCCCTCTTCTCGACGGCGGAGGCTGGGGATCGGGTAGTCGGGCTTGGGGTTGGTGTGGTAGCGGGGCTTGGCGGAAGCCACGGCCCCTCCGCTTGGCACACTGGAGACGGAGGCGCGCACGGCGGCGGCCGGCGTCTTGGTGGGAGAGGCCGGCGACGCGGGTGCGGAGATGGCCGGCGCATCGGCGTCGGCCGAGGGATCCGTCGTCGTCGTCGTCGTCGACTTGTCGACGCGCGCGGCCTGGCGGAAATGGCGGCCGACGTTCACCTTCCGCGACTCTGACGTGGGCCGCGCCGGCGGGGCGCTGCCGGCGATCGGATCCGGCTTCGGTGCAACGACCTCGACATCCACCTGGACCACCGCCGGCGTCTCAGCTTTTACGGGTGCGCGCGACAGGAGTGCCGCCGCGACGCCGAACAGCGCTCCGTGCAAACCAATGGCGCCGAGGAGGCTCAACGTCAGCTGCCATCCGCTGCCCCGCCGCATCAGAAGTGGGCCGTCAGACTGCCGCGCACCTGGAATGGCTCGACGGGATGAACGTGGAAACCGTTGACGCCGGTCAGGTAGGGCTCGAAGTACGACGGAGCCCCCGGCGGCGCCGGGCCCCCCGTGAGCGAGGTCGGCAGGCGTGACGTGTAGTAGTAGGCGATGTCGTCGGCCTGCGCGTCGAACAGGTTCAGGACGCCCAAACTGATCTCGTAGCGGCTGAACCGATAGCCAACCAGCGCATTGACGATGGTCGACTCGGGCTGACGTTCCGTATCGTCCTCGATGATCGGCTGCGAGCTGAAGTAGCGCAGCCGTACACCGCCGAAGATCCCCCGCGGCGTCTCGATGACCGCCGCCGCCGAGATCACCAGCGGAATCGAGTTGGCGATGTAGAGGCCGGACGTGCCGGTGGCGGTCTCCTGAGGCTCGGTGTAACGGGCGTGGGCGAAGGAGAAATCGGCGGAGAGCGTCAGCCAGCGCATCGGCTTGTAGAAGTTCGCCCACTCGATGCCGTAGCGCCGCGAGGGGCCGTTGGCCTCCGTGTCGCCCGCGTCCCCCGAGAAGCTCAGCTCCGAATTCGACTGCAAGAACCAGAACGACAGCGTGCTGACCAGCCCGGGGACGATCGACGTGCGCGCGCCGAGCTCGGCCCCCTTGGTGCGGACCAGCAGCGGCACCTTCTGCTCTGGCTCTCCCGTCGCGGGCAGGACGGTGATGGTCGCACCGCGCGCGTCGTTGCTGTGAAACCCCGCGCCGGCGTCCAGGTAGATCTCGGTGCGTTTCCAGGGGCCGAAGACCAGCGTCGCCTTGGGGCTCAAGATCCCCGCCGTCTCGTTTCCCGAGTTCGCGGGAGTGTTGCTGTCGACGTGAACCGCGAAGAGGTCGCCCCGCAACCCGAGCGCACTCTTGAACCAGCGCGTCCACTGGATCTGGTTCTGCGCGTAGAGACCGGCGTTGGCCTCCTCGATCTGATCGTAAATCTGCACCTGCACGACTTGGCGATTGGCCGTCTCGTTGAGGCCGGAGTCGGGAATGTAATCGTTGCGGACCTGGAGCCCGACGGTGTTCTCGACCTTCTTCCCCCACCAGAGGCGTTCCCAGGTCCGCTTCAGCTCTCCGCCGGTGACGAAGCGGCGATCGACCTGCTCGAACTGATCGCAGTTGGACGAGTCGCTGGGCGGTGCGGCGGGGTCGATCGGCGGACAGGAGAGCGCGTACGTGAAGTCCGACCAGAGGTTCAGGCGGTAGTAGAAACCGTAGAGCAGCAACCTGGTGACCGCGTCGCCGTCGTTCCGGACCCAGTCGAAGGAGAGCGCCGCGCGACCGGTCTTCCCACCGTCGCTCGGATCGATGGCGCCGAAGCGGCCGATCAGCCCCTCGTCGATGGCCCGCTCCGCGACCTGATCGGTCGAGTGCCAGAACGGCGCCCAGTAGCCGCTCGCCGTCAGAGTGTAGTCGTCACGCCCGTGATCCCAATGGTAGCGCAGGAGCGCGCTATAGCGGTTGGAGTTCTCCGGCAGATCCCACGGCCCGTCGTAGTGGTTGTACTCGAGCGCGTAAAGGAGTGTGCCCGGACCGAGTACCGGGCTCTCCGCCAGGAGCGCCCGCGCATAGCCGAACATGCCGAGCTGCACGTTGGCGATCCCCTCCGGCAGGGTGCTCACCAACCGAATGTTGGCCGCGCCCGCGCCCGAAAAGTCGCCGACCTCCGGGTAAAACGGCCCCTTCTTGAATTCGATCGCGTCGACCAGCTCGGGAATCAAGAAGTTGAGATCGGAGTACCCCTGGCCGTGCGCGTGGCTCGGCAGGTTCACCGGCACGCCGTCGACCGAGAACGCGAAGTCGGTACCGTGATCGAGGTTGAACCCGCGCAGGAAGTACTGGTTGGCCTTGCCGTCGCCCGAGTGCTGGGTCACCACCATCCCGGGGACCGATTCGAGCAGCTCGCCGCGCCGGAGCAGCGGCAGGTCCGCGAGGTCCTCCTCGCCCACGGCGCCTTGCGAGGCGCTGACCGCGGTCCCGAGGAGATCCTCCGCCCGGCCGTGCACGACCACCTCGGGCATCTCGGTCGGCGCGGCGGTCGCCGAGGTCTGTGCGCGAGCGGCCGCCGACAATCCGAGCAAGAGCCCGGCGGCGAACGGCGCTGGACGACGGTGGAGGACCTTGGGTAGCACGATTTAACCAAATCGTGTCGCCTCATAACACAGTTCTTCACGATCGTGACACCGACATTTGCGTGACTATCGGTGCGGGTGCGGATGCGCGTGTTGGTGCACGTGCCCGTGATCGCCGGCGCCGACGGCGTCGATGGGGACGATCTCGATCCCGCCGTGCTTGACCCCGCGGATCGCCAGGATCTGGTCGGCGAGCTCCGCCAGCCGGTCGGAGCGGCCGCGCATCACCACCACCTCCAGGCAGAGATCGTGCGACAGATGGACGTGCATCGCGGCCCGCACGTCCTCGCCGAGGCCGTGCTGCAGCTCGGTCAGCTTCTCGCTCAGATCGCGCACGTGGTGGTCGTAGACCAGCGTCAGCGTGGCGACCGCCTCGACCCCGGTGGCCGCCTTGGCGCGCCCCACCTCGGCCCGCGCCAGATCCCGCAGCAGCTCCGACCGCGTGCAGCGTCGCTTGCGGGCCTCCGCGTCGAGATCGCGCAGCAGCGACCGCTCGATGGCCACGCCGAACCGGACCAGGGGATCTTTCATGCGGCTACGCTACCGCGCCGAGCCCGTGGCACGATAGCGGACCGGCCGGGTTCGAATCGCGCGGACCTCAACGCAACGTACCGTACCGTGCCGTAACTCGCGGCCCTGCCGCGTCCTGCTCGCTCGTGGTCGGATATCCGCAAATCCCGTCATGCCGGTGACGCGAAAAAAAGTTCAAGAAAATGCGCCAGCGTTGCACCAACCGGATCGCTCTGAGAAACTGAGTCGCCCCCCAATGACTTATCCAAACTATTCAAAGACGTTGGCGCTGCTTTTTGCGAGCGTCGTCCTGGTGCTCGGCGCCTGCGGGACCAAATCCGAGTCGCCGGACGGCTCCTGTACGCCGGGCAACGAGCTGTGCGCCTGCACATCAAGCGGGGGCTGCGACAACGGCCTCATCTGCGCCACGAACCTCAACGAATGCGTGCACCTGGCGGGCGACACCGGCGGCACCACCGGTAGCGGAGGGTCAGCCGGGTCGGGCGGCGCGACCGGCTCCGGCGGTTCGACCGGCTCGGGCGGGTCAGTCGCCAGCGGCGGCGCGACGGGCTCCGGCGGCCAAAGCGGTGTGACCGGGACCGGGGGCGCCTCCTCGGGCGGGACGACCGGCGGCGGTGGGTCGACAGGCCGCGCCGGCACCACCGGCACGGGCGGCGCGGCCGGCGGCGGCGCTGCCGGCGCGACCGGCACCGGCGGCGCCAAGGGCGGCACGACAGGGACGGGTGGCGCGGCCAGCGGCGGCGCGACCGGCACCGGCGGCGCCAAGGGCGGCACGACGGGGACCGGCGGCACCGCCAGCGGCGGCACGACCGGCACCGGCGGGAGCGGCCCGACGGCTTGCAACATCACCAACCATAGCGGCAGCGGCTCGTTCACCTATTACTGGTTCGGGCAGGGGACGGGCAAGGACGGCAGCGGCTACCGGACGGCCTGCGGCTACTACGGCACCGAGAGCGGGATGACCGACACCGTCCAGAACATCGCCAGCATGAGCCCCGCGAGCGCCACCTACTTCGCGGCGATCCCCGGCCAGGGTGGGTTCGACTCGAAGTCCCACTGCGGCGAGTGCGCACAGATCACCGGACAGAACGGCAAGAACGTAATCGCCACGATCATCGACGAGTGCCCGTACGGCAGCGACGGCAACAATACCGTCTGCGGCGGCAATCCGAACGGCCACCTCGATCTCAGCAACAGCGTGTTCAACCAACTCGGGTACTCGGTCGGCAACCCGACCGGGACCACCTGGAAGTTCGTCCCGTGCCCGGTGACCGGCAACGTGATCGTGCGGGTCAAGCCGGGGAACCCGAACGAGCTCTTCGTCGAGAACACGGTCCTCAACGTCACCGGCGTCAGCGGCGCCTCGAAGATGTCCTATGGCGCCTGGCACTTCGGGAGCAATCTCTCGTCCGGGCAATCGATCGACCTCACCGACGGCGCGAACCGCACGCTGAGCGTGCAGCTCAAAGACACGAACCAGGGCGAGAACCAGGACACCGGCAAGCAGTTCCCCGCCTGTATGTAGGGACCTGGCCCGACTCAATCCTTGCCGTGATAGAGGACGGCCAGCTCGACGCGGCTTTCGGCGCCGGCACCTGACGCCTTGCCGTCGACGCTCATTCGCTTGGGATCGATCCCGCGGCCGACCAGCGCCCAGTAGACGGCGTTGGCGCGCGCCAGCGAAAGCGCGGGGGCGTCGTCAGCCTTCGCTGCGCCGGCGACGGCGGCCGGGGCGCCGGCGTAGCCGGTCAGCTGCAGCGGGTAGGTCGGGTACTTGTTGAGCAGCTCCTTGACCGCGTCGATGATCTTGGCCTGCTCGGGGCGGAGTGCCGCCTGCTTGCCGGCGAACAGACCGTGGAAAACGAGCACCAACCGCTGCAGGTCTCCCTCGCGCTCGAGCCGCGTCTCGATCCCGCCGATGGCGGTCGCGTCGGTCTCGAGCGCCCGATCGCGCGCCTGGTTGCTGAGCGCCTGGGTCGCCTTCTCGTATTTCGGGCGGGCGAGCGCGATCCCTTTCTCGGCCTCGGCCTGGGCCAGCGTGGCGCGGGCCAGCGCCTCGTCCCAGTGGCCGGCGTCCAGCTCCTTGTGCGCGTCCTGCAGCATGCTCGTCGCCGCGGCGTAGGCCGCCTTGGCGTAGTGGGGCGCGTCGACGGTCTCGGCGATCTTGAGAGTCAGTTCCAGGACCCGGATCCCGTGCAGCGCCTCTGCCTTGCGCTTCTCCGCCGCCGCCTCGGCGGTAGCCTTCTGGCGCTCGGTCGCCGCCTGCTTCTTGGCGACGTCGGCCTGCTCCGAGAGCGCCTTCTTCTCCGCCGTCACCGACGCCCTCATCGCCCCCAGCCGCTCGAGCAACTTGACCTCTTCCTCGGCCGTGGCGAGCTCGGTGTCGAGCCGCGACTCTTCGTCGGTCGAGATCGCCAGCTCCGCGTCCAGCTCGGCCACCTTCGACGAGATGTGCTCGGCCTGCAGCATCGCCAGCGCCGTCTTCATCTTGATCTGCCCCATGAGCGCGTCGCGCCGGGCCGCGTAGGCGTCGTGGTGCTCCCAGGCGCGCGACGCCTGCACGAGGAGCCCGTCGGCCGCCGCCAGGAGATCGAACGCCCGCCGATCGGGATCGGACAGGGTCCGATCCGAGCGCAAGTCTTCGAGCGCGACGATCTCCTTCGGCTTGGGCGTGGCGGCGCAGCCGGGGCCGAGGAGAAACGGAACGCCCAGCAGGGTCGCAAGCGCGCTGACACGCATCCGGAACCAGTGTAATGCGGGTCGACGAGATTTTCATCGGTGGCGCCCCCGATGGGGCCGCGTCTCAGCGGACGACTTTGACGTTGAGCTGGCCGGAGCCGGTCGCGCCCCAGAGCCGGATCCACAGGGCCATGTACATCTCCGGACCACGCGCGCTCGACAGATCGCCGAGGTCGAGAACGTCGGTCCAGCCGAACGACCTGAGCAGCGCGGCCACCTTGGCCTTGGCGACGGCGTCGTTGCCGCTGACGAACACGGTGTGGTCGCCGCCCCCGACCGACTGCGGGTCGACCATCACGGGCGCGCCGATCGTGTTGAGCGACTTGACCACCTGCAGGTTCGGGAAGGCGGCCTGAATCTTCTCCGCCAGGCAGCGCTCCTGGCTGGCCAGCACCGCGGGCGGCATCCCCTTGCTGAAGTCGAGCTCGTTCGCCACGTCGAGCAGCACCTTGGCCCCGACCTTGTCGACCGCCGCCAGCTTGAGCGCCTCCAGCGAGACCAGCCCCGAGGTGGCGTTGACGAGCAGCTCCCCGTGGGCGGCCGCCTCCTTGAAGGTCTCGACCTTGCCCCGGCCTTCCGTTTGCGATTTCCATTCTCGCAGCGTGGCGCCGAACATCTTCTTGTCGTCGAGCTTGTTCGGGTCCCGCGTCCCCAGCACGACGTCGTGGCCCTGCCCGATCAGCTTGGATCCCAGCGTCTGCGCGACCACGCCCGTTCCGATGATTCCGATCTTCATGGCGTCCTCCGTCCCCAATGTTGAATGTTTGGATGAGATGAGCGGAATCCTGACCCACGGAGACGTTGGAAACAAACACTCGGCCGAGCCGTCACCTCGCCGACACACGGATCTCGCCCCCCCGAGGGCGCAAGCCTGCGTTAGACTGCGCGCGCCGTGGATGTTCGTTTTCTTCGCCGGCTCGGCCGTCGTGTGACTCCGGCCTCGCTGCGAATCGGCAGCAAGGCGGCGCGGCGACGTACATTCCTGGTGGGCGCAACCCGGGACGCCGGCGAGTTGCGACTCGTCCTGGGCCCGGTGCCGAGCTGTCCGCCCGGGCGCGCGCGGGCGGTGCTCGATTTTTCGGACGCCGGGCAAGACTACTGGCTGGCGGGCACGGTGGCGGCGACCGGCGACGGCGGCGCCGGGTTGGCCGAGTTGATCGTGGACTCCGGCCCGACCAGGCGTCCGAGCCGGTCGATGCGGCTCGCCCCGGCCGCCGACGTCGCCTTCGCCGTCTGCATCGTCGAGGTCGAGGGCGGCGGACGGCAGTGTGTGCCCGTCCTCGACATCGGGGTGCGCGGGATGCGGGTCGAGACCAGCATGCCGCTCGAAGTCGGTACCGTCCTGGGCGATCTGGTGGTGATCTTCCGGCGCGAGGTGCTTCGCAGCGGCGAAGGGGTCGTCACCAGCTGCTCGCCCGCCCTCTATCCCGACGGCCGCCGTGTCTACGAGTGCGGCGTCCGCTACCGCAGCACCGGCCGGCGACGGATCGACACCCCGGTCGGCGATCGGGTGGAGATCGACGACCTGCCCCGCGTCCGCGCCATCCTCTGGGCGCTCTGCGATCTCGAATACGAGGTCACCATGACGGGACCGACCGGCGTGGTGAGGGGTCGGATGCTGCCCCAGCGGGGGATCGACCGCACGCGGGTACCCGAGCTGCGCTGCCGGGTCGACGACGCCGACCGGCTGCCGGTCCGCTCGGGTGCGGTGGTCGTCGAGTGCTCGCTGTTCGGCAGCGGCTACCTGTTCTACGCGCGGGTGACCGATCGACGGGCCGACGTGTTGACGCTCTCCCCGTCGCCGAAGCTGCGTGAGTGGCACCGTCGCGGAGAGGAGCGGACCCTGCTCGGCCCGGAGAGCGGCGCGCTGGTCAGCTACCGCCACGCGCTGACAGGAGCGCGCCGCGCCCATCCGCTGGTCGACCTCTCCTCCCACGGCTTCTCGTTTCCACCCGGTGCCAGCGACGAGGAGCTGTGGCCCGGCCTGCCGCTCAAGGAGGTGCGAATCCACCTGGGCGAGCTGGCTTTTCGAGCTCCCGAGGTGGCGATCCGCTCGATCTCCGCCGGCCGCGTGAGCGCCGAGATGCGCGCGCTGCCTGACCGCGACGCCGACCTGATGCGTGAGAAGCTGATCGAGCACGGGCGCGACACGATCCGCTTTCACGACGGGCGCGGGTTCGACGAGCTCGTCGCCTTCCACCGCTCGATGAACCTGCTCGAGGACGACATGGAAGCCAACCTGGCGAAGACGCTGGACGAGACGCGCCGGACCTGGCGGCTCGCCCACGATCGACAGGCGGGGTTGATGCGGACGGCGATCGTCCCCTGGCGCGGCGGCATCGGAGCCGCCCTCACCTCGGTGCGCGCCTACGAGCGGACGTGGGTGTTTCAGCACAGCGCGGTCGCCTCGGGCGCCGTGCCGGCGGGCGCGGGACAGCTGCACGGGATCCTGATGCGCCTGGCCGCGCACCGCCGCGACGGGGAGTACATCGCCGGCGCCATCGACACGAGCGCCAAGACGATGCACGGCCTGGTGAGCACCTTCTTCTCGCAGTCGGCGCCCGCCCACCGGGGCGCCATGCGCCTCTCGCTCTACGCGGCGCCGGCGGGCCCCAGGCGGCCGCTCGACCCGAACGTCGTGCGGCGGCTGCGTGGGCGGGAGGAGAGCCTCGTCGAGCACGTGGGCGCCCGCCAGCTGGACCCCGTCTGCGCGCGCGCGCTCAGCCTGCGCGCGGGCGAGATCGAGTTGCCGCAGACGCGCGCCGCCTACGCCAAGCTCGGCATCGAGCGCGGCCGCGACGCCCACGGAGCGTTCCGCGACGATCAGTGCGTGGCCGTCCTGCTGCGCGAGACCGCTTCGCCCGGGCTCTGCCTGAGCGGGCTCATGTCGGCCTCCTTCCTCTTCCCCGTGCTGCCGGGCGCAGATCCCGACGGCACCAGGCAGCTGGCGCTCTGCGATCTGGCGCGGGCGGCGCCGGTCCCCGGCGATCCGCCCAACCGATTCCTGTTCGTCCCGACCAGCAACGACCACGGTCCGGTGCTGGCGGCGGGCTTCCGGCCGATCGGCGAGTGCACCTACTTCGCGCTCCACCGGCTGGGCATCGTCGACTACCAGCGCTACATCGCCGACAAGTACGGGCTCCTGCAAGCGCGGCTCCGCCGGCGGGTCGCTCACCTGCCCGAGGCCGCCTGATGGCCGACGCTGGAAGCTACCGGGCCCAGGGATCGGCGGCGGTGGAGAGCGAGACGGAGCGCCTGCGCCGGCAGGCGGCCGCCGTCTGGACGCGCGAGCGGGCGGCGCTGCTGGCCGCCGGCCTCGCGCCCGGACAGCGGCTGCTCGATCTCGGCTGCGGCCCCGGCGGCCTCTTGGAGCGGCTCCGGCCCGAGCTCGGCAGCGTCGTCGGCCCGGTGGCCGTCGGCGTCGACGTGAACCACGATCTGCTGCGCCATGTGCATAGCGCGCCGGTCGCCCGCGCCGACGGCGCGTGGCTGCCGTTTCAGGACGCGGTGTTCGACTTCGTCCTCGTGCGGCTGGTCCTCCGCCACGCGCCGGCGCGCGAACGGATCATCGGCGAGGCGGCGCGGGTCCTCCGAACCGGGGGAATCCTGTGCGCCGTCGACGTCGACGAGGCGGCGACGGCCTTCGATCCGGAGCCCGCCTCCTGGCCCGCGCTCAGGGCGGCCCTGGCCGAATCGGCCGTTCGCCGCGGGGGAGATCCCTTCGTCGGCCGGCGGCTGCGCCGGCTCCTCGCAGAGGCCGGTCTCACCGACCTCGCCACGGTCGCATTGCCGGTCAGCACCGACGACCTGCCGCCGCCCGCCTTCGTCGAGACGATGCTGGCGCCGGCGGCGCGGACCGTCGATCCCGACCTTCTCGACAGCGCGGCGGTGAAGCGCGGGTGGGACGAGCTGCGGGAATGGGCTTCCCGCCCGAACGGATTCGGTTACGCTCTCGGGTGGATGGCCCGAGCGAGAAAACCGGATGGCTGGCGAACCCGCGCTCGCGCATGAGCTGAGCTGCCGCTACGTCATCCCCCTCCTCGACCTCGCGGACGCGGAGGGGCGGGCGGCGGGCGTGGACGAGCTGCTCGGCCGCTGGAGCGTCACGCGCGGCGAGCTGCGCGACGAATCCAACTGGGTCTCGCTGCGGTTCTGCGAGGACCTGGTCGACTGGCTGGGGGACGAGATCGGCGCCGACCGTCTCGTCGACAGCATCACCCGCGCGGTCTACTCGCCGCGCGCGCTGGGGGTCATGTACCCGGTGCTGCGCGCGTTCGGGTCGCCGCGGGTCGGGTACGGCGCGCTCGCCCAGCTGGTCCCGCGCATGAACAAGGTGAGCGCCGTCTCCGTGACACGCATCCAGCGGGGCGTCGCCGAGATCGCCTACCGGCCGGCGCATCCCGAGCAGCAGGAGCGCTCGCCGCTCATCTGTCTGCTGCGCCGGGCGCAGATCGCGGCGGGACCCACGCTCTGGAAGCTCCCCCCCGCGCGCGTCGAGGAGACGGAGTGCCAGTCGCGCGGCGGCGCGTGTTGCCGCTATCGGGTCCGCTGGGTCGAGCGCGCGTCGATGCGGGGCCTGCTCCTCGGCCTGCTGGTGGGCGGCGCCCTCGTGCTGGCGCCGATCCATGGCCTTCCGACCGCGCTCATCGCGCTCGTCGCGGGCGGCGCGCTGGGGCGGATCTGGGACCTGCGCGCCCACGGCCGCGAGCTGCAGTCGTTCGTCCAGGAGCACACGCTGGCGCTGACCACCGCGCTCGACACGACCGAGCGCCGCTTCGTCGAGCTGCAGAAGGCCAAGGCCGAGGTCGACGCGCGCGTCGAGCAGCGGACGGCGGAGCTGCGCACGGCCACCGAGAAACGCGTCCACACCGAGAAGCTGGCCGTCCTCGGCACGCTGGCCGCTGGCCTCGCGCACGAGGTGCGCAACCCGGCCAACGCCATCGTCAACGGCCTGCGCCCGGTCCACCGCCACCTCGTCGAGATGAACGGCGATCCCGACTTCACCACCTCGGTGCAAATTGCCATCGACGCGGGCGATCAGATCGCGCGCCTGGTCGGCGATCTGCTCGACCTGGGGCGGACCGACCGCGGCGTCGAGCCGTGGGATCCGCACCAGGGGATCGAGGCGGCGATCCGCCTGCTGTCACACCGGACCCAGCGCGTCTCGTTCGACCGCGACTTTCGGTTTCGCGGCGAGATCCTGGGGCGGCCGCCGGCGTTGAACCAGATCTTCCTCAACCTGTTCGACAACGCCGTGCGCGCGGCAGGCGTTGGGGGGCGCGTCCGGGTCGCCTCCCGGCCCGAGCGCGAGGGGGTCGAGATCCTGGTTGCCGACAGCGGGCCCGGGATCCCCCCCGAGCTCGCCCAGCGGATCTTCGACCCCTTTTTCACCACCCGGGAGGTCGGCGAGGGGACCGGCCTCGGCCTGCATTTCAGCCGTCAGGTCGCCTACGATCACGGCGGCTCGCTCGACCTCATCGCCGCGCCAGGATGGGGCGCCTGCTTCAAGCTCTGGCTGCCGGGGCGCCGTCCGGGAATAATGTCGTGGTGAGCACCCTCCCCAACATCCCCCACTCGGCGGTCCTCTACGTCGACGACGACGCGCGCAACCTCCACGCGTTCCGGCTGGGATTCAAGAACCGCTTCCGGGTCGTGACCGCCGGGTCCGGGCGCGAGGCGCTGGAGATCCTGGCCCGAGAGCCGGTCGCCGTGCTGCTGGCCGACCAGCGGATGCCGGAGATGTCGGGCTCCGAGCTCTGCACGACGGTCAAGCAGCGGTTCCCCGACGTCATCCGGATGATCCTGACTGCCTACTCGGACATCGGTTCGGTGGTCGAGGCGATCAACGGCGGGCAGGTGAGCCGCTACTTCATCAAGCCCTGGCGCGAAGAGGAGCTGGCCGACGCCATCCGCGCCGGCATCGACGCCTTCCAGCTGGTGACGGTGACGCGCGATCTGCAGATCCGCCTCTTGCAGCAGGAGCAGCAGTCGACCACCACCTACCTGCTCGGGCGGATCCTGCACGAGGTCGTCTCGCCGGCGATCGGCATCCGCGACAACCTGGGGTTCGTGGTCGACAGCGTCACCCAGCTGGCGCGCATGGCCGCCGCCTCCGACCCCGACGTGCCGCGGATCGCGAGCGATCTGGTCCCCGCGCTGACCGACGCGCACGATTCGGCCATCGACCTGGTGGGGCGCATCGAGCAGTTCCGGCAGGGGGAGGTGCCGCTCCCCTCGAGCGACGGTGGGACCAGCCTCGACCGCGCCATCCAGACGGCGGCGGGGATCGTCCGCCCGCGCATCAACGAGCGGGCGCGCCTCGTCCTCGACACCACCCACAAGGCGTTCGTGCGCGGCGAGCCGACCCAGCTCACGCAGGTGATCGTGAACCTGCTGCTCAACGCCTACGAGGCGATCGAGCCGGGCGCCCCGGAGAAGAACCAGATCACCGTGACCACCATGGGCAAGGTCGATCGCTGTGGGTTCGTCGTCGAAGACACGGGGCGCGGGATATCCGACGAGGTGGCCGCGCGCATCTTCGAGCCGTTCTTCTCGACCAAGCCGGGCGGCGGCAACTCCGGCCTCGGCCTGCCGATCGTCCACGAGATCGTGCAGCGCCTGGGCGGAACGATCGAGCTCGATCGGGCCAGCCGCGGCACCCGGTTTTACGTCGAGCTGCCGCGGTCTGGCTGACGCCGCGGCTCGCCTCACTCGCTTCGCTCGCTCGCTCGCCTCGCTCTCGCTCTCGATCGCCCGCGCTCGATCGCCCGCGCTCTCGATCGCGGGCGATCCCTCTTACGCGCGTCTCGAGCGCCGCCCTTCGAATGACCGCCGAGGGCCGCACGTAACTTTTTTCGGCGCGTAGCCTGCCCTTGCAATTGTGAACGCAGGCTACGCGCCGAAAAAAGTCCGCAAGCGGACGCGAGGCGCGGGCGACACGCGAGGTACGCCGCGCGCGCGAGGCGGGTTCACGGTCGCTTCAGGGGGAGGGCGAGGGCGAGGGCGAAGCCGACGGGCGAGCGAACGAGCGAAGCGAGTGAGGCGAGCCCGGGCGAGCCCGAACGGCCCCGGGGCCGCGCTAGAACAGCGCCGCCAGGAGGGCGTTGCGGGGGGCCGACTTGGGGACCACCGCGTCGACGAGCTTGCGCTGCAGGAGATCGTTCCAGACCTCCAGGTGCGAGAACGAATAGAGGACGCGGCGGACGCGTGGGTAGTTGTCGCGCACGTGCTCGAACAGGTCGTCGGTCTTCTGCCACTCGAGTCGGTGATCGCAGAGCAGGACGTGGGGCGCACGCTCTTGCAGTTGCGCCAGCGCGTCGCGCTTGGACGACGCCACGCGCACGTTGTGATCCACGGAGAGTGACCGCTGCAGGCCGCGGGCCATCTTCGGCTCGTCCTCGACGACCAGGATGTCGAGCCGCGAGCGCCGCCAGTTGGTCGGGAAGCTCGAGCTCCCCAGCTCCGCGATCACGTCGGCGTCGGTCGTCGGCGGCGCCAGCTCGCGCCGCCACAGGGCATCCAGCCGGACCATGTCGGTGACCAGATCCTCGGTCTTGCTCAGGATCTCCTCCACCGCGCCGGCAAAGCGCCGCAACGTCTCCTCCGAGCCGCCGGGGCTCGCCCCGAGCTCGCGGAACCCGCCGTGCGCGCGGCGGAGGCCGGCACGGGCCAGGCGCAGGTCGCCGGCCACCGCGATCTTCATCGCCTCCTCGTTCGCCGAGGTGCCGCTCGCAGCCGGGAAGACCGGGACCTGCAGCGGTCCGGGCAGCGCCCCCTCGGGGACCTCGACGGTGTAGAGACCGGACCGGTGCATGGCCGGAAAGCGGGTCACCGGCATGACGTTCTGGAACTGCCAGGCGTACCCGCGCTGGAGCGGCGCGTTCATCTCGCGGGTGATCGCCTGGACGTCGACCAGCTCCGCCAGGGCCAGCCCGTACCAGGGCTCCTCGTCGCAGACGATCAGGATCTCGCCCCGGTAAGGGGTCCGGAAGCTCTTGTAGGCGGTTGCCGTCGCGCCGGCGGTGATCTGCGACGCCCACGGCTCACGGATTGCGACTGCCTTGACGACCCTCATCTTGGACCGGGAGAGCTCGACGGTAACACATCGCAACCTCGGAGCGCACCCCTGAAAGCCTGAAAACGGTGGGTCCGTCCGAGGGGTGCCGCCGTCAGTTCGGGCCGTGCCGAATGTCGGCCCGGGCCGAGGCGGCGGCTGCTGCCAGCGAGGCGGCAGACGCCGGACGCCGGCGCGGCAGCTCGACGGTGAAGGTCGACCCCCGCTCGGGGCGGCTGTCGACGCTGACCACCCCGCCGAGCGCGTCCACGATCTGCTTGACGATCCAGAGACCGAGGCCGATGCCCGAGTAGTTGCGGCTGGAGGCGGCGCGCTCAAACCGCCTGAAGATCCTGTCCTGGTCCTCGGCCGGGATGCCGAGCCCGTGATCGTGAATCGCCAGGACCACCCGATCGGCGGTCGTGTCGACGCTGATATCGATCGGCTTGCCCCCGCCGTACTTGATGGCGTTGGAGAGCAGGTTGGTGACCACCTGGTCGAGGCGGCTCGCGTCCCAGGCCCCGATCGCCGTCCCGCCTGACCGCACGGCCAGGGCGCACCCGCGGCGCAGCGCCTCGTCGGCCAGGCGGGTGCGCACCTCCTCGACCACCGCCGCCAGATCGACCTCCTCGATCTGCAGCTCGATCCGGCCGGCCGCGATGCGCGAGACATCGAGCAGCTCGTCGATCAGGTGGTTGAGGCGCGCCGCCTGGGCGTCGATCCGCGTGACCCGCGAGACGACCCCCTCGGTCGCCTCCCCGAGGTTGCGGCGCGAGAACCGGAGCAGGTTCTCCACCTCCAGTCGCAGCGAGGTGAGCGGCGTGCGCAGCTCGTGCGAGGCGACCGACAGGAAATCCTCCCGCAGCCCGATCGCGTCGCGCAGCGTCTGCTCCGCCCTTTTTTGATCGTCGATGTCGGTGGCGGTCGCGATCCAACCGACGAGCGCCCCGTCGCTCCCCTTCTCGGGAACGGCGCGCGCCAGATGCCAGCGGTAGCTGCCGTCGACGGCGCGCCGCAGGCGGATCTGGCACTCGAACGGTTCCTGGTGGGCGCGCCCCTCGGCAAATGCCTTGCTGACCGTCGCGCGATCGTCGGGATGGAGGGAGGCCCAGAGTGATTCCTGGATGGGCGCGGCCGCGGCGTGTCCGTGGTAGTCGCGGCCGGCGCGATTCCAGAAGGTGACCTGCCCGTCCGCGCCGGTCGCCCAGATGCTCTGGGGGAGGCCGTCGAGCAGCCTCCGGTAACGTTCCTCGCTGGCGCGCTCGAGCGCCGCCCGCTCGTGCTCGCGTAGGAGCCGCTCCTGCGCCTTGAGCTGCTCCCCCTTGAGGTGGAGATCGACGAAGACCTGCGCCTTCGAGCGGAGGATGTCGGGGTCGAACGGCTTGACCAGGTAGTCGACCGCTCCCTCGGAGTACCCGCGGAAGACGTGCGCGGCGTCGCGGCCGACCGCGGTGATGAAGATGATCGGGATGTGCCGGCTGCGCGGACGCTGCTTGATGAGGTTGGCCGTCTGGAACCCGTCGAGCCCCGCCATCTGCACGTCGAGAAGGATGAGGGCGAAGTCGCGCCGCAAGAGGTGGCGCAGCGCCTCCTCGCCCGATCCGGCGGCGCAGAGCTCCTGTCCGAGCGGCGCCAGGATCGCCTCCAGCGCCACGACGTTCGCCGGGTGGTCGTCGACCAGCAGGATGCCGGCGCCGGAGTCGTTGGGGGCCGGAGGCGGCGTCACGTCACGCGGCCTCCGGCGGCCGCGCGCCGAGCCGCCGGATCAGGTCGAGCAGACGGTTGACGTCGACCGGCTTGGGGAGATAGTCCGAGGCGCCCGCCTCGAGACACTTTTCGCGATCGTCCTCCAGCGCCTTCGCGGTGACGGCGACGATCGGTAGGTCGCGCCAGCCCGGATTGGCGCGGATGGCGCGGATCGTCTCGTAGCCGTCCTTGCCGGGCATCATCACGTCCATCAGCACGAGCGCGATGCTGGGATCGCCCGCCAGCACGTCGATGCCCGACTGCCCGTTGTCGACATAGACAACCTCCAGCCCCGCGGCCTCGAGCACGCTGGTCATGGCGAAGACGTTGCGGACGTCATCGTCGACGACCAGCACCCGGCGGCCGGCGAGCGCGGCCAGGTCGACCGGGTCGGTGGCGACTGCCGCTGTGTCGGGCGCGCGCGCGAGGGAGGCGCGCTCCGGTGGACGCCAGGTGCCCCGCGCGCCGTACTCGTCGTCGGCGGCCGGCAGCCCGAGGTAGCGTTCGGGCAGGTAGAGCGTGAAGACGCTCCCCTTACCCGGCTGGCTCTGGACCTGGATCTCGCCGCCCAGATGGCGGGAGATGTCGCGCGAGATCGTGAGGCCCAGGCCCGTGCCGCCGTAGCTGCGGCTGGTGGTCCCGTCTGCCTGCTGAAACGCCTCGAAGATGAGTCCCTGCTTGCCCTCGGGGATCCCGATCCCCGTGTCGGTGACCGAGAAGGCCACCACGCGCTCGAAGGCGAGAGAGGGGTTCGAGAAGTGCGTCTCGGGGCCCGGCCGGTGGATGCGCAGCGTGACCGAGCCCTCGGCGGTGAACTTGAAGGCGTTGGCGAGCAGGTTCTTCAGCACCTGCTGCAGGCGCTGCGGGTCGGTGTAAAGCGAACGCGAAACGCCCAGCTCGACGTCGACCGAGAAGGTGAGCCCCTTCTGCTCGGCCAGCGGACGGAAAGAGCGGTCGACGAAGTCGGCGACCTCCGCCGGGTGGATGTCGCGCGGGTCGATCGGCATCTTCCCCGCCTCCACCTTGGAGAGGTCGAGGATCTCGTTGATCAGCGCCAGCAGATCGCCGCCCGAGGCGTAGATCGTCTTGGCGTACTCCACCTCCTTGGGCGACAGGTGCGCGTCGGTGTTGTCGGAGAGCAGCTTGGCCAGAATGAGCAAGCTGTTGAGCGGCGTCCGCAGCTCGTGCGACATGTTGGCCAGGAACTCGGACTTGTACTTGGAGGTCGTCGAGAGCTGTTCGGCCTTCTCCTCGAGCGACCGCCGCGCCTGCTCGACCTCGCGGTTCTTGACCTCGACCTTGGTGTTCTGCTCGGCGAGCAGGCGCGCTTTTTCTTCCAGCTCCAGCGCCTGCTTCTCGAGCTCGGTGTTGGTGCGCCGCAGCTCCGCCTGCTGGGTGGTCAGCTCGTTCGACTGCGACTGCAGCTCCTGGGTGAGCGACTGCGACTGCTGCAGCAGCTCCTCGGTGCGCATGTTGGCGCCGATCATGTTGAGCACGACGCCGATCGACTGCATGAGCTGGTCGAGGAACAGCTGGTGGATCGGGCTGAAAGATTGAAAAGAAGCCAGCTCGATGACCGCTTTTGCCTGCCCCTCGAACAGCACCGGCAGCACGATGATGGTGAGCGGCGGCGACTCGCCGAGGCCGGAGCTGATCTGGATGTAGTCGGAGGGGACCCGCGTCAGCAGGATCGTCTTCTTCTCGAGCGCGCACTGCCCGACCAGCCCCTCCCCCGCCTTGAACCGGTTGCCGACCCCCTTGCGCTCCCGGTAGGCGTAGGTCGACATCAGCTTGAGGACCGGCGTCTCGGGCGCGTCGCTCTCGGCGTCCATGATGAAGAAGGCGCCGTAGTGCGCGGAGATGAGCGGCGTCAGCTCGCTCATGATGAGGCGCGAGACCGTCTCCAGATTTTTCTGCCCCTGCATCATCGAGCTGAACTTGGCGAGGTTCGTCTTCAGCCAGTCTTGCTCGGCGTTCTTCTGCGTCGTCTCGCGCAGGTTGATGATCATCTGGTTGATCTTGTCCTTGAGCGCGGCGACCTCACCCTGCGCCTCGACCTCGATCGATCGGGTCAGATCCCCCTTGGTGACGGCGGTGGTGACGTCGGAGATGGCGCGCACCTGCGAGGTCAAGTTGCCGGCCAGCTGGTTGACGTTGTCGGTCAGCTGCCGCCAGGTGCCGACCGCGCCCGGCACCTTGGCCTGGCCGCCCAGCTTGCCCTCGATACCGACCTCGCGCGCCACCGTCGAGACCTGGTCGGCGAAGGTCCCCAGCGTGTCGCACATGTCGTTGATCGTGTCGGCCAGCGCCGCGATCTCCCCCTTGGCTTCGACGCCGACGAGCTTCTGGGTGAGATCGCCGTTGGCGACGGCCGTGACGACCTTGACGATCCCGCGCACCTGCGTCGTCAGGTTGGAGGCCATCGAGTTGACGTTGTCGGTCAGATCCTTCCAGACGCCGCCGGTCACCCCCTTGACCTCGGCCTGGCCGCCCAACTTGCCGTCGGTGCCGACTTCCTTGGCGACGCGCGTGACCTCGCCCGCGAACGAGCGGAGCTGATCGACCATCCCGTTGATGGTGGCCTTGAGCTCGAGGATCTCGCCCTTGACGTCGACGGTGATCTTTTGCGACAGGTCGCCGTTCGCGACCGCCGTCGTCACCTTGGCGATGTTGCGCACCTGGTCGGTCAGGTTCCCGGCCAAGAGGTTGACGTTGTCGGTCAGGTCTTTCCACGTGCCGCTGACGCCAGGCACCCTCGCCTGCCCGCCCAGCTTCCCCTGCGTGCCGACCTCGCGCGCGACGCGCGTGACCTCGGCGGCGAAGCTGTTCAGCTGATCGACCATGGCGTTGATGGTGTTCTTCAGCTCGGAGATCTCGCCCTTGACGCTGACCGTGATCTTCTGCGACAGGTCGCCGTTGGCGACCGCCGTCGTCACCTTGGCGATGTTGCGCACCTGATCGGTCAGGTTCCCGGCCAGGAGGTTCACGTTGTCGGTCAGGTCCTTCCAGGTGCCCGATACGCCGCGCACGTCGGCCTGCCCGCCCAGTTTCCCCTCGGTGCCGACCTCGCGCGCGACGCGCGTGACCTCCGAGGCGAAGGCACGCAGCTGATCGACCATGGTGTTGACGGTGCTCTTGAGCTCCAGCACCTCGCCCTTGGCGTCGACGGTGATCTTCTTCGACAGGTCGCCGGTGGCGACCGCGGTCGTCACCTCGGCGATGTTGCGCACCTGCGTGGTGAGGTTGTTCGCCAAGAGGTTGACGTTGTCGGTCAGGTCCTTCCACGTGCCGGCCACGCCGGGGACCTCCGCCTGCACCCCCAGCTTCCCTTCGACGCCGACGGTGCGGGCCACGCTGGTGACCTGCTCGGCGAAGATCCCCAGCGTCTTGGTCATGCTGTTGAGCGTGTCGGCCAGCGCCGCGATCTCGCCCTTGGCCTCGACGCCGACCAGCTTCTGCGACAGATCGCCGTTGGCGACCGCGGTCACGACCTTGACGATGCCGCGTACCTGCGCGGTCAGGTTGGTGGCCATGAAGTTGACGTTGTCAGTCAGATCCTTCCAGACGCCGCTGACCCCCTTGACGTCGGCCTGGCCGCCCAGCTTCCCCTCGGTGCCGACCTCGCGCGCGACGCGAGCGACCTCGGCCGCGAAGCTGTTGAGCTGATCGACCATCGTGTTGATCGTGCTCTTGAGCTCCAGCACCTCGCCTTTGGCGTCGACGGTGATCTTCTTCGACAGGTTGCCGCGGGCGACCGCCGTCGTCACCTCGGCGATGTTGCGCACCTGCGCGGTCAGGTTGTTGGCCAGCTGGTTCACGTTGTCGGTCAGGTCCCGCCAGATGCCGGCGGCGGCAGGGACGGCGGCCTGCCCGCCCAGCTTGCCGTCGGTGCCGACCTCCTTGGCGACGCGCGTGACCTCGGCGGCGAACGACGACAGCTGATCCACCATGCCGTTGACGGTCGTCCCGATCCGCAGGAACTCCCCCTTGACCGGCTGCCCCTCGATCTCCAGCGCCATCTTCTGCGTGAAGTCGCCGGCGGCGACCGCGCTGATGACGCGCGCCACCTCGGTCGTCGGCTGCACCAGATCGCCGATGAGCGCGTTGATCGATCCGATGCTCTCGGCCCACCCGCCGCTGGTCTCGCCCAGCGACGCGCGCTCCTTCATCCGACCCTCGCGTCCGACGACCCGCTCGACGCGGACGATCTGGCTGACGAACGCCTCATTGAGGGCGACGACCGCGTTCAGCTCGCGGGCGATCTCCCCCATCAGTCGATCGATGCCGGGACGTGCGTCGTTCGCCGCCGCATCGGTGTCGGGGCGTTCGAGCTCGAAGTCGAGGCGAACCGAAAAATCGCCACGGCGCGCCGCGCGCAAGGCGCCCAGAAGGTCCCGCAGCTGCTCATCGAGGGACGGGACCTTGGCTCGACCGTTTCGCTTGGGAGCGCTGGAAGACCCGTGGGCCGCTCCCCGGGTTTTCCGCGAGACGGCGGAGGGTGATCGACCATTGGCCGGGCTGTGGATATCTTCCATCGCTGTTCCCTCGCGACCAGATGGCCGCCTGGCGGCGACCGAACGCTGCGTTCCAGGAATCCACGGACCAAAATCAGTGAATGTCCTAAGTAGTCACTCGTCCCGCCCACGCAAGGGTGTACTCGGATCTTTGATCACACTCTGACTGTCGAATGAGCCATTTACCCCGCCCCGCCTCGCTCCTAACCGTGCTTTCCGTCACGTTTTTGGGCTCGGTGGCGGCCGGAACTTTTTGGGCCGGGCTGTTCTTCGTGACGGCCGAAAGGTACGGCTTTTCGGCCCTCGCGAACCTGGCCCTGGCGGTGGCGATGGGTGCCGCCTACGCCATCGCCGCGCGCTTCGCCGGGCGGCTGGCCCACGGTCGAGCCCCCCGCCGCGTCCTCCTGGTGTCGCTCGTGATCTGCACGGCCGCGATGCTGCTCCCGATGCTGCTCCCGGCGAGCGTGGGGGCACTCTGGATCGCGGCCCTCGTCGGTGTCGCCGCCTCCGCGGCGACCTGGCCGGTCGTCGAGAGCTACCTGACGGCAGGACGGCATGGCGCCGAGATGCGATCGGCGATCGGCAAGTTCAACGTCACCTGGACGCCGGCCACGGCGCTGCCGCTGGTGGTGCTGCCGCTCGTGATGCGCGCCTCTCCGTCGGGGAGCTTCGCGCTCTCGGCGGGCGCGACAGCGCTCGCCTGGGTCGTCGCGCTGGCGTTGCCGTCACACCCGGCGCCGCACGAGCCGGAAGCGGCGCGCGCGGCGGTCGGCGCGGAGTATCCGGCGCTGCTGCGCGCGGCCGCCTGGCTGCTGCCGTTCAGCTACGTCATCTCGGCGACGCTGGCGCCGGTGCTTCCGCAACGGCTGGCGGCCGTCGGCGTCGGGATGGACCGAAGCTTCGTCGCCGCCGCCTGGATGGCGATGCGGTTCGTCGTGCTGCTCGCCATGTGGCGGACGCACGCCTGGCACGGGCGCTGGGGGACGCTGGCGGCGGCCGGCGCGGCGCTCGGCGGCGGGCTCGCGCTGGTCCTGCTGGCTGGTTCGGCGCCGGTGCTGGTCGCGGGCCTGCTCGTCTACGGCGCCGGCATGGGACTCACCTACTACGCGTCGCTGTACTACTCGATGGCGGTCGGGCACGGGGCGGTCGATGCCGGCGGGACGTTCGAGGCGCTGATCGGCGTCGGCTACTGCCTGGGTCCTCTCCTGGGGATCGCGGGGCACGCGGCCGCGGGGCCCAGCCGCGCCGGAACGGCGACCGTGGCCCTGACCTGGATGCTGGCGGCGATCGTCGCGCGCGGCGTCGTCCAGCCCTATCTGCGGGCCCGGGCAGCCCGGCGCTGAACCGTTCCGTTCGTTGCGCGGTCGTCACACGCGCGAACGTTCGTCACAATCGTCGCCGTTTCGATCCCGTGTGAAACACGACTTTACGAACTCGTCGCGGTCTCGTTGGCGCACCCGAGAGGGAACGGGGGTAACAACGAACGGCAATGGCGATTCCAAAGCCGGCGCGCAACCCGAGAGTAGCTCAACTCGCAGCGGGCCCGTTCGGCCCACGCATCGAACGACTGGCGTTGGTGACCGACGCCTGGAAGCCGCAAACGAACGGCGTGGTCAACACGCTGGTGCGGCTGGTGAAGCACCTCGAGCTCGAGGGGATGGAGGTGATGGTGGTGGCGCCGGATGGCCACTTCACCCTGCCTCTACCCTCGTATCCCGAGATTCGCATCGCCTGCGATCCCTGGAAGGCGATCGGGCGCATCCGCGGCTTCGCCCCCGACGCGGTTCACGTGGCGACCGAGGGGCCGTTGGGGTTCTCGACGGTGGCCTGGCTGCGCTACAAGAAGCTGCGCTTCACCACCAGCTTCCACACCCGCTACCCGGAGTACCTGAGCGCGCGCGTGCCGGTCGTCCCGGTCGCCTGGGGCTATGATCTCGTCCGCTGGTTCCATGGGAAGGCCGAGCACACGCTGGTGAGCTCGATGTCGCTGCTGCACGAGCTGGGCGACAAGCGCGTCGGCCGGCAGCTGGTTCACTGGCCGCGCGGCGTCGACGCCGACGTCTTTCACCCCGCGCACCGGCGCGGAGACGTCTACGCCGAGCTGCCCGGACCGATCTGGCTCTATGTGGGGCGGGTGGCGATCGAGAAGAACATGGAGGACTTTCTGAAGCTCCAGCTGCCAGGCACCAAGGTGGTCGTCGGCGACGGACCCTCGCGCGAGGTGCTTCAGCGCAAGTACCCGGACGTGGTGTGGCGCGGCTACCAGTTCGGGGCGGCGCTGTCGGCGCACTTCGCCAGCGCCGACTGTTTCGTCTTTCCCTCGCGCACCGAGACCTTCGGCAACGTCATCCTCGAGGCGATGGCCTCGGGTCTTCCCGTGGCCTCCGTCCCCGCGCCCGGGCCGGTCGACCTGGTGACCGAAGGGGTCAACGGCGCCATCGACGACGACCTCGGCGCCGCCTGCCTGCGCGCGCTTCCCTGCTCGCGCGAGCGCGCCCGGGCCAGCGTCGTGCGCCGCACGCTGCGGGCGGGACACG
The DNA here is from genome assembly GCA_963831685.1 of uncultured Pseudomonadota bacterium. Lineage (GTDB taxonomy): Bacteria > Myxococcota_A > Polyangia > Fen-1088 > Fen-1088 > JADGRB01. Next base: position 67,056 of record CAWHRJ010000005.1, read on the forward strand.
ATCTCTTCCGCTCCCACCTCGTGCCGATGCGGCCGGAGATTCCCTTCGCCCTCCCGCGTCCGGCCGAGGCGGCCTGAGGCGGAGCGGAAGGTGCCGCGTGAGGGCGGACGAGCTCGGCTCGGCCGACCTCGTCGCGGGGGGAGCGGGACCCTCCCAGGGTCCCGAACTAGGAGGGGAGCCGCAGGAGCGGCTGTCCCATCTCGATGAGGGCCCCCTGCTGGACCCCGTCCACCAGAGAGAATCCATCCGGCGCAAAGACGATGATCGTCGATCCGAGCTCGAACCACCCCATCTCGTCACCCTTCTCGAAGCTGGCATCGCAAGCGACCGCGCGCGGCCCCGCGTACCCGAGGTGGAGCGGCACGTCGAGGAACCGCAGCCGGATGCTGGCGACCAGGATCGACGCCACCGGCACCAGGGTGACGACATGACCGCCGGGGAGATGGGTCTCGATGACCGCATGCTCGTTCTTGACGTAGAGCTTCTCGACGCGATTGACGGTGATGGGGTTGGTGTTCCAGGTGTCCCCGGAGTGATAGTCGAGGTGAACGACCCGGCAGTCGTAGGGGGCGTGAAACCGGTGGTACATGCTGGAGGTCAGGCGCAGCGTCACATAGCGCCCATTGCGGTAAAGTCGCTCCAGCGCCGGGTTATCGAGGAGATCGTGCAACGTGTAGGTGAGCCCTTTGGCCTGCAGGAGGACGTCACCGTCCACCGTCCCAGAAGCGCCCACGATGGCGTCGCAAGGGCTGGTGAGCACGGCGGGATCGGGGTCGACCGGGCGGAGGCCGGGCTTGAGCTCGCGGATGAAGCAGTCATGCAGGCTCTCGAACGACGACTTCTGCGCCTCGTCGAGCTGCGGGTCCGCGAACAGCCGCCAGAGGCCAATCGACAGGTCGCGCACCAGCGGCTGCTTCACCTTGCTGATCCACCCGACGAACTGGGTGGCGAGACGCCGCGGGATGCGGTTGGTGAGCAGGAAGTTCAGCTCTTCGTGCTGGCCGAGACGGGCCAACGTGGATCGAAAGGGAGAGGACGATGACATTGGTTCTCTATGCGTTGGGTGCGGTCGGCACCGTCGGGTTGACGGCGTCACTGCGACGGGTGACGACGCGGCTGACGTTGTCCAAGGCTAAGCACCCGTCGTTGCGAGGCCACGCCAAGATATCGCGCTTCGTCGCAAAGTTGGTGCCCTTCTACGAGTACGACGAGAAACATTTCTTCCGTTCGGACGACGCCCCGGAGGAGATCGCCGAGCAACGCCGCGCGGGCTTCCAGCGCCTCGCCGAGATCTACAAGACCCGCTACGCCGAGACCGTGAAGCTGACCCGCGAAGTCGAGGCGGGGGTCTCCGACCTGCAGTTCACGGTGTCCTACCGGGTCCCCTTCCAGTACAGCCGATACGTGCGGAAGAACCTGGCCTCGGGCGCGTTCGTGGCGTCCACGGCGGGGGTGCAGGTGACCGACCTCGATGGGAACGAGGCCTACGACCTGACCGGCGCTTATGGCGTCAACGTGTTCGGCTACGATTTCTACAAGCAGTGCCTCGACCGCGGGTTCGAGCGCGCGCGGGCGCTCGGTCCCGTGCTAGGGCCCTACCACCCGGTGGTCGCCGACAACGTGAAGCGCCTGCGCGAGATCTCGGGCCTCGACGAGGTGTCGTTTCACATGTCGGGGACCGAGGCGGTCATGCAGGCGGTGCGGCTCGCCCGGTACCACACGCGGCGCTCGCATCTGGTCCGCTTCTGCGGCGCGTACCACGGCTGGTGGGGCGACGTGCAGCCGGGCGTGGGAAACCCGACGCCGGCGCACGAGACCTACACCCTCAAGGACATGGACGAGAGCTCGCTGCGCGTACTGCGCAACCGGCGCGACATCGCCTGCGTGCTGGTCAACCCCTTGCAGGCGCTGCACCCCAACGCCAACGCCCCCAGCGACTCGATGCTGCTCGGCAGCGACCGCGCGGCGCGCTTCGACCGCGCCGCCTACACCGAGTGGTTGAAGAAGCTGCGCGCCGCCTGCACCGAGCGCGGCATCGTCCTCATCTTCGACGAGGTCTTCGTGGGCTTCCGTCTGGCGCCCCGCGGCGCGCAGGAGTACTTCGGCGTCAGCGCCGACCTGGTGACCTACGGCAAGACACTGGGCGGCGGCCTCCCGATCGGCGTCCTCTGCGGGCGCAAGAACCTCATGAAGCGCTTCCGCGACGATCGCCCCGCCGACATCTGCTTCGCCCGCGGCACCTTCAACGCCCACCCCTACGTGATGACGTCGATGAACGAGTTCCTGCACCGGTTGGAGACGCCCGAAGTGCGCGCCCTCTACAAGAACCTGGACGACACCTGGAACGGGCGCGCCCAGCGCCTCAACGCGCGCCTCGCCGAGGAGGGGCTGCCCGTGCGGGTTGCGAACCTGCAAACGATCTGGACCGTGCTCTACACGCAGCCTGGTCGTTACAACTGGATGCTGCAGTTCTACCTGCGGGCGCAGGGGCTGGCGCTCTCCTGGGTGGGAACCGGCCGCTTCATCTTCAGCCTCAACTACAGTGACGCCGACTTCGACGCCGTGGCCGACAAGTTCCTGGCCGCCTCGCGGGCGATGCAGGCCGACGGCTTCTGGTGGACGGATCCCGCACTGACGGACAAGGCGATCAAACGCAAGGTCCTGCGGGAGATGCTTTCGCACCGGCTCTGAGGCGCGCCCCGCTCGTCGTCGGCCCGACACTCATCGTCGTTTGCCGCCTCTCCACGAGCGGTCCGAACGGTGCGGCGGGACGAGCATGAAGCGCTGCGAGACGATGACCTCTTGGTCGTAGAGAGGCCGCGGGAACTGCCATCCTCGGATCGCCGCCTCGAAACAGCCTGCAACCTCGGCGTCGCGGGCCGTCGAACGGCGCAGCGCTACGGCACGGACGTTGCCCGAGACATCAATCGTGAACTCAATGGTCAGCCTCCCGGCCAGATGGCGCCGCCGGGAGACGACAGGTTCGTAACACGCGAGCAGTTCCTGACGGTGGCGCAGCGCCACGCGGCGGACGATCTCGCGGTCGAGCCCGCCCCACGTCTCGATTGAATCGAACCAGATCTCCGCCGGCATGTCGCGCGGCGGGCCGAGACCGCCAACGCCGCGCCCGAAGCCCGAGCCGTTCGAGTTCTCCGAGCTCGGGCAGGTACATGTGGTACCGAGATTGCCCAGAGGTATCGAGCCCTCTTCCGATCCCTCTTCCACGACTGCCAATATCCGTCCTCCGTCTCTGTGCGACGCTGCCCCGGAGTCGACTTGCGCCGGGGGCGGAGCTGGCCCAGATCCGCCCGCGGAAGGAGCGCCGCGACAAGCCGCCAGGCCGGCAGCGAGCGCGAGCACGCCTGCAATGGAGGGGGCGATGCTCATTTTCGCGCGTCGTGTCGCGGCCACGGCCACCGTCCGCGCCGCGGGAAGAGCGTGAAGCGCTGGGCGACGACGGTCTCCTCGCCGTGACCCGGGCGTGGGAACCGCCAGGCGCGGATCGCTTCGACGAAGCAGCTCGCGATCTGGTCATCTCCCAGCGTCTGGCCGCGGAGGGAGGCGGCGCGGACCTCGCCTGACGGCGCGATTGTGAAGTCAACGATCACCATTCCACCGACAATGCGGTCGCGGGCGGCGACCGGGTAGCAAGTGAGGAGCTCACGGCGGTGGCGCCGCACCACGCGGCGGACGGTCTCGCGATCGAGGCCACCGCTCACCTCCGGCGGGAGCGGATTGACCGGCGCTGACGGCAGGCGGCCCGATGGGTCCCGCCCGTCGTAGCTCGAGCAGTTCCCACCCTCGGGGCACTCGCACGTCGTGGCTATGCCTGGCCCGGGGTCATCCGGCGGGACCACCCCTAGCCCTTCGCGCTCCCTCTGCGGCGAGGCCGCGCCGTCGACGTGGGCAGGCGACGGAGCTGGCGCAGGTCCGCCCGCGGAAGACGCGCCGCCGCAGGCGCCCAGGCCCGCAGCGAGCGCGAACACGCCTGCAAGGGAGGAGGCGCGGGCCGGCCAGGCGAAATGCACCGGGATAGGGACAACCGACGGGACCCCCGGTTCCCAACCGCACAAGCAAAAGGCCACGCGACCCGATGAGGTCAACGCGGCCTTCTGGTGAACGCCGTCTTCCGAGACGGCCGATTCTCAGCTCAGGTTGGTGCTCAGGCGGCGTGCTTCACGGGCTCGACCATCTCCCCGCGGATCAGGTAGAGCGGCGCCCGGTGATAGAGGTAGATGTCGTGGAAGGGGTCGGTGAGGATCTTGGTGAACCAGACCAGCCCCGTCTTCACGCCCCGCAGGAAGAAGAGATGCACGGTGCGGAAGACCAGCGCACCGCCGGCCAGGACCAGCCAGAGCCGCGCCAGGTGCTCGGCATAGGTCATGCCGTTGGTCCAGGGCTGCTCGAAGATCCCGAGCATCGTCGGCGAGAAGAACAGCACCAGCGGGACCAGGCCCCAGAGGCTGTGCAGGATCACCTTGCGGCGCAGGTTGTAGCCGACCTTCACCGATTCCTTGTACTCGTGCGTCGCCTGGTTCTCCTCGTCGTAGCCCTTCGGCTCGAAGAAGAAGTGCCCCACCTGGCGGATGCACATGGCGAATGTCCAGCCGAACAGCACCGCGAACACCGGGTGCATGAACAGCAGTACGTAGGTGGCGCAAAAGCTCATTGCGCTCACCAGGTGCAGCGTCTGATTGACGCGGCTGTGGTGGTAGAAACGGTGATCATCCCAGCGTTGCTCTTTCAATTCCTCGAAAAAGCCGTTCATGCTCTCTCCTTCGCTCGTTGACGAGCCAGTGAATCCTGGCTCCATTTGCCGTCAACTGCGCGCTTTTGAAAGCGAACTTCCCGCAACGTTCTCGTCACCGACTGTCACAGAAGCGGTCTTTCGGGCCGGAGCCGCGCGCGTCAGCCACAAGCTGACCCACACGCCGGTGCTGAAGTAGAGCGACATCCAGGGGATCTCCTCGCGCCACGGCTCCCACGCCCGCGTCACGACGCGGCGGGTGGAGGCGTCCCGCAGCCCCTCGAAGAAGGAGAAGTAGTGGCGACCGAGCTGCTCGTCGGCCATCCAGCGGTGGAGGTACATGGGGACGTCGACCATCGCCATGAAGACGATGTACGCGCCGATGAGCGCGGCGGCGATCCCCACGAACCGCTGCCGGGCCGCGCGCTCACGCCAGAGGAGGCCGAGGACCACCAGCGCCGAGGCCAGCGTCCAGATCGATTGCTCGACCGCGTTGCCGAGATAGTTCGTCGACAGCACTGCGTACCAGGAGCAGAGCTCGGCGACCGCGATCATCGGCACCAGAACACGCGAGATGATCCGCGCCACGTCCCGCTGCCCCGGACCGGCCGACTCGCCGAGCAGCAGCGCCCACTGGGCCATGAAGGCCATCTCGGCGATCGTGGCAACCGAACGGCCAATGGCCACGACGGAGATCCAGTTGTCGAAAAGGCAGATCCGCTGCACGTCGGCGCGCGGGAAGATCGAGCGGAAGGCGCAGCCGAACACGAACAGCGCCGCGAGGCTCAGTTGGCGCCGGCGATACCGACGGAGCTCGGGCCCCTGCAGCGAGCTCTCGCGCTGGAACTGGGCCGCCATCCGCAGCCAGATGGCGATGTTGAAGACCGACAGGGCCCGAAGAAACCAGATCCAGGCAACAACCCCGATCGACGCGCTCGCCATTGGAGTTTGACCATACTGCGTCGAACACGTGACGGTCACGTTACAGTTCTGCAACAACGCCCATTTCCTGCGGTCGTCCCGCGGTCAGCCGGCGGCGCGGATGGTCGCGTTTTGGATCCGTCCGAGCCAGTCGACGGTCAGCTCCTCCGCCCAGTAGCGCGGCCGCCAGGGCCAGGCTCCCGAGACGAATCCGGTGTGTCCGCCCCAGGGCGTCACCTCGAAGGTGACCGACGGCGAGGCGGCGACCCGCGCGCGCTCGATCGACTCGGCCGGGCAGAAGGGATCGTCCCCGCTGCTGATGCAGAGGGTCGGCACGCTGATGCGTGAGAGGTAGCCGAGCGAGCTCGCCCGCGCGTAGTAGTCCTCGGCGCTGGCGAACCCGTGCATGGGCGCCGTGACGGCCTGATCGAACTCGGCGAACGTTCGCGCGGCATGGATCCGGGCGGCGTCGAGGTGCGCCGTCTCGCGCGGAAACCGCGCCATCACGTCGAGCGCCTTCGGCTTGAGCCGCCTCAGGAAGTGATAGGTGTAAAAACGCGCGCCCGGACGTTCCAGGTAGCGCGAGGCGGCGGCCAGATCGTAGGGGACTGAGATCGTCGCCGCCCCCCGGATGGCGCTCGCGGCGCCCACCTCCCCCAGCCACTTGAGCAGCACGTTTCCCCCCAGCGAAAACCCCACCGCATAGATGGGCACGGCCGGCTCGCGCGCCATCAGGGTGCGCACCACGAAATCGAGATCGGCCGTATCGCCCGAATGATAGAGGCGCGGCCGGCGGTTCGGCAGCCGCCGCGAGATCTGCGCCGGATCGCGCGCGCAGGAACGGAAGTTGAGGACCGTGCAGCGCCACCCGACGCGCGCCGCCTGCACCGCCAGCCCCTGCGTGTGCAGCGAATGGGCGCTCCCCTCGAGGCCGTGCAGGAGAAGGACCCGCGAGGCACCCGGTGGGCCGGGGGCGTGATCGAGGAGCAGATCGTCGTCGTCGTCGGTGGTCAGCACCTCGCGCTGGAACCGCACCAGATGACGCGAGCGGGCCAGGCGCGCCCAGAGGGTCTGGGCCGTCGCCCCGCGCAGCCACCAGGCGGCCGCGGGCTGTTCGGCTCCCGGCGTGGGCTCTGGGACTCCCGACATGGGCTCTATATAGATGAGGGACCGGGCGGGGGCCTGTCCAGATTCCGGACACTTCCGCTTGCACGGGACCCGAGCGCCAACTAGACAGAATGCCCATGAGCTCATCCGGAGAGGCCCCCACGGCCGACGGCAGGAATCAGCGATCGGCGGAGGCGGCGGTGGTCGATCCTCGGTCGCGGCCGGCGGCGGTGGGCGCGGGGGCCGAGGCGGCGCCCGACAAGCCGAAGCGGAAGCCGAAGCCGATCATGATGGTGATCCTGGCCGTGCTGGCCGTGGCGGCGGGCCTCTACTGGCTCCATGCCCGGAACTTCGAGGACACCGACGACGCGCAGATCGACGGCAACATCAGCAACATCGGCCCGCGCGTCGCGGGGACGGTCACGGCCGTGCGGGTGGTCGAGAACCAGGCGGTCAAGGCGAACGACGTCCTGCTGGAGATCGATCCCACCGATCTCACCGTGGCGGTCGCCCAGGCCAAGGCGGCGGTCGCGCAAGCGCAGGCGCAGCTTCAGGCCGAGGATCCGAGCATTTCGATCACCGAGACCTCCAACACCGCGGCGATGGCGGGCGCGGACGCGGAGATTCTTTCGGCCAGCGCCGGGTTGACCGGCGCGGAGAAGGACGTCGACCAGCTGATGTCGCGGCTGACGGAGGCGGAAGGGAACGAACGGCTGGCGGAGATCGAGCGGAAGCGCGGCGAGGATCTCTGGAAGGCGCAGGCGATCCCGCGCGCCGATCTCGATCGCCGGGTGACCGCCGCCGAGACGGCCAGCGCCCAGGTGCAGGCGGCGCGGCACGCGCTGGCGGGGGCGCGCGAGCGGGTCTCGGCGCAGAAGGCGCAGCTCGGCGCGACCAAGAGCCGACTCACCGAGGTGAGGAAGAACGCGCCCAAGCAGGTCGAGACGCGGAAGGCGTCGGTCGAGTACCGCCAGGCCAACCTGGCGCTGGCCAAGGCGCAGCTGGCGCAGGCGGAGCTGAACCTCGGCTACGCGCAGGTGCGCACCCCGATTGCCGGCACGGTCGCCAAGAAGGCGGTCAACATCGGGGACCACGTGTCGCCGGGGCAGCAGCTCATCGCCGTCGCGCAGATCGACACGCTGTGGGTGACCGCCAACTTTCGCGAGACGCAGATCGAGCGGATGAAGCCGGGGATGGCGGCCGATCTCCACGTCGACGCGCTGGGGAACGACCTCACCGGCAAGATCGAGAGCATCGGCGGCGCCACCGGCTCGCGGCTCAGTGTGCTGCCGCCCGAGAACGCCTCCGGCAACTACGTGAAGGTGGTGCAGCGGATCCCGGTACGCATCACGATCGATCCCGGCCAAGCAGGAATCGACCGCCTCCGCCCCGGGATGTCGGTCGAGCCGAAGATCCGTGTGACGCAGTGAGCGCCGCCGGCCCGGCGGCGGCCGCCCCCGCGCGCCCCGCCTACTTCGACACCGGCTGGACGGGCGGCCACAACCCGTGGGCGATCGCGCTGGTCGTCACCATGGCCACCTTCATGGAGGTGCTCGACACGAGCATCGCCAACGTCTCGCTGCCCCACATCGCCGGCAACCTGTCGGTCAGCCAGGACGAGGGGACCTGGGTGCTGACGTCGTACCTCGTCTCGAACGCGGTCGTGCTGCCGATCAGCGGCTGGATCGCCTCGAAGATCGGCCGCAAGCGCTTCTACATGACCTGCGTCATCGTTTTCACGGTCAGCTCGTTCCTGTGCGGCATCGCGCCGTCGCTGGGATCGCTGATCTTCTTCCGCGTGCTGCAGGGGCTCGGCGGCGGCGGGCTCGGCCCCAGCGAGCAGGCGATCCTGGCCGACACCTTCCCGCCCGCCAAGCGCGGCATGGCCTTCGCCGTCTACGGGATGGCGGTCGTGCTGGCGCCGGCGATCGGCCCGACGCTGGGCGGCTTCATCACCGACCACTTCACCTGGCGCTGGATCTTCTTCATCAACGTGCCGGTCGGCCTGGTCTCGCTGACGCTGACGCGACGGCTGGTGACGGATCCGCCCCACATCGTGGCCGGCAAGGCGAAAGCCGGCGGCATCGACTACATCGGCCTCGCGCTCATCGCCGTCGGCCTCGGTTTTCTCGAGATCGTCCTCGACAAGGGGCAGGAGGACGAGTGGTTCACCTCGCCGTTCATCCTCGGCTCGTCGATCATCGCCGGCGTCGCGCTGGTCTCGTTCGTCCTCTGGGAACGCAAGCACGAACACCCGATCGTGGACGTCAACATGTTCAAGAACCGGACCTTCGCCGTCGCCAACATCATGATGCTGACGCTGGGGATCGCGCTGTTCGGCTCCACGGTGCTGCTCCCCCAGTTTCTGCAAGTGCTGATGGGCTACACCGCGCAGCAGTCGGGGATGGCGCTCTCGCCGGGCGGGTTCGTGGTCATCCTGCTCTTGCCTTTCGTCGGCATCATGGTCTCGCGGGTCGACGCCCGCTACCTGATCGGCTTCGGTTTCGTGGCGCTGTCGTCGTCGCTCTTCTTCATGAGCCGGCACCTCTACACCGGGATCGACTTCCGGACGGCCGTCGAGCTGCGGGTCATCCAGTCTATCGGCCTGCCGTTCCTCTTCATCCCGATCAACACGCTGGTCTACGCGGGCGTGAGGCCAGAGAAGAACAACGCCGTCTCGGGGATCGTGAACCTGTCGCGCAACATGGGGGGTGACATCGGCATCGCCGCGGTCACCACGCTGATCGCGCGGCGCTCGCAGTTTCACAACGACATCCTCGTCACGCGGGCCAGCAACTACGACCCCGCCTTCACGGCACGGCTCGCGGGGATCGCCAACGCCTTCGAGCGCGCCGGCGCGTCGGCGATCGACGCCAGCCACAAGGCCCTCCAGGTCATCTACCTCCAGGTGCAGCAGCAGGCGACGACGCTGGCCTTTCTCGACGCCATCAAGATGCTGGCCATCGCCACCGGCCTGATGATTCCGCTGCTCTTCTTCACGCAGCGGGCCCGCCCGGGCGGCGCGGCCGCCGGCGGACACTGAGACGACACGCCTTCGAGGCCTCATCGGTCGCGACGCCGACGAAAGCGGGCTGCCGCGCCCGCGAAGAGGCGGCGTTCCTCGGGCGCCAGGCCCAGCGCAAAGAGCGTCGCGCCGTAGGCAACGAGGCCGGTCACGAGGATCAGAGGAACCCTCAGACCGACGGCCGCGATGTGCTGGCCGAGCGCCAGCTCGGCCGCCAGGGTCACGCCCGCAGCGGCGAGCGGCTTGAAGATCGTCCGGTCGAATGGCCAGACGCCGAAGCCGACGCGCACCTCGATCATCATCAGCGCGTTGACCAGGACGACGCTCCCCAGCGCCGCGCAGGCGGTCCCCACCAGACCGAAGCGGGGGATGAGCACCACCCCCAAAACGACGTTGAGCACCGCGCCCGCGAGGTTGTTCAGAAGAATGACCCGCGAGCTGCCGCCGGTCACCAGGATCCACCCCACCAACCCCAGGCTCACGTTGACCATGTGGCTGGCGGCCAGAATGCACATCGCCGTGGCGCCCTCCTGAAACGCCGGCCCGTAAAGGGCCAGGAGCTCGCGCCGCAGGACGACGACCGTCAGGGCGATCGGCAGTGCGACCGAAACGACCCAGCGGTTCATCATCACCAGATTCCCTTCCAGCCGTTGCGGCTGTCCGAGGTGCACCGCCTCCGAGAAGACCGGCGCCGCCACGCTGTCGAAGACCGAGCGCGCGCTGGCGATGACCCGCGTGACGAATTCGGCCGCGGCGTAAACGGCCGCGGCCTTGGTCCCCACGAACACCGTGAGCAAGATGATGTCGGTGCGCTGCAGAATCGCGTTCAGCAGATCGGCCAGGCCCAGCGGGAGAGAGAACCGCAAGAACCCGGGAAGCCATGGGCCGCGCAGCGCCCGCGCCAGCTCCGCGCGCCCGAACACCCGGCTCACCGCCACGACCGCCAGCAGCAGGGTCGCCGTGGCGGCGATGACGTGCGCCGTAGCCAGCGTCGCCAGCGAGCGCCCGAACAGCGCCGCCGACACGCCGGCGAGCAGCAGGAAGGCCGGTTCGCCCAAACCCCGGACGAAGAAATTCGCGCGGGTGACCTTGGCCGCCAGGCTGGCTTGAACCAGGATGAGGACGCAGCCGCCGATGGTGGCGGCCGGCGCCATGATCCGGAGCGCGGGTGCGAGACCCGGCTGGCGCATGAGGCGCGCCACCGGATCGGCCCCCGCAATCAGCAGCAGGACGGCGGCGCCCGAGATCAGCAGGCAGATCCGCAGCCCGGTCCCGATCGCGCTCAGCATCTGCTCGGTCTCGCCGCGCGCGCGGTGACCGGCCACGAAGCGGAGCATGCCGCCTCCCGCCCCGCCCGTCCCGCCGCGCGACACGACCTCCATGATCGCCAGGCAGGCCTGATAGCTGCCGAACACGGCCCGGCCGTAGAGGCGCGCCAGCAGGACGTGGGTGACGGAGATGAGCGCCGTCGCCGCGACGGTGAGCACCTGCATCCCACCGCTCCGGGCCGCGTGGGCGACGTCCTGTCGCTTCTCGCGGTCGTCGTCAGGGTGGGTCATCAGATGGGAAGGGTCCAGGATGGCATGCCGCCCGCCGTTGCGGTATAGGGGTCCGACAATGCCCCGCATGGTGACGTGTCGAAAGCTCGGCAAGGAGCTCCCCGGCCTGCCGTTCAAGCCGGTCCAGGGTGAGCTCGGCGAGAAGATCTACGCCGAGGTCTCGCTCGACGCCTGGCGGATGTGGCTGCAGGACTCGGTCAAGTTCGTGAACACCTACCGCCTCGACCTCACCACCAAGGACGCGCAGGCCTTCATGCGCAAGCAGATGGAGGTCTACTTCGGGTTCGCCGAGGGGAACCTGGCCGACACGGCCTGGACCCCCCCGAAGCCGTAGCCGACGTCCAGGCTCGTAGCCGGGAACCTGCAACCGGATCAGTCGTTCGCGTGGATACGATTTTTGGCGGAGTTGGTAATCCGCGCGGGGGCTCGTTTGGCGGGGCGTTTGGCGCCCGCGACGACCAGCGCGGACCGCAACGACGGCGTCGCCAGCGGCAAGGTAATGAAGAACGTGGAGCCGGTTCCGACCTGGCTCTCGGCCCAGATCACCCCGCCCTGGGCCTCGACGATCCCCTTGGTGATGAAGAGGCCGAGGCCCCTCCCCTTGCGCGCGGTTTCGTCGGCCTGCCAGTACCGTTGAAACAGGTGCGGCAGGCGGGCGGGCGGGATGCCGGGGCCGGTGTCTCGCACGGCGACCAGGGCGTTCGTCCCCGAGAAGGCGGCGGACAGAACGATGGTCCCGCGCTCGGGAACGAACTTCACCGCGTTGCCGATCAGGTTGGAGAAGACCTGCATCATCCGCTCGCGATCGCAGCGGACCTTGAACGGCGCGGCCGGCATCTCGATCTTGATCTCGATCCGCTTGTCGGCAATGAGGGGCGCTGACAGCTCCACGGCGTCCTGAAAGAGATCGCTGATCTCGTGCTCGCGCGGGTCGACCGCCAGCCGGCCCGAATCGATGCTCCCGACGTCGAGCAGGTCTTCGATCATTCGACGCATCTGGAAGATCCCGCGCCGGATGCGATCGAGCTGCTTCCACCCGTGGCGGCGCTCGTCCTGGGGCGCGTTCCGGTGCAGCATCTCGACGTTGAGAAACAGACTCATGAGCGAGTTCTTGAGGTCGTGCGAAACGAACGCCAGGATGTCCTGCCGGGCGGCAATGGCCTCCTTGGCCTGGTTGTAGAGTTGCGCCCGTTCGATTGCGGTGCCGATGCGTCCCGCGAGATCCTGCGCGAGCGCCAGGTCCGGCGCCGGGGAGCGCCGCCCCGCCCGCGTCGAGACCAGCGTGAGAACGCCCAGCGGTCCCTTCGTCGAGGTGAGCGGCAACAGCAACGCCGACCTCGCGGCGAGACCTCCGGCGCCGAGGAGCGCCGCCGCCCCTCCCGGCTTGGCGATCACGATCGGACGGCCCGAGCTGAGGACACGCTGCTGCAGCGTCCCCCCGACGAGACCGGCGGGGGTGAGCTCTCCTTGCTTCGCCGGATCGGCGATGGCGGTCGCGATCCGCCCGAGCTCTCCTTTGGGGCCGAGGACGTCGACGAGGGAGACGTCGCCCAGCTGCGGGACCATCATTCGCGCGACCTGTCGCAGCGGCTCCGCGAGATCGAACGAGGCGGCCAGCACCTGGCTGGCCGCGGCGAGCAGGCGAAAGCTCTCTTCCCTCGGTGATCCCTGAGCATCGAACCGATGGGCGGCGCCGCGGCCGCGAATGGATCTCATCGCCCGCCCTTCACGCCCGCTCACGCCTCATGTCGGGGCCAGAGATACAGGTTGGCCACTCGAAGGGTCAAGCAGCATCCCCCGCCCTACCCCAATCTCAGTATCTGCCTCAAGCCGATGTTTCGGGAGAGTGTCGCGGGCGACGCGCCGTCCGTTTTTTTTGTGAGTCGCTCTTTACTTTTCGCCGCCCGGATCGAGATTGGTCGGGCGTGAGCTCGGCGCCTACCCGCATCATCATCGTCGACGATCACCCGTTCGTGCGCGACGCACTGGCGAGCCTTCTCGGCGAGAACCAGGACCTGCAGATCGTGGGGGTCACGGCGAGCATTCGCGAAACGCTCCCGTTGCTGGAACGTTTCACCCCCGACCTCCTGTTGGTCGATCTGTCACTCGAGGACGGGAGCGGCATCGAGCTGGCACGCGCATTGCGCCGCTCGCGCCTCAAGACGCGCGTCCTCATCATGACCGGCTTCCGCGACGAGTTCTCCGCGGCGGAGGCGCTCTCGGTCGGCGTGCACGGCTACATCCTCAAGGAGCAGCCCACGGCCGACCTGCTGACCGCGATCGAGACCGTCGCCCGCGGCGGCCGCTACATCTCGCCGCTCATGGCCTCCCGCATGCGGACCGACACCTCGTTCGAGTCGGAAGATCGGCTGCTGGCACGCCTATCGCGCCGCGAGCGTGAGATCTTCCGGCTGGTCGTGGCGGGCAGCGGCAGCAAGGAGATCGCCAGCCGGCTCTTCATCAGCGTCAAGACGGTCGACACGCACCGCACGAACATCAACCGCAAGCTCGGCGTGCGCACCACCGCCAGCTTGATCCGCTTCGCGGCCGCGCACGGCATCGCCATCGCGCCCCGCGCATCGTCCGACGAGGCCGATCTCCTGGAGAGCGCGCCGGTCATCCCGGCAATCCCGACGGTCTAGATGGGAACCCGCGCCGCGCGCGCCGGTCTTGACCGAGCGACCTCGTCCTGTATTCTCGTCGGCCCTCGGGCCCATAGCTCAGCTGGTAGAGCTGCGGACTTTTAATCCGTTGGCCGCAGGTTCGAACCCTGCTGGGCCCACAAGCAGTTAGTCGATTTTCTCGGGGAAAAGACAGATGGCCCAACTTGGGCGCTAGCGCTTGAGCATGATGTCGACGCGCCGGTCGTTCTCCCAGCCCGCCTCGTCGGTGCCGGTGGCGTCGAGCGCGCCGCGGCTGGTCTGAGAGAGATAGGCCGCGCCGACGCCCAGGGACTGCAGGTAGTCGTTCACACTGCGCGCGCGCCGGGAGCCGAGCGCCAGATTGTATTCCTCGGTCCCGCGCCGGTCGGCCCGGCCCGTGAGCTCGACGACCTTCCCCTGGAGTGGACCGGTCTTCATGCAGGTCGCGAGCTGCTGCAGGACGTTGTGATCGTCGTCGCTGAGATCGGCCTTGTCGAACCCGAACTTCGGGGAGGCCCCGCTCGTCGTCGCCTTGATCCCGCAGAGCCGCACGATGTCGCCCGAGATGGCCAACGTGTTGCTCATCTTCTGGTTCGCCGTCACGTCCCGCGGCCGGGCAGCCGCCGGGGCGGGCGGCGGGCTCGCCGTGGGCGTCTTGGCGGGCGCGGCCTGCTCGTGACTGCAAGCGGCGAGAGAAACACAAATGATCGCGACGACGGATCCGCTGAGCCTCATGGGTAGTCTCCGGGTGAGCAGGTGCGTTGGCTTCAACTCCACAGGGCCGAACGGCATTCCAGCCGGCCCCTCGGCACGGTTATGCCCGTTCGGGCGCCGAAACAACAACAGGTGAAGCCCCGATGTCCGGGCCGCCCCGCCGAAGTTGCCTCACCATACTTCGCCGAGTGGCTTGAGCACGGGCGGGATTTGAATCACACGAAGCGCAGCAGAGCACCCGGGATAGCGTTCGCCCGTGCTCCGTCAACCTCCGTTCAGACACTCGACGGTCCCGTCGCTCGTGACGTTGCAGATGCCGAATGCCTCAGCGGTACAAAGCGTCGCAGCAGCGCAATCGCAAGACAGAGCCTGACCGGCGCAGGGGTTGTCCTTGCAGGCGAAAACCGTACTTCCGATTTGTGTGTAGGTGACACAAACCTTCGCGGAACCGCACGACGTGCCGGCACAGACAAAGGCTCCCCCCGCTCCACCAGTGCCGGCCGCTCCCCCGACGCCAGCCGTTCCGCCATGCCCCCCTTGTGCCGCGCCCGCACCGCCACCGACACCGGCATGGCCGCCGGTGCCCGCGTTCTCGCCGATACCGGCGCCTCCAGCCGCTCCCGAACCGGCAGTCCCTCCGCTTCCGGACGCACCTCCCGTGGCCGCTCCTCCTGTCCCGGAGCCGCCCGTTCCCCCGCCCGTCCCTGAGGCACCCGCGAGCCCGTGGGACCCGCCCCCGCCTCCGGATCCAACGCTGCCGCCGGAGCCCCCCGATCCGCTCGAACAAGCAAGAATGATCGAGAACGAGAACACGATGGCCGCGACGTTCGGAATCGACGCTTCGTTTGTCTTCATTGGCCTTTAACGGAGTCTCCGTTCCATGAACGCCGTCAGGGCCGCCCAGGAGGCCGCTGGGTTCGTCACCAGCGCCAGGTGCGGCCCTGCAAGCTCGACGATCTCTACCGAAGGTACCACCGCGCGAACGTCGTCGGCACAGCGCGCGCGGACCACCTCGTCTGCGGTCGCCCGCAGGTAGAGGAGCGGAACCGGACAGGCGCCGAGCTCGGCGGTCGCGTCGACGGTCATCGCGGCGCGGACCCGGCAGGCGAGCGCCTCCGCGCCGGCAATCGCGTGTGCCTCGCCGAGCAACCGGCGCAACTCGGGCGAGGCGCGCCGGCCGAGGAGCGCCTTCGCCTGTGCCGCCGCCGGATAGAGCTTGAACAGCCACGGCCGCGCGAGGCGGTGCATCGCCGCTGGGACCCACGACGGCCGGCGTACGAACGACGACGCCAAGATGACGCCGCGCAAGCCCGCCGGATTCTCCGCCGCGGCCCGCAACGCGAGCGGCCCGGAGAACGACCACCCGAGCAGATAGAACGGGCGCCCGCGCGGCAGGAGCGCCCGCACGAGCGGCAGGAGATCTTCGTAACTGTTCTTTGCGCCCGAGGGGTAGGTGATGGTGACGACCTCGACACCGACGGGCGCCGCCGCCATCAGTGGGCCGAAGATGACGCCGCTCCCCTCCATCCCCGGCAACAAGACCAACGTCGTGCTCACCTCCATCGGCCGGGAACTCTACCTTGACCCGCATGCTCGACGGGCCGAAGCTCGTTTGGTGGCGTTGAAGGGACGGGCGAGCTTCGTTCTGGCGCTCGTGATGGCGACTGGGTGCGGGTCGGTCAAACCCAACATCAGTGACGCATCGGCTTGTCAGCCGGTCGCCATCCCGAATTCAGGCTGCAACAACCTTCAGAACACCGCGTTCCCGATCCACGCGGTCCTGCATTCGGGCGACGCCGTTCCGGGGGGCCCGATCGGCACGCTGACCGACGGCATCTATCGCGCGACGGCGCTGGACGGGTATCGCGGGGCGGCGGATACCGAGGTTCGTGACACGGTGGCCGTGATGCAGGGGGGGACCGTGATTTTATGGGCGAGCGAGGTCTTCGACACGAGCACGGGCGCCGCCACGACCCATGTGGGGAACGTGACGGAGTTGGGCGGGACCGCGGCGGACAACTACGAGCTTTCCTGCGGCACTGTCCCGTTCGCGCCGTTTCAGGTGTGGTTCGCGTCCGCCAATGCCTTCATGACGTTCACGCAGCCCCCGGTCAACGGTGATCCCGTCTTCCAAGAGACATTCACCCTCGCCGACTGCGCGCCGCGCGATTGATTCCTTGCGCCGTCCCAATCACACGACGGCATCCTTGGACCGGCGCTCCACCTCGACGAGCGCCGCGGCGAGCGGCATCCCCCTGCGCCGCAGCGACTGCAGGAGCGCCAGCTGCCGATCTTCGTCGGCCCGCGCGCGCGCCGCGCGCAGGGCGCGGACCCGCGCGTCGGCGGCCGCCTCCTCCGCCTGCAGCACGAGCCCGACCGCCGCTGCCCGCACATGCGCTCGCTCCGCCCGGCGCGCCAGCGCCCGCGTCGCGGCCTCGTGCAGGCGTCGCTGGTCCCAGCGCTGCCGCGCGACCGTCCGCTCTTGCTCCGTCGGCCGATAGCCGGCGTCGCAGCGCACACACTCGCAGTCACGCCGGTGCGTGATCTGGTCCGCCTCCAGCCGGGGCAGGTGCGCGAGCAGCGAGAGATTCCGTCCCATGACAATTACCTGTACCGGTGTTCAGTATAGCGCCGCCGGCCGGCCGGTCAAGCCGCGACGGGCGCGAACGCCACCACGCTGTAGGCGACCGCCAATCCGGGGCCGCGGTTCCGGTAGCCGTGCCGCTGATCCCCGCGAAACACCACGACATCTCCCGGGTCCAGGGTGAAGGTCTCGCCGCCCGCCGAAAGCTCGATCCGGCCCCGCTCGCAGGTCAGGTACTCGCGCGTGCCGGCGGTGTGGGGGACGCCGGCCATGGCGCTGCCGGCCGGAAGCTCCATCCGCTCGATCTCGAGCCCGGGGATCGTCTCCGGCAGCAGCTTGCGCACGACGACCGGCCCGCGCATCCGGCTGGGGAGCGTCCCCGCGCGGTAGAGGCGGCCGAGCCGGCGCGGCGGTTCGATCAGCTCCTCGAGCCGGACCGACAGTGCCTGCGCGACCCGCACCAGCACCGCCAGCGTCGGGTTGGCCGCCCCGGATTCCAGGTTCGCCCAGGTCGCCCGCGGGACGCCCGCCACGCGCGCGATCTGCTGCTGCGTCTGCCCGCGCGCCTCGCGCAGGGCCTGGATGTTGCGGCCGAGGTGCGCCGCGGCCCCGGCCCGTGCGTCGTCGGCCATCGCCAACAAGATGGCTCCTTGCCAATATATTGGCAAGCTGGTTGATACGTTGTCAGGGGCGCGCATCGTTGGGGCATGGCCCAACACACGCGAGGAGTCTTGGAGGGACAATCGGCGCTGGTCACCGGCGGCAGCCAGGGGCTCGGCCACGCGCTCGGCCGGGCGCTGGCGGCAGCCGGCGCGCGCGTCGTCCTGGTGGCGCGCCACGCCGAGGCGCTGGCGGCAGCGGTGGCGGAGATCCGCGCTGCGGGCGGCGAGGCGCACGCCGTCGTCGCCGACGTCGCCGACAAGGACGCCGCCGCCGCGATCGCCGGCCAGGCGGCTGCGCTGGTGGGCGCCATCGATCTGCTGGTCAACAACGCCAGCACGCTGGGGCCGGTGCCGCTGCGCCTGTTGCTCGACACCGACTGCGAGGATCTGGAGCGCGCGCTGGCGGTCAACCTGGTCGGCGCCTTCCGGCTGACCAAAGCGATCGCCGGCCCGATGGTCCTGCGCGGCGCCGGCACCATCGTGAACGTCACCTCGGACGCCGCGACCGAGGCCTACGAGCGCTGGGGCGCCTATGGCGCCTCGAAGGCGGCGCTGGAGCAGCTCGGGCGCGTCTGGGCGGCAGAGCTCGGCGGCACCGGCGTGCGTCTTTACACCGTCGACCCCGGCGAGATGGACACCCGAATGCACGCCGACGCCATCCCCGACGCCGACCGCGCCGAGCTCTCCGACCCCGCGCGCGTCGCCGAGAGGATCGTCGCGCTGGTCGCCGGCAGCGCCACCGCCGCCCCAACCGACGCGCCGGCTTCCGGCGCGCGCGTCGCCATCCGCGTCGGCCCTCAGGGCGCCAGGGCCGTCCGATGAGGCCCGCGCGGACCTACCCCGACCGGCGCGACGACGTTCGCCTGCTGGTGATCGATCCCGCGGCGCCGGACGGCACCGGGCTGAGAGAGACACGCACGCCTGCGTTGCCGGAGCTCCTGGCGCCCGGCGACCTGCTGGTCGTCAACGACGCCGCCACCCTCCCCGCCTCGCTGCGCGGCACCGACGACGCCGGACGCCCGATCGAGGCGCGCCTCATCGCCGCGCGCGGCGGCGCGCGTTTCGGCGCCGTCTTGTTCGGCGCCGGCGACTGGCACGCGCGCACCGAGGATCGGCCCGCGCCGCCCGAATTCGCCGACGGTGCCCGGCTGCGGTTCGGTGCGCTCGGCGCCACCGTCGGCCGTAACGCGAAGCTGTCGCCCCGGCTCGTCGACCTGCGCTTCGATCTCGACGGCGACGCGCTCTGGGCGGCGCTCTACAAGGAAGGGCGCCCCGTGCAGTACTCGCACCTCGCGCACGATCTGCCGCTGTGGGCCGTGCAGACCGCCTACGCGACGCGCCCCTGGGCGTTCGAGATGCCCTCCGCCGGACGGCCGCTGTCGTGGGAGATCCTGCTCGCGCTCCGCCGGCGCGGCGTCCGCTGGGCCGCGCTCACGCACGCCGCCGGGCTGAGCGCGACCGGCGATCCGGCGCTCGACGCCGCGTTGCCGCTCGCCGAGGCGTTCGAGATCCCCGCGGCCACCGCGCGCGCGGTGGCCGAGACGCGCGGACGCAACAACCGCATCGTCGCCGTCGGGACCACGGTCGTCCGCGCGCTCGAAGGCGCGGCCGCGCAAAACAGCGGCGTCGTCCGCGCCGGCCACGGCGAGACCGACCTGCGCATCACCCCCGCGTTCCGTCCGCGCGTCGTCGACGGCGTGCTGTCCGGTGCGCACGCCGCGCACGAGAGCCACTTCCAGCTGCTCGCCGCGTTCGCCGGCGGGGACTTGCTGGCGGCCGCGGCCGACCACGCCGAGCGCGCCGGCTTTCTCACCCACGAGCTCGGCGACTCGATGCTGGTCCTGCCCGGCGCGCTCACGGCGAGCGCGGTGGTAAGAGCCGGCGCGGGAGCGTAGATTCTGGCCATGACCCTGGAGACTTTCGCGGCGGCTACCAAGCGCCGCGAGGAGCCGCCGTACCTGACGCCGGTCCTGCGTGCGCTGTGGCTCGACGGCGCGGGCGACTGGAGCGGCGCCCACGAGCTGGCCGGCGAGATCGAAACCGCCGACGGCGCCCGCATCCACGCCTACCTCCACCGCAAGGAAGGCGACCTCGAGAACGCCCACTACTGGTACCACCAGGCCGGCCGCGAGCCGTTCGAGGGGAGCCTCGCCGACGAATGGTCCGCCCTCGCCCGCCACTACCTCGCCCGCACCGACAGCGACCAGTAGCTGCCGCCGGAGAGACCGCTTGCGCTTTGCGGTCCCTTCCCTAGACTACCGGTCCCTCGTCGGGACCCCATCGTCTAGCCCGGCCCAGGACAATGCCCTTTCAAGGCATGAACGCGGGTTCGAATCCCGCTGGGGTCGCAGCTTAACTAAGCGTAGTTACAGGTACTTTCTGATTCGCGATCGGTGAAGTGCCGTCAGAGTGCCGTAGATTCGCAGGCGCTTCGAGCATCCGGATCCAGTCCGCGCCCGCCCCGGGAGAGAGGTGCGCGTACCGCATCGTCATGGCGATCGTCGAGTGTCCCATCCACTGCTGCACCTGGATGATGGGGACGCCCGCCATCGCCGCCTGCGAGCCGAACGAGTGCCGTAGATCGTGCCAGCGCAGCCTTCGGAGCCCCGCCCTCCGGCTGACCATCCAGAAGCGCTCGTGAAGCTGATCGAGCGTCAGGACGGATCCGTCCGGGTTGCAGAACACGCGATCGCTCCGGAGGTGTTTGATCCTCCGCAGCGCAGCCTCGAGCTTGCCGGTGAGCGGCACCTTCCGCTCCCGTCCGCTCTTGGTCGGTCCGACGATCCCGCGGGTCGACGATCGACGAAACACCACCAGGTGGTTGTGCCAGTCGATGTCGCCCCACGAAAGCGCCAGCTGCTCTCCCGCCCGCGCGCCGGTGTGCACCGCGAACGTGAGGAGCGCGCGCTCCTCTTCGTCGCGGCAGGCGGCGAGGAGCCGCTCCGTCTCTTCCCACGTGAAGAAGTCCCACGACGACTCGGGGACCTTCACGCGCGGCAGATCCGGAATGGCCGAGATCTCGCCCCACTCCTTCGCAGAGGCGAGGATCCGCCTCAGCGTCGCCCGGACGTTCTTGATCGTCTTCTCCCCGAGAGCCTTCTTGTCTGGCAGCTTGGTGCGAAGACGCGCGAACAGCCGGGCGACCACCTCGCCGCTGATCTTGTCGAGCCGCAGCCGCCCCAGCACCGGGAGGAGGTGGATCCGGACGTGGATCTCCTTCTCGCGGATCGAGGTCCGGCGGTTGCCGACAGACTTCGGATAGGTGGAGAGCCAGCGCTCCGACACGAACTCTTGAAAGGTGGGTGCCTCCTTCTTGCCGTAGGTTCCCGCAAGCAACGAGGCGCGCAGATCTCGTTCGTACTGCTCCGCGCCTCGAAATGAATGGGCGGGAGAGATCTTGCGGATCCTCTCTCGCCTCCCGTCTGGGTGCTGGAGGTCGATGTCGACCACCCAGCTCGTCGTCACCGCGCCCGTCTTGCGGTCGCGGTACGTGCGTCGCCTCACGCTCATGTCATCTCCTGTTTGAACGCGGGGCGCGACCATGGCCGTCAGCCATCCACGCTAGCACGCTGTCGCGATCGATCCGCACCTTCCGACCGATGCGCCGCACGCCCGGGATGTCGCCACGGGAGATGGCTTCATAGACGGAGCGCCGCCGGACCCGGAGCATCTTCGCGAGCTCGTCGGGGGTGAGCACCATCGGCAGGACGGGATCGGCGCCGCTGTCCGACCGGCGCGTCCGGCCAGAGTCTTCGATAGTCGTCGCTTCGTTCACGGCTTGCGAGATCCCTCGGGCGACGGCACTCGCTGTTGCGGGTCGTCCGCCCACCCCCATCGCGCGCGCAGGTTGGAGTCACGGCGCGACAGAGATCGTGCAACTTCGCCGGCAAGGCCCGAGCCAGAGGTCGCAAGGACCGCGACCTCGGGCGTATCGAACCGGGCGGGACCCTTGTAACGCTGTTGAAGATGAAGCGGCGGACCCAGGCGCCGGAGCTGGACCGGCGAGCGTGCCTTCGCCTTCTCGCCGATCTGGGGCTGACCCGCAACCGCCGAGGGGCGACGGACCCACTGCCAGGCGCACGCTGACGCCTTCCGCTATCCGCTCCGCGGTTTGCAGGTCGACCCTCGTGTAACAGATCCGACTGTCAGCGGCCTCGATCACCATGAACAGCTGGCCGGTGAGCTCGTCATGCAGGCCCTTGGAACGGACGACGCCGTCGATCGGATCCATCGCGCTCGATTCATCGACGATCGCGAACCGCGCTGGATCCGGCCAGGTAACGGCCGCGTGCATGCGCTTGATGACGTCGCCCGTCTGCCCGAGCTCTCGCAACGTCGCATCCCATCCCGGTTCGAACCGCCACTCGACCGCCGACACCCTCGCCACCAGACCGAGGCGTTCGAGGTGGCCGAGCCTGGCGATAAGCCTCCCCATCGCGACGCGATCTCTCGCCGGTAACGAAGTCTCCAACAGCCCGCCATCGGCGCCGCAACGGACGTGTAACGCCCGGTCGAGAGACGTGAAACGGTCCTGTCCGACCTCGCGCGCGAGCTGATCGTCGATCTGCATCGGCGTTCGTGGTCCGAGCTCGTACGTGAGCATCGTCTCGGCGCGTGAGCGCAGCCCCTCCCTGATGTAACGACCGTCGATCGTGAGATCGTGCCCATCGGCGTCCAGGCCGCGAACGACGACATGGACGTGCGGGTTGTCGGTGTTCCAGTGGTTCACCGCGCCCCACACGAGCGGCCGCCGGAGATCCGTCTCCATCTTGCGCCATGAGGTTTCGGGTGAAGGCGGTCAGGTCGATCTCGCGCGCGTCCTCGGGTGAGACGATGAAACGGAAATTGGCGCTTCTCCCCCGCGACGGGCGTCGAGATCAGCTCTCGAACAGGCGTGTCGTCGCCGGCGCCATAGAGGCGCCCGGGCGATCCGTCCCTCTCGACGCCGTCTCTCTCGATGTAGGCGAGATGTAACGCCGAGGCCCGCGCGCCCTGCGGCGTCATCTTCACGAAGCGCGCCTTGACGATGCAACGCCGCGAGAACGGCGGCGGCCTGGGGACGTCTCGAACGGAATACACGTCTCGCGAGCGTCCGGGCGCGTGCCCGGACTTTGCGCCCAGTCGCGAGATTCGAGCCAGCAGCGCGCTCCGCAGGCGCGGCACCCGTTCCATCGGCACCTCGCCGCGCCTTCCGCCGATGCGCGGGCGTAACTCCGGGCGGTCGCGGCCGTCTCCGTCGAGCACGTCAGCCTCGAACCTCGCGAGCCATTGTGAAAACGGCAGCGATCACGGGGAGATGTCGTCGTCGTGCCATTGTTGGGATCGCTCGAACCATTGAAAATCCCGCACAAGTCCGAACACATAGGCGCCGCAGGCCATTGTCTTTTTATCTTGCCCTTCAGTCGTCACAGCAAAGGGAACAACGGTCCCTCGGAACAAGACCGTGAGAGTTGCGGCCAAGCGAGAAGCCGCAACTGCCGCCCGAAATGACCGAGTGGCTGTCGATGGCACTGACCGTGGCGACCGTGGAGGCGATACGCGCGCGACTCGCGGCGATCCCGGCGAAGGACGACAGCGCGCGCGAGCTCACGCGGCAGGAGGCGATCACGCGCCTGGCGGACGAGATCCGGTCGCTGCGCGAGCGCGGCTATTCCTGGAGCGAGGTGGCGACCATCGTCTCGCGCGAGGGTTGCCAAGTTACGCCGGGAGCTCTCAAGACCGGCCTGTCACGGCGAGGTCTCACGCCGAAAGCCAAGAGCGGCGGTCCGAGCCGTCCCACGCGGCACCGGAGGCATCGACGCCGGTAGCCACCGAGCCGCCGCGCATCAAGTCAGCTGCTGCGCCGACCGTAGGAAAGCAGGTCGCGGCGCCGGTCTCACCCGTAGCCGTGGCGCCGGAGCGCGCCGCGGGAAAGCCGCCAGATATGGCAACGTCCATCTCAGCACGTCCCTCTCCAGACAGCTTTCGCCGCAAGTCGCAAGACCGGCTCGTATCTCAAGGAACGCTCCCTGGTGCCTTTCCGCTCGCCGCGGGAAGAAGCGCGCCGCGGTGGCGGTAGCCCACAGCTTACGAGATGCTCAAGCGTCGGGTCGACTACAAGGATCTCGGCGCCGACTACCTCGACCGACGCGCCAAGGCCAGTATCAAGACTCGTCTCGTCTCGTCAGACGCCTGGAATCTCTCGGCTTTTCCGTCGCCCTTCACCCCGCGTAACGCCGAGGGACGCGCACGTTTTCGTGGCAGCTTGAAAAGCCTGTTTTCCCCCAGCCTCTGCCGCAGGACCGCATTCTGCCCTTTTGGGATACGCGATCCCGGGGAGCTGCTTTCGTTCCCGCGACCGTCAGTCGCTCGACTGAGGACGCTTGATCCCGTAGCGCTTCAGCCGCTCGATCAGGGTGCCCCGCGACATCCCCAGCTTCTTCGCGGCACGGGTCTGGTTGGCGCCGACCTCGGCCAGAACCGCGACGATGCGCTCGCGCTCGGGGTCTTCCTCGCGCGTTTGGACATTCGACGCGACCGGCGGCGGGGGCGCCGGCCGCGCCAGCCGGAGCTTCTCGACCGGTAGATGCTCGGGGTCGATCTCCCCGCCTTCCGATAGTACGAGCGCCCGTTCGATGGCGTTGCGCAGCTCGCGAATGTTGCCTGGCCAGTCGTAGGCCCGCAGAACCTCGAGCGCGTCGGGAGACAACCGCGGCGACCGCTGCTTGCCTGGGGCGCAAGCGGCGTTCAGAAACGCGCGCGCCAGCGGCTCGATCTCCTCCGGGCGATCACGCAGCGGCGGGATCGTCAGGCTGATGCCGTTGAGCCGGAAATATAGGTCGGATCGAAAGCGCTCACCCGCAATGGCCGCCTCGAGATCGACGTGGGTGGCGGAAAGGAAGCGGACATCCAGTGGACGCGGTGTGAGGCCGCCCACCCGGATGACCTTGCGGCTCTCGATGGCGCGCAGGATCTTGGTCTGAAGGGCCGCCGGCATATCGCCGATCTCGTCGAAGAACACGGTTCCGCCCGCGGCTGCCTCCAGCAATCCCGGCTTTGCTTGTGTGGCGCCCGTGAAGGCCCCCTTCTCGTACCCGAAGAGCTCGCTCTCTAGGAGCGTGTCGGTGAGCGCCGCGCAGTTGATACAGACGAAGGGGCCGTCTGACCTGGGCGATCGCCGGTGAATCCACTCCGCGAGGACCTCCTTGCCGGCGCCCGTCTCGCCCAGGATCAGCACGTTGATGAGACCGTTGGCGGTCCGACCCGCTGCCGCCCGATCCGCCAGTCGATAGAGAGCGCGCATCGAGTCGGACCTGACCACGTGGTTCGGCTCGCGCGCGCCATCGGCGCCCCGAAGCAGGGAGGCGACGCGCTCGATGAGTGCCTCGGCCGACCGACCGTCGGCAGGGAACGTCGCGACCGCCGCCTTCGCTTTCAGACCCTGAGCACGGGTCCGGCGGGCGGCATCGTCAGCGATGGCAGCCGCCCGTTCGCCTTCGGTGTCCAGCAAGAGAACCTCGTAGTCGCCCGACGCGTATTGCGCCAGGAAATCGCCCGGGCGAAGCGCCCCGGCCACCATCTCGGCGCCCCGCCCCGCAGGCTGCTCGTCCTCGATCCGGACGCGCATGACCGAGAACGACGTCACGTTCGCGACCGCCCCCCGCGTGCAGGCGTCCTCCAGCCGCTCTTCGAAAGCGCCGTGTCCGTGCAGCCGGCGGGGCGGCGTCGCGGGGCGGCGGCGCTGCACCATGAGGTGGGTGAAGCCGATCGTGAGGGCCTCGCCCGGCTGCAGGCTCACGCGCCGACGCGCTTCGATTCGCTCGCCGCGCACGAAGGTTCCGTTCAGGCTCCCCAGATCCTCGACCGAGAGGCGTGACGTGGACTCGACCTCGAGCCGCGCGTGCATCCGCGAGGCGAGATCGTCGGTGATGCGAACATCGGCGTGCTCGTCTCGTCCGATCGTGATCGCCCCTTTCGGCGGCAGCGGAAACGTGTCGAACACGTTCGGCGCCATCACCGTGAGGTGCAGCGTCCCCTCCGTGGAGGCCCGCGCGCCGCTGTTCGACTGATGGACGGTCGGCGCCGGCATCGCCTACCGTTTGCCGCCCTTGCGCCGGAACCAGTCGCTCTTGGTCGGCTTGGGGGGGATCTCCCCGCGCAGCGCCGCCACCACGTCGGCGGCCCGCGGGAATCGCTGGGTCGGCTCGCGTTCGAGGCAGCGCAGGATGGTCGCCTCCCAGACCGGGTCGATGGTGAGGAGATATTCGTGCGGCGGCCGCGGTGGCTCGCTCCGTCGCTTCAGGATGGTCGCCAGCGGCGTTTCCGCCCTATCGAAAGGGCGCCGCAGGGTCAACATCTCGTAGACGACCAGCCCGATGGCATAGATGTCGCTCGCCGGCAGCGCGGGGCCGAGATCCGCCTGCTCGGGCGCCATGTACTCGGGCGTGCCCACCAGATCCCCGGTCTGGCTCAATCGCAGATCACCCTGCTCGTCGGAGATGGCGATGCCGAAGTCGGTGACTACCGCCCGCGGCGCGATCTTCCCGGTCGCTGGCGGCAGCAACATGATGTTGCCAGGCTTGAGATCGCGATGGACCACGCCCGCGTCGTGGGCCGCCTGCAGGCCATCCACGATCTGCGCGATGATCGGCAGCGCCTCGTCCACGCTGTACGCCGGCCCGGTCTCCAGCCGCTCCGCGAGGCTTCGCCCAGGCAGGAGCTCCATCGTCAGAAAGAACCGCTCGCGCCCCTGCGACTCCTGCACCCCCATGTCGAAGATGCGGCAGACGTTGGGGTGGGTCACCTTGCGCGCACTCTGGATCTCCCGCCGGAACCGCTCGAGCTGAACGGCGCTGCGGGCCAGCTGTGGAAGCAACGTCTTGAGCGCGACGGTGACGCCCAACGCGACGTCGAGGGCTTCATAGACCTCGCTGCTGCCACCGCTCCCGATGGCGGCGACGATCCGGTAGCGACCCGCCACCATGTCCCCGGCCGAGAAGACCGGACCCTCCCGACGGCCGCCGTTTCGCCGTGTGGGGTCGCCGCTCGAATTGGTCAAGATTCTCCCGCCACCCCCGCTCGTTTGAGGTATCACGAATTTCCGACGAGGGACACCGATTGTCAACAGCGCGAGGGTGGACGTCAGCTTCCAGCGGCGTAGTGAAGTCCTTCACCTCTTGCCGGGCAGGAGGGGGCTAGGAGTGGGCTAAGCTATAGCTAACCAAGCTAACGGTTAGCTGGCCGAAGCAGCGCCTCACGGCGGTCGCCAAGCGCGCCACGAACACCCGGGCGTGAGCTTCAATTCGATGATGTCGCGAGCAGGGGTCCCCCGCCAGTGGGCCGCTCCGTTTGGTGCCAGAGCAGCTCGTGGTTCCCTCGCGTGGTGGTTTCGACGCAGGCTACCTGACCGGCGGGCACGCTGAAGGTGACGACCCGGTCGGCCTCAAGGCGAGTCTCGCCCCGGGCCGCCGCCGAGAGCGCGCGCTCGCAATCCCGATCGGTGCCCGTCAGCGCAGCGACGTTGAAGAGGCGGGTGCCGTTGTAACCGGAGTAGGCGTGGATTGTGGCGGGGCCCGACACGACCGAGCGGGCCGAAGGGCCATCGATCTGGATCGACTGAGAGCGGCTCGCGTCAGCAGAGAATGGCCTCGCGCTGCCGCTCGTGGCGCAGCCGACGACGAACAGAGACACGCCGAGAAGCTTTGAGATGACGTTCATTGGAAATCCCTCCCGCCGCCCATCAAAGCAACCGGAATGCCATCGGATGAAGACAAGCGTCGGCGCGGATTCCCCGGGACTTTTCGAGCCGCGCCTTCCGGAGTCCGATCTGCACAGCATCCCGACAGCGCGGACGGACTGTTCAACCGTTTGAACGATTTGTTCAGCCGTTGTCGCCCGCGACACCGACACCGTTGGTTTTCCGGGCCCGACGGCAACTTGGGCCGGGAGTAGCTGAAGCACGCCCGCGACCGATCTCGACCTCCTGAAGATCGCGCCTCGAGGTCACGCTGTCCCTGGGGACGTTTCGGGTGGAATACAACCGCCAGCGGGCGTTCACCCAGAGGGAGGCGAGTGATCCTCCCCAAGGCGACAGTCGTGCGTCGAACTGCAACCGTTCGCCGTTCCCGAGGTGCCAGGCCATTTCCCTCTTGCATGTTGGGGATGACCTGGGGGACAAATCCAACTCAGCCGCAGGAGTTCAGGGGGAGGACCAGTGGCCGGGGTTTCGACCAACGGGGAAAAGCGAATCGGGGGAGGCGCCGAGCGTCCGGCCGTTGCAACCTCTGCTTCAGGAGCGGGTAGCGTGGATGACTTGGAGCGCGATGACGATGTCCTCGCGCGAGGGGCGACCGTAGGACGTTACCTGGTCCTCGAGCGGCTCGGCGCCGGTGCGATGGGCGTCGTGTACGCGGCGTACGACCCCGAGCTCGATCGCAAAGTCGCCATCAAGATCCTCCGTCCGAGCGAGGAGAGCGGCGATCCGGCCCGCCGCCAGGCCCGCCTCGTCCGCGAGGCCAAGGCCATGGCCAAGCTCTCGCATCCGAACGTCGGCGCCATCTTCGACGTCGGTGTCCACCAGGAGCAGGTGTTTTTGGCGATGGAGTACCTCCCTGGTGGAACGCTCCGACGATGGATCGAGTCCGAGAAACGTTCGTGGCGCGAGACCGTAAAGATGTTCATCGAGGTCGGCCACGGACTGGCAGCCGCCCACGCCGAGGGTCTCATTCACCGCGATTTCAAACCGGACAATGTGCTTCTCGACAAGGCAAGCAAGCCGAAGGTCGTCGACTTCGGGCTGGTGCGTCTAACGGCGAACCTCGACGTTTCGACGAGCGGGTCGTTCGACGACCCCGATCTGCCGCTCGCCGAGACCGCCATCGCCGAGTCAGGGTCGCACGGGACGGCGGTGCTGACCCGCACCGGCGCGCTCGCGGGAACGCCCGCGTACATGGCGCCCGAGCAGTTCCTGGGCAAGGCCATCGACGATCGGACGGATCAGTTCGCGTTCTGCGTGGCGCTGTACGAGGCGTTGTACAGCGAGCGGCCGTTCGCGGGGGAGACGGTGATCGCTCTTGCGGATTCGGTCACCAGCGAGCGAATAGTCGCGCCGCCGAAGGGCACGAGCGTTCCCGGCTGGGTGCGGGGGCATATCCTCCGCGGGCTTCGCTGCGACCCCGCCCAGCGTCATCCGAGCATCGACGACCTCCTGGCCGCGCTGGCCAACGATCCCGCCAAGCGAACGAGGAAATGGGTGCTGGCCGGGGCGACGCTGGTCGCGACCTTCACCATCGCCGGCGTGACGCAGAAACTCAGCTCGGATCACCGGCCGAAGATGTGCACGGGCGGTGCGGATCATCTCGTCGGAATCTGGGAGGTCAACGGTGGCCCGAGTGCTCGCAAGGAGGCCATCCACCGCGCGTTTGCCCGCACCGGAAAGAGCTACGCGGAACAGGCCTACACAGGCGCCGCGCGCCTCTTGGACCAGTATGTCGAGCGATGGACCGGGATGTATACCGAAGCGTGTCAGGCGACGCAGCTCCGCGGCGAGCAGTCGGCGGAAGTGATGGACCTGCGTATGGCGTGTCTGAATGAGCGCCTCGGCAACCTGCGTGCTCTCAGCGACGTCTTCGCCGCCGCCGACGGCAAGGTGGTCGAAAACGCGGTCAGCGCGGCGGCGGCGCTGCCGTCCTTGGATCGGTGTGCTGACATCCGGCTCCTTCGGACGGTCATCAAGCCGCCCGACGATCCCGTCACCCGCAAGCGGGTCGACGACCTCCGAGGCGAGTTGGCGCGGTTTGTCGCGCTGCGGGACTCGGGTCAGTGTGCGCGGGCTCTGCCGAAGGCTGATTCGCTCATCGCGGACGTCCGTGGGGTCGGCTATCAGCCGCTCCTCGCCGAGACGCTGTTCGCGGCGGGCCAGCTCGGCAACAACTGTGGCGACGACGCGCAGACGCTCCAGCGCTTCAGGGACGCCCACGCCGCCGCCAGCGCGGGTCACAACGACGAGCTCGCCGCCCAGGCGTCGTCGGTCATCCCCTCCTTCGCCATGAACCGCTTCAACCAGGTGACGGTCGCCCGGGAATGGCTGGTGGTGGCGCGCGGGGACGTCGCGAGGCTGGGCCGCGTCACGGTGGCCGACAGCATGCTGGCCCAGGCGGAAGGCATGCTGGCGCTCACGAACGGTGATTACGGCCACGCCCTCGACGCGGCGGATCGATCGATCGAGCTCACCCGAAGGCTGCTGGGCCCGGACGACCCCTTGACGATCCAATGGGAGGCGAACAAGGGCGACTGGCAGGAGAGAGCCGGTCGTTTGAACGAGGCCCTTCGCACCATCGTCGATGCACGCCAGCACTTCGAGCGCGTGCTCGGCCGCGATCACCCGCGGAACGCACTGGTCTGGAACAACCAGGGCGAGGTGTTGAACCTGCTGGGGCGGTACGCCGAAGCGGAGGTCGCCTACCGGCGCTCCGCCGAGCTATTTCGCCAGAGCGGTTCCGATCCCTCCTTTCTGGGTTGGGCGCTGACCGGCTTGGGGCGGTCGTTGCTGGGCCAGGATCGCGGCGAGGCCGCCGTGGTGCCCCTCGAAGAGGCGTTGCGAATCCGGATCGAGAAGAAGGCCGCTTCCGCGCTGTTGGGCGAGACCCGCTTTGCCCTGGCGCGCGCTTTGTGGTCCAAGCCGTCCGAGAGACAGCGCGCGTGGGGTCTGGCCGCCGCGGCTCGCACTGATGACAGCGGCGACCAGAAGGCGATAGGCCAGATCGACGTCTGGATGGCGCGCCTAAAACCGCAAGCCGCGGGCTGGTTGACGAATGCGAAACACGCGGCGCCGTAGACGGGTGGCGGCAGGTCGTCGCCGTCAGCCGAACAGTCCGCTCAGACGCTGTACAAATCGTACGGACCCGGTCGAGGGTGCGCCCCCGGAGTTGCGGCGCTTCTGCACCTTTGAGAGCTGGCACCCCGCTTGCGTTTACGCGCCGCTTGAACGGCTCGCGACAGTGCTCGGCGGGTCTGACGTCACAAATGTAAGCAGAATTTTGGTTGCGGCGACCTTTCACCGCACGCGACAACCGGCAGGTCGAGGAGGGGGATTCCGATGAGCGATGCGAACAAGAAGTCCGGCCACTGGTGCACGATCACACTCGTCGCGGTGCTAGCGGGAGGCTGCTCGGGCTGGAAAACGAATACGAGCAGTGGTCTGACATCCTCCAGGGCGGCGCTCACGACAGCGAACGGACTCGGTCAAAACGGCTTGTGGGCGAACGGCCTGTGGGCGAACGGCCTCTGGGCCAACGGCTTGTGGGCCAACGGCCTCTGGGCCAACGGCCTCTGGGCGAATGGCCTGTGGGCGAACGGCTTGTGGGCAAACGGCTTGTGGGCAAACGGCTTGTGGGCAAACGGCTTGTGGGCAAACGGCTTGTGGGCAAACGGCCTCTGGGCGAACGGCCTCACTGGAGACGCCGCGGTCCCCGGGAATACCCTCCGCAACAGCCCGTACGCCCGCCAATTGCTCCAGTACATCTATTCCTGCGCGATGCCCGCCACCACCTACGATACGACGCTCGATCCAAACAACGGGGCCGAGATCCCGTGCTCGCCCGCGGATGCCGGGGGTGGCTCGTCGGCGGATGCTGGCGTCGACGGGGGAACGGGTTGCGACGTCGGGTACACCTGCTCTCCGCAAGGCACGTGCGTCATCCCTCTGACCGGCGCCATTGGAGTGGGCATCAACTCCGACGGATCGACCTGGTGGGGGTCGGGCACCTGCGACGAGTCTTGCCAACGCTGGGTGTCCGCCTGCGTGCTCGCGCGTACGAACGCCTACGGCGTGCACGTCGAGATCTCGATGCGTGCCCCGGACGACGCGCCGCAAGCGATCAAGGACGCGCTCGCGGTGAGCGATTCCGAGCATTCCCCGTGTCCCGCAGGGTCTGAGGCAGACCCGACCTGTGGTTACACGCTGCGCGAGGGCGCGTACTACGGCAACATCTTTGCGACGACGCCGGTGAACCCCGCGCCGAGCCCGTCTTATAGTGGCCCGGCCACCGGTCGGATCGCTAGCACGCCGAGTTTCTACGCGTGCGCCGGTCCGGAGAGCAACATTCCGGAGATCACCAAGCGGTTCTGCTCGAGCCAAGGCGACCAGGTCGTCATCGAGGTGCCGGGCGT
Organism: uncultured Pseudomonadota bacterium; assembly: GCA_963831685.1. Lineage (GTDB taxonomy): Bacteria > Myxococcota_A > Polyangia > Fen-1088 > Fen-1088 > JADGRB01. The sequence continues at coordinate 99,165 of CAWHRJ010000005.1, forward strand.
GTGCCTCGGGACCGCGACGGAAGCGGGCGCGTGTCAGAGCGAGGGCGCCAGCGATACGATGCAGGATTGCTACACCAGCACTGCAACACAGCCGCGCGGGTCCTGTGCCGACTATCGCGATCCAAGCTGCTACAACGAAGTGATCACCGTCTACCTGAAACAGCCGATCGCCGTTTGCGGGAACGAGGTGTGTGAAGCGAATGAGGATGACTCGGCGCTTCCATCGTGTACCGCGCCTGGCGTTTCGGGACCCTGCTATTGCCCCAGTGACTGCCACCCCGGAACGTGGGCTCACAACTTTGCTCCGAACATCGCCAACGGTTTCGTCGCCCAGTCCGGCTATGACTACACCGATCAATATTTTCGCGGAGAACAATTGGGCATGTCCGCGGTCGGCGGACCGGACAACTCGATAGCGGTGATCGGAATGGCTCAGGGCGCCGTCAATCTCGGGGGCGGGTCGCTCTCTGCCGACCCAGGCTTCGGAATTCTCGCCAAGTTCGACCGCGACGGCCAGTACGTTTGGGGCATCCGTTTTGGCAACACGTCTCTGTCGGCGACCGACGGCCAGCTTCAAGAACTGAATGCCGTGGCGGTCGCCCCGAATGGCAATATCACCGTTGTTGGCAAGGCGCAGGAAACGGTCGGCCAGGTTACCTACAACAATATCTGGATTAGGACGTATTCTCCCGACGGCCAACTGGTTCACAGCACCAGCTCGCACGAGGGCCTCGCGAGCTCTACGTCCTTCCTGGAGCTGAGCCGATCCGTCGGCCTCGATCGGCTCGACAATAACGTGGTCATTGCCGGGCGATATCAGGGCGACCCGCTGTTGCCGATGTTCGTCAACAGCGCGGTCCCCCTCTCGTTTGTCGCCAAGATTTCCCCCAACACCCCGAACAATCCCGTCCTCTGGACGTATATTCCAGCTCCGACCTTCACCCCAGATACACTCAATAACCCAAATCTCGAAGAGGACGTGGGTCACCATACGCTGAGCCTCGACGCGGCCGACAACGTCGTGGTGCTGGATGAAAACGAAATGTTGAAGCTGGACCCCACTGGAGCGGATTACCACGCCCCTGGCAGCACGGCGCCGTGTGTTATGGGGAACATCTATTTCGCCCGCGCCGCGGAAGTCGTGCCGTGGCGGATGGCCGTTGCGGTGGATCCCAGAGATCCGGACGGGTCCATCTACGTGACCGGCTACACGTTGAACCAGCCGAACCAAACGATCCAAGGCGAAGTCATACCGGCACCGCCGCTCCTCGAGAAGTTCGACAAAAACTGCGTCCGGCAGTGGACAACGACACCTACGATCACCTGCGCCTTCGGTTGCTCTTTGAATCCGCCCAATCTTCACGGATTGATGATCGGCTTCGGCCCAACGGGCGACGTCATCGTCGGGGCGGTTGGCAGTCCGTATCCGGGGGGGAGCATCGACTTCGGGGCCGGCCTTTTTCCCACGTACACCTCGGAGAACATCTACCTCTCGGCGTACTCGACGGAGGGCGTCTGGAGTTGGGCCAAGCAATTTCCCGTGATCCTGGGGAACAGTCTGCTCTCCATGTCGATGAGCGGTGAAGGCCGTCTCGTCGCGGGGGGCACGTACAGCGGCTCCATGCAATTCGACGACCGCCTGCTGGTGACGGAAAAGCCCGAGGACCGGGCCGTCGTCGACTCATTCTTGGCCTCGTACACGACGCCGGCCGCCGATGTGACGCCCCCGCAGATCGGGGCGGGCAACAACGATCCGTCCGGCACGTCATTCTCCACGGTGCCGCAGCCCATATTCGTTCAGGCGACAGGCCCGGCTGGCGCCACCGTGTTCTTCATGCCACCAACGGCGATCGACAGCGGCAACGCTGGGACCAGCGTGTCGTGCCTACCGCGACCGAATACGACGTTTTCGATCGGCACCACCACCGTCACCTGTACGGCTTCCGACCCGCGCGGAAACCATTCCAGCGCAATGTTCAACGTCACTGTCGCGGACACGCTCGGTCCCGTGTTCTCCACGGCCGGCGACATCACAGTCCAAGCGACGGACCCGACCGGCGCGGTCGTGCCATACGCGGTGACCGCGACCGATCAGGTCGACGGAAGTCGGACTGTGACGTGCGCGCCACCGTCGGGGAGCAAACTCCCGGTGGGCCAGACGACCGTCGTCTGCACTGCGACCGACACCCGGCAGAACCAGTCGTCAACGACGTTCTCGGTCAATGTCACGCCGCCTCCCATCACCGTGACGTGCGTCGGGACGCCAACTTCACCCGCCATCCTCTCGACCTCGCCTGGGGTATGCGGCGCAACCGTGAATACCAGCGACGCGGGGTCATGCTCCGCCGGTGCCGGCGGAGGCGCGACCTGCACATTCGACGGAACGTCCTCCGAGACCCTCGGACCCGGGGACCACTCCGTGCTCGTGGTCGGCTCGCTCACCGGAGGCTCGACCGCCAGCTGCACCTCATACGTTCGTGTCGCCGACAACGAGAAGCCCGCTGTCACTTGCGCAGGCCAAACCGTTCAGTGCACCGGCAACGGTGGGGCGACGGTGACGCCTGGCGCGAGCTGCACGGACAATTGCAGCTGTACGACGAGCTGTGCGACTGGGCTGTTCCCCGTCGGCACGTCGTCCGGTGTCTGTACCGCCACCGACCCGTCGGGTAACAGCGCGACCTGCCAGCCGGTCATCACCGTCGTCGACTCGACGCCCCCGGTGGTGACGCCGCTGCCGGGCCCGTCGCAGCTTCAGTGCGACGTCGACCGCTGGACCGATCCCGGAGCGGTCGCTCTGGACGTTTGTGTCGGCGATCTCTCGGGCAGCGTGCAGACGAGCGGGACCATCGACCCGACGCACGTCGGCTCGTACACGGAGACCTACGCGGCGGTCGATCCGTCGGGGAACAAGGGCTCGGCCACCCGAACCGTTGGCGTGGTCGACACGCTGCCACCCACGCTGACCCTCAATTCATCCGCCGCGACCTTGCAATGCGGGGTCGACCACTACACGGAGGCCGCAGCGAAAGCGACGGACGTCTGCGCTGGAGATCTGACGTCGGCGGTCACCGAAAGCGGTACGGTCAATGCGGGCGCGGTCGGACCCTACACGGTGACCTACACGGTGACGGATCCTTCGGGAAATACTTCGAGCCTCAACCGGTCGATCAATGTGGTCGACACGCTGGCGCCGTCCACCACGGCCACCGTGGGGCCCAACCCGGTCCCGAACCGGTACATCAACATCGACATCACCAGCTACACGGTCACGCCGAAGGGCGGTGGCGCGACGATCACCGGCACGGCCGATTGCTGGACGTCGGCGGGTCTCGCGGTGGCGCTGAAGGCAGCTGACGCCTGCGCGCTGAAGCAGCTGACCTACACGCTGACTGGGGTGCAGACGGGGAGCGCGACGGTGGCGAGCGGGAGCGCCACCATCGACGTGACCAAGAACGGCAGCACGACGATCACGTACTACGCGACGGACAAAGCCGGCAATGCCGAGGCCACCAAGACGCTCCCGGTTTTCGTCGGCGCCGGTCCGGGGGGCCAATTCGGATTTTCGTGCGCACCCTCCGCGTCCCTGAAGAACCTACCGTCCCACGGGACCGTCACCGGCAAGGGGACCGTCAGTATCACGAACTCGAAGACCGGGAGGACCCTCAGCCAGTCCTTCAGCTTCACCCAAACGTACTGAGCAGTTCGGCCAGGGCGCAAATCAGGGGGATTCGATGAGGAATGTGAACCAGAGGCTCGTGACGACGTGCGTCATCGCCTCAATCGCTGGCGGAATGATGGTGGGCGGCTGCTCCGCCAGGACGAGCTCGCAGGGTAGCTCCGGCCTGACCTCGGTCAGAGGAGGAGCGCTCACGAGCTCGAACGGCCTCTGGGCAAACGGGTTGACCAGCAACGGTCTGTGGGCGAACGGTCTTTGGGCGAATGGGTTGTGGGCAAACGGTCTTTGGGCGAATGGGTTGTGGGCGAACGGTCTTTGGGCGAATGGGTTGTGGGCAAACGGTCTTTGGGCGAATGGGTTGTGGGCGAACGGCCGCTCGGGAAATGGGCTGTGGGCGAACGGTCTTTGGGCGAATGGGTTGTGGGCGAACGGTCTGGCGGGAAACGCGGCGATTCCGGGCAACACCCTTCGCAGCAGCGCCTACGCGCGTGAGCTGCTCCAGTACATCTATTCCTGCGCGATGCCTCCGGCCATCGTCGATACCGTGCTTGACCCGAACAAGGACAGCGCCGGGAACGGCGGGATTGCTTGCTCGAACTCCGATACGGGCGTGGCCAGCGTGGACGCTCAGGGGAACTGCGATCCCTGGTACGAGTGCGTGAACGACGACTGTGTCGTTCCCCTCCGTGGCGCCATCGGCCTGGCGATCAACGACGACGGGACGACCTGGTGGGGACAGCCGGCTTCCGGCGGCGCCGTGGTGGGTACCGGGAGCAAATGGGGCGATTGCGACGAGACCTGCCAGCGCTGGGTCTCATCGTGCGTGCTGGCGCGCACCAACGCGTACGGCGAGCACGTCGAGATCTCCATGCGCGCACCCAAAGACGCACCGCTAGCGATCAGAAACGCGCTCACCGTGAGCAGCGCCGAGCGGAATCCTTGCCCCGCCGGTGACGACCCGAAAGATCCGACCTGCGGCTACACGCTGCGCGAGGGCGCCTATTACGGCAACATCTTCGCGACCACGCCCATCGACCCGACGACCGGACAGCCCGCTACCTACCCCGGCACAGACGGCCCGGCCAGCGGCCCGATCGCCGACACGCCCAGCTACTACGCCTGCGCCGGTCCGGGCAGCAACATCCCGGAGGTCACCCTGCGGTTCTGCTCGAGCCAGGGGGACCAGGCCATCATCAACGTCCCCGGCGTGTGCCTGACGGCAGGGAACGACACGGGCGTGTGCCTGGGCGAGGACACCGACTCCACCAGCCCGACGTTCGGCGCGATCCAGGACTGCTACACGAGCACGAATCCAGCGCCGTCGGCCCCAGTTGGACCCGGGCCGTATCCCCAGCCGCCCATCGAGTACACGCAGGTCATCACCGTCTATCTGAAGGCGCTGCTGTCGACCTGCGGCAACGGAGTCTGCGAAGCGGGAGAGTCGTCGAGCGCGAATCCCGCCTATTGCCCGAGCGACTGCCGCCCGGGCGGGTGGGCGCGAAACCTCATTGGCAACGGCATAGAGGACACAGTGGCGGCTCTGCAGCCGGACGGTACGGTCGTTGTCGCGGCGAATTATGAAAGCTTCACCAGCTACTTGTTGGGGAAAATACCGACAGAGCTCCCTGTGGACGACTCGGTCGTCCCCCCCGTGACGCTCACCGTGCCCTCGACGCCCCCTCCGTGGCTGCTCGAGATCGCCAAATATTCGCCGAGCGGCAGTTACGTGCCCAACTCGGGACAGCTGTATACGTCCGGTTTCGACGCCAGTGGATTGACGGCCGCGTCAGACGGCAGCCTTCTTGCTGCCGGGGTTCTGCTCGGGTCCAATGGTGTGCTGCTCGCTCCGGCGCTGGAGAAGTTTGCGCCGGACGGCAGCTTGGCCGGCGCCCCGTGGCCGTTCAGCTTCGGATCGACAGGTCCTGGCGTCCCGCAGTTCGACTTCAGCGAGATCGATCCAGCCGATGGGAGCATCTTGTTGGCTGGCACCTTCGCCGGTACGGCGACCGTCGCCAATCTGCCGCCGATGACGAGCATCAGCCACGGGGACGGCAGCGCAAACCCTCCTCCCTTCTCCGATACATTTGTTATGAAGCTGTCTGCCCAGGGGCAGCCCCTCTGGACCAACAATTTTGGCTTTTCCGCTCAGCCAGGCTTCCCGGACGACACAAGTCCCACCTCGCTCGCGATCGATCCAAACGGAGACGCCCTGATCGCGACCTCTCAAGATGACGGCAACTATCATGCCTACAAGCTGGACGGATCGACCGGTGCGGTCACCTGGCAGATCGCGGAGGCACCCTTTGCCCGCTACTTCTCGGTGGCGTCAGATGAGAACAGAAATGCCTATGTGACCGGCGAGGACTCGTCCGGCTATTTCCTGGCTAGTTACACGGCCGACGGAGCTCAGCGTTGGATCGCGCGCGCTACGGAATCTGGCGGAGCCGTGGTCGTCGGCCTGGCCGTGGCGGAGGACCACGACCACAACGTCGTCGTCGCAGGCTATTTCCGCGGCGTTGTCGACTTCGGGTTTGGTGCGTTCAATTCGTACGCATCCGCCTACCCGTTCGTTGCGGCGTACAAACCGGATGGCACACTTCTTTGGTCAAAGCAGATTCCGACCATCATATCGTTCAGCAACAGCGCTGTGTCGCCTGCATTTTCGTCCGCGGTGATGTCGATGGCCATTGACAGCTCGGGCCACGTTGTGATGACCGGAACATTTGGGGGCTCGATGGAAGCCGACGGCTACTTGTTGGTGAACACGCTTCCAGAAGTCAGCACGAGCCCCAACGCCTTCGTCGCGTCGTTCGTCGAACCCTCGACCGCCGACACCACACCGCCTGCAATCGGGACAGCCGCCGGTCCGGATGGCTTGTCGTTGGCCACGGTGCCCAAAGACATTATGGCTCAAGCCACCAGTCCATCGGGTGCGACCGTCTTCTTTACTGTACCCACGGCCATCGACAACGGCGACCCGGGCGGCAATCCGCCAGGAACGCAGGTATCATGCTCGCCGGGGCCCAAGTCGACGTTCAGGATCGGCACGACACCCGTCACGTGCACCGCTGCGGACCCCTTCGGTCACTCGTCGACCGCGGGCTTCAACGTCGTGGTCTCGGACACCCTCGCCCCGGTGTTCTCGCAGACGAGTAGCCTGAGCGTCCAGGCGGTGGGCGCGACGAGCGCCGCCGTCACGGCGACCGATGCGGCGGGCACGAGCACTCAGTTCTCGTGCAGCTCGGCGTCGCCCGGGCAGGTCACGGTTGGCCAGATGACGGGCTCCTGCTCAATCAGTGGAACGAACGTGACGCTGACGGTTGTCGACCTGCAGGGGTCAGTGCTGTCGCCCACGGCCAATATAGCGGTCGGCGCAAACAGCGGGACCGGCGTGACGGTGACCTATCCGTTTCCGGCCGCGATGGACCAGGTCGACCTCGCGACGCCCGTGACCTGCCTGCCCGCGTCGGGCACCGTGTTCCCGGTCGGCACCACTCAGGTCAGCTGCACGACCAGCGACAAGTCGAGCAATCAGGCTCAGCAGACCTTCACGGTCACGGTCACGCCACCTCCGGCCAAGGTAAGCTGCATGGGAACCCCCGGGGCACCGGTGGTCGTCTCGACGTCGCCGGGCGTTTGTGGGGCCTCCATCGGCGACACGGGGGTCGCGGGTACCTGCTCGGCCGGAACGGGGTCTGCGGCCTCGTGCACCTTCGACGGGACACCCTTGGAGACCCTGGGGCCGGGACATCATGCCATCGTGGTCGTCGGGACCGCAGGTGGCGCGACTGCCACCTGCACGTCCTACGTTCAAGTGACCGATAACCAGGACCCGGTCGCGACCTGTTCAAGCCAGACGGTCCAGTGCACCGGCAACGGTGGGACAACCCTGACGCCAACAGCGAGCTGCACCGACAACTGCGGGTGTACGACCGGTTGTGCCACGGCGCTGTTCCCCTTGGGGACATCGTCGGGGAGTTGCACCGCCACCGATTCCGCTGGGAACAGCGCGACCTGCCAGCCGACGGTAACGGTCGTCGACTCGACGCCGCCGGTCATCACGCCGCGGCCGGGCCCGTCGCAGCTTCAGTGCGACGTCGACCGCTGGACCGATCCCGGAGCGGTCGCTCTGGACGTTTGTGTCGGCGACCTCTCGGGCAGCGTGCAGACGATCGGGACCATCGACCCGACGCACGTCGGCTCGTACACGGAGACCTACGCGTCGGTCGATCCGTCGGGGAACAAGGGCTCGGCCACCCGGACCGTTGGCGTGGTCGACACGCTGCCACCCACGCTGACCCTCAATTCATCCGCCGTGACCTTGCAATGCGGGGTCGACCACTATATGGAGGTGGGCGCTAAGGCGACGGACGTCTGTGCTGGAGATCTGACGTCGGCGGTCACCGAAAGCGGTACGGTCAAGGCCGGCGCGGTTGGGCCCTACACGGTGACCTACACGGTGACGGATCCTTCGGGAAACACTGCGAGCCTCAACCGGTCGATCAATGTGGTCGACACGCAGGCGCCGTCCACGACGGCCACCGTAGGACCGAATCCGGTGCCGAACCGGTACATCAACATCGACATTACCAGCTACACGGTCACGCCGAAGGGTGGCGGCGCGGCCGTCACCGGCACGGCCAACTGCTGGACGTCGGCAGGTCTGGCGGTGGCGCTGAAGGCGGCCGACGCCTGCGCGCTGAAGCAGCTGACGTACACGCTGTCCGGGGCGCAGACGGGGAGCGCGACGGTGGCGAGCGGGAGCGCCACAATCGACGTGACCAAGAGCGGCAGCACGACGGTCACCTACTACGCGACGGACAATGCCGGCAATGCTGAGGCCACGAAGACCCTCCCGGTCTTTGTCGGCGCCGGGCCCGGGGGGCTATTCGGATTCTCGTGCGCACCTTCCGCGTCCCTGAAGAACCTGCCGTCCCACGGGACCGTCACCGGCAAGGGGACCGTCAGCATCACGAATTCGAAGACCGGGAAGACCCTCACCCAGTCCTTCAGCTTCACCCACTCGTACTGACCTGTCCGAGCGCGCTTTGCACCAAATCTCAGCGCCACCGACGCTTGCGCGCTCAAGCAGCTGGTGTACGCACTCTCGGGTGCTCAGACGGGAGGCGTGGCGGTAGCGAACGGAAGAGCGACCTTCACCGTACCAAGACGGGAAGCAAGACCGTGTCCTGCTACGCGACGGACCAGGCGGGGAACCAGGCGGCGACGCAGACGCTCCCCATCTACATTGGCCGCCGTCCGATCAGATTCGGTTCTCTTGCACGCAGTCCCTCTCGATCAACAGCCTCCCGCCTCATGGGACCATCACGGCCAAAGGGACCGTGACGATCACTACCAAGAAGCAGACGCTGACCCAGCCCTTCAGCTTCACCCAGTCGTACCGAGGGTGAGTTCTCGCAAACGGGCGAGGACCGCTCGCCCGTGGTTTCGACGGCCGGGCGTGTCCTCAATGCCCGCTCGCCGCTTACGCGCCCGCCGCGACCACTCGAACGTTCGCTCGCGCGACCGCTCGCGCCAGCCTCGCCCCGGCGTCGGCTGCAGAGGCCGGGCGCTTGGCCGGCTTCTTGGCCAGCATCTCCATCAGGAGGTCCTCGACCAGCCAGGGGAGGTCCGAGACCAGCAGCGACGGCACGCGCGGCTCCCAGTAGAGGTGCTTCTGGGCCACCTCGTGGTTGGAGTCTCCGTTGAAGGGACGCTCGCCGGTCAGAAGCTCGTAGAGGACGCACCCCAGCGAGTAGACGTCCGCGCGCGCGTCAACGGGATCTCCGATGATCTGCTCGGGCGCGGCGTAGTGCATGGTCCCCACGCAGAGCGACCTCGCCTCGTCGCGGCGGGGAGCGTTGGCCGGGCAGGCCAGGCCAAAGTCGAGCAGGGTGACCGGGCTGCTTCCGGCACCGCCTCGCAGAAAGACGTTCGAGGGCTTGACGTCGCGGTGGACGAGACCGCGGGCATGTACGTGATCCAGGATCATCGCCAGTTGAACGACGATCCCAGCGGCCTCGTCGATCCGATTCGCGGCGGCGATGGGGCGCACGGGGCCGGCGGTCCGCGGCGCCAGGAGCCACGGCGCGGCGGTGCGCTCGGGCGTGGTCGGCGTCTCGTCGGAGAGCCGCCCGCTCGAGGTCGTCCGAGCACGCCGGCCTCGGTCCGCCGGCCAAAGGGCCTCGATTTCATCGGCCAGCGTTCGACCCTCGAGCAGCTCGAGGGCCATCCAGGGAACGCCGTCGTTGCACCCGTCCGCGAGCAGGCGAACGATCCCGGGGTGGCGGAGCTGTTTTAGCGCCGCCGCCTCGGCCCGCAGACTGGCGGCGCCGGCAGGCGTCGGCAGGAGCGGGGTCTTGATGGCGACCATCCGTTGGTTGGCGGTGTCGAGCGCGCGATGCACGATCCCCATTCCGCCCTCGCCGATCCGATTGAAGATTCGATAGTCGCCAATCCAGGCGGGAACGTCGGACACCAGGGCCAGCGCGTTCGTCATGATTGTCCCTCGGCCGGCTCTATCGCAATCGACGTGCCAGGCGTCGGCGCGGGGTCGGGCTCGGACGCGGCCGGCGTCTCTCCGGCCCCAGTCGCGTCCCTGCCGACGATCGAAGCGCGTCGACGACGATGCGTTGAACGAATTGTTCAATCGGTTCTGAACGGGTCGTTCAGCGACGAACAACACTTACGCGGTCGATCGGGGCTTTGCTTCCGATTGTCTGGCGCCGTCGCCGAAAACCCGTGTGGCCTACGCCTTGCTATCTCCCGAGCTCGACGACAGGAAAGGAGACAATCATGAACACGAAACAACTCAGTCTGGTCGCCTCGATTCTGCTCTCAGGCCTGGGATGCTCGACGCTGCCGCGTCCCGAGGTATCGTACCTCGGAGATTTCGCCAACAGGCGCGTGGCGATCGCCAGCGGTCCAGCGCTGGTTCAGATCAGCACCGCCGGCAGCGGAACGGCGACGTTCTATCTGGCCGACGACGCCGGGGACGGAAGCACGACCTGCCCGAACCCGGGCGCGGAGAAGGCCGACTTCATCAAGGCGCTCAACGACGACGACTACGCCGCCGATCTTCCCGTTCCCAGGGGCAAGCGGGTGTGCGCCACGATCGACTCGCCGGCGCTCATCATGGACTGGCTGGCGGAAGACTACTCGACGAGCGGGCGCGCTTCCTCGCTGCCGGAGACGCCGGCGCCTTCGCCCGACGCCGGTTCACGCGGGGTACTGTTTGCCAAGCGGTGAGCACCTCCTCCTGTGTGCGGAAACCTGACCGGACGAAAGCGAAGGATCTCGGGAAAAGGTCAGAGCCGCACGGTGCTCCATCTTCTCACCGTCGCCGCCGGTGTCGTTCGCCAAAACTCGATCGAGGCTCACGAGGGATAGCGAATCGGTGCAAGGCGATCTTGGCCCCGGGGACTCCTCCGCAACCCGGGACCCGGGACAGCGCTGGACTGCGGAGAACAGGTGCGCAGGCCGTGGCGGGCACGGTGGATGCGGGGCCGGCAGCTTATCGGAGCGGTCCACGAAGGCGGGCGCGCCGAGGGCGAGGTCAGGCGGCGAGGCGGTGGTACCGGTGGTGCAAGCCGACGACCTCTGGCAGGCCGAAACCACTTCGCCGATCTCGGCCGACATGACTGGGCGGGAGGCGGGCGCGTCCTTGTTGAGGGAGCGTGCGGGAGCGATGGTCGTAGTCGAAGTAGGACGCGAGAAGTCGGCGGAGATGGCGCGCACCGAGGACGACGATGTGGTCGAGGCACTCGCGCCGAACCGAGCCGATCAATCGCTCGACGAAGGGGTTCTGCCAGGGCGAGCGGGGCGCGCTCAAGAGTTCCTCGATTCCCATGCCCGTGAGGCGGTCGCGGAAGGTGGCGCCGTAGATCCGGTCGCGGTCACGCATGACGGACTTCGGTGCGGTGGCTTATTAGGGGAACGCCTCGACGATTTGTTGGGCGGCCCAGGCGGCGGTCGGATGTTCGTTCACGTTGAAATGGAGGACGCGTGGTCAGGAAGGTGCGCGATGTCTGAGACGGCGGCTTGCTCGAGCTTTGGCGAAGGAAGGCGAAGATCTGCCCGCTGCGCCGACCGTGCCCGCTGTGGCAATCCGAACCAGTTCTCCCAGCGCAGCGCTGCCCGCGAATGGCCTGAACGTCCCGGTCGCGGCCGTGTTGCACGCGTTCATGCCCTTCGACCGGTTTTGGCGAACCACAACGGCAATTCGATGCGCGACGGGAGGCGAACCATCGTGCACCGTCGCGGCGTCTCCGCATAAGCTACACCTCAAGCTACAGTCGCTTGCGTGGGCCTTCCTCCCTGCGTAACCCCAGCCTACTAACCCAGCTGCCCCCCGATTCAGTGGAACCACACTCAGGACGCCGACTCGTAGTCATCGCCGGACATGCCCAGCGAAGACAGTCGATCCAGGATGCCGATGACGCGAGGAAAGTCTCCATTCAGAAGAGCGTTCTTCGCGACGCGCGCCAGCCGGCTCAGCCACCTCTCCGTGGCAATGATTTCAGTTAGTTGTGCTACTGTCCGGAATCCGGATGTTGCTGGGTTGTGCCCTCCGAAAGTGAAATGCTCGCGATTCAATATCACCAGCCAGCCACGCCGTCGACAGGATGTCTTGCGATTCACGGTGATTCTGGGCGCGGCTTCCAAGGGGATTCTGGACAGCGCCTGACTCTGTTAAGCAGGCGCATCACGTAGACCTGAGGGATCGCGTCGTATGCCAGAACGCGATCGAACTAACTGGCCGGGAAATCGCGATGTTGAGGGTGGTCGGGAGGGCTTGACGATGCGGGTGGCGGGGCGTATTTGGCACTGACGATGAGCGAGCTGCCGTTGCCGGTGCAGTTCCTCGCCGATTGGATCGGAACGTGGCTGGTGCGGCGGCAGGACCGCCTCATCGGGTACCTCCGGATCGTGCCACTGGGCGAGGCGCACGTTCGACGCTCGATCTCGGAGTACATGCGCCACTACCACATCGAGAGGAACCATCAGGGCCTCGGAAACGTGTTGATTGACGGCGGGCCGAGTCCTGCCAACATGAACGATCGGGTCGAAAGGCGGGAGCGGCTCGGTGGGCTGCTCAATTTCTATACACGAGCGGCGGCCTGAGCAGCATCGGCGACATTTCGGCACAGGACGGGGCCGACGTCGACCACGTCCTGCACGCGTCGGGGATGCTCGCGGCCGGCGGCCGGCTGGTCGCCGTCGTCGCCAATGGTCCGAAGCAGGAGAAACGGCTTCGCCCGGTCGTCGAAGAGATGGGCGGGAGCTGGGAGCCGCTGGCGGTAGATGCGTTCGAGCAGGCAGGTACGTCGGTTCGAGCCGCCCTCATCGTGGTCGAGGTGCAGTCGTGAACGGGTGCGTTCGCCCTGGTCTCGGCGCCTACGTCGACGGCGACGAGGTGAGCGGAGGCCACCACGTCGAGCCTTGCGAGATCTTCGCGCGCACTGTTGATGCCCCGTGTCCTTGCAAGTGTCTAGATGCACTTGACACTTCTGGGTGGGCGGATAGGATTAGATAGTGAAGGCGCGGGAGCTGAGGCGGATCCTCAAGCGGCACCGCTGTCTGGAGGTCAGGCAGAAGGGATCACATATCAGGATCGAGTGCGGAGAAGGCGCCTGCGTGACAACCGTTCCGGTTCACGCGGGCGAGGACTTAGGGAAGGGGCTTCTGGCACAGATAGAGCGCGACCTTGAGAGCTGCCTCGGCAAGGGCTGGTTGAGGAAGGAAAGGAAGTGACACGTTGAAAAAGTACACAGTCGAGTACGTCCTCGGTGATGACGGGTGGTGGACCGCGTCGGCCCGCGAGGTGCGCGGTGCGCACACCCAGGGCCGCAGCATCGCTCAGGCTCGGCGACGGATCAGAGAGGCGCTGGCCCTATTCGTCGAGGACGCCAAAAGCGCTGAGCTGATCGATCACATCCGCGTTGATGCCGATACGCGGTCACTGATCAGGAAGGCCGCCACGGCGCGCAGGGTACTGGAACGCCACCAGAAGAACGTCAGCCAACTGTCGAGAAGTGCCGCGAGGAGACTCACGGCCAGGATGAGTGTGCGCGACGCGGGTGAAATCTTGGGGGTCTCACCGCAGAGAGTCCAACAACTCGCGTCGTCCTGAGGCAGGGGTTAACAGTCTTGCGCGGTCACCGGTCTTGCACTTGCCCGGCAGGGCCCGCATGGCCCGGGAAGCAAGGGGCGAGGCAGTTGACGTAGTGCCCATCATGGGACAAACGCCCGCTTGAACGTCCTATCCCCAGTGATATCAGCTTGAATTTCCAGCCAGGCCGACGGTCGAAGATGGGAACCGTAGCGCGCCCGGGCTACCCAGCTCCGAGGCGGGCGCAGAAGCCAGAAAGTGGCAGCCAGAAAGTATCCGAAAACGACGGTAGCGCGTCCCGCCTACGATCGCGCAAGGATGTCGGGGGCTTCCGCGAGCGACCGCGCACTGAACCTGCGACTAACGTGATCCTGAGATCGGGTCCTTCAGGTCCGCCGTGATCTCAGGGACTCTTGCTGGCGATGCTCGGGTCAGTGATCAGGTCTGGCAAATCACCCGTGAGCCCGCGGTCGTCGGGCGCCTTGGCAGGACGCTCCTCGCGAGCGCATCATCAGCTCTGTTGCGATGCCCGGACAGCGTTCGAGCTATGGCTCCCCTGGGTCTCTGGGCATCGCAATCCTGGTCACTGCGCTTACGGGCTCCTGCCGCACGGTGGGCACCGTGCCTTTCGGACCACCGTCCAGAGAATCCGCGCCGCTTCCCCCTTGCGCTGCGCCGGCAGCCGTCCCTGACCTCGATGAGCCGCGATTCGCGGCTCGGGTCACCGGAGAGCTGTCCCTAGTCCGTGCCGAAGGCGATTCACGCCTCTCTGCCGAAGGGGGCATCTTGACAGCGTGGAGCGCCGATGGCTCCACCGTGGCGTTCACCGATCATGGCGCGGTGACGACCTGGCGCAGCGAGGACGGCAAGTTGCTCGACGTGGTCCCCTGCGTTCTAGGCGATCTCAGCGCGAACGAGATCGCCCTCTCGCCGGACCATCGCTGGGTGGTGGTTTCTGGCATCGTCCGTGACGGTTACGATGGAAGCCACGACAGGGCAGCGACCTGCATCGTCGATCGCGAGAACGGAAGCGCCCGCCTGGTCAGCGGCGAGACCCGGCGGCTGACCTTCGCCGGGGATCACCGGACCGTATCCGGCAACAAACGCGCGATCGAGCTCTCGACGGGCGTCGTCATTCCGCCGACGGCGCCGCCCCGCCCGCGCTCGACCAGCGAGGGGGTGGCTCTATCACACGACGGCACAAAGATCGCCCGCTGGAGCATTTGCCGGTGGACGGACCTCGCGGGAGAAGAGGTCAAACGATCACCCGCGCCGGGTGTGGCACCGGCCGCCCCGACCTTCCTCGAAGTCCTAGATCGCGCGACGGGAAAGACCCTCTGGCGTACGGCCAACGACGGCTGTCGGACGTGGAGGTTCGGCCCGGACGATCGGTACCTCGAGAAGACGAGCAACTTCGCTGGCGACGAGGTCGTCGATGCACTGACCGGCGAGAGGTTGCAGTTCCCCGGAGGGCTGCTGGAGATAGCTCCCCAGGGAAAACGCGTCGTGGTGCTCACCCCCACCGGGCCGCAGCTCTGGTCGGTCGGTTCCGGCGCCCCGATCGTCGGGGGCAAACGCAACCGAACGGTGGTCGCCCGCAGCCGGGACGGGATGGCAACGGCCGCGCTCGACGTGGGCGGCCGGTTGGTGGTCGAACGCGGCGGTAGCTGTTTTCCCCTATCCGCCAGCGTGATCTTCCGAAGCGTCGTGGCTTTCTCGCCGGACGGTTCGGAGCTTTATGCCGGTCTGGATGGGGGAAACCTGAGGGTATGGCGCAGTGACACGGGGAGCCTCACGAGCGCGTTCGACGTCGCGAGCCGCGTCTCCGCCTATCCCATGCCCGCTACCGGCCGCGTCGGGTTCGGCGTCGCGGGAGGCGTTCGTCTCTACGACGCGCACACGCACGCATTTCTGGCCGCGGATCGCGCTCCCCGTACGCATTACACGCCGTTCAACGCCGCGGGTCGGTCGTGGCCGGTTCGAGATCCCGACGGTGACCGACCCGATAGCCTCGCGTCGTTCGTTACCGCGACAGCCGACGGCCGTTTCATTGTGGGAACCACCGGGCTCCAGCAGCCCACCGTGACGATCTGGGACCTGCAGAACCCGCGTGCCGTTGTCGACCTATCCGTCGCTGATCGGATAGAGGTCGTGGCCATGTCTCCTGACGAACGATTTGTCGCCGCTGGAGATGGAAAAGGAGCGCTCACGCTCTGGGACCGAGCCGGCCGAGCGATCCCTGTCGATGCGCACCATGTGACACGGCCGCTCAAATTGGCGTTCTCACCGCGTGGTGATCGCCTCGCGGCCGCCTTCGACGATGGCCTCGTCGATGTCATCGACACGACGACCGGTCGAACCACGGGCACCATCACGCTCCCTTGGCAGCGAGCCACCTACCTCTGGTGGTCGCCAGACAACGAACGGCTGGTGATCGATTCGACGCGCCACCTCAGGTTCGAGGTTGCGCGACCGTAGCTTCGCTTGCCTGCCCGATCACGACCTCCACCGGCACCCACATCCCGTTGCGATAATTCGAGTAGCCTGTCCCGCCTCCTCGCCGGCGTTTCGCTCCTCCGGCAGACCTAAACCTGGGCGCGGTGGCATCCCCACCGCCAACAGCGTCATCCTCGTCTTGTGCGTCCGCTTCCGATCGATGCCGGTGTGGTGCCATGACGTAGGTGGCGAAATCGCGCCAGGACATAGGTGACACCTCGGCGCCCAACCGGCTCCCCATAGAGGGATGCCGTGGGCCGAGAGGTCAGTCGTGAAGCTGAGAAAAGAGTTTGTTCTGAAGGCGCTGGCGCAGGACGTCCCGTTCCGCGAGCTGTGCCGCGAGTTCGGCATCAGCAGGAAGACGGGCTACAAGTGGCTGGAGCGGTTCCACGAGCGTGGCTTAGAAGGGCTCGTCGACCAATCGACTCGGCCGCAAAGTAGGCTGAGACGAATGGGAAGCGTTTGGAGGCGGACGGCGGTCACAGTTCGCCGGGGTTCTCGGATGTGAAGCCCCGAATGCGAACAGGGAGATGAACGGGCGGGCGACGAAGAAAACGGCGGGCGATATCGACGATGCGAGTGTAGTATCCGCGGCCATGTCGGACATTTCCTCCCTCGTCGAAAGTTTCACCAACCAACTCATGGCGCTCATGGAAAGCCAGACCCTCGACCGAGCGCGCGCCGCAGTCGAAAGTGCGCTCGGTGCCGGGCGTCCGGGACGTCCGGCGAAGGTCTTGCCGCTCGTGCTCGGCCGCAAGTCGCGCAAGAAAGCCCCTCTCCAACTCTGCCCGGTGCCCGGCTGCAAGAACCCGGCGGCGCCGGTCTTCGGCATGGTCTGCGCCGACCACAAGAATGTCGCGAAAGCGAAGATCAAGAAGTACCGCGAAGCGCGCAAGGTCAAGAAGCTCGGCATCAAGCCAGCGAAAGCTGCGAAGCGAGTGAAGGCCACGAAGCGACGGACGAGAAAGGCGGCGTCCAAACCGACCGCCGCCGCCAGGCCGCCCGTGGCCGCAGCGGCGTAGCCGAGACGTGGGCGATCGATCTGCGGCGCTGGACCTCTCGAGCATCTGCCGCGCACGACCCCTTACGCGCGAGGTCGCCGCAGAGCTGGGGGCGGCCGATTCGCCGATCACGCAGCGGCGGGTTGGGCCCGCGGTTCACCGCCGACGATCGGCCGCAGCTGTGACGTCCGGCGATCCTTGCTCGAGGCGGCGCAAGAGGAGCAGGACCGTCGTTCCAAAAACGTCGGCCAGTCGCTCCAAATCTCCGCCGCAGACCTCTTTCTCGTAAAGCAACGTCGGAAGCGAGACTCGGGCGAGGCGATGCAGCTCAGGCCACCTCGTGACCTGACGCCAAAAGCAGCCCCGCGAGATGCCGAGGATCTTGGCGGCGCGCTCTCGGTTCCAGTTGGAACCGTCGAACGCCAAGAGGAGCTGCTCCTCGGGAGGCGCGACTAGTTCGCTTTACCCGCGTCTGAGCCTCCCCATAAGTAAGTGTGTGTTTACAACATTCCGCTCCGGGGCGAAAACATCGGATTTATCGGACCGCATGGGCGCCCGAAGGGACAAGCGCTGCGATATCAAGGAGCGGCAAGTAGCCGGCCCCGCGACTGCGACAATCGCGGCAGGCGGGCAGGGTCACCTAAGCGTGTGGACGATGGGCCGCCACTTTTCGAGAAAAGCCCCAACGAGGATTGGTGGAAGGCCGAGGCCGGCTCAAGCCCCGAAGGAACTCCCGGACCGATTCTGTCGCCTTGGCCGACAGTCGAACGAACTCTAGACCAATTCCACTCTGGCGAGGGCAGACCTTACGTTCTGAATCGGTTCTTATCCACTTCACATCGGCCTCGACGCGAACCGGACGTTTGCGCCCCGGGAGCACGAACCTAAGGTTCACGCGATCGCCGACGCTCGCGACATACTCCGATGCGACGAACAGACCCCCAAAGCTGATGTTTTCGATCCGCCCTGCATGTTGCACGTGACCGGCGTCGATGTTAACTGCGAGTCCGATCTCCGCTCTCCACCATGCGCGCTTGTCATGTTCGGCTGTCGCGCCCGGGGAGACACCGTCCCATCGTCCCTCGTTTCTCCCCCCGATTCGACTTGCGGGCGCCTTCGGGGATCCGTCGACTGCTCGAGGAAGTGGATTGAACTGGATGAGCACCAAGTCGGCGTCGACATCAACGTAGGACACTGCTTCTCTCGCCGACGACGATGCTTCTGCGGCCTCTTCCGGGACCCTTCTCTTTTGCAAGCGCGACATTGACTATCGGGCTCCAACGGCGTCGTGGACCAGCTGATGAAGGCGAATCGTGTCGATTGGCTTGTCGAGACGCAGATTTGGAACCTTGTCCAGGAACTCGCGGGCGTGAGGGGTCAGGGCGCCTCCGCTCATGAACACCACGCTATTCGCTAGGTCGATCCGCTCACGGCACAGCTCGCGGTAAAATTCCATGCCGGTCATCTCCGGCATCATCAGGTCGCACAAGATGATGCTGAACTGATCGCCCTTCCGAATTTTCTCAAGGGCGTCCCGAGCCCGCGTCACGGCAGTCACGGCGTGAGCCGCGAGGAGGCGTTCGAGCACGCGGCACAGCGCTGGCTCGTCCTCGACCACGAGAACCGATCCACGACGCGAGGGTTCGGCCTCGGTCGCGCGCTCCAAGACGGGTAACTCGCGGGTGTCCTTGCTCCGCGCTTTCGGCAGGAGGACTCGGAATGTGCTGCCCTTCCCGATTTGGCTCTTTACCTCGACTCTGCCGTTCAGCGCCGTGAGGATGCGGTGACAAATCGCCAATCCAAGGCCCGTTCCGATCCCTATCGGCTTGGTCGTAAAGAAGGCGTCGAAGATCCTCGGCAGCACTTCGGGCGCGATGCCCGTCCCGCTGTCCCCAACTTCGACGACCACCATGTCGTTTTCGAACATGGTGCGAACTATGATCGTATTCTCCTCTGCTCGTCCTTCCGGAATGGCGTGGGCGGCATTGACCAGCAGATTCAGAAAGACTTGGCCGAGACGCCCCTCGTTGCCTTCGACGTTCGGTACCGGCCCGAACTCGACGCTGACTCTCGCCCTGGGGCGGAGCTCGTTGCGCGCCATTCGTAGTGACGACTCCAACACCTTCCGCACATCGACGGGGCCCCGCAGATCCTCCTCCGGGCGCGAGAATACCCTCAGGTCTCGCACGATGGCGCGGACCCGCTCAGCCGCCTCCTCGGCGTCCCGGAGAGATTCCTGAAGAGCAACCGCCGTAGTCCCGCCACGATTCGCTGCCTCGCCCCTCGGGGACGCGGCGTCCGTCTGGTCGTTGCCCTCTCCAAACAACGCTTCGAGATCCTGGCGCATGACGTGGAGGTTGCCGATCACGACTGAAAGCGGGTTATTGATCTCGTGGGCTACCCCCGCCGCCAGGGTTCCCATGGAGGCCATTCGTTCCGAAATCAAGAGCTGCTCCTGAATCCTCCGCCGCTCTGCCCGGATCACCGCCTCGCGGATCTCGCGCTCGATTGCGGCCACGAGGCGCTTGAGATGTCCCTTGAGGAGGAAGTCGTGGACACCGGTCCTCATCGCCTGAACGGCGACTTCTTCTCCGACAGTGCCCGAGACAATGATGAAGGGGATGTCGATATTCAGGTCGCGCACGATGGCAAATGCCTCGGGGGCGCTGAACGTGGGCAGAGAGTGGTCGGAGACGATGACGTCCCAGGATCTGTCCCCGAGCGCCGAGGTTAGCTCTTCGGCCGTCTGGACCCGCAGGTAGGTCGGCTCATACCCCGCGCGACGGAGCTCGAGGATGACGAGCTCCGCGTCGTCGGGATTGTCCTCCACCAACAAGACATGCAGGCTCTTGGACAGGGTCGTGGTTCCCTTCGTCTCGAACACGGTCCGGCTCTTCGACTAATAGTTGACGGACGGGAAGCCGCGATCGGGCCTGGCGAACAAGTACCCTTGCAGGGCGTCGGCGCCCAGGGCCGTCACGCACTCTCGTTCCGCAACCGTCTCTATCCCCTCAGCGATCAACCGGATATTGAGGTCGTTCGCGAGCGCGGAGATGGCCCCCAGCAGCTTTCGCTTCACCGGAGACGACTCTATGCCGCGAACCAGTGACATGTCGGCCTTCACCACGTCGGGTTCGAGCGCCGCGAACGTCGACAAGCCGGCATAGCCCGCACCGAGATCATCGACCGCGATTCGGAAGCCAAGCTCGCGCAGTCGCTCGACCCGCTTCGATAGGCCGCGAATTTGATCCAATGCCGCGCGCTCCGTGATCTCGAGGACAATCTGGGTCGCGAATGGCGTCAACGGGCCAGTGGCGGAGAAAAGGTCGTCGTCGTCGAGATCGAGGGGATGAAGGTTGACGAACACCAGCGTCTCTTCGGGAGCCGCGGGTATAATGGTGGCAATCAACCGACGGATCGCGCGTCCCAGCTCGCGGGTCCCCTTGAGCCTTTCGGCGACATCGAACAGGGCCGAGGGATTGCGCAACGTCGGCTCGTCGGTACGCGCAAGCATCTCATAGGCGAACACCGTTCGATTTTGCCAGGAGACAATCGGCTGCGCCGCGATCCACAACCCACTGAGGGCCGATGCGAATCGCGCCTCCAGACCGGCACGGTCGCCAATCGCCATCGCGTCGGATTCACCGCTGGCGCTTCGCCGCACGACCGCCAAACGGTGCCAGTGCGCGGCGCGCTTCACGACTCGGACGAGCTCCTCGGGAGGGACCGGCTTCACGAGATATCGGAACGCGCCGTACTCCACCGCGTCGATCGCGCTTTCGAGATCCGGCTGGCCCGTTAGAAACACGAAAGGCACGTCCAGGTCCTTGGTGCGGATTGCCCGTAAGAGTGCCCTGCCGTCAATGTCGGGCATCCCGAGATCGCTAACGATTGCGTCGAACGGTTGGGACTCGGCTTTCTCGATGGCTTCCCGACCGCCCCCAGCGACCGTAACGGCGAATCCTTGCCGCAGCAGGATCCGTTCGGCCGCCCGCGCAACAGCGGGTTCGTCATCAACGACGAGGATCGATGGTGACCGCACGCTTGCCGACTCCTGCAGATCCATGGACGCTCCTCTCACGAGGTCATCGTCCTACAGGTCCCGAGGACATACAAGGCGACAAACAGTAAAATAGGCGGTGTCCGGGTCAGCGGCTCACACGGTTTCGAAACTCGCGGGCACCGGTTTCGAAACCGCTGCCTGCAGTTGGGCGTCTCCGATGCCTGCTTGCGTCGAACCTACGTTGGCAACGCTTGCGCGGCACCATGAACGTAGCAGATCTGGCTTGTCCGCGCCGACTCACGCGCGATATATCGGCGCAGGGGGCGCGGGACGGCCGGACGCTCACGAGCCAGACGACAAATGTCTCAGTCTCGGTCAAATGGTCTGGATGGTGGGGAACCAACCCTGGAGCTCGGGGGTCGGGTAGCGCTCCAATCGACCGTGCTGAAGGCGGGCACCGTTCTCGGGTCTCGTTTCCAGGTCGAGGCGGCGATCGGAGAGGGGGGGAGCGGTCAGGTATTTCGCGCCTGGGACAGGGTCCTGGGCGAGCCCGTGGCGCTGAAGATTCTCCGGCCCGATCGGGCCCGCGAGAGGAGCTGGATCAAGCGCCTGGCCCGCGAAGTGAAGGTTGCGCGCGCGATTCGTCACCCGAACGTCTGTCGCGTTTTCGACCTCGGGAACGTCGAGGAGCATTGGTTCGTGTCGATGGAACTGGCTTCGGGTGGAACGCTTCGCGACGCGCTCCACGGTGAGGAGCGTCCTCTCTCCCAGCTCTTGACCGACGCGCGAGCCGTGTCGGCCGGTCTGGCGGCGATCCATACAGTCGGGATCACCCACCGTGACGTGACTCCGCAAAACGTCCTCCGAATGGGCGACGGTCGTCTCGTTCTTTCCGACTTCGGCCTCGCCGTCGAAGGGGGTGACACGACGGTCCATGGCGGGACACCGAGCTACATGGCGCCCGAGACGGCGATGGGACACCGATCGGACCAGCGGTCGGACGTCTGGCAGCTCGGGTTCGTTCTTCACGAGCTCGTTTTCGGAAGACGGCCCACTTGGGACTCGAGCAGTAAGGGAATGGTCCTGAAGGACCCAGTTCTTCCCGGGGCTTCGGCCGTTCACAAGGAGCTCGCCAACCTTTGCCGCGCTTGCTTGGCGACGAATCCTGCCGAGCGACCCGCCAGCGCGATCGAGGTGTCGACACGCCTCGTGGGTCTCGAGACGCGGCCGTCGCGCACGGAGCTCGGACGGTTCGTGCGGTGGCCCATCGCGGTGATCTCGGGCGCGGCGCTCATCGCGGTGCTCGCCTGGCTGGCCGTGGGACACCGGTTTGATCGTCCCGCCACCGGCAAGAGCATGGTTCCGGACCTCTCTCCCGTCGACCAGCGCGCGCTCAGAGCGCTCGAGGGGAGATTGAAGGCCGAGGGCCGTCTCGACGACGCGCGATCCTTGAATCGGCTGGCCGGACTCGACCGCCAACCCTGAGAACACCATGTCCACCAGACGACCGCCCTGCGTCCTGATCGTCGACGACGACCGCGAGATTCGCGAAGTCCTGGGGGAGATCCTCGCCGACGAAGGTTTCGCTGTCGAGGCCTCGTGGAACGGTCAAACGGCGCTCGCACGCCTGCAGGAGGGCTTTCGTCCCGACGTCATCATCCTCGACATCATGATGCCTGCCATGGACGGTTTGACCTTTCGAGCCCTCCAACGTCAACAGCCGGAGCTCGCCAGCATCCCCGTGATCGGGTTGACGGCCTTCCCCTCACCAAACGCAGATTTCGAGTGTTTGACCAAGCCGGTTCGGCTCGAGGTCCTGCTGGAGAGGCTGCGAAGCGTGACGGGCGCGGCCTGACCGCCGCTATTGACTTGCCGGGATCGAGATCGTGAAGGTCGCCCCCTCGCCGAGCCGGCTCGCCACGTTCACCGTTCCGCCCTGTGACTCGACGAGCCCCCGCGCGATCCACAGGCCAAGCCCCAGGCCGCCGTAATTGAGCGTCGACCCGGCCCGACCAAAGCGCTCGAAAATGCGCGCATGGTGCTCGGGGGCGATCCCAATCCCGCGGTCCGTCACCGACGTCAGGATCGCTGGCCCGATACGTTCCGCGCGCACGTCGATGGGCTCCCCCCCTCCGTACTTGACCGCGTTCTCCAGGAGACGCCGGAGCGCGTCCTCCGTCTGTCTCGGATCCAAGCGTGCGATCATCGGTTCCGGGGGAGCGTGCACCGTCAGGTTGTCAATCTCCTGGCCGGCGGTGAAGGCCTTCGTCACCCTCGACACAAGACCCGGCAGGTCTGTAGGCTCGAGGCGTACCGGCTCGGGAGGACGGAGCTTCGAAACGGTGAGCATGTCCTCGACCAGGCGCGAGATCCGATCGATCTGAAGGTCGGCCCTGGTGATCCGCCGTCGCACGACCTCGTCTACCCCTTTCAGACGCGCGACGCCCTCCAGGTGGAGGCGAAGAGCCGTCAGGGGCGTTCGAAGCTCGTGTGAGGCGAGCACCAAGAAGTCGTCGCGCATCGCGAGCGCGCTCTCTAACTGGGTGATCAGACGCGCGCGATCCTCCTCCGCCTGCCGTCGCGCGCGCCTCTCCTCGACATCTCGCATCGCCCGCCGGAGGGCGGGAGCCAGTCGCGCCAGGTTGTTCTTCGGGATGTAGTCGTCGGCGCCCGCCTTGAGGAGCGAGACCGCAGCCGTTTCCCCGATGTATCCCGATACGACGATGACGGGCGTGTCGGCGGCCAGCTCGCTGCGAAGCTCCAGCGCCCGGAGCGCGTCGAAGCGAGGGAGCTGATAGTCCATGCAGATGACATCCCAGCGGCGCGCCTTGAGCGCGCTCTCCATCTCTTCGCGCGTCTGCGCCTGCTGGACCGTCGGCGCGAGCCCGTTTCGAATCAGCTCGCGCGCGATGAGCTCCACATCATCCGTGGAATCTTCGACGCAAAGCAGCGAAAGGAGATTTTCGCCCGGGCCGACAGATGCGTCACCGCCGGTGCCGTTCACGACCGGCGAACCGAGTGATTGAGAGTCAACCAGTAAGCGCCCAAGATGTCGGCGGTCTGCCGGAACTCGCTAAACTGAACGGGTTTTTGAATGTAGCTGTTCGCACCGACCGCATAGCTTCGTTTGATGTCCTCCTCGCTGAGAGAGGAGGTCATGACCACGACTGGTAGGTGCTTGGTGCGATCGTCGGCCCGCAGGCGCCTCAGCACCTCGAGTCCGTCCAGACGCGGCAGGTTGAGATCGAGGAGCACCAGCGCCGGGACTGCCGGCAGCGCCTCGGCGTGGGGTCCGGTCCCTAGTAGGTAATCCAGCGCTTCGACACCGTCGCGCGCCACGACTACCGGTGGCCTCAGACTCCCCATTTCAAACGCACGCACCGCGAGATCGGCGTCGTCCGGGTTGTCCTCGATCAGCAAGATCACCTTGCTTAACATGATCGTTGCGACGGTTTCGAAACCGTTGACTCTCGCGATGCGGTCCCGCGGACCTCCGATCGCGTTCGGTTATTGACCAAGGTCGAGGATCGTGGCATCTATGCGAGCATCTTGCCACGTTGCTCACGGCAATGCACGTTACGCGTTTCAACGCTGGTGGTGCTTGCGGGCCTGGCTTTCGGCTCCCCGGCGGCGGCCTGGACCCTTGGTGATCCGGACAATCCCTCGGCGGTCAACGTCCACGCGTTCGTCAGTCAAGGCTTCATCAAGAGCACGTCACACGACTATCTGGTTGCGGATTCCACCAGTGGAAGCTTGGAGTTCAGCGAGACAGGAATCAATTTCACGAGCCAACTAACGGATCGTCTCAGCGTTGGCCTGCAACTGTTTGCCTATGATCTGGGGTCGACGGGGAACTTCGACGTCCGGGCCGATTGGTTCTACCTCGACTACCACCTCAGAGACTGGTTCGGCATTCGCGCGGGGCGGGTCAAGCTCGTCTTCGGCCTCTACAACGACATTAGCGACATCGACGCGGCGCGGACGCCCGTCTTGCTCCCCGAGTCCATCTACCCCCAGAGCAACCGCTACTTTCTCCTGGGCGTGACGGGAGGCGAGGTCTACGGATTCGTGAATTTGAATGGGGCCGGCGCGCTCGACTACCACGTCGTCGGCGGCGCCATTCCCGTAGAGCTCCCCAGCCAGATCGGCGCTCCCCTGCAAGCATCCGACCTCAACGTTCCCTACCTGGTGGCTGGGCGGCTCATGTGGGAGACGCCGCTAGAAGGGTTGAGGGTGGGTGTCACCGGCGCCGTTCTCAAGGTGAACGAGACCGTCGTCTTCCCGACGATGCCGACGATGACGCCCCTGAACGTCAAGGACCTCGACTATGCCGGTGTCGGATCCATCGAGTACGTGGGCCACGACCTTCTCCTGGCAGCGGAAGTCGGCTCTGCGCGATCGACCGTGTCGTACGATCAACCAACGACCTTCCCCCAAGGTAGAACAGTCAGTCTGGGTGGTTACGGGATGGCCGCCTATCGGGTCACGCGCTGGCTGCAACCGGCGGTCTACTACTCCGTGGACTACCCGAATCGAAACATCACGAGCGGCTTCCAAAACTTCCAGGACGACCTGTCCGGCACACTCCGGTTCGACATCAACAGCTTCTGGATCGTAAAGGCCGAGGGGCACTTCATGCACGGGACGGCCGCCGTGGGGGGCGCCACGAGCGACCCGAACTGGGGCGTGTTCTTGCTCAAGACGACCGCATACTTCTGAGGCGACGCGTGTCGAGACTGCGGATCTGCGCTGTCGCTCTGGTTTTGGTCGCCGCGATCTACGCGACGGCCAGCCCCGTTTGGGCAGACGGCGGCCAGTTTCGCGTCATCGTCAACCCGGAAAACCCCATGGACGCTGTCGACCGGAGGTTCCTGGCCGACGCTTTCTTCAAGAAGACGACCCGCTGGCCGGACGAAGAGCCGATCCGGCCGGTCGATCTGGCGCCCGCCGCCGCGGCCCGGCGCGGATTCTCCGAGGACGTGCTCAAGCGTTCGACCTCGGCGGTGAAGAGCTACTGGCAGCAGATGGTGTTCTCCGGACACGGCGTCCCCCCGCCCGAGCTCGACAGTGAAGCGGAGGTCGTGAAGTTCGTCCTAAAGAACCGCGGCGCCGTCGGGTACGTCTCGCCGGGGGCGAATACGGCGTCCGTCAAGGTCCTCACGGTGAGGTAACCCGACGGTGCGCCTGTCGTTCCGAGCCAAGCTGGTTGCCATCGTCGGAACGGCCGCGGCCGCTCTCATCATCCTGATCGTAACCGGCACGGCGATCTCCAGCCGGACCGAGGGGGAGCTGGCGGCCATACAGAACAGGCACCTCCCACGCTTGCGGCTCGGGCCGCAGCTCCAAACGGACTTCGAGCGGCTCAAACGCGGGATGCAGGACGCAGTGGCCGCGCGCGACGTCGAAGCGGTGAACGCGACCCGCGCGACCTTGGACGGCTTCTACGCCGATCTCCAGGGGGCCGGCACCGTCGTCACGCCGGGACAGGTCGCGGCGCTTCGAAGCGCGATGGACGACTACTACGTCGCGGCGATCGATGTCTCGCGCCGACTGGTGTCGGGCGAGACCGGCGAACGAATCGTCGACGGCATGAACGAGATGCAAGCCAAGCAGGCTCGGGCGGCGAGCCTGCTCGACACCGTCACGGCGTTTAACCCCAACGATCTCGCGGAAGCGTTCAGTTCGGCCCGTCAGGCGGCGGTGAACGGCCGCCACGTCCGGTTGGCGGTCAGCGTGCTCTGCCTGCTGGGCGTCGTCTTGCTCTCGTGGTGGATCGGGCGGGGCGTCATCCGCTCCCTCGGGGACGTGACCGCCGGGCTTCGCCGCTTCGGAGGCGGTGACTTCAATCGGCCCATTGCCGAGCCGCGCGGCGATGACGAGCTGGCCGACCTCGCCCGACAAGCGAACCAGATGGCGGACAGCCTCAAGCGGCTCGGGGAGGCGCGCGATCAGAACGACTGGGTGAGGGACGCCCGGGCCGGGCTTAGCGAGGAGGTCCGGGGCGAGCTCGAGCCCTCGGCGCTGGCAACCCGCGCCGTTCGTTTCCTGGCCCGCTATCTGAAGGCGCCTGCGGGCGCTCTTTACTACGTCAGGGGAAAGGACGACCTCGCGCTACTCGGTCAGTACGGCGCCTCGGCGGAAGACGGCGCGCTCGCGCACTTCCGGGTCGGTGAGGGCCTGGTCGGGCAAGCCGCGCTGGCGGACAACATCACGGTCGTAAAGGAACTGCCGACCGACTACCTTCGGATCCGTTCGGGTCTGGGAGAGGGGACGCCGAAGGTGATCGTCCTCGTGCCGCTGCGACAGCTTGGACGTCCGCGTGGCGTCCTCGAGCTGGCCTTGTTCACGAGCTGGTCGCCCCGCGCCGAGGAGGTCTTGACCGCGGTCCAGGAGAGCCTGGTGATTGCGTTGGAGGTCGCGTTGGCCCGCGTCGCCACGCGCGATCTCCTCTCGGAGACGCAGCGGCAGGCAGAGCGACTGGCGCAGCAGGAAGAGGAGCTTCGCGCAACAAACGAGGAGCTGGAGGCGCAACAGGAGGAGCTGCGCCAGACGAATCAGGACTTGACCGAACAGACGACGGAGCTGGAGACGCAGCGCCGGACTCTGGAGGAAAACAACTCCGAGCTCCTGGAGGCCCGGCAGCGGCTCGAACAGAAGGCCGCCGAGCTGTCGACCGTCAGCGCTTACAAGTCGCAGTTTCTGGCCAATATGTCCCACGAGCTGCGCACGCCGCTTAACAGCATGCTGCTGCTCTCCAACCTGCTGGCCGAAAACGAGGCCACCAACCTGACTGACAAGCAGGTCGAGTTCGCCAGGACCATCCATACCGCCGGGAAGGACCTGCTGGCCCTCATCAACCAGGTGCTCGACCTCGCCAAGATCGAGGCGGGGAAGCGCGAGGTCAATGTCGCGCCGATTCCCGTCCGCCAGGTTGTTGAGCATGTCGCCAAGATCTTCACGCCCCTCGCCGAGGAGAAGGGGCTGCGGTTCGTCGCCGAGGTGAGCCCCGACGTCATCGAGGTCATCGAATCCGACGGACCTCAGTTGGAACAGATCGTGCGGAATCTGCTCGGTAACGCCATCAAGTTCACCGCCCGCGGCGAAGTCGCGCTGCGCGTGAGCCGGCCGGACCCCAACGTGCGCTTTCGGCGGATCGATCTGCGGCGCGAGACGGCGCTCGTGTTCGCGGTCGTCGACACCGGCCTCGGCATCGCGGCCGCCGACCTCGAGAGGATCTTCGCCCCCTTCGAGCAGCTCGACGGTTCGATCGATCGCAGGTACGGCGGCACCGGGTTGGGCCTCAGCATCTCCCGAGAGTTGGCCGCCCTGCTCGGCGGCGAGCTGCAGGTCGCGAGCACCCCGGGCCAGGGGAGCACCTTCCTTTTGTACCTCCCCGAGAAGCTCGTCCCCACCGAGGCCCCGGCTCCGATGCCAGCCGCCGTCTCCGACCTCGTTTCCAAGACCGCACCAGCGCCGGCCGCTGCCGCGCCGTCGCCGGTGATCCCCTGGAGGAGCTCCGACGCCCTGCTCATTATCGAGGACGACCAGGTGTTCGCCGAGGCGTTCGCCGAGGTCGTTCGCAGGCAGGGCCTCGAGTGTCTCGTCGCTTCCGACGGACAGACCGGCCTGCGGCTGGCCCGCGAGCGGCGACCGATGGGGATCGTCCTCGACGTGCGGCTGCCGGATACGGACGGCTGGCGCGTGATGGAGGAGCTGCGGTTCGACCCGGCGACGGCGCGCATACCGGTCCATTTCGTCTCGGCCGTGAACAGCGCGGCCCGCGGCCTGGCCTTAGGGGCGGTCGGTTACCTGACCAAGCCCGCCTCGCGCGAGGACATCCTGCGCGTCGTCGAGTCCCTCCTCCGCCGCCAAGGTGACGGAGAGGGACGGGTGTTGGTGGTGGAGGACGACGCCGCCACGAGCGATTCCGTCGCCAAACGACTGGCGGAGGAGAAGCTGGTCGTTCGCCGGGCGATGAACGCCGGCGAGGCGCTCGACGCCCTCGACCGGGAGAGATTCGGCTGCATGGTGCTCGATCTGTCGCTGCCCGATATGGACGGGCTCGATCTGCTCGAGCGCCTCCGATCACGACACGGCGCCGACATGCCGTCCGTCCTCATCTACACGGCGCGGGCCCTCACCAAGGCCGAGACGCGGGCCTGGAGGCACATGCCGAAGCGGTGGTTCTGAAGGACGGCGTTTCGGCCGAACGGCTGGTCGAAGAGGTCAGGCTGTTCACGCGGCGGCTCCAGGAAGGGCGCCCCACCCGGGGAGACCGCGCAGCGCTCCCCTTCCGCCCCGCCACCTTAAACCTGACCGGAAAGCGGATCCTGATCGTCGACGACGACATGCGGACCGTCTACGCGCTCTCGGCGACCCTGCGCGCCAAGGGCGTCGAGGTGATGGTGGCCGACACCGGTCAGGCCGCCCTCGATCTGCTCGATCAGAGATCCGACGTCGAAGCGGTGCTCATGGACATCATGATGCCGGAGATGGACGGATTCGAGGCTATGCGCCGGATCCGGAAGCAGGTGAGGTTCGGCGCCCTGCCGATCGTGGCGCTCACGGCGAAGGTGATGAAGGGCGATCCCGAAAAGTGCCTCGCCGCCGGGGCGACCGACTATCTTTCCAAGCCGATCGACGGAGACCGCTTGCTGGCGATGTTGAACGGCCTCCTCGCCGAGAGGGAGCCCAGCGATGCCTGAGACGAACCTCGATGGAGCTCCCGGCCTCCGCGGTTTCCTCGACGCCATCTTCGCGCGGTACGGGCATGACCTCCGCGGTTACGCTCTCCCCTCCCTCCATCGGCGCGTTCAAGCCGCTGTCAGCAGGACCGGGGTCTCCGACGTCGCGGAGCTCGAACGCAAGAGCCTCGCCGATCCAGCTTTCTTCGCCGGCGTACTGGCGAGCCTCACCATCCGGGTGACGGAGATGTTTCGCGACCCTTCCTTCTTTCCTCACCTTCCGGACCCGCGTCCTGCCGGTGCTCCGCACCTCTCCGTACTTCACGATCTGGCACGCGGGCTGCGCGACGGGCGAGGAAGCCTACTCGGTTGCCATTTTGCTGGCGGAAGAGGGCCTCGCCGATCGCTGTCAGATCTACGCCACCGACGTGAGCCCGCAGGCGCTCGAGCAAGCGAAGCAGGGAATCTACGCCGAAGATCTGACCGCAACGTTCGACGCCAGCTACCGGGCGGCCGGCGGGCGACATCATCTCGATCGGTATCTGACACGAGCTTACGGTCGGATCGCAATCTGCGAGCAGCTACGGCGCAACGTCGTCTTCTTCCAGCACGACCTCGTCGGCGACTACGTGCTCGGCCTGATGGACGCGGTCTTCTGCCGCAACGTCCTCATCTACTTTGGTCGGCAACTACGGGAGAGGGTGGTGGAGAAACTCGCCGCAAGCGTGCGGACGCACGGATTCCTCTGCCTGGGACGAAGCGAACAACCCGGTCGCTCGGCACAAGCGCTCTTCTCTGACTTCGCGCCTGCCCAGCGGATTTACAAGAGGGCGTCGTGAGCGAGGGACAGCCCAAGGTCCTCATCGTCGACGACGTCGAAGCGAACCTGGTCGCGTTGGAGGGGATCCTCGGGCGGATGCCCTGCGAGCTCGTCCGCGCCGGCTCGGGAAACGAGGCGCTTCGCCTGTTGTTGAAGCAAGACTTCGCGGTCGTCCTCCTCGACGTCCAGATGCCCGAAATGGACGGCTACGAGGTCGCCCGGCACGCGCGTGACAACCCTGCCACCCGACACGTCCCCATCATCTTCGTCACCGCGACGCACGAAACAAAAGAAAGCGTGCTCCGTGGGTACGACGCCGGGGCGTTCGATCTCCTCTTCAAGCCAATCGATCCCTACGTTCTTCGCAGCAAGGTCCAGGTGTTCCTGGAACTCTATTTGAATCGCCTGCGGCTGCGCGCCGAGATCGACGCTCACAAGCAGACGCTCGCCGACGTCGAGGCCTTCAACTACTCGGTTTCGCACGACCTCCGCGCGCCGCTCCGCCCGCTCGAAGGATTCAGCGAAGTCCTGCTGCAGGACTTCGCTGACAACCTCGACGCCCGCGCCAAGGACTACCTGGTCCGCATTCGGGCAGCGGCGCGACGAATGGGGCAACTCATCGACGACCTCTTGGAGCTGTCGCGTATCAGCCGCGTCGCGCTGCGACGCCGGCCGGTCGATATGTCCGCCCTGGTCGCGGAAATCGTTGCTCAGCTCCGCGCCGATCACGGCGAGCGAACCGTCGATCTCGTCTGTCCACCAGGCATAGAGGCCCAGGGCGACGATCGAGTCCTTCGCATCGGGCTCGAAAACCTGTTGCGCAACGCCTGGAAGTTCACCGAGAAGCAGGCCCAGGCCCGAATCGAATTCGGCCGAACATCGGAGGGTGTCTACTTCGTCTCCGACAATGGCGTCGGCTTCGATCCGACCTATGCGCAAAGGTTGTTTCAGCCTTTCCAACGCCTGCATGGCTCGGAGTACCCGGGAACCGGGATCGGCCTGGCGATTGTCGGTCGAATCGTCCGACGACACGAGGGGCGGATCTGGGGCGAATCGATGCCCGGCAAGGGCGCAACGTTCTTCTTCACGCTTTCTCCAACCCCGAGCGCGGGCCACGGCTAAGGGTGGTTCCCCCAGGAGCCGTCGGCCAGCCGACGGCTGGCACGCGAAGGACCGACGGAAAACCGACGGCGAACCCTCCAAGTGCCCGTGTTTCCGCGAGGTTCTCGTTGGCCTGGGGGTTGCTGTTAGGGAGGGTCGGAGGACGAAGATGTCGGGAACAGTCAGGTTCGGAATGGTGCTTGTTGCGGTCCTGGGAGGGATCGGATGTGCGTCGGTCCCGCTGCCGCAGGATGAAGTCCGGCACTACGAAACGAGCCTGGACTTCGCCAGGCATCTGGGCGCCGACAAGCCCCAGGCGGAGGACGGGCATCGCGGCCCCCTCGGCCTCTCGCCACGACGCGAGCACCTCCTGCTCGCGGGGGACGAAATGGCGACTGCCAAGGACATGGCTCGCGAAGGCGACCAGCGCGGCGCGCTCCTCCTGGCGCGCGCGCAGTCCGACGTGGACCTGGCCGTCGAGCTCACCCGGGAAGCCGCCGTCCGGGCGCGTTTGGCGCAGTTTCTGAGCGCACCCGCCTCGAATGGGAGTGCCCTCTCTCTTGCCGAAGGAGGTGCGCGATGAACCTTTCGCCGACCAGGCTCCTGATGTCCGCCGCTCTCGTGCTGCTCGCCAACGGTTGTGCCACGGTCGTGCCCGCTCCCCTCGTGCTGGCGCGGGTGTCACTGGCCACCACCAGCAGCGACGTGGCGGTCCTCGCCCCGAGCTCCCTGTCGGACGCGCGAGAGGCGCTGGCCAAGGCCGACCGAGAGTTCGCCGCCAACGGCGACACCGGACTCTGCCGGGACTACGCCTACATCGCGGAGAACAAGCTGGAGCTGGCCGAGTCGGCCGCTCGCCTCGAGGCGGCCCGTCGCGTCCTCGACGAGAACTCGACCCAGGAGCAGCAGGGGTCAGCAGCGACGGCCGGCCCCCCGACCGTCGCCGCCCACTAACCCGCTCAGTCCCTCGAATCGAGAGTCTCGCGCACCTTGCGCGCCAGGGCCCCGGGGGTGATCGGCTTCTGGAGAAAGGCCACGCCCGCGTCGATGACCCCGTGGTGCACGATGGCGTTCTCCGTGTAGCCGGACATGAAGATGACCTTCATCTCCGACCGGATCGGCGCGAGGCGCGTCGCCAGCTCGCGACCGCTCATCCGCGGCATCACGACGTCGGTCAATAGGACGTGGATCTTCGCCTCGTACCGCTCGCAGATGAGCAGCGCCTCGCCGGCGTTCTGCGCCTCGAGGACGTTGTACCCGTAGCGGCGCAGGATCGACCGCGTGACCATTCGAACCTGCTCTTGATCCTCTACCAGAAGCACAGTCTCCGACCCCTGCAGGGTGGAGGGCGAGCCAACCGGCGCAGAGGCCACCTGCTCCGCCCCTTCCCACCGCGGCAGGTAGATCCGGAAGGTCGTCCCCTTCCCCACCTCGCTGTAGACCCAGATGTGGCCGCCGCTCTGCTTGACGATCCCGAACACAGTTGAGAGTCCCAGGCCCGTCCCCTTCCCCGATTCCTTGGTGGTGAAGAACGGCTCGAAGATCCGTTCCTGGACCTTTTGGTCCATCCCCTGGCCCGTGTCGGAGACGGCGAACATGACGTACCTTCCCTGCGTGACGTCCAGGTGGTCGGCCGCGTAGGCAGCGTCGAGATCGTGGTTGGCGGTCTCGATCGTGACGCTCCCGCCCTCGGGCATGGCGTCCCGCGCGTTCACCACCAGGTTCATGAGGATCTGTTCGACCTGCCCCGGATCGGCGAGGACCGCACCGAG
This sequence comes from uncultured Pseudomonadota bacterium, assembly GCA_963831685.1. Classification (GTDB taxonomy): domain Bacteria; phylum Myxococcota_A; class Polyangia; order Fen-1088; family Fen-1088; genus JADGRB01. The sequence continues at coordinate 132,829 of CAWHRJ010000005.1, forward strand.
CGGCCGTGATGCGAGCGCGGTCAGCTCGACGTCCTCTCCCAGGATCCGGCGGAGCATCGGCTCGATGCCGGCGACGATCTGGTTGAGGTCGAGCACGCTGGGCCGGAGCATCTGTTTCCTGCTGAAGGCCAGCAGCTGCCGCGTCAGCGCCCCACCCCGTTCGCCCGCCTTGCGGACCTCCTCGAGCTCGGCCTGGATGGGATCGCCCGGCTTGAGGTCGTCGAGGATCAGGTTTGTGCAGCCGAGCACTACCGACAAGAGATTGTTGAAGTCGTGGGCGACGCCGGCCGCCAAGCGTCCCACGGCTTCCATCTTTTGAGCCTGGCGCAACTGTTCCTCGGTCCTGCGCAGCGCGTCCTCGGCCCGCTTTCGCGCCGACACGTCGTTGGCCGCAACCAGACGCGCCTCCCGCCCGTCGAGCTCCATATCGTGCGTGCTCGTCTCGACGAAGATCGTGCTTCCGTCCTTCCGCCGGTGCCGCCAGGTCGTCTCAGCGACGTCGGGAGTCCCTCCGGCCACGTAGAACTTTCGCGACTCGTCGTCCTCGCCCAGGATCTCGGTCACCAGGAGGGAGCAGAACTCCTCCTCTTTGTACCCATACTGCTGGATGGCCCGTTCGTTGACCGCCACGATCCGCAGCGTCTCGAGGTCGTAGACCCACATGGCAAGGGGTGAGCCCTCGAACAGCAGTCGGTACCGGTCCTCGGAACGTCGGAGCTGGTCTCGCGCCCGACCCCGCGCGGCCCGCTCTCTGATCTCGCGCTCGATGGCCGGGCAGAGCCGGGCCAGGTTGGTCTTGAGCAGGTAATCCTGGATTCCCAGCTTCATCGCCGCCACCGCGACCTCTTCGCCAATCGTGCCGGAGACGATGATGAACGGAAGGTCGCGCCCCTCCTCCCTCAGCGTTTCGAACGCCGCCGGCGCGCTGAAGCTCGGCATCGCGTAGTCGCAGAGGACGACGTCCCAGTCCCGCGCGGCCAGCGTGGCCCGCAAATCGTCCTTGGTCTGGACCCGTTCGCAGATGGGATCGAAGCCACCCCGCTTGAGCGCCAGCAGCACCAGCTCGGCATCGTCGGGCGAGTCCTCGACCAACAGCACCCGCAGTGGGCGGCTCACCGTCCGAACCTCCACTAGACCGGCCTCACGCGTCGAACCGCTTCATCTTGTCGAGGAGCGTCGTGCGCGAGAGCCGGAGCAGCTCCGCCGCCCGGGTCTTGTTTCCCTCGCTTTGGCGCAACGCCTGTTCGATCAGCGAGCGCTCGATACCCTCCATCGTTGCCGATAGGTCGATAGCGCCCCGAGTCAGCGCAGCCGCAGCGTCGACCACACCGGCCGCTCCGTCGATCGCCCGCAGCCGCGCCGGCAGATCCTTCGCCACGATGAGGTCCCCCTTGCTCATCACCACCAGCCGCTCGACCAGGTTCGCTACCTCCCGGACGTTCCCGGGCCACGCGTAGAGCTGCATGAGGGTCACGACCTCATCCGAGAGGACGACCTTGCGGCCGAGACGCCGGTTGATTCCCTCCAGGAAGTACGCTGCCAAGACCGGGATGTCTTCGGGGCGATCGCGCAACGCCGGCAGTTGGATCGGGAGGACGTCCAGCCGGAAGAACAGGTCTTGTCTGAACGTCCCGTCCTTCGCCATGGCCTCGAGGTTTCGGTTCGTCGCGGCAATGATGCGGACGTCGACGCGACGCGAATTCGTCTCGCCGACCGGCGCGACCTCCCGCTCCTGCAGCACCCGGAGCAGCTTGACCTGCAACTCTAGCTTCAGTTCGCCGACCTCATCCAGGAACAACGTGCCGCGATCCGCTTGAACGAACTTGCCCGGCCGCGCCTCCGTGGCGCCCGTGAATGCCCCTTTCGCATGACCGAAAAGCTCGCTCTCGATCAGCGCCTCGGGGATGGCCCCACAGTTCACCGCCACGAACGCCCGGCCCACCCGTGGCGACCCGCTGTGGATCAGTCGAGCCACGACTTCCTTTCCCGTTCCGCTCTCGCCCGTGATGAGAACACTCGAATCGTTCCCGGCGATCCGCTCGATACTTTCGATGACTTCGCGGAGCGCCTTCGATTCCCCAATGAGCGCTACCTGGGGCCGACGGATGTCGGTCCGGCCGGAAGCCACCCGCGGGCCCGCGGCGCGGAGCGCGAGCGCGCCTTTCACTTGCTCCTCGACGTCGCTCACGTGAAACGGCTTGGTCAAGAAGTTGAATGCTCCCGCACGCATCGCCGCCACGCAGTCCCGGATCGAGCCCTCCGCCGTCAGCATAATGACCGGCGTCATGGGTTGGATCTCGCGCGCCCGACGGAGGACCTCCAGACCGCTCATCTGGGGCATCATCAGGTCGGTGATCACAACATCCACCGGTGTCGCGCTCAGGCGCTCCACTGCCTCGGCGCCATTGCTCGCTTCGATGACGTTGAATCCCCGCCGCGAGAGGAGCGTTCGCAGGGTGACCCGCACGCCCGGATCATCGTCCGCCACCAACACATCCATGAAGTGATCATTACACCACAATCTCTGACCGCGGCCATCCTCGGAATGCCCGGGCCTGTTCCCGTGCCCCAGATTCGAAACGTCTGGGACGTCGTTCGACAACCTTAGATAGCGCCAGACGTGACGCGTCGTTGGTGACAGTGCGACACGGTTTCGAAACCGTGCGTAAAGCGAAGTGGGTGCTCGACCCGATTGTCTTTCGCTTCAGAAACCTCTCCGGACACTTTGCCGCCGCCGTCGAGCAAGCGCGCGTCGTGGTGCAGCTCCTAACTCGCTTGGATTTTCGGACAGGAGGAACAGGCTGCCGCCCAGCCGCCCCTGGCAGAGTTCTAGAACTCGGAACGATCCGACCAGACGATTGGCGGGACAGGCGCAGGGCTTCTTGGGTCTGTTATCTCGTGAACGAACCGGCTCGAGCTGCCGGGCCGTCGCGGTCCTCCAGAAGGGGCGGGAAGTCTGTTCGCTACCCGTCGTCGGCAATGTCCTCGCGATTGGCACGAGAGAAGACCGGCCGGATGCGCGGCATCTACGGATGCGACCACCAACTCAAGCGCGGCGGAGAAGGATCGGGCCCTGGAAACGAGAGGCTGCCGTGTCGATTGCTCGGCCTGCGACCGCGAACAGCGCTCGCACTTTCCGCCCATCAAGTATTGGCGAACGACAGCCGTCAGATGACGCGGACGGCACCCGCGTTGATTATTCGGGCGGCGATCCGCAAAACGTCGGTCGACCCGAGCCCCGATCCGTCGAACAGTTCCTCCAGGGTGCATTTGCCGTCCATGCGGGCGATGAGGGCTCGTTCGCGCTCACCCAGGCGCGCGCTGGCCATCTCGCTGGCCCCGGGGCTCAGAACAGGTACCCCGCTAAGCGGACCGACGTACGCCGAGAACACGCGCGCGAGGAGCGGCCGGGCCGGCTCGATGATTTCGACGATCCCGGGTGCCGGGGCCGCCTCCGCCTCGCGCAAGGCACCCTCGGCGGCAGCGACGGCCGCCTCTACTTCGCCGCCGGCCATGGCCGCCCGCGCCCGGTCGATGAGGGTGGCAGCCCGCTGCCGGCAAGCGGCGCTGCGGGCGTCCTGCGGGCCCGACGGCTCCGCGCGCGACCCACCCGAGGAGAGGGCCCGGCGATCGGAATCACCGACCCGTCGCGTGTGTTCCGCATCGTCTTTTGCCACCCCGCGGGTCTCCTGCTCGGGCTCCTGCTCAGGCGCGGCGGGATCGCGCCGCACCCGCGAAGTGTCCGGGCCCGCCCTCGGCAGCATCCGCTCCGCCAGGCGGGCCGAAATCGGAGAGGTCGTGGTGATGCGGCGATCGCGCGAGATTCCCACGCCGACCGTCTCGATCGAATCGCCGACCGCGCGCGGGCGTCCCCCGGTGTCCTCGTCGACCCGATCGAGATCGATGTCCTCGGCGGAATGATCGACGTCGACCTCCGACTTGACCGGACGCGCGGCCTGGGCTCCACGTCCGGGCTTCGTCATGGATCGCTCCCGCGGCTTCATCACCCTTTTAGGGCGTCGACAGCCGAGCGAGGCCGCTTGAGGTCGATGGGCGAACGATTTTGCCAAAGAGTGCGAGAAGTCACACGTCCTCGCGGACTGCGGGAAGCCCCTATCGGCTCACCTCGAGGGCAGCTCCGGACGACCACCAATCTGGCCCCTGTGCCCACAGAGCTACGGGGCCTGGGCGAACAGCGCGACGAGTGACCCGCGCCAACGTTGGGCTGGCGCTGACGCCTACTTCAACGTCAGCGCGTCGGCGACCGTCTGCCAGTCGACATTTGAAAACAGCCATAGCCCACCGATGATTACGACGAGGAACCCTGCGAAGGCGGCGCACGCGACACCGCACTTCGCCACCCTACCGGCGAGTCGCCGCCGCCGCATGATCCTCAAGAACGGATCACTGAAGCGGCGCCGTGCCCTATCCGCTCGCTCGTAGTACCGACGCCACTCGTTGCTCGACGCCCTTGTCCGACCCACGTTGCACTCCAATTCCCCCCTGACCGTAACCTTCGACGGAACGTCGACGACCTTTGAGTAATACTCGTGCGATCAGCAGCTCAACCGCCGGCGAAATGGTCGGCAAGGATGTCAGGGATGATTTGGTGGTGGTCACCGACCGGGCCGACTTCCCGAATCGGCGGCGCTGGCGCTCCTCCTGATGGTCGACAGAGCTCTCACCTTGGGCGAGATGTAGCGCGCGCTCAGGTGTGCAGGAGGCGGACCAGCACCGACGGTGCTCCGCAGTCGCGGAGTTCGCGTTTCAAGCCTACCCACCCGGGGGCAGCTGAGGAGCGGCTATGTAATCCGGATCCGGCTCCCCTGTCATCGACCGCATCCACTCTGCAATGGCCTCGACCTCATTGTCGACGATCTCGATACCCAGCTGATGAAGCGCCATCATCCGGATGGCCGTTTCGATGCTCGAGATCGAGCCGTCGTGGAAGTACGGTCCCGTCTCTGCGATGTTTTTCAGCGACGGGACCTTGAACACCATGCGATCGGGCTCGAAGTGAGTGACCTCCAACCTTCCCGGGTCCTCCTGGTTGGGCCAGGGGTAGACGGCGCCCACCTTCTGAAAGCTGGTCCCACCGACCTGTGGTCCTGCGTGACAGACAATGCAGCCGCGTTGCATGAACAGCGAGAACCCGCGCTTCTCGCGGGGGCTCAGCGCTGAGTGGTTGCCAGTCATGTACTTGTCCCAGCGCGACTTGGTCACGAGCCCCCGTTCGAAGGCGCCAATGGCTTCTCCCATGTTGTGGAGCGAGATTGGGCGCTCTTCGCCGGGGAAAGCCTGGCGGAACATCTCGACGTAGCGCGGGATTCTCGAGATCGCGTCGACGACCGTCTGTTCGTCGGGCATCCCCATCTCGACCGGATTGGTGATCGCGGCAACCGACTGCGCTTCCACGGTGACCGCGCGACCGTCCCAGAACTGCGCGATATGGGTGGCGGCGTTGAGAACGCTCGGCGTGTTGCGCCGGCCGCCCTGTCCCTCGATCCCGCTGGAGGTCGCACGACCATCGACGCCGAAGTTCGTGAGGACGTGACAGCTGTTGCAGGAGGCGTTTCGGTTCTTCGAGAGCCGCGGATCGTGAAACAGCAGCCGGCCGAGCGCGACCCGATTCGGGTCTTGGGGGACGACCGGTTCCTCCACCATTTGCGGGGCCTGCAATGTGTCGGGCAGAGGCGAAGCAGGCGGAGCCGTCGCGCAGCCAAACGACGCTGCGAGGATCGACACTAGGATGACCCATCGACTCTGAAACCCTGGATTCATGCCTTGTGCGGTTTGCGAGGCTTGTGCCAAGACCCCGCGTCCGCGCGCGAAGCGGAGTTAGGCGGTTGCGGCTCCGGGTTCTGACGACCACCCTCTGGGGCCGGTGCCATGGTTCTGGCGGACTCGCCTAGGTAACGGCGATCACCATCGTCGACGTTGGCGCTCCCGGCCCGCCCTATTCAAGCCACTGCTGGTAGGGATTGCCGGCGTCTGCTACCGTCAGCTCCGCTCATATGAATCGGCGACTTCTGGTGGTCGACGATGATCCCGCAATTGTGCGACTGTTGAGGGCGATCTTCGTCAGGGAGGGCTTCGAGGTGCTCGCTGCCGAGGACGGCGAGGCCGGTCTCGCGCAGGCCACAGGCGGCGGACCCCAGATCGCTATCGTCGATCTCGAGATGCCCAAGCTGGACGGCATCGAGGTACTCGAGCGACTGCAGGCGACCAACCCGGGCCTCCCCGTCATCATGCTAACAGGCCGGGACGAGGCTAAGTCCGCGGTGCGTGCGCTCCGACTGGGGGCGGTCGACTACATCACGAAGCCATTCGAGCCGGACGAGATCAGCCTGGTGGTTTCGCGTGCTCTAGAGGTGCGGGCCCTCGCGAACGAGGTGGAGGAGCTTCGTCGCCGGGCGGGCGGCGGCGGTCTCGAGGTGCAGATGGGGCCGGGGCCCGCGGTGCAACGGATCGTGGAGAAGGTTAGGACGGTCGCCGCGACGAACTTCTCGGTGTTGATCCTGGGAGAGACCGGAACGGGCAAGGAGCTAGTGGCGGCGGCGTTGCACCGTGAAAGCGATCGGCGCGCGAAGCCCTTCGTGGCGCTGGACTGCGGCGCGATCCCTGAAGCGCTGCTCGAGTCGGAGCTCTTCGGGCACGAGAAGGGCGCGTTCACGGGCGCCGACCGGCGCCGGGTCGGACACTTTCACCTCGCCGAAACCGGCACCATGTTCCTCGACGAGATCGGCAACCTCCCCTTGGGCCTCCAAGCGAAGCTGTTGCGGGTGCTGGAGTCCCGCCAACTTCAGGCCGTCGGAGCCAGCCAACCGACATCAATCGACGTGCGGTTCATCGCCGCCACCAACCACGATCTCCAAGGACGGGCGAAAGAGGGGCAGTTTCGGTCCGATCTGTACTTCCGGCTCGCCCAGTACACCATCCTTCTCCCGCCGCTACGCGAGCGGCCCGAGGATATCCCGCACCTGGCGGAGCGATTCATCCGCGAGGTGAGCGTCGAGTTGCGGCACCCAATCGAGGGGATCGCCCCGGAGGGACTGGACCTCCTCAGGCGCCATTTGTGGCCCGGCAACGTCCGTGAGCTGCGCAACGTCGTTCGCCAAGCCGTTCTCGAATCGAAGGAGCTGTGGCTGGACGTGGCCACGATCCAGAGGTGTCTCGGCGAGGTCGCCACGCCACTAGCCCCGACGACCGCTTCACGATCGCCCGGCCAGTCGCTCAGGGATACCGCTGAGCAGGCCGCGAGAGAGGCCGAGCGGCTAGCGATCAGCGAAGCTTTGCGGGCGACCCAGGGCAACAAGAGCGAAGCCGCGCGCACCCTGAAGACCGATTTCAAGACGCTGCACGTGAAGATGAAGAACCTGGGACTTCGGGCGCGCGACTTCGAGGCATAAGTCGCGGCCTCACCCCGGGGGAAGCCGGGGCACGGCGGTGTAAGCGGGATCCACCTCGCCAGTCATGGAGCGCATCCAGGCGGCCAAAGCGCTGATCTCTTCCTTCGGCAGCTCGACGCCGAGCTCGTAGTGCCCCATCCGCTGGATGGCGGACTCCAAGTCGGTCGTGGAGCCGTCGTGAAAGTACGGCGCCGTCTCGGCAATGTTCTTCAGCGAAGGAACCTTGAACACCATCCGATCGGCCGCAAAGTGCGTAACCTCGGCGCGTCCCTGGTCGGCCTGATTGGGCCAGGGATACACGGCGCCGACCTTCTGAAAGCTTGCCCCGCCGACCTGCGGCCCGGTGTGGCAGGTGATGCAGCCCCGCTGTATGAACAAGCGAAGGCCCTTCTTCTCGTTCTGCGTGAGCGCAGATTGATCGCCGGCGACGAACTTGTCCCACCTCGAGGTGGTCACCAGCCCACGTTCGAAAGCGCCGATCGCCTCTCCCACGTTCTTCAGCGAAATGGGATGCTCGTCATTCGGGAAAGCGGTGCGAAACATCTCGACGTAGCGAGGCACGATCGCCAGCACGTCAACCACGGCCTTCTCGTTGGGCATCGCCATCTCCACCGGATTGGTGATCGGCGCGATCGCCTGCGCCTCGACATCGGCCGCACGCCCGTCCCAGAACTGCGCGATGTGCGTTGCGGCGTTGAACACGCTCGGGGCATTCCGGGTGCCCTGTCGCCCTGCGAACCCTGTGGAAACCACCTTGCCGTCGATGCCGTACTTGGTGAGCAAGTGACAGGTGGCGCAGGAGACCTCCCGATTCTGGGAGAGACGCGTGTCGTGAAACAGGAGCCGCCCCAGAGCGACCCGGTTGGGGTCTTGAGGCTGGCTGACAGCCGCCGCGAACATTAGAAGGCTGGCGGGGTTCTCCGCCGGCTCCGGCGCAGGCGTCGAGGCACACCCAAGGAGGGGACCGACGACGAACAACCAGACCGCAGCTCGCTTGCTGGTTCGGGAGGGTGGCTTCATATCCCCCGCTCAAAGCGAGACTTGTGCCAGGGCCGGGGGTCGCGCCAGGCAGAGAGATAGCGGCGGCTTTGAGAGAATCTCGGGCGTTTCAGCTCTGGAGGATCGGCCAGGGTCCTGGTGCCGCCACCAGAACGTTCGGCCGGAGGTGTCGCCTGATCTCGGCCTCTGTCGCCTTCTTGCCCATTCTACGGAGCGGCACGAAAGCTGCTTTGGAATCGGTGCGATGAGATCTTCGCTCTTCACCTGGCGGACGGGGCGGACTGCTCGGTGGGCGGTGGTGCTCGCTCGGGCGGCGAGTTGGCTTTTCCTCCTGGTCGCCGCGACATTGTTTGCCCGCCGACGGGACCCGTCATGAGGGTGGGTGTTAAGGTGTTCACTTCAACCAAGGCCCGCGAGCGCGAGGCGCTGGGGGACCGAGTCACCGAATGGATCCAGGAGCACCCTGGCCTCCGTATCGTGGACAAGTACGTGACCCAGAGCTCAGACAGTGACTTCCACTGTTTCACGATCACTTTGTTCTACGAGCTACCGTCCGGGGCGACTTGACGGCACGGCGTCGCGGGCGATCAGATGTTTGGCGCTCTCAAGCCGTGCCATTGCATGGCCAGCGAAGCGATCGCTCTACGTCGACTTCTAGTGCTCCGATGTGCCGAAGACGGACATCGAAGCCGACCAGTGCAACCCGAGCGTCGTCACGGCCTTCACAAACTCGTCGTACCTGACGGGCTTCCTGACGAAGCCGTGTGCTCCCTGGACGTGGGCCGCAAGTCGGTCCTCATCATCGCGTGAGCTTGTCATCACGATCACGGGCAGGCGCCGAAGGTGCTCCTCCTCGCGAATCGACTTCAAAACCTCCAACCCGTCCATCCCCGGTAGTCGAAGGTCCAGAAGCACCGCCTCGGGCAGCTCCGCCGAACGTGCGCTCATTCGGAGGAACGCCAGCGCCTCGGCTCCTTCGCGTGCCCGATTGATCCGCGTCGCGACTCCGGCGCGCTCGAAGGCGGAAATCGTAAGCTCCGCGTCGTCGTCCGAATCTTCGATCAGAAGGATTGTCCGCTCCATGCCCACCCCTCTATGTGATCGTCGATCGTCGGCGGAGGATTTTCAAGCCGAGAGAACGCGCCGTGACGAAGCAAGGGTCACGAAGAGCGAACGCCTCCCGTCCGCCGACCTGCCCGAAGGCCGTCAACTGGCCGCGTCTGGAGTGGGATCGCGGGGGAGCGCGATCTCGAACGTCGCACCCGCTCCTGGCGTGCTCCTGACGCGAATGGTCCCGTCCATCGCTTCCAGGAGCTGGCGCGCGATCCAGAGACCGAGACCGAGCCCCCCGTATCGGTGCGTGTGAGGAGCGCGTCCGAATCGCTGAAAGATGAGCTCCTGCTGATCGAGCGGCAGGCCGACGCCGTGGTCGCGGATGGTCGCCCTCGCGAAGTTGCCGTCGCCACCCACTTCGACCTCGACCGGTGCGCCGGCGCCGAACTTGAAGGCGTTGCCCAGGACGTTGGTCAAAGTCTGCTCCAAGCTGCCACGATCCCAGCTCCCGATCAGCCCTGCGCTGGTCCTCACCTTCAGGGCGCAGCCGGCAGCCTCGGCGACGGGCGCGAGGTCGCCGACCAGGCGCTCGACAACCTGTCCAAGATCGACTCGTTCAACGTTGGGCTTCCAGGCGCCCACGGCGAGCCGCGTACTGCTAAGCAGCGTCTCGACCAGGTTCCCCAGGCGGCGGACCTCGTGCGCGACGAAACCGACGCGTCCCTCCAGCGATCTCGGATTGACTGCCGCGGTGACCACCGGGCCGAGCATCCGCTCGAGCTGCTCGACGTGGAGCTTGAGCGCGGTGAGCGGCGTGCCGAGCTCGTGGGAGGCGACCGAGAGAAAATCGTCACGCGCCTCGATCGCTGCGCGCAACTCGGACTCCAGCTCCCGGCGACTCGTGATGTCGACGCAGGAGCCGATGTACCCGGCGAAGTGACCGTCTGGCTCGTAGCGGGGCGTGCCTCGGTCGAGGATCCAACGGTAGGCGCCGTCTTTTCGCCGCAGGCGGTACTCCATCTCGAACACTGTGCGTTCGTTGAAAGCCACTCGGTAGGTCTCGAGACAGGCTTCGAGGTCCTCGAAGTGAACGTTCTCGGCCCAGCCGACGCCCCATTCCTCTTCTATCGTTCGACCAGTGAACTCCAGCCAGGTCTGGTTGAAGAAGGTGCACAGTCCGTCGGCCCGTGACATCCAGAGCAGCACCGGCGAAGCGTCCGCCATGTTGCGGAAGCGCTCGTCCGTCTCCCGGAGAGCTTGGCGGATCCTGTTCTCCTCGGTGACATCCCGGACCATGGCGGCCACGCCGACCACCTCCCCTGCCTCCGAGCGAACCGGCAGGTAGTGGGTGCGGAGGGTGCTGCCCACGTCTCGCCCGGTGGCGACCCGCTGCTCGGACGAGACCCCTGCCGCTCCCTCGAGGACAGAGCGGATCGAGGCCTCCTCGTCGCCGCCGACTCGCGCCAGAACGTCAGCGATTCCATAGCCTAGGACGCGAGCCGCCGGGAGGGCCGAGAGCCGCTCCATGGTCGCGTTCCAGTAGAGACAGCGGAGCTCACGGTCGCACGACCAGATCCCGTCGAGGCTCTCGTCCGCGAGCTGCTCGAAAGCGGCGGTCCGCCAAAGGGGTGGGAGCGTCCCCCCTCTAGCCAAGGGTGCCTCCTTCGTCTTGTCGCGCCGGTATCCCGGTCACCCGCCGTTGCTCCGTACCGAGGAGCTCGGCGGCGGCTCGCGCGGCAGCGGCCGAGCCTGGCGCCCAGGTCTCGATCCACTGGCCGACCACCAACCGGTTGTCGGGACGGTCGGCGTAGACGAACGTCAGCAGCGCATCTGTCCATGCGCGGTGCCACTCTGAGTCCTCGAACAGCGAGCGGAGGATCTGCGCATCGACGTAGTCGTGCGAACGGTCTGCCAGCTCGGCCAGATGAACCAGAAATAGGTCGTCGATCATCGGTTTTACGCACAGGTTGAGGGCGACAAGAGCTTCGCCCCAATCGTAGGTGACCAGCAACGTCTCGATCAGACGACGCATCGGCTGCCAGTGGGGATCGGACTGCCAGAGGCGGCGCCCCGCAGCTCCGATGTCGGGTCGGCGGCGCCCGAGCTGCGCGAGCCGGTAGGCAAAGCGCTGAATGCGCCGGATCTCGTCGCCGCACTGGAACAGCGCTGCGACCGCGATGCGTCCGCTGGGGGCCATGTGCCCCACGTAAGCGGCCACCATCTGCAGGCCATGGCAAACGAATCGGAGCGGCGACAAAACGCTTTCGAGCGTTTCCACCCAGGTGACGGGAAGCTCCTGATCGTAGTCCGATTCCTCGATCGAGGTGAGCAGTCTCCCGACGTATCCCTCGCGTTCGCGCTCGATGTCGACATACTTCGTGTAGGTCGTCGTCCGCGGATCCTGAAACTCGTCCCAGCGATCGCCAACGAGCGCCGACTTCACTTGATGTCGCGCGTAAAAGGCCGAGGTCGGCAGGTCGAGGGCGAATCCACCTCTGTCGACGTAGTAGAGGAGGCGCGAGGTGGCGATCTCGTAATCCGATGGCAACCGCCGCCCAGCGCCGAGGTGCCAGTAGGTCTTACGCGTGGTCATGAGGCATCGCCTCCCAGACGGCCAGCTCCTCGGAAAGAAGGAGGCGTCCGCGAAAGGAGGGCATCACCCGTTCGAGGTCCTGGGGGATCCGGAATGGCTCTCCGAGGATCCCGCCGATCGCCTCGGCATGGACCTCACAACGCCTGGAGACTGAGATCCGCAGATAGGCGCCTCGCTGCGAGACGCGCACCCCGGCGTTTTGCTGCCGGATCGCGGCGACAATCGCCTCGGAAACGCGGCCGGACAGCAGTACCGGGCCGACCTCGCTGGGGGCCAGGCGGTCAGACGGCATCGAGGTCCACCAAGATCTCGCCGCCCACGATCCGCACGTCGTAGCTACGGAGAGTCACACCTGCGGGATTGATGCCGCGCCCCGTGCAAGCGTCGTACTCCCATTGGTGCGCGGCGCAAATCAGGCGATTGCCGCTCAGCGTTCCCCGACTGAGTGGGTGGGCGAGGTGGCGGCAGCGATCTTCGTAGGCGCACACTTTCCCCTCGATGTTGACGAACAGCACCGGTCGACCATCGACCATCACGCCCACCATCTCGTTGATCCAGAGATCGTCCTGCCGAAGGGCGCGCTTGAAAGTCATGACGCCGCTCGTTGCTCCCAAATGAGGTCGATCCGCTCGAGCGGATCCATCGCCAGCGTCCTCAGTGTCGCGTTCGGGTCGAGCCTCCGCGCGCCCGCCATCAGGTGATAACCGCCCCGCTCTTTCACACGCACGCTCACCGCGCGCAGCAGGTCGGAACCGAGCTCGGCGACGGTGCCGTCAAGCCGCCCCAACACGACAACGCCCATGGTATCCCCCTGCACGAACCCGTAGAGAGGCAGGACCGTCATGGCCGCACCCGCGCGAGCCAGGGGTATTCGCCGCCGAACGCGTCCTTGCCCCAGCTGTCATAGGTGAGCCCGAAGGTCTGTCGCAAGAGGGCCAGGATGTTGGCCGGTGCCTTCCCCTCCAAGACCCTTTGAACGATCCCTGCGTGCCCGGCGTAGCGCTCTGGCTCACTCTCGAAGATCCAGCGGCACGGCTCCGAGCAGAAAATCCGCTGCTGACCGCCCTGTTTGACGATCACCGCGCTGTTGTGGGCGGGCGTCCCGTTACAGAGGACCAGTTGGCAGAGCTCGCAGAACCCAACGATAGCGGTGCCGTGAACTGCGAAGTCGTTCCCCGGATCGGCGCTGCACCAGCGCTCGGTAATCTGATCCCAGACAGGATCGAGCGCCGGCCAGGAGGTCGGATACTTGCCTCGCAGCCAGGCGCGCTCGTCGGGCCCGGGGACGACGAGGTCGAACCAGACAGACGCTCGGTAGGTGTACGCACTCGCGTAGACCATGTGGTGGTAGTGGTCGAGCGCGGTCAGGAACGTCTCCCAGTACCAGGGGCGTTCGAGGCCGTACTCGCGCAGCGTCTGCAGAAACTGATCGACCACCCACTCCTGCATGAACTCCTTGAACGACGATCTGCGCTCGGCAAGGGGCGTCAGGTAGTCCATCGCGAAGCCGGTCACGATTGCGAACAAGAGCCAGCTGCGCCAGAACCACTTGTCGCAGATCCGCTGCGCGAGCTTGCGATCCGTCTCCACCAGCTTGGCAAGCACCGGTCCTCCGATTTGGGCGTGCCGTGCCTCGTCGCTCTGGATGCTCCCGAGAAGTGTCTCGAACAGGCGATCTCCCACTTCGTGGGCGACGGCTGCCAGACCAATGAACTGCAGGTTGGTAAAGCCGGTCTCGAACACGAAGTTGGCGCCGACGGCGAACTCGATCGGATCGGCTCCCAGCAGCAACTCGTCGACGAGGTGGCGGGCTGCGATCGCCACCCAGTTGTCGGTATGGAAGAATCGGTGGGTCCAATCGAACTGCTCGTCCCACGCGACGAGGGGATGCATGAGCAGCAGCGGGATCTGCGTGTGGCGAAGCTCGTCGAGCGCGCCGAAGCTGGCGGCGGTCCGCCAGGCGCCGGTGCGGGCGAAGCGCGCGGCACGTAGGTTGCCGATGACTGCCGCAAACTCGGCGAGCGGCAGCGTGGCATTGTGCAGCTTGAGGCCGCTAAGCCAAGCGCGGGGCAGGCGTTTGAAATCGGAGATCCGGCCGAGAGCGGCGCGCACGGCTCCTAACGCGCGCTCCTTCTCGCTCTGGTTGGCGACGTAGTCGGCAAAGGTGGTCTTGTAGGGTTCGTCCCACGCGGACCACGCTTCGCTGGGTAACCAAGGACGCCCGCTAACCTCGCTCGGAAACACCTCCTCCTCGCGAACGTAAGAGAAGGTCCAGTCCAGATCGCGCGCCAGCTCGAACCAGCCTTCGCGCTTCATCAATTCGGACCATCGTCGGGATGCTCTTTCATCAGTTCGCCGAGGACCGCCCGCAGCTCGTCCAGGGAGAAAGGCTTGGTCAGGGTTGGCTGCGGCGACTGCGCCAGGAATTCGCGCGACTCCGGGGTGAACGCCCCCCCGGTCATGAAGATCACTCTGGATGCCAGAGCCGGCCACTCGGCTCTCAAGCGTTCGAACACTTCGCGTCCGCTACTTTCGGGCATCATGAGGTCGCAGAGAACCACGTCGAACGTCTCGTTCGCAGCGAGCCGCGCGAAGGCGTCCTTTGCCCGCTCAACCACGGTCACCTCGTGCTCTTTCAGCAGCCGCGCGAGGGATCGGCCGAGGGCCGGCATGTCGTCGATCACCAGGATGCGAGCGCGCGCGATCTTCGGCTCGGCTTGTGGGTGCTGTTCCCGCACGGCCTCGCGCGTGGTCGGAGGTGCGACAGGGAGCTCCACGCGAAAGACCGAGCCACGGTCGACGTCGCTTTCGACAATAATTCTACCTCCGTGGTCGGCAACGATGCGGAAGGAAACGGCAAGACCCAACCCTGTCCCTTCGCCGATGGGCTTGGTCGTGAAGAAGGGGTCGAAGATGTGCGGAAGTACCTCGAGCGGGATTCCAGATCCCGTGTCGCCAATCTCCGCGACAACAGTCATTCCACGCCCGTAGGTGCTGACGGTCACCGTATTGGTGTCGGCATGTCCCTGGGGAAGCGCTTGCGCGGCGTTCAGAAGCAGGTTGAGCAGCACCTGACCGAGCGCAGAACGGTCCCCGACCACCTCGGGGACCGAGTTGTAGAACTTTCGTACTTGCGCAACGTGCTCAATCTGGTTTCGCGCCATCGCCAGCGACTCGTCGAGAAGATCGTTGATCGAGAACGCTTCCCGCTTCAGATCGGACCGACGCGAGAGCCGTTGCAGGTCCCTGACCACTTCGCGGATTCGCTCGAGCCCCACCCGGCATTCGCGAAAGATCGGCGGAAGCGAAGCCAGGTCGGCGGCGAAGCCACCCTGGACGCCTCCGCCCAGGTAGCGTTCGAGTTGGTTGATCGCCAGATCGACATTCATCAAGACATAGGCCAGCGGGTTGTTGATCTCGTGGCCCACGCTGGCCGCCAGCCGGCCGAGCGCCGCAAAACGCTCCGCCTCCTCCAGCCTTCCGCGGAGCTGCTGGCGGTCCGCCTCTCCCAGGACGCGGCCGATCGCGTTCAGAAACGTCTCGGTGCTGAGGGGCTTCCGGAGGTACGCCTGCGCGTCGATGGCAGCGGCCTGGGCGCTTCCGTCGGCCGACACGGCTACGACCGGAATCCGCGCCAGCTCGGGGTCGCTCTTTTGGGCGGCCCGAAACTCCCAGCCGTCCATAATCGGCATTCGAAGATCCAGGACGATGAGATCGGGGGTCGAGCTCGAACGCAATCGCTCCAGAGCCTGTCGACCATTGGATGCCGTCGTGACGACGTAACCCTCCTCCTCCAGAATCCCAGTCAGCGCGGCGCGAATGCTCCAATCGTCCTCCACGAGGAGGATCCGTTCAGGCGTTCCGGTCCGGTGGATACGCCGAATGCCCGCATCCGGAAAATCGAGCGAGGGGCCGGGGCCTTCGAGGGGCGCGAGGTGCGCCTGCGATCGTTCGCTGATGACGTAGGGGGTCACTCTATCTCCTGCCTTCCCAGCTCCGGGATCCGCCCCCCCATGAAGCGACTCCCAAAACTACTCCATTCTGACGAGGGGAACTGGTTGTCGTCAACGGTGATCTTGAAGTGTTGGAGAGTTCTACTGGTAAGAGGGTCCTCGATCGACGATCGTGGGGAGCCCTGACAGCGCCCCGTCCTACCTCAACACCTAGGATCCTGCGAAGACGCTCCAAGCGAGGCGCGCGCGGGCACAAGATGGTGGGCAACGGTGTGCCACGCGCCGATTGATGCGCACATGAGGCGCCTACTCCTACGTTGACACCAACGGTCCTCCGAAACTCCCCATTCGGACCTTGCGCCGGCAGGGCCGCGACTACTCCTGCGCGAGGGCCGCGATCTCGGCAGCGGTCAGTACACGGTTGTAGACGCGTACCTGGTCGATGGCGCCGACCCAAGCCTCCGCATTGTTGTATCCGACGCCGACGGACATCTGGCCGCTCAGAGTGACGGTCGTGGACGCGGTAAACGTCTGCGCACCGTCGAAGTACACAGTCATCGTGCCCCCGCCGACGGTGACCGCCACGTGGTGGAAGCCGGCGCCGAACGAGGTGCCGGTCGCCTGCCACCCCATAGTCGGGGTGTAGACGCCGAGATTGTTGGCGTGGTTGGCGTCAGCGATCTCGAATTGCCAGTTATTCGAACCGAGGATGCGCGGATAGGCGGTCCCCGCGCCGTCGCGGCGGACCCAGGCCGAGAAGGTCATCGCGTTGGTCGTCGCGGTCACGTTGGCGTTGGTCCGCAACGACCCGAGCAGGGAGCTTCCGAGGTGCCCCGGCGTCCACGAACCCGACAAGACGGTCGCGTTGTTGCCGTTGCCCGACGAGTCGCCCACCGCCGTCCCCGTGTTCTCGTCGAGCAGGTAGAGGATCTGCGTGTCCATCGCCACCGGCACCTCGCGCGTCCAGACCGAGAAGTTGGTGATAATCGCGTGACCGGTGCTAGCCCCCGCCTCGTAGCAGCGCTGGGTCGTCGATCCGGTGAAGTAGCAGTTGATCGCCGCGCTGTAGTCGGTGAAGTAGCGGCTGTTGTCGTTGGCGCCGCCGATCGACGACGGGGTCCAGTCGTTCGAGTCGATGCTCGGCCGGGGCGACGTCACGTACACATAGCTGCAGTTCGTCGTCGCCTCGCAGGCCATCGCGGTGCTGGTCAGGACCAGCCCCTCGCCGCGCGCGGTGTCGTTCCAGGCCGCGCTCGACCTGATGAACAGCTTCTTCGTCGTCTGGTCGCCCTGGAAGCGGTACTCGCGGTAGGTTCCCAGGGTTGAAAGTTCGTTGATGTTGGCGTCCGCCATCTTGGCCAAGGACGCCGTCCCAGAAACCGCGATGGTGCCGATGGCCGAGGCGGTCGGTGTGTACTGCCCGCTGGGAATCTGCAGGATCTTCATCCAGCCGCCGCCGTCGTTGGTCATGTCGCAGTAGGCGAGGAAGGCGTTCGCCGTCGAGCCGCCGTCGGGATCGATGCCGTAGACGCCGCTCGTCGCCGAAGGAGTCGCGGTGTGGATGGCGAGACAGCTCGTGCCGCTGATGGCGACGCAGCTTCCGCCGCTGAGCAGGTAGCCGCTCGCGCAGGTGCCGCAGGCCCCGGGTCCCGTACAGGCGGTGCAGTTCGGATCACAGGACGCGCAGACGGTGTCGCTGCTGGCACCGCACCCCGTGGCCACGTACTTGCCGACCGGGCAAGTGGAGCAGGTGCCGCAGAAGGTGTTGGCGGTGGCCGTGCAGGCGGTCGCGGTGTACTGGCCCGCGCCGCAGGTCGCGCAGGTGCTGCAGACGGTGTCGGCTGTCGCGGCGCAGACCGCGCTCTGGTACTGCCCGGCCCCGCAGGCGCTGCAGGCCGAGCAGGCGGTGTTGGTGGTCGCGGTGCAGGCCGAGGCCTGGTACTGACCTGCGCTGCAGGCGGTGCAGGTTGCGCAGGCGGTGTCGGCTGTCGCGCTGCAGGCCGCGTTCTGGTACTTGCCCGGGCCGCACGTCGAGCAGGTCGCGCAGGCGGTGTCGCTGGTCGTGCCGCAGGCCATGGTCTGATACTTGCCCGCGCCGCAGGTCGAACAGCTCGCGCAGGCCGTGTCCGTGGTTCCTCCGCAGGCGGCGGTCTGGTACTTGCCGCCGCCGCAGCTCGAGCAGCTCGCACAGCTGCGGTTGGTGGTCGGGGTGCAGGCGCCGGTCTCGTACTGGCTCCCGCTGCAGGTGGTGCACGCCGAGCAGACGCGGTCGGTGGTCGCGGTGCAGGTGCCGGTCTCGTACTGGCTCCCGCCGCAGGTGGTGCAGGCCGAACAGACGCGATCATTGCTACCGGCGCACGCGCTGGTTTCGTGGGTGCCGGACCCACAGGCCGAGCAGGACGAGCAGACGGTGTCCGTCAGCGTGCCGCACGAAGCACTCTGGTAGCTTCCGGCGCCGCAGCTCGAACAGAACGGGCAGACCGTGTCGCTCGTGGCGGTGCAGGCGGCGGCTTGGTATTGGCCGGCGGCGCAGGTCGAGCAGGTGACGCAGACGCCGCCGCTCAGGAAGTGGCCGGGCGCGCAGCTGGTGCAGGCGCCGATGCCCGTGCAGGCGGCGCAGTCGACGTCGCAGGCGGCGCAGGTGGCGTCGCTCGTGGCGCCACACATCGCAGTCTGGTACTGGCCCGCGCCGCAAACGCTGCAAGCGGCGCAACTGGCGTCGCTGGAGCCGCTGCACGCGGCCGTCTGGAACTGGCCCGCCGCGCACGTCGAACAGGTGCTACAGACCGTGTCGCTGGTCGCGGTGCAGGCAGCCGCCTGGAACTGGCCGAGGCCGCACGTCGAGCAGGCGACGCAGGCGTTGCCCACCAGGTGGTATCCCGGCGCGCACGCGTCGCACATCGAGGCGTCGCTGCAGGTCGCGCAGCCGGCGGGACAGGCCGCGCACGTCGCGTCGGTCGTCGCCGTGCAGGCCGCGGTCTGGTACTGGCCGGCGGCGCAGGTCGTGCACGCGTCGCAGACGAGACCATCGCCGGTGAAGCCCGTCTTGCACCCGCAGGTGAAGCTGCCGGCCGTATTCGAGCAATTCGCGTTCGCCGAGCAGTTTGCGGTGCCCGCGCTGCACTCATCGATGTCCACGCAGCCGCCCGCGCCACCGCCCGTGTAACCGGCGGGGCAATTGCCGCAGGTGAACGAGCCCGGCGTGTTGTTACAGGTCGCTAGCGGGTCGCAGCCGCCGTTGTTGGTGGCGCACTCATCGACGTCGGTGCAGGTCGTGCCGCTTCCGGTGAAGCCCGTCTTGCAAGTGCAGCTGTGGCTGCCGCTCGTGTTCGTGCAGGTGGCGTTCGAGTCGCAACCGCCGTTGTTGGTGGCGCACTCGTCGACGTCGGCGCAGGTGGTGCCGCTGCCCGAAAAGCCGGTCTTGCACGCACAGGTATGGCTGCCGACGGTATTGGTGCAGGCCGCGTTCGGATCGCAGCCGCCGTTGGCGGTGGCGCACTCGTCGATGTCGGTGCAGGTCGTGCCGTCTCCGGTGAAGCCGGACGGGCAGGCGCAGTTCCGTCCGCCGGGCGCGTTCGCGCAGATCGCGTGCGGGTCGCAGCCGCCATTGTTGGTGGCGCACTCGTCGACGTCGCCGCAGGTGGTGCCGTCGCCCGTGTAGCCGCTGTTGCAGGCACAGGTGCGCCCGCCGGGCGTGTTGGTGCAGGTGGCGTGCGCGTCGCAGCCGCCGTTCATCGTGGCGCACTCGTCGACATCCGCGCAGGTCACTCCGTCGCCGCTGTAACCCGCTTTGCAGGTACAGCTGACACCGGTCGCGATGTTGGCGCAGGTCGCGTTGGCACTGCACGGGCTGGGCGTCGCCGCGCACGCGTCGACTGTCCCGGCGCCCCCGCTCCCGCCGTGACCCGACGAGCCGGCGGCTGCGCTCCCGGCGGCGCCGGTCGTGCCTGCCGCCGAGCCGCCGGTCGCGCCGCCCACCGAGCCGCCGGTCGCGCCGCCCGTGCCCTGGCCCACGGCGCCGCCATTGCCGGCGGCGCCCGTCCTCACCCCGCCTGAGTTGCCGCCGCAGCCTGCTGCTGCAAGGAGCACGGAAGACAGAAGGACGGTCGCAGCGGTCTGAATGCGCATGGAGCTCCTCGCGTGGACGGGTGGCAGCGAAGCCCCCCCCGAAGAGCCCAGCCGTTCCTGAGCTCTCCTACTTCGTCAGTCTCGCGAGACTCTTGAGCGACGATCCGCGCCGAGCCGGCTGCGGGTCGCTTCTCGCCGCCCGATCCGAGTCGGCGCGTCGCGTGTAGCGCGGTACCCTGTTCGCCGTCGCAGTCTCTCGCCTGTAGAGAACTTACGAGTTCAACTCCTCGCTCCGGCAACCGACCCACAACTCCTACCTAAAACTAAGCGCGAAAGTGCAAACAAGAACCAGGCCTAGCGTGACGTGAACACACGCGATCGCCCGCACTGTCTTGTTCGCCATTGAGCAGCCTGTGGACGTTGACGTCGGCGAGATCGTGATCGGTGCAGCGGGCCGCATCTTCTCGTCGATTTCCGAAGACGGGATGCGCGCAGAACTGACTCCGCACGCCGGCTCATTTCTGCGGCAATCCATCAAACCACGGACGCCAATCGGGGCCCCGAGGCGACTTCTCTGTGACATCCCCATGGTCCGTGTCTTTTTGACGCCCTGGGTCATGTGAGATCCCCTACGGTTTCCGGCAGGGGGGCCGCGCAGAGGCTTCTCGTGGGGATGCGCACCACGGTAGCCAATCAGGACCGCTTAGCTGGTCTGCCGGGGTCAATCGCAGCCCGCCTTCCCTTTTTGGGATCTCGCCTTTTGGGATCTCGCCGGCCCGAAGCGGACGAACGAAACGGAGCTTGCTCCATGCACTTTTGGCACAAGACGCGTAGCTGCTTCGGAAAGCATCCAGTCGAACGCCTCCGTGGCCGCATCCTCGACATCCGCCTGCTGGCACTGAGTCGCCGGCATGTGCGTGAGCGGCGAGCCGAAGCGGCCCAATTCATGAGCCCGGCGGGCGCGGCGCAGAATCTCCGTCCGTGAATCACCTGCCCATAGGCTTCGACGCCCTCGACCCTGAACGCCTCCAGTTCGTCGCAAACGCGGTCCCGACGCTGCTTGCCTACATGGATGAGCGGGCCCGGTACGTTTGGGTCAACGAAGCGCATCGGCGCTGGTTCGGTCACCCGTCCGACTCGATCCGCGGCCGGCACCCTCGGGAGATCATGGGGGAGGTCGCGTGGTCGACGATCGAGCCCTACGCGACTCGGGCGCTTGCCGGCGAGGACGTCTCCTTCGAGGCGCATCTCGATTTTGGGCCCGGTCACTCCCGCGACCTGTGCGTCACCTTCGTCCACGATCGAGACGCGAGCGGGCGCGTGCGCGGCTTCGTGTCGTTCGCGACCGACGTTAGCGAGACACGGAGCGTAGAGCGGGCACTGCGGGACAGCGAGCGCATCCTCACTGACTCGCAGGCCACGGCGCACGTCGGCAGCTGGGAGGCGAAGCTGAGTGACGACGGACATCTCGGCACCTTGCGCTGGTCCCATGAGACATATCGCATTTTTGGCTACGAGCCCGGCGCCGTCGCGGTCGATTACGCCCTCTTCCTCTCGTCGGTGCATCCTGACGATCGCGCGCTGCTCCATAGCGACGCCGGCATCGTGGCCGAACCAAACGACGGTTTCGAGGCGGAATACCGGATCATCCGCCCCGACGGCACCATACGCATGATCAAATCCTGGTCCACTGTCGAGCGTGACGCCGCCGGTCGGCCGACCAGGTTGCGCGGCACGTGCAAGGACATCACCGAGCGCAGGCGCGCCGAATCGGAGAGCCGCCGGGCGCGCGAGCATCTTCAGGTCGTCGTGGACGCGACGCCCGCCATGATCGCCCGCTACGATGTCGGTGTCCGCTTGGTCTGGGCCAACAAGCACTACGCGGCCCGCTTCGGCAAGCGGCCCGAGGACCTCGTTGGGATGCACCTGCGCGACGTCATCGGGGAGCAGGCCTATGCCCCGATCGAACCGCAGACGGCTCGCGTGTTGTCCGGAGAGGAGGTCGACGTGGAGATCGAGATCCCTTACCCGACCCTGGGCAGGCGCTCGATGCACTTCATCGTCTCGCCCACCTACGACGCGGGCGGGGCTCTGGACGGCTGCGTCGCGGTGATCACCGACAACACGCCGCACCGCCAGCTCGAACACGAGCGGGAGCGCGCGCTCGCGGAGCTGAGGGAGGCCGACCGGCGGAAAGACGAGTTCCTCGCGATGCTGTCGCACGAACTGCGAAATCCCATGGCGCCCATCCTCACTTCGGTGGAACTCCTGCGCCTCGCCCCGCCCGACGCGGAAACCTTGGCCGATGCGGGCGCGGTGATTGAACGCCAAGTATTGCACATGAAGCGGCTGCTCGACGACCTGCTCGAGGTCTCGCGGGTGAGCCACGGGAAGATCTCGCTGCACCGTAAGGCAATCGATCTCCGATCGGTCCTGTCCCAGGCTGTCGAGATGAGCCGTCCGTTCTTGGCGGAGAAACAGCAGCGGCTCACGCTGCAGGGCACGGACGGGTCAATCTTCGTCCACGCCGATCCGGCCCGCCTCGTCCAAGTCTTCGGCAACCTGCTCAACAACGCCGCCAAGTACTCGGAGCCCGGCGCCGCGATCGCGCTCGACATCTCGGTCGAGGCTGGCGAGGCGGTCGTGAAGGTGCGGGACCATGGCATCGGGATGGCGCCCGAGCTGCTCGAACGCGCCTTCGATCTGTTCGTGCAGGACAACCGCTCGCTCGACCGCGCCCAGGGCGGCATCGGCATCGGTCTCACCATGGTCCGGAGCCTGGTCAAGCTGCACGGCGGATCGGTGCAAGCCTTCAGTGACGGCGCGGGTCGCGGCTGCGAGATCGTCGTTCGCCTCCCGCGCACGAGCCTGGGCGTGGAAGATGCGGGGTTGGTTGCAGGGCCGACGCCGGGCCTTCCGATCGCGCGCGCGTCTAGCCCGCTGCGCAGCCTGGTCGTCGACGACAATGTCGACGCCGCTTCCGCCCTCTCGCGTCTGCTCGAGCTCCTCGGCCACGATGTCGCGGTCGCCGACGACGGTACCGAGGCGCTCGCGAAGGCGACGAAGACACGCCCCGAGCTTCTGTTTGTCGACATCGGGCTCCCAGGAATGGACGGGTACGCGCTGGCGACGGCGCTGCGCGGCGCCGGCCTCGAGCGCGCGACGCTGGTGGCCCTCACCGGCTACGGGAGTGCGGAGGACGTGCGGCGAGCGCGCGAGTGCGGCTTCGACCACCACCTCGTCAAGCCGGTCGACTTCGCCGCTCTCCGGCGCATCACCGCCGCCCACCGCGACTCATATCCTCGGTCTTAGCGTTGGAAGGCGCAGACGCGCGCCTGACCTGTCGCACGCCGCGACCCGCGTCGTGTTTCCGAAATGCCGCTGACGTCCCTCTGTTAATCCTAGCCCAACTTGTCAGGCGAACCCTGAAGCCGGGACGCCGATCACAGTTCCAGGTGACTTCTCTGTGACATCCTCACGGCGCGGCTCCTCTTATGCCGCTGCCCACGTGGGAACGCCCTACGATTTCCGTTGGGCGGGCCGCGTAGGTTTCTCGGGGGGTATGCGCGCCACGGTAGCCGATCAGTAGCGCTTCGCTGGTGTGCCGGGGTTAGTCGCGGCCCGCCCTTCCTTTTGCTGACCTCGCCGGCCCACGCCTCCGAAGCCATCTGAGAGGCTGTTATTGAGCGGCGCCCGACCTGGCCCGGCGTCGCCGGGCGCCGCCCGCCGACGCTTTCGCCCCTGTCCTTCGCCAAAATCCGATCCACGTGTGATCTTGGGGTTTTAGAAGGGTTTCCATCGCTCGGCCCAGGGACGCAAGATCGACGGGTGCTCACGCTCCTTCTCGCCTTCCTCGCCGCCGTCGTGTGCCGAAACGGCGCCGAGGTCATTCAAGCCGCCGCTCGCGTGTAGAAGTTGAGGAGCCCACCGAGCCGCTCCCGCCTTTCGACCCGGGCGTTGGTGTTCGCCGGGCTCGGCGCGCCCTCGATCAGCGCGTTCCCGAGTCCTTGATGGTTCCGCTCTGCGTGGTAGTGGCGCAGGTACTCCGAAATCGAACGCCGAAGGTGCGCCTCGCCCAACGGCACGATCCGGTCGAGGCACTCCGTGCGGATCGACAGCACGAAGCGCTCCGCGTACGCGTTCAGATTTGGGCTACTCGGCGGCAGCCGAATCACCTTCACGCCGCCCCGCCGCAACATCGCTCGGAACTCCTTCGTGTACAGAGGATCGCGGTCAAGGATCAGGTACCGCTTCCCGAGCAGGAACCCATCCGCGGCGTCGAGCAGGTTCCGCGCCATCTGGTCCATCCAAAGCCCGTCGGGGCCGCGTGACATCCCCGCGATCTCCACCTTCCGCGTCGCCAAGTCGATCACGAAGAGCACGTGGTACCGGACCAGGCCGAGCAGGCTCAGCACCTCCACCGTGAAGAAGTCCGCTGCAGCCATCCCACTCAGGTGCGCCTTGATGAATGTCGCCCACGAGTATCGGCGCCGACGCAGCGGCGCGGGCTCGATCCCCCGCTCCCTCAAGATCCGCTTGATCGTGTTCCGGCCCACCCCGTACCCCACATTCTTCAGCGCGCCTCGCAGCCGCGTGTAGCCCCACGTCGTGTTCCGCGTCGCCATCTCGACGAGCAGCCGTACGATCTCCGCGGCAAGACCCGGTTCTCTTCTCTCAGGTACCCGATGAGGCGGTCCTGCCGCCGCACCAGCCACGTTCCGATCCAAGCGGCGAGGAACTGCACCGGCAACGGCAGCTCGCTCATCGTCAGTGCCAAATACGCCCCGCCACCCGCATCGTCAAGCCCTCCCGACCACCCTCAACATCGCGATTTCCCGGCCAGTTAGTTCGATCGATTTCCGGCACAGGACGGGTGTCGGTGACGGCGCCCGATTCTCCAATCTGTCAACGCCAAGTAGAAATGTCCGGGTTTCTGCCAGGTAGAAATGTCCGGTCCGACAGGGCCTGAGCTCGCTCCTTGCGACGCTGGGCCCTACGGGCCGTGCCGGGAATGTATCACCGGGGATGCGGCGCCGGCGTTTTCGGATGGTGCGTTCTTTATTGCGTACTCGCCGGCACGCCCGAGGGGTTGGAAGGGGAGGTGGCTGTCCGAGGCGAGGTAGCGCAGGGTGAGGCTCTGCCATGAACACGCCTCGCCGTCGTCGCTGATGCAACCGCGGCGGTAGATGGCGGCCAGGTGCGCGTGCTCGCCGGCGGTGAGGCGCGCGCCCCACCCGTGCAGCAGCGCGATCCCCTTCGTGAACAGCTCCGGCTCGGCGTCGACCAGCGCCAGCAGCGCAGGCTTCGCCTCGGGCGCGCTGTGCGGCCACAGCGCCAGCAATCCCGTCAGCGCGGGCGCGTGCAGCGACCTCTGCGCCGGATCGAGCAGCACCCGGTAGAGCGCCGCGATCGCCTCCTTTTTCAACCTCGCGTACTCGTTCATCCTGGCGAAGACCTGCAGGACCTGGCGCCGCTGCCGATCGTCGCGCGGCTGCCGTTCCAGACGCGCGACCAGTTGCGGGATGAAGGCCTCGGCCGCGTCGCCGATGCGCGCACAGTCCGTCAGCACCTGCGCGTCCGCAGGATCGTCGAAGCGTGCGGCGACCGCCGCGATCGCCCGCTTGCGAATCGCGTCGTGCTCGGACGGCGACGAGCCCCGGCAGCTCGTGAACCGGACCATCGCCAGCGCGGCCAGGCGCCTGACCGTCACGTCGGGCGAATCCACCAGCGCGACGACCGCCGGCGGCGCGCTCGGATACACGCAGGTGCTCGCGAGCGCGAGCCGCAGCAACGCCGCCTGCACCGCGGGCGTCTTCGCCGCGGCCAGCGGCCGCCCGACGTCCGATTGCGCGACGCCCGCCGCGATCAGCGCGTCCACCGCCGCCGGATGCGCGACCACGTATGCGATGAACAGCTCCGGCGCGACGTCCGAGCGCCGCAAACGCGCCGCCAGCATGCCGTTCGAGACAGCCGGCTCCTCGCCGCAGCGGGCGGGCTCGCGCGCGCAGGTCTCCGAGGGCAGCAGCGCGGTCTCCTCCAGGATCGGGAGCAGGGCTTCCTGCATGTCGCGATCGAAGAGCGCCCAGTTGTAACCGGCGCGCAGGCGTTCGAGCGCCAGCCGGCGCCGGAACGGATCGGGACTGCGCAGCAGCGGCACCACCGCCCGCCGGTACGCGGCCCGCGCCGCGTCGATGCGCGCGTCCGCTTGCTTGTAGGCGGCGTTCGCCGCGGGCATGTCATCGGCATCGAATTCACCGCTCGCGCGTCCGCCCGAGCCCTCGGCCGCAGCGAGCGCCGCCGTCAGCGCCGCGCCCAAGAAGGCCGCGGCTACTCCTCGTCGTCTTCGCCGCCGCTTCGCCATCCGGTCTCCCGAAACTGAAGCCCCCCGAGCTGCGCCAGCCGCCCGAGCGCCGCCGCCCGGCGGTAGCACGCCTCGTCACGCCCCAGGTTGAACATGTAGATCGAGCCCGCGCGCCGGCAGTCGTTGCGGTACTGGGCGTCGAGCGGTTGGAACTCGGCACGGGTCAGGCGCGCCTCGATCGCCGCGAGCGTCTCGACGGCCTCGATCGGATGAAGGGCGTCATCGCCCGCGAGCATCGGCATCAGCGCCGCTTTGGCTGCGGCCGCCGCCGGGCCGATGGCCGCAAGTGCCGCGAGCGCGTCGCCCTGCAGGTACGACTGCTTGCGGTCGCGCAGGACCGCGATCAGACGCGACGTCGCGTCGCGCGCGCCCGAACCGGCCCGGCGAAACAGCGCCACGAGCGCCCGGCGCTCCGCGCGGTCGCCGGCCACGCGGTCGAAGCGGGCGAGCACCCCTGGCATGAACGGCGCCGCCGTGGATCCCAGCCATTCCAGGTCGCGCACGACCTCGCGGTCGGCCGCGTCGCGGAGGCGCGCATCCACCACCGCCGTGGCCTGCTGGCGCGCCGTCGCCAGCGCTGCGGGCACCGGCCCGCATCCGGTTAGACGCAGCACCGCCAGTCCGGCCAGCCGGCTGACCCGCGCGGTCGGGCTGCCCTGCAGCGCCACCACCGGCGCCATCAGCTCGGGCGCCGGCGACGTCTCGACCCGGCATTCGATGCCGATCGCCAGCCGCAGCAGTGCGGCCTGACTGTCGGCGCTCGCCGCCTTCTCCAGCGCCGGTTTCAACTCGGACAGCGGCCCGACCTGCGACGGCGCCAGCGCGGTCAGCACCGCGTCGACCGAGGCGGGGCGCTCCGCCACCCGCGCGGCCACCACGCCGAACACCCAGCGCGCGGCCAGCAGCCTGGCGGCCACCGCGCCGTTCGAGGTCCCGCCCTTCATGCGGCAGCGCGCGTACTCCAGCTCCTCACCCTGCCCGCCATACGCGTGATCGAGACGCGCGATCATGTCGGCGCAGCCGGGATCCTGCAGCGCGGGCGTCTCCTCCAGCCGCCGCACCAGCGCGCCAATAACCTGCACGTCGTCGAGCCAGGCTGGAGCCGCGGCGATCTCCTCCAGCGCTCGCTTTCGTTCGTAAGGGCTCGCCGCGTCCAGCGAGGCGACGAGCGCGCGGCGGTAGCCGGCGTCCGCGGCCGCGAAGGCGCGGCCCGCGTCCTGGTAGCGCGCCGCGAGATCGTTCTTCTGGTCGTTCCTCTGGCCCAGCCCACCGGACGCGGCGCGCTCGTCGCGGGCGGCCGCCCACCCACAGACGAGGGCCATCGCCAGCAACGTCCCGGCCCGCGCCGCCCCGTGCGTCATCCGGACGAGGGTATTACGCGCGCGAGCGGATGACGAGCGGTCCCCCTGACCTGCCTGGCAGTTTTCGGACCAGCCGAATCTTGAGAGCACCCGTTTCCCAGGTGCTCTACACGACAATCAGGCCGCGCTGCGAATCAACCAGCTGCGTACACCTGAGCAAAGGCGACGTCATCACGTGGCGCGAGCAAGATCCGAGCTTCGATGCGCTCGGGCCCGAGAATCACGCCATTTTCGCGTCTGCTCACGATCGCCTGGACGATATCACGGCGGTCTTGAGGAGTCGCAATTCTTAGGCGCTCACGAAGTCCCGCGGCCGCCTCTCTGAAAGATTCAAGCTCCCTTCCAAGGTCCGCTTTCGTTCGCATCCCTTCCCGTGCTGACGCGATAGCATCCGTCACAGATGCCCTCTCCTTGGTGAGAACCAGAAGCTCCCGATCGAGGGCGGCTTCGGTCACGACACCACGACGGAACCTCTCGAGGAGAATCTCCTCGGCTCGGACCAGGCGCTTGAGTTCGGCGTCAAGTCGAAGGACATCCGCCGCCCGGTCTGGTTCTGACTGCGATTCGCTGGCGCGCTCGCGGAGGGCCTTCTCGAGATGGTCCTCCCGAATGACTCCCGCGACGATTGCCTCCCAGAACCGAGCATCGAGTCGGTCCGATCGGACCATCGGTAGGGTGCAGGTCCTGCCAGCCCTTCGAGTCGCGCGTCGTCGCCGGGAGCACACATAATAGAAGTGTCGCTTGTTCCCCTGTGCGGTCGACCAGTTCCCTGTTGAGGCGCAGCCGATCGACGCTCCGCAGAGCCCGCAGGTCGCCATCCCCTGAAGCAGGTACATGTGCGGATTGCGAAGTCGACCACGTCGGCCGGCGCGGCGGAGCGCAGCATCAGCCTGGTGATAGAGAGCCTCGCTTACGATCCGTGGAACGGACACAGACAACCCTTGCGCTCGGTCCGCGACCCAAGTGCCGAGATATGTGCGCGCCCGAACGATCTGATGGACCCGCTCCAGACGCCAGACCCCAGGCTGGCGATTGCCCGCGATGCTCGGACGAGCCCGAGGCACTCCACGTGCCTGTAGATCCCGAGCTATCAACTCGCAGGTGTGACCCTGGGCCACTCGGGTGAAGATCTCGACGACGATCGGACCGAGCTCCGGATCTACGCTCCACGCACCAGTCTTTCGATCGTAGAGGTACCCGAACGGTGTAGGACCCGCTGGCTTCCGTCCTTTTCGAATCGCTTCGGTCTTCCCCCGGCAGATTCGGTCGCGCCTCTTTCGATTCTCCTCGGCAGCAAAAAACGCTCCGAGGCTCGACATCAGGTCTCCCATTGAGGAGCGGAGGTCCAGAACCTGTCCCGACGAGGATACGGCTATCTGTACTCCCGCCTTCTGGAACGCGCCCAGTACCTCGCCCCGTTCACGCAAGTCCTCGGAGCGTGTAAGTCGGTCAAGGTCCACGACTACGACTACGTCGAATTGGCCCAGCCCAGCATCCTGCAGGAGGCGAGTGAAGCCGAGTCTTTCACTGAGGTACCCGGCTTTCGCAGTTCGTCCGTCGTCCACGTAGGTATCGGCAGGCTTGACTAGGTCCCATCCCCGGAGGCTTACGAACCTCGGTAGCGCCTCAAGCTGGGACGCGATCGTCTGCTGATCGCGCTGCGCCAGCGACGATACGCGCGCATAGATGACTGCGCGAACCGGGGGAGGAGTTCCAGGAGAGGGTGCGGCGTTGGTCTTTCTTCCGCGGTCCGGAACCTGTCAACGAGAATGAGACAGCCGTGGTTCGAGTTTAGTGAGCCTCCTCGACGTCGGACGACGTCAGCGTGGGTGGGTTGATCCAAACAGCGGTGGGCGCTGGCGGCGGCGAGGGCACGCCAGCGGGGAAACGTTCGGGGTGCGCGGCGTGCGCGGCAGCGAGAACGCGGGCTCGCGCGGCGACGCGCTGATCGGCGAGACCGTAGTGGACATCGTGCGGCGTGAGCAGGCCGATGCCGCCGTGGCGGTGCTCGTGGTTGTACCAGTCGAAGAAGGGACCGCAGTGGCTGCGACCGTGCTGCGCGGAGCCGAAGCGGTCGGGGAAGTCGGGCCGGTACTTGAGCGTCTTGAATTGCGCTTCGGAGAACGGGTTGTCGTTCGAGATGTTGGGCCTGGAGTGGCTCTGCGTGACACCGAGGTCAGCGTACAGATGCGCGATCGTCTTCGAGGTCATCGACGGCCCACGATCAGCGTGGATGGACAGCTGGCCAGGCGTGATTCCCTGTCGCTGGCAGGCCTCTTCGATCAGCTTCTTCGCGAGCGTCGCGCTCTCGCGGTGGGCGATCATCCAGCCGACGACGTAGCGGCTGAAGATGTCCAGGACGACGTACAGGTAGAAGTACGTCCACTTCGCCGGGCCGAGCAGCTTCGTGATGTCCCAGCTCCACACCTGGTTCGGCACCGTGGCGAGCAGTTCCGGCTTCTTGTAGGCCGGGTGCCGCAGCTGATCGCGCCGCTCTCGGACCTCGGCGTTCTCGGCGAGGATGCGGTACATCGTCCGCTCCGAGCAGAGGTAGCGGTCCTCGTCGAGCAGGCGCGCGAAGACTTCGGCGGGAGCCTGGTCGGCGAACCGCGGCTCGTGCAGGAGATCGAGGACCGCACCGCGTTCCTCGACGGTGAGTGCTCGAGCCGGCGTCGGCCGGGGTGGAGGCGCCTTGGCCTCGAGGTGCCGGTAGTACGTCGCCCGCGGCACAGCAAGCGCGCGGCACAGTCGACCCACGCCGAGCCTTGGCCCGTGAAGCGCAACGGTCTCCATCACGATTCCTCGCTCGGGAACGGACGCCCAAACAGCGCCGCCAGTTTTTTTTGGATTTCTGCGATGGCCTCGGCGCGCTCAGCGCGCGTGGTCACCTTCGCGATCTGGCGCTCCAGTTCGGCGATCTTCTTGTCACGTGGATCCACGGGCGCAGCCTTCGGCCCGCGCTTCTTCGTCGCGGCTCCCGGAGCGAGGTCGCCCCGGTCCCGAGCCACGCGCCAGGTCGCCAGCTGCGAGGAGTACAACCCCTCGCGCCGTAGCAGCGCCCCAATTTCGCCCGGCGCCTTGCAGGCGTCGGTCTCCTTCACGATCCTACGTTTGTACTCGACGGTGAACGACCGTCGCTTGGCCTTTTCGGTCACCTCGGTGTCCTCGCCGAGAGACGTTATCGCGGTCGCGGTCATGATGGGATCCCTCGCTCGCCCTGCTCTGTAAACTTCAGGGGTCGAGCTGTCTCACTCATGTTGGCAGAGAGGGGTCGCCCACGGTCACCTCTGGCCTCATGCTCTGAATCCTGCCCGAATCGGGCCGGGTCCGTCCAGGCGTCACGGAACGACGGTGCTCGGGTAGCTCTGGGAATCCGCCGGAAGCTCCCTTGTTACGACCTCGTGCCCAGTGCACCCAGGTAGCTGCGCCAGCTTTCGCGGCAATGTTGGCGGTCGAAAGCCGGCTTACGACGTCCGCGATCGCCTCCAGACGGGCGTGCACGGCTCGCAGCTCGTCAAGGACGATCTGCAAGATGCGTCCAGGAGGGAAGCTGTGAGGTCGCCTGTCTATGGGCTCATGGTGGTCCCCGGTGCCTGTCGACAGCGACGAGATCGAGCAGCTGCAGGACAGCGCAGCCAAGCGGCTCGGCTTCAACGTCCTCCGCCACCGGCACGAGCTGTTCGGCCCGTGCGAGAAGGAAGGCGGCGGCGCCGGCGGCGCCTGCCCGCTGAGGCCGCCGGCCGGCGCGGCCGGTCGTAGGCCGCCCGCCGCCGCCGCGCGGTTGATCACGCCCGCGGAGATCTGCGCGCAGGCCTTTGATGCCGGCGAAGCATCTGCGAAGATGCGATCGAGGGTCGTGGGAGGCGAACGCTACGTCGGTGTGCTGAGCTGCGCGGGCGCGCTCGCGTTGCTCGTGCTGGCGGTCGGGTGCGGCGGGTCGCCGGGCGCCGGCGGCCTGGGCGGCAGCAGCGGCGGAGCTGGCACCGGTGCGGCCGGGGCTGCGGGCCTTGCCGGCACCCACGGCGGCGCGGGAGCAACCGGCACGGGCGGCGGAGGTGCCGGCGCTGGCGGGGTCGCGGGCGGTGGCGCCGCCGGGACGGGCGGCGCCGGTGGTCTCGCCAGCGGCGGGCGAGGCGGGGCCGCAGGCGGTGGCGCGGCGGGCGCCGGTGGTTCGGGCGGCGGAGGTGGGGCGGGCGCCCGCGGCGCGGGCGGCGGTAGCGTGGGAGGCAACGGTGGGCGAGGGGGCGCGGCGGGTGCGGCCGGCTCGCCCGGAGGCGGGGCCGGTGGGGCGGCCGCGGGCGCAGGCGGCGCGGCAGGCGCAGCAGGCAGCGGCGGCGCCGCAGGTCCCACACTTCGCTGGACCTGGCTTCCCGCGCGAATCGGCGGGCCAGTGCAGGCCGTGACCTTCGACGGCTCCGGCAACCTATTCGCGGGCCTCGGCGTCTCCGGGGGCATCTTCCGGTCGACCGACCTCGGGGCGTCGTGGCAGCCGAGCAACGGCGGCATGTACGGGTTCACCATCAGCGCGCTCGGCGCGAACGGGACCACCGTCTACGCCGGTGCGGGTAACCTCATCCGCAGCCTGGACGACGGCGCCTCTTGGCTGCAGCTCACGACCTTCGGGGTGAACACCATCAGCGTGAAAGGGAGCCTGGTGGTGGTCGGCAACAACTCCAACGGAATGCTCGGCGTCTCCTCCGACGGCGGCGACACCTTTACGACGCCCAGCGCGGGAACCGGCGCAGCCGCCAACGTCGAGATCGTGGGAACGGTCGTCCTCGCCGCGACAGCGTCGGGCATCTATCGTTCGATCGACGGCGGCGCGTCACGTTCGCGCTCGTTCCAGGGATCATGAGCGGCGCTTTCAGCGCCGACGTGCGCTGCGACGGTGTGAGCACCTGCTACGCGAGCGCGTACACCACCACGACCCTCTATCCGGACTTGTTGAAGTCGGTCGACGCGGGCGCCACCTGGAATCCCCTGGGAAGGACGAATACGCGCATCGTCGCGGTGACCGCCGCCGGGATCGCCTACGTCGACGACGGGACCGCCGGCAAGCTGCTCCGCTCGGATGACGCGGGGCAGACCTGGACGCCGGCGAGCTGGCCGCCGTCTCAGTCGTTCACGTTTCCGTTCGCCACGCAGGGAGACCAGCTCTTCGCCCCTTGCATCGACGGGGTGTACCGCTCCGCCGACAAGGCCGTCACCTGGACCCCCGCGAGCGGCTCGGCGCCATCGGCGCCATCAGCGGAAACGCAGCCAACATGCTCGCCGACACCTCCCCCACGGCCCTCGGGACCGACGGCGACATCTACGTCAACGCGCCCGGCTTCGAGCGTTCGAGCGATGACGGGGCGACCTGGCAGGTCCTGGTCCCCTGGGCCGAGCCGTATTACCTCCCGTTCGGCTGCTTCGTGACGGGGCTGGCGCGCTCGAGTGCCTCGAGTATCGCGCGCCCGAGCTCGTGCGGAGCACGGACCACGGCGCCACCTGGACGATCATCCAGGTCATGTCTCTACGGGGTCTATGCAGATTGGCGTCAGCGTGGCGGGGAACGCCGGGTCGACGGTCTACGCCGGCGGGACGCAGGGCCTGGCCCGGTCGGATGACGACGGCCTCACGTTCCAGTACCTGAAAGGGAGCCCGGAGACAGACACGCTGCGGGTCCTGCACGACGGTCACGTGCTGGTTTCGTCGACCAATGCCAACTATCGTTCCGTCGACAAAGGGGTCACCTGGCAAAGCCAGCCGTACTTCCCGTCCGTCGTGCTCGAGGACGGCCTCGGCCGCCTCGTCTATGGCGGTGTCGGAGGATCCATCAGCTACTCGACGGACGAAGGGAACACCTGGACCTATTACCCCAACGATTTCCTGCCGGCCGCGTCCGGCCAGCTGGCCATCGACGGGACCGGCAGGATGATCGCCGTCATCCCCGCGGCCCTGAATCAGTACACCGACCTCGGCCGGCCCTCCGTGACCTACACCAGCACCGACGGCGGGGCGACGGTCGCTGCTGACGCCGCTATCCCAACCGAACGTCGACACCTTCGCCGTCGACAAACGTGGCCGGCTGCTGGCGGCCACCGCCGGGGGACTCTACCGGCTGGACACGGTGTGCCGGGGGCCGTAGCCCGTCCGGTGCCGAAACCGATCGAGGCGAAGTCACGCCGCTCGGCGGTAGAAGTTGAGGAGCCCACCGAGCCGCTCCCGCCTTTCGACTCGGCCGTTTGTGTTCGCCGGGCTCGGCGCGCCCTCGATCAGCACGTTCCCAAGTCCTTGATGGTTCCGCTCTGCGTGGTAGTGGCGCAGGTACTCCGAAATCGAACGCCGAAGGTGCGCCTCGCCCAACGGCACGATCCGGTCGAGGCATTCCGTGCGGATCGACAGCACGAAGCGTTCCGCGTACGCGTTCAGATTTGGGCTACTCGGCGGCAGCCGAATCACCTTCACGCCGCCCCGCCGCAACATCTCGCTCGAAACTCCTTCGTGTACAGGGGATCGCGGTCGAGGATCAGGTACCGCTTCCCGAGAAGGAACCCGTCCGCGGCGTCGAGCAGGTTCCGCGCCATCTGGTCCATCCAAAGTCCGTCGGGGCCGCGTGACATCCCCGCGATCTCTACCTTCCGCGTCGCCAAGTCGATCACGAACAGCACGTGGTACCGGACCAGGCCGAGCAGGCTCAGCACCTCCACCGTGAAGAAGTCCGCTGCAGCCATCCCGCTCAGGTGCGTCTTGATGAATGTCGCCCACGAGTACCGCCGCCGACGCAGCGGCGCGGGCTCGATCCCCCGCTCCCTCGAGATCCGCTTGATCGTATTCCGGCCCACCTCGTACCCGACATTCTTCAGCGCGCCTCGCAGCCGCGTGTAGCCCCACGTCGTGTTCCGCGTCGCCATTTCCACGAGCAGCCGCACGATCTCGGGCGGCCGTTCCGGGCCGTCCTAGTCCGCGCTTTGAGCTCCCGTCGTATTTCCTCGCCACCAGCTCCCGATACCACCGCAGGATCGAAGTATCGGGCGTCGCGAGGCTGGCTACCTCCCCGAGGGCCTTCCGCCCCACGACCTTCCCGATTCGCGCCAGCCGCCGCCGTTCGGGATCGGTCAAGCGGACCTTGCCCAGCCTCTCCAACAAGACCCGGTTCTCTTCTCTCAGGTACCCGATGAGGCGGTCCTGCCGCCGCACCAGCCACGTTCCGATCCAAGCGGCGAGGAACTGCACCGGCAACGGCAGCTCGCTCATCGTCAGTGCCAAATACGCCCCGCCACCCGCATCGTCAAGCCCTCCCGACCACCCTCAAACATCG
This sequence comes from uncultured Pseudomonadota bacterium, assembly GCA_963831685.1. Classification (GTDB taxonomy): domain Bacteria; phylum Myxococcota_A; class Polyangia; order Fen-1088; family Fen-1088; genus JADGRB01. The sequence goes on from CAWHRJ010000005.1 coordinate 167,929, forward strand.
CGATATTGCCGGGCCAGTTAGTTCGTAACACCTCGCCCTAGCACGTCCTGACGCCCGCCTGCGAGTACCAGGCTCGGGCCTTTTGCGGTCCCCGTTAGTTCCGCGCCTTGCGCGCCCACCACACCGGGATGCCCAACTCGGCGCTGCCGGAGCCGCCGCTCCCGGTACCATCTGGCGGCAGGAGCTCGGAGAATCTCGATGTGGATGGCAGAAAGCGAGCGAGCAACTCAGCGGTGTCGGCGGCGAGAGTCTCCTGCTCAGTCGAAAGCGGAGGTGCTGCCGCGTAGGTCACGATCCAACCGTCGTCGGCTATGCGGATTCCCCGTCCCGAGACACGCAGAATCCAGCGCCGGTTGATGGGAATGCAGAGCGATTCGTGACCTTCGGAACGCTTGACGACAGTTGCTGCAAGCTGTTCGGTCGTTGCTTTGCATGAGAACCACCACGACGACATCCGCATGTGGCTCTGGTTCTCATCGAGATTGATGAGCGCGACAGCACAGACCTCCGCCAGAGTTGCGATAATTTCGACGGCTTCGCTTTCGAGCGCGTGCCCATCGATGATGAGCGGGTCCGACACACCGAGAGGGTAGCATTCCTCGACAATTACGGCGACGACGCGACTTGCGCGCTGTGGCACGCCCGAAGGGCCGACACACCTCACTTCGGTTCGCCCGCTGTCGCCGGTGCGCTGACCGAGCCGCGACGTGCTGTAGCTATGCGACTGCCTTGAAGTCGACGGGCAGGAGGACGGCGCCCGGCAGCCGCTTCGCGCGCGTCGCGACCTCGGTGAGGTACGCGATCGGATCAATGCCCGATGCCTTTGCCGACTCGACAAGGCTGTACATATCGCGGCGACCTGCGTGCCGCGCGCCGACTTCGACCCGAAGTGATTGCGGCGACCGATGACGGGGCCTCTGAGCCCGCGCTCGGTTCGGTTGTTGTCGAGCCAGACCTCTGCGTCGTCGAGAAAGAGCGTCAGTCGCTCCCAGATGCCGAGCGTGTAGCGAATGGCGCCGCCCAGGCTGGTGGTCTTCAGCGCCGTCACGTCCCGCATCCAGAGCGTCATCTTCTCCGTCACCGCACGCGACTCCGTCGAGCGGAGCCGTTTGCGCTCGGTCATGTCCGCGGCGCGCGCGTCGATCTCGTAGAGGTCGTGGATCCACGCGAGCATGAGCTGCGCCTCGGGGAAGTCGACGACGGCGTCGCGAAAGCGGCGCAGCACGTGGGCCCAGCACGCCGCCAGCCTCAGATCCTCTGCACTCGCGGGCGCCCGCCTGATGCGTTCCCAACGCGTCGGCGACGACCCAGCCCTGGTAGTCGTCCAGGCAGGTCCACGAAGGTCCGCGTGGATTTGTCGTCGCAGATCCGGTGATAGACGAGCCCCGGCGCGGTCACGCACCACATCTGCCACGGCGGCAGCGACGAGTCCTCGAGGTCTGGCCAGCCGGTCTGATCGACGCCGATCGACGGGGCTGGCTCGAAGCAGCGCGAAGAGCGCGTCGTACGTCGGCGTCGAGCAGGTCCGTCACCGCCGAGCACTGATCCCACAGCGTCTGCGACGTGACGTTGAGGCCGTGGTGCGCCATCAAGCGCGCCTGGCGCTCGAGGGGTAGGTGCGCGACGTACTTGTCGAAGGCGACCTTGATCGCGAAGCGCAGCGAGTAGCGGCCGCCGTCGACGGCGCGGGCCGGGCCGGGCGCCGTCTCGACGGCGCCGCCGCACGCGCACACGTACTTCTGCCGCTCGACCTCGACGACCTGGTACTTGAGCTCGACGACGTCGATCATCTCCGAGCGCTCGACCTGTCCGGCCAGCGGCTTCAGCGTCCCGCGACACGCGGGGCATTCGCGATCCGGCTCGCCCAGCTCGCAGCGCAGCGGCACGCGTGGCAGCGACGACTGCTCCGTCGGGCCGTGGCCGGGCGGTCTCGGCCGGTTCGCCTTCGTTCTTCGCCGGCGGCGTCGGCGCCGGCGCGTCCAGCTTCGCCGCCTCCGTGCTGCGCTTCTTCGAGCAGCTTCAGCGCGATCTGCAGCTCACCGCCGCTGCCCTTGAGCTTCTCGAGCTCCGCGCACTTGCGCGCCAGCATCGCGATCAGATGTTCGAGCTGCGACTTCTGCAGCCGCGCCACCTGGCGCAGCCGCTCGATGTCCTGTTCTCGCTCGATGTCGAGCACGACACGCACAAGATCATTTTCGATCCGAGACCGCAAGTTCATTCCGCGTGATCTCGCGCGGCGAGAGCATCTTCTTTCCGACGTGCACAGCCCTCGATGAAAAGCGCCAGCTCGCTCGACGTGAGCCGCACAGGCGCGCCGCTGCCGTCGCCCCACAGATCGGCGAAACGCCCACGCTCGAGCTTCTTCATGAAGATGCACAGCCCCGTTCCGTCCCACAGCAAGACCTTGCACCCCGTGCGCTTGCCGTTCACGAAGAGGTACAGCTCGCCGCCCATCGGATCGGAGCGCAGGTCGTTCTCGACAATGCCGACGAGCCCGTTGTAGCCCTTGCGCAGATCGACCGGGCGGCCATACGCCCACACGCGCACCGTGCGCGGCAACGTGATCATGCGAGCCGCGCGAGCAACGCCGCGACCGTCTCGACGTCGAGACCCTCGACCCGATAGCCACTCGGCGCGACGACAACCAAACCGCGCGCGACGAATTCGTTCACGACCTCGACGCGCGCGAAACCGGGTGCGGCCTGCTCGCAGAGCCGCCGAACCGTCTCCGCGGGGAGCCCGATCTCGCGCCCGATCCCGAGCCAGCTCTTGCCCTCGTCACGAAGCCGGCGCCCGACTACCGAGATCTGACGTCGAAGCTCCGGCGCAAACCGCCGCCCGCGTCCGCCCTCGCGCCGCGCCAGCGTCGCGCGCAGCTTCCGAATCTCGTTCTCCATCGAGCCCTCCTTTGCGAAGGGCGCGAGTCTCGCGCGCAAGCGCGCGGGCGTCAGGACGGGCTACGGCGAGGAGATACGTTAGTTCGATCGATTTCCGGCACAGGACGGGGTGCGCGAGCGGATCGGCCCGGCGAGGCTCGGGACTGGAGCCTCTATGCCCGGCGTGCGACTGACTTCGCCTTCAGCCCGCCTGGCCGCGAGCTGCGCCAGCATCTGGTTCGCCAGGAACAGGCGCTGCTCCGTGTCGAAGGCCGGGAGCACGAGGTCGCCATACTCCGCGGGCTCGGGGGTCCGCGAAGACACAGCTGACGATCAGCCCCTGCTGCGACTCCCGGAACGGGCCGACGAGGACGCTATCCGCTCCGTGCCCTTCCGGAAGTACGATCGAGATGTCAGGAACATGTTCATTCAGTGGGTGCCAGCGCGTGGATCCTTCGGGACTGTTCATTTCGGCCAACTCCCACTCGAAGGGCCCGAGGCGTCCATCGCGCGAAAAGAAGTTTCGCATTCGACGGACTCGACCATCTCGCAAGGTTTTCGCCCTTGCTGACAATCGCCGCTGACCGGTCAGTTCGTCCGTTAGCTCGAAGAAGAACCCGAGAGCTTGCGACTTCCTCGAAGCCGGGCCAGCCTCCAGAGTCTCAAGGGCCGCACGCGCCTCTGGAACAGAACCGCCGACCGGGCACGCAGGACAATCAATTGGCGATTCACGACTGCGGACGCCCGCCGCGTCTTCCGGTAGCTCCGAGGAACTACGCCTGGGCCTTGGACTAGGCACCATCCTTAGCCCGCTTGAGCCACCTTCGCGCCCAACCGACAAGGATCCCGACAAGTGCCGCTACCGAGATTGCCGTGCCCGCCACGAGCGCGGCGGCACCCCAACGGATCTCGGCCACTCGCTCCGGGTTGACACTCGCTGCCCCACTACTGGCTGCGCCGCGATACCTAACCGAATGCACAACTTCAAAGGCGACATTACTGGCGATTGTCGCGTAGGCCGCAAGTGCTAGGGTCACTCCGACTCCCAACACGATCCACGGCGCCCATGCCTTCATGCGCTGATGCATCACGAACCCTGGCCAACATAGCTTTGGTCAAAGTTAAGAGTTTCGCATTTTCGCAACAGGTCATTGACGAATGTTTGCATGTGTTCGACGGCCACGTGAAGTTTCCGGCGGGCGTCCCCGGCGAAAAATTGTCGTCGATGCATTGCTCGTCCTCGTCCTGTATCTCAACGCACTGGTAGACGGGATTAGTTATTACGTTTCGTTGATCAATCTGCTGCATTGGTACCCCGTATGCTTCCGGCTGCCCAGGCATCGGCCCAACGGTCGGCCGGGTACTGTCCGTCTCGATCCAATAGTGATTCGTATCGGCCAGCGACACCATCCACGCCGTCAACGAGCCCATTTGGCTAAAGTTGATATGGGCGGGTTCGTGGCACAAGGACACCGCCAGTCCTCTCGGGTCTGAAATATTGATCGGATCTCCCAGTGAGTATCGATAAAGATTCGCGTCACCCGCTTGGAATCGCAGTGGGTCCTTACTCGTCCATCGACCCACGATGGGATTGTAATCTCTTGCTCCGAACCGCAACAGTCCTGAGTCAGTATCTTTCATACCGCCCGAAAAGCCAACTGGGAGCACCCCGGGGGCCGAATCAGAGATAATGTTTCCAAACTCATCATAGTTGATAGTCTCGGCTACGTTCCCCGTGTTCGCCTCGACGACAATCCTTGGGCTGCCCACCTGATCCCGAATGATTCTGTAGGTCGTGCCCCCGCTCATGACGTACTCCCGGCCCACAAACCGACTCGACACATTTCCAGAACCGTCAAGCTCTGCCGCGACGGTCAGGCTATCGCTGTAGATCCACGCCTTTGCGAGGACGCCATTAATCAGCTTTCCTATCCGCCTACCAAACGCGTCGACCACATAAGTCAGGACATTCCCATCGGCAATGACACGCTCATAAGATTCCCGAATACG
>CAWHRJ010000006.1:0-299500 GCA_963831685.1 uncultured Pseudomonadota bacterium
CGAGCGCGAGGTGCCGATCGACAGCGGACGCGACGCCCTGCGGACACCAGCGGCCGACCTGGTCGACGTCGTGCTCACGAACCCGCCGTTCGGGAAGAAGTCGTCGATCACGGTCGTTACCGAGGAGGGCGAGACCGACAAGGAGTCGATCACATACAACCGGACCGACTTCTGGACGACCACCAGCAACAAGCAGCTCAACTTTGCAGCACGTGAAGTCGATGCTGAAGATGAACGGGCGCGCCGCGGTCGTCGTGCCGGACAACGTGCTCTTCGAGGGCGGCGCCGGCGAGAAGATCCGCCGCAAGCTGATGCAGGAGTGCGACCTCCACCGGCATCCTGCGGCTGCCGACCGGGATCTTCTACGCGCAGGGCGTGAAGGCGAACGTGCTGTTCTTCGACCGGAAGCCCGCGCGCGAGGCGGCGTGGACGTCCAAGGTGTGGTTCTACGACCTGCGTACGAACCAGCACTTCACGCTCAAGACCAACCGCCTGGCACGCAAGGATTTCGACGAGTTCGTGACCCTCTACAACCCGGCGGACCGACACCAGCGCAAGGCGACCTGGACGGAGAAGAAGCCCGAGGGTCGCTGGCGCGCCTACACGTACGACGAGATCGTCGCGCGCGACAAAGCCAGCCTCGACATCTTCTGGCTACGCGACGAGTCGCTCGAGGACTCGGCTAACCTTCCGGAGCCCCACGTCCTCGCCGCCGAGATCGCGGACGACCTTCGGGCGAGCCTGGAACAAATCGAGGACGTGCTGGCGGACCTGCAGGCTCGAGTCGCCGACCGGCGGTGACCAGGGCACTGGGTCGTAACCGGGATCCGGAGAAGCACAAGAGAGCCGAGCTGAGATGAGCAGCGAGCGGCCCAGCCATGTCCGTTAGGTTATCCTCCTCGCTATGCAAGAACTTCCTCCCGCTGCTCGGCCAAATGCATCGGCCAAGCTGTTCAGTATTGGCGCCAACATCGAGATCTTGCAGTGTTTGTCGTCGACGAGACAAAGAAACCTGTTGCTGCGCCACATCGGACATTGATTGTCTTCTGCGGTGTGCTCGCGGCCTCCGGGGACATATTGGACTTGATGGACGACTTGCACGGCATCCGGAGTCAACTCCCAGAGATCGATCGTGACCGATCATTGAAGTCCTCCGATCTCTGGAAGCGTAAGCCCGACTCTGACGACTGGATTGTAGTGCCCGAGTACAGGCCATATGCAGAGCGCATCGCCCAGTTCTACAAGAATGCCGCGCGGATCCATTGCGTGGCAACAACTGAACAGCATCTCGCTGCGACCGACGCACGCATGACCTTTCGAGATGAAGAGGGGCGCCTGGTCGCGAACAGAGGCGTTCTTACGGGACCGCATAGTGTTCCGTTCGTGACTTGGTTGAAGTACGTCGCGCGGACCGAGAACTTCGGTTCAGGTACGTTCTTCGTCCTTGTAGATGCATCTGGAGGATCTGCGCTGCGCGCCGGCTACTGCTTTAGGCTCGGCGACCTCTACAAGGATGTAGCGAGCACGGCCGCCGACGGGGGGACGGAAGTCGGCGTGGATATCTTCGTGAGCGGCGATCATGACCCGGCATTCCGCGATGCGCTCATGGCGCCCGATTTTCTTGGAAACCTAGCCTTGGCGAAACTCGAAGGTCGAGCTCCCAGACTGGTGCGGGGCTCTTCTGGCGGCCGTATTGGAGAAGGGTCATTCGCTTCATGCCTGGGGATACGACCTAGCGAAGTTGCTTGAGCAGGCGGTCGGGGTCAGGCCAGCTCCTGCTAACAGAAAGCCGCCCCATTCTTTCAAAGCCGGCGATCGAGAGAGGCCGACGGCACGAACGAAGCGCCTGTAGGCGCGAGATAGCCGCCGCGCTCAGTTCGGCATCTGTCCGGCTTCGGCTCACGCCCGTTCCGCTTCCGGAACATCCGGACCGCCGCCGCGGAACGCGCGGCTACGTCCTTGGCCCGCGCTGATCTCCAACTGCGCGTCTTCGAGTTGTCGCGCACCGTCTTGGTGCGTGGGTCGTCCGGGCCGAACCGCTGCTCGATGAACTCGACCGCCTCTCGCGCGCAGGCGACGGGGTCACGCAGCGGGCAGTGCTCAGGGCACGTCTCGCAGAGCGTGCAGACGAGCGGGGCGCCGCATCGGCTGCACTTGCTGACGGCCTCACTCCCCGAGCGACCACCTGATGTCCGGCTTTTCCTGCGCCGCCGAGCTGATGTAGAGCTGGTAGGTATGTGTGGGTTTGAGATTTGGGTCCACAGCTACGGCCGGCGCGGTCTCGCCGCTTGTTCCCATCGTGACGCCGCCGCCGAACGGAGCGAGCAGGATGCTGATGAGGGTCCGGCCGTGTACTCCGACGCCGAGTGAGCCCACGGGGTACGGCGAGGTGGATTGAACCACCATCGTCGTCGCGTGAGTTCCGTTCGCCAACGTCTTGTGCTTCAGAGACGCCGATTGCTGCAGTCGCGGCTGTGGCGCGGCGTTGTAGTTGTTCTGAGCGAACCCGGGGCTGTCCTTGTTGAACTGCTGGTTCCCCCCGGTTGAATCGGCCCGACGGGAGAGTCCCCGTCGCCGTCCTTCTCGTGTTTCCCCTTCTCCTGCTTCGTGTGCGAGCCGCGTTTCCCTCCCGCTGACGGCGGCGCCGTCTGCGGTTCGGGCGCGGGAAGGGGTGGCACTTCCCGCGGGGGAACCGGCGGCGCTTGAAACGATGGCGGTTGGAGCGGCGGCGGCGCGAGAAGCCCCGTCGCGGGATTCGGCTCCGTCTGCGCCGTAGTCTTGTGCTCGGAGATGCACGCTTTGAATTCCCGCGCCGATGACAGGTATCAGAGCGAGGGTAATCGCGAGCGCGTGGTCAACCGTGAAGCCCTTCTCCTTCTCCTTCTTTTCCGCCGCCATCCGGCCGGGATATACAGCGTCTCAGCGTGCGACCAACACCCGGTGCTGCGTCCTCGCCCCCGCGCGAACTGGAGAAGTAGCGGTACCCGTCGCTGCTTCTTCGTAGGTGTGCCCAGGATGCGCCACGAAGCACACAACCAGCGCGGCCTTGGAGAAGTAACGGTATCCGTCGCCGCTCCCAGCGGTCTGGCGATGAACGTCGTCGAGCTGCACCGATAGCGCGTGCATGCCTGGCAGAACCTCGAGCTTGCTTCCCTGAGCGTTGTTCCGCTCATCGACAGCCGTCAGATTCGTCCCGTCGGTCTCGATCAGTGCCACGTCCTTGCTCGCCCGCCGCGGACCGTCGTACGTTTGAACGGCGCACCCTGAGAGAGTCCGAAAGCTACGATGGCGAGCGTGGCGCGCATGATTCTAGCGGCTCACCACGGTTCGCCGGGCGTCGTTCCGTTCGACCCCTCGTTCAGCAACTTCGGCGGCCTGAGCTGTAGGTGAAACTGTCCCGGCGCGAGCGGGTCCCCCCCCCACGGCCCTTCCGACCGCGGGCGTGGAACCACTAGCAATAGGAAGGTCACCACCGCGAGGACCAGGGAGAGGACCCATGCACCCGCCAGTGCGGCTGACGCGCCGAGGGAAGGCGGGCGGGCGTTGACGGCGTCGACCACCTGGTTCATCACGCCGGCGACTTGCTTGGAACCGCGATCCCACTGGAGGGCGCCGCGCGCCTCCCTGAAGACCGCCTGCGCTGCGTCCCCATCGAGATCTCGCGCGTCGACCGGCACGGAGACCCCCTGTGCGCGCAGGCGCCCGGCCGCGCCGAGCACCCGCCAGCGCAGCGGGAGGATCGCCAACATCAGGTAGGCGAACGCCAGAAGAGCCCAGACCTCGGTCTTGATCCCGACCGCCGCCAACGCCAGCGCGGCGCAGAGCTGGAAGAGAACCTCCAGCCAGCGCCGGCGGGAGAACAGCACGTGCTGCAGGAGGCGCGCGCCGTCCAGGCCCGCCAGCGGGAGCAGGTTGAAGGCGTTGATCGTGACGAGCGAGAAGGCTCCCGGCCGCACGTCCGGCGAGGCGATAGCTCCGTTCATCGCCAGCGCGAAGGCGACGGCGATGCCGGGCACGGGGCCGAGCAACAGCACGACCCCCTCTTTCCAAGGGGCGACGTCCCCGCGCTTGCCCGACACGGCGGCGCCGAAGAATGGGATGAAGAACATCCGTACGTCGCGGTAGCCGAAGAGACGCATGCCGGCGTAGTGCCCGAGCTCGTGGAAGAGGAGCACGCCCACCAGTATCACCAGCCCGCGGGTCGAACCCGACTGCTGCCGCACCAAGATGAAAAGCGCGAACGAGACGAGCAGCACGAGCGCGGCGCTCCAGCGGCTTCGGCTCTGGAGCGCCTTCATGGCGTTGGTGAACTCGGCGTCTACGAGGGCGCCGGGGATGCCCACCGAGGTCATCCCAAAACGGTAACATGCATTCTGCCGGTCAACCTCCAATTGCGGCAGGTGCCTCGGCGACCCAGTTCCAATCGGCGACCGGCGCGCAGGCGACGTAGACGGATCGCCGCCCCGCGCGAGCTGCTCAACGTGCTCGAACTCGGCCGCAGCAGTCCACCGAAGACGCGTTTCGCCCGGCGGCTTGGTGCCCGACCACGTCTGCATCGGACAGATCCACATTGGAACGGCGATCCAGATCCCACGGGCGGACAGACGTCGCACGCGATCACCAACGTTCCACTCGGCACCCGATTCAGCTACGCGATTCAGCTGACCGGCGACGGAACGATAACGCTGGCCATCAACGGCGCGGCCACGACGTTCGCTATCCGTCCGACACCCGCTGGATCCTCCCGTCGAGCGCAGCGTCCCACGTAAGAGCCGTCTGAGCCGTCTCGGGCGGTGCAAAGCCGGCTTTCCAGTTGATCTGATGGGGGGCGCAATCCCTTGCGTACCCTTGTTGGTGCGCCAGGTTTGCCAAAGGATGAAGGTGTGGCTTCTGGGCCTGACCTACCTCTGCCTCATCGTGGCGGCAGGCCCAGTTCGTGCCGGCGCGGGCGATGGACCGTACGATAGCTCGAGCACGTCCGCGGCCACCGTCACTGCTGCGCCGGCCGCCCCGCCGTCGGACGTGCGACGGATGGGTTGGTTCGGGATCGGCGCCCGCGTCGGGATTACTCAGCTCAGGCTGATCCCGCCAGCGAGCGTCGTTAACGACATCGATCAGATCAGCGGCGGTACCGCGGTTGCCGACCAGTTCGCGCTGCGCTCCAGCGTCACGACTGTCACGCCGACGCTTCACCTCGGCGGCAGTGGGTTCTTCCTCAAGCTGGACCTTCCGATCAGCTTCGGATCGAGTTTCACGATGGTCGGTTTCGGCCTCTACCCGATCAACTTCGGGATCTACTTCGATCGCCTCGCCATGTTCCCGTATCTGTCGTTCGGTGGCGTGGCAAGCATCGTGACGTCGCACGCGACTCCCGACCCCGGCACCTCGAACAAGCTGATCGGCGGGGTTTTTCAGGCGCGCGTGGCGGCAGGCCTCAAATACTTTCCGCTCCACAACCTGGCACTTTCCGGCGAGGTCGGCTACTCGCCCTGGACCGCAGGTGCTGTCGCGCTACCGCCGGACTCCGGCTCGGCCTCCCATGCCACCCACTTCGAAGGCGGCTTTGGATCGGTCTTTGATCTCGCGTTGGGAGTCGAGTGGTTGTAAGGGGCCGTTCCGGTGATACACACGGCGAGGTCGTTTGGTACTCTTCGTTCCGCGTGTCGAAGCCGTTCTTGAGAGGACTCGCGGCCGTTGTCGGGATCGCCTCGGCCGCCGGCAGCGTGTCGGCCTCTGCGCTGACCGTCGGCGTTCCCGCCCCGGTGCTCGACGGCGACACGCTCGACGGACGGCCCTTCAACGGTCGATGGTCGGAAGGCGACGCGACAATAGTGATGTTCTTCGCCACCTACTGTCAGCCCTGCCACCGGGCACTCAGCGAGCTCGGGGCAATCCAGCGGACGACTGGACCGCGGCTCCGGTTCGTTCTCGTGGACGCCGGTGAGGCTCCGGCACTCGTGCGGGGGTTCCTGGCCCAGAACCCAACCCCGGCCGGCGCCAGCGTCGTCCTCGACACTTCCGGGAGTGATCGGCAGCGCTGGGGCTGCTGCGAGATCGAGCCGACGCTCTTCCTAGTCGATCGTGCCGGCCGGGTCCGCTACATCAACCACGGTTGGGGCGACGGCTCGCAGGCCAAGTACCTGCGGCGTGTCCAGAACGTCCTGCGCGGGCCGTGACGCGGCGGCTGGTTCGTGAATCTGTACGCGGACGCCGATCAGCTGGTAATCAGCTCGAGGCGTTTATAGCGCTGTCCGCGGGCGGGCCCTTCTCCCAGCCCAGGGTGGCGCAGTCGCACAAGTGCCGATGGTGGCGCGGGTTTTCTTGCGGACAACTGCGGACACGTTCGAAGCCAAGCTAACAACTGAACTTCCTTCAATTCACGTCGCCAAACTCTGGATCCTAAGTCTGGCGCGTCTACCAGTTCCGCCATCCTCGCGTGGTTTGATTCTAGCTACTTACGGCTTCGCCGTCGCGGCGTCCACCTCCTGCGTAGCCACACCGTAGCCAAACGCACCCGATCACGCCTCGCCGCGAGTGAGATCGACCGCCATCGCGGCGAGGTCCGCCGGGCCGATCCGGAACGCGACCCAGAAGTTGCCCCGGGCCGCGCTGGTAGACGGTCCCCATGTGGTGGGGTAGCCGCTTCCGTCGCCTGGCCACTAGGCCACCTCCTTCCGCTTGCCCGGGCGTCCTGCCTTCGGCTGTGCGTCGGAGAGGTGGGCTTCCCGCCGGCCGCACCCCTCCGCAATGAGCGACAACATCAAGGTGTTGAGCGAAACCCCCTCGGCCGTCGCGAGCTGGGACACCGCCTCGTGCAACGACTTCGGCAAACGCAACCGGAGCTGCCCCGAGTAGTCGGCCACAGCATCGACGGGAGGCGGCGTCCGGCGATCCTCCTTCATCACGTCGAGGATCAACCCCGCGGCCACCTCGGCCTCGTGCGCCGCCTTGTCGGCCGTCGCCCCGTGCGCGAGGCAGCCAGGCAGCGCCGGCACGCGGGCGATGAACGCCTGATCTTCGTCGCTCCACTCGACCAAGATTCGATATCGAAACGTCTCCTTCTTCATGGCTTCACCTCCAGCTTGTGCTCGTCGATGAGCCGCACGACTTGCCGCACCTGGTACACCTTCGCCGTCGCCCCGTCGCTCTGAAGGTTCACGATCGGCAACGCCGGCCGCGCCGCGTGCGTGAACACGTGGTGCGAACCCTTCTGCCGCCTCATCACGTAACCGATCGCCTCCACGAGCCGGCAGAGATCCCGAAAACGGACGTTGGCGGGACTCCGCCGAGCCTGCTCAAGGACCTCCACCGTCGTGCGCCCCATCGGAATAATGGTACCGTATCCGGTACCCAATTCAAGGGGATTCGTCGCGAGCCGATGGGCCGGGACCCGGTGCGGGTCAGCGACGTTCGTTCCAGTCGTCGGGGCTTCGCTTCCAGATCCGCGTTCAAGCTCCAAGCGGTTCGACATCTCCCTCGACCAGATCGGCGCGGAACCCTAGCCTGACCCGCTCGTGCTTGATGCGCCGGTGACCGTGGCCCAGAATCCCACGCGTGAAGACAACCTCGGCTCGATCCGGCATTACGTGGGTACTCGTCCTCGGTCTCCTGGTGGCTGCATTCGCCGGCGCCGCGCGCGCCGAAGAGAAGCGCGCCAGCCCTCACGATCGCGCGTCGGCGACGGTCGGCGGCACCAACGTCACGATCGAGTACGGGCGGCCTTACAAGAAGGGGCGCGCCATCTTCGGTGGGTTGGTGCCCTATGGTCAGATCTGGCGCACCGGCGCCGACGAGGCCACCACCCTGACCACCGACGGCGACCTGACGATCGGCGCGCTGCGCGTCCCCAAAGGCACCTACGCGCTGTTCACGCTGCCCAACAAGAACGAGTGGACGCTGGTCGTCAACAAGACCGCCAAGGAGTGGGGCGCCTTCTCATACAACGCGAAGGACGACCTGGGCCGGGTGCCGATGAAGGTTGGCGCAGCCGCGGTGCCCGTCGAGCAGTTCACCATCGAGGTGAAGCCCGCTGGTGATCGCAAGGCGACGCTGAGGCTGTCGTGGGACACACTGGTGGCCAGCGTTCCGCTCGCCACACCGTAACCCGACGTAACCTCGACCCGCCGCGCGACTCCGGGTTGTGACGGAAGGTCGAAACGATATTTGTGAGGGCCGCCCCTGCCCTGGAAACGAGGGGTGACGTCGAGAATCGCAACGACGAACTGCTCGTCGTTTTCGGGACGCGCCTCGTGTATTCGGGACCACGCCGTTGCCCGCCGGGGAGCGGCGGCGAAATCTGGCGCGGGTCCGTTACAAAAACGCGAACCGTACGCCGAGCTCGAGCGTCGGGAGCGCCAGTGGCGGCGAGTTGTCAATGCAGAACCCGGTGCAAGGGGGTAGGTCGTCCGACAGGAAGAAGAGCAGCCCACCGCCGAAGTAGAGTTCGACGTTGGAGCTTTTCACGAGGTAGCCCGCCGTCAGGTAAGCGACCTGCGAGGTCTCCCAGTTGCCGTTGGCGTCAGGGCTCGCGTGGTAGTAGTCGTACGCGAACGACAGATAGGGCGTATTGCGCCGGCCTTCACGAAATTCGACGACCGCCTCGCCCCCCAGCGAGATTCGCGCGAAGGGGGCCAGCGCCTCGCGGAGGGCCGCCTCGAGCGCCGGCGGCGGGACCGATCTGAAACGAATACTCGACCGCTTCGTCGAGCGTCGCGGCGCCGGCGAGGTGCAGCGGCATCTGGGGACTCTTGAACCTGCTGATCGGATATCTGCTGATCGCCCGCGTGGGCAGGTTCGAGCCCCGACGGACGCTCCACGCCCTCGTCTTCGGAGTCGGGTTCGTCTTGATGTCGGTCATGCTGTCGCGTGCGTTTGGGCGCTTTCACGGCGGTCTGCTCTGACTACGAAGACTAGGAGATCGGCGAGGTTGACCGATCTTCACCCACCACTGAAGCCTTGCGGTCCGGTTCGTTTGGCGTCAGCCTGGGATGGGTGCGCACCTTCCTCGGGCATTGGCTCATCACTGCGGTAGCCCTCGCCGTGAGCGCCCGGTTCGTTCCGGGAATCTACGTCGGGTCTTGGGGAGTCTTGCTCGTCGCCGCTCTTGTCCTCGGCCTCGCGAACGCAGTAGTCCGTCCCGTTTTGGTGATCCTGACTCTCCCGATCACCATCATCACACTCGGTATCTTTTACTTGCTGGTCAACGGGGCCGTCTTCGCCCTGGCGGCCGCTCTCGTCCCCGGTTTTCGCGTCGCCTCGCTCGGATCCGCCGTTGTTGGCGCGCTGGTGGTCAGCCTGGTTTCGTTTCTATTGAGCTGGCTGCTCGCGCCACGTGCATACGACTGACCGCTCCAACCGCTTGGCCCGGCCTGAGGTATGCGCCGACTGGGCGAAATCGCCGGAAGTGAGAAGCGGGAGACGAACGCGCACGATCTGGCTAATCGATGTGCCGCCCAGCCGTTCTGGTCGGCGCATGACGGGACCGTTCGCTGCGACCTCTGCCTGGAGGATCGACGCGCACGAGCGCGGTGGGCTACGGATTCTAGATGCAGGTTGCCGTGGCGGGTCGGCGCGCGCATGGTTGAGTGACCATGGGCGACAAATCTCCGAAGTCGATGCGCAAGCAGGCCGGTCAAAAACAGAGCAAGGTCGACCAGGAGACCCGCCTGAAGCAGGCTGCGGTGACCGCAAAACAGGTGGCGTCGAAGAAGAAATAGCATCGAACGCGTGCGCGGGATCTGAGCGTGAGAGGTTCGATGATTTCCGTCAGATCGATCAGGGCGTATCGTGCCGAGTCTCGTCATGATCATCGGAGTCATCTCCGACACGCACGGCCTGCTACGCCCCGAGGCTCTGACCGTGCTCCGTGGCTCGGATCGGATCATTCACGCGGGGGACGTGGGAGCGCCGGACGTGCTCGCCGCCCTGGCGGAGCTGGCGCCCGTGACCGCGGTGCGCGGCAACAACGATCACGGCGCCTGGGCGAGGTCGATCGCGACGACCGAAGTTGTCGACGCGGACGGACTGCTCATCTATGTGATCCACGACGTCAAGGAGCTTGATCTCGATCCGGCAGCAGGGGGAATCCGGGTCGTCGTATCTGGGCATTCCCACCGCCCCGCGCAAGAAACGCGTGACGGAGTGCTCTGGTTCAATCCCGGGAGCGCGGGTCCGCGCCGGTTTCAACTACCGATCACGGTCGGTCGCCTGACCATCGCCGGCGGCGCGGCCCGTGGCGAGATTGTCACGATCGGGTGATGGCCTATCCTGTCGTTCGCCTTCGCCGGCTCGCGATCCCGAGCGTCGACCAGCCAGTCGACCTACCGCGGCTGAAGCCTTTCGAGGTCGCGCTTCACTGACGACCAGCTGTTGACACCACGGGGTCTGCGCCGCCGCCAAAGAGCGATGGCGATCCCCCCGACGGCCGAGATCGTTCGACGGGACCACGGGGACGGCGGACCGGGTACCAGCGCGCAACCCCCACCCGACGACCCATGTCCGCTCCCACCCGCGTTCGCCGCGCCGCCGTCGGGAGCGTTGCGGCCCGCCCCGCCCCCGGCGCCGCCCGCCCCACCGGCACCGCTCGACGCCGCGCCGGCGGTACAGACGGCCTGATCCCAGATCTGACCGGACGATCCCAGGCCGTTGCCGGCCAGGGCCTCGCAGCTCGCTTGGCACTGCGCGTTCGTCTGCAGGCACGCCATGATCGACCGGATCTGATCGAATCGGACGACCGGTTGCCAGGTGACACCCCCGTCGCTGGACGCGCCCAACGCGTAGCCGTCGGCAAAGTTGTCGGTCGCCGCGTAGAGGACGCCGGCCCGCTGCGCGAGCGCCACCACGCCGGGAATGGCGTCGTTTTCTTCGAACGTCGCTGCGCCGTCGTGGGAGACGAACAGGCCGGCCTTCAGGGCGGGGCTGACCGCCACGACCGCGCTCAGCACCAGCGTTCCGTCGGGCAGGCGGGCGAACGACGTGAAATAGTGCGGGATCGAAAGCGGCGCCGACGTCGTCGCCCCGCCGTCGTGCGTGACGACCAAAGCCTCTCCGCCGGTGAGCGAGGACCAGCGCAGGAGGACCGTGTCGGCGTCGACCGGATCCACCGCGATGATCCGCACGAGGCCCGTCCCGAGATCGGCCGCCAGGTCGTTGACCGTCCAGCTCACGCCCCCATCGCTGGTCCTGGCCAGCTTTGGATGCTGATTCTGGTCGATCAGCGACACGTAGACGATGCTCGGATTCGACCGGGAGATCTCGACGCTTTCGATGACCTCCCCGGCCGATGCCTGGTACAGCACCGCCCCAAACGTCGCGCCGCCGTCCTGGGACTCGAACACCGACCCGACGTTGTTCGCGACGCCGATCGCGACCACGCGCTCCGCGTTGGTGGGGTCGGGGAAGACATCGTTCACCGCTTGACCTAGGAGAAGCCCGCCCGCGACCTGCCAGCTGCAGGTTTGGTCGTCGGAATAGACGACCTCTTGGTTCGCGACCGCGAACAGCCGCCGCAAGGGCTCGGGCCCGAGCTGGTACAGCATGCCCAGCGCGTTCGCGTCCTGCTCGCACGACCAGGTCCAGGTCGCGCCGGCATCGTCGGACAACACGACGCCGAAGTTGGTGACCAGGAGGATCTCCTCCGGGCGGTCCGCCGGCACCAGCACGCCTTGCCCGGCGGGGAAGGCCCCATCGCCGCGGGCCATGGCCGGCGCTCCGACCACCAGCGCGGCGACGACCAGGGCTAGAGCCGCTCGCATCTCGCGCCCCCGTCCGTCAGCGCGGCGGCGGACCGTAGAGGGTCGCGCGCTTCTGGATGTAGCCGAAGTTGGTGGTCGTGCGCATCTCCTGCAGGACGGTGCCGTCGGGCTTGATCTCTTGAATGATCCCCTTGCCGCCGAACGCGATCACGATGTTCCCGTTCGCCATCCGCTGCAGGTCGCCCATCACGTCGGTCTGGTACGTGGTGCCCGTCGCCTTGTAGGACCAGATCTTGGTGACGGTCTTGCCGGTCAGATCCAGCTTGATCTCCAGCGCCCCCGACCCGTCGCCCGTCCCCATCGACTGCGGGATGGTCGTGCCCGCGACGCTGCGCGAGTTGTTGTTGAAGATCAGGAAGTCGTCCAGGCCCAGGATCTGGATGCCGTGCTCGCTGCCCAGCCAGCCGTCGCCGGTGAACGTCTTGGTCTCGCCGTTCAGGATCCAGACCACCGTCCCGTCGGTCCGCTTGACCTTCGCGACGGCGCAGTGAATGTGGTCGGAGAAGACCAGCGTGTCGTCGTCCTTCGAGTACTGGATGTTGTTCACGTGGCACTGCCCGGTGGTGCCCAGCGCCGCTTGCGAGTTCACGATGGTCCGAACCTTGCCGTCGGGCGTGCGCTGCTTGATGTCGCTGCAGCCCTCGGTGCCGCTGTCGGCGGCGTAGAACAGCACCGACTCGTCGGGCATCACGGTCAGCTGATGGGACAGCTCGTACATCTGGCTCGACAGATCTTCGTCGGTCATTCCGTCCATCGAGATCCGGTGGACCTTCGCGTCCGCCAGGTTCGGCGGGTGGTTGTTGATCCACATGTGCGTGCCCGCGTAGTCCATCACCACGCCGGTCACGTAGTCCTCGATGTTGAACCACCAGACGATGTCGCCGTCGCTGTCCAGGATGTATCCCGGCGCGCTGCCGTTCGAGTTCTGCACGTACTGGCCCGTGATCAGGAAACCGCCCGACAGCGCGGCGGCGTTGTTGGTGGTGACAGTCGGCTTCACCAACCCGTTCGCCAGCGGCCCCGTCGTGATCGTGTAGTCGGAGCTCTGGCAGTCGCCGCTGCCGTTGGTCGCGGTGATCCGATAGTGGTACGTGTGCGACGACTTCATGCCCAGGAGCAGCGTTCGATAGCTGGCCTGCGTGAGGTCGACCGGCGCACTCAGGCCGTACGAGGTGGTGAGACCGAAGTCGATCCGCGCCGACTGGACGCCGGCCAGCGTGGTCGACCAGGTCACGATGCCCACCGTGGCGATCCTCGAGCTGAGCGAGGAGGACTGCGTGAAGGTGCAGGTCTGGGCGGTGCCCCCGCTGCCGCTCCCCCCGTGCCCGTCCCCCCCGTGCCCGTCCCGCCCGTGCCCGTCCCGCCCGTGCCCGTCCCCCCCGTGCCCGTCCCGCCCGTGCCCGTCCCCCCCGTGCCTGCCCCGCCGGTACCGGTCCCGCCCGCGCCGGTCGTGCCCCCCGTCCCCAGCGCACCGCCGGTGCCGGTCCCGCCCGCGCCGCTGCCTCCCTGGCCCGAGTTTCCGCTGGCGGAGGTTCCGCAGCTCGACGTGACCAGCACGAATGCCCCGAGAACGGCGGCCGCAAACAGAGACAAACGCCCTCGCATGAACGGACTCCTTCGCGGTTGTTGGGTATCGCCCCCCCGCACCACTCCCCAACCGTTAGGGCATGCGCCGCGACGGCGCTACATCGAACAAGGTTTCAAAATCGTCATGTACCAGGGCGCTGGATTGCGGCAATTGCCGCAGAAGAGGCCGACCAGCCAGGTCCCTTGGTCGTCGATGCCGGGAAAGCTGGCCCCATTGTCGTCCATGAGCGTCGTGAAGTCGAGAACCGACCCCGACCCGATGTCCGCCCGATACGTCGCGAGCGCGATGCGGTCCAGGTCGAGGAACTGAGCCTCCAGCTCGGCCGGTGTTTGCGCGTAGTGACCCACGACGGCGCTCGTCACGGCCCCGTTGTCAAAGGTGCGGCCGAGCCCGTTCGTCTGCATCTGCGACCAGTCGAGGGTCAGCCCCGGCGTCCCGCCCGGCACGCCGGTGATCGTCAGGTCGCGCAGGTTCGCGGTGTACTTGAGCTTGGTGGAATCGTCCGTGAACGTGACGCTGGTTACACTGGACGTCGCGTCCAGGTTGAAGGCTTGCATCATCCTGAGTTGCCGGCCCAGGTCGATACCCGTCTGCACACCCGCGATGAACGAGGCGGTGGCCGGCGGGTACATCGTCGCGTCGAAGTACTGGTTGATCATCGCCGGTGTCACCGGCGTCTGGTTGATCGTGAAGTCGTAAAGGTGAGCCGAGGTGGCGCCGGCGCCGAGCTCGATGCTGAGCGGTGGCGACAGGATCAGATCCGAGGGGTACAGCGCATCCGCGTTCAGGTCGCTTTCAAACTGCGCGAGCGGCAGGTTCCAGAACATCACGATGGCCATGCCCAGATCCTTGGTCGGATCCAGCGGGTGCCCCTCGAAGTCGTGCGTCAGGCCGCTCCAATCGAAGGTCAGGTTCGACATCTGCCCGACGGTCACCGGCGCCAGCGTGATCGAGCTGGAGAACGAATAGTCGTTCTTCTCGCTCGCCACCACGTTCGCACCGAAGCACATCGTGGGCTGTTCGGCAGTCTTGGCGCACCCCGCCGCGGTCCCCAGAGCCCACACTGTCGCCGTGACGATCGGGATACCCAGTCGAGACCCCATGGCTCGTCCACTTTCCGCCCTGAGCGCGCCCGATGCAACTGGGCTTCCCCGGGCCCTGCGGGCCCTGCCGGGAGATCAGTTCTGGGGCGACCGCTTCGGCTCGATCAGCGACCCTTTCGGCTACCGGTGGTCGTTCGCGACCCGGAAGGAGGACCTGACTTCCTCCGAGATCGAGAAGCGCCAGGCGGAGTTCTTCAAGACGGTCGACGGCAAGCGCCGCTGGCGTTACGGCAGAGCCGACGCCCAAGATCGGCTCCCGGCCGGCGGTAGCTCAGCGAATGCCGTAGTCCGTTGCGATCTGATCGAAGAGTTCGATGCGGGGGGCATTGGGCGTGAACGGGTTGGGGAGATCGGCCGCGCTGCTGAACCCCTGGGCGTCGAACAGCGTCTCTTCCCATTTGGTCGGCTCCCAGACAGCGGTTCCAATCCCCTTCTTCCCAGGGAGGTTGAAGACGATGTCATTGGCCTGACGCCAGACATCGACGCTGCCCGCGAGATCGGTAGCGTTCTCGGCGTACTCGACGATCATGAACTCGAGGTTGGGATACCGTGTGACGAGGTCGTTGAGGTTCGACTCCCAGCCCGACGGCGGCCCCTCGACGTCCGAGTAGCAAGCCTGTCCTAAGATATCGAACGACACTCCGTTCGCAAGCGCAGCGTCGATCCAGGTCTTGCTGCCGGTGTTGTCGCCACACCGATCGAGGTGGAGCATGATCTTGATCGAAGGATCGATCGAATGAACGGCCGCAATCCCGGCGTTGAGGAATGTGGACAGGTTGCCCCAATTGCTTGTGCTGCCCGTGACGGTTCCCGGCGTCAGCAGCAACCCCGATGTGATCTCGTTTCCGATCTGGACTATGTCGGGGCGCGCGCCACCCGCCGTCAGCTGCGCGACGGCGTCGCGCGTGTAGTTGCTCAGAGCGGCGACCATCTCAGCAAGCGTGTCGCCCTGCCAGGCCAGCGGGATCACCTGTTGCGTGGGATCGGCCCAGTTGTCGCTGTAGTGGAAGTCGACCTCGAACCCCAGCCCCGCGGCCTTGATCCGCTGGCCCATCAGGATCGTGTTCGCGAGGTCGCAGTAAGGCTGGGAGAGTCCAAGCATCGTCGCATATCCGTCGGAAGCGCTGGGATCGACGAAGGTGCGGAGGCGGATGAAGTTGAAGCCGTGCTCTTTGAGAGTTTGCAGGATGTCCTTCTGGGTCCCGTCCGTATCGGAGAACACGACGCCACTCTGCTCCTGCTGCTGAACGTACGAGATGTCGGCTCCAAGGATGTACGGCGGGAGAGGCGCACCGGCGCCAGCCTCGGGCGATTCAATCGTCCCGAGTATCTCGTGGCGCGTGCCGCAGCCCGAGCTAGCCCCGGTGAGCGCAACGGCGAGGACCACGCCGGTCCAGTCAACGGATGATCGCAGGACCTTCACCCGGTGTGAACATAACCGAGCCCGAAGGGGCAGGCGATATGTCCCCCGAGCGAACCGCACAATCCTGCGGCCCGTCAGCGGCCCTCGATCGCGGCGCGGCGGTTATTTCCCGGCGCCACGGACATCGAGCCGGTTGTTCACGCCCAAGATGCCGTCGACATGGGCGAGCTTCTGCGCCTCTTTCTTTTCCCGCTCCGAATCGACCGTCCCTTCCAGGATTGCGATGCCGTCATCGACGTTCACCTCGATGCGATTGTTCTTGAGATCGGGCGTCTTCTGGAACCGCGCCTGGATCTGCTCCTCTTGCTTCGAGTCCGCGGCGGTCGAGCTCTCATCGGCGACCGCCGTCGGGCCGGTCCCCGCCAGAATCAGCCCGGCCGTCGCAACGGACAGCGCAAACCAAATTCGCCGCATAGGGCACCTCCCTTACGTAATCCAATCTGGGCCTTCGCACGCCGCGAACAACCCTGGCGCGGCTGTTTCGCCCGGCAGAGTGGGTCGCGGCACCCGGCGCGCCGAGTCGATACGGTCACTGGAGATCGGACGGCGTGATCGTCGCCCGCCAGATGCCGTCCTGCGCTGACGGGTTCCGGCCACGCACCAGGTAGTAAGCCAGGAACTCCTTGCCGACGCCGGCGTCGGCGAACCAATCGACGAGTCCGCCATCGGCGCCCAGCTCCTCGAGCTCGACATAGAACTGGGCCACGGACGGCGAGATCGGCCGGACGCTGAGGTCGTCGCGGTTGACGAGGGCCAGCGTCCCGGTCCCGTCGGTCGCGCTCCACTGGTAGTCCATGACCAGCCACGGACCCGTGAGGTCGACGATCCCATGGACCTCTGCCGCCACGTGGTGAAGCGCCTGGCTGGAATCGTGCAGATCCAGCCAGTCGAGCTCGCCGTCCAAGGTCAATTCCAGCCAGGCTGGACCTTCGGGGATGAAGTGCGTGCTCGAGATCGCTCCCGAACCGACCATCCGCGCGCCGCTTCCGTCACTGCCTGCGACCCAGAGCTGCGGGTCGCCGGTCGATGGTTGAACGAGCCAGTATATGAACTGGGCGTCGGGCGAGAAGGCTGCGGCGACCACGTCGCTGCCGACGAGCTGCTGGCAGCTGGCGGCTCCTCCGGGCGCGCCCAGCGTCAGAAGATCGAGCGGGCCGCTGCCCTGATGGTCGTAGCCCTGCGGCACCTCGAACAGCACCTTCGATTCATCGGACGACCACACCCCCTCGAGCTCGACACCGGTGACCGACGGGCAGGTCGCCAGCGCCAGATCGGTGTCGTCCCACACGGTGATGGTGCTCCCCACCAGGAAACCGGCCTCGACCGGCCAGGCAAAAAGATAGTGCTGCGGAAGGCCGAGGCTGGCGGGACCGAAGCCGAGCCGAGCTCCGGTCGGCAGGGGCATGCCCGGGGGGGTCTCGAACAGCGCCAGCTCGCTGGCGGCGCCCGAGGTGATCGGGCCGACGAACAGAGTCGTCCCGCCGTCGCTCATCTTGCGAGGGTAGCGGTAATGGCCGTCGAGGGCTTGAACAGTCGAGGCCGATCCGGCCAGAGTCGTCGACTGCAGCGAACCCACCGGCGTCGCGCCCGTGGCCCAGGCGGCGTTGGCCGGAACCGCGGGCACCACCGGCGTCACGTCGTAGTAGGTCGTCGTCAGATCGATCGAATCGAGCTCCTGCTGGTCGGGCGCCGTCACCGGCGCGGCCAGCACCGTCACGCTGGTCGGCGGGTTCGTGGTCGTGGCGCCGTTCCAAGAAACGACGGCCAGCACGCCCACGGTCAGCTCCACAGGCGCCAGCTGGGTGTAAGGACCGGTCTCGAGCACGATGCCGCCGTCCGCGTCGAGGACGAACGCGGTCAGCATCCCGTCCGCGCCGGGACAGCTGGCGGCAGCGATCACGTTCGGAACGTAGCTGTCCACGTTGGTGGTGTTGTCGACGATCAGGAGCGTGAAGGGATCGCCGAACAGGTAGGTCTGGTTACAGGTGAAGGGCGAAGGCGGCGGCGTTATGACCCGCGTGTAACTCAGGGGCGGAGGCATGGTGGTGCCGTAGGACTGGACGGCCCCCGTCGTCGCATCGATCGTCCACCAGACCTTCGGCGCTGCAGAGGCGCCGCCGCCCGTGCTGTACACCAGGACGCCCGGGCTGGTCTCACCGCCGAGAGAGATCGTCCCGTCGCGGATCGGCTCGAGCTCTGTCGAATCGTAGCCGCGCGCGATGGGCCGGCTTCCGCCGCAGGTGCCCAGCGCGGCGGCCGAGAGGCCGAACGCCACGGCCGCCCACGACCTGCATCGCGCAGCATCCGTCGAACCAGCGGAACCTCCCAGCATCCCCGTCTCGCCGCCGATCATACCGCGTTCGCGACGCGCGAGCCGGATCCCGGATCCTCGAAGCGGCTCGCTCGACGGCGGGAAACAGAACTGACGGTCACTATGGCTGGAGCGGGCAGGCGCCTGCGCTGGTCGGCGTGACGCAGACCCAGTGGGATCCCACCACCACGCCCGCGTCGGTCACGGTGCGCGAGGGCTCGGAACAGCAGAGCACAGCAGGATCGCAGGCGGGGGAGCAGTCGCTGCCGCTGCCACCACCGGCACCTCCTTTTCCACCCGAGCTTCCTGCGGCCCCACCAGCGCCGGCCGCGCCACCGTGCCCTCCCTGGCCTCCACTACCGCCGCTGTTCGAGGAGCAGACGCCGCCGCCGCCATCGCCAACCAAGCACATGTTGTTCGTCGATTGGATGCAAAGGACGCCCGGACAGTTGATGCCGACCAGGGAGTCGCAGCCCGCCTGCTCCCAGCTCGCCTTGATGGCGTTCAGGGCCGTCGGATCGTTCACGTAGGTCATGCAGTTCAAGAAACAGGGGGAGAGCGAGGAGCTGACCGACTGCTGACACTCACCGCTCGCGTCGAGATCGCAGCTCTGCGCCGCTGGAAGGGCGTCGGCGTACTGGGTCGCCAGCGCGTCGCAGCTTGCTCCCCCGGCTCCAGCGTGGCCTCCAGAACCTCCGCCCGAACCCGTGGCACCACCGTGGCCGCCGGCGCCACCAGATCCGGTCGCGCCGGTTCCACCTGTCCCACCTTGACCGGTAGCGCTCCCTCCCGTGCCGCCGCCGTCGCCAATGCTCGACACCGAGCCACATCCGACGCCGACACAAAGAGCCAAGCCGAGGAGGAAATAGTGGAGGGGTAGGCGCATGCCATGTTGGTGGAGCAACTCTCGGACCAGGGTGAACCCCACGTCGACCGCGGCCCTGTCGGCCGAGATCCTCAGAAACCTGATGAGCGTCGCTCTCTAATGCCCTGCCACGAGGGCTACACTCACCCCGATGTGCGCCCGCACGACGCTCTCCAAGAAAGACGCTCCGCGAGGTCGCCGAGGACCTGGACGCCGAGTTCTCCGACGGTGACGCGCGGGTCTACCGGTTCGCACGACGCTGTTCTCAACGGATCGGACTGGGCGTGCTGCGCGAGCCAGCCGCGTCGGTCAATGCAGTACCCCGAACCTGCGCAGCAGGAACAGAGTCGCGACCACAAGCAAGGTGACCGTGATTGCGTTGCCGAGCGCGCGGCCGGCCCTGGACGTCGGCCTGGAATTGCGGGCCCCCGTCACTCTACCCGCAACGGAACGAAACCCGCCTCGCAGCGAGCTCATCGCCCCGCCGCGTCCCTTCCCGGCCTTGCCGTGTCGTCGCTTGCGGCCCATCTTCCACTCCTATCATCTTACCGTGGCCAGGACGGCGGCTCGAGTGCCGCGGCGGAGGACGGCAGCTCCGTCGAGGCGAGAGAGCGCGCGCCGCGAGCGACCCGTCGCGATCGAGCGCACGTCAGAGACAGCAACCTACGAACGTAGTCGCCGAGGGGTCGACCGAGGTCGGGGATCCGCCGGTGACGACGACGCGCGAACCGATCCGTGCCGCGACCGCCCCCTTGCGGGGCTCCGGCAACGATGGGAGGGCGCACCAGGCGTCCACCACCGGATCGTAGACCAGCACGTCGGCGCTGGGAACGATGCCGGCGAGCGAGCCGCCGACGACCAGAATGCGCCCGTCCTCCATCGCCGAGGTGGCGCCTCCAATTTCCGAGCGCGCGATGGGGATGGGGGCGCGCGAGGTCCATGATCCGCTCACCGGATCGAAGGCGTCGACATCCGCGACGTCGCCCGAAGATTCGTTCCAGCCGTGGCGGCCGGCGATCGCGTAGAAGAGCCCGCCCGTCGCCGCGCCGCCGCCGTGGTTGCGCGCATCGGGCAGCGGCGCCGCCTTCGTCCACGCCGCGGCGGACGCCAGATCCCAGACGCCGTGAGCGTCAGAGTCGCTGCTGCCGTCGGCGGCCAGCCCCCCGGCGAGGTGGAGTGCCGTCCCAAGCAGCGCCCCGGCGAAGGCGGCGCCCGCGGCTGGCAGGGGTGGGCCCATGCTCCACGCGCCGGCACCGGCGCTCCAGCGCCAGACGGCATCCGTCGTCGGTGGCAGCGCGCCCGTGAAGGCTCCTGTGAAGCCACCGCTCACGATCACGTCGCCTCCGAAGGTCACGACCGCGAAGTGGGTCTCGGCGCCCGGCAGATCGGGTCCGGAGCGCCAGCTTTCGCTGGCCGGATCGTAGATGTCGACGCTGGTCGTTACCTCGAGATCGGCCGACGTGAATCCACCGAGCACCCAGAGCTCGCCGTCGACGACCACGCCGTTAGCTTCGAACCGCCCAATCGGGTCGGGGGTAGCGACCATCCAGGTGAAGCCCAGCCCGGGCAAGCCCGCCTCTGCAGCGTCGGAGCTCGACGTTGCGGCATCCGCCATCGCGGCGGCGCGATCGCCCGCGCAAGCGAGCGCGGCGGGCCCAGGAGGCGTCCGCGGCGCGGACGAGGAACACGCCGCGCCGATCACGATCAGCCCCGCCGCCCACCGGATCGCCTTCGCCACGGTCGCCAGTTTGCCAGCATCAAGACCGGGGACCAACGAACGGCGCGAGCCCCACGAAGAAATCAGTGGATGTGGTTGCCACGAACAGTTTCAAAATGGATGTGCGGCATCTGAAGTGACCGTCGAGCTACACGCGCCCTCGCGCATCGACCTCCGGAGCCTTTGGTACTCTTCGCTTCGGGTGTCGAAGCTGTTTTTGAGAGGACTCGTGGTCGCTGTCGGGATGGTCTCGAGCGCCGGCAGCGTGTCGGCCTCTACGCTGACCGTCGGCGTTCCGGCCCCGACGCTCGACGGCGAAACGCTCGAGGGGCGGCCCTTCAACGGCCGATGGTCGGAAGGCGACGCGACGGTAGTCATGTTCTTCGCCACCTACTGTCAGCCCTGCCACCGGGCGCTCGGCGAGCTCGAGGCAATCCAGCGGACGACGGGACCGCGGCTGCGGTTCGTCCTCGTCGACGCCGGTGAGGATCCGGCGATCGTGCAAAAGTTCCTGGCCCAGAATCGCACCCCGGCCGGTGCCGCCGTCGTCCTCGACGCCTCTGGAAACGACCGGCAGCGCTGGGGCTGCTGCGAGATCGAGCCGACGCTCTTCCTCGTCGATCGTGCCGGCCGGGTCCGCTACATCAACCACGGTTGGGGCGAGGGCTCGGAGGCCAAGTACCTGCGCCGCGTCCAGAACGTCCTGCGCGCGCCGTGACGCCAAGGCCGGCCCGTGAATCGGCACGCAGACCGGCCGCCTCTCGGGTGACGACACAGCCATTCGATATTCCCAGAAAAACGCGGCGGATCCCGCCGGTAACAACGTTCGCAAGTCTCCTTTTTCATAGAACGCGGCGCGAGGCCCGTGTTAGCGTCCCCATAACTCGCTAAGTCGAGGGAGAGTGCCCCATGAATCTGCGCCCCTGGTTGTTGCCTGGCTCGCTGGTGTTGGTGTTGGCCCCCGTCGTGGGCTGTTACGTGCGCCCGGCACCGATTTATGTCGGGCCGCCCGCGCCCGTCTACGTCGCGCCGGCGCCGCAGCCGGTGGTCGTCGAGACCCCGCCGCCGCAGCCGACGTACGTCGAGCAGGCGCCGCAGCCCCCGCCCCCGCAGCCGGTGGTGATGACGGAGGCCTCGGCCTATCCGACCTCGCCGATTCCCGATCCGGTCCCCGAGTACGTTCCGCCGTCGCCGGGCTACGGATACACCTGGGTCGCCGGGTACTGGGACTGGACCGGCTACGACTGGAACTGGCAGAGCGGCTACTGGACGCCGAACCGCGCCGGCTTCGCCTACTACGGCCCGCGCTTCATCTGGGAAGGCGACCAGATGGTCTTCTACCGCGGCTACTGGATGGGGCCCGGCGGCGTGCGCGACTACGCCTACTACGGCGACCGCGGTCCGATCGGCTGGCGCGCGCGTCCTCAGTATGAGCCGCGCATGTGGCGTGGCGCTCCGGAGCACAACGCCGGATGGCGCCGGGCGCCCGGCGCCCCTGCGGGTGGCTGGCGTGGCGAGGCACCGGCGCGCCGTCAGGCCGAGCGCCGCGAGATGGAGCATCGCGAGGGGGAGCACCGGGAGATGCAGAACCGGGAGGCCGAGCACCGCGGTGAGATGGGTCACCCGGGTGGCCCGGCCGGCGGCGGCATGCATCCCGCGGGCGGACCCGAGGGACATGGCGGCGGACCGGCGGGTGGCATGCATCCCGCGGGCGGACCCGAGGGACACCCCGGCGGCCCGGCGGGCGGAATGCACCCGGGTGGTGGTGGACCCGAGGCGCACGGCGGCGCACCCATGCAACAGCACGGCTCGCCACCGCCGGCTCCCCACCCCGCGCCGGGCCCGGCGATGCACGCCGCGCCGCCGCCTCACCCGGCCCCCAGCATGGGTGGCGGCGGCGGGCGCAAGAAAAAGTAGCGCCAGAAGTAGCGCCACAGGTAGCGCCAGAAGTAGCGGCGCGCCGCGTTCGGCCGGGGACGAGGTTCCCCGGCCGGACGAACGGTCGTTGACGGCCCGGCGGACGGTGGGCACAATGGATATAGGTCCGATGAAGCCCGCCGCCTCTCGTTCGTATTTTCCCTATGGGGGGCGCGCTACCCGCTGGTGGTGGCGCGCGAACGAACGCCGGGCGCCCGCAACCTAACGAAACAAAGGAGAGGCGACCCGCGGTGGTCGCCTCTTTTCGTTTTGGGCAAGTGAATCGACCAGAGAGGGACACCGTGGCGAGCCGAGCCGCCAATGTCCCAACCCCAACTCGTCCCTGCCCCCTCGGTTCCAACCTACACCTTCGGTGACGGCGATCTGGCCGCCGAGCGGCTGCGCCTGCTGGCCGCGGCGTTCGCTCCGAGCTCGCGCGCTTTCGTCGCGCGCCTCGGGCGCGAGCCGGTGCGCGTGGCGATCGATCTCGGCTGCGGCCCCGGCTACACGACCGCGCTCGTGCAAACCGCGACCGGCGCCGGGACCACGATCGGCCTCGACAGCTCGCCGCGTTTTCTCGCCCGCGCCTGGCGACAGGCGTCGCGCGGCGTGGCGTTCGCCGAGCATGACATCACGCGCGTGCCGTTCCCGGCGCCGCCCGCCGATCTGATCTACGGCCGGTTCGTGGTGACCCACCTGCCCGACGCGCGCGCGGCGATCGCCGCCTGGG
This sequence comes from uncultured Pseudomonadota bacterium, assembly GCA_963831685.1. GTDB lineage: Bacteria > Myxococcota_A > Polyangia > Fen-1088 > Fen-1088 > JADGRB01. The sequence continues at coordinate 23,408 of CAWHRJ010000006.1, forward strand.
CCGACGCGCTCGTGCCACGCGGGCGGCTGGCGCTCGAGGAGGTCGACTCGATGACCTCCGATGATCCGACGCTCGTCCGCTACTACGCGCTGGTCGAGGCGATGCAAGCGGCGCGCGGGCAGCGCACCTATGTCGGCCGCGAGCTCGCCGCGCTGGCGCCGGCGGAGAGCTTCGTCGTCGAGCGCGCCGACACCGCGCCGGTCACGCTGGCGGCGCCGGTCGCGGCGCGGCTGCACGCGCTCAACTTCCGGACCTGGAGGCAAAACCCGTTCATCGTCGCCAACGTCGCCGCCGCCGAGCTGGATCGGCTCGGTGAGTCGCTGGAGGCGCTGGCCTCGGGCGCGCGGGCGGCGGCCCCCGTGCGCTGGAAGATGGCGCAGGTGATCCTGCGACGCCGGTAAGGACGGCCCGATCGCGTCGGGGCGCAGGCGGCTTCGCCGCCGGAGCCCCATCGCGGGAGGTTCGGAACCCTCTCAGGGTTCCGAGGCCACGACGATGTCGGTCTTCACCGACTGGGCGATGAAGCAGCCGTCGTGCGCCTTCTCGTGCAGCGTGGCCTCGTCGGCGGGCGTCGGCCGCTTGTCACCGCCGTAGGTGATGCGCGGGTGCAAGGTCACCTTGCTGATCCAGGGGACGCCGCGCTCGTTCTTGGTCATGTCGCCGACCGCCTCGTCCTCGTAGGCGTCGATGCGGAAGCCGGCCTTCTTCGCCTCCCAGAGGTAGGTGAGCATGTGGCAGCTCGAGATCGAGGCGACGAACGCCTCCTCGGGATCGACGGCCGCTGCGCTCGAGAGCGGCGCTGGCACCACCGACGGCGATGCCGAGGCGGGGACGACGTGGCCGCCGTCGAAGCTCCAGCTGTGCGCGCGGCTGAACTTCCCTTGCAGGAAGGTCTCGTTGTCACACTTCCAGCTCACGGTCGCTTTGTGTTGGGACATGCGCCTGGTCTAGCAGCGCCGCGCCCCGGCGCCAAGTCGATGTCCCGCCACCAAGCGCCGGGGCTAGCCGACCATCCCGCCCACCAGCCGGCCGATCAGATACGTGACCGAGCCCGCCATCCCGCCGATGACCAGCATGCGCGCGCCGCTCCGGAACGCGCCGCGCCCGGTGAAGAGGCTGATCGCGCAGCCGATACCGAACAGCGCCGCCGCCGTCAGGACCACGGAAGCGCCGAGCGCCGAACGTCCCGCGACGACGACGAACGGGGCCAGCGGCACCGCCGCGCCGACCGCGAACGACGCGAACGACGACGCGGCGGCAGCGGTCGGCGAGCCGAGCGACGATGGATCGAGCCCCAGCTCCTCGCGCGCCAGCGTGTCCAGCGCCAGCTCCGGCTGCGAGATCAGGTGGCCTGGCGGTCTTGTCGGCGTCTTCCTTGGTCAGCCCGCGCGCCTGGTAGATCAGGGATAGCTCGGCAGCCTCCTGCTCCGGGTACTCGGCGAGCTCGTCGCGCTCGGCACCGATCTGGTGCTCGAACATCTCGCGCTGCGAGCGGACCGAGACGTACTCGCCGGCCGCCATCGAGAGCGCCCCGGCCAGGAGCCCCGCCACGCCCGAGATCAGCACGGCGTGCCCGTGCGCGTTCGCGCTGGCGCCCGAGACTCCCAGAATGAGGCAGAGGTTCGAGACCAGGCCGTCGCTGGCGCCGAACACGGCCGGGCGCAGCGTGTCCCCTCCGGCCTGCTGCCGATGCCGCCGGCCGATCTCCTCGACCGAATGGGGCATGGCGTGGCCGCCGGGCACGGAGTGGCCGCCGGCCATGGAGGGGGCGCGGAACACCGACATCCCGCGAACCTTCATGCCAGCCAGAACGCCGCGCAGGCGCACCGGACCGAGCCGCCGGACCAGCCTCGCCACGAATCTGGCACGGACAGACGGTTGAAAGTCGCCGAGCGTTTCCCCTGCAACCTTCCGCACTTCGGCCGCCCAGGTCGCCGCCTGCCCGCGCGCCTCGACCGCCAGCTTGGCGAACAGCGCGCGCCGTTCGAGCGAGGGATCAGAATCAGCCAAAACCTCATATAGGTAAGCGGACTCCATTTCCTGCGCCCAGCTCTTGCGTGCGCTCATGGCCGCCGCAGCTTACGCGCGTGCCTGCACTTTTTCCGCACGCGCCTACCCGAAGAGACTATCATGTGGGAGTTACACCTTCATGCCGCCTGAGCTGACATCCGACTCGGCCCTCGCCTCCCAGATCCTCGTGATCGTGGGACAAAAAGCCGATGCCCGTTTGCCCTCGTTCACGGCGGACGAGCTGTTCGACCAGGCCAGCCGGAAGCAGCTCATCGACTGCGCCCAGACGCTCGGCCTGACGGGCGTCTCGAAGCTGGTGAAGGAGGACCTGGCCGGCAAGGTGAAGGTCGCGTTCGAGGGGCTGCGCGCCGCGATCGCCCGCACGGAGCTGACGCCGGTGAACGGCCACGGCACCGCCGCGGACGGGGCGATGGCTTCCTTTCCACCGAAGTTCGATCTCGGGCCGGACGTCGATGCGGCGCCGATGCCCGCGAACATCCCCTGGGGCTACGGCCACGATCGGGTCACCGCGATGGTGGTCGATCCCGAGCGGCTCTACGTCTACTGGGAGGTCACCGACGACGCCGTGGCGGCAGCGCGCGCGGGCCTCGGTGCGGCCGGCGCCGCCGCCTGGCTGAACCTGAGGGTCTACGACATCACCGGACGTTTGTTCGACGGGACGAACGCACACACCTACTTCGATCATCGGGTCGAGCGGCACGACCGGCAGTGGTTCTTCGTCATCGGCAAGCCGACCTCAAGCGCGTGCGTCGAGATCGGGCTCAAGTCGGAAGAGGGCTTCTTCGCCAAGATCATCCGTTCGGGGCGCATCGAGTTCCCGCGCCGCGAGCCGGTGTCGGGCGGCGCGACCGAGTGGCTGACGGTGCGCGCGAGCGGCGAGATCCAGCATGGCGCCCACGGCGACGCCGCGGCAGCGGCCGGCGCGCCGGGCGCTGCTCCGGGCGGCCCCGGCGGCGGCGGGCCCGGCGGCGACGCCCCGCCCGTCGGGTGGAACGACTGGACGGAGCACTTCGCCGGTTTCCCCGTTCCCGGCGGCCAGCGCGTCTTCGGCCGCCAGTGGGACTGGCAGGAGCAGAGCGGCACCGAGTGGACCGGGGCGCTGCAGCGGACCGAGTGGGTGGGACCGACGATGCGGACCGAGTGGGAAGCCGGCCCGTTCACTTACCCGATCGAGGTCCCGTCCTCGGTGGTCGAGTTTCACGACAGCGGCGAGATCAACGTGCGCACCGAGGGCGGCCGCGTCCACGTCGTGTACGGACCCTGGCAGGTCGTCATTCGCGGGCTCGGCGCGCGCGCCGAGCGGCGGGTGCTGGGCACCTGGGAATACAAGCGGCAGGTGGCGCTCTCGGGCGGCTTCGAGCGGTTCGTGGCGCTGGGGGGGCCGCTCGCGCCGGGGAGCTCGGAGTGGATGTCGCTCGGCGCCAGCGAGCGGGCCTGGGGAGGGTCGAGCGAGCTGCTGTTCGGCGGCGCCAGCGAGCTGTGGATGATCGGCGCCAGCGAGACGCGGCTCGGCGGCGCGAGCGAGCTCATGTACCTGGGCGCCAGCGAGCGCCGGCTGCGCGGCGCCAGCGAGATGATGTACGCGGGCGCGAGCGAGAAAATGATGCGCGGGGCGAGCGAGCTCAGCTACGCGGGCGCCAGCGAGCGGATGATGGTGGGCGCCAGCGAGCGCGCACTCGGCGGCGCCAGCGAATTCCCCTACGGCGGCGCCAGCGAGAGGATGGCCGAGACCGTCAGCGAGGCACCCGCGGCAGCGTCGATCTATCCGAAGGGCGGAGAGTAATCATGGCCACCGGCTACTTCGCGCTGGTCCTGCACGCCCACCTGCCGTTCGTCCGTCACCCGGAAGATCCGACGGTGATGGAGGAGCAGTGGCTCTACGAGGCGATCACCGGCACGTACCTGCCGCTTGCTGCAGATGTTCGAGGGGCTGATCGCCGACCACGTCCCCTACCGCGTGCACGGTCTCGCTGTCGGCGCCGCTCATCACGATGCTGACCGACGATCTGCTCAAGGTGCGCTACGCGGCGCACCTCGACAAGCTGATCGAGCTCAGCGAAAAGGAGATCGAGCGGACCCGCCCCGAGCCGCACTACCAGCGGCTCGCGCAGATGTACCACGATCGCTTCCGCTCGCTGCGCCACACCTGGCGCTGCCACGACGGCGATCTGGTGCGCGCGTTCCAGCGGCTGCAGGAGGCCGGGCGCGTCGAGGTCATCACCTCGACGGCGACGCACGCCTTCTTCCCGCTCATGGACCGCAACTGGGCCAACATCCGCGCCCAGGTCCACGTCGCCGCCGATCTGTACGAGCGGCACTTCGGCCACCGCCCGCGCGGCATGTGGCTGGGCGAGTGCGGCTACGTGCCCGGCGTCGACGAGCTGCTGCGCGAGGCGGCGATCCGCTACTTCTTCGTCGACACGCACGGCGATCCTGTTCGCCGACCGGCGCCCGGTCGTACGGCGTCTACGCGCCCGATCTACTGCCCGAGCGGCGTGGCCGCGTTCGGGCGCGACATGGAGTCGTCGGAGCAGGTCTGGAGCGCGCAAGGAGGGCTACCCCGGCGACAAGCACTACCGCGACTTCTACCGCGACATCGGCTTCGACCTGCCGATGGACTACATCGGCCCGTACATCCACCCGGAGGGTCACCGCATGTACACCGGCATCAAGTACCACGCGATCACCCACGACCAGCTGCACGACAAGTGGGTCTACGATCCGGACATCGCGCGCGGCAAGGCCGGCCTGCACGCCTCGCACTTCCGCGGCAACCGCGAGAAGCAGGTGCGCCGGCTGCGCGGCAAGATGGATCGCCCGCCGATCATCGTCAGCCCCTACGACGCCGAGCTCTACGGCCACTGGTGGTACGAGGGGCCGATCTTCCTCGGCGACCTGTTCCGGCAGCTGCACTTCGACCAGAACGACATCGAGACGCTCACGCCGGGCGATTACCTCGACCGCCACTCCACCAACCAGGTCGCGACGCCGTGCGCGTCGTCGTGGGGCGCCAAGGGCTACAACGAGTACTGGCTCAACGAGACCAACGCCTGGACGTACCGCCACCTGCACGTCGCGGGCGAGCGGATGGTCGGAGCTGGCGCGGCGGCACCCGAGCGCCGACCCGCTGACGACGCGCGCGCTCAATCAGGCGGCGCGCGAGCTGATGCTGGCGCAGATCGTCCGACTGGACGTTCATCATGCGCACCGGCACGACGGTGCCGTACGCCACCAGGCGCATCAACGAGCACATCCTGCAGTTCAACAAGCTCTACGACGATCTGCGTGCCGCCAAGGTGAGCGAACGCTGGCTCGCCGACGTCGAGTCGCGCAACAACATTTTCCCGCACATCGACTACCGGATCTACGCCAGCTGACGCGCTGGCCGGTCCCCCCGCCTCTCAAGGTCCTGTTCGTCTCGTCGGAGTGCGCGCCCTTCGCCAAGACCGGCGGACTCGCCGACGTCGCGGGCGCGCTGCCGAAGGCGCTGCGCGCGCTGGGGATCGACGTCCGCGTCGTGATGCCGCTCTACGCGGGCATGCCCTGGAACGACCTCGAGGTCCTCGACGGCATGCTCTCGGTGCCGATGTGGTGGGGTACGGCGCGCGCGCGCGTGCGCGTGGGAACGCTTGCCCGACAGCGACGTGCCGATCTACTGCCTCGAGTACAACCGCTACTTCGACCGCCCCTATCTGTACGGCCCGCCGGCGGAGGGCTACCCCGACAACCTCGAGCGCTTCACGTTCCTGTCGCGTGGGTCGCTGGAGCTGTGCAAGGCGCTCGGCTTCATCCCCGACGTCATCCACTGCAACGACTGGCAGACCGCGCTGGTGCCGGTCTACGTCAACACCGTCGAGTGGATGCAGCCGCTGCACGGCGCGGCGACCATCTATTCGATCCACAACCTGGCGTATCAGGGCGATCTTCGACGGCGGCGGCATGTTCATCACCGGCCTCGGCAGGGAGCACTACAACCCCAGCGAGCTCGAGCACTTCGGCGCGATGAACCTGACCAAGGGCGCGCTTCACCACAGCACGCTGCTGTCGACGGTGAGCCCCACCTACGCGCGGGAGATCCAGACCGGCGCGCTCGGCAACGGCCTCGACGGCATCCTGGGCGCGCGCAACGGCGATCTGGTCGGCATCCTGAACGGCATCGACGTCGACGAGTGGAACCCCGCGACCGACAAGCACCTGCCGAAGAAGTTCGACGCCAAGAAGATGTCCGGCAAGGCCGCCTGCAAGGCGGCGCTGCAGAAGGAGGCGGGCTTCGCCGTGCGCTCCGACGTGCCTCTCTTCGGCGTGGTCGGGCGACTGACGTCGCAGAAGGGCTTCGACGTGCTGGCCCACGCGCTCGACAAGGTGCTCGGCTGGGACGTGCAGCTGGTCCTGCTGGGCACCGGCGATCCCGACGCGGAACGATTTTTTGCGTGGGCCGACGCCCATCGGGGCGACAGGTTCCGCGCCTGGCTCAAGTTCGACAACGGGCGCGCGCACCGGATCGAGGCGGGCTCCGACTTTTTCCTGATGCCCTCGCGCTTCGAGCCGTGCGGGTTGAACCAGATGTACAGCCTCCGCTACGGCACGCTGCCGGTCGTCCGCGCGACGGGCGGGCTGGTCGACACCGTCCAGAACTTCGACCAGTCGACCGGCGAGGGCACCGGCTTCATGTTCCAGGACCTCAACCCCGACGCGCTCGCCAACACGATCGGCTGGGCGGTCTCGACCTGGTTCGACCGCCCCGACGACATCACGGCGATGCGCAAGCGCGCCATGGCGCAGGACTTCTCCTGGGACCGCGCGGCCGTGGCGTACCGGGATCTGTATCTACGCGCGTACGAGAAGCGGCGCGGGCACGGGTTCGCGGGGTGATGCCGCGCCGGTCGGGCTATGCACGGCGCCCTCCGGCCCTCCCCGCCCACTCTCCCCCGAAATCGACCGTGGAAGTGCGGTAGACATCACGCCGCATGAACTTCTCCGACCTGACGCTTCACCCTGCCCTGGCCCAGGCGCTCGCCGCGCGCGGGTACGAGACGGCCACGGACGTGCAGGCGGCGGTGCTCGACCGGGCGGTGGCCGGGCGCGACCTGCTGGTGTCGTCGCAGACGGGATCGGGGAAGACGATCGCGTTTGGGGCGCTCCTGGCGGAGACGCTGCTCGGGGCCGAGCTGAGCCCAGGCGCGCCAGCCGCGCCGGCGCCGGCGCCGGCGGCGCTGGTGATCGTCCCGACGCGGGAGCTGGCGACGCAGGTGCGCGGCGAGCTCTCGTGGTTGCTCGCGGGGACGAAGTTGCGGCTCGCCTCCTTCACGGGGGGGACGCCGGTCGGCGGGGATCTGCGGGCGCTCGAGCGCGGCGTCGACGTGGCGATCGGGACGCCGGGACGTCTGGTCGACCTCTTGCGCCGGGAACGGCTGCCGCTCGGCGGCCTCCAGACGGTCGTCCTCGACGAGGCCGACGAGATGCTCGACCTCGGGTTTCGCGAGGATCTGGAGACGATCCTCGAGGCGGCGCCCGCCCCGCGGCGCACGCTGCTGCTGTCGGCGACGCTGCCGCCCGAGATTCGCGCGATGGCGAAGCGGTTTCAGCGCGACGCGGTGGCGATCGATCCGCGCCGCGCTCTGCCGGGCGGCGCGGCGCCTTCCCAGGCGCACGAGGACATCAGCTACGTCGCGCACCTGGTCGCGGGGGCCGATCGCCTCGGGGCCGTCGTCAACGTGCTGCGCGCGTCGGACAGCGAGCGGGCGATCGTCTTCGTGACCACGCGCGAGGCGGTGGCGGACCTGCACGCGGCGCTGGTGGCGCGCGGGTTCGCGGCGACCGCGATCTCGGGTGACCGGGCGCAGGCGGAGCGCGACCGCGCGCTCGATCAGCTCCGGCGCGGCGACGTCCGCATCCTGGTCGCCACCAACGTGGCGGCGCGCGGGCTGCACCTGCCGGACGTCGATCTGATCGTGCACGCCGACCTGCCGCTGAACGCCGAGTCGCTCACCCACCGCAGCGGGCGCACGGGGCGGGCCGGGCGCAAGGGGACGGCCGTCGTCATCGCCACGCCGGCCGAGCGGCGCAAGGCCGAGCGCCTGCTGATGAGCGCGCACGTCGCGCCGGTCTGGACGCCGCTGCCCTCCCGCGAGGCGATCGCCGCAGCGGCGCGCGAGCGATTGGCGGCGGAGCTCCTGGCGACGGTCGTCGGGGATGACCCAGCGCTGGAAGAAGGGGCCGACGCGCTGGCACTCCGTCTGGAGAAAGATTTGCCGGCGCCCGCGTTGATTCGCCGCCTGCTGGCGCGCGAGCTCGGGCGCCTACCGGCAGGCGAAGCGGTCCAGCTGGTCGCGCCGCCGAGGCCGGACGCGGAGCGCGACAGGCGGGACGCGCCGCCGCTCAGCCGCGGCGAGATGTCGCGCGACGCGGTCCTCTTCCGCGTGAACCTCGGCGCCAAGGACCACGCCGACCCGCGCTGGCTCTTGCCCCTCATCTGCCGGCGCGGCGGCGTCACCCGGCGGGACGTGGGCGCGATCCGGATCGGCCCGCAGGAGACGACGTTCGAGATCGCCGGCCGCGCCGCGCGCGACTTCGCCGAGGCCGCCGCGGAGGTGGATCCGCGCGCGCCCCACGTCGTCATCGGGCGCACCGACGGCACCCGCGCCACCGGCCCCACCGCCGCGCCGGAACCGCACCACCCGCCCAAGCGGCGCGACGGCTTCGCTCCCTACGCGCCGGCGCGTGATCGGCGGCCGCCGCTGCACGACCAGGCCAAGCCCCACACTCAGGCCAAGCCCTATCCGAACGCCAAGCCCCACCCACACCCGCACGCCAAGCCGCATCCGCACGCCAAGCCCCACCCGCACCCGCCAGCCCATCGCGGCCCCAAGCACAAATCGCGGAAGGGCTGAGTTTGGCGATCCTGCTCGGCGTTCAGGAGCTGTCGGCGGCGTTCGGTGCGCGGCCGCTGTTCGAGGGCGTGAGCTTCACCGTCGAGGACGGAGAGCGCATCGGGCTCATCGGGCCGAACGGCGCGGGAAAGTCGACGCTGCTGCGGATCCTGGCCGACGATCTCGGCCCCGATCGCGGGAGCGTCGCGCGGCGGCGCGGGTTGCGGGTGGCGCGGCTCGAGCAGGTGCCCCGCTTCTCACCCGGCGCCACGGTCCGCGCGACGATCGAGGAGGGAGCCGGGACGACCCGCCAGGGCGACGGCGACGGCGCGCGTGACGAGATCGTCCGGACGGTGATGGCCACGCTCGGGCTCGACGGACACTCCGAGGCGAGCGTCACGCCGGAGACGCCGATCGCGTCGCTGTCGGGGGGATGGCAGAAGCGGGCGGCGCTGGGGCGGGAGCTGGCGCGCCAGCCTGATCTGCTGCTGCTCGACGAGCCAACCAACCACCTCGACGTCGAGGGGATCGAGGCGATCGAGGAGCTGCTCCGCCGGGCGCCGTTCGCCACCATCACCATCACGCACGATCGGCTCTTCTTGCAGCGGGTCGCCACGCGCATCCTGGAGCTCGATCGGCGCAACGCCGGAGGCCTGCTCAGCGTGGCCGGCGACTACGTGGCCTACACGCGGGCCAAGGGGGAGCAGATGCATGCGCAGGAGCGGCGCGAGGTGGTCCTGCGCAACACGCTCCGGCGCGAGACGGAGTGGCTGCGGCGCGGGGCCGCGGCGCGCACGACCAAGCAGGAGGCGCGCATCCAGCGGGCCGGCGCGCTGGCCGACGAGGTCACCGAGCTCGGCCAACGCAACCAGACGCGCACGGCGGGACTCGATTTTCAGTCGTCCGAGAAGCGCCCGCGCCGCCTCGTCGAGGCGCGCGGCGTCGGCCACGGCTACGGCGGGCGGACGATCTTCCGGGGCGTCGACCTGTTTCTGGGGCCCGGCTCGCGCGTCGGGCTCCTGGGGCCGAACGGCTGCGGCAAATCGACGCTGATCCGCCTCCTGCTGGGCGTCGAGGCGCCGGCGGAGGGGACGGTGCTGCGCGCCGACGGCCTCGAGATCGCCTACTTCCAGCAGACGCGCGAGGCGCTCGATCCGGCGCGCACGCTGGCCGACACCCTCTGCCCCGATGGCGACCACGTCACGTTCCGCGGCGCGCGCGTGCACGTCCGCGGCTATCTGGAACGGTTCCTGTTCGAGCACGACCAGATGAACACGCCCGTTGGGCGACTGTCGGGCGGCGAGCAGAGCCGACTCCTCCTGGCGATCCTCATGCTGCGCCAGGCGCAGATCCTGGTGCTCGACGAGCCGACCAACGATCTCGATCTGCCGACGCTGGCGGTGCTCGAGGAGGCGCTGACCGGGTTCGACGGCGCGGTGCTGCTGGTGACGCACGATCGGTACTTCCTCGACCAGGTGGCGACGACGATCCTCGCCTTCGACCCACCGACCTCGTCGATCGTCCCGTTCGCCAGCCTCGCGCAGTGGGAGGGGTGGCGCGCCGGGCGCGCGGCGGCGGCGCGCGCGTCCACCACCGCGCGCAAAACGGACGCGGCGACCGGGGCCGGAGCGGCGGCGCCCGCGCGCCGCAAGCTCGGCTATCAGGACCAGCGCGAGTACGACGCCATCGAGGCGACCATCGCGCGCGCCGAGGCCGACCTGCGCGAGGCGATCGCCGACAGCGAGCGCCCCGAGCACGCCGCCGACGCCGCGCGCCTCATCGAGCTCTTGTCGCTCGTCGACGGCCGCCGCGCCGAGGTCGACCGCCTCTACGCGCGGTGGGCCGAGCTGGAGGCGAAACGCGAGGGCTCGCCGGCGGGCTAAACCGCGCTATAAACCGCCCCATGTCCATGACCACCACCGCCAGCGGACTCCAGTACGAAGACACCCAGCCCGGCACCGGCACCGTCGCCACCGGCGGCACCTGCGTGATGCACTACACCGGCTGGCTCTGGACCGACGGGGCCAAAGGGAAGAAGTTCGACAGCTCGCACGATCGGAAGAGCCCGTTCTCGTTCGCGCTCGGCCGCGGCCAGGTGATCAAGGGGTGGGACGAAGGGGTCGCCGGCATGAAGGTCGGCGGCAAGCGCACGCTCCTCATCCCCCCGGACCTCGGCTACGGCGCGCGCGGCGCCGGCGGCGTCATCCCGGCCAACGCGACGCTGCTGTTCGAAGTCGAGCTGCTCGACGTCAAGTAGCGGCGACGGGGCACGCTTCGTGCGTGCCGCTGGAAGTCGCCATTTCGCGGGAATTTCGCGCGCCGCGAAACGTTACTCTGGCGCGCGACTTTGCCGCGCGGGATCGGGTTACACTGCCGGTCCCAATCAAGGAGGCCCCCATGGCGTTGTTGGATCGTGCGAAGGCGATTTGCCTGAAACCGAACACGGAGTGGCCGGTCATCGAGGCTGAGACCAGCTCGACGAGTGCCCTGATGATGGGGTACGCGGTTCCGCTCGCGGCGATTGGCCCCATCGCCGGCTTCGTCGGCGGCGTGTTCATCGGCCGGACCGTGCCTCTCATCGGGGTCACCTTCCACGTACCGCTGGTCAAGGGACTGACGATGGCGGTCGTGACCTATCTGCTGTCACTGGTCGGAATCTTCCTGCTGTCGATGATCGTGAACGCGCTGGCGCCCACGTTCGGCGGCCAGAAGAACAGCGCGCAGGCGCTCAAGGTCTCCGTCTATTCGCTCACACCGGCCTTCGTCGGAGGGATCTTCGGCGTCCTGATGTCGCTCGCCTGGCTGGGCTTCATCGCCGCAATCTACGGCCTTTACCTCTTCTATCTCGGCCTACCCGTCCTGATGAAGAACCCGAAGGAGAAGTCGCTCGCCTACACAATCGTCGTGGTGATCTGCGCGTTCGTGATCGGCGCGGTCGTGGCCACGGTTGGGACGATGGTCGTCGGCACCGGCGCGATTGGCGCCGGCGCGCTGAGTGGAATGAGCGGGATGTCGCACCCGAGCTCCTCGTCGCCCGTGCAGTTCGACAAGGACAGCTTCCTCGGCAAGATGCAGGCGATGGGTAAGGCCGCGCAGGAGAGCAGCAAGCAGATGGAGGCGGCGCAGAAGAGCGGCGATCCCAACGCGCAGGCGCAGGCGGCGATGCAGGGGCTGGGCGCGATCCTGGGCGGCGGCAAGCGCGTCGATCCGATCGGAATCGCCGAGCTCAAGCCCTTCATCCCCGAGACGTTCGCCGGCCTGGCCAAGACGGGCGGCAGCGCCGAGAAGAACGGCGTGGTCGGTTTCGCCGTCTCCAAGGCCGAGGGGCGCTACGGCGACCACGCGCAGAAGCACGCCACGCTGGAGGTCACCGACACGGGCGGCGCCAGCGGACTCATCGGGATGGCCGGCTGGATGAACATGCAGGGGGAGCGCGAGGACGACTACAGCGTCGAGAAGACGGAGAAGGTCGACGGCCGCCTCGTGCACGAGAAGGCGTCGAAGCGCCCGGGCGGCACCAACGAGTTCACCGTCGTGCTGGGCGATCGCTTCATCGTCAACGCGCACGGCAGCATCGCCCTGCCCGAGCTGAAGGCGGCGGTCGCGGGGCTCGACCTCGGCAAGCTGGAAGCGCTGAAGTCGGTCGGCGTCCAGAAGTAGCGCGCGGCGCGCCGGCGCGAACGTTCGCCGGCACGAGGGGCTTTACGCGCCGGCGCGACGACTTACGCGCTGGCGCCGGCGCGGCAGGCCCAGAGCTGGCGGCGGAGCGCGCCGGCATCGAGCCCTTCGCCGATGAAGACGATCTCGGTGAGCGGCGGCGCGTCGCCCCAGGCGTCGCCGAGGCGCAGCTCGGTGCGCAGGCCGGCGCGCTCGAGGAAACCACGCCGCGGCTCGCCGGCCAGGTGGACGAACCCCTTCAGGCGGACCAGCGCCGGCCCGAGCCGCTCGACGACGGCCAGCAGCGGCTCGGCCAAGAGCGGCGCCGTATCGCTGTAGGCGATCGCGGCGAGCTGGCCGTGATGGTGCGGCCCGTGCGCCGGACGCGCGCGCCCCGCCGGGCGGACGTCGAGCAGCCAGGGGACGAGCTCGGCGGTCGCCTCGTCGGTCGCCGGGAAGCTGGCGCGCTCGGCGGCGGGATTTCGGCGCCCGAGCTCCCGGTGCAGCGCCACGACCTCGTCGGGCGCCGCCAGATCGAGCTTGGTGAGCAAGATCCGTCGGCCGCCTCGACCTGCGCGCGCGCCTCCTCGTGCCGCGCGAGCTGTCCTGCGCCCGCCTCGGCGTCGACGACGCAGACGACCCCCGAGGCGACCGCCGGCGCGGCGTCGCCCAACCCGTCCAGGCCGTCGAGGATCGCCCAGGGCTCGGCGATCCCGGTCGTCTCCAGCACCACCACCTCCGGGCGCGCGCGCCGCCCCACCTCGGCGATCGCCGCCCACAGCTCGGACTGCACGCGCACCTCGTGGCAGACGCAGCCGCCCGCCAGCTCCAGCACGTCGCCCGCTCGGCTCTTGACCAGGCGGCTGTCGATGTCGATGCGGCCGAGCTCGTTGATGATCACGCCGACGCGCCGGCGGTGCTGCGCGCCGAGCACCCGGTTCAGGATCGTCGTCTTGCCCGCGCCCAAAAACCCGGTGAGCAACACGAGCGGCGGCTTGGGGACGGAATCCTCGGCGGACACGGCGCGCGGACTATAGCCCGCCTCTCTCACGATTCGTCACATGTTGGGCGGCACCAACATCCGCGCAATCAAGGTCGAGCCGTCCGCGCGCCGACGCGCTCACCCCATCGGCGTCCCGTCTCCGCCGACCGCACCTCCGCGGAATCAATTCACGCGAGCGGCGCGTCGCAGCGGTCGTCCGGCCTCACACCAGGCAACCCGCCGCGGTCCGCGCCCGACAACGGGACATGCGCGGAATCAAGACGGTGCGACGGCGTCAGCTTCCGCAAGCACCTCCGGGCGCCCGCCTGCATCGACCCGCGCAGCTCGGGGCCGTCCTTTTTGGGGTGGCAGCGCGCGCCCGCGATCGCCCAGGCGATCACCAACGCTCCTTCGGCGACGGCGTCGCCGGCCACCTGATGGCGCCCGTCGGATGGAGGCGAGCGGGTGGTGCGTTGCGGGTCGACGAGCACCCCGCCTCGGCGCCACGCGCGCACCCAACTTGAATCCGCGGATGTTGCCCTACGCGGGCCGCCGCCGCTTGAATCCGCGGATGTTGCGCTGGCGCGGACCGCGGCCACTTGAATCCGCAGATGTTGGTGCCGCCGGAGATGTGACGAATCGTGAGAGCCCGCCGCTAGTCTTCGTCGACGTCGTTGCCGCCGTGGGCGGGGGCGGCCGCCGGCACCGTCTCGGAGGCGGGGAAGGCCTCGGGGACGCAGGCGCGCACCGCGGCGGCGATCTCCGGCGTCGGCCGATCGAGATCGACGGCGCAGTCCTCTCCCCGCAGCGCCTCGAGCGCGCGCCGCGCGTAGTAGCGGACGAGAGGGAACGGGTTGACGAGCTGCCGCGCGACCGCCGGCGCGGCGGCCGTGACGCGCGCCGTGCCGAGCGTCGCCAGCGCCACCGCCTGCTCGTGCGCCTTGCCGCGCGCCAGCGTCGCCGGGAGCGGCCGCGCCCCCAGATCGCCGTAGAGCGCCGCCAGCGCCGCGCGGTCGTAACGGCGCCCCCACCACCGCTCCATCGTGGTCACGAGGTCGCCGACCGTCTTGTCGGCGTGGCAGAGCGCGCACTCGAGCGGGCGGTCGCGCTCGACGCGCACCGGATCGTCGGGGCTCCCGATCCGGTGATAGCGGGTGAGCGCGTAGCCGAGCCCCATGTTCTTCTTCGGCATGTGGCAACCGATGCAGCTGCCGCCCGCCCCCGCCGGATCGTGGTGCGCGTGCGCCGCCAGCGCCGCCGGCGCCGCGTACTGCGCGTGGCAGCGGACGCAGACGGCGTTCCCCGCCGGCGTGGCCAGGCGATCCAGGTCGGCGCGCTTGTCCTCGGCGTGCGGATCGTGGCAGGTCACGCAGGACATCCGGCGCGCGCAGCCGCCGAGCAAGAAGTCGCGCCCCTCCCCCGAGGTGATCGAGCTGCCGCCCCGATCCTCCGCGCGGCGCTGGCCCCCTTCCCAGGTGAACGGGTAGCGCGAGAACAGGACCTGGTGGCAGCGGGCGCAAGCGCGGTTGATCCACTCGGCGCGCGTCACCCCGTCGTCGCGCGGCACCACGGGGCGCGCAGTCAGGAACGCGCTCCGCGGCGCGAAGTCGGGGAGGACGCGCGGATCGTCGGCGTGCTCGCGGCTGCCGCCGTGGCAGGCTTCGCAGCCGATGCCGACCTCGACGAAGTGGCGCGCTTCGAACCGGGCGCGCAGCTCGTGAATGCCGTGCTTGAGCCCCTCGCGCGTGCCGCCCGGCGCGGGCGTCCCGCCGACGGCCGTCACCTCGGCGGCCACCGCGGCGTCGAGCGCCGGCTCGCCGCCCGCCGCCACCTCGAACCCAAACCGCCGATCGGGCGGCAACAACCTGTCGACCACCTCGCCCTGATAGCCCGGCGCGCCGCGCCCATAGAGCGCGCCCCAGACATCATCGAAGTAGGGGACGGTGTTGTGGCAGAAGACGCAGGTCTCGGTCCAGACGCCGCCCGCGTGCAGCCCGGGCCGCTCGGTCACCAGCACCGAGTAGCCCTTGAGGCGGAAACTCTTCGTCTCGAAGACGTACGAGATCGGCAGGATCAGCTCGCGCTCGCCACGCCCCGCGTCGCCGGGACCGCCGATCTCGACGCCCGCGAAGTCCTCGCGGTAGCGGCCGCCGATCACGCGCGTGACGCGGTAGCGGTGGCTGCCGCCCGCGGCCGACGTGAGTTCGACGAACCGCGCGCCGTCCTGTTCGGTCAGGCGCGCCGTGTCGTCCTTGAATCGGAAGGTCGTGCCGTCGAAGGGCGCCCGCACGCGCGTGCCCTCCGGCAACCGGGTCATGTTGTGCATCGGCGCATCCCGCCAGGCGGCGGTGATCTCGGCGTGGCAACCGGCGCAGCGCGCCGAACCGGCGTAGTCGGCGCGCAGGATGTTGCTGCGCACGCGCGCCGGGGCGGCCACCGTCCGGGCGGCGGTGCCCGAGCGCGCCGCCGGCCGTGCCGCGCCACACCCAGCCACGACCGCGGCCCCGGCGAGCGCGGCCACGGCCACGGCCACGGCGACGGCCACGGCCACGGCCACGGCCACGGCCACGGCCACGGCAAGGAAGGGTCGGACGAGACGCGCCGGCACCCGGCGAGACTATCGCAACTGGACGTTGCGGCGGCGGGAGCGGCGCCGTACGCTTTGAGGATGGCTGCGCGGGATCGGACGGCGCGGACAGAGGATGGGGCGGCGTCGGCGAGCTTCGAGTACCGCTCGCGCCTGCGGGTCGGTCGCCTGCCGCTGGTTCACGTGGTGCGCGGCATCGATCCCTCGACCGGCCGGCGGCCCCCGGCGGTCGGCGTGATCGCCGTCGGGCAGATTGCGATCGGCGTCGTCGCCGTCGGCCAGGTGGCGCTGGGGGCGATCAGCGTCGGCCAGGCGGCCATCGGCCTCGGCTGGGGGATCGGGCAGGCGGCGTGCGGGTTGCTCGCGGCCGGGCAGGTCGCCGCCGGGATGCTGGGCGCCGTCGGCCAAGTGGCGCTCGGGCCGCGAACGCTCGGGATGGTCCAGGCGGACGGCGCCTGGGTGGCGCTCGGCTGGCTGGTTGGCGGCGCCGTCCTGCTGGCCGCGATCGCGCGGCGGCGCCGGCGGCTGGCCCCGGTGCTGGCCCTCCCCGGACCGACGGCGATCCGCGCGGTGGAGGAGACCTCGGGCGACGAGACGGCGCACGTCGCCGCGCGGGTGGTCTCGCCCGATCGCCTGCGCGGACCGCTCTCCGGCGCTCCCTGCGTCTACTGGCACACCGTCGAGGTGGGACCGACGGTGCGGCACGAGCACCGCGGCGGCGAGGTGACCATCGCCGACGCGACCGGCGCGGCGCGCGTCGACCTCGACGGCCCCGTCACCTTCATCCGTAGCGACAACTACCGCGAGATCGCGGGGCCCGACTGGGCGCTCCACCTCGAGACGTCGCTGGCCGAGGGCGACCAGATCCACGTCGCCGGACCGGTGACGCTGACGCCCGATCGCGACGCCGGCGGCGGCCACCGCGGCGGCGTATCGCCGATGTTCGCCGGACGGCCCGATCGCCCCCTCATCGTCACCACGCGCAATCCGCTGACCTTCCGCGCCGAGCTCCGGTTCGCGGCCGCGCTCGCCTGGGCCTCGCTGGCCGGCGGCGCGCTGGCCCTGCTCTGCCGGGCCTAAGGTCCCGCGGTGTCCGTCGGGCGGGTGACGGCGCGGAGGCGGGCGCGCGTGAGGGTGGTGAACTTCTGCCCTTGCCCCTCTTGGACCTGCATCTCCAGCATCACGGGCCCGACATCGGGCGCGAACGTCGTGCGCGTGACGCGGACGGGATCGGTGCGGGTCACCTCGACGACCAGACAGCCGAGGTAGTGCTCGCCCGAATCCATCTTGAAGTCCGCGCTGACCGAGACGATGTGGGCGCGGCCCCCGTCGACCATCCACTCGGCGCCCGCCTGTACGGGATTCTTGATGATGAAATCACCCAGCATCCCGCCATCCTTCTGCGCGACACCCTCCGGGGTCACCGCGTAGGTCAAGCGTTCGTCGCCGGCCTGAACCACCGCCGTGTCGCCGTTCCGCTCGAGCACCGCGTACGTCGCCAGGATGTTGATCCCATCCTTCTCGACGTCGTAGGCCCACTTCCACCCCGGAGCGAGCGGGTAGAAATCGGCCGCGGTCAGGTTGGCGCGCGGCTTGATGTCGTTCGATGTGCCCCCCGTCGTGGCGCAGCCCGTCGCCGAGAGCCCGACCACCACGACCGCCACGAATGAGGAGCGCATGCGGGCGTGATCATCAACGATTTTGCTCCCTCTCTCAAGAATCTGAGAGGCGCGCGCCAACCGGGGACGAAAACGGGATGCCACGACCGCGACACCAGTGGTACGACCATTGCTATTCCATGGTCCTCAGGGGACGCCGCATCACGATGGCGAACAACAGTTTCACTCGGATCTGCGCGCTCCTGGTGCTCGCGGTCGGGCTCGGGGCCGGCGCGACCGTGCAGGCGGCGCCGCCCCCGTCCGGGCCCGACGCCGTGGCGCTGGCGGCAGAACGGGCGCGCCTGCGGGGCGAGCTCGGTCAGGTCAACGCCGAGATCGACGCGCTCAAGAAGACGAACCGTGGCGTCGGCGACGAGTACCGCCTGCACGCGCGGATGGCCGACGCCGAGGCGCTGGCCCGCCGCCTGATCGACATCGAGGCGCGCCTGGGGCTGCGCGCCCCGGCGAGCAAGCCCGGGCCGCTTCCGGTCGCGGCGCCGACCGATGGCCCGGGCGATCTCGAGGCCAAGGCCGACATCCTGGCCGACCAGTCGCGCCGCGTGCGCCTCGAGGCCGATGCGCTCGATCGCCGCGTCGGCGAGCTCAAGGGGCGGCAGATCCTGCGGCGCCGCGCGGCCGATCTGGAACGCGATCCGTTCGCGCCGCTGGAGGGATCCAAGCGGCGGGTGGCGAACATCGCCGCGGGTGACAGCAGCTCGCGCTTCGCGCCCGCCGGCAGCTCTGCCGGTACGAGCAACCCGACGCCGACCGGCACCGATCGGCCGGTGATCGTGCCGACGGGGAACATCTCCGTCGGCGGGACGCCGGCCGGCAGCAACGGGGCGAGCGCGGCCGTGCAGACGACGGGCGGTGGGAGCGCCACCACCCTGCCCCCGACGCCGCTCGCCGGGACGCCGGCCACCGCGCTGTCGCTGGAGCTGCGCGACCTGCTCGATCCCGCCACGGTCGCCGATATCCGGCGGCTCGAGCGGGCCAAGGGCCCAACGGCGTCGGTCCAGGCGCTGGAGCGCGCGGTGGCCGCGCTGCGCGCGCGCGCCGAGACGCTCGACGGGCAGGCGCGCACGATGCGCGAGAGCGCCCGCACCCCGCGCTGACGGCGCGCCGTCCGCCGGATACACTGCCGCCAGATGGGACTGCGAGGACCGGGACGCCCCGCGCTGGCCACCATCACGCTGCTCGCGATGACGGCGGTCGCGCGCGCCAGCGTGGGTGAGGGCGGAGCGGACGACACGGAGCGCTACACCCTCCGCGCCGAGCTGGGCCTCGAGTACGACACCAACGCCCACCGCACCGAGATCGTCGCCGGCGGCGACAACCCGCCGATGGTCGCCTCGGCGCTGGAGCGGCTGGTGCTGGCGGGGACGCTCTCCGATTCCGTCGCCGACGGCCAGCTCATCACGCTGGGGGCGACAGCGGCGGGGAAGATCTACGACAGGGCGGCGGCCCATGACGAGAACGTCGCCATCGCGCAGTCGTCGCTGGCCTGGGCCAAGGCGCTCTCCCCGCGGGCCACCCTGACGCTGGCGGGCGCCTACTACGAGGCGTTCCAGGCCGCGGCCCAGAATCTCATCGACGCGGCAGAGCAGCGCAACTTTCGCTCGCTGGCGCCGGTGGCGCAGCTCGGCTTCATCCCGGGGCCCGGGTTCGATTCTGTCGGTTTCGGGCGGCTACCGCTGGTTCGTCTTCAAGCCCGACCGCGACGACGATTTCAACGCGCCGACCGCCGCCGCGGAGCTGCGCTGGACCCGCCCGGCCGAGGGCGACGCCGACTGGGAGGCGAGCACCGGCGCGGCCTACGAGCACCGCAGCTTCGGCGGACCGGCGCTGGTCATCGACTGCCCGCCCGTCATCCCCGTGGGACTGGCCTGCTCGGGCCCCGACCAGCGCCACGACGATTTCTTGATGACCCACCTCGATCTGCAGCGCGTGGGCCACGTGCTGATCGGGGCCGGGTACGCCTTCCACTACAACCTCTCGAACAGCTACGGCGAGACGGTCATGCGTCACTTCGTGACCGCTCGCTTCGCCGCGCCGCTGCCGGGGGGCTTCACGCTGGCGGTGCGCGGCGAGCTGATCTACGGCCACTACACCCAGCGGGTCCCCATCGGGACCGTCGCCGTCGGGAACAGCTTTTCCAGCGTCGAGAGCATCGAGGACGAGAACCGCTCCAGCGTGCGGGTCGACCTGTCGCGCGATCTCACCGAGCGGCTCCGCCTGGTCGCTCGGTACACCTTCTACGTCAACGAGCTCGGCAACCCTTCGATCAGCTACCAGCGCCAGACCATTCTGCTGTCGGTCATGGGCACCGTCGAAAAGTAGCCCCACAAATGAGAACGGCGGGCCGGGAGATCCCGACCCGCCGTCTGAATGGGAACCCTGGGAGGGTTCCCAAACCCTCCCGCGATGAGCTCCTGCGAGCAGAGCTCGCCTTCGCTCGACGCGATCGAAACGGCTACATCATGCCGCCCATGCCGCCCATGCCGCCCATGCCGCCCATCCCGCCCATGCCGCCGCCGCCAGGAGCCGGCGCGGGCGCCTCCTCCTTCGGGCGCTCGACGATGAGCGCTTCGGTCGTCACCAGCAGCGAGGCGACCGAGGCCGCATTCTGCAGCGCCGAGCGGACGACCTTGGTCGGGTCGATCACGCCCGCCTCGACCAGGTCCTCGAACTCGTCGGTGGCCGCGTTGTAGCCGAAGGCGCCCTTGCCTTCGCGGATCTTGTTGACGACGATCGACCCTTCCTTGCCGGCGTTGTTGGCGATCTGACGGCAAGGCTCCTCGCAGGCGCGGCGAACGATCGCGACGCCGATCTGCTGCTCCTCCGAGAGTCCCTCCAGCTTGTCGGTCGAGGCGAGCGCTCGGATCAGCGCGACGCCTCCGCCCGGGACGATCCCCTCCTCGACGGCCGCGCGTGTGGCGTGCAGCGCGTCCTCGACGCGCGCCTTCTTCTCCTTCATCTCCGTCTCCGTCGCCGCGCCGACGCGGATGACCGCCACGCCGCCGACCAGCTTGGCGAGACGCTCCTGCAGCTTCTCGCGGTCGTAGTCGCTGGTGGTGTCGTCGATCTGGGCGCGCATCTGCTTGACCCGCGCCTCGATCTCCGGCTTCTTGCCCGCGCCGTCGACGATCGTCGTGTTGTCCTTGTCGATCGTGATCCGCTTGGCCCGGCCCAGATCCTTGAGGGTCACGCTCTCGAGCTTGATCCCCAAGTCTTCTGTGATCGCCTGGCCCCCGGTGAGGATGGCGATGTCCTTCAGCATGTCCTTGCGGCGATCGCCGAAGCCCGGCGGCTTGACGGCCGCGACGTGCAGCGTGCCACGCAGCTTGTTGACCACCAGCGTGGCCAGCGCCTCACCCTCGATCTCCGCGATGATCAGCAGCGGCTTGCCCGAGCGCGCCACCTGCTCCAGCACCGGCAGCAGATCCTTCATGCTGCTGATGTTCTTCTCGTGAATCAGCACGAATGGGTCGTCCAGCTTGACCTCCATCCGCTCGGCGTCGGTCACGAAGTAGGGCGAGATGTAGCCGCGGTCGAACTGCATCCCCTCGACCACGTCCAGCGTGGTCTCCATCGACTTGGCCTCCTCGATGGTGACGACGCCTTCCTTGCCGACCTTCTCCATCGCCTCGGCGATCGTCTTGCCGATGAACTCGTCGCCGTTGGCGCTGATCGTTCCGACCTGGGCCACGTCCTTCTGCCCCTTGGTCGGCTTGGAGATCTTCTTGAGCGCGTCGACGATCTTCTCGACCGCCTTGTCGATCCCGCGCTTGAGCTCCATCGGGTTGTGGCCGGCGGCCACCATCTTGGCCCCCTCGCGGAAGATCGCCTGCGCCAGCACCGTCGCCGTCGTGGTCCCGTCGCCGGCGGTGTCGGAGGTCTTGGAGGCGACCTCCTTGACCATCTGCGCGCCGAGGTTGGCGAAGCGATCCTCGAGCTCGATCTCCTTCGCCACGGTCACGCCGTCCTTGGTCACCGTCGGGGCGCCCCAGGACTTCTCGATGACGACGTTCCGCCCCCGCGGGCCGAGCGTCGCTTTCACCGTGTCGGCCAGCGCGTTGACGCCGGCCAGGATGCGGGAGCGGCCCGCCTCGTCGAACAGAATCTCTTTGGCTGCCATGGGATCTCCTTATTTTTCCAACACGCCGAGGATGTCGTCCTCGCGCAGAATCAGGTGGTCGACGCCGTCGATCTTGATCTCGTTGCCGCTGTACTTGCCGAAGAGGACGCGATCGCCCTTCTTGACGGTGAGCGGGCGGATGGTTCCCTTGTCGTCGGCCTTGCCGTTGCCGACGGCGATCACCTCGGCCTCGGCCGGCTTCTCCTTGGCGGAGTCGGGGATGATGATCCCCCCTTTGGTCTTCTCTTCTTCGGCGATGCGACGGACGAGCACGCGATCTTGCAGGGGACGAACTTTCATCTCACTCCTCCAGAACGGGAAAACGGGAAAACGGGTTGTCGGGTTGCGAGCGGCTCAGGCCGCCCGTGATTCAAACCTGGCACTCAACTTTGCCGAGTGCCAGCGCGGGACTTTAATCGCAAACCCTTCCGAGTCAACGGGTTGGCCCAACCGTCTGGCATCCAGGAACCTCGTCTGCCAGCGAAACAGTGACTCATCTATCTGGAATCATTTGGCAATTCGTTGACTTTCCGGTTTTCAGGCAGCAAAGCTGATACATGGACCTTGCGCGCAACGTGGAGGGGTTCTTTCACGACGAGGTCGACCGCGCGTTCCGGGACGAGGGGCTTTCCCCCGGGACCCTGGTCGAGCACTACATCGTCCAGCTGCTGTCGAGCTACGCCGCCCAGCGGATCGAGGACCGGCCGCTGGCGCTGCGGATGCTGGCGGCGACCGAAGCCCCCCTGCTGGAGCGCCGCCGGCAACTCCGCGACATCGGCGACACCTCGCTCTACCTGTCGGGGTTCTGGAGCGAGCATCTGGCCGGCGGCCCGGTCGACGTCGACTACTACATCGGGATGGGCGGCTCGGCGTACGGCGAGCTCGCGCGCGGCGGCGCGGGGTGGACCGGCGACCCGTTCAGCGAGGTGTTCGGCGAGCTGGCGATGAACTTCGTCCGCTTCGTCGGCGCGCTGGCGCTGGTGAGCCGCCGGATGGCGGTGCCGGCCAGCAATCAGGACGTCGTCCGCCTCTACCGCCGCTGGCAGGAGACCAAGAGCGAATCGGCGGCGGCGCGGCTGGCGGCGCTGGGCGTGATCATCGGGCGCGGAGGGCAGCGCCCTTCGTGAGGCCGACGCCGGCGCACGCGGCCCGCATCTCGGTGCTGGCGCGCCTGCAGCTCGGTCTCGAGGCGCTCTACCGCGTCGAGACGCGGTTGCCGATCGACGCCTTCCTGATCGACGAAGCGGCGCGCGAAGAGCTCCCGGTGACGCGTACCCCGCGCGAGCAGCTGCTCATGCGCCAGGATGACGGCGAGTTGGGCCTGGCGCTATTCGTCGACGGGGCGGCCCTGGCGAATCTCGAGCGCCACGATCCGGCGACCCGCCTCGACGAGACGAACTTCGCCGACTTCTGCCTGGCGGTCGAGGGCGTCAGCCACTTCATCTACGTCGCGCTCCGCGCCGCCGACGAGCGCGCGGTCTCGCAACTGGAGCTGGAGCTGCAGGCGGAGGTCGACAAGTTCGCCTGCTGCGTCCTCGTCGCCGGCAGCCCTCCCGATCTGCGCCGGCGGCTCTACGGCGACGTTCGTTTCGCCGACGACCTCGACGACGACGAGCGCGCGCGCTACCGCGCGGCGAACAACGAGGCGCGCCGCTACACCGGCGCCCTCGAACGGCGCTACCTGCGCCCGGAGCTGACGGAAGGTCTTCTCGGCGACCTGCGTCGGTTCTACCGGATGGACTTGCCGGAGAAGCTCGGGCACATCGCGCGCCTCGACTGACGCTAACGGTTTCTACCGTCCCATTTCTGGATCGTGAGCGCGTCCAGGTCGATGCCGTCGAGGCAGCGAGCGTTGATGGCGACCGTGGCAGACCCGTCGCGCGACTTGCCGCGTGCGAACGACTTGATGCCGCAGGTGCTGCAAAAGAGGTGGTGAATGACCAGGTGGTTGAACTGGTAGTCCGCGAGATCGTCCGCGCCCGAGAGCAGCTTGAAGCGGTCGGCGGGAACGAAGGTGAGCAGCGTGCCGGCGCGGCCGCACATCGAGCAGTTGCAAGAGATCACCGGGTTGCCGAGATCGAGCTCGACCTCGTAGCGCACACGCCCGCACTGACAGCCGCCCGCGTAGGTCTTGGCCTCGCTCATGCGGGAAAGCTACGCACCAATCCGAACGTTGTCGATGAGGCGGGTACGGCCGATGAAGGCGGCGACCAGCAACACCGACGGGCTGTCGACGCGCGCGACCGGCGCCAGGGACGCGACGTCGCACAGCTCCAGATAGTCGAGATGGTCGACGTCGAGGCCGGCGCGCGCGCCGTCGACAAGAGCCTTGGCGTCGCGTTCGCCGGCCGCGGCTCGGTCTCGGGCGGCAAAGAGCGCGCGTGACAGCGTCAGCGCGCGGGCCCGCTCGGCGGGCGCCAGATAGGCGTTGCGCGACGACATCGCCAGGCCGTCGGGCTCGCGCACCGTCGGCAGGCCGACGATCTCGATCCCCATCGCCAGGTCGGTGCAGAGGCGGCGCACGATCGCCAGCTGCTGGAAGTCCTTCTCACCGAAGATGGCGACGTCGGGCTCCGCGATGTTGAACAGCTTGGCGACGACCGTGGCGACGCCGGCGAAGTGGCCGGGGCGAAACGCGCCGTCGAGCCCGCGCGAAAGCTCGCGCACCTCGATCGTGGTCTGGAACCCCGGGGGATAGATGTCGGCCGCCTCGGGGACGAACGCCACGTCGGTGCCCGCCCCGGCGGCCTTGGCGAGATCGCCGGGGAGATCGCGCGGGTAGCGGGCCAGGTCCTCGCTCGGTCCGAACTGCGTCGGGTTGACGAAGATCGAGAGCGCCAGCTGGTCCCCGCGCTTGCGCCCCTCGGCGAGCAGCGCGACGTGCCCGGCGTGGAGCGCGCCCATCGTCGGCACGAGGGCGATCCGCTCGCCGCGCGCGCGCGCTGCCCGCGACCAGGCGATCATCTCGGCGGAGGTGCGAATGACCTGTGGGTCGGAAGCCACGGTCGGCAGGCTCAGTCGTAGGTCTCTTCGGCGGCCGGGAACTTGCCCGCCCGCACGTCGGCGGCGTAGGCGGCGAACGCTTCCCCGACCACCTTGCCCATCTCGGCGTAGCGGCGAACGAAGCGCGGCTTCCAGGCCGGCTGCAGCCCGAGCAGATCGTGCATCACCATCACCTGCCCGTCGCAGTCGACGCCGGCGCCGATGCCGATCGTCACCGCCGGAACGGCGCGCGTGATCTCGCTGGCCAGCGCGTGCGGCACCGCCTCGAGGACGATGGCGTACGCGCCCGCGTCGGCCAGCGCCTGCGCGTCGGCCAGGATCTGGCCTCGTTGGGCATCCGTCCGCCCCTGGACCTTGAAGCCGCCCAGCTGATGGATCGACTGCGGCGTCAGCCCGATGTGTCCCATCACCGGGATCCCCGCCTGGACCAGCCGCCAGCACAGCTCGGCGACGCTCTCGCCCCCCTCCAGCTTCACCGCCTCGGCGTTCCCCTCCTTGATGAGGCGCCCGGCCGCCCGCATGCCGTCCTCGACGGACGCCTGGTAGCTCATGAACGGCAGGTCGGCGACCAGGTGCGCGCGGGTGATCCCGCGGGCGGCGATCCGGCTGTGGTAGACCATCTCGTCGAGCGTCACCGAGAGCGTCGAGCGCTCGCCCTGGACCACCATACCCAGGCTGTCGCCGACCAGCACGGCGTCGATGCCGGCCCGGTCGGCCAGCCCGGCGAACACCACGTCGTAGGCGGTCAGGACGGCGATCCGCTCGCCGGTCCCCTTGCGCGCGCGCAACGTCGCCGCGGTGATTTTCGCCTCGGGGGGCATCAGATCTGCCTCGATCGTAGCATGGCTACGCTTCCATCTTCCGGAAGGAACGGGTTGCCAGCGCGGCCAAGCACAGCGCCGAGGCCACGGTGACCGCGACGTCGAGCAGCAGCGGGAAGCTGTGGTGCCCGATGCAGAGACCGCGCACGGCGTCGACGACGTACGACATCGGGTTGATGAGGACGACCACCCGCAGGCCGCGCGGCAGCCCGGCGGTCGGGTAGAGCGCGCCCGAGAGGAAAAACACCGGCTGGATGACGAAGTTCACCACCGCGCCGAATCCCTCGAACGACTTCATGCGCGCCGCGACGATGATGCCGAGCGCGTTGACCGTCATCCCGAAGATCGCCAGCAGCGGCAGCGAGGCCAGCGCGCCGAGCGGGTTGAAGCGCGCCCCCACCAGCGGCGAGAGCAGCAACATCAGCGACGTCTCGATGAGCGCGGTGGCGCTGCCGGCCAGGATCTTGGCGGCGACGATGGCGCCGCGCGGAACCGGCGCCACCAGAAGCTCCTTCAAGAAACCGAACTCGCGCTCCCAGACGATGGAGATGGCGGCGAACATGCTGGCGAAGAGAACCGTCATCGCCGCCAGCCCCGGTACCAGGAAGGTAACGTAGTCGACGCCCGAATTCGGCAGCCGCACCGACGAGCGCAGCCCGAAACCGAAGGCCAGCAACCAGAGGACGGAGCGCGTCAGGCTGGTGATGAGCTGGCGCCGATCGCGAATGAACTTGATCATGTCGCGCCGCCAGAGCGCGTAGACAACCTCGATCATCCGCGCCTCCGGACCAGGGCCCGCAGCTTGGCGGCCTGCCCCTCCGCTCCCTCGGCGCGGATCTGGCGGCCGGTCAGCGAGAGGAACACATCGTCCAAGGTGGGGCGGCGGACGCTGATCCCCTCCAGCGGCGGGCGATCGGGGGCGGTCAGCAGCTTGACGATGAAGGCGTCCCCCTCCTCGACGAGAAAGGTCAGGCCGCCGTCGGCCGGCGTGCTCGAAAGGCCGTACTTTTCCTGGAGCAGGCGCCCGAGCCCGGTCGGGTCGGCCGTGCGCGCCGAGACGAGGTCCTTGCCGACCCGCTGCTTGAGCGCAGCCGGCGTGTCGAGCGCGACAATCAGGCCGTGGTCGACGATGGCGATCCGGTCGCAGTTCTCCGCCTCGTCCATGTAGTGGGTGGTGAGGAACAGCGTGGTCCCGTACTTCTGCCGCAGGCCGCGCAGCACCTCCCAGGTGCGCGCACGTGTCTGCGGATCGAGCCCGGTCGTCGGCTCGTCGAGAAACAGGATGTCGGGGCGGTGAATCAGCCCGCGCGCGATCTCGAGGCGGCGCTTCATGCCGCCCGAGAAGGTGCGCGTCAGATCCTTGCGGCGGTCGAAGAGGTCGACGAACTGCAGCGCCTCGTCGATGCGCGCGTGCCGTTCGGCGCGCGGGACGCGGTAGGCGACGGCGTGGAGCATCAGGTTCTCCTCGGCCGTGAGCCGATCGTCGAGCGCCGGGTCCTGGAAGATGACGCCGATCCGGCGGCGCACCTCGTTGGGCGAGGCCGCGACGTCGAGCCCCGCAAGCCGCGCCGTCCCCGAGGTAGCCTGCAGGAGCGTGCAGAGGATCTTGATGGTCGTCGTCTTGCCGGCGCCGTTCGGTCCCAGGAAGCCGAAGATCTCGCCTGCGCCCACCGTGAACCCGATGCCGCGCACCGCCTCGACGGTGTCGTAGCTCTTCTTGAGATCGACGACTTCGATCGCGGCGGTCATGACACCTGGCGGAGGCGGCGCAAGCGCAGCGGCGACTCGGCCGGCGCCCCCTCGACGAGCTCGGCGGCCGCGCGCGCGGCGAGAACCACGTCGTGCCGGGGCGCGAGCGCGCAGGCGGGGTCGGTGGCGGCGGCGTCGCCGAGCAGCGCGAACGCCTGGCAGCGGCAGCCGCCGAAGTCGATCTCCCGCTCGTCGCAGGTCCGACAGGGGGCCGGCATCCAGTCCTCGCCCCGGAAAGCGCGGAAGCCAGGGCCGTCGTTCCAGATGTCGCCCAGCGATCGCGTGCGGACGTTGTCCCAACGGAGCGAGGCGATCTCCAGCGCCTGGTGGCAGGGCAGCGCGATCCCGTCGGGGGTGACGACCAGGTAACGGCGCGCCCAACCGTCCATGCAGGCGCGCGGGCGATCGGCGTAGTAGTCGGGGCGCACGAAGAGGATCTCCATCTTGCCACGCAACCGATCGCGCGCGGCGAGCGCGATCGTGCGCGCCCCGTCGACCGCGGCGCGCGACGGGAGCAGCGCCTCCCGGTTGGCGAGCGCCCAGCCGAGGTACTGCGTGTTGGCCAGCTCCAGGCGAGCCGCGCCGAGCCGCTCGGCCAGTGCCACGAAATCGGGAACGCGCGTGATGTTGCCCCGGTGGAGCACGACGTTGAGCGTGAGCGGCAGCCCGGCAGCGCGCGTCGCAGCCGCGGTCTTCATCTTTGCGACGCCGTCATCGCGCCCCGCGATCCAGGCCGCGCCGTGCGGATCGCTGTCCTGCACGGAGAGCTGCAGGCTGTCGAGCCCGGCCGCCGCGAGGCGCGCCAGGCGCTCGGCGTCGGCTGGGATCCCCGAGGTGATCAGGTTGACGTAGAGGTCGCTCTTCCGGGCCGCGGCCACCAGCGCCTCCAGATCGCCCCGCACCAGCGGCTCGCCGCCGGTCAGGTTGACTTGCAGGACGCCGAGCCCGGCGGCCTCGGCGAAGACGCGCGCCCAGTCGTCGGTCGCCAACTCGGCGTCGCGGAGGCCGAGCTCCAGTGGGTTCGAGCAGTAGGCGCACGACAGCGGACAGCGGTAGGTCAGCTCGGCGATCAGCGTGTACGGCCGGTGCGAATCGTTCGAGGTCACTGGGTGTGCACCACCAGCAGGCCTTGGTCCCCCAGCGCGCTCAAAAAGGCCAGCACCTCATCTTCTATCCGCGCGCGCGCCGTCGCGCCGTCAGCTGCCGCGATCATGCGCTCGACAATCTCGGCCACCGTCCGCTCTTCGGTGCAGAGCGCCGCCACGCGGGCCGCCGTCTCGTTCAGCTCGAGCCCCTTTTCGGGATAGAGCAGCATCTGCTTCCCCGAGCGTGGATCGAGCTTCAGCCGAACATACCGCTTCAGGCTGATCCGCGTGGTCCGCGTCATCACGAACCGCTCCCCTCGCCTACCGGCGCGCTCCCGCCGGCCGCCTGCACGCAGTCGACCAGGTGCCAGAGGATCTCCGTCTTGCGCACCAGCGCCGCCACGCAGGCCTCCTGCAACGCGCGCGACGTCGCGTTGGCCACCACGAACGTCAGCCCCTCCTCGCCGTCACGCCGCGCGCGCGGCACGCGGCCGCGGAAGTACGCGAGCGCGTCGGCGCCGACCCAGGGGTAGTGCTGCTCCCAGGCGGCGATGCGCTTGGACATCAGGTCAGGGGCGAACATCTCCGTCAGCGACGAGGCGACCGCCACCACCAGCGAGCTCTCCCGGCAGAGCGCGACGTAGGCGTCGCAGGCGAACCGCACACCAGGCAGCGCGCGCCGGCACGACGCCACCTCCGCGCGATCGAGCCCCACCGCCTCGGCCAGCCGCAACCACTGCGCGAGGCCCCCGCTGTCGGGGCCGTCGCCATCGTGATCGTGGATCCGGCGAATCCAGGCTCGCCGGAACGCTGGGTCCTCCGACTTGGAGACGATGATCGCGTCCTTGATCGGAATTCGCGTCTGATAGTAGTAGCGGTTCAGCGTCCAGGTCTGGAGCTCGGCGCGCGTGAGCGTCCCGGCGTGCATCCGCTGGTGGAACGGGTGCTGGTCGTGGTAGCGGCGGACACCCTCGGCGCGCAGCCGCGCCACCAGCTCGTCGGGCGGCAGCAGTGCCGTCTGCTCGCCCGCGCTCACAGCGACAGCTCCAGACCGTCGGCCGCGACTTCGATTCCGGCGGCGTCGAGCGCGCGACGTTCGGCGCTCCCCTCGCGCAGGATCGGGTTGGTGTTGTTGACGTGGATCAGGATCTTTCGGCCGCGCTGCCGCGCGAGAAACGCCGCGCTCCCCTCCGGTCCCCCCAGGGGCCAGTGCGACATCTCCTCGGCCCGCCGGGTCCCGAGCTGGAGCGCGATCAGCTCGTCGCTCGACCAGAAGGTCCCGTCGAAGAACAGCACGTCCGCCTCCGCGAGCGCCCGCTCGAGCGCCGCCGAGGGTCCGGCCACCCCCGAGAAGTACGCCAGCCGCTTGCCGGTGCGCGTGTCGCGTACGACGAGCCCGACGTTGTCCTCGGGCGATGGCTCGCGCAGCGACTTGAGGTGCAGCGGCAGGTTCCCTGGCGTGGCGATCGCGGTGATCGTCAGCCCCGAATCGCCGAGCGGCTGCTCGCGCGCGGGCGCAGGCGCAGAATTGACCGCCAGCGCCCGCCAGATCACCTGCCCAGGGAACCGCTCCAGCGTCCGGTAAAGGACGTTCCCCGCGGTGAACCCGGCCCGCACGCTCTCGGTCGCGTACACGGTCAACGGGTGCGACTCCCTCAGGGACAGCAGACCGAGGCAATGATCGAGGTCGCCGTTCGTGAGCACCAGGCCGGCGATCGGCGAGTGCCTCGGCTCGCGCGGGGTCAGCGGCGCGAAGCTCTCGATCTGCGCGCGGATCTCCGGCGAGACGTTCAGCAAGAACCAGGCAGCGCCGTCGGCGCTGACCGCCACCGACTCCTGCGTCCGCGGGCGGACGGCGCCGTTCGCGCGCCGGGCCTCGCGGCAGTTCTCGCAGCCGCAGTTCCACTGCGGCACGCCGCCGCCGGCCGCGGAACCGAGGACGCGGACTTTCACGTGCTCGAAGAGCGGCCGCTAGCGCCGGGGGGCGTCTGCGGCGTCGCGATCGGTCTTGCCTGCAGACTCAACGTGCGGTGCCACCGGACCCCAGGGGTCGCGATCGGTGAAATCGCTCCCGTAGCCGCCGATTTCCGCGCTCATGTTGATCTCGACGAAGGCCGGAGTTTCCCACTTCATGGCCGTTATTCTGCGCCGACGGCCCGGGGAGTCAAGGGGCCGGGTGGGCCCCGAAAACCTGTCGCCCACCGGCGAATCCTGCTGTATCCATGCGCCATGTCGCGCCTCCTCCGTGCGCTCTTCATCGCCGCCGTTCTGGCCGCCCCGCTCGCCCGTCCGGCCGCCGCGCGGGCCGCCACCCTGCTCTACGTCAGCGGCGAGGAGAGCGGCGAAGTCATCGTCGTCGACGCCGACAAGGCCGAGGTCGCCGCACGCATCCCGGTCGGCAAGCGGCCCCGTGGCATCAAGCTGTCGCGCGACGGCAAGCTGCTCTACGTCGCGCTCTCCGGCTCGCCGCGCGCCGGACCGGGGGTCGACGAGTCGAAGCTGCCGCCCGGCGACCGCAGCGCGGACGGCGTGGGGGTCGTCGATCTCGCCTCCCACAAGCTCTTGCGCACGCTGGAGAGCGGGCAGGATCCCGAATCGTTCGACCTCTCCCGCGACGGCAAGACGCTCTACGTCTCGAACGAGGAGACCGCCGAGATGAGCGTGCTCGACCTCGGGACCGGTAAGGTCAAGCGCAAGGTCCCGGTCGGCCACGAGCCCGAGGGGGTGACCGTGCGGCCCGACGGCAAGGTCGTCTACGTGACCTCCGAAACCGACAACGAGGTGACCGCCGTCGACACCAGGAAGCTGAAGGTCCTGGCGCAGATTCCGACCGGCCCGCGCCCGCGCGGGATCATCTTCACCCCCGACGGCAAGACCGCCTTCGCCAGCTGCGAGAACGGCCGCGAGGTGACGGTCATCGACGTCGCCAAGAACGCCGCCGCCGACCACCTCGAGATCGAGCCCGTCGCCAAGACGGTCCTCGGCCCGCGCCCGATGGGGCTGGCGCTCTCGCCCGACGGCAAAACGCTCTACGTGACGCTCGGCCGCGGCGAGGCGGTCGCCGTCGTCGACGTCGCCACGCCCAAGGTCACCCGTCTCGTCGACGGCGTCGGCTCGCGCCCCTGGGGCATCGCCGTCAGCGCCGACGGCAAGACCATCTACACCGCCAACGGCCCGTCCAACGACGTCTCCGTCGTCGACGCCGCCACCGGCAAGGTCGCCAAGCGGATCAAGGTCGGCGGCCTTCCCTGGGGACTCGTGATCGCGCCCCCACCCTGATCGAATCGCCGCGCCGGTGCGCGGCTACGGCTTCCAGGCGTAGACTTGGCTGTTCGAGGCGACGAAGATCCGGCCGTTGGCCACGATTGGCGTCTGAATGGCGTTGACCGCCGACATGGCCGTCGCGCCGCCACCGAACACACTGGTGCCGGTGTCGCCGTCGACGCCGTGGAGCTTGTTGTCGCTGCCGACCGACCAGACGATGGTGTTCGAACCGCTGCTGTCGGTCTGGCTGACGGCGGGCGAGCCGGAGCCGCTCGGACCGCCGCACCAGGCAGTCGTGATCGTGGGCGGGTTGGCCGCCGAGATCTTCAGCGCCACCAGGCCGCCTGTTCCACTGGGACAGTTCGAGCCCGACCCGCGGAAGACGACGTAGGTCCCCTTCGAGGTCGTGTAAGCCGCCGCAGCGCTGATGATGTTGCCGGTCGACACCTGCGTCTTCGCCAGCGGCGTCGCGTCCATCCCGCCGAGGTTCGCGCGGTTGAGGAGGTAGGCATACTTGTCCTTCCCCAGCGCGACCACCAGCGCCGACGGCGTGGCGCCCGGGACGTTCACCAGAATCGGATTCGTGCCGCCCATGTCGGCGTCGGTGTCGTCCTGATTGACCCAGTTGCTCGGAACAAAATAGTCGGTCGTCGTGCCCGGCGTGGTCATCGCGGGCGAGACCAGGCTGGTGGGGAACTTGTAGACCGTCTCGCTGTCGCCCCAGTTGGTGGGGTCGCTGTCGCCCGAGCTGCTGTTCGGTCCCGCGCCGGCCGAGGACTTCGAGTTCCCGGTGGCGAAGAAGAGCGACGTCCCGTCGGACGCGGCGCCGGTCGAGCCCCAGATGCCGCCGGCGATCGCCTTCGTCGCCCAGGCGCTGACGGTGCCGGTCGGTGTGAGGCCGACCATCCAGCCGTGGTACCCCTGGCAGTCGCCCACGTGTCCGCTGAACGGGACGAAGACCTTGCCGCCCACCAGCGTCAGAGCCGCGCGCTGGTTCTGCCAGGCGGAGTTGAAAGTCGTCGATCCGGACTTGGCCATCGCGTTGAGGTCGATGGGCCAGCCCGACACCTCGGCGCCGGTGTCGGCGTTGAGCGCGTGCACCATGTGCTTGGCCATGACGGAGCTGTCGGTCGTGAGCGCGTCGAGGTAGACGATCCGGTTCGTCCCATCGATGACCGGCGTCCCGGTGACTCCCAGCGGGTTGATGTTGCCGCAGGGGAGCGCCGACGACGCCACCGCCGTTCCGACCGACTTGGTCCAGATCTTCGCGCCGGTCGAGGCATTGAATCCGTAAACGTTGTCGCTCTCGGTGGCGACGATCACCTCGTCCGGTGTGCTCCCGGTGCCCGCCAGGTAGAGCGGCGCCGCGTAGACGTTCCCGGTCACGGTCGCGCTCGCGAACGTCGTGTCGATGGCCACGTTCGCGGCAGCCGTCTGCGTGAAGGCGCCGTCGACGTAGAGGCCGTCGCGCGCCAGATCGTTGTGGTGCTGCAGGACCGAGACGTGCGCGCCGCTCGCGCCGGCCGCGCCGCCCGTCCCCGTCGCGCCGCCCGTCGACGTGGCGCCCGCCGCGCCGCCCGTGCCGGTCGCGCCCGAGCCCGCGCCGCCGCCGGTCCCGGTCGCTCCGCCGGCGCCCCGGCCGGCGGCCCCGCCTGTTCCCGTGGCGCCCGCCGCCCCACCGGTTCCGGTCGTGCCGCCCGAGGCGGTCGTGCCACCGCTGCCGCCGCCCGTCCCCGTGGCGCCTCCGCTCGCGGTCGAGCCTCCCGTGGCGCTCGACCCGCCGGTCGCGCTCGACCCGCCCGTGGCGCTCGACCCGCCGGTCGCGCTCGACCCGCCCGTGGCGCTCGATCCGCCGGAGCCCGAGCTGCCTCCGCTCGATCCACACGCCAACGGAATGGCGAAAAGTCCAACCAGGAGCCGGCGATTCATGGCTTACCTCTCTGCGGGCCGCCGGAAGGTCCGTCCACTGGACCGGGCGAGGGGGCCGCGCAAGAATAATGGGGAGCTACAAGCTATCACTTCACTAGTGGGCTGACCAGGAGCAGAGGTTTCCGTCGCCGCCCACCACGATCCGCCCGTTGGCCGCGATCGGCGAGGTCCACTGCCGCACGCCCGAGCAGCTGTTGCTGCTGGCGAAGATCGACGCACCGGTGTCGCCGTCGACGCCGTTGAGCTTGCCGTTGTTCATGTACCAGACCACGACCTCGTTCGTTCCGTCGGTGGTGGTGGAGATGGGACCGGTCACCGCTCCCGAGAGCGGGGCGCACCACGCCACGGTGGGCTTCGGCGGTGAGCCTGGCGGGATCAAGACCGACATGATGTTCTCGTTCCCACCACCGGGGCAGATCGCGCCGGAGTTCGTCCCGAAGGTGACATAGAGACCCATCGCGGTCTTGTACGCCGCGACCGCCGTGTGAATCGCCATCGTCCCGTTGGCCACCATGAAGTCGACCTTCTGGCCCCCCTTGCCGCCGAGCGCGCCCGCGTCGAGCAGGTAGAGGTGCCCGTCCTTGGAGACCACGGCCAGTATCTTTGAAGGCGTCGCGCCCGGCAGCTCGACGTAGACCGGGTTGCTGGCGCCGAGATCGGCGTCGCCCGAGTCCATGCTCTGCCAGCTGGTCGCGTAGAACGAGTCGGCCAGCGTGCCGAGGCCGGTGACGCGAACCGCCTCCTCGCTGTCGAGGTGCGTGGTGACCCGCTGCGTGTTGTTCCCGGTGAGCGCGAAGACGCCGTTGCCGTCGGAGGCCATCCCCGCCGCGCCCCAGATCCCCTCGCCCTGGCCACCCGTCGCCCAGCCGCCGAACTTCGTCGGATCGCTGGTGTCGACGCCGACCACCCAGCCGTGGTACGCGCCGCAGTCGCCGATGTGGCCGCCGTAGGCGACGTAGACCGTCCCGCCGACCAGCGACAGCGCGCTCCGCTGGTTCTGCGGTGACGGCATGAACGCCTGCCCCGCCGTCGTCACCTTCGACACGGAGAAGGGCCACCCCGATTTCTCGCTCCCGTCGTCGACGGAGAGCGCATGCACCTGGTGGTCCATGATCGAGTTCGTCCCGATCCCGCCGGCCACGTAGAGGGTGCGCGCGGACTCGTCGATGACGCCGGTGCTGATGATGCCGATCGGGCTGATGTTGCCGCAGCCCGCGCCCGACGCGCTGGGTGCGCTGCCGACGTTGTGCTTCCAGACGGTCGCGCCCGAGGTCTCGTCGAGCGCCAGCACGTCGTTCCCGGTGGTGGCAGCAAAGAAGACGCCCTTGCCGCTGGGGCCGTTTTGCAGATAGAGCGGCGAGGCCCACATCGCCCCGCTGAACGTCGCGCCCGCGTTGAACGTCGTATCGGGCGTCAGGGTGGCCGCCACCGCCTTGGTCAAGGTCGGCTGCAGGAAGACGCCGTCGCGGCTCGGGTGCTTGTTCCGCTCGAGCACCGACTGATCGGCGCTGCCGCTCGACCCGCCCGTGGCCTTCGAGCCGCCGCTGCCCGTCGAACCGCCGGCAGCGCTCGAACCGCCGCTGCCGGTCGTCGCCTTGCTGCCGCCCATCCCGCCATCTCCGGCGGCCTTCTGCGAGGAACCGCACCCAAGGGAAAACAGCACGAGCCCGGTCGTCAAGAGAGGTCGGTTCATTGCGTCACCTTTCCTTGAGTGGCCTCGCCCGGCGCGTTTCGTCACCCGAGCGGGAATCGGCGGAGGGGCCGGGCGGGAGCGGCCTGATGTTACGCCAATCCACGTTCTTTGGCGCGAGGGCGGCTCACGCCGCACAGCGCGATCCCTCAAGGAGGGAGGTGGCCGACGACCGCGGCGTCGGTCGGGAAATCGAACGGGACGTCGACGCAGGTTTCCGGGCTGGCGCACGGGCCGCCACCGGCGCACATCTTCACGACGTAGCGCCCGGCGGGCAGGCACTGGATCGCGGCGCAGCCCGCCCGCGTGGCGTAAGACGACGTCGGCGCGGGCTGGCAGGTCGACGTGCCCGTGATCGTATAGCCACCCCATCCGCCGGTGATTCCGCCGTCGGGGATGGGGCCGCACCCTTGCCCGATGGGATCGGGCCGCGGATCGCAGACCTCGCAGAGCGTACTGGCGCCGGGCGGCAGAAAGATGGAGAGGGCCGATCCGTCGGGCGTCTCGACCGAATACCACCAGACGCCGTCGCCCGGATCGCCGAACGAGGACCGGTAGAAGTAGCCGCCGTCGTGCGGCGGCGCCTCCATGCGGAACAGGACTCCGCCGAGCGACGTGCAGGTGCCGTCGGCTCCCGCGTCCCGGCCCTTGCCGCCGAGAGCGTCGCCGCTCCCACAGGCGGCGAACGAGACAGCCGAGCAGACCGCCAGTCCCGCGGCCAGTCCCCGCACGGCTAGCCTCGGCTCCAGTGGCTGACGCCGGCGCGCGCGTTGTCGATGACGGAGAGCAGCTCGCGGCGGTGCTCGGGGTTGCCGACGAAGTCGATCTCCGAGGCGTTGACCACCAGCAGGGGCCCTTCGTTGTAGGCGAAGAAGTACTCGGCGTAGGCGCGCGCGACCTCCTCGACGTATTCGGCCCGGATCGGGCGCTCCTCGGCGCGCCCGCGCTTGCGGATCCGATCGAGCAGGACCTCGGTGCGCGCCTGCAGGTAGACGACCAGATCCGGCGTCACGGTACGGGGCTTGAGCATCTGGTAGATGCGGTCGTAGAGCGCCAGCTCGTCGTCGGAGAGATTGAGCACCGCGAACAGCCGGTCCTTGGCGAACAGGTAGTCGGAGACGACGCCGCCGCGCGAGAACAGATCGCCCTGCGCCAGCTCCCCCTGCTGGGCGTAGCGCTGGAGCAGGAAGAAGAGCTGCGCCGACATCGCATTCCGGCGCCGGTCCCTGTAGAACGGGCCGAGGAACGGGTTCTCCTCGGGGCTCTCACGGATGATCCGGGCCGAGAGCGACTCGCTGAGGATCTCCGCCAGGCTCGACTTGCCGGCGCCGATCGGACCCTCGACGGCGATGTATCGTGGCCTGGCGCTCCGCACCGCCCTCCACCTATACCGCGTCGGCCACGGCGAGGGGAAGGCTACGGCGAAGGGACGCCGACCAGCAGCTCCGTGCGCGCGCGGGTGGAACGTGAGGCGGGGGGGAGGCGCAGGCGCGTCACGACGGCGCGTTCGAGGCAAGGGACGAAGGCCGCCGCGGATCCCCGAAGATCGAGCCCCGCCGGTAGCTTGACGGTGGCGGCGGTGACGCGGCCGCGGCGGTCGATCGTCATCTCCACCGCGAGACGGACGGCCGGGCGCGCCGCGCCGAGCTCGGGCGCCGCGTCCAGGCAGGCGTCGAGGATCGCGGCCTGTTCGCGCCAGGCGGCGTCGATGAGGGGAGCGGCCACGCCGCCGGTGGCCAGAACGGTCGCCGCGGCAAACACGCGCGGACCGCCACCCTGTCGGGGTCCGGTTGGCGGCGTGGCGGCGGGCGTGGGCGCGGGCGCCGGATTATCCGGTGCCTCGAGCTCCGCGAGGTGCGCCCGGGCCCGCGCCGCCCAACGGCTCCGCGGCTCCTCGGAAAGGAACTGGCGGAACGCCTCGAGCGCCTCGTCGCGCCGGCCAGCGACAGCGCGCGCCAACCCGAGGTAATAGTGGATGTCGCCGCGCGGAACGAAGAAGAGATCAGGGTTCGGGAGCGCCGCGAGCGAGAGAATCGCCAACGCCGAATCGAGCGCCAGCGCTCGCCGCATCGCCTCGTGCGCTGCCCGAACCTGGCCGTCGCGATCGAGCGCGACCGCGAGTCCCAGGTCCGCGAGCACCAGTTCCTCGGTGCGCCTGAGCGGATCCTCGAGCTGAACCGATTCCCGTCCGGCAACCGCCGACGCGACGGTGACGGCGTCACGATACGCGGCCTCCGCCTCCCGGAGGCGACCGTCGGCCATGAGGACCTCGCCGAGGTTCGTGAGGACGACCGCCGTATCCGCGCCCGTCGCGATGGCCGCGCCGTAGGCCGCGGCGGCCTCGGCGTAGCGCGCCTGATTTGTTCGCTCGATCGCCGCCGCGAACCAGCCGGCCGCCGGCTCGCCGCTCCCTTTCGGCTCGGGGGCGAGGCCGGCGCGTCCCCAGAACGAGCGGCTGCTCTCCGGGCGATCGGCCGCCTGTCCCGGCTCCGGCGCAGCCGCCGCCCAAGCCACCTGAGAAACGCCGCAGAGCGCCAGAGCTGAGGCCAACGCCGGGCCGCGCATCGGATTTCAGTATAGCGCGCTCCTTTTCGGGGACTTGGGGTACTCTCGCCTCGTGCCGCCGGGTGAACACTCTGGACCGTCGGCCTCGGGAGCGATCGCGCTCGATCCCGAGGAGAGCGGCTCCATCGCCATCGCGGGCCTCCCGGAGGCGATCGACCCGACTCTGACCCGATCGGGGGCCGGCCGCCGCGACGAGGAGGAGAGCCTGCTGGTCGCCCGCTGCGTGGCCGGTGACGTCGAGGCATTCCGTCCGCTCGTGCAGCGCTACCAGCGGCTGGCATTCTCGGTCGCCTTCCGGATGCTCGGCACCCGCGCCGACGCCGAGGACATCGTCCAGCAGGCGTTCGTCGACGCGTTCAACGCGCTCGACCGGTTCCACGGCGACGGGCGCGCGCACGCCTTCTCGACCTGGCTCCTGCGCATCGCGGTCAACCGGTCGAAGGACGTGCTCAAGTCCAAACGGCGGACCGAGGAGCCGCTCGACCGCGAGGTGCATGCGGGCGAGGCGGCGTTCGCCTACGATCCGCCCACGCCCGAGGCGAACGCCTCGCACGGCGAGCGGCGCGCCCACCTCGGCGCCGCGCTGCTCCAGCTCCCCACCAAGTACCGCGAGGTGCTGATCCTGCGCGACGCGGAGGATCTCTCCTACGAGGAGATCCGCGGCGTCCTGCGGCTGCCCATCACCACGCTCAAGATTCGCGTCGTCCGCGGGCGGGCCATGCTGCGCGAGCTGGTCGAGCGCACCGGGGTCACGTCGTGAGCGGCGTCGGGCAGCCGCGCGCGACCGACCAGCGGATCAGCGAGCTGCGCCGCCTGCGTGACGACGTGACCCCGCCGCCCGATCTCGTCGCCCGCGTGATGACCCGGGTCTCCGAGCCGCGGACGCCGTCGTTCTGGCAGTGGCTGAACCGCCCGGTCCAGCTCGAGTTCCGCCTCTCGCCGATGATCCTCATCGGCCTGGCGCTCGCTCTCGCCGCCGCGTTCATCTACGTCGGCGCGACGCTGCACTAGTACGCGGGACCCTTCGAGGGGTCCCGCATCTCACGCCCGGACGTCGACGCAGAGCACGAAGGTCCGGTCGTTGGCGGCGTCGCGAAAGCAGGTGCTGATGGTGCGGCAGAGCTGCCCGCTGGCCAGCGAGACGTACGGGATCGGTCGTGTACTTCTGAAGCTCGACGTCCATCAGCACGTAGAAGTACTCCTTGAGCGAATGGTCGGTCCCGAGGGGCGCGGGCCGGAACATCGCGCCGCCCGGCCGCTCGACGAGGCCGGCGCCGCAGATCGTCTCCGTCACCTGGACGCCGCCGTCGTCGAGCACGTAGAGACAATCGAGCTTCGGATACTCGCCCACCAAGCGCCCGAGGATGACGTCGAAGTCCTGGCGGGTGGCGCCGGTCAGATCGCAGAGGATCCGGTTCAGGATCAGGTTGAAGCGCCGGTACTCGAGCTTGCGCGCGTTGATCTGGCCGACCATGTGGCTCTTGAACGCGCGGGCCAGCGGCTCGATGCAGCCGGCCGCGCGCTCGAAGCCGCCGTTGTCGAAGGCCGTGGCGGCGCCGGGCCGGCCCAGGAAGAACCCCTGCAGCAGATCGGCGCCCAGCTCGAGGACGGTCACCGCCTCCGCCTCGGTCTCGATCCCTTCGGCCACCACCAGCGCGCCGATGCGGCGTGAAAGGCTGACCAGGCTCTTGAAGCGTCTCCTGCTTGTAGAAGTCGCCGTCGACGCCGGTGATGAGGCTGCGGTCGATCTTGATGACGTCGGGCCGAAACAGCGGGATGCGATCGAGGTTCGAGTGGCCGGCGCCCACGTCGTCCAGCACGACCAGGAATCCGCGCTCGCGCAGCGCCGTCGCCAGCTCGCCGAAGCGGTGCACGTCGTCCAGGCGTGACTCGAGAAACTCGACCCCCACGTTGCGCGGATCGAGGCCGGGCGCGCGGACCAGCGCCTCCAGCTCGGCCGACAGCGCCGACGGCTTGGACATGCTGGTGAGATCGAGGTTGAGGAAGAGCAGCAGCTCGTCGGGGCGGGCCCGCAGCCGCTGGAAATTGCGAACCGCGCTCTCGCGGCAGAGATCCTCGACGGCGGCGGCAATCCCTTCGGTGGCGGCCAGCTTGAAGAGCGTGACGGGCGCTATCAGCTCGCCGGCCGGCCCGACGCCGCGCGAGAGCGCCTCCAGCCCGACGACGCTCTTGCGGCGGACGGAGAAGATCGGCTGGAAGTGCGTGGTGACCCGGCGTGCCTCGACCAGCGAGTGAAGCGGCGCGCGCAACTCTGGATCGGTGTGGAGCAACATCGAAGACCCCTACGTGTAGTTGATGTAGGTGGGGTCATCGGCACGCTTCTGGAACACCTGAGAGCTCAACTGCCGAATTGACGGAGATGAAACAAATCACCGACGGGACGCGCCAAGAACCTGCAGGACTACAAATCGAGGTCGGCCTGCGCCGCGCGCTCCATGATGAACTTGAAGCGCGCCTCGACGTCCTTGCCCATCAGCTCGTTCAGGACGCGGTCGGTCTCAGCGACGTTCGTCGATCGGTGACGCGCAGGAGCCGGCGCGTCGCCGGATCGAGCGTCGTCGCCGAGCTCCTCGGGCTGCATCTCGCCGAGGCCCTTGAAGCGCATGATCTCGGGCTTGCGCGTTCTTGGGCAGCGTCGCGACGATGCGCTCGCGGTCTGGCCTCGTCGAGCGCCCAGTACGTCTCCTTGCCGACGTCGATGCGGTAGAGCGGCGGCTGCGCCAGGTAGACGTGGCCGTCCTCGATGAGCGGCGTGCAGGTGGCGGTAGAAGAACGTCAGCAGCAGCGTCGCGATGTGGTGGCCGTCGGAGTCGGCGTCCATCAGCAGGAAGATCTTGTGGTAGCGCAGCTCGCTCGATCTCGAAGTCGTCGCCGACGCCGCAGCCGAGCGCCGAGACGATGTCCTGCAGCTCCTTGTTCGCCAGCACCTTCTGCAGCGACGCCTGCTCGGCGTTGAGCACCTTGCCGCGCAGCGGCAGGATCGCCTGCGTCTTGCGCTCGCGGCCCTGCTTGGCCGAGCCGCCGGCGCGAGTCGCCCTCGACGATGAACAGCTCGCTCTCGCCGGGATCGGTCGACGAGCAGTCGGCGAGCTTGCCCGGCAGGTTGAGCCGGTGCGAGACCGCCGTCTTGCGCGAGACCGCCTGCGCCGCCGCGCGCGACGCCTCGCGCGCCGCGCGCCGCGAGGACGATGCGCTCGACGATCTGCGCGCCCGCGGTCCTGTTCTCGAGCAGGCAGCTTCTCGAGCGCCGGGCGCACGACGCCGTCGACCTGCGCCTGCGCCTCGGGGTTGTTGAGCCGCTCCTTGGTCTGCCCCTGGAACTGCGGCTCCTGGATGTAGACGGAGAGGACGCCGACGACGCCCTCGCGGATGTCCTCGGCGGTGAGCGTCACGCCCTTGGGCGTCGAGGTTCGTGCGTCTCGATGAAGTTGCGCACCGCCTTGACGATCGCCGCGCGGAAGCCCTGCTCGTGCGTGCCGCCCTGCGCGCGTCGGGATGCCGTTGACGTACGAGCGGATCGTCTCGTCGGTGCGACTCGGTCCACTGCAGCGCGACCTCGATGCCGAACGCCGCTGCGTCGCTCGGCGCGCTCGAAGTAGAAGACCTGCGGCGCCGTCGGCGGCCTTGCCGCGCTCGGCGACGAGCTTGGCCAGGAAGTCGGCGATGCCGCCCGCGTGCGCGAACCGTCCTCGGTGGTCTCGTCCGCCTCGTCCTCGAAGACGATCTTGAGGCCGCCGTGCAGGTAGGCCTTGGCCTCGAGGCGCTCGCGGATCGTCTCGGCCGATCGAACTGCCTGCTTGCCGAAGATCTCGCGGATCGGGCCGGAAGTAGATCGTCGTGCCGGTGCCGCGCGCGGCGCCGACCTTCTTGAGCTTGCTCGTCGGCCTTGCCGCGCGCGAAGCGTCTGCTCCCAGTCGCGCGCCGTCGCGCTTGACCGTGCGCGATCAGCTCCTCGGAGAGCGCGTTGACGACCGACGAGCCGACGCCGTGCAGGCCGCCCGAGACCTGGTAGCTGCCGCCGCGTCGAACTTGCCGCCCGCGTGCAGCGTCGTCGAGGATCAGCTCGAGCGCCGACTTCTTGAACTGCTTCGGTTGATGTCGACCGGGATGCCGCGGCCGTCGTCGTCGACGGTGACCGCCTTGCCGTCCTTGTGGAGCGTGACCTCGATGCGCGTGCGCGTAGCCGTTGATGACCTCGTCGACCGAGTTGTCGACGATCTCCCACAGCAGGTGGTGGTAGCCGCTTGCTGTCGGTGCCGCCGATGTACATGCCGGGCCGCTTGCGGACCGGCTCGAGCCCTTCGAGGACCGTGATGTCGTCGGCGGTGTAGCGTCGTGCCATGCGTCACGTCAGTTCGCTCACGTTCAGGCAGCGTCGGCGGCGGCGGCGCGGGCACGGGCGTGCTCGACGCGCGACGATCGTCGTCTTGCGCTTGAGCGCCGTGGCCCTTGCCGCCGCGCGCCGTGACTGCTGCAGCGCCCGGGCCCGATCGGGATCTCCTTGCCGCTTGTCGGTCTCGACGACGATGCACGTCCTTGTCCTTCGCGCGCCGACGCCGAAGCCGATCACGCGTCGTCGTCGTCGGCCTTGATGACGGTGACGCCGCGGCCCGGGTTGGCGAGCTCGGCGATCTCGCCGACGCTTGCAGCAGCAGCACGTGCGCGTCGCGCGGTCACGACGCACGACGATGTCCTCGTCGCCCGCACGGGCGCGACGCCGACGATCTCGTCGCCCTCGGCCGAGCTTGCGCGAAGCGGCGGCCGGCGCGCGTCGACAGCTCGCGGTGCGGCGTCGAGGCGCGAAGCGCAGGCCGAAGCCGCGCTTGCGTGACGGCCAGCGACGCAGCGTCGCCCTTGGCGCGCGTCGCTGCGCGCGCGATCGAGCGAGCAGCGCGCCGACGACGCGCTCGCCGTCGTCGAACTTGAAGAGCTTCTGCACCGGATCGCCGTAGCCGGTCGACGCCGGGACGTCGTTGATGCGGCATGACGTAGCCGCTGCCGAGGTTCGAGAAGAAGGCGACCGGCTCCTT
The DNA here is from genome assembly GCA_963831685.1 of uncultured Pseudomonadota bacterium. Taxonomy (GTDB): domain Bacteria; phylum Myxococcota_A; class Polyangia; order Fen-1088; family Fen-1088; genus JADGRB01. The sequence goes on from CAWHRJ010000006.1 coordinate 66,487, forward strand.
GCGTCGAGCCGCGGCACGACCGCGAGCACCGCGTCGCCCTCGCGCAGGCGCGTCGCCGAGAGGTCCTTGAGCTCGCGCACGCGCTTGACCCAGCCGTCGCGCGTGAGGACGACGTTGGCGTCCTCGTCGACGATGAAGGCCTCGGCGTCGAACTCCGGCTCGTCGCCGCCGCGCCGCCGATCTTGGTGCGCCGCTTGTCGCCGTAGCGCTCGCGCGACCTCGCCGAGCTCGCCGCGGACGACGCGCCCAGCAGCTTGCGCTCGCTCGCCGAGGATCGCCTCGATGCTCCTTGGCCTCGGCGCGCTTCTCGCGCGAGCTCCTCGCGGATGACGAGGATCTCGAGCCGCGCGAGCTTGTAGAGCTTGAGCTCGAGGATCGCGTCGGTCTGCTCCTCGTCGAGCTCGAAGCGCTTCATGAGCTTCTGCGGCGGCGTCGGCCTTGCCGTCGCGACTTGCGGATGATCCGGATGACCTCGTCGAGCGCGTCGAAGATCGTGCGCGAAGCCCTCGAGGATGTGGATGCGCGCGCTCGAGCTCGGCGAGCTCGAACTCGAAGCGGCGCGCGACGACCGTCGCTCGCGGAAGTCGAGGAAGTGCGCGCAGCATCGCCTGCGAGATCGAGCCGCTCGGGCGCCGCGATCTCGCGGTTCTCGGTCGGGCACGAGGCAGGTCAGGTTGACGTGGAAGCTCGTCTGCGAGCGGCGTGTGCTTGTAGAGGTACGCCATCACCAGCGCGGGATCGGCGCCCTTCTTGATCTCGAGCACGATGCGCACGTCGTCGGTCGACTCGTCGCGCACGTCGACCAGCATGCGGCAGCTTCTTGCCGATGATCACGTCGGCGATCCGCTCGACCAGCCGCCGCCTTGGTCAGCGCGTACGGGATCGACGTGATGACGATGTGCTCGCCGCCGCCGCGCCCGCCTCGCTCTCGGTCTTCCACTCGCCGCGCACGCTTGACGCCGCCCTGCCCCGTCTCGTAGATCGTCGCGCAGCTCCTTCTTGCGTGTTGAGGATCTGGCCGCCGGTCGGGAAAGTCGGGCCCCTTGATGTACTTGAGCAGATCCTTCGTCTCGAGCTCCGGATCGTCGATGCAGCGCGACGGCCGCCGTCGCAGACCTCGCCGAGGTTGTGCGGCGGGATGTTCGTCGCCATGCCGACGGCGATGCCCGGTGCAGCCGTTGACGAGCAGGTTCGGGAACTGCGCCGGCAGCACGATCGGCTCCTCGGTCGTGCCGTCGTAGTTCGGGCGCAAGTCGACCGTCCCCTGCTCGATCTCGTCGAGCAGCTCCATCGCGAGCGGCGCGAGCCTGGCCTCGGTGTAGCGGTAGGCGGCCGGCGCGTCGCCGTCGAGCGAGCCGAAGTTGCCGTGGCCGTCGACGAGCGGCGCGCGCATCGAGAACGTCCTGCGCCATGCGCACCATCGCGTCGTAGCACGACGGTGTCGCCGTGCGGGTGGTACTTGCCCAGCACGTCGCCGACGATCGTGCGCGCACTTGCGGAACTTGGCGTCCGGGTAGAGGTGCAGGTTGGCGTACATCGCGTAGAGGATGCGCCGCTGCACCGGCTTGAGGCCGTCGCGCACGTCGGGCAGCGCGCGCGACGTGATGACGCTGACGCGCGTAGTTCAGGTAGCGCCGCTGCGCCTCGTCCGCGAGCGACGCGTCGGCGGGCGGAGGCGGATCGTCCCCACCGCCGCCGTCCGCGCCACCGCGCTTGCGCCCGCGCCCACCGCCGTCGGCGGCGCCGGGGCTCTTGGACTTGGCGCCGCCCGCGAGAAGATCCAGCTGTCGGGAGGCCATCGCGCTAAGGTGTCATGGACCCTAAAGGAGCGGGATCCGAATTGCAAGAAAGCCGCGGCGCCGCGCCGCTTCTTCCGGGCTTCGCGGCCATGCTCGGGCTCGCGCTCCTGGCGCTCGTTCTACCGCGCCGCTCGGCCGCTGCCCCCGTTCCAGCTGGGCCGGTCACCTATGCGCGGGACGTGGCGCCGATCTTCGGCCGCTGGTGCGTCTCCTGTCACGGCGGTAAGGAGCCGCACGCCGGCCTCTCGCTCGGCAGCCTCGGCGGCGTCATGCGCGGCGGCGACACCGGTCCGGTCGTCGTCCCCGGGAATCCGGACGCCAGCCTCCTCCTGGCGAAGATCGAGCGTCGCCACCGGCCGTCGATGCCGCCGCGGCGCAAGCTGCCGCCGGCGGCGGTTGCGCTCGTCCGCGCCTGGATCGCCGCCGGCGCGCCCGAGTAGATCGGACCCGGTCGAGGCGCGGCCCCTACTGGCAGGTCGCGAGGTCGACCGTCACCGTGGTGTTCGACGCCGGGATGATCCCGATGTTGACGCCGTTCGCGCACGAGCCGGAGCGGACGATGGAGCTCGGCGACGAGCTGCAGTCGATGGGCAACGTCGCCCCCGCGAAGACGTTCCCCTCGGCCGACAGCGCGAGCGCCCCCTCGTTGGCGGCCGTGCTGATGCAGAGACCGGCCTGGTTGGGGTTCGAGCCGGCGATGGCCTGGAGCTGGTTCCGCCCCGGGTCGGCGGCAACGCCGAGATCGATCGTCGACAGATCGCCCGCCGCCGACGACGTCACGAGGAGGCCGTTCTGCTTGTTGTTGAGCAACACGCTGTTCCGCAGCTTGACCTGCTCGCCACCGAACAGCTGGATGCCCTGCTTGGTGTTCCCCCAGGCCACGAGCCCGTTCACCGTCGAGAGCGGCGCCATCCCCGCGGCCTCGAAGATCTCGAGCCCGTCGAACGCGTTTCCGGAGACGATCACCGTCCCCTGACCGTTGGGCGGCAGCACCGGCACGCCGCTGACATTCAGCGCGGCCGTGCCGGTGACGTAGATGCCGTGCTCGCTGTTGCCGGTGAAGCTGGTGGTCGCCTGGCCGGCACCGACCACGATGTTCACCATCCCGCCCTGGACGTAGAGACCCTCGTGGTGCTTGCTGGCGCTTCCGGCGTTGGTGACGGTGACCCCCTGGCCGATGTTCAGCGTGCCGCTGAGGACCGCGATCCCGTTGCCGCCGCTGTTCTGCACGGTCACGTAGGAGATCGCCGTCGTCTTCCCGGCGCCGGGCGCGACGTTGATGCCGATCCCCGAGGTGTTGGAGGCGCCGTCGATGATGATCGGCGCGGCGGCGTCGGGCGCGATGACAGCCTGGTCACCCACCAGCTTGAAGCCCCCAAAGGAAGCGTCGCTGCCCACTGGCATGTTCACCCGGATCGGGCCGCTCTTGGTCGAGATGGCGACGTTCGCCGGCACGACGATCGGCAAGGTCTCGTTGACGTCCAGCGCGACGGTCTGGCCCGATTCCCCGACGATCACGATCTTGGTCCCGGTCGCCCCGGCGGCGCTGGCCACCGAGAGGGCGTGGGTGACCGTCTTGAAGCTGCAGGTCGGCGTGGCGACGCCCGCGGCGATCCCGCTGCCGGTCGCGGTGCCGTCGTCGCCGTTCAGCGGGTCGACGAAATAGGTGTTGCCGGTGGCTGAGGCGCAACCGGTGCAGCTGTTGTTCACGCAGCGGTAGGTCGCGCCGAACAACGGATTCCCGACGCAGTCGGCGTCGGCGCAGCAGTTCCCCGCCGTGCAGATGTCGTTGCAGCAGAAGTCGCCGGTGTTGGCGGCGCAGGGGCCGCTCGTGCTGCAGGCATCGCTGACGCAGGTGCCGGTCTGGGGCTGGCCGGTCGCCGTCTCGCAGATCGTCGCCGAGCCGTAGACCGGATCGGCCTGGCACTGGGAGTCGCCCGAGCAAGCACCGCAGTCGTTGGCGGTGACGGCGCCGCAGATGAGCCCCGCGTTGGGACCGATGCAGTCGGAGCTGGTGCCGTGGCAGTCGCCCGTCTGGCAGATCCCCTGGTAGCAGATGTTGCCGGGACCGTACGGTGGGTCGACGGCGATGCACTGCGCATCGGTGCTGCAGGGGCCACAGGTGTCGGCCTGCGCGATGCCGCAGAGCTGGCCGGTCGGGCAATCGGACGACGGGCCGTGGCAATCGCCCGAGACGCAGGCGCCGCCGAGGCAGATGGTGGTGACGCCGTAGGCGCTGTCGGCCTGGCAGGCGTCGTCGCCGCCGCACGCCTTGCAGAGGTGCGTCGGCTGATCGCAGAGCTGGCCGCCCGTGCAATCGGTCGAGGTGTGGCAGTTGCCGAGCACGCAGACGTTGGCGACGCAGATGTGCGGATCCGGACCGTACGCGGCGAGACAGGCGCTGTCGCTGGAACAGGGGCCGCAGGTGTGGGTGCCGGCGTCGCAGATCTCGCCGCCCCCGCAGTCGGACGTCTGGTGGCAGGTCCCCGAGACGCAGGCGCCGCCGATGCAGAGGTGGTTGTTGCCGTAGCCCGCGACGCAGTCGCCGTCGACCCCACACGGGCCGCAGGTGAAGGCGCTGGTGTCGCAGATGCCGCCGTTCGGGCAGTCGGTCGAGGCACGGCACTGGCCGGGGACGCAGGAGCCGCCGACGCAGAGCTGGTTCGGTCCGTAGTTGGCGCGGCAGTTGTTGTCGCTCGTGCAGCTGCCGCAGAGGTGGGTCCCGACGTCGCAGACTTGGCCGGGCGTGCAGTCGCTGGTCTGGCGGCAGTTGCCCGCCACGCAGCTCCCGTTGAGGCAGAGCTGCGGGCCCGGGTAGTTGGCCATGCAGTTCGCGTCGTCGGTGCACGGGCCGCACAGGAGCGTCGTCGTGTCGCAGATGCGCCCACCACCGCAGTCGCTGGTCTGTCGGCAATTGCCCTGCACGCAGCTCCCGCCGACGCAGAGGTGGTTCGCACCGTAGCCCGACTGGCACTGCGAGTCCGTCGCGCAATCGACGCAGGCGAGGGCCGCGTCGCAGATCTTGCCGTTCATGCAGTCGGTCGCCTTCTGGCACTCGCCCGCCACGCAGCCGCCAGAGACGCAGATATGATCCTGACCGTAGACCGACATGCAGGACGCGTCGGTCGTACACATCGTGCAGAAGTTGTTGATGCAGAGCTTGCCGTTGCTGCAGTCCAGGTACGTCTGGCAGTCGCCCGAGATGCAGGCGCCACCGACGCAGACATGCTGCGGCCCGTAGCCGGAGCGGCAAGCGCCGTCACTGGGGCAGACGACGCAGGTGTGGCTGGCGCCGTCGCAGACCTGTCCGTTCAGGCAGTCGAGCGCCGACTGACAGCCGCTGGAGCCGCCCGCGCCAGCACCGCCACCCGCACCGGCTGTTCCGCCCGCTTGACCGCCCAGTCCCCCGCCCGCCTGACCTCCGACAGCGCCACCCGCGCCAGCACCGCCGCCCGCACCGCCCGCCACGCCGCCGGTGCCGCCGCCGCTCCCACCCGCGCCCGCGTGTCCCGCGCTGCCGCCCGCGCCGCTCGCACCGCCAACGTTCCCGCCCGTGCCGCCGCCGCCTGCGCCGCCGACGTTCCCGCCGGAGCCACCGGCCTGTCCGCCGCTGCCGCCACCGACGGCTCCGCCCCCATCCGGCCCGCCGTCCGTCCCGATTCCACCGGTCCCTCCGCCGCCGTCCTGACCCGCCCCCCCGCTGCCGGCGCCGCCGCCCGCTCCGGTCGCATCCTGGCCGGGGATGTTGTCGCCGCAGGCCGCCGCTCCCGCGGCCATGAAGAAGAGCGCTAAGAGAGACCTAAGGGCCCCCGAGGTCGGGCGGAAATTCATCGCGCGGGGAGCCTCGACAGGTTTCTGTCGGAACTTGACCCCAGGCGTCAGCCGGGGCCGGCCGCCTGAACGCCCTGCCTACGACTCGAGCTTCTTGCGCTTCCAGCCGCGGGGCGGGCGCTTCTCGGCCGCGTTCGAGTTCGGCGGCGAGTAGTCGGTCCAGCGGTAGCTGGGGGGAGAGCGAACGTCGATGTGGACGAACTGGCTGCGCGGGTAGATGCCGATCCCCATCCCGCCGCGATCGAGCGTCTCAGCGTACGCCTCGATCTTCTTCGGGCTGACCCCCGCGATCCGGATGTCGGTGGCGCGCCCCTTGAAGTGGTTGCTCGACTGCTTGCGCTGGTTGCGGAAGCCCGAGACGATCTCCAGCGGCTTTCTGCCGAAGTGATCGTAGACGTGCGACAGCAGCATGAGCAACTGCGGGTCCATCGGCTTCTCGACGTCGGTGCGGCGGCAGCGAAGGATGTGGTTCAGCTGCTCCATCGCGTCGAGGTTGTAGGAGCCGTCCTGGTTGTAGATGTTGACCTTGACCGGGTCCTCGTTCGGGTTGTTGAGGCTGACCATCGCCAGGTTTCCGGACGGGCGCGGCAGCGGATCGCTGCGCAGCTGATCCTCGGCGACGACGCGGCCGACGAATCGGCCGTGGTGGCTCCTCTTGCCGCGGCGGTGGTGCGCGCGGGCCGGCTTCGCGGCAGGCGCCTCGGCGCTGGTCGAATCGCCGCCCGCCGCGGCGGGCGCCGGAGCTTCGGCCGCAGGCGCGGCCTCGCCGGCCTCGTCGTCGGCCTCCGCGTGAGCGCGGGGCGCGAATCCGACGAGCAGCGCGAGCGCCGCTCCGAGGGCCGTCCGGCGAAGCATGGACCTCTAAGGTGAGCCAGATTTCGCGATCCGGTCAACGAAAAAATCCCGTGCGGTAGGTTACGGACCTACCCCCATCATCCGTTACCTCAGGCGCGCTGCGGCGCGGGGACGTGGCTCGGGAGGTGAAGCAGGTCGACCGCCAGACGCTCCGCGACGCTGAAGATTCGCTCGTCCCGGTAAAATTCGCCGTAGACGATTCGGCGGAGCCCCGCGTTGGCGATCTGCTTGAAGCAGTTCCAGCACGGGCTGGCGGTCACGTAGATCGTCGCGCCGTCGATGTTCACGCCGTTCTTGGCGGCCTGGATGATGGCGTTCGCCTCCGCGTGGATGGTGGCGACGCAGTGGTCGTTCTCCATCATGTGCCCGGCGTCGGTGCAGTGGGGCATGCCCCGGATCGATCCGTTGTAGCCGGTCGAGAGGATCGTCCGGTCGCGCACGATCACCGAGCCGACGAACTTGCGCGGGCAGGTCGATCGCGACGCCACCACCTGCGCGATGTTCATGAAGTACTGGTCCCACGGCACGCGCTCGTCCATGCCCGGGTTCTACCATCGCGCCCGGCGGGACTTGCGGGTTTCCTTTGGTAGTATGCGCCGGCCCGTGGACTGGAAAGCGACCCTCAACCTTCCGAAGACCGAGTTCCCGATGCGCGCCGATCTGGCGCGCCGCGAGCCCGAGTGGCTCGCCCGCTGGGCGCGCGAGGAGCAGTACGAGCGCATCCTGGCCGCGCGCGCGCAGGCCGGAGCGGAGCCGTTCGTCCTGCACGACGGGCCGCCCTACCCGACCGGCGGGATCCACTACGGCACCGTGCTCAACAAGGTCCTGAAGGACATCGTGGTCCGGTCGCAGCTGCTGATGGGCAAGCGGGCCGCGTTCCGCCCCGGCTGGGATTGCCACGGGCTGCCGATCGAGCAGCAGGTCGAGAAGGAGCTGGGGCCGAAGGCCAAGGAGATGGACGCGGCCGCCTTCCGCAGCCACTGCGAGAAGCACGCGCTCAAGTTCGTCGACGTGATGCGCGCCGAGTTCAAGCGGCTCGGCTGTCTCGGAGACTGGGACAACCCCTACCTGACGCTGTCGAAGGACTACGAGGCGGCGATCGCGCGCCAGCTGGCCGGGTTCGTGCGCGCGGGCCTCGTCTACCGCGACAAGAAGCCGGTGCACTGGTGCCTCACCCACCGGACGGCGCTGGCCGAGGCCGAGGTCGAGTACGAGGACCACAGCTCGCCGTCGATCTACGTCCGCTTCCCGATCGTCGGCGACGCGGGAAAGGCCGACCCACGGCTCAAGGAGAAGAAGGCGGCGTTCGTCATCTGGACGACCACCCCCTGGACGCTGCCCGCCAACCTGGCGGTCGTCGCCAACCCGGAGCTCGACTACGTGGCGATCCCACGCGAGGGCGAATACCTGATCGTCGCCGCCGGGCTGGCCGAGGCGTTTCTCGCGGCGACCGGGATCACCGCGGCGAAGGAGTCCTGGATCGCGATCTCCCGGGCCGGTCTCGAGGCACTCGAGGGCGCGCGCTACGAGCCGCCGTTCCCGCGGCCGAAGGCGGACGCCGGCAAGGACTACCGGCTCTGGTTCGCACGCCACGCGACGCTCGAGGCGGGCACCGGGCTCGTCCACACGGCGCCCGGACACGGCGCCGACGACTACATCGTCGGGCGGGACCACGGGCTGACCATCTTCGCGCCCGTCGACGAGAACGGCCGCTTCACCGCCGAGGTCGAGCTGGGCGAGCTCAATGGCGCGAGGGTGTTCGATGCCAACCCGAAGATCGTCGAAGGGCTGGCCGCACGCGGACTGCTGCTCAACGAGGTCGGCGAGACGATCCAGCACCAGTACCCGTGCTGCTGGCGCTGCAAGAAACCCATCATCTTCCGCGCCACGCTGCAGTGGTTCGCGCGCCTCGGGACGGCCGAGGACGACAAGTCGCTGCGCCACCGCGCGCTGGCGGAGATCGCACGCACCCAGTGGATCCCAACCTGGGGCGAGAACCGTATCCGCGGCATGATCGAGGCGCGCCCCGACTGGTGCCTGTCGCGCCAGCGCGTCTGGGGGGTGCCGATCCCGGCGTTTCGCTGCACGAATTGCCGGAATGACCTGCTCGAGGCGCCGGTTATCGACCACGTGGCCGAGATCTTCGCGCGCGAGGGGTCGAACGCCTGGTTCTCGCGCCCCGCCCAGGAGCTGCTGCCGTCGCCGGCGCCCGTCTGCGCCTGCGGAAAGGGCGTCTGGGAGAAGCAGCACGACATCGTCGACGTCTGGTTCGAGTCGGGCGTGTCGTGGGCCGCCGTCGCCGACGGCAAGCTGGTGCCGGCGGGCGAGAAGGTGGATCTCTATCTCGAGGGGGCCGACCAGCACCGTGGCTGGTTCCATTCGTCGCTGCTCGTCTCGACGGCGACGCGCGGCAAGGCGCCGTACAAGGCGGTGCTGACGCACGGCTGGGTGCTGGATGAGCGCGGCAAGGTCTACTCGAAGTCGGAGATCGCGCGCGCCCGCGCCGCCGGCGCCAAGACCGACTACGTCGAGCCGGCCGTGCGCATGGAGAAGAACGGCGCCGAGCTCCTGCGCCTCTGGACGGCGGCGGGCGACTACCAGAACGACATCGTCTTCTCCGACACGATCCTCAACCAGCTGTCGGAGTCGTACCGGAAGATCCGCAACACCTGCCGCTACCTGCTCTCGAACCTCTACGACTTCGCGCCGGCGCGCGATCGCCTGGACGACGACCGGCTGCGCGAGCTGGATCTGCTGGCGTTGGGCCTCCTGCGCGAGCGCGACCACCAGGTCTTCGAGGCCTACAAGCGCTACGCCTTCCACGAGGTGGTGCGGCTCCTGAACGACTTCGCGATCACCGTGTCCGCCGAGTACGCCGATCCGGTGAAGGACGTCCTCTACTGCGAGGCGCCCGACTCGCCGGCGCGCCGCAGCGTGCAGACGGCCTTCTACGAGATGATCCGGACGCTGGCCACCTGGATGGCGCCGATCCTCTGCTTCACCGCGCAGGACGTCGCCGACGATCTGGCGCGCGTGACAGGCGAGCCGTTCGACGTCCACGCCAGCGTGCGCGACGAGATCTATCCACCTGGCAAGGCGCCCGCGAACCCGAACAAGCGCTGGATCGACGAGATCCGCCCGCGGCGAAACGACATCGTTCGTCTCCTAGAGGGCTTTCGCGCAAAGGGGCGCAAGTCGCTAGATGCGTGGGTCCAAATCATGCCGACGGCGGAAGAACGTCAGCATTGGGAGTGGAACCGAGAAATGCTCACCGAGCTATCCGTCGTCTCTCGAATCACGATCGATGAGAAGGACTGGCCAGCTACGATAATCGACGTGGGCGAAGCACCGGCAGCCCCGTGTCCGCGCTGCTGGCGCCGCACCGGCGATCCCGCCACGCCCGGCGCCCCCGATCCGAACCTCTGCCGGCGCTGCGCCGGCGCCATCGCCGCCGCCAGGAGCGCCCCATGACCCCCACGCGCCGCAAGTACGTCCTGTTCTCCGTGTTCACGGTGCTGAGCCTGGTGCTCGACCAGTGGACCAAGGTGATGGCGCGCGACGTCCTGCGCCCGCGCGGACCCTTCAACCCCAAGGTCGTCGTCCAGGGCTTCTTCGATCTTCGCTACGCCGAGAACCCGGGCGTCGCGTTCAGCATGCTGCAGGACCTGCCGGGCGGCCGGATCCTGCTGACGCTGCTGGCGGTGGTCGCGCTGGTGGTGGTGGTCGCCTACCTGCGCAAGACCCCGGCCGAAGCGACGCGCGTTCACATCGCGCTGGGGCTGGTCGGCGGCGGCGCGATCGGGAACCTCATCGACCGGGTCATGTACGGCAAGGTCACCGACTTCATCGTCTGGAAGAAGGGGATCCACGAGTGGCCGGCCTTCAACGTCGCGGACGCCGCGCTCTGCGTGGGGGTCGGGCTCATCCTGCTGGACTGGATCATCGCCTCGCGGAGCGAGCGCGCGACGGCCTGAGGGCGTGACGGGCCGAAGGCGGGAGTTGTCGTGCACCCAGTCCTTTTCACCCTCCCCTTCGGCCGGCGCGAGATCGCGCTCCACAGCTACGGCATCCTGATCGCGGCCGGCCTGGGCGTCGGCATCTGGGTGGCGTACCGAGAGGGGCGGCGCCGCGGCCTCGACGGCGGTCGCGTGCTGGATCTCGCCTTCTGGCTGGTGGTGTCTGGATTGGTCGGATCGCGCCTGACGTACGGCCTGGTGAACGTGCGCAGCTTCTTTCACGCCTGCACCGACGGGGGCGGGCCCTGGTGGCGCGACTGCACGGGCCTGCTCGCGATCTGGGAGGGGGGCCTCGTCTTCTACGGCGGCGTCGCGGCGGCTGCGGTGGTCGCCTGGAGGTTCGCCCGGCGCGAGGGGTGGTCGTTCGGGGTCGTCGGCGACCTCTTCGCGCCGGCGCTGGCGATCGGGCACGCCTTCGGCCGGCTCGGCTGCTTCGCCGCCGGTTGCTGCTTCGGCAAGGAGACCGCCTCGCGCCTCGGCGTCGCCTTCCCGCGCGGCAGCGTCGCCTTCGACGTGCTGCAGAGCGCGGGCGCGGTCCCACCGGGCGCCGCCGAGACGCCGCCGCTGCACCCGACGCAGCTCTACGAGGCGGCCGGTGAGCTGGCGCTGTTCGGTCTTCTGTGCGCGCTGCGCCCGCGGCTGCGCCGGCGGCCGGGCGCGCTGCTGCTGGTCTACCTCGGCCTCTACGCGCTGATTCGGTTCGTGGTCGAGATCTTCCGCGGCGACGTGCTTCGCGGATTCCCGATCGAGCTCGGGACGCCGCGGCTCGCCGGCTGGCTCGGCTTGCCGCCCGCCGAGCCGATCTTCTTTTCGGCCGGGCAGATCGGCAGCTTGCTCACCGCCGCCGCGGTGGTGGTGGCGCTGGCCCGGCGCCCGAGAGCGCCGCGAACGCCCGCGCCTTGACCTCGGTCTCGGCCAGAGCTCGTCCTCGGGGGTCGAGTCGGCGACGATCCCGCCGCCCACCGACAGCGCCAGGCGTCCCCACGCGCAGCAGCGCGGTGCGGATCGCGATCGCCGAGATCGAGATCGCCCGCGGCACCGAGCCAGCCGGTCGCGCCCGTGTAGAGGCCGCGCGGCGCCGGCTCGAGCTCGTCGATGATCTGCATCGCGCGGCGCTTCGGCGCGCCGGTGATCGAGCCGCCGGGAAAGGTCGCCGCCAGCAGCGCCGCCAGGCCGACGTCGGGGCGCAGGCGGCCGCGCACCGTCGATCACGAGGTGGTGCACCGTCGGCAGCGAGACGACCCGCGCCAGCGACGCCACCGTCGACGCTGCCGGGGTGGCAGACGCGCCCCAGATCGTTGCGCTCGAGATCGACGATCATGACGTGCTCGGCGCGATCCTTCGCCGCGCCGCTGAGGTCGACGCGCTGCCGCGCGATCGGCGTCCGGGTCGGCGCCTCGCGGCCGCGTCCCCTTGATGGGCCGGGTCTCGACGGCGCCGTCGGCCGTCGAGCGCAAGGAAGCGCTCGGGCGAGTTGCCAGATCGTCAGCGTCGGTCGCGGCGCCGGTGCCGACCGGCGAGGAAAGCGGCGAACGGCGCCGGCGCGCGCGCCCGCAGGGCGGCCGCCAGGGCGGTCGGATCGCCGGCGTCGCCGGCGCGCGACAACCGCCGCGCCAGGTTCACCTGATAGGCGTCGCCCGCCTGCAGGTACTCGAGGATCCGCCTGACGCCCTCGAGAAGACGTCGCCTCGGGATGAACCGCCGCGAGCGCGGCCGAGGCGCGCGGGCTCGGAGGCGACCTCGCGCGCCAGCAACGCCGCCAGCCCATCGGCCGCGGCCTCGTCGCGCGCGAAGATGCGCGCCTCGCCGCTCGCCTGCCCGGATCCAGACCGCGTCGTGGAAGTGAAACTGGCGAAGCAACGGCCCGTCGGCGTCGGGCGCGCGCGGCGGCAAGCCCGACCAGCGGCGCCCGAGCTCGTACGACAGCCAGCCGACCGCGACCGGAACGCCCGGGGCGACGCGCCGGCGCCGCCGCCGTCGCTCCAGGCGCGCGCGCTCCTCTGTCCAGGCCTGCTCGAGCTCGGCGAGATCGCGCCGGCGCGTCGCCCCGGACGACGCGCGACCGGCTCGGCGCCCACGAAGTCGCGCGCGATTGCCGACGCGTCGGCCTCGTCGGGCGCGGGCGATGACAGCCAGAAGGCCCCCGGCGCCGCGCGCCGCGCGCCGGGCGGCCTCGGCGGGCGCCAGCGGCGCGGCGGCGCGTGCGATCACGCCTGCGCGCGCGCGGCGGCGCAGCGCCGCGGCGAGGAAGTTGCGCATGTACTGCGCGCTCGAGAACAGCGACACCGACCGTCGAGACGTAGAGGACGATGAGCCCGACCAGGTGGTAGTCGATCATCTTGCTGGTCCCCAGCATCGGGTATCGGAAGTAGATCAGCAGCATCATGATCGCCACCAGCTGCAGCGCCGTCTTGATCTTGCCGCTGTCGCTGGCCGAGATGACCAGCCCCTGCGCCGAGGCGATGCTGCGCAGGCCGTTGATCGCCAGATCGCGCGCGATGAGCACCACCACCACCCAGGCCGGCACGCGCCCGAGCGCCACCATGAACACCAGCACCGCGGTGACGATCAGCTTGTCGGCCAGCGGGTCGAGGAACTTGCCGAGCGTGCTCACCTCGCCCGCGGCTGCGCGCGAGGTAGCCGTCCAGCCCGTCGCCGGCCGCGCGCACCGAGATAGAGCAGGCTGGCGATGAAGCTGCGCAGCGGGCTGAAGTTGTCGATGAAGAGAGCACGAACGGCATCAGCGCCACCCGCCCCATGGTCACCAGGTTCGGCACGTTGGTGAACTCGCGCCGGAAGGTCGCCATGGTCTATCCGGACATAGCTTGGACAACCGCTTCGAGCAACACGACGCCCTCGCCCTGGCAGCCGAGCTGGAACGGCGCCGCGCCGGGCATCCGTTCGCCGTGCGGGACCAGCCGCCCGACCCAGCCGAGAGCCGCGCCGCCGAGATGAGCGTCGGCTTCTCGTCGGTGACCTTGATGGCGATGGCGTCGGCCGGCAGCTCCAGCGCCACGCTGCCGCGACCGCGGAACTGCAGCATGCGGAGCCCGTGCCGGGCACCTCGCCCGCCTCCCAGGTCAGCGCCCCGTCGAACGCCAGCACGCGGTCTTCGCGCACGTAGAGGACGTCGTCGTCCAGCCGCAGCGGCAGCCAGCGCCCCACGGCGCCCGCGATCCAGATCTCGCCGCCACCCATGAACCGGAAGTAACGGCGCCCCGCCCTCACGCCCGAGCGGCTCGCTGCTGGTGCGTCCCTGCGCCCGGCGAACGCCCCGCTCCCACTTGAGCGCGCCCGATCCGGCCAGGATGGCGTCGCCGCGCGCGTGCGCCTCGTCGGCGATCGCCAGGCGAAACGCGCCCGGCGGGATCGCGGGCGGGGGGGCCTGACCGAGCCGCGCCAGCACGAACGACAGCAGCGGCACCGTCTCGACCTCGCGCGGTTGGGGCGGCTCTATTGACTCCGGGGACCCTGAGAGGGTCCCCGCGCCCCCCCGCGACGGACTCCGCTGGGCGGAGCCCAGCTCCGTCCACGCGATCGACTCCCGACCAGTTGGAACGGCATGCGCCGGCGCCTCGAGGCGTGCCTCGACCGGATCGGTCGGGCGGCGCACGCTCGGCGGTCGCTTCTCGGCCGAGAGTCCCGGCATCGGCGGCAGCGGCGGGGCGAGCGCGACGGGCCGGCCGAACGCGCCGCCGCCGCGCGCCGGCGTCGGCGGACGCTGCACCGTCGCCGCCTGATCGAGCTCGTTCGCCAGGGTGTCCTGGCCGGCCCGGCGAAAGGCGGCCGCCGCCTGCACCACCTCGCCCTTCTTGGCGTAGATGTAGCCGAGGTAGCTCCAGGCGCGGGCGTCGCCGGGGGCGATGCGCACCGCCATCTCCAGATCGGGGAGCGCCTCGTCGATCCGCCCGAGCTTCAGCGAGAGCAACCCCAGGTTGCGGCGCGCGCCAGCGTCGTGCGGCGCCGCGCCGGCGAGCTGGCGGTAGGTGGCGTGCGCATCCTCGAGCCGCCCCAGCTTGTAACGAACCAGGGCCAGCAGCGTCAGCGCCTTGGCGTCGGTCGGCGCCGCCGAGAGCGCGCGCAGGATCTCCCCCTCCGCTTCGCCGAACTTCTTCGAGGCGACCAGCTCCCCGGCGCTGGTCAGGTGGGCGACGTACGGCGCGGCCGTCATTTGTCGGAGATGGCTCCCGCCGACATCCGGTACTGGTCGTACCGGCGCAGCACCATCGCGACGTAGGCGTGCGTGGTCTCGTAGGGCGGGATGCCGCCGTACTTCTCGACGGCCGCGGGACCCGCGTGGTAGCCGGCGATCACCTTCACCTTCTCGTCGGCCGAGCAGACGGTCAGCGGATCGGGCTCTGCCTTCGGGGACCCTGGGAGGGTCCCCGTGCCCTCCCGCGACGGACTCCGCCGAGCCGAGCTCGGCTCCGTCCACGCGTCACCGGCCGCCGGCGTCTTGCAGAACCGCCGCGCCAGGACCTGCAGATAGCGCGTCCCGCCCATGATGTTCTGGCGCGGGTCGAAGATGTCGGTGACGCCCATGAGGCGCGCCGTGCCTGGGAGAAGCTGCATCAGCCCCTCGGCCCCCGCGCTGGAGACGACGCGCGGATCGAAGTCGGACTCGGTCTTGATGATCGCGCGGATGAAAGCGTCGGGGATGCCGTAGAACGCCTGCCCGTCGAGAATGTCGCGGTCGAACCGACTGTAGCGCACCGGCGAGAGGTCGCGCGGCGGGACGATGTCGGTCGACCCGCGCAGCGCCGCCGCCTTGCCGGGGCCTGCTTTGAAAAGCACCTTCCAGTGGCCGCCCGCCGGCTGCTTGTTGGTGAACTCGACGACGCCGTCGGCGCGCTCGCGCGACCAGAACGTCCCGGCGTGCGCCGGCGCCAGCGCCGCCACGGCGCCAACCGCGGCGAGCAGGGTGAGGCCCCCCCTTTTCATGTCGACGAACGATCGTAACACGCCCGGCCCCTGAGCTAGACTTTCCCCGTGATCGAGACCGACTACCTGGTCATCGGGTCGGGGCTGGCCGGGCTGTACTTCGCGCTGCGCGCGTCGGCCCACGGCCGGGTGGTGGTGGCGACCAAGCGCGCCCCCGCCGACGCCAACACCGCCTACGCGCAGGGGGGCGTGGCCGGCGTGCTCGATCCGGAGGACGGCGTCGCCGCCCACGTCGAGGACACGCTGCGCGTCGGCGACGGGCTCTGCCACCGCGACATCGTCGAGATCTGCGCGCGCGAGGGGCCGGAGCACATCCTCTGGCTGGCCAACGAGCTGGGCGTCCCCTTCGATCGCGACGCGGCCGGCCAGCTCGAGCTCGGCCGCGAAGGGGGCCACACCGCGCGGCGGATCGTCCACGTCAAGGACTCGACCGGCTGGGCGATTCAAGAGGCGCTGCTGGGCGGCGTCGCCAAGCGCGCCGATCGCATCACCCTTCTCCCCGACCACCTGGCGATCGATCTGCTGACCACCGCCAAGTACGGCGGCCCCAACGTCGTGTTCGGCGCCTACCTGCTCGACCAGCGGACCGGCGAGGTGAAGACTGTCGTCGCGCGCGCGGTCGTGCTGGCCACGGGCGGCTCGGGCAAGGTCTACCTCTACACCTCGAACCCCGACGTCGCGACGGGCGACGGCGTGGCGATGGCCTACCGGGTCGGCGCGCGCATCGCCAACATGGAGTTCTTCCAGTTCCACCCGACGGTGCTCTACCACCCGGCGGCCAAGTCGTTCCTGATCAGCGAAGCGCTGCGCGGCGAGGGCGGAATCCTGCGGCTGCGCGACGGCACGGCGTTCATGCCGCGCTACCACGAGATGAAGGACCTCGCGCCGCGCGACGTCGTCTCGCGCGCCATCGACGCCGAGATGAAGCGGACCGGCGACGACCACGTCGTCCTCGACATGACCCACCTGCCGGGCGACTTCGTGGTCGAGCGCTTCCCCAACATCCACCGCCGCTGCATGGAGCTGGGGATCGACATGCGCAAGCAGCCCATCCCGGTCGTGCCGGCCGCGCACTACAGCTGCGGCGGCGTCCAGGTCGACGAGCACGGCCGCTCGACGGTGAAGAACCTCTACGCCATCGGCGAGGTGTCGATGACCGGACTGCACGGCGCCTGCCGGCTGGCGTCCAACTCGCTGCTCGAGGCGATGGTGTTCGGCGCGCGCGCCGCCGACGACGTCAAGGGCGTGCGCAGCGAGCGCCCCGCGCAGGTCGCGCCCTGGTACTCCGGCGACGCCGGCTCGCCCGACGACGCCGTCGTCGTCAGCCACAACTGGGACGAGATCCGCCGCCTGATGTGGAACTACGTCGGCATCGTCCGCACCGACCGCCGCCTCGAGCGCGCCGCCCGCCGCATCGAGCTCATCCGCTCCGAGATCCGCGACTACTACTGGAACGTCACCATCAACGGCGACCTGGTCGAGCTGCGCAACATCGCGCTCGTCGCCGATCTCATCATCGAGTCGGCGCGCCGCCGCCCCGAGAGCCGCGGCCTCCACTACAACCTCGACCACCCCGACCACGACCCCCGCCTCGCCCGCGACACCGTCGTCGCCCGCGGCGACGGACCGGTGGTCTAGAAGAAGAAGCCGATCCGGAGCAGGTCGATGTTCGGGAAGGGGTACTTGACGATGAAGCGGGCGAGCGAGCGGACGTTGTTCTCGTCGGAGTTGGCCTGGTCGATCACGGCCTGGGGGATGGTGCTGGTCGGCTGGGTCGGAACCGGCTGGCCGTCGTAGGTCGCGCTCACGACGGGATCCCTGGGGATCGGGATCTGCGCGCCGACGCTGAAGCTGAGCGCGAAGCCCGACTGGGAGACCCAGAGGACCCCGAGCTGGGGCGAGACGAAGAAGCCGGACATGTCGGCGGTGATGGTCAACTGGCTGTAGCCGACCGGCTCGCTGAGCGACGCTTGGAGGTTCTGGTAGCCGAAGCCCGCGCCCAGGAAGAAAACGCCGTGTCCGGGGAACCAGCGGACAATCCCCTCGATGGCTTTCAGATCCAGCTTGGCGCTGCCGCCCGGGGTCGACAGCTCGGGCAGATAGCCTCCCTTGAGGCCGAGCGCGAGGGAGGTACCCAGCTTGACCATGACCTCTCCCTCGAGCGGCCGGGGGAAGGCCAGGACGCCGACGAGGAAGCCGGGACGCAGCGTATCGGCGTTCGTGCTGGCCGGCGGCGGCTCGTTCGACGGCGCCGGCAGCGGTGGCTCGGAAGCGGACGGAATCGGGGTGACTTCCGGTGCTGGCGGAGGGATCGGCGTGGCGATCCACGGAGGCGTCTCGACCGGCGGCGGGACGGCCTGGGGCGCGGGTCCAGGAGCCGGGGCTGGCGACGACGGCGCGGGTGCCGTCACCGGTGGTGGCGGAAGCGGCGGTGATGGCGCAGCCGGCGGTGACGGCGTCGGTGCTGTCGGCAACGTGATTGGGGCCGGCGGTGGCGCTGGAGGTGGCGCGGCTGGCGGCGGTGAGGTGGCTGGTGGCGCCGTGACCGGCGGGGGCGGAGGCGACGTCGGCGCGGCTGGCGGCGGCGGTGCCACCGGCGCTGGCGGCGGTGGCGCCGGCAGGGGCGGCGCGGTTGGCGGCGGCGCCGGAGGCGCGACGGGCGGCGCTCCCGCCGCCTTGAGCGTCAGCGTCGTCTCGAGCGGCTTGCCGGCCGTCACCCAGATGGGGAACGTGAGCGGCTCGAACCCCGGCTTGGTCGCCTCGAACACGTGGCGCCCCGGGGAGAGCCGGAACGGGTGCCCGATCTCGTCGATGCCGAGCGCGCGACCGTCGACGGTGCAGACTGCGCCCGTTTCCGACAGCGTCACCTTCACGGTCCCGGTCAGCGCCGCCAGCTCGGCGACCGCCCGCTGGGCCGCTTCCCGATCCGCGGGCTGCAGATCTCCAGCCGGATCGGACAGCGCCTTCTCGTAGTCGCGGTAGGCCTCGCCCGGGCGGTCCACCTGCCGCTCGGCCTCGCCCATCCCCATCAGGGCCGCGCCGCTCGGATCGGCGGCGTACGAGGCGCGAAGCTTGGTGAGCGCCTCTTCGAACTGCCCCTTCTTGAGCAGCTTCTGACCGGCGGCGAGATCTTTCTTGGCCTGGGTGCGCGCTTCTGGTGTGGCGGTGCTCACGGGCGCGGTGGACGGCGGCGGCTCCGCCGCGACGACCGTCGATCCCATGAACAGGCACAGGCCGACCAGGATCATGGATATCCACTTGCAAACAAAAAACGTGTAAGCCTGCTGCCAAAACATCGGGGCACAGTATCTACAGGATCTCGGTATCCCGCCGCAAGAGGCTTGGCGGCTCAGCTGTCAAATGTCACTGAGCGGCAAACTCGTCGGGCATCGGCGGAGATGGCGACGGTCGGTTAGTGGCCGGCGACCTCGAGCAGGTGCTGCTCGATGGTCGAGGCGTCGGCGGGCAGGAAGCCGGAGTTGACGTAGCGGACGATCCCCGAGCGGTCGACCACGTACGAGGTCGGCATCTTGTCGGGCTGGAGCAGCTCGGCGACCTCGCCGCGCGGATCGTGCGCCACCGTCAATGCCCAGTGGCCCCCGTGCGAGCGCAGGAACTTGTCGACGTTGGCGCGCTCCTGATCGACCGAGACGGCCAGGATGTCGATCCCCTGGGGCTTGAGCCGCCGGGCCATCTCGTTCAGCACCGGCAGCTCCTGCTTGCAGGGGTCGCACCACGACGCCCAGACGTCGAGCAGGAGAACCCGCCCCTTGTACGAGGCGACGTTGATCGTCTTTCCCGAGAGCGCGTCGACCTTCAGCGGCGGCAGCGGCGCGCCGACCGGCGCCTGCACCTCGCCGCCCCCCGCGCCGCTGGTGGCGCAGCCGAAGCAGGCGATCGCGAGCGCGATCGCACCGATCGCACCGATCGCGTCGAGCGCAGCGCGGCTCGGCCGCGCGGAGCTCATCGCGCGGGGGCGCGGGACCCTCTCACGGTCCCGACTCAGCTGGAACCTAGTGCGTCCTTGATCCATTCGCGCAGGCTGTCGGCGTCGCGCGAGTCGGTGTACTCGCGCCCGTCGATGTAGAGGGTGGGCGTCGCTTGCAGGCCAGCGGCCGACCCTTCGTTCTTGTCCTTCTCCACCCTCGCCTTCACCGCGTCCGAGGCGACGTCCTGACGGAACTTCGCGACGTCCAGTCCCGTCTGCTTGGCCACCTTCTCGATCTCGGCGGGACTGAGCTCATCTTGATGCTCCCAGAGCTTGTCCTGGAATTGCCAGAACTTCCCCTGCTTCTGGGCGGCCACCGCCGCCTCGGCCGCCTGCCGGGCCATCGTGTGCTGCGGCAGTGGGTAGTGCTTGAAGTAGAGCTTCACGTCGTTGGGGAACTCGTCCAGGATCTGGTGCAGCACCGGCTGGAAGTGCTTGCAGTGCGGGCACTCGTAGTCGGCGAACTCGATGAGCGTGACGCGCGCCTTGGGGTTCCCCTTCATGGGCGCGTCGGAGACATCGATCTTTTTCGGGGTGACCGGGCGGTAGCGCTTGGCCAGCGCCTCGGAGACCTCCGAGTCGGTGAACCCCTGGTCGACCAGCCGCGCGACGTAGCGGAGCGCGTTCACCGAGCGGGCGCAGCCCCCCTGCTTGGCCTTGGCGGAAACGAGCAGGCTCTGCGCCTGGCCGCACATCGACGGCTCGGCGTTGCCGATCCGGAAGAAGACCTTCTTGCCGAAGTCGTCCAGCTTGGAGATGTCGACGCCCGGGGGCGGCGTGTTGTCGTTGTCGCCCCCGCCCGCCTTCACCGCCGAGGCCTCGACGGGGTGCGCCTCGGCCGGCGTCTTCCCGCACGCCGGCGTCCCCGTCCAAGCGATGATCGCCCCCAGCAAGGGGAGCAGCGACGAGGGGCGGCGCATCCGGCGTCTAGATATAGAAATGTCGCGGGCCCAAGTCAAACGTCCGGGATGGTCCAGCACACCGATTGACTCATTCGCACGCAACCTCTATAAATCGCGGCGACGGTTCGGTTCTTCCCGAAGCGGGGCCCATGACATCAGATTATCTGTCAGCAGCGCTCATGATCCTGTGTGGGGTCGGGTTCGCGCTGCTCCTGACCGCGGCCGCCAAGTACCTGGGGCCCCACCGGCCGAGCGCGGCCAAGGACTATCCGTACGAGTGCGGATCCGAGGTCATCGGGAGCCCGCGCACCCGGTTCGAGGTCAAGTTCTACCAGGTGGCGATCGTCTTCCTGGTGTTCGACATCGAGACCGCGTTCCTCTACCCGTGGGCGCTCAAGTACCGCGAGCTTTCCTGCGCGGGCGCCGTCACGGCCGGGAAGTGCGCGGGCGGCGTCTCTTTCTTCGGCCTGGGCGAGATCATGGTGTTCATGGGGATCCTGATCGTCGGGCTGGCTTACGTCTGGCGCAAGCGCGCCATCGGCTGGGAGTAAAGCGATGGGCGCGCTCGAATGGATGACCACCAAGCTGACCGACGCCATCAACTGGGCGCGGAAGTTCTCGCTGTTTCAGTACCCGTTCGTTACTGCCTGCTGCGGAATGGAGTTCATGTCGGTGGCGGCGCCCAAGTACGACATCGCCCGCTTCGGCGCCGAGTTCCCCCGCTTCTCGCCGCGCCAGGCTGACCTCCTGATCATCGTCGGGACGATCACCGAGCGGCAGGGGCCGGCCCTGCGCCGCATCTACGATCAGATGTGCGAGCCGAAGTGGGTGGTGGCGTTCGGCGTCTGCGCCTCGACCGGCGGCTTCTACCAGAACTACTCGACCATGCCGGGCGCCGACCAGGTCGTCCCGGTCGACGTCTACATCCCCGGCTGCCCGCCGCGTCCCGAGCAGGTGCTCGACGGCCTCATCCTGCTTCAGGAACGCATCCAGCGCGGCGAGGGGCACAGCCAGCTCACCATCAGGGCCGAGGCCGGCCACGACGTGCCGCTCGCCAGGATTCGGCCCATCGGCCACAAGGCAGAGACGCCGTAATGGCTCAGATCGTCCTCGATCAGCTGAACGCCAAGTTCACCGGCGGCGAGATCCTGGAGAGCGGCTCGGCTCACGGCGACGAGTGGGCGCGCATCCGCCGCGACGCCTGGATCGCGGTGGCGACCTTCCTGCGCGACGATCCGGCGACCAAGATGCAGATGTTCATCGATCTGACCGCCGTCGATCGGCTGGGCATGCGGGGCGGCAACCCGGACGCGCCGCGCTTCGACGTGGTGGTCCACCTCTATTCGGTCGCGCACAAGCACCGGGTGCGGCTCACCTGCGGCGTCAACGAGGACGACGCCTGGGTCGACACGCTCTGCGGCGTCTGGGCCGGGGCGAACTGGTACGAGCGCGAGGCCTACGATCTCTACGGCGTGCGCTTCAAGGGGCACCCCGATCTGCGCCGCATCCTCATGTACCCGGAGTTCGTCGGGCACCCGCTGCGCAAGGACTATCCGAAGGAGAAGCGGCAGCCGCTCGTGCGCCGCAACGCTGGAACGCGAGAATAGGCCGAAGGCCCAGACGAGAATCAATGGACGACCACGACGCGACGCTGGCCCCTTCCACATTGCCCCGCAAGGTGGTGCTCGGCTTTCAGGAGCCGAGGATCTCGACCGCGCCCGATCTGCCGACCGAGCCGGTTCCGCTCAACATGGGCCCCTCGCACCCGGCCATGCACGGCACGGTGCGCATGGTGCTGGAGGTCGAGGGTGAGCAGATCTCGAGCGCCGACATCCAGATCGGGTACCTGCACCGCTGCTTCGAGAAGGAATCGGAGAGCGCCACCTGGACGCAGGTTTTTCCTTACACGGACCGGCTCAACTACATCTCGCCGATGCTCAACAACGTCGGCTACGCGATGGCGGTCGAGAAGCTGCTCGACATCACCAAGGAGATCCCCGAGCGCGCGCAGTTCATCCGCGTGATCGTCGGCGAGGTCTCGCGCATCACCGACCACCTCACCTGCCTCGGCGCCTCGGCGATGGAGCTGGGCGCGTTCACCGTCTTTCTCTACACGCTCAAGGCCCGCGAGTGGCTGTTCGAGCTGCTCGAGGAGGTCTGCGGCGCGCGGCTGACGTCGAGCTACCTGCGCATCGGCGGCGTCGCCTACGACCTGCCCCCGGAGTTCGACGCCAAGCTGCGCGACATCCTGGCGCGCACGCAGATCGTGCTGTCGGACGTCAGCAAGCTGCTCGACAAGAACCGGATCTTCCGCGACCGGATGGACGGCATCGGGATCATCACCCAGGAAGACGCGCTGGCCTACGGGATCACCGGGCCCGGTCGGCCGCTCGACGGGCCTCGCCTACGACGTCCGCAAGGACCACCCGTATCTGGTCTACGACCGGTTCGACTTCGACGTGCCGGTCGGCTCGGTGGGCGACAACTTCGACCGCTACGCCGTGCGCGTCGAGGAGATCCACCAGTCGATGCGGATCCTCGACCAGGCGCTCAAGCAGATCCCGCCGGGGCCGTTCATGCACGGGGACCCGCGCATCTCGCTGCCGCCCAAGAGCGAGACCTACAACTCGATCGAGGCGATGATCGCCCATTTCAAGCTCATCATGGACGGCATTCATGTGCCGTCCGGAGAGGTGTACTCGTTCACCGAGGCCGGCAACGGCGAGCTCGGCTTCTACATCGTCTCCGACGGCACGGGGCGCCCCTGGAAGTGCCGCGTGCGGCCCCCCTGCTTCGCGGCCACCGAGGTTTTGACCAAGGTGCTGCCGGGGCTCTTCATCGCCGACGTCGTCCCGACCTTCGGCATGATCAACATGATCGGCGGCGAGTGTGACCGATGAGACGAGACCGATGACGACCACCACACCGCCCGAAACCGTCACCGTGATCATCGACGGCAAGACGCTCCAGGTCCCCAAGGGGACGATGCTGATCGAGGCCTGCAACCAGAACGGCGCCAAGGTTCCGTTCTTCTGCTACCACCCGGGGCTGTCGTCGCCGGCGGTCTGCCGCCAGTGCCTGGTCGACGTGAAGGGACAGCCCAAGCCGGTGCCGTCCTGCTACACGCCGGTCGCCGACAAGATGGAGGTGATGACCGCGCTCGCCGCGCGCGCTCGACGTGCGACGGCAGATGCTGGAGTTCACGCTCGTCAACCACCCGATCGACTGCCCGATCTGCGACAAGGCCGGCGAGTGCATGCTGCAGAAGCAGTACTTCGACTGGGACGCCAAGCTGGCGCGCAACGACGGCATCAAGGTCCACAAGGACAAGGTCGTCGACCTCGGTCCGACCATCGTCCTCGATCAGGAGCGCTGCATCCTCTGCACGCGCTGCATCCGCGTCTGCGACGAGGTGGCCAAGAACCACCAACTCGAGATGGCGGACCGCGGGGATCACGAGGTGCTCACGACGGCGCCCGGCCACCAGCTCGACAACCCCTACTCGCTCAACACCGTCGACGTCTGCCCGGTGGGCGCGCTGACGTCGAAGGACTTCCGGTTCGCGATGCGCGTCTGGGAGCTCTACACGACGCCGTCGGTGTGCACGGGCTGCGCCACCGGCTGCAACATCGAGGTCCACACGTCGCGCGGCAAGATCTACCGCCTGGTCCCGCGCGAGAACCAGGCGGTCAACAAGCACTGGATGTGCGACGAGGGGCGCCTCACCTACAAGCGCGTGAACGCGACGCGCCTGGCGGCGCCGTGTTCGGGCGGCGTCCCCGTCGAGTGGGACAGCGCGCTCGACGACGCCGGCAAGCTGCTGCGCGACGCGCTCGACGCCAATCCCGCCGAGGTCGGCGTGGTGTTGAACGCGCAGTCGACCAACGAGGACCTCTACGCGCTGGCCAAGCTCACCTTCGATCACCTCGGGCGTCGGCAAGGCCTACCTCGCCGGCCTCGATCAGGGCTGGAGCGACGACATCCTCGTCAGCGCCGACAAGAACCCCAACACCGCGGGCGCGATCGCGATCGGCGCGGGACGGCTGCAAGCACGCTGCTCGACCTCGCCAACGACCTCAAGTCGGGGGCGGTCGACGACGCTGCTGGTGGTCGGCACCGACGGCGTCCTGGTCGGCCGACGCGCCGGGCGCGCTGCCGATCGACAGGCTGAAGACGCTGGTGGTGATCGGCGACGCACCGCGGGCCATTGCCCGACGCGGCACACGTCGCGATGCCGCTCACCGAGTGGGCCGAGATCGACGGGACGTTCACCAACCGACTGGGCATGGTGCAGCGCGTCCGCGCCGCGATCCCGCGCCGCCGGCGACGCGCTGCCGGGCTGGGAGATCCTCTCGCACCTCGCGCGCAAGCTGGGCGCCACGATGGACTTCAGCGACGCGAAGACGGTCTTCAACGAGGCCAAGTCGAAGCTGGCATTTCTGAAGGATGCCGACTGGGGCCGCGTGCAGCTGCCCGTCCAGCTCCGCTTCGCCGGATCTGCGAGGCTGACGACACATGGAATACGGTTCGCTCGGTTTCAACGTCATCGCCGCGGTCATCAAGATCGCTCTTCATGATCATGGGCTTCCTGATGCCGATCGCCTCGATCCTCACCTGGCTCGAACGGCGGCAGTCGTCGATGATGCAGGACCGACTCGGCCCGAACCGCGCCAACATCCCGCTGCCCTGGAAGCGGCGCGGGAAGCGGGCGAACTGGCGCATGTGGGGCATCACCCACTTCATGGCCGACGCGCTGAAGTTCATGGTCAAGGAGGACTACGTCCCCGGCAAGGCGCACAAGTTCCTCTTCATGTGGGCGCCGATCATGGCGATGGCGCCGGCGCTCATCGTCGCGGCGATCATCCCGTTCGGCCCGCCCCTCTGCTGGGGCCAGCTTCTCGACAACGGAACCCCGACGCTGCGCGCAGCCGGTGCGGCTGCAGATCGCGCGGCTCGACGTCGGCCTGCTCTTCTACTTCGCCATCTCGTCGCTGGCGGTCTACGGCGCGACGCTGGCCGGGTGGGCCTCGCACAACAAGTGGGCGATGATGGGCGGCCTGCGCGCCAGCTCGCAGATGATGTCGTACGAGGTGACGATGGGCATGGCGGTGCTCGGCTCGTTCCTCGTGTTACGGAACGCTCGAGCCCGGCGCGATCGCCGATCTGCAGACGCACTTCATCAGCTTCGACCACTACGCGTCGAGCTGGGGAATCTTCACGCAGCCGGTCGGCTTCATACTGTTCCTTACCGCCGCCATCGCCGAGACCAAGCGAACGCCGTTCGACATCCCCGAGGGCGAGCCGGAGATCATCGGCTACTTCGTCGAGTACTCCGGGCTGCGCTTCGGCATGTTCTTCCTGGGCGAGTTCCTGGAGATCGTCACCTCCAGCGCCATCATGATCACGCTGTTCTTCGGCGGCTGGCACATGGGGAGCACGATCGACGGCTTCATGTTCCAGCACCTGCCGAACGTCGCTTTCGTCGCAGCGATGGCCACCTGCTGGCTGGTGCAAGGTCTTCGCCTTCTGCTCGTTCCAGCTCTTGATTCGCTGGTCGCTGCCGCGCTTCCGTTCGGACCAGCTCATGCGGCTCGGGTGGCAGCGCCTCTGCCCATCTCGATCGCGAACGTCGTGGCGACGGCGGTCATGATCCTCTGGGCGCAGTCCTCGAGCTAGGAGAACCGATGGCCGTCGGAGTCAAAGTCGTCAACCGCCCCGGAAGCCTGGCGCAGCAGATGTACCTGCCGGCGATCGCAGAGGGGCTGGGCGTCACCTTCCGCCACTTCGTGAAGAACTTCTTCGGGAACGTGACCGGTCACCGCAAGGAGACCGACATCGTGACGATCGAGTACCCGGAGGAGAAGAAGCAAGTACCCCGAGCGCCACCGCGGCCTGCACCGCCTCATGCTGCGCGACGACGGACAGGTCCGCTGCGTCGCCTGCATGATGTGCCCGACGGTCTGCCCCGCCCACTGCATCACGATCGTCCCCGAGGAGGCGCCCGACGGGCGGATCGAGAAGCGCCCCAAGATCTTCGAGATTGACGAGCTTCGCTGCGTGGTCTGCGGCCTGTGCGCCGAGGCCTGCCCCTGCGACGCCATCCGCATGGACACGCTCGACCACGCCAAGCCGACCTACCGGCGCGTCGACGCGATCCTCGACAAAGAGGAGCTGATGTCGCGCGGCACCGTCTCGACGGCGGTCCAGGGCGGCGTGGGCGCCTTCTGGCGCGAGAAGGTCGCCGACAAGCCGCAGACGCCGCCATCGGGCGACGTGGTCCCCGCCGGCCCGCCGCGCGGCCCGGTCACCTAGACGGCGAACGCGGCGAGCACCTCGGCCACCTCGTCGTCCGACGCGCCCGGCGCGTGCGGCGCGCTCGAGGGGATCGCGATCCAGGTCTGCTCGAGCAGGTTGCAGTCGTGGACGCGGCTCACCGAGACCGGCTTGCCGCGCGTCAGGACCGCGCTCGCCGCCTGCGACAGGATGTGCAGCGGCAGGTAGAGGGGGCCCAGCCGATCGTGCTGGCGCGTGTGGGCCAGCTCGTGCGCCAGCGTCAGCCGCGCGCCGGTCGTCGGCCCGTCGAGCACGCCCGGGCGATGGAGGATCGCGTGGCCGATGGTCACCGCGCCGACCCAGTCGAGCCCCAGGCCGGCGCGGATCGGATAGAGCCACCCGACCGCCGCCGGTCCGCCGACCCGCCGCGGGAGGCGGCCGCTCGCCAGCAGACCGGCGAGGTGTCCGAGCAGGTTGGTGGGCAACGTCCAGAGCCCACGCAGGAGCCGCACCGGCAGCGCGCGGCTGCGCGGGCGCACCCGACGGAGACGGCCGGCGAGCATCGGATCGTCAGACGAGCCGCGCGCGCGTCAGTTGTAGGTCGCCGAGAAGAGGATCGACGCCGCGCCCGCCGACCAGGTGAGGCCGGGGACGTTCTTGTCCTTGAGCGACGCCGTGAAGAGCTCGCCGGCGATGCCGAGCCCCCAGTTGGGCGAGACCCACCACTCCTTGCCGAGCATCAGCTCGAAGGCGGTTCCCGAGCGCGACGAATCGACGCGGAAGCCGTTGTTGTCGTCGGCGCTGAACCCCGCCAGCCCGAACGTCGCGGACACGTAGAGATTCAGGTGCTCGAAGTAGTAGGCAATGCCGGGACCGATCGCGCCGACGCCGATGTTGCCGAGATCGCCCGTCATGCTGGTGCCGGCGACCTGCTTGTCGGGGTTCGCGGTGCTGGTGCCGAACGCCGCGCCGTAGAGGACGAGATCGCGCGCGATGACGCCGCCGATCGCGATCCCGGTCGACGAGCCGCCGCCCGCGTAGTTGGTCTTGATCCCCGACTGCGTCGACGAGAACCCGGTGGCGGCGATGCCGACGTGAACGCGCATGAAGAACCCGTCGTGGGTGTGGAACCCCTCCATCGACTCGGCCGGGGGCGGCGGCAGCGGCGCATAGGCGTAAGGCATCGCCCGATAGCGGTGGTAGTAGGGGCGATAGTAGTAGGGAGGCGGCGGGCCGTAGGGATAGCCTGGGGTTGGCTCGACGGGCGGCGGCGTCTCGGGCTCGGCGGCCGGCGGGGCGGCGGGCGCGGGCGCTGGCGTCGCGGCGGGAGGCGCGGCCGGTGGCGCGGCCACGGCCGCTTGAGCTTGCGCCGGCTGCGCCGTGAAAAGACAGGTCGCTCCAAGGGCGGCCGAGCAGAGCAAGGCCTTCACGCTGCGGGGGCTTGGTGTTTCCATCGGGCGCGATTTTCCGCCCGAGCACATTTGTTGTCCATCGCGCGACGCGTCCCAAATCGACGACCCAGGAGCGACGAAGACGCTCGGCCGCGCCTGTGATCGCGCTTGACCCTCTCGATCCGAACGACCATGCTCATCTCGAACCTTCTGCGCGGTACGACACGAAGAGAGATTCTTTTCCCTACAAGAACGCACTAGGGAGCCGCCACTGACCGATGGATGTGCACGCCCGCCAGTCGGGAAGCCCGATGCGGTCATTCCAGTGACTCCCCCCTTACGAAAGTAGGGGCCAAGAATTCTTTTCGACCGGCCGAGGCGGATGGTTCATATCGCGGGGGGGGCCCTAAAGGCCCCTCCCGCGACGCGCATCCAAGGCGATCAGTACGAGAAGCGGCGGACGCTGACGTTCATGACCAGCCCCAGCGCCGCCGCGATGGTGAGGATGCTGGAGCCGCCGTAGCTGACCAGCGGCAGCGTCACGCCGACGACCGGGAGCAGTCCGCTCACCATGCCGATGTTGATGAACACGTGCCAGAAGAGCATGGCGGCCACGCCGACGCAGACGGTGGCGCCGAACCGATCGCGCGCGTCGCCCGCGATCTTGATGATCCAGAGGATCAGGACGAGATAGGCGAGCAGGAGGACGAAGCAGCCGACGAAGCCCCACTCCTCGGCCCAGACGGCGAACGGGAAGTCGGTCCAGAGCGCGGGGAAGTGGCGCAGGCGGATCTGCGTGCCGTGCATGAAACCCTTGCCCAGGAACCGCCCCGAACCGATCGCGTTGAGCGCCTGGCGGGTCTGGTACGCCCCCTCGGAGGTCGGGTTCAAGAAGGCCTCGAACCGCTTGCGCTGGTACTCGCGCAGGAGGTGCTGGTAGATCGGCGCCGCCGCCAGCGTGGCGAAGCCGATGATCGCCCCCAGCGTCCGCAGCTTGAGCCGCGCCGTGAGCATGATGGTGAAGAAAATCAGCAAGAGCAGGAACGCCGTTCCGAAGTCGGGCTGCTTGGCGATGAGCCAGGCCGGCAGGCTGACGATGACCACCGGGATCGCCAGGTGGCGCCAGGTCCGCCCCTCGAGCGACGGCGAATCGTTGAGGTACTTGCCGAGCGCGACGACGGTCAGAAGCTGCACCAGCTCCGACGGCTGGACGTGAAACGGGCCTACGTCGAACCAACGCCGGCCGCCCCCGACCATCTTGCCGAACACGAGAACCCCGATCAGCAGCGCCACGCCGACCCCGTGCAGGATGTACGCGTAGCGGCTGATTGTCCGGTAGTCGAGCATGGCGACGCCGAGGAACACGGCCACGCCCAGCCCCAGCCAGGAGACCTGCTGCGAGAAGAGGTTCGACTGTCGGTCGTGGACCGCGCTCCAGAGGTTGAGGAGGCCCAGCGAGGTGACCGCCGCCGCCGACACCGTGAGCGTCCAGTCGAATCGAAAGCGCAGCCTCCGCCAGCCGACCCCACGCGGCTGCATCACGGCGCGTCCGCCTCCGCGGTCGTGTCGGGCGCCTCGACGGTGTGGTTTCTGCGGCGTGGTAGGCCGACCCGCGGCGCGTCCTTGTCGGCGGGCGCGACGCTGTCGAAGTAGTTGTGGATAATCTCCATCGCCACAGGCGCCGCGACGTCGCCGCCGTGGCCGCCGTGCTCGACCAGCACCGCGATCGCGATCCGCGGGCGGCCGGCCGGCGCGAAGCCGACGAACCAGGCGTGATCGCCCGCCTCGTAGCCGCCGAGCTCGGTCTTGCGACCGTGCACCTGCGCCGTGCCGGTCTTGCCCGCCACCTCGATGTCCTTGGCGCGGCTCTTGTAGGCGGTGCCCTTCGATTCGTTGACCACGCCGACCAGGGCCTGCCGGACGATGGCCAAGGTTTCGGGCGCGACCGAGATCTCGCGCCGCACGCGGGGCGCGAACTCCTCCAGGATCTGCCCGTCGGGCGATTCGACGCGCTCCACGATCTGCGGCAGCCAGAGCTTGCCGCCGTTGGCGATCGCCGCGTAGAGCAGCGCCATCTGCAAGAGCGTCACGCGCGTCGACCCCTGCCCGATGACGGCGTTGAGCGCCTGGCCGATCTGGAACCCCTCCGCCTTGGGGTTCTCGCGCTTCTGCTCCTGGTACCATTCCTCTGTCGGCAGAAAGCCGCCATCCTCGCCGTTGAGGCCGAGCCCTGTCGGCGCGCCCAGCCCCAGGTCGGATCCGAACTTGGCCAGCCGATCCATCATGCCGGGCCGCGCCCCCAGCTCGTAAAAGTAGACGTTGCAGCTCTGGACGATGGCGTCGTAGAGGGCCACCACGCCGTGCGTCTTCGTGCACCTGAATCGCCGGCGCGCGATCTCGAACGACCCGTGGCACTTGATCTTGTCCTCGGGCGTGATCAGCCGATCCTCGAGCGCCGAGATCGCCGCGACCGGCTTGAACGTCGAGCCCGGGTAATAGGTCTCGGCCAGCGTCTTGTCGTGCAGCGGGTGGTAGCGATCGGCGAGCAGGCGCTGCTCCGCCTCGACCGTCAGGTGCCCCGACATCTCGTTGGGATCGAAGCTCGGCTTGGAGGCCATCGCCAGGAGCCGCCCGGTGCCGATGTCCAGCACCACCACGCCCGCCGCCGAGACGTTGCGCAGCGCCCGCTCGGTGAAGCGCTGCGTGTCGGCGTCGAGTGTCAGCACCACGTTGTTCCCGGCGACGGCCGCCTGCGCGGCCGGCCCGTCGATCACGTCGCGGATGTCGGGCTTCGGCATCCCGCGCCGGTCGACGACGATCTTCTGGAAGCCGGCCCGCCCGCGCAGATAGCCGTCCCACTGCCGCTCGATCCCGGTGCGGCCGACGAGGTCGCCGGCGCGGTAGCCCTCGTCCTTCTTGGCGCGCAGCTCGTCGGCGGAGATCTCGTTCATGTAGCCGAGCACGTGCGCGGCCAGCATCCCCTGCGGGTACGATCGGCGCGGCGCCGAGACGATCTTGACGCCCGGCAGATCGACGCCGGTCTCGATGGCGGCCATCGCCTCGCGCGAGATGTCCTCGGCCAGCAGCACCGGCCGCTCGGCGGCGTGCGGTCCGCCCTCGCCGCCGCCGTTTTGCACGCGCTCCCAGACGTCGATCGCCTCGTCGCCGTTCATCCCCAGGACGGCGCGCAGGTGGGCGAACACCTCGGCCGTCAGGAGGCGCGGCGTCACGTAGACGTTGTAGGACGGCCGCACCGTCGCCAACACCTTCCCTTTTCGATCGCGGATCTGACCGCGCACCGCCGGCAGCAGATCGGTGTGGACGATGCTGTCGGAGGTGACCCGGAAGAACGCGTCCCCCTGGATGACCTGCAGGTAGAAGAGCCGCCCGGCGATCCCCAGGAAGGCGATCAGCGCGACCAGCGCGAAGTAGCGCGATCGCCTTCGTATCTCGGGCAACTCGGCATCTTGCCCGGCTATTTCCATGGGGGTGCGGCTCTCATCGTCGGGGGATCGGGTCGAAGGGGTGGGGGCCGCGGGCGAGACCGACGCGCGAGCGCGCGCTGTCGACCTTGCCGTCGATGCGCCGGAAGAGTCCGAGCACGACCGGGGCGAAGATGCCCGTGAGGAGCGCCTCCAGCGGCGCCAGGCGCAGGCCGCCGTAGCCGCCCTCGGGCCCCACCTGCGCGCGCACGATGACGATCAGCGCCGAGGCGAGAAGGCTGGCCACGAAGGCCGTCGCCGCGGTCAGCACGATCCCCTGCACCGCCAGGCGGGTCGAGAGGGCGCGCGCGAAGAGGGCCATCAGGACGAACACGAAGGCGTGCACCCCCTGGGGCGCGCCCGACGTCAGATCGAAGAGATACCCGGTGGCGAAGGCCACCACCGCCGCCGAGGAGATGGTCCACTTCGACGAGAGCCCGACGTGCAGCACGACCAGCAGCCCGAGGCTGGGCGCCACCATGTGCACCGGCGCCAGCTCGAGGACCGTCGACTGCAGGATCAGCAGCAGGTAGGCGACGAAGAGCGTGATGGCCGATCTCATGCGCGTCCCTTCATTTGTAGACCATGGGTCCGCGTGCCGGCAGGCGGCGGGCGGCGGGATCGGTGTCGGGGGCCGGCGGCGGCGCCACGACGACCAGGACCTCGGAGAGTCGGGCGAAATCGACGTCGGGGGTAACCTCGACGTCCTGGTAGAGGCCGACGGCGCCGGGAATGACGCGAGTGACATGGCCGACCGCCAGGTTGCGCGGGAAGGAACTGCCGAGGCCGCTGGTGACGACTGCGTCGCCCACCTTGACCGGCTCGCCGCGCGCGAGGTACTCGATGTTGCAGCGGTAGGCGTTCTCGGCTGCCTTGCCGCGCAGGATGCCGCGCCCGCCGGTGCGCGGGACGACCACGTCGATCGCCGAGCGTGGGTCGACCAGCAGCATGATGTCCGAGCTCTTGCCCGAGACGCGGTTCACCCGGCCGACCACGCCGTCGGGGGTCAAGACCGGCATCCCGTGGCGGACCGCCCCCTCGCCGTGGTCGATGTCGACGCGCGCGACACGGAAGTACGGCGAGGCGTCGACGGCGATCACGCGCGCCGCGATCGTCTCGGCCGGCGTCACGTCGCGCAGGCCGAGCAGCCGCTGGTAACGGCCGCTCTCCTCGGCGAGCCGCCGCATCTCGGTCAGCTCCGCCCGCAGCCTCTGGTTCTCGTGCGTGAGCGCCTCGTTCTCGCCGCGGACGTGGGTCAGCTCGACATAGTGGCCGGCGACGCCGGTGATGGCGCGCGCGATGAACGACATCGCCGACTGCGCGGGCGAGACGAGGCGCAGGATCCCGCGATCGAGCACCGACATATCGCCCGGGTTCTTGGCGCTCGTGTGCAGCGCGTAGATCGCCACGATCAGCATCACCACCACGACGGCGGCTTCGCGCAGGCGCTTTCCCGGACCCATGCGCCCCTATTGTGGCCGGCTCAGCCGCGAAAATGCCACTTCTAGAATCGGTCTACTGCAACGCGACTTCGCGAAGCAGGGCGAGCTCGTCGAGGGCGCGGCCGGTGCCGAGGACGACGGCGCACTCGGGGGAGTCGGAGACCATGACCGGCAGGCCGGTCTCCTCGCGCAGCAGAACGTCCAGGCTGCGCAGCTGGGAGCCGCCGCCGGTCAGCACGATGCCGCGGTCGACGATGTCGGCGGCCAGCTCGGGCGGCGTCCGCTCGAGCACGGAGCGGACCGCGTCGACGATCTGGTTGACCGGCTCGGCCAGCGCCTCGCGGACCTCGTCGCTGTTCATGACCAGCGTCTTGGGGACACCGGCGACCAGGTCGCGCCCCTTGATCTCCATGGTCATGACGTCGTCGGTGGCGTAGGCGTTGCCGATCGTCTTCTTGATGATCTCGGCCGTGCGCTCGCCGACGAGCAAATTGTACTTGCGCTTGATGTAGGCGACGATCGCCTCGTCCATCTTGTCGCCCGCGACGCGGATCGACTTGGCGACCACGATGCCGGCCAGCGAGATGACCGCCACCTCGGTGGTGCCGCCGCCGATGTCGACGATCATGTTCCCCGAAGGTTCCGTCACCGGCAGCCCGGCGCCGATCGCCGCCGCCATCGGCTCTTCGATCAGATAGACCTCGCGCGCGCCGGCCGCCAGCGCCGAGTCCTTCACCGCGCGCTTCTCGACCTCGGTGATCCCCGAGGGGACGCCGATGATGATGCGGGGCTTGACCAGCGTTCGCCGGTTGTGGACCCGGGTGATGAAGTAGCGGAGCATCGCCTCGGTCACCTCGAAGTCGGCGATGACCCCATCTTTCATGGGCCGCACGGCGACGATGTTGCCGGGCGTCCGCCCCAGCATCTCCTTCGCCTCCTTGCCGACCGCCAGGACCTTCTTGGTCCCGTTGCCGGAGCGCTGCACCGCCACCACCGACGGCTCGTTGGAGACGATTCCCTTGCCGCGGACGAAGGTCAGCGTGTTCGCCGTGCCCAGGTCGATGGCGAGGTCGTTGGAGAAGAGTCCGTAGACCCAGTCGAGCAGCATGAGTTGAGCGCCCCGCACGCCGCCCGAATCGAAAACGACCGCCGCGTCGACGAGACAACCGTTTTTAGCATACGCAGAGGCACTCCGATAGGCCGGCCGCGTCGATCTTCCCCAAAAGACTGTGGTAGATTCCGCCCCGCCATGCTCGAGCAGATGCGGAAATCCTCGCAGTCGGTGCTCATCTACGCCCTGTTTCTGTTCCTGATCGCGATCTTCGTCGTCAGCTTCGGACCGGCGTCGCGGGGGACCTCCTGCGACCAGGTCATGAACGGGAACGACCACTACGCGGCGCAGGTGGGCTCATCGACCATCACCCAGAACAGCTTCCGGTACGGCTTCATGCTGGTGGGGGGGGCGCAGATCCCCGCTCCGGCCGCCAAGCGCGATCGTCTCAAGGAGATGGTCATGGACAAGCTGATCGAGCGCGAGCTCCTGGCCTCGGAGGCCGACCGGCTCGGCTACGTCGTGACCGACGACGAGGTCACCGACCAGATCGGCGAATCCAAAATCATCGGCCTCGGCGCGGTGCACACCGTTCCCCGGCTGCAGAAGAACGGGGCGTTCAACTACGAGTCGTTCAAGACGTTCCTTCAGTACGACCTGGGGATGACCCCCAAGACCTTCATCGAGGAGCAAAAGAAGGAGCTCCTGGCGTCGCGCGTGCGCGATCTGCTGCGGGCGGGCGTGTCGGTCTCGAACGACGAGGTCAAGTCGGACTTCGTGCGGCGCGGGCGGCAGGTGAACCTCGAGTACCTGCGGTTCTCCGGCCATCGCTACCAGGCGGACGTCGTGCTGACCGACGCCGAGATCGCCGACTACGCCGCCAAGAACGAGGCCAAGCTCAAGGCGCTCTACGAGCAGAAGCGGTTCGTCTACGAGAAGGTCAACGACGAGCGCAAGCTGCGCCAGATTCTGGTCAAGGTCGCCAAGGACGCCACGGCGCAGCAGGACAAGGCGGCGCACGACAAGGCGAACGCGCTCTCCACCAAGCTGGTCAAGGGGGCCAAGATCTCGGGCACCAACGGCGTCACGTTCGCCGAGGTGGCGCGCGCGTCGTCGGACGACGCCACGAGCAAGGCGCAGGGGGGCGAGCTGGGCTGGCGCGCGCACGGCGCCGCCAACCTCCCGGGCGACCAAGAAGAGAAGGTCTGGAAGGCGGGGTCGGACGCCATCGTCGGTCCGCTGCGCGGCACCGACGGCTACGTGATCACCAAGGTCGAGGGGCAGCGGAGCGGCAACATCTCCTACGAACAGGCCAAGCTGGAGCTGGCCGAGCAGAAGCTGCGCGAGGAGCGCGCCGACGCGCTGGCCAAGACCGCCGCCGCCGACGCCGTCGCCAAGCTGAAGGAGACGCCCGGCAAGCCGATGAAGGAGGTCTTCCCCACCGCCTCGAACGATAAGGACGAGGCGAACGCCGTGCCCGAGGCCGGCGCCGGGCCGCGCGTCGAGGAGACCGGTCTCTTCTCGCTGCGCGCCGGCCGCGAGGGGGCGATCGTCGAGGGGATCGGCGTCTCGAACCCGCTCGCCAAGGCCGCCTTCGCGCTGACCGACGCCGCGCCGATCGCCGGGCCGTTCGAGGTCAGCGGGACGTTCGTGGTGGTGCATCTCAAGGAGCGCAAGGACCCCGACATGGCGGAGTTCGAGAAGCGCAAGGTCGAGCTCGCGCACGAGGCCCAGCTGACCAAGTGGGAGCGCGTCCTGACCGACTGGACCACCGCGCGGTGCAACGAGGCCAAGCAGGCCAAGCACATCAGCGTGAACAACGAGGTCCTCCGCTACGAAGAGAGCAGCGAGCCGCCGTCGTACGAGCCCTGCGCCCCTCACCGACCGTTTGGAGGCTGAAGAGGCTCCATGGCCGACGCCGTACCGGCGATGGCCCTCGCCCTGGTCGATGGCCGGGCGATCCTGACGGTCACGGCCCGGGAGCTCGGGCCGCTGATGATCGAGCGGCTGGAGGTCGAATGGCCCGGGCCGCGAAAGTCGCTGGCGGTCGCCGAGCTCCGCAACCGCCGCGGGCAGCTGCGCGCCGCCACGTTGATCATCGACCGCGCGGGCGTGGAGAGCCGGGTGGCTGCGGCAAAGACCGAGCACGGACCTCTCGGCGTCACGCTGGAGCCGGGGCGCATCGTGGTCACCGGCCGGGCCCAAGGGCAAGGGGAAGGAGAGAACGAGAACGGCCACGCGAAGGCGGGCTCCTCGGCGCGCCTCACCCTGGGGGCCGGCGCGGGGCGCAGGCTACAGATCTCCGTCGACGGCGGCGCGGCGCGCCCCGACGACGTGCGCGCCGCGGTGGCGATGGTGTTCGGCATCCCCGCCCCCGGCGCGACGTCGGCCGGGACGCTGGAGGTCGACCCGCTCGGCGCCGCGCTCGACGAGATCTTCGTCGGGGAGGGGTTTCGCCTCCCCGACAGCGCCGGCCTGCACCTCGGCGCCGTGCGCGTCTCCGCGGGGCGGATCGCGCTGCGCTGGTCCTCGGCGCGCGGGGATCTCGAGCGGATCGCCGCCGATCTGGCGACCGACGACGCCGACGAGATCGGGGCCCTCCGGCGGGCGCTCGATCTGGCGCCCGTCGGCCCCGCGCGGGCCGAGGTGGCGCACCTCCTGTCGGCGGCCTACGAGAAGATAGGCGAGATCGAGGGGGCGCTGGCGGCGCTGCGGCTCTGCATCGATCACGCGACGGCAGGGCCGTTGGTCGGAACGGCCTGGCGCCGCCTGGTAGAGCTCTACGCCAGGAGCGGCGATCCGCACGGGGCGGCGCGCGCGCTCATCGCCTCGGCCGACGATCTGCGCGTCGGCGCCAGCGAGGCGGAGCGGGCCGGCACGCTCGTCGCCGCCGCCGAGATCCTGCGCAAGCGGCTCGAGCTCCCCGCCGACGCCGGCATGCTGCTCGAGCGGGCGGTCACGCTCGATCCCGCGTCGACCGAAGCGCTCGAGGCGCTGGAGGCGCTCTGCGCCGACGCCGGAGACTTGACCCGTCTGGCCGACGTCCTCGAGCGAAAGCTGGAGGTCGCCGCGCGCGGCCCGCGCGAGCAGAAGGCGATCCTCGCGCGCCTCGGCGAGATCTACGATCGGAGCCTGTCGCGCCCTCCGCAGGCGCGCCTGGCTTACGAGCGCCTCCTGAAGATCGACCCGGGACACGCCGCCGCCCGGGATTTCCTGGCGCGGCAGGAGCCGGCGCAGGCTCCGCCCGTGACTTCGCCCGTGCTTGCCGCGCGCAGCGGGACGCTGCCGCCGCCCCTGCCGGATCTGGAGAAGACACCCCACGTGGTGCCACCACCTCCGCCCGAGCCGGCGACAGCCAAGGCGGATCCGAGTTACTGGCGCTCGGCGGGCGTGGAGTCCGAGCCGGTGCGCAAGGCCAACACCCTGGTCGCCAAGGCGCGGGTGTCGCTGTCGCGCGGCGAGATCCCGGCCGCCACCGACGATCTGGAGCAGGCGCTCTCCTCGGCACCTCAGCACTCGGGCGCGCTGGTCCTGCTGGCCGAGATCGCCTACCGGAAGCAGGAGTGGCACCGCGCCCGCGAGCTCTACGCGGCGCTCGAGGCGGCCCCCGACGCCGGCGAGGCCGTCCTGCGGGTCGATCTGGTCTCGCGGCGCGCGGCGCTGGCGCTGCGGGTGGGCGACAGCGCCGAGGCCGAGGCGTTCTACCGCGAGCTCGCCATCCTCAACCCGCGCCACGTCGACGCACGCCGCGTTCTCGCCGAGCTGGCGCTCGCGCGCGGCGACACCGCCACCGCGGCGCTGCGGCTCGAGGAGCTGCTCCGGCTCCTGCCGGCGGGCGCCTCCGTCGATCTCTGCGATCTCCGCCACCGCCTGGGGGCGATCTACGCCGAGACCGGCGAATGGAACGGCGCGCGCTACTACCTCGAGCTGGTCGTCGATCAGGAGCCGGGGCGCCTGCCGGCGCTGGAGCTCTTGCTGCAGACCTATCTCAAGCTCGGCCTCTTTCACGAGGCGGCGCAATCCTGCGGGCGCCTCGCGCGCCTCTACCCCGATCCGGCCCACCGGGCCGCCGTGCTCTACCGCCAGGCGGAGATCCGGCGGACGCAGCTCGCCGACGAGGCGGGCGCGCTCGACGCCTACCTCCGCTCCTCGGACGCCGACCCGGGCTTCGTCCCCTCCCGGCTGCGCCTCATCGATCACTTCTGGGACGAAGGGGACCTCGACGTGGTGGCCGATCTGGCCGGCGATCTCGCCGCCGTGCCGCTCTCGATCGAGACCGACGCCGACCTCATGGCACGTCTCGCCATCGCCGTCGCCGGGCCACGCAGCCCGACGCCCGAGCGTTTCGCTCTCGGCACGCATCCCGATCTGCTCGACGCCGCCGCCCGCGTGCTGGCGCAGGCCGGCGACCGCGCCGCGGCGCGGGGCGTCGACTCGATCGATCCGATGCTGACCCGCGGACGATTCTGGGCCGGCGCCGAGGGGGAGCGGATGCTCTGCGACGCCCTCGTCGCGCTGGTGCTGGTCGATCCGGCGCGACCGGGACCGGCCCTCGCGCTCGGGGGGCTGGCCTCGCGAACGCGCCGGCTGGCGCTGGCGCGCGCGGCCTACTCGATGGCAGCCTTCGTCGAGCCAGGGGGCCTCGGGTCCAAGCTGCTCGACGCGCTCCCCGCCCCGGAGGCCCTCCGCCCGGAGGCCATCCGCCCCGGCACGCCGGTCGATCACCCCGACGTCGCGGGGCCCGTGCGGCGCGCGCTCTCGCGGCTGGCGCCGGCGCTGCTGGGCCTCGACTACGCCGAGCCGGCGCCGAAGCCGGTCGAGGGAAGCGGGCTGCCGCCGGGGCGCGCGATCGAGCTGCGCCGCATCGCCGACCTCCTGGGTGCGCCGGCGTTCGTCGTGGCGCCCGACGCCGAAGGGCTGCGCCGGACGCCTTCGCCGCAAGGGGAGCGCCGTCGGCTTCGCCTCATCCCCTCGCAGCCTGCGGGGCTGCTCATCAGCCCCGCAGCGGTCATGCTGGGCCCGGAGGCCTGGTCGTTCGTCGCGGGGCGCGCCATCGAAGCGCTGCGCAGCGGCCTGGTGACCGCCGGGCTGACCGGCGTCGACGGGCTGACGCGGATGCTCGAAGGGGCCCGCGCGGCGCTGGGGGGCGCCGCCGCCATCGAGCCGCGCGGCGTCGCCGTCGCCGACTGGCTCCGGCGCCCCGAGGCCGCCGTGGCGCTCGGTTCGCCCGAAGCGCGCGCGGAGCTCCTGGCCGAGGTCGAGGCGGCGCTGGCGGATCTCCCCGACTGGCAGACCTTCCGGCGCGGCACGCGCCACACCTGCAACCGGGTCGGCCTGCTCGTCTGCGGCAGCCCGGTCGACGCCCTGTCGGTCGTCTCCGAGGGGGAGCTCTACGGCGACGACGACGAGCCGCCGACCGCCGCCGTGCGCGGCGAGTTCCTGCGCGGCGCGTCGGCGCACGAGATCGTCACCTTCATGTTCTCGCCCGCCTACGAGGCCGCCTCCAGCTCCTAGATCGCGATCCCGTGCGGCTCTTTCTCTGCTCGGCCGGATCGGAGCCCGCGCTCGCCGACGAGCTCGCGGGCGCCGGCGCGGCGGCACGGGAGCTCGCGCCCGGCGTGGTGGGAATCGACGCCGACGACCTCGCCGTCGATCCCGTGTTCGCGCGCCAGTCGCTGCCCGGGGCGCGGCTCATCGAGGGCAGCTCGGTGCGGGCGCTGGCGGAGGGGATCTTCGGGGCCGTCGAGGCAGCGATCGACGGGTGGCCCGGGCCGTTCGTGGTCCACGCGCTGGCGCACGCCGAGCCGCCGCCCGGCCTCGCCAGCCGGGCGGAGCTGGT
Source organism: uncultured Pseudomonadota bacterium (assembly GCA_963831685.1). Lineage (GTDB taxonomy): Bacteria > Myxococcota_A > Polyangia > Fen-1088 > Fen-1088 > JADGRB01. The sequence goes on from CAWHRJ010000006.1 coordinate 106,297, forward strand.
GGCGCGCGAGGCGCTGGCGCTGCTGGGCACCCGGCGGCGCCGGGCGTCGCGCCGACAGCGCGCCCTCGAGGAGGCGACGGCGGGTTTCGACCAGAGCCTTCTGGTGGTTCAGGTGCTGGCGCTCGGGCGCGATCGCTTCGCCGTCTCGGCCGCCCCGCCCCGCCCGCTGCCGTTGGGGGGGCTCGATCTCGCGCGCTGGCCGGGCGGCGATGCGCCGGTGGCGATCGATCGCGCGCCGCCGTCGCGCGCTTACCAGAAGCTGGAAGAGGCCTTCGCCTGGATGGGGGCCTCGCCGCGCGCGGGAGACGCCTGCGTCGATCTCGGCGCCGCGCCCGGCGGCTGGACGGCGACCGCGCTCAAGCGCGGGGCGCGCGTGGTGGCGGTCGATCGGGCGCCGCTCGCGCCGCCGCTGTCTCGCCACCCGAAGCTCGCCTCGGTCGTTGGCAACGCCTTCACCTATCTGCCGGCCGCGCCGGTCGACTGGCTGCTCTGCGACGTGGTCTGCGAGCCGCCGCGCAGCCTCGCGATCTGCGACAGCTGGCTCGGCCGCGGCCTCTGCCGCAACCTGATCGTCACCGTGAAGTTCAAGGGGCGGACCGGCTACGGCGTGCTCGCCGAGCTGCCCGCGCTGTTCGAGCGGGCAAAGCCGGCGTTCGCGCGCACGAAGCAGCTCGCACACAACAAGAACGAGGTCACGGTCATGGTTCGTAAGGCAGCGGCCGAAACGGCGGGCGCAAAATAGCGAGGGGCGGCCGCCGGGGATAGACTGGCGCCGATGGACGACGTGTTGGCGATCATCCTTGGCGGCGGACGCGGCACACGCCTGTTTCCGCTGACGCTCAAGCGCTCCAAGCCGGCGGTGCCGATCGGCGGCAAGTACCGCCTCATCGACATCCCGATCAGCAACTGTCTGAACGCGAACGTCCGCAAGATCTTCGTGCTCACCCAGTTCAACTCGGAGAGCCTCAACAAGCACGTGGCCCTGACCTACAAGTTCGACGTCTTCTCGTCGGGCTTCGTCAGCGTGCTCGCCGCTGAGCAGACCGAGGAAGGGGGAAACTGGTTCCAGGGGACCGCCGATGCCGTCCGCCAGAGCCTGCGCCACATGCGCCGGACGACGGGACGCGACCTGCTGATTCTGTCGGGCGATCAGCTCTACAACATGGACTACCGGGAGATGATCAAGACCCACCGCGAGAGCGGCGCCGACGCCACCGTGGCGGTCATCCCCGTCGCCCCCGATCAGGCCTCCGCGTTCGGCATCCTCAAGATGGACGCGACGGGGCGCATCGTTCACTTCGACGAGAAGCCGCCCCCCGAGCGGTTCCCGGCGCTGCTCTCGGATCTCCCCGGCGGCGGCCAGGGGCACCTCGCCTCGATGGGAATCTATCTCTTCAAGCGGGAGGTGCTGGAGCAGGCGCTGTCGAGCCCGCGCCTGGTCGACTTCGGCCGCCACGTCATCCCCGACGCGGTCCCTCGCCAGCGCGTGCAAGCGCACGTCTACCGCGGCTACTGGGAGGACGTGGGGACCATCCAGTCGTACTTCCAGGCCAACCTGGCTTTGTGCGAGGCGATTCCGCCGTTTGATTTCTACGACGAGGCCCACCCGGTCTACACGCACCCGCGCTTCCTCCCCGCGTCGAAGCTGGAGCGCTGCACGATCCACAACGCGCTCATCTCCGAGGGGTGCATCATGCACGGCGCCGAGATCGACCGCGCCGTGGTCGGCATCCGCAGCCGCATCGGCGCCGAGGTGCGCATCCGCAACAGCCTGCTGGTCGGCGCCGACTTCTACGAGACGCTGGCGGAGATGGAGTCGACCATCGCGCGGGGCATCCCGCCCGTCGGCATCGGTTCGAAGTCGGTCATCGAGAACGCCATCATCGACAAGAACGCCCGCATCGGCAGCAACGTCCGGATCCTCAACGAGGCGGGCCTCAAGGAGAAGGACGGCGAGGGCTACTACATCCGGGAGGGGATCGTGATCGTCCCCAAGAACGGCATCATCCTCGACGGCGTCGTGATTTAGCGGCGCGGATCAACTAGTCTCTGGCCGTGCTGCGCTTCGGGATCCTGGGAGCCTCGCGGTTCGCGCTCAAGCGGATGCTGCCGGCCATGCGGGCGGTCCCCGAGGTTGCGGTGGTGGCGATCGCCTCGCGCGACGGCGCCAGGGCCGCCGAGACCGCCCGCGCGTGTGGCATCGCGCGCGCGCACGCCTCCTACGAGGCGCTGCTGGCCGATCCGGACGTCGACGCCATCTACAACCCCCTGCCGAATCACCTGCACGTCCCCTGGTCGGAGCGGGCCGCCGACGCCGGCAAGCACGTGCTGTGCGAGAAGCCGATCGCCACCACGGCGGCCGACGCGCGCCGCCTGCTCGCCGCCCGCGACCGGGCCGGCGTCGTCGTCTGCGAGGCGGCGATGGTGCGGATGCATCCGCGCTGGCACGCGGTGCGCGAGCTGGTTCGCGACGGCCGCATCGGCGCGCTGCGCGGCTTTCTCGGGACGTTCGCCTACGCCCTTTCCGCGCGCACCGACATCCGCTACGAGGCCTCGATGGGGGGCGGCGTCCTCTACGACACGGGGTTCTACCCGGTGACGATGAGCCGCTTCTGCTTCGAGGCCGAGCCGGTAGGCGTGCTGGCGCGCGCGGCGCTCTCCGGTCCCGACGGCGTCGACGTTCTGTCGAGCGCGGTGCTGGAGTTTCCGCGTGGGCAGGCGACGCTGACCTGCGGGATGGAGCTCCTGTCGATGCAGCGGGCGTTGCTGCTCGGGACCAAGGGACACCTCGACCTCCCCTTCGCCTGGACGCCGGCCGCCGATCGCCCGTCGGAGCTGACGCTGGAGACGAGCCCCGTGCTCGAGCGCCCGAACGCCGAGCGCCGCAGCTTCGAGGCGGTCGATCAGTACGCGTTGCTGGTCTCCGCGTTCGCGCGCGCCGCGGCCGGCAGTGGGCCGCCTGGACCGGGGCCGGTCCCCCTCGAGGACTCGGTGAAGAACGTGGCGGTTCTGGAGGCGCTCGTTCGATCGAGCAAGAGCGGTCGTTGGGAAACGCCCGAGGCCTAGCCGCGCTCCTCGCGGCCTTGGCCGTCGCGGCGTCGGCGTCGGCGTCGGGGTGCGGGCGCGCGCCGCCGCCGGCCCCCACGCCCGCCGCCCCGCCCGCGCGGGTGACGATCTCCGTCGTCGGCACCAACGATCTCCACGGCCGGATCGAGGCGCTGCCCGAGTTCGGTGGCTACCTCGCAAACCTGCGCCGCGCGCGCGCCCGCGACGGCGGCGCGGTCGTGCTGCTCGACGCGGGCGACATGTTCCAGGGGACGCTCCCCTCGAACGCCACCGAGGGGGCGGCCGTCGTGCGCGCGTACAACGTGCTCGGGTACACCGCCGCCGCGCTCGGCAACCACGAGTTCGACTTTGGCCCGGTCGGCCCCGCGGTAACCGCCAAGAAGCCGGGCGAGGACCCGCGCGGCGCCCTGCGCGCGCGCGCCAAGGAGGCCCGGTTTCCTTTTCTCGACGCGAACCTCGTCGAGACGGCCCGTGGTACGCCGCCCGCGCCCCCTGCCTGGACCAACGTCGTCCCCCAGGTTCTGATCGACGTCGCCGGGGTCAAGATCGGGATCGTCGGCGTCACCACCACCAGCACGCCGCGCACCACGCTGGCCGCCAACTTCGCCGGCCTGGCCGTGAAGCCCCTGGCCCCCACCCTCGCCGCCGCCGCCGCGGAATTGCACCGGCGCGGCGCGACCGTGGTAATCGCCGCCGCGCATGCGGGCGGCGTCTGCAAGCGCTTCGACGCCCCCGAGCACTTCGAATCCTGCGAGCCCGACGGCGAGATCTTCCAGGTCGCGCGCGAGCTCGCCGCGAGCGGCGCAACCCTCGACGCCATCGTCGCCGGCCACACCCACGAGGGGGTCGCCCACCGCGTCTCCGGCATCCCGATCGTCGAGGCGTTCGCCAACGGCCACGACTTCAGCCGCATCGACCTGACGGTCGATCGCGCCAGCGGCCGCGCCGTCGACGCGCGCATCTTCCCGCCGCAGCGGATCTGCGCCCCCGAGCGCTGCGCCGGCGAGACCTACGAGGGCGCGCCCGTCGTCCCCGACGGCGCCGTGACGGAGGCGATTGCCCCCGCCCTGGAGGCGGCCCGCGCCCAGCGCGACGAGAAGCTGGGCCCCGTGCTGGCCGCGCCCATTCCGCGCGCGCAGAAGGTCCCCTCCCCGCTCGGCAACCTGTTCGCCGATCTGATGCGCGCCGCGCGACCGGCCGCGGACGTGGCGATCCTCAACGGGGGCAGCCTGCGGGTCGATCTGCCGGCCGGCCCCCTCACCTACGGCCGCCTCTTCGAGGCCCTCCCCTTCGACAACCGCTTCGCCACCATCCCGATGACCGGCGCCGACCTCGCCGAGGCCATCGCCCGCAACCTGGAGCGCGACAACGGAATCATCTCCCTCTCGGGTGTCCGCGCCGACGCCCACTGCAAGGACGGGACGCTGACGGTCACGCTGCTGCACGACAACGGCCGTCCCCTCGCGCCGGGTGCGAAGCTCAAGGTCCTCACCAGCGACTTCCTGGCCACCGGCGGCGACGGCCTCTTCTCCGAGGAGACCAAGCAGCGGACGAAGCTCGACGACGGCCCGCCGATCCGCGAGGCAATGGCCGATCTTCTGCGCGCCCGGAAATCCCCGCTCAATCCCGACGACCCCGCCCTGTTCGATCCCGCGCACCCGCGGATCGCCTACCCGGGGGCACGACCCGTCCGGTGCCGCTGACAGTCGAGCCAAGAGGCGGGCGGCTCTTACTCCCGCATCCAGTTGACGACGAACTGGCCGTGGCCGCCGCCCTTCTCGCCGCCGTCGATCGGGGTGCCGCCGGTGTCCTGGGTGAGGTAGTTGTCGGTCCAGGGGCCGTCGACGGGCGCGTCGGCGGTGAGGATGCAGCTCGAGTCGGTGCACTGATCGAGCTTCCACGACGCGCCGCTGATGTTGTGCTGGGCCATCCAGCCGAACCAAACGTTGGTCTCCGGCTCGCACACGTAGTTGTCCTTCGCCGTGCCGCCGTCGGACGGCGTGGCGCCGAACTCGGTCACGAACAACGGCAGCCCCATCGTGAGCGCCGTGTTCGCCTTGTCGATCAGCGCCTGCCCGTGCGTGCAGGCGTAGAAGTGCAGCGTGTAGAGCAGGTTCGTCCCGGTCACCGGATCGGCCGCCGCCAGATCGACGTCCTGGGACCAGGTCGGCGTCCCGAGCACGATGAGGTTGTCGGGGTCGACCGCGCGGATCGCGGCCACCACCGCCTCGTGGTACGGCTTGATCTGCGCCCAGGTGACGCCGGTCGGCTCGTTGTAATCCTCGTAGATGATGTTGGGTGTCGAGCCGTACGTCGACGCCATCATGGTGAAGAACGCCGAGGCCTGCGTGGCCTGCGTCGTCCCCGTCTTGGTGACGGCGTCGCTGGTGTGCCAGTCGACGATCACGTAGATGCCGAGCGCGATCGCGTTGCCAACGATGGTGTTCACCTTGGTGAGCATCCCCGACATGTTGGCGTTCGTCCCGGTGCCGGTCCCGAGGTAGCCCCCCGAGGTGTCGACGCCCATCGCGGCGCGGATGACCGATAGCTTCCAGTTGTCGCGCGCGTACTGGATGGCCGACTTGCTCTCGGGGAAGGTCTTGCTCTCGAGGTTGAGCCACTGGCTGCTGACACCCTTGAGCTGGACCGGATTGCCCGACTGGTCCTCCAGTTGCGTGCCGACCACCTTGAGCTGGCCGTGCATCGCGACAGGGTTCATCGCCGTCCCGAGCGCCACGTCGGACGCGGCGTCGGTCGTCGCCGTGCCGCCGTGACCGCCGGTCGCGGCCGTCCCGCCCTGGCCGCCGGTGGCCGTCGAACCGGCGGCGCCGCCGGCACCGCCAGCTCCCACGCCGGCACCCACGCCGCCCGACGCCGCGGTGCCGCCCTGCCCGCCCGTCCCCGGCGATCCGGACGACGAGGTGGCGCAACCGGCGAGCGCCAGCAGCGCCCCCCAGGCGGCGAAACGAAGGCGCGCAGACGAGACCCGGGTGGTATTCGGCATAAGCGAGGATCCTTCTGCCGGGCGCCGGGCCCGGCGACGACGAAGGCGGCAGGATACCACGGCACCGACACCGAACGGCCTCACACCGTCGGGAATGCCGTCGCGCGGCAGCGATCGCAACTGGTACAATCGCCCTTCCCCTAGGAGGTTTCATGAACGTTCTTCGCTTCGCTTGGTCGTCGCTGGCCGTCGTCTCACTCGCCGCGGGCTGCGGCGGGGAAACGTCGGGGAGTGCCGGCAGCGGCGGCAGCGGCGGATCGACGCCCGCCGGAAATGGCGGGACGACCGCGGCTGGCGGCACGACCGCAGGCGGCAGCGGGATGGGGACCGGCGGCGCGGCTGGCGCGGCCGGCGGCGCCGGAACGGGCGCCGGCGGCGGGATGATCATCCAGCCGGGAAACCCTGGAACGACCGACGTGACCTTCACCGTTGACACGACGAAGGACCAGCACCCGATCTCGCCGCTCATCTACGGCTGGAACGGCACCGACACGATCGCCGACGACGGGCAGACGATCGCCCGCTCGGGCGGCAACCGCTGGACCGCGTACAACTGGGAGAACAACGCCTCGAACGCCGGCTCGGACTACATGTTCGAGAACGACAACTACCTGACCAAGTCGATGACGCCGGGCGCCGCCGACGCGCTGACGCTCGATCCGGTGAAGGCGCACGGCATCGCCGCGCTCATCACGATCCCGATCGTCGACTACGTCTCGGCCGACGAATCGCCGGCCGGTGACGTGCGGAGCTCGGGGTCGAACTACCTCATGACGCGCTTCAAGCAGAACGGGCCGACCAAGGGGAGCGCGTTCTCGACGACGCCCAGCACCAGCGACGGGTTCGTCTACCAAGACGAGCTCGTCAACTGGGTGAAGACCAACTACGGCGGAACCAACGTCATCTTCTCGCTGGATAACGAGCCCGACATCTGGTCGGCCACGCACGCCGAGGTCCACCCCAACCCGGTCACCTACGCCGAGCTGGTCATGCGCGACACCACCTACGCGGCGGCCGTGAAATCGGTCTGGCCGACCGCCCAGACCGCCGGGTTCGTCAGCTATGGCTGGTCCGGCTACGAGACGCTGCAGGGGGCGCCCGACGCCAAAGCCAACGGCGAGTTTCTGACCTACTACCTCGATCAGATGAAGGCCGCCGAGACGACCGCCGGCAAGCGGCTGGTCGACTATCTGGACCTGCATTGGTACCCGGAGACCTACGTCAACGACGACTTCAACGGCAGCACCAACAGCCGGATCGTCGACAACACCGACGGCACCGCGCTGGCGGCCGCCGCCCGCATCGCCTGCACGCGCTCGCTGTGGGACCCGAACTACGTCGAGGGAAACTGGATCAGCGACGGGCTCGGAAAGAAGCCGATCATGTTGATCCCCTGGCTGAAGGCGAAGATCGCCGCGCACTACCCGGGCACCAAGCTCTCCTTCTCCGAGTACACGTTCGGCGGCGGGCACGATATCAGCGGCGGCGTCGCCGAGGCCGACGCGCTCGGCATCTTCGGACGCGAGGGGCTCGACATGGCCACCTCCTGGAACTGGCCCGACAGCGCCGGCGACAACCAGTACGAGATCGCCGCCCTGCGCGCGTTCCGCAACTCCGACGGCCGGGGCGCCCACTTCGGCGACACCTCGATCCACGCCGTCACCACGAACGATTCCAAATCCTCCGTCTACGCCAGCGTCGACAGGGCCACCGGCCTCATCACGATCGTCGCGATCAACAAGACCACCGCGCCTCTGACGGCCGGGATCGCCCTGACGGCGTCGCGAGTCATCCCCGGTTTCGCGGTTGTGACGCTCACCAGCGCGGGACCGACGCTGATGCCGTCGAGCACCCCCGTGACCGAGATCGACACCAACGCCTTCACCTACGCGATGCCGGCGATGTCCGTCTCGGTCATCAACGAGGTCATCCCCATCTAGTCCGCTTAAGGGCGCGCGGAATGCGGACTTCGGGCGGCTGAGGTCCCGCCCCTCCAGCCACGCGCCGTTTTTGCCGTTATGATCGTAGCAACGTGGCGCTCGCCCCGAAAATGGCGGAGCATCCGCCGGGTCTCACGACCACCAAGGCGCCCTTCATCGAGGAGGCCCGCGCCCACGGCGAGATCTACATCATCGAGCAGCCGTACGAGCTCTACTCGCAGGAGAATCAGGCGACCTGGGGGCGCCTCCTGGCGCGGATGGAAGACCGCTGGGCCCGCTACGCCAACCGGCGGTTTTTGGAAGGAATGGCCAAGCTGCAGCTCTCGGCGGCGCGCATCCCACACCTCGACGAGGTGAACCGCTTCCTGCAGCCCCTGACCGGCTTCCGCGCGCGGGCGGTGAGCGGCTACGTGCCGGCCTACGTCTTCTTCGACTGCCTGCGCCGGCGCGAGTTCCCGACCACGATCACCATCCGCGACGGCGAGCGGCTCGAGTACCTGCCCGAGCCCGACATCTTTCACGACGTCGCCGGGCACGTCCCGATGCACACGGACCCGGCGTTCGCCGCCGCGCTGGTTCGCTTCGGCGACTGCGCGGCCGCCGCCGCCCGGCGCGCCGCGGCCGCGCCCACGGAGCGCGAGCGCCTGCGCCGCCTCGTCAGCAACATCCGCGCGATGTCGCGCTTCTTCTGGTTCAGCGTCGAATTCGGGCTGATGCGCCACGCGCCTGGCGACGCGGAGGGAGCGCTCAAGGTCTACGGCAGCGGGCTGCTCTCGTCGTTCGGCGAGATCGCGCACGCAATCGATGCACCGGAGGTCGAGCGCCGGCCGTTCGAGATCGGCGAGGTGGTCAACCAGCCGTTCGAGATCGACCACTACCAGCCGCGCCTTTACATCGTCGACTCCTTCGACCACCTGTTCGCGCTGGTGAGCGAGCTCGAGCGCTGGATGCACGAGGGGAAGCTGGACGACGTCGCGGGCGGCGAGCCCGCCGTCAGCGAGAGCGACCTGGCGAGCTTCCTAGCGGCCGCCTGAGTCCTGATCGGCGTCGTCGGCCGCCGGCTCGGCGGGCTCGGGCGGCGGCGGGGGCGGCGGGCGCGTCGGCTTGCTCAGCGCGCTGAAGCTGGGGCGCTTCTTGGGCGAGCAACCGGCCTTGAAGCTGTCGGCGTCGAACTTGTACGACAGGCGGCCCGTGTCGCCGGGAACCGCGATCTCCAGCTGCAGCTCGTGGTCCCCTTTCCGCTTGGGCGTGCAGTACGAGAAGATGTAGCGGCCGTCGCTGGCGGTCATCAGCTTGGCGGTCACCTGGTCGAACCCCTTCTTGAATGCCTTGGGATCCTCGGAGACGAAGATGCCGCTGTGGCCGATGGCCGCGACCTCGGGGCGACTCACCTTCTCGCCGGTCGCGATCACGTAGACGTCGACCGGGGTCTCCTTGAGCCGCTGCTCCAGCACCGAGGCGTTCACGCTGTGGGAGAGGTCGCCCCGGTCGGTGAACACCACCAGCGCCCCCGACTTCTCGGTGGTCGTCGCCTTGTCGAGCTGCTCCTTGAGCTCGCCGAGCGCCTGATAGACGGCGCCGTTCAGGTTGGCCTTGCGGCTCCGCGGCCGGAATCCCTTCACGGCCGCGACGATCTTGGCGGTCTCCATGTTGGCGCCGAACCCGAACAGCGGCGCCACCTCCTCGCCACCGTCGAACAGGTCGACCTCCACGCTCTGGCTGGCGCCGACCTTGTCGACGAACTGCCCCACCGCCCGCGCCAGCTCCGGCAGGTCCTCGGAGTCGACCATCGGCCCGCTCATGTCGACCAGCAGGACCGCGAAGCGCGAGGCGGCGATCCCGGTGTCGAGCAACGCCCGCTTGGCCTTGCCCTCGGAGATCAGCTTCTTGTCCTCGTAGATGCGGAAGTTGCCGAGCTCGAGGCCGCCCACCGGCTGCCCCACCTTGTCGAACACGCTCAGGTAGACGGCGACGTTGGCCGGACGCTGGGCCGACGACCCCAGCTTGGTCACCTTGAGTGTTCCGCCGCCGCAACCGATCGCGGCGACCGACAACAGAGCCCCGAGTCGAAGGGCCACACCCCCCGGCGCGGGGGGACGCGCATTCCGGGCCAGCACCCCGCGGACAATACTCCCGACGGGGGCGATCAGGAAGCAGGAGCGTCGCCGGTTTTTTCGGACCGGGCGAATCCGACCTTTTCGGCCACCGCACGCAGCGCGGCCGGAGGCCGACCGCGCGCCATGAGGGCCCAGATCCGCTCCTCGATGGCACGACGTTCCGGGCCTCCGGCGGGGAGCGCGAGCAGATCGTAGAGCTCGCCGGCGAGCTGCAGCGCCTCGGCGCCGGGCGTCTCGCCCTCCTCGCCGAGCAGGACCAGGACCACGCGGGCGAGCAGCGCGCGGCGCCCGACACCGGCCGGCGTGTCCCCGTCGGGCGGGACCTCGCGCGCGGCGTCGGCGACCAGCCGCGCGACCCGCAGCTCGCGCACCTCCGACAGGAGCGCGGGCAGCGCCGCCATCACCAGTGTCCCCCGGGCCTCATCGCCGAGATCGGCGAGCGTCAACCGCCGCCCGTCGATCAGCACCTCGAAACGGCCGCCCGGACGCACCGCCGCCACGAAGGCGAGCTCCTCGGTCGCGCCCGTGCGCCTGCCCCGCGCCCGCGCCCTCCCCACCAGCGTCCTGCCGCCGGGGCTCTGCTCGTCGAGCTGGCCCGACAGCGTGACGTCGAACCCCGCGACCACCTGGGCGTCGAATGCCTGCGGCGCCACCAGCGCCTCGAGCGCCGCGCCCGCGACGGCGTGGATGTGCGTCACCTGGTGCGCCGCCACCTTGCGATAGACGTCGGCCCCCGTGCCGTCCTCGGGGCGGTTGCTTTTCCCTGCGGCGAGCGCGGCGAGAACGTCCCGCACCGGAGGCGTCCCTCCCGCCTGCCGCAGCAGATCGAGCGCGTGGGCGCCGATCCGGATGACCAGCGACGCCTCGAGCCCCGCGATGTCGTCGAAGAACCAGGCGCAGCTCGCGTACATGAGCAGCGTCGCGCGCTGCAGCTCGAGCAGCAAGCGCGCCCGCGTCGCGCGCCGGATCGCCCGCCGGCCGCGAGCGCCGGCCGCGCCGAACGCCGCCAGCGCGGCGTCGCGCGCGGCGACGGGCTCGTCGACGACCTCGCCGTAGGCGTCGCGCGCGCCCCAGGGATCGACGAGCAGATCGCTGGCGCGCGTCCTCGTAGAAGTGGGCCGCCGCGTCGCGCACCAGATCGAGCGCCGGCGCGCAGCGGGCCGCGCCACTTCTGGTTCCAGCCCGCGGCCGCCCCGCATGTTGCAGCCGCAGTCGCGCCGCCAGCGGCCGAGCGCCGTGCGCGCAGCTCCAGGCCGTCCCCTCGCCGTCGGGCCCGGGGGCGAGACGCGCCTCCCAGATCGGCGGGTGGCGCCGAGGTAGGCGCCGAGGTTGGTGACCTCGATGCCGCGCCGCTGCCGCCTCGACCCGCGTCGCGAACGCGAGCGTCAGGTCGGCGAACTTCTTGTGGTGCCCCCAAAGCTCGCCGTCCGAGGCGCACAGCACCAGCCGCTGCCCGGAGGCCTTCGACCGCTCGGCGGCGACGCGCGCGGCGTCGAGCAAGCTCTCGGCGCGGCCGGCCGCCTCGCCGAAGGCGATCGCCCGCGACATGGGCCCGTCGAAGACGCCGAGGGCGATCGAGCGGCCCGAGCCGTCCCGGTGCCGCCAGAGGTAGGCGTGCCCCGTGTCGAGGGTGTCGCGGTCGACCTCGTCCCAGTCGTCGTCGGGCGACGCCCGCACGCCGTCGATCTGCTCGGGCGCCAGGATCGTGTAGCGTGACGCCGAGATCGATCAGCGTCCCCAGCGTGTCCGGCGAGACGCCGGTCTCGGGCAGCCACAACCCGTCGGCGGGGCGGCCGAAGCGTCGCTCGAAGTCCTGCAGCCCCCAGAGCAGCTGCGTCACCCGATCGGCGCGCGATCGCAGAGCGGCACGATCGGGTGCGCGTAGGCCTGCGCCATCGCGCCGCCGGCGCCGAGACGGCGGCGCTGCTCCTCGTCCGCCGCGCGCAGCCGGGCCGATGACCGCCGGATCTTGCGGCGCGATCCAGCGCGCCAGCGTCGGTCCGACGTTGAACGAGATGCGCTCGTAGTTGTTGACGATGGATTCGATGCGGCCCTCGGCGTCGTGAATGCGCGCGAAGGCGTTGGCGCGGTAGGACTCGGCGTGGATGCGCGCGTTCCAGTCGTGCTGCGGCGCCGCCGACGGCTCGCGCGGGAGCTCGTCGGTCCACGGGTTCTCGCGCGGCGGCTGATAGAAGTGCCCGTGAATGACGAGCGCGATCGGGAAGCCGCGGACGAGGGCACGCCTCAGAAATTTCGCGAGCGGGTGAGCAAGCGTGTCGCGCGCCTTCTGGACCACGGTGACGCCGCCCTCGCTCACCGTGTGGCGAAGGCGTCGCGCGCCAGGTCGTGCCCGATGTGGTCGCCCTCGGCGACGCGCACGTTCTTGTCGATGATGGCGCGGCTGGATGCGCGCGCCGCGCCCGACGTAGACGTTGTCGAACAGGATCGACTCCTTGACCTCGGCGCCCGCGTCGACGAAGCACGTTGCGCCCCAGCACCGAGTCCTTGACGAAGCCGCCGGCGACGATGCAGCCGCCCGAGAGAATGGACTGGAGGCGCGATGCCGCGCCGGGTGTCGTCGTCGAACACCAGCTTGGCCGGCGGGTCCGGGTAGTTGGCCGTGATGATGGGCCAGTCCCAGTTGTAGAGGTTCAGGCTGGGCACGACGTTCTTGAGGTCCATGTTGGCCTCGTAGTACGCGTCGATGGTGCCGACGTCGCGCCAGTACGCGTTCTCCACCTCGTCGGAGACGCCGCGGATCCGGTTGAGGCCGAAGTTGTAGGCGAAGACCTTCCCCGTCTTGATCATCGACGGCAGGATGTCGCGCCCGAAGTCGTGGTGCGACTCGCGCTCGGCGTCGGCGCGCAGCTCCTCGACGAGCGGCCCGGGCGCGAAGACGTAGTTGCCCATCGACGCCGAGGCAGTGGCTCGGGATCGCCGGGGATGGTGATCGGATCCTTGTCCGGCTTTTCCTGAAAGCCGATCACGCGCCACTGCTCGTCGACCTGGACGATGCCGAACTGGTGCGCCTCCGACTTCTTGATCGGCAGGCAGGCGATCGTCGCGATCGGCCCCCTTCTGGAAGTGGAAGTCGGTCATCTGGCGGATGTTCATCTTGTAGATGTGGTCGGCGCCGAAGACCAACACCGCGTCGCCGCGGTACTCCTCGATGAGGTGCAGGTTCTGGAAGACCGAGTCGGCGGTGCCGCGGTACCAGGACTCGCCCATGCGCATCTGGGCCGGGACGACGGTGACGAAGGAGTCGAAGGAGCCGCGCGCGCCCCAGGTCCGCTGCACGTGCTCGGCGAGCGACTGCGACTTGTACTGCGTGAGCACGTAGACCGAACGGATGCCGGAGTTCGCCAGGTTCGAGAGGACGAAGTCGATGATGCGGTAGCGGCCGCCGAACGGGACGGCCGGCTTGGCGCGATCGAGGGTCAGCGGAAAGAGGCGGGAGCCCTTGCCGCCAGCCATGACGAGCGCGATGAACCTTTGCTGTCCGTCCATTTGAGGGTGCGTCGGGTGCGCGCGATCGGCCAGCTCAACTATAACCACTTCCCGGCGGTGCGAGCCCGCGAAATTGTCTGGCAAAAATCGTTTATAGTCCCCCGGGCATGACCACCCGGCGAAAAGCTCCAGCAGCCAACTCAAGGACCTGTCGCGCAACCTGTGGTGGGCGTGGAACCCCCACATCATCAAGTTGTTCCGGGACCTCGATCCCGACGCCTTCCGCGCGTCGAACCACAACCCCGTCTCGGTGCTGGCGGGCTTCTCGCCCGACAGGCTCGAAGGGCTGTCGCGCGACGCGGCGCTGCGCGCGCGCGTCGACAGCGCCCACCGCGAGCTGCGCGACTACCTCGGCGCCACGCGAGACCTGGGCCTCGGTCAACGCGGGGCCGCTGCGCGTCCGCCCGGTCGCCTACTTCTCGGCGGAGTTCGGCATCCACGAATCGCTCCCCATCTACCGCGGCGGCCTCGGCGTGCTGGCCGGCGACCACCTCAAGAGCGCCTCCGACCTGGGGCTGCCGCTCGTGGCCGTCGGCCTGTTTTACCGGGAGTCGTACTTCCGGCAGCACATCGACGCGCGACGGCTGGCAGCACGCCGAGTACGTCCGCTCGCCCGCGGAGCTGCTCCCCGCGCAGCCGGCGCAGGACGCCGGAAGGCAAGCCGATCATCATCGAAGTTCCGCTCTCGCGCGAGACGCTGCTGGCGCAGGTGTGGGAGATCGCGGTCGGGCGCAACCGGCTGCTGCTGCTCGACACCGACGTCGACGGCAACTCGGAGGAGAACCGGCAGCTCGCCGCGCGCCTCTACTTCGGCGACCAGCGGGTTCGCATCCGGCAGGAGCTGCTGCTGGGCGTGGGCGGCATCCGCGCGCTGCGCGCCGCCGGCATCCACTGGGGCGGGCCTGCACCTCAACGAGGGCCACAGCGCCTTCGCCACGCTCGAGTACACGCGCCTGCTCATGGAGCAGACCGGCGCGGATTTTCGCACCTGCGCGCAGGAGGTCGCGCAGAGCACGGTCTTCACCACCCACACGCCGGTCGACGCCGGCCACGACCGCTTCCCGCCGGAGTTGGTCGACGATCACCTCGAGCCGCTGCGGCGCTCGCTGGGGCTGTCGCTGCCGGACTTCCTCGGCCTCGGGCGCATCCGCCCCGATGACCACCGCGAGGCGCTGTGCATGACGGTGCTGGCGTTCAAGATGTCGCGCTACGCGAACGGCGTCTCCGCGCTGCACGGCCGCATCACGCGCAAGTCGTGGCAGGTGCTCTGGCCCCACCACCGCGAGGACGAGGTCCCGGTCGGCCACATCACCAACGGCGTGCACGTCCGCACCTGGCTGGCGCCGGCGATGCAGGATCTCTACATCGAAATACGCCGGCACCGACTGGCGCCAGCACCTGGCCGACCCGCACATGTGGGCGCGGATCGACAGCGTCCCCGACGCCGAGCTGTGGGAGACGCACCGGGTGCTCAAGGCGGCGCTGGTCCACTTCGTCCGCCGCCGCGTCTCCGAGCAGCGGCGCCGCAACGAGTACCCCGACGAGTTCGTCTCCGCCGCGCAGAGCGCGCTCGATCCCGAGGCGCTGACCATCGGCTTCGCGCGCCGCTTCGCCACCTACAAGCGCGCCAGCCTGATCTTCAGCGATCTGCCGCGCCTCAAGCGCCTCCTGACCGATCCGAAGCGCCCCGTGCAGCTGGTGTTCTCGGGCAAGGCGCACCCCGCCGATCGCCCGGGTCAAGAGGTGCTGCGGCAGGTGCACGACGCGACGCTGACGGGGGACCTCAAAAACAACGTCATCTTCATCGAGGACTACGACATCAACGTCGGGCGCCACCTGGTCCAGGGGGTCGACGTCTGGATGAACAACCCGCGTCGCCCGCAGGAGGCGAGCGGCACCAGCGGGCAGAAGGCGCTGCTCAACGGCGGCCTCAACTTCTCGGTGCTCGACGGCTGGTGGGCCGAGGCGTACGACGGCCTCAACGGCTTCGCCATCGGCGACGGCATCACCCACGTCTCGGTCGACGAGCAGGACCGGCGCGACGCCGCCTCGCTCTACGATCAACTGGAAAATGTGATCGTCCCGACCTACTACGAGCGCGACGAGCAGGGGATTCCGCACGGCTGGATCGAGCGGATGAAGCGCACGATGCGCACGCTCGGCTGGCGCTTCAACACCGACCGCATGGTCATCGACTACACGAACAACTGCTACCTCCCGGCCGCCGGCGCGCAGAACTGCCGGATGCCCTAGGACCGCGACCGGCACGCCCCGCGCGACCGTCAATTCGTTGACGGTCGCCAGCTTCCGCTCCGCGCCGCTCAATTTGCGCCGCGCCTCCGCCGATGCTCCTTTCCATGCGGGGAAGGACGCTGAAGCTCACCGTCGCGCTGTGCGGCCTCGCGGGTGCCGTCTACGCCGCCGACCAGGCCGCCCAGCCGCCCAAACCGGACCTCAATCAAGAGATCGTCCAGCAACTGGTGAACGAGGGGCAGATGGCCAACGCCGCGCCCAACGCCCCCGCCGAGAATCCGTACACCGCGGAGCAGATGCTGATCCTGGCGCCCAAGTACACGGCCGACATGCAGACCGCGATCGAGCATGCCGAGGAGGTGCGCCTGCTCGCCTACCGCTCGCACGACATCATCCGGATGACCTGCGTCGACGACAAGATCGGCCAGATGAAGACGCTGTCCAAGATGGCGTCCACGCCGATGCTCATGCTCCGCACGTTCAAGGCGGAGCCGATCGTGATGCGGACGCAGTTCGACGTGATCAGCCGGGCACACGATCGGGTCACGGTGCTGGGCGCCGAGGTCGACGCCTGCATGGGCGACAGCCTCGACGCCGTGACGGCCGGAAAGATTCAAGAAGAAGAGACGCCGACCAACATCGACGACCCGACCCGACCGCCGTCGCCCATCCAGGCGATCGACCGCCCGCCGGAAGCGAGCCCGTACAACTAAAGCTGTCGGACCGGGGTAATCTGCCGGGCGTGTACCGGCCGCTCTCGCGGTTCTTGCTGCGCGCCCCGCTGCTTCCGATCCGGGCGTTGCCGCGCGCGGAGCAGGCGCTCCTGGCGCACCCGCTTGGGCCGGCGGCGATAGCCGTGGCCAGCCCGACGCTGGCGAGCGCCAAGCCGGGGCCCGCGCGCAGCCGGGCGCTCACGCGCTACGCGCGACGGGCGGCGTTTCGCGCGACGCCGAGCGGCCTGCTGGCGGGGGTCTGCGTGGGCGAGCTCGGCCCCGCGAACGACGTCGCGACGGGGACGCCCGCGGCGCACCTGGCGCCGAGCTGGGGGCGGGTCGACGCGCTCGCCCGCGCGCTGCTCGACGATCCGGCGGTTCGGGCAGGGGTTCGCCTGCGCCGGGCCCCGTCGGTCTCGCGTGACGGCGCCGAGGTTCGCTGGATCGGCTTCGGCGCGCCGGACGAGGCCGCGCGCGCCGCCGAGGTCGACGCCCGCCTTGGCGCCCTGCTCGACGCGACGGAGGACTGGACCCCCTGGCCCACGGCGCGCGACCGCGCCGCGTCCGCCGGCGGCGAAGACGGCGATCTGGACGACCTGCTGCTGGCGCTGGTCGACGACGACCTGCTGACGACGGATCTGGCGCCGCCCCTCATCGGCGCGCCGCCCGCCGTTCATCTGCGCGACCGCCTGGCAGCGATGGGGCGCGCGGCCGAGGCGCGCGCGATCGACGAGGCGTGCGCACCGCTCGCGGCTGGAGATCTCTCCGGAGGCCGGGCGGCCTGGGGGGCGCTCCCCGGCCGATCCACGCGCGACGTTCAGGCGGTGCTGATCCACCACCCGCGCAAGACGCCCCGGCTCTCCCGAGCGGCGGTGGCGCGGGCGGCGCGGCTGGTCCCCCTGCTGGTCCGGCTGCAGGAGGCGCTGGCCCCGCCGGCGGCCGAGCGGTTCACCGCGCGCGCCCTGGCCGGCGCCCTCGATGCCTCGACGGAGATCTTCGGGGCCGGCGCGTTCGAGCTGGAGGCGCTCGCCGCCGGCGACTACGGCGTCGACCTCGACGGTGACGACGACGACTCCCCCGCGGTGCCGTCACCGCCGGCGGCGCTCGTCACCCTGCTCGTCGACGCCGTTGCCGAAGCCGCCCGCGAAAACCGGCGGGAGGCGATGCTGCCGTCCGAGGCGCTCGGGGCCGCGCTGGCGGAGCTGGCCGGGACGCCCCTGCCGGCGACGGCCGAGCTGTTCCTGACGCCCGCGCCGCGCCCCGCCGGCGCGCGGCCCGGCACCGGGTGGCTGGTCGGCCTCCACGCGCCCGCGGGAGCGTCGCTGGGCCGCTTCGTTCACGCGCTGGGCGCGCCGCTGCTCGAGGCCTGCGCCGAGATAGCGGCGGCGGAGCACGACGCCCGTCCCGACGAGGAGCGGGTCGACGTCGCGTTCGCCCCCAGCGCCGAGCTGGCCGATCTGACGACCCATCCGCCTGTGCGCGCGCGCGCGTTGGCGCTGTCGCGTTGGAGCGGACGCGGCGGCGATCTCGCCGTGCGTGGGCTGGTACTGGAGGCCGATCCCGCGATGCCCGACGCGCTCGCGCTACGCGAGGCGAACGAGGGGAGCGCCGCGCGCGCGATCGTCCCGTCGCCGCTCGCGCGCGTCCGATCCGCGACGGCGCCGCCAGGCGCGGCGCGGCTGCTGGTGGGGTGGAGCCTCCAGCGCCAGCACGCCCCGTGGGCGTTTCCGCCCGGCCCGCTCGCCGACCTGGAGTTCCTGCCGCGCATCGTGGTCGACGGCTTCGTCATCGCGCCCGCCAGCTGGCGGCTGCCGGCGCCGCTGCGCGGCGGCCGCGCTGGCCGGGCCGCGCTCGCCCGCTGGCGCCGCACCGCTGGCGTGCCGCGCATCATCCAGGTCGGTATGGCCGATGAGCTCTACCCCCTCGATCTCGAGGCGCCGGACGCCGGCGCCGATCTGCGCGATCATGAGCGGGTGTTCGAGATCTGGCCGCCGCCCGACGCGACGATTGACCGCGACGGACGCCGGATCGAGGCGGTCGTCGCGGTGGTCGACGACGCGCCGCCGCCCTCACCCACGCCGCGGCTGGCGCCGATCGCCCCGCCCCGTCGCGCACCGCCGCTCGCCGGCTGGCGGACCTTCAAGCTCTTCGGCGCGGCTGGGCGCCAGGACGCGCTGCTCACCAGCACGGTCGTCCCCACGGTCGCCGAGGCCCGCCGCGCGGGTGAGATCGACAGCTGGTTCTTCCTGCGCTATCTCGACGGTCCCGGCGAGCGCCCTCACCTGCGGCTGCGCGTTCACGCGCCGGGCGACGGTGATCCGGCGCCGTTCGAGCGCCGCCTACGCGCCGCGAGCGGAGCGGCGCGCGAGGTGGGGACGCTCGCGTCGATCGAGACCAGCGACTACTTTCCCGAGCGGGGTCGTTTCGCCGACGGCGAGCTCGCCCCCGTTTTTGCCATCTTCGAATCGGACAGCGAGGCGGTCGCGGCGCTCGCCGTCGACCCGGAGCTCGACCGGCTCGCCGCGCTGCCGCTGCTGCACGACGCGCTCGCCCGCGGCCTCGGCCTCGATCTCGCCGCCCGCCACGCGCTGGCACGCGCCCGGCGCGCGGCCGCTGACGGCTGGACCGCGGTCGACGCGGAGGGGCGCCGGGCCTCGGACGCCGCCTTCCGCCGCCACGCCCGCGCCCTGCGCGCAGCGCTCGCCGAGCCGTCGCCGCTCTTCGAGCGCCACCAGGCGCGGGTGGCCGAGGCAGCCCGCGGTTTGACGGAATCGGCCCGGGCGCGGCTCCTATCGACATTGTCGACGCTGCTGCACCTCGCGGCTGTGCGCCTGGTCGGTCCCGATCCCGACGCCGAGCGGCTCGGCTACACCTTCTGGGAGCGCACCCTCGAGGGGCTGCGCAAGACGAGATGACCCGCCCGGCGAAAGGAAGACGTTTCGGCGCGCTCTGCGCGGTGGCGATCGCGGCGGCCCTGCTGCACGGCGGACCGGCGCTCTCCGGCCCGCGCGACGCGCCGGGCTCGGCCGGCAGCGCCTCCGACCCGCCGCCGCCGCAGGTGACGCGGCTGTCGCTCCCGTTCACCGGCACCTGGGGCATCATCCAGGGTTTCGACAGCGGCGACACCCACATGGGCTACGCGGCCTACGCGCTCGACTTCGTCCCCGCGCAGCCGATCGGGACGCGCGCCCCGCGGCACGGCGCGCCGCTGTCGCGCTTCGTCTGCTACGGCCGGCCGGTGCTGGCGCCGGCCGACGGCACGGTGGTGATCGCGCACGGGGGCGCGCGCGACTGGCCCGCCTACATCAAAGGACACGACGAGGGGAACTACGTCATCCTCGAGCACGCCGCCGGCGAGTACACCGAGTTCCGGCACCTGGCGGCGCACTCGATCGCCGTTCACGTCGGCGACCACTTGCACCGGGGCGACGTCCTCGGCCGCTGCGGCAACTCCGGCAACGCGACGACGCCTCACCTGCACATGGGGTTCCTGTCGTCGATCGATCCCATCACCACCCGCCCGATGACGCTGTCGGGGTACGAGGTGATGAACCCGGACGGCACCTGGCACGCCGGCGACGGGACCCCCGAGAAGGGCGAGATCCTGCGTCCTTTCACGGAGTAGCGCGCCCGGCGCCCACGGTTGACCTTGTCGCGGATCTCGCTTCCGTGTTAGGCGATCCGCTTCCTGGAGGAATGAAAATGTCGACCCGGCCCCTGACCTTGCTCGTCCCCGCGCTCGTGCTCGCCGCCGGCTGCGTCAAGCCGGACGCGCCCGCGGCGACGCCCGCCAATGCCGCGACCGCCTCGTCCGAGCCCGCGCCCGCCGCCGAAGCGCCCGCCCCCGCCGCGAGCGCCGCCAAGCCGGCCGAGGCCATGCCGCCGATGCCTCCCTGGAAGCACGGCGAGAACATCTTCGCGGGCGCCAAGCTCGCCTGGGTCGACCCGTACAGCCCGGCGCACCTCAAGGGGATGATGGCCGAGAAGAAGGACCATGACCCGGCGCTGGCCGCGCTCTACAACAAGCTCGCCGACAACGGCGGCGCCGAATGGATCGGCGACTGGACGCCCAACGTCGGACGTTACGTCGGCAAGCGCGCCGACATGATCCTGAAAACCGGCGTGCTCCCCTACTTCGTCATCTACAACATCCCCAAGCGCGACTGCGGCCAGTACTCGGCCGGTGGCTCGGAGGGAGCTGACAAGTACAAGAAGTGGATCACGGACTTCGCCACCAGCCTGGGCAATCGCCGCGCGGCCGTCATCCTGGAGCCCGACTCGCTGGGCCTGCTGGGCAAGAAGATGGCCGATGGCAAACCATGCCTCGCCGAGGCCGCCCAGAAAGAGCGGCTCGAGCTGCTGCGCTTCGCAGTCCACACCTTGGTGTCGCTCGGGAACACCGCCGTCTACATCGACGCGGGGCACTCGGGATGGCTCAAGCCCAAAGTGGACGCCGAGCTGCTCAAGGAGGCGGGAATCGAGGAGGCCGACGGCTTCGCGCTCAACGTCTCCAACTACAAGTCGACGAGCACGGAGATCCCGTACGGCAAGGAGATCTCCAAGCTGGTCGGCGGCAAGCACTTCGTCATCGACACCAGCCGCAACGGCAACGGCCCGCCGAAGTGCGACGAGGCCGCCGACGACGAGAACTGCTGGTGCAATCCCCCGGGACGCGCCCTCGGCTCGCCTCCGACGGCCAGCACGGCCGATCCGCTGATCGACGCGTACCTCTGGCTGAAGAAGCCGGCCGAGTCGGACGGGAAGTGCAACGGCGGCCCCAAGGCCGGCGACTTCTTCCAGGCCCGCGCGCTCGAGCTGGCGCGCAACGCGAAATTCTAGCGGCGCGCCCCGCCGCGACGGCAAAACACCGCGGTCCAGTCACGGGACCGTAACGGAACCGATCCCTCCCGCGCCCGTCGCGCGGGCCTCGGGCGTGGCATGCGACTTGGATATCTCTCCGGGGGGAGCGGGGAGTGGAGATGCTGAGCCTCTATTTGTTGCGGCACGGGGAGACCGAGTTCAGCCGGGAGGATCGCTTCTGTGGCCGGATCGACCCGCCGCTGACCAGCGCCGGCCGGGAGATGGCGGCGCGCTTCGCCAGCGCCTACGGTGCGCTCGACTGGCGGGCGATCATCACCAGCACCCGGGTCCGCGCGATCGAGTCGGCCACCCCGCTCGCTCTCCGCACGGGCCTGGTGGTCGAGGCCGACGCGCGGCTCGACGAAATGTTCTACGGCGACTGGCAGGGGCTCTCGAAGCAGGAGATCGCCGCGCGCGACGGCGAGTACTTCGCGCGCTGGCAGCGCGATCCCAGCATCGGACCACCTTCCGGCGAGTCGCCCCACGACGTCTCTGCGCGCGCGCACGCGGCGATCCACGATCTCCTGGCGCGACGCCTGGAGGGACCGGTACTGGTCGTCTCCCACAAGGCGTTGCTGCGCATCCTGCTCTGCGGCCTGTTCGGGATCGAGCTCAGCCATTACCGGCGCGGCGCCTGGCCGGTCGGGGCGGTCACGCAGATCGATCTCGGCGCCGGCGGTCCCTCGCTGCGCCGGTTCGCGGACGTCGGACATCTGGCGTCGCCCGACGCGGGCGAGGAGAGCTGGACGCCGTCGCTCTCGGCGGCGTCCGCCTGAACCGCGCTCCCCTTGCTACGGCCCGCAGACGCCGTTGACGCAGACCAGGCCGGCACTGCAGTCCGCGGCCGACTTGCAGGCAGCGCCGCTCATGCCAGCCGTCCCGGTCGTCCCCCCGATCCCGCCACCGCCGGTCGTTCCGCCCGCGCCCGCCGTGCCGGTTCCGGTCGTCCCGCCAATCCCGCCACCGCCGGTCGTTCCGCCCGCGCCCGTCGTCCCGGCGCCCGGATCACAGACGCCGGCGACGCAGAGGTTGCCCGACGGGCAGTCCAGGTCCGACTTGCAGGCAGCGCCGCTCATGCCGGCCGTCCCGGTCGTCCCGCCGATCCCGCCACCGCCGGTCGTTCCGCCCGCGCCGGTCGTTCCGCCCGCGCCGGTCGTTCCGCCGCCCGGCCCACAGATCCCGGCGATGCAGGTGCCGCCCGTGGGGCAGTCCGCGTCCGACTTACAAGCAGCGCCGCTCATGCCGGCCGTCCCGGTCGTCCCGCCGCCTGCCGTTCCGGCGGTGCCGGTGCCCGGGTCGATCGTCCCGCCGCCGCCGGCGCCGGTCGTTCCCGTCGTCCCGGCAGTGCCGGAGCCGCTGCCGCCGCCGACTCCGCCGTCGACGCCACTGACCGGCGTTCCGCCCGAGCTCGAGCCGGCCGAGGGGACCACGCCGACCGGCAAGCAGCAGACGGCGCTGTAGCCGTCTGCCGAGTCGGTGCACGACTGCATCGTCGCGCCCTCGATGCCCGCGCAGGGGTTGGTCGTCTCGGCGCAGGTGGGCGCCGGCGCGCAGGTCGTCGGCCCGTTCGTCGAGCCGCCGCAGGCGCGTCCCGCGCCGACCGTCGTGCAGACCGGCGCGCCGGGGGCGAAGCAGCAGGCCGCCGTGTAACCGCTTCCGCTGTCGGTGCAGCTCTGCAAGGTGGCGCCCGTCAGGCCGCTGCAGGCGCTGGCGGTCGTCGCGCCGGCGCAGGTGGGCGCCGGCGGACAAGTCGTCGTGCACGAGCCACCGGCCGCGCAGTCCACCGCGCAGGCGCTTCCGCCGCCTCCCTCCGCCAGGCAGATCGATCCGCCCGACGGGAAGCAGCAGGTCGCCATGTAGCCGTTCGGCCCGTCGGTGCAGCCGGTCATCGTCGCGCCTGGGTACAACGCGCAGGCGTTGGTCGCCTCGGCGCAGGTGCTGGGCACGCAGCTCGTGGACGAACCGCCGCCGTTGGGCGCAGAGGTGCCGCCGCCGCTGCTGGTGCCATCCGTGCCCACCGCAGCGATGCTCCCGCCGCTCGTGCCCGTGCCCGCCGCGGCACCAGCGGGGGCGCCCGCGTCCACGGCGTTGGCCGGACCGCCGGTGCAGCTCACGCCGCCGGAGACGGTCGCGCACATCGCGCCTGCCGCCGCGGTCGTGATCCCGTACGGCGACAGGTGCGTCGTCGTTCCCGAGACGGTCTGCCCCTGCATGTCGACCGACGCGCCCGACAGAATCTGCCAGCTGCCCGCGGCGAACGTCGCCACCCGCAACATCGAGGGGTCGGTCCCGGCGAGGCTCAGGGCCTTGTAGTCGAGTGTCAACGTCACCGGCGTCGCGAACTGCGTTCCGGTCGGGCCGATCTCGTAAACCTTGCCGAGCGAGCCCGTGCCAGGCGACGCGGTCGGCTCGATCGTGACCAACACGTCGCTCGAGAGCGCCCCGGCCGGAATCGCGACCTGCAGCGCGCCGTCGGACGAGGCGACCATGCCGCCCGTCGTCCCCACGACCGCCGTGGTCATCTCCATGTTCTCCAGCGTCCCGGAGCCGCATCCGAGGGCCGTGACCGCGAGCAAGCCGGACATCCCGAACCTAAACAACCGTCGCATTGATCCTCCTTAATAAGGTGAGTTGCAATACTTTATATTAGGCCGGCATCTGTCCACAAGCCTGAGGTTACAGGCTACTGAAGAAAATTTGATTGATGCCGATCGGAGGAACTGTCGGAACTCCGCTCAGCCGGTGCCGCCCTTACCCGGGCCGAAGAGACCGCCGCTTCCGGTCAGACCGCCGGCCCCGGTCGGACCCGGGCCGACGCCACCCGTACCGTCGCTGATGCCGCCCGAGCCTCCGCCACGGCCGTCGATCCCGCCCAGTCCGCCGAAGCCCCCGCTCCCGCTGAGACCGCCGCCTCCCGAGACACCGCCGGCGCCGGCGCCGCCGTCGACCAGGCTGGCCGGGGTCCCGTTGCCTGGAAGGACACCAACGGGGTAGCAGCAGGTGATGGCGATCCAGTCGGTCAGATCAGCGCACGAGGTGCCGGTCGAGCCGTATGCGCAGTAGTCGGCGGGCGACGTGTTCGCGCAGCTGAAGATCACGTTGCAGCCAGTCGCCTCCCCGGGACCTGGGTTGGTGCAACCTCCACCCGAGTTGGTCACGGTGCAGAGCGGCTGGCCCGGCGGGAAGCAGCAGGTGCCCGTGAAACCGCTGTCGTTGTCGCTGCAGCTGAACAGCGTCGCGCCCGGATACTGCGAGCACGCGTCGGTCGCGGTGGCGCAGGTCGGTTTTGGAAAGCAGGTCGATGTGTAGCCTCCATCGGGGCTGAAGGTCCCGCCGCACGCCTGGACCCCGCCGGTAGGCATACAGGGCCCGGTGCTCGGAAAACAGCAGGCCGCGGTGTAGCCATTCGGCCCGTCGGTGCAGCTGCTCAATTTGCCACCGAATGGCCCACAGACGTCGCCGGCATCGGCACAGGTGTTGGGCGTGCAGACGACCGGGTCGCTGGCGAGCAGGCTGTTCCCGGTGATGATGACGCTGCTGCCGCCAGCGCCGGAGCTGCTGCTGCCCGTGCTGGCGCAGGTCAGTCCCCCCGAGATCGTCGCGCAGACCGGGCTACCCGCCGCGACCAGCGCATACGGCGAGAGGTGCATGGTGGGCGCGGCGATCGTCTGGGCGTCGAGATCGGTCACCGCGTCGTTGAGGGGCACCCACCCTCCCGCGAACGTCGCGAGCTGGAGCGAGGTCGCGGCCGTCCCCGCGAGGTTCACCGAGCCGAAGTGGAAGAGAATCGTCGCCGCCGTCGCGAACTGGGTCCCGGTCGGCCCGATCTCGTACACCTGACTGAGGGTGGGCGCGCCGGGCGACGTCGTCGGCGCGACGGTGATGGTGACGTCGCTGGAGAGAGCGCCGGGGGGGATCGTGACGGCGACGATCCCGTCGGCCGAGGCGACCATTCCCCCCGCCGCGCCGATCACCGCGGAGCTTTGCTGCGAGCTCGTCGCGGGGAGCTTCGACCCACACCCCGCCGCGAGCAATGCCGCGGCGGCCACCTTAAGAGATGAACGCATGAAAGCCCCTTTCGGATTAACTGCCGTTTAAGGAATGGAGCGTTTGCATTGTAGCAAATGTTCGTGGCGGCCGGTCAAGGCCGCGCGGGGCCGGGGGCCGTCGCCCAGACGTGGGAGGCAACCGGCTTGCGCACCGGAGGCTTGTGCGCCATCGCCACCGGGCGGGAGCCGGCCAGCGTCGCGCCGACCTGACCCAGGTCGACGAAGGCGCCGTCCTGCATGATGACGAACGGACGCTCGGCGAAGCGCAGGTTGCCGCGGCCGTCGTGGTCGATGATCTGCAGCTTCCCCATCCCGTAGCCCATCGGCCCGCGACTGAAGTAGTGAGCCTGTAGGTTGTACGGCGCGGCGCGCCCGGCCGCCGGCCCGCGGATGGTGAAGCACTCGGGGCCGTAGCCGGTGGTGACGTCGGCGTAGAGATCGCCGCCCGACGGCAGGTGCGGCTGACTGTAGAAGGCGTGACCGCCGCGGGCGTCGTGGATGTGGAAGTCGACATCGTTGGCGTCGGTCTCCCAGTTGAGGATGAAGCGGATCGAGGGGCCGTCCTCGGCGGTGCCGCCGGCGCGGGCCAGCCGGGTGCGGATCTCGACGGCGCGCGCGGGCTCGGCGGCGGTCCAGGCGGCGGCGGCCAGGCCCAGGTCCTCGCGCAGGATGCGATCGACGCCGCGGAACCTCCCCTCGGGGTAGCGCTGCGCGGCGCCGACGGTGAGCGCGCCGAACGCCTCGCGCGGGTGGCCGGCCTTGAGCAGCGCGAAGCCGAGCAGGTGGTGGCCCGCCGGGTGATCGGGGCGCTGCTCCACCGCCTTGCGGTAGCTGTCGATCGCCAGCGCCAGCGGGCGCGCCCCGCCGACGCGCTCGAGCCGCTCGCCCGCGAACCGGCGCATGTCGGCGCGCCCCGGAAAAAGATCGATGATCGACCCGTAAGCGCGGGCCGCGTCGGCCGCGTCGCCGAGCGCCTCGTAGCCTTCGCCGAGGGCGACGAGCGCGAGCACGTCGCCCGGGTCGCTGGCGTGCATGGCGAAGGCACGCCCGAGCGCGTCGTGCGGGCGTTTCGCGCGCAGGAGATCGAGGACCTCCTTGAAGGGGCCGGTGACCGCCGCCTGCTCGGGCATGCCGCCGACGGCGACGGCGCCGCCGCCGAGGCGGTCGACCGACTCGGTCTCGGCGCGCGCCCGCGCGGCGCGCACGGGCATCGGCGCGGGCGCAGCAGCCCGCGCGGCGTGAACGTGGCCACCGACGCCGGTTGCTGCGCCGCCGCTCCCGAACCCTTGCAGCGCCTCTCCCGACGGAGCGGCGGTGGCCGGCGGCGGCGGGGCGTCGGCCGCGGCGGCCTCCATGGGAGCCGCGTTGAACGCGACGTCCTTGTCGCTGCCATCGTCCATCAGCGCGGAGAGCGACGATTTCTTCGCCTTCTCCTCGCGCTCGGCCCTCCCCTTGGCCATCGGCCGCACGCCGGGGGAGAGCGCCTTCTCCTCGTCGGCCAGGTCGGCCGGCGTCGTCGGCGCCGCCGCCACCGCGAGCGACGCCGCGATCTCCGTCCGATGCAGCAGCGTCACGCCGCCGGGCCCGACGGTGAGGATGTCGGCCAGCGCGCGCCGCTCGATGCCGAAGCGCGCGTAGTCCTGCTCCGTCTCCAGCACCAGCAGCGAGGTGAACGGACAGAGGACGCGGTTCTGGATCGACAGATCGATCGCCTGCTTCTTGAGCGCCGCCGCCAGATCGCGATCCTTCGCGGCGACGGTGTCCCGCTCCTCGATGATGCGCGTGATGCGGGCGCGCACCCAGGCGCGCTCGAGCAGCGGCCGCGGCGCCGGCGCCAGCGCTCCGGCGGGCGTCGCGGCGACGCCGGCAATCTTGAGCCGGAACGGGGCGTCGGCCGGAAGATCGGCGTAGACCAGCACCTCGTCACCTGGCTGGACGCCGTTCACCACGCTCGGCCAGACCCAGCCGGCGCCGTCGACGCCGATGGTGATCCCCGATCGCGTGGCGTGGGTGAGGCGCCGCAGGATCGCCGGTCCCTCGTCGTCGGCGGCGACCACGACGCCGTCGGCGGGGAGCCCGGCCGTCACGAGGCGCGACAGCATCACGTCGTCGCGGATCCCGCCGACGGCGACCACGTCCAGCCGGCGCACGCCCAGCGCGCCGAGCGCAGCCACGCGCGCCCGCAGCCTGTCGGCGCCGATCTCGCCGGCGGTGGCCACACCGTCGGTCACCAGGAGGACGCGCGAGGTCCGCGTCGTCCGGGCGGCCTGTCCCTGGGCCGGCTTGAGCGTCGCCGCCAGCGAGGCGAGAGCGCGATCGAGATCGGAGGCGCCGAGCGCGCCCCGCGCGAGGATGCGCTTGCCGATGACGCCGACCGCGCCGCTCGCGCGGCCGGCGAACATCGGGACCACGTCCTGATCGAACGCGGCGACGGTCACCGACGGATCGCCGCTGCCCCGCAGCTCGGCGAGCAGGCGCTCCACGGCGGCCGCCTCGTCGGCGAGACCGAGCGCGCGCGAGGCGCTGGTGTCGACCAGGATGTGCAGATCGGTGAGCGCCTCGCGCGCCGTCGTCTCGCCGAGCGGGACGACGCGCGCCACAACCAGGTTGTCGTCGCGCAGCCCGAGCCGCCCGCCCGCGACCTTGTGGCCGAGCTCGAAGTCCCGATCCGGCGTGACGTCGCGCCGCTCGAGCCGCGTCTCAGCCTTGCCGGCCCCGGTGACCGCGCGGATCGCCAGCGTCCCGATGCGCGGCAGCCCGCGCAGCGGCAACCGGTACGGCTCGTCGGCGCGGGTCAGCTCCTGCGCGTAGGAGATGACGATCTCCTTGGTCGCCCCCGCAGGGATCGGAAACACGCGCGCCGAGAACTCGTTGCCCGCCTCGGCCTCGAGCAGCGCCGGATCCTGCTTGTGGTGCAGGAAGTCCTCGTAGGCCACGCGCGCCGCCTGCTGCTCGACCACCTCCCCCTCCTGCCAGCGATCGCCTATCCGCATGGCGAACCGGCTGACCGTCGCGCCCGAGGGGAGCGTGATCCGGAAGCGCCCCTCGCGCACCCGGTTCTCCGGGTTGCGGAAGACGAGGTGCAGCTCGGTGAAGGCGAGTGGGTCGTCGATCGCGGCGTCGGCCGTGAGCGACACGAGCTCGAGCCCGGCGCCATCGGAGGCGGTCAGGCTGATCGGCGCGGGCACGGCGACGACCGTCCCTCCCGCGCGGGCGTGATCACCCGCGGCGAAGGCGACCAGAACGAGTGCCAGGAGACGGGCGGAGAAACCGAGTTTGGTGGTCATGTCCGTGCAGACGCACGACCGTCGATTTCGATCTGACCAATCTCGACAGGGAACCCGCGTCAGTCCGACGACGCGTCGCGATTCCCGCGCGGCGGGCAATCCGCGGGGTTGAACTGGCAATCGTCCGCGTAGCACGCGCCCTCGCTGCAGGTGTAGGGCGCACAGGTGGTCACGGCGCCGACGACACAGATGCCGCGGCCATCGCACACTGAGGCGAGCTGCACCGTCGCGCCGTCGACGCAGGCGGAGGGTTGGCAGAGCGTGTCCGCCGCGTAGAGCTCGCACCCTCCCTGACCGTCACAAAGCCCGGTCAAACCGCAGGTCCGCGGATCCTCGAAGGGACAGCCGGCGGCGCCGCCGCGGGGAAGCGACCCGACCGCACGCTCCACACAGGTTCCCATCGCCCCCGGCGCGGAGCAGGTCAAACAGTTCCCGGCGCACGCCGAGTCGCAGCAGACACCCTCGACGCAGAGGCCGCTCAGACAGCCGTCGCCCGACTGGCAGAGCGCGCCGAGGGGCGACGGGTCGGGGCGAACCACGAAGCCGAGGTCGGGGGCGGCGTCGTTGACGGTCGTGGGCCCGCGGCCCACCTCCCGCGCGGCGTCGACGGTCGTTGGGGCCACCCGACCGGGCGCGTGATCGACGGCGGCGTCGGTCCCGCCGGCCGGCCGCAGCGGGGCGAGCGAGCTCGAGCAGCCTGCCGCGAGCGCCACCGTCGTGAGAGCGAGCGCCCATCGCATCGCGCTCATCTTACGGCATAACATCGGGGCCGTGAGGTTCCCGGCGACAGCGACGGCAATCGTGGCCGCGGCGGTCGGCGCCGTTCAGATGTCCGGCACCTGGAAGTCGCGCGGCGGCGCCGCAGGCGCCTGGTGGCTCAAGCCGCCGCCGTCCTAGTCACTGGACCAACCAGCCGCAGCTGGTAACGCGCCGCCCCGGACGCGCCGAAGGTTGCTGCCTCCTCGATTGACCGAAGCTCGCCCACCGGCGCGGACCATGGTCCTGCGGCGCGCGCCGA
This sequence comes from uncultured Pseudomonadota bacterium, assembly GCA_963831685.1. Lineage (GTDB taxonomy): Bacteria > Myxococcota_A > Polyangia > Fen-1088 > Fen-1088 > JADGRB01. The sequence goes on from CAWHRJ010000006.1 coordinate 136,111, forward strand.
GATCAGGTGCGCGGTTAGCGGGAATAGGACGGGAGCCCACATGACTCGATATCGGAAATCCGCACTCGCGGTTGGATGGTTCTGCCTCGGACTGGCGCTGCTCGCGGCGCTTCCAGCCCGGGCGGCATCGTTGGTAGAGGTGCCCCGCGCCACCTGGGGGGCGACCGGCGTGCCGAGCTACATGCAGATGTACATCTACGTGCCGGACAAGCTGGCGACCAAGCCGGCCATCTACGTCTCCTGCCACTCCTGCGGATCGACCGCCACGGGGCAGATCGGCAACATCCCGATGGCCAAGGCGAACGCCGACTCGTATGGCTTCATCCTCGTCCTTCCGGACAACCCGGGGCAGAACTGCTGGGACGTGGGGACGACGATGTCCCTCACGCACGACGGCGGCGGCGACACGCAGGGCCTCGCCGAGATGGTGAAGTACACGCTCAAGCAGTACAACGCTGACCCGACCCGCGTTTACATCATGGGCGGCTCGGGCGGCGCGATGATGACGCAAGCGATGCTGGCCGTTTACCCCGACCTCTTCGCGGCGGGTGCGGCGCGCGCGGGCGTCGCGGCGGGATGCTGGGCCGATGGCTACTCCAGCAGCAACCAGTGGAGCAACAACTGCGCGGCCGGCAACACGACCAAGACCGCGCAGCAGTGGGGCGACCTCGTTCGGGGAATGGACCCTGGCTACACCGGGCGCCGGCCGCGCCTGCAGATGTATCAGGGCGACGCCGACACGACCATCAGCTACAAGAACATGGGCGAGGCGATCAAGGAGTGGACCAACGTCCTCAGCTTGCCCACGAACCCGACCTCGACGCAGACCGGGTACCAGGGCGCGCAAGCCAAGTGGAACATCCAGCGCTGGGCCAACTCTTGCGGCTACAACGTCCTCGAGGCCTGGACGGCACCCGGCGCCACGCACTCCATGAATTACGAGGAGGCGGAGATGCTGAAGTTCTTCGGCCTCGACACAGCCGCGAACGCCGCGGGAAGCGATCCAGAGGCGGCTTGCACGAGCGGCGCGGGCGGTGCGAGCGGCGCGGCGGGCGCTGGCGGCGCGGCCGGGCGCGCGGGCACGGGCGGCGCTGGCGGCGCGGTCGGATCCGGCGGCGCCGGCGGCCGGGCGGGCGCGAGCGGCAGCGGCGGCGCGACAGGTAGCGGCGGCGTCGGCACCGGCGGCGCGACCGGCAGCGGCGGAACGACTGGCAGCGGCGGAACGACTGGCTCGGGCGGCTCGGGCAGCGGTGGCTCGGGCAGCGGCGGCGCCGTCGGCGGCGGTGGCAACACCGCCAGCGGCGGCAACACCGGCAGCGGCGGCAACAACGGCAGCGGCGGGATCGTCGGCTCGGGCGGCAACACCGGCAGCGGCGGCAACAACGCCAGCGGCGGCAACACCGGCACGGGCACGGGTGGAGACCAGGGCTCCGGTGGTTCCGTCGGATCGGGCGGAGACTCCGGGAGCGGGAGTGGCGGCACCGGGCCGAATGACACGTCGACGAGCGGCTGCACCTGTGCGGTCGACGGCGGCACGCAGCGCTCGGCAACCCTCGTCACGGCGCTTCTGCTCGCCGCGCTCGCACTGATTGCCCGCCGCCGGCCGGCACGCGCGCGCTCTCGATCTCGATAGAGTCGCCCAGATCCCCGCCGATCGGTCGCGCTCAGAACTGGGCGTGAAGACCGATCGTCGGGAGGATCAGCTTGATCGTCCCCTGCTGGATCATGTTCCCGCCGGTGGTCGGGTTGTAGACGTAGTTGAGCTGCAGGACCTCGGGATCGAGCGTGACGTTGGCGAAGTCGGCGTAGACGTCCATCACGAACCGATCGAAGACGAAGCGGCGCTCGGCGCGCAGATCGAGCTGGTAGTAGGTCGGCAGCTCCTGGTAGTCGCCGCCCGGGCTCATGACCACCGGCGCCCAGCGGCCGGTGTTGAGGTGAAAGCGACCGCCCAGGCTGTAGCCGCCGCGCAACCGCACGCCCGCGACGACGTTGAGGATGTGCCGCTCGTCCCAGTCGGAGCGGCCGAGCACGCCGTTGTCGTCGTAGCGCTCGCTCCAGGAGAGCGTGTAGGCGAGCCATCCGTAGAAGCGCCCCAGGTCGGCGCGCCGCAGGAGAAGCTCGGCGCCGTAGGCCCTTCCGTCGCGCGTCACCAGGAAGTCGGGAGCCGCCGGATCGTTGCTCTGGAGGTCGATGTTCCGAACGTCGGTGAGGCGCAGCTTCTGGTAGAAGCCGGTCACGCTGAGGGTGAGACGAGCCGGCAGTTGCACCTCGGCGCCCAGCGCGCCGCCGACCGAGGTCTGCGCGCCGTAATCGGCGAGCCCGAACGCCTCGAAGCCAGGCACGCTGACCGGCAGGCTGGGCATCTGCGCGTAGCGGCCGCCGTCGGCCCGAAGCGCGAGGGCGCTGGTGACGTGGACGAGAACGTCGAGGCGCGGCTCGAGGAAGAACGCGGTGGTCCCCTGCTCGGCGAACAGATCGGTGCGCAGGCCGGGGGAGACGATCAGGCGATCCCCAGCGCGGAAGGTCGTCGTCGCCCACGCCGCCTCCGAGAGCGCCTGGCGCGTGCGTCCGAGATCGCTCTGCTTGCGCTGGAAGTTGGGGACGTCGGTGGCGAACGTCTGGAGGTTCGCGTTGCCGCCGATCTCCAGGTCGACCGACCGGCCGAGGGGATGCGTGTAGATGAGGCGCGGCGCCGCGCTCAGCGCCCGCACGCTGATGATGCTCTCGAACAGCGTCGAGCTGGCCCAGTCGGCGCCGGCGGTCGCCCCCAGGAGCAGCCGTCCGCCGGCGAGCGCGCGGCGCCAGCGGAGATCGAGGCGGTGGAACTGCAGCGATCCGTACTCCGAGTTGGCCGAGAAGTTGGTGAAGCCCACGTCGTCGAGCGCTCCGAACGCGAACAGGGTGGCCTGGCCGCCGGCCAGCGGATGATCGACGCGCACCTGGTAGTCGCCGTAGCGAAGGATGGTGTCGGTTTGCAGCAGCGAGAACAGCTCGCCGGTGTAGGAGTAGCGCGCGGCGACGACGACCGTGCCGCGGCCCCCGTCCCAGGGGGCGGTCACGATCCCGCCCGCGTCGAACACCGTGATGTCGACGGAGGCGTGCACGCGATCGGACGGCGGCGCGACCGTGCGCGCCGCCATGATTCCAGAGACGTAAGGGCCGTAGTTGGCGGGCGAGCCGCCCGGATAGAACTCGACTCCCTCGATGAGGTACGGGTTCACCACCGACAGCTCGAGCCCGAGGTGAAACAGCTCCGGCACCCGGATCCCGTCCAGGAAGTAGCCGGTGTTCCCCGGGTTGGCGCCGCGCACGACGTAGAGTGCGGCCGGCCAGGCGACCTGAGCGACGCCGGGGAGCGAGGCGATGATCCGCAGCGGATCGCCCGAGCTGCCCGCCGTCTGGCGCGCCTCCTCGCCCGTGACCTCGACCTTCGGGATCTCGGGGCGATCGGCGCGCACCGTCGTCGCGTAGCGCGCCCCGCTGCCCCCTGTGAGCACGCGGTAGATCTGCTCCGCGCCCTCCAGGCCGGGCACGAGCACGATCGGTTGATGCACGACCTCCTGCCCCGCGACCTTGATCGCCAGATCGTGCACGCCGGCCGGTATGGCGAGCGCGAACCGCCCCTCGGTGTCGGTCTCGCCCGCGGCGAGCCCGTCGATGGCGAGCGCCGCGCCCGGCAGCGGCTTGCTGGTTCCCTTCTCGAGCACCCGACCGTAGAACGAAACCGTCGCCACCGGCGGCACTGTCGGCGCAACGGCCGCGTCGCCCTCGGCGGGAGGGGCGGCGTCCGCGCTGCCGCTCCCGGCCCCATCGGGAAGGGCGGCGTCGGGTGCCTCGCCCGCGTCAGCGGCGTCGGTAGCGCCCGCGTCGGGCGTGGGTTCGGCCCCCCAGACCATCCGCGCGCAGAGGGTCCACCCGACGACGACGGCCGCGCGCAGACCCGCGGTCACTGGAGATCGGCCGGTGTGATCGTCGCCCGCCAGATGCCGTCCTGCGCCGACGGGTTGCGGCCGCGCACCACGTAGACGACGACGTACTCGTAGCCAACACCGGCGTCGCCAAAGAGATCGACCGGGCCACCGTCGGCTCCCAGCTTCTCGTACTCCACGTCGAACTCGGCCACCGACGGCGAGATGGCGCGAACCTGCCCGTCATCGCGGTTGACGAGCGCCAGCGTCCCCGTCCCGTCGGTCGCGTTCCACTGGTACAGCATGATCACCCACGGGTTCCAGGTGAAATCGTGGATCGCCCCGTGGATCTGTTCCGCCAGGTGTTGGAGCGGCCCGCTCGCGTCGTGCAGATCCAGCCAGGCGAGCTCGCCGCCCAGGATCATCTCCAGCCTGGCGCCCCCGCCGTCGATGAAGTGCGCCTGCCTGATCGCTCCCGAGCCGATCATCCGCGCGCCGCTTCCGTCGCTGCCGGCGATCCAGAGCTGCGAGTCGCCGGTGGGGGGTTGAATGACCCAGTACATGAAAGCGGCGTCGGGCGAGAACCCCGCCGCCACCACACCGGTGCTGGCGATCTGCTGACAGCTCGCGGCGCCTCCGGGCCCGCCCAGCGTCAGCAGATCGAGCGGGCCGCTGTTCCCGTAATAGTCTTGGAACCCGAACCCCTGGTCCACCACGAACAGCACCTCCGAATGATCAGATGACCACGCGGCCGCGAGGTCGACGCCGTGGCTCGAGGGGCAGGCGGCCAGCGCCAGGTCGGTGTCGTCCCACACGATGATGTTGCTGGCCGCGCCGGCGCCGCCGTCGAGCGTCCAGGTGAAGAGATAGCGCTTCGGCACGACGGCGCCGCCCCCCACGAGGTCGAGCTCCGCCGCCGTCGGCAGAATCGTGCCCGGGGGAATCTCGAACAGCGCCAGCTCGCTGGCCGCCGCGCCCGAGGCGAAAGGGCCGGCGAAGATCGTGGTCCCGCCGTCGCTCATCGCGCGGGGATAGATGTAATGGCCGTCGATGAACTGGATGCCCGAGGTCGATCCGGCCAGGCTGGTCGACTGCAGCGAACCGACCGGCGTCGCGCCGGTGGCCCAGGCGACACTGGCCGGAACCGCCGGCACCACCGCCGTCACGTCGAAGGTGGCGGGGTACGTCGAGAGATCAATCGAATCGATCTCGTGCTCGTCGGGAGAGGTCACCTGCGCGGCCAGCACCGTCACGCTGGTCGCTGTGCCCATCGCGTCGTCGTTCCAGCTCAGGATGGCGAGCACGCCCACGGTGAGCTCGACTTGCGTCAACTGGGTAAACGGACCCGTCTCGAGCATGATGCCGCCGCTTGGATCGAGGACGAACGCGGTCAGCATCCCGTCCGCGCCTGGACAGCTGACGTTGGCGGTCACCACGTTGTGGACGTCGGTCTCCACGTTGGTTGTCGTGTCGACGATCTGCAGCGTGACGGTTCCGGACGGATCGCCGCCGGCGTAGTTCTGGGTGCAGGTATAGAGCGAGGCCGGCGGCGGCGGCGGCGGCGGCGAGGGTCCGACCGGCGGCATGAAGGGGGGCATGCTGTCCCCGTAGGACTGGACGGCCCCGGTCGTCAGGTCCAGCGTCCACCAGAGCTGGGTAACTGTGGCGCCCCCGCCCGTGGCGTACTGGACCACGCCGGGGCTGCTCTCGCCGTCGAGGAAGATCGTGGGGTCACGGATCGGCTCGAGCTCCGTCGAACCGAACGCGCGCGCGACCGGCTGGCTTCCGCTGCAGGCCGTGGCCCCGAGCGCGAGCGCCGCGAGACCGAACGCCACGCCCGCGCGCAGCGACCTCCGTCGCGCAGCGCCCGTCGAGCCAACGAGACCTCCCAGCATCGCCCGTCTCGGCTGCGATGATACCGCGTCCGCGCACCTCCCGCGCCGGGCCGTCAGCCGTGGGTGCCGCCGTCCTTCGGGCAGGTGAAGAGCTGGGGCGTCGACCCGCAGCCGACCGGATCGACGAAACCCGGCGCGCCGCCGACGCAGTGGGTAATGACGCCCCCCTCCTCGGTCTGACCGTGCGTGACCGCCACGAGGTCGCCGGCGGCGTTGTAAACGTAGACGTACTCCTCGCTGCCGTTGTTGGCGGTGTCGGTCAGCTCCCGGAAGTCCCCGCAGGTCGTCGTGAGGACAGTGGTCTGCGGTCGAGCGCAAAGGTACGCATTGCGCGTGGTGGCGTCCCAGGTGAGCGCGCAGTGAACCGAGAAGCTCCCGGCGTCGGGCGTCGCGGAGCAAGCGGCGGTGAGCGACGCCGCGCACGTGTTTGCCAGGTCGACCGGCTCGCCCGCGTCGCTGAGGCCGTCCATCACCGCGTCCTTCGGCGCCACCGCGTCCGTCGTCGTCGTACCGTGATCGACGGGCGCGTCGCGCTTCCCTTCGCCTGTGTCGTCGGAGGCATCGACCTTGTTGCAGTTCGTCGTGCACTTCGTCGAGCTGCTTCCACAGGCGGGAAGACCGGCGAACAACATCGCCACCCCCCACAGGCCAACCATCCCTCGAACGGCGAATGTCATTTTCCGGGAATATGCACCAAACGCGACCCGGATCACCAGCGCTGATCGCGCCAGAATCTGCCGGCGATCTCGTCGGCGAATAGCTCGCCCGCCGGCGTCAATCGGACGGCCGTCGCGTCGACGGCCACCCACCCCGCTGCGACCGCGGCGGAAACGGCCGCCTCGCGCCCGCCCAGCGGGTCACATCCATGGCGCGCCCGGTGGGCGGCGCGGTCGACGCCGGCGGCGGTGCGGAGGCCGAGCCAGAGCGCCTCGTTCTCGAGATCGGCGGCCGACCGGCGCTCGACGTGGCGCGCGGCGGGGCTCCCGCCGGCGGCCCGGGCGGCGGCGAGGTAGACGTCGGTGGCGCGCGGGTTCGAGAACCGCCACCCGCTGCCGTCGGCGAGCGGCCGGAACGACGCCGCCGACGCCCCCACCCCGAGATACGGCGCCAGCGACCAGTAGAGCTGGTTGTGCCGGGCGCGCCGGCCCGGCCGGGCGTAGCTGGAGATCTCGTACGGCGCGAGGCCGGCCGCCGCGAAGGCCGCGCGCGCGTGCTCGAACATCGCGGCCACCGCCTCGTCATCGGGGCGCGGCAGCTGACCGGCGCGATCGCGCGCCCCGAAGACGGTCCCCCGCTCGATGGTGAGCGCGTAGGCCGAGAGGTGCTCGGGGGCGAGCGCGATCGCGGCGTCCACCGCGCGCCGCCAGTCGTCGAGTGACTGGCCAGGAACGCCGAAGATGAGATCGATCGACAGGTCGTCGAACCCGGCCGCGCGCGCGGCGGCCACCGCGGCCGGCCCGGCCGCCGCGTCGTGGTTGCGCCCCAGCTCCGCCAGCAAGCGGTCCTCGAAGGCCTGGACGCCGATCGAGAGCCGGTTGACCCCCTGAGCCCGCAACGCGCCGAGGCGCGCGGCGTCGGTCTCGCCCGGGTTGACCTCGACGGTGATCTCCAGATCGACCGCCGGCAGCGCACCGAAGGTCGTGCGCGCGGCCTCGATCACCCGCCCGAGCGCGTCCGGGCGCCAGAGACCCGGCGTCCCGCCGCCGAAGTAGATCGAAACGAGCGGCCCCGCGCCTTGGTACCAGCGGGCGCGCGCGGCGAGCTCGGCGACCACGGCGTCGGCGTAGGCGTCGTGCGGGATCTCCGTGCGCGTGTCGACGGCGAAGTCGCAGTAGGGGCAGCGGACGGAGCAGAACGGGAAGTGGACGTAGACGCCCAGCGGATCGCCGGCGTGGAGCGCGCCCGACGAGACGTCGGCGTCCGGCCGGCTCAGGCCTTGGGCGCCGGCATCTTTTTTACGTATTCGGTGCATTGGCGGATGCGGCGGCGGACGAGCTCCCGGCCCAACCCGGCCAGCGTCTCGAACAGCGGCGGCGTCGCCTTCTTCCCGGTGGCCGCCAGCCGCAGCAGCATGAACAGCTCCTTGGTCGACCAGCCGCTCTTCTCGGCGAAGGCGCGCCCGAGCGCGTCGAGGCCGGCGGTCGAGAAGTCGCGCGCGGCGTCCAGCTCCTCGCCGAAGGCGGTCAGGAGGTCGGTGACCTCCTTGGGCGTCCGGTTCTTAACCGCCAGCTCCTTTGCCACCGGCGCGTAGTCGACGTCGCCGGAGAAGAAGAAGTCGGTCATCGGGACGAACTCGTCGAGCCGCTGGATCCGCTCGCGCACGAGCGGCACCAGCTGTGCCAGCTTCTCGTCGGAGAGCCGCCAGGCGCGCAGACGGCGGACGATCTCGCCGTCGGAGAGCGCGCGCAGGTACCCGGCGTTCATCGCCGACAGCTTGACCAGGTCGAACACCGGCCCGCCCAGGCTGACGCGATCGAAGTCGAACGCCTCGACCATCTCGTCGAGCGTGAACTTCTCGCGATCGCCCGAGATCGACCACCCCATCGTCCCCAGATAGTTGAGCAGCGCCTCCGGCAGGAACCCGGCGTCCTGGTAGTAGTCGAGCGAGACCGGGTTCTTGCGCTTGGAGATCTTCGACTTGTCGGCGTTGCGCAGGAGCGGCATGTGCACCCACTCGGGCGCCTGCCAGCCCAGCGCCCCGTAGAGCACGACGTGCTTGGGCGTCGACGACAACCATTCCTCGGCGCGGATCACGTGGGTGATCTGCATCAGGTGGTCGTCGACCACATTGGCTAAATGATAGGTTGGGAAGCCGTCGGTTTTTAGCAGGATCTGGTCGTCGATCTGCGCGTTGTCGAACTTCACCTCGCCACGCAGCCGGTCGACGAACACCGTCTCGCCGGTGCGGGGCATCGCCATCCGGACCACGAACGGCTCGCCGGCCGCCGCCCGCCGCTCGCCCTCCTCGCGCGGGCGCCCGCGGCAGAGGCCGTCGTAACCGACGAACAGCCCCTGGCGGCGCTGCTCGTGCCGCACGGCCTCGAGGCGCTCCGCGGTGCAGAAGCAGCGGTAGGCGCCGCCGCTCGCCAGCAGCCGCCCGACCTCGGCCTTGTAGATCTCGGCGCGCTCCGACTGCCGGTAGGGACCGAACGGACCGCCGATGTCCGGCCCCTCGTCCCAGCCGAGCCCCACCCAGCCGAGCGCGCGCAGGATGGCCGCCTCCGACGCCGCCGTCGACCTGGCGCGATCGGTGTCCTCGATCCGCAGCACGAACTTGCCCCCGTGCTTCTTGGCGAAGGCGTAGTTGAAGAGCGCGATGTAAGCGGTGCCGACGTGCGGATCGCCGGTCGGCGACGGCGCGATGCGGACTCGGACGGCGGGCGACATGGCGCACGGTTCATAACACGAACCGCCGGGACCGGGCCGGCGGTCGCGACCGCCGTCACGGCCGCCAACGACCGATCGCGCGCGGCCAACCGGGTTGGCGCTCTGGCGTGGCGATCCGCGCGACGCGTGAAGGTGCGAGCCCGGTTCGGCCCTTGCTACCTCGACCCATGCATGGCCCTGGACCGGACCACCCATTGAAAAGAGACGGCACAATGAATCCCGTCGGGCGCAAGCGAAGCTTCTATTTACCGGACTGGATGACGCGTGAGCTGGAGGTGGAAGCGCTCCGCCTCGATCGTTCGGTCTCCTGGATTCTTCAGCGGGCCTGGCTGCTGGCGCGCGCCCACCTGCGAAAGTCCGAGCGCCCCACCCGGGTCGGGGCGCATCCACAGACCAGCGATTAGGGATAGTCAGCCGGTGAACGACGTTCCGCGTCCGCGACCGCGAAGGGACGATGCGGTCGCGGCACACCGCGATTTTCCCGTGGTTCCGCGAGATCGCGTACCATCTGTGGACACCACGAGGACAACCAATGAGAACACGACCACCGACCGCCGCGGAGACCACTCGGTCGCGACCGATACGCGCAGCTTGCTTGTCGATCGCGGGCGTCGCCTTGATGTTCGGCCTAGCAGGGAGCGCCCGAGCGCAGTACGACGCCCCGCCCGACCCGAACGCCTACGTCGCCGGACCGACCGTGTACCCGGCCACCTTGCCGCCCGATCCCATCCCGGAGTATCGGCCACCTTCGCCGGGCTGGAATTTCAGCTGGATCAACGGGTACTGGGATTGGACCGGGTACGACTGGACCTGGAACAACGGCTACTGGGTTCAAGGCCGGCCGGGTTGGGCCTACGTCGGCCCGCGCTTCATCTGGGATAACGGACAACCCGTCTACTACCGCGGCTTCTGGCAGCGGCCAGACGGCTATCGCGAGTATCGCTACGGCGGGGGCGGCTATATCGCCCCGGGCTGGTATGCGCGTCCGCGCTACGAGCCGCGCTACTGGCGCGCCGACCCGGGTCACAGCACCGCCTGGCGGCGCGCCCCGGGCTCGCCTGCCGGCGGGTGGCGGGAGGCGCCGCGTTTCGAGCACCGCCGCGAGATGGAGCACCGCGAAGGGATGGAGCGCCGGGAGGGAATGGAACGCCGCGAAGGGATGGAGCACCGCGAGATGGAGCACCGCGAGGGCGAACACCGCGAAGCCGAGCATCGCGAGATGGAACATCGCGAGGAGCACGGACCGCCGGGCGGTCACGGTCCGGAGGGACATCCCGGCGGTGGACCGCCCGGCGGCCACATGATGGCTCCCGCGCCGCATCCCGGGCCGGCCCCGCACGCGGCGCCTCCGGCCGCGCCGCCCAGGGGGAAGAAGAAGTAGGCGATCACCCGGGCGGCAGCCAGGAGGGCAACGGCGCGCCGGCGTAGAACCGGCGCAGGCGCGCCGCCGCCATCCCGCTGCGCGGACGCCCGTCGTCGTCGAGGAAGCCCAGGAAGCGGAGCGCGTTCTGCCCCATCACGTCGGCTAATCCCTCCGGGCCGAGCAGGCCGCCCAGTGTGGCGCGGAATCTGTCGACGGCGAAGGTGGCGTCGGGATCGAGGCCGGAGAGCCACCAGTCGCTGCCGTACATGAGGCGGCGCTTCACCTTGGGGTAGCGGGCGATCACGTCGGCGAGCAGCGGGATCAGGCGCCGGCCGTAGGCGGCGTCGTAGACGAGCGGCGAGTTGGACAGATCGGCGTAGACGTTGGGGTGGCTCTCGATCAGCGCGGCGGCCTGGTAGATCCAGGCCTCGGCGCTCTCCTTGGGGGCCGCCGGATCGGCCACGCCGTAGTCGTGACCGAAGTGCCCGAAGTTGAGGCGCAGCGTGGGGTGGCGCTCCAGCACCGGGCGCCAGTGCGCGGGTGAGACCAGCCGGTGCAGCCCCAGCGCGTACTCGTTGGCGGCGCTGGCGTGGGTCAGGATCGGCACCTCGGCCGACGCGCAGGTGGCGTAGAGCGCCTCGAGCGCGCCGTCGAGGCCCGCCGCGAACGTCAGATCCGGGCGCAGGTGAACGTTGTCGCAGGGGGCGAAGCCGACCGGCGGGTAGATCTTGACCCCCAGGAAGCCCCCCGCCTCGACGGCGTACCGCACCAGCTCCAGCGCCGAGCTGGTGGCGGCGGGGCGCGGCGGCGGCGCCGGCGGCGCGCCCGGTTTGGAGGCGGTCCCCCGCGGACCCTCGATCTGCCGCCGCGGATCGAACGCCGCGAAGGGGTGAAAGCGGGCGTCGGCGCGGCCGATCCGGCCCACCGTCGAGAGCCGGGCGATGCGCTCTTGAAGAAGGATCTGCTGCCAGAGCGGCGTGGGCGCGCGATCGTCGGACCAGGCGTCGTAGTCGACCAAGGCCGGCGTGAACAGTGACACCGACGGAAAGATCCGGGTAATCGAAGCGGCGATGGCGCTGCGCGCGTGCGCCACCAGGTAGAGCGCCTCGAGATAGCGGGCGATGATCTTGCGCTTGTCGGGGCCGACCGAGAACGGCAGGTGACGGGTCAGCTCGTCGAGCAGGAGATCGAGCGCTGCCGGCGGCAACGGCAGCACCGGCTCGACCGGCGGACCGGGGCGGAGCGGGATGGCAGCCAGCATCGCCAGCTCGGCGTCGCCCGACGGCGCGGCGGCGTTGGGAAGCGTCGCCACCGCCCCGACGAAGGCGCGCACGGCGATCTCCGGCCACCGGCTCACGAAGCGCGACAGCTCGGTGAGCCCCGGGATGAAGTGCGCGACGAACCCCACGATCGGCAGATCGAGCGAGCAGAAGGTGTGGCAGTGAACGTCGACCGCGACGGGCGCGGGCGGCGCGGGCGCGGGCGCCGGTGCCGTCGCCCCTTGGGCCTTCCCCCGGCCGCCCAGCACGGCCGCTCCGACGGCGCCGGCGCCGCCGGCCAGCAGATCGCGCCGGCGCAGGGGTCGGGAGGGCATCAGGGGACGAGCTTGTAGCCGGTGCCGTAGATGGTCACGATGTGCCGCGGTTTGGCGGCGTTCTCCTCGATCTTCTTGCGCAGCTTCACCACGAAGTTGTCGACGCTGCGGGTGGTGGCGTGACCGGAGACGCCCCAGATCTTCTCCAGGATCTCCTCGCGCGTGACCGGCTGGCCGGACCGCTCCCAGAGCAGACGCAGCAGCTCCACCTCGTAGAACGACAGCGCGCTCACCTTCCCCTTGCGGGAGATCTCGTGCTTGAGCGGGTCGACGGTCGCCGCGCCGATCACGATCTGCTCGTTGGCCGGCGCGCGGTGCAGGCGCCGGAAGATCGCCTTGATGCGCGCCACCAGCTCGCCGATCGAGAACGGCTTGGTCACGTAGTCGTCCGCACCGACGTCGAGGCCGCGGATCTTGTCGGTCTCCTGCGAGCGCGCGGTCAGCATGATCACCGGGACCAGCGGGTGCGTCGAGCGGATCTCCTCGCAGACCGAGAAGCCGTTGGCGTCGGGGAGCATCAGGTCGAGCAGCACGAGATCCGGCCCGCGCTCGCGGAGGAGGCGCACCCCTTCACGCCCCAGCCCCGAGGAGATCACCTCGAACCCCTCGAACTCCAGCGCGTCGCGCAGGCCGCGCACCAGATCGGGCTCGTCCTCGATGACCAGGATCCGGCGGCGGGCGCCGGCCGCGGCGAGCGTCGACAGCTGGTGGCTCACGAGGCGGCCGCCTCCTCGGGGGCCGGGGTGACGAGCGGCGCGACCGGCAGGGTGACGGTGAAGGTCGACCCGCGCCCGACCGCGCTCTCCACCTCGACGCGGCCGCCGTGCGCCTCGGCGATGTGCTTGACCAGCGCCAGGCCGATGCCGCTGCCGCGCACGTTGCGCGTGCGGGCGGCGGTGGCCCGGTAGAACCGCTCGAAGATCCGGCGCTGTTCCTCGAGCGCGATCCCCGAGCCGCGATCGCTGACCGACAGCGCGACCGCGCCGGGCGCGCGCCGCAGCTTGACCTGCACCTCGCCCCCGTCGCCGGCGTACTTCACGGCGTTGTCGACCAGGTTGAGCAGCACCAGCGTCATCGCGTCCTCGTCCATCCGCACCGGCGGCAGGCGCGGCTCGATCTCCGTCTTGAGCCGCACCTTCTCCTTTTCCAGTCGATGGCGGAAGACATCAAGCGCCCGCTCGACCACCTCCTCGAGGCGCCCCTCGGCGAAGCTATAGCTCGCCTTGCCGCGCTCGAGCCGCGCGAAGTCGAGCACGTTGTCGATGAGGTGCGCCAGGCGCTCGGACTCGCGCGTGATGATCCCGCCGTACTCCCGGGTCATCGCCTCCCCCTTGTGCTTCCCGGTGGCCAGGAGCTCGCCGAACATCCGGATCAGCGACAGCGGCGTCTTCAATTCGTGCGAGACGTTGGCGATGAAGTCGCTCTTCATCTGGGAGGCGCGCCGCTCCGCGCGCACCGAGAGCCAGACCACCCCCAGCCCGAGCGCGATGATCACCGTCGAGACGGGCACCAGGAGCACGCCCAGGATACGCTCGGTCTCGGCCTGGGCCCGCAGCTCGGCCACGTTGCGCGGGGTGATCTGGATGCGCCAGGCGTAGAGCGTCTTGCCGAACGACGCCTCGTACTGGAACGGCGTCGGCGGCTGCGGATCGCCGTAGACCGACCGCGCCACCTCGTCGAGGATCACCACCCGCCGGTTGCCCGCCACCACGTCCATCTCCTCGGGAATCCAGTCCTTCTCGATCAGCGTCAGGTCGAGCTTGGCCGCCACGTAGTAGGCGTCGCCGCCGGCGGTCTTCTTGGCCGCGTAGGCGATGAGGACGGAGCGTCCCTCGAACAGCTGGTGCAGGTGCCGGAAGTTGCCCGGTTGCTCCGGCGTCCAGGGCTGCAGCGACTTCCAGTCGAGTCCCCGCACGTAGCTCTGCCAGCGCTCCATCTCGCGCCGCTTGTGCGCCGCCTCGGGGGTCGGGTAGAGGGACCGGATCTTGAGCGCCTCGTCCAGCAGCGCCACCGACTCGATGCCCGGTGGCAGATCGACGTGCGCCGGCGGATCGCCCGCCGTGTCGTCCCACTCGATCTGATCGAACAGCTCACCGTCGGCCTTGTCGATCCGGTCCTGCACCTGCTCGATGAGCAGGTTGGCGAGCTGCTGGTTCCCCTCCATGAGCGACGCCTTGCTGCGCACCGAGGCCGCCACCGCGTAGCGGTAGCCGTAATAGGCGAGCGCGATGGCGGCCCCGACGATGGCCGGGAAGACCACGGCCAGGATCACGGGGGCCAGCGAGATGCGTGCGGCTTGCCGGGACATCGGCGATGCTAAGGATGGCACACTGCGGGACATGGCCAAAATCGAGCGCCACTTCTTCGTCTGCGAGAACGCCCGGCCGACGGGCGGCAAGCCGTCGTGCGGCGAGCGCGGCTCGGGCGAGATCGCCACTGCGCTCCAGGAGGGGCTCGGCCGCCACCCGGAGCTCTGGGGGCGCGTGGCGGTCACCTCGAGCGGCTGCCTCGGCCCCTGCTTCGAGGGGCCGACCATCGTCGTCTACCCCGAGGCGGTCTGGTACGTGGGCGTCACCGCCGCCGACGTGCCCGAGATCGTCGAGCGCCACATGCGCAGCGGCCAGCCGGTCGAGCGGCTCGTGCGGCGCGACGACTGACCTCCGTCGCTTCTTGCTTGACCCGACGGGCGCCCTGCGATGACTTGTTCGCGTGGCGCTCCCCCTGCCCGCCGGGCTGCTGCTGGGCATCGCGCTGGCGACGACGGCGCCCCCGGCCGACCACCCGGTCGAACACCCGGTCGAACACCCGGTCGAAATCGAAGGCCAGGTCGTCACCCGCCGGGGCGCCCCGGTGGCCGAGGCGCAGCTCGTCCTCCTGCGGACCGAGCCCGGACGCGGCGAGACCGTCGTCGAGGCGACCGACACCGATCGGGCCGGGCGCTTCCGCATCCCGCCGGTGCCGCCAGGCGCCTACGTGCTGGACGTGCGCGGCGACGGGTTCAACACCCTCCGCTACGCCTTCACGCTGACGGCACCGATCGAGGGGCTGGTTCTGCGCCTCGACCCGACCGCGGAGAGCGCCGGCCACGTGACGTTCGTCTACGGGCCGACCGCGTTGCCCGGCGCCGACGGCACCAGCACGAGCACGCTCTCCGCCCGCGAGATCCGCTCGCTGCCCGGCGGCACGACCCGCTCGCTCGACGACGTGATCGCCACGCAGCCCGGCATCACGCGCGACAACTACGGCGCCATCCACGTCCGCGGGAACTTCGCCGGGCTGCAGCTGCGCGTCGACGACATCCCGCTGCCGCCCTCGGTGCAGGATCGCCTGCAGCAGTTGCTCGACAGCCAGATCGTCGACCGCGCCGACGTCATCGTGGGCGGCCTGCCCGCCGAGTACGGCGAGAGCGTCGCCGGCGTGGTCGACATCCAGACGCGGCGCCCCGGCCCCCGGCCCGACGGCGAGCTGCAGCTGACCTACGGGACCTACAACCAGCTCCTCGGTCAGGCGTCGGGTGCCGGACGCGCCGGGCCGCTGTCGGTCGTCGCCGCCGCCAGCATCGAGACGACCCAGCGTGGCCTCGACGTGCCGGCGGCCACGCCGATCCTCCACGATCGCCTGCGCGACGGGCACGCCTTCCTCAGCGCCGACGATCGGCTGTCGGCGGCCGACCACCTGCGGCTCGTCGCCGCCTACGGCGAGAGCCACTACCAGATCCCGATCGACCCGACGCTGCTGCCGCTCTCGGCGGCGCCGCCCGGCGCCGTGCGCGCCGGCGACCAGTACGGGAACGATCCGCCCGATTTCGTGCCGTACGACGCCAACCCGACAGAGACCGAGCGCGATCTCTTCGCCGCGCTCTCCTGGTTCCACGACTTCGGCCCGCGCGCCACGCTGCAGGTCGCTCCCTTCGTCCGCTATGAGCGGTCCGAGCTTTCCTGCGATCCCGCCGGCGCGCTCGGCGCGACCGCCGACCCGGGCCAGACCTGCAGCGACGTCAGCCACCGCGTCGTCCAGGGCGGCCTCGCTGTCAACCAGACGATCGGCGTCGGCCGCCACGACCTCAAGGCCGGACTCCTGTTCGACGACCAGCACAGCACCGTCGGCTACGCGCAGTACTTCCGCGACGACGCCTCGCCGGACGGAGGTCCCGATCCCGCCGCCACCATCGCCGGCGAGGATCAGGTGCAGGTGGTCCTCGGCGCCGCCTACGTTCAGGATCGGATCGCGCTCGGCAAGTGGACGCTGTTCCCGGGCGTTCGCCTCGACGTCCTGCGCGCCTCGTTCGACGCGAACGCGAGCACCCTCGTCGGCCCCAGCTTTCGGCTGGGCGCTTCGTATGCGGTGTCGGACCGCCTCCTCGCCCATGCCTACCTCGGGACCCTCTGGCAGCCGCCGACCTACGACGCACCGACGGCCGCGCGCGTGCTGGGCGTCGTGCCGCCGGGCGCGCCGGTGCCGAACAATCTGCGGGCCGAGCTCGACCTCTACGCGGAGGCGGGATTGGTCGCCCAGCCGGTCCCCGAGCTGCGCCTGGCGGTGACGCCCTGGGTCCGCCTGTCGCGCCACACGATCGACGACAACGAGGTCGGGGACACGGCGCTCACCGCCGACTACAACTACGACCACGGCCGCGCCGCCGGCTTCGAGGTGGGCGCCGTCTGGGCGCTCTGGCAGCGGCTGCACGGGTTCGCCAACGCGACCTTCGAGCTGTCCGAGGGGGCGGGGATCGCCTCCGCGCGCTACCTGTTCTCGCCCGACCAGCTGGCGTTCGCCGGCTTCCAGTCGACCGACAACGCGCAGAAGGTCAGCGCCAACGCGGGCCTCGATCTCGCCGATCAGGGCGGAGGCACGCACCTCTCCGGGCTCGTCACCTACGGCAGCGGGCTGCGCACCGGGCCGACCAACAACGCGACGCTGCCGGCGAGCGCGGTGGTCGACGTGACCCTGCGCCACCGCTTCGAGATCCCGTTGCGCCCGGAGCTGGCCCTCGACGTGCGCAACCTGTTCGACGTCGTCTACGCCTACCGGATCTCGACCGGCAGCCTCGCCGGCACCGCCTACGGATCGTTGCGCGAGGTCGCCCTGCGGCTCACCATCCCCTGGGGGGGCCGATGAGGGGGAGCCGGTGACCGTGCGCCGCTTCGTGCTCGCGCTGGCGCTCGGCGCGACGGCCGCGGCGACGGCGGTCGGCTGCGGGTTCGGCCGCGCCGACGACTCCGGCAAGCCGATCCCGGGCCAGTACTGGGGGTGGGCCTGCGCGGACGGCGGCGCACCCGACGGCGCGGGCGGCTGCGTCGGAGCCGACGCGGCGGTCAACGACGCGAGCGACGCAGGGGGCGATCGCTAGCGCTTCGCGGCGCTAGAACTTCGCGGCGCTAGAGCTTCGCCGGCTCGGTCTCGACCGGGCCGTACGACATCTTGTGCACGCGCACGCGGTGAGGCGGCGGGAACGGGATCGTGTCCCCATCGTCGGCGGTCATGGCCGGCGCCGCCTCGGGAGCGACCTCTACCTTAATCCGCTTCTTGGGGGCCGGGGCTGCGGGCGGAGCGCTCGCCAGGAGGCGCGGGGCCGGCTTCGCCGCGGGCTTCGTCGTCGTCGCCACCACCGGCTGCACCGGCTGCGGCGCGGGTGCGACCGGCGCGGGCGGAGCAGCCTTGGGCGCGGACGCGGCGACCGCGGCCGGTGCGAGAGTCGGCGCGGGCGTCATCGCGACGGACTCCGCCGCAGGTCCGCCCCGCAGCGCCAGCACCAGGGCGACGACGGCCAGCGCGCCCGTGCTCGCCAGCGCCCCGATCCGCCAGCGCGCCGCGCGATCGACCACCTGGGTCCGCACGCCGGAGGTCGAGAGGCGGGCGCCGCGCAGCTCGGCCAGCTCGCTCCGGACACCGCGGAGCTCGTCCCTGATCTCCTTCAGGACCTCGATCCCGTTGTCCGCGTCGGCCATCGTCATCCTCGGAGGCTATGTCCTCAGAGCTTGGCCGGCTCCGAGTCGCTGACCGCGGCCGCGGGGTGCGGCTTGTGGACGTGCGCCGGCTTGACCTGCTTGTGCTCGAGCGTCAGCTCGATCGTCTGATCGTCGTCGAGCGACAGCGCGTGCGCGTTGGGCGTGTACCCGTCCTTCTCCAGCCGGACCTTGAGCGCGCCGCCTTTCGGGCGCGTGAGGACCAGCGGCGTCACGCCCAGCTTCCCGCCGTTCGCCTCGTCCACCACGTTGGCGCCGGGCGGATCCGATTCGACGTGGACGGTGACGGTCTTGGGGGCCGCTGGCTTCGCCGGCGGCGCGGGTGGTGCGACCGGCGCCACCGGCGGCGGCGTAACCTTGGGCGCCATCGCGGCCGGGGTGACCGCCATCTCCTGCTGCACGCCAATCTTCTCGCCGTCGCGGAAGATGAACACGCCGGCTCCGGCCAAACCCGCCGCGACGAGGAAGACCGCCACGACCTTGCCTTTGCCTTTCTTGCCGCCGGGGACCTCGTCGACGCGCTCGCCGACACCGGTCGAGAAGGTGGTGTCGCGCAGCTTGGGCAGCACCGGATTGCTCGTGGAGACCGAGACCGGCGGCTGGCTCTTGACCGCCTCCGACGACGCGGGCGCGGTGCCGCGCACGACGAACATCGACCCGCCCGAGGCCTTGAGGGCGGTCTGCAGCTCGCCCATGTCGGCGTAGCGCTCGTCCGGGTTCTTGGCCAACATTTTCAGAACGATCGCGTCGAGCTGCGGCGAGACGTTGGCGTTCTGGCTCGACGGCGCCGGCGGGGCGACGTTGAGGTGCATGTTCACCAACTCGCCGAACCCTTCGGAGACGAACGGCGGCTGGCCGACCATCATCTCGAAGAAGATGACCCCCAGCGAGTAGATGTCGCTGCGGTGGTCGACCGTCTTCGTCCCGCGGCACTGCTCGGGCGACATGTAGATCGGCGTCCCCATCAGCGTCCCGGTCCGGGTCTTGACCGAATCGTTGGCGCTCTGCTGCAGCTTGGCGATGCCGAAGTCGAGCACCTTGATCCGCTCGCGCTCGGGATCGTGCGTGTCGGGGATGACGAAGAGGTTGTCGGGCTTGAGATCGCGGTGGACGATCCCCTTCTCGTGCGCCGCCCCCAGCGCCGAGGCGGTCTGGAAGCAGAACTCGACCGCCGTCTGCAGCGGCAGCGCGCCGACGCGCCGGATGCGCGTCCCCAGGCTCTCCCCCTCGAGCAGCTCCATCACCAGGAACGGCGTGC
Organism: uncultured Pseudomonadota bacterium; assembly: GCA_963831685.1. GTDB lineage: Bacteria > Myxococcota_A > Polyangia > Fen-1088 > Fen-1088 > JADGRB01. The sequence goes on from CAWHRJ010000006.1 coordinate 155,485, forward strand.
CGTCGGCGATGGTCCCCGAGTCGAGGATCTCGATGATGTTCGGGTGGCGGATGGCGTTCGCCGCGCGCGCCTCGTTCAGGAACCGGGTCAGCAGGTTCTCGTCGCGGATGTAGTTCTTGTGGAGCACCTTGACCGCGACGCGGCGGCCGATGGCGGGATGCTCCGCCAAATAGACCGCCCCCATCCCGCCTTCGCCGAGGAGGGAAATTGCCCGGTAATTCCCGAATTGCTGGCCGATCATGAAGCCCCCCCATGGTAACCGACCCTGCGGGCGGCCGTCGGAATTTTTGCCGGCGTAATCTTGCCCTTTGGCCGCGCGGGTTTCCGCAGTCTCAGCAGGATCTCGACGCGCCCGGGGCGGACGAGATCGGGGAGCCGGCCGACGCGCGAAAAGCCCAACTTTCTGTAGAAACGCAGCGCGGCCCCGTTCTTCCCGTCGCAGGAGACGTAAAGCCAGCGCCGCTTCGCGAAGGTGCGCGCCGCCACGTGGTCGACGAGCGCCCGCCCCAGCCCCTGCCCGCTCGCCTCGGGGCGGACGGCCAGGAGCGCGACGAAGCTGCCGAGGAGCACCCCCTCGTCGACGACGGCGATCGCCAGCGGCGCGCTGCGGGGGGCCGCACGCGCGACCCAGACCGCGCGCGCCCGGGCCTTGCGGGCCAGGTACCGGCCGAGCGCGGCAGCCTGGTACCCGAGCCCCCGCCAGGGCTCGATGCCGGCTATCCAGGAGGCCTGGGCGCGGGCCAGCGCGGCAGCGGGGCGGGCGAAGCGGACCATGCCTAGGGGACCGCGGCCGTCGTGGCGGGCGGCGCTGCCTGGTGCGCCTCGACCGGCGCTGCTTCAAAGGGGCCCGCCGAGAGGCCGCCGTCGCGCATCAACTCGGAAAGCAGCACGAACCGGAACCCGCGCTCGCGCAGGCCGCTCAGGATGGCCGGTAGCGCCTCGTGCGTCTTCCAGCCGCGGCCGTTGATGTGAAAGATGATGATCGATCCGGGGCGCGCACCGTCGAGAACGGCGCGGATCATGCCATCGGTCGTCGTTTTGTGGCTCGGATCGCCCGAGACGACGTCCCAGGTGACTGTCGGCAGGTTCTTCTGACGGACGAGGGTGACCACGCGCCGGTTCCAGTCGCCGAACGGCGGCCGGAAGGCGACGGCGTGGCGCCCGTAGCGCGAGAGCGCCGCCTCGGTCTGGTCGATCTGCTCGCCGACCCGCGCCGCCGTCAGCCGGGTCATGTGCGGGTGGTCGTAGGAATGATCGCCGAACTCGATCAGCGGATCGCCGGTCAGCGCGGCCATCGCCTCGGCGTGCGTGTCGACCCAGAGCCCGGAGACGAAGATCGTCGCCGGCACCTGCTCGCGCTTCAGGATCTCGAACACCTCGCGGTCGAACCCGTACTCTCCTTTTTTGGTCGCGCAGGCGTCGAAGGTGATCGCCAGGGCGGGAACGCGCGTGTCGACGTGCGTGATCGGATGGGCGGGACGCGCCGGACCAGCCGCACCACCCCGGAGCGCCAGGACGAGCGGGAGGACGAGCGGGAGAAGCGCCGCCGGCGCCATCAGGTCAGATCCAGCAGCATGACGATGGCGTCTTCTTGATCCTCGGAGTAGTAGTTCGGGCGGACGCCGACCGGCCTGAAGGCGAACCGGCGGTAGAGCCGCAGCGCCGCCGCGTTCGACCGGCGCACCTCCAGCGTCACGATCCGGCAGTCCTGCTGGCGGCCGAACTCGAGGATGTGCGCGAGCAACCGCGAGGCGTGCCCCGCCCGGCGTGCCAGCGGGTGCGTCGCCAGGTTCAGCAGGTGGATCTCGTCGGCCACCAGCCAGTAGTTGCCGAACGCGACCAGGAACCCCTGCGCCGCGTCGCGCACCACGTCGACGTGCGCCCAGTCGCGGACCATCTCCTCGGAGAAGACCTGCGCCGACCAGGGGGACCGGAACGAGACCCGCTCGATCTCCATGACGGCGTCGAGATCGCCCGACCGCATCGGCTCGATCAGGAACGCCTGGGGAGCCTTGTTGACCGCCATCAGACTCTCAGACCTCTTGGACGCCAGCAGCTTGTTTATCGTCGCGCGCGGCCACCGCCTCGAATATGGCGGACCACAGCGTGACCAGGCCCTCACCCGTGTCGCTGGAGACGAGGATGGGGGCCCGGCGCCCGAACATCTTGCGGTTGCGCTGCTTGAGCAGACCGCGATCGGTCGCCGAGAGCTTGTCGACCTTGGTGAAGACCACCTGCGCGGGGACGTGCTCGGTCCCCAACCATTCGTAGAGCTGCCGCTCCTCATCCTCGATTCCCCGGCGGGCGTCGACCAGGATGACGAACAGCGCCAGCGACCGCCGCCGCCGCGTGTACCCCTCGATGAGCGGCTGCCAGGAGTTGCGCTCGCTGCGCGCGACCTGCGCGTAACCGTAGCCCGGCAGATCGATGAGCCGGAGCTCGCCCACCGGCGCGCCACGGCCGAGACGCAGCGCGAACATCACCAGCCCGCGCGTCCTGCCGGGCGTCTTCGAGGTGCGCGCCAGCCCTTTCCTGCCGGCCAGCCGGTTGAGCAGCGTCGACTTGCCGACGTTCGACCGCCCGGCGATCGCGATCTCGGGCGCCGCGTCTGCGGGAAGGCCGCCGAGATCGCGCGCCTCCGCCACGAAGAGGGCCTCGGTCACGTCGGGAATCGGACTCGCCACGGTTTCCTAGGGTAGCATCGGGCGTCGTGACGCGCGCGCGCCGGGGCGATCTCAAGGTAGTCGGGTTGACCGGGGGGATCGGCACCGGAAAGTCGACCGTGGCGGGGATGTTCGCCGCGCGGGGGGTCCCGGTGGTCGACGCCGACGCCCTGGCGCGCGAGGTGGTCGCGCCGGGCGGCCCGGCCCACGCCGACGTGGCCGCGGCCTGGCCGGAGGTGATCGGCGCCGACGGAGCGGTCGATCGCCAGCGGCTCGGCGAGATCGTGTTCGCCGAGCCGGCAGCCCGCAAGAAACTGGAAGGGTTCACCCATCCGCGCATCCAGACCGCCGCCGACGCCCGGCTGGCGGCGCTCGCCGACGCGGGGGAGTCGCTGGCGCTCTACGAGGCGGCGCTGCTGGTCGAGAGCGGCCGCTGGCGCGACTTCGACGGCCTCATCGTCGTGTTCGCGTCGACGGACACGCAGATCGCGCGGACACTCTCGCGGGGGCTCAGCCGCCAGCAGGCGGAGGCGCGCATCAAGGCGCAGATCTCGACCGAGGAGAAGCTGCGCGTCGCCACCGAGGTCATCGACAACGACGGCGCGCTCGCCGCGACCGAGGCGCAGGTCGACCTGCTCCTCGCGAAGCTACGACCGAGTTAACTCAGATTGGGCTCGGGGTAGCCGCGCCCGGGCCGCGCGAACAGGTAGCCCTGGCAGAGATCGCCGCCCAGCGTGATCGAGCTTGTCGCGCTCGGCCGGCGTCTCGATGCCCTCGGCGACGAGCTGGATGCCGAGCTCCGTGCAGAGCGCGATGATCGACCGGACGAGCTTCTGCTTGATCGGCCGAGCGCGTCGATGCCGCGCACGAGCGACATGTCGACCTTGACCACCTCGGGCTCGAGCTGGGCGAAGCTGGTGAGGCCGGCGTAGCCGGCGCCCAGATCGTCGATGGCGATGCGGTAGCCGAGCGCCGCGCAGCCGCGTCACGCGCTGCTGCAGCTCGTGGATCCGGTCGAGCGCCGCGCGCTCGGTGATCTCCAGGACCACCTGGCTTGGCGAACGGGGTCAGCGCGCCGTCGTCGGCGTAGAGCTCGTCGTCCTCGAGATCGGCGGGGTGCAGGTTGACGAACACGGGGGCGGGGGCCGGCGTCTCGTGCAGGGCGCGCGCCACGTGCTGGCGGATGATGCGGCCGAGCTCGCCCGCGCGCCCCAGGCGCTCGGCGGCGTCGAAGAAGTCGAGCGGGCTGCGCAGCGTCGGCTCGTCGGTGCGCAGCAGGGTCTCGTAGGCGACCGTACGACGCCCCGACCACGATGACGATCGGCTGCGCCGCGACCCACAGCTTGTCGACGGCCGAGGCGAACCGCGCCTCGAGCCCGGCGCGATCGCCGATCGGCTTGCCCTCGAGCTCGCGCACAGCACCGCCTCGCGCCGGACCCGCGCGAGCTTGTGGACGCGCGCCGCGCGCGTCGACGACGTCGATCATCGCGCGGGCGCGACGGGCTTGACCAGGTAGCGGAACGCGCCGTACTCGATGGCCGGCCAGCGCGCTCTCGAGGCGGGGCTGCCGGTCATGAAGATCATGGGCACGTCGAGGTCGGACTGCGCGGATGACCCGCAGCAGCGCGAGCCCGTCCATGTCGGGCATCGCGATGTCGCTGACGATGACGTCGAAGTGGCGCACCTTGGCCAGCGCGGCCGCCTCGCGGCCGTCGTTCGCCACGCTGACCCGGTATCCGCCGGCCGTCAGCGCGCGCGCGTAGCTGACCGCGCCGTCACCGGCTCGTCGTCCACCACCAGCACCTCGGCCGGCGTGGCATCTCCGTTGGCGACGGCCCCGCGGCCGTCGAGGTGGGCCGCGGTCGCTTTGCCCTGCATCCCCCCGTTCATCGGCACCCCGGGGCGCCCACTTTAACTTGCGCGCATCTTTGTCGGTGACGATGCGGTCACGCTCGCGCAACCGGCGGCGGCGCGCGGGCGCGCGAGTTAGATGACGCGAACGGCGCCGGTGCGGATGAGACGCGCGGCAATCCGAAGCGCGTCGGTGGAGCCGAGGCCCGAACCGTCGAACAGCTCCTCCAGGGTGCGGAGGCCGTCGATGCGGCCGATGAGCAGGCGCTCCGGCTCCCCCAGCCGGGTGCGGGCGATCTCGGCGGCGCGCGGCGCCAGGACCGGCACGCCGACCAGCGGCCCGACGTACGCGGCGAACACCCGTGCAAGCAACGGGCGGGCCGGCTCGATCACCTCGACGATGCCCGGCGGGGGCGCCTCGTCCGCCTGCTGCAGGGCCCCTTCGGCCGCCGTGACCGCCGCCGTCAGATCGCCCTCGTCCAGGGCGGCGCGCGCCTCGTCGATCAACGCTGCCGCACGCTGCCGCGCGGCGGCAATCCCCGCCTCCGAGGGCGTGACCTTGCCGGAGCCCGAACCGAGCCGCTGTCGGTCCGAGTCACCGACCCGCCGGGTGTGCTGCTCCTCGCTCTCGCCCTCGCCGTCGCCGAGACGGCGCGTGTGCTGGTCCTGGGGGCGCTGCTGGGGCGCCGCGGGATCGCGGGCCGCCCGCACGGCCTGCGACATCGTCCCGGGCAGGGTGGGACGGTCCCCGTCAGTCTCACCGGAGAGCATCTCCTCGGCGAGCTGCGCCGGAATCGGCGAGGTGAGGGTCACCCGCCGATCGCGCGACAGATCGACCTGCGCGGTGTCCATGTCGGCGCCAATCGTGCGTGGCCTACCGTCCGAATCCTCGGCGTCGAGCTCCTCGATACTGACCTCCTCCGCGTGCCCGGGCGCGTCGTCCGGACCCAGCTCCTCGGTGCGCGGGCGGCCCGGCCGGCGAGCATCCTGCGACGCCCCGACGAGATCGGAGGCAGATCCCTCGCGGGGTTTCATTCCCTCCCTTTTTCGGCAGCCGGCGGCGCCGCCTTGAGGCATCCGCGGCGACGCGCGTCGGGGCCGTTTGCGACTTGTCTCTTGCCTTGGCGCCGCACCGGGCCGACCAGGGATGGACGCCACCCGCCGAGCTTCCCCGCAACAGAATCCGGCTCCTGGCCGATACGAGCGCGGTCGTATCGCAACCACCAACAGGAGACAGATCATGCGGACTTCAATCAAGGCGATTCTCGTATCACTCGTGCTGACGGCCGGCGCCTGCGGCGGCGGCTCCGACGGCAAGGACCTCTCCCGCTTCGCCGGCGTTTGGTCCCCGACCGCGGGAACGACGACCGTCACCTGCTCGGGCGCGTCCCAGACGAGCGCCGTGACGGGAAACGTGACCTGGGCGATGGGGACGAGCTCGGACCTGATCCAGACCGTCTCGGGCTCGTCGTGCGTGATTCACGCGGATGTCGAAGGGGACACGGCGTCCGGCGTCGGCACCCAGACCTGCGTCTGGGACAGCACCGACGCTTACTACGGGGACTCTCTCTCGACCTCGATCTCGCTGACCGCGTACACGTTCGTCATCGGCAGCGACGGCCACACGGCGACCGAGAACTTCTCGGGGACGCTCCTCCAGACCGACAACTCCACCGGGCTCAACACCAGCTGCACCTACAGCGAGACCGCCGGCTCCTACCAGAAGGAGTGACCAAGAGCGCCGCCCGGCTCCTGGTCTCGCGCCTACGGGATGAGCGACTCGAGCAGCGCCTTCTGCGCGTGCAGGCGGTTCTCGGCCTGCTGCCAGACGACGCTCTGCGGGCCCTCGATGACCTCGTCGGTGATCTCCTCGCCGCGGTGGGCGGGCAGGCAGTGCAGGACGATGGCGTCGGGCGCCGCGCTGCGCCATGAGCGCGGCGTCGATGCAGTAGCCGGCGAAGGCGCGTGCGGCGCGCGTCGGCCTCGCTCTCCTGTCCCATCGACGCGAAGACGTCGGTCGAGACCACGTGGCGGCCCGCGATGGCCTCGGCGGGTCGCGCGTGACCGTGATGCGCCCGCGCTCCGTGGCGCGCGCGCGCTCGATAGATGCCGGCGTCGGGCTCGAAGCCCGGCCGGACACGCCAGCGCCAGGTCGAGGCCGAGGATGCCCGCCGCCTCGATCCACGAGTTCGCCATGTTGTTGCCGTCGCCGATCCAGGCGTACTTCACCGAGCGCAGCGCCTGCCGACGTCGCCGCGCGTCGCCGGAAGCGCTGCACGACCGTCTGCAGATCGGCCAGCACCTGGCAGGGGTGCAGCAGGTCGGTGAGGCCGTTGATGACCGGGACCGACGCGTAGCGCGCCATCTCGGCGGCGCGATCCTGGCCGAAGGTGCGGATCATGATGCCGTGGCAGTAGCCCGACAGCACGCGCGCGGTGTCGCGGATGCGGCTCGCCGCGCCCGAGCTGCGAGCCCTGCGTGCCGCAGGAAGAGCGCGTGGCCGCCGAGCTCGAACATCGCGATCTCGAAGCTGGCGCGCGTGCGCGTCGACGCCTTCTCGAACACCATGCCGAGCATGCGGCCCGGGCCGCGTCGCGTGCGGCGCGCGCAGCGAGCGCAGCAGGCGGAACTCCTCGGCGCGCCGGATCAGCGCCTCGATGCCGCCGTCGGGCAGGTCCCAGAAGCTGAGGAAGTGCTTGGGCCGCGTCATGGCTGCGCTCATCGCGACTCCGGCCAGCGACGCGCGTCGAGGATCTCGATCGCCTCGTCGATCTCCGCCTTCGCTGACGATGAGCGGCGGCGCGAGGCGCACGACGTTGCCGCCGGCGACCGACACGAGCAGCCCGCGCTCGCCGCGCGCGCGACGATCGGGCGCCGGCCTCGCCGTCGAGGACGAGCCCCTGCAGGAGGCCGCGGCCGCGCGCGCCGCGCGTCTGCGGCCGGCGCCGCTCGGCGAGCCGCAGCAGCGCCGAGTCCGAGATGCGCGCCGACGTCGCGGCAGCGCTCGAGCAGGCCTGCTCGTCGATGCGCCTGCTGCACGTACAGCGCCGCCGCCGTCGCGAGCGGGTTGCCGCCGAACGTCGACGCGTGCGAGCCCGGCTCGAAGCCGCGCCCGACCTCCTCGTTGGCCAGCATCGCGCCGATCGGCACGCCGCCGCGCCAGCCCCTTGGCCAGCGTCACGACGTCGGGGACGACGCCCTCGTTCTCGAACGCGTAGAACGTGCCCGGTGCGGCCGACGCCGGTCTGCACCTCGTCGAAGATCAGCACCGTGCCCGTGTCGGTGCAGAGGCGGCGCAGCTCCTGCAGGTAGCCCGGGCGGCGGCAGCAGGATGCCGCCCTCGGCCTGGATCGGCTCGACGATGACGGCGCAGGTCTTGTCGGTGATCGCGGCGCGCGCGGCGGCGACGTCGCCGAACGGCAGGAAGCGCACGGGCTCGACCAGCGGGCCGAAGCCCGTCGCGGTACTTCGGCTGCCCCGTCACGGCAGAGCGAGCCCATCGTGCGGCCGTGGAAGCTGTTCTCGAACGCGACCAGCTCCACGCGCTCCGGCTGCTTGCGCGACGTGACCTGATAGCGGCGCGCGAGCTTGAGCGCGGCCTCGTTGGCCTCGGTGCCCGAGTTGCAGAAGAAGGCGCGCCCCTTGAACGCGCGGCGCGACAGCGCCTCGGCGAGCTGCAGCTGGCCTCGAGGTAGTAGAGGTTGGACGCGTGCACGAGGCGGCGCGCCTGCGCGGCTGATCGCCTCGGCGAGGCCGGCGTGGCCGTGCCCGAGCACGCAGACGGCGACGCCGGCCGTCATGTCGAGGTAGCGGCGCCCCTCGACGTCCCACAGCGCGCAGCCCTCGCCGCGCGCCATGACCACCGGCGCCTGGCGGTAGTTGTTGAGGAGCAGCCGGCGGCCCCGCTCGACGAGCTCGTCTTGCTGCGACATCGCCAGACTCTACTGCCGCGCGCGGGCGAGCAAGAGGGAGTGAGCAACCACCCGCCCGACGGGTGGGCGATCCGCCGTCCGTGTCAAAAATCGGCGCTTGTGCCATGGTCGCCAACGCTTAGCTTCGGTCAACCATGAAGGCGGGCGCCGATCATCGTGCGCGACGGCCACCGCCGTCCCTGCCCACTCCGCGTCCCAGGAGGAGGTGAAGGACCGGCTGCGCGCGCTCTTGCCGTTCGCCGCCGCGGCAGCTCGAGGCGGCGATGGCGCTGTTCGACCACGCGGCCGTCGAGCGCCGCTACAGCGTCTAGCCGATCGGCGCTTCGGGAACCCGCGCGCGCTCGGCGAGAGCCAGCGCCTCTATCGAGACCACGCCATCGCGCTCGGGACGCGAGGTGGCGGCGCGCGCGCTCGCGCGCCGCCGGCGTCGCGCCGCGCGACATCGACCTCGTCGTCACCACGTCGTGCACCGGGATCATGATCCCGTCGCTCGACGCCTACCTCGTCGACGCGCTCGGCTTCCGCCGCGACGTGCGCCGGCTGCCGATCACGGAGCTCGGCTGCGCGGGCGGCGCGGCGGCGCTGGCGCGCGCGCACGACTTCCTGCGCGGGTTCCCCGACGGCGCGCGTGCTGGTCGTCGCCGTCGAGCTGCCGAGCCTCAGCCTGCAGCGCGACGACTCGTCGCCCGCGCAACCTGGTCTCGACCGCGCTGTTCGGCGACGGCGCGGCGGCGGCCGTGCTCGAGGGCGCGCGGCGGCGGAGGCACGCCGATCGCGGCGGCGTGCGCGTCCTCGAGACGCTGGCGCACATCTTCCCGCACTCGACGGACGCGCTCGGCTTCGATCTGCAGCGACGACGGCTTTCACTCGGTGCTCTCCAAGGACGTGCCCGGCCTCCTCAAGAGCGAGATCGTGGCGCTCGCGCGAACGCTGGCGGCGCGCCGCGGCCTCGGACGCGAGGAGCTGACCTGCTTCGTGCTCCACCCGGGCGGCCGGAAGATCCTCGGCGTCGTCGAGGAGGAGCTGGGCCTGCCGCGCGAGGACACGCGAGCCGTCGTGGGACGTGCTGCGCGACTTCGGCAACCAGTCGAGCGCGTCGGTGCTGTTCGTGCTGCACGAGTGGCTCGGCACGCGGCGGCCGCCGCGCGGGGCGCCACGGCCTGCTCGCGGCGTTCGGCCCGGGCTCACGACCGAGATGCTGCTGCTCGAATGGACCTGACGCGTGACGGCTCGACGGATCTCTTCCTCGCGCTCTGTCGGCGCCGTCGGGGCCTGGCCGGCTGCTCGAGATGCGCCTGTCGCGGCGCCACCAGCGCGCGCTCGCCGCGCGCGCAGGGGGCCGCGCCGCTGCCCGAGCCGGTCTTCGGCGCCATGGTGGCGCTGCACACCGGCGTGCTCGTCGGGGGCGCGGCGCTCGAGGTCGTCGTGCTCCACCGCCCGTTCGTCGCCGGCGCATCGGCGTCCCGGCGCTGGCGGCTGGTGGTCGCTGGCCAACGCGCTGCGCTGGTGGGTGATCGCGGACGCTGGGCCCCCACTGGAACGTGCGCGTCATGGGCTCGACTGTCGCTCGGCGTGGTGACCGGCGGCCCGTACCGCTTCGTGCGCCACCCGAACTACGTCGCCGTCTTCGTCGAGCTCTTGGCGCTGCCGCTGGTGCACGGCGCCTGGCTGACGGCGCTGTCGGCGCGCTCTTGCACGTGCTGATCCTCCGCCGGCGCATCGCCCTCGAGGAGTCGGTCCTGCTCGCCGACGAGAGCTACCGCGCGGCCATGGCCGGCAAACCGCGCTTCTGCCGTGCCGATGCCGGGCCCGTAGACGTACGTCTGATCGCGGGCGGCGGGCCCGCCGGCGCGACGCTCGCCGTCCTGCTCGGGCGCGCCGGCTTGCGCGTCGAGCTCTTCGAGGCCCGCCGCTTCCCGCGCGAGAAGCCGTGCGGCGAGGGGCTCATGCCGGCCGGCGTCGCCGTTCTCGGCGGCTCGGCCTGCTCGACGCGGTCGGCGGCCGACGCGCTCGCCGGCGTGCGCTACCACGGCTTCGGCCTCACGGCCGCGGCGCCGTTCCGCCGGCCGTCGACGGCGCGCCCGCGACGGCGCTGGCCCAGCGGCGCCTGCGCCTCGACGACGCGCTCCTCGAGGCGGCGCGCGCGACGCCCGGCGTGCGGCGTCTTCGAGGACGTCGCCGTCGACGGCGCGGTCGTCGAGGACGGGCGCGCCGTCGGCCTGCGCGTGGGCGGCGAGGTGCGGCGCGCCGCGGCTGGTCGTCGGCGCCGACGGGCTCGACTCGCCGGTGCGCCGCTCGCTGGGCCTCGACGCGCCCGCGCGCCAATCGCGCGCGCTCGGCCTCCGCACGCACTTCCGCCTCGCCGCCGGCCGCGCGCGCCCGGCGACCGCCTCGAGATCTTCGTCGGCCGCGGCCACGAGCTCTACGTCGGCGCCGCTGCCCGACGGCGAGGTGCTGGTCGCTGGCGCTCGCCGACGACGGTGCGCTCGGCGGCGACGCGCGCGCCGCGCTCGCGCGCTGGATCGCCGAGGACGCCGTTCCTCGCCGAGCTGCTCGACGGCGCCGACGCCGCTCACCGACGTCGCGGGCCGCGCGCCGGTCGACCGCCGGGCGCGCGCCGGCTTCGCGCCGGGCGCCGTGCTGCTCGGCGACGCCGCGCGCGCCATCGATCCGCTCACGGCGGGCGGCATCGCGCACGCGCTCGTCACCGCCGAGCGGCTCGCCGCCGCCGTGCCGCGCGCGCTCGCCGAGGGCGACGCCGCGCTGCCGGCGCTTCGATCGCGAGCGCCGTCGGCTCCTCCGCGCGCCCGACTGCTGACCACGCGCGCTCGTGCCATCGTCCGCCGGCCGACGCTGGCACGCGCGACGCTGCGCCTCATGCGCGCGGCGCCGCCGCTCATGCGCCGGCTGGTCGCCGTCGCCGGCAGCGCGGGGATTCGGCCGCCCGCCGGGATTCAGCCGCCGGCGGGCGCAAGCGTGGCCGCCGCGATGAGCTCGACACCGGCGCTGGCGATCAGCAGCGCCACTGCCCAGAACGCGACGCTCCCCCAGCGCTCCCGCTCGCCGTAGGCCCCGCGCGCGACGCGCGACGTCTGCCAGATCGCGACGGGCGCGAGGAGAATGGGAGCCGCGGCGACACGCGCCGGCAGCCCGGCCAGCGCCCAGAGCGGCAGCGCGCCGAAGGCGACCAGCGTGACCACGGCGTAGAGACGGGCCGCCGGCAGCGCGCCCATCCGGACCACCAATGTGCGCTTGCCGGTCGCCGCGTCGCCCGCGGCGTCGGGAAACTCGATCGCCAGCAGCATCGCGAACTGCAGCGCGCAGGGGAGCGCCGCCGCGAGGAAAATGCGCGGCGCGATCTCCCCCGCCTGCAGGTCGTAGCCGAGCACCGGCACCAAGCCCGTCACCACCAGCGCCGTCGTCAGCTCGCCGAGCCCGCGCGCGCACAGACGCAGCGGCGGCGCGCTGTAGCCCCAGGCGAGCCCGATCATCGCCGCCGCCAGCGCGAGCGGTGTCGTACCCGCCCGCCGCGCCAGCACGGCCGCCGCGCCCGCCGCCAGCAACAACAGCACGCGCGCCGCGCCGAGCGCCACGGCGGGCGGCAGCGCGCCGTCCGGCAGGATCCGGCTGCCGCCCGACCAGCGGGTCGGCGTCCGGTTGGCGCGATCGGCTTCCAGATCGAAGTAGTCGTTCGCGTAGTGGGTCATGAGCTGCGTCGCCGTGACGACCAGCTGTCCGAGGAGGTAGCGCCGGCGATCGAACGGCGCCCCGCCCGCGATCGCCAGCGCCGACCCCAACCCATAGAGGACGAACCCACCGACCAGAAACTGCGGCCGCCCGAGCCTTACGAACGCGATCAGCCGCCTCACGCGGGGAAGCTTACTTGACCACCCCGCAGGCAATGCGGGCGCCGCCGCCGCCGAGCGGCTTGGGTGTGTCGCTGTAGTTGTCGCCCCCCTCGTGGATCATGAGCGACTTTCCTTGAAAGTCGGCCAGGGTGAGCCCTTTGACCTCCAGCTTGTCCTTGGCCTCGCCCTTGTCGGAGACCACCAGCTTGGGAAGGTCGCCCTTGTGCCCGCCGCCGCCCGGCCCCTTGTGCATCTTGGTGGCGTCGGGGTCGAAGTGACCGCCGGCCGACTGCGCCGCCGCCATCTTGCCGTCCTTCTCGGCCGGCGCGCAGCTTGGCTTCTCGTGGAGATGAAAACCGTGCTCGCCCGGCGCAAGCCCCGTCAGCTTCGGTTCGAGGGTGACGCCATCCTTGCTCGCCTTGAGGGTGATGGTCCCGATCGACTTTCCGACGCCATCCGCCGTGACCGCGTTCATGGTGACCTTCACCGATTTGGCGGCGAAGGCGGCGGATCCGCCCAGCAAGATCAACGTAACGGAAACAAACGCAATCCTTTTCATCGTCTTCATCCTGGCTCCTTTGGACAGTCGTTGGTGTGAGATAATCATTCACGCCTAGGGCCGCCATGGAAGAAGAACCTTCACAGCCGGGATCGGAACGACGGAGCTCCCAGCGCTTCACCACGCGCTCATTGGTGGAGGTCCGCATTCCGACCTGGACGGCGCTGCAGGCGGTTTACACCGTGAACATGTCGCTGGGGGGGATGCGCTTGTCGCTCGGTGCCCGGGTCTCGATGGGCGCGCCGGTCGACATCATCATGACCCTCCCCGACGGGGAGCGGCTGCACCTGCCCGGGACCGTCGCCTACCTCGGCACCGGCGTCGGCGGCGACGTCGGCGTCCGCTTCGACCCGCTGCCGGCGTACACGCGACAGCAGATCGAGAGCTACATCAGCGAGCTCGCCGCCGGGCGCACGCCCCAGGTCCGGGAGAAGACGAAGAGCATGCCTCCCGGCACGCTCATCAAGAAAAAGTCCTGAGCCCGTGATGCGCGCGTCGGCACGCGGCGCCCGGGTCGCGACCGCGCTCGGCGCTCTGGCGATCGCCCACCCGGCGCGGGCCGCCGATGACGACGCGCGCGTCGCCGCCGCGTTGATCGCGGCTCTCCCCGCCGACCGGGCCACCGACGTCGTCCTCGTCGATCAGCCGGGCGTGCCCGACGCGCCCCGGGTACGCGCCGCCACCCGCGTCGACGCCGCGCCGCCGGTGATCAAGGACGTGCTGCTCGCCCCGGCGCACTACCGCGCGCTGATCCCGGCGCTCATCCGCGGCGATCTGGAGCCGCCGAACGGCGGTCCGCCCGTCGTCGACTGGGAGCTGGAGGTGCCGCTCTTCAACCTGTCGGGGCGAATCGCGCTCCTGAACCGCCCCGACGGCGTGACCTTCCAGTTGCTCGACGGTGACTTCGCACCCGGGCGGCTGATCTTCACCGTCGCCGCCAATCCCGCCGGCGGCACGACGCTGTTCCTCGACGCCCAGCTCGACGTGAAGCGTTCGAGCTGGCTCCTCCGCCGCATCATCAAGCGTAGCCCCGCCGGCGAGCCGGCCGTGCTGGCCGCGGCCGCCTACGTGGCACTGCGCGCGGTCGCGCTGCGCGCCGAGCACCCCGGCGCTCGGTTCGCGCTGCGCCCGGGAGCGCCGCCGGCCCCGCCGCCCGACTGGTCGCCCGATCCCCGGCCGCTGCTCGCCGAGGCGCTGGCGCCGCTGCGCGCGCGCGGCGTCGTCGCGCTGGTGGCGCGCGCGCCGACCGAGCGCCTGGCCGGTGTCGCCACGGCCATCACGCTCGGTGCGCCCGCGCCGGCGGTCGAGGCACGCCTCCGCGATCCCGCCGTCTGGCGGGCGTTTCCCGGCTGGGCGAAGGTCCTGCGGATCACGCCCGGCCCGGCCGGCCCCGGCGCCGTCGTGGAAGACGATCTGCCGCTCGTCGACTGCGACGCGACCTGGACGGCGGTGGCGGGCGTCGGGCCACGGTGGGTCGCCACCGCCGGCGCGACGCGCGGCGCGCGCCTCGGCTGGACCGTCGGCCCGGCGGCGGGCGGCACCGCGGCGGTCGCCGCTCTTTCGCTCTACCCGCGCCTCGAGGCGACCGGCTCGGTCGGCCGCCGCTTCGTGTCGGCGGAGCCGTTGCTGGAACAGGGCCTCGCGCTGGCGCTCGCCTTCGCCGATGTCGCGGGCGTGAAAGCGGCGCCCCTCACGCCCCGATGATCTCGACGAACCCTCGGAAATTCGAGGGGGATGTCGCGCCGCTCCGTCACGAGTTTGATGGCCGACGACCCTTTCGGGCCACAAATGGAATGCAACAATGGGCATGACACTTGCTGCCTAGGAGGCACATGCGACACGTCGTCTGGCTATCGGGCGTCTTGTTGGCGCTCTCCTGCAGCGTCGACAACAGTAACCTCAACCTCGACGCCGGCGGCAGCGGCGGGGCCGGCGGCTGTCCGCGCTGCGTCGGCACTGGCGGCGGGGGCGGTGGCCAGACCGGCGGCTCGACCGGCACGGGCGGAGCCACCGCGGGCGCCGTAGGCACCGGCGGCAGCGCGACCGGCACGGGCGGCGGTGCCGCCGGCGGGCAGACGGGCACGGGCGGCAGCGCGGGCGGCGGCCAGACCGGCGCGGGGGGCAGCGTCGCCGGCGCGGGGGGCAGCGTCGCCGGCGCGGGGGGCAGCGTCGCTGGCGCGGGCGGCTCCGGGACCGGCGGCAACGCGACCGGGACGGGCGGCAAAGGAACGGGCGGCAAGGGCGCCGGCGGCACGACCGGGACCGGCGGCGGCAAGGGCGGTCAGGGCGGCGGGACCAGCTGCGACACGCTGGCCAACGACTACGCCAGTGCACTCACCGCGGCCAAGAAGTGCACGCCGGGCGCCACCAACCAGTGTCAGCAGACGGTGGAGAGCTCGATCGCCTGCCCGGGCTGCAAGACCTACGTCAACGACGTCACCATGCTGACCCCGATCGAAACCGAGTGGTCGGCCGCGGGGTGCGCCGCGATGTCGCGCGTCTGCCCCGCCATCGCCTGCGTCCTGCCGCTGAACAGCTTCTGCTCGGGGACCTCCACCGGCGGCGGCGGAGCCAACCCGTCCGGGATGTGCGTCAGCGCCCTCACCCCTGTGGGGGCGAACTGATTCGGTCGTGCGGCGACCAGCTGGTCGCCACGCCCTGAGCTCGGGTCAGGGCACGGACGGGGCGTCGGCGGCGGGTGCGTCGCCGCCGCCCAGCTCGCAGATGCCGGCGCCGCAGAATGGCGTCTGCGAGCAGCTTGGATCGGTCGACATCGACTCCGTGCAGGCAGTGTCGACGCAGCGCTTGTGGCGCTCCTTCTCGTAGCTGTCCTTTTCCTTCTTGGGGATCGCGCGCTGCTTGCCGCCCTCGCTGCAGGGGCAGCAGTCGTCGGGGACCAGGACGCAGTCCTTGTCGGTCTTGCAATCCACCGTCGAGGCGGGCGCCTTCTTCCCCTTCTTGGCCTGCGCCGAGGTGGGCAAGGTGGAAAGGAACGGGACGCCGAACGAGGCGACGCCGAGCACGGCGAACGCCAGCAAGATACGGAGACGGGACGAAATTGAACGCGACATGGTGCGCAGTTATAGCCGCCTCACCGACGATCCGGAAGAGTGATCCTCAACACCCGCCGACGGCCGCCGACGTGCGGGCGATCGTAGAAACATCTCATGACCGGATCAGCACAAACACCAGGCGAGCGCAGCGCGGCTCCGCCGCGCCCGGGGCCCCCGCGAAGGTCCGCCTTCGCGGGGTGGGTTGGAGCGAGGGGGGCCCGGGGGACGCGAGCGGCAGCGAGCCGTCCCCCGTAAAACTAGTTCGCGGTTCCGGGAGCGCCGATGCGGGCAGTCATGGCCACCACCTCGGCGGCCACCCGTTCGAGGCGCTGCCCGACGTCGCGGGTCTCGAGCAGCCGCTGGCGCAGGCCCGGATCGACGATGAGCGCCGACGCCACGCCGTCGACCAGCTCGGCGGGCGATTCCTGCGCGGCGATCACCTGGCGCAAGAGCTCGCCCCCTTCGGGGATGGCGTCGGCCAGCCGGCCGATGAGCGCGCGCAGCGTCTGATCGGCGTCGGCGATCTCGCTTTCGTCGGTGATTGGGAGGTCGGGCAGCTCGGTGGCCGTCACCAGCCGATAGGGGCGCCCCGAGGGGAGCTCGCGATCGATCCGCACGCGGGCGCGGCCGCGCACGACCAGGTTGAACCGTCCGTCGGGGAGCTCGTGCGCCATCACCACCTCGCCCACCCCGGCGATCGGCTGGACCGACGGCAGTGGATCCTCCTGGCGCGAGTCGGGGACGAGGAGGCCGACCGCCAGGCAGCGCGAGCCGGTCAGGACGTCGCGCACCATCGTCCGATAGCGCTCCTCGAACACGTGCAGCGGCAGGAGCGCGTGCGGAAACAGCACCGCGTTCGGCAGCGGGAAAAGAGGCAGGCGGCGCAACGCCGTGGCCAGCACCTCGTCGGAGGTGGGCTCCAGGGTGGGCGGGACCGTGGGATTGGAGGTATCAGCCAAAGATGTCCACGCAGGAGCCGGTGAGCGCCGGCGGCGCAAAGGCGCAGAGATAGAGGACGACGTTGGCCACCTCCTCGGGCGACATGTCGGGGCGCGCGCCCGGCATCCCGACGCGCAGCATCTCGGTGTCGACGGAGCCGGGGCAGACGGCGTTGACGGCGATCTCGTCGGGGCGCAGCTCCGCGGCCAACGCGCGCGTCAGCCCGACGACGCCGTGCTTGGCGGCGCAGTAGGCGGTGAGACCGGCCGTCCCCTGCCGTCCGGAGATCGACGCGACGTTGACGATTCGCCCGCCGCGGCGGGCGCGCATCGCCGGCAGAAAAGCGCGTGTCACCAGGAAGGTCCCCTTGAGGTTCGAGTCGACGACGGCGTCCCAGCTCTCGGGCGTCGTCTCCTCCAGCCGGGCGCGAACCGCGACGCCGGCGTTGTTGACGAGCAGATCGGGCGGGCCGAACCGCTCCAGCACCTCGCCGGCGAACCGCTCGACGTCGGCGGGGCGGCCCACGTCGCAGGCGCTGACGCCCTGGGCGGCGTGGCGCGCGCAGCCGGCCACTTTCGCGCCCGCGTCGGCGAGCAGCCGGGCGATGGCGCCGCCGATCCCGCGCGAGGCACCGGTGACGACGGCGACCTTCCCCGCGAGCCGCTGGGGCTCGCCGCTGGGCCGCGCCTCGCCACTCATCGCGCGCGCCCTCCGAGGTTGGCGGCCTCGAGCAGGCGCGCCTTCAGATCGGGGCGCTCGCGCATCTCGCCGACGAAGGCGCTGGTGACGACGCCCGACTGATCGTGCTTCTCCCCCGGCAGCGCCAGACAGAGCTGCTCCGCCTCGATCACGCACCCGGCCCCGCGCGCGCCAAGATGCCGGCAGAGCGCGTCGGCGATCTGGTGCGTCGCCCGCTCCTGGAGCGTGAGGCGCTTGGTGAAGCAGTCGACCAGCTCGGCGAGCCGCCCGAACCCGACCAGCTTCCCGTGCGGCAGGTAGGCGACGTGCGCCACCCCGCGGTACGGCAGGAGGTGGTGCGGACACATGGCGTGGAAGCGCAGCCCGCCGACGACGACCACGTCGGGATCGGCCTCGCCGGTGACCGGATCGCCGAGGATGGCGGCCGGATCCATCTCGTAGCCGGCCAGGAACTCCGCCTGCCACAACCTCGAGACGCGGCGGCCGGTCTCCCGCAGATCGGGATCGCCCGTCGGATCACGCCCGGCCGCGCGCAGGAGCGCGTCGACCGCGGCGCCCAGTTCCGTCTCCGACCCTGACTGCGATCCCACGGGACCGCTCAATCCGCGGGGGGCTGCGCCGGCGTGACGTCGGCGTCGACCGGGCGCCGTGAGGCGAAGCCGCCGTCGACCGGGTGCCAGAAGCCGACCTTCTTCTCGCCGAAGCGCCAGCAGAGGAGGATCTCCTCGCCCAGCCGGCGCGCCGGGAAGTCGACCAGGCCGGTCTCCACGTCCTTCACCTCGCCGCCGAGGTCGCGAATGCGGCCGAGCTCGTCGGAGAGCGCCTCGTAGTAGCCGCGGAAGAGCGCCTTGGCGCGCCGGACCTCGGGGGAGCCGTCGTCGCTCTCCAGGATCTCCTCGCGGCTCATGCGGACGTTGGCCCGTTCGAGCTGGATCTCGAGTCCCCGCAGGCCAGCGCGAAGCTGGAGCACGTCGATGAAGATCCGCTCCAGCGTCGGAACGAGGGCGTCGACGTCACCGACCGTGAAGTGCTCCCGCGACATCGGAGCTACATTACCTCAATGCCGCGCCAGGGGCGACGGGTAGAGGGGGGGCTTTCGGTTGCGGCCGGTTTGGCGCCGCACGTCGACGTCGGAGACCAGCAGCGCGGGCGAGATGATCGTCGTCGGGACGCCCGAGAAGCCGGCGCCCCCGTCCATGAAGTTCGAGACCGCGCCGTCGGCGCCGACGGCCGTGATGTCCTTGAGCGATCGCGGCACGAGGTTCTCCAGCAGGAGACCTCGGACCAGCGTCTCCTTGCCGTGGTCGAGCCGGTAGACGACCAGCGGCCGGACCGGCGGCGGCCCGTGTGAACCCATCCCGAACGACAGCAGCGCGGCGAGGTCGTCCCCCTCGCTGCCTGGGATCGTGTCGTCGTCGAGCAGCCGGACCACGTAGGTCGTGACGCCGCCGCTCTTGGCGATCTTGCCGAGCTCCTCGAGCAGCGCCGGGCGTGACAGCGGATGCGCGCCGCTCACCACCAGCGTCCCCACGCGGGCGCGGGGGGCGGCGAACTTGGGGGCGCGCGCATGACCGTTCGAGTGGACGATCTCCTTGCGCGGCGTGCGCGACATGAGCAGCGCCTTCAGCACCCCGTGCTCGATGAGCGGCACGCGCTGGGCCGGAACCCCCTCGTCGTCGATCTTGTAGCTGCCGAAGAGGGGCGCCTTGCCCGGCCCGGCGGCGAGCGTCGGGTCGTCAACGGCGCCGACGATCACCGCGGCGACCTTCTGGCCGAGCTTGTTGGCGAAGGCCCCTTGATCGTTTCCCTCGTCGCTGCCGGCCTGCGCGGTCTTGGGCGGCGGCGTGCCGGCCACCTGGTCGCCGACGAGCTGCTTGACCAGCTGTGGGGCGGCCAACCCCTCGAACAGCACGGCGCCGGCGCCCGAGGCGGCGACCGGCGCCTTGCGCATCGCGACGAGCTCCTTGGCCATCGCGCGGACCGACTTCTCCATCTCGGCCTGCGGCGGCAGGCCGGCCGGCGTGAGCGCGGTGAAGGGGACGAAACTGTGCAGCCTCATGCCGTCGGGTGCCTGCGTCTCGGCGACCACGTCGATCCTCACCGTGTGCTGGTTGTCGTCGACGAACGCCCCCTCGCTGGACGACATGCGGCGGCGGACGATCGCGTAGACGGCCGAGACGCGCGAGGAGGAGATCTCGGGAAACTCGGCCAGGATCGAGGAGAGCTTGCGCGCCGTCTCGCGCAGCGCCTCCGGCTCGGCGGCCCCGGTTGGGAACGGGACTTCGAGGTGCGCGGGCACCTCCTTCGAAAAGTCGCCCACCGCCGCCTCGTCCTCGGAGGCGGCCGCCTGCCCTTCGGCCGCCGCGCGCTTGCGTGCCAGCGTCTCCAGCGCCGCCTTGTACGCCTCATCGGTGCGCAGCCAGAGCTCGCGCCGCAGCGCCGCGTAATCGTCCTCGATCGGCACCGTCTCGACGCGCGCGCCGGCCTCGAAGTTGGTGTTGTCGAAGCTCGGATCGCCGACCCGCAGGTCGGTGCGCACGATCCGGCCGCGGTAGGCGTGCGAGGCGGTGATCGCGCCCAGCGTCGCGTTCACCGTGGCCTGATCGAGATCGTAGATCGTGTAGCCGAGGTAGTAGGGGCGCGGCTCGTCGCCGAGGCGCAGGTCGGCCATCGATCGCCCGAGCTCGTCCTCTACCGCCCGCCGGACGATGCCGTCGTCGCGGCGGATACGCCCGATTGGATCGTCCGCCGCTGCCTTGCCGGCGGAGTCACCCGCCGCCCGCGCGCCGGCCCCGATCGAGAGCGCGACCGCCGCCGCGCAGAGCGAGCGGCGAATCACGGCAAGGCCCCCTTCGCCGGCATGCCGGTCCGGCCAGGCGGTGCCGGCTGCAGCGACGGCGCCGGGAGCACCGGGGGCTTTTCGTCTCCCTTGTTTCGCCGCTCGGTCTCGATCTGCTGGACCAGCAGGCTGGGGCTGGTGGCCGACACCGGCACGAAACCCGACTCGGCGCCGCAGTAACCGTTGAACGTCTGGTAGTCGTTCGACGCGGCCATGATCTTCGACAGCGCCGACAGCGGCGTACCGACCAGATCGACCCCGCGCACGAGCTCGTCGGGGCGGCCGTCGACCCAGACCCGATAGACGAGAATCGGCAACACCTTGAACGCCTGCGGGCCGCCCCGCTGCGTGTTGGTGAAGCCGCCGGAGATGTCGCGGAACGAAAGCCCGTAGAGCTTCCCCTGGCGCTTCGCCTCGTCGCGCAGCATTCGGCGCAGCTCCTCGGGCGGCACGGTGAGGCTTGGCTCGACGATCAGGTTCCCCTGCCGCGACACGATGGTTCGCCCCTCCTGCCGGCGGCCGTGACCGTTCGAGACGGAGAAGCCCCGCGTCGGCGAGCGACTCAGCAAAAAGCCGCGCAGGATCCCCGCTTCGACCAGCGTGGCCCGGCGCGCGTCGACCCCCTCGTCGTCGTAGCGGTAAAAGCCGTTGAGATCGACGCCGTCGAGGCTGGCCAGCGTCGGATCGTCGTAGACCGAGATGAACGACGGCATGACCGGCTGGCCGATCTTCTTGGCGAAGGTCTGCCCCTCGTCCTCGCTCTTCTGCCGGTGCCCCTCGACGCGGTGACCGAAGATCTCGTGGAAGAAGACGCCGGCCGCCTTCCCCTCCAGGATCGCCGGACCGGTGTAGGGATCGGCCAAGGGCGCGCGCCGCAGCGCCTTCAGATCGGTGATGATCGAATCGGCGGCGGCGTCCATCGCCGCCTCACCGCCGAGCCCCTCCATCTTCTCGGCGTCGAAGCTCTCGAACCGCTCGAGCTCCATCCCGTCGTCGGCGCGCGCGTCGGCCTCGAGGAAGACGCGCACGTAGTTGCGGCCGGTCTGGATGGCGGTCCCTTCGGAGTTGAGCAGCCAGCGGGTCAAGCTGGTCGTCTGCAGGCTGACGTCGGAGTCGAGCACCTCGGCCTGCCCGCGGAAGCGCGCCGACAGCTGGCGCAACCGCTGCTCCCAGGCCGGCACGTCGACCGCGAGGTGTGCGGGCGGGCCGAAGTAGGTGATCGGCTTTTCGCGCGAGAAGTCGTCGGAGGGATCGTCCTCCGCGACCTTCAGCGTTCGCTGGGTCCGGATCTTCACCAGCCGCTCGGCCGCCTCCTCGTAGCGGCGGTCGGTCTCGGCCCAGGCGACGGTGCGCAGGGCCATCTCGTCGTCGGAGAGCGGCAGCGCCACCGGATGGCCGGCGATCTCCGACGAGAAATCGAAGTCGCTCGACCGGATCGCGTGCGACGAATCGAGCTTGTACTCCCCGACTCGCACGTCGGTGTCGAGGATGCGCGTCCGCCGCTCCGTCGACTGCACGAGCGCGCCGTAGCTGGCCATCACGGTCGTCTCGTTGCGATCGCTGACCTCGTAGCCGATGAAGTAAGGCGGCGGCTTCCCCTTGGCCGACAGATCGAGCATCCCGCGCTCGAGCTCCACCTGCAGCGCCGCCAGCCCGGGCGGCTTGCCGGCGCCGTTGCCGGACCGCGGATCGACGCGCACGACCTCTGGCGGCGTGGCGGGCCGACCGGGCGCCGCACCGTTCTGCGCCGCCGACTGCGGCGACGGCGTCCCGCCCGCGCAGGCGGCGCCCGCGAGCACGACGGCCAAAGCAGCAGCGGAGACGGAGGGGGCGCGACGGCGGGCGGTCGGGACGGTCACGGGGGCGGATCCGCCCTATAGCATAGTCGAATGCCGTCACCGAGATGCCACGGTCGCCGGCGCCGGTTGTGCTAGCGTGCCGACACCGACGCCATGCCATCCGACACCTCGCCCACACTGCCCGTCCTCGAGCTGATTCTCGACAACTACAAGAACTTCAACGCGCGCGCCACGCGTGACGCCACCGTCGCCTACTGGCGGCACATCGAGCGCGGCGGGAAGATGTTCTGGGCGGTGGCGGGCGCGATGTCGTCGGCCCAGCTCGGGATCACCCTGGCGCCCGCCATCCGCGCCGGGCTCGTCCATGGGCTGTCCGTGACCGGCGCCAACCTCGAGGAGTCGCTCTTCCGGCTGGTCGCCCACCAGCACTACAAAGACTTCCCGGACTACCGCTACTTCACCAAGGCCGATGACACCCGGATCCTGAACGACCGGATGCGCCGGGTGACCGACACCAGCATCCCCGAGGACGAAGCGTTTCGCGCGGTCGAAAAATATGTCGTCCCGATGTGGAAGCGGGCCGGCGAGAGAGGCGACCGCCGCTTCTGGCACGAGTACTTCTACGAGCTGGTGCAGGCCGTAGACCCGAAGCTGTTCCAAGGCCGGCCCGATCAGTGCTGGTTGCTCGCCGCCGCCGAGGCGAAGCTGCCGATCGTCGTTCCCGGCTACGAAGACTCGACCTTCGGCAACATCTTCGCCTCGCACGTGAAGCTCGGCGAGTGCGGCGCCTGCGATCGCCAAGTCGGGGATCGAATACATGGCGGCGTTTTACGACCAGTACCGGGAGCTCGCGGCCGGTGCCGGGTGCGGCTTCTTCCAGATCGGCGGCGGCATCGCGGGCGACTTCCCGATCTGCGTGGTCCCGTCGATCAAATACGACCTCGAGCAGCCGGTGAAGCCCTGGGCCTACTTCTGCCAGATCTCCGACTCGACGACGTCATACGGCTCGTACTCCGGCGCGACGCCCAACGAGAAGATCACCTGGGACAAGCTGACCGCCGAGACACCGATGTTCGTCGTCGAATCGGACGCAACCATCGTGGTGCCTCTCGTCTTGCGGGCGCTGCTGGAGTGCAAGGCCCATCCGGATCGCGCCAACAGCCTCATCCAGCGCGTTTCGTGAGCTGGCTAGCGCCGCTGAATCTTCGTTGAACGAAACGTCGCCTTGCGGCGACATGGGGGCATGAGAACACCTGCCAAGGGGGCATCCCTGCTGGGGCTGGGACTGGTCGTGGCGTTTTCCGGGCGGCCTGCGCGCGCCGCCGAAGCGCCACTGTTGGTCGTCGTCGAGGCGCCGCCCGCACTGGAGGCCGACGCCGCCGAGATCCGCCGCGCCATCGGTGCGGAGCTCCGATGCCAAACAGTCGCCCCGATGAAAACGACCGCCGACGCCCCCGAGCGCGCGCTGATCGTCGCGATCGACGCCGAGCGGATCGCCATGTCGTTGCGCTCGGGTGACGGCCCCCCCGTCACGCGTGTCATTCCGGCGCCCGCCGAGCGCGCGGCGCGCCTCCGCGCCATCGCCTGGCTGGCCGGCAACCTCGCCCGCGACCAGGTGAGCCCCATCCTCGCCGAGAGCCCCCCGGAACCGTCACCGTTGGCGACGGTTCCCCCCCTCCCCGCCACCTCCGCCCCGACGGAGCCGCCTCCCGCGCCGACGGCCTCCCCAACGACGGCGCCATCGAGCCCGCTGCCACCGCCGAGCGACGCCGGCGGTGCGACGTCTCCGCGCCGAGCCGCGAAATCCACCCGACCCTCTTCGCTGGTCGATCAGCGGCTCGCTCGGACCCGTCATCGCCGGTTTCGAGCGAGCCCCGATTTTTGTAGGGTCGTTTTCCGGCCTCCAGCCGGGCATCGCCTGGCAGATCACCCTTCAGCGAAGGCGGGAACACAAACGGCTCGTCATCGGGGGGACGCTTGAAGGGACCCACAACCCGATCGGAAACGGCGACCCCCCTCAGCTCATCGGAGCCAACATTTTCGTGGGCGCCGCCTGGCACTACAGGTACTGCAACCTAGAGGCGACAATCGGGGCCGGACCTGAGGCTGGAAGCATCCTGCAATACGACAGCGCCAAGGTCGGCAACTACACAGAAACCTCTCCGTACTATTCCTATCACTTCGATCTCTACGCTCAAGGGATCATCGCCGCTGCCGTGCCGCTGAGCGGCTCCTTAGAAGGCCTTTTGCAACTGGGGTTCCACGCGACCAGCACGCATGAGGAAACCTGGTTCGCGGTTAGCACGATTGGTCTGAGGTACCAGCTGCCATGAAGATATTGCAGACGCGCCGTGAACGATCGACCGCGTTGCTGCGACATAGGAACATGAACTTTTCTTTACGGGGATCCTCCGTGGTTGGGTTCGCAGTTCTTCTCGTCTGCAACCCGTTTGCGGGGCTGTCGCGTGCAGCTAACGCCCCGCTGGCCGCGGACACGAAGGTACCCGTTGTTTCCACCGCCGCGACAGAGTCGTCGCAGCCCTCACTCGAGTCTGTCGAATGGTCGGTGAGCGGCGCTGCCGGTCCTGTGATCGTCGGCCTCGCAACTCCCAGTGCCGGGGTCTGGCCACCTTCCTTCGGCCTCACGAGCACGGCCTGGCAGGTCGACCTGCAGAGACGCCGCACAGACGAGCGGTTCGTCGCCGGGGTGACACTCGAAGGTACGTACGACCACGATGCAAAAGGAGCCGGCCAGCAACTCCTCGGAGTCAACGCCTTCATCGGCACCGGCTGGCGTCACCCTCACTGGACCTTGGAGACGACGATCGGGGCCGGCCTCGAGGCCGCTCAGATGTTTCAGGTGAATGTTGTGAGCAGCTACTACGCCATGGCCGCCTTTAGTCACCCCTCCTATGAGCTCGGGCTCTACGCTCAAGGCACGCTGGCGGCGGCCGTCCCTCTCTCGAACGCGATCGAGATTCTGGTCAGGCTCGGAGTCCATCTAACCGGTTCTCACGACGAAGATTGGTTCGCGGCGAGCACGATCGGCCTGCGGTACAGGCTGCCGTGAAGAGCCGTTCGCCATCCCAGGCAACGGCCGTCGCTCCTCCAGTGGCGGACAGAGCGCTCGCCGAGCCCGAGCTCGTGCAGGCGCTCGCCGCGGGCGATCTGGCCATGCTGGCGGCGGCGTTCGATCGCTGGCACCAGCGGGTGCGCGTGCTCGCGCGTCGGTTGCTCTCCGATCCCGCGGCGGCCGAGGACGTCGTGCAAGATGTGTTCACCGCGCTCCCGCGCGCGGTCCGGCGCTTTCGCGGCGAGGTGAATCTGGAGACCTTCCTGCTCGGAATCGCGGTGAAGAGGGTGCGCCGTCATCGCCGAGCGGCGCAGCGCCGGCTGCGCGCGCTCGAGCGGCTGCGCACCGCCGAGCCGCGCGGGCCGATCGATCCGGAGCAGGACGCCTACCGGCGCGAGCTCGGGGCGCGGCTGGCTGCGGCGCTCGACGAGCTGCCGCTGCCGCAGCGGGTGGCGTTCGTGCTGTGCGAGGTCGAGGAGCTGACCGTCGGGACAGGCGGCGGTGATCGCGGACGCGCCCGAGGCGACGATCCGGACGCGGCTCTTTCACGCGCGGCGGCGGCTGCGCGACCTGCTGGCCAGGGAGCGCGGCTGATGCGGCGGCAACCGGATTCGTTCGCCGCGGCGGTGCGCGCGTTCAAGGAGCTGACCGCCGCCGGCGACGAGGCGGCGGCGACGCGGGCGCGCGTCCTGGCGGCTGCCGAGCGCACCTCGCGCGGGCACGCCCTGCCCCGACGCGTGTCGCTCCCGACGGTCGCGGGGCTGCTGGTCATCTGCACGGCCTCGCTGGCGGGGACGACGCTGGCGCAGAGGTGGCGGCGGCCGGTCGCGGTCGCGCTCGCTGGAGTCGGCGCCGCCACCCTCGGCGCTTTCGCGCGGCGGGCATCACGCCATTGTCGTCATTCCGCCCGTCACGCCGGCGGTCGCGGACGTGCGCGCGTCCGGGCCGTCGGACGCCGAGGCCGCCGCCTACGGGCGGGCGCACCGCGCGCACTTCGGCGGCGGCGAGCCGGCGCGGGCGCTCGCCGCGTGGGACGACTACCTGCGCCTCTACCCGTCGGGGGCGTTCGCGCCCGAGGCGCGGTTCAACCGCGCGATCTGTCTCGTGCGTCTCGGGCGCGTGGCCGACGCCGAGCGCGCGCTCCGACCGTTCTCCGAGGGGCGCGTCGACGGATACCGGCGCGCGGAGGCCGACCGGCTGCTCGCCTGGTTGCGCGAACGGCCGACCGCGCCATAAAGGCCGGCGCGAACCTCGACCGCACTTCCCGGAAGCGCGGGACGATGGTATGCAGGCGGCCATGGACAGTCAGACCCTCGACCTCACCGGAGACCTCATCCTGCGCTGGGCGCACGTCATCTTCGGCATCATCTGGATGGGGCACCTCTATTTCTTCAACCTGGTCAACGTCCCCTTCCAGGGCGGGCTGGACAAGGACCTCAAGCCCAAGGTGAACCCCGCGCTGCTGCTGCGCGCCTTCTGGTGGTTCCGCTGGGGCGCGATGTACACGTTCATCTTCGGCTGGCTGCTGTTCTTCAAGAACTACCTGGGGCCGATGCACCTCATCGAGCTCGCCCGATGGCGGAATGTCCGGGCGCGCGATGTGGATCCTGTTCGGCGCCACCCTCGGGTCGATCATGTGGTTCAACGTCTGGTTCGTCATCTGGCCGCGCCAGAAGCTGATCCTCGGCGGCATGGCGGCCGGCACGCCCCACCCCGACGCCGCCAAGCTGGCCGTCCCGGCCGGCAAGGCCTCGCGCTTCAACACCTACGCCTCGGGGCCGCTGCTGTTCGGCGATGCTAGCGGCGCCGCACTTCGCGATCATGAGCGGCCCGGTGCTGGTGGTCACCTCGCTGATCGGCCTCGGCTTCTGGTTCGGGATGATCAAGCGGTCGTTCAAGGTCAAGACGACCGTCTGATTTCACGGGACGGCTCGCTGCCGCTCGCGTCCCCCGGCCCCCCCTCGCTCCGCGTGGCGAAGCCACGCTACGCTCGCCCGCGTCGCTGGGTCCCCAACTTAAATTGACGTTCCGCGCGCAGGCGGGAGAATTCGGAGATGTTTCACCGAAATTTTCCCGTGGCGCTGCTGGCCGCGGGCGCGTCGCTCGCCGCGACGTCGTCCGCGCGGGCCGATGATCCGCCGCCGCTGGTCCATCCGATCTTCGCGCATCTGCCCGACGCGCCGGAGAACGACGTCGGGCGCACGCGCTTCACCGCGGCCGCGACCCACTACAACCTGCGCCCCGTCGAGGTGGTCGACGTGCAGGCGCCGGCCGAGCCGCACGCGCCGAACGACATGCGGATGGGGATCGCTAAACGCGCAGAAGCTGGCTTTCACGGAAGCGCAGCACGATCTCGACGCGGCGGCCGCCGAGGTGGCGACGACCGGCGGCGCCGGCTTGACCGCCGCGGAGCTGGGCGACCTCTATCTTTATCGCGCGATGACCACCGCGCGCGCCGACTGGAAGGCGACGGCGGCGGCGCCGCCGACGGAGGCGCGCACGAAGGCGTTCGATGACTATCTGCGGGCGGCGACGATCCTCCCCAACCGGGTGCTGAACGCGCGCGAGCTGCCGCCGCAGGTGGTGGCCGACTTTCAGCGCGCCGTCGAGGTCGTGGCGAAGCGGCCGCGGGGCACGCTGGTGGTCAAGGGGCCGGCCGACGGGCAGGTGGCGCTGGACGGCGGCGCGCTGATGCCGATCGCCGGCGGCGTGACGTTTCGCGATCTCCCCAACGGCGAGCACCTGCTCCGCGTCGAGCAGATCGGCCACGCCCCCTGGGGGACGATCGTCCCGTTCGGGCAGCCGACATTGGAAGTGGATGTCCCGGCGCGGACGGCGCTGGTGCTCGACGACCCGACGGCGATCGCGCACGCCCGGCGGATGGGCGCGCGGTTCGCGCTGGTCGCCATGCCCAAGGGGGGGCCGGGCGCGCCGCTCGAGATCTCGCTGGTCGACACCGCGAGCGGCGCCCGTCGCGATGCCGCGTTGGTCCCGACGGTGGGCGAGGCCGGCCAGATCGACGCGGCGGTGATGCGTCTCGACGAGGAGGCGCGGCGCGTGGTGCTGGAGCAGCCGCCGGCCCCGGGCGCTGTCTCCCCGCCGCCGCTCGCGGCCGAGCCCGCGCCGGGCTCGCTGGGGCCGCCGCTCCTGCTGACGCCGGCGGCGACCAAAGTTCGGTTCCAGGACGATCCGGCCGCCTGGGCGCGCGACCACTGGCCGCTGCTGACGGCGATCGGCGTCTTCGCCGCCACCGCCCTCGTCCTCACCGCGACGGTTTACGGCGACCGGTAGGGAAACCGACATTTGACCAACGATTGACCGTTCGGAAACAGGCGCGCGGATAGCGTGTCCGTATGGAAGAACGACGGACCCTGCGGCTGGTCGTCGTCGGAAACGGAATGGTCAGCCACCGTTTCCTCGAGCTCGTCGCGGCGCGCGCGGCCGAGGACGCGGGGGCCGCGTTCGAGGTGACCCTCGTCGGCGAGGAGCCGCGGCTGGCCTACGACCGCGTCGGACTCTCGACCTTCTTCGACGGACGAACGCCGAGGAGATGACGCTGCCGGCGCCGGGGCAATACGAGGCGGCCGGGGTCACCGTCCGGCTCGATGCCCGCGCCACGGGGCTCGACCGCGCGCGGCGCGTGGTCTTCGTCGGCGAGCGGGAGATCCCGTACGATCGGTTGGTCCTGGCGACCGGGTCGTACGCGTTCGTGCCGCCGATCCCGGGACGCGACGCGCCCGGCTGCTTCGTCTACCGCACGATCGACGACCTGGAGGCGATCCGCGACTGGCGGCGGCGCACGCGGCGGGGCGTCGGCGCCGTCATCGGCGGCGGGCTGCTCGGCCTCGAGGCGGCGAACGCGCTCGGCAAGCTGGGGCTCGAAGACGCACGTGATCGAGTTCGCGCCGCGCCTCATGGCGCTGCAGGTCGACGAGATCGGCGGCGCCGTCCTGCGCCGCCGCATCGAGGAGCTGGGCGTCGACGTCCACACCGCGACGTCGACCAAGGAGATCCTCGCGCGAGACGACGAAGACGGCCGCGGTCCGGGCGCTGCGCTTCGCCGACGGCGACGAGCTGCCGACCTCGATCTCCTGGTCTTCTCCGCCGGTATCCGCCCGCGCGACGAGCTCGCGCGCGCGGCCGGGCTGCCGGTCGGCGAGCGCGGCGGCATCGTCGTCGACGAGCGCTGCCGCACCGAGCGACCCGGCGATCTACGCCATCGGCGAGTGCGCCTCGTACGAGGGGCGCTGCTACGGCCTGGTCGCGCCCGGCTACCACATGGCGCGCGCGGCCGCCGCGGCGCTCTGCCGACCCCGGCGAGACGGAGCGCAGCGCGTTCACGGGCTTCGACATGAGCACCAAGCTCAAGCTGCTGGGCGTCGACGTCGCGAGCTTCGGCGACGCGTTCGGCAACCACACAGGGCGCGCACGTCATCAGCCTCTTCGACACGCAGTCGCGGCGCTCTACAAGAAGCTGGTGCTGTCGCCGACAAGCAAGCACCTGCTCGGCGGCGTGCTGGTCGGCGACGCCAGTTCCTACGGCGCAGCTCTTGCAGCTCGCGCAGAACCAGGTCGTCGCTGCCGCCGGAGCCGGAGAGCCTGATCCTCCCCGCGCGGCCGCGGCGAGCGAGCCGGCCGGCTTCGGCGTCGACGCGCTCCCCGACGCCGCGCAGATCTGCTCTTGCAACAACGTGAGCAAGGGGCAGATCTGCGGCGCCATCCGCGAGCAGAAGCTGAGCGCCGTCGGCGGCGTCAAGAGCTGCACCAAGGCCGGCACCAGCTGCGGCTCGTGCGTCTCGCTGGTCACGGACCTCCTCAAGGCCGAGCTGAAGAGGGCCGGCATCGCGGTGAGCAACCACCTCTGCGAGCACTTCCCGCACAGCCGCCAGGAGCTCTATCACCTGGTCCGGTTTCACACAGCACAAGACCTTCGAGCGCGCTGCTGGCGCAGCACGGCAGCGGGCGCGGGCTGCGAGATCTGCAAGCCGGCGGTGGCGTCGATCCTCGCTTCGGCCTGGAACGAGCACGTGCTCAGCCGAAGCACCGGCCGCTGCAGGACACCAACGATCGCTACCTGGCCAACATCCAGCGCGACGGCACCTACTCGGTCGTGCCGCGCGTCGCGGGCGGCGAGATCACGCCCGACGAGCTGATCGCGCTCGGGCAGGTCGCCAAGCAAGTACGGCCTCTACACCAAGATCACCGGCGGCCAGCGCATCGACATGTTCGGCGCGCGCGCTCGAGCAGCTGCCCGCGATCTGGCGCGAGCTCGTCGCCGCCGGGTTCGAGTCGGGACACGCCTACGGCAAGGCGCTGCGCACGGTGAAGTCGTGCGTCGGCAGCACCTGGTGCCGCTACGGCGTGCAGGACTCGGTCGGCTTCGCGGTCCGCGATCGAGAATCGCTACAAGGGCCTGCGCGCGCCGCACAAGCTCAAGTCGGCGGTGTCGGGCTGCGCGCGCGAGTGCGCCGAGGCGCAGAGCAAGGACTTCGGCATCATCGCCACCGAGAAGGGCTACAACCTCTACGTGTGCGGCAACGGCGGCATGAAGCCGCAGCACGCGCAGCTCTTCGCCACCGATCTCGACGAGGACGACGCTGATCAAGTACCTCGACCGCTTCCTGATGTTCTACGTCCGCACGGCGGATCGGCTGCAGCGCACGGCCACCTGGCTCAACAACCTCGAGGGCGGCATCGACTACCTGCAAGAGCGTCATCGTCGACGACTCGCTGGGGATCTGCGCCGAGCTCGAGGCGGAGATGGCCGCAGGTCGTCGACACCTACGCAGTGCGAGTGGAAGACGACGCTCGAGGATCCCGAGAAGCTGCGGCGCTTCCGGCCGTTCGTGAACAGCGACGCCGCCGACCCGAGCATCGTGTTCGTCCGCCGAGCGCGACCAGCACCGGCCGGCGACCTGGGACGGAGAAGGCCGATCGCGCTCACCGGCGCTGGCGTTGGCCGCGGGAGGCCGCTGAGGGTCGTCCGCCGCGGCGGCCACTGTCCGCCATCCGTCGAGGAGGCGCCCGCCTTCGCCGACGTCTGCGCGCTCGACGACATCATCCCCGACACGGGCGTCTGCGCGCTGTTCGGCGGCCGGCAGATCGCCATCGTGCGCGTCGGCGACGGCGACGGAGGTCTACGCCGTCGACAACTTCGATCCGTTCAGCAACGCCTTCGTGCATCTCGCGCGGCATCGTCGGCGACCGGGCGGCGTCCCCAAGATCGCGTCGCCGATCTTCAAGCAGAGCTTCAATCTGCGCACGGGTCAGTGCCTCGACGATCCGGCCGTGCGCCTCGGGGCCTACCCGGTGCGCGTCCAGCAGGGACGGATCCTGGTCGCAGCGCCCACCGGCCCGGCGCGCGAGCCCTAGCTGGCCGCCACCAGCCCCAGCGTCGCCACGCCGACCTCGCCGAGGAGGTCGATCTTGCGCGAGGTGAGGTTGAACCAAGCCCGCGCGTCGAGGTCGGTCTCCTCTTCGCGGCCCGCCAGGATCAGACTCTCCGCGCGCGCCAGATCGGCCTCCACCGTCGAGGCCAGCGCCCGCTCGAGCAGCTCCTCGGCCGCCCGCGGCGCCGTGGCGGCGAAGACGTGCAGGTAGCTCCGGCGCGCCGAGAGCAGCCCGGCCAGCGTCTGCCGGTCGTCGTCGGAGAACGATCGCGCCGCGAAGGCCGCCCCCAGCTGGGCGCGCTCGATCCCGGTCTTCTCCTTGGCGTAGAGCAGCACCACGCTGGCCAGCGCGCTCGCGTGCTGTGGCCCGGGCGCGAACGCGACCAGCGCACCGTCGCCGATCCCCAAGAGCTCGAGGTTGGTCGCCGAGTAGGTCGCGACGATGTCCTGGGCACTGATCTCGCCGGCGTCGAGCGCCGCTCGCGCCTTGGCGACGGCGCGCAGCTGCGCGTCGACCTTCTCGAACCGGCGCGCCATCGCGGTCCCCAGCGGCTCCGCCAGCTCGCGGCGCAGCGCCACCAGCCGCTCCCGCCTGGCGTCGGCGCGCTCTCGCTGGCGGGCCAGCTCCCGCCGGAAATGCCGCCCCGACGACGCCGCGCAGATCGCCGACATCCCGCGCTCCACCTGAATCTCGTGCAGCAGCGCCGCCACGGCGGCGACCAGGCGCGGAAACAGAATCGCGCGGGGGCGGTCGCACCAGCGCGGGCTCCGGCGTCGAGCGCCGGTCGCGGCCGGCGTCCTTGGAGAGGAAGGCGATCTGCTTCTCCACGCAGGCCGCCTTCAGCATCCCCGCGTCGGCGGCCTGGCGCAGGGCCGCGTCGAAGGTGACCGCCTCGAAGGTGCGGACCGCCGCCATGCCGGCGGGCGATTCGGCCGGCGCGACCGTCACCAGCGCGGCGCCGTCATCGGCCAGTTCGACGCTGCCCGAGTCGTCGGGACCCAGGCAGAAGTGTAGGAGTCGCAGCGCGTCCTGTCGGGTGAGCGGCATCGTGTCTCCGCCAAATCTCCTTCACCGTTCAGGATAGAGGCGGGCCTGTTTCACCCGCGTTTCCGGCGCGACGCGAGAGCGGTTAAATCGACCCCGGCTCCTCGTCGTTCTCGATCTCGATCTTGACGTTCCACGCCTGCGCCAGCCAGTCGAGCAGACTGGTCTCGGCGTGGTCGAGCGCCCCCTCGTCGGCGCCCTCCAGCACCGTCCCAAAGATGAGGTCGCGGGCGTCCTGTCGGCCGATCCCCTGCAAGAACTTCTTGAAGGTAGGCTCGTCGTGGAACCGCTTTTCGAAAGCGTCGAGCGTCCGCTGGTACCCCTCGTCACCGAACGCGGCGACCAGTGTCTCGACGTGCTCCAGCTCGTCATCCGACACCTCGCCGTCGGACATGACGATCATTTTCATCAGCCCGACGAGCGCCGTCCGCTCGTCCTGATTGAGTTCGGGAAGTTCCATCCCGTTCGTTTACCGTGCCGCCGGCCCGGCGCCAAGCCCGTTCGCAGGCTGGCGTGGCGCTGCGGGCCCGCTCGACTCGACCAGCAGGCAGGCCGGATCGCCGGGCGGCATGACCGTGCGCCAGAGCTCGCGCGCGCGCCCCTCGGCGACGGCGCGGAGGCGGGGCGCGTTGTCGTTGCGGTTGGTGAGGATCAGATAGGCGGGCCAGCGGGTCGGTTCGCCGACGATCCGATAGGGACCGAATCCCGCCCGGGCAAACGGGCCGGCCCGCAGGCGATCGATCTCGGCGCGCGCGGCGTCGGTGGGACCGGGGACGGCCACCTCGGCGCCCGCGGGCACGTGGTCGGCGAGCGCGCGCACGGCCAGCGGAACGCAGGCGCCCCAGTAGTCGCCCATGAAGCGATCGGCCGAGCGATCACCGACGAGCGGGCTCTTGTAGACGTAGGCGTAGCGTCCCCAGCCCGCATACGACGCGAGGGCGGTGACGATCAGCAGCGCCGCGAGGCCGATCTTGAGGCGACTGGCGAGATCGTCGAGCCCCAGCGCGGCCAGCACCAGCAGCGGCGGGTAGAGATACAGAAAATGGCGCTCCTCGTCGTAGGCCATCGGGCGCAGGACGATCACCCCCAGCCAGAGGAGCGCCGCATGAATGGCGAGCCAGCGGCGAAGGGACAGATCGATCGTGCCGCCGCCCGGCGCGGGCAAGAGGAAGGACTGCGGGGCCAGCGCGCCGCGGACCGCGCCGCGCGCGAGCCCGACGACAAACAGGATGAACGCCGCCGGCGTGAGCATGACCGGCAACCAGATCGCCGGGTACCAGCGCGGCAGCGCCCCCGCCTGCGAGGTGCGACCGAAGTAGCGGATGGCGCCGTGCCAGTCGAAGCGCGCGAACGTCAAGAGGCCCCGCCCGAGCGGCAGCGCGCGCCCGTGCTCCCACAGCGACGGCCACACGCCGATCGCGAACAACGTGCCCGCGCCGAGCGGCACCAGCGGCAGCGCAATCCGGCGCGCCAGCCGCACCCCGCGCAGCGCGATCGCGCCGAAGAGCGTCGGGTAGAGCACCAGGAAGAGCGCCAGCATCAGCGGCTGCAGGACGACCGGCGGCCGGATCAAGAACGGCACCATCGCCACCACCCCCAGCCCCGCCAGCGTCGTGACCGGGAAGCGCCCGGCGGCGCGCACGCCCGGATGGAGCTCGCGCAGCTTGATCCAGAGGTAGAGCATCACCAGCAACGACAGCATCGCCATCGGGAAGTCGTTGACGTTCAGGAGCGCGTGGCCGCCGAGGCGGATGGCGGCGAACAGCAGCGCCACCGCCAGCAGCGCCGTCGAGCGACGGACACCCGCGCGTACGAGCAGGCGCCCCAGGACGTAGAGGCCGACCGGCCAGAGCGCGAAGTTGAACGACTGCTCGACCCACAGCCGATCGCGCACGAACGGCAGCGCGACCTCGGAGACCAGGCCCAAAAACAGCGCCCACAGCGGCCCGTACCACTTCAGCGTCTCGCTGAGGCTGTCGGTTCGCCAGGAGGACGGGAGGCCGTACATGTGGACCAGCCACCGGCTCCGATCGAGGTGCGCGAGCGAATCCCAGGTCGCCATCCCCGGCGCCGTCACGACGAACCCGAGTGCGATCGATCCCAGGGCCACCAGCAGGTGACCGAGCCGCGCGCGGGTCATGCGCGCGCGGCGCCCGCGCCGGGCCGCCTGGCTGTAAGCTGGCGCGCGAGTTGGCGACCCCGTCCGCGCACACCGTCGCGCCGCTCGGCGCGCGCCTCTGGCGGCTCCGCTACGCCGCCGTCTACCTCGCCGTCTATCTCACCTGCCTGGGCGGCTTCGCGCATGCGCTGGCGCGTTTTCGCGATCCGCACACCGGCACCTCGTCGTTGATCCTGTTCGGCGAACACTTCGCGCCCGGGCGGCTGCCGGCGCTCCGCGACGTCCCCCTCTACACCTACGCTGGTCAAGACGGCTACGACGGTCAGTTCTACGCCCAGATGGCCGTGGCCGGAAACCCGTTCGACCGCGCGCTCGAACGGGCGCTCGATTCGCCCCCTTACCGCGAGCGCCGCCTGCTGCTGCCGCTCGCCGTCCACGCGCTCGGTCTCGGGCGCCCGGCGGCGATCATCCAGATCTTCGCGCTCGCCAACCTCTTCTGCCTGGCGCTGCTCGCGGCGCTGCTGGCCCGCTGGTGGTTTCCCCCCAGCGATCTCCACAATCTCTGCCGCTGGGCGGGGGTGCTGTTCGGCGCCGGGATGGTGGTCAGCGCCTCGCGCAGCCTCACCGACGGTCCGGCGCTGCTGCTGGTCGCGATCGGCGTCCGGCAGATCGAGCGCGGGAGAACATGGCCCGCGGCGGCGGTCCTGGCGCTGGCCGGGTTCACCCGCGAGACCAGCGTGCTCGCCGCCGTGGCTTTCTGGCCGCCGCGCGAGGCGACCGTGCAAGCCCGCCGGCGCGCCCTGCTGGCGGCGCTCGCCTGCGTGGGACCGATCGTCGCCTGGATGGCGATCCTGGCCGCCCGGCACGGCCGCGTCGGCGGCCTCTCCAATTTCGCGCCGCCGTTTTCGGCGCTCGCCGCCAAGGCGCGCGAGCTCGCGGCCGCCTGGCGCGCGCGCGGCTTCGACGCGTCGGTGCGCGACGAGATCCTGATCGCCGCCGCGCTTGCTGTTCAGATCGCCTTCGTCGCCGCCCGCCCGCGCCCCGAACAACCGTGGTGGCGCATCGGGGCGGCCTTCGCCACCCTCACGGCGTTCTTCGGCTGGCCGGTTTGGGAGGGTTTTCCGTCGGCGGCGGCGCGTGCGGCGCTGCCGCTGACGCTGGCTTTCAACCGGCTGGCCCCGCGCACGCGCGGCGGCCTGGCGCTCCTCCTGGCCGGCAACCTCGGCCTCCTGGCCCTCCCCGACCTGCTCGACAGCGACGTCCCCACCGAGCAGGTGCTGTTCGCGGGCGGCGTCGGCGCGCACGACGGCGAGGGATGGTTCTCCTCCGAGCACGCCGGGCGCGACACCTGGCGCTGGGCGACCGGCCCGGCGACGATCACCCTCGGCAACCCGAACGGGCGCCCCCGCACCGTGTCCCTCGACTTCGCGCTCCGCTCGGTGACCGCGCGAACGGTGACGGTGACAGTCGTCGGTGCCCCGCCGATCCGGGTGGCGCTCTCGCCCGACCGCCGCGTGCCGGTCCACCTCGGCCCCCTCGAGCTGCCGCCGGGACGGACCGACCTCGTCTTCACGACCGACGCGCCCCCCTGGATCGAGCCAGGCGTGGGCGGGCGTCGGCTCACTTTCGCGCTCTACGGCTTTTACACGGCGGTGACGCCCGCTCTATGATGACGGGCGTGCGGAGCTGGGTCGCGGGTCTTGCTGCCGTCGCCGGCTGCGCGCTGGCGCTGGGCTGCGCGCACACGGCGGCGCCACCGCCGGCCGCCGCGCCGCCGGCCGCCGACAAGGGCGGCGCCAATGGAGACGTCTACGTCTCGACCGACGTCGGGCCGCCCGAGATCATCGCCCTGTGGGCGAGCTACGGCGTCGCGCTGGCCACCGCGGCAGACAGGCTGGGACACGACGACTTCGCCGCCGAGCTCGAAGCGCGAACGTTTCTGGCCGACTCCTGGAAGAAGGGGCGCGCCTCCTCCAGCGCGAGCGACCCCTACCTGGATACCCTCGCCGCCGTTCGCGACGCCGGCTTCATGTCGGAGTACGTGCTCGCCTTCCTGACGCGCGAGGGGTGGACCGTCTCCGGCAGCGACCTCGCGAAGCTCGACATCGCCGGCTTCACCGCCTGGGCGGCCGCGCACCTGCCGAGATCGCACGAGGCCGTCACACGCGTGAAGGTCGTCCTCAAGGCGCCCACCCGGCCCACGGTGGTCCCGGGCCTGGATCTCGTGCACCGGGGAGAGATTGACCCGCAACACAAGGACTGTGCCTATCTCCGACCGGTCGTCGATCGCGCGGCCGCCGATTGGTTCCGGGAGGCGCACGCGCTCGCCGCAGTCCCGCTGTCGGTCACCACGCGCGCGCAGGTCCTGCCGTCGCTCAAGGAGCTCGCCGCCGACCCCCGCGCCCGCCGCGAGGGCGTCGTCTTCGTCTCCTCGATTGTCCTCCAGGTGATTTTCCGCGCCGGATTCTGCGAGGTCGACCGCGGCGCCTGGGCCGACGCCGAGCGGCTGCTGCGCGAGGCGGTCGCCGTCTCGCCCGCCAGCACCGACGCGCGCAGCGAGCTGGTTCAGGCGCTCATCATGCAGCAGAAGCTCGACGCAGCGGACGCCGAGCTCGAGCGTGCGATCGCCACTTCGGATTCGGTCTGCCAGACCGCGATCCTCTGGCGCAAGCGCGGCTACATCCTGTTCGATCGCCGCAAGCTGGTCGATTCGTACCGCGCCTACGCCAAGTCGCTGGAGCTCGATCCGCAGAGCGAGCTCGCGCGCGGCGAGATGCAGCTCATCGTGAAGCTGCTTCACCAGACGGGGACCTACGACGACAAGCAGCTCGGCCAGGCGCTGGGGCCGCCGGGCGAGATGGTCGTCCCCGGCAAGATGAGCGTCGCCAACTGCCCGAAGTGACCGCGCTGGGCTACGTGCTGCGCGTGAAGAGCTGACCGCGGGTGGCGGCGAAGGCGTTCGTCCGGATGAGCTCCCGGACGTCGCGCGGGTTCTCCAGGCCGAGCAGGCGGAAGCTCCGCATCTTCTTGTCGGCCGACAGCACGACCAGCTGGCCCACGCCGAGCAGCCGCTCGAGGAACGTCTGCTGGAACTCGATGTCCTCGACCAGGCGCATGTCGATCTCGTCGAGCCGCTTG
The DNA here is from genome assembly GCA_963831685.1 of uncultured Pseudomonadota bacterium. Lineage (GTDB taxonomy): Bacteria > Myxococcota_A > Polyangia > Fen-1088 > Fen-1088 > JADGRB01. Next base: position 193,431 of record CAWHRJ010000006.1, read on the forward strand.
GTCAGGACGCCGCTCTCCACCACGATGCGCTGGTTGGAGACGCGGTAGCGGTGGCTCCGGAGGGCCGCCATCTGTCCGGCGAGCTTCGCCACCCGCAGCACGACCGCCACCACGATGGCGATGGTCAGCACCGTGGCGATCGCCGACCGGTTCGACCCGACGAGCTCCGCCGGCCCGCCGCCCAGATTGGCCACGAGCGAGCAAGCCGGGTCGAACAGCACCAGCGCGCCGACGGGGAGCCCGATAGCGTAGGCGCCCGCCGCGACCATCTGCACGGCCATCGCCTTGAACGAGGGGACGCCGCTCCAGACGATCTCCTCGGCGGCCGCGCCAGCACCCGGCGCCGGCGCCACGGCGAGACCCATCGGCCGGTTACACTGCGGGCAGCGGTCGGCCGAGGTCGAGACCTGGTGACCGCAATCGGGACAGACGGCGAGAGGCACGGCCCGAGGTTACACCGAGCCGGTCAGGCGGCGCGACTGGTCGCGTGAGCGGGGTCAGCCGAGGCGGCGCTGCTCGGCCCGGCGCGCCTGGCGCTTCTGCCGCGCCACCTTCGCCAGGCGCGACCGCTTCTCGTTCATGGCGAGCTGGTTGGTGATCGTGCGGTCGGGCGGCAGCACGAACGCCGAGAGAAACGGGACCGGATCGCGAAGCTCGCCGTTCTCGTGAACCTCGAAGTGCAGGTGGCTGCCGGAGACCTTCACGCCGCTCCGCCCGACGGTGCCGATGATCTCGCCCGCGTGGACCGTCTGGCCGGCGACGACGCGGAAACCGGTCAGGTGAAAGTAGCCGCTGCGGATTCCGTCCGCGTGCATGATGCGCACGAAGAAACCGCCGGGCCCCATGCTGGAAGTCCGGTTGCGCCAGTGGCGAACCTGCCGCGGAAACAGCCCGAGCGCCGGATGGTCGCCGGTCAGATCGACGCCGGCGAACTGCACGACGCCGTCGGCGACGGCGCGCACGGGCTCGCCCACGGTGGCGTCGATGTCGAGACCGCGGTGCGCCCGCGCGCCGTCGTCGCGATCGGCGCCGAGCCCGCTGGTCCCGAGCCGGGTTCCCCCCTCGAGCGGCGCCACGATGGTCAGCCCCAGCGACGAGCCTCGGAAGGCGAGCGGCGCGCTGTCGTACGCCTCCAGCAGCCGCCGGCGCGCCGTCAGCGTGCGGTCCTCGGCCGTCGTCCCCCAGACGCGATCGCCCCAGAAAAAGTGCGCCACCGCCGTCCGGTGCGGCGTGCTGCCAAGCGCGCGATCGATCGCCGCGTGGTCGGCCTCCCACATCTTCAAGAGCGCGATCCCGACCCGCAGGTTGTGCGCCGGATCGAGCAGCGCCTCGCGATCGAGATCCGCGCGCGAAAACGGCAGCGTCGCGCCGGCCGCGAACATCGCCGGCTGGATCTCGAGGAGGCCAATCCCACCGGCGCCCGTCGACGATGGCCGGCAGCGGCTGGTCCGATAGGCGAGCGCGGCGACGAGGAACGGATCGGCGCCCGCCTCGGCGCTCGCCTCGCGGACGAGACGCGCGATCTCCGGCAGCCCCGCGCTCGGCGCCACCTCGCCGCAGATCTTCTCGACGGCGGCGTCGAACCGCGCGGCGTCGATCGGACCGGCCGGGGTCGCCGGCTCGGCGGGCCAACCGGAAGGATCCTCGAGCTCGTGAATCCCGCGCCGCTCGGGTCCGGTCCCACGCCGCTGGCGCTGCCCGGCACGCGGCGCCTCGAACGAGGTTCGCGCCGGTTCGAACGACGGCTGCGCCGGATCGGCGGCCGCGCCCCCCGAGAGATCAGCCGCGACCAGGACCAAGGACAACGTGACGGCGCCGAAAGCCATGTTCTTTCGGTCTCATATCGGCTGAGCCCGTCAAGATTTGAGCGGTCATCAACAGGTTACAGAGACCCACATGCACGTGCGGTCACCTGGTGAAGGTCAGCAGCAGGACCGGCAGGAGGCCGACCGACGACGCCGGTGGCGCGGGCGTGTCCGACCCGAACCCGTAAAGCGTCAGGCGGCCCATCACGCCAATCGACCAGGCGCGGGCGAGGTGCCGGCGGTAGCCGGCGTGAACCGACAACGCGAACCCGAGGTGCGTCGCCGTGCTCCCCATGTGTGCGTCGACGTCTGTCGCGGCCGCGAGGCCGGCGCCGCCGCCTACGTGAAACCACGGCCGGGACCACGGCGTGTAGTCGACGAGCGGACCCAGCGTGTCGACGAAATGCAGCGTGTCGGTGAGCGGGTACGAGGCGCCGAGGTAGCTCTCGCTGCGGTTGACGATCATCGCGAGCTGCAGCTCGCCCGCCAGCACCAGCCCGGGCCTCACCTGGCGTCCGACGGCGACCTCCAGCGCCGGCCCCCAGCCCGTGTAACTGGCGCCCGGGCTTCGGCCCTCGGGGCTCCAGCTCTCGTAGTCGAACGCCGGCCCGACCGCGAGGCCGAGGACGAGGCGCGGCTCGCCCGGAGCCTCATCATCGGCCCAGGCCCGCGGGCCTGAGAGGACGACCGCCGCGATCGCCAACGCGCCGACGACGCACCACCGATTCAAGATCGCCGATGCCTCATAACTGGCCGAGGATATCGACGTCGTCCGTCAGGACGTCAAACGGTTGGCCGGCGATCGTGCGAAGCGTCGCTCTCCCAAAGAAGGGCCCCTGCACCATCGGCATTGCACCAGCCGGCAGGGGCTGGCAGCTCCCTTGATCGAACGCGCACGTGCCGCAGATCTGCGTCAGGCCGGCGCGCAGCGTGCCCGAGAAGCTCGAGGCGAGGTCGAGGTAGACGGTCGCCGAGCCGCTCGGCGGGCGGGAGATGGCGATCGTCACGCCACCGAAGAGCATGTCGACGATCGGCCCCGAAAAGGGCGCCGCGTCCGCGCAGTCGTCCGCCAGGTAGGTGTCGACCGTCGCCGTCGCCACCGGCGCCAGGAGATACCGGGGCTCGCTGCCGTCGATCCTCGCCAGGAGGTTCGGCCCGATCACCATGGGTCGAACGCCGGCGCAGTCCTTGACGAAGACGTTGCCCCCCGACTCGGGGGTCAAGGCCAGCGTCTCTGCCGACGTCTCGGGAAGCGGCCAGTACGGCGCGCGGGCCGGATCGTTCGCCACGGCGCCGGCCGGATCGAGCGGCGGCAACGAGCAGGGGCAAATCTTCGTCTCCCCCGTCCAGGTCACCCCGGCAGGCATCTCATGGATGGCGGTCCACGCGTCGTCCATCGTGGCGTTCCAGAAGCTCTGAAAGTTGGCGGCGAACAGCGCCGGATCCCGCTCTTCGGGGGACTGCTCGTAGTAGCTCAGAAACGCCTCGACGCCGTACTTCCGGATGAGATACCGGACGAAGGCGCCGCCCTGGGTGTAGACGCTGTCGGAAGTGGCCGGCTCCGCCACGACCCCTGCCCAAGGGACGCCCTCGACGTTCACCGGCTGATCGCCGCTGCAATCGATCGCCTCGGCGATCCCTTCTGCCAGAAAGGGGATCGGTTTGCGCTGCTTGCGCAGATACATGTACGCGTGGTTCAGCTCATGGGGGTTGGGGAGCGTGGGCGAGTCGACCTCCAGGCTCTGCTCCCAGACGCACGCCCCCTCGTCCGCCTCGCCGCAGGCCGCGGCGACGTGATCCGGCGAGAGCCAGTAATAGGTGATCTTCCCCTCGGGCATCTGCAGCATGCTGTGAACGTCCGCCCACTCGGTCTCCAGCGCGACGAGCCCGTTCATCCCGTCCAGCCCGGCGGGGATCGTGGCATCTGGATCGACGTACAGGCGAAAATGCTCCGACTCTCCGACCAGCGCGCCGGGGGGCTTCCCGCGCCCGCATCCCGCGAATACCACCAGCACGAAAACGCGCGTCGATTGATGCGCCCCCCGTCGCCCACTCTGGTGTGGCACGAGGTCCACGTTCGCGCGCGACGGCACCGACGTCAACCCGAGTCGATTGGATTTCCACATCGGTCAGTCACTGGCCGAGGATCTCGACGTAGTTCGGCACGATGTCCGTCGGGAGACTGACGCTCCGAGAGAGAGTCATCCTTCCATAAATTGGCCCTTGCACCATCGGGCTCACGCCCGCTGCGATTGGCTGGCACGTGCCTTGATCGAACCCACAGGTGGAGCAGATCTCGTCCAGGCCCTCTTGCAGCAGACCCGAGAAGCTCGAAGCGAGGTTGAGATAGACCGTCGCGGAGCTCGTGGGGTTCGGGATGCCAATTCCCAGTCCGCCTCCGCCCGCCTCCAGAGGCGAAAAGGGATAGGGCGCCGCGCTTGCGCAATCGTCGGCCAGATAGGAATCGAGTGTTGCGGTATCGAGTGGACCGAGAACATAGCGCTGCTCGCTTCCGTCTAGGCGCGCCAGCACGGCGTCTCCAAACAGAGGGGGGCGGATGCCGGCGCAGTCCTTCACCACGACCGACTCCGCAACTGGAGCGGTGAGAGATAGCGTTTTCCCAGCCGGCTCCGGGAGGGGCCAGTAAGGCGCTCGTGCCATGTCGTTGGTCACCGTGCCGCTCGGATCGAGAGCCGGCAGCGAACAGGGACAGATCTTGGCGTCGCCAACGGTGTAGGTTCCCGGCGGGAGCGTGTGGATTGCGGCCCAGACCTCATCCATCGTGGTGTTCCAAAAGCTCTCGAAGTTGGCGGCAAAGAGTGCCGGATCCCTTTGTTCGGGCGACTGCTCGTAATAACGGAGAAAGGCGTCACTCCCGTAGGTTCGGATCAGATGCCGAACGAAGGCTCCCCCTTGCGCATAAACGTCCCTCGACGACTCCGCCAGATCGGCGACGAGCCCAGGCCAAGGGACATCAGCGACGACCAGGGGTTGAGCTGAGTCGCAGGCGATCGCCTCCGCGATCCCTTCGGCGAGAAATGGGATCGGTTTGCGTTGCCTCCGCAAGTACATGTAGGCATGGTTGAGCTCGTGGGGATTCGGGAGCGTCGGCGAGTAGATCTGGAGGTCGCTCTCCGAGATACACGCGCCCTCATCCAGATCGCCGCAAGCCGCGGCGATGTGATCCGCCGCGAGCCAGTAGTAGGTGATCTTTCCGTCGGGCATCTCCAGCATGGTGTGAACATCGGTCCACTCGGTCTCTAACGCGACGAGCGCGTTCATCCCCTCGAACCCCGGCGGGGCGGTCACCTCGGGATCGACGTAAAGGCGAAAGTGCTCCGTCTCGCCGATCAGCGTTCCGGGCGGAGACGCGCGACCGCACCCGACGAAAACAAGCCCGAGCGCCACGCCTACCCTCGCGTTACGCGACGTGACCACGAGCGGCCGCCTTGCTTCCACACGACGGCGACGTTCGCGCAGGAGGACGTCAACGTCAAATCGGGCCGGCTCACCGGCCGAGGATGTCGAAGAGACGCGGCTCGCCAGGAACGTCGCTCTCGGCGCCCGCGGTACTCCCGGCTGAGCTGAGAGCGCCGCCGCGAACGCGAACGTCCCGGCAACGAGACGCCGCGCGATCGGAACCCGCGGTCTCATTGTTGACCCCACGAATCGCTGCCCAACGAGCCGACGATTAGGGTCCCAGGAACTCCATGTAGTTCCATAGAACATCGGCCGGCAAGCCGGCTATCGCATGCAAGGTCGTCCTTCCATAGAAGGGTCCTTGCACCGCAGGCGTCGTGCCCGACGCGATCGGCTGACAGCCCCCCTGATCGAACTCGCACTTGCCGCACATCTCCTGGAGGCCGAAGCGCAGCACGCCCGAAAAGGTCGAAGCGAAGTTGAGATACACCGTGGCGGCGGTGTTCGAAGGCGAGCTCGAAACGCCTATTGTGAGCTGGCTTCCTAGGGTCTCCGGCGGAGGAAGCGGATACGGGGCGGCGCCGGCACACGTATCGGCCAGGTAAGAATCCAGAGAAACGCTCGCCAGAGGCGAGAGGACGTAGCGCGGTTCCGCTCCGCCGAGGCGCGCGAGCACAGCTTGCCCCACCAACTGAGCCCTGATTCCGGCGCAGTCGTTGACCGCCACGGTCGCGGTGGCGGCCGTGAAGGAAAACGTATCTTCCCCGGGATCGGGCAGGGTCCAATATGGCGCCCGCGCGGGATCGTTCGCGATCGTGCCATTCGGATCTAGCGGCGGCAACGAGCACGGACAGATCTTCGTGTCTCCTTCGGAGATCGTCCCAGGCGGCGCGTGGAACGCGGTCCAGATGTCGTCTACCGTCATGTTCCAGAAGCTCTCGAAGTTCGCCCCGAACAGCGCCGGATCTCGCTGTTCAGGGGACTGCTCGTAGTACGCGAGAAACGGCTCAACGCCGTAGGTCCGAATGAGATATCGGGCGAAGGCCCCGCCCTGGGAGTAGACGTCGTTCGACGTGGCCGGCTCCGCCACGACCGCCTCCCAGGCGACATCGTCGACCGGCACCGGTCCGTCAGCTCCACACGCGATCGCCTCCGCGATTCCTTCGGCCAGAAACGGGATCGGTTTGCGCTGCTTCCGCAGAAACGCGTACGCGTGATTCAGTTCGTGTGCGTTGGGGAGCGTGGGCGAGTCGATCTCCAGGCTTTGTTCCCAGATGCACGCACCTTCGTCCGCCTCCCCACAAGCAGCGGTCACGTGATCCTGGGATAGCCAACGATAGGTGATCTTCCCTTCCGGCATCTCCAGCATCGTGTGGACGTCCGCCCACTCGGTCTCGAGGGCCACGAGGCCGTTCATGCCGTCCAAGCCAGCCGGAACCGTCGCGGCAGGATCGACATACAGCCGAAAGTGCTCGGACTCCCCGACGAACACTCCGGGAGGAGTCGAACGTCCACACCCGACGAGAATGGCAAACAGTGAAAGCGGCGCCAAGTGCCGGCACGTCAACAGGTCAAGCTTCATGCAGGTTCCGCACGCGAGCGTAGCACCGAGGCCTCGGGGGTGGTCCCGGCGCCACCTGTGGTTTCCCTCAGTTTACAGGACGGAGCTTCGTTGCGAGCGTGGACATCGCCTCGAGGTGAGGCGGTTCAGACTTGGAAGGTCGTTTAGCGAGGAGAGGTCGTAATGAGAACACATTTCACACGTTCGGTTTCACCTGCTCTGTCCATCGTCTGCCTGGTGCTGTCTGCCGGCGGATGCGCCAATCGAGGAATGCACCCGCCTTCGCAGGCAGTGAACTGTTCCATCACCCGTGACGAGTGCATCCAGGAATCTCTCGGCCCCAACGGCGCCCAGTGCGACGTTCGCATCACGGGCGTCCAGAGCACTGGGACGATCTGTACGGAAGACACCACTCCGGACGCCTGGAACACAGACTGCACCGCCGCCTACTGTACACGGTCGAATGCGAATCCCTTGGCGAACTACGACTACCTGAACTGTGGCGCCACGGGAGCCGTGGCCGACCAGTCGAGCCTGAAGCCCGCGGGGGCCTGCACGGCAGTTACGAATTCCACCGGCAAGGCCAGCATCGGGTACCAGATCCACCAGCGCGAGTGCGTCGTGGGCGAAGGCCACGTCTGCACTTCGATTACCGACATCTCGTTCGTGGGGCCGCAGCCGCCCGACAACTGCTCGGATCTGTCGAAGGTAGGGGCGATCGATACCATCAAGCCCACGCTGCCCCAGGACAGCCCTCCCAACGTCCCGACGGAAATCCGCGACGGGGTTGTTCAGCTCTTTCAGGTCATCGCGCCCGACCCGAACTGCAACATCCAAGCGAGCGCCCTCACGGCGTATGATTTGACGCCCGGCGCCCTCGGCCAAGCGACAGGCGCAGGCACAACGGTGCCCTTCTCGATGACGCGCGGCTTTGCCACCTTTAACGGCAACCGGCTCAACGATCTGAGCATCAACATCGCCGACCTCACGGTGGCTGGAACCCACATCACCAACGCCCTCGTGATGAACACTTTCCCCGCCAAGCTCAAGATCGGCGATCCGGACAACCCGTCACACACCGGGATCGCCGCGGGCAACCTTCAGCTACGGGTAATCGGCCTCGTTGGCGGCGTTCCGGAAATCTACAATGTCCACAACGACACCGACCTGGACATGATCCTTTCCGGCACCGCCCTCAAGCTCTCCGGTACCCTCAGCTTCACCGATGTGGATCCTCAGGGCAACCCGCTTCCGATTAGCGTCACGTTCAGCATGCCCGGAACGCCGTCCACACCCGCGACGAAGGCCTGCGCGACGGCCTCGCCGCGCGATCGGCTGTTCGGCTTCGAGGACCCGCAGTCCTGGTCATCTACCGTCGCGACACTGTCCCTAGTCACCTCTCCTGTGACCCAAGGGTGCGGCGCGCTGGGAATCCAAGGCCAGGGCTACATGCCGATCAACAGCAATCCCTTCGTCGCCTCAGGCCTGACTCTGAATTCCGCGCTCAGCGTCGACCTCTTCATCCCCAACAACCAGCCGAACCAGTTCTACCTGGGCGCGCTGCAAATGTACCTGACCTGTCCGTCGCTGAACGCCTTCAACGAGTACATCGGGCAGGTCGAGCTGACGGGCAAGCCGCAGAACGCGTACTCCACCCTGCGATTCCCGCTCCCGAGCCAGGTGACGAACACCCTGAAGCAGGGCGCGAGTGACTGCTCGTGGGGGTTCGCCCTCAACGCCAACCAGACGAACCGGACCTGGATCCTCGACAACCTCCGCTTCACGAACTGAGGCGCCGGGCAGCGCCGAGGATCAAAGCTCAAGGGGCCCACAACCGCGCGATCAGCGTCGCGCGGTTGTCGACGCCGGCCTTGTCGAAGATCGCTGAGAGGTGAAACTCGACGGTCCGCTCCTTGATCCCCAGCGCTTCGGCGACCGCGGCGTTCGTCGCCCCACCCGCGACCAGGCCGAGCACCTCGGCCTGGCGCGCGGTGAGGTGCCACGGGCGGACACCGGAACGGTCCCCCGCGGCACCGTTCTGACGTGTCGCCGTCGGGTCGAGGACGGCGATGAACCCCAAGAGCGGCTGCGTCCCATCGAGCGCCGTGAGCCGCCATGCTCCGTCCCGGGGCTCGCCGAGTGCGGCCAGAACCAGCGAGCGCTGGATGCTGACGCGTTCGCGTCCGAGGAGTTGCTCCCCCAGGGCGTTGGCGTGAAGGATCTGCCCGGCTCGACTGACCACGAAGGTCGGCTGGGGAATCATCCCCAGCGCCGTTTCAAAGGCCGCGAACGTCGGCAGCCCTTCCGGCAACAGGGTCCCCGGTCCCCCATCCATTCGGCGCAGACTGTTCTTCATCTCCTCCCCGCCCCTACACTCTAAGAACGACTACGACGTCAGTTCATTCGTCACAAATACGGCACGGTTTGAACGCGGCTCGGTACACCTTATTGCAACGTTGTTAACCTTTCGATCCGAAGGTTCGGACGGTGCTCGCGGTCTGTCAACGTTGTCGTCCAACGTATGGGGCATCACGCGCGCTCTCTCGTTTAAACACGGAGTCAGGCCGCGCGGATTTCCGTCGGGCTCGGCCAGCGTCTCGCCGTAGACAACCTGCGGCCGTCCTACGGTCGCCTCGACGCCGTACTCGATCCGCATCCGGTCATCGTCGACGCCTGCGTCACTGGCCCAGGATAGTGACGTCGTCCAACAGGACGTCGAACGGTCGGCCAGCGATCGCGTGAAGCGCCGCTCTTCCAAAGAGAGGCCTCTGCACCATCGGCATTGCACCGGCTGGTAGGGGCTGGCAGCTCCCTTGATCAAACGCGCACGTGCCGCAGATCTCCGTGCCCGACGCGTAGCGTGCCCGAAAAGCTCGAGGCGAGGTCGAGGTAGGCGGTCGCCGCGCCGCTCGGCGGTCGGGAGATGGGTAGGTGGACGTCCTACAAGATCCCACCCGTGGCGTCCCTCGGAATCGTCGTCGAGACAGAGAAAGCGTCCTCGTATGATCCGGAGTCGAGACCGCGGGAATCTCTTCAGGACGATGTATGCCCCCAGTCGTTCCCTCAGGTCGTTCTTTGCCGTCACCTCTTGCCTGGCCGCCGTGGCTCTCGCCGGCTGCGCCAACTCTGAAGGGACCTCGACCGGCACCGGCGGCTCGAACGGCTCCGGCGGCGATACCGCCTCTGGCGGCTCGAACGGCTCCGGCGGTTCGAACGGAAGTGGCGGCGCGAGCAGCTCCGGCGGTTCGAACGGAAGTGGCGGCGCGAGCAGCTCCGGCGGTTCGAACGGAAGTGGCGGCGCGAGCAGCTCCGGCGGTTCGAACGGAGGTGGCGGCGCGAGCAGCTCCGGCGGTTCGAACGGCTCCGGTGGCGCGGTCGGCTCCGGCGGCGTGAACGGCAGCGGGGGATCGGTCAGCGGGAGCGGCGGCGTGGCTGGCGTCCCCGGCAGCGGCGGTGCGGCCGGCCGAGGCGCCACCGGCGGCGCCGGCGGGCGAGGTACGACCGGCAATGGCGGCGCGGTCGGCTCTGGCGGCTCCTCGGCGGCGGGCGCGCCCGGGAGCGGCGGCAGCGGTGGATCGCCAGGCGGCTCGAGCGGCATCACCAGCTCGGCGACGGCGACAGTTCCCGGCAACGGGTGCACCCCGCCGGGCGCGTACGCCAACCTCTTCATCAGCCTCTTGGCGCAGACGCAAGCCGCCAGCGACGCCAAGATCCAGGCCGCCTGGAATCAGCTTTACAACCCCTCGAACGCGAACACGGTCTTTTACACCGGGCCCGGCACCGGCGAGGCGTACGTCAAGGACGTCGCTGACAACGCCGTGCGCAGCGAGGGGCAGGGGTACGGCTTGATGACCGCCGTCCAGCTCAATCACCAGGCCGAGTTCGACGAGATGTGGGCCTTCGTCAAGCACTACATGTGGCCGAGCGGGAACACCATCAACTGGCAGGTCACCACCAGCGGCAGCGTGAGCGGCTCCGGCGGCGCGCCCGACGGTGACGAGTGGATGGCGGCCGCGCTCGTCTTCGCCCACTACCGCTGGGGCGACACCTCCGGCAAGTACAACTACGGCACTGAGGCACAGAAGACCCTCGACCTCGTCCGCACCACCGACTTCAGCTCGACCCAGCACCTGGTCCGCTACTTCTCGGGCACCGACGGGAACGGGACCGACGCCTCCTACATGCTGCCGGCCTTCTATCAGACGTGGGCCTGCTTCGACACCACCAACGCCGCCTTCTGGAACACGGCGCTCACGACGACGCGCTCCTGGCTGCAGACGGCGGCGGGTTCGACCGGCAACATCGGCGACCAGTCGTCGTTCGCCGGTCAGACGACGAACTCAGGCGGTGACGACAAGCTGCGCACCGTCGCGAACTTCATGAGCGACTACAACTTCTTCGACGCCGACCCGTTCGAGGCGACGTACGCCAGCGAGTATGCGACCTGGGTGAGCTCCAACAACAACGGCTCGACCGCCATGCTCGCCTGCAACGGACTTCTGGGCTTCGGTCTTCCCGCCTCGTCGGGGAAGGCCTGGGTGCAGAAGCTCTGGTCGGCGGCCATCCCGACCGGGAACTACCGCTACTACGACGGCACGCTCTACATGAATGCGCTGCTGTACGTGAGCGGCGCGTTCCATCTCTGGTACTGAGCGCGGCAGCGCCCGGCGCGCCCGGGTGAAAGAAAAAATCTTCCCGAACCCTCGGAGAACCAGACTAATGGACCTGAGATGCGAGGCAGCGGACCGATCCGACTGGCGACGACCGCCTGCTTGGCGTACGCCGGCCTCGCTTGGCTGGGGGCGCGGCCCTTGCTCGCGCAGGCGGCCGCGGGCGACGAGCCACCGGCCGCTCCTGTCACGCTCGTCGATCCGGACGCGGCGCCGTTCTCCTCGGCAGAGCTGACCCAGGCGCTGCTGGCCAGGCTGCTCGCGGGCGACGCCGGCGCGACCACCGTGCAGGTCTCGCCGGCGGGCCCGGGCCAGGTGACCGTCCGGGTGGGCAAGCGGAGCCGGATGGTGGAGCTCGGCGACCGGACTGGTCCCGGCGCGGCGCGCGTCGTTGCCCTCGTCATCGCGGAGCTCGCGAGCAGCAATCCGGCCGAAGGCGACGTCGAGACCCCCGGCGCGCCGATCGTGACCGTCGGCGGGAGCTCCCGAACCGCGCCGCCCGTCCCCGCCGCGCCGCCCGTCCCCTCAGATCCGTCCGTCCCCGCGGTCGAAGCGGTCGCCGCCGAGCCGCCCGCCTCGGGCTCCCCGCTGCGGTTCACCATGACCGGCGGAATCTCGAAGGGGCTGGGGCACGAGGAGCTCTTGAACGCCGGCGCCGACGCCGACGTCGCGGTGCCGATCGGACCCGAGGGGTTCCGTCTGGTCCCCGCGGCCGGCGTCCTCTTCTCGACGACGCGGAACGCGGGAACCTTCGACCAGGTCTCCTATCAGGCGGTGGTGGCGCGGCTGCTCGCGGGCCGAAGCTGGCAGTACTGCGACCTCCTGGGCGGTGCGCTCGTCGAGCCCTACCGGATCCAGGGTACCGACCCCCACGCGAGCGTCCTGGTCGGCGCCGAGGCGCTGGTGCGTATGACCTACCCGATCGCCCCGCGCGTACGGCTGGTCGTCTCGGGGCGCTTCGACGCTTACGCCAATCGGGTGCGGACGGTCTTCGTCGATAACGGCGCCTACGCGACGCCGCGCCTCGCGGTGGTGGCCGGAGTCGGGGCGGCGTGGGACTGGGCGCCGTGACGCGCGCCTCGACGACGGCGCTCCGCCGCTCCTCTGCAAGCGCCGAGGCCGCGGAGGACGCGCGCCTGGTCGACGCCGCGGCCGGAGGTGATCGGCGCGCCTTCGCCGATCTCTACCGGCGCCACCTCGATTCGGTCTACGCGCGGCTGACGCGGGTGATCGGCCCGACGTCGGACCGCGACGATCTCGTGCAGCAGATCTTCCTCGATGTCTACCGCGCGATCCGTCGTTTTCGGGGCGACGCCAGCTTCGCGACCTTCCTTCACCGCATCGTCCTCAACGTGGCCTTCGAGCACCTCGCACGGCGGCGCCGCGGCCACGAGCGCAACGCGCCGCTCGAGGCCGATCAGCTCGAGACCTTGATCGCGCCCGGATCGTCGCCCGAGGAGCGGGCCCGCCAGCGGCAGGAGCTCCACCGTCTGTTCGCCCTGCTCGACCAGTTGTCGACGAAGCGCCGGGCGGCGTTCGTGCTGGTGGCCGTCGAGAATCTGCCGCTCGAAGAGGCCGCCGCCCTGCTCGAAGCGAGCCCTGCGGCCGTCAAGCAGCGCGTGCTCGAGGCGCGCCGCGAGTTGGCGCTCGCGCTCGAGCGCGGCAAGAAGGAGGAGTCGAGATGAAGGCCACCGGGCGAGGCACCCCCCGCGTCGAGGCGGAGGTCGCGGGCCCGCTGCGCGAAGCGGGCGCCGGCCTGGACGATCTGCGCCGCGCGCGCCTGGCGGCGGCGATCGAGGAGGCGCTCGATGGCGAGGACGACGCGCGGGCGGAGAAGCACCGACGGGAAAGTGATCCGCGCCGGCGCCGTCGGTGGCGGGTGGCGGCGGCCGCTGCGGTCGCGGGGCTCGCGCTGCTGCTCGTCGTTCGACCGCTCGGCCGGCACGGGCAGGAGGCCGCGCGCCCGGGGAACGGGACACTGGCGGTCGCGTCGGCGCCGCCACTCCCGCGTCTCTACGACGAGCCAAGGGGCGCTGCAGCCCGGACGCTCGCGCCGTCGACCAGCCTGGTCGCACTGGGCGGGGAGCGGGCGCGGGCGACCGTCGGAAAACGTGTGCGGCTGACGCTGGTGGGCCCAGGGCGCGTCTCGGTGCTGGCCGCCCCGCGCGACGGCGACCTCGAGCTGGCCCTCGAAAGCGGACGCCTGTTGGTCGACTACGACGGCCACGGCGGCGGCACCCTGCGGGTGCGATCGCCGGGCGCGCTCACCACCGTGGTGGGGACGCTGTTCGCGGTCGAGGTGACGGGCGCGGACAGCCGCGTCGCCGTGGCGCGCGGGCGGGTCCGGACGGAAGCCGCGTCCGGCAGCCGCGCCGAGGTCACCGCCGGCAGCAGCTGGACGAGCGCGGACGACCGGCCGGCGCCGATCCCGGACGACCTCGCACTGGCGCTGGCCGAGCACGCTGCCGGGTGGACGACCCCGTCGGTCGAGCCGGACCACGGCGCCGTCACGGATCACGCCGAGCCGGCGCGGCATCGGGCGGCGCGCCCGCCGGCCGAGCCGGCTCTGGACGCGCTCTACGCGAAGGCCGAGGCGGCGATGCGCGCCCGCTCGCTGGGGGAGGCGCGGCGCGATCTCGAGACGATCGCGGCCCGCGACCCACGGGGGGCTTTCGGCGAGACGGCACTGCTCGATCTGGCCCGGCTGGCTCTCGCCGACGGCGATCGCGCCGAGGCGCGCCGCGCGCTCGCCTTGCTGCCTCGCCCGCTGCACGATCCCGCGCTGGCAGAGACGGCGCAGCACCTGCGCTGCCGCGCGCAGCAGCCCGACGAAGAGGCCGCGGGCGATCACGACGGCTGCGAGAAGGACCCACGATGAAAGACCGCCGGCGGCTCTCCGCCCTGTGGTTCGTCTTCGCGGCGCTGGCGCTTCCGGCCTGCAAAACCCAGGAGATCGAGGCGCCCAACGTTCTGGTCATCGGCGGCCCGAGCGGGCCGGACAGGGCCGACGTGTTGGTCCAGATCGCGCCCGCGGACGCCACCTACGAGGCCGAGCAGGCGCGCTACCAGTCGCGCTCGTACGAGCCCCAGTATCACGTTCTGATCGACGGAGACTACGTCTCCGAGCCCACCACCGACGGCCTGTGGGCCGTGGTGGTGGAAGAAGGCGGTGGGCTGGATCTCGCCTACGTGGCGGCCGGCCCGCACGAGTTCACGATCATGGACCCGAACAACGAGCCGATCTTCAACGGCGAGAGCGACGTGCCCGGCACGGGTACCCTGCGCTTCTTCCTCTACGGGTCGCTCGACGCGCCGCAGGGCCTCTTCGTCCCGATCCCGAACGTCCCCGCATCGGGTGACGACCACATCACCGTCGCCAACCTGCTGCAGAGCGGTCAGACCATCGAGGTGGTGAGCTGCACCAATGCGACGACCTGCACGGCGATCTCGCCCGCGCTCGCGCTCGGCGACGTGTTCGACGCCGACGTCCCGGCCGTCCCGTCTCACCCCTGCCCGGCGCCTCTCGGCCCCGACAATTGCGACACCCTCGCGGACGGGGTCGGCGTGGGATACCGCCTGGTGCCATCCGCGCCGCTGCCGAACCCGCCGGTGAACGCGGTCTACCAGAGCACGGGATCCTACCCCTCGGCCGGGAACGCCTCGAGGTACCTGGCGGCGCCGGTCTACATGTCCGACCAGGGGCAAGTGCAGCTCGCCCTCGACTGAGGATTACTCCCAGGCATCGCAGGTCTCGCTGGCTGTCACCGTCTGCAAAATTGCCGCCGGCCCTTGCTTCTCGGCGACTGCTCGGGGAGGATCTTCGTCTTTCTTAGCGGCGGGGAAATGATGGTTTCGATCGCACGGAGCTTACGGTTGGGTGGCATCAGCGTGATTGCGCTGGGGCTGGTCGGTTGCGGCTCCTCCCTGACCGGCCCTGGGACGGGCATTGGAGGCAATCCCGGAAGGATCACGGGCGCCGGCGGCACGGTCGGCCCCGGTGGGCGAGGCAGCATCGGCGGTGCTGGCGGCCCGGGCGGCGCGTTCGGCCTCGGTGGAGCTGGCAACCTGGGTGGTGAGGTCGGCGCCGGTGGTGCGGGCGGCGCGCTCGGCGCGGGAGGCGCGCGTGGAGATGGCGGCGGCCCCGGCACGGGAGGGGCCGGCCTCATGGGGTGCATGCAACCCACGGCCGGCGAAGTGCCGAGCGAGCATCGTCCCACGCCGCCGAGCTGCGCCTCCAACACGCCGGTTCCGCTTCCCGACGGCGGTGTCCCGAGCTGCGTGACGACCGCCGACTGCGTTGCCCAAGGTTACGGCTCCTGCACGGCGGGGAGTTGCGTGAGCGACGCCTGCCTGGCCGACGGCGACTGCCAGAAGGGCTACGTCTGTGCCTGCGCGGGCGGGGTCTCCTACCGGAACCTGCCCAAGAGTACGCCGGATGGTGGCGGCACCAGTTGCCAGCCCTACCCCGTCAACATCTGCGTGCCGGCCACCTGCCGCATGGACAGCAACTGCGGCCCGGGCGGCTACTGCTCGCCGAGCTACAACGGCTGCGGAAACCTTCTCGGGTACTACTGTCACGGTCCGGCCGACACCTGCGTCGATGCAAAACAGGATTGCCAGAGCTGCGGTAGCAACTACTGCGTTTGGTCGTCAGCCGCCGGCGCCTTCTCGTGCGCGTTCCAGACCTGCTTCAGCGCCTGCTGACCGGGAGGATCGCTCCGGCGAGCCGCGCCCCCGACAGGTTCGTCCCCTCGAGACGGGCGCCCGAGAGGTCGGCGCCCTCGAGGTTGGCGCGGCCCAGATGCGCGCCAGTCAGGTCGGCGCCGTGGAGCCGCACGCCGGGGAGCTCGGCGCTCCCGCCCCGGATCCCCGCCAGCATGGCGCCCGAGAGGTCGAGCCGCTCCTTGGCCGCCATGTCGAGCGTCTGATCGGCAAGCATCGCAAAGGCGATCTGCCGGCGGGCGGGCTCGCCGGGATCTCCGATCGGCGGCCGCCGCAGGTAGCCCGCGAGCTCGCGCGCAATCCGCCCATGCTCTGCTCGACCCCGGCGCGCATTGATCATCAGGTCGACCAGCGCATCCTGGCGCTCGTCCGGATTGGCGCTGGCGAGGCGGCGGTGGGCGGCCTCGAAGTGCGCCGCCAAGCGCTGTCGCCGCCAGTAGGCCATCGCGAACGCGGCCAAGCATATCCAGACCAGTCCGACGCCCCTCGTGACCAGTGTTGAATCGCTGTAAAAAGCCACGACCCACAGCAGCGGACCCGTGCCGACCGCGCCGACGGTGAGGACGATCCCGAGCGCGAGGCCGGGCGAGAGCCCCAGCCAGGGATACTTGCCGTCGTTCGGCGCGTCCTCGAATCGACCGATGCTCTGGAGTATTCCGCCGAACCCTTTTTCGTCGTCGTCCGACACGAGAACCCTAGTAAAGACCCAGCACGCGGTGGCGGTACTCTTCCGCGCAGTAATCGACGACGCCACTCAGCTCGTCTTTGAGCCCTGCGGCGCCGTCTCGGGCCAGCTCTCCTACCGGCTGCCCGGTGACGGGATGGCTGGAACAGATATCCTCGGCCAGCACCTTCTTCGTTCGAGCGTCGGTGAGCCGCAGGCTTCCGTCATAGGTGACGGAGGGCGCGTTCGCGTCCACGACCTCGAGCGAGAATCGCTTGGCGAGGGCCGCCACGACGCTGGCGCGGATGGCGCCGGCCGGATTTCGGATTGGCCCCGAGTGACCGAGCAACCGAGAGCGGTCCATACTCGACTCCACCGCCATGCCGATGAACCCGAACATTATTCCGATCGAGGCCGTATTGGAGGTGAAGCTGGGGGTCGGCGCGCGCGGCGCCGCCACCGTGCGCGGGTTCGTCATCCGGAGTGCGGGTCGATTGAGCGGCTGAAATCCAGGCGAGCAGCCGGCGGCAACGACCACGACCCACCCGCCCAGGACCAGAAAACGCCGACCCACGCCCGTATGGTCGGTCCTGTCCGCGCGGCCTGTCAACGTGTCGATGCCAAATCGGCAGCAGAAGGCGGATGCGATACAGTTGGTTGGCATGCGACCGCTGCTGGTGATCCTCCTGGTCGTTGCTGTCAACTGCGGCGGCGGCAAGAGCGCGACTTGCGTACCTGGCGACTCCAAAGCCTGCACCGGGCCGGGAGCGTGCGTCGGTTACCAGGTGTGCCAGGCGAATGGCACTTACAACGCCTGCATTTGCAACGCCGGGAACGACGGCGGTGGAGGTGCCGGGGGTAAGGGCACCGGCGGCGCAACGGGTGGCGGTGGTGGCACATCGAGGGATGGCGGCGCCGGCTTCGTGGGAAGTGCCGGGGCTGGTGGCATCGGCGGCGGTGCCGCTGGGGCAGCCGGCACTGCCGGGGGAGCTGGCGGGGTCGCAGGAGCAGCCGGCACTGCTGGGGGAGCTGGCGGTGCCGGAGGGGCGGCCGGCACTGCTGGGGGAGCTGGCGGGGTTGGCGGCTCTGGCGGCCAGTCTGGGGGTACGAGCGGAAGCTCGGGAGCCGCTGGTGCAGGCGGCGGCAGCGTCTCCGTCTGCGGGAACGGCGTCATGGAGCCCAGCGAGTCCTGCGACTGCGGCACCGACTCGACCAAACTGCCGAGCGGCTGTACGGGGCCCAATGGCCTCTTCAACGGCGACGGCACCGGGTGCTCGAACACCTGCACCAAAGAGCCGAAGTGCCGCGACTCCTCAGGCAAGACGGGCGCGTGCTCGACGAGCTGCGGGAACGGCAACCTCGAGCCGGGCGAAGAGTGCGACGACGGCAACCAGCGGAGCGGCGACGGCTGCTCGTCTACGTGCCGGACCGAGCCGGGCTTCAGCTGCCAGACAGTTCAGAGGTCAGACGCGCGAGACTGCGTGCAGGGCCTCAACCAAGGCGAGAAGTGCCTCGAGCTGCCGGTCAAGTACCGCGACTTCAAGAACGAGAGCGTCTCGGGTGGCCACCCCGACTTCCTCTTCTACGGCGCCCAGATCCCGAACCCCATCACGGTGAACTCGATCAGCCACGGGAGCATCTCGTTCAAGCAGCGCTACTGCGTCCCCAACTCGGCGGGCCCCGCGCGCAAGAACGACTCGACCGCCCGCTGCTGGGATCTGGCCCAGGCGAACCTGGACGCGAACGGGCGGCCGGCCTTCAACAGCTCGCGCACGGGCGGCACGACCTGCGACTGCCAGTTCACCGACTGGAGCCACAACGGCGGCAGCAACAACATCGTCCCCGGTTACGGCGATGCGACCATGAACGGGAAGCCGCTCAGCGGCCTCGCGTACGTCAACTCGGGCAACGCCCTCGGCTCCCCCTGGTACAAAGGGCCTGCGCCCGTCGTGAGCGGAACGGGGACCACGTTCGCGCAGTGGTGGGCCGACGGTTCGTACGAGAGCGATGGGTCGACGGCCAACAAGCACGCCATTAGCATCCTCGAGCTCGGCCCGGTGACGGGCGGCACGGCAACAAACCTCTATCGATTCTCGAGCGCGCCGCACATCGTGTGGGGCGGCTTCTACCCGCTCGATCCGCCGGCCAACAACTTCCCGATCTACACGACGACCGGTAGCTCCAGCGGGCCGGGCACGGTGAAGACGTCGGCGACGGCCTGGTCCGAGCCGCTGCTCTGCAACATCTGGCCGTACTGGTTCAGCTCGTCGCAGTTCGGCGCCGGTAACGGTTGCCAGGCCACCCAGTATGTCTTCGCTCCATCCTTCGGTCCCAGCATCACCTCCGATCCGGCGGTCTGGTTCGGCATGAACATCAACGGCGGCTACATCACGAACGCGCAGGGCTGGTACCACGACTCGTGGTTCTCCGTCGAGGCGCGCTACCTGTTCGCCTTCACCGGGCCGTTCGATCTGCAGTTCTCCGGCGACGATGACACGTTCGTATTCATCAACGGCGTCCTGATGATCGACCTCGGGGGCCCTCATGAACGGCTACCGGGGAAGGTCCACGTCAACGCCGACGGCAGCGCCACAACCCAGGAGGGCGGCAACATCTATATGGCCTGCTCGGGCTCAACGAACTGCCCGGTGATCCCGGCCGGCTCCCAGGTGGGCGACATCGTCCCCTGCACCGGCGCCGATCCGGTGACCAACGTGAAGTTCAACTCGACCTGCACCAGCGGCACGACCTGCGACTGCCGAACGCGCACCTTCACGGCGGCCCAGACGGGCCTGACACCGCCCTCGGGGACGGGGCAGCCGGCCAACACCTACGAGATCGCGGTCTTCAAGCGCGACGCCCACCCATTAGACTCGAACTTCCAAATCACGGTGAGCGGCTTCTCGACAAACCTTTCAGTCTGCCAGCCCTCCCCGTAACTCACTTCGGCCGTCCCGGCGCTCTACTGCGGTAAGAGGCGCGGCGCCGCGTGCTCCAGTAAGATGGCGCGCAGTTGCTCGCGGCGAACAAAATATTCACCGTTCTTGCGCGTCGACCGAACCTGACGCTGGACTACAGCCTGGCGGGCCTGGCGGCCGCGTCGCTGGCGGGGGCGGTCGTTGCCGTCTGGGCGGCGGTCGCCGGGGGCGCCTTTTCGGTTCCGGCCTTGGTCATATGCGAGGCCGCCTTTCTGGCGTTCTATCTGGTCGGTTCACTGTTCGCGGCCTGGGGAGCTTTGTCGGAGGGCGCCCTCTTCGATCTGCCGCTGCGGTTGCTGACAGGGTACGCTGCCGTAAATTCCGCGCTCCTCGTCCTGGCCTGGCTGTCTCCGCTCGGCATCCTGGCCAACTTTGGCGTCGTGCTCGCGGTCGCGGCCGTGCTGTTCGTCGCCGCGAGACCGGCCCTGCAACGCCGCCGAGAGGATTCGGTCGGCCTCGTGGTGGTCGGCCTGTCCCTGGCCGCTGCCACGCTCTGGTGCCAAGACTCGCTCCGCCCGGTTTCCGTCGAAGGGAACACCGTCGTTTTCAAGCCGTGGATCGACGGTTTTTATCACGCGGTACACCTTCGAATCTTCGGCGCCGCGCATGGGGCGTCCACCATCGAGGACTTCCGGATGGCCGGAGTACCTGCCCGGCTCTACCACTACGGGGCCTACATGACGCCAGCCCTGATCCGGCGCGCGTCGGGACTTCGTGCGTACACGGCCTTCGCCGGCATCCTGGCGCCGATGGGGGTGTTCTTCACCGGGCTCGGGGCGTACGCGCTGTTCGGGTCGTTATGGGGGAGGTGGCCGGGGCTGGCCGCGGCTGCGGCGCTGCTCCTGCTGCCGGACGGCGCGCAACAAGGAATGCAGAACACCTTCATGTCGTATCACTGGCTGACCCAGATCTCGCCCAGCGCGAGCTACGGGTTGGCGCTGCTGGCGCTGGCCTGGCTGTTCGTCCTGCTCGGGTGCACGCGGGGCAGTCGGGTGCAGCTCGTCGCGGGTTGGCTGATCGCTGGGTTCCTGGCGGTCTACAAGCTGCACTTCTTCATCGCCAGCGCGCTTCTGCTGTTGCTGGTTCCCGCGCTGTTCTTTCGGGGGCCCCTCGGGGCTCGCAAGCGAGTCCTCTGGGCGGTGTTGGCCGCCGCCGTATATGGCGTCACGATCGTCATCGTCGGGCGGGTGCCCGGCGTCCCCACCATTCGGTTCGATGGATCAGGCGTCGGCGAGATTTTCAATCTGGTCAAACAGTTCGCCCAGCGAGGAGCATTGCGTGACTTCCTCGATGGTCATCTGGGGTCGGGGCGGTCGTTGCTTTCGAACCTGGCCATCGGCGCCCCGTATGTCCTGCTCTCGGCCCTCGGGGTCTTCGCGCCGTTGCTGGTGATTCTGGCCATCCGGCTGCGCAAGCGGACGCCGGCCGTCCTGGTGCTCTTTCCGCTGCTGCTGGTCGCCAATTTCCTGGCGATGTTCTTGGGCCTGGCCCTCGACCTTCGGAGCAGCACGCCCGACGAGCTCTCCCACCGGCCGGTCATGATTGTCTACTTTGCGGTCGTGGCCTGGGTCGGCGGGGCGGCGGGCCTCTCGTTGCTCGAGTCCCGGCGGCTCGGTCGTGTCGCCCGCCCCGCCCTGATCTGCCTGGCCGTCGCGTGCTTGGCGGTGCCGGCTTTTCTCGGCTCGGGCGTTCAGCGCCTCCAGGCCATGCGCATGTTTTCTCCCGTTCGTGTCCCGATCGGCCTGGTTCGCGCCGCCGAGTACATGCGTGATCACGGAGACAGCCAGGACGTCTTCCAGGACTCTCAGTTCGATCGGACCTGCGCCGTCGCGGCCCTGGCGGAGCGAAGCACCTACGCCGCGCGCACCCTGACGATCATGAGCTACAACGGCGACCTCCTGCAGAGACGAATCGCCTCCATCGAGAGCTTCATGGACCTCCACGACGCCGCCGCCATCGCCGCGACCGCGCACCAGATCGGCCTTCGCTGGTTCCTGCTCGACCCTGGCGACCAGATTGCTTGGCCCGACGAGATCGCCCAACGGCCCGCATTCGAGCTCGGCGGCTACCGACTCTATCGCTTCTGAGGCGCTGGGGCTTCCCAACATGAACGACCCAATTGGGACATCAGGAAAGGTCGCTCTCACCTTGGTGCCGCTGGCGCTCCTCGCTTTGCTGGCGATCGGCCTCGGAGACATCAGTTACGCCCAGAAGCTCTTCGTTCACACGACGTATTTCTTCCTCATGGCCACGCTGCTGTGCTGGGCGGGCACCTATCTTCACGCTGCCCGCGACGTGCGTCGGGAAACGGTCGTGGCGTGGGCGAAGGCCCACTGGCCCGGGCTGGTCATTGCGGCCGCGGTGACCGTCGTCGCGGCGCTCGCCGTTCATCCCGCCCTGCGGATTCTTTCCGACGAGGCGAACCTGGTTGGAACGTCGAAGAATCTCTTTGCCTCGAGGACCGCGACCTTCACCGTCTCCGGCAAGAGCTACTACGACAGCTACTGGGACATCGACGTGGCGATCGACCGCCGGCCGGCACTGTTCCCGTTCCTGGTCAGCCTGGTCCACGCCGTGCGCGGCTACTCGTTCAGGAACGTGTTCCTGTTCAACTTGCTGCTGCTGCCGGCCTTCGTGCTCGTGTCCTATCGACTGGCGAAGTCGATGGGCGGCGAGACTTCTGGAGAGACGTTCGGCATCGTCGCCGCGCTACTGGTGGTGGCGCATCCCATCACCCTCATCGCGGTCCGTTCGGGCGGATTCGACTTCTTCGCCCTCTTCTTCTCGCTGCTCGTCATCAAGAGTCTGCTCGACCACCTTCGCGCGCCCTCTGCCGGGAGGCTGGCGATTCTCTGGATGAATCTGTGCATGTTCGCCGAGATCCGTTACGAGAGCGCGCTGTTCATCCTACCGGTGGTGGCGCTGCTGCTCGTCTTCCGGCTGGTGAGCTGGAGCCTCCTCCGTCCCTACGCATTCGTTTATGCGCTGACGCCGGCGTATCTGGCCCCCCGGATCTGGCAGGCCGCCCTGCGCGGGAGCGTGCCGGAGCAAGAAGCCGGGGTGGTGCCCATCAGCCTGGGGAACTTCATCAACAACGCGCGCGAGTACTTCAAGCCCGTTCTGTCACCTTTCAACGACTATCCCGCTCACGCCGGGATAGTCATCGCGCTTGGTCTGGTTGGCTGCGTCCTGTGGCTGCGATCGCAACGCCGCGCCTTGCTCCGGCCCGACTGGAAGGATCCGCGGCTGAGATTTGCCGCCTTCGTCAGCGCCTGGATGCTTCTGCAGATGATTGTCGTCTTCAGCTACGTGTGGGGACGCGCCCAGGCCCCATCGGCTGCTCGCCTGGTCATCGCCATCGACACCTTCTTCTCGTTCTTCGCGGCCTGGGCCCTGACGGTTTCGCTCAGGCGGTGGCGGCCCTTCGTCGCGGTGCTGATCGCGGCGGCGGTTCTGGCGATCCACCTGCCCATCGCCTCGCAGCATCGAATGTTGAACCGGCTGACGCAGACACGAGAGACGGCCACGGCGTGGCGCTTCTTCGACAGCCTGCACGAGAAGCGCATCCTGATCGTCACCGATCGTCCCGATCTGTTCACCATCATGGATTACGGCGCGATGAGCTTCGAGGCGGCCAGGCAAGACCCCTTCATCTTCGAGGCCTTCAGCCGACACCTCTTCTACGACATCTACGTGGTGCAACAGATCAGGCTGTCGACGCAGAGCCCGCTGCCCGGATATGACATCTGGCCGAACCGAAGGCTCGAGACGATGCTGGAATATCAGAACGACGCGGACGTGCTCATCCGCATCTCGCGACTCGGACGTTGACGCTCGGTCGGGCTACTTGCCGTAACCGGCATTGACGATGTTCGCTTGAATCGCCGAGTCGGTGGCATCCGACGGATAGCCCGCAACGATGGCCCCTTCGTAGAAGGTCCCCTGGCTCGCGGTGTTGTTGCTGTAGCAGCAGTCACCACCGCTCCCGAGAACGATGGACCCTTGCTTCTTGGCCGGGTTGTATCCCGGGGGGACGGCGCCGCTATAGAACGTCATCAAGCTGCCGGTCGTCGCGTCGGCGCCCTTGAGGGCGAAGGTCCCCGTTCCGTTGTTCTTTTCCATGGCGGTGACATACGAGGACGTCAGGCTCGGATCGGCCGTGCTCTGGCCGGAGCCACCCTTGGAATAGAGCCCACCCTCGAGATCGGCCATGACCCACGGCCCGGCCCCCGCCCCTGTTCCCCAGATCGTGCAGTTGCTGAAGTTGACGGCATCCATCGAGGGCCCCGCGACGTACATTCGGCTGGTTTCGCCGTTGCCGTAGTCGAAGCAGCACCCGCTGCCGAAGTGCTTGCCGCTGGTCACCATGTAGATCCCCTGCGGCGAGTTGCCGAGTGGCATGCCCGATTTCGAGCCGTCTCTCCAGTACGCCTGAGCCGTCTTCATGTAGAGCGAGTAGACCTTGTGGCCGCTGACCGTGAACGACTCCTGGGTCGCGTTCGAGGCGGTCATGCCCGTGTGGCCGCCGACGGTGCTGTCCGGCGTCTCGGCTTCGACGAAGTTGCCGTGCCCGGACTGGTCGTAAACGATCGTGATGGTGCACGTCGTTCCCATACAGAATGTATCTTGCGTGGCGGTGTCGGCCAGGCCTCCCGGGCTCACGACGCCGATGTCCTTGGTCGTGCTGTCCGACGCCCGCTTGACCTGGTAGAGACTGCCGCTGTACGAGCCGAGGAGAGCCCGCACCGTGCTGTGGGCGGCGACGCACGCGGTGTTGGCCGCGGCGTAGATATCGCAAGGAGCCATCCCCGGAGAGCCGCCGCCCGTCCCCGTCGTGCCTCCCGTGGGACCAGCCCCACCGCCTCCGCCTTTTCCGCCGGAGCCAGCGGCAGCGCCAGAGCCAGCGGCCCCCCCCGCACCGCCCCTGCCGCCCGAGCCGGTGGCACCGCCCGAGCCGCCCGAGCCAGTGGCACCGCCCGAACCCACGCTCCCGCCCGAGCCGGTGGCACCGCCCGAGCCGGTGGCACCGCCCGAGCCCACGCTCCCACCCGAGCCGGTGGCACCGCCCGAGCCCACGCTCCCGCCCGAGCCGGTGACGCCACCCGAGCCACTGCTGCCTCCCGTGCCGCTCCCACCCTTCTGCAGCACGACGGTGCCGGAGATCGGTAGGACCGTCGGCTTCGGGGTCAGGGTCAAGGTGGTTCCCGAGGTGCAGTAGGAGTAGTCCACGTTGGAGTCGGCATTGAGCCCGGAGCCCGAGGTCGTGTAGTTGCCGCTGGTCATCGCCCAGGCGGAGATCACGCCGATACCGCCGCTCTGGCTGGCCGTCGCCGAGCAGTTGCACTGGCCGCTCGAGTCAGTCGCGCACGTCGTGGCCCAGCCGATTGCCGTGAAGGTACCCGCCGCCTTGTCGCACGCGACGTTGGTCGATGACACCGACAGGCATCCGGGGGCCAAGGGGAAGGTCATGGAGCCCGTCGTGACGGTGTTGTCCGTGTACGTCCCGTCGCTGTTGGCGGTCCACGTTCCGGTCACGTGCAGGGATCCCGTGACGGGCACCGTCGGGCACCCCAGGCTTGCCAGAGTGACGTCCATGTCGCCCGACAGGACCAGGCACGACGACATCACGGTCCAGGTACCAAGCACGGAGCCGCCGCAAGGCGTTACGCCGGTACAACTCTGAGAGGAGCCGCCGGCGCCGCCGCCGCTGCCATTGGATCCGCCAGAGCCTGGCTTTCCGCCAGTCCCTCCGCTGCTGGAGCCACTACACCCGCTGCTTGCCATTGCCGAGACGAAAGCTACCGAGCCAATGAGGCCGATCAGTCTGATCCGCATAAGATCTCCCTGCTGTAATTGTCGGTTCGACCGGTTTTGTTCATACTTTTTCGATCTTTCTGCTGCCCCCAGTCCTCCGGCGTCGCTCACGTTCCCGGGCGGGGGATGTTAAGATTCTCGGCTGCGCAGGCGAGGACGAGCAGCCGTGACCGACAGCCGCCCCAGCCGAGGACTCAACCGCGCGGACCGGATAGCGGAGCGTGTGCAGCTCGAAGAGCGGGTCTTTTCGGTGAAGAAGCGCTTCTTGGCCATGTACAAGCTGGCGCAGGCCGGACACATCGGCAGCTCCCTGTCATGCGCTGAGATTCTGGTCTTTTTGAAGTACGCGTGGATGCGCGAGGCGGACACGTTCGTTCTCTCAAAAGGCCACGCGGCGGCGGCACTCTATTCGCTGCTCGTCGAGGCGAACGCCATCGACCCGCGCGAGCTCGATTCCTTCTATCGCGAGGGGACGCGCCTCCCCGCCCTTCCGCCGGTCAACACGATCAAGGAGATCCCGTTTGCCACCGGCAGCCTCGGCCATGGGCTCTCGCTCTCGGCAGGGATGGCGCTGGGGGCGGTTCTCAACCGGAGCGACCGGCGCTTCTTCTGCCTCACCTCCGACGGCGAGCTCGACGAGGGGAGCACCTGGGAGGCTGCCCTCTTCATCGCCCATCGCAAGTTGACCAACGTCGTCTGGCTGATCGACCGCAACCGCATTCAAGCGATGGGCGGAACCGAGGAGGTGCTGGCTCTCGAGCCGCTCGCCGCCAAGCTCGAGGCATTTGGCTTCCACGTCGTCGCCGCCGAAGGGCATGACTTCACCTCCCTGCTGGCCGCGCGCGACGCCTGCACGAGCGCTCTGGAAAGACCGGTCGCCATCATTTCCAACACCATCAAGGGCCACGGCATTCGGTACATGCAAGACACGGTGGCTTCCCACTACCTACCAATGGACGACGAGCAATACGAGCAAGCTCTCGCCGAGCTGTCGATTGCGCATGCGGCTGCCGTAGCGGGAGCGCGCAATGCGGGATGAGTTCGCCGGGGCGATGATCGCGCTCTTTCAGGAGCGAAACGATCTGGTCTTCGTCACCGGTGACGTCGGGTACCTGGCCCTCGAGGGGATTGCGGAGACCTACGGCGAACGCTTCATCAACGCAGGCATCGCCGAACAGAACATGGTGTCCCTCGCCGCAGGTCTGGCCCGCGAAGGGCATCTGCCGTGGGTGTACAGCATCGCCACCTTCGTTGCGTTTCGTCCCTACGAGCAGATCCGCACCGACGTTTGCCTGCACAAGCTCCCGGTCAAGTTGGTCGGGAACGGAGGCGGATACGGATACGGCATCATGGGAGCGACCCATCATGCCCTCGAGGACGTCGGCGCCATGCGCGTCCTGCCCAACATGCGGCTCTACGTGCCGCTGACCGCCGCAGACGTGCCTGCCGCCGTGAAGATGATGGTCCAGGATCCGCTGCCGAACTACCTTCGGCTGAACACCCCCGCCCACCTCCCCGGAGAGGTTCCGCCGTTTGCGCCCTGGCGGAAGATCAAGCCCGGCTCGAAATGCGTTCTGATTGGAATGGGGCCGGTCCTGGGAAACGTGTACGAGATGGGCGATCCGTCTCTCCTCGACGACTTCGAGATCTGGAATGTGGGGATGCTCCCCCTCGACGAGATTCCGGCCGACCTCATCGCGAGCATCGAGGAAAAGGGGCGCGTCGTGACCATCGAAGAGCACTATCGCTCGTGCGGAATGGCAGAGGCCTTGAGCCACCTGCTCCTGAGACAGGGCGTCCGCCCGCGCTCCTTCACCAGCCTTCACGCGAAGGGATATCCGAGCGGACGTTACGGCAGCCAGCGCTGGCATCAGGCGGAGAGTGGGCTGGCGGGTCGAGAGCTGCGCGTGCAGTTGGAGCGGGTGGTTCGTGGCTGACGCCCGACCCCCGCGGGTTTCCGCCGTCATCGCTTGCTACAAGGACGCGCAGGCGATTCCATTGATGTACGAGCGGTTGTCCGCCGTCTTCTCTGCCTTGGCCGTGGATCACGAGATCATCTTCGTCAACGACGGCAGTCCCGACGATACGGCTTCGGTTTTGAAGGCCCTGACGGCGAAGGACGACCGGGTGCTGGCCATCGAGCATTCGAGGAACTTTGGGTCACAGAACGCCTTCTTGAGCGGAATGGAGCTGGCCACCGGTGAAGCGGTGGTTCTCCTCGACGGGGATCTTCAGGATCCACCGGAGGTGATCCCCGCCCTGTACGAAAAGTGGCGGCAGGGGAACGACGTCGTTTATGGCCGTCGCTCCAAGCGCCAGATGTCGGTGATCATGTCGATGGCCTGCCAGGCTTTCTACCGGGTTTTCCGGGGCGTCTCTTATGTGTCCATCCCGCTCGACGCGGGCGACTTCTCGTTGATCGATCGGAGGGTCGTGGACGAGTTGCTCGCACTTCCCGAGACCGACCAGTTCCTGCGCGGGCTTCGCGCCTGGGTGGGTTTCAAGCAAACCGGCGTCGACTATTTCCGACCCGAGCGCGCGTTCGGACGCTCGACCCACAGCCGGCTGAAAAACCTCTGGTGGGCCAAGAAGGCCATCTTCTCGTTCAGCTTCGTCCCCATGGAGCTTCTGAGCTACGCGGGCGCCACCATGACGGTGCTGTCGTTCCTGGCCGTCGCCTACCAGATTGTCGACAGCCGGCTTCGTCCCCAGATACCTCATGGCACCTCCACCATCGTCGTTGTCATCGCGTTCTTCGGGAGCCTGAATCTTCTGGCGGTCTCCCTGGTGGGGGAGTACCTCGTCAGGACCTTCGAAGAGGTCAAACGAAGACCGAAGTTCATCAGGAAGGCGGTGTGGCACGGCGGAACCGGGTTGAGCAGCGCGGCCGAGATCGAGAGTTTCGTGGGGCGGAGGAGGGCCGCCCGACGTTCAACGGAGGCGGGTGCAGGTTAAGAGCGTTCTCATCACGGGGACCACCTCAGGCCTCGGGCGGGGCCTCCTCGAACATTACGCCGCGAGCGAGGTGAAGGTGATTTCCGTGAACCGTCGCCGGGTCGCGGAGCTCGAAGCCCGCTACCCATCCGTCCGCTTCGAGTGCGTGGACGTCCGCTCCGCGAAGGATGTCGCGGACCTCGTCCGCGGCCTCGCGGCGTCGGGCCAATTGCCGGACGTCTTCATCTTGAACGCCGGGATCAATCGCCTGGATAATGATGAGGCGTTCGATCTGCTGCTTTACCGAGATGTCCTTGATACGAACCTGTACGGCGTCCTGAATTTCATTGGGCCGCTGATCAACTTGCCGGCCGTCGCCGTCGAGCGACACATCGTGGCAATCAGCTCCATGGTGACCTACGCGGGGAACCCCTATGGCCTCGGGTATCAGACCAGCAAGCAGGCCGTGACGACTTGCTTCGACGTGTGGTCGAACATGTACCGGGGGACCGACCTGGTATTCAAACAGGTGATCCTGGGCCCCGTTCACACCTCGATCTACACGATGACCGAAAAGCTCCCCCGCTGGATGTTCCGGATCAGAAGCTTTTCTTCGGCCTCACTGACCAGCACGGTCGCCGCGATCTCGCGGTTTGCGCGGACCCGCCGGAAGAGGATGATCCATCCGTGGCGGGCGTTCGCCGTGTTTGGTGTGGTCCGGCTCGTGCGATGGCTCGTTCCCGGCTTCTTCCAAGGGCGCAGGACGCTCGATGGAAGCCCACGGCGGTGACCTGCCCCGCCGGCAACGCTACTCGTTGCGCTCAAACAGCGCAGACGGCATCACACCCATTCGGTGGAGGCGATACTGCAAGGCCGTGGCGCAGCAAAGAATTCCGTAGCGCAGGCTGCGACGAAAGTTGATGCTCGAGGCTTCCGGAAAGTACTTGGTTGGACAACTCAGTTCCGCGATTCGAAACCCCTGTGCATGCGCTTGCACCAGAAACTGGTTGTCGAACACGAAGTCGTCCGAATTGCGCGAGTAGGGGATGCTCTCCAAGACGCGGCGACGGTAGGCGCGAAAACCCGTGTGGTACTCGGAGAGCTTTTGACCGATGACGATGTTCTCGAACGCCGTTAGCGCGCGGTTGGCCACGTACTTGTAGAGCGGCATACCGCCTTGCAGTGCGCCGTTGCCCAGGATGCGCGAGCCGAGAACCAGGTCGTAGAGATCTTCGCCGAGCACGTCGACCATGGCGCGTATCAGCTTGGGCGTGTACTGGTAGTCGGGGTGCACCATCACCACGATCTCCGCGCCCAAGCGCAGAGCCGTGTCGTAGCAGATCTTCTGGTTGCCCCCGTACCCCCGGTTGGCGTCGCCTTGAATCACGTGGCGAATGCCGAGCGCTTTGGCGACCGTGAGCGTGTCGTCGGCGCTTCGATCGTCGACCAACACCACCTCGTCGACGATGTCGTGCGGGATCTCCCGATAGGTCTGCTCGAGCGTCCTCGCGGCGTTGTAGGCCGGCAGAACGACGACGACCTTGCTGCCGAGGAGCATTCGCCGACTATTCCCAGGCGTCGTAGGTCTCGAACTGCATCGAGTAGGTCGCGCGGCCCTGGGTCGCGCTGCGCAGATCGGTCGAGTAGCCGAACATGCGGCGCAGCGGGCACCTTGGCGGTGATGACCCGCTGCTGGCCGCGGAAGCCGACGTCTTCGATCTGGGCGCGGCGCGCGTTGAGATCGCCCAGCACGTCGCCGACGTTCGGTCTCGGGGCAGGTCACCTCGACCTTCATGATCGGCTCGAGCAGCCGCGTGCCCGCCTCGCGCCACGCCTGGCGCAGCGCCTCGCCGACGGCCGCCTTCTGCCCGGCGGCGTTCGAAGCGTCGGGACGGTACTCGATGGCCGTGATGGACGACCTCGATGTCCTCGATCGGGTAGCCCTGCGGGCCCGAGCGCATCGCCTCGCGCGCGCCCTCCATCGCGGCGTCGAGGATCGCCTGCGGCGTCTCGGGCGTCTTCGTGCCGCGCCTGGCGCGTTCGCCGCGCCGGTCGTCTGCGCCGGGCGCGAGACCTCCATCTTGAGGACGTTGCCGGCGCCGCGCGGGCGCGGCGCGACGTGGACGCGCGCGTGGCCGAACAGCGTCTCGTCCTCGACGACGCGCTCGAAGCGCGCCTCGGCCGTCGGCCGGCTTGGCCAGCGTCTCGCGGTAGACGACCTGCGGCCGCCCGACGTTGGCCTCGACGCCGTACTCGCGCCGCAGCCGGTCGACGATGATGTCGAGGTGCAGCTCGCCCATGCCGCGGATGATCATCTGGCCGGTCTCGGCGTCCTCGCCGAGCGGAAGGTCGGATCCTCGTCGGCCAGCTTGGCCAGGCCGAAGTCGAGCTTCTCCTTTTCGGCCTGCGTCTTCGGCTCGATGGCGCGCGCGATCACCGGCTCGTAGATGTCGATGCGCTCGAGGATGATGGGCGCCTTGGGCGCTGCACATCGTGTCGCCCGTGCCCGCGTCCTTGCAGGCCCATGGCGACGACGATGCTGCCGGCGCCGGCGCGCTCGATGCGCTCGCGCTTGTTGGCGTGCACGCGTGAACAGGCGCGCCACCTTCTCGTTCTTGCGCGTGCGCGCGTTCTGCACGTCGTCGCCCGGCTTGAGCACGCCCGAGTAGATGCGCAGGTAGACCGCCTTGCGCCCCTCGTCCATCGCGACCTTGAACGCGAGCGCCGCAGAACGGCGCCGCGTCGTCGCGGCGGCGCGGGTCGCCGGCTCCTCGGTCCCCGGCACGACGCCCTTGATCGGCGGCACCTCGAGCGGCGACGGCAGGTAGTCGCACGACGGCGTCGAGCAGCGGCTGCACGCCCTTGTTGCGCAGCGCCGCGCCGGCGAGCACGGGCACGATCTGCGCAGTCGATCGTCGCCTTGCGGAGCGCGGCCTTGAGCGCCGCCTCGTCGATCGGCTGCGCCCTCGAGGAAGGCGTTGGCGATCGCGTCGTCGACGTCGGCGGCGGCCTCGATCACCTTCTCGCGCGCGGCGGCGACCTCGTCGGCCATCGCCGCGGGAATCGTCGTCCTCGCGCGGCGCCTCGTCCTCGTCGCCCGAAAAATACAGCGCCGCGCATGCCGCACCAGATCGACGACGCCGGCGAAGCGATCCTCGGCGCCGATCGGCAGCTGGATCGGCACCGGGCGCGCGCCGAGCCGCTCGCGGATCTCGTCGACGCGCCGCGCCGAAGTCGGCGCCCGCGCGGTCCATCTTGTTGATGAACGCAGATGCGCGGCACGCGGAACTTGTCGGCCTGGCGCCAGACGGTCTCCGACTGCGGCTCGACGCCCGAGACGCCGTCGAACACGACGACCGCGCCGTCGAGCACGCGCAGGCTGCGCTCGACCTCGATCGTGAAGTCGACGTGGCCGGGCGTGTCGATCAGGTGGATGTCGTGGTTGCGCCAGGCGAAGCTGGTCGCGGCCGCCGTGATGGTGATGCCGCGCTCGCGCTCCTGCGGCATCCAGTCCATCTGCGCCTCGCCGTCGTGGACCTCGCCGATCTTGTGGATGCGTCCCGAGTGGAAGAGGAAGCGCTCGCTGACCGTGGTCTTGCCGGCGTCGATGTGCGCGACGATGCCGATGTTGCGGACGCGCGACATCTTGGAGCCCGTCGGTTTGCTGGGGGAGGCAGCCATCGCGGCGACGCAGTATACGCGCGGACTTCCGGGCGGCGCATATGTAGTTGTGTGTAAGTATTGATGATCTGAACCACAATGTGGTTGCCGACCGTCCCCTGTACGCGATAATCGGAGACGTAACCCCTTCGCGGAGGTCCCTCAGATGCAGCTCAAGTTCGCGTCGTCGGCCGCACTCGCGCTCCTGATCGTCACGGGCGCCACGGCCAGCCGGGCCGAGAAGAGACGAAAGGGCGGGGGCGAAACCAGCACCGAGGTGTCGGCGGGCGTGAACAAGCAGTTCGAGTGGGAGAACAAGGTGGTCGGCCCGAAGGAAGGGATCGACAAGGACCACCTGGCCGCCGTGCAGGAGCAGGGGCGCCGCGAGGACGCCGAGCGCAAGAAGGCGCCGCCGAAGAAGCAGGAGCGCGCCAAGGGCGTCGACGCCGCCGGGACCGCCTCCCTGCCGACGATGGACATCGAGAAGGCGGCCACCCCGACGGCCAAGAAGCAGAAGAAGGTCGCCGTCGCCGAGCCGAAGCGCAAGGACTCGCTCGACAACCTGCTCGACTCCGAAGGGATCAAGCCGGACAACCCGTCGGCCGGCAAGACCGGCGGCGATGACGGCCTCGGCAGCATCGTGGCCTCCGACTCGGGCAGTAGCGCCAAGAAGTCCAAGAAGCACCGCCGGTAGACCGGCCGACCCCGCAGGCCCCCCCTTCCGCCCCGCCGGCGGAATACGGTCGCCGATCCGACGTTCGTGCCGGTACAAGTCTGATTTTCACGGCTGTGCTTGAGCGGACTTCTGATATGGTCCGTGCTGTCTCTTACAAGGGGAACGACCAGGGATGAGCTCAATTCGTACGATCGCGGTGGTTTTGGTTCTGGCTTCGGCGTCGCTGCTGGTGGGCTGCGGAGGAGGATCAGCGAAAGCGCCCCCCGGAACGGGATGCGCGCTGAACAGCGACTGCGCGACGGGGCTGATCTGCACGTTCGGGCTCTGTCACAGCCAGTGCGCCGTGAACGGCGACTGCGGGGCCGGGATGTGCGTGAAGGGCACCGTGAAGACCGAGGCCGGCGTCGTCACCGCGAACGTCTGCCAGCTCGCGGCGGAGAACCACTGCGTCTACAACAGCGACTGCATGTCGCCGCTCGTCTGCGGGCGCGACGAGCAGTGTCGCAACCAGTGCGCGGCCGACGTGGACTGCGCACCGGGCCAGAAATGCACCGCTTCCGGTGTTTGCGCGTCAACGACACAGATCAATCCCACGACCAACGACGTTCCGCTGGTCTCGACGGGCCGCACGCCTGACGGAGGCGTCTTCGGCGCCGCGGGCACTTCGGGCGCCGCGGGTGCAACGGGCGCCGCGGGTGCGACGGGCGCCGCGGGTGCGACGGGCGCCGCGGGCGCGACCGGCGCAGCGGGCTCCGGCGCGGCGGGCTCGGGCGCCGCGGGCACGACGGGCGCCGCGGGCTCGGGCGCCGCGGGTGCAACGGGGAAGGGCGGTGCGGGTGGGGGCAGCGCGACATGTGGCGCGGGCTGTGGACCGGGCACGCAGTGCGTCTCCGGTGCATGCCAACCCTGCGGCGCCGTGAACGAAGTCTGCTGCGGGACCACCTGCAATTCGAACCTCACCTGCGCCTCGGGGATGTGCAGCTGCGGCGGTAAGGGCCAAGCTTGCTGTCAGGCCACCACCTGCGGCAGCCAGCTGACCTGCACGGCAAGCGTTTGTGCTTGCGGCGGAGCGGGGCAGCCCTGCTGCCCGAGCGACAATTCCTGCGCGAGCGGCTTGGTCTGCGGTGGCCTGGGCTGCGGCTGCATCACTGGGTGCGACGGGTCGACCGTCCTGAAGCCGGACAACACTGTCTGGAGTGGATCGCCCCTGACCAAGCTGACCAATGCGGACGCCTCGGCCTTTGTGGCGACGTCGATCTCCACCAACGGTTACTTCGGGTGCGGCGTGAAGGCCGATGGCTCCGTCTGGTGCTGGGGGTCGAATAGCTACGGCGACCTGGGCAGCGGAAGCTCGGCTTCGATGACGGCGATGTATCCCCTCCAGGTGGTCACAAATTCAACGGCGACGACGCCTCTGATGGGAATCAGCTCCGTGAGCGTGTCCGAGAGCAGCGGCGATTTTGCGTGCGCGGTTGCCGCCACCACCGGCGCCGTCTGGTGCTGGGGATATGGGGCCCAGGGCCAAATTGGAAACGGGTACACGTTCAATTACCCGTATGCGGTCCCGGCCACGACCGACATGACCAGCGGCATCCAGTTCAGCGGTGTAAAGCAGATCTCGGTAGGCTACCAGCACGTCTGTGCCGTGAAGACTGACAAGACCGTGTGGTGTTGGGGCGAAAACAACTACGGCCAGCTCGGCCTTGGAACAACGGGCAACACCCCGCCCGTCCTCAACCCGGCTCAGGTCACGAACCTGGCAAGCACGGCCACCAGCGTCGCCACCCTGAGTTACTACAACACTTGCGCGAGCACCGTCGATGGTGGCGTATGGTGCTGGGGGTACAATGGCTACAATTACCTCGGGAACACGACGGCGACCGCGACCCAGAACCAACCGATCCAGGTCATGATCTCGGCGGGTGCGACGACGCCCCTGACAAACGTCACGCAGGTGCTCGACTTCACTCAGTCCAGCTCGAAGGCCTGCGCACTCAAGACGGACGGCACGATGTGGTGCTGGCCGGGGGCCTCGGGGAACTACTATGCGGTTCCCTTCACCAACAACAGCAACGTGCCGGTCACGAGCATCACCACCGTGGGCCGCGGGTGCTACCTCGACGCCAACGACAAGCTTTGGGAAGGCCAGTCTCCAGGTCCGGCGCTCGCCTGCCCCTGATGTAGTGGTAGTGTCACCAGCGTGGCGGAAACGGCGGAGAGCGATCTCGCCCCCGGAGCCAAGGTCGGCGAGTACCTAGTCGATCGAAAGATCGCCGAGGGCGGGATGGGTGCGGTCTACGCCGGTCACCATCCGGTGATCGGCAAGCGGGTCGCCGTCAAGGTGCTCGCGCCCCACTGCGCCTCCATCCCCGATCTGGTCCGCCGGTTCGTGGAGGAGGCGCGGGCCGTCAACAAGATCGGCCATCCGAACATCATCGACATCTTCTCGTTCGGGACGCTGCCGGACGCCCGCCCGTTCTTCGTCATGGAGTTCCTCGACGGGGCGAGCCTGGCGCACCGGATGGACGCCGGGGATCTGACCGCCACCGAGACGCGCCGGCTGCTGCGGCAGATCTGCAGCGCGCTCGAGGCGGCGCACCGCGCGGGGATCATCCACCGCGATCTCAAGCCGGAGAACGTCTGGATCGCCTCGCCGGCGCACGAGGATTCGTTCGCCAAGGTGCTCGACTTCGGGATCGCGAAGCTGATCGACAACCCCGCGGGGAAGAGCACCCAGACCGGCGCGGCGATGGGGACGCCGCGGTACATGGCGCCCGAGCAATGCATGGGGCGCGCGGTCGACCACCGGGCCGACATCTACTCGCTGGGGATCATCCTCTACGAGATGTTCGCCGGCGTCGTCCCGTTCCGGGGCGAGACGTTCGGCGAGCTCATCTACCAGCAGATGTCCGAGGTGCCCGAGCCGCCCTCGCGCCACCGGCCGATGGAGCCGGAGCTGGAGCGCCTGATCCTCATGTGCCTCGAGAAAGACCCGGCCAAGCGCCCCGAGTCGGCGAAGGAGCTGGCGCGCCTCATCGACCTGGCGCTGCGCGACGGGAGCCAGCCGATCACGCAGCCGCGCACCGCCGCGCTGACCGCGCAGGCCGCGCCAGTTCCGATCACGACAATGAGCCAGTCGGTGGGCCAGGTCGTGGCGCCCGCCCCCGCCGCCAACCGCAAGCGGGCCGGGCTGGTCATCGCCGGGACGGCGCTGGTCGTCGTCGCCGGCGGCGCGCTGCTGTCGCGGAGCCGCACGGAACCGCCGACGCCGACCCCCGCGCCCGCCCAGGTCGCGGCGCCAGCGCCGGTGGCGACCGCACCAAAGCCGGCCACCACCGGCCGCCTGCAGCTTCACGTCGAGGGTGGCCCGGCCGACCGGGTGAGCCTCGACGGCAAGGAGTTCGCGCACGGCACGAACGCGGTCGACTTCGGCGACGTCGCGCTGGGCGCGCACTTCGTCACCGTCGAGGCGGCCGGCCGCGACACGCAGAATACGCCGGTGACGGTCGCCGCCGGCGCGCCGACCGTGCTGTCGATCGTCCTCAAGCCGGCCGAGCAGCCGCCCCAGCACGGCGTCCTTCGCCGGGCGGCCGCGCATCCGCCGGCCCCCGGACATCCGACGGCCGCGGGAGAGTCGCCCGCCCCATCTCCGCAATCCGCACCCATCAGACGAACCCGCGCCGAGGAGCACGGACTCATGGACGAGAACCCGTTCCGCAAACAATGAAGCGTCTCGCTCTCGCTGTCGCGCTGGGAACAGTCGTGTTGTCGCTGGCCGGGGGAGGCGCGCGCGCCCAGACGGCGCCGCTGACCCCCGAGGCCCGCAAGGAGGCCGCCGAGCGGTTCGATCGGGGCTTGCGCCTCTTCAATCAGGGGGAGAACGCCGGGGCGCTGGTCGAGTTCAAGCGGACCTACGAGCTGACCGGCAATCCCTCGACGCTGCTCAACATCGGCCTCGTGTACGCCGAGCTCAAGCGCCCGGTCGACGCGGTCGACGCACTGGACACCCTGCTCAAGAGCTCCACCAGGCTGGGGCCCGAGCAGCGCCAGAAGGCCGAGCGCGTGCGGGCCGAGCAGTGGACCTTCGTCTCGTTCCTGACCGTCGACTCCAACGTCCCGGCGCTCGTCGAGGTCGACGGGGTCGAGGCAGCGCACACGCCGCTCGCGGGGACGCTGCGGGTGGCGGCCGGCCACCACGTCATCGGCGCGGTCGCCGCCGGTTACCCGCCGTCGCGCAAGACGATCGACATCGCGGGCGGCGAGACGCAGAAGCTCAGCTTCGTGCTGGTCCCGGGCGAGGCGGCGCTGGGTCACCTCGCGATCCACTGTTCGCTGCCGGAGGCCACGGTCTATGTCGACGGCGCCGACAGCGGGCGCACGCCGCTGACGCAGACGCTGGCGCTCAACCCGGGGCCCCACCACGTCGAGGTGCGGCGCGACGGCTATCGAGCATCGACCGCGGATATCAAGCTGGATCTGGGCGCCGTCGCCGACGTCACCCTCGACCCCGAGATCGACGCCGCCGCGGTCGCCCAGACCGGCGGCAGCCTGGCGATCGCCGTCAGCGAGACCGACGCCAAGATCTCCATCGACGGGCGTCCGCCCGAGCCGCTGGCCGGCGCCATCCGGCTGCCCGCTGGACCGCACCACGTCGCCATCACCCGGGCAGGGTTCGAGCCGGGTGATCTCGACGTCACGATCGCGCGCGGCGCGACCTTCAACACCACCGTCAACCTACAGCCCGACGCCCAGACCCGCGACGCCTATCTGGCGGGGATCCACACGCGCCGGATCTGGGGCTGGTCGGTTGGCGGCCTGGGCGTCGCCGCGATTGCCACAGGCGTCGTCCTCCTCGTCACCGGCCACAGCGCGCTCGACACCGCGAACACCAACCTGGCCATGGTGAATATGTCGTTCATCAAGGGCGGCGGCGGAACCTGCGACTTCACGTTGGACGTCAACCAGGGCGCCTGCAACGCCATGTACGCGGATGCGCAACAGCGCGTGACCGACGCCAACAACCGGATCACGGCCGGCTACATCGTTGGCGGCGTGGGCGCCGCCGCAGCCATCACCGGGGCCGTCCTGCTACTGACCAACGACGATCCCAACAAGTACGACCGCAAGACTTCGTCCTCGGGCCGCCCCACGCTGGTCGGCTGGACCACCGGCA
Source organism: uncultured Pseudomonadota bacterium (assembly GCA_963831685.1). Classification (GTDB taxonomy): domain Bacteria; phylum Myxococcota_A; class Polyangia; order Fen-1088; family Fen-1088; genus JADGRB01. The sequence goes on from CAWHRJ010000006.1 coordinate 231,508, forward strand.
GCGGCGGCGGCCTCCTGCTGATGGGCCGGTTCTAGCGCCGAACACGTCGAACCGGGCTACTTCGCGCGCGGGTCGGTCGCGCCGAGCGTGAAGTACGTGAAGGCGGCGCCCGGCGCCCCGACCAGCGGCAGCGGCGTCAGCGCCGCCGTCGTGCAAGGAGCCGCCGCGCAGAACGACAGCGCCCCGACCGCCGACCCGTACCCCTCGCCCGTGCCGGGGCTGTGATCGGCCAGCACCAAAGGCTCCCCGAGCGCCGTCGTCACCGGCGCCAGCGTCGCGCCCGTGTAGACGGTGACGTTCCCCGCGCCGCTGACACCATTGAGCGTCGCGCCCGGATCGCCGACCAGCACCTCGTCGCCCTTCTTGCCGTCCAGATTCAGCACCGCCAGCGCTGTGCCGAACTCAGCGCTGCCGAGCGGCGCCAGGATCTTGGCCAACGGCGTCGCCGGCGGGGCCAACGGACCCTTGTAGAGGTAGACGGCGTTCGGCGGGGCGCCCACCAGCAGATCGGGGAGCCCGTCGCCGTCGAAGTCACCGATCGCCAGCGCCGCGCCGAACCCCGCGTTTGGCAGGCCGGAGGCTAGCGCCGGCGCGGCCAGGATCCCCGCGCAGGTGACCACTCCGGCCGTGACCGCATAGAACACCACCGTGCCCGGCGCGTTGGCCCCGGGGACCCCGATCGCGACGACCGGGCCGCTGGCAAGTAGCGACCCGATCACCATGGCCCGGTGAGCCCGCTCCGCGTTCGGAACGTTGCCCAGCGTGATCGGACAGGCGGTGATGTCGGCCGAGGCCGGCGAGAGATCGGTCAGCATGGCGGTGGAGCCCACGGCGAAGTCGACGAAAACATGAACCGTCGAGGTGGAGATGGCGGCCAGATCGGGCGCTGTGGTGCCGGTCAGGGCGCCCGCCGCGACCCCGGCCCCGAGCTGCAGCTCGGACCCCGTCTGCGCCGAGACGAGGAAGGGGTTCACTTCTTGCGTCGCCAGATTGACCGTCACCAGGCCGTTCAGCGACGACGGCGCGCCCAGGAACGCGGTGCCGGTCCCGGGAATCTCCGCCAGCGCCGTCAACGGGTTGCTAATCCCCAAGTTGTCGAGCGTCGCGCTCTGAATGTTCTGCACCGATTCGCCCCCGCCCGCATCGACCTCGACCAGCGCCACTCCCGTCGACTCGGTCGCCGAGGTCAGGAACCAGGCGGCGACCGACCCGTCGGCCGGCGGCGCCACAGGCAAGAGCAGGCTGGCGAAGTCGCTCGACGACTGGAAGCCGCCCGGGGCCGTGACCTTCACGACCGGCGTCTGATTCTGGAGCGTGTCGAACGCCCGCCAGTCGCAACCGATGCCGGCGGAGATCGTCAGCACCGCCGCAAAGAGACCACCGACCCGGCTCGTCAACGAGGCTCGCATCAGAAGCGCCCCGAGAAGGCGAGGCCGGTCCCTTCGGGTCCGAAGAGCGGCCCGAGCGTGATCTGGTGGTGCTCGGCGACGCCGGTGCTGTCGGGCCCGTGCTCGAATAGGCCATAGATCGCCGTGGCGGCGATGATGGCGCCCAGGCCGTAGAGAACGTCGGCGCCGATCGCCTCGATCTTGCCGTTCATGAACCGCGGATCCTTGTTGTCGACCAGCTGGCCGCCGTTGATGTCGTTCTGCAAGCCGGTCTTGTTCTGGTCCGAGAGGTAGCCGACGTAGGCGCCCGCGCCGATGATGACCAGCGCGACGATGCCGGTCGTGATGGCGTGCCCGCGCGGCGGGGTGGGCGACATCTGGACCTCGATCGCGCTCTCGATCCCCTGCCCCAGCTCGACCTCGGTCTCATAATCCTCGAACCCCTTCTTCTCGACGCGGAGCTTGTGCTTCCCCGGCGGGAGCTCGGTGCGGCAAGGGGTGACGCAGCCGAATTTCTCGTCGATGATGAGGCGCGCGCCCTGGGTGGTCCTGCCGGTGATGGTGATCCAGCCGACCTGGCTCTTCTGCATCGTCAGGTTGTGCTGCATGGCCGTCCCGGCCGGGACGTCGATCTCTTGCTGCAGCGGCTGCCAGCCGAACTTCTCGAGAAAGATGGTGTGCTTCCCCGGCTTGAGCTGCCCGGTGAAGGGGGTGCGGCCGATGGCGCCGATGTCCTTGCGATCGATGAAGAGGTCGGCCCCCACGACGTTGGAGGCGATCTCGATCCAGCCGAGGTAGTGCTCCTCGGAGAGCGCGATGTAGACGTCGATCAGCTTGTCGGAGCGCGGGCTGATGGCGCGCTCCTCGGCCTTGTACCCCTTCGACTCGAGGATCAGGCGGACCGGCTTCGACTCCAGCGACCCGTGCCAGGGCGTCTGGCCGAACGGCCCCGACCGCTTGTCGTTGAGGTAGATCGTCGCCCCCTGCGGCTTCGAATCGATCACCACCAGCCCCTTGGTGTCGATGTCCGGGAGCACAGGGGGCGGCGCGGGCGCGGGCGGCGCCGCCGCACCCGGTGCGGCGGGCGTCCCGGGCGCGGCTGGCGTTCCCGGCGCCGCGGGCGCTCCCGGCGTGGCGGGCGCCCCCGGCGCCGCCGGAGCACCCGGCGCAGGCCCCGGCACGACCGGCGCCGGCGGCGGCGGCGGCGCGAGCAGCTTGCCGATCACGTCGAGGCGCAATCTCACCTGCGCGGCGTCGCTGGCGTTCGGATCTTCCTTGAGGTAGCGCTCGAAGTAGTCCTTGGCCTTCTCGAGCTGTTTCGCCTTCTCGTACGAGACCGCGACGTTGAAGAGGAACGCCGGGAAGGCCTTCTTGTTGTAGGCCTCCAGGAACTTGGCCGCCGCGGCGTCGTACTCGCCGCGCACGAAGAAGGTCTGCGCCGTCTCGAAGTCATCCTTGGCGTCGTTGAGCGCCTTGTCGGGCGTGGCCTCGTCAGCCGCCCGCGCCGTGGCCGCGCAGATCCCAAAGGAGACGACGCCTCCGAGCAGCATCGCCGCGCACCGGGAACGCACCATCGTCATCGGACGACGATTAGAGGGCAGAAGGCGTCCGCTATCAAGAGGCCGCGACGCCCGCCGGTCAGAAATCCAAGCGCAGCGATGTTCCCGCTTTTCCGCACGGGCGTAAGGTGTCGCCGTCGCGCGCGCCCGAATTCTCGGCTATCGTGTGACGATGGCAACCGATCCGACGATTCGTGAAGTGACGGTTCTAGGAGCCGGTGTGATGGGGGCGGCCATCGCCGCGCACCTCGGCAACGCCGGCGTGCGCGTGCGGCTGCTCGACATCTCGCCCAAGGACGCGCCGGCGGGCGACAAGAAGGCGCGCAACAAGATCTCCGACGGCCGGCCTCGAGGGGGCGCGCAAGGCGAAGCCGGCGGCGTTCTTCTCGCCGCGCTTCGAGACGCTGGTGACGACCGGCAATCTCGAGGACGATCTCGCGGAGGCGGTCGCGCCAAGAGCGACGTCATCATCGAGGCGGTCATCGAGAACCTCGCCATCAAGCAGAAGCTCTACGCGCGCATCGACGAGCTCGGGCGGGCGCGCGATCATCACGTCGAACACGTCGGGCCTGCGCATCGCCGACCTCATGCAGGGGCGCAGCGCCGACTTCCGGCGCGCGCTTCTGCATCACCCACTTCTTCAACCCGCCCCGCTACCTGAAGCTCGTCGAGATCGTCGCCGGCCCCGACACCGCGCCCGAGACGCTCGCGCGCGCCGAGGCTCTGTGCGGACGGCCTGCTCGGCAAGGGGCTCGTGCGCGCCAAGGACACGCCCAACTTCATCGCCAACCGCATCGGGACCTTCGCGATGATGCGGACGCTCGCCGAGGCGGTGAAGGAGGGCTACACCGTCGAGGAGGTCGACGCGGTCTTCGGACCCGCGACCGGGCGCCCGAAGAGCGCCGTGTTCCGCACCGCCGACGTGGTCGGGCTCGACACGCTGATGCACGTCACGAAGAACTGCTTCGACGCGCTGCCGGGCGACGAGCGGCGCGACGTGTTCGATCCGCCGCCGGTGCTCACGCGCTGGTCGAGAAGAAGTGGCTCGGCAGCAAGACCAAGCAGGGCTTCTACAAGAAGGTCGGCGACGCACATCCTGCAGCTCGATCTGAAGACGATGGAGTACGGCCCGCAGACCAAGCCGCGCTTCGCGTCGATCGGCGCCGCGCGCGGCACCGACGACGTCGACGAGAAGCTGCGCCGCATGCTCGCCGGCGACGACCGCGCCGCCGCGCTCGCGCGCACGGTGACTCTACGAGACGCTGATCTACTCGGCGAACCGCCTCGGCGAGATCGCCGACGACATCGTCGACATCGACCGCGCGCTGCGCTGGGGCTTCGGCTGGGAGCGCGGGCCGTTCGAGACCTGGGACGCGCTCGGCGTCAAGGCGACCGCCGCGAAGATGGAGGCGGCCGGCTACACCGTCCCCGGCTGGGTGAGGGAGCAGATCGCCGCGCAGGGCGAGGGGATGCGCTTCTACCGCCAGGAGGCGCCGGGCAAGCGCGCAGCAGCTCGGCCAGCGCGGCGGCTTCACGCCGATCGCCGACCGACCCGCGCGCACCTGTCGCTCGACGCCGTCCGCGCCGCCGGCGGCGAGGTCGAGCGCAACGGCAGCGCGTCGATCCTCGACCTCGGCGACGGCGTCTTCTGCCTCGAGTTCCACGCCAAGATGAACGCCATCGACCCCGACATCGTGGCGATGACGATGAAGGCCGTCGACCGCGCCGAACGCGACGGCGTCGGCGCTGGTGATCGGCAACGACGCGCCCGAGGCGTTCTGCGCGGGCGCCAACCTGTTCGCGCTCATGGTCGCGCTCGGCCAGGGCAACATGCAGGCATCGACGACATGGTGGTCGGCTTCCAGAACGCCTGCCAGCGCACGCGGTACGCGCGCGTGCCCGTGGTCGGGGCGCCGTTCGGGCTTGACGCTGGGCGGCGGCGCCGAGGTCGTGCTCGGCTGCCAGACCGTCCGCGCCGCGGCCGAGCTCTACGTCGGCTGCGTCGAGGTCGGCGTCGGCCTCATCCCCGCGGGCGGCGGCTGCATGGAGCTGGCGGCGCGCGCCTCGGCCCGCGCGACCGACGATCCGCAGCTTCGACCTGCTGTCGCTGGTGCGCGTCCCGTTCGAGACGCTCGCGCGCGCGCGCGTCTCGACCAGCGCCGAGGAGGCGCGCGACATCGGCTATCTGCGCCAGGGCGACCGCGTCTCGATGGCGCGCGAGACGCTGATCGCCGACGCCAAGGCGCTGGCGCTGGGCCTGGCGCGCGCCGGTTACCGGCCGCCGCCGCCGCGGCGCATCCGGGTCATCGGCGAGACCGGCGCCGCCACGCTGCGCACGGCGCTGCACAACCTGCTCGGCGTTCACCAGATCAGCCCCGCACGACGCGGTGGTGAGCGGCCACCTGGCGCGCATCCTGTCGGGCGGTGCCGTCCCGGCCGGCGCGGCCGTGAGCGAGCAGCACCTGCTCGACCTCGAGCGCGAGGCCTTCCTGTCGCTGTGCGGGGAACCCAAGACCCGCGAGCGCATCCAATACATGTTGACCACGAGCAAGCCGCTGCGGAACTGAGCCCTGGGGCCAAAGGAAAACACCATGCGTGACGTCGCGATTCTCTCGGCCGTTCGGACCCCCGTCGGCCGCGCCCCCAAGGGCGGTCTTCACGAACACCCGCCCCGACGATCTCGGCGCGCCTGGTCGCCCGCGAGGCGATGAGCGGCGCCGCCATCGACCCGGCGGACATTGAAGACCTGGTGCTCGGCTGCGCACATCCGGAGGCCGAGCAGGGGTTGAACGTCGCGCGCCAGGTCGGCTTCCTGGCCGGGCTGCCCGACAGCGTGCCGGCGATGACGATCAACCGGTTCTGCTCGTCGGGGCTGCAGGCGGCATCGATCGTCGCCGATCGGATCGCGGCCGGCTCGATCGACGCGGGCCTGGCTGGCGGGATCGAGTCGATGTCGCTCGTCCCCATGGGCGGCTCGAAGATCTCGCTCAACCCGGCGGTGGTCGAGCAGTTCCCGGAGGCGTACATCCCGATGGGGAACACCGCCGAGAACGTCGCGCGGCAGTTCGGCGTCAGCCGCGAGCAGCAGGACGCCTTCGCGCTCGGGAGCCACCAAAAAGCGGTGGCCGCCTGGACGCGCGGCGACTTCGCCGCCGAGGTGCTGCCGGTGAAGACGCGCCTGTTCGACGGAGAGGTCTGGCGTGACCTCACCGTCGATCGGGACGAGGGGCCGCGCGCGGATACCTCGCTCGAGAAGCTGGCGGCTCTCAAGCCGGCCTTCGATCCGACCGGCAGCGTGACCGCCGGGAACTCCTCGCCGCTCAACGACGGCGCGGCGGCCGTCATCCTGACCTCGGCCGACAAGGCCAAGGCGCTCGGGCAAAAGCCGCGCGCCTTCTTCAGGGCGTTCGCGGTGGCCGGGGTCCCGCCCGAGATCATGGGCATCGGCCCGGTGCCCGCCGTCCGCAAGCTGCTGGCCAAGACCGGCCTCAAAGTCGACGAGATCGATCTCTACGAGGTCAATGAGGCGTTCGCCTCGCAGGCGGTCTACTGCCTCCGCGAGCTCGGCTTGCCGATCGACCGGGTCAACGTCAACGGCGGCGCCATCGCCATCGGTCACCCGCTCGGCGCCACGGGCGCCCGCCAGATCGCGACCGCTCTGCACGAGCTGGAACGCCGGAAAGGCCGCTACGCCGTCATCACCATGTGCGTGGGCGGCGGGATGGGCGCCGCCGGCCTGATCGAGATCCCGCGCTAGAGCGGGTCCGCCCGTCTCGGGTGGGACAAGGTGGCAGGCGCACCGCAAATTCGTAGGCGGTGCTTCGTACACCTCTAACGTTTCGTGTCGGAATGCCCGATGATTGGGACCGCCGCTTTCGCGTACCCCACACATCAGGAGTCACTGCATGCGCCGTTCCCCTTCTCTCTCGCGTTCCAACTCCCTTCATTCCGCCTCTGTCGCAGCGCTTTTGGTAGCAGCCCTCACGATGTGGGGTTGCGGCGGTGGAGGAGGCGGCGGCACCGGCGGTGCGGCTGGCGGCCTCGGCGGCGCCGGCGGCGCCGCGAAGGGTGGCACGAGCGGCGGCGGCACGACAGGTAAAGGTGGCGCCGCGGGCGGCACCGCCACTGGCACCGGCGGCGCGGCCGGCGGAACGGTCACCGGCAACGGCGGCGCGGCCGGCGGAACGGTCACCGGCAACGGCGGCGCGGCCGGCGGAACGGTCACTGGCACCGGCGGCGTGGCCGGAGCGGCCGGCGGAACGGCTACCGGCACCGGCGGAGCGGCCGGCGGAACGGTCACCGGCAACGGGGGCGCGGGCGGCGCGGTCGGCGGCGCGGCCGGCTCCGGCACCACCTGCACGAACAGCGCGTCCTGCACGACTTCCGGCGGCGTCACCGGGATCTGTTCCGGCGGCACCTGTCAGGGTTGCAGCGCCTCACCGGCCTGCGTGACCGCCTACGGCAGCGGCTACGTCTGCCTGGCGTCCTCGGGCAACTGCGTGATGGGGAACTGCTCCACCAACGGCGACTGCAACGGCAAGATCTGCGGCAGCAACCACACCTGCGGCGCCTGCGCGGCCACGAGCGACTGCACCACAGCCTACGGCACCGGGTACATCTGCCAGACCTCGAGCGGCACCTGCGTCCAGGGGAACTGCACCTCGAACAGCCAGTGCGGCACCGGGCAGATCTGCACCGGCAACAGCTGCGTCAGCTGCGGCACCAGCGACAGCGCCTGCGTGACCGGCTACGGCACGGGGTACATCTGTGTGTCGGGCAACTGCGTCACGGGGGCCTGCCACTCGGGCGCGCAGTGCACGAACGGTCAGATTTGCAACTCCAGCCACGCCTGCGCGAGCTGCACCGACGACACCGGCTGCCAGGCCAGCTACACGGACGGTCGCATCTGCGACACCACCTCGGGGGCGTGCATCGTCGGCAACTGCCACGACAACACGAACTGCAGCAACGGTCAGGTCTGCGTCAGCAACGCCTGCGTCAACTGCACCGGCAACAGCCAGTGCGGCTCGGGGAAGGTTTGCCTGGCGTCCGGCGCCTGCACGGCGGGCGACTGCCTCACGGCTGCCGACTGCAACGATGCCACCAAGGTCTGCGCAAGCAACCACTGCGGCGCCTGCACGGCAACCAGCGACTGCACGGCCGCCTACGGCACGAACCACGTCTGCAACAACAGCGCTTGCACCGCTGGCAACTGCACGACGAACGCGGAGTGCGCGGCGAGCGGCCAGATCTGCGGTTCGGTCACCGCGCTCACCTGCGGCGGTTGTGGCAGCGGCGCGGCGGGCGATACCGCCTGCTTCAACGCCTACGGCGCGAACCACATCTGCAACAGCGGCGTCTGCGTCACCGGCAGCTGCCATGACAGCACGGGCTGCAACGCCGGGCAGGTCTGCAACCTGTCGACGCACACCTGCGGCGGCTGCGGCAGCGGCGCGGCGGGCGACACCACCTGCCAGGGCGACGGCCGGTACGGCTCGACCTACATCTGCCAGGGGAGCGCCTGCATCACCGGCAACTGCCACGCGGCGGGCGACTGCAACAACACGGCCCAGGTCTGCAACAGCTTCACCTGCGGCATGTGCAGCATGACCTCCGACTGCACCAACGCCTACGGCGCGAACCACGTCTGCACGGGCGGCCAGTGCGTCTCGGGCAACTGCAACAACTCCTCGGAGTGCGGCGGCAACCAGCTGTGCATCAACCACGCCTGCACCGCCTGCACCGCCGGGTCCACCGGCGACGCGCAGTGCGTGGGCGACACCACCTACGGCGCGATGCACATCTGCCTTGGCGGCCAGTGCGTCGCCGGCGATTGCCACGACACCTCCACCGACTGCACCGGCGGCCAGATCTGCGGCTCCACCGCCGCCCACACCTGCGGCACCTGCGGCAGCGGTGCCTCGGGCGACGCCGCCTGCGTCAGCGCCTACACGAGCGGCGACATCTGCCTCTCAGGCGCCTGCGTCCAGGGCGACTGCCACGACACCTCCACTGAATGCCCTGCCGGCAAGATCTGCGGCGCTTCGAGCCTTCACACCTGCGGAAACTGCTCCGCGGGAAGTGCGGGCGACACCCAGTGCGTGATGGACTCGCGCTACGGCTCGGCGGACATCTGCTACCAGGGCCTCTGCGGCGCCGGCAACTGCCACGCCACCAGCGCCGACTGCAGCGGGACGAACGCGGGCCTCATCTGCGGCGTGACCCAGGCGAATACCTGCGGCAGCTGCACCAGTGACAGCCAGTGCCAGTCCGATTCGTTCTACGGCGGCAGCGACATCTGCAACAAGACGACCGGGAAGTGCGAGAGCGCGACCTGCTCGCCCAACAACGCGACCTGCATGGACAACGGCAGCGACTTCTGCTGCGGCGGGAGCTGCGTCGCCGGCAACTGCTGCATCGACACCGACTGCGGCGCGGTCGGCAAGGCGTGCGTCAACCACACCTGCTCGACGTGTGACGCGGTCTCCAGCAACACCTGGTACGTCGATCCCGTCAACGGCAACGACATCACCGCGACCGGCAGCGGGACCTCGGGCGGAGCCTCGGCGCCGGGCTGCGCCTACAAGACCATCACCCAGGCCATCAGCAAGATGCCGGCGACGCCGTTCTCCGGCAGCAAGATCGTCATCATCGGCAGCTCGGGGTCGACCACCGGGCTCGCAGCGGGTGACAACCTGCCGATCATCATCCCGACCAACACGCAGCTGACGACGACGGGCGGACCGATCACCATCACCCTGGCCACCACCACGGTGAACAACCCGGCCGGCTTCCGCCTCAACAACAACGCTTCGTCCATCTCGGGCGGCACGGGCGCTCCGCTGGTCCTCGACGGCAACAGCCACGCGGCCGGCATCGCGATTCAGGTCTCGCCCGGCACCACGACGTTCACCTCGAGCGTCTCGAACCTGACCATCCAGCACACCAACGGCGACGGCATCCGCGTCACCGCCGGGACGCTCACGGTCGGCGCGGGGGTCACCGTCACCGACTCCACCAACGACGGTATCCACATCACCGGCGGCGCGGCGAACATCAACAACCCCTCCGGCGCGACGACGTCGTTCAACGGCAACGCGCAGCACGGCATCGAGGTCGGCGCGCTCGGGTCGGTCAGCGTCACCGGTACGCCGGGCTTGCCCCTCCCCAGCAACAGCGGCACCGTCATCGTCTACCAGAACACCCAGGCCGGACTCCGGATCAACCAGACGCCGGGCGGGGCGGGCCTGGTGACCAACAACATCAACGGGCTCGTCAGCTGGGGCAACGGCACGACCAACTACGGCGCCCGCTTGTTCGCTGGCTCGCTGGTGAAGATGCGAAACAGCGTCATGGCCACCAACCTTCAATACGGCGTGCTGGTCAGTGGCGCGAACAGCATCGCGGGCGAGGACACCTCGAACATCGACCTCGGGAAGCCCAGCGACCCGGGCAAGAACTGGCTGCAGACGCCCGTAGGAGCGACCGGGAACAACGTCAACGGCGGTCTGTGTGTCGCCCTGACGAATTGCACGGGCGCCTGCCTCGCCGGCGGCCCGCTGACCGAGAACGTCTCGGCCGAGGGCAACGAGATGGTGTCGAACGCCGGCAACCTGCAGGTGGACTGCTCGACCCAGACCACCGTCATCACCAAGGGGACCTGCGGCGGTCAGCGCAGCGACGGCATCAACGCCGCCACCGGTATCACCACGACCACCGACATCGCAGGCTGCCAGTAGGTCGGCCCGGCGGCGGACCGGTTCGCGGCAACTGGCCGCGGGCCGGTCCGATAACGGAGGGTGCCCCGCCCTCGGCTGGTTCGCGCAGTCACCCTGGCCGTCGCTCTCGCCGGCCAGGGCCTCCACGCCGGCTGCGATCTGACGCCGCCCCTGCCACCCGCGACACCGCCGCCGGCGACGGCGGCGGGCGTCCCTGTCACCCTGGTCGTCGAGCCCGACGCCGGACCGCAGGCGGTGCTCGACCTCGTCTGCGCGGCGCGCACCAGCCTCTGGATGGAGATGTACCTCCTGACCGACGCGCGGGCGGTGAGCGCGATCGCCGGCCGCGCTGCCGCCGGCTGCGACGTGCGCGTGATCCTCGAGGCGGCCCCCTACCAGGACGCCGGGGCGAACCAGGCGGCGTTCGACGCGCTCAGGGCGGCCGGCGCGGACGTCCGCTGGTCGCTGCCGAGGTTCACGTACACGCACGCCAAGACGTTCACGGTCGATCACGCGCGCCTGGCGGTCCTGACGCTGAACCTGACCGGCGACGGGCTCGGCGGCAACCGGGAGTACGCGGCGGTCGACGACGATCCGGCCGACGTCGCGGCGGCGGAGGCGGTCTTCGCCGCGGACGCCCTGGGCGCGGCCACGGGCGCGCCGGGGGGCCGGCTCTGCACCTCGCCCGAGTCGTCGCGCCCCGCCCTGCTGGCGCTCATCGGGGGCGCGCGCGAGGTCCTGGCGCTCGAGACCGAGGAGCTGACCGACAGCAGGATGATCGATGCGCTGCTCGCGGCCCGCGGCCGGGGCGTCGCCGTGACGCTCGCCTGGCCCGGGCCGGCCGCTGGCGCGGGCCAGGCGTTCACCATGCTGGCGGCGGCGGGCGCGACCGTCCGGGCCGTCACCGCCCCGCCGATTCACGGCAAGGTGGTGGTCGCCGACGACCGCACGCTCTACCTGGGATCGGTGAACCTCTCCCCCACCTCGCTCGACCACAACCGCGAGGTCGGGCTCCTGCTCTCGCAGCCGGACGTGGCGGCCCGGGTGGGGGCGATTGTCGCCGCCGACTCAGCCACGGGCGTCGCGCCCGGTCGATGAATCGACGACCGGCGCCCGCGCGCTATGATGTAGGTGTGGACGCTCCCGATCCGCCAGACCGGAAGGCCGACCGGCAGGCCTATCTGGAAGAGCAGATCCAGCGGCAGAAGCGCGGCGAGGCGATCGACGTCGAATGGGTCAAGGCGGAGCTCGAGCGGATCCGCCAGCAGCAGACCGCCACCCTCGCCTCCACCCAACGGAATCTGCGCTGGCTGGTGATTGGCGCTGCGGTCCTGCTGACTGTGCTCTGGATCAAGAACGGCGGCTTCGCGCGCAGCGGCCCGCTCGTGCCGGGGCTGGTGCTGATCGGCCTTCTGACGGTCTGGGTGCTCCGGCGCCGCCGGAGCTGACCGCCGCGACCGTGGTCAGCGGAGCGCCCGCAGCACGCGGTCGAGGATCTCGCGCCGGTCGCCGATCTCGGCGTCGCGCGCCTGGCGGACCAGCGCCGCCATCTCGTCGCCGCTCAGCTTCTTGAGCTGCGCCTCGGCGGTCGCGCGCACGGGGCCCATCTCCTGGCGAACCGCCTCGATGAGGACCACCGCGGCCGCCGGCGTGCGCAGCCGGCCGATCCCCTCGAGCGCTGCCAGGCGGACCCGCTCCTCGGCCGAGTCGCGAAAGATGCGCAACACCGGATCGAGGGCGTCGACGAAATCGACCGTGCGCAGGGCGCGCAGCGCCTCCTCGACCACCTGGGGCGCCGTGTCGCCCAGCCCCTTGCGGATGAGCCCCAGGCTCCGGGCGGCGTAGACGAGAACAGTGGCGGCCATCACCGCGGCCCTCACCTCCGGCGCCGGGTGCTCGGCGAGCCGCTCGAGCGGGGAGAGGACGTCGTAGTGCTGCACGCGCCCCAGCGCCGTGGCGAGCTGCACCGCCGCGCCGGCGTTCTTGGCCGTGAAGCCGGGATCGCTGCAAACCAGCAGCGCCAGCAGCGCCGGCCGGGTGTACTGGTTGACGGGGGGACGCTCGGCGACGCAGCGGACCAGCGTCTCGGCCGGATCTCCCCCCAGCTCCCACTCGATGAGGTCCTGTCGCCAGACGTCGGGATAGGCCGTGCTGTCGGGCCGGCGCAGGTGGTCCGGGAACGGAACGGGCGGCGGCCGCGGCTCGAGGGGCATGGCCGCGTACCGTTGCGAGAGCTCGCGAAAACGCAGGCGCCGCTTCTCGCCCAGCGGCAGCTCGGCCATCTCGGCGTAGAGGCGCCCGCAGGTCTCCAGATCGCCGAGCGCGGTCGCCGCGTCGACGGCGGCGTGGAACGCGTTGGCCGAAAGATCGACCGGGCCGTGATTGGCGCTGTTCTCGTGCGCGGCCCGCGTCCAGGCCTCGACCGCCCGCCCGAGGTAGTGCCGGTCGTAGGGCTTTCCGGCGCGCAGGCTGTGGTTGGCCGCCTCCCGCGCCGCCATCGCCGCCGCGGGCCACTCGCCGCTCTCCACCGCCTGGGCGATGAAGTCGTCGTAGTACTGCATGACCAGCGAGTGGTCCTCGGCCGCCAGCACGCGGATGGCGTTCAGATAGCCCTCGGCGACGTTCTCGAACGAGCCGGTCTGCTTGCCGAGCCGGAGCAGGACGCAGTAGCAATCGATAGCCCGCTGCGGCTCACCGCGCGTCTCGAAGGCGTCGGCCGCCGTTTCGAGCAGGCGCTGCGCCTCACCGAACGCGCGCGTCGCCCCCTGCCCGTCCCCGATGCGCCCGAGCGCCTCGGCCAGGTTGAAGTGCCCGAGCGCCGTCTCGTAGGGGTGCCCGGGCAGACGCGGGTCGCGCAGCACCCGCTCCCACTCGAGCCGGGCCGCCGCGCTTGCCCCCGCCGCCTCCAGCTCGATCGCTGCCAGCACCGGGCGTCCGCTCTCCGACAGGACGCGCGCCGCCTCGCCGTGGTGCCCCAGCTTCGCCGCGCAGACCGCCCACTCGACCGGCCGCTCCGCCGCCGGGAAGTGCCGCTGCGCCTCCGCATAGCGGCGGAGCCCCAAGAGGCCGTAGCCCGCCTCGCGGGTCCGGTTGAGCGCCAGGTAGGCGCCCACCGCGCCGTCGAGCCAGCTCTCGTAGTGCGCCCGCGTCGCCTTGACGTTCCCCAGGAGCTGCCAGTAGTGAGCGAGCGCCTCGCGCGGGTGGCCGCCCCGCAGCGCCCGCTCGGCCCGCTCGCGCGTGTCCAGGATCTCCGCCCGCTGCTGCGCCATCAAGCCTCCGCCGCGTCCTCGACGATCTCCAGCGCCCGCCGCCGCTTGTCCGCCGTGCGCACCAGCGACGCCGCCGTCACCACCTGAGCTCGGTGCAGCCGCGGCAGGTAGTCGAGGTCGAGCGGCTTCGAAGGAAGCACGAAGATCCCGTAGAGGCGGGCGTTGGCGCGGAGCGCGTCGACGGTGGCGAGCGGGATGTGGCAGGCACCGTGGGTGATGAAGGTGATCGCCAGCTCGCGTCCCTCGTCGCGCACGAGGTGTGAGACCTCGACGGCCAGGTCGGCGAAGACACGCGCCGTGTTGCGCCCGCGCTCCGAGCGGAACGCCAGGAGACGCGGCAGATCGCGCCGCGCCGCCCGCCCCAGATCGAGCTTGGGCGAGAGCCGGCTGTCGAAGAAACGGAGCCAGACGTCGCCCCCCTGCAAGGAGAGCTTCTTGGCCAGCGCCAGCGCCAGCCCGCGGGCGAAGATCTCCCGCGCGCCGCGCATCGAGGCGCTGGCGTCGACCAGGAGATAGTTGAGCCGGCGCGACCGCTCGTTCTGGCGCTCGTGGCCGTAGTAGAGCAGATCGTCGGAGAGCGCCTTCTGCTCGAACACGTCGTCGTCGTGCGCCAGCTCGCCGGGGAGGAGCGCATCGACGTTTCCGCGCCGCTCGACGGAGACGTAGCCGTCGACCGAGAAGCGCTGCGCCGCCGGCCGCCGCTTGGTCTCCAGCAACGACGGGAGCAGCTGGAGGGAGAAATCGACCACCTCGGTCGCCCCCGCGGTGCCGACCAGGCGGTAGAGGTCGGCCAGATCGGCCGCCCCACCGTCGGTCGAGAAGAGCCCCAGCAGCCGGAGCGCGCCCATCTCGATCTGATCGAGCCGCGCCAGGACGCCGCGCTCGTGCTCGACGAGGCGCTGGACGAACCCCAGCGCCCAGACCGGATCGTGGGCCCGCGCCAGCGCCTCACGGTCGAGCTCGTAGATCGCGGAGGCGGTCGGGAGATTGGCCGTCGCCAGCCCGCGGGACGACCAGCGCAGCGCCACGTCGCCGAGCAGGCGCGCCAGGATGACCGCCAGCATCTCGTCCTTGAGCGGCGCGGCCGCCAGCTCCCGGATCGCGTCGGCGCCGGCCACCCGCCCGAGGAACGTCTGGTAGCGCGCGACGACCGTGCCCCCCGCTCCGTCGTGCCGGATCTTCCGGACCGCCGCCAGCCGGCCGCCCGACAGCACCAGGCCCAGGTCCTGAACCACCACCAGCGGGATGCGCAGCCCGAGCCGCCCGAGCAGATTCCACCAGCCGGCCGCGGTGATGGCGTCGGCCGGCACCGGTGGCTGGAGCTGCGAGTAGGTCAGCGTCGCCAGCTGGCGCCGCAGCTCGCGGTCGCCCGCTTCGCGTGCACCGAGCTCGTCTGTTCCATCAGCCACCCCTCTAGGCTACAACCAGCCGGTCGGCTTCGTCGAACCGGGCGTGATGCGCGCGGTCGTCGCGCCCTCCCAGCCAGCCGAGCGTCGCGCCGTAGCAGAGGTGCAGGACCAGCGTGAAGAGCCCCGTCCAGGGGTAACCATGCCCGAGGCCGAATTCGATCCAGTGGTAGGTCAAAGGGACGAACAACATCTGCATGAAGATCCAAAGCGCCAGGCCGAACGCCAGCCCCCGTCCGGCGCTCATCGGCCGTGCGAGAAAAGCGAACAGCGCGGCCGCGGCCGCCCCGTAGCCGAGGTGCAGCGCCAAGGTCACCAACGTCAGCGACAGCGGCGCCAGCGACGGAAAGGCGCGGTGAGCGACGTCGACCGGAAAGGCGCGGAAGGCCGACGGCGCCCCCCGAAACAGGCCGACCACCAGGAGCAAGGTCATCGCCGTGGTGGCCACGACGCCCAGGACGGCCGCGCGGCCGGCACGGCCGAGCTCGCCGCGATACTGCAGGTTCTTCATCGTTCTCCCCCAGACGAAAAGGTGGAGCGGCGATGGCCGGGGTCAACCGGGGATCAGCGGGCGCGCTTGGCGAGCAGCAGGAGGTGCTCGCGCCGGGGCCGGTCGGCGAAGATCGCCGCCAGGCGCCGGTCGTGGATGGCCCGGACCTGAGAGGCGCGCGCGATCGGCTCCAGCCCGACCGGGGCGCCGGCGGCCGCCACGCTGTCGGGGGCGTGCTCGGCGCGCCCGTCGACGATGCCGTCCCCGACCACCAGCAGCGCCCGGCCGCCCGGGCGCAGGACGCGCGCGATCTCGGCCACGAAGCGCCCCACGTCGGCGCGCCAGCCGTCGACGTGGGCCTCGCCGATCGCCTTGCCGCGCGCGCCGAGCTGCACGCGGCGGAACGTCCGGGCGGAGAGCCCCAGCCAGACGAAGCGCGTCTCGTGCTGGGCGGCATAGTCGTAGGTGCCGGCGTACGGGGGGGACGAGAGGACCAGCGCGGCGCGCCGGTCGGGAATCGGCAGCGCGCGGGCGTCGGCCTCGTGGATCTCGGGCGCCGGCGTGCCGGGCGGCGCGCGCCGCTCGAGCGCGGCGAGGCCGCGGCAGAGCTCCGCCGCGCGATCGGCCAGCATGCGCGAGGGAATCCCGCGCGCGATCCGCTTCTCCCCGCCGTCGCGCGGCGCCTCCGGCCCTGCCTTCATGAACTTGACGAGGATCGACGACAGGCAGAGGCGCAGCGCCCGTCCCACGTCGTCCTCCGGCGTGGCGAAGACCAGCTCGCGCAGGCCGAGCAGCTCGTAGAGGACGTGGGCGTGAAAGCGGGCGATCTCGCCGCGCGCCCAGGCCGGCACCTCCGGGCGCCGTCGCTTGCGCGCCCGTTCGCCCGATTCCTCGGCGATCCGGCCCGCCTCGGCGACGAGCCGCGCGCGCGTCTCCTCGCCGAGAACGGTCGAGCGCACGCGGGCGATCGCCACCGCCAGCGCGCTGGCGTCGACGCCGATCGCGGAACGCCCCGCCGCCAGCGCCTCGACCAGCACGGTGCCGCTGCCGCAGAACGGATCGACCACCGTGTCGCCGGGCGCGCTGAAGGCCTCGATCGCGCCCCGGGCGATCGAGGGGTGCATCCGCCCCGCGTAGCTGTGAAAGCCGTGCGTCAGCGCGCGCGCGGCCGCCGGATCGACGTCGAGCAGCTGGCGGAGGATGCGCGCGGACGCCGCCTCGCCCCCGACGTCGACCGCGCCACCCAGCGTCGAGAACGCGCGCCGCTGTCGCGGCGGCAGCTTCTTCTTCGGGAGCGAGTCCACGCGGCGAGAGCCTAGCCGGTCCACTTCGACGACTCGAAGACCCCTTCGAGCAGCTTGTCGACCTCGGCCGCCATCGCCTGCGCGGTGTCGGTGCCGATCGTCTGCAGCGCGGCGCGAATATCCTGGAGGTTGCGCAGCTGCGAGAAGAGCTGCACGTCGGAGAGCGGCGTGCCGCCGAGCAGGAGCGCCCGGATGACGCCCAGCTCGGCCAGCACGCCGTCGAGATCGCGCGCGCGCAGGCCGGCCGGGCGCGCCTCGGGGTGCTCCTGGCGGTGCCGCTCGAGGACCGGCGCCACGATGTCGTCGCAGAGCGCGATCTGGTCGACGCTGTTCCAGATGTGTCGCAGGACGAAGAGATCGCCGTCGTCGACGATCGTCCGCCCGTCGAGGAGCGCGCTCGCGGCGCAGAGCTTGAGCAGCTTCACGACGCGCCGATCGGAGAGCGTCACCCCCTCGGAGCGGATCTGGAAGCAGAGGCCCTTGTAGCGGGCCAGGAACTCCTCTGGGAACGTGAGCTGCCGCGCCAGGCGCGCCTGCAGCGTGCGGATCTCGGCCAGCGTCACCAGCGGCCGCACCGGTGGCTCGGCGTCACCCGCGAGGGCCTCGACCTCGCCGCGCAGTCCGCGCTCGACGAGACCGTGAAAGTGGAAGCTGTCCAGGTTCTCGGACGAGGCACGCACGAGGAATCGGTCGAAGATCGCGCCCAGCGCGTCGTCGTTGGGCACCTCGTTGGTCGCGCCGTAGAGCGACGACAGCGGCACCTTGATGCTGGCGGCCCCGGTGAAGAAGCGCCGCTCGTTCAGGATGCTGAGCAGCGCGTTCAAGATGGCCGAGTTCGACTTGAAGATCTCGTCGAGGAAGACGATCTCGGCGTCGGGCAGCATCGCCTCGACGCGGCGGACGTACGTGCCCTCGCGGAAGGCCTTGATGTCGACGGGGCCGAAGATCTCGTTCGGCTCCGAGAAGCGCGTGAGCAGGTACTCGAAGTAGCGGGCGTCGATGAGGCGCGCCAGGTGCCGCACCAGCGCCGACTTGGCCGTGCCCGGCGGTCCGACGATCAGCATGTGCTCGCCCGCGACGAGCGTCACCAGCAAGCATGCGGATGAGCTCCGACTTGTCGAGGTAGCGCTCGTCGAGCGCGCGCGCCACCTCGCGCAACTTGTGCCCGATGCGCAGCGCCTCGGCGTCGAGCGGGAGCTGCGACGGCGTGAGGGGCTCGCTGGCGGAGGTCGACATGGGACTGCTCATCATAGCGCGAGGGGTCGCGTGACGGGGGCGGCGGCGAAGTCGGCGATGGAGAGGGCCGCCGCGAGGCGGGGCGAGCCGGCGGCCGACGCGCGGGCGTCGAGCGCCTCGAAGCGCGCGGCGAAGGCCCTCCCGAGGTCGCTGTCGCGCGCGACGTCGGCCGGCCAGACCAGCGCCGGGCGCGTGCGCGCGGCCGCCGTGATGACCACCGCCAGCTCGAGGCCCGGCTCGCGTCCCGGCTCGCCGCCACGCCCCCGGCCCGACTCCGCCGGGTAGAGCACGTCGAGCCACACGAGGTGCGCGAGGAAACCGAGCGCGAAGGCGACGCTCTCGCCGCTGACGGGCAGGCCGATCGGGGGATCGTGCATCCCGGCGTAGCGGTAGAGGGCGCCCGCCAGCGCGTCTCCCGCGCGCTCGACGCCGACCTCGGCGACGGCGCCGGCCACCACGCGCGCCAGCGACGGGAAGCGCAGCACCGGCAGGATCCGCCCCCAGCCGAGCGGCGGCTCGAGCCGCAGCGGATCGAGCGCCTCGCCGAGCGGGCTCGCGGCGTTGAGCGCGAGAAAGGCTCGCCGGCCGACCGCCGGGATGCCGATCTCGCGCAACCAGCCGCGGCTGACGCGCTCGACGCGCACGCGGCGCAGCGACGGCAGCGCCATGATCCGCCCGGCGGGGTCCGCCCCACGAACGTCCGCCGCCCGAGCCAGAACCTGACCGTGCGATCGACGCGGATGATCTCCGGCAGGCGGGCCAGGAGCGAGTGACGATTGACCGCCTCGCGGGCCGACGCCGGCGCCCCGACCGAAGCCAGCTCCAGCGCCGCCGCCGCGATGTGCTCCTGCCGGCGGCCGAGCCCCGGCCCGACCAGATCGGGGTGCGCCAGCGTGAGCAGATCGTGCAGCGCCGCGCCCAGCCGGACGCTCACCTCGTCGAGCGGCGGCGCCGCGGCCGTCGGAAGAAGCTGCCCGGCGCAGAGCCGCCGTCCCTCGCCGAGCACGGCCAGCGCCTCGGCCTCGTCGTCGCCGGCGTCTCGGCTGGCGCGCGCGATCCGCTCCATCACGCGCAGGACCGCACCCGGCCCGAGCGGGCGCCCCACGCGCAGCGCCCCACCCCGCACGAGCGGCAGCAGAAATTCCGCGACGAACCGGCGCGCCATGCTGGTTCAGCCCCGGCGCCCGAGCCCCCACAGCGGCATCGGCCCGAGCGGCTGGTTCTCGATCTCCACCGGCGGGTCGGGCTCGCGGTCGCTCCGGCCGAGGGGCTCGAGGCTGGCCAGCGCCGGCTCGAGCTCGACGAGCAGCCGGCGATCGAAGGGCACGAGCGCTTCGGGCAGGATCCGAACCGGGGGGCCGGTGCGATCCGGGAAGAGCACCATCGCGCCGCCCTGCGCCCCCAGCCGCTCGGAGAGCAGCGCCGGCGCCGCCGCCGGGCGAATCTGCATTCCCAGCGGCACCAGCACATCGGGCGCGCCCAGCTGGTAGAGCGTCCCGAACGGCAGCCCGTCGAGCACGTCGGCGGCGCGGATCAGGAGCCCGCGCTTGAGCAGCACGACCCGGTAGGCGCGCAGCGCCGTCGGGGGCAGCGCATAGACCAGCCGCTGGAGCCAGACGGCCTGCCCCCAGGGGACGAGCGCCGCCACCGGTGGCAGCGCCGGGCCGCCAGGGTCGAGCCGCAGCGTCACCGCCAGGTCGGGGCGCCCGCCGGGCACCCCTTCGACCCGATCGGCGATCTCGGGCGCCGGCGCGCGGATCCGGATCGAGATCCTCGAGCGCGGCCAGCGTCGGCAGCGGCGCCACCTCGGTGACCCCGCGGGGCGAGAAGAGATGCAGCCTGTCGGCGGCGAAGCTGCCCCGACAGGCCTCGAGGTGAACCGGGTGGCGGTACCCGGCCGCCACCGCGACGTTGTCCGTGACCGGCAGATAGAGCTCCAGCCCCGGCGTCGTGGAGACCAGGCGCGTCAGGCGCGGCGGCAGCCCTTCGATCCGGAAGATCCAGAACGCCCCGCCCGGCGAGAAGGCGCCGGGCGCCGAGGTCTCACACAGCGCCGCCGCCACCCGCATCGCGCCCGCGGCCTCGCGCTCGTAGCTCCCTGCCCGGTGGAGGATTCCCGCCACGACCGTGCCCAGCCCGCGGCGGGCCGTCAGGTAGATCGGCCCCTCGGGCAGCCGCGCCGCCCGCCCGTGCAACCGCACCAGCGACAGGCGCAGGAGCAGCTTCGGCAGCGGCAGCTCGGTCTCGATCCGGTAGGCGACCGTCTGTTCGACGCCGTAGAGGGTCAGGTCGGCCCCCTCCTCGCCGAGCGCCTCGACGTCGTAGCCGAGCGGCGCCCGCGCCTCGCGAAACTGGACGAAGTGCTTCCCCGCGCCGGTGAACAGCTGTCCGCCCGCGAGGCGCACCGCCTGCGCCACGACGTCGCCCTGCTCCGGCGCCGCCGGCAGGATCACGATCGCCTCGCGGGTCCCGGCGCCGCCGCGCGCGTAGACGATGCGAAACCCCGGCTGCAGATCGTCGAGGCTCTGCTCGGCGGAGAGCAGCCGCAGGAACGAGACCAGTCGATCGACGGCCGCGAAGCGCGCCACGAGCTGCCGCCCGATCACGACCCCGCGCGCGTCGACGCCGAGGCCCGGCAGGTTGAACCGAGCCTGCCCGAGCGCGATCCGCTGCAGCATGCGGCTATCTTACCCGGGCAAGCGTGCCGTGGCGGGTGTTAGGATCTACAGGTGACTTCCCGCGATCCGCGGCCGGCGCTCGACCCGTCGCTGACGATCTCCGGTGGGCGCGATCTGGTGGCGCTGGTGGGACGGCTGGCGCGCGAACGGTCGTGGGACACGCTGACGGCGCTGTTCGCCTCGCTCGAGGGGGGCGAAGCGGGGATGGCGCCGGCGGCGCTCGCCGACCTGGAGGCGGCGGCGCGGATCGTCGACGAGGCGCTCGCGGCCCTTCCCGTTTCGAGGAATCCGCGCGGGTCCCAGGTCGACGAGCTCAAGGCCCTCTGTCTGGCGGTGGCCGAGGCGATTTGCGCGCGCTCGACCCGTCCCCCGCTGACCGACAGCGAGCGGCGGGCGCTGGCCCGCGCCGGGGAATTGTTCGGGCGCGGCGGGGATCACCGCCGCGCCGCGCTGGCGTTCGAGGATCTGGGAGCCGATGAACGCGCCGCGGACGCCTGGGGGGCGCTCGGCGATCTCGATCGGATGGAGGCTGCGCACGAGCGCGAGGCGCGGCGGACGGCCGGCCTGCGTGCGGCCAGCGAGCTCAGCCGCCGCTTCGAAACGCTGCTCACCGGCGGCGAGCGGCTCGCCGCGCTCGCCGCCGTCACGGCGGCGACGGGCGTGGCCGAAGCGGCGTCCTTGCGCCTGCGGGCGGCCTCCATCGAGCGCCGCCTCTGCCACGGCCGCGCGGTCGGCCTGCGCGCGCCCGGGGGCGCCTGGGTCCGCGTCGCGCCGTTGCCGGCGGAGATCGGACGCGATCCGGGGGTGGGGATCGCGCTGCGGGACCCGGCCATCTCGCGCCGGCACGCGGCGTTGCGCGCGGTCGGCGGCGAGGTGGTGATCGCGGACGTCGGCTCGCGCGCGGGCGTCCGCCTCGGGGGCGTGCGGCTCGAGGCTGGGGCGGAGCTCCCCTTGCGCGGCGGCGGGGAGATCGCGCTCGGGCCGACCACGCTGCTCCGGTTCGAGGTGGGCGCCGGGTTCGTGTCGTTCGAAGGGACGAGCGGGCTCGACCGCGGGCTGCGCGCCCTGGCGGGCGAAGCGCCGGTGCCGCTCGAGTCGCTGCTCTCAGGAACGGCGGGACTGGCCATCGCCGTGGCGCACGACGTGGTGCGGCTCGTGCGGCGCCCCGACGTCGCGGTTCGTGTCGACGGCAACTTGATCGGTCCCGGATGCGATCTCCTGCACGGAGACGTCGTCGAGGTCCCCGGCACCGGCGCGCGCTTCGAGGTCGAATGATCGAGCGCAGCTTCCTTTCGGACGCCGACCGTGCCGAGCGGGCGGGCGATCCGCTCGCCGCCGCGCTCGCGCTCCGCCGTCATCTCCAGCAATACGCCGACGATCACCCGGTCCGCCTCCGGCTCGGGCGCCTGCTGATGGCCGCCGGCGAGCGAGCGGCCGCGCGGGAAGCCCTCTGCCGCCTCGAGGCGGCACCGCAGGCGGAGATGCTCGGACTCTGGCGCGACGTGGAGCGCGCGCTCGCCACGCTCGACGAGGCCGAAGGGGCGATCGAGACCGCCGCCGGGCGGTGGGAGCGCCTCTTGGCCGACGACATCGACGATGCGCAGGCGCGCGCGCACCTCGGGCGCATCAGGCCCGCGGCGCCCTCCCCGCTCCGCCCGGGCGGCGGTCCCGGCGGCGCCCCCGCCACGCTGGTCTCGCCGGCGGGGGTCGAGGCGCTGCGCTTCCGGCTGGTGCGGGAGATAGGCCGCGGCGCGACCGCCACCGTTTATCTGGCGCGGGACGAGCCGCTCGATTTGCTGGTCGCGCTCAAGATCCTGCACCCCCAGCTCGCCGGTGGGCCGCTCGGGCGCTTTCTCGCCGGCGCGCGTCTCCTGGCCGGGCTCCGCCACCCCGGCGTAGTGGCCGTCTATGACGTCGACGAGCCGGCGCGCGCGCTGGCGATGGAGTGGATTGCCGGCGGCACGCTGCGGGCGCGGCTCGCGGAGCACCCGGACGGGCTCCCGGCCGACGAGGTGGCGGCCACCGCGCGCGCCCTGCTCGGCGCCCTCGCGTTTTTGCACGGGCGGGGGATCGTCCACGGCGACCTGAAGCCGTCGAACCTGCTCCTGCGCGCTCCCGGCGAGGTGGTGCTGGCGGACTTCGGCGGCGCGGTGCGCCTCGATCGCGCGGCCGGGTCGGGGCGCCTCGGGGAGGCCGGTGGCACGCCCCTCTACCTCGCGCCCGAGCAGTTCCAGGGGGCCGCAGCCTCCGAGGAGACCGATCTCTACGCGGCGGGCGCGATCCTCTGGGAGACCGCCACCGGCCGCCCGCTGCGGCGCCACGAGGATCTCCTGCGCGGCCGATCGGCCGCAGCCTCGGTGGAGGCACGATCGGAAGAGGCGGACGCGCGGTTACGCGCGCGCGTCCCCGCGGCGGCCGAGACTATTTTGGCTCTTCTTCATCCGAGCCCATCGGCACGTAGGCCTTCGATACCGGCGCGGCCGACGAGTAGAGATTGAACTGCAGCGAGAGTTGCCCGTCGGTGACGGCGCCGAAGATCGGAAGCCCGACCAGCTCGTGCAGCTCGAGCACCAGCGAGACGGCCTTGCTGGTCTCGTAGTAGACGCCGCCGCCCACCCCGACGAGGAGCGGGCCGGCCACGACGGTGTCCTTGAAATCGGCGTAGCCGTTGCTGGAGCCCGCGTCGGGATAGCCGACGAAGCGGAAGTTGCCGCCGCCGAGCATGACCGTCCCGAAGAAGCGGAGCTGTGACTGCTTCGTGTAGAAGAGGAGCTTGGCCAGTACGCCGATCGCGCCCTGGGCGGCGAACTGGGAGTACTTGGAGGGGATCCCCGTGTACTGCAGCCGCCCCTCGAGCGACACCGCCATCCCCGGCGTTAACGCGTAGCCGAACTCGGGGACCAGCTGGCCAAGACCAGCCCAGGCGAGGCCCTGCTGGAACTGAAGGCAGTGGAAGCCGGTATTGCTGTCCGTACAGGGCCCAATCGGGATCGTCTCCTTCGACTTGTTGACCGCCTCGAATCCGTTCCCCTTGGCGAAGCCGTAGCCGGAGCCGAGGCCGATCCCGATCGACCACTTGCGCTTGCCGTAGCGGGTGTCGAGCCCCTCGCGCTCCTTGTCGGCGTGCCCGAGGCGGAGCTTCGGCCGCTGATCCCCTTCGTTCTCCTCGAGCGGGTTCTCGTCCTCCTCGCCGACCGACGCCTTGGCGGCCTCGCCGGCCGCCTCCTCCTCGACGACCAGGACGATGTTCGGGCTGTCGGCGCCGCCGTTGGCGACCACCGGCTTGCCGTCGGCGTTGCGCCCCTCGAAGAAGAACTGGATCGACTTCCCCGAGACCGCCTTCTTGGGGATCTTGGCCTGCAGCCACCCCTTGGGCGTCTTGGTCATGAGGACCTCGTTGTAGTCCTCCTTGTCGGGGGCGCGGTACTTGAGATAGACGCTGGCCACCGGCAGGTTGGGGGCCACCGCGCAGCGGACGACGAACGGCTTGTCGATGATCGCCTCGTCCGGCGTCGGGCAGTCGAGCGCGGCGATGTGGGCCGGCAGGTCGGGCTCCTCGTCGCCGTTCCGGCGCTTCTTCCTGGGCGGCGGGTGATCCTCGTCGGCCGCCGCGTCGTCCCCCTCCATGATCGGGCCCCGGCGCTTCTTCCTGGGCGGCGGGGGGGCGTTGTCGTCGCCGCCTCCCCTGGACGAGGCGCCGCCGCGGGCGTTGCGCTGCGCCTCAGCGAACGCCGAGGTCACCTCGGCGCTCTCGATTCCTTTGGAGAGCTGGATGCTGGGATCGATCTCCAGCGCGCGCCCGAAGCTCTGCATCCCCTTCTGCCGGTCGTGAAACCCGGTGATGTAGACGGCGCCCAGGTGGATGTACGTGCGCCCCATGACCGGGTGGTTGTCGAGGCCGGCCTTCTTCCCGGCGACCAGCGCGTCGAGCAGCTTCCGCTTGGCGGCGTCGAAGTCGAGCGTGTCGAAATCGTCGAGCGCCTTCTTGTTCATCTGAACCATCTTGTCGATGGCGGCCTGATCCTGGGCCAGAGCCGTCCGGGCCGGGAGCGCCACCGCCACTGCGCAGGCGAGCGTCACCGAGGCGAGAGCGATCTGCTGCGAACGGGTCATTGCTTCGTCCTCTTGTTGCCTGTCGTCGTTGCGTGTCTCGGCCTGGCCTTACTGCTGCGTGATGAAGAATTCCACCCGCCGGTTCTTCTCCCGCCCCGCGGCCGTCTTGTTGGTCTCGATCGGCTGATCGGGCCCGTATCCCTTGGCCTCCATCCGCGCGAGGTCGATTCCCAAGCCCACCAGATGTTGCCGGACAGACTCAGCCCGGTTCTGCGACAGCTGCATGTTGTGATCGTGCTTGCCGCGCGAGTCGGTGTGGCCCTCGATACGGACCGTCATGGTCGCGCGCGACTTGAGCACGGCGGCGATCTCGTTGAGCAGCGCGAAGCTGCGCGCCTGGATGGTCGCCTTGTTGGTGTCGAAGAAGATCTTCTGTTTGAGCTCGATCTTCTCCTGGGTGACCACGATGTGCTCGTACTTCTTGGGGCAACCGTCGTTGTCCGGCGGGCCCGGATCGTTCGGGCACTTGTCGGCGGCGTCGAGCACGCCGTCCTTGTCGTTGTCGGGATCGGGGCAGCCGTCCGCGTCCTCGAACCCGTCCTTGTCCTCCGGCTCGTTCGGACACTTGTCGACGTTGTCGGGGATGCCGTCGCGCGTCGTTGTCGGGATCGGGGCAGCCGTCCGCGTCCTCGAAGCCGTCCTTGTCCTCGGGCTCGTTCGGGCACTTGTCCGTCTCGTCGGGGATGCCGTCCTTGTCGTTGTCGAGATCGGGACAGCCGTCCGCGTCCTCGAAGCCGTCCTTGTCCTCGGGCTCGTTCGGGCACTTGTCGACGTTGTCGGGGATGCCGTCGTGGTCCGTGTCGGGCGG
Organism: uncultured Pseudomonadota bacterium; assembly: GCA_963831685.1. Lineage (GTDB taxonomy): Bacteria > Myxococcota_A > Polyangia > Fen-1088 > Fen-1088 > JADGRB01. Next base: position 257,477 of record CAWHRJ010000006.1, read on the forward strand.
GGTCGTCGGCGCGACGCACTTTTCGCGCGGGGACAGCCGGTAGGCCTCGCGGGCGTTGTGGTCGGCGATCTGCAGGTGGTCGCGCGCGCGGAAGTAGTCCCCCTGGTCGAGCTCCCGCTCGGTGAACTCGATGTGGGTCTCGGCCAGCGCCAGCTCGCGGGGCGCGCACTTGTAGGCGCCGTTGTCGCGCGCCTCCTTGGCGATCGTGCGCACCTCGCGCACGTTGTTCTCCATCTCGGTCCCGGCGCAGCCCGACGTCGAGGCCATCGCCGCCAGCGCGGAGGCGGCCACGACCAGGCGCGCGAGCGCGCCCGGCGGTCTCCCTGAACGATCCGTCGCGAACCCTGGACGCTCACTCGGGCGCCTTCTCGCCGCGATCGCGCGCCCGCTTCTTGGCGGCGGCGGCGGCGGCGTCGTCATTGCCTGCGCCAGGTTCCTCGTTCTGCGTCTTCGGCGTGTAGGGGGTGCTGGCCCCCTCTTTGGCCATCCGCTCGACGGCGATGGCGCGCGCGCGGTTCGCCAGCTCCTCGGCCTTGCGGCCGTACTCGATGGCGTCCTGGTACTCGGCGTACGACGCCTCCTCGCGCGCCTTGTGCAGGTACTCCTCGGCCGCCGTGTACTCGTAGGGCGCGTATCGATCCGCCGAGGCGAGCTTGGCGGCCGACACCGCCGAGGCCGCCTTAACGCCGACCTGGTTGATGTACTCGACGGGACCACAGCCCAGCGCCGACACCATGAGCGGCGCCAACAGAAGAACCAGGCTTCCCGACGGAAGATTACGGTCGCGGCGCAATCCGGCCCGACGGTAGCAACTGCCGCCCGTCGGGTCAATCATCGTGGGCGGGGCCCACCCCGGCGGCACCCCGATCGCGACCCGGGCGTGCTCCCATGCCTTGCGCGCCGAGTTCATCCGCGATATGAGCGAGGCCTGCCGTTCTCGATGCCGACCTTTACGGTCTTTCACAATTTTTTGACCCCTTCGGAGGTATCCCGGTGAAACAACTGATCGCCTATCTGCTCGATCACGCGATAATCGACTTCTCCGGCGATCTCACCCTGGACATGGTGCGGGATTTCCTGCGTGACGACGACAGCCCCGAAGGACGAAAGCTGCTCGGCAAGCTGGTCGAGGACCGGGGCGTCGACGACATGGTCGTCACCCTGGCCGACTGCCTCCAAGACTACCTGCGCACCGGGATCACCGACGACGTCGTCCGCGAGCAGATCCGTCTTTACAGCGAGAGCTGAGCGCGGCGGGGCCCTCGGCCTCGTCGTTCTCGCCACCGCCACCGTTCTCGCGGGCGCGGGCTGCAGTTATACGACCGACGTCACCCCCTACCCGGGGCTGTGCGCCGAGATGTTCGTGGCCGACTGGTCGCCGTACGCGGACGAGCTCAACGTCCCGACCGATCTGACGGTCGACCTGACGTTCTCCGACTACCCCGATCCCGACACGGTGGGCGAGCCGACGATGCTGCTGACCACCGGCGTCTATCGGGTCCCCGAGATCTATCGGGTCGACCTCGCACGGAAGGCCGTCACCATGAGTCCGTCCGGCCAGCTGAACTCGCAGCTCGGCTACACGGTAACGGTCGCGGCGGCGGTGGCCTCGCTGGCCGGCTGCGCCGGGACCTTCGCCCAGCGGACCTTCACCACCGGGGAGGGCCCGGCCAACGCCCCCTCCCCGCCGGTCCCGGCCCTGGCCGACGTCCAGGCCATCTTCACGGCCGCTTGCGCCGGGAGCAAGTGCCACTCCGACGCCTCTGGAGGCTGCCTGGCGGCTCCGGCCGCCGGATTGTCGCTTTGCGCCGCGGAGGCGCGCGACGCCTTGCTGAACGTCCCCTCGCGGCAGGTGAGCACGCTGGCCCTGGTGGCGCCGCTCGACTCGGCGCGCAGCTATCTGGTCCGGAAGCTCCTCCCCGCGACCGCGGGCGGCGGCCCGATCCCCGGGACGCTCGGCCAGCGGGAGCCCCCCGGCCCCCCCCTGCCCCGAGGCCAGATCGAGACCGTCGTCAACTGGATCGACGGTGGCGCGCTTCCTTGAGATCGGCGAACCTAAAGGGGGAAACCCCGGGCGCCGGTTTTTAACGTCTTGCGCCGAAACCGCCGATGAGAGCCGTCGATGTCCACCCGTGAGCCCGTCCCGACCCGGATGAAGCCGGCGGTGATGACGACGACCATGTTTGGTCGTTACAAGCTGCTCGGGCGGATCGGCGAGGGGGGGATGGCGGAGGTCTACCGCGCGCTCATGACCGGGCCCGAGGGGTTCGAGCGCGAGCTGGTGCTCAAGCGGATCCTGCCGCGCCTGTCGGAGACGGGCGACTTCAAGACGATGTTCATCCGGGAGGCGAAGATCTCGGCGCTCCTGCTGCACCCGAACATCGTGCAGATCTACGAGTTCGGCGAGGCCGACGGCGCCTACTTCATCGCCATGGAGAACGTGCAGGGGGTGACCCTGCGCGAGGCGCTGACCACGCTGCGGCGCGAGCAGCGGGCGATGCCCTACCTGGTGGCGGCCGACATCGCCCGCCAGATCTGCATCGGGCTCGACTACGCGCACACGCTGCACGGCCCGGACGGCGTGGCGCTGGAGATCGTCCACCAGGACATCTCGCCCACCAACATCATGCTGGCCTACACCGGCACGGTGAAGATCCTCGACTTCGGGATCGCGCGCGCCGCCTCGTTCGCCGAGGAGGAGGCCAAGAAGGGGCTCATCAAGGGGAAGGTCAGCTATCTGTCCCCCGAGCAGATCAACGTGCGGCCGTTCGACGCGCGCGCCGACGTGTTCGCGCTGGGCGTCGTGTTCCACGAGATGCTGACCGGGCGGCGCCTCTTCCAGGCGAAGAACGACATCACCAAGATGCGACAGCTGCTGACGCAGACGATCGTGCCGCCGTCGTCGCTGAACGCCACGATCCCGCGCGAGCTCGATCGGATCGTGATGCGCTCGCTGTCGATCGACGTCAACCAGCGCTACCAGGCCACCGCGGACATGGCGAGCGACCTCGAGCGAACGCTGATCGCCGCCCGCTACTCGAGCCGCGAGCTGTCGAAGCTGCTGCACGGTCTGTTTCTCCCCGACGAGGACCCGTTGGTGGTGGTCGACAGCGAGGACCACAAGACGGTGGCGATGACCGGCAGCACCCCGGCGAGCATCAGCGGAAACAGTGGGCAATCGGGGACGGGCACGAGCTCCGGATCGCGCACCTCGGGCGGCACGCGCACGACCGGCTCGCGGTCCACCTCCAACTCGCAGTCGACGCCGGGCGGTGCGACCGCGCCGATCGCGCACTCGAGCTCCGCGCGCCCGACCTCCCCCTCGAACTCCGTCACCGAGCCGATCCCCGACGTGGCCGACGTCCGCCCGAGCGACTCGGGCGCCCAGCGCCTCGGTCGGGTGGTGCAGGCCGAGGCCGGCCGGCTGGCGCGCAAGCGGATGCGGCGCCACCTCAGGGTCCTGGCCATCGTCGCCGGCCTGGCGATCGTCGTCGGGGGCGCGGTCTGGGCCGGCAAGCGCTACCTGCCGGTCCTGCTGGCCCCGCCGCCGCCGGCCCCCAAGCCGGCGCTCCCCGTTCCAACGCCCAACCAGACCGCGCCCGAGCCGGCGGCCAAGCCGGTCAAGAAGAAGACGACGCACAAGAAGTCGCACGCGGCCGCCCCGGCGGCAGAGCCGACGCCCGCCCCCGGCGACGAGCCGATGCCGCCGTCGGATACGCCCCACTCGGAGGCGCCTCCCTCGCGATGAGATCCGCGCGGGCAAAGCCGCGCTGCGCTCGACGCGATCGGTTCTAGAGGCGCTTGAGCGCGAGCTCGAGCTTCTCGATCGCGGATTCGAGCTCGGCCAGCCGTGCGCGGTCCTTCTCCAGCACCTCGGGCGGCGCGCGGGTGACGAAGTTCGCGTCGCCGAGCTTCTTCGCCAGGTGGTCGCGGTCCTTGACCAGCTTGGCGCGGGTCTTCTCCAGCTTGGCTCTCTCGGCGGCCGGATCGACGATCCCCTCGAGCGGGACGATCACCTCGACGTCGCCGGCCATCGCCATGGCGGTCTGGCCGATCACGTACTCGCCCGAGGCGCTGGCACCCGAGCGCCTCACCCGCACGTCGCTCGCCTTGGCGTGCTCGGCGATGATCCCCTTGTATCCCTCGAGGATCGTCTTCTTGTAGTCGTCCGCCACGGCCAGCAGCACCTTGAGGCGCGTCGCGGTCGGGATGCCCCGCTGCTGACGGATGTTCCGGACGGCGATGATGATCTTCTGAACGAGCGCCATCGACCCCTCGGAGGCGTCGTCGTGGAAGCGGACGTCGCGCACCGGGTAGAGGGTGATCATGATGCTCTGCGGGGCGCCCGAAGGCTTGGGGAGCTTCTGCCAGATCTCTTCTGTGATGAACGGGATGAACGGGTGTAAGAGCCGCATCGCCGTCTCGAGCGCGGTCACCAGCGTCCCCTGGATCTTGCGGCGCGCCTCCCGGTCGACCTCGCTGTCGCCGGCCACCTTCTTGAGCCCCGCCTTGGCGAGCTCGATGTACCAGTCGCACAGCTCGTCCCAGACGAAGTGGTAGGCAGCCTGCGCGGCGTCGGCGATCCGGTACTCCTCGAGCGCGCCGTCGACCTCCTCCGACACGCGCTGCACGCGCGAGAGGATCCAGCGCTCGGGGAGATCCAGCTCGGCGCCGTCGGGCCCGTCGGCGATCCGGTCGGCGAACCGGTCGGCGTCATACCCCTCGAGGTTCATCAGGGTGAACTGCGCCGCGTTCCAGATCTTGTTGGCGAAGCGGCGCGCGTCCTCGACGTTGCTGACGGAGAACTTGATGTTCTTCCCCTGCGCCGCCTGCGTCGTCTGCCAGGCGAGCGCGAAGCGGAGCGCGTCGGCGCCGTGCTGGTCGATGACCTCCAGGGGATCGATGGTGTTCCCCTTGACCTTCGACATCTTCTCGCCCTTCTCGTCCGTCACCATCGTGTGCAGGTAGACGGTGCGGAAGGGGACCTTCTTCATGAAGTGCAGCCCCGCCATCAGCATGCGGGCCACCCAGAAGAAGAGGATGTCGTAGCCCGTGTCGAGCACGGTGGTCGGGTAGAACGTCTTGAGCTCGCGCGTCTCGTTCGGCCACCCGAGGGTGGCGAACGGCCAGAGCCAGGACGAGAACCAGGTGTCGAGCACGTCCTCGTCCTGCTCGAGGTCGGACGTCGGCGCGCCGCACCTATTACAAGCCGCAGGCGTCGTGCGCGCGACGGTCGTCTCGCCGCACTTGCCGCAGTACCAGGCCGGGATGCGGTGCCCCCACCACAACTGCCGCGAGATGCACCAGTCGCGGATGTTGTGCATCCAGTGAAAGAAGGTCTTCGACCAGCTCTCGGGGACGAACTTGGTCTTGCCCTGCTCCACCGCCTCGATGGCCGGTTTCGCCAGCGGCTCCATCTTCACGAACCACTGGGTCGAGAGCATCGGCTCCACGACCGTCTCGCACCGCTGGCAATGGCCGACGGCGTGGACGTGCAGCTTAGAGCCGCGCTCGAGCCCCAGCTCCCTGAGCCGCGCCTTGACCGCCTTGCGCGCCGCGAAGCGATCCAACCCGGCGAACGGTCCCCCCTCGGCGTTGACCGTCCCTGTTTCGTCGAAGATGGAGATCATCGGCAGGTCGTGGCGCAGCCCCGTCTCGAAGTCGTTCGGATCGTGGGCCGGCGTCACCTTGACGGCGCCGGTGCCGAACTTCGGGTCGACCAGCACGGCGTCGGCGATGATCGGGAACTCGCGGCCCACGATCGGGTGGCGCACCAGCTTGCCGATCTTCGCCTGGTGGCGCGGATCGTCCGGGTGGACCGCGACCGCCGTGTCGCCCAGCATCGTCTCGGGCCGCGTCGTCGCCACCACCACCTCGCCCGAGCCGTCGGCCAAGGGGTAGGCAAACTCGTAGAGCTCGCCCTGCGTCCCCTCGTCGTAGTCGACCTCCAGGTCGGACAGCGCCGTGCGATCGTTGGGGCACCAGTTGATGAGGCGCCGCGCCCTGTAGATGAGCCCCTCCTCGTAGAGGCGCACGAACGCCTCGATGACCGCCGCCGAGTACGGCGGGTCCATCGTGAAGATCGCCCGCTCCCAGTCGAGCGAGAACCCCATCCGCTTGAGCTGCTCGAAGATCCGATCGCCGGTGCGCCGGCGCCAGTCCCAGACCCGCTCGATGAACGCCTCGCGCCCGATGTCGTGCCGGCTCTTCTTCTCGACCGCCTTCAGCTCACGCTCAACGACCATCTGTGTCGCGATGCCGGCGTGATCCGTCCCGGGCAGCCACATGGCGTTGTAGGCGGCCATCCGTCGCCAGCGGGTGAAGATGTCCTCGATCGTGTAGAGCGCGTGCCCCATGTGCAGCGACCCGGTGACGTTCGGCGGCGGGATGACGATGGCGAACGGCGCCTTGGGGGCGGCGGCGTCTCCGTGAAAATACCCGCGCGCCATCCATTCGGCGTACCAGCGCGGCTCGATCTCGGCGGGGTCGTAGCTCTTGGGCGGTTCGGCCATGGGAAGCTGACGTTGTAGCGCGAACGCCGGAGGGTTCCAAACCTCCCACGACAGGCTCCCGCCTCTCCGTTGGCCCGCGCTTCGCAATTGAAGCGATCGTGCGTCTGACTTTCGATCGCGGAACGCTTCTCCTCGCCGACCTCGGTGACCTGCCGGCGGACCTCGACGTCACGCAGATCCCCGGCGTTTTGTGGGACGAACGCGTCGGGGCGCCCCGGGCGCCCGCGCGCCTCTGCTACCCGCTGATCTCGGAGCTGCGCCGCCGGGGTGTCCCGCTCGCGGACGCGCCCCGGCCGACGCTCGCGCCACCGTCCGAATTCCGTCCGTTCGAGCTCCGGCCGTACCAGGAGGCCGCCCTCGCGGCCTGGCGCCAGGCCGGGCGTCGCGGCGTGGTGGTCCTCCCGACCGGCAGCGGCAAGACGCGGCTGGCGCTCGGCGCCATCGCGGCCACCCGGGCGCCGGCGCTCTGCCTGGCGCCGACGCGGGCGCTCTGCGACCAGTGGGCCGCCGCGCTCGGCGCCGTCTGGGACGGGCCGATCGGCCGGTTCGGCGACGGCGAGCGGGTCGTCGGCCCCGTCACCATCGCCACATTCGCCGGCGCCTACCGCCACATGGCGGCCCTGGGCGACAAGTTCGGCCTGCTCATCGTCGACGAGGCGCACCACTTCGGCGCCGGCGGGCGGGGCGAGACGCTCGAGATGTCGATCGCGCCGCTGCGCCTCGGCCTGACGGCGACGCCCCCCGCACCCGGCGAGGCCGCCGATCGGCTGAGCGCGCTGGTCGGTCCCGTGGTCTTCGAGCGGACGGTCGGCGATCTGGCCGGGCGCTACCTGGCGCCGCTCGAGCGGATCACCTGGCACCTGGCGCTCGATCCGGATGAGCGGCGCGAGCACGACGCGCTATGGGCCGTCTACCGGGAGGCGCGGCGCGCCTTCGAGGGCAACCATCTCGGCGCCAGCTGGGAGGACTTTCTTCACGACGCCGCGCGAACCGACGAGGGGCGCCGGGGTCTCTCGGCCTGGCGGCGAACGCGCCGTCTGCTGGGCTACCCGCGCCGCAAACGCGAGGCGCTGGCGCTCTTGCTTGGACACCACCGCGCCCAGCGGACGCTGATCTTCGTGGCCGACAACCAGACCGCCTACGCCGTCGCGCGCGAGCACCTGGTCATGCCGCTCACCTGCGACATCGGCCGGCCCGAGCGCGAGGCGGCGCTGGCGGCGTTCCGGGCCGGAACGCTGCGGGCGCTCGTGTCGGCGCAGGTCCTGAACGAGGGGATCGACGTCCCCGACGCCGAGGTCGGCATCGTGGTCGCCGGACGGATGGGCGAGCGAGAGCACGTCCAGCGCGTCGGCCGGCTGCTGAGGCCCGGCGACGGCAAGCGCGCCCTCGTCTACGAGCTGGTCGTCGCGGGATTCGAGCGAGTGCCGGCAGGCGGAAAGGAGGGGGATGCGTCTTGCTCTCCGAACGTGACTTGCCGTTGCGGCTGATCGAGGAGCGCGCGTTCGTCGATTACCTCGGACCTCAGGACGAGCCGTGGCTGCGCGTCCTGCTCGCCGAGATGGCGCGCTTCGAGGGGCGCCGCCGGCGCGAGCTCGCCGAACGGCTCGCCGAGCCGCTCCCCTGCGAGGCGCCACACTTCAAGCGGCGCGCCGCCGCACGGACGCTGCTCGCGCTCTGGAGAGGGGAGCCGGCGTCACCGCCTCTCGCTGGCGACCCGGCGCTGCCGACGCCAGCGGCGCTGCGGCAACTCCTGTTCACGGAGGCGGCCTCCACCGAGGCACCCGCGGCGACCATCGTGGAGGCGGCCGCCGCCCGCTTCGGCCTCGCCCGCGAGGCACTGCTCGAGCGCCTGTTCGCGGATCTGCCCGGCGAGCGGCCCGTCCGGGCGCCGGCTCCGCCCCCGACGCCGGCCGAGGCGATGCTGCGGACCAACCTGGCGATCGCCCAGGCCGTCCTCATGCGCGCCTCGCGCGTCGAGCTGCGCGTCGAAGGGGGCGTCCGCCCGATTGTCCGCCTCGCCAAGCTGCGCGGCCTCCTCTGCACGATCGCCGATCCTCTGGAGGGCCACCGCCCGGTGCTGGAGATCTCCGGCCCGTTCTCGCTGTTCCAGCACACGCTGCTCTACGGCCGTGCGCTGGCCGAGTTGCTGCCCCACCTCGCCTGGTGCGCGCGCTTCGAGCTGCGCGCCGCCTGCGCCCTGCGCGGCCGCCTCGCCAGCGTCTCGTTCGAGACGGGCGACCCGATTTTTCCTGCGGCGCCCCCGGTTCCGTTCGACAGCCACCTCGAGGAGCGCTTCGCCCGCGACATCGCGCGCCTCGCGCCCGACTGGGACCTCGTCCGCGAGCCCGAGCCGCTGCGCGCGGCGGGCACCCTCATCTTCCCCGACTTCCTGCTGCGGAACCGGCTGCGCCCGCGGCGGCAAGTCCTCATCGAGATCGTCGGCTTCTGGACGCCCCAGTACCTCGCCACCAAGCTGGAGAAGCTGCGCCAAACCGACGCGGTCTGTCTGCTCTGCATCGACACGGATCGCGCCTGTGCCGTCGGCGACCTGCCGCCGCATCTCCCCGTCCTGCACTTCCGCCGGCGCCTCGACGCCGCCGCCGTCTTGCGCGAGGCCGAGCGACTGACCGAGGACGAGACTTCCCACGCGGCCTAGCAACCCCGCGCACGCCAATCCGATGCTAACGTCATGGGCGTCCCGATGCGACTCCACCACTATTCGTTCAAGGACTACCTGGCGGTCGAGGAATCGAACCCAGTCCGGCACGAGTTCCTGGACGGCGAGATCTACGCGATGGCGGGAGGCACCATGCTGCATGCGGCCCTCTCCGCGGCGGTGTTGACCGCGCTTGGAACGCAGCTGGCCGGACGCTGCCGGACCTACACGTCCGACCTCAGGGTTCGCGTGCTCGCGACCGGGTTGGCGAGCTACCCCGATGTGACCGTCGTCTGCGGCAAGGCCGAGGCCGACCCCGAGAGCAAGGAAACGGCGGTCAATCCGACCCTGGTGGTCGAGGTTCTTTCGCCCGCGACCATCGACTATGATCTCGGCGAGAAATTCGAGCACTACCGTCGGATCCCGTCGCTGCAGGCGGTCCTCTATGTCTGGCAGGATCGCCGCCAGATTGAAATTCGTACAAGAACGGCCGGAGACGAATGGCAAGTGAAAGTAGTCGGCGCCGGGGCCATCGCTCGCCTGGAGCCGCTCGGCTGCGCACTCGAAGTCGACGCGCTGTACGCCAGCGCCGGCGCTTGACTCAGGGACCGGTCGGGATCGCCGCCCGCGGCAGCGGAATGTAGCCGCGGTGGACGAAGCGCCACTCGAGGGTGGCGTTGTCGCGCAGACCGAGCGCGGCGAACGTCGCGTCCGAAAGATCGATCCCCGAGCGGTTGGTCGGCGTGCGGAAGCTGCCCCGACCGCGCTCGGACGCCGGCCGGCGGCCGGTCGTCCAGTAGTCGTCGTCGACGTTCCAGGGGCCGACGTCCAGCACCGGAACGACCATCGTGCGGCCGCCGTAGCGCAGCTCGACGTTCTTGCGCAGCGCCGCCGGGTGGGGCAGCGCCACGAACAGCGCCCCCGGTTTGATGATCTCCCCGGAGGCGAGCCGCCGCCCAGTCAGCCCCTCGCGCGTGGCCAGCACGGCTTGCCAGGGGCCGGGCTGCGCCGCCTCGTAGATGGCCCAGGTCGTCACCGCCACGAAGGCACAGCCAAGCCCCACCATCCGTGCCCGTTTTCGGGTCCGCCGGCCGAGCCCCATGCGCATTGCTTCAGTTAACCGAGCCCGCTGAGCCGTGCAAGAATCTCACGTGCTCCGGCCTCGCCGTCCACTGCGCTCCCTCGGGAGTTGGGCGGGTCACCTGGCGCTCGCAGCCCTGGCGTGCGGCGGGTGTTTCGTGCCGCTGCCCACCCCCGAGGGCCGCGCCGGGCGCCTGACGATGCCCGACGGTCAACCGGTGGCCCATGCGACCGTGGTCGTCGAAACGCTCAGCATCATGCAGCCGCCAGGCAGCGCCTGGCCCGGAACGCCCATCCACCGGTTCGAGACAGAGACCGATGGCCAGGGGCGCTGGCGGGTGCCGGGGGAAATCGCACTCGGCTTCGGTATTCCCGTGCCGCACCTCATGCCGTTGCAGCTCGACGAATACACGTTCACCGCCGCCGACGGGCGGACCCTGCGTCGGCGCCCAGGCCTCGCTTCCTGGCGGCCGCAGGGTGAGGCGGAGGCAGAGCCGACGCTCCGCTCCAACTGGGACGCGCCGCCCCCGACCAGCGTCGTCATTCTGCCTGTCTTCGGGGTCATGGGGGGCGAGGGGCAGACGATCTCGGGACACATGGGTGCGTTGCTCCTGATTTTCCGCAACAGGTTCGGTGTGGGCCTCCGCGTCGCGGCCGAAGCGGGCAAGGCGGGGGCCGGCGCATCCGCCGCCGTCGTCGTCCCCTTCCGCGGTGGCGACCCGGTCGTAGGCCTGGAGCTCGGCGCGCGATACGTTCGCCCATGGTCGAACGATGAGGGGCGAGACTGGGTCGCGCCCGAGATCGCGTTCGATCTCATGAACCTGCGCTTCGGGCTCACGCTGCTCGATCTGGGGACCGGCGCCGCGAAGGGCGAGAGCCCGGCGCTCGGGGTCGGGTGGGGATTCTTCTGAGCTCGCGCGAGTCGGCCGCCCCCGCCCGCTCAGCTGGCGAGCGCCTTCTCGGTGTGTTCCTTGCCGTCGAAGCGGAACATCTTCTGCTTCCCCTCGACGACGGTGAGCAGGTTCACCGGGCGGCGCCAGACGCGGCCCAGCGAGGCCAGCGTCGCGCGGGCGTGGTCGATCTGCAGGTCCGTCCCCTCGTGGCGGTGGCGAATGAGCAGCTCGCCGCGGTTGTCGTGGTTGGCGTCCTCGACGAAGATGAAGGGGTCGCCGAAGTTGGTCAGCGAGAAGAGGATCTTGTGTTTGATCTTCTCGAACTCGCGCGAGTCGATCTCGTAGTTGCCGCTGCGATCGTTGACGGAGAAGGAGAAGAACTTGTTCCGCTCGCAGAAGTCGGCGGTGAAGAACTCGTCGATGAAGGTGACGTCGTTGTAGAGCTTGCGCACCTCGAAGATCTTCTTGCGCCCGAGGCCGAGCCGCTTGTCCCAGACGCGCCGCTCGTCGAGGCTCTGGCAGTCGTTCCACTCGCGCCCGAAGCGCCCCTTGTCCCAGCGCTCCTCGACGTCGCGCAAGCAGCTCGATGCCGATCTTGTAGGGGTTGAACTGCCCGGGCGCGGTCGCCAGCACGCCGGCGTTGTGGTCGGCGTAGTCGATGATCTCGCTGAGGCCTTGAGCGCCTTCTCCGTCATGATCTTGCTGTGCCAGTAGGCGGCCCAGCCTTCGTTCAGGATCTTGGTCTGGCGCTGGGGCGCGAAGTAGTAGGCCTCGTCGCGCACGATCTCGAGGATGTCGCGCTCCCAGCCTTCGAGCGGCGCGTTCTGTAGCAGGAACAGCAGCACGTCGCGCTCCGGCTCGGACGGGTTCTTCTTGGGCTCGCTCGCGCTCGCGCTCGATCTTCCGCCGCTGCTCGTCCATGTAGTCGGGCGGGTTGATGAACTTGTCCATGTAGGACTTGGCGCGGATCCGCGGCAGCTCCTGCGTCTCCTTCTGCTCCTGGCGCTCCTTCTCGCCGCTCGGGCGACGCCTTCCGCGCGATGAACGGCGACATCGGATCGATCAGGTTCTCGATGCACAGACAGGAGTCGATGAAGCTCTCGACCTTCTCGATCCCCAGGCGCTCGATGTGGCGCCGCACGCGCGTCGCGTGGTTCGCCATGCCGTCGATCATCCGGCGGTTGGTCTTGGAGAAGAAGTAGTTGTTCTTGAAGAAGTCGACGTGCCCCAGCACGTGCGCGATGACCATCTTCTGGTCGACCAGCGAGTTGCCCTCCAGCAGGTACGCGTAGGCCGGGTTGTTGTTGATGACCATCTCGTAGATCTTCGAGAAGCCGTAGATGTGGCTCTTCGTCAGGTGCTCGAACTCCATGCCGAAGCGCCAGTGCGGATAGCGCACGGGAAAGCCGCCGAAGGCCGCGACCTCCTGCATCTTCTTGTAGTCGAGGATCTCGAACTCGCACTCCCAGAAGTCGAGCCCGTAGCCACGCCCGTAGCCTTCGATCTCGCGCTGAATGTCGTGCAGGTAAGGCGGGAGTGCCGCCATGGTCCGCCTCTACCTACCTATTTTCCCTTGCCCAGGAAGTCGCGGATCGACTCCATGATCGCTTCCTTGCCCTTGATCTCGGAGACGACCAGGTTGTCGTCCTCGTCGAAGTGCTCGTTCAGGTCCTTGATGAACTGCCCCGAGCCGTAGGGGCTCTCGACCTGGCCGTAGCAGAACAGGTTCACCTTGGGGAGGATGTGCGTCTTCAGGAGCTCGATGCACTGGACGGTGTCGTCGACCGACCAGTTGTCGCCGTCGGAGAAGTGAAACGGGTAGATGTTCCACTCCGAGGGCGGGAAGTCGTCCTCGATCATCTTGGCGCACAGCTTGTACGCGCTGGAGATCATCGTGCCGCCCGACTCGCGCGTGCGGAAGAACGTGTCGCGGTCGACCTCCTTGGCGACGGCGTCGTGGATGATGTAGCGCGATTCGAGGCCCTTGTACTGCGAGCGCAGCCAGGTATCGATCCAGAAGGATTCGATGCGCACGATCTCCTTCTGCTCGTCGCCCATCGACCCCGAGACGTCCATGATGAAGATCATCACCGCGTTCGACTGCGGCAGCGGCGTCGTGCGCCACGAGCGGTAGCGGCGATCCTCGCGCACCGGGACGATGACCGGCCGCTCCGGGTTGTAGGTGCCGGTCATCAGCTGGCGGCGCAGCGCCTGCCGGAAGGTGCGCTTGAAGTGGCGCAGCGACTCGGGACCGGCGCGCCGGATGCCGACGTAGCGGTCCTTCTGCGAGATGATCCGCTGTTTGCCTTTGGGCTCGATGCGCGGCAGCTGCAACTCCTCGCCCATGATCTGCGCCAGCTCCTCGAGCGACAGCTCGACCTCGAGCGCGTGCTCGCCCGCCTGGTCGCCAGCCTTGCCGCTGCCGTCGGCGTTCGGGTCGCCCTTGCCGAGGCTGTCGCCGACGTCGCCCTCCCCCTGCCCCACGCCGCCGTTGTCCTTGCTGCCGAAGCGGAAGCGCGGGACGTTGATCTGCGGCAGCGGGATCGACACCAGATCCTTCCCCTTGCGCCCGATCAGTTCGCCCTGCGAGATGTACTTGCGCAGGTCCTGCTTGATCTTCCCGCGCACGATGTCGCGGAAGCGGCGGTGGTCGGGATCGATACGCAGCGCCATCAGACCACCAGGTCGACGAAGCGGCCCGACGCCGGATCGTAGACCCCCAGCCGCTGGCCGCGGGCCTTGGCCGACAGCGCCTGCTCCAGCATCCCGAGCGCGCGCGTGAGCACGGCCATCGGCTGTTCGGTCCCGAGGTCGCCCATCAGCTTCACGAGCAATGCCGCGGCCTGGCCGTTGATCTCGACGTTCACCGCGGGAAGCGCCTCGAGCGTTGAGCGGTCCATGTGTGTCGCGACGACCTCCGCCTAGTCTTTCACGTCTCCGCGCGCGAAGATCGACGCCACGAAGTTGAGCACGTCCGTCGCGCAGATCTCGCAGTAGCCGTAGTTCCGGATCATGCGGTTCTTGACGACGTCGATCTTCTCCTGCGTGTCGCGATCGACGACCGCGCTCACCAGGCTGGTCAGCTTGATGCGAGTCCTTTTGATCCTCGAACAGCTTCAGCTCGAGCGCCTTCTGCAGCCGTTCGTTGGTGCGGAAGTCGAACTGCCGCCCCTCGATGGCCAGCGCGCCGATGTAGTTCATGATCTCGCGCCGGAAGTCGTCCTTGCGCGAATCCGGGATGTCGATCTTCTCCTCGATCGACCGCATCAGGCGCTCATCGGGCTCCTCGTCCTGGCCGGTGTACTTGTTCTTCACCCGCTCCTTCTGGGTGTAGGCCTTGATGTTGTCGATGTAGTTGGCGCAGAGCTTCGCGATCGCCTCCTCGTCGGCGCTGATCGCGCGCTGGACCTCGTTCTTGACGATGTCCTCGTACTCCTGCTTCACGAGGCCCAGCAAGACGCCGAAGTGGCGCCGCTGCTCGTCGTTGGTGATGAGCGAGTGGTGGCGCAGCCCGGACTCGAGCTCGTTCATGACCATGAACGGGTTGACGCAGCCCTCGCCGCGGTCGCTGACCAGCGCGTTCGAGATCTTGTCCTGGATGTAGCGCGGGGTGATGCCGTCCATCCCTTCGCGCATCGCCTCCTTGCGCAGCTCCTTGATGTTGTCCTGGGTGAAGCCGGGCAGCGTCTTGCCGTCGTAGAGCTTCATCTTCTGCACCAGCGTCAGCTGATGCTTCTTGGGATCTTCGAGCCGCGTGAGCACCGCCCACATCGCCGCCGTCTCCAGCGTGTGCGGCGCGATGTGCTTTCCGCGGATCTTCCCCGCGTTGTAGTCCTTGGCGTAGATCCGCTGCTCCTCGGAGACGCGCGTGATGTACGGGATGTCGATCTTGACCGTCCGGTCGCGCAGCGCCTCCATGAACTCGTTCGAGAGCAGCTTCTTGTACTCGGCCTCGTTGGTGTGGCCGAGGATCACCTCGTCGATGTCGGTCTGCGCGAACTTCTTCGGCTTGATCTTGTGCTCCTGCGACGCACCCAGGAGGTCGTAGAGGAACGCGACGTCCAGCTTGAGCACCTCGATGAACTCGATGACGCCGCGGTTGGCGATGTTGAACTCGCCGTCGAAGTTGAACGCCCGCGGATCGCTGTCCGACCCGTACTCGGCGATCTTCCGGTAGTTGATGTCGCCCGTCAGCTCGGTCGAGTCCTGGTTCTTCTCGTCCTTCGGCTGGAAGGTCCCGATCCCGACGCGATCCTGCTCGGAGAGAATGAGCCGCCGGACGCGGATGTGCTTGATCACCTCCGCCCAGTCGCCTTTGTGCTCGGCCATGAGCTCGCGGAAGATGAGCCGGCAGGCCGGGTCGAGATCGCCCTCGATGACCACCGGCTGCTTGCCCGGCTGGTTGACGCCCAGCTCGATGAGCGCCTTGTCGCGCCACTCGGGCGGGATGAGACGCAGCGGCTCCTCGTGCATCGGACACTTGAAGGTCGTCGCGCCGGCCGTCACGTGGGTCAGCTTCTCGGGCAGCACCCAGTCATAGGTGTAAAGCGCGCCCTCGGGCGTGCGCGAGTACTCCTCCATCCCGCGCTTGATGAGGCGCGCGATCGTCGACTTCGAGCTGCCGACCGGACCGTGCAGCAGGATCACGCGCCGCTCGGTGCCATAACGCTGCGCCGCGCTCTGCAGCACGCTCACGAGGCGCATGAGCGGGATGTCGAGCCCGAAGATGGCGTCGCGCCCGGCGTGCTGCTCGTCCTTGAAGAAGTTGTAGCGGATGAGCCGCTTCTTGTTGTCGATGTACTCTTCCTGCCCGTACGACAGGATCATGTCGTAGACGCGCTGGAAGGCGCTCCGCGTGACCGCGGGGTTCTTGCGGATCAGCGCCAGGTAATCCTCGAAGCTGCCGGTCCAGTTGAGCTCGGCGAACTCCTTGAGGTTTTGGAGCTTGGCGACCTTGGCGATCAGCGCGGGCGTGTCGCCCGCCTTCCCGGTCGATTCGGAAACGGCCATCGGGACGATCTCCTTTCAGGCTCGGCGGGCGCTCGGCTCACCCCCCGAACCCAGGACGGCAACAAAAGAAGACGAAGTCTCATTGTAGCACGACGCGGCAGCGACCCGCGCGCCCTATTCGCCCGGCTCGACGTGAATGTGAGGTGGCTGGTAGTGTGGCGGCCAACTTCTCAGCGCCCGCCTCCCGTCATGCCCGGCTCTACCAACGAAAACCGTCTCGCGCCCCTGGACGCGCTCCGGGGGGTGGCCGCGCTCGGGGTCGCGGTCTTCTATCACTACGTTCATTTCGGCGGAGCGCCCGAGGCCTATCCGCTGGCCCGCTTCGATCTCTTCCACTGGCTCTACGGCAACGGATGGCTGCTGGTCGACCTGTTCTTCCTTCTCAGCGGCGTCATCTTCACCTACCGCTATCTGGAGCCGGTCGGCGACGGGCGGGTCGATGGCCGGGCGTTTTTCATCCTCCGGTTCTCGCGAATCTACCCGCTCCACCTGGTCACTCTGGTGGTCTGCGCGGCGGTCGAGTGGTCGCAGCTCTGGCAGCATCAAGGGCCGGTGATCTACGAGCACACCGACCTCTACAGCTTCTTTCTCCAGGCGGTCTATCTGCACGTCGTGTTCGGGCCCGGCTGGGCCTACAACGCGCCGACCTGGTCGGTGGGTGCCGAGATCCTGGCCTACCTCACCTTCTTCTTGTTCGCTTCGCGCTATCGGAGGAGCTACGTCGGCCTCTGCGTCGCCACCGTCGCCTTCGGGATCGGCATCCAGAGCGGCGTTGTCGTGCCGTTCATCAATGGCTCGCTGGCGCGCGGGCTGGTCGGGTTCTACTTCGGCTCGCTCGGCTACCTCGGGTTGCGCGCGGTGGAGCGGCTCGGATACCGCGCGCTGTTCGGGTGGACCTGCCTCGCGCTGTTCGCCCTGGTGGTCTTCCTCGCCCAGCGTTTCGGCTACGACGCCTGGATCGGCGCCAGTCCGGCCGCCAACTGCCTGGCCCTGTTTCCGCCCCTCGTCTTCGCGAGCCTGAGCGTCGCCCCGCTGGCGCGGCTCCTCTCGCTTCGCCCGTTCGTCTTCCTGGGCGAGATCTCCTACGGGATCTATCTCGTGCACGTTCCGCTGCAGATGATCGTGCTTGCGGTCGCGCGCGCCCATCATCTGGCGATCCCGACCAACCAACCGCTCTGGCTCGCCGGCTACGGCGCCGGCGTCGTCGCGACTGCCACGGCCGTTCGTTACCTCATCGAGAAGCCGGCCATGCGGTGGATGCGCCGTCGCTTCCTCTCGCCCGCGGCCGGTCCCACCGCCGTGCCTCTGCCCGCCGCCCGGGCGGTGGTCGGCTCGGAATCCGGGCCGATGGCCGCGAGTCAGTAGTGCGATAGCGACCCGTCGACGCGGGCGCGGCGGAGGGCGAAGGCGAACATGCCGGCGCCGACGGGGGCGAGGAGGCCGGCGAAGACGAGCAGCGCGAGCAACGACGACCGCAGCTCGCCGAGGCCGGAGCCGACCAGCAGCGCGCCGCGGAGGACGGCGAGCGCGTGGGTGAGCGGCAGCAGGCGGCCGACGACGCGCAGCCATTCGGGCAGCACCGTGACCGGGTACATGACGCCCGACAGGAAGAACGACAGCGAGCCGATCACCATCGCCACCGGGTTGAGGCGGCGGACCAGCATCGTCGTCGCGGCGGCCAGCAGGCCGAGCCCGGAGAAGGCCGCCACGATGAGCGGCACGGCGACGACCAGCGAGGTCCAGTTGGCGTGCGAGAGATCGAGCCCGAGCAAGAGCTTGGCGCCCAGCAGGTAGGCGGCCGAGCGGAGCGCGGCGGTGGCGAACTCGTAGACCGGGGGCGCGCCGAGGACCATCCAGGGGGGCGCCGGCGTGGCCACCTCGGCCTCGAGCGTCCCCATCACCTGGGCCATGCGGATCCGCTGCGCGAGCACCGAGACGCCGACCTGCTGGAACTCGGTGCCGAGAAAACCGAGCACCACGAAGCCGAGGTAGTTGCCGCGGTAGGCGAGGAGGTGTGGGTTGACTGCCGCGCCGACGAAGCGGGAGAGAAACAGCAGCGAGCCGACGGCCAGCCCGAAGCCGAGGATCCGGATGACGAACGCCGTCCGGTAGCCGCCGAGCGCCGCCAGCTCGCGCCGCACGAAGGCCACCAGCACGCGCAGGAACCAGGACGGCGAGAAGGCGGAGACGGTCACAGCCCCAGCTCCGCCTCGATCCGGTCCGGTGACGCCTCGGCGTGCAACCGGCCGCCGTCGAGGAACAGGACCCGGTCGGCCATCGCGCGCGCCTCGGTCGGGTCGTTGCTGCAGACGATCGCGGTGCGTCCAGCGCCGCGGATGATCTCCTCGCGCAGGAACGCCCGCAGGTCGCGCGCCCCCTTGGGATCGAGCCCCAGCGTCGGCTCGTCGAGCAGGAGGACCTTCGGGTCGCCCAGCAGGCCGCGCGCGATCGCCAGGCGCTGCCGCATCCCGCGCGAGTACTCGCGGTAGCGGCGATCGGCGGCCTCCGCCAGCCCCACCCGCGCGAGCAGCTCGCCGGCGCGCTGCCGGGCCACCGACGGTGTCAGGCCGTGCAGCGCCGCGAAGTAGTGGAGGTTGCCCCGCCCCGAGACGCGAAAATGGAAGCTGCGCTCGTCGCCGACGACGAAGGCAACCCGCTGCCGGAACTCGGAGGTCCCCGCGCCGGCGTCGATCCCGGCCACCCGCGCCCGCCCCGACGAGGGCAAGAGGAGGCCGCCCAGGATGCGGACCAGCGTCGACTTGCCCGCCCCGTTCGGCCCCATCACGCAGACGATCTCCCCTTGCCGAACCGTGAATGACACGTCGCTCGAGCGCCGTGACGGGCCGGCCGAAGAGGCGGCCGCGCAGCATCTCGCGCACCCCGGCCGGCGATTGGAAGACCTTGCCCAGCCCCTCGACGGCGATCACCGCGTCGGGGTGGCGCTCATTGCGCCGAGCGGCTTGCCGCCGCGCTGGTACTTCACGACCGCCGCCGTTGTGCTCGGCGACCGTCTTCGAGAAGTAGTGGGTGCCGTCGTTCTTCGACACGAAGTAGAGGTAGGGCGTGTGGTCGGGCGCCATCACCGCCTCCAGCGCGGCGCGGCCCGGGTTCGCGATCGGTCCCGGCGGCAGCCCTTCGTGCGTGTACGTGTTGTACGGGTTGTCGCGATCGTCGAGCTGGATGCGCCGGATGCGCCCGTCCCACTTGAGGCAGGCGTTCGAGCGCGGCGTCGCCACCGTGCAGCCGTAGACGATCGTCGGATCGGTCTGCAGCAGCTTGGGCGACGAAGGTCGGGAAGCGCAGCCGGTTGATGAACACCTGCGCGATGCGCGGCCGCTCCTCCGCGCTGGCCGGTCTCCTTCTCGACGATCGACGCCAGCGTGACGATCTTCGGGTCGTCGAAGCCCAGCGTCTTCTTCAGCTCGGCGACGCCCTTGGCGTGCGCGGCGCTTCAGCTCGTCGAAGACCTGCCGGTGGCGCCGCACGAGCGGGATCAGCGCGCGCGCGGGCGGCGTGTGCGGCCGCAGCCGGTAGGTGTCGGGGAAGAGGTAGCCCTCGAGCGAGGTGCCCGGCAGCCCCAGGCTCGGCGGCGAACGCCGGGTCGGTCGCCTGCCGATGAGCGCGGACTTGCTGGCGATGCCGGCGGCGTCGAGGATCTCGGCGACCTCGACCAGGTTCTTCCCCTCGGGGATGATGACCGTGACCAGCTCGTCGGCGGCGCCCTTGACCAGCGTCTCGAGGATCTGCCGCGGCGTCGCGGGCGCCGCGATCTCGTAGCGCCCGGCCTTGAACCGCCCGGCGACGCCGCGCTGGCCGGCGTAGAGCCGGAAGATCGCCGGGCTGCCGATGAGGCCGGCCTTGGCCAGACGCTCGGCGACATCGCCCGCGCCGGCGCCCGGCGGGATCTCGATCTCGACCTGGCCCTGCGGCGCCGTCCCGCCCGGGCGATCGCCGTAGCGCCAGGCCGTCCGGACGACGACCGCCAGCGCGATGGCCCCGAGCGCGCTGGTGACGGCGAAGACGATCAAGGCGCGCTTCATCGCCGGCTTCATTGCGCCCGCCCGCCCGCGGCCGCCTGCGCGTCGAGCCAGCGCCGCAGGATGACCGCCGCCGCCAGCTTGTCGACCACCTCCCGCCGCCGCGCGCGAGAGAGGTCGGCGGCCAGCAGGACCTCCTCGGCCTCGACGGTGCTGAAGCTCTCGTCGATGAGCTCGACCGGAACGTCCAGCGCCGCACGCAGCCGCTCGGCGAACGCCTCGACGCTCTTGGCGGCGCGCCCCCGCTCGCCCTCGGGCGAGAGCGGCAGCCCCAGCACGACGCGGTCCGCGCCGTGCGCGCGCACGACCGCCGCGATCGCGTCGAGGTCGCGCTGGCCGCCGTGCCGCGCGATGGTGGCGTGCGGTTGCGCGGTCATCCCCAGCGCGTCGGTCACCGCGACGCCGATCCGCCGCGCGCCGAGGTCGATGCCGATGACCCTGCGGAGGCACGGTGGACATCTTAGCCGGTGCATCGCGTTGTATACCTTACCCATGGCCGACCATCCGAAACCTCCTGGCGACCCCAGCGTCCCGCAGATGCAAATCGACCTCGACGAGGTGACGGCCCAGGGCGCGTACTCGAACCTGGTGCTCATCAACCACAACGACAACGAGTTCGTCCTCGACTTCGCCTACCTCCAGCCGGCGGCGCCGCGCGCCCGCGTCCGCGCCCGCGATCATCTCGTCGCCCCGCCACACCAAGCGCCTCCTGCGCGCGCTCGAGCACAACGTCCGCCGCTACGAGGAGCGTTTCGGCAAGATCGAGGAGCCCGAGCCGACGCAGAGCCCGCCGGGGTCGCTGATCAGCTAACCGCGCCTTCCAGCGTGACCAGCGTGCCGGAGCGCGTGTCGAGCTCGCAGAGCGCGCCGTAGGGAAGCGCGACGTTGCGCGTGCCGTGTCCGAACGCGCCGCCTCGCGCGACGGGGATCGGCAGCCGGCCGAGCCGTTCGAACAGGACCTCGTCGGCGGTCGGGGATTCGGCGCGGGTCGGCTCGGGCTCGCGGCAGGTCGAAAAGTCGCCCAGCACCACCGCCGAGACGGCGCCGAAGACGCCCGACAGATCGAGGTGGGTGATGAGCCGATCGATCCGGTAGGGCCGCTCGCCCAGATCTTCGAAGAAGAGGATGGCGCCCGACAGATCGGGCAGAAAAGGCGTGCCGACGAGGCGCGAGAAGAGCTCGAGGTTGCCGCCCAGCAGCGGCCCCTGCACGCGCCCGGGGATGATCTCCTCGAGCCCGTCGAGGAGCGGCGCCGGCGCCGGCTTCTCCAGCCGGGCGTAGAGCGCCTCGCGATCGCTGGCCGACAAGTTGCCGAGCTGGGTGACCACCGGACCGTGGATGGAAACCACCCCGGCGCGCGCCGCGGCAGCCAGCAGCGCGGTGCCGTCGGAGAAGCCGACCAGCGCGCGCGGGCGCCCGGTGAAGAGCTCCCGTTCGAGGAACGGGAGCAGGCGCAGGAGGCCGTACCCGCCGCGCGCCATGATCACCGCCTCGACGTCGGGTTCGACGAGCGCGGCGCGAAGCTCGGCGAGGCGCTGCTCGTCGGGCCCGGCCAGAAAGCCGTCGCGCGCGAAGATCGCCGCCTCGTCGACCCTGACGTCATAACGTGCGCCGAGCGGAGCGAGCCCGGCGGCGAACCCGTCGCGCGGAACCGGGCCCGAGGGTGCGACGATCCGGACGACGCTGCCCGGGCGAAGACGCGGCGGGCGGATCACCTGCGGCGGCGCCGACGCTTGCCGCCGCCACCACCCTGTCCCGCGTCGCCCTCTGCGTGGTCGGCGGTCGCGGGGCCGGAGACCTCGCTGGGGAGGGCCGACGACGCGCCACCCGCGATCTCGACGGGCGCGGCCTCGGCGACGACGGCGGCCTCGGCGACGGGCGCAGCCTCGGCGACGGCCGGCGGCGAAGCGGACGCGGCCTCGGCGACGACGGCGGGCGGCGGTGCCACAGGCGCGGGAGCGGAGGCGGTGGCCGGGGCGGCGGGGGCCGGCGCCGCGCTCGGGGCGGCGGCGGCCTTGGCGGGGGCCGCGGCCGACCTCTGCGACGGGCGCACCGCGCGGGCGGCGTCGACGAACGTCACCTGCATCCCGGCGACCGCCGGATCGGCCGATTCGATCACCTGGACGACACGGGCCGGCTGCTCGATGCCGTCCCCTTTGAGCACCAGCGGCGTTCCGGTCGGCAGTGGCTCGGCGAAGCCGATGAACGCGCCGGCTTCGCCCCAGTCACGAACCTTCGTGGAGCGCCCCACCACCACGCCCGCGTATCGAACCTCGATGACGTTCTCCACGCCGCCATATTACCACCGCGCACGCCGGGCGCGACCCGCTGTAGCATCCGCGTCGATGCGGCCACGACGACCGACGGTGACCGCCCTCGAGAGGCTGGCCGTCTTGGCCGTCTTGGCCGTCTTGGCGGGGCCGGTCGGGTCGGCCCGCGCCCAGACCGCCGACGCCGACCCCTGGTGGGGACGCGACAAGCTGCTTCACTTCTCGGCGTCGGCCTCCCTGGCGATCGTCGGGTACGCGGGGACCTCGTTGGGGACCGAGAGCCGCCCGGCGCGCGCCGCCGGCGGCGCGGCCCTGGCGGTCGGCGCGGGCGCCGCCAAGGAGCTCTGGGATCTCGATGGACATGGCGACGCCTCCTGGCGCGACCTGACCTGGGATCTCATCGGGGCGGCCACCGGCGTGCTCGTCTCGCTCGCCGTCGACTGGTCGATCCACCGATTGTTTCGGCCGCCCGCCGGCTGCGTCCGCTGAGCGGGTGCGCCGGACCTCTTGAACTTGGGGGACCCGCGGCTTAAGGTCGAGTGGAAAATCCGTCGACGAGTGGGGCAATCGGACCCCACAAGACCAAGAGGAGCAGCGTCAGAATGACCCGTTTGAAACGAACCTGGGGAGTGGTGGCGATCGGACTCGGGCTCCTGGGGTCGGTCGGTGGCGTGGCGCGCGCCGGCGAAGAGGACGACCTGCAGCGACAGATCGACACCCAGAAGTCGTCGGTCGCCGATCTGGAGCGGCTCGACGAGCTGAAGGCGGTCACTGACGAGATCGCGCGGCTGCGGTCCTGGCTCGATGAGGCCTGGGGATTGCGGGCCAAGCACGAATACGATCAGGTGCGCGAGGTGCTGGATCGGTCGCTCAAACAAGGGGACCTGATCCGGGCCGAGATCACCGTCTCCAAGCTGCGCGCGCAGGAACAGGCGCGCGAGGCGGCGCTCAAGGACCTGAGGGTAAAGATCGCGCGCACGCGCAAGTCCCTGCAGGAGACGAGCGACAAGAAGAAGGCGCTCGAGAAGGCCGCCCAGTGAAGCGAGCTCATCTGAAGATCGCCGCCCTGGCGCTCGTCGCCGCCGCGGGTTGCGCGACGCCGCCCAAGCCGCCCGAGCTGCAGGCGCTGGAGACCTTGCGCGCCGCCAATCAGGCCAAGCTGCCCGAGGTCGTCAAGCGCGCGCCCGATCTGATGGCCGACGCCGACCGGCGCGACGCCGCCGCCCACGACAACTGGCAGTCGAACGACCTCCCCGAATCGCGCACCAACGCGCTGATGGCCCAGATCAAATTGAAGATGGCCATCGCGCTGTACGATCAGGACCAGCTCAAGGCGCAGATCCAGACGCTCTCCGGCCAGCAGGCCCAGGCCGAGGAGGAGTACACCGGCCTGGCCAAGGATCTGACCAGTGAGAAGGAGAAGGTCGCCCTGCTGCAGAAGATCGTCGAGGGGCACCAGAGCGCCGAGGCCGACAAGCAGCGGCTGTCGCAGGAGATGTCGAGCGAGCAGCAGAAGGCCAAGGTCGAGCAGGAGCGCCTCTCGCAACAGCTCTCGTCCCAGCAAAAAGTTGCGGCGGCGCAGCTGGCGCTCCGCACGGCCGACACGGTCGATGCGATGCACTACGCCCAGCAGGAGTACACGGCGGCGGGGGATCTCCTGGCCAAGGCCGAGGCGGCGCTCAAGCAGGGCGACTACCCCGGCGCCGAGGCTGCCGCCGACAACGCCAAGAAGAACGCCGATCAGGCCGCCGCCACCTCCAAGCCCCTCTACGAGCAGGCGGAGGAGTCGAACGCCAACAAGGCACGGAACGACGCACTCGCCCGCGACGCGCCCACCATCCCGGGGGTCAAGGTCCGGATCGATCCGCGCGGCGACCTCCAGCGCCTGGTGATCGTCATCCCGCAGATGTTCACCAAGCGCGAGCCGAGCATCGCCCCCGGCCACGACGGGACCCTCGACGCCGTGGCCACCCTGCTCAAGAAGTACCCCAGCTACCCCGTCCAGGTGGTCGGCTACACCGACAACCGGGGCAAATCGACCGAGCTCATGGCCATCTCGGCCGCGCGGGCCCAGGCGGTCTATTCCGCGCTCGCGGAGCGGGGCGTCGAGACCAAGCGGCTGATGGTGAGCGGCCTCGGCGGCGAGGACCCGTTCGTGGACAACAAGTCGGCCTCCGGCCGGGCCAAGAACAACCGCGTCGAGATCGTCTTCCTCTACCACTAGACCGCTGCACGCGATCCGCACCAACCCGACGCGGCGATCGGGTATCGTCTGCGGGTGCCCGTTGATGAGGTGGTGAACCGCCCGACGCGCCGACTGCCCCTGTTCGTGGCCCTCCTGGCCGCAGCGCTCGCGGTCGCCGGCTGCCACGGCCACGGCGGCACGCCGAAGCCCGACGCCGGGCGCGACGGCGCCACCTGCAGCGGCGACGGCGGCGCGCGCAAGTCCAACGGCGCGGTGTGCGCCTGTGCCGCCGACTGCGCCAGCGGGTTCTGCGTCGACGGGCTCTGCTGCAACAGCGCCTGCGGCGAGACCTGCAAATCGTGCAACACGCCCGCGGCGCCCGGCGTCTGCTCGTTCGTCCCCACCGGCGTGGCGCCGAGCTCGGCCGACAGCTGTCCGCAAAGCCCCATCTCGACCTGCGGCCTCGACGGCACCTGCGACGGCAAGGGGAGCTGTCGCAGCTACGAGGCCGGCACCGTGTGCCAGACGGGGACCTGTGACGGCGCCGCGATCGGCGGCGTCCGCGTGTGCGACGGGAACGGCAGCTGCACCTCCGGCGCGTCGATCGTTTGCGCGCCGTTCAACTGCGACTCGAAGACCAACAGCTGCGTCGAAACCTGCGCCGCCGACGCCGACTGCGCCGGGAACGTCAAGTGCGTGGCCGGGAGCTGCGGCCTCAAGCCACCGGGCGCGGTCTGCACCGCCTCCGCCCAGTGCGCGTCCAAGTTCTGCGCCGACGGCGTCTGCTGCAACACGGCCTGCACCGGCCCCTGCGTCAGCTGCAACCAGAGCGGGCGGATCGGGACCTGCGGCCCGACGCCGCGCGGAGCTCTCGACCCGCACCAGGTGTGCGCCGTGACCGACAAGTCGACTTGCGGGCAGACCGGCAGCTGCGACGGCGTCGGGGGATGCGCCAAGTACGCCGCCGAGACGGTCTGCGTCCCGCCGACCTGCAGCGGCAACCGGGTCAACACCGCCGGGACGTGCAACGGGCTCGGCACCTGCCGGGCGCCCGGGGTCCAGGAGTGCGGCGCCTATCAGTGCTCGGGCGGCGCCTGCATCAACCACTGCGCCGGCGACAGCGACTGCGTCACCGGCCACAGCTGCGTGAATGGCAGCTGCGGCCCCAAGTCGAACGGGCAGCCCTGCTCGGCGGGGAGCGAGTGCGCTTCCACCTATTGTGTCGACGGCGTCTGCTGCAACTCGTCCTGCGGCGCCGCCTGCCACAGCTGCGCGCTGTCGACGTCGCTCGGCACCTGCGCGCCGAGCCCCGCCGCCGCCTCGGATCCGCACGGAATGTGCAGCGACCACGGCCCCGGCGCCTGCGGCACGGACGGCACCTGCGACGGCGCCGGCAGCTGCCACAAGTACCCAATGGGGACCACCTGCGCCGCGGAGCGCTGCGGCGCAGGCATCTACACGCCGAGCTCGACCTGTGACGCCAACGGCAACTGCGCCGCCCCCGACGCGATCGTCTGCGCGCCCTACGTTTGCGACGGAAACACCAGATGTTTTCAGGCCTGCACCACCAACAGCAGCTGCTCGACCGGCAATGTGTGCACCAACAGCTCGTGCGGCAAAAAACCGATCGGCGCCTTCTGCGGCGCCGGCTCGGAGTGCGGGTCGGGGAACTGCCAACAGGGGGTCTGCTGCACGACCGCCTGCACCGGAACCTGCCAGTCGTGCGTGATCACGGGATCGATGGGCATGTGCACGGCCGTCGCCGCGGGCCCCGATCCGGCGAGCACCTGCGTCGACCACGGCGCCCCGGGTTGCGGGACCGATGGAAAGTGCCAGGCGGGGGCCTGCGAGAAGTACCAGCAGGGGACCGCCTGCGCAGGCGCGACCTGTCCCCCGAGCGGCACCACCTTCACGCCGGGATCGACCTGCGACGGCGCCGGCACCTGCGTGACGCCGGTATCGACCTCCTGCTCCCCGTTCGCCTGCGGCGCCAACACCTGTAAGGCGACCTGCGCGGTCGACGCCGATTGCGCCCCCGGCAGGTTCTGCAACAACGGCTCGTGCGGGCTCAAGTCCAACGGCGCGGTCTGCTCCGGCGGCACCGAGTGTCAGAGCGGCATCTGTGCCCAGGGCGTCTGCTGCGCGACGAGCTGTACCGGCACCTGCATGTCGTGCGCGCTCTCCTCCGGCGGCGCCGCCGGGATCTGCACGCCGGTCGCCGCCGGCGCCGCCGATCCGGCGGGCCAGTGTACCGACCACGGCGCGGCCAGCTGCGGCCAGACCGGTTTTTGCGACGGCAATGGGAGCTGCGCCCTCTACCCCGCCAGCACCCAGTGCGCAGGCCCCTCTTGCCCCAGCGGATCAGTGACCGACAGCCTGGCCCGCAGCTGCGACGGCAACGGCACCTGTAAACCGGCCGCGACGCAGTCCTGCGCGCCCTTCGCCTGCAACGCAGCCACCGGCAACGCCTGCGTGGCGGTGTGCGCCAGCAACGCCGACTGCGCCCCCAACAAGTTCTGCACCGCTGGCGCCTGCGGCCTCAAGCGGCTCGGCCAGCTCTGCGCCGACGGCACCGAATGCGACAGCGGCAACTGCGTCGACGGCGTCTGCTGCTCGTCCGGCAGCTGCAGCAACTGTCAGGTCTGCAACCTGACCGGCAGCACCGGGTCTTGCCAGCCGGTAGCGGCGGGGAACATGGAGCCGCACGGCGGCTGCGCGCCCAACCCGCCCTGCGGCAACAACGGAACCTGCGACGGCAACGGCCTTTGCGCCAGCGCGGCGGTCGGCATCAGCTGCGGCATGGCGACCTGCAGCGGGTCGACCGACACACCGGTCGGCGCCTGCGACGGCACCGGGACCTGCGTCCAGCCCCCGATGAGCTGCGGCGCCTACATGTGCAACGCCGGCGCGAGCGCCTGCCTCACGATGTGCGGCAACGACAACGACTGCATCGGCGGCGACACCTGCCAGTCGGGCTCCTGCACCAACCTCAAGCCGCTGGGCGCGTCCTGCACCTCGGGGGCTCAGTGCCTCAGCACGATGTGCACCGACGGCGTCTGTTGCTCGAGCGGCCCATGCGGCAGCTGCAAGTCATGCGCGGTCGTCGCGGGCGGCAACTGCACGCCCACCGCCGCGGGCCCCGATCCCGCCGGCATGTGCGCCAATCAGGGATCCATGAGCTGCGGCACGAACGGCCTCTGCGACGGCGCCGGCAACTGCGCACACTACCCGGTGGGCACCGGCTGCGCGCCGGCCGGCTGCACCGGCCAGACTCTGTTCGGGTCGTCGACCTGCGACGCGCTCGGCAACTGCACGCCGACCTCGATGACCGACTGCACGCCGTACGCGTGCGGCGCGGGCGCTTGCAACACGAGCTGCGCCCAGTCGAGCGACTGTGCGGCCGGCGACGTCTGCACACCGAACCCCGACGGGGGACCCGGTGCGTGCACCCCGTAGCCCTGGGTCTATCCGCAGCCCTCGGACCGCAGTGTTCGGCCGTGTGCGGCACAAGCCCACAAACGCTTTAGAAAATCGCCCGGTTGGCCGTCTTTTTCCGCCTTTGCCACCGCTTGGTTTCAACTTCCTACCCGTGCTAGGGTGTCCGCCTGCTCAAGGCCGCCGGCCCGTCGCGTAGCACAAGTCCCGTCGCTTCGCA
Organism: uncultured Pseudomonadota bacterium; assembly: GCA_963831685.1. Lineage (GTDB taxonomy): Bacteria > Myxococcota_A > Polyangia > Fen-1088 > Fen-1088 > JADGRB01. The sequence continues at coordinate 285,775 of CAWHRJ010000006.1, forward strand.
GTAGTAGGGAACTCGCGCATGCCCACCGTCCGCGAATACGAAGCCGCCCTGCAAAGGAATCCTGCCGATACCGAAGCGTTCGTCGCGCTGCGGAAGGCCTATCGTCAGGCGCAAAAGCACGATCGGCTCGTGACGCTGTACGAGACCCGCGCGCAAGCGATAGAGGACAACGCCAAGGCGGGCGAGCTCTTCTACCTGGCGGCCGAGCTGCGGATCGACCAGCTGGGGGACGCCGAGGGGGCGGAGGCCGATCTGGTCAACGCCGTCGATCGCGACCCCGGTCACATCCGCGCCGCCGCGCGGCTCAAGGATATCTACCGCGAGCAGGGGCGGACCGCCGACTACATGACGATGCTGGAGATGGAGGCGGCCGCCGTCGCGCGCACCCGCGATCCCGCCCGCATCGCCGAGCTGGAAGCGGAGATGGGGCAGCTCTTCCTCAACCACTTCGCCAAGCTCGAGCGCGCGGTCCGCAACCCGCAGCGCCAGGGGAAGCTGGCGGCGGAGCACCTCAAGTCGATCGAGTCGGCGCGCAAGATCTACCGGGCGCTGGGCGACTACCGGGCGGTCGTGCGGCTCTACGAGCTGGAGCTGGAAGGGACGACCGACGCGCGGCGCCGCGCCGATCTGTTGGTCGGCCTGGGGCGGGTGCTCTCCGAGAAGCTGGAAGAGCTGGACGCGGCGGCGCAGCGGCTCTCGGAGGCGGTGCGCATCCGGCCGCGTGACGAGAAGACGCTGGAGCACCTGGCCGCCGTCTACGCCAACCCCAACTGGATCGGCGCCGACGGGATCGAGCGAGCGGCCGCGATCTACTTCCAGGTCGGGCGCCGCCGCCAGGAAGCGGGCGACACCGAAAATGCGATCGCCTCGCTGCGCAAGGCGCTGGCGGCGGTCCCGGGGCACACCGAGTCGTCGGAGCTGCTCGAACGGGTCTACTACGACGCGCGCCGGTTCCAGGAGCTGGATCGCTACTACCGCGAGCGGGTCTCGGCGGGGGCCGCCGAGGGGGAACGGGTCGACTTCCTCTACAAGCGGGCGCAGCTGGCCGAGGGGGAGCTCGACGATCGGGCCGAGGCGCAGCGGATCTACAACGAGATCTCGCTCATCGAGCCGCCGGGCGGGCCGGCCTCGGAGAAGCTGGTCGAGCTGTACCTGCAGGGGCACGACTACGCAAAGCTGGCCGAGCTGCGCGAGCGGCAGCTGGGAGCGGTCGCCGATCCTGGAACGCGCGCGCGCATCATGCTGGAGCTGGCGGCGCTCTATCGCGACCGGCTGGGCGACGCGGATCAGGCGGCCGTCTACCTTCACGCGGTGCTGGAGCTCGAGCCGGAGAACCAGCTCGCGCTCGGCGCGTACGCGGAACACTTCCGGGAGAAAGGGGACTGGGCGGCGCTGGCCGACCTGCTGGAATTCTCCTACGAGCGGGCGCGCGTGGCCGGCGCCACCACCGAGGAGCTCTTGCCGCGGCTCGAGGAGATTGCGGCGGTCACCGAGAAGCAGCTGGGGGATCCCGAGCGGGCTTTGCTCGCGTGGCAGCGCGCCGAGGAGATCGCCCCGACCTACGGCCGCGCGCGCGAATCGCAGCGCCGCATCCTCCTCAAGGCCAAGAGCTGGGACCGGCTGGCGGCGCTGCTCGAACGCGAGGCGGCCGCGCAGGGCGATCCGGCCGCGCGGATGGACATCCTGCGCCGGGTCGCCCAGCTCCACCGCGAGAAGCTGGGGAACGCCAAGCGGGCGATCGATGTCTACCGCGAGATCCTGCGCGGCGATCCGCACGACGCCGTGTCGATGCGCGCGCTGGTCGAGATCTACGAGCGCGAGGGGGACTTCGCGGGCCTGGCGAACGCGCTGCGCGAGCAGATCGAGCTGACGACGTCCAAGCAGGAGCGCGTGGGTCTCCTGCGCCGGGTGCTGGTCATCTATGACGAGCGGACCGGCGATCTGGTGCAGGGGCAGTGGGCGGCCGGCGAGATCCTGCAGGCGGTCCCCGGGGATCGCGACACGCTGACCCGCCTCGAACGGATCCTGGAGCGGGCCGGGCAGCCGGCCGACCTGGTCCGGGTGCTCGAGCTGCACGCCAAGCACGCCGCCAACCCCGACGAGAAGCTGCAGCTTTTCCGCCGCATCGCGGAGATCCTCTACAGCAAGCTGCAGGACCCGACGGGCGCCGCCGCCCGGCTCGAGGAGGTGGTCCGTCTCGATCCAGACGACGCCAAGGCGCTGGCGGGGCTGGAGCAGATCTACACGGCGCTGGGGCGGCACGAGGATCTGGCCCGCGTCCTCGACATGGAGGTCGAGCGCGTCATCGCCGACGCCGCGGCGCAGGCCGAGTACCTGCGCCACCTCGCGCGGCTCGTCGAGGGGTCGCTGCAGGACATCGCGCGCGCACGGAAGGCCTGGGAGCAGCTGTCGGATCTCCTGCCGACCGACGCCGAGGCGCTCGAGGCGCTGGCGCGGCTCTACGGCACCGAGCAGGACTGGCCGATGCTGGTCCGCATCCTCGACCGGCAGGCGCCGCTGGCGACCGAGCCCGGGCGCGCCGTGGAGCTGGCGCTCCAGCGCGCGCAGATCTTCGACGAGAAGCTGCGCGACGTCGATTCGGCCGCCGAGGCGCTCGAGCGCCTCATCGCGGAGATCGATCCGCGCAACGTCGAGGCCCACACCCGCCTGCGCCGCTACTACGAAGAGGACGAGGACTGGCCCAAGGTGGTCAAGATCGCCGAGCGGCAGCTGTGGCTGACCGACGACCGGGCCGAGCGGGCGCGGCGCTCGATGGAGCTCGGGGCCCTCATCCGCGATCGCTTGGGCGACGACCGCAAGGCGATCGCCATCTACGAGCGGGTGCTGGAGATGGACCCCGAGGATATGACCGCCCTGCAGGCGGTCTCGGGTCTCTACGGCAAGACCGGCAACCACCAGCGGCTGGCCTACGCCGACGAGAAGCTGCTCGAGCAGACGCAGGAGCCGGAGGCGCGGCGGAAGCTGATGCTCGAGATCGCCGACCTCTACGAGACGAAGCTGGACGAGCCGGCGCGCGGCTTCGAGTGGTACCGCCGCGCCTACATCGAGAGCCCCTCGGCCGACAACCTGCAGCTCGTCGACGAGACGGCCGAGCGGCACGGCCTTTACGAGGAGCTGATCCAGATCTACGAGGGCGCGCGCGCGCGGGCCGGGGAGCCGATCGAGCAGCTGGCGGCGTCGCTCAAGATCGCGCTCATCTGCGAGGAGAAGCTGGCCGATCCGGCGCGCGCCTTCGAGACGCTGCTCGACGCGCTGCCGACCGATCCGGCCGGCGACGAGCTCCTGCACAACCTCGAGCGGCTCGCCGAGCGCACCGGCGACTGGAAGCGCCTGCTCGACGTCTACGCGCACGTCGCGCGCGCGCGCACCGAGACCGAGGAGCGCGTCGAGCTCTTGCGCCTGCGCGCCGACGTGCGCGAGACAGCGCATGGGCGATCCGTCGGCGGCGCTCGACGAGTTCCTGCGCAGCTTCGCCCTCGAGCCGCGCAACGCCACGACGCAGGAGGAGATCCTGCGTCTCGCCCGGGTGACCGGCCGCTGGGAGGAGGCGCTCAAGGTCCAGGGCCAGCTGTTCGCACTGGCCGACGAGCTGCCCGAGAAGCTGGCCGTCGCGCGCAATGCCGCGTACCTGGTCGAGCACGAGGTCAAGGATCTGGTGCGCGCCTTTCGCGCCTACCTGAACGCCTTTCGCCTCGCGCCCGACGACGAGGAGATCGTCGAGCATCTGTGGCGGCTGGCGACCCTCATCGGCCGTTACCACGACAAGGAGCTGCCCCCGCCGACCGAGGACGAGCTGGCCGCGGCCGACAGCGCGAACGGCGTCTCCGAAACCGATTCGGCGATGGCCGACGACGAGGGTGAGGACGAAGGCGAAGGCGAGGAGAGCGACGCCAGCTCTCTGGACGTCGTCTCCGAGGAGGTCGACGTCGACGTCGACCTCGACACCGCCGAGACGGAGGCAGAGGCGCAGGCAGAGACAGAGGAAGAACCGAGCCCGTTCGGGGACAACGAGACGGTTGCGGCCCCAGCCGCCGCAGACGAGGCGGCCAACGTGGCGACCCCGCCGCCGGTCGTCGCCGGCAGCGCCAAGCTCGCCGACGACGAGATCGCCGACGACGAGGAGATCGAGGAGATCGGCGACGACGAGCTGCTCGAAGAGGAGGAGATCGACGAGGAGCTGGTCGCCCGTCCCCCCTCGCCTCCGCCGGCTGCGGTCGACGACGACGACCAGCCCTACGATACGCCCTGGGAGGAGCTGGCCGCCGCCTACGAGTCGCTGCCGGCCGAGGACGCCGACGATCGCTGCGTCTACCTGCGCAAGATCGCCGAGGTCTGGGAGAAGGGGCAGCACGACGTCGATCGTGCGCTCGAGGCGCTCGAGCGCGCGTTCCGCCTCGACATCACCGACGTCAAGGTGCGCGCCGAGCTGGAGCGCATCGGCGACGAGTTCGACAAGTGGGAGCGCATCGCGGAGATCTATCTCGGGGCGATCGACGAGTTCGGTGCGATCGAGACGTCGGTGACGCTGCACCACGATGTGGCCCGCGTGCGCGAGCGGCTCGGCCAGATCGACCAGGCCGAGGAGCTCTACCGCGCGATCCTGCGGTTGCGCTCCGACGATCCGGTGGCGGTCAAACGGGTCGAGGAGATCTGCCGCGATCGAGCAACGCTGGGAGGATCTCTCCAACATCCTCGAGCAGCGGACGGCCGGCGCGACGGAGTCGCTGCCGAACGGCCCCGAGCGCCGCGCGCGGCTGCGCGAGCTGGCCGGCCTCTACGAGGAGCGCATCGAGCGCCCCTACGAGGCCATCGACACGCTGGAGCGCCTCCTGCGCGAGTCGTCCGAGGAGGAGCGCGGCACGGCCGACCCGCCGCCGGTGGAGGAGACGCTGGGGGCGTACGAGGCGCTCGCCCGGCTCTACTCGCGCGTCGGCCTCTGGAACAAGGTGGTCGAGAGCCTCAAGGCCCGCGCCGATCTGATCGGCGACAAGGCGAAGGCGCGCGCGCTGCGCCTCGAGGTGGCGGGCGTTTACGAGAAGGAGCTCGCCCTCCCCGACCGCGCCGTCGAGGCCTACGAGTCGGTGCTGGCCGAGATCCCCGACGACGCGCAGGCGCTGGAGGCACTCGATCGCCTCCACGAGGCGGACGGCCACTTCGACGATCTGCAGGAGATCCTGCAGCGGCGCTCTGCGATTGCCAAGGGATCGGAAAAGATCGAGCTGGTCCGCCGCCGGGTCAAGATCCTGCAGGACCGCCTCAACAACCCGGAGGCGGCGGCCGGGGCGCTGCGCGATCTCGGGCCCGAAGCAATCGCCGACGACGATCTCCTGGCGGTGCTGCTGCGCAACCTGCGCCGCGCTGGCCTGGCGCACGAGGCGTCGCGCGTCCTCTCGCAGCGGATCGATCTGGAGAAGGCACGCAAGGGCGGCGGCGGCCCCAACATGGCCCGCATCTCCGAGCTGAACCTGGAGCTGTCGCTGCTCAAGCTCGACGACCTCAACGATCCGACGGCCGCGCGCAAGGAGGTCGAGGCGGCGCTGCAGGCGTCGCCCGACAACCCCGCCGCGCTGGGGGCCCTCGCCCGCTTGCACCTCAAGGCCAACGACTTCGCGTCCTACTCGGCGGTTCGCCTGCGCGAGGCCAAGGCGCTCACCGGCAAGCCGGAAGCTGTCGAGGCGCTGCTCGACGCGGGCCGCGTCTACCGCGAGCAGCTCAGCGATCCCGCCAAGGCGCGCGACGCCTTCGAGGCCGCCCTGCGCGAGGATCCCGACAACGCCGAGGCGCTGCACGCGCTCGCGGCGGTCCTCTCCGCCGAGGCGAACTGGGACGAGGCGCGCCGCGTGCTCGCCCGCCAGCTGGAGATCACCACCGATTCGAACGCGCGCGCGGCGGTGCTGAGCGATCTGGCCCGCGTCGCCTGGGAGGGGTCGGGCGACGCCGCGGAGGCGCAGCGGCACCTCGACGAGGCGCTGACGCTGGTCCCCGACCACCTGCCGGCCATCCTCGAGATCGCCGACATCTTTTACAAGGAAGGCCAGTGGGAGCAGGCGGAGAAGCGCCTCACCGAGGCGGTACGGCGGCTGCGCAACCAGCCGCAGCAGGCGGCCAAGCTGTTCCAGCGCCTCGCCGAGGTGCACGAGAAGACCGGCAAGCTGGACGAGGCCTACCGCCAGCTGATCGAGGCCGACAAGATGGGGCCCGGGCAGCTGCTCACCAAGCTGTCGATGGGCGAGAACCGATTCCGCGCCGGGAAGTGGCGCGAGGCGGCCATGCACCTCGGCGCCCTCTGCGACCACCCCGACGCCGCCACCTACCCCGACGAGGTGGCCGACGCGCTGGCGCACGCGGCGCAGGCGGAGATCAAGCTGCGCCACCCGGAGCGCGCCATCGAGCTGTACGAAGCGGCGATAGGGCTGCGCGGTGGCCACCGGGCCTCGCTGCGGGCGCTGGCCGATCTGGCGCTCGAGCGCGCCGAGCGAGAGAAGGCGGCCAGTTACCTGCGCCGCCTGGCCGACGAGTCGTCCGACCGCGCCGAGCGCGCGCAGACGCTGGAACAGCTCGGCGATCTCTACGTCGAGCTCGACGACGAGGCGCAGGCCCTCAAGGCGTACAGCGACGCGCACAAGGCCTCGCCGGCACCGTCCGAGGAGCAGGTCGGGCTGCTCGAGAAGACGCTCAAGCTGCAGCGCGCGCGCGGGGACTCCGAGGAGGCCGCGCAAACCTCGGCGTTGCTCATCGACCTGGTCAAGGATCCCAAGGAGCGCGCCGAGCGCCGGCGCGACGCCGCCCTGCTGCTCGCCGAGCAGGGCGAGGTCAAGGAAGCGGCCGCGCTGCTCGATAAGGCCCTCACCGAGGATCCGCACGACGAGGCGGCGCTGTCGGCCCTGTGCGATCTGGCCGATTCGCTCCCCCCGAGCTTCGGCCTGGGGGAGCGGCTGGCGCGCGCGCTGGCGGCGCTGCCCGAGCCCGCCGACCAGCCGGCGGCGCGGGCCCGCCGGGCGCGCCTCTGGCAGCGGCGCGGCGAGCTCTTGCGAGCGCGGGACCCGCGCGGCGCGATCGCCGCCTTCGAGCAAGTGGTGGCGCTCACCCCCGAGCAGCTGCCGGCCCGTGAGGCGCTGGCCGCGCTCTACGGCGACGACGCCGAGCACGAGACGTCCGCGATCGAAAACCACAAGCAGCTCCTGGCCGCCGACATCACCCGTTCGTCGTCGCTGCGCGCGCTCGCCGCGATCTACACCCGCCGCGGCCTCGCCGATCGGGCCCGCTGCTGCCACGAGCTCCTGGCGCTGCTGGGGACGGCGACGCCCGCCGAGCGTGCGTTTCTCGAGGCCAACCCGCCCCCCGAGCTGAAGCCCGACGACCCCTACGCGGCGTCGCTCGACGACAAGGACCGCGAGCAGCACCTGGCGCACGGCGAGGCGACGCTGATGTCCGAGATCTTCTCCTGCCTGTGGGCCGGCGCCCCCGGTCTCATCGGCCAGCGGCTGGAGGACTTCGGCGTCTCGGCGCGCGACAAGGTCTCGCCGATGGCCGAGCTCGACCTCGGCAAGATTTACGGGCAGGTGGCCAAGGCGCTGGGGAACAAGAAGACCGGCCTCTACGTCCGCGCCGAAGGGGCGCCGCACGAGGTGGAGATCGTCGTCCAGGCGCCCCCCGCTCTGGTGGTCGGTCCGGCGCTGGCCGGCGAGGAGGCAACGCCGGCGGAGATCCGCTTCCAGATCGCGCGCGGCATCGAGCTTTCCCGCCCCGAGTACATCCTGGCCGCCGGCGTTCGCCCCAAGCAGTTCACGGCGCTGTTCGCCAGCGTGCTCAAGGCGTTCCATCCGCGCCACGCCAAGCGGCGCGCGGCCACAGGCGACGCCGCCGCCGAGCAGGCCGCCAAGCTGAAGAAGAACGTCCCTTACAAGGTCTCGAAGCAGCTGGTTGAGCTGTTCCAGGGGCTCGGAACCACCTCCTGGAGCTCGCTGCGCTGGCGCTCGGTGGTCCACCAGATCGGCAACCGCACTGGCCTCGTCCTCTGCGGCGATCTGGCGACCGCCACCCGGATCGTCATGCACGACGCCGGCGCCATCTCCAACGGCGAGCTCCCCGGGTCCGAGGAGATCCGCCGCATCGCCGTGACGAGCGAGCCCGTGCGCGAGCTCCTCCGCTTCGCGGTCAGCGACGACTACTTCACGCTGCGAGAGAAGCTGGGCACGGCGATCGCCAAGGCCGCCGCCGCCTAACCGCGTCGAGGGAGGGCGAGCTTTGCTCGCCCGAGCTCATCGCGGGAGGTCGCAGGAACCCTTCCAGGGTTCCTGTTTCTAGTCGCCGAGCGCCCGCACGCGATCGAGCCAGACGGCCAGGTCGGGCGGCCAGGGACTGCTGAAGGAGAGCGGCGCGCCCGTGCGCGGATGGGCGAAGCCGAGCGTCGTGGCGTGCAACGCCATCCGCGGCGCCGGCGCTTCGCGAAACGGCGCCCCGTAGCGAGCGTCGCCTATGACCGGATGCCCCACCGCCAGCACGTGCAGCCGGATCTGGTGCGTGCGGCCCGTCTCGAGGCGGCAGTCGAGCAACGTCGCCCGCGCGCCGAAGCGCTCCCGGACGGCAACGTGCGTGACGGCCGGACGCCCCCCGACCGGCTTGTCGATGCGGCCGAGCCCCTCGGGGAAGACGCCGGCCACGGCGGCGATATAGGCGCGCTCGAGGTCGTGCGTCCGGAACCGTTCGGAGAGGACGCGGTTGGCGTCCGGCGACTTGGCGAACACGATGAGACCGCTCGTCTCGAGGTCGATCCGGTGGACCACCAGGATGCGCGGACCGTCCGCCACGCGGCGCTCCAACAGCGACACCAGGTTGTTGCGGTCGCTCTCCGGCGTCGGCGCCGCCAGCAGGCCCGCCGGCTTGTCGACGACCACGACGTCCTCGTCCTCGAACACGACAACATAGGGCGGCAGCTTGCTCTCGTCCTCGGCGCGCGCCGCGCGCCCCGGTTTCCCCGTCGCACGCGCCAGCGCCCCGCCGACGACGGCGACGACCTTCTCGCCGGCGCGCGCGGGCCGCCCCGCGACCTTGATCCGCCGCCCGTCGACGAACACGCCGCCGATGTCCAGCAGCACGCGCGCCTGCCGCCGCGAGAGCCCCGGCACGCGCGCCGCCAGAACCTGATCGAGCCGCCGCCCGGCGTCCTCGTCGCCGACGGTGAAGCTGATTTTCTCTGGCCCGGCCATGGCGGCCAGAACCTAGCACCCGAACTTCGGTGAACCTAAGGTAGTCTGCGGCCGAGAACGCTCATGGATCGCAAACAGCGACTGTTCGTCTACCTGACCGGCATCTTCGTGGCGGCGCTGCTGGTCAGCGACCTCATCGGCGGCAAGTTCTTCCGGGTGGGCGGCCTCGACTTCTCGGTGGGGATGATCCCCTTCCCCCTGACCTTCCTGCTCACCGACATCGTCAACGAGTTCTACGGCACCGAGGGGGCGCGCCGGCTCACCTACGTCGGCCTCGTCACCGCCATCTTCGTCTTCGCGGTCATCAACCTGGCGATCGTCCTGCCGACCAGCCCCGAGTCCCCGCTCGGCGGAGACGTCTTCAAGAGCGTCATCGGCTCGTCGGTGCGGCTCTACATCGCCTCGCTGGTGGCGTACCTGGTCGGCCAGCTGCTCGACATCTCGATCTTCTTCTTCTTCCGGCGCATGACCGGCGAGCGGTTTCTCTGGCTGCGCTCGACCGGCTCGACCGTCATCTCCCAGGCGATCGACTCGCTGACGGTCGGCTTCGTCTTCTTGTGGGGCACGAAGTCGCTGGGCTTCATCCTGCGCACCGCCCGCAACGGTTATGTGGTCAAGCTGGTGCTGGCGGTCGGCCTGACGCCGGTCATCTACCTCGGGCACGGCATCCTCCACCGCCACTTCCACGTCCACGAGGTGATGGTGAAGGACCCCGCGCCGCCCGAGGCAACGGCCGACGAGCCGGCGACGATCTAGGGTCAGGCCGCCGGAGGTGGGGCGGGCGTCGGGAGCACGGGCGCGGACATGACGCCCAGCTTCGGCATCTCGGTCAAGACCAGCGGCAGGAGCTCGTCCATGCGCTTCACGTAGAGAATCTCGATTTCGTTGCGCGGCTGCTCCGGGATGTCGATGACGTCCTTGCGGTTGCGCTCTGGAAGAATGACCCGCTTGATCCCGGCGCGGTGCGCGGCCAGGAACTTCTCCTTGATGCCACCCACCGGCAGCACCAGGCCGCGCAGCGTGATCTCGCCGGTCATCGCCACGTCGCTGCGAATCGGCTTGTTGGTGAGCAGCGAGGCCATCGAAACGAACATCGTCACGCCGGCCGAGGGGCCGTCCTTGGGAATGGCGCCCGCCGGGATGTGAACGTGGATGTCGATCTTCTCGAGGAAGTTCTCCTCCAGGCCCAGCCAGCGGGCGCGCGCGCGGATGAACGACAGCGCCGCCTGCGCCGACTCTTTCATCACGTCGCCGAGCTGGCCGGTGAGAACCAGCTGCCCTTTGCCGTTCATCTTGGTCGACTCGATGAAGAGGATGTCCCCGCCGACGGGCGTCCAGGCCAGGCCCGTGGCCACGCCCGGCTCCGCCGTCCGCTCCGCGACCTCGGAGATGTACTTGCTGGGCCCCAGAAGGTCGCCGATCCGCGCCGCGGTGACCTGCTCGAGCGACTGCGACTTCCCCTCGGCGACCAGCACGGCGATCGCGCGAATGACGTTGGCCGCCTCGCGCTCCAGATTTCGCACGCCCGCCTCGCGCGTGTAGCTGTCGATGATCTCCGCCAGCGCGGCGTCCTCGAAGATCACCTTCTCCTTCGAGAGGCCGTGCTCCTCCAGCTGCTTGGGGATGAGGAACTGCTTCGAGATGTTGAGCTTCTCCTCGCGCGTGTAGCCCGGGAGCTCCAGCACCTCGAGCCGGTCGCGCAGCGCCGGCGGGATGGGGTCCATGATGTTGGCGGTCGCCACGAACATCACCTTGGACAGATCAAACGGAACCTCCAGGTAGTGGTCTGAGAAAGTATGGTTCTGCTCGGGGTCCAGGACCTCGAGCAGCGCCGCCGCCGGATCGCCACGGAAGTCGTGCCCCAGCTTGTCGATCTCGTCGAGCATGAAGACCGGGTTGTTCGACCCCGCCTTCTTCATGCCCTGAATGAGGCGCCCCGGCAGCGAGCCGACGTAGGTGCGCCGGTGGCCGCGGATCTCCGCCTCGTCGCGCACGCCGCCCAGCGAGATGCGAATGAACTTGCGACCCAGCGAGCGCGCGATTGATCGACCAAGGGACGTCTTCCCGACGCCGGGCGGGCCGACGAGGCAGAGGATGGGCCCCTTCTTGTCGCTCTTCAGCTTGCGGACCGCCAGGTACTCGAGGATGCGCTTCTTCACCTTCTCGAGGTCGTAGTGGTCGGAGTTGAGGATGTCGCGCGCTGCTTGAATATCGAGCTTGTCCTCGGTCGCCACCGCCCAGGGGAGCTCCACCAGCCACTCGAGGTAGGTCCGGGTGACGGTGTACTCCGCCGACGACGGCTGCATCACCTTGAGCCGCTCGAGCTGCTTGATGGCGACCTTCTCGGTCTCGGGCGGCATCTTGGCCGCCAGCACCTTCTCCCGGAAGTCGTCGAGATCGCCGCCCGTCTCGTCGATCTCGCCCAGCTCTTCCTTGATCGCCTTGAGCTGCTGGCGCAGCACGTACTCGCGCTGGTTGCGCCCCATCTCCTCCTGCACCTGGCTGTTGATCTTTTCGCGCACCTTCAGCACCTCGTGCTGGCGCGAGAGGAACTGCAGCACCTTGCGGAGGCGCGTCTTGAGGTCGAACGTCTCCAGCACGTCCTGCTTCTCGTCGACCTGCACGTCGAGGTTCGAGATGATGACGTCCGACAGCTGCCCCGGCTCGACGACGCTGTCGACCAGCGCGCTCGCCTCCTTCGGCAGCTCCGGCATCAGCTTGATGACCCGCTTGGCGACGTCCTTGACGTTCATCACCAGCGCGTCCAGCTCGACGTCGGTCGACGGCGAGTCGGGCAGCGCCTGCACCCGCGCCGTCATGAACGGGTCTTGACCGCCGATCTCGAGGATGCGGATGCGGGAGACCCCCTGCAGGATCACCGAGAAGTTGTCCTTGGCCAGCTTGATGACCTTGAGGATGCGGGCCGCGCACCCGACCATGTAGAGATCGCCGGTCCCCGGCTCCTCGGTGCGCGCGTCGCGCTGGGTGACGATGCCGATCACCGGGCGCTCCTTGGAGATCGCCTCCTCGACCAGCTTCACCGACTTCTTGCGACCGACGTCGATGGGGATAATCGACCCCGGAAACAGCACCGAGTTCCGCAGGGGCAGAATCGAGATGACGTCGGGGACCTCGACCGGGCCTTCGGGGGCGGGCTTCTTGGAGGCCATTTGTCTGATCGTATACGGTGAAACGATCTGAAACAAATATGAAACGCTCTCAACCTCGACGGGAGCGTCGCGAGTCGCGGCGTGTAGGTACACACCCGCTGGCCATCTACCTACCGCGCCGGTCAGCTCGGCGCCGAGCAGACCGGGCCGCCAAGTCGCGGACGTCAGGTCCAGGCGTCCGGGCGTCCTGGGCTCTGAACGATTGCATCTGCCTAGCGTCCTGAGCGGGACCCTGACGAGCGTCGCTCGTCCAGCTTCGAAAGCGTCTACCGGCCGCGCTTCTCGGACGCCGGCTTCGGCTGGGGGCTGAAGGCGTGCACGGTCGCGCCGGCGCCGTTGCTGCCGCCGCGCCCGCCTCGCCGCCGCCGCCGAGCGCGCCTGCCGCGGTCGCGCTCGATCCCGTGGTGGGTCAGCACCTTCGCCTCGATCTGCGCGCGACGTCGGGGTGATCCCTCAGGAACTGCTTGGCGTTCTCGCGGCCCTGGCCGATGCGCTCGCCCTCGAAGGCGAACCAGGCGCCCGACTTCTCGACGACGCCGCACTCGGCGCCGAGGTCGACGATGTCGCCCTCGTGGGAGATGCCCTCGCCGTACATGATGTCGAACTCGACCTCGCGGAACGGCGGCGCCATCTTGTTCTTCACGACCTTGACGCGCGTGCGGTTGCCGATCACCTTCTCGCCGTCCTTGATCGCGCCGATGCGGCGGATGTCGAGGCGCACCGAGGCGTAGAACTTGAGCGCGTTGCCGCCGGTCGTGGTCTCGGGGTTGCCGAACATGACGCCGATCTTCATGCGGATCTGGTTGATGAAGATGACCAGCGTGTTCGACTTGGAGATCGTGCCGGTCAGCTTGCGCAGCGCCTGGGTCATGAGGCGCGCCTGCAGGCCCACGTGCGAGTCGCCCATCTCGCCTTCGATTTCGGCCTCGGGACCAGCGCCGCCACCGAGTCGACGACGACGACGTCGATCGCGCCCGAGCGCACCAGCATGTCGGCGATCTCGAGCGCCTGCTCGCCGCAGTCCGGCTGCGAGACGAGCAGGTCGTCGGTGTGCACGCCCAGCTTGCGCGCGTAGCCGACGTCGAGCGCGTGCTCGGCGTCGACGAAGGCGCAGATGCCGCCGCGCTTCTGCGCCTCGGCGACGACGTGCAGCGTCAGCGTCGTCTTGCCCGACGACTCCGGCCCGTAGATCTCGACGACGCGGCCGCGCGGCAGCCCGCCGACGCCGAGCGCGATGTCGAGCCCCAGCGAGCCGGTCGGGACCACCTGCACCTCGGGCGGCGCGCATGTCGTCGCCGAGGCGCATGATGCTCGCCCTTGCCGAAC
>CAWHRJ010000007.1:0-478397 GCA_963831685.1 uncultured Pseudomonadota bacterium
AACGCATCGTGAGCAGCAGCAGCGACGGGCGGGTCGCCAGCGCCCGCGCCACTTCCAGGCGCCGGCGATCGGCCAGCGTCAGCTGAGAGGCGGCGACCGCGGCCTTCTCCGACAGCCCGAGGCGCTCCAGGACGGAGCGGGCGCGGGCGCGGGCGCCGGCCACCGTTCGCTCGCCGTTGAGCGCACCGACGATCACGTTGTCGAGGAGCGAGAGGCCGGCGAAGGGCTTCACCAGCTGGAAGGTCCGGCCCACACCCGCCGCGCACACGCGATGGGCGGGGAGTCCGGCGATGGAGCGTTCGCGCAGGCGGATGTCGCCGCGGTCGGGCCGATACAGCCCGGCGACCAGGTTGAACAAGGTCGTCTTCCCAGCCCCGTTCGGACCGATGAGGGCGGTGACGCTCTGGGCCTCGACGGAGAAGCTGGCGCCTTCGACCGCCCGCAGACCGCGGAACGCCTTGCTGACGTCTTCCACCTCGAGCAGGGCCACGGTCAGAGCCTCCTGGGCTCGAACCCGAGAGCGCGCGCCAGCGGCGGCCACAACCCGTTCGGGAGGTAGATGGTCACCAGCAGCAGCAGCAAGCCGTGAACGACCTGCCGGGCGCCGGGCAGGTCGACGCCGGCCTTGGCGAGCACTTCAGTGGTCCCGTCCCCGAGCACGACCAGCGCCACCGCTCCTGCGACGGGACCGAACAGCGTGCCCAGGCCCCCGATCACCGGCCCCAGGATGATCTCGATCGATCGGCCGAAGCCGAAGATCTGCTCGGGGAACAAGCTGTTGTTGTAGAAGGCGAAGAAGACGCCCGCCAGCGCGGTCATCGCGGAGCTCAGCACGACGGCCAGCATCTTCCAGCGGAAGGTGTCGATCCCCAGCGCCTGCGCCGCGACCTCGTCCTCGCGAATGGCCCGCCAGTAGTAACCGGGGCGGCGGCGCAGGAGAAAGGCACAAACCCCGAGCGCGCCGGCCGCCAGGACCAGCATCGCGTAGTAGTACATCGCCGGCGGCCCCCGGAACCCGAGCAGGTCGACGTGGTTCCGATCCGCCACCCGCAGGAACAGGCCCCCGGGTCCGCCGAACCAGTCGAGGTGGTCGAATCCGATCCGCGCCAGCTCGGCGAAGGCGACGGTCAGCAGCGAGAGCTGGACGCCCGAGATCCGCAGGCGAAAGGCCAGAAAGCCGATGAACGCGCCCACGGCGCTGCAGATCGCGACGGCGAGCCAGAGGCCCGCCCAGGGCCCGACGCCGAAGTGGACGAAGATCCCCGCCGCCACGTACGCGCCCAACCCCACGTAGAGCGAGTGACCGAGCGAGAGCTGGCCGGCGAAGCCCATCATCACGTTCCAGGCCTGCCCCACGTAGGCGAGATAGAGCGCCAGGGTCGCCACCGAGAGGAGGTAGCTGCTCCCGACGAACGGCAGGGCGACGAGGGCGACCGTGACCGCCGCAATCAGCGCCAGGCGGCGCCGATCTCCGGCGGACCTCGACCGGTCCGGGGTCATCGGCGGCCAGGTCCCATCAGCCCCTGGGGCCGCACCAGCAGGAGGACGACCAGGAGGCCGAAGCTGACCATGCTCTTCGCCGAGGGCGTGATGAGGAGGCCGGCGAGCGCCTCCGAGACGCCGATCGCCAGGCCGCCGAGCAGCGCGCCGACCATGGAGCCGAGCCCACCCACGATGACGATGACGAACGCCAGCAGGGTGTAGGACGGCCCCAGCCCGGGTGTCACGTCGACCAGCTGGACCATCGCACAGCCGGCCACCGCGACGGAGGCGGCGCCCAGCCCGAAGGTGACGCCGTAGAGGTGCGCCACCGGCAGGCCGGCGACGCGGGCGCCGAGCGGGTTGTCGGCGCAGGCGCGGATCGCCTTGCCCGTGAGGGTCAGACGAAAGAACGCGGCCAGGAGCGCAGTCGCCACCACCGCCGCGACGGCGGCGTAGACGCGCACCTTGTCCACCAGCAACGGCCCGAGCTCGAACGAGTCGAGCTGGTAGCTCGTCTGGACGCTCCGCGCGTCCGGCCCGAATCCCAGGAGCAACCCGTTGCCGACGATGATCGCGAGCGCGATCATCAGCAGCATCTGCACGTGCTCGGGACGGTGAATGAACCGGTTGATGAAGCCCCGCTGCAGGACATAGCCAAAGACCCCGAACACCACCGCCGCGACGATCATCGTGAGAAAGGGATCAAGGGCCAGCCCCTGAAACGCCCCGACCGCCCCGTACATCGCGAGCGTCATGAGCTCGCCGTGCGCGAAGTTGACCAGCTTGATCACGCCGAAGATAGCGGACAAGCCGAGCGCCATGAGGCCGTAGACGGTCCCCGTCAGGATGCCAGAAATGACCGCGTTCGCGACGTACGGCAGTGCTGGCATCGAGCGCCGTCAGACGCGGAGGTTAGCTCACCTTGGGCATTGGAAAGACGAGCTTCCCCTCGGCGAGCTCGGTCGGCAGGACGACGGTCGGCTTGCCGTGGAGGTTCTCGATCACCACCGAGCGGTTGCCTTCGACCTGGCCCTTGGCGTTGAACTTGATGGGCCCACCGAAGGAGACCCGATCGGTCGCGGGAATATTGGTCTGCCGAATCGCCTCGGCGAGCGCCTTTGGATCGGTGCTGCGCGCGCGCTTGAAGGCGTCGGCCGCGATCAACATGGCGTCGAACGTGTACGACGCGTTGATGCCGTGAAACGCGAACTCGTCCTTGGGGAACCGCTTCTTGAATGCCGCCGCGAATTCATGGGTGATCTGGTTCTTGGGATTGAACCAGACGGTGTTGCTGATGCAGTTGTCCGCGTACTTTCCCAGCCCCTTGCTGAACTGCTCTTCATAGAGCCCCGGGGACCCGGGGCTGACGATGCCCATCGGGCTCCACCGCTGCTTCACCATCTCCCGTCGCAGGGCGATCGCGTCGTTCAGGCGACAGACCAGCAGCAGGAGCTCCGCGTTCGTGGCTTTCGCCTTCGACACCTCCACCGTCAAGTCCTTGGCCGCCGGATCATACGGGATCGTTTCGACGAGCTTGAACGGAAGTGACATTTTCGGCAACAGCGCCGCCACCCCCTTCGCCATCGACTGGCCGAACGTGTCGTTGACATGCATGAAGACGGCGGTCTTCGGTTCGACTCTTGCCTGGCGGAAAATGTCCCCCAGCAACGCCAACCCGTTGCGGCCGATCTCGGGCGCCGGGGGGAAGTTCCGGAACACGAACTTGTACCCCTGCTCGGTGATCTGGGGCGCGGCGGCGATGTTGATGACCAGGGGCACGCCGTGCTGCTCCGCCACCTGCGCGATGGCAGCCGTGTGCCCCGAGTCGAACGCGCCGACGAGCACGTGCGCGCCTTGCTCGATGAGGCGCTCCGCTCGGCTGCGGGCCGTGTCGACGTTCGACTCCGTGTCCGCATTCATGAGCTCGACCTCGACGCCGAGCCGCCCGCGCAGCAGAGCGGGCGCGAGGTCCGCCCCCCGCTGACACGATTGGCCGATGAACGCCTGCAGCCCGGAGCGCGGCAGCAGGACGCCCACCTTGAGCTTCGCCGCTTCCGCGCTCGACCGGCGCGGCAACCCGCACCACGCCAGCGTGCCGGCCGTTGCGATTCCGAACGTCCTTCTGGTTATGGATCCCATAGCTGCACCCCCACGACGATCAGGCGATCAGGAGCTTCGAAGTAGCTGCCAGATTTCAGGTAACCTGATAACATAATCTCGGGGTGTCACGCGCAACAAATCGCCGCGCGTCAGCCGCCCCCCGGCGTGGCGCCGCGCCGCGCCACCATGACGACATGGCTCGCCTCGAGCACCGCCTCGTCCCGTTGGTTGAGGACGGTCACCTGAAATCTGACAATCCCGCGATCGGGGCGCGATCGCGACGGTCGAGTCTCCGTCACGCTCCCCTCGACGCGCAACGAATCGCCGGCGCGGACCGGCACCCGCCACCGCATCGATTCGACGGCCACGCCGGCGCCCTGTCCAGAAAGGCCCAGATCGCTGTCGACGATGAGCCGCATGGCGGTGGCGGCGGTGTGCCATCCGCTGGCGACGAGGCCGCCGAACGCGGTCCGGCGGCCCGCCTCCTCGTCCAGATGAAAGGGTTGCGGATCGAACTCGGCTGCGAAGGACTTGATTCGTTCGGCGGTAACGGGGATCTCGCGCAGCGAGCGGAATCGAAGGCCGACGGTGAAGTCTTCGAAGGCACGGGGAGACGCCGTCATCACCGCCTTTCATGTAACATATAAGGGTGCCTGATAATAGAGCCCGCGCGACTCCCGCGATGCGCGAAGCGACTCCTGCTCCGCCCTCGGGCGATGATGCTGGTCGAAGCTCCGTTTCGATCGCGGCGATTTCGTCGATGGCGACGAAGGACGTGCTCGCCGAGTTGGCGCGCGTTTTCCAGGCGCGCTCCGGCCACCCGGTCGCGATCGAGTCGGTGGGGGGCGTCGACGCGGCCGAGCGCGTGCGGTCTGGGCAGCCGTTCGACGTCGTGGCGCTGTCGCGGGACGCCATCGAGAGCCTGATCGCGGGGGGCCACCTGGTGGGCGGCGCGGTGGATCTGGTTCGCTCCGGAATCGCCGTCGCGGTGCGTGCCGGCGCCCCGCACCCGGCCATCGGCGACGAGGACGCGGTCCGCCGCGCGGTGCTGGCCGCGCGCTCCATCGGCACGTCAACCGGGCCGAGCGGCGCCGCGCTCGGCCGGCTGTTCGAGCGCTGGGGCATCGCAACCGAGATCCGGGACCGGCTCGTGACGCCGCCCCCCGGCCTCCCCGTCGGCGCGCTGGTGGCGAGCGGTCGGGTCGAGCTCGGCTTCCAGCAGCTCTCCGAGCTTCGGCGTCTCGAGGGAATCGACGTGCTCGGGCCGCTACCGCCTGCGATCCAGATAGTCACCACCTTCTCGGCCGCGGTCGGCGGGGCCGCGCGCCAGCCCGAAGCCGCCCGAGCCCTCATCGTCTTTCTGGCGTCGTCGGCTGCGGCGGAGGCGAAGCGGCGCCACGGGATGGAACCGGCGGACACGCCGCCGGGCGCGAGGGGCAGCGCCCGATGATCGCGCGCACCCAGGTCGCCATCGTCGGAGCCGGCCCGTCGGGACTGCTGCTCGGCCAGCTCCTGGCCAAGTCGGGCGTCGACGCCGTGATCCTCGAGCGCCAGACCGGCGAGCACGTGCTCGGACGGATCCGCGCCGGCGTGCTCGAACAGGTGTGCGTCGACCTGCTCGACGAGGCCGGCGTCGGGGCGCGCATGCACCGCGAGGGCCTCCTGCACGGCGGCTTCGAGATGCTCTGGCGCGGGCGACGCCACCGCATCGACATGCACCGCCTCACCGGCGGCAAGAGCGTGATGGTCTACGGCCAGACCGAGCTGACGCGCGATCTGATGGAGGCGCGCCGGGCGGCGGGGCTGCCGACGGTGTACGAGGCGGCCGACGTCGCGGTCCACGATTTCGACGCGGCACGCCCTCGGGTCAGCTACGACCAGGACGGCCGGAGGCACGAGCTCGCCTGCGACTTCGTCGCCGGCTGCGACGGGTTCCACGGTGTCTGCCGCGCCAGCGTCCCCCGGGGCGCGATCACCGCGTACGAGAAAGTCTACCCGTTCGGCTGGCTCGGTCTCCTCGCGGATACGCCGCCCGTCTCCCACGAGCTCATCTACGTCAACAGCTCGCGCGGCTTCTCGCTCTGTTCGATGCGCAGCCACACCCGCAGCCGGTATTACCTGCAGGTGCCGCTCAGCGAGAAGGTCGAGAGCTGGTCCGACGAGGCGTTCTGGGCGGAGCTGCGCCTCCGTCTCGACGACCGCGGGCGGGAGGCGCTCGTCACCGGACCATCGCTCGAGAAGAGCATCGCGCCGCTGCGGAGCTTCGTCGCCGAGCCACTTCGCTTCGGCCGGATGTTTCTGGCCGGCGACGCGGGACACATCGTGCCGCCCACCGGCGCCAAGGGATTGAACCTCGCCGCCACCGACGTCAAGTACCTGGCGAGCGCGTTCATCGAGCACTACCACGAGCGCAGCGACGCCGGCCTCGACGCCTACTCGGAGCGTTGCCTGCGCCGCGTCTGGCGAGCCGAGCGCTTCTCCTGGTGGTTCACCTCGCTCATGCACCACTTCCCGGACGGCGGCCCGATCGGCGCCAAGCTGCAGGACGCCGAGCTCGACTATCTGTTTCACTCGGAGCACGCCGCCCGCACGATCGCCGAGAACTACGTCGGCCTGCCGCTCGACTTCGGTGAAGGAGGCGCATCGTGATCATCGACGTGCACGGCCACTACACCACCGCGCCCAGGGCGCTGGAGGCGTGGCGAAACCGGCAGATCACCGGCATCAAGGACCCGGCGGCCAGGCCCCACGTGTTCGAGCTGGTCATCAGCGACGACGAGATCCGCGAGACGATCGAGACCAACCAGCTCCAGCAGATGAAGGCGCGGGGCTCGGACCTGACGATCTTCAGCCCGCGCGCGAGCTTCATGGCCCATCACATCGGCGACTTCCAGGTGTCGTCGACCTGGGCGGCGATCTGCAACGAGCTCTGCTTCCGGGTGAGCCGGCTCTTCCCCGACCACTTCATCCCGGCGGCCATGCTGCCGCAGAGCCCCGGCGTCCCGCCCGAGACCTGCCTCCCCGAGCTCGACAAGTGCGTCCGGCAGTACGGCGCCGTGGCGGTCAACCTGAACCCGGATCCGTCGGGCGGGCACTGGACGTCGCCGCCGCTCACCGATCGCCACTGGTACCCGATCTACGAGCGGCTCTGCGAGCACGACGTCCCGGCGATGATCCACGTCAGCACCAGCTGCAACCCCGCCTTCCACACCACCGGCGCGCACTACATCAACGCCGACACCACCGCCTTCATGCAGCTCATTCAGGGGGACCTGTTCAAGGACTTCCCGACCCTCCGGTTCGTCATCCCGCACGGCGGCGGCGCGGCGCCCTACCACTGGGGACGCTATCGGGGCCTCGCGCAGGAGCTGAAGAAGCCGCTGTTGCGCGACCACCTCCTCGGCAACGTCTTCTTCGACACCTGCGTCTACCACCAGCCGGGGATCGATCTGCTGACGAAGGTGGTCCCGATCGCGAACATCCTGTTCGCCAGCGAGATGATCGGCGCCGTCCGCGGCGTCGACCCCGAGACGGGTCACTATTACGACGACACCAAGCGCTACATCGAGGCGTCGACGCTGCTGACCCCCGCGCAGAAGCAACAAATCTACGGGGGCAACGCCCGCCGGGTCTACCCGCGCCTCGACGCCACGCTGAAGCAAATGGGCAAATGAGAGGCAAGTGAAAGGGAACTACCCATGTACGAGATCGGAGTCGTGTATCGCAACATCCCCCGCACAGAGGCCACCGTCGCCGACAGGCTCGGCGCCTTCGGCAGCGCGACCGTCCACGAGGCGATGGGCCGCGTGGGCCTGCTGAAGCCCTACCTGCGCCCGATCCACCCGGGCGGGCAGGTGTCGGGGACGGCGGTGACCGTGCTGCTCCAGCCGGGCGACAACTGGATGCTGCACGTGGCGGCCGAGCAGATCCGCCCCGGCGACGTCGTGGTCGCGTCGGTGACTGCCGAGAGCACCGACGGATACTTTGGCGAGCTCCTGGCGACATCGTTCAAGGCCCGCGGCGCGCGCGCGCTGGTCGTCGACGGCGGCTGCCGCGACGTGCGGGCCCTGGGCGAGATGGGCTTTCCCGTCTGGAGCCGCGCGGTGAGCGCGAAGGGGACGGTCAAGGCAACGCTCGGCTCGGTGAACATCCCAGTCGTCTGCGCCGGCGCTCTGGTGCATCCAGGCGACGTGATCGTGGCCGACGACGACGGCGTCGTCTGCGTGCCGCGGGCCACGGCCGCCCGTACGCTCGAGGCCGCCGCCAAACGCGAGGCCAACGAGACCGAAAAACGGGCCCAGCTGGCCGCCGGCGTCCTGGGGCTCGACATGTACAAGATGCGCGAGCCGCTGGCGGCCGCGGGGCTCCGGTACATCGACTGATGAACGTCGCGCTGATCGGCTACGGCGAAGTCGGACGCATCCTGGCCGAGGATCTGTGCGTCGCGGGCCACCGCGTGGCGGCGTTCGACCTCAAGCTCGGCTCCGCGGAGGGCGACCCGTTGCGCGGGCACGCGCGTGACCACCGCGTGACGCTGGCGGCGTCGCACGCCGAGGCGGTGCGCGGGTGCGAGCTGGTCGTCTCGGCGGTCACGGCCAGCCAAACGGTGGCAGCGGCCGAGGCCTGCGCCGGCGCGCTGCCGGCGGGCAGCTTCTTCCTCGATTTCAACTCCGCGTCGCCGGGCGCCAAAATCGTGGCCGCCGAGCAGGTGGCCCACGGCGCCGGGCGCTACGTCGAAGGCGCGGTCATGACCGCGGTGCCCCCTTATCGGATCAAGGTCCCTCTGCTGCTCGGCGGCCCCGCTGCGGGGGCGCTGCTGCCGGCCCTGCAGGAGCTGGGCTTCTCCGCAAAGGTGGCGAGCGGCCGGCTGGGCGTGGCCAGCGCGACCAAGATGTGTCGCAGCGTGATGATCAAGGGCCTCGAGGCGATGCTGATCGAGAGCTTCACCGCCGCCCGGCACCACGGCGTCGAGGACGCGGTGCTCGCCTCGCTCCAGGAGACGTTTCCCAGCATCGACTGGGAGAAGCAGGCCGCCTACTTTTTCCAGCGGGTCATCGAGCACGGCCGTCGCCGCGGCGAGGAGATGCGCGAGGCCGCCCTGACCGTCCACGAGGCGGGCCTGCGGCCGTGGAGCGCGGCTGGCACCGCCGAGCGCCACACATGGCTCGCCGAGATGGCGGACCAAGGGGTCTTCGGCGAGCGGGGGAGCCCCGGCTTCGCCCGTAGCCCCGACTGGCGGATCGAGGCCGACCGGATCCTCGACCACCTCAGAGGCGCGCAGGAGAAATGAGCGGCCCGACGTTCGAAAAGACGCCGGGCTGGCTCGACTGGCGCCCGAATCCGAGCAAGCCTCGCTTCGTGCCGCCGTCGGGCGCCGTGGATGCACACTGCCACGTGTTCGGCCCGGGCGCGGAGTTTCCGTTCGCGCCCGAGCGCAAGTACACCCCCTGCGACGCCGGCAAGGCGCAGCTCTTCGCGCTGCGCGATCGGCTCGGCTTTTCGCGCAACGTGATCGTGCAGGCCACCTGCCACGGCGCCGACAACCGGGCGATGGCCGACGCCTGCCGCGCCACCGGCGGCGGGGCGCGCGGCGTGGCCAGTGTTCGTCGGAGCGTCACCGACGACGAGCTGCGCGAGCTCCACCAGGCGGGTGTGCGCGGGGTGCGCTTCAACTTCCTCAGGCGGCTGGTCGACTTCACGCCGCGAGACGAGCTCGTCGAGATCGCCGGACGCGTCGAGCGGCTCGGCTGGCACATCGTCGTCTACTTCGAGGCGCAAGACCTGCCCGAGCTGTGGGAGCTCTTCACCGCGCTGCCGACGGCCGTGGTCGTGGATCACATGGGCCGCCCCGATGTCAGCAAGCCAGTCGACGGCCCCGAGTTCGCGCTCTTTCTGCGCCTCTTGCGTGACCACCCGGACGTCTGGACCAAGGTGAGTTGCCCCGAGCGGCTGTCGCAGAGCGGCCCGCCGGCGACGGGCGGCGAGCGCGACGCCTACCGAGACGTGGTTCCGTTCGCGCGCCGGGTGGTCGAGGAGTTCCCCGACCGCGTGCTGTGGGGGACCGACTGGCCCCACCCGAACCTCAAGGACCACATGCCGGACGACGGCCTGCTCGTCGACTTCATCCCGCACATCGCGGTGACGGCGGAGCTGCAACGCAAGCTGCTCGTCGCGAACCCGATGCGCCTCTACTGGCCGGAGGAGATCTGATGCCGCTCGAAAAACCCTATCTCGACATCCCGGGGACGACCATCTTCGACGCCGAGCAGGCCCGCAAGGGCTACGGGCTGAACCAGTTCTGCATGAGCCTGATGCGCCCCGAGAACCGCGCCCGCTTCAAGGCCGACGAGCGCGCCTACCTCGACGAATGGCCGATGACCGAGGCGCAGAAACAGGCAGTGCTCAAGCGCGACCTGAACGCCGCCATCACCGAGGGGGGCAACATCTACTTCCTCGCCAAGCTCGGCTTCACCGACGGCCGGAACTTTCAGCAGATGGCGGCCAGCATGACCGGGATGACCGAGACCGAGTACCGCGACATGATGATCGGGGGCGGCCGCTCGATCGAGGGGAACCGGGTCGTCGGCGAGGAGGGGAGCGCGCAGGCGCACCGGCAGCCACAGGGGCATGGCAAGCCCGGGTGGGAGCACTGAGATGGCGCGCATCACCGCCTCCGTCTACACGAGCCACGTGCCGGCGATCGGCGCGGCGATCGATCAGGGGAAGACGCAGGAGCCGTACTGGCGGCCGCTCTTCGCGGGGTACGAGCCTTCCCGCCGCTGGCTCGAACGGCACACGCCCGACGTCGTCTTCCTCGTCTACAACGACCACGCCACCGCTTTCAGCCTCGATCTCATCCCCACCTTCGCGATCGCGACCGCGGCCGAGTTCCAGCCGGCCGACGAGGGGTGGGGGCCGCGGCCAGTCCCCAGGGTCGTCGGTCACCCCGACCTCGGCGCGCACATCGCACACAGCGTGATTCAGAGCGACTTCGATCTCGCGGTCGTCAACAAGATGGAGGTCGACCACGGTCTGACCGTCCCCCTGAGCCTCATGTGCGGTCAGCCGCAGAGCTGGCCCTTCCGGGTGATCCCCTTCGCCGTCAACGTGGTTCACTACCCGGTTCCAGCGGGTCGCCGCTGCTTTCAGCTCGGTCAGGCCATCCGGCGGGCCGTGGAGAGCTACGACCAGCCGCTCGACGTCCAGATCTGGGGGACCGGCGGGATGAGCCACCAGCTCCAGGGGCCGCGCGCCGGCCTCATCAACAAGGCCTGGGACACCCGCTTCCTCGACCGTTTGATCGACGACCCGGCCGATCTCTCCGAGCTGCCGCACATCGACTACGTGCGTGAGGCCGGCAGCGAGGCCGTCGAGCTCGTCATGTGGCTGGTCGCCCGCGGCGCGATGGCCGACGTCGCCGGCGGGCCGAAGCCTGCCGTCGCGCACCGCTTCTATCACGTCCCCGCCAGCAACACGGCCGTCGGCCATCTCATCCTGGAAGAGAACCTGGAAGAGAGCTCGGAGGCAAGATCGTCATGAGCATCAACGTTGCCCTCGTCGGCGCCGGCGCGTTCGGCATCAAGCACCTCGACGCCATCAAGCTGATCGACGACGTGAAGGTGATCTCTCTCGTGAGCCGCGAGCGCGGCAAGACCGAGGAGGTCGCCAGGAGGTACGGCATCCCGCACGTCGCCACCGACCTTGCCGAGAGTCTGAAGTTGAAGGAGGTCGCCGCCGTCATCCTCTGCACACCGACGCCCCTGCATGCTTCGCAGGCGATAGCCTGCCTCCAGGCCGGCAAGCACGTCCAGATCGAGATCCCGCTCTGCGACTCCCTGAACGACGGTCTGGCGGTCGTGGCCGCCGCCCGTGCCAGCGGCAGGGTCGTCATGTGCGGCCATACGCGGCGCTTCAACCCGAGCCACCAGTGGATACACCAGCGGATCCAGAGGCGCGAACTCACCATCCAGCAGATGAATGTCCAGACCTACTTCTTCCGGCGCTCGAACATGAACGCGCTCGGCCAGCCCCGCAGCTGGACCGATCACCTGCTCTGGCACCACGCCGCGCACACGGTGGATCTGTTCGCCTATCAGACGCGGAGCCCCATCGTGAAGGCCAACGCCATCCAGGGTCCGATCCACCCCACCCTCGGCATCGCCATGGACATGAGCATCCAGCTCAAGGCTGCAAACGGCGCCATCTGTACGCTGAGCCTCTCCTTCAACAACGAGGGTCCGCTCGGCACCTTCTTCCGCTACATCGGCGATACCGGAACGTACATCGCCCGCTACGATGATCTCTTCAACGGCGAGGAGGAGAAGATCGACGTCTCCCACGTCGCCGTCTCGATGAACGGCATCGAGCTGCAAGACCGCGAGTTCTTCGCCGCAATCGCTGAGGGCCGCGAACCCAACGCCAGCGTGGGCCAGGTCCTTCCTTGCTACGAAGTGCTGCATGAGCTCGCTCGAGAGCTCGCGTAAAGGTCCGGGACTCACCTGCTCTGGGGCCACCCATTCGTGTGACAATTCGGGGCGCTTGCGGCAATATGGATTGAAGGCGGTGCTGAGTATGACGGGGCGACGGGCAAACTGGCCAAACCTGGTGTGGCCCGATGCACCAGCGCCGAAAGTGGTGGAGCGGTCTCCGCACGGGAACTTGGCGTCACTGCTGGCGGCGCTCGACGAGGTGCGAACCCTGGACGACGGGGACATCGTGCTCCGACGTGTGATCGAGCTCGCGCGCGATCGCATCGGACTCAAGCGGGTGGGAATCTTCCTGCTCGATCCTTCACGCAACCTGATGCTCGGCACCTGGGGAATGGACATCTCGTGCGTGGTGGTCGACGAGCACCACGTCATTTACGAGCTCTGCGACACCGATCGGGAAGCGCTGCGGCGCTCCGAGGAGAGCGGCGCGCCTTTCACCGTGTTCGACAACTGCCCGATCATCGAACACCAGGGCGGCGAGACGCGGATTGCGGGACGCGGCTGGGTGGCCAAGACGCCGATCCGAACGACGCTCGGAGCGATAGGGATGATGTTCAACGACGCGGGGCTCACCGGAGCTCCCGTCGACGAGGCCAAGCAGACCCACGCGGCGATCCTCTGCTCGATGCTGGGGACCCTGTTGGATCCGGTGCGAGGGTTGCTCGGGGGCCGCCCGATGCCGCTCACCGAATCACCCGGGCAGTCTCTCGTCTCGTCGACGATCGAAATGCTGAACCAAGACCCGAGCCTGGGCGGCAAGGAGATTGCCGCGGCGCTCGACATTAGTTACTCGCGCCTCTTCCGAACGTTCAAGACGCGGATGGGGATGTCGCTGGTCGAGTACAGGAATCGCCTGCGCCTCGATCGATTCGCGGGGCTGGTCGATCGCGGCTGCACCAACCTGCTCGAGGCTGCGCTGGAAGCGGGCTTCGGCAGCTATGCGCAGTTCCACCGGGTCTTCCGAGCGCAGGTCCACGCAAGCCCGCGCGACTACCTGAATCCGGTGGGCATTGACCGCCGCCCGCCAGGCAGGCTCCGCGGCAGTATGGGCGTGGCGCGCAGGGGTGACAGCCGCAGCCGCTGATCGGCGCGCAGCTCAGGCGTACTCAGTTCCCGACCATCCCACGCTGCGCGAGCCACATGACCGCGCCGACCCGGCCGGAGACGTCGATCTTCCGGTAGGCGTGAGCGACGTGGTGCTGGACGGTCTTGCCGGAGATACCGAGCACGATCCCGATCTCCTCGTTCGTCTTCCCTTCCGCGATGAGCAGGAGGACGTCCATCTCTCGGCTCGACAAGGGCGGCGTACTCTCCTGCGTCGATGGCTTCTTCTCGAACACGCCGGCGTGCTCCGGCGAGAGCTCCAGCGCGGCCGCAGCCGTGTGAAGCAGGTAGTGGTAGCCCTTCCCGCCACCATGAAGGCGGGTGGCGCCGATCGGGTTGGCGCAGAACATCTCGAGAGCTTCGGTCATGTACCCCATGACGAAGTGTTCGAAGTAGGGGTGCCACTGCGGCAGGTCGAACGTCTTGAACTCGACCGAGTCACCGTTCAGCGACGCCTCCGACCGGCTGCTCGTGTCCGCGAAATAGGTCTGCCAGAAGTTTGGAAACGCGCCGACGAACCCGGGCAGGTCCTTGTGATCGAGGAAGGGTTTGCATGGCCCGTCGCCGAGCGCCCAGCGCGCGGACTCACGGCCGAGCGCGAGATGAGAGGCGACGTCCTTGCTGTAGAACCGGCGGACGAGCTCGTCGTGAAACGCAAGGTACTCGGGAAGCGGGACGAGCGTGTCCTGCGTTATGAGCGAGCGGAAGGAACGGTGCGACCTGGCCACGTCTCTATAGAGCTGCAGCCAGGCGTCGGCGCCGAAGGTCTTCGTGACGATCACCTTCCGGGTCAGGATGGTCAGTCCCCGAACTTTCATCGTCGTCCTTCCGTCGCGCCGACCAGCGGCTGGCGACTGCGGTAAGCGATCATGATACGAGAAATTCCCGCAAATCGCCGATCGGTCTTACGGTCGAGCGCCGCAAAGGGTGCAACCTCGTCGCGCTGCGCCAGAGCGGCGCGCGCGAGCGGGAGTGGTCGGGGCGCAAACGCTCGCATTTCATGGCGAACCGCATCGTCCGTCCTCTTCGGACTCACCAGTCCGCAATAGGCCGATCGGCCCATGTCCAAGGACAGCCCCGTGAACGAAACTTGGTACCGCGGAACCGCTTAGCTGGGCCACGGCCCTCTGAGACGATCCCTCTCGTCAACCCAAGTATCGAAGGCGTCGTGAATCTGCACCTCTTCACTCCGCCCCACTCCACGACGACCGCCAGCGAGACTTGTCTGGACATCTTCCAGCGGGAGATCGACTTCGTCTACCGGACCTTGCAGCGGCTGGGGACGGCGCCTTCGGACGTGGAGGATCTCGCGCAGGAGGTGTTTCTGGGGCTTTGCCGATCGTGGCCGAAGTTCGACCAGACGCGCCCGGTGCGCCCTTACCTTTTCGGGATCGCTTTCCGGATCGCGGCCAAACATCGTCGCAAGAAGAAGCGCGAGATCGCTTTCAAGGTGATCGAGATGCAGGACAGTGGGCCTGGCCCCGACGACCAGCTGATCGCAAAGCGGGCGGGGGCCCTGCTGCTCGCTGCGCTTGAGCGCATCCCGCTGCCGCGGCGCGCGGTGCTCGTCATGCACGAAATCGACGGTGTCCGCGTGGATGAGGTGGCCGCCACGCTCGGTATTCCCCGGTTCACCGTCTATTCGCGGCTGCGAAAGGCACGTCGGGAGTTGGAGAGTGCTCTGCGGCACCGATGACGCCACCAGGGCCTGGCACCCCTCCGCCCGCGTTATCCCGCGGTGGTCCTGACGCGTCGATGGGCCGGCCACAGCGGGGCGCTCCCGGTGCGCCTGTCGAAGCTACCCGCGGCGGTGCCCTGGACGGTGCGGATTCGCTGATCAAGAGACCATCGATAGCCCTCACGGAAAGAACCTCTCGCTCTTGAGTCAGCCAACCTTGCTGGAAGCGACGTTCGTGCTCGATGAGGGGGGGAAGTGCGCTCATGAAATCTCCCCTGATCACCGCTGCGTTCGCTGCTTCGATGAGCCGCAGTTCCTCCTGCGCTCCAATGACGTCGTCGCGTGAGGGCGCTACCAGCTCTCGGGGACCGGGTCCGGGCGCCTTCGCATCCTCCTGCCGATCCGCTCGAACGCCAGCATCCGGTGTCATGGCAGCTGGCGAGCTCGGGGCCACGTCACGAGTCGCGGCCGACCGACCGAGGCGGAAGGAGATGAAACCGCCACTCGCGGCGCCGAATAGGATTACCGGCAGGTATCGAAGCATCAGCGGACCCCGCGAGCGAACGACATGGCGGCGGGACCGCCCGCGGATTGCCGAGGTACCACGGATGGGTCCAACATCTCAGAGCCGACGGAGGCCGAGTCCGGAAAGCGCGTGGCGCACTCGACGCCTGAATCGACCGCCGACCCGTACATTCTATGAACGTTGTCGCCGCGCCCTCGGTGTTGTCACGAAGTCTTGCCGGCGGGATGCACATCGGATCGCCGGCTTCGGAGAGTGGGACGGGGCAGCAGAGCGCGGGCCACGTGAACCGGAGATCGCTCAGTTAGAGTCCCTGGCGATCCCCAGGGGATCCGCAACCTCCATGGCCTCTGCCAGGAGGTACATCAATTCCTCCGCCGCGAGACGATCCAGCGAAAGAAACACCGGTCCGATCCTCAGAATGAAACCGTGTTTGGAGGGAGCAATGTCTAGAACGATCTCCTTGGCGTCCGCCTGGCTGCCGCTACCGCCGAGTGCCATGTAGCGTCCCCGGGCCCACCAGATCCCTTAGAACTGGGTGAGGTAGGTCCAGACGTTCTGATACTCCCAGCTCGTCCCGCCGCCCGAATCCGTCGGGTCCGGGGTGTGCGGACCGACGAAGGAGCAAAATTCCACGGGATACCCAGCCGAACAGCCCATGAAGTTGGTGCAGACGTGATTGCCCGTCGCCTGCGTGGGCGTCTGCGCGGTGCATCCGTCGGCCATGGCCCAGGTCTGAGCGATGGACACCCCGCCACTGTAGGACAGCACCGTGTCGTTTGTTCCGTGCGAGGCGTAGTAGGCGACCGGCTTGCTGGAGGTGGCCTTGCAGTTGTCGGTGTTGCTGAGATAGGCGACGGAGTAGACGGCGATGGCGCGAACCCCCCACGGATTCGTGGCCCCCGCCCCGCTGAGTGGCCTCTCGCACGCGGTCTGCTCGGACATGCTGGCGCCGTAGCTCCAGCCGGTCGCGAAGATCCGGTTCGTGTCGACGCAGAAGTTGTCCTCGATCTGGCTCACGACGGCGTCGGCGAGCTTCATGTCCGTGTCGCTCGGGTTGGGCCACCCGCACCCCGAGGCCTGCGTGCAGTTGGCGTTGTTCTGCTGCCCGTTGGGGGCCACGAAGATCGTCGTGTTGTTGGAGAGCGGGAGCAGGTGGTAGTAGCTGTTCCTGTACATCTCGTCGTCGTTTCCGTTCAGCTCGTGGTACGCGATGACGAACTTGTACGGATGCGTGTTGTCGTAGTTCGTCGGCACGTTGAGGATGTACTCGCGCGCCATGCTGCCGACCGTGATCGCGATGTGGTGGCCGTTGTTGTAATTGCTGCTGGCGATGGTGGGCGCCTTGCCGCAGCCCGCGGACATGCCGGACCCAGCGGTCGCGCCGCCCGCTCCGCCGCTCCCCGTCGCCGCGCCGCCAGCTCCAGATCCTGCGGCGCCGCCCTTGCCCGCTCCGCCATTTCCGCCCCCCGCCGTGCCGGCGCCGCCCCTGCCGGCCGCGCCGCCGCTCCCCGCACGCCCGCCGCCGCCGCCGCCGCCGGTGCCGGTGCTTCCACCGATCGCGCTGCCGCCGCTCCCCGTCGTCCCGGCACCGCCCGACCCGGTCGCGGTCCCGCCCGTTCCAGGCGATCCCCCGGCCGACGAGCCGCTCTGCCCGCCCGAGCTCGTCGAGCCGCCCGAGCCGACGGCACCGCCGGTCGACGAGCCGCCCGAGCCGACCGCGCCGCCGCTCGACGAGCCGCCCGAGCCGACGGAACCACCGGAAGCTGAGCCGCCGGTCCCGTTATTGCCTCCTTCTCCGCCTCCCATCCCTGATGAACCGCAAGCAGATGCCGCCAAGAGCAGGCCAGCGGACCAGGCAATCAACCGAGAATTGGGGCGCGACGGCGACATGGTGGACCTCCAGCGTCCGGGGCAAAACGAGCGAGTCAGGTGGAACTATCGGCGCGCGCCAACGAACCATGCAATAGGCCGATCGGCCTATCGTT
Source organism: uncultured Pseudomonadota bacterium (assembly GCA_963831685.1). Classification (GTDB taxonomy): domain Bacteria; phylum Myxococcota_A; class Polyangia; order Fen-1088; family Fen-1088; genus JADGRB01. The sequence goes on from CAWHRJ010000007.1 coordinate 17,365, forward strand.
CACCCCTGTAGTTGTTTGGCCGCGGCCGTCGGCGTCTGGTCATGGCTTGCCGACGAAGGTCGTAACGGATTGCCCGGCGAGGGAAGCGGAGAAGCGCCCGGCGGAGACCGAGATGGCTGACCCCGCGGCGAGCTTGGAGCTCGACGTCGTGACGTACGGGGTGACAGACGCCGGCCAGGCGGTGCCGGCGACGAAGAACGAGACGTTCGCTGCCCCGCCGCCGTTCACCACGACGATGGACACCGTCCCGTCCGACAGGTTCGTGAACGCCACGACCAGCGGCACTGTTCCCGAGGCCTTGGGCGCGCCGCTGACGTCGACACGGTAGTAGCCGGGGCGCACGTACTTGCTGAAGTTCCCCAGCGCCCAGAGCTGCGCCGGCGGACTGCTGGCGTTCGGCACCAGCGCCTGGGTCCACCAGTAGTGCCAACCGTTCACGCCGCCGGTCGAGAACGCCGCATAGATCATCGTCGCGATGGTGATCGGCCCCGTGTCCCCTGGCGTGCACTCGGTCTCCCAGACGTGGTGCGTGTTGTTCGACGGCGGCGCGGGGCGCCCGTACGTGCCGGCGCTGGTCCCGCCGTAGTCGTGCGTCGCTATCACGCTGACGTACTTGTTCGCATTGGCGTCATTGATGATGGCGGGGCCGTAGCCGTCGCCGCCCCAGATGTTCCCCCAGTTGTCGGGCTCCGCCGCCAGAACCGTCACGGGCGGGCTGAGCGCGGCCAGCGCCGGGCCCAGCACGTCGATCCAGGCGGTCATCTGCGACGCATTGAAGATGCACGACTGGTAGCTGGCCGTGAAATCGGGCTCGTTCTGCGCCGAGATGGCGTAAAGGTCCACGCCACCCTTGCTCTTGTAGAAGGCGGGGAACGCCGCGAGCACCTTGGCCCACGCGGCGTAGTTGGACGAGTTGAGGTGCCCGCCGTTGTTGACGTTGTTGTTGTCCTTCATGCTGGCGGGCGGCGACCACGGCGCCGCCCATACCTTGCAAGCACTGCCGTTGAACTTGACGCAGGCCGTGCCGTCGGCGTACCCGGCGGCGCCCATGATGTTGGCCGAGCCGCTGGTGCCGTCGATGCCGACACGCAGCAGGGTGAGGCCGATCCCGTTGACCGGGTCCCAGAGCAGCGTCTGCATCGTCGTCGAGGACGAGCCTTGCCAGACGTCCGCCTCCCCGAAGCCGTCGACGACCTGATGGGTCTTCGTCGGATCGACCGTGATGTCTCCCGTCTGGGCCGTCCCCGGCGTCTTGTTCCCCACATACATCCCGCCGGCGCCGCCGGTGGCGCTCGTGCCGCCGGTGCCCGGCTGACCACCCGCGCCGGCCGCGCCGCCGCCGGTGCCCGTTAGCCCACCCGAACCAACGCGACCGCCGGCACCGCCCGAGCCCCTGCCCGCGGCACCGCCCGTGGCGTTGCTTCCACCCGAGCCGCTGATCTCGCCCGTACCGGCGCTTCCGCCGGTGCCGACGCTGCCGCCTTGTCCGGTCGACCCGCCGCTGGCGCTGCTTCCGCCCGAGCCGGTGTTTCCCCCACTGGCGGGGTTGCCACCGGATCCGGTGCTCCCGCCCGAGGCGCTGCTACCGCCGCTGCCGGTGGCGCCACCCTCGGCGGAGGAGCCCCCGGTCCCTTCCGTCGTTCCAGCGCCGTTGGCGCAGGCGAGGCCGCCGATCACGAGAGTAGCGAGCAGCGATCGGCGCAGAGTGCCGTGGTTCATCTCAGGCTCCCTTGCTTCGTCTCCACACCGAGATTACTCAGCTGAAGGGCGAAGCCGCAGTTGGTCCGCTTCCAGCTCTTTGTCGGCGGTCAGTCGAGGTTGTTACAAAAAGCGTGTCGTTCGGACATCGACTCACCCAACAGCGCCCGTGCGACGGGAAAGCGACACGGACATCCGATCGCAGATCGAATCCTGTACACAAAGCGAGCAGCCGCGACAGTTATCCCCAGCGGGTGTGTGTCGCCCGGACGGAATCGATCTGAGGTTGGTCTCTACGGACGCGCAAGGTCCCCTTGCGCGCGAACGCCGGAGACACCGCGGTCCACCGTGGGCGGCCCACTCGTGCCGCCCGAGTACCGACGGTCCATCTTGAGCATCTGGCGTATCGCCCTTTCCAGCTCTCGCCGGGCTTTCCGCAGCCGAGAGTAGACGGTGAACCGAGGAATTGAGAGCGTCGACGCCACCTCCGTGACAGGAATGCCGTCCAACTCGTGCATGACGAGGACGGCCCGTCTCGCAAGCGGAATGCGTTGGAGTGCCGCAAGCAGAAGTGCCCGCATCTGCTCCGACTGGACCCGGAATTCGGGTCCCGGTGCCGAGTCGGCAACCTCGAACATATCCCACGCGACCTCGCGCCCGCGTTTCCGGCGGCGGGCCATCGTCATTCTCGTCGCGATTCCGAACAAGTACGGACGCAACGGGCGCTGGTGGTCAACCTTGCTCCACGATCGAACGAGGCAGAGGAACAGATCTTGAACAAGATCGTCGACCTCCGAGGGCCTGATCCCCAGGCGGCGGAACGTGCGATAGACGTAGTCGAGCTCCCGCTCAAAAGCTTCCAGACAGGTCCGATCAGCCGCGATCTGCTCGGCCGACCTTGGGGCAAGAGAGAGACGTAGGTCCGTACCCATCTTCGATCACTGTTGTTGGTGACCGAGGTGTGCAACGGAATCAGTCGGGACCGCACATGTCGCGGGGGCGCCCGATGGGAGAGCTCGCCATCGTCGATTACATCGAGAACGCCGTCGTCATCGCGAACTTCTGAGCGCCGGCTGTCAGCTCAGTCGGTGGATCCCGTCGACGACGTGCCAGGTCGCGACGACGGTCAACTCGACGAGCTTCTCGGTGCGGCGGCTGTCCGGGACCACCATGTGCTCGGCGGTGCAGAGCGCCTGCAGCTGACGAAGGTAGCGCAGGATGACCCGCTTGTCGGAGTCGCCGATCCAGCGGCTGATGCGATCGACCAGGATGCTCTGGTGCTGCTGGATGAAGCGGGCCGCCGACTGGGCGCTCGCCGTGCGCGAGGTCAGCCCGCGCATCGCGATGGCCCGTGCGCGCGGTGGCCGACGCCCGAAGATCTCGATGACGTCCTTGCGGTACTCGAGCAGGTCCTGGTCGAGCGTGTCGTCGATGTCGAAGTACTCGGCGACCGTCTCCTTGATCTCCGTGTAGGGGACGCGCATCCCGAGGCGCACGTTGTTCGGGTTGCCGCGGCAGGCGCGCTCGATGCCGACCACGCGGTCGACGTACTCCAGCTTGGCCAGCGCCACCTGCCAGTCGCGGTGACGGCGCCGCCAGGGGCCGCCCTCCAGCCAGACGGCGAACGTCTCGGCCCAGTCCTCGTCCGGGTGCTTCTGCGCGTAGTGGTACATGCCGGCGCGGTGCAGGTACCGGACGTAGTCGCGGCTCCAGGGGTTCGGGTTGTAGACGTCGCGGTAGGGGCGGCGGAAGTCGCCGAAGGTCTGCGTCCAGTCACGCCGCCGCCACAGCTCGAACGCGTAGTTGATCGCGTGCCCCGCCTCGTGGCGGAGGTACATCAGGACCTCTTCCCGCGTGTACTCGAACAGGTGATCGTTCACCAGGCCCCAGAGCTGCAGGTTGGCCAGGTACCAGGGGACGTTGACGCTGACGGCGCGGTCGGCGGTCCAGAAGTCGTCGTCGCCCAGGTAGTACGCGGGCACGAAGGTGATCCCCTTGTCGCGCAGCTCGCCGATCACCTGCTCCACGCACTCGGCGAGGGTCCCTTCCGGTCGCAGATCCAGATCGCAGATCCGGGTCGACAGCAGCTTCTGCTGGCCGACCTGGCGGACGACGGTCGTCGGCAGCAGCGGCACGCCGCGCGACGTTCGGTGCCTGGTGCGAAGTGCCGCGACGGCCATTGCCGAACTCGTTTACCATGTCGCCAGGGGGCCAGCCGGGCAAAACCGGGGAAAAATATTCCCGCCCCGACCGCGGATATCCTTCTGAAATTATTTAGTTATCCCGCAACCACCCAGGGGCGGAGAAGTTCACGGAATCGGCCCAACAAATGCCGTAGTATGTCGACCAGGCGCGCCATGGATCGGGAGGGAAAGCGTGTGGTCACGCGGGTCTAGCTGGTCTCGGCCTGTCCTGGTGATGACGGCCTACCTGGTGCTGGGCGCGGTCGCGCTGGCCTGGGGGAACCTGCGGGGGCAGCCCAACGTCTGGCACCTCGGCGGGCAGGAGCCGATGCTGGGGATGACGGTGGCCGGGATCGTCTGCGGCCTCGCGGCCGGGCTGGCGCTGGTGTTCGCCTCGCGGATGGCGCTCTACCGGTTCGACTGGGCGCGCGCGCTCCATCGCGAGCTGCGCCACATGCTGTTCCCGCTGACCGACGCCGAGATCGTGGTGCTGGCGGCCGCCTCCTCGGTTGGCGAGGAGATGTTCTTCCGCGGCGCGCTGCTGCCGGTGGTCGGGCTCTTCGCCTCGAGCGCCATCTTCGCGCTGCTCCACATCGGCCCCAAGGCGCGCCACCTCCCCTGGACGCTGAGCTCGTTCGGCGCCGGGCTGCTGTTCGGCGGGATGTACCTCTGGACCGGCGACCTCACCGGGCCGGTCATCGCCCACTTCCTGGTCAACTTCCTCAACCTGCGGCACGTCGCCCAGGTCGAGCTGCGCTAGGAGGCGGCCTGACGCAGCACCCGCGCGCCCGGCGCTCTACCGACGGACCATGCCGACGGGGTGCCAGGCGCCGCCACCGCGCTGGGCGAGGATCAGGATCAGCACCTCGTCCTTGCCGATCCCGACGACCGAATAGAGCTGGCCGCCGCTGCTGTCCTCCAGGTTCGAGGGGAGCTTGCCGATCGACGCGCGCAGCCGGGCGGCGGTGACGACCTGAACTGAGGAAAATCGCTGAAGGCCTTCGCCGGCGAGATCGGCCAGCATGGCCGAGAGATCGCCCTTCTGGGTGACGTCCTTGCCGTTGGTCTTGAAGGGAAACGCCACCATGTCGAGGAGGCGCGCGCTGTCGCCCGCGGCGAGGGCGGTGAACCAGCGCAGCGCCGCCGCCTGCGCGGCCGGATCGCTGGCGTTGGGCAGTGCGGCCGGCGGATCGGCCGGCTCCGCGCCTGCTTGCGACCCCTCGGCGGTGGCGACCTCGTGCTCGAGCGCGGCGCGCTTGGCGCGATGGGCGGCGTCGTCGCCGTCGAGCCGCTGCAGGCGCCGCGAACCATCGCCGCCCGCAGACGCCCGCGGCGAGATCCCCGCGACGTGAACGGGGCGCGGCACATCCAGCACCGAGGTCTTGTCCGCGTCGGCCGAGGCGTTCTCGAGGATGTAGGGATCGGCGCCGGCCGGGCCGCACTGGCGATCGTCGCGGTAGAAGTGCCAGTGCAGGTAGACCTTTCCGTTCCCCGATCGGATGGCGCGCGGCGGATCGGGATACGGCCCGGCGCTGTAGACGACATCGACGGCGGCGACGTCGTAGGCGGTCAGGCCCGAGCCCCGGACGACGCCGACCCGATCGACGGTACCGTCGCCGTTGAGCACGATCTCGAGCTCCGTCATCAGGTTCTGGTTGTTGAAGGGATTGGAGCCCGGCTTTTCGTCCCATTCCTCGAGCTGGCCGAAGCCCCACAGCTCGTGGATGCTCCGGTGCATCCGCGCGAGGTACGCGGCGAACGGCGCGGCGCGCGTGTTGAGCGCGGTCTGGTTGCCGGGCTTGACCTCGGGGATGAAGTTCTCGACCGCCGACCTCACGCGCGCGAGCCGCTTCTCGAACTTCCCCTGGTGGGTCGAGCGGGCCTCCTGCGCCAGCTTCCGCTCGGCCGCCGCGTCGGCGCCGAACAGGTACTCGTAGTCCTTGGCCGACAGCGCCAGCTTGACCCGCTTGGACTCCGTCAGGTGCGAGGGATCGCTCTTGTTCCCGCGCGCGGCGTGCGACGGCAGCGGCACGTCGCCGTCGGCGGCGTGCGGGAGCGACAGATCCGCGGTCTCGGGCGTCAGCTCATGCTGCTTGGGCGTCGGGTTGCGCAGCGCGAGCAACGACCTGTCCCGGTGCTCCGGCTCGTCCTTCGGCTGCGCGAGCTCGGGGTTCGCGTGCGGCGTCACCTCGGGCGCCGCCCGCCCGAGCTTCGACTTCTGCTCCTGAAGTTGCGCGATCCTCTCCTTCTCGCCGCCGACCTGCTTGTCCTGACGGTCCGACGGCGAGCTCGCCTGCGCCTCCGCCCCCTTCTGGTCCGCCACCATGTTGGTGTCGCGGGCGCGCGTCTCCACCTCGGCGCGGTTGTTCTTCTGCGCCAGGTACTTCGCGTCGGGCGGCGCCTGGACGTCCTTGTCGTTGTCGAGGTCGACGATCTTCTCGTGCGCCTTGTGATCCGGGGGCGGGGGCGGAGGCATCGGCGGCAACGGCGGAACGACCACCTCCGGCTCGGGCTTCTCCGGCTTCTTCTCCGCCTCCGGCTTCTTCTTCTTGTCCGGCTTGGGGACCTTCACCAGCTCGGGACGCTTCTTCTCGGGCTTCGGCGCCTTCTTGGCCTCCGGCTCCAGCGCCTCCGGCTCGATGGGCGGCAGATCGGGCGGCAGCGCGGTCTGATCCGCCGCCTGGAACGCGACGTCCACCTCCTCGGCGCGCTGCGCCTCCTCGCGCCCGCCGTAGACCCAGGCGGCGATGGCCAGCGGCGCCACGACGTTCGCGTGCAACAGCAACGAGATCAGCGCGCCGCGCGAAAGATGCCCGCGCGCGCGAGTCGACAACCGCTGCCGCATGAGAGGTGTCAGCGTAACACGCACTGTCGGGCCACGCCCTGAAGGGAAACCCCCGATCGTGCTTCAGCTCACGGGCCGGCGACCCGGCGTCTCAGACCCAGTTCTCGAGGGCGAGGCCGGGCACACGCGCGAAGTGGCGAACGTTGTTGCTGACCAGCGTGCAGCGCAGCGCCACCGCGTGGGCCGCGATCAGGACATCGAGCTCGCCGATCGGCGTCCCCGGTCGGCCAGGACGGCGCCCAAGCGGCCGAACTCGCTGGCCGCGTCTGCATCGAACGCCGCGACCTCGATCGCGGAAGCAAACGTGTCGATGAGCGCGTGCAGCTTTCGTGAACGCTTGCGCTCGGCGCCGAACCGGAGCTCGGCCAGCGTAATCGAGCTCAGCGCCAGCTCGGACGGTCTGCGCTCGCGAATGCGCGCCGCGACGCCGCCCTGCCCGCGCAACGCGAAGCTGACCGTGTCGGTGTCGAGCAGAAACCTCATCCACGCTCGAACGGGCTCTTCTTGCCGCCAATCGGAGTGGATCGGGGTCGGGGTATTGCGTCGTCCCAGGCGCCCAGACAGCCAAGGAACTCGGCCGTCCATTCGTCGGCCGGCTCGAGGATCACACGCCTGCCGGCGCGCCTGACGATGACCTCATCCTGCCCGTCTTCGAACCGGCACGACTTGGGCAGCCGCACGGCCTGGCTTCCCCCGTTCCTGAACAGCTTGGCCCGCTCGCTCATACCCGAAGTATATATGATGGTATAGACATTTTCACCCGCCCGCGGAGCATGTTAGGTTCGAGCGTATCGGATGAGGTGTCGCGGGCGGAGGCAGCTGGTCGGGCTGGTTCTGCTGCTGCTCTGCTTCGGCGTCGCGGAGTCCGGCTGTTCGGTGGCGTTCGTGGATGGGCCGCCTCCGCTCCCGCGCCGCCCGGATTTCGACTGTTCGTCGACCTACGGCGCGCCGGCCCTCGACACCGGCATCGGACTCCTTGGGCTCGCCCTCCTTGCGATTAGGAGGAGCGGCGCCACCGGCGGCCTCGGCACCAGTGGTGGGCTCCTGCTGGGGGTCAGCTCGGCGTTCATCTTCTCGGCCATTTACGGCTACGAGCGGGTCTACGCCTGCCGCGAGGCCCTCGAGGAAGCCGAGCCGGAGCCCGAAACGCCGCACCACCGTCGGCCGCCGCCCTCCCGCCCAGCGCCCGCCGTCGTCACAACGCCGTCCGCCCCGCCCGTTCCGCAAGAATCGGATTCGTCCGACGCCCCGTGAGCGCCCGCGGTGCGGCGGGAGCTCAGGCGCGCATCTTGCGGTAGACGCCGACGACGAGGCCGATGATGTTCACGGTCTTGAAGTCGCGCTTGCGCACGATGATTGGCTGCATCGCCGCGTTGGCCGGCTGGAAGCGGATGGTGTCCCCCTCGGGGTAGTAGCGCTTCACCGTCGCCTCGTCGTTGATCATGGCCACCACGATGTCGCCGCGGTTCGCCTGCAGCTGCTTGCGCACGAAGATGTAGTCGCCGTCGAAGATGCCATCCTCGATCATCGACTCGCCCTTCACGCGCAGCGCGAACACCTCGCGCGTCTGCCCGATGAAGAAGCGATCCACTTTGACCGTGTCCTCGACGTTCTCGACCGCCAGCAGCGGCACGCCGGCGGCGACCCGACCGACCAGCGGGACCTCGACCATGTCTTCATCCCGGCTGGGCGCCCGCATGGGCGCGCCCCGCGGGCCGACCGGGCGCAAGGCGCGCGACTTCAGATCCTCGCGCTGCAGGTGCCCTTTCTTTTCCAGCGCGCGCAGGTGGTCGTTCACGCCGTTGGTCGAGCGGATGCCGAAGTGCAGGCCGATCTCGCGGAGGGTCGGCGGGTAGCCGCGCTCGCGAATCGACTGGGTGATGAAGTCGAGGATCTCGCGCTGCCGGTCCGTGAGGACGCCGCGTGAATCGTCGCGAACCAGTGTCAGCGAGCCCATGTGTCCCTCCAGCTGCTCATTAGATCGTTGGACTGCCGGTCATTACTGAACATGCGTAGCGTACGGAACAGATGTGCCGTATGTCAACTTTTCGTTCCGTTTTCGTTCACCCGCGCGAGAACGCACCAGCCACACGTCCAGCCGCCGAGCGCGTCCGTAGTTCATCCGTAGACGAAATGGGTGCTCAAGCAGGCTTTTTTCCGCTGTTTTGGCGTGCCGACCCCGGACGCGTCCCGAATACTGTTCGCCCGTTGGGCAAGTCCGTAGCAGCAACGGCGCTGCACCCGGGTGTCACGGGAGCGCCAGAAAAGATCTCCGACCGAGTGCTGCTCGGCCGGGTCGCGACCGGTGATGTGCAAGCGTTGCGTCTGGTCTATGAAGCTCACGCGCCGCGCGCGATGGCGATCGCCCGCCGCATCCTCCGCAGCGCGGAAGAGGCGGAGGACATCGTCCAGGAGACGTTCCTGGAGCTGTGGCGCCGGGCGCCCCAGTTCGACGGCCAGCGCGGCGGCCTCTGCGCCTGGGTCGTGACGATCGCCCGCAGCCGGGCCATCGACCGCCTGCGCTCATCCAGCACGGCCGGACGCGCCGTGGACGAGGCGAGCACCTCGCCCGAGGTTCACCCCACCGCCCCGCCGTCGCCGGTCGCAGAGACCGAGCGGCGGATCGTGGAAGCCAAGGTGGCGGACGCGCTGGCCACGCTGCCGCCCGAGCAGCGCCGCACGATCCAGCTGGCCTACTTCGACGGTCTGTCGCAGACCGAGATCGCCGCCAAGACGGGCAGCCCTCTTGGCACCGTCAAGATGCGCGTTAAGTTGGCCGTCGGAAAATTGAAGACTCTCCTCAAGGACGACTTTTCGTGAGCCCGCGCGACGCGCTCACCTGCGACGAGTTCAAGGAGCTGGCCCCCGCCTATGCATTGATCGCGCTCGACGACGAGGAGCGCGAGGCCTGCGCCCGGCACTTGGCGCCCGGGACCGCCCACCGCGGCTGCCGTGAGGCAGTGGCCGACGCGGAGTTGGTGGCCGCGCGGCTCGGCAGTGCGCTCGCGCCCCGGATGCCGTCGGGCCACGTGTGGGGAGCGATCGCGGCCCGCATCCGCGCCGAGGCAGGCGCCCCGGCCGTGGTCGAGGACGCCGCCCGCAAGCGCAGTCTCTATCAGCTCTGTGGCCTGATCGTCGCCGCGACGCTCGTCGGGCTCTACCTCTACAACGCGCCGGAGCAGCTCGGGCACCTGCGCGCCGTGCTTTCGGCCGGGCAGGTCCCCGCCGCGCACTGATCCGGCTTCACGACACGCCGAACGGCTGTGACTGAAAGGTGTCGAGCACCAGCGTGCTGAGCCGGCGGCGCACCAGCACCCCGCCGAGGAGCGCGGTCGCCAGGCAGCCGACGAGGAAGCCGAGCACGGGAGGCCACCCGAGGGCGAGCGCCACCAGGGTCAGCGTCGCCTGGCTGACCAGCAGGCCGGTCGAGATCACCAGCGCGTCGCGCCGCAGGTCGAAGTAGTAGAGCAGCAGCACCTCGAGCAGCGTGAGCATCTGGGCCGCCGCGCCGATGGCGTCGAGCCGAAAGAGCGGCGTCGCGTTGGGCGAGAGGCCGACCGCCTTGACCAGCAGCGGCGCCGCCACGATGGCGATGCCGCTGGCCGCCGCCTGCACGACACCGGCGCCCCGCAGGATCCGGCGCGCCTCGACCGCGATCCCCTCCGCCCCCTCCTGCAGCTTGCGCAGGGGCGCGCCGATCTCGATGTCGGCGTAGAAGGCACGGAAGCGGCGGTAGAAGACGGTCTCGATCTGGACGTAGATCCAGGCGAAGGCGGGGATGACCGAGAACCAGGCGATCGCCGAGATGGCGGCGTAGAAGGTCGCCGCGTCCCCACCCTGCACGAGGTAGACGACGATCTTGTCGGCCCAGATCGAGACGTAGTAGGCCAGCGCCGAGAGCGCCAGCAAGCGGTACTCGCGGAAGGCCGGAAGCAGACGCGCCGACTCGTCGGCCTGGCGGGGGATGGCGCGCGCCACCCCGTGGACCAGGATGACGAGCGTGGCGAGCTGGCCGGCCGCGAACCCGTAGAGGTAGCCGGCCGCGCCGAACCCGAAGCTGACGTCGAGCGCCCAGGCGGCGCCGAGGCCGAGCGGCGCCCCGATCCCGAACGCGCGCAGCACGATCACCGGCGAGGTCATCCCCCCGCCGACGGAGAGCATGAGCCACTGCGCGCCGATCACCGCGCAAAGCGGCGCCCCGACCACCGCCATCGCCAGCGGCAGCTTCATGGCCGTGACCAGCAGGAGGCCGCAGAGCGCGAACCCGACCAGCGTCAGCGCCGTCGCCCGCCGCAGCGGCGCGCCAATCTTCTCGACGTGGTGGTCGTAGAGCCGGTCGGCCGTGTAGCGCGAGACGACGACGTGGACCGGCGCCGACAGGATGACGGTGACGGCGTAGACCAGGGTCAGGAAGCGCTCGACGACGGAGAAGTCGGTCCCGCTCCGGCGGGCGACGACGCGCAAGCTGGTGAGCACCGCCGTCGTCAGCAGCCAGGGCGCGCTGGTGACGGCGACCCCGGTCAGGTAGGCGCCGATCGTCCCCGCCAGCGAGCCGCGATCGATGAGCCGCTGTAATTTCCACCCGATCCCCGCCATCGATCTAGTCGGGGACCCTCAAAGGGTCCCCGCTCCCCCCCGCGATGGACTCCGCCGGGCAAAGCCCGGCTGCGTCCACGCGATCCTCGGGTCCGTCGACGCCGCGCCGCCGGCGCCCATCGAGGCGTAGAGCGCGTGGTAGGCGGCCAGCATGCCGCTCCGCTGGTAGTAGGCGGCCACCCGCCTCCACCCGGCGGCGCCGAGCCGCCGCCGCAGCCGCGGATCGCGCGCCAGCTGAACCAGCGCGGCCGCGGTCTCCTTGGGCGAGGCGACCCGGGTCACGAAGCCGCTCGGCCCGATCTCGCGATCGGCGGGCTCGCGCCCCTCGACGAGCTCGCGGCAGGCGCCCACGTCGGTGGCGATGACGGGAACGCCGCGCGCGTGCGCCTCCAGGATCACCAGCGGCTGCCCCTCGCTGAAGCTGGTCAGAACGACGACGTCGAGGTCGGGGTAGATCCGCGCCGGCGGCATCGGGCCGACGAAGGCGATCTGCTTGCCCCGCCGCAATCGCTCGACGAGATCGCGGCAGCGCGCCGCGTAGGCCGGGTCCTCGTCCATCGGCCCGATGACGCGCACCTCGAGGTCGACCGCGTGCAGCGCCAGATCGCAGGCGCGGATGAAGGTGATGAGATCCTTGATCGGCACGACCCGCCCGACGAACCCCACCCGCAGCGGCGCCGGTCGCAGGGCGATGAGGCCCTCGTCGGGCTCGTCGTTGTCGTTGGCCGCGGCAGGGGGCGCGCCGGCCGGGAGGTCGACGCCGTTGGGGACGATGTCGATCTTGGCGGCCGGGGCGCCGTCGGCGATCTGCTTGCCGCGGTTCACCTCGGAGAGCGTCACGATCCGGGTCGCCTGTCCGTACGCCAGTCGCGAGAGCGCGCGGAAGAACCCGGACCAGATCTTGCGCAGCGGCGAGATGTGCGGCGCCCAGGTCGCGGTTCGCAGGCCGAACCCGCCGTCGTCGACCTCGGCGGCGTCGCGGATCCAGTCGGCGCGCGCCAGCTCCATCTCGCGCTCGCGCGCGTAGATCCCGTGCTCGGTCAGCGCGAGCGGCCGTTGCGTGCGGCGGCTCCAGACGGCGGCCAGAAGGCCCGCGTAGCCGGTGGCGATCGCGTGGTAGCAGGCGGCCGACACCTGTGGCGCCGCCAGGAGACGCAGGAGCGGGACGTGGATGGCGCGGAAGTGCCAGAAGAGATCGAGGAACGGCGTCTCCGAGGCGACGCCGGCGGCGAGCACCCTCAGCAGATCGAAGCTGGCGCGCCCGTACAGAAACTCGTCGAGCGGCAGGTCGTTGGTGGCGAGATCATCGAGGATCCCCTGCTGCGACGCGAGATCGGCGGCCCCCTCGAGATGCAGGCGGCGGAGGCCTTCGAGCACGCGCGACGGCCGCGTGCGCGTGTCGGCGGCGGCGCGCAAGGTCCGGATCTGCTCGCGCAGATCGGCGCGCGCGGCCCCGTCGAGCGGCGGGCGCGCCGTCTCCTGACAGAAGACGCGGTGGAGCCCGACGACGTTGTCGGGGAGCTGGTAGCGCGGCTCGCCGTAGGCGGCCGGATGCGATCCCACGTTCAGCACCGCGAACTTGAGCGCGGGGTGGCCGCGGATGATGTCGTCCACCCAGGACGAGACGCCGCCAGAGACGTAGGGATAGGTCCCCTCGACCAGCAGGCAGACGTCCGCGGGCGTTTGGGCGCTAGGGTTTTTCAACCGGGACCTCGCGGGTGCTGGCGGGCGCCGGGACCTGTACGACGCCGACGGTGACCGCCGCGCCGCCGGTCGCGCCACGCGCGTGCAGGCCGGAGAGACGACGCGCGGCCGACAGCCGGCGCCTGATGAGCGGCGGGGGCGAGGCCGGGTGATAGCTGGCCAGCGCCGAGGCGCTCTCCCAGGGGAGCGTGTGCGTGGCCAGCACCGCCTCGTCGCGCAGCGCGAGCAGCATCTCCAGCTCGGCCGGCTCGACCTCCGCGCCGGCGGCGAGCTCGGCCGTGGTCGCCGCCGCCGCGTCGTCCGTCGCCACCACCTCGTCGATGGCCTCCAGCGCCGCGTCGGGGTGCAGCACCGCCAGCTCGAGCCGCGCGCGACCGATCGCGATCGTCGCCGCCCGCTTCGGATCGCCGGCCAGCGCCGCGGCGTAATAGCCGCGCGCCTCCTCGGCCAGCGCGGGGACGAGCGCCGTCTCCGCCAGCCCGGCATCGATCGCGTCGGTCGCCAGCTCGGCCGCCGCCAGCGCCGTACCATCGCCCGGCTCGGAACCGAGCGCCTTTCGGTAGCCGTCGAGGCGCGCCTCGAACGAGGCGGTCATCTCCTCGATCGCCAGCGCCGCCTCGACCGCCAGGTCGGGGTTGGCAGCGCCCAGCGCCCAGCGCAGGAGCGCCACCGCGCCCGCGTCGGCGCGCAGCGCGAGGGTGGCGACGATCGCCCGCCGCTCGTCGACGTTCCCCGCCTGGAGTGCCTCGCAGGTCGGCAGCGCCTCGCCGAGGCGCCTCAGCTCCTCGGCGCGAGGGGCCTCGGCGGCGCCCGCCCCGGCCGTCGGATCGGCCTCGACCAGCTCCCCGTGCCCTTCGGTTCCCAAGGTGAGCGCCGCCAGCCCCGCCCCCAGCACCGGGATGGCGAAGGTGAAGGCCAGGCCCAGCGTCCGCTCGCTCGATGCCAGTGCGGGCGCGACGGCGATCGGGAGCAGCGCGAAGAGGTGCAGCGCCGCCGCAGACACCGTCGTCGACGTCGCGGGATGGCCGAAGAGCAGGATCACCGCCGCCAGGTCGGCGAGGGTGGCGGACACCCAGGGCAGAATCGGCAGCGGGGGGGGCGGCGGCGCGGAGAGATCGTCCGGTACCCCGCCACGCCGCGCCCCTGAACGGTCAGACATTGAGCGCCGACCCACCCGGGCGATCGCCCCGCTCGATCCCGCGCCGCGCCCCCGCGCGCGCGAACGCCGCCTCCAGCCACTCGGCCACCACCACCAGATCGCGGAGCGCGGCGGCGCCGACGCGGGCCACCCCCCGCACCGTCAGCACGCCGACCGCCTCGCCGCCGACCACGATGGGCGCTGCCAGATCGCTGTCGCCGGGCCCCGCGCCCGGCAGATCGATCGCCCGCACCGCCTGCCCGCTCCGCAACGCCTCGCTGACCGTGGCGTCGTTTCCTGGCGGCTTTGTCGGGTCCCAGGCGCCGGCCGCCGCGACGATGGCCAGCGTCCCCTCGGGGGATCGCGCCAGGGCCGCCCCCGCGCGCGCCCCGAGCCGCGCAACCACCAGCGCCAGCGCCGCCTCCGAGGCCGCCGCCAGATCGCCGCCGTCGATCCGGCGCGCGACGTCGCGCAAAAAGGTGAGCGCCAGATCGAGCCGATCGTTGCGCGAGCGCAGCGCCAGCGCCGCCCGGCGTAGCTCGCCGAGCGCGGCGACGTCGTGGGTGGCCCGCGCCATCAACACCTGCACCTTCTCCTCGAGATTCGAGGCTGCGGCGCTCATGAACCGAGGCGATCCAGCCGACGGCGATCGCCGCCACCAGCGCTCCCAGCTCGGCGGGCGTCGCCAGCGCCGCCAGCGCCTGGCTGGGGGCGGAGCGCCAGGGACCGGCCAAGAGCGCCAGCGTCCCCCAGGCGATCGGCATCGCCGCCAGGAGGCCCCGCGCACCGTAGCGCGCCGACAGCGCCAGCACCACCAGCCAGACCGGATGGGGGCGCAGCACGCCCCAGCCGAAGTGCGGGGCGCGGCCGAGGAGGCCCACGGCCGCCAGCACGCAGGCCGTGCCGCCCGCCGCCTCCAGCACCAAGCGACGGTTAGAGATCTGCATGGAAGGCGACCCATCCGATCTGCAGCGTGCCCGGCAGGCCGGTGGTGGTCTGGTGAATGTAGTCGTAGCTGACCGTCAGCCGCGTCGACCAGGTGGAGGCGACGAGCAGCACGCCGCCCGCCTGGGCGAGCACCTGATCCTGCACGTTGTCGTAGCCGACCCCGCCGTGCGCCTCGACCCCGGCGCGCCCCGCGAGGAACGCCTTGCGGAAGACCAACGTCCCGTTGTCGATCGAGTTGCGCGATTGAAGCGCGACGCGCGTGCTGAAGTCGGGTGGGATGTTGGCGAAGTTCTCGTAGTGCCGGTAGGAGAGAACGCCCGCGTCGTTGAGCGCCCGCCGGCGCACCATCCGCTCGTCGAGAGATTCGCCCCGCACGATCCGGGCGGAGTCGTTCCAGAGGTTGAAGTCGATCCCCGCCCAGAACAGCAGCTGGGAGGCGACCGGCGTCGGATCGCCCGGCTCGAGCGGCCGCAGGCTGAGGCGCCGCACCTGCGCCCCGCTGTCGACCAGCACGACGCGGCTGCGGGGGAACAGATACAGGTGGCCGGTCGCGCCGGTCATCGTCCCTCCCTCATGGATGGTGACCGGCGCGTCGTTCCACTGTTCGTTCAAATCGAGGTGCAGGTTGACCTGCACGAACCCGCTGACGGGCATGTCGACCTCGCCCTGGCCGCCGAAGGCGAGCTGCCGGGTCGGGCCGTAGAGCTGCACGCCGGCGGCGTTCTCGCCGGTGGTGGTGGAGTAGCGAACGTCGCTGCCCAGGAGAAACGACGCGCCCGATCGGCGCCCGAGCATGGCGTAGGCGCCGAGGCCGGTGACCGAGCCGGTCTCACGCAGCACGTTCGGGCCGACCACCTGATTGGCGTTCCAGTCGGTCGAGGCGTCGTGCCAAAGCAGCACCCCCGCCTGGTGGTGGGTTCCGAACGGCAGCGCCCCGCCCGCCTGGACGCGCCAGTCCCAGGCCTGCGGATCCGATCGATACCACCCACCGCCGGAGAGCTCCGGCGTGACGCGGAGGTGCATCCGCTCGTACGAGGTGCGGACGGTGTTGTCGGCCCCGTCGCCGTTCTTGAGCGCGGCCGAGTACTCGGTGCTGGCGGCGCGATAGCTGGTTGCCCGCTCCAGCGCCCGGCCGTAGTCGTACTCGTTGGCGGCCGTCGGTTGATCCTCCGCGAGCCCGCGCCGGACGGCCAGCTCGCCATCGAGATCGCCGTCGGCCTCGAGCGCCCAGGCGAGCATCTCGCGGCCGCGGACGTTCTTCGGATCGAGGGCCAGGTAACGGCGCAAGAGGCGCGCCCCGCCCACCCAATCCTTGTTGAGCAGATGCGCGTCGGCCTGGTTGAGCGCCACCTCCTCGTCGAACGACGGCGGCGCGGGGTGCATCGGTTCGTAGACGCGATCGGAGAGCACCAGATAGCCGCGCCGCGCGTAGATGCGCGCCAGCCAGAGCTTCCTCATGCGATCGGTCGGATCGGGACCGATCTCCAGCTCGGCGATCCGGTGCTCGCGAGCCGCCTCCTCGTCACGCCCAAGCGTGTAGAGCGCCTCGCCGCGCAGGTAGTGCAACTCCGGATCGGGCTTGTGCCCCTCGAAGTGGTGCGCCTTCTCCAGCGCACGGGCCGCGTACTCGAACTCGCCCGCCGCCGCCGCGGCGCGCCCGGCATCTCGCTCGGCCGGACCGTC
Source organism: uncultured Pseudomonadota bacterium (assembly GCA_963831685.1). Lineage (GTDB taxonomy): Bacteria > Myxococcota_A > Polyangia > Fen-1088 > Fen-1088 > JADGRB01. Next base: position 34,160 of record CAWHRJ010000007.1, read on the forward strand.
GTGGTGGAGGGTCTTCAACACCTCCTCGAACTGGCGACGCGCGCGATCGAGATCGCCGCGCGCGAGCGTCTCCGTCGCGCGGCGCCGCTCCTCCTCGACCCGCTGCGACTCCTCGGGCGGCAGCGGCGGCTCGTTCCCCTCGAATCGATCCTCCTCCTGCGCTGCCGCCGCGGAGACGAGCATCAGGTAGAGCACGCTGGCGACGAACGTGGCGGTCGCCGCGCGACTCACCCAAGCCGTCCCCCCTCTGCCGGCAGCCGCCACGGGCGGGACAAATTGCAACCGCCGTGCCCGAAGCTGCCGCTCCCATTTTCCAGGACATTCGCAAGCTTCACCACGACCCGGTCACGGCGGCGTAACGCCGCAATGGATGAGAGTTACCCGCAACTTGACAGGCATTCGCTCGAACCTAAGTTGCAAATCGTTTGACTCAACCGAGGAGGAGAAACATGCGTAAGTTGCATCAGGGTGGAATGTTCGTGCTGGCGCTGGCGCTCGCGGCGCCCAGCTTCATCGCGACGCGGGCGGCGGTGGCGAAGACCTCGGAGGCGGGCGGCGACGACACGGCCGCCACCGGCATGTCCAAGGAGGACCAGGACAAGCTGAAGGAGCACAACAAGCTCCGGATGGAGATCAAGAAGGTGAAGTACCCGGCGGCGAAGACGACCATCGTCGCGCACGTCAAGGGGCTCAAGGCCGACGACAAGAAGTGGTTCGACCAGACGCTGCCCGACAAGACGTACACCTCGGCCGACGAGGTCTTCTCGGCGCTCGGCTGGGAGACGGCCGCGCCTGCCTCCAAGTGAGCGCACCCTCGCGGCGCGCGTGATCTCTTCCAGGATCGGGCGGAGCCCGGCGGCTCCGCCCTTCGTTCGCGCCGTCGTCCTGGCGGCGCTCTCGTTTCTCGCCTTCTCCTGTCAGTCCTGCCTTCACGCGTCGGCCTCCAAGAGCGCCGACCTCGCGCACGTGCGGCGCTGGTGGATCCTGATCGGGACCTCGCCCATGCTCGACGGCGTCGACTGGCGGCAGGCCGCGCGCGACACGCAGATGATCGTGCTGGGCGGCGATCCACAGATCCCGCCCGGCAATTTTCCGCGCGAGACGGTGCGCCTCGGCTACCTCAGCATCGGCGAGGCCGATCCGCGGCGCCCCTACGGGAACGAGATCCGCGCGGCCCCTTTCCTGGTCGAACCGGACCCCGCCTGGCCGGAGAACTTCCGCGTCGATCTGCGCGATCGGCGGTGGCAGCAGATCCTCATCGGCGAGGAGATCCCGCGCCTGCTCGCGCAGGGGTTCGACGGGCTGATGCTCGACACGATCGACACCGCCGCCTATCTCGAGGGGAAGGATCCGACGCGCTTCGCCGGCTCGCGCCAGGCGCTGCGCGACTTCGTGCGGGAGATCCGGACCCGCTTCCCCGGCGCGCCGCTCCTGGCCAACGGCATCGCCGGCCTCGCCGACGTCGCGCCCTTCGTCGACGGCTTCGTCGTCGAGGGGGTGTTCGCCACCTACGACTTCGGGCGGCGCCTCTATCGCCAGACGACGTCCGTCGAGCGCGACTGGAAGCTGGCGCGGATCGCGGAGGCGCAAGCGATCGCGCGCCGGCCGGTCTTCACCATCGACTACGCCGACGTGGGAGACGTCGTGCTGGCGCACTGGGCGGAGAGCGAGGCGACCGAACGCGGCTTCAAGCCCTACGTCGGCGTGCGGGACCTGAACACGCTTCCCTGAAGCCGGCAAGACGGAGCGAAGGCGGTTTCCCTTGCATATTTCAAATATTTTTGAATATTTAGAAACATCGTGACCACGGCGGGGTCTATGACGAATATCAGCGCCTTGTTCACCGCGGCCGTCTCGCCACCGACACCCACGCTGGGTCCCATCGCCCGGGCCGCCTCGCTCGTCGAGGACGAGATGCGGGCGGTCGAGGCACGCCTCCGCGAGCGGCTGGAGAGCCCCGTCGGCGCCATCCCCGAGGTCGGCGCGCATCTGCTGGGCGCGGGGGGCAAACGGCTGCGGCCGCTGCTGTCGGTGCTGGCCGCGCGGGCCACCGGCGCGCCACTCGAGCACGCCGTGGCGGTCGGCTGCGCCGCCGAGCTGATTCACACCGCGACGCTGTACCACGACGATGTCGTCGACGACGGCCGCGTGCGGCGGGGCCGGCCGGCCGCCCGGATGGTGTTCGGCAACGGGCTGGTCGTGCTGGTGGGCGACTTCTGTCTGGCGCGGGCGCTCGAGACGGTGGCGCTGACCGGCTCGCTGCCGATGGTGCGCTCGCTGGCGGCGACCGTGACGGAGATGGCCGAGGGTGAGGTCGCCCAGCTCGAACGCGCCGGAAACCCCGACGCCTCCGTCGAGGAATACTTCCGGGTGATCGACCGCAAGACGGCGTCGCTCATCGCCTGGTGCGCGCGCGTCGGCGGCTCGGTGGGCGAGACGTTCTCTGCGCCGCTCGAGAGGTACGGGCGGGCGCTCGGCCGCGCGTTTCAGATCGCCGACGACGTGCTCGACAGCGCTATCGACGAGGCGACGGCCGGCAAGTCGGTCGGCCACGACCTGCAAGAGGGGAAGCTGACGCTGCCGGTGTTGCTGGCCTGCGAGGCGGACCCGACGCTGTCGCGGCGCGTGCGGGAGCACCTCGGCGAGAAGGGGGTCCCGGCCGGAGTCGTCGCCGAGATCCTGACCGAGGTCCGCGCCGCCGGGGGCGTCGAGAGGGCGCGCCAGAAAGCGACCGCGCTGGCCGACGAGGCGGTCGCCGCGCTGGCGCCGCTGCCCGACTCGGGCTACCGCGAAGGGCTCGTCGCCCTGGCGCACGCCTCCGCCGACAGGAGCTCTTGATGGCTGGCGCAATCGCGACGGCCGCCGCGCCGGCGGACGGTTCCGCCACCAGCGACGCCGTTCCGGCGCACTGGGACAATCTCGCTGGCTTCGTCCGCTACCTCGAGCAGCGGGGCGAGCTCCGCCGCATCACGCAGGAGATCGATCCGGTGCTGGAGGTCTCGGCGCTGGCCCAGCAGGCGGTGCGAGCCGGCGGCCCGGCGCTGCTCTTCGAGCGCGTGAAGGGATCGCGCTATCCGCTGCTCATCAACACCTACGCGACGCGCCGCCGGATCTCCTGGGCGCTGGGCGTCGGCGATCTCGACGAGCACGCCCGCGCCATCCTCGAGCTGGTGAAGACGCAGCCGCCGACCGGGCTGCTCGACAAGGTGCGCATGCTCCCCAAGCTGGCGCGGGTCGCCGCCGCCACGCCGAAGATGGTGCGGCAGGCGCCCTGCCAGGAGGTCATCGAGACCGAGCCCGATCTCGGCAAGCTGCCGGTGCTGACCACCTGGCCCGAGGACGGCGGCCCCTACATCACGCTGCCGATGGTCATCACGCGCGATCCCGACAAGGGGACGCGCAACGTCGGCTGCTACCGGATGCAGGTCTACGACGCGCGCACGACCGGCATGCACTGGCAGCTGCACAAGACCGGCCGCCGCCACATGCGCCGCTACAAAGAACTCGGCCAGCAGCGAATGCCGGTGGCGGTCGCGCTGGGCGGCGATCCGGTCCTCCCGTACGCCGCGACCGCGCCGCTCCCCGACGGAATAGACGAGTTCCTGTTCGCCGGGTTCCTGCGCAGGAAGCCCGTCGAGATGGTCAAGTGCAAGACGATCGATCTCGAGGTCCCCGCCTCCGCCGACTTCGTGCTGGAAGGCTACGTCGACGTCGACGAGCTACGGAGAGAGGGGCCGTTCGGCGACCACACCGGCTATTACTCGCTCGCCGACGACTACCCGGTTTTTCACCTCACCGCGGTGACCCGGCGCGAGTCGCCGATCTACGCGACGACCGTCGTCGGCCCGCCGCCGCAGGAGGACGCCTGGCTGGGGAAGGCGACCGAGCGGTTGTTTCTCCCGCTCCTGCAGATGACCTTCCCCGAGATCGTCGACATGAACCTGCCGATCGAGGGCGTGTTTCACAATCTGTGCATCGTCTCGATCAAGAAGGAGTACCCGCACCACGCGCGCAAGATCTGCCACTCGCTGTGGGGGATGGGGCAGATGATGTTCGCCAAGTGCATCGTGGTCGTCGACGACGACGTCAACGTGCAGAACGTGCAGGAGGTCGCCTGGCGGGCGCTCAACAACATCGACGCCAAGCGCGACGTCTTCTTCGCCGAGGGGCCGATCGACGTTCTCGACCACGCGTCGCAGGCGTTCGGCTTCGGCGGCAAGCTGGGCGTCGACGCAACCCGCAAGTGGAAGGACGAGGGGTTTACCCGCGAGTGGCCCGAGGTCCTGAAGATGGACCCCGCCGTCGATGCGCGGATGGCGGCGCTCATGAAGGAGCTGGGGCTGTGAGCGCCACGCCGTCTCTCGCCGAGGGTGGCGCCGACGTTCAGTCGATGTTCAACCGCGTCGCCCGCCGCTACGACGCCGCGAACCGGGTGATGTCGGGCGGCATCGACGTCGTCTGGCGCAAGAAGGCGATCGCGAGGCTCGTCGAGGGGCTGGGGGAGACGCCCCGTATTCTCGACCTCGGCGCCGGAACTCTCGACGGCGCGCTGGAGATCGCGCGTCGCGCGCCGGGCGCGCGGGTGGCGGCCGCCGACTTCGCGCGCGAGATGCTGCGCGCGGGTCGCCGGAAGCTCCACGGCGCCGCGATCGACACGCACGCCGCCGACGGTCACGACCTCCCCTATCGCGACGCCGCGTTCGACGGCGCGTTCTCCGCCTTCTGCGTACGCAACCTGCGCGATCTGCCGCGCGGTCTCGGCGAGCTGCGGCGCGTGGTGCGGCCGGGGGGCCGGGTGGTGATTCTCGAGTTTCTCCGCCCCGACAAGACGCGCTTCTTCTTCGACCGGATCTGGAACCCCCACGTGCTGCCACTGCTCGGCTGGGCCGTCACCGGCGACCGTGCCGCCTACCGCTACCTGCCCGATTCAATCGCCGCCTTTCGCTCCACCGCCGAGTTCGCCGCCCTCCTGAACGAGGTCGGCTTCGCGTCGGTCGAGACCAAGGCGCTGTTTCCCTCCGGCGTCGCCACGATGGTGGTGGCGTCATGAAGCTCGTCGTCGCCGTCGGTGGCGCTTCCGGCTCGGTCTACGCCCGGCGCCTTCTGGACACCCTGGCACCGCTGGCGTCGTCGGTAGAAGTCGGTCTCGTGTTCACCAACTCGGGCAACGAGGTCTGGCACCACGAGATCGGGGCCGTCCCCGACTTTCTCGGGAACCCCCAAGGGGTTCCCGAACCCTCCCGCGAAGAGCTCGGCCAGGCAAAGCCTGGCCTCCCTCGCGCGTCTTACCCGTTCAAGCGTTACGGCCTGCGCGACTTCCGGGCGCCATTCGCCTCGGGGTCGGCGGGGTGGGACGCCATGGTGGTCATCCCCTGCTCGACGGGCGGACTGGCGCGCATCGCGCATGGGATCTCCGACGATCTGGTCGGGCGCGCCGCCGACGTGATGATGAAGGAGCGCCGCAAGCTGGTCCTCGTGGTGCGCGAGACGCCGCTCTCGACGATCCACCTCGAGAACATGCTGGCCGTCACCCGTGCCGGGGCCGTCGTGCTGCCGGCCGCGCCGTCGTTCTATTCCAAGCCGGCGACGATCGAGGCGCTGCTCGACACGGTCGTCGGTCGCGTGCTCGACCAGCTCGGCCTGCCCAACACGCTCATGCCCCGCTGGGGCGCCGACGATTCCAAAGGAGGACCGCGATGAGCATCGAGCCGCGCGGGTTGCCGACGCCCGAGCTTCCGTCCGAGGCGCTGGAGTCTTTCGCCACGCTGGATCTGTTTGCCCTAGGCCGCCAGGCCTCGGCAGCGCGCGACGCGCGGTTGGGGCGGCGCGGATCGTTCGTCCGCGCGCGCCAGATCATGGCGACCGGCGGCTGGCGCGGACCCCGCGACGCTGCCGAGTCGTACGTCGAGGAGGCCGACCTCGGCGCCATCGGCGGCCTCGTGGCCGCCCGCGCAGCCGGGATCGACCTCTGCGTGGGCCTCTTCGTGGGCGCGGCCGGGACGCGCGCCGCGGCGGACGCGGGCCTCCGGGTTTTGCTCCGCTTCCCCTATCGCCTGGGGGAGAGCGACGGCGACCGGCTGGCCCGCCTGGCGGCGATCGACGCCGCCGGTTTCGACGTCTGGGGGGTGATGCCGGCGCCGATCGGCGAGCCGTACGGGCTCGACACGCTCCGGCTCTACGGGCTCTGCCGCCTGGCGCTGCCGAAGGTGCCGCACCTGCTCGCCGACGTCGGCGCGCTCGGACCCCGTCTCGCGCAGATGGCGTTCGGGTTCGGCGCCGATGAGCTCTTCGCGCCGATCGTCGCCGAGCGCGCGCTGCGCCTGGGCGCCAACGCCCACAACCCGTCGCTGACCCGCAAGGAGGCCGCCACGTTGATCCGCGGCGCCGGTCTCGTCACCTGCGAACGATTGTCCGACGGCACGCTCGAGGAGGTCCCCGCGTGAGGAACAGCTTGGCCCAGATCCGCGACAAGGTCCGCGCCGGCGAGGCGCTGTCGTTCGACGACGGCGTCGCCCTCTATGCGCACGCCAACCTGATGGAGCTGGGGGCTCTGGCCAACGAGGTGCGCGAGCGCCTGCACGGCGACCGCACCTACTTCAACCGCAACCTGCACATCAACGCCACCAACGTCTGCGAGGCGAGCTGCAGGTTCTGCTCGTTCGCGCGACTGCAGCCGGGCGATGCAGCCGCCTACACGATGTCGCACGAGGAGGCCTGGGGGAGGCTGCGCGCGCGCGTGGCGGCGAACGATCCGATCACCGAGATCCACATCGTCAACGGCCTGCACCCCGGGCTGGCGTTCGACTACTACACGGAGCTCCTGGCCGGCCTCAAGCGGATCCAGCCCGGCATCCACCTCAAGGCCTTCACCGCCGTCGAGATCTTCTACTTCGCCAAGAAGTTCGGGATGTCGATCGCGGCGGTGCTGGAGGCGCTGCGCGCGGCCGGCCTCGATTCGCTGCCGGGGGGCGGCGCCGAGATCTTCGCCCCGCGCGTCCGCAAGAAGATCTGCGACGACAAGTGCGACGCCGACGAGTGGCTGGAGGTCCACCGCGTCGCCCACCAGATGGGGCTGCGTTCGAACTGCACGATGCTCTACGGCCACATCGAGACGGCCGAGGAGCGCGTCGATCACATGCTGCGCCTGCGCGCGTTACAGGAGGAGACGGGCGGCTTCCAGACCTTCATCCCGCTGGCGTTCCACCCCGACGGCAACGCGCTCATGAAGCTGCCGGGACCGACCGGCGTCGAGGACCTGCGCACCTACGCCGTCGCGCGCCTGCTGCTGCACAACATCCCGCACCTCAAAGCCTACTGGATCATGCTGGGGATCAAGACCGCCCAGACCGCGCTCTGGTTCGGCGCCGACGATCTCGACGGCACCGTGCAGGAGGAGCGCATCTACCACATGGCCGGCGCGGCGACACCGCAGGTGATGCACCCGACGGAGATCATCCGCCTGATCCAAAACGCCGGCCGCACGCCGGTCGAGCGCGACACCCTCTACAACGTGGTCGCCGAGGGGGCGGCCCTCATCCCCGACAAGCCGTTTCGCCGTGATGTCCGGCGCAACCTGGAGGTCGTCTCGTGAGCGCGCCCGCCAAGATCCCCGAAAAGATCCGTCTCTCCGCCGTATCGTTCCTGAACGCTCGCCCGATCACCTACGGGCTCGAGAGCGCGCTCGGACCTGCGGGCGACCAGGTCGAGCTGTCGCTCGATCTGCCGTCGCGTTGCGCCGAGCGCCTCGCCGAAGGGGACGCCGACCTCGGCCTCATCCCGGTGGGGGCCTATGCCGCCAGTGCCGACGAGCTGCGCATCGTCCCTGGCATCGCCATCGCCAGCCACGGTCCGGTGCGCACCGTGCTCCTGGTCGGCGAGGTGCCCTGGGACGCGATGCAGGAGATCGTCCTCGACGGTGCCTCGCGCAGCTCGGCCATGTTGCTCAAGCTGCTCTGTCACGAGCGGGGGCTCTCACCCCGCTTCCGCGAGGTGGCGCACGACGAGGTGCTCGAGGCCGCGCGCGGATCGACCGGCGCGCTCGTGATCGGCGACGCTTGCTTCGCCGCCGGCGAGAGATTCGCGCACGTGCAGGATCTCGGTGCCGCCTGGCACGCGCTGACCGGTCTCCCCTTCGTCTACGCCGTCTGGGCCGGACGTCCCGGCGCCGTCGACGCCGAGGCGATCGCGGCGCTCCAGCGCAGCGTGGAGGCCGGCCTCGGCGCGCGGCCGCTCATCGCGCGCGCCCACGCCGAAGCGCACGGGGGCGACCCCGCGACGTACGAGGCCTACCTCTCGCAGAACATCCGCTACAGCCTCGGGGCCGAGGAGCTCTCCGGCATGGCGGCGTTCTTCGCGCGCGCGCGTGACGCCGGGTTGATCGAAGGAACGCCCCGGGCGCGGCTCTATGAAGGAAGCGCCGCCACCCAGCGCGCGGCCGGGCGTGGCGCGCGTTCGGTCGACGCTTTGCTCTCCGACGCCGCGGCCGGCGGACGCCTGTCGCCCGAAGAGGCGATGCTTCTCTACGCCGAGGCGCCGGTGCTGGAGCTCGGCGCGGCCGCCGACGCGCGCCGCCGGATGCTCCACCCCGACGACGTCGTCACCTACATCATCGATCGCAACGTCAACTACACCAACGTCTGCGTGACCCGCTGCAAGTTCTGCAACTTCTACCGCCCGCCGACCAACAAGACCGAAGGCTACGTGCTGTCGCGCGAGGAGCTGGCGCGGAAGTTTCAGGAGACGGTCGACCTCGGCGGCGTGCAGATCCTCCTGCAGGGGGGCCTCAACCCCAACCTGCCGATCGCCTGGTACGAGGATCTGTTCCGCTGGATGAAGGCCAATTTTCCGCTCGCCATCCATGGCCTGTCGCCCGAGGAGATCCGTTACATCGCCGAGATCGAAGGGATGTCGATCCGCCACGTCATCGAGCGCCTCGTCGCAGCAGGCCTCGACTCGATCCCCGGCGGCGGGGCGGAGATCCTCGACGACGAGATCCGCCACGCCATCTCGCCCCTCAAGTGCACAACCGACACCTGGATGGAGGTGATGCGGCAGGCACACGCGCTCGGCCTGCGCACGACCGCCACCATGGTGTTCGGCTTCGGCGAGGAGCCGCGCCACCTGGTCAACCACTTCGAGCAGCTGCGGGCGCTTCAGGACAAGACCGCCGGCTTCACCGCCTTCATCTGCTGGCCGTTCCAGGCCGAGGGGACGCGGCTCAAGCTGCACGACGACACGACGGCGATGCGGTACCTGCGGATCTTCGCGCTGTCGCGGCTCTACCTCGACAACTTCCCGGGGATGCAGGTCTCCTGGCCGACGATGGGCCCCGAGGTGGGTCAGGTCGGGCTGCGCTTCGGCGGCAACGACTTCGGCTCGGCGATGATCGAGGAGAACGTCGTCTCGCAGGCGGGCGCCGTCTTCAAGCTCTCGGCCGAGGACATCGAGCGCTACATTCGCGCGGCCGGGTTCGAGCCCCGCCGCCGCAACATGCGCTACGAGCGGCTCGCCGCCGCCTGACGAGCCGGGCGATGCGGATCGTCAGCGCGCGTTCGGTCATCCCCGTCGATCGCCCGCCGATCGCGGAGGGCGCCGTCGCGCTCGACGACGACGGTACGGTGAGGCTCGTTGGCCCGCGCGCCGCCGTCCGCGCCGAATTCTCCGCCGCGCCCGAGGAGCGCGCCCGTGGCGTCCTCGTCCCGGGCCTGGTCAACGCCCACTGCCACCTCGAGCTGTCGGCGCTGGCCGACACCGTCCCCGGCGGCGGGGGATTCATCGCCTGGGCGCAACGTTTTCTCAAGACCGTCGGTGAGACCCCGCGCGAGCGGCGGCGGGTCGCGGCGCGCGAGGCAGCGGCCGCGGCGGTCCGCCTCGGGACGGCGGCGATCGGCGACGTCGGCAACACCCTCGATGCGGCGCCGGCGATCGGCGAGGCCCACCTTCACGGCGTCCTCTTCCACGAGCTCCTCGGCTCGCGCGAGGCCAAGACCGGCGACGCGCTCGCCGACGCCGCGCGCGAGCGCGACCAAATGGAGGTCGCCGCGAGCTGGCCCGCGAACCTCGGCTACGTGCGCGCGCCGCACGCCCCCTACTCCGTCGGCCCCGATCTGATGCGTCGGATCTTCGCCGCCGCCGCCGCCGAGAAGCGCGCCACCTCGATCCACGTCGCCGAGGACGAGGAGGAGCTCAAGCTGCTCCGCGACGGGACCGGGGCCTGGCCGGCGATGCTCGCGGCGATGGGGATCGACGCCGCCTCGCGTGCGCCTGGGAAAGCGCCCATCGAGTACCTCGCGTCGCTGGGCGCATTCGACGGCGGCACGCCTCCGCTGCTCGTCCACATGGTCCACGCCGGCCCCGACGATCGCCGCCTGGCGCGCGAGGCGGGCGCCACCGTCGTGCTCTGCCCGCGCTCGAACCTGCACATCGGCGGGCGCCTCGCCGACGTCCCCGCCCTACTCGCCGAGGGGGTCCCGATCGCGCTCGGCACCGACAGCCTCGCCTCGACGCCCGACCTGTCAGTCTGGGGCGAGATGGCTACCCTGGCCGCTCACTTCCCGGCGGCGCCGGCCGCGCGCTGGCTCGAGGCCGCGACCCGCGGGGGCGCGCTGGCGATCGGGCTGCCGGCCCACGGCGCCCTCGCCCCGGGCAAGCGCCCCGGCGTGCTGGACGTGCTGGTCGACGATCCGGCGGCGCCGATCGAATCGCTGGTCCGCGATCCCAACCCCACGCTGCGCTGGGTGGCCCGACCATGACCACTGCCGCCGCTCCAGACCAGCCACGCGAGGGCGCGTTGGTCCAGCTCAGCAAATTCGGTCGGATGATCAAGTTCGAGCACACGCTGTTCGCGCTCCCGTTCGCGATGGCGGCGGCGGCGATCGCGGCGCGCGGGCACGGCCTTTCGGTCGCCCGCCTCGCCGGGATCGTGCTGGCCATGGCCGGCGCGCGTACGGCCGCCATGGGTTTCAACCGGATCGTCGACCGGCACTTCGACGCCCGGAACCCGCGCACCGCCAAGCGCGAAATCCCGACCGGCGCCATCTCCGTGCGCGCCGCCTGGACCATGACGCTGGTGGCGACCTCCGTCTTCGTCGGTGCGGCCGCGGCGCTCGGGCCGCTCTGTCTGGCGCTCTCGCCGGTCGCTCTCCTTTTCCTCTACGGCTATTCCTTCACCAAGCGGTTCACCGCGCTCTGCCACCTGTTCCTCGGCCTGGCCATCGCGTCGGGCCCGGCCGGCGCCTGGATCGCGGTGCGCGGCGACTTCGGCTGGGTGCCGGGCCTCCTCATGATCGCCGTCGGCTTCTGGATCGCCGGCTTCGACATTCTTTACGCGCTCGCCGACCGCGACTTCGATCGCGGCGCCGGCCTGCACTCGATCCCGGCACGGTTCGGCGTCGGCGGCGCGCTCGTCCTCTCGGCGCTGCTCCACCTCGTCACCGTCGGCGCGCTGCTGGCGCTCACCTCGGTCGCGCACCTCGGCGCCCCCTACCTGGTCGGCGTGGCGGTGGTGATCGCGCTGCTCGCCTACGAGCACGCCATCGTCCGCCCGGGCGATCTGTCGCGCCTCGACGTCGCCTTCTTCAATCTCAACGGCTACGTCTCGGTCGCCTTCTTCGTCGCGACGCTCGTCGACACCCTCGCGCGCTGACGGGGGCGGTCCCCGCGAGCCCGGCGCCGATCAGCGCTTCGGGGTCCAGCCGGCGACGGGCGAACCGCTCGACGCTCCGGCGGCGGGCGGCGGCGCCTCGGCGCGCTCCATCACCTTGGGCGGCGGCGCCGCGTGCGGGTGGTGGACGTCGAAGGCCGGCTTCTGCTTGGGATCGCAGTTCGGCCCGAAGCCGTTGGCATTGAAGGTGTAGGCGATCCGCCCGCTGGCGCCGCCGGCGTTGGCCTCGATCTCCACCTCGTGCTCCCCGGCGCGCGACGGCGAGCAGTACGACAGGAGGTAGAAGCGCCGCGACGCCGCCTCGATGCGGGCGCCGATCTCGTCGAACCCCTTCTTGACGTCGGCGGGGTTCTGCGAGGCGAAGGTCCCCGAGCGGCCAATCCGCGACAGCTGGCTGCGGTCGACCTCCTGCCCGGCGCCGATGACGTAGGTCTCGAAGCCGGCGCTGTCGAGCGCGTGGTCGACCTCCTCCGGGCTGGCGCGGTGGGCGCGGTCGGTCCCGTCGGTGAACACCACCAGCGTGCCGAACCGCAACGGCACCGGCGCACGCTCCATCTGCTGCGTCAGCAGGCGCACTCCCTCGATGACGGCGCCGTTCAGGTTGGTCGACGGATCCCGCGGCCGTTTCATCGCCAGCGAGGTGACGCCGCTCCGCACGTTCCCGCCGAACGGCACCACCGGGGTGAGGTGGGGGCTGCCATCGAAGCTGTAGACGGCGACCTTCTGGTAGGGGCCCACGCGCTCGCCGAACGACGAGGCGGCGTCGATCAGCGTCGGCATGTCGCCCGAGTCGACCACGCTGCCACTCATGTCGACCAGCAGCAGCGTGTAATGGATCGCCGCCACCTCGGGCTGCAGGATCGTCTGCTTGCTCTCGAGGATAGAAACCGGCTGCTTGTCCTCGTAGATCTTGAAGTCCTGTGGTGTCAGGTTCGCGACGGGCTGGTTGCTGTGGGTGTCGACGGTGAAATAGACGGCGACGTTCGACGGCTTGCGAACCGAGGCGTCGACCATTTGCAGCTTCAGCCCACATCCGGCGGCAAGAACCGCGCAGAATGAAACGACGAGACCCCGGGGATTTGCGGGACGCATCCGCCCCGCATACCACGAAATCAAAAAAGGAATTAAGCTTCCGTGGAGCCCTGCCGACGGAGTAGATCGCCCTATTCTCGGAACTATGACCCGCGCCCACCGAATCCAAGATCAATGAAGCGATCGTCTGTCTTTCTGAGCGCGCTGGGCATCGGTCTCGTCTCGGGGCTCGCGCTGGGGCCGGTGGCCCGCGCCGCGGCTCTCCCGGCCGACAGGCTCCCCGAGCAGCCGCTGGCGCTGCCGCCACCCGGTCCGCAGGCCTCCTATCTGGCGGCCCTGCACGCGCACGTCCACCGCCGGTGGACGGACAACTTCCTCCGCCTCATCGGCGAGAAGCTCGAGCTCACGAACCCGCTCAACGTCCCCGACCGCACGGCCGAGGTGGACGTCGTGATTTCCCCCGACGGGCAGCTCCTGTCTTCGAAGATCACCCGCTCCTCGGGCTTCCCGGGGTTCGACGACGCCATCATCGAGATCCTGCGCGACGCGGTCCCCTACCCGAAGCCGCCGACCGCCGTCCGGTCGGACGACGACAACCTTCGCCTCCACTGGGTCTTCGCGCGCGATCAGCGCCGCTGCTCCGGCGTGACGCTGGCCCGGACCTACGATCCCGTCGAGATCGCGCTCCCCAAGCTCCTGCACCAGGGGCGGCGCGACGAGGCCCTCAACCGCGTGGCGCTGGCCCGCGGCAGCGGCGCGCACGTCGCGCCGCAGCTGACGTTGCTGGCGCTCGACTGGATCAAGGCCGCCCTCCACCAGCCCTACGCAACGGTGGCGATCGCCCGGACGCTGGGCGCGCGCGGCGACGCCGACGCGATCAAGTGGCTGAAGCTCGCGGTCCGGCGCCCCGAGCTCGCCACCGAGGCGGGCGCCGCGCTGACCGCGCTCAAGGTCCCGGTCTGTGCATTGGTCAAGGATGCCTTCGACAGCCAGAACTGGGCCGACCATCAGCCGGCCGCGCAGGCGCTGGCCACCGCAGGCGAGGCCGCCTGTCTCCCCGGCTTGACCACCTTGCTCGCCAACGCCAAGGCACGCCCGGAAGCGCGCGCCGCGGCCGCGGTCGCGCTCGGCAACATCGACGACCCGGCGGCCAAGAAGGCGCTCGCCGAGGCGGCCAAGGAGACCAACCCGATGGTCCACGGCGCTGCGATGCTGGCGCAGATCCGGCCGGGCGCCGGGCGACGCGCGGTGATCGCCATGGAGGTCTACCTGCGCGATCCGGCCCCCGACCTGCGGGCGGCGGCGGCGGCGGGCGTGGTCCGCGCCGGGGGCGACGCCAACCTGGCCGACCTCTACGTGCTGTTCAAGGAGAACGACCCGCGACCCTCGCTGGCGGCGCTGCACGAGCTCGCCAAGCTGCGCACCGACGAATCGACCAAGCTGGTCGCCCGGCTGGTGCGGCGGCCGCAGCTCGAGGTCGACAAGCTGGCCGCCGACATCCTGTTCGAGCGCCGCGCTCGCGACAGTTATTCCGCGCTCAAGGTGTTCCTCGCGCCGAGCGCGGCGCTGCCGATGCACGGCCGCGCGCTGGTCGTCGCCGACGACGCCACCCTCCGGTCACTGGCGACCGACCCGAATCTGGGGATCTGGGTCTACCGCGCGCGCCTCCTCCGCGAGGAGCCGGATCTCGCGGCCGACTGGTTCGTCGCCTACGGCATCAAGCTGCCGCCCGCGGCGCAGGCCGACGCGATGAACGAGTGGATCGCCCACGCGCCGCCGCCCGCCGCCGCCCCGGTCACCGCGGCGCCGACCTCTGCCGCACCCGCCGCCGAAGCCGTCCCCCCCGCCCCTGACCCTCCAGCGCGATCGCGTGGGCGTAGGCGAGCTTTGCTCGCCGGAGCCCATCGCGGGAGGGTTTGGGAACCCTCCCAGGGTGCCCATCTAGATAGGCGTGACCTGGGTCGGCGGCAGCGCCGACTTCTCGGCCAGCATGCGGCCATTCGAGGCGATCACCTTCTTGAACCAGTCGAACGAGTCCTTGGGGACCCGCTTCTGGTTCTCGAAGTCGACATAGACCAGGCCGAAGCGCTGCTTGTAACCGTCGGCCCACTCGAAGTTGTCGAGCAGCGACCAGGCATAGTAGCCGGTCACCGGGATGCCCTCCTTGACCGCGCGCGCGAGCTCGTCGAGGTAGCGGTGCATGAAGTCGATCCGCTGCGGATCGTGCACCTTCCCGTCGAGGAAGACCTGATCGCGCGTCGCCAAGCCGTTCTCGGTGATCGCCATCGGCAGCTGGTAACGATCGTGGAAGAAGCGCGGCCCCCAGTACATGCAGCCGGGCGTGATCGGCTGCCAGTCCGACCCGGCGCGCGGGAACCCGGGCGGCAGCGCGACCTGCTCCGGCTTGCCGTCGGCGCCGCGCCGATAGGTGTCGGCCTTGTAGACGTTCAGCCCGAGGAAATCGAGCGGCTGCTTCATCTCGTCGAGGTCCGACGGCTTCCACTTGGGCATGTCGGCACCGAAGGTCTTGATGCCGTCCTCGGGGTACCTGCCCAGCAGCACGGGGTCCATCCACCAGGCGTTGTTCCACTCGCTGCGGTTGCCGACGGCGAACATCGCCGCGCGCGCCGCCTCGACATCCTCGGGCTTTTCGCTCGCGGGCTGCGTGATCTGCGCCGAGACGGCGTAGCCTACCTTGGTGTCCTTGGTGTCCTTGGCGCGCGCGCGCAGCACCTGCACCGCTTTGGCGTGCGCCCGCATCGCGTTGTGCGCCGCCGTCAGATAGCCAACGGCGTTGAGCTTGTCGCCCGGCGCGTGCGCCCCGTCGAGGAGGCCGAGCCCGATGAAGCACTGGGGCTCGTTCATCGTCGCCCAGACTTTAATCCGGTCGGAGAACTTGTCGGCGAGCAAGCTGGTGTACTCGGCGAACCAGTCGGCCGACGCGCGGTTCAGCCAGCCGCCCTTCTTGTAGAGAGCCTGCGGATAGTCCCAGTGGAAGATCGTGCAGAGCGGCTCGATCCCGTGCTTGCCGAGCTCGTCGAGCAGCCGGCTGTAGAAGTCGAGCCCCTTGGGGTTCGAGGCGCCGATCCCGGCCGGCAGCACGCGCGGCCAGGAGATGCTGAACCTGTACCCCTTCACGCCCAGCGACTTCATGAGCGCGACGTCTTCCTTGTAGCGGTGGTAGTGGTCGCAGGCGACGTCGCCCGTGTTCCCGTCGAAGATGACCCCCTTCTTCTTGCAGAACACGTCCCAGATCGACGGTCCCTTGCCGTCCTCGGCCACCGCCCCCTCGACCTGGTAGCTGGCGGTCGCCACGCCCCAGACGAAGTCCTTGGGGAACGGGCCCCCCGCCCCCGCCTTGCCAGCGCCGGCCTTGCTCGCCGCGTGCGCCGCGCTCGCCACCGCCATGCCCGCCGCGGAGACGCCCAGAAACCTCCGACGGCTCAACCTCTTGGCATCGGTCATGGCCGATCGTGTATCACGGCCGAGGAAGTGAGCGCGGAAGGAATCGAACCTTCAACAAAAGGATTAAGAGTCCTCTGCTCTGCCAGTTGAGCTACGCGCCCGAAACAGAAACGGTGCAGGTACTTACGCCATCCCCGCCCCCCTCGTCAACCGATTCCGTGGCCGGCGCCTGGCGCGGAATCGCCATGACGGCTGCCGCCGCCCTCATCTGGGACGGCTCCGAGATCGAAGCCGTGCGGCAGGCCTGGCTCGACGAGGGGTGCGTGGGGCCGCCCTGCTCTTCCCGGGCCCTGCGGGCCCTGCCGGGTAATCGAAGTTCCACCCGACCCCCCGCAGCGGGAACGTCACCTCGCAATTCGAAAGGCGGCGTGGTGCGAGGCGCCCGAGCCGGCCGCGATCTTCACGAACAGGTCCGGACGGGCGGCGATCCACTCGGCCTCGATCGGCTGCGGATCCAAGGTGACGACGACGTCTATTCCGGTCGCGCGAAGCGCGGCCAGCCAGGCGTCGGGATCGCCCCGTGCCCGGACGACGTCACCGCGGTCGTAGTCGATGATTGAGCCGTCGCGCGTGATGGGGACGTACCGGACTTGGTTCTGTAAGCGAGCGCCAAGCAGTGGGTACCGGAGCACGTTGTCGCCGATGCCGTTCCAGCCCGCGGTCAGCGCGATTCGGTGAGGAGGCCCACCGTCCAGGGTCTGCCAGAGAGGGGCGGCTGAGGCGTAGCGCTGCGTGACAACGTGCATGATGAACACCGGCGGCCGCGCTCCGAGTGCCGCGTAGAGATCGTTCCGATACCGCGCGCGCGCGCCACCCAGCAGCGTGCCCGCTGTCGCGAGGCTGAGGCATCCGATCAGGCCCTTTGCGACGGGCGACCCGCGTCGCCATGCTGCAATCGCCAGCGCGCCCGCGGCCGCGACGGCGGCTGCCGGCAACACGGCGAGCATCGCCTGAACGAGCGGCGGATGGATTCCCGACGGCCACGCCAGCACGCAGTCGACCGCGAGCACCGTGACCCACACCAATGGCATGGCGCGCGACTCGATCTGCGCCGCGAACACGATCAGGGTCGCCGGCAGCACCACGAGGAACCTCGCCACCGAAATCCCCCAGCTGGCGCGCAGGCCGGCAAACTCGTCAGACATGAGGGCGAACGAGGGCACGGCCGACATCAACAAGATGGCCAGCGGCGCCAGCCGCCCGGGACGCGTGACCAGGCGCCAGGCCCCCAACAGGGCCGGCGTGAAGATTAGGAGCAGCGCGGGACCGAAGCCGGCATAGTCTTGCCACATCGGCTCGTGGTGCGGGCGGAGCAAAGCCAGCAGCAACGCGCTCCCGGACGCACCGGCCGTGTTCGCCGTTCCAGGCGCCCCCGAATACAAACGCTGCAGCTGCTCGTTGCCCGGGTGCAACGTATGGCCCGCGATGCGGGCCGCCAGCGGGTAGAGGGGCGATCCGGTCTCGATCCAGGCCGCGACGTAGCCGGGCGCTGCCACCAGGACTGCCGTCGCCGCGCCGATGACGATCGCCAGAACGAGGCGTCGACGCGCCCGCGCGTCCGGTCCGCCGCGCGGACGCGCCGCGCACCAGCCGAGAACAATCACCATCGCCGCCAGCAACGGCAGGCCGGTCGATTTGCACGCCGCCAACCACCCGAACGACACGACGGCAACGAACGCCTGCTCCGGCCGGCCGTCTCGCGTGGCCGCGACCAGCGCCACACAGCCCAGCAGAAACGCCGCCAAGACGGCGTCGTCGACGTAGGTCGAGACGCCGACCGACGCGACGGTCGGAATCAGCGCGATCGCCAGGCCGGCGTAGACGGCGGAGCGGCGACCCGCCCCGAGAGCGCGCGCGGCAAGCGCGCCGGCGGCGGCGCCCAGCAGCCAGATCCCAGACGTTGCGGCCGCCAGCAGAGTGTCGTCGCCGGTCGAAAGCATCGCCCACGCCCACGGAATCTCGCCGCCGTGCGGGAAGAACTGCAGGTACCTCCATTGATCAGGCGCGCGGTCGATGACCCAGCGCCCTTCCTGCACCCATCGAGCAGGCTTGAACGCATGGTAAAGGAGCGCATCATAGGCGAGCGGCGGCGCCGCGAGGCCGACCCAGATCCGCGCGGCCACGACGGCGCCCGCTGCGACCAGCGTCATCCGCCGGGGCCAAGACGACCCAAACTCGCCAACGACGCCAACAATGCGCCGTAGATCGCTCCGAAAGAGCGTCAGGGCTCCGGCGCCGTCGAGCGTGAGATGAAGCGCCCCCGCTAGCACTAGCCACCCGCCGAGCGCGACCGGCAAGCGAAACTGCGCCGTCGTCATCAGAACGGTGAAGAGGAGGACGCCCAGGCACTGCCAGAGGACCAGCGCGGTGGCGATGCGCGTAACGAGGCTGGCTGCGTCGGAGATCCGCCGCGCGATCAGGTATCCCGCCCAAGCGCCGACACCGCACATCACGGCAGCTGCCGGGACGCCGAGCACGTGCCCCATTCGTTCAGCATGCCACCCGTGGCAACAAACAGGAAAGGCGGAGTAGTCGATTTCTCCGTCGCGATCGTCGCCTCACCTCGACGGGCGGTTCTCCGTTTGTAGTGCGACGCGCCGGTAGAGGGTGAACGGATGGCGGCTGTCGACCTCGATCCAGCCGGCGTCCTTGGGCTCGCCCTCGAGCTGCAGCCCCGCCTTCACGTTGCTCGGCCAGTCGACGAGCCATTCGATGCCTCGCTCTCGCAAGTAGGCATCCATGTCGCCCCTGCGGCCCAGGGCCTCGGCGTTGACCTTGCCGTCGAGGTTCACCACCCCCTTCCGAAAGTAGCCGAGGGTGCCCGATTGCCAACTCGCGACCTGGTCGCCGGACGGAACATGTGAACGGACCAGCGACACCTCGGCGGTCCAGAACACGCTGTGGGTCCAGGCTCGCGGGCCGTAGAGATCGATCAGAACCACGCCGAGCAGGGCCGGGATCAGCCCGACGGCAGCGAGCTGGCCACGAGGGGGGCGCCCGGCCAGCCAGGCGGCGAGACCAACGACGGCGGGGAGCGCGAGGGGCGCAATATAGCGGGAGTAATGCCAGAAGGCGTGGCTGCCGCCCACATAGTAGCCGTACAGGCCGAGCAGAAAGACGCCCCCGGCCTCGGCGAGGCGGGCCAGGCGCCTGCGGACGACGTCGTCCGGGACGAACTCGCCGCGGGTGGCAGCCCGCGAGATGCCGACCAGCAGTGCCGCGATGAGGACCACCCGAAGGAGCACGACCGGCGGTTTTTCAATCGCCGGCGCGCTCCCCGGCAGGGCGGTCATTGGCGCCAGCGCCATCAGGGTCGCCTTGCCCATCGCCACGAACCGGGAAGGGACCAAGCCCCAGATCTCCTGAGCTCTGCCGCTCGTCGGCATGAAGCTGCCGAAGACTACGCGGTTATAGATCCACCACGGCGACGAGACGAGCAGGGCGCCGGTGCCCATACCGGCGCTGCGGGCGAGGCGGATACGCGTCGGGACGGCATGGTCAGCCGCGAGCGCCACACAGAGACCAGCGACGAGCAGGGCGCCGTCGATTCGCGCGAGGACCAGCAGGCCGAGGAGAACGCCGAGGCGCAGCGCCCCGGGCGTCGACTCGGCGGCGCCGCGGAGCCACGCGCGCGCGACGAGGGCGTAGAGCAACAGCGTCAGCCCGGTCTCGAGGCCGTTGAAGTGCTGGAAGTAGGTGTACGCGCATCCGACCCAGGCGAGCGTCCCAAGCGCTCGGGCCATCGGCCTTCGTGCCGGCAGTACCAGCGCCGCGGCGAGATCGCCGACGACGAGCGCGGCCGCCACACTCACCAGCCAGGAGATGAGCAGCACGAGGCGTAGCGAAGCGACGAGGTCGCCACCGGTCGGCAGGTAGGCGAGCGCGCCGATCACCGTGAAGAGGGGCTGGAACCCATTTGTCGCGTGCGCGCCGTCGACAGTTAGCCCGTTCCCCAGCGCGAGGTTCCTGGAGACGCCGAGCGAGTAGAACGCGTCCTCGATCAGCGGGCGCTCGGGGAGGGTGGCGGCGGGCCGCAGCGCCAGCAGGAGCGTTGCCGTCAGGAAGATCGCTGTCAGGAGCCAGGCGAGGCGCTCGATGGTTCGAGACATCCGCTGCGGAACATACCCTCGCGGGCGCGATCCTGTCACTCGGCTCCGAGACGCCGAGCTTCGCCACGTCAGCGGCGCCCGCACGACTGACCGAATCGAGGCGGGGCGGTCAGCCGGCGGTGATGCAGGTCTGGTAGGCGCAGGTGAAGGCCCCTGCCGCGGGCAAACCGAAGAGATCCGCGCGCCCGAGGTGAGTCGAACACCTAACCCTCGGCTTCGAAGGCCGATGCTCTATCCAGTTGAGCTACGGGCGCAGAAGCTGACGCCGGATGTTGCCGACGCACCCCGGCCCCGTCAAGGGTGCGCGGCCGCGCCCTGCGTGGCTGCTTTCGCCTTCGGCTTTGGGAGAAACGTCGGGTGCAGCGCGTGGAAGATCTTCTCCTTGGCCAGGTACGGCTTGTTCTTCATGTCGACGTTCGCGATCGCCCGCAGCGTCGTCTCGAGCAGCGAGATCCGCCCGCGGACCGCGTCGTCGCACGGCGGGACGCCCGGTGGCTGCGGCGTCCGGTCGCAGAGCGACAGCGCCAGCTCGGCCGCCTCGAAGGCCGGCGCGGCCTCGAATCTGTCGGCGTAGGCGATCGCGCGCAGGTGGTGCAGCCGGTAGTCGTTGCCGTGGGTGCGGACCGCGGTGGTCGCTGCCGCCAGCGCCCAGTCGGGGCGGTGGCCGTCGAGGTAGATGTTCGCAACCTCGATGCTGGCGGCGACGTCGTCGGGGTGGCCCATCAGGATCGACTGGAGCTCGGCCACGCGCTCGCGCCGCTCGCCGTCGATGTTGAGGGCCGCCTTCACCGTGGCGTCGGGGCGCGGCATGAGGAGGATCGTCGCCAGCAGGAGGATGACGATCAGATCGAGGATGCGGGTGATGCCCATGACGCGGACCTCATATGTAGCGTGAGGCCGCGGCGAAAGCGAGCGCAGCGGCCGCGACGGTGCGCCGGGGACAAAAACCACGACTGGGGAAAAAAGCCACAGCCCGATCCGGCGAAACCTCGATGAAACCTCGGTGAAACCGAATGGCACCACAAGTGCTACACCGGGTCTCGGTTTTCTCAGGGCCGGGGCGGTTTGCAACAGCGGCAAAGAGCCGCGACGTGCAAGTTTTTAAATTTTCACGACTCACCACGTTGACCCCCGCAAGCGACGCCCGCCGAATCGAACGCTGTCGAACCCAGAAGTGACCGAAGGAGGATCCTGATGATCGTTCTCAAGATGTTGGCCGACGCATTCCACGAGGGTGGATGGGGGATGTGGCCGATTCTGTTCCTGTTGATGATCACGATCTCGATCGTCATCGAGCGCGCCGTGTTCCTGCGCCGCGCCGTCATCGACAAGGAGAAGCTCGTCGCTCTCCTCCGCTCGCAGATCTCCGCCGGCAACATCCAGGGCGCGATCAAGGTCTGCTCCGGCAACTCGACGCCGCTCACCCGCATCGTGCAGTCGGGCCTGATGCGCGCGAATCGTTCCGATGAAGAGATCACCTCGGCCATGGAGGAGGCGGGCCTGCGCGAGCTCCCGCTGCTCGAGAAGCGGACCGGCTACCTGGCGATGCTCGGCAACCTGGCGACCCTCGCCGGACTTCTGGGGACGATCACCGGCCTCATCAAGGCGTTCGCCGGCGTCGCCGGCGTCGACCCCTCGCAGAAGGCGACCCTGCTCTCGAAGGGGATCTCGGAGGCGATGAACTGCACCGCCTTCGGTCTGACCACCGGCATCATCGGCCTGGCGTCGTTCGCCTGGCTGAACGGCCGCACGCAGACCGCGCTCGACGACATCGCCGAGGTCAAGAAGAACATCTCGAACCTGCTCTACCAGGCGAAGGCCGCCCTTCACGGGTAACCCCGGCGCCGAAACCTTTTCACCCAAAACGACCCACGGATAAGGAGAACGAAAAATGTTTTTGATGGAGCACTTTCAAGAAGGCGGCTGGGGCATGTGGCCGATCGTCGTGCTGCTGGGGATCACCGTCTTCATCTGGATCGATCGCCAGATGTACGTCACGAAGGCGAAGGTCGACGTCGACAAGCTGATGTCTCTTCTGAAGTCGCAGATCGTGTCGGGGAACATCCAGGGCGCCATCAACACCTGTCAGGCGAGCCCCGCCCCGGTCACCAAGATCATCGCCGCCGGCCTCCGGCGCGCGGGCGGCTCCGATGAGGACATCCAGCAGGGGATGGACGAAGAGGCGCTCAAGGAGCTGCCGAAGCTGGAGAAGCGGACCGGCTACCTGGCGATGCTGGGGAACCTGGCGACCCTCGCCGGACTTCTGGGGACCATCACCGGTCTCATCAAGGCGTTCGCCGGCGTCGCCGGCGTCGACCCCTCGATGAAGGCGACGATGCTCTCGAAGGGTATCTCCGAGGCGATGAACTGCACCGCCTTCGGCCTCTTCACCGGTATCTTGGGCCTGGCGACCTACGCCTGGCTCAACGGCATGACCCAGGGCGTGCTCGACGGCATCAACCAGGCCACGGTCGAGACGCTGAACCTGGTCGTCGCCGGCCGTGGTGGTGGTGGCGAGCAGCAGCATCAGCAGTACTAGCCGCCCAGCTAGTAGAGACAGGATCATCACTCCATGAGCGTCTCAGTCGAATCCGGCAATAAGAGCGGAAAAAAGTCCGTCAACGCGGACCTCAACCTGGTTCCGTACATCGACCTGCTGACCTGCATGGTGGCGTTCCTCCTCATCACGGCGGTCTGGTCCCAGCTGGCGCGTCTCGAAGCGCACCAGAAGGGGCAAGGCCAAGCGGGTGAGGACACGCCACCGGAAAAGGTCTTCAAGTTGGTCGTGCTGGTCAACGACAGCGGCTACAACCTGGTCGCCGATCAAGATCAGCAGCCGATCCCCAAGAAGGGGGACGGCTCCTACGACATCGAAAAGCTCGGCGACGAGCTGAAGAAGATCAAGGACACGCACGCCGACAAGACCGACATCCAGGTCGCGTCCGACGACACCATCAAGTTCGAGGTGTTGGTCAAGACGATGGATGCGGCACTGACGGCGCGCTTCCCCGACATCTCACTGATCGATTCTGGCGGCGCCGGAATCTAACGGAGCGCGAACAACATGCCTATCCATCCTCCACACGCGCACCTCTACAAGTCGGTCAACCTCGAGGTGGCGAAAGCCAAGCTCGGGCACGCCGGCCGCAAGAGCCTGTACGCGCCCCTCAACCTGGTGGCGTACATCGACATGATGACGATGCTCGTCATCTTCCTGCTGATGTCCTTCTCCGCGACGGGCGAGATCCTGTTCGTACAGAAGAACATCGTGCTCCCGGACGCCCAGAACTGGACGGACCTGGAGCGCGCGCCGGTCATCGGCGTCAGCAAGGACGTCGTGACGCTCGACGGCTCACAGGTCGCCACCGCCGACGAGCTCATGAAGGACTCGGCGACCGGCGACTTCAAGATCGCCGACCTGCACGACAAGCTGGTGACCCTGAAGAACAACTACAAGCTGCTTCACCCCAGCGAGGAGTTCAACGGGATCGCCATCATCCAATCGGACAAGAACGTCGAGTTCAAGATGCTCAAAAAGATCATGTACTCGTGCGCCGTGGCCGGTTATCAGAACGTCAACTTCGCAGTCACCCCCAAGGCCAAGGGCGGCGGGCCGGCGCCCGCGCTCTAGCCTTCTTCCACCGCAGTCCTGTCGAACCTGACGGCCGGCTCTCTCGCGAGGGCCGGCCGTTTGTGTTTGGAGAGCGCTGTGGTCGCGCTTTCGCACAATCGCGGGGTGAGTTACGCTCCCTGCTCTTCCGTCCGCCCGTAGTTCTCTGCTCCAAGGAGACGCCATGCGTACCCAGCTCACCGCCGCCCTCGCCGCGACTTTGGTCCTCGGAAGTCTCGCCTGCCAGGGCGACCCCAATGACCCGATGACCTGGGCCAAGCAGCTCAAGGATCTGCGCGTCCAGAAAGAGGCGCTCGATCACCTGGCGGACATGGACGTCGAGAAGGCGCGCCCGGCCGTGCCGGCGCTCATCGACCTCTACAACGACGCCAAGCGCCCCGAGTTCCTGCAGGCGCTGGCCCGCTACCAGGACCCGCGCACCAAGCCGATCATGATCGAGGCGCTCGACTACAACGACGACGACTTCGACAGAGCCACCATCGCCGCCGGCGTTCTCGGCGAGATGAAGGCGACCGACGCGGTGCCGCAGCTCATCGCCGCCGTCGAGAAGCCGCTGCCCATCAAGTCGCGCGCCAACAGCACGCGCGTCGCCGCCATGCGGGCGCTGGTGAAGATCGGCGACAAGCGCGCCGTGCCGACGCTGATGAAGATCCTGACCACCTCCGCCGACGAGCAGGACTTCCTGCTCAACCAGCGCGCCGCGCTGGCGCTGGCCGAGTTCCGCGACCCGCAGTCGATCCCGGCGCTCATCAAGGGTCTCTTCATGACCGGCCGCGGGACCGGCATCTTCCAGGAGTGCCGCCTGGCGCTGGTGCGCATCGGCGCACCCGGCGGTCGATCCACTGATCCAGCTGCTCGCAGGAGAAGAACGCCGCAGGTTCAGGAGATGGCGTCGCAGCTGAAGTTCGACGAGGTGGCACGCCGGGCGTCGTGCCGCACAAGGCGGCCATCCTGCTCGGCGATCTGCGCGCCAAGAAGGCGGTGCCGGCGCTGATCGCGCGCCTCCACCAGAAGGCCCGCGGCGACGAGCACCGCTCGGCGCTGATCGCCCTCGGCTACATCGCGACACCCGGAGCGGTCGACGCCATCCTGGCCGACCTGAAGGACGCCAAGGCCGATCCGGCCGAGCGCGCCTCCGCCGCCGACGCGCTCTACCTGTCGGGCGATCGGCGCGCGGTCCCGATGCTGATCGACGTGGCCAAGACCGGCAACGTCAAGAACAGCGAAGGCGAGACCGCGTCTGATCTGCGCGCCAGCGCCGCCATCGCCTGCTCCCGGATCGCCGGCAAGGAGAGCTATGACGCCTTCAAGACGATGGTCGACAACGAGAAGGCCGCCCAGGGCGTCTTCGGAATGGCGCTCGACCGCATGCAGGTCGCCAAGGAATGCGGCGACGACCTCGCCTGCTACGGCAAGACGCTGAACGACCCGTCGTGGACGCGCGCGGAGAAGGCCGCCTTCGCCATCGCGTTCTCGGGCAACGCCAAGCAGGGGCTGCCGCTGCTGCTGGCGGCGATCAAGCCGATCACCGCCATGACGCAGGACCGCTACCCGGTCCACCAGGCGATCCTGTTCGGCCTGTCGCGCCTCGGAACGAAGGACTGCGCGGCCTGCATCGACAAGCTGACCCAGCAGGTCGAGCACGACGAGAAGGCGGTCCGCCTGCCGGGCGCGCGCGATCTGCTCGGCGAGACGCGGG
The DNA here is from genome assembly GCA_963831685.1 of uncultured Pseudomonadota bacterium. GTDB lineage: Bacteria > Myxococcota_A > Polyangia > Fen-1088 > Fen-1088 > JADGRB01. Next base: position 59,758 of record CAWHRJ010000007.1, read on the forward strand.
TGACGGAGGCGATCATCCAGAACCAGGGCGCCGCCAATCTCGCCCCCGCGGCAACCGTCGCGACGACCGAGGGCGACGACGCCGCCGCGCCTGCCGGCAAGGCCGGCAAGGCCGGCAAGGCCGGCAAGAAAACCGCCAAGGCTGGAAAGCCCGCCAAGGGCGGGAAGAAGAAGCACCACTAGGCCCCGGGCCCTGCCCCGGGCTCCCTGATTCCCGTGTCGCGCGGAATCGAGTCAGCCGCTCGAGTGCACCGCGAGCGTCCGCGCGAAATCGAGCGGCCGACTTCGATTCCGCACCGAGCAGGGTTACTTGGGCAAAGCGAGGTCAGGATACGAGGCAACGATGGAGGTGGTGATCCCGCCGCGCACGTTGAACACCCCTTCCACGCGGGCGCGGCGCGGCCTGGTGGCGGCCACCAGGTCGTCGAGGATCCGGTTGGTCACCGCCTCGTGGAAGGTCCCCTCGTCGCGGTACGACCAGAGGTAGAGCTTCCAGGATTTGAGCTCGACGCACAGCGCGTCGGGGACGTACTCGACGCGGATGACCGCGAAGTCCGGCTGGCCGGTCTTGGGGCAGAGACAGGTGAACTCCGGGCACTCGAACCGGATCTGGTAGTCGCGCTCCGGTTTCGGGTTGGGGAAGGTCTCCAGGATCTTGCCGGGGCGGGTGGTCATCGAACGGAATAGGATATACGAAACACCGAACCACGAGGCTGGCCGGAATCGACGTGGACGCACCCCCAGGGGTGGCCCGCAAGCGGCTCGGCAAACGAACCGAGCGCCGGATATCCCTCGTTGACAGCAGGGAAAGGGGCACGCTAACCTGCGGCCTCGTTTCGTCTTTTCAGCGTTGGATGATGACCCTGCGGACCCTCTCCCGCGTCTCCTTCCCAGCTGTCCGTGCCGCGGTCGCCCTCTGGGTGGCGCTCGCCGCCCCGGCCGCCTGGGCCGTCACGCTCAAGGGGATGGTGAAGCTGCCTGACGCGGCCCGCTCGACCCGCCTCTACCAGGGGTACTGGCGGATCGAAAACGGTAACGTTCCCGTCCAGAACGCCGGCGGCGCGAAGATGGAGACGGCGGTCGTGCTGGAGAACGTCAACGGCGCGCACCCGCCCCCGGCCCGGACGGTCACCGTGGAGATGGGCGGCCTCGATGCTCACCCGCGGATGGTGATCAGCGGCCCGGGCTCGGTGCTGGAGATCAAGAACACCGGCAAGGTTCGGCTGGACATGTCGACCCCCGCCACGCCGTCGGTGATGCCGCTCGAGCAGCTGCCGCCGGGCGCCACCAGGCGCGTCAAGTTCGACGCCGTCGGCGGCTACGCCGTCCACGACGCCCAGTACCCGCACATCCTGATCTCGGTGATCATCGTGGACTCGCCCTTTTATTCGACCGTGGATGAGAAGGGGAGCTTCTCGATCGCCGGCGTCCCCGACGGCAAGGCCCACCTCAAGGTCTGGACCCGCGGGAAGTGGGCCGCCGAGGAGGACGTCGAGACGGGCTCGAAAGAGGAGTTGATCGTGAGGGTCGCGGCCCCCGGCACCAAGGAAGACAAAGAGAAAGAACCGGCCGAGTAGCGGCCAGCCCGCCCGAGACAGAGGTCCCCGCATGTTTCTATCGAAGATCTGGTTCATCCTGATCGCCCTCGTCTCGGCCGTGGCCGCGACCTTCGCGCTGGTCGCGCCCAAGCCGGCGGTGCGAAACCTGGAGGCGCTGGAGAAGCAGCGGCTCGACCGGGCACAGTACGCCGCCGAGCAGATGTTCAAGGTCGACGCCCACAAGCGGATTGATCTCGTCGCCAAGCTGGGGCGCGACGCCATCCTGTCGGAGTCGCTGGACGCCGCCTCGCGCGGGTCGGGCGAGTACGCGGTCATTCACCGCACCATCGGGGATCGTTTCCGCACGCTGATCCCCGATCTCGCCACTGGCGGCATCGACGAGATCGTGGCGCTGGACAACAAGGGGCGGGTCATCGCGCGCGTCGGTGGCGACAACGAGAAGGAGTACGGCGACTTCATCGGCGGCGTCGAGGTGGTGGCCGACGCGCTCCGCGGGTATCTCTCGGACGACGTCTGGGGCGCGGGCGGCAAGCTCGAGCGCGTCGCGGGCGCGCCGGTGCTGTCGAAGGGCAAGGATCGGATCGTCGGCGCCGTCTACGTCGCCGCCGAGACGGGATCGAGCCTGGTCGAGCGCCTCAAGAAGAACCTCGACGTCGACACGGCGCTGCTCCTCCGCGGCAAGGTGGTCGCCTCCACGCGCCCCGCCGGCGAGTTGGACGGGCTGCCCGAGCTGGTCGCCCAGCACACGGGCGAGATCGCCGAGCTCAAGCGCACGCCCGCGCTGCAGCTTCCGCTCGGCTCGGACACGCTGCTGGCGGTCGCCGCGCCCTTCCCTGGCCAGGCCGGCGAGCAGCAGGGCTACTACGCGCTCATCGGCGTGCAGCCGCCGGTGAGGACGGACCTGTCGGCGCTCCGCTCGTTGCTGACCAACGTCACCTCCAACGATCTCAAGGGGGGCTTCCCCTGGGTCCTGCTCACCATCGTGACCTTCGCGATGATCGCCAGCGGCCTCCTCTTGCAGCGGCTCGAGGTCGAGGTCCCGGTCGCGAATCTCCGCCGCGAGCTGCAGAAGCTGGCGGCCGGCGACATCCATAAGATCGACGACCACAAGTACGGGGGGAAGTACGGGGGGCTGGCGCGCGACGTGAACGCCGCCGTCGAGCGGTTCACCCACGCGCCCGGTGCCCGCTCCGAGATGGCGGGGAAGGATCTGAACGCCATCCTCGGACCGTCCGACGGCAGCACCTTCGACCTGCCGCCCGCCGGCTCGGCTTTCTCGGGCTCGGACCCGGCGCCGGCTTTCGCCGCGCCGCCTGCGGCGTCGTTCGCGCCGCCTGCGGCGTCGCCGCCGCCTGCGGCGTCGTTCCCGCCGGCTGCGCCGTCGTTCCCGCCGCCCCCACCCGGAGGCTTCGCGCCGCCGCCGCTGCCGTCGTTCAACCCGCCGCCCGCGCCGGCGTTCTCGCCCCCGTCGCTGCCCCAGCCCTTCTCGGCCGGCAGCTCCTCGTCGCTACCGCCGGCGATCAAACCGGCCCCCTGGTCGCAGCCGCAATCGCTCCCGTCGGGTGCGCTCGAGGACAGCGGCGCGAACGCCGCCGCCGACCGGCAGATGCCTGACGGCGAAGCGACCCGCGTCGTCCCCTACGATCTGCAGGAAGAAGAGGACGCCCACTTCCGCCACGTCTTCGATGACTTCGTCGAGACCAAGCGCTCCTGCGGCGAGCCGACCGCTGGCCTCACGCAGGCGAAGTTCCTGCAGAAGCTGCGCGACAACAAGTCCGCCCTCGTCGCCAAGCACGGCTGCCGCACGGTCCGCTTCTCCGTCTACGTCAAGGACGGCAAGGCCGCCCTCCGCGCGACGCCAATTCGGGAGTGAGCGCGCAGTTGATCGAAGGCGGGCTTTGCCCGCCGGAGACTTGTCTGCCGAGCAGGATCCGAATGCGGCTCTCGTCGCATGGGGTGGGCCCGCGGGAGGGGCCTGCCCCTCCCGCGCTCACTGCAGGAGGAGCTTGTCGGGGCTCTGCTCTTCGCCGGCGGCCGGGGCCTTCTGCGTGGGAGCAGTGCCGTCGAGGAAGACCTCGTCCAGCGTTCCGGACTCCTGGCCCGGCACGGCGAGCAGGCCGGTCGCCTTGTCGATCCGCTGGACGACCACGCCGGGGGGTTGCACGAAGTCCTTGGTCGGTTTGCCGGCGGTCGCCTTGACCATGAAGTCGGCCCAGATCGGCGCCGCGGTCTTGCCGCCGGCCTCCCCCGCCCCAGCCTCTTCATGTCGTCGAAGCCGACCCAGACCGCGGCCAGGAGATCGGGCGTGAAGCCGACGAACCAGGCGTCGCGCTGGCCGTTGGAGGTGCCGGTTTTGCCGGCCACCGGCCGGTGCAGCTTGCCGGCCACCGCGCCGCGGGCCGTCCCCTCGTCGATCACGCTGCGCATGAGTGAAACCATCACGTAGGCGACGTCGGGCGGCAGCCCCGGTACGAGCTGTGGCGGCGGGATCTTCTGGTCGCCGATGGCGCTCACCAGTGACGCGCGGTCGAGCTTGGCCGCCTGGCCGCCGTCGGCGAAGGTGGCGTAGGCGTTGGCCAGCTCGAGCGGCGTGACGGTGAGTGATCCGAGCGCCAGCGAGAGCCCGACGTCGGGCGCGATCGGCGAGGTGATGCCGACGCGCGCCGCGACCGCGCGCACCTGATCGATCCCGACGTCCGACAGGACCTTGATGGCGACCGTGTTGATCGAGTCGGCCAGCGCCGTGCGGACGCGGACCGGACCGCGAAACTCTTCCTTCTCGTAGTTCTGCGGTTTCCAGAGGTCGTAGACCTCGGGCGCGTCGTTGAGGATCGTCGCGGGGGTGATCTTCTTGGCCTCGATCGCCGTCGCGTAGACGATCGGCTTGAACGCCGAGCCCGGCTGGCGGTTCGCGCGCAGGCTGCGATCGAACCCGCCCGAGTGAAAGTCGTAGCCGCCGACCAGCGCCAGGATCTCGTGCGTCGTCGGATCCAGCACCACCATCGCCGCCTGCGGGCCGAGCTCCAGCGCCAGCGGGAACGGCCGCCCCTCGGCGTGCGGGCGATCGGCGGCCAGTCGCACCCGCACGAGATCACCGGGCTTGAACCGCTCGGCCAGGGCCTTGGTCCCCTTGCTGTAGCGGGGCTCGAACGCGAAGTCGACCCCCCCTTCCTTCACTCCCTCCTTCGCCGCGGCGAGCGCCTCGTCGGACGGCCAGACCAGCCGCGGCGCCCTGGTCTTCGACGCCTTGCCGTTCGCCCCCTTGGCGCCCCCGGGCGGCGGTGGGCGCAGCGCCTCGTGCCCCACCTCGCGCACGCCGGTGTCGACGTAGAGGCGGCCGAGCTTGACGCTCTTCGGGTCGGCCTCGACGCGGGTGACGATCCCCTCGACGATCTCCGAGTCGCCCAGGCCGGCCGCGTGCGCCTTGACCAGATCGTAGCGCCTCACGTCGAGCGGCTTGCCGGTGAGGTGCCCTGACGGCCCCCGGAACCCCTGACGCGCGTCGAGATCCTCGAGCCCGCGCTCGAGCGACGTGCGCGCGAGCTCCTGGAGGTGACCGTCGAGCGTGGTGGTGACGGTGATGCCGCTCTCCGTCGCCGCCGATTCGCCGAGCTTCTCGCCCAGCACGGCGCCGACGACGTCGACCGCCTCGGCGGCGATCCCCCGCGCCGAGGCCGACTCGCGCGCCAGCCGGATCGGTTCGGCCGCCACACGATCGGCGGCGGCGCGATCGATGTAGCCGTGCTCCGCCATCTGGCCGAGCACGTAACGCTGCCGCGTCTTGGCGGCGTCGGGATGCCGGCGCGGCGAGAGGCGCTCCGGGCTTTGCGGCAGCCCGGCCAGGAGCGCCGCCTCGGCCAGGTTGATGTCGCGCACCGACTTGCCGAAGAAGTAGCGGGCCGCCTCCTCGCAGCCGTAGCGGCCGTGCCCGTAGTAGATCTGGTTGAGGTAGAGCGCCAGGACCTCTTCCTTGGAGAGCTTCTCCGAGAGCTGCCGCGCCAGGATGATCTCCTGCACCTTCCGGCGCAGCGTCCGCTCCGGCGAGAGGACCAGGTTCTTCACCACCTGCTGCGTGATCGACGAGCCCCCCTGCGCGCGGCGGCCGCGGACCACGTCCTCGAGAAACGCCCTCACCATCCCGCGGTAGTTGAGCCCCCCGTGCTGGAAGTAGTCGGCGTCCTCGGCCGAGACGACGGCGTTCACCAGCAGCTTGGGAATGGCGTCGTAGGGGACGACGGTGCGCTTCTCGCTGCCGAGCTCGCCGATCGACGCGCCGGTGCGGTCGAGGATGCGGGTCACCTGCTTGGGGCGGTAGGCGTCGAGCCGCGAGAGGTCGGGGAGCTTGGGATCGCTGCCGTAGTAGCTGAACAGGCCCACCACCGCGGCGATCGCGGCGCAGAGGCCCAGGGTCGCGAGGGTGGCGATGATGCGCAGCGCGCGCTTCCAGGGCGCGCCGCCGTCGCCTCCGCCGCCGCGCGACGGCGCGCGCTCGCGCACCTTGGACTTGGTCGTCCCGCGCTTGCCATCCGGGCGGCGCGGGTCGCGATCGTCGAGGGAGGGGCCGCCCGGCATTCCGCTCAGTCTATCCCCCGGCCCCGGCGGTTCAAGAAACCGCGCGCGCCAAGATGAGATCGGCGCCGCGGACCGACGCGGCATAAAACCGCGCCCGCAGCTCGAGAATCGCCTCATCCGGCAGATCGGTGGGCGCCCCGAGCGCGCGGCGGCGCAGCGTCGAGGCCCGCTCGACGATGAGCGCGGTGGCGACCGACAGGTTGAGGCTCTGCGTGAGGCCGTGCATCGGGATCCCGAACCGCACGTCGGCGGCGGCGATCGCCTCCCGGGTGAGCCCGTCGTGCTCGTTGCCGACCATCACCGCCGCCGGACGCGAGAAGTCGAGATCGTCGAGCGCGACGGCCGCGCCCGGGACCGCGGCGTAGATCGCGAACCTGCCCGCGCGCAGACCGGCGACCGCCGCGGCCAGCGTCTTGTGGCGGACGACGTCGAGCCACTTCTCGCACCCCTGGGTCACGGTGCTCGAGTAGCGAAACGGTTCGACGCTCTCGATCACCTCGACGCGCTGGACGCCGAACGCCTCGGCGCTGCGCAGGACGGCGGCGCCGTTGTGCGGGTCATGCAGGTTCTCGATGACGACCCGCAGGCCGCCCAACCGACTGGCGGCGGCCGCGTCGATGCGGGCGCGGCGGTCGTCGAGCAGCAGCGGTCCCAGCTCGGAGCAGACGCGCGCCGGGGGGATCGCGCCTCCGCCCGTCGGCATCGGCCGACCTTAGCATGGCCGCACCGACCCGCCGACGGCCTCGATCGCGCGCGCCAGCCTGCCCTCCCACCACCAGGTCGCCGCCGCGGAGACCACCAGCGCGCCGAGCGCCGTCCACCAGAGCGCGAGCGCCGCCTGGTGCCATCCCGGGCTCGCGTGGCCAAGCTTCTCCCCGAGCACGACGGGGATACTACCGAGTGCCGCCGCCGCGGTCGCGACGCGGCGGCGGCCTCCCCAACGTTCCCGGCGCGCGAACGCGGCGAGCGCGACGTGAAGCTGCCGTGCTCCAGCCTCGGTTCTGGGGGCCGGCAGCTCGAGGAGGTCGTGCACGCCCGACCTCGAATGCGTAACCCGTACCAACGGTCGGCCCCCGCAACTCCTGCGGTTGCGCGGCCGAGACGCCGAAGGATTTGCGTTTCGCGGCCGCCGTCCGCCCCGCCACCATGCGACTTGCAACGTCACGGCTGAACCACGGCCCGCGGGGGCGCCCCTTTGGTCGGCATGATTCATGAAGTAGCCGACGGCATGAAGGATGTTCTGTTCGTCGCGATCACCGTCGGGTTCTTCGCGCTGTCGTGGCTCTATGTCAGGGCCGCGGAGAAGACTCTAGGAGGCTCACGATGTCTCTGGACTACGGACTGGGCGCGCTCGTTTCGCTCGTGCTGACCGCCTACCTGTTCTACGCGCTCGTACGTCCCGAGCGGTTCTGATCGGCGCGACCTAAGGAAAGGCACTGGATATGACGTTCGTGGGCTGGGTTCAAGTTCTGGTCTTCTTCGCGCTCATCGTGGCGGTCGCCAGGCCGCTCGGCGCGTACATGTTCCGGGTCTTCGAGGGAGGCGAGGCGCCGCTGGGCCGCGCGTCTCGGGCGCCTGGAGAACGGCATCTACCGCCTGTGCGGCGTCGACCCGCGGCAGGAGCAGGACTGGAAGCAATACACCTTCGCGCTGCTCGCCTTCAGCACCTTCGGTGTGCTGGTGACGTACGCGATCCAGCGCCTGCAGGGGCACCTGCCGTTCAACCCGCAGCACTTCGCGGGCGTGGAGCACGCGCTCGCCTTCAACACCGCCGCCAGCTTCACCACCAACACCAACTGGCAGGCGTATGGCGGCGAGTCGACGATGAGCTACCTCACCCAGATGGCGGGGCTCGCCTGGCACAACTTCACCTCGGCGGCGGCGGGGATCTGCGTCGCGCTGGTCGTCGCGCGCGGCTTCACCCGGCGCGGCGGCCCGACCGGCGGCAAGAAGATCGGCAATTTCTGGGTCGACCTCAATCGGTCGATTCTCTACGTGCTTACTCCCGATCAGCTTCATCTTCGCGCTGGTGCTCGTCTCGCAGGGGGTGATCCAGAATCTGAGGCCCTACCTCGACGTCACCACGCTGGAAGGGCGGCAAGCAGACGCTGGCGCTCGGCCCGGTCGCCTCGCAGGAGGCGATCAAGCAGCTCGGCACCAACGGGGGCGGCTTCTTCAACGCCAACGCCGCCCACCCGTTCGAGAACCCCACGCCGTTCACCAACCTTATCTCGATGTTCCTCATCTTCGCGATTCCCGCGGGGTTGACTTACACGTACGGCCGGATGGCCAAGGACCAGAAGCAGGGCTGGGTGCTGTTCGCGGCGATGAGCGTGCTCTTCTTAGCGGGCGTGGCCGCTTGCTATCACGCCGAGGCGGCCGGCAACGGCGCCTTCGCGGGGCTGCCCATCCACCAGGCGATCGGCAACATGGAGGGGAAGGAGACCCGCTTCGGCGTCGCCGCCTCGACCCTCTATGCGACGGTCACCACCGACGCCTCCTGCGGCGCGGTCAACGCCATGCACGACAGTTTCACGCCGCTTGGCGGCCTGGTACCGCTGGTGAACATCGAGCTCGGCGAGGTGATCTTCGGCGGCGTCGGCGCCGGAATGTACGGCATCCTGGTCTTCGTCGTCCTCTCGGTCTTCATCGCTGGCCTGATGGTCGGCCGCACGCCCGAATACCTCGGCAAGAAGATCGAGGCGCGCGAGATCCAGCTGGGCATGTTCTACGTGCTGGTCTTCCCCATCATCATCCTCGGCTTCTCCGCCTGGGCAGCGATCTCGCCGCTCGGGACGTCGTCCCTCAACAACGGCGGTGCGCACGGCCTGTCGGAGATCCTCTACGCCTACTCGAGCGGCGCCGGCAACAACGGGTCGGCGTTCGCCGGCCTGAACGCCAACACCCCGTTCTGGAACATCACGCTGGGCCTCACCATGCTGGCCGGTCGCTTCCTGATGATTGTCCCGGCGATGGGGATCGCCGGCTTGATGGTCGACAAGAAGGTCGTCCCGCCCAGTCTGGGAACCTTCCCCACCAATGGCCCGTTGTTCACGTTCCTGCTGGTCACCGTGGTCGTGATCGTCGGCGCGCTGACCTTCTTCCCGGCGCTGTCGCTGGGGCCGATCGTCGAGCATTTCCAGACCCTGAACGGAAAGGTGTTCTAGCCATGACCTCTAAAGCGAAGCCGGTTGGCCTGTTCGATCGCGCGATCCTGCGCCAGGCGGTCGGCGAGAGCTTCCGCAAGCTCTCGCCCCGGATGGTGGCCAAGAACCCGGTCATGTTCGTGGTCGAGGTCGGCAGCGCGCTGACCACCCTGCTGGTCGTCCGCGACATCATCGTCCACGCCCCCGACCATCCGCCCATCTGGTTCACCGGCGCTGTTTCCCTGTGGCTCTGGTTCACGGTCCTGTTCGCCAACTTCGCCGAAGCAATAGCCGAAGGCCGCGGCCGCGCCCAGGCCGAGACCCTCCGCAAGATGCGCAAGGAGACGATGGCCCGCCGGCTACTCGACGGCGTGCACGGCAAGCGGGAAGAGGCGGTGGCCTCGTCGTTGCTGCGAAAAGGCGACCTGGTGGTGGTGGAGGCCAACCAGCTCGTCCCCGGCGACGGCGAGATCGTCGAGGGGATCGCCTCGGTGGACGAGTCGGCCATCACCGGCGAGTCCGCGCCGGTCATCCGCGAGAGCGGCGGCGATCGCTCGGCGGTCACCGGGGGCACCAAGGTCCTCTCCGACCGGATCGTCGTCCGCATCGTCAGCGATCCCGGCGAATCGTTCCTCGACCGGATGATCGGGCTGGTCGAAGGCGCCTCGCGGCAGAAGACCCCCAACGAGATCGCGCTCCACATCCTGCTGGTCGGGCTGACCATCGTCTTCCTGCTCGCCTGCGTGACGTTGGTGCCGCTGGCCAAGTACTCGAGCCTGGCGCTCTCGGCCACGGCGATCGTTGCGCTGCTGGTCTGCCTCATCCCGACCACCATCGGCGGCCTGCTGTCGGCCATCGGGATCGCCGGGATGGACCGCCTGCTCAAGAAGAACGTCATCGCCACCAGCGGCCGCGCCGTCGAGGCGGCCGGAGACGTCGACACGCTGCTGCTCGACAAGACCGGCACCATCACCCACGGCAACCGGATGGCGACCGAGTTCCTGCCGCTGCCGGGCGTGCGGGTCGAGACGCTGGCCGAGGCGGCGCTCCTGGCCAGCCTGGCCGACGAGACGCCAGAGGGGCGCTCGATCGTCACGCTCGCGCGCGACAAGTACTCGGCGCTGGCGGTCGCGGCGGCAGCGGCCGAGACGGGCACCTTCGTGCCGTTCACCGCCCAGACGCGCATGAGCGGCCTCGACTTCGACGGACGGCAGATCCGCAAGGGGGCCGTCGACTCCATCGCCAAGTACGTGAGGGAAGGGCGCGGCAGCGTGCCGCGCGAGCTCGACGAAATTGCGGCCCACATCGGCGACGGCGGGGGAACGCCGCTGGCGGTCACCGACGGCACGAACATCCTGGGGATCATCCACCTCAAGGACATCGTCAAGGCCGGCATCCGCGAGCGGTTCGAGCGCTTCCGCGCCATGGGGATCCGCACCGTCATGATCACCGGCGACAACCCGCGCACCGCCGCCGCCATCGCCCGCGAGGCCGGCGTCGACGACTTCCTGGCCGAGGCGACCCCGGAGGCCAAGATGCGCCTCATCAAGGAAGAGCAGGCCAAGGGGAAGCTGGTGGCGATGACCGGCGACGGCACCAACGACGCGCCCGCGCTGGCCCAGGCCGACGTCGGCGTGGCGATGAACAGCGGCACGCAGGCGGCGAAGGAGGCCGGCAACATGGTCGACCTCGACTCGAACCCCACCAAGCTCCTGGAGATCGTCGAGGTCGGCAAGCAGCTGCTGATGACGCGCGGGACACTGACGACCTTCTCGATCGCCAACGACGTCGCCAAGTACTTCGCCATCCTGCCGGCGCTGTTCATGGTGGTGTTTCCCGAGATCGCGCCGCTCAACGTGATGCATCTGGCGTCGCCCTATTCGGCCATCCTGTCGGCGGTCGTCTTCAACGCGATCATCATCATCCTGCTCATCCCGCTGGCCTTGCGCGGGGTGCGCTACCGGCCGCTCGGCGCGGCGACCATCCTGCGCCGCTCGTTGCTCATCTACGGCGTCGGGGGCGTCATCGCCCCGTTCGTTGGAATCAAGCTGATCGATCTCGCCCTCGCGGCGTTTCATCTGGTCTGAGGCTCACCATGCGAAAAGAAATCGTCATCGCTCTCCGCGCCACGTTCGTCACGCTGATCCTGACGGGCATCCTCTACCCGCTGGCGACCACCGGGGCCGCCGAAGCCCTGTTCGGGGAGCGTGCCAACGGCAGCCTCGCCCGCAACGAGACCGGCCAGGTGGTCGGCTCGGAGCTGATCGGCCAGGCCTTCGCCTCGCCCGCCTACCTGCAGGGGCGCCCGTCGGCGGCCGGCAACAACGGCTACGACGCGACCTCCTCGTCGGGGTCGAACTTCGGGACCACCTCCAAGAAGCTCCGGGACCGGGCAGTTGCCGACGTGGCGCGGCTCCAGAAGGAGAATCCGACCGCGCCACTGCCGATTCCGGACGCGCTGGTCACGGCCTCGGCCAGCGGCCTCGATCCCGATCTGCCGCCCGACGCCGCGCTCTGGCAGGCCCCCCGCATCGCGCGGGCCCGCAACGTGACCGAGGACCGCGTCCGCGCCGTCATCGACAACCACCTTCAGGGGCGAGACCTCGGCTTCCTCGGAGAGCCGCGTGTCAACGTTCTCGAACTCAATCTGGCGCTCGATCAGCAGTTCGGCCGCCCGCCCCCCCGCGACCACCGCCGTCGCCGGAACGAGGTAGGATTCGCCCGGAATGAAGGGAGCCGACTCGAACTCCATCGCCGGCGGGATGCGCATCCTGATCGTCGACGACGAAAAGAACATCCGTTCCACGCTGGCGGTCTGCCTCGAGGGGCTCGGGGCCGACGCGCTGGCGGTCGGGACCGGCGAAGCTGCGCTATCGGCGCTCGGCCGCCAGCCGTATGACCTCGCCTTCGTCGACCTGGCGCTGGGGACAGAGAGCGGGCTCGATCTGCTCCCCAAGCTCATCGGAGAAGAGGCCAACCTGGGGATCGTCCTCATCACCGCCTACGGCACCATCGAGACGGCGGTGGAGGCGATGCGGCGGGGGGCCTGGGACTACCTGCCAAAGCCCTTCACGCCCGCGCAGATTCGCCACCTGATCGAGAAGTTCAGGACCCAGCGGCACCTGACCGCCAAGGTCGCCGAGCTCGAGCGGCGCCTGGCCGAGGAGGTCCCGGACGTCGAGATCACCAGCCGCTCGGCCGCCATGCACGCGGTGCTCGACACCGCGGCGCGCGTGGCCGCCACCGACGCGCCGGTGCTGGTCACCGGCGAGAACGGGACCGGCAAGAGCATCCTGGCCCGCGCCATCCACAAGCAGAGCCCGCGTGCCGCGAACCCCTTCGTCGTCACCAACTGCCCGACGCTGTCGGAGGAGCTCCTGGCCAGCGAGCTGTTCGGCCACGCCAAGGGGGCCTTCACCGGCGCCATCCGCGATCAGGCCGGCCGCGTCGAGGTGGCCGAGGGGGGGACGCTCTTCCTCGACGAGATCGGCGAGATCCCGCCCGCGCTGCAGAGCAAGCTGTTGCGTTTCCTTCAGGAGAAGGACTTCGAGCGCGTCGGCGAGACGCGCACGCGCCACGGCGACGTGCGCATCATCGCCGCGACGAACCGGGACCTGGAGGCCGACGTCAAGGCCGGGCGCTTCCGCGAGGACCTCTTCTACCGCCTCAACGTCGTCGAGGTGCGCATGCCTCCCTTGCGCGAGCGGCGCGAGGACATCCTGCCGCTGGCGCGCGCCTTCCTGAGCAGCTTCACGCGGGCGACACGCCCGGTGGCACCGGACATCTCTCCGGCGGCGGCGCTGGCGCTGGAGCAGCACGACTGGCCGGGCAACGTCCGCGAGCTGCGCAACACGATCGAGCGGATCGCCATCCTCTGGCCGACCTCGGTGGTCGAACCGGAGGCGCTGCCGACGCGGGTGCCGCGGGCGGCCCAACGCCGCCCGACGGTCGGTGGCGACTTCACCGTCGACGACATCGAGCGGGAGCACATCCTCTCGGTGCTCGATCGGGTCCCCAAGGTCGAGGACGCCGCGGCCCTCCTGGGGATCGACACCTCGACGCTCTGGCGCAAACGCAAGAAGTACGAAGGGACCTAGGTCCATGACCCGGCCGGGCGATGCCGATCGCCTCAAGAGCCCCGAGGACTTCCTCGAGATGCTCCGCCGCGCCAAGCGGGGCCGGCTCAAGCTCTACATCGGGTTCGCGGCCGGCGTCGGGAAGACCTACCGAATGCTGGAGGAGGCGCACGCGCTGCACCGCCGCGGCGTCGACGTCGTGCTCGGGTTCGTCGAGACGCACGGTCGCGCCGAGACCGCGGCCCTCATCGAGGGGCTCCCGGCCGTGCCCCGGAAGGCGATCCAGTACCGCGGCGTCACGATCGAGGAGATGGACCTCGAGGGGCTGCTCGAGCGCAAGCCGGAGATCACCGTGGTCGACGAGATCGCCCACACCAACGTCCCCGGCAGCCGCAACCGGCGGCGCTACCAGGACGTGCTGGCGCTGCTCGACGCCGGGATCAACGTCATCGGCGCCTTCAACATCCAGCACCTCGAGAGCCTCAACGACGTCGTCCAGCGCGTGACCGGCGTGGCGATCCGCGAGACCGTCCCCGACAGCTTCCTCAAGCGCGCCGATCAGGTGGTGAACCTCGATCTGGCGGTCGAGGATCTGCTGGAGCGGCTGCAGTCCGGGAAGATCTACGCCGCCGACAAGGTCCCCTGGGCGCTCGAGCACTTCTTCAAGGACCGCCACCTGGCGACGCTGCGGGAGCTCGCGCTGCGCGAGGTGGCCGAGAGCCTCGACCGCGGCGACCGCCGGCGGAGCGGGGAGACGGCGCCCCGGGAGGGCGACTCCGGCCGCGGCGGCGCGGTGACGGGCCGGGTGATGGTCTGCATGTCGTCGATCCCCACCCGCGCCAGCACGCTCCTGCGACGCGGCTCCCGCTTCGCAGGGCGACTCAACACCGACTGGTTCGTCGTCTACGTCGAGACGCCGCGCGAGGCGCCCCACCTCATCGACGCCGAGGCGCAGCGCCACCTGCTGGCCAACGCCGAGAGCGCGCGCGAGCTCGGCGCCGAGGTGGTCCACCTCAAGTCCGACGACCCAGTGGCGGCGCTGCTCGACTTCGCCCGCTCGCACGGCGTCGGCCAGATCATCATCGGCCGCTCGCGCGCCCCCTGGTGGCGGCAGCTGCTCGGGCGCACGGTGGTCCTGCGGCTGGTTCAGGAGGCGGAGGGGTTCGACGTTCTCATCGCCTCCCTCGACGAAGAGCCCCCGAAATGACCCTGCGCGCGAAGATCCTGCTGGCCCAGACGCCGCTCGCGGGCGCGCTCCTGCTGATCGCGCTCCTGTCGGCGCTCAGCAACGCGACGCTGGGGCGGAACGCCGCCTCGATCCTGCAGGACAACTACCGCAGCGTGCTGGCTGCCGAGCGGATGAAAGAGGCGCTCGAGCGGATCGACAGCGCCGCCATGTTCATCATCGCCGGCGAGCGCACCCGCGGAACGGCGCAGGCGACCGAGAACATCGCCAAGTTCGACCAGGCGCTCGAGACACAGCAAAGCAACATCACTGAGGGCGGCGAGACGGAAGCGACCGCCGTCCTGCGCCGTGCCTGGGCCGCCTACCGTGCCTCCTATGCGCGCTTTGCCGCCGGGACCGAACGCCCGCCCCTGGAGGCCGACTACTTCAAGACGATGAACCCGCTGTTCGTCGCCACCAAGGACGCCGCCAATCGGATCCTCGATCTCAATCAGGACGCCATGGTGCGCAAGCGCGACCAGGCCCGCCGCGCCGCCGAGCGGGCCAACGCCGCCATGATCGCCACCGCGCTGCTGGCATCACTGATCGGCCTCATCGCGTCGTTGGTGCTGACCAACCGGATCCTCCGCCCGCTCTCGGTGCTGGGACAGACCGCGCGCCGCCTCGGTGAGGGGGACATGGAGGTGCGGGCCAAGGTGAGCCGCCAGGACGAGATCGGCACGCTGGCGCGCGACTTCAACCTGATGGCCGATCGCCTGGCCCAGTATCGCCACAGCTCGCTGGGCGAGCTCTTGCAGGCTCAGCAGCAGGCGCAGGCGGCGATCGACAGCCTCCCCGATCCGGTGCTGATCTTCGATCTCGCGGGGAGCCTGCTCTCCGCGAACCGCGCGGCCGAGCGGATCCTGCACGTCACCGTCGAGGAGGCGACCGGCGAGCCGCTGGCGCGCGCGGAGCCGCAGATCCGCGCGCTGGTCGAGCGGGTTCGGGGCAAGGCGGTCACCGACGACGGCGGCTACGTCCCGGCGGGGTTCGACGAGGCGGTGCGGGTTTCGGTCCCGGGCGGCGACGGCAACGATCTCTTTCTCCTTCCGCGCGCCTCGCGCGTCACCACCGAGCAGGGGGGCCTGGTGGGCGTCACCATCATCCTCCAGGACGTGACCCGCGTGCTCCGCTTCGACGAGCTGAAGAACAACCTGGTGGCCACCGTGGCGCACGAGTTCCGCACCCCGCTGACCTCGCTGCGCATGGCGGTGCACCTGTGCGCCGAGGAGAGCGTCGGCCCGCTCAACGACAAGCAGCTCGATCTGATGCAGGCGGCGCGGCAAGACACCGAGCGGCTGCAACAGATCGTCGACGATCTGCTGGATCTCTCGCGCATCCAGTCGGGGCGGATGGAGCTGCACCGCCGCCGGATCAGCGCCGAGTCGCTGGTGCGCGAGGCGGTGCTCCCGTTCTCCACCGCCGCGCGCGACAAGAACGTCGCGCTCAAGACCGAGATCTTCCCCGGGCTCGGCGAGGTCGACGTCGACACCGATCGAATGCAACTGGTGCTGGCCAACCTGATCGGCAACGCGATCCGCTACACCCCCACCGGCGGCACGGTCGTCGTGCGCGCGCGCCCCACCGACGGCTCGACGGTGATCGAGGTCCAGGACACCGGCCCCGGCATCCCCAAGCAGTACCAGACCGCCGTGTTCGACAAGTTCTTCCGAATGCCGGGCAGCGGTTCGGGCGGCGCCGGCCTGGGCCTCTACATCGCCAAGGAGATCAGCATGGCGCACGGCGCCCGCCTCGGCCTCACCAGCGACGCCGGCCAGGGGAGCCTGTTCTCCGTCGAGCTCCCCACCGCACGGGCTGGTTGATCCGCTCCCAGCGGACACCCGCGGGGTCAGGGCTCCGACGTGCGGACGACGCGCGCCGGGATGCCGACGACCACTGCGCCGGCGGGCACGTCGGACACGACCACGGCGTTGGCGCCGATCTGCGCGTCGTCGCCGATCGAGACCGCGCCCAGGATCTTCGCGCCGGCGCCGACGTTGACGCGCGCGCCGATGCGGGGCGCCTCGTGCGGGCGCTCGATCCGACGGTTGCCGACGGTGACGCCCTGCCGGATCACCGACCCGTCGCCGATGGAGGCGTCGCCGTGGATGACGATGGCCCCCTGGTGCTCGATCACGACGCGCCGCCCGACGTGCGCCGAATAGGGGAGCTCGATGCCATAGACGTTGCGGACGCCGCGGAACAGGGTCCGGTAGAGCATGCTCAGGGGCGCGCGCAGCGCCCGGGACTCGACGCCCATACGCCAGTTCCCGAAGCGGTGCACAGCCAGGGCCTGGAATCCGGGCCGCGTCCAGTCGCGACCGTGCGCCTCCCAGTCCTCGACGATCTGGGCGACGAGGCCGATGCGCGCGCCCGATCCCGCTTCCTCGCCGCCGCTCAAAGGTCGAAGCCCTTCAGGAAGACGCTGTGGCCGACGAAGTCACGCAGGAAATGCTCGGGCCCGTCGTCGGGCCGGCGCTGGATCACCCGCCGCGCCCGCCAGCTCAAGGTGCCCGCGGTGACCGCCAGGTCGGCGAGGCCCGAGCGCGCGCGGCCGAAGTTCTTGAGGTAGTAGCGGCGGCGCGAATCGAACCAGTAGGAGGGGCGGCGGCGGCGGCGCTGGCGTGGGTCGGTGACGCCTGACGCCTGTCCGACGAGGTGAACGACGTGGCTCTGCGGCACGTACCAGCAGCTCCAACCGGCCCGCTGCGCCTGGCGACAGAAGTCCACCTCCTCGAAGTACATGAAGTACGCCTCGTCGAGCGGACCGGCGGCGTCGAGGACCTCGCGCCGGATGAGCATGCTGGCGCCGGCGACCCAGTCGGTCTGGTGCGCCTCGTCCGAGACCGGCGGCGCCACGACCCAGGGCTCGAGCAGGCGGCTGAGCGGGCCGAAGTGCACCGCGTGCTCGAGCTCGCTCAGCACGCCCGGGAAGCGAAAGGCCGACCGCTGCGGGGTTCCGTCCGGGTCCTCGAGGCGGCTGCCGGCGATGCCGACGCTCGGGTTCGCCTCGAGAAAGGCCAGCAGCGATCCGAGCGCGCCCGGGCGCACGACCGTGTCGGGGTTGAGCAGGTGCACGTACGCGGGGCGCGGCCAGCGCGCGGCGGCCGCCTCGATGCCGCGGTTGTTGCCGTAGGCGAAGCCGCCGTTGCGCTCCGCCTCGACGAGCAGGGCCCACGCACCCCAGCCGCGTTCGGCGATGGCGCCGGCGATCCGCGCCGCCGAGCCGTCGCCCGAGCAGTTGTCGACCACCACCACGCGCGCCGGTGAGACACCCGGGAGCTCCGGCTCCAGCGAGGCGAGCGCGTCGATCGTCAGATCCGCGGTCCGGTAGTTGACGATGACGACCAGTACTTTCATGAACGCCCGCCCCGAACGTGACCGTCGGAACCGCGCGATCCTCACCGCGGGGTCTGGGCCTGTCAACGAGAATGAGCCGACGGCGCGAAGCGCGGGAAGCGGAAGGACGCGCGCGCCGAACGCGGTAGACTCGCCGCCATGCCGACCGGAGACGAAGGCCCGCCCGGGCTCGTGCGCCCGGACCGCGCGGCGCTGGCGCGCGTCCACGACGTGCGCGAACGGGCGATCGCGGCGCTGTCGGACGCGTTCGCCAACGACGCCCTCGACGTCGAGGAGTTCGAGCGGCGCGTGACCCGCGCGCACACCTCCGAATCGGCCGAGGAGATCGCCGCGCTCGTCACCGACCTGCCGGCCGCCACGACGGCGCTCGCCCCCGCGGCGGTCGCGCTGGCGCCCGCCGCGCCCGAAGGCGGCGGGGCCGAGCCCGAGACCGTGTACGCCATCTTCGGCGGCGTCGATCGACGGGGGACCTGGACGGTGCCGCGCCGCTGGCGGGTGGTCGCCACGTTCGGCGGCGCCCTGCTCGATCTGCGCGAGGCGCGCTTCCCGACCGGTGTCATCGATCTGGAAGTGAGAGCCGTGTTCGGCGGCGTCCAGATCATCGTGCCGCCCGGCCTGGCGGTCGAGGTGCAAGGCACCGCGATCATGGGCGGCTTCCAGAACGTCAATCGCGCGCCGGCGCACCCCGATCCGGACGCGCCGCTGCTTCGCATCCGCGGCCTCGCCTTCATGGGGGGCGTCGACATCACGATGCGGCTGCCCGGCGAGAGCGAGCGGCAGGCCCACCGCCGCCACAAAGTGGAGTCGCGGAAGGAACGGCGGGCGCTGCGCGACGAACGGCGCGAAACGCGGCGCCACCAGCGCGCGCTCGATCGCTTGCACGACGACCGGTAGCGACCGTGCACCTCCCCGCCCTGATCTGCAGACCGCCCATGCCTCGCCCGGCTTCGTTCGCGCTCGTTCTTTGTCTCCTGGGCCTGGCCAGCGCCGCCTGCGTGATCCCGCCCGGCCCGGTGACTATCCCCGCCTCGGGCGTCTCCGGCCAGCCGCGCGCCGACATGAACGCGCCCCGGATCAAGGGCGAGAACCCGTTCAAGGACGCCTACTGGGTGCTGGACCCCGAGTCGAACGCGCAGCGCACAGCGACCGAGTGGCGCAGCTCGCGCCCCGCCGACGCCGCCGCCCTGGACAAGATCGCCGGACAGCCGGCGGCGGCCTGGATGGGGAACTGGTACCCGCAGATCGAGAACGCGGTGAAGACCTACGTCTGGAGCCGCACGCGCGGCGGAGGCCTTCCGGTGATGATCCTCTACAACCTCCCTTTTCGAGACTGCGGCGGCTACTCGGCCGGCGGCGCCGGGTCAGCAGCCGGTTACCGCAAGTGGATCGACAACGTCGCCGCCGGCGTCGGCAGCAAGCGTGCCGTGTTCGTGCTCGAGCCCGACGGCCTGCCGCTCATGACCAAGTGCCTCAAGGCCGACAAGCAGGCCGAGCGAGTGGCGATGATCCGCTACGCCGTCGAGAAGCTCGAGGCGCTCCCCGGCGCGTCCGTCTACATCGACGCCGGCCACTCGGCCTGGGTGCCCGCGGCCGACATGGCGCCGCGCCTCCAAGCGGCCGGGATCGATCTCGCCGACGGGTTCTCGCTCAACGTCTCGAATTATCAGGCAACGCCCGATCTCTTGAAGTACGGCCACGCGCTGTCGGCGCTGCTGGGCGGCAAGCACTTCATCGTCGACACCAGCCGCAACGGCAACGGCGCGCCGCCGGGGGTCTCCGGCGACGACGAGCGCGCCTGGTGCAACCCCGACGGCCGCGCGCTCGGCACGCCGCCGACGACAAACACCGGCGATCCCCTGTGCGACGCGTTCTACTGGCTCAAGCCCCCGGGCGAGTCCGACGGTCGCTGCAACCACGGCCCGGCCGCCGGCAACTGGTGGCCCGACAAGGCGCTGGAGATGGCCAAGAACGCGAAGTGGTGACCGCCTGGCGGTCACCGCGACATCGTGACAGCGAAGTGGTAGGCCGCTACCCGCCGTAGCGGAGCCGGTCGAGGTCCTCGCCGAGGTCGAGGTCGACCTCCTCGACGATGTCGACCACCAGCTCTTGAAAATCCTCCGGCGGCAGGCCGAGCCCCTCGCCGACCGAGCGGAGCTGCGCGTCCTCGGCGAAGTCGATCTCCCCGTCCGAGGCGTGGACCGCCGCGCACAGCTCGATGATCCGCTTCTTGAGCTCGTTCGGATCGCGCGCGAAGGCGGCCAGCGTCTTCTGCCGATCGAACTTCTTCGGATCGAACTCGTCGATCCGGAAGTCGAGGTCCATCGGCAGCGTCTGCACGTCGAGGATCTCGCGCAGGATGCGCTTGACCGCCATCTTCTCCTCACCCTCGAGGTGGTCGTCGGCGTAGGCGGCGTCCATCAGCAGATCGGCCAGAAGTGGCAACCGGTCGGGGAGCTGGTCCTTGAGGCTCATGGTCCTGCGATCTCCTGCCGCCCGGGCCCCGCTGTCAAGCGGGCCTCGCCCGCCCTAAAGTCCCGCGCGCCCCCGTCGATGCTCAATTCATGACCCGAGCCCTCGTCGCCATGTTGCTGCTGGCGATCCCCTTCATTGCCTCGGTCTTTCTCGGGCGCCGCGCCGGCCATCCCGACGCCAGCGCCTGACCCCAAACGCACCGCGGCAAAGCTCATCCGAAGCCCGTTGGCACCCGGGCTGAATGGCGCTAATGTAGGCGCGCGATGGATCAGGCGCCCAGCTCGACTGAGAGTGACGCTCAAGCGTCGGCGCTGTCCAACTCGTGGGCGGCCTGGGACAAGTACTACAAGCAGGCCTCCCGCCGGCGCCGCGCGCAGGGCGGCGGTCGGCAGCTGCGCGAGGAAAAGCGCCGGCGCCGGCTCCGCGAGCGTGTGGGCCTGGCGATCTCCGCGGCGCTGGTCGGCGGGCTGACGCTGATCTTCTACATGGTCCTCACGCGCTAGCGGGCGCGGGGAGACGGCCGAGCGCAGCGGCGAGCGCGCGAAACGCCGCCGCCCGGTGCGAGAGCCGGTTCTTCTCGTCGAGCGGCAGCTCGGCCATGGTGCGGCCGGCGGCCGGGACGAGAAACAGCGGGTCGTAGCCGAACCCGTCGGTGCCACGCGGGCCGTCGAGGATCTCGCCCTCGCAGGCGCCGTCGCGCACGAGCTCGATCCCGCGCGCCGGGTCGACGAAGACGGCGACGCAGCGAAAGCGGGCCCCCCGCCGCGCCGCCGGAACGCCGCGGAGGGCCTCCAGCAGCTTGGCGTTGTTCTGGGCATCGTCGGCGCCCGGCCCGGCGTAGCGCGCCGAGTAGACGCCGGGCGCGCCGCCGAGCGCGTCGACCTCCAGCCCCGAGTCGTCGGCGATCGCGGGCAGGCCGGTCGCCTGCGGCCGCCTGGCGCGCCTTCGCGAGCGCGTTCTCCTCGAACGTGACACCGTCCTCGCGCAGCTCGGCGTCGGGCGCGAGCTCGTCGATGGTCACGAGGTCGAGCGCCAGGCCCGAGCTCGCGAGCAGCGGCACGATCTCGCGCAGCTTGCCCCTGGTTGCGCGTCGCGACGACGACCCTCATCGACTTCAGGGACGCGCGCGCTCGAGCGCCTCGCGCTGGCGCGCGAACAGCGTCTTCATGGCGCCGCGTCGCGAGCGCGACCAGCGCTCCGTACTGCTCGGCGGAGAACGCGTCCTTCTCGGCGGTCGCCTGGATCTCGACGAAGCCGCCCGTCGCCGGTCATGACGAAGTTGCAGTCGACCTCGGCCTGCGAGTCCTCGACGTAGGGCAGATCGACGCGCGCCTCGCCGTCGATGATGCCGGCCGAGATCGCCGCGACCGGCATGCGGATCGGATCCTTGCCGGGGCGATCTTGCCGGCCGCGCTGCAGCCGCCGCACCGCGAGCGCGAGCGCGACGCAGCCGCCGGTGATGGCGGCCGTGCGCGTGCCGCCGTCGGCCTGGATGACGTCGCAGTCGATGGTGATCTGGCGCGGCCCGAGCGCCTTGGCGTCGATCGCCGCGCGCAGCGCGCGGCCGATGAGGCGCTGGATCTCCTGGCCGCGCCCGCCGCCGGTTGCGCGCCGATGCGCGTGTGCGTCGCGCGCGGGAGCATCGCGTACTCGGCCGTGACCCAGCCCTTGCCCTTGACCTTCGAGGAAAGCCGGCACCTTCTCCTCGACCGACGCCGTGCAGATGACCTGCGTCTCGCCGAAGGCGATCAGCACCGACCCCTCGGCGTAGCGATTGAAGTCGGGCGTGATGGTGATGGGGCGTAGCTCGTCTGTCCGTCGTCCGTCGGGTCGCATCGGGCGGCGACTCTACGTCAAAGACCGGGGCGAGCCAGCACGTACATGTGGTGCGCGCGCGTCCCGTGTGCGACCTCCAAAACACTAGGAATACGCCAACCGCGAAGGCATGCTCTATCCTGAAGATATTCCCGGTCGGTCCTGCTAGAACGGACCGCCGACGCGAGGCCGATCCTCCCCCGATTCGACGCGCGAGCCGAATTTGAACAGAGTCATCCCAGCCGACGCCCGAACCGGTACCACCGTCGGCAAGTACAAGCTGCACGAGATCGTCGGTCGCGGCGGAATGGGCGTCGTCTATCGCGCCGAGCACGTCTACATCGGCAAGGAAGTCGCCGTGAAGATCCTTCACGAGGGCTACGGCGGCCGCGAGGAGTCAATCAAGCGCTTCCTGCGCGAGGCGCGCGCGGCCAGCCTCATCAACCACCCGAACATCGTCGACGTCACCGACTTCGGGAAGTCGAACGACGGGACGGTCTTCTTCGTGATGGAGTTGCTGCACGGCGAGCCGCTCGACTCGCTCATGCAGCGCGAGCGGCGGCTGGAGCTGATGCGGGCCATCACCATCGTCAACCAGATCGCCGGCGCGCTGGGCGCCGCGCACGCGAAGGGGATCGTTCACCGCGACCTCAAGCCCGAGAACGTGATGCTCACCAAGCGCGAGGGGCGCCGCGAGCTCATCCGCCAGATCACCGACGAGTCGGGAGCGCACACCGTCACCGAGCGTGAGAAGGACTTCGACTTCGTGAAGATCCTCGACTTCGGCGTCGCCAAGGTGCGCGACCCCAACGTGAGCGAAGGGCGCGTCACCCAGCAGGGCGTGGTGTTCGGGACACCCGAGTACATGGCGCCCGAGACGGCGCGCATCGGCGTCTCCGATCCGCGCACCGACATCTACGCGCTCGGGGTGATCTTCTACGAGATGCTCACCGGGACGATCCCTTTCTCGGGCGAGACGGCCGTCGACGTGATGTTGAAGGTCGTCTCCGAGCCGGTGACGCCGCCGCGCCAGCGCGCGCCGGGGATCGAGATCACCCCGGAGGCCGAGAACCTCATCATGAGGGCGCTGGCCAAGGATCCGCTCAAGCGCCACCAGTCGATGGAGGAGCTGCACGAGGAGCTGCAGCGCTGCTACGGCTCGGTCCGCTACCGCCGGTCGATGGAACGGAGCGTGGCCGAGGCGGCGGCCATCCCGCAGATTCGCGGGAACGTGGTGTCGGGGACGATCGTCACGCCGACCGGGACGCCGCAGCTGCGCAACGACGAGCCGAGCCCGGGCGCCGCCGCCGGCGGACCGATCCTGCTGACGCGCAAGAAAGAACGGAAGCGCACCACGCTGCCGCTGGAGCTGCAGGCCGACCCGGCCGCCGATCAGAAGACGCCGCTGCCGGTCGTCGAGGTCTCGGGCGACCACGACGAGTGGTCCGAGCCCGATCGCCCCGCCGGCAAGGACGCCGACTGGGCCGAGCTCGACATCGACGCCCCCGATGGGACGTCAGGATAGGGAACCCTGGGAGGGTTCCCTGGCCCTCCCGCGATGGGCTCGCGCGAGCAGAGCTCGCGCTCCCCCGACGCGATCGGGTAGCTTCGTCCGCTAGCTGCGGGGGACGCACTGCTTGTAGGGGACACCGCCGGGCGGCGCGGGGACCTCGCGGCAGGTCTCCTCCTCGGGGCAGTCGGGATCGGCCTCGCAGGAGACCGCCGCCGCCATCCACCCGCCCGCGGCCACGACGGCGGCCAGGCCGACGGCCACCGCCACGAAACCGCCCCCGGTCAGGGCGCGCGACGCCGAGGGGTGCGCGCCCCCCTCGAGCGACTCGCCTGCCGCCCAGCCGACGCTGCCGGCACCGACGACCAGCGCGCCGAGCGATGCCAGCGTGCGGGGACCGGCGTGACGGCCGACGCAGCCGGCCGCGGTCAGCAGAAAGGCCAGGGCCAGACCCGACAGGCGCCGCCGCGAGGGGCCGGCCGCGCATAAAATTGTACGGCACGATCGTTCTTCCATATTCTCGACCGAGCTCAGGCTATGCGGGAACGGTCACCTGATCCACTCTGCCATCACCGCGAAGGGGCGCCTTCGCGCGCTCGCCTTCTGCTGTCGGCGCTGGCGCTCGGCGCCGCGTTGCTCCTTCCGTCGGCGGCGCGCGCCGAGGAAAACCTGCTGCACGGCCCGCACCCCTTCCTCAAGGAGAACGAGCTGTCGGTCCACATGCTGATCGGCGAGGGGCAAGGAGACGCGATCTCCGGCGCGAAGCTGGAGCTCGAGTACGGCTACAGGCTGACGCCGGGACCGGCGCCGTTCTGGCTGAACCTGCTGGTCACGTTCCAGCACAGCGGCTGTAATCAGGCGCCGGGGAGCACCGGCGACTGCCCGGGCGTCACCGGCGACATCGTCGAGACGATGGCCGGCGCCAAGTGGAAGCTCGCGACGCCGCTGCCGTTGGTCCCCTTCCTCAGGGCGAACGCCGGCCTGGTCTTCGCCTTCCCGAACGGCGCGACGGACGCGATGGGGGTGGCGGTCCGCGCCGCCGGCGGCGCGAACTACTTCTTCTTCGACTGGCTGGGCCTCGGCGCCGAGGTGGGGTTCTCGCTCGGGCGGATCGACTACGACGGAACCTTCACCGGCAGCCACACCTACTCGATCGTCGACTTCGGCGGCGGCCTCGAGTTTCAGTTTTAGGACGTCGTTAGCTCTTCCAGGTCCTGGACTTTTTTCGGCGTGGCGATGGTCAGGTTCTCGTCGCCCGTGGGGGTGACCAGGATGTCGTCCTCGATGCGCACGCCGAGGCCGCGGAATTCGGGCGGCGCGGCCGCGTCCTCGGGGACGTAGAGGCCGGGCTCGATCGTCAGGACCATGCCCGGCACCAGTGGGCGCGCGGCGCCGTTCTCCGAGTAGAAGCCGACGTCGTGCACGTCCATGCCGAGCCAGTGGCTGGTGCGGTGCATGTAGAACGGTTTGTAGGCGCCGCTGCCGACCAGCGCCGGGACGTCGCCGCTCAGGATCCCGAGCGTCACCAGGTGGCGCGTCAGGCGGGTCACGACCTGCTCGTGGATCTCGTCGAGCGTCGCGCCCGGCTTGACGATCTCGATGGCGGCGAGCTGCGTCTCGAGCACCGCCTCGTAGAGGCGCCGCTGCGGCTCGGAGAAGCGCGCGCCGACCGGGAAGGTGCGGGTCACGTCGGCGGTGTAGCCGTCGACCTCGCAGCCGGCGTCGATGAGCAGCAGAGCCCCGCGCGGGAGCGGCGCCGCGTTCTCGACGTAGTGGAGGATGGTCGCGTTCACCCCCGCGCCCACGATCGTGCCGTAGCCGGGTCCGGTGCCGCCGCGCCGGCGGAAGGTGTAGTCGATGAGCGCCTCGATCTCGCGCTCGCTGCCGCCGTCGCGCGCGCTGAGCATCGCCGCGACGTGCGCCTCGGCGGTGATCTCCGCGGCGCGCCGCAAGGTGGCGATCTCGCCGGGTGACTTCAAGAGGCGCATCTCGTGCAACGTCAGGCGCGCGTCGACGAGGCGCACCGGCGCGCGCCGGCCGCGACGCTCGCCCGCGCGCAGCCGGCCGAGCAGGCGCATCACGACGGCGTCCTCGGCCGGCTCGCGGCCGAACGGATAGTGAACCTCCTCGGCGCCGGCGACGATGTCGGCCAGCTTGTCGGCGAGCTCGTCGCTGGAGAAGGCAACGTCGGCACCGAACGCGCTCACCGCGCCCTCGACGCCGGCGCGGCGGCCGGTCCAGGTCTCCGCCGCCGGATCGCGCGGCCGCACGAACAGCACGAACGGCGTCGCGTGCCCCGGCCGCAGCAGCACCGTCGCGCCCGGCTCTCCAAACCCGGTCAGATAGAGGATGTCGCTGTCCTGGCGATACTTGTAGTGGGCGTCGCCGTTGCGGAGCCGCTCGGGCGGCGACATCAGCAGCAGCGCGGCGCTCGGCCCCAGCCGCTCACAGAGCCGCGCGCGGCGCTCCGCGTAGAGCGCGCGGCGCTCCGTGTGGATCGACGGGTCC
This sequence comes from uncultured Pseudomonadota bacterium, assembly GCA_963831685.1. Taxonomy (GTDB): domain Bacteria; phylum Myxococcota_A; class Polyangia; order Fen-1088; family Fen-1088; genus JADGRB01. The sequence goes on from CAWHRJ010000007.1 coordinate 86,000, forward strand.
GCAGGGGCGGGGGAGACGGGCGCGACGGCCATGGGAGAGATTTTAGCCTATGATGCGCGCCGACCGATGGGTGCCGATTCCGCCATCGCCGTGGTGAGCGCGCGCGGCGCGGCGCGGATCCGCGGCGGGCACCCCTGGGTCTTTCGTCCGGACGTCGTCCGTGGGCCCGCGCGCGACGCCGCTGACGGAGGCCCGGCGGTGGTCTCCGTCGAGGACGGCCGGGGCAAACGGCTGGGGCTGGCGACCTGGGCAGCGCGCGCCCGCCTGGCGCTGCGGATGCTCGGCCGCGAGGGGGAGCCCCGCCCGCTCATCGACGTCATCGACGAGCGGCTCGGCGCGGCGCTGGCGCTGCGGCTCACGATGGGGCTCGACCGGGACGCCTACCGGGTCGCGCACGCCGAGAGCGACGGCCTCCCCGGCCTGGTGGTCGACCGCTACGCCGACGCCGCGGTCATCCAGACCACCTCGGTGGCGATGAACGCCGCGCGCCCTGAAATCGCCGAGCTCGTCCGCGCCCGCCTCGACGCCCGGGTGGTGGTCGCCCGGGACGACGGCTCGGCGCGCGACTTCGAGGATCTTCCGCGCTTCGCGGGCCTCCTGCACGGCCGCGAAGCGCGCATCGTCTACCGCCTGGGCCCAAACCGCCTCGAGGCCGACCTCCTCGCCGACGGGAAGACGGGCGGCTTCCTCGATCAGGCCGACAACCAGGCGGCGCTGGCCGCGCTGGCGCCGCCCGGCGCGCGCGCTCTCGACGCCTTCACCTATCACGGCGGGTTCGCGCTGGCGCTCGCGCGCAAGGGGGGCGTCGTCCGCGCGGTCGACGAAAGCGAGGCCGCCGTCGCCCGCGCCGCCGCCAACGCCCGCCGCAACGATCTGGCTAACCTGACCGTCGAGCGCGCCAATTCGTTCGATCTCCTTCGGGCGCTGGAAGGAAACGGCGAGCGGTTCGACGTCGTGGTGATCGATCCGCCCGCGCTCGCCAAACGCGGCGGCGCGGCGGCGCTCGTCACCGCGGCCCGCGCCTACAAGGAGCTCATCCTGCGCGGCGCGCGCCTCACCCGGCCGGGCGGCCTGCTCTGCGCCTGCTCCTGCTCCGGGCGGGTCAGCCGCGCGCACTGGGAGGAGATCTGCACCGAGGCGCTGGCCGACGCCGGCCGCCGGGCGCACGTCCTCTCGCGGGCCGGCGCCGGCCGCGATCACCCGGAGCTCTGCGGCGTCCCCGAGACCGGGCACCTCAAGGCCTGGACCTACCGAATGCTCTGACCCGTGGTCAGCTTGGAGATCGTGGGAAAGAAGGCAATCGGCGTGGCGGCGCTGCTGGGCAGCGGCCTGGCGGTCGCCTGGATGTTCGGCCTTTGGCACCACGCGACGAGCTGGCTCAACTGGACCGTCTGCGCCTCGGCCGTCGTCGCGCTCGGCGGGCTCGGCCCCGCGGCGTCCACCGAGATGCCCGGCGTCGGAACCTGGCCGCTCGTGTCCATGGTCCTGCTCGGGGCCTGGCTATTCGGACTGGCGGCGAACGCCACACCGTGGCTCACCTGGCTGAGCTTCGTGTTCGGCTGCGGGTTCCTGCTCCTGTCGATCGCCTTCACGGTGGCGAGCAACCACCTACCCCATCGCCGCCAGCTGCACGGACGGGCTTAGCCCCGGCTTAGCCCCGGCTTCTCACGAATCGCCACCTTCGTGGGCGGCACCAACATCCGCGCAATCAAGTTCGAGCCGTCCGCGCGCCGACGCGCCCAACCCATTGGCGTCCCGCTCCGCCGACCGCACCTCCGCCGAATCAAGTCACGCGAGCGGCGTCGCAACGGTCGTCCGGCCTCACCCCACGCAACCCGCCGTGGTCCGCGCCCGACAACGGGACATGCGCGGAATCAAGACGGTGCGACGGCGTCAGCTCGACTTGCCCCTCGGGGCACCACGCACGTGGGGTGGCGCTCGCAAGGGCGCCGGGCGGAAACCGCGCGACCGTCCCTCGATGCCCCACGACACGCGGCCGAAGGTCGATCCGCGATACCCGGTGCAGGTCACCATTCGCGCGACGCCGGGGCTGCCGTCGCTCCGCTCGCCCCGGCTGTTCGGGGCGCTCCGGCGCGCCATCGCACGGGCGTCGGTCGACCGGTTCCGGGTGATTCACTTCTCAATCCAGCAGGACCACGGCCACTTCATCGTCGAGGGGGACGAAGCCCGGCGCGCCCGCGGGGGTATGCACGGCCTGGCGATCCGGTTGGCGCTGGCGGTCAACCGGGCCCTCGGGCGGAGGGGGCAGGTGGTCGGCGACCGCTATCACGCGCGGCCGCTGACCACGCCGCGCCAGATGCGGGCCAGCCTGGTCTACGTGCTGCTCAACTTCCGCAAGCACCTCCGGGCGCCCGCGTGCATCGACCCGCGCAGCTCAGGGCCGTCCTTTTCGGGGTGGCAGCGCGCGCCCGCGATCACCGACTCTCCTTCGGCGACGGCGACGGCGTCGCCCGCCACCTGGATGGCGCGCGTCGGATGGAGGCGCGCGGGTGGTCCGTTGCGGGTCGACGAGCACCCCGCCTCGGCGCCGCGCGCGCACCCAACTTGAATTCGCGGATGTTGCCCAGCGCGGGCCGCAGCCACTTGAGCGGATGTTTTGCGGCCTGGAGACGTGGCGAATCGTGAGAGCCCTGGTTTAGCCCGCCGCGCTGGCGTCCCCGCCGCCCGCCCCGCCCTCACCGGCACCCGTGCCGGCCGCGCCGTCCGGCGTGTTGCCACCAGCGTCCACGCTGCCACCCGCGCCCCCCACCCCGGCCGCGCCGTCGGCGCCGCCCGCCCCCGCTGCGCCACCAGCGCCGCCTGCCCCGGCCGCGCCGCCCGCCCCACCAGCACCACCTGGCCGCTTTCCGCCGGGCGCCCCGTCGTTGTAGCCCGCGAGCGCTGTCTGCACGAGCATGCCCGGCGGCGTCGGCGTTCCCTGCCAGTCCGAGATGAGCGACGGAAAGCTGCAACCGCCGTTGAACCAGGCCCAGGCGGTCCAGTTGATGAGGTGCTGGTCGGCGTAGTTGATGACGGCCGATACGTACTGGTTGATCGCGGGCGTGTAGGTCTGCCCGTTGTCGCATTCGAACCCGTCGCCGAACTCCGTCAAGATCACCGGATCCGTCCTGGAGAGGTTGCCGAAGTTGGAGTCAAAGGTGGTGGGACCACGCTCGGGGCTGCCGCCGTAGGGATGGGAGGCGTAGAGGATGTTGTAGCCGCTGATCCGGTACATCGGCACCTGGGAGAGGTCGTAGGCGTAGCTCAGCCCGCCGATCACCACCAGGTTGTCGGCGTTGGCGCCACGGACGGCGTCGTAGAGCTGCTGCATGCCGGCGGCCACCCAGCCGCCGCTGGTCATGCCGCCCGACTTCCAGACGTTCCAGGGGATGTCGTGCGGCTCGTTGTAGAGCTCGAACAGGACGCGCCCGTCGTTCTTGTAGGTCGCGGCGACCTGCGACCAGAAGATGATCGAGTTCGTGTCGGCCATCACCTGTTGGCAGGTGTGGTCGGCTCGGGTCGAAGAGACGCAGCTCCCGAGCACACCCGCGTCCGACCAATGCAGATCGAGGATCACGTCCATTCCGGCCTGTTCGGCCCATTGCACCGCCTGGTCCACGGTGGAGGCGTAGCCCGAAGCATATTGCGGCGAATCGGAGAGCCAGAAGTCCTGGTTCAGCGCGATTCGCACGACGTTCGCCTTCCATCCCGCCATCAGCTGGAAGTCGGACGCCGCGAGATTCTGCCCCTGGGCCGACCATTCGAGCGACGGGCGGTCCACGCCGTGAAACTGGTGGGGCTGGCCGGTGGTGCCGGTGCAGATGGTGTTGCCGTTGACGTAGTAGCCGCCCGGCGCGACGTGCTTGGTCCCGGTGGTCGCGCAACCGTTGGACGTCGTCGGGCCGGTGCTGTCGCTGCTGCTCGGAAAGAACGTCGAACAACCGAAAGCGGTGAGAACCAGAACGGACGCGGCGACAAAAGGGAGCGACGGACGATTCAAGGCGAGCCTCCTAAGCAAACGGGCGAATGAGCGAACGGGCAAACGGGCAAACGGAAAAGACAGGCCCGTTTATATTGCCAGTCTCGGGACCTTGGCCAGCGGCTTTTTCGTTAAAAAGGCGCCAAAAATCGCAGTTTCGCGGACGTCCGGTCGGACGTCCGCCCTCCCCTTCAGCGTTGACCGCGGGCCCCCGGACCGGCGCCGCCGGACAGTGACGCGCGGACCCCGAGCCAGACCGGCAGCGCGAATGCCAGCAGCCGCTCGTTCTCCTGGTGGCGGGCGACGCCGAGCTTGAGCAGGAGGGCGGCGACGGCGGCGGCGAACGCCGCCGTGGCGACCGCGCGGGCGGCCCGGATCGCCCGCGGCCAGCCGAGCGCGACCCCCGGCCCCAGCACCACGAGCGCGATCGCCCAGGGGGCGAAGAGCAGGATGTTCTGGTTGCGATGGGCCACGACGTGGTCGGTCAGAGCCCACGCATAGACGAGAAAGCCGCCGACGAAACCGGCCGCCAGCCCCCAGACCGCCAGCAAGAGCCCGTGCAGCGCCCGGCAGACCAGGCGCGCGGCGCGCGCCAGACGCGGGTGGCGGCCAGCCCGGCCGAGGAGAAAGAACAGAAGGCCGAGCGCGCAGCCGGCGACGAAGAACATCCGGCCGCGCGCGGGCGGCGTCTCGAGCGGCGGGGGACGGCGGGCGGCGAAGAGACTGCGCGCCTGCCTGACCAGAGGCTGCGGCCCCGAAGGCGTCTCGATCGTCGTCACTGCAAGCCCGCGGGCGAGCTCCTGCGGGATGAACATCTCCGCCCAGCGGTCGATAGGGCGATCGGTGTCGGGCCCCAGCACGATGTCCAGCGCCACGTAGAGTGGCCAGTAGTCGGCGGTCATCCGCAGCGCTTGCCCGCGCAGAGTGAGGCGCGCCTGAGCCCGCGCGCTCGCCCGCAGCGCCCCGCCCACGGCGCCATCGATCACGTCCCGTACGCGCGTGGAGCAGTTGTCGAGGAAGTAGTCGTAGAGGTAAGCGCGGTTCTCGGGCCGCGCGTTCACCTCGAGACGCTGCTGGAGGTCGTGTTCGACGACGGGATCGAGCGCTCAGCTCCTGCACGTCGATGGTCCTGTTCTCGTGCTCGTAGGAGGCCAGCGTCGCGGGCAGCGACGACACCGACAGCCAATAGGTCATCCGCCCGTGGAGAAAATCGACGATCACGCCGCGGCGAGAAGGCGAAACGTCCCGAAGTTGTAGACCTTGTCCGTCCCCGTCCTTCGCGTCGTGAATCCAGATCGCGTCGTGCCCGAACTTGAAGAACGGGTGATCGCCCGGTCCGAACGTCAGCACGTAGGTCGTGAGCGAATTGTCAGGGTGCTGCTCAACGTACTTGTGGGTGGCCGCGGCTGCGCTAAGCGACACCGCAACCTCCGCGCAGAGCACCGCGCCCGGACCAGAGCCGCCAGCACCCGCCGACGAATCATCGCCCCGCAAGGCTATCACCTCACCCGGCGCAGCACCGCGGCGAAGAAGCCGTCGGTGTCGTGCGTTTGCGGCGAAAGTCGGAGCGTCATGCCGTCGCCGACGGCGCTCCGCGCGCTCGCGGCCCCAGATCTCCTTGACCGGGCACGCGCACGAAGTCGTCGCGCTCGGCGAGGAAGCGCTCGACGACCTCCTCGTTCTCGGCGCTCGACGACGCTGCAGGTGGCGTAGATGAGCCGCCCGCCGACGGCGCACCAGCGGCGCGTAGGTGACGAGCAGCGCGAGCTGGCGCGCGGGGAACGACGCGCACGGTCGTCGCGGCGTCAGGCGCCAGCGCGCCTCGGGGTTGCGGCGCAGCGTCCCGAGGCCCGAGCAGGGCGCGTCGACGAGCACGCGATCCCAGCCGCCCGCGCCGCGCCTCGGCGGGCAGCGTCGTGCCCTCGGCCGTCACGGGCGCGCCGTCGACGTTCGTGAGGCCGGCGCGGCGCGCGCGGCGGCGCAGCTCCTCGAGCTTCTTGCCGTCGGTGTCGAGCGCCAGCAGGCGCCCCTTGCCGCCCATCGCCGCGCCGATCGCCAGCGTCTTGCCGCCCGCGCCCGCGCAGGCGTCGACGACGCGCCCGCCCGGCGGCGGCGCGACGAGCTCGGCGCACGAGCTGGCTGCCCTCGTCCATCACCTCGAACAGGCCGTCCCGGAACGCCGACAGCGCCGAAGGCGTTGACGCGCGTCTCGAGCACGAGCCCGGCCGGCGCCAGCGGCGTCGGGCGCGCGACGACGTGCTCCTCGGCGAGCCGCGCCGCGAGCGCCTCGCGCGAGATGCGCGCCGTGTTCACCCGCAGCGCCATGCGGCGCGCGCGGGTTCATCGCCTCGGCGAGCGCCAGCCCCTCGTCGGCGCCGAGATCGTTCGCGAACGTCTCGAGCATCCAGGTCGGGTACGACAGGCGCACCGCCTCGCGCTCGAGCCCCGGCGCGCGTGCCGAGGCCGGCGTCCTCGCCGACGACGCCGCGACGAGATCGATCGCGCGCGCGCAGCGAGCCGCTGTCGCCTCCGCCGGCGAGCCGCCTCGAGCGGGAACGCCCCTCGCGCGCCTCGTAGCACCAGCAGCTTGAGCTCGTCGCGCGCGACGGGCGCGAGCTCGCGCGCTCGCGCCCGGCGAGCTCCTCAAGAATGGCGTCGAGCCGCCGATCCATCCGAATGAGCCCGTACACCGTCTCCGAGATCCGCCGCCGGTCGCCGCTCGACAGCTCGCGGTGCGCGCGAAACGCCGCGCGCGATGATGTCGCTCGCGAACCCCCACTCGGCGCGCGCCTCGGCCGCGATCTCCAGCGTCAGCGCCCGCGCCGCCGCCGCAGACGTCCCGCCCTCGATGCGCCGGCACTGACCCCAAACCCGATGATAAAGTGAGCACGATGTCAGCCCGCCCATCCCCGTCACCGAGCCCCCGACGCGAGCCACTCGGCAAGCCCAACCCGTACGTCGTCGCGCAGGCGCAGCTCGACCGCGCCGCGAAGATCGCCGGCATCACGCCCGACGGTTCGCGACGATCCTGTCGCAGCCCAAGAACGAGCTCATCATCAACTTTCCGGTCCGCATGGACAACGGAGAGTACAGGATGTTCAAGGGCTACCGCGTCCAGCACAGCAACATTCTCGGCCCGTACAAGGGCGGCATCCGCTACCACGAGCAGGTCTCGCTCGACGAGGTGAAGGCGCTGGCCTCCTGGATGACCTACAAGTGCGCGCTGCACGACATCCCGTTCGGCGGCGGCAAGGGCGGCATCAAGTTCATGCCGCGCCAGCCACTCGCAGGCGGAGCTCGAGCGCATCACGCGGCGGTTCACGCACGCGCTCGGCGCCAACATCGGCCCCGAGTACGACATCCCCGCGCCCGACGTCGGCACGAACGGCCAGATCATGGTCTGGATGATGGACACGTACATGAACGTCGTCGGCGTTCACCGACAAGAACGCCAACCGGCGCGTCGTCACCGGCAAGACGATCACGGCGGGCGGCTCGCTACGGCCGCGAGACGGCGACGGGCCAGGGCATCGTCCACTGCATCACCGAGTGGGCGCGCGATCGCCGCTTCGAGCTCAACGGCGCGACCTTCACCGTGCAGGGCTTCGGCAACGTCGGCTCGCACGCGAGCCAAGATCCTCGCGCGCACGGGCGCGACGCTGGTCGCGACCGGCGACTGGAAGGGCTACATCGCCAACGGCGACGGCATCAACCCCTTCAAGCTCGTCCGAGCACGTGCAGAAGACCGGCTCGGTGGCCGGCTACCCGGGCGCGCGCGTCGATCACGCGCGCCGAGTTCTTCGCGACCACCGCCGACATCTTCATCCCCGCGGCGCTGGAGCTGGAGATCGGCGTCGCCCGAGGCCAAGGCCCTCAACGTGAAGCTGATCGTCGAGGGCGCGAACGGCCCGACGGAGACCGCCGCCGAGCCGATCATCCACGAGAAGGGCATCGACCTCATCCCCGACATCCTCGCGAACTCGGGCGGCGTCGTGGTCAGCTACTACGAGTGGCTGCAGAACAAGCGCTCCGAGCGCTGGGACCTCGAGGAGGTCGAGGAGCGCCTGGCCAAGCGCATGAAGCGGACCTACCTGACCGTCAGCGAGTACGCCGCCGCCGAAGAAGTGCGACTGGCGCATGGCCGCCATGGGCATCGCCCTCGAGCGCATCGGCCAGCGCCTACGCCGAGCGCGGCATATTTCCTTAAATTCGGGGGACGTCGGGCGCTGAGCGCCCTTTCGTCCCCCGCGCCCCCGGCTCGCTCCGGGCTGGCAAAGCCACCCTCCGCTCGCTCTAAACCGGCGCCGGGGGGTGGACCCGAGAAGGTTGCGCAACCGGTTGGATGAGGTGTTGCGTTCCGGCGCGCCACGTCTTTTAATGCGCGGCCATGGCAGCATCGCGTCGCCCCCTCTTTTTTCTGAGCGCGTTGTTGGTGGTCGTCGGTGTCGAGCTCACAACCATGTCGGCCGCATCGGCGGCGAACGCGGCCGGTGATCCGGCGGCCGTTGCCAAGGTCACGAACCTGAACAAGCAGGCGCTCGAGTCGTATGCCCAGCAGGACTACGACAAGGCCCGCGACCTGCTGAAGCAGGCGCTCGAGCTGTGCGACAGCGCGGGCCTCCAGCAACACCCGATCACCGCGCGCACGCACGTTCACTTCGGCGTCGTCGCCATCGTCGGCTTCAAGAACCGCGAGGTCGGCCTCAAGCAGTTCCGCAAGGCGCTGGAGATCGAGCCCACCATCAAGCTGACGAAATCGCTCGTCACCCCGGAGCTGCAGGACGCCTTCGAGGAGGCGGTGCTGGCCGGCGACAAAGGGGGCGCGGGCGGGGGCGCCGCGGCGGCGGGCGGCAACGACAACGCGAACGCGGGCGGCGGCGACAATGCCGGCGGCGGCGACGCCAACGCGGGCGGCGGCGACAACGACGCGGGCGGCGACGAGGGAGATGACGACCACCCCAAGCCGAAACCGCGTCCCATTCACAAGAAGAAGCCCGGCGACGAGGACGACGACAAGGACGAGGGTGCCGGACAGAAGGGGAACATCTTTCTTGGCCTGACCGTCGGCTCCAGCGCCGGCATGGCCAGCGGCAGCGGCCACATGAACCCGATGCACGCCCTGGGCGGGCCCGGGTTCGCCATCGGCCAGCTCGGGCAGATCGAGCCGCAGCTCGGGATCTTCGTGAACCCGACGACCATGCTGTCGATCGTCGGCCGCTTCCAGTACGTGAGCGGCCTCAACGGCGAGAACCTCTGCGGGCCGAGCGGCAACAGCTTCTGCAACCCGACGACGCTGGTCGGGGCCGTGCTGGGCCGGGTGACCTTCTTGCTGAGCGACGGCCCGTTCCACTTCACGGCGGGCGGCCAGATCGGCGGCGGCTACGTCGCGCACGCGGTCGTGTTCGCCAACGACACAAAGTGCGGCACTTCGATGAGCGACGCCGGGCAAACCGAGTGCGTCGACGCGCTCCTGGGCGGCGCGTTCCTGATCGGTCCGACCGTCGGTCTGATGTGGGAGCTGGGCGATGTCGTCAACCTGGTGGCCGGCGTCAACACCGAGCTCGGCTTCCCGAAGTTCACCTTCAACTTCGACCTCGACGTCGGCCTCGCGTTCCGGCTTTAAGTCTTGAGCCAGAGGCGCGTTACAATGCGCCTCTGATGCTCTACCGCGGCGTGCACGCCACCATCGGCCGGACGCCGCTCGTCGAGCTGCGGCGGATCGGCGAGAACGGTGCGCGTCTCCTCGGCAAGCTGGAGCTGCGCAACCCGGGCGGCAGCGTCAAGGATCGCATCGCCGCCGCGATGGTCGAGGACGCCGAGCGGCGCGGCGTGCTCGGGCCCGGGCGGCACGATCGTCGAGGCGACCAGCGGCAACACCGGCATCGCGCTCGCCTTCGTGGCGGCGACCAAGGGCTACACCCTGCACGTGACGATGCCCGAGCGAATGTCGAAGGAGCGGCTCACGCTGCTGCGCTACCTCGGGGCCCAGGTGACGCTGACGCCGGGCGCCCTCATGCGCGAGGCGGTCGAGAAGGCCGAGGCGCTGCGGCGCGAGATCCCGGGCGCGGTCGCGCTCGACCAGTTCCGCAACGCCGCCAACCCCGAGGCCCACCGCGAGACGACCGGGCGCGAGATCTGGGAGGACTCGGCCGGCGAGGTCGACATCTTCGTGGCCGGCGTCGGAACCGGCGGCACCATCACCGGCGTGGGCGAGGTGCTGAAGGCGCGCAAACCCGGCATCCGCGTGGTCGCCGTCGAACCGGCCGCGGCCGCCGTTCTGTCCGGCCGCCGCGCCTCCAACCACATGATCCAGGGGATCGGCGCCGGGTTCGTCCCGCCTCTGCTGAACCGCGCCGTCATCGACGAGGTGGTGGCGGTCAGCGACGACGAGGCGTTCGCGCACGCGCGGCGGCTCGCACGCGAGGAGGGGATCTCGGCCGGCATCTCCTCGGGCGCGACGCTGGCCGCCGCGCTGCGCCTCGCCGCGCCGCCCCGAAAACGAGGGCAAGACCATCGTCTTCATGGTCTGCGACGGCGGCGAGCGCTACATCCACGGGCCCCTGGTCACCGAGCTCCTCGGCGCGTCAGGGGGCTGACGCCATCGGAGAGGGCCCTTGCCCCGCGGCGAGGCGATCCTAGCTTCCGAGACGTGCTCGCCAGCGCACCCCTGCAGGGGCTCCGCCTCCTGGTGGTCGAGGACGACGAAACGATCCTGGCCTCTCTGTCCGACCTCCTGCGCGACGAGGGGGCAACCCTGGCCACCGCCGCCAACGGCCGCGATGCGCTCGCCGCCCTGCGGGCGTCGGAGCCACCGGACCTCATCCTCCTGGATCTCATGATGCCGGTGATGGACGGCTGGGAGTTCCGCGTCGCCCAGCGCGCCGACCAGGCGCTGGCCGGCATCCCGCTCATCGCCATGTCGGCCGACGCGAGCGCCAAGGCCCGCGCCATCGCCGCCGACGCCTACCTGCGCAAGCCGATCGACATCCACGGTCTGGTGGGGAGCATCCGTGACGTGCTGCAGAGCCGCGCCGAGAAGCAGCGGTCGGTCGCCGACAGCACCGCGGCCTTCGCCCTGATGGCCGCCGAGATCGCCCACGAGATCAACAACCCGCTGACCTACGTGCTCGCCAACCTCCACGTGCTGGCCGAGAAGTTCCCCCCCGGCAGCAAGGATCGCGAGCTCTGCGAGCTACACGACCTGGTCGCCGACGCCGTCGAGGGCGCCGAGCGGATCCGCCGCGTCGTCAAGCAAGCCCAGCTCGAGCCCCACGCCCTTCGGCGGCACTAGCTTTACGGGGGACGGCTCGCTGCCGCTCGCGTCCCCCGGCCCCCCCTCGCTCCGCGCGGCAAAGCCGCGCTGCGCTCGCCTGCCCGGTTGGTCGTTACGAGTCGCGCTCTAATCTCCGAGGCCGTCGTCCTTCATGCCGTGCATGAGGCGCGCCTTGACCCGCGCCGCCTGGCGCTCCTTGTACTTGTCGTGGCTGTTCTCGCCGCGCTCGTTGTTCTCGGCGGTGCGCGCGTCGATGATCTGGAACTCGGTCAGCACGAAGACGATGCGAGCCGTACTCGGCGAAGATCGGATCGTCGGGCGAGCGGCAAAGGTACTTGTCGATGCGCACCGGCAGGTCGGCCACGAAGTTGATGACCCGGTAGCCGGGCCCCGAGAACTCGTTCTGCGGCGACGGCTTCTTGTCGGCCGCGACCGCCGCGAGGTCGGTGATCTCCGGCAGGAACCGCTGCAGCGCCGGCGAGCGCGACGAGCGTCTCGCGAATCTTGACGATGTCGTTCACCGACTGACCCGGGATGACGTAGTTGAAGGGGACGAGCCGCTTCGGTCAGCTCGCGCAGCACGAACACGAGCTGCTCCTCGGTGTTGGTGATCATGCGGAAGCGCAGGTTGTCGTAGACGTCGGCGGCGATCGACTCCTTCTTGGCGAGGAGCTTGGTGATGAGGCTGTCGGCGTGCTTGCGGCTCCACTCGAACTCGACGACCGGGCAGCCGACGCCCTTGATCTCCTCGACGGTGCGCAGGACCTTCTCCTCGACCAGGTGGAAGATCTGGTCGCCCGAGACCGGCAGCTTGGTGAGCAGCTCGCGCCCGGCGAGGTGATGCAGGACGTGCATGACCTTGAGGACGACGCAGGCGTGCGTGCGGCGCTTGCCCCTTCTGCGACGCGATGAGCAGGAGGTCGCGCGGCGGGACGCCGGTCGCCGACCTCGTCGGGGATCTGGAAGCCGAGGTGCCGTTCGAGGTACTCGACCGCCGCTGCGCGCAGCTCGCCGAGGCGGCGCATGTCGTCGCGTCGTCGCGGATCGAGCTCGTTGACCCGCAGGAAGCGGTCGACCTCGTCGCGGTCGGTGAAGTAGAGCCGGTGCCAGTCGATCACCGAGCCGCCGCGCAGGAGGTTCCGGATCGCCGTCAGGTCGGCGAGCGAGAAGTCCTCGTAGCGGACGGGCCGCATTCGGGCCGCGCCAGCTTAGGTCGCCCCTCGGGCGACCGCCAGCTGAAACGATGCTGCCCGCGACGCGGCCGTGCTCAGGGCCCGCGCCGCGACGGGGCCGGCCGCCCGAGCGAGATCGTGGCCCAGAAGAGCGCGAGGGCAAAAAGACCCATGACCAGACTTCCGACGATCTGAATCATACTTTTCACTACATTAAACTACCTGTAGGTATTGTCAAGAATTGGGGCGGATTTCGACTAAGATGCCGTGCGTGAAGCGGGCTGGCTATTTTTCGATCGTTTGCGTGGTGCTCGGAGTTTCAGGATCGGCGGCGGCGGCGGCGTCGCCCGCCTCCGAGGCGGCGTACGCCGAGGGGCAGACGCTGTTCAACGCCAAGAGCTACGCCGAGGCGGCGGACAAGTTCGAGGCGGCGGTGGCGGCGGATCCTGGATATGCGCTGGCCTGGTACTCGCTGGCGTCGGTGCGGCGGCGGATGAACCAGTGCACGAGCGCGATCGCCGCCTATCGGCGTTACAGCACTCTCGAGCCCGACAAGTCGGAGCCGTACTTCGGTCTCGGGCTCTGCCTGCAACAGACCGGCGATCGGCCGGGCGCCATCGAGGCGTTGAAGCACTACGTGGCGATCGAGAAGCAGCCGGGATCGAAGTGGGTCGAGAAAGCACGCGACATTCTCAAAGATCTGAGCGCCGAGGCCACGCCGGCCGCAGGCGCGACCGCCGCGAGCGCACCGGCCGCCACCGAGGCCAAGCCGGCCGCCAAGGCCGCCTCCACCGCCAGTCCCCTCGCCGAGGCGCAGGCGCTGCGCGACCACGGGCAGATCGACGGGGCGATCGCCAAGTACCAGCAAGCGATCGCAACCGATCCGAAGCACATGCCCTCGCGCGCGGCGCTCGGCGAGCTCTTGCTGAAGGTTCATCGCGACGACGAGGCGATCGAGGTGTTTCGCGCCGCGCTCGACAAGAACCCCAGCTTCGCGGCGGCGCTCTATGACCTGGCGTTCGCGCTGCGCGTGCGTGACCGCCCCGCCGAGGCGGTCGACGCCTATCAGCGCTACATCAAGCTCCGCCCGACCGATCCCGACGCCTACTACGGCCTCGGCCGCGCGCTCCAGCACCTCGGCCGGAAGGCCGACGCGCGCAAGGCCTACCAGACCTACGTGTCGATGGAAAAGCGCCCCGCCGAGCGGCGCTGGGTCGTGGCGGCGCAGGCGCAGATGAAGTCGCTCGCGGCGGCGCCATAGCGGGCCTCAGGCGATCGGCGTTTCGAGCGGAAGGTCGAGGGTGAAGGTGGCGCCCGCGGCGGCGTCGCTCTCGACGGTCAGCGTCCCACCGTGGGCCACGGCGATCTGTCGCCCGATGTAGAGGCCGAGGCCGAGACCGCCCACGCGCTCGGCGGTCGGCAGCCGCTCGAACGGCAGGAAGATCCGGCTCTGATCGGCGCGTGGGATCCCCATCCCAGCGTCGCGCACCCGCACCCGCAACCGCTGCGCGGCCACCTCGGCCGACACCGAGATCGGCTTTCCCTGACCGTACTTGATCGCATTCGACAGCAGGTTCGTCGCCAGCTGCTCGAGCCGCCCGCGATCCCAGACGCCGACGACGGCCGCGCCGACCGTGAGATCGATCGTCGAGCCGACCTCCGCCGCCTGATCGCGAAGCCGCGCCACCACCTCGCGCAGAAGCTCGCCGACGTCGACCCGCTCGACGTGCAGCACGAGACGCCCGGCGGTCAGACGTGAGACGTCGAGCAGATCGTCGACCAGCGTCCCCAGCCGATCTGCCGTGGCCCCCGAGGCGGCCAGGGCACGGGACATCTTCTCGGCTTCGGGATCGCCCGCCGCCGTCAGGCGCTCGCCGAACCGCAGCGCCGCCCGGAGGCGCAATTTGAGCGCCGTGAGCGGCGTCTTGAGCTCGTGGGAGGCGATGGAGATGAACTCGTCGCGCGCCCGGATCGCGGCGCGGCGCTCGGCCAGCGCCGCCGCCAGCGTCAGCATGCTGATCGCCGTGACCGCCATGTAGCTCTGGATGACCAGCAGGCGCTCGTGCGGCGACTCCGCGCCGAAGATGCCGCTGCCGGAGGCGGCGCCCGAGACCGCGATCCCGGACACCAGCAGCATCGCCGCGGTGACGCCGCGCTGCTCGAACCGCAGCGCCGCCCAGATGAGCAGCGGCACCGTCGGGTAGGTCCCGCGCACGATCCCGTGGATGGCGTTCCAGGCGAAGGTCTGGCGGAACAGCGTGGCGCTCACGGACGCCAGCAGCACCGCCAGCACCGCCGCCTCGATCCAGCGCAACGGCCGCCGCGAGAGCCACGAGGCGCGGGCCGACCAGACGAACAGAAACGGCGCGACCAGCAGATCGCCGAGCGCGTCCCCCACCCACCAGACGGTCCAGAAGGCCGGCGCGCCGGTGGCGATCCGAACGTGCCCCAGCAGGGCGGCGACGAGGCCGAAGGTCGCGCTGACCATGGTGCTGCCGAGCGCCGCCAGCACGACCAGGCGGTAGACGTCCCCCAGCCGCTCGAGCCGGCTGTCGAACCCCGCGCGGCGGAGGAGCGTCGCGCCGATCACCGCCTCCAGCGTGTTCCCGGCCGCGATGATGACGGCGCCCCACAGCGGAATCCCCGCCCGGGCGTTGACGGCGAAGGCGGCGGCCGCGACCGCGGGCCAGAGCCCGACGCCGCGCAGGCAGAGCGCCGCCAGCGCAATGCCGGTCGGCGGCCAGACGGTGGTGGCGATCCCGCCGAGCGCGTCGAACGACAGCCCCAGCTTCGCGGTCGCCGCGTAGATCGCGAACAGGACCACGAGCTCCACGGCCCGCGCGGCCGGACGCCGGCTCCCGCCCGACATGACCGGCACGATAACAAAAAAACGCCCCCGAGGACCTGACCGGCGTCACGCGGGCCGAGAGTCGGGGGCGGATGTCGACCGACGGCCGGGCCGCTAGGTCTTGGGACCTTCGGTGTACTCGGCGTCGATGACGTCGTCCTTGTTGCCGGCAGCCTCGCCCGCCGCGCCGTCGCCCGCGGGCGGCGTCTCCGAACCGGCGGCCGCGCCGGCGGCGCTGCGGTAGAGCGCCTCGGCCATCTTGTGCGACGCCTTCTGCAGCCGCTCGAACGCGGTCTCGAACAGCTGCGCCTCGCGCGGGTCGCTGTTGTTCTCCACCGTCTCCTTGGCGTCCTTGAGCGCCGCCTCCAGCTCCGTGCGGTCCCCCTCGGCGATCTTGTCGCGGTTCTCGTCGAGGTGCTTCTGGACCTGGAAGGTGAGCGACTCGAGCTTGTTGCGCGCCTCGATCGCCTCGCGTCGCTTCTTGTCTTCCGCCTCGTGCTCCTGCGCGTCCTTCACCATGCTTCTGGATGTCGGCCTCGGACAGCCCCGACGAGGCGGTGATGGTGATGTGCTGCACCTTGCTGGTCGCCTTGTCCTTGGCCGACACGTTGACGATGCCGTTGGCGTCGATGTCGAAGGTGACCTCGATCTGGGGCACGCCGCGCGGCGCCGGCGGGATGCCGTCGAGGCCGAACTTGCCGAGCATCCGGTTGTCGCCCGCCATCGGACGCTCGCCCTGGAACACCTTCACCTCGACCGAGCTCTGGTTGTCGGCCGCCGTCGAGAAGGTCTCGCTCTTCTTGGTCGGGATCGTCGTGTTGCGCGGGATGAGCGTGGTCATGACGCCGCCCAGCGTCTCGATGCCCAGCGACAGCGGCGTGACGTCGAGGAGCAGCATGTCCTTGACGTCGCCCGAGAGCACGCCGGCCTGCACCGCCGCGCCCAGCGCGACGACCTCGTCGGGGTTGACGCCCTTGTGCGGCTCCTTGCCGAAGAACTCCTTGACCAGCTTCTGCACCATCGGGATGCGCGTCGAGCCGCCGACGAGCACGACCTCGGCGATGTCCGACGGCTTCTTGCCCGCGTCGGCCAGCGCCTTCTTCGTCGGCTCGATCGTCGCGCTGAACGAGATCGCCCATCAGCTGCTCGAGCTTCGCGCGCGAGAGCTTGATCTGCATGTGCTTCGGCCCGCTCGCGTCGGCTGTGAGGAACGGCAGGTTGATCTCCGTCTCCGAGACCGACGACAGCTCGATCTTCGCCTTCTCGGCCGCCTCGCGCAGACGCTGGATCACCATCTTGTCCTTGGAGACGTCGATGCCCTGGTCCTTCTTGAACTCGGCGATCAGCCAGTCCATGACGACGCTGGTCGATGTCGTCGCCGCCGAGGTGCGTGTCGCCGTTGGTCGAGACGACCTCGACGACCTTCTCGCCGACCTCGAGGATGGAGATATCGAACGTGCCGCCGCCGAAGTCGTAGACACGGCGATGAGGTGGTCCTTGCTCTTGTCGAGCCCGTAGGCGAGCGCCGCCGCGGTCGGCTCGTTGACGATGCGCTTGACGTCGAGGCCGGCGATGCGGCCCGCGTCCTTGGTCGCCTGGCGCTGCGCATCGTTGAAGTAGGCCGGGACGGTGATGACCGCCTCGGTGACCTTCTCGCCGAGGTAATCCTCGGCCGCCTTCTTGAGCTTCATCAGGATGCGCGCCGAGATCTCGGGCGGGCGTCAGCTTCTTGCCGCGGATCTCGATGTCGGCCTCGCCGTTCGCGCCGCGTACGACCTTGTACGGCACGCGCTTCGATCTCCTCGCTGACCTCCTCGAACCTGCGGCCCATGAACCGCTTGATCGAGTAGACGGTGTTCTCGGGGTTGGTGATCGCCTGGCGGCGCGCGATCTGGCCGACCAGGACCTCGCCCTTGTCGTCCCAGGCCACCACCGACGGGGTGAGCCGTCCGCCCTCTTCGTTGGCGATGACCTTGGGGTCCTTGCCCTCCATGATGGCCACGACGGAGTTGGTGGTGCCGAGGTCGATGCCGATGATTTTGCCCATTGAGGTGATTTTCCTTTTTTCGCTGTCGCTTCGGGGGGTTGTCCCGCGTTTTCGCGGTAACGGTAAACACCCAGATCGGGCGTCAAGCGAAAGCCGGATGCCTCGCGCGAGATTCGATCTATAACCTTCGTACCTGAACAGATGTTTCACCCCGTCGGTCAGACCTGGCTCGCGCGGCGCTTCGGCGAGCCGACACCGGCCCAGGCGCCGCCTGGCCGCTCATCGCCGCCGGCAAGGACGTGCTGGTCACCGCGCCGACCGGCTCGGGCAAGACGCTCGCGGCGTTCCTCTGGGCGCTCGACGGCTGGTCGGCGAGGCGATCGCCGCCGGCGGCCCGCTCGCTGACCGGACGCAGCGTCCTCTACGTCTCGCCGCTCAAGGCGCTGTCGAACGACATCCGCCGCAACCTCGAGGAGCCGCTCGGCGAGCTTCGCGCGCTGGCCGCCGAGCTCGGCTACCCCGCGCCCGAGGTCCGCACCGCCGTCCGCACCGGCGACACGACCGCGCGCGAGCGGCGCGAGGCGGCCCAGCGGCCGCCGCACGTGCTGGTCACCACGCCCGAGTCGCTGTTACATCCTGCTGACCTCCGAGTCGGGGCGGCGCGCGCTGCGCGACGTGCGCACGGTGATCGTCGACGAGATCCACGCCGTCGCCGCCGACAAGCGCGGCGCGCACCTGGCGCTGTCGCTCGAGCGGCTCGACGCGCTGGTTGACGGCGCCGGCGGCAGGCTCCAGCGCATCGGCCTGTCGGCGACGGTGCGGCCGCTCGAGGTCGCGCGCGGCTGCTGGTCGGCGGGACGCGGCCGCCGCCGGCGCATCGTCGACGTCGGCCAGCGCCGCGATCTCGACCTCGGCGATCGAGGTACTGCAGGACGAGCTCGGCGCGGTGCGCCACCAACGAGCAGTGGGTCGAGCTCTACGACCGCGATCGCCGACGCTGGCGCGCGCGCACCGGTCGACGCTGGTGTTCGTCAACACGCGCCGCCTGGTCGAGCGCGGTCACCCTGCACCTGGGCGAGCGGCTCGGCGACGACGCGGTCGCCGCGCACCACGGCAGCCTCTCGCGCGAGCGGCGCCACCGCGCCGAACGGCGCTCAAGGCGGGCGATCTCAAGGTCGTGGTCGCCACCGCGTCGCTCGAGCTGGGCATCGACGTCGGCGCGGTCGAGCTCTGCTGCCTCATCGGCTCGCCGCGCTCGATCGCGACGGGCCTGCAGCGCATCGGCCGCTCCGGCCACGCGCTCGCGCGCCACGCCCAAGGGGCGCCTCTTTCCGCTGACCCGCGACCAGCTGGTCGAGTGCGCCGCGCTGGTGCGCGCCGCCCGCCGCGCCGAGATCGACGCCATCGCGCCTGCGCGACGCGCCGCTCGACATGCTGTCGCAGCAGATCGTCGCCGCCTGCGCCTGCGACGAGTGGGACGAGGACGCGCTCTTCGACGCTCTGCCGCCGCGCCGGTCCCTACGCGCACGCTCGCGCGCGCCGACTTCGACGCCGTCGTCGACATGCTGTCCGAAGGGCATCGCCACCAGCCGCGGGCGCGCGGGCGCCCTGCTCCACCGCGACGCCGTCAACCGGCGGCTGCGCGGCCGGCGCGGCGCGCGGCTCGCCGCGCTCACCTCGGGCGGCGCCATCCCCGACAACGCCAACTACGACGTCATCCTCGAGCCCGAGGGCACGCTCGATCGGCACGCGTCGACGAGGACTTCGCCATCGAGTCGATGGCCGGCGACATCTTCCTGCTCGGCAACTCGTCGTGGCGCATCCGGCGCGTCGAGGCCGGGCAAGGTGCGCGTCGAGGACGCCGCCGGCGCGCCGCCGACGATCCCGTTCTGGCTCGGCGAGGGGCCGGCGCGCACGCGCGAGCTGTCGGCCGAGGTCGCGCGCGCTGCGCGCAGGAGATCGTCGAGCGCGCCGACGCACGCCGAGCGACGACGTGGTTCCGACGCTCGAATGCAGAATGCGCGCTCGATCGCGCGCGGCGCCGAGCTGCGTGCGCGACTACGTCCTGGCCGGCGCGCGCGCGGCGCTCGGCGCGCGTGCCCGACGCAGACGCGCGTCGATCGCCGAGCGCTTCTTCGACGAGGCGGGCGGCATGCAGCTCGTGATCCACGCGCCGTTCGGCGGGCGCATCAACCGCGCCTGGGGCATGGCGCTGCGCAAGCGCTTCTGCCGCTCGTTCGACTTCGAGCTGCAGGCGGCGGCGACCGACGACGGCATCGTGCTCTCGCTCGGCCCGCAGCACAGCTTCCCGCTCGAGACGGTGTTCGAGATGCTGCGCGCCGACGGACGTCGAGGAGCTGCTCACGCAGGCCGCCGCTGCAGGCGCCGATGTTCGAGACGCGCTGGCGCTGGAACGCGACGCGCTCGCTGGCGCTGCTGCGCAGCCAGGGCGGCAAGCGCGTGCCGCCGCCGCATCCAGCGCATGCGCGCGCAGGATCTGATCGCGGCGGTCTTCCCCGCGCAGACCGCCTGCCAGGACAACCACGGCGGCGGCGCCATCGAGCTGCCCGACCATCCGCTCGTGCGCGAGACGCGTGCGCGACTGCCTGGTCGAGGCGATGGACGCCGAGGGCCTCGCGCGCGCTGCTCGAGGCGATGCGCGACGGGCGCGATCGCAGACGATCGCGCGCGAGCTGCCCGAGCCGTCGGTGTTCTCGCACGAGATCCTGAACGCCAACCCGTACGCGTTCCTCGACGACGCGCCGCTCGAGGAGCGCCGCACGCGCGCGGTCGCCGTGCGGCGCGGGCTGCCGGCCGAGGTCGTCGAGCGGATCGGCGGGCTCGATCCCGAGCGCCATCGCCGCAGGTGGTCGCCGAGGCGCAGCCCGACGCCGCGCGATCGCCGACGAGCTGCACGATCTGCTGCTCGACGCTCGGCGCGCTGCCCGCGGCCGACGGGCCGAGGCGCGCGGCTGCGACGACGCTCTTCGAGCACGCTCGTCGCGGCGCGGCGCGCTGCGCGCGCCTCGAGCGCGGCGATCGCGCGTGCGCTCTGGGTCGCCGCCGAGCGCCGCTCGCTGGCCGTCGCCGATCTGGCCGACACGCCGCTTCGTCCCCGACGTCGTCGAGCCGCCCGCGCGCCGCGCGCCGACCTGGACCGATCGCGAGGGCGCGCTCATCGAGATCGTGCGCGCGCACCTCGCGCTTGCTCGGGCCGACGACGGCCGATCGGCATCGCGGCGCCGCCTCGGCCTCGCCGCGTCCGACGTCGAGGCGGCGCTGGCGCGCGTCGAGATGGAGGGCGCCGTGCTGCGCGGGCGCTTCGTGCCGCCGAGCTGCCCGACGCTGCGGCGACGGCGTCGCAGTGGTGCGATCGGCGCCTGCTCGCGCGCATCAACCGCCGCATGCTCGACGGTCTGCGCCGCGAGATCGAGCCCGTGCACCGCCGCCGACTTCATGCGCTTTCTCTGTTCGCGTGGCAGCACGTCCGGCCGGGAACGCAGCTGCACGGGCAGCCGGCGGCTCGCCGCAGGTCATCGCGCAGCTGCAGGGCTTCGAGGTCGCGGCCGGCGCCTGGGAGCGCGAGATCCTGCCGGCGCGCGTCGTCGGCTACGACTCCGCCTGGCTCGACGCGCTCTGTCTCTCGGGCGAGCGTGGCCTGGGGACGGCTCGCCGCCGCGGCCGGCGGGCGGAGCGCCCAGCCGCGCGGCGCCCATCGCGCTCGTGCGGCGCGCGCGATCTGCCCTGGCTCCTGGTCCCCGAGACGGACGCGCCTCGACGAGGCGGCGCTCTCCGCGCCCGCGCGCGACGTGCTCGCTTCCTGACGCGGGCGCGGGGCGAGCTTCCTCGACGAGATCATCTCGGGCACGCGGCGACTGCGCGACCGAGGTCGAGGACGCGCTCGTGGGAGCTGGTCTCGACCGGGCGCGTCACCGGCGACGGGTTCGCCGGCCTGCGCGCGCTCATCTCGGCGACGCAGACGCGCGGCGGCGCCCGCGCACGCTGGCACGCCCGCTGGAGCCGGCGCGACCGGCGGCCCGATCGGCGCCGGGCGCTGGTCGATCCTCCGCCAGAGCGGCACCGGCGACGAGGAGACGCGGCATCGAGGCGCTCGCGCGCCAGTACATCAAGCGCTACGGCGTGGTGTTCCGCGATCTCCTCGCGCGCGAGACCCACGCCCCGCGCCTGGCGCGATCTGGTCCGCGTCTACCGCCGGCTGGAGATGCGCGGCGAGCTGCGCGGCGGCCGTCTGGTGGGCGGTTTCGTCGGCGAGCAGTTCGCCGCTCCCGACGCCGTCGACGCGCTGCGCGCCACGCGACGCGAGGAGCGACGCGGAGAGATGGTGCGCCTGTCGGCCTGCGATCCGCTGAACCTGGTCGGCATCGTGACGCCCGGACCGCGGGTGCAAGCGACGCTCGCGAACACGGTCCTGTTCGTCGACGGCGTGCCCCAAACCGGGGCGAACGGCACGGCCGAGAGCGTCCAGCGCCCGTCCTGGGCACCCGCCGCCCAGTCCGTCTGAGCGCGCCGCGCAACGGACCGCCGGACGCGCCGGCGATCCGTTGTCTGGTGAACATCTCCCTGTTGTCGCCGGCGTAACAACCGGGGTCCAGGCCCCCCAGAAGGGCCCCGAACGGTCGAGTTTTGGCTCCAGAAATTGTTGGCCCGATTACTGCTTTGTACCTGGACTGTGTCGGACAGATACCTTGCGAACAACGGCAAAACCCGAGCGATCGGGTGACGCAAAGCCCACGGGACTCACGCAGTCGGCCGGGCCGCCTCAAGGGGGAATGGATCATGAAAGAGCTGGGGAAACGGACAATCCAAATCAGCATCGCGCTCGGCGCCATCGTCGGCCTCATCGGATGTGGTGAGGAGGCGAGCACCGTCGAGACCGGGACGCACGAATTCGGCTTGTCGGGCATCAACGGCCTCTCGGGCGTCAACGGCCTCTCGGGCATCAACGGCCTCTCCGCCGCCAACGGCCTGTCGGCCGCCAACGGCCTGTCGGGGGTCAACGGCCTCTCGGGCGTCAACGGCCTCTCGGCGGCCAACGGCCTCTCGGGCGTCAACGGCCTTTCCGCCGCCAACGGCCTCATGACCACCTCGGCCGGTCGCAAGACCGTCTCGTACCTGGTCAAGTGCGCCCTCGCCGCCAACGACTCGCTGGTCAAGCAGGACCAGAACGGCAACACCTACACCTTCGCCGGCGGCATCGGCCTCTGCCCCGCCTGGAAGAACGGCGACGCGCACAGCAGCGCTCAGTGCATGGAGGGGATCTCGGCCTGCATGATGGCCCACATCAACACGGCCGGCGTTCACATCCCCATCTGGCTCGACTCGGGCGATTCGGCCATCGGCTGGGGCATCGATCGCGTCAACTACCCGATGCAGGAGGGGACCTTCTTCGGCGACATCGTCGACACCGGTACTCTCACGGCGCTCTCCAAGCCGACGGTGACCGCCCCAGTCGCCTACTACTGCGACGGTGCCGGGTTCCCCAGCGGCGCTTCCGGCGTCGTCGCGGGCCGCCTCGGCGCCAACCAGACCGGCGCGCCTTACACGAACCCGTTCGGCAGCGGCACACTCTGCCAGAACGTCTCGTCGGCGGTCGGACAGTTCAGCAACGGCGTGGGCGGCAGCTGCCCCTCCGGCTCGAACTCGAATCCCGCGGCTGGCTGCCCCGACGGCTACAAGGCGCTCACCACCAACGGCAACGGCGGCGTCTGGCAGCACGGCATCACCGTGTGGCGCAACAACAGCTACACGCCGGTGTTCGACACCAGCTACCAGTACCAGCTGTCGGCCGTGCTGACCAACGGCAACCCGATGGTCATCGACGTCGGTAGCTCGCCGATTCAGCAGTGGAACCAGTCGGCCGGCCTCGGCACCTCGGTCTTCAACATGTCCCCGAGCGGCTCGAGCTGGACCTTCTCGCCGATGAACAACTCGGCTAAGTGCCTCGACGCGGGCGCCGCCACCAACGGCACCGGCCTGGTGCTCAACGCCTGCAACGGCTCCTCGTCGCAGCTGTGGAACGTCACCGCCAACGCGATGAACGGCAGCTTCAACGTCGCCGCGGCCTCCACCGGGCGCTGCATGAACGTCCGCGGCGGCAGCACCTCGCCCGGCGCCGTGATGGAGGTCTATGACTGCAGCGGCTGGACCAGCCAGCAGTTCAACATCCAGGCGACGGTGTTCGCCAACGACATGAGCAACTCGACCGGCACCGGCGGCTCCACCGGCACCGGCGGCTCGACGGGCACGGGTGGTAGCGCCTCGACGTTCGCCTCGTCGCGGACCTACCGCATGGTTCCCCAGAACGCGACCGGCGAGTCCATCAACGTCTGCAACAACAGCCAGACCAACGGCGCCTGCGTGCAGCAGTACGCGACCTACAACGGGCCGGAGGAGGCCTTCTACCTGCGGGCCAACGGCAGCAACTGGACCATCGCGATGAGCGCCAACCAGAACAAGTGCCTGGCCCCGAACGGCAACGGCACGGCCAACGGCACCTCCGTGGTGATTGCGGACTGCAACGGCAGCAGCAACCAGGCCTACACCGCGATGCCGATGTCCGCCTCGGGCGTCTACGCCTTCAAGAACGTCGCCTCGGGGCGCTGCCTGAACGTCGCCGGCAACACCACGAGCAACGGCGCGCTGCTGATCCTATGGGACTGCGGCTCCACCCCGGGCACCAACGCTCAGTTCAGCGTGCAGTAACCGCTCACCCGAAGCAGCAGCAACCCCACGGCCGGTCCGCCTCCCAGCGGACCGGCCGTTTCCTTTTGGGGCCCCGCCGACGCCTCGGATGCTCGCCGGTCGGGAGCGAAAGGTTGTTTGCGGAGCATCGCCCCTGTTGCCTCGGCGGCTACACCTGGGACCGAAGCACCCACCAAAAAGCCCGATTTTCCGGAACATGCGTACAAATAGGTGTTGGCCCGGTTACTGCTTTGTACTTCAGTCGTGTCGGACCGACACCTTGTGAACAACGGCAAAACCCGAGCGATCGGGCGACGCAAAGCCCACGGGACTCACGTAGTCGGCCGGGCCGCCTCAAGGGGAGAAACGAACATGCGAGAGCCCGGAAAGCGAACAATTCAAATCAGTATCGCGGTGGGCGCCATCGTCGGCCTCATCGGCTGCGGTGACCAGAGCAGCACCGTCGAGTCAGGGACCCACGAGTTTGGCCTCTCCGGGGTCAACGGCCTGTCGGGCGTCAACGGCCTCTCCGCCGCCAACGGCCTCTCGGGGATCAACGGCCTCTCCGCTGCCAACGGCCTCAGTGCCGCCAACGGCCTCTCCGCCGCCAACGGCCTCTCGGGGATCAACGGCCTCTCCGCCGCCAACGGCCTCTCGGGGATCAACGGCCTCTCGGCCGCCAACGGCCTCATGACGACGTCGGGGGGACGGAAGACGGTCTCGTATCTGGTCAAATGCGCCCTGGCCGCGAACGATTCGCTGGTCAAGCAGGACCAGTACGGCAACAGCTACACCTTCGCCGGCGGCATCGGTCTCTGCCCCGACTGGAAGAACGGCGCCGTCTCCAGCAACGCCACCTGCATGGAGGGGATCTCCGCCTGCATGATGGCCCACATCAACACCGCCGGCGTCCACGTCCCGATCTGGCTGGACTCGGGCGACACGGCTATCGGGTGGGGCGTCGACCGCACCAACTTCCCCATGCAGGAGGGAACCTTCTTCGGCGACATCATCGACACCGGTCCCCTGACCGCGCTCGCCAAGCCGGCCGTCACCGCGCCGGTCGCCTACTACTGCGACGGCGCCGGATTCCCCGCCGGGCAGGGCGGCGTCGTCGCCGGCCGCCTCGGCGCCAGCCAGTCGGGCGCCCCCTACAGGAACCCGTTCGGGGGACTCTGCCAAAACACCTCCAGCAGCGTCGCGCAGTACAGCTCGGGCGTCGGCGGGAGCTGCCCGACCGGCTCGAACTCCGACCCGCAGGGTGGGTGCCCGGACGGCTACAAGGCGCTCACCACCAATGGTAACGGCGGCGTCTGGCAGCACGGCATCACCGTGTGGCGGAACCCGAACTACACGCCGAACTTCGACCCGGCGTACGTCTACACCATGTCGCCGCTGGGCGCGCCGACGATGATCCTCGACGCTCCGGCGGGTCTCCTCAGCGACTATAACCAGTCGGCGATGCTCGACAGCTCGAAGTTCCTGCTGACGGCGCACGGCTCGAACTGGCTGATTCAGACGAAGAACGACCCCACCAAGTGCGTCGACGCGAACGCGGCCAACAACTCGAGCACGACGCACGTCAACGCCTGCAGCGGCGTCGCCTCGCAGGACTGGACCTTCACGCCGCAGCCGACGAAGGACGGCGCCTTCCTGATTCAGACCGCCGCCTCGGGCCGCTGCCTCCACGTCAAGAACGGTGTCAGCACCGCCGGCGCCGGATTCGAGGTCTACGACTGCAACGCGACCAGCGTCTACCAGCGCTTCATCGTCCAGGCGGTCGCGACGGTCCAGAGCTAGCACCGCCCACCAACCCGAGCCGAGGCCCGGTCCCCGAAAGGGGCCGGGCTTTTGCTTTTTGTCGTCAGCGGGTCAGTGGCGCGTAGGCGCGCGCCGCCGGCACCGAGACGAGCTCGCTCGACGGCAGCACCAGCGCGGTCAGCTCGCGGCCGTAGACGCAGCCGGTGTCGAGCCCGGTCGCGAAGGGATGGCGCTGCAGCCCGCGGACGGCATCGTGCCCGAACGCGACGTGCTCCGGCCCACGCCAGAGCGAGGCCCAGGGCGCGCCGTCGATCCGCTTCGTGGGTTCCCCCTCGGCGGTGATGCTGCGCAGGTTCAAGAGGTGGTCGCGCGTCTGCTGCTCGAGTGGGATTCCGGGCACGAGCCCGCCGTGCACAACCACGTACGGCTGCTCGGCGGCACCGTCGAGGCGCAACCAGAGCGGGCGCGCCTCGAGCCAGGCGACGTCGGCCGCGCCCAACGTCTCGGCGACCGCGCGGTGCGTCCGCCCGACGTGTTCGCCGTGGAGGGCGCGGAGGACGTGGGCGTCGTGGTTGCCGAGGACCGCGTCCGCGGCTGACTCGCGCGCCCAGCGGACCACCCCTGCCGAATCCGGACCCTTGGCGCAGAGATCGCCGACCAGCACGACGCGGTCTCCCGGCGCGCGGCCGGCGCGCGCCAGCAGCGCCAGCAGCTCGTCGAGGCAGCCGTGAACGTCGCCGACGATGATCGTGCGCGGAGTGCCCATGCCGGCGCGCTCCTGCCTCGGCCTAGGCCTCGGAGACGGAGATCTTGATCATCTTGACCGGCGTCTTCGGGCGGTCGTGTCCGTCGCGCGGGGTCTTCGAGATCTTGTCGACCACGTCCATCCCCTCGACCACTTTGCCGAACACCGGGTGCTTCGACTGGCCGGCCGAGAACCAGTCCAGGTAAGGGTTGTCGATGACGTTGATGAAGAACTGGCAGCTGCCGCTCTGCGGACCCTTGTTGGCCATCGACAGCGTCCCGCGCGAATTGGAGATCTTGGCGTTCGCCGGATGCTCGTCGGGGATCGTCCCGCTGGGCGCGTCGCCGGTGCCGGCACGCGGGCTCTGCGGGTCCTTGCTGTGCGGGCAGCCGAACTGCACCATGAACTTGTCGATGACGCGGTGAAAGTGGAGGCCGTCGTAGAAGCCGCTCTTGGCGAGCTTGACGAAGTTGCCGGCGGTGATGGGCATTTGATCGGCCAGGAGCTCGATCTTGATGTCGCCCAGGGAGGTGCTGAGGAGCGCGGTGGGGTTGGACATGGGGGCGGAGCTTAACGCACTTCGAGCGCGGCGACGACCTCGTCGAGCGCCTCGAACGGCCGCGCGCGCGGCGCCAGCTCGGCGAGCCTGCTGCCGCGGACGGCGAAGATCTCGTCGCAGGTTTCGGCGGCCAGCAGATCGAGCCGCCCATCGCCGAGATAGACCGTCGGATGTCCGGGATGCCGCCGGCGCAGATCGGCGACCACGTGGCTCTTGAAGTCTTCACCGGGCGGCAGAAACATCCCGGGCGGCAGCGTCACGTGCCAGCGGCGGCCGTCGAACGCGCCGGTGAAGGCGACGAACGGGAGCTCCGGGGGCAGCAGATCCTGGATGTAAAACCCGAGCCCGTGGCTGACGACCACGAACGGCCAGCCGCGCGCGCGGCAGAGCGCCGCCAGCGCCGGCAAGCCCGGGCGCATCCGGGCGTGCGCGCGCGCCTCGGCCAGGAGAGCGTCGGGCGGCACCGCGAGGTCGCCGTACCCGCGCGCGATCATCTCGAGCGGCGTCACCTTGCCGGCGTAGGTGTCGGGGAGCAGCACCGCCCGCCAGTCGTAGCCGAGGTGCCGGTCCCAGAACAGCGTCGTGACGTCGTCGACCGTCAGCGTCCCGTCGAAATCAGAAACGACGATCATCCGAACGTCGCGACCAGCGGCGCGTGGTCGCTGGTGCCGAATTCGCGCTGCGAAACGCAGCTGCCGACGGACGTCATGAGGTCGCCGCTGCAAAGGAGGTAGTCGATCCGCCAGCCGATGTTGCGCTGGCGCAGGTTGCGCCAGGGCGCCCACCAGGTGAAGAGCGCGTCGTTGTCCGGCTCGCGCTCGCGCGCCACGTCGTGCAGACCGCCCTCGGCGAGGAGGCGCTCGAACACCGCCCGCTCGTCGGCGCGCTGGCCGATCGCCCGCTCGTCCCGCTCCTTGGCGTGCACGTCGATCGGCGCCCGCGCCACGTTGAGGTCGCCGCAGAGGACGACCTTCTGTCCGAGCGCCCGCATCCCCGCCGCGTAGGCGGTCATCGCTTCCAGGAAACGGACCTTGGCCGCGAAGTCCTTGCCGCCGTTGGGGACGTAGATCGAGGCGACATGAACACCCTCGACGGTGGCCGACGCGATCCGCGTCTCGTGGTCGAACTCCGGATGCAGGTAGAGGGGACGATCGGCGCAGAGCGCCTGACGGATGAGCAGCGCGACGCCCGAGTATCCCTTGGTGCCGTGCCAGTAGGACCAGTAGCCAGGGATGTCGCCGACCGTCTTGGGGATGTGGTCGGCGGCCGCCTTGATCTCCTGCAGGCAGAGGACGTCGGGCTGCTCGCGCGCCACGAAGTCGGCGACCTCAGCCTGCCGCGCGCGGATTCCGTTCACGTTCCAGGTGGCGATCTTCATCGATCGATGTGCATGCTCTTCTAGCACGCATGGCCGCCCCCGCCGACGAGCCCGCCGCGCCCACCGACGTGCCCGGACAGTCACCGCGCGCGCTGATCGGGGTCATCGCGGCCGGGATCTTCGTGACCGGTTTCGGATGGCCCGGGATCATCGGCCGGCTGCCGTTCAGCCTGCTGCTCAAGAACCAGCTCCACATGCCGGCCGAGCGCGTGGCGACGTTCTGGGCGATCGCCACCTTCGCCTGGTACGTCAAGCCGCTGGTCGGCTTCATCTGCGACGCCTACCCGCTGTTCGGAACGCGGCGCCGCGGCTATCTGCTGGCGGGGACGATCCTCAGCGGACTCTTCTGGCTGACCTTCGCCATCGCCCCGCGTGGGTACGGCTCCTTCGTCGTGGTCATGACGCTGCTCAACCTGGCGATGGTCACGGTCAGCACCGTCGTCGGCGGCCTGCAGGTCGAGGTCTCCCAGCGCTACGGCGCGACCGGACGGCTCGCCTCGCTGCGCACGGGGCTGGAAGGGGTGATGGATCTGGCGGCCGGACCCGTGGGGGGCTTCCTGGCGGTGTGCGCCTTCGGGTGGACGGCCGCGGCCGGCGCGGGGGTGATGCTCTCCTTCCTGCCGGTGGTCGCCCGGTTCTATCCCGAGAGGCGCGGCGCGCGCGCCGACACCGCCATCTGGGCCACGGCCCGCAGCCACCTCCGGACAATCGTTCGCTCGCGGGCCATGTGGGGAGCCACCGCCCTTCTGTTCCTCGTCTACCTCGCGCCCGGCCTCCAGACGCCGATGCTCTACTACCAGCAGGACGTCCTCAAGTTCGACCCGCGCTTCATGGGCTTTTTGCAACTTCTGGGCGGCGTCGGCGGGATCATTGGAGCCGCTGCGTACGGTTACCTGTGCCGCCGCTTGCCGCTCAAGATCTCGCTCATGGTGGGAATCCTCCTGTACGCGGCCAGCGGCCTGCTCTACCTGCGTTACGACTCGGCGCGCGCCGCGATGCTGATCGACAGCTCTGCGGCGTTCCTCTCCACACTCGCCGCGCTGCCGCTCTACGATCTCGCCTCGCGCGCCGCGCCCCGGGGCATCGAGAGCTTCGCCTTCTCGCTCATGATGAGCATCCGCAACATCGCCATCTTCGCCATCTCCAACGTCGTCGGGTCGTACCTCTACAGCCAGTATCACGTCGGCTTCAAGCAGCTCGTCTGGATCAACGCCGGCTCGACGGCCGCGGTGCTGCTGTTCGTCCCGCTCCTGCCGGCGGCGCTGCTGGCCGCGCGCGAGGGAGGGGAGCGCGCGGCACCCTGACCGCGCCCCGCTAAGGAAATCTGCGCCTGCTGCCGACACCTTCCCTGTTGCCCAGGGGGAAAGGTTCCTCGCGCTTCGTTTCGCGCGCCGCCGGCGTCTGCCTGGCGCTGACGCTCTCGTGCGCGTCGACGCACTGGCCAGACGAGCCGGGCGTCCCGGTCGAGCTCGGACGTGCCGCTAACGTCGAGGCCGGGGATTCGTTCCTGGCGGCACTGACCGCCGCGCGGCAGGCGCGCGGACTGCCCGCCCCGCTGGTGACGCCTCGCTACCAGTCCGAGATCCGCACCTTCGCCGACGACCTGCAGGCGGGGAAGACCTCGGCCGCCGGCGCGCGGCGCGCGATCGAGGGCTGGGGAGGCGTCGCCTACCAACACGGCGTCGAGAGCTGGCTGGTCGACTGCGGGAAGGGCGCGCCGCAGATCCCGTCGGCGCTCGGGGAGCTCCCCTCGGCGGTCATCTCCTACGCGGCCGCCCACTTCCGCCCGCGCTCGCTGGCGGCCGATCAATGCGTGGTGCTGGTCGTCGCGCCGACGGGGGGCGCGGGCGAGGCCGTGCGCGCCGTCGACCCCGTCGGCAAGTAGCTATCCGGTCGCTAGATCCGGACGCTAGATCCTGACCTGGATCTCGTAGCGGCGGTTCTTGGCCTTCTTGGCGGGCGTGTTGTCGGGCGTGACCAGCGGATGCTCGGAGCCCATGCCGATCGAGATGATCTCGCCGTGCGCGACACCGCGCGCGACCAACTCCTTGGCGATCACCGCCGCGCGCTTGGCCGACAGCTCCTTGTTGTGGTCCGGCTTGCCGGCCGAGTCGGTGTGTCCAGAGACCTCGAACTTGAAGCCGCTGACGCCGCCCGCCTGCAGCTTCTTCTTGGCGTCGATCAGCGTGTCCGCCAGCTTCTTGATCTTCTTGTCACACCCGGGCGCCAGCTCTGCGCTGTCGCTCTTGAAGCTGCACTGATTCTTGTGCCCCTCGGCGAGCAGCTTGGCGTTGACGTCCTTGACCACCTTGTCGCGTGCGGCGCCGCCGGCCTTGCCGGCCAGCGCGTGAAGATCGAGCGCCCGTGCAGGAGAGGCGCCGAACAGCAGGCCCGCGGCGATGACCGCGAACAACCAATTTCGTCCCAGCAATGAGCGTTGCATGGGGCGATTGTAAGCCAACGGGCTAGCGGCGGAGCGTCAGATCGAGAACCGTGACGAGACCCGGCGGAGCCGCGATCACGGCCGAGATGGCGTTCAGCACCGTGCCCACCGTGGCCCGATCGCCGTGGGTGCCGCCCTGGATCAGGAGATCGAGCGGCGGGTCTCCGTCGATGAGGATCCGATCGTGCGGGTTGGGCGCGGCGACCGACATCTCGAGATCGAGGCGCACCCGCTCACGCCCGCCGGCAAGCCCGACCGCGGACTGCCGCAGCCCCGCCACGCGGCCGGCCTCGATCCCCGGCCGTGCCTCGGTAACCGGTCCGATCGTCGAGCGGATCTCGTCGAAGGCGAGACCGAGTCCGAGACCGACGAGCGCGCAGGACTCGGGGAGGCCGCGGTGGCCGAGCTGCTTCTGCGCCACGCCCGCGTTGAACGCCTCGACCGTCATGCCGGCGCCGACCTTGGCGCGCAGCGGCCCGCGCCGCTTCGCCGCGTCGACGACGCGGGTGACGACGACGCGCTCGATGGACACGCAGGCGGCGGCCAGCGTGACCGGGAGGCGGTCCATCACCAGGCCGGGATTGACGCCCGTCCCAACGACGGTGATGCCGGTCGCCCGCGCGCGCGCGTCCAGCTCCTGGGCAAGCTCGGGGGTGAGGTGATTCGCGTAGGAGAGATCCTCGCAGGTCGAGACCACGTCGACGCCCGCCGCGCCCGCCGCCTCGACGATCGGCATCATCTCGGCGACGCCCGAAAGGGTCAGCACGAGCGCGACGTCGGCGCCCGCCAGCGCGGCCGACAGCGTGGGCGCCACCTTGACGCCGAGCGGCCCGATCTCGGCCACCTCGCCCGCGTCGCGACCGACGAAGGCAGGATCGTAGGCGCCGGAAAGCTCGAGCGTCGGGCGCGCGCGGACGGCCTTGAGCACCTCGCGGCCGATCGCGCCCAGGCCAACTATTGCAACGCGCGTGGCGCCCGCAACGCGCGCGGCACCCGCGGCCGCCGCGTTCACCCGCCGAGCTCCGCCAGATCCTCGCCCAGCTCCTCGAGAAATCCGGAGATCTCCGACGGAGAGAGCGATTCGAGGCGTCGGCGGATCCCTTCCAGGTCGTCGCGCAGCCGGCCAGCCCGCCGCCGGTAGTTGTCGAGCGTGTTCTCCAGACGGGCCGCGTCGGATCCGGGTGCGGCGGCGCGGCCGACCTCGGCGCGCAGGTTCGCCTCGGCGGCGTCGAGATCGCGCGCGATCTCGGCCGCGCCGGTCGCGTGTCCGTTCCGCGACGCGCCCGCCGCCGCCGCGGCCTCGAGCTCCCCGATCCGTGCCCGCAAACGATCGCGCTCGGCCTCGAGGGCGTGCAGGCGGTCGTCCTCCCCGACGACCTGCGACGCGGCGGCCCTGCGCTCGTGCTCGAGCCGCAGCAGCTTCCCCTCCAGCTCCGCCAGCCGGGCGCGCCGGCTGCGATCGGCCTCCTCCAAATCCTTGGCGGTCCTCCGCAGCGTCGTCGCCTCGGCGCCGGCCGCCGCCGCGCGTGATTCCGCTGCCACCACGCTGTCCTCCAGCTCGGCGACCAGCGCGGCCTGCTCGGAGACGGAGGCTTTGAGCTCCGTCAGCTCGTCGACGTGGGCCGCCCCAGCGCGGTGGAAATCCTCCAGCGCCCGCTCGCGGGCCTCGCGCGCAGAGGCCAGCTCCTGGCTGCCGATCGCCGCCGGCGTCGCCAGGCCGGCATCGCCGCGCCCCGCTCCCCCCTGCACCGCGCGGGCGATCGCCTGGCGCAGCTTGTCCTCGAGCTCCGCCATCCGCCAGGTCAGATCCTGCTTCTCCCCTTCGAGGCGCAGGATTCGCTCGTCGCGCTGGGCGACCGCGCGCGCCTTCTCCTCCAGCGCGCCGTGGTCGGTGCTCGCCGAGCGCGCCTCGCTGCCGAGCCGCGTGATCTCCCGGCGCGCCCGCGCAAGCTCGCTCTCGGCCAGACGCTGCCGCTCGAGGGCGTCCTCGGCCGCCGTCTGCCGCTCGCGCGCCAGCGTGCCGACCTCTTCCAGCCGCTGCTCGGCCGCCGCCGCGCGCGCCTCGCTCTCGGCGAGCTTCACCTTCAAACGGCCCGACTCCTCGCGCGCCTCGCCGAGCGCCCCCGATTCCGCCTCGGTGGGCGCGCGCAGTCCCGCGGCCAGGCGATCGGCGACCCCGGCCATCTCCTCGGTCGTCCGTTTGGTCAGGTTGACGACCGAGTCGTTCGCCTCGGCCAGCGCGCGGCGCAGTTTGGTGGTCTCGGCGTCTTGCGCCGCCCGATCCTCGGCGGCGCGGCGGAGGCGCCCCCGCAGCTCCTCGATCTCCTCGGCAGCCCCGGGCGACACCCGTGCCGGCGCCGCGGCGGCGCCGCCGGATCCGGCCGCCGACGGCAGCTGCACGAGCGCGTAGCCCAGCCCCGTCACCGGCTCGGTGCCGGCGATGGCGACGTAGGCGACCGGCTGCTCGGGCTCCTTGACCAGCCGCGCGTCGATCCGGAGCGCGTCGACCGCGCCGTCGAACTCGACCACGCCGATCCCGGCGAACGGGGTCATCCCCAGCATCTGGATGAGCGGCAGGAGCGGCGAGACCGCGCCGTGCAAATCGTAGTAGCCGACGCCGCCCGTCACGCCCGGACGCTCGCCGTTCAGGGCGGCGACGACCAGCCGTCCGCCCGCGGCGACCAGCCGGCGGCAGGCGGACACCGCGCCAGACCGGCGCACCAGCGCTTCGGCTTCGGGGACCACGACCACGTCGAACCGCTCATTGAGAGCGCCGAGATCGCCCTCGGAGACCACCACCCGGGCCGCCCCCAGCGACCCGAGCAGCTCCGCGCTCCCCTCGCCCGGCCCGATCTCGAGCACCCGTTTGCCCTGCCAGAGCGGCTCGAGGTAGGCGTAGAGCGACCGGCGGCGGTCGCGCGATTCGGGGCTGAGTGCGTCCGGCATGGCGGGCTGCACTATACCCGACTTGCATCCGGGCGCTTCGCCCACTATAAACCCCGGTTCCCGGGACTCACATCATGGCGAAAAAAGGCATTCATCCGGTTTACAAGCCCTCGACCATCACTTGCGCCTGCGGCAACAAGGTCGAGACCTTCTCAACCCGCGGCGCGTTCTCGGTCGAGATCTGCTCGAACTGCCACCCGTTCTACACGGGCAAGCAGAAGTTCGTGGACGCCGCCGGCCGCATCGAGCGCTTCCAGAAGAAGTACGGCAAGGGCACGCCTCCCGCGACGACGACCTAAGCCGCCTTGCTCGATCAGCTGCTGCTCGACAAGCTCGCCGGCGTCGAGGCGCGCTACCAGGAGTTGGATCGGATGCTCGCCGATCCGGCCGTGCTGGCCAACCGCCAGCAGATGCAGAAGCTCGGCAAGGAGCACTCCGATCTCCGTGAGGTGGTGGAGACGTTCCGGCTCTACCGCGACGTGAACAAACGGGCGGTCGAGGCGCGCGAGCTGCAAAAAGATCCCGAGATGCGCGACCTGGCGCGCCAGGAAGAGGCCGAGCTCGGCACCGAGCAGGAGCGGATGGAGAAGGATCTGAAGGCGCTCCTCATGCCCAAGGATCCGAACGACGAGAAGAACATCCTGCTCGAGATCCGGGCCGGCACCGGCGGCGAGGAGGCGGCGCTGTTCGCCGGTGATCTGTTCCGGATGTACTCGCGCTTCGCCGAGCGTCACCGCTGGGCGATCGAGATCCTGTCGACCTCGGCCGCCTCGGCCGGCGGCGTGAAGGAGGTGGTGGCCGGGATCAACGGCCGCGGCGCCTACTCGCAGCTCAAGTACGAATCGGGCGTTCACAGGGTCCAGCGCGTCCCGTCCACCGAGACCCAGGGGCGCATTCATACGTCCACCGCGACCGTGGCCGTCATGCCGGAGGTCGAGGACGTCGAGATCACCATCGATCCGAAAGACCTCAAGATCGACGTCATGCGCTCCGGCGGCCCCGGCGGCCAGTCGGTCAACACCACCGACTCCGCGGTGCGCATCCACCACCTGCCGAGCGGCCTCATCGTCCATTGCCAGCAGGAGAAGTCGCAGCACAAGAACAAGGCGATGGCGATGAAGCTCCTGCGCTCCAAGCTCTACGAGATCGAAGAGGAGAAGCGGCAGACCGCCGAGCGCGACGCGCGCCGCAGCCAGATCGGCTCCGGCGATCGGTCGGAGAAGATCCGCACCTACAACTTTCCGCAGGACCGGCTCACCGATCACCGGATCGGCCTCACCCGCCACAATCTCCCCGGCATCCTCGACGGCGATCTGGAGGACGTGATCAGCAGCTTGCGCGCGCACTTCCAGGCCGAGGCGCTGAAGTGAGCGTGACGGGGCCCGGCCTCGTCATCCTCGACAGCTTCGCCATCGATCAGGGAGAGCCGGACGCCTTCTGGGGGCCCCTCGGCGCGCTCGGCGACCTCCGGGTCCACGAGCAGTCGGAGAGCGGCGAGATCGTCCCACGCTGCCGCGACGCGCTCGCCGTCCTGACCAACAAGGTGCCGCTCCGGGCGGCCGAGCTCGCGGCGCTGCCGGCGCTCCGCTACGTGGGCGTGACGGCGACCGGAACCAACATCATCGATCTTCCCGCGGCGCGCGCGGCGGGGATCGCGGTGACTAACGTCCCGGGCTACGCGACCGAAGCGGTCGCCGAGCTGGTGTTCGCGCTCATCCTGCACTTCTCGCACGACGTGGCCGGGCACAACGCGGCGGTGAAGGTCGGCGTCTGGGCGGCCGCCTCCGACTTCTGCTTCTTCCGGCAGCCGCTCGTCGAGCTCGCCGGCAAGACGCTGGTGGTGGTCGGCGCGGGCGGGATCGGCGGCGCCGTCGCCCGCATCGCCGAGGGGTTCGGGATGACCGTCGTCCGCGCCGCCGTACCAGGGGCGCCGCCGCGGGCCGGGGAGCCGCGCACGCCGCTCGCCGAGGCGCTGCCGCGCGCCGACTTCGTGTCGCTCCACTGCCCGCTCACCGAGGCGACGCGCGGCCTCTGCGGCGCCGCGTTCCTGCGCGCGCTGCCGCCGGGCGCCATCCTCATCAACACCGGGCGCGGCGCGCTGGTCGACGAGGCGGCGCTCATCGAGGCGCTCGCCAGCGGCCACCTCGGCGGCGCCGGGCTGGACGTCCTCTCCGTCGAGCCGCCGCCCCCCAACCACCCGCTGACCGATCCGCACGCCCCCTGGGCGGATCGGGTGGTGGTCACGCCGCACATCGGCTGGGGGACCGTCGAGGCGCGCCACCGGCTGGCGACAGAGGTGGCCCGAAACCTGGCGGCCTTTCTGGCGGGCGAGGCACGCAACCGGATCGTGTGAGCGCCCGCGTCGGGACGATCCAGTTCGGGAACCCTCAAAGGGTTCCCGCGCCCTCCCGCGACGAGCTCCGCGCGGCGCAGCCGCGCTCCGCTCACGCGTCACTCCCCTTGGAGGGTGACGACGACCGTCCGCGCACCGCCGCTCGCACGGTGCTCGCCGAGGTAGATCCCCTGCCAAGCGCCGAGCGCCAGCCGCCCGTCGCGGATCGGCAGCATCACCGCCGCGCCCAGCAGCGTCGACTTCACGTGCGCGGGCATGTCGTCCGCCCCCTCGGCGGTGTGCTCGAAGTAGGGCGCGTTCTCCGGAACGGCTCTGTCGAACCAGCGCGAGAGATCGGCGCGGACGTCGGGATCGGCGTTCTCGTTCACGCACAGCGACGCCGAGGTGTGCTGGATGAAGAAGTGCGCCAGGCCGACCTTGAACCGCGCCAGCTCCGGCAGCGCGGCGACGAGCTCGCCCGTGATCAGGTGAAACCCGCGCGGGCGCGGCGGCAGGCGAATCTGCGTCTGATGCCAATGCATGAGATCCGTCGTCTAGCATGCTCTCGCGCACGTGAGCGCGGGCACCGCTTTCCACCGGAAAGGTTGCGAAAATTTCCTTTCGACGGTTAATGAATGACGAAGGAGAGCCCATGAGCCACCGAAAACATCTGCTTCTCGCCATCGGCGTCGTGC
The DNA here is from genome assembly GCA_963831685.1 of uncultured Pseudomonadota bacterium. Classification (GTDB taxonomy): domain Bacteria; phylum Myxococcota_A; class Polyangia; order Fen-1088; family Fen-1088; genus JADGRB01. Next base: position 122,820 of record CAWHRJ010000007.1, read on the forward strand.
TGCTCACCGTGCTCGGCTCGGTTTCCGTCGCCGAGGCGCAGGGCTACCCGCCTCCGTACTATCCCCCGCCCCCGCCGCCGCCACCTCCGCGCGGCGTCTTCCGCGCCGGCGTCGTCTGGGGTTTCGCGGCAGGACTGGGGGCCGTCGACTCGAGAAACTGCCCAACCAGTGGCTGCGGCGGCGCCTTCGCGATCGAGGGGCACCTCGGCGGGATGATCAACCCGCGCACCGCCCTGATGTTCGAGGGCTGGGGCGCCGACCATCCCTACTCCCTCGGCGGCACCGACCACGAGACGATCAACTCGTTCTGGACCGGCGCGGCGCAGTTCTGGATCAACGACATTTTCTGGGTCAAGGGGGGCGCCGGGGTGGCCGTCCTCCGCGAGACAGAGGACACCGGCCTCGTCGACTACTATGGGAATCCGGTGGTGTCGTCGCTCAACCACACCGGGTTCGCGCTGTTCGGTGCCGCCGGCATCGAGGTGCTGCAGTCCTACAACTTCACGCTCGACATCCAGGGGCGCATCGGCAGCGGCTTCTACAGCGACAGCGGTGGCAGCTTCAGCGTGCAGAACTACGCCGTGATGGTCGGGTTCAACTGGTACTGAGCGGGGTCGTCGCTCACAGAGCGACGATCTTGTCCGCGTGCTTGTCGCGCACGGCGCGCGTGGCGTTGCGCGTGTCGACGACCAGCTGAGCGCGCTCGACGAGCGCCACATAGTCGACCGTCCGGTGGTCGGTGGTGATGACGACGCAGTCGTAGCGGCCGGCCTCCTCGATGGGCGTGTGGCGCAGCTGGTGCTCGCCGATCCGGACGGTGGGCGCGTGCGGGTCGCTGTAGTCGACCTCCGCGCCGCGGCGTTGCAAAAGCTCGATGATGTCGAGCGCCGGCGACTCGCGCACGTCGTCGATGTCGCGCTTGTAGGTGACGCCGGCGACGAGGATGCGCGAGCCGCGCACCGCCTTCTTCCGCGCGTTGAGCGCGTCGGCCACCATCACCGCCACGAACTCCGGCATCGCCGAGTTGATCTCGTCGGCCAGCGTGATGAAGCGGGCGTTGTACTTCAGCGTCTTCAGCTTCCACGACAGATACAGCGGATCGATGGGGATGCAGTGCCCGCCCAGGCCGGGCCCCGGGTAGAAGGGCATGAAGCCGAACGGCTTCGACGCCGCCGCCTGGATCACCTCCCAGGTGTCGAGGCCGAGGCGCGCGCACATGATCGCCACCTCGTTGACGAGGCCGATGTTCACCGCGCGGAAGGTGTTCTCCAGCAGCTTGACCATCTCCGCGCTGTCGGTCGACGAGACAGCAACAATGGTTTCGATGAAGCTCGCGTACATCGCCTGCGCCACCTCCAGGCTCTTCGCCGAGATGCCGCCCAGCACCTTGGGCGTGTTGTGGGTGAAGTACTTGGTGTTGCCGGGGTCGACCCGCTCGGGCGAGAACGCCAGATAGAAGTCGTCGTCGGGCTTGCGGCCCGCCTGCACGAACCGCGGCAGCAGCACCTCGCGCGTGAAGCCCGGGAAGGTGGTGCTCTCCAGGACCACCAGCTGCGGCCGCTTCATCCGCGCCGCGATCAGCTCCGCGGCGTCCAGGATGAACGAGTTGTCGGGATCCTTGGTCTTGTTGAGCGGCGTGGGAACGCAGATGATGATCACGTCGGCGGTCGACAGGACCTCCGGATCGGCCGAGGCGTCGAGCTTCCCCGCCTTGACCAGCGGCGCCAGCGTCTCCGAAGCGACGTCCTTGATGTACGAGACGCCGCGTCCGAGCGACTGGATCTTCTCGACCGACTTGTCGTAGGCCGTCGTCTGAAAGCCGGCCTTGGCCACCTCGACGGCCAGCGGAAGCCCGACGTAGCCGGCGCCGACCACCACCACCTTCGCCTCGCGTGTCTGGATCCGTTCGAGCAGGGTCATCATGGTTCCGCCTCCCTCGTCATTCACCGGTGCGCGCCGTCAATGTCGTCGCCGTCGTCGATATCGGCTGGTTGCCGCCCGCGCCCACGGTGGCGCCGCTCGGAGCCCGCCAGGGAGTATAGGTCCCCCAGGTCGCCGTGAGCGTGACCATCACCATTTGCCGGTGCAGGCTGGGGAAAATCGTCGTGCCGACCGTGTGCCCGGTCTGATCTTCCAGGTTGTAGTCGAGCGACGCCATGACGGGGAACCCGATCGGCTGAAACAGGAACCCGACGTCGGCCGCCAGCAGATCGATCGCCGGTTCGAACCCACCGCCGGTGATGACCGAACCGCGCTGCGCGGTGCCGAACGCGACCAGACGGAACCGCTCCGCGCGGTCGAGCGGCAGCAGGCTGCGCAGCGTGACCGCGTCGCTCACCAGCGTCTGCCCGAGATAGACGTTGAGCTCCGGCATGTGCGCCACCAGCAGCTCGGCGAACGCCAGCTCGCGCTGGTAATGCAGCGTCGCGCGGCCGGCCGGACCGAACGAGGTGACGTTCGCGCTCGAGGAATCGAGGACCAGCGCGCCGAGCTCGAGGCTGCCCGACAGGCTCGGCGCAAGCTCGCGCCGCCCGCCGACCAGCAGCTGCGCCTGCAGCGTCTCGAGCCGCGGCACCACATTGCCCGGCGCGGCCGTGAACGCCGAGGCGTCGAGGTAGCCGACCAGCAGATCGACCGTCAACGTGTCGCGCAGCCACTGGTGCTCGTGGCGAAGGTCCTGGGTCAGGCCCAGGGTGTGCGCGACCGCCCCCGCGATCGGCTCGAACACGTTGAACGCCGTCGACTCCTGCCAGGTCAGCGTCGGCGTCTGGTGGAATTGCCCGGTCGCCGTTCCGTTGGCGTCGAAGTAGGTCACCGCACCGGTCGGGACAGCGGCGAAGCTGGTCTGCGCCGCCGCCTGCGGGTTCAGGGCCAGCGAGGCCGCGATCGGGTTCACGCTGTTGAGGACGCCGTACCCGACGCCGGCCTGCGCAGCAGCGGCGGTCCGCGGCGTCGGCAAGGCATCGAACGCCCAGGTCAGAAGGTGCGTCTGCGAGTCGGCCTCCGGGTGGTCATCGAAAAAGGTGGCGGCATAGCTGTAAGAGAGCGTCTGCCCCTGCAGCCGTCCTTGCAGCCTCCCCGCCGCGCTGGCCCGAACCGTCGTGAACTGGTCGGCTCCGACCGCGGGAGAGCCGTCGGGCGCCAGCAGGGCGTTGCTCGTGGCCCCTCCCACCACGTTCCCGGCGAGGAGGCCGGAGATCTCCGCGCGCGCGGGCGCAGCGACCGCCGTCGCGGCCAGGATGCCCGCGGCCCAGCGCGTCGCCGCGCCAACGCGACGCGACCTTGGACCCAGACCCGCCCGTGACGACATCTGCCTGATTTTCGGGCGGAATTTCGCGCCCGACAGATCAGCGAGCGCCCGAAAAGTGGAGGTCGTTATCCGACATATCGGGCTAACTCCTACGAATCGACCAGCGGCGCCGAACGGTCACTTGCCTTGTCGTTCCGGCGGAGCTTATGTTCAGCGACGCAGTAATTTTGTGTGGACCGGAACCGTCCGTCTGCGCGGGGGTTGGGGGTTTCCGAGGTCCGCGGGGGCGCGCTCCGGGTGGTATCGATCGCACCGAGTTTTCGTCTAACTAAAAACTATAGGGACGCGATGCTTCGGAAACAGCCCCACGCGATTCTGGCGATCCTGTCGGCGCTCGCGATCGTTCCGGCCTGCGCGGGGCGCGGCGGCTCCCTCGCCGGGAGCGGCGGTAACGGCTCCGGCGGTAACGGCTCCGGAAACGGCGGCAACGGGAGCGGCGGCAACGGGAACGGCGGCAACGGGAGCGGCGGCAACGGCTCCGGCGGCAACGGCAACGGCGGCAGCGGCTCTGGCGGTGTCCGGCAGGTAGACGTGTCGGGTCTCGCGCTGTTCACCGAGACCGCGGACTGCAGTGAGGTCAAGGTCGGAAGCTCGCCGGTGCGGCGGCTGTCGCGCATCGAATACGACAACATGGTCCGCGACCTGGGCGTCGATCCGGGCAACACCCAGCCCGCCACCCAGTTCGTCACCGAGCAGAAGATCGACACGGGCAAGGCCGGAAACTTCAACACCAACGCCTACGCGACGATCTCCGGGACGCTGATCAACCAGCAGTACCTGGAGGCGGCGGAGGCGCTGGCCTCGGCGACGGTCGCGAGCACCACCGCGCTGGCGGCGATCCTGCCGTCGGCCTCCTGTGGAACGAAGAACGCCGCCTGCGCGTCGGCGTTCATCAGCAGCTGGGCCAACCGCGCCTTCCGCGGCCAGCTCGACTCCGGCGAGACGACGGCACTCAATACGCTCTACACGACCGTCAGCGGGCAGTTCGACTTCGCGACCGGCATCCAGGCGGTCATCGAGGCGGTCCTCACCTCGCCGCGCTTCCTGTTCGTGCTCGAGTTCGGCCAGTCCGGATCGAGCGGGGCCGCCGTGCCGCTCACGCCGATGGAGCTGGCGACGCGCCTGGCCCTCTACCTGTGGCGCTCGATCCCCGACCAGACGCTGATGGACGCCGCCAACGGCGTGGGCGGCGCCAGCCTCACCAGCGCCTCCGACGTGGCCACGCAGGCGACCCGCATGCTGAAGGACCCCAAGGCCACGAGCGCGCTCTCCGACTTCGCCGACCAGTGGCTCGACATCGAGAACATGAACGCCGTCACCAAGGACACGCAGTTCACCAAGTGGACCGCCCAATTGGCCGCCGACCTGCACCAGGAGAGCCTGACGACCTTCACCCAGTCGGTGCTGGGAAACGCGAGCTACACCTCGCTGCTCACCTCGGGCTCGTCCTACATCAACGCCGACCTGGCCTCGTTCTACGGTCTGTCGGGCAGCCCCACCTTCAGCTCGCCCACGACCGTCAACACGTCGTCCAACGTGCGCATGGGGATCCTGACCGACGGCAGCGTGCTGGCGATGCACGCGCACACCTCGCTCATGTCGCCCACCAAGCGGGGCCGGCTGATCCGCCAGCAGATCCTCTGCGAGGAGGTCCCCGACCCGCCCGCCGCGGTCGGCGGCAAGCCGATCCCGCCGCCCCCCACGACCATCACCAGCGGGACGACGCGCTCCGCCTACGAGGTGCACGTGCAGGGGAACAGCCAGTGCGCCACCTGCCACGACTACATGGACCTGATCGGGTTCGGCTTCGACAACTACGACGCGACCGGTGCCTACATCACCTATGAAGTGACGAAGGATTCGAACGGCAATCCGGTTCAGACCATGGTCGATTCGAGCGGCCAGTTCATGCCCTACCCGAGCTCGACCGACATCGACTCCAGCTTCAGCGGGACGACCGACATGATCACCAAGCTGTCGCAGGCCGACCAGGTGAATCAGTGCTTCGCCCTGGAAGAGATCCGCTACGCGCTCCTGCGCGCCGAGACTGACGCCGACGCCTGCTCCGCCCAGGCGATCTACAAGACCTTCTCCAACAACAGCGGTTTCAAGCTTCAGGATCTCATCGTCGCCGTCGTGAGCAGCAACTCATTCATGTATCGCACGCCGGTCGTCGCTGGGATGGAGTGTCAATGAACAAGCTTAAGGTCCAGCTCGAACGGCGTCATTTCTTGAAGATGGTGGGCGCCACCGCGCTCACCTACCCGTTCTTGCGGGGCGTCCCCAGTCACGCCGCCGCGAGCGGCTCGCCGCCGACCTACCTGATCCTGCTGTTCACGCCGAACGGCTGCGTACGTCCGGTCTGGGGCGCCTCCGACATGAGTGGCAACGCGATCGCCCGGCCGGCGTACGGCGCCGCGGCCACGCTCACCAGCAACTTCAAGTTCCGCGCCACGCTGGCCCCCTTCGCCTCGGGGGGCAAGGTCACGGCCAACGGAACGAGCACCTCCTGGACGACCAACCTCCAGAGCAAGGTCCTGGTCCTCGACGGCATCAACAACAAGGCCGCCCAGGGCTCGCACGAGGCGGGGATGGCCTCGCTCTGGACCGGCCAGATCTCGACGGGGAGCGCGGCCACCAGCATCAGCATCGACCAGCAGATCGCCGCGATGCTCAAGGCCGGCACAGCCTTGCCTACCATCCAGTTGATGGTCCGCGATCCGGCCGACTTCACCGACCGCGAGGTGAAGACGCGCATGCTCTACAACGCCGCCGGCGTCTTCGTCGATCCGATCGACGACCCGATCAAGGCGGCCTCCACCTGCTTCCCCGCCATGACCTCGGCGTCGAGCGGTCCGGACAAGACGACCTTCATCCGGCAGCAGCTGTTCGGCAGCGGCAGTACGCCGGGCGAGCTGAACAGCGAGCTCAACGCGCTCATGCCCAAGCTCTGCAACGAGGACCGCAGCCAGCTGCAGGCGCTGCAGGATGGCTGGAACAACCTCTACGCGCAGATCCAGGCGGTGGCGGCAGCGGCCGCCAAGTGTACGGCGCCCGGCACGCCCGTTTCCTCGACCGACTTCCCGACCAACGCCAAGCAACAGATGGACATCTTGGCGCTCGCGCTGGCCTGCGACATGACGCGCGTGGCGAGCATCCAGTTCTCCACGTCGACCAGCCAGGTGACGCACAAGTGGCTCGGCTCGAATCAGACCCAGATCCACCACAGCTACTCCCACGAGGGGCCGACCTACCTCGGAGCGCTGGTCAGCTGCACTGGCGGCTACAACAACATGGGCCAGTGCATCGCGTTCAGCGACATGTACGGCGCGAACAACCTGAACCTCTATCAGGACGCCCCGCAGCAGGAGGCGATCGACCTCTTTTATGCGACGCAGGTCGCGTACCTCGCGCAGAAGCTGAACGGCATCACGGGCGCGAGCAGCGGCACGCTGCTCGATCAATCGGTGATCTGCTGGGGGAACGAGCTCGACATGGGGGCGGCCCACAACCACGACGACACGCCGTTCGTCCTCGTCGGCGGCGCCAACGGCCAGCTCAAGACGGGCAACCTGGCCACCTTCCCGCTCGACCTGGCCGACGGCTCGGAGAGCGTGGCGGCCAAGAACGATCGCTCGCACAACGATCTGCTGCTCACGCTGGCCAAGGTGATGGGGACGCCAATGACCACCTTCGGCGAATCGACCTACTGCACCGGCCCGATCAGCGAAATCCTAAACTCGTAAATCTCCGCGTCGTCAGGGGACGTAGACGGTGTCGCCGGGGAGGATCACCAGATCCTGCTCCGGGCGCTTGCCGCTCAGGATCGCCAGGTCGTCGACGGGGATCCGGCGGACGGCTCCGTCGGTGCTCGCGCGAATGATCACCGTGTCGGCCGGGCTGGCGAACTTGTTGGGTCCGCCCGCCAGCGTGATCGCCTCCGAGACGCGCGCGTAGTGGTTGGCGTTGTACGACCCGGGCTTCTCGACGTTGCCGCTCACCACGAAGCGGTAGCTGTTCACCGCCGCGACCGCCACCGTGACGATCGCCGATTCGTCCTTCACGTACGCCTTGAGCCGGGTGGTGATCTCGTCGCGCACCTCGGCGGGCGTCCGCCCCGCCGCGCGGATGTCGCCGACCAGCGGCAAGGTGATGGTGCCGTCCGGTCGGACGATCGCCTCGCCGCTCAGGTCCGGGTTGTGCCAGACGTTCACCCTGAGGACGTCGGAGGGACCGAGCAGGAACCCGCCGCGGCGCGGGTCGGGTTCGCCGGCATAGTCGAAGAGCGGCCGCTGGGTCGCGCACCCGGTCACCCCCGTGACCGCGGCCGCGGCCGCGACCGCGACGAAGAATGGCAACAGCCTCACGCCCTCTTACATAAACACGCCGATCCGCCGGTGCCAGCGGGTCAGGTTCCGCGCATCCGCAACATGACCAGCGGGGTCCTGAGTAGAATCGAAAGCTCCATGGAGACGAAGCTTCCCAGATCCTCCATCGCCGCCGTGTAGGCCAGGTCGTAGAGCATCTTCATCCGCATGTGGTCGGCCAGGGCGTCCTCCGCGCCGTCGATCTTGAATGGATTGGTCAGGTCCTTCTCGAACGACAAGAGCTCGCTCCCCGCCGGCGGCTTGCCCGAGTAGCCGAGCGTCACCTGCGCGAGACCCGTGATCCCGGGCTTCACGTCGCGCATCCGCTCCTCGAAGTAGGGGATGGCGTCGGCGAGCTGCTCGGTCAACTCCAGGCGCTCCGGCCGCGGCCCCACGATGCTCATGTCGCCCATCAGGACGTTCACGAACTGCGGCAGCTCGTCGATCCGCGTCCGGCGGAGAAACCGCCCCACGCGCGTCACCCGCGGATCGCCGTCGCTGGCCAGCACCGGCCCCGTCAGCTTCTCCGCGTCGGGGCGCATCGACCGGAACTTGAGCATCGAGAACTCCCGGAACCTCGGCTTCGGAGGTTCTTCCCCTTCGAGCACCGGCGCGTCGGTCCCCCGTGCGAGCTGTCCGGCGCGCCGCTGACGAATAAAGATGGCCCCCGGTGAATCGAGGTAGACTGCCGCCGCGATCAGAGGGAAAAAGGGTAGGGTGATGGCCAGGCCGAAAAGCGAGCCTCCGACGTCGAGCAACCTCTTGGCGACGCGAACGGATCCGACCACCGCTTTACGCTACACCGAAATTTCGAACTTTAGACATGCCACCGTGGACGCATCCTCGGGAGATGAGGCGGCCGCTTTGATCCGTCTCCAGCTGCTTGGAATATTGGAGCATCGGGACGTTGCTCTCCGTGCGGTGTCGACCGCGTGCAAGCTGGTCACGCCTCGCCCGCAGGGACAGGGATGGAACGAATTTCAAATGCAGGTCGTCTCCGCCGTCGGCGAGGCATTCAACAACATCGTCCTTCACGGATACGCAGGGCGGCGGGAGGGGAGCATCGACCTGCGGATTCAGACCCGACGCGGCCATATCCGGATCGAGCTGCGCGACTGGGGCTCCGGCTTCGACCCGACGGGGGTTCCCTCGCCGGCCTTCGACACGCTCCCCGAGTCCGGCCTCGGTCTTTACATCATGCAGTCCTTCATGGAAATGGCGTACCGTGTCGGCCGCCCAAACCTGCTTACATTGAGCAAGCGCTACGTGGAACGCTCGAGCGCGGCCCGCAAGAGCGAAGGTGCTACATGAGATTCGAGATCAAGGCATCGACCGGCGTCACCCAGCTGGCGATCGAAGGCGAGCTGGACGCGGTCAGCGTGTCGGAGCTGCGTCCCGATCTGGAGAAGCTGGTCAAGTCCAAGCCGACGTCCGTCGAGGTGGATCTCTCCTCGCTGCGCATGGTCGACAGCTCCGGCATCGGCGCGCTCGTCTCGCTCTACAAAAGAGTGCGCGCGCAGGGCGGCAGCGTCGTCATCAAGGGGCTTCGCGATCAGCCGCTGGCCATCTTCAGGTTGCTCCGCCTCGATCGCGTGATGTTGAACGGGGACAGCCGCACTCCGCCACCGCCGCATAAGCAGTCGAAATCACGCCACTAGGGCTTCCCCCCGTCGGGCCGCGCGCCATCTAGACCTATGCCGCGCGACGAAGACGCGAAGGAAGACACGGATGTCTGACGCGGACGTCGTTTACGTCCCTTTCCGGACTGTTGCGCAACCCACGTTTTCGATGGCGCAACATACCCACATCGAGTACCCTGGGCGCACTGGTAGGAGTAGCTGCCGGTGTTCCAAAATTCGTAATGAAATCGGCTTCGAGCACAACTGACGTGACCACCTCACCGCTCCTCGTCGACGCCTCCCTCCCCGAGCCGGCCGGATCCTTTCCGACCAGCCACGCGATCGCCGCGCTCGGCGATCCCGAGTCTCCGTCGGAGCTGGCGGAGCGCCTGGCCGTCGTCGTGGCCATGCTGTGGCCGCAGGTCGCGGACGCGGATCTGTTTCTGCCCGAGAAGGGCCGACCGCTGCGCGGTGTGCGCGACGCGCGGGCGGGCGCCGGTCTGCTGGCGACGTTGAACGCGGTGTGGGGACCGATCGCCGCGCGCGGCCTCATGCCGATGACGCCGACGCTGCTCCCGAGCGACGTGGCTGCCGGGCGCGGCTCGACGATGTCGACGCCGATCTTCTCCGGCAAGTCGCTGGAGGGTTTCCTGGTCGTGCAGCGCCGGGTCGAGGCGCCTGTGTTCACCATCGCCGACCTCGAGAGTCTCTCGTCGCTCGCCGAGGGCGTGGGCGGTGTGCTGCCGCGCGCACGCGCGCACGCGACGTCGGCGGGCGGCACCTGGCTGGAACAGGATCTGGCGGCCGCCGGCACGATCCAGCGGACGTTTCTCCCGGAGGCGATCGGCGAGAACTCCGCGGGGGTCCGCGTCGTCACCGCGTACATGCCGGCCTATGCGGTCGGCGGCGACTTCTACGACTTCGTCGACCTGGGGAACGGCCGCGTGATGGGCGTGATCGGCGACGTGTCGGGCAAGGGGGTCACCGCCGCGCTCACCATGGGGCGCGTGTCGGCCGACATCCGGCGCATGGCCACCGAGGTCTCGGGGCCGGCGGAGCTGCTCGAGCGGCTCAATCACACGCTCTCGGTGCGCCTGCAGGACGACCGCTTCGTGACGGCGCTGTGCGTGCTGCTCGACGCGCCCAACAAGAAGTGGATCTTCGCCAACGCCGGGCACGTGCTGCCGCTCCTGCGGCGCTCGACCGGCGTCGTCTCGCGCGTCGCCTACTCCTCGGGACCGCCGCTCGGCATCGTGCCGCACGCGCAGTACCGCCAGGAGGTCATCTCGGTGGCGGCCAAGGACATCCTGCTGCTCGCCACCGACGGCGTGTTCGAGATCCTGTCGGCGCCGCGCCGCCCCTGCTCGACGATGGGGCAGTGCCAGTTCACCGATCTGGTCGGCAGCGCGCCCCACGACGTGACCGAGATCAGCCGCCGCATCGTCCTCTCCGCCGAGGAAGCGGCGACGACCGCGGTCCGCGACGACCTCGCGCTGCTCGGCCTGCAAATCGGCGGATAGTCGGCGCAAGCCGACGCCGGCGCCTCAGCGCCGCCCGGCCGCGTACCAGGCAACCGTGCGCTGGAGCCCTTCGGCGAACGAGATCTCGCCCCGATAGCCGAGCCGCTCGCGCGCCGCCGTCACGTCGGCCAGCGAGTGCTTGACGTCGCCCACCCGCCCCGGCGCGTAGGTGATGGGGACCGGGTGCCCGACGATCTCGGCGACCAGGCGCACGACGTCGTTGAGGCTGGTTGCGGCCCCGCACGCGACGTTGAACACCTGCCCCGAGACGCCGGGGGCCGACGCCGCGGCCAGGTTCGCCTCGACGGTGTTGTCGATGAAGCAGAAGTCGCGCGACTGTGTCCCGTCGCCATAGACGGTCGCGCCCTGCCCGGCCAGGGCGGCGGTGACGAAGCGCGGGATGACCGCCGCGTACTCGGACTTCGGATCCTGGCGCGGACCGAAGACGTTGAAGTAGCGGAGCGAGACCGTCTCCAGCCCGAACGCACTGGCGTAGACCTGGCAGTAGTGCTCGCCCGCCAGCTTGGAGACCGCATAAGGAGAGAGCGGCATCGGCCGCATCGTCTCCACCTTGGGCAAGGTCGGCGTGTCGCCGTAGGCCGACGACGACGCGGCGTAGACGACGCGCCTCACCCCCGCCCTCTTGGCGGCGGCGAGCACCTGGAGCGTGCCGGTCGCGTTGGCGTCGTGGCTGGCGACGGGATCGGCCAGCGAGCGCGGCACCGACGGGATGGCCGCCTGGTGAAAAACCAGCTCGACGCCGCCGAGCGCGCGGGCGAGCGCGCCGTCGTCGCGAATGTCGGCCTCCACGAGCTCGACGTCCTTCGCAACCTCCGCCAGATTCTCGCGCTTGCCGGAGAAGAAATTGTCGATCACGCGCACGCGGTCGCCGCGGACGAGCAGCGCGCGCGCCAGCGCCGACCCGATGAACCCGGCGCCGCCGGTGACGAGACACGATGCGGGCATGCAGAAAAGCTAGCTGACGGACCGGCGGTTGACTAGCCAGCAACCTCGAAGCTCCCGCGTCCGAAACCGACCGCGTGCGTCTTGGTGCGTGGGCCGTCGCGTTCGCCTTGGGGGATGCTGTCGCGGCGAGCGGCGCCGCCGGCGCGCGCGCCGCGCTGGTGGCCGGCCTCGCCGGTCTGGCGGTGCTGGCCTGGCGGCGCACCCGCGCCCTTGGCGCCGGGCCGATGCTCTTTCTCGCGCTCGGCGCCGCTCTCGGCGCCCGCGCGGCGCGGACCCCGCCGCTCGATCCGGTGCTGGCCGCGGCGCTCGACGCGGACGAGCCCCGGGCGATCGAGGCGATCGTAGCGCGCGGCCCCGAGGAGACCGGCAACGGCACGCGGCTGGTCGTCGACCTCACCGCGATCGACGGCGCCCCCGCGCGTGGAACGCTGGCGCTCTCGGTGCCGATCGGCTGGCCCGACTTCGGGCCCGGCGAGAGGATCGCCTGTCGGGCTCGGCTGCGCGCGCTGCGCGGGACACGCAACCCCGGTCTCCCCGATCCGGCGCTCGCGTTCCGGGCGGTCGGCGTCGACGCCCTCGGCGGCGTCCCGACAGCCGGCGCGATCCGCCGGGTGGCCGAGCCCGCGGCCGGGGGTCCGCGCCGCGCGGCCTACCTGGCCCGGCGCGCCCTGCGCAACGCCATCGACGGCGCCGTCAGCGGCGAGGCCGGGGCCTTTCTCAAGACGACGGTGCTGGGCGATCGACGCGGCGTCTCGCCCGAGGTCGAAGACGGTTTCCGCGCCGCCGGCGCCACGCACGTCCTGTCGGTCTCGGGCCTTCACCTGGCGGCTGTCGCCGCGCTGTTCTTCCTTCTGGTGCGTGGCGCCGCGGCGCGGGTTCCCCGACTTCCGCTCTATCTCGATCCGCGCGCCATCGCCGCCGCGGTCTCCCTGCCGGCGATTGGATTCTTCACCCTGCTGACCGGCGAGGCGGTGGCCACCGAACGCTCCGCGCTGATGCTGGGGCTCGGGATGACCGCGCTCTTGGTCGGACGCGCCGCCTCGGCGGCCCCCACCATCGCCGCCGCGGCGCTCATCTTGCTGATCGCCCGCCCGCTGCAGATCTTCGACGTGTCGCTGCAGCTGTCGGTGGCGTCGGTCGCCGGGATCGCGCTCTGCGCCCGGCGATTGGCGCCAGCTGGCGCCGTCAACGGATCGCCGGTGGCGCGGGCGTTGCGCTGGCTCGGGCGGTTCGGCGCGGCGACGCTGGCCGCGACCGCCGCGACCGCGCCGATCTGCGCGCACGTCTTCGGCGAGATCGCGCCGCTGGCGCCGCTCGGCAACCTGGCGCTCGTCCCGCTGGTCGAGATGGTGGTCGTCCCGGTCGGCCTCTGCGGCGCCACGGCCGCGGCGATCTGGGCGCCGCTCGGCCGCTGGCTGCTTCGCTTGGCGGGCGTCGCCGCGCGGCTGACGCTGGCGATCGCCGCCGGCTTCCGGGCCCACGCGCCGGTCTGGACCTGCCGCGCGCCCGACGTCCTCGAAACGTCTCTGCTGATCGCCGCCGGCACGCTGACCCTCATCGCCTTCGCGGCGCGCGCCGGCCGACGTCGCCTGCTGACCGTCGCGCTCGTGGCGGCGCTCGCCGCGGCTTCCAGCATCGTCCTGCGGGATCTCTGCCGCCGTCTCACTGACACGCTCACCGTCACCTTTCTGGACGTCGGCCAGGGAGACGCCGCGCTCGTCGAGGCGCCGGGCGGCGCGACCCTGCTGATCGACGGCGGCGGCACCCGCGACGGTCTCTTCGACACCGGCGCGCGCATCGTCGAGCCCTTTCTCCGCGCGCGCGGCATCGCCCACCTCGACGTGGTGGCGCTCTCGCACCCGCACCCGGACCACCTCAACGGGCTGTTCCGCATCCTGCAGCGCTTCCCGGTGGGGGCTTTCTGGTCGAGCGGCGACGACGGACGCAATCCGGAATACGTTCGGCTGCTCGACCTCGCCCGCGCCCGCGACGTCCCCACCCCCGAGGTCGCGCCGCGGGCGCTCGGGCGTGCCCGGGTCGAGCCGCTGGGACCGTTCCTCGACGATCGGATCGCCGCTCCGCCCGGGCTCACGGTCAACGACGCCTCGCTGGTCCTGCGGATCGTCTACGGGGGCCGTTCGCTGCTCTTTCCCGGCGACCTCGAGGGCGACGGCGAGGGGGAGCTCTGCGGGCGGCGCGCGCTCGGCGAGACCGTGCGGTCGGACGTCCTCAAGGTCCCGCACCACGGCAGCCGGACATCGTCGAGCGACGAGCTGCTCGAGGCCGTCGCCCCTAGGCTGGCGGTCATGTCGCTCGGCTGGCACAACCAGTTTCACTTCCCGGCGCCCGAGGTCCTGGGCCGCTACGCGGGACGGGGCGCGCGGGTGCTCCGCACCGACCGCGACGGCGCGGTGACGGTCACCATCGCCCCGAATGGAGATCTCGCCGTCCGCTGCGAGCGCGGGTGCGGCGACACGCAACCGGCCGCGGGCGGCGGCCGATGACCGGTCCATGACCAAGCCGGCCGTTCGAGTAGGTGCCATCGTCCTTTCGCTGATCGTCCTCGGCGCCGGTTGCGCGACGGCGCCAAACCACCTGCACCCGCGCGCGCTGGCGCTCGAGGCGGCCGGCGTCGAGGCGCTGGGACGCGGAGAGCTGGAGAGCGCCGCCGGCCACTTCGCGCTGGCGCTGGAGTACGAGCCGCGGCTGGCCGAGGCGCAGAACGGCCTCGGGCTGGTGGCGCTCAAGCGCGGCGATCTCGCGCGGGCCGAGGAGGATTTCCGGGCCGCGCTGGCGCTCAACGAAGATCTGGCGGAGGCTCACTTCAACCTGGCCGAGCTGCTCATGCACCGCGACGCCGACGAGGCGGCGCTGAGCGAGACGCGCGCCGCGCTGACGGTCGATCCCGGCTACGGCGACGCCCGGCTCCTGGCGGGGGAGCTGCTCCTGCACCTCGGGCGAACGAGCGACGCCCACTGGGAGCTGGAGAAGCTGTGCGCCTCCGCGCCGCGCCGTGCCGACGCGCACGCGGCGAACGCGCTGGTGCTGGCCCGGCTGGGGCGGCCCGTCGCGGCCGAGGAGCAGGCGGAGATGGCGCTGGCGATCGATCCTCGGCTGGCGGCTGCGCACCGCGCGCGTGCCGAGATCCTACGCCGCACCGACGAGCTCGAGGAGGCGAGCCGCGAGATCGATCTGGCGATCGCCGGGAATCCCGGCTCGGTCGAAGACCGCCTGACCCGCGCGACGATCCTGGCGGCGCGTGGGCTGTGGGGCGAGGCGGCCCGCGCGGTCGGCGCGCTGGTCTCGGCGGCGCCGCGACAGCCGGAGGTCCGGTTCGTGATGGCCTTCGTGGCGCTCGGCCAGGGGCAGGCCGAGATCGCCGTCCGCGACGCCGATGACGCGCTGGCGCTGCGCGGGCACTATCCGGAGGCGCGCCTCGTTCGCGCGGAGGCGCTGCTGCAGCTGGGGAACGCCGAGGAGGCGCACCGCGAGCTGCGCCGGTTCCTCGACGAGGCGCCGCCCACGATGGTCGCCGAACGGGCGCACGCCGCCAAGACCCTGACCGGCGTTCCGCGTTAGAGTCGGCCGATGCCGCTGCGGCTGCGCCTGCTCCCCTCACCCACCGCGCCGCCCGGCGCCGGCGGTGGGCGCGGGCCGACGGAGGAGCGAACCATCGAGCTGCCCGACGACACGACCCAGATCCGGATCGGACGGCGCCCAGACCTCGAGCTGCCGCTCCCCTATCCGGCTCTGTCCGCGCTTCACGCCCGCCTCTTCCGCGCGGAGGTCGGCTGGCAGATCGAGGATCTGGGGAGCACCAACGGGACGCGCGTCGACGGGGAGCGGCTGGCGTCCCGCGCGGCGCGCGCCATCGCCCCCGGCGCGCAGCTGACGCTCGGTCAGGTTACGCTGGTGTTCGATGGCACGGTGGCGTCCGTGGCGGGCGCCGAGCACACGGCGACCATCGCCAAGCGCCTCGTCAACGACCTCTTCGCGGCCTCCCCCGATCTGGCGACGCCGACGCTGGCGATCGCCAGCGGCGTGCCCGCCCGTGCCCCCCTGCGGCTCGAGACCACCGACCACCGCTACGTCGCCGGCCGGGGCGAGACCTGCGACCTGCGCCTCGCCTCGGAGGAGATCTCCCGCGAGCACCTGGAGATCGTCCGCCGGTGGGACGGCGTCGTGGTCAAGGACCTCGGGTCGAAGAACGGCGTGCTGGTCAACGATCTGCTCCTCACCGAGCCGCGGCGGCTGCGCGACGGCGACACGGTGCAGGTCGGTCCCGCCATCCTGCGTCTCTCCGACCCGGCGGATCGCTACCTGCGCGAGTTCGAAGCGCGCACCGACAGGGGCGAAGACAAGCCGCAAGAAAAGGCAGGGGACGGCGAGGTTCAGGAGGCGTCTTCCCCCGGAACCGAGCCCGTCGAGCCCGCTGCCCCCGAGCCGCCCGCGGCGGCGGCGGTGGGTCTTCCCCCGATCGCCAGGCAGCCGACGCGCCAGGTTGGCGGCTCGCGAATGGCAATCGTCATCGCGGGCGTCGTGCTGGTCGTCGTCGGCGTCATCGTCGCGACGCTCATCTTCGGCCGCTGATCTAGCGGCGCTTACGCGCCTTTTTGCGCGCCTTTTTGGCGTCCTTGCGCTTCTTCTTTTCCTTGACGCGGTCGACGTTGCGCTTGGGGGCCTGAAAGTGGCCGCGCTCGGCGGACGGGGTCTGCATCATGTTCGCCAGCTGGTTCATGTCCATCCCCATCATCTTCTTGGCCTGCGCGACCTGCTTGAAGCCGGGGATCTTGCCGAGCAGACCGGTCGACTGCCCGATCTGCATCATCATCTGGCGCATCATCCCGAACCGGTTCAGGAGGTCGGCGACCTCCTGCTCCTTGTGTCCGGAGCCGTTGGCCACGCGCTTCAAGCGGCTCGTGTCGTAGAACGCGCTCCGCTTCTTCTTCCGCTTGCCGCCGTCGACGATCTCTTCCCAGCTGGTGACGATGAAGCGCTCGGGGTGGCCGCGCTCGTCCGCGGTCATCGAGGAGATCATGGCGCCGATGCGCACCAGCTCCCGATCGTCGACCTGCGCCCCCTCGGGGATCGCGTCGGCGATGCCGGGGATCTTGTCCATCATGTCCTTGAGCGGCCCCATCTTCTTGAGGACGCCGATCTGCTCGAGGAAGTCGTTCATGTCGAACTTCCCCTTGAGCATCCGCATCGCGTCCTGCTCGGCCTTCTCCTCGTCGACCACCTCCTCGAACTGCTGGACCAGGCCCACCACGTCGCCCCGCCCCAGGATGCGGCTGGCCATCCCGTCGGGGCGGAACTCCTCCAGCCGGTCCGACGACTCGCCCATGCCGACGAACTTGATCGGCTTGCCGGTGACCGCCTTGACCGACAGCGCGGCGCCGCCGCGCGCGTCGCCGTCCAGCTTGGTGAGGATGACGCCGTCCAGGTTCAGGCGATCGTTGAACGCCTTCGCCGTCCCGACCGCGTCCTGGCCGATCATCGCGTCGACGATCAGCAGGATGTTGCCGGGGTGAACGCGCCGGTCGATGTCGGACAGCTCCTGCATGAGCGGCTCGTCGATGGCCAACCGGCCGGCGGTGTCGAACAGGATGACGTCGCGCCCGGTCTCGGACGCCACGCGCAGCGCCCGCTCGCAGATCTCCGGCGGCTTGCCGCCCACCTCCGAGTAGACCGGGATCCCCAGCTTGTCGCCGATGATCTTCAGCTGATCGATGGCGGCGGGGCGGTAGACGTCCGCGGCCACCAGCAGTGGGCGCTTGTGCTGCTTCTCGAGAAAGTGGGCCAGCTTGCCGATGGTGGTCGTCTTGCCCGACCCCTGCAGGCCGACCAGCATGATTCCGGTCGGCCCCTTCTTGGCGAAATGGATGCTGGTGTCGACCGGGCCCATGAGGTCGACCAGCTCGTCGTGACAGAGCTTGACGAAGTGGTCCTCGGGGCTGACGCGGCGGACCTTTTCCTTCGTCGAGGCCTTCACCTTGACGATGACGCCGACCGCCTTCTCTTTGACGCGTTTGCAGAAGTCCTGGACCACGTCGAACCCGACGTCGGCCTCGAGCAGCGCCGTGCGCACGTCCTTGAGCGCCTCGTCGACGGTCGCCTCGTCCAGCTCGGCGAGCCCCTGGAAGCGCTGCTTGGCGCTGCGGAACCCCTTGGTCAGCGTCTCGAACATTGGGCGCGCAATCTAGCATCTACTCGGGGACCCTGGGAGGGTCCCCGTGCCCCCCCGCGAAGGGCTACGCCGGGCGAAGCCCGGCTCCGCCCACGCGATCACTCAACCCTTCGGCTGGCCGCCCTTCTCGGTCCACCAGGTCTGCCAGCGGCCGCGGGCGGCCTCGCGCGCCTCGCGCGGCAGATCGAAGGCGTAGCCGAAGTACTCGCCCGTCAGCGCCCGCAGCTCCTGCTCGGCGGTGGCGCGGATCTCGGGGGTCTTGTGCGACAGCCCCTCGAACAACCAGTCGATTCGATCGTCGTCCTGGTGCTTCTTCCACCAGCTCGCCCAGCGCTTCGGCTTCGCCCCGAAGTCCTGCTTGGTGATGGCCACCAGCGCGGCGTGCGCCGCCTCGACGTCGCTCCCCTCCCCGAGGCGCCCGATCAGCCCCGGAACGTCGCCCTTGTCGGGCGCGGGGGCCGGCGGCGCGCGTGGCGGCTCGGATGGCGCCTCGGGCTTGGGCCGTGCCCCGACCGTCGGTGCCGGAGCCGGCGGCCGTGGCGGGATCTCGACCGGCGGTTCCGGCGGCGTGGGTGGCGGCGCGGGCGCATGCGCGGCCTGCCAGCGGCGCACGGGCTGCGCGCCGACCACGCGCGCGAACAACCGCACGAGGCGCGGCTCCATCGGCTGCCCGTAGATCGCCTGCTGAACGGCCGCGACCCAGATCTCGGGCGCCACGAACAGCGCGAACGGGATCGCCAGCGCGCCCGTCGCGGCCTCGATCGCGGGGCGCGCCACCGGCTCGCCACACAGGATCTGAAGCGCGCCGTCCTTGAGGCCGACCGGTACCGCGCGGCAGCGGGCCGACCAGGCCGCGTCGAGCTCAAGCGCGTCGGCTCCGTCCGGCTTGACCAGCTTCTGCGGCGCCTCGCAGAGCGCGCGATCGGGAATGCCCAGCTCGGTCGCCGCCGAGAGCGCGCCCCACAGCGCCGCCTCGTCGATCGCGTCGAGCTCGAGGAGCGCGGTGTCGAGTGCCCCGCCGTAGACGGCCTGGCGGGCGACCGCGGCGCGCACGCCATCCACCGGAACGAGACCGGCCGCCAGCAGATGATCGGAGAGGCGCGACGGCATGAGGCCCCGATCCGACCGCGCCTCTAGTCCTCGTCGACGATCACGTAGGTGCCGGCGAGGTGGTCGTGCAGCGCGCGATGCTCGCGATCGAACAGCGCCCACAGCCACCCGAGCCCGGCCGGCCCCACGCTGGGCGCCAGCGCCAGCAGGCGCAGGAGCCCGCGCGCCGGCCCCGGCGTCCGCCCCCGACGATCGATGAGCCGGATGCCGACGAGGCGCATCCCCAGCGTCTGCCCCGCGATACCGCCGAAGTAGAGCTGATAGAGCCCGGTCATCCCGAGCAGCAGGCCGACCGCGCCCACCGCCATCGGGTTGCGGTCGAGGATGCCGGCCACCAGGAGGTCGGGGCCGATCTGGCGCAGCCCCGGCATTGGAACGTGCAGCGCCAGCGCCACCGTCGCGGTGACGGCCGCCGTGAAGCCGAACAGCAGCGCGAAGTCGCAGAAGGCGGCCACGGCGCGCCGGGGGAATCCGGTCACACGCACGCGGAGCACCCGCTCCTCGTGCGGGCGCGACGGCGAGTTCGAGGCGGGCATCGTCACGGCGAAGGCGGTCACAGACCCATTTTGCGGAGCTGCAGGCGCGCCAGCAAGTTTAACGTGTCTTGCTGGCCGCCAAGGAGTGGGCTCACCCCAACATCCCGGAGGCCTCGGCCACCAGCGCGACCGCCACGATGGCGGCCGTCTCGACGCGGAGGATCCGGTCGCCGAGCCCGACCGGTTCGAACCCCGCCGCAGCGGCCGCCGTCAGCTCGGCCGCCGCGAATCCCCCCTCGGGTCCAACCAGCAGCGCCGTCGGCGCCGGGGCCGCACCGGTCAGCGCAGCGCGCAGCGAGCGCGCGCTCTCCCCCTCGAACAGAGCCAGCCGGCGCCCCGGCAGGCCAGGCAGCGCCAGCGCCGCCGCCAACGACACGGGGGGATCGACCGCCGGCACGTCGGCCCGGCCGCACTGCCGCGCCGCTTCCTGGGCGATCTTCTCCCAGCGCGCGCGCCGCCCCGCCTCTGCGCCGGGGCGCGCCACCGAGCGCTCGGTGAGAACCGGGACGATCCGGGCGACGCCCAGCTCGGCGGTCTTCTGCACCAGGACGTCCATGCGCGGGCCGCGGGGAACCGCGCAGAGCAAGGTGATCGGCACCGCCGGTCCGGCGACCGCGCGACGCGCCCCGAGCCGCAGCTCGGTCTCGTCGCGCTCCACCCGGACCACCTCTGCCGCCACCTCGCCGCCCGCGCCGTCGAACAACGTCAGCCTCTCCCCCGGGCGTGCCCGCAGGACGCGCGCGACGTGGCGGTGCTCCGGACCCGTCAGCGTGACCTGCGCGCCCGCCAGCCGATCGCCCGGCACGAAGAGCCGGCGCGTGCTCATGGCCGGCGGAGCCGCAGCGCCGTCCACTCGTCCTCGTCGCGGCGCGCCTCGAGCGCCAGCCCGGCGGCGGCGAACGCGCGCAGCACGCCGTCGGCTCGATCGGCGAGCACGCCGGAGAGGATCAGCGTTCCGCCCGCCGCGACGCGCGCCGGAAGGTCGGGAGCGAGCGCCGTCAGCACGTCCGCCTGGATGTTGGCGAGCACCAGGTCGAAAGGCCCGGCGACCGCGTCGAGGGTGCCGGTGCGCGTCTCGACCGTCGTCACCTTGTTCAGCGCCAGGTTCTCGTCGGTGGACGCCATCGCCTCGGGATCGACGTCGACGGCCAGCCCGCGCGCGCCGGGCCAGAGCCGCATGGCGGCAATCGACAGGATCCCCGAGCCGCAGCCGAGGTCGAGGAACCGCGCCACCGGCCGCGCGGCGATCTCCTCGGCGAGCGCGATCACGAGGCGCGTCGTCGCGTGCCCGCCGGTCCCGAAGGCGCGCCCCGGATCGAGATCGATCACCCGATCCCCCTCGGACGCCGGCTTCGAGATCCCAGCTCGGCCGGACGAGAAACGTCCGCCCCACGCGCGTCGCGCGGAAGTACTGCTTCCAGACGTCGCGCCACTCGTCCTCGTGCGCCTCGCGCCGCCGGACCGACAGCGGATCGACAGCGACGCCCGCTTCCTTCATGCGCCCGGCGGCAGCCTCGATCTCCGCCAGCACCTCCGCCTCGGCCTCCGGCGCGCACTGCGCCACGATCACCGCCCGGCCGGTGCCGGCGCGGATGATCGTCTCCCCGTCCCGTATCTCCACCCCCCCCGTCAGCTCCCCCACGGCATCCGCCACCACCTCCGCCGCCCCGGCCGGCAGCTCGATGACGACCTCGATCCAGACGGGGTTCATCTAACGGGGTCCTGCCCCGCGCGCGTCACCGCGGAACGCGGCGCTTGGCTTCGCGACGGCGGCGCTTGCGGGCCTCGCGCATCTTGCGTTTCCGCTTCACGGACGGCTTCTCGTAGTACCGACGTCGCTTGATCTCCTGCAGGATCCCCTCTTTGGACATCTTCTGCTTCAGGATCTTGAGCGCCTTGTCGACGGAATCGCTAACTTCAACTTCGAGCGGACGTCCGAGCAGTGTCTCCAAGCGTGGGGCTCCTTTGCGGAAGGGGGGATTTGACACACCCGGAGGGGCGCCGTCAAGGCGCATCCCCCCCGAAACGCCTTTGCACAAGGCGTACGATCAAGATATATAACGCTGAAGTTACTCGATATTCCGCGATTTTCTTGGGAAGCGCTTCCGGGATTCCTCGACCAAAAGGAGCAGACGACAAAATGGTCATGGGGGCTAAGGTCTTCACCGCTACGAAGGCCAGAGATCGCGAGGAGCTCGGCGAGGTCATCACCCGCTGGATCCAGGACAATCCGCGCGCGAAGATCCTCGACAAGATCGTGACGCAGAGCTCCGACAGCGAGTTTCACTGCCTGTCGATCACGATTTTCTACGAGCTGTCGCCGCAGTAGCATCGCGTTGATGCGTTTCGGCTTTCTGCTCAAGCGCGGCAAGCCCGAAGCGCGGGAGCTGGCGGCGCGACGCTCGCCGAGGTGCTGCGTCGACGCGCGGTGCCGCGCTGGTCGCTCTGGCCGAGGACGCGGGCGCCGCTGCCGGGCGCGACCGTCGTGGCGCCCGACGCAGCTGGCGGGCGGCGATCGACGCCCTGGTCGTGCTGGGGGGGGACGGGACGTTCCTCTACGGTGCGGCGCTGGTGGCCGATCATGGCGTGCCGCTCTTCGGCGTGAACCTCGGCAGCCTCGGGTTCATCACGCCCTTACGCGCGCGGCGAGGCGGCCGCCGCCATCGACGAGGCGGCCCGGGGCGGCCTCGTGATCGAGGAGCGGATCCGGCTGGCGGTCTCCATCCGTCCGCCGGCGGGCGGCGTGGCGGTCCGCGCGCCGGCGGCGGTCAACGACGCGGTGCTGACCAGCGGTCGGTCGCGCGGCTGCTCGATCTCGAGGCGCGCCTCGACGGCGCCGCGATCACGACCTACAAGGCCGACGGCCTCATCGTCTCGACGCCGACCGGCTCGACCGCCTACACGCTGGCGGCCGGCGGCCCGCTGCTGACGCCCGATCTGCAGGCGCTGGTGCTGACGCCGATCTGCCCGCACACGCTGACCAACCGGCCGCTGGTGTTCCGCCCCGAGTCGCGCCTGGAGATCCGCAACGCCTCCGGTGGCCCCGTCACGCTGACCATCGACGGGTACTGGACGCAGGACCTGCCCGCGGACGCCTCGGTCGACGTGCGGCGGGCCGAGCGGCCACTGCGCCTCTACCAGGCGCCGCGCGGGTTCTTCGGCATCCTGCGCGAGAAGCTCTCCTGGGGCTCCCGCCGCGTCGAACGAAACTAGAAGCCAATTGGCTTCGCGGGTCTCAGGACCCTGGAAACCTCGCCCCGGTCCTGGCGATAATGTGGGCGTCGTGCTGACGCTGCTGCGCATCGGGGGCTTCGCGCTGATCGACGAGCTCGAGCTGCCGCTCGGGCCCGGGCTGACCGTGATCACCGGTGAGACCGGCGCGGGCAAGAGCATCCTCGTCGAGGCGCTGGGTCTCCTGCGCGGGGCGCGTGCGGGGGCCGACGTCATTCGCACCGGGCGCGACGAGGCACGGGTCGAGGCGATCCTCGAGCTGCCGGCGGGATCGTCGGCGCGCGCGCGCCTCGACGCCGACGGGCGCGAGGTCGAGGACGGGGCTGGTCGTGCGTCGGGTGATCGCGCGCGGCGGGCGCGGGCGCGCGCACCTCGGGGGTGGGCTGGCGACGGCGGCCGATCTGGCGGCGACGGTGGCGGGGCTCATCGACATCGCCTCGCAGCACGACCAGCAGTCGCTCACCGATCCGGAGAGCCAGCTGGCGATTCTGGACGCCTTCGCCGAGAACCAGACGCTGCGCGACGAGATGGCGGCGGCATACGCGGCGCGGGCGGCCGCCGCGGGAGCGCTGGCGTCGTTCGCGGCCGACGCCCGGGCACGCGCCGAGCGCGAGGATCTGCTGCGGTTCCAGCTCGGGGAGCTCGAGGCGGCGCGGCCGTCGCCGGGCGAAGACGAGGCGCTCGCGTCGAGCGCGAGCGCCTCAGGGGGGCGGAGCGGTTCTTCGCGGCGACCGCGCGCGGCGAGGAGACGCTGTACGCGGGCGACGGCGCGGTCGCGGAGCGCGTGGCGGTGGTCGTCCGCGAGGTCGCGCCGCTGGCTGCGCTCGATCCGGCGCTGGCGCCGCTGCGTGGAGCGGCTCACCGACGCACAGGCGGCGATCGAGGACGTGGCGCGCGATCTGGGGCGTTACGCGCGCGGGATCCGGTCGGATCCGGCGCGGCTCGCCGAGGTCGAGGAGCGGCTGTTTCTGCTCCAGCGACTCTGCCGCAAGCACGGCGGCAACCAGGGTGGAACGCTCGCCGAGCTGGCCGCCAAGCAGGCCGCCCTGCGCGCCGAGCTGGCAGAGCTCGGCTCGTTCGAGGAGGGGCTGGCGTCGCGTCAGACGGCGGTCGCGGCAGCCGACGCGCGCGCGGCAGCGGCCGCCGAGGCCCTCGGTGCCTCGCGGCGGCGCGCGGCCGGCAGCCTCGAGAAGAGGGTCGGGGCGAGCCTGCGCGAGCTCGGCTTCGCCGCCGCGCGGCTGCCGGTGGCGGTCGAGGCGCGCGAGCTCGGCCCGAGCGGCGCCGATCGGGTGCGGCTGCTCTTCGCCCCCAACCCCGGCGAGGAACCGCGGCCGCTGGCCAAGATCGCCTCGGGCGGCGAGCTGTCGCGGGTGATGCTGGCGGTCAAGCAGGCGCTGGCGCGCACCGACGAGGTGCTGACCTACGTGTTCGACGAGGTCGACGCCGGCGTCGGCGGTGGGACGGCCGAGATGATCGGGCGCAAGCTGAAGCGGCTGGCGGCCGAGCGTCAGGTCATCGTCATCACCCACCTGCCGCAGGTCGCCGTCTTCGCCGACGCCCACGTGCGCGTCACCAAGACCGCCGCGCGAGGCAAGACCCGCGTCGAGATCGTGCGCCTCGACGACGCCGAGCGCCCGGCCGAGATCGCGCGCATGCTGGCCGGCGCCGCGCCGTCGGCCGAGGCCACCGCGCACGCGGACGAGATGCTGCGGAACGCCCGAGCCGAGTGAGCCCTTTCCGGAGCCCTTAAATTGATTGGGCCCGCGGCGCGTGCTAGTTGAAGAGACCGGCCGCGGGAACGACGCCGGGACCGGGTTCCCCCCACCGAGGTCGGATTGGCACGCAGACGACGCAGACGGCGCTCCGGCGAAATGAAGAACTCGCTCAGGTTGAGCGCGCTTTTGGTCGGGCTGGTCGGAATCAACGTCTACGTCTTCTTCTTCAATCACAGGACGGCGCCGCGCGAGGTCTTGAACCTCCAGTCGACCTCCAAGACGATGGAGATGAACCGCCGCGAGGTTCTCTCTGCGGACGTGCGTGCCGCGCGCGAGGCGATCGCCACCTCGGCCCCGCAGAAGAAGGTAGCCGAGCCGCGCGCGGCGACGCCGGCGCCCGCCGAACCGGAAGCCGAGACGCCACCGGCCCCGCCCAAGCCGCTCGCGCCGGCGGCCGAGCTCGCCGACCGCACGCTGGCGGCCAACATCCCGCCGCCCCACGCCCCCTATCAGATCCCGTTCGCGCCACCGCCCGAGCCGCCCGCGCCGCGCGGCACGACGCCGCACGCGCTGTTTCAGATCCCGTTCGCGCCGCCGCCCGAGGACGACGGCGAGGCGCACGAGGACACGGTCGAGAAGAAGCTCGCCAACAACGACACGCTCGGCCAGGTGCTGGCGCGCGAGGGCTTCGGCCCGGCCGGCCCGCAGGTCATCGCGGCGCTCGGCAAGCTCGTCGACCCGCGTAGCATCCGTGGCGGGCAGAAGTACGTCGTGCGCCTCGACGAGGACGGCACGCCGGCGTCGTTCGAGTACCAGCCGTCGGCGATCCTGCGCTACATCGTCGAGAAGGACGACGAGAGCGGTTCGTGGAAGGCACGCAAGCTCGAGCCGGCCGTCGAGCTCAAGACCGTCGAGGCGGGCGGCATCGTCGATTCGTCGCTCTACGAGTCGGTCCAGAAGGCGGGCGAGTCGACGGCGCTCGTCAGCCTGCTGGTCGAGCTGTTCGCCTGGGACGTGAACTTCTACACCGACACGCACCCCGGCGATCACTGGAAGGTGATCGTCGAGAAGCAGTTCCTGGGCGGGCAGTTCTACAAGTACGGGCGCCTCCTGGCCGCGGAGTACGGCGGCAAGGTCGGCACCTTCCGCGCGTTCTTCTGGGCCGGCAAGGGCGCGCCGCGCGACAGGCCGGGCAAGTACTACGACGACCACGGCCAGGCGATCTCGCAAGACGATGCTGAAGACGCCGCTGCGCTACGTGCGCATCAGCTCGAAGTTCGACCGCAAGCGCTTCCATCCGATCCTGCACGTCGAGAAGGCGCACCTGGGCATCGACTACGCGGCGCCTCAGGGGACGCCGGTCTGGGCGTCGGCCGCGGGGCGCGTCGTCGAGGTGGGCATGAAGCGCGGCTCCGGCAACACCATCGTCCTCGCCCACGCCAACGGACTTTCGACCCGCTACTACCACCTGTCGCGCTACGCGCGCGGGCTGCACGTCGGGCAGCAGGTGAAGCAGAAGGAGGTCATCGGCTTCGTCGGCATGACCGGCCTCGCGACCGGCCCGCACCTCCACTTCAGCGTCACCAAGAACGGCGCCTTCGTCGACCCCAGCAAGCTGAACGTCAGCCGCGACGCCCCCGTCCCCGACCACGCGGCGTACATGGACGCCATCCGCCCCCGCATCGCCGCGCTCAAGGCGATCCCCTCGGGCGCCGTCGCGCGCAACTGACCCGCGGGATCCGGGGCGGTCCGGCCGCGGATCGGAAACTGTGGCGTCGCCGGCAGGATGTCCATAGACTATGTCCATGACTACGAAACGGATGGGGGCCGGGGCGTTCAAGCAGGGGTGCCTGGCGGTCCTGGACGAGGTGGCCCAGGGCAAGACCGAGGTCGTTGTGACCAAGCGGGGGCGGCCGGTCGCGCGCCTCGTTCCTATCGTTTCGAACCTGGAACGGGAACGGGAGATCCTGGCGGGACTGCGGGGAAGAGGCCACTTCCTGGTGTCCGAAGCGGAGCTGCTTTCCCCCTCGTCCCAGGACGCCAGCTGGTCGGTCCTCAAGCAGCGCAAAGGCTGACGTGCTGCTCGTCCTCGACACCCACGCCGTCCTGTGGTGGACGCTTGACCCGCCCCGGCTCGGCAAGCTGGCGGCCCGCGCTCTGGAGGAGGCCGAGCGGGTCGGGATCCCGACGATCGCTCTGTGGGAAACGTCGGTGTTGGTCCGAAAGCGGAAGGTCCGCCTGGATCTGCCGCTCACCGAATGGGCCGAGCGATTGCTGGCAATCCCTCGGGTGGAGGCGCTGCCGCTCGACGCCGGCATCGCCCTGCGCGCAGACGGCTTGGACATGCACGGCGATCCCGCCGACCGCTTCATCGTCGCGACGGCGATGGAGCACCGAGCACGCCTGGCAACGAAAGATGCGCTCCTGCGCGGGCTGAAGATCGTCGAGACAGTCTGGTGAGCCCGCTCCTCGAGAGGTGGCCCGAATCGCGCCGGAGCCGCCCTTTCGCGCGGCGGCCGCTCAGTTCGTGGCCGGCGTGATCTGCGTGTAGTCGAGGAAGTTGCCGGTCATCATCAGGAGAGACATGACCGTCCACGACGAGTCGTAGTACTCGCCGCCGACGAAGAGGTTGTCCCCCTTGACCAGGTTGTAGGTCGCGTCGAGGAAGGGCTGCGAGGTGGTGGCCATCGCTCCTACGCCCGCCGGACCGAGGAAGGCGGCCGACTGCCCCTGCGATGCCGTGTGCGCGCTGGAATTCACGGAGCCATCCATGTTGTACCCGTCCACGATGGCGGCCGCGCCGCCGGCCAGGCCGCTGAAGAAGCCGGTGGTCAGCTTGACGTACTTCTGAGCGCGCGCGGGATTGATCGCCGTGGTGGCGCTGGCCGCGGAGGTCGAATTGAGGCACCAGTCGATGCCGATCCGGAACGGCGTCCGGCAGGCGTCGTACTGGTAGTTGAAGGGGCCGGCCGACGACGAGCCGCCCGTGCTGGTGCACCACCCGGGGACGAGGCCGTTCGTCGTGTTCTTGTTGCTGGTGTTGAGCGCGCCTGTGCCGTTGTCACCCGCACCGAAGATCGTGTCGTAGACGGTCGTGTTGACGGCGTCCCAGTCGTGGCTGCCGTCGAGCTGCTTGAACAGGCGATAGTAGGCAGGCGCGAAGTACGAAATGTTGATGTCCCCAAAGAGGTTCGTCGGCCCCCAGCTGTCGCCCGGGCCCGCCAGCTTCGACTGATAGACCTCGTGGTTCCAGATGTTGCCGATCTGCGTCTTGGCCAGGTTCAGGTAGTTGAGGGTGCCGGCCGACCCCCATTGCTTGTCGGCCATCGCCAGCGCCCAGGCCATGTCCTCGTCGGCGTCGGTGGCAGCGCCCCCGCCCAGCGTCATCCCGCCGGAGCTGGTGGTGTTTCCGCTCGAGTCGATCGACCAGTTCATGAGCCCGTTGGGATCGAGGTGGGCCTGCTCGTATTTCCAGAGGTTGTTGAACAGCGTCTGGTCGCCCATGTAGACGGCGATGATCAGCCCGTAGCCGATCCCCTCGGACACTGTCGAGTTGGCCGGGGTGCTGCTGCTGACGCCATCGGTTGACGTCCGCTGCACGCGCTGGCCGCCCGACTTGCTGTCGGAGACGACAAGGTCGGCCTTCCACTTGGTGTAGGCGGCGGTCACGTCGTTGTTGTTGTAAGCGGTCGGGTAGATGCAGCTTCCCGACTGGCGGTTCTGCGGGAACGGGAAGTTGGTCCCGTTCATCGGCGGGGTCGGCCCGCGCGAAAGCGGAGCGCCCGCCGCGCCGCCGGTACCGCTGCCGCCGGTCCCGCCGCCGGTGCCGGTGTTGCCGCCGGAGCCGCCGCTGCCGGTGCTGCCGGACGATCCGCTGTTGCCGCCGCTGCTGCTCGAACCGCCGCTGCCGCCGGTGGCCACGCTTCCGCCGCTGCCCGAGCCGCCGCTGCCGTTGACGCCGCCGCTGCCGCCGCCTGAACCGCCTTTCGATCCACCGCTGTCGCTGGAACCGCCGGATGAGCTGCCGCCGGTGTTGCCGCCCGAGCCGGTCGTGCCGCCCGAGCCCGAGCCACCGGAGCCGGTGTCGCCGCCCCGAATCGGCGCCGAACAGGAAAACAGGACCGCCGCGGCGCTGGCCACGACTAACGAAGAGAAGAGAGTCTTATGGGGTGCGAGCTTCATTTAAAGCCACCGGAGCTCCACGGCCCGCCGGTCCACGCCCGCTGGTATCAGACCGCCAGGCCCCCGATCGGTCAAGCTCTTTCCGTTTCCGGAAACGCCATCGCGCCGAAGCTGACCACGCTGGCGTCGTCGATGTTCCACTGGTCGTAGCCCCGTCAGGCGCCCCGCGCGCCTCGGGGACGGCGCGCAGGAAGGTGTAGAGCGGCGACGTGCCGCACCACTTGAGGTCGTCGTCGCCGCGCTCCGTCACGAGCCCCCAAAATCCGCCCGCGTCGCCGGCCCCGATTCGCTCGATACGGGCGCGATCGCGGGCGGCGACCGTCGCCAGCGGCCCCGCGTGCGCGCGCGCCGCCAGCGTGTCGCCGTAGCGCCGCCCCACGTGGGCGAAGTCGACCCCCAGCACGAAGGTCAGGCGCTCCCCTTGCCGCGCGGCCAGCTCACCGAGCGCACCCACGAAGCGGGCGACGCGCTCGTTCACCTCGGGGTGGGCGCCGGCGCGTGGCCCGTCGGCGAACGCGCCGCACAGCACGGGGAGAATCCGCACGCCCGGGCCGTAGAGGTACTGCAGGAAGACGACCTGGAACTCGATGGCGTGCTCGACGAAGTGGCAGGGATCCTCGAGGGTGACGGCATCCGGCGCGGCGGCGCCGAGCGCGTCGACCAGCCCCACCTCGGTGCGGGCGGCGCCGAACGGCGTGGCGAACGGCTTGCGGGTCAGCCCATAGCGATCGGGCTCGCCGTAGTGCGAGGTGCCGAGGATGACGAACGACCTTCTCGCGCGGCGTCGCGCCGGGAGCGCGCGCGTAGGCCTTGCCGTAGCATCGCGCTCCCGCCGTCGGGCTGACGTGCGGCGCGGCGATGGCCCGGCCGGCGCCCGGCCGCGCGCGGCGCTCCCGTCGGGCGGCGCCTCGCCGAGGTAGTCCACGCAGCGTTTCGGTCAGCGGCGCCGGCTCGCCGGGATAGCCGCTGCCCGCGTGCGCCGCCGGCCGCTCGGGCGCGCGGGCGATCTCCTCGAGGCGCGCGGCGCGCAGCTCGGCGAGACCGCTCGTCGTCGAGGAAGCCCGCCTCGTGCAGCGCCGTCGTCAGGTTCGCTGGCGACGTCGCCGACGGTGAGCCGGCCGGCAAGCCGCGACAGCGTGGCGCGCAGATCGCCCTCGTCCTGCTGGCCGTCGAAGCAGCCGAGGCAACGCGCCAGCAGCGGTGGCACGATCAGCGTCACGTCGGAGTAGCGAAACGGATCGCGGATGACCAGCCCCGGCTGCTCCGGCAACGGCGACGGCATGAAGTCGAGGTCGGTGCGCAGACGCGGCAGAAGCACCCGCGTCAACCATAGCACCGTGTCTCATGTCTGCGCTGCCCTCTCGCGCGCATGGGCGGCGCGGGCGCTGTTCACTGGTCAGGCGCCCGATGCTGGTCAAGATCGCTTCATGTGGACGAACAGCCTGAAGCTGAAGATGCCGAGCCGAAAGGAAGCTTTGCCGGGCCGCGCCGAACGCATGCCGGTGCCGCCGCGCCACTTCGTGAGCGGCACGCCGCTCGAACCGCCGTTTCCCTCCGGGATCGAGCTGGCGACGTTCGGGATGGGCTGCTTCTGGGGCGCCGAGCGCAAGTTCTGGGAAGAGGGCGGCGTCTTCGCACCGCCGTCGGGTACGCGGGCGGCGCCACGCCGAACCCGACCTACCGCGAGGTCTGCTCCGGCCTGACCGGCCACACCGAGGTCGTGGAGGTCGTCTTCGATCCGAAGGCGGTCAGCTACGAGGCGCTGCTCAAGCTCTTCTGGGAGAACCACGACCCGACACAGGGAATGCGCCAGGGGAACGATCAGGGGACGCAGTACCGCTCGGCGATCTACACGCACGGCCCCGAGCAGCAGCGCGCGGCCGAGGCGTCGCGCGACGCTTATGCGCGCGTGCTCGCCGAGGCCGGCCACGGCGCCATCACGACGGAGATCGCGCGCGGCGCCCCAGTTCTACTACGCCGAGGACTACCACCAGCAGTACCTGGCGAAGAACCCGGACGGCTACTGCGGGATCGGCGGCACCGGCGTGGCGTGTCCGGTCGGACTCAGGGCCAAGTAGGCGCGCGCGTCACCAGTCTGACTCGATTGGCCCCCCGGCGAGGGGCCAAAATGTTCGTTGCAACCGGTCCCGAATTGCCCGAGCATTTGCTGCATGAATTTGCTTAACAAGAGTAGCTTTCGGGGCCTCTCGTTGATTGCCGCTGTTGCGGGTCTCCTGGTGGGGTGCGGCAGCAAGTCGTTGATGACGCCCCCCACCTGCACGACCGGAACCGAGACCTGCGATTGCTACGGGAACATGACCTGCAACCCGGGCCTCGCCTGTCTGTCGAATCTGTGCGTCAACCCGGCCTCCGGAAACGGCGGCATCGGCGGCGGCGTCGGCGGGGCCGGCGTCGGCGGGGCCGGCGTCGGCGGGGCATCGGGGAGCGGTGGCACCACGCCCGGCACTGGCGGGACGTCCACCGGGACGGGCGGCACCACGCCCGGCACCGGCGGCAGCTCGCCCGGCACCGGCGGATCGACCCCCACCAACCTCATCAAGAACGGCGACTTCAGCCTCGGGAAGGAGTACTGGGATCTGACCCCCAATGCCGGAGAGGCCTACAGCGAGGACTACACCGGTGGCCAGTACTGCATCATCAACCCTTCGACCAACTACTACCTCTCGTTCAGCCTCGGCTACCCGCCGACGCCGTCCGACGCCTTCGTGGTCACGCCCGGCGCGACCTACACGATGGCGTACATGGCCTCGGCGACCTCCACGGCGACGGTCCAGGTGAAGATCGGCCACGTCGAGACGCCGTACACGCAGCTCTGGGCTGCCACCGACTACGTCACCGCCTCGACAACGCTACAGCTCTACTCGCACACGATCACGTCGTCAGTGGGAGACACGGAGGGGGGCCTGGTGTTCAACGTCATCCTCGGCTACTACAGCGAGATCTGCTTCGACAACGTCGTGCTCGTCCAGAACTGAGGCCACCATGAAGTCTTCCCTCGCCCTCTTGGTTGCCGGCGCGCTGCTCGTTGCGCTCGGATGCTCGGGCGGCTCGTCGGGCGGATCGGACGCCGGCTCGGGCGGATCGATCGGCCAGGGGGGAACCGCCGGCGGCGGCGCCGGCGGCGTCGGTGGCACCAAGGGCACCGGCGGCACCCCGGGCGCGGGCGGCGGCGCCGGTCAGGCGGGAACGGGTGGCGGCGTCGCCGGTCAAGCGGGCGCAGGCGCAGGCGCGGGCGCGGGCGCCGGCGGTCACGGCGGCCTCGCGGCGATCGGCGGCGCCGGTGGTCATGGCGCCGGTGGCGCGAGCGGCGGCGCCGGCGGTCATGGCGGCCTCGCAGCGATCGGCGGCGCCGGTGGTCGCGGCGGCGGTGGCGCGAGCGGCGGCGGTGGCGCGGGCGGCGCCGGGATCTCCTGCGGGAAGAATGTCTGCACCGGCAACCAATACTGTTGCAGCGAAAGCTGCGGCCTCTGTGCACCGATCGGCAGCCTCTGCATCGCGATCGCCTGCACGGATGCCGGCGTCACCTCGGACGCCGGCGCCTGCGTGGCGGTCCCCGCCCTGGATTCGTCGTGCGTCGCCAGCGCGACGCCGCATTATTACAGCTGCGTCCTTTCGACGCTTGCCCCGCCGTGCGTCGCGCAGGGGATCGGCAACGTCACCAACACTTTCTGCTGTCCGTAGGGCGTCCGCTTTCGTCTGCCGACGCGTTCCTGGTGCTCGGTCGACTACGGGACCGTCGGCGCGCCAGGGACGCCGGGAAGCTGCCGCCGAAACGCGGACCAATTGCCGAACGTGACCTCTCGCTGGTAGCTGGTATCCAGGATCCGGCGCAGCTCGGGGAGATCCGGCGCAGAACAGGCCCCGTCCTCTATCGCCAGCGAACCGCCCTCGTCATGCGCCACGATGTAGAGTGGCGGGTGCGCGGTCAGGCTCTCGACGATCTCCGCGCGAAACTTGTCCTGAATAGGCGCCCGCTGCTTTGGGTCGCAGTCGGTATAGAGCACCCGCCGCCCCGGTTGTGGCTCGCAGAACAAGAGGAATGGATCCGTGAACCGAGTCGTCGACTTGCGATCGGCGGCGACGAGGACGCCCGTCATCGGTCCCCACAACTGAATGGTGTCTGACGCGGACGAGTGGTCCCTCAGGTACCCGGCGAGAGCACCTTGATTGACGTCGCCGCCGACCAGCGCAGCGTCGCGCGCACTCACAGACTGGTGCCGCAAGGCGAGAAGCTTGCGAAAGCCCCCGTGCGGGCCGCCCAGATATTGCGCGCCCAGAGCGAACACGAGCAACGCGAGGCCAGCTTCGCGCAGCCACGGGCGGCGCGCCACGAGCGCATCGGACATGCTGCCCGAGAGGCGCGCCGCCAAAAGCGCCCATCCCTCTCCGGCGACAGGCATCAGGACCGCGATGAGCGGCCAGTACTGATAGCGAAATCCCTTCGCCTCCACTAGCCGCACGACGAGGCACAGCCCGGCAGCTCCCAGCAACATCCGCGACCCGCGAGAAAGCGTCAGGCACGCGGCGCCCACGCCGACCCAGACGAGCGCCGGCACCGCCTGAAAAGCGAGCTCGAGGACCCGGTAGCGCTCGAAGCGCTCCAGCCGGGGATACACGGTCGCAATCGCCTTCACGAGGTCGAGGAAGGCGTCACCCTTGCCGGCGACGACGAAGACGAGGATGGCGGCAAGCAGCGGGAGGGCCGCCACCAGCGAGAACCAGACCACGTCGAGCAGAGCCTGTCGCCGGCCTTCCCGAAGCCGCCAGGCGCGCCACAGCAGGAGCACCGCCGCGACACCAGGGAAGACGACGTAGGTGGGACGGAACGTGGGGACGATGCCCAGGAGAAACGCCGCCAGCAGAAGGTCTCGGCGGCGTGATGTCTGCTGGAAGCGAAGCCCTGAGCTTGCCGCGAGCATCAGGGGGAGAACGAGGAAGCTATCGCGCTGCGCCGTGTGGTAGGCCTCGGTGGCTCGATAGGCGATGGCGTAGCTGATGGCCGCCCACCAGCCCGCCGCCGTGCTGTGTACCCGCTTGCCGCAGCGAAGAAAGGCCCCCGCGGTGCAAAGCTGCCAGAAGAAGTCGAGCAGTCGGAGGCCGGCCGCGCTCGCTCCGAAAGCAGCCATCGCTGCCGCATGAAGCAGCATCGCCGCTGGTAATTGCGTATCCCAGACGTCGCGATAGGGCCAGAGCCCGTGGAGGATGCCCCACCCGAAGTATTGGAAGATGCCTTGATCGTAGTCGAGGTCAAACCCGATCGTCGGAACCAGGATGACCACCAGCGCGAACCAGCCGAGCACCGTCACCAGCGAGGAGCGCCTGATCATCGCTCCCTGCCCGGACCCGTGGCCACTGTCTCCAACCAAGGCTGCGCCTGACCCGCCAAGCGCTAGTTGTCTACCAGAGATCAAACCACGGCGGCAAACGGGATGTGGTTCTCCCGGCCCTCGTCGCGGCGAGGCGCTCCAGCCGTCGAGTGCCCCACCCTGGCGCCCGGCGCGGTCCGCCAGACACGGCGTCATTAATCCCGCCGACGGCGCCGAATGAGAGTATTCTCTAGTCGTTAACTTACGCGGTGGTCCGTTTGGGAGCGGTTTCGCGCGTGATTCAGCTTCGACTATTCGTGCTCATTGACACACGCCCGTGCGGGCGCGAGGACCCTTTGATCACGGGGATCCTGACGCTGTTCGCGGCGATGGTGGCGCTCGGGGCGGCGCGCGTGACGCTGCGGCGACGGGTGGTGTTTCTCCTCGGCCGACACGGGCACGAGATCGCGCCGACGGTCATGTTGTCCATCTGGCTCGTCGGGTTGCTGGTCGGGCAGGTGACGGGCTCGGTTCCCGGCATGGCGATCGTTGCGGCGCTCGTTCCGGTGGCGGTGGCGCTATTCGTTCGCCGGCGCTTCGCGCCGCTCGCCGCGCGCCACCGGATCTGGACCGGCGTCGATTGGGTGGTGTTCGGCTACGGCGCGGTGATGTTCGGGTTTCTCGAACGCTGGGACTTCGACTGCCACCACACCGTCATCGCCAAGTTCCTGCAGGGCGACATCCCGCCGACCGCCATCAACGATCCGCGGTTCCCGATCGCCTATCACGCGGCCTTCGACGCCATGGCCGCGGTGATCATGAAGGCGCTGCCGGTCGAGCTGGATCTCGGCCTCGGGATCGCCTCGACGATCTGCCTGGCTCTCACGCTGGCCAACCTGCGCAACGTCAGCCGGCTCATCTTCCGATCGCCGCGGGTGGCCGCGCTCGCGCGGGTGCTGTTCGTGTTCGGGTTCGGCCCGGTCGTCATCCGCTTCTTGCTGGAGGGGGCCAACAACCCGGAAGCTTTTCACGGGCGCACGACGCAGGTCTTCGTCGACGTCATCATGCGCCGGCCGACGGGGCTGGGCTTCGCCTTCTTCACCCTGGTGCTGGCGCTGGCGCTCCCGTGCTATCGGGCCACGCGCACCCAGGCGGCGCCCTGCCGCGCGGTGGTGGCCCGGCTCGGATTTCTGGTGCCGATCTGCGCGCTCCTGCCGCTCATCGCGGAAGAGCTGACGCTGACCGTGTGTCTGATGCTGGCGCCGCTGGTGCTGGCGCGCCGATTGCCGGCACGGCTGCTGCTGCTGCTGGTGGTGGCGGCGGCCCTGGGGGCTTCGCAGTCGGGGGTTGTGCGCGGCATCCTCCACCCGGGCCCCATGGCGACGCCCAGGCTGCACCTCGCCTGGCCACCCGCGCTCCCCAACTGGAACTTCTCCCAGGACGGCGTTGGTCTGTTCTCGCGCGCGGGCCTGCTGTTCTTCGGCACCGAGCTCGGGCCCGTGTTCGCCGCCGCGGTGGTGCTGGCGCTCGCCAGCCGCAATGGGCGCCAGCGCGCGCTGGTGGGCGCGTTCGCGTGCAGCCTGGCGGTCGTACTCTTCGTCAAGCCGACCGGTTGGCCCAAGGCCGACCTCGATCGGTTCCTCTTTTACGCCACGCCTCCGGTCTTCATGCTGTCGGCGACGCTGGTCGATCGGCTGTCGCGCCGGCTGCCTGCCCTGTCGCGCCGGCGCCCGTTCTCGGCCGTCGCGGTGGCCTTCGCGGTGCTGGTGTGCGGACCGGCCCTGTTCTGGCCGACCTGGCGAGTGGGGCAGGAGGTGAACGAAGCTTTTCGCCGCCACGCGCTGGGCGGCGATCTGTCACGCCACCTGGCGGCGGCGGGGCCGCGCGAGCCGATCCTGACCACCGCCAGTCGGGTCGACGACCTGGTCAAGGCCGGGTTCTCGGTGCTGGCGCCGTTCGACACCAACTGGGTGGGCCAATACACGCACGACACCTTCGACGCCTACGTTCGCGACAACGCCGCCCGTGCCGTCTGGCTGTTTCTCCCCGAGCGCGACCCCCGGGTCGTCGGCCGGACCGTCCGCGGGCGCGACGGGGGCTACGTCCTGGTGGCGCCGGGGCCGGCCGCGCCATCACTCGCCGCCGTTCACTGAAACTCTGTTGACGCTCGTCAGTCGTCCCCGGCGTCGAAGCCGCCGCTCCACTCGGCGAGGCGGCGCTCGGCGCTGCGGAGCTCGTCGAGCTGCTGCCGCAGGCGCGCGACGTTGGACTGGTAGACGCGGTTCTCGGGCGCCAGCACGGCGGCGCGCTCCCAGGCGTCGAGCGCCTCGCCGTAGCGCCCCGCCCGGCGCAGCTCGATGCCACGATCGAAGAGCTCCACGGCGCGCTGAAGCGGCGAGCGGTGGCTGTCGTGGGGCGGCTGCTCGGGCGTGCGGCGCCAGCCCAGGAGGCCGGGGGCGGCGCCGCTCGGCCCGCCGAACACGCGTTCGAACAGCTGGCCGGGGAGGCTCCAGTGCGGCGCCGAGGGATCCGCCGGCCGCGCCTCGGGCAGCGGCGGCATCGGCGGCGCCACCACCGCCCGGGCGCGCGCCGGCATCGCCGGCACCGGCGGCGGCGCGTCGGCGCGGATCGGCCCCGACGCCTCGATGATCTCCACCTCGCAGAGCGCGACGTCGACGCCCGACGACGGATCGGCGGCGATGTCGATCGCCTCGGGAATCGCCTCGCGCGGCGCGATCAGGACGGGGACCGAATCGGGCGCTTCCATCAGCGCCGCCAGCGACGCGCTGACGTCACGTTCCTTGGTCGACGCGCCCAGCCCGATGAGGCAGCGGGTGAGCGCCTCGCGCATCTCGCGCGCGGTGTCGAAGCGGTTGGCCGGCTCGGGGGCCATCGCCCGCATGACCATCTCGGCGATCGGCGCCGGCAGCGACGGCGCGTGCTCGCGGGGATCGCGGACGCGCGCCTCCTCGACGGCCCGGATCACCTCGGCGTCGGGCCCGTCGTACGGGCGCAGGCCGGTCAGGCACTCGTAGAGGATGACGCCGGCCGAGTAGAGATCGCTGCGGCGGTCCTCGTCGTTGCGGCGGACGCGCTCGGGCGCGGCGTAGCGGTACTTGCCGACGAAGGTCGACGGCAGCGGCGTGCGCGCGGTCGCCCGCGCGGCGCCGAAATCGATCAGCTTCGCCGCGCCGCTGGTCGAGACGATGACGTTGTCGGGGGAGAGATCGCGGTGGACCAGCCCCAGCGCGCCGTTCGCGTCGGCGAGCTCGTGGACCGTCTGCAGCGCATCGCACACGTCGATCATCACGTGCAGCGTGGCCGCCATCGGCAAGGTCTCCCCGCGCGCCAGCATCCGCTTGTGCGCGAACCGGAGCGTGACCCCCGGAACGTACTCCATGGCGATGAAATACCGCCCCTCGAGCTGGCCGAAGTCGAAAACGTGCGCGATGTTCGGGTGGCTGAACGCCGAGGCGAGCGTCGCCTCGTTGATGAACATCTCGACCAGATCCGGGCGCCCGGCCAGCTGCGGCAGCATCGTCTTGATGACGATCCGCTTCTCGAAGCCCCGGACGCCCTTGAGCTTGGCGCGCCAGACCTCGGCCATCCCGCCCGACGCCAGCTTCGAATCGATCTCGTATCTGCTGAAGTGTGTGCCCGCCTGCCACGCCGACTCCAGCCTGCCGCGGACGCGCAGCCCCTCCGTCGGACCGGTCACGTCGGTCGACGTCGTCATCGGCGTGCTTCTGAAGCGGAGGTCATTCGGCATCACGACCCCTTTTCAGTCACCAGCGGACAGTCCCTCGCGAGGAGTGAGATCAACGGCGTGACGGCGAAAAACTTAACTGCCGCGCCAGGAAGTGCAGGCCAGCTTGCATTTTCTGACGCTGGCGCACGGCGCGGGCGCGGTTTGCCTTGCGCCGGGACAGCCGGCATTCTCTCCGTCGGTGTCGCCGCTCCGCGCGCTGTTCTCGACCGAGATCTTCATGCCCCGCGGGCACGAGTATCTCTGGACGCCGAAGCTGCTGCTCCTCGAGGGGGCGTCGAATCTGGTCCTGGCGCTGGCCACCGCCGTCGTCGGCGTCTCGTTCCTGCGCCGCCGCGGGGCCGGGCGCCCGGCGCTCACGCGCCGGACCTGGACCGCGCTGGGGGCGTTCGCTTTTCTCGCTGCCGCGACGTACCTCAGCGACGTCTGGTTGATCTGGGCACCGCTCTACTGGCTGGACGCGCTCGTCCGCTGCGCGACCGCCGTCGCGGCGATCGCGGCCGCCGCCGCGCTCTGGACCGACCGTGGCGATCGCTGAGTACGGTCAGCTGGATGCGCTCGACCTCGCCGAGCTGGTCCGGCGCCGCCAGGTCTCGCCCGCCGAGCTGCTCGAGGAGGCAATCGCGCGCAACGAGCGGGTGAACGGCAAGCTCGGCGCGGTGATCCTCGAGCTCTACGACGACGCCCGCCGCACCGCCGCCGCGCCGCTCGCCGATCCGAACGCGCCGTTCGCTGGCGTGCCGTTCCTGGTCAAGGATATCTATTGCGACATGGCCGGCGTGCCGGCGACCGCCGCCAGCCGCTACCTCGCCGACTACCGGCCGGCGCGCGACGCGACAATCGTCGAGCGCTTCCGCCGCGCCGGCCTCGTCATCTTCGGGCGGACCAACGCGCCCGAGCTCGGCCTGCTCCCCGTGACCGAGCCGAAATTCTACGGCCCAACGCGAAATCCCTGGGACCCGGCGCGGACGCCGGGCGGATCGAGCGGCGGCGCGGCGGCGGCGGTCGCGGCGGGCGTCGTCCCGATCGCGCACGCCAACGACGGCGGCGGATCGATCCGCATCCCCGCCGCCTGCTGCGGTCTCTACGGCCTCAAGCCGACGCGCGCGCGAACGCC
Source organism: uncultured Pseudomonadota bacterium (assembly GCA_963831685.1). Classification (GTDB taxonomy): domain Bacteria; phylum Myxococcota_A; class Polyangia; order Fen-1088; family Fen-1088; genus JADGRB01. Next base: position 161,773 of record CAWHRJ010000007.1, read on the forward strand.
GGCCGGACCCGAGCACACGCAGCTGTGGAGCGGGTACGCGATCGCCCACGCCGTCTCGCGCAGCGTGCGCGACAGTGCCGCGCTGCTCGACGCGATCGCCGGCCCGGAGCCGACCTCCCCCTACTGGGCGCCGCCGCCCGCGCGGCCGTTTCTCGACGAGGTGGGCGCGCCGCCGGGAAAGCTCCGGATAGCGCTCACCAAGCGTCCGCAGCTGCTGACCGGAGCGCTGCACCCCGACTGCCTCGCCGCGGTCGACGACGCCGCACGGCTGCTCGCCGATCTCGGTCATCACGTCGAGGAGGCCGACCCCGACGTCGACGCCGAAGGGTTCGCGCGTGATTTCTTCACCCTCGTCTGCGTGGAGACGGCCACCTTCCTCGCGCGCGCCCGCGTGCAGCTCGGGCGCTCCCCGCGCCACGGCGAGCTGGAGACGGCGACCGCCATCACCGCGCTCCTCGGTCGGCAGCGCACCGCGGTCGAAGCGGCCCGCGCGCGCGAGCGGCTCGAGGCAATCTGCCGGCGCGCGACCGCACTCCACGAGCGATTCGATCTGGTCCTGTCGCCGTCGCTGGCGACACCGCCGCCGGCCATCGGCGCGCTCACGCCGCGCGGCGCCGAGGCGTTCGGGCAGGAGGTGCTGCTGGCTTGTCACCTCGGGTTCTTGCTGCGGATCCCGGGCGTCATCGACGCTTCCGTCCGCCGCGTCTTCTCGTTCATCCCGTTCTCGCCGCTCGCCAACGTGAGCGGCCAGCCGGCGATGAGCGTGCCGCTCCACTGGAACGCCGCCGGCCTCCCGATCGGGACGCAGCTCGTCGCGCGCTTCGGCGAGGAGGCGACCCTGTTCCGCGTCGCCGCGCAGCTCGAGGCGGCGCGCCCCTGGCGCGATCGCCGCCCGCCCATCCACGCCGACGCTCGCGAGGCCCGATGAGCCGGAGCGGGCGGACGTCGATGCTGGCGTTGCCGCTGGCACTCGCCGGCTGCCATCAATACTTCCGCCCCGGCCTCGACCTGTCGTACGCACGGTGGCTCCCAAGCGGCGGCGCCAACGTATTCGGTGTGGCGATCTCCCTCAACTGACGGACCGTGCGTCCGCTCAGCCGTCGCCGTTCACGATTCGTCACATTCGTGGGCGGTACCAACATCCGCGGAATCAAGTCACGCAAGAGGCGCGTCGCAGCGGTCGTCCGGCCTCACACCACGCAACCCGCCGCGATCCGTGCCGACAACGGGACATGCGCGGAATCAAGACGGTGCGGCGGCGTCAGCTCGACTTGCCCCTCGGGGCGCCACGCACGTGGGGTGGCGCTCGCAAGGGCGCCGGGCGGAAACCGCGCGGCCGTCCCTCGATGCCCCACGGCACGCGCCCGAAGGTCGATCCGCGATACCCCGTGCAGGTCACCATTCGCGCGACGCCGGGGCTGCCGTCGCTCCGCTCCCCCCGGCTGTTCGGGGCGCTCCGGCGCGCCATCGCACGGGCGTCGGTCGACCGGTTCCGGGTGATTCATTTCTCGATCCAGCAGGACCACGGCCACTTCATCGTCGAGGGGGACGAAGCCCGGCGCGCCCGGGGGGGTATGCACGGCCTGGCGATCCGCTTGGCGCTGGCGGTCAACCGGGCCCTCGGGCGCAAAGGGCAGGTCGTCGGCGACCGCTATCACGCGCGGCCGCTGACCACGCCGCGCCAGATGCGGACCAGCCTGGTCTACGTGCTGCTCAACTTCCGCAAGCACCTCCGGGCGCCCGCGTGCATCGACCCGCGCAGCTCAGGGCCGTCCTTTTCGGGGTGGCAGCACGCGTCCGCGATCGTCGACCTTCCTTCAGCGACGGCGGCGGCGACGGCGCCGCCGGCCACCTGGATGGCGCGCGTCGGATGGAGGCGCGCGGGCGGTCCGTTGCGGGTCGACGAGCACCCCGCCTCGGCGCCGCGCGCGCACCCGACTTGAATCCGCGGATGTTGCCCTGCGCGGCCACAGCCACTTGAATCCGCGGATGTTGGCGGCCCGGAGAGGTGGCGAATCGTGAGAGGCGTCCGCCTAGCCGCGCCCGACGTCGACGGTGATCCCGCCGTCGGGCGCCACGCGCACCGTCACCGTCCAGGGGTTGCAGCAGATCTCGCAGTCCTGCACGAACACTTGGTCGCCGGGCGCGTCCGGATCGTAGTCGGCGGCGATCTCGCCCGGCTCGCCGCAGTAGGGGCACTGGATCTCGTCCGACACTTGCGCGCCTCGCCCCGCTCAGACCTCGTAATCGGGGCCCGGCGGCAGGCGCCCGTAGTTGATCCGGTCCCAGACGCGCTCGTGCAGAAAGTAGATGAACAGCTTCACGCCGGTGTCGACCGCGCCGACCTTGGCGGCGAAGTCCCCCTTGCCGGTCATGGCGTAGACGACGCAGCTGGTGATGATGGCGGCGAAGATCCGCCAGGAGATCGACTTGAGGACGCTGCGGCGCCGGCTCTCGAAGGCCATCAGCCCTGCCCCAGCTTGCGCGCGATCTCGGTGAACACGGCGCTGGCGGCGTAACGCTCGCCGCCGTCGGGGAGAATGACGGCGATTCGTTTTCCGACCATCGCGTCGCGCTTGGCCACGACCAGCGCCGCGTAGAGCGCGGCGCCGCTCGATATCCCGGCGGCGATGCCCGCCTTGCGCGCCAGCTGCAGCTGCGCGCGCACCGCCTGCTCCTCGGTCACCGCCACCACCTCGTCGATGATGGCGCGGTTCAAGATCTGGGGGACGAACCCGGCGCCGAGGCCCGGCAGGTGGTGCGGCCCGGGCGCGCGGCCCAGCAGCACGGCGGCGCCGGCCGGCTCGACGGCGACGATCCGGCAACCCGGGCGACGCGCCTTCAGCACCTCGCCCACGCCGGTGATCGTGCCGCCCGTGCCGACGCCCGCGACGAAGACGTCGATCTCGCCGCCGAGGTCACTCCAGAGCTCCTCGGCCGTGGTGCGCCGGTGGACCTCGGGGTTGGCCGGGTTCTTGAACTGCTGCAACATCACAGCCCCGGTCGAGGCCGCGATCTCCTCCGCCTTGGCCACCGCCTCGCGCATCAGCGAGCCAGGGGTGAACACGATCTCCGCGCCGAGCATCCGCAAGAAGGCGACCCGCTCCTGCGAGATGCGCTCGGGCATCACCAGCTTCAGCGGGTATCCCTTGGCGGAGGCCACGAACGCCAGCGCGATGCCGGTGTTGCCGCTGGTCGGCTCGACCAGCTTCGCGCCCGGCTTGAGCACACCGCGCCGCTCGGCGTCCTCGACCAGCGCGACCCCGACGCGATCCTTGACGCTGCCGCATGGATTGCGCGACTCGAGCTTGACGAAGATCTGCGCGCCTCCGGCATCGAGGCTGCGCAGCTCGACGAGCGGTGTGCGGCCGACCGACTGGACGATGTCGGGGAACAGCATGCGCCTCTCATAACACGGGCGCGCTCGGCCCGAACATCGGGCGCGCCCAGGCACCGCCGCTAATCGCCGATGATGTCGCCCATCAAGACTTCGGGCTCCTTCGCCGACGGGTCCGGAGCCGCAGCCATCCTCCCCAGGAACTCGTGGCGCCCCGACGGCGGCGGCGCCACCACCCTCTTGTGGCGCCGCGGGGGCGGCGCCTTTTCGCCCATCTCTCGCTCCGGCAGGGGCGGCGGCGCCCCCATGATCGGCGTCGGCGGCGCCGCGACCAACTGGCCCGCGATCGGCAGCGAGACCCGCCGCGGGGCTGGCGGCGGACCGCCGATCATTCCCTTGAGCCGCGCCAGGCCGGCGCCGATCGCGGCGAGCTCGGTGAAGCCGACCAGCACCAGCATCCCGAGGAACGGCAGGAAGCCGCGGCGCCGTGCCGCGCGCAGCCGCGCCCAGCAGTCGGCAGTCACCACCGTCCCATCAGGCCGGCGCAGGATCCGCACGCAGACCCGCCCCTCGCGCAGCGCGATCAGCCGACGCGCCTCGCCCCGGCTCATCGCCTCGACGTTGTAGACGTTCTGCCGACATTGCCCGCAGAAGCGCACCCGCCCGTCGCCGCCGGCGGGGCGCATCTCGTCCCACGCGACCGTGCAGGGAGAGCTGATCTCGATCTGGTCGACCCCGTCGCGCGACGCGCAATCCGTCTGGCTCATGGATCATCAGACGCGCGGGCGACCCAAAAGTTCTTGGCCGCCGGAAGAATCAGTTCATTTGTTCGGAGCGTCCCTCGATACCCTCGTGGATCGCACGCAGGAGGGTCTGCGCGTCCAGGCCCGCCGTCCAGTGCAACCAGAGCACGTTGCCTGCCGGAGCGAGCTGATTCTGCGCACGGCTCCGGCCACTGGGCGTATCGGGGGTCACCCAGTCACCGACGCGTTCTGGGCTAGCCAACCTGAACTGAATGGCGGCCATGTGGTCGGGACCGACTTGCTCGCAATCGCGAATCTCGTTCCACGGAACGAGAACCTCCACCTGGCGGTAGTGAAGACGCAGGCCCGACGTCTCGAACGTAAGGCCCCTCGGGCCAAATCCGAAAAAAGGCATGAAGCAAAGTCCCACCACCGCCACCAGCAGAATCCCGACTCCGACGCCTGGTTGGCGGAAGACAGCGAGGAGAGCCCCCATCAGCGCCGCGTAGTGAACAATCAGATCCGCGCCATCCGTGTAGAGCCACCACGGCTTACTGAACCGGACGCCTCTCGGGATCGGTGATCGCTTCAAGCGGAACGCGCGGCGTCTCTTGGCCCGCGCCGTAGTAAAAGCAGCCGCTCCGGACCCCGCGGCAACGGCCAGGAAGCCCGCGATCGGCCGCAGCCGATTCGACGATGCGCCAACCGCGACAGCAATCAGAACCGCCGCGAGCGGTCCGAACGCGACGAGAGCGAACCGTACTCTCCGCCTCAGTCTGTTCTCGTCGGAAGACATCTTTCAATTCGCCAGCGCCGTGGCTGGGGCTATCGCCGCGCGCAACAGGCGAAGCAGAGTGTCGCTGTCGAGACCGGCGGTCCACGGCTCGATGTAAACGGCCTCGCCTCTCGGCTCTCCCATCTCGAGCAACATGTGAACGCGCCCCCGATTGCGAGGCGTGTCCGGACTGACGGAAGCGATGGTCCGGCGGGGATCGACCACCCGCAGCTTGACTGGACGATGATGAGCCGGTCCGGACTGGATCACGTCGACAACGGAAGTCCACGGGACGAAGAACTGGGCGCCCATGGGTAGGTGAACGCGCAACCCGGAAGGCTCGAACGTCAGCCCGTCAACTCGAGGAACAGGGACAAACGGCAGGGTCGTTAACATCCCGATTCCGGCGATGGGAACCAACACCCCGACGGCAACGGACGGGAAACCGAACGCCGCCACGGCAAACGCCAACCCGGCGCCGAGGGAGAGCATCGCCGCGAACTCCTGCATCAAGATCCAGATCGGGCAGGAGAGCCGACCGCCCACAGGCGCCGAGAAGGTCCGCAAGCCCAAGGCCCGCCGCCGCACGGCGAGGCTCGTGAGAACTCCATAGGTCGCGCAGGCGCTCCACAGCGCGGCGAACAGGACGACGGGCCGCCAGCGGTGGGGAGATGCTCCCAAGTGAAGCGCGACGAGGGTTCCGACGAGCGCCGCGCCGCTCGCCACGATCGAGAAGACGTCCCACCGACTCGTTCGGTCGATCGCCACGCCAATTCCATTATGCCCGATCGGCCCGTTCCGGTGCGGGTGGCGCGAGAGCGCCGCAAGACCGCGGGCGCGCTAGTTGGCCATCACGCAGCAGAGGGTCGTGAGGCCGGTGGGCGTCTCCATGGTCGTCGCCGGGGCCGAGGCGATGCAGGCGTCGTTCGGCGTGCCGAGGATCTCGACGCTCGGGCTCATGAGCTCCTGCGTGGGGTCGAAGCAGACGGTCCCCTTGTTGGCGACGCTCCCCAGATCGTTGCAGGTCCCGTTCTTGCCGTAGCCGAGCGTCATCCCGGAGCAGTCGCCGTTCGGGGCGCAGGTGCAAGCGCCGCAGGTGAGCTTCCCCGTGGTGCCGGTGTACCAGGGCGCCCCGGCCGTCCCCTTGGGACAGCTCGCGGGCGATCCCTGAACCATCTGGCAGATGCTCCCCGGCGGGGCCGCCGGGACGCAGGCGCGGCCGGCGCCGCAGCCGCCGCCGATCTGGGCGGCGCTGCAGAATTCGATGGCGGCCTGCCAGCTGGACACCCTCGCCGTTGCGGTGCCGCCGGCGCTGCAACTCTCGACGGGGGTGAACGCATCGATCGCGATCCCGAAGGTGTTGCCACCGAGCCCGACCTGTTTCCAGTCGGGCGTCGACGTGCACCCCGACCCCTCGGCGCCCGGTTTCCAGGTCCCGACGGAGATGCCGGCCTGCCCGGAGGCGCAGGCGGTCGTGTCCTTGAATCCGTAGACCGTGGTCGTGCAGGTGGTCGGTCCCGCCTGACAGTTGCACCCCGCGCAGACGCCCGGATTGAAGCCGCCCATGAGCGCCAGTCCCTGGGGAAAATCGGTCGGACAGGTGCTGCCGCTGCCCCCGGTCTCGCCAATCTTCCCCTGCGACGGATCGAGTGGCACGCACTGCGCGACGGAGGGCGCGCAGTCGCTGTCGGCACAGTCGATGGCGCCGTCGCAATCGTCGTCGATGTTGTTGAAACAGTTCTCGGGGCCGGTCTTCACGCAGCCGCCGCCCGCGCCTCCGCTGCCGGCGTGTCCCCCGCCGCCCGCAGCGCCACCCGTGCCGACCGAGCCCGCCGTGCCGGGTCCGCCACCACCCGTGCCCGCCGCGCCGCCGCCCGCCCCCGCGTTGCCCGTCGCGCCGCCGCCCGCCCCGCCCTTGCCCGCCGCGCCGCCCGCGCCGGCGCCGCCCATCGATCCGCCCGCGCCGCCGGCGACGCCCGCGCCGCCGCCACCCGTCGACCCGCCGGCGCCACCGCGTCCGGCGGTGCCGCTGCTCCCACCCACGCCGCCGTCGGCGCCGAAGTCGACGGTGATGCTGGTGCACCCGGCGACGAGCGCGACCGTCTCGCTCCGCTGGGCGAGCGCGGTCGTCCCCGACGCGAGCGTCAGGACGACCGTCGCTGATTTGCCGGCCGGGTATCCGCTGGGGAAGTCGATCTCCACGCCGCCCGCGGCGCTGCCCCCGAGCGTGAGCTGTCCGTGCGAGGTGGTGCCGCCCGCGACCGTCACGTCGACCTCGAGCAGGTTCGCCTGCGCGAAGGCGCCCAGGTCGACGTTGACGAACAACGTCCCCGGACGGCAGCTCTCGGTCTTGCCGCAGCCGACGGAGGTCGCGACCAGCAGGAACGCCGCGAACAACAGGCGATGGTCCGGCACGCGCCCCGCCATCAGTTGCCGTTCACCATGCCGAAGCTGGCGTCGGGATACTTCGTCCCCCGCGTCGCCAGCACGATCCCGACCGTCCCGCCGACGACGACCGCCGCGACGACGCCCCAGAACCAGGGCTTCGAGAAGACCGACTCACTGGCCTCCGCGGGCGGCCCGGAAGTGGTCACCGTCGCCGCGGGCGCGTCGACCAGCACCGGGGCCGGCGCGACCGGCGACGAGACGGGCGCCGGCACGACCGGCGCTGGCGTGGTCGCCGCGGCAACCGGCGGCGTCGCCGGCGCGACGGGCACCGGCGCGGTCACCGCGGGCCCCGATACAGTCCTGACCTTCTGCTCGTCTTCGATCTCTCTTTTCAGTGTGGCGACGTGGTTGCGCGCGTCCTCGGCGTTGGGGAAGCTCGGAAACAGGCGCACGCAGTTGGTGTAGAGCTCCAGCGCCCGCTGCTTGTTGCCGGCCAGCCGGTAGGCTTGCGCCGCGTTGTAGAGCAGTGCCGGATCGGGGCGGCGCGAGAACGCCTGCTCGTACTTCTCGGCCGCCTCGGCGTAGTGCCCGAGGCCGAAGGCGGCCGTCGCCTGCTCGTAGAGCTCCTTTGCGTCGTTCCCGCGCGCGGCCACGGGCAACGCGGCGAGCCCGATCACCAGGAGCAAGACGCACGACCAACCCAGGCGGGCCATCCGCTCCAGGATATCCGAATTCACCGACTAGAGACAGCGCGCCCTCGGTGGACGCGACGTGGAACGCCTTGCGGCCGGGGAGCGGCCGCGTCCAGCGTCCACATCGAGGTCGTTCCCGCGGGACTCAGGTGGGCTGGTGCAGCCCCTCCTCGGGCAGGTGGCGTTCGCTCTCGTTGTTGTCGCGGGCGACCCGACGGAGCCGGAAGGCGAGCCCGACCAGCAGCGCGCCGAAGATGACGGCGTAGGACCCGAGCCACCAGACCACGGCCAGCCCCCCGGTGAGGGGCCGGTACAGCATCAGCACACCGAACAACATCGAGAGGCCGCCGGCGAGGCCCAGCGTCCATTCGTGTTCCATCGTCTTGCGCAGCCGGATCGCGCTGGCGATCTCGAGCGCGCCGCTGACGATCGCCCAGAGCGCGATCACCCACAGGAACGCGATCGCGGTCGACGCCGGCCAGAGCACGGCCACGATACCGGCCGCGACGTAGACCAACCCCTCCATCAAAAAGGTGCCCCAGCGTGGATCGTTGGCCCGATTGCCGCGCGCCGCGGTCACCAGCGCCGCGATCCCGCTGACGAACGAGTAGGCCGCGAACATCAGAATCAAGCTCAACCCGACCGTTCCCGGTTGAGCGAATGCCAACAAGCCGAACAGGATCGCCACCACACCTCGCAAGGCGATCCACCCCCATCGCGACGCCAGCCCGAGCTCCGACTTTGCCATCAGCATGCGCCACCTCCCGGTTTCTCCTGTCAACCTAGCCTCCGTCTGACACTCGGGGAGGGGCGCCCCGGGACCCCGGCGCCTTGCCGGCCCAGCCGCGCCGGCTCATCGGCTGCCGTACGAGAGCCCGAGCGAACCGCCCAGCCAGAAGCCGCTCGACGATCCGATGTCGCCCAGCGGATCGACCGAGAAACGGTAGGGGCGCGGGAAGACGTCGGCATGGAGGCCGAGGACCGGGGCCAGCCGTCCGACCACGGCCGGGAGCCACAGCGCGACCGCCAGCCGCGCGCCGAGATCGATCCGGGTCGCTGGCGCGACCGTGCTCAGCCCCTCCCCCCGCAAGGTGAAGGGGACGATCGCCAGGCCGAGATCGCCGCCGAAACGAAGCCCGTGCTGAAGATCGTGGCCGAGCGTCAGCGACAGGCTGAGCGGGAAGCGCTGCTGCCGGACGTCGACCGAACCGAAGGTATCGTCGGTCGGTGTGAGCACGCCCGCCGTCGCGGCGACCCCCAGCGCGCCGCTTCCGACCGCGCCGCGAACCTCTCCACCCCAGGCGAGCGTCGTCGCGGCCGGCGCGCCGACGGACCCTGCGTCCATCCGCGCTTCGGCCGTGACGGCGAACCAGCGCGACGGGTGCGGTGGGGGCGCCGGTCGAGGCGGCGGCGCCGGGCGCTCCGGCGCGGCCGGTGGGCTCAAGGCGAGCGCGATGAAGACCGCCGCCACGCGCGCCCGCTCGGTGCAGTCGCGGGCCAGGTCGACGAACGCGCCGGTCTGCCCGGCGGCGTCGACCACGAACCGGTCGCCGAGATCGGTGACCCGCGGCGGCTGCCGGCCGGCGGGGGGCGCCGCCACCAGCGCCGGAAGCAACGCCGCGCGGACCGCTTCGCCGCTCGGGCAGCTCCCCTGAGCCTCGACGACCAACGCGACCGGCGCGGCGGCTCCGCCCGCCGCCTCGGGCGACGCGACGCTCGCCGCGATCAATCCCAGCAGGGCGACGCCGCTCACCGCGATCCCCGCGATCGGTTATCGTTGAAGGGATGGGGCTCCCCCGCGTCGTCATCGTTCTGACCGTGGCGGGCGCGGCGATCGGCGACGCGGGCTGCTCGCGCGAGGTCCACCTGGGCTCGATCGGCGACGGCGCCGCCAACCTCCTCTGGTCGGCCACCTTCGAACCGGGTGATCTGTCCGAATGGACGGGCGACGGCCAGGGGGGAACCGACACCGAGAACATCGCCATCGCGCCGGCGGTGACGACCGACGTGGCGCACACTGGACGGTACGCCGGCAAGTCGACGGTGATGCCGGCGTCGGGAATGAACTCGATCAACTACTTTTTCCGTCTGCAGCCGAACCCGGGCGAGGCGTACTACGGCGCCTGGATCTACGTCGCGCCCGGCTTCACGGTCGGGTCCTGGTTGAGCGTCGTTCATTTCCGCGGCAGCCACACCGGCGACGGCACGAACGTCTTTCCGACCTGGGACATCAATCTCTACCCCCAGCCAGACGGCTCATTGGCCGCGCAACTTTACAACTACGTCACGCAGATTGATCTGCAGCAATTGAATCCGATCGCCGTCCCGATCGCCCGCTGGGTGCACTTTGAGGTCTTCCGGAAAAAGGCCTCCGACGCGACCGGCCAATTCAAGGTCTGGCAGGATGATGTCGAGATCCTGGACGCGGAGGGGGTGGTCACCGCCGAGACCGACTGGATGGAGTGGAGCGTGGGCGGCGCATCCGACAGTGTCTCCCCCTCGCCCGGCTTGGTCTACATCGACGACGCGACCATCAGCGTCAGCCGTTTGGGCGAGCGAGGCTAATCGGTTGATCAACATGAAGGTTCCGGCCTCTTCCCCCCCTAATAGAGACGGCAAAGGAATGCAGTTGCTTCCGACCAGACGCGATCCGCCAGAGCCTCCCCGACTGAGGATCGTCAGCGACCGCGAGGCCGAGCCCGCCGAGCCCGCCGTGGGACTCGTCTTCAAGCAGGTGTACGAAGACTGGTTCGACGATGTCGTGAAGTGGCTCTACGCCCTGGGCGCGCCTCCGTCCGACACCGAGGACCTGGCCCAGGAGATCTTCCTGGTCGTCCGCCGGCGGCTGGAGGAGTTCGACGGCGGAAACCTCGCCGGCTGGCTGTATCGGATCTCCCAGCTCACCGTGCGCGACTACCGCCGCCGCGCCTGGTTCAAGCACCTCGTTCGCGGGCGGAGTGAGATCGATCTCACCGCCATCCCTCACGCCGCCGCCAGCCCCGAGCGCAGCTACGAGGTGGCGGAAAACCGCAAGCTGTTTCAGGATGTCGTCGCCCGAATGAGCGAGAAGCGCCGCACAACGCTGGTCCTGTTCGAGATCGAAGGCTACTCCGGCGAGGAGATCGCCCGCATCCAGGACATCCCACTGGCGACCGTCTGGACGCGGCTGCACCACGCGCGCAAGGACTTCTTCAAGCTTGTGCGAGACCGAGACAAGGAACACGCCGAGAGGAGCCGACCATGAACCGGCTGCGCGACGAGGTCGGTCACGGTCCCGTCCACGAGAAGGGGATCGAGCTCGTGCGGCGAACGCCGGGCACCCCGTCCGACGCCGATCTCAAGGGGCGCGTCTGGGCGGCCGTCGTCCGGGCGGCAGCGAAGGATGCCGAGCCACGCGCGAGCCGCGCGTACCGCTGGGCGACCGTACGGTCGCTGGTCGTCGCCGGCGTCATCCTCTGCATCTGCGGCAGCGCCGCGGCGATGATCGGACATTACGGGCGACACCGCCTCCACTGGATCTGGCCGGGCGCCGCCGCGCCCCCACCCGCGATCGCCCCGCGCGTGGCGCCCGCGCCGCGGACGCTGGCTCCGTCCGTCGCGCCCGCGACGACGCCTGTTTCAGCGCCGGCCGCGTCGCCGGTCCCTGCGGCCAGGCCCCACGCGGCCCGCCCGGTGTCGCAGCACGCGATCGAGCTGACGCCAGCCGCCAGCGCCGCCACCGCCGAGCGTACGCAAGTGCTCGACGCGATGGTCGCGCTCCGCCGCGATCACGACGCCGCGCGTGCCGGACGCTTGCTCGACCACTACCTGACAACGCACCCGCACGGCGCCCTTCGCGAGGAGGCGCTGGCGCTGGCGATCGAAGCGGCGACCGCGCGCGGCGACGCCGCGACCGCGCACCGCCTCGCGGCCGGCTACGCCGACGCCTACCCGAACGGCCGGTTCCGGGAGTTCGCGCGCGACACGCTCGGTGCGAGCGCTCCTTAGCCCGGGCGATCGATCAGCGAGCTTCTCGCTGGGGGCTTTCGTCCCGCGACGAGACGCAAGCCTCGTTGTTTTCAGGGAATTTTCCGTGATCGATTCGGACCGCCAGGAACATAGCTGGCGATGAGCTCACGCCTCCTGATCAGCCTCCGGGCCAGCCTCGCGGCGACGGCCATTCTTTTTTTCGGCGCCGGCTGCGCCAACGGAACCGGTGGTGATCAGTCCGGAAGTGGCGGCGCCTCCGGGGGCACGCCGGGGACCGGGGGCACGTCAACCGGCGGCAGCTCTGCGTCGGGCGGGAGCGTCGGGTCCGGCGGCAGCACGGGAACCGGAGGCAACGTCAGCTCGGGCGGGAGCACGGGCTCGGGCGGCGCCACCGCCAGCGGCGGCAGCACGGGCTCGGGTGGCGCGACCGCGACGGGCGGCAGCACCGGAACGGGCGGCGCCGCCGGCGCCGCCGGGAAGAGCGGAACAGGCGGTAGCGCGGGCGCGACTGGCTCCGGCGGCGCCGCTGGCAGCACCGGCGCTGCGGGTAGCACCGGTAAGGGCGGCGCGACCGGGACCGCAGGCGCCACCGGAACCGGTGGGAGCACGAGCACGGGCGGAGCGACCGGGACCGGCGGCACGCCGGGACCGGCGCTGGCCTTCCCGGGCGCGCAGGGGTTCGCGAAGGCGGTGACCGGCGGGCGGAACGGCGTCGTCTATCACGTCACCAACCTGAATGATTCCGGCACGGGCTCGTTCCGCGACGCCGTGAGCAGCTCGGGGCGCATCGTCGTGTTCGACGTGGGCGGCTACGTGAAGCTCACGACGGCGGTCTCGGCCAAGAGCAACCTCACCATCGCGGGCCAGACGGCACCGGGCGGCGGGATCGGATTCTCGGGGGGCGAGATCTCCTTCGCCAGCCAGTCGAACGTCATCGTCCGCCACATCCGCATCCGGCCGGGGAGCGACACCGCCAGCTCGACGGACGACGCGCTCAGCCTCTACCGCGCGCACGACGTCATCATCGACCACACGTCGCTCGAGTTCGCGCCCTGGGACGTCATCGACGGTGTCAGCGACGACTGGCAGAACTACCCGGTCACCAACATCACCTTCCAGGACTCGATGATCGCCGACCCGACGGGGCAGCAGTTCGGCGCCCACACGGAGTCGGTCCAGAGCAACTGGTCCTGGTACCGGAACATCTTCGCCAACTCGCACAACCGGAACCCGCTGGCCAAGGTCAACAACGTGTTCGTCAACAACCTGCTCTACAACTACTCGGCCGGTTACACGACGCACACGAGCACGAACTTCACGCACGACATCCTCAACAACTACTTCGTGTTCGGGCCCGCCTCGACGGGGACCGACAACACCTGGTACCAGGTCGACAAGAACCAATCGATCTACTACGCCGGGAACCTGAAAGACTCGAACCTGAACGGGACGCTCGACGGCACGACGACGACGCCGTACTGGTACCAGGGGACGGGGACCGTGCTCACCAGCCCCTGGTCGACCGAGACCAACGCGGTCACGCCGCTCGACGCGCCGTCGGGGGCGCGCATGGCGATCTCCGAGGCGGGGGCGCTGCCGCGCGATTCGATGGACGCGCTGATCGTCAGTCAGATCATGACGCTCGGCAGGGGGACGACCGGCACGGGCGCCGGCACCGTCGGCCCGAGCGGCGGCCTCTACGGCAGCCAGACCGACACCGGCCTTCCCAACAACGGCTACGGAACGATCGCGGGCGGCACCCGCCCCACCGACACCGACAACGACGGGATGCCCGACGTCTGGGAGAACGCCACCGGCTCCAACCCGGCGACCAACGACGCGATGACCAAGGCCGCCGACGGCTATGTGCTCCTCGAGCACTACATCAACTGGCTCGCCGGCCCGCACGCCCAGACCGCCGCCGGCGCCGCGGTCGGCGTGGATCTCTCCGCCTACGCCGCCGGGTTCGGCGGCGTCTCGCCGACCTACGCCGTCTCGGCCGCCCAAAACGGCACCGTGACGTTGTCCGGATCGACGGCGCAGTTCCAGCCCAGCTCCGGATTCCACGGGCTCGGGTCATTCACCTTCAAGGTCAGCGGCTCCGACGGCACGTCTTACACGGCGACGGTCTCGGTCCTCGTGACCCCCTAGCCTTCTCGATCGCCGCTCAGCGGCTGACCGACTGCTGCCACGACAGGACCTCGCCGTCGCGGTTGGCGACGAACGAGACGCCGCCGTCGTGGGAGATCACGATCGCCAGGCCGCGCGGGTGCTGCCGCACGAAGCGGTAGGCGGCCCGGTGGCGGGTGCCGACGTCCTCGACGGCGTTGACCTCGCGCCGCTCGCCTTCGGGATCGAGCGCGCGCCAGACGCGCAGCGGCGCCGGGAGCTCGCTCGAAACCTCGGCGCCGAAGCCGAGCAGCGCGAACGACTTGTCGAGCACCACCGCGCCGTCGATCGCGGCGAGGCCGGCTATCACCCGGCTCATCTCGAAGATCGCGTTCTCCAGCTTCTCGAGATCGAGACTGGTGTCGCCGGCGAAGTCGTTCCAGTCGACCGAGGCGTTGGTCGTGCCCGCCGCCAAGCGGTCGAGCATCTGCAACAGCAGCGTGCGGTAGCGGTGCGCCGGCTCGTTCTGATCGAAGCGGTACTTGAGCCCAAGCCCCGCGAGGCCGGCGAACGGCGCGCCCGGGGGAACGTCGGCGACCAGGATGAGGCCGCCGTGCCGCGCGCCGAGCACCAGCTGGATCGAGCGCCGCAGCATGTGCTGGCCGACGAGGCCCACCAGCGAGGGGGCCGCCGCCGTCGGGACCTGCGCGTGGGCTTGCTGGGCGGCGTGCTCGCGCTGCACCTCCTCGCGCTCGTGGTGAAACATCGCCGGCAGCCACTCGGACTCGAAGACGTCCATGAGCGCGTCGACCAGCAGCCCCTGCTCGAGCGCGCCGATCAGCTTGCCGGCGCAGCGGACGGCGATGTGGCCGGGCCCGGTGACGTGGACGATCGGATCGTAGGTCCAGTTCGGCACCACGCCGCGCCCGCCCCAGGTCGGCGCCAGCCAGGCGGGCCCCGAGTGGGCCAGCCCCCAGATGCGCAGCTTGCCCTCGAACGGCGAGACGCCGATCAACGAGGTCTCGAAGGGGGCCGAGGGGGCCAGCTGCCGGATCTCATCGGCCGTGGCGGCGCGCGTGCGATCGAAGAGGAGGCGCAGCACCCCCTCGTTCGGCGCGCCGCGCTCCGGGAGCGCGTCCGGCGCCATGAGCAGCAGGCGAAACCGCGTCGGCCGCGTCTCCTCGGCGGTCAGCGAGGCGTGGTAGGCGATCGACAGCGCCTCGCCGAGGAGATCGTCGGGGAGCGACAGCGCCCGCCCCTCCGGCCAGTGCTGGCGGACATAGCGCGCCAGATCGGGCGGGTAGCGGTATTCGGACATCGTGGCTAGAGCATGCCTCGATTCCGGGATATCGGCCGCCTCATTCCTGGAGCGGGATCGGAGGCGGGATGGGCGGCGGCGGAGGCGGCGGCGGGGGCGGTTCGGCGTCCCGCTCGGAGGGCACGCCGGCGTCGAGCGGCGGCGCGACCGGACTCTCCTGGGCCCCGAGACGTGCGGCGAACGACAGCGCGACCAGCAGGACGAAGACGACGGCACGCATGTCAGAACCGGACGAGGAGCTGGACCGGAAAGAGCAGGCCGGTCTGACCGGATGAGTAGATGTAGAGCGCGCTCGTGTACGGGCAGTTCTTGATGCCGATCACCTCGGCGCTGAGCCAGACCTGCCGGGTGTGAAATGGATACCAGTGCGATCCGATCGCTCCCTCCACGGCGGTGGCGAAGGGGCCGTGCACGAGCGAGTTGCGCAGGTAGGGCTCCCAACGTTTCTTGACCGCGAAGTAGCCGAGCGAGGCGTCGTAGCCCCAGTCGAACATGCTGGCGATCGGCAGCGGCCCGTCGGCCTCGAAGCTGTCGAGCCAGCGCATCGTCCATTCGGTGTTGAAGGAGAAGCCGCGGTATTTGAGCCCCGCGTCGACGGCGTAGATGTAGACGCTGGCCAGCGACATGGTGACCCCGGGCGCCAGCGTTCCGGTCGCGAACAGCAAGGTGCCGTCGGACATGTACGTCGAATTGTTCTCCGGGTTCGAGGTCGACAGATCGGAGAGGCGGTCCTCGCGCGCGTAGGTGAACGCGGTCCCGATGCGCAGCGCGACCTTCTGGTGATCCTCGTAGTCGTTCCAGGGCTTGCCGAAGTCGTTGAGGTCGTACCAGATCGAGGCGGAGTAGGCGAAGCGGTAGTCGATGCGGGACGCTGCGATGTTGAGCGAGTTGAGCGAGTTCCCGACCATCGCGATGTAGTTGAAGCCGGGGAAGGGCTCGCCGTTGGCCCAGATCCCCTGGGTGAAGCCGGGACGCATGTAGTTGACCTCCATGCTGCGGTCGGTGCCGGCGAAGTAAGGGTAGGTGCCGGTCATGGCGCGCAGGCTCGGCAGCGAGAAGAAGCCGGCGCGCAACGCGAAGCCCTTGTTGAACACGTACCCGACGTAGCCGGCGGCGGTCGCCGTCAGATCGGCCGTCGAGGTGTAGAGGATGATGTTGTAGTCGAGCCGCTCGTCGAAGACGTAGCCGGAGAAATAGAAGACGTCGCGCGTGAGCTGGAAGTCGTTTCGCTTGTTGACCGGCGTGACGACGCCGAGATGCGTGGTGTAGGTGTCGTGGACGGCCAGCGTGTTGGTGTACTTGAACTGATCGACGTGGTTGAGCCTCAGCCGGAACGGCATGGCGGATTCTTCGGGAGTCGAGACCAGCACGAACCCCTCGTCGTAGTGGGGCAACTGCCAGGTGCCGGCGGGTTTGTCGGACGGTGCCGCCTCGGGCGGCGGCGGGGCCAGCGGCGCGCGCTGGGGCGAGATGTCGAGCGCCAGGTGGGGTGTCGGTGGCGGCGCCACGGGCGCGCCCGCGTCGGGATCCTGCGCGCTCTGCCCCTGCGCGAACAGCCCCGCCAGCAGCAGCGCGCCGTGCGCCAGCGCCGCGGTCATACCCTCCGTTCCGGCTGGGGTGGTTCGGGGCCGTCGGATGATCCGTCCGTCGCCGCTCCGCCGGCTTCGATCTCGTCGAGAGCGGAGAGGAACGCGGTCGCCTGCGCCTCCCCGTCCGCCATCAGCTTGTCGATGTGCGGGCCGAGCCGCGACAGCTTGCTCGGATAGTCGAGGCTCTGCTCCAGATCCGACGACATGCGGATGAAGCGGACGGTGATGCGTTCCGCGTTGTCGAGTCCGAAGCGGGCGCGAAAGCGCGGCGTCAGAGCCCCTTCCTGGAGGAGCATATTCACCATGTCGATCACCTGTAGCTCTTGCTGGAGGCTGAGATTTCCCGCCAGGTGGTTGCGGCGGTTCGAGATCTCGCTCGGTGCCTCAGGAACGTCGTCGTGGTGGGAGCGATTCACCTGGATGATCCAGATCTCCTCGGGGACCTTGCTTTCCTCTCCCACCAGCTGCTTCCTCAGGAACCCGCTGACCGGCGGGTTCGAGGCGAAGATGCCGTCCCAGTAGGCGTGCCCGTCGACCCACACCGCCGGAAAGAGATTCGGGATGGCGGCGGAGGCGAGCAGCGCATCGACGGAGATCTCGCCCTTGGCCGAGCTGAAGATCTTGAGGCTTCCTTCGAGCACGTCCCCCGCCCCGACCAGGAGGACCGGGCTCTCGGCGTCGACGAGCAGGGGGAGCGCCTCGAAGTCGAGATGCTTGGTGAGGAGGGCTCTCAGATCCGTGAACTCCGGACGCCCGATCAGGGTGGAGACCACCTGGGACCACATTCGAAATCCGAACGACGCCGGGCTGCTGGCCACGGTCGGCAGCAGGCCATGCTCGACCCCGCGCACGAACTGCGTGCAGAACGAGTCGAGGGCGACCTCCCGCCCCGTCTGCGCCGACAGATCCTTCCAGCAGCCGACGATCCGGTCGCCGATCGGCGTTCGATCGCCCCGCGCCTTCAACAGAAGACCGAGCCAGGCCAGCGCGGCGGTGAACGCACCACCCGAGGTCCCGCTCAGCCCGACGATCTTGAAGCGTTCATCGATTCGAGAGGCGAACAGCGCCTTCAGCGCGCCCGCCACGAACGCGCACTGACTGCCGCCGCCCTGACAGGCGATCGCGATCCTCTTGCCACCCAAGGTCCGCCTCCGATCCGCCACGCCGAGATGCGCGGCTGCTTCCTTGTGCGGATGCCCCTCGCGCTGTCAACGACACACCCGTCGAGTGGAGACCGCCGGCGGCACATTCAGGAGTTGCCTCAAGGTATCGCGCGGAGCCGTTGAACGCGGTTGGCACGCCCGCGAAATCGGTATTTCTCCCTAATTGCTGTCGCACTTCCAGCCACTACCATCCGACCCGCGAACGACGAGGCGCCATTCGACGCCGCGGGCGCCGCAGGCGAACGAACGGGAGACGTCATGATGGATCAATTCTTCGAAACCTTCCGCAAGGCATCCGAATCATCGCTGCAGATTCAGCAAGAGTTCATGAAGCAGTTGACCCAGCCGTGGATGTCCGGCAGTCCCTTCGGCGGGGGCGGCGGCGCCGCGGGGGACGCCGGACGCAACTTCCAGAAGCGCTTCATCGAGCTCAGCGTCGATCTGCTCAACAAGCACCGGCAGTCGCTGGACTCGACCTACGCCGCCGGCATCCAGATCATCGAGCAGACGTTCCGTGCGACGGACGCCAAGTCGCCGGATGACTACCGGCACGTCGTGGAAGACCTCTGGCGCAAGCTGTTCGACACCTTCAAGACGCAGAGCGAGGCCCAGTTCAGCGCTTTCCAGGACTGGTCCAAGAAGTCGGCCGAAGTCGTTCAAGATGTCCGCGTCTAGCCATCTCGTCGCGTGGACGACGCCAGGCTTTGCCTGGTGGAGCCCGTCGCGGGAGGGTGCGGGACCCCCCCCGGGGGTCCCGCATCTGGTCGACCAGTGGTTCGACTCCTGGCGCTCCGCCCACGCCCTCGGGTGGGACTGCCTGGAAACGATGTGGGGGTTGGAGGCGCCCCAGCGGCTTCGAAACCGCCTCCTGGCGGAGGTCCGTCAGACCGTGGCCACCCAGCTGCGATCGCCGACCTTCCTGGAACTCGTCCGCTGGAACCTCACCGCGATCACCCTGCCGACCCAGCTCACCACGCCATTTCACCTTCACTAGGAGATCCCATGACAGTCGCACTCCACGAAACTCCGGCGGCCGCGCTCCCCATCTTCAGCGTGCTGGGCAAGAAGGCGTTCGTGAGCGGCGGCTCGCGCGGCATCGGTCGGGCCTGCGCGCTGACGCTGGCCGCGGCCGGCGCCGACGTGGCGGTCGGCTCGAGCCCGGCCGGCGTCGAGCAGGCCGAGGGCGTCTGCCGCGAGATCCGCGAGATGGGCCGCCGCGCTGAGGCCTACCCGTGCGACGTGGCCACGCGCGGCGGGGTCAAGATGATGTGCGCCCGCGTGAGCAGCGACTTCGAGGCGATCGACATCCTGGTCAACAACGCCGGCGTCACGCGCGACGGCCTCTTCCGCCGGATGGATCGCGAGGCCTGGGACGAGGTCATCAACACCAACCTCAACAGCGTCTTCGAGATCACCCAGAACTTCATCGAGGCGATGGCCGGCCGCGGCTGGGGGCGGGTCATCAACATCTCCAGCATCGTCGGGCGCATCGGCAACTTCGGTCAGGCCAACTACGCCGCCGCCAAGGCCGGGCTCATCGGGCTGACCAAGACGCTGGCGCGCGAGTACGCGCGCAAGGGGGTGACGGTGAACGCCATCGCGCCCGGCTTCATCAAGACGCGTATGCTCGACGGCGTCCCCGACAAGGCGCTCCAGTCGGTCCTCGACATCACGCCGGTCGGGCGGCTCGGCGATCCGATGGAGATCGGCGCCAGCGTCCTCTACCTGGCCTCACCGTCCGCGAGCTTCGTCACCGGACACGTGCTCGACGTCAACGGCGGCATGGCGATGTAGCGGCGGAAGCGCGGCGAGCGAAAACGAACAGGAGGCGGTGGTGGCGACGGCGGAGAGCGAGCGTTCGACGATGCGATGGGGGGCGGTCGACGCCACCCTGCCGCCGCTCTTCGCCGAGCAGCAGCGGATGTGGCGCCGCCTGCTGGCCGCCCCGCGCGTCCTGCAGCAGGCGCGCGACACGCGCGTGGGGACGACCCCGGCGGACGTCATCCTGAGCGCGGGGACGCACAGGCTGCTCCACTACCGTCGCGAGACCCCGGCCACCTACGCGGAGCCGGTGCTGCTCTGCTACGCCCTGGTCAACCGCCCGTACATCCTCGACCTGCAGGCCGAGCGGAGCGTCGTCCAGCAGTACCTCCAGCACGGCTTCGACGTCTACCTCGTCGATTGGGGTGTCCCCTCGGACACCGACCACGTGCTGACCCTGGAGCACTACGTGTGCGGGTTCTTGAAGCGCGCCGCGACGCTGATCCTCGATCGCCATGCCGGAAGAAGCCTGCACCTGCTCGGATACTGCATGGGGGGAACGATGGCGGCGGTGCTCACGGCGCTCTGCCCGGAGCTGGCCCGAACCCTCACCCTGCTGGCCGCGCCGGTCGACTTCGCCGGCACGGAGACGCTGCTCAGTCTGTGGACCGACCCGAAGCACTTCGACGTCGACGCGCTCATCGACGCCTACGGGAACTGCCCGGGCTGGTTTCTGCAGGCCTGCTTCCTGGCCATGAACCCGGTGGGGAACCTGGTCGAGAAGAACATCGCCTTCTTCGAACAGATGGACGACCCGCGTGCCGTGCAGAACCACCTGGCGCTCGAGAGCTGGGTGAACGACAACATTCCCGTCGCCGGCGAGGCCTTCCGGGAGTTCGTCAAGAACCTCTACCAGCGGAACCTGCTGGTGAAAGGGGAGCTCTCGCTCGGCGGGCGGCGGGTCGACCTCGGGCGGATCGCCTGCCCTCTCTTGCTGCTCACGGCCGGGAAGGATCATCTGATCGCACCCGCGTCGACGGAAGGGATCCGCCCGCACGTCGCCTCGAGCGACATCGCGTCGATGGAGATCGGTGCCGGGCACGTCGGCCTGGTGGTGGGGAGCAAGGCGCATCAGACCCTCTGGCCAGCGGCGACCCGCTGGCTGGGCGAACGATCAACGTCGAAGCCGGATGGCCCGGGACGGCCAGCGAGCAGCTAGGAGCAGGTGATGGGGATTCGAATTTCGGGCATCGGCGGCTACGTGCCGAGCAACACCGTGACCAACCACGACCTGGCGGCGCGGATCGACACCTCCCACGACTGGATCGAGGCCAAGACCGGCATCGTCGAGCGGCGGCTCGCGCGAGACGACGAAGCGCCGAGCGACATGGGAACGGAGGCCGGCCTGCGCTGTCTGGCCTCCGCCGGCGTGGACAAGTCGCTGGTCGACCTCATCGTGGTCGCCTGCGCCACGCCCGACCAGTCGCAGCCGGCGGTCGCCTGTCTGGTTCAAGAGAAGATGGGGCTGGCCGAGCGGCAGATCCCGGCGTTCGACGTGAACTCCGTCTGCGCCGGCTTCGTGTTCGCGCTCAACGTCGCGCAGAGCATGATGCTCACCGCCCCCGACAAGTACCGCCACGCACTGGTGATCGGCGCCGACGCCTTTTCCAAGATCATGAACTGGAGCGACCGCCGGACCTGCGTCTTCTTCGGCGACGGGGCCGGGGCGGTGCTGCTGTCGCAATCCGACGACGGGCCGGGAGGGCGGATCCACTTCCATCTGGGCAGCGACGGACGCGGCAGCCGCCACATCCAGGTACCTGGCGGCGGCACCCGCCTCCCCGCGAGCCCGGAGGTGCTGGAGAAGCGGCTCAACACCTTCGTCATGAACGGCCCCAAGGTCTGGGATTTCGCCGTCGACACGGTGCCGCGCGTGATCCGTTCGCTGCTCGACGAGCACGAGCTCGTGCCGCGCGATCTCGACCTCCTCGTCCTGCACCAGAGCAACCTGCGGATGCTGGAGGCGATCATGAAGTCGCTCGAGCTGCCGATGGAGCGGACCGTCACCACGGTCGAACACTACGGCAACACCGCCGCCGCCAGCATCCCGCTGACGCTGCAGAAGGCGGCTGAGAGCGGGCAGCTCCGGCGCGGGTCGCGCGTCATGCTGTGCGGGTTCGGCGGAGGCCTCTCGTGGGGGGCCGCGCTCGTCGACTGGTGAGCGCGGGCGGCTCGTGCACAACGTCCTCATCACCGGGGCCGCCAGCGGAATCGGGGCTGGCCTCGCCGCCGAGCTCGGGCGGCGCGGCGACCATCTGATGGTGACCGATCTGACCAGCGACGCGGCGGGCGCGGTCGCCGCGCGCATCCGCGAGGCCGGCGGGTCGGCGGAGGCGGTGGCGCTCGACGTCACCTCCGAATCGAGCGTGGCCGCCGCGCTCGGCGCGCTGTCGCGCCCGGTCGACGTCCTGGTCAACAACGCCGGGCTGCAGTTCGTCTCGCCGCTCGAGGAGTTCCCCATGGAAAAGTGGGACTTCCTGCTCCAGGTGATGCTGGTCGGCGCCGTGCGGCTCACCCGCGCGCTCCTGCCGGGGATGCGGCAGCGGGGATTCGGGCGCATCGTCAACATGGGGAGCATCCACTGCCTGGTGGGGAGCCCCTTCAAGAGCGCCTACGTCGCCGCCAAGCACGCGCTGGTCGGGTTCTCGCGGGTCATCGCGCTCGAGACGGCCGGCGTCGACATCACCATCAACACCCTCTGTCCGAGCTACGTGAAGACGCCGCTGGTCGACAAGCAGATCGCCGATCAGGCGCGCACCCGCCGAATTCCCGAGTCGGAGGTCATCTCCGAGATCATGCTCAAGCCGATGCCCAAGGGGGTCTTCATCGGCATCGACGAGCTGGCCGGAATCACACACTTTCTGGCCTCGCCCGCGGCTCGCAACATCACCGGCCAGGCAATCGCCATCGACGGCGGCTGGACGGCCCAATGAGGCTGCAACGAAGCTCAGCCGTTTCACCCACAAACTATCAACGCTGAGGTTTCATTAGGACAGATCCCTTAGGGCAATCGCCTATAATCCGTTTGTCGCACCCCGCGCGGCAGAACGGATTGGCCCCTTGCTGTACCGCTTCCTCGAATACAACCGCGCTCTGATGGCGCCCGCCGTCCAGATGGCTGAGGTGACGGCCCGGATGTTCTCCGAACCGGGAAGCTGGCTCTCCCAGTTGCCCGGCGCCAACAACGTCGCCGCGGGGTACGAGTTGCTCTACCGGCTGGGGAAGAGCTACGAGAAGCCCGCCTTCGGCATCACCGAGGTCGCCGTCGACGGAGCCAAGGTTCCCATCGTCGAGCAGACGGTGCTCGACAAGCCCTTCTGCCGGCTGCTCCGCTTCAAGCGCTACAGCGACCGGCCGGAGATCGTCGCCAAGCTGAAGCAAGAACCGGCGGTCCTGGTCGTCGCGCCGCTCTCCGGCCACCACTCCACCCTGCTCCGCGACACGGTGCGCACGCTGCTCACGGCCCACAAGGTCTACATCACCGACTGGAACGACGCGCGCGACGTCCCGACCGATCGCGGCCCCTTCACGCTCGACGATTACGTCGGCTACGTCCGCGAGTTCATCCACTACATCGGGGCCGAGCGGCTGCACGTCATCGCCGTCTGTCAGCCGGCGGTCCCCGTGCTGGCGGCGACCGCGCTGATGGCGGCCGCGGGGGAGGCGCAGCCGAAGAGCCTGATCCTCATGGGCGGATCGATCGACGCTCGGCGGAGCCCGACCAAGGTCAACGAGTTCGCCGCCGCCAACTCGATCGACTGGTTCGAGCGACACCTGATCCAGGAGGTGCCCGAGCCCTACCCGGGCCACGACCGGAGGGTCTACCCGGGCTTCCTGCAGCACGCGGGCTTCATGGCCATGAACCCGATGCGCCACATCGGGTCACACTGGGACTTCTACCAGCACCTCGTGCAGGGCGACCTCGACGGCGCCGAGGAGCACCGCCGCTTCTACGACGAGTACAACGCCGTGCTGGACATGCCCGCCGAGTATTACCTCGAGTGCGTGCGGATCGTGTTCCAGGAGCACCTCCTGCCGCTCGGGCTCTGGTTCGTCGGCGGCGCGCGCGTCGCGCCCGAGGCCATCGATCGCGCCTCCCTGCTGACCATCGAGGGCGAGCTGGACGACATCTCGGGAATCGGCCAGACGCGCGCGGCGCACGAGCTCTGCAGCGGCATTCCCGCCGACCGCAAGCATCACCTGACGATCCAGGGTGCCGGCCACTACGGCATCTTCAGCGGCCGCCGCTGGCGCGAGAGCGTCTATCCCCAGGTGCGCGACTTCATCGCCACCGCCGATGCCGCCGCAACCGGCTGACGGCTGACGGCTGGCGATCGCGCTCGATCGAATCGCGGTAAGGTCCGGGCCATGGCCTGGGTCAAGGTCCCTCCGGAACACCATCCCCTCTTTCTCGCCGCGCTCCCCAGGGACGCCCGGGTCGAGACGATGAAGATGTTCGGCGGCGTCGCCGCCAAGGTGAACGGCCACATCTTCGCCGGACTGTTCGGCCGCTCGACGATGATCTGGCTGCCGGAGCCCGACCGGGCCCGCGCGCTGGCGCTGCCGGGCGCGGCGCCGTTCGATCCGATGGGCGACGGCCGCGCGCGCAGCGACAAGGTCATGCTGCCCGAGAAGATGATGCGCGAGCCGAAGGCGCTCGCCGGCTGGGTCGCGCGCGCGTTCGAGGGGGCGGCCAAGCTGCCGCCCAAATCCGCCAAGAAGCCCGCCAAGCGGCCGGCGAAGAGATGAGCCCCGCGACCAGCGCCGGCGTCGCCGGGTGATCACCTTCGAGCGGGCAGGGATCGAGGCCGACCCGATCCTACGAAACCTCTACCAGCTCTACATCCACGACATGAGCGAGTGGCTGGGCCTCGAGGCGAACGCCGAGGGCCGATTCGACTTCGACACCGGGGTGCTCTGGCGCGCCGACTCGGCGGTCCACCTGGCCCGCGTCGACGGCTCGCTCGCCGGGTTCGGCGTCGTCCAGTCGGCCAAGCCGTGGCTCGGCCGAGCGGCCGCGCGCGACGTGAAGGATTCTGTTCGTCCTCCGCCGCCACCGACAGCAAGGCGTGGGGCGCGCGCTGGCCCAACATCTGTGGCGCGAGGTCCCGGGCGAGTGGCTGGTTCGCGTGCTCGTTGCCAACCGCCCGGCCGGCACCTTTTGGCGCGCCGCCGTCCGCGCCTTTCGCGGCGACGCGTTCGAGGAGTCCGTCGCCGAGGACCGTGGCCGGCAGTGGGTTCACCTCCGGTTCGACAGCGCGCGCAGCGGCAATCACCAATAGGGAGGCGGCTGGTTCATCGGCTGCGGGCGCGGGGCGCCGGGGACGTCATCGTCGTGCTGCTGCGGCGCCGGCGCGCGCGGCGGCGCCGCCGAAGAAGCCGGCTTCGCAATGTCGGCGTCGCCGGGAGCGACCTCCGGCGCCGGCAGGCGCGGCGCCGGTCGAGGACTTTGCCGGTGCGTCACCCGAGGTCGAGATTGGTCGGCCGCCGCAGCGGCCGCGCGGGCCTCCCTGCAAGCGCTCGCTCTTTCATACCCGTAGTTCGCCGACAGCCCCCACAGAATGGACGCCGCCAGCTCGATGCCGAGCAGGCCGTACACCTGCGTCTGACTCAGTCTGTCGGCCTTGTTCACGACGTAGACCATTCCCGCGATGTTGGAGAAGACGAGGAGTGTGTCGAGGAGGGAGCCGTCATGTCGACCGTGCAGTCCTGCGTGTCTTGAGCGTCGTAGTCCGGCGGAATGGGCTTGACGAAGATCCAGGCGCATCCCTCCATCGCCATCGCCATCGCCATCGCCATCGCCATCGCCATCGCCGCGACGAGCGACAGCGCAACTGCCTTGGCGCCCATGGCCGAACCTAAAGTACCAACCCTGGAGTGCGAGGTCGACTTTGTTCGGTCGGTGCCGAACGGCCGTCAGGAGACCTGATCGGCGATCGCCGCGGCGACCGCCTCGGCGCGCAGGGCGATCTGGCGCAGGTGGCCGGTCGGCACGATCTCGTAGCCGACGAAGAAGAGGTTCGGACAGGAGTCGCCGCCGCGCCAGTCGCGCGGGGTGCCGTCGTCCGCGAGCACGCCGGGGACGTCGACGAAGTCGCCCAGGTCCGCGCGGAAGCCGGTCGCCAGCACGACCGCGTCGAACGCGGCGTCGCTGCCGTCGGCGAACAGGGCACCGGTCTCCGTGAGGCGCGAGACGCCCGGCTTTACCGCGATCGCCCCCCGCTTGATCGCGGCGATGGTGCCGACGTCGATGAGCGGGATGCGCCGGTTTAGTCGAATAGCCGAGATCGGGCCCACTTTCGGCCGCGGAAACCCGAGCCGGGCCAGGTTCCCGAACGCCAGCCGCCCCGCCAGACGACCGATCGCATCGGCGACCCTCAGCGGAGCGTTGCGCAGGCGGATGCTGGTCAGCTGGATCGGCATTCCGAGCAGATCGCGCGGCACGACGTTGACCGGCCCGCGCACGGCGAGCGTCGCATGGGCGCCCCGCTCGCAGAGATCGAGCGCGATCTCGGCGCCGGTGTTGCCCGCGCCGACCACCAGGACCTCTTGGCCGGCGAACGACCCGCCGTTCCGGTAGGCGGTGGAGTGCAGCAGCTTCCCGCGGAAGCGCTCCTGATCGGGCAGCCGCTCCGGGTTCGGCACGCGGCTGTACCCGCTGGCGACGACGACGGCGCGCGCCCGGTAGGTGGCCCGCGCGCTCTCGATGACGAAGCCGCCGTCCGCGGCGCGCACGCGGCGAACCGCCTCACCCGTGCGAGCGGCGATGGAGAACCGGGCCGCGTACGACTCGAGGTAGGCCAACACGTCGGCGCGCGACACGTAGCGCGGCAACGCCTCGTCGAACGGAAGGCCGGGCAGATGCGACTGCTGCTTGACCGTGTGCAGGTGCAGCCGGTCGTAGTGGCCGCGCCAGGCGGTCGCCACCGAGGGACCGGCCTCGAGAACGAGGGCGTCGACGCCGCGCTGCTTGAGGCAGGCCGCCGTCGCCAGACCGGCGGGGCCGGCTCCGACGATCAACACGGGCACCGGCGCGGGGACGGGCGCGGCGGACGCTTCGGAGGCTGCGCTCATGGCGCGCGAAGCATAGCGTGCCTCAGCGGGCGTCGGCCGGGAGGATCCGCAGCGAACGCGACCGCGTGCGATCGTCGAGGCGGTCGAGGGCGCGGACGGAATCCTCCCCGAACGTCGCGGCGATCGTCTCGCGCATCACCTGGTAGACGCTGGTCGAGCCGGACGAGGCGCAGGAGTACCGGTAGAAATCGTCGCTGAGGCCGAGGCGTCCGTACTCGAACGACAGCGGGTAGAGCTGGCAGGCGAGCGGCTTGACCTCAGCGGGATCGAATCCGTGCCGCGCCGCCGCCAGATGCAGGCCGCACCCGCGCGTCCCGGTGTGCTCGAGGAAGACGCAGCCCGAGGCCTCGTCGTCGAGGTCGGTCGTGGCGGTCCGGATGACGAATCCCAGCGGCGCCTCGGGGTCGGGGCCCGGGTCGCGCTCGTCGAACCAGCCCTCCGGGCTCCGGCGCCCCGGCTTCAAGACCGAGGCGATTCTCCGCGGCACGCCGAAGGATAGCCTCCTTCTCGGGCACCCGGACGTCGGCGCCGTGCTGGCAGCAGGCGTCGAGCCGCAGGCGGTCGCCGTCGTCGCGGCAGCGGCAGCTGTGGGCTACGCAGTCGGGCGCGAACGAGACCAGGAAGACGTCGCGGTCGATGAAGCGGACGTGGGCGTCGTCCACCGCCAGATAGACCGGACCGCCGGGAATGGGAAGTGAGACGCGCGTCTCCACGCGCGGAAAGCTATATCACGACGCGCTCCCGTTGCGCGCGTCACAACTCGGTGGCGCCCGCCCGGCCGCCGCCGCTACTGGCACCCGATCTGGCTGTCGTTGATGGCCAGATCGTCGAACCACATGACCAGCGTCGACGGCGGCTGCTGGTAGAAGATCTCGCCGACGGCGAGGGCGGTCCAGGCCGACATCTTGGCGTTGGCGTTGTTGGTGAACCCGATCTGGGTCACCTCGGTGCCGTCGGTGAAGAAGCGATAGCTCTTGGCCGAGAGGTCGACGTACCACTCGGCGCAGTGCCAGTTGCCGTCGAAGCTCCAGTTGTAGTCGGAGCCGGTGCAGCACGAGTCGTCGGGGACGTTGTAGATCCACTGGTGCGTGCCGTTGGTCATCTCGACGGTGTCGACGACACGGTTCTCGGTCGTCCCCTGCAGCGCCACGAAGGTGATGTGGAGAACGCCCGAGGTCGGCTTCACGATCGGCGTCGCCAGCTTGTAGAAGATCCGCCCCCAGTGCTTGGTAGCGACGGCGCCGAGCGCGCTGAGGCTCATCTGGATCCGATTCTGTCCGGTGGCCACCGAGCTCGACTTGAGCGACATGGTCCCCGCGTGCGCCTGGTCGCTGGCGAGCCCATAGTCGGCGGCGGAACCGGCGCCGTAACCCTTGAGCATCGTCCAACCGGTCGGAATCCCGCCGACCGTCCCCGACTCGAACCCCTCGCACAGCTTGTAGGGGCACGCCGCCACGCCACCGGCGCCGTTGCCAGCCACGCCCCCGGCACCACCGATGCCGCCGGGACCGCCCCCCTGCCCGGCCTTCGCGCCTCCGCCGACGCCTCCCGACGAAGAGCCGGCCGCGCCCGAGCCACCGCCCGTCCCCGAGCCGCCCGTACCGGCCCCGCCGCTCCCGGAGCCGCCGCTCCCGGAGCCGCCCGTGGCGGAGCCGCCCGACCCGCCGGTGTCGCTGCTGCCACCGGTGTCGCTGCTGCCACCGCTGGCGCTGCTGCCGCCGCTGGCGCTGTTGCCGCCGCTGGCGTTGTTGCCACCGCTGCCGTTGTCGCCGCCGCTGGCGCTGCTACCGCCACTGCCGTTCCCGCCGCTTCCCACACCGCCGCCGCTGCCGCCGGGGGTCGACCCCGATTGGGCGCACCCCGACGCCGAGACGAGGAACAACGTCAGGCCGAGCGCAATGCGGGGGGGATCGAGGAGCTCATCGATCTCGACGGCGGAGAACGATTGTACGTCAACTGGGCGGCTGCGCCCAGGTGGCACGCAGGCGGGCGCCGATGTCGACCCGCGCGCTCCGCCCACCACCGGGCGACGACGGTCCAGCTCCATCGTCGCGCCGGGGCGGCGGCGGGCGGTCGAACCGGTCGAGGATCGCGTCGGGGATGAAGCGCGTTCGCGGCGTGAAGACGTGGCGGTCGCCGTGGCGGCTCTGCTGCCGGATGAAGAAGCGCAGCGGGTGGATCAGCGTGAGCGCGTTCTTGGCGCGGGTCATCGCGACGTAGAGCAAACGGCGCTCCTCCTCGATCTCGGCCGGCGTGCCGGTGGCGAGGTCCGACGGGATGCAGCCGTCGGCGGCGTTGAGCAGGTAGACGCTGTCCCACTCCTGCCCCTTGGCGGAATGGATGGTCGAGAGAATCAGGTAGTCCTCGTCGAGGTGGGGATCGCCCGCCTCGGCGCCGGTCGCCTGCGGCGGGTCGAGCGTCAGGTCGGAGAGGAACCGCTCACGCGAGGGCGCCGCGGCGGCGAGCTGCTCGAGCTGCTCGAGATCGCCGAGACGGACGCGCGCGTTGTCGTAGAGACGCTCGAGGTGGGGCTCGTAACCAGCGGCGCACGAGCCCCATCTGCGCCCCCCAGGGGGCGGCCGCCGGGCAGAGCTGGCGGTAGAGATCGGCGAAGGCCGGCCAGTCGGTGCGCGCGGCGGACGGCGGCTCGAACGTCGCCAGCGCCGCCGCCAGCGCGAAGCGCGCCGCCCCGACGTGGCGCCAGCAACGCTTCGGCGAACCGCGGGCCCATCCCGGGCAGGAGCTGCGCGACCCGGAAGGCGGCCAGCGCGTCGCGCGGGTTCTCCGCCCAGCGCAGGCAGGAGAGCGCGTCCTTGACGTGCGCCGCCTCGAGAAACCGCAGGCCGCCGAACTTGACGAACGGGATGTTGCGCCGTCCGAGCTCGACCTCCAGCGCGTCGCTGTGGTGCGCGGTCGCGGAACAGCACCGCCTGCTGCCGCAGCGGCACGCCCGCCTCGCGCCGCTCGAGGATGTGCGCGACGACGTAGTCGACCTGGGCCGACTCGTCCTCGACGGTCGCCAGCACCGGACGGTCGCCGCCGGGCCGCGCGGCGACGAGATTCTTGTCGTAGCGCTCGGGCGCCAGCGCGATGACGGCGTTCGACGCTTCAAGAATAGGCGCCGTCGAGCGGTAGTTCTGCTCCAGGGTCACGATCTCCGCCGCCGGATCGTACTGTTTGGGAAAAGCCAGGATGTTCCCCACGCGCGCGGCGCGGAAGCTGTAGATCGCCTGCGCGTCGTCGCCGACCACGGTCACGCCGCGGCCGTCGGGCTTGAGCCGCCGCAGGATCTCGGCCTGCAGCGTGTTGGTGTCCTGGTACTCGTCGACGAGGACGTGATCGAAGAGGGCGCCGATCCGCCGCGCCAGCGAGTCGTCGCCCATCACGTGGAACCAGTAGAGCAGCAGATCGTCGTAGTCGAGTACCGCCCGCGCCGTCTTGGCCTCGACGTAGGCGGCGAAGAGCCCGCGCAGCGGCTCCTCCCACTCGAGGCACCAGGGGAAGCGCGTCTCGAGGCAGGCGCGCAATGTCTCCTGCGTGTTGACCACGCTCGAGTAGATCGCGAGACAGGTCCCCTTGCGCGGGAAGCGCCGGTCGGTGCGCGACAGCGCGCGGTCGTGGCGCAGGCGATCGAGCAGATCGGCGGCGTCCTCGCGATCGAGCAGCGTGAACGCCGGGTCGAGCCCGATCTCGGTCGCGTGGTGGCGCAGCAACCGGTTGGCGATCGCGTGGAACGTCCCGGCCCAGGGGAGCGTGGCGTCGGCGGGCCCGCGCCGCCCGAGGAGGCGCGCGGCCCGCCGGATCATCTCCTGCGCCGCGCGCCGCGAGAACGTCAGCAGCAGGATGCGGCGCGGGTCGGCGCCGCGCGCGACCAGCGCCGCCACCCGGTGCGCCAGCGTCTGCGTCTTGCCGGTCCCCGCGCCCGCGATGATCAGCAACGGGCGATCGCCCGCCGCGGCCGCACGCCGCTGCGCCGGGTTGAGCGGGTCCAAAATCGGATCGCGCGGATCCGGCGTCTCGGGCGTCTCGGCGGCGGCCACCTTCCGAGACTATACTAATGTTCAGGTAACACCAAGAACCGCTACCGCCGCGCGAACAGCTCGCCGTCGTCGGCGTGGTCGGGGAGCGCGAACGGTTCCAGCGCCGCCCGGTAGCGGGCGTAGAGCGTCGGCGGCACGCGCACTTTGCGCTGCGACAGCATCCCTTCGATCATCCCGCCGTTGGCGGGCGCCTTCCCCAGGTGGTGGTTGTTGGTGACCGCGTACATCTCGCGGATGGTCGGCCGCGCGGCGATCTCCCGGATCCGCTCGACCCAGGGGCCGAGCTCGGCGGCGGTGTAGAGGTAGTCGTAGCGCTGGTTCCGGTCGGCGCTCTGGCGAAACCAGTCCTGGTAGTTCCGCCCATGCATCCGGACATAACCGACCGACGAAGTGGCGCGCGCCGCCGGCGCGATCGAATTGGGGTAGAGCGGCTGGTCGATGTTGACGATGCCGACGCCGCGCTCGGCGAGATCGGCCAGCACCTCCTCGCTGTTCCAGCTGGCGTGGCGGACCTCGAGCACCAGCGGAAACGCCGCGAACGCGGCGACGACGTCACGCAGCCACTCGCGGGCGGCGTCGTCGCGCTTGAACGACCAGGGGAACTGCAGCAGCACGGCGCCGAGTCGCCCGGCCTCCTGCAGGACGTCGAACGCCGCGCGTGCCGACGCCACCTCCTCGGCTGACAACGCGCTGCCGCGCTCGTGCGTGAACCGTCGCCACAGCTTGGCGGTGAACTTGAACTCCGGGTTGTGCGCCACGCGCGCCACCCACCCCGCCGCCGCCTTCCGATCCCCAGGGCCGTAGAAGGTACTGTTGATCTCGACCGTGTCGAAGTAGCGCGCCAGGTAGCCGAGCTCGTCGAAGCTCTTCGTCTTCTTCTTGTTCGGGTAGACGATCCCCCGCCAGTCCGGGTAGTCCCACCCGGCGGTCCCCACCCGAACCTTCGCGCTCACGCCCGGAGTCTACTCAGAAGATCGTCGCCGGGACCGCCAGCGCCTTCAGCGAAAAATTCGACGTGGCCGGCGCCGGCGTCCCCTTGCAGCCCGGAGCGACGACGGTCATCGCGGGCACGGGGTTGTCGGGGCAGCCGCAGCCGCCGGGCGCCGGGTTGGTGCACCCCTCCACGACCTCCTGCCCGAAGAGCGTCAGATCGGCGCTCGACGCGTACGCGCCCGCGTAGGAGAGCGCGAACCAGCTGTTGTCCGCTTGCGCATTGGAGAGATCGTTGTCGTCCCAGGCCCAGGCCATCCACCCGAAGCCGTACTCCTCGGCCGTCTGGATCACCTGCGCGGGCGTCACGTTCGTCGGCGACGGTCCGATGCCCCGGCCAGGACCGAACTCGCCGAAGATGATCGGCAGCCCCAGCGCGGCCAGCGCCGCGGCGTCCGTCTGGAGGGAACCGACGTTGGCGTTGCCCCCGTAGACGTGCCGGTCGAAGATGACGTTCTTCTCTGGATCGCTGTCGAAGACCGCCTGCGCGTACTTCACGAGATCGGCGTTGTCCTGCCCGCACCCGCCCGAGTCGATGGACAGCGTGGCGTGGATGCCCGCCTGCCGCATCTGGCTGATCGCCGTCTGGTAGCTGTCGCGCCAGATGGTGCTGTTCGAGGGGCCCCACTCGTTGGCGATGTTGAGGATGGCGTACTTCTCGATCTGCCCCCAGGTCGCCGCCTGCGCCACCCAGACCGAAACCGCCGACTGGAGGATCGTGGCGTCGTTCGAGCAGGTCAGCGTCCCGGACGGGGCGTCCCAGGCCCCGGGCATGACGGCCATGTGGTTGTAGATCGTCCCGGCGGTCTTCCCGGCGCCCCCCTGCAAGAGCGCGACGTTGCTCGACGCCGAGCGGGTGAAGTCGATGTCCCAGCGGACGGTGTTGGCGTGCGAATTCGCCAGCCCCGCGGAGCCGTTGTCCCAGTGCAGCTTGTCGACGCCGCGGATCCGGAACTCGACCCCGTTGGCGTCGTAGAGCTTCCCGTTCAGGACGAAGAAACCCGTGCCTTTGTTGTAACTCGGTCGCGCCGCCGTCCCCGCGGCACCCGCGGCACCGCCCGAGCCGCCGTTCGCGCCCGACCCACCCTTACCGCCCGCGCCGGCGCTTCCGCCCGCCGCGCCGCCTTTGCCGCCGCCGGCACCGCCGCTGCCACTCGATCCGCTAGTCCCGGCCATTCCGCGACCAGCCATGCCGCCGGTCCCGTTGGTCCCCGCGAGACCGCCCGTGCCGCTCGTCCCGGCCATTCCGCGACCAGCCATGCCGCCGGTCCCGTTGGTCCCCGCGAGACCGCCCGTGCCGCTCGTCCCGGCGATACCGCCGGCGCCACTACCACCAGTTCCGGAACCACCCGTGCCAGCGTCCGTCGTCGATCCTCCGCCCGACCCGCAGCCAGGCGCGGCTGCGATGGCGAAGGGCAGCACCAGAATCGACAAAAGACGAGGAGAGCTCCGGCACATGGGAGACCTTTCTGGCGGCTGCTTCAACGACGACGCCCGCCGGGCCGCCCGTCAAGAGTGCCGGACCTCGCCTGCGAGACTCAAGAAAGAACGCGCCGGGCTTGGCGATCTGGAGGAGCGACACCTACCTCACTCGTCGCTCCGAGATCAGCCCTTGTCGTTGTAGAAGCTCTCTGCCCGCAGGAAGTAACCGTCCCGCGGCCGCTTGTACCCGCAACCAGAGATCGGCGGCCGTGATTGCGGGCGCCAAACCCAATTGAGCCGACACGACGTTTGCGCCATTCCCCCCATGGTGTCGCCCGCCGCCGTCGGCACCTTCCCGGGAGTCGGGGGGATCGCATGGCCAAGACCAAGGGGAACGGGAACGGGAGCCGGGGGAACAGTTCGGGGGCGAAGCCGCCCGAGGGAAACGCGCCGCTCGAGCCGCCGCGTGGCCACGTCGTGCTCCCCGCGCCCGATCCCAAGTTCAACGGGACGATTGGCACGACGTACAAGGATTCGAAGATGGGATCGTTCCCTGTCGTCACGGCGCCCGCCGGCGCGCCCAACGTGTTGTTGATCGTCATCGACGACTGCGGGTTCGGTCAGTGGTCGACGTTCGGCGGCCAGATCCCCACCCCCAACCTCGACCGTCTGGCCGAGCGGGGCCTGCGCTACACCCGCTTTCACACCACCGCGCTCTGCTCGCCGACGCGCGCGGCGCTCTTGACCGGGCGCAACCACCACAGCGCCGCCACCGGCAACATCACCGAGCTCGGCGACAGCTTCCCCGGCTACACCGGCCAGATCCCCAAGAGCTGCGCGATGGTGTCGGAGACGCTGCGCCAGAACGGCTACAGCACCGCGTTCTTCGGCAAGAACCACAACATCCCGGACTGGGAGACCAGCACCTCGGGGCCGTTCGACCGCTGGCCGACGATGCAGGGGTTCGACCACTTCTTCGGGTTCGTCGGGGGCGAATCCAACCAGTGGCAGCCGGCGCTGTACGAGGACACGCGCCCCGTCGAGCTGGAGGTGCCACCCGGCCGCCAGGGTGACTACACACTCAACGAGGCGCTCGCCGACCGCGCGATCGAGTACATCCGGCAACAGAAGTCGGTCACGCCCGACCGCCCCTTCTTCGTCTACTACGCGCCCGGCGCGACGCACGCCCCGCACCACGTCCCCAAGGATTGGATCGAAAAGTTCAAGGGACAGTTCGATCAGGGATGGGACAAGTACCGGGAGGCCTGCTTCCAGCGTCAGCTGAAGCTGGGCGTGATCCCGAAGGACACCAAGCTGACGCCGCGGCCGGCCGAGATCCCGGCCTACGATTCCTTGACCGCCGAACAGAAGAAGATCGCCGCGCGCCTGATGGAGACGTTCGCCGCTTATACGGCGCAGACCGACCACGAGGTGGGACGGGTCCTCGCCACGCTCGACGAGATTGGCCAGAGGGATCAAACGCTGGTCTTCTGGCTGATCGGGGACAATGGCGCCTCGATGGAAGGGGGCCTCCATGGCGCGTTCAACGAGATGGTGACGCTGGCCGGGATGACCGAGGATCCGAAAGTGCTGGCCGCGAAGCTCGACGAGATCGGCGGCCCCACCGCCTACAACCACTACCCGGTCGGGTGGGCCTGGGCGATGAACACGCCGTTCCAGTGGGGCAAGCAGGTGGCCTCGCACTTCGGCGGCACGCGCAACCCGCTGGTCGTTTCATGGCCGGGCCACATCACCGACGAGGGCGGGCTGCGCGCGCAGTTCCACCACGTCATCGACATGGCGCCGACCATCCTCGAGGCGGCGGGCATCCCCCAGCCGGCGTCGGTCAACGGGGTGGCGCAGAAGCCGATCGAAGGCGTCAGCATCGCCTACAGCTTCAACGATGCGCCCGCCAAGGGGACGCGGCCGACGCAATACTTCGAGATCATGGGCAACCGCGCCCTCTATCACGAGGGGTGGGTGGCGGCCTGCCGGCACGGGCGGCTGCCGTGGGCCGCCGGTTCGACCGAATTCGAGGACGACGTCTGGGAGCTCTACAACGTGGACGACGACTTCAGCGAGTACGTCGACCTGGCGGAGAAGGAACCGCGCCGGCTCAAGCTGCTTCAGGATCTGTTCATGGCCGAGGCCGGCAAGTACAACGTCCTGCCGCTCGACGATCGCTTCATGGAGCGCACCGATCCGGCGATGCGCCCCAGCCTCATCGCGGGTCGGACGGAGTTCACCTACTACGCCGGCGTCAAGCGCGTGGCGGAGAGCTGCGCGCCCAACACCAAGAACCGGTCACACACCATCACCGCGCACGTCGACATGCCGGCCGACGGCGGCGACGGTGTGCTGGTCGCGGCGGGCGGCGTCGTCGGCGGCTACACGCTCTACATCAAGGACCGCAAACCGATCTACGAGTACAACTGGTTCACGCAGGCCCGCTACAAGGTGGCCGGCCCAGCGCCGCTGCCGGTCGGCCCCTGTCAGATCCGGATGGAGTTCAGCTACGACGGCGGCGGCTACGGCAAGGGGGGCGCCGTCAAGCTGCTGGTCAACGGCAAGGAGGTCGCCTCCGGGCGCGTCGACAAGACCGAGTTCGCGCGCTTCTCGGCCGACGAGACGTTCGACATCGGCTGCGACACGGGCTCACCGGTCAGCGCCGACTACCAGTCACCGTTCCCGTTCACGGGCGTCATCAAGAAGGTCGAAATCTCGCTCGGCGGGCAGGACCTCACGCCCGAGGAGCACGGCGAGGTCCGCAGGGCGGAGAACGCCGCCGAGCAGGCGCGGCACTGACCGCCCCGAAGAGGCGCCGCCCGTCCGTTAGAGCGTCGCCGCGGCGGCCTTCAACGCGGCGCCGGCGCCGGTCGTGACGGCATCGCCGTGGCAGGGGGCCATGCGGACGAGCCCGGGGAGATCGCCCCAGGCGGCGATCTGTCGCTTGAGCGCGGCCCTGTCCTTCACGAACATCATCTTGAACACCGGAACGACCTTGGGGCCCCCGGCGAATCCCATCAGCCGGGGGAGCAGCCCACCGATCCCTTCGGGTTGTTCTGGATGACGTCTGAGACGAGCAGGCTCACCCGCTGTCCGCCCGAGCTGCGGACGATGACGGCCGGCTCGCCGGTCTTGGCGCCGTCGACGGCGACGATCTCGACGGTGGGATCGCCGGGCGCGTCCTCCAGCAGCCCGGCGATCTCGGCGCGCGCGCGCATCTTCGCCTCGCACGGTTTGGGTCCGTAGACGCGCAGCCCGAGCTTCTCGGCGAACGGCCGCGCATCGATCATGTGCTGGTCGTGCGTGACGAGCAGGATCGCCGGGCGCCCCCAGGCCGTCACCTCGGCGAGCGCCGTCTCCTCGAGCGGGATCGCCATTCCGTAGAACATGAGCGAGCCGTCGGCGCGCTTGATGATGAACATCCGCCGGGTGAAGGGGATCCCCGGAACGTCACCGCACACCGACCACAGGTTGTCCTCCAGCTTCTCGATCGCATCGTGACGGGTCACGATCCACGGGCGCGGTTTCTTCGCCATCGACGTCCTCCCTCCGCCCGATGATTACCACGCCCGGCCGCCTCACTTCCGCGACAGTTTCCGCCCGATCGGGCGAACCATCGCGAGTCGCGAGAGCTCGCGAAAACCCGCGCGGGCGTAGAGCCGGCGAGCCGCCACGTTCTCCGGCCGGACGAGCAGGGTCACGGCGGCCGCGCCGGCCTCGCGCAGGGCGCGCGCCGTCGCCTCGAGCAGACGCGCGCCGAGGCCGCCTCGTCGCGCAATGGGGTCGACGAAGATCTCGGTCACGAAGGAATCCGGCCCGCCGAACTCGAGATCGAACCCGAGCGTGCCGATCGCGTATCCCGCCAACCGGCGCGCCCCGGCCGTCGAGGCGAGGACGACGACCAGGCCGAGGCTGGGTTCCCGGAGAAGTCGCCGCAACCCCGGCAGGACCCGCGCGCGCCGGAACACGATTCCCTCCTCGCGGTTGAACGCCGCCATCATCCGCAGCAAGGGCTCGACGTCGGTCAGCCGGGCCGTCCGCACCGTCCATTTCTCGGAAGCCTTCATGTCGGAAGACTACGCCGCGGCCCCGCAGAGAGGGGGACGCGCCGGTCCGCATCGCGGGCGAGATCGATCGCGTCTACGACAGCGACGGCCCCGTGACGCTCGTCGACCCGGCGGGCGCGCGATCGCTGCGCATCGAGAGCAGCGGCGCCGGCTCGACCGTCGTCTGGAACCCGGCGCCCGCGAAGACCGCCATGCTCTCCGACATGACGCCCGAAGCCTTCCGGCGCTTCGTCTGCGTCGAGACGGGCGCGATCGGCGCCCGCCGGATCACCCTCCATCCCGGCCAGCAGCACCGAATGAAGGTTGGTTACCGGCGAGCGGGCTGAACCCGGCCTTTACCAGGGCAGGTGCCAGCCGAAAAGCGCCGCCACCCAAGCAAGCACGGTGAACCGCACGAGCCGCAGCACGAGCACCAGCGGCAGCAAGCGGAGCGGGCGCGGCGCGACGCCGGGGAGCAGCGTCGTCGTCACCGAGACCGGCGGAAAGCCGAGCAGACCGGCGGCGACCGCCACGCTGGTTGATGTCCGCGCGGTCCCGAGCCGTGACCCAACCCGCGCCCGCTCGCACTTTCGATCGAACCACCGCCAGCGGCGGCGGAGCAGGTCGCCGAAGAAGAAGAGCCCCGTGAGCGCAACCGCCTGACCGCTCGCCGCGACGAGCCCGATCGTCAGTGGCGAAGAGCGGTGTTGCGCCCCGACGAGGGCGGTCGCCGCCTCGGGGCTGACGATCCAGAAGAAGGTGCCAATGAAGGCGGCCGCAGCCAACCCGAGGAGCGACATGAAGATCGGGTGTCATTGTAAGGGGCGCGGCCGGTTTTGCATCGTGACGTCTTGTTCACGGGACCCCGGCCCGTCCTGCGGTAAGGTCCCGCCATGCCCACGATGCGGAGCGATCTGCAGCGCATCGCCCACCGCGCGATGCGCGAGCGCGGCCTCTTGCCGGAGTTCTCGGCGGTTGAGATGGCCGAGGCGCAGGCCCTGGCCCTGAACCGCGACCGCGGGATCGGTCCGGTCGATCCGACGACCCGCGATCTGCGCGCGCTGCTCTGGGCGTCGATCGACAACGACGACTCGCGCGATCTCGATCAGCTCACGGTCGCCGAGGCGCTGCCGTCGGGCGAGACGCGGATCCTCATCGCCATCGCCGACGTCGACGCCAAGGTGAAGCAGGGGTCGGCGCTCGACCACCACGCGCGGACCAACACGACGTCGGTTTACACCGACGCCCGAATCTTTCCGATGCTCCCCGAGCTGCTGTCGACCGACCTGACCTCGCTCAACGAAGATGAGGAGCGGTTGGCGCTGGTCATCGAGATGGTGGTCGACGGCGACGGGCAAGTGCAGGTCGGCGAGGCGCCGCTCTCGCGCGCGGTGGTCGTGAACCGAGCCAAGCTCGCCTACAACAGCGTCGCGGCCTGGTTGCAGGGCCAGTCCGACCCGCCGCCCAAGGTCGCTGCCGTCGCGAGGTTGGCCGACAACCTGCGGCTGCAGGACCGGGTCGCGCAGGCGCTCCGGCGGCAGCGCCACCAGCATGGCGCGCTCGAGCTCGAGACGCTGGAGCCGCGTGCCGTCTTCGACGGCGACGTGGTGTCGGACCTGCGGCTCGAGCAGCAGAACCGCGCCAAGCAGCTGATCGAGGACTTCATGGTCGCCGGCAACGTCACGACCGCGCGCTTCCTCGAGCAGCGGCGGTTCCCGTCGGTGCGGCGCGTGCTCCGCTCGCCCGAGCGGTGGGAGCGGATCGTCGAGCTCGCGGCGGCGACCGGCACGACGCTGCCTGGCCAGCCGGACGCGCGCGCGCTGGAGGCGTTCCTCTCCGAGCGCCGCCTCCGCGATCCGCAGCGCTTCCCGGATCTCTCGCTGGCCGTGGTCAAGCTGCTCGGCCGCGGCGAGTACGCCGTCGAGACGCCGGGCCGAGGCAGCACCGAGCACTTCGGCCTCGCGGTACGCGACTACGCCCACTCGACCGCGCCCAACCGCCGCTTTCCCGACCTTTTGACCCAGCGCCTGGTCAAGGCGGCGCTGGCGGACCAGCCGCCGCCCTACACCGTCGACGAGCTCGCCGCGCTGGCCGAGCACTGCACGGCCGCCGAGGACGCGGCGGCCAAGGTCGAGCGGCAGGTCCGAAAGTCGGCGGCCGCCTTGCTGCTTCGCACGCGCGTCGGGCGAGACCTTCGAGGCGTTCGTGACCGGCGCGTCGGCGAAGGGGACCTGGGTCCGCCTCTTGCGCCCGCCCGTCGAGGGACGCGTCGTGCGCGGGTTCGGAGGGGCTCGACGTCGGCGATCGCGTGACCGTCAAGCTGGAGCACACCGACGTCGAGCGCGGCTTCATCGATTTCTCGTGCCAGCGGTGACCCAGATGAAAAACAAGCCCTCCGAGCACGTGGCCCATCCGGTCGTCTCCTACCGCGACGAGGACTTCCTCGACAGCGACGACGCGCGCCCGCTGCGCATCCTCGCGGAGTACCTGGCGCCGCTGCGCGCGCTTCCGCCGGCAGCACGTCCGCGACACGATCGTCTTCTTCGGCTCGGCGCGCATCGCAGCCGGGCGGGCCGCTCGGCCGCTACTACGACGAGGCGCGCGAGCTGGCGCGCGACGATCACCGACTGGTCGATGACGCTCGAGGGGCGCGGGCACCACCGGATCGTCTGCTCGGGCGGCGGCCCCGGCATCATGGAGGCGGCCAACCGCGGCGCGCGCGACGCCGGCGGCCGGACCATCGGCCTCAACATCGGGCTGCCGCACGAGCAGCGGCCGAACCCGTACATCACGCCGGGGCTCTGCTTTCGAGTTCCACTACTTCTTCATGCGCAAGCTCTGGTTCGCGCACCTCGCGCGCGCGCTGGTCGTCTTCCCGGGCGGCTTCGGCACGCTCGACGAGCTGTTCGAGATCCTGACCTTGCAGCAGACCGGCAAGCTGGATCGCAAGATCACGATGCTGCTTTACGGCTCCGACTACTGGAGCGAGATCGTCGACTTCGACGCGCTGGTCCGGCACGGCATGATCGACCGCGGGACCTCGATCTGTTCAGCTTCGTCGACGATCCGGGCGCGGCGCTGCGCGCGCTGCAGGCCAGCCTCGGGCCGACGACGCCGCTCAGACCCTCCGGCGAACCGGCGCCCGCAGCGACGCCCGCCTTCGCCCCCTCGCGCAGCCCCGACGACGACGGCGAAGGGTAGCGTGACGGCGGTCAGTTGCTCGGGAGGAGGCTGCTGATCGCGGCGTACCAGGTGTCGCCCATCCAGTCGTAGCCGCTCTGGTTGGGGTGGACGCCGTCGCCGGCCAACATGCTCGACGTCTTGAAGCCCGTGAAGAGATCCGCCATCACGACGTGCTTTCCTGCCGCGACCTTCGCCGCAACCATGGCGGGGATCGAGTTGTTGATCAGGTTCACGTTCGTCACCTGCGACGGGTAGGGGATGATCTTGGCCACCACGATCAGCGCGTCCGGGAACTCGGTGGTCAGGCTGTCGACCGCGGACGACAGGGCCGCCGGCGCGCCCGAGGGATTGCCCATGTACGTGTCGTTGGTGCCCGCGTGCAAGAGGACGATGTGCGGCCCGAGCGACTTGTCGTTGGCCATCCCCTTCGCCAGGATCATGCTGATGGTGTAGCCGCTCCACCCCTCGTGGCTCTTGGGGAACGGAACGGTCGTCCCGGCCACCATGGTGGGACCGTTCATCTGCGAACCGACGAAGGTGATGTTCTGGTTGGCGGTCACGGCCTTCTTGAACAGCTCGGTGCGGTAGCCGCCGTGCGAGTCCTTGCCGTTGATGCTCGGATCGGAGGACGCCTGGTCAGCCGTGACGGTGATGAGCCCGTAGGTGATCGAATCGCCGAGCGGCAGCACCTTGCAGGGACCGCTCGTCGGGCACGGGTTGTAGCTCGCTGCGCCGCCGCTGCCGCCCGAGCCGGTGGCACCGCCGCCTGCCGTACCGGCCGTCCCGCGCCCGCCCTGGCCGCCGCCGGCCGCGCCGCCCGTCCCGACACCGCCCGCCGCGCCGCCCGTGCCGGTGTTTCCGCCCTTGGCGCCCGCGCCCGCGGCGCCGCCCGTGCCCTGCGTCCCGCCCTTGCCGCCCGTGCCGCTTCCGCCCGTGCCGACCGTGCCGCCGCCGCCGACCGATCCGCCGCTGCCCAGCGATCCGCCCGTCGCTCCGCCGCCGCTGCCCGTGACACCGCCAGTCGCGGACGAGCCGCCTGAACCGATGGCCCCGCCCGAGCCGTTGCTCCCGCCCGACCCCGTCTGTCCCCCGGAGCCGCTGCCGCTGCCGCCGCTGCCGTTGCCTCCGGTCGCCGACGAACCGCCGGAGCCGCTCCCCGCGTCGGTGTCGACGCTTTCCGATTGAGCGCACGCGGCCAAGAAGACCGACGTCAGAAAGACAAGAGCAAGACGTACCGATCGCGTCATGGGGGGCCCTCCGAAGAGTCATGGGAGCCAGGCCCGCCGGATCTTCGTCGCATGGAACACGATTGCGATCGGCTCGCGCAGCGCGGCGTGGCATGCCGGCGTTGCGGTGTGGATAGACGGGCGGAGCTGGTCTGCCCCCGCGAACGGTGGAATAGTTCGGACGTGGTCGACGCGGCTCACGAGAAGCCACGCTATGCGCGGCATCCCCATCTCGGGATCGAGACCGTCGCCTACCGCGGGCCGCTGCCGCGCATGCCGACCCACGCCCACGCGCAGTTCCAGCTGACGCTCTACGACGGTGGCCCGCGGCGCTTCCGTGTCGCCCACGACGCCTTCGCCGGCGCGCCGCGCACCGCGATCATCATCCAGTCGGGCGAACCGCACGCGAGCGTTCCCGTCGACGACCCGACCCTGACGCTGCACACGTTTTACATCGAGGAGCGGCTCATGGCCGAGGTGGCGGCCACGCTCTGGGGCGGCCAGAAGACCGTCGCTTTTCGCTACCCGCTGATCGACGACGACGCGACGGTTGCCCGGCTCCTCACCGCCCACCGGGCGCTCGAGCGCGGCGATCTCGAGGGCGAGGAGAAAACCTTCTTTGCGGTCGAGCAGCTCGTCCACCGCTACGCCACGCCGACGGGCCCCGCGCGGCCCGTCACCGCCACCGAGGCTGGGCTGGCGGCGGTTCGCGAGCTGCTGGCGGATCGCGTGGCGGAGAACCTCGGCCTCGACCAGCTGGCCGCCGTCGCCGGCCTCAGCCGCTTTCACCTCATCCGCGCCTTCCAGCGCCGCTACGGCGTGACCCCGTTCGCGTATCAGCGCCACCAGCGGATCGAGAAGGCCCGCGCCGTCCTGCAGACGGGCGCCTCGCTCGCCCAGGCGGCGGCCGGCGCCGGCTTCGCCGACAGGTCGCACCTCGGCCGTGCCTTCCGCGCGGTCATGGGCGCGACCCCCGGCGAGTACCGCGAGTCCTACTTGCGCGCGGCGCGCTGAGCGCTGGCGGGCGCGAAGAGACGCCCCAGCGCCACGCGCGCGACGCCGAGCGCGCGCCGAACGGCCGCCAACGGATC
The DNA here is from genome assembly GCA_963831685.1 of uncultured Pseudomonadota bacterium. Taxonomy (GTDB): domain Bacteria; phylum Myxococcota_A; class Polyangia; order Fen-1088; family Fen-1088; genus JADGRB01. The sequence continues at coordinate 204,755 of CAWHRJ010000007.1, forward strand.
GCGCGGAGTGGGCCCGGCGGCGACCAGATCGTCGAAGCAGTCGGGCGCGGCGACGGGCGCGGCCTCGTCGGGCGGCGCGGCGGCGAAGAAGGCCTGCTCGAGGTCGTCGAAGGCGGCGGGCCGGCGCTCGGCTTCGAGGGTGGGGTTGCGCTTGCTCCCGCGCGAGCGTCGTTTCTTGGCCGGGGTCTGCCGTGGCTGCGTGAGGGCGACGTTTCGTCGAGCCATAGCCGATCTACGGAGCACCCGCCCGATCGGACGCCTCGAAATTCAGCGGCGAAGCTGGAGCGTGCCGTCCCGGCTACGGCGGTTCGATGGCCGTGGCGATGTCCGTGAATGCCGCCGCATAGCTGGCGTCACAGACTGAGGTGATCCGACCCCTGGGAAAAGCGTGAACGAACTGGGCGATGCGCACGCCCGGATCGCCGAAGCTCCCGTCGGTCGAGGTGCTCGTGCTCTCGGGATTGACGGAGCCGGCCGCGCCGCAGGAGTGCTCCATCTGGGGCCAGAGCTCCCCCGGCTGGGTGTTCTGTCCGTTCATCTCCGGAAGCCAGGAGACGGTGTAAGGCGTTGGCGGCGAGATGATGGCGCTGACAATGATCTGGTTGTCGGGATCGGACTTGAGCGCCCGGATGTCGCTGACGAACTGCTCTACCGGTGTCAGCAAGCCGCTCACGTCGTTCGACATGCAGTTGGTCAGATCGAGCGTCGGCGCCGTCGAGGTCCCCTGCGCGTCCGGAGGTGGCGAGAGCGGCGGCGCGATGAGCGCGCCGGTCTGGGGATCGGCGCAGAGGTGCCCGAACTGGTTGCAGCGGTAATTGGCGATCGGGCCCAGCGGGTTGGAGACGTTCTGCTGGCCGCCGTTGACCGAGTAGAGGGTGGTGTCGGCGGGGGCGGAGCAGTCGTCCTCGTTGCTGAGGATGATGATGGCCAGCATCGCATCGTCGCGCAGGAAACCACCGTTCGTCGACGGCGGCCCGCTGCCGTCCGCGCCGAGCGCTCGGTCGATCGACGCGAGCTGGTGCTCGAACCCGCACCCCTTGTCGCCGAGGACTATGATGCACTGGAGCTCGGAGCCGATCCCTAATGGGTTGGTGTAGTCGGTGTTGCCGGCTCCGTCGTCGGAGATGAACGTGGCGCCGTACTGCAGCGTCGAGTCGATGCAGGTACCCCGCGCCATGCTCTGGAACTCGCCCTGATCCCCCGACGTCGTGCATTGGATCGAGCTGGTCGCGTCGCCCGGCGCGCCCATGTCCGAGGAGACGACGGCAATATGAAGGTTGGGCTTCGCCGGCAGGCCCTCCAGAACGCTCATGAAGTTCGGGATCTGATCGTAGAGCTTGTCCTGCATCTCCTTCATCTCGGACGAGTTGTCGATCATGAACAGGATGTCGAGCTTGCTGTTGTGAGGTTCCACGAACGTCCCGCCGGCTCCGGCGACCCCGCCGAGCCGCCCACCGAGCCGCCGGCCGCGCCGGTCGACGCGCCTCCCCCGGTCGACGCGCCTCCCCCGGTCGACGCGCCCGCGGCGCCGCTCAAAGCTCCCCCTCCCCCGCTCGAGGTGCCGGCCGTCCCGGCCGAGCCGCCGCCATGGCCGCCGATACCACTCGGCGGGAGCATGGTGCCCCCCAGCGTCTGGCTACCGCAACCAAGCGCCGCGAGGATTGCCGCGCCGGCAACCGTCGTCAGCCAAGGTCTCACAGCCGATCCACGCACCATCAAGCCCTCACCTCGATAGTCCCGTTTCTCAATTAGATCATGTCAGGAAACGGTGTTTTGGTGGCAGAATGATCGTCGTGGCGAGCCGCCGACGCCCGGAGCCGTTCGAGGACGTCGCCGCCGTGTGCGGCAAGGACGCACGCGGGCTGCACATCCTCCGGCGCCGCACCGAGGAGGGCCCGCTCGAGGCCGCGATCGTGGCGCCGCTCGTCGAGGGGAAGCCGCTCAGCGGCGAGGTGATCACGCTGCGTCAGCGCGAAGACGTCCCCTTCTTATTCAACGTGACGACGGAGTTCTCGCCCGAGCCGAAGGCGGCGGAACCGCCAGCGGCAGGCCCCGCGCAGGTCGCGACCGACTCGTATCGCCGCGGGTGGGACGCCATCTGGGGCCAGCGATCGCGTTCGGGCCCGCTGAACTGAAGCGGAGCGCCGCCGGTCTAGCCGGGTCTCTCACGATTCGCCTCATCTCCAGGCCGCAAACATCTGCGGATTCAACTGGCTGCCGGCCCCCGCAGGGCAACATCCGCGGAATTCAAGTGGCCGTCGCCCGCGCAGGGCAACATCCGCGAATTCAAGTTGGGTGCGGGCGGGGCGCCGAGGCGGGGTGCTCTTCGACCCGTAACAGACCGCCCGCGCGCCTCCATCCGACGCGCGCCATCCAGGTGGCTGGCGACGCCGTCGCCGAAGGAGAGTCGGTGAGCACGTCGGTGGTCGCATCGCTGATCGCGGGCGCGCGCTGCCACCCCGAAAAGTGCGGCCCCGAGCTGCGCGGGTGCCCCGAGGGGCAAGTTGAGCTGACGCCGTCGCACCGTCTTGATTCCGCGCATGTCCCGTTGTCGGGCACGGACCGCGACGGGTTGCGTGGCGGGGGCGGGTTGCGTGGTGGGCGGGCGGACCGCCGTGGCGACCGAGGCGACTTGATTCCGCCGCGACCGGGGCGCTGGCGTGACTTGATTCGGCGGATGTGCGATCGAGCGGCGGGGGGAGAGCAATGGGTTGGGTGCGGCGGCCTGGGGACGGCTCGACCTTGATTGCGCGGATGTCGGTGCCGCCGAGGATGTGACGAATCGTGAGAGCCGGTCTAGCCGACCGGGATGTCGAAGTGGTGCACGTCCTCGCGGGTCCCCAGCGACTCGTAGAGGCGGATCGCGGGCGGATCGGTCCGGTCGGCCTGCACGAACATCACCCAGGCGCCGCGCTCCTTGGCGACAGTTCCGAGCGCGCGAATGAGCCCGGTGGCGATCCCCTGCCTGCGGTGGGGTTCGGCCACGGCCAGGTCGTAGATGTAGATCTCGCTTCGCGCCTGCTCCAGCTTCTCGAGCTCGTAGGCGACGAGGCCTCCCACGACCGTAGCGCCGTCGAGCGCCACCAGCGCCAGGACGTGCGGTTTGCCCAGCAGGCGCGCCAGGTAGGCGTCGGGCGGCGGCCGCCCTCCGTACGTGTCGGGCTCCCCGAACGCCTCGCCGAACATCGCGAGCAGCGCCCGGCAGAGCGGCAGATCGGCGGCAGCGAGTTGCTTGAAGTTGGTGGACACGCTGAAACGCTAGCACGCGCGCCGGGCGAAGCCGCCCGCGCGGTCAGCCGGGCGGCGGCGCCTGAGTGACCTCGAACAGATCGACACCGTAAACGTTCTGCGCGTACTGGAACGTCCAGGCGCCCGCGGTCGGCAGCGCGGTGGTTTCGTAGTAGCAGAGCTCGGCGGCGTCGCGCAGCGTGACCCACTGGGCCTGGGTCGGGACGGGCGGCGAGCCCATCGCCAGCCAGGCCCGGTACGAGTTGGCGTGGCCGCTGTCGACGACGTACTGGCGGACACGGATCGACCCGGTGAACGGGAGATTGCTCAGCGTGAGAGACACGACGGTCGACTGCGTGGGATCGGCCGCGCCGCCGGTCACGTGGTCGTAGACCAGGATCTGCACGGCGCTGCCGTCGGTGCTGGCCGTGGCCGCCGCGCCAACGCCGTCGCCGCTCGTCCCGCCCGTGACGGCGAGCTGCTGATCCCCCATCATGTGCAGCAGGCGAAACGCGTTGAACGCCGGCTTGGCGACGTCGTACGACTCCGGGATCTTCGGATCGCCCTTGAGCAAGAGACCGAAGTTTCCTGGGCGGTACGCCGTCGCGGTTCCCGTCCAGATCTCCTCGTAGAGATCCGACACCGCCCAGTAACCGTAGGAGGCGGGCGGCGCCGTCTTGGTGTCGCTGCCGAGCAGGCTGATCGTCTTGGCGATGTAGCTGGCGCCGACCTCGTTGTCGCGAGAGACGTCGGGCTTGTAGCTGGGGCCGAACTCGTCGTTGAACACCGGGCCGGTGAAGGTCTTCCCGTTTACCGTGGTGGTGCCGATGATGGTCATCAGGCTGTCGTGAAAGGCGACCGCGCCCGCCACGTCGCCGATGGCCGCGCCGTCGTCGTCGCCGTAACGGTGGTAGGTCAGGAAGTCGAGCTTGGTCCCGCTGTTGACCGATCCGGCGATCAACATCGGGATGAGCCCGCCCGACTCACCCGACGAGCCGGCTGGCCCGCCCACGCGCACCTGCGGATCGGCGGCCACCAGGCCGGCGACGGTGTTCTTGTAGAGCTCGAAGTAGTCGTTGTCGCCCAGCGAGTACATCCAGGATGGCTCGTTCCAGATCTCGAAGTACCAGGCGCGGATCTCGTCGACGCCGTAGCGCTCCTCCAGGTGGCGGACGAACGCGGTCATGAGCGCGGTCCACTTGCCCCAGTCGCCGGCCGCGCCCGTCGGCGGGCTGATGTTGGGCGAGTGGTAGTTGTACCAGAGCAGCGAGAGCGTCGCCGACGGGTCCGAGGCGAGCGCGGCCGGGGTGAAGCTGACCTCGACCAGCGGCCGCATCCCGGCCGCGAGGATGGCGTCCTCGATCGCGTCGATGCTCGACCAGTCGTAGATTGGTCCGCCCGCCGCGTCCTCGCCGTAGACGGCGTTGTCGTCGTCGAAGAGGGCGTGAAACCGGACGTACTGGAACCCGGCCTGCGCGTGCGCCTTGCGGAGCGCATTCTGGATGTTGCGTCCGTAGGCGGTGCACAGCACCGTGTGCGCATGATCGGAGGCGACCGTCTTCTCGTAGAAGCGGTTCCAGGGGCGCACAACCGCGCTCACGTCGACGGTCAGCGCGGCGGCGGCGGCCGTGGTCGGCGCCGCGGGCGGGTTGCCCGGGCAGGCGGCCGGCGCCGGCGGCGGTGTCCAGGGCTGTGGGTCCGAGCAGGCGGTGACCGGGTGATCGACGGTCGCGCCGGCCTCGCCCGCGCCGTCGGGCGTCCCCGCGTCCTTGCCCGGGCCGGCCGCGGGACTCGACGAGCAGGCGGCGAGGGCGGCGACCAGCGACGCCGTCACCAGCCCTCCCGCCGCGCTCGATCGGATCGGTGCCCTCGGGTTCATCCGCGTTAAGTTGCTAAACCGCTGCCCGGCGGCTCAGCTTTCACGGCGCAGGTTACTGGCCCGGCGCCTCGTAGGCTCCGACATCCGGAGCCCCGGCGTAGAGGGTGTCGCCCCAGAAGTCGAGCCCACCATTGTTAGAGACGCTGGCGCCCGCGTTGATCGCGGGAGAGCCGGCCTGGAATTGGTAGCCGGTCAGCGACCCGAAGGCGGGGCCGCCAGCCCCGCCGCTCGTGCCGGTGCCGGGCGAGACCAGCTTGGGGTCAGCCTTGATCGCCTTGGTGTCGCCCGCCGGGACCATCACCGCCGACCCGCTGTAGAGGTTGTTCTGGTAGACGATCCCGCCGCCGGTCGTCAGCACGCCGTTCCCCGCCGCCGCGACGAAGATGTTGTTGGTCAGCGTGTAGCTGGCCGTGAGCGACGTGCCGTAACCGTACGCGACGCCCGAGTTGGTCTTGCTGTTGTAGACGGTGTTGTTGTAGATGGCGCTCGACGCCGCCGGATCGGAGTGCAGGTAGATCTGATAGCGGCTGTTGTTCTGGAGAATGTTGTAGCGGATCACCGAATCGCCGAAGGAGAACTGGCAGATCAGGATCCCGTCGCCGTTGTCGTGAAAGTAGTTGTACTGGATGATCGTCTTGGTGGTGGCGGTGTCGGTGTCCATGCCGTTCGAGTCGGCGCCGCCCGCCTTCACCTTGGTGCCGAAGGTCTCGTTGTGCTGCACCGTCACCGCGTCGGTGTAGTAGAGCTCCATCGCGCTGGTCCCGGCGCCGTTGATCACGTTCTTCTCGACGAGGCCGGTCTGAACGTTGGTCAGGTAGAGCGCGTTGCACCCGTAGCTGGTGTTGAGCTGGCTGACGTAGTTCCCGCGGACGGTGACGTTGGTGTGCGGCGTCCAGGTGGAGGAGCTGGCTGACGAACGCGTCCCCCAGTGCACCGTCCCGTCGAGCTGCTTGAAGATGATGCCGCCGAACGAGCAGTCCTGGACGGTGTTGTTCTCGACGAGCACATCGTTGAATTTCGTCTTCACCGCCGTCCCGGTGCCGGCCTGCACGTCGAACACGATGCCGCCCGTCTTCTTCGAGGCGTCCCACCCGGTCTGGAAGGTGATGCCGGTCGCGTTGCCGGAGGTGTCGCCGCCGATCCAGTTCACCTCGCCCGTCACGTCGTGGACGAAGCAGCTCCGGATGTAGATGTGGTTCAGCGTCCCGCCGTTCTGGCCGTTGATCGAGATGCCGCGGTAGTCGCCCAGCGAAGACTGCTTGTTGGTGATCTCGAGGTTGTTGATCTCCCAGTACTGCTGATTGAGGAGATGGAACGCGTCGGCCCCCGAGGCGGCGGCCGCGATGAGCGGCCTGCCGCCCGTGCCGTATTGATCGATGACGATCGGCGCGCTGGACGAGCCGGAGCCCTTGGGCCACATCTGGCCGGTCCAGCTTCCGCCCGCCTTGAGACAGAGCTTGTTGCCCGGTTGGAAGGTGAACGCGTTCACCTTGGCCAGCGTCTGCCACGCGCTGGTCGACGACGTCCCGGCGTTCGCGTCGTTGCCCGCGGCCGAGTCGAGGTAGTACGTGCAGGCGCCCGTCGTTCCGCCGCTGCCACCGCTGCCCCCCGCGCCCCCCGCGCCGCCGCCCGCTGCCCCGCCGGTTCCCGACGCCCCGCCCTTTGCCCCGCCGCCGGCGCCCGACGCGCCACCACGACCACTTCCGCCCGCGCCGGCGCCAGCAGCTCCGCCGGAACCAGTCCCCCCCGAAGCGCCGCCGGTGCTCGAGACCCCACCCGTACCGGAGACGCCGCCCATACCCGACGCTCCGCCGGTGCTCGGGCTGCCGCCCGTTCCAGAGACGCCACCCATGCCCGAAACGCCGCCGGTGCCCGTCGCTCCGCCCGAGCCCGTCGCCCCGCCGGAGCCAAGCTGGCCTCCACTTCCCGTGGTCCCGCCTGAGCCGTTGGCGCCTCCGGTCGTTTCGGTCGTGCCGCCATCCGACGACGCCCCGGGTCCGCTACAGCCAGCGGCGAGCGTCAGCGTCGCCGCCAAGGCCGAGCACAGCGTACCGAGGCCCCAGCCGTGAACGAATGGAACTCGCATGGGCATCCCCTCTATGAAGGGGCGAACCGCGGGGATCTATTGCGTCGGCGCGCCGGACTTTGTCATTTTCCGGGCCGCTTCGCGGGCCCAGCGCGAAGGCCGACCCGCGTCACGTCGTCCCACAGCGGGGTCATCTCCCCCACCGATTTTGCGGGCTGACCTTGCACCTCTCCCCGGGAGACGCACCCTAGGTAAAGGTCATGGTCTCGTCGGAGAAGCGCGCCGGCCGCCCCACGATCCTCGTCGCCGAGGACGACATCGGGCTGCGGGACATCGTGGCCGACATTCTCGAATCGTCCGGCTACGACGTGGTCGCTGCCGACGACGGGCAACAGGCGATGGCGTATCTAACGTCGGCACGGGAGCCGCCAGCGGCCGTCTTGCTGGATCTGATGATGCCGGTCGCGAGCGGTTGGGACTGTCTCGATAGGTTGAGGTCCGACGACCGACTGTCGATTGTCCCGGTCGTCATCATGAGCGAGACTGACGAGGCCCCGGTCGGTGCCGATCTGTTTCTGAAAAAGCCATTCCGGGTCGACGAGCTGCTGGCGACGATCGATCACTTCGCGCGTCCCCGCCCGGTCGGCGGCGACTAAGGCCGCACCCGCCCGCTACTTGGCGAGCGTGATGGTCACGGTCTTCGTGCCGGGCGTGACCGTGACGCTCTGGGTGCTGCTGCTGTAGCTGCCGCCGGTCACGCTGCCGACGCCGGCGCTGGCCAGGGTCGGCAGGTCGACGGTGATGGCGCCGTTGGGGAGCGTCCCGCAGAGGGTCACCGTGATCACCCGTGGCGACGCGGAGCCGGTGCTGATCGTGACGCCGTAGGTGTCGCGCTCGCAGCTGGTCATGTTGAACGAGCCGGTCAGGTTCTGGACCGAGATGGTCTGGCCGGAGGCCAGCCAGGCGTCGGGGACGCCGCGGCCGATGTGAAGCGTTCGCGTGAAGCTGAACGAGCTGCCGCTGGTCGTGGCCGCGAAGCCTTCCGCGGCGAGCGAGTCGATGAGGGCCAGGCTCTGCGCGGCCAGCGTCCAGGCGTAGGGGCTGGCGCCGAAGTAGAAGTCGGGGTGGTTGCCGGCCCACGGATCGCTGGTGACGGGTGGGCTGCCGTTGCACTCCCACCAGGAGTAGGGACCCGCGGTGGTGGTCTCGATCTGCCAGGCGTAGCTGGTGAGCGGCAGCGTCCGGTACTTGGTGCCGTAGAGCCCCCCTTGGGAGTACCCGGTGTTGTTCGCGGTGCTGTAGTTCAGGCTCGCCGTCGACGAGTAACCGCCCAACGTCGGGAACGGCAGCACACCGTTGAGGCGCTGGAAGCCCCAGTCATACACGCCGTCCGATTGCGTGGCGTCGCCCAGGATCCCGGTGAGCGGCGCACCCATGAGATACGAGTCCCAGGCGTTCTCGCCCACATAAACCATGGAGGCCCAGTTGGCGTCCCCGGCGTTGCCGCAGCGATCGCCCGTCGGTGGGTTTCCTGCGTTCGACGGCACGGTGACCTCGCACGGCAGGTGCGTGAAGTTGTTCTTCGTCTCGTTCGCCTGGATGCCGGTGTTGGTCCCGTTGATGATCGTCTTCATCTCCGTGTCGGCCCAGGTCGCCTCGGTGGCGTTGCCGATCGTGGCGGCGATGTACTTGTAGGCGCCGAGCCCCACGAGCGCCGAGTAGTCGTCGAACACCCAGACCCCCTGTGAGTCGTTGTCGTTCGAGGAGGCCAGATATCCGTTGGTGAGCATGCCCGGGATCTGGTGCATCTGGGTGTAGATGCTCGGGCCCCAGCTGCTCGTGGAGCTGGCGTCATCGTGGAAGTACTGCGAGACGAAGCTGGTGTCGCCGGTCTTGGCGAGATAGATCGCCCAGGCCCACGGCGTCCGCCAGAGGCCGTCCCAGTACCAGTTGGCGCCGTTCGACGGGAAGTTGGAGACCTCGCTCACGCGCCCGGACAACAACAGATTTTGCGCGTCCTGCATGTCGCCGAGGACGAAGCGGTTGGCCAGGATGTTCGGCAGGTCGTGGTTCAGGAGCCAGGCGTAGTTGTTGGCGCCGGAAAACGGTGCCTTGGCGACCTGGACGATGCGCGTATAGACGAAGTTGGCCTTGAAGGCATTCGAGAGCTCGGTCCCCGGATTCGAGAGGTTCGACTGCGGGATGGTCACGTTCGGCAGCTGCAACGTCGGGATCGCCGAGAGCCGCCCGTTCCAGTAGGCGGCCATGTGCGCGTACGCCGTGCTGTAGTTGGAGATCGCGCCCGTCAGCGCGGTGCCCGTCGGCAGCGTCTGCCCGGAACCGAAGTCGTCGACCGCGACGGCGTAGTCGTGGGTCGCGCTCGCCCCCGCGGCCACGGTCAGCGAGGTGGTGGTCAGCTCGGCCAGGCCGGCCGAGGGCTGGGGATCGATGCTCATCGACGAGGTCGAGTTGTTCGTCAGCACCACGCGGCTGTACACCACTCCGAACGTGTGACCGCTGATGGTGGCCTGGTCCTCGAAGTTGGTGATGACGACCTTGACGTTGCTGCGCGTGAGCGAGGTCGACATGGCGGGCAGATAGTTCTGATCCATCGTCCAGCTGACGCTCCCTGCCGCCGGCTTCCCACCGGCGGTGGCGACGCCGAAGCTGTACATCGCGCCGCACACCGTGGTGCCCACGTAGGTCGACTTGCCGTAGGCGATCTTGTAGGTGCCGGTCCCGACCCCCCGCGCGAAAAAGCCACCGCTCGAATAGGCGAACACCGGCCAATAGTTTCCTTCCCAGCCGATCGCGGTGACGTTATCGCCCCAGCCCGCGGGATCGGTGGAGACCGGGAAGTTCGTTCCCCAGGCCTGCGGCAAAGAATTGTTCTTGCAGGCGTTGCGCGGCAGGTTCGGCACCGCGACGAGCGCGCTCGTCACCGTGCAACTGCCAGGCGCGGCGTTGGTGCCGCAGCTGAGCGTGCCCGAGCCGCCGGTCCCGGTGGCCCCCCCGCTGCCCGTCGCGCCGCCGCTGCCGGTCGCGCCCCCGCTGCCGGTCGCGCCGCCACTGCTGGTCGCGCCGCCACTGCCGGTCGCGCCGCCGCTGGCCGTCGTGCCGCCACTCCCGGTCGCGCCGCCGCTGCTCATTGTCCCCCCGCCGCCGGTCGCGCCGCCGCTGCCGGTCGCGCCGCCGCTGCCGGTCGTTCCGCCGCTGCCGCTCACCGTTCCGCCCGTGCCCGAGCCGCCACTGCCGTTCCCCCCGCTGCCGGTCGTCCCGCCGCTGCCGGTCGTTCCGCCGCTGCCGCCGCTACCGCCGTTGCCGGTCGCGCCGCCGGTCGCCGAACCGCCGCCCGTGGCACTTCCCCCCGTTCCGCCCCCGGCTCCCGTTGCGCCGCTGTTGCAACCGAGGACGCCCGCCGCGAGCGCGCCCAGGAAGATCGCCGGAAAGTGAATCGCCGGAAAGTGAAAGGATCGGCAGGTCGGCGAGGTACCACCCGAGCGGGTCATGCCCAGAAGTGACGTGAGGCGTGGGCCAGGGCTCGCCTAATTCGCCGCCTGCTCTGCTTGTGCGGCCGCGCACCCGGAAGGGACCGGCGACTTCGGGCTTGGTTTTTTACTTCGACTATTTTAGAAATACACGCATGGCGACCAAGTTGGACCACCACGCCGAGCAGCTCGGCGCTCTGGGGCACCCTATCCGCCTGGCGATCTTGCGCTACGTGGTGCAGGCGGGGCCGGAGGGCGCAGCCGCGGGCGCGATTCAGGCGCATGTCGACATGCCGGCCTCCACGCTCAGCCATCACCTCAGGCGCCTCATCGACGCGGGGGTCATGCGCTCGCGCGGCGAGGGGACGTTCCACTACTACTCCGCGGACTACGACGCGCTCCGGAGGTTGACGGACTACTTGTGGGAAGACTGCTGCAGGAACGGCGAAGGGAAATGCTGTTGAGGAAGATCGCGCCCGTGACTCGAGCGGCGAGCGTGCCGCGTCCCACCTTGGGGCGGCGGGTGGCTGCGGAGGGCATCGGGACCGCGTTCCTGCTGGCGACGGTGATCGGGTCGGGAATCATGGCCGAGCGTCTGTCGGGCGCGAACGTGGCGCTCGCGCTGCTGGCGAACACCCTCGCGACGGGCGCGGGGCTCGTTGCGCTCATTTTCGCCTTCGGCGGTATCTCGGGGGCCCAGCTCAATCCCATCGTCACCGTCGCCGACGCGAGCCAGGGCGGCCTCCCCTGGCGCGACGTCGTCCCGTATGTCGCCGCCCAGTTGATCGGGGCCTTCGCGGGCGCCGCGATGGCGCATCTCATGTTTGATTTGCCCGTGTTCACGGCTTCGAGGCACGTTCGCTCGGGCACCGGCCAGCTCGCCGGCGAATTCACGGCCACCTTCGGCCTCCTGTCCGTCATCTGGGGCTGCTCCCGCTCCCGTCCCGCCGCGACGCCCTTCGCGGTGGCCGCCTTCATCACGGCCGCTTATTGGTTCACGTCGTCGACGTCGTTCGCCAACCCGGTCGTCACGCTGGCGCGCGCGGCGACCGACACGTTCACGGGAATTCGCCCCGTCGACGTGCCCGGCTTCATCGCCGCGCAGTGCCTCGGGGGGGCGGCGGCCACGATCCTCCTTCGCTGGCTGATGCCGGTGCGTCCGTTCTCGACCGAGCAAGTCGTCCCACAGATCGACGAGGAGGGCGTTGCATGAATACCGTGATCTTCGCCTGCGTGCACAACGCCGGCCGCTCGCAGATGGCGGCCGCCTGGTTCACCCGGCTGGCCGACCCGGCGAGAGCTCGGGCGCTCTCGGCCGGCACGGATCCCGGCCCCCGCGTCCACCCCGAAGTTCAGGCGGCGATGCAGGAAGTCGGCATCGACCTCTCTGGTAGCCGGCCGCAGCGCCTCACCGACGAGCTTGCGGCTGGCGCCCGGCTTCTGATCACGATGGGGTGCGGAGACGCATGCCCTCATGTTCCCGGGCTCGAACGGGACGACTGGCCGCTCGAGGATCCGAAGGACAAGCCGCTCGATCGGGTACGCCGGATCCGCGACGACATCCGGGAGCGTGTGCTCGCGCTGCTGCGCCAGCGGGGCTGGTCCGCGATCGAGCCTGGCGAGGTGTAAGTTTTGCCCGCTCGGTCGGTCAGCGAGGGGAGGATCTGCCGGTAAACAAGGCTGCTGCAGGCGCGCCTTGACGGGTGCGCCAATCTCCCTCAACCTGAGAGGCGTGGTGGTCGCTCGACGGACACGCTGGCTGCGCGCGGTGCTTGTAGCGCCGGTGCTCGTGTTCGCGCTCGGCGCCTCCAGCCACCTGGCGGTCCGTTGCACGATCACGGGTGTCTTGATGCCCGAGAGCTGCTGTCCTGACCTCTCGGACGCGGCCCCGCCTGCCTCCGTCCCCCAAGCCTCGGTGAGCGATCCCGGCTGCTGCGAGCGGGTGACGGTCGTGATGACCAGGATTCCCGCTGGCGGGTCGCAGTCGTTCGGGCCCCGGACGGCCCAGCCTCCCAGCTCCCACGCAATCCCGCTGGCGGCGAACGTCGTGGATCGCACATCGGCGCGGTCCCAGAGCTACCGCCTAGAGGCGCGGCCTCCCGGGTCATCGCCGCCGCTCTACGTCTTCACCCATTCGTTCCTGATCTGATCGGTCGCATCGAAGTCGCATCGTCGGTCGTCCGACGGCGCACGACGTGGGCGTAGAGATCGCCCGCGCGACGTCTTCGTCGAGCCGCGCGCTCGACGGTCCGCGCCGAGCCTCGCGCCGGCCAGGTTCGCGATCCGATCCCGAGAGAACTCCGTGACCACAGAGGAACGCCCATGTTTCAGCTGCTCGTTGTATTCGCCTTGTCGTCTCCACCCGAACCGATCTCGCCCGTGCGCCTCTGCGACCTGCTCGAGGAGGCGCGGCGCAAGAACCCTGCGATTGCCGCCGCGCGCGAACAGGCCCGCGGCGACGCCGCGTCGGTCGCCGCCGCCGGGGCCGTCGACGATCCGATGCTCATGGTCCAGCTCTGGAACATGCCCGTCGACCTGTCGACCGTGCCGTTGATGGTCAACGTGAGCCAGACCCTTCCCCTCGGGGGCAAGCGCGCCGCGAAGCGCGACGAGGCGGAGGCGATGGCGCAAGCGTCGCGGGCAGGCATCGCCACCCGGGCGCGGGACGTCGAGGACGAGGTCGCCAGGGCTTACTTCGACCTCTACCTGGCCGACCGGACGATCGAGGTCGACGCGGAGATCGAACGAACTCTCGAGACGCTGATCTCGGCGGCCTCGGCGCGGATCGCCGCCGGACGTGGCGAGGAAGCGGACGTGCTGCGCGCCGAGAGCGACAAGCTGAAGGTTCAATCGGATCGCGAGGCCGCGCGCGGGCGGCGCGCCGCCGCGGTCGCGAAGTTGGTCGCGTTGCTCGATCGGCCGCCCGGCAGCGACCTCGGACGGACCGAGGATCCCGGCCTCCTCGCCGAGCTTCCCGCCTCGGACGTGTTGCGGGCGCGCGCGCTGCGCGAGCGAGCCGAGCTGACCTCGGCGAACGCCGCGACGGGCGCGGCGGAGGCCCGGCTGCGCCTCGCGCACGCCGAGCAGATCCCCGACCTCACCGCGTCGGCCGGCGAGATGCACATGTTCGGCGGGTCGACGTCGCCGGCGGACTTCCTCTTCCTCGGATTGCAGGTGAACCTGCCGATCTTCGGGGGCAAGAATCGGTCGCGGATCGAGGGCGCCGAGGCCGGCGTCGCCGCCTCGCGCGCCGAGAGGCACGCGCTCGAGAACCGGGTGTTCGCCGAGGTCGCCGACGCGCTCGCCGAGGTACAGGCGGAGACGCGGCAGGCGCAGCTCCACCACAAGCTGATCCCCCTGACGCGCCAGGCGCTGGCGAGCGCGCTCGGGTCTTACGCGGCGGGCCGGGGCGCGTTCTCCATGGTCCTCGACGCCGAACGCGATCTCGAGATGCACGAGCTGGATCTGGCGACCCACGTCGCCGCGTACTCGCAGCGCCTCGCCGATCTCGAGCGCGCCGTCGGTGGCGACGTCGGCCTGATTCGCGCCGCCGCGTCCGGCGCCCACGCCGGACACGAGGAGTCGTCGCGATGAGCGGGCGCGGCGGCCTCGTGGCGCTCATCGGGCTTCTCCTGCCGCTTTCGGCAGCCGGGACCGAGGTGCAGAAGGTACAGGTCGGGGATCTCACGGCGCGCCTGGAGATCGCGCCCGACCCGCCGCGGCCCGGTGAGAACCACCTGACCGTGGCTCTGACCGACGCCGCCGGAAAGCCGGTCGACGGCGCCACGCTGGGATTCATCTGGGACATGCCCGCGATGGGCGCGATGGCCGAGATGAAAGGGAGCGGGAAGGTGGCAGCCAAGGGGGCCGGCGGATACGTCGTCACCTACCCGCTGCCGATGAACGGCGACTGGTACCTGACGCTCGCGATCGAGGCCCCCGGACACGGCCGCCAGGAGATGAAGATGAAGCTCGCGACCGGGCGGTCGGGCCTGGCGATCGAGCAGACCGAAGGAGGAGTCAGGAGCAGCATCCGCGTCCCGCTCGATCGCCAGCAGCTCATCGGCGTTCGGTTCGCCACCGCCGAGATGCGGCCGCTCGCGCTCACGCTCCGGGCCGCCGGCCGCGTCGCGGTCGACGAGCGCAACGTCGGCGACGTGACGCTCAAGTACGAGGCGTACGTGCGGAAGGTGCTCGTCGGCGAGACCGGGAAGAGGGTCCGGCGGGGGCAGCCGCTGGCCGTCGTCTACAGCCCCGACCTGCTGTCGGCCGAGGAGGAGCTGTTGGCGGCGCGCCGGGCCGGCGCCTCCACGCAGCTGTCGTCGAGCCTCGAGCGGCGTCTCGCCTCCTGGGACCTGTCGCCGGCGCAGATTCAGGCGGTCGAGAAGGGGGGAACGGCGGACGGACGGGTGACCATCTCGTCGCCGGCGGGGGGCGTCGTCCTGGAAAAGAACGTCGTCGAGGGCTCCCGCGTCGAACCTGGAACGACCCTCTACCGCGTCGGGAACCTCGGGCGGGTCTGGGTCCAGTCGGCCATCGCGGAGCGCGACGCGGGTTGGGTTTCCATCGGTCAGCCGGCGCGCGTTCGCCTCAGCATCGCCTCCGATCCGCTCGCCGCCCGGGTTACGTTCGTGGCGCCGACCGTCGACGAGAAGACCCGGACGATCGGCGCGCGCCTCGAGCTCGCCAACCCGCGGCTCACGCTCAAGCCGGGAATGTTCGCCGACGTGGCGATCGACGTGCCCCTGGGCGTCCGCCTGGCGGTGCCCGACTCGGCGCTGCTCATGTCCGGCGAGCACCGCTATGTCTTCGTCGATCGCGGCGGCGGCCGGCTCGAGCCGGTCGAGGTGCAGGTCGGCGCCCTCGGCGGCGACTATGACGAGATTCGAGGCGGGCTCGCGGCCGGGGACCGGGTCGCGACCGGCGCCACGTTCCTCTTGTCGAGCGAGGCCAAGCTGCGCGACGCGCTGCCGCGCTGGAAGTCGCCGTGATCGCCCGCCTCATCGCGCTCTCGGCGCGCCACCGTCTGATCGTCCTCCTGCTCGTGGCGCTGGGCGCGGGCGCCGGCGTCTGGTCGCTGCGGCGGACGCCGCTCGACGCCGTCCCCGATCTGTCCGACGTGCAGGTCACCATTTACAGCGAATGGATGGGGCGCTCGCCCGATCTAATCGAGGACCAGATCACCTACCCGATCGTCACCGCGCTGGTCGGCGCGCCGCGCGTGACCGCCGTGCGCGGCCAGTCGATGTTCGGGATGTCGTTCGTGAACGTGATCTTCGAGGACGGCACCGACCTCTACTGGGCGCGCAGCCGCGTGCTCGAGTACATGTCCAGCATCGCCGCGAAGCTGCCCGACCGGGTGACGCCCGTGCTCGGCCCCGACGCGACGGGCGTCGGCTGGGTCTACGAGTACGCGCTCGTCGACAGGTCGGGCCGGGAGGGCCTGCAGGACCTGCAGTCGCTCCAGGACTGGAGCCTGCGCTACGCGTTGCAAGGCGTCCCCGGCGTGGCGGAGGTGGCCAGCACGGGGAGCTTCGCCAAGGAGTATCAGGTCGACCTCGATCCCGACCGTCTGCAGAGCTTCGGCGTCTCGCTCATGCAGGTCACCGAGGCGGTCCGGCGCTCGAACAACGACGTCGGCGGCCGGGTGCTGGAAGTCTCCGGCACCGAGCACTTCATCCGCGGGCGCGGCTACATCAAATCCGCCGCAGACCTCGAGAAGGTCGTGCTCGGCAGCGCCAACGGCACGCCCATCACCCTGCGGGACGTGGGCGAGGTACGCATCGGACCCGCGCAGCACCGCGGCCTCCTCGATCTCGACGGCGAGGGCGGGACCGTGGGCGCGGTGGTGATCATGCGCCACGGCGAGAACGCCCTCGACGTCATCGACGCCGTCAAGGCGCGGCTCGCCGAGATCAAGCCGACGCTGCCGAGCGGCGTCGAGGTGGTGACCACCTACGATCGCTCGACCCTCATCCGGGACAGCATCGGGACGCTGCGGCGCACGCTCATCGAGGAGATGGTCGTCGTCGGCCTGGTGATCCTGCTCTTCCTGCTGCACGTGCGCTCGACGCTGGTGCCGATGCTGATGCTCCCGGTGGCCGTCCTGCTGGCCTTCGTCCCCATGGCCGCCATGCGCCTCGGCGCCAACATCATGAGCCTCGGCGGGATCGCCATCGCCATCGGGGCGATGGTCGACGCCGCGATCATCGTGATCGAGAACGTCCACAAGCGGCTCGAGCGCTGGGAGGCCGACGGCCGCCCCACGCCGCGTGGCGAGGTCGTCACGCAAGCGCTCACGGAGGTCGGCCGGCCGATCTTCTTCTCGCTGCTGGTCATCACCGTGGCTTTTCTGCCCGTCTTCACCCTGGAAGGAACGGAAGGTCGGCTGTTCAAGCCGCTCGCCTACACCAAGACGTTCTCGATGGCGTTCGCGGCGCTGCTGTCGGTGACGCTCGTCCCGGCCGTCGCGGCCCTCTTGATCCGCGGGCGAATTCGCTCCGAGGCGGAGAACCCGATCGCCCGGCTGCTCGCCGCGGCCTACGGGCCGGTCTGTCGGTTCTCGCTCCGGTTCCGTTGGCCGATCCTGATCGGCGCCGGCCTGTTGGTCGCGGCGACGATCCCGGTCGCGCGGCGCCTCGGCAACGAGTTCATGCCGCCGCTCAACGAAGGGACGCTGCTCTACATGCCGACCGCTGTGCCCGGCATGAGCGAGGCCAGCGCCGGCGACGTCCTCCAGCGGATGGACCGCGTCCTCAAGACCTTCCCGGAGGTGAGCCACGTCTTCGGCAAGGCCGGCCGCTTCGCGACGCCGACCGACCCAGCCCCACTGGAGATGTTCGAGACAGTCGTGCAGCTCCGCCCGCAGACCGAGTGGCCGAAGGGCGAGACCTGGGAGGCGCTGGTCAGCAAGCTGGACGCGGCGACTCGTTTCACCGGCATGCCCAACGTCTGGTGGATGCCGATCCAGACCCGCACCGAGATGCTGGCCACCGGCGTGCGCAGCCCGCTCGGCATCCAGGTGCTGGGCCCCGACCTCGAGGGTATCGACCGCGTGGCCCGCCAGATCGAGGCCGCCCTCCTGGAGGTGCCAGGCACGCGCAGCGCGTTCGCCGAGCGCGCGGGCGGCGGCCACTACCTCGACTTCGACGTCGACCGCGACGCCGCCGCGCGCTACGGGCTCAACGTCGAGGACGTGGAGGACGCGATCGAGACCGCCATCGGCGGCAAGACCGTGACCACGACCGTCGAGGGGCGCGAGCGCTATCCGGTCACCGTGCGCTACGCCCGCGACTTCCGGTCCACCCTGCCCGACCTCGAGCGGGTGCTGGTCGCCACCCCCGACGGCGCGCAGATTCCGCTCGGCCAGGTCGCTCGTCTCGTCTCGCGCGACGGACCCGCCATGCTGCGCGACGAGGGCGGACGGATCTATTCGTACGTCTTCGCCGACACCGAGCGCCCGATCGCCGACTACGTCAACGACGCGCGCCGGATCGTTTCCCAGCGGGTGAGCCTGCCGGCGGGCTACCGGCTCGCGTGGGCCGGCCAGTACCGGTACCTGGAGCGCGCTCGGTCGCGGCTCGCCTTCGTCGTCCCCCTGACGCTGGCGGTGATCTTCCTCTTGCTCCTCGCCAATAGCGGCAGCGCCATCGAGGCGGCGATCGTGATGCTGGCGGTCCCCTTCTCTCTCGTCGGCGCCTTCTGGCTGCTGGCTCTGCTCGGCTACAACCTGTCGGTCGCCGTGTGGGTCGGGATCATCGCGCTGGCGGGCCTCGACGCCGAGACCGGCATCGTGATGCTCCTCTACCTCGACCTCGCCTGGAAGGAGCGGGCGCCGGCAAACCGCGCCGAGGCACGAGCCGCGATCTTCGAGGGCGCGGTCAAGCGTATCCGCCCCAAGATGATGACGGTGACCACCATCCTGGCAGGCCTCTTGCCAGTGCTCTGGTCGCACGGCACCGGTGCCGACGTCATGAAGCGGATCGCCGCGCCCATGGTTGGTGGGGTGGTCACCTCGGCGCTGCTCGAGCTGGTGGTCTACCCGGCTCTCTACCTCACCTGGAAGGGACACCGCCTCGGGTGACGCTGGAGCGAATTCAGGCCGCCACGGCCGCGGCTGCCCGGACGCCCTGCACCTCGAGATCGATCTCCACGCGCTCGCCCACCAGCACGCCGCCCGCCTCGAGCACCTGGTTCCATCCGAGGCCGAAGTCCTTCCGGTCGAGGCTGGCCTTGGCGATGAACCCGACCCGCTCGTTGCCCCAGGGGTCCTTGGCCCGCCCGCCGTATTCCACGTCGAGGGCGATCTCGCGCGTGACGTCTCGGATCGTCAGGTTGCCGGTGAGCCGGTAGCGATCGTCCGCCAGCTTGTCGATGCGCGAGCTCCGGAAGCGGATCTCGGGGAACCGCTCCGCGTCGAGGAAGTCCGCCGACTTCAGATGCGCGTCGCGCTGCGCGGTCCCCGTGTCGATGCTCCCGGCGTCGATCGTCGCCTCGATCTGCGACCGGGTCAGATCCCCTTCGTCGAGGTCGAGCTTGCCGCTGAACTTCGCGAAGCGGCCTCGAACCTTCGAGACCACCATGTGGCGCACCGAGAAGTTGATGCCCGAGTGAACCGTGTCGAGATTCCAGCTGTTGGTCGTCATGGCGTTGTTGCCCCCTTGCCCTCATGAATACGACCGTCTCGCCAGTGGGACTAGACCGGGAGATCTGGAATATCTGTTCCACCTGTGGAACAATCGGATCGCGCATGGATCTCAACGAGATGCTGGTGTTTGCCCGGGTCGCGCAGGTCGGAAGCTTCACCGCGGCCGCCAAGACGCTCGGGATGCCCAAGTCGACCGTCAGCCGGAAGGTGACTGAGCTGGAGGCACGCCTCGGGGCCCGCCTCCTCAACCGGACCACCCGCAAGCTGGCCCTCACCGACGTGGGCAGGACCTACTACGACCACTGCGCGCGGATCGCCGCCGAGATCGAGGACGCGGAGCGGGCGGTCAGCAACCTCCAGGGGACCCCGCGCGGCACGCTCCGCCTGACCACCGGAACGAACGCCGCGTACGTCCGCCCGATCATCAACGACTACCTCAAGCGCTACCCGGAGGTCCGGGTCGAGCTCTTCTGCACGGGCCGCCACGTCGATCTCATCGAGGAGCACTTCGATCTGGCCATTCGCGCGGGAGAGCTGACCGATTCGACCTTGATCGCGAGGCGCTTGGGGCAGGTGAGGTGGTTCCTGGTCGCCGCCCCCGCGTACCTCAAGAAGCGCGGTCGGCCGCGATCACTGGACGACGTGAAGAAGCACGACTGCGTCACCTTCGGCACGTCGACCGGTGGCGAATTGCGGCTCGACCGGGGCAGCAGATCCGCGCAGGTGGCGGTCTCCTCGCGGCTCCTGGCGAATGACTTCGACGTCGTCCGCGCGGCGGCCCTCGACGGTCTGGGCCTGGCGCTGCTGCCGACGTTTCAGTGCCTCGACGACCTTCGCGCCAAGCGCCTCGAGCGCGTGCTGCGCGACTGGGACGCGCCCCCGACCCCGATCCACATCGTCTACCCGAGCACGCGACACCTCTCGCCGAAGGTGAAGACCTTCATCGATCACCTGCAGGAGCGCATGACGCCCCCGCCCTGGGAGCTCGGGCCGATGCCGTGACCGCGCCGACTCTGACCAACGACGTCAGCTGGTCGTCTCCGCCCCTGACGAGTCAGTAGGCGGGTCCAATAGAGAGGTCAGGAAGACAGAGCTCTTCCATCTGCGCGCGCAGGTCCGTGCGAAAGAATTGGCGCGGGCTGCAGCCCAGCGTCTCCTGGAACGCCCGGTGGCACTGCGAGTAGCTGCCGAAACCAGCGTCGAGCGCCGCCGCGAGGAGCCCCTGGCCGAACGTGTCGACGTTGTGAATGAAGCGCAGCAGGCGAACCCGGGTCCGGTACTCCGTGAGCCGGAGGCCGACGTCCTTGTGAAAGTGCCGACTGACGTCGGTCGGGTGCGCACGACCGGCGACCGCGACGTCGTTGCGGCCCAGCTCGGGCCGCTCGATCAGCGAGACGAGCGCACGGCTCGTGAGCGTGTGCTTGTCAGACGCGGTTGTGCGGAGATCGTGAGCGTGCCGCCAGAGGTCGCCGACGTGGCGTTCGACGGCGCCGGGGTCGCTGCCGATGGGAGCGCCGCACCAGGAGCGAAGTCTCGCCAGCGCCTCTCGACCGAGCTCGGTCCGGGTCGAGCCGCCATAGGCCGGCGTGGCGCCGTTTCCGAGCACGCGCGCCGAGAGCTCGGGCGTCAGGCCGATGACATAGAGGTCGAAGTCTGGCGACGCGTCCAGCAGAACGTGGTCCTGACCGGGCGACCACCAGAGCAGGTCGCCGGCGGCGACCGAGAGGCGCGTGTCCCCCATGCCGAAGGTCGCGCTTCCGGCGGTGATCAGGTTGAGCTCGGGCTCGCTGTGAAAATGTCGCGGGCGGCGGGTCTCGGGAACGTGGTGCCAGACGTGAGCGCGCGCGGCGCCCGGCAGCGGGAACGGCTGATAGAGCGCCTCCGGCACGCCTCCAGCGTATCAAACGGCTCCCCGGCCCGCATTCCCACAAAATGCGAAGTCGTCAGCCGCCGCCCGCGCCGCCGGCTCCCTGCCAGTCATAGACCTTGATCCAGTCGACGTCGGCGCTGGTGGGAGCCGACGTCGGCGTCAGCGGTCCGGCCCACGACGCGGCGCTCGAAGCCCAAATCGTCAGCAGAATCGTCTGGGGGAGGTTCAGCAGGTCGGCGTGCGCCGTCCAGGTCCGCAGCAGATTTCCGTCGATGAACGTCTTCACGCCCGCGGGAGTCCACTCGATGTCGTACTGGTGGAAGTCGGCCTCGGCGTTAACGCCCAGGTCAACCACCTGCGGATCCGCGGTCGGCGACACCGACGTGGTGCAGCCCGCCACCGGTGTCCCCAGATAGACCTGACAGCTGAGCTGCGAGCTGTTGCTCGAATCGCCCAGGTGCTCGATGTCGATCTCGTTCCAGTTGCAGTTCGGGTACGGCGTGTAGAAGAGAACGAGCCCCGAGACGACGCCGGAGCCGGTCGCGAACCGCATCCGCGCCGAGACCTTGCCGTAGGTGAGAGTCTTGGCGGAGCGCATCTCGACACCCCAGTACGGCTCCGTCGTGCTGTTCGGATTCGGCGTCAGGCTGATGGTCAGCACGCCGTTGGCGACCGCCGCGTTCTCGGGGGTGAACTGAGCCTCGTTCCCCCCGAAGGTGAACGTCTGGAGCTGCCACGCGGAGCTGTCCAGGGTGTCGAAGTCATCCTCCCAGGAGAGCGTGAAGATGTCGCCGCCGCCGTCGACCGCGGCGTCACCGCCGCCGGCCGTTCCACCACTCCCCATCGCCCCGCCGGCGCCGCCGGTCCGATTGCCGGGCGACGAGCCGCAGCCCACCAAGAGCGCGACGAGAAAGCAGCAGGAAACAACGGTGAACGTCCAGGACCGTGGGTGGCGCATGAAGAGTAAATAGCCGCTCCGGATCGGGTGCGTCTTCGCATCGCGTGGAACGGATGTCCCCGCTCAGGGATTGAAGTAGGGATCGTTCGCCATCGTGACGAAGGCGGCCTTGGCCGCCGGCGACGAATCGATGCGCCAGTCCGTCTCCTTGTTCATCTGGAACCAGACCAGGGCCTTGACGCCCGGGAACGTCGCCTCGAGCGACGGAAGGATGCCGGCGATCCAGGCGGCCTTGTCACCCCCCTGCTCCGCACTGGCGGTCTCGGGGATCATGATCGGCTTCCCCTTCGCGGCGAGGCCCGAATAGATCCGGCCCGCGATGGTGGGGAACGACTGCCAGGTGGACGTCGTCTGGACCGTTCCCCAGTTGTAGCCGTCGAACCCCACCCAGTCGACGTAGGCGTCGCCTGGATAGTAGTTCTGCCACTGGTTCCAGCTCTCGTTGGGAACGCTGTCGACGTTGGGACAGAAGACCCAGAGCGCGTTCGTCGCGCCCGCCGCCACGAACAGATCATGAATGTGTCGGTAGGCCGCAATGAACGTCGCCGTCGCCTGGGTGTCGGCTCCGTTGTTGGCGCCATCCCAGGGGTACCAGTTGCCGTTCATCTCGTGGCCCCAGCGCAGGAAGAATTTTTGACCGAACGCCTTCACCGCGTTCGCGCGCGTCGTGATCATCGCGTCATAGGTGCCGCCGGTGATGTCGGTGAGCGGAGCACCGACGCTGTTCTCCCAGGCTTCCCAGGTGACGAGCGGGATCCGCCCTCCCGCCGCCAGGCCGGGAAGCATCGTCGTGTAGTCGTCCGTCCAGCCGACGAAGTTATGGTTGATGGCGATCTGGCGGCCCAGCTCGGACTCGAAGCCGGCGAGCGTCCCGGTGCCGACGAACGCGCCGAGAAGGGCACCCTGCGCGGGCACCAGCAGCGGTGACGCGCCGGACTTGCCAGCGGTGCCGCCCGCGCCGCCACCGCTGCCGCCGGCCGCGCCCGCCTTGCCGGCGCTGCCCGCCGCGCCCGCCCCCGCCGCGCCGGATCCGCCGTGGCCTCCGGTTCCGCTCCCGGCGCCGCCGCTTCCCGAGGCGCCGGCACCGCCGGACGCTCCGCCGCGCGCCCCCGCGACGCCGGTCGTGCCGCCCGCGCCACCCCCGCCGGATCCTCCCGCGCCGGACGACGAGTTACCTCCACCGCCGCCGGTCGCCTGCGCGCCACCGGTCGCCGTCGCACCGCCGGTTCCCGTCGCACCGCCGGTCGCCGTCGCACCGCCGGTCGCCGTCGCACCGCCGGTTCCCGACGCACCGCCACGCCCACCTTCAGCGCTGTTGCCGCCGTCAGCCACCGACGACGGCGCGGCGCAGCCGGCGAACATGATGGCGCACGCGAGGGTAACGCAAGCGGACCGAAGCGCCCGGGTCTCCACGCGGCCGCAATCCTAGCGGCCGCCATTCGGCTATCTTCCCGTTTCGTGGGATTCGCGGCGGTGTTCGGGTGGTTAGCCCCTCGCGGTGCGCCCGGACAATCGCCGCCGGCGCCGCATCAGGGTAGCGAAGCCCAGGAGAAGCGCGCCCGGCATCGCTGCTCCATCTGCGCCGTCGATCTGGCAGCTGCATCCACCGCCGGCGCTGTTGTTCGGCGCTCCGGCGGTGCCCGAGTTTCCGCCGGCCTGCGTGTTCCCGGCGGAGCCGCTGGTACCGCCGCTCGCCGACGCGCCGCCGCTCCCATTGGCGCCGCCGCTTCCATCGGCGCCGCCGCTTCCATTGGTGCCGCCGCTTCCACTGGTACCGCCGCTCCCGCTGGTGCCGCCGCTTCCATTGGCGCCGCCCGTCGCGCCGCCGCCGCTGCCGGACGTACCGCCTGGGCCCGCGCCTGATTGCCCGCCCGCGCCGGCCTTCCCGCCGCCGCCTCCGCTCCCGGTCGTGCCGGCCGCTCCGGTCCCGCCGGCGCCCGTTCCGCCCGCGCCCGCGCGTCCGCCCGTCCCGCCCGCGCCCGCAGAACCGCCGCCTGCCCCGCCGGCGCCGGTCGATGCAGGCGACAGCACGTACATGAGGGCAGCGCCGTAGGGGACGCTGACGGAGATCCCGGTCGTCGATCCGGTCTTGCCGGTCACGTCGGCACGATTCCACAGATCGCGCACGCTCGGCGTCCCCGAGACACCGAGCTGCGCGTAGGTGACCGAGACCGTCGCGTCCGCGGTGCCGCGGTTGAAGAGCGCGACCGCCTTGCGCCCGCCGCTGAGATCGCGCGCCCACACCTCGGTCGTGCCCTGCTGGACGATCCGCTTGGCGTGCGAGCCGAGCGCGTCCTGGTTCACGGCGAGCACCTCTTCATTCGTCAGCAGCGCGACCGTCCACGGACCCGTGGTCGCGTCGGTGGTCAGCGACTGCACGTTGCCGCCGAAGATGAGCGGCGACGGCAAGATGCTCCACAGCGACATGATCGTCACCTGGTCGTTGTGCGTGAAGGTCGTCTCGCCCGAGGCGTGCCACTCGCAGCGCGGGCCGAGATAGCCGAGCGGCAGCATGTCGGTGTCGGGCCAGTGGCCGGCGACGAGTCCGCTCGACCGCCTGCCAGGTCCCCGCCGAGGTGAACACGCCCGCCAGGTTGGTGATGGCGTTGTAGTCCCAGAAGTCGTCGACCACCCGCCACATGTCGGCGTCGGCGTTCAGATTGGCGACCGAGCTCGGCAGCCACGACGGATCGTCCGCGCCGGGCGAGAAGCTGACCACGATCGCGCGCCCCGTCTTGTTGACGGCCTTGCGGATCGCGTCGGCCTCCGCCTGGTGATAGGTCTTCGTGCTGTTGTTCAGCATGTCGTCGATCTTCACGAAGTCGATCCCCCACTGCGCGTACTGGGCGAACAGGGCGTCGTACCAGGCCTGACCGGCGGCGCTGCTGCCGTTCACGCCCCACATGTGCTGATCCCAGGGGCACGGATCGTTCGTGTTCGCGGCGTCCGTCGCGTGATACGTGGAATTGGCGATCGGTGAGTTCGCGGTGACGGCCGCGCGCGGGATCCCGCGCATGATGTGGATCCCGAATCCGAGGCCGGACGCGTGGACCTGGTCGGCGAGCGTCTTGAGCCCGTTCGTCCCGGTCGCCGACGGGTACTTCGACAGCGACGGCAGGTAGCGGCCGTTGCTGTCGAGCGTGTCCTCGGGATCGTACCAGCGGTAGTCGATGACCACCTGGTTCCAGCCGAACGGCTGGAGCGTCGTCTTCAACGCCTGCGCCTGCGCGACGACCTCGCTCTCCTTGATGCTTGCGCCGTAGGAGTCGTAGCTGTTCCAGCCCATCGGCGGCGTTGGGCGCAGCGTCGTGCCCGATTCGAGCGTCAGCGTCGCGGTCGCGCTGCCGGCGCCGTTGCTGACGGTGACGACGATCGAATAAGAGCCGGCCGACGGCGCTGTCCCCGAGATGATGCCCGAGCTCGACGCCAGGGTGAGGCCCGAAGGCAGTCCCGTCGCCGAGAAGCTGAGCGGCGTCTGCCCCGTCGCGGGTATCGCGTAGAGAAGAGGCGCAGCGGGGATCGCGCCGATGACCAAAGGCGGCTGGATGCGCGGGGCCGCGGGAGGCGCCGCCATGGAGATCGTGATCGTCGTCTGCGCCGCACGCGCCGCGCCGGCGAATATCAGACCGCAGGCGACGAAGGTGGGGAGCAGCGACAGGCGGAGCAATTTCGACATGGGGCGTCTCGTTGTGAACGGTGATCATCTGATACTTCAGGTGAAATGAGGCTCGCTATCGCTGCCTTGTTCGAACTATGGTCTTTTTGTGAAGAACGCGTGGACGGAGCTGGGCTTGGCCCAGCGGAGTCCGTCGCGGGAGGGTTTGGGAACCCTCCCAGGGTTCCCATGCTGAAGACGCACCGCGCGACCGCGCCTCGCTCGGACGCCACGCTCTGGCGGCGGCGATCGTTCGAGGTTCTGAAATCCGACGTCGTCGCCGGACAGCGGCCCGGCCCAGAACCGCCGGCCGCCTGGGCGGCGCACCTGCGACGCCTCGTAGAGGCGTCGCATGCGCCGGTCGAGGGACCGGGCTGGTGGACGCCGGGCAACGCCTACTTCGGCAACGTGGAGACGCGGACCGACCCGCACGGCTACCGGTGGGACGGGATGCAGCGGCTCGGGCCGCGCGCCCGGCCGGTGGTGTTCTTCCAGCTGACGCTCGCGGGATGGGGAACGTTCGAGCTCTACGGCAAGCCGCCCCGGCGCATCCCGCCGGGGACCGCCTTCTTCGCGGTCGTCCCCTCGCGCCATCGCTACTACCTGCCAGCGGAATCGCCCGGCTGGACGTTCGCCTGGGTGGGCATCTACCACCCCTACATCCTGCGCCGCATCGCCAAACAGGTCGCGACCACCGGGCCGCTCGTCGTGGCATCGCCGTCGAGCCCGCTCGTCGCCAGCACCATGCGGCTGGTGCGGGGCGCGTTCGAGAAAGACTTCCGCGACCGCCACGAGGTGGAGCTGGCGCTGTTCGAGTTCCTGCTCGCCTACGAACGGCGCGCGGACGAGATTCGAGATCCCGAAGGTGACCGCGAGCGCCTGCTCGAATGGCTCCGCGAGCGCGTGCTGGCGAGCCGCGCGCCGTCCCATGGACGTCGCGGAGGTCGCGGCCGAGCGTGGCATGAGCCGCAGCCATTTCAGCCACCATTTTCGCGGCCCGCACGGGGCTCTCGCCGGCGCGGTACATGCTGGAGGTGCGCGTGCAGGAGGCGGCGCGCGCCCTGCTCGGCACGCGCGCGCCTCTCAAGCAGATCGCCACCGAGTGGGGATTCGCGGACCCGACCCACTTCGGCAAGGTGTTCCGCCGATTCCAGCACCTCAGCCCCGCCGCGTATCGACGCTCGTTCGGCTCCTGACGCGCGCGCCGTGCCCCGAGCCGTCAGTTGTTCCGTCAGTTGTTGTTGTCGTAGGTCGTGCCGAGCTGGAGCACGCGCAGGCTGGTGAGCGGGATCTTGCTTACGTCGCCCTGGCCGTCCGCGAGCACGCCGCTGCTCCAGTAGGCCTGCGCGGTCGCCGATGCGTCGGCGTAGAGGGAGATCGCGCCCGAGTAGTCGCCCACGAAGGCGCCGTAGGTCTGCAACGCCCTGGCAATCATGAGGCCGGTCGACGACAGACCGAGCGTCGAGAGGTCCACCGCCGGGTCGAGCTGGATCTGACCGCCGCACTCGACGCCGCGGGTCTGGATGGCGTCCGTGGTCGTCCCCTGCGCCGAGCTCGCGGGCGGCGTGTAGTAGCGGGAGCGAACGTGCGGGTAAGCAATGATCAGCGCGTGCTCGATCTTGCCCGCCTTCACCTCGTCGACGGTGATGAGGCCGGCGATGAGCGGGAAGCCGCAGGCGCGCGCCCCCTGCCCCGCCCACCAGGGCGAGTTGTTGGTCGGCGGGCGCACGCCGTCGCTCGTGAGATCCATGCTCGCCGCGAGGCCGGCCGTCCAGCCGCTGCTCGTGTCGTTGGCGTTCCAGAGGTCCCACGACATCTCGGCCGTCTTGTCGACCACGCAGAGGTGGCGATCGGTCCCCGCGGCCGGCGTCGCGCCCGCCGGGATCGGCGCCGTCCCCGACCCCGGCACGTCGCCCTCGTTGGGCGCCCCGGTGCGGAAGCCGGTCCCGCCGAGGCCGGCCATCACGTTCACGAACGGGACCGTCGAGTCGACGTAATAGACGGGGATGCTGTAGCCCTTGATGTTGACGGAGAGCGCCTGCTGTCCCTGCCCCGTCAGCGACGAGAGGTCGGCGATGAAGGTGGCCGAGCTGGGATCGAGCGTCGGGTTGCTGGGAATGGGCGTGTTCCAGGGGCTGGTGCTCGAGAACGGGCGCCAGACACCCGAGGTGGTGCTGTTCCCAGCCGCGCCGCCGGTGCCGCCCCCGGCCGCGCCACCCGTCGCCGCGCCACCCGCGCCACCCGCGCCACCGGTGCCGGAGCTGCCGCCACTCGAACCGCCGCACGCCACGAGCCCGACGAGCGCGAGCGCCAGCCCGACCGACAAACAACGACCAGCGTTGACTCCAGACGCGCGACTCGGGTGCGACATGCGAACCTCCCGTCATCAGCGTGCGCCCTCTCCGCGCGGGCTGTCCAGCGGCAATCGTCACCGCTGACGACGCGCTGGTGGACACCTCGTTGTGTAACGAAGCCGACGTCCTTCGGTGCTCCGAAAGCCTGATCTCGTTTCGTTTGTGACAAGACGCTCGATATCGATCCGGCGAAGTTGTCTTCACCGGCTGCCCATCTAGAGTGAGAGCGAAATCATGGTTGGTTGGTTGGGAAGAAGGACGGAACCGCGGGTCGGTTTTCGGCAAGACGTGCGGGTGATCTGGCCCGGCCGGGAGATTGCCGTGGTCGCGCGCGCCGTCAATCTGTCGTCGACGGGGATTCTCGTCGACGCACCTACCCCCGCGCCCTGCCCGGTCGGGTCGCCCATCCTGTGCGACGTCTCGCTTCCTCGCGGACCGTTGCGGCTTCGCGGTCGCGTCGCGCACAGGCGCATCTTGTCGCCCGCGAACGTCGGGATGGGGATCGCGTTCGTAGATCTGTCGCCGCGGGTGGTGGCCCAGCTGCGCGATGTGGTCGAGGAGAGCGATGAGAAGGCCCAGCTCGTCAAGGTGCGCTTCGCGGGGACGAGCCGGATCCTGTGCACCCGCGCGCTGCCGACGGCCGACGGTTTTCAGTTCACGACCCCTCTGCCCTTCCTGCGCGCGGGGGCGGAGGTCGACATCACCGTATCTCCCGACGCGCGGGTCGGCACCCAGGGCTGGGTCTCGGCCGTCGCGCTCGATCGCGCGCAGCAGGATGGCATCCCACGCCTGGTGATCGACATTCGCGCCGCCGACGTCGCCCCGCTGCAACCCGCCTCGGATGCCCCGATGCCCGGCGACCTCGGGCCGCACGAATCGGGGGCCATGCCAGAGCGCCTCTGGGAGCCCGGGGATTTCGCGGCGACGAACGAGACGCCGCCAGGGTTCCCGCAGATCGACCTCGCGGACCAGCACGACCCCGACAAGACGGAGATCGTTCGAATCAGAGACATCTCCCGACGCCGGCACCGACCGCGCGTCACCACACGCGCGCACACCCTCGCGTTCGTCGCCGCCGCGCTCGCCGTCGTCGCGGTTGCGATCGCCTTCGCCGTCCGGATCTCTCCCCGCCGCACCTCCGCGGCATCGGGCGCGGCGGCCCCACCGCCGGTCGCGATCGTGCCCCCGTCCATCGAGCCGATCGCTGCCCCTCCACCGACGATCGCCGCCGCAACCATGCCGCGCGTCGAGCCGACGGATTTCACCGTGGGGCTCGTCGGCTCTCTGGCCGGAGCGCGCCGGTACCCGCTGCACACGCCCGACGGCGTCGCGTTCAACCTTCCACACGCCCGGGCCACCCTAGAGGTGGGGACCTACAGGCCCGCGATCAAGGGCCTGCGCGCCGTCTGGGTGCGCGACCTGCCGGGCGGCGGCACCCACCTTCGATTCTTCTACACCAGGTCTCGTCCCGTCCCGGACGTCCGCCTTCACAGCGACGGCGTGAGCGTCGCCGCGCGCTGAAGCTGGCCGAATTCGCCGCTCGCTCGCTCGGGTCAGCCCGGTGAGAAACGGTAGCCGCTGCCCCGCACGGTGAGCAGATGGCGTGGGTGGTCCGGATCCTGTTCGAGCTTCGCGCGGAGCTGCGCGACGAAGTTGTCGACGGTCCGCACCTGGCCCTGATGGAGGCCCCACACCTGGAGCAGCAGCTCCTCGCGAGAGTGGACGCGGTTGCTGTTGCGACAGAGGAAGCTCAGCAGCTCGAACTCGAGGTGCGTGAGCTGGACGGGTTCTCCGCAGCGCGTGACGGTCCGCTTGGCGGAGATCGACGGTGACCTCGCCGAAGCGCAGCACCGTGGACGGGACGCTCGCGGTCTGGGGGTCGTCGGCGGCGCGGGTCGGCGTGGTGCGCCGGGTGCGCCGGAGCACGGCCGCCACGCGGGCCAGAAGCTCGGCGAGCGCGAACGGCTTGGTGATGTAGTCGTCAGCGCCGAGGCGAAGGGCTGCCACCTTGTCGAATTCGTCCTGGCGGGCCGAGAGCACGATGATCGGCACCTGGTTCTCGCGCCCGCGAAGCTGTTCGAGGACCCACAGACCGCTCTGCACCGGCAGAGAGATGTCGAGCAGCACGAGATCGGGCCGGTTCACCTCGATCTGGCGGACGGCGGATTCGCCGTCGCCGACGATCTCCGAGCGGTATCCCTGCAGCCGGAAGTTCAGGGCCAGCCCCTCGGCGATGGCGGCGTCGTCCTCGACGATGGTCACCAGCGCGCCATCTCCGGCGTCGTCGCTCATGTCGCCGCCCGATACCGGGGAAGCACGATGCTGAATCGCGCGCCGCGCTCGGCCTGCGAACGGACCTCGACCCGGCCGCGGTGCGCCTCGACCACCGCCCGGACGATGGCCAGGCCCAGCCCCGATCCGGCAGCGCCGCCGTCGAGCGCCGCCGAGCCGCGCTCGAACTTCTCGAAGATCGCCGTCTGCTCCGACCGCGGGACGCCGATGCCGTTGTCGGTCACCGAGATGGAGACGTTCTCCAGATCGGCCTGGGCGCGAATCTCGATCTTCTTGTCGGCGGGGCGCGTGTACTTCCAGGCGTTGCTGAGCAGGTTCCCCAGCGCCTGCGCCAGCGCCGCCCGGTCGCCATAGACCACCAGATCGGGATCGAGATCGGCGCGGACGTCGACGTGGGCGTCGCCGCCGATCCGCACCGCTTCGAAGGAGGCGAGCGCGTCCTTCACCAGATCGGCCACCCGCACCGGGTGCTGCTCGAACCCGGTGCGGCGCGACTCGAGCTTGGAGAGCTCGATCAGCTTGCCGACCAGCCCGTCGAGGCGGGTCAGCTCCTGGTGCACGACGGTGAGGCAGCGCTGGCGCTCGGCGGGAGACTCGACGCGGTCCTCCCGCAGCGTGTCGATGAACAGGAGGATCGAGGTGAGCGGCGTGCGCAGCTCGTGGGAGACCTGGGAGAGAAACTCGTTCTGGACCGAGGCGAGGTTCGCACCGCGGGTGACGAAGATGTTCCCCATGGTGTAGCCGGCCAGCGCGGTGGCGCAGAAGGCGAGCACCAGGATCCCGCCCACGAGCGAGAGGGACTTCGACCCGCCCGAGGCGACCAGGATGATGCCGATGGCCGTGATGAGGACGGTCGGTACCAGCGCCGCGAGCATGAACGTGACGCGCGCCCGGTGCAGGAACACCGTGGTGGGGGACTGGTGCTTCACGCCCCGGCGGGCGGGCGACGCAGGTCCCAGACGATCCCGAGGCGGGCGAGCAGCCACAGCACGTAGTATGTCACGTCGATCTCCCACCAGCGGAAGCCCTGCCGGGCCGAGCTCGGGTAACGGTGGTGATTGTTGTGCCACCCCTCACCGGTCGTCGCCAGGGCCAGCAGAAAGCTGTTGCGCGAATCGTCGGAGGTCTCGTAGCGCCGCCGCCCGAAGAGGTGCGCCAGCGAGTTGACCGAGAACGAGCCGTGCCAGACCAGCACCGAGGAGACGAGGAAGCCCCAGACGAAGATGTGCAGGCCGCCGAGCAGCAGGAAGGCGAGCCCCAGGGCGAACATGGGCGCGAGCTCCATGAGGTTCGAATCGAGGAAGCGCAGCTCGGGGAACCGCGCCAGGTCCTTCACCATCGTCGTGTCGGTCTCGGTCCAGTTGTTGCTCAGCACCCATCCGATGTGGGAGTACCAGAAGCCGCGCAGCCGCGCCGAGTGGACGTCGAGCTGCGTGTCAGAGTGCTTGTGGTGCCAGCGGTGATGGCTGGCCCACCAGATCACCCCCTTTTGCCCGGCGGACTGGGTGCCGATGGCGAGCAGGAGCTGAAAGGCCCGGGAGGTCTTGAACGCCCGATGCGAGAAGTAGCGGTGGTAGCCGGCGGTGACGACCACCATGCGCACAAAGTACGACACCAACGCCAGCGCGACGCCCCCCCAAGACCAGCACCAGATCGCGCCCAGGATGGCCGCGACGTGCACCATCGAGAAGAGGACGGTCGTCGGCCGAACATAGCGGCGCCAGGTGACCGGCACCGGCGAATCATCGGTCGGCGGCGGGAGCGGGCTCAGCGACCAGGAGACGTTGCTGGCTGACACCTCTTGGATATGCGCCTCAGTCTGTCAGCGCAGGGTCATATTTCGGTCACGAACGGGTCAGGTGGCCTCTTGCGAAGCAGCGACGACGATCCAGTTGCCAGGCTCGGGAACGGCTAGACGTCGCTGGCCGGGGGCGCGTCCGACGTCTTGGGGACGATCAGCTCGGAAACGCCCGACTCGGCGTCGGTCGCGGGGGCCTGCGCGGCGGCCGGCGCCTTCACCGCCTTCGGTCCGTAGTGGTTCAGATCGCGGATGCCTTGCTTCGTCAGTCTCGGTTTTGGGTCCATGGGCCCATGAATGGACTCAAACGCCATGGTCGGCCAGAACGAAGTTTGGGTTCATGGTGTCGAAAATGCCGACGTATCGCAGGCCCGCAAGAGCGCGTCGATGACCACCTGCGCGTGTCGATTGAACGTGTTCGGCAGGGGCGCGATCCGGCCCGCCTCGTGCTCGAGCTCCGACATCGCGTCCAGGAGGGAGGCCAGGTCCGCCCCGGCGAGCGGGGCTCTGACCTCCAGGATCTCGCGCCGGAGAATGGTCAGCACCTTGTTGATCAGGTGCTCTTGCCCTGACCGGGTGGCCAGATTCAGCGCCTGCGTCAGCTCGGTGGCGACGCTCAGTCTCTCGGCAAACGGCAGCACGCGCACGGCCGGTGGCAAGACCGGCAGGGAGACCGGTGGCAAGACCGGTGGCAAGACCGGTGGGAGGACCGGTGGGAGGACAGGCTCGCCAACATCTATGTTCCGCATCCCCAGCTGCATCTTCATCCCTCTGCTTCTCCCCGGACTCACCCCTACACGCGGGCGCTCTCAATCCTTGGTCAACTACGAGCGCGCCGCGAGGAAGACGACTGTCTTGCGTCGCATGTTTGGTCCCGACTGACACGGTAGGCCGAAAATGATTCATCGGCTATTCGGAAGTTTCACATCACATCGTCGAAAAAACCGAGATATGGTCCGCGGCCGATGGAATGGCTCAATTACCACCACCTGCAGTACTTCTGGGTGGTGGCCAGGGAGGGGAGCATCGTCCGCGCCAGCGAGGAGCTGCGGTTGGCGCACCCGACCATCAGCGGCCAGATCCACAAGCTGGAAGAGGTCCTCGGCGAGAAGCTGTTCTCCCGGCGCGGCCGAAATCTGGTGCTCACCGAGGCCGGACGCGTCGCCTTTCGCTACGCCGACGAGATCTTCTCGCTGGGACGGGAGTTCACCGACACGCTCAAGGGCCGCGCCACCGGACGCCCGCTCAGACTGGTGGTGGGGGTCGCGGACGTGCTGCCCGCTTCGCTGGTGCGTCGGTTCCTGGAACCGGCGTTTCATCTGGGCCAACCGGTTCGCGTGGTCTGTCGGGCCGACAAGTCGGTCGATGAGTTCGTCGCCGAGCTGGCGCTTCACCGCGTGGACGTCGTGATCGCGGATGGGCCGGTGGGCTCGGGCGTTTCCGTCCGGGCCTTCAGCCATCCCCTGGGAGAATGCGGCACGTCCTTCTTCGCCGCGCCCAAGCTGGCCGCCGCGATGAAGCGGAGGTTCCCCCGCTCGCTCGACGGGGCTCCGTTTCTGCTGCCGGGCGCCCCCTCGACGGTGCGTCGCTCCCTCGAGCAGTGGCTCATCTCGCAGGACGTCCACCCGACGATCGTGGCGGAATTCGACGACAGCGCGCTGGCGCGGGCGTTCGGCGTGGATGGGATGGGGGTTTTCGCGGCCCCCACGGTCATCGAGGCGGAGATCCTGCAACAGTCGGGGGTGCGCGTGATCGGCCGCTCCGAAGAGGTGCGTCAGCAGTTCTATGCCCTCTCGGTCGAGAGAAAGATCAAACACCCGGCGGTCGTCGCCATCTGCAAGTCGGCGCGCGAGGACATCTTCGGCCAGAGGTGAGTTGCGCCCCCGACGCGTGCGCGCATACTTCGCGACTTGACGACCACCCGAAAGCGTCTGAAGGGAGTCGCTGCGACGGAGGGCGTCGCGATCGGACCGGCTCACCTCATGATTGCCCGCGTCACCGTCGCGGAGCGGCGAATTCTTCGCGCCGATCGGGAGACGGAGTTGGCGCGACTGACGACCGCGCTCACCGCCGCGGACGAGCAACTCCAGGACGTGAAGCGTTTCCTGGGCGGCCTCTCCACCGACGGGGACGCACTGATCGAGGCCCAGCGCATGATGCTCCGGAGCCCGGAGATCGAGGGTGAGACCCGGCGGATGATCGCCGACGAGGCGCTGGCGGCCGAATGGGCGGTGACGCGCGCCATGGAGCACGTCCGCGCGACGTTCGCCGACCTGCCCGACCCGTTCTTCCGGGCGCGCGGCGCCGACTTCGAGGCGGTCGGCGAGCGGCTCGTTCGCGTGCTGCTGGATCTGCCGGAAATACGCGCCGGCACCGGTGCGCAAAAAGGATCGATCGCCGTCTGCTACGAGCTGACGCCACTCGATCCCTACCAGCTTCAGCGGGCCGGCGTCGTCGGGATCGTGAGCGAACG
The DNA here is from genome assembly GCA_963831685.1 of uncultured Pseudomonadota bacterium. Taxonomy (GTDB): domain Bacteria; phylum Myxococcota_A; class Polyangia; order Fen-1088; family Fen-1088; genus JADGRB01. The sequence goes on from CAWHRJ010000007.1 coordinate 239,423, forward strand.
GGGCGGCAAGACGTCGCACGCGGCCCTGGTCGCGCGGGATCTGGGGCTCCCTTACGTCGCAGGGATCAAGAATCTGGCGGCGCACGTGGCCCCCGATGCCCAGTTGATCGTCGACGGATCGCGCGGCGAGGTCATTCTCGAGCCCACCGACGAGGTGATCGCCGGCTACCGCTCGCGGATGGCGACCAACCAGCAACGCTTCCTGGCGCTGTCATCGCTCCGCGACCTGCCGGCGGTGACCCTCGATGGGGTTCACATTCAGCTCGGGGCCAATGTCGAATCCGTCGCCGGGATCTCGACGGCGCGCGCCCAGGGCGCCGAGGCGATCGGCCTTCTGCGGACGGAATTTCTCTATCTGGATCGGACCGATCTGCCGAGCGAGGACGAGCAATACGCGGATGCGGTCGCGGCGCTGCGGGCGGCCGAGGGGATCCCGGTGACCTTCCGGACGCTGGATCTCGGCGGCGACAAGCTCCCGGCGTCGCTCCGGCTCTCGACGGGACCCAACCCGGCCCTCGGCGTGCGATCGATCCGGTTCTCCCTCGAGCGTCCGGACATCTTCCGCACCCAGCTGAGGGCGCTCTATCGGGCCTCGTCGCACGGACCGATGCGTCTGATGTTGCCGCTGGTCTCGGGGGTCAGCGAGCTCGAACGCGCGGCCGCGATCTGCCACGACGTGGCCCACAACCTGGGCAAGGCCGGCAATGTCGGCAATGTCGGCAGGAAACCTGAGCAGAGCGGTGTGCCGGCGGTTCCGCTGGGCATCATGATCGAAACCCCCAGCGCCGCTCTGACGGCCGATCACCTGGCCCGTCGCTGCGCTTTTCTCAGCCTCGGGACCAACGACCTCATTCAATATGCGTTCGCCGCCGATCGCGGCAACGACGACGTCGCGGACCTCTATCAGCCGTTGCATCCGGCGGTGCTGCGGCTCCTCAAGATGGTCGTGGAGGCCGCGCGCGGGGCCGGCGTCGCGCTCTCGATCTGTGGCGACATGGCGGCGGACCCCATGCTGACCTGGGTCCTCGTCGGGCTGGGGCTGCGCGAGCTGTCGATGGATGCCGCCTCGATTCCCGTGGTCAAGTCGATCGTACGCGCCTCGCGCATGGCGGACGCGGAGGCTCTGGTGCAAGAAGCGCTGACCCTGGAGAGCGAGATCGAGGTCCGGAAGCTGGTCGAACGGCGGATGGAGGAACAGCTCCCCGCCGAGATGACGCTCTGGCGGATCGACCACCCGAATGGGTGAAATACGTGGCGCCTCGAGGTGGCGGCGCGTATAGGTCTGGAGGACGGTTCCATGAAAGGCGGGGCGTCACGATGGGAGCAGTAGCGATCTTCGTGTTGTTGGTCGGGATGGCCTGTGCGCTGCGGAGGGGAATGCCCGTTGCGCAAGTCGTTGCGCCGCAACGCGCGCGTGGTCGTTGAGCTCGGCGCCTCGCTGGGCGAGCGATGAGGTCGCCAGCCCGCGAACGGGTCTCCACGCCGGTGTCGTCAGATCGTACGCGGCGTTCTCGGCCTGGCTGACGGAGCATCCGCTGGCCGAGGACCGCGCTTTCGGCGCCTTGAGCGTGCGGTACCAGGTGGCGCGCTACTGCGACTACCTGGAGGCGAATCCCTGGACGGACGGCGATCCGCTCCGGAACCCGGCGGCGCGCGAGGGCGCCGTCGAGGCATACGGCGCGTACCTCAGCACCTTTCACACCTCCACCGAATCAATCCGCCTGATACGGCTCAGCGTGGATCATTTCTACGTGTTCCTCGGACTCCCGGCGGCGGAAACGCCCGACATTTCGACGATTTGATTGCGTTCGGGCCTCCCCGCGATTAGTCTGAAGGTGAGTTCCACTCGTACGCTTCGTTCGGCTTCGTACCTCTGCGTCGCGGGTTCGTCCCTGCCGCTTTGCTCGAAATCCAGTTGAGCGCCACGCCCTGGGCTTCTGAGACGGCAGTTCCGTCGATCAGCCGAGAAGGAAGTCAAACATGAGCACACGTCTATTCGTTGGGAACCTTTCGTTCGACACAAACGAGCTCGAGCTCCGTGACCTCTTTGGTCAGTCGGGCCAGATCGTCGAGGTCAAGGTCGTTACCGACCGCGAGACCGGCCGCTCGCGTGGTTTCGCGTTCGTCGAGATGAGCAACGCCGACGAGGCGAGCACGGCGATCTCGAATTTGAACGGCCGCGAATTCGGCGGCAGGACCCTCAAGGTCAATGAGGCCGAGGCGCGTGCGCCGCGCGCGAATCCGTCGGCGAACGGCCGCCGCTGGTAAGGCCATGCCGAACGACCAGCTCGGGGCCCGTTTCTTCGACCGGCGGGGAGAGCGCGGCTGGGCGGTGAAGGTGGTCAGGCGCGAGCGCGCGCCCGGCGCCTTGGTCAGGCTGGACGTGACGACGGCCGATGCCGACCTCAAGAGCTTCCTCGGATCGCTCGACAGGGCCCCGCTGCGCGTCCAGCAGACGGGCGAAGAGGGAACGACCTACGCCTTCGCGTGGGCGTCGGGCTACGACAACGGGGCCACGATCAGGATCCAGGGAGTCCTCCAGGACATCAGCGCCCGAGAGTGGTGATCGACTGGTGATCCCGCTCAGCTGTCGATGAACGACTTCAGGCGCCTGCTCCGGGTGGGATGGCGGAGCTTCTGCAGCGCCTTGGCCTCGATCTGACGGATGCGCTCGCGCGTCACGGAGAAGTCGTTGCCCACCTCCTCCAGCGTGTGCTCGGAGCTCTCGCCGATGCCGAAGCGCATCCGGAGGATCTTTTCCTCGCGCGGGGTCAGCTCGGCGAGCGCCTTCCGGGTCTGAGCGGCCAGATCATTCGAGATGACCGTATCGTCCGCCGGGACGACGTTCTTGTCCTCGACGAAGTCGCCCAGGTGTGACTCGTTCTCCAGACCGGCCGGCGATTCGAGCGACAGCGTCTGGCGGGTGAGCGGCAGCAGCATGCGGACCTTGCTCACCGGGATCGACATCTGGTCCGCCAGCTCGTCGGCCGTCGGTTCACGGCCCAGCTTGTGGCCCAGGGAGCGCCCCTCGCGGATGACCTTGTTCAGCGTCTCGAGCATGTGGACCGGGACGCGAATCGTGCGCGACTGGTCCGAGATGGCACGCGTGATCCCCTGCCGGATCCACCAGGTCGCGTAGGTGGAGAACTTGTAGCCCCGCTTGTAGTCGAACTTGTCGACGGCCCGCATGAGGCCGATGTTCCCCTCCTGGATGAGGTCGAGGAACTGGAGGCCGCGGTTCAAGTGCCTCCTGCAGATCGAGACGACCAGCCGCAGGTTGGCCTCGACGAGCGCGGCCTTGCCCTTCTCGGCGGCGCGCTCGCCCTCCTGGATCTCGTGAACGGTCGCCCGAAGCGCGCCGGTGGTCAGCTGCGCTTCCCGCTCGACCTTCCTGACCTTCGTGCGGGCCTCCGAGATGACCTGCGACATCCGCTCGATCTCGTCCAGCCGAAGCCCCAGCTTCCGGGCCACCGCCCGCTGCCGCAGCGGCGACGACCGCATCTCACGCAACGCCCGCCCCAGATCCTTGGCCGACAGCGCGCTGCGGTTCTCGCAGGCCGCAATCTCCCCGTGAGCTCGCTCCAGGCGGGTCAGCAGATCTTTGAGCCGCAGGACGATCCTCTTGATCTGCTTGCTGTGGATCCGAAGCCGCAGGAGCGCGTCCACGATCTCGCTCCGGACCTTCTGCGACGCGCCCCCCTGCTCCTGTTCCTGACGGAGCCGCCGGACCCTGTCGAGGACCTTGCAGACGCGCTCGACGTGCCATTGCTCGTCGAAATCGGGATCGTCGGTGTCGACGTCCCCGACGACGTCCTTGACCCGCAGCTTCGCCGCCCGGAGATCGTCGCGCAGAGTCAGCAGCTCGTCGACCGCCACGGAGGACTCGAGCACGACCCGCAGGACGCGCCGCTGCCCATCCTCGATGCGCTTGGCGATCTCGATTTCACCTTCGCGCGTCAGGAGCGCGAACGACTTCATCCCGCTCAGGTAAACGCCCAGGGAGTCGGCGCTCGCGGACCGACGCGCGTCCGCGTCGGCGCTGGCCGCGCTCTCGCCACCGGCACCATCCGGGTCAGGAGCGGGCGCGTCATCGTCCGTCATGGCCGGTTCTACGGTCACTCGATCGGCCTTCCCGGAGGACGGCCCCGGGGACGACTCGATCTCTGCTTTCGGGCCGAGGGCGGCGGCCCGTGCAGCAGGCGCTCGGCGCGCGCGATGGCCTCACGCGCCGCCTGTTGCGCCACGATCGCAGCCCGTTTGTCTTCGGCTTTCCCCATGCTCTTCCCGCGGTCAGTTCCGTTCGCGCCGCCCGGATCGAGCGACGGACGGGTGATCTCCCGCCGCCCGCACCAGCACACGCGTCAGGCGTTCGATGGCGCGGAGGGTACGTGAAACGGCGGGGACCAGCGGGGTTCTTTCGGTGTTGGGAGTGCTGTCCGTGCGAAACCTGTTCAGACAGCGACGCCGCCAACCGGTCCCTGGCGAGCTCCGCGAAGATCGCGGAGGCACGACATCTTCTTGGGGCGCAGGATGAGCGACGACGCCTCCAAAGTCAAGAACGGCGTCGCCGGACACCGTCGCGCCGATTGGGTCGGCCGACCGCTACTGGGAAGCGGCGTTGGGGTTGTTGCGTTCGCGGCGGCTTCGCGCCGAACCGGCTGCCCTGTTCTTGTTGTCCACCGCCGCACGCTCGACCAGAAAGGCGCGCATGACCGTGTCGACGTTCTCTTCGAACCGAACCTTCCCGGCGCCGATCTCGCGCAGCGCGGCCACGGCTGATTTGTTGTCACACGGGACCAACCGACGCGCGCCCTGGGCCAGCTGCCGGGCGCGGTTCGCGGCCAGGATCACCAGCGCGAAAGGGTTCGGCACTTCCTTCAGACAATCTTGGACCGTAACTCGGGCCATCTAACGCCTCCTTGAACTGTGAGGCGTCTTTCCCGCGAACGGGGGATTGGTGGACTTCCGCTCGCGCCACGGCGCCGAAGCCGCCTGGCGACCGTGTCGCGCCAGGCAGCGCAACGTTAGCACGTTTGTGGCGGGTAGATCGTCCGCTCCTGATCAGCCGCCAGGCAGGCGGCGCAATTTGCCGCCAGCCGCCAGGACTCCGGATCGAGCGCCACCGCCACCTCGAACTCGAACGCGCCGTCGTCCCGGATCGCCCCCACCCGGATCCCGCAGAGCGATCGCCAGGGGAGACCCTCGTGCGATGACGACCAGGCCGGCACCCGCTCCGCCCGATGGACGGTGCTGTCGCTGACGACCGCCTCGGTGATCGCGCGGAAACCCAAAATCAGGCGCTCAGCGCGCGGCGACGCCGCTCCGTCACTTGGAGAGGCGGACGTTCGTCGCCTGGAGCCCCTTGGGTCCTTCGGTGACGTCGAACTCCACATCCTGACCCTCGGTCAGCGAACGAAATCCCTCCGCCACGATGGCGGTGTGATGGACGAAGAGATCCGGCCCGTCCGCCCGCACGATGAACCCGAACCCCTTCGCGTCGTTGAACCACTTCACCTTGCCAGTTGCCACTGTTTCCTCCTGCGATATCCGTCTCGTTTCCACCCTCCACGACCGTGTGCCGCAGAAGAAACTGGACAGTGCGGGGGACCGCGCCCGGAGTCAAGCGTGGTCTCGCCCCCCGCTCTCGGGCCCTGGGACCGCCGCTGCGGCGGCGCGGTCCCCGCAAGGCGGTTTCAGTGGGGGGAAATAGGGATCAAATACGTGGCATCTCGAAGGGGCGACCCGTATACGAGATCCATGGCGAGCAATTCTGCCGCGGACGTCGCTGCAGCCGAGGCGGTGCTTGCGCGCGTGCGGACAGAGCTCGACGAGGTGGTCGCGGTGACGCCCGACATCGAGGGCAACGACGTCCTCGACTCACCGGAGCTCCTGGCTTTGCTCCTTCGCGCCGTGAACGCCAAGAATCACCTGGAGAGCCTCGTTCTGTCCACGCGCTCCGCGACGACGACGCCGCGGGCGTGACCCTGGGAGCGGTCGGTCAGCCGCCGACGGTGTGACCTCCGGTCACCCGCAGGAAGGCGAACAGCGCCGACATGAGCACCACCATGACCGCCGAGACGAGCACCAATCGGTCGGCCAGCAAGCGTCGCATCGTTGGTTCCTAACGTGGGTTCCTAAACAAAACTATAACGCTCGGAATGGTACTTGGAGATCGGGACCTTCAACTCGTCCCCGAGGGCGCTTTCGATCGCATCCATCATCACGCCCGGCCCGCAGATGAAGTACTCGTGGTCCGCGTGAGCCGGCGGCAGGTGACGCTTGAGCACCGCCGCCGTGATGAAGCCGCGCTCGCCCGTCCAGCCCTCCGGAGGATTCTCCAGCACGTGGACGACCGTCAGGTCGAGCCGCGCTTTCAAGGCCTCGAGCTCTTCGCGAAAGGTGATCTCTTCCCAGGTCTTGCTGCCGTAGAGCAGGATCACCGGACGTTCGTCCCCCTCGTCGGCGAGCGTGCGGAGCATGCTCATCATCGGAGTGATTCCGACGCCACCGGCGAGGAGCACGTGCAGATCGGCTGGGTTGCCCATGGTGAAGGCGCCGTAGGGACCGTCGATGTAGACCCGCCGTCCGACCGGGACGTCGTGAATCTGCCTGGTGAAATCGCCCAGCTTCCGGATCGACATCGTCACGCGGCCGTCGGTCGCGGCCGCGCTCGACGAGAACGAGAACGGGTGGGCGCTGAGCTTGAACGGACTCCCCCACACCGTCAGCCAGCCGAACTGGCCGCAGCGAAAACGAAAACCGGAGTGCCCGTCCGGCTCCATCACCAGCGTCCAGGTGTCGCCGCGCTCCTCGCGCACCTCCGAGATCCGGTACGGGCGGCGAAGCAGAAACAACGGTTTGACGATCCGCACGTAGAGCAGGAGAACGAGAGAGAGGATCGTGAGCGCAATCCAGAGCCCACGCTTCCAGGGGTCGTCGAGGTAAAAGCTCCAGCCGACCATGTGCAGGATTCCCGCGCCGACGGCGGCAACGGCGAGAACCAGGTGCATGAGGTGCCAGGTTTCGTAGCGGAGCTTCAGCTTCGTGCGCCAAACCGCCGTCACCACCAGCGCGATGAGCGCGTAGGTCGAGAGGACCGCGAAGCGGGCGCGCCAGGGCGCCGCGAAGGAGTTGAGCAGCGAGAGCAGCTCCGGGCGCGTGATGAACAGGATGATCGGGTGAGCGACGACCAGCGCCACCGCGACCAGCGAGATCTGCCGGTGAAAGTGGTAGATGACGTCCTCGCCCCACGGTTCGGTCACGTAGCGAAAGCGCGCGGTCAGGCCGAATTGCAGGCCCATCATCGCCAGGCCGGAGTAGCCGATGGCGACCGAAAACTCGGTCCAGAACGCACGCACGGGCGGATGGGAACCCAGCAACAGCGCGAAGAGGGGCGCCAGGATGAAAACCAGATAGGTGACGATCCAGACGACCCCCCGAACGTTGGAGGGCCGCGGGTCCCTTCTCCGGACAACTTCCCCGACCCTAGGCCAGACGCTCCCCCCGGCGGTCATCGCTCTCTACCCATGAACACCTAATCACCAACGCCGCCATTCAAAGCCTGTGCGAGAGCCTCATCTTGAGATCGCATGCAAGCGTTGGCGGTATTTCCCGGACGGCGTCGGGTGGCGGTCATCGAGCAGGACGAACCCCGGAAGCTCGGAGCCAAGCAGGTCCTGCTGCGCACGCGCGAGGTCGGCGTCTGCGGCACCGACCGAGAGGTCGCCGCCTTCGCCTACGGCGAGCCACCGGCGGGTTCCGACCACCTCGTCCTCGGACATGAGGCGATCGCCGAGGTGATCGACCTCGGCAGCGAGGTTCGTCATTTCCAGCGCGGCCAGCTGGCCGTTCCAATGGTCCGCCGCCCCTGCGCCGACCCGAGCTGCCGCCCTTGCCGCGCCGGCCGCCAGGACTTTTGCGTCACGGAAGAGTTCCTCGAGCGCGGGATCAAGGGCGCCGACGGGTTCCTGGCCGAGCTCTTCATCGAAGAGGAGCAGAACCTGATTCCGGTGCCGTCCGGACTGGCGGACGTCGGCGTTCTCATCGAGCCGCTGACGGTCATCGCCAAGGGGACGGTCAAGCTGCGCGCCTTGAGAGATCGCCTCCCCTGGGAGCCGATGTTCGGCAAGGCGCTGGTCCTCGGCGCCGGCGCGGTCGGCCTGCTCTCCGCGATGTGCGCCGTCAGCGACGGCTACGACACGACGGTCTATTCGCGCGAACCATCAGGCGGGGAGCGGGCCGCGTACGTGCGTGGCTTCGGGGCGACGTACGTCTCCTCGGTCGAGACGTCGCTCGCCGACGTCGGTCGCAAGCTCGGACCGTTCGATCTGGTCGTCGAGGCGGCGGGCTTCTCCCCGCTCACGATCGCCGGCCTCGAGGTCCTCGGCCCGAACGGTATCGCGGTCCTGAAAGGCGTCCCCGGGCTCGGCCCCGAGCGGGCGATCGACATCGATCGCCTGTTGCGCAGCGTCGTGCTCAAGAACCAGGTCGTGTTCGGCACCGTCAACGCGGGGCGCTCGGACTACTTCGACGCCATCCACCTGCTCGAGGCGCTGGTGGTTCGGTTTCCGGAGAGCGTGCGCCATTTCATCACCGGACGGTACCCGCTCGAGGCGGCGCCAGAGCTCCTGTCGAAGAACGAAGGGATCAAGGACGTCGTCCGGTTCGACGGCACGACTTCGAGGATGGGAACCCTGGGAGGGTTCCCAAACCCTCCCGCGATGGGCTCCGGCGAGCTGAGCTCGCCTTCGCCCGCGCGATCACGGGAGCGGGCATCGTGACCACCCCCGGGGTCGCGGCCGATGACGGCTGGCTCGACGTGACGGTGCCGATCCGCGATGGCATGGTGCACTGGCCGGGTGATCCGGCGGTGCGGGTGACCCGCGTGCAGGCTCTCGAGCACGGGCACCCCGCGACGGTGACGCACCTCGATCTCGGGGTCCACACCGGGACGCACGTCGACGCGCCGGTGCACTTCATCGCCGGGGCAGCGGGGATCCACGAGCTACCGCTCGCGAGCCTGCTCGGCCCAGCCCGCGTGGTCGCGCTTCCCGACGCCCGCACGATCACAGCGGAGGCCATCGAGGGGGTCGACCCCGTCGCGGGCGAGCGACTGCTGTTTCGCACCGACAACTCCGCGCGCTGCTGGCGCGACGATCGCTTCGTTCCCGACTACACGTACCTCTCGCTCGACGCGGCCCGACACCTGGCCGCGCGGCGCGTGGCGACCGTGGGGGTCGACTACCTTTCCATCGGCGGCGGCGAAGACGGCCGCGCGATCCACCGCGTTCTGCTCGAATCCGACATCTGCGTCATCGAGGGGCTCAACCTGTCCCAGATCGCGCCCGGGCTCTACGATCTCATCTGCCTCCCGCTGCGAATCCACGACGCCGACGGCGCACCCGCGCGGGTCCTGCTGCGACCGCGCGGCCATTGATCGCCTCGACTGAAAGCGCCCGGGCACCCGCGCTGTCACCCGAGCTCTGGATCCTCCAGGTTCTCGATGCGGCCGACGGGCACGAAGCCGGCGCGCGCGGCGATCGGCCGGGACATCGCGCCGGCGTGGATCACCAGCGCCGGCTTGTCGAGCTCGACGGCCCGCGCCCAGCGCGCGGCGACGAGGGCCCGATACGCCCCGTGCCGGCGTTCGGCGGGCCGCACGCCGCTGCCGCCGCACATCAACCCCTGGGGCGCGCCGGCGGCGAAGGCGAAGCCGGCCGGGCGGCCTTCGACGAGGGCGATGAAGGTCATTCGGTTGACGCCATCTTGCAGCTCCCAGAGCGCCGGCGCGGCCGAGAGCCAGCCTCGCGCCTCGTCGGCGGGCATCTCGAACGCCTCCGCGGCGATGGTCAGCGCGACCGCGTACTCGTCGCCGTCGCGCACCGGGCGCGCCTCGACGTTCGCGGGGGGCGCTGGCGGCGGCCGGACCAGCACCATCGCCTCGGCGTCGGGCTCGAACGGCGGCTTGCCGGGAAAGAATCCGCGCGCAGCCAGCAGCGCCGGCAGCCCCGCAGGCCGCGTCGATGGTCCCAGGCTCCAGAGCACCCGCTTGACCCCGCGCGCCCTGACGATCGCCCGGACCTCGTCGATCGTTCGGTCGATCGCCGCCTCGGTGGTCCGGACCCGCGATACGCTCGCCTGCGTCCCCGAGCCGGCGAGGCAGACGCAGCAAGTGTCGGTGAAGATCCGGTCCTCGGGGGGCGCCGGGTCGGAGACGTAGGCCTCCGGCGATTCGGCGAACTCGCGGACGCCGTCGGGGATCAGACCCATCGGTCCATGGTCGCACGAAACCGGGCCGCACCTCGAGCGAGCGGCCGTCGCCTTGATACAATCGGAGCGTGCGCATCCCAGCTCCGCTCGCGATCCTGGCTCTCATCGCCTCCGGATGCGGCGGCGCCGGATCGGGCGGGAGCGACGCTTCGGCCGGCGGCGGCGGATCCGGCGGATCTGCCGGCGGCGGGAGAGGCGGCGCGGGAGCGGCAGGAATCGGCGGCGGCGCTGGTTCGGGAGTCGGTGGCGGCGCCGGTTCGGGGGTCGGCGGCGGCGGAACCGGCGGGCGCAGCTACACGACCGCGTTCCCGCTCACTGAAAACCCGATCTCCGAAGGGGGAAACTGGATCAACGGGCAGACCGACGGGGTCGACTGGCATGACATGTCGACGACACCCGGCCTCGCCATCGGCCACCAGAGCGGCTCCTCGTACACCGACGGGACGGCGCTGCTCACCGGAAGCTGGGGGCCGACCCAGACCGTCGAGGCGGTGGTGCACGCGGTCAGTCCCAAGGACTCCTGCTACCAGGAGGTCGAGCTGCGCCTCCGCAGCTCGCTCACGCCGCACAGCTGCAGCGGCTACGAGATCTCGTTCAAGGCCACCAAGACCTCCGGCGCCTATCTCATCATCGTGCGCTGGAACGGGCCGGTCGGTGACTTCACCTACCTCCTCAACACCAGTGGCGCGCAGTACGGCGTGACCGAGGGCGACGTGGTCAAGGCGACCATCGTCGGCAACGTCATCACCGCGTATCTCAACGGCGCCGAGGTCGGCACCGCGACGGATGCAACCTACGCCACCGGGAATCCCGGCATGGGAATGAACCTCGAAACGGGGGACGCCTCCTGCGTCGGGACCAACGGCGACTACGGCTTCACGCACTACACGGCGACGGCCGAGTAACCGACCGAGCTATCCGCGTTCGTTCTACCGGGCCCTCCGGGCCGTGCCGGGTCAGGGGAGTCGATGGAGCGTGACGGGGACGTCGCAGGAGCATTTGGTGCTCGCATACGTTCCTGAGAGAGTCTGGCCGTCGGCCGACAGGGTCAGGCTCGTGTCCACGCGGTAGGGCGAGAACGTGTAGTCGAAGACGAAGCTCGTCCCCATCAGAGACCCATTCTCGATGGCGTAGCAACCCGCGAGGTAATATTCGCAGGATTGTCCGGTCACCGTGGTGCCGGTCTGCGCGAATTCGGCGTAGATGGCGTCGTTGGTGCTGTTCATGCAGGCTGCAGCCGCCGTGACCTGCAAGCCGCACCAGGCGCCGGTCACGTCGCCGCCGCCCGACCCGCCACCGTTGCCCCCCGAGCAGGCGAGACAGGCCGCCGCCGGAAGGACCGCGAGCGCGACGAGAAACTTCATGGGGAGGTTCAGTCCGGTCGCTTTCATGGCGTGAAGAGCGCCCCATCCCCGAAGTACAGGCCGTTGAATTGCCCTCCGTAGATGATCGCGCTGCTGCCCGTCCAGACTACAACATCGGGCACCCGCCCGGCGAGTTGGCTCGGCGCGGACGCCATTTCTGCCCAGCTGTTCGTCGACGGATCGTAGATGCCGCCCCACCCGGACCCGGATGGCACCGAGCCCCAAGTGAGCAGCTTGCTCCCGGTCCAAGCGGCCGAGTTCCCGGCTATGTAGCCGTCGGGCGCTGGTATGGAGAACAGCCTCCAGCTGTCCTTCGCGGGATCGTAGCTTCCGCCGTCCCGGCAGAAGTATCCGACACACTCCCCGGCGACGACGATCATCTCGGTGCCGGACCAGACCGAGCCGTGGGCCTCGCGCGGCGAGGGTGCGCCCACCCCCGAGATCGGGGTCCAGGTGTCGGCGACCGGATCATAGGCCGCCCCGTCACCCAGCTGCCCACTGGCGTCCTGGCCGCCCCAAACGAGCATTTGCGTGCCCGTCCAGACAGCGGATGACCAGCTCCTCGGTGATGGAGCGCCCGAAATCGCCAGGGGTGACCATGAACCGCTGCCGGGATCGAACTTCGCTCCGTCGTTGAAGTAGACATCGTTGCTGGCGCTGTCCAGCGACATGCCGCCCCAAACGATCACGACGGCGCCCGTCCAGACGGTGGTCCCGAGATGCCGGGGCGAGATCGGCGCCGCGGGCAGCGGTCTCCAGGAGTCGGCGGCCGGGTCATACAGCCCGCCGTCGGCGAGGTCGGTGCGATAGCACAATCCGCTCCAGACGAACACCTCCGTGCCCGTCCAAACGAAGAACCCGTATTGGCGCGGGCTCGGCGCACCGACGGCGGTCGAGGGCGTCCAGACGCCAGTCCCCGGATCGAGCAGGGTCACATCAGACTCGCTCTGCAAGGCATTCGCCGCTCCCAGCGCGAAGAGCTTGCTGCCGGTCCAGGCCCACTGTGGTCCCTGCAGGTCGGGCTCTCCGGAGCCTTCGGGAATGTACTGCCACGCACCCACGCTCGGAAGCTGCGGAGCGACGGGTGCGGACGAGCAGGCGACGAACAGCGCGAAAGCGACTAGATGCGAGCGCCGCATTACCCTCCGATCAGCTGGGGTCTGTTGGAAAGGGTAAACACAGAGTTAGCAAGTCGAGTGGATTCCAACCCCCGGCGTTTTTTTCCCCTAATTAGTGGAATGGCGTTTTCCCAGAGGGCGAACGAGTTCCAACCTTCGGAGATGACTAGAGACTCGGAACGGACCGGAGTCCAGACGTCCCAGCGGTCAGACGAACCTCCTCACAAGATTGTGCTAACTGGGATACGTGCGCATCCGGAGGTGAATCTGCGAAAGCGACCCTTACTATGCTCGACATGCTCCCCGACGCATGGACCACGGCCCGAGCGCGATCAGGTGCCAAACGGGTGACAACCAGGGGCAGCGCTCTCGGCGGCGACGGCGCGCGCGCCGATCAGTCGGTCGCGGCCGCGATGACCGATTCCCAGTGTGGCTCGACGGGCGACGGGGCCTTGGGGTCGGGGCGGGAGACGGCTTTGTCCGCGCTGTCGGCGGCGGACCGGTCGGGAGTTGAATCGGTCACGGTGGGGCGAGGATCCTTGGAGACGGACATGGGTTGCCAGCCAAACAGCACAAAGTAGGCCAGACCCGCGGCGGCGGTTTCTCGGGCTTTTGTGGCGCCGACGAGGCTCGAAGGGTGCGAAGGGCGCTTGGCAGCGGGAACCAATTCACGCACCCAGATCCAGGTAGAGTGCGTTCGCCGTGGCGCTCTCCGCGACCGTCTATCACCTTCAGATCGAGCTCTCCGACGTCGATCGCGGCGTGTACGAGGCGCTCGACCTGCGACTTGCGCGCCACCCGTCAGAGACGATGCGCTACCTCCTGACGCGGGCCATCGCCTACTGCCTCTGCTACGAGGAGGGGATCGCGTTCTCCAAGGGTCTGTCGACAGTCGACGATCCGGCGATCTGGATCAGGGACCTGCAGGGGACGCTGCGGGCCTGGATCGAGGTGGGGACGCCGTCCGCCGAGCGCCTTCACAAGGCCAGCAAGGCGTCACCCCGCCTGGTGGTCTTCACCCATAACGATCCGGAGCTTCTGCTGGAAGCGGCGCGCGAGCGAGCGATTCACAAGGTGGACAGCATCGAGGTCTATGCGCTCGACGGCGCGTTTCTGGACGCGCTCGCCGCGGTGACCGACCGCAACGCCAAGTGGGCGCTCGTTCACACCGAGGGTACGCTCTACGTCACCAGCGGCCCGGATAGCTTCTCCACCGCCGTCGTCCGCCACGCGCTCGGTGGCTGACGGAGATCGGCCCCCGAATGACGACTTCCACGAGCGCCACGCCGATCCTTTCGGTGCCCACGTCGGCGGCCTGGCGGGCCTGGTTGCGCGCGCACCACGCACGATCGCCGGGAGTCTTCCTGCGCATCGCCAAGGGGGCGTCAAAGAAGACGTCAAAGACGCAGGACCCGACCCGTGCCGCGCTGACCTACACGACGGCGCTCGAGACGGCGCTCGCCTGGGGGTGGATCGACGGCCAGAAGCGAGCGCTCGACGCGGGAGTCTGGCTGCAGCGGTTCACGCCGCGCGGTCCGCGCAGCGCGTGGTCGAAGATCAACCGCGAGAAGGCCGAAACGCTCATCGCGGCCGGTGCGATGGAGGCGCCCGGCCTCGCGGAGATCGAACGGGCCCGGCAAGACGGACGCTGGGACCGCGCCTATGACGGCGCGCGCGCGGCCACCGTTCCATCCGATCTCGGGCTGGCCCTCGCGCGCGACGCGAAGGCGCGGGCGTTCTTCGAGGCGCTCGACGGCGCGAACCGGTACGCCATCCTCTACCGCGTGCAGACGGCCAAACGTCCCGAGACCCGCGCGCGGCGTATCCAGACATTCGTCGAGATGTGCGCGCGGCACGAGACACTGCACCCGCCGCGCAAACGGCGCACCCGCCGAGGGAGATAGCCCCGAATACGTCAGGGACGTCGTCGCCGGCGCAACACGATCACGGTCGTGGCCAGGAACGGGATCGGTGCCTGGAGCGGGATCGAGGGCGATTCCAGGGTGCATTTGCACCCGCCGCCCCGCCCCTGTCCAGAGCCACCCGTCGCGCCGTCGGCAGCAACATCGGAGCCGCTGTCGGAGACTCCGCCGTCGCCGGGTCCGGTGAACCGGATCCAGTTGAGCTTGAAGAGGTTTCCTGCCCCGCCCTTGAACACGAGGACGACGTCGTTGACGCCGGAGATCGTGCCGTCGAGGCCCGTCACGACCGTCTCCCACGTCTGGTCGCCCGCGGGCACGTCGCAGGTTCCGATCAGCGTGCCGAGGACGCTGCCCAAGCGGATCTCGATGCTGCCACCGCCCGAGCTTGCCGACACGCGCGCCTCGAACGAATCCACGCCAGCGCCGAAGTCGACCTGTTGAAACTTCAGCCAGCTGTCGCTGGTGATGTTTGTTACGTCGAAGCCCTCTCCAGAGTCCGTGCAGTCCTCGTAACCAAGACTGGTCGACTTGTCGAAGAAGTTCTCGGCCTCGATCCGCCTGCTTCCGTCGTAGCGACCGACTCCGTAGTCCGTCGGATACACCTGGGGGATGTCGCCGCTCTGGTTGTAATGAATGAACTCGAGCTTCGTCTTGCGGTAGTAATCCGTTGGATAGAGGTCATGGTAGGCGACATACCACTGGCCATTGAGCTGGAACACGCTCCCGTGCTCGTTCCCGTATTTGCCGTGAGCCACGATGGTCCCGCGGTACGTGTACGGACCCCTGATCGAAGTGCCGACCGCGTAATCGAGGCTGTCGGAACAGCTCGCGCCGCACCTCGAATAGAGCAGGTAGTACTTTCCGCCGTGCATCCAGGCAAACGGCCCCTCTTCGTACGAGGGGGCGCCGGAAATCGTCACCTTCTGCGGTGACGTCCGGAAGGACTTCATGTCGTCGTTCAGCTGGGCGATGTAGCAGCCAAGGTTTCCCCAGATGAGGTACCTGGAGCCGTCGGTGTCCTCGAAGGCCATCGGATCGATGTTGTAGGCCGGCGTCGTGGAGCCGTCGACGAGCGCGTGGCCGAGAATGTCCGTGAACGGCCCCGCCGCCGAGCTCCCGGCGGCGACGCCAATCGTCCCGTTTCCGAGCGGGAAATAGAAATAGTACTGGCCGTTGAAGAGGATGGCATCGGGTGCCCAGTCCTCGTCGGTGACGCCTCGCCAGGCGAGTGAATCGTCGTCGAGCACGACGCCCGAATCGATCCAGGTGACGAGATCGCCGCTGGAGAAGACGTGCCAGTCCTTCGCGGTCCAGGTCGTGTCACTTGGTGAGAAGTCGTGCGTGCCATAGACGTAGGCCCGCCCACCAAAGACCTTCACCGACGGATCGGCGGAGCCTTGGTCGATGATCGGGTTCTGCGCCAAGGCGAGTCGCGCGACAGACAAGGCGGCCGCGACCGTTATGATACTCGCATAACGTGTCATCAACTTGTTTTGACCCTCGCCTCGCGCGTCATTGTGCTCTTTGGCCTGCGAGGATGGGCGCCTGCAGCGGCCGGTGAGAATCCACCACGTCGCGCGCAAAATCGCACGCGGCAAAGCGTATCCCGCCGGGACGGCGTTGGCGATCGGGTGGTACGTTTCTTGTTTGGTTGCGAGGCATGACGATGCGTTCCCTCGACAGCCCAGCCAAGCGCGGCGCGCGCGGGCGACGATCGGCGGCCTGCTTGCTCGCCGGCGCGGCCCTGACCTGGGTCGGGTGCGGCTCCGTGTGCATCGACGGAACGGTGAACCCCGAGGCCACGTGCCAGGCGTCCGGCGCCGCGATGCTGAGCGCGCCCGCCGGGTTCACTTCCGCCGCGCCGCCGCACGTCCTCCGGGCCGCCGGCTGCCTCGACAGCGCGGGGCAGTGCACGGTGAAACCGTTCTTCACCGTCTCCACCCGCGCCGACGCGCACGGCGGCGCCGCCACGCCGGGGGCGCCGGGTGGGCTGGTCGTGTCGGTCGCGTTCGCAAGCCCGCAGATCGCCGCCGGTACGATCGAGCTCCCCTCGCCCGAGATCGACGTGAGCGGTACGCTCGACGTGCCCGAGAGCCCGTTCTACGAGCCACTGACGTTGGTCTCGGGCACCGTGACGGTGCTGTCGTCGGACGCGACCGGCCTTCACGCGACGTTCGAGCTCACGGTCGCCGCGGCATCGGGTGAGATGTTCACGCTCGCCGGCGGAACTGTCGACGCCGCCTGCCAGGTCGTCCAGCGCTGCGGCTGAGGCCGTGCCCGCGGCGTCGCCCCTCGAAGTCGTCCCGGCGTCGCGTCCGCGAGGCCGAGCCGCCCGCTCGGTGTGTGGACGCGGGCGAGCTCGATCTTGACCGCGCCTAATCGACGCTGGCTTCCACGGTTTGTCCCTAGCGCGGCAGGCCGACGGCGTTCGTGGCCTCGACGACCATGTACTCGTTCGAGGAGAGCCCCTTGGTGACCGGCTCCAGGAACTGCTTCATCGCAGGGAGCGATTCGGCCTCCCAGAGGCAGGTCCCCTTGGCGCCGTCCGGGCTCGGGAAGACGGTGTGAAGCTTGATGTTCGGTGGGACCGAGAGGGTCTTGGCGGCGCTCCAAAACTTTTCGGGGTTCGAGATGGTGTGAATGGCGACGATGTACATGATGGCTCCTCCTTCGAGTTTCGGCCGCGCTCGAGGCGCGAACCGTTCTTCCACCTTCTGGTGTAGACGGGATCGGGTCGCCGGCCCATGAGGCCACGGTCCCGATCGCCGGTCGGGAGGAGCGAAAGTGGTCGGAAACCCGGGACCCGGGTCCCGATCGGAACCCTGGTGGCCTCACGGGAGGCGATCTATTCTCGCGGTGCTGATCGGAATGCCGGGTCTGTCAGTGCTGGTTCCCTGTCTCAACGAAGCGGCCGGCCTGGCCCGCCTCGTCGCGCAGGTCCAGGCTGCGCTGCAGGCGCCGATCCTGACGGAAGCGGGCGGGAGCGAGCTGATCCTCGTCGACGACGGATCCGAGGACGGCACGTGGGACGCGATCGAGCAGCTACGCCGAGGCGATCCCCGCCTCCGCGCCGTTCGTCACGCGCGCAACCGGGGCATCCCCGCCGCTTGGACCAGTGGGCTCGGCGTGGCGCGCGGCGACTGGATCTGCGTCATCGACGCCGATCTGCAATATGAACCCTCGGAGATCTCGCGTCTGTGGGAGGCGCTCCGGCGCACCGGCGCGGACATCGTCCAGGGGGCCCGCGCCGACGACAATCGGCGACGGGATCTGCGATTCCTTCTCTCTCGGGGGCTGTGCGTCTTGCTCAACGCCACCTTCGGAATGTCGCTCCGGGACAACAAGTCGGGGTTCTTCCTCTGTCATCGTCGGGTGCTGGCCGCCCTGCTGGGATTTCGCCAGCGGTACCGTCATTGGCAATGCTTCGTCATGGTCGCCGCACATCATCACGGCTATCGCATCCACGAGGTCGAAACACCGTTCCGTCCGCGTCACGTCGGCCGTTCGGCGTTCGGCAGCCTCCCGCTCGGGCCCAGCCTGGCCGTGATGCTCGATCTGCCGGCCGCGCTGCGGGAATACCCGCCCGTGCGTCGATGAGCCACGGAGACCTCGTCGCCCGAACGCTGCGGATCACGCACGACACGTGGCGGTCGGTGCTGGCGGAGTACCGCGCCAGGGTCCCGCCTCCACTCGGGACGGAGACGCCCGACGACGAAATCCGGCGCTGCTTGACCGCGCTCGGCCCCATCTACCGCCGCCACGATCCGCGCGACCTCCCCCTCCCCGCGTCGGTGCCGAGCGCCGTTTGTCCCGCTTGCCGGCACCCCGGCGCCGAGGCCGCGGTCGGCATCTCCGCCCGCCTGCTCTATGGTCGCTGCCGGCGCTGCGGCCACGGGATCCGGCTCGGCGAGGGCGCCGCCTGGAATGAATCGGAGGTCCGGCTGCGCCACGCGGGCGCCGACTATTTCCGCAAGCGCGACGGCGAGGGTGCCGGGTACGACGGTTACGACCGAGAGGCGGAGTATCGCGAAGCGAAGGGTGCTCGTCTGATCGAGCGCCTCCGCGCTCTGCCGCCCCCGGAGATCCGCACGTTGCTCGAAGTGGGAAGCGGTTACGGTTACACGCGCGTGGCCGCCGAGCGGGCCGGCATTCGCACCGGCGGTGTCGATCTGAACGGCGAAGCCTGTCGCGAAGCCGACGGCCGCTACGGCCTGAAGACGTTTCACGGGACGCTCGCGGAGGCGCTGGGCTCGGATCCGCCGATCTCGCCTCACTTGGACCGCGGCGCATGGGACGCCGTGTTGTATCAATTCGTGCTCGAGCACGTCGTCGATCCGGCCCGCGAGCTGACGGTGGCCCGGCAAGCGCTGCGTCCCGCAGGGTGGCTGGTCCTCTCGGTCCCCAACATGGACGCGGCCGAGATCGAGGTGTTTGGGGCCGCCTACCGTTCGTTTCGCGGCGATCACCTGCATCTGTTCACGCGCGCGTCGCTCGCGGCCGTGCTCGCGGAGGCCGGCTTCGTCCTCCATCTGGTCGAAAGCGGCTGCAACATTCATCTCTTCGACGACGTGCTCTCGCCGCCCGCGCTGGCCTGGCTCTACGAGAGCGGCCGGGGTCCGGATCTGTTCGCGGTCGCCCGGAGGCTGCCGTGAAGTTTCCCGTCGTCGTCGAGCACGATCTGACCGACCGCCAGATCGAGCGCTACCGCCGGCACATCGACTCCGACGAGAGCGGCTGGCACCGCCGGTTCACCGAGTCGATCTGGCGCCGCCACCAGCACCCCTCCAACGCGCGGCTGTCCGGCTGGCAGAGCGACGCCGATCGCAAGAAGCGCCTCGTCCACTTCTATGACGAGTACGGCCTCGAGGGGCGCAACTTCGTGCTCCGTCATGCCTACCTGCACCTGATCCTGAGTCTCCCGCGCGAGCACGTCGACGAGTACCGCGCCGCGATCGCGGCGGGCCTCGCCGAAGGCGGCTGGCGGCGCGAAGCAGCGGCCGCTCCCGAGGAGCGCTGGCGCCGCGGGAGCCTGACGGCCGTGCTGTGCCACCGGCCCGCCCACCCCGAGGAGCTCGCGCACGACGACCCGCGCCCCGAAGGCCACGCCAGCCTGGACGTGGTCGTGCGCAGCGACGGGTACGCGCTGCCCGCCGACTGGGCGCGCCGCCCGTGGGAGGTCTTCTACCGGGTGGGGCTGCGCAAGAAGCTACAGCGCGAAGAGCCGCGGATGGTCGACGCCGCGGCGCTGGCGGAACATCTTCCCGCGCAGGTCGAGCTCGGCTGCGGGCCGTCGATCGAGGCGGGCATTCCCCACCTGTCGACGCTCCATCGCATCTACGGCGTCTCGCGCGCCGACTACAGCTTCATCTTTCGCGCCGCGGACGACGGGCTGTTGACGCTGTTCCGCGACCCGGAGACCAAGTTTCGCGAGATGACCGAGATCTACCGCGCCTGCCTCGTCGCCACGCCGACGCCGTTCTACCGGCGACTGGAGGATCTGTGGCGGCGCGGTCTCCTGGTCGGCCCGGTCGTCACCAACAACTTCGACTGCCAGTGCGCCGATCTCGGCCTCCCGGAGATCTCCCTGCGCCGTTACGACTGGGGGCCGTACTACCCGACGATCGTCCACGATCCCCGGGCCCGATCCCTGCTCGTGATTGGCGTGCACGCCGATCGCCGTCTGGTCCAGATGCGGGCGCGCGCGCAGGGATTGCGAGTGCTGTTCATCGATCCGGAGGCGTACGTCGCGCCGGACGGCAGCGCCATCCCCTATCCCGTCGAGGCGCCCCAGCGCGACGACCTGTTCGTCCGCGCGACCGCCGACGCCGCTTTCGCCGAGCTGCACCGGGAGCTCGGCCCCGGCTGAAGGGTCTCTACTGGCACATGGCGCTGAGGCCCGAGCCCACGGCGCCGCCCGAGCCCACGGCGCCGCCCGATCCCACGGCGCCGCCCGAACCGAACGCGCCGCCCGAACCGAACGTGCCGCCCGTACCGGGCCGACCAGCATCGACAACCACGCAGCCGTTCGGACAGGTCTCAACCTGCCAGATATAGGCGTACGAGCTGCCACCGCCACATTGGGCCGCGGCACCGTAGGCCAACCTGTATGCGCACGCCATGAGCTGATGTCCGTCCGGCGAGCATTGCGCGGTGTCGTTTTGCGACGCGGAACAACACGGCGACATGCCATCAGCGGATGCGTCGCGCGGTTGGCTCCCTCCGGTGCCGCTCGAGCCCCCGCTGGAAACTCCGCCGCTCCCCGGCGCGCCGCCGCTCTGTCCGGAGGCGTCGGGCTGCACGAGGGGCTGGGAGCCGCAGCCGGTTCCCCAGATCGAGAGCGGGATCGTTCCCGCGATAGTCAGAGCCAGCAACCCCCGCCCAACACGCTCTAAGCTAAACATGCAACGAGCATATCATCGTCTCACTGGGGCGACCACGAGCCTGCCGTAGCCCCGCACGGGGCGGCCGCACACTCGTAAAGCCGCCAGCGGCCACTCTCGGCGAGACGCCGCACCTCGGACCTCCCCTCCAACGGATCGGGGACGCAACGATCGCCCATGCAGGTGCGGACCAGGAAGTGGGAGAAGCCGCGGGCCTGCCGCTCAAATTGAAAAAGCGCCGCGTCGCCCGCGAGGGGGTAGTCGGGGACGACGCGCGGGTTGGTCCACGATTGAGGGATCGGAATGAACGGCGCCGCGAGGCCACCACCCTGAACCACGGCGTAGGACGAGGCGTAGTGATACGGATAGTGCGCGTAGTGCGGCCGCTGCCGATAGTCGGTGTAGAGCCCCAGCACCGACGATCCCGGCGGGATCTGGGCGAGGACGTCGTCGAATCCGCCCATGCCGCCCGGGCCGTTGAACGTCCGCCTCACGTCGACGGCGACATAGATCAAGAACGCCGCGGTCGTCACGGCCGCGGGAACCAAGAGGGCGCGTCCGATTCCCTCCAAACGACCGGGAGGGACCGCAACCAGCAACCACACGAACAACATTGGAAGAACCCGCACGTTCATTCCCCACCAGACAAAGGGAGCGCGAATTTCGAACGGCAGCACGAAATAAAGTCCGGCTAGAACCGCGCAGAGCACGAGTGGAATGAAACGCTCGCCCGCGGATTGCTCGCCGCCTGCGGCGCTCTGTCCGGCGCGGGCCGGGCTCGGGTAAACGATCAACGCCGCCACGGTCAGGACAATCACAACCGCCAGGACGTCGTCGAACCGCCCGGTGTATCCGTCGATGAACCAATGGTGAAGCAACTTCAAGTAATCAGCCGCGCGCGGACGTGAAGCAAACAGGTGGGCAGCGGCTCCACCAGCCGGCTGCGGCCCGCCGCGCAAGCTGCCGAGGAACCAGGGCGCCATCATCAGCGGCCCCGTCGCCAGGGGCACGACCGATCGCCAGAGCCTCGCCCGGTGCGCGCTGCCCACCGCGCGCGCGAGCACCAGCGCGGAGGCGAGAACCAGCGTCACCACCATGACGAAGAAATGAACGAACGGCAGCAACGCCACCAGCGCCGCCAGGAGCAGCTCCCGTCGCCACGCCGGTCGACGGACGTCGCGCTGGAGCAGCGCCAGGATGATCAGCGAGAGCGGAATCGCCGCGCAGTAGCCGATGAAGCCATACCAGAGACAACGGCTCCAACAGAGCGGGACTGCCAACGTGGCTAACCGCCAATCGCGCCCGAAGGTGCGCAATAGAAACGCGACCGCCGGCGGGAAGGCGGCTATGCAGAACAGCGCCACGAACAGACGGGATGCCATCTCGACCGGCATCACGAACGAGCCCAGGTAGGTCAGTGCGTAGTGCAGCGAGTTGGGGACGAGCCGAAGATCCAGGGTCCACAGCTCGGAGACCCTGGTCGCGGCATCGGCACGGTGGCGCAGCGCCGCCGGGACCGAGAGGTGCGCGGGATAGTCGAAAAACGGGAGGTATCGCCCGGCGAAAATCGGCGCGGCGGCGAGCACGACCAGCAACACGAAGATCGAGATCTCGATCCGAGCCCGCTGGCGGGGCTGGTGGTCGACCGGGATCATCGCGCCGAACCATAGCGCGTCGCCCGATGGGGCGGCGCCGTGGCGCTCGCGGCCAAGAGGTCGCGGAAGGCGCGCAGCGCCGGATCCTGCTCGGTGCGCTCGTGCCAGAGGAGGTTGATCGTGGTCTCCACCGGCGCGAGCGGCGTCGCCACCCGGCGCAGCGCGAACCGCGGCCCCAGCACGTCGACCAGGCTGTCGGGCAGCGACGCGACGAGCTCCGTGCCGGCGACGATGGCCGCCGCGGCGGTGTAGGTCGGCACGACGACGGCGATGTCGCGGTCGACGCGCAGCGACGCGTAGCTGGCGGCCAGCTGCCGGTTGCCCCGCCCGGGGGAGACCTGGACCTCGACGTGCCGGAGCGCCGCCAGCTGCGCCTTCGTGACACGACTCCGGCGCATCGGATGGCGCGCCCGCGCGACCAGAACGATCCGCTCCTCGTACAGCGGCCGGAGGTGGATGCCCGGCCCCTTTTCGCCGACGCCGACCAGGACGTCGGTCTCCGTTCCCGCCAGGCCTCCCGACGCGACGAACGCGTCGATGCTCAGCACGCGCAGGCGGGCGCGCGGCATCCCGCGGGCCAGCGCCGCCACGATCCGCGGCAACCTCACGACCTGTCCGACGTCGGCGGTCGCCAGCGTGAACTCTCGGTCCGTCGTCGCCGGGTCGAAGGCGTCGCCGTGAATCGCCTGGTCGAGATCGCGCAGCGTGCGGGCGAGCGCCGGCGCCAGGGCCGCGGCGCGCGGGGTGGGCACGACGCCACGTCCGCTGCGAATCAGCAGCGGATCGTCCAGCGCGACGCGAAGGCGAGCCAGCGCGTTGCTGATCGCCGACGGCGTGACGTGCAACCGGCGTGCGGCGCGAACGACGCTGCGCTCGGCGAGCACGGTGTCCAGCATCAGGAGCAGGTTCAGGTCGAGCGACGCTAAGCTCACGACTCGTGATGATACACATCATCAATCATCACTGGTGTGAAAACGCCGGCGGCCCTAGCTTTCTTGCCGATGAGACCGCCAACGACGCGAACCACAACCGGAGTCGCCCTCGCCGTCCTCGTGGCATGCGGGTGCGCTCACCCTTCCAACAGGAGCGTTGCCATGTCCGATCAAACGCGAGACGCAAACATACAGAAGACCGAGAAGCTGTTCGCCGGCTGCTTCAACCAGGGCGACCTCGACCTGCTCGACCAGCTGGTGTCGCCCGAATACGTCGGCCTGCTCGGCGCCAAGGGCCCTGCCGGCTTCCGCGAGATCGTGGTCGGGCTGCGCACCGGCTTCCCCGACATCCACTACACGATCGACGACGTGGTCGCGGAAAGCGATCGCGTCGCGGTCCGCTGGCACTGGACCGGAACCCACAAGGCCCCGTACCGGAACCACCCGCCCACCGGCAAGGTGCTCTCGAACCCCGGCATGGGCATCTTCCAGTTCAGGGACGGGAAGATCGTCGCGGCGACGCTCGAGACCGATCGCCTCGGGTTCCTCGTGCAGGTGGGCGCTGTGCCCGAGGCGCTTCTCGGCCCCCGCCCCGCGCCTGTCCCGGCCGCGCACTAACTGGGCTGTGGGGATACCTGGGATGGCTGATCGGTTGTCGGAGCTCTCGGAATCGAGAAGAAGAACGTGCTGCCCCGACCGAGGGTGCTCTCTACCCAGACGCGCCCCCCGTGAGCTTCGACGATGCCCTTGGTGATGGGAAGCCCGAGTCCGGCACCTCGACGGTCACCCCTCGTCGCTTGCCAGAATCGGTCGAACACGTGAGGGAGGGCATCGGGCGCGATCCCCGAGCCGCTGTCGGCCACCCAGAACACGACCTCCCGATCCTTTGACGCTGCGCCAACCGTGATCCGGCCTCCAGCCGCCGTGAACTTGATGGCGTTTCCGATGAGGTTCTCGAACACCTGGAGAAGTCGGTCGTGCTCAGCCCAGACCCCGGGAAGATCCCTCCCCACCTCGAGCCGAAGCTCAACAGACGACGAGGTTGCGAGTATCTTCTGCATCTCCACCGCCTCGCCGACGAGCTCACCTCCCGATAGTCGCGAGGGTTGGATGGACAGCTGTCCCACCTCGATGACACTGACATCCAGCAGATCCTGAATCAGTCGGCTCATTCGCGTTGCCGCACGCTGGATGACCTCAATCGGTTTCTGAGAACGTCGCTCCGGCTCCGGTGGTCGACGCTGGAGAGTTACAGCCGATGCCTGCATCAGGATCGTGGAGAGCGGATTCCGCAGATCGTGGGCGACGACGCCGAGTATCTGATCGCGGCGTTGCGCCGCCTCGACCGACGCCCGATAAAGACGTGCGTTCTCGATTGCCACAGCGGATCGGTCGGCCAGAGCTTCGGCCCAACGAAGATCGTCCTGCCCGTAAACGCGATCCGGTTTCGAGGAGCCGAACACCAACACACCGAGGGGTTCCCCCCGCATCAAGAGCGGCACCCCGATGATCGACGTGATGCCAGTGGCCCGGAGGGCTTGCAGGTGTTCCGGACCCTGCGCAGCCGACTCGAGGTGCTGGGACGTAACATGCTCGACGACGAACGATCGTCCGCCCTCGATCACGGACCGGCCGAAATAAGCGAGATCTCGGTTGGGCGGCATCTTCTCGAGAACGGCACACAGCGCGGCAGCGCCAGGGTCGGCGCTCGCGACCTTCAGTCGCCTGAGGTGCCCATGCTCCTCCAGCAAATCGATGGCACACCAGTCGGCGACACTTTGAACGGCCAGCTGGGTCACGGTCGCCAAAGTCTGGTCGTAGTCGAGCGAGGCAGACAGCGCCACGTTGACTTCCGCCAGCAAGCGCCGTTCCCTTTCCACTCGCCTTCGCTCGGTGATGTCCTGCGAGATGCCAAGCAGATACAGCGGGTTGCCGGACGGATCGAGAATCGGAACCTTCTTCGTGTAAAGGATGCGAACGCCTTGGTGGCGCGTTTGTATCGGCTCTTCGTCGATGTCGACCACTTTGCCGACCTTCATGGTCTCCCGATCCTTCCGGACAAAGAACTCAGCCTGTTCCGGTGGCCAAAAATCGAAGTCGTTCTTACCGACCAGCGCCTGCCTCGGCCATCCCAGCAAGTCCTCTCCTGCGCGATTGAACCGCACGAACCGCAGGGACGCACCGTCCTTGATGAACAACATGAGGGGAATGTTCTCGACGATTGCGTCGAGGAACGTGTTGGCGTCCCTGAGCTCTTTCTCGATTCGTTTGCGCTCTGTGATGTCCTCGATCTGAAAGATGTAGTAGCCGGGCGCGCCGTCGGAACCACGAAGCATCGACGCGCTGAGCAGGACGTCGACCACTTTCCCATCCTTGCGGACGTAGCGCTTCTCGAGCTGGTATCGTGGGATCTCACCGCGACCGAGCTGCCCTGCGAGCGCGAGATCGGAATCGAGGTCCTCGGGGTGGGTGATGTCTTGAAGCGTCAGGTTCGTCAACTCGACGAGGTCGTAACCGACGACCTCGCAGAACACCCGGTTCACTCGGACGACACGGCCGTCGAGGGACACCAGGGCCATCCCGATGGGCGCCTCATCGATCGTGAGCCGAAACCGCTCGGACTCGCCCAGGGACTTCTCGTCGAGCCTTTTCTGGGTCAGGTCGCGCATGACCTTGGAGAACCCGAGAAGGCTGCCATTCCTGGGATCTCTGACAGCCGTGATGACGACGCTCGCCCAGAAACGCGACCCGTCTTTTCGGATACGCCAGCCTTCTGACTCGAATCGTCCCACTCCCACTTGGGCCGCCTGTTCCAGCTCGCGCTCGCACAGACCCGCGCGAACGTCCTCCTCCGAGTAGAACCGCGAGAAGTGCTGACCGATGATCTCGTCGGCCCCATATCCCTCGATGCGTTCACCGCCAAGGTTCCAGGTGGTGACGATCCCGTTCGGATCGAGCATGAAGATCGCGTAGTCGCCGATGCTCTCGACGAGCAGGCGAAACTGCTCCTCGGACTCGCGCGGATGCTCGTTGGCTCGCATCGCCTCTCTGCTATCGCGGGTGAGCATACCCATGCCCAGACGCGCCCACCAGGTCTCGCGGCATCGTGTACCCGTCGAGGGGGCAGGTCCCCCGTCCGACGGCGAGGCCGACGGCGGCCGGCTGATCAGAAGATCTCGGAAAGTCGGCTCGCGCGTATGACCGGTTACCTCCCGAACAGGGCTCGGACGCGCGAGCGCAGGCCGCCGCTGGCGCTTCCACCGGAGTCTTTAGGCTCGTCCTCGCGGCAGCGGCAACGCTGCTCGCGCGGCACGTCGCCCAGCACCTGCTCGACGTGCGCTCCGCAGCCTGCGAAGGTCGGCCGCCCGCACTTTCGGCATTCGACGCGCCGGCACATCAGGCCGCCCCCGCCTTCGCCGTGTGCTGCTCGGACGCCTCGGCCTTCTCCAGCTTCCGGCGAACTTCGTCCATGTCGATCTCTCGGACCTTGCCGACGAGCTCGTCGAGCTTGGCGCCCGGCACGATGCCCGGGAAGGCCCCCAGCAGGACGCCGTCGCGCAGCACCATCAGCGTCGGGATCGCTCGGATCTCGAAGGCCGCCGCCAGAGCAGGCTCCGCCTCCGTGTCGACCTTGCCGAACACGACGTCGGGATGGCGTCCGGCCGCTGCCTCGAAGATCGGGGCGAACGCCCGACACGGCCCGCACCAGGACGCCCAGAAGTCGAGCAGCACGATGCCTTGCTTGACGGTCTGGTCGAAGGTCTTTCCGGTCACGGTCACGGTCGCCATGGTTCCTCCTTGATCATTGAGAGCCCGGCTGCGCGAAAAGGATTCAGGCGTTCTCCTCGAGGTAGCTGCGGAGCGCGGTCCTGACCGACGCCTGAACGGACGCCGGAACCGGCGCGGACGGCCCGACCGTGCGGCACAGCGCGAGCGTCCGCTTGAGTGAGTCGCAGGTTCCGCGGCACCGCGCGCAGCCTTCGAGATGGCGCTCCATCTCGGCGCACCGCTCCGCGCTGATCTCATCCTCGAGGTGCTGGGAGAACATCGTCAGGACGTCCGGGCAGCCGCCCGGCGCCGGCGGCCCCGGCTCGACGCCCAGCAGCGGCGCGACACGCTCCCGAACGGAAAGCCGGGCCCGGTGCAGGCGGCTCTTGACCGCCTGCACGCTCACGCCGAGCACCTCGGCCACCTCGGGCGCCGTGAGCCCCTCGACGTCTCGAAGGAGCAGGACCTCCCGGTACATCGGGTCGAGCGCCTCGATCGCCTGCTCGAGCGCGTGGTCGACCTCCCTTCCGGCGAGCGCGTCGTCCGGGTTGTCGCCCGGCGCGGCGAGCCGCCTGGCCTCGCCGGCCACGTCGGAGTCCAGGGAGCGCTCCTCTTCGGGCGCGAACTTGCTGCGGCGTCGTTTCTTGATGCAGAAGCTCCGAGCGACCGTGTAGAGCCACGTCGAGAGAGACGACGCCCCCCGAAAGTCTCGAACGCCGCGTGCCATCGCGAGGAGCGTGTCCTGCAGGACGTCCTTCGCGTCCTCCGGATCGCGACACATCTTCATTCCGAAGCGGTAGACCTGCTCCTGGTGCCGCTCGAGCAACGTCTCGAGGGCCTGCTTGTCGCCCGCCCGCGCGGCCAGGAGGAGGCGCTCGTCCGACGGGGCGTCAGTCATCAGTCACCCCCGCGAGTCTACCCGACCCCCGCAGCGCGGCCGTCGGCGGGCCCTTGGTCCCTGCCGGTCTGGCCGGGACCGTCGATCGAGATCTCCACCGACGGCGGATGCAGGAGCGTCCCGTACGCGGGGCAGCTCTTGATCGCCCGCTCGATCCCGGCGACGTGACGCTCGGTCAGTCCGGCGGGGAGACGCACCTTCATCTCGAGCCGGCCGATTCGCGACACCGGCACGCGCTCCTTCTCCGCCGTGACCTCGACCGCCAGCCCCTCCGGCGACAGATCTCGGCCGTGCAGGTACGCGGCCGCGAAGTAGTGAGCGCACGCGGCGACGGATACGTACATCACGTCGAGGGGCGATGGGCCCCGGTCCTCGCCGCCGGGCACAGCCTCGGGCTGGTCGAAGATCAGGTCGTGCCCGCCGACACGGGCGCGACTGCCGACCTTCCCGATCGATTCGATGACCGCCTTCATGATGAGCACCTCATTTCATTCGGTGAGAGCCGCTCATCTCGAGAAGGGTTCCCGGGGACGCGCGAACCCTTTCTCCCGAGCCAGGCTCCAACACCTTGGGAAACGAGAAAGGAGACCTGATTGCTGGTTCACACCATCTTTTCGATCGCGGTCGGAGCCGGGCTCGGCTTCGGCTTGCACCGATTCGTTGGCTGCAGGAGCGGTGCCTGCCCTATCTGGGCGAGCCCATACGCCTCGACCATCTACGGCGCGCTCCTGGGCTTCCTTCTGTCGCGCTGAGCGCGCAATTCCTGCGCCTCCGCCGTTCTGCCCTACAGCGTCTTCGAATCGCCACCACGGTTGCACCTACTCATCAACGGAGAAAACGTCATGGACAAGTTCTTCGAAGTCATGGAAGGGCCCTTCGGGCGCGTGGTTCGGGTCGCCCTGGGCGCAGTTCTCATCTATCTCGGCCTCGCGCGGATGACCGGCACAGGCGGGCGCATCGTCGCGATCGCAGGCCTGCTCCCGATCGCGATGGGGCTCTGGGGGCCTTGCCTCGTGCATCTCGCAGCTCGCCGCCTGAGCCGAGCGTGAGCGGCACGAACCAAGCGGAGCCCAGAGCTCGCGGGAGGCGAATCAGCGGGCCTTCGGGTTGGGTTGGGGCTGGCCGACTTTGCGCAGCGTGTTCTCGTCGGTGTGGTGGAAGGGCTCCGGTCGGTCGGGGATCTGGAGCACGGTATCCTGCTCGTAGCTGAGCGATCCGTCCGCATTCAGAGTCACCGTCATGACGTATTCGATCGTCCTGAAGTTCTCGTGCAGGAACGGGGCGGAGCAGATGCCGAACGTGGGCGAGCCCAGCTTCGCCCTCACCGTGAAGCTACGGGCGTCGGGCTGCGCGGTGCCGGAAGCCAGCGCCACCTGCGCGCGAGGGATGGCCAGCGTCTGGACCACGGTCTTCGTCGCCGGTTCCCAGAGCCAGTAGCCCACCTGGTCGTGAAACGTCTCCACCTCGCCGACCTTGGTGATGAAGACGTGGTACCGCAGGCCGTAGAGCAGCTGTGGGCCGTTCGATTGCGGATCGATCGGCTCGAACTCCATCCGCTCGATGTACGGCTCCTCCTCGCTCCCCTCGGCGACCGGGTGCCGATCGACCCCGCGCCCCTCCCAGACGCCGGCGAGTTGCCCGAGTGGGCCGAGATTTCGCAGCGTATCGGGGTCGACGTCGGGGTTCTCGGTGTAGATGTCCTTCGTCACGGAGGCCAACTATCTCATTTCATCGGAGGCGGAGACACAGAGGAAGGCGGCGGCGAGCGGCGGTCTGCCCGCCAGACGCGCGCGTCCAGAAGCGTCAACGATCCTTCGGTGCCCACCACCGCGCGCGGATCGACGATCGCAGCCGCAGCCGCCGGATCCACCGTCGCGCCGTCGATCAGAATCCAGGTGGCGCCGTACTTGTCGAGGATCCGTGAGCGGTCGCGGTCGGTGGCCGCGGCGGCCAAGAATTCCCGGAGATCCTTTTCACGTTGGGGCTGGTCGAGGACGAACAGCTCGTAGTGCAGTGCCGCCACCACGCGGCCGCGCGACGAGGGCACCGCCCACGACGTCTCGAGATCCGACAGCACGACGTCGCGCTCGCCGACCGGCGCCAGCAGCCGATCCAACCTCTTGCGGATGCTCACCCGCGGCGGGACGTGGCGTCCGATCATCGCCTCGAAGATGGGACGTGCGAGATAGGGCTCGCGCACGACCGACGCGACCTGCGGCGCCAAGAGACCCACCACCATGATCGCGAGGACGATCTCCGACGCCGGCCGCGACGCCGCCGCCGGCGTCGCGCGCGCGAGATCGCGGATGCGCGGCCCCCAACTTCGGGGGCTGAAGAGCCGCGTGTCATCGGCGAACACCGCCAGCGCCAGATGCGCGAAGATGATCCCGGGAAGCGGCAATCGTGCCAGCGTGGCCGACTTGAGCAGGATCGCTGCGCCGCCGAGGATCAGGCAGACCGCCAGTCCCGTCAGCAGGGTGCGCACTGTCTTCCGGTCCTCGCTGCCGAGCGCGAACAGGCTGAGCAGCAAGGCGGGGGCGCACCATCTGGTGAGCATGAGGTACAGGATCCCCCGGTTGAACCAGTAGGCGGTGTCGTGCTTCCAGCGCACCGCCTTGAGGAAGCTGTACCAGGGCCACGCCGAGCAGCAGACGAGCACGATGATCGCGGTCGCGCCGACGAACGCCAGAACTCCGCGCCGCTCCTCGCGCGAGGCCGTCGAGCTGAACGCCAGGACGCAGAGGCCGATGAGCGCCGCCACGCCGGTCATCGCGTGGTCCAGCATGGCCATCACCAGCAACGCGGCAACCGTCACCCGCAACGCGATACGAACGCCGTCGCGCGGCGTTCGTATCGATCGTAGGAACAGACCCCAGGCGACCAGCGTCCAGCCAAACGCAAACGCCGACGGGTTCACCTGATGCCACGGCAGATCTGCCAGCGCGTACGAGTTCGCGTAGCCGGGTGGACCGCCGTAGAGCCCCACCATGATGACGACAGCGCCGGCGGCGGCGCGTCCGCGCCCGAGCCCGGTCAGCAACAGCGCCACACCGATCATGAGGAGCGCGGTGTTGAACACGGCGGCGCCGCTGAGGACGTCATAGGCATCAGCGCCGGAAGCGCGCGCGATTTCGGCCAGCAGCACGGTGTAGGGCGAGTAGCGAACCGATGGATCATCGGTGGCCAGGGTCGGGTTCCCCGGCCGCCACAGATGCTGGCCGAGCGCCTTTACCGCGCGATGGTGTTCCCAGGCGTCGGCTTTCCCCAGCAGATCACGGCGGCCCGTGCACAGCGCGACGTAGACGACGAGCCCCAGCGCAAGCAGATAGAACGCCGGCGTGATTCTGTTTCGCAGCGGATCGGGCGCGCTATCCGCGGTCGCCATCTGTGGTCGTCGCGACCGCGCCCTCCTGTGGCTGCCAGTCGGGGTTGGTCCGCTCGGGGAATACGACGAAGCGCCGGGCCGAGAAGTTCAGCACCAGTCCGACCGCCGTTGCCCCGGACTTCGCCAGCCACGGCGCCACGCCCCGCTCGATCAGAAACCGGGTCGAGACGAAATCGAAGTATCCGATGATCGCCACCGAGGCCAGGAACAAGCCGATCTCGAGGCCCGAGCCCCAACGCGCCTTGTGCCGGAACAGCACCAGAATCGAGAGGGCGTAGTTCACGGCCGCGGCGACCAAGAACGCCACGGGCGCCGCGATGGCGAGGTCGACGCCGAGGGCGTTCAACCCCAGGAACAGCGCCAGGTTGACGATCGCCGAGAGGCCACCGATGACCGTGTAGAACAGGAACTGGATCGGCAGCGGGACGCGGTGCAGGTTGTACTTCAGGATGCAGTAGAGGGCCCGCCAACCGTCCCGCATCCCGATCTTCTTGCCCTCGGCGTAGGTGCGCCCCCGGTAGGAGATGCCCATCTCGTACACCCGCAGTCGCAGCTGGGCCACCTTGGCCACGATCTCGGGCTCGAAGCCGAATCGATTCTCCTCGATCTTGATCCCCTGGATGATCTCGCGCCGGAAGACCTTGTAGCAGGTCTCCATGTCGGTGACGTTCAGGTCCGTCAGCATGTTTGACATGAACGTGAGGAACCGGTTGCCGAGCGAGTGCCAGAAGTAGAGGACGCGGTGCGCTCCATGGGCCGTGAACCGCGAGCCGAGAACGACGTCGGCATCGCCGTCGACCAGCGGTCCGAGCAGCCGCTTGAGATCCCAGGGCGAATACTCGAGGTCGGCGTCCTGGATCGCGACGTAATCGCCCTTCGCGTGGGCGATGCCGGTGCGGAGCGCCGCCCCCTTGCCCTGATTGCGCTCGTGCGAGAGGACCTCGATCTCGGGATGCTGCTGCTTCAGCCCGTGCGCGACCTCCAGGCTTCGATCCTTGGAGCAGTCATTGACGATCACGATCTGGAGCTGCAGCGACTCGTCCCGGATCTCCAGCACCTTGTCGACGCACGCGGCGAGGGTCTTTTCCTCGTTGTAACAGGGGATCACGATGGTCAGCAGGACGGGTCGAGCCGCAGTCGTCGCCATATGGGCGGGCCATTCTACATGGGACCTGCGGCGGGACGCAGCACACCCGTGGTCCCCTGAACGCGTTCCCCGAGATTGAAGACACAAATAGTACGAGAACGTGCCCAGGATGAGCACTCGAATGGATCGTTGGCCCCGGCGCTCACGGCCGCGCTGGCGTCGATCAGAGGCGTGGCGATTTTTGCCGCCATCCTCTTCAGTTCCATTAGACGGATACCGAACCTGACCGTATGCTGCACGCCATGCGTAACGTGTGCGTCTCCGTCGCGCTTGCTCTCTGTCTTCCTGCTTGCGCCTCCGGGGGCGTCGGCGGTGACGACGCGTCGTCCGTCAGGAGCTCGGGCGGTGCGATGGGTGGCCTGGATGCAAGCGCCAGTGGAGGCAGCAGCGCGACCGGCGGCAGCAACACCGGCGGCAGCAACACCGGGGGGAGCGGAAGCGGCGGGAAGGCCGGCGCAGGTGGAACCACGGGAAGCGGAGGAAAAGCCGGCACGGGTGGAATCACCGGCAGCGGCGGCACGACCGGAAGCGGCGGCGCGACCGGAAGCGGCGGTGCGACCGGAAGCGGCGGTTCCACCTCCACCGGCGGCACCAGCGGCTGTCGCGCCGCCCATCAGCTTTGGTTCGACGACTTCGAGACGGGCGACTACCGGCGGTGGACGGGCAACACGTACGCCAACGACTTCGGAAACAGCTGCCAGAACACCGCATTTTCGACCGAACAGGCCGTGAGCCCGACGCATTCGGAACGCTCGGATGTCGTTTGTACCTACAGCGAAAGCCAGCGCGGCTACGGCATCCTGCAGTTCAGCGGCGACAGCGTTCTCCCCAACTTCACGAACGCGGGCACCGGCATCGACGCCCCGAACGGCATCGTGACCATCCAGCACCTCTACCTGGTCAGCCCCACGGTGTTCCAAAACGGAAAGTGGTTGAGCCTCTGGGGCATGGACGGCGCCTGCGACTGGTCCGACGCCGTCTTGTCGATTGGATTCGAAGATTCATCGAATCGCCTGGCGGCCGCGCACTACCAGGAAGAGGGCAATGGAACGCGCACCTTTCTTCCCAACGCCCCCAGCTTTCCACGCGGGCAGTGGGTTCGGCTCACCGTCTTCCTGAGCTTCTACGACGGTCACATGTACATCTGGCAAGACGGTAAGCCGGTCAGCGACGTGACCTTCCAGCGGCCCCTGAAGACGATGTGTCAGTTCCATTGGGGCATTTACGCGAGCCAGGACAACGACAACATCGTGTTGTTCGAGGATGACTACAGCGTCTGGAAGCTGGACAAGCCCTGGACCGACTTCTCTGTCGAGCCCTGGTTCCCGGCAGGCGGCGCCGCCTGTAACTGAGCTGGGGCGTCGAGAAGTAGGCGCTCAGCGGCCAGCCAACAGTGTTATAGCTGCGGCCGGAACGGCGTTTTTCAACTGAGTGGGAGGATACGGATGACCAAGAAGACGACCCTGTTGGCAGTGACGCTCTCGGCAATTTCGTCGATTGCATTGGCGCAGAATCAGATGGCCCCCGCGGCGGGCGCGGCGAAGCCGGCGGCGGCGAAACCGGCGCCCGCGGCTCCCGCGGCAGCGGCCCCGGCGGCAGCGGCTCCCGCGGCAGCGGCCCCGGCGGCAGCGCCGGCGAAGATGGAGGCGCCGAAGCCCGCCCCCGAGAACGACATGTTCAAGAAGCTGGTCGGAACCTGGCACTGCGACAGCCTGGGCAAGGGGCCGGATGGCAAGGACGTGAAGGGCAAGACCACCTGGGCCTGGAAGAGCGTCCTCGGGGGGCACTGGTACGCGATCGACTACAAGCACGCCAAGGCCGGCCCGGCCCCCGCCTTCGAAGGCAACGCCACCATCGGCTACAACGGCGTCGACAAGAAGTACGTGTTCATCGGGTTCGACAACATGGGCGGCTGGATCGACCTGAGCGGCGCGGACGGCATGGCCTACGCCGGAGACGGCGTCCCCATGGGCAAGAAGGGGACGATGAAGATCGCCTTCGCCAAGGGCAAAGACAAAAAAGGCGCGGAGAGCGACAAGCTGATGGACGTCTCTCTGGACCTCGGCGGCCAGCTGGTCAGCGAGAGCTGCAAAAAGTAACGGCCTGCGGCGGTCAGGTCGCCGCTCGGGGAGTGCCAAATTCCCCGAGCGGCCTGACCCTGGCCGGGGGCGCGCCAGCGACGGGCGGCACTACCGCCCCTTGTCCAAGCCGCGCGCGTCCGCACCACCAACGGCGATCCCGTCCCCTCCGTCAACACCTCCGCCGCCCCAGATCTCGCGCGCCCCGCGATCACGCGAACGGATCGACGACGGGTACCTTGGCGGCCGCGAAGTCGCGCCGGTTAGGGGTGGCAACCGTCAGGCCGTGGGCCAGGGCGGTGGCGGCGATGAAGCTGTCCTTGACGGGCATCGCCCGTCCCGCCGTTCGCAGATCGGCGAGCAGCTCGGCCCAACGAAGTCCGAGCGACGCATCCCAGGCCGAACCGGATCTCGCCCAGAATCACGGGATCGACCGCGAGGTCGCGCTCGTTCGGTCGTCAGTGGATTCGGACTCGATCGGGGTGAAGAAGCCCTTCTGAGGGCAGGCGAGAAGCCAATCGACCATCCCCTCGTTCGCGCGCGACGACAGTCGCGTGAGCCGGTATCTCCCGCGGTCGATGCGCTCGAGCTCGAACTCCTGGCCAGGCTCGATGCCATCCTGCTCGCGTATCGCGACGGGGAGGACGATCTGGCCCTTCGTAGAAATGGCGGTCCTCATTCAGGTAAGATCTTAGCTGACTGCGGTCAAGGTGAGAGCTCGATCTCGAGCGCGATCGACAAGGCCCATCCGCCCGGTATCAGTCGTCGCGACCTCGAGACCGAGGACTTCTTCCTCGCGCGGGCTTGCGCAGACCTCGGCGCCGCCGTTCGCGCCGAGGTGTCGCACTCACGGCCTCGATCTCGACGCCTCTCTTTGCGTCACCTTCTCGACTCGACATCCTCGCCGCAGCAGACTGACGGCGACGAGCCGTCTCGTCCGGCCGATGGCGCACGGACGAGCGTGTCCGGCGAAACGGGTGGGGTGGTAGCATATGGCCCGTGGGCCGCGTGATCGACATCTACGGTGGGAAAGATCCCCGCGACCTTCCGCGGTACTCGACTGCGGAGGCGGCGCACTACCTGCGCCTGCCGCGCGCCACGCTCAAGACGTGGGTTCACGGCCGGGTCGACCCGAACGGCCATCGTGCGGAGGCGGTCATCGAGCTTCCGGCCGATTCACAGCTCCTGTCGTTCCAGAATCTGGTCGAGGCCCACGTCCTCGGTGCGATCCGGCGCCATCACGGTGTCTCGCTGCAGCGGGTGCGGAAGGCGCTCCGATTCGTCGAGCGTCGCATGCACCTGCCTCGGCCGTTGATCGCGGCGAAGTTCCAGACGAATGGCATGGACCTGTTCGTCGAGGAGCTCGGGAAGCTCATCAACGCGTCCAGTGAGGGTCAGACGGAGATGGAGGGCGCGCTCCGCGCGTCGCTGGCTCGAGTCGAGCACGACGCTGACGGCCTGGCGTCCCGGCTCTTTCCGTTCGTCCGCGGCGAAGGCAAAGAGCCGAAGGTCATCGTCGTCGACCCGCGACTCTCCTTCGGCCGTCCGGTCGTCGCGAAGACCGGCGTCCCTGTCAGCATCATCGTGGGCCGCTATCGAGCAGGCGAAGACGTCGCCGCCATCGCGAAGGACTACGGCATCTCCGTAGATCAGACCCACGATGCCATCAGGACCGCGATCCCAGCGGCTGCCTGAACCCTGGACGTTCTTCGTCGACAGGTCCCTCGGCGAAAGAGTCGTAACCGACGCGCTCCGCGCAGCGGGCGAATCCGTCGAGAGTCATGACGACCACTTCCGGCCCGATGCAGCCGATCAGACATGGCTGGCCGAGGTGGGTGCGAACGCATGGATTGTCCTGAGCAAGGACGACCGCATCCGGCGCAACCCGGTCGAACGCGAGGCGCTACTCACCGCAGGCGTCGCCGCCTTCTTCCTCGGACGCAGCGACCTGCGCGGAGGTCAGATGGCGACGGCGTTCGTCGCCGCACTCCCCGCGATGAAGAAGGTCCTTCGACGCTTTGCTGTCCCCTTCATCGCCGGGGTGTCGGTCGCTGGCGGTGTGCAGGTGTTCGAGTCGGACGGCGAGCGCCACGCCCCGCCGAAACGGATCAAGCCGTAGGCGTCGGGAGATGAGGGATCGTCCCCGAAGCCCGCTACGGAAGCCGTCTTCGCTTCACCACCGTTCTGATGAACTCGACGTCGATCGGCACCGCCTCACCCAGCCAGAGCGGGTTCTGCTCGTGGTCCGCCACCGGATCGTCCGTGTTCGGGTGGACGAGGATGCTCAGGCCTCCGCGGTTCAACATCAGCCAGGGAACGACCGCGGCGAATTCGGCGCCGGCGAAGGCGACCTCGTACATCGGCTTGGTGTGCGGTCCCACGGGCTGCACGTGCCAGCGTCCGAGCGCGACCGCGAACCGCGGCGTGAGCTCCTCGCGCAGCCGCTCGGCAGCGCCGCGCGTCGCTTCATCGAAGTAGACGTGCGCGTGAAACCCGGTGATGTCGGTGGTCTCTCGGATGGTCATTGTGCGACCAGGCTGGCTCCGTGGTCTGACAGCGCGGCGGCGACCAGCGCAAAGTCGGGCGGACCAGGGGGAATGCGCTTGGCCACGTCGATGAACATGCGCGTCGCCGAGCCGCCTGCGCCCGCGATCTCCAGCAGCTCGCCACCCTCGGCGCCGAAGCGATAGCTGTGTGCCGTCCCGCGGGGGATGTGGACGAGCGTGCCGCGTTCGCAACGGGCGCTCTTACCCGCAACGGTCATGTCGATGCTCCCCTTGAGGACATAGAACGACTCGTCCCAATCGTGGCGGTGGGGTGGCGGCCCCATTCCGTCGGCGCCCTGCTGCAAGGTGATTTCATAGCCCTGCGTCTGGAGGTTCGTCGCCAGCACGGTGATGTTGATACCGAGAAGGTTGACGGCTTCGCTGGAGGTCTCCGGGGTCACGATGAAGGATTCTGGTTTCATGGCTCTACGCTCCTTGGGGCGTGTGGCTCGCGGTCATCGCGGTCGACGGCGCCCAGGTCCAAGTGATACCGCCTGGCGCATGTTGTGAAAATGCGTCTTCCTGCTCCATACTGTTGCGCCATGGCAACAATCCCCCTCGACCTGATTCCCCCCTTTCTCGCGGTCGCCGAGCTGGGGAGCTTTTCGGCCGCCGCAAAACGCCTCGGCGTGGAGAAGTCGTCGGTGAGCCGCGCCGTCGCGCGCCTCGAGCAGGGGGTGGGCGATCGGCTCTTTCTCCGCACCACGCGGCGGGTCTCGCTGACGGACGCCGGACGGTCGGTGCGCGATCGATTGCGCGAACCGCACGCCAACCTCGACGCTGCACTCCGGGCGGTGCTCGATTCGGCGAGCCAACCGCGCGGGCGGATCGTGGTGACGGCGGCGGTCGATTTCGGAGCCTCCATTCTGGCCGAGGCGCTCGCCCGCTTCCTGCGGCGCCACCCGCGCGTCGAGGTCGACGTCCGGGTCAGCGGGCAGTACCTCGATCTCGTGAGCGCCGGCATCGACGCAGCCATCCGGATCGCGAAACGCAGACTCGACGACTCGACGCTCACAGCCCGCAAGCTTGGCGAGCTGCACGTCGGCATCTTCGCCGCGCCGTCCTACCTGGAGACCCATGGGGTGCCGCGCTCGCCCGAAGAGGCGGCGGCACACCAGTGGGTCGTCTTTCCGGGGTTTCGCGAGCTGCAGTTTCGAGGGGCTGGGGCGCGCGCGCGTATCCGACCCGCGGGGCGTGTCACGTCCGACGATATGACCTTCGTTCAAAACGCGGTCGTGCAAGGCATCGGTCTCGGCGTGCTGCCGATGTTTCTCGCCGACGCGGACGTGCGTCAGGGTCGGCTGCTCCAGGTCCTGCCCGGCCTGGCGCTCGGGAGCGGCACCATCTGGTTTCTAACACCCCCGATTCACCGCAAAACGGCGCGGGCCCTCGATGCCTTGCGCGATTGCATCATCGAGGTGCTCACGGCCAGAGGGCTCCGCTAGCTCCTGATTCGGAAAACGCGGGCAGTTGCCGCACCCCTGGTAAGCTCGGACGCGTGAACCGGATCTCCTTTACCTCGGTGGAGCTCTCCGATCCGCGCTTCGAACGAGACGGTCTACGCGTCATCACGGTCGGCAGCGCGGCGCTCGGACGCCGCGCCGACCTCTGTTTGTGGGCGCCGCCGGTCGGCACCTCTCGGACGACGCTGCCCCTCTTGATCCTGCTTCATGGCGGAGGTGGGAGCGCCTGGTCGTGGCCGCTCCACGGCGGCGCCCATCTGACCGTCGCACGGATGGTCGAGGCCGAGGAGATCGCGCCCGTCGCGCTGGCGATGCCCTCCGACGGGCTTTGGGGCCACGGCAGCGGTTACGTCCCGCACGCCGACGCCGACTACGAACGCTGGATCGTCGACGAGGTCCCGTCAGCGGCGGCGCTGGCCGACGATCGGGTCACGGGTTCGTCGCCGCTCACGATCGCCGGACTGTCGATGGGCGGGTTCGGCGCGCTCCGGCTGGGCGCGAAATACCCGGACCGCTTCCGGGGCATCTCCGCACACTCCGCGGTCACCACGCTCGGGCGCCTCGCCGACGCCACCGGCGATCGTCTGGATGCGCTTCCTGGGTTCGGCCAACCGGACGGCTCCGCGCTGCACTGGCTGGAGCTCAACGCCGCGCGGCTGCCACCGCTGCGGTTCGACTGCGGCACCGACGATCACCTGCTGCCCGGCAACCGCGCCCTGCACGCCGCGCTGGACGCGCGCGGCATCGAGCACCAATACGAGGAGTTCGCGGGCGGTCACGACTGGCTTTACTGGCGTCTGCATCTGGCAGATTCGCTCCGCTTCCTGGACGGCGCCGCGACCCGCGCGCCCGCTGCCGCGCAGTAGTCGAGCATCGGAAGCCAGTCCTTCGCTGCGCCGTCAACGCCTCGGCTCGGTGATGCTCACGCGGGTCAAGACCTCCACGGGATCGCCCGCCTCGAAGTTGAGCGGAACGAAGAGCTTCAGAGGCTCGTCCATCTTCGGTTTCGAGAACCGAACCGAGAGCTGCGGGACCCCGTCGAAAAGGGGTCCGAGGCCGAGAAACCGCCGTTCGCCCTGATAAATCAGCGTGGAGCGCAGACTCCGAAACTGCATCACGAGCCTGTCCCCCTCGGTCCGAACCGTGAGCGGCCCGTACGCGGGATGCTCGTATCTTCCCACGACCTCTTCGATCGGAAACTCGAGCGCCGTGTGCCGGACATTCGGCGACGCTGTCCGCATTTCCTCGAGCCTGCCCTCCCAGTCCAGCGGCTCGAGCCCGAGAAGGCGATCGTAGGCGCTGTAGGCAATCGCCATCAGAGCCTCGGTCGCGAGATCGCGGTTCATCAGGACGATGAGCCCTTGTCCGGTCTCTCGGAGAAAGCCCACATGCACCACGAATCCGTCGATGGCGCCGTTGTGGGTCACCAAGGGATGGCCGCGGTAGGTCTCGCAGATCCAGCCCAAGGCGTAGTGGCGGCGCTGTACCTCGGGTTGGTCCGACTCCGGCATTTCCGCGTGCAGGGCGATGCAGCTCACGCCACATGCCCTCGTCGAGAAGCCCCGGCGATCTCGTCGCGTGAAACGTGAGCCAGCGGGCGAGGTCCCGCACGCTCGTCTGCACGGCTCCCGCGGGCGCGATGGCGCTCAAGCGCTTCAGCATGGGTATCTTTCGTACGCTGCCGTCGCGGATCGCGTAGGGCGAGGCATGATCGGCGTCGGCCTCCATCGCTTCCGCCGCGAGGAGCGTGCGACGCATGTCGAGGGGGGCGAGGATCCGAGACTGCCACGAAGCTCTCCCAGCTCTCTCCCGAGACCTTCTCGACGATGCGACCGGCGACGACGAACATCAGGCTGTTGTATCGCCACTGCGTGCGGGGAGGACCGCTCGGCTCGAGGAATCGAAGGCGGCGGTAGAGCTCGTCGCGCGAGAACGGGGCCTGGTACCAGAAGAGATCGTGCCGGGGCAATCCGCTCTTGTGCGTGAGCAGATCCCGCGTCTGTCAACGTCGCCGACGCCACCGGGTCGGCGAGCGAAAAGTCGGGGAGGTACGTGCGCACGGGCGCGTCGAGCGCGATCCGGCCCTCGTCCGCGAGGAGCGCGACCGCCGTCGCCGTGAACGCTTTCGAGCCGAGCCGAGCGGGAAGAGCGTGTCGGGCGTGACCGGAAGGTGCTGCTCCACGTCGCGGTAACCGAAGCCGCGGGCGAAGACGAGGTGTCCGCGCTCGACGACCCCGACGGCCACGCCCGGAATCTGGTCACGCGCCATGAGACGGCGGACGAGCACGAAATCGCGGAAGGCTCGTGCCCGCCGCCCCCGGGACGGCAGGCAATGGCCGCGAGCGCCGCGAAGACGGCCACCCGCCTCGGCGCTGCGGCGCGCTCGGACTCGCTCGGGAATCAGAAAGAGACAGCCCGTCAGGAGAATCATCACGCTCGAGAAGAAGACGAGCCCCATGAACAGGCCGATGCCCAGGTGCAATCCGATCGTCGCGACGCACCACACCTTGCGCGTGCGGCGTGGCCAGATGAAGAACGCGTAGCCAATCTCCACCAGCAACGTGCCCCAGCCGGCGAGCATGGGGATCCAGGAAGTGCCTCGCCAGCCAGCTGAGGTCGAACGTGCTGAAGGCGGGCTGAGAGACCGTCTGCCAGATGGCCTCGCCGTTCCACCACTGTCGGCCCATCGCCTTATCCAAACCGGCGGCGAGATAGATCACGCAGAGGTGGAATTGCATCACCCGGAGACAACCGACGGGAATCGTCTCTTCTCGGCGGGGGAGGCCGGACGAGACGCGAACGTCCAGGCGCGCCCGGATGGAAAGACGAAGAGATAGAAGAGGAACGTATTGGCGAGTTGATCGACGCCGTAAAAAGAAGCAGACACCGCTCGTGACCAGGCTGAGGTGAAGGCCCCACGCGACAAACGCCGAGAGTCGGGTGTGAAATCCGAGAGCGAGCGCGAGGAGGCTTCCGGCGTAGCCCGAGAGGAGAAGGATGATGGCGGTGTGCACGACTGATTCCGAGGGGCAGAAAGGCCTTGGCCAGCGTTGGAAGGCCGGGCACCCAGGGATCGCGCAGCAGAGTCCGTGAGCTCCCAGGGAATGATTCCCCGACTGCCATGAAGCGAGAGGATGATCGTTGGAGAGCGCGACCAGATGAAGGAGCAGGAGCAGCGGCAGCGCCACCCGGAGCCCCGCGAGCGGGCGAGCCGACACCGGCCGAAACCAGCCTTCGACTCACGGAGGGCTCCTCGACGTGCGCACGAACGTCGCATCGTGCAACGAGCGCCACCGCGGCCGCGCCCCGAGCGCGGTACTCGGCCATCGTGGGCATCACCCACTCCTCGATATTCACCTGCACGCGGTTCGCTTCAGGATGTGCGCCGAAGTCGACTCGCCGCGAGCGCGCCGAGAAACGCTCGTCGCAGGTCGGTGCGCTTGGCCAGCGATGTAGATGGTTCCGGCGAGGTTCCCCAGGCGGAAGCCGACCTCGCGACTCTTGCCGGTTTCCAGCGTCTCTTCGGAGCGCTCTCCCCGCGGAGTCGACAGGATGAACCGCGCCCGCAGCTGGGGACCTACCGCGGGAGCGAAGAAGGAGTAAGAGTCGCCGGCTCCCGACAGCTGCGTCATAAAACCGAAGTCCCCTCCCGACCGGCCCATGCAGCGCGAGACGTGAGATGAGCGGCCCCGGCGACGACGAGCGCGAGGTGACAACTGAAGGCTCCCGCCAGGAGCACTTCAGCGCTTGC
This sequence comes from uncultured Pseudomonadota bacterium, assembly GCA_963831685.1. GTDB lineage: Bacteria > Myxococcota_A > Polyangia > Fen-1088 > Fen-1088 > JADGRB01. The sequence continues at coordinate 282,099 of CAWHRJ010000007.1, forward strand.
ATCGCACGGACGGCCATCCCGGTCTATTCGGCGGCCACGGAGATCTGCGGGACCTTGTGGGCCGTCGCCGTGATCTCGTGGCCGAAATCACTGGGACTCAAGCGAATGCGAATACCTGCCAGTGCGTCGGTCGGGCCAGGATGCGAGTGCTCGGAGCGCTGGATGAGACGGATGTCCTTGCAGCTCCGTCGAGGTCGCCGGATGACTCGCGAGCTTCCATCCCACGCCGGCCACCACTGCGAGAATGGAAAGACCTGCTGCAATTTGCCGTTTCATGATGACCTCCGTTCGCCTCAGATATTGTGGCCGTAGATCTTCGACATGATTTCTTGGGCCGTCTTGAGACGACTCTGGATCGTGGTCGTCATTTCGCCGATGAGTTGCTTGACCTCCGGATCCTTCGCCGACCCCTTGCTTGCCTTCAGCAAATTGAGGACGCTTTGCTGGGTGTTGGTAACGAGGGTCATGTACTCTTTGTCGAAGGCATCTCCCTCGAGAGAGCCGAGCAGCACCGCTTCGGCCTTCATGCGCTCGCTCAGGCTCTTGGCCTCCTCGCTCTGCGGGTCCGGCGGTACGATGTCGATCCCCTGCTTTTGGGCGACAGACACGAGCTTTGCGTCTGCGGTGGGATTGGCACTCACGACCGTGCGGGCATAGCTCTTCACGAGGTCCGACTTTGCCCTCTTGTCCGCCATCTCACTGAGCGTGACGGACCACTGACTGACGGCGTGCAGTTCCGAGAAGCTCTCGCTCAACTGGGCCGAATGCTCGGTGGTGACGGCGCCACCCGAGGCTGGCGTGCCGGCAAACGCCGCTCCGCTGCTTGTGATGGCGAGGGGTATGAAAACGGCTGCGAGTCTCGTGCGTGACATGATTTGTCTCCTTGTTGACTTGGCGGCTCGCGTTGCCCATCGCGATTCTCATTCCGCCGATGCGCGAACATGAGCACGGGGGGCAGCGAGGGGAAGTTGGTTCAAGGCCGCAAAACATCGATCGCTCGTCGAGCGACTGCGCCCCCGCCGCCTTCGCTCGGCCGCACTCGTGAGGCCTGAGCTTCGCGTCCAAGGTGCGTCCGATTTCGAGGATGGTCGTGTTGAATCTTGGGCGCTTTGCGCCGGGTCGATGCACGGCTCCGTCGCACGGCGCCGGGCTCCAGCCAGCTGGCGTCGTACTCAAAGGCGGCGCTCTCTCGCGCGCCGTCGGCGCTGTATCGCATCATTCCGATCAAGCGCGGATCATCGGACAACCCGCGCGGTCTGTAGGGGATTCCCGACTCGAAGGCCCGCCGCTTGCCGGAACAGCGAGGAGCCACACCTCCAACCCCACCGCCCGAGCTCAGCCGGGTTGCGTGCGCGGCAGGCGATGCGCACATTCGATCCATGAATGACTCAGGGGCGATGAGTAAGGCCCAGAAGCTCGGGATAAACGACGCCCGGCGGGTTTTGATCATCGACGACAATGTCAACTACGCTGAGAACATCGCAGAACTCCTTCAGATCGACGGCCACTTGACCGACGTCGCGGCCAGCGCTGAAGAGGCCTTCCCCATGGCGCTGGAGAGCGACCCAGACGTCGTCGTGACAGACTACCGGCTCCCGGGAATCACCGGGGTCGACTTCGTCAGGAAATATCGACCCATGCGGACAGGTCTCCTCGCGGTGGTCGTCAGCGCTTACACGGACGACCGCACCGTAAATGAGTCGAGGGATGCCGGCGCCACGTTCATGCCCAAACCCATCGACTTCAAGCTCCTGACCCGTTTGGTCCGCGAAGCTTCGGCCTGAGCGGGGCCGATATCCACGCTGCACGTAACGGACGCGCGAGAGACGTCTGGTCGATGCCGAGTTCGTAGGGTGCGGGATCTGATCTCTCCAAGGACAACCCAAAGCTTCCGCACCGTGATCTTCGCGCTGGCCGCGAATCTGGGCACCGCGCTTGCCAAGCTGTTGGCGGCCCTATTCACGCGCTCGAGCGCGATGTTGGCGGAAGCATTCCATGCCTTCGCGGACAGCGGCAACGAGGTTCTATTGCTGATCGCCGAGCGGCGCAGCAGCCGCGCGCCGGACGTACAGCATCCACTCGGCCACGGACGGGCGGCGTATTTCTGGGCGCTCATTGCTTCCCTGGGAGTCTTCGCGGTGGGCGCCTTTCTTTCGATACATCAGGGAATCGAAGGGCTGGTTCACCCAGGACGAACCACGTCGTTTCGCGTGGGCTACGTGATCCTCGGCATCTCGTTTTGCCTGGACGGCGCATCTTTAATCCAAGCCCACCGGCAGCTGAAGAACGAAGCTCGGACGCTGGAGCGGACATTCCTTCAGCACCTGGATTCTGAGCTCGGACCCCATCGCCCGAGCGGTGTTTGCCGAAGATGCCGCGGCGCTGGTCGGAAACACAATCGCCTTTACCGGAATCGCGCTTCGTCAGGCCACCGGGTCCGCCATTCCCGACGGAATCGCCGCCATCTTGATCGGGATCCTGCTCGGCGTGGTCGCGTTCCAGCTTGCCGCACGGAATGCCGACAGTCTGATCGGAGGTCAGGCGACCGCCGCCCTGCGCGACAAGGTCCGCGAACTGATCGCGGCCCAGCCGGGCATTGTGGCCGTAACCGAGCTCCTGGTGACGTTCATCGGGCCGCGACAAGCTTGGGTCGTCGCCCGGGTCACCATCGATGAAACGATGAGTGGCGCCAGCGTGGAGATCCTCGTGCGCACCTCCGAAGAAGCGCTGAAGCACAAATTGCCGTTCATCGCCCGGGTCGACATCGTGCCCCGAGGACGCTGACCCTGTCGGATCAGGCTATGTTGGTGTCGATGCCGAATGCGCTCAAGGTGGAGAACCTCGCTGTCGCCTTCGATAAGGCGACCGTCTTCGAGGGCGTGTCTTTCGCGGTCGAGGAGGGCACCTCGCTCGCCATCATCGGACCCAACGGCTGCGGGAAGACGGTGCTCTTCAGCGCGCTCATCGGTGCAATTCCCCATCGTGGCCAGGTTCATTGGGCCGCGGACACCCGAATCGGCTACATGCCACAGAAGCTCGACATCGATCGGGACCTGCCTATCACGGGTTTTGACCTTCTCTCCGCCAAAGGGAAGGTGACGAAGTCCTCGGCGGACATTGCGACGGCGTTCCATCGGGTGGGTCTGGAAGGCCAGGCCGGGAAGAGCATCGGCGCGCTCTCCGGCGGTCAGTTCCAGCGCCTCCTGTTGGCCCTGGCTCTCGTCGGCCAGCCGAACGTCTTGCTGCTCGACGAGCCGATGGCGGGCGTCGATGAGCCAGGACAGGAGAAGCTGCACGAGCTGGTCCGACAGGTCCAGGAACAGAATCGACTGACCGTGCTCCTGATTTCACACGATCTCAGCGTCGTGTACGGCCACGCGACGAATGTCCTCTGCCTCAGTCGCGACCGGGCGTGGTTTGGGCCTCCCCGCACCATCTTGACGCCCGAGCTTCTCCACGAGGTCTACGGCACGCCTGTCGGGTACCATGTCCATGCCACTTGAGATCGGGGGCCTGACGGTCTCGATCGCCATGGCAGTCGCCGCGGGTCTGGTGGGCTGCTTCGCGATCATGCGCCGCATGGTCCTCGCCGCCGACGCCATCTCGCATATCGCCCTGCCGGGCGTCGGCGTGGCCCTGGCGCTCCGGATCCATCCGCTGTTCGGGGCGGTGGCGATGCTGTTCTTCGGCGCGCTCTTGATTTGGGCGCTCGAGCGAAAAACAAGGCTCGCGACCGAGACCGTCATCGGTGTGATCTTTTCGGCCGCGCTGGCGGTGGGTAGCCTGATGAGCTCGGGCGAGGAGCTGATCGAGGCGCTGTTCGGTGGGTCAGGGACCATCACGATGGGCGAGATCGCCTTTGGACTCGCGGCCGCCGCTACCGTCGTGTTCGTCATTTTGAACTGGAAGAGCCGTCTGGTTCTCGCCGCGGTGTCGCCGGCGATCGCCCGTACCTCCGGGGTCAACGTGGCGCGGCTCGATCTCATCTTCCTCGAAACGTTCGCGCTGACGGTTGCGCTCGGGCTGCGCTACCTCGGGGTGCTGCTCATGGGCTCTCTCATCATCATCCCCGCCGCAACGGCGAAGCGCTTGGCGCGATCGCTGACGGGAATGCTCGCCTGCGCGGTGGTGGTCGCGGTCCTCGATACGGTTCTCGGCACCCTCGTCGCGCACCTCGTCCACCGCCCTACGGGTCCAGTCATCATCAGCGTGGCCACTGGAATCTTCCTCCTCAGTCTCCTGCGGCGGCAGGACTGAGAACGTTTCGCTGGGTAGGGTTGTTCTCTCGAGATTCGGTCTCCGCGCTTATCAGAGCAGCTCGCGAGATCTGCGGGACCTGATTCAAAGTGGATCGTTTCTCGACGAGAACCCACAGCGAGGTCAAGCCGGCCCCTCCGGGATCAATCGCGCTCCAGCCCTCAGGCAACTTCGGCGGCGCCCAGTCGAACAGCCAGCGGGCGTCTGCCAGTGAGAGGTTGACGCAGCCGTGCGACTCCCGGGTCCCGAAATGATCATGCCAGTAGGTCCCGTGAAGCCCTTCGCTCTCGTGAAAGTACAGCACGTAGGGGACCCAGGACCAGGGGCGCGAACGTACTGCCGGTGACGGTCTTTATCGCGTCGCCTCGGCGCGCACGGGGGGAACCCTCTTGTGTCCTGGTGATCATGGGGACGCTACCCGGGTAAAACCCGAAGATCACACCGCTCGCCCTGGAGGACGAAGGGCCATGCTATGGCCGAGGCCAGTACCAACGGCCTCCGCCAGCCGACAAACTCACCCGACAGTGTGCGACGGGCGAGCGCCACTGAGAAGCGCGTGCAGCGCTGGTGCCGGCTCTTCGGTGTCGTCGATCAGCTCGCCCATGAAGTCCGCGGCCGAGCCCGCCGGCAGAAGATAGATCCGGGTGATGGCGTGCTCGCGAGGAACCGCGAGCCATCCGTCGGACGTCTCGGCGGCAGCGGAGAGTGAATGGTCGAAGGAGCGTGCCATCGGCTCAGTATGAATCATCGGCGGCCACGTGTGCCTTGCGCGCGGCCACGCCCCGCCAGGGTCATGAGAAAGTCGGGCGGGCTGACGATCTGCACCGGGCGGTGAGCGCGACCGAGAATGACCTTCAGCGCAAGCAGGTCGCGCTCGTCCAAGGTCACGAGGTGGTCGGCCTCCCCTTCCAGAGCGGTCGCGACAACAGGGTTGTCCTTCGGATCCGTCGGAACAGCATCCACGTCGCGATACGCCCCCGGGGACGGTCTCGGCGAACTGCTGGAGACCGACTCGGATCTTCGCGACGTCCTCGAACGTGAGTCGGGCCTGGGCGCGAAGCTTCGGCCGGGTCAGCACGTCGACCAGCTCGACGAGGATCGCCGGCGACGCGATCATCACGAACCTGCCTCGTCGCGCCGCGCGTAGGACGGCGCCAGAAGGACCGTCGGGACGCAATATCGCGCTGACGAGCACGCTCGTGTCGAGGACGGCCCGCGGACCGGGCACGTCTTATCCGCGAGACTTGCGCGCGCGATCCCGGCGGACCTCCCGGACGGCGCCGACGATGTCGCGGTCAAGCTTCTCGCCGCGGAGCCCGATTCGGCGGACGCGACTCTGCACCCGCTGCACCGAGGACCAGGGGACCTTCTTCCCCTCGGCCTGCATCACCTGAGCGAGGATCTTCGCCCGATCGGCATCGGCCAGCGCTTGGATGCGCTCTGCAAGTGCCTGCACTTCAGCTTGAATACGCGCCATGGTGAACCGCTTGACTCGGTCGGGGCGAGAGGATTTGAACCTCCGACATTCTGCTCCCAAATGCGACGCCGGGTCGCCGGAGGGGGTGGCTGGGCGTAGCTCGCCGTCGCAAGCGAGCGATTTCGTTAGACGTGCATCGGCCGGCGCAGTCCAGGGAGCCCACCCGTTAGCTCGGTTTCGCCGTGAATTTGCTGCACCCTTGCTGCAGGGTTTCGCGGCCCCTGGGTGTTCTGCGCGGCGGGCGGGAGGCGCTCCTCACGGTGCGCGACGTGGCCGCCCAGCTGGGCGTGTGCGCGGCGACCGTGTACCGGCTGGTAGCTGAGGGCCAGCTCGCGCACGTCCGCGTGCTGAACGCGATTCGGGTAGCGCCGCGCGACCTGGAGGCCTTCATCGAGGCGCAGCGCCGGCCCGAGGGCAGCAAGGGCTGATTCGTTGCCCTGCTTCGCTTCTGCTTTCCCCCCTGCTTCGAGCCCTGCTTTCGCCTACGCGGGCGATCAGGGTGCCCCGTGAACCCCTATTTCCACCGGAGGAACCATGTCGAACCCGACTTCCGAGCCGAAGCAAGCTACGCAAGGTGTTCAATCCGGAGGAGGTGGCGGAGCTCAAGCTGACCCGTATGGCGCCGCGCCCGGCGGCCCCGGCGATGTCCGAGGGCCGCATCGCCGCGCGCGTCTTCTACCTCTTCGATCACGGACGCGAGCTCCGCGAAATCGTCGAAGAGCTCGAGGTGCCACCCGGCGTCGTTCGGGACCTGTGGCACGAGTGGATGATCGATCTTGGCGAAGGGGAGATGATCCGGAACAAGACCGTCGCCGACGATCGGCGGCAACGTGCAGAGGAGCGAGAGCGACGCGATCGAGAACGTCGGAGTGACCAGGAACAGAGGAACTTCGAGACCACCATGGCTACCTTCGCCGCTTCGATCGCGGGCGGGAACAACAAGTAGGAGGCGCAGACTGGGACCGCTACGCCGAGCTCACGGGCCCCCGAATAGCGCGGCCCCGCGCGGTGAACTCCACCGGCTTGGGCACGAACGTCGGGCCCGCGCTCACGGCAAGAACTCCTGCAGGTTGGTCTTTCCGAAACGGCTTCCCGGTGTCGACTCACGCAGCTGACTGGCGATGAGCGCCAGGACCCGCTTGACGCCATCCGTCTTGTCCGGATCGGTCGCCGGAAGCAGCCGCACGGTGATCTGCCGGTCCTTCTGGGAGAGCTGAACGAAGAAGGCCTGCGAGCGCCCCTCCTCCACTACGACGGAGTCGATCAGCGCGGTGTGGCCCGACCGGCTCAAGTAGACATCCATCACCTTCAGGATCTCGCTGCCGTTTCGCACCGCCGCGATCTTGATACCCTGGCAAGCCAGTCCAAGATCGAGAGCCTCTTCAATCACCACGTGCGGCATTGGTCGTCCTCCTCGTTCATCTCGCGTCAAGCGGCAGCCAGAGCAACACCAGGATGTCCCACACCACGTGAGCCAACAGACTCGGCACCAGACTCGCGCTGGCGGCGCGCAGCGCACCCCAGACCATCCCGCACGACAGCGCCACCACGACGAGGACGGGTGATCCGAGCGGCGCATGGGCGAGCGCATAGGCGAGCGCCGCCACGGCTACGCCTCGCCAGGGACCGAGGCGCCGCACCAACGCCGTTTGCACGACGCCGCGCCACACCAACTCCTCACCGAGGATCACGGGCAAGAGCGCCAGCGCTGCGATGACCAGCGGCGGCGCGCGGAACGAGGCATACAGCCTCGCCGTATCGGTCGGAATGAACGGCAGCGCGCGCGCCAGCACCGGATAGAGAAGGTAGGTGGCGGCGGCCATCGACCACCCAACGGCCGCACCGACGAGAACCAGCCGCACGCTTGGCCGAAGAAGCCTGAGCGCCGCTGCGCGTTCGAGCACGAAGATGGCGACGCCCAGCGCGACCGAAGCACCGCCGAGGGCCAACCAGATCCCGAGCGCTCCTGCGCTGGCGGACGCGACGAGCCACACGACCACGCAAGCGAGAGCGAGCGACGTCGTCGTGGGGCGCACTGTGCGCGCGCCGAGGTCGTCACTCAAACAGGGCGCTCCCGGAGGCCCCGGGCATGCTCGATGGCGCCCCAGGTCCCGCCAACCGGCGCCTGGCTCCGCTCACCGTCGAGCGCCAGCCTGGCTCCCTCGGCGAACGTCAGGCGGTTCGGATGGTCGATGAGCCGCCAGAACCGGTCATCGCGCGCGAGGAGATCCTCGGTAAGGCCGACCACCACCTCGCGCGCCACCGACCACTTCGCGCGCGTGACGAACCGAACCCACAGCGACGACAGCCGCGGCGAAAGCAGGGGCACCTCGATCATTCGCGGGTGCGGAAGTCCCAAGACCCGTGCGGTCTCTTCGAGGATCTCCTTCCCGGACATCGTGAACGGTCCGGGGATGTCGAAGCAGCCGCTGGCCGGCAACTGCAGGTCGAGCGCCCGCACGAGCGCGATCACGACGTCGGCGATCGCGACAGGCTGTGTGCGCGACTTCAGCCACTGCGGCAAGATCATGAAAGGCAACCGCGCGGCCAGATCGCGCACGATGAGCCAGCTGAGGCTGCCGTGTCCCACGATCATGCTGGCGCGCAGCTCCACGGTCTTGACCGGACCGGACCGGAGCGCCTCACCGACGTCGAGCCTGCTCCGCAGATGCTCGGAGCCCAAGCCCGCCGGGGCGACGCCGCCGAGATATACGATCCGCTCGACGCGAGCCGCGGCCGCCGCCTGGGAGAAGGTTGTTGCCGCCGCGACCTCGTGCTGGTGGTAGTCGGCGCCCTCACCGATCCCGTGCACCAGGTAGATCGCCGCCTGGCAGCCGTCGAGCGCGCGAGCAGACGACACGGGATCCCCCACGTCGCCTTCCACCCAGTCGAGCGCGGGCTGCCGCCGGCGCGCCCGGGCCACATCTCGCGTCAAGCAGCGGACGCGCCATCCTTTCGCGGCCAGCGCGGGCCTGACGGCGTTGCCGACGAAGCCCGTCGCACCGGTCAGGAGGAGTGTGGGATTGGCAGCAGTCATGGTGTCGATGGGCCCTGTAGGGTTCGGACCAGGCGGGACGTTTCGTAGCCTTGGGCTTGCAAGCGCGTCACGATCGTCTGGTACGTCGCTTCGCTCATCGTCGGCGTGCGACTGAGAATCCAGAGGTAGTCGCGCCCGGGGTGACCGACGACCGCGTACGAATAGTCCTGCGCGAGATCGATGATCCAGTAGGGCCCCCAGAACGGGCGGAAGAAGCTCACCTCCAGCTTGGCGTTCGTGGCCCGGTCAACCAGCCGGGCGCGCCCGAGAGCCACCTTCTCCTTTCCATCCAGGGAGCCCAGGCGGCAGCGGTTCGTGACGTCGAGCTCGCCATCGTCGCGAAGTGTATAGGTCGCGGTCGTGCCGGTGCAGCCGCGCTGGAAGCTCTGCGGGAAGCTCGCAATCTCGTACCAGGTCCCGAGGTACCGCCCGAGGTCGACGTGCGCCACGGTCTCGAGCGTAGGCAGATGCAACCGTTCGGTCGTCGTGCTGGCGCAACCCGCCCCCCAGAGCATCCCGATCAAGCCGACAAGACGTTTCATTGGGTCTCCGCGGCCCTCGCAGGGAACGCTCCTCCCCGTCTCGCCGCTCAGGCTACCGGCATGCCGTTGGGGTAAAGGAGGTGCCCCGAGCGCCGCGCCTTGGTCTCAAGGTAAGCGTGATTCAGAGGGCCGGGCTCCATGACGTGCGGAATGCGCGCCACAACCGGAATCCCGGCGCTGCTGAGCTGACTGATCTTGTCCCGGTTGTTCGTCATGAGCGACACGGACCGCACACCGAGCCGGCGCAACATGCTCGCGGCGAACCCGTAGTCGCGGCAGTCGTCCGGCAGACCGAGCGCCAGGTTGGCGTCGACGGTGTCGAGCCCCTTCTCCTGTTGCAACCGGTAGGCGCGAACCTTGTTGGCCAGCCCGATGCCTCGTCCTTCCTGGCGGAGATAGAGCAACACGCCGCAGGCGCGGGCAGCCAGACGCTCGAGGCCGCGGTCGAGCTGTTCGCGGCAATCGCAACGCAGGGAGCCGAATGCGTCGCCGGTTAGGCACTCCGAGTGGATGAGCCGCAGCCAGATATCGCGAGAGCGAGAACGAGCACCGCAACGAACGCCGGGACCTTCCGCGACCGCGACGGCCGCTGGAGACTTTTCATACCCGGTGTTGTCGGACCGCGAACAGCACTGTCACCGTTTTTGTCTTCGTTCTCGGCGACACCAACTTGACTGAGTGGAGGCAGAGTGCGGGCAGTCCTCACTGTGTTTATGCGGGCAGCAGGCTGATTCGATCACCAAATCGTCATGCGTCGCCTACTGGGCGACGCAGTGGGCCTGCATGGTGGCCCAGATCGCTTGAGCCATCGCCGTGGCGCCGGCGCTCGTCGGCACGGTGGGCCGGCGGAGCGGTCGTGGTGCTGTAGTCGGAGTGGCCCGACCAGATGGGTTTGAGATCGATGAAGTAGCAAGGCACCGTGCTGGCCGTGCAGGCCTGCTGCAGAAGCGGGTGAAGCGTAGAAACGCCGGGGATGTTGGAGAGCTCGGGCACGAGAAAGTAGATGACCGCCGTGACCGCCCCGTCGTTCGCCACCGTCGAGAGAAGCTGCGTGAAGGCGCTGGCGACTCCGTTGATCGTGGCCGTGGCCGTCCCGTTCGTGATCGTGTCCCACGTGCCGCCGTCCATGATCAGGACCTTGGGCTTGGTCCCGGTCGCCTCCTGGGCCGAGTATTCAGCCGCGATCTGCGTCATCGTCGTCGCGGCAGCAGCGCCGATCGTGTAGTCGTCGGTCGGGCCGATGGCGCCGGCGGCTCGGGCCAGGTCTCGCACGTCGGTGTGCGGCTCACCGTTGGGGACAAGGACCCAGGAATCGCCGATCCAGAGAACTTCGTTCGCGGGCACCTGGGCGTACGGACAGAAGGTCCCGCTGTCGACCGAGCCGCCGAGGCGGATCACCTGGCCATTGCAGCCGGCAATCGCCAGCGCTGCCGCCAGGCTGCCGATGATCTGGATGACGGGTCCCGGCCGCGTCATCGGGCAATGCTACCATCGGCGCGATGACGCCGGGCGCTGCCCTGCTGGTCGCGCTCCTCTCGCAAGGCGCGACCGTCGCGCCGAACGCTCCGTCCGAGGCGGCGCCGACCCGAGTCCGGCTGGAAGTGAGAGCTGCGTCCGAGTGCACCTCGCGTGGCGACCTGGCGGCGCGGATAGAGGCGCGCTCGCCCCGTGTCGAGGTCGCCGACGAGGCCCCGCTCACGGCACAGGTGGTCGTGACTTCGCCGCGTCCGGGAAGAGTCGTCGGCGATCTCGTTCTCGGGCCCGCCGGCTCCGCTGAGCCTCCGCGCCGGGTCGTCGCGCGTACTTGTGCCGAGGCGGCGGACGGCGTGGCGCTCATCATCGCCGTGACCCTGGATCCCAAACTGCGCCGACCGGGAGTAGCGAACGCGGATCGGGACCACGCTGCCGGGGAGAAGGGCACGAGTCCCGCGGAGGGCGCCGACGAGCCTGGTAAGGGCGCGCCAGAAACGCCGGCCAAAACAAACACGCCGCCGCCAACCTCTGCGCCGGGCGAACGTCGCGCCCCCGAGGCTGCAGCACCACCGCCCGCTCGTCCGGCGCCCCCAGAGCCCGCGCCTAGTCCGAGCGAAAGCACGAGGCGGGAGCTCGGCGTTTCCTTGGAGGGACAGACGATCTTCGGGCCGGCGCCCTCCGTCTTGCCCGGGATCGCCGTGTACCTGACCGCTGCGCTCGATCGGCCGGGGCCGTGGGCACCGGCCCTCATCCTTGGGGGCACGCACGTCTGGCGCTCGGACCTTACCGAGACGGGAGGCGCAGCGTCGTTCACCCTCTATGCAGCCAGCCTCGACGCTTGTCCCTTGCGGTGGCGCCGGGCGCTTCTGACGGCGCGTCCGTGCGCGACGGCCCTCGTCGGCCGGCTCGCCTCGCAAGGTTCCGGCGCTCCAATGCAAGCTGGCGCGAGTCGACCGTTCGCGGCTGCAGGCGCGGCGCTCGCGGTTGGATTCGGGGCGAAGCTTGAGGTGTCGGGCCGGCTCGGCGTGGGCGTGACCCTGCTTCGCGACTCGTACGAGTTCGCGAACGACGTCTTTTACCGTGCCGCCGCCGTCACGATCTCGGCAAGCCTCGGCGTCGGCATGCGCTGGCCCTGAGCCCACGCGACTCCCTCAGTCGTGGCGGTTCGTTCCGGGGCCCGCAGCCTGGTCGTCCAAGCTGACGAGCGCCGCCACGCGTTTCGCCAGCAGGCTCCCCCGGTTCTCAGTCACGAACCGTACCGCCAGCGCCCGCGCCTCGGCCTGCCGATCGAGCTTCAGCAGCGCCTCGATCTTGATAGCAGTCGCCTCGGGCCGGAAGCTCCCGCTCGGATACTTCTCCTGATAGCGGCGAACAAGCTCGAGCGCGCGCCGGCCATCGCCGGCCGACAGTGCGCCGCGGGCGCCGTCGAGGAACGTGATCTCGTCTCGGAGATCGCCGCTCGCTGCCGCGACGTGCGGATGGTGCGCCGCCGCGGGCGGTGCGGGTGCCGGCTCCGCGGTTTCCGACGTCGGCCGCCCGAGATCGGTCGTGACGGGAGCCGGTGCAGCAGCGACGGGCGACGATTGCGGCGCAACCGGCGGCGGCGACGAAACGCGCCACGCACGCGCCCCGACCAGGCCGGCGAGGGCGAGCCCGACCACACTTACGGAGACCCAAGGCCAGGCGGTCGCTCCGGCAGCCGCCGTAGCCTTCGACGCCCCGGCCTCGACCGCGGCCTTCGGCACGGCCCGGGCCGTCCCTTCAACTGTCGCGGTCACGACCGCGCCTGCCGTCACACCCAGCGCCCTCGCCATACGCGCGGAGGCTGCCGAGGAGGGGCGTTTCTGCAGAGCCCGCTCGAGCACGCGGCGCTCGAAGTCGTTCGCCTCGCCGCTCGCGAGCAGGCGTTCGGGAAGATCGTCAGGCGAACGGTTCATGAGTTCCCTTCCCTTTGCAGGCTCTTCTCGACGCGCTCGGCGGCCGAACGGAATTGCTCGCGTGCTCGCCGCAGGCGGGAGGCCACGCTTCCCAGTGGGATCTCGAGCAGCCCGGCGATCTCCGGCGAGGTGAGCCCCTCGAGCTCGTACAATACGAACACTTCGACGAGGTCGGGATCGACCTTGGACAGCACGAGATCGCAGATCTGCTGGTCAGCGCGCGTGTCACCAGTGTCTCGGGCTTCTGAAAACCGCTGATCCATGTCCTCGTCCAGTTCCCAGCGCACCGTCTTGCGGTTCAACGTATGCGCCAACCGCAGGGCGGTTCCGATCAAGAACGCGCGCTCTCTCTCCTGTTGAATGTCGCCCAACCGCTCGGCCGCGAGCAGGAACGTCTCCTGAGTCGCGTCCTCTGCTGCTTCCGGCGTCAACCCACGTCGGCGAAGTGCGCGCCAGACGGAGGCGTGGTGCTCATTGAAGATCTGCTCCAGGCGAGCACGGTCCACCTCTGACGGAGCTACTCGCTTGGCAGACACGGCCATCGTGAAACCGTCGGTCTCTCCCGCTCTCTAGCGGGACGACCTCACACACTAACTATGCAGGTTGACGGCCAATTCGATCACAAAAAGCGCACGCACGCCGTCGCGCGTCGCCAGTGCGTCCTGTCGGAGCTGACGATTGTGTGATCGATTCGCCCCCTTTCCCGCATAAGTAAGGTGGAAGCCCTGCTCTCACGACGCTCGTCGGGAGCGCGTCCACTGGACCACCCGAGCGTCGTTCAACGGGCTTCGTGTGTCCGATGCCCTTGCCGACAGGCCATACCCATGTCCGAGTTGTAACGCCGCTGATCGCGCCGCGTGGCCTCGTGCTCGTGTTAGCGACGGTCGCGCTCCGTCTGACGGCCTGCGGTTCGTCATCACTGCGGGTGGACGACCCACGCCGTCGATCCCTCACCCTGCGTCCAGTACGACGGCTGCGATTCCGCCGACCCCGTCATCTGGTGCTCCGTCCCCCAACGAGGGCCACGCCATCCCCAGCTTCGGCGCCCAGGCCATCGCCACCTTCTTCTCCCGGTTCTGAACCCGTCCGGCATCTACAAGCTCGCTTCCCGCAACCAGAGGTGATTCATGACTTCGCCCCGCAACATCGATTTCGCGGCCGTTCGATGGTTGGCCACTCTGTCAGTGGTCGTGTGGCTAGCATCCTGCGGCGGCTCCGGCGGCGGCGGCAGCGGATCCGGCGGTGATAACGGCAGCGGCAGCGGCGGTTCGAACGGCAGCGGCGGTTCGACGGAGACGGGCGGTTCGACCGGCACCGGCGGCAACAGTGGAAGCGGCGGAACAACCAGTAGCGGCGGTTCCGGCGAGAAGGGGGGCTCCACCGGTACCGGCGGTACGACCGGCACGGGCGGCGTCACGGGATCGGGTGGAGCGGTCTCGACGGGCGGCATCACCGGCTCGGGCGGCACGTCAGCGTCGGGCGGCAGCACCGGATCGGGTGGCAAGGGAGGAACCGGCTCGGGCGGCACGACCGCGAGCGGTGGCACGACCGGCACCGGTGGCGCGACCTCCACGGGCGGCGTCACAGGATCCGGTGGAGCGGCGGGTGCGACCGGCTCGGGCGGATCGACCGGTACCGGCGGCGCGGCCGGCAGCGGCAGCGTGACCTGTCCGGCGACCACCACGCTGAAAGCGGGCGACAACAACGAGACCATCACCTCGAGCGGCGATTCCCGTACCTTCATCGTCCACGTTCCGACCAGCTACAGCGGAAAGTCGGCCGTTCCCGTCATTCTCGATTTCCATCCGTTGGGCGGGTCCGGCAGCCAGCAGGAGGGATCGTCGGGCTGGAAAGGCCAGTGCGACAGCGTGGGCTGCATCGCCGTCTTCCCCGACTCGTCGAAGGCAAAGGCCAGCGACAACTCCTGGAACGCGGGCTACTGCTGCGATAACGCCGAGAAGAACCAGGTCGACGACGTCCAGTTCGCGCGCGACATGATCAAGTGGCTCGAGACCAACGCCTGCGTGGACCCAAAGCGCATCTACGCGAGCGGCGGCTCCAACGGCGGCGGCATGACCTACCGGCTGGCCTGCCAGGCTGCCGACGTGATCGCCGCGGTGGCGCCGGTCGACTTCCGTTGCGTCACGGGCAAGGACCCGCTCGCCAACGCCGGGTCAGTCACGGCCGCGAACAACACGGCCTGCGTCTGCACGCTGCCCCGCCCGATCACGGTGGTCGCCTACGACGAAGGCCAGGACAACTCGATCGTCCCCTACAACGGCGCCCAGACCCCGAGCTTGGCGACGGACTGCGCGCCGAACGCGAGCTGCGTCGGAATCGGCTTCCCGAGCGCCGTCGTGAACCGAGACACCTGGGCGAAGTTCGACGCATGCACCGGCTCGGCGATGACGTACTCGGGCAACTCGATCTGCCAGCAGTACGCAACCTGCACGGCCAACACGACGGTCATGCTCTGCACCAATGCCTCGTCGAGCCACCTCGCGGCCTACTCGAGCTCGACTGCGAAGGTCGCCGCCACGGCATGGGCCGTCTTCCAGAACCAGACGCTGCCATAGCGAAGTCGTCGCGATCCGGCTCCCCGGGGCTCGCTGTTCAGACCACGTCCAGCTCCCTCGCCCCGTCCCTGCGGGCCGGGGGGGCACACCCTCAGCCTCGCCGTGGGCGGCGCCCGCGCCTACGCGGGGACAGCGCCACGAGGAAGTCTGGCGGGCTGACGATCTGCACGGGGCGATGAGCACGACCGAGGATGACCTTCAGGGCAAGCAGATCGTGTTCATCCAAGGTGCACGTCGACCCTGCACTTCAGCTTGAATACGCGCCATGGTGAACCGCTTGACTCGGTCGGGGCGAGAGGATTTGAACCTCCGACATTCTGCTCCCAAAGCAGACGCGCTACCAGGCTGCGCCACGCCCCGTGGGGCCTGAATATACACGACCGAAAGGCGCGCTACTGCCCGCGATAGAGGTCGGGGAAGAGTTGGCGGAGGTGGGCCACCTTCGGCGCGTCGTTGAACATGATGTAGGGGTTGTCGGGGTGAAGGGTGGCGTAGTTCTGGTGGTAGGCCTCGGCTGGGTAGAAGGCCGGCAAGGGGACGACCTCGGTGACGATGCGGTCGGGGAAGACCTTCGCGCGATCGAGCTGGGCGACGTAGGCGTCGGTGACGCGCTTCTGATCGGCGTCGGTGTAGAAGACGGCCGATCGGTACTGCGTCCCCTCGTCGGCCCCCTGGTGATTCAGCTCGGTCGGATCGTGCGCGACCGAGAAGAAGACCTTCAGGAGCTGCCCGTACGTCACCTGCGACGGGTCGAAGGTGACGCGCACCGATTCGGCGTGGCCGGTGTCGCCGCCGCTGACCAGGTCGTACTTGGCCTTCTCGGCCGAGCCGCCGGCGTAGCCGGACGTCGCGTCGGTGACGCCCTTGACGTGCTGGAAGACCGCCTGGATCCCCCAGAAGCAGCCGCCGGCGAAGACGACCGTCGACTTGCCGGGCTTCGCGGCGCGCGGCAGATCCGCGGCGGGCGCCGGGAGCGTGACCCCGTCGTGGGCGCCCGCGTTCGCGCGGTTGCAGGTCACCCCGGAGATCACCAGGACCGCGGCCACGCCGCCGAGCCCGATTCCACGGAACAGCTTTCGTCGCAACGTCATTTGACCGCCTCCGGGCAATTCTACGTCGCGCCCGCGGGGCGGTTACGGTTCAGACGCCGCCGTACCATTCGTAGCCCTGGTCGCTCCAGTAACCCCCGTTCTTCTCGGGCAGGAAGAGGATCCGGGTCAGGTACTTGGTGTTCTTGTAGCCGAGCTTGACGGGCGAGTAGACGCGCGCCGGCGCGCCGAACGCCGGCTCGAGCAGCGACCCGTCCTGGCCGTAAACGATCAGCGTCTGCGCGTGCAGCGCGCTCGCGAGGTCCCAGCTCTCGTGATAGTCGTCGTCGAACGACTGGAAATCGACGTAGCGCGCCTCGGGCAGGAGGCCGGCGCGGCGAGCCAGCTCGGAGAGCCGCACGCCCGTGCGGACGGAGACCGCCGACCACCCCTCGACGCAGAAGTGCTCGAGCCGCAGCTCCGTGCGCGGCAGTCCCTTGAGCTCATCGAGCGTCAGCCGCGCCGGCCGCTGGCAGAGGCCGCCGATCTCGAGCCGCCAGACGCCGCGCATCCCCTCGTCCCAGATCGGCAAGCTCGGCGCGATGAAGTACGAGGGGAAGCGCTCGCCCGCCAGCGCGGCGCGCCCCGGCGCGACGTTCATGGCGTCGTGACGGAAGAGCCGGCGTTCCAGGCGCTCGTTGAACCGCTCGGACGCCGCCAGCAACCCCTGGGCGCTTTTGGGCCCGCGCGAATCGCATCCCGCCAGCGCCAGCGCCGCGCCGGTGCCCGCGGCCAGGCCGGCGCCGAGAAACGCGCGGCGATCGATTCCCACCCGCTCGGCCGCGTGCCCGCGCGGCAGCCAGAGCCCGCTCATGGCTGTTGGGGCTCCTGTGGCTCCTGCGGCTCCGGCTCCGCCTGCGGTCGGGCGCGCAGGTTGACGAACGGGCGCGCGTTGCGCCGCTCGGGCGACCTGTCGGGGTTGTAGCCGCCGGTCACGATCGACCGCAAGGAATAGGGATCGACCGCGAAGACCATGAACACATGTCCGAACGTCAGCGCGATGAGCGCCAGCATCGCCAGGAAATGCCAGTAGCGCGCCCAGACGTATCCCCCGAGGAGGTGGGTCAGAGGCGCGAGCTGCACCGGCTTCCAGATCGCCAGCCCCGAGACGACCGCCGCAGCGCCCATGACCGGCATGAGGAAGTACGCGGTCCGCTGGAGCGCGTTGTGCTTTCCCTGGCGCGGATGCTGCGGCCGCAGCGCCAGGTAGAACCTCACCATCTGCCACGAGTCGCGGAGCACGCCCCGTCGCGGGACCAGGTCGCGCCACTCGCCGTGCAGGTAGATGAAGCCGAGGTAGACGAGCCCGTTGACCACCAGCAGCCACATGGCCGCGAAGTGCCAGTGGCGCGCGCCGGCCAGCCAGCCGCCGAAGGTCAGCCAGGCCGGAATCTCGCGTCCCTCGAAGGGGTAGCAGCAGAACGACTCTCCCTTGCGGGCGAACGCCGGGTAGGCGTTGAAGATGCGCAGGCCGCTGCCGATCATGATGACCAGCGCCAGCGCGTTCACCCAGTGGGTGAGGCGGACGATCCAATGATGGCGTGGCGGCGCGGCGCTCATCGCGAGCTCCGTGGGGAATATAGCGCTCAGCGCAGGTCGATGTCGTAGGGCAGTCGCGCGGCGTAGCCGGTGCCGCTGCCAACAACCAGGAACGGCGCCAGCAGGCGGAGCGCCGCGCGCACGTCGCCGGTCAGCAGGCCGGCCAGCGAGGGGGTGACGCTCGGCGTGACGGTGGCGGGCTCGTCCTCGCTCGCGTCGTCGGCCAGCACCGACGCGCCGGTCAGCCGGCGCAGCAGCCCGTGGTCCTCGGCGGGGAGCAGCGTCAGGTCGGGGAGGCGATCGCGTCCGAGCGGCGCGCCGCCGAGGCGCGCCGCCTCGTCGATGGCGGCGCCGAGACCGCCCATCCTGTCGACGAGCCCCTGCCCCTGCGCGAGCGCGCCGGTCCAGACGTGTCCCTGCCCCAGCTCGTCGACCCGCGCGGGGGTGAGGCCGCGGCTGGCGCGCCCCTCGGCGACCGTGGCGACGAACATCTGATAGAGGTGGCGGATCTGCTGCTCGGCGATGGCGCGCTCCTCCGCGGTCCAGGGCCGGAAGGGCGACAGGAAGTCGGCGTGCGCGCCGCGCCGGTAGGTCTCGACGCTGATCCCCAGCGTGCCGAGCAGCTTCTGCGCGTCGACCTTGAAGCCGAACACGCCGATCGATCCGCTCAGCGTCGACGGCTCGGCGTAGATGACGTCGGCGGGTGCGGCGATGTAGTAGCCGCCCGAGGCGGCGAGGTCGCCCATCGAGACGACGATCGGCTTGCCGGCGGCGCGGAGGCTCTTCACCTCGCGTGCGACGACGTCGGAGCCGAAGGCCGAGCCGCCCGGGCTGTTCACGCGCAGGACCACCGCGTGGATGGTGGGATCGCGGCGGCACTGCTCCAGCGCCGCGACCAGCGTCTCCGCGCCGGCGAGATCGCCGAGCCCGAACGGCAGGTCGACGTTGCGCCCGTCGGTGATGGTGCCGTCGACGAACAGCACCGCCACGCGGCGGCTCGGCCAGGCGTCGGGCCGCATCGGCGCGCGATCGGGATCGCGCAGCTTGAGGCTCGGGCGGCCGAAGGCGCGTGCCACGAACGGTTCCAATTCACCCTCGGTGGCGACGGCGTCGGCCAGCCCCGCCAGCGCGGCGTCACCCGCCGAAAAGAAGCCGCGATCGATGAGCGCGCGCACCACCGACACGTCGACCGGGTGGCCGGAGTGCGTGCGATCCTGGGCGAGCGCCGCGACCACACGCCCGAAGACGTCGTCGAGCAGCTGGTTCTTGTTGTCGCGCACGTCGGGCGACTGCTCCGTCATGATGAACGGCTCCATCGCCCCCTTGAACTTGCCGACGCGCACCAGCTCCAGGTGGACGCCGAGGCGATCCATCGTGCCTTTGTAGAAGGTGACGTTCTGGGCGACGCCGGTCACCGACGCCTCGCCGGCCGGGTGCATCACGATCGTGTCGCAGGCCGCGGCGAGGTAATACTCGCGCGTCGAGGGAAACGTCAGGTAGGCGAACGTTCGCTTGCCGGCGGAGCGCAAGAGCGCCACCAGATCGCGCAGCTCCT
Source organism: uncultured Pseudomonadota bacterium (assembly GCA_963831685.1). Classification (GTDB taxonomy): domain Bacteria; phylum Myxococcota_A; class Polyangia; order Fen-1088; family Fen-1088; genus JADGRB01. The sequence goes on from CAWHRJ010000007.1 coordinate 301,580, forward strand.
CGATGCGGCCGTAGCCGAGGTCGAGGCCGTCGATCTTGAGGAGCACGCCGACGGCGGCCGGATCGACCGCCAGCGCGCGCAGCCGGCGCACCAGCTGGAAGAAGGCGCGGTCGCTGCCGATCTTCTCGATGTGCACGCGCGCCACGTAGGCCGCTGCCCCCAGCGCCGGCCGCCGCTCGCCCTCGAGGTGGAGGCGGGCCGCGAATCCGGCGCCTGTGGAGCCACCGCTGCCGGGAACCAGGACCGGGACACCGACGACCGCGCCCGTGTGGTCGAGGTCGATCGCCAGCCCGAACGCGAGGCGCGTGTCGCTGCCGCCCGCGAGCGCCAGCGCCGGCCCGTTCGGCACGCTCTCCCCCTCGGCGTAGAGGCGCACACCATCGACGACGGTCGCCGAGAGGCGCGCGCGCGGCACGATCCGGTTCCAGTCATCGCCGTCGGCGTGCGCGGCGCCCAGGGCCACCTCCAGCCGGTTGGTCCCGAGCGGCCGCAGCACCAGCTCCGCCGTCCAGAGCCGGGGCAGCGCCGCGCCGAACGCCAGCGGGGTCGGCTGGCCCACGTCTTCCACGGTGCCGCCCAGGGCGAGGTACCGGCCCAGCCGCGCGCTGAACCCGAGGTCGAACGTGTCGGTGGTCGCGAAGCGCCCGCCCCAGATGTGGGCCCAGGCGACGCCGAGCGAGAGGCCGCGCAGCGGATGAACCGCGTAGGCGAGTCGGAGCGTGGTGTGGGCGTCGATCCCCTGGGCCGTGGCGTTCGCCACGCCCGAGAGCCCGAGGCCGAGCGTGCTGCGCAGGAAGATCGGGATCCCCAGGTAGGCGGCGGCGCCGCGCCGCGGGACGACGGCCGTATTGCTGGCGTCCGCCCAGACGAGCTCCAGCGCGGGCGCCGGGAGAAAACCGAGCGCCCCGGGGTTCAGCTCGACCGCCGTCGCGTCGGCGTCGCCGGCGCGCGCCCCGTCGGTGATGGCGGGACCGCGCGTCGGGCGCAGCTCCGGATCGCTCGCCTGCGCGCGCGCCAGCGACGGCAGCAGCAGCGAGAGCGCCAACATCGCCAGCCTCGCCAGCGGAGAGCGGAGGGCGCAAAGGATCGAACGCATCGCCGGCCGCGGAGTATAGTTCGGATGACCACGCAGATGGACGCCACGCAGAGCTGGGACCGGCCGCCGCCCGACATCGCGTTCGCCGAGCTGTTCGAGCGATGGCTGCCCGGGGCGTTCGCCGCGACCGGACAGCGCGCGCCCGCCGGCACGCCGGTCCTGCGGGTCAGCGTCTCGGGCGCGGACGGCGGCGCCTGGGAGCTGGCGCTCGACGGCTCGGTGCTGCGCGTGGCCGCTCCCGGGCGGACGCCGCCCGACATCTGGATCCGGCTCTCCGCCGCGGACGTGCGCCTGGCGCTCGGCAACGCCGACCCGGATCTGCCGGCGATCGTTCCGGCGGGCTGGTCGGCGCGCCACATCCTGATCGTCGATCCGGCCGACGTCGATCTGGTCAAGCAGGTCTCCGGGCGCATCCTCATCGAGATCGAGGGGCGGCGTCGCCGCCGGTTCGCGCTCGACGTCGGGTTCGGCAAGGCGGGCGTCGGCGCCGGCCGGCCGCGCACCACGGTGCGCCTCGACGGCCCCACCTTCGAGGGGTTGCGAAGCGGCGCGATTCCGCCGATGCAGCCTCTCGTCGATGGGCGGCTGAAGATCGACGGCGATCGCGCGCTGGCGATGCAGCTACTGCTGCTGGTCGGGAGCCGTCTCGGACGGCGGTGACGGCGCCGGCTTGTCGTCGGCGGGCGGTTTTTCGTCGGTATGCGCCGGCTCGCCCCCCGGGGACGGCGCCGGGGCCGCCTCGGCGGGGGCGGCCGGCGCCCCCTCGGACGGAGACGGCGCGGCGACCGCGCGCCGCGCGTGCGAAGTGTGCGAAGTCTGGTCGTGCTTGGCGGCGGCCGTCTCCGCGGCCAGCGCGTGCCGTGCGGTCGAGAGGCCATGGGTGAAGGTTCGATCGTCGGGCCGGGCCGACAGCGCCTTTTCGTACTCCGTCACCGCCTCGCCGTCCTCGCGCAGCGCATGCAGGCACTCGGCCAGCAGGGCGTGCGCCTCCGGATCGGCGCCGGCCAGCCCGACCGCCTCGCGCGCCCAGCGGACCGCCTCGGTGTCCTTGTTCGCCGTCAGTGCCGACTGCGCGCGCGTGCGCAGCGCCGCCGCCAGCTCGGCCTCGCCGCCGGCGTGCGCGTCCAGCGCCAGCGCCACCCGATAGCGCGCCACGCCGGCGTCGATCTCGCCGCGATCGAGCTCGGCCTCGGCGCTCTTGACCAAGAGGCCCTTGGCGCGCGACGCCAGTGTATCGGCGATCGCCCCGCCGCCGTCGGCGCGCAGGCGCGCGAGCCGCTCCTGCAGCGCCGGCAGCTGCGCGAATTCGAACGTCCCTCCCAGCATCCGCTCGACCTCGGCGACGCCGGCGCGCAGGCGCAGCGCCCGCTGCTCCGCCTCGGTCGGCAATGTGGGTGCCGCCACCGGCGGCGGCGCGACGGCCGCCGGCTGTGCGCGCGCGCCCCAGGGGAGCCGCCTGTAGACGGCCACCGCCACGACGCCGAGGAGAGCCAACGCCACGAACGTCCCGGCGAACCGCCAGCCGCCTCGCGCTGGGCGCCCGGCGGCAGAAACGGCGGTAACGTCCGGCGACGCCGCAGCGCCGTCACGTTCCTCCTCCCAGGCGAGCGGCGCCGGCAACGTCGCGGGCGTCGGCCGGCGCGGCGACGCCAGCAGACTCTCCGGACGCGGGTGCGCGCCGCCCGGTACCTCGTCGGTGTACGAGGTCTCCGGCACGACGCCGCGCTCCTGGTCGTGCAGCCCCAGCATCTCCGCCACCGCGCGCGGGCGGCCGTAAAGCGACTTCACCAGGTCGTACTCGAACTGCGCCATGCTCTGGTAGCGCTCGGCCGGGCTCGGTTCCAGCGCGCGCACCACGATCCGGTCCAGCTCCTCGGGCACGTCGGCCTTGATCCCGCGCGGCGGGATGAGCTCCTTGTCGCGCGACATCTGCGGCGGTGACCCGGAGGTCATTTCGTAAATGAGAGCGCCCACCGAATAGATGTCGCTGCGCTGGTCGACGGCGCCCCCCTCGGCCTGCTCGGGCGCCATGTATTCCGGCGTCCCCATGGCGACGCCGGGATTGGTGAGCCGCCGCGCCCGCCCCATGCTGCGGGCGATCCCGAAGTCGAGCACCTTGACGAAGTCGGCCTGCCCGTCGCGCGCGACCAGGAAGATGTTCTCCGGCTTGAGGTCGCGGTGGATGACCCCCGCCGCGTGGGCGGCCGCCAGCGCCCGGCAGATCTGGATGGCGATCTGACAGGCGCGCTCCGGGGCCAGCCGCCGCTCGTGCGACAGCACGTCGGCGAGATCGATCCCGTCGAGGTGCTCCATCACGAAATAGGCGCAGCCGTCCTCGGTTTCGCCGAAGTCGGTCACGTCGATGATGTGGGGGTGGCCGATGCGGGAGGCGGCGCGCGCCTCGCGCCGGAACCTCTCGACCAGATCCTGCTGCGTCGAGTAGGCGGGGTGGAGGATCTTGATCGCCACGTCCTTGCCGATCTCGACGTGCTCGCCAGCGTAGACGGTCCCCATCCCCCCTTCACCGATCTTGCGGATCACCCGGTAGCGGCTGTCGATCACCCGCCCGGTGAAGTCGACGCCCGCGGAATCGTCTTCCTTGGGGAACTGCAGCTTGGTGCTGCCGAGATCCAGCGCCGACAGCGCCACCGGGATGCGCGCCGACGGGCGGGTGGACGCCGCAGGCGGGGCGAGCAGCGCCGCGCTCTCCGCCAGCAGGCGATCGCGCTCGGCCCGCTCCTCCTTCGCGATCGCGTCGTAAAGACCCCGCAGGAAGTCGGCGGTCCGCTCGGCGTCGGCGCGCGGCGAGATCTGCGCGATGATCTCCGTCAGCGCCTTGCGCATCTCCTCGGCCGACTGAAACCGGTTCTCCCGGTCAGGCGCCAGCGCCTTCATCAAGAGCGCGTCGAGGTTGGGCGTGATCCAGGGCGCCTTGGACGACGGCGGCTGCGCGCGCGGGTGGCGCACCAACGACATCGCGGTCGCCGGATCGAGGTTGGCCAGCTGCAGGTACTGGTTGCCGGTCACCAGCTCCCACAGCACGATGCCCAGGCTGTAGACATCGGTGCGCGCGTCGGCGGTCTCACCGCGCGCCTGCTCGGGCGACAGATACGACGCCCGCCCGAACACCACGCCGGGCGCGGTGTTCTCCTGCTTCAGCACGCTGCGGGCCAGACCGAAGTCGGTCAGCTTCACCTCGCCGAAGTAGCTGAGGAGGATGTTGGGCGGCGCGACGTCGCGGTGGACCAAACTGAGGTCGGCGTGGCTGTGAACGTAGGCGAGCGCGCGGGCGATCTCGCGCGCGACGTGCAGCGCCACGTCGAGCGGGATGCGGGTCTTGGTCCGCACGCATCGGTTCCAGATCTCCCGCAGGTCCTTCCCCTCGACCAGCTCCATGGCGATGTAGAACTCGCCGTCGACCTCGCCGGCGTCGAACGTCGGAACCAGGTTGGCGTGGGAGAGCCGCAGCACCACCTTGGCCTCGTCGAGGAACCGGTTCGCCTTCGCGCGATCGGTCTTCTCGGCGATCACCTTCTTGATGACGCAGAACTTTTGAAAACCGGGCTCGCCGGCCGCGGCGAGAAAGATCGCCCCCATCCCGCCCCGTGCCATCGGCTTGAGCAGCACGTACTTTCCGAATCTGAGCGGGTAGGTTTCGGCCATTGTCGCCGTTAGGCTGGGGATCGTAGGACAGAAGCGGCCCGGACGCGAGTCGCCGTGCGCCGGCCGGACCTACTCGCCGATCTCGAGGTCGCGATCGCTGGTCTCGGCGCGCAGCGCCGTCCGGAAGGCGGGCGGCGGGACCTCAGCCGTGCCGAGGGCCGCGCGAAGACGACCGACGACCCGGCGGCGCTCGTCCGCCGGCCCGGACGGGTCGTAATCGGCGGCGAGCCCGCTTCCCGGCGGCGCGTCGGGCGCGGCCAGGCGCCGCACGGCGCGCCAGGCCAGGTGCCGGATCGCCGGATACCGATCGGCCGCCATCACCTCGAGCAGCGCCCCCAGCCGGCGCGCGCGTGCGCCGGCGTCCGGCACGGGGCTCCGGCCGAGCGCGTCGGCGGCGACCGCGCGCGCCACCGGCGACCCGCCGAACAGCGCCTCGAGCGGCGAGGTGCCGGCGGCCGGATCGGCACCCGCCGGATAGCGGGCTGCGCCCCAAAATCGCCGGGCGGACGCCTCGGCCCAGGCGACGCTCCTTTCGACGTGGCAGCTCGTGCAGGCGTCGGGGCGCCCGTCGGCGGCGGCGCCGGCCGGATCGGGGATCTCGATCCGGTGGCTGCGGTGGACGTCGAGCACGCCGTAGACGATCCGCGGCATGTGGCAGGAGACGCAGCGCCCCCCTTCGCCCGCCGGATCGTGATGCGCGTGCAGGCGCGCCGCCTCGGGCGCGGCCAGCGGCGCATGGCAGCCGGTGCACAGGGTGTTCGAGCTCCGGCCGCCGAAGCGCGCCCGGATCTGACCACGCGGATCGCCGTCGTGCATGCCGTGGCAACTGGTGCAGGTGAGCGGGCCCCGCATGGTGCAGGGCGACTGAAGCAGCCCCTGGTACTCGTAGGCGGTGAGGCGCGGCGTGCCGTCGTCCCAGAACCGCGCGGCGAACGCCTGACGATCGCCGCCAAGGGGCGTGTCACGCCAGAGCGGCGAGCTCTCGATCGCCAGGTCGTCGCCGGGGACGAAGGGATCGCCGTGCTCCAGCAGGGGGTCGATCCGATCGGCGATGCGCTGGCCGTGGCAGCGCCCGCAGAGATCGGCCGCGCGCGCCGGCGGCAGCCGCGCGGGGTTCACGATCGTCGGATCGGCCCGGTGACCGGTCGTGAGCGCCCAGCGGCGAAACGGATCTCCGTTGCGCGCGACGTGCTCGGCGCCGGGGCCGTGGCAGGCCTCGCAGGCGACGCCCAGCTCGGCCGTGGTGGTGGCGAACCGGCCGGTCGCCGGATCGCGGGCCGGGTTGGGCGCGACGTTGTGGCAGAAGACGCAGTTGTCGTTCCAGCGCGTGACGTGCCGATCGAAGTCCCCGCCGCCGTAGACGGGTCGAACGTCCGGCGGATTGGCGCCGGCGGCGAGAGACGGATCGGCAAACAGGAATGCGCTCGTCATCGGGAACCAGCGTCGATCCTCGACGTGCCAGGCGACCGGGAGACGCCAATACGTGTCCCCTTCCCGCGCCAGGTACTGTTGATAGCGGCGCGAGCCGACGGTGCGAGCGACCTCGACCGTCTTTGCCGGCACGCCCGGCCGAGTGAACGTCATCTGATATCCGCCGCGCGGGTCGCGATCCATCCGCGCGGTGACGCCCGCGCTGGTCAGCGTGGCGCCCGAAAAGTCGCCCCGCACGCTCTCCGCGGTGGCCTCGGCCGTCATCGTCCGGTGAAACGTCCGGTGCCAGCTCGCGAGGTGATCGTCGTGACACCCCCTGCAGCTCGCCGAGCCGACGTATCCGACCTGGTGCAGGTCGCGGACCCGGCTCAAGTCCGCCGAAACCCTTCGCCACTGGATGGCGATGGCAACACCCAGAAGTACGGTCAGGGCGACCATCCGAAATCGCACAGCCGGATGTTACAGAGATCCCGAACCCATCGGCTACGCGAACGGGTTGACGATCTCGACGCCTTCGATCCGCTGACCCGATTGCAGATCTTCCGTCACCAGACGATCGCACCCGGCCCGTCGCGCGGCGTGGACGATGAGGGCGTCCCAGAAGCTGAGGTTGTAGAGCCGGTGAAGCTTGATGCTTTCGATGATGTGGTCGGCATCGATTGTGACGGCGACAAGCGCGGCGAGAACCTCGACCTTCTTCTGGGCTGCCTCGGCCGCCACGGAGAGCTTGCGCGTGACGACGGCGAAATACTCCTGCAGCACCTGCGTCGATATGACCGCATCTCCGTTCGCCAGCGCGCCGAGGACGAGCGCTTGCGCCTTCGCTCGCTTGGGTCCGGCGTCGGCATCTTCGGCGTAAACGAGGATGTTCGTGTCGAGAAAAGCGCGGGCCATCAGGACCGACGGGGATCGTAGGCATCGGACCGGCGGATTCGCTTGCCGCCGGAGCGCCCAGCTGACTGCGCCCAGAGTTTCCGCATCTCATCAGCGAGTGCTTCGCCCGCCCGGCGTCCGGCGACGAGCTCGAGCTGCCGGCGGACGAGCTCGTTTAGAGTCGTCCCCTGGCTCTGCGCGATTTCACGTACCCGAGCGACCAAATCGTCGGAGAGCGCGATCGTCACATTCATCGTGTACACAGGGTAAGTGTGCACACGATACGTGTCAAGCACGCGGTTGCGCCCGGGAGGGCGGACCGACGCGTCACATCCGCTTCGTCGCGGCGGCCAGGCCAGTCTTGGCGCTGACGTTCTTGGGGTCCAGCTTCAGCGCGTCGCCGTAGGCCTTGGCGGCCTCCTTGTAATGGGCGAGCCGGAAGTGCGCATCGCCGAGCAAAACCCGCGCGGCGACGCCGCCGCCCCGGTCGACCGCCTGCGAGGCCGACTGCACGGCCTCCGTGTAGTTCTTCTCCTGGAAGGAGATCGCGGCCAGCCCGACCAGCGCGGAGCCACGGTCGCGCTTCGACTTCGAGAGCTTCTGGAAGACGGCCCGCGCCTCGGGGAACCGCTCGGCGCGCAAGAGCCGGTTCCCCTCTTCGAGGAGGCGCTTGCTCTCGGCCGCCGACGATCCGCCGCGCGCGGCGCCCTTGGACTTCGCGGCGACGTCGCTGTCGTGCCCCTCGTCCTTGTCGCCCGCCGGCTCTCCCTCGTCGGTGTCGTCCGCTTGCGCGGCCGCCTCGGCTTCCGCCTTTGCCGCCGCTTCAGCCATCGCCGTCGCCTCCGCCTTCGCCGCCGTCTCGGCCTTCGCCTTCGCCTCGGTTTCCGCCTTCACCGCCTCCGCCTGCACCGCCGCCTCCGCCTTCGCCGCCGCGGTGGCCGCGGCCGCCGCTTCACGCACGTGGCGGGCGTGAACCGACGAGCTCACGACCAGGTAGATCACGAATGCGCCCAGCGCGCCGACCGCGCCGATCAGCGCCGGCTTGTTGCGCTTGAGAAAGGCGAACCGCTGGAACAGGCCGCTGGCCTGCGCCGCCCCACCGCGCAGCACGCCCAGCACGCCGGCCTGCGGAACCTTGTCCGACTCGACCGGCGCGCTGTAGCCGAAGCCCGGGAACATCGTCGTCGCCAGGTTGGTGAGCTCACGCCCGAATTCGTCCATCGAGCGCGGCCGGTCGTCCGGGTCGCGCGCCATCGCCCGCATGACGATCGCCTCCAGCTCGGGCGGAACGTCGTCGCGGAGCCCGGTCAGCGGCGCCGGCATGGTCGTCGCCTTCTTGTGCAGGATCTCCATGAAGTTCTGCCCCTCGTAGGGAGCCTTGCCGGAGAGCATCTCGTAGACCAGGCCACCCACGGCGTAGACGTCGGAGCGCGGATCGGCCGGCCGCCCCGCCGCCTGCTCGGGCGCCATGTACTCGGGCGTCCCCATGGTCATGCCGGGGCTGGTCAGCCGCCGCCGCAGATCGCCGTTGGTGTCCTTTTCGTTCTCGATGTCGGCGTCCTTGCCGCTCTTGGCGATGCCGAAGTCCAGCACCTTGACGAAGTCCTTCTGCCCCTCGCGATTGATGATGAGGACGTTCTCCGGCTTGAGATCGCGGTGGATGACGTTCACCTCGTGCGCCGCCTGGATGGCGCGCGCGATCTGCGCGCCGATGTGCAGCGACCGCGCCACGTCCAGCTTCCCCTCGCGGTAGATGAGCTCGCCCAGCTCGACCCCCTCGAGGTATTCCATGACGAAGAAGAACGCGCCGTCCGGGGTGGTCCCGGAGTCGGTCACGTCGACGACGTTGGGGTGTGAGATCTTCGAGGCCGCCCGCGCCTCGCGCCGCAGCCGCTCGACCAGGTCCGGCGTCTGGCTGTACGCGGGGTGAAGGATCTTGAGCGCCACGCGCCGCCCGATGTCGATGTGCTCCGCCTCGTAGACGCGCCCCATCCCGCCTTCGCCGATGAGCCGCCGCACCTGGTAACGGCCGCCGATGACGGTGTTGAGGACGGACGCCGCGCTGGCCGATTCGGGGTTCGATTCGGCGGTCGCCGGCTCGTCCTGGAAGGTCATCCGCTTGTCGCGTGCACGCCCGGCCTGGATCGGGATCGAGAGCACCGTCTCGCGCTGGGGCCGCTCCCCCTTTTCGTCGTCTTCGTCGACGATCGGCTGCGTCTTTCCGGTCGTGGGCAGTGGGGGCGGCACGATCGTCTTGCTCGTGTACCACTCGCGGGCTTTGACGATCAGCTGCTCGCGCTCGGCCCGCTCGGCCGCGATGTCCTCGTCGTAGAGCTCGGAGAGGAACTTCGACACCCGCAGGGCGTCGGTGGCCGGCGAGGTCTGCGCCAGGAACTTCGCCAGGTCGTGGCGCAGCTCCTCGCAGCTCGCATAGCGGTCCTTGAGATCGGGCGCCAGCGCCTTGAGGGTGATCCGATCCAGCTCGACCGGCACGCGCCCGGCGCGCTTGGACGGCGCCACCAGGTCGGGATTGCGCACCCGACGCAGGAGCTCTTCGGAGGTGTGCTGGTCCTTGGCGGCGCCCGGGGGGCGCCCCGACGGAAACAGCTGCCGGCCGGTCAGGAGCTCCCAGAGGATGATCCCCGTCGCGTAGAGGTCGGTGCGGCCGTCGATCTTCTCGCCGCGCGCCTGCTCGGGCGACATGTAGCTGACCTTGCCGTAGATGATCCCGGGCGCGGTCTTTTCAATCTTCAGGGTGGACGACGCCAGACCGAAATCCGTCAGCCTCACCTCGCCGCTGTACGAGAGCAGGACGTTCGGCGGCGAGACGTCCCTGTGCACCAGCTTGATGTCGCCGAAGTTGTGCGCGTAGTAGAGGCCGCGCGCCATCTCGCGCGCGATGTGCGCGGCGACGTCGACGGGAAACGCGATCCCCTTCTTGGCGCAACGGTTCCAGGTGGCGCGCAGGTCGCGCCCCTCGACGAAGTCCATCGCCAGGTAGATCTCGCCGCCCGCCTGCCCCGAGTCGAACACCGGCACCAGGTTTCCGTGCGAGAGGCGAACGACCACCTTGGCCTCGTCGCGAAAGCGCTGCAGGTACTCCTTGTCCGCCAGGTGCGGCAGGACGGTCTTGATCACGCAGAGCTTGGCGCTCTCCTGCGGGCCGGACAGCGCCAGATAGAGCGCCCCCATGCCGCCGCGGGCGAGCGGCTTGAGCAGCACGTACGGTCCGAACCGGCGCGGGAATTCGTTCATGTCGCGAGGCCGCATCGCCGGAGGGCCCGCCGCAGCCGGGCCCCCGCGGGGGGCGGCCCGTTGGGCGTCTTCTTGGGTGGGCGATCTTATCAGGTTGACGCTCCTCGCATAACTTTCGCTACGGGCGACTCCTGACAGGGAAATCGCGCGGATACCTGTTGGTAATCGACCAGACCTCCATACTTCTAAAGCAGCTCCGGCTGACATGTGGTCGGATGCCTACCTGCCGCCTCGGGGATGCGGGCGACGGTGAAAAAGGTGAAGATGCCTCCCGATGTCGACGGGAAATAGGGCCGCCCTCCTCGCAGCCTCGGCGCTCTGCGCGGCTGCGTTCGGGTGTAACCCGGCCCCGAACCGCGTCGAGACCGGCCTGGGCGGAAGCGGTGCCACGGGGGGAAACCTGGGCACCGGCGGAACCCCCGCGGCCGGCGGAAGCGTCGCCTCCGGCGGACTCGTCGCCGGAAATTCGCCGACGACGCGGAAAACAGTCACCCTCGGCGGGTCACCCGACACCAAGGTCGATATCCTGTTCGTGCTCGAGGATTGGTCGGGGGAAACCGAGCGCCAGCAGAAGCTCTCCAACCAGATTCCGCTGTTTACGAGCGTGCTCAAGAGCCCGACGGTTCCGCTCGATCTCCACATCGCCGTGGTCAGCACCGACATGGGCGCGCCGAGCAACGTTCAAACTGCGCTCGGCTGCACGGCGATTGGCGACGGCGCGCAATTCCGGAGCGCGCCGACGGGACTTTGCACCGACACCACCCTCCAGATCGGCGCGACCTATCTCGCCGACGACGGTATTGGAACAACGAATTTCACCGGATCGATCGCCGACGTCCTGCAGTGCATTTCCTTCCTCGGACACGAGGGATGCGGCTTCGGGCAGCCGCTGGCAGCCGCGGCGCACGCGCTCGGCGCCGACAACGTCGTCGGCGGCGTGCCGACCCCACCCGCTTCCAACGCGGGGTTCCTGCGCCCGGACGCGGCGCTGGCGATCATCTTCCTGGCCGACCAGGACGACTGTTCGGCGCCGGCCGGAACCGCGCTCTTCTCGCTCGACGGTGAACAGAACCTCACCAACCCGCTCGGGCCCTTGCAGCACTATCGCTGCAACCAGTTCGGCCACCTCTGTCGAGATCCGGCGAGCGGCGATCTCGTGGTGCCGCCGCTCGACCCGCCGGTCGACGCGCAGGGGACCCCGACCGCGCCCACGCTCGATCTCGCAGGTTGCAAGGACAACGACCAGGGAACGGGCCTGCTGACGCCCGTGAGCCAGTTCGTCACCGATATCCGCGCGCTCAAGACCGATCCCGACAACCAGATCCTCGTCACCGGCATCGTCGCGCCGACGTCCCCCTATTCGGTCGCCTGGGTTCCGGCGGCGGGGGCGCAACCGGGCGAGCTCTGGCCCGAGGTCGAGCACTCCTGCGGCGCCCCCGGCGGTGACGACGTCAACCCCGAGGCGGCGAAAACCACGACCGATGGCAGCTTCGGCGATCCCGGCGTGCGGATCGCCCAGTTCGTCGACGCCTTTCCGCAGAGCCTGCTCGCCTCGATCTGCAACGCCAGCTACGCATCGGCCGCCCAGACCATCGCCACCCGGATCGCCCGCCTGCCCGGCAACCAGAACTGCCTGACCGGCCCGATCCAGGTCGACGGCTACGGCCAGCCGGCCTGCACGGTCACGGCGACCGTCGCGAACGCGAGCGGCGCCTGGTTGACCGTCCCCTATCCGAACTGCAACGAGAACGAAAACCTCATCCCCTGCTGGACCCTGGCGAACGGGACCGGGAGCTGCGACGGGCAGGCTTTCGTCATCAACGACATCCCCGGCCAGCCGAGCGAGTCGGTCACCGCGACCTGCTCGTTCTGCAAGCCGGGCGTCAGCGCATCGGGCTGTTGAGGAGAAGCGAGCGAATGGCAGACGGATATCTCCTGGTCATCGACGACAGCCCGACCGTGCAGAAGGTCGTCGCGCTCGCGCTGTCGGAGGCGGGGCACCGGGTCGTCGGCGCCGCCGATGGGGCCGCGGCGTTCGAGCAGATCCGCGAAGCGGGCCGCGCGCCCGCGCTCATCCTCCTCGACGGCTTCATCCCCGGGCGTGACACCGTCGACTTCTGCCGCCAGCTGACCGACGATCCGGCGCTGGCGCGCGTCCCCGTGGTGGTGATGATCGCGCGCGGGCAGGCGTCCGACCTCGAGCAGCGGTTCGCCAAGGCCTCCAACGTCGTCGACACGATCGCCAAGCCGTTCTCGCCCGAGGCGCTGCGGGCGGTGGTCGCGCGCGTCGTCCGGCCGGCGGCGGGCGGCGGCACGGCCCGACCCGCCGCCGTCGGAGAGGCGCTGTCGCTTTCGGCCGCCGCCGATGACGGCGCCCTCGGCCAGGCCCGGACCCTCGCCGCCGAAGGGGTGGCCCTGACCGGGAACCTCGCGACCATCTCGCTGAGCCAGACCTTCGAGCTGCTCGCCGAACAGCGGCACACGGGCGCGCTGCGGGTCACGAGCTCCGAGACCGGCGCGCGGATCGAGCTTTACCTTCGGGGCGGACGGATCGACTTCGCGGCTGCGGTCGGCGTGGCCGAGGAGTTCCTGATCGGCCGATTCGTCGTCGAGACCGGTGACGTGAGCGTCGAAGCGCTCACCCGCGTGCTCGAGGAACGCACCCGCGCGGGGGGGACGCCGCCGCTGTTCGGGGCCGATCTGCTGGCCCGGGGCCTCGTCACCAAGGAGGCGCTGGCCCAGGCGATCGCGAGGCAGACGAGCGAGCTCGGCTACGAGACACTCCGCTGGCAGGCCGGCTTCTTCCAGTTCCGTCCCGCGGTCGAGCTCCCCCCCGCGGCGCGCCAGGCAAAGCTGCAGCTGAGCGTCGACCGGCTGCTGCTCGAGGGATACCGGCGCGTCGACGAGTGGCGGGTCATCGAGCGGGAGATCGCCGACCTCGACGAGGTCTTCGTCCGCAACGACGGGAAGATCGGCGATCTCCCCCGGGGGACGCTGACCCGCGACGAGCTCGGCGTGCTCGACGAGATCGACGGCCGTCAGAGCGTGCGGGAGATCGTCCGCCAGCTGCGCCTCGGCTCGTTCGACGTTTCGAAGATCTTCTTCCGCCTACGCCGCGCGCGCCTCGTCCGCCCGCGGGTGCCGCCGACCGCGGTCTAACCCGCGCTGGCGGCGGCGCCGTCGAGGGGGGCGTCGGGGCGTTGCAGCTTGTAGCCCATGCCGCGGACCGATTGCAGCCGCTCGCCGAGGTCGCCCAGCTTGGCGCGCAGGTTCAGCACGTGGGTGTCGACGGTGCGGACCCGCCCGACGTGGCGGTAGCCCCAGACACGAGAAAGAAGCTCCTGCCGAGTGAACACGCGACCAACCCGATCAGCGAGGAATCGGAGGAGCTGGAATTCATACGGGGTCAGCCCGAGCGATTGCCCCCCCGCGTACGCCTGGCGCATCTCGCAGTCGAGCGTGACGTCGCCGTAACGAACCTGCAACGGCGCGCCCGGCCGCTTGTCGCGCGCCTGCAGCTGCCGCAGCCGGGCGGAGAGCTCGTCGGGGCTGATCGGAATCAGGATGAAGTCGTCGGCGCCCATCTCCGGATCGAGGCCCGAGACGCGCCCCACCTCCAGGCAGAGGAGGATCCGTGTCGCCACCAGATCGGGGCGCTGGCGCAGCCGCCGGATCGCGTGGCGGCCGATCTCCAGGTGCTCGCCCGCCTCCACCACCGCGACGTCGGCCATCCCGGAGAGAGTCTCCAGCTCGGCGAGGTCGTAACCGACCACCGTGACGTCGTGCCCGAGCGCTCTCAGCAGCGACGCTGGCGATTCAGGTCGTGATTGGCTGCGCCCCGGATCGAGCGTGACGACGATTGAGCGTAAACCGGAACCGACTAGCCGCATGTGTGAAGCATCCGTGAATGAAGACCGATGAACGCATTCAACCTACGCCACCCTCGGTTAACTGCGCGTTTCGGCGACGCATAAAGTATGTAAACGCGCCTCCTCGCGCACCCACATGTCAGACCGCGATTTGCCTGCGCCCTGCCGAGAGCAGACGGCCGCGCACCGACGGCCGCCAATCGCGTGAGCGTAGGCGGGCTTCGCCCGCCGGAGCTCGTCGCGGGGGGCGCGGGACCCTTTCAGGGTCCCGAACTCAGTAGATCTTCCAGCGGTGCGGCAGAAAGTATTCTTCGTAGACGCGCAGCGCGTAGCGGTCGGTCATCCCCGTGATGAAGTCGGCGACCGCGCGCGGCAGTCCGTCGGACTCCGGAATTCCCTTGGGCCAGTGGCGGGCGCGAAACTCGTCGGGGTGGGCGTGGAAGTAGGTCCACAGCTCGCTGATGATCCGCTGCGCCTTCTCGAACTCGCCGCGGATCTCGGGGCGTTCGTACACCGTCTCGTACAGAAAGTCGCGAAGCGCGATGAGCGCATCGAGCACCTCGTCGGTCATCCGGATCTGCCGCTTCTCCTCGAGCCGCGAGGCCGACACCATGTCGTTGACCATCCGTGAGATCCGCTCACCGTGCGACCGGCCCAGCGTCTCGAGGATGGCGGCGGGGACGGCGCCCGGATCGACCACCCGCCCGCGGACCGCGTCGTCCAGATCGTGGTTCACGTAGGCGACGATGTCGCTGATGCGGACGATCTGCCCCTCCAGCGTCATGGCCATCAGGTTGGGGTTGTCCGAGATGATGTGCCCTTTGCCCTTAGAGTGCTTGAGGATCCCGTCCCGCACCTCGACGGAGAGGTTCAGCCCCTGCCCGTCGCGCTCCAGCTTCTCGACCACGCGGATCGACTGCTTGACGTGGTGAAAACCATCCGGCATCAGCTTGGCCAGCACCTTCTCGCCCGCGTGACCGAACGGCGTGTGGCCGAGATCGTGCCCCATGACGATCGCCTCGGTGAGCGACTCGTTGAGCCGCGAGCGCGCGGGTCACCGTGCGGGCGATCTGCGCCACCTCCAGCGTGTGCGTGATGCGGGTGCGGTAGTGATCCCCCTCGGGGGCGAGAAACACCTGGGTCTTGCCGGCCAGCCGGCGAAACGCCTTCGAGTGGATGATGCGATCGCGATCGTGCTGAAAGATCGGCCGCACCGGATCGGGCGGCTCCGGGCGGTCGCGCCCCTTGCTGGCGCGGCTCTTCTGGGCGAACGGCGAGAGGACCTTCTCCTCGTCGTCCTCCAGCTTTTCACGGATGGTGGTCATCGACCCTTCTTCTTCGGTTTACCGCGCGCCCGGTTGCCCCGCCCGTCTCTTTTGTCATGGCGGTCGCGCGCGGCCGGGCGATGGGCGCCGGGCTTGCCACGTTCCGGCCTCCGATCGCGCCGACGCTTGTCACCTCGCGGCAGGTCGCGCGCGCGGTGGCGCGCCACGTGGTCGGCGAGCGCGAAGTCGATCTTGCGCCGCACCACGCTGACCGACTGCACCTCGACCCGCACGGCGTCGCCGAGCGCGAAGGCCTGGCCCGAGCGCCGGCCGACCAGCCGGCAGGCCGGCTCGTCGAAGGTGTAATAGTCGTCGGAGAGCGCGTCGATCCGCACCAGCCCCTCGACGAACGGATCGTCGATGATGACGAACAGGCCGAACCCGGTCACGCCGGAGATGACGCCGTCGAGGACATCGCCGACGCGATCGCGCAGGAAGAAGGCGCGGTAGAGATCGATCACCTCGCGCTCGACCTCCATGGCCTGCCGCTCCGAGAACGACGATTCGGCCGCCATCTTCTGCAGCGCCAGGCGATCGGGAACCGGCGTCACCGAGGGTGGCTTGAAGCCGCCGGCCGGCTTCTTGAGGCCGGCCAGCCGCGACTTGAGCAGCCGGTGGACGATCAGGTCCGGGTACCGACGGATCGGCGAGGTGAAGTGCAGATATTCGGCCGAGGCGAGCCCGAAGTGGCCGATGTTCACCACGTCGTACGTCGCCTGCTTGAGCGAGCGGAGCATCTGGAACGAGAGCGCCTTCTCCGCCGGGTGCCCGCGCAGCCTGTCGAGCACGCGCTTGAGCCCCTTGGGCGTGCGCGCCTCGTCGACGTCGATGGCGATGCCGTAGTTCTCGGCGAGCACCGCGAACTCCTCCAGCCGGTTGCGATCGGGGGCGTCGTGGATGCGCCAGAGCGTCTCCTCGCCGCGCTCCTGAAAGCTGCCGGCGACCGCCTCGTTGGCGGCCAGCATGAACTCCTCGATCATCGAGTAGGCCTGCCGCTCTCCCGGATCGCGCCGCGACTTGCGGATGGCGCGCACGAGGCGCGGATCGTCGTGGTCGAGCTCGACGAACGGCTCGGGCAGGTCGAAGTCGAGCGCCCCGCGTTCGAGCCGCTGCGCGCGCAGCTGCCGCGCCAGCGAGTCCATCGCGCCGCAGCGCCGGCAAAAAGGGCTCGTACTTGCTGGCGCTTGCCCCGCGTGTCGCCCCCCAGCGCCGCTGCCACGCCCGGGTAGTCGAGCCGCGCTTGCGAGTGGATGACCGCCGCCATGAAGTCGCGGTCGACAACGTGCGCGTGCTTGTCGAGGTCGATGCGCACCACCATCGCCAGCCGGTCTTCTTCAGGGCACCAGCGAGCACATGCGCGCCGACAGCGGCTCCGGCAGCATCGGGATCGCCCGGCTCGGCAGGTAGATGCTGCAGCCGCGCCGGCGCGCCTCGTCGTCGATCGGCGACCCCTCGCGCACGTAGTGCGAGACGTCGGCCACCGCGACCCAGAGGCGCGACGCCGCCGTGCGGCAGCTTCTCGAGCGCGACCGCGTCGTCGAAGTCGCGCGCTGTCTCCGGATCGATCGTCGTGAACGGCACCTCGCGCAGATCGGCTCTGTCGAGGCGATCGGAGAGCGAGCAGCTTCTCGCCGAACGCGGCGGCGATCCGCTCGACCTCGTCGGGGAACTCCTCGGTCGACGTCGGCGCAGGCGAGCACCTTCTCGACCTCGGTGCGCGGGTCGTCGGGGTCGCCGAGGACCTTGAGCACCTCGGCCTCGAGCGGCCCGTCTGCGACGTCCGGATAGCGGGTGATCTCGGCGACCACGGCGACTGCCGTCCTTGGCCTCGCGGCGATCGATGCCCGACAGCGAGACGACGCCGGTGATGCGCGGGTCGTCGGGCTGCAGGACCTGGTGCCGCCCGCGACGCTGCGAGCTGGCCGGTGATCTTGGCGCGGCCGCGCGCGATGACGCGCGTCACGCGCCCCTCGACGCCGCGCACGCCGGACCAGGCCTCGATCTCGACGGTGTCGGCGTCCATGGCGGTGCCGCGGTTGCGGGCCGAGACGTGCACGTCCTCGGACTTGTCGTCGGGGACGACGAAGCCGTACCCGACGGGGTGAATCTTGATTCGCCCGGTCAGCGTACGGACGCGGGCAGGCCGCGAAGAACGTCGGGCCCAAACGTGAATTGTCGTGATTCATCCAATGTGACGTTCCGTTCTAATGGTTTTCCGAGCGGGCGGCATGCGACGTTCGGCGCGCGTAGCGCGTAGAGCTTGCGATCGTCCGACCCCACGAAGATGGTGCCATCCGCCGCCAGCGTCGGCGAGCTGTCGACGTCGCCACCGAGCTCGACCGACCAGCGCAGGTGGCCGTCCGGCTCGAGACAGTAGAGGCGGTCGTCCTGCGAGCCGAACAGGATGGCGCCCTTGGCGTCGACCAGCGCCGACGAGACGATGCGATCGCCGGCTGCGGAAGGTCCAGGCCAGCGTGCCGTCCAGGCGGATGGCGTAGAGCTGAGCGTCGAACGAGCCGACGTAGATGATGCCGTTGCCGACGGCGGCCGACGACGCGCACGTCGCCGCCGGTGGTGAAGGCCCAGCGCAGCGCGCCGTCGGGGCCGAGCGCGTAGAGCTTGCGATCGTCGGAGCCGACGTAGATCGTGCCGTCGTCGCCGATGGCGGGCGCGGGCTCGACGTCGCCGCCCGTGCGGAAGTCCCAGCGCTTCACGCCGTCGGGCGCGATGGCGTAGAGAGTGTCGTCCTGGCTGCCGACGACCACGGTGCCGTCCGGCCAGCAGCGCCGGCGCCGACGCGACGTGGCCGTTGGTCGCGAAGCGCCAGCGCAGCGTGCCGTCGGGGTTGATGGCGTAGATGCCGTCGCCGCCGGTGTAGATGACGCCGTCGGGCCCGACGGTCGGGCCGGCGTCGACGTCGCAGCGGCTGGCCTCGGGGCCGATGCCCGACGCGCTGCGGGCAGGCGCCGAGCTGGAAGATCCAGCGCGGCTTCGCCTCCCCTGGCGTCGATCGCGTAGAGGTGATCGTCGTCGGAGCCGATGTAGATGGTCCCGTCGTGTGCCACGGCGGGCGAGCTGAAGATGATGTCGCCCGTCGCGTACTACCACTTCGAGCGCGCCGTCGCGCGCGACGGCGTAGAGCTTGCCGTCGTGCGAGCCGAACAGCACCGCGCCGTCGCTCGGCGATGGCCGGCGACGAGACGATCGGGCCGCCGGTCTGGACGATCCACCAGATGACCGGCTTGTTGGCGGGCAGCACGTAGGGCGATCGCCCGCGGTGCGCCGGGCCGAAGCGGAACATCGCCTGCGCCGGCTCGATGGCGTACTCCGGGAGCGGAAGCGCGGCCGCCGACCCCGCGCCGCCGCCGGCCGGACGCGACGCCGAGGCCGGCCAGACGCAGTGGCCCGCGTCGCACAGCCGGTTGAGCTTGCAGTCGTGGTCGCTCGCGCAGGGGAGCGCCTCGACGTGCGCGCAGCCCGAGCGGCTCTATGCCAAGCGGTGCGAGAAGACCAGCGAGTGACAGAAGGCGAAGGGCCGGGAGCAACCTCACCGGCGGGAAACGAAACGATCGGATAGCGCAAGGTTAGGGCAAATTGGAAAAGGCGCAAGACCGTCTGTTACGCTCGGCCCTGGTGAGAGCTCTCCTTCGCCTCGCCGTGGCCCTCGTGGCGATGACCGCAGGATGCAGGAAGCACGAACCTGCCAGACCGCCACCGGCCTCCGCCGCCGTCGCGCAACCGGCGCCGCCGCCCGCGCCGGCGCCGCCGGCCGCGCCCGCCTACCCCAACCGGCACTACCGCCACGTCGTGATCATCAGCGAGGATGGTCTGCGCCCCGACGCCCTGATGAGCGTGCTGCCGCCGGTGCACGCCGAGCTGATGAAACGCGCGGCCTTCTCGCTGACGGCTCGCACGATCCGCCGCGCCTCCACGCTGCCCTCGCACGCGGCGATGCTCTCCGGATTCGACGTCAAACAGCACGGCCTCTACTGGAACTCGTGGCACCCGGAGCGCGGGTGGATCCAGGTACCGACGATCTTCGACGCCGCGGAGAAGAACGGCGGCACCACCGCGGCGTTCGTGGGCAAGCAAAAGCTGGAGCACATCGCCCACCCCGGCTCGGTCGATTACTTCTCGCGCCCCGGCTACTTCTGCAAGAAGGTCGTCGAAGAGGCGACCGACTATCTGGTCAAGAACCGCCCCCAGATCGAGTTCATTCATTTCTCCGATCCCGACGACCTCGGCCACTCCGACGGCTGGATGTCCAACCCGCAGCTCGAGGCCGTGCGGCACACCGACAAGTGCCTGCGCACCCTGCTGGACGCCACGGCGGCCTCCGGCCTCGATCGCGACACGCTCTTCATCATCTCGGCCGATCACGGTGGCCACGGCCACAACCACTCGGGCAAGATCAAGGAAGACCGGCTCATCCCCTGGATCGCCTGGGGTCCCGGCGTCCGCGCCGGCCACCGCATCAAGTCGCCGATCAGCACAGTCGACACCGCGGCTACCGTCCTGTGGGCCCTTGGGTACCCGAACACCCCCGGCGCGATCGGGCGTCCGGTGATGGAGGCGTTCGACCCGGCTTCGCTCCCCACAGCTTCCGGCGCCCCGCCGCCTCCGGTTGCCGCGCACCCTTTGTAGCCGCCTCGGGCCTGTAGCTGCCTCGGGCCCTCGAGCCCTCTCGGCCCGTCCTCGAGCCCTCTCGAGCCCTCTCGAGCCCTCTCGTGCCCTTCTCGAGCCCTCTCGTGCCTGGGTGATCCCCGACCACGCGCGCCTCGCACGCGACCTCTCGATTCACCGCACGCCCCGCGCGTGAACCTTTTTCCGGCGGCGAGGAGCGCCGTTTTCGATTTGGGGTTGCGCTCCTCGCCGCCGGAAAAAAGTCTCGTGCGGCAGATCGCGGGGTACGAGCGGGCGACGTTCGAGACCGCACGAAGCGGAGTTCACGCGCGCTCAAGTCGTCCAAGGCGCTGGTGAATAGAGGGGACGCGGGCCGTTAGGCCCGTCGGCCGGCCGCCCCGCCCGCTAGTAAAAGTTCAACGCGAAGTTGAGCAGCGACCAGTTGCTCCAGTTCTGGTCCGTGCCGTTGCTGTTGAGGTGGGCGCCGGTGATCGTCGCCTCGATGTCGAACGACCAGTTCCACGCCTGCACCAGCTCGTACCCGAGGCCCCCCATCGCCGCCGCGCCCCACTGGGTCGCCAGGCTGTCCTGACTGAAGCCCGCGAATCCGAAACCGCCCTTGATGAAGAAGCGCTGAGTACAGAAGATCTGCAACGCGACCAGATTCGCGGTCTGCATGACCGACGACGAGCCGTAGTTCGCCGCCGTGCCCTCCACGTCCCACAGCAAGAGGAGGCCGGGGCGCAGCCCGAACCCGAGACGGAACGTGTAGGAGAGCCCATCCCGGTGGACGCCTCTGTTGTTGCTGTTGTTCTCGTCGTCGAAGATGAGGCCGCCGAATCCGATGCCGCCGCCGAGCGTGAAGGGACGGTTGAGCAGGTCGCGCTGCGGAGCCGGGTAGCTGTAGTACGGGGCGGCGGGCGCATATCGGTACGGCGGCGGGGGCGCGTACCGGTAGTACGGCCGGTAAACCGGCGGCGGATAGACGGGCGGCGGCGGGCCGTACGCGGGGGGCGCGCCGTACGACGGCGGCGGTGCCGGCGCCACGTAGCCCGGCGGAGGCGCGTAGGCGGGCGGCATCTCCGGAACCGACGGCGCGGGCGCCGGAGCCGGAGCGGGCGGAGCGGGCGGGGGCGCCGGGGGCGGGGGCTGAGCCTCGGGCCCCGCGGGCGCGATCTGTTGCGCGTGCGCCGCAGCGGTGTGAAGCAGAAGAACAGTGAAACCAATAAGGAGCTTCTTCATGATGCTGACCCCGACCGACTTATGAGTGGCCATACCGCTCACGATTGCAAATGGGGCGCCAGCCTTAAAACTTGCGCAGCGGCGGCTCGCCGGGCGTGAGCGCCGGCGGTTCGTGCGACGGGATGCGGCGGACGCGCGCGAGCGCCGCGTCGGGCGTCTTCACCTTCTTGATCAGCACTGGCACCCGTATCCCGGATTGCAGCGTTCGCCGGTGCGGTGGGTCACGGCCCGACGCCGAGCGCGCGGTCGGATCGAGCCGTCGCGACAGCCGGCCGACGACCTCGATCGACGTCGCCCGGCAGGATGTCGATCTCCGAGGCCCACAGCTCCGTCTGATCGATGCGGAGGCGGGTCAGGAACGGATGCTCGATCTCGAGCAGCGTCGTGCTGTGGAACTGGACCCGCTCTTCGTTGGGGAACGGATCGAGCAGCATGCCGCCCGCGACCTCGATCCAGATCGGCTCGTCGGACCCGTCGTCGAGCAGGAAGTCGAAGGCGGTCTCGTGGAAGAAGCTGCGCGTGAACCAGGTGCCACGCCGGAAGCGCGTCAGTGACCAGACCGACGGCTCGGCCGTCGAGCGCCGAGGCGGCCGTGCGCCGCGCGATGACCACGCCGCGCACGGCGACCGAGCGCGCGTCGGGAATCTTCCGCAGCTCGGCGATCCGGTGGAGGCGCCGTCGGGCGATGAGACGGTGCATCCGGTTGGCGATCCGCACGCCCAGAGGACCCCAGGCGGCGGAGAGCGCCGTCGCCGCTCCGGCCGCCGCCGCCGCGACGCCGAGATCGTTGGCCGCGATGGCGAGCACGCCCCAGGCCGCCAGCGCCGCGGCTGCCGTCGAGGTCGCGGCGGTCGCGAAGCGAACGCCGCGCGGGAACGAGATCCAGCGCGCGACGACCCCGCCCGTGCGGGCGAGCGCGACCTCCTCGTCGCCTTCGCCGGCGTCGGCCCGGTGCCGGGAAAAGCCATCCACGAAGCGAGCCATCGCCGCCGCCAGGCGGGCTCGACCCAGCCACCGACGCCCGCGCGCGGCGGCTCGCCGCCGCTTTGTCCGCGCGCCCCACGCTGGCGCCGTCCCATTCGGCGATGAGATCGCGCTCGATCGCGGTCAGGTCGCGCTCCGACATCTCGGAGCCCCTCTACCAGTAACTAAGGTCAATTTTCACACGGACCAACGCCCAGATTCACCTGATAGCGCACCTGATACGAGCGAAGGTCCCCGCGGCGAGCTTCTCCTTTGCGGTACAATGGCCCGTTGCTCGATGCCCAGACACCGATGGCCTGCGCGGGCCGATCGACGTCCTTCGCAACGCCGCGCGCGGGGGACAGGAGCGCTTCCTCGTCGCGCTCGCCGACCGCCGCGGAGCGGCAGCGCATCGCGGCGCGCTGACGAGCGAGGGCTTCGTGCTGGAGGTCGAGTCGACTCTCCGACGCGCTCGCGCGGCTGGCCGACGAGTCGTTCGACCTCGGCGTCCTCGACGTGCCCGAGCGGCTCGAGCGGGACGAACGGCGGGCGCGATCCGCTGGCCGCCTCGCGCGAGCTGCGCCCCTTCACCGACGTCGTGCTCATCAGCCGAGAGCGATCCGATGCGCTGCGGCGCACGCGTTCGGGCGCGAGGTCGCGGCGGTGCTGCCGCGCCCGCTGCCCGAGGTCGACGCGCTGCTGCGCGCGCACGTCAAGCGGCTGGCCGGGTTCCGGCGCTCGCGCACGCGCGGGCTGCTGGTGCTGAACGCCTTCGCCGGCATCCGCGCCGAGCTTGCGGCGGCGCGACGCCGCGCTCGCGGCGGCGCTCGAGGCTCTGGTCGCGCGACGCGCGGCGCGACCCGTCGATCGTCGTGCTGGGCGACGCCGAGCTGGCGCGCGCCGCCGGGCGCGCGGGCCGACGAGGCGCACCCCGACGCCGTCGGTGGTCGCTGTCCCGGCCGACGCGACGACTCGACGCGCGCCTCGCCGAGGCGCGCGCGCGCGCGCCCGGGCGCCGCCGTGATCGTCGTCGACGCCGCCCCCTCGACCGAGCGGCTGCGCGACGCGCATCTACGGCGGCGCGCGCGCCTACCTGCCGCGCGCTCGGCGCTGCGACCTTCTGGGCCGGGTGGCCGCCGTCGGCGGCGCGCGCGGCGCCACGGCGAGGCGCTCGGCGTGCGCATCGTCGAGGCGCTCGCGCGCCACGGCGTCCTCATCGGGCCACCGAGCGCACCCGCCACCCGACGCCGCCACCGCGACATCGACGTCCGCCTCATCGCCGACGACCACGACGCCGCGCGCCGCACACGCCGGTCGTCCCCACGGGCCACGAGGTGCTGGTCGTCGACGACGAGGCGGTCGTGCTGACCGTGCTGCGCGAGGCGCTGCGGCGCGGCGGCTACCGCGTGACCACCGCCGCCTCCGCCGAAGAGGCGATCGATCTCATGCACAAGCGCCGCTTCGATCTCGTGCTGACCGACAAGAACCTGCCCGGCGCGTCGGGGCTCGACGTGCTGCGCGCCGCGCGCACGCTGACGCCCGTCGCCGGCGATCGTGCTCATCACCGGCTACAGCTCGTACGACTCGGCGCGTCGAGGCGCTGGACATCGGCGCGCACGACTACATCGAGAAGCCCATCCGCGACGTCGAGGACCTGCGCTTCCGGATCCGGCGCGCGCTCTCGCGGCGCGACGAGCAGCTCGCGCGCCCCAAGCCGAAGCCACCGGATCGCGAAGCCCGGGCGACGCGCGGGCCGCGTGCTGCTGGTCGAGGTCGAGGGCGCGCGGCGGCAGCTCATCGCCGACTACCTCGGCAAGCGGCACCACGTGACGGCCGCCAAGGACGGCGACGAGGCGCTGACGCTGCTCAAGCGCGAGTCACTTCGACCTGGTGCTCGCCGATCGCCACCTGCCCGGCGCGTCCGGGCTGCGCGTCATCGAGCACGCGCAGCGGCTGCTGCCCGCACTGCGCGTCGGTGCTCTACACGGCCTACCCGTCCTACGACTCCGTGAAGGAGGCGTTCGCGACCGGCGTCGACGCGTACCTGGTGCGGCCGAGCGAGGATCTGAAGAAGCTGGCGCGAGAAGGTCGCGGAAGCGCTCGGCGGACGGGGCGGAATCCTGTTAGGGTGAAGGCAAGCACAGGACCCCCATGCGCATCGCGTTCACGCACAACCTGCGGCTCACCGACAGCGAGGAAGAGGCGGAGTTCGACAGCGCCGAGACCGTCGCACGCCATCGCCGACGGCCTGCGCGCCGGCGGGCACGAGGTCGAGAAGATCGAGGTCACCGGACCCGCGTCGCGGCTGGCGGCGCGCATCGAGATCGTACGGCCCCGACCTGATCTTCAACACCGCCGAGGGCCGGCGCGGGCGCGCGCGCGAGGCGTTCTACCCGGCGCTGTTCGAGGAGCTCGGCTTCCCGTACACCGGCTCGGACGCCTACGTCCTGACGGTGACGCTCGACAAGTGGCTGACCAAGCTGGTGCTCGCGCAGCGCGGGATCGACACGCCGCGCGGGCGGCTGGTGACGCCCGACGAGTACAAGCGGCTGCAAGGATCCGGGCACGCTGGGGCTGGCGCTGCCGGTGATCGTCAAGCCGAACTACGAGGGCTCGTCGAAGGGCATCGGCGACGACGCGGTCGTGCGCGACGCGAAGACGCTCGCCGAGGTGCTGCCGCGCGCGCTGCGCGCCTACCCGACCGGCGTCCTGGTCGAGGAGTTCGTGCGCCGGCACCGACGTGACCGTGCCGTTTCTCGAGGGCCGCGGCGACGAGGGCGTGCTGCTGCCGGTCGACTACCTCGTCGACCCGCCGGCGCCGCAGCCGCTTCAACCTCTACGACTACCGCCTCAAGTCGGCCGAGGCGAACAAGGTGCCGGTGCGCTGCCCGCCCGATCTGCCGCGCGACGTGATCTCGCGGCTGCGCGCGATCTCGAAGATGGCGGCGCGCACGCTCGGCATCCGCGACGTCGGGCGCGATCGACTTCCGCCTCGGCGAGGACGGGCGCATCTACCTGCTCGAGGTCAACGCGCTGCCGTCGCTCGAGCACGGGCGCGAGCCTGTTCGCGGCGGCCGGCGCGCGAGGGGCTCGACTACGACGAGACGCTGCAGTCGATCGTCGAGAGCGCGGCGCGCCGGCAGGGTCTGGTGGTCAAGCCGGGCGCGCGCCGGCGCCGGCCCGCCGAGCCGCTGCGCATCGGCTTCACGTTCAACGTCAAGCGCGTCGACTCGAAGGGCGGCAACGACGCCGAGGCCGAGTACGACGCGCCCGAGACGATCGACGCGATCCGCGAGGCGCTCGAGAGCTACGGCCACCAGGTGCGTGCCGTTCGAGGCGACGGCCGAGCTGCCGCGCCAGCTGATGGAGACGCCGGTCGATCTGGTCTTCAACATCGCCGAGGGCGTCGCGGGCCGCAACCGCGAGGCGGCGGTGCCGGCGCTGTGCGAGCTGATGGGCATCCCCTACACGGGCTCGGACGCGGCGACGCTGTCGATCGCGCTCGACAAGGCGCTGTCGAAGCGCGTGCTCATGCAGCACGGGATCCTGACGGCCGAGTTCCAGGTCATGGAGACGGGCCGCGAGCGCCTGTCGCCCAAGCTGAAGTTCCCGCTCATCGTCAAGCCGAACCAGGAGGGCTCGTCGAAGGGCGTGAGCGCGTCGGCGTCGGTCGTCGACGACGAGGAGAGCCTGCGCGCGGTCGTGCGCGAGCTCATCGAGCGCTACCGCCAGCCGGCGCTCATCGAGGTCTACATCCCGGGGCGCGAGTTCACCGTCGGGCTGCTCGGCGATCGGCGCCCGCGCGTGCTGCCGCCGATGGAGATCCTGTTCAAGGACAAGACGAACCAGCGGCCGGTCTACGACTTCCAGATCAAGCAGGAGTGGGAGAAGCACGTCCAGCTACCAGTGCCCGGCGAAGCTCTCGCCGGCCGAGCTCAAGGCGATCGAGCGCGTCTGCCGCGAGACGTTCGCCGCGCTCGACTGCCGCGACGTCGCGCGCGTCGACCTGCGCCTGACGCCCAAGGGCGAGTTCTACGTCATCGAGGTGAACCCGCTGCCGGGGCTGACGCCCGGCTACTCCGACCTCTGCCTCATCGCGACGGCGGCCGGGCATCGAGTACCGCACGCTCATCGGCGAGATCCTCGAGGGCGGCCTCAAGCGCCTGCGCGAGAAGCGGCGCGAGGCGCGACCGAGGCGCGCGGCGAAGCGAACCGGACGCCATGAAGCCGGAAGGCAAGCCCGAGGGCAAGCCGGAGGGCAAGACCGAGAGTAAGACCGCAGCGACGCCGCCGCCGCTGCCAGCAACGGCAACGGCAACGGAACGGGAACGGACACGGCAACGGCGCGGCGTCCGGCAACGGCGGTGCCGAGAAGACGCCGGGGCCCGCCGTCGCGCCCGGCGTCCCGCCGTCGACGCCGGCTCCGGAATGAGAACGCGACTCCGCGATCTCGGCTTCTCCATCGGGCGCTTCCCGGTCGGGCCGTGGAACGCGATCACCGACGTCGCCGGCGTCCGCGTCGGCCACACGACGCTCGTCGACGGCGACGGCCCGCTCGAGGTCGGCAAGGGCCCCGTGCGCACGGGCGTCACGGCCATCGTGCCCCACGCCGACGTGTTCGAGAACCGCGTGCGTCGCCGGCGGCTTCGTGCTCAACGGCGCGGGCGAGGTCTCGGGCCTCACCCAGGTCGCCGAGTGGGGCCTGCTCGAGACGCCGATCCTGCTCACCAACACGATGGCGGTCGGCAAGGTCTCCGACGCCGGCGGTCAAGTGGATGACGCAAGAAGTGGCCCAAGATCGGCAACGAGGACGACGTCGTCATCCCGCTCGTCGGCGAGTGCGACGACTCGTGGCTCAACGACGCCGTCGGGCGCCACGTCCGCTCGGAGCACGTCTACCGCGCCATCGAGCAGGCGGCGGGCGGCCCCGTCGCCGAGGGCTCGGTCGGCGCGGGCACCGGGCTCATCACCTGCGACTTCAAGGCGGGCATCGGCACGCAGCTCGCGCCGCGTGGACGATCGAGGGGAACGACCTACACGGTCGGCGTCCTGGTGCAGTCGAACTTCGGCGTCATGCGCTCGCTGCGCGTCGACGGCGCGCCCGTCGGCGAGGTGCTCGAGCCGGAGTTCGCGGCCCCGCGCCGCGAGCGCAACGCCGGCTCGATCATCACCGATCATCGCGACCGACGCGCCGCTGCTGTCGTCGCAGCTCGTGCGCCTGTGCAAGCGCGCCGCGCTCGGCATCGGCCGCGTGCGGCTCGTTCGCGGCGCACGGCTCGGGCGAGATCATCGTCGCCTTCTCGACCGCCAACATCGTGCCGCGCGCAGACCACGCGGATGACGGCGACGCTCGAGGTGCTGCTCGACGAGGCCTGCGACCCGCTCTACGAGGCGGTCGTCGAGTGCACCGAGGAGGCGATCGTCAACGCGCTGTGCATGGCCGACGAGATGCGCGGGCCAGCGGGCCACGTCGCGCCCGCGCTGCCGCTCGACCGGCTCGCGGAGATCCTGCGACCGGTACCGCCAGGCCTTCCGGCCCGCCGGGTCTCGCGCGAGCACTGACCATGCGCATCTGTTTCGTCGTCGCCGACGTGCGCGCGACAGCAGCCGACCTTCGCGGCGATCTACCTGGCGCTCGCGGCGCACCGCCGCGGCCACGACGTGCGGTTCGTCTCCGTCGACGACCTGTCGTTTCTCGACGACAACAACGTGCTGGCGATGACGACGCGCGTGCGCGCCGGCGACTACCCGGACGCCCGCCGACTACGCGCGCGCGCTCGCCTCCGACGAGGCCGTCGTCGAGGAGGACACGCTCGGCAGCTTCGACGTCGTCTTCCTGCGCTACAACCCGATCCGCGAGGGCGGCCGGACGGGCCGGCGCGCCGCTCATCGACTTCGGCTGGCGTCTGCGGCTCGCCGGCACGCTGGTCGTCAACGACCCCGAGGGCCTGCGCCGCGCCGGCAGCCGCATGTACCTGCCGACTTCCCGGCCGACGTCCGCACGCGCACGCTGGTGTCGCGCTCGAAGCGCGCGGCTGCAAGGAGTTCGTGCGCGCGCTCGACGGGCCCGCGGTGCTCAAGCCGCTCGCGCCGCGCGGCGACGAGAACGTCTTCTACCTGCGCCGCCGCCAGGTCTCGAACCTGAACCAGATCATCACGACCGTCACCAAGGACGGCTACGCCGTCGCGCAGGAGTATCTGCCCGAGATCGAGCAGGGCGAGAAGCGCCTGCTCTTGCTCAACGCCGAGCCGATCCGCGACGGCGACCGCGTCGCGATCTACCGCCGCCGCGCCGCGCTGGCCCCGGGCGGCGCCCGCGGCCGGCGGCCCGGCGCGCGGCAAGTGCGAGCTTCGGCCCCGTCGAGGCGCGCATCTGCGACATCCTGCGCCCGAAGCTGCTCGCCGACGGCCTGTACTTCGTGGCGTCGACATCGTGGGCGACAAGATCCTCGAGCTCAACGTCTTCACGCCCGGCGGCATCCACTCGATCCACGAGCTCTACGGCATCGACGTCGCCGACATCGTGATCCGCGACCTCGAGCGCCGCGTGCGCCTGCGCGCCGCCTACCGCACGACGTTCGATCCCGAGGCGGCCGACGTGGTGTAACCTGGAAGGGCGATGGACGAACAGGATCCGCCGTCTTCCAACGGACCGTCGGACGTCCCGCGGCGGCGCACGGAGGAGCTGTCGGTCCCGACGCCGGTCATCCCGCCCGGGCCGATCGTCACGCTGTCGCCCGAGGAGATCGCGCGCTTCTTCGTGCGCGCGCGCCGCGACCAGGACACCGAGCACTGGGACGTGCGCCTCGACGCCGCGCTGCGCGAGATCCTCGAGCGCGCCAACGACTTCGTGCCGTCGGAGTCGGGCGGCATCCTGCTCGACGATCCGCGCGCCAAGCTCGCGGGCGCGCCCGCGCCGCGCCTGACCTTCATCGCGGCGTTCGGCCCCGGCTCGCAGAACGTGGTGGGCAAGCGCATCCCCAGCGACCGCGGCTTCGCCGGGCCGCGTCTACGGCGCCGGCCGCCCCGCGCAGACCGATCACCTCGACCCCGACGACCCGATGCTCGGCGCTGACCTCGGCGCACGGCTCGCATCCGCTCGCTCGTCGGCGTGCCGATCGTCGTCGGCGAATCGATCTGCGGCATGCTCGAGCTCGCCAACCGGCGCCTCGGGCGGCGCCCTACACGCCGCGCGACCGGGAGCTCCTGCGCATCTTCGCGGCGTACATGTCGTCGTCGATCCAGAACGCGCTCGACGCCATCCGCGCGCGCGCGCTGGCGCGCGTCGACGATCTGACGGGCCTCGCCAACAGCCGCTACTTCCACACGCGCCTCGACGAGGAGATCGCGCGCGCCGACCACGACGGCACCGAGCTGTCGATGCTGTTCATCGACCTCGATCGCTTCAAGGAGGTCAACGACTGCTACGGCCACCTGGCGGGGAGCTGGACGCTGCAGAAGGTGGGGCGCCTGCTTGGCCGAGAACGCGCCGCCGGGCGCGCTGGTCGGGCGCTATGGCGGCGACGAGTTCGTCGTGCTCCTGCCGGGCGCCGACCTGGCGCGCGGGGCGCAGACCGCCGAGACGCTGCGCAAGGCGATCGCCGACGCGATCTTCTTCGACCTGCAGCCGGAGAACCGGCGCACGCCGCCACCGCAGCCGCCCCCGCGCATCACGGCGTCGATCGGGATCTCGTCCTACCGCGACCACCTGGCGCCGGGGGGCACGCAGCGGCGGCGGGAGAGCACGCTCTTGCGCCTGGCCGATTCGGCGATGTACCGGGCCAAGGCGGCCGGCCGCAACCGGATCGAGATCGCCGACCCGGAGGACTAGGCGTGGCGACGGTCGTCCGCCCTGCCCGCCCAGACGATCTGCCGGCGGTCTCGCGCCTGGCGGCCGAGCTGGTGCGCCTGCACCACCGGCTCGACCCGCCGCGCTTCCTGCTCGTCGAGCCGATCGAGGACGGCTACCAGTGGTTCTTCACCCGCGAGCTCGAGCGCGACGGCGCCCTCATCCTGGTCGCCGAGGATTCCACCGACGGCCGCCTGCTCGGCTACGCCTACGGGACGCTCGAGGCGCGCAACTGGAACGATCTCCTCGAGGCCTGCGGCAAGCTCAACGACCTCTACGTCGACGGGACCGCGCGGCGGCGGGGCGCGGGGCGCGCCCTGGTGGACGCGATGTTCGCCGCCCTCAGGGCACGGGGCGCGCCGCGCGTCGTCCTGCTCTCGGCCTGGCGCAACCCCGAGGCCCACGCCTTCTTCGAGGCGCTCGGCTTCCGGCGCACGATGCTGGAGATGACGGCGGAGCTTTAGGCACCTATCGGATGGCGAACCCGAGCAGCACGAGGGCGCGGTCGACCTCGCGGGCGACCCCACCGTCGCGGCTGTGGCCCACGGCGTGCGGCGCCGACCGCACGAGTCGCCGCTTCCGCGCACCGAGCGGGGAGACTGTCGTCTTCTTCACAACGAGGACAGTATAGGGAGCATCCGTACCTCGATCCAGGTGTCGAGCCGCCCGAACAACGACCTGGTCTTCAGCTGAGCAAACCGAGGAGCGAGGCGGCCGAGGTGATCGTCCGCCTGCACACCCGGTTATGCGGCCTTGAAGCGTACCACTCCCTCGTTGAAGCGCGAGAAGTGAATCGAGAGTTTCATTAGAAAGAGGTAGAAGGCGTATTGGTTCAACCTGAACAAAACGTTCCGCTCGCAACCACGAAAATGCGTCGCCGGGTGCACATGGACGTCATCAAGAAGGATCATGCTCTCCTTGATGACTGTCGAGTATGCAGGCAAATAGAACATATTCGTAATGCGCTGGTGTCTTACGTCGGCGAGAGTCGAGGCCACCTGTGCGGTGGTCTTGCCCGCGCTTTGTATGCGAGCTTCAAACTTTGATAACTCGATCAGCGGCGCAAACAAGATGTTGGCCGGGGCACTAGGGTCGTTTTCCGGATCGACATCGCACGAATTCGAAAGAACGACGCCCGAGACCGTTTGTCGCTGCCCCGTAAAGAAATCGAGAACTACAAAACCGCGCCAGCCATCGCCTTGTAGAATCTCATTTTCAAGAGCTGAGTCGAACCAGTAGTAGTCAATGTTCTTAGGGAAGTCGGCCAGGTTCGTCCAGAGTTCACGAGCCTGAGGGGGTGTTAGGTACTTGGGAAGGTAGAGCCGGATCGCATCGACGAGTTCTTCGTGGTCGTTCACGCGTAGAGATCCGATAGGTTTTCGTAAAGCGCGCGTCGGGTCTCGACATCAATGTCTTTCTGACTGCGAAGTAGTTCGTCGTACACCCTGCTGATCTGCTCCGCGATATCCGCGTCGACGATCTCAAGTGATTGAAGCGGCGATAGAGTCTCTTCTGTTCCGCTCAACGAAATGTTGACGTCGGTCGGCGTCCCCTCATGGGCTGCATATTGGGCGCAGAGAATGGCTATGCCGAGGGCCGTCGCGGTGACGATCCTCGAGCCCGAGGTGCCATGCGTGTCGAACCGCTTGAGCTGCTGGTCTGCAATCGTCATCTGTTACTCCGGACCTAGGTCCGCCAACGCTGCCTTCGTCAACAGAGAGAAGAACGTTCTTTTGACCGCATCATGGGCTTCGTCGAGTTCGGTCGCGGGCGCTCCGATAAACGTCTGAGGCGGAGCCTTTACGACAGCGTCGATATCGACCAACAGCCCCGAGATCTCGACGTTGTGCGGACCCTTCGCCATGGCGTTAGGCGCAATCTGTAGCTTGCACGTGATGTCGCCCTCGTCTGTTTCGCTGCGCAGAAGAAAGCCACGCTCGTTCGGTACCTTACCCAACAGCTCGACGTGGATATTCAGCAGGGGAAGCTGCTTTTGGTCGCTCGACACGGGCAAGACGTTGATATAGCGAAAAGAGAACCTCTCAACAGTCTTGATCAATCCCGTCTTTCCTAGGACATCCAGCACTTCCAGGATCATCGCCCGGAAGGAGTCCCACCCCGGGTAGGCGGTAGTGCTCACCGCTGCGAGGCGGTCGCCCAGTTGAATCGACCCGCCACTAGGACCTTGGAGCCGATGCGAGGCCTGGTAGACGAGACCTTCTTGACTTGCTCGGACTGCTCGCGGAACAGCGGCCACCGGCAGCTGTTCCACATCTGGATACTTGGAGCGGAGAGAAGCGAAGACTAAGCCCGGAAGAACGTCACCGGCGCCCGGGACCACGGGGACGAATCGCACCTCGAAAAGCGCCTCAAGGAGAGGGCTTTTTCGCAACTTGGCCGGCAGCACCTGCGTCATCGCCACGACCACCTACCCGAGAATCACCCGCTGGGCAAGTGTGGTCAAGGAAACGCGGAGGGGGAGGGTGTCCGCGGCTGGGCTGGATCGCTCTGTCCGCATAGCTCCTTAATGGTCCTGGCCTGCGAAACGGGACCCCGTCAGGCCGGCGGGAACAACTGTTTGAAGGTGAAGGCGGCGGGGCTCGGCCCCTCGCGATCGAGTTGGGCGAGGCGCGCCTTCGCCTCGTCGATCGAGGGGACGTGGCCGGCGGGGACCCACCAGAGCGCCAGGTACGCGCCCTCGAACTTGGAGAACCAGCGGTGGCGGCGGCGCATGACCTCGGCGTGGGCGCTGCCGTAGACGTAGGCGCGCAGGTCGTCGACCGCGTGCCAGACCGACAGGTTGAAGAGGATGCGGTCGTCGTCGTAGGGGCGGAGGTACGTGGCGTCGCCCTGGTCGGTCGCGAGGCGCCAGACGAAACCGGGGCTGGCGTCGGCCAGCGCGTTGATCTCGGCGATGCGCGCCACGAAGTCGGCCATCTCGGCGCTGTCGAGCGGCGCGTTCATCCGCGCGACGTTCACCTGCGCCAGGTGCAGGACGGACGACACGCGTCGCTCAGCCCTCGGCCGCCATCGCGGCGAGCGCGGTGACGGTTTTCCAGTTGCGGGTCGTGGCGCCGACGCCGAGCGCGCGCTCGAAGACGTTGTTGGAGAGCTTGGTGCGGCCGTAGCCGTCGGGGCAGACGAGGTAGATGGCAGTTCCCAGGCAGCGGAACTCGTCGCGGCCCGAGGCGACGCTCTCCATCTTCTTCAGGCCCGCGGCGGCCGCCGGGCCGGCCAGGAACGTCACGTGGAGCTTGGTCGGATCGATCCCCTTGGCGCCCGTGAACGGGTTGGCTTCGACGACGCGCGCCAGCTGGTCGCCGCCCAGCACCAGGACCGGGACGTCGAAACCGAAGTCGCGCTTGATGCGAGCGGCGATCTTGGAAGCCAGCGGCTCCGCCGTGCGCTCCTTGGCCGCGAAGACGACGTTCCCGCTCTGCACGTAGGTGCGCACGTTCGAAAACCCGAGCGCCTCGAACGACGCCCGCAGCGCCTCCATCTTGATGATCTTGCTGCCGCTGACGTTGATCCCGCGCAGCATCGCCACGTAGCTGGGCATGATCGTCGCTACTTCTTCTTCGCCGCGTCGCCGAGGCGCGCCTGGCGCGCTGCGATCTCGCGCTCGTCGCCCGAGTCCGACGGCGTGTAGTAGCGGTGGCCGCGGAGCTCATCGGGCAGGTACGCCTCGCGCACGTAGTGGCCGTCGAAATCGTGCGGGTAGCGGTAGGCCGCGCCCCAGCCGAGCGCCTTGCCCATCCCGCTCGAGGCGTTGCGCAGGTGGGCCGGCACCGGCAGGCCGCCGTGCGCGTCGACGTCGGCCTTGGCCGCGGCGTAGGTGGTGAGCGCGGTGTTCGACTTGGGGGCCGTCGCCAGGTAGATGGCCGCCTCGGTCATCGGCAGGATCCCTTCCGGCAACCCCACGAAGCGGAAGGCGTCCAGCGCGGCGGTGGCGACCGACAGCGCGCGCGCGTCGGCGACGCCGATGTCCTCGGCCGCGAAGATGACCAGCCGGCGCAGGACGAACAGCGGATCCTCGCCCGCCTCGATCATGCGCGCCATCCAGTAGACGGCGGCGTCGGGATCGCTGCCGCGCAGGCTCTTGATGAAGGCGCTCACCACGCCGTAGTGCTCGTCGCCCGCCTTGTCGTAGAGGATCGTCTTCTTCTGCGCCGCCTCCTCGACGACCGGCGCCGTGATGGTGATCTGTCCGGCGGCGTCGGGCGCCGCCACCGCGGCCGCCGCCTCCAGCGTCGCCAGCGCCCGCCGCGCGTCGCCGCGCGCCTCGCGCACGATGAGATCGCGCACGTCGCCGGCGACGGAGAGGCCGCGCCCGCCGAGGCCGCGCTCCTTGTCGTCGAGCGCGCGATCGACGACCGTCCGCAGATCGGCGTCGGACAGTGCCTGCAGCACGACCACCTTCGCGCGCGAGAGGAGCGCCGCGTTCACCTCGAACGAGGGGTTCTCGGTCGTCGCGCCGACCAGCACGATCGTCCCCGCCTCGACGTGCGGCAGGAGCGCGTCCTGCTGGCCCTTGTTGAAGCGGTGGATCTCGTCGACGAACAGCACCGTCCGCTCCCCCTGCTCGTCTCGCCGGATGGCCGCCTCGGCGACCGCCTCGCGCAGCTCCTTGACCCCCGCCATGACCGCAGAGAGCGGCACGAACCGCGCGTGCGCCTCGGCCGCCAGCAACCGGCCGAGGGTGGTCTTCCCCGTCCCCGGCGGGCCCCAAAGAATGAGCGACGGCAGCTCGCGCGCCTCGAGCGCGCGGCGCAAGAGCTTCCCCGGCCCGAGCAGGTGCGCCTGCCCAACCAGCTCGCCGAGCGTGCGCGGCCGCATCCGCTCGGCCAGCGGCTGCCCCCGCCGATCCTTGCTCGCCGCGCGCGCGAAGAGGTCCATCGCGCGGCCGAGTCTAGCGCGAACCGGGCCCCGTCGGCCGGGCGCGGGCGCGCCGGCTGCGGGGAGTGCGTTGCCCGGCTTGCCGGCGCGGGCGACCCGGGCCAGAGTCGACCTGTGGAGCGACCGCGACCGCCCGTCAGCGCGCTCGTCGTCGCTGTCGCTGCGGCCGGGGCGATCGGCTGTGTCGCCTCCGCGCCGCCGCCCGTCGCCGCCTCGCCCGCCGCGACGCCACCGGGGAACGGCTACGCGCGCGGCTCCATCCTCTCGGCCACGGAGGCCGCCGACGAGGTGGCCTACTACCGGGAGCGCTCGGCGGCCCTCGCCGCGCCCACCAACGTCGAGATCGCGCGCACCGATTTCGTGCGCCTCCGGCGCGGGCGGCTGTACCTGACCGAAGGTCTGCGCAATCACGAGGTCGCCGATCTCCAGCGCCGCCTGACCACGGCGTTCGGCGCGGGCAACGGGCCTGAAGTCCTCGACGTGACTGGCCAGATCCTGGCGCGGGATCAGGCCGACCTTCGCGCGCACACCCTTCGCAGCGTCACCTTGCGCAGGGCCGGCCAGGTCAGCGCG
This sequence comes from uncultured Pseudomonadota bacterium, assembly GCA_963831685.1. Classification (GTDB taxonomy): domain Bacteria; phylum Myxococcota_A; class Polyangia; order Fen-1088; family Fen-1088; genus JADGRB01. Next base: position 337,238 of record CAWHRJ010000007.1, read on the forward strand.
GCCGACACGCAGCACGAGATCGCGATCGGCCTCCTGGAGTCGATCGTCCGGAACGGCGACGGCCTCGGTTTCGCGTCGGCCTGGACCGTGTTCGACGTCAGCGAGGAATACGAGGTGCTGAAGGCGGAAGGTTGCCTGCCGAGATCGCAGGGCCTCGCGTCGCAAGGGAATCGATCGTTCGACGTCCTCCGGGCCAGGAAGTTCTCCGACGGAAGCCCGTGCGACTACTACTTCGACATCACCGAGATGATGGCGGTCGTCGCTCGACACTTCCCCGGACACGCGCGCTGAACGTCCGTCGGTGGCCGACGCGCGTCAGGGCGTGGCAGCCTCGAGCTTGTGGCAGTTGGCGCAGCTGAAGGCGCCCTTGACGGGCTTCTTGGGATCGAAGACCGGCAGGTCGAGCAGCTTGCCCATCGCCGGCTCGACCTTCTGGGACATGAACTCCGTCCACTTGGGCCAGGTCGGCTCCTCTTTCAGCTTCGCCTGAAAGGCCTCCGGCGTGTTCGGCAGGGGGTGGATGCCGTTGCTGGGCATCTTGAACTTGCGGTCGGCGCCGTCCTGGCCGTGGCACGTCGCGCAGTTGAAGGTCTTGAACTTCTTACCGTCGAAGGTCTGGAAGATCGGCTTCATCGTCGGCGTGACGGCGCCCTTCATGTAGGCCTTCTTCTGCGCGAAGGTCATCTCCTTCCAGGCGACCTCCGGCGGTCCGAGAGTCTTGGCCGAGGCGAGACGAACAGTGGCGAGGACCACGAGCCATGAGAGATGACGATGCATGACGCCTCGATGCCCCCAAAGCGGCAGAGGTTACGAGAAAAATGATCGGTTCGCGTGCGCTCGGCAGGAACTTGCTACCATTGTCTGTTCGCTGGGCGTTCGGCGCTGCGGGTCAGTGAGTCCGACATGATCGATCCCCAAGAGGCGCTTTCAGACGAGCCCCAGGGCGCCGCCGTTTGCGGCGTCTGCGGCGGCGCGCTGTCCGCCGCACGTTACGTCGACGTCGATACGGACGGTTGGTCGCTGGTCGTGCTGTGCTCCCCGCCCTGCCTTCGCGTCGTCGTGCGCGGAGGCCGGCGGGCGCGGTGGGCGGCGCGGCGACGTCGGGCGGTGCGGGCCGCCGCAGCCCTGATCCTGACGGGCGCCTTCGTCACACCGCACGAGGGCCCGCCCTCGCTCCGGCGGGTGGCTCGCGCGGCGCCGACGCCCGAGGCCCCGCCGCCCGGTCCGCCTCCGTTGCCGCCGGGCTGGTACGGTCCCGAGTGGCCTCCGACGGAGCAGAGCTTCCTGGCGTCGCTGGGGCAGGACGCGTGGATTCATCCCCTCTCCGGGCCGGTGCGGCGCATGCCGCGCGTCGATTCCCGGGTGTTCGGCGCCGCGCGGCCGGGTGAGCGCCCGGCGGAGTGCCGCAACGGCCACTGCGGCGTCGATCTCGGCGGCGAGATCTGGGGCGAGCAGGTCCACGCCGTCCACGAAGGCGTCGTCGACTTCGTGCAGCGAAACGCCAACCCCGATCGCGGCGGCGAGTTCGTCCGCCTCTCGCACCGGGACGGCACCGTGTTCACGCAGTACTTCCACCTGGCCGCGATCACGGCCGGTCTCGAGCGCGGCATGCACGTCAAGGGCGGCGACGTCATCGGACTGCTCGGAGACACCGGCGTGAAGGAGTCGGCGCCGCACCTCCACTTTGCCATCTCGGTGCGGCCGTGGAAGGACGGGCCGGAGCGGTACCTCGACCCGGAGCCGCTCATCGCGCTGTGGCCGGTGCGCGTTCCCGTCGACGACGGTCAGGCGGGCCTGGTCACCACGCTGGCGCGCCCGGGGCTGCCGCTCGGCTCGGCGACGCTATCGTCGGCGAAACGCCAGGCGCTCCGGCTGGCCAAGCTGAAACGGGGCGGGCGGCACGCCGCCGCGGCCGAAGGCGACGACGGCGCGCAGCCGGGCGAGGCGAGCGGCGACGGCGACGCGCCGCCGGCGGAGCGCGGAACCGAGTCCACGCCCCCAGCCACGGGCGACGAGTAAGCGATGGCGACCCTCCGCTGTATCGTCTGCACGGCCGCGCTCGGCGACGGCATCGGCGGCGGAGAGCGCTTCGTCCTGGTCCTGGGCGGACGCGAGGAGGCGCATTGCTCGCAGGTCTGTCTGATGGCGAACGTCGAGCATCGCCGCCGCGCGCGCGCCGCCACGCGCCGGCGATGGCTGCTGCGGGCGACGGCCGTCGCGCTGATCGCTGTCGGCGCTCCGAGGCTGTGGCACCGGATCCGCCTCCCGCGGGCGCAGACGATCGCCTTCGAATGGCAGGACCTCCGCCCCGCCCCGGCGCCGCGCCCCGAGCCCCCCATGTACGGCCCGGCATGGCCGCCCACCGACGAGGACTGGCAGTTTGCCTTCGCCAACACCGCCTGGATCTACCCGCTGCCCGGCCCGGCGCGCCGCGCGCCAACCACGGACGACCGCCTCCTGACAACCCGCTCGTCCGCGCGCCGCCCGGAGCCTGTCTGCCGCGTCCCCGGCAAGTGCGGCGTCGATCTGGGCGGCGAGCTGTGGGGCGAGCACGTCTACGCCGCGCACGACGGCGTGGTCGACCACGTGCAACACGCGGGCGGCGACGTCTACGTTCGGCTGGCGCACTTCGGGGGAATGGTGTTCACCCACTACGCCCACCTGGCGGCCGCCCCGCGCGGCATCGTGCGCGGCGCCGCCGTCAGAGCCGGCGAGCTCATCGGCCTGGTGGGCGACACCGGCGAGCACCCCGGCCGCTACCTCCACTTCGCGCTCTCCATCCACCCCTCGATCGAGCTCCCCGAGATCTACTGGGACCCGACGGAGTTGATGGCCCGCTGGCCTCTGCGCCTGCCGCCGCACGGCACCGTCGCCGGTTTCGTCCCGTCGGAGTCCGATCTCACGATGCCGACGCTCCACCGTCGGTCGCGGTGAGAGATTCAAGATCTCTGCAGTTTCGGCCGAAGCAACGGGGTCACGTCTCTCACCCGGGGGTGCATCGATGTTGACGACTGATTTGATCCTGCTGCTCGCGATGGCGGTGCCACCGACGCCGGCGGCCTCGACGTTGCATCCGATCGCTTCCGAGATCCGGCTCGCGCAGGCGGGCGGCTGGCGGGACAATCAGCCGCCTCCGCCGCCCCCTCCCATCGAGCGCGTGCGGCCGCGACGGGGGTGGGTGTGGATTGAAGGAGGGTTTGACTGGAGACGCGGGAGGTACGTCCCGCGCCGCGGACACTGGGAGCGGGAGCGTCCGGGCCGACAGTGGCACGGAGGCCGCTGGGAATGGCAGGGCGACCACTACGGCTGGATTCCGGGCGCCTGGAGCGAGGGCCCGGCCTACGTCCCGCCCCCGTCGATGTACGTCGACAACCCGCCCCCGCCGCCGCCCCCGCCTCAGGTCGTGGCGCCTCCACCGCCGCCGCGTCGGGGCTTCGTCTGGATCGCGGGCGCGCATGAGTGGCGCGATGGACGGTACGCCTGGACCGAGGGTCACTGGGAACCGGAACGTCAGGGCGACAACTGGAGGGCCGGCCACTGGGATCGCGACGGCGGGCGGCAGGCGTGGCATCCCGGCGGCTGGGAGCACGGCGACCACGGCGACCACGACCACGGCGACCACGACCACGGCGACCACGACCACGGCGACCACGACCACGGCGACCACGACCACGGCGACCACGACCGCGGCGACCGGCACGGACAGTAGTCGAGCTCGGTTGCAGCTCGGTCAATCCGCCGACGAGAACACGACCAGGCCGGCGTCCTGCTCGACAGCGGGCGCGGCGGCCCGCGCGCGCGCCACCGCGGCGGCCTCCTCGTCGATGCGCGGGAAGGTGTAGAGAACGCGGCCGCGATCGTCGGGCTCGGGGGCGATGTCGCCCCCGAACGCCACCAGCTCCCGGTCGAGGAGGGCCGCGAGCGCGGGCGTGGGGGCCAGCTCTTCCCGGGGGCGCGGACCGGCGCCGGCGAAGATGCGGCCCAGCAACCGCCGCCGGTCGTTCCGGACACGCCGCCGCCCCGCCTCGACGCGGGCCCTGATCCAGCGGCCGGCGGGAACCGCAAAGAAGAGCGCGGAGAACGCCAGCGGGAACTCCACCAGCAGGAAGTGCCAGCTTGCCAGCGAGACGTGCAACCGGGCCTCGAACGCCGGAACGATCCAGAACGGGGCCAGCAGGTTGAAGCCGTTGAAGGCCCCGACCAACGCGTCCGTGCCCGGCTCGTTGCCGGTCAGCGGCGCCGCCGTCTCGAGCCGCTCGGAAGCCCAGTGGGGGGCGCTCCCCTCGCCGACGCCACCCGCGGTCTTGCGCACCGCCTTGAAGGTGTAGACCACCACGCCGTCCTCGGTGACCTCCGGCTCGCCGCCGTAGTCGACCATCAAGCGCGTCACCTCCTGCTCGGCGCGCGGGAAGGTCCAGCCCATGAGGCGCACCAGATCGACGGCGGCGATCCGGCCGCGCTGCGCCCGGATGTAACCGACAATCTGCTTTTCGTCCGCGCGCGGATCGACCGGTGGCGCGGGAGGTCCGAACACGAAGGCGAATACGCGCTTGTAGAACGGCTCGCGCGGCTCGCGCCGCGCGTAACGGGGCCGCTGCCGGCCGTAGCCGCCCCCGCCCATGTCAAAGCCCCAGAACCAGAACAGGCCCCCGAGGCCGAAGCCGCCGTCGTCGTCGCGATCGGACGAGCTGCTCCGCGCGAAGATCATCGCCACCATCATCGCCATGAAGGCGGCGAAGTAGGCGACCAGCGTGGTCACGATCGCGACCTTGAACAGGACCGTGAACCCCTTCCAGAGCCGGTTTCCGACGGCGGTCGCCCGCTCCCGCCACGACAGCGCGTCACGGCGCTCGAACGCCGGATCGAACTCGTAGAGCAGCTCGCCGCTCTCGGTGGCGCTGAGGTGGCTCCGGTATTCCTTGAGCAACGCGGTCAGCGCCCGCTCCGCCTCGGCCTCGGGCAACCCCGAGGCGACGACGGCGTCCGCGCGGGTGAGCTTGCCGTCGCGCCCGCGCAGGGCCTCCATCATCACCCGTTCAGTCTTCAGTTCGATGGTCACGGTGGTCCACCACCATACGATCTTAAGTGACCGGTTTCTCGTGTGGCGGGATTCTCGTGCGCCTGGATGGGGTCGACCCCTGACCGACAGCTCGGGCGCGCCGGCTCAACATCGCGGGCGTCCATGTTATCGTCGCGGCATGACGAAAGCACAAGGCCAGGTTTTTCTGGGCGGGCGTCGCGGTCGCCCTGGGCTTGATCGTCGCCGCGGTTGCGGGCTGCGGGAGTAGCTCGTCGAAGGCAGCGGGCACCGAAGGTGGACCGTGCTTCACCAACGGCACTTGCAACGCGACGCTGAGTTGCTTTTCAAACGTGTGCGTCAACACGAGCACGGGCGGTGGGGGCGCGGGGGGCCAGAGCGGCGCCGCCGGCTCGACGGGCGGGGGGCACGAGGCGCCGCCGGTCGGCGGGGCCGGCCGGTCGACGGCGCCGCCGGTGCGGCGGGGCGGCCGGTCGACCGGGCGCCGCCGGTGCGAATGGGACTGCCGGAGCGGCGGGTTCGGCGGCCGGCGGGCACGCCGGTGGTGGTGGCGGGACCGACGCGGGAACCGGATGGACCGTTCTGCGGGCCTTCCCCGGCTACAACCCGGACTGCGCAGAGCTGCTGTTGCGCGGAGTTCGCTGCCTGCGCGAACGACAGCACGTGCAAGGTCTGTAGGACCGGGGGCAGCTCGTCGGCCTGTTCGTCCAACGCGCCTTACGCGGCTCTCGCGACGTGCCAGACGATCGGCGCTCCGCGAGCTGTGCAGCCAGCAATAGCTCGTGGCCGCGTGAAGCCGGACAGCGGATCTAGCCCGGCGCCGCCGTTCGATAAAACGGGACCTCACGCCGGGTCGAGCTCTGGGTAGCTGCCGGAAGAGGCCGTGCTCGTTGAAGGCGATCCGACGCGGGGAGGCGAGGTACGCGGCGACGGCCGGCGCTGCGGCGACGCGCTGGCGGAGCGCGACCAGACACGGAAGCGCGCCCGCCGCCCGCGACAGCGCGTGGGGGAAGGCGTAGTCGAGCCCCGACATGATCTGAAACAGGGAGAGATCGACGTACGACAGCGCGGCGCCCACCGCGTGGCGGCCGCCGCCGGCGCCGTTCTGCTGCAGCACCCGCTCGAAGTATCCCAGGTACTTGGGGATGCGGTTCTTGGTGAACAGCTCCGCCCGCCGCGCGGCCTCCGGTTTTTGATCGTGGTAGTAGAGGCTCGCGGCGATGGGGTGATGCACGTCGTGCACTTCCAGCACGAAGTCGGCGATCGTCAGCTGCAGGTGGTTGGCTTGCAGGCGAGACGCCTCGTCTTCCGGAACCAGGCCCAGGCGCGGCCCGAGGTATTGCAGGATGGCCGCGCTCTGCGACAGCGTCACGGCGCCGTGGCGCAGGATCGGCGGCGCGAAGAAGGGTCCGCCGCCGGACGTCTCGGCGAGCATGGCGGTGAGCGCCTTGACGCCGCCCCCTTCGTCCGCCGGCCGTCGCGCGACGTCCACGTAGGGCGCCCCCGCCGCCTCCAGGGCCAGACGCACGAACTCGCCGCGTCCCTGGATCGAAGGCCAATAGTAGAGCTCGTAGGTCGCGCCCGTCTCCGCCATGCGCGGCACTATAGCGCGCGGAATCGCCGCGCACGGTCGCGGAGTCGGTCCATGATGTCCCCATGCTGCTGGCCGAGGACGAAGCTGCTCCGTTCGAGGTGCAGGGGGGCGACGGACGCTCGCCGGTCTTCATCATCTGCGATCACGCGGGGCGATTGATTCCGCGCTCGCTGAGCTCCCTCGGATTGACCGAGGACCAGCTCGGCGGCCACATCGGGTGGGACATCGGCGCGGCCGGCGTCGCGCGTCGCCTCGGGGCGGCGCTGGGCGCCCACACCGTGTGGCAGCGGTACTCGCGCCTGGTCATCGACTGCAACCGCCCGCTGGAGGCGGCGGACTCCATCACGCCGCGCAGCGAACGAACCGTGATCCCGGGGAACCAGAGCGTGGGCCGGCAGGCCGCGGAGGAGCGCGCGCGGGAGATCTTCCACCCTTATCACCAGGAGATCCGAACGGCCCTCGCCGAGCGGCAAGCGGCGGGGCGCCCGACGGTCCTGGTGGCGATGCACAGCTTCACACCCCTCTACCTGGGCCGCGCGCGTCCCTGGCACGTCGGCGTGCTTTACAACCGCGATTCGCGGGTGGCCGGGCCGCTCCTGCGGGCGCTCCGCGAGGAAGGCGATCTGGTCGTCGGCGACAACGAGCCCTACGCCGTCGGCGATCTGACCGACTATTCGATCGTCCATCACGGCGAGCGCCGCGGGATCCCGCACGTCGAGATCGAGATTCGGCAGGACCTGATTACGGACGAACAGGGACAGCGGGCGTGGGCCGAACGATTCGCGCGGCTGCTCCCTCTCGTCGTTCCGCAAGTGCCACACTCGCCACCATCGCCACCACCGAGATGAGGGGACCCATGCAGATCCGTGTCGGTTACGAGCTCAACTACGAATTCCCGCAGCCCACGCCGATCATCTTGACCCTCAACGTCCACTACAGCCGGGTCTCGGATCTCGCGCAGCCGGACCAGATGAGGACGACGCCGGCGGTCCCCACCGCCGCCTACCGGGACGGGTTTGGAAACTGGTGTACGCGGTTGGTCGCTCCCGCCGGGCGTTTCTGCGTGACCAGCGACGCGACCGTCAACGACACGGGCGCGCGGGAGCCGGTCGTCCCGACGGCGATCCAGCACCTCGTCCAGCAGCTGCCGGAAGAGACGCTGGTCCACCTGCTCGGAAGCCGTTACTGCGAGACCGACAAGATGTCCCAGTTCGCCTGGGACCGGTTTTCCAGCGCCCCGCTCGGCTGGGGGCGGGTGCAGGCGATCTGCGACTTCGTTCACCAGCACATTACGTTCGGCTACCAGTTCGCCAGCCCCACCAAGACCGCCTGGGAGGTCTTCAACGACCGAAAGGGCGTCTGCCGCGACTTCGCCCACCTGGCGATCACGCTCTGCCGCTGCCTGAACATTCCCGCGCGCTACTGCACCGGGTATCTGGGTGACATCGGCGTTCCCAAGGACCCCGCCCCGATGGACTTCGCGGGTTGGTTCGAGGCCTACCTCGGGTCCGCCTGGTACACGTTCGATCCGCGCAACAACGCCCCGCGCATCGGGCGGATCCTCATCGCGCGCGGCCGGGACGCCGCCGATGTCGCGATCGCGACCACCTTCGGGCCCAATACGCTGAAGAGCTTTCGGGTCTGGACCGACGAGGTGACCGCCTGACCGCCGCCGCGCCGCTAGAACTACCTCCGCGCCGATGTTAGGGTCGCGGCGTTGCGGCCGCCGCTCCCTCTCCGATGGATGCTCTGCCTGGGGCTCCTGGCCGCGGCCGCGAGCCCGGGCGCGCGCGCCAAGTCGCCCGAGCCCGAGCCGACGGCCTCGCCGGCGCCCAACCCGCAGCCGCCGCCCGCGACGGAGACCGAGGCGGCAACCACTGGAAGAGTCGGCCCGCGCCCGCTGATGGGGCTGACGCCGCGGGCAGCGGCCTCGCCCGATCTCCCCAAACCGCCGCGCGATCCGGCCCAGCGGCGCGCCTGGCTGGGCGCCCAGCTCGACGCCCTGTTCAGGACCCCCGCGCTGGCCAAGGCCAAGGTCTCGGCGATAGTCGTCGAGGCTGACAGCGGCAAGACGCTCTACGCGCACGACGACAAGACGCCGCTGAACGCCGCGTCGAACGTCAAGATCGTCACCTCCGCCGCATCGCTGTCGCTGCTCGGCCCCGAGTATCGCTGGCGGACGACCCTGTCGGTGAACGGCCCGCCCGGCGGGCCGCCGCTCCCCGCCGGCGGCGAGGTGAGCAGCGATCTCTACTTGCGCGGCTCCGGCGATCCGACGCTGTCGACCGAGGATCTGGCGGCGATGGTCAGCGATCTGGCGTCGCTGGGCCTGCACAAGGTGCGCGGGTCATTGGTCGTGGATGACACCCTGTTCGACGGCGGCTACGTCCCGCCCGCCTACGATCAGAAGAATGATTCGACCGCCTCGCGCGCGCCGTCGTCGGCGGCGTCGCTCGACGGCAACGTCGTCGCCGTCACCGTCATCCCGGGCGCCGCGGCCGGCGCCCCCGCGCGCATCGTCGTCGATCCGGCCTCGCCCTACTTCGTGGTTGCCGGGCGGGTGATCACCGCCGCCAGCGGCCCGGCGGCCCCTGCCGTCGACACCAAGGAAGAAGGGAACAAGACGCGCGTCAACGTGGCCGGGCGGATCAAGCTGGGGGCCGATCCGCGCACGATCTACCGGCGGGTCGCGCATCCGTCCTTGTTCCTGGGGCAGACGCTGCGCCAGCTGCTCGAGCGGCGTGGGATCTCGGTCGGCAACGTGCGCGTCGGGGCCGCGCCCGCGCAAGGGCTGCGCGTGATCGCCACCCACGACTCGGCGCCGCTGGCGGTGGTGGTCCAGGATCTCAACAAGCGGTCCAACAACTTCGCCGCCGAGCAGCTGCTGCGCACGCTGGGCGCCGAGATCGGCGGTCATCCCGGAAACTGGGACAAGGGGCTCAAGGCGGTGGCGCGCTACCTCGCCGGCATCGGCATCAAGGCCGACAGCTATCAGATGAAGAACGGCTCGGGTCTCTATGACTCGAATCGCTTCTCGGCGGCGCAGATCGCCACCATCTTGCGCGCGGCGGCGCACGACTTCCGCATCTCCGCCGAGTTCCTGGCCTCGCTGGCGGTGGCCGGCACGGACGGGACGATCGCCCATCGCATGGGGGCCACGCTGGCAGAGCGTTACGTCCGCGCCAAGACCGGCACGCTGGCCAACGTCAGCTGTCTGTCAGGATTCGCCGGCTCGCCGGGACACCTGCCGCTCGTGTTCTCCATCCTCGTCAACGAGGTGGGAAACCCGAACGACGCGCGCCACGCGCAGGATCGCGCCGCGGAGATCCTGGTCGCCTACTTGGAAGGCGACGCGCTCGCGAAGTAGCCGGCCATGCGCGCCGGCCGGCGTTCCGACGAATCGGACCATCCTTGGTCCGGCCCACCTTGCCCACTCTGCCCACCTTGCCGGTCGCGGAGCAGCTTGGTGCGCTCTTCCGGCGCCAGCTTCTCCCATCCACGACCCCCGGCCCCCTCGTCCATCGCATCCATCCAATCGATCGAACGCGGACTGATGTGACGCAGCTGCATCTTGCCCTCCCCGGTGATGCTCACCCTCTCTAACTCGGATTCTAGCGAAAAAAATTCCCGGGGATTGATCGATCGAGCATCAGTTGAAAATACCGACCAACCCCGACCGGGCGCGGAAGCGGCGCCCCCCGCCGTTCCGCGCCCGGTCTCTCGTTTCCCGTTCTCGTCCCTCTCACGGAACAGTCTACGAGATGAATGTTTCCGGAACCTTTCGGCGCGACGCTTTGTTCGTTACTTCGCAACGTCGCGCGGCGCTTCGGGCTCGAGGGGTCGAGCTATTTAGGTGACGGCTTTTTCGCCGCCCGCGCCGCCCCCGCGCGGCTCGGCGGCGCGCGGGGCGCCTCGCTTGAATTCGCGCGACGTTTCTTCCAGGATGTCGCGGCCCCATGCAGCGCACACCGCTTTACGATGCCCACCTTCGCCTGGGCGCGAAGATGGTCGACTTCGGCGGCTGGGCGATGCCGGTCAGCTACCCCGGCGGCATCCTCGACGAGCACCGGGCCACCCGCGAGGCGGTCGGTGTGTTCGACGTCTGCCACATGGGGGAGATCCACTTCCGGGGCAGCCGCGCCGCCGAGGCGGTCCAGCGGCTCGTGACGAACGACGTCGGGACGCTCACCGACGGGCGGGCGCTCTACACGGTCGCCTGCCTGCCGACCGGCGGCATCGTCGACGACCTCATCGTCTACCGGATCGCCGCCGACCACTACCTGGTCGTGGTCAACGCGTCGACGCTGGAGAAGGACCGCGCCTGGTTCTTCGAGCACGTCGTCCGCTGGTGCGACGTGGTCGACGCCTCGGCGGAGACGGGGCTCATCGCCTTCCAGGGCCCGGGGGCCAAGCACGCGCTGCAGCCGCTCACCAAGCTGCCGCTCGGCGAGCTCGGGCGGTTCGCCTTGTCGAAAGCTGCGAGATCGCCGGTGTGCGCGCGTCGATCGCCCGCACCGGTTACACCGGCGAGGACGGGTTCGAGATCTTCTGCGCCGCCAAGGACGCACCCGCGCTCTGGGACCGGCTGGTCGAGGCGGCGGCCGCGATCGGCGGCAAGCCGGTCGGGCTCGGCGCGCGCGACACGCTCCGGCTCGAGGCGCGGCTGCCGCTCTACGGCAACGACCTCGACGAGACGACGACGCCGCTCGAGGCCGGGCTCGGCTGGGTCGTCAAGCTCGACGGCGCCGACTTCATCGGCCGGGCGACGCTCCTGGCCCAGCAGCAGAGCGGCATCACCCGCAAGCTCGTGCGGCTTCGTCATGACCGGCCGCGGGATCGCCCGCCACGGCTATGCCAATCTTCGAGGCGGACGGCGCCGAGGCGGTGGGCGAGATCACCTCCGGCGGCCCGGCGCCGACCGTCGAGAAGAACATCGGCATCGGCTACGTGCCGGCGGCGCTGGCCGGGGCCGGCACCCGCATCTCGGTCGACTGCCGCGGCAAGCGCGTCGAGGCCGAGATCGTCACTGGTCCTTTCTACAAGCGAGGGAAGAGCATGAGCGCGCAGCGATACCCGGACGACCTGCTCTACACGAAGGACCACGAGTGGGCGCGCCTGGAGGACCGCGACGGCCAGAAGTTCGCGACCATCGGCGTCACCCGGTTCGCCGTCGATCAGCTCGGCGACGTCACGCAGGTCGAGCTACCCAAGGAGGGGGAGACGGTGAAGCAGGCCGAGGTGTTCGGCTCCGTCGAGTCGGTCAAGGCGGTCTCGGATCTGTTCGCGCCGTTCTCGGGGAAGGTCGTCAAGGTGAACTCGCCGCTCGCCGACTCGCCCGAGTACGTCAACGAGGATCCCTACGACGAGGGGTGGATGATCCAGATCGCCGTGGGCGACCCGAAGGAGCTGGACGGCCTGCTCGACGCCGCCGCCTACCAGGCGTTCCTGCGCGAACAGGGGGAGTAGCGGGTGGCGGTCGATCTCGGTCAGGGCGACCGCTTCGTCGATCGGCACATCGGACCCGACGCGCGCGAGGAGGCCGAGATGCTGCGCGCGCTCGGCGTCGCGAGCCTCGACGCGCTCGTCGCCGAGACGGTCCCGGCCGACATCCGCATGGCGGGCGCGCTCAAGCTGCCGCCCGCGCTCACCGAGGCCGAGGTGCTGGCCGAGCTGCGCGCGCTCGGGGCCAAGAACCAGGTCTGCAAGTCGTTCATCGGGATGGGCTACTCGGACTGCTTCACGCCGCCGGTCATCCAGCGCAACATCCTGGAGAACCCCGGCTGGTACACGCAGTACACGCCGTACCAGGCGGAGATCTCGCAGGGGCGGCTCGAGGCGCTGCTGAACTTCCAGACGATGGTGACCGACCTGACCGGGCTGCCGATCGCGAACGCCTCGCTGCTCGACGAGGCGACCGCCGCCGCCGAGGCGATGCACATGCTGCACGCGGTGGCGCCGGCCACCGCCGACGCCGATCGCGGCGGCACGTTCCTGGTCGACGAGGGCTGCCACCCGCAGACGATCGAGGTGGTGAAGACCCGCGCCCAGCCGCTCGGCATCGAGGTCAAGGTCGGCGATCCGGCCGCGGCCGACTTCGCCTCGCTGAAGGCGTTCGGCGTGCTCGTGCAGTACCCCGCCACCGACGGCGCCATCCCCGACTTCCGTGCGCTGTGCCAAAAGGCCCACGCGGCCGGCACGCTGGTGGCAATGGCCACCGACCTGCTGGCGCTGACCGTGCTGGCGCCGCCCGGCGAGATCGGCGCCGACGTGGCCGTCGGCAGCGCGCAGCGGTTCGGCGTGCCGCTCGGCTACGGCGGCCCGCACGCCGCCTTCTTCGCCACGCGCGCCGAGTGGACGCGCAAGCTTCCCGGGCGGCTCATCGGCGTCTCCGAGGACGCGCACGGCAACCGCGCGCTGCGCATGGCGTTGCAGACGCGCGAGCAGCACATCCGGCGCGAGAAGGCGACCAGCAACATCTGCACGGCGCAGGTGCTCCTGGCCGTGATGTCCGGGATGTACGCCGTCTATCACGGGCCGCGCGGGCTGAAGGCGATCGCCGAGCGCACGGGGGGCCTCGCCGCCGTGCTGGCGCGCGGCCTCGAGCGGCTCGGCCTTCGCGTCCGGCACAAGAGCTTCTTCGACACCGTCCGCGTCGACGGCAGCGCCGCCGAGATCGCCGGCTTCATGAAGGCGGCGGCCACCCGTCGCATCAACCTGCGCCGGCTCTCCAACGAATCGCTGACCATCGCGCTCGACGAGACGACGACGGCCGACGACGTCGAGCGGCTGTGGGACGTGTTCGAGCCGAACGACAAGGTCCGCGGCGCGATCTCCGTAGAGGCGCTGGCGCGCGAGGCGTCGCTGGCGTTTTCGCTTCCTCTTCCTGGGGGGGCACGGCGGCGCGCACGAGCGCGTATCTCACGCACCCGATCTTCAACACGCACCACTCCGAGACGGAGATGCTGCGCTACATGCGGCGGCTCGAGGCGCGCGATCTGTCGCTCACCTCCTCGATGATCCCGCTCGGCTCCTGCACGATGAAGCTGAACGCGACGACCGAAATGATGCCAGTCACCTGGCCCGAGTGGGGCGGCCTGCACCCCTTCGCGCCGCCCGCGCAGGCCGAGGGCTACCGCGCCCTCTTCGCCGACCTCGAGCGGATGCTCTGCTCGATCACCGGGTTTTCGGCCTGCTCGCTGCAGCCGAACGCCGGCTCGCAGGGTGAATACGCCGGCCTGCTCGCCATCCGCGCCTTTCACGAGAGCCGTGCGGAGGGGCACCGCGACGTCTGCCTCATCCCGTCGTCGGCGCACGGCACCAACCCGGCGTCGGCCGTGATGGCCGGTTACCGCGTCGTCGTCGTCGCCTGCGACGATGGCGGCAACGTCGACCTCGGCGATCTGGCGGCCAAGGCGACCGAGCACCGCGAGCGCCTGGCCGCACTCATGGTCACCTACCCGTCGACGCATGGCGTGTTCGAGGCAGGGATCAAGAAGATCAGCGAGATCGTCCACGAGCACGGCGGCCAGGTCTACATGGACGGCGCCAACATGAACGCGCAGGTCGGCCTCTGCCGCCCGGGCGACATCGGCGCCGACGTCTGCCACATCAACCTGCACAAGACCTTCTGCATCCCGCACGGCGGCGGCGGCCCCGGCATGGGCCCGATCTGCGTCGCCCCGCACCTGGCGCCGTTTCTCCCCCGACACCCGCTGGCCGACGCGAACGCCTCGGGCGCGGGCGCCGTCTCGGCCGCCCCTTGGGGGAGCGCCAGCATCCTGCTCATCTCCTGGGCCTACATCCGGATGATGGGCGCCACGGGGCTCACGCGCGCCACGAAGATCGCCATCCTGAACGCCAACTACGTGGCCCACCGCCTCGACGCCCACTACCCGGTCGTCTATAAGGGCGAGAAGGGTCGCGTGGCGCACGAGTGCATCGTCGACGCGCGCCACCTCAAGAAGCTGGCCGGCATCGAGGTCGACGACGTCGCCAAGCGCCTCATGGACTACGGCTTCCACGCGCCGACGATGTCGTTCCCCATTCCCGGCACGCTCATGATCGAGCCGACCGAGAGCGAATCGAAGGGCGAGCTCGATCGGCTGTGCGACGCGCTGATCGCCATCCGCGAGGAGGTCGCCGAGATCGAGAGCGGCGCCGCGCCCCGCACGGGGAACCTGCTCAAGAACGCGCCACACACCGCCGCCGCGCTGCTGGCCGCCGAGTGGCCCCACCCCTACCCGCGCGATCGCGCCGCCTACCCGCTGCCGTTCGTGCGCGCCGCGAAGTTCTGGCCGCCCGTCGGCCGCCTCAACAACGTGCTCGGCGACCGCAAGCTCTACTGCACCTGCCCGCCTCTGGAAGACTACGCCTAGGCCCAGCTCCGCTCGGTGCTCCTCGGGGCGGCTGGGGACGGGTATCGCCTCGGCCTACGCACCTGAAAGGTTGGAATCGTCGAGCGGAACAACAGAGCCGCTCGACTCAGCTCCGGCCGAAGCGACACCCGTCCCCAGCCGCACGCGCGTTGCACCTCGCTCCGCGAGAGGGACGCCAACGACCTCTCATGCGGAACGAGACGCCGCTCTACGGTGGGGGGCCTACTCGCAGATGAACTTCAGGTCGTCGATGTAGATGTCGTAGGTGGAGCGGGGGATGTTGACCTGGAACTGGACGCCGAAGAGCTTGGACGGGGTGATGTGCGGCTTGTGGGGCGCGCCCCAGTCGGGCAGCTGCTTCATCTGGCTCCACTTGAAGCTGAACTGCTTCCACTCCGTCGTCAGCACCATGTTCGCGCCGAAGTCGTTGAAGCACTCCGTGCAGACCCCGCCCTGCGGGTCGGTGTTCGAGTCGGGGACCTTGAGCCGCACCTTCCCCGTCGACTCGTTGCTCCCCTTCTTCGCCCAGAACGAGATCCCCGCGTACTTCGAGGCGTCGTAGGCGTCCTTCGGGTCGACGAAGTTCATCCCCATCCCCGAGAACACGACCGATCCGGTCCCGATCGTCCCGTGGTACCGCGCCGCGTACTGCGAATCGTGGCCCCCCTCGCTCATCGCGAAGGTGCCCCCCTCTTCGCCCGCGGTCGGCTCCACCGTCGTCGTCCCCTTGTCCTTGAACGTGTACCAGTACCCGCCACGGTTGTCGTTCGGTAGGTTCTGGTTGTTCCCGTCCTCGCCGTCGTCGATGAGCCCGGTCGCCCCGCAGTCCTTCCCGACTTGCACCCCCGGCGCGGCCGGCGCGGCCGCCGCCGCCGTCCCGCCCCCACCGATCGACGCCGCCGACCCGGGCGCCACGTTCGGCTGAGTCGCCGACTTGTCCGGGATGATGCACCCCAAAAGCAGCATCGCGCCGCCGGCCAGCGCCACCATCGTCTTCGTCGTCTTCGTCGTCTTCGTCTTCTCGGCTTGGCTCGTCATGTCCGTCCTCGTTTGTCTCTTGGCTAGAACCAGATGATCGCCGCGATCTGCGCGGCGTTCTTGTCCACACCCAGCTGCGATGCCCCCTGCTGGCTGTTGTACGGGAACTGCGACCCGCTCATGAACCCAGGCTGCGGCACGTCCCCCGACGCATACGACGACCCGTAGAAGTACCGCGAGTACTGGATCATCACCTGCTCGTGCGTCACGAACGCCGTCCGGAAGATGATCCGCGGCGAGATCACCGAGAACGACTCACCCGAGATGCTCAGGTTCGGCTCCACCACGTCGTATCGCGCCCCCAGCCCCAGCCACGACAGCGGTACGTACGTCCACTCCGTCCCGAACTTCAGCTTGTCCAGCGAGAATCCCGGCGCCAGCGGCGCCTTCACGTGGTTGTACATCCCGAACACCGTCCCGATCAGGTCCGGCCCGTCTCCCCAGAACGCCTGCGGGTAGTGAAACAGCTGCCCGAAGCTGAAGCTGTACTGCAGCTCCACGCTGTCGATCGATCCCGTCACCTCGTCCACCCCGCCCGGCGGCCCGAAGTAGTTGTCGTGCAGCTGCCAGCCTCCGAACGAGTGCAACACCTCGATCGCGTCCGCCAGGTAGAGCGCGTTCGTCGCCGCCAGGTGCGAGTACCCGATGTACCCGTCTCCCAGCACGCCCCCCAGCAGCTTCACGTCCACGCCGTAGATCGCCAGGCTCGGCTTCGAAGCCGACGGCAGCCGCGCCGGCGACTTCGGATTGGGCGCCCCGTTGACGATGCCGAACGTCCCGTCCCACGAGGGGCTGGTCCCCCCCGAGTACGACCCCGCCCGCTCGTTGTCGTTCGCGAACACGTAGATGTAGTGCGCCCCGACGATCACTTCCTTCTTGAACACCGCCCCCACGTGCCCCGACGCCACGAACGTCGACTCCTGCGGCACCGGCCCGGGGTACGGATCCCACGCCGGCAGGTTCTGGTTCGCGTTGATCCCCGCCGCGTTCCCCTCCGCCGGCCCGTAGAACGGGATCGGCTCCAGTTTCCCGCCGAAAGTCTCTTCCCCCTCGATCGTCCAGTCGTTCCAGTCGTAGTCGACCGTCGCCGTCTCGCCCGCCACGTGCGTGCGCCCGAACAGGTACGTCTCGTACCGGCCCGCGTCGTACCGCCCCGCCGCCCCGTACCGATTCGTGTACGCCCCCGCGATCAGCGTCAGCCGCGCGTTCTCGTTGATGAACTCCGGGAACGTCATCGACAGGAACGCCTCGTTGATCCCCAGGTTCGACTCCAGCCGCCGGTACCCAGAGTCCGTGACGTTGTACGACGCGATCTGCACCGTCGCCTTCACCCGGTCGTTGCCGTAGTGGAAGTTCAGCTCCGTCCACGGCCCCACCATGCTGTTCGTGTAGCGCCAGTCGATGTAGTTCGCGTCCGGCACCAGCGGCGGCGTCCGCAGCTGCGTCCCCGCATTCGCCTGCGAGTTCGGATTCGACGTCGTCGGCGGCCCCCACGAGAACCGCAGCGGCGCCCGGAAGTACCCCGTCACGTCGAACTTCCACTCGCCCGTCGCGGGCTCCTCGGGCGCTGGCGTCGCGTTCTCCGTCGTCGTGTTCGCCACCCCACCCACCTGCGGCGCCTCCGGCGACAGCCCCAAGGCGGGCGCGCTCCCCCCCTTCTTCTTCGGCGGCGGCGGCGGCGCCGCCGGAGCGGCCGCGGGCGTCACCTCCGGCGCCGCCGGCGGCGGGGCAGCAGGCGCGGCGGCCTCCTGGGCGATGGCGCGCGCCGACAGCGCCGGCAGCGCCACCAGCAGGGCGGAGACGATTCGAATGTTCTTCATCGCCGTGACGCTCAGCAACCGTCGCGCCAACCAGGAACGCGCGCGCCGCCGGGAGGCCCACCTCGCCCGAGCTTCGTGGACACCGTATCGGACGTCCGCCGGACGTCCGGCGGACGCTCGACGACGCCCGCCGCCAAGCCGGGAACCGGATCCGACTGGCATCGGTGTTGCTGCGGGATCGTTCGCCAGACGAACCGCAACCCGCAAACGAGGAGAGCACGATGCCGTCGTCACCCGTCTTCCCGAGTCAAAGGGACTTCGCCCTCATCCTCGCCGCGACCGCCGTGGTCTGCGCGAGCGCCGCCAGTGAGGCGCGGCCGAAAGCACGACCATCGACCTCTCCGCCGACGACCACGCCTGCGGCGCACGGGGTGAACCCGTTCGTCGGCGCGCGGCTCTACGTCAACCCGGACTACGTCACCGAGGTTCGCGGCGTGGAGGCCGCTCACCCGGAGAGCGCCGCGGTGCTGAAGAAAGTCGAGGTGCTGCCGACCGCGATCTGGGAGAGCGGCCTGCGCGACACCCAGGACGTGTCCGGCCATCTCGACGATGCGCTC
Organism: uncultured Pseudomonadota bacterium; assembly: GCA_963831685.1. Lineage (GTDB taxonomy): Bacteria > Myxococcota_A > Polyangia > Fen-1088 > Fen-1088 > JADGRB01. The sequence goes on from CAWHRJ010000007.1 coordinate 355,660, forward strand.
CGCCAGCAGAAGGCGGCCGGCCAGCCGGTCGTCACCGTTTTCGTGCTGTACGACCTGCCCGGCCGCGACTGCAACGCGGCCGCGTCGGTGGGCGAGCTGACCGTCGATGCGGCGGGCGAGGCCCGCTACCGGCACGCCTTCATCGATCCGATCGCGGCGGCCTTCCGTGCCCACCCGAACCAGCGAATCGTGGCCATCCTCGAGCCCGACTCGCTGTCGAACCTGGTCACCAACATGGAGGCGCCGCGGTGCCAGGCGGCGGCGCCGTTCTACAAGCGCGGGATCGCCTACGCGATCGGCCAGCTGTCCCTTCCCAACGTGTCCGTCTACCTCGAGGCGGCTCACGCCGGCTGGCTCGGTTTTCCCAAGAACATCGTCCGGGCCGCGCCGCTCTACAAAGAGGTGCTGACCATGGCCGGCGGCGCCGATCGGATCCGCGGCTTCGCGCTCAACGTCTCGAACTACGATCCCGCCCGGGATCCGGCGAAGACGCCGCGCGATCGAACCTCCGCCGCCAGCGACGAGCTCGGCTACGCGGCCGATCTCGCCCACGCGCTCGCGGACGTCGGCGTCACCGGCAAGGGGTTCGTCATCGACACCGGCCGCGACGGGCAGGCGTACATTCGTTCGATCGCGTCGAGCTGGTGCAACGTCAAGGGGGCCGGCCTCGGCGAGCGCCCGCGCGCCGCGCCCGCGCCGTCGATCGACGCGTACCTCTACATCAAGGTCCCCGGCGAGTCGGACGGCACCTCCGATCCGAAAGCGCCGCGCTTCGACGAGACCTGCACCTCCGACGACGCGACCCCCGGCGCCCCGCAGGCGGGCCTCATGTTCGATTCCTACCTCATCCAGCTGGCCAAGAACGCCAACCCACCCCTCTGAGCGGACGTGACGCCCAACCGACGATGCACGTATGATGCGCGGCGATGACCGATGGTCGCTAGGCGAACAGTCCTGAGGAGCTTCGTGCTGCTCGCCGGGCTGTTGGCGACGCTCGGATCGGCGCGGGTCGGCCGCGCCGACGATCCCCGGGACGATGCGCGCGCCCACTACGCCAAGGGGCTGGAGCTGGCCGGCCAGCGCGGTTACGAGGAGGCGCTGCGCGAATTCAACGCGGCCTACGAGATCAGCCCCCAGTTCGCGGTCCTCTTCAACATCGGTCAGGCGCACATCGCGCTCGGCCACACCGTCGAGGCGATCGATGCGCTCACCCGCTACCTGCGCGACGGCGGCGATCGGATATCGCCCAGCCGCCGCGCGCAGGTGGAGCGGCAGATCGCCGGACTGCGCTCCACCCTCCCCAACGCGGGGCCGGCGCCCGCCGGCGGGACCGCCCGCGCGACCTCGGAGGCCGCAGGCGAGCCCGCCGGCGAGACGACCGAGCCCGCGCCCGAGGGATCGCCCGCCGCCGGCGCACGCCCGGGAACCCTGACTGTCCGCTGTTCCGAGCGCGGCCTCAAGCTGATGCTCGACGGCAAGCGGATCGATCCGGCCACGTCCAGTCGGGGCCTGGCCCTTCCGGGAGGGACTCATCACCTCGTCATGTCAGCGCCCGGGCGGCGCTCCGCCGAGGAGACCCTCGAGATCGGGGAGGGGGGCGCGGCGCTCGTGATCTGCGAAAATCTCGCGGCGGCCACCGCCCCACCAGCGATCGTCCCGGTGCAGCCGATCGACAGCCCGCCCGTCTTCGCGCCCGTCGCCGCCAGCCCCAACCTGCCAACGGTTCACGCCAAGACCGTCGCGTACATCCTCGGCGGCCTCGGCGTGGCGCTCGGTGGGACCGCCATCGGCGTCTATTTCTGGAACCGGGGGCAGAACCAAGCCGCCCAGACTGACCTGACGTACGTTCAAGCCCACCCGACGGACACCGACCGCGCCGTGGCGTACAACGCAGAGGTCGACGCCCTGAACCGCAACAGCTATCTCACCTTCGGGCTCGCCGTAGCGAGCGTCGGCCTGCTCGGCGGCGGCACCTATCTCTTTCTCCACGACCGGAAACGCGAACCCAAGAGTGGACAGATCGACAAGGCACGAAGCTGGGCGTCGGTCACGCCAGGCGGTGTCTTCTTGAACGGGGTTTGGTAGCGCTCATGCGACGCGCGGCCTCTCCTCTCATCCGAATCGCGGCGATGTCGTCGGTCCTGATCGTACCGGCCTGCTACAGCCTTCCTAAGGTCGACGTCATCCGTTTGGTTGACGACTTCGCGGCAGATGCGGACCTGCAGCCCACCTGGGGCGCCTTCAAAAAGTGGACCTGCAGCTCGTCCGTCGACGGCGGCATCGACGCGGGCCAGGGTGGACTCGACGGCGGCATCGACGCGGGCCAGGCGGTGAGCTGCCAATTGACCCTCGGGCCTGGCGACACATCTGACGACACGGCACTCGGGCTCGGGGTCACGGACGCGCTGATCGCGAGCTTCAGCGTCGCCGCGCCCTCCGGCGTGGAGGTCGCCACCGGGACCAAATCGGCAATGAGCGACGGCGCCACGAACGCCCTCCCCCCTTCCATTCCGGTCGATCTCACAGCGTTCAGCGAGCTCCGCTTCAACGCCACCCTTGTCGACACCACGCCAGGAACGGCCTCACTCCCAATCGGCACGGGACTCAGTGTCGAGCTCCATTGCTCCTACTCCTCCATGAACTCGCCCGTCAGCGCTCTGCTTAAAGTTGATGAAAAGATCGTCGACCTCGTCCCCGGGATGACGACTTTCCAGCCGATCGCCCTCGCTCTCAGCAAATTCGCGGGGGCATCCCAGCGTCAGACCTGCCTCGCCAATGTCGACAGCATCGGCTTCGTCGTCACGCCGGGTAACGCGCTGGCGGGCGCCCTCATCGCCGGTACGTTGCAGCTCGACAACATCCGCTTCGACAACGCTCCGCCCTAGTAGGCGAGATCGCCGTTACTCGTACGGGTTCTGCGGGTCGAAGCCGATGGGGGCGACCGGGGGCCGGGCGCCGGGCGCGACCGGTGCCGTGGAAGGAGACGCGGCCGAGGTTGGCGTCGGCCGCGCCGCGTGGTGCCGGACGGGACGGACGGCTCCCGAGCCGCCCGCGCCCCTGAGCGGTGACGGGGGCGTCGGCGCCCGCGACGCCGAGACCACGTTCGAGGTCAGCGCCTCCCCCGCTGGCATCGGAGGTCGAGCGCCGGAAGCGAGCGATGACTTCGCACCCGGCGTGTCGGCGCCGTGGTGGCCCGAGTTCGGTCTTGACGACCAACGCCCGTCACCAGAATCGCCGCGACGATCGCGCCCGCCGACGCGCCCAGGATCATCAACGCCCGCCCCGGTCGCAGACGGCTGCGCGCTGGCGTCGCCTGCTTCGAGACGCCCGCGCTCCCGCCGCGCGCCTCTGCCGGCGATGGAGGCGTCAACGAAACGCGCGCTGAACCCGAGTCGTCCAGCTTGGGGGCCGGCCAGACCTCGCGCCTGGCGAACGGCGCGAGCGCCTCCACCAGGGCGCCCGCCGACGCCGGGCGCGCCGCCGGATCGGCGGCCAGCGTGCGGGCGACGAGCTCCACGAAATCGGCCGGCAGCTCGGGCGCGACGGGCGCGAGCGGCACCGCGGGCTGGGTCGCGATGTGGTGAAGGATCGCGTTCGACGACTCGCCGGGGTGCGGCTTTCGTCCGGCGCAGAGCTCGTACGCGATCGCCCCCAGCGCGTAGACGTCGGAGCGCGCGTCGACGATCTTGTCGCCGCGCGCCTGCTCGGGCGACATGTACGCGACGGTCCCCACCATCGCGCCCGTGCGCGTGGCCGCGTTCATCTCGTCGGCCGCCTGCAGCTTGGCCACGCCGAAGTCGAGCACCTTGAGCAGATCGGTCCCGTCCTGGCGCCGGCAGACGAACAGGTTCTGGGGCTTGAGATCGCGGTGGATGATCCCCGCCGCGTGCGCCACCTGGATCCCGCGCGCGGCCTGCGCCACCAGATCGGCGGCGCGCGCGATCGGCAGCCGGCCCTCGCGCCCGAGCAGCGCGTCGAGGCTCTCGCCGACCAGGTACTCCATCACGATGTAGGGCGTGCCGTCCTCGGCGATCCCGAAGTCGACGGCGGCGGCGACGTTCTCGCTCTCCAGCGCCCCCGCCGCCTCCGCCTCGTGGTGAAACCGGGTCAGGATGTCTCGCCGCTCGGCGAGATCGCGGCGCAGGAACTTCACCGCGAAGCGGCGCCGCACGACGGTGTGCTGGGCCTCGTAGACGACGCCCATCCCCCCCTGGGCAAGCAGGCGAACGATCCGGTACTTCGCCCCGACCAGCTCGCCCACCCGGACGGCGGCGCCCCCGCCCGTCATTCGCGGCGCTCCTCGGGCTTGCGCAGCGCCTCGAGATCGACCGCCTGCCCCTCCATCAAACGGTAGGCGCGCTGGCGGCTGATCCCCAGCATCGCGGCGGCCCGCGCCACGTTGCCGCCGGACGCGCGCAGCGCCACGACCAGCGCCGGCAGCTCCACCGGATCGGCCGGGGCGCCCGAGGGGCGCGCGGCGGCGGCCGGCGACCCGGTCGGCGGCGGCCCGAGCGGTGCGCCCGGGGCGCCCGCGATCCGCTCGGGCAGGTGCTGGGCGCGCAACGTCACCTCGCTGCCGTGCAGGGTGACGAGGCGCTTGGCCAGCAGCACCAGCTCGCGCACGTTGAAGGGCCAGTCGTGCATGCAGAGCCGCTCCGCGAAGTCGCTCTCCATCGACGGTGCGCGCCCCTGCCCGATCTCCATCAGCAGGTGCGAGAAGAGCGGAAGCACGTCCGCGCGCCGCATGCGCAGCGGCGGCAGTCGGACCGCCAGCCCGTCGAGACGGGCCAGCAGATCGGCCCGGAAGCGTCCCGCCCGGACCGCCTCGATGAGCGGCTGCTGTCCGGCCACCACGACGCGCACGTCGATCGGCACCGGGCGAATCTCGCCGAGCGGCTGCACCTCGCGCTCCTCGAGCACGCGCAAGAGCTTGGCCTGCAGCGGCATCGGCAGGTCCGACACCTCGTCCAGCAGCAGCGTCCCGTGGTCCGCGCTGCGGAAGAACCCGGCGCTGGCCCGATCGGCGCCGGTGAAAGCACCACGGCGGTAACCGAACAGCTCCCCCTCGGCCAGCCCCTCCGGCAGCGCCGCGCAATTGACGGCCACCAGCGGCCCCGGCCGCCCGCTCCAGCGGTGAAGCGCGCGCGCGACCAGCTCCTTGCCGGTCCCGGTCTCTCCCTCGAGGACGATCGGCAGATCGCTCGCCGCCGCCTGGCGCAGCGGCGCGAGCGCCTCCTCGAGCGCGGCCCCGCCCCACAGCCCGGGCGCGATCTCGACGAACGCGCCGCCGCCGGCGGCGACCACGCCGACCCAGCCGCCGATCCGCACGACGTCGCCCACGCCGATCGCCGCCTCGGCGACCGGGCGGCCGTTCACCCGGACGCCGTTGCGGCTCCCGAGGTCGGCGATGCGGATGCCCGCCGCGGGATCGACCCGCAGGATCGCATGGCGGCGCGAGACGTCGTTACCGGCGAGGCAGACGGCCGAGGTCTCGTCGCGCCCGATCGTCAGCTCGCGCGCGCGGTCCGGGCGCAGGTCAACCGGCGCCACCGCCCGTGGAAACAGCCAGACCAGCGCGGCCTCGTCAGAGCTCGCGCGCGCGGCGGAGGCCGCCTCGGTCACCGTGGTCGTCCCGCCCACCTCGGTCATGACCAGCTATCATTGATAACACGGTCACGCCCCCGCGCGGCGAAAGAGCGCTTGGAGGCGACCGGTGGCGGCCCGCGTAAGACGGGTTTCAGGGCATCTGGCGGAAGCTGTATTCCCGCTCGACCCGGACCGAGCCCCCGCGCGGGCGGGTGAACGACCACCGGCTCATCGCCGCCTTCACGCAGTCCATGAGGTCGAGGTCGACCGGCGTCGCGGCGACCACCTCCGTCGACCGGGCCAGACCGGACGGGTCGATGGTCCAGCGCAAGGATCAGCCGGTCGGCGACCACCTTCGAAGGGGAGATCCGTTTGGTGCGCGCCACGTCGACCCGACAGTCCTCGACCGTCTCGAAGCTGGCCGCCGTCTCCTGCTCGAGCCGCGCCGGATCGATGACCCCCTCGGGCGGCCGCGGGGGCGGCGCGTTGGCGATGTCCGCCGCCACCGGCTTGATCGATTTTTCGCCGTTGCCGGCCCACTCGAGCGCGGGCGGGACCGGTGTCGGCGCCGGGGCTGATTCGGGGGAAAGCCCTACCCTCCCGGTCTCATAGAGCGACGGCCCGGAGAGCAAGCCCGACGGGGACAGCGGGTCACCCGGCGGCTGGGCAGGCGGCTCGGCCATCACAGCTGCCGGTGCCGCCAGCCCGAGCCCCAGCAACAAGGGCGCGCCCCATTTCGACCAGACGACACGGCCGAGCTTCATGACGACCTTCCGAGCGACCTCCTACAACGATGATCTTCATGGTCATCGTGTCCATTCGTAGCGGCGGCCACAAGGCCACTGGGAGGCGCTCAGTACTTGAACCAGCGCATCTCGGGCGGACCGTTCAGGTCGAACAGGAACCCGAAACCGAAGTTGATGAGCCCGTTCTTCTCGACCAGCTGGAGGGGCGGGTTGGGAAATGGGGCCGCCTCCTTGAACGCCTCGATCGCCTCGTCGTCCAGAAAGTCGAGGCCGCTCGGCTGGTAGACGGCCACGTTCCCCAGCTTGCCGTCGGGCTTGAGCTGGACGCGCAGCTCCGTGTAGCGGTTGTGCCTGCCGTAGATCATCCCGGTCGGATCGCGCTGGCGATACGACTCCTCGGGGTGCCAGTGCTCCGCCACCTGGCGTTTGACCCGGTTGAAGAACGAGGCGAACCGCCACTTCTTCGAGTTGAGCGCGGTCTCCTCGCCGTCGTCGACGTTCGCCAGAGCGTCCTGCGTCCCCGACCCGAGCGCCTTGGCCAGCTGCTGCTCGGTCGGCAAGAGCGCGAGGCCGGAGCCGCCATGCGCGCCGCCGCCGGCCCGCGGACGTGCCTCGGCGCCGACCCCGGAGAACGCCCCGTCCGGTGCCGGCTGTCCCGGATCGGGCGCGCCGTAGGTGGTGCCCGGCTTGCCGGTGCGCGCCGGCAGACCGGTCGATCCGGCGCCGCGCAGGAAGCGGCCGAGATCGGGCGTCCGCATCGCCAGCCGGCCGTCCCCCTTGGGCGCCTGCGGCTGCGAGGTCGACGCGTTGCCGTTCTGCTCGCCGAGCCGGGCGTTGTCCTCGAACCGGCCGTACTTCTTCGTCTCGCGCGGCACCGTGCTGTCGTGCTCGGAGACGAAGTGCGCGCTGTCGGGCCGCTGCTCCTCGCGCGGCGCCGGCAGGTCGACGATCTGCCCCGGCGGATGCACCGATTCCTCCTCCTTGCGGACCTCTTCGGCCTTGCGCGCCTCTTCCTGCTTCTCGAGATCGGCGACGATCTCGCGCGCCGCCTCGTCGTCGACCGTGCCGACGTCGATCGAGGGGCTCTCGTCAAGCTGGATGCTACGCGCGAGATCGGCAGAGCGGGGCGCGTAGAGATAGAGGCCGACGCCGACCAGCAGCACGATCTCGGCGTGCAGGAGCGTCGCGACGACGATCCAGAATTTGATGCGGCGGCCGCCCGACCGGTGCTGGCCGATTCGCGCCGCTCTCGAAGGTCGAACCCGTGTGCTGGAAATCGGCATGTTGGCAGCTCACCCCAGCGTTACAAATGTAGCTCCGCGCGGCAGAGAGGTCCCGCCTTATTCGCCCCTGTACGTGCCTAGCGGACGACCGGATTGTCGAACGTCACGCGCAGCGACATCCGCAGCGAGCGGGTCGCGCCGGGACTGGGGAGCGGCGGGAACGGCGCGGCCCGCCGGACCTTGCGCAGCGCCGCGGCGTCGAACTCCTGGAAGCCGGCGCCCTTGAGGACGCGTGGCCCATCGATCAGGCGGCCGTCGGCGCCGACCACGAACTCGACGATCGTCTCCCCCTGTTCGAGGCGCAGCGCCAGCGCCTTGGGAAAGTCGTTGACGGCGTTGACCCGCCGGAGAATCTCCTGGAAGTACCGCTGATAGCGTCGGTCGGCGGTTCGTTCGTCGACGTCGACGTCGATCGTCCGCGGCGTCCGGGCCCCGAGCTCGGCCGGCGCCGTTCCGGAGGCCGGATGCGGCACGGCGCCCGGCGTCTGCGACGGCCCGCTTCCTTCCGCGAACACGACCGTCCGCGGCGCGGTCGCGCGTGAAAAATCGGTCAATCCCGGATGCAGCTCGGCCGAGGCGGTTCGCTGCGTCCGATCGTCGGCGGCGCGCCCCGGCTGCTCGACGTCGAAGCTGCGCCGCCCGGCCTCAGCGTCGAGCGGACCGACACCATGCGCGGTGACGGGCCGCGGGTCGACGGGCACGGCGAGCGGGGGCGCTTCGGAGGGCGCCGCCGGCGACGCGAGCGGCGACGCTCCGGCCGGATCGCCCCCCAGCGCCGGATCGCCGGCGGCCGCGGGTGAGATCGGCGCGCGGCTGGGCGCGACACTCCGTACCGAGTCGCCGATGCCGATCGTCGGTTCGCGGCGGATCGCCTGGGGCGAGGCGCGGCGGCGCGAGATCCGCAGCCGGGCGGGTTGGGCTTCAGCGGCGCCGTCGCTCGGCCGCGCGTGCAGCGTCGAGCGATCGAGCCGGAAGGCGTGGTCGGGCGGCGCCCCGCCCGCGAGGCCCCTGTCGGGCGCCGGACGCCAGGCGGTCCCGCCCATCGGCAACCGCGGGCGCGCGCGTCTCGGCGATCGGGTTGTCGCGCTCGCCGGGCGGCGCCGCCAGCGGGGGCGCTGGCGGTGGCGTCACGTCGACCGGGAGCGCGCCGGCGACCTCGGCGCTCGCCACCTCGATGGGGAGCGCGAGCGGCGGAAGCTCCAGCGCCGCCCCGCGGGCCTCCGGCTCGCCACCGGCGGACCGCCCCCGTCCGATCGCCCGTAGGCGAGCAGCCCGACGAGGACGCCGGCATGCACGAGCGCCGACGCGCCGAGCGCGACGGCCCATCCGGCCGACCGCCGCTTGCCTCGCCTCATGTTTGCATGCGCCCCGGACATCTTGTCAGCCCCGGACATGGGTGGCGCCACCCGCTGTGAAGAAGGTAGCATGTGCGCCCGGTTGACCATGGATCTCGAACGACGACTTCTGCGCGATATGGGCCGCGCCATCGGCGATCACCGCCTCATCGAGGAGGGAGATCGGATCATGGTCGCCATGTCTGGAGGCAAGGACAGCTACGGCCTCTGCGTGCTGCTGCGCGCGATGCAGGCGCGGGCGCCGATCACCTTCGATCTGGTGGCCGTCCACCTCGACCAGGGGCAGCCGGGCTACGACGGCGCGCCGCTCGAGCGGTGGCTGCAGGCGGAGGGTGTCTCCTACAAGCTCCTACGTGAGAACACCTACGCCATCGTCACCGACAAGATCCCCGAGGGGAAGACCTACTGCTCGCTCTGCTCGCGGCTGCGCCGCGGCATCCTCTACCGGGTGGCGGGCGAGCTCGGCTGCAACAAGATCGCGCTCGGCCACCACCGCGACGACGCGCTCGAGACGCTGCTCTTGAACCTGTTCTTCGGCGGCAAGCTCGCCTCGATGCCGCCGCGGCTCACGAGCGACGACGGCCGCTTCGTCGTCATCCGGCCGCTCGCCTACGCGGCCGAGGCCGATCTGGCAGCGCTGGCGGAAGAGCGCGGCTTCCCGATCCTGCCGTGCCACCTCTGCGGCTCGCAGGACGAGGCGCAGCGCAAGCAGATGAAGGCGCTGCTCGCCGATCTCGAGCGCAAGCACCCGACGCTGCGGCAGACGATGCTGGCGGCCATCGGCAACGTCGTCCCGTCGCACCTCTACGGCCGTCCGTCGTCACCGCCGACATCGCCCGCCGACGTGGAGGCCGAACCGCCCCTCGTCGCTGCGGCGTCGCTGCGACGCTAGGCGATCCCGGGCCGCGAGGCGACCTTGCGCGACCGGGGGCCCTTGCTGGCGCCGGCGCCCGGCGACGCCTTGGAGCCGAGCGGACGGGCGAGCGCGATCTCCAGGACCTCCTGCATCGTCCGCACCGGCCGCACCATCATCTTGGATGTCACGTAGCCGGGGATCTCGGAGAGCTCCGGCGCGTTGGCGTAGGGGATGATCGCCGTCGTGATGCCGGCGCGCGCGGCGGCGAGCAGCTTTTCCTTCAGCCCGCCGATCGGCAACACCTTGCCGCGCAGGGTGAGCTCGCCGGTCATCGCCACGTCGTGGCGGACGGGAATCCCGGAGATGAGCGAGACCATCGCGCAGGCCATCGTCACGCCGGCCGACGGGCCGTCCTTCGGCACGCCGCCCGCCGGGACGTGGATGTGGATCTCGCGGCCGGCGTAGAACTCGGCGTTCAGCCCCAGCGCCAGCGCGTGCGCGCGCGCGAACGACAGCGCCGCCTGCGCCGACTCCTTCATCACGTCGCCCAGCTGGCCAGTCAGGATGAGGGACCCCTTGCCGGCCATCGTCTGCGCCTCGACCAGCAGCACCTCACCGCCGTACGGCGTCCAGGCCAGGCCGTTGACGGTGCCGACCTCCGCGGCGCGGTGCCGCTCCTCGGGGAGGTAGCGCGGCGGCCCGAGAAAAGCCGGCACCTCCTCGATGCCGATCGTCGGAGCACGCGGGTTCGGCACGCCCACCGTTCCGTTGCTCGTGCGCGCCGACTCCTCGACGACCCGCCGCGCGATCTTGCGCGCCAGGTGCGCCACCAGCCGCTCGAGCTCGCGCAGCCCCGACTCGCGCGTGTATTCGGTGACGATCCGGCGCGTCACCTCGCGGCTGATGACGATCTCCTTGGCGGTCAACCCCGCCTCGGTGATCTGCTTGGGGATGATGTAGCGCTCGGCGATCGCCAGCTTCTCCTCTTCCGCATACCCCGACAGTCGCAGCGTCTCCATGCGGTCGCGCAAGGGGGGCGGGATCGTCTCCGGCTGGTTGGCGGTGGCGATGAAGACCACCTTCGACAGATCGAACGACACGCCCAGGTAGTGGTCGCGGAAGGTGTGGTTCTGCTCGGGGTCGAGGACCTCGAGCAGCGCCGCCGACGGATCGCCGCGGTTGTCGGCGCCCAGCTTGTCGACCTCGTCGAGCAGCAGGACGGGGTTGTTGGTGCCGGCCGACTTGAGCGCCTGGATGAGGCGCCCCGGCAGCGCGCCGACGTAGGTGCGGCGGTGGCCGCGGATCTCCGCCTCGTCGCGCACGCCGCCCAGCGAGATGCGCTGGAACTTGCGGCCCATGGCGCGGGCGATCGACCGCCCCAGCGAGGTCTTGCCGACGCCGGGCGGGCCGAGGAAGCAGAGGATGGGACCGTGCGACCCGCCGCGCAGCTTGCGCACGGCCAGGTAGTCGAGGATGCGGTCCTTGACCTGCTCGAGATCGTAGTGGTCCTCGTCGAGGATCCGGCGCGCCACCTCGAGGTCCAGCATGTCCTCGCTGGAGACGGTCCAGGGGAGCTCGATGAGCCACTCGATGTAGGTGCGCAGCACGCCGGCCTCGGCGCTCTCGGCGTGCATCTGATCGAGGCGCCGCACCTGCTTGTCGGCCTCGAGGCGCGCCTCCTCGGGGAGCGCCGCGCGCGCGACCTTGGAGCGCAGCTCGTCCATCTCCTCGCCGTGCACGTCGCCGTCGCCGAGCTCGTGCTTGATCTGGCGCAGCTGCTCGCGCAGGTAGTAGTCGCGCTGGGTCTTGGACATCTCCTCGCGCGCGCGGTTCTGGATCTGCGACTGCACCTCCAGGATGCCGATCTCCTTCTCCAGCGTCTGGTTGACGCGGGTGAGGCGCTGCACCGACTCGTCGAGCTCCAGCAGCTCCTGCGCCTCGGGGACCTTGAGCGTCAGGTGCGAGGCGACGAGATCGGCCATCCGCCCCGGCTCGTCGACGCTCTGCACGACCATCGACAGCTCCGGCTGGATCGCCTTGCCCAGCCCGGAGAGCTTGTCGATGTTGCCGCGCACCGAGCGGAGCAAAGCCTCGATCCCCAGCGAGCGCGCCGGCGGTTTGTCGTCGCTGCGATCGAGCCGCACGCGGTAGCACGGGCGCTCCGAGACGAACTTCTGAATGCGCGCGCGGCAGAGCCCCTGGACCAGCACCTTCAAGCCCCCCTCGGAGAGCTTGCGCATCCGCATGATCATGCCGATCGTGCCGGCCCGATAGAAACCCTGCGGCGACGGCTCGTCGTCGCCGGGGTTGCGCTGCGCCACCAGGAAGCAGAGGCGCTCGTCGGCCTCCAGCGCCTTGGCGACCGCCTCCATCGACAGCGGGCGCGTCACCCGCAGCGGGACGATCATGTACGGGAAGACGACCAGGTCCCGGATCGGAAGAAGCGGGAGCACATCGGGGATGACCGGCTCCGCCGGCCGACTTCCCTCATGCGTCGTCACGCGCCGACGATATCACGAACCTTCGCTGTCGTTGAGTTTCGCCGGCGAGAGGCGCCAGCGCTAGCTATCGTCTACCTGGCCCGGACGGCGCTTCCACCTTTGGTGCCGGCGCGACGAGCGCGATCGACGACGCCGACAGCGCCCAGATCCGCCCGAACCCGTCGCGGGTCAGATCGCGCATGTCGCCCGCCAGCACCAGCGATCCCGGATCGAGCGCGCCGCCTCGTCCGGCGATCCGCAATCCCTTGGCGGTCGCCGCCCACAACCACCCCGCGTCGTCGGTGGCGAGGCCGTGCACCGCCATCTTGCCGCCGGCGCCGCCATGCCAACTCTTGCCGTCGAAGCGCGCCAGCCCCTCCGAGGTCGCCGCCCAGACAGAGCCGTCGCCGCCGCGCCCGATCCCCCAGCAGAGCTCGCTCGGCAGCCCCTCGGCCTCGCCCCAGGTCACGAGCTGCCCCTGCTGAAAGCGCACGACGCCCGACAGCGAGGCGAACCAGATCGCGCCCCCGTCGAACAGAACGCCGTTGAGATCGGCCGGCAGCGGCAGCGCCTCGACCGGCGCGGTTTCGCCCGGGCGGCGCGGCCGATGCTGGACGCTGACCCCCGTTTGTAGATCGATCTCCACCGCGCCGTAGCCGACGTCCTCGCCGCTGCCGCCCGAGGCGCGGACGCCGACCCACAGCGCGCCCGACGGCGAGATCCCGGCGAACGACGCCTTGGGCGTCGTCTTGGGCGGCAGCTCCAGCGCGGCGCGCGCCACCGGCGTCCAGTCGTTGTGCCCCGCGGAGCGCCGGGTGACGACCAGCCCCTTCCAGCTCGGGCCGGCGGAGATCGCGAACGCGTTCCCCTCGTGGTCGGCGGCGACGGCCAGCACCGTCGCGTCCGCCGCCTCGCCCACGCTGGTCTTGCTGTACCGGTCGCCGTCGGTCTGCCAGGCCTGCGGGCCGTCGGTGACGATCAGGCAATGATCGTGCGCGCGGCAGGCGACGGTGAAGCGATCGGCATCGCCCACCAGCTCGGAGCCGCCCAGAAAATGCGGGCGTGACGCCTCCGCGCGGGCCACGCCGAGCGCGATGCTGCCGACATAGAGATCGCCGCCGATCGCCGTCGCGGCGGTCACCGCCGCCGGCAGCGCGACGTCGACGGGCGCCCCGGCCCAGTGCGCGATCTCGGTCCCCACCTCGGTGAAGCGCAGGCCGCCCGACGGCACCGGCTCGCCCGGATCGAGCGCGCGCAGCGCGTAGGCGCGCTCGTGACCGACCGGCCCCGCGACGAGCAGCGCCTCGTTGCCACGCTGGACCAGCGCCACCGCGTGCGTCCCGACGGGCGCGTGCAGCTCGACGGTGCCGGCCAAGGTGAGCGCGTAGAGCCACGCGTCGCCGTTGACGTTGCCGACCACCACCCGCGTCCCCGCGGCCGTCGTCGCCATCCCCAGCAGCTCTTCGCAGCCGACCGCCGCGCCCCCCGGCGCCGGCGTCGCACCGCGATCGTCGGCCTTGAAGAGCCCCTTGTCGCGCGTGCCGACCCAGGCAGTCACGCCGTCGGCGTCGAGCCCCATCCAGCTGACCGCCGCCCCCGCCAGCCCGTCGACGACCGACCAGCGGTGCCCGTCGTAACGAAACAGCCCCCCCGGGCCGCCGGCCCAGACCCCCTTGGTCTTGACCGGTCGCCGCGCCGCCAGCGCGACGACGTCGCCGGGCGAGCCGGCGGTCTGATAGCTGAGCTCGCCCTCCTTGCCGGCGCCCTTGCCGACGACCCAGCGCCCCGTCTCCTCGGCGCTGGCGACCCAGGCGCTCCCCTCGTCGTCGACGGCGACCGCGGTCAGCGCGTGCGTCCCCTTCTCGTCGCCGTCGCCCACGACGTCGTAGTCGCCCGTCGTCACGTCCCAGCGGCGGAGCCCCGACGCGCCCGCCGCCCACAGATAGGGAGCCCTCGCCGCCAGCGCCGTGATCGGCCCGGTCTCCGCGCGCTCGACGATCGTGAAGTCGCCTGCCGTGGGCGGCGGCGGCGCGGCGCCCACGCCGGCATGACAGCCGGAGAGCGCCAGCGCCGCCAGGCTCCACGCCGCCAAGCCCCACCCCGCCACGCTCCACGCAGGTCGCATGTCCGTCGGTACTATGCCCCCCGCCACCCGTCAAGATCGCGCCGCGGGCGCGGCGCGCTAACATCGCGCCGTGCTATCGGTCGCCCGGTCGCTCGGCGCCTGCCTCGCCCTTCTCGCGGGCGCGATCCCCGCCGCGCCCGGCCGCACGATCACCGTGGTGGCCGAGGAGGACGTCGGCGCGCCGCTCGAGCGGGCCTTTCCGAGCGCGACCTACGCGCGCGCCGCGGCCGCCGACGCCGAGCTGCGCTGGGACGACGCGCGCGCCCTCTACCGCCAGACCGCCGACGCCTGGACGCTCGTCGCCCGCACCCGCCCGTCGCGCCCCCTCGACAGCGCAATCGCCAAGGCGCTGCACGAAGCCGCCGTGTCGCAGACGCTGCTCGCGCGGGCGCGCGGCGGCGGCGCGCCGTTCGGCCGGCTCCCCGACGAGGCGCGCCGCATGCTGCTGCGCCGGCAGACGCTCGAGGACGGCCGCTTCCTGCGCGCGAAGCTGATGGCCACGCGCGCGGTGCTGGGGCGCGTGTCGCCCGAGCTCTACACGCGCACCCGCGCCCGTCTCGAGGCGGCGCGCGACGCCACCACCGGTGCCGATCCCGAGGTCCAGCTCCTGCTCTGCGCGACCTACGCCGTCGGCGGCGAGAACGAGGCCGCGCGGCGCGCCCGCGCCCACGTCACCACCGCCCAGCGCGACGAGCCGAACAACAAGTTGGCGGTCGCCGTGTGCGCCGCCGCGCTCGGCGAGAACGAGGCCGCCCTCGCCGCGCTCGAGAGCTTCGTCCTGCGCCCGCTCATCCCCCGCCCCGACACCGTCCTGCGCGAGATCTACCTCAGCAACGACTGGGACCACCTGCGCGGCGACCCGCGCTTCGAAAACCTGTTTCGCTGAGCCGGCGCGGCGCCGGTTGACCTCGCCGCGGCGGACTGCTAGTTACTCCCAGCCGGGCAACCGGCGTCGGGGCTGTAGCTCAGCTGGGAGAGCGCCTCAATGGCATTGAGGAGGCCGACGGTTCGATCCCGTTCAGCTCCACGACAGGTAAGTCGGTCTTTTGGTTTTGGGCCGGCCCCACCCGACCTCGATCTGTCGGGTGGTTTGCGGGCTCACTGCGCGGCGAGCGGATCCCGGTAGACGTCATCAACGGCCAGGTCGCAGCCGAGAGACTCGATCCGCACCGAGGCACCGGATCCGGCTTCGGTCTCGGACCACGAGCCGTCCGCACAGCGGCGAACCACCTGGACCCGATGCGCGTCGTGCGCCACGAATAGGATCTCGGTAACGGACGGAACGAGCTTGTATTGATCGAGCTTCTCGCCCCGGTCGTAATCCGCGGTGCTCGGGCTCGTGACCTCGACGAGCAGGGTCGGGTTCACCAGGGCGTTCGGGTCTTTTCCGTCGCGCTCGGCATGACCGCACACGACGCTGACGTCGGGGTAGGTGTCGAGGCCCGTCGCCTGGACACGTATCCTCACGTCCGACGTATAAACGCGGCACGGACGCGTGCCGAGCTTGGCGGTCAGGAGCCCGATGACGTTGGCGGCGCAGCCTCCCTGCTCCGGCGTGCCGCCTGCCATCGCGTAGATCTGCCCGTCGAGGTACTCGTGCCGGACGTTGCTGTATTCCTCGAGACGAATGTACTCGTCCAAGGTGTACCGGCGCTGGGCCGCGTGGCTCGACACAATCCTCAGTCTGTCGCCGCCCCCGGCGGGTGTCCATGGCAGCGCATCGCGGGTCAGCAGCTCACCGGTCCGACGACGACGACTGGCTCGGGCGTACATGACGGGAGTCATCCGCCTCGGACCTACAGCGTCCCACAAACGCGCCCAAATTCGCTGCTTCTCGACGGGAAAAGGCGGTGTGACGTTGATCCGCATGGGTGCGGACGGGAATATCCCTTCATGATCTTTAGCCCCCGTCACTCGCATAGGTCGGTTGGTTTCGTCGCCTCCTGTCTCGCGGCGATCGCCTTTGCGGCGTGCGCCCAATCCGAGGTGGTGTCGACCGGAAGCGGCGGCTCGAACGGGAGCGGTGGCTCCGACAGCTCCGGCGGATCGACCGGATCCGGCGGCGCGGAGAGCTCCGGTGGTTCGACCGGCTCGGGCGGGCTCACGGGCTCGGGCGGCCTGACCGGCTCGGGTGGCCTCACCAGCTCGGGCGGCGTCACCGGATCGGGCGGCGCCACGGCCTCGGGCGGCGTCACGGGCTCCGGCGGCGCGACCGGAACGGGCGGGGCGAAGGGCGGCACCACCGGGTCTGGGGGCGTCGCCACCGGCGGCGTCACGGGCTCGGGCGGCGGCGCGGCCGGCACGACCGGCACCGGCGGCGCGAAGGGCGGCACCACGGGGACGGGCGGCGGCGCGGCTGGCGCGCCCGGCACCGGCGGCGCCAAGGGTGGCACCACGGGAACCGGCGGCGGCGCGGCCGGGACGACAGGCGCGGCCGGCAGCTCCGGCACCGGGACGGTCGATTGCAGCGCGACCCTCCCGACAAGCGGCGGTACGTCGCACAGCGGGTCGACTTCAGGGATGGCGGGCACGCTGGCCTGGCAGATCTGGCAGAACGGCAGCGGGGGAACCATGACCACCTTCGGCAGCACGCCAGCGTTCAGCGCCGCGTTTGGCCCGAGCTCGAACGACTTTCTGGCCCGCATCGGCATGTCCTGGGGGAACAGCGGCAAGGCCGTCAGCGCGCTGGGGACGGTCACGGCGGATTTCGTCGAGACGAAGACGGCCAGCTCCAATCCCGGCTACTCGTACGTTGGGATCTACGGGTGGTCGGTGAATCCCTGCGTCGAGTGGTACATCGTCGACGACTCGTACAGCAAGATGCCGGTCAATCCGGGGAGCGGCACCAGCAAGGGGACGGCGATGATCGACGGTGGGACGTACAATCTGTTGTTGCGCCCCACGACCGGAACGGGCGGCAACCGCTGCGGCAGCAGCGTCACCCAGTGGAACCAGTTCTACAGCATCCGGACGACGGCCCGCACCTGCGGGCAGATCTCCATCTCCAGCCACTTCGCCGCCTGGAGCGCCCAGGGCATGACGCTGGGGTCGGTGCTGGAAGCCAGCATCCTCATCGAGGCTGGCGGCGGTACGGGGAGCATCAGCTTCCCGGTCGCGAACGTCACGGCCCAGTGAGGTAGCGCGATCGGCCGCTCGCCGGTGCGGCCTCTGCGGCAGGGACTGAAAGTGCGTTCTGTTACTCGGTCATTGCCTGATCCGTGGCCGCGCGTCCCCTCCGGCGCCGGTTTGACGCCACGGGTCTTGCCGAACTTTCTATCGTCTTTCTCAGGGGGGCGGGTCGCACAGGCTTTTTTGGGGGTGCGCGTCGGGACTAGCCAATGTAGCCCGCTTTCTCGACACGCTGGGATTCCGCGGCCCGCCCTCCTTGCCCTTCGCGCCCGAGCTCGGCTGAACGCCTCGAGCCGGCCGCCGCGAAGCCGCCGAGCTTCTCAGCCAGCGCCGCAAACGAGCCTCGGCGGCGCTGCTCCGACTGGCCCGACGCCGATCCGTATCCAAGATCCAGGAAAGGGAAAGGGCGGCGTTGGCCGTCCGCTGGAGGTGTCTCATGAGGAAGCAGCTCTACGGTTTGGGTCTGGCGGGCGCGCTGTCACTGGGCCTCGGCTGGGCGACGACCGCGCGCGCCGACGAGGCGTCAGAGGCGGCCAAGAGCGCCGGCGAGTCGACTGAAGGCGCTGCCAAGAGCGCCGGCGACGACGTGAACAGCGCCGCCGACAGCGCCGAAGAGACCGCCAAGAAGTCGGGCGACAAGGCCGACAAGGCGGCCAAGAGCGGCGCCGACAAGACCAAGAGCGGTGCGGACAAGGCTGCCGACAAGGCCAAGGGGAGCGCCACGCCGTCGGAGTGACGGCCGAATCCGCACGAAAAACTCGGGTCGCTCGCAAGCGAGCGACCCGAGCCTTAGACTCGCTTCAGTTCTTTCGGGGTGCGCAGCGATGGCGCGGAGATGCGCGCCCGCGCGCTCACGATCTCACGCTCGAGGGTCGGGCCGTCGTCGTCCCAGACGACGGACGACTGGTACGGGGCGAGGATGTCGTTCAACCGTTCCAGCCGTTCCAGCGCCCGCCCCATTCGCTGCGTCTGGACGGCGATCTGCGGATCGCGCGTGAGCAGCTTCTGGCGGACCAACTCCAACGTCTGCACGGGCGTGTTGGCGAGATCGCGGAGCGCCATCGAGACCCGCGCCACCCGCTCGATCGCCACCTTCTCCGAGCGCGCGTGCTCGAGCTCGCCGCGCAGCGAGTTGCCGCGCTGCTTGAACCCCAGCACCACCAGCGCGAACACCCCGTAGGCGATGATCCCCAGCGGCTCGCCCGCCGAGATGCGGGGACGGACGGTGGCGGACCAGGTGAGGTGGCGCACCAGCGCCGATCCGACGAACATGAGGATCCCGACGATGCCGGTCGACCAGCCGGGAGGCGCGATGATCGCCAACGTCAGCGCCGACAGCTTGTTCGGTTCGTACGGAACCCAGCTGGCGCTGTGGGCAGCACGCGCGTCGTCGACCAACCAGGTCATCACCACCGTCGGCACGAGCACCAACAGGAAGATCGCCTCCGAGCGACGGCGCGAATACGGGGGACGGCGGGCGCGCAGTACCAGAAGAGCGACGCCGCTGGTCAGGATTCCCGCGCCCTGAACGGCGCGCAGCGCCGGGCCGGAGATGCGCCAGAACCCGACGACGCCGATGAGCGTTCCCACCACGCCCAGCAAAGCGGAGATGACGGCCGCGCGATGCGCCTCGGCGGCGTCGTCCACGGTCAGACCGCCTCCGCGCCACCCGAGCTCCCCATGATCTTGTCGAGCAGCACCTGACCGTCGAGCGGCTTGTCGAGCACGGTCGCGCGGCGAAGCCGTTCGGCGCGCGCCACCAGCGGATGGGCGTGCGCGTGCCCCGTGAGAAAAAGGAGGCGGCCCGCGAAGTTCTGGCTCACCAGCCAGTCGTAGGCGTCGATCCCGCTCGGCTGGCCGGAGCCGAGGTTGATGTCGAGCACGGCCACGTCGGCCCCGAG
This sequence comes from uncultured Pseudomonadota bacterium, assembly GCA_963831685.1. Classification (GTDB taxonomy): domain Bacteria; phylum Myxococcota_A; class Polyangia; order Fen-1088; family Fen-1088; genus JADGRB01. The sequence goes on from CAWHRJ010000007.1 coordinate 375,121, forward strand.
AACATCCGGCGCGAGCGCCTTGAGCTCGTCGAGCGAGCGGGCGGTGAGGCAGCGGCAGTCACGCTCCTGCAGCAACTCGGCGAGGATCTCCAGCAGGTCGGCGTCGTCGTCGAGCAGAGCGGCGGTCACGTAGGGTGGCTAGAAGGCTAGGTTCGAGGCGGACGAAAGCAAGCCCTCGGCGACCGGCCAGGCTCCAATCATGGCGGTCCTGCCGCCGGGAGGTTCCTGGATGTGAGGGCGGCGCTAACCGCCGACGACGTGCATCTCGACTTTCGGCCGACGGTTCGACACCCGGACCAGCGTGCCGCGCTCCTCGCTGTACCGATCCGCCCGCACCCTCCAGACGCCGCGAATCAGCTCGGTGAGCGCGGCGGCGTCCGCGCCCGCCCGCAACGGATCGCGCAGGCCCGTCCCCTCGGTCGCGAACAGACAGGTGTAGAGCGTGCCGTCCGACGACAGTCGGGCGCGCGCGCAGTCGCCGCAGAACGGCCGGGTCACAGAGGAGATGAAACCGATCTCCCCGGCGCCATCGGCGAACGCGTAGCGCGATGCCACCTCGCCCGGCGCGGTCGGCGCGCGCGGCTCGAGCGGCCAGCGCGCCCCGATCCGCGCCAACAGCTCGTCGCTCGGCACGACCAGCGCCGGATCCCAGCCGTTGCAGTTGCCGACGTCCATGTACTCGATGAACCGCAGCGTGATCCCGCTGGCGCGAAAATGCTCGACGAGCTGCATGACCGTCTGGTCGTTGACGCCCCGCTGGATCACGGCGTTGACCTTCACGGGCGCCAGCCCGGCGGCGCGCGCCGCCGCGATCCCGTCCAGCACCTCGGCCAGCCGGCCGCCACCGCTCATGCGCGCGAAGATCTCCGGGTCGAGGCTGTTCAGACTAACGGTGACCCGCCTCAGCCCCGCCGCCCGCAGCTCCGCTGCGTGCTGCGCCAGCAACGCGCCGTTGGTGGTGAGCGCGACGTCCTCGACGCCGGGGATCGCCGCCAGCCGCGCGACGAGGTCGGCGAGGCGCGGGCGCAGGAGGGGCTCGCCGCCGGTCAGCCGCAGCTTCCGCGCGCCGAGCGGGACGCAGAGCTCGACGAGCCGCGCGATCTCCGCGAAGTCGAGCTCGGCCGCCGCCGGCAGGAACCGATGACCTTCGAAGCGCTCGCGCGGCATGCAGAACCGGCAGCGAAAGTTGCACCGGTCGGTCACGGAGATCCGCAGGTCGTGCAGCGGCCGCCCGCAGGTGTCTCGAACCGGGACTGTTCCCGCGCCAGCCCCTCCTTCGGGCGTCTCGGCCGTAGCCGTCAGGGTCAAGTTGCCGAGTCTACGCAGCGCAGCGCCGCGCGCCTTTCATTTGTTTTTCGCCCGCACCAAAATCGTGGGGATCGCCCCTCTTTCCCCCGAGGGGATTGAAGATTCGCGTCCTCCCCGACCCCTCGGGACGCGCATTCTGCCGGAGAACGCATGACCCATCGGAAGATCCTCGCCAGCTGGCTGACGTCGTTTGCCCTTTCCGGGCTGCTCGCCTGCGCCAACCCTGGCTCGAGCGACACGGGGACCGGCTCGGGCGGCACGAGCGCGACCGGCGGATCGAACGGATCGGGCGGCGCCCAGTCGGGCGGATCGACCGGCACCGGAGGCGGCGCGTCGGGCGGAAGCACCGGCAGCGGCGGCAGCAGCGCGAGCGGCGGCACCGTCGGCAGCGGCGGCGCCACCGGCCAGGGTGGATCAACGGCCACCGGAGGCAGCGTCGGAACCGGCGGCGGCGCCAGCGGCGGCGCGACCGGGACCGGCGGCGCGGCCGGTGCCACCGGCAAGGGGGGCGCGAACGGAACAGGCGGCGCGGCGGGTGCCACCGGCAACGGGGGCACGACCGGAACAGGCGGCACCACCGGAACCGGCGGCGCGGCCGGCGCCACCGGCAAGGGGGGCACGACCGGAACGGGCGGCGCCACCGGAACCGGCGGCGCCGCAGGACAAGGTGGATCGTCGAGCTGCACCGTCGCGCCCGGCACGGAGGTCGGCACGCTCACCGATCCGTTCACGGGCACCACGGTCGCCCCACCGAACCCGCCCGGGATCAGCGTCAAGGACACCGCCGGAAACCTGATGAACGCCCACGGCGGCGGCATCATCAAGGTCTGCGACACGTATTACCTGCATGGCGAGTACTTCCTCAGCACGACGACCGACAACAACTTCAACGGCTTCTCGATGTACTCGTCGAAGGACTTCGCGACCTGGAAGAACGAAGGGATCATCCTGCCGCAGCAGTCGAGCGGCCTTCTCGGCCCGAGCCGCAAGGGCGAGCGTCCCCACATCATCAAGTGCCCGGCGACCGGCGAGTTCGTGCTCTACGCGCACGCGGCCGACACGACCTATCAGGCCGACAAGGAGGTCGTCTACGCGACGAGCGCGACGGTGAACGGCCAGTACTCGTTCAAGGGGGTGCTGGCCAGCTCCGGCGCGTCGTCGAGCTGCACGGTCACCAGCGTGCCGCCGTCGTCGTGCAGCGGCTCGATCGCCGCCCACAGCGACATGAGCGCCCTCACCGACGGCAGCGGCGCCTGGGTCGTCACCGAGAGCGGCTGGGTCTACACGCTCTCCAGCGACTGCCACAGCTGGACGGGCGCCAAGTCGTACAGCGCCATCAACGGCACGACCGGCGGCATCGAGGCGCCCACCGTCTTCAAGGCTGGCAACACCTTCTACTGGATCGGCTCCGACAAGACCGGCTGGCGCGCCAACGACGACTTCTACTCGACGGCGACGTCGATGAACGGCCCCTGGACCTACCAGGGTTATTTGGCGCCGGTGGGCGATCTGACCTGGATGACCCAGTCGACGTGGGTCATGCCGATCGTCGGCAGCGCGGGGACGACGTACGTCTACTGGGGCGACCACTGGTACGGCGACGAGAGCACCGCTCACCCCGGCCAGCACAACAATCTGACGACGTACGTCTTCCAGCCGCTGGTCTTCAACGGCACACAGATCAGCCTGCCGACCTACCACGTCAGCTGGAAGCTGGACGTCGGCGCCGGCACCTGGAACTGAGCTCGCTTTGAGCTAGCCCGGAATTCTTCAACCCGGAATCTTGGAGGCGAGCACGTCGAGCTGCTCGATCTGCGGGGGCTTGGCCAGCAACTCGGAGGCCTTGGCCATCAGCGCGGCGGCGATGGGGCCGTCGAGGTGCGCCTTGCGGCCGCTCTCGCCCGGGAACGCGTCGAAGATCCCGAACGTCGCGGGACCGAGCCGCAGCGCGAACCAGACGGTCGTCTCTGGTTCTTTTTGCGCGAGCGGCAAGGCGCCCGCGAGAAACTCCGCCACCGCCGACTCCTTGCCCGGCTTCGCCTCCAGCTTGACCCAAAGACCGACGCGCACCATGGGAACCTCCTTGGTTTCCCCACCTCATGGATCCGACCTGACGGTCGCGCAAGGGGCGCCCGCGCGCGCGGCGACTTTTTCACCTGCGGGCGAGCAGGCGCCAGTCGACCGACCAGACCGACCCGCGCTTGATCCAGCGCAGTGGCCGCCGCCTCTCGAGCGGCGTCTCCAGTGCGTGGTGGTAAAGGTGGTCGATGCGCGTGAAGAAGCCGCGCGTGTGGTAGCTCTCCGGGCAGCCGAGGCGCGTGCAGTCGAGATGGTGGCAGAACTCGTGCAGCAGCGTGTTCAGCAGTGCCTTCGGGCTCGACACCTTCTCGCGGATGGCGGTGCGCATCCAGACGCGGATCCGGTGCGTCTTCGGCGTGTAGTCACCGTAGAGCTGGTAGGTGCAGACGCCGGCGGAGACGCGGTGGGGGCGCACGCCGAGCACGCGCAGCGGCGGCACCGGCACGCCGTAGAACGCCGCCATCGCGGAGAGCAGCCTGCTGCCCGCGCGCTGAACCGGCGCCGGCGTCCCCGTGGCCATCGCCTCGGCGAGCGCACGCGCCAGCGCCGCCACCTGCCCGTCGTTGCCGAGCGGCACGGTCACGATGGCGTCGCTCCGATCGTACTCGCGGCGCTTGGCCGCCGCGCGCGGCGCGGGATCGGTGATCACGGGCGAAATTCTACCCGGAACCGGCGAAGGGTTCCGCACCTGCCGCCCGTTGGCGCCGCGGAGATCGGCCGGTTACTATCCGGCGGTCGAGCATGACGAAGACGGCGCTCATCACGGGAGCTTCCTCGGGCCTGGGGCTGGAGCTGGCTCAGCTGTTCGCGGCCGACAAGCACGACGTGGTGCTGGTGGCGCGGCGGCGCGATCAGCTGGAGGCCCTGGCGACGCGGCTCGCGGCCGAGCGGGGCGTCGTCGCCGGGGTCATCTCGGCCGATCTCGCGGACCCGGGCGCGCCGCAACGAATCGTCGACGAGCTCAAGCGGCGCGGGACGGAGATCGAGTACCTGGTCAACAACGCCGGGTTCGGGACCAACGGCAAGTTCGTCGAGCGCGATCTGCTGCGCGAGCTGGCGATGGTCCAGGTCAACGTGACGTCGCTCGTGCACCTCACCGGTCTGTTGTTGCCGGGGATGGTCGCCCGCGGCAGCGGGAGAATCTTGAACATGGGATCGACGGCCGGCTTTCAACCCGGACCGTACATGTCCGTCTATTACGCGACCAAGGCGTTCGTCATCTCGTTCACCGAGGCGCTCAGCTACGAGCTGCGCGGGACCGGCGTGACGGCGACCGTGAGCTGTCCGGGCGCCACCGCCACCGAGTTCGGCCGCATCGCCGGCAACGACCGCTCGTGGGCGTTCAAGCTGGGGACCATGAAGGCGCCCGACGTCGCGGCGCACGCCTACAAGGCGATGATGTCGGGCAAGGGGGAGGTCATCCCCGGACTGCTCAGCAAATTTATGATCCGGGGACAGCGGTTCCTGCCGCGCGCGGCGGTGCGCGCGACGGCCGCGCGCCTCAACCAGATCGACCGCCGGCTCGTCCGAAAGTCATCGGGAAAATCATGAGCCTGCCCGAGCCCTCTGCGCCGAACGAACCGATCGCAACAGTGATCGAGGCGCGCCCGCGGGATCTGGGTGGCTTCGGCGTGCGGCGCGCGCTCCCCTCGGGGCTGCGCCGGACGGTCGGACCGTTCGTCTTCTTCGATCACATGGGCCCCGCAGAGATGCCGCCCGGCCAGGGGATCGACGTCCGGCCGCACCCGCACATCGCGCTCGCGACGGTCACCTACCTCTACGCCGGCGAGATGGTCCACCGCGACAGCCTGGGATCGCAGCAGGCGATCCGGCCCGGCGACGTCAACTGGATGCTGGCCGGGCGCGGGATCGTCCACTCCGAGCGGACCGGCGACGAGGTCCGCCGGCGCGGTGGCCCGCTGCACGGGATCCAGTCCTGGATCGGGCTGCCGCGCGCCGACGAGGAGAGCGCGCCGCACTTCGATCATCACCCGGCCGCCACCATCCCCGAGCTCGCGCGCCCGGGCGCGAAGCTCCACCTCGTGGCGGGGACCGCCTACGGCGCCACGTCGCCCGTCGCCGTCTGCTCACCCACCCTCTACGTGGCGGCGACCCTCGAAGAGGGCGCCACGTTGGCTCTGCCCGACGAGCACGCCGAGCGCGCCATCTACGTCGTCGAGGGCCAGCTGGCCTCCGGCGAACGGCAGGTGACCCCCGGCGCGATGGCCGTCTTTCGCCCCGGCGCCGCGTCGGTCCGCGCGCTCGCGCCCAGCCGCTTCGTGCTGATCGGGGGCGCGCCGCTCGACGGTGAGAGACACATCTGGTGGAACTTCGTCTCGAGCTCGACCGAACGGATCGAGCGCGCCAAGGTCGACTGGGCCGAAGGGCGCTTCGGCGTCGTCCCCGGCGACGAGAAAGAGTTCATCCCCCTGCCCGAGGGCTGAGCTGCTTCCGCCACCTCCAGGGGAGACGCACATTCACGGTATGAGATCGACGCTCGCGGCGGCCGCGTGCGCCGCGGCCGCGCTGGTCGCGGCCCGGCCCGGGCGCGCGCAGACCGCGCCGACGATTGCACCGGCCGCGCAGCCGACGAACGCGCTCGGGGCGACCACCGGCCCTCCGCCCGGCACCGGACCCGGCGGCTACACCGGCGGCGGGCTCGGCTCGAGCAGCTTCTACCTCGCCACGTTGAATGCCGCGGCCGTGACCAACGCGGGCACCGCCGCGGCGGTCACGCCGACGACGAGCCTGCTGGCCGCGTCCGCGAGCACGCTCGCGCCGACGGGAACTCCGCCGGCCGCCACCGCGGCAAACCCGCCGTCGCCCACCGGAACCGCCCCGGCCGCCACGGCGAGCGCGGCCGTCAACGCCGCGAACCCAATCCCCGGCGTCTCCGCCGTCGGTGAGAGGCTGTCGGCGGGGGGAACCGCGGTGACGCCGGCGGCGGTGGGCGGCACCAGCGCGACCGCCCCGACACCGCAGAGCTATCCGTCGCTGCTCGACTGAGCGCGGTCGAGCAGCTCACGCCCGGGCGCGCCACTACTGCGTGGTGCCGCCGCCGTAGCTCGGGACCGAGGTCGAGGCGGGCGCGCTCGGCGTCGAGCCGGGCATCGATTGAGTCGACGGCGCCGGCGACGAGCCGGGCAGGCCGGTCGAGCTCGGCGACGGCGGCGTCGTGCTCCCGCCGGGCATCGTCGAGGTCCCCGCCGTTCCGCTCGGGCCGTAGGTCGAGCTCGGCGACGGCGGCGTCGTGCTCCCGCCGGGCATCGTCGAGGTCCCCGCCGTTCCGCTCGGGCCGTAGTCCGGGTTGCCGCTGTTGGTCCCGTTGGTGCCGTTCGAGCCGCTCGGCCCATTGGTCCCGTTCGAGCCGTTGTTGTCGCCGGGCGAGCTGTACGTCCCTGGGGTCGCGACGTTCCCCGCGCCGCTGCTGGTCCCCATCTGAGCTACAACCCGCCAGCCCCCGAACGACGGTCGCCCGGTGGCGACCGAAGGCTTCGCGCCGCGCGTCTCGACCACAGCGGGTGGCGTGGCCGCCATCCCCTGCCCCGTTGCCGCTGGAAGAATGAACACCATGGTCCCCTCCTGCCGACGAATCTGGGACGCGTTCGCGTCATGACCAGCCCTGGCGCCCCGCGGCTCCAGGAGAGATGCGCGCGCGCCGATATTGAGATCGGAGATGGTGCAGCTTCACCTCGAGCTTCTGGTGCGCATCCTGGTCGGGACGCTCCTCGGCGGCGCCATCGGCTACGAGCGCGATCTGCACGGCCGGCCCGCCGGCCTGCGCACGCACGCCATCGTCGCGCTCGCCTCCGCGACGTTCATGGTCGTGTCGACCCGGTTCGTCTACTACCAGCACTACGGCAAGGACGATCTGGTCGCGATCGATCCGTCGCGCATCGCGTCCTCCGTCGTCTCGGGGATCGGCTTTTTGGGCGCGGGCGCCATCCTGCGCGACGGGATCACGATCAAGGGGCTGACCACCGCCGCGGGCCTGTGGCTGGTGGCCGCCATCGGGATGGCCGCCGGTGGCGGCATGTACGTCGAGAGCCTTTTCGCGACGGTGCTGGGCCTGGCGACGCTCACCCTGCTGCGCCGGTTCGAGGACCGCGGCCTGAGGTTCGCCCGGCGCCGGCTGTCGCTGACGCTCGATCTATCGCGCGTGTCGATGAAGGCGATCGTCGATCGCCTCGCCAAGCTGGGGGCGACGATCCAGCGCGAGGAGTACGAGCGCGCGGCCGAAGGGACCGAGGCGCGTGCAACGTTCGAGGTCAGGCTGCCGACGACTTTGGACGAGCAGGCGATCGTCGACGCGCTCGAGCGCGACGACGCGGTTCGCGCCCTCAAGCTGAAGCAGATCTAAGCGGTGCGTCTGGCGGGCGTCCGGCGGTCGGCGCTACTCGATTTCGATCATGCCTGGGCAGCGCCAGTGGCCGGGGTGCCAGCGGCCGCGCGGGCCGTAGTGCCCCTCGACCCAGTAGCCGCCGGGGCAGTGTCCCGGGCCGGGTCCGACGTAACAGCCGGCACCGGCCGCACCGAGCGCGATGAAGAGCCCCACCACGGCGAACATGCGTCGCAACATGATTCCTCGCTGGCCTCATCCTTTTGAGGCGGTGACTGACAAGGTAACGCCGGCCGCCCAAGCGGGCAATGATGCGGCTCACGCTCACTTGGTCAGCTGGCACTTGCGCAGATCGGAGTCGCTGAACCAGTCGGCGACGGCGACGGCCGCGCGGGCGTAGGTGGTGGCGCCGTGCAGGCGTCCGGTCCAGGTGGCGCCGTGGTTGCTGGCGACGAGGTGGCAGTGAAAATCGATCGTCACGTCGGGGAGGACCGGGACCGCCACGCGCATCCCCTTGTTCATGCCGCGCAGATCGAGATCGAGCGTGAGGCGCGGCGGCAGCGCGTGATACCAGGGGCCCGAGACGCGCGGCTTCGAGGGCCCCTGCTTTCCACCGCCGCGGGACGAGTCGTACGACCCGCCGGCGATCGCCACCTGCCCGGCGATCTTGAGATCGCCGCGCCCATCGCCGGTGAGGCGCAAGGTGGTGTCGAGATCCGGAATGTAGAGCTGCGAGGACGGCTGTCCGATCTGGAGGTCCTGCCCGGCGAACGGCACGTCGATGCGCCCCATCCTGAACGGCGAGAGCGAGGCGACCTCGGCCGACGCGGGCGCGCCGGCGGAGCCGATCGTGACCGCGCCGACCCCCGCGATGTCGACGCGCAGCCCGTCGGTGCGCAAGCTGTCGCCCTGCGCCTCGACGCGCCCGTTGGCGCGCGCGACCGGCGTCGCGGGGGTGAGCTGCACGGTCAGATTCTCGAGCCGCGCGCCGCCGTCGAGGTGCGGCCCCGGCTCGCCCCCCAACGTGCCGCCGATCCGGGCGTCGATCGCCGCGCGGCCGCTCGCCACCACGCCCGCCGGGAGGCGCACCGGAAACCGACCGGCGTCGAGCTCGGCGGCGAGCGTGAGCGCGAGGCGCGTCCGCGCGAGGTCGTCGGTGTCGAGCGTCGCCCGTCCCGCCACGCCGCCGCGCAACCCGGGCGTCACGAGCGACAGCGCGGTCACCGTCAGCGCGTCGCCGTCGATGTCGATCCGCCCGCCGGCGGGGACCGAGAACGGCGCCGGCCAGCGCGCCGTCTGCAAGGTGAGCGGGCGCGCGACGCGGACGCTGCCGGTGAGGCGCGGCCGTCCCGGCCTCGGGAGCAGCACCGGGACGATCGTCAGGTCGACGTCCAGCGCGCCCGCCGCGCTCTTGAGCATCCGCGGCCACAGCTGCGGCCAGCGGCCGACGTCGATCTCCCCCAAGAGGCGCGCGCGCGCGTCGAGGCCGTGCACCTCCCCCTCGATCTGGGCGCCGGCGAGCCCGGGACCGATCAGGCGCAGGAGGCCCTCCCCCGACAGGTTGCCTGACCGGTAGCCGACCTTGACGTCGCCTTCGGCGGCCACCGCCGCGCCCGTCACCGGCGGCGGCAGCCAGGGACCGAGCGCGCGATTGCGGACCGCGACCGTGGCGTCGACGGAGAGCGCCGGGCGGCGGCGCACGCGTGCGTGCACGGTGATCCCAGGATCGATCGTCGCGTCGAGATCTCCCCCCTCGGTGCCGAGCCGCAGGTTCGTCTCGAGGTCGCCGACCGGGCGCCGATTGGCGGCCAGCCCCGCGACCCCGATCTGCCCGTGCAGCGACGGCCGCTCGAGCGCGCCGCCCAGCGCCAGGTCGGCCCGCAACGTGCCGGCGAGCGCGCCCGTCCGCCTCTCCCGATCGAGCCCCGGGATCGCACCGACCGGGTAGTCGCGGACGCCGAGGCTGGCCGCCACCTTGCCGCCTGGGCCGAGGCGACCGCCGAGATCGATCGTGCCGCCGCCCACCCGCCGCAGCTGGAACTTCGGAACCGTGAGGCCGGCGTCGGCGGCCAGCACGGCGTCGAGCTTCCGCGGTAGGAGAAAGCGCTGGCCGCCGACGCCGATCGCCGTCGGCGGCGCGAACACCAGCCCCAGCGCGACGCGCTCGACCGTCCCCACGGCCGTCGCCGCCAGGTGCAGCGGGCCGCTGACCGCGCCGCCAGGAATCCAGTCCTCGAGCGCCGCGACGGCCAGCTGGCCGTGCGCCTCCACCTCCGAGCGCGGGCGATGCCCCGCCGGCGCGGCCGCGACCGAGCCGGGCGGCGAGAACGCGACGCGCGCGTCGACCCGCGCGCTGAGCCCCGTCCAGTCGGCGCGCAGACCCTGCAGGCGCAGCACGGCGTCACGGAGGCGCACGCTGTCGACCGAGGCGTACAGCGTATCGGTCGCCCCCCCGCCGCGCGCGCCGTCCCCGATCCGCAGCTGGAAGTGGCGGGGACCCGCCGGCGCCCGCCGCCGGTCGAGGCGCAGGTCCGCATCGGGGATCTCGGCGTCGAGCCCGGCGAACGTCGGCCACAGGTGCGCGGTGGCGTGAAAGTGCCCGTGCAGGAGCCCGCCCAGCAGCGGCTGCAGCGTCGGATCGAGCATCCAGGTGGTCTCGACGCCGGCGAAGGTGAGCGCCAGGTCGGCGGCGCCGTGCGCGACGCGGGCCACGAGGCGTGTCCCGCCCCCCGCCATCTCCAGCGTCCCGGCCAGCGCCCGGAAGGGTCCGGTGACCGTGGCGTGCAGATCGCCGTCGAGGTGCGCCGCCACCGCCCCGTGCGGCCTCCAGACCGCGTCCAGCCCCATGAGCGCGGCGCCGAACCGCGCCCACCGCGCGTCGACCTCCAACCCTGGCTCGCCAGGCGGCGGCTGACCGATCCGGGCCGGAAAGATGTTGCGGAAGGCCGCGTGCCCGGAGAGGCGCGCCCGCCCGGTGCTCGCGGCCGCGACCTGCAGCTCGAGATCGGTCGGCAGCTCGGGCGTCACGCCGACACTGGTGATCTCGACGGCGTCGAACGGCACACGCGCGGTCCAGGCGTCGCCGCGGCGCCCGATCCGCAACGCGCCGGCGGCGGCGACGACGTCGCGCGCCTCGAACAGCAGCGGCGGCCCCTCGCCCCCCGCCGACAGGTGCCCGTTGGCGTTGGCCCGCGCGAGCTCCAGCTCCCAGCTGTCGAACGCCAGATCGACGTCGACGTCCTGGAACTGGACGTTGCGGAGCGCGACCGACCCCGACGATCTGCCCCCCTTCGCCGGCTTGCGGGGGGCGTTCGGATCGAGACAGGCGGCGCGTCCGGTCTCGGGCACGGCGCGGAACGCGTCGAGCGTCGTGACCGCGTCGGGCAAGAGCGCCAGCCGCCAGCGCCCCCTGGCCATCAGCACGTCGGAGAGGATGACCCGGGAGGGGCCGGTGTGGATCTCGAGCGTCGCCTCGAAGCGCTCCGCCGCGAACACCACCTCCCCGTCCGGCCCGGCGATGCGGATGTTCTCGATCGCCAGTTCGACGGGACGCCCGAACAGGAGCTGCCACACGGCCGCCCAGCCCAGGTGTCCGCCCGAGATCTGGAACGACCCGCAGAGCGACGCCGTCGCGTGCGACACCGCCCAGCGGGCCACCGGGCCACGCAGCACGAGCGGCAGCGACGTCGCCACCAGCACGAGCCCGCCCACCACCGCTGCCGCGATCCGGCCGATGCGACGTCGCCGCTGGCCGGACGCACGCTCCATTCCTCTGACAGCCTATCAGCTCCCGAGCCAGCCGACTGTCAGGCGACGACCGAGGCGGCCCTTCCAACTGAACCGTCGGGTGCCCATATTGACGGAAAATGAAATGGGTGCAGGCGGGGCGCAGGGCCGGGTCTCGGCCCCCGCGCGAAGCCTCGCCTTTGCCGATCGCCGGCGCGGTGGTGGGCGTCGTGGGCGTGGTGATTTTGGGGTGCGCGTCACAGCAGAAGCGACAGGTGCCGATCGTGCGCGACCTCCAGATCGAAGGCAACCAACACGTCCCCGCGCGACAGATCAAAAAGAAGATCCTGACCGCCAAGACGGGTTGGTGGCCGCTCGCCGGCAAGCAGTACTTCGACCCGGTGAGCTGGGAGGCCGACTTGAGGCGAATCGTGCGTCTCTACGTGTCGCGCGGCTACTATCAGGCGCGCATCGCGCGCGAGTCGGCGACCCCCAAGCCGCCCGACGGCGTCGCGCTCGCGGTCGCCATCGACGAGGGCGAGATCACGCGCGTCGGCACGTTTGCCGTGATGGGCCTCGACGAGTTGCCGGCCGCCGATCGGCAGGCCGCGCTCGGCGGGCTGCGCCTGAAGGTCGGCGCCCCGTTCGTGGAGAGCGATTGGGAAGCCGCGAAGAGCGGCCTCGTCACCCGGTTGCACAAGCGCGGGTACGCCAAGGCGACCACCGAGGGGCAAGCGCTGGTCGACGTGAAGACCCACCTGGCGGCGGTCACGATCGTCGTGCACCCGGGAGCGCGCTACCACTTCGGGGCGATCGACGTGAAGACCGCGCCCGATGCCCACGTCCCTGCGCTGTTCGTCTGGGAACAGACGCGCCTGGCGATCCCCGAGGGGGCGCTCTACAGCGACGAGGCGCTGGAGGAGGCCGAGCGCCGCATCTTCGGCATGGGGGTTTTCGGCAGCGTCAACGTGTCGGTCGGGACGGCCGACGCGACGGCGGCCGTTCTGCCGGTGGTGGTGACCGTTCGTGAGGCGCCGTTCCGGACGCTCCGGCTCGGCGCCGGACTGGTGATTGATCAGATCCATGAGGAAGCGCGGCTCATCGGCGACTGGACCCATCGCAACTTTCTGGGCGGCACCCGAAAGCTCACCATTCACGCCGAGGCCGGCTGGGCCTTTCTCCCCAACATCTACGCCGTCGCCACCAACGACCCGTCGGAGCCGTCACGCAACGGGCCGGTCGCCGATCTGGGCGCGACCTTCGAGCAGCCGCGCCTCGGGGGCCACCCGGCGTTCAAGCAGCAGAGCAGCATCGATCTCTCGCGAACTCTCCAAGAGACGTACGACAACCTGGGCGGGCGACTGGCCGCCGGCGTCGTCTGGCAGCCGCGCGCGCGGGTGTCGATCTTCCCCGCCTACCACCTCGAGGTCGACTACCTGAACGGCTCGCCGATCAACAGCGCGGCGACGGCGCCGCTCACGCTGGGGTGTCAGACCACCTCGGGCAGCTGCACCATCTTTCTATCGTATATCGAGGAGGTGCTGACCTGGGATCACCGCGACAAGCCCCTCGAGCCGCGCAACGGCTTTTTCACCAGCCTGTCGCTGCAGCAGGGGGGCGGACCGCTCCAGGGCGATTTTGGTTACTTTCGGGTGCTCCCCGACCTGCGCGCCTACGTCAGCTTCCTCGACGACAACGCGCTCACGTTCGCGGCCCGTCTGCAGATGGGAGAGCTCTGGGCGATCTCCGGCGAGAGCGCGGTCGTGATCCGGTTCTACGGCGGCGGCGCCAATTCGATGCGTGGGTTCTCCGAGCGCCGGCTGTCGCCGCTGCTGGAGGCGCCCGCCCCGGGAACCAACCCGACGGTGTACGAGACGGTGCCGATCGGCGGCAACGGCATGTTCATGGGGAGCTTCGAGGCCCGCTACTCGCTGCTCGACAATGTGCGGGTCGCCGGTTTCGTCGATGTCGGTCAGGTGACGACCGGCCTCTTCGGGGCGGGCGACCTTCCGGGCGTGCTGTGGGCGGTCGGCGTCGGCCTGCGCTACCTGACGCCCATCGGGCCGATCCGGCTGGATATTGCGCGCCGGCTGCCGTTCGGGACGCTGCCGGCGCTCTACACCACCGACCCGGACACCGGGGCCATCAACCCGCCCCAGTACGCGTACCCCGTCGACGACAGCTGCTTCGGCTTCTTCGGTTCCCATCCGGTCACCCAGGTGAAAGATGGCGCTTGCACCCTGCAGATCTCCATCGGGGAGTCCTTTTGAAGCTCCTGCGGATGGTCGGGGTGACGATCCTGGTGGTTTTGGCGAGTACGCTCGTGGCGAGCGGCGGTCTCTGGATCTTCGCCCAGACGGATCGCGGTGGGGAGATCATCCGACGGATCGCCGTGGAGAAGGTGGACGCGCGCATCGCTGGGCAGCTCGCCGTCGAACGGCTGCGGTTCGGCGGAGATCGGCTGACCCTGGAGGGCGTCGTCTTGCGCGATCCGGAGGGTGCCCAGGTGGCGCGGGTGGACGGGATCGATGTGACGTTTTCCCTCTGGGCGCTGCTGCACAGGCACGTCGAACTCCGTCGGCTCGAAATTCGGCGTCCCGAGCTGCGCCTCATCATGGGCGATCAGCGAGTCGGTTCGAATCTGGCTCGGGCCCTCGCCCCCGCACACCCGTCGAAGCCGCCGCCGACGGAGGCAGCGGCGCCGAACGCCGCCAGCCCGAACGTCGTCGTCGATCTCCGCGCCCTGGCGGTGAGCGGCGGGGCACTCTCGGTCCGCTCCTCCGGGCCCGAGGTTCATGTCGGGGCGATCACCCTCGAGGGCTCCGCTCACTACGACGGACGCGCGCAGGGGCTCGAGACCGACCTCCGGCTGACGACGGAAGCCGGGCGGGTCGATGCCCAGGGCGCCATCGATCTCGGCACGTTGCGGGCGGCGCCGTCGGGATTCGCCGTCCGGGTGCGCCAGCTCGACCTCGCCAAACTGACGCGCGACGCCCCCGTCACCGCCATTGACCTCGACCTCAACTCACGCGGGGAACACCTGGACGCCGATCTCCGCGCAAGCGCACCGGGCGCCACGATGAACGGACACGGTGCGCTCGATGAGGGGCGCGTGGAGGCGCGTGCCCGGATCGAGGCGACTGATCTGGCCGCCACGGCCCGAAGCCTGGCGCGCAGCCATCTGGCTCCGCCCATCGTTGTGACGGGCCGGGGGCGAATCGACGTGGCGATTTCGGGGCCGCTCGCTCGGCTGTCGCTGCGCGTGGCCGGCCGTGTTCCACAGCTGACGGTTGCGCACAATACCGTCCGCGGTCTCACCATGAGCGCGACGCTCCCGCGCCTCGACGCCCCGACCGCAATCGATCTGGATGTGACCGCCGCGTACGCGCGCCTCGGCGGACAAGAGTTGCGCGGGATTGCCGCCACGGTGCGCGCCAGCGGGCCTCTCATCCGGGCCGACGCCCGGATCGCGAAGCCCTACCCCGTCGCCCTCGCCGCCGTGGGACATCGGCTCTCGCCCTGGTCGATGGAGATCGGTGAGCTCAGGTTGCGATACCCGGAGGCGACTTGGTCATTGGCGCGGCCGACCCGGATCGCCCTTCGGGGAGAGCGCGCCTCGATCTCCGGCCTCGACCTGCGCGCCCCTGGTCAGCGTGTGCAAGCCGACCTGCAGAAGGGTCCCCGCGGCGGAAAGCTTCACCTAATCGTGTCGCATCTCGATCTGGCGCGGCTCCCCCGTCCGCTGAGGTCGCCCGCGATGACGGCGGCAGGGGCGGTCGATCTCGATCTCGATCTGCACTTCTCGCCAGCCCGGCTTCAGGGCAGCGTCGCGGCACGCGCACTCGGAGAGGCGGTCGACGCTACCTTCGACCTCCCCGCGTCCTGGCCGCCCGTGGGAGGCCGGCGAAAGACCGATGCGCCCCTGAAGCTGGCACTGACGACCAGCGAGATCGAGGTGGCGACCATTGCCCGCACGGTGGCCGGCGTGACCGGTCAGCGCTCGTCGCTCGACCCACGCGGGAGGGTCCAGCTGTCGGCGACGGTCGAGGGGAGCGCGACCCACCCACTCATCGACGTGAAGCTCACAGGGCGTGCCCTCCGGATGTCCGGGCGGGCGCTGGGCGATCTGGAGGTGGCGCTCCGCGGGAATGACGATCGGCCGCTCACCCTCGCGGTGCACGCCGCGCCGCCCGGCGTCCCGCCCGCCGAGCTCGAGGCCACCACGCCGCTCTCGCTCCGGAGCCTGCTTCGACGTCGTCCCAGCGCCGCGACGCTCGCGCGCACGCCTTTCGAGATCAAAGGCCACGTCGCGCAGGTCCCGCTCTCGACGCTGGGCAAGCTGCTCGGAGAGCCGGTCCTCAGCGGCGGCACGCTCTCCCTGCAGCTCGCCGCACGCGGCAGCGCCGTCGATCCGAGCGGAACGCTGGCGATCGATCTGACCGGCGCCACCAATGCGCGTTTCCCCGCCACGGACGCACGGGTCGAGTTGAAGGTCGATCAGAAGACCACGGAGGCCAACGTCCGGGTGGTGCGCCTCGGACACCCGCTGCTGGCGTTGGAGGCGCGCTTCGGCGCTGGGTTGAAAGCGCTCGCGGACCGGCGCCAGCTCGCCGACGCTCCACTTCGCCTGCGCGCCGTCATTGGACCGCTGCAGATCCAGCGGCTCGGCCTGCCGGGCGATCCCGGGAGCGGCGCGCGACAGGGTGCCTTGCACGGCACACTGCACGCCGATCTCTCGATCGACGGCACGTTGCGCGCGCCGCGCCTCGTGGCCCACGCGCAGGCGAGCGACCTGAAGCTCGATCAGACACCCGTCGGGTACGGGCAGCTCGAAGCCCACTACGCCGACAGCATGGCGCGAATCACCGGGCAGATCACTTCCGGCAACGGCGGGCAGCTGACCCTGAAGGCCTCCTCGACTGCCGATCTCGGGCTGCCCGCGATCCGCGCGCACCGCCTGGATCCCGAACGATGGCCGTACGAGCTGCGTCTGCAGGCGCAGCAGCTCGACCTACGCGGGCTCTCCGGTCTGACCACCACCCTGCGGCGCGCCGAGGGTCTGTTCGACGCCGACCTGACTGCACACGGCAGCATCCGTGATCCCAAATTCTCGGGCCACGCCGCTTGCAATCGCTGCGAGCTGGAGCTCGCCGGGGTGGGCGACTTCCGCGAGATCCATCTGGCGATTCATGGCGACAACGACAAGATCGTCCTCGACGAGCTCTCGGCCAAGGAGGGCGACGGGGACGGTCGCATCACCGCCACCCTGGCGCGAAAAGCGGGGGGCGACGGCTATCAGCTCACCGGCGCCGTCGCGGTCAAGGAGATCCCCGCCTACAGCGAGGGGCAGGTGCTGGCGCACGTCTCGCTGAACGCGGCGCTGTCGGGCAGCTCGGGTGGCCCTGGGGGTGACGCCGATGCGAAGGTGGAGGTCCAGGACGCACACGTGAAGCTGTCCGACGAAGATCGCCGCAAGCTTCAGTCGCTGCAAACGCCCGACGACGTGGTGATCGTCGAGGACGGCCACCCGATCGACCGCGCGCAGGCGAAGAAGTTGAAAGCGCTGGCCCGTCGCAGCGCGCCCCCCTCGCCGCTGAAGGAGACCACCCCGAAGAGTGGCGAGAGCGCGGCGCCCGCTGTGCTCCTCTGGAAGCGGATCACCATCGCGGTGACGGCACCGGACAAGCTCTGGGTGAACGGCGCCGGCGCCGCGATGGAGCTGGGCCTCGCGCCCGATTTCCGGATCGTGATCGCCGAAGAGACGCGCGTCCACGGCGAGGTGATCGTCCGGCGCGGGCGCGTCGACGCGCTGGGCCGGCGCTTCGACCTCAAGGCCGACTCGTCGCTGCAGTTCGAAGGGGCACCGGACCACCCCACGCTGGACGCCACGGCGCAGTACCAGGACAACGACGACAACGTCACCGTGGTGGTGACCGCCAAGGGAGCGATCGATCACCTGACGATCGGGGTCAGTTCTCCGAACCGCCCCGACCTGAGTCAATCGCAGCTCTACGCCCTGATCATCACCGGCCACCTGCCGGCGAGCGGGGGCGGCAGCGGCGGCTTGGGCGCCACCGCCTCGAACGAAGCAGCCTCCCTGATCGCCGGCGTGATCGCCGGCTCGTTGCAGAAGACGCTGGCCAAGCACCTCCCCCTCGACGTGCTCACCATCGACACCGGTGGCAGCATGGGGGTGACGGGGACGCAGCTCGAGGCCGGGCGCTACGTCACCGACAAACTCTATGTCGGATACGTCGGACGGATCGGCGCCGATCCGACGCGGTACCAGAATCGGAATGCCGTCCACGTCGAGTACCGACTGACGTCCCGCTGGCAGATCGCGGGCGAGTACGGCGACGTGGGGACCGGCTCGGCCGATCTGATGTGGAAGAAAAGCTATTAGGAAGAGCTACTAGACCGAGCGGCCTTGCGCGTGCGTTTCGCCGCCCGCATGCCTGGTCCGCGCGCGGCCGGGCGCGGTGACCTCGGGGGGCGCGGCGGGGAGCTCGACGGCGAAAGTGCAGCCGGCCCCCGGCACCGAGCGGACCGACGCCTCGCCGCCGTGCGCGACGGCGATCTTCTTGACCGTCGCCAGGCCGAGACCGATGCCGGGCTTCCCGCCGTTCGGCCCGCGCACGTACGGCTCGAACACCTGGGCCCCGAGCTCGGGGGGAAGGCCGGGGCCGTTGTCCTCGACCTCGATCCGGACGCGTCCCGCCGCCCGATCCTGGATGGTGAAGGCGCGGAGGACGATGCGGGGCGCCGGCGCGGTGGCGGCGTACTTGACGGCGTTGCGCAGGAGATTGGAGACCAGGCTGGCCAGGACGCCCGGATTGCAGGCGACCGCGTCCGCCCCCTCGACCTCGGCCACGAGGGTGATCCCGCGCTCCGCCGTGTCGGCGGCGATCTCCTTGAGGGCACCGGCGACCACCTCCGCAACGTCGGCGCGGGCGCCCGGGTCCGGTTGGGCCCCGGCACGCGCGAAGGCCAGCAACCCGTCGGCGATCAGGCGCGCGCGCGACAATCCCGCCCGCCCTGCGTCGATCGCGCGCCCGGCGCGCTCGGGCGAAGCCTTCCCCCGCGCGAGCAGGTCGAGCGCCAGGCTGGCGGCCGAGAGCGGCCCCACGACGTCGTGCGCGACCCGCCCGGCGAAGGCCTCGAGCTCGTCGGCGCGCTGCTCGAGCAGCAGCGTGTAGCGGCGCCCGAGGCGCCAGGCGAGAAACGCCGTGATGACCGTCAGCACCAGGCAGAGCGCGTCGAGCACGATGGCGTTGGTCACCGACCGCTCCCCCATTCGCCTGATGCTGGTCCCGAGATCACCGCCCCGCGCGGCGTTGAAGTCGATGAGCCGCAGCGCCGCGGCATCGAGGCGGTTGGCCGCCGGCTGCAGCTCGGTCTCCAGCACCTCGCGGATCTTCTCGTCCCCGTCGTGCGTCGCGGGATCGAGCGATTGCATGTGCATGATCGCCGCCGCCAGATCCTCCTTGGCCCGCTCGGCCGAGGCCATGAGGACGTTCTCCCCGGCAAAGGCCGGGAGCGCGTGGTACCGGGCCCAGTCCTGCTCGAGCGAGACGAGCGCCTCGTCGATCCGCTGCCGGTCGACGCGCGGGCTCCCCTCCAGCGCCGCATCGAGATCGTCATCGCCAATCAAGGTGATGCGGCGCAGATCGGTGCGGAGCAGCGACAGGTGCTCGATGCTGGGCGCGGAGTTCTCGGCGATGTCGGCGGCGGCGTGCCGGATTCGCACATCGCTCCGCTCGGCCAGGACAGTCGAGAGCACGAACGCGCCGGCCACCACGCCGAAAGCGATCAGGAGCGTCCGCCCGGATGAGTCGATTCGCTTTCGATCCATCCGCATGACTTGGGTCTAGCAGGCCCCCTGCCTGCCGCAACCAGGTCAACCACGCGCGTGGTAGAAACTCGACCACCCGCCATGGCGCGCATTCTGGTCGTCGAAGACGAAAAGGATCTGCAAGAGGTCCTCTCGTACAACCTGCGCCAGGCGGGCCACACACCGATCATCGTGGGGGCCGGACGGGACGCGATCGGCGCGGTGGCCGAGCACCGTCCCGATCTGGTCCTGCTCGATCTGATGCTCCCCGACGTGTCGGGGGTCGAGATCTGCCGGCGCCTCAAGGGCAACGCGGAGACCAAGGACGTCCCCATCGTCATGGTGACGGCGAAGGGGGACGAGGTCGATCGGGTGGTGGGGTTCGAGCTGGGAGCCGACGACTACGTGGTCAAGCCCTACAGCCTCCGCGAGCTGCTGCTGCGGGTCGAGGCGGTCCTGCGCCGGACCTCGCCCGCGCCGGCTGGGAGCGGGCGCGGCGTTCTGGTGTTCGGCAAGCTGCGGGTCGACCGCGACGCACACCGGGTCTGGGTCGACGGTGACGAGGTGACGCTGACCGCCCTCGAGCTCCGCCTGCTGTCGACGTTGCTGGAGCGCCGGGGGCGGGTGCAGTCGCGCCCCGCGCTGCTCGACGACGTCTGGGGGATGAGCGGCGAGGTCACCACGCGAACCGTGGACACCCACGTCAAGCGGCTGCGCGAGAAGCTGGGATCCGCAGGGCAGTACATCGAGACCGTGCGCGGCGTCGGTTACCGATTCACCCCCGCCCCCGATCACGACGCGACGATCGGAAACGGCGACGGCGCCGGCGACGACACCGACAAGTCATGAAGCTCAACATCCGCGGAAAGCTGTTCGCGGTTTCACTGGGGCTCATCGCCGTCTCGGTGCTGACGGCGGAGATCTACCTGCGTCCGGCGGTCGAGGCGAACCTGCTCGACGGCATCCGCGGCGATCTTCACGCGCGGCTGGCGCTGGTCGAGCAGGCCGCGGGCGGGCAGACCGACCTCGACCACGCCCGGTGGGACGCGTTGGCCGACGAGCTCGGGCCGCGGGCCAACGGGCGGGTCACCTTCATCGACGCCG
Organism: uncultured Pseudomonadota bacterium; assembly: GCA_963831685.1. GTDB lineage: Bacteria > Myxococcota_A > Polyangia > Fen-1088 > Fen-1088 > JADGRB01. Next base: position 395,508 of record CAWHRJ010000007.1, read on the forward strand.
ACGGCGTCGTGCTGGGCGATTCTCAGGTCTCCCTCCCGGCGCTGGCGACCGTCGAAAACCACCGCGACCGCCCGGAGGTGGCGGCGGCGCTCGCCGGCGGCCAGGGGTCGTCGACCCGGCAGAGCGCGACCGTGCACGAGCGCCTCATGTACGCCGCGATCCCGCTCGCGCTGCCGGGCGGGCGCCACGGGGCCGCCCGGCTCGCCGTTCCGCTCGACGAGGTCGATGCGGCCGTCCGCAAGCTGCGCCACATCCTGTGGGCGGCGCTGGGGCTGGCCTTCGTCGTGGCGGTCGTTCTCTCCAGCGCCGCGGCGCAGATGCTCTCGCGCGCGCTCGGCCGCATGACCGAGGCGGCCCAGCGAATGGCCTCCGGCGATCTCGCGGTGCGCACGCGCCCGATCGGAACCGACGAGATCGCCGAGCTGGGGCGCGCGCTCGACGTGATGGCGGCGAACCTCGCCTCGACGCTGACCGCGCTGCGCACCGAGCGCGATCTCTTGGAGGTGATCCTGCAGTCGATGCAGGAGGGGGTGCTGGTGCTCGACCAGGAGAGCCGGATGCTCCTGGTCAACCCCGCGCTGCGCGCGACTTTCGCACTCGGCCCCGACGCGGAGGGGCGCGCGGCGCTGGAGTTGATCCGCAACGCCGAGCTGCAGTCGATCCTCGAGCGGGCGGGCAAGGGACTGGGAGCGGTCACCGGCGAAATCGAGATCACCGGTCCCAAGCCGAGACGCCTGCTGGTCCACGCCGCGTCGCTGCCGGCGCTCAACGCCAAGCCGCAGGGGATCCTGGCGGTGTTCGTCGACGTCAGCGAGATCCGGAAGCTGGAGATGCTGCGCAAGGATTTCGTGGCCAACGTCTCGCACGAGCTGCGCACGCCGATCACCGCGGTGCGCTCGGCGGTCGACACGCTTCGCCTCACGCTGGAGCGCGATCCGGGCGCCTCGGATCGATTCGTCGACATCATCGATCGCAACGCCCAGCGCCTCGGTTCCCTGGTCGAGGATCTCCTCGATCTGTCGCGGATCGAATCCAAGGAGTACCGCCCCGACGTGGCGCCGGTGCAGCTGCGCGCGGTGGCCGATCAGGTCCTCTCGCTCTTGCGCCCGCGCGTCGAGGAGAAGTCGTTCGACGTCGCCAACGAGATCCCCGCCGAGCTGCCGACCGCGCGCGCCGATCGCAAGGCGCTCGAACAGGTGTTCACCAACCTGCTCGACAACGCCGTCAAGTACTGCGGCCCCGGCACGAAGGTGCGCCTGCGCGCGCGCCAGGCGGGAAGCGCCCTGCGCGTCGAGATCGCCGACAGCGGCCCCGGCATCGAACCGCGCCACCTGCCGCGTCTGTTCGAACGGTTCTATCGCGTCGACAGCGGCCGCTCGCGCGACATGGGAGGAACCGGCCTCGGGCTCTCGATCGTCAAGCACCTCGTCGAGGCGATGAACGGAACCATCGGCGTCGACAGCACGCCCGGGCGCGGGGCGACCTTCTGGTTCACGCTTCCAATTACCTAGAAACGGCGTCGACGCGGTGCGACGTTTTTGTAACATATTCGTCACACGGCCGTGGCCCGACCGTGGCAAGGTAGCGACCTCCTGGTCACATGTCGGCTGCCAAGCGAACGCTGCGGAAAGTCATCAATTCGTGGCTGAAGGGGGCAAGCCAGGCCCCTCAGCTCCTGCGCCGGTGCGAGACCTGCGGTGAGAAGTCGTGGCGGGCGCTCGACCCCACCATCAAGCGGGTCGAGCTGGATGCGCGGCTGCCGAACGGCGCCCGCGCGGACGCGCTGCTGACCGACGATCGCGGCACCATCCAGCTGGTCATCCAGCTCGACGGCGGAAGCCGCCTGCCCAACCGAATCGATCCGCGCTCCGGGGTCCCGCTGGTCGTTCTGCGCGCCGGAACTCTCACGAACGACCCCGGTCGTTGGTCCACCATGCGCGAGTTCGGCCTGCCCGCCTGGCGTTGTCGCTGCGCCGGGACCCGTGCGCTCACCGTCGACGACGATTTTTCGCTGCGCGCGATCGGCTGCCCGATCCACCTGCGCCACGATGGGACTCAGCACTTCGCGCGCGTGATCGAGGACTGCGGCCGCTGCGCCTTCTTCGTCGGCATCGGCTACCTCGGCGCCGATCGTCGGCGCATTCAGCTGCGCTGCGGATTCGGAGCGCCACCGGCCGAGCGGCGCCCGCCTCTTCCCGCGCCCCTGATCGATCTCGGCCGGCGCCTTCAAATCGTGGCGGGATCGTAACCGCGTCCCTCCGCCCGCTCGGTCATCATGCCGAGCAGGAGGAGACGAGGCGTGTTCGATTTCGACGTGCTCAAGATCAGCGAGGCGCCCGAGGCGGGCGCTGACGGCCGCGGAGCCGACTGCGGAGAACAGTCCGGCCGCGCTCTCGCGATCAGCGCCGTGCGGCTCGACGTGCGCGTCACCGACATTCCGCGCGGGCCGGCCCTCACGCTGTCGCCCGAGGCGGGCGTGGCCACCGCCATCGAGGCGCTGCGCCGGCGGGCGCGCGGGGCGGCGGTGGTGGTCCAGAACCACCGGCCCGTCGGCGTGGTCACCGACCGCGACATCCTGACCCAGGCCGGCGCCGACGTCGACGATCTGCGCGCCATGTCGATCGCCTCGATCATGTTGCCCTGCACGGAGCCGCTGCGCGAGAGCGACACCGTCGGGGCGGCGCTGCGGAGCATGTGCGCGCGCCGGCAGTGGCACCTGCCGATCGTCTGCAACCGGGGCCTCTTCCTGGGTGCGCTCGACATCGCCGACATCTCGCTCTGGTTGCGGGATCGGTTGACCTGGATTTCAGTCGACGCGGCGTTCGCCGGCGTCGACGCGACTCTGTAGTCCGATTGGGGGTTGGGTCAGAGGAGAGACACCCGGGAGCGGCGCGCGGGGCGGGATGGTCGAGGAGAATCGCAGCGGCGCGCCGCCCCCGGGACTCGTTGGTTGGGTCGAAACGACAAACAGGACCTCGGGCAGCGGCGGCCTAGATTGTCTCGGCCTTGCTCTGCCAGCTCTTCTGCGCCTCCGGGTCGCCGAGCTCCTCGGCACAGCGGGCGATGCGCTCGTAGATGCGGCGGCGCTCGTCAGGGCCGAGCGCGCCGTCGCAGTTGTGCAGGATGCTGCGCGAGAGCTCCAGACAGTCGCGCCACTCGCCGCGCGCCAGGTGAATCTCCGCGTAGCGGTTCCAGACCCTGAACTGATCGCGCAGCCTTACCCACTCCGGCGGCAGCCGCAGCTCGACTGGCGTGGCGCGACGCAGGACCGCGCCCACCCGCAAGACGAGCTCGCGCATGCTGAACGGTTTGACGACGTAGTCGTCGGCGCCCAGGGCCAGCCCGCGGACGCGCGCGTCCGACCCGGCGCGCGCGGTCAGGAACATGATCGGGACGCGCCGGGTCTTCGGCGCCTCGCGCAGCCGGCGGCAGACCTCCGCGCCGTCGATGTCGGGGAGCATCTGGTCGAGCAGCACGAGGTCCGGACAGCGCCGCTCGACCTCGGCCAGCGCCTCCTCGCCCGTCAGCGCCCCGGCGACGTCGTAGCCAGCCGCGCGAAGCCCCTCCTGAACGACTTCGTTGATGTCTCTGTCGTCATCCACCACCAACACCCGGAACATCCGATCGAATCTACACCCCGGAGGGGAACGCGGCCACGTGACGAGTTCGTGACGTTCGTCCGGGACGTTTCGGCCCCGACCGTGGGTCCCAGGCCGAGATGGGGCAGCAACACATCTTTGTATGGTACAAGGGACGTGCCGCTGGCGGTCAAAGCGCGATGAGCAACGTCCACATCCACCTTCACGTTTCCAACCTCGAGGCGAGCCGCGCCTTCTACGAGCGGTTCCTCGGAGCCGAGCCGGTCAAGCTGAAGCCGGGGTACGTGAAGTTCCTGCCGGCGTTCGCGCCCATCAACCTCGCCCTCTCGGCGGGAGAAGCCGGCGCCGGCAAGACCGTCGACCATCTCGGGTTCCAGGTCGAGTCGCGCGAGGCCCTCATCGCGTTGCTCGACCGCGTGAAGTCGAGCGGGCTCGAGGTCCGCGAGGAGATGGACACCAGCTGCTGCCACGCGAACCAGGACAAGTTCTGGGTGCGCGATCCCGACGGCGTCGACTGGGAGGTCTACCACCTCAACTACGACGTCGACGATGAGGCCGCCGCCGGCGGTTCGACGTGCTGCACCCCGCTCGCGAAGATCAAGCTCGGTCGCGGGTTCAACCACCCCTGACGCCGTGACCGCGGCCTGCGGAGTCGGACCTTGACGGCCCGTCGCTTGTAGCGTACAAGCGAACTTGTAGCATACAATTAATTGAACCACCGCGTGAGCCGGATCCAGAGACGTCCCATCAAGGAGACCGCGATGAGGTTGTTGGCCCTGAGAACGCTGCTGACCGCCAGCGCGTTCTTCGGCACGTTCGTGTCGGGCGTTTCCGCCGGCGCCGAAGAGGTCAGTGGGTCGGGCTCGACCTTCGTGTTCCCCATCATGTCGAAGTGGGCCGAGGACTATGCGGCACGGAGCGGAGACAAAGTCAGGTATCAACCGATCGGCTCGAGCGGCGGCATCACGCAGATCAAGTCACGAATGGTCGACTTCGGCGCCTCCGACATGCCGCTTGGAAGCGTGGACCTCGATCAGGCCCGCCTGGCGCAATTCCCAATCGTCATCGGCGGCGTCGTCGCCGTCGTGAACGTCGCCGGCATCAGACCTGGCCAGCTCCGCTTCACGGGCCCGCTGTTGGCCGATATTTTCCTCGGCAAGATCACGAACTGGAACGCACCCGAGATCAAGGCGCTCAACCCGGCCGTGGTGCTGCCGGACGCGAGGATCGCGGTGGTTCACAGGTCGGATGGGTCGGGGACGACCTTCAACTGGGTGAACTACCTGTGCAAGGTGAGCCCGGAATGGAAGGCGAGGGTTGGAGAGGGCGCATCCGTGTCATGGCCCACGGGAATCCCAGCGAAGGGCAACGAGGGCGTGGCGGACATGGTCAACCGGACCAAGAACTCCATCGGTTACGTCGAGTATGCGTACGTTTTCCAGAACAAGATGAGCTACGTCGAAATCCAGAACCGGGCCGGCAAGTTCGTCGAGCCGAGCGCCGCCGCCTTCCAGGCAGCGGCTGTCGGCGTCGAGTGGCAGAGCGCCAAGAACTTCTGTTCGGTCATTACCGACGCGCCCGGTGACGCTGCGTACCCGGTCGCGGCCACCACGTTCATCTTGATGAGCAAGTCACCGACCAACCCTGCACGGTCGGAGGCGGCCTTCGAGTTTTTCCGATGGGCGCTCTCGAGAGGGCAGAAACAGGCTCGGTCACTGGCCTACGTACCTCTGCCCGATCGGCTCGTCGAGGAGATCAAGGTGTACTGGCAGCTGGAAATCAGGTGAGCAAGAACCGTTACATAGGCGCGCCGCCGGCTCGCTATGTAAGAATGGCAGGTGATGAAGAACCAGGACAGGTTCGCCAACGCACTGGCGGCGATCTCGCGGCGGGTCTCCAAGCTCCAGACGACGGAGATCTGCTGCGGACCCCTGACCCGCGAGCAATTCGAGACGTTGCGAACGATCGAGGCGGCACGCGATCCCTCCATGAGCGCCCTCTCGGCCTCGCTGCGGGTGGATCTGTCGACGATGAGCCGGAACATCTCGGTCCTGGAGCGCGAGAAGTACGTGGCGCGGGCGCGCCCGGCGGCGGATTCGCGGGTCGTTACCGTCGCGCTGACGGCCAAGGGGAGAATCGCCCTTGAGACCCTCCGCTGCGACGAGCAGGACGTCATGGCCAAGGTCTTCCGCAGGCTGCCGATCACGGAACGCGCGTCTCTCGTGGAGGCGCTGGAGGTGGTGCGGGTCGCTCTGGACGACGACGTCGTCGCCTCCGGCCAGGCCTGTTGCGCCGACGAGGCGCCCAGGCGCGCCGCCCGCTGAGCAGCTCATCCGCCGCCGCGCCCCGGGTCACCGGGCGGGGGGATCGCGTCCGGGCTCTGCCGTGCAGTAACCCACCACCCGACCAGGAGCGTGCGCCATGAAGGACATGAAGAAGCGAGTGCTGTTTCTCTGCATTCACAACTCGGCGCGGAGCCAGATGGCCGAAGCATTCCTGAAGCAGGTCGCGCCTGATCGCTTCGACGTGGAAAGTGCGGGGCTCGAACCGGGGAAGCTCAATCCGCTGGTCGTCACGGCCATGAAGGAGGTCGGGATCGACATCAGTCGGAACAAGACCCAGTCCGTCTTCGACCTCTTCAAGAGCGGCCAGCGCTTTCAGTACGTCATCAGCGTCTGCGACGAGGCCTCGGCCGAGCGCTGCCCGATCTTCCCCGGCGTCACCACCAGGCTGAACTGGAGCTTTGCGGACCCCTCGACGTTCACGGGCACGGAGTACGAGCGCCTGAAGCAAATCGTCGCCGTGCGCGACGACATCCGCCGGAAGATCGAGGCGTGGGTGAAAGAAGAGGGAAGCCAGCGGCTCTACCGGACCCGCTGATCGGCCTCCGCGGGCATCGTCCCTCTCCACCCGCTGCGACGTCGAATTTCTTGCGTCCTTTCGTTCCGGTCTCCGTCTTCCAGAATAGGAGGAACCGATGAGCGACTTGGACGGAGAGAGAGTCAGGACGGCCGTGCGCGAGCACTACGGCAAGGTGGCCGAGCTCCGGGAGCCGGGCTGTACTCCGGGCTGTTGCGGCCCGGGCGCGCAGTCGAGCCTCAGGCTGGGGTATTCGGCGGAGGATCTCGCCGCGCTGCCGGCCGGGGCAGACCTGGGCCTCGGCTGCGGGAACCCCCAGGCAATCGCCAACCTTCGCGCTGGCGATACGGTCGTGGACCTCGGCAGCGGCGCTGGGTTCGATTGCTTTCTGGCCGCGCGGAAGGTCGGGCCGTCGGGCAAGGTGATCGGCGTCGACATGACGACCAACATGGTGACGAAGGCCCGAGAGAACGCGCGCCGCGCGAACGTCCGGGGTGTCGAGTTCCGTCTGGGAGAGATCGAGCATCTTCCCGTCGCCGACGCGTCCGCGGACGTCATCCTCTCGAACTGCGTCATCAACCTGGTCCCCGACAAGAAGGCGGCCTTCGCGGAGGCGTTCCGGGTCTTGAAGCCCGGCGGCCGCCTCGCCATCTCGGATGTGGTGACGACCGCGCCGCTCCCGGCCGCGCTGCAGGAGCAGGTCGCCGCGCTGACCGGCTGCGTGTCCGGCGCGTCGTCGGCGGACGAGCTTCGGTCCATCCTGCTCGAAGTGGGATTCGGGGCAGTGAAGGTCGACGTCAAAACGGACAGCCGGGAGTTCATCCGCGACTGGATCCCCGGCTCCGGCTCGGAGAACTACGTCGCAGCAGCCACGATCGAAGCCGTGAAGGCGAAGAGCGAAACCTGCTGCGGCCCCGACTGCTGCAATGGCTGAGGAGGTCGCATGATCGAGGCGAACGCGCGCGGCGCCTGGACGGAGGTGGAGAAGCACCTCCGCCCGTTCGTCGCTCGTCGTGTCGGCGATCCGGTGGACATCGGCGACGTTCTGCAGGAGATCTACCTTCGCGTTCGAGCCGGCCTGCCCGATCTTCGGGACAGCGAGCGCTTCGGCCCCTGGGTGTACCGCGTGGCGCGCAACGCCGTCGCCGACCATCTCCGCTCGCGTGCCCGGCATCATCCCGCCGGCGCGCGCGAGCTGCCCGTGGACGTGGCAGATTCAGCCATTCGGAACGACGAGCCCGACGCCGCGCGCGAGCTCGCGAGCTACATGGCGTCCTTCGTGGCTGGCCTTCCCTCACCCTACCGCGAGGCTCTCATCCTCACGGAGCTTCAGGAGATGAATTACAAGCAGGCGGCTGACACGCTCGGCGTCTCCCTGCCGGCCATGAAGGCTCGCGTGCGGCGCGGGCGGCGGAAGATCCGGCGGATGCTCGAGGCGTGCTGCGAGATCGCGCTCGACGCCCGCGGACGCGTCCTTTCTTACGAGCGGCGCGCGGACGGAACGGCGCCAAAGGATTGTTGTGCCACCGACCAGGGCTGCAAGTGCCAGTAGCGGTCCCATCGCCCCCAAGCGAGTGCTCGACCCGATGATCGGAGCCCGCAGACGGCGGGACTGACGCGTGAGCCTGTAACAAAATCGTCACAGAGGTGTCGGACGAGCCACGCAGACGCAACACTTCGTGGAAGTGCCGCGAATCGCGTTGACCCCGTCACTGCCGCCGCGATACCCGTGCTGGCGCACGCACAAAAAACCATGTTTCGGAGGCTATCCATGACACGTATGACTCGCTTCGCAGTCACGCTCTCCGTGACGGCGGGGGGGCTGCTGGCTGCCCACCCTGCCCGGGCGCAGGTAGCATGCAACGACACAACGACCCTGCCCAATCCGATCATCCTCACCGGCTCGAGCGCGTTCGAAGCCACGGTGAAGCAGTTCGCGGTGAAGCTGTCGGCGGAGACCACGCCGACATCGATCATCTACCAGGTTCCCGGCTCCTGCTCGGGTGTGGCGAACTTCGCGGCTGCCCTGACCGGGACGGCGCACTACTACACGCTCGACAGCACCACGACGCCGCCGTCGGTCGTCACCAACAGCTGCACCTTCGCGGCGGGTCAGATGGCGGACCTCGCCATCTCGGACGTCTTCCTGACGTCGTGCACAAACGTGACCCCACCGAGCACCTGGAAGGACGTTCCCGGTCCCGTTCAGGCGATGCTGTTCGTCGTCCCCAAGTCGAACACCACGACGCAGTACCTCACCGCGGCGGAGGCCAACGACCTCTACGGCTGCGGCTCCGGCGCGGGCATCGCGACCTTCACCCAGCCCAACGGCATCTTCTGTCGCGATCCGAACTCGGGGACCCAGATCACCGTTGCCGACAACATCGACGTCGATCCTCTCGTGATGGTGGCTCCCGTCTGTGTGCCATCGACCAACGGCACCGCGGGCGTCATCTCCGGCGTGACGACCTACGCGACGCCGATGAGCGCCATCGGCTTCATCGGCGCCGACGCGTACGATCCGCAGCGGGCGAACCTGAACTCGCTGGCCTTCGCGTGGTACGGCCAGACGAAGGCCTACTACTCGGACTCCGGTCCTTCAGTCGCCGACCGCAAGAACGTTCGCGACGGTCACTACGCCATCTGGGGCTACGAGCACATGATCGCGACGGTAGATTCCACCGGCGCCTTCACCAACCAGAAGGCCGCCAACTTCATCGGCTGGATCAACGGGACCAAGACAGACACCACCTTCGATGCAGTCCAGGTCGAGGGTGCCGCGGGGACGATTCCGACCTGCGCCATGTCGGTCCAGCGCGCCAAAGACGGTGGCCCGCTCTCCTGCTACGCCCCGACCGACCCCTGCGGGTGCGCTTTCGAGGCGGCCATCACCAAGACGACCCCGGCGAACTGCGCCGCCTGCACGGGCACGGGGACCAGCACCTGTACCGGCGGCAAGGCGTGCCACCACGGCTTTTGTGAGTGAAAGGACTAGACGAAAATGCGTAGACATCTGACAAAGTTCTTCTTGGTGGCGGGTCTCGCCGGCTTCGGCGCGATGGCGTGCTCTTCGAGCCCGTCCACGCCGAACCCCGGAACAGCCGGGAGCAGCGCAGGCGGAAAGGGTGGCGCGGCCGGAACCTCGGGCGTGGCCGGCTCTGCGGGCGGTGCGGCCGGTGGCGCGGCGGGTGCCGCGGGCGGCGCGGCGGGCGGCGCGGCTGGTGCTGCGGGTGGTGCCGCCGGTGGCGCGGCGGGTGCCGCAGGCGGTGCAGGGGGTGGTGCTGCGGGTGCGGCCGGTGGCGCCGCGGGTGGAGGAGGCGGTGCGGGTGGCGGTACCGTGGCCATGTGCCCCGCTGGCGTTGGTGGCGCTCCGGCAATGAACCTGGCGATCATCAACGCGGCGACCAGCGGCGGCATCACGCCGACGCGGACGGCGCCGACGTTCACCTCGGCGAACTGCCCGTAACTCCCTGGTCTTCATCGCTGTCCCTCTCCGCTCGAGGAGAGGGACAGCCGTGATCCCTCTTCACGCTTCGATCTTTCTTTGAACTTTGGCAACTCACCAAGACAATCGGACCCGAGGTCGGAACAGATCGTTCGGCAGGTGGGCAGGGTGGGCAGTCGTTGCGCTCGTGTCCGCGCCACTCGCGACGGCGCGGGCTGAAACGGCTGGAGCGTCCCAACCGGCCCCGGCCACACACCAGGCGCCGCCGACCACTCATACGACGGATGTGGCACCACCTTTCGGGCCGCAAACGCCGGCGGACTTCGCGGCTGCCCAGGCCGCCGCTGCCGCGTCCGCGCAGGAGCAGAGGGCGCGCGAGGAGCAGCAGGCACGCGAGATAGCGCAGCTGCGCGCCGACCTCGAAACCTTGCGCAATCAGCAGGTCGAGGACCGCCAGGTGCGGGCCGAAGCCGACGCCGCGCTGGCCGGCCACCTCGATACGCTCAACGCCCAGGCGAGCGAAGCCCCTCCCACGGTGCTGACCGCACGCACCGGGTTGAGCCTCACCGGGTTCATGCAGGCCGACTGGATGTACCGGCAGTCGTCGCAAGACCAGCTGAGCCCGTCCGGAGCGCCGCTCAACTACAACGAGATCTTCATTCGTCGCGCGCGGATCCGCGCCGCCCTGGATCGGTCCTGGGTGGCCGGGCTGGTCGAGTTCGACGGCAACACCGTCAACGGCCCGCAGGCCCGCATCATCGGCGCCGAAGCATCGCTCAAATGGCCGCCCGAGCGGGGACGTGCGCTTCCCCTCCTGATGGCCACGATCGGATTGTTCAAGATCCCCTTTGGCTTCGAGGTTGGCCAGAGCGATCGCGAGCGTGTCTTCCTCGAGCGCTCGACCGCCGAGCACGGTCTCTTCCCCGGCGAGTACGACGCCGGTGCCCGCCTCATGGGCGGGTGGCGCTTCGTCCGCTACGTCCTGGCCGTCATGGACGGCGAACCGATCGGCGAACGAACGTTCCCGCTGCGCGATCCAAACTCGGCCAAGGACTTTGTGGGGCGCGTCGGCATCGACACGCCGCTCAGCTCCACCGTCTGGGTGGCCGCCGGATTCTCCGGGCTCTCCGGTACGGGCTTCCACGCGGGGACGGCCGCCACGAAGTCGACCGTGGTGTGGAACGACGCCAACGGCAACGGGAAAACCGACCCGGGTGAGATCACGGTCATCCCGGGATCGGCGGCAGTCGCGTCGCAGAATTTCTCGCGCTTCGGCTACGGCGGCGACCTGCGTCTCGGCGTCCAGGTGCCACGGCTCGGGGCGACGATCCTCTACAGCGAGCTGTACTGGGCCAAGAACCTCGATCGCGGCGTCCTCCCCGCGGATCCGGTCAGCTTCGGACGTGACTACCGGGAGTTCGGCCTCTACGTCGGCGTCACGCAAGATCTGGGGGAGCACGCGACCGTCGGCGTGCGCTACGACTTCTACAACCCCGACGCCGATTCGGTGAACACGGTGATGGGGGCCGCCGTCCCCACCGCGCTGGCGTATCAGACGGTGGCGTTCGCCGCCGCGCTGCGCGCGCCGGCCGGCCGACTGATCGCCGAATTCGACCTCAACCGCAACCACAACGGCCGTGACCTGGAAGGTATGCCGACGAATCTCGCCGACGACGCCTTCATCATCCGCGGCGAGGTCAGCTTCTGATGCGCTCTGCGGCGGCGCTGTTCGTGGTTGCGACGACGGCCGGCGCGTGCGGCGGCGCCAGCCCGGAATCGGGTATCACCGCCTACCTGCAGCTCACCAACGCGCAGTTCGTCCCCGGATCGCTCAGTCCCGACGGCGGGACGCAGCAGAGCCCCGACAGCGGAACCACGGTTCCTCTCATTCGCGCGCCGACCTTCCCGATCAGCAGCGCCTACCCGGGGATCCAGAACGTGCCGCTCTCGGGCGACGTCCAGAACGGCACCAGCGCTCTCGTCGGCCTCGCCAACGACAGCGGATACTGGATCGTCCCCGCCCCGTTCGTCGACGTCTTGATGGGAAGCGACGAATTCCTGTTTCAAACGAAGCTTTCTCTGTCGCCGACGACGCCAGCGGGGCCCCAAAGTCTGATTCTGCGGGGCGTCGACGCCAACGGACAGATTGGTCCGGCGCAGGTGTTCGCGCTGGCGGTGGCGGCGCCCGTTCCGACCGGCGCGCTGGTCATCACGCTCGAGTGGGACACGGAATCGGACATGGACCTCCACGCGGTGGTCCCCAACCCCGACGATCCGACGACACCGATCGAGATCTACAGCAAGAACCGGGTCGGGCTGCCGCCGCCTGTCCCCGGCGAACCGCCCCTGACCGGAGACTATCTCATGGCGGCCGACGCGGTCGCCGGATCGCTCGACTTGGACTCCAACGCCGGCTGCGTCATCGACGGTCGTCGGCAGGAGAACATCATCTACACCCAGGGGCCACCGTCGGGCCTCTACACCGTTCGCGTCGACGCCTTCTCGCTCTGCGGTCAGGTCGACGCGCAGTGGCGTGTCTCCGCCACGCTGGCCGACGGGACGCCGCTTGGCTACGCGCAGTGGGAAGCGACGGACACCGACACCCGTGGAAATCACGCCGCCGGCGCCGGCCGGCTGGCGTTCACTTTTATCATCCCGTGAAACTGGAGCTGGAGGGGAACGCATGAGCTCAAACGTCCTGGTATCGAAGCTGGTTTTCGTCGCGCAGATCGCGAGCCAGGCGGTGCTTTATGTGCTGCTGGGGCTGTCGGTCCTGTCGATCGGCGTGATCATCGAGCGCTGGTGGTACTTCCGTCGCCGCAAGGACAACCTCGACGCGCTGGCCGAGCGGCTCAAGAAGGCGTTCGCCAAGGGGGACGCGACGGCGGCCCGCAAGGTGCTCGCCGGCAGCAAGTCGGTCGAGGCGGCCATCGTGGGCGAGGCGCTCGACTGGTACGACGAAGGACCCGAGGCGGTCGAGCAGATCCTGGCCAAGGCGACGCGCCTGCGCCGCAAGTCGTTCGAGGGGGGCCTGCTGTTTCTCGGCACGCTGGGCAACAACGCGCCGTTCATCGGCCTCTTCGGCACCGTGCTCGGCATCGTGACGGCCTTCCGCGAGCTGGGGGCGAACTCGATGGGCGCGATGGGGAACGTGATGGGCGGCATCGCCGAGGCGCTGATCGCCACCGCGATCGGCATCCTCGTCGCGCTCCCGGCCGTCATCTACTACAACGTCTTCCAGAAGAAGGGGTCGGACATCGAGGAACAGGCGGCGGCGCTGGGGAACGTCGTCCTCGCCACGATGCGCGGGCACCGGCGGGCGGCGCCGGAGGCGGCCGATCCGGTCGCCGATCGGACCGGCGAGCACGTCGGGCGCGTGGCGGAGGTGGAGGCGTAACATGGCCGGCACGATGGGCGCCGGCCGGGGCCGGGCGCGGACGATCGCCGCCATCAACGTCACGCCGCTGGTCGACGTGGTGCTGGTGTTGCTGGTCATCCTGATGGTCGCCTCGACCTACATCGTCGCGCAGACGCTGAAGGTCCAGCTGCCGCGCGCGAAGTCGACCGACGGAACGGCCGACAAGCCGACCAAGATCGAGATCCTCAAGGACGGCCGCCTCCGCTGGAACGAGGTGGACACGCAGGAGTCCGCGCTGGCCGACAAGATGAAGGCGGCCGTGGCGGCGGATCCCGACATGAGCCTGGTGGTGAGCGCCGACAAAGAGGTGATGCACGGGAACGTGGTGCACATCCTCGACCTGGCCAAGATAGCGGGCGTCACCAAGTTCGCGATCAACGTCCAGCAGAGCGGAGAGTAGTCCTTGCGGCTGACCACGGTCGTCCTCTCCGTGGGGCTGCACATCGGCCTGGCGGTCGGCCTGGTCGCGGTCGCGCAGAAGCGCGAGCTGCGGCGGCGTGCCATCTCGGTCGCCGTCCAGGACGAGAAGAAGAAGGCCAAGCCGCCCAAGCCGCCGGCGCCGCCCAAGCCGATCGTGCGTCCGCAGATCGCCAAGGTCGAGCCGGTCGCGGCCAAGGCCGCGGCCGCTCCCGCGGCCCATGCGGCTGCGGCGCCGGTCGCCATGAACCTCGCCATGTCCAACGCCGGCCTCGACATCGGCCCCGGCATCGGGCTCGAGGGGCGCGCCAAGCCGACCGCCGCGCCGGTCAAGGTCGCCTCGGCCATCTCCGAGCGGCGCACCCAGCACACGCGCGAGGAGGCGGGCGGCGGCGCCGAGGCCCCCTGCGAGGAGGAGCCGACCAAGCCCGAGGCGGTCGTCAAGACGCCGCTCGACTACACGCTCTACCCGCAGGCGCAGGAGAGCGGCCTGGAGGGCAAGTTCAAGGCGCGCCTCACCATCGACGCCGACGGGCAGGTCTCGTCGGTGGACGTTCTCACGAGCATCGACACCGCGTTCGACGCGGCGATCGTGGCCGCTTTGCAGCGGTGGCGGTTCAAACCGGCGATGGCTTGCGGAAAGGCGGTGGCGGGCGGCACCTTCGTCATTGCGAGGACGTTCGAGCTCGGCGACTAGAGTCGATGAAACGCTTCCTCGTCCCGACGCTGCTCATGCTGGCGATCTGCCTCGGCGGCGGTCGTGCGCGCGCGCAGGAGTCGGACGAGTCCGGCCCCGTCGTCACCAAGCCCCCCAAGCTGGTGAAGTTCGTCCCGGCCGTCTACCCCAAGGAAAAGCACGACGCGCACATCACCGGGTCGGTCCTGCTCTCGATCGAGATCGGCGACGACGGCAAGGTCGGCAACGTCGAGGTCATCAAGGGGGCCGCGCCCGACTTCGACGCCGCCGCGGTGGCCGCCGCCAAGCAGTTCGTGTTCGAGCCGGCCGAGATCGACAACCAGCCGGCGCCGGTCAAGATCACCTACCGTTACGACTTCACGATCGTCGAGCAGATCGTCAAGGCCGGCCCGCAGATCAACTTCGACGGCGTCGTCCTCGAGCGGTTCAAGAAGAAGCCGCTGCCGCGCGTGACCGTGACCCTGGTCGACCTCGGCAACGTCAAGGCGGTCACCGACGACGACGGCCACTTCGCCTTCATCGACGTGCCGCCCGGCACGCACAAGATTGAAATCTCGAACCCCCGCCTCATCACGGTCACGACCGAGGAGACGATCGCCGTCGGCAAGCGCCGAACGGTGAAAATATTTCGTCGAGGAGAAGGAGGAGGGGGTCGACGACGCGGCGATCGTGCGCGCGCCCCGCATCAAGAAGGAGGCGGTCGAGACGCGCATCCGCACCGAGGAGGCGCGCCGCGTCCCCGGCACGCAGGGCGACACGCTGAAGGTCGTGCAGAACCTGCCGGGCGTCGCGCGGTCGTCGTTCGGCTCGGGCGAGCTCATCGTCTGGGGCTCGGCGCCCAACGAGACCAAGGTCAACGTCGACGGCGTCGAGATCCCGGCGCTCTACCACGTGGGCGGCTTGCGCTCGACGATCAACTCGGACCTGGTGCGGTCGATCGATCTTTCGCCGGGCTCGTACGGCGCGGAGTACGGGCGCGGCCTCGGCGGGCTGGTCCGGATCGAGCTCGGGTCCGCTCCCCAAGGAGGGGACGCACGGCTACGTCGCCGCCGACGTGATCGACACCTCGGCGCTGCTCTCGACCGCGCTCACGCCTCATCTACGCGTGGCGGCGGCCGGACGCATCAGCTACCTCGATCAACTGCTGCCGCTGGTCTCCTCGCAGGACGTGAGCGACTTCGTCCCCATCCCCAAGTACGACGACTACCAGGCGCGCGCCACGCTCGATCTCCGGCAGGACGAGCAGCTGGCCCTCACCTTCCTGGCCTCCGACGATCACCTGCGGCGGGCGATCCCTTCGGACGATCCGACCGAGGTCCGCTCCCAGAACACCGACAGCAGCTGGAAACGGGTCATCCTCCGCTACACACGGCTGCTCCCCGACGGCGCATCCGTGGTGGTGACCCCTTCGTTCGGCTTCGACAGCTCGAGCAACGAAGAGCTGTTCGGCAGCACGCCCGTCGAAGCAAAGTCGGGCACCTATCAGTACGCCCTGCGCGCCGCCTATCGGCGTCGCGTGGCTTCCTCGACGACGCTCTCCTTCGGCCTCGACATGCAAGCGCAGTCCACCACGCTCGACCGCAACGGCTCGCTCACCTTGCCGGCGCGCGAAGGAGATCCCTTCGTCTTCGGGCAGCCGCCGCGCAACGACATCGCCTCCGATCACTGGAACGTCCTGGTCATCGACACCGCGCCCTACGTCAACGCCGAGCTGAGCCTGGGGCGCCTGTCGCTGGTTCCGGGCCTGCGCTTCGAGCCGGTGTTGATCGAGGGGAGCCCGTCGCTGCCCGCCAGCACCACGGTGCCACCGCGCGGATACGCCAGCTTCTCGCTCCCCGAGAACCCGATCGATCAGCTCACCGGCAATCGGTACGCCGGCGTCCTTCGCTATCTCCCGAACCCCCGTATCGCGGCCGCCTTCCGGGCCACGCGGAAGCTCACCCTCACGGCGGGGGCCGGCATCTACGGTCAACCGCCCGACCCGCAGGACATGAGCCCGGTGTTCGGCAACCCGACCGTCGGGGTCTCGCGCGCGGCCCACCTCTCCGGCGGGTTCAACTACAAGCTGCGCCCGACGCTGACGCTGGAGATCGTCGGCTTCTACAAGCGGATGTGGGATCTGGTGTCGCGCAACGAGAATCCGCCGCCGGTGGCCCAGCAGCTGACCCAGGACGAGATCGGCAAGGCTTACGGCGGACAGCTGCTCCTGCGGCAAGAGCTGCTGCACGGATTCTTCGGTTGGATCACCTACTCTCTGACGCGCAGCGAGCGACGCAACCACCCCGACACCGACTGGCGCCTGTTCGACTTCGATCAGACGCAGGCGCTCGGCCTGGTGGCGAGCTACCAGCTCGGCCACGGCTGGGATCTCGGTGCCCGCTTCCGCTACACGACCGGGTTCCCGCGCACCCCGGTGGTCAACGCCTATCAAGACTCCATCACCGGCCAGTACGCGCCGATCTTCGGCGCCTACAACTCGATCCGGATCCCGTCCTTCTATCAGCTCGATGCCCGCGTCGAGAAATCGTTCGTGTACCGGCGGGTCAAGATCAACGTCTTCCTCGACGTGCAGAACGTCACCAACCGGCAAAACCCGGAAGAGATCATCTACAACTACAACTTCACCCTGCGCTCGTACATCACCGGCTTCCCGACGCTGGCCGTGCTCGGCGCGCGATTGGAGTTCTGATGAAGCGAGCCCTGCTCATCCTCGGGTTCTTCGGCGCGATCTCGGCGTCGGCTGGCTGCAAGCCGAATCTCGGTACGCCGCAATCGCTCATCATCGGCCCCACGATCCTGGCCGTGCGGGGGACACCGCCCGAAGCGGCCGAGGGGGGGATCGTCACCTACGACGCGCTGACGGTCGACCTCAAGGGCACGATCGCCGCCCCCATCGGATGGGCGCAGTGCCTCGCCATCAACCCGCCCGCCAACGGCAACGACGTGAGCGACGCGTGCTTCACGACCCCCGACGACACCACCGCCCCCGCCCCGACCTTCACGGCTGCGCTCGCCGCGAACGCCTGCACGATTTTCGGCCCCGAGACGCCGCCGCCGATGAAGGGACAACCGCCCATGCGTCCGGCCGATCCCGACACCACGGGGGGCTACTACCAGCCGGTGCGCGCGACCTGGCAGAGCGACGCCGGATCGTTGCTGGCGTTCGGATTCGAACGGATCACCTGCCCCCTCTCCAACGCGCCGACCGACGTGCAGGGACAGTTCGCGTCCACCTATGTCCCCAACCACAACCCGGCGCTGGCCGACCTGACTCTGGATCCAGCCGGTGTTGCGACTCCCCTCTACGCGGCGGCCCAGGCGTCGCCGCCGCAGCCCGCGACGATCGCCGCCAACCAAACGGTCACCCTGCAGGCCGACTTCACCGCCGACTCGGCCGAGACCTTCCCGGTCTGGAACGTCCTGACGCTGACGCTGGACATGCAGCGCGAGTCGCTGCGCGTCTCCTGGTTCGCGACCGGCGGCTCGTTCGAGCACGACGTCACGGGGCGAAGCGAGACCGACCCGGAGACGTTCACGCAGAACGTCTGGCACGCGCCCGAAACGCCGGGGCCGGTGTACCTGTGGACCGTGCTGCGCGATGATCGCGGCGGCATCGACTTCGCGGCCGCCGAGATCGACGTGACGCCGCCGTAGCGGCGGCCCCTGGCTGAACCTTGAGAAGCCGCCCCAGCCGGAGTTTTCTCCATTTTTTCGCGACTGTAACGGGTTCGTCACCGCGGTCCTCTACTGTGTGCCCCGCATGACTGGGGAACCGAACGGCGATCGGCGAATCTTGGTCGTCGAGGACGAGCCCGATCTGCGCGAGCTCCTGACCTACAACCTGACCGCAGCCGGGTTCACCGTGCAGGCGACGGAGAACGGCACCGACGGGCTGGAGGCGGTGCAGCGCTTCGCGCCCGACGTCGTCCTGCTCGATCTCATGTTGCCCGACATTCCGGGGACGGAGGTCTGCCGCCGGATCCGCGGCGACACCACCGCGCGCCAGCCGGCGGTAATGATGCTGACGGCCAAGGGCGACGAGATCGACCGCGTGGTCGGGTTCGAGCTGGGCGCCGACGACTACGTCGTCAAACCCTTCAGCGTTCGCGAGCTGGTCCTGCGCGTCGGCGCCATCCTGCGCGCGCGCCGCCGCCCGGCCCCGACCGCCACGCCGACCGCCCCACAGCGCCGGCGCTACCTGGTCGGCCCCCTGGAGCTGGACGTCGACGGGTATCACGTCTTCGTCAACGGCGCCGAGGTTCACGTCAGCACGCTGGAGATGCGCCTCCTCGTCTATCTGGTCGAGCACCGCGGCCGCGTCCGCTCGCGCGAGGATCTGCTGGAGGACGTCTGGGGCTACAAGCCCGGCGTCTCGACGCGCACCATCGACACGCACGTCAAGCGCCTGCGCGACAAGCTGGGCGACGCCGGCGCGCTGGTCGAGACCGTCCGCGGCATCGGCTACCGCCTCTCCGCGGAGCACCAGGTCGTCATCAAGGACTGAGGAGGCGCGCCCAGAGATCCTCGAGGCCGAGGTCGGCCACCCAGCGCTCGATGTATCGCCGGTCCAACCTGTCGCCGTGAACCTCGACGATCCCCGCGGCGTCTCGCAGCTGGAGATCGCCGGCCCCGGCCTTCACCCATTCGAGCTTCGATATCAGCGTGTCCTCGGGAGAGGCAATGAAGACGCGCGCCCCGGACAGCTCGCCGTTCACACGGCGTCGCATCTCCTCGATTGAGAAGGGACGCGCCCGTCGGATCATGAGGTCGGCCTTCCATGCGGTGGCCATGTCGATCACGTTGAACTGCGAGCGACGGTCGAGCGCTTCGAGCGCTGTATCTCGATCGGCGTAGTACTCGTCCGTGGGGAGCCCGTCGAGGAAGCGGTTCAGAGAATCACGCCTGGGATCGATGACCAGGTCGAGGTCGCGGCTGCTCCGCGGGACGCCGTGAAACGAGCTGGCGAACGACCCGACGACCATGTAAGGCACCTGGGCGTCGGTTAGTTTGGCTGCCAGTCTCCCCAGGAAATCGCCGACGCCCTCGTCGGTCATGGCGCCAGAAGGGGGCGCCCCGGCCACGCCCGCCGGAACAGGTCGTCACCATAGAGGAGGCGAGAAAGTGCGAGATCGAGGTCCTCGGAGCTGTAGTCCGGATGGCGCGCGCGAATTCCAGCGCGAGCAATCTCCCGTGCCTCCGCCGCCATTTTGGCCGCCAACCTCGCCCGCCCCACAGAACCGAGCTTGCGATACACCGCGAGCTGGACGGCGTGGCTGGTGGCGTCCGTGTCTCGCGCGCGCATGACCGACAATATACCCTGCGGCGGCCGCCCAGCGGCCAGCCGCGGTCATTCGGGTACGCTACACCGCGAGCGGAGCGGGGAAGCTGGATTCGCCGCCGAACGCCTCGGCGGCGTCGTCCCAGGGAGCCGGGATGTCGAGCCAGAGCGGGCCGCCCAGCAGGAGTCCGCGGCCGTCGTGAGAGAACACGCGCACCCGACCGAGCTCCGTCGACGACCCGGCGTTGAAGACGTGCATTGGACGGGGCGGCCCGAACAGCCGGGCGCCGCGCGGGACGTGGCGGTGCCCGTGCAGCACGAGGTCGCAGCGGCCGCGCACCCGGCGCAGCAGATCACGCCCGCGCGTCAGCTCGGAGGTGAAGACAAAACCCAGCCACGACGACAGGCGCTCCGCCACGTGCTCATCTGGCATCGGGAGCACGTGGTGGTGGAGCGCTATGACGACCAGCACGCCGGCCGGCGCCGCGTCCAGCGCGGCGTCGATGGCGCAGAGGTCGGCGTCGTCGAGACTGCCGTGACCATTGATCCAGGACCGATTGTGCGGCGCCGTGGAGTTGACGCGCACGATGTAAAGCCCGGGGCGGGATGTCGTCTGCACCCGCGGCCCGTCCATGAGGGCGCCCGAGACGTCATCCCCCAGGCAGTCGTGGTTCCCGGGGACGACGACCATCCGCCCCTGCGCGAACAGCGGGGCGAAGATCGATTCGAACTGCTCCAGCTCGCGGCCGAGGCCGCGGTGGGTGAGATCTCCGGTGGCGACCACCTGGTCGATGCCCGACTCCGTGAGCGAGGCGCAGAGACGGACGGCGTTGGCGTCGTTCTCGGCGCTGCGCCCGATGTGGAGATCGGAGATGTGCGCGAATTGCGCGGCCTGCTTCATGCGCTTCAGGCTAAGAGCGGAGCGTGAACGCGTCGCTTCAAACTCGTGCCGGCGGGGAAACATTGCCGGCACGAGTTACGCACCTGGGCGTTTTCTAACGCTATTTGATGGGGAAATATCCGACCTTCGCGACGATCCCCTGCCCTTGCGGCCGAGAGGACCCAGTCGGTGAAGGCCTTGATCTCCGCCGACGGCTTGGCGCGCACGTAGAAGAACAGCGGCCGCGAAAGCGGGTAGGTCCCGTTCTTGATCGTCGCGTCCGCCGGCGCGATGCCGGCCGACGCGGCGTCCTTCTTCACCTTCAGCACCTTGATCCCCTTGGCGTAGGCGGCGCCGCCGTAGCCGATCCCGAACTTCTCCTTCACCACTGCGTTGACGACCGCGGCCGTGCCCGGCATCGCCTGCGCACGCGGCGTGTAGTCGGCGTTCTGCAGCACGTGCTCCTTGAAGAAGACGTAGGTGCCCGAGCTGTTCTCGCGCGAGTAGGGAATGATCTTGGCGTCGGGGCCGCCGACCGCCTTCCAGTTGTCGACCTTGCCGGTGAAGATCTGCTTGAGCTGGTCCATCGTCAGCTCGCTGAGCGGGTTGGAGTCGTTCACGTAGACCGACAGGCCGTCCTTGGCCACGGTGATCTCGACCGGCGGGGCGCCCGCCTTTTCGGCCAGTTGTTTCTTCTCCACGTCCTTCATGGCGCGCGATGCCTCGCAGACGTCGGTCGTGCCGTTGATGAGCGCGCTGATCCCCGTGCCCGAACCGCCGCCCGTCACCTGGATCGTCGTGGTGCCGTGCGTCTTCATGTACTCCTCGGCCCAGCGCTGGCCGAGCACCACCATTGTGTCCGAGCCCTTCACCGTCACGGTCCCCGCGAGGGCCGGCTTCGCCCCCCAAGCGCCCAGCGCGAGCGTCGCCGCGAGCGCGGCCTTGATCATGATCTTCATCGTTGTCTCCCGTTCATGTTCGCGGGCATCGTGCCCGCGCCAGGTGACACGCGGGTGACGAACAGGAAACGTTTGGGAAGACGATCACGCTCGGGCCGCGGCCCGAATCGGATCTCGCTACAACGCCACGGCCAGCCGGAACAGGAACTCCTGTTCCCAGGGGCTGCCGAGCCCCTTCACGATGCCGCTCGCGTCGCTCCCCTGGCCGAAGTGGTTGAGGACGTAGTTGAACGTCGCGCGGAAGCGCTTCGAGTGCCAGTAGTTCACGCCCAGCTCCGCCGAGTCGACGATCGTCTTCCCGAACGCCGACGCGTCCGGCATGATCGTGCCGGTCGGCGTGCCGCCGGTGACGCTCTCGTCCAGGTGCTCGTAGCGGAACGCCACCATCAAGCCGTCCTTGATCGGCCGGACGCCGAACTTCTTGTAGCGAAGGAATGGCTCCAGCCCCTGCTGGTCGCCGATGATGCGATCGTCGCCCAGCAGCCAGACCCAGGCCTCGCCGTAGGCCGAGTAACCCTTGAGGTCGGCGGCTCGGACAATCGTGCCCACGCCGTTCACGATCGTCTCCTCGGAGAGCGGGCTGTGCCGCCAGACCAGCTCGCCCCGCACCCCGTACCGGTGATTGATGGGGGCGTTGATCTCTCCCGCCGCGGCGTTCAGCCGCCCGACCTGCCGCAGCTGCATCGCCGTCCCGGCCATGCCGTTGTAGGTGGTGTTGAACTGCGCGAAGCTGAGAAAGGTGAAGTTCCCCTGCGTCGCTTGCGACGTCGGCGCCAGCGAGTTCTGGCGATCGCCGGTCCAGAGCGAGCCGCCGATCTCCACGTCGTGCAGCGGGCCGTCGCTCACGAATGAGAACGGGGCGATCCAGGCGCGCCCCATCCAGTCGAACGAGCGGTCGACGTTCTTGAAGTTCTGGCCGTCGCCGTTCACGACCGCGACCGAGTAGTAGAAGTTCCGGTCGTCGTTGAACCCGTGCAGCATCGCCCCCATCTCCTTGTTGTCGGGGATGCCGAACGCGCGCACGGTGATCGAGCGCTCCATGAAATCGAAGTACTTGTCCGACGTGCGGTTCTCGAGGGTGAACGGCGCATCGAACTGACCGACCTGCAGGATCGCCAGGTTGTTCCAGGGGGCGAGCGCAACGAAATCGTCGGTGGTTCCGATGTTGGACGGCGCGGCCGGGGCCGCGGCCGCCGGCGGACCGAGCGCGAAGTCGCCCGCCAGCCAGAAGTAGACCCACGAGCCGATCCAGCCCCCGAGCTCGAGACGCGCCCGGCGGATCAGGAAGGTGTTGTTGGGGATCTTGTCCTTGTTCTTGTCCTTCGAGTACCCGAAGAGGTAGCTGTCGACCTGCAGCCGGCCGTTGGGGAAGAGGATGAAGTCGTTGTCGGGCGAGCGCAAAAAGGCGCTCCCGTCGCTGAACCCGGCGAGCGGCTCGGCCGAGACCGGCGAGGGCGGAGGGGGCGGCGGCACCGGCGCGGCGGCGGGCGGCGCCTCGCTCAGCGGGGGCTCGGGAGGTTGCGGCGGCGGAACCTCGGCGGGAACGGGCTCGGGCTCGGGGGTGTACCCGGGGGGCGGTGCCTGCGGCGGCGTCGCGCCCGCGTTCGGCCCCGGATGCTGGTTCGAGATGTCGGTCGGCGGCAAGGTCGAGGTCTGTGCACGCGCCAGGCACGGCAGGGCGACGCAGGCGGCGACGACGGCGGCCGAGAGCCGGCGCGCGGAGCGGGGAGACGGGAGCGCGATCATGTCTGCTCTTTCTGCCTGGGCGGCGGGCGCCGGCCGGCGGATTGCTTGGTCGAGGTTCGTTGCTGCGCGCAGACTATCGCTCGACACCGCCGCGCGCCGAGGTGACAAGTTCACGCGACCGGACGGATGTACCTCGTCGGTGGTATGGGCCGTGTAACATGGTTGTCACATTCGCGGCACGCGTTCGTCAAGCGCGGATGCTTTCATCCACAGCGTGACGACACCCGAAGGCGCTCTGGCGATGACCGGCCAAAAGACCGGCGCCAAGATCACCGTGCCGCCGGCTCGTCCCCCCAAGCTGACGCTGGCGCCGGCGCCGCTGTGGCACCGGGCCGCCGAGTGGACGCTGCGTTGCCTGGCCATCTCGGCGGTCGTCGCGATCGTCCTCATTCTCGTCTTCATCGCCAAGGAGGCTGCGCCGCTCTTCTACAGCGCGGCGGTGCGTGCCGAGGTGACGCTGACCAAGATGTGGGTGCCGCAGCTGTGGCCCGGGTACGACGAGGCCGCGTCGATCTGGCAGCCGGTCTCGGAGATCCCGAAGTTCGGCATCTGGCCGCTCATCGTCGGGACGCTCAAGGTCACCGATCGTCGCGATGTTCGTCGCGGTGCCGCTCGGCGTCGGGGCGGCGCTCTACGTCGTCGCAGTACGCGCGGCCGCGCACGCGCGAGATCCTGAAGCCGGCCGTCGAGCTGCTGGCCGGGATCCCCTCGGTGGTGCTGGGGTTCTTCGCGCTCATGGTGATGGCGACCTGGTTCCAGAATCTGTTCGACCTCGAATCGCGCCTCAACGCGCTGGTCTCGGGCGTCGCGCTGTCGTTCGCGGTCATCCCGGTGATCTTCACCCTGGCCGAGGAGGCGCTGCGCGCCGTGCCCGCGCAGCTACGTCGAGGCCTCGACGGCGCTCGGCGCCGCACGCTGGCAGACGATCGTTGCGCGTGCTCCTGCCGGCCGCCAGCCCGGGCATCGCCGCCGGGGTCGCGCTGGGCCTCGGGCGCGCGGTCGGCGAGACGATGATCGTCCTCATGGCCTCGGGCAACGCGGCCATCGTGTCGGGCAGCTTCGCCGACTCGGCGCGCACGATCTCGGCCACGATCGCCGCCGAGCTGGCCGAGGTGGTCTTCGGCGGCTCGCACTACACCGTGCTGTTCTTCCTGGGCACGCTGCTCTTCCTCACCACCTTCTGCATCAACTCGCTCGGCGACTGGGCGATTCGCCGGATGAAGCGGCGGCTGGGGGCGACACCGTGAGCGCAACCGGCGCTGGAACGGTGCCCCCGCCCAATCGCGCCGCACTCGCGAACGCGGCTGCGCGCCGCACGCGGCTCAACGTCGTCGGCGACGGCGCGATGGCGGTCGCCTCCGGGGCCGCGCTGCTCATCGTGCTGGCGATCCTGGCCGTCATCCTGTTCGACATCCTTCACAACGGTCTGCCGCACCTCTCGCTCTCGTTCCTCACCCAGGCGCCGCGCAACGGAATGACCGAAGGCGGGATCTTCCCGGCCATCGTCGGCATGGTCGAGATGGTCATCCTGATGACGCTGGCAGGTGTGCCGGTCGGCGTGGCGACGGCGATCTACCTGCACGAGTACGCGTCGCCGGTCTCGCTGGTGACGCGCGTCGATCCGCATCGCGGTCGCCAACCTGGCGGGCGTGCCGTCAATCGTCTTCGGCCTGTTCGGCCTCGGTTTCTTCATCCAGTTCCTGGGCGCGGGGATC
Organism: uncultured Pseudomonadota bacterium; assembly: GCA_963831685.1. Classification (GTDB taxonomy): domain Bacteria; phylum Myxococcota_A; class Polyangia; order Fen-1088; family Fen-1088; genus JADGRB01. The sequence continues at coordinate 420,521 of CAWHRJ010000007.1, forward strand.
GACAAGGTGTTCTTCCACGGCGAGAAGGTCTACGGGCAGCCGGCGCTCATCTGGGCGGCGCTCACCATGGCGGTGCTGACGCTGCCGGTGGTCATCGTCGCGACGGAAGAGGCGCTGCGCGCCGTGCCGCGCGAGCTGCGCGAGGCGTCGCTGGCGCTGGGCGCCACCAAGTTGCAGACGGTCATGCACGTCGTGGTCCCGCAGGCGGCGCCCGGCATCCTGACCGGCACGATCCTGGCGGTCAGCCGCGGCGCCGGCGAGGTGGCGCCGATCCTGTTCACCGGCGCGGCCTACTTCCTGCCGAACCTGCCCAAGCATCTTTCGTCGCAGTTCATGTCGCCGAGCTACCACGTCTACGTGCTCTCGACGCAGTCGCCGGACGTCGACGCCACCAAGCCGATCCTCTACGCCACGGTGCTGGTGCTGCTGGCGCTGACCTTCATTCTCAACATGGCCGCGGTGGTCGTGCGCGCGCGGATGCGCCGCCGGCAGGGAGCGCCCGCGTGACCGCCAACGGCGTCCCCAAGCCCGAGCCCGAAGCCAAGCTGATCGTCCGCGACCTGTCCGTCTACTACGGCGAGAAGAAGGCGGTCGGTCCGGTGACGATGGACATCGTCGGCCAGCACGTCACGGCGCTGATCGGCCCGTCGGGCTGCGGCAAGTCGACCTTCCTGCGCTCGCTCAACCGGATGAACGAGCTCATCCCCGGCTGCCGGATCGAGGGGGACGTGCGCCTCGACGGCGATCCGATCTACGGCCAGGGGATCGATCCGGTGGCGGTGCGGCGGCGCATCGGCATGGTGTTCCAGCGCTCGAACCCCTTCCCGAAGTCGATCACCGAGAACGTCGCCTATGGGCTCCGCATCGGGGGCGTCTCCGACTCGCGCGACATCGCAGGCGCGCGTCGAGCGCGCGCTGACGCAGGCGGCGCTCTGGGAAGAGGTCAAGGACCGCCTCAACGACAGCGCGCTGAGCCTCTCGGGCGGACAGCAGCAGCGCCTCTGCATCGCGCGCGCGCTGGCCGTCGAGCCGGAGGTGCTGCTGATGGACGAGCCGGCCTCGGCGCTCGATCCGATCGCCACCGCGCACATCGAGGAGCTGATCAACGAGCTCTCCGAGGACTACACGGTCGTCATCGTCACGCACAACATGCAGCAGGCGGCGCGCGTCGCCGACTACACGGCGTTCTTCTACTGGGCGAGCTGGTCGAGTTCGATCGGACGGACGTGCTGTTCACGAAGCCGAGCGACTCGAGGACCGAGGACTACATCACGGGCAGATTCGGCTGAGGTGACAGGCAGGTGAAGAAATGATCAGCAAGAACAGCTCTCGCGAGCACACCAACCGCGAGTACGAGCAGGAGCTGCGCCGTCTGCGCGAGCAGCTTCTGCTCATGGGCGCCAAGGTCGAGGACATCATCAACGGCAGCATCCGCGCGCTCATCGACCGCGACAGCGAGCTGGCCGAGCAGGGGATCGCGGTCGATCGCAAGATCAACCAGCTGGAGATCGCCATCGACGAGCTCTGCATGCAGGTGCTGGCGCGCCGCCAGCCGGTCGCCTCCGACCTGCGCTTCATGACGATGGCGCTCAAGCTGGTCACCGATCTGGAGCGCATCGGCGACCTCGGCGTCAACATCTGCGAGCGCGTGCTGGAGCTGAACGGCGAGCCGCCGCTCAAGCCCTACGTCGACCTGCCCAACATGACGCGCGAGGTGCAGGAGATGCTGCACGAGGCGCTGGATGCCTTCGTCGCCGCCGACGTCGACCGCGCGCAGCGGGTGATCGCGCGCGATCGGAACGTCGACGCCTATTACACGCAGATCTTCCGCGAGCTCCTCACCTACATGATGGAAGACCCGCGCAACATCTTCCGCGCCACGCGCCTGCAGTCGATCGCCAAGTACCTCGAGCGAATCGGCGACCACGCCACCAACCTCGGCGAGCTGATCATCTTCATGGTCAAGGGCAAGGACATCCGCCACGGCGGCAAGGTCTCCGACGGAACTACTTAATCGGGAACCCTGGGAGGGTTCCCGGGCCCTCCCGCGACGGGCTCCGCTTGGCGAAGCCAAGCTCTGCCCACGCGATCAATCGGCTTGCTAGGATTGGTCGGTGCGGCTCGATGACGAACAGCGACGCGCGCTCCTCGACGACGGCTACCTGGTCGTCCCGGGTCTCGTCCCGCGCGCACGGGTCGACGCGGCGCTGAAGGCGATCAACCACTCGCTGGGCGAGGAGGGCATCGCCAAGGACCAGCTCTGGACGCTGCGCGCGCAGACGTTCTGTCCGGAGCTCGCCGCGGCGCCGGAAATCCTCGACCTCTACCGCGCGACGCCCGCGGCCGCGCTGGCGGAGGCGGCGATCGGTGCCGGGCAGGTCGTCACGCCGACGACGGGGCAGATCGCGCTGCGCTTCCCGCAGAAGCTCGCCGGGCCGGCCAATCCAAAGCTGCCCTACCCGCACATCGACGGGATGCCCGGGCCGCTCAACGGCGTAGAGGCGGGGACGCTCTATCACTTCACCGCGCTGGCGGGCGTGTTCCTCAGCGACGCGACTGGGCCGTTTCAGGGCAACTTCACCGTATGGCCGGGGTCGCACCGTACGCTCGAGGCGTACTTTCGCGCGCACGGTGCTGGCGAGCTCGTCCGCGGCTTCCCGCCGATCGAGATGCCGGCCGCGCGACAGCTCGAAGCGCGCGCCGGCGACGTCCTCCTCGCGCACTACCAGCTGGCGCACAACGCCGCGCCCAACGTCGGCCCCCACGTCCGCTACGCCGTCTTCTTCCGCCTCGCCCACCGCGCGCACGATCCGACCTCGACCGCGACGCTCGTCGACCTCTGGCGCGAGTGGGAGGGCGTGCGCCCGCCGCCCGCGCCGTGATAGGTCTCTTTCCCGTATGAAGAAACGATTGGTTCGCCTGCTGGCCTGGGCCGTAACCGCGGGTCTGCTGGCGCTGCTGTTCCACCGGATCCCGTTCGGCGAGGTCGTCGCCGCTGCGCGTGGCGCCGCGGGCTGGACCGTCCCGGCGGGTTTTTTCTTCGGCCTCCTCATCTTTCTCGGCGACTCCTTCGCCATCTGGAAGACCTTCGGTTGGTTTCTGGCGCCGCTTTCGCTCGGCGACGTTCTCCTCGTCCGCGGCGCGACCTATCTCCTGGCCGCCATCAACTACAACGTGGGGCAAGGGGCAATCGTCTACTTCGTCCACAAGGTGGCGCGCGTTCCGGTCATGCGCGGCGTGGCCACGGTGTTGCTCATCATGGGCGTCAACGTGCTGGCCTTGCTCTTTCTGGCCACCTTCGGTCTGGTCGCTGCGCCCGCCGTGCCACACGCGCTCCGGCTCATCGTCACCGTCGCCTACGCCGGCCTCGCCGTCTATGTCGCGGCGGTGATCGTCAAGCCCGGCTGGTTGGCCAAACGGCCGCTGTTCGATGTGCTCCTCGGCGCCGGGCTGAGTGGATACGCCAAGGCGTTGCTCGTGCGCCTGCCACACATCGCTATCCTTTTCGCCTTCCAGATTGTCATGCTGCGGGGCTTCGGCGTCGCCGTCCCCGTCGTCGACGCGATCGCGGTGCTGCCGGTGGTGTTCTTCGTCGCGGTGCTGCCGATCTCCGTTCAGGGCCTCGGCACGACGGAGGCGACGATGATCTACTTCTTCGCGCGCTACGCCCCCGGTGACAGCCACGCCCAACAGGCGGCGGTGCTGGCGGCCAGCCTCGTCGGCCGAGTCTGCGTGACCACCTTCCAGGCGGTCCTGGGCGTCGCCTGCCTGCGCAGCCGCGTCGGCCGGGCGCTGACCGCGGCGGCGTCGGAGGCGCAGGCGGCGTCAGCCGTCGTCGCGCCCTCCTGATCCGGTCTAATCCGTACCCAGGCGCCGGTTGAGGGCGGAGAGCTCCTCGCCGACGGCGAAGTTGATCAGATCGACAGCGGCCGCGCTCCCGCGCGCGGCGGCCAGCAGCTCCTCGGGCGGCTGGAGGACCGCGGCGGCCAGCCGCCGATCGCTCCGCGCCAGCTGCTCGAACGCGCCGAGCACATCGCCCGAGGCGGCGATCGCGGCGCGCGTGCCGGTGTAACCGATGCCCGCGCGCCACCGCTCGCCGTCGAAAACGCCGGCGTCGCGAAACCCCAGCGCCGACTGCTCGAAGGCGCGCCGGAACCGCCGCGGCAGCGTGCGGGAGATCTTCTGGGCCACGTCGTTGAGCTGCTCCTCGGGCAGGATGCCGCGCCCGTAGTCGGCGAACACCGTGCGCACGCCCGCCGCGACGAGCAGACCCAGGTCCTTGGCCGGGATGCGGCCGACCGCGTAGGTCCCGGCGCGCAGGTGACCGAGCTGCCGCCCGAGCTGCAGATAGGCCTCCTGGCGCGGCAGCGCCGCGAAGTTCGGCGGCAGCAGCAGCGCCGGCGGCGGGCCCGCCTCGATCTCGACCTGCGTGGCGATGGCGCGCGCCTGGAAGACGTCGAAGGTGTCCTCGACGCCGAGCAGCGCGGCCACGCGGCTGACCAACGCGCGCTGCGGATCGTCCGAGCGCGGCGCCAGCCGGTCCTGCTTGGTCACCCCCCAGTCCTCGAGCGCCAGTCCGTAGAGCCGCGGCAGCACCTCGGACATCGCCGCCAAGAGCGAGGTCGCGGGGTGGCGCGCGTCGGGGTGGCGGATCACCGCCTCGAAGTCGGGGCCCGAGATGGTGCCGCTCGTCTCGGGCGTCCAGCGCTGGCGTGACTCCCGGATGGCGCGCGCGTCGGCCGCATCGGTGAGACCCAGCGCCGCCAGCGCCGCCGCCACCCGCGCGGCCCGCCGACGCTCCCCCGCCCGCTCGCACAGACGGCGCAGCGCCTGCAGCGACTCGACCCGCAAGGGGGCCAGCCGCAGCAGCACCAGATGTTCGGCGATCGCTTCGGAAAAGCGCTCGGCCGCCTCGAGCACGCGCGCGAGCTCGACGCGCGCTTCGACGTCGTCGCCCGACGCCGCGACGACGATGCGCAGCTCGTCGACGGCGCGCGCGCGCGATCCGAGCGGCCCACTCCAGAGCGCGGCCAGCCGCAGCCGGCGCGGACGGGCGCCGGGCGCGACCTCCAGATAGCGCGCCAGCGCCGCCGCCAGCCGCGACGGCTCGCCGAGGCGGATGAGCAGCGCGTCCAGCCGATCGATCGCCAGGTCGTGCCGCGGGTCGAGCACCAGCGCCTGCTCGAACGCCTCGGCGCCCCCCTCCGGATCCTCGGCCGGCCCGGCCAAAAGCTCGCCCAGCGTGACCAGGTGGCCGACGCGCGCCTCGGGCTCCGTCTCCACGGTCGCCAGCCGGCGCAGCACGATGGCCGCCTCGGCGAAGTCGCGCCGCCGGGTCAGCCCTCGCACGAGGCCCGCCAGCGCCGCGCTCTCGTCGGGCGCCGACAGGAGCGCGTTGCGGTAGGCGTCGACGGCCAGGTCGCCGTCGGCCAGCGCGCGCTCGGCGATGTCGCCGATGCGGACCCAGGCGGCGCTCACCATGCGCGGGTCGGGCGACGCCGCGACGGCTCCGCGAAGGTGGCGATCGCCTCGGCGGATCGGCCGAACTCGGCCTGCACCTCGGCCAGCCGCACGAGCGCGGGCACCGACGTCGGATCGAGCTCGACGGCCTCGGAGAGGACGGCCGCCGCCTCGACGGGATCGCGCTCGCGCAGCAGCTCCGCGAGCGCCAGCAGCCGATCGCGGCGCTTGGGGAGCGTGCCCGCGGCGGCGCGCCGGCGCATGACCTGCGCCAGCCGCTCGTCCTCCTGACGCGCGCGCAGGATCACCTCCAGCACCTCGAAGTCCGTCTCGGCCTCGGGCTCGATGCGCCAGCACCTCCTCGAGGCAGCGGGCGGCCATCGCGTCGTCGCGCACCTGGTTGGCGTAGAGCCGCGCCGCGTGGCGGAACGCCGCCGCCGCGCGCGTCGGCGCCTTGGTCAGCCGTGCCTCCCGCGCGAGAAGCTCCGCCGCCGAGCGCCCGTCGCCGGTCGCCTCGCGCAGCCGCGCGAGCGCGCGCAGCGCCGGCAGGAACGTCGCATCGGCCTCGAGCGCGCGCTCGAAGTCGGCGTCGGCGCCGCGCAGATCCCCGGCCGCCATCCGCGCGCTGCCGAGCTCCCACAGCAGCACCGCGCGCGAAAGGCCGTCGGAGGCCAGCTCCGCCAGCCGGCGCCGCGCGAGGATGACGCGCGCCGAGTCGCCGCCTTCGCCGCCGCCCGCTCGAAGACGGAGAGCGTCTCGCCGGTCGCGCGCGCCTCGACGACCCGCTCCCACAGCGGCAGCGCCTCGGCCGGGCTGCGTGCCGCCCGCGCGCTCACGGGCACGCGCCGCCGCGTGCCACAGCGCCGCGCGCGTGTCGTCGTCGTCGCTCGCGTCGGCGAGGCGCTCCAGCGCCGGCCGGCGTCCTCGTCGCGGCCGAACCGGAACGCCAGCGCCACGACGGCGTCGAGCGCCGCCGCGTCGCCCGGCGCCGCCTCCAGCGCGCCGCGCAGCACCCGCACGGCGGCCTCCGGCTCGAGCAACCGCCAGGCGAGATCGAGCCGCATCCCGAGCTCGCCGCGCCCCGCCCTTCCCCTCGCCCAGCCGCTTGAGCTGCACCGACGCCAGCTCCGACGCCGCGCCCCACCAGGCGCTCCAGCCGATCCTCGGCGATCGCCGCCCGCGCCTCGCCGCCCGCCCCGTTGGCGCGCTCGATCGCGAGCAGCGCCTCGCGCGGGCGGCGCAGCTGCCACTCGAAGACCTCCGCCTGCGCGCGGTAGAGCGGCCGCCTTGCGGCCGGATCGGCGAGCGTCTGCGCGAGGCTGCCCAGCGCCGCCGCGAGCTCCTCGCCGCGGCCCAGCCGCTCGAGCAGCGCGCACGTGCTCGGCGTGCGCCGCGACGTTGGCGGGATCGAAGGTGAGCGCGCGCGCCGCGCCGCCAGCGCCTCCTCGGGCGCGCCCGAGCCGCAGCGCATGGAGCCGCGCCGCCTCGACCTCGAGCGCGCTCGCGTGCGCTGGGTTCGGCTCGCCCGACGCCTGCGCGCGACAGCACCGTCGACCAGCGCGTCGAACGTGCTTGCGCCGCTCGTGCGCGCGCGCGAGCCCCGCGAGCGCGGGCCGGAATCCGGCGCGAGCGCCAGCACCGCGTCGTAGGCGCGGATGGCCTCGTCGTCGGCGGCGGCGCGCTCCTCGTAGATCGTCGCCGCGCGGTAGCGCCAGGCGAACCGCGTCGCTTCGTCAAAAGCCGGGATCGTCGGTGCCGAGCTTGAGCGCCGCCTCGGCGGCGACCAGCGCGTCGCCCGCCTTCTCGGCGGCGCGCAGGAGCGCGCGCAGCGCGGCCGGCTTGCGCGCGCCCGAGCGCCGCCCACTCGCCGAAGAGCGCGAGCGCGCGACCCGGATCGCCGAGGCGCTCCTCGTACAGCGCGCCCAGGCGCTCGAGGCGGATCGCGCGCGCGCCCGTCGTCGGCCTCGCGTGCCCGCCTCGCCCGCGTCGCGCCGCGCGCGGCCGCCTCGGCCGTCGACGACCTGACCATCTCGTCCCAGCGGCCGAGCGCCGGGTAGCAGCCGCTCGAGCAGGTGCAGCGCGGGCGCGTAGCCCGGCACGGCCTCGAGCGCGCGGCGCGCGAGCGTCGCGGCGCCTGCGTGGCGTCGTGCAGCCGCCGTCTCGGCGAGCTCGGCGGCGCGCAGCGCCAGCGCGGCGCGCTCGGCGGCGTCGACGCTGCGACCGACGGCCGCCACGGCCAGCGTCGACCTGCGCGCGCGCGTCGCCCGTGCGCGAGGCGATGCGCTCGAGCGCCGCGCAGCGTCGACGGGATCGCCGGGGCGGCCTCGAGCACGCGCTCGGTAGCGCGCGGCCGCCGCGTCGTCGTCGCCCTCGTGCTGCTCGGCGACGTGCGCCGCGAGCCCGAGCAGCGCCGCCGCCCAGTCGGGATCGGTCGTGAGCTCCGCCTGGTCGTCGAGCGCCGCGCGCGCCCGCGCCCAGCGCCCCGCCGCGGCGTGATCCTCGGCGGCGAGCGCGCAGCAGCGCCGCGTCGTCGGGCGTCTGGCGCGCCGCGCCGCCTCGACGAGCTCGCGCCGCGCGCTCGGCCGCGCCGAGCCGGTGGCGCGCCAGCGCCCGCCGCCATGGCGAGCCACGGCGCGCGCGCGACGCCCGCGGACGTCGCCTCGGCCTCGAGCACGAGCGCCGCGCAGCGAGCTCGGCGATCCTTGCCGATGCGCGCGGCGACGCGCCGCAGGCCCGCGCGCGCGAGCGCGGCCGCGCCCTCGCGCGGCGTCCTCGACCTCGTCGAGCGCGCGTCCGTAGAGCGCCAGCGCGTCGGCGAGCGCGGCTCGGATCGGCCTCGGCGAGCTGCGCGAGCCGCGCGAGCGACGCGCGCGCGCTCCGGCCGCGAGCGCCGCGCCCGCGAGCTTGCGCTCGAGCACGGTGCGCAGGAGCGCCGCGTCGCCCGTGCGATCGGCGATCTCGTGCAGCGCCTCGAGCGCGCCCCGGTGGGCGGGCACGAGCCCGAGCGCCGCCTCGAGCGCCCGCGCGCGCGGGCTCGGAGGCGAGCAGGCCGTCCTCGAACAGGTAGGCCTTCTCGACGAGCAGGTCGGCGCGCTCGCCGACCGAGGCGGCCGCCGCCGCCTCGGCGTCGAGCAGCTCGGTCGCCGCCCAGGTGCTGCCGCGCCTCGACGGCGTGCGACGCGCAGCGCGCCCAGCACGGGCCGGAAGCGTCTGCGGCGGCCGGCGTCGCGACCGCCATCTGCGAGGTGGTCGGCCGCCGCGACGGCGTCGCCCACGCCGTCCTCGAGCATGCGCGCGGCCGCGTAGCGCAGCGCCCCCGCGGCCAGCGCCCTCGCGCGACTCGGCCTCCTCGGCCGTCGCGAGCGCCTCGGCCTCCCACTGCGCGGGCGACCGCTCGAGCCCTCGGCGTGCCGTCCGACGCCGTACACCGAGCCCGCGACGACGCTCGGCTGCGTCACCTCGTCGGTGCGGCCGATGGGGACGGGCGTCGGTGTCAGGGACGACATGGAGCGATCTCGGGCCCGCACTTGAGTAAGCCAGTTTACCGAACGGCCCTCGCCGCGAACGCGGGGTCACGCGGCCGCCACACTCGCCGCCGGAAACCGGTTTCGTCCTTCGGATGGCAGGCCGGCGGAGGTTATGATGCCGGCCAGGGCTCCCCGGCATGGGCAAGATCATCGTCACGCGGCAACGACCAGCGGCGCGAGTACGAGCTGGGGGCGGTCAACACCGTCGGCCGTCACCCGGACAACACGCTGCAGATCCTCGATCGCATCGTCTCGAAGGAGCACGCGCAGATCATCCGGCAGCCCGACGGACGCTTCTTGTTCCGCGATCTCGGGAGCCTGAACGGTTCCTTCCTGCGCGGCGAGCGGATGAACGAGCACATCCTCGCGCGACGGCGACGAGATCACGCTCGGGTCGACGCGCCTGACCTATCAGGAGCGCTCGGCCGAGGACTCGCTGCTGCAGAAGGTCACGATCGCGCCCGCGGCGACCGAGTCGCTCATCCGCCAGAAGATCGCGGCGTCATCGCCCGCGGCCTGAGTTCCTGCCCGAGAAGGAGATCTTCGACGTCGAGGTCCTGCGCCGCGACTACGAGAAGCTGCGCCTCGCCAACGAGCTCGGCCGCTCGATCGGCCTCGAGGTCAACCTCGACGTGCTGCTCGAGAAGATCATCATGAAGGCCTTCGACCTCATCCCGGCCGACCGCGGCGTCATCCTCCTCATGGAGGACGGCGTCCCGAAGCCGAAGATCGCGAAGACCCGCGACGGCAAGAACGAGCAGATCGTCCTGTCGAAGTCGATCCTCAGCGAGGTCGTCAACCAACAAGGCGTCGGTGCTGTCGTCGGACGCCACGATGGACAGCCGCTTCTCGGCGGCGCACTCGGTCATCATGCAGGGCATCCGCTCGACGATGACGGTGCCGCTCTTCCACCGGGACGAGCTGCTCGGCATCATGCACCTCGACTCGATGATCGCGACCAACGCCTTCGCCGAGAAGGACCTCCAGATCTTCGGCGGCATCGCCAGCCAGGCGGCCGTCGCCATCCACAACTCGCAGCTCGCGCGCGAGATCGAGCAGGAGGCCAAGACGCGCGCGCAGTTCCAGCGCCTGCTGTCGCCGAACCTCGTCGATCAGGTCGTGCAGGGCAAGCTGCAGCTCGAGAAGGGCGGCGCGCTCAGCGAGGTGACCCTGCTGTTCTCGGACATCCGCGGCTTCACGTCGATGAGCGAGTCGCGCGCGCCGCAAGAGATCGTCCGCATGCTCAACGAGTACTTCGAGCTCATGGTGGACGTGATCTTCAAGTACCAGGGCACGCTCGACAAGTTCGTCGGCGACGAGATCATCGCGCTCTTCGGCGCGCCCGTCGCCATGGAGAACGCCGAGGTCAAGGCCGTGCAGTGCGCGCTCGACATGATGCAGGTGCTGTCCGAGTTCAACCGCGTGCGCGCTCGACGAGGGCCAGAACGAGATCAAGATCGGCATCGGCATCAACACGGGCATGGTGGTCACGGGCGCGATCGGCAGCTCGCGCGCGCTCCAGTACACGGCCATCGGCGACGCCATGAACACGACGGCGCGCCTGTGCAGCGTCGCGCAGCCGGGCCAGATCATCCTCTCCGAGGCGACCTTCAAGAAGGTCCAGGACGCAGATCGCCGCCGTGCCGCTGGCGCCGCGTGCGCGTCAAGGGCAAGACCGACGAGCTGCGCATCTACAACGCCGTCGGCCTGCGCGACCGCGACCGCGGCGAGACGACCCGCCCGGGCTGAGAGCGGCGCCGTGCGAACCGTCCTCCGCCTCCTGGGCCTCTTGCTGGCGGCCGGCGCGGCAGCGGCCGCGTCGCTCATCGTGCTGCCGGCGCCGACCAAGACTCTTGCGCTGGCGGCGATCGTCGCCTCCGAGCGGAGCGCCTTCCTGGTGGCGGCGGCGGTCGTGGCGCTGGGGATGGCGCTCGTCTTGCGCGGCGTCGGCTCGCCCTTCGTCGCGGCGATCACCGGTCTCCTGGCCGTCTCGGCGATCGCGCTGGGGATGATCCCGCTCCTGCAGGCGCGGCAGCTGGCGGCGGCGCGAGGCGTGCCGCTCGACTTCAAGCGCTACCTCCACGCCCAGATCGACACCGAGGGGCCGGGGCAGCCGGATCGCACGGTGCCCTTCGCCACCGTCGAGGGCGGTCAGGTCCTGTCGCTCGACGTCTACCTGCCGGCGCCGCGCCCGGCGACCCCCAGCCGCCCGGTGCTGGTGATCCACGGCGGGTTCTGGCAGCTCGGCCGGCGCGGCGAGGCCTCGATCGCCAGCCGCCACCTGGCCGACCTGGGCTTCACCGTGTTCGACGTCGAGTACCGCCTGGCACCGCAGCCGAACTGGCAGAACGCCGTCGGTGACGTGAAGTGCGCCATCGGGTGGGTCAAGCAGCATGCCTCGTCGCCCGACTGGAACGTCGATCCTGCCAAGGTCACGCTGCTCGGCCGCTCGGCCGGCGCCCACCTGGCGCTGATGGCCGCCTACACCGCGGCCGACCCCGATCTGCCGCCGACCTGCGCGGCACCCGACGCCGCGACGGACACCAGCGTCGAATCGGTGATCTCTCTCTACGGACCGACCGATCTCACCTGGGCCTACGCCCATCCGGGCAACCTGCACGCGACCGACAGTCCGGCCAGGCTGCGGGCGTTCCTGGGCGATGGGCCCGAGCGCGAGCCCGACCGCTACCGGGCAATGTCACCCACAGAGCGGGTGACCTCCAAAGCGCCGCGTACGTTGCTGGCGCAGGGCGGGCGCGACCAGTTCGTGCCCTTCGATCAGATGGATCGGCTGGCGAGCCGCCTCGCCGCGGCCGGCGTCCCGCACGAGACGCTGGCCATCCCCTACGGGCAGCACGCGTTCGACTTCGTCTCCGGCGGCTTCTCCAGCCAGATCCTCGAGTCCGTCCTGCGGCAGTTTCTCGCCGGGCGATGACTTTTCAGGCGGCGCTCTCCTCGGCGAGCGCGCGCGCCACCTCGTCGGCCAGCCCGCGCCGACGTTCCGTCAGGCGCTGCGCGGTCTTGAAATGGAATGCCCGCAGCGACACCGCGCGCCAGCCGGCCACGCCGTCGCGCAGCAGCTCCTCGAACCGCAGCGCCACGTAGCCGCAGACGACGCCGAGCCCGAACGTCGGCGCCGCCCAGATCGCCCCGCGCCAGAGCCCGACCGCGACCGCCTCCCCCGACCAGGCGAGAAATAGAAAAAGCGCGCCGGCGATCAGCTTGACCGTGCTGAGGACGTCCTCGTCCTTGGTCACCTTGGCCGCGATCCGCCCCGCCAGCCGGTACGGGATCCAGCCCATCAACGCACCGATCGCCGCCAGCGGTGCGGCGAGGATGAGCTTAGCGATGGCACCCGCCATCGTTCCTGGCCGCGGGGCCGTCAACTCCAGCGCCCAGGGATCGCGCACGCCGAGCCGGCGCAGCGTCTGCCAGTAGCTGCGCACGTCGGCCACGATCCCCTCGAGCCGTGCCGGATCGCGCGCCCGCATGCGCGCGTAGGCGGCAGCCATCTCGCGCGCCCGCCGGTGGCGCGCCGCCGGGTCCTCGGGATCGTCGCCGGTCGCCGGTCCCGCCGTCCAGCGGGCGACGCGCGCGATGCCGGCCAGGAGCTCGCGCGACTCCGCCTGCAGCACGATCTCGTCGAGGCGCGCCGCGATCTCGTCGGTCAGCGCCGTGACCGCCGCCCGCTCGTCCTGCTGGTAGCCCGGCAAGAGGCGCGCAATCTCGATCGGCTCGCCGACGACCAGCAGCACCGACGAGCGGAACGTCGTCTTCCGCGCGTAGCTGAGCCCGACGGGAATGACGATGACGCCGAGGCGCCCCTCGTTCGCAGCCTCGGCCGAGAGCGTGATGCGCGCGGCCCCCGTCTTGAGCGGCCGCATCTCGGGATCCGAATGCGAGGTCCCCTCGGGAAACAGCGCCAGCACGCCCCCCGCCCCCAACTCCGCGCGGCAGCGCGCGAACGTCTCCTCGTTCGAACGCGGGAACCCTGAGAGGGTTCCCGCTCCCTCCCGCGAGGGACTCTGCTGGGCCGAGCCCAGCTCCGTCCGCGCGTCGCGCGCGGCATCGGCATCGCGCGGCCGGTACACGGGAATGCAGCCGAAGGCGTTCATCGCCAGTCGCCCGAGCGGGTTGCCGAACAGCGTGCTCTTCGCGAGAAAGCGCGACGGCCGCCCCAGCGCCACCCGCAGCACGATCGGGTCGAGCAGCCCGTTCGGGTGGTTCAGCACGAACACCAGCGGCTTGCCCGCCGGGATCCGCTCGGCCCCGTCGACGATCCGCACCGGATAATAGAGGCGCACCAGCGCCTCCCCCAGCCAGCGGACCAGAGCCTCCAGCAGGCGCCTCACGCGCGAATGATACGCTGCCTCGGCGCAGGTAAGATGCGTTCGAAGATGCGGCGCGGGTGGGTGTACTTGTTTCTCGCGGCGGGCGGCCTCGCGGTCACCGCCGTCCCGGGCGCACGCGCCGCCGAGCTCACCGTCGACGCGCCGCCCTCCTGCGTCGATCCGACGACGCTCGCCCAGGAGGTCGGCGATCTGATCGGGCGCCCCTTGGCCGAGATCCCCGACGTCGACTTCCGCATCCGGATCGCCGAGACCTCGCCGCAGAAATGGCGGCTTCACCTGGAGACGATCGACGGCAAGGGAACGGCCGGAACCCCCACCGTGCGCGGCAACCGCGAGATCGACGGAACAACCTGCGCCGAGCTGGCCGAAGCGGCGTCGGTCGCCATCGCCGTGTCGGTACGGTCGATGGAGGCGGCCAACAGCGCGCCCGCTCCGCCCGCCGCCGCGAGCCCCGTTTCGCCGAGCCCACCGCCCGCGATCCCCGCCGTGATCGCCACGCCCTCCTCCGCCAGGCCCTCCTGGCGCCCGTCGATCACGGTCGCTCTGGCGACCGACACCGGCGCGCTCCCTGGCACCGGCCCCGGCGTGGACCTGGAAGGGGATCTCCAGCGCGGCGCGCTGCGCCTCGCCCTGCTCGCGACCTGGTTCGCCGCGCAAGACGCGAACGGCGCCGGCGGTAGCGGCGGCACGTTTCAGCTCGCGCTCGGCGGGGCGCTCGCCTGCTATGCGCCGCGGTTCGGGCGATGGACGCCGCTCGCTTGCGGCGGCGCCGAGCTCGGCCGTCTCGCGGGGACCGGCCTCGTCACGCGGCCCGAGACCGCCGCCGTGTTCTGGCGAGCCGCCCGCGCCGAGGCGGGCGCGACAGCGGCGCTGGGTCCCAACACCGCAATTTTGCTGCGGGCCGGCGTCGCCGTCCCGCTCGCGCGGCCCACGTTCGTGGTCGACAGCTCCGACCTGGTCTACCGGCCGAGCCCGGTGGCCGTCCGCGTGACCGCCGGGTTCGAGCTGGGGTTCTGAGGCCTGTCGTTTTCCTGAACGGATCTGCTGGGACCCGGAGACACATGAAAAGGCGCGCCGTCTTGAAACCGGTCCCCCTCAATCCCGACGGGCCGCAGGAAAGCCCTGGCGCGCAACGGCAAGGCGCTCGGACCTTCGATGACATCTATGCCCAGTACTTCCCGTTCGTCTGGCGCTGCTTGCGTGGGCTCGGCATCCCGCGCGGCGCCCTCGACGACGTCGCCCAGGACGTCTTCCTGGTCGTCCACCGCCAGCTCGGCCGATTCCGCGGCGAGTCGAGCCCGCAGACCTGGCTCTACGGGATCGCCCGCCACGTCGCCTCGAATCACCAGCGAACGGCGCGCCGCAAACAGGCGCCGCTCCAGCCTCTGGTTTCCGAGCCGGCCCATCCCAATCCTGGACCCCACGAGCGCGCCGCGGACGCGGAGGCCGCCGCCTTCGTGGAAGCCTTCGTGGCTGGTCTCGACGACAAGAGGCGCGACCTCTTCATTCTCGCGGTGCTGGAGGAGATGACGATTCCCGAGGTGGCCGACGCGCTGTCGATTCCGGTCAACACCGCGTACACGCGCCTCCGCGCCGTGCGGGCCGACTTCGAGCACGCGCTCGGGCGCCACCGACCATGACGGACAACGGACCAAAGGCGGCCGACGTCCTGGCGCGGGCGCACCGGGATTGGTCTCCGAGCGCGGCCGACCAGGAGCGCGTGCGGCAGGCGATCGGCGCGGCCCTCGCGATCGGCGCGCCCACGAGCATGCCGACCGCTGCTCCTCGAGCTCATGGGTGGGCGACTCGGTTGCTCGCGGCGGGAACCATCGCCGCCGCCAGCGGCGGGATCGGGTACTGGGCCGGCCACCGCGCGGGTCTTCGCGAGACTCCGCTGGCAACGCGGGTAGCTCCCGCGCCCTCGCAGGCCGCGCCGAGCGCCCCACTCGTACCGTCCCTGGTGCCCGAGACACAACCGCTGACGCCGTCCGCACCGGTCGCCGCTCACCACGGCGGGCACATGGGGCGCCACGAGGTCGCCGATTCGGCGCCGGCTCCGACCGAGTCTCTCGCCGTCGAGGTGGGCGCCCTGCGCAACGCCGAGCGTGCCCTGGGCGACAGCAACCCGGGCCTGGCCCTCGCATTTCTCGCGGAGCTCGACCGCCAGGTTCCGAACGGTCAGCTCACCGAGGAGCGCGACGCGGCGGCGACGCTGGCCCGCTGCGCGCGGGGCGATCGGCCCATCGGCGTCGATCTGGCGGGCGATTTCGCCGAACGCCACCCCGCCAGCGTCTACCGGGCGCGCGTCGAGCAGACATGTGCCGCAACGGATTCACCGACGGCCGGAGACTCAGCGAAACGGAGGTTAGACCCATGAAGAAGACACGGTTGCTTTCGCAGGCTCTTGTCCTGTGCGCGGCTGGGCCCCTCGTCGCCTGCTCCGGTGACAAGGCGAACATCGGGAACACCAACGCCATCGGCTCCCAGCTCTCCGACTACGCCGCAACCTGGGACGGCTACGCCGAGGCCTACACCTTCGCTCCTGACAACTCGGACCATGTCCGCCTGACGATCGCGGCGAACGGACAGGGAACGTTGGAGGTCGGCAACCAACCGCTGGTGTTGCCGGCGACCGATCCGAACCTCGGTTACCCGCCCAGCAACGAGAACCCTAAAGACACGGTGACCCCTCCGATCTGGGAGGGAGTCCAGTACCCCATCTACGGCGCGCAAGTTCAGGCGGACCGCATCCAGGTCGGCATCAAACCCAATGACTACTACGCGTCCTGGTGTGCCCTGCAGACGCCGTTCGCCTACGTCATCGAGACGACGATCGGCACCTTCGATGGGGGCCCCCCCGGGAAGGTCTACACGGAGACGCTGGTCCCTGTCGACGGCGGCGCCCCCGACGCGAGCGGCGTCATGTACATGGCCTGCCCGTTCCAGGGCGGTGGCGCCTCGAACCCGGGCACACCCCAGCAGATGTGCACCGGGGATTTGAACGGACAGCAGACGCCCGTCGACTGCGGAAAGTTCTACCTGTGCACCATGATGGTCTGCGGTTGCACGGCGGGCGGCTGTACCTCGTCCCCCTTGGTCGCGGCGGGCAGCGCGCCGTCGCAATACCCGGTCGAGCTGGACGCCGCGCTCGATAGCAGTGGCAAGACCATGACCGGCACGCTGGCCCTTTCGACCAGTCTCCGCATCACCGTTGTTCTGACTAAGCAGTAGCCGCCGCTCTCACGATTCGTCACATCTACCGGACGCAAACGTCCGCTGATTCAGGTGGCTGCGCCCCCGCTGGGCAACATCCGCGGATTCAGTGGCTGCCCCCTGCAAAGGCGACAACCGCTGGGTCAAGTGGCTGTGCCCCCCGCTGGGCAACATCCGCGGATTCAAGTTGGGTGCGCGCGCGGCGCCGAGGCCGGGTGCTCCTCGACCCGCAGCGGACCGCCCGCGCGCCTCCATCCGACGCGCGCCATCCAGGTGGCTGGCGTCGCCGTCGCCGAAGGAGAGTCGGTGATCGCGTCGGCGATCGCGGGCGCGCGCTGCCACCCCGAAAAGTGGGGCCCCGAGCTGCGCGGGTCGATGCAGGCGGGCGCCCGGAGGTGCTTGCGGAAGTTGAGCAGCACGTAGACCATGCTGGTCCGCATCTTGCGCGGCGTGGTGAGTGGGCGCGCGTGATAGCGGTCGCCGACGACCTGCCCCTTGCGCCCGAGGGCGCGGTTGACCGCCAGCGCCAACCGGATCGCCAGGCCGTGGATACCCCCGCGGGCTCGCCGAGCCTCGTCCCCCTCGACGATGAAGTGGCCGTGGTCCTGCTGGATCGAGAAGTGGATCACCCGAAACCGGTCGACCGAGGCCCGCGCGATGGCGCGCCGGAGCGCCCCGAACACGCGGGGCGAGCGCAGCGACGGCAGCCCCGGCGTCGCGCGAATGGTGACCTGCACCGGGTATCGCGGTTCGACCTTCGGCCGCGTGTCGTGGGGCGTCGAGGGACGGCCGCGGGGTTTCCGCCCGGCGCCCTTGCGAGCACCACCCCACGTGCGCGGCGCCCGGAGGGGCAAGTTGAGCTGACGCCGTCGCACAGTCTTGATTCCGCGCATGTCCCGTTGTCGGTCGCGGACCGCGGCGGGTTGCGTGGTGGGCGGCCGGACGACCGCCTCGAATGCGGTGCTCGCGTGACTTGATTCGGCGGAGGTGCGTTCGGCGGCTGCCGGGACGGCGAAAGGCGCGTCGGCGCGGAGACAGATTGCCCTTGATTGCGCGAATGTTGGTGCCACCGAAAACGTGAGGAATCGTGAGAGCCGCCGCTACGCCTCCGGGTGCGCGAGCAGGTGCACCCCGGAGGTCGGTCAGCTTCTCCTGCGCGGCCTGGTGCGCCCGACTTTTGGGCCCAGACAAGGTGCCCGAACGTTTTGTTGACCAACTTTTGTCGCCTCCGTCGACTACCAGGCGGAGGCTCATATGCGGAAATATCGGTTGGGCGCGTTGGGAGCGGTCTCTTTGGCCGCCTCGCTCATTCTTGGGTGCTCGGGAGGCAAGCTCACCGGGGCGCCGGACGGCGGCGGCGATGCATCGGCGCTGTCGACCTTCATGGGAAGTTGGGCGGGCTACGCTGAAGCGACGGCCTTCGCACCCGACGGAACGGATCGCGTTCAGCTCGTCATCGGGACGAGCTTGACGGGAACCCTCGGGATCGGGAGCGAGGCGCCGTTCTCCGCGGCGACCGATCCAAACGTCGGATACCCACCCGCCTCGGATCCGGCCGACACGTCCGGTCTGTGGGAGGGGTTCCTCTACCCAATCCACGCCTCCTCGATCACGGGGAGTCGGCTGCAACTCGGGCTCGACCCGAGCGACATTTACGCGACCTGGTGCGGGCTGCAGACCCCGGTGCTGTGGTGGCAAGCTCAAACGACACCGGACGGAGGGGTGCAGAACTTCTACAGCTGCGTCCCCAACTGGGGCACCGGCTCGAGCGGACTGCCCGACGGGGGTGCCGACGCGGGCCCAGCCTGTGCGCTCTTCCCTCCTGACGGCGGCGCCAGCGTGCCGATCGACTGCGAAAAGCTCGCCCTGTGTGATCCTGGGTCGGTTTGTAGCTGCGGCGCCACCAGCTGCGCGAGCCGAGCCGTGCCCGCGGGTACGCCCCTCAATCAGTACCCCGCGGACCTGGACGTCACGCTGGACGGTACCCGAACGATGTTGACCGGAACGCTGGCGACGCCGAGCGGCACGCGCCTCAACGTTCACTTGACGAAGCAGTAGCGGGCGCCAGGCGGACGCTACGCCTCCGGGTGCGCGAGCAGGCGGCGCACCCAGAGGTCGGTCAGCTTTTCCTGCACGGTGTTCTGGCGCAGGCGCTCGGCGAGGTTCTTCCAGTCGACGAAGTCCTGCGGCTGATCCTGGTTGGAGCAGGAGAAGACGATCGTCTCCTGGCCGGTCGCCGGGTCGACGTGCTTCTGCAGGCACTGCGCGCAGATCTCCTTCATCATGCACTGCATGGGCGAGTTGATCGACGCGATGGCGACGTGCCCGGGGCGGAAGTGCGCCGCCAGCACGCCGTGGCGCGCCTCCTTGACCGCCGCCATCATGCGATCGCTGCCGATGGCGATGATGCGGCGGCAGTCGCGGAGCGGCATCAGCGTCTCGCCGAGCTCGCCGCGCGGCGTAGGCGAGCATCGCCTGCACGATGTTGCCCACGAAGGCGCGATCCTGCGGGCGGCGCGCGATCGGGCAGCGTCGCCGCCGTCGACGCTCCAGATGACCTGGTCGGTCGCCGCCTCGATCTCCTCGACCTTGTAGATGTCCTCGCGCTTGCGGTAGCCGGCGAAGTAGAGGACGTGGTTGCCCTGCTCGCGCAGCGCCTTGGCGATCGAGAACAGCACGGCGTTGCCGAGGCCGCCGCCGCACAGCACGACCGACTCGCCCGGCGGGGATCTCGGTCGGCGTGCCCGTCGGCCCCATGACCACGACCGGCTCGCCCGGCTGCAGGCTCGCGCAGCAGGCGCGAGCTGCCGCCCATCTCGAGCACGATCAGCGACAAGCAGCCCCTCGTCCTTGTCGACCCACGCGCCGGTGAGCGCGAGGCCCTCCATCAGCAGGCGCGAGCCGGTCGAGCCGACGAGCGGCGACAGCGACTCGTAGTTCTGCAGGCGGAAGAACTGGCCGGGCTCGAAGTGGCGCGCCGCCGCGGGCGCGCGCACGATGACCTCGACGATCGTCGGCGTCAGGCGCTCGACGCGCACGACCGTCGCGCGCCAGCTCGTCGTCGAGCTTGGTGCGCGAAGGCCTTCCAGGCGGCGTCGCGCGCCGGCTGCCCGGCGTCTTCGCTAGCCGCGCGATCTCGTCGGCGAACAGCGCCGCGACGTGCGGCGCGCCGTCCTTGGCCGAGGCCATCGCGCGCACGACCGAGCCCGGCGTAGACCGGGTGGTTGTCGCCGTAGAAGCTGACCGTGCGGCCGTCGTGGAGGTAGGACGTGAAGAAGCCGACGCCGCTCGCCGCGCGGCTCCAGGTTGCAGGACGCCGTCCTCGCCGCGCATCGCCGCGAAGCGGCTTGAAGGCCTTCGGCGCGGGGTCGATCTCGAACGTGCCCGGGCGCTCGTGCTCGTAGGTGATGTTGGGCGACGTGCCGGCGGCGACGAAGAGGCTGCGCGCGGGCAGCGTCACCTTCTCGCCCGTCCCCTTGACGCTCGCCGTCGACGGGCTCGAGCCGCTCGAACTCGACGCCCTCGAGCGCGCCGCGCTCGTCGGGCACGCAGGCGACCGGCGACAGCTTCTCGACGAAGCGCACGCCCTCCTCGAGGAACTTGGTGATCTCCTCGTGGTTGAGGCGGTAGGCGGGGCTGTCCTTCATGCCGCGCCGGTAGACGAGCGAGACGCCGCCCCAGGCGTTCGACGAGCGGCGCGAAGTCGGGCGCCTCGCCCGCGGCCGCGGCGCGCGCGCGCTCGGCGCGCACGGCGCGGCCGTGCTCGAGGAACTCGCGCGCGACCTCGCGCTCCTCGGCATCGTACGTCTTGAGGCCAGCGGGCCTCGTCCGCCGTTGCCGCGACAGCGCCTCCCAGCGCGCGAGGAACTTCTCGACCTGGACCGGGTAGTAGGCCGCCGCCTCGGTCGCCGTGTCGATGCCGGTCAGGCCGCCGCCGATGACGAGCGCCGGCAGGCGCACCTGCAGGTTGGCGAGCGAGTCGCTTCTTGAAGGCGCCGGTGAGCTGCAGCGCCATCAGGAAGTCGCAGGCCTTGCGCACGCCGCGGATCAGGTTGTTCTTGACGTCGATGATCGTCGGCTTGCCGGCGCCCGCGGCGATCGCGACGTGGTCGAAGCCCATGGCGAACGCGCTCGCTCGACGTCGAGCGTGCCGCCGAAGCGGACGCCGCCGTAGACGCGGAAGGTCGCGCCGCCGCGCGAGCGTCAGGTGCAGCGCCGTCAGGAAGTTCTTGTCCCAGCGGACGGTGATGCCGTACTCGGCGACGCCGCCGAAGCCCGACGAGCCGTCGCTCGTCGAGCGGCGCGGCCGAGCTCGCTCCAGCTCTCGACCGCGCGCGGCGGCCAGACGTCGGCGCCCAGCAGATCCGCGGGCAGCGGCTCGATCTTGAGGCCGTCGATCGCCGACGACGCCGAACCCGTCGTTCAGCAGGTGCTGCGACAGCGTGTACCCCGCCGGCCCGAGCCCGACGACCAGCACGTTCTTGCCGTTGTACGGCAGCGCGAACGGCCGCGCGCGGTTGAGCGGGTTCCAGCGCGTGAGCAACCCGTAGATCTCGAAGCCCCACGGCAGCCCCAGCACGTCGGTCAGGACGCCGGTCTCGGTCTGCGGGATGTTGACCGGCTCCTGCTTCTGGAAGATGCACGCCTTCATGCAGTCGTTGCAGATGCGGTGGCCGGTGCCGGGCAACATCGGGTTGTCGACGACGACCATCGCCAGCGCCGCGATCGAGTCGCCGCCCTTCCGCAAGACGTGCATCTCGCCGATCTTCTCGTCGAGCGGGCAGCCGCGCGAGCGCGATGCCGAGCGGGTTCTTCTTGACCGCGCCCGTGCTTGTCGTGCATGCCCTTCGAGCACGAGTCCTTCTCGCGCTCGTGGCAGTACATGCAGTAGTCGGACTCGCTCGCGACCTCGCGCGGCGACATGCGCGCGTCGGTGAGCCCGAACCCGTCGCGGCGCCGCCGGTGCTCGGGCGGCCCCTCGGTGACGTTGGGCAGCTTCGGGTCGGGCCGCCGCAACGGCACCAGGTCCTCGTGGTCGACCGTGTGCGGGCGTGGAACGAGACCCAGCCCGCGACGGCCTGCTGCGCCGCCGGCACGAAGCGGTGCACGGCCGCCCAGCGCTCGAAGCAGATCGATGCGCTCGCGGCTGCGCGGGCGTCGCAGCCCGCCTTCTCGCCTCGACGACGCCAGAAGCCTCGATGAGCACCGCGCGACCGTCAGCTCCTCGTCCCCCGCGACGGCGAGATCGGGGAACTCGTCGCGCACGAGCGTCGCCCACGGCGGCCTCAGCGTCGGCGGCGATCCTCCGCCGGGAGCCTTGTCCTCGGGGTACTTCTTGCAGGCGCGCGGCGCGCGATGAAGTGCTTCATCGCGGAAGACGGCGTCCTCGCGCGCCGCCGTGTCGATCAGCGCCTGGCGCGCCGACGTCGACGCGAAACAGCCGCGCGACGAACGCGCCCAGCGGGCGCGCCACGTCGATGAGCAGCTCCGACTCGTCGGGCGGCGTGAGCCGTGTCGCCGGCCCGGTACGCCTCGAGCGTCGCCGCGAGGGGCGCATCGGCGCCGCCAGCTCGGCGCGGAAGCGCGCGTCCAGCGCCGCGAGCCGCGCCGGCTCGTAGAGATCGCCGTACCGGAAGCCCTCGATGCCGAGCGCGAAGTTACGCTCCGGATCGAGCGGCGCGCTTCCGGCGCCGCTCGCGAACGCGAAGTTGTGGTCGATCAGAGCGTCAGACTCTTACGTTACAGAACTGCTGGTAGTCAATCAGCTCGATGTCTTCCGGCTTCTTGCCGTCGCCGCAGACGCGGCAGGTCGGATCGCGCGGCCGCTTGAACTCGCGGAACTTCATGGCCAGCGCGTCGAACACCAGCTGCCGCCCGCCCAGCGGCTTGCCGATGCCCAGCAACACCTTGACCGCCTCGACCGCCTGCAGCGAGCCGATTACGCCGCACAGCATGCCGAGCACGCCCGCCTCCTGGCACGACGGCGCCATGTCGGGCGGCGGCGGCTCCGGGTAGAAGCAGCGGTAGCAGGGGCCGCTCCAGGGCAGGAACGTGGTCACCGTTCCGTCGAATCGATAGATGCTGCCGTCGACCACCGGCTTGCGCAGCTTCAGCGCCGCGTCGTTGATGAGGTAGCGGGTCGGGAAGTTGTCGACGCCGTCGACGATCAGGTCGTAGTCCTTGATGATGTCGAGGACGTTGCTCGAATCGAGCCGGGTCTTGTGCTGGATGACCTTCACGTCGGGGTTGAGCTTGCCGATGGCGATCGCCGCCGACTCGACCTTGGCCATCCCGATCCGGTCGGTCGAGTGGATGATCTGCCGCTGCAGGTTCGACTGGTCGACCGTGTCGTCGTCGACGAACCCGATCGTCCCCACGCCCGCCGCCGCGAGATAGAGCCCCACCGGCGAGCCCAGGCCGCCCGCGCCCAGCAGCAGCACCTTCGACTTGAGCAGCTTGATCTGCCCCGCGTCGCCGAGCTCGGGCAGCATCGTGTGGCGCGCGTAGCGGACGCTCTGCTCCTCGGTCATCACGTAGGGCCGATCGAACTGCAGGCCGGCCCGCTTCCAGGCCGAGAAACCACCCGCCAGCGACTTCACGTTGGTGTAGCCGAGCTCGCCGAGCGAGCGCGCCGCCAAGGCCGACCGATTCCCGCCCGCGCAGTAGAGGACGATCTCCGCCGACTTCTGGGGCACCTGATCCTCGATCCGCAGCTCCAGAAACCCGCGCGGGATCCAGCGGGCCCCGGGGATCGATCCCTCGACCCACTCGTCCTTCTCGCGCACGTCGATCAGGATCGGCCCCGCGCCGTTCCCGTCCCCGGCCTGGCCCTTCTGGGCCTCGACCGTCTTCCGCAGCGTCTCCACATCCGTTTCGCGGATCTGGGCCTTTACGTCCTTGAGAATGCTCGCGTAGCTCATCTTGACTCGAACTCCTTGGTCTTCCGAACGCCACCTTGAGATGCCGCTCCGCCCGCGCGGTGACGCCGTCCAAAGTGACGAAAAGAGGGCGTATTTTGCCCTATCGCGGCGCAAAGAAAAAGGCCCGGCCGATCGGGCGATCGGTCGGGCCTAATGGGTCAGGCTGGGTGACTTCTAGTAGAACTTCACGTTCGAGATTTTGACGTCGAGGTCGCACTCCGTTGCCCCGCCATCGGCCATCAGCGGGGTGGTTAGCTGCCACTGAACCCCCTCGATCCTCATGGTGTCGATCGCCGTGTCCGCCGGCAATCCTCCCACCGGCGCCCCCGTGCCCATGAACGGCACCTTGATCGTGGTCGTCCCGGCCATGATCATCGGGCCGATCTGGAGCTGCGGCGCGTAGGCGCCCATCGGGCCCGAGGCCTTCGGGTCGTTCGGCCCCGAGGCGTCGTCGCCCTTGGTCTTGAGCACCGTCGAATCAGCGTGCTCGCTGTCGTTGATCGAGAACTGCATCGTGCAATTGTCGCCCACCAGCGTTCCGCTGATGTCGAACTGAACGCCGGTGTAGCTGCTCGCGTTGATGCAGTCGGTGCCGTCCGAGTTGCCGTTGAAGTAGATCCCAAAGCCCTGGTAGTGGTTCTTCGTCGGGCTGATCCCGACGTTGTCGGTCACCTCGACCGAGCCCGGCAAGGGCGTGTAGCTCGGCGGCGGAATGTCGCCGTAGGTAAATGGGTCGTTATCACCATGCATGATCTCGATTCCGATGCCTCCGTCAGCACCAGAAAAGTCGGCGATTTCAGGGCCCGTGGGCAGATCGGAGGCGAGACACCCCGACGTCGGTCCCGCGCCGCCCGCCCCGCCGGCCGAGCTGCCGCCGCTGCCGTTCGAGCCGCCGGTCGACGAGGAGCCGCCCTTGCCGCCCGTGGCGCTGCTGCCGCCGCTGCCGTTCGAGCCACCGGTTCCGGTGGTGCTCGTCTTGCTGCCGCAACCGATGGAGGCAAGCCCGAGGCCCAAGAGCCCTACCCAAGCGAACTTCCTGAGGTCCGTCATCTTAGTTTCTCCGGGGAAAGGACAAGCTGTCGAATAAGAAAGAAGCGCGACGCCCGGCCGATCGACGATCGGCCGGGCGCGCGGGTTTAGGGTCTAGTAGAAGGTGACGCTGTCGACCGTGATGGTGCCCGTGCAGGTCGCGGTCGCGGTGCTCGAGTTGGTGAACTGCCACTGAACGCCCGTGATGGCCTTCGGATCGATACCGCCAGCCGAGAAGGCCGGGCTGCCGTTGGCGAACGAGGCGTCCGTGAAAGGGACCTGGATCGTCGCGGCGGTCGAGCTGACCATCGACGAGATGGTGAGCTGGGGCGGGTAAGCGGACGAATCGCCGACGAAACGCGGATCGGCCGTGCTCGTCGCGCCGTGCTCCGCGTCGTCGAACGAGAACACCAGGCCACAGGTGCCGACGTCGCCCGAGATCGAGAACGACACGCCCTGGTAGCTGGAGGCGTCGACGCAGGCCGGACCGTTGATGTAGACCACGACGCCGCTGTACGGGTACATGTCCGAGCCGGTCCCCGCGGCCGACACGGTCGCGTTGAACACGAGAGCGCCACCGCTGAGCATCGTCGTCCCCGCCGTGCTGGCCGGGTTCTGGAAGGTGGTCACGCCGCCCTGGACGGTGCTGCTCGTGCCGTAGGTGATTTTTCCTGCGTTGGTGCCGGCGTCGGCGCCGTTCGTGACCGCGTCAGAGAAGTCGGTGATGAGCGCGGCAGAGGGCGGCGTCGTGGTGCCGGTACCAGTCGGACCGCACGCGATGGCCGCCGACGACCCCCCGCTGCCGTTCGACGAGCCGCCCGAGCCGTTCGAGCCGCCGGAGCTGGAGCTGTTGCCGCCCGAGCCGTTCGAGCCGCCACTCGAACTGCTGCCGCCCGAGCCGTTCGAGCCGCCGCTGCCGTTCGAGCCGCCGCTGCCGCTGGAGCCGCCAGAGCTACCGCAGCCGACCGAAACGAGTCCGAGGCCCATGAGCCCCACGAACGCCACCTTACTGAAGTCCGTCATGTTCAATCTCCGATAGGTAAAAAAGGGGGAGGTCTTGTGCTTGAAACGCAGCACGGCGTCGAGGGCACAGGAGTGCCGATCGCCGGGAATGACTAGCCCAACCGACGGTTTTTTGCAAATCCGGGCCGGATCCGAGCACCAACTCTCTGAATCGGCGGTTGGCAAGCCGCGACCCGCCGTCTATACTTCCAGCCGACAAGGAGAACCGATGTCAGTCGCAGCTACCGAGACAGAGACGAAGGAAAGCGCCGCAACCTCGCAGTCGGAGGAGGCGCCCATGGTGTCGCTGAGCGACAAGGCCGCCGAAAAAGTCAAGGAAATCCGCGGTGAAGAGAACATCGAGGAGGGCTATGCTCTCCGCCTGAAGGTTCAGGGCGGCGGCTGCTCGGGCTTCTCGTACGACCTCTACTTCGACCAGCCGCAGGACGGCGATCGTCCGCTCGAGGTCAAGGGGGTCAAGCTCATCTGCGACGAGATGAGCCTCATGTACCTCCTCGGGACCGAGATCGACTACGTCGAGGGTCTTCACGGCGCCGGGTTCAAGTTCAACAACCCGAACGTGAAGTCGACCTGCGGCTGCGGCAGCTCGTTCAGCGCCTAGGCGGCTTCGCGAGGCGCCGGGGCGGTTGCTCGCGTGGCTGCCCGGTGGTAACGTTACTTTCATGGCACTTGCACAGAAGAAGGCGACCACCATCGCGCTCGAGCCCCAGATGGACGCATTGCTCACGCGCGCGGCCCGCGCCCGCGGCGTGTCCCGATCCGAGTTCGTCCGTCAGCAGCTCGCCTTGGTGTTGGAGCAATATCGCAGTCATCCTCGTCCGCGAATCGCCGGGATGATCGACGGGCTGCCAGAGCGAGGCGACGAGTCGGAGCTTTTCAGCCGCCTGAAGCGATGAGCTCCCCGGCTCTGATTTGCGACACCGGGGCCTTGCTCGACTACCTCGACGTGCGCGCGGCTGATCATCAAGCTTTCCGCGACACAATCGATGAGGCACGCACGCGCTACGTTCCCGGGCTGGTCCTTGCCGAGGTCGACTACTTTCTCCAGAGCAACCGAACGGCGATGCGCGCGCTCGTGGCTGAGCTCGTCAGGGGAACCTTCACGTATGCGCCACCGACCCTGGAAATCGTGGAACGGGCAATGGAGATTGACCGGGCGTACGCGGACCTGGCCATCGGGCTAGTGGATGCCTCGATCGTGGCTCTCGCGGAACAGTTGGGCGTTTGTCGCGTCGCTACCCGGGACGTTCGACACTTCTCTTCGGTGCGGCTCCGCGGCGGGCGCGCGTTCGACCTGGTTGTATGGCCCACGCGGCCCGATGGGGGAACCATGGGCCCTTTCAAGCTTGAAGACGCCTCGATCGGCGGTGGGGGGCTCAGTCCAGAGTACGCGGCAGGTTGGGACCCGATCGACGAGTTTCGAGCGCGGCCGACGCGCCGCCCACGTCAAAAGGCGAAATCGGAGAGTGAGATGGCTCGCGCCCGGAGCGGGTCCCGTCGTGTTCCGGGCTCGCGCACGGTCCCCGGGAGCCATGGACGTTCATGAGATTCTGACCCGCGAGCTCGGTCGCGAGCGCGTCCTGCGGACGCCCGAGGCGCTCGAGGTCTACGGGCGCGACGAGTCGGGGCTGGGGTTCTTTCCGCCCGCGGCCGCCGTCCTCTGCGAGTCGCGCGCGGAGATCGAGCTGGTGCTGCGGCTGGCGGCGGAGCACCGGATCCCGGTCACGCCGCGCGGCGCGGGGAGCGGGATGACCGGCGGCGCGCTGCCGGTGCGCGGCGGCATCGTGCTGTCGACCGAGCGGATGAAGAAGATCCTCGACGTCAGCATCGATGACCGGATCGCGGTGGTCGAACCGGGCGTCATCAACGCCGACCTGCAGGCGGCGGTCGAAGGGCAGGCGATGTTCTACCCGCCCGATCCGGCCAGCCTGGGCTTCTGCTCGATGGGGGGCAACGTCGCCGAGAACGCCGGGGGGCCGCGGGCGTTCAAGTACGGCGTCACGCGCGACTGGACGCTGGGGCTGACCGTGACCCTGATGGGCGGCGAGACGATGCGCCTCGGACGCAAGACGCCCAAGGGGGTCACCGGCTACGACCTGACCGCTCTCTTCGTCGGCAGCGAGGGGACGTTCGGCGTCACCAGCGAGATCACCGTGCGCCTCATCGGCAAGCCGGAGGGGGTCGGGACGTTCATCGCGGTGATGCCCGACGCCGTCTCGGCGGGACGCGCGGTGAGCGCCATCATCCGCAAGGGCTACCGCCCGCGCGCGCTGGAGCTGCTCGACAAGGCGGCGATCGATCACGTCCGCCCGAAGGCGGCGTTCAGCTTCCCCGCGGACGCGGGCGCGATCGTGCTGGTCGAGCTCGACGGCGAGCCCGACGCGATGGAGGCCGCCGTCCTGCGTTGCGGCGCCGTGTGCGAGGAAGAGGGGGCGCGCGAGGTGATCGTGGCGCGCGACGACGCCGACCGCGAGCGGCTCTGGCAGACGCGGCGCCTGGTCTCGCGCTCGCTGCGCGAGGCGCACGCCTTCAAGATCTCGGAGGACATCGTCGTCCCGCCGGGCTCCATCGCCGAGATGCTGCGCCGATGCGACGCCATCGGCGGCCGCCAGCGCCTGCTGATGGCGACCTTCGGCCACGCCGGCGACGGCAACCTGCACGTCAACGTCCTCACCGACGAGAACCACCGCGAACCGGCCGTCGCCAAGCGCATCGAGGCGGCGCTGGCCGAAATCTTCCGGGCCGCCCTCGATCTCGGCGGCACGCTCTCGGGCGAGCACGGCATCGGCATCGCCAAGGCCAAGTACATGGCCTGGGAGCAGTCCGCCGAGGTGATCGACTGGCAGAAGCGGCTCAAGCGGCTCTGGGACCCGCAGGAGCTGCTCAACCCCGGCAAGATCTTCGGGGCCGCCTAGCGCGTCTATTTCACCTCGATGTGGTCCTCTTCCTTGAGGCGATCGATCTTCGACTGGCACTGCGACTTGATGTTGGCGCGCATGGCTGGGTTGTCGTCGTGCAGCGACTCGTCGAGGATCCCCGCGTAGGTCTGGCACTGCACCCCCTTGGGATCCTGCTTGCAAAAGTGAGTGCGCACGCGCTCGCAGGGGTTTCGGCGGCTGTCGACCATGACGAACGCCAGCTCGGCAGCGCCGGCCAGGAGCGCGCCGAGGCCGATCGCCTTCAGCACGCGGAAGCGCTTCTTGTAGTGGTTGACGTCGATCTGATCGGCCTCGCGCCGGATCTGCTCGAGCTCTTCGGGCGTCTCGTCCATGTGCCTCGGCGCCGATGTTATAACGGCAACCGATGCCGCGCTCGGCTTTGAAGGTCATCACCAAGGCGACGCGCCGCCCGGTGCGCGGGAAGTGGCCGCCGGATCCGGCGCGCGTCCGGGCCATCACTGAGGGGCTCGAGGAGCTCTACCCCGACGTCGACTGCGAGCTCGATCGCGAGACGCCGTTCCAGCTGGTCTGCGCGACGATCCTCTCCGCCCAGTGCACCGACGACCGGGTGAACATGGTGACGCCCGAGCTCTTCCGCCGCTACCCCACGCCCGCGGCGATGGCCAAGGCGCCGCTGCCGGCGCTGGAGAAGATCATTCGCTCGACCGGGTTCTTTCGCCAGAAGGCCAAGAGCCTCAAGGGGACGGCGGCCGGGATCCTCGAGCGGTTCGGCGGCGAGGTCCCGCGGACGCTCGCCGAGCTGACCACGCTGCCGGGGGTGGCCCGCAAGACGGCCAACGTCGTGCTCGGCACGGCGTTCGGGATCGCCGAGGGGATCGTGGTCGACACGCACGTCCAGCGGCTGGCGATGCGCCTCGGCCTCACGCGCGCCGCCGATCCGAAGGGGATCGAGCAGGACCTGATGAAGGTGCTGCCCCACGAGACCTGGATCCGGTTGGGGCATCAGCTCATCTGGCACGGCCGCCGGGTCTGCTTCGCGCGCAAGCCGAGCTGCGCGGAGTGCACCCTCGCCTCGTTCTGCCCGTCGGCCGGCCGAGAATCCTAAGCGCCGGCCTAGTCGCCGCCGCTCGCCTCGGACGTTTCGGGCGTCGAAGGCAGACCCGCCTTGGCGCCGCACGACTCGCGGACCAGGAGGTGCGGCTGCAACACCACCTGGCGCCGCTTGTCGCCCGCCTTGCCGGCGATGCGATCGAGCAGGAGCTGCGCCGCCACCGTCCCGAAGCTCTCCGCCGGCTGGTTCATGACGGTGAGGAACGGCGAGATGGCGGCCAGGTGCTCGACGTCGTCGAAGCAGACCAGCGCGATGTCGGTGGGGACCTTGAGGCCGCGCTCGCGGATCGCCTGCATGGCCCCGAGCGCGGTCATGTTGTTGATCGCCAGGATCGCCGTGGGCAGCGGGTGCAGGCTCAGGATCTGGTGCGTCGCCGAGTAGCCGCCGCTGCGGTCGCCCGAGGTCTCGGCGACCAGCTCGGGATCGAAGGCGATCCCGGCCGACTTGAGCGCGTCGCGGTAGCCCTCCAGCCGCTCGCGTGCCGTCGAGACGTTGTCGGGCTCGATGATGGCGGCGATCCGGCGGTGGCCGATCGAGATGAGGTGCCGCACGAGCCGCCGCCCCCCCGCCAGGTTGTCCCCCTGCACGAGATCGCAGTCGATTCCGCGCACCCCCCGGTCCATCAGCACGAAGGGGAACTTCCGCTGCACGAGCGGCTGGATGTTGGCCAGCGAGCGATCGCCGACCGGCG
This sequence comes from uncultured Pseudomonadota bacterium, assembly GCA_963831685.1. GTDB lineage: Bacteria > Myxococcota_A > Polyangia > Fen-1088 > Fen-1088 > JADGRB01. Next base: position 450,747 of record CAWHRJ010000007.1, read on the forward strand.
CGATCAGCAGCCCCTCGACCTGGTGCGAGATCATGTCCTCGACATACTGCCGCTCGAGCGACAGGTCGTTCTCGCTGATGCAGAGCAGGAGGCGGTAGCCGGCCCGCCGGGCGACCGTCTCGGCGCCGCGCACGACGACGGCGAAGAACGGGTTGACGATGTCGGGGACGATCAGACCCAGCGCGCCCGTCTTGCTCGACTTCAGCCCGCGCGCGACGCCGTTGGGGATGAACCCCAGATCGGCGATCGCCTTCTCCACCCGCCGCCGCGTCTCCGGCCGCACGCCCGGCGCGCCGTTCGCCACCCGCGACACCGTCATCGGCGACACGCGGGCCCGCTTGGCGACGTCGCGCAGCGTGCTCATTCCCGCCGCTCGTCGCTGGATCGCGTGGGCGTAGCCGAGCTCTGCTCGGCGGAGCCCGTCGCGGGGGGATCGGGGACCCTCTCAGGGTCCCCGACGAAAAATAGACCTCGTCGTAGGCGCAGGTCGCGTCTTTGTCGGCGGGCTGCGGGTAGTCGACCAGCTTCCCCTCGTAGTTGCGCAGCGTCCACTTGTCGGGGCCGCGCGCGACGACGTAGTCGGGGCCGATGCTGCACCTTGCCCATGCCGCCCGGCGTGTCGATCACCAGGTGCGGCATCGCCAGGCCCGAGATGTGGCCGCGCAGCTGCTGCATGAGCTCGATGCCGGTCTCGACCGAGGTGCGCAGGTGCGAGGTGCCGGCGGCGACGTCGCCCTGGAAGAGGTAGTACGGGCGCACGCGGCAGCGCAGAAGCTCGGTGAAGAGCTTGCGCAGCACGCGCACCGACGAGTTCACGCCGCGCAGGAGCACGGTCTGGTTGCCGAGCGGGATGCCGGCGTCGGCCAGCCGCTCGCACGCGGCGCGCGCCAGCGGCGTCAGCTCCTTCGGGTGGTTGAAGTGCGTGTTGATGAACAGCGGGTGGTAGCTTCCGCAGCATCGCGCACAGCTCGTCGTCGATGCGCATCGGGCAGCACGACCGGCACGCGCGTGCCGATGCGGATGATCTCGACGTGCGGGATCGCGCGCAGCGCCGCGATGATCTCCTCGAGGCGCGACGGTCGACAGCGTCAGCGGATCGCCGCCCGAGATCAGCACGTCGCGGATCGCCGGCGTGCGCCGGATGTAGTCGAGCGCGCTGCGTCGAGATCGCTCGCGCGTGATCGGCGACTCCTCCTGGCCGACCAGGCGGCGCCGGTTGCAGTGGCGGCAGTAGATCGCGCAGCGATCGAGCGCGAGCAGCAGGCACGCGGTCGGGGTAGCGGTGGAAGATGCCGGTCGCGGGCGAGTGGCTGTCCTCGCCCAGCGGATCGACCAGGTCGCCCGGCTCGTTCACCAGCTCGCTGCGCGCGCGGGATCACCTGCATGCGCACCGGGCAGGCGGGGTGGTCGCGATCGATGAGCGAGAAGTAGTACGGCGTCACGGCGACGCGGAAGCGCCCCGGGCGCGGCGTCCAGCCCGGCCGACTCCTCGTCGGGCGTGAGCGGCAGGCGCGCGGCGATCTCGTCCTTGGTCGTGATCCGGTGGCGCAGCTGCCAGCGCCAATCGCCGACCCCCGCCCCCGCCACGTCGTCAAAGACCGGCAACGCCAAACTCACACGTCGATCGACATCGGGACCCTCAAAGGGTCCCGCGCCCCCCGCGACGAGCTTGGACGAGTGAAGCTCGTCCTCCCTCACGCGTCACCTCCCGCATCCGTCGCTCCACCGGCGTCGATGGCGCCACCCGTGCCCGTGGTCCCACCCGTCGCGCTTCCGCCGGTGCCGCGGCCACCCATTCCACCGGCGCCGCCGGTGCCGGGCATGCCGCCGATTCCCCCCATGCCGCCCGTGCCGGTCGACCCGCTGGCGCCGCCCTTTCCGCCGCTGCCCGCCACGCCGCCGGCGCCGTTCACGCCGCCGGCGCCGCCGGAGCCTCCGCTCCCGGCGCGGCCGGCCACGCCGCTGCCGGCGCCGCCGCCACTCCCGGCCACGCCCGCGCCGCCGCCCCCGCCGGAGCCTCCGGCGTCGACGCCGCTGCCGCCCGTGCCGGAAAGGGCGTCCATCCCCGCGTCGACGGGTGGCAGGAAGTTCGAGGTCAGCGTGACGACGATGATGGTCTCTCCACCGACGTTGATGTCCGTCTGCGTGGCGCTTCCCAAGGCGATCAGATAGCCGGTGACGTCGAACGCGCTCACGGTGACCGTGACGGGGCCGGTCAGGTTGGGCGCCATCTCGATGCTCAGGCTCGCGGGCAAGGTGACCGTCGAGCCGCCTTTGGGCGTCACCCTGAACGTGCGCGCGGCCGCCTGCGCAGGCTCGACCACCACGCTGAACGACGCCGGCTGGAGCCGCAGGTCGCCCGCCACCTCGACCAGCAGGATCGAATCACCGCGGTGGCAGGCGAACAGCACCGTCGAGGCGGCGACGGCGGCGACCGGAACGAGGACGCGATGGCGGTACGCGCGCATCAGAACTTGTAGTTGCCGAGATCGGTCGGCGGCGGTGTGGTCGCGGGCGCGCGCAGCGCGACGTAGGCGCCGGCCGCGCCTCCGACGACGACGGCGCCGATCGCGATCCAGAGCCAGGTGTGTCCCGCGTGGGCGGGGGCTGCGGTCTCGGCTTCCGGCGGCGGAGCCGCGTGCGTCGGCTGCGAGAGCCCGACCGGTGGAGTCGGTGCCGGGGGCGGCGGCTCCAGGGCGCCCGGGCCGAGCTCCATGGGCGGGAGCACCACCACCGGCCGGGCCGGCTCGGCGGCCGCGCGCGGCGCGGGCACCTTAGGCCCAGCCGCTCGCGGCGCGGCCGGGCGGACTGGCGCCGTGGTCGCGACCGGCGAGGTCGGGCGCGTGAGCGCGGCGACCTTGGCCTCGATGTCGGCGCGGTTCGGGGCGACGGGCACCGCCTCCAGGAACGCGCGGTAGTCGGCGACCGCCTTCTCGGCCTGGCCGATGCGCCGGTAGCACTCCGCGCGGTTGAACAGGACCACCGGGTCATTGAGCTTGTCGTAGGCGAGCGTGTACTCGTGGATCGCCGAATGGCAGTGATCCTCGCCCGCCAGCTGGTTGGCCTTGCGCAGGTGGTAGCGCCCCACCGCGATCGGGTCGGCGTCCCTGGCCTGCGCGACCCCCGCCGCCAGCGCCAGCAGCAGTGTCAGCGCGTTGACGGAGCTGGGCTTTGCCCAGCGTAGTCGTCGCGGGAGGGTCCGGGAACCCTCCCAGGGTGCCCGTCTGATGGCCGCGGCGCCTGACTTCACAGCGTCCCCTTGGCGCGTCCCAGGCGGTGGACGTAGCCCGACAGCTCTTGAATCTTGGGGACCGAGAGCGCGCTGCCGAACGCCGGCATCTGACCCTTGCCCGCCATGATCGTGCGCGCGATCGAATCGTTCGTCGCGCGCCCCTGGAACTCCGGGTCGTGAAAGTCGCGCACGGTCGGCAGCGTCTTCCGGATCTCCGGATCGCCGCGCCCGTCGACGCCGTGGCAGCGCGAGCACATCTGCGCGTAGATCACCGCCGGATCGACCGGCACGGGCGGGCCCGGGTCGTCGCCGGTGGTGCACCCGGCGACCGCGACCGCGACCGCCACCGCGAGCGCCGCCAGGCAACCGGCCGCGAACGCCGAGGCGAATGGTCGCTACTCCCCGCCGGGCGCGTCGCTGACGTACAGCTTTTGCCCGGCCTCTCGGAACGCCTCGGCCTTTTCGCGCAGCCCGGCGTCCACCGCGTCGGTGGCGGCGATCCCCTGCGCGGCCGCGTAGTCGCGCACGTCCTGCGTGATCTTCATCGAGCAGAAGTGCGGGCCGCACATCGAGCAGAAGTGCGCCCCCTTGGCCGCCGGCGCCGGCAGCGTCTCGTCGTGGAATTCACGCGCCGTCTCCGGATCGAGCGACAGGTTGAACTGGTCCTCCCAGCGGAACTCGAACCTCGCACGCGACAGCGCATCGTCGCGCTTCTGCGCCCCCGGGTGCCCCTTGGCGAGGTCGGCGGCGTGCGCCGCAATCTTGTAGGCGATGACGCCGTCTTTGACGTCTTTGCGATTCGGCAGCCCCAGGTGCTCCTTGGGCGTCACGTAGCAGAGCATCGCCGTCCCGTACCAGCCGATCATCGCCGCGCCGATCGCCGAGGTGATGTGGTCGTAGCCGGGCGCGATGTCGGTCACCAGCGGGCCCAGCGTGTAGAACGGCGCCTCGTGGCAGATCTCCAGCTGCTTGTCGACGTTCTCCTTGATCTTGTGCATCGGGACGTGGCCCGGCCCCTCGATCATCACCTGCACGTCGTGCCTCCAGGCGATCTGCGTCAGGTCGCCCAGCGTCGTGAGCTCGGCGAACTGCGCTTCGTCGTTGGCGTCGGCGATCGATCCGGGCCGCAGCCCGTCGCCCAGGCTGAAGGCGACGTCGTACTTCTTCATCACCGCGCAGATCTCTTCGAAGTGCGTGTAGAGAAAGTTCTCCTTGTGGTGGGACAGACACCACTTGGCCATGATCGACCCGCCGCGCGAGACGATGCCTGTCACCCGCCTGGCCGTGAGCGGCACATAGCGCAGGAGCACGCCGGCGTGGATGGTGAAGTAGTCGACCCCCTGCTCCGCCTGCTCGATCAGCGTCTCCAGGAAGATGTCGATGGAGAGGTCCTCGGCTTTGCCCTGCACCTTCTCGAGCGCCTGGTAGATCGGCACCGTCCCGATCGGGACCGGCGAGTTGCGCACGATCCACTCGCGCGTCTCGTGAATGTCCTTCCCGGTCGACAGATCCATCACCGTGTCGGCGCCCCAGCGGACCGACCAGCGCAGCTTGTCGACCTCCTCCCCTATCGACGACGAAACGGCCGAGTTGCCGATGTTGGCGTTGATTTTCACCAGGAAGTTGCGGCCGATGATCATCGGCTCCGCCTCGGGGTGCTTGATGTTGGCGGGGATGATGGCCCGCCCGCGCGCCACCTCCTCGCGGACGAATTCCGGCGTCACCCCCTCGCGCAGGGCCACGAACCGCATCTCCTCGGTGATCTCGCCGCGCCGGGCGTAGTGCATCTGGCTGAAGTTCGTGTCGCCGCGGGTGATGCGCCGGTCGATCCAGCGCTGGCGCAGCTTGGGGAGGCCGATGTGCGGATCGATGCCGCGCGGCCCGGCTGGGTCGTAGACGTCGATCGCCGGCTCTCCCGCGACCTCGATGCGGCGCACGGGCACCTTGATGTCACCGTCGGTCAGGAACGCCCGCGTCGAGCCGGGCAGCTCCGGCAGCGGCGCCAGGCCTTCGACCGGATCGTCGATGGTCGGCAGAACGCGTCGCCCTCCACCCCCGTTCGTATCGCTTTCGTCTTTCATCGTGTCTCGCTTTCCTTCGCCGGCATTACCCGGAGCAGGTTCAGGGGTCGCGCCTGTCCGACGACTACTCATGGACGGCGCCTCTCAGCCTTTCGGTCGGCTCCCCCAGCTGTTGGGTGAAACCAGCAAGTTAGCGTCGGCCGCGCCCGAATGCAAAGGGACAGGCGGGCGCCCGCTCAGTTGCGTCAGTTCACGAACTTCTTGGGGGGCCGGCCCCCGTCGATGACGCGATAGCGGCGGCGGAGGCGGCGCAGCCTGAGCGCGTCCAAGAGCCCGTCGAAGCCGCGGGGTGAGGCCCCGAAATAGCCGACCAGCGTCGCCACGACCGTGGCCGCCAGGCTTGCCCAGCTGACAGCCGGCCCGGCCAGCGCGCTGACGATGCTCCAGCCCACCAGCGCCATGGCGATGTGGCGCGCCTGAACGCTGAAGGCGCCGAAGATCGCCATCGACGTCCGGTCGTAGATCCGGCCGAACGCCGCGATCAGCGCCAGCACGGCGAACGAGGCGCCCCCGAAGATCGCCCCTTCACCGAACGTGTGGCGCGCGACCAGCGCGAACGTCAGATTGGTCAGCACCCCGGCGACGAGAAACAGCGTCACCATCCGGCGCGTGCCCTGGGCCCGCTCGACGTCAGCGCCCGCCCACCAGATCCCGACCGCGTTCCAGAGCAACGACTGCGGATCGAGGTGCAGAAAGATCGCGGTAGCGAGCTGCCAGTATTCCCCCGCGAACAGACGGGGGCCCACCGCCAGGTGCGCCTCCATCAAGGGGCGCAGCGGCCGGACCAGCAGGTAGATCGCGTAGATGGCGGCCTCGGCGATCAGCAGCGCGCGGATCGCCGGCGTCAGGCGGCCGATGATCGGGCGCGACCCGGAGGTCCGAGCCGCCCGCCGGGGCGGAAGGTCAGGCATCTTTTCCCAATGTTAGCGCAGCCGGGCGCCCGGCGCCGCCGCCAGGGGGTTCATCCTCGTGCGTCCAGCGTACCGCCGTCCTGCGGTCCGCCGTCTCCCACCCCGGTCGCGCCACCCTCCGGCTGGCCGCCGTCTCCCGACGTGCCGCCGTCCCGAGCTCCCGCCGGGCCAGCATCGCATTCACTGCCGGTGTCGATCAGGCCGTCGCCGTCGTTGTCGATGTGGTCGATGCAGTCGGACAGCGGCACGAACGAGATCGAAAACAGTGCCGGCGGGCCCGAGGTGGCGATTGGCGCGGGAGAGGGTTGCATGCTCATGGGAGACGCGATCGGATTCTCCTCGGCGTCGAGCATCTGGAGCGCGAACGTCCAGGTGCCGGGCGGCGCGCTGCCACTGAACTGACCGGGGACGCAGAGGGCGATCACCTGCAGGGAGTCGCCAGCGTCGTCCATTCCCGTGGCCAGGATCGAATCGACGCCGTGCTGGCCGCAGCCCGCGGCTGTGGTCTCGATCGCGCCCGTGCTCTGGTCGACCAGGAAGTCCCAGCTCAGGCGGTAGCTTCCGCTCTTGCTGCAGCCGGCGGTCGCCAGCAGCGCAGCGGCGGCGAGCCCCAGCGCCCAAGTTCGTCCCATGCCGCGGCTTATATCACCCCCGCGCGGCTCTGGCGTCGCCGGCTGCAACGCCGGCTATTGCGCCGGCGTGATGACCAGCGGCGCCGGCCCCGGCGTGTAGTAGGTGCTGCAGTAGGTGACGCTCACCGTGGTCGACTGCTGCGCCAGCGAGGTGCCCGAAGAGTCCTCCAGGTTCACCGTCACGTTGTAGCTGGCGTAGTTCGACTGCAGGGGGATGTCCTGCTGGCCGTAGGAGAACCCGGCCGGGCAGATCTGGGGATAAGGGACCCCGTCGATCGTGGTGACGACGGTGGCGCCTCCCGCCGCGTCGCAAGTGACGAACCCCCCCGCCGAGTTCTGGATCTGCCAGTCGACCCAGAGATCGGACTGGCACCCGGCGCCGTAGTCGCGGCCCGGGTCGACCACGCAGCCCGAGAACGTCAGGGCGAGCCCGACGGCGGCGGCGAAGAGAACGGGGCCGAGCACGAGGGGACGAATGCGATTGGTGGTCTTCATGGCAGTCTCCTGGTCCTTCTTTTGTCGATCACATCAGGGTCATTGTGGAGCACAAACGTTCCCACTGCAGGCAGGCGCGCAAGGCGCCACCAGAGCGAATGCTCCAACCTCCGTAGGCTGTCCCTCGACCACCTGAAGTAGCAAGGGTGATGCCGGGCTCATGACCTGCGGCAGCTCGGTCCCATCGGTCCCGACCGCGACCAGCTTAACGTCGTAGGACTCGCCGGGTCCCGTGGGCGGGATGTCGAACGCCGTCGCCCCGGTCTGGTTTTGACAAGGGAAGTCGCACTGGGCCTTGCCGGCACAGGGTGTGGCGCCGTCGATGGACCCACCGACGCCCGTCAGCACCAGCCGAACCTTGGCGATGGCCGGATTGGCGCAGCCGCAGTCGGTGATCGCCCCGCCCGTCCCGGCCGCGACGACCACCCAGTTGATCTCGACCGCGCCGCCGTTGACAGGCACGCAGGCGGGAATGAACGAGGCGCCGATGGCCATTGCCAGCAAGGGGAGTCTCATGCAGCTCGAAAGTCGAGGTTAGGAATGGGTTCCAATCGTGTCAAACTGCCGCAGAGACAAGCTCGCCGCGGCGAGCGCCCACCGATGGAGGTCAACGCCTGATGTTACCGCTCATCCTGCAAGCCGGCGCTGGCGAAGCGCGGCTCGACATCATCTCGCTCATCCTGAACGCCTCGCCCGGTGGTCAAAGGTGTGCTGGGTCTGCTCATCCTGATGTCGGCCGCTTCGTGGTTCGTCATCGGGTCGAAGACGCTGTACCTGTCGAACGCTGCGTCGCGCTCGGCGAAGTTCCAGGACGCGTTCTGGAAGACCGGGCGGCTCGACGAGATCTGGCGCATGAGCGAGGCGTCGGCGCCCTCGCCCGTCGGGCGAGGTCTTTCGCGCCGGCTACACCGAGCTGGCCAAGCTGCAGAAACGCCGGCAGGAGAACGCCGACCCGGCGGGCGAGGCGTTTCTGGGCGACATCGAGAGCGTCGCAGCGCGCGCTCGATCGCGCGCGCACGACGGCCATCACCGAGATGGAGATCCGCGTGCCGCTGCTCGGCACGACGGCGAGCGCGGGCCCGTTCATCGGCCTCTTCGGCACGGTGTGGGGCATCATGAACTCGTTCCGCAACATCGGCGCGAAGGGCGCGGCCAACCTGGCGACGGTGGCGCCCGGCATCGCCGAGGCGCTGGTCGCGACGGCCATCGGCCTCATGGCCGCCATCCCGGCGGTCATGGCCTACAACTACTTCTCGCGCCGCATCCGCGTGCTCACCGTCCGAGATGGAGACCTTCTCCAGCGACTTCCTCAACATCGTGCGCCGGAGGTTCTTCTAGCCATGTCGATGTCGACGGGCAGCGGCGCCCGGCGGGCACGCTGACGGAGATCAACGTCACGCCGCTGGTCGACGTCATGCTCGTGCTGCTCATCATCTTCATGGTGACGGCGCCCATGCTGCAGACGGGCGTCGACGTGAACCTGCCGGAGGCGAAGGCGCAGACGATCCCCGACGACGAGGGGAAGCTGATCCTGACCGTCACCAAGGACAAGCGCGTCTTCCTCGGCAAGCTGCAGATCCCGTGGGACGACGTCGAGAAGACGCTGAAGAACAACGCCAAGCTCAACGCCGACCACGAGCTCTACCTGCACGCCGACCAGGCGCTGCATCTACGGCGACGTCGTGAAGATGATGGCGGCCGTCAAGCAGGCGGGCGTCGACAAGCTCGGCATGGTGACCGACCCGCTGGAGTAGACGATGGCGCGAGAGATGATACGCCGCGGACTCGCGCGCGAAGCTTCGCCGGCCTGCTCATCACGCTCGCGCTGCACGGCGTGTCTGTTCGCTGGCCGTCGCGCGCGCGCACAACAAGCCCGAGCCGCCGCTCGTCATGCCGCACGACTTCGTGCGTCGCCGAGCTGGTGAAGCTCGGCAAGCCGCGCGATCAAGTTCTGGCTGCCGCGCATCACGCAGCCGCCGCGCCCGACGGCGCCGGCGGACGCAGATCAAGCTGTCGCGACGATCCCGAACGCCAAGGCCGCGCCGAAGGAAGCGCCGCGCCCGGAGGACCCGAAGATCTCCAAGGAGCTGAAGAACGCGCTCGATCGCGCGCAAGCAAGCTGGAGGCGCTGGCCACCCCCGACGAGCCGACGAGGGATCGCTGACGGGATCGAAGCTGGGGACGTCGAACCGCGCCGTCGGTGACGCCTACCAGGCGCAGGTGGTGGGCCTCCTGCACCAGAACTACAACTTCCCGGCCGGGATCACCCTCGATCAGATCAAGAACCCACCCGAGATCCGTTTCATATTCAGGCGGACGGAGCGCTGGTCGGCATCAAGCTGACGCAGACCTCCGGGAACAGCTTCGTCGACGACGCCTGCGTCGACGCCGCCAAGCTGACGGGCAAGGTTCCGCCGCCGCCACCGACGGTCCATGGTATGAGAGTCCAGTGCGAAAAGTGATTGGGCGGTTGGGCCTTTTGGCGGCGATCGCCGCCTTCGCGACGACCTCCGCGCGCGCGCAGCCGCCCGCCGGCGGCGACGAGGATCTCCCGGCCGTCCAGCTCTCGAACGCGGGCGTCGAGATGCTGAAGCTGGCGTTGCCGAAGGCCGAAGGTGATGCCGGTGAAGCGACGGCGACGATGTCCAAGGACATGGACATCACCGGCCTCTTCCAGCTGCTCGATCAGGCGTCGTTCCCGGCGGCGCTGCAGACAGAAGGGCTGGGGTTCTCGTCGGCGCTCTGGTCGCAGGTCGGCGCGCAGGCGGTCGTCAAGATGAAGGTCGCGGGCAACGTGCTCGAGGGGCGCGTCTACATCGTCGCCCGCGGCGACAACGCCGTCCTCACGAAGAGCTACCGCGCCGCCGACGTGCGCGACGCCGTCCACGACTTCGCCAACGACATCGTCAAATCGTTCACCGGGCAGCCGGGCGTCTTCGGATCGCGCATCGCGGTGGCGATGACCGGACACGGCGCGCACGAGATCGCGGTCGTCGACATGGACGGGGGGCGGACCTCGGTCGTCACCAAGATGGGGTCGGACAGCCTGCTCCCCGCGTTTTCACCGACGGGCGGGGAGATCGCCTTCACCTCCTACCTGCGCAACAACCCGGACCTCTACGTCGTCTCGGCCGGCGGCGGCCGCGCCCGGCGGGTGTCGAAGGCAGCGGGGCTCAACACCGGCGCCGCCTGGGGCCCGGGCGGCCGCGTCCTGGCGCTCACGATGTCGTACGAGGGGAACTCGGAGATCTACAAGATCGACCCCAGCGACGGCCGGGTCGAGGCGCGCCTGACCAACAACCCGGCCATCGACAGCTCGCCCTCCTTCTCGGCCGACGGATCGCAGATCGCGTTCGTGTCGAACCGCCAGGGCTCGCCGCAGATCTTCGTCATGTCCGCGTCGGGCGGCGGCGCCAAGCGGGTCACCTTCCAGGGCAAGTACAACCAGACGCCGCGCTTTAGCCCGCGCGCCGACAAGCCGCAGATCGCCTTCACGGGACGGGACGAGCGCGGCGTGTTCGACATCTTCATCCTCGACGTGAAGAGCGGCCGGATCGATCGCCTGACGCAGGGCAAGGGGTCGAACCTCGACCCGACCTGGTCGCCCGACGGGCGCCTGCTCGCCTACGTGTCGAGCCGCGGGGGGCTCTACGTGCAGAACCCGGAGACCCACCACGAGGTTCAGGTCTGGCGGGGAAGCGCCTCGTCCCCGTCGTGGGGCCCGGCCCCGGCGCGCTGACGGGCCCGGCAAGCTCAGCCGCGACGGCGGCATCTTGGATCTGCTTGCCCCCTACGGGAGACACTTTAGGTTCTTCCGCATGACAACAGATCCTGTTTGCGGAATGGATCTCGAGGAATCTCAGGCGAAGGCTTCCACCGCGTACGAGGGGAAGACGTACTACTTCTGCTCGGACGCCTGCCGCGAGGAGTTCGAGGCGTACCCCGAGCAGTACGCGCTGGGGATCGGCGCGGGATCGGGGACCTCCGCCTCGCCGTAGACCGGCGCGGCTCGAGTCTGGGGACCCCGGGAGGGTCCCCACGCCCTCCCGCGCGCTTTACCTCGGGGCCGGGGTGGCGCAAGCTCGGCGCCGCGCATGAATCTGGCGACGCTGGATATCGGCACCAACACCACCCTTCTGCTGGTGGCGCGGGTGCTCGCCACCGGCGCGCTGGAGCGGGTCGAGGAGCGGGCCGAGATCACCCGCCTCGGGCGGGGCATCGGCGCCGGGGGCGCGCTGGGGAGCGAGGGGATCGCGCGCACGCTCGACGCCCTGGGCGCGTTCGCGGCGATCGCCCGCCGGCACGACGCGCCGATCGCCGCCGTCGGGACGGAGGCGCTACGCCGCGCGCCCAACGCCGCAGCGTTTCTCGATCCGGCCGCCGAGATCCTGGGGGCGCCGGTCGAGGTGATCGACGGCGCCCGCGAAGCGGCGCTCACCTTCCGCGCGGTCGCCGAGGCTTTCCCCGACGTGCTCGCCGGCGCGCTGGTGGTGGTCGACATCGGGGGCGGCTCGACGGAGATCGTGATCGCCACGCGCGGGACGGTGAAGTTCAACGTCAGCCTGCCGCTCGGGTCGGTCCGGCTGACCGAGGCCTTCATCCGCCACGACCCGCCCCGCCCGGGCGAGGTCGCCGCCCTGACAGCCGCGGTCGACGCCGCCCTGGTGGGCGTCCCGTTCCCGGTGCCGGTCTCGACGCCGATCACGCTGGTCGGCGTGGCGGGGACGGTCACCTCGCTGGCGGCGATGGCCGAGGCGCTCGTGAGCTACGACCCGGCGCGCGCTCACGGCTACCGGCTGTCGCAAGCGGCGCTCGCCGAGCAGGTGGCGCGCCTGCGGGTCGGGACGCAGGCCGCGCGCGAGCGGATCGTCGGCCTCGACCCGCGCCGCGCCGACGTGATCCTGGCCGGGGCGCTCATCCTGCAGCGGATCGCGGCGGCCGCCTCCGCGGCCGAGGTGCGGGTCAGCGATCGCGGAATCCGCTGGGGGCTCATGCACGAGCTGGCCGGGAAATTTGCAGGGCGGGACGTCGCTTGATACGGCCCCGCTCCGACGGTAGTTTGCTCCTCATGCGGCGCGCCTTCGTCCCCCTGCTGTCGGGGCTGGCGCTCGCCCCGGCCGCGGGGTGCCACGGGAAGCCGGCGGCCATCGAGGCGCCTTTCTCCGATGATTTCGAGCGCACCGAGCTGGGGGGCGGCTGGAACGCGACCTCGCCCGCGTACCGGATCACCGCCGGCGCGCTCGAGGTCTCGAACGCCTACAACCACCCCGCCTGGCTGCGCTCGCGCCTGCCGGCGAACGCCCTCATCGAGCTCGACGTCGCCTCCAAGAGCCCGGACGGCGACATCAAGGTCGAGCTCTACGGCGATGGCGCGTCGTACGATCCCGACAAGGGGAGCTACGACTCGACCGGCTACGTCCTCATCTTCGGCGGCTGGCACAACACCTTGTCGGTCATCTGCAAGCTCGACGAGCACGACGACGGCCGCAAGGCCCAGCGCGCCGACCTCAAGGTCACGCCGGGCCAGCGCTACCATTTCACGATCAGCCGCAGGGACGGCGCCATCGACTGGGCGATCGACGGGAAGCCTTTTCTGGCCTGGACCGACCCCGAGCCGCTCGCCGGTCCGACCCACGAGTACTTCGCGGTCAACGACTGGGAGGCCGACGTGACCTTCGACAATCTCCACATCCGGCCGGTGCCGTAGAGCGGCGCAACGATGGACCAACCGGACGAACCTCCGCCGAGCCCTCGCTTCGACGTCGACCGCGCGCTGGCCGCCCTGCACCGGACGCCGGGCCGCCCTCATCTACATGCACGACAACCCCGATCCCGACTCGCTCGCGGCGGCGCTCGGCCTCGGGCGCCTGTTCGAGCACGAGCTGGGCGCGGCGGTGACGCTGGCGCACGGGCGGGATCGTGGGCCGCGCGCAGAACCGCGCCATGGTCGACACGCTGAGGATGCCGCTCGCCCCCGTCGAGCGCGTCGATCCCGACGAGTTCGACTCATCGCGCTCGTCGACAGCCAGCCCGAGACGGGCAACAACTCGCTGCCGCCCGGGCACCGCATCGACGTCGTGATCGACCACCACCCGTCCGCGCCGGCGAGCGCGCGCGCCCCCTGGTGCGACATCCGCCCCGACTCGGCGCGACGTCGACGATCGTCTTCGAGTACCTGCGCGCCGCGGCGGTGCCGCTCGACGCCAAGCTGTCGACGGCGTTCTTCTTCGCGCTGCGCACGGAGACGCGCGACCTCGGGCGCGAGTCGACCGAGGCGGAGCGCACCGCCTACCTCGAGCTGGTGCCAGTTCGTCGACCATGGCCTGCTCTACCGGATGAGCCACCCCAAGGTGCCGCGCGAGCACTTCGCGGCGCTCGATCGCGCGCTGCGCTCGGCGCAGGTGTTCGGCGAGCTCGTCGCGGTGAACCTGGGGACGCTCGGCTACCCCGATCTCGTCGCCGAGATCGCCGACCTCTTGCTCTCGTACGAGGGCGCGCGCTACGTGCTCTGCCTCGGCGCAGTACGACGGCAGCGCGTACCTGTCGCTGCGCACCGAGGCCACCGACGCGCGCGCCGGCAGCGTCATGCGCCAGATCGTCGCGCACCGACGGCGCGGCCGGCGGCCACGGCACGATGGCGGGCGCGCGTCTCTTCGCGACCGTCACGTCGGAGGCGGCGCTGGAGGCGACGTTCAAGGAAATCGTGCGGCGCCTGATGGAGACGCTCGGCCAGCCACCGGTGGAGGGCGACCCGCTCCTCCGTCTTCCCGGATAGTCTAGGCGGCCTGGCGCGTGGAGCCGGTCAGGCGGCACTGCGCGCGCCCACCACGCCGCCGCGGGCGGCCCCGGGCTCGGCGCTCTCGCGGGAGAGGCTGAAGTAGAGGGCGGCCGCCATCAGCAAGAGAGCCCCGGCGCACAGGACCACCATCCGCACCGCCCGGCGGCGCGAGCCGGCCGTCCATTTTCCGTTCGGGCGATGTCCCTGCCGCGCCCGACGGCGGCGAACACTGACGCGCTCGCGGCGCAGCTCCGCCTCCAGCGGGGGGGCCACCGCGTCGCTTCCGGCAATCGAGGGACCGTTCGTCATCCGCCTCGGCTCCTTGCGAAGGTGCCGGGCAGCTTACCCCAACCAATTTGCGGTGGCTATCGGGCCTATCTGACGTGCAAGGCGATCACCAGCCCCCAGAGGACCAATGAGATCACCGACGCGGCCACCAGCGCGAAGACCGTCCGCTTCCTGTCTTTCAGTTCTTTCAGTCCGGAAATCACGGCTAAGAAACTCTCTCCTCGAAGTTCGGCCCCGTCTCTGTATGCGCAGCTTCAGGTGTCGGCGCAAGGGGAGCGCCGAAATTTGTCACCTAGTATCGGCGGCCTGGGTGACTCTTGAGCATGGCAGCCTCGCCGTCACGAACCTGTCGCATGATCTCCACGGTGCGCTGGCAGTAGGGGCAAAGCGCCACCTTGGCGCCCGACATGAGAGGGACGACCCTCAGGGTCCCCTTGCAGCGGCTGCGCTCGGTCGACGGTCGCAAAACGGATTTTACTATAGGGGACAACCTCGACCGGCGCACGCCGGCGCGGGCGATCCTGCCGCGGCGCGAGACCCACCACCAGGTCGACGCCCGGCCGCCACCGATTTGTCAGGCAGCGGCGAGCTGAGGTGCCACGAGCCAGGCGCGGGCCGAGCGCGTGGGCCCCTCATCCCGGGGCTCGCCGAGCGGCACGGCGTTCTGGATGAGGTCGTGCCATCCCTCGCCAAACTCGCCCTTGCGGGCATCGAACGTCACCGCGATGAGCGCCGTATGCCCGAGCGGGCTCTCGATGAGCATCTCGCCGGGCCGCGCCCCCTCGGCGCCTGTGAAGGTGCCGACAGCGCGGTAAGCTCCGTGTCCGAAGGGCTCCACCTCGCGGCTTCGGAAATGGAACAGATCCCGACCGCTCGAGACGCCGCTGGTCGCGTCGATCGCCAAGCGCACGCTCACCCGGTCGAGGTCCGGCCCGAAAGCGAGCCCGGACTCCCAGTCGGCGAACCGGCCGCGGAGCAGAAAGTCGCAGCCGCCCACGTCGAAGTCGAGGCTCGGCCGGGCGGCTGGAGGCGCGGCTGACCTTTGCTGTTGAATGATCGTTCCCACGCGCAGAGCGTATGCACCGCGCGGGCTCGGTCTAGTCTAGTCTAGCGCCGGGGGCGAGCTGGGGCGCGTCGCCCCACGCGATCCGCGGCGGGCGGCGGGACCGCGGGCTGCACGTCGCGGCCGAGCGTCCAGCTGGGCGGATCGCTCGCGGGAAAAGACTCGTCGGACGACTCGTCGATCTCGTGGTCGGCCGCGGCGCGCGCCTCGTCCGCCGTGTCGGCATTGGTCCGGGCACTCTTGTCGGGCATCTGCCACCTCCTCCGATCCAACCGAGGCGCAACCTGGGCACGCGCGCGGGGTAGCGAAAGGTGGGCCAGCCCCCGATTTCAGGGTAAACACTCCCCATGACCAACAAGGGTGCGATCATCGCCGCGATGGCGGCCGGTCTTTTCAGCGCCGGGGCGCCGCTCGCCGCCCTGGCTGCCGATTCGGACAAGGTTCACTGCGAGGGCGTGAACTCCTGCAAGGGGAAGAGCGCGTGCTCCACCGCCAAGAGCGGCTGCGCCGGTCAAAACAGCTGCAAAGGCAAGGGCTGGATCGAGATGACCGAGAAGGAATGCAAGGCCAAGGGCGGCAAGCCGGCGAAGTAACCTCAGGAGCGCGGCGTTAACCGGCGCGGAACTGAAAGTCGCGCTCGCGCACGACCTGCTTCTCGACGAGATCGACGAGAAACGCGCGCCCCTCGCCGATCATCCCGTTGAAGGTCAGGAGGTACCAGACGTCGAGCGCCCAGCGGACGTGGCCGCTCTCGCAGGGGGGTGACCACTCCGTCGGCTCGAGGTCGCCGAGGCCCGGCGGCCGGATCCGGCCGTTGACCCGCAGCTCGCGAAACGGCGTCGAGGCGCGCACGATCTCGACGGCGTTCGCGGCGGCGCCGGGCTGGATCTGCCGACGCCACTCGCTCACGAGGCGCAGCCGCGCCGGGCTGCCGCCGAGATCGGTCTCCGCCTCGTAGGCCTCGTCGGCGGGAAGCCCGGCGAAGTCGGAGACGTCGAACTCGGGAAACAGATCCTCCGTCGCGATCTCCTTCTCGCGCGCCGCGACGGCGTCCTCGAGCTCGCGACGCCGTTCCGCCGAGTAGTAGGCGTAGAGGCGGAGCGCCGCGTGGCGCGACGGCAGCCGGTGATCCCAGTCGATGACCCAGAGCGCGCCGGCGTAGTCCGCCTCGCCGAACGGGACCAGCGGCGGGATCGCCGCCGCGATCTGCGCGCGCGCCTCGGCCCCCTCGAACAGCCCCTGCTGCGCCAGCCGCGGATGAACGCGCATCTCGGATCTCAGAAGGTCGCGCAGGTCGAGCGCCATAAGCGCCCGATTTTACGTCGGCGCGCGCGCGCCGCCTAGGAGGGCGTTGCCTCAAGGCAACGGAGAGCGAAGCGAACCATCGCCATCCGGCTTCTCCTGTGCCCCATCCGGCTTCGCATGTGCCCCATCCGGCTTCGCCTGTGCCCCGTCCGGCTTCGCCTGTCACCCGAAGGCCCAATAGCCGATACTCGCGCGGTGCCCTCCGCGAGGCTCGACTGGGATCCCGCCGAGAATGCCCTGGCCGGGGTGTCGCGCGCGGCGGCGGCGCGCGGGTCGGTCCTCGATCTGACCGAGACGAACCCGACGCGCGTCGGGCTCGCGTATCCCGAGGCTGCGATCGCCGCGGCGCTGGCGCGCGCGCCGTTCGCGCTCTACGAGCCGGCGCCGCTGGGGCTGGCGACGGCCCGCGCGGCGGTGGCGGCCGACTACGCGCGCGCCGGCGTCGCCGTGGATCCCGGGCGCGTGGTGCTGACGGCCAGCTCCAGCGAGTCGTACGGCTTCCTGTTCAAGCTCTGCTGCGATCCGGGCGACGCCGTACTGGTCCCCGAGCCGAGCTATCCGCTGTTCGAGTACCTCGCCCGGCTGGAAGGGGTGGTCCCGATCGGCTACCGGCTGGCCTTCGACGGCGTCTGGCACGTCGACTTCGGGAGCCTCGACGGTGCGGTCGCAACCGCGCGCGAGGCCGGGCACCCGCCGCGCGCGATCGTGGTCGTCAACCCGAACAACCCCACCGGATCGTTTCTCAAGCGCGACGAGCTGGCGCGGCTCGCGGCCGTCTCAGCGCGCGAGGACCTGGCGCTCGTCGCCGACGAGGTGTTCGCCCCCTACCCGCTCGGGCCCGATCCCGACCGGGTCACCGCCGCCGCCGTCGACCCCGCCGTCGTCGACGGGCCGCCCGTCTTCAGCCTGGGCGGCCTCTCCAAGGCCTGCGGCCTTCCGCAGTTGAAGCTCGGGTGGATCGTCGCCGGCGGGCGCGACGCCGCACGCGCGATCGCCGCGCTGGAGCTGGTCGCCGACACCTATCTGTCGGTTGCGACGCCCGTGCAGGCGGCGCTCCCGGACCTGCTGGCGCTGGGCCGCGAGGTACGGGCGGCGATCGCCGCCCGCGTCGCCGGCAACCGCGCGCGCCTCTCGGCGGCGCTGCCGGCCGCGTCGGGCATCACCCTGCTCCCCGCCGAGGGGGGCTGGTCGGCGATCCTGCGTCTCCCCGCCAGCCGCGGCGACGAGGACTGGGCGGCGTCGCTGGTCGCCGAGACCGGCGTCCTCGTTCAGCCCGGCTACTTTTTCGATCTGCGCGGCGGGACCTTCCTGGTGGTAAGCCTGCTGCCGGCGCCGGACCTCTTCGCCGAGGCGATCGCGCGACTTGTCGCGCATGTCGACGCCGTCCTGAGATAATGAGCCGTGGCCGCGGCCCTCGCACCCGCTTACGCGATCGCGATCCTGATGGCCGCCGGGCCCGACGACGGCTGTCCGTCGCCGCACCAGCTCGCCGACGCGCTGTCGGCGCACCTGCCCGGGATGGTGCTGCCGCTCGGGCACGCGACCGGCCCGACGACGCTGCGGCTCGCGGTGACCACCGACGCTGCGGGAGCGATGCGACTCGACCTCAACGATCCGGAGGGGGGCCCGCTCCTGCACCGCTGGCTGCCGGCCAGCGAGCGGCCGAAGGGCGGCGACTGCCCCGCCCTTGCGGAAACCGCCGCGCTGATCGTCGAGCGCTACTGGCACGAGGTCGGCTACGACGTCCCGATCGAGGCGCCGGCCACGGCTCCCAAGCCGCCGCCCCCGAAGGCCACGGCGCCGCCACCGCCACCGCCCAAGCCGGCGCCGCGACCGCAGCCACCGCCGCCGCCGCCAAAACCGGAACCGCCCCCCCCGCCGCCCACGGTCGAGGCGCGCCCTCCGCCGCCCAAGCGGGCCGCCGAGCCACCGCCGCCGTCGGAGCCGCTCCCTCCGCCCGACTGGTGGATCGGCGCCAGTGCGGGCGGCCTCCTGACGGAATCGGGCGGTCGCAGCGGCGCCGCATCGCTGGCGATCGGCGTCGAGCGGCCGGTGTTCCGGCGGCGTCTCGGGCTGCGCCTCTCGGCCGGCATCGAGCAGGGAGCTTCGGTCGACTGGACGACCGGCCAGACGGCCGAACACGCGAGCATCCGGCAGTTCCCGGTGCGGCTGGGCGCCTACCTGCCGATCGTGCTCGGTTTCGGCCAGCTCGAGCCCGGGATAGGCTTCGATCTCGACGTGATCTCGGTCGCGTTCTCACCTGGGACCGGCTCGACCACCGAGCTGCGGTTCGCCCCCGGCGCCGACGCCGCGCTCGCCTGGGCGCTGCCGATGCCCCACGACATCTATCTTCGGGCGCTGGCCCAGGCCGGGATCGAGGTTCCTTATAGCGTTGTAACTAAGCTCAACAACACGACAATCTTTACGAGCCCCCGATTCGACCTGCTGCTTGGGCTAGAATTTGGGCTTTGGTTTCCGTGATGAAGCGAAACCGAGTCGGTCACTAATCATGGCAGAAGGTCCCGTGAACACGCCTGGCTTGATTCGCGCCGTCCCCAGTGGCGGCGGCTTGACCGCCGACATCGATATGGTGGCGCGCTGCCGGCGTGGCGACGGCTCGGCCTGGCGCGGGCTCTACGACCGCTACGCGCCGGTCGTCTACCGGTTCCTGTCGGCCTTCGGCGTGCCGAGCGAGGAGCGCGAGGACGCCTGCCAGGAGGTCTTCGTCGCCGTCTACCGCAGCCTGGGACGGTTCCGCGGCGAGGCGCGCCTGTCGACCTGGATCTACCGGATCGCCGCCCGCCACGCCGGGCGCCTCGGGCGGCGACGCCGTGTACGCGGGCTCCTGTCGACGTTGCTCGTGCGCGAACCGCCGCCGCCCCCCGCGGCCGATCCGTCGGAGCGGAGCGAGCGGCTGCAGCTCCTCGACGAGATGATCAGCAAGCTGTCGCCCAAAAAGCGGCTGGTGCTGGTGCTGTTCGAGATCGAGGGGGTGCCGATCGAGGAGGTCGCCAAGATCGCGGGCTGCCCCGAGAACACCGCCTGGTCGCGGCTGCACTACGCGCGCGCCGAGCTGATGGCGATGGCGAAGCGGAGGACCAAGTGACGCCGCAGGGCCGCTGGCCCGACGGCCCTGACGAGGTCGCGGCCGAGCTGCGCCGCGCGCTCGGCGAGGCGTCGCTGCGCGGACCCGACGACATGACGCTGCGGCGGGGCTGGAGCGCCGTCTCGCTCTCCCTCGGCGGCGAGCGGGCCACCCCGTACGACGGGGCCAACCTCGGCGAGCCGCCCGATCTGGACTTCGCGGCCATGTCGATGTCGATGATGGCGCGGCCGCGGGCGCGGCGCGGGTTCTGGTTCGCCTGGGGGGTCGCCACCACCGCCGCGCTGGCGGCGGTCGGCGCCTTCTGGCTCTGGCCGCACACCAGCGAGCTGGCGCAGACGAGCGCGCAGCACCACCGCCCGGCCGCCAAGAGCGAGGTGCTCCCGCCCGGCGCGCGGCGCCTGACGCTCGAGGGGGGCATCGAGGCCGTGCTCGCCCAGTCGAGCGTCATGCGGATCGAGGACGGCGCGCCCCGGATCGAGGGGGGCGAGGTACGGTTCAGCGTGCCGCACCGCCAGCCGGGACACCCGTTCGTGGTCCGCGCAGAAGGCTACCGCGTCGTCGTCGTCGGCACCCGGTTCGGCGTCAACGTGGACGGAAAAGGCGACGCCGAAGGCATCGGCAAGCTCGAAGGCAAGACAGACGGTAAGACAGACGGCAGGGCCGAGAACAAGAAGGTCGGTGTCGACGTCGACGAGGGGATCGTCGAGGTCTGGGAGGCGACCAGCGGTCAGCGGCTCGCGCGGCTCACCCCGGGCGAGCGGTGGCAGAGCCCCGACGTCGCGCCCGCGGCACCGGCGGCGCCCGCCGTGCAGGAACAGGAACAGGAACAGGAACAGGAACAGGAACCGAAACCGACACCGCCGCCGACGCCGAGCGCTACCGCGCGGGCCGTCCCCGAACCGGCGCGCAGCCACCACGCGGGCAAGCACCGGGGCGCGGGCCACACCCTGGCGCTCGCCTCGCCAGGCGACGGCGCCCCGTCGACCGATCGCGCGGCCCCCGAGACGCCGACCGCCGAGGCGGCGGCGGCCCGTGCGGCGTTGGCCTCCGGGGACGCGCCGCGCGCGCTTCAGCTTTACAAGACGCTGGCCCAGGGGACCGGGCCGTCGGCGGAGAACGCCGCCTACGAGATCGGCAAGGTGCTGAACGAGAAGATGGGGCAGCCGCAGAGCGCGGTCGCCGCCTGGCGCCGATACCGCGCCGCCAACCCCGAGGGCATCCTGCGCGTCGAGGCCGACGTGTCGATCATCGAGACGCTGGGCCGCATCGGCGAGTCGGACGAGGCGCTCTCGGAGGCGAACGAGTTCTTGCGGCGGCACCCCGACAGCGAGCGGCGCGCCGAGATCGCGCGGCTGGCGGGCGATCTCTACCGGGCGCGCGGCGACTGCCGGCACGCGCTCGGACCTTACCAGGTGGCGCTCGGGGCCTCGCGCCCGCGCGACGCCGTCGAGGCCGCCGCCTTCCACCGCGCGGACTGCTTGGTGCGCCTGGGAGACACGGGGGGCGCCGACGCCGTGCGCGCCTACTTGCGCAGCTATCCGAACGGGAAGTTCCGCGGCGAGGCGGCGGCGCTGACCGGCAGGTCCGCGCCCCGCCCGTAGGGGCGCGCCGTGAAGCGCGCCATCTCGCTCGGCTGCGCGTTGCTGGCGGGCGCGCTCGCGGCCTGCCAGCAGACGGTGGTGCTCGACGACCGGCCGCCAGACGCCGGCGGTCAGGGGACCGGCGGGAGCAGGGGCGACGGCGGCGGGAAGGGCGGCTCCGGTCCCAGCGACGCCTCGACGGACGGGCGCTGTTTCGGCGGACAGGTGCTTTCCTACAGCGTCGACGTCCCCCAGATTTTGGTCGCGTTGGATCGCTCGTCGGCGATGAACGCGAGCTTCGGGACCACCGACCAACTCCACGCCGCGCTGAGCGCCATCCAGGCCGACGTATCGAAGTACAGCGGAAGCCACAACAGCCGGCCACCAATCCAGTTCTACTTTCTCGACTTTCCGGACACCGCGTCCGACTGCAACGCGTCGAGCGGGTGCTGTCCCAGCGACGTGACCAGTAGCTACGGCGACTTCCAGAACGCCGCCACGTGCAACGGCTCGGGACCGATGTGCCTTCAGTCGACGGATCGTCCGATCGCCGCCGCGCTCGGCAGGGCCTACGAGTACTATGCGTTCAGCAGCGGCCCGCCGCACAGCAACGAGCGCTATGTCCTGCTGGTGACCGACGGTGATCCTCAGGGTGCCTGCCCGAGCAACAACACGGCCTGCACCGACGCCGAAACGGCCGTCGCCGAGCTCAGCAGCGGCAGCGTCGGCGTCACGACGGAGGTGGTGGCCATCGGGGCTGATGCCCCCTGCCTGAACGAGCTGGCGACCGCGACGGGCGTCGTCCCGTCACCGTACTACGTGGCCCCGGGTCCCAACGACCTTCCCAAATCAATCGACCAGATCGTCGGGACCGTCGCCCAGAACGGCTGCCGACTGACACTCTCCGCGCCACCAACCTCGGGTCACCTGTCCATCGCCTTCGACGGCATCCCGGAGCCCCAGGACCCGGGAACGACGGGAAACGGCTGGAACTACGACAACAACACGCGCGTCTTCCTGCACGGCACCCTCTGCCAGAGCTTCCTTCAGAGCAGCCCCAACAGCAGCTTCGGGTTGCAGATCTACGACGGGTGTCTCCCCGACCACACCGGTCAGAATCCCTGAGCGTCTGCCCGCCTCAGCCGAGCGCCGCTTCCAGGTCGGCGATGAGGTCGTCGGCGTGCTCGATGCCGACGGAGAGACGAATGAGACCGTCGCCGATTCCGAGCGCGCGGCGGCGCTCGGGCGGGATCGAGGCGTGGGTCATCATCGCGGGGTGCTCGGCGAGCGACTCGACGCCGCCGAGCGACTCGGCGCAGGTGAAGACGCTGGAGGCGCTTCAGGAACGAGCGGGCGCGCGCCAGCGTCCGCCGCGAGGTTCCCCGCCCTTGCCGGAGCTCGAACGCGATCATCCCGCCGAAGCCGGACATCTGGCGGCGCGCCAGCGCGTGCTGCGGGTGCGAGCGGAGGCCGGGGTAGATGACGCGCGCGATCTCGCGCCGCGATTCGAGCCAGCGGGCGACGGCGAGCGCGTTCTCCTGATGGCGCTCCATGCGCACGGCCAGCGTCTTGGTCCCGCGCAGCACCAGGAAGCTGTCGAAGGCCGGCTGGCTGCCGCCCATCGCGTTCTGGAGAAAGGCGAAGCGCGCCGCGCAGCGCCGGATCGCGGCCGATGATGGCGCCGCCGACGACGTCGGAGTGGCCGTTCAGGTACTTGGTCGTCGAGTGGACGACGAGGTCGGCGCCGAGCTCGAGCGGGCGCTGGAAGTACGGCGTCATGAAGGTGTTGTCGACGGCGAGCAGGACGCCGCGCGCGGCGCAGGCGCGGGCCGACGGCGCGGATGTCCGCCAGGTGCAGCAGCGGGTTGGTCGGCGTTTCGACCCAGCAGAGCCTGGTGCGCGCGGTGATCGCGGCGGCGACGGCCCGGACATCGCGGGCGTCGACGTAGGTGAACGTCAGCCCCAGCCGGCGGAAGATCTTGTCGAACAGACGGAAGGTGCCGCCGTAGATGTCGTCGCCGGCGACGACGTGATCGCCCGCGTCGAGCGAGGACAGCACCGCCGTCGAGGCGGCCACGCCGGCGTTGAAGGCCAGTCCCCAGGCGCCCCCCTCGAGCGCGGCCAGGTTCGCCTCCAGCGCGAAGCGCGTCGGGTTCTGCGTGCGCGAGTACTCGAAGCCGGTGTGCTCACCGGGGCCCTTCTGCGCGTAGGTCGAGGTGAGAAAGACCGGCGTCATCACCGCGCCCGTCACCGGCTCGGGCGCCTGGCCGGCGTGAATGGCGAGCGTCTCGATCTTGTGCCGGGACTCTGAGAGGGTCCCCGCGATCCGCGCCTTACGCTTCATGCGCGGCGCTCGGCGAGATACTCGATGAGGTCGATCTTGGTGATGACGCCGACGGTGGCGTCGCCGGTCTGCACGACCACCATCTGGGCGTCGTTGAAGATGTTGCGCAGCAGATGGATGCGCGTCGACGGCGTGACGGTCGCGTAGTCCGACTCGACCAGCGAATCGATCGGCGCGTCGAGGCCGCCCTCGCCCTGGACCAGAAACCCGAGCAGGTCGACCTCGGTCACGATGCCGCACAGGCGGCCGCCCTCGTGCTCGAGCACCGGCATCTGCGAGATGCCGCCGTCACGCATGGAGGCGATCACGTCGCGCACCGACTCCCCCTTCTTGGCGATGATGAGCGGGCGCTGTTTCTTCCGGCGCAGGAGCTCGGCGACCGTCCCCATCGGATCGGGCTCGTCGAGGAAGCCGTTCTCGCGCATCCACTTGTCGTCGAAGATCTTCGACAGGTACTTGGACGCTCCATCGGGGAGCAGCACCAGGATGTTCTCCTTGCGCTTGCTCGCCTCGGCGTACTTGATGGCGCCCGCGACCGCCGCGCCCGAGCTGCCGCCCACGAACAACCCCTCCTGGCGCACCAGCTCGCGCGTCATGAGGAAGCATTCCTTGTCGTCGACGCGCACGATCTCGTCGACCAGCTTGAGGTTCATCGTCGACGGCAGGAAGTCCTCCCCGATGCCCTCGACGTAATACGCGAACGGTCGGGTCATGCGCCCCGTCTTCACGTACTCGTAGTAGAGCGAGCCGATCGGATCGATGCCCACCAGCCGAAAGCCCGGCTTCTTCTCCTTGAAGAAGCGCCCGCAGCCCGAGATCGTGCCGCCGGTCCCCATCCCGGCCACGAAGACGTCGACCTCGCCGTTGGTCTGCTGCCAGATCTCGGGCGCCGTCGAGGTGTAGTGGGCGTCGGGGTTGGCCGGGTTGTGGTACTGGTTGGCGTAGAACGCACCCGGCGTCTCGGCCACGATCCGCTTGGCGGTCTGGTAGTAGCTGCGCGGGTCGTCGGGCTCGACGGCGGTCGGGCAGATGACGACGCGCGCCCCGAAAGCCCGCAGCCCGGCCGCCTTCTCGGGCGACATCTTGTCGGGCATGACGAACACGCAGGCGTAGCCGCGCAGCGCCGCCACCAGCGCGAGGCCCATTCCGGTGTTCCCGCTGGTCGCCTCGACGATCGTCCCGCCGGGCCCGAGCAGCCCGCGGCGTTCGGCGTCGGTGACGATGTTGCGCGCCACCCGGTCCTTCATCGACCCGCCCGGGTTCAGGTACTCGCACTTGACGAAGATGTCGGCCGCCACGTGGCGGGCCAGCTTCTGCAGCTTGACAATCGGCGTCCCGCCGACCGCCTCGAGGATGTTGTTCTTGGCGCCCGTCACGACGCGCGTCCTTTGAACGTTGCGCTACGCCTTGAAGTGATCCCGCCCGTGCGCCGAGCGGAAGTGCTCGACGACGCTCTCCTCGAGCAGCTCCTGCATCGTCGCGCCGCCGTAACGGGCGGCGATGCGGTCGTCGTACTCGTCGGCGATGATGGCCACATCTCGAATGGTGGTGGTCAGCTCCTCCGCGTCAAGCGTGTCCCCACCCAAGAGCGTGTGCGAAAAGATGATCACGTCGCCCGCCGGCACGTAGGCGAAGGCGCCGAACCGCAGGAGCGCGTTCATCTCCAGGAGCTGCAGCGCCAGCGGCACCTCCATCGTCACCCCCTTGACCAGCTGGGCGACGCAGCGGACCACGCATCTGTCGGGGTTCCAGGCGATGACGTTGATCATCACGATGGACGATCCCTGCTTGACGACGTAGAGACCCTCGTCGACCTTCTTGAACGCGGGGCTCTTGCGTAGCGTTTTCTCGATGAGCTGACAGCTCGTCTTGGCGGCAGCGTTCATGTCCAAATCGGTACCACGGATAAAGTAAACTCTCCACCCCATGCGCACCTGCAAGCACTGCGCGCACGAGACGGCCGACCACCTGAGCTTTTGCTCGGCGTGCGGACGCTGGCTCGGCGCCCCCACCTCCGGGATGTCGGCGTTCGCCGGCGGCCTGGACGCGCGGGTGCGCGGCCCGGCGGCCTTCTCGCGCACCATGGTGGCGACCGCGCCGGGGGCGATCACGGGTCGGTCGACCGTCCCGCTCAATGGGACCACCACCACGGAGCGGCCGGTCGCCGCGGCGCCCAACAAAGGGCTGACGGGGCTCTCCTGGGCGGGCGACGCGATCGGCTACATCTACGTCTACCTGCGCGACAAACTGGACGCGGGCGCGCGGCGGCGGCGGCTCACCGAGGAGCGGGCCGGCGCCGAGGCGATGCTGTCGGGGGCGATCAACGATCTGGCGGCGACCGTCCTGCGCGAGGGGGTGCAGCACGCCGACTTCACGGGCCTCCTGGAGGCGATCGGGCGCGCGCACGCCCGGCGCGAGGCGGCCGCGGCCGACGTCGAGGCGGCCGACACGCTGCAACAGAACGAGGCGACCCGCCTCGGCGCGCAGGTCGAGGCCGCCGAGGCCGAGTGGACCGCGAGCGATCGGACCAGCCGCGACGCCGACGAGATCCTGCGCGGTGCCTCCGCCGACCGCGACACCGCCGGCGCGCGGCTCGCGCGCGTCAAGGACGAGCGGACGCGCCTCTCGCGCGAGATGAGCACCAACGGCACCGACGCGCGGGCGGCGCAGCTGGCCCACGACGCCGTCGGCCTGACCGACGAGCAGCGGGCGCTCGAGGAGCTGACCGAGAAGCTCGATCGTCAGCTCGCCGACCTCCGTGACAACTCGGCGGCGCTACGCACGTCGGCCGCCGCCGCCAAGGCCAAGCTGGAACAGGCGACCGCCGCGCGCCGCGACGCCGCCTCGGCAATGTCCGCCAGCATCGCCGGCCGCCAGCGCGATCGCGCCGCCGCCGAGAAGGAAGCCGCAGACCTGACCACGCAGCTCGGTCGCACCGCCGCCGAGATCCGCCCGCCGCACGGCGCGCTGCTGTCGGCGTACCAGAACATCGACCGGTTGACCGAGACGATCGCCGACCGCGGCGCCCAGATCGCCGCCATCGAGCAGCTGCAGGCCCACTACGACCAGCGCAAGCTCCTGACCGGCGTGGGCCTGCTGACCAGCGTGCTGATCGCGACGGCCGCCGCGGTCTGGGCCGTGCTCCGGTAGCGCACCGGCGCGCGGGCCGGGACCCGCTCTCAGACCGGGGCGCGCTTGACGCCGCAACCCTTGAGTTGCCAGCCGCCGCCGGGCTGGCGTTCGCGGAACTCGGGGCGGTACTCGCTGCGTGCGTCGTGGCCGAGCAGCGCGCCCGGATCGAACCAGTGAACGGTCCGCGCCTGGCCGACGACCGCGGGAAGCGTCCCGCTGAATTCGGGAACGTCGGGGCAGCGGTAGTGCCAGAGCGCTTCCTCGCGCGGCGCCGAGGCGAAGCAGAGAACCTCCTTGACGCCACCGTTGCAGTTGGTGGCGACGACCAACACCGGACCGGGAAACCGGCCGCTCAATTCCACCCGCAAAAGCAGATCGTGGTGGAACTCGCCGCGCGTCCAGTGATCGAGGATCTCGTACCCGCCGAAGTTCAGCTTGAGGTCCGACAAGAGATCGCCAAGGCCGAGGTTCCGGGCGATTGCTTCGACACTCACGCTGTCATTGTGGCCCCATTCGGGCGGGAAGTCTCGTTTGTGAGGCGCTTCCGGGAGTTAGCTCCCCGTCACGGGGACAGCGCTATCAGCCGTTCGACGTCAGCTTGAGTCCGAACCGTCGTCAGATTCGGCCCAAAGGCTTCGACCAGAGTCGGCTTGTCGGCGACGAAGCCGATGGTGACCACCAGCCCGACACCTTCGCAACCATCC
>CAWHRJ010000008.1:0-240030 GCA_963831685.1 uncultured Pseudomonadota bacterium
GGCGCAGCTTCAGCCCGCGTCCGGTGGCTGTCTGGCTGGGCGAGCCCTTGGCGGCCGCCTCCGGTTTGCCGCTGCGCCGCGCGGGCGCCGAAAACGGCGGCTGCGCGCCGCCGGCGCGCCCGTTGCGATTCCTGCGGACGTCGTGCTTCTCGAGCATTGGACTTCCTCCCCGTGAAAGACTCGGACGGCCCAAATGGCGTCCGCGAACGTTCTATACGAATCTCGAAATCACCGCAAGATATTGTGTGGTTTGAAACCTCGACCACAATATCTTGTGGATACGGGGTGGAAAACCTGTGGTGTCAGCTGTGGCCAATTGCCGAAATCACCAAAGTTTTCGCCCACCATAAACGTGAGGACGAATTCTCCACGGACTGCCCGAAAACGCAAGTACGTTACATATATGGTCACTTACTTTTTTTTCCGGCGGGGCCGCTCGGGGTGCGGACCGTCCAGCGGCCTTCGCTCCCCTCAATGAGATGCCGGTGGAGATTCTGGCGTCGCCCCGACGGCGCGCGGTCGTAGACTACGAGGCCGATCGATGACGCCCGACCCGACGACGACCGAGCCGACGCCCCCTTCGACACCGCCACCCGCGAAACGGCTCCAGGCGAAGGCGCCGCCGCGCTTCCACCGCGCGGGGTTGCTCGCGCTGCTGGTCCTGGCCGCGTTCTCCGCCGGACTGGTGTTCGCGCCGCTGTCACACGCGGGGCGCTTCAACCCGTACCAGAAGCTGGGGGTCTTCACCAAGGTGCTCTCGTACATCGAAGGGCACTACGTCGAGGACATCGCGGAGGCCGATCTCATGTATGGCGCCGCCCGCGGGCTGACCGACGTGCTCGATCCGCACTCGCGGTTCATGGATCCCGACGAGTACGGCAAGCTGAAGAAGGAGACCGAGGGGAACGAGGAGATCGACGGGATCGGCATCGACGTCGAGAAGCGCAAGAACAAGTTCGTCATCGTCTCGCCGATCGAGGGATCGCCGGCGGCCAAGGCGGGGATCGAGCCGGGCGACGTCATCAAACGCGTCGATGGCGTCGAGATCGCGACGCTGGAGTTCGACGACGCCATCGGCCGGATGCAGGGCCCTGCCGGCAGCGAGGTGGCGCTGGTCATCGACCGCCACGGCCGCGAGCTCTCCTTCCACATCAAGCGCGCCCGCTACGAGGTGAAGGCGGTCGAGGGAAAGCTGATCGAGCCGGGCGTCGCCTACTTCAAGATCCGCGTCTTCTCCACCAACACCGATTCGTCGCTGGGCGACCTCCTGGACCAGCTGTCGGGCAAGTCGAAGGGGTTCCGGGGGATGATCGTCGACCTGCGCCGCAACCCGGGCGGTCTGCTCGATCAGGGGATCCGGGTCGCCGATCGCTTCATCTCCGACGGGCTCATCGTCAAGACGGTCGGCAAGGGCGGCCAGGTGATGGACGAGGCGCGGGCGCACAGCCACGGGACATGGGAAGGGTTCCCGATGATCGTGCTCGTCGATGGCGCGACGGCGTCCGCGGCGGAGATCGTGGCCGGCGCGCTGCAGGACCACGGCCGCGCCGTCATCCTCGGCACGCAGACTTTCGGAAAGGGATCGGTGCAGACGGTGATCGACATCGACGGTTGCGGCCCGAAGCCCTGCGGCCTCAAGCTGACGGTGGCGCGCTACTACACGCCGAACGGCCGGTCAATCCAGGGGCAGGGGATCGTCCCGGACGTGGTGGTGGAGGCGACGGCGCCGCCCGCGGATCTCGACGAAGCCGACCTGCCCCGCGAGCGCGACCTGCACAAGCGCCTGCGCAACGAGCAAGGGGACAAGCCCATCAGCTCGAGCCGGCTGGACGACTACCAGCTGCAGATGGCGCTCGACTACCTGCACTCCTGGTCGGTGTTCGCCAAGCAGACCGCCCGCAAGTAGCGGCGGCTCTGTCTCGTACGCGACGGGTCGGTGACGGGTTCGGCGACTGCTCGACCCGCGCGGTCGCGCTTGCAATTGCGCGCGAAACGCGGTTTTCTCCGGGGCCCGGCGCGACCAAGCGCCCACCGACGAGAGGAGAACGAAATGTCGTTCGGAGCCCCCCCTCCTGGAATGGACGAGTACCAGCGCCTCATGGCCGAGCGGGCCGGCGCCGCCAAACGCAAGCGGAACATGTTCTTGGTCATCGGGTTGGTGGTGGTCGGTGGCGCCGTTTTCGCGTTTCAGCGGAGCGCGGCCAAGAACAAGCAGGCGCAGGCGATCCTCGACGCCGCGGGGCGCTTCGCGGAGCGGGACAAGACCGAGATGGGCGCCTTCTGGAACTGCGCCATGTCGAGCGAGGTCGACGTGGGGATGTTCAACAGCGCCGACCAGATCCGGCAGCGGATCGAGAGCGCCTACTTCACCCAGCAGAAGACCTATTCGGACCATTTGATCGAGGAGTGCGTCCCCAAGCTGAAGGGCGCCGCGTCGGCGCTGGCCGCGATCCCCGACCTGCCCGACGTGCTCAAACCGTCGCTCGACAAGTACCTGGGGGCGCTCCCCAAGATGCAGACCGGGCTCGAGAGCTACGCCGAGAAGCTGAAGACGCGCGGCGCGGTCAAGGATGTCGACGCCACCATTCAGGAGGTGGGGGGCGCGTTCACCGCCGATCCAACTGCCCAGTCGGTGGCGTTCGAGAAGTTCCTGGTCTGCGCGGTCCCCGATCTGGAGAAGAAGAAGGACCTGCAGGCGCTGCTGCAGGACCTGGCGGACACCTGCAAGAAGGACGCGGTGACGTTCATGACCAAGGTCCGCACCGACTGCGGCAGCCTGGTCACCGGCGTCGACAAGGACGCGAACGCGAAGGGGACGCCCGACAAGGCGTTCAAGGGGATCGCCAAGAAGTTCATCGAGGAGGACAACAGCCGCCTCCTGCAGGCCTGGGAGTTCTGTGGCAAGCGGTCGCGCAAGGGGAAGAAGGTGCTCGACCTGGAGGACTTTCTCTTGGCCTCGAGCGATTACATGGAGGCGCGCAGCGAGCTGGTGAAGACCGCGCGCGAGGAGGCGGCGCGCATCACCGGCCAGCCTCTGCCGAAGGAAAAAGAGAAGGCCCCGGGCGCCGAGCCGTAGATCAGGCTCGAGCGGCTCGATGCCTCCGCCGCGCAAGGGGTGGGGGCCCGCTTCCCCGTGGTTAGGTTGACCGCCGGAGGGGACGGGGATGCGGATAGCGCAGGTTTCACCGCTCTTCGAGAGCGTGCCGCCCAAGCTCTACGGGGGCACCGAGCGGGTGGTCTCCTTTCTGACCGAGGCGCTGGTCGATCTCGGCCACGACGTCACGCTGTTCGCCAGCGCCGATTCCGCGACCCGGGCGACGCTGGTCCCCTGCGCCCCGCGCGCGCTGCGGCTCGATGAGGCCTGCCGCGATCCGCTGGCCCGGCACCTGGCGATGCTGGAAGAGGTGGTGGAGCGCGCCCCGGAATTCGACGTCGTCCATTTCCACCTCGACTAC
The DNA here is from genome assembly GCA_963831685.1 of uncultured Pseudomonadota bacterium. Taxonomy (GTDB): domain Bacteria; phylum Myxococcota_A; class Polyangia; order Fen-1088; family Fen-1088; genus JADGRB01. The sequence goes on from CAWHRJ010000008.1 coordinate 3,456, forward strand.
CTCTCGTTTCCTCATGTCCGCCGCTGCGGCATCCCGCACCTGGCCACCATGCACGGGCGGCTCGACATCGCCGATCTGCAGCCCCTTTTTCGCTGCTTTGCCGACGTGCCGGTGGTGTCGATCTCGGACGCCCAGCAGGCGCCGCTGCCGTTCGCCAACTGGTGCGGGACCGTCTACCACGGGCTGCCGCTCGACCTTTACCATTTCCGACGGAAGAGCGACGGCTATCTGGCGTTCCTCGGGCGCATCTCGCCCGAGAAGCGGGTCGACCGTGCGGTCGAGATCGCGCGCCGGCTCGATCTGCCGCTCAAGGTGGCGGCCAAGATCGACGGCAAGGATCGCGACTACTACGAGCGGGAGGTGGTGCCGCTGTTCGCCGATCCGCACGTCGAGTTCATCGGCGAGATCGGCGAGAAGGACAAAGGGGAGTTCCTGGGGAACGCGGCGGCGCTCCTCTTCCCGGTCGACTGGCCGGAGCCGTTCGGTCTGGTGATGATCGAGGCGATGGCCTGCGGCACGCCGGTGGTGGCGTTCCGCTGCGGCTCGGTCCCCGAGGTGATGCGCGACGGCGTGTCCGGCTACGTGGTCGACACGCTCGAGGGCGCGGTCGAGGCGACCGCGCTCGCGCTGGAGCTGTCGCGCAAGCGCTGCCGCGCCTACTTCGAGGGGCGCTTCTCCGCGTCGCGGATGGCCGGTGACTACCTGGCCGTCTACGAACGCCTGCTGGCGGGCGAGCACCGGCGCGCGCACCGGCGATTGGGGCTGGTCCCCGCCGACGCCGACGCCCAGGGCGAGGCCGCGCTTCCCCGCGGCCTCGGGGCCGAGATCGCCTGAGGCACCAAGTGGCCGAGCACGACCACCCGGAGCATGCCGAAGACGAGGTGCTCGAGCATCACGACAAGTTCTACATCCAGGCGACCTCGTCGCGCACCGACGACCGTACGCGGGTGCTCAAGCACGGACAGATGTTCGCGGTGTTCGACCGCTTCGGCGACGTGCAGCCGGTCGGGCTGGGGGAGCAGGGGATCTATCACGATGGGACGCGGTTTCTCTCGCGCCTCGAGCTGCGAATCGGCGGGCGGCGGCCGCTGTTGCTCAGCTCGACCGTCAAGAAGGAGAACGATCTCCTGGCCGTCGATCTGTCGAACCCCGATCTCAAGGAGGTCGCCGGGTCGCTGACCCTGCCGCGCGGCGAGCTGCACCTCTTCCGCAGCACCTTTCTCCATCGCGGCGTCTGCTACCAGCGGCTGCGCGTCTCCAGCTTCAGCCGCGAGAAGTTCACGGTCGACCTCCGGATCGACTTCGACGCCGATTTCGCCGACATCTTCGAGGTGCGCGGCGCCAAGCGCGCGCGGCGCGGCCAGCGCCTCTCCGAGGTGGCCAGCGAGACGACCTTGATCTTCGGCTACCAGGGTCTGGACGGGGTCGCGCGGCGGACGCGCATAGAGTTCGATCCCGCCCCCCGGGAGCTCTCCTCCCGGCAGGCGCGGTACCACCTCGAGCTCGCACCGCATCAGTCGGTCACGCTGCTCGTCTCCATCGCCTGTCAGATCGGCGACGACGCCCAACCGCCGGAGACGCACGAGCACGCGCTCGGCGCCCTGACCACCGAGCTCGGCTCCGCCGCCTTCTCCCGCTGCCGCATCCACGCCACCAGCGACGACCTCGACGAGTGGCTGGCGCGCTCGATCTCCGACCTGCAGATGATGATCACCGTGACGCCAGACGGCCCCTATCCCTACGCCGGCGTCCCCTGGTTCAGCACGCCCTTCGGGCGCGACGGGATCATCACGGCGATGGAGGTCCTCTGGATCGCGCCGGAGATCGCGCGCGGCGTGCTGGCCTATCTGGCCGTCAATCAAGCGCGGGAGTGCTCGCCCGAGCGCGACGCGCAGCCGGGGAAGATCCTGCACGAGGCGCGCGGCGGCGAGATGGCCGCGCTCGGCGAGGTGCCGTTCGGCCGCTACTACGGCAGCGTCGACGCCACGCCGCTGTTCGTGATGCTGGCGGCGGCCTACCTGCGCCGCACCGGCGACGTGGCGTTCGTGCGCGCACTGGCGCCGCACGTCGATCACGCGCTCGCCTGGATCGAGCGCGACGGCGACGCCGACGGCGACGGGTTCGTCGAGTACGCGCGGGCGACCGACAAGGGGCTCGTGCAGCAGGGGTGGAAGGACTCGCACGACTCCGTCTTCCACGCCGACGGCGCCCTGGCCGAGGGGCCGATCGCGCTCTGCGAGGTCCAGGGGTACGTTTACGGCGCGTTCCGCGGCGCCGCCGAGATCGCCGCTGCGCTGGGGCACGCGGCGCGCGCCGAGGCCTACCTGCGCAAGGCGCAGATCCTGCGCGCGCGGTTCGCCGAGACGTTCTGGGACGAAGCGCTCGGGACGTGCGTGCTGGCGCTCGACGGGACCAAGCACCCTTGCCGGGTGCGAAGCTCGAACGCGGGCCACGCGCTCTGGACCGGGATCGCCGAACCGGGGCACGCGCGGCGGGTGGCCGAGTCGCTCATGAGCGAGGGGAGCTTCTCCGGCTGGGGGATCCGGACGCTGGACGCCTCCGAGATGCGCTACAACCCGATGTCGTACCACAACGGGTCGGTCTGGCCGCACGACAACGCGCTCATCGCCGCCGGGTTCGCCAGCTACGGCTTCGACGATCTCGGGCTGCGCCTGTTCGAATCGATGCTGGGCGCCAGCAAGATGGTCGATCTCCGCCGGCTGCCCGAGCTCTTCTGCGGTTTTCAGCGCCGGCCGGGCGAGGGGCCGACGCTCTATCCGGTCGCCTGCGCGCCGCAGGCCTGGGCGGCGGGCGCGGTGTTCCTGCTGCTCGGCTCGGCGCTGGGCATCACCATCGACGGCGCGCGCGGTGAGGTGTCACTCATCCATCCCGTGCTGCCGCCCGCCGTCGGCGAGCTGCGAATCACCGGTCTCGAGGTCGGCAGCGGCCGCATCGACCTGCTGCTCGAAAACCACCCCCACGACGTCGGGCTGACCGTCCTCCGCCGCGAAGGCGACGTCCGGGTCGTGGTGGTGAAGTAGCGCGGCACGTTCCGTCAGAGCGAGAAGGCCCGCGGCAGCAGCGCGCCGAGCGTGGTGCGGCTGGCGGCGCCGGACGCGCCGGCGATGAGCACCTCGCGTGTCGGCGCTGCCGAGCTCGGCGATCACCTGGCGGCAGGCGCCGCAGGGCGAGGCGGGCGGACGCGCGCCGCTCGCGACCGCCACGGCGCGCACGCGGCGGGCGCCCGCCGCCACCGCCGCGGCGACGGCGTTGCGCTCGGCGCAGACCGTGAGCCCGTAGGAGGCGTTCTCGACGTTGCACCCGACGTGGACGCGCCCGCGCTCGTCGCGGACCGCCGCGCCGACGGTGAACTTCGAGTACGGGGCGTGCGCCTGGCGCCGGACGGCGCGCGCGGCCGCGACCAGCACGGTCCGCTCGGCCGGCGGGCTCACGGCGCGTCCAGGCCGGCGACCACGCCCGCGATCAGGCGCCCGAGCGCCTCGGCGCCGGCGGCCGCCGCGCGCGTGACGTCCTCGTGCCGCAGCGGTCCGGGGCTGACGCCGGCGGCGGGGTTGGCGACCAGCGACAGCCCGAGCACCGCGAGCCCCGCGTGCCGCGCCGCGATCACCTCGTGCACCGTGGACATCCCGACCAGGCCGGCGCCCAGCGTGCGCAGGAGGCGCACCTCGGCCGGCGTCTCGTAGGCGGGGCCGGCCATGCCGGCGTAGATCGCCTCGCGCAGCGGGCCGCGCCGATCGCCTGCGGCGCCGCCGCGACGGCCAGCGCGCGCAGCTCGGGTCGTAGGCGTCGGTCATGTCGACGAAGCGCGGCCCGAGCCGCTCGTCGTTGGCGCCCGTCAGCGGCGACGCGCCGGTCAGGTTGATGTGGTCGGAGATGGCGACGATCTCGCCCGGGCTGAAGACCGGATCGACCGCGCCCGCGGCGTTGGTGACGATCAGCGTCCGCGTCCCCAGCGCGGCGGCGACCCGCACGCCGAAACCGACCTCCGACGGCGGATAGCCCTCGTAGCCGTGGACGCGGCCGCACAGCAGGAGGACCGTCCTGTCGCCGTCGGCGCTGGCGATCTTGCCCGCGACCAGGCGCCCGGGGTGGCCGGCCACCGTCGTCTCGGGGAAGCAGGGGAGCGAGGCGTAGGGGACGCGGCGCGCGCTCGTTCAGCCGGTCGGCGACGCCGCCGAGGCCGGAGCCGAGGACGATCGCCGCCGTCGGCGTGTCGATCTCGAGCTGCTCGGAGACGGCGCGCGCCGCCGCCTGCACCCGTTCGAACAGCGGCGCCCCCAGCTTCATGTCGAATCTCCCTTCAGGTTGGCGGCCAAACGAGAGGCCAGGAAAGGCGTCAGCGCCTGCTCGAACGCGTCGGGCGCCTCGAGGTGGGCGAGGTGGCCCGCGCCCGGGATCTCGACGAACGCCGCGCCGGCGATGGCCGCTCACCATCGCACGCATCTCGTCGGCCGGCGTCACCTGATCGTCGGTGCCGCGGATGACCAGGGTCGGGCAGCGGATGGCGGCGAGCTCGGCGCTGCGGTCGGGGCGATCGCGCAGCGCCTCGATCCCGGCGACGAGGCTGGCCGGGCGATCCTCCGCCCACGAGCGAAGGTAGGTCACCAGCGAAGGTGCGGCCGCGGGGGAGAGCAGCCGCGCCATGCTCCCGTCGAGATAGGGACCCGATCCCGTGGCGCGGATGCGGGAGATGGCGCCGTCGCGCGCCGCGCGCATCGCCGGCGGGTCGGCGTCCGCGCGCGTGTCGGCCAGGACCAGGGCAGCCACGCGCGCCGGATGGCGAAGGGCGCAGGCGAGCGCCGTGTAGCCCCCCATGGACATGCCGAGCACCGCGGTGCGGGCGACGTCCAGGTGATCGAGCAGCCCGGCCACGTCGTCGGCGAGATCGGCGATGGCATATCCTGCGCCGCCGAGCGGCGTCTCGCCGAACCCCCGCGCGTCGACGGCGATCACCCGGTAGCGGACCGCCAGCGTGTCGACGAGGCCCGCCCAGATGTCGCGTGCGAAGGGGAACGGGTGGAGCAGCACGATCGGCGCTCCCGTGCCCTGCGTTTCGTAACCGACCGGGCGTGGTCCTGAGGAGAGCATCCGGCCGACAAAGCTACTCCACCCGGCCCGGTCAGCCCAGAGTCTCCAGCACCAGCGGCGTCGGGCGGGGGGCGCGCGTCCCGAGCTGGAACGCCCGCGCGGCCAACGGCTCGGCGGCCCCCGCGCGCGCGGCGTCGTCGTAGTGGAGCGTGCAGAGGGCGTCGCCGCGCCCGACCGGCGTTCCCACCTTGGCCAGGAGCATGATGGCGGCGCCCGGGGCGATGCGATCCTCCTTGCGCATCCGGCCGGCGCCGAGCAGCGTCGCCGCGCGGCCGAGCGCGCCGGCATCCGCGCGAATCACCACGCCGGCCCGCGCCGCGCGGATCACCCGCTGATGCCGGGCGCGCGGCAAAAGCTTCGGATCCTCGACGACGCGGGGGTCGCCCCCCTGCAGGCGGACGCCGCGCGCGAACCGCTCCAGACCGGCGCCGCTGGCGATCGCGCGCTCGATGCGGCGGGCGCCGTCGCGCAGATCGCGCGCCCGGCGGCCGAGCACGAGCATCTCGGCGCCGAGACGCAGCGTCAGCGCGCGGACGTCGGGAGGCCCGCCGCCGCGGAGCACGTCGATCGCCTCGCGCACCTCGACGGCGTTGCCGATGGCGGCGCCGAGCGGCTGGTCCATGTCCGACAGCAGCGCGCGGACGGGCAGGCCGAGCCGGCCCCCGAGGCCGACCAGCGTGCGCGCCAGCGTGCGCGCGCGGCTCTTCGCGGGGAGGAACGCGCCGCTGCCGACCTTGACGTCCATGACCAGGCCGTCCGTCCCCTCGGCGATCTTCTTCGAGAGGATCGAGGAGGCGATGAGCGGGATCGACTCGACGGTCGCGGTCGCGTCGCGCAGCGCGTAGAGCAGTCGGTCGGCGGGGGCCAGGCGCGCGCTCTGCCCCGCCAGCACGAACCCGGCCTGGCGAGGACGCGGCGGAAGGCGGCCGGCTCGAGCGCGGTGCGAAAGCCGGGGATCGTCTCCAGCTTGTCGAGCGTGCCGCCGGTGTGGCCGAGCGCGCGGCCGGACATCATCGGCACGTAGACGCCGGCCGCCGCGCAGAGCGGCGCGAGGCAGAGGGAGATCTTGTCGCCGACGCCGCCCGTCGAGTGCTTGTCGATGTTGGGGCCGCGCAGCGACGACCAGCTGAGCCGCTCGCCCGAGTCGATCATCGCGCGCGTCCAGGTGACGAGCTCGCGCGGGTCGAGGCCGCGCCAGACGATCGCCATCAGCAGCGCGGCCAGCTGATAGTCGGGGATCGTCGCCCTTGACCGCGCCGGCGATGAGCGCCTGGATCTCACCGTCGGTGAGCGCGCCGCCGTCGCGCTTCTTCGCGATGAGCGCCGTGACCGCCAGCATTCGGGGGCGCTTCGGGCTCATCCGGCGATCGTGTCGAGGAAGCTCGTGCCGCGCGCGAGCGGTGGGATGCCGAGCGCGGCGGCGATCGTCTGGCCGAGGTCGCAGAACGACGCGCGCGTGCCGAGCGGCGCGGCCCGCACGCCGGGACCGAAGGCGAGCAGCGGCACGCGCTCGCGCGTGTGGTCGGTGCCGGGCGTGGTCGGGTCGTTGCCGTGGTCGGCGGTGATGAACGCGACGTCGCCGGGCGCCAGAGCTTCTTCGAAAGACGGCAGCCAGGCGTCGAGCTCGGCGAGAGCGCGCGCGAACCCCGGCACATCGTTGCGGTGGCCGTAGAGCATGTCGAAGTCGACCAGGTTGACGAACAGCAGGCCGCGCTCGAGCGTCCGCAACGCCTCCAGCGTCAGGCGCAACCCGTCGGCGTTCCCCTCGCTGTGCAGCGAGCGCGTGAGTCCTCGCCCGGCGAAGATGTCGGAGATCTTGCCGACGCCCGATCACCTGCTGCCCGGCCTCCACGAGGTGATCGAGCAGCGTCGGCATCGGCGGGATCAACGAATAGTCGCGCCGGTTGTAGGTGCGGCGAAAGGCACCCGGGACGCCGACGAACGGGCGCGCGATCACGCGGCCGATCCGGTGGCGGTCGGCGATCGCGCGCGCCGCCTCGCAGATTCGATACAGCTCCGCGAGCGGGATGACTTCCTCGTGCGCCGCGATCTGCAGGACCGAGTCGGCCGAGGTGTAGAGGATGAGGTCGCCCGTCGCCAGGTGCTGCGGGCCGAGCTCCTCGATGATCGCCGTCCCCGAGGCGGTCTTGTTCCCGAGCAGTCCGCGGCCCAACGCCGCGCGCAGAGCGCCGGTGATCTCCTGCGGGAAGCCGTGCGGGAAGGTCGGCATCGCCTCTGTCGGTCACCAGCCCCGCCATCTCCCAGTGCCCGGTGATGGTGTCCTTCCCGGCCGACGCCTCGCGCATCGCGCCCCAGGCCCCGCGCGGCGAGGGCGCGGCCGGCACGCCGGCGATCGACGTCAGGTGGCCGAGCCCGAGCGCTTCGAGGTTCGGCAGCCTCAGCCCGCCGACGGCGCGCGCCAGGTTCCCGAGCGTGTCGGCCCCCGCGTCGCCGTAGTCCGCCGCGTCGGGCGCGCCGCCGCAGCCGACGCCGTCCGCGACGAGGATGATCGCCCTTTGGAAGGGGGACATCAGGCCCTCGGGATCTGCGGAAGGCGATCGAAGTGCCGATCGCGCGTGCAGAGCACCAGGTCATGCTGCAGCGTCAGCGCCGCTATCCACATGTCATTGGTCGGAATGGGCGTCCCCTGGCGGCGGAGCTGGGCGTAGACAGCGGCATAGTGATGCGTCGTCTGCTCGTCCGCGAACAGAATCTCGACCCCGTCCTTGAGCAGGAACCGTCGCAGCAGCCGTTCATTCTCGACCGAGCGATTGCCAGCGGCGAAGCCGGCGCGCAGCTCCCCGACGACGACGAACGGAAGGTGAACCTCGTCGGCGCTCTCCACGACTTCGGCGACGGCCACGTCTCCCGTCAGAAGATCGTCGTAGCGATTCGCGTCGAGAGCCAGCTTCATTTCCAGAGCTCGGGGTCGATGCGTCGCTGCGCCGCCAGGGCCTTCTCCAGCTTGGGATCCCGCGCTCGGACGCCCAGCAGATCACGCACCGAACGGCGTCGCGGGCTGGCGACGTCGAGGTCGAGACCCTCCATCAGCGCCTCGACCGCCGCCTGGTTGAGCGTCTTCCGGCCTAGCCGCGCCCGGCGCCGGAGAGCCAGGTCCACCTCCCTGGGGATCTTGCGAATCGTGTATTGCATGCAGGTAGGCAGTATAGCAGGCAGACCGGTCCTGTTGTACTGACCCGGACACGTCCCCCTCGGCATGTTCGAGCGGGAGCTCGGCAAGCTTGCCGGCGCGCGCCCGCTCTGAGCGTGCGGCCGGGCCGCCTACTCGCCCCAGCCGGGCTCGGGATCGTCGGCGTAGTTCTCGAAGCGGGTGTACTCCTTGATGAAGGTCATCTTGACGGCGCCCGGTGCCGCCGTTGCGGTGCTTGCCGATGATGATCTCCGCGAGCGCCGTGGGCATTCGCGCCGTCGGGCGTGTCGCCGCCCTGACCATGTCCTCGCGGTGGATGAAGAGGATCATGTCGGCGTCCTGCTCGATGCTTCCCGACTCACGCAGGTCGGACAGCGTGGCTTTCCCTTCGCGCTTCTCGACCTCGCGGTTGAGCTGCGAGATGGCGATGATCGGCAGCTTCAGATCCTTGGCCAGCGCCTTGAGGCCGCGCGAGATGTCGGCGATCTCCTGCTGCCGGTTGTCGTCCGCGCCGCGAGCTGCGCGCCGCGCGCGAGCTGCAGGTAGTCGACGACGATGAGGCCGAGCGGCGGCGGCGGCGGGCGCGCCGTCGCCGACGTGGGGCGGCGGCGGGAAGTACTTGCGGGTCGCTGCGGAAGCGACGCGCCTTGGCGCGGATCTCCATGATCGAGATCGCCGACGAGTCGTCGATCAGGATCGGCGCCGCCGCCAGCCGCCCCGACGCCGGGTGGATCTTGTTTTTCCAGTCGGCGTACTCGAGGAAGCCGCGCTTGATCTTCGACGAGTCGATGCGCGCCTCGCCGGCCAGCATGCGCTCCATCAGCTCGTACTTCGACATCTCGAGCGAGAAGATCAGCACGGGGATCTTGTGCTGCAGCGCCGCGTGCATCGCGACGTTGACCGCCCACGACGTCTTGCCGCCGCCGGGGCGCGCCGCGACGATGATCAGGTTCTCGCGCTGCAGGCCCGCCGTGCAGCTCGTCGAGCTTGGTGAAGCCCGTCGGCACGCCGGTGACGGCCTTTCGCTCGGCCGTGCGCACCTCGAGGTTGTGCAGCACCTCCTCCATCAGGTCGCCCGTCGACGAGTAGGTCTCGCGCCGGTTCTGCTGCGCGACCTTGAAGATCTTGGTCTCGGCCTCGTCGAGGAAGGTCTCGAACTCGCCGAAGTCGCCGTAGGCGCGTCGACTGCACCTCGGCGCAGGCGGCGATGAGCCGCCGCAGCGTCGCCTTCTCCTTCACGAGCCGGCCGTAGTGCAGCACGTTCTCGGCCGTCGGCACGGCGTTGGCGAGCGCCAGCAGGTACGACTCGCCCCCCTCGAGGCGCGGCAGCATGCCGCGCGTCTTCAGCTCGTCGGCGACGGCGATGACGTCGAGCGGCTGGCGGCGCTTGTCGATCGCCAGCATCGCCTCGAAGATCTCGCGGTGCGACCGGCAGGAAGAAGTCGTCGACCTGCAGCGTGGTGCCGACCTCGTCGAACGCCGCCGGCTTGATGAAGACCGCCCCCAGCACCGACTTCTCGGCGTCGAGGTTGTGCGGCGGGGTGCGCGCCGCCGGCGCCGGGTTCGAGCTCACGACCTCCAGCATGACGGTCGGCGATTCTACGCTCTCGCGCCGTCGTGCAATCGAGGAACGACAGAGCGCCTGTTGATAGAGCAAAAAAAACGGGCGCCGCCGTGAGGCAGCGCCCGTGGAAAGCTCGAACGGTCGCCGGACTAGTCTTCTTTCTTGACCACCCAGACCTTGATGGTGGCGGTGACGCCGCGTCCCAGCTTGACCGGGACCTCCACCATGCCGAGCGCCTTGATCGGCTCGTCGAGGTGGATCTTCTTGGCGTCGACGTGCACGCCCTTCTCCTTCAGCGCTTCGGCGATGTCGCGGCCCGTGACCGAGCCGAACAGCTTGTCCTCCTCGCCGACGGCGCGCGCGATCGAGACCGAAACCTGCGACAGGTTGTCGGCCTCGGCTTGCGCCTCCTTGGCCAGCTTGGCGGTGCGCGCCGCGATGACCCGCTTCTCGTGCTCGACGCGCGCGATGTCGCCCGCCGTCGCCTTGATCGCGTGACCCCGCGGCAGGAGGAAGTTGCGCGCGTAGCCTTCCTTGACGTTCACCACCTCGCCCGACTTGCCGAGGTTGTCCATGTCGTCTCTCAGGATGACCTGCATGACCTCACGCTCCCGTGACCGCGAACGGCATGAGCGCGATCATCCGCGCCCGGTTGACCGCCACCGCGATGGCGCGCTGGTGCTTCGCGCAGTTGCCGGTGAGACGCCGCGGGACCAGCTTGCCGCGGTCGGTGATGAAGTACTTGAGCAGCGAGGCGTCCTTGTAGTCGATCTTGATCGCCTCGTCCGCGCAGAACTTGCACTGCTTGCGCCGGCCGACGGGACGCTTCTTGTCGTCGCCGCCCCGACCACCACGCTCGCCGCGCTCGCCTTTGCCCTCGCTCGCATCCATGGAAGCCATCGCTTAGCCGTCCTTCCGACCGCCGCCGCGCGGCTCGTCGACGCTGCCGAACACGGCCTCTTCGAAGTCGAACGCGCCCTCGTCCTCGTCGAACGGCGAGCGCGCCTCGGCCTGACCGGTGGCGATCGCCTCCTCGTCGGGTCCTGGCGTGGAAGCCTTGGTGAAGGACTCTTCCGTCAGCTCGCTGGTGCGGGCCGCCGGGTCGACGTTCTCGGCGATCTTCACCGAGTAGTAGCGGATGACGGAGTCGGTGAGGCGGAGGTTGCGCTCGACCTCTTCGACCAGTCCGGCCGTTCCGAGGTACGAGAAGAAGAGGTAGATCCCCTTGAGCTGCTTCTTCACCTCGTAGGCGAGCTTCCGCTTGCCCCAGTTGTCCACCTTCAACAATGTCCCGCCGCCCGCCTCGATCACGCCGCGAACTTTGAGGTTCACCTGCGAGATGACGTCGGTGGTGCTGTCGGGACGCAGGATGTAGATGGTTTCATACTCGCGTTTGCGGCCGGCGAGATCGCGGGCCGATGCCCGCCGTGCCGGTCCCGTCGCCTGGGGCGAGGGGGCTGCGCCGGCACGCGTCGCCGGCTCCGTTCCTGTTGCGCTCATGTCGTCTCCTTATGGGCTGTTTCTTGGTCCGTGTCGCCACGGGCAAGGAGTGACGGCGGGGCGTGACCATTCACGCCCGACGTCGCTGTTGCTTCTTGGCTGTCAGTCCTTGGTGTCCTTGTTGCCTTTTCCGTTGAACTTGTTCATCGCCGTGGTGAGGCCGCTCCTGGCGATCGCCTCGACGGCGTCGGCGGCCGCCCCAATCAGATCGGGGAGCTCCTTGGCCTCGGCGCGCGAGAAGTTGGAGAGCAGGTAGTTGGCGGGATCGTGTCCCGGCGTCGGGCGGCCGACGCCGACCCGCACGCGCGCGAACGCGGCGTCGCCGAGATCGGCCAGCAGCGAGCGGACGCCGTTGTGGCCGCCGTGGCCGCCGCCCGTGCCGAGCTTGAGGCGGCCAAACGGCAGGTCCAGCTCGTCGTGCACGACGACGACCTCGGAGACCGGCACTTTCCAGAAGCCGGCCACCCGAGCCACCACCTGTCCGCTGACGTTCATGTATTCCATTGGTTTGCAGAGCAGGACGCGCTCGCCCGCGATCGTGACCTCGCCCAGCTCGGCGCCGAACTTCGCCCGCGGCGCGGAACCCCGCGCGCGGGCGAAAAGCTCGTCCACCACCTTGAACCCCAGGTTGTGCCGGTTCTCCTGGTACTCCGGTCCAGGATTTCCGAGCCCAACCACGAGGCGCATGCGTGGGGTCCGCTGGCAGGTCTACGCGGCTTCCGCTACTTCCCCTTCTTCTCCTCTTTGCCGCCGGCGGCCGGGGCCGCCGCGCCACCCTTGCCACCAGCCGCAGGGGCCGCGCCCGCCGCCCCCGGAGCCGCCGCACCGGCCGCACCTTCCGCCGGGACCGCACCCTCGACCGGGGCCGCCTCGGCCTCGACCTTCTCGGCCTTCGGCGCCACGACCGAGGCGATGGCCTCGCGCGGATCGAGCAGCGCCCGTACGCCTTCGCCCAGCTTCAGGTCGCTGACGTGGAGCGCGTCGCCGATCTCCAGCGTCGTGACGTCCACCTCCAGCTTGGTCGGGATGGCCGCCGGCTTGGCCGCGATCGCGATGACGTGCATGCTCTGGTGCAGGTTGCCGCCGTTGGTGATGCCGATCGCCTTGCCGGTCAGGACCAGCGGAACGGTGACGTGTACCTCGGCGTCGAGATCGACGCGCAGGAAGTCGACGTGGACCAGTCGGCGCGACAGCGGATTGATCTGCGCCTCGCGCACCATCGCCGTCACCTCCTCCGACTTTCCGCCGCCCGGGGCGGAGATGGCCAGCTTGATGACGGTGTTCCGCTTCTTTTCCTTGTCGAGGGAGCTGAGCAGCTCCTTCTCGTCGAAGGTCACCGTGACCGGCTCGATCTTGCGCCCGTAGACGACGCCCGGAACCTTGCCGGCGGCGCGCACCTTGCGCGCTCCACCCTTGCCCGTGCCGCCTCTGACCTCGACGTTGACCTTTGCGAATTCCATGACTTCTCTTCCTTTGTTGTCCGAATTGTCCGTGGTGTGTCCGACACGCGTTTCGCGTGTCGCTTCAGATGAACAGCGAGCTGATCGAGTCGCCGTGATGAATTCGTTTGACCGCCTCGCCCAGCAGGCGCGCGACGGGGAGGACCTTGATCTTGGGACAGTTGCGCACGTCCGGGCGGACCGGCACCGTGTCGGTAATCAGGAGCTCCTCGAGCGGCGAGGCCATGATCCGCTCGATGGCCGGCGGCGAGAGCACGCCGTGGCTGGCACAGGCGAACACCGCGCGGGCCCCCTGCGCCTTGACCGCCTGGGCCGCCGCGCAGAGCGTGCCGGCCGTGTCGACCATGTCGTCGACGATGATCGCGTCGCGCCCCTTGACGTCACCGATGATGTTGACCACCTCGGAGACGTTGGGCGCGGGCCGGCGCTTGTCGATAATCGCCAGGCTGGTCCCGAGCCGCTTCGAGTAAGCGCGCGCCCGCTCGACGCCGCCCGCGTCGGGCGACACGATGACCGCCTCGTTCGAGAAACGCAGGCGCAGGTCGTCCATCAGCACCGGCATCGCGTACAGATGATCGACCGGGATGTTGAAGAACCCCTGGATCTGTCCGGCGTGCAGGTCGATCGACAGCACGCGGTTGACACCGGCGGCGGTCAACAGATCGGCGACCAACCGCGCCGAGATCGGCGTGCGCGGCTTGCTCTTACGATCCTGGCGCGCGTAGCCGAAGTAAGGAATCACGGCGATGATCGAGCCGGCCGAGGCGCGCTTGAGCGCGTCGATCATGACCAGCAGCTCCATCAGGTTGTCGTTGGCCGGCGCGCAGGTCGGCTGCACGACGAAGCAGTTCACACCGCGGACGTTCTCGTTGATCTCGACGTAGACCTCGCCGTCCGCGAAGCGGGTGACCTCGGCGCGGCCGAGCGGCGTCTCGACGTAGCGACAGATCGCCTGCGCGAGCTCGCGGTTGGCGTTTCCGCTGAATATGGTGAGGGCTTTGAGCACGACAAAAACCCCGGGGCAGACCCCGGGGAGGGCGAATCCTGCCACTGCCGCCCCCGGGCGTCAACGATGGATAGGGGCGAAGTCTGACCCGTGAAAACGCGGGGTTAGGCCCCGCTCAGGCCCCGCTAGGGCCAGGTCGTGACGGTGGTGCAGGGATTGGTCTCCAGCAGAATCAGAGCTGGATCGAGGCGAGACAGAACTTCATGTTGCTCTCGTCGATGATCTTGAGGCTCTTCTTGGCGTCGGCGGGCACGAGCCCCTCGAGCTGGCCCATCCGCGACCGCTCGATCAGGAAAAAGGCGCGGCGTCCCCGGTGGTGGTCCATCCAGGCCTTGAGGTTCTCGACGTTCTTGTCGCCGAGGAAGATGGTCCGCTCGTCGTTGGGCCCCTCGAAGACCTCGTTCTCCGTGTAGAAGTTCTCGCCGCGCCAGTACATCTGCCAGACCAGGAGGTGCTCGTCGGGCGAGCGGCGCAGCTTGTAGTAATTCGCGATGAGGCCCTTCTGCGTCCAGTAGGGGGTCACCTTCATCATGTACCCGTCGAGCAGGAAGTACGTGAATGCCACCGCCAGCAGGCAGAGGGCCACCACCGCCGCGCGCTGCAGCCGCCGCCAGGCGAGCCCCAGCGTGGCGAGCGCGAACAGGGCCGCGAAGGCGATCAGCGCCGGGCGGAAGTCGAGCGCCGGCGGCCAGGGGCGCCCCTGCGGGGTGTTGATGTAGTCGTACGAGAAGAGCCAGATGAAGTGCTGCGCGTCCTTGGGCGCGAACGCCAGGTCGACGATCACCAGCGCCAGCAGCGGAATCCCCACCACCGCCGCGGCCGCCGCCGCCCGCGTCGCCCGGCGCTCGAGCAGATCGTCGAGAAAACAACCGACCACGATCGCCAGCCCCGGCAGCGCCGGCAGGATGTAGTGGTGGAACTTGGTGACCGACAGCGACACGAGCGCGTAGGCCGACACGAACCAGATCGCGCCGAACCAGTAGATCCCCTGGCGGCGCGATTCGCGCGCGTCCGCGGTCGGATTGGCCCGCCGCATCACCAGCGTCCCCAGCGCCGCCGGCGCGAGCGCGATCCAGGGGAGAAACGCATAGCCGAGCTCGCGCAGGAAGTATTCGAACGTGCCGCGATCGCCGTGGCGGCCGACCACCAACCGCCGCCAGTGGTTGTCGCCGTAGAGCTCGTCCCAGAACGGCTTGCCGTGCCGGACCAGCATCGCGTGGTGCCAGGGGACGGCGACGACCGCGACGGTCAGCAGCGCCACCAGGATGCCGAAGCCCAGCTGCGCGCGCGCGAGCCGCTTCCAGTTCCAGGTGAAGCCGAGGTAGGCGAGAAAGACGATCACCGGCAGGCCGAGCCCCGCGATCCCCTTGGCCAGCGTGGCCACCCCACACAGCGTCGCCGCGATGTTGAGGTAGAGCGGCGCCTTGGTTCGTAGCCGCCCCACCAGCGGGAAGTAGGCCAGGAAGCCGACGATGTACGGCAGCATCACCAGGACGCCCGGGAGCGAGTAGAAGTGCCCCCGCAGGGTGAAGGTCCAGCGCAGCTGAACCACGTTCACGATGAGCTGCGGCAGCGCGACCGCGGTGAAGAGCCCGGCCGCCACGTAGAAGAGAGAATGGTCGGGCCAGCCGAGCTCGAGGGGGCCGACCCGGGCCGCCCGCCGCGGCAGCTCGGTGTCCTCGTCGTCGAACAGGGCCAGGGCGCCCAGCGCCAGCGCCATCGTCATCGGCCCGACGAAGGCCATGTCGGTCATCGCTTGCCGCGAAACCAGGCTGTAGAGCGGCGAGGTCGCCGTGACCACCGCGGCGAGGATCCCTGCGCGCCGGCTGACGAAGCGCGAGACGCAGAGGTAGATCCCGTACATCCCGAGGACGCCCAGCAGGCAGAACGGCAGCCGCATCGCCCACTCGGCGCGCGACGACAGCGCCATCATCCCGGGCGCCGCGTGGCGCAGACCGAAGAGCTGCATCGCCAGGCTCATGATCCAGAACGAGAGGACCGGCTTCGACCAGAAGTGGTCGGCGTCGATCGGCGCGCCCGGCCACCAGAGGCTGATGTAGTCGCCCCGCTCGGTCATCTGGCGGGCGACCTCGCCGTAGTGGGTCTCCCACGGGTCGTAGAGTCCGTACGACCCGGCCAGCGGAATGTAGATGAGGAGGCCGATCAGGATGACGAACAGGCCCGTCTGGCGTTCCGTCCAGTCATCCGGGCGAAAGGAGAGGCGCATGAAAGCGCCGATGCTAAGCGCGCCCGCCCCCGGGCGCAATTGATCTACCGTGGGACCCTGGGAAGGTCCCACACCCCCCGCGATGGGCTCCGGCGAGCAGAGCTCGCCTTCGCCCACGCGCGCGATGGGGTGGGTCCCAGGAGGTGCCTATTGCGCCATCGCCAAGTTCGGCGCGCAGCCTTACAATTACAACAATCATGTGCGGCATCGTCGGGTACGTGGGGCCCAGGCAGGCGACCCCGATCCTGCTGGGCGGCTTGCGGCGGCTCGAGTACCGGGGCTACGACTCGGCCGGGGTGGCCATCGTCAACGGCCACAGCACGCAGGTCCTGCGCTGCCGCGGCAAGCTGGCCGGGCTCGAGGCGATGGTGCAGCGCGAGGCGCCGGTCGGGACGCTGGGGATCGGACACACGCGCTGGGCGACGCACGGCCGCCCGAGCGAGGCCAACGCCCACCCGCACAAGGCGGGCAGCGTCTCGGTGATCCACAACGGCATCATCGAGAACTACCTGACGCTGCGGGCGCGGCTGGAGGCGGCGGGGCGAAAGTTCTCCTCCGAGACCGACACGGAGATCGTCGCCCATCTGATCGACGAGGCGCTGGTGGCGGGCGCGCCGACGCTGGTCGAGGCGCTGCGGCGGGCGCTGCGGCAGGTGCGCGGCGCCTACGCGCTCGTGGCCATCTCCGACAAGCACCCGGGCGAGCTGGTCGCGGCCAAGAACGCCTCGCCGCTGGTCTTGGGCCTTGGCAAGGGGGAGACTTTCCTTGCGTCCGACGTGCCCGCGATCCTCGAGCACACGCGCGAGGTGATCTTCCTCGACGAAGGGGATGTCGTCTCGGTGACCGCCGGCCAGGCGGTGATCACCGACGTCGAGGGGAAGCCGCGCGAGCGGCAGGCGCGGACGATCACCTGGGACGCGGCGCAGGCCGAGAAGGGGGGCTACCCGCACTTCATGCTCAAGGAGATTTTCGAGCAGCCGCGCGCCATCACCGACACCCTGCGCGGCAGGCTCCTGCTCGAGGCGCATGACGCCGACCTCGAAGGGTTCGAGATCGATCCGCGTGGGCTCCGGCGGATCCTGCTCATCGCCTGCGGGACCTCGTACCACGCGGGGCTGGTCGGCAAGTTCCTCATCGAGGGGACGTCGCGCATCCCCTGCGAGGTCGATCTGGCCAGCGAGTTCCGCTACCGCGACCCGGTGATCGGCCCGCAGGACCTGGTCATCGCCATCTCCCAGAGCGGCGAGACGGCGGACACGCTGGCGGCGGTCAAGGAGGCGCGGGCACGCGGCGCGCGCGTGCTGGCGATCTCCAACGTGGTCGACTCGGCGATCCCGCGCGCCTCGAACGGCGTGCTTTACACCTACGCGGGGCCGGAGATCGGCGTCGCCTCCACCAAGTGCTTCACGGCGCAGCTGGCGGCGCTGGCGCTCATCGCGATTCACGTGGGCCGGCGAACCGGCAACCTCGAGCCCGAGGCGGCGGCCAAGCTGGTCGAGGAGCTGGCACTGACGCCGACCAAGATGACCGAGGCGCTGGAGGGGCTGGGCGACCTCAAGCAGCTGGCGCGCGAGTACCGCTACGCGCGTGACTTTCTCTTTCTCGGCCGCGGCACCAACTACCCGATCGCGCTCGAGGGCGCGCTCAAGCTCAAGGAGATCTCGTACATCCACGCCGAGGGGTACGCGGCCGGCGAGATGAAGCACGGGCCGATCGCGCTGGTCGACGACGGCGTGCCGGTGGTCGTGCTGGCGCCGCAGGGCCCGGGGTACGAGAAGGTCCTCTCCAACCTGCAGGAGGTGCGCGCCCGCAACGGCCACATCATCGGCATCGGCACCAAGGGGGACGCCGAGCTGGCGTCGCAGTGTGACCGGGTGCTGTGGATTCCCGACGCGCCGGCGCTGCTGCAGCCCTTCCTGACCGTGCTGCCGCTGCAGCTCATGAGCTACGCGATCGCCGTCGCCAAGGGGAACGACGTCGATCAGCCGCGCAATCTCGCCAAGAGCGTCACGGTCGAGTGAGCGGCAAGAAGCGTCTCACGCACCTCGATGCGCGCGGCGGGGCGCGCATGGTCGACGTGGCCGACAAGCCGGAGACGGCGCGCACGGCCACGGCGTCGGCGGCGGTGAAGATGAAGCGCGAGACGCTGCGGCTGGTCGAGCGGCCGAGCGGCGCGCGGGGCAAGGGGGACGTGCTGGCGGTGGCGCGCCTGGCCGGGATCATGGCGGCGCGCCGCACGGCCGAGCTGATCCCGCTCTGCCACCCCATCCGCCTCACCAGCTGCGAGGTCGACCTCGAGGCCGACCGTGGGTTGCCGGGGGTGCGGATCCGCGCGACCGCGCGCGCCATCGACCGAACCGGGGTCGAGATGGAGGCGATGGTCGCCGCCGCCACGGCCGCGCTGACGGTCTACGACATGGTCAAGGGCACCGAGCGGGAGATCGAGATCGTGGCCGTTCGGCTGGACGAGAAGGACGGGGGGCGCACGGGCCGCTGGCGGCGCGGTGGGCGCAGGCGCTGAACGGGCGTTGAAACCGATTGCCAGGGACCCGGCATCCAACTAAAGAATCGAGGCTGAGGCCCCAAAAAGATGTCCCCCATGCCCCTCCCGCAAAGAACCAAGGTCGCGATCGTCGGCTCCGGCCCGGCCGGATACACGGCGGCCATCTACGCCGCCCGCGCCAACCTCGAGCCGGTGCTGTTCGAGGGGGGCGGCGCGGCGATCGAGCCGGTCACGCTCCCGGGCGGCCAGCTCATGATCACCACCGAGGTCGAGAACTACCCCGGCTTCCCCAAGGGGGTGCAGGGGCCCGAGCTGATGGAGCTGTTCAAGGCGCAGGCCGAGCGGTTCGGCACGCGGGTCGTCACCGCCGACGTGATCGCGGTCGATCTCGCCGACCGCCCGTTCAAGCTGACCTCGACCGAGGGGGACATGGTCGCCGACACGCTGATCATCGCCACCGGCGCCTCCGCCAAGTGGTTGGGGATCCCGTCGGAGCAGAAGTTCCAGAACTACGGCGTCTCTGCCTGCGCCACCTGTGACGGCGCGCTGTTCAAGGGGCGCGACCTCATCGTGGTCGGCGGCGGCGACACGGCGATGGAGGAGGCGAATTTCCTCACCCGCTTCGCCACCAAGGTCACCATCGTCCACCGCCGCGAGGAGTTTCGCGCCTCGCGGATCATGCTCGACCGCGCCATGGGGAACCCCAAGATCACGCTCGTCACCAACGCGACCGTCGAGGAGATCCTGGGCGAGCTGCCGCGGCCCGGCGTCACCGGCGTCAAGCTGCGCGACACGCGCACCGGCGAGCTCCGCGAGCTCCCGGCGGGCGGCCTCTTCGTCGCCATCGGCCACGAGCCGAACTCGGCTCTCTTCCGCGGGCTGCTCGACATGGACGCCGCCGGCTATCTCAAGGTCAAGTCCGGCTCGACCGCCACCAAGGTTCCGGGCGTGTTCGCCTGCGGCGACGTCGCCGACCACGTCTACCGCCAGGCGATCACCGCCGCCGGCACCGGCTGCATGGCCGCCATCGACGCCGAACGCTTCCTCGGCTGACGGGCCACGCCGGCGGCTGGGAGACGGCTAGGAGCCGCCGATGGTGCCGCCGACGAGGGCGGTGATGCCGTAGTCGGTGGTCTTCGGGTTGTCGGTACCCTCGGTCTTGTAGACCAGCTGGGTCATGAAGGCCGGCCCGGCGCCGATGAAGAAGTGACCGCCCGGATGCCAGAGCACCGGCACGCTGATCGAGAGCGGAATGACGTAGCTGGTCGTGTCCGGTTGACCGCTGGTGCTGACGCTCACGTGCTCGTAACCGATACCGAGGCGTGGCCAGATCGAGACGCCGTCACCGAGCGCGACGTTGTAGCCGACGCGCCCCTCGACGGAGATCGCCGTGACGGTGGCGCCCCCGGGGAGGGCCACGTCGCTCGCGTCCAGCGATCCGTACTCGACCCCGAACAGCGCGCCGATCGAGAAGTTCGGCGCCACGAAGTAGTCGAGGGAGGGTTGAATGTCGACGAGCGTGGCGCTGCCGCCACTCATGCTGACGCTCTCGTGGACGATCGCGAACTGTGGGCCCGAGTGCATGAACGGCAGGTCGGCGCTGAGCACCAGCTGGCCGACGGCGCCGAACCCGGTCGCCTCGCCGGCCGGCGCGGGCATGGGTGCCGGCGCGGCGGGCGGCGACGGCCCGGGCGTCGGTTCGACCACAGGCTCCTGGGCCAGCGCCGAATGCAGGGTCGCGGTTGTGAGGGCAACGGTTGCGAGTATGCGTAGCTTCATGGGGCCTCCTCGTCTGGGTGGTCGACGATGTCTCCACAGTATCGGGCGTCACGACGACGTCCAGAAAGTGCACCCCACTCTGCTTGCCGCGCCGAACGGGGGGGAGGGCGAAGGTCGTCAGTCGTTGAGCGCGCCAGCGGCGATCCAGGCGGCGACGATCGCGAGATCCGATGCCGAGACGTTGGCATTCGGCGACGGCGGCATATAGGCCGGCGTCGGGTCCCGGATCTCACAGCGATGCGCGCGTCCCGTTCAGCTCAGCGAAAATTTGCCGGCCGCCGCGCGTCATCGCGAAACGTGGAGGACTACTGCGCGGCGGCGGTCGTCGCCTTGGGCTTCTTGCTCTTCTTCGTCCCCTTCGACCCGCCCGCGCCGTCGGCGCCCGGCTTGCCGCCCGCGCCTTCGGCGACGAGCGCTGTCCCCTTCAGCTTGAACTGCTGGTTCGGCGCCGACTTCCAGCCACCCTGGCTGACCACGGAACCTTCTGCCGTTGCGCCCGCGGTGACCTCGAGGACCTTGCCGCTGTGGCGGGCCACGAACCGCACGGTGTTGTTTCCGCCGTCGGCGACGATCCAGTTCTGATTCGCGCCGCCGTTGCAGGTGAACTGCTGCAGGAGCGCGCCGTCGCCCGTCGCGTAGGCCGAGACGTCGAGACACTTGTCGCTGTTGGTGCTCACCAGGGAGTAGTAGTTACCGGGAACCGGTTGCAGCTTGAACTGCTGAGCGGGCGATCCGTTGCAGGCGGCGATCTCGGCGCGCGCCAGATCGTTCTTGCCGCCGCCGCCGAACTGCAGGCACTTGTTGCCGGCAGCGGTGACGATGGAGACGGGCGCCTTGATGTCGACGGTCAGCGTGACCCGGGCCGGTTCGGGCGGCGGGGCGGGCGGGGGAGCCGGCGCGGGGGCCGGCTCTTCCTTCTTGTCTTCCTGTTGCACGCAGCCGGCGGCGAGCGCCGCGGCGAACAACGTCAGCAGGGAGAACCGGGACCATTTTGGGGCGCGTGTCATGGGAGGCTCCGTCGATTGACGGGCAGAGCGTGCCTTGGCGGTGCCTTCAAAGTCAACGGCCGCGTTTTTCGGCTGGTCTGCTGGCATAATCAGCCGCGATGAGCAGTGAGCCCGTGGCCCCCGGCGGCGAGTCCGAGCCGGAGTTCGAGCTGACCGAGGCTTCCGGGGTGAGCGCGGGCGCCGCCCTCGGTGGGCCGGCGGAGGCCGCCGCCGCGCCGGAGCGCTCGACCATCCCGCCGGAGAAGGCCGTCGAGCTGCTGTCGAAGATCAGTCTGTTCTCGGCGCTGCAGCCCTCCTACCTGCGCCGGATCGCCAACCTCGGGATCGAGGAGGACTACCCCTCGAACGCCGTCATCTTCAAGGAGGGGGCCCAGGGGGACAAGATGTACCTGATCCTCTCGGGCGCCGTGCGCATCAGCCGCCAGGTCCCCGGGATGGGCGAGGAGGCGCTGGCCGTCCTGCGCGCCGGCACCCACTTCGGCGAGATGGCCCTCATCGACGACTTCCCGCGCAGCGCCGACGCGCGCGCGCACGAGGCCTGCCGTCTGTTCGTCGTCCGCAAGGAGGACATGGAAGACCTCCTCTTCGTCGACCGCGACCTCGCCTACGATCTGCTCTGGTCGTTCGTCCGCACGCTCTCGTCCCGCCTGCGCGAGACGAACGACAAGATGACCTTCATGGCCGTCACCTCGAAGTTCTAGCCGACGCGCCTGTTCGGTCTACCGCCGCAACTCCGGGCGCTCGTTGGGAGTAAAATGAAAGTCGTGGCACCTACGAAGAGCGAGGTCGTTGCCATGGCGATCCGTGCGTCCAACCGATCGCGCTGGCCGGTGGCGCGCTTCGTTCTTGGCGAGGAACCGCCGGAGGATCTTTCGGCCACCACCACGGCAGCCGAACGAATCGCCATGATGTGGCCTCTGGCGGTCGAGGCCTGGCGCCTGGCGGGGCGGGCGATACCGACCTACGGCCGTGATGAAACGCCGGTTCGGCTCTTCAGACCCGGTGAGTTTCGGCCCGAGGACGAATGACGCTCGAAGGGCTCAACGACGATTTTCGCGACCTGCTGGTCCTCTTCGCCGACGGCGGCGTCGAATTTGTCGTCGTCGGGGCCTACGCGCTCTCCTTTCACGGCGCGCCGCGGGCGAGCGGCGACATCGATCTTTTTGTGCGTGCAGAGCTGACAAACGCCGATCGGGTGTTCGGGGCGTTGGCACGGTTCGGGGCGCCGCTCGCTTCGGTAGGCGTGACGTCGGCTGATTTCGCGCGGCCGGGCAGCGTCTACCAGATCGGTCTACCACCCCGGCGCATCGACATCCTGACCCAGATCTCGGGAGTCACTTTCGACGAGGCTTGGAGCTCGCGTACCTCGGGCGAGGTGGATGGGCGAACGATCAGCTTCATCGGACGCGAGGCGTTGCTCAAGAACAAGGAGGCGGCGGGCAGACCAAAGGACCTGGCTGACGCCGCTCGGCTCCGACGTGGACGCTGAGGCTAGACGTTGAACTTGAAGTGGATGACGTCGCCGTCCTTGACGACGTAGTCCTTGCCCTCGAGGGCCAGCTTGGCGTTGGCGCGGCAGGCGGCCTCGGAGCGGAGCTTGATGAGGTCTTCCCACCAGATCACTTCGGCCTTGATGAAGCCGCGCTCGAAGTCGGTGTGGATGACGCCGGCGGCCTGCGGGGCCCTGGCGCCGCGCTTGACGGTCCAGGCGCGGCACTCGTCGGGGCCGGCGGTCAGGAAGGTGATGAGGTCGAGGATCTTGTAGGCGGTGTGTGCCACGGCGTGGAGGCCCGGCTCTGTGAGGCCGAGGCTCTCGAGAAAGGCCGGGCGGTCGGCAGCGTCGAGGCCGGCGATCTCCGCCTCGGCGGCGGCGCAAATGACGACCACCGGCGCCCCCTCGGCGTCGGCGTGCTGGCGGAGGGCGCCGACGTACTTGTCGCCGTCGGCGGAAGCGAGCTGCTTCTCGGCGACGTTGGCGACGTAGAAGACCTTCTTCAGCGTCAGGAGGCCGAGATCGCGCACCAGCGCTTGCGCCTCGGCGTCGAGACCCTGCGCGCGCGCCGGCTTGCCCGCGTCGAGCCCGGCCCTCAGCTTTTCGCACAGCTCGAGGATGACCTTCTCGTCCTTGGGGGCCGTCCCCTTGAGCGCCTTTTTGGCCCTGTCGATCCGCTTCTCGACGGTCTCGAGGTCCTTGAGGCAGAGCTCGGTGTCGATGGTGCCGACGTCGGCGACCGGGTCGACGCGCCCCTCGACGTGGATGACGTTGTCGTCCTCGAAACAGCGGACGACGTGGGCGATGGCGTCGGTCTCGCGGATGTTGGCCAAAAACTGGTTGCCGAGGCCTTCACCCTTGGAGGCGCCGCGCACCAGGCCCGCGATGTCGACGAAGTTCACCGTCGCGGCGACGACCGACTTCGGATGATAGAGCTCGACCAGCGCGTCGAGGCGCGCGTCGGGGACCGGCACCACGCCGACGTTCGGCTCGATGGTGCAGAACGGGTAGTTCGCCACGGCGGCGCCCGCCGCCGACAGCGCGTTGAAGAGCGTCGACTTGCCCACGTTGGGCAAGCCGACGATGCCGCACGAGATCGCCATCCGGTGAGCCTACTTGATCGCGTCGGGAGCGGGCGGGCTTTGCCCGACCGCCCCATCGCGGGGGGCTCGGGACCCTCCCAGGGTCCCGAAGTTAGCCGATCTTGCCGAACAACTGGAAGGCGATCAGCAGGCCGTAGATGACCAGCGACTCGATGAGCGCCAGACCGACGATCATCGGGACGAAGATCTTGCCCGAGGCCTGCGGGTTGCGGGCGATCCCCTCGAGGGCCGAGCCGGCGGCGCGCCCCTGGCCGATGGCGCCGCCCAGGGCCGACAGGCCGATGGCCAGCGCGGAGGCGAGGCCGAGCCACTTGTCGCGGTCGGCGCGCGCGGGGTCCATCGCCTGCGCGAACGCCGGGCTGGCGGTGAGGACGACGGCGGCGGCGACGCCGAGGGAGAAGAGAGAAACGAACGACTTGGAGATGCGGCGCATGATGATCGGGCTCCTGCTCGGTTTGTTTTTTGGTGCGGACCTTAGCTGCAAACGGGCCTGGTTTCTAGTGCTCTCCGCTTAATGTTCTTCGTGAGCGACGGCCTGACCGATGTAGACGGTCGAAAGGAGAGAAAAGACCACCGCCTGGACGACGGAGACGAACACCCCCATCAGCAGGAAGGGGACCGGAACCAGGAAGGGGATGATGGCGAAGAAGGCCAGCACCACGGCGTGGTCGGCGGCGATGTTGCCGAGGAGCCGCATCGACAGCGACACCGGGCGCGCCAGGTGGCTGACGATCTCGATCGGGATCATGAGCGGCGCCAGCCACCAGACCGGGCCCATGAAGTGCTTGAAGTACTTGAGGCCGTGGGACTTCACGCCGAAGACGTGGGTCAGCACGAAGACCAGCAGCGACAGCATCAGGTTGGTCTTCAGCGTGTCGGTCGGCGGCAGGAACCCGGGGATGAGCGCCAGCATGTTCGAGAAGAGGATGAAGAAGAACAGCGTGCCGATGAGCGGCAGGTACTTTCGCGCTTCCTTCTCGCCCATCACGCTGGCCATCAGGTTGAAGATCGTGTCCGCCAGCGTCTCGAAAAGGTTGCGCAGGCCGAACGTGGGGGGCGGGACCAGGCCGCCGTCGCCGGCGCCGTTGACGGCGGCGGCGTAGCGCGTGGCGCCGAACAGCAAGAAGAGAAAAACCAGGAGCGCGCCCAAGACGTGGTCGAGCTGGAAGTGCGTCGTTTGGAACATCTGCCAGGTCCAGGTCCGCCCGAGCAGGGACGCGAGCGAGTCGTGCAGCGTCGAATATCCGGGGAAAAACTCGAACCAGGTGGCGTGCGGGCTCATGGCGATTTCGCCCCGGCTTCTACCGCACGACCCGAGAAGGACACCAGCAGGATCGAGGCGACCAGCACCGAAAATCCGAGCCCGAACGGCGCGACCGCCAGGTGCGCGACGCGCAGTGCGACGAACACCAGCGCGAACAGCGCGGTCATCTTGCCGATGAGCGCGAAGGCCAGGCCCCCCAGCGCCGCGGTCGACGCGCCATCGCGGGCGGCGACGACCGCGCGCGCGCCGAGCCGGGCCAGAACGTGGAAGTCCGCGCAGGCGAGCAGCGCGCCGGCCGCCGCGCCCAGCGTGCCGCGCGGCCCCCAGACGACGCCGGCCACCGCCGTGAAGGCCACCGCCAGGATCGCGTTGGCGCGCTCGATCCGCTTAACTCCGGCCGTCATCGCCGTTCTTTTCCCCCTTGCCACCACTCGCTTCCCCGTTCCCCGATCCCGCATCGCCCTGCTCGCGCTTGTAGGCGCGGGTCACCCGCACCAGCGCCTTGATAGCGGCGCCGATTCCGGCGGCGAGTCCGAGGTAGCTGAGCCAAGGTTGCGTTCCGAATCTGTGGTCCAGGTAGTGTCCACCCAGATAGCCGATCCCGATGGCGGCCGCGATCTCGATTCCGACGGCGCCGGTGGTGCCGGCGATCCGCCACATATCTTTCGTCTCGGTGTCGATGGGCGGCGTTCGGGTAACACGCCGGGCCCTTGAAATCAAGGCGAACCGGGCTCAGGTCAGGCCGAGCGTCTCGAGCAGCCGGGCGAGCCGCTGGCCGAACGGGAAGTCCGAGGTGGTGTGGGCGTAGTCGAGCGCCGCGAACAGGTGCGTCTGTTCCAGATCGAGCCGCGCCGGATCGCGCTCCAGCAGCCGGACGAAGTGCTCCACCGCGCGGCGCTGATCGAACCGGGTCCGGGCGACCACGGCGTGCCGGATCGTGGCGTGGACGGTGAAGCGGCCGGGGAGGGGCTCCTGGACGAGGTGCCAGCGGCGCAGGCGCGCCAGGCTGGCGCCGGGCCGGCAGCGGGCCAGCACCGACAGCGAGCGCGCGTCGGCGTGGTCGCCCTGCAGGTGTGCGAGCGCGGTCAGGAGGCGCCGCCCGCCGGGATCGAGCCGCGGCCAGACCCAGCGGACGAGCAACCGCAGCTCGGGCAGGTCGTCCTCGTGGGCGATGGCGGTGACGCGATCGACGCCGTGCCGCAGGAGCCACTCCCCGAGCGCGTGCGCCGTGGTGGCGCCGGCGCGGACGAGGGCGTCGCTGACGTCGAGGGCCAGCGCGTTCCAGCGCAGGAGAGCGGTCAGCTCGGCGACCGCGGGAAACGGACTTCGCCCGACGGTGACCAGCGGCGAGACGACGGGGAAGACTGAGACGCCCGCCAGGAGACAGCGACGCGCCGTCAGCACCCAGAAGACGGGCGGCCCGGCGAGCGCGTTGAGAAAACGCGCCATCTCCCGGTCGTCCTCGTGGTTGTCGAGAACGATCAGCGTGGGCCCACGCTCCCGAAGCTTTCGCCGGACGGCGCCGAGGCGCCGCTGGCGCTCATCGAGACGTCCGAGCGGCACGCCCAGTCGGATGGCGAGCATGTCGATCAGCGTCCGGTGATCCCACCCTCCGACGCGCACCCACTCGAGCCCGCCCGGATGGTCGCGCCGCACGCGGTGCCCGAACGCGGCTGCCAGCGTCGATTTGCCACTTCCGCCGGGACCAACCAGCGCCAGCCGTGGGTGCAGACCCGTGCGGTAGGCCCTCGCCAAGGTCGCGAGCTCCGACGCGCGTCCGTGAAAGGGGCGCGGGCGGGGAGGGAACGCCATGCGGCATCTTACGAGATCAGGGCGTCGGCGCCGTCTCCGATGCGAGCCACCCGATCGTGGCGGGGTGTCCGCTCAGTCGGCCGCGCACCTCCGTGAGCAGCGCGTCCCGCGTCGCCAGGGCCCCCAGGCGGGGGACGACCAACACCGCGCCGGGCGGCAGACGCAGCCAGGCGAGCTCGTCGCCGCCCGGTGGGTGCGCGATGCCGTGGAGCAGCTCCATGAGCTCGGGCGGCGCCGCCGTCGCCAGCTTGGCGACGCGGGTGGCGGTGTGCACGATTGCAGCCGTTTCGCGGTCGGGGCGGCGGCGGTGAAGCTCGGCGGCGGTGAGGACCAGCGCGATTCGCGAATCGACCGCCTCGCCGGCCCGGAGGCGGTCGGCGATCGCGGCGGCATCGGCGGCGTCGCGGCCCACGGCCAGGAGCGCGAAGCCGAGCGGCCAGACCAGGAACCGGAGCCGCCGCGCGAGGCCGTCCCCCGTATCGCCCGCGGTGAGCGATCGGCAGCGTACGGCCGGCGCGCAGCGCGTGACGGCGCGCGCGCTGAGGTCGCCGTCGGCGGTGCGCCAGCGACCCGCGGCCAGCGCCGTGGCGGCCGTGCGCGCTGGGCGGGTGCGCGCGAGGAGGCTCACGACCTCGTCGTGCATGTCGCTGTCGTCGAGCGGCGTATAGAGCGGGTTCTTCCGGCGTTCGAGACCTTGGACCAACTTCGCGAGCCCGCGAGAGAGATCGTGCCTCTCCCGGGCGGCGAGCCCGTTGACGAGCAGCGTGGCTCCCGCCGTCGGCGCCGGCTCGGTCGCCGGGCCCGGATCGCTGCTGATCTCCATCCAGATTGCGACGGGCGCGGTGCGCGCCGTACCGGCCGCCGCGAGCGCCAGCGCCAGCACGCCTCCGACGACGAGGCGTTTCGCGCGGCGCGTGCCGAGGCGCCCGGGAAGCGTGCTAGCGCCGCTGGCCGCTGAGCGCGAATCCACTGCCCGCCAAGCCATTCCCGGTTTCGCCGCTGGCGGTGCAATTGCTGGCGATCGTCAGCTGCATGGTGCCGTTGAAGTGGACGACGCCCGAGCAGGTCGTGGTGATCGTGTTCGCGGCGAGCGTGACGGTGCAGCTTCCGCCTGCACCGCCACGCGAGGAGGTTTGCCATTGCCCGCCCAGATCGCCGAACTGCGAGGCCATCGAAGTCACCCGGGTGGCGGTGTAGGTTGCGCCGTTGACCGGGTTGGGGAGCGCGGAGGGCCAATCGGCGCCGCCCGAAAAGTAGCCCGCCCCCTGACAGCCGCCGCTCACCGACGCCGGAGCCGCGCTGGTCGTGCACTGCTCGCCGCCGGTCGAGAACGTCCAGGCGCCACCGAGCGCCAGCGGGATGCTGCCGCCGTTCAGGGGGGCGGGGGTGTTCCCGACGGTGATCGTGTGGATGGTTCCGCCCGCGTGACCCTGCCAGGTCGCCTGCTTGATCGGCTGGGCGACGTAGATCAGGGTCGGTCCGAGCTGCAGCGACAGCCCACCCGCACTCACCACCAGAACCCCCGTCAGGGGTTGGCCCGCGTTCCTTTCGGCGAGGAGATCCCAGGTGCCGGAGAGATCCTGGTCGCAGGCCAAGGTCGAAGAACCACCCGTCCCGGAGACTCCGCCGGAGCCGCCGTTCGCGGACGATCCGCCGCCGCCGCCGCTGCCGCCGCTGCCGCCGCCGCCACCGTTCCCGCCGCCGCTCCCTCCCGTTCCCAGTGAGTCGCTACCGCCGCAGCCGCCACCGACGAGGGTGACGGCGATCAGGAACCTCGCAGCGCGTCTCAGGCCCATGAAGTGATCGCCAGAATACCGCAACAGGCGCGATCGAGGCAGATCGAGGGAAGGCGCGTTGATTCGTGGCAAGATCGTCGGGACGCGTGCGACGCGCGTGTCGCTGGAGCTGCCACGATGAAGATTGTCCTCAACCCGGCGCGGATCCTGTTGGCGGCTTTCGGCGTGGCCTGCGCCGGCGGCTGTAACAACGCGGCGTCTGCCGGCGGCACCGGCGGTTCTGGCGGCGTGGGTCAGACGGGCGGTGCCGGCGGCACCGGAAACGTGGCGCCCGTGATGTGCACCGGGTCGCCTGCGCCGACCGGACCGACGCCGACGCTCACGCCCGGTCAGTGGCAGAACATCTCGCCGCCGGGTCTCTACCGGCCGGGGGCGGCCAAGCCGCCGTACGGTTGCATGGACATCCAGGTGAGCCCTTGCAACCCGTATGTCGTCTACCTGACGACGGACAGCGAAGGGATGTGGAGGACCACGGACGCGGGTGCGACCTGGAATCAGATCGGGGACCTGCCGGCGCCGGTGAGCCCGGGCGTGCTCGCCATCGATCCGCAGGACCCGACGCACATGTATTACGGCGGCGGCGTGCGGGGCCAGTCGCTGGGCTTCTGGGTCTCCACCGACGGCGGCGACACCTGGGCCGAGCCCGACGGCTTCACCGCCAAGGCCGACAACTCCGATGACGGTTGGGTCAACGACGTCTACGAGGTCAAGGCCGATCCGGCGGATTTCAACCACGTGCTCCTGTCTTTTCACTCACCGTGGGCCTTCAAATCCGACGCGGGCGTGCTGGAGAGCAAGGACGGCGGCAACAGCTGGATTCGCCACCTGCCGACCGCCGGTTGGGGCGCGGGTCATACGATCTCGGTTCCTGGGGGACAGCAACACCTGGCTCCTCGGCACGCAGGGCGACGGGTTCTGGCGGACCGCGGACGCTGGCACGACCTGGACGCAGGTGACCACGCAGAACATGCAGCACGGCGGCACCAGCGCCTTCTACTCGAAGACGGGCGTCCTCTACGTCGGCGCGCTCTCCACCATCTTGCGCAGCGTGGACAATGCGCAGACCTTCACCATGGTCGGGCCGCAAACGAGCGACGGCTACTACGCCATCATCGGCGACGGCAGCCGCCTTTACACGGCGCGCGGCAACACGGGTGACAGCACGGGCGCCGCGGACACCTACTACGTCTCCGACGAGAGCGACGGGACGAGCTGGGTCGCGATGAACGGCCAGACCTTCGGGGACGGCCCCTACCGCATGTCGTACGACGGGACGAAAGGCATCATCTACTCGGCGAACTGGAACGCGGGAGTCTGGGCGCTCGAGGTCGACGACCTCTAAGGCGCGCCGGATTGCGCATTTGAATCAGCTCGCTGCGGCCGCGACCTCGGCCAGCGCCTCACGGGCGGCGGCGGTGAAGGCGTTCACCTCGTCGAGCGTGTGCGCCAGCGAGATGAAGGCGGCCTCGAACTGCGCAGGCGGCAGCAGGAATCCGCGCTCCAGCATGCCGTGGAAGAACTTGGCGTAGTGGTCGGTGTTCGAGCGCTTGGCGCTCGCCAGATCGACCACCTCCTCGGGGGCGAAGAAGAGAGTGAACGCCGAGCCGACCCGCTGCACGCGCGCGGTGACGCCGGTGCGGCGGACGGCGCGGGAGAGATCGTCCTCGAGGACGCGGCCGATTCCTTCCAGCGCCACATAGGCGTGCTCGTCGAGCCGCTTGAGCGTGGCCAGGCCGGCGGCGACGGCGACGGGATTCCCTGACAGCGTCCCTGCCTGGTAGACGGGGCCGACCGGCGCGATCACGTCCATCACGTCCGCGCGGCCCCCGTACACGCCGAACGGCAAGCCGCCACCGACGATCTTGCCGAGGCAGGTCAGGTCGGGGCGGACGCCGAACATGTGCTGCGCGCCGCCGCGCGCGACGCGGAAACCGGTGATCACCTCGTCGAAGATCAGCAGCGCGCCGTGCTCGTCGCAGAGCGAGCGGAGCAGCGGCAGGTAAGCCGGACGCGGCATGACCACGCCCATGTTGGCGGGGATCGGCTCGATGATGAGGGCCGCGATCTCGTCGCGGTGCTCGTCGAACGCGGCCCGCATGGCGTCGAGGTCGTTGTAGGGGACCACCAGCGTGTCGGCGACGGCGGCCGGGGTCACGCCGCTCGACCCGGGGAGGCCCAGCGAGACGACGCCGGAGCCGGCCTTGGCCAGCAGCGCGTCGGCGTGGCCGTGGTAGCCGCCGTCGACCTTGATGATGCGGTGCCGGCCGGTGAAGCCACGCGCCGCGCGCAGCGCCGACATCGTCGCCTCGGTGCCGGAGGAGACGAAGCGCATCTTCTCCAGCGACGGCATCATGAAGCGGATGAGCTCGCCCAGCTCGACCTCGCGCGGGGTCGGCGCGCCGAAGGTGGTCCCCGCGGAGGCGGCGTGGATGACGGCGGCGACGACGTCGGGGTCGGCGTGGCCGAGGATCAGCGCCCCCCACGACCCGATGAAATCGGTGTAGCGGTTGCCGTCGACGTCGTGCACGAACGGACCGACGCCGCGCTCGAGGAAAACCGGCGTTCCCCCGACAGACTTGAACGCGCGCACGGGCGAGTTCACGCCCCCGGGGAAGAGCGCGCAGGCGCGCTCGAAGAGCGACGAGGAGCGCGGGCGCTTGGGACCGGGGTTGGTGGCCATCCGAGTTACGACTCGTCCGCGGGACCGTTGTCCCCGCCGTCGTCTGGCCCGTCGTCGTCCTCGTCCTCGTCTTCCTCTTGCGCTTCGTCGGCGGCGGACTCGTCGCCCAGATCCTCGCTGCCGAGCGGCTCGGCCTGCTGCTCGGCGCGGGCCGCCGCCACTTCGGGTGCCACCTCGTGCTCTCCCTCTTCCTTCTCGGCCATCCGCTCCATGGCCACCACTTTCTCTTCGGCTTCGAGGCGGATGAGGCGGACGCCCTGCGTGTTGCGCCCGATGGTGGGGATGCCGTCGACCGGCATGCGGATCAACTTGCCGCCGTCGGTGATTAGCATCAGGTCGTCGTCGTCGCTGACCAGGCGCAGGCTGACCACCTTGCCGTTGCGCTCGGTGGTCTTGATGGTGATGACCCCCTTGCCGCCGCGGTTCTTGGTCGGGTAGTCGCTGGTCGGCGTCCGCTTGCCGTAGCCGCGCTCGCAGACGGTGAGCAGCGTCGCCGGCTCCTCGCGCGGGACGACCGCCATGCCGACGACCTGGTCCTTTTCGCCGTCCCCTTCGCGCAGCCGGATGCCGCGCACGCCGCGCGCCGTGCGCCCCATCGGGCGGACGTTCTCCTCGCGAAAACGAATGGCCCAGCCGTTGCGGGTCCCGATGAGGACGTCGGCGGCGCCTTCGGTGATCCGCACGCTGACCAGATCGTCATCCTCGGGAATCGACAGGGCGATGATGCCGGAGCTCCGGATGTTGGCGAAGGCGTCCAGCGAGGTCTTCTTGATGTAGCCGGTCCGGGTGGCCATCACGACGAAGGCACCCTCGGAGAACTCGCGTACCGGCAAGAGCGCGACGACCCGCTCACCCTCCTGCAGCGGGATCAGGTTGACGAAGGCCTTGCCCTTGGCGGTCCGGCCGGCCTGCGGGACCTCCCACACCTTCTTCGAGTAGGCGCGCCCCTTGTTGGTCAGCATGAGCAGCGTGTCGTGCGTCGAGGCGACGAACAGCTGGGCGACGAAGTCCTCCTCGTGCGTCGCCGCGCCGGTGATGCCGCGCCCGCCGCGCCGCTGCGCCCGGTAGAGCGTCTTGGGGTTGCGCTTGACGTAGCCGCCGTGGGTGACGGTGACGACCATCTCCTCGGGGGCGATCATGTCCTCGACGTCGATCTCCACGTCGGCGTCGTTGATCTCCGTCCGGCGGTCGTCGCCGAACTCCTTCTTCACCGCCTCGAGCTCGTCGGTGACGACCGACATCAGGATCTTCTCGCTCCCCAGGATCTCCTCGAGCCGCGCGATCAGACCTCCGACCTCCTTGATCTCGGTGACCAGCGCGTCGCGCTCGAGGCCGGTCAGCTTGCTGAGGCGCATCTCGAGGATCGCCTGCGCCTGCCGCGCCGACAGCTCGAAGCTCGACATGAGGCCCGCCTTGGCCGCCTCGGTGTCCTTCGAGGCGCGAATCAGATCGATCACCGCGTCGATGTTGTCGACGGCGATCTTGAGCCCCTCGAGGATGTGCATCCGGTCGCGGGCCTGGCGAAGGTCGAACAGCGTCCGCCGCGTGACCACGTCGCGCCGGTGCCCGATATAGTGGGTGAGCGCCTTCTTGAGCGACAGGATCTGGGGACGCCCGTCGACGATCGCCAGCATGTTGATGCCGAACGATTCTTGCAGCGGCGTCATCTTCCAGAGGTTGTTCTGGACGATCTCCGGGACCGCGTCCTTCTTGAGGTCGATGACGATCCGCATGCCGTCGCGATCGGACTCGTCGCGCAGATCGGCGATCCCCTCGATCCTCTTGTCACGCACCAGCTCGGCGATCTTCTCGATCAGCTTGGCCTTGTTGACCTGGTACGGAATCTCCGTCGCCACGATCGACTTGCGGCCGGTCTTGGGGTGCTCCTCGACGGATGTCCGCCCGCGCATCAGGATCGCACCGCGTCCCGTCTCGTAGGCGTTGCGGATGCCGTTGCGTCCGCTGATGAAACCGCCGGTCGGGAAGTCGGGGCCGGGGACGATCTCGATCAGCTCGTCGGTGGTGATCCCAGGGTTCTTGATGACGGCGATGGTCGCGTCGATCACCTCGCGCAGGTTGTGCGGCGGGATGTTGGTCGCCATGCCGACCGCGATGCCGGCCGCGCCGTTGACCAGCAGGTTCGGGAAGCGGGCCGGCAGGACGGTCGGCTCGGTCTCCTTGTCGTCGTAGTTCGGCTGGAAGTCGACCGTCTCTTTGTCGATGTCGGCCAGGAGCTCGCCGCCGATCTTCTCCATCCGACATTCGGTGTAGCGATAAGCGGCGGCCGAATCGCCGTCGACCGACCCGAAGTTCCCCTGGCCGTCGACGAGCGTGTAGCGCATGGCGAAGTCCTGGGCCATGCGCACCAGCGCGTCGTAGGCGGCCGTGTCACCGTGCGGGTGATACTTGCCGAGGACGTCGCCGACCACGCGCGCGCACTTGATGTACGGGCGGTTCCAGGTGTTGGAGAGGCCGTGCTGCGTGTAGAGGATCCGGCGGTGAACCGGCTTCAGGCCGTCGCGCGCGTCGGGAAGCGCCCGCGACACGATGACGCTCATGGCGTAATCCATGAACGCCGACTTCATCTCCTCCTCGATCGCGATCGGGATGCGGTTTCCTGCGAATGGCGGGGCGGCGCCGTCAGCGCTCATGCGGGTCCTCTCGGTCGTCTATAGGGGATGGTTGGCGGCAAGCGGTGATTTCATCACCGTGGCAAGCGGTGATTTCATCACCGTGGAATGAACCGTCCGGCCGCGGCCTCGAGGCGCCGGAACTCCTCGATCTGCGCCAGGAAGACGGGGACGATCTCCGGATCGAACTGCGAGCCGGTGCAGCGTTCGAGCTCGCCGCAGGCGATCTCGTGCGGCAGCGCCTTGCGGTAGGCGCGGTCGGAGGTCATCGCGTCGTAGGCGTCGGCCACGGCGACCACGCGCCCGATCATCGGGATGTGGTCGCCCACCAGACCCTGCGGGTAGCCCGAGCCGTCCCACGCCTCGTGGTGGCAGTAGCAGCCGGGGACGATGTCGCGCATGAACGGGATCGGCTCGAGGATCCGCTTCCCCTTGGCCGGGTGCGAGCGGAACATCGCCAGCTCCTCGGGCGTCAGCTTGCCCGGTTTGTTGAGCTTGTCGTTGCGCACGCCGATCTTGCCGACGTCGTGCATCAGCCCGACCTTGACGATCGTATCTATCTCGGGCCCCGGCAGCCGCAGCCCGATCGCGATGAGGCGCGCGTACATCGAGACACGCTCGGAGTGGCCGCGCGTGTAGCGGTCGGACTCCTCCAGCGCGTGGGCGAACCCGATGATCGTCTGCTTGAAGTTCTCCTCCAGCGAGACGTTGGCCTTGGTCAGATCCTGGTTGGCGTCGACCAGGTTCTCGTAGAGGCGCGCGTTCTCGATCGAGACGGCGGCACGGCTGGCGAGGACGTAGAGCATCTTGCGCTGCCCCTCGGAGAACTTGTTGCCGCGCGTGTAGCTGTAGACGTTGAGCATCCCGATGATGCGGCCCTTGAGCTTGAGCGGGATGCTGCAGAGGCTGACGATGCGGCGATCGAGCTCGCGCGGCGGCGACTCGAGAAACCGGTACGAGCGGCTGCCGTGCACCAGGAGCGGCCGGTCCTCGTGAAAGAGCGGCAGCGCCTCCTGCAGGTTGAGCAGTGGCGCCTCGATGCCGGGGTCGGCGCGCTCGGAGACCTTGCGCATCCGCTCGACGAAGCGCCCGGGATGCTGGGGGTCCTCGAGCAGCAGGCTGACCACGTCGGCGTCGACCGCGTCGATCGTCGCGTCGAGCACCAGATCCAGCACCTTCTCGACCGACAGCGAGGTCGCGATCGCCTCGCTGATCTTGTAGATCGACAGCGCGTCCTTGAGCCGGATGTTCTCGTGCTGCAGGCGCTGCCGATCCAGCCCGCGCTGCACGATGTGGATGACCTCCTCCACCTTGAACGGCTTGAGGATGTAGTCGTAGGCCCCCTTCTTCATCGCCTCGATCGCCGTCTCGACGGTGCCGAAGCCGGTCATGATGACCGTGAGGACCGGGATGCTCTCCTCGCCGATCTTCTGGATGAGCTCGAGCCCCCCCAGGTTCGGCATCTTGAGATCCGAGATGACCAGGTTGTAGCTGCGCTGCCGCAGCTCCTCGATCGCCAGCGCGCCGTCCTCGACGGCGTGCACGACGTACCCCTCCATGGTCAGGAAGTCGGCCAGGATCTCCCGGATCACCTTCTCGTCGTCGACGACCAGGATGCGCGCCGTCTCCAGCATCGGGACGTACTCATGCCGATCGCTGCGGTCGGTCCCATCTTGCGGATCGACCGCCTCGGGCGTGCCTTGCGCCGCCTCTGCCTGGGCCGCGGAAACGCTTGCCAGCAGGGCTTCTCGGTCGCTGGTGCTCAAGAATTCCCCGGAAACAGCCTAGTCCAGCAGGGTGGGGAAGACTAGGAGAATCACCCCTTCGTCACCCCTTCATCACCCCTTCATCACCCCTTCATCTTGGCCTGTTGCGCGGAGATCTCCTTCCATTTCGCCTCCCGCTCCTGCGTCGATTTCTGCTCGGAGTCGGCCTTCTTCTTGGCCGACTGCCAGTCGTCGTTCTTGTCCTTCCACTGATCCTGGAAGTTGCCGAGCGAGAAGTCGCCGCTCGGTTTGATCCCTTTCTGCTGCGCCAGCTTCGCCTTCTCGAGCTCCACCTTGGCCTGCGCCGCCGCCTCGTGGGCCTCCGCCGCCCGGGTGGAGGCCTTGAGCCAGTCCTCCTTCTCGTCGAGCCACTCGAGCTTGCTGTCGGAGACTTTGACCCCCATGTCGGCGATCTCCTTGCCGTGGTGGGCGGCGTTGGCGCGGTTCTCGTCGTGCGACGCGTTGGCGGACTCCTGCTCGGTCCCCGCCTTGTCGACCTCCAGCGCGGCCTGCTCCTTCTCGTTCTTGGCGACGCTGCGCTCCCTGTCGAGCTCGTCGAGCTGGGTCTTGGCCGTGCGCTGCTCGCTGCGCGCCACCTCGAGATCGTTCTGCGCCGCGAAGATGTCCGACTTCTCGCCGGCGGAGATCGAATCGATGGCGGAGTCATCGACCTTGTACTTGAGCCCCCCGCCGCAGCCGGCGATCCCGATCACGGCAAGGAGGGCGGCCTGGGTGAGGGCGGGGACAAAGATGCGGATGGTCATGATCCCCCATCGTCGGCCGTTCGGCGCTTCCGCGTCAAGGGCTGGCGCCGCGTCATCCACATCGCCACACTGCCACCCCCCGCCCCGCGGCGCCGCTATAGCGGCCGATTGCGCCGCGCAGTATAGTCGGGGTTTCAGAATTTCCCCAAGCGTCGTCCCCAAGCGTCGGAGCAAGACTATGCGTTCACGATCTTCGTCCAGCCTATTGTCGATCTTGACCCTCTCGGCCGGCGTCGCCGCCGTCGGGTGCGCCGGCGTCAAGCCGAACCAGAGCAGCACCGGCGGAAACGGCGGAAACAACAGCGGCTCCGGCGGAAACGGCGGAAACAACTCGGGAGGCGGCGGGGGCGGCGGGAACCTGCCCATCACGCCGCTCACCGGCGACCACACCTGCACCGACTTCGACAGCAGCAGCAACTGCTCCAGCTACAGCACGGACAACAACGGGAACTTCGACAACAGCACCAACGGGTCGACCAGCATCGTCTACCCGCTGGATCACTCGCTCTTCCCCTCGAACCTGGGTCCGATCCAGGTCCAGATGTCGACCTCGGGCAGCGCCGCGCGCATCCACTTCCAGACCACGATGAGCAACCCGCCCAACGTCGACGTGAACTACTTCGGGGCCTGCGAGTCTGGGTCCGGGTCGGGCTGCTCGGTGACGCTCCCGGTGGCGTTCACGCGGATGCTGGTGCCCGCCAGCCAGGACGAAGACATCCAGATCACGGCGCGCGTCCTCAACAACGGGACGCCCACCAACGATTCGGGTTCGATCAACGCGGCGTGGGCCTCGTCCCTCACCGGCGGTCTCTACTACTGGACGGTCCTGCCGAACCAGCAGTACTGCCCGAGCTCGACGATGGCAAGCCCGGGGAGCTACTGCCTGCTCGACACCACGCAGAAGCCGCCGAACGGCACCGCCATCTACCGCTACGACTTCGCGCAGGACAACCCCGCTCCGCAGCAGGTCTGGACCGACGACGGCGGACCGAACTCGAGCCCGTCGTATCAGGGCGCGCCGCAGTCCTGGAACAACAACGTGGCGGGCGGGCACTGCATCGGCTGCCACTCGATCACCAACGACGGCAAGTTCATGGCGCTCGACATCGGGGGATCGTCGACCTACAACGCCGCGAACTGGGAGCTGCTCGACATCCAGAACCAGGACCTGCTGTCGATCAATCCGACGAAGACGGGGGGCAACAACTGCGGGACCAACGCGTCTGACTCGCCGACCAGCAACCCCACCTGCTATTGGCAGGCCTACCGGAAGGACGCCTTCGCGACCGAGACCGCCTGGGCGCCCGACGGGCTCAGGATGGTCAGCATGTTCAAGTCCAAGCTCTTCCTCAACAGCGTGGCGCCCAACACGGCCTCCGCTTCCGCCACCATCAGCCAGATCGGTCCGGCGTTTCAGAGCTCGGCGACGGCCATCGACCCCTACCAGTCCGATCCGTTCTGGAGCCACGACGGAACGAAGATCGTCTTCACCTCGTTCAACCAGGCGGGGACCGCCGATTCGACGGGTAACCCCAGCGGCCTCAACGGCGACTTGAAGGTTGGCGGACGCATCGCCATCGCGGACGCCGACCCCTCCTCCGAGACGCCGACGGACAATGCCCATGTCCTGGTCGACCGGCAGTCGAACGTCACCAGCTACTATCCCTGCATCAGCGAGGACAGCAACTGGGTCGTCTACAACCAGAGCAACTGCAACAACGGGTCGAACAGCACCGACATCAACTACAACGGCAGCGCCGGGTACGGCACGGGCGTCTGCGACGGGTACGACGACTCGTCGGCCCGGCTCTACCTGACCTCGACCGGCGCCACCGGAAGCGGTCAGCTCGCGCTCGACTACGCCAACGGGAACGCCAACGGCAACAACAACAACTACGACAACTCCTGGCCGCGCTTCAGCCCCGACGTCGGCAGCTTCCGTGGGCAGACGCTCTACTGGGTGGCCTTCTCCTCACGCCGCCCGTACGGCGTCCAGAACAACACGAACGGGCTGGCTTCGTCGCAGCCGCAGCTCTGGTTCTCTGCCATCACCGTCGGCGAGATCAACCCAACCGACCCGAGCTGGTCGCCGGTCTGGCTGCCCGGGCAGAACCCGATGGGGAACGGGAACGCCTACGGCAACCACGTTCCGCAGTGGGTCAAGGTTGCGATCGTGATCGATCAGCCCTAGTCAAAAACATCCTCTCGGCGCGACGGCGCCCGTTCAAAGGAACGGAGACAATTGAAGCCAGGTTCCTGGTTCGCCATCTTTGCCGTGGCCGCCCTCGCACCGTTCATCGGAGCGGGCTGCCAGCTGGACAGGTCCGGCCTGTCGGCGGTCGGGCTCTCGGGGAGCGGGGGCGCACCTGTGCTCAGCGGGACCGGCGGCGCGGCCACCGGCTCGGGCGGCAGCGGCGGCACGGCGGCGACCGGGGCGGGCGGGACGGCGGGCGCGGGAACCGGCAGCGGCGGTGACGCGGCCGGCGGCGTCTCCGGGGCGGGCGGCGACCTCTCCGGCACGGGGGGCAACGTCCCGGGAACCGGGGGCGATGTTGGGGCGGGCGGCGCGGCGGGCGGCGTCTCGGGAACGGGCGGCGCGGGCGCGGCCGGCGGCCGCGGGATCGGCGGCCGCGGGGGTGGCGGGATCAGCGGGATCGGCGGCCGGATCGGGATCGGGGGGCGCGGCGTCGACGCCGGGACGACCAACGCCTGCGAGCCGCCCGACGCGGGCGCCGCCTGCGTGGCCTGCGCGAGCGCGGGCGGCGCGTGCACGAACGGCGTCTGCACCTTCGCCTGCGGCTCGGGATGCTCCCCCTGCACGGGCGCGATCACCTGCCCGATGGGGATCGCCTGCAAGATCGCCTGCCCCGCGGGGGGATGCAGCGGCGCGATCGACTGCCACAACGCCACCAGCTGCACCGTCACCTGCGCCGACAACGCCTGCAGCAAGCAGATTCAGTGCGCCGGGTCGACCTGCAGCGTGACCTGCAGCGGGATGAACTCTTGCGCGGGCGGCGTGGCGGCGAGCGGCTCGATGAGCACCGTCACCTGCTCGGGGATGGGGTCCTGCAAGGGGCCGATGACCTGCGGCGGCAACAACTGCGACGTCGAGTGCACCGGCCCGACCAGCTGCACCTCGACGATCACGATGTCGGCCGGCACCAACAAGGTCAACTGCCGGGGCGGCAACGCCTGCGCCGGTGCCGTGCGTTGCAGCGGCAACGTCTGCACCACCGACTGCTCGGGGACCAAGGACTGCGCGAGCGGCTACTGCTGCTTCGCCGCCAGCTGCCAGACGACGCCGACGAACACGCCCCAGTGCCACTGAGGCGCGCGGCCGAGAGGCTCAGCTCAGCCGCCGCTACCGGCGTCCGCGGGCGTGAAGTTGATGCAGGACCCGCCGGGCAGGCAGATGTTCGGACTGCAGTAGAAGCCGACCGTCGTGTAGTTGCAGCAGGTGGCGTCCGATCCGCACGCCGGGTTGTTGGCCGCGCAGGGATCCGGGTTGGTCGTCAGGTTGGGTCCGCCGACCGTGCAGACGCAGGGGACGCCGTTGAGGAGGGAGCCGATGACGGGAAGCGGATCGCAGGTGCAGAGCAGGGGCTTCTTGCACTCCCCGCCGCCGCGCGTGCAGGGGATTCCGACCCCCTTCTCGTTGGCGGTGGCCGGCGGGCAGCCCACGGGGAGGTCGATCGCCAGATCGAACACCGCCGCGTCCGCCGGCGGGGGGGGCGCGGACGAGCCCGGGTGGCAGCCGATCGCCGCCAGCATGAACCCGAGTCCCCAGAGCCGTGTGAGCCTCATCTGTCCAGGCTACTGCGATTCGGCCGTCAATTGAAGGATCGACCGACCCGGAGGGTGTAAGAGTTGGTCCCCACGAACTCCAGGACGCCGAAGGGGTCGGTTCCGTGCGCCATCCCGGGCAGCCCGATGCGCGCGATCAGATCGACCCGGTAGTCGCCGAGGTGCAGCTGGACCGCGGGGGCGACCCAAGCCGATCGGATATCCGAGATGGGGAACTGCGGGTCGTTGGTGTTGTTCAACTGAACGTCGGTCCCGAGCTCGACGGAGGCGCCGATGAAATCGACCGGTGCGAAGGAGACCGCGACATGCGAGTCCCAAAAAGCGATCGTCGGGACGACCACCAGCTGGCCCTCGATCTGCCCGTCCGGGCCCCAGAGGACGTCGAGCCCTTCGTTCACCACGAACGTGAAACGCCCCAGCGCGCCCCCCACAACCGCGGTCGGCTCGAAGTGAAAGTAATACGGGAACGCGTAGGTCAGCGGGACCGTCGAGCTGTTTTGGACAATGTGAAAGGTGAAGTTGGTGGTGTGCGTCGGCAGCCGGACCCGCAGGCCGAACCCGCCGACCAGCGCGTCGCCCGCCAGGTGCGCCGTCCAGATGGCCCCCACCCGGACGTCGCCGAAGGAGACACCCGTCTGGTGCGCGTCGGCGGGGATGGGGGGCTGGCCGCCCGAGACCGCGGTGACGTCCAGCGTGGCCACCTGCACGAAGGGGATCTCCCCCTCGAAGGCGAAGCGGTGCCACCGCCAGGCGCCCCCGAGCGAGAAGCGGACGTTCGAGCCGCTCCCCTGAATCAGCTGCAGGGCCGAGAGATCGCTGCTGGAGGCGTAGGCGCCGTCGAGGTAGAGGCGGGTGGGCGACTCGGGGAGCCGCAGCTCGGGCCCGTCGACGGGCGACGGGTAGTAGGTCGAGAGGACCGAGCGGTCGTTCGAGGGGTCTTGCGTGGCGGGACCCGACGTGGCGGGAAGCTCCTCGTCCGCGCGCGCGGCGGGCCCGCGCGCGACGGCAAAGAGGCAGAGGGTGAATGCGGCGAGGAGCTTTCGTTCGGTCAACGGTCCTCGTTTGTGTCCGCGGGCGGGATCAGCCTTCGATGAATTCCAGCGTCCCGAGGTAATCGTTCTTGCCGATCTCGACGCCGCCCCGGCGGAGCAGATTGTACGCCGTGGTCACGTGGAAATAGAAGTTCGGCAGCTGGCGGGCGAGCAGATATTCGTCGGCCCGGAGCGTCTTGCCCGGGCGGTTCGGCCGATCGGGGAGCTTGACCGTCGTCGCCGGCGTGGTCCGCTCGAAGTCCTTGGCGGAGAGCGTCTCGAGGTATCCGAGGCACTTGGCGATGCGGCCGCGCAGCTCGGCGAAGGTCGTCTCGTTGTCCTCGTGCCTCGGCGCCTCCTTGCCGGCCAGGTTGGAGGCCGCCGACTTGGCGTGGTCGCAGGCGATCCGGATCTGCGCCGTGAACGGCAGCATGTCCGGGGCGAGGCGCTCCCCGCAGAAGTTGTT
This sequence comes from uncultured Pseudomonadota bacterium, assembly GCA_963831685.1. Lineage (GTDB taxonomy): Bacteria > Myxococcota_A > Polyangia > Fen-1088 > Fen-1088 > JADGRB01. The sequence continues at coordinate 45,370 of CAWHRJ010000008.1, forward strand.
GACGTCGAACTTGCGCGCGTCGGCGTAGGCCTGGGCTTTCCCCATGATGGCGTCCAGGTTCTTGAGGGTGCGCATGAACTGCTTGACGACGAGGTAGTACATCTTTGTTTTGTCTCCGAGGGTGGTGGGCACACGATCTACCCGACCGGGATCGGTGCGGCAACCCGCCGCCGAGCGTCACTTTTCCCGCAGCCCAAAAAGGCGCAAAATCCAGCCATGAACCCCCCATTTAGCTTTGCGATGCCCAAACGCTTATTGATGGCGGCCGGTGCGCTGACCCTGCTCCTCGCGCCTGCGGCCGATGCGACGGTCTCTCAGCCGGACACGACGCCGATGCCGCAGCCGGCGAACCCCGCGGAGATCAGTTGTTGCGTCACGGGACGCGGGTTCCCGGCCGCTGCCGACACGCTGGCCGGACTCTTCATGTACAACGAGATCAATGGTGGCGACCCGGGGCTCGATCCGATCACGGACGCGCACATCACGCCGGGCACGTTCTCCCCGCAGTGCGGCTTGAGCGGCACCATCGTTCTCCACGGAGGTGGCTGCAAGAACGCGCTCGGCTGGTACAACGCCACCGACCCGGCGACCGTTCCCAAGAACATCTATCAGATCGTTCCGGCCGACCTCACGCAGGCGGCTCCCAACGGCATTTCCTGCGTCGCCAATGATTTTTGCCCGCTCGCTACGCGTACGACGACGCAACCCAGCTATACGTGGGCCAGCCCTCTTCCAGACTTCGCCGCCAACATTCGCAACGATACGAGGTGGGCGGGCGGTCAGGTCGGCTTCGCGCTGATCGGTGTCCCCAATGGGCAGTGCCCGCAGACGAAATACTCGCAAGCCGACATCAACGCGCACTCGCCCGCCGGCCCGCCCACCAACGGCGCCCCCTGGATCACGACGCTCATCTACCAGTCGACCACCGATCCGAACGGCTACTACATCGCCTTCGAAGACCAGCCGACTTGCACGGCCAGTTGGCACGGTTGCAACCCGGGGAGCGATACGATGCCTCTGACGAGCGGGGGCAACGACGGCGACTTCAACGACTTCGTGTTCTACGTCCACGGCATCGACTGCGCGGGCGGCGGGCAGGCCTGCGACACCGGGATGCCTGGCATCTGCGCCGGCGGCACCACCCAGTGCGCGAACGGCGGCATGGACATCAAGTGCCGCCAGGACATCCAGATGCGGGCCGAGACGTGCAACCTGCTCGACGACGACTGCGACGGCGTCATCGACAACCCCGACGCGCCCGGCCTCTGCCCGAGCGGCCAGGTCTGCTACCAGGGGACCTGCATTCCGCCCTGCTCGACGGGCGAGTTTCCCTGCATTCCGCCGTACGTGTGCGACGACAGCGACGGGCTCTGCAAGGACCCCGCGTGCATGAATGTCACCTGCGGCACCGACCAGACCTGCTACCACGGTGTGTGCATCGGCGGCTGCGACAACGTCGTCTGCCCGCCCGGCCAGGTCTGCCGCATCGGCAACTGCGTCGATCCCTGCGCGGGGATCACCTGCAGCAGCGGCCAGGTCTGCGAAGGCGGCGCCTGTCTGGCGGCGTGCGGCTGCCGGAACTGCCCGAGCGGGAAGAGCTGCTCGAGCGACGGCACCTGCGTCGACACCGGATGCGACAAGCTCAAGTGCACGGCGCCCGAGGTCTGCGTGCAGGGGGCGTGCAAGGACGGCTGCGCCGGGGTCCAGTGTCCCGCGGGACAGACCTGCTCGAACGGCCAGTGCGCCATCCCCGACGGCGGCATCCCGATTCCCCAGCCCGACGGCGGCGTCACCGGGACCGGCGGCGACAACGGGACCGGCGGCAGGACCGGGAGTGGTGGTTCGAAGGGAACCGGCGGGAATGTCGGGAGCACCGGCGGCAGCAACGGCTCCGGCGGATCCACCGCCCCGCACGAAGGGGGCGTCACGGCCTGCAACTGCGATTCGTCCGCCGGCGGCCCCAGCGGTGGCGGTCTCGCGTTCCTGCTCGCGGCCCTCGGCGTCGCGTCGCTCCGGCGGCGCTCCGTTCAGAGCGCGCGGCGCCGCCGATGACGCGGGGATTGCGGATCGCGGCGATCGGCGGGGTGCTTTTTGCGGCCTCCTCGGCCGGCGCGGCGGTCACGCAGCCGGTGCCGGACAGCACCGCGATACCGCAACCCTCGTCGTCGACGGAGATCTCACTCGTCACGTCGCGCGGCTTCTCTGCTGAAGCCGATACGCTCGCCGGCTTATTCAAGTACTTCAACGGAGGCGCCGACGCCGCCCTGGATCCGACCAACGACGCCGCGACGACGCCGGGGAGCTTTCCGGCGCAGTGCGGGTTCAAGGTCCAGATCGTGCTGAAGGGAGGGGCGTGCAAGAACGGGCTCGGCTGGTACAACGCGACCGATCCGGCCACGCCGCCTTCGGCGATCTACTCGATCGTTCCGCCCGCCCTCATGGCAGCGCCGCCCAACGGGATCGGTTGTTCGGACGGGGATTTCTGTCCCCTCGCGACCAGGGCCACCACCCAGGCGCCCCAGCACGGGTGGGCGGATCCGCTCCCTGCATTTAACGTCGACATTCGCTCGAACCCGAGCTGGACCGGTGGACCGGTCGGCTTCGCGCTGATGGCGGGCGCGAGCGGCAGCCAGTGCACCGAGACTAAGTACTCGCAGCCCGACCTCAACGACAAGGCCTCGACCGGCGCCCCCTGGATCACCGCGCTCATCTATCACTCGAAAGCCGACACCGGCGCGTACTACCTCGCGTTCGAGGACTCGCCGATGTGCGCCGCCAGCTGGCGCGGTTGCTCGCCAGGCACCACCCAGGCGCTTCCGGCCGGCAGCGGGAACGACGGCGACTTCAACGACGACGTCTTCTATGTCACTGGCCTCAACTGCTCTCTCGCGGGTGGCACGCCCGACGGCGGCGTCGACGCGTCGAGCTCCGGCGCCGCTGGAACGACGGGCGCCGGGGGCGCGTCGAGCGGTGCAGCCGGGGCCGGGGGCGCGAGCAGCGGCGCGGCGGGGGCCGGCGGCGCGTCGAGCGGCGCGGCCGGGGCCCGGGGCGCGACCGGCGCCAGCGGTTCAAGCGGCGCAGGCGGCGCAAATGGATCCGTTGGCGGCGCCTCGGGAACGGCCGGGGATGCGGGAACGGCGGGCGCGGCCGGTGGGGCTGGAGCGCCCGGCGCTGCCGGAACAGCGGGCGGGGGGGCCGGCATCGGCGGCATGAACAGTTTCGCGGGCGCGAGCGGTTCGGCTGGCAGGACCGGCGCGACGGGAGCTGCGGGCCGCGCTCCGTTTGGAACGACCGGCGTCGACGGCACGGGTTGTGGCTGCGACCTCGCCGGGCCCGGGTCCTCGTGGTGGCTCGGGACTCTGCTGCTCGGTTGTCTCGTGATCGCGCGGCGCCGCCGCCGCGCCGTCGGGATCACGCGCGATCAGTAGGCCGGCGGGGCCCAGTAGCCCGTTTGCCAGACCCAGGTGTAGCCGTTCCAGGCCCAGTGCGGGCCGACCCAGACCCAGCCCGCGTAGGGCGCGTACGACCAGTTGGGGCCGATCCAGACGCTGACGCCGCCGCGATAACCCCAGTAGCCGGGGAGCCAGACGCGGCCGCCGACAGGGTGCACGCCGTACGCCGGTCCGTAGAAGCCGGGCCTCGGCGCGACGCGAACGACCGCTCCGTGGTACCCGCCGTAGGGGACGGCCGCGTGGACCGCGCCGTGGAAACCAGCGGCCGGCGCCGCGTGGAAGCCGCCGCCGTGGAACCCGGCGGCTGGCGCCGCGTGGAATCCGCCGCCGCCGTGGAAGCCGCCGCCGCCGTGGGAACCGCCACCGCCGTGGCCGCCGCCGCGCGCGAAGGCCGCCGCCGGCGCGGTCAGCAGCGCCAATCCGAACACAGCCGTCAAGATGCGTTTCATGGCCGAAAATCCTCCTTCTTTCAGATGAAGGACCCGCGGGCGGGGTTGCGGGTAAGTGGGCGGGTGCACGCCACCTTGGACGCCACGCATCGACTCTTGTTAGATAGACGCAGCTCATGCCTGCCAAGCCAGACGGACGTGTCCCTGATGGACGCGTCGTGGCCGAGCCGTGGACGCCGCCGCGCTTCAGGCGCGTGCTCACGGTCTTGGCGGGGATCTATGCGCTGTTCGTCTGGATGGACGCGGCTGGGCTGAACCTTCCCGACAGGATCCTGCCGCTGCCGATGCGGTTTTTCCTGCAAGAGGCGGCGCTGTTTCCCGACGCCGCGCGCGACGCGATCGAGTACCGCGCCGAGGGCTACCGCTGCGACGGCGAACGGTTCGAGGAGATCGACGTGCGTCCGTTCTTCCCCATCCAGCGCGACGACAAGGAGAGCCGGTTCTACCGCGCCATGTTCTTCCACCGCCGGCAGAAGAAGGTGCTCGAGGCGCTGGATCAGTTCATCGTCAAGGAGCACAACCGCGCCCACCCGGACGACCGCATCGGCGGCGTCATGCTGCTGAGCCTGCGCATCCCGATCCCGCCGCCGGGGACGCCGGAGCCGCGTTATCAGCGGTTGCCGCTCACCGACTACCCGCAGGAGGTCGAGCGCAAGTACTGGTATGTGACGCCGACGGGCGAGCGGACGCAGCGCTGCGAGGAGGCGGTCGCGCCGTGAGACGACCGCCGCCCGAGGTGACCTGGCGGACGCGCCTGCAGGCGTGGCTCGACGCCCCGCAGCCGATCGAGCGGCTGGCGCTGGCGCGGATCGTCCTGCCGCTGGTGCTGCTCTCCTTTCAAGCCTCGCGTCTGGTGCACGCCGATCACTGGCTGTCGCCGATCGGGTTCCGCGTCCCGTACCTGGGCGGCGGCGACTGGCGGCAGCCGCTCTACATTCCGCCGGTGCCGCCGGCCCTGGCCTGGACGATCGCCGTCGTCACCGTCGTCGCGGGGCTGTGTCTCTCGGCGGGGTTCTTCTCGCGCGCGGCGGGGGGGCTGTTCGCGGCGCTGCTCGCCTACCTGGCGCTCGCCGATCGGCTGGAGGCGTTCACGGTGAGCAAGCTCGGCCCGATGCTGGCGCTCGCGCTCTGCCTCAGCCCGGCCGGCGCGCGCTACGGCGTCGACGCCTGGCTGCGCCACCGGCGGAACCCCGAGGCGCCGCTACCGACGCACGTGAGCGGCGGCGTCATCCGGTTTTTTCAGATTTTCCTCTGCGCGATGTATTCGGGCGCCGGGATCGCCAAGCTGCGCGGCGACTGGCTGGACAAGGACGTCCTCTGGAGCCACCTGCACGACAACTACCAGACCTGGATCTCGTGGGGGCTCGCGCGCGCGGTGCCGGGGTGGGGGTGGCAGGTGCTGCAGTACCTGTCGCTGACTTTCGAGACGGCGGCGCCGCTCTGGTTCGCGCTTCGCTGGACGCGCCCCTACGCCGTGATCGCCGGGCTCGGGATGCACGCGCTCATCGGCCTCATGTTCGGGCCGGTGATCTGGTTCGCCCTGCTGATGAGCACGCTGATCCTCGCCTGCTACCTGCCGGAGCGCTGGTTGCTGCGGCTCTTTCATCGACCGGCGCGACCGGCGAGCCCGGCGAGCGGCTAGAGCATTCCGGAGAGCAAGATCGCGCCCGAGGTGACGACCCGGTCGCCGCGGGTCACGCCGCGCACGATCGGCACGTAGTCTGACCCTTCGTCCTCGTTGACGGCGACGATCCGGCGGCTGAACTTCAGGCGGCCGTCGGGGGCGTTTCCGTTCTGGACGAAGACGACGGTCTGGTCGCCGATGCGCAGGAGGGCGGCGCGCGGCAGCGCCGCGACCGCGGGCGCCGGCACCGCGATCGCCACCGTGGCGTACATTTCGGGCTTGAGCTCGCGCCCGGGGTTGGGGATCGAGCAGCGGACGCGCGCCGTGCGCGCCGTCGGATCGAGCGCGTCGGAGATCCAGTCGACCTTGCCGGCGAACGCCTTCTCCGGATAGGCGACCACCTTTATGCTGACCGGCGCGTCCTTGTGCACGCGCGCCAGATCCATCTCGAACACGTCTGCGAACACCCAGACCGAGTCGAGCTCGCCCACGGTAAAGAGCTCGACCGCGGTGCCGCCCGAGTACTGCCCCTGCACCTCGGCGCCCGGGTTCACGGCGCGCGCGATCACCTGCCCCTCGATCGGGGCGCGCAGCGTGAACTCCTGCGAGACGGCGTCGGCCGAGCCGCCCGTGCTGCGGAAGAGGCGCGCCTTCTGCCGCGCGCGCTCCATCTCCGCCTTGGCCTTGCCGTAGTTGTCCTCGGCGCTCTCGTAGTCGCGCTCGGAGCCGGCGTGCGCTTCGAACAGCTCCTTCTGGCGACGGAAGTCGTGCTCGGCGGCGACCATCTCGGCCTGGGCCTTGCCGTAATCGGCGAAGGCGTTGCCGACGTCGGGCGATTCGATGGTCGCCAGCGGGGCGCCCTTCTTCACCCGCTCGCCCGGCTGGGCCAGGATCCGCTTCACGCGGCCGGTCACGGGCGAGAAGATGTGCGCGACCCGGAGGTCGTCGAACGAGACCTTCCCGCTGGTCACGATCTCGTTGCCCACCGTGTGCTGCCCGATCGGTTCGACCTGAACCTTGGCGTCCCGGATCTGTTGCGGGGTCAGCCAGACCTCGCCCTCCGGCGGCTGCCCCTCGGGGTTGGTGGCGGCCGGCGCGCTCCGACAGCCCGCGAGCGGCGCGGCCGCGAGCAGGCCGGCCACCAGCGCGGCCGCATGCACCGACGGCGCGGTCACTGGACCACCCCGGTGGCGGTGGCCGCCTCGATCTGGAAGATGGCGTCCCAGTAGGCGGTCAGCTCCTGGATGTACTCGCCCTTGGTGGTGACGTACGTCCGTTGCGCGTCGAGAAACTCCAGCAACGAAGCGGCTCCCTTCTGATACTGAAGCGCGACCAGCTCCCGCGCGCGGCGCGCGCGGTCCAGCAAGCGTCCCTCCATGCGCTGCACCTGCCGCTGGGACGTCTGGTAACCGGCGAAGGCGTTCTCCACGTCGGCCACCACCTGCGCGCGCAGCTTGGCGGCCTGCGCGTCCTGCGTGCGCGCGTCGGCCTCGGCCTTCTTGATCTCGCCCTGCTGCTGGTAGAAGAGCGGCAGCGAGCCGGTCAGCGCGATCTCCAGCGTCGGCGGCGAGATGGCGTTGGTTGACGAGTACGAACCCTGCTCGGAGTACTGCGCGCTGACGCCGATGTCGGGGAAGCGCTGGCGATGGGCCAGCGACACCGCCTGGGCGGCGCGCATCCGCTGGTGCTCCTGCGCCCTCAGATCCGGCCGCGCCTGGATCGCGCGATCGACCAGCGTGGCGGCCGTGGCGTTGGCGAGCGCCGCCGGCGTCGCGAAACGGAGCTGGCTCGCGTCGATGGCGAAGTTGCTGAAGGCGTGGCGCTGCCCCAGCAGGAAGGCGAGCTGAACCTTGGCGTTCCGCAGCGCCAGCATCGCCGCGTCGACCGCCTGCTCCGCTTCCAGCTTCACCGTCTCCGTGCGGGACAGGTCGACCTCCGAGATCGCGCCGCTCTTGTAGCGGATCTGGTTCAGGTCGAAGGTGTGCGCCGTCGACTCGGCGATCTCGCGGGCGAACTCCAGCGCCGCGCGCGCGGCGACCGCCTGGAAGTACGTCTCTTTGACCTGCAGCTCGAGCGTCCGCTGCGCGTCGGCCCGGCCGAGGCGCGCCGCCGCCAGCGCCGCGTCGGCGACGTTGCGCCGCAGCCCGCGCTTCCCCGACAGTGTGTCGACGATGGCGTTCGAGTCACCGAGGCCGACGAACCAGCCGTTGTGCGTGTCGAACGCCGGGTCCTGGAAGAACGAATGGTAGTAGCCGCCCGTCACGCTCGGGTTCTGGACCGCCGCTGCCGCGAGCGCGTCCCCCTCCGCGCCCTGGGCCGCCGCCTCCGCGATCAGGAGGTCGAGGCCGTGCGCCCGGAACAGCGCCACCGCCTCGGCGAGGGTCAGCATCGCCGGGATCACCGGCTCGGGCGGAAGCTCCGCCGCGGCGGTCGGGGCGACGGCGCCGGCCGTGGCGGCGAGGGCGGTCAGCGCGGCGACGAGGGTGCGGGGGCGCAGGGACACGTTGCCCTGAGCTTCAAAACCCGTGCCTGGTCGCAACCTGCGAAGATCGCGACAAAAAGGTGGGGGAGAAGTCTCCGGCTTCGCCACCCCCACAAGTTTCTTGTGTATCGGGCGAAAGTTTCCTGTAGGCCCGCGTCAACGTTTCCGGACTACGGGCGGGCGGGCAGGGTGATCGTCTCGCCGACGGCGGCGACGTGGGCGACCTCGGCGGTGAGCCCCTGGGCTCCCGCATCCTGCCGGAACAGCGCCGGCGGCTCGTCGAGCGGCTCGTCCGTCAGCTTGAAGGTTCCCCAGTGCATCGCCACGACCCGGCGGGCGCCGAGATCCCGGAAGGCGCGGAGGGCGTCGGCCGGGTTCATGTGCTGCTTCGACATGAACCACGCGGGGTCGTAGGCGCCGATTGGTAACAGCGCGACGTCGATCTGCGGGAAGCGGCGGCCAATCTCGGCGAACCCCTCGAAGTAGGCGGTGTCGCCCGAATGGTAAATCGAGAGGCCGCCGCTCTCGATCACGAAGCCGCCCCAGAGCGCGCGGTTCGAATCGGCGAAGCTGCGCCGGCTCCAGTGCTGGCTGGGGACGTAGGTCACGCGGACGCCGCCGACGTCGGCGCTGTCCCACCAGCCGAGCTCCGTGGTCGGCAGGCGGCCGCCGATGAGGCGCGCGTTCGCGAGGCCGACGATGACCGGCGCGCCGACCGCGCGCAGCGACGGCGCGTCCATGTGGTCGTAGTGGTTGTGGCTGACCAGCTGCGCGGCGATCGGCGGCAGCGCCTTGGCCGGCAGCGGCGGGTCGCCATTGCGGCGAATCACCACGCTGATCGAGTCGCCGAGCACCGGATCGATGAGCAGCGACTGGCCGCCCAGCTGGACCAGCCAGCTCGCGTGCCCCAGCCAGGTGAGCCGCGCACCCTCGCCGGGCGCGGGCGGCAGGCGCAGGGCGGCGGCGTCGACCGCCACCGCTGGCACCGCACAATGCGCCGGGCTCTTGCGGCGGCGGCCGGCCAGCTTGTCGGCCACCGCCCACCTGTACACGTCCTTGAGCGGGTGCGGCCCCGAGCCGTCGAGGTTGACGAAGCGGCCGTCCGGGGCGCGGCGAAACCGCTCCTCTTCGACGACCGCACGGGTGGTCGGAAACGGCGCGGCCGGGTCGGGCACGGCGGCGATCTACTTTTGCGGGGGCGTCGCGGCGGGCGTGCCGTTGCTCGGCTGCTGCAGCGTCGCCATCAGCTCGGCGCGCATGCGGGTGCGCGTCGCCTCGACCTCGGGGTTGACGGGGCCGCGCGGCGCCTCGACGTGCGCGCCGGCGCGCTCGGAGAGGAGCATCGCCAGCAGCGCCTCGAAGATGCTCCCCTGCGTGCCCATGCCGCCGCCGTCGGTGCCCGACTTCCCGGACACCAGCACGCGCGGCACCACGTCGACGCCGGAGTGCTCGATCGCCTCCGCGAACCGCCCCATCACCTGTTGGGTCAGCTGCAGCTGCGGGCCGCCGTAGGCGCGCACCTGCTCCTCGATCGCCAGCGCCTGCGCGATGCCGACGCGCGCGGCCTTCTCGGCCTCCGCCTCGCCGAGCACGCGCACGCGCGAGCCTCGCCGTCGGCGATGAGCCGGACCTTCTCGCCCTCCGCCTCGGCGAGCGCCTGGATCTGCGCCGCCTGCTGCAGCGACCGCTGGTACTCGGCCTTGCCCTGGTTGCTGCTGACGGCGATCCAGATCTCCGACTCGGTGATCACCGTCTGCTGCTTGGCGCGCGCCTCGGCCTCGCGCAGCTCGCGCTCCTTGACGGCCGCCTTCTCCTGCCGCGCGTAGGTCTCGACCTGCTCCTCGGCGATCTGCCGCGCGCGCAGCTGCGTGCAGGATCTGCTCGATCTGCTCGTCGCCCTCGGCGCCGAGCCGCGGGCGTGCCGATCAGCACCTCCTGCAGCTCGAGGTTGTAGCGCGGCGAACTTCTCCTTCATCTCGCTCGGCCGACTGCTCCTGGATGCTCGCTGCGGTCCTGCAGCAGCTCGATCAGGGTGCGCGTCTGGCCGACGTTCTTGAAGTAGGCCGACACCATCGGATCGAGCGTCTGCTCGACCAGCTTCTTGATGTCGCCGAAGCGCTGCATCACCAGCGGCGCCTTGCGGTAGTCGATGTGCACGACCACCGACAGCGGCAGCGACGGCTCGAAGGCGTCCTTGGTGATCAGCGAGACCTCGGTCAGGTTCTCGTCGAACTTGTGCGCGCCGACCTCGTTGCGGATCCCACTTCAGGATGAAGTTGGTCGTCGGCACCATGATCACCTTGCCGGCGTAGGTGTTGAAGGCGTACTTGCCGGGCAGCAGCGGCTCGCTGCCAGACGCCGCGCTTGCCGACGCGACACCAGCTCGCCGTGGCGATAGCTCTGCGCCGGAGAGATCCGCGCCGAGATCGCCGGTGTAGGAGACGACCACGCCGACGTGGCCGACCTCGACGACGGTCTTCGGGATCGAGCTCGACGGTCGCGAACAGCCGGTTGATGAAGTAGGTGCCCTCGACCAGCACCTGCAGCTGGCGCCCGCGCCTGCCGCCCGCCGCGAGGAAACGCTCCGGGTCCTGGAAGTTGTTGTGGAAGTTCCCGTCGGTCGGGCTCGTCGCCGACGGTCGGCGCGATGATCTCGCCCTGCGGCAGCGCCGGGCCGTCGTGCACGGTGACGATGCCGACCAGATCGTCGGTGATGATGACCGGGCGGAAGCCGTCGCGGGCGGCGATGATCTCCGCCATCCGGCGGAAGATCCGGTCCTCGTCCTTGGCCAGCGGCAGATAGTCGAGCCCGTCCTCGGTGATCACCACGAACTGCACCAGGTTGATGGCGTAGGTGCCCTCGCGCAGGATCTGGCGCTGCGGGCCGCGCTGGCCGTTGCTGGCCAGGAACCCGCTCACGGTGGTGAAGTCGTTGGCCTCGGCGTTGGAGGCGAGCGCCTGCGTGGCCGGCAGCGGAACGCCGTCGCGCGCGAAGATGTAGCCGATCTTGCCCTGGGGGATCGTCACCAGCGGCACGCGGTGGACGCGGTACTGGAAGGGGAAGAAGAGGTGCCAGCCGCCGCGCAAGACCTGCGGCTGAAAGCCCGCCTCGCCGCGCAGCGCGATGAATCCGCTGCGCAACGATCCGTGCGCGCTCCAGAGCTTCTCGACGACGGCGACGCGCGTGTTGGGGATGTAGCGGACGGCGCCCGAGAACCAGACGAGAAGAACGCCCGCGACCGCCGCCAGCGCCCAGACCAACGAAGACTGCCCAATCATCGACCCCATGGCGAACCCTCCGGCGCGGAATCTTACCTCGCAAAGGGTCCAGGAAATGGGGGGCCGCCTTCGTCCCGTCTAACCCCCGACGAACCAAGGGAAACGGTTCGACAGGGAGCGTCGTTTTCAGGCCCCGACCCCGCCCATTCCACCTATCCTCGTTCCTGGTGTCGGGTGTCGAACGACCGGCTGATGCCCGGCCCGCGCGCTGGCTGACGGGGGCCCTGCTCGCGATCACGATGGTCGCGGCGTGGTGGCCGGGGCTGCGGTTGGGCCTCTGGCTCGACGAGACGTTCACAGCCTGGCAGGTGGATTCCGGCTGGCGCGCCATCGCGACCTCGAAGCTCGGCAACCCGGGGCAATCGGCGCTGTTCGCCTACCTCGAGGCGCCGTTCTACTTCCCGCACGCGCGGTTCATGGAACTGGCGCTACGGATTCCCGCCCTGGCCGGGGCGCTGCTGTCGTGCTTCTTCTTGCATCGCCTGGCCGAAACGCTCGTTGGCCGAGGGACGGGCGTGCTGGCGGTGATCGCCTTCGTCGGCTCGGCGGAGCTCATGAGATTTGGGGCCGAGGCGCGGCCCTACGCTGGCGCTCGCAGCCTGTCTGGCGTCGCTCGGGGGGCTCCTGCGCTGGCTCGACACGCGGGCCTGGCGCGAGGGCTTGCTGTTTTCGGTCGCGCTCGCGCTCGTCGTCCACCTCCATTTGCTCTACGCGCTCTTCTTGCCGGTGCTCGGCTTCGTGCTGGCGCAGCGGGCGCGGCGTGGACTCCCCGTCGCTTGGCGCGCGTTGGCGCTGTGGTTGGGCGTCGCGGCGCTGTTGCTGCTGCCATTGCTTCCGCTCGCCCGCAGCTTCCTGCATCGCAGCGCCAACCTCACCGATGTCTCCCGCTCGCCGCTGCCCGGCGGCTCGCTCATGCTCGCCGTGCTGACGCCGCGGCAGCTCCTGATCGCCCTCGTCGCGCTGGCGGTCGTCCTCGTCGGCACCCGACGCGAGGGGCGCGAGGCGCTGCGGATGCGGGGTACCAAACCCACGGTCCAGCTCCTGGCGTTCTGGTTCCTGATGCCGCCGCTGGCGCTGGCCGCCATCTCGCACCTGGTGGGCCAATCACTCGTCGTGAGCCGCTACTTTTTCTACACGGTGCCGGCGCAGTGTCTGCTGGTGGCGCTCCTGTTCCGCGGCTTCCCGCCGCTCCTGGCCCGGGCGGCGTTGCTGGCCTGCTTCCTCCCTCTGCCGCTCCTGAATTTCGTGCAGACCCCGGCGGCGGTGGACGGCCCCGACAGTTGGCGGGTTCCCGCGCGCGCCATCGCGGCGGCGGATCCGGGGGGCGCGGCGCCGGTGCTGCTGCAGTCGGGGCACCCGATGTCGAACGCGATGGACTGGCGGCGCGGGATCGTCACCCACAGCTTTCTTTACTCGCAGCTCAGCCCCTATCCGCTCGCGAACCGCGTCTACCCGCTGCCGTACGGGCTGGACGATGCCGCCCGATCGTACATCCGCGATCTCGCCGACGGCGAGGTCGGGCGCGCGCCGCTGGTGTTCTTCGCCGGCATCACAGGCGTTCCGATCGAGAAGTGGGTGCGGACCTTCTTCGCGTCTCGCGGCTACACCTGCCGCGACAGCGTCCGGGCGGGGCTGGTTGTGATCGCCATGCAGCGCTCGCCCTGATCGAGCAGCCGTGAGCGGTCGTGCCGTGCGGCTGTCAGCGATTGGGCTCGCGACCCGAGCGGCGGCCGATCCAGAGCAGGAGCGCCGCCAGGGTGGGGGCGGCGACGGAGACGGCGGCGACAGCGACGGTCAGAAGGTCGCGTGGGCGGTGGCGCAGGTTCCAGCCGAGGACCTGGGCCAGCGTCACCGCTGCGTCGGCGCTGACCAGCAGCGCGAGCACCGTGTCGAGGCCCCGCCGCCAGCGCCGCGCCAGATTGATGAGCGCGACGGCCAGCGCCGCGTCGAACGCCACCCATCCCCACTTCACGGCCGGCGCCGGGAACCAGCGCGTGCTCGGCGCCGCGGTCATCAGGATCGTCCAGGGGATCAAGATCAGCGCCAGCGCCTGAATCAGCACCGCCGGCCGGCGCAGCAACGTCCGCAGACCGAACCGCAGGAGGCCGCCGCGCGCGAACGCCCCCAGCGCGTCGTACACGGTGGTAACGCCCAGCTGCGAGCGCGGATAGGAGATGAAGATCGGCGCCCAGCTCTGCGGTCGCAGCTTGGCCTTGAAGGCATGAACCCCGCGGAAATCGTAGAGCGGGCCGCCCGTCCGGCGCGCGATCCGCAGCCAGGGCCCGACGGCGCCGCCGAGCGGCGCCAGCCCCAGCGTCAGGTACCCGCTCCCCTCCGCGGCCGCGGCGCGCATCGCCGCGTCGACCAGCAGCTCGGCGGTGCCGTTGGGCGCCTCCGGCAACCGGACCAGATCCTCGACGAACCAGCCGCGCCGCGCGAACACCGGCACCATGCTGAGGAAGCCGCAGAGCTGGTCCCCCTGCGCCGCGGTGAAGAAGCGCCGTTCCTCGAGCTCGGTGTGAAGGTGCAGCTGGACGAGAAATCCCATCGGCGGCATCGGCCGGGCCGCCTCCCAGCGGGCGACGAGGCGCCCGACGGCCGCGCGCGGGCCGCTGTCCGGCTGGGCGAAGAGGTGCGGATCGAACGGACGCACGTCGACCCCCTTGGCCCGCGCGCGGCGGATCTGCTCGCGCAGGCTGCGCGTGCCGCGAAGGACCTCGTCCCAGGCCGCCGGGTCCCACACCGGCTGCTCGCCCACGCGCATCGCCGCGAACGGCACCGCGGAGGCGAAACGATCCTCCGTCCCGAAGAAGCAGGCGCGCCGCCCGTGCGCGGCGGCCGCCGCGACGAACGCCAGCGCGGCGCCGGGGGCGCGATCAGGCTCGGCGATCGGCGCGCCGGCGGCGACCCAGGCGCCGCCCGTGTCGAGATAGGCGACGCAGGCGTCGTCGCCGTCGAACCAGTAGCTGAACCCCGGCTCGAGGATCTGGAACGACGTCGCGTTCCAGCCGTGCCGCCGCAGCAGCGCCAGCGCGCGCGCACGATCGTCCTCGGATGTCGTCGTGGGCCTCGAAACGCGGGTGTCGCGCAGCAACGGGCAAGTCTAGCCCAGGCCGCAGGCGGCGCCGGGACCTCCTAGAAGTCCCCGCGGACGGCGTGACGTCTGTTCGTCGTCGACGCGCGCCCGTGCCGTCGCGCTAAACTTCACGGCATGAGCAGTTCCGACGCGATCCTCTCCGTGAAGCCGCTGGGATTCCCCTGGCAGCCGCGCGATCCGTTTCTGTTCTGCGTCCATCACGACGACCGTTATCCGCGGGGGAACGATCGGATGGGGCCGGCGGCGACGCTCGAGGGGCGCGACCTCGGACAGGACTTCGAGGGGCGCGACGGCTGGCGCATGTACCACGGCGAGGTGGTGCCCGGCTTTCCCCAGCACCCGCACCGCGGCTTCGAGACGGTGACGATCGTCCGGCGCGGGCTCTGCGACCACTCGGACTCCGTCGGCGCGGCGGCCCGCTTCGGTGAAGGAGACGTGCAATGGCTGACCGCGGGCGGCGGCATCCTGCACTCGGAGATGTTCCCGCTGGTCGACGTCGAGCGGCCCAATCCGCTGGAGCTGTTTCAGATCTGGCTCAACCTGCCGGGCGCCAAGAAGATGGTCCCAGCGCACTTCTCGATGCTCTGGAGCGGGACGATTCCGCGGCAGGTGGTGACCGACGCGCGCGGGCGCGCGACCGAGGTGACGGTGGTCGCCGGTCAGTACGGCAATCTCCGCGCACCGGCGCCGCCGCCGGCCTCCTGGGCCGCCGAACCGGACGCCGACGTCGCGATCTGGACAATCAAGCTCGCCCCCGGGGCGACCTGGACGCTGCCCCCGGCGCGCGCCGGCTCGAACCGGTCGCTCTATTTCTTTCGCGGCGAACGCCTGCGCGCCGACGGGCGCGACGTTCCGGGCGCGCACGAGATCGCGCTGCGTCCCGAGCGCGAGGTGCCGATCGAAGCCGGCCCCGACGAGACGGAGCTTCTGCTCTTGCAAGGGCGGCCGATCGGCGAGCCCGTCGTCGCCTACGGTCCGTTCGTGATGAACACGCGCGCGGAGATCCAGCAGACGTTCGCCGACTACCAGCGGACGCAGTTCGGCGGCTGGCCCTGGCCCAGCTCGGAGCCCGTCCACCCGCGCAACGAAGGGCGATTCGCTCGCCACGCCGACGGCCGCATCGAGCGCCCCGCCTGAGCGCGGTGGCCGCCACGCGCATCACCGGGTTTCGTCAGGGCGCGGGCGGTGACTGGGTCACCGACCTCGCCTGCGGTCACCAGCAGCACGTTCGTCATCGCCCGCCCTGGCAGCTCCGCCCATGGGTCGCGACCGAGGCGGGGCGTGCCGCGCGGATTGGCCAGGCGATCGACTGTCCCCGGTGCGACGCTCCGGTCGAACCGGGCGCCGGCGGCGGAAGAGCCTAGTCTCAGAGCGGCGTGAGAATGCCGGCGCCGCAGACGCCGCCGGGCGCGGCACCGTCGGTGGCGACGCAGTTTCCCGGGCTGCCCGGATTGATGCAGGCAATGGCGGCCAGCGGACAGACGACGAGCGCCGTCGTGAGGTTGCAACCCTGCGCAGTCCACTGCGCCTGGAGCGCCTTCAGCGTCGTCGCGTCGTTGACGTAGTGCCCGCACCCCGTGCAGATCCCGAGCGTCAGCGGCATGAGCGTCTGGCACTGGCTCGTCGCGCCGGGCGTGCAAGCTTCGGCAGCGGGGGTGGCCGCGGCGTACTCGCCGGCCAGATCCGCGCAGGAGATTCCACTGTCGACCGACTGTCCACCCTGGCCGCCGCCGGCGTGACCCGCCGAGCCGCCCTGGCCGCCGCCGGCGTGACCGGCCGAACCGCCCTGGCCGCCGCCGGCGTGACCGGCCGAGCCGCCCTGGCCGCCAGCACCGGTCGCGCCGCCGCCACCGCCGGCGTGCCCCCCGGCCGCACCGCCCGACGCGTGCCCTGCGCCCCCACCCGCGCCGCCCGATGAATGCCCAGCCGCGCCGCCCGCGGGATGACCACCGTCGCCGCCTGCGCCCGCCTGGCCACCCCCCGCGCCAGCCGTGCCGGTCGCTCCACCCTGGCCGCTGGCACCAGCAGGACCGCTTCCGCCGCCCCCATTGGTGCCGCCGCCTGCCTGTCCGGCCTGGCCCGAGTCGCCCGCCTGGCCACTCGACCCGCCGGTGCCCGAGCCGCCGCCCGAGACGGAGCCGCAGTCGAGGGAGAAAAGGAGGGCCAGACCGGCCGATAATCTAAGGAAGGTTCCACGCATACGTCCCTCCGGAGCAACTCCCGGACCAGGCGAGGGGCACGAGAAATCAAGGGTTCGCCATCGTCCGCCTCGTCAGAAAACTGAGAGCGCCGCGATTTTTCGCGAGCTGGCGGAGCGCTCTCACGATTCGCCACCTCTCCGGGCCGCAAACATCCGCGGATTCAAGTGGCTGCGGCCGCGCCGGCCAATATCCGCGGATTCAAGTGGCTTGCGGCCAGCGCAGTCCAACACCCGCGGATTCAAGTTGGGTGCGCGCGCGGCGCCGAGGCGGGGTGCTCGTCGACCCGCAATGGACCACCCGCGCGGCTCCATCCGACGCGCGCCATCCAGGTCGCTGGCGACGCCGTCGCCGAAGGAGAGCCGGTGATCGCGTCGACGCTCGCGCTCGCGGGCGCGCGCTGCCACCCCGAAAAGTGCGGCCCCGAGCTGCGCGGGTCGATGCACGCGGGCGCCCGGAGGTGCTTGCGGAAGTTGAGCAGCACGTAGACCATGCTGGCGCGCATCTGGCGCGGCGTGGTCAGCGGGCGGGCGTGATAGCGGTCGCCGACGACCTGCCCTTTGCGCCCGAGGACGCGGTTGACCGCCAGCGCCAACCGGATTGCCAGGCCGTGCATGCCCCCGCGGGCTCGCCGGGCTTCGTCCCCCTCGACGATGAAGTGGCCGTGGTCCTGCTGGATCGAAAAGTGGATCACCCGGAACCGATCGACCGACGCCCGTGCGATGGCGCGCCGGAGCGCCCCGAACAGCCGCGGCGAGCGGAGCGATGGCAGCCCCGGCGTCGCGCGAATGGTGACCTGCACCGGGTATCGCGGATCGACCCTCGGCCGCGTGTCGTGGGGCATCGAGGGACGGCCGCGCGGTTTCCGCCCGGCGCCCTTGCGAGTGCCACCCCACGTTCGTGGTGCCCCGAGGGGCAAGTCGAGCTGACGCCGACGCACCATCTTGATTCCGCGCATGTCCCGTTGTCGGGCGCGGACCGCGGCGGGTTGCGTGGTGTGAGGTCGGACCGCCGCGGCGACCGCGGCGACTCGATTCCGCTGCGACGCGCCGCTTGGGTGACTTGATTCGGCGGAGGTGCGGTCGGCGGAGACGGGACGCCGATGGGTTGGGCGCGTCGGCGCGCGGGCGGCTCGATCTTGATTGCGCGGATGTTGGTGCCGCCGAAGATGATGTGACGAATCGTGAGAGCGGAGCGCTAGCGGCGCAGCAGGAACCAGAGCGAAGGCTGGTGATCGAGCCGCAGAATGCTGCGGTCGCCGGCCTTCTCCACGGGGAGCTGGGCCGCGATCGCGCCCGTCGGGTCGAGGCGCTCGGCGCGCGCGTTGGGCCAGGGGAGCGTGATGGTCAACGGGACGTACTCGGCCAGCGCGGGGCCGTGGCCCCAGGACACGAGCCCGGTGCGTGTGTCGTTCCAGTGCATGCCGGTATTCTCGACGCGCGCGGCGGCGACCAGCAGCATCTCGTTCGAGGTCGCGAGCGGAAGGCCATCGAGCGCGACCAGCGCGATCGAGGCATCGCCGCGCGGCAGCTCGCCGACGGCGATGTGCACGTCGCCGAGATCGAACGCCGTCCCGGCGAGCTTGCCGGCCGCGACGCGCAGCGCGGGCGCGTCGACGACGACGCGCGCGGCGGCGGCGTCCCAGCGAAGCTGGCTCGCGTGATCGGTCGGGGCGGCGGGCGGCGGCCGTCTGCCGTTCGGGACGATCTCCAGCCGCCGCGCGGAGAGCAGCGCGGGCGGCAGTCCGGCCGCGGTCCAGAGCTTGGCCAGCGCACCCTCGCCGACGAGGGGCGGCCCCTTGTCGAGGCCCACAGGCAGCGCCAGGCGCGCGGCGGTCGTCGCGGGCGCCACCAGCCCCTTGCGGAACGCGAGCGCAGCGACCGGTAGGAAGCTCAGCGCCGCCGGGTTGCCGGCCAGGTCGAAGAAGCCGAGCAAATGGTCGGCGTCCCACTCGGCCGAGAAGTCGAGGTAGGTGTAGGCGTAGATGGCGTCCCAGTCCTGGAGCGCGGCGATGCTCGAATACATCGGCAGCATCTCGCTCGCGTAGTCGTTGGGCGCGGGGACGTTGTACTCGCTGACGGTGAACGGCTTGCCGGCGACGCGGTAGACGGCGAGCGAGCCGAGCGCGCCGCCGTCGGGCGCCGCCGCTTGCGTCGTGTTGTCGATGTGGAAGCGCAGCTTGCTCCAGCCGGCGGCGAAGTCGGGGTGCTGCCAGTAGGCGTGCATGTCGATGAAGTCGGATTCGGCGATCTCGCGACGCAGCCCCTCGAGGCCGCCATAGCTCGCCTGCGTATCGACCAGCATCGATTTCAACCCCAGCTCTTTTCGGATGAACGTCGCCAGCGTGTGCGCCGTGGCCCGATCGGTGTCGGCCAGAAAGCGCAAGAAATCCTCACCCGCGGGCGAGCCGCTCTCGCCGTGCACGAGGGGGATCGCCGCCGCCTCGATCGTCTGGCCCACCGCCAGCTTCACCGGCGCGGCGCCGGCCGTCAGCGACAGGTCGGCGATTTCGACGACGCCGGGAACGTTGCGCAGGCCGAAATTGATCCGCCCCTCTCCGGCGATCGTCCCCTGGGGCCGGAAGGAGACGTCGACCCACTGCCAGTCGGGTGCCAGCGAGACCATCCGCGACATGCCGATGTTGCGCCAGTCGGCGACCGCCAGCATGGCGGCCACCTCCAGCTTCGAGGCGGCGACGCGTACGCCGTCGCTGGTCTCGATCGTGTGCGGCGCCCGCACGCGGAAACGCAGGTGGTAGCTCTCACCCTCGGCGAGTGGCAGGTGCGCGCGATAGAACTGCAGATGCCAGCTGGCCGTGCCGCGGTGGAGGGCGATGAAGCGCAGCGCGCGCGTGCCGTCCGCGTCGGTGATCACCTCGCCGCGCGTCGGGACGCCGGCCGACTCGAACGTCCAGCCGTCGGTGCCCGACGCGAGATCCGCGTTGGTCAGGATCTCCTTGGGCGCCGTCTTCTCGTCGCTCCCCCAGGCCGCCTCGAGGCGGGCCGTCGTCCTGTAACGGGCGCGCAGCCAGGCATTCCATTGCTTCCCGAGCTCCCCGGCGTATGGCTCGGGCAGATCGTCGAGGTTGCCGGCCCAGAACGGCAGCGCGGTGTTCTCGTTGTTCATCTCCACGCAGAGAATCGCCGGCTCGGCGACGTAGGCGTGTCCGGTGTACGGATTGACGTGGGTCAAGAGCGTGCGGGCGTAGATCTTCTGTGACTCGACGAACGGCGGGTAGAACCGGTCGAGCATCTTGCCGAACTCGAACCGCTGGGCCGCCGCACCCTCGAGGCCGGGATAGCGGCGCGCCACGTGGAGGTTGATGTTCGCGTAGATGCCGTTCTTCGCCAGCTCGGCGACGAAGAAGTCGAGCCTGTCGAGCTGCTTCGGGTCGAGCGCGTCCGAGCGCTGCACGAGGAGGCCGATCGGCGCGCCCCCCTTGTCCATGAAGTGCAGGCGGACGACGTTGACCCCCAGCCGACGGAGGTGGAGCGCGGCGCGCGTCGCGACCTCGTGGGTCGGGAAGCAGGCGGTCGCGGTGCAGTCGACGCCGAAGAAGCGGACACGCGCACCCGTGCCGTCGACGAAGTGGCCGGCGCTCGCGTGAGTGAACCCGTGCGCGCCGGCCGGTGCGTCGTCGAGCGCGCTCAGATTGACGAGGCCGTTCGGGGCGCTGATCCCGCGCGCCGGAAACGGAAACCAGTGCGCGGGATCGTGCGCCTCCTCGACCGCGGCCGGTTTCGCCGCGGGCGTCGCGGCGCGCGGGGCCGGCGCGCTCACGGCGACGGTCGCCGCCGTGGCGGGCGGCGGTGGCGGCGCCGGCGCCGGGACCACGCAACCGGAGAGGAGAAGCGCGACGGCGCCCACTCTCGTCGAGAAGCTCACGCCGTCATCTTACTCCCGGGCGCGCGGAGCTGCCGGAACGCGTCGGGCCGTGAACCGGAAAGCTCGAAAATGCGCCGCTGGAATGAAGTAGACTGGGGCGCACTCGGAGGTAGTCCCATGGACCTACGGCGCCCCTCTCCGCTCCTCGTCTGCTTCGGCGCGCTCGGTCTCGTCATGGGATGCGGCGGCGGCGGAACGCAGGGCTCCGGCAGCGGCGGCGCTCCTGCCAGCGGCGGCTCGGGCCCGGCGAGCGGCAGCGGCGGCGACGGCGGCGGCGGCACGACCGGCTCCGGTGGCGCGGCAACCGGCGGGACGACCGGCTCGGGTGGTAGCGGCACCGGCGGCAGCGCGACCGGCTCGGGTGGCGCGTCGCCGGCCGGCGGGGCCACCGGCGCGGGCGGTAGCGGAAGCGGCGGCAACGGCAGCGGCGGCAGCGCGACAGGCGGGACCGGCGGCGCGAAGGGCGGCGCGGGCGGCGGAGGCGCCGCGGGGAGCGTGGGGGCCAAGGGGACCGGCGGCGCCGCGGGGAGCGCGGGCGCGAAAGGAACGGGCGGAGCGTCGGGCTCGGGCGGCGCGGCCGCGACCGGCGGGACGACCGGCGCCGGCGGTGCCGCCGGCGCGGGCGGGCAACAGCCGTTCAAGGGGTTCGCCGGCGACCCGACCGCCTGCGCCGACATGCAACATCTGAACGTCAGCTGGTACTACAACTGGAAGCAGACCCCGAGCAGCGGCTGCTCGAGCACGGGGATCCCGTTCGTGCCGATGATCTGGGGACACACGGGCAGCGAGCAGAGCGCGTCCGGGATCTCCAGCGCGGTCTCGTCGTTCGTGAGCAAGGGGTACGGGTACGTGCTCGGGTTCAACGAGCCGGACAACAGCACGCAGTCGAACATCGTGGTCGCGACTGCGGTCTCGCTCTGGCCGTCGTTCGACAACAGCGCGATCGTCCTCGGCACGCCCGCGACGCAGGCGAACTCGACGGGGCAGGCCTGGTTCAACAGCTTCATGACGTCGGTCAACGGCAGCTCGACCCTGCAAGCCGATTTCATCGCGCTGCACTGGTACGGCTGGAACTCGGGCTCGTGCGACGCCAAGGCCTCACAGCTCGAGAGCTACATCAAGTGGGCGGAGGGGTTCTCCGGGAGCCGGCCGATCTGGCTCACCGAATGGGGGTGCCTCAACCAGAGCGCGCCCGACACGACGACAGTCCTGAACTTCTACAACGGGGCGCTGGCGGTGTTCTCGCGCCATCCGCGCGTGCAGCGCTACTCCTGGTACCCGTGGTCGACGAACAACGAATTGGTCAACAGCGACGGGTCGCTGACCACGCTGGGCATAGCCTACGCGGCCGCGCCCGCGTACAAGTAGCGTGAACCGCGCGCAGGAGCTGATCGACCGCCTCGGGCTCGCGCCGCACCCGGAGCGCGGGTACTACGTCGAGAGCTACCGGGCACCGTTGAAGATCGACGGGCTCCCGGCGCCGTTCGTCGGGCCGCACGCCGCCGGGACGGCGATCTATTTTCTGGTGACGCGCGCGCAGCCGACGACTTATCTGCATCGGCTGCTCGCCGACGAGATCTTCCACTTCTACGAGGGCGGGCCGCTCGACGTTCTCTTGCTGGGCCCCCATGGCCCGGGCGAGGTGCGGCGGCTCGGGACCGACCTCGGCGCGGGCGAGCGGCCGCAGATCGTGATCCCGGCGGGGACCTGGTTCGCGGCCGAGCTGGCCGACGGCGCGTCGCACTGTCTCATCGGCTGCACCGTCGCGCCCGGGTTCGAGTTCGCCGACTTCGAGCTCGGGGGCGGGCCCGAGCTCGGGGCGCGCTATCCCGAGCACGCCGCGCGCATCGCGCGCATGACGCGCGGCTAGAGGACGGCTCTCACGAGCCGCCACCTCTCCGGGCCGCAAACATCCGCGGATTCAAGTGGCTGCAGCCCGCGCGCAGGGCAACATCCGCGAATTCAAGTTGGGTGCGCGCGCGGCGCCGAGGCAGGGTGCTCCTCGACCCGCAACGGACCACCCGCGCGCCTCCATCCGACGCGCGCCATCCAGGTAGCTGGCGACGCCGTCGCCGAGGGAGAGCCGGTGATCGCGTCGGCGCTCGCGGGCGCGCGCTGCCACCCCGAAAAGGACGGCCCTGAGCTGCGCGGGTCGATGCACGCGGGCGCCCGGAGGTGCTTTCGGAAGTTGAGCAGCACGTAAACCATGCTGGTCCGCATCTGGCGCGGCGTGGTCAGCGGGCGCGCGTGGTAGCGATCGCTGACGACCTGTCCCTTGCGCCCGAGCGCGCGGTTGACCGCCAGCGCCAGCCGGATCGCCAGCCCGTGCATACCCCCGCGGGCTCGCCGGGCTTCGTCCCCCTCGACGATGAAGTGACCGTGGTCCTGCTGGATCGAGAAATGGACCACCCGGAACCGGTGGACCGACGCCCGTGCGATGGCGCGCTGGAGCGCCCCGAACAGCCGGGGCGAACGGAGCGACGGCAGCCCCGGCGTCGCGCGAATGGTGACCTGCACCGGGTATCGCGGATCGACCGTCGGCCGGGTGTCGTGAGCATCGAGGGACGGCCGCGCGGTTTCCGCCCGGCGCCCTTGCGAGCGCCACCCCACGTGCGTGGTGTCCCGAGGGGCAAATTGAGCTGACGCCGTCGCACCGTCTTGATTCCACGCATGTCCCGTTGTCGGGCGCGGACCGCGGCGGGTTGCGTGGTGGGCGCCCGGACGACCGCCTCGAATGCGGCGCTCGCGTGACTTGATTCGGCGGAGGTGCGGTCGGCGGAGACGGGACACCGATGGGTTGGGCGCGTCGGCGCGCGGACGGCTCGACCTTGATTGCGCGGATGTGGGTGCCGCCCACGAATGTGACGATTCGTGAGAGAGGACGGCTAAAAGTAAACCTTGTTGGTCGGCGCGGCAGCGCCGCCGGTGATCTGGATCGAGTAGCCGAACGTCTCGCTCGGATCCCAGCCGTACGACAGCGCGGTCTTGTAGCCGTCGAGGGTGACGTTGCTGATCACCAGCACGACGACGCCGTTCTTCGGTGCCTTCGTCAGGTTGATCGACACGGTGCCGCTTGCCGCGGGGGCGCCGTAGACCGCCGTTCCGTCGGTGGCGCGGTAGACCAGCTGCGCGCGCATGTCGGCGGTCGTCCCCTTGCTCCCCATCGCCGTCGGCATGAAGTTGACGCTGACCGAGGTGGCGCCCGAGGCGACGGTGATCGGGATGTTGTTGCGCGAGGTGTAGCGCGGCAGCATCGCCGTGTTGCTCGGCGTGAGCGTGCCGTTGCTGCTGGTCGTGGCGGCGTACATCTTGGCGCTGCCGAATCCCTGGACGCTGCCCGACAGCTCCATGAAGTCGCCCAGCGCCAGCCGCGCCGCGTACTCCTGGACCATGCACTGCACGCGCGGCTCGTCCATGAGGCGGGTCATCGTCTGCAGGATCTGCTCGCTGGTCTTGGCCTGCTCCCAGACGGCGGCGAAGAAGTAGAAGCTGACCCGCTGCGAAACGAACAGCGGGAAGAGATCGTTGTAACGGTAGCCGGTGCTGTCCATGAAATAGTCGGCCGGGCCGGTGATGGTCGTCCCGTCCGACTCGATGCCGCAGCTCTCGATCGGCGCCTGCGGCTGCTGGTAGACGAGCGCGTCCAGGTATCCGACGTTCGACGGCAGCTTGAACTGCGTCGCCTGGCCCGGCGTCGCGCCGCCGACGTTCTCGGCGACGCGCAGGATGAGGTAGTCGTTGTACGACTCCTGGATCCACGACACCTTCTGCCCCGGGACGGTGCCGTACGAGTTCTCCAGCACGTGGAAGAACTCGTGCGTCAGGTCGTAGCGCTGGCTGGTATCGGTCATCGCCACGCCGGTCGTCTCGACGTCGGGGTAAAAGCCCTCGTAGCTGGAGTCGCCCGCGGTGGTCGGATTGCTCGGCAGACCGGTGCCCACCAGCCAGTAGTCGATGTAGTGGAGCGCGCCGCCCGTCGCCCAGGAAGGCAGGTGCGTGTACGTCAACTGCGTCACGTACTCGAGGTCGGCGTTGATCCGCTGCAGCGTCGTCGTCTCGAGCGCCGTCGTCACGTCGGTCGGCAACGTCGGTCCCGAGCTGAGCAGGATGTAGCCGATCGGCGTCGTGTTGGTCGCCTTGCCGTACGGGTTGGCGTTGATCGGCGTCAGCGTCGGGTTGTCGTTCCAGGCCGCGGGTGGCGTACCGCTCGGGACGCTGCCGTAATTGCAGTAGGGATAGTCCGTCGAGCCGCTCCCGCCCGCGACGCCGGTTGCGCCGGCCGCGCCCCCTGTTCCCGTCGCGCCGCCCGCCGCGCCGCCCGTACCAGTCGTGCCACCCGTGGCCGTGGCGCCGCCGGTTCCGGTCGTTCCGCCGGTGGCGGTGGTGCCGCCGCTGCCGCCGCCCGTTCCCGTCGTTCCGCCGGTCGCTGTCGCGCCGCCGCTGCCGGTGGTGCCGCCGCTTGCCGAGGCGCCGCCGGTGCCGGTCGATCCGCCGCTGGCGGTGGCGCCGCCCGAGCCGGTGGTGCCGCCGCTCGCCGCGCCGCCGCTTCCCGGCTGCCCGCCCGTTCCGGATTCCGTGCCGGCGCCACCGTTCGTGCAACCGAGGCTCGCCACGAGGGCGAGCGTGCTCATCTTCAGGACCGTTCCACGCGTCATGGGATCCTGAGGTGAGGTCCCAAGCCCCGTCGCCCGTGGCTCAGAAAAGCGTGCGGCGCGGTCAAGGTCCTGACGGGATCCGTCGAAAGGGCGTTCATGGGTGGCGGTCGCTGGACGTCGATTCTCCTGGTGGCGCTGGTGGGGGCCGGTTGCGGATCGGGCGGTGGATCGACCAGCGGGTCCGGCGGCGCGACGGGAAAAGGCGGGACCGGCGCGGGCGGCACGACAGCAAGCGGCGGCACGACGGGAAGCGGCGGCGCCACGGGAAGCGGCGGCGCCGCGGGCGGCGCGAACGGAACCGGCGGCGCGGCCGGCGCGATGGGGAGCGGCGGCGCGACGGGAAGCGGCGGCGCCGCGGGCGGCGCGAACGGAACCGGCGGCGCGGCCGGCGCGATGGGGAGCGGCGGCGCCACGGGAAGCGGCGGCGCCGCGGGCGGCGCCACGGGGAGCGGGGGCGCCAAATCGACGGGCGGCGCGACGGGGAGTGGCGGCGCCACATCCACGGGCGGCGCGGCGGGGAGCGGCTGCGTGACCTCGGGCGGTGCCGGGGGCGGCCTCTTCACCGCGTCCGAGCCGTGGACCAAGGACGTCTCGTGTCTCGGCAAGGACGCCAGCTCCGACGCCATCATCACGGCGCTCGACAAGGCGGGCGGGTGGGGCGGCGGACGGCTGCAGATCGATTTTTCGATCCCGCTCTTCTTCGCGAATTCATCGACGCCGCGACGAACGATCAACGGGCCGATGCCCGGCGGCTACGCCTACTGCTACGGCGGGACCGACTGCGATCCGGTGCCGCTGCAGATGCCGATCCCGGCCAACGGCAACGCCGAGGGGAGCACCAACTACACCTGCGACATCAGCTATCAGACGGACGGGCAGGGGGACTGCCACATCCTGGTGGTGGAGACCAGCCAGCAGAAGCTCTACGAGCTCTACAACGCGACCCAGGATGGGACCGCGATCGACGCGCTGGTGGGGATCGTCTGGGATCTGACCAAGGCCTACCCGAACAACGAGCGCGGCGACCAGTGCACATCGGCCGACGCGGGCGGGTTCCCGATCGCCGCGCTGCTCCCCACCGCTGACGAGGTGGCGGCCGGGGCGGTCAACCACGCGCTCCGCTTCATCCTGCCCAATCCCTACATGCGCAAGGCGGCGTACGTCCACCCGGCGTCGCACGCCGGCAGCCCGAGCAGCAAGGATGCGAACGCACCGCCCTACGGCGTGCGCTTTCGCCTGAAGGCTTCCTTCGACGCCTCGTCTTACAACGCGGGCGAGAAGGTGATCATCGCGGCGATGAAGAGGTACGGGATGCTGCTCTCCGACGGTGGCACGATCCCGCTCACCTTCGCCGATGACCGGACCACCACCGCCAAGTGGTCGGACGCCAACGTTGGCGTCACCGCGCTGTCGTTCTCGGCGATCACCGTCGACGACTTCGAGGTGGTCGACTACAGCACGCCGGTCGTCTCCACGCAGGACTGCGTCCGCAATCCGTAGCGGGCGAGGCCGCGCATCATCGAATCATGGCCGAGTCGAATCCGATGCGCTGGGTGGTGTGGGGGTTCATCGCCGCCGGGTTGTTCGCCGTCGGCATCGTGATGTTCGTGGACAGCACGGTCGACTCCGCCAAGGCGAAGGCGGCGGCCGAGGCGCGGGTGTCCGAGGCACGGATGGACCGCGCGGACGAACAGGTCACGGGTCCGCTCGAGCGCGCCGCCGCCGTGGCCGGCCCGTTCGTCTTCGACGTCGGGGCGGGCCGGTTCGGCCAGGCGTACGCGCGCCTCGCGACCCCGTACCGCGCCGCCGTCTCGCTCGCCGCGTTCACCAAGAGTTGCCAGGCGTCGCCCATTCTGTCGGGCGCACGGCAGGTCATGCTGCGTCGGCTTCGGACGCAAACGGGGGGCGGCGCCGCGACGCTCGAAGCGGACGGAATGCTCGACTCGACCGCGGGCGCCGTTCCCATCAGCTTCGTCTTCCTGCAGGAACAACGCGGTCCCCGCATCTTGGTGGTGTCGTTGGCCGGGGTGCCCGTGCTGCAGGGCGTGGCGCCGGCCCGCTGAGCCTCCGCCTCGTCTCGAAAGAAAATGTCCGCCGGCCGGGCGGCCGAACGTCGACTCCGTGAAGGGAGCCAAGAAACCGACGAAGGATGGGCCTTCCGGTTAGGCTTCGACGAAACGGACGAGGAGGATGTCATGGCGAACTATCTCTACATTTTTCGGGGCGGCGACATGGCGGGGCTCTCCCCGCAGCAGATGGAAGAGAACATGAAGAGGTGGGGGGCCTGGATGGGCCAGCTCTCGCAGACCGGGAACTTCAAGGGTGGCGACCCGCTGGGTGAGGGCGGGCGCGTCGTCGCCGGAAAAAAGAAGGCGGTGACCGACGGCCCCTTCGGCGAGACCAAGGATCTCGTGGGCGGTTACCTGCTGGTGACGGCGGCCAGCCTGGACGCGGCGACGGAGCTCGCGCGGGGATGCCCGATCTTCGAGCGCGACGGCAGCGTCGAGGTTCGCGAAGTCCGCGAAATGAAGATGTGAGCACGCCAGAGCCAACCACCGCGACGACCGGCGTCGAGAACCTCTTTCGCCGCGAGGCGGGGCGGATGTCGGCCGTCGTGGTGCGGCTCCTGGGCCTCGGGCACCTGGACCTCGCCGAGGACATCGTGCACGACGCGCTGGTGCAGGCGCTCGAGGTCTGGAAGTTCAGGGGTGTGCCCAGCAACCCGGCGGCCTGGTTGATGGCGGCCGCCAAGAACCGCGCCATCGACGTGATCCGGCGCGAGCGGACCGCGCGCCGGTTCGCGCCCGAGCTGGCCGATCAGCTGTCGACCGAGTGGTCTCTGGTGCCAACGGTCGCGTCCGCGTTCGAGGACAAGGAGATCGTGGACGCCGAGCTGCGCTTGATGTTCGAGCTTTGCGACGGCCGCCTCCCCGAGGACACGCGGGTGATGGTGGTGCTGAAGTACCTGTGCGGCTTCGGTGTGCGCGAGCTGGCGCAGGCATTCCTCAGCGGCGAGGAGGCGATCGGCAAGCGGCTCGTGCGGGCGCGGGCGACCTTGCAGGCCGCCGGTGGCCTCGGCGACCTCGGCGACGCGTCGCGGGTCCGGGCGCGCGCACCGGCGGTCTGCCGCGCGCTCTATCTGATGTTCAACGAGGGGTACCACGGCAGCGACCCCCGGGCGGTCGTGCGCGAGGAGCTCTGCGTGGAGGCGCTGCGGCTGGCGGCGCTGATGGCGGACCACCCGGTGACTGGCATCGGCGAGGTCAAGGCGCTGTTGGCGCTCATGTGCTTGCTGGCGGCGCGGTTGCCCGCGCGGTGCGACGCACGCGGCGATCTGATTCCGCTCGACGAGCAGGACCGGTCGCGCTGGGACGCGGCACTGAACGCGCGTGGGCTGACGGCGCTGGCGGCGGCGACGGCCGGCGACACCGTCAGCGAGATGCATCTCGAGGCCGCGATCGCGGCGCACCACGCTGTCGCGCCGTCGGTCGAGGCGACCGACTGGAACGCGATCGTCCTTCTCTATCATCGACTGGCCGCCCTGCGACCGAGCCCGGTGGTGGCGCTCAATCGCGCGGTGGCGATCGGCTTTGCGCGCGGGCCGGCCGCGGGCCTCGCGGAGATCGACGCCATCGAGAGCCTCGGCCGCCTCGACGACTACCTGTTTTTGGCGGCGACGCGTGCCGATCTGCTGCGGCGAGACGGGCGGCCGCGGGAGGCCCTGCCGCACTACCGCCGCGCGCGCGAGCTCGCGCGCAACGATCCGGAGCGGCGTTTCTTCGACCGCCGGCTCGCCGAGTGCGGCGAGGAGAGCCGTGGTGAATAGGGGGGCGCGCCTCGTTCTACTGGCCGCCGCGTCGATCGCGCTCGCCTGCCGCCGCCCCGCGCCGCCGCCCGGTCCTGCCGCGGGCCCACCGCCGCCCCGCGCGTCGTCGGCCGTGCTCGCCCTTCCGGAGGTTGCTGGTTTCGAGGCGGGCCCGCAGGTCACAGGGTCGGCGTACGTTCGCCGTCACTACAGCCGCGGCCGGGCGCGCATCGAGGTGACGCTGGCGGGGATGCCGATGTCGCCCGAGGCCTACGCCGACTGGGTCCGCACCAGCACGGCGTCGTTTCCACAAGCGACGCTCGATCTCCCCGCCGGCGACTTCAACGGCTTCTACCAGTGCGGCGAAGGTGCGAACCCGAGCTGCGATCTCCTCATCCAGCTGCGCGCCGGCTTCCACTTCGAGATCCGGGGCGGCGGGACCTCCACCCGCGACGACGTCGATGCGCTGGCGCACGGGCTGCCGCTGCGCGCGCTGGCCGGCGACTGAGTAAGGAGCCCCGGCGGGCCTCCTGGAAGCCCGATGGCGCGGGTGCAGAGAGATGTTGCACTCGCCGCCGCGGGATGCTTGGCTGACGCCCGCACGTCATGCAGATCAGCGACCAGAAAGCCGTCACCATCCACTACACGCTCAAGGACGAGGCGGGCGAGACCCTCGACACCTCACGCGGGCGCGATCCGCTCAATTACCTTCAGGGCGCGGGGAACATCGTCTCGGGGTTGGAGAAGGCGCTCCTCGGCAAGTCGGCCGGCGACACTGTTCGGGTCACGCTGGCGCCCGAGGAGGCGTACGGCCAGCGCGACGAGAAGGAGATCCGCAACGTTCCGTTGCGCAGGATCTCGGCGGACGGGAAGCTGGTGCCGGGGGCGCGCTGCCGCGTTCAGTCGTCGGACGGGTTTCAGCTCGGGCTGGTGGCGGCCGTGCGGGGCGACTACGCGACGGTCGATCTCAACCACCCGCTGGCGGGGATGCGGCTCGACTTCGAGGTCGAGGTGCTGGCCGTGCGCGACGCGACGGCCGAGGAGCTGACCCACGGGCACGTTCACGGCCCGGGCGGCCACCACGGATAGCGCTCAGCGCACCCACAATCAGCAGCCAGGACCGGGGACACCGGGCAGGCAGATCGCGCACTGGACGGTGCTGTTCTCGCTGCTGGCCATCATGTTCGCGGCCGTGTCCTTCACGGCAATCGTGTTGCCCGTGCATCCCATCGTCGGATCGCCCTGCACCATGTCCCAGCAGGGCGCGGTGTAGCCGTTCTCGTTGCAGTTCGGGATCCCGACGTGCGTCGTGTGGCTGCTGCTGTCGGTCAGGTTCTCGATTACCGAGCAGGCCGGATTGCCCTGCGCATCGTTCTGGACCTTGGCGGTGATGCAGGGAGGCTTCAGGAAGACGAGGAGCTTGTTGAGGATGGCGGTCATCGATTCCGAGTAGTCCTTGTCGCAGATCGAGCCGATGACGCTGTGCTGGAAGGAGAGGGCGAACTCGTTCTCGCGGACGCCGGGGTCGCCGAAGCTGTTGTCGGTGGTGAACTGAGTGCTGTTCGGGTTGGTTTCCGGGTCGGTGGCGTTCTGGGCGCCGCACGAATGCTGAACCTGAGGCCACAACTCGCCGGGCTGCGGGTTCTGGGCGCCCATCGGGGAGTCCCACTCGACGCCGTATGGGGTCGGCGGGGCGATGATCTCGCCGATCAGGATCTGGTTGTCCGGATCGGGCTTGAGGTTCTTGATGTCGCTCACGAACTGGCTTACCGGGGTGAGGGCGCTCGAGCCGCTCTCGTTGTCCTCGCAGTTCGCGAGCTGGAGGATCGGCGGCGTGCCCGTCGCGTCGCCGGGCGGCGTGAGCGGCGGCGTCGCGTAGGCGGTCGGGTTCGCGGAGCTCGGATCCTGGCAGAGGTGGCCGCCGCGCGGGCCGCCGTTGCAGCGGTAGTTGGCGATCGGGCCATCGCGGTTGCTGATGTTCTGTTGACCACCGTTGAGCGAGTAGATCGACGCGTCGGCAGGGGCCGAGCAGTCGTCCTCGTTGGTCAGCATGACGATCCCCAGGTAGGCGTCGTCGCGCAGGAACCCCGTGTTGGTCGAGGGTGCCGGGCCGTTGCCGTCGGCGCCGAGCGCGCGATCGATCGAGGCGAGCTGGTGCTCGAAGCCGCAACCCGTCTGACCGGTGAGCGCGATGCACTGGAACACGTTCGCGATCGGATCGGTGAAGTTGGCCACCCCGTCGACGTCCGAGATGTATGTGTCGCCCATCGCGAGGGTCGTCCCGGTGCAGGTCCCCTCGGGCTGCGAGTAGAACTTCCCCTGATCGCCCGAGGTCGTGCACTTGATGCTGGAGTCGCTGGGCGCGCCCAGGTCGGAGGAGATGACCGCGACGTGCAGGTTCGGCTTTATCGGGAGGTTTTCGAGCACCGTCATGAAGTTCGGCAACTGGAGGAGCAGCTTCTGCTGCATCGCCGACATCGACGACGAGTTGTCGACCATGAACAGGAGGTCGAGGTTGTTGTTGACCTTCTGGGTGATCATCTGGGGCATCACCGCCTGGGGGACGATGTCGGGCATCTCCAGCGTGCGCGAGGCGCAGGCCCAGAGCGCCGTCGCGCCGGCGGCGAGGCCGGCCCAGCGGAGCACGCGCCAGCCGCGCGACGAGAGACGAGAGACGGACATCATGGCGAAGCCTCCTTCGACGGGTCGCGAAGGGGATTCAGCAACCTGCGGGCCAGCGCGATCGGGCCGAATTGGGCGGACGTTGGGCGCCCGTCCGCCAACTCGGTTGTATTTGTCGCCAACGTTTGTGTTGGCAACGAGGCAGCGTTCAGCGCGGACGCGCGGTGAAACGGAGGTGCAGCCAGGCGGCCGTCCAGCAGACGCCGAGGCTGCCGAGCCAGAGCGCGCCGCGGCCAAAGTGGATCAGCACCAGCGAACCGAGGGCGGGAGCCGCGGTGCTGGCCGCGCCCCAGGCAAGCTGGTAGGTCCCCTGATAGGCGCCGCGCTGGTCGACGGGGGCGAGCTCGGCCACCAGCGTCGGGGTGGCGGTGGCGAACCCGATTTCACCCAGCGTCCAGAGCACCACGCCGAGCGCGTAGGTGGGTGCGCCGCCCGCGAATGCGGTGACCCCGAACCCGAGACCGATCAGCAGCGCGCCGGTCGCCAGCCAGGCCACTCGGCCGAACCCGCGCAACGCGCGCAGCGCGATCGGCTGGGCGAAGACGATGAGGAGACCGTTGAGGCCGAGCAGCTGCCCGATCCGCGCCGTGCCGAGCCCCTGCGCGTGCATGTCGAGCGGCAGCGTGAACACCACCTGGGCGAAGGCGAGCAATAGGCAGAACTGGATCAGGACGAAGCAGACCAGCCGCCGGTCGTGGAAGGGGGAGACGAACCGGCGCGCGAGCTGCCGCCGCGTGATCGCTGGGGCTGCGAACGGCCGGGTCTCGGGGAGACCGGCGAGCACGATGGCGCTGTAACCAAGCGTCGTGGCAGCGTCGAGGACGAACAGCGCGGCGAAGTGATGCTCGGCGAGCGCGCCACCTACCGCCGCCGCGCCGGCGAAGCCGAGGTTGATCGCCCAGTGGAGCAGGCCATAGGCGCGCGTCCGGTCGGCAGGCGGCACGACGTCGGCGACCGCGGCCTGCAGCGGCGGCCGGCAGAGATCGGTGAAGAACCCGAGCAGAGGCGCGAGGGTGACAATCGCGGGCGTCGAGCGGGCGAGGCCGAGCGCCAGCATCAGGAGGCCGGAGCATCCCGTGCCCACGAGCAGCGTCGCCCGGCGGCCGAAACGGTCCGCCAGCACGCCACCCATGGGACCCGCCAGGAGCCCGCCGGACGCATACAAGCTGACCACCAGCCCGGCCAGCGCCGGTGAGAGGCCGCGGTTGCGGGTCAGGTAGATCCCGAGCAGGAAGAAGACGGTCCCGCCGAGGCGATTGAGGAGCATCCCGCCCCAGAGGACCCAGTACGCGCGCGGCAGGCCGAGCAGTCCCGGGTCGTCGACCGGCTTCGGGTCGACGTCGTTGGCCGGCGTTCCGCCGAGGTAGATTCGGCCGTCACGGGGAGCGCGCCCGTCGTTCCGTCGTCGCTTCTGCTCTGGCTCATCGTCGTCTCCGGGAGAGGCCGAAGACCGGGAGCCACCGAGAAGCGACCCGCGGCCTTCAGCCGGGGTCGTCTCGTTTATCGTTCTACTGAGTGCAGCCGAGACGGACCCTGGCCCTGTCGTCCTTACGGACGACCGACCACATGAGGTACGCGTGCTGGCTGAACGACTTCAAGACAGCGCCAGACTAACGGATCAGCGGACCGTGGTCCAGGTGACTTTGCGCTCGCCGCGCAGGTAGAGAACCAGCGCCCAGAGGGCGGCCAGGTTGACCACCACGAAGTAGAACGGGATATGCACGAGCGGCAGCCGCAGCCCGAGACGTTGCCGCACCCAGCCCACGGCGGCGGCCAGGTAGAGCGCCAACTGGGCGATGGTGAACGCCCGGTAGACCGGCGCCGCGGGGAGATCGGAGAGCGCGAGGTAGAGACCGCTGGCGAAGAGGCCCAGCAGGAGCTCGGGGACCAGGTAGCGCAGCACCTTGTGGCTGAAAAGTTGAAAAGAAAAGAACCCGTAGCGCAGCGGGTTCAGCATCCGGGCGCGGCGGACCAGCGCGTTGATGGTGCGGACGATGACACGCACGCGCATCTCGAACTCCTTGCCGGTCTCCTCGTGCGTCTTCTCCGAGGAGACGGTGCCGCCGCCGTAGACGGTGATGAACCCGCGCTGGAAGACGTCGCCGGCGATCACGAAGTCGCTGATCAGATCGGGGTCGATGGGGCGGTAGGCACTGGCGCGCACGGCGTAGAGGCAGCCCGAGACGCCGATCAGCGTGCTCACCTGCGCCTCCAGCTCCTTGACCCGCTTCTCGTAGCGCCAGTAGAGGCCGCCCCCCTTGCCGACGGCGCTTCCCCCCTCGGAGACGTACTCCAGCTCGGCGCCGACGCAACCGACGCGCGGATCGGCGAAGCCGGCAACAAGCCCCCGCACGCTGTCGCGGTTGAAGTCGGTGGTGGCGTCGGTGAAGATCAGGATCTCGCCCTTGGCCCCCTCGGCGGCCAGGTTCTGCGCGGCGGTCTTGCCGGCCCGCTCGGGGAGCACCACCAGGCGCACGCCGCGCGCCTCCATCTCACGGACGATGTCGTGCGTCCGGTCGGTCGAGCAGTCGGAGGCGACGATCACCTCCAGTTTTTCCGCCGGGTAGTCGAGCGCCAGCGTGTTCTCCAGCTTGCGGCGGATCGCCTTCTCCTCGTTGTAGGCGGAGATCACCACCGTCACCGTCGGCTCGAGCGTCCCCGTCCGGAGCGGCCGGCGGCGCAGGCGCGCCAGCGCGACGAGCAGGAGCGGGTAGCCGAGGTAGGTCCAGGCCGTGGCGGCGAGCAGGATCCAGAAGAGGAGCTGCATCGCGCGCCTACGCGTACCACTCGCGCGCCCAGAGCTGGAACATCATGAGCGCCCAGAGCGCGGTGGCGTTGTTGCGGCGGCGATCGTGGTGCTCGGCCTTGAGTGATTCGACCGCTGCCGGCTCGAACCACCCCTGCTTGCGCAGCGCCTCGGGGGCCAGGAATTCGTCGCAGAGCGGCCGCAGGTCCTCGCGCAGCCAGCGCGCCAGCGGCAGGCTGAACCCCGCCTTCTTCCGGTAGAGGATCTCCGGCGGCAGATCCGGTTCCAGCGCCCGCTTGAGCAGGTGCTTCTTCTCCCGGTGCTTGATCTTGAAGTGGCCGGGCACGGTGGCCATCAGCTCGACGAACGGGTGATCGAGGAACGGGACCCGCACCTCGAGCGAGTAGGCCATGCTGGTACGGTCGGCCACCGTCAAGAGGTCGTCGACCATGTAGGTCTGCTGGTCGATGCAGAGAATCTTGTTCAGGAGGTCGGCGTCGGTCTGCTCGTTGCCGAGCGCGCGCATGCGATCCAGCGCCGAGTCGAGCGCCACCCGTTCGCGCAGCTCCGGCCGGTAGAGCCGCTCGCGGCGCTCGCGCTCGAGGGGGCTCGAGAAGGCGAAGAAGCGCTCGATGTAGGGGAGCTCGCCCGAGCGAAAGAACCGCTTGGCGTGATCGATCCTGTGCGTTCCGGCGCGCGACTCGGGGATGAGGTCGACCAGCCGGCGCACGACGTCGTGGCGCAGGAAGGGCGGGATGCGCAGGTACCACTCCGCGATCTGCACGCCCAGGTAGCGCTCGTAGCCGCCGCAGAGCTCGTCGCCGCCGAGGCCCGACAGCGCGACGGTCAGGTGCTGGCGCGCCATCCGGCAGACGAAGAGGTTGGGGACGGCGCCGGAGTCGCCCATCGGCTCGTCGAAGATCTTCCCCAGCGTCTCGATCGCCTCGTTGATGTTGGGCTCGACCTCCAGCTCCTCGTGCTCGGTGCCGAACCGGGCGGCGACCTGGCGCGCGAACTGGCGCTCGTCGAACGCGGCATACTCGCTGGGAAAGCCGATGGAGAAGGTCTTGATGCGGCCGCCGCCCGCCACGCGCGACATCGAGGCGAGGACGGCGCTCGAATCGACGCCGCCGGAGAGAAAAACCCCCAGCGGCACGTCGGCGACGAGGTGGCTCTCCACCGCGGCGTCGAGCCCTCGGCGCACCTCGCCGATCCAGTCGTTCTCGGTCAGCGACCGGTCGGGGCGCGCGTGCAGCTGCCAGTAGCGGCGGGTCACCGCCGGCCGCCCCGGGTCTTTGATCAGAAAGTGCCCGGGAAGCAGCTTCTTGACCTCGCGGAAGATCGTGCGCGGCGCCGGCACGTAGAGCAGCGAGAAATATTGGTCGAGCGCCACCTCGTCGAGCGTGAGCGGCAGCTCGGGGATGCCGCGCAGGCTCTTGAGCTCGCTGGCGGCGTAGAACCACCCGTCCACCTCGGCCCAGTGCAGCGGTTTTATCCCCAGGCGGTCGCGGGCCAGGAAGACCCGCCCGGTCGATCGCTCGTGGATGGCGAAGGCGAACATTCCGCGCAGCCGCTCGACCGCCTCCTCGCCGAACTCCTCGTAGGCGTGCAGGATCGCCTCGGTGTCGGACTGCGTCTTGAAGGTGTGTCCGCGCTTTTGCAGGTCCTCGCGCAGCTCTCTATAGTTGTAGATCTCACCGTTGAAGACGATCGCCATGGAGCGGTCTTCGTTGAAGATCGGCTGCCCGCCCCCCGGAAGGTCGATGATGCTGAGCCGCCGCATCCCCAGCCCCACCGGCCCGTCGATGTGCAGCCCCTCGGCGTTGGGGCCGCGGTGGACGATCCGCTCGCACATGCCGTGCAGGAGGGCAGGATCGACTGCGCCGACGTCACTCACCACCACGCAGATCCCGCACATGGGAAGCGGTGAAGGGTAGAAGACGCCTCCGTCGGCGTCAAACGACGCGGTCTTCCACGTTCGAGGACGTTCAACCGGTCGCGTCAGCCGCGGCCTGCGCAACGATTCTGTGAACGGATCGCACCGAACTGTCAGAACAGCGTCACATGATTTCGGTCTATGGTCGCCGACCGGGCCCGTGGACCAGAAGAGAGATCGGTGGCGCGAGCTGCGCGGAGCGCGCCTCCGCTTCGCGGTCGTGTTCGCGGTCTCCGCCGGCATCCTGCTCACGATCTACTCGTTCCCCTACGCCGAGCACGGCATCCGGGAGGACGGATTCACCTGGTACCTCGGCGCCTACGCGCGCCTCTCCGGGTGGGTGATCCGTCTCTTCGATCCGAGCGCTCACGTGGCGGGCAGGGACGTCGTCGGCCGCACCTCGCTCACCATCGCGAAGTACTGCGACGCAATGGACGTGAACCTCCTGCTCATCGCGGCCATGCTGGCGTGCCCGTCGCCCTGGAAGCGTCGCCTCGTCGGCATCGTGGCGGGCGTGCTGCTGCTGTCCGTGGTCAACATCGGGCGGATCGTCGCGCTCTATCTGATCAGCGTTCACGCGCCTGCCGCGTTCGAGCTCGTCCACGCCGAGGTGTTCCCCTTGGTCATGGTGGTGCTGGCCGTCGGCGTGTTCGTCGTCTGGTCGCGCTGGTCACGGCAGCTCGAGCCCGCGCGGATCGGAGCGGCGCATGCGGACGGCTAGGCGCCGCCGCCGTCCGGAGGTTCACTCCTGGCGTCAGCGTCACGCCGCCGTGGCCGCGCTCGCGGAGCCGGCGCCGCAACCGATGCTGCTTGGCATCACGCCGCGATCGGCGCTCACCTTCGCGGCGCTCGCCCTCGTGCTGCTGGCGCCCTGGCCACGGTATGGGCGCGCGGTCAGCGCGGTGTTCAGCGTCTTCGCGAACACCGTCGTCGAGGTGACCGGCGCCGGGAGCGACGCCCAGCCCCGGTTTTCGGTCACCGTGGGCGGAACGTCGAGCGCAGAGGCGAACGACTGGACCGTCTGGTTGGCTGCCACGCGGGGTCCGGCGGCCGAGCAACCGCCTCGGCCCCTCGAAACGCGCATCCTCGGTTACACACCGCTCGCGTTGTTGCTGGCCTTGACGATCGCGTTCCCGGCGGCCTGGCGGCGGAGGCTCAAGATGATCGCGATCGGCTGGGCGCTGCTGCTCGCGCGGCTCGCGCTGGCGATCGCGCTCCCCGTCGGGCGCGCGTTCGGCGGTCGGCCCTCTCCGTCGGGACCGCTCACGGAGATCGTCTGGTACGTGCTGATCGAGCTCCCGGCGATGTCGTACGCCGCGCCCCTGTTCGCGTGGTGGATCTCGTTCGTGATCACCGAGCGACCGACGAACAGGTCCTCGATTTCCAAAGCATGATTTCGACTTCCGGAGAGTCACGTTCCGAAAGGCGCGAAGAAACGCCGTCGCGCGGGCTCCGTCCGCAGGTACGACATTTGCCTACGGAGAGACCACGACATGTCATCTCCGAGACGAAATTTCTGGATTGCGTTCTCTGCGCTCGGCGCGATCGCCTCGGCGGCCGCGCTGCCCGGCTGCTCGCAGACCCCGACGCCGACCGAGCGCGAGATCACGAGCGGGGCGCTCACGATCTCGCCCGGCGTCACGCTCACGATGGCCACCTGGTGGCTGATCGCTCCCGACGGGACGACGACCGCCGGCACCGTTTCGGTGGGCGGCACCAAAATAGTGTCGGTAGCCCCCAGCGCGCTGAATCTGGCTCTGAGCACCACCTATCAGCTGATCGTGAGCGGAGTGGCGAGCGACGGGATCACCGGCTGCTCCGGTTCGAAGACGTTCACGTCAGCAGCCACGATGGTGCAACAAATGCCGATAGCGGTCACGCTCTCGTGCGCGGGTCCGCCGGACGCCGGCCAGAGCCTGGTGACCGCCCACGTCAACAGCTGCCCGGTCATCGACGGGGTGTCGGCCAACCCCGCGTCGGCGAACGTCGGCCAGGCGATGGCGCTGGGGATGACGGCACACGATCCAGATTCGGGACCGGCGGTGCTCACGTACAACTGGTCTTCCGGCAGCGGCTCCCTGACGGGGAGCACGACGGCGACCCCGACCTTCACCTGCACGCAGGCGGGCTCGGTCACGATCACGGCCGCCGTGTCGGACGGCGACCCCGGCTGCGGCGTAAACCTCCCCTTCACCGTCACCTGCACGGGGCCGTGACCAGATGAACCAGCCCAGATCGCGAGTCCAGGTCATGATTTCCAGGTCCGTGGGACGAACGGGGCTCGCCGCCCTCGCGCTGGTCGCTGTCGTGGCGTGCGGCTGCACCGACAGCCCGCCGGCCGCCGTGCGCGGGCCGACGGGCGGCGGTGGCCCGAGCCCCAACCAGGGCAGCATGGGCGCGATCGACATCGCGCTGGCGGTGCCCCCCAGCTTTCAGATCGCCGCCGTCAACTACCAGCTCACGAACACCGGCTACAGCAAGTCCGGCAGCCTCGACGTCTCGCAGAGTCAGGCGATCTCGGGCGTGCTCGGCGGAATTCCCGCGGGAACGGGCTACACGCTGGCGTTGACCGCGACCGACACGGCCCAGAAGTTCACCGGCTGCGCCGGGTCGTCGCCGGTGAACGTGGTTGGTGGAGCGACCACGCCGGTCAGCGTCGCCGTCGACTGTCATCTGCCGCAGCCCACGCTGACGCCTCCCGCGGTGCCGATACCGACGTCGGCGGTCGCGCTGCTGGCGGTCGCCCTGCTGGCGGCCGGCGCGCTGACGACCGGCAGCCGCGGCGCGCGCCGGCAGCCGCGGCGCGACTGACGCTACTTTATCGACAGCAGCTCGATGTCGAACACCAGCGTGCCGTGCGGCGCGCCGGGGCGGGGCGAGTTGTCGTAGGCGAGGTTGCCCGGGATCCAGAAGCGGGTCTTCTCGCCGACGACCATCAGCTGGACACCCTCGGTCCAACCGGGAATCACGCCGCCGAGCGGGAAGACGGCCGGCTGACCGCGCGTCACCGAGCTGTCGAACATCTTGCCGTCGGTGGTCCACCCCGAGTAGTGCACCTCGACGGTGCTCTGCGCCGTGGGGTGCTCCTTGCCCGTCCCCTTCTTGAGCACGCGGTAGGCGATCCCCGAGGCAGTCTTCTTGGCGCTCTTGGGCGCGGCGGCCACGTCCTCGGGTGTCTTGGGCGGCTTGGGCGCGACGGTGACGCTGAGCAGCTCGACGTCGAACACCAGCATCCCGGACGGGCGTCCGCCCCCGGGCGAATCGCCGTACGCGAGATCGGCCGGGATCCAGAACCGCGTCTTCTCGCCGACCGTCATGAGCTGCAGCCCCTCGGTCCATCCCTTGATGACACCGCCGACCGGGAAGCGCGCCGGCTGGCCGCGCTTGACCGAGCTGTCGAACATCCGCCCGTCCGTGGTCCAGCCGGTGTAGTGGACCTCGACCGAGTCGGCGGGCGTCGGCCTCTGCTTCTGCTTTCCCTTCGCCGGGGTGAGCACCTTGTAGGCGAGGCCGCTGTCGGTCTTCTTCGCGTCGGCGGGCGGCGCCTTCACGTCGTCGGGCGGTGGAATGTCGTCCGGATTGCGCGGCGGCGGAGGCGGCGGCTGGGTCGGTGCGGGCGGCGGCGTCGGCGCGGGCGGCGGCGTCACGGCCGGTGCGGGTGTCTCCCTTGCCCCTGAAGGTTGGTTCTTGTCACAACTCCCCCCACCGGCGAGGAGGCCGACGAGAGCGATGTTCGAGGCAAAGGAGGCAGTGGTCCAGCCGTTGCGGCGCATGGCCCCCTCTAGCACGGCCGCGCGACGGGCGGAAGCGGGGCGGCCGGTCATTTGACCTCCGGTCATTTGACGGCCCTCCGCTGGCGCTTACCGTGTCTCCTACCCGTGAGGCGAACGCCCACGGTCCACTTCCCGCCGGGCGCGCACAGCCCCGGTGAAAGGAGCCGACATGCCAAACCCCGCACAGGCAAACCGCGCCGACGAGGGCCCGATCCTCGACGCGTATTCCCGCACCGTCACCACCGTCGCACGGGAGGTGAGCCCATCCGTGGTCCGTCTCGACGTCGAGCAGGCCCAGCCTGCGTCGTCGCGGCGAAGGAACGGGCCGCGCCGCCCCGAGCAACCGACCGGCAGCGGCTCGGGATTCGCCTTCACGCCCGATGGGTATGTGCTGACCAACAGCCACGTGGTGAGCGGCGCGCGGCGGATCACCCTGACCACCCTCGATGGACGCAAGCGTCCCGCCGAGTTGGTGGGCGACGACCCCGATACCGACCTGGCGGTCGTGCGCGTGCACGAGCTCGATCTGCCCGCTCTCCAGTTCGGCGACTCGTCGGCGCTAGAGGTCGGACAGATCGCCGTCGCGATCGGGAATCCGTACGGGTTCGACTGCACGGTCACCGCCGGCGTGGTGAGCGCGCTCGGGCGTTCGCTGCGCAGCCGGACCGGGCGCCTCATCGACGACGTCATCCAGACCGACGCGGCGCTCAACCCGGGCAACTCTGGCGGGCCGCTCTGCGACGGCCAGGGGCGCGTCATCGGCGTGAACACGGCGATGATCCTCCCGGCGCAGGGGATCTGTTTCGCCATCGCCAGCAACACGGCCAGCTTCGTGGTCGCCGCCCTCATCCACGAGGGGCGGATCCGGCGCGCGTTCCTGGGCGTCGGGGGGCAGACCGTGCCGCTGCACCGGCGCGTGGTCCGCTTCCACGATCTGGCGACGGAGACCGCGATCTTCGTCGCCTCGATCGAGGCGAACAGCCCGGCCGCCCGCGCGGGGGTGCGCGAGGGCGACCTGCTCGTCGGCTTCGACGGCCGGCCCACCGGCGGCATCGACGAGCTACACCGGTTGCTGACCGAGGACCGCGCCGGCCGATCGATCCCGATGGCCGTCGTCCGGGGCAGCGAGCGACTCACGCTCACCGTCGTCCCTTCCGTTCGCGCTCCGCGCTGACCGCGATCGCCGGCTCAGAACTGCGAGAGGAAGCTCCAGATGGCGGGGCCGGCGAACGGCGGCGGCTCGTGCACGCCGGCGAAGGGGCACCAGACCACCGGATCACCGGCCGTGCAGCCCTGGTAGTCGACGCAGCCGTTCGCATCGGCCGCCGTCGTCGTGCTGCCGCAGTGATCGACCGAGACGAACTTGTCGCGCGCGGCCTGGCCGTTGGCGATGGCGATCGTCGGATCGCTCATGCCGTGCGAGGCCCAGTAGGCGATCGGGTGGCTGCCGGAGCAGCTCCCCGAGATCTCGCCCGACATGGCGGCGATGGCGCGGAAGACGTCCCCCTCGCCGCAGCCGATGGTGATGGTCATGATCGCGCCCATGCTGAAGCCGGTCGCGAACACCCGCCCCTGGTCGACGCAGAGCTGCGCCTCGGAGTCGGCCACCATCGCGTTGACGAAGTCGAGATCGCTCGACGACCAGCCGCTGCCGATCGCCTGCGGCGCGATGAAGATGGCGCTCCCGTTCGCCTCGCTCTCGATCCCGTAGTACGGGCCGCTGCCCGGCGGGCCGCCGTCGGCGACAGATTCGGCCGTGTACATGTGGCCGTGGAACGCCAGGATGAGGCGATAGGGGTGGTTCGTGTTGTAGCCGGTGGGGAGCGTGAGGATGTACTCGCGCGCAGCGCCGTCGACGGTGATCATGTACGTGCCGCTCGCCGGCGGGCTCGTCGCGCTGCAGCCGGCGCTCGGACGGGGCGCCGGGCCACCCGTGCCCGCGGCGCCTCCGCCGGCCGCGCCCGCCGCGCCTCCGCTGCCGGAGCTGCCGCCGCTGCCGTTGCCAGCCGCGCCGCCGCGGCCGCTGGCGCCGC
This sequence comes from uncultured Pseudomonadota bacterium, assembly GCA_963831685.1. Lineage (GTDB taxonomy): Bacteria > Myxococcota_A > Polyangia > Fen-1088 > Fen-1088 > JADGRB01. The sequence continues at coordinate 87,466 of CAWHRJ010000008.1, forward strand.
CGCCGTTGCCACGTCCCGCGCTTCCGCTGCCCGCGGTGCCGTTGCCCGCGGTCCCGTTGCCTCCCGTTCCATTGCCCGCGCCCCCACCGTTTCCGTTTGCTCCGGCCACGGCCGACCCGCCGGTGCCTGGGCCGGCGCCGGCCGCGCCCCCGGCGCCCACAGCGCCGCCCGAACCGACACCGCCCGTGTTGCCTCCCGCGCCGTCGCCCGCTGCGCCGCCCGAACCGCCGCTACCACCGGACGTAGCGCCGCCACAGGACAGAATCAGAATCCCGGGCACGACAAGAACGAGCTGGGCAATTCCAGAAATCACGGGTCGGCGCATCTTGGCCTCCGTGAGGGAAGACTACACCTCTTCCCGGCGTGGGTGAGGGTCGGTGCGCTGACCCGTCAGGCGCCGGCGTCGAACGTCTGATTGATGCAGTTTCTGACCGGCGCGCAGGCGGCTTCTGTATCGAAGGCGCAGAGGTTGGTGCCGCAAGCGGCGGCGCAGGCTTCGGCGTCGCCGGCGGTCAGCGTCGGACAGATGAACGCCACCTGGTAGAAGTTGGCGAGGCAGTAGGCCTGCGACTGGTCGGTCGTCTGCGTGTCGCCGCCCGGACAGGTCATCGAGCGCCCGTAGCCCCCTTGGACGTTCGCCACGTAGTCACAGAGCGACGCCTGCTGGCTGGCGGAAAGCTGGCCCAGCGTGTCGCCGGGTGGGACGTTGGACGGCGCGCCGGCGGCGCCGCTCCCGCCTCCGCACCCGACGAGCAGACCGAGACCGGCGACGACAATCAGGGTAAGTGAACGCATTGGGCTCTCCTTGGCTAAGTGGGACGTTAGGAGATCATTGTAGGCGAGGTCCTACGCTCGAGCGAATTGCCGCTCGGTGCGGTGCTCGCGAGCGCTCACCTCGACGGGCGATGGCGTGGGATACCGGCCTCGGACGTCGGCATTACCTTGTCCCTTATCAAGAAAGGGAGAGGTGTCGATGATGCGAGCTCACACGGTGAGGCGGGTCGGGTTGGCGGCGACGGTGGGATTCGTGGCCCTCGGCTTCGCGCGGATGGGGTACGCGACGACGACGGACGCTCAGCTCGTCAATGAAGCGCGCCAGACGATGGCCCTCTACAGCAAGACCGACCCGGGTATCGATTCGTTCATCCGGCGGTCCGTCGGATACGTCGTGTTCCCGAGTGTCGGCAAGGGGGGGCTCGGGATCGGCGGGGCGCACGGGACCGGCATTCTGTTCGAGAATGGGGCGCCGGTCGGCAAGGTGACGCTGAACCAGGTCACCGTCGGAGCCCAAGCAGGAGGGCAGGAGTTTTCGCAGATCGTGTTCTTCCAGGTCCCGAAGGCGCTCGCCGAGCTGAAGCTGGGGAAGGCCCAGCTCTCGGGGCAGCTGAGCGCGGTCGCCTTGAAATCGGGGGCGGCGGCCGACGCGCAGTTCAAGAACGGCGTCGCCGTGTTCACCGCGACCAAGGGCGGCCTCATGCTCGAGGCGAGCGTCGGCGGCCAGAAATTCGGATACAGCGCGTTCTAGCGCTTCGCGGACTTCCTTCCGCCGGCCGTGCTGAGGGCGACGGCCGCGCGGACGAGCGCCTTGAACGCCTTCGCGTCGCCGGCGGCTTCTCCAAAACTGCTCGCTCGCGCCGACGCTGGACTACGGCAGCATGCTGTCGGCCCAGTCCTTGACCTGATACTCCCGCACGACGCCTTCCAGCAGGAAGGGATCGCCCTTGGCGAAGGCCTCCGCCGCGGCCCTGGTGCGAAAGAGCGCCATGTTGCCGCCCGCCGGATCGGTGAAGGGACCGACGCCGACGACCTCGCCGCGGGCGACGAACTCGTCCAGGAACGTCTTGTGACGGGGATAGACGGCCATGATCTCCTGGCGGCTCTTTCCCGCGCCCGTGCCGATCACCGCGAACAGCATGCTGCCTCCCGGTCGATGCTCAAGGCAGCGATTCTAAGCGCGAGGGCTGCCGAAGGCCCAGCCGTCGATTCGCGAAGTCCTCGGGCGTAGTAGAGTGAGTCTCCGACTTGGGGAGGGCGGAACATGGAGTCGTACACGGGCGCGTTCGCGGTCACGAGCTCGACCGAATTGTGAATCGGCGCCGCAGCGGCATCGTCATCGGGTTCGTCGCCACGGTCGGCCTGGTCGTGCTCGTTCGGCTCTGTTCGCGCGCGGGGGGCGGCGATGCCGCGCCGCCGCCGTCGGCCTCGCCGCTCGCTCCCGCACCGCCGGCCGGACCGGAGCCGACCGCCGCACCTGGCGAGATCAGCGTTTTGACGCTGCTCCGCCAGATGGTGGACCTCGACCAGCTCGCCCGCCTGCCGTCGGTCCGGTTCGTGGCCGGCCAGGCGGCCAGCACGGATCGCCGCTCGCGCCGTCGCGACGACGCCGAAGGCTGGTTCGCCAACGATGACTTCGTCACCGACGCCGAGCCGAACCTGGTGCGCGTCGAGACCGCGCCCGACGGCGGCAAACGCTACGTGCTGCTCGACGTGGCGGGGCCCGGGGCGATCGTGCGCATCTGGAGCGCCACACCCGCCGGCACGCTCCGCATCTACCTCGACGGCGGCAGCGTCCCGGCGGTCGAGGCGCCGTTCGCGGACCTCCTGCGCGGAGAGGTTTCGCCATTCGTGGCGCCGCTCGCCCACGTCACGGCGCGCGGCTACAACCTCTACTTCCCGATCCCGTACCGCAGCCGGTGCCTGGTCACCCTGGACAGCATCGTCTTCCCCGACCCGTTCACCGGGCGTCCGCTGGCGAAGCTCTACTACCAGATCGGCTATCGGACGTATCCCACCGCCGCGGCGGCGAGCGTGCGCTCCTACGCGGCGGCGGAGGTGACCCGGGCGCTCGGGGCGCTCGGACGCGTCGCGGCCGTCCTCCGCGACGGACCGCCGCCGATGGAGCCGCGCCCGGGTCGAGCGACCGTGGACCTCCCGACGGTCACGGTCTCGCCCGGGCATCCCGCGACGACCATCATCCCCGCGCCGGCCGGCGGCGCCGAGCTCACCGAGCTCCGCTTGATCACCGCCGAACGAGCCCCCGAAAAACTCGCCGCGACCACGCTCTCGATCGCGTTCGACGGCGAGGAGACCGTCCGGGCGCCGCTGGTCGCGTTCTTCGGCACGGGCCAGGGATGGAACGCGTACACGTCTCTCCCAATGACCGTCGGCGCCGACGGCACGCTGACCTGCCGGTTCGTCATGCCATTCGCCAAGCGCGCGGTCGTCACGATTGCCAGCGACGGGCCGGGGCTGATCGTCGCCGGGAGCGCCGTCGTGGACGCCCGGTCGTTCGGACTGGACGCGCTGCTGTTTCACGCCGGCTGGCGCCCCCGCGCCCTGCTCGCCACCCGTCCTTTTCACGACTGGCACATCGGGACAATCGAGGGTATTGGCCGCCAGGTGGGGACGATGCTCGACGTGGAGAACCCGCCGTCCGCCGCCTGGTGGGGCGAAGGCGACGAGAAGATCTCCGTCGACGGCGAGCCCTTTCCGAGCCTGTTCGGCACGGGAACCGAGGACTACTTCGGCTTCGCCTGGTCGACGCCGGAGGCGTTCGCCCACGCCTACCACGCCCAGACCCGCGCGCCGGGCCAGGGATTCGGCGGCCTCTTCTCGATGAACCGCTTCCACATCCTCGACCCGATCCCGTTCTCGCGCTCGTTGCGCTTCGACCTCGAGATCTGGCACTGGGGCGATACGTCGATCGCCGCCGACGCTCTGCTCTACTGGTACGCGCGCCCCGGCGGCCACGACGATTTCCCGCACGACGCCCAGTCGAACGGTCCGTGATTGCTTTCGTCGTGAGAGAACGGGGTCGCCGAAACGCCGCGCCTCGCTTTCCGGCGACCGATGGGCGCTGCTATGCTGCGGCCGGAGCGACGCGGATTCGATGCTGATCTCGATCGGAATTCTGGCCTGGAACGAGGCCGCGGCCATCGAAGCCACGCTGACCTCGCTCCTCGAACAGAGCGCGCTTCGGGGTCCTGCGGGGGATCTGCCGGACACCGCGTGGGAGATCGTGGTCGTGCCCAACGGCTGCACCGACGACACCGCCGCTCGTGCCAGAGCGGCGCTGGGGGAACGGGTCGCCGCGACGGGGCGCCGGGACATCAGATGGGCCGTGCACGAGCTCCCCGAGGCGGGCAAGAGCAACGCCTGGAACCGCTTCGTCCACGAGTTCGCCGCATCGAACAGCGACCTCATCGTGATGCTCGATGCGGACATCGTCTTCGGCGAGGCAGAGACGATCTCGAACACGGTCCGCGCACTGTTGGCCGATCCCTCGGCCGTCGTTGCGGTGGACCTGCCGCTCAAGGATGTCGTTCGCAAACCACGAAAGACACTGCTGGAGCGAATCTCGGTAGCGGCCTCGCGGGGGAGCACCGGCGGTGTCGTCGGGATCTCCGGCCAATTCTTTTGTGCCCGGGCGTCGGCGTTGCGCGACATCTGGATGCCCAAGGGGTTGTCGGTCGAGGATGGATTCTTGCGCGCGATGATCGTGACGGACTGTTTTCGTTCGGCACCCGACGAGAGAAAGGTCATTCGTGCACCGAACGCCAGCCACTACTACGAAACCCTGACCTCCCTGCGGGCCATCTTTCGCCACGAACTGCGGCTGGCGGTCGGCACCGCCTTGAATTTTTATTTGTCGTGGGAATTCCTCGCCCACGCCACGGATCCGAGCGGCCCCGGCGCCGGCGCCCTGATCCTCGACCGGATGACCGAGGACGAGGGCTGGTACCCGAACCTGATGGCGAACGCGGTCCGCAAGCATGGGTGGTGGGCGCTTCCCCGCGGCACGTTCTTCCGGCGTTTCCATGCGCTGAAAACCCGACGGGGGCTGGCACTCCTGAGATCGCTCCCGATCGCCACGGTGGGGATGGCCCTCGACGTCCCCGTGTTCTTGCTCGCAAACCAGAAGCTCAAGCGCCGCAACGCCATCGGCTACTGGTGAGAGCGTCGATGCGCTTCGATCGGCTACGCGAATCGTCGGAGAGAGCGATGGTCACAGTCAAGGCGAGCCAAAGCCGCGACAAAGCTCGACGCGCCCGCGGCGAGCGTGTCGGACTGCCCCGCGCCTCAGGACACTTACACCATCATCACGCAACCGCCAGCGCAGATGAAGGAACAGCATTGGCCGCTGCTGGAGCACGGCGAACCGTTGGGGAGGCAAGCCTGTGCTCCGCCCTCTCCACCCGCACCTCCGCTAGCACCGGAGCCGCCCGCACCTCCCGCGGCGCCGCTGCCTCCGTGTCCGCCCTGGGAACCGGTGCAGCTCCCAGCGACGCAGGAGGCCAGGCCGTTGCTGCCGTAGCAGCACATGAGCCCGCTGCAGCACATGGGGCCGGGCGTCCCGCAGCCCTGTCCCTCGGAGAGACAAAGGTTGTCGATGCCCCCCTGACCGCCCGTGGCGTGCCCACCGGCGCCACCCGCCGCGCCGCCAGTTCCGCTCATTTGGCCGCCGCCACCTCCGGTCGACCCGCCGCCTCCGTCGGTGCTGCCGCTGCTCCCATTGCAGGACACACCGATCGCGAGAGCGACCGCGAGCATCATCAAGGTGGATGGACGAATCATCTCGCGCTCCCTCGAGCCAGCTACTGGCAGGTTGCGATCGGAGTTCGATTCGGATCAAAGGAAGAACAGCTCGCCGCCACGAACGAGCCGGTGACGTGCTCGTTCGTGTCCGAGAGGATGACGTCGAACGAGCCTTTGAGTGTCGAGGTATCCACGGAGGTGACCAGAACCTGCCCGCTGGAGGCCTCGTGCGACTCTGCCCGGAGGCAGTCGTCCCCCACGCGCTCATAGAAGAGCTGGGCCACGCGCGCTCCGGCCGCCGTCGCGCCGGAGCCTGACGCGATCACGTGGGTGCCGGGGCTCGCGACGGCAGAGGCATTCCCGCTGGCATCGTTCACTGCCAGCCCGATGATGATCGATCGACCACCTTTCACCCCGGCGTTGGCCTGCTCCTTGGAGCACACACCAGCAAAGGCCGTGATCAGGAGATCGGTCGACGGACCGTTGAGCTCGAATCCCTTGACGTCCGCGATGGTGAAGACCGCGTCCTCCGCGACGAAGGTCGACCCGCCCGCCATCCCCGTGACCTGCGTGGCGGCATCGGTGTTCGCGCCCGAGTCCGATGGGGTAGCGCCCGTCGAAGAACAGCCAAGCACCACGATTGACACCAGCGCCCCCGTCAGGATCCCGCCAGCTTTCTCGATGATTCGTTTCATTGCGTCAGCGTATCCCGTTGTCATGTCGGTTCATGTCATCGCCCGTCTCGGGAGGGAGCTGGGCGGCGCTTCGAGTGCTCGCGCCGCAGCTGCGCGACTTCCGCGCGAAGCGCCTCGATCTCTCGGCTCTGCGTCTGGATCGCCGCCACCGCCATGCTCACGTAGCCGTACAGGTTCACGGACGTCCCATCGGCATTGATCGGATACGGCGTCTTGGTGTCGTCGATGATGAACCCGAGCCTGCGGGGCGACGCAGCAGGATCGCTCTTGTACTGGTAGGTCGTGAGCTGGATCTTTCGGAGCTCGTCGTAGATCCGGCCGAGCGCGTCGTCGTCGAGCCGCTCGATGTCCCGCTTGTACATCCGGCGCGAGACCGGGCACGCGCCCGCGTCGCCGCCGCAACAACGGGTGCCGCAAATGGGACCACCACCGACCGGAGAGGAGCAGTATTCACCGGTACCGCAGGCCGCGCCCGCGTTGCATCGACAAGTCGGCGCCGCTCCGCTCGTGTCGCACCACTCACCGGACGCGCAACATCCGGTGCCGCAGCACGCGCCGGTCGTGCATTTCGTGCAGGTCGTGTCGGGACCGCAGAGATGTCCGCTCGACGCGCCGGCACCGCCGGCTCCCGCGCCCCCACCGGTTCCCCCGCTACCCCCTTGTCCGCCGGTCCCAGCTTTTCCACCTTCGCCGGCACCGCCGCCCGATCCGCCGCCCGTGGCACCGCTGCCGCCCGTTCCACCGCCGCTGCCACCCGTGCTGCTTCCACCGGTGCCGGTCGTTCCACCGGCGTCACGCGTGCCGGTCACCGACCCGCACGCGCCCGTAAGCCCGACTGCCAATCCCAAGAGCGCCAGATGCACGTATCGCCTCATGACCACCTCATACAGCAACCTACGGACCATTCGGTCCATGACGCAACTTTGCGATATTGCTGCGTCTCACTCTTGCCGCCCTCAGAAAGCTGAGTGCGGCGTGACCTGCTTGGCGCGCGTTCCGAGGCTGGCCCATCTCGGGCGGCACGAAGGGTTCGACGCGACGGCGTCTGGTCAGCCGTTCTGCGAGCACATGAGCCCTTTTCCGACAGTGAATCCCGTGCAACCTGCTCCGTACGGGGCGCACAGCGGCTGTCCACAGGTGCAGTCAGCACACTGGCCCGCGCTCGGAACGGGTACGCACGCGCACTGGGTGATGCCCAGCGCGGGGCTCCGTACGTTTACGACCTGCTGATTCGATCCGCAGGTCAGACCCGTGCAATCCTGCAGCTGCGATCCGGCGGTTCCGGCGTCGCCGCCGCCGCCGCCGATCCCTCCCGCGCCGCCTGTCCCACCATGACCGCCACCGGCCGTTCCCCCTGCGCCCGAGCCTCCGCCCGTCGCTGCGCCGCCCGCGCCACCTTTCCCCGAGCCTCCGCCCGCGCCCGTCGCCGCGCCGCCGGCACCACCCTTCCCCGAGCCTCCGCCCGCGCCGCCCGTCGCCGCGCCGCCCGCGCCACCCTTCCCCGAGCCTCCGCCTGCTCCGCCCGTCGCCACGCCACCCGTGCCGCCGCCCGCGCCGCCCGTCGCGACTCCGCCGGCGCCGCCCTGGCCCGCGCTGCCTGCCTGGCCGCCGAGACCCGTCGCTCCCGCCGATCCACCTCGGCCTCCGCCGCCGGATCCGGTCATCCCCGCCGCACCGCCGGCGCCGCCGTTCGCCTGTCCGAGAGGATGGCCCGAATCGCCGCAGCCAAAAAGGAGCAGGCCGAGGACCATGGGCGCAGCAAGCAACCGAGAACGCGGATTGGTCGGGATCATGTCCGTCTGGTGACCTGGCCGACGAAAACGGGTCACGGCTTTCAAGGACTCCAGCCGATCCGGAGCGCGACGCCGGGCTGAAATCGGAACGGCGACAGCACCCGCCGCGCGCTGCCGTCGGGTTCGTAAAGGTCATAGTGAACGTCCGCGCCCACGAAGTCGCAGAAGAGGGTCACGCCCGCGACGATGTGCTTGCTCGCGCGGAGGTCCACCCCAGCCAGCAACCGGCCCGCGACGGAGAAGAACGCGCTCGGTGGATCGGTCGTCACCGTCGCCGCGTCTCCGAGCGGCGTGAACGACGTCCGAATGAGCCCGATGCCCGCACCAAAGTGAATCACGAACGAGGGCCCCGCAATGGCGGACGCCGCCAGCCCGGCGCGAAATGCGAAGGCGTTCAGCTCGACACCGACGGGGCTCTCGTCGTCTCGCGCTGGAATCTGGTAGGCGGCCTCGATCCAGGCGCCCAGCGCGCCGGGCCGGCCGAGGGCGGCGGCGACGCCGACCTCCTCGACGATCGGAATCGAGGTCGCGAACGTCCGCGCCGATATGAGCGGGCCCACCAGCAATCGGCGGGTCGGCCCCCTGGACGCGTCGGGTTCGCGTCGTGCATCGACCGACACTGCGCCGCCCGCGGGCTTCTTCAGCGCGGGCGGCGGTCCCGCCTGAGGCTGCTCCCAGCGCGAGATCTCCGCGCGCGCCTGCGCGCGGCTGAGCGTGTCCGCGGGGTTGGCGAGCATGGCGATCGCCGCCGACCGTACGATCTGGCCGATCTCCTCGCGGCCGATCTCATCGAGACCCCGGGGAAGGGGGATCCGCCGCACGACGAAGCGATCAGCGCGTCCGTCCCTAAGCGTGAGGCGCGCCTCGGTGCGCGGCGTGACGTCGACCCAGATCCGCAGCTGATCAGGCGCGCTGTCCGGCGACCGAAATGGCTCCTCGGCGTCGAAGCGAGAGAGGCAAGACAGGTCGACCTGATCGGCGACGCCCCCGATCTGCTCGGTGATCCGATCGCGCAGGGCCGGCGGGCAACTTTCGTCGGCGATGATCGCGATTCGGACGGACGTCGCGCGACCGACGGCCGGTGCGGCCAGTACAAAGAGAGCCAGCGCGAGCCCGAGCCGCGGCGGCCGCAACAGCCCCCGCGCCCGCGCCCTCACCTCGACAGCTCGTCGACGCGAGCGCGGCCGGTCCTCTCGTATGCCGAGCCGGGGAATCTGCGGACGAGCTCGCGCCAGGTCTCGAGCTCGTCGCTTCGCCGCCCGAGATCGCGCAAGCACCGGGCGCGCCCGAACAGCGCCTCGGAGGCGAGCGGACCACGCGCATCCGTCGCGAGATACCGTTCGAAGCGATCGAGCGCAGACGCTGGCTCGCCCAGACGCGCGAGCAGATCCCCCGCAGAGACCAGCGAAACCGTCGCCTCGGGCGAGGCCGGGTAGCGACGCTCGAGCAGCTGGTAGCGGAGCGCCGCCGTTCGAAGGTCACCGGCCCCACGGGCCGCATTCGCTGCCGCGAACAGGGTGCCCGCGTCGTCGGTCGGTTCGGAGGGGACCCGGTCGTTGCCGGTCACCTGGCCCCGCCCGTCCGCCGCGGCGACCCGGACGTGGCGCGCGCCGACCGCGGGTTTGTTCGCCGGGGGGGCCACGACGGCCGCCGGGGCGAGCGGACGCGGCGGCGCGCTCGCAGCGACGGGCGCTCCCGCGGGGCGCGCCGCCGCGCGGGTGCTAGAGGGCGAGGAGGCGCGTTGCAACACCACCCACGCGGCGGCGACGCCCGCCACCGCCATCAGCGCTGCCCCGGCCGCGAACGCCACGCGTCTGGCAGTCTCTCGCCGCCGGCGCCCCGGCAAAGTGACTCGGCCTGCGAGGCGCGCCACGACTGCCCGATCGTCGCTCGAGGACGAATCGGGGATCTGCTCGTAGAGTGCCGCCAGCACGGCCGTCGCGCGGCACGGGCCGCATACCGCAAAGTGGGCGTCCAGTGCGCGGTGTTCGACGAGCGACAGCGGACCGCGTCGGCTGCGCGCCAGCAGATCGTCCGGACAGCGATCCCCGCGTCCGGTCATGACGTCACCCGCAACACGTCGGCCAGGTCCGGACTGGCGTCGATCCGTTCGCGCAAGGCCCGCTTCGCCAGCCGCAGACGGCTGCGGATCGTCTCGATCGGCCGTCCGACGGCCCCAGCGAGCTCCTCGATCGTGAACCCGTACGCGGCGTGCAGCACCAACACCTCCGCCTGATCGGGCGGCAACTCGTCGAGGAGCGCGCTCAGAGCCTCCCGGCGTCCGCGCAGCAGGGCGGCGTCCGCGAGCGCCGGTGCCTGCGCCGCCTCCTCAACCTCAACCGCGTCGGTGGATTCTGCCGCCCACTGCGCGCGGAGGTCGAGGCGCCGGCGGTTCGCCAGGGCCGTCAGGACCGCCACCCGCCAGGCGAAGTGCAGGACCGTGCACTGGCCGCGGAATCCAGGCAGCGCGTCGACGAGCGCCTGCATCGCCTCCTGGACGACGTCCTCGACGTCCACGGTGCGTCGCGCGAGGACCCGCCGCACCGCCCGCAGCATGGCGGGACCGACCTTCAACAGCAGCGCGTGCGCCGCTCGCCGATCGCCCGCCGCCGCGCGGCGCGCCAGCTTCGACAGATCTTCGTCGGCTTCTCCCACGACATTCACCACGTTGCGCGAGAGCGGAAAACGGGTCAACCGAGGTGCGCGACACCCCGCAGCCGCAACCATCTTGGCCCGCCAAGCCCATCGAGGATCAGAAAATACCCTGTATACCCGGAGAGGTTCCGAGGTAGAGCTCGTCACAGTCCGGCAGGCCGTCGCCGTCGGTGTCGAGGTCGCCTCCGCAGGGTCGAGCACGCTTGCGTCCCCGTCGGGCCGGACGCGTGTCCTCCGCAACCCGCGCCCGCCAACGCGGAACACCGTCTGTCGAAAGCCGTGCCCGAGCACTCACGCAAGCAATTCGATGTCGACAACCATCCTCGCGCGTCGGCAAAACTGGGCGACATCGGGCGGTACCCGCGTCGCCTCATGATCCAGCTCCGAGAGGGTCATCGTGACCGTGGCGAGCTGGCGCGAGCTCAGCCGAATTGTCGGGCGAAGAATTTCAGAATGAAGAACGTTCAGCACCTGTTGCATCAGTTGGTCCCGAGCGGGTCCGGCCCCTTCGTCGAGCGCGCTGAGGAGGTCGAGAGCCGCCCAGAGCCGTTGACGGAACGGTCGTCGCTCCCCTGGGGGACAAAGATCGGTCAGACGCTCATCGAGACGCGGCTGCCAGCGAGCCATGATTTCGAAGAAGGCCGGCGTCGTCAACATCCGCTGATCGTCCACGACCTCGAGTCGGTGCATCCGTCGTGCCGCAAACTCTGCCGATGCAGCGGCCGCGCGCATCGAACGATTGTAAGATACTTGTCCACTTTGAAAGGAACCGTCAAATGTATCGACGGTGTCCAACCCAAGTGGTGGACCCGACCCACCCACTCAGCAAGATCACTGAGCGCGGTCGAAGCTCGCGCGGGCCGCGACCGTTCATGCCGGCCTGCCGCGCTCGTCGAGCCGCCCGGAGATGCCCCCGTTTTCAGCGACGACGGGCGCGCCAGGCCAACAATCCGCAGATGACAGCCCCCGCAAAAACCGCCAGCGGTTCCCAAAAGGTCGCCAGATTCGGTCCGATATCGAGCCGAACTTGGTCGGAATGGCGCGGGTCGGAGCTCACCTTGACGTGCGAGCCCGCCGGATATTCGGTCGTCAAGTGCTCGGGCTTGGCTCTGCCCTTGGACCAAACACTGACCAGCCTGGTCGCTTCCTGCGCCTGACCGTCGCTGCCGAGATAGCGATAGCGCATCTCGGGCCGGAACGTCGGGTACTCCGGTCCGCCGGGTCTGTCCTGCGACCTGTGCTCGACGATGCGCCACGCGACGATCTGTGCTTCGACCGCGGGCCACTCGAGTGATCTGAGCTGACGGACAGTCAAAGCCGCCGCGAGCAGCAACAGCACGATGCTGAGGGCCATGATCTTCTTCCACGCTTTGTTCACTGGTCGCACCCTCCTTTCGAGCGTTGTGCCTTCCGCGGATCTTCTACCGCAATCCCCGTTTGCTCGCGACGCTCTTGCCGAGCGTCCGCCGTCAGCGAAGCCGTTCTGCGCCCAGTGGTTCGACCCAGTGACCGAGCTCGGAGGCCGTGCAGGGCGTATAAGGCCCGAAGCTCCGTCGCGTCATTTGGCCGAGATAGAGCGTTTTGGTAGCCGCGTCGCGTCCCAGACCCGCGTTTTCACGGAGGACACCGCAGAGACTCGCCGACGGATCCTCGACGTCGCGTGGCGGCTGTTTCGCGCGCGCGGTATCGCGGCCGTCGGGGTCGCGGACGTCATGGGCGAGCTCGGACTCACCGTCGGTGGGTTCTACCGCGAGCGTCGGCGCTCGCGCGTCGTCGAAGCGGCGCGCGCTCGTGGACTCCTACGTGTCGCGGTTCCACGTCGACCACCCGGAACGAGGTTGCCCCGTCGCAGCACTCTGCTCGGAGATCGCGCACGAGACCCGCGCGTCGAGGTCGGCGCGACTATCGCGCCGACCTCGAGGTCGAGGCGCACGACCACGCGACGAAGCTGGAGCCGCGCCTGTCGCGGCTGACCATCATCGTGCCCGAGGCGGCCCGAGTGGAGGGGCTGCGCGTCGAGTGCGATGGCCGCGAGCTCGCACCGGCGTCGCGGTCGCTGGCGATCCCGGTCGACGGCGGCGACTGCTTAGCTTCTTTGAGCGGGATATCGGGTTCGAACCGACGACATTCAGCTTGGGAATACGAAAAGAAGCGTTTCGGGCCCGAAACCCGTCGTCTAGCGTGTCAGGCGACGCGGCTGTTTGGCTGAATCAGCGATTTCCGAAGAGCGGACAACTGACCCGCGGTCGCAGGAGCTAAGTCGTCTCGAAGAGGCCCATGAACCCGAAGTCCATGTGTAGCTGCATGTGGCAGTGGAACAGCGTCAGGCCCGGCTGATCCGCGGTGAAGTCGACCTCCATCGTCTGGTATCCGCCGAGCATCGCCACGTCCTTCATCACGCCGGCGGTCGGCTGTCCCGCAATGTTCGTCAGCTCGAACGAGTGCCGGTGCAGGTGCATCGGGTGAAGGTCGTCGCTCCCGTTACGCATGCGCAGCCGGTACCGCTTGCCTCGCTCGAGCCGCCAGTCGACGGTCATGTGATCCATGTCGAACGCCTTGCCGTTGATGGTCCAACGGTTGAAGCCCTGTTCGGCGGCGTTGTCCTTGGCGAAGAGCATGTCGATGGTCCGATCCGGCTGCGGCACCGTCTTGTTCGGGTCGGCGAAGCGTCGATAGTCCCAGCGAAAGGTCCTGGGCTTCCGCCATGCGGGCTTGCCCTTGGAGCCCGCGTACTCGATGACCACGCCCACGCCGTCGCGCCGGTCGTCATCGGCCAGATCTCCCATGACCCAGACGCCAGGGTGATTCATCTCGACGACGGCGCTGATCCGCTCGGCGGTGCCAAGCCAGAGCACGGGGACGTCGGCAGGGCGTGGGACTGGGTTGCCGTCCAGCGCCACCACCTTGAACGTGTGACCCGGCAGGGCGAGGCTCCGGTTCTCGGTGGCGCTCCCATTCAGCACGTGGAACAACACGCGCTCGCCGCGCTTGACCCGAACAGGTTCACCGAAGCCGAGCTGGCGGCCGTTGATAGTGAAGATGCGGTAGCCGACCTCGAAGCCCTTCTTCATCCCCTTCGCCAGAGACGCCTGCATGGCCGCCTCGCCCCGTTTCTTTAGCTCTGGGTCGGATGCGGAGGGCGACAGGATGTCCGTAGCCATATCGCCGCCCTGGCTGAAGAACGGGTCGAATTCCTTCAGCGTCAGGAAGACCTCGCGATCGTGCGCTCCGGGATCGTCCGCCGGCTCGATGTAGACGGGCCCGACCTGACCGCTGTACTGCCCGAGGTGCAGGTCGCCGCCAGCCCGGAGGTGCGTGTGATAGAAGCGCAACCCTGCGGGCCCGGGTACGTAGATCACGCGCCGCATGCCGTGCGCTGGGATGTACGGCGTCCCTTCCTCGGCGGCTCCGTCGACCGAAACGGGAAGGCGCTGACCGTGCCAATGCAGCTGCTCGGGCGTGTCCGTGTCGTTGTGGATGTCGACCACGACTTGGCGCCCTTCCTTGAACCGGAGCAGTGGGCCTGGAAACCCTCCGTTGTAAGTCGTCATCGACAGGAAGCGCTGCGGGCCGACCTCCACCAAGCCGGTCGCGATTCGGATCGTATGGTCGGCGGGGGCGCTCCGCGCGGAGGCGTCGCCGCCAGCTGCAGGCGTTGCTGTGTTCGCCATCGCGGGGAGCCCGGCGCCGATCACCCCACCGCCTGCGATCTTCAAGAATGCCCTGCGGTGCATGGCGGCCTCTCTCCTTTCGATTGGTGCTGGGGTCGGTTGCGTTACTCGTCTACGTCCCCGGTACACCCGGCGCAATGTTCTCGACGGAGATCCAGGATGTCGCCCACACGCCCGGTTCCGGCGCGTGAAGCGTGCGGCGGCGGTGGTGCTGGGACTCCACATCGCTTTGGCCAGAGGCCCCGCCGTGGCTGGGCCAAGGTTTTTGGTGGGCGATCCTCACTCAGTATCCGCCTTGAACCCGGCGTCGATCCGTCGAGGAGGCTCACTAAACTCGAACCAACGCTGTCTCATTCTCGTTGACAGGTAGCGGGGCGGGCGTGCCGCGTCGCGCCCTCCAAGGTTCCCACGTGGAGGGACTCTGATGGCCCTCTAATCTCGACCGCCAGATGCGGCGTGCCGCTTCAGTTGGAGAAAGAACGCCGCGGGGTAGGTGCCGGGGTACCTCGCACCAGAACTTGAATCTCTGCTGGACGGGCGGGGTAGGGGCGCGGAAGTGCTGGGTTAGCTTGGAATTGAGAGCTGCGGAAAGTTCCGCGTCGTCTGGCTTCGTCGGTGAAGTCGGGTCTCTACGGCGGGAACTCCTCCGGGGACAGCCGGCTGAAGCCGTCTTGCCTGGCCCGTAGCCCTACAGGAGGACGGTCAGCCGACCGTAAGATCGGAAATCATCGTCGCACGAGATTGCTTGCGCAATCCCGCAGCGCTCGCAGACGACGAAGCTCAGAGCGTCGCAAAGCGAGTAACCCTTGTCCGCATGCGCGCGGATCAGGGCGATCGCGGCCGCCTCGTCCGCCTCCGCCACGCGTTCCACCCGGACGCCGGATGACCGCAGGTCATCGAGGAATCTCAGCGCCACGTTCCGACCGTCGCGGGCGCGGTTCAAGAGCAGCGCGTGCGTCTCCATGACCACCGCGTTGGTGGTGACGAGCTCCCAACGCTCTGAGCTGGCCCGCCGGAAAAGGGCAACCGCCTGCGAATGGTCGGCGTCGTTGCGGGCGTAGAGCGCGAAGAAGCCGCTCGTGTCTACGAAGACCGTGTTCACCGACCGTTACGCTTGGGCGCGTAGATGTCGGCGAGATGGGCGCCTTTGTGGCGGGCGACGTCATCCGCGAACGCCTCAGCGGTGCCGGCCGAAGCCAGAAGCGAATCGTAGGGCCCGCCCTGACCCGCATCGGTGGTCTTACCGATGACGCGTAGCTCGATCTCGAGCTCACCAATGTTTGCTTGAACCGGGTGGCCAGGGTCGCGCCTCAGCTGGACGAGGGCCTCATCCAGCGTCGTCGGTCTTTGGTTTGCGGGCGTCGCCACGACACTTAAAGCGTACCACGACGAGCGCGAGCGGGGCTCGACGCCGTGCCCGGCCGGGCTACGGCCCTGTGTCTTGTTTTCAGCGTCCGGCACCGGTGCTATGGAATCGGACCGGGAGGGCGTTCGAGAAATGGCGAAGAAGAGCACGGCGAATCCAGGGGGAACCGAGCGCTCATCATGAGCATGCGCGCCATCATGTTCGAGGGGGTGGGCAGCCTTCAGAACGACGTTCCCGCGATCGATCGCGCCCCGGATCTCGTCTGAACAACTGGCTCCGGTTCCTTCGCAGCATCATGAACGAGGCGGTGGAGGAGCTCGGGTTGGAGAAGAACCCCGTCATGAAGGTGAAGGGGCTCGACACCACCTGTGGTGGCGAAAAATGGCTCACTTTAGGGTCATGCAGCCCGGGCGTAGCGATGGTGAAGGCCGGCAACCCGCGGGAGGGCGACGACGCGACCGGCGTTCGGCGGTTCGACAGCGCGCGGGAACGGCGCGTCTCGGTCGAGCGCCATGTGCGGGCGGTCCTCGTTGTAGTAAGCAGCGTGCGCTCGAACCAATCGCAGCAGGTGGCGCTCGCCTAGGACAATGACATGGTCGAGCACCTCACGCCGGAGCGTACCGACGTTTCCGGTAACCTCGAGGCGGATGTGGCCTTGTCTCAGGTCGGACGCGTTCTTCACCACCACAGGGCCGTCGGCTTTCTCCCGAAGCTGAAGCTACTGCTGGCGCAGGTCGCCGGACGCGGTCGCGGCGATCGGGACGATCAGGTACGTGCCGGTCGCGGAATAGCTCACGTGCAGAACCCCGTTCTGCAGCTGCCCCTTGGTCTCCTCGACGTAGTCGGTGTCGGGCGAGTCGCCGACGCCTGTGATCCGGTAGCTGAAGTCCAGGTCATCGCTTGCGAAGTTGGCGGCATTCACCGTGACCTGAACGGTGAAGCTGCTGCCGGCCGTCAACGGAGCCTGGCGCGAGCCCTCGAGAGGATAGTCGTCAGGCCCGGAGCCGAAGGTGTGCGGGGGGAGCACGCTCCCTGCGAACTGCAGCGCGCTCAACGTGCCGTCGTCCGCGAACCCCAGCGTGAGGGTATCGAACGGTCCCCACGCCAACCCGGGGGCACTGACCGAGACCTGGCCGGACCAGATGCCGTGAAGCGACTTCTCGCCAGGTGGCGTGAGCGTGCCGCCGCCGCAAGAGCCCCCCCCCAGCGTGGCCAGCGCCAGCGCGACCACCAACGACGGCCCACGGAAAAGACCCCGTCCAGACATGGCGCGAATTCTACTCCCGCGCCCGGTGCTGCGGATCAATCCATTGTAGGGTTCAGCCTTTCCGCACCCCGCCGAATTGAGAGCTACGTCCGGAACCTCCTGGCCGTCCTGGGAATGGGCGGCGGCACGTGCACTCGCAGTATGGCGCGCGCAGTCACCGTCCGCGGGCACCTCTCGGACGCCCGGCACATCGAGCTCGACCAGCCCGTGGATACGCCGCAGGGTCCGGTCGAGGTCGTCCTGCGTCCCGTGGTGGAGGAACAGAAGGACGGAGCCTCGATCGTCGGGCTGTTCGCCGACGAGCCAGAACTGATGGACGAGGTCTCGGACAGCGCCATGGCCGCCCGAGAACGGGACCCCCTGCGGACGCGCGGTGCGTAGGGCGCTCCTCGACACAGACATCTTCTCCGAGGTCGCCAAGGGGAAGAACGAGTTCGTTCGCCGCCGTGCACTGACGTACGTGTCGACGGTCGGACCGCTGGCCATCTCGACAGTGACGGTGGTGGAAGTCGTCAAAGGGTTTCGCAAGGTCGGGCGCGACCTGGAGCGCGTAGGACAGCCGATCGGACGCGCCGATCCGATGATCGCTGGCATCGCGCTCGCCCGCGGGCTCGTTCTGGTCACCGGGAATCGTGACCACTACGAGCGGATAATCCGGGCAGGCCATCCGATCGAGATCGAGGACTGACGCGTTTCGGAAGCACCGTAGTCACGCTAAATCGCCGGCGAAGTTTCCGGCCGGCTTGGCGGCGCCTAACTTCCCATCTATCGCAATTGGCCGGCCGCCAACGGCTACCTCAGCGGCATTCGGCTCACAACCGCGGGACGCCGGTTCCTCGAAAAGGAGGAGGGCGATCACCCGTAGGCGACCGAGAACGACGGCATCAACGGCCGCCGGCGCGCCGCGGACGCGAACGACGCGTTGACCGCGCCGCGAGCCGGTGGCGCTCGCTCCACCGACCGCCGCCTGGGATATCGCGGCGAGGAGCGGCGCCGCATCGATGAAGTCCTGGTGAGCTGGGCTCGGCTCTCCACCGGCGAGCTTGCGCGTGACCCGTCGGGAAACGGACGCGGCGACCAGCGCGACATCCTCGTCGGTCGGTCCGAGCGTCGGATGGAAGACTGGCGCCCTGCCGAGGGTGAAGCTGTAAACCCCGTCAATAAATAGAGTATGGAAGTGCGGGCTGGCGCCCAGTGCCGAGTTGAAGCGCTGGATTACCGTCACCGCCCCGGTCTTGAGGACACCCTTGATGCCGAGCCGCCGGGCACGCCGCCGAAGCCACGCCGAGACCGCGGCGATGAGCTCGCGCAACACCACGGTGGTCAGTGCAGGGTCGAACATCATCCTCGCGCGCAACGAATAGGGAGCCGTGAGAACCCACTGCCTCACCGGGCAGCGCGGGATCACGCGATCCACCAGATGCGCCGCGAAGTCGGACATCCTGCGGCCGATACAGCTCGGGCAGAATCCGCGGCGGCGACATGAAAACGCGACTGGCCGGCACCACCCGCAGTCGCGGCACCTCGCCAGAACGAAGCCCTGCGCCAGGATCCCGCACCGTAGAAAAGCCTCCACCTCCGCCACGACGAAGGCAGGAAGGGCCGGTGTTTCGGCTTCGAGCTCCTCGAGGAACGTCTTCCAGTGCGCTTGCAGCGTCGTGTAGAGGACCGTCCCATCTGACCTGATCGCCCAGTTGGAGTCGAGGGAACGGACGCATCCTCGCTCCCGCCTTCAGATCGACAAGTCCCCACCGGCTCAGAGGGGGCCAGCTGCGCCGCCCAACAACGACCTGGAAAAGGAACGGGTGATGATCGGCGAGAGGGCCGCCCAACGGCTCGGGCTTGCCTTCATGCCGAATCCGCAGCGATTCAGGGGACAGCTGGTTCCAGGGCCGGCGGGTTCGTCCGGAACCGAGTACGTCCAGGTTGTCGACTATCGGCGGCACCGCCAGCTCGCGCTTGTTCCGAAACCCAAGGACGCCGAGCGGTTGCGGGGAAAGGTCGTGACCATCTCGCGTGATCCCGCCGGCCGCCTTTCGATTCAGATCAGTCCAGAGATTTCCCGCTGAGCCGTGCGGAGCGCACGGACCTGCACCCACCAAGGAAGGAACGCACCCATGGAAAGCACGAAGAAGAAAGCTGGCCGACCGAAATCCGAGCCCCGCACGGGACCGCTGGTCCTGGAAGGCACTCAAAAACGGGAGACGATCCTCACCGAGGTTTCCGCGGATACCGCGCAGGAGCTGAGTGCCTACGCCATGTGGGTGAGGGAGTCGGCACCCGCGAAGCTGACACCTGCCGAGGCCATGTCCAAGACGATCGATTTCGCGCTCCGCGACGTCTTCACCCGCGACAAGTGCTGGCAGGAGCACAAGCGCGCAGGCGGTCGGGCAGTGGGACAGGAGAAACGGCGCCGCCTGCACTCTCCGCAACTCCGATCGCGTCCTCTTTTTCGCCGGGCTCCCGCACCGCAACGGCACCCTCCACCCTCCCACCGCCGGGCGGGCGTGACGGTCGGGCTGTGTCGCAGTCCGGTAGCTAAGGACATTCATCACCTGGAATTCGAACGTGACTCTGGACGAGCAATTCCGCGGCGACGAGGTGCTGGAAGCGACGAAGAATTCGACGCGCTTCCGGGTCACCTTGCCCGCCGAGGTCATGGACATCCTCCGCTGGCACACCGATCGGTTGCCCGAGGGCCCGATGCAGGAGAGTGATCTCTTGTTCCCCTCCGACCTCGGAGGGTTTCGGAGCCCCACAGTGCTCGACAAACCGTTCAAGGACGTATGCAAGCACCTCTCGCTCGGCAAGAAGGTGACACCGAAGGCGATGCGCCGGACGTTCCAAGACCTCGCCCGAAGGGCGGCGGTCGACGGACTCGTCCAGCGCAGCATCTGCGGTCACTTCACCGAGGAGATGACGGAGCGTTACAGCTCCGTCGCGCAAGTGGAGGTCGAGGCGGCGCTCGGGAAGGTGGTTTCGCTGGCAGGCTACCGCGATCTCCTCGGCGGCGCCTCCACCGGAGCCCTAAGTGGTGGGAAGTCGAGGAGTGGTGGGAAAGTGGTGGGAAACGAGGTCGGAGCTAGAGAGGCGTCAGAGGGACCGAACCTGCAACCTGCCGCGTCTGCTTAGCTTTTTGGGAGCGGGATATCGGGTTCGAACCGACGACATTCAGCTTGGGAAGCTGACACTCTACCAACTGAGTTAATCCCGCGAATAGCCAGCTAATCTAGTGGAATCACGTGGGTATCGCAACATCAACCTGCTGCCTCGACGTCGACGTCAGCCCCCGCATGACCACCTCCATGACCACTTTCGCCCCCTGAGGCGGCCCCGTCCTGATTGTTTCGAATGCCCGCCAAGGTGATAACCTTAGCGAGGCCCCGCCTCACCTCGTCGCCGCTGATCGTGCTGTACTGCGCTTGCATGTCGACAGTGGCGTGCCCAGAGATCGCCCGCACAACGAAGTCGTGTACCTGCGCCGCCCGCCCGAGATCCTGGAACGTCCGCCGCATGCAGCGGGCGGAGAGGTGCTTCTTGACCTTCGCTGCCTTGGCGATCGCCGCGATCGGCTTGTCCAAGGTCGTCGGCGATCGATAGCCCCCCGTGATCGACGGGAAGAGCAGGTCACTCTCCTTCGCCGGCCCTGGCGGCAACTCGCGTGCGTGCCACCGGAGGATCTCCATGAGATCCTCTGGCAGCGGCACGCGCAGGTGTCGTCCCGTTTTCGTCCGTTCCATCACCTCACCCCTGGTCTCCGATCGGCGCACCAGCAATACCCCTTCGTTCCAGAGGATGTCCGGCGTTGGCCCCTGCCGCCGCAGCGGCCGAAGCTCTGACGGACGTCGCCCTGTCGCGAAGCCGAGCGCGAGCATGGCGAAGTGTTGCGGGAAAAGCTCCCGCGCCTTGGCCATGAATGTCGGCATCTCCCCCACCGTAAGCGCGTTGGGCTCCTCCTCCGTGTACGTATGCCAAGTGGACGTGTCGAGCGGCTTAACCCCCCGAGTGGGGTCGTGCTGGAGATCGAGATCTGCTACCCCGTGGCGCAGTGTCGCGAGCAATACCCGAAGCCACCCATTGACGGTGTTCGGGCTGTAGTCGTGTCGCTGGACCCGCGCACCTTGCGCGGCCTTCCACTCCTCGATGTCCGCCCGCTTGATCGCCTCGACGTACCAGTCGCCAAACGCTGGTACCAAGTGCACGTCTTGTACGTGCGCCCACTGCTCGCGCGTTTTCGCGGAGTTGAGATCACCCGTGGCGATCTTTCTCCTCAGCAAGGACGTCACGTAGTCGACGTACTTGACCCGCACCGCCTCGTCGCGCCGCCCACCCGAACGAAGCAACGTTCGCAGCTCGGCCTGCCTGACCACCGCCTCTTCCAGCGTGATTCCCTCGAACTCTCGGTTCGCTCCTTTCAGCGTGCCAGTTCTCGGATCGACCGCGCGCACGCGCACGCGATAGCCCGTCTTCGTTTTGTAAATGCCCGTAGTGCTTGGTCGGCTTGCAGCCGGCCGTCCAGTTCCAGGTCATGTTCCATGTGCCTTCCTGGAGCATCGGGCCGTCCGCGGCCATGGTACGCGAGGCTCCGCGCCGCGACGTAGTGATCCAGGTCGTCAAGACGATAGAGATCAGTCCCGCCGCGGCGGCCGGCCGGGCGGAGGAGACCACGCATCTTTAGGTTGCGAATCGCGGACGGCGACTTGAAGCGCAAATATTCGGCTGCTTCCGCCGTGGTGAGATAGGGCGAGGTCATTGCGCACTCCGTTCGTCAACCAAGACTTCTTGGATGAGTCCGCGCAAGAAAGCATCGAGCGTCATGGGCTATGGCAGGGTTGGCTCGGATGGCACCTTCCGACCGATGCGCCGCACGCCCGGGATGTCGCCGCGAGAGATGACTTCGTAAACGAAGCGCCGCCGGACCCGGAGCATCTGGGCGAGCTCGTCGGGCGTGAGCACCATCGACAGGACGGGATCGGCGCCGCGCGTCGACGGTGGCGCCAGCCCGGGGTCGGAGAGACCAGCGCTGTCCGACCGGCGGGTCTGGCCCGAGTCTTCGATCGTCGTCGCTTCGTTCACGGTCTGCGAGATCACTCGGGCGACGGCACTCGCTGTTGCGGGTCGCCCGCCCCACCCCCATCGCGCGCAGGTTGGCGTCACGGCGCGACAGAGATCGCGCAACCTCGCCGGCAAGTCCAAGCCCGAGGTCGCAACTGCCGCGGCCTCGGGCGTATCGAGCCAGGCGGGGCCCTTGTAACGCTGTTGGAAATGAAGCGGCGGACCCAGGCGCCGGAACGGGACCGGCGAGCGTGCCTTCGGCTTCCCACCGATCTCCTGCTGGCCAGCAACCACGTGCAGCCGCGGACCCACTGCCAGGCGAACGATGTCGCCCTCCACTATCCGCTCCGCGGTTCGCAGGTCGACCCTCGTGTAACGGATCCGACCGTTAGTGGCCTCGCTCACCATGAACGACTGGCCGGTGAGCTCGTCATGCAGCCCCTTGGAGCGGACAACGCCGGCGATCGGATCCATCGCGGTCGATTCATCGACGATCGCGAACCGCGTCTGATCCGCCAGGTAACGGCCGCGTTCATGCGCTTGATGATGTCGCCCGTCTGCCCGAGCTCCCGCAACGTCGCATCCCATCGCGGTTCGAACCGCCACTCGACCGCTGCCACCCTCGCCACCAGGCCGAGGCGTTCGAGGTGGCCGAGCCTGGCGATAAGCCTCCCCACCGCGACGCGATCTCTCGCGGGTAACGAAGTCTCCAACAGCCCGCCGTCGGAGCCGCAACGGACGTGTAACGCCCGGTCGAGAGACGTGAAACGGTCCTGGCCGACCTCGCGGCCGAGCTGATCGTCGATCTGCATCGGCGTTCGTGGTCCGAGCTCGTACGTGAGCATCGTCTAGGCCCGTGAGCGCAGCCCCTCCCTGATGTAACGACCGTCGATCGTGAGATCGTACCCATCGGCGTCCAAGCCGCGAACGACGACATGGACGTGCGGGTTGTCGGTGTTCGTGTGGTTCGCCGCGCCCCACACCAGCGACCGTCGGAAATCCGTCTCCATCTGGGCCATGTGGTTCCTGTGAAGGCGGTCAGGTCGATCCCGCGTGCATCCTCGGGCGAGACGATGAAACGGAATTGGCGCTTCTCCCCCGCGACGGGCGTCGAGATCAGCTCTCGCACTGGTGTATCGTCGCCGGCGCCATAAGAGGCGCCCGGGCGATCCGTCCCTCTCGACGCCGTCTCTCTCGATGTGGTGAGATGTAACGCCGAGGCGCGCGCTCTCTGCGACGTCATCTTCACGAAGCGCGCCTTGACGATGCAACGCCGCGAGAACGGCGGCGACCTGGGGACGTCTCGAACGGAATACACGTCTCGCGAACGTCCGGACGCGTGCCCGGACTTTGCGCCCAGGCGCGAGATTCGAGCCAGCAGCGCGCTCCGCAGGCGCGGCGCCCGTTCCATCGGCACCTCGCCGCACCTTCCGCCGATGCGCGGGCGTAACTCCGGGCGGTCGCGGGCCGTCTCCGTCGAGCACGTCAGCCTCGAACCTCGCGAGCCATTGTGAAAACGGCAGCGATCACGGGGAGATGTCGTCGTCGTGCCATTGTTGGGATCGCTCGAACCATTGAAAATCCCGAACAAGTCCGAACACATAGGCGCCGCAGGCCATTGTCTTTTTATCTTGCCCTTCAGCCGTCACAGTCAAAGGAAACGACGGCCCTCGGAACAAGACCAGCGCAG
The DNA here is from genome assembly GCA_963831685.1 of uncultured Pseudomonadota bacterium. Taxonomy (GTDB): domain Bacteria; phylum Myxococcota_A; class Polyangia; order Fen-1088; family Fen-1088; genus JADGRB01. Next base: position 111,193 of record CAWHRJ010000008.1, read on the forward strand.
TCGTTGCGGCCAAGTCGACCAGCCGCACTCGACACGTGATCGCCCGAGTCACTGGCGATGGCACTGACCGTGGCGACCGTGGAGGCGATTCGCGCACGACTTGCGGCGATCCCGGCGAAGGACGAGAGCGCGCGAGAGCTCACGCGGCAGGAGGCGATTGCGCGCCTGGCGGACGAGATCCTCGGTCGCTGCGCGAGCGCGGCTATTCCTGGAGCGAGGTGGCGAGCATCGTCTCGCGCGAGGGTTGCCAAGTTACGCCGGGAGCGCTCAAGACCGTCCTCTGGAAACGAGGGGTGACGTCAGCGAGGGAAGGCGCGCCCGTCAACGAAAAGGGGCGGCTCTGCGGCGTCCGAGTCAACCCGCTAGTCAACCGAAAGCCGCGGCCCATCTAGTCCCCTGAAATCGAGATGCTTTGAAAAACCATCGGGGCAATTCCCTAACGAAGTCGATCGGTTCGGCTGACCGGGACGTTCAAGAAATGACGGATCCAGGGGACTAGCAGGCTGCTGAAGAAGGCGGCATTGGCGCTGGATGTCTCGTCTTGTCGGGCCGCTTCGTCGCGTCCCGAGCAGCAGCCGAGCACAGCGCCGCCAGTATGGGCGCGACTACGGAGATCGGGGCGTCAGCCCGATCCAGCGTCGTTCGGAACCGACCCAGACGTGCCGCAAGCGGCCCCCCCCGCTTGCGTGGTTACGCACGGGCCGAGCCCGACCGACGAGCAGTCGAAGTCTTGGTATTGCCCATTGAGGCAGACCTCGAGTGCCCCGCCATTACAACGATCGGGCGACGACCGCGTACAATCCGTGGCGTTGGCAACGCAGTCGGCGACGCCGGTATCTTCGACGCATTGCGCGTCGATCGTCGCGCAGTCGAGCTTTCCGTCGAGATAGTTCGCGCATCCGAGCAGCACGCTTCCCTGACACGCGTATGAGCCCGTGTCCTGGATGCAACGGGTGCTCTCGGGTGGGATGCAGCCAGGCATAGCGTAAACCTGGCCGCAGGTGCCGCCGGTGTAGATGAGGCCGCAATCGATGGAGGCCTCGGTCTTGGTCGTCTGGGCGCAACCCACGAGGCTGTTCCCGATGCACTCGGAAACGATGTCGGTGTTGCAGGTCTTGCCGTCGGTGCAGACGGCGTTCAGGCAGGTCATGCCGATCGCGTGGCAATCGACAGGTGGGGGATCGATTGCCCAGTCGGGCGTGGAGGTCGGATCACACTCCACGACCACGTCGCCGTCACACGAATTGTCAGGATGGGCGGAACAATAATCTGGTCCGTGATTGAGCGATGCACACATGAGCGCGCTCGTGCAGTCCGAGCGTGTCGAGGTGCAGGCCGCGAACGTCTTAAGCGGACCGCTCCCGTCGAGCACGGCGGCGCGCTCGAGCTCGTACGTGCATTCGGCGCCGCTCGCGATCAGCCCAGACGAGACGCACGACATCGCCATGGCGCAGGCCTTGAGCACCTGGGCCGGAGAGAGCTGCGGCCCGGACTGCGCGAGCGGCGCGGAACCCCCGCCGCAGGACGACGATCCCGCAAGAAGAACCACCAACAGCACTTTTCGCCGGTTCATTTTGCGGGGGAAGGCAGGTCTCTCACAACCTGAGGACGGCGGGATCCGAGGCGTTCCAATCCCGGCTGTCGTCCGACCTTCTGGCGAGAGGGAGCGGACCGAGACCGACGGCGGCCCAATTCGGAGGTACCGCGGCCGTCGGTTGGGGCGGCTTGTCTTTGCTCACGTAGACGATGAGGCCAACGATGGCTCCGATGGCGGCACCCACAAGGGCGCCGATCAGAATGTTGCGAGAAGTATCGTCGCTGGCAGCCGCTCGACGCGAGTAAGTCGATAGAGCCACCATGACGGTCACCCCGAGCACGACGGAGCGAAAACGCTTCATAGCTCACCCCCTGGTTGAGCACACCATCCAGCGATTCGACCGTCAAGTGACGCGCAAACGCTCCCCAAGGCCGGTGGCCGGCCTCCTGTGCGAGAAATCGATCGAACGAACTGGCCGTAAATCGCGATGTTGACGGCGGTCCGGAGAGCTTGACGATGCTGGCGGCGAGGCGTATTTGGCACTGACGATGAGCGAGCTGCCGTTGCCGGCGCCCCGCCCCAAGCACCCGCCTGCGGCCGCCCACATAGGGGCGGTCAGTCGCTCGCCGAAGCATCCGGGGGAAGCGTGATCAATTCACACGTTCCAGCCCGGCAGACAGCTCCGCTGAAGAGTAAGCCACCATCAACCGGCACCCTGCAGGTGATTGCGTCCATGGTCGCGCAGGGAGGGACGGCGGCCCGCAGCTTGGTTCTCGTTGCTTTTCCGCGCTCGTTCAGATCGGCCTCGTAACTGGCTGAGCTGGCAATGTTGATGGCCGTGTTGGAACAGCCCGGTCCACAGCATCCGATTGGGCCTTCGAACGCCGGTATGCAATCAGAATCGACCACGCAACTCCTCTGGCTCGCGGAGATCGAGATGGTCGTCGTCGTAGACGAACTGCCACAACCCCAGAAGAAGGCGACCGGTAGTATCGAGAGGGCGGCTCTTCGCATGAAGAGTACAGGCTAGCAAACAACAAGCCAGAGAGCTCGTTGCAGATTGCTCCTCTCCCACACGGCGAATCTCATGAATCCCCGAAGGCGAGATCTTCAAGACTAGTCGGCCGGCTCGACATCTCCGGTTCCGGAGCGCTTTCTCGACGCCGCAGTGAAGCGGACACCTTCGCAAGCGAGGAGAGGCTGTAACCCAGTAGGGCGAACACCTTTCGCCTACCCGAGCGATCCGACAGACGCCCGGACACCATGTCTAACGAGGACGCCGCGAAATCGGCGAACCCCTCCATCGCGCCCAACGTTTGAGCGCTAGCACCCAGGACCGACGTCACGAACAGGGGCAGGACCGCGAAGATGGCCTCTGAGCTGACGTCCGTAAAAAAGCTGACGACGCCCACGACGAGGATCTGACCGAACACCTCGAGAGGATATCTCGTCTCAGAACGTCAGCTTCATCGACGCGATCGGGGCTTTGGACGCGTGGAGATCGGGCAATAGAGCGACCGACAGGGCTCCTGGCTTGGGGGCGATCGCTGCGGCTTCGACGCCAGGTTTCTCGATCATCGTCGGTCCGCTGCTGGCGTAGGCAAGCACCCCACCGACCGCAGCGAACACCAATCCGAGCCCGGCCCCGGCAGCGGACACTCGCAGGAAGTGGGCCGACACCCCGCCACACGCGGCGTCACACTCCATCGTTTCGAGATTACTGACCGCGCCATAGATGAACGCGCCGGTCCCCACGGCGACCAGCGCGGCGCCCGTCGCGAACAGCGCTATCCCGGCGGTCGTCAGGCCCTTGTGGGAGCGATGTACCTCGATGGTCTCCGCTTCCGACAAGTCGACCGGGTGCCAGTCCGCCCCGCCCCGCCCATCGACGACTCCCAGCTGGTAATGGCCCGGCGTCACGGCGAGCACGCAGGGGCCCGCGCACTCGTAGCTTTGAGCCGATCCCCCTCTCCGCGCAGACGCAGCGAGAGGTGCGACGACGCCGGCTTGAGAGAGACCGATACCGCCTGAGGCGCGCCAGAAGCATCCTGAGCCAGGGCCCGCGACGTAACCAGGCCAAGCGCGATGACGGGTACGGTGATGAAGAGAGCGCGGTGAGAGCTCATGGGTCGTGGGGTTAGCAATAGAGATGCCGGCGCTCGCACAGCACAGATCCAGGCTTGGAAGCCCGACGGTTCGGCCGACACCGCGACAGCCGTGTCAGGGTCACAGAAAACCTCTGAGTGCCGGCTATCTCGCGATCTCGAACGTGATGGCTACGGACATCGAACCAAGAGTCGCGGGAATCGACACCTGCCATAAGCTGCCGTTGGATGTGTCGGCGAAAGGGGCCACGTTGAATTGGACCTCTTCACCTGCAGCAATGGTCACGGCGCCCGTGCCCGCGTCGGAGACGCTGGAGTCTGCTCCCGCCTTGCTTGCAACCGGACCCAAGACGAGGGCCTCGGAGCAGTTGTTCTTGAGCGTCAACCAGCCTCCCTGTGCCTGGCAGACGTCGAACACCGGCTGAATACAATTTTCCGACGGCGTTACCTGAAAGTTCTCGTCCTTCGCGTAGCACCCCCCGCCGCAGGCCGGGAGGTAGATGCTCGCCCAGGCAGCGACGAGGAATGCCTGAGCGAGCGAGCGCCTCCAGGGTTTCATGGTCTGGCGGACTGCAACCCGAAGGCCAGGCTCATGCGCCCATAACCCCGGAAGGATCCACGCTTCCCACGTCACGGCGGCGCTGCATCCGCGACATGCAGGTCATATGGCGCGATGGTATCGGACGCGGATTCGGCCGCGTTAGACTGAACGGGGACGGTCCCTCATGGGTGCGGAGTTAACGAGACCCACGCGGCTGTCACCCGCGGACAGCGCCCGCTGGCACATGGCGACGCCAGAGAACCCGATGGTCATCGGGGCCCTGCTGCTTTTCGATCAGCAGATCACGCTCGAGGAGCTGGTTCGCAAGGAGCTATTACCGCACGGGCGTTTCCACCAGCACGTCGTCGAGTCGCCTCACCGGGTCGGCAGGCCTGTCTGGCGCGACGACTCGCCCTTCGATCTGCGTGCACACATTCAGATCCTGAGCTTGCCCGGCCCTGTCGACGTCCTGTCCTTGCCGGGCCTGGTCGGCGAGCGAATGAGCACGCCACTTCCACGCGATCGATCCCCGTGGAGTTTCGAGTTGGTGCCTCTCGCTCACGCCGGGTCGGCGGTCCTGGTGAGAATCCATCACTGCATCGCAGATGGGAATGCGCTAGTCCCCTTGCTCGGCGAGCTCTCCGACGACGGGGACAACGCACACGAAGGGAAGCAGCGCGCCCTCGAGGAGCCAGTTTCTGGCCTTGATTTCCGGCGTGGATCGCACAGGTGCCTTCCGCCCCAGCGCTCGTCGGATCCGGTAGATCTGTCGCACGGAGGTTCAGCCGAAACGTGCTCATGACCGTCACGCTTCGGCAGGTATCGGCGTCGCCTGAAGCACGCCGGCGGGCGCGTCGTCAGGTGGATCAAGCCGCTCGCCGGGGCGCCACCGGTAACCTCAATGTGAAAGTGGTTCCGGCCTCGTTCGAGGACGCCACAGCGACTTCGCCGTGGTGAGCGTGAGCGATCTGGCGGACGATATACAGCCCCAGCCCGAGACCGGTCCCGTCCTGGTCGCCGCGTTCGAACGGTTCGAAGATTCTTGGCAGCACCTCGACGGGAATCGCCGGCCCGTCGTTATGAACGGCCACCTCGATTTCCTTCCCGCTTCGCTGGACGTGGATGGCGGCCTTGCCTGCGCCGTACTTCGTGGCATTCCCGACGAGGTTCGAGAGCGCCTGGAAGATGCGCTCGCGATCCCACTCGCCCCTCGTGTCGCCCGCATTCGTGACTTCGATCTTCGGACCGGAGCCGGCGAGCTCGAAGTCTTCCACCAGCTCGTCGCAGAGATCGCGCATGTCGACGGGTGCGGGCGAAATCGGGAGGGCGGCGCCTCCGGCGCGGGCATACTCGAGTAGGTCCCTGATCATGTTGTTCATCCGCTTGCCGGCGCGTGAGACGCGATTGGCGAGGGTCCGCACGCGGGGGTCCACCGATGCGCGGGGAAGGAGGCTGGTGGCCGCGAGCACGGCGGCGAGCGGGTTCCGAAGGTCATGGGCGAGGACTGCGATGAGGCGGTCCTTGGCCGCGAGCTCCGCGCTCCGGCGGCGAAGCTCCTCCCCTCGACGGTAGAGGGAAGTGAGCGCGGCGACCTTCCCCCGCAAGAGACTCGGAGGAGTCGGCTTGAGAACGTAGTCGACCGCGCCGAGCGCGTGAGATCGCTCAATCGCCTGGAGGTCCAGTTCGTGGGCCGTCAGGAGGATGACAGGTGTGTGCCGCGCGAGAGGAACGCGGTGCAAGCGCGCGAGCACCTCGAACCCGTCCATCTCCGGCATCATGACGTCGAGGAGGATGACGGCAAACTCCTCCCGTTCGGCGAGGGCAAGCGCCTTGGCGCCAGACCTCGCCTGATAGATCTCGTGGCCCAGACGCTCGAGGACCGCCGATATGGCCATGAGGTTGCTGGGCACATCGTCGACCACGAGAATCCTCGCCGGCGGGAAATCGATTTCCTCGAGATCGGGCCCGCGGACGCTTTCGCGACCATTCTTCGTGTGGTTGCCACCGAGCGCCATCTCGTACTCCTGGAGCACCCAGGCTCCGCCAGAAAGCTGGATCTCGGTCGCGGTCCCGCGCAAGGGCAGAACCAAGAACCTCGAAGCGATCGAACCTCCCGCGGCTGTTCGCGGCCAATCGATTAAGAAACGTCGAATGAGGACGTCTGCCCCTTGACTGCCCCAAGCGCGACCCGAATTTGCAGGAAGTGCTTTGCGTGCAGACAGACATCGCGAACCCGCCCGCCCGGTGGTGCGGGTGTCTCTAGATGACGACCAGGAGCCCGTCGTGGCTCTCGCTGGCGGGATGCGCCCGATCACGACGCGCCCGGAGTCAGCGGGCCACCGGATTCTGCTGGTCGATGACGACTTCACACTGCGTGCCGCATTGGCTGAGCTTCTGATGAGCAATGGTTACCAGGTGATTTGCGCCGCGGATGGGATGGAGGCGCTCCCGTACCTCGAGCACGACGCGCTCTGGTCGGCGATCCTGCTCGATATCCTGATGCCACGGCTCGGCGGCGTCGAGCTGCGCCAACTGCAGATGCGAGCGTCCGGGCTCCGCGCAATCCCTACCATTGCATTGACGGCTGTGCCGAACCTGGCCCAGCTTGGGCCTTGCGCCTTCTACGCCGTGTTTGGTAAGCCGCTCGACACCAAACGGCTCGTCCAGACGCTGAGCGACATCTGCCGCGAAGCCGTTTGACCCAATGCCTCGCCCCGGTAAGGACGCCGAAGACGTCGGCCGAGTTGAACGCCGGAGCGTCCGAGCGCTCAGACAGGCCCGCAATGTGTCGAGCGGGCTGGTGCCGATGTCGCCAAATACGATTCCCAGCGCGGCAAGGCCCAAGCGGCCGACGCCCCTGGCTCGGGGCAGCTCGGCAGTGGTGGTTTTACCATCGGCCAAGGTCACGCCGCTCCCGCCGGGCTCGAGGTCCCCGAATCCCGGCGGTTTTGTCAACTACAGGCGGCGCGGGCCGGCCGAACGAATGAGCCGCAGGATGATCAGCAGGGCGAGCGCTCCCACAAATGCGACGAAGATCGTCCCCGCCAAACCTCCGATCGGGGAGTGGAGATGCAGGCCTCGGAAGATCAGTCCACCGAGGAACGAGCCGACGATTCCGATCACGATGTCGCCGACCACGCCGTGCCCTCCGCCGACGAACGCAGAGGCCAGCCATCCGGAGATGAGTCCAATCGCGATCCAGATGAGAACGGTCTCTAGCGACATTGGGTGTTGTCTCCTAGGTAAACCCTAACCATGGTCCAGGTGCTCGCAAGCAGGGTTCGCCCGGCCGCTCCCGCGCTGGCAGTCCGTTTTGAGCTTTTCCGGAGAGCCACACGTCCTCACAAACGTCGCGAAACGACGCGGTCGATCAGGCTGCTCACCTCGTGCTCGACCTTCTGCCAGCCCGCGCGCGTCACTCCCCGCGTCGCCGGGTGAAACCATGCGGCTGCGCAGAAGCCCGTCACCAGCGCGAGGGTCACAATGTGCCTGGCTCTGTGCTGCCGCCCCCGTACACGACGAATCAAGCGCCTGGTCTCCCGACCAGGGGGCGGAAAAGCGTCTTGCTCGACATCTTCCGCGACAGCTTGCTCAGCACTGACAACGACGGGGATGGGGAGCGCCTCAATGACGGCTTCGTCACGAACCGGCGGAGCGTGGTCGACGACGTCGGCAGAGAAGGCGTCGCCTGTCTCGCCGATCCCGGCGCGTAGGGCGCGGGCAAACTCGAGAACGTCGGGGTACCTGTGGGCTGGTTCCTTGGAGAGCCCACGCATGATGACCGCGTCGACTGCCGCGCCCAGGGCCGGATTGACGGCCATGGGTGACCGTGGGTCCTCGTGGACGACCTGATAGAGGACGGCAACCGGCTCCTCACCGCTGAAGGGCTCACGGCCGGTCAGCAAGGAGTAAGCGATCGCCGCCAACGAAAACTGGTCGGAGCGGTGGTCGATCTGATCCCGTTGTGCGCAAGCCTGCTGGGTGCCATGTACTGCGGCGTCCCCGATACGGTGTCGTTCTGGGTGAGGCGAGTTCTCCAGCTCGCCTTCGAGATCCCGAAGTCCAGGATCTGACGAAGTCCTCCGCGCCCGTCGCCGAGAGAAGCATGACGTTGTCGGGCTTCAGATCGCGATGCACGATGCCACGCTCGTGGGCGACATGAAGGGCCTGAGCGATCTGGTCGACGATCGCGATCGCGCGCTGGGAAACGAGCGGGAGGCCCGACGCCACCAGTTGCGAGAGTGGCTGGCCTTCAAGGAGCTCCATCACCAGGTACGGTAGGCCGGCGTCGGTGACGTTGAAGTCGAACACCTGCACGATGTGCGGATGTCGCAGCGTCGAGGTGATCTCCGCTTCTTGCCGAAACCGCGCCAGCGCTTCGCCGTTGCGCGCGAGGCTGCGGTGCAACAGCTTGACAGCGAATCCCCCCGGCAGCCGCGTGTGCGCCGCCAAGTAGACCTCGCCGACTCCCCCTTCCGCCAGCCGGCGAATGATGCGGTAGGTATCGTTCAGCACCGCGCCGACCGCGAAGCCCTCTGCCGGCGGCATTATGGTCGCAAGTTTCTTTTCGAGCGCGGGAGTCATTTGGAGTCCCCTCTCAGTGCAGGTCACGTGCCGATGTCGCCATCACGCGCTTCGAACAGGGTAAGAGAGATCCCGTAGGGGAGGCTCGAGTTGATCGGGTAACGTTCCGCAGGACCGGGGATCCCAATCGGTAACCGACCGACGAGGATCCGGGAAGTAGGTCCGTGCGTCACCGACCTGGACCATTCTCAGTCAAGGGGTTGTGCGCCAAGTCTCAGTGTTCACCCTACAACTCAATATCAAACCCTGGAGGTCCAGCATGGTCCGCACCCTGATTCGTTCGTGCCTCGTCATCGGAGTCTTCTCGCTTGCTTCGCTGCGCGCGGGCGCTGCCGAGCCAACCGCCGCAGAGAACGCGGGAAACACGATGGAGCGCAAGGGAAATGCCGAAGAGAAGGCGGCCGACGCCGACAAGGCCAAGGCAGCCAAGACGGAGAAGCACGGCAAGGCCATGAAGGCCGAAGGAAAGGCTACCGACAACAAGGCCGAAGAGGCCGCCGGCGAGCGCAAGGAGAAGAAGGGCAAAGCCAAGATGAAGGCCGCCGAAGCCCGCGGCGACGCGGCCGAGGAGATGGAGAAGTCCGGCAACAAGGCCGAAAAAGCGGGCGTGAAGGAAAAGAAAGCGGAGGAGAAAGCCGCCGCCCAGTAGCGCCTCGGATCTCTCGCCGCTGGCCGACAAAAAGATCTCGCCGGCGGCGAAGTACGCCCCCGTTGCAGTTACGGACGATGGCGCCGCAGCTGCCGGCACAATTGAAGGTCGCCGAGACGTAAGACTTGTCGCCGAGGCAGGATTCGCAGGTGTCTGCATCTTCCTGCGGGATGGGCGTTGCGTCGGGCGGCCAGCGGTCCTCGCACCCGCCCACGTCGTCCGAGCTGTCGCGACACTCGCGGTAGCGCTGGCAGACCTGCTTGCAATCGAATGCCTCCTGCACGCTGTCGCAACCGATCCAGCTTCCCGCACCGACGGTCCCCAACACGGGCAGTGTCACCAGGATCAGGTCCTTTCTCATCACCACAACATCAAGCGGATGAGCCGAATGAAAAGGCCGCCTCTCGCCGATGCGTCGCGTGTCAAGTCGGGATTCTGCGGATTCGCTCAGTGGCCTCTGGTAAGCCCCTACAGCGATGACTACAGAATCCCTATGAGGAAATGGTTGATGGCATCTGTCGGGCTTGCGCTGTCCATCGTTGCCGCGAGCCCGCTCGCGTCCGCGGCGGTGATCGTCATTCACGGCGGACGCGAGGAGCCGCCCCCTCCTCCGGAAGAGCGGGTGGTGGTCCGTTCCGGCTACGTCTGGGATCACGGTCATTATTCCTGGCGTCACCATCACTACGTCTGGGTTCGCGGCCACTACATCCGTGAGCGGCGCGGTTATGAATGGGCTCCCGGCCGGTGGGACCGACACGAGGACCACTACGATTGGCACGATGGTGAGTGGCATCCCCACCGCTAGGCGACGTGGCTCCAGCGCAATCGTCCTCGCGCTTCTAATCCTCGGCTGCGGAACCTCGCGTCCGGCCCAGAGGTCAACGCCGAAGATCATCGTCCCCAGCGACGTGCCGATCGCGGGGACATCGACTTCTCCGCAACCGCCGTCCGGTCCACATGGGCCCCCAGAAGTGGGTCAAGGCCCGTTCGGCGGGCAATGAGCCACCGCTGACCAAGGCTGCGGCTACGGCGTGGTGCGCTCGGACCCGACCGATTAGTGATCGAGTTTCTTGGCGACGCCGTGCTTCACCGCGCCCACCGCAGCCTTCACCGCCCCGACGACACGATCCGCCAGACCGTCGGCCTCCAACTTCTTCTTCCCGGCGACGATACCCGCGACCGCTTCGAGTCGGCCCTTGACGTTCTGTCCAGCGCCACGTTTTTGATCTTTGTTCATGCTGCGAATCTGCTCATCCACGAGAATCAGTCAACCGCTGATGGATCTATTCGCAGTCCGCCACGACGACCGTCACGTTGTCTGGCCCTCCCGCGGCCAGTGCCGCCTGAATCAGCCCGTGGGCGGCGCCGTTGATGTCTGGGGCGCCAACCAAACTCGGGCAATCTCCTGGGCAGACACCGGTCCGTGCAGGCCGTCCGAGCAGAGAAGGATCCGGTCGCCGCGACGGAGGCGCACCTCCGAGGTGATCGGCTCGATCGTCGATCGCGTCCCCACTGCCTGAATGAGGACGTGGCGGTAGGCAAAGGTGTCGACGTCCTCGGGCCGCAAGATGCCAGCCTCGACCAACTGGTCGGCCATCGTTTGGTCACGGGTCAACAGCTGTAGGCGGCGGTCGCGAAGAAGGTAAGCGCGCGAGTCACCCACCTGGGCGATGAAGAGGCGGTCGGGCAGCACGATGGCCGCCGTGCAGGTAGTCCCCATTCCGCGGGTCTCGGGGTGCGCCTTGGCCTCGGCCAAGATGGCTCCGTTGGCGCCCCAGACGGCGCTCTTCAAGGACTTATCTGGATACTTCGCCACCGCCGGGCCCGCACCGACCAACTGCCGCTTGATTGCCTCTGCAGCGATCCGCGCTGCAAGGTCTCCGGCGGCGGCCCGCCCATCCCATCGCAGACCAGCAGCAGGATTCCCCGTCCCGACAGCGGGATCTCCTTCCGGCTACACGGATTGCTCAGATCGCCCGACCGCAGGTCGGCGATCACGAAGGTGTCCTGGTTGTCGGCGCGCGAGACACCGACGTCCGTTGCGCCGCAAATGGCCAAATGCTCGGAAGGGGCGACGTTCCGGTCCGGTGTCTGCGCCGTTGACTGATTCATTCAACGAACCTAAGGCCGGGGGTCGACAGTCGGCACCCGAATGCTCAGACCCGGACGCCCTGGCGGCTTCAGCTTCTCGAGGTACTTCTTCAGTCCAGCCAACATTGCATTCCAATTCTGCTCAGAGTGCTTGCGCGCATCCTCTGTAGGGTTGTTGTCTTGCGACAGGGACACGCGGGTCTCTCCGTTCCTTCCCGACAACCCGATGGTGACGGTGTGGTAGTTCTCGGCTTGTCCGGTTGCCCTGCGAGCGGGCTGAAGTGCGTGTACTCGAGCCTCGTCTCGCGCTCGACGTGACAGATTGTTCCTTTGTCCTCGTACGGCTTCCCCTTCCATTCACCTCGCCACACGATCGGGCTCCCCTCTCGCCAGTCCGACACCACGTCGGTGCCGAACATGTACTTCTTGATCGCCGTAGGGTTGACGAGCGCATCCCACACTTTGCTCTTCGGCGCGCTGATGGTGGTCGAAACGTTCGCGACGATCCCTTTGCTCATGATTGCCTCCGTTTTCGTGTTGCTGTCGAGAGCCTCGCTTTAGCTCAGTGTCTTGGCGGCGCGATCGTCAGGTCACTCTCCACCCGCGTTACGCCCTCGGAGCCGCTCGCGAGGCTGAGAGCCTGTTTCAGTGCTTGCTCGTCGGGGACCGTCCCGCTCAGCGTGACCACGCCGTTGTTCGTCGTGACCGACACGTCGCTGAATCGGGTCATCTCGCCTTCGACCAGCTTCCCTTTGATCTTCGCCGTCACCGCACTGTCGGAGACGGCGTGTCGGATGCCGTTGCTGCCGACATCGAGCCGGTTGTCGACACCAAGGATTCCGGTTACCAACGCCAGTCGGGCAGCATCAGACTTCTCGGTTTGCGTATCGACGGTTCCAGTGAGCGTGGCGACGCCGTCGTGCACACTGACTCCGATTGCGTTGTTTCTCAGGTCGGGGTCCTTGTGAAGTCGCCTCTGGATCTCTGTCACCTGCTGACGCGCTCGGTCCGACCCCGCCTGCTGCGCCAGCGCCGGAACGGCCGTCCCCGCCGAAAAGATACCAGATCGTCATCGCTCCTAGGCTGCTTGTCTTCATCTCGCCACCTCCTCGACTCTCCGGTTCCCTGGCCGGCTCAGGTCCTTCACTGTCAGCAATTTGATTACGCTCTCCACAGAATCCAAGCTCAGCGGTGGGCCAAAACGAGCGCCGCCACACCGCGCCGAGGCCGGGCACTCGCCCTTCGTTCCCAGAACAGGGAACACGAGTCGCCGGCAGCCCTGTGAAAACGCGCTGGCGGGTCTGGACGGCCCGTTCCGAAACCCCATCCTCAGTGAACTCCCTGAGAGGAGAGGTCAATGCCCGAGAATGAATCGACGCGCGGCAAGATCGCCTGCCTCCTCGCGGCGGGCTTCGAGGACTCCGAGTTCCGCGTTCCATACGATCGTCTGCGGCAAGCGGGTTACACGATCGACATCATCGGCTTCAGACCGGGCGAGACGATCGAGGGTGAGCGAAAGAAGGAACGCGCGACATCGGACCTCGGCATCGACGAGGCTCAGATCTCGGCACTTTACGAAGGTCTCCTCATTCCGGGTGGCTACTCGCCCGACAAGCTCCGTGCCGACGATCGGTTCGTCAGGTTCGTGAAGGCCTTCGACGAGACCGGACGACCCCTCGCGGCCGTGTGCCACGGACCGCAGCTCCTGCTCGCCGCCGAGCTGCAGCGCGGGCGGACGCTGACGGCGTGGAAAACCATTCAGAGCGACCTTCGCCAGGCGGGCGCCAACGTGGAGGACAGACCAGTGGTCGTCGACCGCAACTGGATCACCAGTCGGAAGCCCGACGATCTGGAAGCCTTCAGCTCCGAGTTTCTCGAGCAGCTGGGTGATCTCGAGGGACGTGGCGAATGGACGCCAGGAGAGAGCACCCCGGCACCGTCGCCCTGAGACCCTCGAGCGATTGGACCCGACGTCCGGAATCCGGTCCAGGTCAGGATCCAGATCGACAATGCCCACGTTTTGCTGGCGAACCTCGACACCTTCACTCGATACCGCCTGCTCGTGGAGGATCGCTACCCGGACGTTTTCATTCTGGGGGCGACGACTCCCGAGAGGACGCCTGCCAACCGAACGAGGCGCCGAGAACGAAGCGGCCAGACAAGACCGGACCGCGACGCCGCACCCGCTGCTGCGGACCAGCTCTTTGACCTAAGAGGCCGAGAGACACGCTGACCACCGCCACAAAATTGATCGTTCTCTCTGCGGGTTGATCACAGCTACTACGCCGCCTTCGTCAAGGACGGCGAGGGGAACAACATCGAGGTGGTCTGCTACGCGCGCCCGCGCCGCCGGGTCGCCGCGCGTCCGGGACGTCGCGCCGCTGGGCGCCGGCGCCGGTGATCGCGACGGCGCTTCAGTGAACCCGAGCGTTACACTCGGGATGATCCTTAAACGCAGCGACAAACCAGCTGGCGCTGATCGCACGTTCGGAAGTCGAGGCCGCGGCTCAAGTCTTCCCCTGCGCCGCCCGGCAGGTCTTGGTGTAGAGGTCGCGGAAGACGTTGTTCGGGTCGGCGATGGCCTTGGCGCGGTCGTAGTTCGGCTTGTTCCAGATCCGCCAGAATTCTTCCTCGTCGTAGTTGTGCGAGATGAGGGTCTTCACGCCCCCCAGCTCGAACAGCTTTTCCTCGATGAGGCGGTAGTAGTTGCGTCCATCGGGCGGTTGTCTCATCCCGTAGATCGCGAAGTCGACGAACAGGCTGTCGGTGAGATCGGCATAGAAGCTGTCCGCCAGCCACTCGTAGTCCTGGACGCGCGCGTACGGAACGCACCAGAGCGGAAAGTGTCCCAGTTGCTCGGCGTACCAGGCCAGGAACTCCGGCACCCGCGAGTAGGGCAGAAACACGTCCAGCGTGACCGGCGGTCGCTCTTTCGGCAGGACGCCGTCGGCCTTCTCGGCCAGGCGCAGCGACTCCGAGGATCCGAAGCGCCGGCCGAGCAGAAATCGCCCCAGCCAGCACTTCGGGTGCACGTTGGTGACGCCGCGGTCGTAGCGGAAGAAGTAATCCTCCGTGGTGAGGTAGTCCTGCGATGGCGCTGGCGGGTGCTCCGGTAGTAGACCTTGGTCCAGTCGTAGCGGTTGGTGTAGGGGACCGACGCGACGAAGCGACCCAGCGCCAGCACCAGATCGTTCGGGCCGTGCACGATGCCGTCGATGAAGTCGACGTCGCGCGCGGCGCCGTGGCGGCCGATCGCCCGGTGGAAGTCCGCGAACGACGGGAAGCGCTCGTAGTCGATCCGGACGTAGGGTTCGGCGGGGATCAGCCTGAAGGTCAGCTTCGACAGAATCCCGAGCGTCCCAAACGTCCCGTGCATCATCTGGAACAGCAGATGGTGCTCGTTGTCGGGCCTGCACACGAGCACCTCGCCGGTCGCGGTGATGACCTCGTACTCGAGGCAGGTGTCGTGAAAGCCGCCGTACTTGAAGGAAGCGACTCGATCGAGCAGCCGGAGACGGCGCCGCCCACGGTGATGGTCTCGAGCTCGGGGACGATGAGCGGGACGAGGCCGTGACGAAGCGTCGCCGCGACGAGCGCCACGAACGTCACGCCCGATTCGGCCACGCAGACGCGGCGCGCCGGATCAATCGCCAGGATCTCGTCGAGGTCGCCGATGTCGAGCCGTTCGTCGACATACTTGGGGTCGCCGCGCTTGGGGACCTGGTGAGACACCGTCTTCTTCCGCAGCGAGAGCGGCGCCGTGCTCTTCCGCGTCCTGAGCTGGTCGGCGATCCGGATGACCTTGAGCCGGTGCCGCCAGGCGACAACCGCGCCGGAAGCAGGCGTTCCTGCCGTGACCGCGTGAGTTGCAATTCCCATCGTCGAGCGCTTCCGTCCAGCGGCGTCAGGCCTTGGCCTTGTGTCTCGTGTTCGTTCGGGGGGACGGCGCCATCTCGTCCTCGGGAACCTCCGTCGCCGGGACGAAGACGTCGGCATACCAATCCTCGACCAGCAGGCGGCAGCCAAAGATTGCTTCCACCTCCGCGGGACCCATCCACGTGTGGTCGGTCCTGCCGATGACGACGACCCGACTCTCGCTGTCAGGCCTGGTCGGTCGAGGATCGTACGAGGCGGCGCTCGGCGCCGCGATGGTCGCGAACGCCGTGAGGCGCCGCGCCCGCCGTCCGGGGGCGCGAGGGCCGCTGCGTCCGACACCACCGCGGTCTATTCGGGGGCCAAGGCAGCGAGATGACCGGACGCAAGTCATGCGTACTGGCGGCGCTTCATTTTCAGGCATTCACCTCTCCTCTCGGAACGTCAGTCAGGATGGGTGTTCAGGAGCGCGCCGTCCAGGGCAACTCGGCGCTTTTTTGATCGAGGTTCTGCGATCTGGGGCCGAAAAGCGCGAGGACGCTGGCGCTGCCCGCGACGGCGGCACGCCAGTCGATGGCAGCGCGACCTTCGACGCCAGCGCCGGACACAACGTCAAGGGTCGCATCAAAGAAGCCGCGGGCATCGGCCAAGTGCTTCGTGGGCGCGTCCAAGCACGCCGCCGCCAACAAGCTGGACCGCTGACCGGCTGCGTATCCGCGGGTGGCGTGGCGATGGGGCCAACATGATCTCGAACTCCCAAATCCCCGCACGACCGAGTCGAAGGATCGTGCTCCTCACCAAGATCAAGCGAACGACGACGCAGCTGGGATCGGTGACCCAGGCGTTCTTTCGCAAGGGCGAGGAGCTGGAGGCGACGGGATTCGAGAACGTTCCCCCGGACGATCCAACCCTCGTTCCGCCCAAACTGGAGTTCCGCAGCTTCGACAGAATGCTGCACCGGTGGGCGCCGATCCTGATCGCGGTCTTCTCCATCGCCGCGGTGGCCCTCGGCGTTTTCGAATGGCGTGCGATTCGGGAAGCGCCGGGCGGATCTGCCGGCATCGCCCGCTCCGTCCGGGCCACGGCGGCGAGTGATTGGGATCGGCTCGAGCCATTCGTTAAGGCCCGCGCGTCTCGCTAGCGGGGAGCCCCGCGGCAGCGCAACGGCTCGGCGACGGATCTTCCCGTCCCGGGATGAGCACTTTTCGTAACGGCCCCATCCGAGGACGTTACGGCGTCCTTCCGATCCGCGGGAACCTCGCGCAGATTTCCCACATTGTGGCGAACGCCCGCCTGGCACGCGGGTTGTAGTAGCGAACCCGCGGCAAGCGCACAGAGCCAGCGGCAGGGGCTCGTTACATGGTCCAGGTTGGACAGACCGTCGGAAACTACACCGTCACCGGGAAGCTCGGTGAGGGCGGGATGGGTACCGTGTTTCTCGCCGAGCACCCGATCATCCGCAGCAAGGTGGCGGTGAAGGCTGTCCACGCCCATCTCTCACACAACGCCGAGGTCGTCTCGCGTTTCGTCACCGAGGCGCGCGCGGTCAATAAGATAGAACACGACCACATCGTTAGCATCACGGACTTCGGGACCACGCCGGCCGGTGACTTCTACCTCGTCATGGAATACTTGCAGGGTTGCCTGCTGGCCGAGCAGATCAGCCGCCAGGAGGCGTTCCCGGTCAACCGGGCGCTGCACATCGCCGCGCAGATCGCCGATGCGCTGCAAGCCTCTCACGAGCAAGGGGTGATCCACCGAGATCTCAAGCCGGAGAACATCCTCCTCATCAACCGCGACGGCACGCCGGACTTCGTGAAGGTGTTCGACTTCGGCCTCGCCAAGCTGCTGGCCAAGGACGGGTTCCCGATGGCCCATCACACCGGCGACGGGATGGTCATGGGCACGCCGTCTTACATGAGCCCCGAGCAATGCGAGGGAAGGACGGAGCTCGATTGCCGCAGCGACGTCTATTCGCTGGGCGTGATCTTCTTCGAGATGTTGACCGGCCGGCTCCCCTTCTCCGGCGAGGGGTACGGCGAGGTGCTGGCAAAGCACGTCTCGGTGGAGGCGCCGCCCGTGGGACGATTCGTCCCCGGCATCCCGGCGCGCGTCGAGGCCATCGTCAAGCGAGCGCTGGCCAAGGATCCCAGCCGGCGCTTCCAGAGTATGAGCGAGCTTCGGCGCGCGATGCTCGACTGCGCCCGGTCAGGCATGCCGGCGGCGGAGCCGATCGTCGGATCGTCCTCCATTCTGCGCCACGGAGCCGGCGAGCTCATGACCGGCCAGGACTTCAGGCCGAGTCGGAGCTGGGGCCGCGTGGCTGCGCTGGCGATCGTGGCGCTGGTGCCGCTGGCAGCGGCGCACGGGGCGCTCCGCCGAGAGGCCGGCCACCTGTTGGCCACCGCGACGGCGCCCGCCAGGCACGCCTCGGTCCGGGTCAACTTCAACTCGGACCCCTCCGGCGCCCTGGTGTTCGGAGGCGACGGCGCCGTTCTCGGGACGACGCCGCTCTCCACGGAGATCCCGTACGGCGACACGCCCGTCGAATACCAGGTGCGCAAGGACGGCTACACCTCCAAGACCGCCTCCTTCGTCCCCAACCTTTCACTGCCGGTGTTCGCTGTGCTCGAGCCGATCGCCCCGCCCAGTCCGCCTCCGGTCGAGCCAGCTCCCAACTCGACCGGGAGTGCTCGACAGACCGTGGCGACGGTGAAGCCGCCGCGCCAGGCCCGTCGTCGGCGCCCTGCCCCGCAGCCGCACGAGTCGCCTGCGGACGCCGACGAGGTCATGGCCCCCACGACCTGGTGAGCGGCGGCCGCCCGGGCCGGTTCGACGGCGGCCGCTCGGACTTTTCTCGGGGGCCCTCCCTAGTTGTCCGGTGCAGCCGACCTACATTCCAGCGAGAACAGGAGCTGGAGGCCGAAATGACGCGTTCACCGATTGGTTTGTCCTCGGTGGTACTCGCATTCCTCCTCGCCGGAACGGTCCGAGCTGCGGAGAGCGCCGGCGAGAAACAAGGGAACCAGATGGAGCGGAAGGGAAACGCGGAGGAGAAGCGGCCAACGCCGAGAAGGCCGAGGGCGCCCGGCTCGAAAAGAAGGGCAAGGACGAAGAAGCCGCCGGCAAGAAGAACGACAACAAGCGGCAAGAGGCTGCCGGGAAGGCGACCAAGAAGAAGGGGGAAGCGGTGTCGAAAGCCGGCGACGCCCGGGCCGAGGAGGCGAAGCAGATGGAGAAGTCCGGCAACGACGCCGAGAAAGCGGGCGTCAAGGCCAAGAAGGCGGCCGAGGCCACCCATCAGTGAGGCCGCCCGTGGCGAAATCAAATGGCTCGCGCAAGATCGTCATGCTCATGCGACGACGACGATGAGCGCGACGCGGAGCTGCTCGCCGCGGAGGACTACTGTGTCCTTCAGGCCCCCAACGGCGCCGAATGCCTGAAGGTTCTGGAGAAGAGCCCGGAGCCCTGCCATATCATCTTGCTCGACCTGATGATGCCGGTCGTGAACGGCTGGGACTTTCGGCGGGTCCAGAAGGGGAAGTCGGCGCTGGCCGGCATCCCGGTGGTCCTGATGTCGGCGGGCGCGCAGATCGCCTTCGCGGTCGATGACCTGGACGTCGCCGGCTACGTTTCGAAGCCGGTCGAGATGGCCGATCTTCTCGACAAGATTGAACGCCACAGCAATTGACGCCGTGATGTTGGCAAGCCGGCAATCGGAGCAGACCGAGGGGACGAGCGGCGAGCGCGTCGGCCGCTACAGCTCACCGAGCCGCTGGGCGTCGGCGGGATGGCCGAGGTCTACAAGGCGACGTCGACGGGGCCGGGCGGCTTCGAGCGCACGGTGGTCATCAAACGCATCCTGCCGGCCAGCAGCCGATCCCACGTTCGTGCGCATGTTCGTGGCCGAGGCGAAGATCCTGGGCATGCTCAATCACCCGAACGTGGTGCAGGCCTATGACTTCGGCGAGGCCGACGGCACGTTGTTCCTGGTGCTGGAGTACGCGGACGGGCCGTCGCTCGATCGCGCGCTCAAGGCGCTGCCGGTGCTGGGGCGGCTCATGCCCATCGCCATTGCCGC
Organism: uncultured Pseudomonadota bacterium; assembly: GCA_963831685.1. Classification (GTDB taxonomy): domain Bacteria; phylum Myxococcota_A; class Polyangia; order Fen-1088; family Fen-1088; genus JADGRB01. Next base: position 130,654 of record CAWHRJ010000008.1, read on the forward strand.
GCACTTCGCGCACGAGGTGTGCCGCGCGCTCGACTACGTCCACCGCTTACGGGAGCGACGGCGAGCCGATGCGCGTCGTTCACCGCGACGTCACGCCGTCGAACATCGTGCTCACGTCGGCAGGCGCGCTCAAGCTGCTGGACTTCGGCGTCGCGCGCTACAGCGCGTCGCGGCGTTCTCCGAGCACGGCGCGATTCGCGGCAAGGCGGCGTACCTGGCGCCCGAGGCGTTGGGGGCGATCCGATCGACGGGCGCGTCGACATCTTCTCGCTCGGCGTCGTGCTGCACGAGATGCTGACGCTGAAGGATCTGTTCGCCAGCGAGAACCACCTGGGCACCTTCCACAAGGTGCTGGAGATGGAGATCCCGCGCCCGTCGCTGGCGCGGCCCGAGGTCCCCGCAGAGCTCGACGCCATCGTCATGAAGGCGCTCGAACGCGACCCGGCGCGCCGATACGCCGCGCGGCGAGATGGCGCGCGATCTGAACGAGTTCGTGGTCACGCACGCCTTCCACACCGAGGAGGCCATCGCCTTCGTTCAGGATCTGGCCGATCTGATGACCCCCGGCAAACAGCGGGGCCTCCCCCCAGCCAACGACACAATCGAGACGGAGCAGAGCCTCCCGCTGGAGGCCGCGGAGAGGCCGACCGTCAGCATCAAGGCGCGCCGCAGCCCGCTCCGCGAGCGCTTCCGCACGTCGCGGCTGGGCCGGTTCCTGCTGGGCGACTGAACCGCGACGCCGACCGTCGCCCGTCCGCTCACCACCTCAGCGGTGCGGGTGCCGAATGCCGTCTGGTGCCAAAAGGAAATCGAGGAAAACCGTGGAGGAATCGCGGTCTTCGTGAGGGTGGAAGAAGGGCTTTACGAAGGAGATCTGGGGGCGTACAAGGCGATCCGTGAGGCGAGCGAAGGCGACGGGAACAGGGGCGCTGCCGCTGCCATTTCAGTTCCTGGCGGCGTGGGTAGGCGTTTGGGTCGCGCGCCATCAGACGGACCACATCGAGTTCCTGAAGACGGTGAACCGCGCCCTGATGGAGCGCCTCGGAAGGAAGCGGTTGCGGTTCACTGATGCCGAACGGCGGCAGCTGGCGGTGCTGGGCAAGAAGCTCGGTCGGAAAGCGTTGGCGGACGTGGCGACGATCGCGACGCCGGATGCGTTCTTGCGCTGGTACCGGGAGCTCGTGGCCAAGAAGTACGACGGCAGCGCTCGTCGGGGGCCTGGGCGGCCGCGGACGGCCGCAGAAATCGTCCGGCTTCTCGTGGAGATGGCGACGCGGAACACGGGTTGGGGCTACACGCGGTTGCGAGGCGCACTCAAGAACGTGGGCTATGCGGTCGGTCGCAACACGATCAAGAGGATCCTGAAGGAGCAAGGCATCGAACCGGCGCCGCGGTGTCGGCGGCAATACTCGTGGGCGACGTTCATCAAAGCGCACTTGAGCGCCATCAGCGCGGCGGACTTCTTCACGGTCGAGGTGCTTAGTTGGGTCGGGCTGGTCCGCTACCACGTCTTCTTCGTGATGGACCTTGCGGGTCGGCGAGTCGAGATCGCCGGCATTTCGCGGTGCCCGGACGGACTGTGGATGGAACAGGTGGCCCGGAACCTTCTCGAGGTGAGTGACGGGTTTCTGTCCGGCAAGCGGTATCTGATCTTGGACCGGGACCCGCTGTACACGGGCGAGTTCCGAGCGGCGATGAAGCGAGGTGGGGTGGAAGTGCTCCGATTGCCGCCGAGTAGCCCGAACCTGAATGCTTACGCGGAGAGGTTCGTGCTCTCGATCAGAAGCGAGTGTCTCGACCGGATCGTCCCTCTGGGCGAGGCGCATCTACGACGGTCGATTTCAGAGTTCGTGCATCACTACCGGTTTGAGCGGAACCATCAGGGGCTCGCGAACAAGCTCATCGAGAGCACACCGAGCCCGGCGAACACGAACGGCCTGGTCGAGCGACGTGAGCGGCTCGGCGGGTTGCTCAACTTCTATTACCGGGCGGCGGCGTGAATGTGCCTCGATCCTGAAATGGCACACGACGGGGTCATGCACACGGCGTTCGCCATCGTCTTCGGCGGCGTCATGCTGGCGGCGGCCATCGCCTTGGGCCTGGGCGGGAGACACGCCACCGGGCGGTGTCGAAGAGCTCTCCTCGCCCGGGGCAAGGACGTGGATCGAGACGGTGGCTCTCACATGTGATGCACACACCGCTGACTCGGCTGGAGTTCGCGGAGCGGGTATCTGAGTTCAAGGACGGCTCTCCCCAAGATTTCGACGACCTTGGTCGCAGGTCCCCTGCCGAGGCGCGACGTCGTGGGCATCATGGCCTTCTTGATCGTCGGTCAGCTGATCACGCTGCGGCTCGCGATGCACACGCTGTCAGCAGCGCGGGGCCTTCGTCGGGGGAGAGGGGCCTGTGGTTGAAGTCGCAAAAGAACGCGGCCATCAACCTGTAGGCGGATGTCGCCGCACCCAGAATCCGTCGGACTTCGCCTCGTTCCTCGCCGACATGCCAGTCCCCGAGGGGGATCATCGGGCTCGATGAGCTCTTCAAACCCGACCCCGACCTCGCCATCGTTGAGGGCTTTGTGCGGGGGCGGATCGATCCGGCGACATCGATTCGATGATCGATCTGTTGAAGCGCTTCCTGGAACACATCTGTGCGCGGGCGATCTCGATCTGGACCCAGGCCGACGACCTGCTGACCGAGTTCAAGACCGCCGGACTGGCCTTTCGCGCCGCGGTGGTCGCCGACGACGCGGCGGCGGCGACGGCGAAGCTCGCCGAGATCAAACGCCTCAACGGAACCGTCTGACCGTGCTGGAGGACGACTTCTCCTACGTCCTGGGCGCAGATCCCACTGGGATCGAGTACGCGGTGCTGACCCTGCTGTCGCTCGCCGTCCTGGTGGTCGAGAGCGTTCGGATTGACCCTCACCTTCCTGACCAGTCCGATCGATCTCCCGCGGGCTGAACGAGCTGAACGCCACCGCGGTGGACATCGGGGCGGAAATTTCTTCGGGCGGGTGACGCCACGTTCGCGCGACGAGATCGGGCGGCTGGCGCGATCCGTGAACCAATGGGGGAGATGCTCGGCCGCTCCTACGCGCGGAGCTCGAGGTTCGGGTGAAGGAGCGCACCGCGGAGCTCGAAGGGATCGCCCCGAAAACGCCGGCTATACGAAGTGGCGCAAAGCGCGGTGCGGGCACGCGAGACTCTGTCGATCGCCTCGCACGAGCTCAAGACCCCCCTCACGGCCTTGCGTCTTCAGCTTCAGATGGCGCAGCAGAAGATCGCGCGGGGCGACCACCTCCAGCGCCCGAGCGACGGCATCGCGCCGGGGCGTTGGAAGCGTCGGAGCGACAAGTCGCGCGTCTGACCCGCCTGGTCGAGGATACTGATGGACGTCTCACGAATTAAGGGCGGGAAGATGAAGTTCGTGCTCGCCGGGATAAATGTCAGCGAGGTGGTCCGCGACGTCCCAGTCGACCGCTTTCGGGAGCAGCTGACGAGGGTGGGCAGCGGCCTGACCGCCGAGAAGTCGAGGACGGCGGTCGTGGGGAGCCTCGATCAGATCCGTATCGAGCAGATCATCGATAACTTGCTGGTCAACGTCGTCAAGTACGCGCCGGACAGCCGGCGCGGGTATCTAGCAGCGGACGGACGGGGTCGCACTTGTGGTGGACGACGGGGTCCGGCATCGCCGAGGACAAGCAGCCCATCTTCGAGCGTTTCGAGCGCGGGGACGCCAGCAACTCGGCGGTCGGGTTGGGGTTTGGCCCTTCATCGTCAAGGAGCTCGTCGAAGGGCAAGGAGGCTGAATCCGGGTCCAGAGCCGCTTCGGGAGGGGGCCGGTTCCATCGTTGAACTTCCCCTCCACCACGAGCGCCGGATGAGGGACGCACGGAGCGACGCGCGCTGATTACCGCGGCGCCCGCCGCATCCGGGTTTCTTGCCGTCCGGTTGTCAATCTGAAGCACCGGCGATCGTGGTAACTGTCGCGGCCGTCGAAGGGCGCTGTGCCTGGGGTGATCATCGTGACCTGCCCGACAGAGGCTTTTCGGCAAAGAGTCTTGAGGGAACAACGCGCCCGTATAGCCACGCATCCTGGATGTCAGAGCAGCGTCGCAAACACGGTTCGGTTTCCGGGCGACGCTCATTCGCGCCACGGGAACTAAAAGGGCGGTCATTATTCAGAGGCCAGGAACATCTCCCTGGCGTTTCTGCGAAACGAGTCACCGTCGTTCGCCATCAATCCAGCGCAGGATCTTGGCGTTCCTGGGTGGGCGCGACGTCGCCCGAACTGATGGATCGCCCGCACCTGCCGGCACCTTCAACGTCAGCGCCGACGGTTCAGTCATGAGGCCACGAACGACGACGTTACGGTCCCGTTCGGAGGGCCGCTCCGGTGGGGACGTGCATCGACCTTGTCTGGTGCAAAAGCCGACCGAGGAAACCCGTCAAGGAATCGCGGTCTTCGTGAGGGTGGAACAAGGGCTTTACGAAGGAGATCGTGGGCGCAAGGCGATCCGTGGGGCGTGAAAATGCGACAGGAGCCGGAGCGCTGCCGCTGCCGTTTCAGTTCCTGGCGGCGTGGGTGGGCTGTGTGGGTCGCGCGCCATCAGACGGACTACATCGAGTACCTGAAGACGGTGAACCGCGCCCTGATGGAGCGGCTGGGAAAGAAGCGGTTGCGGTTCAATGACGCCGAACGGCGGCGGCTGGCGGTGCTGGGCAAGAAGCTCGGTCGGAAGGCCTTGGCGGAGGTGGCGACGATCGCGACGCCGGACACGATCTTGCGCTGGTACCGGGAGCTCGTGGCCAAGAAGTACGACGGCAGCGCTCGTCGCGGGCCGGGCGGCCTCGCACGGCGCGCGAGATCGTGCGTCTGCTCGTCGAGATGGCGACGCGGAACACCAGTTGGGGCTACACCCGGCTGCGCGGCGCGCTCAAGAACGTCGGGCTACGCTCGTCGGTCGAAACACGATCAAGAGGATCTTGAAGGAGCAGGGCATCGAGCCGGCGCCGCTACGTCGGCGACAGTACTCATGGGCGACGTTCATCAAGGCGCATCTGAGCGCGATCACCGCCGCGGACTTCTTCACGGTCGAGGTGTTGAGCTCGGCGGGGCTGGTCCGCTATCACGTGTTTTCGTGATCGACCTGGCGAGTCGGCGGGTCGAGATCGGCGGCATATCGCGCCGCCCGGACGGGCGCTGGATGGAACAGGTGGCTGCGGAACCTTCTCGACGCCGGTGACGGCTTCCTGCTGGGCAAGCGATACCTGATCCTGGACCGCGACCCGCTGTACACGCGCGAGTTCCGAGCGGCGATGAAGCGGGGTGGGGTGGAGGTGCTTCGATTGCCGCCGAGCAGCCCGAACCTGAACGCGTACGCGGAACGCTTCGTGCTGTCGATGCCCCGCACGGAATGCCTCGACCGGATCGTGCCGTGGGGCGAGGCGCACCTTCGGCGTTCGATTTCGGAGTACCTGCGCCATTACCACGCAGAGCGGAACCATCAAGGACTCGGGAACACGCTGATCGATGGCGCGCCGAGCCGGGCGAACACGAACGGTCGGCTCGGTGGGCTGCTCCACTTCTGCACACGCGCGGCGGCTTGAACGGCGTCGGCGAGGTTTCGGCACACGACGCGGCGAGGCTGGAATCGATCCAGCGCCGGAGCGACGGGAAGAGGCGAACCTGGAAGGCGTTCATCCGGAGCCACATCGAGGCCGCCTCTGCTTCGATCTGCATGACCACCGACATGACCACCTGAGCGAGACGGGCCGGGACGGCCCGACACTTCCTGTGACGGTAAAGGCCCGTCTACGCTCAGGTCCCAGTCGGAGAATGCGGCCCTTCCCATCTTGGGAAGCTGACACTCTACCAACTGAGTTAATCCCGCGGACGGAGGCGATACGTTTATCGACCGACCGGGCGAAGTCAAGCCGGCGGGTGCCGGGCGCGGCTATTCGGCGAAGGGATCGACCCAGCCCTTGGCGGCCTTGGCGGCCTTGACCGGCTTCGCCTTGGGCGCCGCAGCGGGCTTCGGGGCGGGCGCGGGCTTCCCCATCGGGATGTCGTCGATCGAGGCGACCTTGTGCACCGCAGGCCGGGCCGCGCGCTTGACGACCGGCTTGGGCGCGGGCCTGGCCGCGGGGGGAGGCGTCTCCCCGGCGACGGCCGCAGCCGCCACAGGGGCCGGCGGCGGAGGAACGGCCGCGGCGGCCGGAGGCGTCTGAGCGGCAGCCGCGGGAGACGGCGTCGCCGCCGCGGTCGCCGGCAACGGCGCGACAGGCTGAATCACGATCGGCGCGGGCGGCGCCGCCGAGACCGCCGCCACGGCGGGTGTCGTCACGTGATTGCTGAGATACTTCGTTCCGACGACCAATCCCACGACGAGGAAGACGAGCGGGCCCGCCACCACGAATCCGAGCGGGATCCGGACGGGACGCGCGACGCTGAAGAAGCCGAAGTCTCCGTCGGTGGCGGTCGTCGCCGCGGCGCCCGACGGCGCCGGGATCTGCAGCGCCGGCATCGGCGCCGACGACGTGGCGCGCGCGCCGTACGGCGAGCCGACCGGCGCCAGGCGCGCCGAGAACGGCGAGCTGGTCGGCGCGGGCGCCTGCGTCGGGCTGGGGATCGCAAGGCCGAAGCCGGGGCTCGGCGTCGGCAGGCGCGCGGCACCGAACGCGTCGGGGCGCGCGAGCAGGGGAGATCCGCCGAACGGCGAGCTCGATCCCAGCGGGCCGCCCAGCGAGCCCAGCGATCCGAGCGCCGCGGTCGTACGGCGCGGCGCCAGCACCGCCTCCAGCTCCGACGACGGCTCCTCTGCGTCCTGGGCGTCCTGGGCGTCCGCGGAGTAGCTGCTGGTGGCGATGGCGTCGTCGTCGTCGATGGCGATGGCGCCCGGCGTCTCGGTCGAGAGCTTGATCCCGTCGTCGTCCTCGGGATCCTCGAACTCCGCCGAGTCGTCGCTGCCGTAGCCGTGCGCCGACAACGGCATGTCGAGCGGCGGCAGCGACTTGCGCAGCGCGCGCTCGCGCTCGACGCTCGCCTGCGCCGACAGCGCGGTCGTCACGTCGTCGTCGTCCTTGCTGGCCGCCGCGTGCAACGCGGTCTCGGCCGGTTCCACCTTGGTCGCCTCTTCCTCGTCGTCGGTGACCGAGGGGCGCGCCATGACCGTGATGTCTTCGTCGGTGCTGGGGGGCGTCGCCGCGGTGACGCCGGGAAGGGGCAGGGACGGCAGCGGCAGCCCCATGAGCGTCGGCGCCCGACGCGGCAGGGGCATCTCGCCCGACGTCACCGGAGGGGGCGTCAGAGAGTTGAGGTAATCCTCCGCGCGCGCTTCTTCGGCGACCTCCAGCGTCGCCTCCTCGGAGGCCTCCACCGTCACGTCCTGCGAAGGATCGACGGTGATCTGGTCCGACAGATCCTCCAGGTCCGGGTCAGCGTCGGAGTGCCCGCTGGCAGCCATTCCGTAGGGGGGCTTCGAGGTCATGCCGGTTCGATCCTTTCCCGAAGACTTGCCGGTTTTAGTCCGGAAATCAAGGACTCAAGCCTACACTGAACCCTTTGACAGGGGAACCTCCCGTCTCTATCGTGCCGCGGCGTGGAAACCTGCCGTACCGCTCCATCTGGTCTATCCACACTGTCCACTTTGGGCGGCGCGCTGTGAGGAAGAGCCAGCGCCCGTCTTCGCGGCCGCCTCAAGCGGCGCCCGGGGTGCGCATGCGTGTGGGGCAATACCGTGTGCCAGGTGACGTTGCCTCACGCGTCCACGCAGGTCATCCGTGGGTCTATCGGGAAGCGATCGGGCCGCGCGGCATTGCCGAGGAGACCGGGGCGGTCATCGATCTCATCGCCGGAAACCGGGAATTCGTGGCGCGTGGCTACGTCGATCGCGAGCACGCGATCGCGGTCCGGATTCTGAGCCGCGATCAAACGGAAGAGCTTCGCCCCGGCAAGGGAGCGATCGCGGGGCGCTTCGCCCGCGCGGTCGAGCTTCGACGCCGGCTCCAGCCGTCGCTCCCCGAGGCGATGCGTGTTTTTTCAGGCGAGAGCGAAGGGCTCCCCGGTGTCACGGTCGATCGCTACGGCGACTTCGTCGTGGTGGTGTGGCAGTCGGCGGGGGCGCTCCCCTGGCGCGACGAGCTCTACGACGCGATTACGGCGGCGCTGGCGCCGCGCGGGATCTACGAGCAGCGGCGTCTGCGGCCGCTCGGCGGGTCGGCGCCGCCCGAGCCGGCGGGGCGCGTGCGCGGCGACGAGGCACCGGTCGAGCTGGTGGTCGGCGACGGGGGCTGCCGCTTCGGCATCGACGTGACCGCGCCGCTCGGCGTGGGCCTGTTCCTGGACATGCGGCTCGGCTGGGCGGCGGTGGCCGCGCGGGCGTCGGGGCGCCGGGTGCTCAACCTCTTCTCTTACACCGGCGCGTTCTCGGTCCACGCCGCGAAAGCCGGCGCCGCCGAGGTGGTGGCGGTCGACCTGGCCCCGAAGGCGCACGCGCGCGCGCGCCGGAACTACGAGCTCTCCGATCTCGACCCGGGGCGGCTCGAGGCGATCGCCAACGACGTGGTGAAGACGCTCGACAAGTTCGCCGATCGCAAGCGCCTCTTCGATCTCGTCGTCTGCGATCCGCCGACCTTCTCGCACGGGCCGGCGGGGCAGTTCCAGGTGGCGCGCGATCTGGCGCGCCTCGCCGCGGGGTGCGCGCTGGTGCTGGCGCCGGGCGGCCTGCTGGTCTTCGCCACCAACTCCACCAAGGTGTCCTCGGGTGAGGTTGACCGGGCGCTCGCCGAGGGTGGCGCCGCGGCCGGCGCCGATCTGCGCATCATCGAGCGGGTGGGGCTGCCGGTCGATTTCCCGGTCGCCCCCGGCTTCCCCGAAGGGAACTACCTGAAGGTCGTCGTCGCCGCGAAGATCTAGCGGCGATCTAGCGGAGATCTAGCGGCGCGCGAGCGCTTCGTTCCGGAGGCCGCGGGCCTTCACCTCGTCGATGAAGTGACGGACCGTCCCCTCGACCGACTCGTTGAAGCGCACCTTGGACAGCGCGATCTCGCGCAGCGCGGTCACGGCCGGCTTGTTGCTGCACGCCACCAGCGGTCGCCCGCCGTTGGCGAGCTGGCGCGCCCGCTCGGCCCCGAGGACGACCAGGGCGAATCGGTTGTTGACCTTTTCCAGACAATCTTCGACGGTGACGCGAGCCAAGGACGACCTCCGGGTGAGGGAAATTTCGAAGGGCGGCAGTCTAGACTGCGCCCCCGCCCGAAGTCAAAACGCGTGCCAAGTCGGCGGCGCTTTCGTCAATAAATCGAACGGCTGGGTTGCAAGACCCCGCCGGGACCCGTAGACTTTTCCCATATTTATTGCCGTGCTTCCTTCTGGGGAGGAGGGGCTGGCAGAAAGTGCGGATCGATGCCGATTACCGTGAATTGGAGTGATCTGGAGATCGCCTTCGAGCGGAACTCTCCGGATCAAGAGAGCTTTCTCGACCTCGAGAACGGCGACCTCCTTTCGATCGTGGAAGGGGAGCCGGACGCGGCGGCCCGCCGGGCCCGCGTGGCGGCCAGCCCGGAGCGCTACCTGCGGGTCGATCCGGCCTCGTCGCGCGAGCAGTACCGCTGGATGGAGCGGTTCGTCGGCTCGGTCGCCGACGAGGCGCTGCACGAACGGCTGCTCATCGCCATCGACGGCAAGGGCGCGTTTCGCCGTTTCAAGGACGTCCTGCTGGCGTTCCCGGCCGAGCGCGAGCGCTGGTTCGCCTACCGGTCGGAGCTGCTGCACTTCCACATCCAGACCTGGCTCGACCACATGAAGATCGAGGTGGGTAACGTCCCGCCGTGGGGCCACGTCGCGCAGCCGGCCGAGCCGGCCGAGCTGCCACGCGCGACGGTGACGAGCGAGGCGCCGGGCGAGATCCTTCGGCGGCAGGCGCGCGAGCTCCTCGACGAGATCCCGGCGGCCGAGCTGCCGTCGGCGCTGGCGTTCCTCGAGTTCCTCCGCGACCGCGGCCCGAGCTCGCTGCTTGGGTCGACGATCGCGGATCGCCGTCGGTCGCCCAGCCTCGACGACGACGACCAGGACGACGACGACATCGGTCCGGCAGTCGGCGCCAGGTAGATAGCGCCAGGCGCTCTTACCCCTCGGCCGCCGATTTCTCGGCCGCCGCGCGGGGCGGGGGCGTCCAGATCCAGCCGTCGCGCAGGCGCGCCTCGTCGTCGCGGGGCGCGGCCGACGCCGGCACCTCCCAGGCGTCGCGCGCCCACAGAAAGCCGGTGAACGCGCAGATCACCGCCTCGAACAGGTGATCGCTCTGGATGCAGAGCTCCCGCCAGACGCCGGGGCCGAAGCGCAGCTCGCCGGCCAGCGCCTCGAGAATGTGCGCGCGCGTCTCGCGCTCGTGCAGGTGCTTCTTGTACGGCGTGCCGAGGCCGAGCAGCGCCAGCGTCGCCTTCGGGTAGACCTCGATCAGGTTCTCGTTGAGGCGAAAGCGATCGGCGAGCGCCCGCACGAGGTGCGCCGCGCGCGCGGCCAGCGGCCCCGTTCCCTGGCCCAGCGCCTCTCGCGCCACGATCCCCAGCCGGCGAGAGAGGTGGACCTCGGTCGCCCGCTGCGTGTATGGCGTGATCGGAGGCTTGCCGCGCCGGCTGTCGCGATCGTCCGCATGCTCGCCCTCGCGGCAGAGCGCGCGCATCTCGACCACGGACGGGTCGACGCAGGCGGTCTGCCCCGGGCAGATCGGGACCTGACAGCGCAGGCACGGGGGCAGGGTCAGCGGCGCGTCGACACAGAGGAGCGTCGCCTCGCCGTACTGCCGAATCGTCTCGATGAGCGCGGTGTCGTAGAACGGCAGAGCGCCGTTGCGCGGGGCGATGTCGACCACGGTCGCTGCGTCACCGTCGACGCGCAGGGTGGCCAGGGCGGTCTTCTTCCCCTTGCCGCCGCCGAGGTCAATCCCGAGCACGTGGTCGAAGCTGCGCGGTTTCACGCCTCGGTCAGCGTGCGGGATTCGGCCTCGACCGTCAACCACGGACTTGTGACCGCGCGCTTTGACTTGAAGGCGTTGCCTTCGTATTCTTCCTGAGAACCGCGCCGGGACCCTGTGTGGCCTGGACGAGGGTTGCCAATGCGCAGGACGCTCTTCAAGTCGAAGATTCACCTCGCCACCGTCACGCAAGCCGACCTCGACTACGAGGGGTCGGTGACGATCGACGCCGTGCTCATGCGTGCCGCGGACATTCTCCCCTACGAGAAGGTCCACCTCTGGAATCGCAGCAACGGCGCGCGGCTCGAGACCTACGCGCTCGAGGGTCCGGAGGGGTCGGGCACGATCTGCGTCAACGGCGCCGCCGCCCATCTGGCGCGCCCCGGTGACCTCGTCATCATCGCCACCTTCGCCGAGATCGACAGCGAGGACGAAGCGCGCGCGTGGAAGCCGACCGTCGTCCACGTCGACGGGCAGAACCGCATCGTCCCGCTCGCGGGCGAAGTTCCGGGTCCCCAACGTCGGCTGCGTCCGGTCTAGGCCGCCGCCTGTGTCGCGCGTCGAGGCCCTGCGGGCGTTCATCGCCACCCACCCGAACGATGCGTTCCCGCGCTACGCGCTGGCGATGGAGTTCAAGAACGGAAACCGGTTCACCGAGGCGCGGGACGAGTTCGCGGCGCTGCTGCGCGACCAACCCGACTACGTCGCCGCCTATCTCCACGCGGGGAACACCCACCTGGCGCTCGGCGATCGGGGCGCGGCGCGCGAGGCGTTCGCGCGCGGCATCGAGGCCGCCGGCCGCAAGGGCGACGGCCACGCGCGCGGCGAGCTCGAGGCCGCGCTGGCGATCGTTGATACGCGGGAACCCTGAGAGGGTTCCCGCACCCTCCCGCGACGAGCTCCGCCGAGCGAAGCTCGGCTGCGCTCACGCGATAGTCGCCGAGTAACCGCGGCGGTCAGCCGCGGCGGCTCTTTCGCGCGGCCCGCTTGGCGCTCGCGCGGCGCTGCATTCCCTTCATTCCGGCGCCGCGCTTGGTGGCGGCCGAGCGCGCGGCGCGGTTGCGGCGAGCCGAAGCGGCGCGCGACCGGGCGGCCATCGACCGCTTGCGCGGCGCGGATTTCGCGGCCACCCGCCTGCGCCGGGCGTTGCCGAGGCCGATCACCATCGCCAGCTTCGCGGCGCGCGCGCGGCGGCGGCGACGCGGGGCCTGCTCCATCTTCTCACTGGCGAGCTCACTCGCGGCCTTCGAGGCGCGCCTGCCGGTCGCCGGGGCGCGCTTTGCTTTCCGAACTGTGCTCTTGGTTGGCATAGTGGAAACGTGAATCTTCGCGACGGCGGCACAAGAGGCGGAGGCCTCGCTTTCGTGCTGATCGCCTTGCTGCCGGCGTCCACGCACGCCGAGACACGCTGTCAGGCGCCGCCCGACAGCGCGCCGGCGCTGGCCGCGACCGACGGGCGCCTGCGCCTCGAATGGATCGACCAGCGGCTCACCCGAGAGGCGCACCGCATGAGCTGGTGGAACTGGGGCTGGGCGATCGGCATCGGCGCCAGCGGCGTCGGCAGCCTGGCGGCGACGCCGTTCGTCGCGCCCGAGAACCGCGTCGACTACTACACGGGCGCGGGCCTGGCCGCGCTCGGCGTCATCCCCTTCGTCGTCGCCCCGCCCGACGTCATCCACGACGGCCACGAGCTGCACGCCAAGCTCCTCGCCGCGCCGCCAGGCACCGACGCCGAGGTGTGCGCACTACTGGCCGACGCCGAGACCCGCCTCGTGCGCGACGCCCGCGACGAGCGCCTGCTCTCCGGCTGGTGGTCGCACGCGGCGAACGTCGCCATCAACACCGGCGCTTTTCTTTTCCTGGGCCTCGGTTACCACCACTGGCTGTCGGGCGCGATCAACGGCGCCTCCGGCCTCGTCATCGGCGAGACCGTCATCTTCACCCAGCCGCGCCAGACGATCGACGACCTCGCCCGCTACCAGCGCGGCGATCTCGGCCCATGATCTGATATCTTTCGACGACGCCGCCGGAGTGGCGAAACGGTATACGCAGCGGACTCAAAATCCGCCGCCCGCAAGGGCTTACGAGTTCAAGTCTCGTCTCCGGCACAGCGAAATTATTGACGACTTTTGATATTTGGCCCTAAGCGTCGCCATCGCCGGATCGGCCGCTTGCTACACCGGTGCTAGCCTCGTCGCCTGTGCCCCCGTCGCCGGAGGTTTCTTCCTGCCGCTCGGCAGTCAGCAAGCACGCGTGTGCGCCTTGGAGGGCGACATCTGCGAGTACGTCGTTTTCGTTCGTGGCCCCGGCCAGGGTGTAGGCTCAAGCCCTTAATATCTTAGGGAGGGTCGACTATGAAGGCATCGCGTATTCCGTTTCAGCTCGCCGCAGTCGCCTTCGTTGCGCTCGCGTTCGGCGCGTGCGGCAGCGGCAACGGCGGCGTAGCCGATGGTGCTGCTGGCGGCGCGGCGGGGAGTGGAGGCAAAGGCGGGTCCGGCGGCACAACCGGATCCGGTGGTGAGACGGGAACGGGAGGACACGCCGGAATCGGAGATGGTGGCTCAACTGGGAATGGTGGCAAGGGTGGGATCGGTGGCACCGGGCTCGGCGGCCGCGGCGGTTCGGGTGGAGGGGCGGACACCGGCGCCGCAGGCGCGGGTGGGAAGGGCGCCCAGACCGGTGGCGGCGGGCCGCTCTGTCCGGGGACGGTCCCGCGCCCCGCGGGTGACGTCCTCTGCAAGACTGCGAGCGATTGCCCGTCGCCCTACGACGCCTGCTCGGCCGGCGTGGCGAAGGATTCGTGCGCGAGCAACTGCAACCCCAATCCGCCCATCACGTGCGGTCAGGACGCTGACTGCGGCTCGGGCAAGGTCTGCGCGGCGCAGTTCATTGAATGTTGTGACCAGGCGGGGTGGACCTGCGTGCCGGCGTGCACGGCGACCTCGTGTTCGCCCGACGAGACATGTGCGACTTCCGGGCATTGCCAGCCGAAGCGGTGCAGCGACGGCTTCACGTGCCCGAGCGGAACGCGGTGCCCGGGTGATGCCGGCGGCGGAACCAGTGATCCCCACGGGTGCGTTCCAATCTCCTGCACGGAAGGCTACGCCTGCCCGAGCTCCGCGACTTGCCAGCCCGGCCACATGTTTGACGACGTTCACGGCTGCCTGACGGTGACCTGCACGGGGCTCACCTGCCCGACGAACCAATTCTGCGCGGACTTCGGGGGGGGCGTCTACGGCTGTTCCGTCAGGGCGTGCGCGACCGATGCCGATTGCGATTGCGGCGCGTGCATTCACGAGAACGGTGTCGAGGGCTTCTGCAGAAGCCGCAGTGGCGTGTGTTCCTTCCTCGGCTCCGGCGGCGCGCAAGGCCTGAGCAGCGCAGTCGACGGCGCCGGCGGCGTGACGGGCTCGGGTCCGACCGCGGATGTCCTCCCCTCGAGGTGACCCGCTTTCGCAACAGCTCGCGACGAAGCCGGCCTGGCCGAGGCCAGCCCCGGCGAGACCGGCGACGAGCGACGGCATGGCGATTTCCGCCAACGGTTTTCACCCGGGCGACGTCTCGTTGGGCATGAAGGCCGATTCGACCGCGGAGCTGGCGACGCTCCTCGCGCAAGCGACGAGAAGAACTGACGGCGATTTCGTTGGGCTACGCTGCACCAAATCCTGCACCACCGAACGTCGAAACACTCCGCTGAGCTCAGGCTCGATGTACGCGTTCGCCTCGAAACCGAGCCGCTTATACCGCTGAAGGGCGCGAGCCACATCGCGAACCGGGTGTGCTGGCCCGCAACCACCGCAGGCCAGCACAGGTAGATAGTGAGCCGATCAGCGAGCGAACAGGTCGGACATGACCGCCACGTGACCGTCGCAGGCGTGGTTGAGGCACGGCAGATCGAGCCCCGCCTCCATCGACTTGAGCAGCGAGAAGTGCGTGTAGCGCTGCCCGCTGGTGGCGCCGTGACGACCGTAGTTGGTGTCGACGATAGCGATGACCTGGTTGATGTTCGGAGAGAGGCTGTAATCGTTCTCGTCCCACACCGTGACAATCGCGGTGTTGCCCTCATGCCAAATCTTGGAGGCGTGAATGGCCGACACCAGCTTCTGCACCGTCACGTCGCCCAGGTAGATGAGCGCCGGGTTCAGCCCTGCCTGCGAGCCGTCGTCGCTCGGATCGTAGTTGCAGAAGGGTCCGGCATTCCCGCGACCGTGCTGGTCGTTGCACTGGTTCGGGGCGATGAACGAAAATGCCGGAACGTCGCCGGAGCTCAGGTCGGCATACAGCCCGCCCTGTCCATCGAAGGGGACGATGTTCCTGAGGCTGTTGCTCGGATCGTGCCCGTCCTGAACGCTCTTGAAATACGCGAACGGGTTGTGCTTGACAGCGTAGAGGTTGACCAGCCCGGCCGAGGTGAGCGGCGGGTTGAGGACCGGCATGATGGCGCTGAAATCGGTGTTGTTCGTGAAGAAGCCGTCGCTGTTGTTGACCAGGTCCGCGCCGCCGAGCGGAAGGTCTTCTTGGTAGCTCTTCCAGCTGCGATGTTGGGCTGCGAGTTGATCGGCGATCGTCTTGCCGAACGTATCCCGAGCGGCGGGGATGGAGGCGACCCCGTCGATGTTGACCTCGCCAGGCGAACCCTGCGTCTCGTTCGTGAAGTCGAAGGCGGGCGTCTCCGCGTCGATTCCCACTCCACGAATCGGGCAGATGTTCGGGCTTGCGGGAACGTCCGTCGCCGTCATTCCCGACGCGAGGTTGGTCGTGCAGGCGGCATTGTGCCAGTCGGGAGAGTTGTCGGTCTGAACGCCGAAGTTCGAGCCACCGACGGTCTCGAGATAGTTGGTCAGGCTCGGATGCGCGATCGCGAAGTAATTGGTCGCGAGGTTGGCGCTCCTTGCATATTTGTTGATGAAGGGCGCGTTCGGATTGTTGATGATCTGACCGTATCCGTGATTTTCCATCATGATGACGATGACGTGGTCGAGATGAGGAACGCCCCGCGGGACTGGTCCCTCCGCGGCTGACGCCTGGTACGTGATTGTCGAGGCCAACAGGCCCAACGCTATGGCGGTTGTCTTCATTGAAGGATCCTTTCGAGTGGTCAGGTCGAGCAACATACCTGCGCGGCCATATGCCACCGCAGTGATGCCGCCAGAGTCACCGATCCACGTCGGGAGGCCGGTTATGAGTCCGTGACATGTACGTGACCAGAGCGTGCCGGTCAGAGCCGCCGCTCGGGTCGGGGCCGGCTGGCACTCCCGGTTCACTCGTTTTCGGTCACTCGCTTTCGTGCACTCGAACTGAGTAAGCGTGGCCACCCGACATTCGAACCCGTTCTCTCGGCGGGGTCGTCTTTGCATCGGCGTCGCCAACAAAGCGCGGACCATCGTTCGCGCCAATGACAAAAACTGGTCGCCGCGCTGCAACGATAACGTTGGCTGGTCGGAACCATCTCGCACAATCGTTCGTGTTACTCGGATGGCTCCTCAAACCCGTTCATCCGCGGAGGTCATCATGCCGACGGACCGTCGAAAATTTCTGCAGCGAGTGGGCATCGGAGCCTTGGCCGCCAGCTTTCCCGCCAGCATCAAGAAGGCGCTGGCGATTCCTGCTCATCACCGGACAGGGACCATCGATGACGTCGAGCACATCGTCATCCTCATGCAGGAGAACCGATCGTTCGATCATTACTTCGGGACACTGAAGGGGGTTCGGGGGTTCGGCGACCCGCGCGCGGTCACGCTCCCCTCGGGAGACCCGGTGTGGAAGCAGATGGGCGACACCGGACCCGTGACGCCGTTTCATCCCGACGCGCCCGATCTCGGGCTGCAATTTCTAGAAGACCTGCCGCACGATTGGGCGAGCGGCCACGCCGCCTGGAACCTCGGCAAGTACGACCAGTGGGTGCCGACCAAGGGCTCCACCACGATGGCGTACCTGACCCGCAACGACATGCCCTATCACTTCGCCCTCGCCGACGCCTTCACCGTCTGCGATGCCTACCACTGCTCGCTCCTCGGCCCCACCGATCCCAATCGCTATCACATGTGGACCGGTTGGACGGGGAACGACGGTCATAACGGTGGCCCGGTGCTCAACAACGCCGAGGTCGGTTACGGCTGGTCGACCTACCCGGAGCGTCTGCAGAAGGCGGGCGTCAGCTGGAAGATCTATCAGGACGTCGGCGCTGGGCTGGACGCCGACCACTACTGGGGGTGGGGCGACGACGCATACATCGGCAACTACGGAGACAACTCGCTCCTCTACTTCCACCAGTATCAGAACGCGCAGCCGGGGAGCCCGCTCTTCCAGGGGGCGCTCATCGGGACCAACATCTCGCAGAGCGGGTCGCTGGTCGATCTCTTCCGCCAAGACGTCCTGGCCAACAAGCTCCCGCAGGTGTCGTGGATCGTGGCACCGGAGGCCTATACGGAGCACCCGAACTGGCCAGTGAACTACGGTGCCTGGTACGTCTCGCAATTCTTCGACGCTCTCACGGCGAACCCTGAGGTCTGGAGCAAGACGGCGTTCTTCCTGATGTACGACGAGAATGACGGGTTCTTCGACCACATGGTGCCGCCCACGCCCCCCCAGTCTCGCGCCGACGGTATCTCGACGGTCGATACGACCAACGAGGTGTTTGCCGGCAACTCGAATTTCGCCGCGGGGCCCTACGGGCTCGGCGTGCGCGTTCCGATGATCGTGATTTCACCCTGGAGCAAAGGGGGGTGGGTGAGCTCGGAGCTGTTCGATCACACCTCGCTCATCCAGTTCATCGAGCGGCGCTTTGGAGCGCACCATTCGGGTCTCATCGAATCGAACATCACGAAATGGCGACGTGCGGTGACGGGCGACCTGACGTCGGCGTTCAACTTCAAGTCGCCCAACGACGCGCGGGTGCCGCTGCCCAGCACGGCGGCCTATGTCCCACCCGACAATGACCGGCATCCCGATTACTCGCCGACGCCACCCATGGCGCTGGCGCTTCCCAAGCAGGAACCGGGCGTGCGGCCCGCTCGTGCCGTGCCTTACGAGCTCGACGTCCTCGGCGAGACCAACTTCTCGGACGGAACCGTGAGCATTCACCTGGGCAACACGGGCAAGGCAGCCGCGGTGTTTCAGGTGCGCTCCGGCGATGGCAAGTACGGGCCACGGACGTACACGGTCGGGCCTCAGCTGAGCGTCTCCGATACCTGGGCATTCGGAGCGAACAACCGGTCGGTGTACGATCTCTCGGTCTACGGCCCGAATGGGTTCTTCCGCGCCTTCAAGGGGAGCCTGGATGGCAGAGAGAAGGCCAACCTCGCCGTGAGCAGCATCTACGACTGCGATCGGAGCGGCATCACCCTCGACATCCAGAACCGCGGCAAGACGACCGCCAAGGTGCGCGTCCTGAACCACTACACGAGACAGACGACCGAGCAGTCTCTGCACCCCGGCGCCGACTGGAGCCCGTCTTGGACGCTGGAGGCTTCTTTCGGCTGGTACGACTTCACGATCGAGGTCGAGTCAGATGCCACCTTTCAACAGCGCGTCGCGGGTCACATCGAGACCGGAAACGACAGCGTGAGCGATCCCGCCATCGGCGCCTGAGGGGAGCCCGCTGAAGATCCCATCGGACGACTTCGCGGCCGGCGTCGTCAGTTCCTCGGCAGGCGCGCGTCTCGTCGCTGCACCAAATCCTGCACCACGAGATGTCCGCTGTCGTCCTCTCGAACGTCGACGATCCGCCGCCCGCAAGGGCTTACGAGTTCAAGTCTCGTCTCCGGCACCACGGGAAATCGTTCAGGAATGCGTCGGCCCCGCAGAGGTTGCGCCGACGTGAGCGAGTAGCGGGCGTACCATCCACGTACTACGTGGTCTCCAGCCCTCGAACGTTCAGGTCCCAAGATCGCTGTCAGGTAGGTTCGGAATGTGTTTGCCGTCGATCACCAGGACCACGCCTCTTCCGCAAGGTCACCGGCCCTGATCCTTTCGATCAGCTTGCGTCGGCGAGGATCACGTCGTCAACGAGGATGTGGCCCCAGGGGCCCTGCTCCTCGTCGACAATCCGCAGCTGCGCGACGCGACCGGCGAAAGGGCGAACATCCCAGCTGACGCGGTGGAGATCCTCGCTTTCCACCCCCGAAACCTGGAACTGGACCCGGCCGTCGACGAGCAACTCGACCCGGGTGCCCGGAGCGGCGCCACCACCCACGAACAGGCTGAGGCGGTCTCGGTCGATCGCGAAGGTGGGAGAAACGAGGGCACCCGTCGCGCGGTCCCCGAGCGTCGGGTGAAAGGAGTTGACGAATGCCCTTCCTCCGACGCCCGAGACGGGCGACTGATTGACGCGAGGGCCGGTCGCCGGCCCGTCGGCGAACGCCTCGCCCGTCGCCTCCCAGCCGGCGAAGCCGGCCTCGAAGTCGAAGAGGGTTCGGGATCGACTCTCGGGTGGCGAGCGCCCGTAGATACACCAGCCGGCGTTTCCGCCGACCGGGATGCGGTGGAGCACCCGGTACCCTTCATGGAGGCGGCGCTGCGGATCCCGGTAGACGGCCTCGATCGACGGATGGAACGGGTGATCGCAGTCCTCGTGGCCGGAAATCAGGACGAAGTAGTCGGGCCGCCGGGAGAAGAAGTAGTCGAGATAGCGCGGCCCCTGTTTGTGGCCGTAGGAGCCCGGGAGCGCTGCGATCTCCTTATCGACCAGCCCGAGGATGTCGAGGATCGGGTAGTCCGTGGCCCAACCAACGTAGCCGATGTCGCCGAGCGCCAACAGGCCGGGCTGGCCGCGCTCGGCGAACCAGCGCGCAACCGGGAACGCGCTTTCGTCCCATCCTTGCTGCTCACGCGCGAGCGTGTCCAGCTGGGTCCGCAACCTGTCGCCCACCCCCAACGCCGCGACGACGGTGTAGAGACCGAGGGCCGCCCACGCCACTCCTCGAACCAGGCGCGCCGACCTGGGCGGCGCGGCAGCAGCCTCCTTCGGATTCGGCTCGGCGACCGACCGAAAGCCGAGGTCGACGAGCAGGAAGACGAACGGCTCGATCGGGGCCATGAAGCGCCAAAGCGGCATCCAGTCGCCCCCCACGGCGACGACCGAGGCCGCTCCGGCGAGCGCCGTCGCGACGACCACGCTCCGCAACCACGTGGCCCGCCGGACGGCCACGAGCACGCCGACCACGCCACCCAGTAGCACCGGGCCCGTTGCCTCGACGTAGGCGCGCACGTACCCGAGCCCTGCTTGCACCTGGTCCCCTCCGTCGCCCCCGGTCTTGGCCTGCAGCGTATTCGGCAACCAAGCTCCGTAATAGGCGCGGCGCCAGAGCAAGTGGCCCGCGACGAGCGACAGGAAGACGGCCGTCCGAATCAAGTTCTGACGGCCGAACGCCCGTCGACCGAGGGCCAGCACCACGATCCCGAAATACAGCGGCGCCTCGGGGCGGGTCAGTGCGGCGAGACCGTAGACGAGACCCGACCAGGGAAAGTGGTCGGCTTGGTCCCGCTCCACGAGGAGCCGCCACGTCCCGAGCAGGATCAGAAACACGAAGAAGATCGTCTCCAACCCCGCCATCGCGTAGCCCGCGAACGTCGCGCTGGAGGCGAGCAGCCAGGTGGCGATCGGGGGGCAGAGACGCCCAGGGTGAAGTCGAAGCGCCAGCGCCCACACGACCACCAGCGCGCCCAGGGCGGAACCTCCGCCCAAGATCTTGGTGATGACGTGAGGATCGAGATGCAGCTTCAATCCGCCGGCGACGAGAACCGTCCAGAGGAAGTTGGTGTATCCCTCCACCCTCTCGCCCGCGTTGTAGACGAGACCGAGGCCGCGCGCGAGGTTCCGCGCATAGCGGAAGGTAATGTACGCGTCGTCGATGACGAGCGGCGCCCGCGCCAAAATCACGACGAGGAGCACGGCCGGGGCCAAGAGACCGAGCAGGAACGCCCGCGACGTGGCAGCCGCCACCAGCGCGCGCTGCAACCTACGACCGAGCATCGCTGGCCACCCTCACCCTCACTGGAACCAACACCGAGGCACTGTAGCACCAGCGCCACGATTCCGGACCGACTCGGTTGCAGGCGCCCACGGCGCAACCGAGGTCGTGGGCTACCGCACCGGCGGCGACGAACTCGGCTGAGCGATCGATACGACTACGCGGGGCTCGCATCCGTTTCGTCGAAAAGCTAGGGTAGCAATCACCGTGCAGGTCGAGCTGTGCCGGAAGTCTGTCGAGCGACTGGGGGCGCCGCTCGCCCTCTTGCTCTCCGAGCTGAGGGAGCGCGAGCACACGCCGGTGGTGAAGGATTGTCTCAACCGCTGCCAGAAGTGCGAGCTCGGCTTCGTGATGGCGACGGTGGACGGCACGCCGCTCGGCGCGTCCAGTGTGTCGGCCCTTCTCGGCGACATCGACGCGCTGGCGGCTGAAGACGTCGATGAGTTGGACCAAGTCTAGACGCCCGTGAGCTTGTCCAAACTCCAGACCTCGCCGCCGGCATTTCCATCGCTCCGCTTCGACAACAGCTTCGTGCGCGAGCTGCCCGGCGAGGCCGAGACGCTGCGGGCCGTGCGAGGGGTGCGCGGTGCCTGCTTCTCGCCGATCGCGCCGGTTCCCGTGACCTCGCCGCGGATTGTCGCCTGGTCGCCCGAGGTCGCGCGGCTGCTGGACCTGTCGGAGGCGGCCTGTGCGTCCGATACGTTCTTGCAGGTCTTCGCGGGCAACGCCTTGCTCGCGGGCATGGAGCCGTACGCCGCCTGTTACGGCGGGCATCAGTTCGGCACCTGGGCCGGCCAACTCGGCGACGGGAGGGCCATCAGTCTGGGGGAGGTGCTGAACGCGGCGGGCCAACGCTGGGAGCTGCAGCTCAAGGGGGCCGGCGCCACGCCCTACTCCCGCTCAGCCGACGGTCGCGCCGTCCTCCGCTCGTCGATCCGCGAGTTTCTCTGCAGCGAGGCGATGGCGCATCTCGGCGTTCCGACGACGCGCGCGCTCAGTTTGGTCGCAACCGGCGCAGAGGTCGTGCGTGACATGTTCTACGACGGGCACCCGCGGGCCGAACCGGGCGCGATCGTCTGCCGGGTCGCCCCCTCGTTTCTACGCTTCGGCAACTTCGAGCTCTTCGCCGCGCGCGGCGAGGTGGAGCTCTTGACCCGGCTCGCCGACTACACGCTCCGGCATCACTTCCCGGAGCTCGGTGCGCCTTCGCCCGAGACCTACGCCGCCTGGCTGACGGAGATCTGCCGCCGCACGGCGCTGCTCATGGCGCACTGGATGCGGGTCGGCTTCGTTCACGGCGTCATGAACACCGACAACATGTCGATCCTCGGGTTGACGATCGACTACGGACCGTTTGGTTTCCTCGACAACTACGACCCCGACTTCACCCCCAACACCACCGACGCGGGTGAGCGCCGCTATCGATTCTCCAATCAGCCGCGCGTCGCCAAGTGGAACCTGATCAAGCTGGCGGAGGCGCTCTACCCACTCATCGGCAGCATCCCGCCGCTCGAGGAGGCGTTGGTCGTCTACACGGAGACGTACGCGGCGGAGGAGAGCCGCCTTTTCGCCGCCAAGCTGGGGCTGACCACGGCCGACAAGTCTCTCGTCGACGAGCTCTTCCAGGTGCTGGCGCTGGCGGAGACCGACATGACGCTCTTCTTCCGGGGTCTGGCGAACGTGTCAGACGAAGCATCCGACGAGGCGCTGTTGGCGCCGCTCGCCGACGCCTACTACGCGCCCGACGCTCTCACCGGCGACGCGCGCGCGCGGACGCTGGCCTGGCTTCGTCGCTACGGCGCCTGCGTCCGCCAAGAGTGGACGGAGGGGACGCCGCCCGCACTGCGCAAGCAGCGCATGGACGCCGTCAATCCGAAGTACATCCTGCGCAACTGCCTCGCCCAGAGTGCCATCGACGCCGCCGAAAAGGGCGACGCCTCGCTGGTGGTCGAGCTGCTGGATCTCCTGCGCCACCCCTACGACGAGCAGCCCGAGAGCGCGCGCCACGCCGCCAAGCGCCCGGACTGGGCCCGCCATCGGCCGGGCTGCTCGATGCTCTCCTGCAGCTCCTGACCCCTTCCGGCACAGCGAAACCAGAACTACGGCGTCCGTCTATGTGCGGCTGATGTTAGATAGGTCCCACGAGGCCAAGCTTGGAACAGCTCACGCGCGAACAAATGATCGCAGAGTTCGGAGACACGGGCGTACAGAACCCCGCGGTCATCGATCTCATCACTCTGGATAGGGCGTCGAACACCGTCGTCCTGGTCATGACAGAACGTCGTCCTTGGAGCGCATCTGCCGAGCAGGTCAAGCAGATCGAGGAGAAGCTCAATCGGTATATGGGCTATGTGCTGGATGGCTTTCTTGCCCAGCAGTACCCCCACTATCTGGGCAAGTCGGTGCAGATTCGCCTCGACTGCGCCGAGCAGCCCCACGGCGAGGCCGTGCGATTCGTGGAGGCGATGACCCACGCCAGCGAGAGCCACGGTATCCGCTTTACCATCGCCGTTCTGCCACTGGTCTCCTGAGTCTCTATGCCGCGCCTACGGTGACGAGGAGGCGGTTGGTTGAGGCGATCAGCCCGACGGACTTAGCTGTCCTCGCCGGAAGTCCGCTCTGGCGCTCAGCTCGGTGGGCGCGAGCCTCAACCGAGCTTTCACGGGCGGCTCAGATTCTGCGCGGCTCTAAAGTCTGACCCGGATGGCTTGGACGCCGGCGACGACCTCGATGTCGTCGCCGACGACGACACCGCCAACATCGAGATCCAGATTCCATCGCAGACCGAATCTTCGACGGTCGAGGCGGGATGTGACCTCGTATGACATGCGTTCGATTCCCCTCGTGTCGGTCCATCGGTTGTGGCGGGTAATCTCGAGGTCGACCGCTTCAACGAATCCATGCAGGGCCAAGAGTCCCTTGACGATCGGATTGGCGCGCTCTGGCAGTTGGACCTCGCTGCTCGAGAACGTGGCTCTCGGAAAATGCACGACATCGAAGAATTCCGCGGAGCGAATCTGAGAGTCGCGCTCGAGGTCGTCCGTGTCGACGCTGGCGAGATCTGCCCAAACGTGGACCGATGACGTCGCCAGGTCGTCGTCGCTGAGCACGATCGTTCCGCCCCACCGTCGGAAGCATCCCCGGATCTCATGGATCACGATGTGGCGAAGCGAAAAGCGCAGGTGCGAGTGTTCGAGATCGATGTGCCACTCTTCCATAGTGCCCGGACCACTCTTCCTGGTGCCGGACAGTTCATGCCGAACGCGATCGCGCGCCGCCTCGTCGAGCCAATGAGCCGCCCACGGGTAGAGGAGATCGTCCTCGTAGCGGAGGTGGTCGCGAAAGGTGGTGACAAAGTCGGCGATTCGTTCCGGCGGCAGGTTATGCAAGTCCAGGTCGGCGCCGAGCTTGTCCAGGGTGGTTCGGATCTGCTCGTGCTGTGCAAGAACGGCATTGGCTTCGGTCGGCTTCTGTTGGGCGAAGACGGGAAGGATGTGCATCTCCTCATCCTCGCAGTGATGAACGAGCTCGTTCCCGAACGTCTGCCAGGCGATACGGAGAGCGATCGGATCGTTATGGCCCGACTGAAGCACGATCGATTGAAGCTGACGTTCGAGCTGTTCGTGGTCTTGGCTGAGAATGGCTCGGACCGCCTCCTCGGTTCGCGATTGAGCCGTGCGCCAGGAGGTCTCGTTCAAACCAGGTTCCCTCACGTCGGACATATGTGAAGACCGTGCACCTGCGATGCCACCGGTAGGCTCTGCGGGAGGCTCAATGATGGAAGAAGACCAGGCGGAAGAGCCACACCGCTGGCGCGACGAACAGGACCGCGTCGATTCGATCAAGCATTCCGCCGTGGCCGGGGAAGAGCCTGCCCGTATCCTTGACGTGATACGCGCGCTTGAGCATCGATTTGCAGAGATCACCGAGAGGTCCGAATAGACCTGCCACCGTCCCCAGCGCGACACACGCGGTAACGTCTAGGTATCGCGGCAGGAATGGGCGGATGAGCAGCAACGCGAGGGGTGCCTCCGAAGAGTCCCGCCAGGAGCCCTTCCCAGGTCTTGCCTGGGCTGACTGCGGCCCAGAGCTGGAGCCTGCCGAATGCGCGGCCGACCAAGTACGCGGCGGTATCGTTGGCCCAGGTCGCGCCCAAAATGACGGCGGTCCAAGCGATGCCGTCCGCTCCGGCGCGGAGCGCAGACAACGCCGCGAGACCGACCGAGCAGAAGAGGAGCCCGGCCATGATGTGCCCGGCTCGCTCGGGGGCGACGGACCGCGGTCCCGCGAAGAGGTGAACGGACCACGTGAGCATGGACGCGACGGCCACCATGCCGAATAGGAGACCGCCGACCTGGCCCGTCGCACCAACCGCTGGAACCAAGGGGATCGCGGCGGCGCAAGCGAGCCCGATCCAGGCTGCGAGCGGACCGGCACCGAAGACCAGCCGGTAGTACTCCCAGCAGCTGATGGCGGCCGCGGCCGAGAAGAGGAGGGCGCTCACCCGTGCATCCGCCGCGACCATCAACGCGACGACCGGGAGCATGATGACGCCGACAAGGAGTCGTCGGCCGAGCTCGCCGGACCGCGCCGTGCCGAGGGAGGTCGTCAAAGACCGAACGGATAGGTCTCGGGAAGGTCCGCGCTGCGCTGACCCATCGCAGGCAGTGGCTTGACGGCGCGGGTCTCGTCGAACCAGACCAGCTCGTCGAACTGGTGCGGCAGGCTCGCATAGAAGTAGTGGCTGGCGAGCTCGGTGTCGGGCCGGTAGACGACGCCGATGGCCCGCTCGAGGCGCGGCGGAACGAGCTCGTCGCGGACGGCCGCCGCTCGGGGTGCGCGCAGGTGCAGCGTGAAAGCGGGGACGCCCGAGTCGTGGAAGAGGCGCTCGTAGCTGTCGGGGTGCGCGGGACGGACGCGCATCCGCTGCATCGGCTCGTCCCAGTTCGAGCGCCGCGGCCACCGTGCCGTGATCGGTGCCGAACCCGACGACGTAGGCGCGTCGTGGAACGTCGTCGCGGCACAGCTGCCCGACGTTGAGCTCGCCGCGCGCGCCCATCTCGGTGGCGCTCGCGTTGCCGACGTGGGAGTTGTGCTCCCAGACGATGCCCCGCGAGTCGCGGCCCATAGAACGCTGAAGAGCGCTTGCAGCGTGTCGAACATGTGCGTGTCGCGCAGGTTCCACGAGCTCGCGGAGCCGTAGTACATGGCGCGGTAGTAGCGCTCGGCATCGGCGACGACGCGCGCGTTCTGGGCGGCGTCGAAGAAACGCTCGCCGTCCTTGCGCGCGTAGTCGAGCCGCCGCTCGAGCATGTCGCGCAGCATCGTCGACGACGGCTCGGTCTCCGAGCTCGCGTAACGCCCGACGAGGACGGCGCGGCCGTACGCCGCCGGATCCTTCTGCCAGGGCGTCAGCGTGCCGTAGCGAGCGCGGGCGACCCGCGCGGCGTCCGGATCGACGTCGTCGAGGTAGGCCGAGCACCGCCGCGATCGACGTGAACATGCTGTAGAGGTCGAGCCCATGGAAGCCGACGCGCTCGGTCCGGGCGGTCGGCTTGGCGAGGTTGTGTGCGCGCAGCCAGTCGACGAAGTCGTGGACCTCCTCGTTGCGCCACATCCAGGTCGGAAACCGGGCGAACGGCGTGAACGCCAGCTGCGAGCGGGGCGGATCGCCGAGGACGTAGTCGTCGACGCGGGCGGCGTCGGGCCAGTCGGCCTCGACGGCGACGAAGTCGAAGCCGCGGCGCTCGATGAGCGCCTTCGTGATCCGCGCGCGCATCCGGTAGAACTCGCTGGTGCCGTGCGTCGCCTCGCCGAGCAGGACGACGCGCGCGTCGCCGATCCGGTCGAGGAGACCATCGACGCCGCGGAGTCGATGTCCTGCGATCGGCTCCGCCGCTTCCGCAATCAGCTTGGCGACGGTCGCGTGTCCGAGTCGGTCTTGCCGGGCGCACGGAGGAGGCGCTCCTCGCTCCGGCCAGCCCTGCTCGCCGATGAGCGGGACGAAGCGGACGCGGCGAGTGGCTCCTCGTCGGTAATTCTCCGGCCCTCCCCGCGTGACGCGCATCAGGGTCTGCGACGCCTCGTCGGGCCCGACCGGGATGACCAGCCGTCCGCCGGGCGCCAGCTGCGCGAGCAGGGCTTCGGGACCTCGGGGCCACCCGCCGCCACCGCGATCGCGTCGTAGGGCGCGTGCTCGGCCAGCCCGAGCGTGCCGTCACCGTGGAGCACCTCGCACGTTCCGATAGCCCGAGCCGGTGCGAGGCGCTCGCGCGCCTCGCGCGGCCAGCGACTCGCGTCGCTCGACCGTGAAGACTTCCCTCGCGATCCGGCTCAGGACGGCGGCCGCGTAACCGGAACCGGTGCCGATCTCGAGCACCCGCTCGTCCCCCTTGAGGCCGCAGCGCCTCGACCGTGACCGCCACGATGTACGGCTGCGAGATCGTCTGCTCCTCGCCGATCGGGCAGCGGGGCGTCTCGGTAGGCGAACTCGGCCAGATCGTCGCGGAACGAACGCCTCCCGCGGCACGGCCCGAAAGGCGTCGAGGATCCGCGGTCATCCGAGATGCCGCCGCCGGCGAGCTGGCGCTCCACCATCTGGGCGCGTGCTTCTCGACGCGTCATGCTGTCTTGAAGGAGGCAAGATCCGGACCGTCGACCAACCTTCGAACGTGGCAGGAGAAGTGCATCAGGTTGGGATGGCCGATGCCATCAAGGGCGGGCTCCGATCGAGGAAGCGGTTCGGCGCGAGCTGATGCTCGGTTTCGCCGAGCGCACCGGCCTCACCTCGGGGGCGCCCGCCGCGGCGATACTTGTGGACGGACGCTTTCGCCGTCTACAACTTCGTCGGCTTGGTCGCGCTACCGGCGAATCGGCGCTACCTAGAATCTCGCGCTGCGGCTCGATCGATCAGGTGCACCACGTCCTCGGGCAGCCACCGGGACGGATGACCGTGCGCCAAGGGTGGTTGAGCGGCCTCGACGCCGACGCGGGCGAATCCCATCCCGACGCTGGGCGGCCTACGGATTGGAAAGACGCTGCCCGAGCGGCGCCCGGAAGAGCCTTTCGACGACCGCCTCGAGTGGGAGCGGGACGGCCAGTATTTCCACTACCTGACCAAGTGGATGTACGCGCTCGATCAGACGGCGCGGGCGACCAAGCGAGACGATCTCAATCTATGGGCCCGTGAGCTCGGCGAGACCGCCCATCGTGCCTTTTGCTGGAGACCGCGAAGAACCAGCGATAGGCGAATGAGGTGGAAGATGAGCATCGACCTTTCACGGGCACTCGTCCCGTCGATGGGGCAGCACGATCCACTGGACGGCTTCATCACCTACGCGCAGGTTGCCGCGACCACCAGGCAACCGGTGCCGCCGCCAGGTCCGGACCTCCGGGAAGCGATCACCGACTTCGCGACCATGGTCGAAGGACGCGACTGGCTGACGCTGGACCCGCTCGGTCTGGGCGGTCTCCTGACGGATGCTTATCGCGTCGAGCAGCTCATCGCGCAGAGAACGTTGGCTCGGCCTGATCTCTTCGAGACTCTGCTCGAGGCGGCGCTCGCAGGCCTCTCCGTGTACGCGAGGCAGGGCGACCTGCAGCAGCCCGCGTCGCGCCGGCTCGCCTTCCGGGAGCTCGGTCTCGCCATCGGGCTCCGAGCGGGCAAGCTCATGGGAGCCGATCGCGTTCAGGAGCTGGCACCGTATCTGGCCCTCGGCTCCACGATCGAGGGTTGCTGGCTCGACCCCAGTCAGCGAGAAGCGTGCACCTGGACCGAGCATGCTGACATCAACGACGTCATGCTGGCCACGAGCCTCGTTCCCGAGGGGTTCCTCGTGATTCCACCGCTAGATTGAACGAGCGGTATCCGCTGTAGCGGATGGCGGTCCCACCCCACCGAGGTCTCACGTGCCCTACGCGAGCAACGACGATTTGCCTTCCTCGGTACGCCACGTCCTGCCAAGTCACGGGCAAGACATCTATCGGGCCGCATTCAACAATGCGTACGGCCGCTACGGCGGCGGCGGAGAGGCCCGCGCCCATCGGATCGCCTGGGCAGCCGTGAAACGCCGCTACGAGAAGGCCGGCGAGTATTGGATCGAAAGACCCCGTAGATAGAGATCGTCGGAGACCGGCACCTGCAACTTTCTCCGACGCCGGCCTCCGTGTCTCTCACGCCACCGCCAGTGAACGACCCTCGCGGGGCGCGCACACCGCCGCCAGGGTCGAGCTCACTTCCTGACCCGTGAGATCGCGTCCCTTGCGCCCGATCTCGCGCTCCGCCTCGATCGCGAGATCGTTGAGCGAGATGATGCCGGCCAGAGCGCCACTCGCGTCGAGCACGGGGAGCCGGCGCACCTGGTGCAAGCGCATCGTCTCCTCCGCCTCGATCGGAGCGTCATTCGGGCTGCAGGAGAAGACCTGGCGCGACATCGCCACCGACACCGGAATCTCCGCAAGGTTCCGGCCCTGAATATATCCGGACATGCAGATGTCGCGGTCGGTGACCATCCCCACCACGCGTCCATCCCCGCCGACCACCGGCAAACAGCCGATGTCTCGGTCCCACATCTTCCCTGCGGCCACCGACAGGCTCTCCTCGGGGCGGCAGGTCTCGACACTCTGGTTCATGAGCTGTGCAACTTTCATGGTCACCTCCTCGGAAGTGTAGGGCTACGACTTGGACCTTCTCGCCCGCCGTGATGGGGACCTTCGCGAGCGCGGCTCTGCGCTTGACGGTGACCGGCACTGCAATGTGCGCTCCAGAAGAGACACCAGGCGGCGGACCGAGAAACAACGGCGCGTCGGCTTCGAGCTCAGGCTGCGATCGCGCAGGAAACGCACCTTCGAACGCTCGGCGACGCATGGATTGCGCCTGCGTCGCCCAGAAACGAGACTGAGCTGTCGGGCTCGTCAACCTGACCGCAGGAGGCCAGCAGTTGAGGTTGGGGGCGCGGCAACCTGGGGGTGGTTCCGGATTTGCACCCCTTCCCAGGAGGAATGATGGCGACGTCGGCCGATTCTAGGATCCCGGTGGCCCTCGCCGCTACGCTTCTCTTCCGCGGACTGAGCTTCTGGCTTCCCATGCCTCCCGGGCTTTGGCTCGCCCGCCGCGCCGTAGGTCCAAACGTCGATCCCCGTGGCTAGAGGGTCGTTACATGAAGATCGTGACGGTGACCCTGAACCCCTGCATCGACAAGACGTTCTGGGTAGAGCGGTTGGTCGCCGACCGCAAGCTCGCCGGCCGAGATGTGCATGAATATCCGGGTGGAGGAGGCATCAATGTCGCCCGCGTGATCACGCGGCTCGGCTGCGAGGCCCATGCGCTCTGGAGTCGCGGCGGTGACATGGGCAGCCGACTCGGGCGGCTCCTCGACTCCGAGCATCTGTCGCACCTTCCGATTCCCATCGACGGCGAGGTCCGCCAGAATGTGATCGTTACGGACCGCTCCACTGGTGAGCAGTATCGGTTCGGCATGCCGGGCCCTCGGCTCTCGGAAGCGGAACGGCTTCGGTGGATCGAAGCCCTTCGGGCGATCCCAGAGTCCGTGGAGTACGTGGTCGTGAGCGGCAGCCTGCCTGACGCCGCACCTGTCGATTGGTTTGGCGACCTGCTTCGGGCTGTGCCGCGTGGAGCCAGGATCATTGTCGACACCAAGCAAGAAGCGCTCCGTCGGGCGCTCGAGGTCGGTGTGTACCTGATCAAACCGAACCTGCGCGAGCTCGAAGAGATCGTCGGACGGGAGATGTTGCACGACGAGGAGATCGAGTGGGTGGCTCGCGAGATCATCGAACGAGGTGGCGCGGAGGTGGTGCTCGTTTCACTTGGCCGTGGTGGAGCCATTCTGGTCACTGCTCAGCGAATGGATCGCTTTGCGTCACCCCCCGTGCCGGTTCGCAGCAAGGTGGGGGCCGGCGACAGCATGGTGGGAGCTCTGACGACAGCCCTCGCCGAGAAGCGCCAGCTCGAAGAGGCCGCGAGGTTCGGCGTGGCCGCGGGCGCAGCCGCCGTCATGAACGATGGGACCGAGCTCTGCCGTCGCGAGGATGCGGACCGCCTCTGGAGCAGCGTGCGCCGTCAGGAGTCTTCCGCGTGAAGCGGAGTCTTCCGCCGCATCGGTTACAAGCTCTCGTGGAGTGGTCACCGATCGCGACGTTGCGTGCAGCTGCGGCTAGTCAGCTGAGCAGCATCCCGCCATCGACGACGACCGTCGCGCCCGTCATGTAGTCGCTCGCGGACGAGCTCAAGAACACGGCTACCTTGGCGATGTCGTCGGGCTCACCGATGCGACCGAGCGGGATCTTCGTGTCGACGAAGCGCTGCATGAACGCGCGCGTCTCCTCGGCCGTCATGCCGCTTCCTTCGAGAGGACGTGAGGTTCCCTCGGTCGCCACGCCGCCGGGCGCGATCATGTTGACCTGGATGCCGTGCTTTGCGAGCTCGAGCGCGAGGCTCTTCGTGACCATCCAGACGCCGCCCTTGGAGGCGTCGTACGCCGCGAGCCCGATCATCGACGGGTGGAGGCTGTCCACGGATCCGATGTTGACGATCTTGCCGCCGCCACCCTGCTTGATCATCTGCTGGGCTGCGGCCTTTGACGCAAACACCAGACCCTTGAGGTTGATGCGGTAGACACGATCGAAGAGCTCGGGTGTCATCTGCAGGACCGGGGCTTGCGGGAAGATGCCGGCGTCGTTGACCAGGACGTCGATTCGGCCAAACGCGTCGACGCAGGTCTGAACGATGAGCTCGCCCGCCCCATCTGACCCGACGTCGACTGCGAGCGCCCGGGCTTGTCCTGACTTGGCAGCCAAAATGTCGACGGCAGCTCGGCCAGCGTCTGCGCTCACATCGGCAATCAGGACGTTCGCACCACCCTCCACGAACCGGCGCGCGATCCCGAACCCTATCCCCATGGCGCCGCCCGTAATCACCGCACACTTGTCACTCACCGAGAATGGTCCCCAGCTCGTCATGATCGCCTCCGATGGCTTCGTCAGTCGGCAATGCAATCGAAGAGCCACACGTGCGGTCTCGTTCGATCCGTTCGGACGACGCGACGTCTATCGCTCCGTGGCGCCCAGACATCGGGTCGCCCTCGATGCAAGCTTTGCCGGAAACCGCGGGTCCCTCCGCACAATCTGCGGACCGCAGTCAGTGCAGATTCGCCTCGACTGCGCCGAGCAGCCCCACGGCGAGGCCGTGCGATTCGTGGAGGCGATGACTCACGCCAGCGAGAGCCACGGTATCCGCTTTACCATCGCCGTTTTGCCACTGGTCTCCTGAGTGGCGGCAGCCGACACAGCTGGTTAGTATCGCGGCGTGACGACAGCGGAGGGCCCCTCGCCGGGGGGTCAGGGGGGCAAGCGCAGCCGAAGGTGGCGCTCGTCGCGCTCCGACCGCGAGGCGCAACGTCCGGTCGAGGCGATCGACTACCGGGAGGTTCGCGATCGCCAGATCCGGACGGGCGACATCCTGCTCTTCAGCGGGGCCTATCGGCTGTCGGGGGTCATCGAGTGGGCGACCCACTGTCCGTATTCGCACGTCGCGGTGCTCAGCTGGTGGAAGGATCGGCTGGTCGCCTTCCAGTCCGACGGCCGGGGCGTCGAGGTGCTCCCGGCGAGCACGATGGTCTGTCGGTACAACGGCAAGGTCGATTGGTGGTCGCTCGACGACGCGCGCCGTCCCGCGTTCGACGAGGACAACTTCTTCGACACGGCGCTCACCCTGCTCGGGGTCAAGTTCGGCTACGCGAGGCTGTTCGGGCTGTTCGTCCGCATGATGCTCGGCTGGACGCTCGGCCGCAGCGACAGCAACCGGCCACCAAGCTCGATGTTCTGCTCGCAGTTCGTCTCCTGTTGCTTTCGCAACGCCCTCGGCGACCTCGACCCGGACGCGAACGACGCCTCGACGAGCCCGGCGGACATCATGCGCTCCGGGTTCTTCAACAAGCGTTCCCGCCTGCTCGACGGCAGCGGCGGAAAGGCCTGCGAGCAGGCGCTGCTGCCGCCCCGGCGGTCCGGGCAGCCGTACGCCGCCGCGATCTGGGATGGCAAGCGACGGGAGGGACCCGCGAAGGTTCGTTAGGGGGCCACGGACCTCGACCGCGATCCGTCGCCGTTGAGGGTTCCTCTCATGGTGCCGCGCGCCGGCGCACCTTAGCTTCCCCTCGTTGCTGGGTTCGACGCGTCGTCCGGGGCGCGCAGTGTTGGGCGGGTTCGGTGGCGGGGGGAACATGAAGGCGACGAAGCGGTGGTTGGGGGGAGCGCTCGGGATTCTGGGTGGCCGGGCCGCTGGCCCTGGCGGGCATCGGATGTAGCGACAACACGCCGGCGCCGGCGCCGTCGCAGCTGCGGCAGGGGCCGGTGCAGCCGGTGCCCTCGTCCGCGGCGCCGCTGCCCGAGGCGACGGCGGCGATCGATTCGGCGCCGGTCGCGGTGTTCGCGGCGCCGCCGGCCGGTTACCTGGTCGATGCGCGTGTGCTGGTCATCTCGGCCGACGGCAGCGACTCGGAGCTGGCGGCGATCCAGCAGACGCTCCAATATCTCGGGACGCCGTTCGACACCCTCGTCGCCACGCAGACGACGCTGACCGCGGCGCAGCTCGCGTCGGGGACGCACGGCAAGTACAACGCCATCATCCTCACCCGCGGCAACCTGGTGCTCTCGGGAGGCAGCAGCGCCTTCACGACCGCCGAGTTCCAGACGCTGGCGAACTACGAGGCGACCTTCCAGGTGCGGCGCGTGTCGCTCTACACGTCGCCCGACGCGAGCTACGGCTACTCGGGCTCGACGTCGGTCGACACCACCCAGGCGGCGCTCGCCACCCAGTGCACGACCGCGGGACGGGCGGCCCTCGCCTACGTCAACTGCTCGAGCGGCGTCAGCATCAGCGGTTCGTTCGCTTACCCGGCGACGGCTTCGGATTCGTCGACGGTGCCGGTCCTCGTCGATGCGAGCGGGCGCATTCTGGCCGCCACGCGCGCTTACGGCGACGGCCGCGAGGCGATGTCGCTGAACTTCTCGCAGTCGCCGAGCCTGTTCCACACGCTCCAGCTGTTCGGCAGCGTGGTGAGCTGGGCCACCCGCGGCGTGTTCCTCGGTGACCGGCACGCGTACATCGGTGTGCAGGTCGACGACCTGTTTCTGCCCGACGACATCTACACGGGCGGCACCTTCCGGATGAGCGCCAGCGATCTGCAGGCCACGCTCGACTACCAGAACGCGAAGCGCGCCCAGGCCGTCACGGCCGGGTTCCGGATCAACTGGGCGTTCAACGCCGGGGGCGCCTCGTCGTCGGATCCGCTCACCGCCAAGGCCCAGCAGATCGGCAGCGGCTTCAACTATATCGACCACACCTGGGACCACGCGACGCTGGACCCGCTGTCGTACAGCCAGGTGCTGGCCGAGCTGACCCAGAACACGGGCGCTTCCACCCAGTACGGCCTCAAGCCCTACAGCGTTCTCAACCTGGTCCCCCCGAGCTACAGCGGCCTCACCTCGACCGACGCGATGCAGGCGATGTTCGACTCGGGCATCCGCTACGTCGTCGGGGATTCGTCCGTCTCGGGATACGACAACCCGTCGCCGAACGTCGGCATCTACAACCCGCTCCAGCCGCAGATCCTGATGATTCCGCGGCGGCCGACCAACCTCTTTTACAACGTCTCGACGCCCGCCCAGTGGGTGGCCGAGTACAACGACATCTACCGGTCGTTCTGGGGGCGCGACCTCAGCTACAGCGAGATTCTCGACCACGAGAGCGACGTGCTCGCGCAGTACCTGCTCAAGGCCGAGAACGATCCCTGGATGTTCCATCAGCCCGACCTGCACATCTACGGCTCTGGCGAGAGTCTCCTCGGCGATCTGCTCGACCAGACGTTCAGCAAGTACGGGAGCCGCGTGACCGTCCCGCTGGTGACGCCGACGATGGACGTCCTCGGCCAGCGCGTCGCCGATCACATGCGTCTCAAGGCCTCGGGCGTCTCCGGGACCATCGATCCCAACGCCAACAACATCACCATCCGCGTCGCGAACGCCGCCACCGTTCCGGTGACGGGCGCCTGCGGCGGCACCAGCGAGCTCTATGCCGGACAACCGCTCTCCTCGGTGACGCTGCCGGCGGGCGGCTCGGCGACGCTGTCGCTGTCGGGCAGCGCCTGCGGTGCCACCGGCGGAACGACCGGGACGGGCGGAACGACCGGGACCGGCGGTGCGATGGGGACCGGCGGTACGACCGGAACGGGCGGCACGACCGCGACCGGCGGCACGACTGGAACGGGCGGTACGACCGGGACCGGCGGCACGACGACGCTCTCCCTTCCCTGCACCAGCCTCGCCGTCGTGGCGGGCCAGATCGGGGCCGGCGAGACGGCCGCGGCGCTCACCACCGCCGAGCTGACGGGGACGACAGACGTCTGGGACGACTACGTCGAGCTCTCTCCCGCGTCGCAGATCATCTGCAACTACAGCTTGCCCGCCGGCACGAGCGCCAGCGCGGTGACTGGCCTCTCGCTCGACGTCAACTACCGCGGCCCGAGCAAAGCGACGATGACCTGGACCTTCGAGGCTCGCGACACGACGACCGGAACCTGGACGTCGCTCGGCGACAACACCTTTGCGACCGGCTGGGTCTGGACCAAGCACACGTTCACGCTGCCCGCGCCGCTGGCTCGATTCTTCTCATCGGGCACACTGCAGATCCGTTACGGCACGACCAGCTCCGCGGACGCGTCCGACGTCGACCAGCTCCTGATCCACGCCACCGTCGGTGGCGGGAGCACCGGCAGCGGCGGCACGACCGGCACGACCGGCACGGGCGGCACGACCGGCATGGGCGGCGCGACTGGCACGGGGGGCGCGACCGGCACCGGCGGCGCAACCGGCACGGGCGGTGCGACCGGCACGGGCGGTGCGACCGGCACCGGCGGTGCGACCGGCACGGGCGGCACGACCGGGACAGCCTTCACGCTCCCCTGCAGCGCCCTGGCCGTCGCGGCCGGCCAGATCGGATCCGGCCAGACGGCCGCCTCGCTCACGACCGCCGAGCTGACCGGGACGACCGATGTCTGGACCGACTACGTCGAGCTCTCGCCGGCCTCGCGCATCGTCTGCAACTACGTTCTGCCTTCCGGCGTTGCGGGGAGCAGCGTGACCTCGCTGGGGCTCCAGGTGAACTATCGAGGTCCGACCCTGGCCGCCCAGCTCTGGACGTTCGAGGTCCTCGACACCACCACCGGCGGCTGGACGATGCTCGGGGACAACACCTTCGCCCCCGACTGGGTCTGGACGAAGCACACCTTCACGCTTCCGACGCCGCTGGCGCGCTTCTTCTCTTCGGGCACGCTGCAGATCCGCTACGGCACGACCAGCAGCGCCGACGCGTCCGACATCGACCAGCTCGTCATCACCGGCACGCACTGAGTCGAGGGCCCAGTCGAGGACCCGCCGCCGGAGCCCTTGTCCGGCGGCGAGGTCGTTCCCGGTCGAGATACCGCTCGGGAGCCCAGGCGAGATAAGCTTCAGGAGTGACGCCTTTCGTCCGGCTCGCGCTTCGGTGGTTGGCGCTGCTCTCTTTCGCCGGTTGCGGCGGCTCGCACGCCGCCTCCCCGGACGGCGCCGCCAGCAAGGACGCCGGGCCGTTGCCGCCCGATCCGTGCGTGGCGGCGGGGACCTGCCCGGCCGGCGTCTGGGTCAACGTCACGCCCCCCGATCTGTCGCCCGCGGTGCTGCGCCCGACGGCCAACGCCTTCGGTCCGGGGACGATCGTCGGCGATCCGGCGCGCCCCAGCGATCTCTACGTCGGCGGCAGCAGCGCCGGCCTCTGGAAGTCGACCGACTACGGCAACAGTTGGACGCTGATCAACGACACGCTCCCCGACGTTCCCCGCGGCGCGGTGATCGCGGTGGCGGGGACGACGCCGCCCACAATCTGGGCGGCCGGCTACAACGTGATCTACAAGTCGACGGACGGCGGGAACACCTTCGCCACGACGGCGCTCGACGTGAGCCTCTACTCGCTGGCGATCGATCCGTACGACTCGACGCACCTCGTGAGCGGCCTGCACGAGGCCGACGGCGTCTACCAATCGATCGATGGCGGCGCGACCTGGCAGCTGGTCGACGGCGCCGGCTTTCCGACCGGGGGGATCTCCTGGTACCCGTTCTTCGTCGACACCGGCAGCGCCGCGACGACGCGTGGAAACTGGCTGGCGATCGCGCAGAACGGGGCCAGCGTGACGCTGACCAGCGACGCGGGGACGACCTGGACCGTCCCGGCGGGTGTGAGCGGCCTGCAGCACCCGCACGGCAACGCCCAGATCTACCAGAACGGTTCGATCCTCTACGTCGCGGGTGTGTACGGCCCCGGCGGACAGGGGGTCTACCGCAGCCCCGATCTCGGCAAGACCTGGTCGCTCGCCGACAGCGGCCAGACGCCCGAGGCGATCGTCTGGGGGACGTCGAAGAACGTCTATGCGATGTACGCTTGGGCCTGCTCGGGCTGCGATCTCGGCACCGACTTCGAGGTCGCGCCCCAGCCGGGGACGGCCTTTACGCCGGCGACCGTCCCCGACGCGCTCACCATCGGGCCCAACAGCGTCGTCGTCACCAGCGACGGCACGCACAACGTCTTCGTCGCGCTCATGTGGGATCTCGGCCTCTGGCGCTACGTCGAGCCGTAGCGCCGCCGTCGGTCGACGGATCAGCCTGGGGCCGCGTAGACACCGAACGACTCGAGCCGGGCGGCCAGCGTCTCGACCTTCTCCAGCCGCGCGCGCAGCCGATCCTTGAATTCGCGGGCGTCCGCGCTGGTCAGCTCGATCATCAGCCCGTGCCGCTGCTCCTCGAGCGCAAGCGTCAGCTCGCGTAGCTCATCGTCGGTGAATTCCAACTTGACGCTCATACCGACAATCTGAGATCCGGCGGCCGGCGGGTCAGAGGCTCTCGCGCTTGGGGTCGCGCAGCCGGACGAGCTACTGCGCGAACTTCGACAGCAGGCGGATGTACTTCGCCTGGTAGCCGTCGTCCGGCTCGGTCACCGACCAGGAGTCGAGTGGCCACCCGTCGTTGAAGTCGAGGTACGACTTCTGCCACGGTTGTCCCGCCGGCGGCGACGGCATGGCGGAGCCGCCGCAGGAGTTGCCGGTGCCGCAGCCATTCGGGCAGCAGCCGTCCCAGGTGTAGCTGGGGTTGGGACCGCCGGTCAGGTAGCCGGGCGGCGGGGCGTACTTCGAGACGCCCACCGCGTCCCAGTTCGATCCCTTCGCGTACCAGGAGTGGAAGAACCGCGTGACCGACTTGGTGGCGCCGTGGGCCCCCATGTTGGAGAGGTAGACGAGCTGGAGCGGGTTCACACCGTGCAGCCAGTGGACGTAGCGCTCGGCCCCCTTGGCGGCCGTGGCGTTGGTCCCCGAATCGATCCCGAACGTGACGACGTCGTAGAGCAAGTTCCCCTGGTCGCTCTTGATCTGGTTGATTCCCCACCAGTAACCGGTCAGGTACCCCAGGTACGGATCGGGGTTGCCGGTCACGGCGCCCAGGTTGGCGCTGGTCTGCAGCGAGCCGAGGAACTTGCTCTTGATGGCCGAGACGACCGACGCGGTGGCGTTCGGCGCGTGGATGTACTCGAGCAGCGTCTCCTGTTCTTCGCCGTGCGATCCGTCGGAGTAGCCCGACTTGATGAGGTTGATGGTGCTGTAGTTGGCGTCGAAGAAGTCGCGGTAGCTGGTGGTGCCGGTCGCCTCGAAGAGATAGAGGGCGGCTTGCAGCTTCTTGATCAGCAACCCGTAACTCTGGTTGCTGCTGGAGACCTCCTGGTCGCCCGCGGCGACCGTGGGGTTCGACATCGAGTTGTAGAAGAAGACGGCGGGGTTCGCCTGCGCCCAGGTCCAGGCCTTCTGGGCCTGGGCGAGTAGCGCGGCCGCATAGCCCGGGTAGGCGCTGCTGGCGCCGGTGGCGGCGCCGAAGACCACCGCGCCGTACGCGCAGGCCGCCGCGGCGGTGAGCGCCGCCGACGTCGAGGCGGGGCCGTAGAAGCAGGGGTCGGTCACCGTCGAGGGCGCCGTGTTGCCGCCGGAGGCCGGTCCCTTCGCGGCCGGTTCGTCGACCACGCTCAGCACCGAGCCGTCGCTCTGCTGCATCCGCCCGATCCAGTCGAGCTCCCACTTCACCTCGTCGAGCAGATCGGCGACGCCGTTGCCCGACTCCGGGATGTTGGTGGTGTCGGTGAAGGCCGCCGGCGTGTCGACGTAGGCGTGCATCAGCTCGATGACGTCGCTGGCCCCCCAGTTCGTGTACTTGTTGAAGTCGCCCGCGTCCCACCAACCGCCGCGCAGATCCTTGTTCAACGTCTTCGCGCTGTCGTTGTAGAGGTAGCACATGCCGGTGTGGGCGGCGCCGTCGGCCCAGTCGGCGCCCGCGTACTGCGCCGTCTTGGCAAACCCGTCACGCTGGTAGAAGAGCATCCGCACCGCCTGCACCAGCACGTCCCGGTAAACACCGTCGGAGATGCTGAACACGGCCGAGCGGACGTTCTGCGTCTCATCGAGAACGAAGTAGCTGCCGGCGGTCGTCACCGAGGAGAAGTCGAACCACCAGGCCTTGTCCCCCGACGAGCTGTCGGTCGCCCCGCCGTTCCACTGCGCCGGCGCCGCCTCGAGGAGCTTCGCGCCGCTCCCCGCGTCGACCAGCGCGTACTTGGTCCCCGGCGTGAACTTCTGCGACGAATCGAACCCCGTCTGCGGGTTGCGGATGACGGCGATCTTCTCATCGGCCGTCCGGTAGCCGAACTGATCAACCACGATGTTCGCGCTGAGCGGCTGCGTCGGTGACGACCCGCCGGTGCCCGTTGCGCCGCCCGTGGCCGTGGTGCCGCCCGTGCCCGTTGCGCCGCCGCTGGCGGTTGCCCCCCCGGTCGCCGGAGCGCCGCCGGTTGCGGACGCCCCGCCCGTCGCCGAAGCGCCGCCGGTGGCAGACGCCCCGCCGCTGGCCGACGACCCTCCGGTGGCGGACGCGCCGCCGGTAGCGGACGCGCCGCCGCTGGCCGAGACGCCACCGGTGCTGGTGCCGGCGCCTCCGCCCGAGCCGGACTTGGTGCCCGAGCCAGATCCGCATCCGGCGAGCGGGAGAGCCACAATTGCAGCGGTCAGATAAGCGCGAAAGACAAAAGTCATCGCGGCAGTTTATCACCGTGCGTGTCGACTCCGCCCCCTTCACCGACGGTGACCACGATCAACTACATGTAGCCAAGACCGTTTGCGAACCTAAGAAGTGGCGCGCCGAGGAGCCAGGCGACTGACGAGCCCCCCGGCGGCGCCGCGCCGTTCGACGTTTAAGCGGCCTGCGCCGCCGGCGCGGCGGGCACGCCGAGGGCGGCGTTCTCGGCCTTGCGCGCCTCCAGCAGCAGCCGGCGCACCTCGACGGCGATCTCCGGGTGCTCGGCGACGTAGGCGCAGGCCTTTTCGCGCCCCTGGGCGATGCGCTCGCCGCGGAACGAGTAGAAGGCCCCCGACTTCTCGAACAGGTTGGCGGCCGAGGCCAGGTCGACGATCTCGCCGGGCGCGTTGACGCCGACGCCGTAGAGGATGTCGAACTCCGCCTCGCGAAACGGCGGCGCGACCTTGTTCTTCACGACCTTGACCCGCGCGTGGTTGCCGACGATCTGCTCGCCGTTCTTCACCGTCCCGATCTTGCGGATGTCGAGCCGCACCGAGGCGTAGAACTTCAGCGCGTTGCCGCCGGTGGTCGTCTCCGGGTTGCCGTAGACGACGCCGATCTTCTGGCGCAGCTGGTTGATGAAGATGACCGCCGTGTTGTTTTTGCGCCGTCGCGGCGGTCAGCTTGCGCAGCGCCTGGCTCATGAGGCGCGCCTGCAGCCCCATGTGCGCGTCGCCCATCTCGCCTTCGATCTCGGCCTTGGGCACCAGCGCCGCGACCGAGTCGATGACGATCAGATCGATGGCGCCGGTCCCCACCAGCTTGTCGGCGATCTCCAGCGCCTGCTCGCCGTGGTCGGGCTGCGAGACCAGCAGCTCCTCGATGCGCACGCCCAGCTTGCGCGCGTAGCCGACGTCGAGCGCGTGCTCGGCGTCGATGAAGGCGCAGACGCCGCCGGCGCGCTGCGCCTGGGCGATCGCGTGCAGCGTCAGCGTCGTCTTTCCCGACGACTCGGGGCCGTAGATCTCGATGACGCGCCCGCGCGGCAGGCCGCCCACGCCGAGCGCGACGTCGAGGCCGACCGAGCCGGTCGGGATGACGTCGACCTCGGTGATCTCGCCGCCGTCGAGCGGCATGATCGCTCCCTTGCCGAACTGCTTCTCGATGGCGGCGATCGCGCTGGCCACCGCCTTCATCTTCTCCTTGATGCTGGACATGGTCTCTCTCCTTGGTCAGGTCACGGTTGTGGTCGATCGAGCACGCGGTACTGGAGGGTTTCGGCGAGGTGGACGGCGCGCACGGCGGCGCTCCCCTCGAGATCGGCGATGGTGCGCGCCACCCGCCGGATCCGGGTGATGGCCCGCGCCGACAGGCCGAGGCGGGCGGCCGCGCGCTCGAGCAGCGCGTGCCCCGCGGCGTCGATCGGCGCCGCGCGTCCCAGCGCCGCCCCACCGAGGCGGGCGTTCCAGTGCCTTCCGCGTGCGCGTTGCCGCTCCCGCGCGGCCGCCACCCGGTCACGAACGGCCGCCGTCGATTCACCGGGCGCGGCCTCGGCCAGCTGCTGGTACGGGAGCGCCGGAACGTCGACGTGCAGATCGATGCGGTCGACGAGCGGGCCCGAAAGACGCGCCCGGTAGGCGCCGAGCGCCGTCGTCGAGCAGGTGCAGGTGCGCACCGCGCTGCCGAGGTATCCGCAGGGGCAGGGGTTGAGCGCCGCGACCAGC
The DNA here is from genome assembly GCA_963831685.1 of uncultured Pseudomonadota bacterium. Lineage (GTDB taxonomy): Bacteria > Myxococcota_A > Polyangia > Fen-1088 > Fen-1088 > JADGRB01. The sequence continues at coordinate 172,481 of CAWHRJ010000008.1, forward strand.
ATGAAGTCGGTCGGGTAGGTGACGGCGCGGCGCGCGCGCACGATGGTGACGCTGCGGTCCTCCAGCGGCTGGCGCAGGCTCTCGAGCACCGAGCGCGGGAACTCGAGCAGCTCGTCGAGGAACAGGACGCCGTTGTGGGCGAGGGCGATCTCGCCCGGTCGGACGTTGGGCCCGCCGCCCACCAGCCCGGCGGGCGTTATCGTGTGGTGGGGTGCGCGGAACGGCCGCGCGCCGATGAGCGCCGACCCTCCGAGCAGCCCGGCGATGGAGTAGACCATCGTCGTCTCCAGCGCCTCGTCGAACGTCAGCGGCGGCAGGATCCCGGGCAGCCGCTGCGCCAGCATCGTCTTGCCGGAGCCGGGCGCGCCGACGAAGAGCAGGTTGTGCCCGCCGGCGGCCGCGATCTCCAGCGCGCGCCGCGGGACCTCCTGCCCGCGGACGTCGGCGAGATCGGGCGGCGCGGCCGCGGGAGCGACGGTGGTGGCGGTGCCCGCCACGGGCCACCCCGGTGACGATTCGCCCCGCAAGAGCCCGACCAGCTCGCCCAGGTGCCGGGGGGCGGCGACCTCGCAGCCGCCGACCACCGCCGCTTCACCGGCGTTCTCGGGCGGCACGACCAGGCGGCGCATCGCTCGCCCGCGCGCCCAGGCGGCGATCGGAAGGACGCCGCGCACCGGTCGCAGTGTCCCGTCGAGCGCCAGCTCGCCGACGAACAGAGTGTCGGCCAGCGCGCCCGGGTCGACCTGGCCGGCCGCGCAAAGCATCCCCACGGCGATGGGGACGTCGTAGGCCGCGCCGTCCTTGCGCAGATCCGCCGGGGCCAGGTTGACGGTGATCCGCCGCGGCGGCAGCTTGAACCCGCTGTTCTCGAGCGCGCCCCGGATCCGGACGCGCCCCTCGCGCACCCCGGCATCGGCCAGCCCCACGATGTTGCAGCAGGGCAGCCCGATCGCGACGTCGACCTCGACGTCGATCGGGGCAGCTTCAATCCCGACGACCGCGGCCGAGGCGACACGAGCGAACATGCCCCCCCACATTGCGAACGCAATGCCACCCCACGCCCCCGAATTGTCGCCCGTTGCGCGCGACCGGCGGCCGCTCCCCGGTCACGCGTCCCCCCTCCGGCCAAAGTGTCCGGACGGGAATATTCTCAGCTCGCCTTCAACCACCAGAGCGAGCGCAGCCCGGCTCCGCCGGGCGAAGCGAGGGGGCCCGGGGTACGAGCGCGGCAGCGCTCCGTACCCCGTAAAATCAGAACGTCAGGCGCAGGCCGAGGCGCATGTTGAACGGCGTCTGGTACGCCAGCGGCTGGCCGAAGTTCGGGTTCGTTTTCAGCGGCTGGCCCGCCGTGTTCTTGGCGAACTTCAGATCCTGCGTCGTGCCGTTGATGATCGGCTGGGCCTGATCGTAGGTGTAGTTGTCGTCGCTCAGCGTGGCCGACTGCTGATTGAAGATGTTGAAGAAGTCGAGGAAGGCCTCCAGGTTCACCTTCTCGGTCAGCGGCCGGCCGTAGCCGACCTTCGCGTCCAGCTGGGTGACGGTCGGCGTGCGGCCGGCCGATCCGCGCGGGAGCAGCAGCGACAGCTGCTGACCGGCGTAGAGGCTGGAGACGTAGTTGCGCGGCATGCCCGAGCGCGCCGAGAACGACAGGCCCGCCGTCAACCGCCCCTTGTTGCCCACCGGCCGCATGTAGTAGCCGTCGAGGTGCAGGATGTTCGGGTGGTCGTTGGGGAGCGGGCCGTTCTGGTTCAGGTAGAGATCGGGCGCGTCGTCGTAGTTGCTGCCGTTGGGCGCGAAGTAGTTCTGCTCCGCCTGGTAGAGCCCCTCGTAGTTTCCGATGAGGCGCGAGTAGGTGTACGAGGCGCGGGCCAGCCAGTTCTTGGAGAAGCGCTTGTTGAGCGAGACGGTCAGCGCGTCGTAGGTCCGCTCGGGTGTCGGCGCGGCCGCCAGCCCCTCCAGCGTCGTCACCACCGCCTGCGCGTTGCCAAGGTTGGCTTGCGCCTGCGGATCGGCCGGGTTGGCGTTCACCGCCAGTTGCGCGTTGGTGAGGTTCGTCTTGGCCTGCGTGATGGCCGACTCGGGGACGTGGCCGGGGTTGGCCAGCACCGAGGTGAAGCTGGTGTCGGCGGTGCCGTCCTCGATGATCGTTCCAAGCCACCGGTGCTGGTAGTCGACCCGCACCGTCATGTCGTCGGCGATCTGGCGCTCGGCGCTGGCGACGATCTCGTTCTGGTACTGACCCTGCAGGTTGGCCTGCACCGGGTAGTTGACCCCGTTGTTGGCCAGCGTCGAGCCGCCCGTCGCGTTGTCCATGTACGGGGTCGTGGTGTTCCCCGGCGGGATGTACGGCGGCGTCATGCAGTTCTTCCACTCGCCGTTGCCGGACCAGGAGTACGGGTTCTGCTGGTTGCAGTCCGTGAAGGGGACGCCCGAGCGGACCATGATCCCCTGGCCGCCGAAGTAGCGGACCGCAATGTCCAGCGGGATCGCCTCGAAGTAGCGGCCGTAGCCGAGGGAGATCTTCGACTTGCCGTCGTTGAACGGATCGTAGACGGCGCTCACGCGCGGGCCGAGGTTCTGGACGTCGAGGAACGACGTGTCGTGATAGTCGTACATCTTCTGCAGCTCGTAGCGCACGCCGGCGTTGATCGTCAGGTTGCGCAGGCCGGGCGGGCTGTAGCTGTCCTGCAGGAAGAAGGCGTTGGAGAGGCTGCGCACGGCGGCGTGCAGCGTGTCCTCGTAGCCGTACCCACCCACGTTGTAGAGGTTGTTGGTGACCGGCTGCGTGTTCATGCCGGGCGTCGGACCGTAGCCCGAGGGGTAAGAGCCGGGCGGCAGCGTGAAGAAGCTGAAGGTGTTGAAGGCGCCGGCCGACGGATCGGGCGAGCCCGGATAGAGCTGGACCAGGCCATGCGCGCCTGGTGGCCCCGAGTACCAGGTGTCCTGATCGAGCGTGGCGGACTCGAGGTGCCAGCCGTACTTGACCTCGTGGTGGCCGCCCGCCTCGAACAGGTTCGCAAACTTGAGCTCCGCCGTGTAGCGGCCAGCGGTGTACTTCTTCTCCAGGCCGAACCCGCCCGTGTGGTAGTTGTCGACGGGGCAGGGCTGGAAGCCGCTCGCGGTCGGCTCGCAGCCGGGCGCGTGCTCGAGGTCCGATAGGTTGGCGCCCCAGTACTCGAGCTGGTTCTGGCCGTTGAGGTCGTCGAACGGCGAGCGGTCGTAGAAGTACTCGCTGTGGTAGCCAGTGATGGCGTCGATCTGCCAGTGGTGATCGAACAGCTTCGAGGTCCAGTGCGCGTTGACGTCGGTGTTGACCTTGGTCAGTTCCTCCTGTGCCCAGCGCGGATCGGAGGCGAACGAGACGCCGTTGACGCGGTTGCCGAGCTCGGTGTTGAAGTTCGGCGACCCCATGAGGGTGAGGGTCAGGTGGTGCTCCGGTCGCGGCACGAAGTCGAGCGTGCCGGCGTAGTAGTAGGTCTTGTGCGACTCCGGGATGCGGGCCGTCCAGTTCGTGAGCGGCGTCATGAGCGGCCGGCCGTTGGCGTCGGTGTCGGCCACGCCGTCCATGTTCTGGTCCTGCAGTGCGTAGGTCAGACGGAAGACGTGCGTGTTGGTGAAGCGCGGCGCGAAGCCGGCCCAGAAGAAGAGCTTGTCCTTGATGATCGGACCGCCCACCTCGACGCCGATGCTGGTGTCGAAGTCGGGCTTGCGCTCGTAGCCGAGCGATTTGCCGAGAATGATGACCGGATTCGGATCGGCGGCCAGCCAGTAGGGCGAGTAGTAGAGGAACGCGCTGCCGTGAAACTCGTTGCTGCCCGACTTGAGCACGGTGTTGATGACGCCGCCCATCGCGCCGCCGTACTCGGCCTGGTAGCCGCCGCTGTTGACGTCGAGCTGGGTGAGGAACTCGATCGGCAGGTTGGTCCCGCCGCCGACGGTGGGGACGCCGGCTTCGAGGTTGCCGTACTCGACGCCGGTCACGTTCAGGCCGTTGACCAGGTAGATGTTCTCCAGACCCGTCGCACCGCCGATCGAGACGTTGCCGCTCGGGTCGACGAAGGCACCGGGGGCGCGCTCGATCACGTCGCCGTAGGTGCGGCCGAGCGGGACGTTCTGCATGAACGGCTCGTCGAACTGCGCGCCGACGCGGGCGCTGCCGATGTCGATGACCGGCGCCTTGCCGGTGATGACGTAGGTCTGCTGCGCGGCCGCCTGGACGGCGCCCGCGATCTTGGCGTTCACGCGCACCATCTTGTCGGCGGCGACGGCGACGCCCGGCTGCTCGACCTCCGCCGAGGTGTTGGCGGCGTAGAACCGGATGACGTAGCTGCCGACGGCCAGGCTGGTGAAGCGGTAATCGCCCCGGTCGTCGGTGAGCGTGGCGTCCTCGCCCTGCGGCCCCTGCATGATGACGGTGACGCCACCCATCGGCAGGCCGGTGTCCTTGTCGGTGACGCGACCCGTGACCCGGCCGGTGACCTCCTGCGCCTGGGCGACGCTCGCACCCGCCAGCAACGCCAGTCCGAGTGCGGTCGCACCAACACGAATCCGATTCATCTGACCTCTCTTTCGCTGGACCGAAGGGTGTGAGCTGGAAGCGCGCATGGGTGGGGCCTACGGGAGCGTCGTGAAGGACCCGCTCCGCGCCGCCGGGAGTTGATCGCCAATAAGGTCGGTGGTCGTCGCGGTGACGCTGACGGTGATATTCGAGTTGGCCGGCCAGGTACCGACCGGCGTCAGGGTGACAGTGGTCGGCGTCGGCGAGGCGGCCACCACAGCATTTGCGGCGCCACCGTCGGGCTGCATGAGGACGATCGGCAGCTGGGTCGTCGTCTGGGTCGTCAGATCGGTCACGGCGATGTTGATGTCGACGACGTCCTTGGTCAGGTCGACCGGCGCGGTGAAGGTGATCGTCACCGGCGACATGTCGGCCGGAACCGGCGCGACCGGCGCAGCGGCGTCGGCGGCGCCGCCGTCGACCGCGGGCGGGACGGCCGCGTCGGCCGCGGCCAGCGGGACGGCGAAGTCGGCGTCGAAGGGCGTGGTCTGGAAGGTGAGCATCCCGTCGAGCAGCGCGCCCGTGCCGGAGAACGGCGTCCGACCATCCTTGGCCCGGACGTTGGTGCCGTCGAGCTTGATGGTCACCGTCTGCCCGGTGGGGAGCATCGGATCGGGCATCATCGCCAGGTTAGGCCCGTTGTCATTCAGCACCACGCCGTACACGCAGTGCTCGTAGATCGGGAAGAGGAGGTTCTTGAAGTTCCCCGCGTCGTCGAACTCGGGCGCGCCGTTGGGCGTGTAGACGCTGTCAAGCTGCGACGGTGGCTGCGGCGGAACGACGGTGGCGACGTTGGTCAGTGGTCCGCCGTCGGCCGCCTCGAAGGGGGTCGTGTCGAGCAGGCGGTCGAACACGGCGATGAACGAGGTGGTGGGGGCGAACGGTTGGCAATTCCAGGTCGACATGTCGGGGCTGGGCGCGAACTCCGGACAGGAGCTGACGCCGCGGCAGCGACACCAGTTCTCCAGCACGGTCACGCCACCGGCCAAGCCCGCCAGCTGATGGCAGGGGGTGTCCGTCTGGGCGTTGCAGGCGGCGCCCTCGACCATGGCGCTGGTACAGATGGGCGCCGCCGGCGTGATCACGTAGGGGGTCCCGTTGTCGACCACCACCATCTCGGTCAGGACCGGAGCGCCGGGCTTGACCGAATTGTTCGGGGTACACGAGCCAGCGAAGGCAAGCGCGGCTGTGAGGCCCAACACCTCAATCCGAGGAAACGGCCGTTTCATTCAGGGGCTCCTTGTGACCAGTGGGATCGAGATGAGCGGGCAGAACGGACCACGCGGTGGGCGCATCGTATCAGTGATGTGACAGCCTGTGAATTCGGCTGCTCCCGTAGTTTCTTGACCCACATCGGGTGTCCCCCCCCGGACGGAGAGACATGTTTCTGACCCGGTCGATGGATCGAGCTGGGGCGCGAGTTGACGGAATCGAGCGCGAGTTGACGGAATCCCGTCAGCGGGTCGCCGGCGCGTCGTCGTCCTTGGTCACGATCGCCAGCGTCTTCGCGCCGGCCCCCTTGCAGACGTCCATGATGCGCACGGCGCGCCCGTAGTTGGCCTCGTCGGAGATCTTGAAGAAGACGACCCGGCCCCGATCGTGCGCCAGGCGGTCGCCCACCTTGGCGGAGAGCGCCTCCGGCGCCACCGGCTCGCCGTTGAGCGACAGCTGATCGTGGGCGTCGAGCTCGACGACGATCGTCGACTCGCCCGGCGGCAGCGGAGCGTTCTCGGTCTGCTTCTGCGGAACCTTGGCGACGATCTCCTTGAGCATGACCGGCGTCATCACCATGAAGATGATGAGCAGCACCAGCACGACGTCGATGAGCGGCGTGACGTTGATGTCCGCCTGCGGCCCCTTGCCGTTGCCGACCGAGAAGGCCATCAGCGCGCTCTTCCCTGCGCCGGCCGTTCCTCTTCGGTGCCGAGCTGGACGTCCTCGACGCCCGCGCGGTGGATCGACTCCATCACCTCGCGCGCGGCGCCGTAGCGGATGCGCCGGTCGGCTTTGACGAAGACGCCCTTGTCGGGGTAGCGGCGCCGCTCCTCGGCGACGGCGGCGGTCAAACCGCCGGCCGGAACCTTGTCGGCGTTGACGTAAACGTCGCCGCTCGCGTTGATCGAGACGATCAAATCCTTGTTGTCGTCATTCTTGCGATCGTGGTGGCTGGTGACGGGCAGGTCGACGCTCACGCCACGCACGATCATCGGGGTGACCACCATGAAGATGATGAGCAGCACCAGCGTGACGTCGACCAGCGGGGTCACGTTGATCTCCGCCCGCACCCGCCCCTTGGGGTGGCGCTTGACCGAGAGGTGCCGGCGGCGGCGCGCCGGCACGGGCGATGGCGAGGCCGGCTCGCTCACACGACATCTCCCCGCAGGATGGTGTCGACCAGCTCGGAGGCGGTCTCGTCGATGTCGATCGTCAGGTCGTCGAGCCGAGCCGTGAAGTAGTTGTAGAACCAGACGGCGATGATCGCGACGCCGAGGCCGACGGCGGTGGTGATGAGCGCCTCGGCGATGCCGGCCGACACCGTCCCGATCCCGCCGCCCCCCTTGGTCGGATCGGACAGCTTCTGGAAGGCCGTGATGATGCCGCCCACCGTGCCGAACAGACCCACGAACGGCGCCGAGGAGGCGACCGTCGCCAGCACCGGCATCCCGCGCCGCAGACCGGCCAGCTCGCGTTCCTTGCTCCGCTCCATCGCCCGGTTGACGATCTCGGCGACCTCGAAAGCGGCGGGCATGGCCGCGCCCGCCGGGCGATCCAGGCCGCGCGCGTATTCGTGAAGGCCGGCGCCGATCACCTTGGCCACCGGGCTCCCCACGAACTTCTTCTCCAGCCCCACCGCCTCGCGCAGGCGGCCCGCCGCCTCGACCAGCGGCGCCAGCGCCTCGACGTAGCCGCGGGAGAGACGCCGCCCCCGGCGAAAGGTGAGCAGCCGGTCTCCGGCGACGGACAGCGCGTAGAGCGACATGACGACCAGCACCACCACGACCGCGCGGGCGGTGAAGCCCATCTCGTTCCAGAGGCCAACCAGCGTGAAGTCCATCGTTGTCTCCCTTTAGTGACTCTTGAAGTTGAACAGCGCCAAGGTGCACCACGGAACCGGTGTCGCTCCGGCGAGCACGGGCGCGAAGCGCCAGGTCTTCACCGCCCGCACGACGTTGTCATCGAGCAACGAGTCGGCTCCCTTGACCAGCTTGACGCTGTCGACGGCGCCGGTGGTCGTCACGCAATACATGATGCGAACGTTGTATTCGAGGCCCCCGTGGTTCAGGGCAGGCGGGAAAGCGGGCTCAGGCCCTTGGTGCGGCGGGGTGGCGCCCGGTGGAATGAACTTCCGCGCCGACCCCGTGCCGCCGACCGTCCCGCCGATGACGCCCCCCTTGGTCCCCCCGATCTGCCCGCCGATGGTTCCGCCGATGGTCCCGCCGATGACGCCGCCCTTGACCCCGCCGATGACGCCGCCCTTGACCCCGCCGCGCTCGCCGGGGCCGTCGTCCCTGGTCTCGTTCGGCTGAGGCTCCTCCTTTGGCGTCTCGCGCGGCTGGACGATGTCCGGCTGCTTGATCGCCGTCTTCGGGCGCATCGCGACCTTCTTGCGGGCCGCGCCGCCGCCACCGGCCGGCGGTGGAGGCGGCGGCGGGGGAGGCGCCGCCGACAGGAACGTCACCTTCACCGACGGCGGCGTCAGCTCGTCGACGTGCCAGAAGGAATACGCGACACCCGCAGACAGCAGCACGGCGTGAAAGGCGATCGAGATCGCGACCATGAGCCGCCCGCGTCGCGGGCGCCCTCTCGATTCGGCGCGGAAGGCCTCGAACGCCACCGGTCAAGGACTCCCAGCGATCGCGTGGACGGAGCCAAGCTCTGCTCGGCGGAGTCCTTCGCGGGGGGGCCCGGGGACCCTTCGAGGGTCCCCGGAGTTGATGTCGGCCGCGCGCTGCTGCCAGGTGTCGGCCGTGTCGACGGCCCCCTGCCAGGCGATCGGATCGGCGAAGAAGGCGAACGACTTCTGGCGCCAGAGCAGCGCCAGGTAGGTCATCGCCTCGGGGTAGCGCGGACGCCGCGCCAATGCCTTCTCCAGATAGACGATCCCCTGATCGGCCAGGTCGACGCGCGCCTCGGCGGTGATGTCGTCAGCGGCGAACGCGGGCGGCGCGAGCGTCATCGTCGTGTCGCCTTTCGCCGACTCGGGCCAGGGGCTGTAGGCGGCCATCGGCGCGCCGCCGCCGTGGCTGGAGAGGATCTGCCAGACGAAGGTGCCGACGCCGTACTGCGCCTCGGCGTCGTCCGCCCGCAGCGCCGCCGCCTGCTTCGACCACTCGAGCGCCTCGCGCCACTTCCCCCACTTGAAGTAGACGTCCTGCAGCCCGTGAACGGCGTCGAGGTCGGCGGGGGCGTCGCGGTGGCGCGCCAGGAAGTGGGCCTCGAGATCGGCGTAGTCTCCAGTGTCGAACCAGGTCTGCAGCGTCAGCTCGGCGGCGCGGCCGTCGCCGGGGGCGAGCTCGCCGAGCCGCTTGAAGGCGCCGAGCGCGCACGCGGCCGCGCGCCGGCTCTCCGCATCGTGGCCACCGGGCGCGATCAGCTGGCGGCAGGTGTACCCCTCGTTCAGCCACAGCGTCGGCAGCTCGGGGACGAAGGCCTCGGCCTCCTTGTAGACGGTGACCGCCTCGGCGTACTTGCCGCGCCGGTAGAGCTCGTTGGCCTCCTGGATACGCTTGCGTCCGCGGACCTGCGTGCAGGCGGCAAGAGGGGCGAGGGCCAGGGCGATCGCCAGCGCCAGCGCGCTAGCGCAGCTCGAAAACCTGGAACTCATCGCCCCCTCGGGCGAAGCTCTTGAACCGCTTGAGCACCACCAGCGTGTGAGCGCGAACGCGATAGGTCACCGGGCGCGGCGTGAAGACCCGCCCCCGCGCCTTGACCACGCCGTCGGTCGTGTCGGCCACGTAGAGATCCAGCATCGGCATCCCCGCCTTCTTGCGCTTGATGGCGTCCGGGTTCAGCGGATCGACGGCGAGCCCGAAGCTGAGCGCGTTCGGCGTCGGCCCCTCTTCGTAGAGGAGCGACTTCGGGTCGTAGAGCCGGAACGGGACCGCCAGCGCGGCCGGGACCTTCTTCCCCATCGCATCAATGACATCGACACCCGACCCGTCTTGATTGAGGTCGACGAACATCGACTGGCCCGGGTGGTCGCGTCGAAATTGCCCGGTGATGGCCCAGCCGACCGGGTCGGCGATGGGGGTCTCGCCCGCGGTTTTGCCGCTGAGCGCGTCAATCACCACCTTCTTCGGCGGCAGGCGCATGTCGGAGGCCTTGTCATAGGCGCCCAGGCGTTCCGCCAGAATCCGGGTGTAACCCTCATAGAAGCCGATCAGCCGGACCCCCGGCCCCTTCAGCTCGCCGCCCACGTCGGTGTGGTAGACGCGGGGTTTACCGGACGGGGCCAGCGTGGCCAGCGTATACGGGGTGACGCTGTAGGTCGCCTCGGCGCCGCGGCCGCCCGCCTTGCGGTCGAACCCGACCAGGAGGGTGGCCCGGGGAATGCCGTCGTTCGGCGGGCGCTCGAACGCCGTCGCCGGGCCGGCCTTGGCGACCACCTTGCCGGTCGTCGTCGACCAGCAGGGCGTAGAGCGGCGCGCTGTCGTCGGGCTTCTCGCGGCCGATGAGGACCATCCCCTTGCCGGGCGGCAAGAGCTCGATGCGGGTGACGATCAGGTTCTTGTTCGGCGGATCGAACGACGCGATCAGCTTCGGCGGCTTCGCCTCGAGGTCGTAGATCTCGATCTTGGCGAAGGTCGCGCCGTCGCCGCGGATGGCGGCGAGGTGCGTCCCCGCGTCGTCGATGCCGAACACGTCGTCGAAGTACCCCTCGCCGGCGGCCGGCTTGATCGAGGCCGCGGGATCGAGCGGCTTCGGATCCTCCGCGTCGCGCGCGCGCGCGGAGAGCGAAACCAGCGGCAAAAACGCCAGGAGGACAACGGGCAGGCGGCGGGCCATACGCCGCTAACTTAGACCGAGCGCGCCGCTTTCGTAAATGGGGGCCGCTGCACGCAAGGTCGAGCTAGACGCCGGCGCGGGCCAGAAAGGCGTCGATCTTCGCGCGGGCGTCCTGGCTGAGGTTCGTGAACTTGACCCCCATCCGCAGGTCTTCCGGCGGTGCCGCCGAAACGATCTCGCCGGTCACCTCGATGGGCCCCTTGTCCCCCGGCAGCGTGAAGGTGAGGTTCACGTTGGTGCCGACGGGGAGGGGGATGGTGTGCTCGAGGCGGAGGCCGCCGCGCGAGAGGTTGCCGGCGCGCCGGAAATAGCGCTCCGATCCGGTGGTCTCCTCGACCCACATCTCGATCGGAATCCGCGGCCCTCCGCGGCGTTCCTCGGCGACTTCGGCCATGGGCCCGATGGTATCACGGGCGGCCGGGCGCGCCAGTTTGCCGCTGGCCCAGAACCTGGCGCCAACTTTGAGATATTCGCCCAGCGAGGTATGAACGTCCGATGTCGCGCCGTCGGATTCTGGTCAGCGGAGGGTCGGGTTTTCTCGGCTCCCATCTGTGCGAGCGTCTGCTCAAGGAAGGTCACGAGGTGGTCTGCCTCGACAACTTCTTCACCGGCTCGCGCGCCAACATCGAGCATCTGCTGGACGACCACCGGTTCGAGCTGGTGCGCCACGACGTGACCGAGCCGATCACGATGGAGGTCGATCAGGTCTACCACCTGGCCTGCCCGGCCTCGCCCATCCACTACCAGCGCAACCCCGTGCGGACGATCCGGACCGCCGTCGAGGGGACGCTCAACATGCTCGATCTCGCGCGCGAGGTGCGGGCGCGCATCCTCATCGCCTCCACCTCAGAGGTGTACGGCGATCCGATCGAGCACCCGCAGCGCGAGAGCTACTGGGGGAACGTCAACCCGATCGGCCCGCGCGCCTGCTACGACGAGGGGAAGCGCTGCGCCGAAGCGCTGGCGGTCTCCTACGCGCGCCAGTATTCCGTCGAGGTGCGCATCGCGCGCATCTTCAACACCTACGGCCCGCGCATGCACGAGAACGACGGCCGGGTGGTGTCGAACTTCGTCGTCCAGGCGCTGCGCGGGGAGCCGATCACCGTCTACGGCGAGGGGGAGCAGACGCGGTCCTTCTGCTACGCGACCGATCTCATCGAGGGCTTCATGCGGCTCATGGCCAGCGAGCACGGCTCCGATCCGGTCAACCTGGGGAACCCGCGCGAGACGACGGTGTTCGAGCTGGCCGAGATGACCAGGCGCCTCGCCAAGTCGAAGTCGCAGATCATCAAGGCGCCGCTGCCGAAGGACGATCCGACGCGTCGCAAGCCGGACATCGCGCGCGCCCAGGAGCTGCTCGGCGGCTGGGGACCGCGCGTCCCTCTCGAGGAGGGGCTGGCCGCGACGATCGACGACTTCAAACACCGCCTCGGCGTCTGACGGAAGAATCGGCGGCCGCCACATCGAGCGGCTCGCCGGTGCCCGGGTGGCGCAGCCCGGGGGCGGCGACATCGGCCAGGGGAATGCGCACGAAGGGGCGCTCGAGCAGCCGCGGGTGGGGGACGACCAGCGCGGGCGGCGCGCCGATGACTGCGTCGCCGTAGAGCAGGAGGTCGACGTCGATCTCGCGCGGCGCCTGCGGTCGGCCGGGGGGGCGTCGGCGTCCGAGCGCCGGCTCGGTGTCCAGGCAAAGCGCCAGCAAAGCCTCGGCGCCGAGCGTCGTCTCCCCCCGTACGACGGCGTTGAGATAGAGCGGCTGCGGATCGGGAGTGACCGGATCGGTCTCGTAGATTGGCGAGCGCGCCGCAATGGCCACGCCGCCGGCCGCCAGCAGCTCGATCGCCCGCGCGATCGCCGCCGCGCGGTCGCCCAGGTTCGACCCCAGCGCCAGGTAGACGGTGGTGGGCTCTGTCGTCGTCACGCTCTCTGTATATAGTCCCCTGACCGTGGGTTCCGGAATCCTTCCCGCCGCCATCTCCGGGCTTTGCACCAGCCTGGGAGCGCTGCCGTTTCTGTTCCTGCGCGATCTGCCGCGACGGACCTACGACGGCATCCTGGGGCTCGGCGCGGGGCTCATGCTGGCGGCCGCGACGCTGGGCCTCTGCGCCGAGGCGCTCGCGGGCGTCAACGAAGGGGGTGTTTTTCACTTGGCGCGGTTCGCGCTGGTGATCTCGGGGTTCGTGGTCGGCGCCGGGATCGCCGCGCTCATGGATCGCTTCATCCCCCACCAGCACGCGGGCGGCCACCACCAGCATCTGGGCCACGAGCCGGGCCACGACGTTCACGATCGTCATGAGCCGCACGCCGACACTCACGACGGGGCGCCGGCCCCCAGGCGGGCGTACGCGGTCGTCGGCGCGCTCAGCCTCCACCGCATCCCCGAAGGGCTGGCGATCGGCGCCGGGTTCGCCGTCCCGCGCACCTCGCACCTCGGGATCCTGCTGGCGGTGGCGATCGGCGTGCAGAACGTCTGCGAGGGGATCGTCATGTCGGCGCCGCTGCGCCACGAGGGGGTGGGGCGCTGGCGCGGCTTCATGATCGTGGGGCTCACGGGGCTGGTGATCCCGGCCGCCGCGGTGGTGGGCGATCTGCTGGCGGGCGTCGCGCTGGCGACCATGCCGTTCGTGCTGGCGCTGGCGGGCGGCACGCTCACTTACGTGACGTCGAACGAGATCATCCCCGAGTCGCACAGCCACGGAAACGAGGGGACCGCCTCGGCGGGACTCGTCGCCGGTTTCGTGCTGACCATGGCGCTGGAGGCGATCCTCCGCTAGCTCCGCCTCGCCGCGCGTCAGCGCGGGGGGAACGTGCCGGCGGTGCGGCGCAGCGCCAGGTCGGCGATCGCCACGTCGAAGCGGGCCGAGGCGAGCGACTCCTGGGCGATGACCAGGTTGTCCTGCGCCGCCAGCAGATCGACCTGCGTGATCGTCCCCGCCTCGTACTGCGAGCGCACGAGGTCGAGCGTCTCCGCCGCCAGATCGGCGCCCCGTTGCGCCGCCGCGACCCCCTGCCGCCGGGTCTCGAGCAGGCTGCGGTTGTTGGCCAGATCGTCGCGGATCGAGTCGGTGAGGACGGTGGCCTGCGCCGCCGCCTGCGCCGCCTGCGCGGCCGCCAGGTGGCGCTGCGCGTCCCGCGTGCCGCCGTCGAACAGCGTCCAGTCGAGCTGCGCCCCCACGGACCAGGCGTATTTGTCGCCGGTGAAGCCGACGTAGTTGCCGATGTTCGCCTTGGCGAACGCCGACAGCGTGGGCGCCCACTTCCAGCCGTAGGCGCGGCGCTGGGCGTCGGAAGACTCCTCGGAGAGGATGAGGCCGCGGAACTCGGGGCGCAGGTGCAGGGCCATGTCGAGATCGGTCTTTTCGGGCGGAGGCAGCGACTCGGGCGGTATCGCCGTGAGCGGCCCGTCCGCCTGGATCAGCGTGGCGAGCGCGCGGTACGACTGCTCGCGCCCGTAGCGGGCGTCGAGCTCGCCTTGTTGAGCCCGCACCAGCGCCAGCTCGGCGCGGTCGACGTCGACCTTGGTGACGGTGCCGGCGGCGAAACGGGTCTGCGCGTTGTCCAGCGTCGCCTGCGCCACCTTGATCGCCGACTGGCGGACCACCAGCACCTCGTCGGAGACGGCGGCTGCGTAGAACGTCTGTGCCACCGAATAGAGGATGGTGTCCTCGGACCCCGCGTAGTTCGCCTCCGAGGAGCCGTAGCCCTTCTTCACCGCGTCGAGCGCCGGGTAGGCGGCCGGGGCGATGAGCGGCATGATGGCGCTGACGTTGGCGTCGAACTGGTCCTGCTTGAGGATCGTGACGTCGTAACCGCCCGTCGACGGCATCGTCGGCACGAAGCCGAGCGCGTCGAGCAAGGCGCCGAAGTTGAGCGTCGCGTTCTTGTAGTTACGGGTGAACTTCCCCTGCGCGGTGACCACCGGGAACAGCGCCGCCCAGGCCTGCTCGATGTTGGTGTGCGCCTGGGCCAGCCGCGCCCGCTCGACGACCAGGTTCTTGTTGGCGCGTTTGGCCATCGCCAGCGCCTCCTCCATGGTCAACGCCCGCGGTTGCCGCCCGGCCGTCTCTGCCGTCTCGGCCCGCGAGATCGCCGGTGCCAGCGCCAGCGCCGCTGCAACCACCGCGGCCAGCCCGACGGACCGCCTCACGGCCGGCCGCCTCACGGGCGCACCTCGAACGCGGGCGGCGGACCGTGGCCGTCGACGGATACGACCGGGTGGTCGTGCCTGGGCATGACCTCGTCGGCGCCGGTCTCGGCGTCCGTCTTGGCGCGGAAGCCGATCCGCCGCATGAGCCTCCGCGTCGCGTTCGCCAGATCGTCGAACAGCGAGTAGGCGACCGGCGTCGCCAGCAGCGTCAGCAGCAGCGACAGGATCTGGCCGCCGACGACCGGCCCGGCGGTGGCGCGGTTGAACTCGGCGCCGATCCCCTTGGCGGTGAGCAGCGGCAAGCATGCCCGCCACGAACGCCATGGTCGTCATCAGGATCGGGCGCAGACGGTCGCGGTTGCCGTGCATGATGGCGTCGCGCCGCGAGTAGCCCCTCGGCGCGCAGCTGGTTGATGTGGTCGATCTGGAGGATCGAGTTCTTCTTCACCACGCCGAACAGCACCAGGACGCCGAGCATCGTGAAGATGTCGAGCGACTGCCCGAAGATCACCAGCGAGATGAGCGCGAAGGGCACGGTCAGCGGCAGCGCGAGCAGGATCGTGATCGGGTGCAGCCACGACTCGAACTGCGCCGCGAGGATGAGGTACATGAAGATGAACGACAGCCCGAAGGCCAGGATGAAGGCCTTGCCGGTGCGGGCGATCTCCTTCGACTGACCGAACGGCACGAACCGGAACTGCGGCGGCAGGTTCATCTGCTGTGACCGTCTTTTCGAGCGCGGCACCCACCTCGCCCGCGCCGACGCCGGGCGCCGTGTTGGCCAGGAACGTCACCTGGCGCTGGCGCGCGTAGCGGTCGATCTTCGAGGGGCCCTCGGCGCGCTTCAGCTCGACGACGTCCAGCAAGGGCACCGCACCGAGGCGCGACGACGGCACGGTGAGCAGCGCGAGCGCGTCGGGGCTGTTGCGGAACGGCCTCGTCGGCGCGCACGAGGATGTCGTACTCGCGCCCCTCCTCCTCGTAGCGCGACACCTTGACGCCGCCGATGAGGAGCTGCGACGCCGTCGCGACGTCGGCGACGTTGACGCCCAGGTCGGCCGCCTTGCGGCGGTTGACCATGGCCACCAGCTCCGGATTGCCGGTCACCAGCGTCGTGTCGACGTCGACCGCCCCCGGGATCGCCTTCAGCTTGTCGACGATCTTCTTCGAATAGCTGATGACCTCGTTGAGGTCGGGACCGGTCAGGGTGTACTGCACGGTCGCGGTGCTGAAGGTGCCGCCGCCGAACGCCGCCACCGCCGAGGCGCTGATCCGGTAGTCCTTCGGCTGCTTGGGGACGATCTCCTGCGCACCCGGTCCTGCAGCTGGTCCTGCGAGAGCTTGCGGGCATCGGGCGGCAGCAGGCGCACGAAGATCGACGCCAGGTTGGGCGTCTTCTGGCTGTTGTCGCCGATGGTCACCAGGGTTGTCGACACCTCGGGCCAGGTCCGCACCTCGCGCGCGATGCGCTCGGCCGCCAGGCTGGTCGCCGCCAGGCTGGTCCCTTCGGGCGTGCGCAGGCTGATCTCGAACTGCGCCTCGTCGTTCTTGGGCAGGAAGCCCTTGGGGACGATCTTGGCCAACGGCCAATCGAGACGATCGACGCCACGGCGGCGATCACCACGATCCAGCGGTGCCGCATCACGAACGCCAGCACCTTCATGTAGAGGTGCTCGATCGGGCGGTAGAACCAGTCGACCAGTCGCTCGAGGACGGTCTTCGTCCGCTCGCTCTCCGGCCGGGTGTCGAGCTTCAGCCAGCGCGACGCCAGCATCGGCGTCAGGGTGAAGCTGACGAACAGCGAGATGGCGATGGCGGCGCCCATCGTCAGGCCGAAGCTGCGCAGGAAGCGCCCCGGGATGCTGTTCATGAAGGCGACCGGCAGGAAGACGGCCAGCAGCGACAGCGTCGTCGCCAGCACGGCCAGGCCGATCTCCTTGGTGGCGTAGATCGCCGCCGGCATGGGCCGGATCTTCTTCTCGTCGATGAAGCGGAAGATGTTCTCCAGCACGACGATGGCGTCGTCGATGACGATGCCGACCGCCAGCGCCAGCGCCAGCAGCGTGATGGTGTTCAGCGTGAACCCCATCAGCCACATCGAGCAGGAACGTCCCGATGATCGAGGTGGGGATGGCCAGCGCGGCGATAATCGTGCTGCGGAGGTTGCCGAGGAACAGCAGCACGACCAGCGACGCCAGGATCGACGCCCAGGACCAGGTGCTCGCGCACGGCGTTCGACGCTGGTGCGGGTGGTCTCCGTGTTGTCGCGGATGACCTCCAGCTTGTAACCGGAGGGGCAGCGTGGGGGTCGAGCTGCTGCATGCGCTCGCGGATGGCGTCGACGACGGCGACGCTGTTCTCGCCCGACTGCTTGCGGATGGAGAGCACGACCGCCTCCTTGCCGGCGATGCTGGCGGCGGTGTCGGCCTCCTCCTGGCCGTCGATGACGCTGGCCGACGTCGCGGACCAGGATCGGGTGATTGTCGACGCTGCGGATGACGATGTCGCCGACCTTCTCGGCGCTGCGCACGCGGCCGCTCACGCGAAAGGTGAGCCGCTGCGGGCCGGTGTCGATGGTGCCGCCCGGCGTGGTGACGTTCTGGCTGACGATGGCCCGCTGCACGTCGATCGCGGTGAGCCGAAGCGGCGCGCAGCCGCTCGGGGTCGAGCACCACCTGGATCTGTCGCTTGCGGCCGCCGACGATAGACACCTGGCCGACGCCCGAGATGTTCTCCAGTGCCTCGCGGATCTCGTGGTCGGCGTAGCTCGGTGACCTCGCGGATGGGCCGCGTCGACTGCAGGGCGACGAAAAGTACCGGCGCGGCGTCGGGATCGAGCTTGCTGATCTCGGGGCTCTTGGTCCCCTCGGGCAGATCGTGCAGGATCGACGCAGACGTGGTCACGCACCTCCTGCGCCGCGACGTTCGACGTCCTTGTCGAGCTTGAAGGTGACGACGACCTGGGAGACGCCCTCGGTCGAGATCGAGCGCAGCTCGTCGATGCCGTTGATGGTGTTGACCGCCTCCTCGATCTTGTCCGTGAGCTCGGTCTCGATCTCCTCGGGCGCGGCGCCGGGGAGCGTGGTGATCACCGAGACGACCGGGAGGTCGACGTTGGGGAAGCGGTCGACGTTCAGCTTGCTGTAGCCGATGAAGCCGACGACCACGATGAAGAGGATGAGCACCGTCGCGAAGACGGGGCGGCGAACGCAGATTGAGGCGAGCCACTGCATGGCGTGACTCTCACTTCACCCGCGCGCCGTCGCGCACGTCTGGCGTCAACTCGGCGACGACCTGCTCGCCGGCCTTGAGGCCGCTCACGATCGGCATCTGCCCGCCCAGCGCCTCGCCCGCCTGGACCAGGCGATCCTCGAGGCGCCCGCTCACGTCGACGAAGACGTGGCGCAGAGTTCCGTCGGCGCGCACCGCGGCCGCGGGCACCGCGGGCAGCGACTGCTCGCCGAGCGCCAGCCGCGCGGTGACGAACATGCCGGGCCGCAGATCGTGGCCGTCGTTGCTCGACGACCGCCTCGACGATCGCGTCGCGCGTCTGCTGGCGCACCGACGGACCGACGTAGCGGATCTTACCGTGAAAGACCGTTCCGCTGCCGCTCGCCGGCGGTCCGGAAGTCGACCTGCATCCCCTGCTTGACCAGCGCCACGTCGGCCTCGGGCACGGTGAGCTCGACGCGCAGCGAGTCGACGTCGACCAGCGTGACCACCCGCGAGTCGGCGCGCACGTACTCGCCCGCGGTCACCGCGCGCTCGACGACCATCGCCCGCGAACGGCGCGCGGATCTCGGTGTCGCGCAGCGCCTCGGCGGTCAGCGTCTTGCGCGCCTCGGCGCCGATTCGACCGACCACTTGGCGGTCTCGCACTGCGTGCGCGCCTTGTCGTAGTCGGCCTTGGAGATGGCCCCCTTCTCGAACATCTGCTCGATGCGCTCGCAGTCGAGCTGCGCCTGCGCCTCCTGCGCCTTGGCCGACTCGGCCTCGGCGGCCGCCTGTGTCGCCTGCGCGCTGACCGCGCGCGAGTCGAGCCGCGCCAGGATCGACCCCTTCTTCACGTACGACCCGCGCTCGACGTAGGTGGCGACCACCTTGCCGACGGCGCCCGCCGCGACGTCGGCCTCCTCGGCGCCGATGAGCGAGCCGGACAACGTCAGCACCCGCGGCACCTTGACCACCTGGGCGGCGACCAGCTTGACGGCGAGCGGCGCCGCCTCGGCGTCGCTGCCGGCCACGGGCGCCGCGCCGGAGCGCGCGCAGTGCGCGCCACCCAGCAGCGCCAGCGGCAGGAGAGGTAAAAAGGACGTCGCCAGCGTACGCCGCAGGCGCCGCGCGGGCAGGCTGTTTCTGGTCGGGTGTTTCATCGCTTTTCCGTCGGTGACTCGTGGCTGATGGATCGCGCCGGCCGGCGACGGCCGAGGCTGTAGTCGTATACGACGATATTTGACCTTGTCAATCATCAAAAACATAGACAATATAGATTCATGAGCTCGAGGCCGAAACCCCCGCGCGCGGAAGCGTCCGACGCTCTTCCCGACGCGTCCTGGGGGACGATCATCGAGCTCTGCTTCAGTGTCCGCGACTGGTGGAGCGCTCTGTGCGAGGAGCTCGATCTGACCCCCGCGCAGGGGATGGCGTTGCGCAGCCTCGATCGCCCGCTCCCCATGAGCACGCTGGCCGACGCGCTCGCCTGCGACGCCTCCAACATCACCGGGATCGTCGACAAGCTGGAGTCGCGCGGCCTCATCGCCCGCCGGGGCGACGATCATGACCGCCGGGTCAAGATGTTGTGCGTGACCGAGCGCGGCCGCTCCCTGCGCGATCGCCTCGTCCGGCGCCTGCTCGAACCGCCGGCCACGCTGGCGGCGCTCTCGCATGACGCCAAGGGGCGCCTCACCGCCACGCTGCGCAATTTGATCGGCGAGCTCACCCGGACGCGCGAGGAGGCGGCGAACGACCCCCGCCCCCGCCCGCTGCGCGTCGCCCGCGGCTGATTTCCTGCCCGGCTCGGGCCAGCTTTTCGCCGGATCGGTGAGCCGTCCTTCAGCGCGGAGGAGACCGTACCGATTGGGGAAAATGCGTGAATTGGCGGCGATCTGTTAGCATGCGGCTCTCGATTTCCTTCGGGCCGCGGAAGCCCAGCTCCCGGATAGATTAAAGGAGGCGATACGTGGGTCGGGAACGCAGCGGGTTTGGCTTCAAGCACGCGGGATGGGTCGCGACGCTGCTCGCCGTTTCAGGCCTTCCGGTAACTTCCCGCGCCGCGGGAGCGGCCGCCACCCCGTCACCGGCGCCCGCGCCGCCGCTGAACCTGGCCGCCCCGCCTCCGCCCGACGAGCCGGCACCCGCCGCCGAGCCGCCGGCCGAGGAGGTGACCCCGCCTCCCCCCTCGAACAGCTCCCCGCTGGTCATCACCGGCTACGTCGACGTGGGATTCGCGAAGGCGCAGGGGGACGGGACCAGCTACCCGGCCTCGTTCGCCACCACCCCGCCGGCCGGCCCGGCCGACTACTACGTCGATCCGTTCGCCCCGGCGGTGAACTCGCGCGGCGAGGCGGCGTCGATCGCGGCGCCGCCCGGCACGACGATCGGCGGATTTCTGCCGCGCTCGGCGAACATCGGCGGAAAACCATCCTTCCTCATCAACACGGCGGACGTGGATCTTCGTTACACGGCGCCCGAGCTTCCGGTGATGATCTTCACCCGGTTGCAAGTCCTCCCGCGCCTCTACGACGCCGTCCAGACCGGCAGCCCCGACACCAGCGAGGGGTTTCCGGCCGGCGAGTACACGCGCCTCTATCTCGAGCAGGCGTTCGGCAAGATCAATCCGCTGCCGAACGCGGAGCTGTCGGTCAGCCTCGGCAAGTTCGATTCGGTCTTCGGCATCGAGTACCTCGACAACGAAGCGAACTTTCGCGTCGGCGTGACGCCCTCATTGATTGCGCGCTATACGACCGGGCAGTCGACCGGCCTCAAGGTCTTCTACCGCTATCAGATCATCCCGGCGTCGTCGGCGGTCAGCCTCAACGTGGCGGCGACCAACAGCGGCACGTTCGTCGAGGCGCTGCAGGGACCCTCGCGCAGCCTGACGGGGCGGCCGATCGTGTCGGGGCGGCTCGGCTACGAGCTGAACCTGCCGCGGATGTCGATCAAGGTCGGCGGCAGCTACGAGACGGGGCCGCGCAACGATCAGTCTCTCTCCACCGACATCCCCGAGACGCTCTATGGGCTCGATCTGCGGGTCGTCCTCCCCACCTTCGTGCTCTCGGGCGAGTACGTCCACGTCGTGGAGGAGGACGCCGGCGAGCTCGGACCGGCGGTGCCCATGCCCCCCAAGCTGGCCGGCACGGGCGCCTACCCGGAGATCACCGAGTTTTACGCGCACGGCTTCTGGGTCCAGGCCGCCGAGGAGCTTCCGCTGTCGATCGACCCTTTTCGGATCACGCTCTACGCTCGCTACGAGCAAAGGCACGCACAATTCCCCGACGCCGTCGGTTCGACGCTGACGGTCGATCGGATCACGGGCGGCGTGAACGTCGGGCTGGGGGAGCGCCTGCAACTCAAGGCCGAATACTTGGTGAACCGGGAGCTCGAGGGCGCACCGCAGGTGGCCAACAACGTCTTCACCTCGTCGGCGGTCTGGACCTGGTGAAACGAACGAGGATGCGACCAATGAGGATGAGGACCAACACCAAGGTGGCGATCGCGCTGGCGCTGGCGCTCGGCCTACTCGGCGCGGCGCGCGTCGCCGCCGCGGCGGGCGGCGAGACCAAGTGGCTGGGCGACGACCTGCCGCTGCCGCTGCCGGTGAAGACGCCGCAGGACATCGGCTTCAAGTCGGCCACCGAGCGGCAGTACCTGATCTTCAACCTGATGGCCGGCGGCAAGCTCGCCTACCAGCGCGGTGATTTCGCGACCGCCGTCGACAAATGGGACACGCTCGTGCGGATGCCGGGGATTGACCCGCAGATCGAGCGGGTGGTCGGCCCCTTCCTGGATGATGCCCGCGCCAAGGCGGGAAAACTGGGGACGCACACCGAGCCGGTCCACATCGAGCCCGAGGCGGCCGAGCCGCCGCCCGTCGAGGAGAAGCCGCCCGCGGAAGTGCACGGGCACGGTTCCTCCACGGGGCACCACGGCTACGGCACGGTCACCGTCGGCGGCATGGTCAGCGGCGGCGGGCAGATCGGCCCCGGCGGCGCGGTCATCTGGTTGCGCCGGCTCGACGGCGCGATGCCGCACGTGGCGCCCGCCGCCAACCAGATCGTCACCCAGCGCGACAAGACCTTCCTGCCCCACGTCCTGCCGGTCTCGGTGGGAACGACGGTGCAGTTCCGCAACGACGACCGCATCTATCACAACGTCTTTTCCATCGCGAAACCGAACGAGTTCGACGCCGGGATCCGGGCCACCGGCGCGACCTACACCCGGACCTTCAGCCATCCCGGCGTGGTCGAGCTGCTCTGCAACATCCACTCGACGATGAACGGCTACGTGCTGGTCATCGACTCGCCCTTCTACGTCAAGGCGCAGGCCTCGGGGGCCTTCACCATTCGCGGCGTGCCGCCCGGCCGTTACGAGCTCTCCGCCTGGCACGAGGCCGCCTCCACGATCACCCGTAAGCCTGTCACCGTCGGGCCGGAGGGGACGCGAGACCTGGCTGTCTCGGTCGGCGGCGACAAGCGGCCGAGCCCCTTCGTTCCGGACAAATACGGACACAAGAGGCAACCGCAACTCGGGTATTGAGCACAGTAAGGTGAAGGTGGCGTGATGGGACGCGCGAAGACAGGGGAGGGGCAGACGCGGGCGCGGGCAAAGATCGCGGCGCTGACGGCCGCACTCGCGATCCTGGGGATGACCGTCGGCGCCGCCGTGATTCTGCTGCGCCTCGAGCGCGCCCGGCTCGGCGAGCGGCTGACCGACGAGGCGCAGGCCGCCGGGTTGCGCGCGGCCGACGCCGTGCGGACGCTGCTCGGCGGGCTCGAGGTCCAGGTCCAGAACGGAACGGCGAACCCGCGTCTGGTCGCCGCGCTCGACGCCAAGGTCGACGAGGAGACGCTGCGCGATCTGCTGATCAACGAGCCCTGGTGGGAGCCGTTCCGCCGCTCGGTCGACGCCTTCGGTCTCTACACCGACGAGACCACGGCGGTGGTGACCTCGCGGCTGCCGGCCGGCTTCGAGGCGCGCAACCTGGTGCACGACGCGCGCGCCTCGCACCGGACCTCTTCCGGGCTGTTGATGGCCGAGGGGCAGGTCATGGCCGTGACCGCCGCGCCGGTGGCGCTCACCGGCCGCGCCGACTGGCCGGTGCTGGTGGCGGCGCGCCGGCTCGACGTCGGCATCCTTTCCGGGATCGCCGAGCGCGCCGGCGCGTCGGTCGCCATCTCCGACGGGCGTCGCCTGCTGGTCGCCGCCACCGTGGGAGCGGCGACCGGTCTCGAGAATCAGGGGCCCGGGCCCCTCGAGCAGGCGCTCGATCTTCCAGTGCCCGGGGTCGGCCTCTACGGCCCGGTCGCCGTCGCCGCCGTGCCGCTCTCGGGCGGGCTGCGTATTCTGGCGGGGAGCGCCACGCCGGCCGCCGCACCCGGGGCGCTGCCGCTGCCGGGCGTGGTGGTTGCGATCCTGGCGATTGGTCTCCTGCTGGCGATCGGCAGCTTCGTCCTGCTCGCGCGCCGCCCGGCGGGGGATCACGATTCGATCCTCGAGATGTCGCGGGGCCGCCCGGTGGCGGTCATCGGCCGCTATACCCTCGTCGATCGGATCGGTCTCGGCGGAATGGCCGAGATCTACGCGGCGGTGACAACTGGCGAGGGGAGCTTCCGCCGCCCGGTGGTGATCAAGCGGCTCCGTCCGGAGCTGACGGCCGATCCCAACGCCGTCGCCCAGTTCTGCGACGAGGCCAACCTCCTGGCCGCGTTCCACCACCCGAACATCGTGGCGGTGCACGACTTCGGGCGCTGGGAGAACCAGTTCTTCCTGGCCGAGGAGTACGTCCAGGGGCGCGATCTCGGGCGGATCGTCGCCCAGTCGTTCGGCCGCAACGGGCGCCCGCTCCCCACCGAGATGGTCGCCTTCGTGGCGCACGAGGTCCTGAAGGGGCTCGACTACGCGCACGGCATGGAGAACGAACGGGGGCGGCCGATGGGGATCGTCCACCGCGACGTTTCACCCGAAAACGTGGTCGTCTCACCGCGCAGCGAGGTCAAGCTGCTCGACTTCGGCGTGGTCAAGGCAACGGAGGGGCGGGTGGCGAAGACGGAGATGGGGGTGGTCAAGGGAAACGTCACGTACATGTCCCCCGAACAGGCGCGCGGGCTGGACGTCGACGGGCGCGCCGACCTCTTCTCGCTGGCCCTGGTGATGTACTTCTGCTGCGCCGGCCACCCGCTCTACGCCGCCCATACGACCTACGGGCTGCTCATGCAGGCCGGTTCGGGACCGAGCTCCGACGGGCGGACCGCCATAGAGCGGCTGCCGGAGCCGATTTCCTCGGTTGTGCAGCGCGCGACCGATCCCGATCTGGACCGACGTTACGCCAACGCCCGCGAGATGGCGGCCAATCTCGAGGTGGCGGCCCGGAACGGCGCCGCGCTGACCGGCGCGCTGGTGGCCGAGCTGTTCGGGCGAGAGCTCAAGGAAGAGGCCAATCGACTGGCCACCTTCCCCCTCGACGGATCGGCCCGGCCCACCGCCAGCGCCTCATCGAGCTAAGCGGAGAGCTCTCACGATTCGTCACATGTTGGACGGCAGCAACATCCGCGCAATCAAGGTCGAGCCCTCCGTGCGCCGACGCGCCCAACCCGTCGACGTCCCGTCTCCGCCGACCGCACCTCCCCGAATCAAGTCACGCGAGCGCCGCGGTCCCAGCGGTCGTCCGCCTCACACCACGCAACCCGCCGCGGTCTGCGCCGATAACGGGACATGCGCGGAATCAAGACGGTGCGACGGCGTCAACTCGACTTGCCCCTCGGGGCACCACGCACGTGGGGTGGCGCTCGCAAGGGCGCCGGGCGGAAACCGCGCGGCCGTCCCTCGATGCCCCACGACACGCGGCCGAAGGTCGATCCGCGATATCCGGTGCAGGTCACCATTCGGGCGACGCCGGGGCTGCCGTCGCTCCGCTCCCCGCGGCTGTTCGGGGCGCTCCGGCGCGCCATCGGACAGGCGTCGGTCGACCGGTTCCGGGTGATTCACTTCTCGATCCAGCAGGACCACGGCCACTTCATCGTCGAGGGGGACGAAGCCCGGCGAGCGCGCGGGGGTATGCAAGGCCTGGCAATCCGGTTGGCGCTGGCGGTCAACCGCGTCCTCGGGCGCAAGGGCAGGTCGTCGGCGACCGCTATCATGCGCGCCCCCTGACCACGCCGCGCCAGATGCGGACCAGCATGGTCTACGTGCTGCTCAACTTCCGTAAGCACCTCCGGGCGCCCGCGTGCGTCGACCCGCGCAGCTCAGGGCCGTACTTTTCGGGGTGGCAGGGGTGGCAGCGCGCGCCCGCGATCACCGACGCGATCACCGACCCTCCTTCGGCGACGGCGCCGCCAGCCACCTGGATGGCGCGCGTCGGATGGAGGCGCGCGGGTGGTCCGTTGCGGGTCGAGGAGCACCCCGCCTCGGCGCCGCGCGCGCACCCAGCTTGAATCCGCGGATGTTCCCCTGCGCGGGCCGCAGCCACTTGAATCCGCGGATGTTTGCGGCCCGGAGAATGTGGTGGATCGTGAGAAGCGGCGGCTAGGCGCGCTTCTCTTCGCCGCGCACGAGTCGGCGAATGTTCTGCCGGTGGCGCAAGGTCACGAGCGCGGCGCCGCCAAGCGCCAGGCCGACGAGCGGCGCGGGCGGCGCGTCGTGAAAGATGAAGAACAGGGTGAAGGTCCAGACGCCGACCAGCGACCCGAGCGACGACAGGCGCGTGGCCGCGTAGAGGGCGACGTAGACGCCGAACCCGATCAACGCCGCGACCGGCGACAGCGCCAAGGCGACGCCCAGCGAGGTGGCGACCCCCTTACCGCCGCGGCCCCGCAGAAAGAGCGTGAACATGTGGCCGACGATCGCCGAGAGGCCGGCGAGCGCGATTGCCGCCGCGGGGAAGCCGAGGCGCCGCCCGAGCCACACGGGGACGAAGCCCTTGGCGGCGTCGCAGACGAGGACGGCGATGGCCCACCCCTTGCCCAGCGCGCGCGCGACGTTGGTGGCGCCGATGTTGCCGCTGCCGATCTTGCGAAGGTCGACGCCTTTGAGCCGCGCGACGAGGACGCCGAAGGGGATGGAGCCGGCGACGTAGGCGCCGAGGCAGAGCAGCGCGGCGTTCATGGCGCGGTGACAGCGGCTGTTTGGGCGGGCGCGGCAGCGGCACGCACGCGCGCCCAGAAGGCTGCCACCTCCTCGAGCGATTCGGTGCGCGGGCAGTCGGCGGGGAGGCTGGCGCGCAGGGTTCCGCCGTAGCTCTTGCGCGCGACGCGCCCGTCCAGCAGCCCGACGATCCCGTGGTCGCCGCGGTGCCGGATGAGGCGCCCGAACCCTTGCTTGAGCGACAGCGCCGCGCGCGGCAGCTGATACGACCCGAAGGGGTCGCCCCCCTCGTCGCGGATCCGGTCGACGCGCGCGGCGGTCAGCGGGTCGTCGGGGACGGCGAACGGGATCCGGTCGATCACCACCAGCGACAGCGCCTCGCCGGGGACGTCGACCCCCTCCCAGAAGCTCTGCGTCGCCAGCAGAACGGAACCAATCTGGGATCGCAACGCCGCCAGCAGGAGGTGGCGCGGGCGTTCCCCCTGGACCAGCAACGGAAAGCGAAAGTCGTCGCGGCCGCGCAGGTGGGACTCGGCGACGCGCAGGTTCTTGAAGCTGGTGAAGAGAAGCAGGGCGCGGCCGCCGGTGATCGTGCAGAGCTCGCCCATGCGCGCGGCGGCGGCGGCCGGGAAGGCCTCGTGGTTCGGCTCCGGCAGATCGACGGCCTGGTAGAGCAGCGCCTGGCGCGCGTAATTGAAGGGCGAGGGGAAGGTCGCCTCGGCGGCGGTGTCGCCCAGGCCGACGCGCGCGCGCAGGTAGTCGAACGTCCCGGCGACGGTCAACGTGGCGGAGGTGAGGATGATCGGGCCCGGGCAAGCGTCGAGCGCGCGGCCGAGCAGCGGGCCGACGTCGACGGGCGACGCGTGCAGCGCGACGTTGCGGGGCGAGGCGCCCAGCCAGCGGACGCGGTCGCGGCCGCGCCCGTCGATCAGCGCCGAGAGATCCATCCGCACGGCGTCGGCACGCCGGCCGAGCGCGGCGACCTCCGCGGGGCGGCGGGAGTCGGCGACCGCCGACCCGTCGGGATCGAGCCAGGCTGCGATCTCCTCGAGCAGTCCGTCGAGGTGGTGGTAGGGGGCGCGGGCGGGGCCGGCCCCGAGATCGACGGGGAACGGCGCGCGCGTCTCTTCGCTGCCGGGGCGCGGGGCGGGGACGAGGCGGCGAAGAGTGTCGGCCAGCGCCGCCGCCGCCGCCGTCAGCCGCCCCGAGGTCGACTGCGCGCGCGCGGCCGGGACGCCGCTCTCGCGCCCGAGGTCGCGGCTGAGCGCGAATAGCCGCTGCGTCGAGGCGTGAATGCCGAAGAACTCGGTCGCCACGTCCTCGATCTGGTGCGCCTCGTCGAAGATGACCACCTCGTACGGCGGTAGCACCTGGGCCTCGGGCCAGCGGGCGCGCAGCGCCAGATCGGCGAAGAAGAGGTGATGGTTGACGATCACCAGCTGCGCGGCGGCGGCGCGGCGGCGCATCCCCGTCACGAAGCAGCTCTCGAAGAAGGCGCACCGCGGCCCGATGCGCGTCTCGGGGGTGGCGGCGATCTCGTTCCACAGCGGCGCCTCGTCGTGGAGCTCGGCCAGCTCGGCTCTGTCGCCGGTCGGCGACGTGGCGGCGAAGGCCAGCAGGCGCTCGAAGTCGGGGTCGGCGACCAGGCTCTGCTGCCGCTCGCGCTCGGCGAGCCGCCGCCGGCAGACGTAATTCGAGAGCCCCTTCATCACCGCCCACTCGAGGTTCTGATCGCCGATCCCGGCCGCGGCGAACAGCATCCGGAGGCGCGGCAGATCGACCGTCGCGATCTGGTCCTGAAGTGTCTTGGTCCCGGTGCTGATCACGACCTTGCGGCCGGAGAGCAGCGCGGGGACCAGGTAGGCCAGCGTCTTCCCGGTGCCCGTTCCCGCCTCGACCAGCAACCGCTCGTCGCCGTCGATGGCGGCGGCGATCCGTTCGGCCATCGCCAGCTGCCCGGGCCGCGCCTCGTAGCCCGGAAGCGTCTGGGAGGCCGCGCCCCCGGGGCCCAAGATGCTGCGAATGTCCCGGCAGATCGCGTCGCGCGACGACGGCGATCCGCCGGTCATTTGTGGCGGCTCGCTTTTTCGTCGATGCCCGAGATCCCGAACCGCTTGCGGAGCTCGGCGAACACGGCGTCGACGGGGACACCGGCCGCCTCCAGGCCCACCAGCGTGTGGAAGATGAGATCGGCCGCCTCGTGCGCGGTGTGCGCGGCGTCGTTCTCCAACAGCGCCTCGCAGAGCTCGCGCGACTCCTCGGCGATCTTGCCGTTGATCTCGGGCAGTCCGGCGTCCAGCAGCGAGACGACGTACGACTTCTCCGGCCGCTCGCGCCGCCGTTCGGCGATCACCTCGGCCACCCGCGCCAGCATCAACGCCGGCGGATCGGGCGGCCCGTCGTCGGCGACGATCGCACCGTCCTCGCCCGCCCGTCGGTAGAAGCAAGACGTCGCGCCCGTGTGGCACGACGGCCCGACCGGATCGACCAGGTAGAGCACCACGTCGCCGTCGCAGTCGATGCGCAGCTCGCGGACCGCCAGCGTGTGGCCGGAGCTCTCCCCCTTGCGCCAGAGCGCTTTCCGCGACCGGCTCCAGAAGTGCGCCGCCTTCGTCATGGCGGTCAGCTCCAGCGCCTCGCGGTTCGCCCAGGCGACCATGCGCACCATCCCCGTGCGCGCTTCCTGCGCGATGACCGGGACCAGCCCCTGCGCGTCGAAGGTGACGGCGTCGAAGAGGGCGTTCTTGGCGGCGCTCATCGGGTGCCCTCGCGGACGTCATCGCGGACGGGGACGCCGCGGGCGCGCAGGTAGGCGTGCGCCTGCCCGACGGTCGACTCGCCGAAGTGGAAGATCGACGCCGCCAGCACCGCCTCGGCGTGCCCCTCGGCGATGCCTTCGTAGAGGTGGTGGAGACCGCCGACGCCGCCCGAGGCGATCACCGGGATGGGGACGCGATCGGCGACCGCGCGCGTGAGCTCGAGGTCGAACCCGTCGCGCGTCCCGTCGCGGTCCATGCTGGTCAGCAGAATCTCGCCGGCGCCGAGCTCGGCCATCTTCTCGCACCAGGCGATGGCGTCGAGGCCGGTCGGTCGGCGCCCGCCGTGGGTGTAGACCTCCCAGACCGGGAGCGGGACGCCGGGGACGCGGCGCGCGTCGACCGCCACGACGATCGCCTGGTTGCCGAAGGCGTCGGCGGCCCGGCGCACCAGCTCCGGATCGGCGACGGCCGCGGTGTTGATGCCGGCCTTGTCGGCGCCGGCGAGCAAGAGCTCGCGGACATTCTCCACGGTGCGCACGCCGCCCCCCACGGTCAGCGGCAGGAAGACCCGCTCGGCGGTGGCGCGCACGACGTCGAGCATCGTGGCCCGCCCGTCGGACGAGGCGGTGATGTCGAGGAAGCAGATCTCGTCGGCACCCTGCGCGTCGTAGGCGGCGGCGACCGCCACCGGATCGCCGGCGTCGCGCAGCTCCTTGAACTGGACGCCCTTCTTGACCCGCCCGCCGTCGACGTCGAGGCAGGGGATGACCCGCTTGCACAACATGCTTGAGGCTCGGACCTTCGACTCTCCCATGCCGGAGGGCAACGGGCAAAAGGTCAGCGCGGCGCGGCCGTCCCCTTGGGGCGCACCCGCGCCAGCGCCTGCTCGACCGTGAAGACACCTTCGTAGAGCGCCTTGCCCATCACCACCGCTGTCGCTCCGGTCGGGACCAGCGTATCGAGATCCTCCAGCTGCGACACGCCGCCCGAGGCGATGACCGGGCAGGGGGCCAAGGCCGTCGCCAGCCGCGCCGTCGCCTCGAGGTTCGGCCCCGACCGCATCCCGTCGCGGCCGATGTCGGTGTAGAGCACCGCGCCGGCGCCGGCGCGCGCGACCGCCAGCCCGACCTCGGTCGCGTCGGCGGTCGTCTGCTCGGTCCACCCCTCGACGGAGATCTTGCCGGCCCGCGCGTCGACCGCGATCACCAGACGCCTGGGCCAGCGCGCGCAGGCCGCCTCGACCATGGCCGGATCCTTGACCGCCGCCGTGCCGAGCACGACGTACCCGACGCCCAGATCAAACAGGCGCGCGCAGTCGTCCAGCGTCCGCACGCCGCCGCCGGTCTCGACCTCGACGCCCGCCGCGGCGACGATCCGTTTCAGCGTCGCGTGGTTGTCGACGCGCGCGTCGCTGCTGCGCGTGAACGCGGCGTCGAGATCGACGACGTGGATCCGCGCCGCGCCCGCGGCGGCGAACCGGGCCGCCACCTCCCAGGGCGCGCGGTCGTAGATCTTGGCGCTCTCGCGCCGCCCCTGCTCCAGCCGGACGGCGGCGCCGCCCAGGAGATCAATTGCCGGGAAGACCTGCATGTTCGGCAGACGTTCTACGCGGAGGCGAAGCCGCGGAGAAGGGCCAAACCGGCCGCCTGGCTCTTTTCCGGATGGAACTGGGTGCCGAACACCGGGCCGCGCCGGACGGCGGCGCAGAACGGCGCGCCGTGCTCGCTGGTGAGCGCCACGTCCTCCGCCCGCGCCGGGTCGGGATAGTAGCTGTGGACGAAGTAGAAGAACGCGCCGTCGGCAACGTCGCCGGCCGCGGGCCCGCGCCGCGTCTGGTTCCAGCCCATGTGCGGGATCTTGAGCCCCGGCCGTTTGACGAACCGGCGCACGCGCCCGGGCAGCAGGCCCAGGCCGAGCGCCTCGGGGTTCTCGTCGCTGCGCTCGAACAAAAGCTGCATGCCGATGCAGATCCCGAAGAACGGCCGCCCGCTGGCGAGAAACGCGCCGATCCCCTGGCGGAGCGCGCCGCCGCCGCGGTCGAGCGCCGCCGCGCAGGCGCCGAACGCCCCCTGCCCGGGGACGACCAGCTTGTCGGCGCGCGCCACGACGTCGGCATCGGCGCTGACGATCGCCTCGGCGCCGACCGTGGTCAGCGCCTTCTCGACGCTGCGCAGGTTGCCGCTGCCGAGATCGGCGACCACGACGCGAGCCAATCGCGTGGACGTAGCTCGGCTTTGCCGAGCGGAGTCCGTCGCGGGGGGAGCGGGGACCCTTTGAGGGTCCCCGAGCTTGATGTCACGTGAGCGTCCCCTTGGTCGACGGGACGCCGACCACGCGCGGATCGAGCCGCGCGGCCGCGCTGGTCGCCCGGGCGAACGCCTTGAACAGCGCCTCGATCATGTGGTGCGCGTTCTCGCCGTAGCGGACCTCGAGGTGCAGGTTGCAGAGGGCGGTCGAGACGAAGCCGCCGAAGAACTCACGGCCGAGCTCGACGTCGAAGGTCCCCACCATCCGCCCCTTGAGCGCGTCGGCCAGGTAGACGAACGCCGCCCGGCCGCTGAAGTCGACCGCCGCCGAGACCAGCGTCTCATCCATGGGGATGGTCGCCTCGCCGAAGCGGGCGATGCCGCTCCGGTCGCCGAGCGCCTCACGAAAGGCCTGCCCGAGGCAGATGCCGACGTCCTCCACCAGGTGGTGCGGATCGACCTCCACGTCGCCGGTGGCGTCGAGCTGCAGGTCGTAGAGGCCGTGGCGCGCGACCGCCTCGAGCATGTGGTTGAAGAACGGCACCGGCGTCGCGATCCGCCGCTGTCCGGTTCCGTCGAGCGCGAGCGTCAGCTCGATCGCCGTCTCGTTGGTCTTGCGCGTGATGGTCGCTCGACGCGTCATGGGCGCGAAATCTTACCGTGCCGGGGGTGCAGCGCAAATCCGAGCGATGCGCGCCCCGGCGGGAACCTGCGAAAACCCCACGAGATCTTCAAGGAATCCACGACGCCGAGCGATATAATCAAAGGTCCCCTTGACCAAGCGCGGTCGCAGCCCGGTTCTCGGGTACAACCACAACCTCCGCTACGGCGGGCGCACCTTTCACGTCCAGACCGAGGACTCCGGTCAGGGCTACGCGCGGCTCTACACGCATCTCTTCTACGAAGGGACGATCCTGTCGTCGAAGAAGATGGAGTACGACCCCGAGGCGGCGGAGGACTCCGTCCGGGCGCTGATGCAGAAGCTCCACAAGACGATGATCAGGGAGCTGACGCACCGGGAGCACGACGCGCGCATCGGGGCATTCTTCATCGCGCGCGGCGAGCCGGCCATGCTGGAGGATCGGTCGGCGCCGGTGATCGTCGAGGTCGCCGCGCCGCCGGGGCCCGTCGCCGCGGCGGCGGCCGTTTCCGTCGCGCCCGAGGCGGTGGCAGCGGCCGCGCCGCCGCGTCCCAAGATGACGCCCAAGCCGGTGGTGGTGGTGCAGCCGGCGGTGCTCAAGCGATCGCCGGTGCAGGTCTCGAACCCGGCCGACGGCGTGGTCGTCCGTCGCAACGTCGTCATCAACGTCGGCGCCGGCCAGCCGCCCGTCCAGGGGACGATCAACCCGGCCGCCGCGCCTGCCCAGACGCCGCCGACCCGGCCGCGCGCGGGCGCGCACTACGCCGTGCGCGAGGGTGGCGGCTTCGTCGCCGGGAACCGCGCGCGAGCGACAGGCACGGAGTCCCAGCCTCAACCGCTCGCCTCGTCGCGCGACATCCGCATGCCCTGGGAGACGCCCGCGCCACAGCGGATCTCGCAGCCGGTGGCGGCCCCGGTGGCGTCCCAGTCGGCGGGTGAGGCGCCCGTTTCCGCGGCCGGCGGCAAGATCCGGATGCCCTGGGATCCCCCGGCGCCGGCCGGCTCGGAGGTTTTCTCGGGCGAGCTGGTCTCCGACAAGAGCCTCGACGAGGTGATCCTCGAGTACCTCGCCGACGACGGCGACGGCGAAGATCGTTGATCGTCCCGCTGAGCGTCAGTCGATCCGGGCGACCAGTCCCGCGCCCCCGTCGACGATGACCTGATCGCCGTCGGCGAACGCGGCGCAGGCGCCCGCGGCACCGACCACCGCCGGGATGCCGCGCTCGCGCGCCTGCGCCGCGACGTGATCGAGCGGGCCGCCGGTCTCGACGACCAGCGCGGCGGCGGCGATGAGCGGCAGCTCCGTCGGCAGGATCGTCCGCGCGACGATCACCTCGGGCGCTGCGCCCGGTTCGACGCCCGCTCCGTCTTCGCGCCAGGTTCGGACCCGGCCGACAACTACCCCGCCCGAGCCCGGGCGGCCACGCACGATCCCGGTCGCCTCGGCCGCCCCGGTCAGCGACGGCGGCGCTGCGCGCGCGAGGGCGTCCATCCGGCGGGCGTCGGTGATGAGCCGCGCGGCCTCCTCGCGGCTGGCCGTGGACGAGCCGCGCGCCAGCCCCCGGACGAGATCGAGCGGCAGCCAGAAGACGTCAGACACGTCGGCCAGCAGTCGTTCGTCGACCAGGCGCCGTCCTTCCGCGAGCAGTGCGTGCCGGACGCGCGCCTGCGCGCGCGCATAAATAGCGTCGTCGTTTTCGGCCGAGGCCACGGCTTCGCGCGCGTCGGCGAGCAGCTGGTCCCAGGTCGCCTGCTCGGGCGCGGGCAGCGCGGCGTGGATCCCGGCCGCGGCGCCCGCAGCGTCGGGCGTCGGCCCGGTCGCTTCGCGTCCGAGCCGCCGCAGCCGGCGCTCGAGCAGCGCAGGCTCCTCGCGCCACGTCGGGACCGCCACGTCCCAGCATGGCGATTCGTCACCGAAGCGATCGAGGTAGGCGTCACGCGCGGCCGAGGCGGCCGGGATG
Source organism: uncultured Pseudomonadota bacterium (assembly GCA_963831685.1). GTDB lineage: Bacteria > Myxococcota_A > Polyangia > Fen-1088 > Fen-1088 > JADGRB01. The sequence continues at coordinate 206,096 of CAWHRJ010000008.1, forward strand.
TCGGTGGCACGGGCGAACGCGCGGGCAAGATCGGCCCTCTCGGACGCGGCCGAGGGAACGCCCGCGAGGAGCGCGGCGAGGCGCGCTGCCGGGTCGAAACCGTGGCTGCGCAGGAAGTCCGCCAGCGCCTCGCGCGCGGCGCGTGCCACGGGTTGGACGATGCCGAAAAGCGGTTCGTAAATCGCCAGGAACGCGTCGAGCGCCTTCTCCAGTGATTCGAACGGCGGGCGGAGCCGCATGTTGGTCAGGACCTCCAGCGCCAACAGCGCCCGCGACGGTGAGCGGGCCGATTCGCGGATCGCCTTGGCGCGTGCGCCGTGCGTGTAGAAGAGGTACCCGCCGACGATCTGCTGGCGGATCCCCGTCTCGCAGTGCCGATCGCAGAGCGCGACCAGGCCCGCCTGTGCGGGCGAGAGCGGCAGCGGGTTGTGGGCGGCGTCCCAGCGCCAGCCGAGCGGCTGCCCCGGCGTCGGCGCGCGGCGCACCGGGCGCCGGTAGGGGCGCATTTGCAGGAAGGTGACCGCGTCGCCGATCGCGACCCATTCGATCTCGACCGGGCCGTGCGCGACGGTCAGCCGGGCGAGCGCCTCCTGGAGGCGGGGCCGGGCCGCGGTCGCGTCGCCGGCGTGGGCGTCGATGAGGGGCGCCCCGTGCGACGAATCGAGCGCCGCCGTCCCCGCCGCGTCGCCGCGGACGAACGGGTGGATGAGCGCCGCGAAGCCGATCCCGTCGGCGGTGAGGCCGAGCCGCGTGAGGTAGGCGACCACGCCCGGCGCGACCGCGGAGCCGAGCACCTCGCGCAGCGCCGCCGCGACCTCCGCCGCCGGAACGTCGAGGCGCGACAGAAACAGACCCGCGCCCAGTGCGTCGGCGCGATCCTCGATCGCCGACGAGGAGCGGACCGCGAAGCGCGCCTCGGGTCGGCCGTCGAGCGACGCCACGGCGGCGGCGAGAGCCTCGTCGAATCCCGGCGGGGAGGGGGCCGCGCCGAGCGCCCGCGCGGCGCTGTCGAGCTCGCCGAGCGCCCCGGGGTCCGCCAGCGCCGTCGGCAGCGGCGGGGCCCCCGCGCGCAGCGCCGCGAACAGATTGGTCGTCACGGCCAGTGCGGGCGGGACGGGCAGTCCCGCCTCCGCCAAGCTCAGCAGCGAGCGGCCCTTGCCGCCGATCTTCGACGGCGGCGCCGTCGGACCGAGCCGCACGCAGAAGGTCATGGTAATTTCCGCCGGGAAATGCGCGGTCCGTTGCTCTCCGGTCCTCTCGGCAGCCAGCCGGCGCTGGAGGCTCTCGTGCGCTGGACCGGCGGCGCGCCGGGCGATCCGTCGGCGCCGATCGTGGTCCTCGGTCCGGCCTGGCTGGGCGCCGCGCTCGCCCGCGGGGGCCCGACGCTGCTGCTCGTGGAGAGCGAGGCGCGGCCGCAGGCGCTGCGGGCGTTCCGGCGCGCCCGGCGAGAGTCGCGGCCGCTCGAGGTGGCGCTCGCCGCCGCCGAGATGCCGTTCCGCCGCGGCTCGCTCTCGTCGGTGGTGGTGGAGAACGTCGCCGGGCTCGAGACCCCCGAGGCCGAGCGCTGGGTCGCCGCGCTGGTCCCTTTGCTCCGCCCGGGCGGGCGCCTGATCGCGGCCGACGCCACCTCTAGCGACGCGGCGGCCGCCCGCGTGGCCGGTGCCTTTCTCGCCGCCGCGCTGACCGACATCGTCCAGGAGTGGCCGCGCGAAGGGGCGGTCCTGACCGCCGGCGTCGCGCCGGCCGCCGCGGTCGTCGCCGCGCGCTTCGACTTGCCGGTGCTGCCCGCCTCCACGCCGACAGCGTAGCGCAAACGCGCCGATCGCGACCGCCGCCGTATAATGGCTCGGGCTATGTCTCGGCGGTGGAGCCTCGCGCTCGGCCTGTCGGTGCTGGTCCACCTGGCGCTGATCGGGATGATCCTCGGCGTGGGCGCGCGCCGATTCACCGGACCGGTCGACATCGAGATCACCGGCCTCAAAGAGGTCAAGGACCTGCCGCTCGGTGGACCGGCCGGCGGGCGCGGCGCCGGGCACGGCGCGCACCGCGCGCACCACAAGGCCGCGCCGCCGTCCGAGGGGACGCTCGCCTCGAGCGCCGACGATCGCGAGCGGGCGGGGCGCCCGTCGCCGGTCGAGGACCCCGACGCGCCCGCGCCGACCAGCGACCTCGGGGCCTACGGGCCCAAGGGGTCGCGCCTCACCGTGCTGTTGCGGCTCGATCGGCTGCGGGGGACCGAGTTCGTCGCGCCGGTCGACGCGCTCCTGCAGCGGCTCCCCGATCGACGCGATCTGCTCGAAGGGACCGACCTCGATCTGTTTCAGTCGTTCGACGCGCTCCTGATCGCCACGCCTCACCCGCTCGATCCGACCGTGACGTTCCTGGCGGCGCGCCACCACCTCGACGACGCCCAGCTGCGGTCGGCGCTGACCCGCGGCGCGAAGGCGACCGATCGGGTGATCGCCTGGCGCAGCGAGGGGGGACGTCCGGTCGGCGAGCGCCGGCCGCGGCGCGGGCTGCCGCCGGCCGCGGGGCCCCCCTCGCGCGACGACCGCCTCATCGTCCTCGCGGCGCCGGGGTTGGCGGTCGTGACGCCGCCGGCCTACCGCGCGCTCTTGTTCGCGCCGCCCACGGGGGACGCCGCGCCCGACGGTGGCGCCGCCAGCGACGGCGGCGCTGGGTTCCGAGGCGCCACGCCCGACGCTGGTGCGGGCGATGGTGGCGCCCCGGCGATTGACTGGACGACGATGCTCTGGCGCATCGACGCCGAGGAGGGGCTGATGCCGCCCGACGGCGCGCTGATGGTGAGCGCCGTCGACATCTTCAAGACCAACCGCGTGGGGGGGCTGCCGCCCGTCATCTACGGCATGGAAGTCCCGGGGTCCGTGAGCGCGGTGATCGGCTTCGACGACGACCAGGTCTTCCTGGATCTCGACGGGGAGTTCGACGCCGAAGAGCCGGCGCGACACTGGGAGACCGAGTGGCCGACGATCGCGCACAAGGTCAGCGTCAACCCGCTCGTCCTGCTGGGAGGTTTCACGCCGCTCATCGCCCACGCCACGCTGACGCGCGACGGGCGGACGATCCACGTTCATCTGTCCGGGTCGCATGACGAGACGCAGCGTCTGCTGGCGCTCGCGCTGCACATGCTGGGCGGATGAGCGTTACCATGAAGCGGAACGCGCGCGGTGTTCGCGCTGCCGGCCTGACCTCCCGCGATCACCGCGCGCGGCGACGGCCTACTTGAGCACGTCCGGATTTCGCCCCATCGCGCGATCGAGACCCTCGCCGTTGAGCCCCGGGACGACGCCGTATCCGGTGAACAGGGTCATGAGGCGCAGCGAGAGCTTCTCGAACTCGTCGGTGCGACGGAGCTCGTCCAGCTTTGCGCGCTCGCCAAAGAGCAGGAGGATCCCGTTCGTGCTGCCGCAATGAGGGGTGAGCGCGATCCGCTCCATCCGCTCGAAGAACCCCTGCTTCCCGAACTTCTGCAGGGTCTCGGCCGCTTCACCCATCAGGTACTTCCACGCTTCGGACTCTCGCCCCACAGTCGGTCGATCCCATCCGATGAACAACACCGCTGTCGCCATGTCTCGCCTCCCTGCGCCCTGGACATTGCCGGGCGCGGGCGCAGGCTAGCGCAGGCGGCGGTTCGAGGCGACAGTCAATTGGGGCTTGGTGTTCAAGGTCTGGAACACGACGCAGTAGCGCTCGGTCAGCTTGAGGAGCGCGTCGAGCTTCTCCTGCGGCGCATCCGTGTCGAGATCGATCGACAGGCGGATGGCGCGAAACCCAACCGGCGCCGCACGGTCGACCCCCAGCGTTCCACGAAAGTCGAGATCCCCCTCGGCGCGCACGACGGCGTCGCGTAGCGGCACCTCCAGCGCGGTGGCGACCGCCTTCAGCGTTACGCCGGCGCAGGCGACCAGCGCCTCCAGCAGCATGTCGCCCGAACAGATCTCGGCGCCGGTGCCACCGGTGGCGGGGTGGAGGCCCGCGACCGCGAGCGCGCGGCCCGTCTCGACCTTGCAGGCGATCTTGGCGTCGTCGACGTGCCCCTCGGCCCTGAGCGTGATCAGCGCCGCGGCGGGGTCTTGCTTGTAGCGGTCCTTGAGCGGCCCCTGGAGGGCGCGCAGAGCGTTGGCGTCCATGATGCCCGGAGATTACGTCACTGGCAGGTCATCGGGAACTGCACACCCACCCCACCGCCGCGGGCGCCAGGCTGCGATTTCGTCGTCCTTTCGTTGCCTGGAGATTTCGCACCGGTAAACAGTTCGCCAAAGCACCACGACGTCGTTCTCGCCGCGAACGGCGGGCGTAGAGTCGTTTCCACGAGGACGACGAAGATGGAGGAGGCAGGGCTCGAGGACGGCGCGAAGCGCGCGTTCGACGGTGAGTGGCGGGTTCACTACGGAGGCTACTGGGTCAAGGCGTACGACGCGCCGGCCGACAGCCTGCAGGCCAAGAAGAGCCTCATCCAGGCGCTCACGCGCCGGCTGTTCAACCACGTCGAGCACGGGCTCAACATCCCCGGTCAGCGCCTGGGAGAGGCGCGGCAGGCCTTCGAGTCGGAGAGCGATCTGCCGCGCCGGCGCGTCAAGGGGGCGATGCTCGCCGGGGCGCTGTTCAATCGCGCCGCCGATCTCCTCACCAAGGCCGTCGAGCTGCAGACCCTGGGAATCGACGTCGGTCCCGACGACCCCCTCCTGCGCCAGTGCGGCGATCATCTGCAGGAGGCGCTGTCGCTCGGGCGGCTGGTGCTCCACCGCAGCGGCGAAGAAGGAATCGACGAGCTGTGGGGCGAGCCGCTGAAGGCGTTCGCCTTCCCCATCGAGGACTTCTACCGGAGCCGCTATCTCAAGATCGCCGCCACCATGCGCGACATCGATCGCGTCGCCGACGCGCTGGCGGCGACGTTTCGGGGTGTCCCGGGCTTCGCCGGGATCGTCCCGGCGATCGCGACGTTCGCCCGCGCCGCGAAGGTGAAGTGCGAGACGCTGCAGACCGATCCGTCGATCTTCGATGCCTGGTCGGCGTTCGTCACGGCGGGCGAACGGCTGATGGCGTTCGAGCCGGTGGGCTCCCAGCGCGCATCGATCGACGAGCGCCTCCGGATCTCGCAGGGGCTGGCGCTGATCGTCGCGGGCGCGGATCTGGTCCGGCACGTGACGCGCGCCCGGGTGCCGATGCCGAAGAGCACCCGCGATTACCTCGAGGGGCTCGAGCGCTACCGCGCGGCCTGGACGCCGCGGGCTCCAGGCCGGAACGGCGTCGAACCGATCACCTCGCCGGTCGTCGGCGATGCGCACCCCGCCGGCGAGGAGGTCGTGCGCGCGGTCTGACGGCTACGGGTGTGCGGGCGGCGGCGTGCGCGGCACGCTGCGCGGCTTGTGGGCAGCGGCCTTGGGATCGGTCTGGCCGTCGGCCAGCACCTCTTCCATCGTGGTGCGCAGGTCGCCGCCCTTGTCGTCGGGCTTCACGCCGGCGGGGCGCTCCCAGGGGATGTCGGCCAGCGGCTGGCCGGCGGTCACCTCGGTCATGTAGCGGGCGAACATCGGGACGGTCAGCATGAAGGCGGCGTCCTTCTGTCCCAGCGGCCGCTCGCGCAGGTCGTCGCCGATCCAGGTCGACGTCATCCAGCGCGAGGTGTAGCCGATGAACCAGGTGTCCATCGTCGCGCTCGACGTGCCGGTCTTCCCTGCGGCCAGGAGGCCGGAGGTCCTGATCGCCGGCGCGTGGCCGCGCGTGACGACGTGGCGGAGCAGCGTCGAGGTGAGCCAGGCGGTGCGCGGCGGGATGGCGGGCTTCGGGGCCGGGGCCGCGGCCAGCGCGACGAGACGATCGAGCCGCTCCGACGGGGTGCCGAACGGATCGCCGATTGAGGTGTGGTCCTCGACGACGGCGCCCAGACGATTCCGGACGCGGCGGACGTAGATCGGCTCGACGACCTCGCCCTCCCTGGCGAAGGCGGAGAACGCGCGGGTGAGCTCGTCGATGCGGGTGCACGACGCGCCGAGCGCCAGCGCCTGGTCGGGGATGATCGGCGTCGTGATGCCGAGTCGCCGCGCCCAGGCCTCGACGTCCTTGCCCCCCATCAGCTTGAACAGCTGCACCGAGGGGACGTTCTTCGACCAGATGAGCGCGTACTCCAGCGTCACCTGGTAGTCGACGGTGTTGTTGAGGTTGGTCGGCGTCCAGACCTCGCCGGTCACCGGATCGACCTCGGCGCGCGGCACGTCGTTGAGCAGCGAGGCGAAGCCGTAGCCGCGGTCGAGGGCCAGCGAGTAGTAAATGGGCTTGTAGACCGAGCCGGGCTGGCGGCAGGCCTGCGAGACGCGGTTGAACTCCGAGCGGTCGTAGTCGTCGCCGCCCACCATCGCCAGCACGTAGCCCGAGCCATGGTCGTAGCTGAAGATCGTCCCCTGCACGCGCGGTGTCTGCTCGAGCAGCAGCTCCAGCGGAGGCGGGCGCTTCGGCGTCTTGGCGCGCGACTCGTCGTATGCGGGCAGCCACTGCACCTCGCTCTTGGAGTCGTAGGTCCAGTCGGAGAAGCGGGCCCGCTTCGATTGATGGGCGTTCTTCACCCAGACGACGTCGCCGGTGTGCAGGACGCCGACCGTCGAGTCGAGCTTCTTGTCGTTGGCGGTCTCCTTCGCGCTCCAGGGGACGGCCCAGAGCATGTTGGCGGAGGGGAGTGGGTAGACGCCGCTGCCGACGCGCACGCGGTAGTTGCCCTCGCCCGATGTCCCCTCGACCAGGCCCAGATAGAGGCGCCCCTCGGCGGGCGGCTCGCCGCCGTAGCGGGCGGCGACGCGGCGGCGAAACTCGTCGGCCGCCGCGCCCGTGAGGTGCGCGAGCGGGCCGCGCCATCCCTGGCGCTTGTCCAGCTTGCGGAGCGAGAAGTCGACGTTCTCCTGCCCGGCCACGTCGATCCAGGGGAGGTCGGAGGTCTCGATGTCGAGGCCCCCCTCGTACAGCTTCTTCTCGCCGTAGCGGCGGATGATGTCGCGGCGGACCTGCTCGGCGAAGTAGGGGGCGACGGTGTGGAAGAAGTCGGGGCGCTGGCGGATGATCACCGGGCGCGCGCGCCAGCGGTTCGCCTCCTCGTCGGTGAGGTAGCCGGAGGCGACCATCGCCGTCAGGACCTGATCGCGGCGCGTGCGGGCCGCGTCGAGGCTGGTGAGCGGCGAGAAGCGCGACGGCGCGCGGACCAGGCCGGCCAGGAGCGCCATCTCGCCGAGATCGAGGTCGCCGATCGCCTTGTCGAAGTAGGTGCGGGCCGCCCCCGCCACGCCGTAGGCGCCGTGGCCCAGGAAGACCTGGTTGAGGTACAGCGTCAGGATCTCCTGCTTCGAGTAACGGCGTTCGAGCCGGCGCGCCAGGATCGCCTCGCGGATCTTGCGCTGGATCGTCCGCTCCGAGGAGAGGAACGACTTCGCCACCTGTTGCGTGATGGTCGAGCCCCCCTGCGCCACCTCGCCGGCCCGCAGGTTGGCGCCGAGCGCGCGCGCGATGCCGCGGTAGTCGATCCCCTGGTGCTCGTAGAAGCGGCGGTCCTCGGCCGCCAGAAACGCATGGACCAGCTGGGGCGGAAACTGGTCGAACGGGAGGATCTCGCGCCGCTCGGTCGCGAGCTCGCCGAGCGGCGTGCCGTCCCAGCCCCGCATCACGGTCGTCGTCGCGGCGACCTGGTGGTAGGTGGCGAGGTCGGGGATCGGCGGCAGCGTGGCCGCGAAGTAGAAGTAGACGGCGACGCCGCCGAGAAACGCGACCCCGGCGAGGCAGCAGATGCCGAAGGCGTAGAAGCGCAGCAGCCAGTAGAAGAAGCCGCCGTCGGAGGGATTGGCCACCTCGACCTCGCGCGTACCCGCGTCGTCGGGTGCATCCGGCGGCGGTGTCGGGGGTGCGGGCGGAGCGGGCGGCGGCGCCGACGGGGGTGGCGGTGGCCGTCGGGCGTCCGGCGGTAGAGGCGGCGGCAGCGCCATTGGTCGACAAAACTAGCACGCCGAGCGTTGAACCCGACATCCGGTCGTGGTCCCATTGAGGTCGTGGATCTGTTCGATCGCCCGCGCGCCGGCGCGACCACGCGCGCGGGCCAAGGCCAAGGTCAAGCGGAGGAGGAGACGCTGCTCGGCACGGTCGAGCGGGTCGTCTACTCGGGCGGCGACGGCGCGTTCACGGTGGCGCGGCTCAAGCTCGAGGCCATTCAGCCGGGAACCCTCGAAGGGTTCCCGGACCCTCCCGCGACGGACTCCGCTCGGGCGAAGCCCGAGCGGAGCCGCGCCGGTGAGGTGGTGACCGTCGTCGGCGGCCTGGTCGGCGTCCCGGCGGGCGCGTCGCTGCGGCTGGTCGGACGCTTCGAGACCAACGCCCGCTTCGGGGCGCAGTTCAAGATCACGCACTACACCGAGGTCGCTCCGGCCACGCTGGAGGGGTTGCGGCGGTATCTCGGGTCGGGGCTCATCAAGGGGATCGGCCCCGAGCTCGCCTCGCGCATCGTCGACCGGTTCGGGATCGAGACGCTGGAGGTGCTCGACCGCGAGCCGGCGCGCATCGGCGAGGTCCCCGGCATCGGTCAGTCGCGTGCCCGCGCCGTCCGCGACGCCTGGAGCGCGCAGCGGGCGGTGCGCGAGGTGATGGTCTTCCTGCAGGGGTACGGCGTCTCGCCGGCGTTCGCCGCGCGCATCTACAAACGTTACGGCGCCGCCTCGATCGCGCGCGTGCGCGAGAACCCGTACCGGCTGGCGTTCGACGTGTGGGGGATAGGGTTTCTGTCGGCCGACAAGCTGGCGGCGGCGCTGGGCGTGGCGCCCGAAGCGCCGGCGCGCCTCGAGGCGGGCGTGCGCCACGTGCTCGACGACGAGTCGGGGAACGGGCACGTCTTCGTGCCGCGCGCGCGCCTGGTACAGAAGGCGGTGGCGCTGCTCGCAGAGCCGGAAGCCGACGTCGGGGCGGCGATCGATCGCCTGGCCCGCGCCGGCGAGGTCGCGATCGACGCCTCGGTCGTCGACGATTCGCACGACCCCGCGGTCTACGAGACGCCGCTCTACCGCGCGGAGACGGCGCTCGGGGCCGGGCTGCGGCGTCTCCTCGATGGCCCGGCGCCGGCCGTGGCGGCCAACGTCGAGGCGGCGATCGCCCGGTACGAGCGCGAGGCGGGAATCGCGCTCGCGCGCCAGCAAGCGGCGGCGGTGCGGCTGGCGCTCGCCTCCAAGGTGGCGGTCGTCACCGGCGGGCCGGGCGTCGGCAAGACCACCATCGTGCGCGGCATCGTCTCGATCCTGAAGCGCGCCGGGCTCACCGTCGCGCTGGCGGCGCCTACGGGGCGCGCCGCCAAGCGGCTCGCCGACGCGACCGGCGCGCCCGCCTCGACGCTGCACCGGCTGCTCGAGTGGCGCCCGGCCAGCGCGACGTTCGCCCGCTGCGCGTCGAACCCGCTCGAGGCCGACGTTCTGATTGTGGACGAGGCCTCCATGGTCGACGTCCGTCTCGGCGCCGACCTGGTGGCGGCACTGGCGCCCGCGGCGCGGCTGGTGCTGGTCGGCGACGTCGATCAGCTCCCCTCGGTCGGGCCGGGGACGGTGCTCGCCGACGTCATCGCCAGCGGCGCTGTGCCGACGGTGCGTCTGACCGAGATCTTCCGCCAGGCCGCCGAGAGCCTGATCGTCGTCAACGCGCACCGGATTCTCGAGGGGGCGGTGCCGGAGGTCGGCGCCGCGCCGGCCGACCGCGGCCGAGACCGGCGCGACTTCTTCTTCCTCGAGGAGGACGACCCGGCCGCCGCCGCCGCGCTGATCCGCGATCTGGTCGCCGTGCGCCTGCCGCGCCGTTACGGCCTGGCTCCCCAGGAGATCCAGGTGCTCTCGCCGATGCACCGCGGGGAGCTGGGGGCCGGCAACCTGAACCTGCTTCTTCAAGAGGCGCTCACCGCCGGCGCGCCGGAGATCGCGCGCGGGCAGCGGACGTTGCGCGTCGGCGACAAGGTGATGCAGATGCGCAACGACTACGACAAGGAGGTCTGGAACGGCGACAGCGGCACGGTGGAGGGGATGGGGTCGGAGTCGCTGGCGGTCCGGTTCGACGATCGCCTCGTCGAGTACACGCTCGACGAGCTGGACGCGCTGGTGCTCTCCTACGCCGCCACCGTTCACAAGTCGCAGGGGTCGGAGTACCCGGCGGTCGTCATCCCGGTCCACACGCAGCACTACGTGATGCTGCAGCGGAACCTGCTCTACACCGCGGTCACGCGCGGGAAAAGGCTATGCGTCCTGGTCGGCACGAAGAAGGCGCTGGCGCTCGCCGTGCGCAACGCGGACGTCGCCGCGCGCGCCTCGGGCCTCGGGGCCCGGCTCAGAGCCAGCCGCCGATGACGAAGTCGAGCCCGTACTCGGTGAAGTCGCCGCCGTGGAACTGGAAGCCGAGGAACGGTCCCGCGCCCAGAAAGAAGTGATCCACCGGATGGTAGAGAAACGGCGCATAGACCTCGGCCGTCGCCGTGGTGCTCGTGCTGCCGCTGTTGTCCGCGAAGGAGCCGTAGACGCCGGCCGTTGGCCAGAAGGTGAGCTTCTTGCCGATGCTCTGGTTGAAGCCGGCGCGCGCGCCGAAGTTGAGAGCGGTCGACCCTGAGGAAGAATGGGCGAAGCCGACGACACCACCCACCGAGATGCCGCTGCCGATGAAGTAGTCGAGCGCCGGCTGGATCAGGACGTTCCAGTTGCCGCCGCTCACCTTGTCAAAGAAGAACGAAGCCGTGGAGCTGCCGGCGGCGTGGCTTTGCACGCTGAGGACCCAGGTCCCGGCGGTGCCGAAGGTCGAGGGAGCGTTCGTGGACCCGAGGCTCTCCGAAGGCGCGTTGGCGGCGGCGCCCGGCGGCGCCAGCTCCTCGGCGAGAGCCGTGCGCGGGAGCGCTGCCAGCGCCAAGGCGGTGAGACCGCCGAGAATCAAAAGACGGAAAAAGGGCCTGGGGGTGGTCTTTTGCATGGTTCCTGGATCCCATGTTCGCGCACAGGGATCAACTTCCGCCGCCCGGCCCGCGCACGCGCCCTGCCGGCGGGCCGCTACTGGGCCTTGGCGGTTCCGGCCGGTTGCCCGAGCTTGGCGGCGGTCTTCGCCGCCTCTTCGACCGCGCGCGCAATAACCGACCGGATGCGCCCGTCCTCCATGATGAGAAGCCCCGCGATGGTGCTGCCGGCGGGCGTGGTGACCTGATCCTTCAGCGCCGCGGGGTGCATCCCCGTCTGCAACACCATCCGCGCCGCACCCTGAAACATCTGCGCGGCGATCTGCATGGCGGTGTCGCGCCGCAGCCCCATGCGAACGCCGCCGTCGGTCAGCGCCTCTAGGATGATGTAGGCGAACGCTGGCCCGCTGCCGTTCAAGCTGGTGACGGCGTCCATCACCTTGTCCTCGGCCTCGAGGCAGCCGCCGACGGAGCGGAAGATCTCCAGCACCGTCGCCGCCTGCGCGTCGGTCACGCCGGGCCCGCGCGCGATGACGGTCATCCCCTCGCCGATGAGGCAGGGGGTGTTGGGCATCGCCCGCACGACCCCGCTCTGCGGCAGCCAGCCGGCGAGCTGCTCCAGGCGGACACCCGCCGCGATGCTGACCACCAGCTTTCCGGCCAGCAGCGGCGCCAGCGCGGGGTCGGCGAGGAGCGGCTCGACCTCGTGCGGCTTGACGCAGACGAGAATGACCGCGGCGGCCTTGCACGCCTCGCGGTTGTCGCTGCCGGTTCGAATGCCGTGCTTCTCCTTGAGCGCGCGCGTCACCTCGGCGCGGCGATCGGTGGCGAAGATCTGGGCCGGGTCCAACTTCCCGGATCGCAGGATCCCGCGGACGATCGCCTCGCCCATCGTGCCGCAGCCGAGCACCGCCAGCGTTTCCGTCTTCCCGAGCATCGCCAGGTGACTATCGCACAAGAGCCGCCGCTGGGCGTACGTTCGTCGGTGTTGAATCCCCCCGCGCCGGCCGGCATCCAACCGGCCCACCACGAAAATTCGAGGAGACGTTCAAAGATGGCAGCCCAGACCTGGCAGATCGACAAGGCTCACTCCGACATTCACTTCACTGTTCGCCACATGGTCATCACCAAGGTGCGCGGAAGGTTCCTCAAGTGGGACGGGACGTTGACACTGGATGAGCAGGACTTGTCGAAGTCGAGCATCGAGGTCGCGATCGACGCGGCCAGCATCTCGACCAACGATGAGAAGCGCGACGCGCATCTCAAGTCGGCCGACTTCCTCGACGTCGAGAAGTTCCCAAAGCTGACCTTCAAGAGCACGAAGGTCGAGGCCGGCAAGGGTGAAAAGCTCCTCGTCACCGGGAACCTGACCATCCGGGACGTGACCAAGGCGGTCACCATCGAGGTCGAGAAGCTGGGGAAGGCCAAGGACCCCTGGGGCAACAACAAGATCGCCTTCAACGGCAAGGTGGCCATCCAGCGCGAGGAGTTCGGCGCCAAGTGGAATCAGGCGCTCGAGACCGGCGGCGTGCTGGTCGGCAAACAGGTGGATATCGACCTCGAGCTGCAGGCGGTGGCGCCCCCGGCGTAGTGATAAATTGGGGGGCTCGACCATGAGCCCCGCCCGCCAACACCTCGCCGACGCGCACCGCATCGTCGTCAAGCTCGGCACGCACGTCGTCATGCACGACGGCGAGCTGGCGCGCGAGCGGCTGGGCGAGCTGCTCGACGGCCTCGGCCGCCTCCACAGGGCGGGGCGGGAGATCCTGCTCGTCTCGAGTGGCGCCGTCGGGATGGGGATGCGGGTGCTGGGGCTCAAGGAGCGCCCGCGCTCGCTCGGCGACCGGCAGGCCTGCGCAGCCGTGGGGCAAGGGCACCTCATGGGGGTCTACACGCAGATGCTCGCCGCGCGCGGGCTGACCGCCGCGCAGGTGCTCCTGACCCAGGAAGACCTCACCGATCGCGATCGCGCGATCTGCCTGCGCACGACCTTGATGCGGCTCCTCGAGCTGGGCGCCGTTCCGGTGCTCAATGAGAACGACAGCGTCAGCGTCGCGGAGCTCATCGAGTTCAGGCGCACGCAGGGTGCGGCGCCCGCGTCGACGGCGTTCGGTGACAACGACGGGCTGTCGGCGCGCGTGGCGGTGGCGCTCGACGCCGATCTGCTGGTCATGCTGACCAACGTCGGTGGGTTCTTCACCGCCAACCCCAAGGCTGATCCGGGCGCCACGCGCATTCCCGAGCTCGACGGCATCGACGAGGCGGCGTTCGCGCGCGCGGCCGGCGGCTCGGCGGGTGGGACCGGCGGGATGTCGAGCAAGCTGGCGGCGGCCGCGCTGGCCTCGGCGGAGGGGACGGCGGTGCTGATCGCCGGCGGCGGCGAGGCGCGCGTCCTCGAGCGGGCGCTGGCTGGCGAGGATGTGGGGACGCTGGTGACCGCCGCCGGGCGCCGTCCGGCACGCCTTCGCCACATCGCGGTCGGCGCCCGCCGCCGCGGGGCTCTGGTGGTCAACGAGGGGGCGCTGGCGGCGCTCACCGGCGGGCGGAAGGCGTCGCTGCTGCCGATCGGCGTGGTCGCCGTCGAGGGGAGCTTCGAGCAGGGGGACGTCGTCGAGATCCGCGACGGCAGCGGCCGCGTCCACGGGCGGGGCCTGGTGAACTACGCCTCCGACGCCTGCCGGAAGCTCGCGGGGCGGCACAGCGACGACATCGATGTCATCCTCGGGTGGCGCGGGTACGATGCCCTCATCACGCGCGACAACCTGGTCATGGGAGCAGTCTGATGAGCGACAAGGCCGAAACGATCCGGGCGACGGCGCTGGCGGCCAAGGCAGCCGGCGGCAAGCTGGCGCGTCTCGGTCCCGAGCGGCGGTCGGCGCTGTTGCGGGCGCTCGCCGAAGCGCTCCGAGCGCCCGCCGCGCGCGAGAAGATCTTCGCGGTGAACGCGGAGGACTTGGCGCGCGCCAAGGCCGAAGAGGTCGCGAGCCCACTGGTCAAGCGGCTCGGCCTCGACGCGGGAAAGCTCGATGGGGTCTGCGACGGCCTCGACCAGCTCGCGGCGATGCCGGATCTGGTCGGCCAGGTGACGCTGCGGCGCGAGCTCGACGACGGCCTGGTGCTCGAGCGCGTCTCCGCGCCGCTGGGCCTCCTCGGCGTGGTGTTCGAGTCGCGCCCCGACGCGCTCGTGCAGATCGTGGGCCTTGCTTGGAAGAGCGGCAACGCCGTCTTACTCAAGGGCGGCCGCGAGGCGCTGGCGACCAACCGCGCGCTCACCGAGATCGTCCACCGCGTGCTCGGCGAGGCGGGGATCGATCCGCGCGCCGCCGTGCTGCTCGAGGGACGCGAGGACGTGGCGGCCGTGCTGGGCCTTCACGGCATCGTCGAGGTGATCGTCGCGCGCGGCTCGTCGGAGTTCGTGCGCCAGATCCAGGCGTCGAGCGACATCCCGGTGATGGGACACGCCGCCGGCGTCTGCCACCTCTACGTCCACGCGGCCGCCGATCCGGCGATGGCGGCCAGGCTGGCCGTCGACGGCAAGACCACCTACCCGGCCGCCTGCAACGCCACCGAGACGCTGCTCTGGGACGCCTCGGCCGGCGCCGCGCTCGACGCCTGCGTGGCGGCGCTGCAGAAGGCGGGCGTCGAGATCCGCGGCGACGCGGCGACGCAGAAGCGCGCGCCCGGCATCAAGGCGGCGACCGACGGCGACTTCGGCTTCGAGTTCGGTGCCAACATCATCGCCGTCAAGCAGGTGGTCGGCATCGACGACGCGCTCGCGCACATCGCCGCGCACGGCTCGAAGCACACCGAGGCGATCGTCAGCGCCGACAGCGCGGCGGCCGACAGGTTCCTCGCCGAGGTCGACGCCGCCGGCGTCTACCACAACGCCAGCACGCGTTTCGCCGACGGCTACCGCTACGGGCTCGGCGCCGAGGTCGGCATCAGCACCGACAAGCTGCACGCGCGCGGCCCGGTGGGCGTCGAGGGGTTGCTCACCTACCGCTGGCTCCTGCGCGGCCACGGGCAAGAGACGGCCAGCTATGGCCCAGGAAAGCGCGCCTTCAAGTTCCGCGATCTCCCCTGAGGGGCGGTCACGCTGGCGCGATCGCCGCTGTTCGAAAGCGGTCTAGGGATCGTAGACCGTCGGCCCCGACACCGGCTCGTGGGGCGCCGCCGTTCGTGGGCCAAGCACCTCGTAAATGAGACCGCCGCCGCGGGTGACTCGCACGAGCGTGGTCCGCGAGCGCTCGAGCGCGTGCACGCGCCTCCAGGAGCATCGTCCTTCGCGTGGCGAGGCGTAGACCACCGGTACGTCCGGGCGATCGAACGGCGACGTCACCTCGGGCGGCGGGCCTTCGCTGTCCATCGCCGCGTCCATCACGGCCAACGGGGGAAGCCAGGCGCAAACGCCGATCGGGGAACCCGGCGGCGCGAAGGACCGCGCTGCGCGGAAGCCCTCGCGCAGTGAGCTCAGCCAATAGTCGCCCTCGGTGCCGTTGACCATTTCGTTTGGCGAGGCCCGGAAGAGGCCCCGGCGTTGCGCACCCCCCAGCCCGCCCACGAGCACGTTGAAATACGCGGTCTCGAACGGGTGGTACTCGGCGATTGGCCAGACGAGGGCGAGGGTGGCGAGGGCGATCGCCGCGCCGCCCGCGGCGCGCGCGGCGCCGGGGCCGAGGTGGGCCGTGACGCGCGGGTGCGCCCAGCGCCAGCCTTCGGCGAACCCCAGCCCCGCGAGCGCGCACAGTGCCGGGACGTACTCGATGAAGTGGCGGTTGGCGTCGTAAAAGGTCGCGTGGGGGAGCGCGATCCGGACGAGCGGGACCAAGAGCCAGATCGTCAGCAGCGCAGCGATGGCCAGTCTGGGGCGGTTGGCGGCGCGCCCCGGCCAGGCCCCGACCGCCGCGGCGATGAGCACGAGCGGCGGCGTCATGTAGACGAGACAGCGGACCGGGTGCGCGGACAATTCGCTCCGGGGACTGACGGAGAACGTGCCTGCGAACGCGACAAAATCGCGCAACCGGGGACCGAGCGCCGACGGTCCGCCCCACCAAAGCCATGGCCAGGCACAGAGGAAGATCGACAGCCCCACGTAGGGCAGCAGCAGGAGCGGCCGCAGCATTCGCCGCCGGTCGGCGGCAGCGTCGCGATAGAGCAAACGATGGAAGAACGGGACGGCGAGGGCCACCGTGACGGCGGCGAAGAGGCCGCTCTGCTTGCACGAGAGCGCGAGACCGAGAAACACGCCCGCCAGCCAGAGGTGCCGCGGCCGCCGCTCGACGAGCCCCACGCCGGCGGCCAGCACGGTGAGCGCGTAGAACCCGGCCGAGGGCCAGTCCTTCGCGTCGTTGAAGGCGTGCCCGACCGCGGTGGGAAAGCAGGCGAGCGCGATCGCCGCCGCGATCCCGGCGCCGTCGCCGAGCAGCCGGCAGGCGTAGAGCGTGTAGAGCGCCAGCAGCACCACCGAAAGGATCGCGAGGCCCGCATGGTGGCCGTCGACGGGACCGAGGCCGAGCGCGCGCCCGAGCGTCGCGTTGGTTGCCGCCGCCACCAGCCCGGGCAGGACCGGGTAGTGCTCCGGATCGTTCGGGTCGGGAAGCCGCAGAAAGACTGTCCGAAAGCCCGGCGGCTCGGCCGCGTCGAAGTCGAGCGCTCCCGATTGCCGCGGGTGCTCGAGCGCAAACAGCGTGCGGTCGCCGGCGTACAGGAGCGCCGGCTCGTCGATCGTCACCCCGTACCGTCGCAGCGAGGCGATCGAGAAGATCGCCGCCACGAGCGCGATGGCCGCCGCCGCCCGCCGCGCGGCGCGCGAGAAACCGCGGGGCCGGCCGGCCCCTTTCTCTGCAGCGCCCGTCAAGACGCGGGGGGGAGGTGCAGGCCGCATTCCTTGTTGTCGGGGTCCTCCCACCACCAGCGGCCGGCGCGCGGGTGCTCGCCCGGCTGGATGGCGCGCGTGCAAGGGGCGCAGCCGATCGACGGATAGCCGCGGTCGTGCATCGGGTGGACCGGCACGTTGTTCTCCTTGGCGTAGGCGCGGACCTCGGCCATCGTCCAGCGCACGAGCGGGCTGACCTTGATGATGTCGTCGTGCGCGCGGTCGATCTCGACCTCGGGGGTGTCGGTGCGCGTGACCGATTGTTCATTACGCAGGCCGGTCATCCAGGCCGCGCGGTCGGCGAGCGCGCGCGCCAGCGGCTCGACCTTGCGGATGCCGCAGCACTGGTGCCGCTCGTCGAGCGAATCGCGGAAGCTGTAGAGCCCTTTCAATCGGATCAGCTGCTCGACCGCGGCGCGCTCGGGGAAGAACCAGGCGATCTCGATGCCGTACTTCATCCGCACGCGCTCGGCGGTCAGATAGGTCTCATCGGGGAGCCGGCCGGTGTCGAGCGAGAAGACGCGGACGTCGGCGGGCGCGGTCTTCATCGCCAGGTCGATGACGACGCAGTCCTCGACCGAGAAGCTGGAGGCGATGCTGAGCCGGTTGCCGAATTGTTGCATGGCCCAGGCGACGATCTCGTTGGCCGGCGCGTTGCGCAGGCGGGCGGACGCGTCGATCGCGGCGGCGTTGGCGGGCATTGTCCGCGCAGCATAGCGGAGAATCGGGCCTCCGCATAATGTTCATCAAAACAGTCAAGAATAGCGCCGCTGGGCTTGACCATGGTCCTGCCGGCGAGTAGCATCTCCCGTCTGGTTCACGGGAAAACAAGCGATCCGAGACGAGACGGCTGTTCTTAATCAAAAGTGTCAACAATGGCCCTGTTTCCGCTGTTTCTGAAGCTCGCCGGCCGGAAGGTGCTGGTCGTGGGCGGCGGACCGGTCGCGCTCGGCAAGGTCCACGCGCTGCTGGAGACAGGGGCAGCGATCGCGGTGGTCGCGCCCGAGGTCGTGCCCGAGCTCGCGGCGTTGGCGGAGAAGGGGAATATCGCCCTCGACCGCCGTTCTTTCGAGACGAGAGACCTCGGCGGCTGTTGGTTGGTGGTGGCGGCGGCGCCGCCCGAGGTCAATCAGTCGGTGGCGGCGGCGGCGGAGTCCCTGCGTCTCTACGTGCTCGCGGTCGACGATACATCGGCCGCGAGCGCGTACGGCGCCGGGACGTTACGGCGCGGCGGCGTAACGGTCGCCGTGTCGACGAACGGGCGGGCTCCGGCGCTGGCCGGGTTGCTTCGCGAGGGGTTGGAGGCGGTTCTCCCCGAGGATCTCGAGGCCTGGACCGGGGAGGCGGAGCGCCAGCGGGCCGTCTGGCACGCGACGCGCGTCCCCATGACGGAGCGCCGTCCGCTCTTGCTGGAGGCGCTCAATCGCCTCTATGAGGAGCGCCGGGGAGGCGTTAAGGTCCGCCCGTGAGCGCCTCCGGAAATCCCTCGCCGCCGGCTCTGGGCCGGAAGCCGGGCCGCGTCTGCCTGATCGGCGCGGGTCCCGGCAGCGCCGATCTCATCACCGTGCGCGGCGCGCGCCGGCTCGGCGAGGCCGATCTGGTTCTTTACGACGCTCTCGCCTCGGAGGAGATGCGCGTCTACGCCCCGAACGCGCGCTGGTTCTTCGTCGGGAAGCGCGCTTGCCGCCAGTCGGATCCACTCGGGGACCCTGGGAGGGTCCCCGAACCCTCCCGCGATGGCCTCCGGTCGGCAGAGCCAACCTGCGGCCACGCGATCGCCCAAGAGGTGCTGAACCGCCTGCTCATCAAGTACGCGCGGCGAGGGCTGACCGTGGCGCGGCTCAAGTGCGGCGACCCGTTCGTGTTCGGGCGCGGCGGCGAGGAGGCGCTGGCGCTGGCCCGCGCCGGCGTGCCGTTCGAGATCGTCCCCGGCGTGTCGACGGCCGTCGCCGCGCCGGCGCTGGCCGGCATCCCGGTCACCCACCGCGGGCTGGCGTCGAGCTTCCTGGTCGTCACCGGTCACCACGAGGAGACCTACGCGCCGATCCTCGACGGGCTGCCGCCCGGCAGCGCGACGGTCGTGGCAATGATGGGGCTCCGCCAGCGGGCGGCGATCGCGGCGCGGCTGCTCGCGCGCGGGTGGTCGGCGGAGACGCCGGCGGCGATCGTCGTCGGCGCGGCGACGCCCGAGAGCTGGCGCTGGCTCGGCACCCTGAGCGGGCTGGGCGCCGCCGAGATTCCGGCCGCCTCCGCGGGAGCGCCCGGCATGTTGGTCATCGGTCAGGTCGTCGGTCTGGCGTCCGAGCTCGCGTCCGAGCTCGCGTCGGGCCTGGTAGCGGAAACAAACCAAGGGGTATTGGCATGAGCGCGAATCCAGTCGTTGATTTCGTTCCCGACGGCGTGGGCCGTCCCGGTTTTGCCGAGCGCGAGGACATCGACGCCTTCGTCGACATGCTCGAGCGGTTCGAGCAGGGGGACATCACGCCCGACGAGTGGCGCGCCTTCCGCCTCATCAACGGCACCTACGGTCAGCGCCAGGAAGGCGTCTACATGATCCGGGTGAAGCTTCCGTACGGTCTGGCCAACGTCAAGCAGCTGGAGGTGTTCGCCGAGGTCGCCGAGAAGTGGGCTGGCAGCGGCGTCGGCCACGTGACCACGCGCCAGAACATCCAGCTCCACTTCGTCAAGGAGGCGGACGCCGAGAAGGCCCTCGCGCTGATGGCGGAGGTCGGGCTGACCACGCGCGAGGCCTGCGGCAACGCGGTCCGCAACATCACCGGCTGCCCGTTCGCCGGCGTGGCTCAGCACGAGCTCTTCGACGTGTCGCCGTACGCGGACGCGGTCACGCGGCACCTCTTGCGCGGGCCGTTCTCGTCGGCGCTGCCGCGCAAGTTCAAGATCGCCTTCGGCGGCTGCTGCGGCTTCGACGACATCCAGGCGCAGATCAACGATCTCGGTTTCCTGACGACGGTCGACGCCAGCGGGAACCACGGATTCAAGGTCTACATGGGCGGCGGTCTGTCGACCCTGCGCAAGGCCGGGATCCTGGTGCACGAGTTCCTGCCGGTCACCGAGGTGCTGGAGGTCTCGGAGGCGGTGGTGCGGACCTTCCACCGGCTTGGCAACCGCAAGGACAAGCACAAGGCGCGGATCAAGTGGGTGGTCCAGAAGCTCGGCACGGCCGCGTTCATCGAGGAGTACAAGAAGGACCTGGCGGCGGTGCGCGCCGAGGGCGGGCGACCGCTGGCGGTCGCGCCGACGCCGAAGCCGCCCGCGGTGCCCGAGCCGGGCACGCCGACGGAGGCGCTGCCGGAGCTCGCGGCGTTCGAGAAGACGAACGTCCGTGCCCAGAAGCAGGCCGGCTTCTCGTCGGTGATCGTCCGCCTGCCCAAGGGGGACATTTCGCCGGCCCAGTTCCGCGCGCTGGCGGCGCTGTCGACCAAGTTCAGCGAGGGGGAGATCCGGACCAGCAACGAGCAGAACGTGGTGATGCGTTTCGTGCCGACCTGGCGTCTGCCGGAGCTTCACCGGGAGCTCGTGGCCGTCGGTCTCGGACAGCCGGGCGCGATGACGATGGCCGACGTGCTGTCGTGCCCGGGGGCGTCGAGCTGCAAGATCGCCGTCACCAACTCGAAGGCGATCGGCGCCATGCTGACCGATCACCTGGACGCGCGGCCCGATCTCGTCGCGCAGGTGCCGGGCCTCGACGTCAAGATCTCGGGCTGCCCGAATGGCTGCGGCCAGCACTACAGCTCGGTCATCGGGCTGCAGGGCGGGATGCGGAAGATCGATGGCAAGCCGGTGCCGCAGTACTTCGTCTACGTCGGCGGCGGCTTCGCCGCGGACGGCCCGAAGTTCGGGCGCATCGCGGGGAAGGTGCCGGCGCGCCGCGTGCCGCAGGCGCTCGAGCGGCTGGTCGAGATGTACAGCGCCGAGAAGCAGCCGGGCGAGACGCCGCTGGCGTTCTTCTCGCGCATCGAGCCGGCCAAGGTGACGGCGAAGATCAAGGACCTGACCGAGATGGACGCGACGACCGCGAAGCCCGAGGACTTCATGGACCTCGGCGAGAACAAGGCGTTCGAGCTGGTCGAAATGGAAGGCGAGTGCGCGGCCTAGCGCCTGGTGAGGCCCGCTGACGGCCCATGCGCGTCACCACCCGCACCCGCTACGCGATCCGCGCGCTCTACGATCTCGCGTTTCACCGCCAAGGAGAGGCGACGCAGGCCAAGGAGATTGCCCTGGCCCAGAAGATCCCGCTGCGGTTTTTGGAGCAGATCCTCCAAGATCTCCGGCGCGCCGGGCTGGTCGAGGCGCGGCGCGGGCCGCGCGGCGGCTACGCGCTGGCGCGCACGCCGGCCGAGATCTCGCTGGCCGACGTGCTGCGGGCGGTCCGCGGCCCGCTGGAAGATCTGCTGGGCGTCGGCAGCGTCGGACAGAACGGCAAGCGCGGTGGCCACGAGACGACGCCGACGGACGACGTCCCCGCGCTGGTCTGGGGCGAGGTCGGCGCGCGCCTCATCGACGTGCTCGAGCACGCGACGCTGGCCGAGTTCGTGGCGCGCGCCGAGGCGACCGGCGTTCGGCGCACCGCCGCGCTGCCGACGATGTACTTCATCTGATGACTACGTAAGCGCGCCGGCGCGTACGCGGCGCGGCTGACTCGCAGCGTCCAACCGCGATTGGCGCAATTGGAGGAGGCCTGGACGCGCGTGCGCCTCGCGCTCATCATGGCGTCCATGGCACGGCGGCGCTGGGTGCTGGTGGTCGCGGCGGCAATTGCCGCCGGCGTCGGTTGCGGCGGCGAATCCCTCGGAGGGCCACCGCTTGCCGGAACGGGGGGCACGCCCATGACGGCCACCGGAGGTTCGATCGGCACGGGGGCCGGTGGCGACATCGGCACCGCCGGCAGCGCGCCGTCCTGTGGCGAGGTCCAGGATTTTACCGCCGCAGCGCCCGTGCGGCCCGACATCTTGATCCTCATGGATCGATTCGAGCTCCCTCCTCGACGACGGCACCGGGATGTCGTGCACCGGCGGGTGCGGAACGAGCTCGAAGTGGGCACTGCTGACAGCGGCGATCGACAACCTGGTCGTCGGTGTCGGCTCGGT
Source organism: uncultured Pseudomonadota bacterium (assembly GCA_963831685.1). GTDB lineage: Bacteria > Myxococcota_A > Polyangia > Fen-1088 > Fen-1088 > JADGRB01. The sequence continues at coordinate 228,039 of CAWHRJ010000008.1, forward strand.
GAACTGGGGGCTGATGTTCTTCGGGACGGACGATGCCTGCGGCGTGAGCTCCGCCCCCGCGGTTCAGGTGACCGACAGCGCCGCCGCCGCCATGACGATCGTCGGCGCGCTCGGCGCGAGGACGCCGGGCGGGGACGCGCCGACAGACGCGGCGCTCTCGGCGGCCGCCCAGTATCTCGCGTCGCTGCCGGACGGGAGCCCCAAGTACGTCCTCCTCGTGACGGACGGCAAGTCTGGCTGCTCGTCGGATCTTGCGGCGGCGGATCTCTCCTTCCCCACCTTCGTGCTGGCTGCGGTCGCGCCCTCGGACACGACGGCCATTGCCGCGCTGAACCAGCTGGCCATCAACGGCGGAGAGCCGCAGGTTGGGGGCGCCAACGCTTTCTACACGACGACGGACGATCTCAGTGCCGTCCTCGATCCAACGGCGTCGAGCCTCGCCACCGCCTGCGTGGTCCCGCTGGCCGGGCCGCTTCAGCCCGGCATGACGCTGGCGATCACCATCCTGGTCAGCGACGGCAGCGGAGTGATGGTCCCGCAGGATCCGACGACCGGCTGGGAGTTCACCGACTCGACTCAAACCAACATCGTCTTCAACGGGAGGACCTGCGAGAGTTTGCAGAACGGCAGCTACAACCAGATGACCATCACCTATCTGTGCCCCGAGCCGGAATGGCTCGGTCACGGCCATGCGGGCGATCGCTAACCCGGGCGTCTCCGTGCGATCTCCGATGGCTCGGCTCCGCGTGGTGCTGGCGGTGGTGGTCGTGGCGGCCTCCGCCGATCTCGGCTGCGGTGGCGAATCGCTCGGGGGCGCCGGCCCGCAGGGCGCGGGCGGGACCTCCGGCAGCTACGGCGCGAGCGGCGGCGGCGGCGCGGGTGGCGACGTTCCGACCCAGATCGGGACTGGCTCGGGGGGCTCGTCCTGCGGCGCACAAAGCATCCCTCTCATGCCGTCCACCTCAGAGGTCCTGATCTTGATGGACCGATCGAGCTCGATGAACGACGACGTCAACGGGACGGCCTGCGCCGGCGGCTGCGGCGCCAACTCCAAGTGGTCGCTGCTGTCGGCCGCGGTCGAAAACCTGGTGGAGCAGAACCCGCAGATCAACTGGGGCCTGGCGCTCTACGGCAGCGACAACCTCTGCGACACCGGAATCGGCGCCGTCGTCGGCGTCGGCCCGGGCACCGCTGCCGCCATCACGGCGGCGCTGGCATCGACGACGCCAGGCGGAGAGGCCCCGACCGGGGACGCGATCACCAACGCGGTCACCGACCTGCAGGTGATGATCGACGGTCTTCCCAAGTACATCCTCCTGGTCACCGACGGGCATTCAGGATGCGGGCCCGACGAGGCCACGGCCAACGACGTGGCTGCCACGGGCATCGGCATCGCGCGAACCCAGTCCAGGATTCCGACGGTGGTTCTCGGCCCCGACCTCGGCTCGGACACGGTCGCGAACTTCGCCCTCGACCAGTGGGCCGCCAGCGGCGGTGAGGTCTCGCCGGCGGACACCCGCAGCTACTTCACGCCCGACGACGTCGGCACCGGTTTCGCATCCGTCCTCTCGAGCGCAAGCTGCGTGTTGCCCTTGCTCAACGCGCCGGTGGGGGTGATCAACATCGGCGTCACCTTCACGCTGAACGACGGCAGTGTCGTGGCGGTCCCGCAAGACCCGACGAACGGTTGGGTGTACACCGACGCGAGCGAGACCGCGATCATTCTGTCGGGGACCTGCTGCGCCGACCTCGCCGACGGTACCGCCACGTGGGCCACGGTCTACTACGCGTGCGTTTCGCCGGTCATCGATACCCGCTGAGCGTCACAGCCGCCCGGTCGCGAGCAGCCCGATCAGCACCAGCCCCAGCGCGATCCGGTACACGACGAACGGCATCGTGCTGCGCACCCGCAGGAAGCGCAACAGCCAGGCGATGCTGGCGTAGCCGGCGACGGCGGCCGCCAGGAGCCCGACCGCCATGGTGCTGCCGTGGAGATCGTGCGCGCGCATCACCTTGGGCAGCTCGAACACGCCCGCGGCGGCGACGATCGGGACGCTGAGGAGAAAGGAAAAGCGCGCGGCCGCCTCGCGCTTGAAGCCGAGCGCCATCGCCGCCATCAACGTGCTCCCCGAGCGCGACACGCCGGGGATCACCGCGAAGGCCTGCGCGCAGCCGATGATGAGCGCGTCGCGCAGCGTGATCTCGTCGAAGGCGCGGACGTGCGAGGCCTTCTTCTCGACCACCGCCAGCAGGAGCGCGACGGCGATCATCGCGCCGGCGATCACCCACAGCGAGCGAAACGACCCCTCGATGGCGTGCTTGAACGCGAACCCCGCCACGCCGGCCGGAAGCGTGCCGACGAACAGATACCCGAGCTCCCGCGCCGGGCGCGACGGCGGCTGCGACCGGTCGGTGAGCGCCTTGGCCGCCGCGCCGAGCATCTTCATCAGCTCGGGCAGGAAGTAGCCGATCACCGCGACCAGAGATCCGAGCTGCAGGACCGCCGTGTAGGCCGCGCCCGGATCGTCCCAGTGGAGCAGCGCCGGCACGATGCGAAGATGTGCCGTCGACGAGATGGGCAGGAATTCGGTGACGCCCTGGACGACGCCCAGGACCAGCGACTCGAAATTGGTCATTTAGGAAAGCTCTCCGGAGATCACGCGGTGAATCTGCCCTGTCTCGTCACGCAAACGCAAGGCTCCGTCCGCGTCGACGCCGAGCGCGATCCCTTCGAGGCGGTTGCCCGGCTGCCCGAACGCGGTCACCCGGCAAGGCGCCGGGAAGGCCGCGTGCGCCTCGAAGGCCGCCACCGCGGCGGGCGGGCCATGCCGCTCGAACTCCTCGTAGAGCGGCTCCAGCGCGTCGAGCAGCGCGGCCAGCAGCGCGACGCGATCGATCTGCCGCCCGAGCGCCCGCCGCAGCGATGTCGCGCGCTCGGCGAGCTCGGGCGGGAACTCGAGGCCGTTGACGTTGAGCCCGATGCCGACCACCACGTGCAGCGCGTTCGCCCCCGCGCTCGCCATCTCGGTCAAGATGCCCGCGACTTTGCGACGCCGTCCCGTCTCATCGACGAGCTCGACGTCGTTCGGCCATTTGAGGCGCGGCGCGAGGCCGAGGCCGGCCAGCGCGCGCGCGACCGCCCCGCCGACGAGCAAGGTCAGCGGCGGAATCTCGGCGGGCGGGCGCGTCGGGCGCAGGAGGATCGAGAGATAGAGGTTGTCGCCCGCCGGCGAATGCCACGTTCGCCCCAGCCGTCCGCGCCCGGCGGTCTGCGCGTCCGCGGCCACCACCAGGCCGGCCGGCGCTCCGGCACGGGCGCGCTCGGCCGCGAGATCGTTGGTCGAGGCGCACGCGGCGTGCCACTCGAACGCCCGCCCGAGCCAGCGCGTCCGGAGCCGCGCGCGTAGTTGCTCGCCGTCCATTGGGCCGCGAGCTTACACGGCCCCGCCGTCCTCGCGCTGCCCTCGGTGACTCAGGCGCGCCGGTGCCTCACTGGCACGTTCCGGAGAGGCCTGTGGATACCAAGTTGACGCAGGCGCTGGGGATGGATCCGCTGGGGCAGGGGCCAGTGAGCGCGAAGTTCACGCAGCTCTGATAGTCACCGACGGTGATCGGGCAGGAAGCCGGCAGGCCCTGGAACGCACTGACGCACATTGCTTGGCTGGACGGCGTGGAGAGGGTGACGTCCCCGCACTTCCGCGAGAGCCCGTAACCTCCCAGCCGCCCGACCATCCACTCGCAGAGCGTGGCGTCGTCGGCCGCCGATAGCCCAGAGATGGTCGACGACGCGTCGAGGCCCAGGCTCGGTCCCGGATCGGGCAACGTGGCTCCGCCACCGTCGCCGCAGGACACGACCGACAGCGTTGCAACGAGGATCCCGCACACGTTGAGCCGGCCCCGCCTCACTTGATTGCAACTCTGCTCCGTCGATTCAGCGGATGTCAACCGTCCGACCGCGCCGGCGGCGCATTCTAGACGCTTCCCGAGGACCCCCTCTCATTGATGACGGCGTCCGACTCGCCGCCGGCCCGGCCCGCCGCCGAGAAGTGGGGTAAACTGATCAGGATGACGACCGCCGCCAAAGAGATTGTGGAGGCCGCGCTCAAGCTCGATCCGAAGGTCCGCGCCGAGATCGCAGAGGAGATTCTCGACAGTCTCGAGAACAGCAGCTACGGCGAGCTCAGCCCGGCATGGGAGAAGGAGCTGGACCGTCGGGCGCGTGAGATGGGAGAGGGCCGCGTCGAGCTCATCCCCGCCGAGGAGGTTTTCGCAGAGATCGAAGCTTCGCTCCGGGCGCCAGGTGCCGGCAAGTAACGTCGTCGTCACTTTTTCACCCGCGGCGCGAGCCGACCTTCGCCATGCCGTCTCCCGGTACGAGCACCAACGCGAAGGCCTGGGCTCAATCTTTCACGCTGCCGTCCGCCATGCAGTCCGAGCGGCTGTCTCAATCTGATCTCGGCCGCGTCAGCGCCCGCTTGCCTCTGACGCTGGTAGATCCGCCGCCGTTTCAGGCCGCGGCGGCCCAGAACTACCCGCCGCCGGGCTCGCGTCCCTGCGTTCCCTCGACCGGGCGGATCTCGAACGAGTAGTTGATCGCGCGCGCCGAGTGGGTGAGGGCGCCGACGGAGATGACGTCGACGCCGGTCTTGCTGATGTCGTGGATGCGATCGAGCGTGACGCCGCCCGAGACCTCGACGACCGTCTGCGGGCGGCGGTCGCGGACGCGCCTGACGGCGTCGGCCATGTCGCGGGTCTGGAAGTTGTCGAGGAGGATCCCCTCGGCGCCCGCCTCGATCGCCTCGTCGAGCTGGGCCAGGGTGTCGACCTCGACCACCACGCGCAGGGTGTGGGGGGCGTGGGCGCGCGCGCGGCGGACGGCCTCGCGCACGGAGCCGGCCAGCGCGACGTGGTTGTCCTTGATCAGGATCCCGGACGCCAGGTCGGAGCGGTGGTTCGAACCGCCGCCCGCGCGCACGGCGTACTTCTCGAGCGCGCGCAGCCCGGGGGTCGTCTTGCGGGTGTCGGTCACGCGCAGCTTGGCCCCCTCGGTCGCCGCCACGTACGCCTGCGTGACGGTCGCGATCCCCGACAGGTGCTGCAGGAAGTTCAGCGCGGTCCGCTCGCCCGCCAGCAGCGCCGCGGCCGGGCCGCGCACCGTGGCGACGACCGCGTCTGGCTGCACCGGATCACCGTCGGCCACCTTCATCCGCAGGCGCGTTCGCCAGTCGAACCGGGTGAAGACCGCCTCGACGACGCCCAGGCCGCAGACGACGGCGCGCTCGCGCACGATGATCTCCGCCTCGGCCTCCTGGGTCTCGTCGATCACGGCCGCCGTCGTCGCGTCGCCGCGGCCGACGTCCTCCTCCAGCGCCAGGTCCAGGATGCGTTGGACGGCGGGCGTGTACCAGGGGGCGGAGTAGACGCTCACGCGGGGAGCTCCGGCGGCGGCGAGGGGGCGGGCGCGGGTTGGCGCCAGTCCTGGACCGGCCAGCCGCGCCGCTTGGCGGTGCGCTTGAGGCGCGGGTCGGGGTTGACGACCACCTGGTTGCCGACCCGCTCCAGCATCGGCATGTCGGTGTAGGAGTCGGTGTAGAACCAGCTTGCGCCGAGATCGATCTGCCGGCGCGTCCCCAGATCTTCCGCCCAGTGGACCTTGCCGGGGCCGACGCAGGCCGGGCCGATCAGCCGACCGGTGAAGAGGCCCCCGGTGACCTCGAACCTGGTCGAGATGATCTCCTCAATCCCCAGCGCCTCGCCGATCGGTCGCGTCACGTAGGTCGGCGACGACGACAGGATCGCCAGCACGTGCCCGTCGGCGCGGTGGCGCGCGATCCGGCCGTGTGCCCCCGGAACTATCAGCGGCAGCACGTCGTCCTCGACCCAGCGCCGGCAGCGCTCCTCGAAGTCGCGCTCGACCCAGCCGGCCATCTGCGAGGCGACCCGGGTCGCGACCCACTGCAGGTCGATCAGGGAGAGGTGGTACTTGGCCATCCAGCCGAGCGCGCGCAGGGCCCGGAAGAACGAAATCTCCCCGCGCCGCCGCAGGTCACGCAGGAACAACCTGCCGGTATTACAGGAGACCAGGGTCCTATCGACGTCGAAGAAGGCGCAAACACGCGACATGTCGGCCCCCGATTGTATCGCATCGGAGACCTCCGAGATGTCCCAACATGGCGGGTTTCTGCGGTTTTCTCCGGGGCGCGGCTCGGTCAATGTCTGAGCTGCGACGCAGCAGGACACAATCCGGAACGGGCGGGTAATTGATCTTGAGGGGCAGGCGCGGTAGTAAGAGGCGGCCTATGCGTCTCACCGGCGGCCTTGATCGTGGCCGGCGCCTCATTGTTCCGCGTGGTTCTCGAACGCGTCCGACCGCCTCGAGGGTCCGCGAGGCCCTGTTCAACATCCTGGGGCCGCCGCCGGGGCCGGTGCTGGATCTCTACGCCGGCAGCGGCGCCCTCGGGCTGGAGGCGCTGTCGCGCGGCGCCCCCTCGGCCGTCTTCGTCGAGCGCGACGGCAACGCGCTGTCGGCCCTCCGCCGGAACATCCGCGAGGCGGGGGCGGAGGATCGCGCGACCGTGATCGGCGCCGACGTGCGGGGCGCCCTGCGCAAGCTCGCCCACGGAAGCCTGCAGTTCTCCTGGGTCTTCCTCGACCCCCCCTACATCAAGGAGACGGACGGCGTGCTCGCCGAGCTCTCCGGGGGGGATATGCTGACCGCCTGCGCCGTGGTGATCGTGGAGCACGACCGGCGGCACCCGTCGCCCGCGTCGGTCGGCTGCCTGTTCCTGACCGACCGCCGCCAGTACGGCGACACCGAGCTCTCGTTCTATCGCTGCTCCGGGTCGTAGCCCGTGAGCCTGGCGGTCTACCCCGGGACGTTCGACCCGATCACCAACGGGCACGTCGACATCCTTCGGCGGTCGCTCAAGATCTTCGACCGGGTGGTGGTGGCGCTGGCCGACAACGTCCGCAAGACGCCGCTCTTCTCGCTCACGGAGCGCCAGACCCTGATCACGGCGGCGCTGGGGAGCGACACCCGGCTGGAGGTCGACGCTTTTCAAGGCTTGCTGGTCGACTACTGCCGCAAGCGCGGGGCGACCGTGGTGATCCGCGGGCTGCGCGCGCTCGCCGACTTCGAGTACGAGTTCCAGTTCGCGCACATGAACCGGCGGCTGGCGCCGGACGTCGAAACGCTGTTTCTGATGACCGGCGAGGAGAGCTTTTATGTATCCTCCTCGCTGGTCAAAGAGGTTGCTCTGATGGGCGGCGACGTCTCGCGGATGGTTCCGCCTGGCGTGGCCGCCGCGCTCACCGAGAAACGCCAACAAGGAGTCCGCCCGTGAAGCTCGCCCGCAGGTTGTCCGTCGTCGAACCGTCCCCCACGCTCGCCGTCTCGGCCAAGGCGGCCAAGCTGAAGGCCGAGGGGATCGACGTCGTCAGCTTCGGCGCCGGCGAGCCCGACTTCGACACGCCGGTGCACATCAAGGAGGCGGCCAAGAAGGCGCTCGACGCCGGCGCGACGAAGTACACGCTGGTCGAGGGGACGGTCGCCGCTGCGCAAGGCGGTCGCCAAGTGGATCGGCGACGCGCACGGGTTTGCGGTCGACCCGAGCCAGGTGATCGTCAGCTCGGGCGCCAAGCAGTCGATCTTCAACGCGGTGTTCGCGCTCATCGACGAGGGCGACGAGGTCATCATCCCGACGCCGGCCTGGGTCAGCTACAACGACATCGTCAAGCTGGCGGGCGGCCGGCCGGTCAACGTGCCGACCAAGGCCGAGGAGAACTTCCAGGTGCGGGTCGAGGACGTCGCCAAGGCGATCACGCCGCGCACGAAGATGATCCTGGTCTGCTCGCCGTCGAACCCGACGGGCGCGATCTACGACGAGGCGACGCTGACCGGGTTGGCGCGGCTGGCGGTCGAGAAGAACGTCTGGCTGATGACCGACGACATCTACCGCACGCTGGTCTACGGCGACGGCAAGTTCTTCCAGCCGGCGACGCTGGGCGCGGACGTGCGCGTCACACATGATCATCATCGACGGCGTCTCCAAGGCGTTCGCGATGACGGGCTGGCGCGTCGGCTTCACGGTGGCGCCGAAGCACGTCGTCGAGGCGATGGCCACGATCCAGGGCCAGTCGACGACGCACGCGGCGTCGGTGGCCCAGGCCGCCGCGCTGGCGGCGATCGAGGGCCCGACCGACGAGCTCGAGAAGATGCGCGTCGAGTTCGACAAGCGGCGCAAGATGATGGTCGCGCGGCTGCGCGAGATCCCCGGGCGTGACGTGCGTCGAGCCGAAGGGGGCGTTCTACGCGTTCCCGGATCTGTCGGCGTTCATCGGGCGGAAGACGCCCGAGGGGAAGAAGATCGAGAACGACGTGCAGCTCTGCGAGTGGCTGATCGAAGCCGCGCGGGTCGCCGTCGTCATGGGCTCGGCGTTCGACGCGCCGGGGTTCGTGCGGCTGTCGTACGCGACCTCGATGAAGAACGTCGAGGAGGGTGTGCGGCGGATGGCGGAGGCGTTGCCGAAGCTGACGTAGGGATGCAGCCCGCTAAGGACGATCGTCAGGGCCCTTCTGGAGAAGCTCCCTGACGACTGCAGCCTAGAGGACGTGCTTATCACCTCTACGTCATCCAGAAAGATGGAGTCGGGGCTGGCCGATGCGGACGCGGGCAAGCTGATCCCACACGAGCAGGTCGCTGAGGAGCTTCGCCGCAAGTGGGTGAAGGGCGCCGCGTAGTCCTCTGGACTCCCTCTGCGCGGGACTCGCTCGACGAGATTCTTGCTTTATCGCCTCGACTCTCCGAGGCAGCGCTGCCAAGGTGCTGAGGTCGTGCTCGCTGCAGCGGAGTCCTCTCGGTCTTCTGCCGAACGCGGACGGGTCGTACCCGAGACAGACACGAGCACGATTCGCGAGATCTTCGTCTATCGGTATCGCCTCATGTACCAAGTCTTCGGCGCCGAGGTTCGAATCCTTTCGGTGCTCCATGGGGCAATGGACTTTGAGGGATGGTTGCGTCGGGAACGGTGACAGGAGCGCTGATCCTCGGACGAACGGTGCACGGGGTCGGCGTCACAGATGCTCTTCGCGGACTAGACAGACGCGGTCGAGCTATACGCCGCAGAATCACTGGCTCGTCGCTGCTTGCCGAAAATTTATGGCAGCGAGAGACTGTTGGCGGATGCAAAGTAGGCAGATCCGACTGTCCATCGCCATCGATTGACTTGCCGGCTCAGGGACGAGAACATTCCCCTCCGGGAGGTGACGATGGGGTACGTAGATTCCAACCTTGTGAAGGATGAGCAGATCATTCGACGTGGCGTGGTTCACTGGGCCATCTTCTCCCCAGCGATGTTCTTCGGGATCTTCGGTCTGCTGGGGCTGGCAGCGTCGGCTGGCTTCGGTGTGCTCATTGCCTTCGCCGTACTGCTTCTGATCCCGGAAGCCATCCTTCGGATCGAGCACCGAGATGGCGATCACGAACAAACGAGTGATCATGAAGCGGGGCTGGATCTCGCGAAATACGCTCGAGCTCAACCTCAACAAGATTGAGAACCTTGGAATCGACCAGGGGCTTCTGGGTCGACTGCTCAACTACGGGACCGTTACTGTTGTTGGAACCGGCGGAACACGCGAGACGTTCAAGTATGTGGCCGAGCCACTGGAGTTCAGAAAGACGGTTCAGGATCTGTCTCACTGAAGCGGGAAGGACTGGATAACCGGCGTTGAACCCGACGGCCTTCGACCCGCGGGTTACGCCGCAACGTTTGCCAGCTCACCCACATGTCGAACGGTGATACGCTCGCAACATTCCGGGGAAGACCTTGGCCAAAGATCCAGAAGCAACGCCGAAAGAAACTGGGAAGAAGCGAAAGCCCGGCCGGGGGCCGGCTTGGACATTTCCAAAGCACCCGCTCGAAGATGCCCTTAGGGTAGCTCGTTCCATAGAGGACAAGAACGCCGGTAAGCCCATGCGCTCGGCAGACTTGGCTAAGGCTGTCGGCTTCAATAAGTCGAACGACTGGCGTTACCGTGACTTGCTCCGTTCAGCGAATCAGTATGGCCTAGTGGATGGATCGACGGCCACGGGAAATGTGTCGCTCGCCAAAACCGGCGAAGACGTCGTTGCCCCCAGTTCGTCGAAGCAGCGCCAGGATGCATTGGTGAAGGCCTTTCACAGCGTTGAACTCTTCAAGAAGGTCCAAGAGTTCTATTCCGGAAAGCGAATCCCGGAGGATGAATTTTTTGAGAACACGCTGGTTCGGGAGTTCAGCGTCCCGCGAGATCGCCTCAGAATTTTCATCGATGTCTTCACTGCCAACCTGAAGTTCTTAAAGCTCTTCACCCCGACGCGCCGGTCGGAGGATCGAGACGATGGTGGCGGTAAGGGGGCCGACGAACCGGTACTGCCCAAAGACGAGGATGTCCGGGAGTTTCTGGACAGTTGCTTTGTGATGATGCCGTTTGGAGGTTGGTTCGATCGGTACTACTCGGAGATCTATGTTCCTTCGATCAAAGCGGCCGGTTTTGAACCGATGCGGTCGGACGAACTGTTCACCACTGGCACGGTGGTTGAACAGATCTGGGAACAGATCGAAAAGGCAACAGTTCTTCTTGCCGATCTCAGCAATAAGAACGCCAACGTGTTTTATGAACTGGGTCTCGCTCATGCCGCTAGAAAGCCCGTCGTACTGACTGCCAATTCGATCGACGACGTTCCGTTCGACCTCCGGCATCTCCGTGTAATTACGTACGACGTGAACGAGCCAAAGTGGTCGGAGAAGCTTAGCAAGAGCGTCGTGGACTATCTGAAAAACGCGAAGAAGGAACCCGAACGGTCGATCCCACAGCCGTTCAGGGAGATGGCCCGCCTGGAAGATTCGACTGAAGAGGACCGCGATTCCGACGACGAACCGGATACTCAGGACGCCAGCTAAGACGAGATTGAACCAGACGGCATTGTGCGTGGCAGGCTAACGCCACGATCGTCGGCCAGAAGTGGTCTCTCGATGACCATCAAAACAGACCAGGACCTTCTCGGTGCCGTGAGCCAGGTCTCGGCACTGTTACAGGAAATCACCGACTACACTGGACGGAAAGCACGCGCGGACGCAATCGTGCGATTTCCGCGAGGGTTCTTGCGGACTGCGGCGGAACACCGGGAGCGCCTCATGTTCCTCGAGGACAGGACTCTTCGCGCGAATCTGTCGTACACGTTGATGATGTCTGATGCGGTCTATTGGCTGTTGATCAGAACCGACCTGAGCGGCATGGCGCAGGAGATGCTAATAAAGCTTTTCGTCTTCATCGGCGGGACCCTGGTCGAGAGCATCACGAAAGCGTACCTAAAGGGCATTTGCGGAAAGAGCTACAAGGCTCGGACCGAGTATCTCCTGACGGCGGGTGTGATCACCTCTGGGCTGAAGAGCGAACTCGACTGGCTGTGGGATGCCCGGAACAACATGCACCTCTTTCTGCTTGAGGGATCGGAGTACGTCAACGAATACAACACGTCGACTCACAACCGATGCGTTGCCGCATTCAGACAGCTCATCCTCGCGCTTGGAACCAAAGGTCCCCTGAAGGCGGCAGGCTAGCCGGCGCTCGCGTGACGCCGTCCGAAAGAGCGTCCGTCCTAGTCGTCGGCGCATCCGGCCGCGTCGGCCGAGCCGTCATCGGCGAGCTGCTCCGACTCGGACGCCTAGTCCGCGCGTTCGTACGCCGCCCGCCGCCCACCCCGTTCGCCACCCGGCGTCGAGGTCGTCGTCGGGGATCTCACGGAGCCCGCCTCGTTGACGCCGGCGCTCGCCGGGATCGATGCGGTGTTTCTGGTCTGGGCGACGGGGCCGGCCGCGGTCTCGGCCGTCGTCGCGCGTCGCGCGAAGCGTCCAGCGCGTGGTCTTTCTGTCGTCGCCGCACCAGACGCCGCACCCGTTCTTCCGGCAGCCCAATCCCATGGCGGCGCTCCACGCCAACATCGAACACGAGCGG
>CAWHRJ010000009.1:0-108802 GCA_963831685.1 uncultured Pseudomonadota bacterium
ATGCGCGGCGAAGCCGCGCTCGCGCAGGAAGCGCCGGAAGAGCTCCAGACGCAGCGTGCGACGTCAGGCGCTCCTGACCGAACTCGACCTTCAAGTCGCCCTTGATTCGGGCCCCAAAACCGCGTTTTCCTATCCTCACTGGAAGTGGCCTTTCTCGTCGGAGATTTTCGAGTCTCAGCAACCCGAAAAGATCACAACGTGCAGACCACTTCCAGCTTTTTCAGCCGCTCATGCGCGAGCGGAATGTCCCTTTAGGGCTAACTGCCGTGGCGTTCGGCTGCTGCAACGGCCGGTTGGGCGGCCCCGCAGCCCACGATCCTTCCGGAGCTAAGGGGTACGCTTGGCCGATGCGTGCGTGTCGGCGCGTCCCGGTCCATCAGTCGTGGACCGGCCCGTCGAATTGACCTGGACTTGCCCGAACGTCAGCAGAAACACGCAGAGCGCAAGCAAGCGTGCGATCCGACCGCGTAACTCGGTTAGCACGGATCGAGGATACGGGGTATCAACCCGGTTCGCACGGATCGTGTGGGCTGAACTCGTCCGCCCAACGATCACGCGTTCAGCGGCGGCGCGCAAGCGCCGTCCGCTGCAACGCGCGGTTGGACGGCGACCGACGCGACTGGCGTGCGTCTTCGGGGCGGTAGAGGAGAGAGTCTTCCACAGGGCGCGGGTCAATCGTGGGGGCCGATCAGCGGCCAGCGCGGGAGTGCGAAGCCGGAGAGCTCCTCGATCCCAGATCCGCCGTCGTTGCCGGAGGTATTACCCCCGCCTGCGCTCCGCCGCCAGCGCGCGACGGCAGCGCGGCCCCGATCGCGCTGGGGGGAGACCTGCCGTCCGGGAGGACGTGGGTCCGCGAAGTCGATCTCCGATCCGCGGGCACCGGTTCAGGACCTCCCACCCCGTCCGCGACTCGGCGTGATCGTCCGGCACGTCCTTCATACGCCGGGCGAGCAACCACCGAACAACGTGATTTCGGGGGGCGCCATGGTTGTCTTCTAGCCGGCCGCTCCTCGGTGTCCGTCTAACGATCTCGCGTTCAGCGGCGGCGCGCAAGCGCCGTCCGCTGCAACGCGCGGTTGGACAGCCTCCGCCCACTGAGAAGTCTCGCGCCAGCGCGAACGGTGGCGCGGGTATCGTCACCTGATTCTAGCTCGGTGCATGAAAGACGAATCGCGCCACCCGGCCCGTCATCGGAATCCGTGTCCGTGCACGGCGAAGACCTCGTGGGCGGCAGTCGCACGGGCGTTCGTTCGAGCTGTACCAGCACCTTGGCGCCGTCCGACAAAGGCTCAGGTAGTCGTCACTCCTCGAGCGGCCCGCGCGAGGAGGTCAGGGCACTCCGAACGGCGTCGGTGTAGCGTAGACGGGTTGTGGGGAACTAGAATGCGCGCGCGACCGCACCCGAGAAGCGGTCGCTCACGGCGAGCTGAACCGCGTCCAGTTCGTGGCATCTCGACCGTGTCCAACGACCTGCCGTTCAGCAGCGAACGCCAAGGTCGCGTTCGAGCGTACCACGGCCGCGAGGAGCCGCGGGCGCAGCCCGTGGCGTCGCGGCACAAGCCCGCCTCCGACCGGACCGGTGCGGCGTTCGGCTGCTGCAACGGCCGGTTATCCCGCGTCTTGGTACAGCCGGGGTAGATCCTTTACATGTGTCCGGGCACATCCTTTACACGTTCGAGGATGCCATGGAAGCAGACGAGTGCACTGATGGAGCGGGCGAGGTTCGTGCGAGAGTCGCGTCGGCGAGTGGACGATGAGCGAGCTGTGCGAGCACCACGGCGTGTCGCGGCCGACGGGGTACAAGTGGGCCCGACGGTTCGAAGCCGACGGAGACGCCGGGCTGGAGGAGCGCAGCCGCGCTCCTCGTGGCTGTCCGCACCGGACGGCGGCCGAAGTCGAAGAAGCAGTCGTGCTTTGAAGAAGACTCACGGCTGGGGCGCACGGAAGCTCCACCGACTGCTTCGAAAGCAGTTGTCGGCCGTCGATCTTCCGTGCCGCAGCACCGTCTTCGACATCTTGAAACGCCACGGGCTGGTGAAGAGTCGGCGTCGCCGTCAGAAGTGGCAGCACCCGGGCGCGGCGCCGTTGCACACCGAGGCACCGAACGAGGTGTGGACGATCGACTTCAAGGGCCAGTTCAGGACGCGCGATGGTGTCTACTGCTATCCGCTGACCTTGTTGGACCACTACAGCCGGTACTTGCTCGCATGTCGCGCGCTGTTCGACGTGAAGACGGCGGGCGCGAGGGCCACCCTCGAGCGGGTGTTCCGGGAGCACGGCTTGCCGCAGGCGATCCGCAGCGACAACGGCTCGCCATTCGCGTCGACCGTGGCATCCACGGGCTGTGCGCGCTGAACGTGTGGTGGATGAAGCTGGGGGATCGTTCACCAGAGGATCACGCCGAGCAGCCCCCAGGAGAACGGCGCGCACGAGCGAATGCACAAGACCTTGAAGGCCAGAGCAACGCGCCCGCCCGCGGCCAGCCTGCGCGGGCAGCAATGGAAGTTCGACCGCTTCCAGAGCGAGTACAACTTCGAGCGCCCACACGAGGCTCTCGACGACGAGCCGCCCGCGTCGCTCTGGACTCCGTCGCTCGCGGGCGTACCCCGATCGAATCGAGCCCCCCGCGTACCCCGGTCACTTCGAACTCCGTCGCGTCAGCAACGCCGGGCACTTCAAGATGGGTGCGCAGCACTACTTCATCAGCCACGCGCTCAAGGGGGACAACATCGGCCTCGAACCCATCGACGACGGCCTGTGGAACATCCTCTACTACAACACCCTGCTGGGCCGCCTCAGCGAGCGCACTGGCAAGATTTAGCGGGGGCTTCGTTCCGCTCGGACGAGCGTCAACGATGTCCCCGGACACTTGTAAAGCGACTCTTCCCGGTCGCTCACTTCGGCACGACTGTGAGCGTGCCTGCCGATTCGGAGGGGAGCTTCTAGTCCGTGCTTGAGTCGGGACAGGGACCGTCGCATGCACCAGCGTCGGGGACGCAGGCGACCCGTTCACAGACCCATCCACCCAATGTGCACGAGGCGGACCCAGTCTGGCGGTATCCGTTGATGCACGACGGGTTCGGCGGGCACACGCCGGGACTGGCAGGACAGTTGTTACAGCCCATCACCGCCAATGCCAGGCTCACGCACGCAAGCAGCCATCGGCGCGCATCGTCCATCATCGGCGTCCAACATTCAGGCATTCTTGTCGCCGTCAGGATAACGATCACGCGTTCAGCGGCGGCGCGCAAGCGCCGTCCGCTGCAACGCGCGGTTGGGTGGCGTCCTCACGAGCGCCACAGGAACCAAGCCATGCGATCGAGCATGTCCGTACAGCTGACATTGATCCAGTTGTAGCTTGCCGCGTTCCAGAACTGATAGCTCCTTCCGCGAAGAGCAACCGTTCCAATTTGACCTGGCATCACACGCATCGCACGGTCGCCCTGCACCTCGACCGCATGCATGACAGCATCCCCGCACCCGCCGTGCTCCACACCAATTGCATCACTCACGTGGACCGTGAACGGCAGAATGTCCTCAGGCTCGAAGACGATGACCGAAGAAGCCTTGTTCAGCGATAAGAACTGGTCCCGCATCGTCCGACACCACGACACCCGCAGCCTTCCCGAAACCCCAGTGCGCGCGAAGTTTGATGGTGATCCGGGTACCAATCGTGAGACTCGGTTCTTCCATGGCAATCCCGGAGACCGCGTACAGGAGACGCCACTGAGCCATCTGTTTGTCGGCGACATCGACGTACCACTCGGGCTCCATCTCGCAGAAGAGCAGGTGACCGGGTAGAGGGAGTACCGATCGAGCGGCGCCAAATCGCATCACGGTGCCCTCGATTGTCTGGACCGTCTGACCGTTGAGGGAGTGGCCGGGCTTTTCTATCACGGGCGTTTGAAGGCAGATGTCAACTCGAGCCTGGGTCCCCCCCGATGCGTCGAGCGACGGATACGGCCGCACAACAGACAGCGAGCTGCGGCCCTCCGAGAATCCCGAGCTACGGCCCTGCGAGAACCCCAAACCACGGCCCTCCCAGAACCCCGCCCGGTGGCCGACCACGAACGACGCGGAGATGATCACTCCCGCAGCTATGGCGAGCATGGTCCGCTGGATAGGCGTTGAGGTCATGACCGGTGCACTACCAGACAATCTACCGGCTGCGTGGTTCCCGCCGTCCGCCCAACGATCACGCGTTCAGCGGCGGCGCGCAAGCGCCGACCGCTGCAACGCGCAGTTGGGCAGCTCCTCAGAAATCGCCAGCCTCAGCAACGAAACGTGTGACAGTCCCTTCCGCAGCCACTATGAAGGTTACTTCGTAGTGACCAGCTCCATCTCCGCCGGACAGCGTGATCATGACAGCGCGCAAATCGTCAGAGAACAGGACTCTGGAAGGAATGGCCGAGGTGTTGAAACAGTCGGCGAAGAACCGCCTTGGCACCTTCTGACGGGTGCCGTTCCAGGACACTTCCACGCTTGCGATCTCGGACGTGGGGAGCCCGCCATCCGTTCCTAAGATGCGATGCCCGTCTACTTTCTCGACGCCTGATTCCCCCACCTTCAACTTGTGTTTCGCCTTCTCGAAGGCCGTCGCATTGATGTCCACGACGGCCACCTGCTTGCCGAGGAAGAATCGTTGCGAGAAGTGGTTTCTGTCATCGGACACGACCGCTTCGTCATACCTGATCGGGTCCGCCGCGAACGCCACGGAACCGCGCAGAATTGCGACAAGGAACACCATCCTCAGTCCCATGGCCATCCTGGTCCCCCGGTGTCTGCCCAACGTTTTGCCGTTCAGCGGTGAGCGCCGAACGGTCGTATGATCGTACCACGGCCGCGAGGAGCCGCGGGCGCCAGCCCGCGGCGTCGCGGCACCGGGCCACGCTCGCGCGAGCCGCGCGGGCGTTCATCCGCTGCAACGGCTGGTTCGGCAGCTACCCGTCGGAGATGACAACACTGAGATTCTGGCCTGATGAGCAACCTGACAAAGTACAGGTGGCTGGCTTCGAGGTATCCCTGGTCGGGACTGTGGTGGACTCTGCCGTTGGCCGAGAACGTGACTCGAACACCGGACTCCCCGCAGGGACGGACCCGGGCTGTAGCGGAGGCTCCTGGCGCGAGAACGCCGAGCTCCTCGCGAAAGCAGCGACCCTCAATTCGCACATCCCTAACGTCGGCGCCCGATCCGTTTCGAACGGACACCGACGCGCGTCCTGAGCACGACGCGACGCCACACACACCTATCAATCCGACGAGTAGAGCCCGGGACATGACGTCGTCTGCCGAACTCGTATTCTCCACAGTTGGATAATCCTTGGCCATCGCAATCTCGCGGTCGCCTTGCAGAACTATTCCGTCGCGATGTCACGACCTTGGCGCCGCGGTTCTCGCTGGATAATCCGATAAGAGCCGCGACAAAGGCCGCGAGAATGTGACACGAAGTCGCATCTGGGTCAGCGCGTCGGGCGGACGGTGGGAGCGCCGCGAGGCCGTTCCTGCAGAGCGGGTCAGCACGTGAACTCCGAAGCATTCGGAGCCCACGACTCGCTGTCGTGCGGTCCGCTGACGCGGACCCGAGCCCACCGGACCGGGCTGCTCGCCGCCGGCGCAGTTTGCGACCATGCTCCCGCCCATGCGTCAGATCTGGATCACCAGGACCGGTGCGCCCGACGTTCTGAAGTTGAAGGAGGCGCCCGATCCCGAGGCTGGCGCCGGGCAGGTGCGGGTGCGCGTGAGCGCCAGCGGGATCAACTTCGCCGATCTGCTGGCGCGGGTGGGGCTCTATCCCGACGCGCCCAAGCCCCCGTGTGTGGTCGGCTACGAGGTGTCTGGCACGGTGGATCAGATCGGCGCCGGGGTCAGCGGCCTGGCGGTGGGCGATCGGGTGCTGGCGATGTGCAAGTTCGGCGGCTACAGCGACGTGGTGGTGGTGCCGGTCCCGCAGATCGTCAAGATGCCGCCGCAGATGACCTTCGAGCAGGGCGCGGCCTTTCCGGTGGTCTACGTCACCGCCTACAACATGATGCTCTTCAACGGCAACCTCCGGCCGGGATCGAGCGTGCTGATCCATTCGGCGGCGGGCGCCGTCGGGCAGGCGGCGATCCAGATCGCCGGGACGCGCGGCTGCCAGATCCTGGGCGTGGCTTCGGCGTCCAAGCACGACTTCCTGCGCGCGCAGGGCTGCCAGCACCCGATCGACGCCGGCGGCGACTATGCGGCCCAGGCGCGCGCCGTGGTGGGGGACAAGGGGGTCGACCTGATCCTCGACGCCGTGGGCGGGCGATCGTGGACCCAGGGCTACGACCTGCTCGCTCCCTGCGGCCGCCTGGTGGCCTTCGGCCTGTCGTCCGCCTCGGTCGGCAACAAGCGCAACCTGCTGCACGCCCTGCGACAGCTGCTGTCGGTCAAGAAGTGGAACCCGATGAAGCTGATGGACGACAACAAGACGATCAGCGGCACCAACATGGGCCACCTCTTCTCTTGCCCCGACCTGCTCGCTCCCCAGCTGGCGGCGCTGATGGAGATGTACGGCAAGGGCGAGCTGCTCCCCCACGTCGATCGCACCTTCCCCTTCACCGAGGCGGGTGCCGCGCACCAGTACATCCACGACCGGAAGTCGAAGGGCAAGGTGTTGCTGGTGCCCTGAGGCGCGGTCAGGGAACGGGGGCCATCAGGGCGCGCGCGTCAGTTGCACGTGTAGCTGCTCGGGGCGACGTGGCAGGCGTTGTATTCGAAGACCTGACGACAACTCGACTGGAAGTAGCACTGCCAGTCGGCGGGCGTGATCATGGCCAGGACGCTGGCGTTGCAGGCGGCGTTTTCGCACTCCGCGACCACTATAGGAACGAGCGCAGTGTAACTCGTCGTCATTTTGTCCTCGTTGCAGAGGTCGGCGCCGCAGTCGGCGCCGCGGGTGCAGAAGTCCGTGCAGTTCACCGTGGCGGGGACCGCCTGGTTCGCCCCGTAGCCCGTGTCGGGGTGACCGGGGGCGGCCGAGCCGCCGCACGCGGCCGTGCCGGCCTGGGCGAGGGCGAGCGCTATGACGGACGGCAACTGGCGAGGGGGGCCCGCGTCGGCTCTCACAGATGGATTGTTGATCTGTTTGCCCGGCGGGTCGATCGAGAAGTTCCAGGTGGGGTGGTCAGCATCATGTCGCGGACGGGGCGACTCGCGCCGTGCAGGATCGGACGACGGGTGTTCGTGCGCGCAGAGGATCTCGAGCGGCTCGTCGGCGGGCCTGGAGTCGGAGCGACGTCAGGCTGAGGCCACCGCCCGCAGAGAGATCAGCTCGGGCCACTCCGGAGGAACGTGCCGCCGATGCCGTTCCTCCTCAGATTTTCGAGGTGGCCTTGCAAGCCGGGGCCGCCGTCGCCGGGCTCTGGTCTTGGCCTCGCGTTTGCTCCGGTCAACCGGCATGATGTGCGTGAACATGTGGGCGGCGCGATCCCGGGTCCTCGGAGTGGTGCTGGCCGTCGGGGCGCTCGGCTGTGGGGGCGGCTCTGGATCGGTCCAGGTGGCCCAGTCCACGAAGGCGCGCGACCTCTCGCCCTCCGTCCCTGCGGCCGATGCGACTCAGCTGGCCAGCGACAACGAGGCGTTCGCGGTCGACCTCTATCAGCAGCTGCGGGCCAACGCGGGTGACAGCGGCAACCTGATCTTCTCGCCGACCAGCGTCTCGATCGCGCTCGCCATGCTGTACAACGGCGCTGCCAACGACACGGCGACGCAGATGGCGACCGCGCTCCACTTCACGCTGCCGCTCGCTCGCCTGGACGGTGCCTTCGATGCGCTGGACCTGGCGCTCACGACGCCGCCCGCCGATGCTGGCGCTGGCACCTTCCAGCTCTCGGTCGCCAACTCCACCTGGACGCAGAAGGGCTTCCCGATCCTCCCAGCCTACCTCGACAACCTGGCGGTCAGCTTCGGCTCGGGTGTCGACCAGGTCGACTTCGTGGGCGCGCCGGAGACTGCGCGCGCGGCCATCAACAGCTGGGTCTCCGACGAGACCCAGGGCCAAATCCCGACCCTCTTCCCGATGGGGACCATCACTTCGAGCACCCGTCTGGTCCTCGCGGACGCGGTCTATTTTCACGGTGACTGGCAGGCGCCATTCGCGGCGAACAGCCCGAACGGTACGTTCCACGCTCCGGGCGGTGACGTGACGGTTCCGATGATGCTACCCAACGACCAGGACAACGCCATGCTCTGGAGCGGCAGCGGGTGGAGCGCCGCCTCGCTCGGCTACCAGGGCGGAACGACCGCGATGATCCTCGTCGTGCCAGACGCCGGGACTTTCGACACCTTCCAGCAGGGACTTACGGCGGACCGGCTCGCGACGATCTTGGCCGGCACCGGCGCGTCGACGGGGGCGGTGACCATGCCGCGCTTCAAGTTCTCGGTCGGCGAGTCGCTGATCCCAATGCTGCAGGCGCTGGGGATGACCGACGCCTTCACGCCCGGCGCCGCGGACCTCACCGGCATCGACGGCGCGACGGACCTCTCCGTGGATGCCGTGGTTCACCAAGCCGACATCGCCGTCGACGAGCAGGGGACCACCGCGGCGGCGGCGACGGGCGTTGGGGGCGTGGCCACAAGCATCTTTCTCCCGCCCCAGCAGTTGACCGTCGATCGGCCGTTCCTCACCTTCATCGTCCACCAGCCGACGGGCGCGATCCTCTTCGCGGGGTGGGTCGTCGACCCGACGTCGGCGTCGTAGGCCCAGACCGGGATTGGGCGGTGCCTCCTCGCGAGTCCCTGTTCGGAGCGGACGACGGATACTCGTCCGTGAAGAGGATCTCGAGTAGCTCGCCGGCGGGCCTGGGGTGGGCGCGACGGCGCGATGAGAAAGCTGACCAAGCGGGATCGGGTCTGGCGACTCCGAAGTGTTCGGAGTCAAACGATAGAGTTTCATGGAGCACCGGACGCCGGCTGGACGGCGGGGAACGGTGGAGTGCGGCCGTCGAGGGTTTGGCGCTCGCTGCCGCCGCACGGCCGGAGCGGTAGGCGGCCAGGACACGTCCTCGTCGTCTTGCGGTAGCATCGCGGGCCGAGGAGGACGAGTGGTTACTACACGCGCGTGGCTCATCGTGCTGGCGGTGGCGCTCAGCTGTGCCTCCCAGCGGATCGACCCCCACACTCCGGGGGACCGCTGTCTCTATTCGTGTCCGGACGGGATGATCTGCGCCGGGACGACCTTCCCCCGGGGTCATGCAAATCCCGGCCAATGTACCCTCGCCCCAAAACGCTGCTTGATCGCAAGCGACTGCCGCCCTCGCGAGCGATGCATTCGCCCCGGCGAGGGTGTTGGCTTGTGCAACACCGAAGGCCTTCTCTAGGTCGGCAGCGGACCGACAGATCGCGACCCGACGTTCACGTGCCCGGCCAGGCTCTCTTCGAGACGACGACGACCTCTTTGCTGCGTGCATCGACCCGTCGGGCCGCACGCCGATGACGACGCCGAATATCTCGTCACCGTCACGGTCACCGTGCCGAAGATCGTTTCGAGCTTGTGCGCGCGCGCATGGACGACGTGAGCGTCGACCGACCCGAGGTGACCGCAATGAGGAACGGCTGAAGCTCGATGGCCGCTTCGACTGCTCTCCGAGCTGCGTCCCTCTTGCCCGACTCCACCCACGGAACCGCGGCGCCGTCGTCGCAATCCCTCAATCCCGCTCAGCTCCCCGGCAGGATCACCAGCGGGCGGGCGGGCGCGTAGGCGGGCGAGAACTCCTCGTCGTCGATGCGGGCGACGATCTCGGGCAAGAGCACCGACCCGGAGAGCGAGAACCGGAGCGGGATCGCGAACACGCGCGGCAGCCGATCGGCATCCAGGGTGGTGCGAAGATAGAGCGCGCCCTGCACCTGCCTCACGCCCTCCACCGGCTCGGCGAGGGAGGCCCCGGGCGGCAGCGGCACCCGCACCATGACGGTGGCCCTGCGGCCGAGATCGTGTCGCAGACCGATCTGGAGGAGGGCCGTGCCGCGGGCCCTGGGCGCGCGCGGCGCCTCCACCTGCAGGCGCAGCGGGCTCGTGCCTGGATCGGGCGGACGGAGGAACGAACGAAGACACCGGCCGCTCTAGGCGAGCCACGACGCCGGGCGGGGAGGCCTCGAGGCGGACGCTGGACGCCGACGCCGAGAGCGGGATGGTGACCGTTCGCTTGCGCGAGACATCGACCCGGCCGCTCGCGCCCTCGCGGCCGCCTGCCAGGATCTCCGTCCAGCGAACGCCGGTCGATCTCGTGTCGGCTGGAGCCGCTTCGAGCAGGGCGCGCACCGCGAGGCAGGTCGCCTGGGCGGATCCGTAGCCGCCGGCGGCGTCTCGCTCCGCCAGCAGCCGGGTGGTGAGCTTGGCGACGTTAGCGGCCGTCGTCCCGTCGACCCGTCCCAGCTTGGAGGCGCTGACGAGCGCCGCCATCAGGATCGAGCGCGACGCCCGATCCTCGGCCGCGCCCGGCAACACGACCGTTCCGTCGGGACGTACGGGCACCACGGCGCGCAGCCGGTCCGCGAGCGCGCCCGCCACCATGGCCTGTCCGGACGCGTCCCGGATCGCGTTCACGGCGCGCGCCAGCAGCACCGGATCGCTGGTCGCCGACAGATGCTGCAGGGTGGTGGCCACGAACGCCGCCCAGCAAGACTTCTCCGTGCCTCGGTTCCCGGGAGGGGCGACGTCGAGCCAGTCGAGCCTGGTGGCGAGCGTCATCTCGCCCGACGGCGGGCAGTCGACGCGCGTCGGCGCGCTGCTCTTCGACGGTCGCCCGGAAGCGGCGCCCATCTCGCCGGTCTCCCGAGAGGCGGCCGCCTCCCACAGCTTGGCGCGCGCGACGAGGGGCTTATCGATCTCCTCCGTGTACCTGCCGTGGCGCTGGTCGGGCATCCGAGCGAGCGCCAGATCGGCGAGCTCCGCTGCTCGCGTGGCCAGCGGATCGGTCTCGCCGGCGCGCACCATCACCCACGAGCGCACGCGCCCGAACACCTCCAGGGCGTCGGCAAACCCGCGCAGGCCGATCAACCGCTCCGAGCGCAGGGACTCGAGCGCGCCGGCGAGCGCCGGCTCGATCCCGCGCTCGAGGACGAGGCGGCCCGGTCCCGTGGGCGTGGTGCCGGCGGCGCTCGCGGGCAGCGCGACAGTTGCGCCCGACTCCACCCAGATCGCGTTCGAGGTCACCGACGCTTCGCCCGCCGGTTGCACCCGCCACTCGTGGTGGAGGGTGTCGGAGGGCAACCCCGCGGCGCTGACGGTGACGTCGAGCGCCGCCGTTCCGGCCGAGCTTCCGCGCAGGCGCACGAGCACCGACGCCGTGGACCGCGCCGCGACCGCGACCGCGCCCGCCGGTCGCTTCGGATCCGCGAGCGTCGCCGCCCCGGAGGGTGTCACGCGCAGCGAGGCCGAAACCGCGCGGTCGGTTCGGTTTCGGATCGAGAGCGCGACGGCGACCTCGTCGCCCGCCATCCAAGTCGCCCCGCTCGTCACGCTGACCGACAGCGGCGACGACACCGGCAGGTCGAGGCTGGTGACGGCCGGCGATCCCCCGTCGGGCATGGCGACCAGGACGATCTGCCAGGTGGTCTCGGCGTCGCGCAGCGGGACGGTGAGACGCAGGTGCCCGCGGGCGTCGGTCCGGACCGGCGGTAGCCACTCCGCCGGGCCGACGTCGATGCCGCGGCTCTCCCGCCGGCCGCCGAGGCCCCCGCCCCCCGAACCCGTGCCGACCGATCCGAGCCCTCCGCTCCCGATCGCATCGTCGTCGTCGTCGCCGCCGAACCTTCGCCCGGTGAGCTTCTCGAGCGTCTGCTTCCAGGCCTCGACGGTGTCGTCGCCGACCCGCATGTCCGAGCGGGCGTCGACGACGAGGTCCTCGTGGACGGCCCGGCCGTAGGGGGTCCCCGATCGGAGCACGCGCCGGAAGGGATCGCGGACGTCGTCGGGCGTGCCGAACCGCCCGTCGGGCCCGGCCGACTGCAGCCGGTATCCGGGCAGAACGGACAGGAACGGGGTTCGCGCCCCGGACGTGCGGACGAAGGCCAGCCCGTGCGCCCACGGATCGAGCAGGTCGGCTGGCGCGATCGTGTGCCGGCGGACGAGCCGCCGGAGGAGCGCGTTCGGGTCCGACAGCGCCGGCTCGTCGGGACCGAGCCGGTTCTCGTAGGCGAAGGTGCGAACGGCGGACAGCACGCGGAACAGCTTCAGGCGCGTCACGCGACGGGCGACGTTGTCGTAGTTGACCTGGCGATCGATGGCGATGAGGTCCGAGAGCTGCCAAGGCTCTCCGCCCGGCGTGACCGGCGGGTTGTTCATCGCTTCCGTGGCGAGCGTGAGCATCTCGGGGTTGAAGGCGGACCCCGCGGGGGTGGAGATGCGGACGTCGCGCAGCCGCTCGGGATCGCCGCTCGACTCGTAGACCGCGCCCTCGAGCGAGTGAACGATCGCCTGGAACGCGCCGTCGATGCGGGCGTCGACCTGGGCGACGGGATCGAGGACCGGTTCGAGGTTTTCGCCCCGGACCCGCCCGAGGGCCGCCCAGCGCTCGAGATCGTAGCCGGCGTCCCCCTCGAGAAAACCGTCGACGTCCTCGGCCGCGACGCCCAGCTCTTCGACGAGCGCGCGGCGGGTGTCGAGTTGGAGCAGGCCGTCGGGGTGCCCTCCGCCATACTTGTCGATCACCACCGCCCCGACCGAGCCGGTCAGCGGCGCGCCGTGCCCGTCGCCGAGATCGACGTCGATCTCGACGCTGTTGCTCCGGGCCGGCCCGGCGGCGGGGACGCGCTTCGCCGTCAGGACCGGCAGCACGCGGGGGATCACCAGCACGCTTCCCGGGATCACGCGCCCGCGTTGCCCCCCACCGCCGCCGCCCGCGCCGTCGTCCGACCCGCCCGCGTCGGAGTCTTCGTCGTCGAGCCCCGCGTCGCCGGCGCTCTTGTCGATGGCCCGCGCGCGGGTACGGGGCCGGAGCGTCGTTCCGGCCGCGCTCAGCGTGAAGACGCCGCGGCCGCGCGCCGGAGCCTGCACGGTCCCGCCGCGGCCCGCGGCCTCCAGCCACAGGCTCCCCGACGGTCCGGCGCCGGGACCAGCCAGGATCACGCTGGTGGCCCCGAGGCTCGACCCCGCGCCACGGGCCGGCTTGCGCTCGGCGACGCGAACCGAAAGCGGGTCCCCCGCGCGCACCATCGGGCGCGACGGGCGAACCGCCGCCACCGCGTCCCGATCGACCGCGATGCAGAGGGCGAACGGCTGGAGGTGCGCCTCGAAGCCAGGGAGGGGCGCGACGGGACGGAGCCGCACTGTAGCCGCCACGCTGCCCGCGCAGTCGGACTGCGCGCCGCCCGGAACGGTGGCGCCGACGTCGGACGGCACGTTCCAGACCGCCTGCCCCCACCCGCGCCGGTTGGTCTTGATGCGCGCGGCGAGACCGTGGCCCTCGATCGCGAATTCGGCAGCGATCGGCCGCGTGCCGTCGCTGGCGTGGACGAAGAGCCGCTGGGCGAGCCCCGGCATCAGCACCCCGTACTCCGGGATGGCCTCGAGCGAGGGCCTCGGTGACTCGAGCGCCAGGTTGGCGTTCGCGACGACCGGGTGCCCGTCGATCACCGCCCTGGCCACCAGCGAGAGGGTCGCGCCCCGTCTCGGAATCGTCGCCGGCGTCTCGGCGTCGACGGAGAGCCGTCCATCCAGATCGGTGACCGCCCTGGTCGAGACCCGCTCCCAGGTCTTGTCATCGTCCGGGGCCTTGCTCCCCGGGGGGCCGACCCAGTAGCGGACGGGGAGCCCGGCAACGACCGTCCGCGTGGCGTCGCGCGCTTCGATCGCGAACGAGGTGCGGGCGCCGGGCCGAATGGACGCGGCGGCCCATCGAGCCTGGAGCACGGGCTCGCCCGGCGTCTCCTCACGAACCCGGAGATCGCGCGAGACCGTGACCCCTTCGGTCCCCGCGAGCGCGGCGTGCGCGACGAGCGTCCACCGCCAATCCGGATCGTCCGTCGCCGGCACCGGTACCCGCGTCGCGGCCATACCGGCGCCGTCGGTAACGAGGTGCTGAGAGAAACGCACGGCTTTGCCCTCGCGCAGCTCCACGTCGAGCGGCGCGCCGGCTATCGGCTGCCCCGACGCGACGTCGCGGAGGACGGCCCAGGCCGCGACGGCGCCGCCTGGAACGACGGCGCTGTCGCTCACCCGCAGATCGATCTCGCGCGCCGGCACGCGGGTGACGGTGATCTCTCGCGTCCGCTCGTGGCCGGCGACACGCGCTGACAGCAGCAGCTTGAGCGGGCCGCTGCCCGCCGGGACCGGCACATCGACGTGGGCCAGTCCCGCCGCGTCGGTTCGGGCCCGCGACGGGGGTGGGGCGGTCACCCCGGCGCCACCCCGAGAATCGAGATCCCAGACCGCCTCTATCTCGGCGCCGGGTAGCGGGACAGTGGTCGAGACCGTGACGAAGCCGAACACCCGAATCTGCAGCGCCAGGCTCGCGCCCCCCGCGACCTTAACCGGCTCGTGGACGAACAGGTCCAGGCCCCGCGCCGCGCGGTCGGCGGGAGCGGCCCGGCCCGAGCCCGCTACCCCCACGACGGCCGCCAGCAGAAGCCGCGGAGCGAGTTTCCCGGAGCGCTTGTGCACGGCCGCTCCCTAACGGACACCGCAGACGCGCGCGGGTTTCGTTTATCGAAGACGTCAGCGCGATTCGCAGGCGCCAACGTCGGGCGTCCCGACGATGGTGCCGCCCCAGAAGTCGACGCCACCGTTGTTGGTGACGGTCACCCCCCCGGCAGCGGGGGGACGAAGGCCCCGGAAAAATGGAGGGCCGGCGCGGTTGTCTTCCGTCAACCCCATCCCCCCCGAACTCCCGGGCCCGACGGGTCCTGCCAGGGCGCCGCCCGCTCGGCCACAGGTCGCGCGCCGGTTCGCGAGTTGGCCGCTAGCGCTAATTGCAGCGGCGGCCGGATCGCAAGAGAGTCTGCTTCTTGGCGAGCCGCCGCGACTTGCCCAAGAAGCGTCGTCGCAGGTACCTGCTCAAACGGGTCCCGGAAATGGCCCGTTAAGAGGTGGACGAGGTTAGGAGCTGACACCTGATACCTTCCCGGTACACCTTCCAGACGCCCGGGTTGCTCGTGTTTGACTCGATGAGCAGCGGCATCGATTTTCGCGACAGCAGGTAGTCGACGAGCGCGCCCTTACCCCGCCGATCCAGTAGATGTTCGGTTTCATCTGTGACTCCCTCAAATGTCCTTCGTGTCTTCACGGGGGACGAACGTGCCCGGCTCGCGCGGCGGTTTCGGTGACTCTCGGGGCTCGCCGCCGTTGATTCCCGCCGTAGGCTCGACTCGACGGGTGGCGGTCGCCGGTTGACGCGCGGGTTGACTCGGGCGCCGCGGAGCCGCCGCCTTCGTCGACGGACGCGCCTTCGTTCTCGACGTCACCCCTCGTTTCCAGAGGATCGTCTTGAGCGATCCGACTGTCACTCGGCAACCTTCATTGGAGACGAGCTCGGCGACTTCCTTCCACGAGTAGCCGCGCTTGCGGAGACCGAGGATCTCGTCGGTCATGCGGGTGATCGCTTCCAGCCGAGTGACGTTGCGTTCGGTGCCGTCCTTCTCGGGGATCGCGGCGAGGCGCTCCCGAATGGCGTCCACCGTGGCGACTGTCAGAGGCATCGACATTGACTCGGGCGATCACGTCCCGAGTTGCGGCTGGTGACTTCAACCTCAACGACGGCCTGACTTTGATTGGGACGACTGAAGGGCAAGATAAAAAGACAATGGCCTGCGGCGCCGATGTGTTCGGACTTGTTCTGGATTTTTAATGGTTCGAGCGATTCCAACAATGGCACGACGACGACATCTCCCCGTGATCGCTGCCGTTTTCACAATGGCTCGCGGGGTCCGAGGCTGACGTGCTCGACGGAGACGCCCGCGACCGCCCAGAGCTGCGCCCGCGCATTGGCCACCCGCGGCGGCGAGATCCGCCAGGAACGCGTGCCGCGGTTTTCGCTACCGGGTGATCGCGTGGTTGCTTGGATCAGCGCCCCGTCAGGCGCGGTGTCATCCGCCCGTCGAGCAAGTGGTCAGCGCGCGACGTGCTGCGGCCCGACGAGGCCGCTGTTCAACTGACAGCAGGAAAAGGAGCGGCGCCCGGGCAAAGACACCGCCCGCGCCACGGTCGCGTGGCTGACGCCGGGTTGGTCGCAGGTCTCGCGCCGCAACTTCCGGGCGTTGTGCCCGACGGACCTAACAGCCGGAGACGTTCCTGTGAATAACGGTTCGCCGCCGGCCCCTACGTCGAGCTCTTTGCGCGGCGACAGCTTTGGGGCTGGCTCAGCCTCGGGGACCAGATGCCCCCCGGTGCCTTCCGAACAGCGCCCCGCCGGCGGAGGCGAGCACTCGTAGATGTCCGCCCAGCACACCCCCGAGCAGATCGCGGCGGCCCTGGCGTTGCTCGAGCTCGTTGACTCTCGTCGCGGCGGGAGCCAACCTGCGGCTGCAGCTGCGGTCTGTGACAACGGCATAGGTGCTGATGGTGGCGCTTCAACAGGAGAAGCGCCGATGTGCAAAACAAAGATCTACAAGGATCGAACGAAGTGGCGGGTCCGCGTCATCGACACCGAGACCGGCGCCGTCAAGAACCACATCTACAACACCGAAGAGGAAGCGCGCGCCGGCAGCAAGAAGCTTGAGCGTTCGTACAAGCGGCCGGTCGGCGTGCCCATGCAGCAAGCTCTGGTCGAGTACGGCCAGCATCTCGGTCGTAAGGGCAACCGCGCTCGTTCCATCGACACGACCATTGGGCGCATCCGTTCCCTCTTCCCGGACGACGGCCTCACAGGCGAGGTGACTCCAGACAATGCCAAGAGGGCCTGGGAGAACTACTGCAGGACGCCTGGGTCGAGGTCGGGAAAGGTGCCGTCGACCGACACCAAGGTCGGCGTCTTGAAGCAGTCGCGGACGTTTCTTCGGTGGTCTGAGGGTAGGGGGTGGGTGAAACGTCCCGGGCTCCTTGACGGGATCGAGATCGAGGGAAAACGGTCGAAGGGCAAGCCGAAGTTCGTGGCGGTTGAGGACGACTCGCGCACCTTCTTGGACAAGGCACTGAATCTCTCGGAGAAGGGAGATCGGGGCGCCTTGGCCGCCGCGATGGCGCTGGTGATGGGGATGAGGGGGTCAGAGATCGCTGATCGTCTGGTTGGAGATCTCGACGACCGCGGTCGGAAGCTGGTCATCCCGTACGCCAAGACTGCTGCAGGGGTGCGCAGACTGTTGATCCCGGAGGTGCTTCAGCCACACATTCAGGCACTCGCGCAGGGGCGGGGAAGGGAGGAGCGTCTGTTCGGAGTGGTCGACAGACACTGGGTGTTGCGCGCCGTGCAGCGCGTCTGCAAGGCGGCCGGCCTCAAGGTCATCTCGGCTCACGGTCTCAGGGGCGTTCACGCGGAGCTGGCTGTCGCCGCCGGCGTAACGGGCGATGTCGTTGCGGCGAGCCTCGGCCACGAGTCCTTCAATACGACCGCCCAACACTACGCGGGCGGAGAAGCAGTCGCCGGTGCTCGGGTGGCCAGGGTGGCCCAGACCTTCCATTAGGTCTGGCGCGCAGGACTTTGTCCGCAAGTTGTCCGCAACCCGATCTAGAATGACTGCCCGACTGTAACTTATTGAAATCAAAGGCGAGGATGGCGGAACTGGTAGACGCGCCAGACTTAGGATCTGGTTCCGAAAGGAGTGGAGGTTCAAGTCCTCTTCCTCGCACTGACTCGATTTCGCGGAACCTAAGGATCGCCCGAGCCGAACAGCTCCCGAAGCTTGGCCACAGACCGCACGAGACCCTGGTCGCGAAGCGTGTCCAGAAGCTCCGGAACCGATCGCGGCGGATTCCGCAGAGCGCCCGCCTGCTCGGCGATTACCCTGGCGACGGCGCCCGGTGACAGATCGATCGTATCGATTACGAAGTCGTCGGGGTGCTTGGCGTCGATGTTGTAGGAAGCCAGGCGATCCGTCGGGAAGTCATCCAGGTTGAAGGTAACGATCGCCTGCGCACCGGCCCGGATCGCGGCGGCGAGCACGTGCCGATCGTCGGGATCGGGGAGAACGAGACCGTCGATCAGCCCCTCGAATCCGGTGACCATGCAGTCCGGCACCGCGCGCGTCATCAGCTCGCGCGTGCGCTGTAGGGACTCCGGCTTGAGGTCCGGGCGGTGCTCGAGGATGTTCCGGAAGCACTCGTCCAAGATCGCGTCCGACCACCGCGCGCGCACCACGCCGGTGTTGGCCAGGCGCACGAGGAGATCGCGAAGCGGGGCAGGGTAGAGCACGCAGGCGTCGTAGAGGACGACGAACGCCATCGCGCGCTAATACCCGAGGCCGTGCTTCTCCGCTTCGGCGGTGAGCTCGTCGAGCACCTTCTTGCGCTCGGCTTCGTCGCGTTGCTGGTAGGCGATGAGATCAGCCGCCTTCACGCGGCGATGCGCGCCGACCATGCGGAAGGGAATCTTCCCCTCGTCGAGAAGACCGATCAGGAACGGCCGAGAGACGTTCAGGAGATCGGCGGCCTGCTGCGTCGTCAGCTCGGCGTGAACGGGAACGATCGTGACGGCGTTGCCGTTCGCCATCTGGCCGAGGATCTCGAGGAACAGCTCGAAGGCCTCCCGGGGGACGGTCGCGGAGATTGGCCGGCCCTCGCCTTCGGGACGAACCTGAACCGTTCGAGATGATGCCCGGCGGCCGGGAAGTGCAGCGAAGGCACGCAGGGCGGCCTTTGCTTCCTCGGTGACCTCAGGCGTCGGGAGCTTTAGAGCGGCGGACTGCATAGCCGAATCATACGGAATATTCGCAATAAGTGCAATATCCGAAACGGGTGCCGAGAAGGCTCGGTCCTCCGAAGTTAGCTATCCTCCGTCCTTCGGGTCGCGGTGTTGATGATCGGTGTGCCCTCGCGGGCCGTCGGCGTTAGGCGCATCTGGTGGTCGGGTAGACCGCGCAAGAACGGCCTTCATCTCCTCCGAGATTGAACTCACGAGCCGCTCGCGCACCGCGAAACTCAACGGCCATCGCCTCGGAATGTGGGCGCCCTGCTGAATCCTTCGGCGGCAGTTGAGGAGGATGTGATCTCTGCGAAATAGAACCGTCACGACGTATTCGTCGAAGAGGTGGCGACTGTAGGTGGCATTCGGCGGGACCCTTCCCCAACCCCGCTGATCGGCTACGTGCGCGAAGGCCGTTCGCGTCGTGTCCAGGTCTTTGCCTGTGTCGATCCGGATCAGGTCGCGACGCGCCAGCGTGATCCTGAGGAGCCAAATTCCCGACCCGAGAAAGCCCAAGGACAGCAAGCCGCAGATCGACGACGCGATGAACCTCGGGTGTTCCGAGAATAGGGACGAGATCGCAGGCGACGCGGTAAACGCAGCCACAAGAAACAGGAAGCCAATCCCGAGGTAATCCGAGTCTCCCGTCCCTCCCGACAGCACGAGACGGCCTCGACGGACCGACTCTCCGACGACAACCTCACCGTCAATCAAGTCACCGCGTCGGGCCATTCTCAGATCAGCCTGCGGCGATCGTCGAGCTGACGCCTAGCTATCGGGACAGCCACACCCTGATCATAGCCCACGCCGGCGCCCGAGGGTCTCCGGGCGCCGCCCGAAGCGCCAGAACCACTTTCGGATCTGGTGCCGCTCTATCCCCCATTTTCCCCCCACTGGTGCGTGACGGAGCGTGACGCTCCCTGACCCCGCGTGATGGTAAGTCCCCGTCACGACACGAGCGGAGTGATCAGTTGTGGGCCCTTGAGGGGCTTAGGATCTGGTTCCGAAAGGAGTGGAGGTTCAAGTCCTCTTCCTCGCACTGACTTTCATTTCGCGGGACCTAAGGATCGGCCGCGCCGAACAGCTCCCGGAGCTTCACTGACCTCCGCGACGTTGGACAGCGCGAAGGATTTCCCCTTGGGCGCCTCACCCGTAATGGGCCGATCGGCCCATTGGCTGCCCACGCGGCGAGGCCGGCCGCATCGCGCGGGCCGTGTTGGACGCGGTCGAGGCGGCGTGGCGTGCGCGGCGAGCCACAATCATTTCGCGTCGGGCGATCGCTTTTTCTGACAAGCCCCGGGCGGGTGCGACAAAACCAGATGCTACGTGCCCACCGCACGGCCCCGCTCCGCGAGCCGTGCGACGAGCCCCCAACGATGGAAGTGTGCCCATGCGTCGAGCCCTGGGAATGTCCAGATCGCGCGCCGTCGCCAGCTCTCTTCTGATGGCCGCGCTCGGCCTCTCCTGCGCCGGCGGCGGAGAGGGAATCACGACCGGCGCCGGCGGCGGTTCCGGCGAAGGTGGCAGCATGGCGACGGGTGGCGCCCCGAGCACCGGCGGCGACACCGGCAGTGGAGGCAGCGGCTCCGGCGGCAACGTCGGCTCCGGCGGGAGCGCGTCCGGAGGAGTGACCGGCTCGGGCGGCGGCGGACCGGGAGGGTCGACCGGCGGCGCCGTCGGCAGCGGCGGATCCGCCGGCTCGGGCGTCGCGGGACGCGGCGGTAGCACCGGCGGAATGGGCGTCGCCGGTTCTTCGGGTCACGGCGGCGCGGCAGGCTCGGGAAACGCCGGCACGACCGGGAGCGGCGGCGCGACCGGGAGCGGCGGCGCGACGGGAACCGGAGGCGCGGCCGGCGCCAGCGGCAACCTCCAGTGGCCGAAAAAGTTTTGCGGGAACATCACCCAGCGGGGGCAGATCCCGTCCAACTACAACACCTACTGGGACCAGATCACGCCCGAGAACGAAGGGAAGTGGGGCTCGATCGAGGGGACGCAGGGGAAGTACAACTGGACCGCGCTCGACAAGATCCACGACTACGCCAAGCAGAACAACATCGCCTTCAAGGAGCACAACTTCGTCTGGGGGGCCCAACAGCCGAGCTGGATCGGCGGCCTATCACAGGCCGATCAGAAGGCCGCCGTCGAAGATTGGATCAAGCAGTACTGCACGCGGTATCCCGACACGCAGATGATCGACGTGCTCAACGAGCCACCACCGCACACGACGCCGCCGTACCTGGCGGCGCTCGGCGGCGCCGGCGCCAGCGGCTACGACTGGGTGGTCACGATCTTCAAGTGGGCGCGCCAGTACTGCCCGAGCTCGATCTTGATCGTCAACGACTACAACATCATCGAACAGTCGAGCGACAACAACAACATGATCAAGATGGTGACGGCCGTGAAGAAGGCCGGCGGGCCCATCGACGCCATCGGCGCCCAGGCGCACGGTCTCGGGAACGCCTCCGCCAGCACCACGCAGATGTACATCGACAAGCTGACGTCGTCGACGGGCCTCCCGGTCTTCATCAGCGAGTTCGACCTCAACATCGCCGACGACACCCAGCAGAAGAACCAGATGCAGAGTCTGTTCACGATGTTCTGGAACGACACCAACGTGAAGGGCGTAACCGTCTGGGGTTACATCGAGGGCCAGACCTGGGAGACCAACTCCGGCCTCATGAGCAGCAGCGGCACGATGCGCCCGGCGATGACCTGGCTCATGCAGTTCCTGAACCGGTGAGGGCGTCGGCTACTTCAGCGTCAGCAAGCCGAGCCGCCAGGGGATCGCGTTGTAGTCGCCGGCCGGCGCCTCGGGATCGAACCCCTGGAAAAGGTACTGCAGCTTGGTGCCGTCGATGACCATCGTCTCGTCGTAGCCGGCCCGGAGCATTTCACCGTGGCTGACGTCGCGGGTCCAGGGCGCGGCGGCGAAGGTGACGTTGCGCGCGCCCGCGAAGGGCGTGGCTCCGTCCTCGTGCAGCGGCGTCCACGGCCCGTCGAGCTGGGTCGCGGTCCACGACCGGAAGTAGCGCCGGTTCTCCGAGCTCCGGTCGAACGCCTCGATCAACGCCAGGTATCGGTTCGCGCCGGCGAGCTGGTAGACATTGCAGGCCTCGAACATCCGCCCGGCCTCGGCCTCCTCCATCACCACCACGGGATCGCTGAAGCCGTAAGGGAACTTCGCCACGGAAGTCTTGCTTCGATACCAGCGACCGTGGTCGTTGGAGAAGAACAGATAGCAGGAGCGCGCGTCGCAGATGACCCAGAAGTCGAGCCATCCCCCGTTCTTCTCGACGGTGGCGGGCGTCCGCGCGAAGAACGGCGCGGGCTCGGTCCACTTCGTGGGATCGCCGGGATCGTCCGCCGTCGAGAACATCGGCGGGCCGGACTGAAACACCAGGTACCACTTCTTCTGCGGCGTGAAATAGAAGAGCTGCGGCGCCGCCACGTAGGTGTTGAAGCCGCGCGTCTGGTCCATGTAGTAGAGGGGCGCGCTGGGAGCGTCCTTCCAGTCGGCGAACGAGGTGTAGACCATCCCGTAGATGCCGCCGCGCCCGACCGAGGTGGCGTAGACGTGCCAGCGATCGTTGAACCGCACGACGGTCGGGTCCTTGACGGCGACCAGGTCATGCTTCGGGTCCGACCGGGGGACGATGAGCGGCGCGGTCGCGGTCCAGGCGAGGGCAGCGGGAAGCCCGGGGACAGCTATCGGCTTGGCGGTGTCAGTCCGCGGGACCGCCGGGGGTGCGGAGGCGATGGCCCCTGCCGGCCGTACCTCGGGCGGCCTGAGGCACGACAGCAGGGCGAGACCCAACCCGAGGACGGCGAGCATCATTCGCGTCTTGGTCATCGACATTCCTTGCCTCTTCGAGCCGCCCACGGTCAATAGCCGGGACGTTCGACGAGCCGCGAGACCGACGTCCGCGATCCCGCCCGCGGGCGGAAGTCGCACCCGATCAGGCGCGGCAAGCCCAGATGTGACGACGCCGGGGCAGCACTGATCGCAGGAGCACTCAGATCGGCGGGCCCGGCCAAAAAAAAAGGTCCCGGCCGCCGCCCCCGCAGCGACCGGGACCCCGGTGGTTCAACCTGTCGCGACTAGAGCAGCGGCGGCGTCGCGTTCTGCGCCAGCTGCAGCGCCTGCTGCGTGAACCAGAGGCCCGCCGCCGGGTCGACCATGCCCCACAGCGGATCGAAGGTGTCCTGGGCCGTGCCCGTCACGTTCCAGGGGTTGTACGCCGTGTAGTCCCACTGGCGCGGCTTCGAGCCCTCGGTGGAGTCGCAGCGGCCGTCGGACTCGCCCGGCGTCTTCACCCAGAGGTAGGCGTCGACCAGCGCGACGCCGGTGTTGGCGGTTGGACGCAGGCCGAGGCCGGCGCCGGGCGGGTTGCACCAGTTGCCGTTGGTGAGCGCGCCGATGATGTCGGAGGACTGGTTGTACGGCGCGCTGGCGAACTGGGACGCGTGGAGCGGACCGTTTCCGTTGCGGCTGGTATCGATGACGAAATGCACGGTGGGCACGGTCGTGCCCAGCATTTGCGAATAGCGCAGGTTGATCGCGGAGGTGTTTAGGGCCTTGACGGTGGACGTGTCGCTCCACAGGCCGTTCGCATCGAGCCCGACGCCGTTCCACTCGCCGAAAAGCTGGGCGTCCAGGGAGGGGAGGGGCCCGCCGTTCCAGTACTCGTTCGGGCAGCCCCCGAAGGCGGCGTTCATTCCGGACGAGACCGAGGGGAAGCCGAGAGTCAGGCAGTCCGAGATCCAGGTGCCGAACATGGCGAGGTTGGACGAGAACTGGTAGTTCGAGACGTCGAGGTAGAAGCCCTGCGCCCGCTGGATGCCGCCCTTGTAGAGGCGTGCCGAGTCTTCGCCGACGTTGAGCCAGGCGCTGTGCGTGCCGTCGAGGTAGACCGAGGCGGCCGGCGCGTGCGACTCGAGCGAGTCGACCGCGTAGTTGAGCTGCGCGTAGCGGGGCGCGTCGGTGATTGTCGGGTCGGGGATCCCCGGGCTACTCGGGTCACTCGGGTCCGGCACCAGGAACTGGCAGCTCTGGTCCTGCGAGCCGTCGATGTTGAGCGTGTTGGGGATGAGGCCGAGGCTGTCGGGCTCGAGGATGACGACCGCCTGGCCGTTGCCGATCCCGGCCGCGAAGCCGTCGATCCACGCCTCGTACGACGCCGTGTCGACCGCTCCCCCGGCCGAGAGGCCACCGCAGTCGCGGTTGGGAATGTCGTAGGCGACCAGGACCGGCACCGTTTTGGTGAGCGCCGCCTGCTGCATGGTCTTCTTCACGGCGGCCTTCACATCGGCGGGCGTGCCACTGGTGAACCAGACCGCTTGCGGCGTGGCCTCCATGAGGCCGAGCCGGAGGGTGTCGAGCAGGTCACCCGCCTTGAATTCGCCGGTGATCTGCTTGACCGCGCTGCTGTCCGGCGTGCGGATCATGAACCTCGTGTTCGGCGCCAGCGTCCGCGACGGCGGCGGCTTGTGGGCCTCACACGCGGCCGGCGCCGAGACCGCCGCGGGCGCGACCGCCTCGGGCGGCGCCGGGGCCGGTTCCTCCGCGCACCCGAACGTCATTGCCGCGCCACCCAGAATCACCGACCAGAGCCAGTTCTTGTCTCTCATGCGTGTCTCCCCAAGGTTTGTCTTGCGTCCAAAACGGATGTTGAAAGACGGCTCGTCCGCCCGCTCGCTCCCCCGAGCCCTGCGCCCCACGTTGCAGACGGACGAGCCTTACGCGGGTCTCGTGAGCAATAGATGTGCCGCGCATCCCGCCGGTGATCCGCGCGACTTTCGGCCTTCGTTTCGGGGCGTGAACAGTGTCCGATCACTGATCGGGTGATCGGCGATCACCGATTTCGAGATCCGAATATTCGGATCCCGGAACGTTCAACGGATCGAGATTGGTCAGGGGGAGACCGATGATCGAGCGACGAGGGAGTGCCGACCGCAGGGTGGCGAAGCTGACGGAGGCCAACGCCCGCCTGCGGCGCCGGCTGGCCGAGCAGGCCTCGTTCTGGCGGATCGCGCACCAGGATCCGCTGACCGAATTGTGGAACCGCCGTTACGCCGACGAACGCCTCGGCGAGGAGATGGCCCGCGCCCGGGACCAGGACGGCTACCGGTTCTCGCTGCTGGTCGCCGACGTGAACGATCTGAAACGGATCAACGACCAGCGCGGCCACGCGGCCGGCGACCAGGCGCTCAGGTGGGTGGCGCGCTTCCTGGCAGGCGCGCTGCGCGCCGACGACGTCTGCTGCCGCATCGGCGGCGACGAGTTCCTGCTGATTCTTCCGGGGACGGGGGCCGACGAGTGCCGCGACTTCGTCAAGCGCCTGCGCGGCGAGTGGCGCCACGAGTCCCGCGCCCACGACCACGCCGTGGCGGTCAGCCTGGGGACCGCGTCCTACCCGACCCACGGCGGGACGGTGGAGGCGCTCTGCGCCGCGGCGGACGGGTCGATGTACGAGGAGAAACGGCGGGGGGGGAGCCGCGGGGCGCGCACGGCTTCGGCGGAGGCGACCGTCGCCGCGCTACCCGAAGCCACGTGGACGGCACCCGCGCGGAGCAAGGCCTCCCCGTAGGGACGGCCACGCAGATGTGATAGACACAAGTTGGGAGTGGACGTGGGATGTGAGCCTCTCGAATCCGACCGATAAGTCCAGCGAGGACGCGGAACGGCGACAGCTGACGGTCCTCTTCTGCAATCTGGTCGGATCTTCGGCGCTCAGCGAGCGCATGGATCCCGAGGATCTGCGGGACCTCATCAACCGTTTCCAGGGGGCCTGCGCCAACGCCGTCAGGGCGCTCGAAGGTCACGTCGCGCAGTATTTGGGCGACGGTCTGCTCGTCTATTTCGGATTCCCGCTGGCCGGCGAGAACGATGCTCAGCGAGCCGTGCAGTGCGGTCTCGCTGTCATCGAGGCTCTGACCGAGCTGAACGCCGAGCGCGCCGCGGGCGGACATGGCGCCAATCTCGCGGTACGGATCGGCATCGACACTGGCGTCGTCGTCGTCGGTCAGGTCCCGCGTGGCGGCGGCAACGAGAGGCTGGCGCTGGGCGAGCCGCCCAACGTCGCCGCCAGGCTGCAGAGCATAGCGGCGCCCGATACGGTACTCATCGGCGAGAGCACACATCACCTGGTGCAGGGGTGGTTTGACTGTGAACCGGTGCCCCTCGCGGCGCTGCGAGGGTTCTCGCGACCGATCCGGGCGTTCCGTGTGATGGGGCCCAAGCCGGTCCGCAGCCGGATGGAGGTCGCGCTCCAGGAGGGGTTGTCGCCCTTCGTGGGGCGGCGGCAGGAGATGCGCCTCCTCTTTGATGCCTGGTCGCAGGGGCGGGAGGGGCGCGGCAGCTCGGTACTCATCGACGGCGAGCCCGGGATCGGAAAGTCGCGCCTCGCTCAGGAGCTCAAGATCGCGGTCGCCTCCGGAGGCGCGGGCGTCCAGACGCTGAGCTGTTCTGCGGATCACCAGAGCAGTCCCTTCTATCCCGTCCTCGACGCACTCTCTCGGTCCTTGGGCTTCGCACCCAGCGATTCGCCGGAGCAGAAGCTCGCCAAGCTCAAACAGGCGGCGGCCTCGCGGCCCGATATGTCCGCGGACACGGTGGCGCTTCTCTCGCACTTGCTCTCTCTCGGCGATGCCGCGGAGAGCGCCGCCAACCCGCCGTTTCGGGTGCGGCGGGTGCGCGCGCGAGAGGTCCTGTCCGACTGGCTCCTCGATGAGGCACGCACCCGGCCGCTGCTGATCGTCTGGGAGGATCTGCAGTGGGCCGATCCGTCGTCGCTCGAGTTGCTGGCGGTTCTCATGGCCCGCGTGCGTTCCCGCCGCAGCTTCCTCTTGCTCACCTGCCGGTCCGGATTCGAGCTCGGCCGGGCTGACGCGGCGCCGATCCAAATCACGATCGGCAAGCTGGATCGGGAAACCGCCGCGGAGCTCGTCCGGCACGTTGCCGACCAGCAGACCATTTCCGACGCAGTCGCCGATCAGCTGCTCGAGAAGGGGGACGGCGTCCCCCTATTCATCGAAGAGCTGACCAAGGCATTCATCGAACGATCGCGTGCCCCGACCGACGGGGCGCGAGCCGCTCCGATGCTGCCGCCCACCCTACAGAGCCTCCTCATGTCACGCCTCGACGGTCTCCCCTACGGCAAGGAGGTCGCGCGTCTGGCTGCCACGGTCGGGCGCGAATTCCCGACCGACCTACTGCGGACGATCTGGCCGCTCGGTCCCGATTTTCTGGAGAAGGGTCTTGCCGAGCTCTCCGCGAGCAAGCTGATCCTGCAGAACGAGCCCGGGGTCTGGGCCTTCAAGCATGCCCTGATTCGGGACGTCTCGTACGAGTCGATTCTTCATCGAACGCGGCGCCAGTATCACAGCCGGATTGCGACCGCCCTGGAGGAGTCCTGGCCGGAGAAGGTCGCGGCGGAGCCCGAGACCCTGGCCCATCACTACGGCCAGGCAGGCATGAAGGAGGAGAGCGCCGGCTACTGGTACCGAGCGGGCGCGCTGGCCATCGATCGGTCGGCCAGCGTCGAAGCGGTCGATCATTTCAACCGCGGGCTGGCACTGCTGGAGACGCTGCCGGAGACTCCAGAGCTCGTCGCGCGGAAGCTCGAGTTCTTGCTTGCGCTCGGGGGCCCGCTGCTGGCTCTGCGCGGCTATGCATCGCCGGATGTGGGCGCGCTGTTCGTTCGTGCCGAGGCGCTCTGCGAGGGCCTGCCGAGGGAGTCTCGGCTGTTTGATGTCCTCCAGGGGCTGCACTCCCATCATCTCGTGCGGGGCGATCTGGAAAGCGCGCTGGAACTGAGTCGCCGCATGCATACGCTCGCACAGCGGCTCGGCGACCAATCGCAGACGTTTGAGGCACAGCTCCGGGTAGGTATCAGCCTCTACGCGCTGGCCGAGCTCGAAGACGCCCGTGAAATATTGGAGACGCGGCTCGTCAGCCCGGGCGGCCGGAGCTCGGGGTTTTATCTGTTCGGGCAGGACCCGCACGTTACTCGGCTCTGTCACCTGTCCCTCGTCTTGTGGCTGCTCGGTCGCCCCGAAGATGCCCTCCAGCGCGCGGCCGAGGCAAAGCAAGTGGCCGAGGATTTGAAGCACAGCTTCACCCTTTCCTGGGCGCTCTATT
Source organism: uncultured Pseudomonadota bacterium (assembly GCA_963831685.1). Lineage (GTDB taxonomy): Bacteria > Myxococcota_A > Polyangia > Fen-1088 > Fen-1088 > JADGRB01. The sequence goes on from CAWHRJ010000009.1 coordinate 27,934, forward strand.
ACGACGCCATGATCCAGGCTTGCTGCGGCAATGTGGCCGGAGCCCTCATCCGCGCCGAAGGTCTCATCAGCTTGTGCACCGAGCAGGGGTTCGCTTACCGGCTTGCCCAGGGACGGATCATCGCCGGGTGGGCGCGCGCCCTCGGGGGTGACGAGAGCGGTCTGACCCAGATCGGGAGCGCCATCGCGGCGGTACGCGCGACGGGGGCGCTCGTGTTGCTGCCCTACTACTTCGCGCTGATGGCCGACGCTTGCCTCGCGCTCAAGGAAAGCCGCGGCGGTCTCGCGGCGATACACGAGGGGGAGGCGATGGTGTCGAAGACCAAGGAGTCGTTCTACCTCTCCGAGCTCACGCGGCTCAAGGCGGAGCTGATGCTGCTTCAAAGCCCGGATGCCCACGGCGAGGCCGAGCGATTGCTGCGCCAGTCACTCACCGAGGCCAGCGGGCGGATGGCCTGGTCGCTGGCCATGCGCTCGAGCCTCAGCCTCGCGAGGCTCCTGGCGCAGCAGGGGCGCGACGTGGAGGGGAAGGAGATCCTGGCCGCCACGCGCGCCAGGGTCTCGGGCGAAGGATCTCCCGAGCTCGCCCACGCCGACGTGTTTCTACGCTCGCTCTGCTAGCGGTCGGCTAGCGGACGCCGCGGCGCGCGGTCGAAACGATCGATCAGAAGACCGGGCTGGCGTTGTCGCCGGCCCGCCTGGGGAGCTTGTCCCCGTGCTCGCGCACGAGCGCGCGGCCCCGCGCATACCCTATCTCCCAAAGTCGCTTGGCGTTGCTCTCGGTCCAATCGATCAGATTCGGCCAGTAGCGCTCGGGAATCTTGAACTTGACGATCTCCACCTTGACCGGTGCCGGCGGGTCCTTCTCGAGCGCGTCGATCTCGCTTTTGAAGGTGTTGATCTTCTCCAACACGATCGATCGCAGCGGGGTGGCCAGCGAGATCGCGTAGGCGTCGAGGAGGTTGCGGGGCAACCTGATGAGCGCCCTCCTTTCGAGGCTCCCCAATACGTCGAACACGACGACGAAAATGCGCTCCCTCTTGAGATTCACGAGCAGCTCGAAATCGTCGACCCGGTCGTTCTTCTGGCGGACCCGCTTGAGGCGCGTCTGCACGGCCTTCCCATTGCCGTCGATCGGTCGCGCAAGGTCCTTCACTCCCGCTAGGTCTTTCAACTTCGGGAAATTGATCGGGTCGACGTCCGCCCCTTCGTAATAGTAGCTGTTGCCCAGCTTGAACGGCGGGTAGATGAATGGGCAAGCAGTCGCGGCGCGAATGTGGTCCGCCGTTATCTCGCGCTTGTCGAAGGACTTCATGCCACCCTTGGTGATGTCGTAAGCGTTGACCGTAAAGTCACCCCGGAACGACCTCAGCTTCTTGAAGTCGACGAAATCCTCGATCCAGGGGTTCGGATTGCAAAGGCCCTTGCTGAAATAGTTGAGGGTGGTTGGCGCCATCACGGAGATGAACTGGGAAACCCGGTCGTTGAAGACCTTCCCGGCCGGGGTCCTCGGATTGCGGATCTGGTAGTAGGGCGTGAGTCGGCGAAACAGCTCGGACCAGGGCCCCGCTTTGAAGAACACCTTGTGGTCCAGCGGGATGGCCCGGTAGACCGGATCGGCCACCATGAGATCGATGAGGCCCCGCAGCGCGTCCGGCGGGGCCTTACCCTTGGGCGCCACCAGCGAGAGCCCGATCAGGCTCCCCGAGCCCGAGCTGAAGATCCAGTCGTAGGTTCGGTTCTCCTCGTAGATAGCTGCCAAAGCCCCGGCCATCAGCGGCGAGGTGGGAGCGCCTGCAGTGAGTACGGCGGCCGCCTTCCAGGGCAGGCCGTTCTCTGCTTTGGGTCCGTTGGGTACTTTTGCCATGTCGGCTCTCCTATCGATCGTTGACAGCGGCGCTGCTCGGCAGGGGTGCGGGAAGGGGCGTTCGCTCGGCGCCGAGTTCCTGGTTGATCGTGGCGACGATGAACTCCCGATCTTCGGTGACCATGAAGTGCGTTCCGCCGCGGAAGTGGATCCGGAACGCGCGCGTCGTATGCTCCGCCCACCCCATGGCCTGGGCCCGCGTCACGTAGGGATCGCCGAGCGCGGCGAAGTAGGTGATCGGGACGTCCCAGCTCAGCCGCGGCGGCGGATGGTAGCGATCGGCCAGGTGGAAGTCGGCACGGATCGCCGGCAAAAGTAGCCGGCGCAGCTCCGGCTTGGAGAGAAACTCATCTGTCGCCCCGATGTCGAATTGCCGAAGGGCCAGGCCGAAGGCCGACTCGGGTTGCTCGGCCAGCGCGACGAGGGGGTCGTAGTCCGCGTTCGCCAGCAACTGCCGCATCAGGTCCTCTTCGAACTGGCCGGTCTTCTTCAGGAACGCCGGCGCGCGCGAGCCGGAAAGAAAGAGGTGCGTGAGGGCGACGTCCCGCCTGGCCGCCAGGCGACGGGCAGCCTCGATGAGCGTGAGGGCGCCTAGGCAGTGACCAAAGAGGGCGAGCGGCTTATCCCGGCGGGCGAGCAGCTCCGGCATCACACCGGCGAGAAACTCGGACATGCTTCGCACCGGCGGCTCGCCGATCCGGGTGGCCCGGCCCGGCGGTTCAATCCCGACGAGCTCGATTGAGGGATGGAGAGAGTCGGCCCATGGCCGGAAGGTCGCGGCCCCCCCTCCTGCGAACGGGAAGCACACGAGCCGGATCCGCGCAGCCGGATTGGGTCTTGGAATCACCACCCAGCTTCCCTTAGTCGCGCCATGCGGGGAGGGGGCGGACGGCTGCACGGTTTTGGAGCTCGCCGCGCGCAGAGCGAGCAGCGGCGTGATCTCCGAGACCAGATGCCGGAGACTGGGGCCCTGGATCACCCGGGCGAGCGGCAGCCGCACACCCAACTTCGAATCGAGGCGGTTCACCAGATTCACCGCCATCAACGAGTCTAGTCCCAACTCGTTCAGCGGCCGGGCGACGTCGATCGACTCCTCGAATCCCAACTCCGCCTTCACGATGCCCTGCAGAGTCGCCAGCAGATCGCCTGCCGTCAGCGACGGTGCCTCCGTCCGAGCGGGACCGGCGACGGCCGCCGCGTCCGCGAGCAGTCGAGCGTAGAGGCGTCCGCTGCCCGGCGATCGGTCGACATAGGTCGGCCAATCACAAATGGTGAGCGCGGCGTGGGGAGCGCCGATCTCGTGCAGATGCTCCAGGACCTGCATCCCCATCGCGGGAGGGATCATCTGCGTGCCGAAGCGGTTCCACAGCTTCGCGCCCCCGGCGGCGCCATCCTTGGCCATCCCCGCCTCGTCCCAGGGGCCCCAGTTGATGGACATCGCCGGCAAGCGCATCGCGCGCCGGTGATCGCAGAGCGCGTCGAGGAAGACGTTGGCGACGGTGTAGTTCGCCTGTCCTACCGAGCCGGTAAGGCTCAGCAGCGACGAATGCAGGACAAAGACCTCGAGATCGTGTGCCTGCGTCAGTTCGTGCAGCAGCCAAGCGCCGTGCACCTTCGCGGCGGTTCCCGCGGTGAACCGATCCCAGGTTTGCTTCGCGAGCACTCCGTCGGCCAGCACTCCCGCACAGTGGATGACGCCCTTGAGCGGGGGGCCATGCCGGTCGATTGCCTTGAGCAGCCGGACGACATCGGTTCGGCGCGACACATCGGCCTTGAGGACGCGCACCCGCGCGCCTGCCCGTCGAAGTGCCGCGAGCACCTCGAGAGCTTCGCCCTTCGCGCCATGCCGGCCGGTGAGCACGAGGTGACGCACACCCTGCGTCTCCACCAGCCAGCGCGCGCTCCGCAAGCCGATCATTCCCAGGCCGCCGGTGATGAGGTACGTAGCGTCCGGGCGGTAGCGCACGGGCTCGCCCGTCTCGATCCGCCGGCCGAGGCGCGCCACATGCCGAGCCCCGTCGCGGAACGCGACCTGCCCCTCGCCGTTGCTTTCGAACAGCTCCGAGACGATCGTTTCAGCCTCACGCGCCGGCGAATCTGGCCCGGGTGAAAGGTCTATCGAGGCGCCCCACTGTTTGGGATGCTCGAGCGCGAACGTTCGAGCCAGCCCGAGCAGCGGCGCCTGTCCCAAGGAGGGAGCCTCCGCCGACGACACCGACTGCGCTCCACGGGTCAGGGTCCAGAGTCGCGCTTCTCGAAATGCAGGAATCGCCGTCAACGCCTGCACGGTATAGAGGGCGCCTCGGAGAGCGATCCGTTCTGCCGTCGCGAGCCGGTCGCCCGCGAGATCGCGCGGCTCGGCCACGTCGAGCGCCGAGGCGAACACCACCCCCGAGAAGGGCGAGGTCTCCACGGACGCGATCTCCTCGAGGAGCGCCCGGTAGGCTTGCGGGCGCTCCGGGTCGAGCGACCAGACGTTGTCGCGCACCGAAGCGGGCGCTCGCTCGAAGACCAGGTGGCAGTGGTCGCCCGCTCGATGCAGGCGCTTGGAGAGGGCCGCGGCCACGCCCCCGCGATCTGCGAACACCACCCAGGTCCGCTGGGCAGTGCCCGCTCGATCGGATGGCACGGCCGGTGGTTCGGCCTGCCACCCATAGCCGTAGAGATGGTCGCGCAGAAGAGGCGCGCCCTCGGCGTGAAGGTCACGGCGCGCAATCAGACGCAGCGACATCCCCGAAATGCGCGCGACCAGGCGCCCCTTGTCGTCGATGGCCTCGATGTCGACACTGGCGCTGCGGCCGTCGCTGCCGAGCTCGGTCCGCCGGACATGAACCCACGCCGCGCGCGTATCCAGTCGATCGACCACCATGCGGTGGATCCCGACTGGCAGAAAGACCATCGGGTCTCCTCCTGGCGGCAGCGGCGGGAGGGCGAGGTGGAAGGTGTGAATGCAGGCGTCGAGCAGGGCCGTCGGCCTGTGCGCAGGGTCGATCCGGGCTGGCAGCTCGACGCGCGCACGGGCCTGCCGCTCGGCGCTCCAGGCGGCGGTCACGTTGCGGAACGAAGGGCCATACTCAAGGCCCGACCGCCTCAGATCGAGGTAGAAACTCTCGGCCGAGATTCTCCTCCAGCCCTGGCGCGGGGGACGCCCAGGCACAATCTCGGCAGACGCATGGGGGACGTCGCCCGGCGAGGTTCGGCGGAGGGTGGCTCCGGCGTGCTCGCGCCAGGAGCCGCCGGCCTCGGCCAGCAGCTGCACCGCGAGCGCATTCGTGCCCGCGACGCTCACCGTCACCTTGACGCGAGCCTCGCTGCGCTCGGCGAACAGCAGGGCCCGGTTATACCGGAGCTGCTCGATGGTCACGGGCCCCTCCCCGAGCGAGCCGCGGCAGGCCGCCAGAGCGTCGAGTGCGATGGCCGCGGGCGGCATCAGGGTCCATCCGCAGATGCGGTGATCCGCCAGGAATTTTCGACGTTCGCGACCGAGGTCGACCGCCATCTCGGGCGGCGTGTCCGCGACCGAAGGCGCCGCCTCGGCTTGGCCACCAACGGGAGCCGGGAGCGGCTGCGCTGGCTTGAGCCAGTAGGTCCGCCGCTCGAATGGGTAAGTGGGAAGTGGCAGGCGCCGCCGCGCGAACCCTGCCTCCACGGCTGCCCATCGTGGCGCGAAGCCGTCACGATAGAGCTCGCCCACCGCGTGCAGGAGAGAGGTCCAGCCCTCGCGGCGGCGATCCAGGGAGGCGAGCCAGCGGCCCCTGAAATTCGGCAGCGACTGGCGGCCCATCGACAATAGCGCGCTGCCCGGGCCGATCTCGAGAAACGCTGCGATCCCCATCTTCTCGAGAGCCGCCATCCCTTCGGAGAAACGGACGGATCGCCGTGCGTGCCGGCGCCAGTATCCGGGGCGGATATCCGTGATCGGTTGACCGGTGACGTTCGAGATCAGTGGGATGGCAGGCTCCCGAAAGGCAATCGCCTCCTCAAGGGCCTCGATTTGCGGCAGAACGGGTTCCATCATCGCCGAGTGAAAGGCGTGCGAGACCGGCAGCATTTGGACGGAGACCTTTGCGCTGTCGCAACGCCGCGCCATCTCCTCGACCGCCGCTCGGGGACCCGAGACCACGGTGCTGCGCGGTCCGTTGAGGCTGGCAATCTCGACGTCCGCAGACACCGTTTCGAGGAGGCCGCGAACCGTCTTCTCATCCGCGAGGACGGCCGCCATGGCTCCGGGCGCATCGATCGATTGCATCAACGACGCCCGACGGATCACGAACCGGAAGCCGTCCTCCAATGAGAAGGCGCCGGCCACGCATGCGGCCGCAATCTCGCCCAGGCTGTGCCCGATCACAGCGGCCGGCCGTAGCCCCCACGAGTCCCAGACCTGGGCCAGTGCGTAGTCGACCGCGAACACTGCCGGCTGGGTGAAGATCGTTTGCCGCAGGCGTACCTCGGCAGGTTCTCCTGTGGAGCGGAGGAGATCGACGAGGCTCTCGCCGATCTCCTGGCGGAAGATTGCGTCGCACGCTTCGATCGCCGCGCGGAAGACGGGCTGGGTACGAAGGAGATCTGCGCCCATGGCAGCGTACTGAGAGCCCTGACCGGTAAACAGCCAGGCCACCGGGCCGAGCTGGCCGTGGGCGAGCGAAGCGTCGGTCTCGACGAAGACGCCCAGCTTCGCGGCGAGCGTCTCCCGGTCCGGCGCCTCGAAGACCGCGCGGTGGGGAAGACTGCTGCGGCTCGAGTTCGACGGTGAGGCAGAGATCTCCGACGTCGGTCGCCGGCGACCCCAGCGCTTGTCGCAGCTGACCGACCCGCGCGCGGAGAGCCGTCGTGCTCCGCGCCGAGACGCAGAGCAGATGGGCGGTCCGTTCTACGGTCCTGGCCCGGAACGCGGCGGGGGCTTCCTCGAGCACGGCGAAGGCGTTGGTCCCCCCGATCCCGAGGCTATTGACGCCCGCGCGCCGCGGCGAGCCTCGGTCTGTCTCGGGCCAGGGAGTCACCGACGTCGGGACATAGAAGGGCGTCTCGGCAAACCGAATTTCCGGGTTCGGCGTCTTCAGGTGGAGCGTCGGTGGGATTACGCCATGTTCGAGGATCAGCGCCGTCTTGATGAGGCCCGCCAAGCCGGCCGTTTGCTCGGCGTGCCCAATGTTGGTCTTGGCCGAACCGACCGCACAGAATCCCACCCGTTCGGTGTGCGCGCGAAACGCCTGGGTCAGGGCGCGGACCTCGAGGGGATCGCCGACGACCGTTCCGGTAGCGTGGCACTCGACGTAGCCCACGCCATCGGCGCTCACCTCCGCGACCTCGAGCGCCTCGATCATCGCGCGGGCCTCGCCCAGGACGCTCGGCGCCGTGTAGCTCGCCTTGCGGCCGCCGTCGTTGTTGATGGCCGTTCCGCGAATGACTGCGTAGACGTGATCGCCGTCGGTGATGGCGGCGGCCAGCGGTTTCAGCAGCACGGTCGCCACCCCGCTACCGAAGATGGTCCCCGTTCCCGAAGCGTCGAACGAGCGACAGTGGCCGTCCGTCGAGTAGATGCTGTTCTCCTCGGCGACGTACCCGCGCAAGTGAGGCATGCGGACCGTGGAGGCGCCGGCCAGCGCCATGTCACATTCGCCGGACAGCAGGCTTTGGCAAGCCAGGTGAACTGCCACGAGGGAGGTCGAACACGCGGTCTGAACCGTGAGGCTCGGACCGGTGAGGTTGAGCTCGTAGGAAACGCGCGTCGAAAGAAAGTCCTTGTCGTTGCTTATGTGCGCCAGGCTTCCGGTCTGCCCCGCCATCTCCGGATGGCCCGGGTGGGCGGCCAGATAGCTCGTGACGACTCCCCCTGCGCCAGCAAACACCCCGACGACCTCGTCGTGCTGTTGTGGATCGTACCCGGCGTCCTCGAACGTCTCCCAAGCAACTTCGAGCAAGAGGCGTTGTGTTGGATCCAGCAGAGCCGCCTCTCGCGGGGAGTACCCGAAGAAGGCGGCATCGAAGTCACCAGCTCCTTCGATCACGGGCGCCGCACGCACGTACCGGGGGTTGGAGACGTCGGAGGGGGCGGCGCCCGCGGCCAGCAGCTCGGCCGCCGAGAAGAAACGGATCGACTCGACGCCTGCGCAGAGGTTTCGCCAGAATTCGGCGGGATTGTTGGCGCCGGGAAGGCGACAGGCCATCCCGATGATAGCTATTCCGTCGAGTCGCTCCCCGGGCTCCCCGGACGACCTCGCAGTGCGAGTCGCTTCTTTGCGCGGCTCGACGCCGCCGTCATGAGCTCGCTCCGATCGTCGATCGCCTTTCTGCCGAGCTGGCCCGGAATGTTGGTCTCGAACGCGCGACATAGGTCACCCACCGTCCGGAGGTCTGTTGCGTAATGAGTCACTTCTCGCGACGGACCGAGCCGCCCCGCAATACTGTCGAAGAGCTCGACGACGTCGATCGACGCAAGACCCAGATCGTCGGCCAATCGCAGGTGTTCGAGGAATTCGTGGGGCCGATCTGCGGTCGGCGGACAGAAGCGCTCCAGCTCCGAGATGATTATCGTTCTGATCTCATCAGCCATGCGGTTCTCCTGAACGACTGCTACTTCTTCCCTTTGCCGGCGCGCTTGTTCCTCTTGGCGCCGCTCCTCTTTGTACCGACCGAGCGGCGATGAGATTCAATCAGCTCGATTTGTTTGTCGGCGAAGTCAACTTGAAGATCGACCAGCTGTTTGCGCATCTCTCGTTCCATTCCCGCGAATTCCAGGAACGAGCTCATCATCAATCTCGCCGTCTCCCGCACCGCTTGATTGGCGCTGTCATCCGCCCATGTCGAGGCGACATCGCGGAACGAAGACCACACGGCCTTCTGCTGAACCAGAACCGCGTCGGACGCGGATCGAACGTAGTCGTCCACCGCCTCACCGAAGTCCTCCACGGCACCACGCGCTGATCCGTTCTTGTTGGCCACGAAATCCCCCCGCTTGAGTTGGTCCAACCGCTCTAGCGGGGAACGTACCACACCACCTACATCGTGGAATGTGGAATTCGCGACCGGGCTCAATCGTCGTTCAGTCGCAATAAGTTCGTAACGGACGTTAACCAAACACGGGCGGAAATCGTCAGGTCGTCGTCGTTCCGCCGGGCGGGATCGATCCCCCCGCCCCCAGCCGCTTGTCGAGCTCCTTGAACCGCTCGGCCAGCGCCACCACGAACAGGCCGAACGAGGTGTGCAGGCCCAGGTTCTCCTCGAGGAGCTGGCGCGGGACGACCTTGACCAGCACCTCGTCGACGGCCTCGACGGTGGCGGTGCGGACGCCGCCCGAGAGGACCGCGGTCTCGCCGAAGACGGAGTTGGGGCCGAGCTCGCGCAGCACCACCTTCTGCCCGTCGACGGTCTTGTAGGCGACGCAGGTGCCGCGGACGATGATGTAGGCGCAGTCGCCGGGCTCCCCCTCGACGACGATGCGCGTCCCGGCCGGGAAGATCTCCGCGGTCAGGGGGAACCCGCGCATGGTCATCTCGATGTCCTTCTTCATCTCGGCGACCGTCTGGTAGCGGTCGTTCGGGTCGCGCGACATCGCGCGTCTGACGATGCGGCAGAGGCCGATCGGCAGCGGCGCGGTCGGATCGACGGGCGGGAAGGTGACCACGCAGGCGGTCGCCTTGTCGAGGCAGGTGGCGAGATCGTCGGAGTCGTACGGGGGGACGGCGGTCAGGATGTTGAAGAGGACGGCGCCCAGGCCGAACACGTCGGTGCGCTCGTCGAACCGGTCGCGCGCGCCCATCGCCTGCTCGGGCGACATGAACGACGGCGTGCCGCAGGGGCCGCCGCCGGCGTCGAGGTTGGCTTCGCCGGCGACCACCAGCATGGGCAGCTCGTTCGGCAGGGCGCGGGTCGGCCCCACGATCGCCAGCCCCCAGTCGACCAGATAGACCTGCCCGAACGGCCCCACCAGGATGTTCCCGGGTTTGATGTCGCAGTGGAGGACGCCGCGGCTGTGGGCGAAGGCGACCGCCTCGCAGACCTTCACGAAGGCGGCCATCATTTCGCTCAGGACCTCGGAGAAGCCGGCTTGGCGTCCAGCGCGGGCGATCCAGTCGGCCAGGGTATCCCCCTCGATCCGCTTCATCGTGAAGTAGCGGTTCCCGGATCGATCGGTCCCGATCTCGTAGACGGGCGCGATGTTTGGGTGATCCAGCTGGGCGGTAATCTGGGCCTCGCGCACGAACCGCTGCACCTCGCGCGGGCGGCTGGCGAGATCGGGCGCCAGCACCTTCATCGCCGCGATCCGCAGGAGGCCGAGATCGCGGACGGCGTGCACCGAGCCCATCCCCCCGGCGCTGATCGGCGAGAGGTACTGATACCGATCCGGCACGCTCTGCAGCGGCGAGCCGTCGGCGACGGCTCCGGGTGACGGGGCGGCGCCCGCCTCTCCGCGAACCCTGGTCACCTGATCCCCGCTGATGGTTTGCCTCCCGACGAGTCTCCGCGCAGTCGACCACATCTGTCCATCGGACGCAATTGCGGCGCAATGGCGTCCAACCGGTTTGCGCGATCGTCACGGTGATGATAATTCGATCTCAGCGATGGGGACGCGCGGGCAGGACACCACGACACCCAACACCGTGCCGGTCGGGGCCGGCGGCGGCGAGCGCAGCATCGCCATCCGCTGGGTCTTCCCCACCGACGGCAGCCTCACGCGCCTCGTTCCGGGGTCGACGACGTTCGGGCGCGATCCCGACTGCACGGTTCCGCTGCCCAGCGCCTCCGTGTCCCGCCGCCACGCCGAGATCCGCTGGACGCCCGGCGGAACGCCTCTCCTGCTCGACCTCAACAGCACCAACCACGTCTTCGTCAACGGGCAGGAGGTCAAGCACGCCAACCTCAAATCGGGGGACGTGCTGCGCCTGGGAGATCGGGTGGGGATCGTGGTGGCGCTGACGGGGGAGGGCGCCGAGCCGTGGAGCTTTCGCGAGCTGACGGCGGGTTACTGGGGCGGCCCAGCGCTGCAGGCGGCGCTCGCGCCGGCCAAGCTGGTCGCCGGCACCGACCTGCCGATCATCATCCAGGGGGCGACCGGTTCGGGCAAGGAGGGGGCGGCGCGCGCCATTCACGCCTGGAGCCGACGAACGGGGCCGTTCGTGGCGATCAACTGCGCCGCGCTCCCCGAGACGCTGGCCGAGGCGGAGCTGTTCGGCTACCGCAAGGGGGCGTTCACCGGCGCCGACCGCGCGAGCCCAGGGTACCTGCGCGCCGCCGAGGGCGGGACGCTGTTCCTCGACGAGATCTCCGAGCTGTCGCTGCCGATCCAGGCCAAGCTGCTCCGTGCGGTCGAGCAGCGCGAGCTTACGCCGCTCGGCGAGTCGACGCCGGTCGGACTCGACGTGCGCCTGCTGGCCGCGACACAGGCGCCGCTGCGCCAGGCGGTGAACGACAAGCGCTTCCGCGGCGATCTGCTGGCGCGGCTCGACGGCCTGACCGTCGCGCTCCCTTCGCTGCGCGATCGCCCCGACGAGATCCCGGCGCTGTTCCGCAAGATCGTCGAGACTCACAGCGGGCGATCGGTGCCGCCGCGGCTCGATCCGACCTTCGTCGAGGGGCTGTGCGTTCGCAACTGGCCGTTCAACGTCCGCGAGCTGGCGTTGCTGGCGCGCAAGCTGATCGCGCTCTATCCGGACGGCGCGCTGCTCGACGACAGCGCGCTCGGTGAACGGACCACCGGCGACGTGGGCGCGGTCGACGCGGACGCGCCAGACGGCGGAGATGCCGGCGCCCGACACCGAGACTTTTCTTGCAGCGCTGCAGGCCCAGAACGGCAACGTCAAGCAGACGGCGGTGGCGCTGGGGATCAGCCGGGGGCGCGCCTACCGGATGATGGAGAAGATCGACTCGCTCGATCTGGCGGCGCTCCGACGCCGCGACAGCCCGGAGTGATGACAGGCCGGCCGGACGGACGACAGCCCGGAGTGACCCGCCTCGCGGGCCCGCCGGGATGAGTTAGACTTAACGGACGGGCCGAGATGGTAGTTGAGCTCAAGCAGTGGCGTCCCGGCACCTCCCAGCCGATGGGCAGAAGGCGCTCCGGTTTTGCGCTGCTGGTTGTGGCGCTGGGCGCCGCCGGGTGCGGGTCAAACGGCGGGTCCCCCGGGTCGCCGCCCATCACCGACGCCGACTTCGCGGTCTGCGAGGGGACGCCGGCGGTCCACTACGCGCCGGGAGTCTCCGTCCTGTCGGCGTCGGGCGCCTACCGCGCCAGCCTCCAGACGGCATCCACCGAGCAGGCGGGAGCGACGACCCCGGTCTCGACCGCGGCGATCGGGCTCGACACCTTCACCGTGGCGGTCACGCTGGCGGCCGGTGACGCCGGCACCGCTGCCGACGCCGGCACGCCCGCCCCCGACGATCTCGCGATGGCAACGCCGCCCAAGACGCAGAGCATCCCGGCCGATCCCTACATGCCGATCCACGGCCACGGGGGCTCGACCGTGCCCGCGATCACGGCGCAGGGTGGCGGTCTCTACACCGTTGGCAGCCTCGACTTCTTCATGGGCGGCTACTGGGACCTCTACCTCGATCTGACCCCGGCGGGCGGCGCGGCCGATTTGGTCACCTTCCCGATCTGTATCCCCGACGAATAAAGGGGGCTGTCGGTCGTGTCAGGGCGCGGCCGCCGGTACGGGGCAGTGGGCGTGGCTGGTCGTCATGGTGATGTTGCTCTTGTAGGCCCCGGTCGCAACGCAGGTCATGATCGCGCCGGTCATGCTGTCGGTCGCCTGGAAACTGCCCGCGCCGCCAGGCGTCCAGTCGAGCACCGCGCCGCCCCCCAGCGTATAGCGCGCGATCTGCGGCGGCACCGACGGGTCGAGGTCCTGGCTCGCCACCAGGCTCCCGAGCACGTCGTCGCCAATCGCCTGCAGATGAACGGACACCGTCACGTGATCGGGCGTGGCGGGCAGCGCGCCCGCGCTCGGGTAGGCGAGCGTGAAGTGCGTCTGGTAGGTGCTGGGATTCATCGCGTTTTGGATGAGCAGTCCCGGGAGCTGATTGCTCGGCGCCAGCGTAACCGCCTGCCAGAACATGTCGACCGGGACGCCGCCGGCGTCGTAGAGGCAGTCGCGAATGAGCCACAGATCGGGATCGGGCGAGACGTCCTCGAGTGGAAGGGCGCTCCCGAAGCTGCCGGCGGCATCGGTGTTGCCGCTGGCGTAGACGACGGCGCCATCCTTGAAAGCCGTTAGCTCGACCCAGGCGCGGCGATCGGGCGTGGCGCCGCTCGGCCAGCTGTGCCCCGAGGCGCCCGTGTTGTCGAGCGTGAGCACCAGCTTGTTCGTGATCGGGTTCAGACAGAGCGTCTCCTGGATCGCCGTGGCCAGGAAGGCCGAGGCCGCCGTCTGCTGGGCGGCGTTCTGCGGCGCGACGTCGTTGGTGGCGTCGGCCGGCGGGAAGTCGCCCACCGGCAGGTCGACCGCCGCGAGCAGGTGGCTGTGGACGCGGCGGATCTTGCTCGGCGTGGTGGTCGAGACGGCGCCGTCGCTGGCCAGCATGTGGCACTCGGCGCAGCTCTGGCCCCCGGGCGTCTTCGGACAGCGTGGTCGCCGACCACTCGGCGAACGTGCGCTCGACGTGCGCCCCCTGCTGGTTCTGGATGTCGTGGCAGCTGCCGCAGGCGTTGGCCGAATCGATCGTCGCGCCGTCGAGCAGCCGCGAATAGGAGACCGTGTGCGGCGAGCCGGGGACGGGGTCGTCGAACGGGCCGAAGAGGCCACCGTTCGAGGTCAGCGTCAGCGGGTTGTTGTGCGTCCCGGTGACCTGCTCGATCGAGTGGCAGAAATAGCAGGTGACGCCCTTCAGCGGCGCGGCGAGGGCGTCGAGGTCGGTGCCGTCGGTCTTCCCCTCGCGCACCGCGACCGGCGCGTGGCAGTTGACGCAGAAGGTGCCGAGCGCCTGGTTGGTCTCGCGCTCCGCGCGCTGGTTCATCGCGCGGAACACCGGATCGTCGGTGGCGTAGGCGTGCATGCTCCCCGACCAGTCCTGGAACTGCTGCGGGTGACAGGTCTTGCAGGTGAGCGGATCCATCAGCTCCGCCTGCGACAGCGTCGCCGTCCCGGAGCCCGACCCGCAGCTGCCGAGCGCGCCCAGCGCCGCAATGACGAAGGGACCGAAAGTGACGAAGGGTACGGCGCGCCCGGCCCGCAACTTCATGCGTATGAAGTATGGGCTCGCGGGCTCCGCGTGTCACAATTCGACCGTGAGGCCGCGGCGCGCTCGGACGACCGTCGTTCTGGCGCTCGCGCTGGCGCCGCTCGCGTGCCACGAGGCGTCCGTTTATTGCCCGCCGGCCCCCACGTCGGGCTGCCCCGACGGCGGCGCGCCGAGCTTCGCCAACGACGTCTACCCGAACATCATCAAGCCGATCTGCGTCGGCTGCCACAGCCCCGACGGCGGCGAGTCGAAAACGCTGCTCACCAGTTACCAGCACGTCTACGGTGAGGCGAGCCAGATCCGCAACCAGGTCTTCTATCAGTGCCTCATGCCGCCCAGCAACGCGCCCGAGACGTTGACCGACGGAGGGCGGCAGACGCTGTGGGACTGGATCGCCTGCGGCGCTCCCAACGACCCCGTCGATGGCGGCGCCGGCGACTGAGCGGCGTCCTCGCCCGCGAAAGCTCTACGGAACCTGGACGAAGAACGCCGCGTGGCCGTGGGGCGAGTCCTCGGGGTCGTCGCTGCACTCCTCGAACAGGTGAAAGCGGACGGTCCAGATTCCAGCCTGGGTGAACTTGATCGGGCCGACCTTGTAGACGCCGGGCGCGATCTCCGTCGAGGGGTTCGCCGGCGCCGGCGCCCCCACGCTGACGCTGAGCGAGACGTCGGGGCGGATGCCGGCGCATGTGGCGAGCGTCATGTCCGAGAGGCGAATGGCGGTGACGGTGAAATAGGTGTCGGCGTTCTCCTTGATCGGCGTGGCGGTCCAACTGACGTAGTACTTGCAGTCGTCGTCGTTCCCCGCCGCGCCGTACATCGTCGGACCGTAGGGGCTCGTGTACCCGCCCGCGTCGACATCCGCGCCCGCGTCGACGCCCGCGTCGCTTCCGCCCGCGTTCTCATTGAACGTCACGGTACAGCTCGCGGCGTTGGGCGGAACCAGCGTGGGATCGAGCACGTCGCAGACGCCGATCGTCTGGATGGTCAGGCCGCCGTCGCTGGCCTTGCAATGATCGTCCGGCGGTCCGATCACCACGCCGGCGGGCGAATCGGCGCCGCCCGTGCTGCTGTTGCTGCTGCAGGCAGCCGAGAGGAGAGCAACGAGAAGAACGGCGGCGGTCGACTTGGTCATGGTCTCACCTTGGCCTCGTACCGTAGTGGCGTTCCAAGGATGAGGCGCTGTGTAAAATTTTCGCAGCCGGCAACCCGCTTTTCGTGGCCGGCGACCGTTACGAACGGCGAGTCGGCTACGCGCGCGGCGGGTACTTCTTGAGCTTCAGCTGCAAGGTGCGGCGTGTGATCCCCAGCCGCCGCGCCGCCTCGGAGATGTTCTGGTGGGTGTCGGCGAGGATGCGCTGGATGTGCTCCCATTCGGCGCGCGCCAGGGTGGGGGAGAGCGGCTCTGCGGCCGCCTCGGCGCGCGGCGCGGCCTCGCCGACGAGCGCGGCGATCACCTGCTCGGCGTCGACGGGCTTCGAGAGGTAGTCGTGCGCGCCGGCCCGCAGCGCCTCGACCGCCGAGGTGATGCTGCCGTAGCCGGTGAGGACGACGATGCGCGCGCCGGGCGCGATGGCGTGCAACGGCGCGATGAGGGCCAGGCCGGAGAGCCCCGGCATCCGCAGATCGACCACCGCGAAGTCCGGCCTGCGCGTGCCGGCGGCGGCGAGCGCGCCGTCGTGATCGGCGGCGGTCGCCACCTCGTAGCCGCGGCCGCGCAGCGCGCGCGCCAGACGCTCGCGGAAGATCTCGTCGTCGTCGACCAGCAGGATGGCGCCGCCGCCGTCGCTCAAGGCCGCCCCGCGACCGGCAGCCAGAGCGTCGCCGTCGTGCCGGCGCCCGGCGCCGAGCGGATCGAGAGCCCGCCGCCGAGTCGCTCGACGATCGCGCGCGCCAGGAAGATCCCGAGGCCCATCCCCTGTCCGGCCGGTTTGGTGGTGAAGAACGGCTCGCCCACCCGCGCCACCAGCTCGGGCGGAATGCCGGTGCCGCGATCGGCGATCTCGAACACGAGGCGGTGGGCGTCGTCGTCGGCCACCACGTGCAGCGTGACGGGTGCGCCCGGGGGCGATGCCTGCCGGGCATTGTCGACGAGGCCGCGCAACGCCTGCCCGAAGGCGTGGCGGGGGAGCGCGGTGACCGCCCCGGCCGCCGCGTCGTCGACGGTGACGTCGACCGCGCGCTCGCCGTCGGCGAGGCACTCGTCCAGAATCTCGCGCACGGAGACGTTCGCGAACCGCTCGCCGGCCGGGTCGCCGGCGTCGACCCGCATGCGGGCGAGGATCCGCCGGCACCGCTCCACCTCGGCACGCATGAGACGGACATCGTCCGTGGCCGCCGGCACCGCCGCCACCTCGCGCTCGAGGTCCTTGGCCACCACCGCGATCGTCGACAGCGGCGTGGCCAGCTCGTGCGCGGCGCCGGCCGCCAGCGTCGCCAGCGACGCCAGCCGCTCCTGCCGGGACGCCAGGCTCCGCGACGCCGACAGCTCTTCCTCGCGCGCCGCCAGCGCCCGCCGCACGCGCAGCAAGAAGTAGACGATGAAGGCCGCCGCCACGCCGAACGCCACCCACATGCCGCGCAGGTGCAGCGCCATGTGCCCGGCGTGCCCGCCCCCCAGCATCGGCAGCGGCCGATGGTGCGCGAACAGCACCAGCGACGACGCCAACGACAGCAGCACCAAGAGCCAGGTCCAGGCCGAGCGCAGCGTGATGGCGGCGATGGCGATAGGGACCAGGTAAAGAAAGCTGAACGGGTTCTCGGGGCCGCCCGTGAAGTAGAGCAGCCCGGAGAAGGCGACCACGTCGAACGCCATCACCGCCAGCAGCCACCACTCCTCGGCCGGGCGCATCTGCGGCGACGACGATGCAGACCAGATTGGACACCAGCGCCAGCCCGACCAACGCAAACAGCGGCGCCATGGGTATCTCCACGTTCATCCCCCAGCGGACCACGGCGATCGTCAGCGCTTGACCGGCGACCGTCGCGAACCGCAGCCGGACCAGCCAGCCGAAGTTGATCCGTGCGGGCGAGACCGGCTCCTCCACCATGCTTGGACTAACTATACTTTGACGGGCCTTTCACCTGCGAGGGCGCTTTTACCTGCGCCAGGCGCGCCAGCGTCTCCAGCAGCTCCGCGGGCTGAATCGGTTTCGGACAGAGCTCGATCGGGCCGAGCTGGCTGCGCATCGAATCGGGGCTGAACCCGGCCGCCGTCACCAGCACCACCGGGACGGCCGCGAACGCGGGGTCCTCGAGCTGCTCGCGCCGGAAGTCCCAGCCGTCGCAGTTGGGCATCATGAGGTCGAGCAGGATGACGGCGGGGCGCAGCCCGCCGCGCAGGGTCTCGAGCGCCTCGCCGCCGTCGGCGGTGGCCGCGACCGCGTACCCCTCGCTGGCCAAGAGCTCGGTCAGCGCCCGCCGGACATCGGGATCGTCCTCCACGACGAGGATGGTCTGGGCCAGTTCCGGCACGGTAACCGACAACATTGTCCGCGTGGCGAACCCGTCAAGGGGCCAAGGGAGCCAAAGCGAGCCAAATCGTACAACCTCCACCGGGACGGCCGGTCGGGCCGGGTCCCGCGGGCAAATCTGCCGTTGCGGGAGGGGTTCAAGCTTTGGCGCGGCCGGTCGATGCTGGGAATATGAGCAGTGTTGCGCTCAGCCGGCAGGCCCCCTATCCCGTCCGCGTGCAGCAGAGACGCTGCGGGAAGTGCGGCAAGCTGGTGTCGCGCGCCGCGTATGCCTGCCGGCGCTGCGGAAAGAGCCAGCGAATCCGGCCGCGCACCCTGCTGCTCTGCCTGGCGGGCGGGCTCATGGTCGGGATGTTCGCCGTGGCCAGCGCGGGCGCGCTCCTGCCCCAAGCTCATCCGTCGGAGCCGGCGGCCGCCCTGGCGCCGCCCGCCGCGCGCGCTGCCGCGGCGTCGCGCGCGCTCGAGATCAGCGCAACCGATCTCGGGATCGCCTACTCGCGCGACGCGGCCGACGCCGATCGCGCCTACCGCGATCGCTCGCTGATGGTGACCGGGATCGTCCGCTCGGTCGACCGGAACTACGAAGGGGACATGGTCGTGCGGCTCGGGACCGGCGACGCCTTCGACACGGTCAACGCGACGCTCGCCACCCGGAACGATCCCGCGCTCGGGGGCCTGGCGAAGGGGCGGGTGGCGTCGCTGCTCTGCGTGGGACGTGGCGCGCTGATGGGCGCGCCGCTGCTGGGCGCCTGCTTCCTCAGATAGACGCGCCGGTCGAGGGGCCGCGGCGCGCGGCATAACCGGCGGAGGCGGCGAGCAGCCGTGCGTGCAGCGCTTCGGCCGACTGCTGGCCGGGCGCCGTCGCGCCGGCCACGAACCCGTACGCCAACAGCGACCCCGCGGCGGCCAGCTCGACCCGCAGCCCGTCGTCGGCCGCCGCCATGCCGATGACCGCGGTCCGCTCCGGGCGCCGCGCCAGCAGCGTGCGCAGGACCGTGCCGTCCCCGGGCGTTCTCACCGCGGTCGCCACCTTGGCCACCGCGCCCGGCGCGGCGGCGTGACAGGCGTCGACGCAGGCGAGCAGAGCCTCGAGCGGCGGCGTGCCGGCGAAGTCGTGGTGCGAGACCACCAGCCGGCCGCCGTCGCGCGCGCGCACCAGCGCTGCCACCTCGCCGAGGATCGCCGCGTCGTCCTCGACGTCGGCCCATGAGGCGACGGCCAGCGCCGCGCGAAAACGCTCGAGGCGCTCGCCCTCGCTCGCCCCGAAGCGCCCCCCCTGCGAGGCGCTGCGGATGGTCACCAGCACGGGCGTCCCGCTGGCCTCGAGCCGCGCGCAGGCCTCGGCGCCGCTGTCGATGCGCTGGCCGGCGAAAAGATCGACGCGGGCCTCGACCAGGTCGAACGGGCGTGCGCCGCGGTCGATCGCGGCGCACGCGCCGAGCGCCGCCGGGCTGTCGGCGACGCCGACGATCAAGGGACCGCGCGCCAGATCCAACATGCGACTAGCCTAGCAGGATCCCTCCGGGCGCCGCCGGCCGCGGAGGTCGCGTCCGCGGCGGCCGCACCGCGGTTTCTAGGCGCCGCCCGCGCCGCCGAGGGCACCGCCGGCCGCGCCGCCGCCGCCGAGGGCACCGCCGGCCGCGCCACCGCCGCCGAGGGCACCGCCGGCGCCACCGGCACCGCCTGCACCCGCGCCACCACCTGCCGCACCGCCCGCGGCACCCGCCGCACCGCCCGCCGCGCCGCCTGCTCCTCCCGCCGCGGTGTCGCCCGCCGCACCGCCGGCTCCGGCGGTACCGCTCGCGTCACCCGCATCGACGGCCGCTGCCCCGCCGCCGCCCGCGTCGACAGCCGCGTCGCGGGTGGGCTCGACGAACTTGCCGTTCCCGCTGTTGTCGGTGCATCCCCAGACGAACAGCGTGCCCGCGCCGGCCAGGGCCGCGATCAACGCCAGCGACCCCTTGGACTTGCCGGCCGATTTCGGGACGAAACGGTCATCCGCCATCGCGATCTTCTCCTTGGCCGATGAAGGGGCCGCCCAGCAGAGTACGTCAGCTCTGCCGGATCGGGCAAGTTCGGCCGGCGCTCGCGCCCGCCTGGACCGTGCTTATCCCTGTCAGCCGCGTCCGCCGGCGTCGATGTTCGAACCGCCGCTGCCGGTCGTCCCTGCTGCGCCCGTGGTGCCGCCGCTGCCTGTCGATCCACCGCTGCCGCCGCTGCCGGTCGTCCCTGCTGCGCCCGTGGTGCCGCCGCTGCCGGTCGTCCCCGCAGCGCCCGTGGCGCCGCCGGTCCCCGCCTTCCCGGCCGCGCCCGTGGCACCGCCGCTCCCGGTCGCCCCCGCGGCCCCGGTGGTTCCCGCGGCGCCCGTCGTGCCCGCCGCCCCCGTCGCGCCACCCTTGCCGGTCGTGCCGCCCGTGCCGGGGGTGCCGCCGGTCGCGGGGGTGCCGCCGGTCCCGGTCGTCCCGCCGGTGGCGGGCGGCGCGCCCGCGGCGCCCGTCGTGCCCGCGGCACCGGGCGCATCGACCGCGGCGTCCATGTTCGCTGGCGCCCCCGCGGCCCCGTCGAGCGTGTCGTTCTGGAAGGTCGACTGCCCCTCCAGATAAGCCGAGTCGTCCTCGCAGGAGATCAGCAGTCCGCCCCCCAGCAGACAGGCGAGGAGGGCGAGCCGTCGCATCCCCACATTTTATCCCCGTCCGCGCCCGCCCAACAGAAAAAGGCGCCCGGCCGGCTTGCGGCCGGGGCGCCTTTGAAAGGCCGGTGAGCCTGGTGTCAGTTGCCGGCGGAGGCGTCGGTGGCCATGCACAAGCCGACGCCGATGGTGTGCGGGCAGTGCAGCGTGGGATTCGCGCCGGAGGCGTTGGTGAGCCCCTCGACACCCCAGCACATGTGGTACGAGCGGCAGTGTTGCTGTCCGCTGGTGTTGTAGGTCGAAGTGCACGCCCCCTCGGTCGTGAACTGGGACGGGCAGTAGGCCGCCATCTGCGCACAGAAGACTGATGCGGAAAGCGTCTCGGTCCCGGTTGAAGTCGTGACCGTGCAGTCGGCCATCGAGGTGCCGGCGTCGGCCTTCGCGCCACCTCCGCCACCCGCCTTGCCGCCACCTCCGCCACCCGCCTTGCCGCCTCCGCCGGAGCCCGCCGCGCTCGATCCCGCCGCGCCCGATCCTGCCGCGCCCGATCCTGCTGCGCCGGAGCCTGCCGCGCCGGAGCCTGCCGCGCCCGATCCGGCGGCGCCCGTGGCGCCCGCTGCGCCCGATCCTGCCGCACCCGATCCGGCGGCGCCCGTGGCGCCCGCAGCGCCGGAGCCCGCCGCGCCACCGCCGACGCCGCCGGTGCCCGGGGTCGAGGTGGTGCTGCTGGAGCAGCCGAAGGCCGCGAGGGTGAGGGTCAGGAACGGAACGGCAAGCTTCTTCAACATTGGGTCTCCTTGAAAGTGCGGCAGAGCTTAGACGACAACCGCCGCAAGATCTATTTCGCGATTGCCTGATCTCTATTTCGCGTCGGTGGCGCCGCGCAGCCCGAGGTCGAGGGCGCGGACCTTTTCGAAGCGCTGCTCGACGTCCTGCCAGTTCCAGATGTTCCAGACCGCCTCGAAGAAGCTCTTCTTGTCGGGCCCGTATTGCAGGTAAAAAGCGTGCTCCCAGGCGTCGAGCACGAGGATCGGAACGCCGCCCTGGTTGACGTTCGACTGGTGGTCGTAGATCTGTGTCGTCACGAGACGCTTGGCGACCGGCTCCCAGGCGAGCGCCGCCCAGCCGGAGCCCATGATCGTCATGGCGGCGTTGGTCAGCTGTCCCTTGAAGCCGGCGAAGCCGCCGAAGTCCTGTTTGATCTGCGCGCCCAGCCCGCCGGTCGGCTCGCCGCCCGCCTTGGGCGCGAGGTTCTGCCAGAAGAGCGCGTGCAGGACGTGACCCGAGGTGTGGAACGCCAGCGCCTTTTCGAGCGTGGCGATCTTGGCGAAGTCGTTCTTCTCGCGCGCCTCCGCGAGCCCGTCCGCCGCGGTGTTGGCGCCCGCGACGTAGGCCGCGTGGTGCTTGTCGTGGTGGAGCTGCATGATCTTGCCCGACACGTGCGGCTCGAGCGCGCCGTAGTCGTAGGCCAGCTCCGGGAGGGTGTACTTTGGCATGCCGCGAAATATGGCAACCGCGCTCAGCCGTGCAAGGGCGGATGAGGTGTTTCGCGTTGCCCTCGGGGCGATCCCCGATCCGGGCCGGGCCGAGCGCGGACCTAGGTTTGGATCAGGCGCTTTTCCCGACGGAGGCGCTTGCGGACGACGGCCGCCGCCCGGCGGGCCATCGTGGCCTGCGTCGGCTTGCGGCCCGGCATCGGCGCCTGCTCGCTGTGGTGCTCGACGAAGTCGCCCGGCGCGCAGCCGAGCTCGAACATCGTGACCTCGCGCTGGCCGCGATCGCCGAGGCGCAACGGCACGACCGCCGCGCCGATGCCCGCACCGACGTAGACGGCGCCGGCCGGCTCACCATCGGGGCCGATGTGATCGCGCGAGCCGTAGAGGCCATGCACGTACCGGTGGCCGGCGATCATGCCGACCGCCAGCTCGTGCAGGCGCGCCAGCGTCACCTGGCCGCCGTGCGTGTGGCCCGAGAGGACGAGCGGGACACCGTGGCGCCAGAGGCCGTCGGCCTCCTCGGCGATGTGCGAGAGGCCGATCGACGGCAGGTCGCGGCGCAGACCCTTGACCGCCTCGTCGCGGCGCGCGTGCCCGGTGTAGGCGTCGTCGAGGCCGACGACCTGCAGCCGCTCGCCGCGCAGGGTGATCGTCGTGTTGCGGTTGCGCAGCACCTCGGCGCCGCCCTGCTCGAGCGCGTGGCGGACCTCGTCGGCGCCGGACCAGTAGTCGTGGTTGCCGAGCACCGCGATGACCGGCGCCTTGTAGAGCCGGATGACCTCGACGAGCTGCTCGAGGTAGAGCTGGCTGTGGCAGACGAAGTCGCCCGTGAGGAGGATCAGATCCGGGTGCTGCGCGTTGGTCATCTCGGCGGCGGTCCGCTGAACCTCGAACGGTGTGATGCGGCCGACGTGCAGATCGGTGAGGTGCGCGATCCGCAAGTGGCTCACCTGCTTGCGGTAGACGGCCGGGCCGGCGAAGCGGCGCAGCTGGATGCCGTAGCGGCGCGCACCGTTCGAGGGGCGCCAGGTGGCGTGCGCGCGGCGGGCAGCCATGCGCGCGGCCCAGGCGGCGGCGTCGTCGACCGTCGGAGGGACGTCAGCCGTCAGAGTCGGGTGCGAGCCACTCACGGAACACCTTCAATATAACCCCCACACGGCTCACCCCGCCGCGGAAATCGCCCCGTCGCGTTCGCGATAGCCTTCGTCGCACCTGGACCTACAAAGGTTGAGCTTCGACGAATCCGGCGCAATACTTCGACCATGACTTATTTAGCTTCGAACGTTCATAGCCTGAGGTTGATGTGGTTTTTGATGCTTGGGATCGCTGTGGGATGCGCCTCGAAAGGTGACTCCCTGGGCGGTGCCGGCGGGTCGAGTCAAAGCGGGGGCGCGCCCGGGACCGGCGGGCTTTCCCAGAGCGGGGGCGCGCCGGGGACCGGCGGCCAGGGAGTACTCACCTCGGCAGAGGCGATCTGGGCGGCCGCGAAGCCGACCTGTCCCATCTACAAGTACCAAAGTCGGGTTTCGTCCGTGTTCAATTCGTGCGCGATCAGCACGTACGAGATCGCGAACGACCAGCTGATCAGATTCTCGTACGTCAGTTACGACTCGAGCAGTTGCACGGGCAACGTGACCAGCCAGTCGGACGAGGTCGGCGCGCAGCTGCCGGACGCAGGCGTCGCGCGCACCGTCGAGGAGCTCTTCTCCGAGTGTCAGACAATCGTGAACGAGGTCGCGGCGTCTCCTTCGGCGTACGAGGGGGTGAGCCTAGTTTTCGACGTCCACGGCGTCCCCGAGACCTGCCTGGCGACCGCGATACAGTGCATAGACGATTGTACCGACGGGATCCGAATCGACGCGTTCACCTGTGAAGCGTCGCCGTCGTTCGACGCGGGCCTCAACCCGGGTTGAGAGGCGCGCGCTAAGTCGAGCTCTGAACGAGCTCGAGGAACGCGCGCGCCGCGTGGCTCAGAGTGCGCGCCTTGGCGTAGAGCAGGCGGACCTTGCGCTCGACGTGCAGCTCCTTGACCGTCACCTCGCGGACGACGCCGCTCTCGACGTCCTGGCGGACGCACATGCGCGGCAGGAACGCGACGCCCTCGTTGCTCTGCACGAGGCGGCGGATCGTCTCCAGCGTCGGCATCTCGACGTCCATCTGCAGCGGCACCTTGTGGCGGCGGAACTCGCGCAGCACGACCTCGCGGTAGGGGGAGACGACGTTGTGCGCGATGAAGGTCTCCTCGCCGAGCTCGGTGATCGAGACGGCGCGCTGGCGCGCGAGTCGGTGCTTGGGCGAGACGACGAAGGCCAGCGCGTCGGTGTAGATCACCTTGGAGACGAGCCGATCGTCGGCGGGGTCGTAGCTGACGACGCCGAGCTCGAGATCGCCGTCGAGCAGCTCGACGGGGATGTTGCTCGACTGCGCGCGCCGGACCTGGACCTTGATCTTGGGGTAGAGGCGCCGGTAGCGCTCGATGTGCGGCAGGAGGTAGAGCGTCGACGATTCGTTGGCGCCGACGATCAGGCGGCCGGCGGACTTGTCGCGCAGCTCGGCGAGCGCGTCGTCGAGCTCCGCCTCGCAGGTTCTCGAAGCGGCGCGCGAAGTCGAGCACGGTGCGCCCGGCGTCGGTCAGGACCAGCTCCTTGGCGCCGCGGTCGATCAGCTTCTCGCCCAGCTCGGCCTCGAGCCGCTGCACCGCCAGCGAGATCGCGGGCTGCGTGCGGAACAGCTTCTCGGCCGCGCGCGAGAAGCTGCGCTCGCCGACGACGGTGGCGAAGACCTGCAGGGCGTGGAGCTCCATCGGCCGCCTATGGTAGAGCATAACTAACGCTTATCGAGGCAAGAATAATTATAAATTTGCGATATCAGGCCCCCGGACCCAAGATTGAGTCCCATGACCAAGACGCCCGAGAAGGTTCACATCTTCGACACCACCCTCCGCGACGGCGAGCAGGCCCCCGGCTGCAGCATGACCGTGACCGAGAAGCTGCGCATGGCGCACAAGCTCGCCGAGCTGGGCGTCGACATCCTCGAGGCGGGATTCCCCATCGCGTCGGAGGGCGACTTCGAGGCGGTGCGCGCGTGGGCCGCGAGGTGACGGTCAAGGTCGCGGCGCTCGCGCGCTGCCACCGCGCTGGACGTCGAGCGCGCCGCCAAGGCGCTCGAGGGCGCGAAGGCGGCGCCGCGCATCCACGTCTTTCTGGCGACCAGCGACGATCCACCTCAAGTACAAGCTGAAGAAGACGCAGGACCAGGTGCTCGACGAGGCGGCCGCCGCCGTCGAGCTGGCGCGCAAGCACGTCGACGACGTCGAGTTCTCGGCCGAGGACGGCGCGCGCACGCCGGTCGAGTATCTCGAGCGAGGTCTCGCGCGCGGTCGTCGCCGCCGGCGCCACCACCGTCAACATCCCCGACACCGTCGGCTACTCGCGTCCCCGAGGAGTACGGCGCGCTGATCGGGCGCGTCGTCGCGCGCGCTCGGCCCGTCGGCCATCGTGAGCGTCCACTGCCACGACGATCTCGGCCTGGCGGTCGCCAACTCGCTCGCCGCCGTCCAGAACGGCGCGCGCCAGATCGAGTGCACGGTCAACGGGATCGGCGAGCGCGCCGGCAACTGCTCGCTCGAGGAGATCGTGATGGTCATGAGGACCCGCGCCGATCGCCTGCCGTACACGACCGGGATCAGGACCGAGCAGCTCTTTCCGGCGAGCCAGCTCCTGACCGAGATCATCGGCGTCGGCGTCCAGCCGAACAAGGCGATCGTCGGGGCCAACGCCTTCGCGCACGAGGCGGGCATCCACCAGGACGGCTTCCTCAAGGAGCGGACGACCTACGAGATCATCGAGCCGAAGACCGTCGGCGTACCTGAGAGCCGGCTCGTGCTCGGCAAGCACAGCGGCCGGCACGCGCTCAAGGATCGCTGCAAGGCGCTCGGCCTGGCGCTCGACAAGCCGCAGCTCGACGAGGTCTACACGCGCTTCACGGCGCTGGCCGATCGGCAGAAGGGGATCATGGACGACGAGATCCGGGCCCTCGCCGGCGAGGTCGTCAAAAGTTTGACAAGAAAAATAGCGTAGTTTTCATTACTTAAATGAAGTAGGAAAAGTTTGTAAGTCCGCTAAAGGACTTGCGAGAGGCCACCGATGCTTCATCCATGGTGGCGGAACGTGTGGCCCGAAGCCTGGGTGTTCTGTGCCTGGCGACCTGCGCTCTTTCGTGCGCCGGGTCGGGCGAGACAGCGGACGCGCCGATCGGCATCGCGGCCGTCGTCGACAACGGCCTGTCGGCGAACGGCCTGTCGGCGAACGGTCTGTCGGCGAACGGCCTGTCGGCGAACGGGTTGTCGGCGAACGGGCTGTCGGCGAACGGGTTGTCGGCGAACGGTCTGTCGGCGAACGGCCTGTCGGCGAACGGCCTGTCGGCGAACGGGTTGACCGCCGGCGGTCTGCTCGGCAACGGCGCGACGGCGCTCGCCGATCCGATGGCGCTGCAGTTCCTCAAGTACGTCGTCTCCTGCGCGCTCGGGCCGCAACAGAGCCTGTCGTTCACCGTCGCAGGGATCACCCACACGTTCCCCGGCCAGGTCGGCCTCGCGCCGCAGTGGGGCGGCGACCATGGCTCGTGCGACGGATCGTGCCAGCGCTGGGTCTCCGCCTGCGTGCTGGCGCGCGTCGACGCCGCCGGCGTCGAGCGGGAGATCTCGATCCGCGGCCCGAGCCTGGCGCTGCGCCGACCCGGAGCGAGCTCTCCAGTTACCCGCAGCGCGAGGCGACCTACTTCGGCAACCTCTTCATCCCTGGCCAGCCGCGCTACGTCTGCCTCGCGCCCGGGCAGAGCGAGGACCAGCGCGTCTGCGGCGACTCGCTCAGCGACTGTCCGATGACGGTCGTCGGATCCTGCGCCAAGGACTGCGCGTTCCAGGGGCTGTTCGGCGACTTCACCTTCTGCAGTGACGCTGGGCGCTTCGGCGCCGGCAGACCTACTTCGAGAGCGTCACGGTCTTTCTCCCAAGTAGGCGGCGTGATCGAGCAGATCGTCGCCGGGCGGTTCCACCTTCTCGCCGAGGCCGGCGCGGGCGGCATGGGCGCGGTCTACCGCGCGCGCGATCTCACGACCGGCGCGACGGTCGCGGTCAAGATCCTCACCGGCCGCGAGGTGCGCGAGGCGCAGCGCTTCGACCAGGAGGCGGCGATCCTGGCCGAGCTCGCTCACCCGGCGATCGTCCGTTACATCACCCACGGCGTCGCCGACAGCGGCGCGCGCTTCATCGCGATGGAGTGGCTCGACGGCGAGGACCTGGCGACGCGGCTCGCGCGCGAGCACCCGACCGTCGCCGAGACGGTGGCCATCGCGCGCCGCACGGCGGAGGCGCTCGCCCACGCGCATCGCGCGGGGGTCGTTCACCGCGACATCAAGCCGGAGAACCTGTTTCTCCCAGGCGGCGCCATCGAGCGGCTCAAGGTGCTCGACTTCGGCATCGCGCGGCTCACCAGCGGCGCGCGCAAGCTGACCCGCACCGGCTCGGTGATCGGGACGCCCGGCTACATGGCGCCCGAGCTGGTGCGCGGCGCGCGCAACATCACCCCGTGCGCCGACGTCTTCTCGCTCGGCTGCGTGCTGTTCCAGTGCCTGACCGGCCGCGCGGTGTTCGAGGCCGAGGCGCCGACCGCGCTCTTGGCGAAGATCCTGCTGGCGGATGCGCCGCGCGTGCGCGACCTGGCGCCGCAGATCCCGGCGGCGCTCGACGACTGCGTGGCCCGCATGCTGGTCAGGGAGCCCGAGCGGCGGCTCGCCGACGCGGCCGCCGTGCTGGAGGCGCTGGGCGCGCTCGGTCCTCTCGGCGAGGGGCGCGCGGGCGCCGGCCTGCGTCCGGGCGCGCCGACCGCGGCGCTCACCGCGAGCGAGCAGCGGATCGCCTGCGTCGTCATCGCGGGACCGTCGGTCACGGGCGAGCGGCGCTGGAGCGGCGAGACGCCGCCGCGGGGATCGTGCCCGGGTCACTGCCTCCGGACGAGGAGGTGGTCATCGCCGGGCAGCTCCGGCGGCTGGTCGCGATCGAGGAGGAGCTGGTCCGCCGGCACGGCGCACAGGTTCACCCGCTGCCCGACGGCTCGGTGGTGGTGTCGCTGCCCGAGCAGGAGCGGGCCACCGACCAGGCGGCGCGGGCGGCGCGCTGTGCGCTGGCGATGCGCAGCGCGCTGCCGGACGTGGCCTTCGTCGTCTCGACCGGGCAGGGGCGCTTCGCGGCCTGGTCGGTGGTCGGCGACGGTGATCGACAACGGGATGCGGCTTCTGCGCGGGACGCCGCCGGGGGCGATCCGCCTCGACGACGTGGCCGCCGGGCTGCTCGACGCGCGCTTCGACGTCCGCCGCGACGGGACCGCGCCCTTCCTGCGCGCCGAGCGCGACGCGTTCGGCGAGCAGCGCCAGCTGCTCGGCAAGCAGACGCCGTTCGTCGGGCGCGGGCGCGAGATGTCGATGCTGACCAACCTCTATGCCGGCACCGTCGCCGAGTCGGTCGCCACGCCGGTGCTGGTGATCGGTCCGGCGGGCGCCGGCAAGTCGCGGCTGCGGCAGGAGCTGTGCGAGTGGGTGCAGCGGCAGCCCGAGGGCGCGGAGGTGCTGTTCGGCGGCGTCGACTCGGTGGCGCGCGGGCTCGCCGTTCGCCATGCTCGCCCGCGCCATCCGGCGGGCGGCCGGGATCGTCGACGGCGAGCCGCTCGAGGCGCGGCGCGAGAAGCTGGCGGCGCGGGTCGCCCGTCACGTCGATCGCGAGGCGCGCGAGCGGGTCACCGAGTTCCTGGGCGAGATCGCCGACGTCCGTTTCGCCGACGGCAGCGAGGCGCTGCGGACCGCGCGCGGCAACCCGCAGCTGATGGGCGACGGGATGCGCCGCGCGTTCGAGGACTGGCTGGCGGCCGAGTGCGCCGCCCACCCGGTGCTGCTGGTGCTCGAGGATCTGCACTGGGGCGATCTGGGGACGGTGAGCTTCCTCGACGGCGCGCTCCGCAACCTGCACGATCAGCCGCTCCTGGTGCTGGCCCTGGCCCGTCCCGAGGTGGACCAGCGGTTCCCCGACGTCTGGACGGCGCGCCACCTCCAGACGATCCGGCTCGGCCCGCTCTCGCCGCGCGCCAGCGAGCAGCTGGTGCGGCAGGCGCTGGCGGAGATCGGCGACGATCTGCTCGCGCGCATCGTCGAGCGCGCGGACGGCAACCCCTTCTATCTGGAGGAGCTGATCCGCGCGGCGGCGGCCGGGCGCGCCGACGCGCTCCCCGACTCGGTGCTGGCGATGGTGCAAGCCCGGCTCGACGCCGAGGGGGGCGACGGCAAGCGGGTGCTGCGGGCGGCGGCCATCTTCGGCGAGCGGTTTTCGCGCGCGGGCTTGGCCGCGCTGCTCGGCGGCGTTGCGGGGGAGGGCGACGTCGCCGACGCGGTCGAGCGGCTCCTTGCGCGCGAGCTCTTCGCCCGGGCCCAGGCGCCCGCGCTGGAAGGGGACGTCGAGCTGATGTTCGCGCACGCGCTGGTCCGCGAGGCGGCTTATGCGATGCTCACCGACGAGGACCGGCTGCTCGGCCACCGGCTGGCGGGCGCCTGGCTGGAGCAGGCGGGGGCCGCCGACGCGATGGTCCTGGCCGAGCACTTCCGGCGCGGCGACGAGCCGGCGCGCGCCGCCCGCTGGTACGAGCGGGCGGCGGCCCAGGCGCTCTCCGCCAACGACTTGTTGGCCGCCATCGACCGGGCCGAGCTGGGGCTCCGGGCAGGCGCCGACGGCGAGCTGGCGGGGAAGCTGCGGCTCATCGCGGCCGAGGCGCACGTCTGGCGCGGCGAGCTCGCCGAGGCCGAGCGGCTGGCCCTGGCCGCCGCCGCCGATCTCCCGGCCGGCGGCGCCGCCTGGCTGCGTGCGCTGGCGCAAGCGATCCTCGCGTCCGGCAAGCACGGCCGGCTGGAGGGCGTCGAACAGCAGGTCCGGCTGGTGGAGGATTCGCCGCTCACGGCCGATCCGGCGGTCCGCAGCGCGCGGATCGTCTCGCTGGCCTGGGGCGCTCACTTCCTGGTCTTCGGCGGGCGGTACGCCATCGCCGATCCGCTGATAGCCGCCATCGGCGCGCTGGCGGGCGAGCGGGACGCAGCGCTCGATCCGCAGGCGCTGGGGCTCCTGCACCAGGTACGGGCGGTGCGGGCCTCCGCGGCCGGCGATCTGGGGCGCTGTCTCAGCGGCCTCGAATCGGCGCTGCAGGCGTTCGAGCAGGCGGGCGATCTGCGCAACGCCTGCGCCGTTCGCAACAACCTCGGCTACATGTACTCGGAGCTCGGTGACTTCCAGCGGGCCGAGGCGGCGCTGCGCCAGGCGCTCTCCGCCTGCGATCGGATGGGGCTCTTCGATCTGTCGGCCGCCGTGCAGCACAACCTCGGGCGCGTCCTCGGCTTCGGGGCCGAGCTGGGCGAGGCGGAGCGGCTCGAGCGGCTGGCGATCGCGGCGCTCCGCCGGCAGGGGGAACCGCGGCTCGAAGGGCTGGCGCGCGTCTACCTGGCCGAGATCCTGATCGCGCGCGGAGACTTCGCCGGCGCCGCCGTCGAGGCGTCGGCGGCGATCGCGGCGCTGGCGGTCGCACCGGCGATCCGGGTCGCGGCGCTCGGGGCGCTGGCCCGCGCGCGGCTCGGCGGCGGCGAGCTCGGTGGGGCGCTGGCGGCCGCGCGCGAGGCCCACGCCGCGCTCGAGCGGCTGGGCGAGATCGAGGAGGGCGAGTCCTCCGTGCGGCTGACCTACGCCGAGGCGCTGGCGGCGGCCGGCGCGCACGCACAAGCCCACGCGGCCCTGATCGTCGCCCGCGAGCGCCTCTTGGCACGCGCCGAGCGCGTCGCCGATCTCGACTGGCGCCACCGCTTCCTGCACGAGGTCCCCGTCAACGCCCGCATCCTCGCCCTCGCCGCGGCACCGCCGCCGCCGTCCACGCGCTCGACCGCCGCCGCCTGACCCGCCTCTCACGAATCGTCACCTTCGTGGGCGGCACAACATCCGCGCAATCAAGGTCGAGCCGTCCGCGCGCCGACGCGCCCGACCCCTCGGCGTCCCGCTCCGCCGACCGCACCTCCACGGAATCAAGTCACGCGAGCGGCGCGTCGCAGCGGAATCAAGTCGCCGCCGTCGCCGCGGCGGTCGGCCTCACACCACGCAACCCGCCGCGGTCTTTGCCGACAACGGGACATGCGCGGAATCAAGACGGTGCGACGGCGTCAGCTCGACTTGCCCCTCGGGGCACCACGCACGTGGGGTGGCGCTCGCAAGGGCGCCGGGCGGAAACCGCGCGGCCGTCCCTCGATGCCCCACGACACGCGGCCGAAGGTCGATCCGCGATACCCGGTGCAGGTCACCATTCGCGCGACGCCGGGGCTGCCGTCGCTCCGCTCCCCCCGGCTGTTCGGGGCGCTCCGGCGCGCCATCGCACGGGCGTCGGTCGACCGGTTCCGGGTGATTCACTTCTCGATCCAGCAGGACCACGGCCACTTCATCGTCGAGGGGGACGAAGCCCGGCGAGCCCGCGGGGGTATGCACGGCCTGGCGATCCGGTTGGCGCTGGCGGTCAACCGCGCCCTTGGGCGCAAAGGGCAGGTTGTCGGCGACCGCTATCACGCCCGCCCACTCACCACGCCGCGCCAGATGCGGATCAGCCTGGTCTACGTGCTGCTCAACTTCCGCAAGCACCTCCGGGCGCCCGCGTGCATCGACCCGCGCAGCTCGGGGCCGCACTTTTCGGGGTGGCAGCGCGGGCCCGCGATCACCGACTCTCCTTCGGCGACGGCGACGCCAGCGACCTGGATAGCGCGCGTCGGATGGAGGCGCGCGGGTGGTCCGTTGCGGGTCGACGAGCACCCCGCCTCGGCGCCGCGCGCGCACCCGACTTGAATTCGCGGATGTTTGCGGCCCGGAGATGTCGCGAATCGTGAGAGCCCCGCGTAGCCCGGGCTCATTGGGCCTCGCCTCTCTGCAGATTCGTCTGGGCGCGGGCCCGCAGGTTCGTCTGGGCGCAGGCGACCTCAGTGCCTCGCGGGGCGGGCGCCGCGGCACGGTGAGCGCTTTTTCCGCTCGGGACCTTTTGGGCGGCGTGGGCTGCCATTTCAAGTCGTGAGCGCAGCCCACGCCGCCGAAAAAGTTCTCGCGCGGACGCGCGGTGGTTCAGGGCGTTGAGCTCGGCGCGCGCGAAGCGGGGGTTGCCTGCTCGAGCGTGCTCCGCCAGAAGTGAGGCGTCGTCCGAGGTCGGAGGGCCGCGGTTGAGGGCCGGGCGCTTGAAGCGGGAAGGCATTTGAAACTTCCTCTGGGCCGACTATGCTGCGCCACGATCAACTCATGGCCACCGTCGACGTTCCACTCAAGAGGGTCCGTTTCGGCCACACCGCCCGCAAAGATGGCTGGTGGGTCATGCCCCTGGTGACGTTCGTGGTGTTCACCTCGTTCATCGTCTACACGACGTGGGCGCTGTTCCAAGGCGACAACTACGCGTACGGCAACTACCTGTCGCCGTTCTACGAGCCGGAGATCTTCGGCAGCTCGCCGCACGCCTGGTTCGGGCCCTGGCGCTGGGCCTGGATCCCCTTCATCAAGTACTCGCCGGCGATGTTGATCCTGATCTTCCCGCTGGCGTTCCGCATGACCTGCTACTACTACCGCGGCGCTTACTACAAGGCGTTCTGGGCGGATCCCCCCTCCTGCGCCGTCGGCGAGCCGCGCGACGAGTACCGCGGCGAGGCCAAGTGGCCGCTTCTGATCCAGAACCTGCACCGCTACGCGCTCTACTTCGCGCTCGTCTTCAACATCTTCCTCTTCACCGGGGCGGTGAAGGGCTTCATCTTCAACGATCCGGCCACGGGCCACGGGAGGTTCGGGATCGGGGTTGGCTCGCTCATCCTGTTGGTGAACGCCAGCCTGCTGGCGGGGTACAGCTTCGGCTGCCACTCGCTGCGCCATCTGGTGGGCGGCGTGATCGACACGATG
Source organism: uncultured Pseudomonadota bacterium (assembly GCA_963831685.1). Lineage (GTDB taxonomy): Bacteria > Myxococcota_A > Polyangia > Fen-1088 > Fen-1088 > JADGRB01. The sequence goes on from CAWHRJ010000009.1 coordinate 60,571, forward strand.
TCGAAGGCGCCGCTGCGCAAGAAGGCCTACGACTGCGCGAGCTGCTTCAACCGTCACCACCCCAAGTGGGCCTGGTTCAGCCTGTTCTCGGTGGGGCTCACCGACGTCTACATCCGCCTCTGCGCGAGCGGCGTCATCACCGACTTGAGGATCTTCTAGCGATGCCCGTTCACGAGACGCACGAGCACGACGTCCTGGTCATCGGCGCCGGCGGCGCCGGCCTGCGCGCGGCCATCGAGGCCTCGGCCACCGGCGTCTCGGTCGGCCTGGTCTGCAAGTCGCTGCTCGGCAAGGCCCACACCGTCATGGCCGAGGGCGGCATGGCGGCGGCGATGGCCAACGTCGACGATCGCGACAGCTGGAAGGTCCACTTCGCCGACACCATGCGCGGCGGCCAGTACTTGAACAACTGGCGCATGGCCGAGCTGCACGCCAAGGAGGCGCCCGACCGCGTGCGCGAGCTCGAGGCCTGGGGCGCCGTCTTCGATCGCACCAAGGACGGCCGCATCCTGCAGCGCAACTTCGGCGGCCACCGCTACCCGCGTCTCGCACACGTCGGCGATCGCACCGGCCTGGAGATGATCCGCACGCTGCAGGACCACGGGATCCACCAGGGCATTCAAGGTCTACATGGAGCACACGATCACCACGCTGCTCAAGGACGGCGACCGCATCGCCGGCGCGTTCGGCTACGACCGCGAGCGCGGCAACCTGCGTGTCTTCAAGGCCAAGGCGATCGTGCTCGCCACCGGCGGCATCGGGCGCGCCTTCAAGATCACCAGCAACAGCTGGGAGTACACCGGCGACGGCTACGCGCTGGCCTACGAGGCGGGCGCCGACCTGATGGACATGGAGTTCGTCCAGTTCCACCCGACGGGGATGGTCTGGCCGCCGCGGTCAACGGCATCCTGGTGACCGAGGGCGTGCGCGGCGAGGGCGGGGTGCTGCGCAACAAGGACGGCAAGCGCTTCATGTTCGACGACATCCCCGACAACTACAAAGCGCAGACGGCCGACAGCGAGGAAGAGGGCTGGAAGTACACCCAGGGGGACAAGAGCTCGCGCCGTCCGCCCGAGCTGCTCACCCGCGACCACGTGGCGCGCAGATCAGACAGCGAGGTTCGCGAGGGGCGCGGCAGCCCGCACGGCGGCGTCTTCCTGGACATCGCCTGGATCAAGTCGCGCGTCCCCGGCGGCGCCGAGCACATCAAGAAGAAGCTGCCCAGCATGTACCACCAGTTCAAGGAGCTGGCGAACGTCGACATCACCGAGGTGCCGATGGAGGTGGGGCCGACCACGCACTACATCGATGGGCGGCGTCCGCGTCGACGGCGATACGCAGATGACGACGGTGCCGGGGCTGTTCGCCGCCGGCGAGTGCGCCGCTGGCCTCCACGGCGCGAACCGCCTGGGCGGCAACTCGCTCTCCGACCTCTTGGTGTTCGGCAAGCGCGCCGGCGAGCACGCCGCCAAGTTCGCGCGCGAGCGCGGGGCGGTGAACATCGACGGGTCGGCCATCGACGCGGCCGAGCGGATGGCGCTGGCGCCGTTCGAGCGGGCGGCGGCCGGCGGCGAGGCCGAGGCGCCCTACAAGATCCAGTACGAGCTGCAGGATCTGATGCAGGAGAACGTCGGTATCGTCCGCAATGAGGCCGACATTCGCAAGGCGGTCGAGGGGATTCAGGCGCTCAAGGCGCGCGCGGCGAAGGTCGGCGCCGGCGGCAACCGCGAGTACAACCCCGGCTGGCACACGGCGCTCGATCTCGCCAATCTGCTGACCTGCGCCGAGGTCATCGCCGCGTCGGCGCTCGAGCGAAAGGAGTCGCGCGGCGGTCACTTCCGCGATGACCACCCGGACAAGGATCCGAATTTCGGCAGCTTCAACCACGTCGTGCGCAAGGGGGCGGGCGGACGCGCCGATCTGCGGCGCGAGACGATCCCGGCGCTGCGCGACGATCTGAAGCAGGTCGTCGAGGAGAACAAATAATGGCCGACATCAACTCCGGGGACCCTGGCAGGGTCCCCGCGCCCTCCCGCGAAGGGCTCCGCTCGGCGGAGCCGAGCTCCGCCCACGCGAACTCAGCAGTGTTTCGGGTCTGGCGCGGCGAGAAGGGCAAAGGGGAGTTCCGCGACTACAAGACGCCGGTCTCGGAGGGGATGGTCGTGCTCGACGCCATCCATCAGATCCAGGCGGAGCAGGCCAACGATCTGGCGGTGCCGCTGGAACTGCAAGGCCGGCAAGTGCGGGTCGTGCTCGGCGGAGGTGAACGGCATGCCCAAGCTGATGTGCATGACCCGGCTCGACGACCTGCCGCTCGAAGAGCCGGTCACCGTGCAGCCGCTGCAGGCCTTCCCGTCGATCCGCGATCTGGTCACCGACGTGTCGTGGAACTTCCGCGTGAAGAAGGAGATCAAGCCCTTCAAACCACGCCAACCTGACGCACCTGATGGCACCTGGCGGATGTACCAGGAAGACATCGAGCGCGTGCAGGAGTTCCGCAAGTGCATCGAGTGCTTCCTCTGCCAGGACGTCTGCCACGTGCTGCGCGACCACCACAAGCACGACGAGTTCATCGGCCCGCGCTTCCTGGTGCACGTCGCGGCGCTGGAGATGCACCCGCTCGACACGGAGGACCGCGTCCCCGAGCTCAAGACGGCCCACGGCGTCGGCTACTGCAACATCACCAAGTGCTGCACCAAGGTCTGCCCCGAGCACATCACCATCACCGACAACGCGATCATTCCGCTCAAGGAGCGGGTGGTCGACCGCTACTACGACCCGCTGAAGCGCCTGTTCGGGATCGGCAAGAAGCCGCGTTAGCCGCCGTCTGAACCGTCCGTGCCGGCGTCGCGCGCCGCGTCCCCGGCGTCGGCGCCGCCGTCGGTCACGTAAGTGATCGCGTCGTAGAACCGGTTCCCGCCGTCGGTGGTGGCGTAGACGCCGCCCCCGGCCGGGTGGTCGGGGATGATGAAGGTCGACGGGCCGATCACCGGGTAGCCCTGGCAGCAGGTGCCGGGGGCGCTGTAGGTCGGGCCGAACTCCAGGTGGACGACCTCCCACTGGCGTCCGTCGGCGTAAGGGTCGAAGGCGACGAGCACGTCGCACCAGCTCGCCGCCTGACCGCTGATGGTCGTGTGCGTGCAGCTGGTGTTGGCACCGTCGCCGGTGCAGAGGACGGAGGAGCGCGGCGGACAGGCCGGGCCGTAGGCGTCGAACGCGACGCTCAGCTGGTAGTCGTCGCTCGAACCGATGTAGGCGGTCGGCGTCGGGCAGTTCGCGGCGCAGTTGGAGGCGCAGCCATGTTGTGCGGTGAGCACCGCCAGCAGGAATCCCGCCAGCGCAAAGGCGGTCAGCGCCGAGAACAGCTTCATCGGGTGGGTGGGGAGCATATCTGCTGATCTGGCGGCGCCAACAATAACTCACCGCCGCCGAAAAGCAGGTGACCGGTCCCACGCACCTTGGTCTATGCTCGCCGCCCTCGGAGGGAGACAAGAATGAGGAAACTCAGCTCGCTGGTCGGTTCGCTGTTTGGTTCGTCGCTTCTGGGTCTCGCGTTGGGAGCGGCGGCCTGCGCGGGCCCGGCCGCGGTGTCGATGAAGCCTGTCGTGGTCGTGCCGGCCACCGGCCCGCACGCGCCGGACGTGAACCCGTTCGCGGGCGCGAAGCTCTACGTGAACCCGGAATACACGGCGATGGTCGGGGGGTTGGCGGCCAAGCACCCCGAATCGGCCGACAAGCTCAAGAAGCTCGGCACCTACTCGACGGCCATCTGGATGAGCAAGATCGCCGACCTCGCGAAGCTGCCCCAGGTCCTGGCCGACGCCGAGGCGCAGCAGATCTCGGGCGGCAAGCCGGTGGTCCCGGTGTTCGTCGTCTACGACGTGCCCGGCCGCGACTGCGCCGCCGCGGCCTCGGCCGGCGAGCTGCCGCCCAACGACGCTGGCGAGGCGCGCTACCAGAAGGAATACATCGACGTCTTCGCGGCGGCGCTGGCGGCGCACCCCAAGGTGAACACGGCGCTGATCCTGGAGCCCGACTCGCTGGGCAACCTGGTGACCAACCTCGAGAAGCCCAACTGCGCCGTCGCCGAGCCGATCTACAAGCGGGCGATCGCTTATGCCATCGCCAAGCTGTCGCTGCCGAACGCCTTCATCTACGTCGACGCCGCGCACGCCGGCTGGCTCGGGTGGCCGCGCAACATCGTCAAGAGCTACGCCGTGTACAAAGAGGTGCTGACGATGGCCGGCGGTCCCGATCGCATCCGGGGCTTCGCCACCGACGTCTCGAACTACAATCCGTCCAAGGATCCGACCGCGCCCAAGCGCGATCCGGCCGCCGCCCCCAACGACGAGCTCGGCTATATCCAGGACCTGGCCAAGGGGTTGCCGTCGGTCGGGATCACCGGCAAGGCATTCGTCATCGACACGGCGCGCGACGGTGTCCCCAACATCCGGACGGAGCCGGGCAACTGGTGCAACATCAAGGGGGCGGGGCTCGGCGAGCGCCCCCAGGCCAACCCGGAGCCGAACGTCGACGCCTACCTCTGGATCAAGCCCCCGGGCGAATCGGACGGGACGGCCGACAAGGGTGCGGCGCGCTTCGACGAGAACTGCGTCTCCGAGGACGCCGCCCCGGGCGCGCCCGAGGCCGGGCTGCTGTTCGAGCCCTACCTCCTCGATCTGGTCAAGAACGCCAAACCGCCGCTTTAGTCCCTCTCAGGAGTAGAGCTTCAGGGGCGCGGCTGGTTCCGCCGAGTGCCAGGCGCGGGGCTGGATGCCGAACCGCGACAGGCAGGTCTCGAGGTGGCAGGGGTGGTCCTCGATGATTCGGCACTTCTCGTCGTGGCAGAGGCCGGTGCAGGGGCCGTCGACCAGCGCCAGCACGGTCGCCCGGAACAGGAGCACCTTGCGCCGCTGCTCGATCGGAAGGTCTTGGTAGTCGACCTTGAACAGGGCGCCGGGTGAGTCGAGGGGATGCGCGTGCCGGGTCAGGACCTCGTGGAGGCGGGCGCTCGTGCTGGCCGTGCCGCCGAGGACGGCCTCGACGCCGAGCAGCACCTCCTGCCGCAGCTGCGGCGGCGCCTCGTCCCAGGCGGGGAGCACCTGCTCGCCGAGCGCCCGGGCGTAGACCCGGCGCGCCTCGTACGCGACGCGTGCGATGGCCGTCGGCGCGACGCCGCTCATTGCAACGCCCACAGGTTGCCGCCTTCCCCGGCGAAGGCGTGCCACAGAACGACGGCCGGCCCGCCGCTGGCCACGGCGCAGAGCTCCTGCTTGGCGCCCACCTCGACGTGCGCGCAGGTCGACACCTCCTGGGCGTACGATGCGTCCTGGCAGTCGCGATCGTCGCCGTGGACGCGATCGACCAGGAACAGCGAGACCGGACGCGGTCCATCAACGCTGGCGTGGACCGTCTCCGGCCCGGCCAGCAGCATCCGCCCGCTCTCGGCCACCCGGGTCGAGCCTCGCAGCTCCGTCGCCGCGCTGCGCACCGCCGAGCCGTGCGCGCACCCGGTGGCCATCGCCAGCCCCAACGCCATCAACGTCAACTTCATGACCTCTCCTTTTGTTCCGTGGTGGTTCATCCGTCGCCTTCGCACCCACTACGGCGCGGGCCGCAGAAGATTTCTCGCGACGAGCGAAATTTCTTTCGTGGCCGCGGGTGAGATAATTTTTCACCGGCGCGGAGAAACTCCGCTCGAGCAGAGCCGTATGACGGACAACATGCTGAGCAAAGCCGGGGAGGCTGGCGGGGCGGGCGGGGCGGGCGGGATGAACGCCGACCAGGCGATGAGCCAGTACGCCCAGGGGGACGTGGCGGCGTTCGAGATCGTCTATGAAGTGGTCGCCCCGCGCATCGAAGGCTACGTGCGCCGCAGGGTGCGCGACGGCGCGCGCGTCGAGGACATCGTGCAGCAGACCTTCGAGAACATGCACCGGGCGCGCGGCACGTTCGTCCCCGGCTCGGACGTCCTCAACTGGGCGTTCGCCATCGCGCGCAACCTGGTGAGCGACACCGGTAGGAAGGCCGGGCGCGAGACCGCGTCGGACCTGTCGGACGAGAACGACGCGATGGGCGCGGTGCTCGCGGCCGCGGTGGCGGGCGGCGAGGAGCTCTTCCTCGCGCGCGAGACCGGGGTGCTGCTGGTCCGGACCTACGAGGGGCTCACCAAGCTGCAGCAGGAGGTGTTCGAGCTCGTGAAGCTGGAGGGCCTCTCGTACCAGCAGGCGGCGGCCACGCTGGGGATCACCGTTCCCAGCGTCCGCATGTACGCCCACCGCGCCTACGTGAGCTTGCGCGAGGCGGTCGGCGAAAGTGTGCCGGCGGTCGCGGTTCCAGTATGACGACGATGACGACGACGATGACGACGACGACCTGCTAGGCTAACCCCTGCGAAGGGATCCCCCGTGCCCCTCTCTCCTGAATTCAAGAGCCGCGTCCTCGCCTCCGTGCGCGAGGTGCCGGCCCCGACGCGCAAGGAGACGCTGCGGCGGCAGACCTGGCTGTTCGCGGCCGGGCTGGCCGGGGCGCTGGCGCTGTTCTTCATCAAGGGCGGTCTCCGCGCGACGCATCGACCACCGTCGCTCATTGCGCTGACCAGCCTCGGCACGGCCGTTTGCGCGGGGATCGGGATGTGGTTGCTGTTCACGCGCGCGCCGGGCGGGCTGCGCCGGCCCTGGACGGTGCTGCTCGGCGCGGCGGTGCTGTCGACGATTGGCTTCGTCACCTGGCGCTGGGGCGTGAGCGCGCTCTACGATCGCGCCGGGGCCTGGCCGGGGCGGGTGGGGCTCCGCTGCCTGTCGCTCGGCGTCGGGACCGGCGGCCTGATGCTGTTCGCCGCGCTCATGTCCTGGCGGCGCAGCGACCCGGTGACGCCGCGCGCGACGGGCGCCGCGTTCGGCGCCGGGGCCGGCCTCGGCAGCGCGCTGCTGGTCGATCTCTGGTGCCCGGTGTCGTACGTGCCGCACCTTCTCTTGGGCCACGTCCTCCCCATCATCATCCTCTCGCTGGCGGGCGCCCTCATCGGCGGGCGCGTGCTCGGCATGTTCCGCCGGCGCTGAGCGCCGAGCTCACCGCCCGGCGCCGAAGGCGATCGCCAGCGCGAGCGGTAGGGCGCGGTCGGCGGGCGTCGCGTGCCAGGAGACGCTGACGGTCCGGGCGGCGGCCGCGGGCGCGGCGACCAGGCAGACCACCTCGCCCGAGCCGACGTCGGCGTCGATCGGGTTCGGGCGGCGCCCGTGCAGGGCGAGGCGCATCAGCGGCGTCCCGGCGCAGTCGGCGTCGGTCCCGTCGTGGCGGGCGACGCTGTAGAGCTCGACCGCCTCCCGGTTGTCGTAGTCGACGTGAAGGAGGTGAAGCGGACCTGCGAGCGCGGACCGCGCCTGGGCGCCGCTCACCACGACGCTCCCGCGCAGCCCGCGCTCGCCTGACCGCGCCCCCCTCTGGGTGCCCGCCGTGGCACACCCCGCCGTCAGGCTCGCCATCCCGCCCGCCATCCCGATCACCCTGGTCCAGCTCCCCCGACGCGTCATTTTTCGATCTCCTTCTTGGCAAGGGATACAGGCGAGGGGGGCGAGCGTTTCTCGCAGTCCGGCATTTTTTTGCCGGCCGCCGGGGGCAGGGCGCGTCGGATGGTGCTAAACCGGAGCAGATTGTCGGACGGGAACGAGCCCAAGCGCAGGATCGGCCCCCGGCGGCGGGGCCGCTTCGCGATCATGGTTTTGCTGATCGCGTTCGGGATCCCGACGCCGCTCGTGGCGGCGCTCGGGCACCTCTCGCACCAACCGGGCGCGGTCCTGGCGCTGGCGGCCGCGATCACCGGCGGTTTTCTCGGCACGCTGTTCAGCGGGCGAAGCGCCTGGGGAGCGCCGGGGCGGCTGCGCCTCTACCTCGGCCTCTGGCCGTTCTTCATCTGGTGGACGCTGGGGCTGCTGTTCGCCGCGCTGGCGCCGCTCGGCTACCTGGTGGCCGCGGTGGCGCACGCGCCCGCCAACGACGGCTGGGTCTTCGCGCTGGGCGCCGCCTGCATCGGAACGGTGGCCGCCTTCGTGGGCCGCCCGCGGATCCGCCAGCACGAGATCGCCATCTCCGGCCTGCCGGCGGCGTTCGACGGCTACCGGATCGCCCAGATCTCCGACCTGCACTGCGGCCCGTTCGCCGGCGGCGCGCGGGTCGACCGCTGGGTCGCGGCGGTCAACCGCCTCTGCGCCGACCTGGTGGCGGTCACGGGCGATCTCATTGCCAGCGGCCCGACGTTCGTGCCGGTCGTGGCGGCGTCGCTCGGCAAGCTGCGCGCGCGCGACGGCGTTTACGCCTGCATGGGGAACCACGACTACTTCACCGAGGGCGCGGACATGGCGGCCGCGCTCGAGCGGGCGGGGCTGACGCTGCTGCGCAACCGGGGCGTCGAGCTCCGGCGCGGAGACGGGGGCCTCTTCGTCGCCGGCGTCGACGACACCTGGACCAGGCGCGACGATCTCGACGCGGCGCTGGCCGACCGCCCGGCCGGCGCGCCGGTCCTGTTGCTGGCGCACGATCCGGCGCTGTTCCCCGACGCCGCCGGGCGCGGCGTCGCGCTCACGCTCTCCGGGCACACGCACGGCGGCCAGCTGGGCGTGCCGTTCCTCGCCAAGCGGTTCAACCTGGCGCGCTCGATCACCCGCTTCACGACGGGGCTCTACCAGATGGGCGCGGCGACGCTCTTCGTGACGCGCGGCCTCGGGACGACCGGGATCCCGATCCGCCTCTGGGTGCCGTCCGAGATCGCGGTGCTGACGCTCCGGCGCATCGCCATCCCGGCGGCGGCGCCGGCCCCGGAGGTCGCCGAGGCCGCCGATGTGGCGCTTCCGGACCGGCTGGCGCAGGCCTAGTCAGGCCTCGTCAGGCCTCGCTCAGCCCGCCTGAAGCTTGAAGTCGAACCCGATGCGCGGCGGCTCGCGGTCGGGATCGCACCGATAGCGCGCGAAGTCGGTCACCCCCTCGGCGCGCAGGAGGTCCTCGTCGATGAGCGCCTGCCCGGTCAGCGCGTCGGGCGGCTTCGCGAAGATCGCCACCATCGCGTCGGCCACGATCTCGGGCGTCCGCCACATCGACCGATCGCCGAGCCCCCAGCGGATGGTCGCCTGGCTCTCGATCATCGTCGCCGGCCAGAGGGCATTGGCGGCGACCCCGCGCCCGCGCACCTCCTCCGCGACCCCCTGCGCGACCAGCGTCATCCCGAACTTGCTGAGCGCGTAGGCGACCTTGCCGGCGCCGGCGCGCGCATCGACCGGCGGCGACAGCATCAGGATGTGCCCGAACCCGCGCGCCAGCATCGACGGCAAGAGGTAGCGCGTGCAGGCGAACGCGCCGCGCGCGTTGACCGCCATCACCAGATCGAACCGCTTCATCTCCGTCTCGGCGACCGACCGCCAGTAGAGCGCGCCCGCGTTGTTGACCAGGAAGTCGACCTGTCCGAACCGCTCGAGCGCCAGGCGCGCCGCCCGCTCGACCGCCGCGTCGTCGCGCACGTCCATCGCGACCGGCAGCGCGCGCCGCCCCAGCGCCTCGATCTCCCGCGCCGTCTCGTCGATCGTCCCCGGCAGCTTCGGATCGGGAGTGACGGTCTTCGCCGCCACGACCACGTCGCACCCCTCGGCGGCGAGCCGCAGCGCCAGCGCCTTCCCGACGCCGCGCGAAGCCCCGGTGACGAACGCGACGCGATTGGGGAACTTCATGCCCGCACTCTATCGCGCTTCGGTGCGGTGAGCAGAGCGCTGGTCAAATTGATCCTGATACGCCAATGGCGTATCACTGACGTGGACGTGGCTAGCAAAGCATTCGAGGCTATCGCCGCGGGCCTGCGGGACGCTCTGGCGTACTCGCGTGGCGACAAGTCCGCAGGCCGGGTGACCCGCGTGCACATTCCCGAAGTCGATGTCGCGGCGACGCGCCGGAAGCTGGGAATCTCGCAGCGCGACTTCGCGCTGGCGTTTGGGGTCAGTGTCGCGACGGTGCGCAACTGGGAGCAGGGCCGCCGGCATCCGCACGGTCCGGCCCGGGTGCTCCTGGCGGTGATCGACCGGGCGCCGGCGGTGGTACTGGAGACCGTGGGCGTCCCACGTGGCCGATCGCGGCGCGCCGCCTAGCTCCGACAGGTAGCAAACCTACGGGATCCACCGTAGCCTCCAGGCGTGACCACGGAAGCCGCCGCGCCCGCACCTGCCCCCGCACCGCCGCAGACCTTCTTTCGCAGGCACCGGTGGAAGATCATCCTGTTCGGATTTCTCGCCGTCGTCGTCGGAGGGGCCTCGCTCTGGACGCTCATCACGCTCACGTTCAGCTACTCGGACGGCGATCGGATCGGCTACGTCCAGAAGCTGTCGCACCGCGGGTGGATCTGTCGGACGTGGGAGGGCGAGCTGGCCATGACGCCGGTCCCCGGGGCGCAACCGCAGATCTTCACTTTCACCGTGCGCGACGAGGCCGTCGCCAAGCGGGTCAAGGAGGCCGAGGGAAAGAAGGTCGCGCTGCACTACAAGGAGAAGCGCGGCGTCCCCAGTTCGTGCTTCGGCGACACCAGCTACTTCATCTCCGACATCCGCCTGCTCGGCCAGTAACTACTTCTTCCGCGCCGCCGCCAGCAGGTCCAGCGTGTGCTGGAAGGCGCCGGAGGTCATGTCGACGCCGCCGTGGCCGGGGACGATTGGGGCGTGTTCCTTTTCGTAGCGCCCCGCGACGCGGCGGACGGCCTCGGGCCAGTGGGCGAGATCGGCGTCGCCGGTGAAGCCGAGATCCTTCGCCTCCATCGACTTGAGGAGGCAGCCGCCGAACAGCGCCTTGGGAAAGCTGAGCACGATGTTGTCGCTCGCGTGTCCGGGCCCCGGGTAGAAGGCCTCGAACCCGCGCGGGTCCTTGAATTCGCCGCCGCGCGCGGTGAAGAGCGTGGTCACGCCGCGTACGCCGCGCTTGGCGAGCTTGGCGACGGTCAGATCGAGCGCGGCCACCGGGACGTGCCGCCGCTGGAGCGCACCGAGGCCGCCGTCGCGGTCGCCGTGGTCGTGCGTGATCACCGCGCCGATCCAGGGACGCCCGAGCCGCGCCTCGCCCCACGCGAGGATCGCCTCGGTCTGCGCCTCGGTCCACGCGGTGTCGACCAGCAGCAGGCCCTGGTCGGTGACGGCGATGAGCCCGTTCGAGGGGATCCCCTGCGCGTTCGTCGACCGGTGCACGATGGCGCGGATGTCCAGAACGGTGATGTCGAAGGAGCTGCTCCCGTCCGTCGCGCTCACGACGGGAATCGGCTCTGGCAACGGCACCAGCACGAACGGATAGGTCACGATGACGACACCGCCGCCGACCGGCTTTGGGAACCGCCACCGCCGCACCGCCGCGGCCGTGCAAGCCTCGACCGGCGCGTGTCGGGTCGTCGACTTCTCGAGCACATTCGCGTCGAAGACCTCGCCGGAGGCCGCGATCGTGAACTCGACCCAGACCTCGCCGAAGAGATCGGGCACCTTGTTCAGCTCTCGCTCATAACAGTCCTTCACCTCGGGGATGTGACTCCGGATGACGCCCCGGATGACTTCTTTGTCGAGGTACCCGGTCACGGTCGGGACTGTGGCGTTCGCCGCGAGGCGGAGCGCGAGAAAAAACACTGGGAGGCTTGCGGACATCCGCGCTGAACTCTACCTGAGGCGCGCCGCGCGCCGGCCGTTCCCGACGGGAGGGGAGTTGACGGATGCCAGACCGGTAGCGTAAGAACCGGTGCCTCGTCGCAGTCGCCAGCTTAGCTCAGTGGTAGAGCAACGGTTTCGTAAACCGTAGGTCTCGGGTTCAATCCCGGGAGCTGGCTCAGGGATTTCACGGGCTTCGGCCGGGGTGAACGAGGGGGCGACGGGGACCGTGGTCATTCCCTGGCCATTCATCCTGCCCACCGCGGCGGGAGGTAGGATCGCCCCATGGTCACGACTGAGAGGACACCCTTCGTCACGTTGATCGAGCCGTACGAGTGGAACCTGCTGAAGCTCGCCGGCAGGCAGTTCTTGATCGAGGCGTTCACGTCAGACCTCGACCGGATTACCCGCACGAAGCTCTTCCGCTTCCGAAACCGATCGATCTGGCTGATGCTGCTGGATACCCGGGACATGCTGGTCATCCACCTGGCCAGCTGGGTGCGGACCATCGTCGATCCCGACGGGTTGATCGCTCAGCTTCAACAGCGTCACGCGGGCGACCTCTCCCGAAAGCTGGCGCCGGAAGGACTCATCGTTGTCGGCGAACCGGAATGGGCCACCAGGAGCCGCCAGGACCTCCGCGAGCGCGAGCACTTGGCGAGCTTCGACCGGCTCTTTCCCAACGCCGGAGCCAACCCCGCGCCGGCGGACTTCGAAGCTCTCCGGCAGACGTTCAGGAACTACATGAAGCCCGTAAAGGACGACCGCAACTGGAACCGGGCCCATCCCTTCGAGAAGGTCATTGGGACGACTAAGATGCTGAGCGTCGCCAAGCTGCGGGGGCACATCGACTACGCGGAGCGGTTCATGAACGACCTCAGGCTGGTCGGCTGGCACGGCACGTTCGGCTACCGCGAGATGAACTCGCCGAACGCCGCCGATGTCGCGCCCGACTTGGTCGACGCCATGCTCATCGGGGACCCCGAGCGGCTCCTGAAGGCACGCGGGACGTCCACCCGGGAAGCGTTCTACAACCGGCTTCACGCGGAGCACAATGCCCGCGCTGAGGCAGGACCCGACGGCGGGCCTGCGAAGGGCGAAGACTACTTCAACGACTTCTGGAGGGCGGCTCACCCCGCCGTCTCCTCCGCCGGCGGGTCCTGAGCTGGCGTTGGTCGATGCGCCGCCAGATCGACCACCTCGCCGCCCGGTCGCGACAGGTCGACATCGAGCGCGGACAACCTGCCCCGTCCGATATCAAATGACCAGAGCATCGCTGACGCAGATCGGGCGATCGCTATTTAACAAAGCGTGCGCCCACGTGGTTTCGTAAACCGTAGGTTCCCGGTTCAATCCCGGGAGCTGGCTCCACAGCGATGCCCCTCAGGCCGCGCGGCCGGACGAACGGACTACTTCGGCTGAACGACCCGGATGGTCTGGATCGCCGAGCACAGGACCATCAGGTCGTGGGTGTCGACGTCAGACTGCTCGGGTCGCAGGATGACGTACGTGTTGGTCGGAGTTCCGACGACGAAGCCGCGTTCCTTCTGGCCGCCGTGGAGTGTGAGCTCCGCCATCCGCTTGGAGCCCTTCAGTGCTTCGAACGTCGTCTGAAGGGTTCCGCTGGTTCCCAATAGGGACATGTGTGGTTTTTCCTCGTTGCACGGGTGTGTCGCGCCCACCGTGGGGTGGCCGATCGTCACGCCGACCCGCGGCGGTGTCAACCGATCATCTGTCCAGATCCTGACAGTAGGAACCGCCTTATCATCTCAACCGCATTTCCGTCGCGCGCCTCGGCCGTGGCGTCGGGATTGCTTGTAGAGATCGCGGGATCGACCAGTGAAGCTCGCTGCACACCGTCGGCTGAACCTGCGCCCTTTCCGCGTGCTCGCGCCGGCGCTCGCGCTGTTCGGGCAGGGGTGTCTCGCGTTCACGTCGGCCGGACCGGTGGGGCCGCTGCGCTCGGGAAACACGACGCAGCTCGAAACGGCGTTTGGCTTCGCCTACGGACCCGCGACGGCGACGGTCGGGGGCGTCGCGGTCAAAGGGAACGGGCAGGCGCAAGCCGCCGGAGGCAGCACCGCGCAGATTCCGGATCCCGCACCGGTGAGGGTCGGCGTGCGGCAGTCGATGGGCGACGGCTTCGAGGCCAGCGCCGATCTCGGGCTGGTGGATTCGGGCCTCCGCTTGCGGGTGGGGCTGTCGAATGGGCCGTCGGCGCCGTCGGATCTCGCGATCGAGCTGCGCGACGGGCAGATCTCGGCTTTTCCCCACGCCAGCTACCAGGCGAGCCTGGCGTACGAGATCTACCCGGACATCACGCCCGCCAACACTTACGCGCAAAGACGCATGATTTTCTCCCTGGGAATTTCCGGTGGCACCTTTCAGCACCAGCTTTCGCTTCCTTACTCGTTCGAGCCGGACTACGACCTGCCGTTCGGAGGTCCCAGCATGACGGTGCTGCGGCCGGAGCTCCGCGTGGAGACGGCCATTGGCATCTATCTGGGCGGCGAAGGGAGTGGAGGTCTCAGCATCGCCGTGGCCCCCTGGGTCTTGGTGAGCGCGGGGACGCCGACCTCGTTCACGTGCAACACCTGCAGCACCAATCCCGCCCTCACCAGCTTTTCCGAGAGCTGGGGCGCGTCCTTGATCATCACCCCCTCTTACGGGTGGCTTCACAGCAACTGACCTGGTGTTCGATTTCCGGTGGGGTGGGCGATCGAGAAACTAGCCTTGCGCTGCCGGTGGTAGATCATCGGGGACAGGAGGCGCAGATGCTCTCAAATGCGGCACTCGAGATGATGAAGCACATCGCCAGTCTCTACCTCTCGAAGAACCACCCGAATCACCGCGGCTGGTCGTTCGAGCGTCCCGCGCGCGACAGAGCCTTCCCGGAGCTGGCGCACGGGCACGGGCTCATCGTGCGCGCGGTCGGCGAGGGCGGCGCGGAGCGGTACCGGCTGACCGACTTCGGCTACCGGTGGGTGATGGCCTACCGGGACGTCGCCGCCGCGGACGCGGCCTACTGATGGTTGGCTAGAACCGACCCAGGACGGCCAGTCCTGGTACGGAACCGCGCGCGACGTCGCTGAGCGCGAGCGGTGCAATGGCGACGGGGGGCGGCGGGGGCGGGGCCTCGGTGTGGGACCGCGGCCCCACCAGCGTCACGATGCCGTGGACCACGAAGAGCGCGCCGATCCCGGCTCCCATCCACGACGCGGCGGCCGCGCCCGAATGGGTCGATAAGGCATTGTCGAGACAAACCGCGAACTGCGCGCCCGCGGCGACGGTCTCGACGCCACCGTAACCACGCGGAAGCTGCCTCCGCTGCTCCGAGGACACCACGTCGGTAATCGTCAGTCCGAGATCCAGCACGCCGAACTCGACCGTGGCCAGGAGGCTATCGACTGCACTGGCCTCGATGGGCACGTCGGCGGCGGCGTCCCGCGGCACCGCCAGCATCGCCACCACGAACAGCACCATCTCGAGTAAGCGCGTCTTCATTTTCCAGCCCTCCATCCCGCAGCGAGCGGAATAAGCAAGGCCTTCATTGTACCCCAGGGCCGGGTCCCGCGCGGCGCGCGATGGGGATATGATGATCCGGCGGGCCGGGTGCGTCGGCTCGCGCGTCGTGACTGGAGGTCCCCGATGAGAGCTTGCCCTTGCGCCCGATATCGCCTGCTGGTCGCGTTCGCCCTTCTGTCCGCCGCCTGTCAGGGGAAGGCGGGCAGCAGCGGCGACGGCGGTGAGTCGACCGGCGGCACGGGTGGGAGCGGGCAGAGCGGTGGCGCGGCGGGCGGCTCGACGGGCAGCGGCGGCGCGCCGGCCAGCGGTGGCACGACCGGCAGCGGCGGCGCGATCGCCAGCGGCGGTACGACCGGCAAGGGTGGCTCCGGCGGGACGACAGCCAGCGGTGGCGCGACCGGCACGGGCGGCGCGACGGCCAGCGGCGGGACGACCGGGAGCGGCGGCGCCGCGGGGAATGGTGCGCGAGGCGGCGCGGGCGGGACGGGATCGGGCGGGGCGGGCGCGGGCGGAACCGCCGCCGCCGGCGCGTCGGGCGCCGCCGGGACGTCGGGTGCCGCGGGCGGCAGCGGCTCCTGCATCGGCGCGGCGATGCTGAACAAGCTGGGCAAGAACCGGCTGCTCGTCGGGGTCTCGACCTCGGACGCGGTGGCGGCGATGGCGCCGTTCGACATCCGGTACATCTACATCTCGGGCGGTCTGTTCGATTCGACGACCCCCTGCACGGCATGTGGGAGCTCGTGCGTCGCGGGCGGCAACATGTGCACCAGCAGCTGCGTCTGGTGGGGCTGCTACAACACGCCGCCCGGAATGTACGCGACGTACTTCATGCAGGCGGCCGCCAAGAATTCGCAGGTGCCGATGTTCACCTACTACGAGCTCCTGCAGACGGCGAAGAACACCTTCTCCGGCTTCAACGAGGGGAGCGCCGAGGCGACGCAGGCGGCGACCAGCACCGCGCTCATGACCCGCTACTACGCCGACTGGCGGTTCCTGCTGCAGGCGATCGGACAAAACAAGGCGCTCCTGCACGTCGAGCCCGACTTCTGGGGCTACGCTCGGAATGCAGGGGCGGCGACGGCGGCGGCCGCGGTGGCGAGCGCGAACGCGACCGACTGCGGATCGCTCCCCAACACGATCGGCGGGATGGGGCAGTGCCTCATCTCGATGGTGCGCAAGTACGCGCCCAACGCGCTGGTCGGCCTGTCGGCGTCGGCCTGGAACGTCGCCGGGAACACGAACGCCAAGACCGACGTCACCACCGACGCCAAGGCGCTGGCGACGTTCCTCGCCGCCTGCGGGCAGTCGAGCGCCGACTTCATCGTCGTCGAGACCAGCGACAGAGACGCCGGCTACTACCAGACGGTGCAGAGCCAGAACAACTGGTGGGACGCGACCGACGCCAAGCTGCCCGACTACGCGCAGGATCTGACCTGGGTGAAGGCGCTCACCGAGGCGCTGGGGACGCCGGCGCTCTACTGGCAGACGCCGCTCGGCAACGCCAGCCAGAACAACACCGCCGATCACTACCAGGACAACCGCGTCGACTACTTCTTCGGCGGCAGCGCCGCCGGCGTCGGCAGCACGGCGCCGACCACGGTCGCGGCGCACTGGAGCGCGCTCGGCGCCGCGCACGTCGTCGGCGTCGCGTTCGGCGCGGGCGAGGGCACCCAGACCACGCCCGAGACGGACGGCGGCTACCTGGTCTCGAAGACCAAGGCCTACGTCTCGGGTGGCGGGCAGCCGCTCTGCCCCTGACCGCCGCCGAGCTAGATTTGCGACTGAACGTTGTTGAAGGTGTTCTTGACCTTGCCGCCGAGGACGATCACCACCGCCAGGATCAAGACACAAATCCCCGCGATGATGAGACCGTACTCGACGGCCGTGGCGCCCTGCTCGTCGTGGAGTAAGCGGTTCAGGTTAGGCATCGGCTTCCTTCCTGCGCGGTGTGGCGCGAGGCCTACAAGTCAGGGTACCGCATGGCCCAGCGCGTTTTCCAGTTCGATGGTGTCCGCCGGCGCCAAAGCCTGACGCGTTCGGGTCGGCGATCTCCCGCGGGTTGACGCCGACGGCGCGTGTCACGGCCGTGGCGCGGTCCCGCGCCAAGACCATCTCCGGCGAGATCTTGGCGAACACCTGCATCAGATGCGGGTCCCCGCGCTGGACGTAAGCCCGTTCCGCAATCGGCTCGCGCGCGCCACCCCGGCCGGCAGCGGGGTTACGATCGTCCTGGGGAGGCGCGGCGGGTTGTTTCTCGAGGTCACTTTCTTCGCGATACTGGCGGCGCTCTTCGCCGGTATGGTCGGGATGCAGATCGCCGGCCACCACTACGGGCTCCGGCGGGAGCGCGGCGATCCGGTGGCCGGCTCCCAGGGGACGGCGGCGGTCGAGGCGGCGCTCTACGCGCTGCTCGGCCTCCTGGTCGGGTTCACCTTCGCGGGGGCGCAGGACCGGCTGACCACCCGGCGCGCCCTCATCGTCGAGGAGGCGAACGCCGTCGGCACCGCCTACCTGCGCCTCGATCTGCTGCCGCCCGAGGACCAGCCGCGGTTGCGCGACGACCTGCGGCGCTACGTCGACGCCCGGTTGACGTTCTACGAAAGGCTGCTGAACCTCAGCGCCGCCAGGCTCGAGAAGCAGCGCTCCGACGATCTCCAGAAGGTGATCTGGCGCGAGGCGGTGGCGGCCAGCGGCAAGGTCGGCGACTCGCGCGCCGCCCTGCTCGTGCTCCAGAGCCTCAACCAGATGTTCGACCTGTCGAGCGCGCGCTACGCGGCGTTGCGGAACCACCTGCCGTTGGCGATCTTCGTCCAGCTGATCGTCATCGCGCTCACCTGCGCGTTCTTCGCGGGGATCGGGATGGCCAGGCGCCACCGTCCGAGCCTTCTGCACATGGTGATGTTCGCCGGGGTCATCGCGGTCACCGCCTACGTCATCCTGAACCTCGAGTTCCCGCGGGTGGGATTCGTGCAGATGCGCTCCTTCGACGGGCTCCTGCGCGAGCAGCGGGCCGCGATGAAGTGACGACGGCAGTGACGGCAGTCCGGCCGCGGGCCCACGCCGGGGCGGCGTCGGGTGTTAAACTGGTCGCGTGCGGACCGTCATCGTTGCAGCCTGCGTGCTGGCGCTCTGCGCGCGCGCCCAGGCGCAGACGCCGTCCGGCGAAGCCGGGACCCGGTACGAGGAGCAGAAGAAGAGCCCGGCCCTGGCGGTGACGCTGGAGGCGCTGTCGCCCATCGCCGGCATGGGGGCGTTCTACGCGCACGACACCGACAGGGCCTGGCTGCTGGCGATCGTCAGCACCGTGGCGGCGGGGGCAGGGACGGGCGCCGTGTTCTGGCTGGTCTATCTGGGGAACAACCCGGTGCCCAGCACCGCCGGTGCGTACAGCGACACGCGCTTCATCCACAACGCGGAGCAGGGCGGCGCGATCGCGCTCCTCACGACCGCCGCGCTGGTCTACGTCGTGGCGCGTGTCTCGGGCCTGGTGCTGGCGTCCGAGGCGACCGACGCCTTCAACGAGAAGCTACGGCAGGACGTCGGCGTACCGCCCGAGCCGGTCGTGCCGATGCGCGCGCTGGCCCCGGGGCCGATGCTGAGCCTGCGGTTCTGAGCTAGGCCGGCGCGGTCACGAGGCCGATGATGCGGCCGGGCTTGTAGATGAGCTTCTTGAGCGTGCGCCCCTCGAGGTGCTTGGCGACGTTGGGGAGGGCGAGGGCGGCGGCGCGCGCCTCGTCCTCGCCGGCGTCGCGGGCGAGCTCGACGCTGCCGCGCAGCTTGCCGTCGACCTGGACGCCGACGGTGACGCGCTCATCGATGGTCAGCGCGTCGTCGTAGGTTGGCCAGGGGGCCTCGAGCAGGAAGCCGCCGTCTTTGCCATCTCGGCCCAGGCGCTCCCAGCACTCGTCGCCCAGGTGCGGGGCGAAGGGGCCGACCAGCTTGACCAGCGTCAGCAGATCCTCGCGCGTGGCGCCGCCGCCGAGCGCGTTGACGAATTCCATCATAGCCGAGATGGCGGTGTTGAACTGCATCCGCTCGAGGTCGGCGGTGACGCGCTTGATCGTCTTGTGGCGCAGGCGCAGGTTCGGATCGTCCGCAGGCGCACGCGCCGGGTCGAACTCCTCACAGAGGCGCCAGACGCGCTTGAGGAAGCGGTTCACGCCCTCGATGGCGCGTGGGTCCCACGGTTTGGGGAGCTCGAACTCGCCCATGAACATCTCGTAGAGGCGCATGACGTCGGCGCCGTAGTCGCGGATGACGTCGTCGGGGTTCACGCCGTTCAGCTTCGACTTGGCCATCTTCTCGACAGCCATCGTCAACGCTTCGCCGGTCGCCTTGAGAAACGGCTTGTCGTTCTTGATCTCGACCTCGGACGCCTCGTGATATCGGCCGAGATCGTCCTGGTACGAGTACGACAACACCGTCCCCTGGTGGCGCAGCTTCTGAAAGGGCTCCTTGGTGTGCACGAGGCCCATGTCGAAGAGGACCTTGTGCCAGAAGCGCGCGTAGAGCAGGTGCAGCACGCTGTGCTCGGCGCCGCCGACGTAGAGGTCGACCGACATCCACTCCTTCTCGGACTTCGGATCGAACGCGCGTGCGGCGTCCTTGGGGTCGAGGTAGCGCAGGTAGTACCAGCACGATCCCGCCCACTGCGGCATCGTGTTGGTCTCGCGCTTGGCCGGCCCGCCACACTTCGGGCAGGTCGTGTTCACGAAGCTGTCGATGCCGGCCAGCGGCGACTCGCCGGTCCCTGTCGGCGCGTAGCGCTCGACGTCGGGCAGCTTCACGGGGAGCTCGGCCTCCGGCACCGGCACGACGCCGTCCTTCGGGCAGTGCACGAGCGGGATCGGCTCGCCCCAGTAGCGCTGGCGCGAGAAGACCCAGTCGCGCAGCCGGTAGCTGACGGCCCCGTTGCCGACGCCGCGCGCCTCCAGATCGCGGGTGATCGTCCGCTTCGCCTCGGGCGTGGGCAGGCCGTCGAGCGGCCCCGAGTTGACGTTGACCCCCTCGTCGGTGAACGCGGCGTTCGGATCGGGCGTGCTCCCGTCCTTCGGCTTGATCACCTGCACAATTGGGAGCGCGAACTTCCTGGCGAAGGCGAAGTCACGCTCGTCGTGCGCGGGGACGGCCATGATGGCGCCGGTGCCATAGCTCGCCAGCACGTAGTCGGCGATCCAGATCGGGATCGGCATGCCGGTGACCGGGTTCGTGGCCGTGGCGCCGGTGAAGACGCCCGTTTTGTCTTTGGCCAGATCGGTCCGCTCGAGGTCGCTCTTGCGCCGCGCCTGTTCCTGATACGCCGTGACCGCCGCGCGCTGCGCGGGCGTGGTCAGCACGTCGACCAGCGCGTGCTCGGGCGAGAGCACCATGTAGGTCGCGCCGAAGAGCGTGTCGGGCCGGGTCGTGAAGACGCGGATCTCCTTGCCTGATGCTGCCTGCGGCGCGGCGCTGGCGAAGACGACCTCCGCCCCCTCGCTGCGGCCGATCCAGTTGCGCTGCATCGCCACCGTCGACGCCGGCCAGTCGAGGGTGTCGAGGTCGGACAGAAGGCGATCGGCGTAACGGGTGATGCGCAGGATCCACTGCCGCATGTCTTTGCGCACGACCGGCGTCCCGCACCGCTCGCACTTGCCTTGCGTGACCTCCTCGTTGGCGAGGCCGGTCTTGTCGTTGGGGCACCAGTTGATCGGGATGACCGCCTCGTCGGCCAGCCCCCGCTCGTAGAGCTTGAGGAAGATCCACTGCGTCCACTTCATGTACGCGGGATCGGTGGTGTCGATTTCGCGCTCCCAGTCGTAGGCGAACCCGACCGAGTCGATCTGCCGCTTGAAGTTGGCGATCGCCGCGGTCGTCGTGATGCGCGGGTGGACGCCGTGCTTGATGGCGTAATTCTCGGCCGGCAGCCCGAACGCGTCCCACCCCATCGGGTGCAGCACGCGGAACCCCGCCATCCGCTTCCAGCGCGTGATGACGTCGGTGGCCGTGTACCCCTCGCAGTGGCCGACGTGGAGGCCGGCGCCCGAAGGGTAGGGGAACATGTCGAGCGCGTAGAACTTCGGCTTGGCCGGATCGGTCGGGGTCTTGTGCAGGCCGGCGTCGCGCCAGCGGGCCTGCCACTTGGGCTCGACAGAGCTGTGATCGTAAGGCATGAGGGTCGAATATATACTGCCGGCCATGAAGATCCTGTTCATCGGCGGTACCGGGAACATCAGCTCGACGCTCAGCAAGCTGGTCGTCGAGCGCGGGCACGAGCTGCACCTTCTGAACCGCGGCAAGAGCCGCAAGCACCCGCTGCCCGCCGGCGTCCGCGTCATCGAGCACGACATCCACGCGGGCGCGCCGCCGGCCGAGCTGCGCGGCGCCCGCTACGACGTGGTCGTCAACTGGATCGCCTTCCTGCCGTCGGACGTCGAGCGCGACCTCGCCTGGTTCGCGGGCGGGCAAGGAACGGCGAACGAGAGCGCCGGCGATCGAGCATCGACGGGCCAGTACATCTTCATCAGCTCGGCCTCGGCGTACCAGAAGCCGCCCACGCACCCGATGATCACCGAGTCGACGCCGCTGGCGAACCCGTACTGGGAGTACTCGCGCAACAAGATCGCCTGCGAGGAGACGCTGATGCGCGCCCACCGCGCGACCGGCTTTCCGTTCACCGTCGTTCGCCCCTCGCACACCTACGACACCATCGTGCCGGTGGCGGTCAGCAAGTCCGACTACACGATCATCGATCGCATCCGCCGCGGCCTGCCGGTGATCATCCACGGCGAGGGGACGTCGCTCTGGACGCTCACCCACGCCGACGACTTCGCGCGCGCCTTCCTGGGCCTGTGCGGCAACCCGCGCGCCATCGGCCACGCCTTCCACGTCACTTCAGACGAGTGGCTGACCTGGGACCAGATCCTGCGCCTCGTCGGCCGCGCCGCCGGCGCCGAGCCCAACCTGGTTCACGTCCCGAGCGCGTTCATCGCCAAGCTCGATCCCGACACGGGCGCCGGCCTGCTGGGTGACAAGAGCTGGTGCGCCCTGTTCGACAACAGCAAGATCAAATCGTTCGTCCCGGGCTGGGAAGCCGAGATCCCCTTCGCCGAGGGGATCAAGCGGACGGTCGCCTGGTTCGACGCCGACAAATCGCGCCAGGCGATCGACGCCGCGGCGAACAAGCGCGTCGACGAGATCCTGGCCGCCTGGAAGCGATAGCGCGCCATGCGCGCGCGACGGCCCGCCACCGACCCCCGCGTCGACGCCTACATCGAAGGGCTGCCCGAGTGGCAACAGGGGATCTGCCGGCAGGTCCGCGCGTTGGTCCACGCGGCCGATCCCGAGGTGGTGGAGACCATCAAGCGCACGCGCCTGCCGTATTTCACGCTCGCCGGGAACGTCTGCGCGCTGCTGGCCGCCAGGGCATGGGTGAACGTCTTCCTTTACGACGGCGCCATCGTGCCCGATCCGCACGGAATCATCACCGGCGGCCACGACAACCAGACCGCCCGCACCGTCGCCATCCGGCAGGGCGAGAAGCTCGACGCCCCCGCGCTCAAGGCGATGTTCAAGCAGATCATCGCCAACAACCGCGCCGGCGGCTGGCGCAAGCTGAAGGCCCGCCGCCGCTGACTGACGACAACGCCGCCGCTTCACCAGCCGAGGCGCGCGCGCAGCTCGGTCACGATCTGGGCCGCCATGATCTGGTTCTCGGCGGGGTCGGGGTGGTACTGGCAGGCGGCTTTGTCGGAGGTCTGCGCGGCGATCTGGTTGAAGAGCTCGACGTTGTGATCGCCGGCGGCAACGCGGGCGTTGACGGAGCTCTGGATGTGCCCCTCGATGGTCGTGAGATCGGTGCCGCTCAGCAGCGGGCCGATGATGCAGACGATGAGCGCGCCCGGATACTTGCCACGCACGCTGGCCAGCAGGCCCGTGTAGGCGGTCTCGAACGGGGTGCCGGGATCGCCCTTGCCGTTGCTGATGTCGTTGGTGCCGAGGTTGACGATGACCGCCTGCGCCTGGGTTCGGAAGTCCCAGGCGGGCGAGGCGTCGTTGGTCAGCGCGCGCGTGTAGACCATCGGCAGCGTGTTGGTCATGTCGCCGCCGTAGTTGCGGTAGGCCCCCTGGCCGGACATGGCGATCGTGCTGACGTCGGCGCCGAGCGCGCGCGCCGCCACGGCCTCGTAGGTGTCCCAGGCGCTCTCGGTCGGGAAGCAGTCGCTGTCGGAGAGCGTGCCGAGCGTGCCGTACCCGCAGCTGATCGAGTCGCCGATGACCTCGATGAGCCGGGCCGGCGCGGCGGGCGGCGTGGCCAGGGCGCCGCCGCCGACGGTGATCCCCATGAGCTGCGAATCCCCCTGCGACCCCTCCGTCTGCCGGTAGAGCTCGACGGTGTGCATCCCCGCGCCGAGCCCCGAGGCGACGCTGGCGGTCTGCAGTCCGCCGGGGATGGTGAGCGTCGCGCCGGCAGTTCCGTCGACGACCGGCTTGAAGATGAAGGCCCCACTGCTGTTGATCTGGATGGAAAGCGACGTGCCGGAGAAACTGGCCACGAAGCCGGTCCCCGACCACGAGAACCGCGGGTGCTGAGCGTCGGTCAAGTCGACCCGCCCCACCCAGCGCACGCCCGCCGCGACGACCCCGGTTCCCGACTGCCCCGCAGCGCCACCGGCGCCGCCGGCGCCGCCAGCACCCCGACCGCCCGCGCCGGCCGCGCCTCCTGAACCGCCAACGCCGCCAGCGCCCGCGCGGCCGCCGTTCCCCCCGGTCGCGCCGCCGGAGCCCGCGGGCGCGCCGCCGCTCCCGGATGTGGCGCCGCCGGAGCCCGTGGTCGTGCCGCCGCTGCCGGATGTGGCGCCGCCGGAGCCCGCGGTCGTGCCGCCACTCCCGGCCGTCGTACCACCGGATCCCGCGGTCGTGCCGCCGCTCCCGGCAGTCGTCCCGCCGGTACCGCCGCTGGCACTCGACCCGCCGGTGCCGCCGCTGGCCGATCCGCCGCCAGAGCCGCCCTGGGGCCCCGCATCCGGGCTCCCGTCAGATCCAGAACCGCACGACGTGGTGAGCGCCAGGCAAGCCGCCAGCGCGAGAAGCCAACCGGGAGAAGAAGATCGATTCAGTATTCCCGAATCTTATCCGTCTCGAATCTTCGGGGACAGGGCTTTCAGGCACGTCCCTCGCATGACCGAGGCGTATGCGACGATCATTGTCCCGCTCCCTCTCACCACCGCGCACGGTGATCCCGTTCCCGCGTCCGGCTGCCGGCCAGGCGTCCGCCCAGCCAGCCACCCCGGCCTCGCCACACCCTGCGACCCAGCCTCCTCGACTGCTGGAGCGCGTGCGCGCCGTCCTTCGCGCTCGTCATTACAGCCCGCGCACGGAGGAGAGTTACGTCGCGTGGATCCGCCGGTTCGTCCTCTTTCACGGAAGGCGTCACCCCGACGATCTCGGGGAGCCCGAGATCACCACCTTCCTGAGCGCCCTCGCGACCGAGCGCCACGTCAGCGCGTCGACCCAGAACCAGGCGCTGGCCGCCCTGCTATTCCTCTACGAGAGGGTCCTGAACCGCGAGATCGCCTGGCTGGCAGAGGTCGTCCACGCGAAACGTCCGGAGCGGCTCCCGGTCGTCCTCAGCCGCGGCGAGGTCGCCGCCGTCCTTTCGAAGATGGAGGGCGTCGAGCAACTGTGCGCTTCACTGATCTACGGCTCCGGCCTCCGCCTCCTCGAGGCCCTCCAACTGCGCGTCAAGGAGATCGACTTCGCGGCCCAACAGCTGATTGTGCGGGACGGGAAAGGCCGCAAAGACCGCGTCACCCTCCTTCCCGCATCTTTGCAGCCGGCGTTGCGAACGCACCTCGACAAGATGCGCGACCAACACCAGGCCGACCTACACGCCGGCGCCGGCTTCGTCCAGTTGCCCGACGCCCTGCGCGTCAAGTACCCCGCCGCCCCCCGCGAGTGGCCCTGGCAGTGGGCGTTCCCGGCGACCCGGCACTACGACGATCCCGCCACCGGCGAGCGCCGCCGCCACCACCTCCACGAGACCGTCATCCAGCGCGCCGTCCGCCGCGCCGCCCTCGCCGCCGGCATTCCCAAAACCGTGAGCCCGCACGCCCTGCGCCATTCCTTCGCGACCCACCTCCTCGAATCCGGCTCCGACATCCGCACCATCCAGCAACTCCTCGGTCACAAAGACGTGAGCACGACCATGATCTACACCCACGTCCTCCGCCGCGGCCCCCTCGGCGTCCAAAGTCCCCTCGACCGCCCGCCGTAGTCGCCGTCACAGATCCTCTTCGGACGTTAGACAGACCGGTTTGGCTCGGGCCGCCGCCCGCGCTCGTTTCAGCAGTGCCTGAACCGCACGGAATCGTTTGTGATCCCGCTTCAAGCAACCTTCCCACCCAGGTCCGCGCCTGCTTGCCGAAAAGTTTAGGCTGCGAGAAGCTGCGGGTTAATACAAAGTTCGACAGCAAAGCGCGGTCGTTCATCGGAGGGTGCGGTGGGGCATGCGGCGGTTCGCTCGGACGCTGATGGGCTGCGAGGACGGCGGCGCCGATCTCCGGTCGGCGTCCTCGAAGTCGCGTGCGACAACGCCGAGACGCTGATGCACGCGGCGGCCTCCGGGCGTAGGCCGATCTCCTGCTCGATCGCCGACGGAGCCTCGATCGCGGCTCGCGATCGCAGACCTCGCCTCGAAGACTCGCGCGATGACGACATCCGCGAATTCAAGATCGGCGAAATCCGGTCATCAGCGAAGGTGCTCGTCGGTCGGACGATCGGGAAGCCGCAGGGTCTTGGGAGTGACCCTGGTGAGCCGCGCTTTCTGTCGAACCCGCCGCTGCAGCGGACGGGGGCCAGGTCAACCATCGCTCGATCGCCGACTGTCGCGACGCGCGGGCTGCGCCCGCGCTCCTCGCGACCCGTGGTACGATCGGACGCCCTGCAGGGGCGGCCCCCGCCGCTGACCGGCAGGTCGTTGGACAGTGAACGACGAAAGATGCGGGCGAAGGGCAGCCAGCGTGAGGTCGCGACACGGTTGAAGCGGTGTGGTCGGCAGCAGCGTTCGTCGTCGTCGTGACGTCGCGATCTCTGGCCCGCGCGAAGCCGGCGGTGACGCGAGCGCATCTTTTGGTGTTCAACGTGCGCCCTTCGAAGGGCCACGGACGCGGCAGGGGAGCCGGAGGGGGACCTGGTGCAGACGTGAAGGGGCTTTTGAGGAGAACCAGTGGGCGTTCGTCGCCCTGTCCAACAAGCCGTTGCAGCGGATGGGCGCCGCGTGGCACGCTCGGAGGTGGGCTGTGCCGCGACGCCGCGGGCTGACGCCCGCGGCTCCTCGCGGCCGTGCTACGCTCGTGCCACCGTTCGGCGCCCACCGCTGAACGGCAAAACGTTAGCCAGACCAATGCGAACGCCACACGAACTCGCAGATGCGGTCGCCTCGTTCGTGGACGCCCAGCGCAACCGGCCATGCAGCCCTGACGAGGTCGCGTCGACTGAACGGAGACTAGGCATCACCTTGCCGGCGGATGCGCGGGCGTTCTACGAACGCATGAACGGGACGGCGGATATGACCGACGTCGATCATGGCCTCATCACGCTCTGGTCCCTCGACAAGTGGCGACGGGTTGAAGAAGAAGCGCCGCAGTACGCACAGGGACATCTTGCGAACACCGTGGTCTTCGCCGACCATTCGTATTGGTGTTGGGCCTATGGAGCGCGATTCTCTGCCGAGACGCCCGATCGGATGGAAGTTGTTCTGGTGGCGAACGGTACTCCCGTTCCGATCGCCGAAACATTCACCGACTTTGTCCAGATGGTGCTCTCTGGTGACCAGGCCCTATACGGGAAGGCTGGCTAACCCGGCGTTGAACCCGACGGGCCTGCGGCCCGCGGGTTAACGCCACGACGTTGGGCGGACGGCGGGAACCACGCAGCCGGTAGATTGTCTGGTAGTGCACCGGTCATGACCTCAACGCCTATCCAGCGGACCATGCTCGCCATAGCTGCGGGAGTGATCATCTCCGCGTCGTTCGTGGTCGGCCACCGGGCGGGGTTCTGGGAGGGCCGTGGTTTGGGGTTCTCGCAGGGCCGTAGCTCGGGATTCTCGGAGGGCCGCAGCTCGCTGTCTGTTGTGCGGCCGTATCCGTCGCTCGACGCATCGGGGGGGACCCAGGCTCGAGTTGACATCTGCCTTCAAACGCCCGTGATAGAAAAGCCCGGCCACTCCCTCAACGGTCAGACGGTCCAGACAATCGAGGGCACCGTGATGCGATTTGGCGCCGCTCGATCGGTACTCCCTCTACCCGGTCACCTGCTCTTCTGCGAGATGGAGCCCGAGTGGTACGTCGATGTCGCCGACAAACAGATGGCTCAGTGGCGTCTCCTGTACGCGGTCTCCGGGATTGCCATGGAAGAACCGAGTCTCACGATTGGTACCCGGATCACCATCAAACTTCGCGCGCACTGGGGTTTCGGGAAGGCTGCGGGTGTCGTGGTGTCGGACGATGCAGGACCAGTTCTTATCGCTGAACAAGGCTTCGTCGGTCATGGTCTCGAGCCTGAGGACATTCTGCCGTTCACGGTCCACGTGAGTGATGCAATTGGTGTGGAGCACGGCGGGTGCGGGGATGCTGTCATGCATGCGGTCGAGGTGCAGGGCGACCGTGCGATGCGTGTGATGCCAGGTCAAATTGGAACGGTTGCTCTTCGCGGAAGGAGCTATCAGTTCTGGAACGCGGCAAGCTACAACTGGATCAATGTCAGCTGTACGGACATGCTCGATCGCATGGCTTGGTTCCTGTGGCGCTCGTGAGGACGCCGCCCAACCGCGCGTTGCAGCGGACGGCGCTTGCGCGCCGCCGCTGAACGCGTGATCGTTGGACAGACAAGCGATGCCGAATCTTTTGGTTGACGATTGGATCGGCTATTGCGCGGCCGGGAACAAGGCTTCTGATCCGCGCTTCGCCGCGTGGGAGAAAGTGGACGACCTCGTTCGCGGGGATCCAGAGTCGGGCTGGTCGCTCGTCCTCGAGCTCGTCGCAGCTGCTGCAGACGACCGGATTCTTGCCAACGTCGCGGCCGGTCCTCTCGAAGGTCTTCTCTCGCGCGATCCTGATCGATTCATTGAGAGGGTCGAACTTGAGGCTCGGCGCGACCCGAAGTTCCGACGGTGCCTCACCGGAGTGTGGGGGATACCGCAGCGAATCAAGGACCGCGTGGCGAAGTACACGTCCACCATCGAAAAGCCCCTGTAGGGCTGTCCAACAAGCCGTTGCAGCAGCCGAACGCCACACGCGTCCGCTCGCCCGTCGGCATGTGCCGCGACGCCGCGGGCTGCGCCCGCGGCTCCTCGCGGCCGTGATACGCTCGAACGCGACCTTGGCGTTCGCTGCTGAACGCCAGGTCGTTGGACGGACAGGACTAGCGATGACTATCCCGCCTCTCTTGTTGGGAATCGCCGACCGCGTCACCCCGCGTGGTCTGCAAAACGTAGCGGTGCCTATGGACATCCTTGGGCTTCGACAGGTTGTTGTGTCGCAAATCTTTCCGCTCGACATCCGCAACTACCAATTTCTCATCGGCTTTCCGCCAGGCTCCACCGCCAAGGGGCGGCTGACGTTCTCGATGGCTGAGCGCCCGAACGAGCAGATCTCGGCCGACTACAAGCTTGATGGAATCGACGGTTCACCGATCGAGACGATGGATCGGCAGATGGTGGTCGCATTCCCCCTACGAGGAGACATCGTCCCGGCGACTGTGTGGCAGCCTGGCCGCCTGCGGGTCGGTCTCGAGCTCGGGGGGGCCAAGCACGAACTCGGGTTTGTCGAGTTTGCGTATAGCCCTGCGCCACCGCTGTCGGACGATATCCGTCGGGCGATCGAAAGCAATCCGGGCAGCTGGAAGACAATTCGTTTCGAGATCAAGTGTTCGAAGTGCAATGAAGGAATCACGCCGTTTGTCGGGCTCAAGCGGCCGCCCACCGGCGCTGCAGCTCCTCCCGGCCCCACTCCGACCTGGTACCAGGATCTGCCGAACGACTTCGTCTGCGGCTGCGGAAGCCTGAAGACTCCGCTGCGCTACCTGAGGGAGAGCATGCACGCCTTGCTCGCGGTGACAAATTCCCTGCAAGCCGACGGATCAACGCGCACTGCGGGAGCTCCCCTTTCGCTTGAGGAAGCTGATCGGGTTCTCGAGGCATTCGTGCGTCTATTGGACGAGGAGCCAGATGAGTCGGAGATTCAGAGCTTCATTCAGGACAACATCATGCTTCTCGCCCCGTTTGCAGCACGGCAGCTCTTCTTCAAGCCCCCAATTCTAAATAGGTACGCAGCAGACTTCGGCATTGTCACCCCACGCGGGGATCTCTTGTTGATCGAGATCGAGCGATCAGGCATGAAGCTGCTGAGAGCCGACGGTACGCAGACTGCCGAGTTGACCCATGCGTTCGGACAAACCCAGGCGTGGCATCACGAAATTACCGAGAACCGAGCCGCAGTCTTGAGGAGCATTCCACACTGTCCGGACGACATCGGAACGATTCGATATCTCGTAATCGCAGGTCGAAGCAGCGACGAGGGCGAAGGTCTCACTCGCCTGCTTCGTGGAACGCTGTTCTGCGAACTCATGACGTACGACCATCTGGTGGAGGGAGTCCGAAATGCGATCCGCGAAGCGACCGGCTAGGAAGCCGTCCAACCCGGCGTTGAACCCGACGGGCCTGCGGCCCGCGGGTTAACGCCACGACGTTCGACAGCAAAGCGCGGTCGTTCATCGGAGGGTGCGGTGGGGCATGCGGCGGTTCGCTCGGACGCTGATGGGCTGCGAGGACGGCGGCGCCGATCTCCGGTCGGCGTCCTCGAAGTCGCGTGCGACAACGCCGAGACGCTGATGCACGCGGCGGCCTCCGGGCGTAGGCCGATCTCCTGCTCGATCGCCGACGGAGCCTCGATCGCGGCTCGCGATCGCAGACCTCGCCTCGAAGACTCGCGCGATGACGACATCCGCGAATTCAAGATCGGCGAAATCCGGTCATCAGCGAAGGTGCTCGTCGGTCGGACGATCGGGAAGCCGCAGGGTCTTGGGAGTGACCCTGGTGAGCCGCGCTTTCTGTCGAACCCGCCGCTGCAGCGGACGGGGGCCAGGTCAACCATCGCTCGATCGCCGACTGTCGCGACGCGCGGGCTGCGCCCGCGCTCCTCGCGACCCGTGGTACGATCGGACGCCCTGCAGGGGCGGCCCCCGCCGCTGACCGGCAGGTCGTTCGACAGCAAACGCGATCCTTCTTCGGCGGTCGCGAAAGGGCAAACGGGCGGTCCGCTTGCAGGTCGTCGGGGCCAAGGTATTCGCCGCGTGCCCGGTCCTTGAGCGTCGACGCTGGGTGACGCTTTCGGGCGTCTCGCGGACGCGGGGCGCCACGGCCCGCGCACACGCCGCGCGCTCGCTCGCGGGCCGAGACCCTCGATGCTGCGCAAAGATCGGGGGTCGGCGTTCTGTCGGGCTTGATCTAGCAACATGTGCCGAATCAAGATCGATCGCTTCCGGTCATCAGCGCGCATTCGCGTCGGATCCGTTCGCCGAGGCCTCGACGGATCTTGGAGGTAGACCAGGCAGGTCGCGTTCGCTGTCGAACCCGCCGTTGCAGCAGATGAACGCCACACGCTCCCGCGTGAGGGTGGGCTCGTGCCGCGACGCCGCGGGCGGGCGCCCGCGGCTCCTCGCGGCCATGGTACGCTCGAACGCGAGCCTGGCGTTCACTGCTGAACGGCAGGCCGTTCGGCAGACAGGACAGCGATGGCCGCCAGCGCTCAAGAACTAAACGACCTCGGTCACGAACTCTCTGCGAAGGGGTGGTACCTCGAAGCTGAGAGGGCTTACCGAGACGCGGCCGCCGCTGCGCCGACTTGGTCGGTGCCCTGGTACAACCTTGGGCTCATGCAGAAGTATCGTGGTGAGTGGGCTGCATCTATGGAATGTAACCTGCACGCTACGAAGTTGGCCCCCTCAGATGAGGCGGCATGGTGGAATCTCGGGATAGCCGCCACCGCTCTCGGCCACTGGGACCAAGCGCGGCTTGCGTGGAAGAAATGCGGAATCTCCGTTCCGGAGGGGGACGGACCGATCGAAATGGACTTGGGTTCGGTTCCGATTCGACTGAACGGCCGAGCTGAGGGCGAGGTCGTTTGGGCGACCCGGATCGATCCTGCGCGCGCCGTTCTGCTCAACGTTCCCCTTCCGAATTCCGGCCATCGCTGGCGCGATCTCGTCCTCCACGATGGAGCGGCCAACGGACACCGGATGCTCCGCGGACGCGAAGTTCCGGTCTTCGACTCGCTTCACCGTCTCCAGCCGTCCCCGTATCGTACTTTCGTAGTGGAAGTAGATGGAGGACCAGATGCGATGGAGATGCTGAGTACGGTGGCCGACGATCTGGGAGGCGCAGCGGAGGACTGGTCAACAAATACGCGCATCCTTTGCAAAGAATGTAGCGAAGGTACGCCAGGCCATCTTCACGACGTTGACCGTTCATCGCCCGCCTGCCCAAGCGCCGGCGTGGCCGCTCGCGATCAGCATCACTTGGACGAGATCCTTGCAACCTGGAGACGCGGGTCAGAAAACGTTCACATCCATTCCGTCCGTGAAGTTCCCGTCGATGCTGCCGAACAAGGCGTTGCAGCGGACGGGGCTTCGCCCCGCCGCTGAACGCCAGGTCGTTCGACAGCAAAGCGCGGTCGTTCATCGGAGGGTGCGGTAGGGCATGCGGCGGTTCGCTCGGACGCTGATGGGCTGCGAGGACGGCAGCGCCGATCTCCGGTCGGCGTCCTCGAAGTCGCGTGCGACAACGCCGAGACGCTGATGCACGCGGCGGCCTCCGGGCGTAGGCCGATCTCCTGCTCGATCGCCGACGCAGCCTCGATCGCGGCTCGCGATCGCAGACCTCGCCTCGAAGACTCGCGCGATGACGACATCCGCGAATTCAAGATCGGCGAAACCCGGTCATCAGCGAAGGTGCTCGTCGGTCGGACGATCGGGAAGCCGCAGGGTCTTGGGAGTGACCCTGGTGAGCCGCGCTTTCTGTCGAACCCGCCGCTGCAGCGGACGGGGGCCAGGTCAACCATCGCTCGATCGCCGACTGTCGCGACGCGCGGGCTGCGCCCGCGCTCCTCGCGACCCGTGGTACGATCGGACGCCCTGCAGGGGCGGCCCCCGCCGCTGACCGGCAGGTCGTTGGACAGACAAGCGATGCCGAATCTTTTGGTTGACGATTGGATCGGCTATTGCGCGGCCGGGAACAAGGCTTCTGATCCGCGCTTCGCCGCGTGGGAGAAAGTGGACGACCTCGTTCGCGGGGATCCAGAGTCGGGCTGGTCGCTCGTCCTCGAGCTCGTCGCAGCTGCTGCAGACGACCGGATTCTTGCCAACGTCGCGGCCGGTCCTCTCGAAGGTCTTCTCTCGCGCGATCCTGATCGATTCATTGAGAGGGTCGAACTTGAGGCTCGGCGCGACCCGAAGTTCCGACGGTGCCTCACCGGAGTGTGGGGGATACCGCAGCGAATCAAGGACCGCGTGGCGAAGTACACGTCCACCATCGAAAAGCCCCTGTAGGGCTGTCCAACAAGCCGTTGCAGCAGCCGAACGCCACACGCGTCCGCTCGCCCGTCGGCATGTGCCGCGACGCCGCGGGCTGCGCCCGCGGCTCCTCGCGGCCGTGATACGCTCGAACGCGACCTTGGCGTTCGCTGCTGAACGCCAGGTCGTTCGGCAGCAGAGGCGGTCCTTCTTCGGAAGTGGCGATGAGGCAAGCGGGTGGGCCGATTGCAGGTGGTGGTGGCCAAGGGAGGCCGGCCGCTTCCCGGTGTTCGTCGTGGGTCAGGACGCGGAGCACGCCGCGGGAGCGCCAACGCGGAGGACGCGGCTCGCTCGGACGCTGTTCGCCCGCTCGAAGGCCGGGAGCCCGGGCGCTGCGCCCAATACCGCAGGTCGCGGCTCGAAGGGAGGCGCCAGCACTTTGCCGCTGAATCAGGATCGGCGTCCTCCGGTCATCGTCGCCGGTCGCCCGAGTGCGTGTCGCGGGACACCGCAACATCTTGGCCGTCGTGGGTGTCGCCGCCTCAGCTGCCGAACCTGCCGTTGCAGTCGGACAGCGGCGGGTGGGTGCACGAAGCTCGCGTGGATCTGCATTCCGCGTCCGGGCTTCTTGTGCGAACATTGCAGTCCGCCGCTGCCGCTGAACGGCATGGCGTTAGCCAGACCGGCTGGCCGTGATGAAGACCCTGCAGGAATTGACGGAAGCCATCGCTTCGGCGGCTCTCGCGTTCAGTGACAGCAAGCGCAGCGCGCCAGCTGACGCGATGGCCCTTTCGGTCGTCGAAGATCGCTTCAATCTCAAGCTTCCCGCCGACGTCCGAGCGTTCTACTCCCGGGTCGACGGGACCGACATGATGGACGGAAGTCACGGTCTGATAACTCTCTGGCCCCTTGAACGTTGGGCTTACCTCGATGACGAAGCGCCGGAGTGCGCGAAGAGGGTGCCGGGCGATGCAATCGTATTCGCCGACCACTCACTGTGGTGTTGGGCGTATGCCGCCCAGTTCGAACGTGGGAGTGAGCGGACGACCGTTCACATCGTTGGGGCGGCCTCTGACGGGCCAATCGCGGAGACCTTCACGGAGTTCCTCGAACTGATCCTCGCTGACAGTCCGCGTCTGTATGGGATGAGCAACCGGGAAGATCCTTTACAAGTGTCCGGGGACATCGTTAACACTCGTCCGAGCGGAACGAGGCCCCGCTGATCTTGCCAGTGCGCTCGCTGAGGCGGCCCAGCAGGGTGTTGTAGTAGAGGATGTTCCACAGGCCGTCGTCGATGGGTTCGAGGCCGATGTTGTCCCCCTTGAGGGCGTGGCTGATGAAGTAGTGCTGCGCTCCCATCTTGAAGTGTCCGGCGTTGCTGACGCGACGGAGTTCGAAGTGACCGGGGTACGCGGGGGGCTCGATTCGATCGGGGTACGTCCGCGACGACGGAGTCCAGAGCGACGCGGGCGGCTCGTCGTCGAGAGCCTCGTGTGGGCGCTCGAAGTTGTACTCGCTCTGGAAACGGTCGAACTTCCATTGCTGCCCGCGCAGGCTGGCCGCGGGCGGGCGCGTTGCTCTGGCCTTCAAGGTCTTGTGCATTCGCTCGTGCGCGCCGTTCTCCTGGGGGCTGCTGGGCGTGATCCTCTGGTGCACGATCCCCAGCTTCATCCACCAGACGTTCAACGCGCACAGCCCGTGGATGCCGGTCGACGCGAATGGCGAGCCGTTGTCGCTGCGGATCGCCTGCGGCAAGCCATGCTCCCGGAACACTCGCTCGAGGGTGGCCCTCGCGCCCGCCGTCTTCACGTCGAACAGCGCGCGACATGCGAGCAAGTACCGGCTGTAGTGGTCCAACAAGGTTAGCGGATAGCAGTAGATACCGTCGCGCGTCCTGAACTGGCCCTTGAAGTCGATCGTCCACACCTCGTTCGGTGCCTCGGTGTGCAAGGGCGCCGCGCCCGGGTGCTGCCACTTCTGACGGCGACGCCGACTCTTCACCAGCCCGTGGCGTTTCAAGATGTCGAAGACGGTGCTGCGGCACGGAAGGTCGACGGCCGACAACTGCTTTCGAAGCAGTCGGTGGAGCTTCCGTGCGCCCCAGCCGTGAGTCTTCTTCAAGAGCACGACTGCTTCTTCGACTTCGGCGGCCGTCCGGTGCGGACAGCCACGTGGAGCGCGGCTGCGCTCCTCCAGCCCGGCATCTCCGTCGGCTTCGAACCGTCGGGCCCACTTGTAGCCCGTTGGCCGCGACACGCCGTGGTGCTCGCAGAGCTCGCTCATCGTCCACTCGCCAGACGCGAGCTCTCGCACGAACCTCGCCCGCTCCATCAGTGCACTCGTCTGCTTCCATGGCATCCTCGAACGTGTAAAGGATGTGCCCGGACACATGTAAAGGATCTACCCCGGCTGTACCGGAGGGCTGGCTAACCGCGCGTTGCAGCGGACGGCGCTTGCGCGCCGCCGCTGAACGCGTGATCGTTCGACAGCAAAGCGCGGTCGTTCATCGGAGGGTGCGGTGGGGCATGCGGCGGTTCGCTCGGACGCTGATGGGCTGCGAGGACGGCGGCGCCGATCTCCGGTCGGCGTCCTCGAAGTCGCGTGCGACAACGCCGAGACGCTGATGCACGCGGCGGCCTCCGGGCGTAGGCCGATCTCCTGCTCGATCGCCGACGGAGCCTCGATCGCGGCTCGCGATCGCAGACCTCGCCTCGAAGACTCGCGCGATGACGACATCCGCGAATTCAAGATCGGCGAAATCCGGTCATCAGCGAAGGTGCTCGTCGGTCGGACGATCGGGAAGCCGCAGGGTCTTGGGAGTGACCCTGGTGAGCCGCGCTTTCTGTCGAACCCGCCGCTGCAGCGGACGGGGGCCAGGTCAACCATCGCTCGATCGCCGACTGTCGCGACGCGCGGGCTGCGCCCGCGCTCCTCGCGACCCGTGGTACGATCGGACGCCCTGCAGGGGCGGCCCCCGCCGCTGACCGGCAGGTCGTTCGGCAGCAGAGGCGGTCCTTCTTCGGAAGTGGCGATGAGGCAAGCGGGTGGGCCGATTGCAGGTGGTGGTGGCCAAGGGAGGCCGGCCGCTTCCCGGTGTTCGTCGTGGGTCAGGACGCGGAGCACGCCGCGGGAGCGCCAACGCGGAGGACGCGGCTCGCTCGGACGCTGTTCGCCCGCTCGAAGGCCGGGAGCCCGGGCGCTGCGCCCAATACCGCAGGTCGCGGCTCGAAGGGAGGCGCCAGCACTTTGCCGCTGAATCAGGATCGGCGTCCTCCGGTCATCGTCGCCGGTCGCCCGAGTGCGTGTCGCGGGACACCGCAACATCTTGGCCGTCGTGGGTGTCGCCGCCTCAGCTGCCGAACCTGCCGTTGCAGTCGGACAGCGGCGGGTGGGGTGCACGAAGCTCGCGTGGATCTGCATTCCGCGTCCGGGCTTCTTGTGCGAACATTGCAGTCCGCCGCTGCCGCTGAACGGCAAAACGTTCGACAGCAAAGCGCGGTCGTTCTGCGGAGGTCGCGGTGGGGCATGCGGCGGTGCGCTCGGACGCTGATGGGCTGCGAGGACGGCGGCGACGATCCCCGGTCGGCGTCTTCCAGGTCGCGTGCGACAACGTCGCGACGCTGATGCACGCGTCGGCCTCCGGGCATGGGCCGATCTCCCGCTCGACCGCTGACGGAACCTCGATCGCGGGTCGCGATCGTAGACCTCGCCTCGAACGACGCTCGCGATGACAACATCCGCGAATTCAAGATCGACGACATCCGGTCATCAGCGCAGGTGCTCCTCGGTGCGTCGATCGGGAAGCCGCAGGCTCTTGGGCGTGAACCTGGTGAGCCGCGCTTTCTGTCGAACCCGCCGCTGCAGCGGACGGGGGCCTGGTCAACCCTCGCTCGATCGCCGACTGTCGCGACGCGCGGGCTGCGCCCGCGCTCCTCGCGACCCGTGGTACGATCGATCACCCTGCAGGGGCGGCCCCCGCCGCTGACCGGCAGGCCGTTCGACAGCAAAGCGCGGTCGTTCATCGGAGGGTGCGGTGGGGCATGCGGCGGTTCGCTCGGACGCTGATGGGCTGCGAGGACGGCGGCGCCGATCTCCGGTCGGCGTCCTCGAAGTCGCGTGCGACAACGCCGAGACGCTGATGCACGCGGCGGCCTCCGGGCGTAGGCCGATCTCCTGCTCGATCGCCGACGGAGCCTCGATCGCGGCTCGCGATCGCAGACCTCGCCTCGAAGACTCGCGCGATGACGACATCCGCGAATTCAAGATCGGCGAAATCCGGTCATCAGCGAAGGTGCTCGTCGGTCGGACGATCGGGAAGCCGCAGGGTCTTGGGAGTGACCCTGGTGAGCCGCGCTTTCTGTCGAACCCGCCGCTGCAGCGGACGGGGGCCTGGTCAACCCTCGCTCGATCGCCGACTGTCGCGACGCGCGGGCTGCGCCCGCGCTCCTCGCGACCCGTGGTACGATCGGACGCCCTGCAGGGGCGGCCCCCGCCGCTGACCGGCAGGTCGTTCGGCGGACAGGGCAGGCGCGGGAACCGGATGGGGGCATGCTGCGAAGCTATTTCACGGCTCTGAGAGCGAGCGGCCGGTTCGGGCGAGCGACGAAGCTCGAACGACACGGCCGTGCGGCGGAAGCTCTCGATGTCGCTCGGGAGGCATTGTCCCTACTTCGTGCGCCGCATGTTGTCCGGGGCAATCCGGCCGAGGCGTCCGTCTTGCTGAGCCTGACAGTGTTGACCGAACGTCTCTCGGTCGAACTCGGGCAGCCGGGTACAGAGCTGGTCGACCTGCGCGACTCCGTGAGCGCGCTCGAGAATCTCGGAGATGGCGGAAGTAGCTCCGTTCGCCAGATGCGGGCCGAGTGGCTCCCGTTTCTTCGGAGTCGCTTGGAGAGCGCCGGCGGGACGTGACGTCGCCGCCGAACCACGCGTTGCAGCGGACCGGGCTGCGCCCGGCCGCTGAACGCGATAACGTTATCCCGACGAAGCCTCAGATGAACGTAACGTTGGCCAGAGACAAGAGCACGAGCATGCCACCCTTAGATCCGTCGTTGGACGGTCTCTGGATCTGGCACTGCCGGTACCGGACGCTCGAACCGGTCGGAAACCTGCGCAAGCTGAAGTACCTCGTGATCGCCACCTATCCGGATGAGTCACTCGCCCTTTTGGCGGGGCTGAGGAACCTTCGGGACCTGAGGATCATGCACTTGCCAAAAGTTCGGGATCTCGCGCCGCTGGCTGAACTGCGACGCCTAGAAACGCTTGGCCTCTCCACTCTTCCGAGTTGGGACGCATCGAGCAAGGTGACGGAAGTCCGATCGCTGGCCCCGATCGCGAAGCTGCCCTCCCTGAAGCATCTGGCGCTGTTCGGCGTCGTGCCGAAGGGGAAATCGCTTGTCGCCCTCCGTCGGTGCAGCAAGCTGGTCGCGGCTCGGTTCTCCAAGTACCCGAAGGCTGAGGTGAAGCGATTCTATGAAGCGACTCAGCTGTCCGATGAATTTCCTCCGCCGCCGGAGGCGGGATAACCCGGCGTTGAACCCGACGGGCCTTCGGCCCGCGGGTTAACGCCACGACGTTATGCGGACGGAGGGGACATCGTGATGAGACTGGCCCTGCTCGGATCGATTGCCGTGACGTTGCTCGGCGGGACGGCACGGGCGGCTGATTTCTTCGTGGTGACTGACACGTTCAAGGGTCAGCCAGATGCTCAGGCCCGCGCCGCTTCGATCGGGGGCTGGGTACTGGACACCGACGCTTATTCTGGTCTCGGCCCAGGTCTCTTCGCCGTCGTCCGCGGTCCGTACTCGAGTCGGCAAAGTGCGGAGCAGAGCCTCAAAGAATTGAAGGCGACGAAAGGGTACAAGGGGGCCTACGTGAAGGATGGTGGCACACTTCGCTTTCCGCCGTCGCTCGTGAGGTCCGTTCCGCCGAAAGTTCTCGCCGGGCTTCTCGGTGAGCTGTCCATCACGGCCACCGACCGGCCGGGCGGCAGCAATCCCTGCGAACCGCAGGAGCCGTATCAGGATGTTTCGCTCAGCGTCGTGACGCTAGATCGGACGTACAACGAGAAGACCGAAACCGACGGCCTGAAGCCCCGACGGGTCAATCTAGACATCGGAGGCTTCTGGGTCATAAAGCGCACTGGGGAGATCGAACGGATGCGAGTCTGTACAGAATGATTCTCGTGCCGAGGGAGCCGCATAACCGGGCATTGCAGCGGACGATCGGCCTTCCTCGCTTCGCTCGGGCGGCCGCTCGCCGCTGAATGCCAGGACGTTGGGCAGACAAGACTACTTGTGAAGGTGAAGGGTGCTCAAGGATCTAACCGTTGCTATCGCGCTGCTTCTGGCCGTCGCCAGCTGTGGCGGTTGTCAGACCATTCCAACGGGCTGTCCTCCGTACGTGGTCAAACCGGATGCCGGTGTCAGTGGCTTTTCGGCGGACGGAGGTTGGGGGACAGCCGCTGTCTGCGCGCAGTATTGTGGCGAAGGGGGCTCTTACGCATGCCGGCTCGCGTCGTCGACGTCGGTTGACTGCTTTGCGGGATGTTTCTGACACTCCAACCCACCACCGCATTGGCATCCCGACAGGGGCTGCCCAACCAGGCATTGCAGCGGACGATCGGCCTTCCTCGCTTCGCTCGGGCGACCGCTCGCCGCTGAATGCCAGGTCGTTAGACGGACAGGCCACCATGTTCGTATTCATCCTCCTCACCGCAGCGACCGTGATCGGCTGTCAAGCCCTTCGTGCCGGCGTGGCCGACGAGGAGAAGATCAGTTTGTGGGACCCGCGGTGGAAGAAGCCAGTTACGGAGGGTGGCCGGCGCTACCGGAAGGCAGCGTTGTGGTGGTTGGTGGTCGGGATGATGTCTCTGATTGCGTGGGGACTGTTCGGATTCGCTCAGATCCAACGACGCTGGTGAGCGCGTTCGAGTGAGCCGTCTAACCGGCCGTTGCAGCAGCCGAACGCCACACGCGCCCGCTCGGAGGATGGCTCGTGCCGCGACGCCGCGGGCTGCGCCCGCGGCTCCTCGCGGCCGTGGTACGCTCGAACGCGACCTTGGCGTTCGCTGCTGAACGGCAGGCCGTTCGACAGCAAAGCGCGGTCGTTCATCGGAGGGTGCGGTGGGGCATGCGGCGGCTCGCTCGGACGCTGATGGGCTGCGAGGACGGCGGCGCCGATCTCCGGTCGGCGTCCTCGAAGTCGCGTGCGACAACGCCGAGACGCTGATGCACGCGGCAGCCTCCGGGCGTAGGCCGATCTCCTGCTCGATCGCCGACGGAGCCTCGATCGCGGCTCGCGATCGCAGACCTCGCCTCGAAGACTCGCGCGATGACGACATCCGCGAATTCAAGATCGGCGAAATCCGGTCATCAGCGAAGGTGCTCGTCGGTCGGACGATCGGGAAGCCGCAGGGTCTTGGGAGTGACCCTGGTGAGCCGCGCTTTCTGTCGAACCCGCCGCTGCAGCGGACGGGGGCCAGGTCAACCATCGCTCGATCGCCGACTGTCGCGACGCGCGGGCTGCGCCCGCGCTCCTCGCGACCCGTGGTACGATCGGACGCCCTGCAGGGGCGGCCCCCGCCGCTGACCGGCAGGTCGTTCGGCAGACGAGGAATTGTGCGACGCTGGCGGGGCACGCTTCTGAAAGCATCATTCGTGGGACTGGTCCCCGCCGTTCTTGTCGGTGCGGTGGTCCTGTACGTGACCTGGACGGGCAACCTCAGCATGACCATCCGCGACGAGAACGGCGTCGACTGGGCTTATTGGCTCGGGGTGGGCGCTTCATGGGCAGTTCCAACGTTCGTGCTCGTCACCGTCACAGCGGCCGTGATCCTCCGGTTCGCTCGATCAAGCCGCTCAATCTTGTAGAGCTGCCGAACAAGCCGTTGCAGCGGATGAACGCCTGCGCCGCTCGCTCGAGCGCGGGCAGTGCCGCGACGCCGCGGGCTGCGCCCGCGGCTCCTCGCGGCCGTGGTACGATCGCGCGTCCGTTCGGCGTTCACCGCTTTCATGAGGAGGCCGCCCGGGTCAAGAAATGAGTTCTGGTTTCTTCTGGGTCTTTGGCCTTCGTGGCCTCTTTTCTGATCCGATCTCGTCTGCCTGATTGAGTTGGCCTGAGAAACCAAGGGACCGCACCGCCACGCTTTCATTCGCACTCTACGAGGGGCTCCAATGGTGAGCCCGGTGCATGTTGAGGTCCGACCCGAACGGGTGCTGGCATCTGAACGTCGAGCTCGAAGGCTCAAGCGGTGAATCGCAGTCACCCGGACGGGGCGGTTTTGGTCTTTCGAGTTCTTCGGCCGTCGCGATCAGTGGAACGAGAATCAGGTTGATGGGTTGTAGATGAATTCGAGCGGTGGAGGGGTCAGGCCGCGGCGATTGCTTCCGACCGTCGATGGCTTGGGCGCCGGCGTCACCGCTTGCGGCGCGTCCTCGAGCCGGCGTGCCTGGTAGCCGAGCGGCTCGTAGACCTCGCCGGTGACCCACAGACCGGTGGAGGAGCACGGCGAGCTTGCGAGCTACTGCCACCTTGGCGCGCTTCTTCGCATTCTTGCCACCCCGTTCGGCGAGTTTGAGTCCCCAGCGTCGCAGGTCGCTGTCCTTCCCGAACGGTCCCAGGATGTAGTTCGCGCTCAGCACCAGCAGACGCCGCACGAACGGGTCGCCCGCCTTGGTGATCCTCAGCTGCGGGTCGTCGTCTCCGGATTTCTGCTTGCGTGGCCGCAACCCGAGAAAGGCGCCGGCCATCCGGCTGCTGGTGAACCGGTTCTTGTTCTCCAGCGTGAGCACGTACACCAACGCCGTCAGCGAGCCCACGCCATCGACCTGTTCGAGCACCGATCACGTCCGGATTCGCCTCGGCCTTCTTCTCGATCAGCTTGTCCTGCGCGTGAATCTGCTCGTCGAGCTTGGCGATCGTCTCGTACACCGGGGCGAGCGCGACCTCGAGCGCAGCCGGGAGCAGCGCTCGGGTGTGGCGCACGAAGCTGGACGAGCTGCACTTCGGCAGCCGCTCCCCGAAGCTCTTCACCGTCCCGCGCACGTGGTTGACGAGCTTCGTTCGCGTCGCCACCAGCGTGTCCCTCGCCTTTGCGATCGCCAGGTCGGCCTGCACCTCGGAACCTCGATGCACCATCGGCGCGAGCAGGCTCTCGTCGGCGCGTCCAAGCCGAGCCAGGAGCTCCGCGTCGTGCTCGTCGGTCTTGTTGTTGCTCGCCGAAATCAGTTTTACTCGTCGCGGGTTCGCGATCGTCACTCGGTGTCCCAACCCCTCGAGCAGCGAGCTCACCCAACGTGAGTGACCGCCCACCTCGATCACCACGTGTGCCGGCTCGCGGGTAAAGAATGTCGTCATGCCCTTGCGGGTCGACGCCACGCGGGCCCGCCGCGTCCGCCCCGCGACGTCCATCACGCATACGTCGCTCATTTTGTCGCCCAGATCGCATCCGATCGTCTCGGTGGTAGAGTTCTCCATGGCCGCCTTCTCCTTTGCACCTCGAGTGCGTGTTCACCCGCAGAATATTCTGTGGGCCAGGGGTGGGCGGCCGACTCATCTCATCTGAACGGCAAAACGTTAGCCAGACGGGAAAACGACGTCCGATCGCGCGAGCCGAACGTAGCCGCGAGCTTGCCACCCGGAGTTTTGAGCCACTCCGAGACGCGCAGTATTATTGTCCCGATGCGACTTGCTGCCCTTCTCGTCCTCACCACGGGCTGCGGCGTCACGCTTGTCACCACTAGGATCAGCCCAGAACCTCGCACAATGATCGGACGCGACCCAGCGACGGTCGAGGTCTACACAGGAGGTCCGCCCCCGCGGTCGCGCGTTGACGTTTCAGTGACGTGGGCTGATCTCGTCGGCCCGAGCCATGAGTTTCCGAATCCGTTCGGCGACATGCTCCGCTTGCTTCGGAAGCAGGCCGGCGCGCTCGGCTGCGACGCGTTGATCGTGCAGTACATCTCTGCACAGGCGATGGTCGCAACCTGCTCGATGTATACCGATAGCCAGCCGAGCCTGATGACCCCGCGGCCTCCACCTGCACCACCCGCGGCACAGCCGCCGCTCGCACCGCACGAGTAGGTCACGGATAAGGGTGTCTCGCATCCTTGCCAAGTGGACCGAAGACGGAGAGCGGCTAGAACCCTGGGGCATCGCCGGTCCGATCTCGTCCGTCACACGGGATACATGCCAGGGCCGAGCGTCGTGGAGACGTGACGCGGGATTCTGCACGTTCCGGTCGGCTGGCTAACCACGCGTTGCAGCGGACGGCGCTTGCGCGCCGCCGCTGAACGCGCAATCGTTAGGCCGACAGCGCGGGAGGTTCCCTTCCGGGAGAGATGCCGCTAGGCTCGCGCACGAGGAGGACAGAGGTGTACGAGGATGGTGAGGAACAGATCAAGAGGATTGTGCAGCTACTGGACTTATGCCCAGAACCGCTTAGGCCGAAAGCCTTTGAGATTCTGCTTCAGGGATACGTTGATTCGCACGTAGCGCCTCCCTCTTTGCCAGTCGTCTCATCGGGGAGCGGGCTGGCGCAGCCACCACCACCGGCTAACCCAATGGGCACGCCCGGAGACGCACTGACGACGGTCCCACCCGAAGTACTGCCGCGCTTGCGTGCGATGGCAAAGAGGCGAAACGTTCCCGAGGGAAAGCTCGCCAGCCTGTTCGACTTTTCATTGGATCCGTTTTCATTTGCGCCTATCCACATCCCCGGAGCGAACAAAGGCGAGCGTGCGCGCCAAGTGGCGCTCGCCGTAGCTGGCCGGGCGTTCCTCGCAACCGGGAAATGGAGCGCGGACTGGGCTGAGGTTAAGGCCATGTGCACCCACCAAAATTGTTACGACCAAGCTAACTTCGCCGCGACGCTCAAGGGTGCCAAGGGCGGCATCTTCAAGGCGGTGGAAGTGCAGGGGTCTATCGACCTATCGAGTTCTGGAACCGACGATGCTGAGAAGCTGCTGGCCACTCTCGCAACAGGTGAGAATGGTTCCGACGAGTGAGGCCATTGAGGCGTTGGTGGCACGTGCGAAAGAGGCTGCAACTGCACTGCGCCGGCTGAAAGGAGCGGAGGTTAGAAAGGCGGAGCTAAAGTTAGAGCTGGGTTCGATCGGCAAAGAGTGGCTCAAAACGTCCCAAGGTCTGCGAAACGATGCAATCGTAGATGGCACTAAACTGGGCCAGTTCGATGCGATGATGCAGGAACTCGTATCTTCGGTCTCCAATCGCGCCCGGGCGACCGCTCTACTGAAGAAGCTCGAACCTTTCGTCGATACGGCGTTCTCTGATGTCGTCGTTCCCATCATTCAGTATGAGGGGAGTCCTCGGCAGGTTGCCGGCCGACAGGTCCAGAGCGCGTTTACGGCACAGGTTACGCCTGAGGAGACGACTTACATCGAAGAAGCTGCTCGTTGCATCACGGTCCAATGTCACCGGGCCGCATTGATGATGCTGTGGGCCGCCGGGATTGCTCGCGTTCACGGTGCCGTGATGACTAAGGGGTTCAAGGCTTTCAATGCGGCGGTCGACGCCGCAGTTGCAAGAAAGTCACCACCATTCCACCGCATCAAGGACTCAGCTAAAATCTCAAGCCTTGCTGAGCTTCAGAGATCAAAGGACGCTGATCTCTTGATAGTCGGCATGGAACTCTTCGGATACGACCTCCAAATCTACCAGGAGCTCGATAGACTTCTGGGGATCAGGAACGACTCAGCTCACCCCGGGATGG
This sequence comes from uncultured Pseudomonadota bacterium, assembly GCA_963831685.1. GTDB lineage: Bacteria > Myxococcota_A > Polyangia > Fen-1088 > Fen-1088 > JADGRB01. The sequence continues at coordinate 105,025 of CAWHRJ010000009.1, forward strand.
CGAGGCCGTCGGCATTGGACGTCCAACAGTTTGCATCGAAACTCAGTACGTACCTCTTCGAGAAGGTCCCGCTTTGAGCGGCCTAACAAGCCGTTGCAGCAGCCGAACGCCACACGCGGCCGTGGTACGCTCGAACGCGACCTCGGCGTTCGCTGCTGAACGGCAGGTCGTTGGGCGGACGAGTTCAGCCCACACGATCCGTGCGAACCGGGTTGATACCCCGTATCCTCAATCCGTGCTAACCGAGTTACGCGGTCGGATCGCACGCTTGCTTGCGCTCTGCGTGTTTCTGCTGACGTTCGGGCAAGTCCAGGTCAATTCGACGGGCCGGTCCACGACTGATGGACCGGGACGCGCCGACACGCACGCATCGGCCAAGCGTACCCCTTAGCTCCGGAAGGATCGTGGGCTGCGGGGCCGCCGAACCCGGCCGTTGCAGCAGCCGAACGCCACGGCAGTTAGCTCGACGGTGACCTTGTGCCGCGACGCCGCGGGCTGGGCCCGCGGCTCCTCGCGGCCGTGGTACGCTGGAACGCGATCTTGGCGTTCGCTGCTGAACGGCAGGTCGTTGGACGGACGAACCCAAAATGACGAAGGCGATGATCCTGGTCGCGGCGATCGCGTGTGCATTCTTGCCACCGTCGAATGCCTTCGGGGGCCCCGCCAAGGCTCCGTGGATCAGCGTCAGACGAACTGAGTGCTACGGTGTCTGCCCGGTCTTCACGCTGCGTGTGTTCGCGGACGGCCGGGTCGAGTACGAAGGCAAACGCTTCGTGATTCGGCGGGGCGTGGTGAGGACGCATCTCCCGCCCGCCAAGCTCGAAACCCTCCGCCAGGTCGTAGCTGATGCGAATGTCACGAAGTTGGATAGCCACTGCTGCGACTGTCGCACCATGACGGATGCTCCCTGGACATATCTCGAGATCAGTGACGAGACGGGGCTCAACTCGATCGACCACTACCACGGCTGTTCCTCGGCGCCGAAAGCGCTGTCTGTGCTTGAAGAGACCATCATATCGATAGCGGGAGTCCCGAAATGGATCGGTAGCGAGAGCGAGCGGCGCCGGCAGAAATGGACTCGGGACTCAAGGTAGGCGCGTCGTCGCCGTCCAACCCGGAATTGCAGCGGACGGGCTGCGCCCGCCGCTGAATTCCAGTATCGTTCGGCAGATCTAGTGAAGCCGCCATGACTCCATCTGACGCCGTGTTCTCCCGAATCATCATCGGTTCGGAAGTGGCACTCGCTCTTCTCGGGCTGGCATACTTTCGGCTGTTCGGACAGCGCGCACGACGTGCGGTCGCGAGATTTGGTTTTCGAGTCTTTCCCTTCGCGAGTGCGGCATTCGTGGGCGTTGCGCTGGCCTTCGATGTGTCGTTGGTCGTGAAAGTCCTCCTCTGGCTGCCGGCAACTTTCACCGTGCTCGCACTTCTGCTCTCCCAGGTTGTCAGCCGACGTTACAGGGCGGCCTTGAAAGCCAAGTCGAAGACGTAGGGCCTGCCGAACCTGCCGTTGCAGACGGACCGGCGCGTCGGTCGCTGTGCTCCCTCTCGCGCCGGCCGCTGAACGGCGATATCGTTCGACAGCAAAGCGCGGTCGTTCATCGGAGGGTGCGGTGGGGCATGCGGCGGTTCGCTCGGACGCTGATGGGCTGCGAGGACGGCGGCGCCGAATCTCCGGTCGGCGTCCTCGAAGTCGCGTGCGACAACGCCGAGACGCTGATGCACGCGGCGGCCTCCGGGCGTAGGCCGATCTCCTGCTCGATCGCCGACGGAGCCTCGATCGCGGCTCGCGATCGCAGACCTCGCCTCGAAGACTCGCGCGATGACGACATCCGCGAATTCAAGATCGGCGAAATCCGGTCATCAGCGAAGGTGCTCGTCGGTCGGACGATCGGGAAGCCGCAGGGTCTTGGGAGTGACCCTGGTGAGCCGCGCTTTCTGTCGAACCCGCCGCTGCAGCGGACGGGGGCCAGGTCAACCATCGCTCGATCGCCGACTGTCGCGACGCGCGGGCTGCGCCCGCGCTCCTCGCGACCCGTGGTACGATCGGACGCCCTGCAGGGGCGGCCCCCGCCGCTGACCGGCAGGTCGTTAGCCAGACGCCAGATGGCCAAGTTCTCGACAGGGTGGTTGGATGTTTGAGCGCTGCTCAGAACTGGCGAACATTGCGCGAACGCGGCCGCCGGTTTCCGCATGGTTGCTGCTTCTTGCCATCTTTGCTGCCTTAGACACCACTGTTCTGGCCAGGCCCCTGGTCACCTCGGCGGAACCTGTCAACGAGAATGAGACAGCCGTGGTTCGAGTTTAGTGAGCCTCCTCGACGTCGGACGACGTCAGCGTGGGTGGGTTGGAATCCAAACAGCGGTGGGCGCTGGCGGCGGCGAGGGCACGCCAGCGGGGAAACGTTCGGGGTGCGCGGCGTGCGCGGCAGCGAGAACGCGGGCTCGCGCGGCGACGCGCTGATCGGCGAGACCGTAGTGGACATCGTGCGGCGTGAGCAGGCCGATGCCGCCGTGGCGGTGCTCGTGGTTGTACCAGTCGAAGAAGGGACCGCAGTGGCTGCGACCGTGCTGCGCGGAGCCGAAGCGGTCGGGGAAGTCGGGCCGGTACTTGAGCGTCTTGAATTGCGCTTCGGAGAACGGGTTGTCGTTCGAGATGTTGGGCCTGGAGTGGCTCTGCGTGACACCGAGGTCAGCGTACAGATGCGCGATCGTCTTCGAGGTCATCGACGGCCCACGATCAGCGTGGATGGACAGCTGGCCAGGCGTGATTCCCTGTCGCTGGCAGGCCTCTTCAATCAGCTTCTTCGCGAGCGTCGCGCTCTCGCGGTGGGCGATCATCCAGCCGACGACGTAGCGGCTGAAGATGTCCAGGACGACGTACAGGTAGAAGTACGTCCACTTCGCCGGGCCGAGCAGCTTCGTGATGTCCCAGCTCCACACCTGGTTCGGCACCGTGGCGAGCAGTTCCGGCTTCTTGTAGGCCGGGTGCCGCAGCTGATCGCGCCGCTCTCGGACCTCGGCGTTCTCGGCGAGGATGCGGTACATCGTCCGCTCCGAGCAGAGGTAGCGGTCCTCGTCGAGCAGGCGCGCGAAGACTTCGGCGGGAGCCTGGTCGGCGAACCGCGGCTCGTGCAGGAGATCGAGGACCGCACCGCGTTCCTCGACGGTGAGTGCTCGAGCCGGCGTCGGCCGGGGTGGAGGCGCCTTCGCCTCGAGGTGCCGGTAGTACGTCGCCCGCGGCACAGCAAGCGCGCGGCACAGTCGACCCACGCCGAGCCTTGGCCCGTGAAGCGCAACGGTCTCCATCACGATTCCTCGCTCGGGAACGGACGCCCAAACAGCGCCGCCAGTTTTTTTTGGATTTCTGCGATGGCCTCGGCGCGCTCAGCGCGCGTGGTCACCTTCGCGATCTGGCGCTCCAGTTCGGCGATCTTCTTGTCACGTGGATCCACGGGCGCAGCCTTCGGCCCGCGCTTCTTCGTCGCGGCTCCCGGAGCGAGGTCGCCCGGTCCCGAGCCACGCGCCAGGTCGCCAGCTGCGAGGAGTACAACCCCTCGCGCCGTAGCAGCGCCCCAATTTCGCCCGGCGCCTTGCAGGCGTCGGTCTCCTTCACGATCCTACGTTTGTACTCGACGGTGAACGACCGTCGCTTGGCCTTTTCGGTCACCTCGGTGTCCTCGCCGGAGACGTTATCGCGGTCGCGGTCATGATGGGGATCCTCGCTCGCCCTGCTCTGTCGACCTCAGGGGTCGAGCTGTCTCGCTCATGTTGGCAGA
>CAWHRJ010000010.1:0-194290 GCA_963831685.1 uncultured Pseudomonadota bacterium
CCCGACGTCGAGCGGGCCGCATCCGGCGGCGAGCGCGGCCAGCAGCAGGACCATCGGTAAGATCAAACGCGCGCGCATCAGAGAAATCCCAGCGACGCGCCGGCCGTGGCGCCGATCCAGAAGATGGGCGTGTGTCCCACGGTCCCCGCGGGCAGCGCGAAGATCGCCGGAGGAGCGGGGACCAGCTCGCCCGAGAGGGCGGCGAACGGCGCGAGGCGCGCGCGTGAGGCGTGCACGCCGACCGCGAGGCGCAGGCCGATCTCGATCCCCGTCTGCGATCTCGAGCTGGCGAGATCAAGCGCCCGTTCGGAGAGCAGCGCCGCCGAGATGCCGAGCTCCCCGTACCGTTCGAACCGGGGGCCCACGCTTCGCGCGCGCACGCCGGCGTCGACCGGCAGCCGCCACTGCCGGAGCCGCACGCCCCCCACGCTGTTATCGACCGGCAGCAGCGCCGTGACGCCCGCCTCGGGACCGAGCCGATGGCGACCCGCCGACCAGCGGAGCTCCGCTCCGACCTGACCGACGTGATCCTCCGGTCCGAGACCGCCCACGATCGTCGCGCCCAGATCGAGGCGGGCGCGCGGTGTCGGCAGCTCCTCGAGCGCCGCCTGTGGGACCGGCGGCGGCGCCGCTTGGGGGGCTGGCGTCGGCATCGCCGGCTGCGCGGGCAACTGGGCCGGATCGATCGCCAGCGCCACGAACACCGCCGCGATGCGCGCGCGGTAGGCGCAGTCCCGGCTCTCGTCCCGGTACTCGCGGACCTGGCCCGCCGCGAGGATCCGATACGGCACGCCGAGATCGATGAGCTCGACGAGCGGAGTCTTGCCGCTCGTCACGGCGCGGAGGCGGGTCTCGAGGCGCTCCGGAGGCACCAGCGTCACCAGCTCGTTCCAGACAGCGTCGGGGCGCGGGCAGCGGCTGGTCCCGCCGATCACGGACGACCCGTCGACGGGCGGGCGCGGCGCCGGCCCCGGCGCCGCCGTCGGCACCGTGGGGCCGTCTGGCGACGCCGCGTGGGCAGGCAATCCCATTCCGGCGGCGAGGGCGAGCAGCGCCGCGGCGGCCAGGCCCGCGCCGCGAAGGACTGCTTCACGCACCACGCCACGATATCCGAACTTCCAACGGTTAAGCGAGACGTTGCCGACGTCCCTCGCTACAATCGCGCTGCCATGAAGGTCCTGGCACGAGCGCGCCTTCAGAGTGGGGCGCATGAAGCGCTCCGGTCGCCCGCCGTCCCCTCCGCCTTTCGGGCGTTCTACGACGCCTGGTTCGAGGAGGTCGCGCGCTGGATCCGTGCGCTCGGCGGTGCCGAGGCCGACCGCGACGACATCGTGCAAGAGGTTTTCCTGGTCGTGCGCCGGCGACTCGACGCCTTCGACGGGACGAACCCCGCGGGTTGGCTCTACCGGATCACGCGTCGCCAGGTGCGCGACTTTCGCCGCCGCAGCTGGGTCAAGCACATCTTCACCAAGCGCCGCGTCGAGGATCCCGACGTCCTCCAGAGCGGCGCCGGCGGTCCGTCCGCCGCGCTCGAGCGCCGGGAAGACCAGCGGATCCTCCTCGCCATCCTCGGCAAGATCCGCGAGGAGCGCCGCACGACCTTTGTGCTGTTCGAGATCGAGGGGCTGTCGGGCGAGGAGATCGCCCGCATTCAGAGCGTTCCCCTCAACACGGTCTGGACCCGCCTCTATCATGCGCGCAAGGACTTCGCGGCGCTGGCCACGCGGTTCCGCGAGGCGCAGCGGCGGATGAAGGGCCAGGCATGAGGGGCGACGACGATTCCAGCGCGGGCAAGGCGTTCGAGATGGGCAATCCACCGCGCCTGACCCAGGAGTCCGGGGTCGATCCCTGGCTGGTTGGCCTGCTGCGATCGACGGGGCCCTACAAGTCGCCGCCCGGGCGGAAGCAGCGCGTCCTGTTGAGCCTCGGCCAATCGAACGTTCGACGCCCGCCGCTCTTCCTGCGGCCGGCGATCGTGGCTGGTGTCTTGATTGGCTGCGGCGCGTTCGCCAGCGCGGCGCTCGGGCCGTGGCGTGGCTGGATCGGACGCGCTTACGAGCGGTTCGTACCGTCGTCGGAGCGTATCGCCTCGGCGCCTGAACGGCCGCGCGCGCACTGGGCAGGCGCGGCGCACGGGCTGGCGCTCGTCACTCCGCCGGCCGAGAGCCCGACAGCGCCCGTCTCCATTCCGCCTTCGCTGGCGCCGCCTTCGAGCGCCGCTGCTGCGAGCCGCGAGCCGGTCGTTCCCCTGCACGTCCATCACGCCGCCTTGGTGTCGTCGTCGTCGCCATCGCCGTCGATCGAAGAGCGCGATACCCAAGCCGTCCTGGCCGGTATGCGGGCGCTCCGCCTCGACCACGATCCAGTGCGCGCCCGTACGCTGCTTGCCCGCTACCTCGAGCGCCGCCCGAACGGTGCCCTGGCCGAGGAGGCGTTGGCGCTGACGATTGAAGCCGCCGTGGCCCACCACGACGGCGACGCCGCGGCGCTTGGGGCCCGCTATCTGCGCCGGTATCCGGCCGGACCGTTCAGGGAATTGGCCTTGCGGGCGAAACGTTGAGCCGAACCGGGCGGGTCACGACACTTCGTCTCGTCCGGATTTCTTCGCGTCTACATACGATTTCGTGAAGGTCCGTGACCGAGGGCGCCCTTGGGGCCGGTAACCCGTCGTTCTCCTTGCCCCGTTGCCTTTCCTTATCGGAGGAATCATGCAGCCCGCTCGCCTTCTCCCCCTTGTGTTGACCCTCTCCCTCGCGGCCTGCGCGTCGCCCGGAAGCACCGATGACGCCGGGGGTGGAACCGGCGGTGCGTCCAGCCAGGGCGGGAGCAGCGGCGCCAAGGGCGGGGCCACCGGCACCGGAGGGACGACTGCCACAGGCGGTTCGGTCGGCACGGGCGGCAGCGTAGCCACCGGCGGCAGCCCGGGCACCGGCGGTGGCACGGGCGGGACGACGGGGACGGGCGGGACGTCCGCGACTGGCGGGGCGACGGGGACGGGCGGCACGTCCGCGACCGGCGGGGCGACGGGGACGGGCGGTACGCCCGCGACCGGCGGATCGGGCGGCAAGGCTGGCGCGACCGGGACGGGCGGGAAGGCTGGGACGACGGGGACGGGCGGCGCGCCCGCGACGGGCGGGACCACGGGAGCGGGCGGCGCTGGCAGCCCGGCGATCTGCAAGTTCGCGAGCGGTCTCAACGTGGCGTGGGTGAACTTCGCCAACGACATCCCCAGCCCCAATCTCGCGATCTTCAACACGATCTTCACCAACAGCGCCTCGGTGGGCGGGCGGGTGATCCGCTGGTGGTTCCACACCAACGGGACGGTGACGCCGGGATACGACTCGAACGGGATGGCCATGCCGCTGACCTCGGGCGCGATCAACGACGTCGTCAGCCTGGCCAACGCGGCGCACACGGCGGGCGTCGCGCTCAACATCAGTCTCTGGTCGTTCGACATGTTGCAGGGGGGCGAGAACATCTCGACCACGCTGCGCACAAACAACCAGAACCTCTTGACCGTCGACGCCAACCGCAACGCTTACGTGAACAAGGTACTCATCCCGCTGGTCACCGCGCTCAAGGGGAACGCCGGCGTCTACTCGTACGAGATCTTCAACGAGCCCGAAGGGATGACCACCCAGCACGGCTGGACCCAGGCCAACGGCGGGACCGAGGTCGACCAGAGCTACATCCAGAAGACGGTCAACGTCTTCGCGGCGGCGATCCATTCCACCGATCCCAACGCGCGCGTGACCAGCGGCGCCCAGACCTTCGGGACCTGCTCGAACGGGATCAGCGGCATGACCAACCTCTACTCGAACAGCGCCCTCACGGCCGCGGGCGGGATGGCGAACGGGACGCTCGACTTCTACGAGGTCCACTACTACATGTCGAACGATGCGGCGGGGACCACGACGTACTCCTGCTTCGCCAACCCGGCGTCGCACTGGGGGCTCGACAAGAACGTCGTGATGGGCGAGTTCTGGGCCGTCACGACCGACGGCGTGAACGCCGCCGACCTGTACACCACGCTCTACAACGAAGGCTACAACGGCGGCTGGGCCTGGAACTACGAGACCAACGACGACAACGGCGGCAACCCGATGACCGCCTGGCCGACGATGAAGACCCCGATGCAAAACCTTTACACTGCGCAGATGGCGACCCTGAACGCCTGCCCCTGACGGCGTAGACTGTCAGCGTGAAACCGACGACGCGGAAGCGGGTCTGGGCCGGCCTCGTCGTGATCGCCGGGGTCGCGCTGGGCGCGGCGGCGTTCCTGCGCGCCAAGCCCGCGCCGGTCGCGTCGCCGCCCGACGAGCGCGTGCCGGCCGCACCTGTCGCGCCGGTCGCGGTCGAACCGCCGCCGGCCGCTCCACCTTCCGCGTCCCATCCGCCAGGTCCCGATCAGTCGCCCTCGACGTCCGCGTCACCGCCGCCCGTCGGGTCGGAGGCGGCCGCGCCGCTCAACGAGGCGGTCCTGATGGCGCGCCTGCGCAGCGTCGCCGGCAGCAATTTCCCCCTCGCCGTCGAGCTGGCGCGGGCCGGCAACCGGCGCTTTCCCGACAGCCCGGGCTCCGCCGAGCGCGCCTCCATCCTGGTTCATGCGCTGGCGGCGCAAGGGATGGCGAAGGAGGCGCGGGGCGAGGCCGAATATGCCGTGAACCACTACCCTGATTCGTCCTGGGTCCAGGACATCGAGGGATTTACCGGCGCGCATCGCCACCGAAACCTGATCTTGACCGACGGCGGAGTGATTCAGGCGCGATAGTCACTCGACCGGACCTCTTTGCTCAACAGTCGGATAGAGTGGCGGGCGATGCACGAGCGTCGCACCAAGATCATTGCCACCGTCGGACCGGCCCAGGATCCTCCCGGCGCGCTCGAACGCTTGCTGGACACGGGCGTCGATATCTTGCGGGTGAACCTGTCGCACGCGGGGCCGCGCGAGCAGGCGGTCCACGTTCGTCGCGCGCGCGCCCATCGCCCCGACATCGCGGTGCTGGTCGATCTCGCCGGGCCCAAGCTGCGCCTTGCGGATCTGCCGGCCGAGCTGATCGTCAAACAAGGTGATGTCCTGACGCTGGGGGCGGGCGGGGTGCCGGTCGGCGATCCGTCGCTCTACGATCGCGTGCACGTCGGAGATCCGATCTACATCGCGGACGGAACAATCGATCTCGTCGCCACCGAGGTCGCCGCCGATCGCGTGGTCTGCCGGGTTCGGGTCGGAGGAACACTGCGCTCGCGTAAGGGAATCAACCTCCCGCGCGACAATTCGTCGCTCCCCGCGCTGACCGACAAGGATCGGGCGGATCTCGCCAACCTGGACGTCCTCGGGCCCGACTTCGTCGCCATCTCTTACGTTCGCCACGAGCGCGACATCGCGGAGGCGCGGACCCTGACCAAGCTGCCGCTGGTGGCCAAGATCGAGAAGCAGCAGGCGCTGGAGCGCCTCGACGCGATCGTCGCGGCGACGGACGCGATCATGGTGGCGCGCGGCGATCTCGGGGTGGAGATCCCGATCGAGCGGGTACCGGCCACCCAGAAGCGGATCATCCGCGCCGCCAACCGCGCCGGGCGGCCGGTCATCACGGCCACGCAGATGTTGATGTCGATGGTCTCGAGCCCGCTGCCGACGCGCGCCGAGGTAACCGACGTGGCGAACGCGGTCCTCGACGGCACCGACGCGGTGATGCTGTCGGAGGAGACCGCGGTCGGTCACGATCCGGCGGGCGCGGTGAACATGATGATCCGGCTCTTGGTCGAGACCGAGCCGTTGCTGCCGGTGCACGAAGGCCCGGCCCGCTCGGAGATGACCAACGCGCTGGCGCACGCCGCTGCCGACCTGGCGGACGATCTCGACGCAGCCGCCATCATCGTCCCCACGCGCACGGGCGTCACCGCCCAATGCCTGGCTGCCTTCCGCCCGAGCCGCCCGATCCTGGCCTACAGCCGCGTTCCAGAGACGACCCGCCGACTGCACCTGGCCTGGGGCGTGCGGGCGATCGAGCTCGCGGTGCCGGCGGGGAAGGACCCGCTGCAGGCGACGCTGGAGGCGGCGCGCCGTGACTTGCCGCCCGGCGCGCGCGCGGTCGTGCTGGACATCGCTCCGGCTGGTGCCGTCGGGGTCCCGTCGCTGGTCAACGCCATCACGTTCTGATGAATCGCGGGCGTGAACTGAAGTAACGTCGCGCCGTGCACCGCGCCAACGAGGTCAAGCGGATCCGCGAGCCGGGCGCCGACTACGAGATCCGGATCGTCGGCGACAAGCGCGCGCCGCTCAGCGATTTTTACCACGCCCTCCTGGGGCTCCCCTGGTGGGTGTCGATCGCCGCCATCAGCGGCGCGTTTCTCCTCTCGAACGCCATCTTCGGCCTGCTCTACCTGGTCGTCGGGGGCGTGGCGCACGCGGGAGCCGGGTCGTTCCGTGACGCCTTCTTCTTCAGCGTGCAGACGATGGGGACGGTCGGCTACGGCGCGATGTTCCCCGAGTCGACGGCCGCCAACGTGCTGGTCACCGCCGAATCGATCACCGGGCTGACGCTGACCGCGCTGGCGACCGGGCTGGTGTTCGCCAAGTTCTCGCGCTCGACGGCGCGGCTCATCTTCACCGAGAAGGCGACCATCTCGCTGCTCAACGGCGTCCCCACGCTGTCGTTCCGCCTGGGGAATCAGCGCCGCAACTCGATCGTCGACGCGCAGATCAAGGTGCTCCTGGTGCGGACCGAGTGGACCGGCGAGGGGAAGACCTTTTACCGGATGCTCGATCTGGCGCTCACCCGGCAGCGGGCGCTGTCGCTGTCGCGCTCCTGGAACGTCCTTCACGTCATCGATCGCGACAGCCCGCTTCACGGCGAGACGCCCGCCACGCTGGCGGCCAAGGAGATCGAGCTGCAGGTGCAGGTGATGGGGCTCGACGACGCCACGATGCAGATGGTGCACGGCGGGCACCGCTACTTCGCGCGCGACATCCTCTGGGGACACCGGATGGCCGACGTGCTCAGCGAGACGCCCGACGGTCACCTGCTGCTCGACCTGCGCAAGTTCAACGACATCGAGCCGACCCCACCGACGCCGGAGTTCCCCTACCCATGACGTTCGACGCGATCTTGTTCGACAACGACGGCGTGCTCGTGGACACCGAGCAGCTCTACTTCCGCGCCAACCGCGAGGCGCTGGCCACGGTGGGGGTGACGCTGGACGAGGCGACCTACGTCGACTGTTTGCTGCGCGACGGGGTAGGGGTCTGGCACCTGGCCGAGGCGCGCGGCGTTTCACCGTCGGGGATCGAGGCGCTGCGCGCTGCCCGCGATCGCCACTACTTCGACCTGCTCGAGGAGGCCGAGATCGCCATCCCGGGCGTCGCTGAGCTTCTCCCCAGGCTGGCGGCGCGCTTCAGGCTGGCGATCGTCACCAGCTCGGAGCCGGGGCCGTTCGCCCGGACGCACGCGCGCACCGGCCTCTTGCGACACTTCGAGCTGACCCTCACCAGACACGACTACGTCGAGTCCAAGCCGCACCCCGAGCCCTATCTAACGGCCGTCGCGCGCCTGGGCGTTCCGCCTGCGCGCTGCCTGGTGATCGAGGACTCCGAGCGCGGCCTGCGGGCCGCCAAGGCGGCCGGCCTCTGTTGCTGGGTCGTCCCGTCGGGCCTCACCACCTCGGGCAACTTCTCCGCGGCCGATGCGGTCCTCCCCGATCTCGCGGCGGCGGTCGTCCGGCTGCTCGAGATGGCCTGACGTTCAGCGGTCAGTTCCTTAGGTCTTGTCGGGAACGGCGGGGACGGCGGCGCCGTAGATCGCGACGACCGAGCGGTCCTCGCCCGCGTCGCGCGCGGTCGTTCCACCTGATCCGGTCGTGCCGCCGATGCCTGTCGCGCCGCCGGTGCCGCTCGTCCCACCGGTGGCGTTGACCCCGCCGGTGCCCGGGAATGGAGCGCCGTAAAAGGCGACAAATCCGCGGTCTTCGCTGGCGTCCTTCGTGACAGCCGGACGGTCTGTCGCCGCGTCGTTGCTGTTGATTGCGTCGTTGCTGCTGCAAGCCGCGGCGCCCATCAGCGTGGCGCCGGCTGCCATCAAAGCCGCGCGGCTGAGGCGCCCGCGGAGCGGTGCGGGCGGCGGCTGGGCGCGGAACGCAACGGGGAGCGCGGTCGCGCAGAACGGACAGGCTCCCTCAGCGATGTCGACGTGGCGGTTGCAGGCGGGGCAGGGGGCCAGATGGCTCATGGGGTGATCTCCTCGACGATGATTTCGAACTTGCCGTGATCGAAGGGCGCGCCGGGCGGCGCTTCGACCTGAACCAGGCGCTCGCGCTTTCCCTGCCGCCGCATCTCCAGCGCGCGGTGATGACAGAGGGGATTGTTGCCCGGCTTGCCGAACAGACTGAAGCCCGTCCAGGTGCAGCCCGCGCGGCAGACGTCCGCGTAGTAGCAGGTACGGCAGTAGCCCCACAGATCGTCGACGGTGCGGTCGCGCATGTAGCGGAGCGGCGCCGAGCGCTCCCAGATGTCCCGCAGGCTCGCGTCGCGGATGTTGCCGCCCGTCCAAGGGACCGTGTGCAACGACGGGCAGCCCTTGATGGCGCCGTTGGCCTCGATGCCGAGCGTGGTGCAGCCGGCCCCGCACGAAGCCATGTGCCCGCGCTGCAGGCCGCCGCGCAGGACCGATTCGTAGGGGCCGAAGTAGCCGATGTTGTTTCCCGGCCATAGAGCGACTCCCGCCTCGTCGCAACGTGCCTTCAGCTTCGCCAGCAGGGGAAAGAGCTCCAGCAGCTCCTCGGGCTGCAGCAGCAGGTCGGGCGCGTCCCCCGCGCGGCCCATCGCGACGGTGAGCTGGATCTGCCAGGCGCGGGCCCCGAGGGCGATGATCGTCTCCAGCACGTCGGGGAGCTCGCGCATCGACAGCCGGTTGATCTGCGTGTTGACCGAGAGGATGACCCCGGCCGCTTTCAGGTGACCGGCCGCAGCCAGCGCCGAGCGGTACGCTCCGGTCACGCCGCGCAGCCGATCGTGCGTCGCCTCGTTGCCGTCGATCGAGACGCTGGCGTTCCGCAGGCCCGCCGCGGCCCCGGCGCGCGCGAGCTCCGCGGTGACCCCGCGGCCGCCTGTCGTCATCGAGCAGTGCATGCCGGCGTCGCGAATGGCGCGCACGATCGTCAGCCAGTCGGCGTGCAGGTAGGCCTCGCCGCCGATCACCGTCACCTCGAGGACGCCGAGCGCCGCCATCTGCGCGACCAGATCCAGGCACGCGGCGGTGTCGAGCTCGTCCGGACGCGTCCGCCCGGCGCGCGAGCCGCAGTGCCCGCAGGCGAGGTCGCACTTGAGCGTGAGCTCCCAGACCGCGTAGATCGGCCTCCAGGCGCGGTCGACGTCGCGCGCTTCGGCGGCCAGCGGGAGGTGGCGGAGGGCCGGGAGGGCGCGGGGTGCCCGAGGCAAGACCGGCAGCGAGCGGGGACGCCCGTCGATCACTGGAGGCATCGTCCGTCAGCTTCCAGCAATCGTCGCGCCAAACTCGCCGCCAAGCTCGATACCCTCGGATCGTGGCGGACCCTAAACATTCCGGCGTCTTCCGCCGTCCAGGATGCGCCTTTTTGCGTCGCCCCATCTCAGAAATCTGAGCCGTCCCCGGGCGATGGGGGAGCGTTGCGAAATTGTCACCGCACAGTCGCAAGCAGGCTACGTCGGGATGGGTATGGTGCGCGACCCATGACGATGAACGCCGCTGCAGTGGAACAAGCAAGGCCCCCTTCGGCCATCCATGCCAAGCTGGCCGGCGGGCCGGGCAAGATCGGCATGGCCGTCTTCGGGATCGCGCTCACGGTCGGGATCGGCTACGCGGGCTCGCAGCTCCTGACCGACCTCGCGGATGTGCACCCGACCTCGGCGATGCCGTTCATCCTGCTCGGGATCGCGCTCCTGGTGGCGCTGGGCTTCGAGTTCGTGAACGGGTTCCACGATACGGCCAACGCCGTTGCCACCGTCATCTACACGCACACGCTCGCTCCGCAGATCGCGGTGGTCTGGTCGGGGATGTGGAACTTCATCGGCGTCCTCGTGTCGACCGGCACCGTGGCCTTCGGGATCATCTCCCTGCTCCCAGTCGAGCTGATCTTGCAGGTGGGCGGCGGCGCCGGTTTCTCCATGGTGTTTGCGCTGCTGACGGCGGCGATCATCTGGAACCTCGGCACCTGGTATTTCGGGCTTCCGTCGTCGAGCTCGCACACGCTCATTGGATCGGTCATCGGGGTTGGCCTCGCCAACCAGCTCATGCAGGCGCACACGGCCACCAGCGGCGTCGACTGGCACCAGGCCTCGAACATCGGCAAGTCGTTGCTGATCTCGCCGCTGGTCGGCTTTGTCAGCGCCGGGCTCTTGCTCCTCACGCTGCGCAAGGTGGTCAAGAACAGGGCGCTCTACGAGGCGCCCGTGGGCGAGGCGCCGCCGCCGTTCTGGATCCGCTGCCTGCTGCTCCTCACCTGCACGGGCGTCAGCTTCGCGCACGGGTCGAACGACGGACAGAAGGGGATGGGCCTCATCATGCTCATTCTGATCGGCACCGTCCCCACCGCTTACGCGCTCAACCACGCGGTCTCGGCCAAGGAGTCGCAGGACTTCATCGCCGTCTCCGCGATGGCGGCCGGCACGATCGGGCACTACGCGGATGCGGGCGTCACCGTCGCCGGCGACGGGCGGGAAGAGGTCACCACCTACGTCCGCACCCGCGAGCTCGCGCCGACCACACTCCCCGGGCTCAAGCAGCTGGTGACCGCGGTCGCTAGCGACATGTCGATCTACAAGGAGCTGCGCAACGTCCCGGCGGCCAAGACCCGCAACTTCCGCAACGACATGTACCTCATCAGCGAGGCGCTGCGCATGATGGACAAGGCGCACCTGCCGGCGATCGCTCCGGCGGACGCCGCCGTGCTGAAGAACTACAAGAAGCACATCGACAAGGCGACCAAGTTCATCCCGACCTGGGTCAAGGTGGCGGTCGCCATCGCGCTCGGCCTGGGGACGATGATCGGCTGGAAGCGGATCGTCATCACCGTCGGCGAGAAGATCGGGAAGGACCACCTGACCTACGCGCAGGGGGCGGCGGCCGAGCTGACCGCCATGGTCACCATCGGCGCCGCTGACGCGTTCGGATTGCCCGTGAGCACCACCCACGTGCTGTCGTCCGGCGTGGCGGGCACGATGGCCGCCAACAAGACCGGGCTGCAGTGGGGCACCGTCCGGAACCTGCTGATGGCGTGGGTGCTGACGCTGCCGGTCTCGATCCTCCTGTCGGGGTCGCTCTTCTGGGCGTTCACGCGGATGAGCGGCAACTAGATCTCGTCCGAGGTATCCTCGACCGCGTCCGTGGCGGCCACCGCACCCGAAAGGCCGGCCGGGGTTCCGGAGGGAGGCTTCTGGAACCCCGAGCTCGGGAGCTGGGAAGTCTCCCGGCTGAGCGCGCAAGGCGTGCGTGAGGGGGAATGTCTGTTCTATCGGCGCGACGGCAGCCTGCAGTCGCGCTGCGGATTCGTGGCGGGCCTGCGTGAAGGGCCGTTCGCGATGTTCCATCCCGACGGGACGGTGTCGCGCCAGGGCACCTTCATCGCGGGACGCGCTGAGGGGATCGTGCAGGCGTATCCCGGCGTCGGGGCCGGCGCCGAGCCCTTGCGCTCATGTTGCGTGCCTCCGGGGGCCGCCCGCCTCGACCTGCTTTACGAGAAAGGTGACATCGTCCAGGAGATCTTCTACGACGCCGACGCTCGACCGATTCTCGCGGACGGCCGACCGTGGCCTCCGCGTCCGCCCGGCGTCCCCGACGACGCCGAGTACGACGAGGGGGGCGCGCAATGGGCACGCCGGCGTACGGAGCTGCACCGCTTCTGGACCGACGCAGGGGTGCTCACCTCGGAGATCGTGTTCGCGCAGGGAGTCCGGCGCGCCGTCCGGACGTTCGATGCCGCCGGACGTCTGGAGGAGGCGTGCGAGCTCTCCCCGGAGGGGGCTCGCCACGGCGCGTTCGTTCGCTGCTTCCGGGCCGGGCAGATCGGGATGGAAGGCCCCTACGCCGACCCGCGCATTCGCGAGGAGCGCGGGACCTTCGAACGGGGCCAGGTGGTGGGACCCTGGTCGTTCCTCGATGCGGCGGGCGTCGAGCTCCGGACGGTGGATCGGGGTGTTCCGCTCGCAGAGGGGGGCGAGGCGGCCTCTCCAGCGTTCGCTCCGAGCGCCGGCCGGACGGGTCAAGGGACGGCCGAAGACTGGTGGGCGCTCTTCCGCGCCCTGCGTGCAGAGGGGCGCGTGCGCGAGGCGCTCTGCGCGGCGGCTCGCGCGGCGGCGCGCGAGGGGGATCGCGCTGCGCTCGAGCGGGCCCTGACCGCCGATGTCGTCCCGCTGGCGCCGGCCCTCGCTGCGCAACGGGGCGAGGCGCTCGAACATTCGGTCGGGGTGAAGGTCTGGTCGATCCTCGACGCCCTCGTGTGCGGCGCAGATGCGGCGTCGGCGTTTCGTGCGCTCGCGGCGGTGCTGCCAGGGGTGAGCGCCGCCGCAGCGGACTTCGTGGAGGTGTCGCTCCTGTTGGCGCCCGAGCGGAAGACGATTCATCTCACCCGGGCGCTTATCCGGCTCCAGCGCGGCGACGAGGCGGGGGCGCGCGCCGACCTCGTGATCGTCGCCGCCGAATCGCCCGATGCCGCGACTTTGCTCATCGGCCAGATGCAGACGGTGCTGCGTCCGTTCGACGACTGGCCCGCGCGGGAACAGCTCCTTCCCGATCCTTTGCTCGCCGACCTCGGCGCCGGGATCGTGCGCGAGCGCGACGAGGTGCGCGCCGCGGTCGGCGTCTACGCCACCCGGATCGGACGCACGCGCGCGGCCGTGCAGGCGTTGATCGGCACCGGCGCGACGCCGGTCTGGCTGCCGCCGGACCTCTCGGCGCTGCTGCCACGCGGGCCGGTCGCGCTGCGGCGGGAGAAGGTCTCCATCGAGCTGGGCGACGGAGAGACGGCCGAGATGGCCGAGGCTGAAATCATCGAGGAGATCGCCACCGACGGGCTCGGCGTACCGGCCTTGCTGGCCGAGGCGCAGGCCGATTGGGGGGCGCTCTCCTGGCTCTGCTGGTCGGTAGGGCTCGATCGGGTGGCGCTCCCCGAAGCGCTGGCCGAGGCCCCGCTCTTCGCGGTCGCGATGAAGACGATCGTCACCCGCTGCTGGCGCGCGCAAGATCGGCTCAAGACCGGCGGACTGCTCGCGCGGGCCAATGGCGTCCCGGGGTTCGCGTGGCAGGGGATCGACATCGATGCCCTGCCGCAGCACCTCGCGCAGGCGGCCGCCGAGGAATATCTGCGCGCGCGGTCGGTCTTTCTCTGGCTGGCGGATCCGGAGGCGGTCTCGCCGTTCCAGGTCGATCTGCGGGACGACTGAGCCGGATCAGCGCCGAGAGCGGGCGAGCGGGAGGGCGCGGCGGGCGCCTGGGCGGAGGCCGCCTGTTCGGAGGCGGCCAGACGCTGGCGCCAGCGAGCGGCGTCGCCGCTGTTGGGATCGCGGCGGAGAAGGTCGCGGTAGGCGCGTGCGGCCGCCGCCCACTGTCCCTGCGCGAACAGACGATCGGCGCGTGCGACCGGCGACTCGGCGACCGGCTTGGACTCGGCCCTGGCTTCCGTCTTGGCGTCGGCCTTGTCCGCCACCGAGGCGGCGGGAGCTGCGGGAGGGGCTTGCGGGCGTGCTGGTGCAGACTCAGGTGCGGGCGCGGCCGCCGATGCGGCAGCGGGGCCGCGATCGAGGCTGTCCATGTCCGACGGCGTCTCCATCTTCTTGGCCTTGGCGTGGGCCGCCGGCGGCGCTGCGCCGGCGGCCACGTGGCCCGCGCTTCCACGGGGCGGGGCCTCGGTCTCCTCGAGCGCTTCGTCCAGGGTGTCGCGCTCTCTCATCTGGTTCGCGGCCGACTTCGACGGGCGCGCGGCCCGGCGAGCGGCGGAGGTGGCGGCGCGAACGCGCGTTTGCTCGGCTTCAGCGCGGCGGGTGGCGCGGCCACGATGTCATCTTCGAGAGAAATCCCGTCGGAGGCCGGAGCCTGGCTCGTCCGGAGCTGGCGGCTCCGCCCCCCTTCGCCAGACCGCCGAGCGCACCGAAACCCTCGGGCGCCGCTCGCCGACGCTGCGCCGTCGTCGGCGCTGCGATCGACTGGGCCGGCGCGTTCCCGACCGAGGGCTGCAGCTCTGCCGGCGGCTGGTCCTTGCGCTTCTTTTCGGCCGGGGCCGGTTGCGCCTCTTTGCTCGTCCTCTTTCTCCGTTGCTTGCCTCGCCGTTGCTTGCGGTTCGGCACCGCCCGGCGGCGCGGCGGGCGCCTCCGCGGGCGCCGATTGAACCGCCCGGCGCCCAAGCTCGACCGTCTTGTCGGGCTCGAGGAAGACCTTGCTCGCCAGCACCACGACGGCGACCGCCCCGAGCGTGGCGAACGTCGGCAGCGTCCATCGCGTGCGCCAGCGCTCCCAGAATGACGGCCGGCGAGCGGCGGCGCGCGCCTCGATCGGCTTCGCCTGCTTCGCCGCGACGGCGGCCGCGGAAGCGCGCAGGATCGCCTGATGCGCGCGCGCAGGCGGCTCGTCGACGTCGAGGGCTCGGCGGGCGGCGGCGCGCGTGCTCTGGAACGTCGCCAGCTCTGCGGCGCAGCTCGCGCACCCCGCGAGATGCGCCTCGACCGTGGCGCGGTCGTCGCCCGACAGCTCCCCGTAGAGGAGCTCCATCATGCGGGCGGAGACGTCTTGGCAGTTGATCGCCATCTGTCCTTATCCTGACCCCGTTGATTCCGCTGTGCCCGTTCTGGCGTCGCCGAGATCGGCCAGCGCGACGCGCAGCTTCTCGAGCGCGTAGCGCATCCGGCTTTTGACCGTCGGTTCCGAGACGCCCACCATGGACGCGATCTCGGCGAACGGCAGCTCCATCACCTCGCGCATCAGGAAGACCTCCCGCTGGTCGTCGGGCAGCTGGGCGACCGCGCGATCGATCCGTCGCGCCGCTTCGCGTCCCGCCACCACCGCGTCGGTCGAGGGGCCGGCGGGCCGCGATCCGCTCGTGCAGGGTCGTCGTCTCCGCGTCGGCGTCGGTCGGACCGTCAATCGAAGGTGCGGAACCCCTGACGGCGGTGCGGCGCGCGCGGTCGATGCAGAGGTTGCGCGCGATGGTGTAGAGCCAGGTGGAGAACTTCGACTCGCCTTTCCAGGCCGGCCCCGACTCCTGCGCGTCCCGCACCACCCGCAAGAACACCTCCTGCAACAAATCCTCCGCCGCTTCGGCATCGCGCACGAAGCGGCGGAGGAAGCTCCAGATCGGTTTTTCGTAGCGGGCGAGGAGTATTTCGAACGCGCGCACGTCACCACCTCGGTAAGCCGCCAGCAGCTGTTCGTCCGAGGGGTCGCCGTCCACCGAGACGGCATCCTCGCCGCCCCTAGCGCCAGCCGCAAGAGCGCCGCCATCCGGGCGGGGGCGCCGCGTAACGGCCGTCGCTGGCGGGGAAGGGGTCGGCGCTGTTGCGCAGGTCGGCGTCGTCTTCGCAGGTCTGCGGGCCGTCGACGGGGATGCCCATGGCCACGAGGCCCTGGTGATCGTTGTAGTGCGCGCCGAGAAACGCGGCCGGGCGGCCGGCGTTGGCGCGGACGAACTCGACCTCGTAGATGGGCGAGCTCACCGCTTCGCCGTATTCGGTGCCGAGCCCCGGCCGCGACCTCTTGGCCGGCGCGGCTTGCGCCTCGGCGTCCATCGGCGCCGCGCTGGCGCTTCGCTCGAGCCCACCGGCTGCGCCCTCGGGCTCGGCCGAGGCGTGTGGCGAGGCCGGTGGTGGTGCGGCCTTGTCGTCGTAGAACGCCCGCGCGAGACTCTCGTCGCGCGAGCGCGATGAATAGGGCACCTCGTAAGGCCGGCGCGGATAGTAGACGGGCGGCGGCGGCGGAACGTACCGTTCGGGGAAGACAGCGACGCCGATGACGCCGACCTCGCGCGCGTTACCCATGCGCGCGGCGTACGATTCCGGGACCGACGAGAAGCGGAACGCGGCCGCCTCGTTGTGCGAGATTCGCCAGCCGTCGATGTCGACCGAGCCCCAGGCGGGGATCAGATAGCCGCGCTTGCCGCGGAAGTCGGCCGGCCGGCCGTCGATGGCGTCGCGCCGTCGACCGAGACGACCGCCTCGACACGGCGGCCGGAGTGGTTGGCGACGCGGAGCGTGTAGCGCGCGCCGAGCTGCCCGAGCACGTAGGTCCCGCCGCCGTACTCGTACGTCGCCGCCGGCACGCCGTCGATCAGCACCGTCATCTCGTAGCCGGCAGCGCGGTCGCGCAGCGGCTGACCGCCGGGGAGCGGTGACGCCGCGCATGAGTCCGCCGCCAGCAACAGCGAGCCGATTCCGAACAGCGTGGTGAGCCAGGTCCGTTGCAAGTCCGCGTGGTCATTTGAAGCCTCCTGGTTGTTCCGACGCACGGCCGGGCCGAAGATCTGAGCGCTAACTTTTTCCTGCCGGGACGGGTCAATCAGCGAAGCACGAAGCCAAATCACGCAGAAAACTCACGAAAGGAGACAGCTCATGCGCACCGACATCGAGACCCCGAGACCCACATCGCCACCTCACGCCCCCGCCGGCGGTCGTGGCTCCTGCTCATTCCCGCCCTGACGCTCCTGGGGATCGCCGGCGGCTCCTACACCTCGGCGCAGGCCCAGACGGCCGACGCGATGGACGCCGGGCCGGGCGGCGGCTTCGGCGCTCGCCATCTCGAGCGGCTGCTCGACAAGGTGGACGCCACCGCCGGCCAGCGCAGCCAGATCGAGGCGATCTGGAAGGGCCTGCGGCCGCAGCTGAAGTCGTTCCATCAGCAGGAGCAGTCGATGCACCAGCAGATCGCCGCCGCGCTCTCCGCGCGCGACGATCCGTCCGGCCACCGTCGAGCAGCTGCGCCAGCAGGCCATGAGCGTCGCCGATCAGCTGTCGGCGACGTTCACGCAGGGGCTGGTGCAGACGGCGCAGGTGCTGACACCCGATCAGCGCAAGACGGCCGCGGCGGCGATTGCGGAGGCGCGCGCCCGCTTCCAGCACCACGGCATGGGTGGGATGGGCAGCATGGGGGGAATGGGAATGATGGGCGAGTAACGCCTTCGTCCTCCAGCTTCGTGACACCCGGCCCCGACGTCCTCTGACGTCGGGGCTTTCCTTTTGCCTTACGGCAACGCCCTCCTAGCTCGAGGTGGCTGCCGCGATTCCCTGTTCGAGCGCCGCCAGCAGGTCGACGTTCCCCTCCTGGCGATAGCCGGCGAGCTTGCCTTCGAAGTCGGGCAGCCGTTCGATGAACGCGCCGAGCCGCTCGTCGCTGATCTCGTCGGCGGCGAGGCCGTAGCCCTCGGCCTCGAGGTAGCGCGCGTTCAGCACCTGCTCGAACTGCTTCGCGACCGGCACGGCGAGCATCGGCTTGCTGCAGGTAGACCGCCTCGCCCATCAGCGTGAAGCCGCCGCCGGCGATCACGCCGCGCGCGGTGCGCAGGTCGTCGATGAAGCCGGCCTCGCTGAACGGGCGGTAGCGGAGGTTGCCCTCGCGAGCGTCCTCCTTGAGGTCGCGGCGCATCCCGTAGATGCGGCACTCGAGCCCGCGCGCGCCAGGATCTCCGGCAGCGCCGCGTTGACGTCGGCGGTCTGGTAGACGAGCAGGTGCTCGCCCGGGCTCGGGCCGCGCCGCCAGGATCTCCGGGCGCAGGATCGGCGGGTGGAGCGTCGTGTCCGGCTTGCGCATCGGCGGGTAGAAGAACGTCGTGATGAGGTAGTGGTCGCAGCCGGCGACCTTGGCCTTGACGATCGCCTTGGTGAGCTGGAACTCGGCCTCGTGCCCGTCGAGGATCTCCGGCGCGTGCGTGCAGCGGTTGATGATCTGCATGTTGTCGACGCGACACGATCGGCAGCCGGTGGCCTTGCGCCGAAGAGGTAGCTCCAGCTCTCGAAGTCGGAGATCACCACGTCGGGCTGGAACTTCTCGGCCAGGTCGAAGTAGGCGCGCACGTTCTCGGGCCAGCCCTTGGCGGCGCCCTTGACGTTCGCCAGCAGCGTCTTGAAGTTCTGGACCTCGTTGTCCTCGTAGACGATGCTGTAGCCCCAGATCTTCTTGACCGCGAGGTGCTCCGAGGCGCGCTGCTTGAGGTAGTCGTACGCCCGCCCCGACACGACCACCTGGACGTCGTGACGCTTGCAGAGCTCGTCGAGGACGACGCGCGAACGCATCGCGTGGCCCATCCCTTCGCCGACCACGCCGTAAAGGACCCGCATGCCGGCAGTCTATCTCCGCGGCCGCGGGCGCGTCATTCTATCGGCGATGACGCCCACCCCCGCCGCCGCCGCCCTGATCCTGCGCGTGCTGTTTCTGTTCGGTT
The DNA here is from genome assembly GCA_963831685.1 of uncultured Pseudomonadota bacterium. GTDB lineage: Bacteria > Myxococcota_A > Polyangia > Fen-1088 > Fen-1088 > JADGRB01. The sequence goes on from CAWHRJ010000010.1 coordinate 18,391, forward strand.
ACGCGCTGCTGTTTGCTCTGGTCGAGATCGAGATCGAGGGCCCGCACGGGTGGGCCGAACGGCTGCCGACCTGGTTCCGCATCACGACGCCGGTCGCGCGCCTCTACGGCCTCTTCATGCGCGGCAAGCCGCTCACCGGCTACCACGCCGTGATGTTCGTGCTGCCGCTCTGGAGCTTCCACATCGGGTTCTTCGCCGGCGTCCCCTGGAGCTGGGCGGCGGAAGCGTCGACGCTGGCCGCGTACATGGTCTGGGTCGTGACCTGGGACTTCCTCTGGTTCGTGCTCAACCCGCGCTTCGGGTGGGCACGCTTCCGCAAGGGCGAGGTCTGGTGGCACGGCCGGACTTGGATAGGCCGCTTCCCGATCGACTACTGGAGCGCGCTCGCGGTCTCGTGCGCCGTGGCGGCTGGCGCGCGGCTCGGCGCCGGCGGTGCCGGCGTTCTGGTCCGTCACGTCATCCTGCTCGGCGGGTTCACCGCCCTCACGATCGCCTGCGCCCTCGTGGCGCCCGTCTACATGCGCTGGTACGCGCACATGCGCCGTCCGGGCACCGACGAGCGCGCGCTCTGCCTGCCGCCGGCGGCAGAGTAGGGGCTACGCTTCGGCGGCCACCGTCTGGTGCTCGACGGCCCGGTCGCGGCGCAGGCGATCGAGGTAGAGGTAGATGACGGGCGTCGAGAAGAGGTTCATGAGCTGCGAGACGCAGAGGCCGCCGACGATCGTGATGCCGAGCGGCTGACGGAGCTCGGAGCCGGCGCCAAAGCCGATCGCCAGCGGCACCGCGCCAAAGAGCGCCGCCAGCGTGGTCATGAGGATGGGGCGGAAGCGGAGCAGGCAGGCGCGGCGGATCGCCTCGGCGGGGTCGAGCCCTTCGCGCCGCTCGGCCTCGAGCGCGAAGTCGATCATCATGATGGCGTTCTTCTTGACGATCCCGAGCAAGAGGACGACGCCGATGAGGGCGATGATGCTGAAGTCGGTGCGGAAGACGAACAGCGCCACCAGCGCGCCCAGCGCGGCCGACGGCAGCGTCGAGAGGATGGTGATCGGGTGGATGAGGCTCTCGTACAGCATCCCGAGCACGATGTAGACGGTGAACAGCGCGGCGGCGATGAGCCACGGCTCGCTCGACAGCGAGGCGCCGAAGGCCTGCGCCGTCCCCTGGAAGCTGGCGTGGATTCCGGAGGGCAGGCCGATCTGCCGCGTCGCCGCGTCGATCACCTTGACCGCGTCCCCCAGCGCCGTGCCGGGCGCCAGATTGAAAGAGAGGGTGGTGGCGGGAAACTGGCCCTGGTGGGTCACCGCCAGCGGCGTGGGGGTGGCGGTGACCGAGGCGATGCTGGGCAGTGGCACGAGGCCGCCGCCCGCGCCGCGCACGTAGACGTGGACCAGTTGGTCGGGGCTGGCTTGCTGCGCGGGCGTCGCCTCGAGGACGACGCGGTAGTAATTGAGCGGGGTGAACGACGTCGCCACCTGGCGCTGGCCGAAGGCGTCGTAGAGTGTGTTGTCGACGTCTCCCATGCTGATGCCGAGGCGGCTGGCGCTGTCGCGGTCGACGTTGACCGCGAGCATCAGCCCCGCGGTCTGCTGATCGGTCGCCACGTCGCGAAGTTGGGGGAGGCTCTTGAGCTTGGCCAGCACCTTCGGCCCCCAGGTCTGCAGCTCGCCGAGATCGGCGTCCTCGAGCGCGTACTGGTATTGCGTGCGCGACGACCGGCCGCCCATCCGCACGTCCTGGATCGACTGCAAGAAGAGGCTGATGCCGGGAACCTTCGCCAGCTTGGGGCGGAGGCGGCCGATGATCTGGTCGGCGGTGCTCTTTCGCTTGTCGTAGTCCTTGAGGCTGATGAACACCGTCCCGGTGTTGCCGCCGCCGCTCCGCCCGCCGACGAAGGCGATCACGTGCTCGACGTCGGGGTCTTGCTGGACGATCTGGTTCACCTTCTCCTGCGCGCGCCGCATCGCCTTGGAGGAGATGTCCTGCGACGCCTCCGAGAAGCCGGCCAGCATGCCGGTGTCCTGTTGCGGGAAGAGCCCCTTCGGCACCTTGATCGCCAGCAGAACCGTCAGCCCCAGGGTGGAGATGGTGAGCAGCAGCATGAAGAGCGCGTGGCGCAGGACCCAGCGCAGCGCGCGGTCGTAGACCCGTAGGAGCGCTGCGAACCCGCGCTCGGAGGCGCGCGCGAACCAGCCCAGCCGTTCTTCGCCGACCGGTCGGAGCAAACGCCCGGCCATCGTGGGCGTGACGGTGAGTGACACGATCGCCGACAGCGCCACCGCGATGCTCAGCGTGACCGCGAACTCCCGGAACAGCCGGCCGACGATTCCGCCCATCAGCAGGATCGGGATGAACACGGCGATGAGGGAGACCGTGATGGAGACGATGGTGAAGCCGATCTGCCGCGCCCCCTCGAGCGCCGCCTGGAGCGGCTTCTTCCCCTCCTCGATGAGGCGGGCGATGTTTTCGGTCACCACGATGGCGTCGTCGACGACGAAGCCGGTCGAGATGGTGAGCGCCATCAGCGACAGGTTGTCGATGCTGTAGTCGAGCAGGTACATGACGCCGAACGTACCGACCAGCGACAGCGGGACGGCGACGGACGGGATGGCGGTGGCGCGGGCGCTCCGCAGGAAGATGAAGACCACCGCCGTCACCAAGAGGACGCTCAGGAGCAGCGTTCGCTCGACGTCATGGACAGAGGCGCGGATGGTGGTGGCGCGATCGATGGCGATCTCGAGGTCGATGGCCGGCGAGATCGACTGCTTGAGGTAGGGGAGGGCCTTCTTGACCCCTTCGATCGTGGAGAGAATGTTGGCGCCCGGTTGCCGACGGATGATCATCAGGACGCAGCGCTGGCCGTCGATCCAGCCGGCCAGCCGGTCGTCCTCCACGTCGTCAAACACCTTGGCCACGTCGCCCAGGCGAACGGTGGCGCCATTCTGGTACGAGACGACCAGCGCGCGGTAGGCGTCGGCGCCCAGCAGCTGATCGGTGGCCGCGATGTTGTAGGTGACGTTCGCGCCGGTCAGCGTCCCCTTCGGCTGGTTGGCGGTCGAGGAGGCCAGCGCCGCGCGGACGTCCTCGAGGGACAACCCGCGGCCGGCCAGGGCCTCCTGATCGATCTGCACGCGCACGGCCGGCTGCTGGCCGCCGCCGACGAACACCTGCCCGACGCCGTCGATCTGGGAGATCTTCTGGGCCAGCACGCTGTTGGCGGCGTCGAACACCTGCGCCAGCGGGAGGGTCTTCGAGGTGAGCGAGAGGATCAGGATCGGCGAGTCGGCCGGGTTGACCTTGCGGTAGTTGGGGAGGCTCGGCAGGTTGGGGGGGAGCTCGGAGAGCGAGGCGTTGATGGCCGCCTGCACGTCGCGCGCGGCGCCGGTGATGTCGCGATCGAGATCGAACTGGAGCGTGATCGAGGTGGAGCCGAGGGTGTTGACCGACGTCATCTCGGTGAGGCCCGCGATGCGGCCGAAGCGCCGCTCGAGCGGTGTCGCCACCGAGGAGGACATGGTGTCGGGGCTGGCGCCGGGCAGCGCGCCCGAGACCTGGATGGTCGGTAGGTCGACGTCCGGGAGCGGTGCCACCGGCAGACCGCGGTAGGCGACCAGGCCCGCCAGGATGATCGCCGCCGCCAGGAGGGAAGTGGCGATCGGCCGGCGGACGAACGGCGCCGAGATGTTCATGGCGTCGCGGGCGCGGGCTTGGAGCCGCGCCGGAAGCGCGCGGCCAGCCGCTCCATGTAGAGATAGATGACCGGGGTGGTGAAGAGCGTCAGCACCTGCGAGACGAGCAGGCCGCCGACGATGGTGATGCCGAGCGGCCGGCGCAGCTCGGCGCCCGTGCCGGTGCCCAGCGCCAGCGGCACGCCGCCGAGGAGCGCCGCCACGGTGGTCATCATGATCGGCCGGAAGCGCAGCAGGCAGGCCTGGTGGATCGCCTCGCGCGGTGACTTGCCCTGCTCGCGCTCGGCCTCGAGCGCGAAGTCGATCATCATGATGGCGTTCTTCTTGACGATGCCGATGAGGAGGACGATCCCGATGAGCGCGATGATGGAGAACTCGGAGTGACAGATCAGTAAGGCCAGGAATGCGCCGACGCCGGCCGACGGCAGCGTGGAGAGGATCGTGATGGGGTGGATGTAGCTTTCGTAGAGGACGCCGAGCACGATGTAGACCGTGACGATGGCGGCGAGGATGAGCAGCGGCTCCGTCGACAGCGAGTCGCCGAACGCGGCCGCGGCGCCCTGGAAGTCGGCGTGGAGGCCGACCGGGGCGCCCATCGCCGCCACCGCATCCTTGACGGCACGCACGGCGTCGCCCAGCGCCGCGCCGGGCGCCAGGTTGAAAGAGAGCGTGACTGCCGGGAATTGCCCTTCGTGCGCGATGGAGACGGCGGTCTCGGTCCGTTCGAAGTGCACGAACGCGGAGAGCGGCACCGTCTGTCCGGTCGTGGCGCGCATGTAGATCTGGCCGAGGCCGGCCGGGTTCGACTGGTACTCGGGCGACACCTCGAGGATGACGCGGTAGAGGTTGAGCTGGGTGAAGATGGTCGACACCGGCCGCTGCCCGAAGGCGTCGTAGAGGGTGTCGTCGATGCCCTGCGCGGTGATCCCCAGCCGCGAGGCGGTGTCGCGGTCGATCACCAGCGTCATCTGCAGCGCGCCGTTTTGCTGATCGCTGGCCACGTCGGCCAGTTCGGGGATCTGCTTGAGGCGGGCGAGCAGCTGCGGGGCCCAGGCGGCGAGCTCGTTCGGGTCGGCGTCCTCGATGGTGTACTGGTACTGCGTGCGACTCACCTGGCTGGAGAGCTGCAGGTCCTGCACCGCTTGCAGATAGACGGTGACGCCGGGGACCCCGGCCAGCTTGGCGCTCAGTCGATCGATGATCGCCTGTGCGCCGGCCTTTCGTTGCTCGCGGTTCTTGAGGGTGATCGAGAGCCGCCCGCTGGAGAGAGTGGGGTTGGTCCCGTCGGCGCCGATGAACGAGGCGACGTTTTCGACGTCGGGATCGACGCGGATGACGTCCACCACCGCCTGCTGGCGGGTCGTCATGGCGGAAAACGAGGTGTCGATCGGCGCCTCGGTGATCCCCAGCAGCAGGCCGGTGTCCTGCTGCGGGAAGAGACCCTTGGGGATGACGACCGCCAGGAAGAAGGTCAGCGCGACGGTCGCCACCGTCGCCGCCAGCGTCAGCGCCTGGTGGTTGAGCACCCAGCCGAGGCCGCGGTCGTAGACCTTCACCATCCAGTCGAAGGCCGCCTCCGAGGCGCGCGCCACACGCCCCTCGTCCTCCTTGCGGATCGGGCGCAGGATGTGGCCGCACATCATCGCGGTCAGCGTCAGCGAGATGATCGCCGAGGCGACGATGGCCGTGCTCAGCGTGACCGCGAACTCCCGAAAGAGGCGGCCGATGATCCCGCCCATGAACAGCAGCGGGATGAGCACCGCGACCAGCGACACCGTCAGCGACACGATGGTGAAGCCGATCTGCTTCGATCCCTTCAAGGCGGCGGTGAAAGGCGCGTCGCCCTCCTCGATGTAGCGGGCGATGTTCTCGATCATGACGATGGCGTCGTCGACGACGAAGCCGGTCGAGATCGTCAGCGCCATCAGCGTCAGGTTGTTGAGGCTGTAGCCGAGGAGCAGCATCACGCCGAAGGTGGCGATCAGCGACAGCGGCACCGCGACGCCGGGAATGATCGTGGCGCGCAGGCTGCGCAGGAAGAGGTAGATGACCGCCACCACCAGGATCATGGTCAGGAGCAACGTGAACTGGACGTCGTCGACCGAGGCGCGCACCGTCTCCGTGCGGTCGGAGAGCATCTCGACCTTGATCCCCTGCGGCAGCGACGCTTCGAGGCGCGGCAGCAGCGCCTTGACGCGCTCGGCGACCTCGATCAGGTTGGCGCCCGGCTGGCGCTGGACGTTGAGGATCACCGCCCGGTGCTCGTTGGCCCAGCCTGCGAGCTGCGCGTTCTCCACGCCGTCGAGCACCTTCGCGACGTCGGAGAGGCGCACGGCTGCGCCGTTGTGGTAGGCGATGACGAGCGGCTTGTACCCCTCGGCCGAGGCGAGCTGATCGTTGGCCGAGACGATGTAGTTCTGGCGCGGGCCGTCGAGGTTTCCCTTGGGCTGGTTGACGTTGGCCAGCGCCAGCACGGAGCGCACGTCCTCGAGGGCGAGGCCGCGTCCGGCGAGCGCCACCGGATCGACCTGCACGCGCACGGCGGGGCGCTGGCCGCCGTTGAGGGTCACGAGGCCCACGCCCGAGACCTGCGAGAGCTTCTGCGCCAGGATCGAGTCGGCGTAGTCGTCGACCACGCGAGAGCGGCGTGGTGTCGGAGCTGACCGCGAGCGAGATGACCGGCACGTCGGCGGGGTTGCTCTTGCTGTAGGTCGGCGGCGTCGGCAGCGTGCGCGGCAGCAGGTTCGACGCCGCGTTGATGGCCGCCTGCACGTCCTGCTCGGCGGAGTCGATGTCGCGATCGAGCGTGAACTGCAGCGTGATCTGCGAGCTGGCGGCGCTCGACACCGACGTCAGCTGCGCCAGCGACGGGATCTGCCCGAGCTGCCGCTCGAGCGGCGTCGTCACCGCGGAGACCATCGTGTCGGCGCTGGCGCCCGGCAGGATGGTCGACACGACGATCGTCGGGTAGTCGACCTGGGGCAGCGCCGAGACGGGCAGCTGCTGGTAGCCGACGGCCCCGGCGACCGCCACGCCGATCATCAGGAGCGCGGTCCCGACGGGCCGCCGGATGAACAGCTCGGAGACGTTCACTGAGGCTTGTGTCCCTGGTGCTTGCCGCCCGGCGGTCCGCCCGATCCCGGGGCAGAGCCCGGCGTCGCCGATGTACCGGCGCCGCCCTTTGCCTCTGGGCTCGGCTCCCGGAGAGCCAGCTTCGCGCCCGGCCGCAGCTGGTTCTGCCCCTCCCGCACCACCTTCTCGCCGGCCGCGAGCCCCTTGGCGATGAGCGCGTCTTCGCCCTCGATCCGTTCGACGCCGACGGTGCGCACCTCGGCCACCCCGCTTTTCGCGACATAGACGAACGTGCCCTGCGGCCCGCGCTGCACCGCCACCGCCGGGATCACCAGCGCCCCCTTGCGTACGGTCAGCCGCAGCCGCGCCTTCACGAACTGGTTCGGCCACAGCGCACGATAGGGGTTGGGGAAGATCGCCTTGAGCCGCATCGTCGCCGTCCCCTGGTTGATCTGGTTGTCGATGAGCTCGAGTTGCCCGCTGCCCAGCAGCTGCGCGCCGTCGCGGCTGCGCGCCTCGACCGGCAGGGGACCTGCCGCCTGTTGCTTGGCCACGCGGGCAGATCGTCCTGCGGCAGCGTGAACAGCACGGCGATCGGATCGATCTGCGTCACCACCACGATCCCGCTCGTGTCGGCCGCGTGGACGATGTTCCCTTGATCGACCAGGCGCACGCCGGTGACGCCGTCGATGGGCGACTTGATGCGCGCGTAGTCGAGCTGCAGCCTCGCGTTCTCGATGGTGGCGTGATCGTTCTGCACCGTTCCGGAGAGCTGCTCGACCAGCGCGCGCTGATCGTCGACCTGCTGCTGCGGGAGCAGATGTTCTCCGCCCACGGCCTCGTAGCGATCGAGATTGCGCTCGGCGCCGTCGAGCTGCGCCTCGTCGCGCGTCAGCGCCGCCTCTCCCTGGTGGAGCAGGATCTCGAAAAGGGCGCGGATCGATCTCGGCCAGCACCTCGCCGTGCTTGACCGCCTGCCCCTCGCGGAAGACGACCTTGTCGAGCCGGCCGTCGACCTGCGCGCGCACGTTGACCGTCTTGTAGGCGGTCACCGTGCCGAGCCCTTCGAGGTGATCGGGACGTCGCGGGTGACCGCCTCGGCGACCAGCACCGGGATCGGGCGGTCAGCGGCCGCCCCCTTGGCGCCCGGCTTCGCGGCGGCGCCGTCCGCGCCCTTCCCGCACCCAGCCGCCGCGGCAAGGGACGCGAACGCCAGCGCTCGCAAAAATGGTCGTGAGGTCGTCGCTGTCATTGCGCTCCCAGGGCGGCCAGCAGCTGCGCGCGCGCCGCCGCCAGGTTGAACTTCGCTTGCACCACCTGCGCCTCGGCGCTGGTGTAGGCGACCTGCGCGTCGCCGAGCTCGACGGCGCTGCCGAGGCCGTGCTCGTAGCGCTTCTCGGCCAGCGTCAGCTGGCTGCGCGCGTTCACCAGCGCATCGTCGGCGGCGCCGATGGTCGCCTTGGCGGCCTGCACGCCGAGACGTCCCTGCTCGACGTCGACCTGGACCTGCAGCCGCATCGCCTGTTCCTGTCCCACGATGTTCTCCAGCGTGCCGCTGGCCTCGCGGATCTGTCCGCGGGTGAGCCCCCCCTGCAGGACGTTCCAGGTGAGGCCCAGGCCCACGTACCAGTTCGGCGTCAGTGAATCGATCGCCGTGCCGATGTCCGAGATGTTGGCGATCGCGCTCAGGCTCGGGCCGTAGGCCCCCTCGAGCGAGCCGACGGTCGCCTGCTGGGCGCGCCGCTGGTTGGCCAGGTTGGCGATCTCGGGGCGGTTCTTCTCGGCCCGCTCGACGAGCGGCGCGGGGCTGCCGTCCTCGCCGGCGATGGGCGGGACCTCCGCGTCGGCGAGCAGATAGTGGTCGCCGATCGCCACGCCCATCGCCTGCGCCAGCTGCGCCTCGGCCACCGCGTAGTTGTTGCGCGCCTGCACCCGCTGCACCTTGGCGTTGGCCAGCGCGGTCTGCACGGTGGCCAGGTTGATGTCGGGCTGGATGCCGGTGCGCACGAACGCCTGCGTCTGCTCGACGTGCTTTTCCTGGTTGCGCACCGTCTCCTCGGCGACCGCGACCAGGTCGCGGTTGGCGCCGGTGGCGAAGTAGGCGCGGCGAACGGTCAGCAGCGTCTGCAGCGTCGCGGTGCGGGTGTTGGCCCCGGCGGCGTCGCGGCTGGCCCCGGCGGAGCCGATCTTGTTGCTGGTCTGGCCGAAGTCGTAGATGAGCTGGCTGGCGCCGGCGTTCAGCTGGAAGAGGTTGTACGCGGGGTTCCATATGCCGGGCGACGAGCCCATCATGCCGCCCGCCCCGTTCGAGCCGCTCGCGCCGGCCACGCCCTTGGGGATCGCCCCCGGGCGGTTGACGAAGTTCCCGGTCGTGCGCTCGTAGGAGGCGGTGAGCGCGATCTGCGGCAGGTAGCCGGCGCGCGCCTCCTCGACCCGGCCCTCGGCCGCCTCGTAGAGGCCATGCGCCTCGCGCATCGTCGGCTGGTTCCGCAGCGCGATCTGCTCCGCCTGGCGCAAGGGCAGCAAGGTCGCGGTCGCACCTTGGCCGTCGTCGGCCGCCGACGCCCCGGCGAAGATCCCGACCATCACGAGCGGGATCGACAGCAGCAGGAACGGGCGGGGAGGCATGGGCGGCGAGAGACTAGCTTCAACGTTGGGGCGGCGGTACTGCCGCCCGGCGGCGGACATCCTCGCAACTTCCGGGCCAGCGGCGGGGCGCCGGGAGAGGGCGACGGGCGGTCTGGCCAGGCGGATCGGGCGGCGGTAACCTGTATCGATTCTGGACACCTGTCGCGCGTTGAGGCAGTTGCCGCGCGCGCCGCTCGCGGCGCCGCCGGGACGAGCAGGCGGTATCGCCTTTGCTTGACGACGACCGCGTGCGGATCGGCCATGGAATCCGCCATCGGTTGGTGGCGGTGGCGGTGCTGGGCCTGGTCACGGCGGCGCTCTCGGGCGACGCCCTCTACCGGGCCATCTCGGTCACCCGCGCCCAGCGGCTGGAGCGCGGACGCGAGGCGGTTCGTGACGAGATCGACCGGCTCGTCGCGCTGGGGCCCGAAGGCATAGCCTCGACGGTCTCGACGGTCGTGGGCCTCCGCGCCGGCGTGGCGCGCGGGGCGAGCGCGCCTGCCGAGATCGCGGCCGCGGTGCCGGCGAGCTGGCGCGAGGCGATGCGGGCGACGGCGGCCCGGGCCGCTGGCCGCGCGACGGCCGTCGAGGCCGACTTCGAGATCGACGGCGGGCAGCTGGTGGCGCGCGTGGCGCCCGCGCCGAACGGCGGGCTGCTCTGGGCGGCGGATCCGGTCCGGCCGTCGCCCACTTTGCAGAGCTGGCGCCTCATGGTGGTCGCGCTGACGTTCTCGGCGCTGCTGCTGGTGGCGAGCGCGTCGTACTCGCTCGTGTCGGTCAAGCGCGCCGCTTCCGGGCTGCAGGGCGCGCTGGCGGCGCTGGGCGACGATCTCTCGGCCGCGGTGCCGCGCTCCGAGATCCGCGAGCTGGACGACATCGCCGACGGGATCGGCGCGCTCGCGCGGCGGCTCGACGAGGCGCGCCGGATTCAGGATCGGATGGGGCGGGAGCTCGCGCGCCAGGAGCGCCTGGCCGCGCTCGGCCGGGTCGTCGCCGGCGTCGCCCACGAGGTGCGCAATCCGCTCGCCTCGATCAAGCTGCGCCTCGATCTGGCGTGCCGGGGGCGCGGCGCTGCCGCCCGAGGCGCGGGCCGCCATCGCGCACGCCTCGTCGGAGATCACCCGCCTCGACCGCCTGGTCGCCGATCTGCTCGATCGTCTCGGGACGCGCGCTGGGGCCGCGCGAACGGCGCTCGACCTCGGCGCGCTGCTGCGGGCGCGCGCCGAGGCGCTCGCGCCCCTGGGCGGCGCTGCGCGGCGTGACGGTCCGCGACGCGCGGGCGGCGGCGAGCACGGTCGCCGACGGCGACGCGCTGGCGCGCGCGCTCGACAACCTGCTGCGCAACGCCGTCGAGGCCTCGCCCGACGGGGCCACGGTCGAAGCCACCGTCGAGATGGACGACGACGGCCGTGCGGGTCCGCGTCGCCGATCGCGGCGCCGGCGTTCCGCCTGGGCGCGCCGGCGAGCTCTTCGAGCCGTTCTTCACGACCAAGCCGGACGGGACGGGCCTCGGGCTTGGCCATCTCGCGCGCCATCGCGCGCGCGCACGGCGGCGACGTCACCTACGCGCGCGACGGGCGACGCTGACCGCTTCGAGCTGACGCTGCCGCGCGGGCGGGCCGCGCGCGCAGCCGAGCGCTGACCGAGGGGGCGCGCGCGTGAACGGCACCGTGCTCATCGTCGAGGACGAGGCGGGGCTGCGCGCACGGGCTCGAGCGACGTCGTCGAGGCGATGGGCCTGCGAGGCGGTCGCGCGCGGCCGGGCTCGGCGAGGCGCGCGCGCGTCGCTCGACGCGCGCGCGGTCGACTGCGTGCTGCTCGACATCCGCCTGCGCGACGGCGACGGGCTCGACTTCCTCGCGCGAGCTGCGCGCCGGGCCGGCGCGCGACGTGCCGGTCATCGTCGCCACCGCCTACGGCGACAGCGAGCGCACCATCCGCGCCATGCGCGACGGCGCCTTCGACTACCTGACCAAGCCCTTCGACCTGCCGCCGCTGCGCGCGACGGTCGACGCGCGCCGTCAAGCAGCGGGCGCTCGTCGCGCGACGGCCGCGCCGGCGCCCGCCGTCCGCGGAGGCGCGTCGGCGATCTCGTCGGCACCAGCGCGGCGATGCTGGCGATCTGGAAGCTGATCGGCCGCGCCGCCGGCCTCGACGGCGCCGGTGCTCATCACCGGCGAGACCGGCACCGGCAAGGAGCTGGTGGCGCGCGCGATTCATGCGCTACTCGGCGCGCGTGCGCGCGAGCCGTTCGTCGCGGTCAACCTGGCGGCGCTGCCGCCGACGCTGATCGAGAGCGAGCTCTTCGGCCACGAGCGCGGCGCGTTCACCGGCGCGACCGCGCCGGCGCAGCGGCCGCTTCGAGGCGGCGGCCGAGGGCACGCTCTTCCTCGACGAGATCGGCGATCTGGATCCGGCGCTGCAGACCAAGCTCCTGCGCGTCGTGCAGGAGGGGACCTTCGAGCGCGTGGGCGGCAACGAGCCGCTCGCGCAGCGACGCGCGCATCATCGCCGCGACCAACCGGCCGGTGCGGCCGGGCGCGGCCGGCGTCGCGCTGCGCGAGGATCTCTACTACCGGCTCGCGGTCATCGAGATCGAGGTCCCGCCGCTGCGCGCGCGGCGCAGCGACATCCCGCTGCTCGTCGCGCACGCGCTGCGCGGCACGCCGGCGCGCGCCGTCTCGGAAGCGGCGATGGCAGCGCCTCTTGGCGTACCCCTGGCCCGGCAACGTGCGCGAGCTCTTCCACGTGCTCGCAGCGCGCGGCCGTTCTGTGCGGCGGCGAGGTGATCGACGTCGTGGACCTGCCCGACAACCTGCGTGCGCCTGCGCCGCATGGCGGCGGCGGCGGCCGACGGCGACGACCTGTCGCTGCACGCCGGCGGTGGCGCGCGTCGAGAAGGAGCTCATCCTGCGGGCGCTCGAGCGGGCGAAGGGCAATCGCTCCGCGGCGGCCCGCCTGCTCGGCATCGCGCGCCCTCAGCTCTACGCCAAGCTCGAAGAGCACGGGCTCGGCGGCCCGCGCGGCGACGGTCAGGAGTAGCTCCTAAGGACGCAACGATTCGATACCGAACGCCGCGATCGGGCACGAAACGGTATCGCGGCCTCCCGCGCGCTCGGGTCGCCGCCTGGCACGCGTTCTGCTGCTTTCTCACCTCGCCGTTCCTTGAGGCGGCTTTTCGGGAGCACGGCCATGAAGCGGTGGGCGGAAACGGGGTGGGTGATCGCGGGCCTGGTCAGTTGCTCGTGGGAGGCGACCGGCTGCAGCCCGTCGGACCAGGGTGACGGGATGGTGGCGAGCGGACGAATCACGCTTCCGCCGCCACCAGCAACGCCGGCCGTCGTGCGTCCGCTGGCGATCGCCGCGATCAACACCGCGCCCTCGACCGGCGCCTCGCCCATGGTAGGCGCCTCGGTTGACATGCGGGCGCTCGTCATCACTGCCAGGGGGGACAACGCCGCATTCGCCGCCATCGAGAACACGTTGCAGTATCTGGGGACGCCGTTCGACGTGCTCAACGCCTCGACCGGGCCGACGTTGACCGAGGCCGCGGTTTCTTCGGGGACGCACGGGAAGTACAACGCGATCTTCCTCGACATCGGCGATCTGGGTGGCGCGTTCAGCGACGCCGAGTGGGCGGTTCTCACGACCTACGAGATCGAGTTCGGCATCCGCCGGGTCGCGCTGTACACCGCACCGAACGGGTCGTACGGTCTCGGCGGCGGCGCCGACGGCGTCGATCCAGCGTCGGCCCCCATCGCGGCCACCTGTACCGCGGCGGGGAAGGCGGTCTTCGTCGGCACGAACTGCGCGAACCCCATCCACATCATTCAGGGGCACGCCTACCCGTCGACGGCCGCCGACGCCTCGACGACGCCGCTCCTGGTCGACGCGGCCGGCAACGTCTACGCCGCAACCCGCAGCTATCCCGATGGGCGGGAGGCTCTCGTCCTGACCTTCGGACAGGCGTCCTCTTACGTCTCGTACCTGGAGATCGCTTACGGGTTGGTCAGCTGGGCCACGCGGGGGCTGTTCGTCGGCGAGCGGCACGTCTACGCGATGCCCCAGATCGACGATCTCTTCCTGGCGAGCGCCATCTACACCGGAGGCACCTACCGGATCAGCGACGGCGATCTGCAGGCGTTCGCTGACTGGCAGCGCACGACGCAGTCGAACCCGGTGACGGCGGGCTTCCGCGCTTCGTGGGCGGTCAACGGGTATGGCTCGTCCACGCGGCCCGGCGATCCGCTGACCGCGAAGGCGGTGGCGCTCGGATCGGCGTTCGAATGGATCAACCACACCTGGGATCACCTGGTGCTCGATCCGCTCAGCTACGCGTCCGTGCTCACCGAGTTCACCGAGAACGACCAGTACCTCCGCAGCCTCGGGCTCATGCCCTACGCCACCATCAACGCTGTCACGCCCAACGTCTCCGGGCTGGGCAGTGCGGACGCGATGCGGGCGATCCACGACTCCGGCATCCAGCAGATCGTGAGCGACACCTCGGTGGCGGGGCAGAACAACCCGTCGCCGAACGCCGGGATCTGGAACGCGCTCCAGCCGTCGGTCCTGGAGATCCCCCGCAAGCCGTGCGACCTCTTCTTCAACGTCTCGCAGCCGGCGGAGTGGATTACCGAGTACGAAGCGCTGCGCGCGATCTCCGCGATCGACTATCCGACCCTGAACGGGATCGTCAGCGAGGACTTCTTCCATTACATGCTGAACGGGAGCAACGACCCCTGGATGTTTCACCAGGCGAACGTGCGCAACTACGACGGCGCAGGGCATAGCTTGCTGAGCGACCTCATCGATTCGGCGTTCCGCCAGTACGCGGCGGTCATGACGTTGCCGATCGTCAGCCCGACCATGGACGATCTGGCGGCCCGGGTGAAGAACCGGATGGCGCTCGACGCGTCGGGGGTGGTCGCGACGATCACGGGCGGGGCGCTCAGCGTCAAGGTGGCTCATGCAGCCACCGTCCCCGTCACGGGCTTGTGCGTTCCGGGCGCTGAGAGCTACGCGGGCCAGACGATCTCCTATCTCGCGCTCACCGATGGTCAGACGGCGACTTACCCACTCGGGAGCTGCGCGGGCGCGGGTGGCACGACGGGCCGGACGGGCGGCGCCACGGGGACCTCGGGCGCCGGCGGCGCGCCGCCAAGCTCGGGTGCGGGCGGGGCGACGGGCACCTCGAGCACGGCCGGCGCGACCGGAACCTCGAGCGCGGGCGGCAGCGGGGGGAGCACCGGAGAGAGCGCCGGGAGCGCTGGCGCCGGGGGCGGTTGGTCGTCGGACGCCGGGCGCTCCGACGCCGCGGTGAGCGCGGTCGCAGGAACCGGGACGACCGTCGGCGCCACGACCGCGACCAACGAACCGTCGGGATGCGCCTGCGCGACCGAGGGAGAGCCGGGCGGATCGCGCGCGCTCGCGCTGGGCCTCCTCGGGTGCGCGCTGGTCGCCCGCCGTCGGCGTTCACACGCCTAGGAGGTGCCGCGGGCCCGGGTCGTGCTAGTCACTGGGGGATGACGATCGAAGGCGCGCCGCCGGACGATCTGGCGGCCCGCGACCTGGCGGTGTTCTGGCACCCCTGCAGCCAGATGCGCGACTATCGCGACTTCCCGCCGCTCGAGGTGGTGGGGGCGCGGGGGTCGCGCCTCCAGCTCGCCGACGGGCGCGAGATCCTCGACGCCATCTCCAGCTGGTGGTGCAAGGCCCTCGGCCACGGCCATCCGCGACTCGCGGCGGCGCTGCGGAACCAGCAGGAGGCGTTCGAGCACGTCATCACCGCCAACACCACCAGCGCGCCGCTGGTGCGCCTCTGCGAGCGGCTGCTGGCCGCCGCCAACGGCCACCCGGCCCTGCCTGGGGGCCGGCCGCGGCGCCCGGACGCCAGCCCGGGCACTTCGGCAAGGTGTTCCTCGCCGACAACGGATCGACGGCGGTGGAGATCGCCCTCAAGATGGCGCTGCAGGCGCAGGCGCAGCGCGGGGAGCCGCGACGCACCCGCTTCGTCGCCCTGGAGAACGGCTACCACGGCGAGACGGTGGGGGCGCTCTCCGTCGGCGATCTCGAGCTCTACGCGGCGCCGTACCGGTCGCTCTGCTTCCCGGTGCAGCGACTCCGCGGGCTCCCCTACCGCAGTGGCCCGCACGACCCCTTCTGGCTCGACGCCGGCGCGGCCTGGCCCGCGCTCGAGCGCTCGCTCGCCGCCGGCGCCGACCATCTGGCCGCGATCGTCTACGAGCCGGTCCTGCAGGCCGCGGGCGGCATGCTGTTCTTCAGCCCCGATCTCCTGCGCCGGCTGCGCGCCTGGGCCGACGCGAACGGCGTCTACCTGATCGCCGACGAGATCGCTTCAGGAATGGGGCGCCTGGGCGCGATGCTGGCCAGCCACCTCGCGGGTCCCGGCGTGCTCCCCGACTTCGCGGCGCTGTCCAAGGGGCTCACGGGCGGCGTGCTGCCGCTGTCGGCGGTCCTCACCACCGACGCCATCTACGATCTGTTCGACGCCGACCACGCGGCGGGGCGCGCGTTTCTGCACTCGAACACCTACACCGGCAACGCGCTGGGGGTCGCCGTCGCCAACGCCGTGCTCGACGTGTTCGCCGAGGACGATCTGCTGGGGCGGGTGGCGACGCTCGGGCCGCGGCTCCGAGGCGCGCTCGAGGCGGTCGCCGCCGGTCGCCCGGCGCTCCGCAACCTGCGCGCCTGCGGGATGGTGGCCGCGGTCGATGTCCGCGCCGCCGACGGAGGCGCGCGCGATCCGAAGCAGCGCACCGGGTATGCGATCTACCGCGAGGCGGTCCGCCGCGGCGCCTTGCTGCGGCCGCTCGGCGACACGATGTACCTCTACCCGCCGTTGAACGTGACCGAGGCGGAGATCGACGAGATGGCCGCCATCCTCGCCGCCAGCGTCGACGCGGTCATCGGGCGGTAGACGGTCACTTCACGCAGCGGTGCGCGACCTGCTCGGCGTTCTGGGCCGCGCGCAGGCATTCCGGCAGGTCGTCACTGACCCGGATGGTTCGGCAGCGCCGGAGATCGTCGTCGAACCTGCGCGCCAGCTCGTCCTGCCAGCGCGGCACGAGCGCCGGATCGTGAAAGCCCGACTCCACGAGCTCCATCTCGACCAGGCGATCGAGGATCGCGCGGCAGTCGGGGCCGGTCGCCAGGTGGCGGTGGCAGCCCGCGAGCACGGCTGGGGTGACGAGCGCCAGCAACAGAGATCTCCGTCGCTGCTTCATCGGAAGAAGTGGACCCGGATGGGGGGAGACAGCGCCGCGACGGGCTCGCCGCCCGCGTTGCGCGCGGCGCCGAATCGTGTGGCGAGCGCGCACTGCCGCGCCGCCCGCCCGAATCCGAACCCGGGATCCTCGACCACGTCGACGCGATCGGGGCGGCCGTCGGCGCCGACCGCCACGCGGATGACCACGGTCTCTTGGTCGACTTGCCGGGCGTCGGCCTCCGCCGGCCACGGGCAGCTCCAGGCCGCCTGGTCGAGCGACACCGGACGGGCGCGGCTGCGGGCGCCGTCGCCGGTGCCGTTGGGGGCGACGGGGCCGGTGACCGGCCGCTTGTTCGTCCCCGAGCTGGTGGTGGTCCCGCCCGCGTAGCTGGGCCCCGAGCCGACGACGAACGCCGAGCCGGTGAAGTCGAGCGGCGACTCCGAAGCCGCCGCGAGCTTGCCCGCCTGCGCCGGCGCGGCTGGTGCTCGGCGTGCGGTCACGTGCGCGCGCGCGCGAACCGCAGGCTCCGCGACCCGCGGCGTGGGCGGCGCCTCCGCCGGCGGTGGAGGCGGCGGAGGCGGCGGCGTCACGTCGACCGCGCGCTCGGCCGCGATCGCGTCGTGAACGCGCGCCGCCATCTCCGCGGCGATCGAGGCGCCCGAGCGGCCGAAGCGCCCCGCGAGGAGGATCCCGAGCGCGTAGAGGGCGACGACCAGCGCCCCGCCGATCGCGAGCCGCCGCACCCGACCGCCGATTTCGCCCGCGAACACCAGATCGACGATGCGGACGCCCTTCGGCGGGCCACCGCCGGGAGTCTCCGGCATCTGTTCGGGTGCGGCCATCGATGGGTCAGGGCGACGGAGCGGCGGGCGTCTGGGGGAGCCCGGCCGGCGCGTCGGGGAGCGCGCCGAAGGCGACGCGGGTGATGCCGACGCCCTTGAGCTCGTCGAGCAGGTGAACGACCTTGCGGTGGGGGACTTCGCCGTCGGCCTGGATGACGGCGCGCAGCTCGGGGTTCCCGGCCAGCGCCGCGCGGGCGCGCGACTCGAAGGCGGCGTCGTCCGTGACGGCGGCGCCATTGACCAGCGTCGGCCCGCGCACCGGCACGATGATCGAGAAGACCACCTGGACCTCCTCGCCGTGCGCCGCGTGGGGCAGATCGAGCGGGACCGCGGGCGTCACGATGATCTTGGCGGTCACCACGAAGATCACCAGCAGCACCAGCATCACGTCGACCAGCGGCGTGACGTTGATGCCCGAGATGATCCCGCCGTCGCCGCCGCCGTTGCTAGCGGATGCCACCCGACACCTCCCGCAGCGGCGGCACGGCGCGTGGCCCGCGCGCGTCGTCGGCCACGTAGGCCAGGACCAGGTTCGAGAGCACGTCGGTCCCCGACAGGAGCGACGTCACCCGGCGCTGCAGATAGTTGTAGGCGGCCACCGCCGGCAGCGCGACGGCGATGCCGACGGCCGTCGCCACCAGCGCCTCGGCGATGCCCGCCATCACCGCCTGCGAGGCAACCTGTCCCGCCGACGTCGCGCCGTGACCTGGCGCCGCGTGGCCCAGCTCCTCGAAGGCGTGGATGACGCCGACGACCGTCCCGAAGAGGCCGACGAACGGCGCGTTGTTGCCGATGGTGGCGAGAAAGGCGAGGCCCCGCTCGAGCCGTCCGCGCTCGAGCGCCGTCGCGCTTTGCATCGCCTTTTCGGCCGCCTCGGTGCCGCGGTCGGCGAGCCGCAGTCCCGCGTCGGCGACCCGGGCCGCGACGGCCGGGCTCGCCTCCAGCGCCTGGCGCGCCCGCGCGAAGTCCCCGACGCGCAGTTGCTCGTCGAGCGCGCGCGCCAGCGCCTCCAGATCGCCGCCCCGCCGCCGAAGGTAGAGCCACCGTTCGGCGGCCAGCGCCAGGCTGGACATCGACAGCGCCCCCAGGAACCACAGCACCCACCCGGCGCCCGAGGCGAGAAGCACACTCTTGACCGACTCCATTGCGCTCATGTCGTCATCCTGGGCTGTGGTCCTTGGCTGCTCATCGGGTCCTATCTCGGTGAAGGGTAATGCCGGTCCACGTAGCAGAGCCCGTCGGAATTGAGGTGTCCCTGCGTGCTCTGATCGTACGTCGAGTAATCGTAGTAGTCGCGCAAACCCTGGCAAGCGTCGGTTCCCGCCGCGTGGGGCACGCCGTGCGGATCGAACGCCATCGGGCCCACGAACTGAGCGTGGACGCTCGTATCCGGTGCGATGCAGTAGCGCCAGCTCAGTTGGTTGCCGAGAGCATCCGTGTACTGCGTGTAGTCGACCCCCGCGGTCATCTCCAGCGTCACGCCGGGGTACGTCACGGGCCCGGTCCCCGCGGGCCCCATCCCCGCCACGCGGGCGGCGAATTGATCGAAGTGGGCGGGCGTGTCGTGAAGGACGCTGTCCCAGAAGGGGTGGTCGGTGTGGATCGTTACCTGAGCGATGACCGAGCTGTCCTTCTGGAAATAGATCCCGCGCTGGTGCTCTTCGCCCTGGAGCGCCTGCGCCGGATCGTTGTCGGGGTTCTGGCAGTTGACGTACGAGGTGGGCGACTTGAAGCAGAGGTGGAAGGGGACCTGGTCCCCGACCTGGGGCCAGCCATTGCCCGCGCCGTAGACGGCGGCAGGACAGGCGGCGTTCGGATCGGCGGAGGTCGGACAGCTGCAGCTCGTCCCGTTGAACGTGGCGGTCCCGACGTAGAGCACGGCGCACCCGTCGGCGACCATCTGCGCGTAGTCGACCAGCCCGGGCGCGTCGAGGTTCACGTTCATGGCGGTCATCGTGGCGGGGACGGTGTCGAAGCCGAACGCGTAAGGCGTCGTGCCGCTGGTGTCGAACGCGGCGTTGTTCCCCGCGGGGTAGTTCTGCGTCTTTAGGGCCGCGATCGGCACCGCCTCCTCGCCGGCGCCCCCCTTCCCGGGCAGGTAGCTCGTATCGCTGTGCGAGAGGTCGACGGCCCAGGGGCCGGTCACCTTGGCCACCGTCGGCTCGGTGCAGGACTCGTCGCCCGGCGTGACGTCCGGTCCGTTCGAGAGCGTGATGTTGTCCAGCGTGACGAGCAGGCGGGTGAAGTGAACGTCCCATCCGTCGACGAAGGCCGGATCACCATCGTTCACGGGGGGAAACGGGTAACCGGTGAGCGCCAGGACCTCTCCCGAGGCCGCGAACAGGATCCCGCCCTTGCCCGGATCCGTGACCTTCGGGAAGGCGGCGAGCGTTGCGCTGCTCGTCCCTCCGTCGGGCGATCCGCTAGGCCCGCCGGAGCCCGGCGTGCACGTATGACTGCTGGCACAAGTCACCGCGAGTGACGTTTTGCTGGAGCAAGACCCGACTGCGAGGGCGATGCCCACCGCGAGCAATCCCGCCCCCAGACCATCGACCATCCTCATTGTCTCGACTCTCATGTTTCTCTCCCGGCTGTTCGTTTGTTGTTTGTTTCATTGGCTCAAAGGTCGGTGCTCCACGAGAACTGGTAGGGGGCGGTGGAACGAAGATTCGAATAGAGGTTTTGGCCGGTCGGCGCATATGCCGCGGAATCGCTCGGATTGTCGCTAAAGGCGTAGCCGCCCGTGGTCGGGTCGGCGGGCAGCCGGCTGAAATCGACGTCGACGAAGAACGTGCGCGGATCGATACGCAGGAGCAGCCCACCGGTCTTCTCGATCGTCACCGGCTCCTGGATGGGCGACACGATGCGCTGGTTGCAGATCGAGTCACCACCGGCGCTCGCGCTGCTCGATGGCGCATGATTCGACCCGATCGTGACCGTTCCGGTGAAAGGGAAGGTGGTTGCGCCCTCCGTGGCCGTGCCCCCGATGATCAAGATCGGCGTCGCGTCGGCGGGGTTGTTGATGTCCGGTCCCGTCAGCCAGACCTGTTCGACCAGAGCCGGCGGTTCGGTGACCCCGACGGCCGGCGCTGGAAATGGTTGGGGCGCTGGATTCAGGAGATCAACGTCCAGGGGTGAGGTCTCCTGGCCGACGTAGGTGCCAGTGAGGTAACAATCGGTCGCCTGAGCGCCGGATACCGGTCCCGCCTGATCGAGATAGACGGCTCCCATATGCAGATTGGCGCGCGTGAGCACGACGTCGAACCCGCCCGACGTGAACGACAGCGGTTGGCCGGCGACTGCGTCCGTCGGCCCGGCCGCCGCGACGGTGAAGTCGACGGTGTCACCTCCGGTCTGGCCCACGCAGCCGATGCTGACGAGCAATCCGAAGGCAATCATCCAGGCGCGCATCAGACGCCTCCAAACGTGATGGCGAACGTCCCGAACAGACCGCGCGGCGCACCGGCCGTGAACGCGCGCTCCGGAACGAGCGTGGGCTGAGGCTGGCTGTGGAAATCGGACGCGTAGTTGTATTCGCCGAGCCGGTATTGCGTATCGAGGAGGTTGGTGGCGACCAACCGAATCTGGAAGTTGGCCCAGGAGACGCCGGCGGTCGCGTCGATGGTGAAGATGTCGCTGCTGACCTGTCCGTACGGGAGCGGTCGCGGTCCGACGTAGGTGATCCCGGCCCCAAGCGTGCCCTGGATCGGCTTTCCGCGGAGCATCCAGGGGAGCGCATGAAGCAGCGCCGAGTCCGAGCGGAGGACCACGCCCGGCACGTACGCCACCGCGTCGCCGTTGTCGTTGTAGGTCGCGCTGACGAGGGTCAGGTTGGCCGATTCGTCGAAAAACGATCCCGTCCAGCGGAGCGCGCCCAGCCAACCGCTACGCGTCGTACCGACGCCGATCACGTTTCGGCCCGCCGTCTGGTCGAAGATGAGATCCTTGTCCACCACGGTCTGGAAGAACACCGACCGCGCCACCAGCAAGGTGTTCTTCACGGTGCCCGTGTACGCCGCGCCCGCCTCGTAGGCGACGATGTTGGCGAACGGCGCCTGGATGTCCTGGGTGATGTAGACGGGATCAACCGAGCGAACGCCACGTCCATAGCTCGCGGATAGAGAGAAGCCCCGGAATGGGCCCGCGATCAGCGACGCCCGCGGGAGGATCGCGATGCCGGAGGTGGCGGTCACCTGGTCTGGCTCGCGCGGACGCCCGAAATTCTGCTGCGTGAGGCAGCTTTGATCGATGGGGAGGTTCGTGGTCGAGGGGTGACTGACGCTTTGCGCGGCACAGTTGTTGTGGACGTCGTAGGTCAGGAGCTCGGCGCGCGCCCCGCCCCGCAGCGACAACCAGCGCAGCGGCCGGAGGTTCAGGTCTCCGTAGAGGCCGAGGTCCCCGATCTGCGCGTCGAGGTTGGTTTCCGTCTTGTAAGGGACGCCGGTCGCGGCTTCGAGGCGCTGCTGCGTCCCCGCGGCGTCGTCGCCGCGCGCGAAGTAGCCGAGCTCGAGCTCCTGGCGCAGGCCCCGAAACTCGCCGTGCAGCCGGGCGGCGCCGCGCGCGCCGAGGGTCAGCTCGTGGACGTTGAGGTCCAGCATGTCGCCGCGCTGGTCGTGCAGGGTCTGGAGTGGCTCCTGCACGTCGAGCAGAAACCCGGTGAAGTCCTCGAGCAGGCGCATGTCGCGCTTGATGACGAACACCTGCTGCGAGAGCACCGTGTCGTTGGGATGGCTCTCGACGTCGGCGGCGATCGAGTACCTGGAGGCGTCGCCCCCCTGCCGCACCGCCTCGTGGGCGAAGCTCGACATGTCGTAGCTGTCGTAAAAGCCGATCTTGCCCGAGGCGTAGTCGTCTTCGCGGATGATCCCCGCGGTGTGGAAGTGCGTCGCGTAGCCCTGCGCCGTCAGGCGCCAGGATCCGGTCGCGCCGAAACGCCCCTCGTACTGCCCCATCGCCGACCCGCGCTCGGCGTCTCGGTTCTGGCCGAAGCCGTCGGTCTTGTAGATCTCCGCCCCACCGAACGTGTGGGTGCTCTCGCCCGGCGGTCCCCACAGCCCCAGCACCCGCTCGGTCCCGAAGCTGCCGGCCGTGTAGCTGGCGGTGAGCCCACGCTGGGGCAGGCCGAGCTCGTAGTCGGCGCTCCCCGCCACCGCGAAGTTTCCCTGGTGTGGATCGAACGGGCCCTCGAGGACGCGCAGCGACTCGACCAGCTCCGGAATGATGAAGTGGGTGTCGGCGTAGCCGTTGCCGTGCAGGTTGCCGCTCTCGTTGATGGGGACGCCGCCGACGGTGAACTCCACGTCCTGTCCCTCGCGCGCATCGAAGCCGCGCATGAACACCTGCTCGGCGTGCCCCTCGCCCCCCTCGTTGGTCAGGAGAATTCCGGGCGCCAGCTTCAAGAGCTCCGAAGCGTTCGCGCGGGGAATCTGAGCCAGCTCGCCGACGCGAATCTGGAAGTCGGAGACGCCGCGGCTCACCGCCGGGCGGCGGCCCAGCACGGTGACGTCGAGCGCGGCCGGGCCCTTCGTCGGCCCCGCGGGCGCTGGTTCGGCCGGCGGTGGCGGCGCGGGCAGCGGGACGGCAACCGGGAGCGGAGCGCTCGTCGCCGGCGGCGATGAAGTCGGTGGCGTCCCCGACGCGGGCGCCGGTGGGACCGCCGGTGCGCCGGCGGGCGGGACGGGCGGCGCGGCGGGCGGTTCGAAGTGAAACAGGAGCTGAACGCGGCTGGCGATCGGCGCGCCATCCCGAAGGGCGGGGCGGAACCGCCAGCGCATCGCCGCCTGTAGAGCGGCGCGATCGAGCGCCGGCGCGACGCCGCTGGTGAGCTCGACCGCGCTGACCTCCCCGGTCGCCGAGATGGTGGCGGTGACCGCCACGTCTCCCTGTGCGCCGTTGGCGTCCGCCGGGTACGGCGGCCGCTGCTCTTCGAGCACCATGGGCGGCTTCACCAGCGGTGTCTCCGGTGCCGGCGGTTCGGCGTGCACGACCGCCGGCGTACCGAGCAGCGCGACGAAGATGCCGAGCGCATGCAAACGAACAAACGATGAGAGTCTTTGATCATGGGAATGGACACGACTGGACACTCGGGCCTCCGGTTGATTGCCCCGGCGGAAATTGCGCCGCCGGCGACGGGAACGACGCGCAGGCGCGATCGATTTGCGATCGACGCTCACGCGTGAGGACCGCGGATCGACGGCTGGTCGCCGGATCCGGGTTGAAGCGGTGGGCTACGCCGAGGGAGGCGAGGTCTTGGGCGCGCTCGCCAGAACGAACGCGCGCCCGTGGAACGCGATGGTCGACGGCGCCGGGATGGGTGCCGGTGGCGCCACGGCGCCGATCGCGCCGCCGGTTGACGGCGCGCAGGAGCTCCCCTCGACGGTGAACGCGACCCCGCAGTGCTCGTGAGCGTCGGCGCCCTCGGCGTCGCGCGGGCGCAGGGCAGGCTCCGTGCGGCGCGACGGCAGCTCGACGCGCGTGCCGGCCAGCGCCGCGACGTGCGTCAGCTCGCCATGCTCCGCACAGCGGAAGTGCCGCACGGTCATTTCATGCGAGAGCGAGAGCAGCTGGGCGAACGTCGCCGCCGCCATCACCGCGATGGTGAAAGCCCGGGCGGCTGGCGAAGCCGTGTGATTGCCCCCACGTAGACGCATCAGTCCCTATGGGAGAGCTAAACGAGATTGGGGTCCTCGTCAAGGTCGACGTACCTGCCGGCGATGAAAACCGCGGGCGTTTGGAGCCGCGCACGGGCTCGAGAGCATCTAGGAGGCGGTTTGAACGTCGATCAGGAACCGGCGCGCGCCGAACCGTTGCAGGACGGGTGGACCGCCACGATTCGTCAGCGAATCCGGCGCAGCAGCCGGAGGCCGTTCAGGGTCACGAGCAACGTGCTCCCCTCGTGGCCGACGACGCCCCAAGGGAGGCTGACCAGCCGCAGGAAATCGGAGATCACCAGAACCACCATGACAGCCAGCGCGAGCACCAGGTTCTGTTTGACGATCCGGAGCGCCCGGCGCCCGAGCGCGATCGCGTAGGGGATTTTTCCGATGTCGTCGGTGGTCAGCACCACGTCGGCGGCGTCGAGCGCGACGTCGGTCCCGATGCGACCCATCGCCACGCCCACGGTGGCCGCCGCCAGCGCGGGTGCGTCGTTGATCCCGTCGCCCACCATCGCCACGCGGCCGAAACGATCCACGAGCTCGCGCACGATCCGGACCTTGTCCTCCGGAAAGAGCTGCGGGTGCACCTCCGCGATCCCACACGCGCGCGCGGTCGCCTCCGCCGAGCGTCGGTTGTCCCCGCTCAGGACCACCAGCTGCTGCACGCCGAGCGCCTTGAGTCGGGCGACGGCTGATCCGGCCTCGGCCCGCACGCTGTCCTGCACCGCGATGAGGCCGCGCGCCACATCGTCGCCGACGAAAACGACCGTCTCGCCCGTCGCCTCCAGCCGTTGCTGCTCCTCCAGCAAGAGCGAGCTCACCTGGGCGAACAGCGATCCCTTGCCCACGTACCAGCGGCGCCCCGCCACCTCCGCGTGCGCCCCGACCGAAACGATCGTCTGCAGGTCGCGGGCGGCAGGCAGCGCCAGCGCCCTGCGGTGCGCCTCGGTGATCACGGCGCGCCCGAGCGGGTAGTCGGTCAGGCTTTCGACGGCGGCCGCCTTCGCCAGCAGCTCGTCGGCCGAGCACCCGGGCGCCGCGATCACGTCCGTGACCACGGGGTGCCCGCCGGTGAGCGTCCCGGTCTTGTCGAAGGCGAGCGCCTCGATTCGGCCGAGCTGCTCGACGAAGACACTCCCCTTGAACAGGATGCCGTGGCGGGCGCCATTGGAGAGCGCCGAGAGCAGCGCCGGCATCATCGCCGCGGCCAGGGCGCAAGGCGACGCGACCACGAGGAAGATCATGGCCCGGTAGAGGCACTCCCGGAACGCCCACCAGTGCCCGAGCCACGGGACGAAGGTCACCGCCAGCGCGCCGAGCACGACGACCTTGGCGTACCCGCGCTCGAACCGTTCGATGAAGAGCTGCGCCGCGGGCCGCCGCGCCTCGGCGTCCCGGACCAGCGCGATGATTCGGGCGAGCACCGTGTCACCCGCGCTGCGGGTGACCTCGACAATCAGCCCACCGTGTCCGTTGATCGTGCCGGCGAAGACGTCGTCTCCAGTCTTCTTGTCGACCGGCATCGACTCTCCGGTGATCGAGGCTTGGTTCACGGCCGACGCCCCTTCGATTACCAGGCCGTCGGCCGGGATGCGCTCGCCTGGCCGGACGCGGACCCGGTCGCCGAGCACGACGCTGGCGGCGGCGATCTGCTCCTCACGTTCGCCACGAAGCACCGACGCCTGATCGGGGGCCAGCGCCATCAGCGCCGTGATGTCCTTCTTGGTGCGCGCGCTGGCCACCCCTTCGAGCGTGCCGCTGAGCGCGAAGATGAAGATGAGAAGGGCTCCGTCCTCCCAGTAGCCAATCGCCGCGGCGCCCGCCGCCGCCACCACCATGAGCAGATCCACGTCGAGCGCCCGGTCCCGGAACAGCGTCACCGTTCCTTCGATCGCCTTGCGGTACCCGCCCGCCAGATATCCCCCCAGGAACAGCCCCGCGCTGACCGGTCGCGCGGCCCCCGCGCGCTGGGCGAGCCAGCCGGCGGCGACCAGAAACGCGCAGAGCGCCGTGCTGACCACCTCGCCGCGCCACGACCAGAGATCAGGCGACGAATCAGCCGCCGGCGCTCTGCCCGCCGCCGGCGGTGGAGCAGCGCCCGTCGTCGCCCGCTGAATCACGTCGGCGCCGGCTCGTTGGATCGCCTCCCCCTTCATTACAGGTAGCTCCGCATCGCGCGGGCGATCTCCTGAATCGCCTTGGCTCGGGACCGCGTCGATCCTCTTCCGACGTGCTCGCGGAGGTGGCCCTGCAGCACCTCCTGCATCAAGGCCCCCATGGCGCCCCGGGCCGCGGCGATGAGCTGAAGCGTCCTCGAACAATCGCCGCCGGCGATCGTCTTCTCGATGGCCTCGACCTGTCCCTTCAACCTCCGCACCCGATTGCGAAGCATCCTGTCCGTCGCGACGTGGGCCATGGGGATCCAATATACCCCTCCGGGGTATTTGAACAGTGGCAAGCCCGCGTCTAGCCGGTGGTCTGGATCAAGAGCCCGCGCACGCCGAACCGTTGCAGGACGCGTTCGAGCTCAGCGACGTCGGGGTGGGGCAACAATAGTAGCTGGTGCACCGGGACGGCCGCTGGCAGGTCAACCCCATCGTGCACTGCTCTTCGGAGCCACCGTCGGATGGCGCCGTGCAGGGACTCCCCTCCTTGCCTCCCTGGCTGCAGCCGACGGCGAAAATCGAGACGAGCAACGCCAGGCACCGAGTGATCTGCTTCATGGCTGCTCTTCGCTTCCGCGAGTGTCCCCCGCGAGCCTCGATGTGTCCAGGTGGACCGCTCCTGCAGTCTGCGTCAGAACGTCGCCGAGGCCACGAAGTACAGTTGGTTGCCGCCGCCCGACTGGAAGCCGTGCGCCCAACCGAGCGTGATCTGCGCCTCAAGGTACCAGCCGACCGTGAACAGCAGGTGGGCCTCGACGCCGGCGTCGGTCTTCAGTTGCTCGAGGTGAAAAGGACCCTGGAAGGCGTCGCCAGCGTCGACGAAGGCCGCCCCCCAAATCCTTCGTAGGTAGACGGGAAAGGTCTGGTAGCCATGCTCTATCCAGAGCAGCGGGGCCCGGTACTCGGCCGAGGAAACCAAGAAGCTGTCCCCGGAGACGACATTGGGTGGATAGCCGCGCAGGAAGGCGAATGCCTGCTGCTTGAGCAGGACGCTGCGCAGGACGTCCTGGTCCCCGTAGCCTCCCAGCGAGAAGAACTGACGTTGGTCGCCCATCGAGAACCCGCCCTGCATGACGAAGGCGAGCGCGTGCAGTCGGGCCCACGGCGGCGTGGCGTACTCGGTCCAGGACCCGTCGATCTCCGCCATCCGGAAGTTCCCGCCCAGCGCCGGATCGGCGAGACGAAGGGTCACGTTGATGCCGCGGCCTTCCTGGTTGCTGATCGAGTATTGCCAGCGGTGAGCATTCGAGAACGCCCAGGAGAGTCGAAGGTCGGCCGCGGGGCCCGTTTGGGGTTTGACCGTGATGCCGCCGGTCGGTTCGCCGACGGGGATCTGGCTGATGGGCCCGTAGGCCGAATAGTCGTAGGCGAGCGCGAGGTCACCGGAAGAGTCCGGGGTGCGCAAGATGGGCAGGCTCGTCGATGCCGAGAAGCTCACCGTGCGTTGAACGTAGGCGAGGTTGTGGTTGTCAACGATGAGACCGTTGGTGATCAGATCGACCTTGGAGAGCGACAGGCTGACTATTGGGAAGAAGCGGGCGTAGGTGTAGGCGATGACGCCCGAGGGGCTCCCGCTCGTGGGGAACAACAGATCGAAGGAGAAGAAGTGGATGCTGGCCGGATCGGTGACCGAGGTCTGGAGCTGAAACGTATCTCCGAGACCGAATGGATCCTGCAGCACACCCACCGTCCACTGGTGCGGGTACATGTACTTCCAGGGGACGTAGGGGACCACGCGCTGGGTAAACGGCACGGCGGCGGCGTCCTCGGGGGCGGCGTCCGGTGAATCGGTCTCGGCGTCGGGATCGCTGGGGCTGTCGAGCCGCGCGTTGGCGAACGGCCTGGCGGGCTGGAAGGTGGCCGGATCGTACGGCATCGTCCAGAGGTCGAACCCGTCGGTGGTGAACCCGGTGTAGACCAGCCGGCGCCCGTCGGGCGAGACGGCCGGCTGGAACGCGCCCGAAAGGACGTTGGTCACCTGGAAGAGGCGCCGGGTCGCGAGCTCGTAGGCGTAGATGTTGTTGATGCCGCTGCGATCCGAGGAGTAGAGGACGTAGCGCCCGTCGGGCGAGAAGCGGGGATCGAGGTCCATCGCCCGATCGACCGCCAGCGCCCGATCGGTGGCGGTCGCCAGATCGTAGAGGTGGATGTCGCGGAAGCCGCCCGGCTTCCAGCGCGAGTAGGCGATGACCCGCCCGTCGGGGGAGAAGGCCGGGGTGAAGGCGAGACCCGGCGCCCCCGGCATCAGCGGGAGCGGCTCGCCCCCCTCGATCGGCACCAGCGCCAGCCGCCGGCTGCCGGTCCCGACCAGCACGCAGGCGATCTGCTTTCCGTCGGGCGACACGTCGGGCTCGTGCGCGCGCGCGCCGTTCGTCAGCTGTCGGATCGTGCCGGCCGCGACGTCGAGGCGATAGAGATCGTTCCAAGCCAGGTCGGAGTTGGCCAGCAAACGAACGGGGAGCGACACGAAGTTGAGCCGCTGGAAGATGAGGCCCTGCCCGTTGGGGGTCGGCGCGGCCGGGCCGCCCCCCTGCATGTCGGCGATCAGCTGCCGCGCGCCCGAGGCCGGATCGAGACGGACGTAGGCGGGCGACTGATCGTTGTTGCTGCGGTGGTAGACCAGGGTCCCGTCGGGGAAGAAGCGCGCGCCCGGACCCTCGCTGCGCGGCGCCGGCGCGTCCCAGGTGATCCGCGTCGCGGTGGTGAGCGGCCGCTGCTCCGCCTCCTCGACCTCGAGCGCGTAGCGGTGGGTGACCGAGCGGCGCCAGTCGTCGAAGAGACCGGCGCCGAAGATCCCCGCGTACCCGCGGCCGACCGCCCGGATCGCGGTCCGGTTGATGCCGCCGACGATGCAGGTGTCGGCGTAGCGATGTGAGATCTCGCGGATCTTCTGCGGTCCGTAGCGATCCTCGATGTAGCGGACCAGGCTCGAGCCGTAGAGGTACGCGGCGGTTCCCTGCGGGTACGTATCGGGGATGCCGGTGACCTGGTCGAGGCCGAACAGGCGCCCCTCGAGGAAGGGGACACGCAGATGCATGTCGTAGAAGGTGCTGCGCAGGCGCCCGGCGGTGGTCTGGCGCGACTCCATGAGAACCGCCATCCCCTCGATGAACCAGATCGGCTCGGCCAGGTTGGGCGCCCAGGTCTTGCCGAGCAGCGTGTTCACGATGAGGGGGCAGGGGCTGAGGATGGTGTCCAGGTGGACGACGTGCGTGAATTCGTGGGTGATGAGCAGCTTCACGTAGTCGTCGAAGTCGTTCAGCTCGTCGAGCGAATCGGGGGGGACGCCGTAGGCGTTGATGAAGTTGAAGGGGACCGAGCTGGCGGATCCGTTGGCGCCGTCGGAGATGTCGCTGAGGGTCACCATGACCCGGCCGCTCGGCCGCCAGTTGAAGTAGCGGGTGTTGAGCCGGAAGGCCCGCTCCGCGAAGTGCGCCACCCGCTCGGCGAACGCCTCCTCGCCGGCATAGAAATGGATCTCGAAGTGCGGCGTCTGCAGCGTGTACCAGTCGGCGCGCGGCAGCCGCGGCGCGGGGAGCTGCTCGCCCGGCTCGTCGATCGCCTCGGCGCGCGCGGTGCCGGGCCCGAGCGCCAGCGCGAGCGCGCCCCCGAGCGCCAGCAAGACGAAGCCGGCGGGGGCGCGCGTGGGCATCGCGCGGGATTGTAGCCGCGCCGGCGCCCCCGGCGAAGCGGCGGGTGGCGAGCGGGGCCGTTCGTGGTTAAGTTCGGCGCTCACCAAAAAGGGAGAACGCCATGAAGAGATCCGCGACCGCCAACTGGAAGGGGGGCCTCAAGGCCGGCAAGGGGACGTTTTCAGCCGCCAGCGGCACTTTCTCGAACGTGCCATACGACGCCGCGCAGAGGTTCGAGACCGGCGCCGGCACCAGCCCCGAGGAGCTGATCGCGGCGGCGCACGCCAGCTGTTTCGCGATGGCGCTGTCGGCGGAGCTGGAGAAGGTGGGGCTCGCCCCGGAGAACATCGATTCGAAGGCGACCGTGTCGCTCGACAAGGTGGAGACCGGCTTCACGGTGACCGCCTCGCACCTCGAAGTGACGGTCAAGCTCGGCAGCCCCGACAAGTCCAAGTTCGAGCGCGCCGCCGAGGCCGCCCGCGCCGGGTGCCCGATCTCCAGGCTGCTGTCGAGCGCCAAGATCACGCTCGACGCACGGCTGGCCTAGCAGGCTGCTGAAAAACGCCTTCGGCGTTTTTCGGCAGTGCCTGCTATCCGGAGGTTGCGTAGCAGGTTTCGCTGAAAAACTTCGTTTTTCAGCGACCTGCTAGCGCGGCGCTCGCGTCAGGTCGCGGCAGATCCGGAGGTGGCGCAGCGCCGCGCCGTAGTCGCCGGCCAGGTCGTAGAGGCGGGCGGCGTTGTAGTGCGCGTCGGCGTTGCGCCCGTCCACCTCGATGGCGCGCGCGTAAGCGTCGAGCGCGGCGCTGTTGCGCCCCTGGTCCTCGAGCACCACGCCCAGATTGAAGAGCGCCGTGGCGTCGGCCGCGCGAATGGTCAGCGCGCGCCGGTAGTGCGCCTCGGCGGCCGCCAGGTCGCCCCGCTCGTGCAGGATGCGCCCCAGATTGATGTGCGCGTCGGCGTGCTCGGGCGCCTGCATCAGGACCTGGCGGTAGCTCGCCTCGGCGGAGACCGGATCGGTCTCGTCGATGTCGCAGCCGATCTCGTAGATCTCCTCGGGCGAGGGCGGGGCGACGTCGCCGCCCGCGGCGGCCGGCGGGCGCGCGCGCAGCATCGCCAGGGGCGCTTCGGCGGTGGAGACCATCGGCTGGTCGAACGACAGCAGCACCTGTCCCGACTCCGCCTGCCAGCGCGTGTTCCCCTCCTGAACGACGACCGACGATCCTTCCGTCCCCAGCGTCACGCCGGTGAGGGGGCTCGTCTCGGGCAGGCGCGCTCGCAGCTTCTTGAGCGCGCTGCGCACCCGGTGCGGCGGGATGCGCTGGCTGACGAGGCCCTCCGCCTTGCGCAGCAGCATGAGGTCCTGAAAGGAGAAGCGCAGCTCGCCGCGCTCCCCTCGTTCGGGCGTGAGCACGCCGGACCGCAGGTAGGCGCGCAGCCGGCCGGACGCAGACGCCAATCATCCGCGCGACGTCCTGGGTCGTGTACCCGCTCAAGGCCGGGCCAATATACAGCTGTCGCTCCCCGCTGCGCGGGAATCGATCGGCGCCGGCGAGCGCTGTCGGCTAGCGTTTTTTGGCGCGCTTCGGCTCGGCGTGGGCGGCTTCGTCGGAGCGGCGGGCGCCGCGGCGCGGGTGCTCCGGCTCAGCTTCGGCCGCGGGCTCGGCCGCCGTCTCCGACTTGCCGCCCGTCCCCTTGCCGAGGCTCGCCTTGAGCGCCTCCATGAGGTCGATGATGCGCGCGGGCTCGGGCGCCGGCGCGGTCTCCGCGATGTCCTGCCCCTGGACCTTGCGCTCGATGTCGGCCTGGATGCGCTCGCGCACCTCGTCGTGGTACTTCGTCGGCTCGAACGTCTCGGAGGCGATCTGGTCGATGAGCTGCTTGGCCAGCTTCAGCTCGGGCTCGCGCGCCTCGCCGTCGGGCAGCGGCACCTCGGACATCGGGCGGACCTCGTCGGCGTAGAGCAGCTGCTGCAGGATAAGCGCGCGGCCGTCGGGGGACGGGCGCAGCATCACCAGGTACTGCTTGCCGCGCGCGGCGTAGCGGGCCAGGGCGGCGCGCCCCGTCTCGCGCATCGCCTCGGCCAGCAGCAGGTACGCCTTGTCGCCGCCCTTTTCGGGTCCGAGGTAGTACGGGCGCTCGAAGTAGATCGGGTCGATGGCCGACAGCGGGACGAAGGCGTCGATGTCGATGCTCTGGGTCGCTTTCTCCTCCAGCGACTTGAGCTCGTCGGGCGTGAAGGTGACGTACTGGTCCTTCGAGAACTCGTAGCCCTTCACCATGTCGTCGCGGCTCACCTGCTCGTCGTCGCGCGGGCAGATGTACTGCTGCTTGAGCCGCGAGCCGCACTTCTCGTGCAGCAGGTTGAACGACACACCCGCCTTGCTCTGCGTCGCCGGGTAGAGCCGGACGGGGATCGACACCAGACCGAAGGAGATTGTCGCGCCAGCAATGGGTCGGGCCATTTGTGCTCCTGAGGATGTGCTCCAGTGTATACCGATGTGGGATAACGTCCAGTTATCGCAACGTCAATCGAAGTCAGGCCATGAGCTCATGGAGCCGGGCGGCCGCGATTGGTCCCTTGCCGGTGTCCTCGTGCTTGAAGAAGACGTAGGCGGTCGACCACCCCTGCGTCTTGATGCGCTCCCCCCAGGCCGCCACCATGGCGTCGTCGTAGTCCTCGCGCCGCAGCCGCAGGTAGCCCCACTCGGCCGTCGCCTCGAGCGGCGTCGCCACCTCCTCGGATTCGGCGATGCAGAGCGCGGCGCGCCGCGCCCGCAGGCAGCTGTAGACGTCGTCCGAGAACCAGGATTCGTGGCGAAACTCGACCGTCGCGGCCAGCCCGGCCGGCAACGCCGCCAGGAAATCGTCGAGCCGGACCAGGTCCTTCTTCATGTTCGGAGGTAGCTGGAACAGAACCGGGCCCAGCTTGTCGCCGAGCCCGAGCGACGCCTCGGCCAGCCGCTCGACCGCCGACGCCGTGTCGACCAGGCGCTTGTCGTGGGTGATCCGCCGCGGGCTCTTGAGCGCGAAGCGGAACTCGGGCGGCGTCTCTCCGGCCCAGCGCGCCAGCATCTCCGCCGTGGGCATGCGGTAGAAGCTATTGTTGATCTCGACCGCCCGGAAGTGGCCGGCGTAATGGCCCAGCATCTTCGCCTCGGGGAGCTTCTCCGGGTAGAAACCGCCGCGCCAGGCCGGGTAGCTGAAGCCGCTCGTGCCGATGAGAACCTGCATCGTCCCTCCCGCACCCTGAACGTGGTCACCACGGGGAGTTTGCCTAACACCCGTCCCCGTCGGTAAACTACCAGAATGACGCGCGACCGCGTCGCCAATCCGCTCGACGACACGACGCGGATGGCGCCAGCCCAGCCAGCGGCGCCGGACGCTCAGTCCGCGACAGCCACCCTGGTGGTCCTGTCGGGATCCAACGTGGGGGAGATGTACCGGCTCGAGAAGGACCAGATGGTCATCGGGCGCGGCGACAAGGTCGATCTGCGCCTGGTCGACGACGGGATCTCGCGCGAGCACGCCCGCCTCGTCAAGGACGAGGGGCGGGTGGTCCTCGAGGATCTGGGGTCGACCAACGGCACCTACTGCAACGGCCAGCGCGTCCAGCGGCACCCGCTCGTCGAGGGGGACAAGATCCTGATCGGCTCGACGACGATCCTGAAGTTCAGCTACCAGGACAAGCTGGACGAGATGTTCCAGCGCCAGATGTCCGAGTCGGCGCTGCGCGATGGCCTGACCCGGGCTTACAACAAGCGCTACTTCTCGGATCGGATCGAAAGCGAGTTCCAGTACGCGGTCCGGCACACGACGCCGCTGTCGCTGATCTTCCTGGACATCGACCACTTCAAGAAGATCAACGACACCCATGGACATCAGGCGGGAGACCTGGTGCTGGCGCAGCTGGCGACGTTGGTGATGAGCATGCTCGGCGAGGAGGAGACCTTCGCCCGCTACGGCGGCGAGGAGTTCGCCGTCGTCGCGCGCGGCGTCGATCTGGAGGCGGCCGCCGCGCTGTCCGAGCGGCTGCGCGCCGCCGTCGAGGCGCACCCCTTCAAGTTCCAGGGGACCGCCATCCCGGTCACGATCAGCGTCGGCGTGGCGCACGCGGCGGCGTCCGGGATGTCCAGCTCCGGCGACCTGGTGGCGCGCGCCGACGAGGCGATGTACGCCGCCAAGCGCGGCGGCCGCAACCGCGTCTGCACCAGCCACGAGACCTGATCGGTCTGTATCGTTGACGGGAATTGATCGCGTCGAGCGTAGGTGGGCTTTGCCCACCGCGGGGTCCCCGGGCGGGTCTGCCCGCCTGGGGTGGCCTGGAGCTCATCGCGGGAGGGTTTGGGAACCCTGTCAGGGTTCCCATTTCGACGTCGTCTGGCGGAGGGCGCGCTTGAGCCGCGCCAGGTAGTCGGCGCGCGGGATCGCCACGGCGCCGAGGCTTTCGAGGTGCGGCGTCGGCACCTGCGCGTCGAGCAGCGAGAAGCCGCCCGCGCGCAGCCGCTCGACGAGGTGGCCGACGGCGGCCTTCGAGGCGTCGGTGCGCCGGCGGAACATCGACTCGCCGCCGAAGAACCCGCCCAGCGCCACGCCGTAGAGGCCGCCCACCAGCGCCTCCCCCTCCCAGACCTCGACGCTGTGGGCGAGCCCGCGGCGGTGAAGCTCGCCGTACGCGCGCACGAAGTCGTCGGTGATCCAGGTCGACGGCCGGTCGCCGCCGGTCTCGGCGCAGGCGCGCATCACCTCCTCGAACGTCGGCGTCGACGGTGAAGCGCCACCCGCCCCGCCGCGCGCTGCGACCGACGCTGCGGTGCTGGCGCCACCCTTCGAGATCGAAGATGGCGCGCGGATCCGGCGACCACCAGGTCAGGACCGGATCGGACGACCAGGGGAAGATGCCGGCGCGGTACGCGGTCACCAGCGTCTCGACGTCGAGGCGCCCGCCGAGGGCCACCAGCCCGTTCGGGCCCGCGTCGTCCTCAGCGGGCGTCGGCGCGGGTACCGGGGTCGGCCTCGGCCAATCGTTTGCGTCCACCCCGGTCAGTCTACCAGCGTCTCGCGGCGCGACCCGTATTACGCGTGGCCGGCGGGCGCGTTCGAGCCCTCGCCGGTTCCCGTCAGCGACGACTCGCTCTCTCGCTCCCCCGCGGTTGCGGTGCTGGCGGCCTGCTCGCGCGCCCGGCGACGCCCGCCGCTGACCATGCCGCCTTTGCGCCCCGCCTCACGGGCCTCCTCGGAGTCGAACTCGTGCGCGGTCCCCTTCTGATGAGCCGCCTTGCCCCCCTGCGAGGAGATCTGCCGCTGGCGCTCTCTATCCATCCCCGCGAAGCCGCGTCCGCGGCTCTCGCCCTTTTCGCTGGTGCCCGCCATGATTGCTTTTCCTTCCCCGCGGAACCTCGCCCGCGTCGCTGTTCCAACGTCTTCTAAGGACAAAGCTGCGCACGGTCCCGCCCCGACGACAGGGGGGAGGGGGCGATCTCAGCCGGACTGAGGCGGACCTGGGGACGCTCCGGAGGTGCGCCTCGAGCGCACCCGGGCGGTCGTCGGTCAGTTCTCGCCGAGCTCGTCGGGATCGAGCTCCACGACGCCGGGGATCGGGGGCGGGCGCCCGGTCGCCGCCGCATCGCGGACCGCGAGGACGGTGACCCGGTACTCGATGTCGCGCCCGACCAGCGGATGGAGCAGCCGGACGTTGGCCACGGCGCCCGAGGCCGAGATGATCTTGAAGTGGATCGGCGCTCCGGAAGCAGGATCCTTGGCCTCGAAGACGGCGCCCGCCTCGATCTTGGTCCCGGCGGGGAAGACGCTGCGCGCCATTTCCTTGACCGGGAGCGAGTCCTCGGTGCCGAACGCCTCGGCGGCCGGGATCTCCCCCTGCCGCTCGTCGCCCGGCTGCAGCCCCTCCAGCCGTTTCTCCAGCCCGGGCAACATTTTCCCGTCGCCGTGCACGTAGCGAAGCGGGCCCGAGCGGGTCGACGACTCGATCACCGCCCCGCCTTTGACCTTGAGCTCGTACTCCAGCTCCACGCTGCGTCCACGCGCGATCTTCATCCCCCGAGGGTAATGCCCCGCGCCCTGCTTTTAAAGGTGATCGTAGCTTCGATTTGCGTGCGCGCGTAAGATGATTTCTGGAAGGGGGTGATGAAGTCGCCCCTTTCCAGACACCCACTCCGGCAGATTTTTCCCGTTCGTCTTCTTAGGTAAGAAAGGCCGCCAATGACCATAGGTTTCCCCCAGCCTAGGGTGCGCGCGTTCCTCATTGCGTCGATCCTGGTCCTCTCGGGCCTCGCTGCGTGCAGCAGCGGCGGGGCCAAGAACACCGACGGCGGTGGCGGCAAGACGGGTAGCGGCGGAGCAATTGGCAGTGGCGGGGCAATTGGTAGTGGCGGGACGATCGGCAACGGCGGCCAGGTCGGGGTGGACATGGGCTCGCCCACCGACGGTCCGACGACGCCGCTGGCGGCGATCGGCCAGCCGTGCAAGGCGGGCGCGGACTGCCAGTCGACCTTCTGCGCCGACGGCGTCTGCTGCAACAGCGCCTGCACGGGGACGTGCGTGACCTGCGCTTCGACCGACAACGTCGGCACCTGCATCCCCGCCGACGTCAACACGGATCCGCGCAACGACTGCGCCGACGAGGGTTCCACGACCTGCGGCAAGAATGGACACTGCGATGGCACCGGCGCCTGCCAGCTCTACGTCGCCGGCGTCGCCTGCGGGACGTCCGGCTGTACCGGATCGACGCTGTCGTTCTCCGGCCGCTGCGACGGCGTCGGGACCTGCAAGGCTCCGACCAGCCAGTCCTGCTCGCCGTACATTTGCGGCACCACCGGGTCATGCAAGACGACCTGCTCCGCCGATGCCGACTGCACGGGCGCCGGCAACTTCTGCGTCAACGGCAGCTGCGGTCCCAAGCCACCGGGGGCGAGCTGCGCTGCTGACACCGACTGCAAGTCGGGCCACTGCGCGGACTCCGTCTGCTGCGCGACGACCTGCACCGGCACCTGCAAGTCGTGCGCGATCGCCGGCAGCGCCGGGACCTGCATCAACGTCCCGGCCGGCCAGGATCCGCTTGCCCAGTGCGCCGACCAGCTGGCGCCCAGCTGCAAGACCAACGGCTCCTGCGACGGCAACGGCGCCTGCCAGCTCTACGCGTCGGGCACCGTGTGCGGCACGAACAGCTGCGCCTCCGGCGTGGCCACGGCCGCCGGCAAGTGCGACGGGGCGGGGACCTGCCAGGCCGGTACCATGGCGTCCTGCAACGCCTACGTTTGCGACACGACCGGGGTCTGCAAGACGACCTGCACCGTCGACGCCGACTGCTCGACCGGGAACTTCTGCATCGGTGGCAGCTGCGGCAAGAAGACGCCCGGCTCGACCTGCACCGCCGACTCCGACTGCGGCACCAGCCACTGCGCGCAAGGGGTCTGCTGCAACAACGCGTGCACGGGTACCTGCATGTCCTGCGCGGTGACTGCCACGAAGGGAACTTGCACGCCGGTCGCGGCCGGGGCCGATCCGCTCAACCAGTGCGCCGATGTGGGAAGCACCAACGCGTGCGGTACGAACGGCTTCTGCAACGGTGCGGGGGCCTGTCAGTTCTACCCGGCCGGAACGAGCTGCGGGGCAGCGGCTTCCTGCACCGGTTCGACGCTGACCCAGGCGCGGACCTGCGACGGCGCTGGAACTTGCCGGGCGGCCACGACCGCCATGTGCGATCCGTTCGAGTGCGGCACGGCGGCCTGCAAGACGACCTGCTCGACGAACGCCGATTGCGTCTCGCCCAACTCCTGCACCGCCAACAGCTGCGGGAAGCTTCCGCCCGGCGCTGCCTGTACGATGGGCACCGCCTGCGCGTCGGGATTCTGCGCCCAGGGCGTCTGCTGCAACAATGCCTGCGCGGGGACCTGCATGTCGTGCGCTCTGACCGGCACGACGGGGACCTGTTCGCCCTTGGCGGCGGGGCAGGCGCCCACGCCCGCCACGCAGTGCGCGATGACCGCCGCCTCGACGTGCGGCACCGACGGGACCTGCAACGGTGCCGGCGCTTGCCGAAGCTACATCAGCGGCACGCAGTGCGCCGCACCCATCTGCTCGGTTTCCACCCTGACCTCAGCGCAGACCTGCGACGGCGCTGGGACCTGTAAGCCGGCCACGACGGGAGCCTGCCCCGCAAATTTCATTTGCGGGAGCGCCACCGCGTGCAAGACGTCGTGCACGGCGTCGGCCGACTGCGTCTCGGGTTACGTTTGCAACGCTGGCGCCTGCGCGCTCAAGACGCCCGGCACCGCTTGCGCAACCGCGGCCGAATGCGCCTCCGGCTTCTGCCAGCAGGGCGTCTGCTGCACGAGCGCCTGCACGGGGACCTGTCAGTCGTGTGCGTTGGGCGGGAGCGCCGGTACCTGCTCGAACATTCCCGCGGCGACGGCGCCGACCCCCACGACTCAGTGCACGGACACGGGAACGACCGGCTGCGGGACCAACGGACTCTGCGACGGCACTGGCAAGTGCCAGCTCTACGCGACGGGGACTCAGTGCGCGGGCGCGACCTGCGTCGGCGACACGCTGACGCCGCTGCGAACGTGCGATGGCGCGGGGACCTGCAAGACCGTCACCTCGACCCTCTGCGACCCCTACGCCTGCGGCACCAACGCCTGCAAGACCACGTGCGCGAGCAACGCTGACTGCACTTCGCCCGCGAGCTGCACAGGGACGAGCTGCGGCAAGCTGGCGATCGGTCAGCCGTGCACGTCGGCGGCCATGTGCAACTCGGGGTTCTGCGCGCAGGGAGTCTGCTGCAACAACGCCTGCGCGGGCACCTGCACGGCGTGCAACCTCTCGGGGACCGTCGGGACCTGCACCTCGATCGCGGGAGGCCAGGCTCCGAATCCCACCACCCAATGCACGAACCAGGGCGCTTCCACCTGCGGCACGAACGGTCTCTGCAACGGCAGCGGCGCCTGCCAGAAGTACTCGTCCGGCACGCAGTGCGCGGGCGGCACCTGCAACGGCACCACCGAGGCCGCCACCGGTCCGTCGACGTGCAACACCAGCAACGTCTGCACGGCACCGAGCCCGACCAACTGCACGCCCTACATCTGCGGCGCGAACGCCTGCAAGACCAGCTGCACGGCGACCTCCGACTGCCTCACGCCCGACGTCTGCCTGGCCAACGCCTGCGTCCCGCCGGTCAACGTCACCGTGCAGCTGGCCGCGCGCGACCTGAACGCGACCGATCCGGCCGTCGCGCCCCACTTCAAGCTCACCAACACCGGCGCGAGCAGCATCACGCTGTCGACCATCACGCTGCGCTACTGGTACATTCAAGAAGGGACGGACGGGGTAACAGAGACGACGTCGCTGCTCCCGCAGACGGCGCACTGCGACTACGCGGCGATCAGCTGCACGAACATCACCATGTCGTTCGCTTTCGTCTCCCCCGCGGTAACGGGCGCCAACGCCTACTTCCAGGTCGGGTTCACCACGGGCGCAGGATCGCTGGCGGCGGGCGCGAACACGAACGAGATCCAGCTCTACTTCAACAAGAACGACTACTCGAACTTCAACGAAACCAACGACTACTCGTACGTGGCCAGCACGTCCTACGCGACGACCATGAAGGTCACGGCGTACTACAACGGCGCGCTCGTCTACGGGACCGAGCCGTAGCGCTCCTGCCCGCGTGTGGTCCTCTGGCGGCGCTCCGCTACGCCGGCCGATCGTTGTCGCTCAGCCGCT
This sequence comes from uncultured Pseudomonadota bacterium, assembly GCA_963831685.1. Taxonomy (GTDB): domain Bacteria; phylum Myxococcota_A; class Polyangia; order Fen-1088; family Fen-1088; genus JADGRB01. The sequence continues at coordinate 58,036 of CAWHRJ010000010.1, forward strand.
ACGACTTCGCGATTTCGATCGTGACGAGGTTCGGGGCGAAGGCGCGGAGCGCCTGATGGCTGCGCGACTGCCACTGCGCGCCCGGGTCGCTATTACGACGACCAGCGGCACGGCGCTCATCTACGGCACCGAACCAATGTGAGCGCTCTGGGCGCGGGAGGGCGCTTCGACCGAACGGGATCCGTCGAGCAGAGGCCGCGTCCGGAGCGCGAATCGGCTAAGATGAAAGGAATGGTGCTCCCCGATGGCGTTCGGGACATCGCCCGTCGGGCGGGCGTCGACCTGTTCGTCCTGTTCGGTTCACGGGTGCGCGGCGAAGCGATGTCGGACTCTGACTGGGACTTCGCGTACACGCTCACCGGCGACGGAGCGGGGTTTGATCCGGACGCGCTGCAGGCGGAGCTCGTCGGTGCGCTCGGGAGCGACAGGATCGACCTCGTCGATTTGAACCGAGGGTCGGCGCTGCTCAGGTTCCGAGTCGCTGCCGAAGGGGTGCCGCTCTACCAAGCGGACCCGAGTGCCTTTCAGGATTTTCAGATCGAGGCGGCTCGATTCTGGTGCGATGTGGCTCCTGTGCTCGATGCGAGCTACAGCGACGTTCTTGCTCGTCTCGGTGCTGCGTGACCGCGGCGAGCGCGCTGCTGGCGGAGAAGGCGGCGGCGGTCGAGCGTCATCTGGAACGCGTGGCTGCTCGCTTGCCCTCGGCCGCGGCGGCGCTTCAGCCGATGACCGACGCCTCGGACGCTGTGATCCTGCACCTGTGGCAAGCCGTCCAGACGGTGATCGACCTCGCGGTCGCCGCCTGCGTCCGGCGGGGGCCTCGGTTCGCCGGCCAACTACGGTGACGCGTTCGAGAAGCTCGCTCAGGCGGGGGTGATTGGAGCGCCGCTGGCGCAGCGGCTGGTTCGCGCGTCGGGCTTCAGAAACGTCGTGGCGCACGCCTACGCCGCTCTCGACATGGCCCGCGTCTTTCGCGCAGCGACGGAAGGGCCGCCGGACCTGCGCGCCTTCCTGGCCGCTCTCCGCGACGCCGGTTGATCGCGGCCGACGCCAGTCCGCGGCCCGCTACGACTTCGCGATTTCGATCGTGACCAGGTTCGGCGCGAAGGCGCGGAGGGCCTGGAGGCTGCGCGACTGCCACTGCGCGCCCGGGTCGCTCAAGAAGCGGATGCGGTAGTGGTCGTCGGTGCGCTCGTCGACCTGGGCGATCCAGCGCACGAACTCCTTGAGGCACGACGAGTTCATGAAGACCAGCTCCCGGAAGTCGGCGACCACCTCGCCCATGTGCCCCTTGCGGGCCTCGTCGTCGACGGAGTCGAGGAAGGGGCCGAGCGGGGCGTTGACCCGCAAGTCCGCGTTCCCCCAGAGGCGCATCACCAGCGCCTGGCCGTCGACGGCCGCCGTCGCCTCGAACTCGGTATCTTTGATCCCGGTAATCTGAACCGCCGCCATGGACTGTCTCAAAGTCTACACGGCGGCAAATCAACCGGTCAAATCACTCACTCGAACGGGTCGGCTTTCTTCTCGGCGGGCGCGGCCGCGGCCGCGGCCGGGACCTTGGCGTCGCCCCCCTTGGGCGCTGACGCGGCTGCCTCCTCGTGTCGGGCTGGATGCCGCCGCTTGGGACGGGCGTGGGGGGACGCCTTCGGCTGGGGGGAGTTGGTGGCGGCGGGGGCGGCAGCTTTTGACGCGACCGCGGCTGGGGTCGGCGGCGGTGCCTGGGGGGGCGGTGGTGGCGTCGCCGCGGGCGGAATCGGGGTCGAGACCGGCGGCGCGACCAGCGTCGGTGCCGGCGCCGGCGTGACCGGAGCGTGTGATGTCGCGGGCGGGCTCGAGCGCCCGGGGGTGAGGGAGGTCGCCGGCTCGAAGGAGCTCGCCGGCGTGGCCAGCGGCGGCGGGCGGTCGTGGAGCACGCCGCCGATCTGCGGTCGCGCCAGCATCCAGGTGAGGTAGAGGGTGATCCCCGCCAGCGCCGCCAGGCCGCCGTAGATCCCGAAGCGGGCGCGCCGGCTCGGCTGATCGACGGTCGAGGGCGAGGACGGCAAGGTCAACGGCGCGGGCGTTCGTGTCCCGCGGCTTCGCGGCTCGCTCCGCACCTCACTGGCCCGCACGCCCGACACCGTCGAGCCGCCCGGGCGCAAGGTCATGGTCGGACCCTGCGTCTGCGGCTCCGCGCCCGGCGCCTCGATCCGCGGATGGCGATCGCTTTGGTCGACCTCCATGTCGAGCGCCGCGGTGGCGGTCTTGCGCCATTGCAAGAACTCGGCGGCGAAGAGCCCCTTCATGTAGCTCGCCACCTGCAGCGGGCTGAACCCCTCGTTGCTGAACGCGAAGCGCTCCAGCGCCTGCGCCATCTCGTGCGCGCTGGCGAACCGCGCGTCCCGCCGCTTGCGCAGCGCCCGCATCACCACGGCGTCCAGCTCCGCGGGCACGTCGGCGATCTCCGACGGGCGCGGGATCGGATCGTCGAGGATCGCGCGCATCGTGGCCAGCTCCGTCTCGCGCCGGTAGAGACGCCGACCGGTCAGCACCTCCCAGAGGACGACGCCCAGCGCGAACACGTCGGCGCGGTGGTCGACCTCCTCGGCCGAGGCCTGCTCGGGGGACATGTACTCGATCTTCCCCTTGAGGCCGCCGGGGCTGGTGTGGGCCACGCGCCCGAACGCGCGCGCGACGCCGAAGTCGATCAGCTTGACCGCCCCTTCGAACGAGAGCAGCACGTTCTGCGGCGAGACGTCGCGGTGGACGACGCCCAGCGGGCGCCCCTCGCCGTCGGTGAGCGCGTGCGCGTAGCCGAGGCCGCTGGCCGCCTGGGCGATGATGTAGGCGGACAGGGCGGGGCTGGGCGGGCGCTTCTCGCGCGCGGCCTTGCGCAGGACCGCCGACAGCGGCTTGCCCTGCACCAACTCCATCGCCAGGAAGTACTCCTCGCCGTCGTGGCCGACCTCGATGATGCGGACCACGTTCGGGTGATCGAGCAGCGCCGCCAGCCGCGCCTCGTCGAGGAACATCCCGATGAACTGCCGGTTCGACGCCAGGTGCGGGAGGATCCGCTTCACCACCAGCAACGTCCGGTACCCAGCCAGCTCGCCCGACAGGGCCAGATAGACCTCCGCCATCCCTCCGGTCGCGAGGCGTCCGATTATCTGAAAGCGCCCGAGGCGCTTGACCGTGTCGTCCATCCGCGATTGGGAGAGCCGCCCGCCCTGGCGGTGATCGGAGGGCGTGCCAACGGTCATCTTCTCATTTGAGTCCACCAGCTTCGACGAGTGGGGTCAAGTTGCGCCACAGACAAGAGGCAATTCTTGGCGGATATTCGCCGCCCTTTTCACACATTGGGTGACACCTGGGTCCGGGATCGAGACACCAGGGACTATGGCGGCCCAGCCGAAGCCGGCTATAATCGAGGTTTTTCAGGGGGATAGATTGTGAACACGCAAGCTTATCGATGTCTGCTGGCGACCGCCGGCCTGCTGGCCGGAGTCGGATGCGCCGGGGTCAAGTCAACCCAATCGCCGAGCGGATCGGGCGGAAGCTCATCTTCCAGGGGCGGCTCGAACGGCAGCGGCGGCTCCACCGGGAGCGGCGGCTCGATCACCCCGACGGGCTGCAACGGCCCCTGCACCGACTTCGAGCCGACGGCCGGCGGCACCAACCCGATCATCCAGGAGGGGGTCCCCGCCGATGTCGGCGGGATGTTCGGGAACCCGTCGGGGAACGGCCCTTGCGTGACCGAGCCCGAGGACGGCTCGCTGTTCCCGAACAACTGGCTTCCCCCCCGCGTGCACGTCGTCGTCCCAGGCAGCAGCAGCCCCTACAACGGCTATCTCAAGATCACCTTCCACGCCGACATGGAGTCGACCGATCTGGTCGCCTACGTGCAGGGCGACAGCTGGCCGCTGCCGAAGACGATCTGGCAGAACCTCGCGGCGCACATCGTGGGGGCGCCGATCAAGGTGACGGTGCAGACGCCGGGCGGCGGCGCGACCAGCGTCAGCTTCCAGGTCGCCCCCGTCGGCGCCGGCGGCAGCATGGTCTTCTGGTCGGCCAACCCGGGGGCCATCAACAAGAACCTCGCGGACTACACGAAGTACCCGGAGAGTGTGATCGTCAACGATTCTTATCTGGACGGGTTCACGGTGGGGGACGTCTCGACCGTCGCACAAGCGAATAGCCGGCCGGTCCTGCAGATCACCGACGTCAAGCAGCCGACGCTGAACAACACCACGACCAACGGTGTCCAGGGCGACACGCATACGCCCGCGCGTTGCATCGGCTGCCACGTCGGGACGCCCGACGGCGATTACGTCGCGTTCGTCGACTTCTGGCCATGGTCGGTGGCCTTTGCTGGCGTGACGACCAACAACGGCGCAACGGTGGGCAGCGCCCTGCCGGGCTACGGCAGCGCCACCTGCACCAACTGGAACAACTGCACGCCGACCTGCGCGATGGGGAGCACCTGCCAGAACGGCAAGGCCTACATTCAAGAGCCCTGGCTGGGCCCGATGGCGTTCTCGAAGGCGCACTGGAACATCTCGGGCGGCGAGCGGCTCGCGATCTTGACCGGCCAGCTCCCCGATCTGTCGATGCCCTGGTCGCAGAACAACAAAGATCAGGCCAAGCTGATCTGGATCGACACCAACGTCACCAGCTTCTCGCCGGCGTCGAATGGCATCGCGGTTCCCACGCAGGGGTCGGCCTGGGGCTACGTGTCGCACACCGGCGATCTCGGTGGCGTGGCCTTCCCGACCTGGAGCAACGACGGCAACACCATCGTCTACGCGTCGAGCGCGGGCTCGACCGCCGACCAGGATGGCCGGCTCAACCAGGGGATGACTGATCTCTACCAGGTGAGCTGGAACAGCACGAGCAGCGCGGGCGGCGAGGCATCGCCGGTACCGGGGGCTGCCACCACCCAAAACGAGGAGTTTTACCCGGCTTTCGCGCCCGACGACTCGATGCTGGCCTACACGACGGTCCCCGCGGGGCAGGTGATGTACGCCAACGAGAAGGCCGAGCTCTACGTCGTACCCTTCCCCGGCGACTCGAGCACCAAAGCGATCCGCATGGCCGCCAACGATCCGCCCACCTGCACCAACCTGCAGAGCCCGGGTATCAACAACCACTGGCCGAAGTGGTCGCCGAAGTACACCACCGACGGCAACGGGAACACCTACTACTGGATCATCTTCTCGTCCAACCGCTACAACCCGAACCCGATGACCATCACGAACGACGGGGTTGGCGGCCAGGCGCCGGCGCCGGTGACGGTCTACGTCTCGCAGCTCTACATCACGGCGGTCGTCAAGGCCGACGGCAAACCCCTCCAGACCTTCCCGGCGATCTACCTCTACAACCAGCCGCCCAACCGATTGAACACCACGCCCGCGTGGCAAGACTTCAACATCCCGATCGTCATCGACAGGCCGTAGCGCTCGCGGTCTTCGCGGCGGTCGCAGCCGGTGGGCGGCCGCCCGCGGCGGCGCCCGCTCGGGGCCAGCCGGCGCCGGCCTCGGTCGACCGCGGCCGCACGGCCGCCTTCGGTCCCTGGTCGATGCGGGCGGTGAACGGGCCGGCCGGGTTCGGCGCGTGGATCCCGGCCGAGGTCCCGGGGTGCGTGCACACCGATCTCCTGCGCGCGGGGAAGATCCCCGACCCGTTCGTGGGGACGAACGAGAAGGCGCTGCAGTGGATCGAGCGGACCGACTGGGAGTACCGGACGACGTTCGCCGCCGACGCCGCGCTGCTCGCGCGCGAGCGGATCGAGATCGTCTTCCAGGGCCTCGACACCTATGCCGAGGTTTCGGTCAACGGCGCGCGCGTGCTCTCGGCCGACAACATGTTTCGTTCCTGGCGCGCCGACATCAAGCCGCACGTCGTGGTGGGGCAGAACGCCGTCGTGGTCCGTTTCCGGTCGCCGATCGCGGTGGCCAAGCCGCTCTATGACCGGCTCGGCTACACGCTGCCGGCGGCGAACGATCAGGCCAAGGAGATGGTCTCGATGTTCACGCGCAAGGCCCCCTACCAGTACGGGTGGGACTGGGGGCCGCGCTTCGTCACCAGCGGCATCTGGCGAAGGGTGGCGATCGAGGCCTGGGACGAGGCGCGGCTCGACGACGTGCAGGTCTATCCAGCGGTCGCTCGACGACGCGCGCGCGCGGCTGGAGGTCGCCGCGGTCGTCGTGGCGGACGCGCCCCGGGCGCGCGCGGGTCGCCGTCGCGCTCCCGGGGGGCGCGACGCTGGGGATCGCCGACAAGCCGCTCGTGCGCGGGCGCAACGAGATCCGGCTGGAGGTGGCGATCGACAAGCCCGAGCGCTGGTGGCCGAACGGCCTCGGCGCGCAGAAGCTCTACACGCTGGAGACGACGCTGGCGACCGGCGCCGTCGAGCGCGGGCGGCGGCAGACACGCGTCGGGCTCCGCACGCTGGAGGTGGTGAGCCGGCACGACGCCGCCGGCAAGAGCTTCACCGTGGTGGTCAACGGCGCGCCCGTCTTCATGAAGGGGGCGAACTGGATCCCGGCCGACAGCTTCGTCACCCGCGTCGGCGAGGAGCGGTACCGCGCGCTCTTGGGGGCGGCCGCCGCAGCCAACATGAACATGATCCGCGTCTGGGGCGGCGGGATCTACGAGGACGACCGCTTCTACGCGATCTGCGACGAGCTGGGCCTCCTGGTGTGGCAGGACTTCATGTTCGCCTGCAGCATGTACCCGGGCGACGCGGCGTTCGTCGAGAACGTCCGTCAGGAGGCGATCGACAACGTGCGCCGCCTGCGCAACCACCCGTCGCTGGCGCTGTGGGCGGGCAACAACGAGATCGAGGCGGCCTGGCAGCAGTGGGGATGGACAGTTCAAGTTCCACCTCGACAAGGCGGCGCAGAACACGATCTGGAACGACTACAAGCGCCTGTTTCACGAGGTCTTGCCGCGCGTGGTCGGCGGCCGAGGACCCGGGGCGGTTCTACACGCGCTCGACGCCGAGCGCGAACGAGGACGGTGTCCCGCCCAACAAGAAGGGCTGGGGGGACATGCACTACTGGGGCGTCTGGCACGCCGAGGCGCCGTACGAGGACTACGCCGCCAACGTCTCGCGCTTCATGAGCGAGTACGGGTTTCAGTCGTTCCCCACGCTCCCGAGCGTGGCCCGCTACGCGCCGCCGTCGGAGTGGCGCATCGACTCGCCCGTGATGCTGTCGCACCAACGGCACCCGCGCGGAAACGCGCTGGTGCGGACCTACATGGATCGCGACTTCCGCGTCCCCAAGGACTTCGGCGCGTTTCTCTATCTGTCGCAGGTGCTGCAGGCGAACGTCATCAAGTTCGGCGCCGAGGCGCACCGGCGGCGCGATGCCCGGGAACATGGGGAGCCTCTACTGGCAGCTCGACGACTGCTGGCCGGTGGCGTCGTGGTCCAGCATCGACTACTACGGACGCTGGAAGGCGCTGCAGTACGCGGCGCGGCGGTTCTTCGCGCCGGTGCTGGTCTCGCCCGTCGACGACAACGGGACCTTGCGCGTCTACGGCGTATCGGATCGCCGCAGCGATCTGGCGGCCCACCTGACCTTGCGCCTGGTCGATCTCGACGGCGGCGGCGAACGCTGGCGGTTCGAGCGCGACGTCACCGTCAAGGCGCTCACGAGCGAGCCGCTGTTCTCGGCCTGGAAGCGCGACGTGCTCAAGGGGGTCGATCCGAGCCACGTCGTCCTGGTGGCCGAGTTGGCGGCCGGCGGCGAGACGCTGAGCCGCAACCTCTACTACTTCCTCAAGACGCGCGAGCTGGCGCTGCCGGCGCCGGAGCTGGCGGTGGCCGTGACGCCGCACCGGATCGGCGCCACCGTGCGGGTCACGGCACGCCGTTTCGCGCGCGCCGTCTGGCTCTCGACCCCGGAGGGGGAGGGGGCATTTTCGGACAACTTCTTCGACCTCCTGCCGGGCGAGACGGCGACCGTCGAGTGGACGCCCGGACCGGGGGCCCGGCCGGGCGCGGCGGAGCGGCTCGCATCGGTGCTGCACGCGACGACCGTCCGCGATACATATTGAGGCGTGGGCTACCGGATCAAGCAGAAGGAGCAGGTCGGCAAGGCGGTGCGGCGGATCGTCCGCGAGCAGCTTCGCAGCGCCATCCGCGCGGCGCGCGATCGGAAGCTCGACCAGGAGGAGCGCGTCCACGAGGTGCGGACGCGGCTCAAGCGCTCGCGCGCGGCGCTGTCGCTGATTCGCCGCGAGGCCGGCGACAAGGCGACGCGGGACGATCGCCGGCTGCGCGACGCCGGCCGGATGCTGGCCAGGCCGCGCGATCTGGCGGTGCAGGCGCACACCTTCCGCGTGCTCGGCACCCGGCTGCAGTCGGAGCTGCCGCCGCGCCTGCTGGCGCGCCTGGCGTCGGCGGAACGGCAGATCCGGCGGGCGCTCGAGCCGGAGGAGGTCGAGCGCGATCTCAAGCGCGCGGCGCGCGCGCTGCGGCGGCTGCGGCGCGATCTGTCGGGGTGGGGCGTCGGCAGGGGGCGCCGCGCCATCGGCGACAGCGTCACCCGCACCTACCGGAGCGGGCTCGAGACGCTGGAGGCGGCGCGCGAGCAGCCGTCGCCGGAGCGGTTCCACGACTGGCGCAAGCACGTCAAGGCGCTCTCCTACGAGCTGCGCATCATCGCGGCGGCGGTCCCCGAGCTGACCACCACCCTAATCCCCAAGATCGAACGCCTCGGTGAGATCCTGGGCCAGGTCCACGATCTCGACTGCGTCAAGGCGACCGCCGAGCTGCACCCGCGCTGGTTCGGGCGCGCCGCCGACGGCGAGGCGGTGCTGGCCGCCGTCGACGCGCGGCGTGCGGAGCTCGAGCAAGAGGCGTTGGCCCTGGCCGCCAGCGTCTTCGCCGGGCGGGCGCGCGACGTGCGAGCGCTGGTCGAATCTGGCTGGAAGCTCTGGCGCAGCGGTCCGGCCCCCGAGCCGGACGGCGAAGCGCGCGCGGGGTAGTGACCGCCGTGGCAGGGCGCGGACCGGCGATGATCGACGTCGCCAAGGCGACGCTGATCGCCATCGCGATACTGGTCGGCGCCGGCGCGCCCGCGCCGCGCGCCGACGAGAGCGAGCCCGCGTTTCAGGCGACCGACTATCACGACGGCCACGCCCGTCCGCGCGCGCTGGCGTTCAACCCCGACGACGGCCTGCTCTACGTCGCGCTGTCGACGGCCGACCAGGTCGCGGTCGTCGATCCGTCGCGTTCGCCGCCGCGGCTCTTGGCCACGGTCGCCGCCTGCCGGTTCCCCGACGCGATCGCGGCGCTGCCGAAAGGTGGCGCGCTGGTCGGCTGCCGGTTCGATCCAGGGCTGGAGCGGGTCGACGCGGACGCCGCCGGTGGGTTTCACGCTTCGTCGCTCGCCGCCGACCTGCCGGCAGGCGCGCGCGGCCTGGTGGTGTCGGGGGACGGGAAGACGGCCTACGTCGCGTCGCCGCCGTTGCGGGGGATCGCCGTCGTATCGCTCGGCGACGGCCGGATTCTGCAGACGATCCCCACCGGGATCTCACCGCGCGCGCTGCGCCTCGTGTCGAAGCCCTTCTGGCCGGGCGGGCGCGGGCCGTTTCTGGTGGTGAGCAACTTCATCGATCACACGGTCACGTTTCATCCGGTCGCCGCCGACGGACGGCTGGCGCCGGCGGTGCAGACAGTCCGAACGGAGGCGCCGGTGCTCGATCTCGTCCCCACCCTGGGGGAGGTGCCGCATCTCTGGCTCTTCACGCACGAGGATCGGAAAGTCTCGCGCGCGCGAGGTTCGGTGGAGGGGCTCGACAGCGGCGTCATCCGGCTGTCGGTGCGCGCCGATCTCCCGGCCGGGCGCCTGGTCGACGATCCGGGGCCCGGACGCCGGCCGTTCGTGAACCTCGGCGACCGTGGCGCGCCGGCCGTCGAGCCCGACGCCGCGGCGTGTGACGGCGGCGGCACGTTAGCCGTGGTGGGCGCCGGCAGCGACAACCTGCTGCTGGCGCGGTGGGACGAGGCCGAGCTCGGCGACGCGGTCGCCGTCCCCGTCGGCGCCAACCCCTCAGCGGTCGCCGCGCTGCCCGACGGCCGGTTCGTCACCGCCGATCGGCTGAGCGACACGCTGACCTTCGTCTCGACCGACGGCCCCGTCGGCGTGGATGCCACCCTGGTGGTCGGCGCGCCAGCGCGGACGTCGCCCGCCGAGCGGGGCGAGCTGCTCTTTTACAGTCGCGCGCTGGTCCGCAACAACGTGGCCACCGGGCCGCTGTCGCTCTACACCTGCGCCGCCTGCCACGACGACGGGCACGTCGACGGGCGGCTTCACCCGGCCAAGCAGAACAAGTTCTTCTCGACGACGCTCACCTGCCGCGGGATCGGCACGACCGCGCCGTACCTGCGGCTCGGCAACCAGGCGACCCTCGAGGTCTTCGCCGACAACATCGTGTCGACGCACGCGCAGGGGGCCGAGCGCGACCCCGAGCACTTCGCCGACTACCCCGTCACGCTGAGCCTGCACGGCGCTCCCGCCGCCCGCGAGGTGACGCTGCAGCCGCGCGAGGTACGCGCGGCGCTCGCCCGCTACATGGAGCGGATTCCGCCCGAGCCGTCGCCGTTCGTCGCCCCCGGCGCGCGCGCCCTGACGCCCATCGCGCGGCGCGGCCTGCTGCTGTTCCGCGACCGCTGCGCCGGCTGCCACCAGATGATCGGCAACAGCGCTGTCGGAAACCACGTCGCCGAGGCGACCGTGGAGTCGCGGCTCCTCGACGGTCAGGTCGCGCTCACCGCGCCCGGCCGCTACGCCGTCGGGACGCCGGTCCTCGGCGAAGGGGGGAACAACCCGCCCTCGCTGCGCGGCGCCTGGGACAACGCCCCCTACTTCAGCGACGGCAGCGCGGCGACGCTCGAGGAAGCGCTCCGCCGCACCGACCCCAACGCCGCCGCCGTCCACGCGCCGGCCAACGCCGCCCGTCCTCCGGCCTTCTCGGCCGACGAGCAGGCGGCGCTGCTGGCGTTTCTGCGCTCGCTTTAACCTCGCGAGCGCGAAGGCGCTTACCAGCCGCCGCCGGAGGGCTTCGACGCGCTCTTGTCGTCGCCGCCCTTGTCGCCCTTGTCCGCCTTCTTGTCCGTCTTCTTGTCTTTCTTGCCCTTGTCGGCCTTGGCATCACCGGCCGGCTTGTCGTCGGCCTTGACCGGGAGGGACACCAGGAACGAACCGGCGAGGATCGCCGCGAGAATCAACTTCATGGAAGTCTCCTTGCTTGGAGGTTGACCAGCAGCGCCCTTGTAGATCATTTCGCCGCCATGCGCGAGCGCCGGTCGTTCTCCTTCGGCAGGCTCAGTCGATCGACAGCGGCTGGAGGAGCTTGATGGCGCGGACCGCGTCGTTGAACCCCACCTGGCTCTCGTTGATCTGGAGGTCGACCTCGATGATCCGCTTTCCGACGACGTCGAGGCGGGCGGAGTCGTCGGCGAGGCGGGCGGTCAGCTTGGCCCGGAGGTCGGCGGCGGCCGTGTTCTTTTCGAGGGCCTTGAGGTTGGCGCGGGTCTCCTCGGTCGACCGGCGGAGGTCGGCGTCCGTGGCGGCCAGCTTCTGCCGCTCGGCCCGCGCGTCGACGAGCGCGCGCCGCAGGGGCCAGGCGGCCTTGAGCTGGGCGACGATCACCGGATCGGCGCGCTGGTCGGACACATAGCCCTTGACCGCGTCGTCGGCGAGCGGCGACAGCCAGTCCAGGCTGCGCGTCGTCTGCTGGCGCTCGTCGAGCACGAGCTCGCTGGTCGCCCGGGGGCCCACCTCGGCCGGGACCAGCGCGGTGCCCGTGCCGACGTTGTCCTCCGTCCCCGCCGGGAAGTTCTTCATGCGGGCACCAGATATCCGCGGGTGCTTGATGAGGAGCTTGGCGGGATTGGAGGCGCCGTTGCGCAGCTTGTACTTGGTCAGCGACACGACGTCGCGCGAGATGGAGAGCGCGCCCGCTTCGATGTGGTAGAGACGGGCCCCCTCGTCGCGCGATTCGCGCGTGACCTCGACCGCGACGCGTCGGTCGATCCCGAACGGGACCGTGGCGGTCGCGCCGTCGGGGAGCGGGTCGGTGACGCCCTGGCCGGAGAACGCGCCCTCGGCAAAGATCGCCAGCGGGCCGCGCTCGACGAGGCCGCCGGTCCTGTTGACGAACCGGGCGACCCGGAACGGATGGCGCGCCGAATCGGGGACGCCGCCGTCGGGCGCGTAGAGCGCGATCACCTCGCCCGGAATGCGCTGGTCGGTGAGCATGACCATCGTCGTGCTCTTGTCGGGGACGGTGACGACGGCGGGAAGATCGTAGCGCGTCGTCCCCGACTGGACCGCGATGGCGGCGAGCGCGGCCAGGTTGCGCGTCTGGCGCGAGTAAGCGGGCGCGAGCGACGTCCCTTCGGCGGGCGCGTCGAAGTCGTCCGCCACCGCGACCTCTTTTCCCGCGACGCTGCGGCGGGCTCCGCCCACCTTCATGTCGGCCGCCGGCTTTCCGGCCCAGCCGGCTCCGCCGCCGAGCGCGCCGGGCATGGGCGCCGCGGCCGGTGGCGGCGCCGCGACGGCCCGCGCCTCCTCCTGGGCGAGGCTGGTCTCCGAGCGGGGAATGACCGCCATCACCTCGCCCCCGTCGCTGACGACGGGCCGGTTGGGGATGACGGGCGTTTCGAGCGAGGCGTCGAACGCCAGCGGCGCCTCCGCGACCAGCGACAGCGAGACGTTGGTCCAGTCCTCGCCGGACAGGTTCTGGACGATGCCCCAGGTCTGCAGGCTCGCCCCTTCCTTGTCGATGACGAGCCGGTACGACGGACGCCACACGGGGGTCTGGGCGATGTAGCCGACCTGCAGATCGTGCTCCCGCCCGTCGAGCGCCATGACGACGTGCCGCAGGTCGCGCTTGTCTTCGGGCTTGGCGTTCGGAGCGGCCCCCGCGACCGGCGGCGGCGGCGGCGAATCGCTCTCCACCTCGAGGGGGAACGACGCGGACCGCACCGAGCTCCCGCCGCGTTCCAGCACCGCGAGCGTCGCGAGGAAGTCGCCGATTTCGTCCTTGCGGACCTCGAACTCGACGCGATCCGAGTCTACCCGCCCGCCGCGCTCGAAGTAGCCGACGCCGTTTCGGTAGATGACCACCTTCTTGAGCGCCAGTCCGGGCGCGGTGACGGGCGCCGTGGCGCACCCGAGCCCACCTGCCAACAAGAGCCAAAACCCCGCGAGGAACCCCGATCTTCGGTCCATGTCAGTTCCGACGCACGAGTGAATCGGAAGATCTGCGACCAAACTGAGGGCCCTGGCCTCGAATTGGCCCACCGCGAGGTCGGCCCGGCGACAGATCGCCGCCGCGCCTGTCCGCGCTCCGCTCCGACGCGGGCACCCAAGTCAGTAACTGTCGGCGATCGAGGTGGCGTGCAGCGCGGCCTCGAGCGCGGCGAGCGTCGTCGGGGCGTGCGGGCGGAAGGTGACCGTCGGCGCGTCGCCGGGGAGGAGATCGAAGTAGTTGTCGTCGAAGACGCCGTCGACGGCCCCGGCGTCGAGGCGGACGGCGCGGGCGAGCGCGCCCGTGCGCACCGTGACGGCGAACGAGCCGTCGGCGTTCGGCCTGGCGTCGAGGCTGATCTGGGGCTTCGGCAGCTCGAGATCCTTCGTCTTCTCGAACCAGAAGAGCCCGCGCGACAGCGGCTTGCCGGCCTCGCTGATCTCCGCGACCAGGACGACAGTGCGGGGATCGGTCGTGCCGAGGAGCTGCTTTCTGGGGAACGAGACGAGCAGCTTGCTGGCGTTGGCGGCCAGCGTGACGTCCTGGTCGCGGCGGGCCAGCTCGTGGCCGGCGAAGTCGAGCAGCCGCATCGTCAGGCGCGCGGGCGCGTCGGCGCGGCGATCGGAGACGCCCCAGATCTCGATCGTCCCCTTCTCCTCGACGGGCGAGACCAGCACCGGCGCGAAGAACCGCCGCGCCGCGTACTGCAGCGCCTTCCAGCGGCCGTAGTAGTCGATGCTCGACCAGGACGCCACCGGCCAGCAGTCGTCGAGCTGCCAGTAGAGGCTGCCCCAGTTGCGGCCCATCGCGCGCCGGTGCGCCTCGGCGGCGTAGCTGATCACCGTGGCCTGCAGCACCTGGCCCACGTACAGGAACGACGCGAAGTCCTTGGGCTTGCGAAAGTCGCGCTCCATGTATGTGCGATGAGCGCGTTGCCGCGCGGGTGGCGCTGGTGCGACAGCATCACCGGGCTGCCGATGTCCCAGTCGGTCTTGGCGTCGGTGTAGCGCGCGACCGACGCCGAGCTCGGGGAACGACTGGAAGCCGTACTCGCTCATGAAGCGCGAGATGTTGTCGCCGTAGCCGGCGTAGGGCGCCTCGGCGTGCCAGACGCCCCAGTAGTGCATGTCGCCCCAGCCCATCTTGCTGGCGGCGACGTCGTCCTCGTTCGCGCTCGGCGAGCTGCGCGTGTAGAAGCGGCCCGGATCCTCCGCGGCGACGACAGACGGGCAGGATCTCGTGGAACATGCGCTTGTAGTCGCGCCAGATGCGGTCCTGCGCCGTCTTGGACAGGCTGAACTTCTGCCGGCCAGCCCCAGCCTTTCCAGGCCGCCTCGTTCTCGTTGTTGCCGGCCCACAGCGCCAGGCGACGGGTGGTTGCGCAGGCGGCGCACGTTCTCGATCGCTTCCTTGGCGCACGTTGTCGACGAAAGCCGCGTCGCCCGGGTACATGCTGCAGGCGAACATGAAGTCCTGCCAGACCAGCAGCCCCAGCTCGTCGCAGAGGTCGTAGAAGCGGTCGTCCTCGTAGATGCCGCCGCCCCAGACGCGCAGCATGTTCATGTGCGTGTCGGCGGCCGACTGCAAGCAGGGAGCGATAGCGCTCGGGCGTGACGCGGGCGATGAAGCTGTCGGCGGGGATCCAGTTCGCGCCCTTCATGAAGACCGGCGCGCCGTTCACCTTGACGAAGAAGCTCTTGCCGTCTGCTGTCGCGCGCGGTGCACGACCTCGAGCGTTCGCAGGCCGATGCGCGTCGTGCGCGCGTCGAGCGCGCGCGCCGCCGGCGCTCGACGAGCGTCGTCTCCAGCGCGTAGAGGCGCTGCGGCGCCGAGGCCGTTCGGCCACCAGAGCTCCGGCTGGTCGATGCGCGACCGAGCGTGATCAGTCGTTGCCGCCGACCGGCACGATCGACGTCGGCCTGCGCCAGCGGCGCGTCTTGCCGCCGGCGACGCGACGGCCAGGTGCGCGCGGCCGGCGCGCGCGGCGACGACGCGCACCTTGACGGTCAGGTCGGCCGCGGCGTGCGTCGAGCTCGGTTCTGGAAGATCTGCACGTCGTCGATGCGCGCCTCGCCCCAGGTCTCGAGCGCGACCGGCCGCCAGATGCCGCTGGTGACGAAGCGCGGCCCCCAGTCCCAGCCGTAGTGATAGGGCGCCTTGCGCGCCCACATGCTCACCATCTCGTCGCCCTGGTCGTTCGCGGCCGGCAGCCGATAGCCGAGGCCGTCGTAGGCGCGCCTGCACCTGCTCGATCGGCGAGCGGAAGCGGATCACGAGCACGTTGTCGCCGCGCGTGCAGCTGCGCCTTCACGTCGACGCGCCAGCTGCGGAACATGTTGTCGGCGAACAGCACCGACGCGCCGTTGACGAAGACCTCGGCGTACGTGTCGAGGCCGGCGAACGACCAGCTCGACCCGCTCGCGCGCCAGCAGCGCGGCGTCGGCGCGCACGTCGTGCGGTACTCCCACGACTCGCGATCGATCCACTGCTGGTCCTTCTCGTTCAGGCGGTAGAACGGATCGCCGATCTTGCCGTTGGCGAACAGATCGGTGTGCACGCAACCCGGCACCGTCGCCGGCAGCCAGGGCTCGGGCGCATCCTTGCGCGGCGGTCACGCGGTGGAACGACCAGGGCCCGTCGAGCGCGCGCCGCGTGAGGTCGCCCGGGCCGCCCGAGGGCGACGGATCGGCGACGGCCAGCGCGGTGACGGCCGCCGCCACGGTGGGCCACGGGCGGCGCCGTGCGTCACCAGCTCAGACCGAAGCCGTACGCGAACAGCGGCTCGTACGGCGCGTCGCCGACGTTGATCGGGATCTGCGCCATCTCGCGCGGCCACGAGCACGAGAGCTTGCCGGTCGGTTTCACCGCGCCGCCGAGCACGTCGGCGACGCCCGCGCCCTCGGTGCCGGGCAGCCAGGCGGCGCACGATCGCGCTGGCGCCGTCGACGAGGTCGCCCAGGATCAGCGGCCGGCCCGACTAGCAGCACGACCACCATCGGCTTGCCGGTGCGCTTGGCGGCGTCGATCAGCGCGCGGTCCTCGAGCCGAGCGCCAGCTGTCGGCGCGATCGCCGCTCGCCCTCGGCGTAGGGATCCTCGCCGACGACGACCACCACCACGTCGGCGCTGCTCGGCGCCGGCGCCGTCCTTGGAGAAGTCGACCCGACCCGCGCCCACCACCTCGGTCGAGCCCCTGGCGGATCGTCGTGCCCGGCGTGACGGGGCCGCGCCGGCCGCGCCAGCCGACCGACCAGCCGCCGCACTGCACGCCCATGTCGTCGGCGCGAAAGCCGCACAGGTGAACGCGCGTCGTGCTGGCCAGCGGCAGCACGTTCTCGTCGTTCTTCAGCACCACCAGGCTCTGCTGAACTGCCTGGCGCGCCACCGCGCGGTGCTCCGCCGAGCCGATCCGCGCCGTCAGCGCGCGGTCGGCGAACGGCCGCTCCCACAGCTTGAAGCGGACCTTCTGCTTCAGGATCCGCCGGACGGCGTCGTCGATGCGCGCCATCGGCACGCGCCCGGCGGCGACCAGCTCCTTGAGGTCGGCCGACGAACTCGCGGTAGCGGATCGGCACCATCACCATGTCGATGCCGGCGTTGATCGCCACCTCGACGTCCTGCTTGTAGTCCTTCGACATCTTGTCGATGGCCGCCCAGTCGGTGACCACGAACCCCGGGAAGCCGAGCTCGCCCTTGAGGACGTCGGTGATCAGTCGCCGGTTGCCGTGCATCGGCGTCCCGTTCCAGCTCTGATACGAGACCATCACCGCTGCCGACGCCGGCCTTCACGCAGGCGACGTAGCCGGGGAGGTGAATCTTGCGCAGCTCCTCCTCGGTGACCTTGGTGTCGCCCTGGTCCTTGCCGCCGAACGTCCCGCCGTCGCCCAGGAAGTGCTTCGCGCAGGCCAGGATCGCGCGTGCCGGGTTCGGACTCCGGCGCCTCCTGGAAACCGCGCACGGCCGCCGCGCCCAGCAGCTCGGCCAGCTCGGGCGATCTCGCCGAAGCCCTCGTAGGTGCGGCCCCAGCGCTCGTCGCGGGCACGGCGATGCAGGGCGCGAACGTCCAGTCGATGCCGGTGCCGGCGACCTCGCGCGCCGTGACGCGCGCCGCCTTCTGCACGATCTCCGGGCTGCGCGTGCGCCGAGCCCGATGTTGTGCGGGAAGAGGACGGTGCCCTTCACGCCGCCGTCGCCGTGGACCGCGTCGACGCCGTAGATGATCGGGATCCCGAGCCGCGTCGACAGCGCCTGGCTCTGGTAACCGTCGTCATGTCGACCCAGGTGGCCGGGTCGTTGGGTTGCGGCAGCGAGTCGGCGCCGCGACAGCACCGACCCCATGAAGAACTCGTGGATCTCGCGGCCGTCCGCAGCGCGTTCTTGTCGGCCTGGGTCATCTGGCCGATCTTCTCGTCCAGCGTCATCTGGCCAGCAGCGCCTCGACGTCGGGCGCCGGCATCCCGTTCTTGCGCGCCGCCGGCACGTCGGCGGCGCTCGGCTGCGGCGTGGCACCCGGGCGCGGGCCGACGCAGGCCGCCGGGGCCAGCGCCGTCGCGGCGGCTGCGCCCAGAAAGGCGCGGCGCGTGGGGGCGGGGGGCTTGGCGTCTTTCTCTCGGGCGGCTGACACGGCAGCTGTGTAACACAAGTCCCGGCCTCCAGGAATCGGGGGCCGGTGGGGATGGGTATCGTTCACATCCCGAGGGAAACGTTTGACAGCGCCGGGAACATGCGGCTCTAATCCGCTCCGGTCCAGTCACGCGTCGCGCAACGCTCATTCAGGGAGATTCGGTCATGAAAAACTCGGGAGCTCGATCTTCGGTCATCTTGGTGCTCGGCGCCGCGGCGCTCATGCTCACCTCCATCGCCTGCGGCAGCAGCGGCAACGGCGGCGCCGGCGGTTCCTCCGGCGGTGCGGCGGGCAACGCCACCGCGGGCGCGACCGGCGCAGCCGGCAAGATGCTCCTGCTGAACGACACGTTCGACGACCCCAGCAAGATGACCGAGGGGTTCTCGATCCAGACTTATGTCGATACCACCGGGTTGAACCTGGGGGCGAGGGCCGCCGACGCCGGCGTTCCCGACGCGGGGACCTATCCCACGATCGGACAGGTCGACGGCCTGGGGCAGGGGACGCCACCCTCGGGCGCGCTCAAGGTGACGGCCACTTTCACGACCTTCAGTCAGTACGTCGAGGTTCTGCTCGGGTTCTCGCCCCCCAAGGACATGACCGGCGCGGTGCTGCACGCCTCGGTCAACGTGGTGCCGCCCAGTACGGCGACGAGCTTCCTCGGCGGCGCGTTCATCTACGCCAAGTCGGGCCAGATGTACACCTACTCGAACTCGACGGGGGCGGGGCTCTCGACCGGGGTGTTCACGCCGCTCACCTTCGACTTCGACACCGCGACCGCCGCGCCAGGCCAGAGCGGAACGTTCACGCCGTCGATGATCCAGGAGCTCGGGATCCACATCTACGCAGACTCGCCGTTCGACGGCGGGACCTTCGCCTCGGGCGAGTACACGTTCTACATCGACAACGTGATCGCCTCGAAGTAGCGGCGACGTCGAGACTGCCGACTCGAATTAGGCCCGGCTGCGGCAACGCGGCCGGGCCTCTTCTCGTCACCCGCCAGCGCGCCGGCCAAAAAATGGGAACGCAAACAGGACGAGAATTCGCGGGGATCTGCCCATGGAGGGCGAGCGTGCCGCGCCCCACCCGCGGGCGCAAGCGGTGCTTGAACCGGGAGTTCGCCCGTGCGACAAAGCCCGCGGAGGTTGCCGATGCCGAGGTTCCCCGCCGCACCGATTTCGCCGACCCGCCGGGAGATGTTGCAGGGCGCCGCCGTCGCTGCGGGCGCGATCTTGATCGACGGCTGCCACGGCGGTCCGGCGCCGGCCTCGGCCGCCGGCCTCGCCCGCCAGCCGCTGGCCGGCGGCCTCGACGTCAGCGGGACGCGGCTCACCAAGGACGGCAAGCCGTTCTTCGTTAGCGGTATCAACTACTGGGCGGGCACGACGCTGGCACGCCCGGACAACGCCGCCGGCTGGGATCAGGTCCGGCGCGATCTCGACGGGATCCAGGCCGCCGGCATCAACATGATCCGCACGATGGGCGCCACCGAAGGCCCCAACACGGAGCCGGAGCGGATCGTCCCGACGATCCAGCCGGCCCCCGGCCAGTACGATCCGGCCGGCGTGGCGGGCCTGCTGCGGTTTGCCGAGGAGCTGCAGAAGCGCGGCCTCTTCGGAATCTACATGCTGAGCAACTTCTGGCAGTGGTCGGGCGGGTTCGCGCAGTACATCTCCTGGGCCGGCGGCGGCCCGATCCCCTATCCGCCGCCGGCGCCGGGCGGCAGCTGGGATCTGTTCCAAAAATCCAACGGGGGCTTCTACAAGAACCAGAAGGCGATGGAGATGTACGACGCCTACGTTCGGTTCATCGTCCCGCAGCTGAAGTCGAACCCGACGGTGATCTGGGAGCTCGCCAACGAGCCGCGCGGGATGACCAACATCCCGGCCTTTCATGATTGGATCGACAAGACGGCGCGCCTCATCAAGTCGCTCGGGCCCGGGCAGCTGGTGACGACCGGTAGCGAGGGGCTGACCGGGTCGCCGGTGTACGCGGGCGTCGATCCCGTCAAGGATCACGAGAGCGCGGCGATCGACTTCATCTGCTTTCACATGTGGGCCGAGAACTGGAATTGGGTCCACGGTGATTCGATCCCCGCCGGCTACCCGAAGGCGCTCGCTCTCGCGAAGAAGTACGTCGCCAAGCACGCGGAGCTGGCGGCCAAGATCAACAATGGGACCGGCAAGCCCCTTCTGCTCGAGGAGTTCGGCTTCCCGCGCGACGGCGGCAGCTTCGATCCCGCTTCCCCGACGACGTTTCGCGATCAGTACTTTCAGGAGGTCTACACGCTGGTGGCGTCGCTCATCCCGACGACGCCGATGGCCGGGATCATGCCCTGGGCCTGGGCGGGCGCCGCGCGGCCGCCACGGCCGGGCGAGTTCTGGAAACCGGGCGATCCGTTGATCGGCGATCCGCCCCACGAGAAGCAGGGGTGGTACAGCATCTACGACCAGGACACGACGCTGAAGCTGATCGCCGACTGGTCGCCCAAAATCACGGGCGTGTCTACGGGGTCGGGCGGGACGCCGGCGGCAGCGCCGACCGCGGCGATTCCTTCTTCGGAACGACCCAGCGCAGGTTGATCCGGGCCGCGAAGCCGCCGCCCGCGGCCAGTCTCACGCGGACGTGCTGTCCGGGGACGACGGGGGTCAGCTTGCGCTGGTAGCTCTCGGCGGCGTGGTCGGCGTCGGGGCCATCGACGTAGGAGGCCATCTCGCGCATGAGGTGCCGGGAGTCGCCGCTCCCGTCGCCCAAAAATGAAAGGTCGACGTCGATCTCCCTGGGCGTCCAGTCGTTGAGGGCGCCGATGTACCAGTCCTCGCCGTGCCTGCGCGCGACGATCACGTAGTCGCCGATCTTCCCGTCGAGCACGCGGGTTTCGTCCCACACCGACGGGACCGGTCCCAGGAACTGCATCGCGTCCGGTTCGTGCCGGTAGTTGGAGGGCGAGTCGGCCAGCATCTGCAGCGGGCTCTCGTAGACGACGTACATCGCCAGCTGGTGGCAGCGCGTGCCCAGGCTCATCGGGGCGTTGAAGACGATCTTGAAGTGCTTCCGGTCGGCGTTCCGCATGGCGCCGGGCGTGAAGTCCATCGGGCCGAGGAACATACGCGTGAAAGGCAGCGTCACGTCGTGCTCCGGCTCGGTGTTGTCGCTCCACTTGTCGTGCTCCAACCCCTGGACGCCCTCGGTGGTCAGCAGGTTCGGCCAGGTGCGCGTCAGCAAGACAGCGCGGATTCCGCCGTGGAAGTCGACCAGCATCTTGCGCCTGGCGAGCTCCCGGCAGATGCGCCAGTAGAACTGGATGACCGGCTGGTCGTCGCGCTGCATGAAATCGACCTTCAGGCCGGCGATGCCCCACTTCTCGAATTGGGCCAGCGCCGGCTGGAGCTGGTCGGCCAGCGTCTTCCAGACCGCCCACAGGATGATGCCGACGTGCTTGTCGCGCGCGTGGGCCAGCAGCCTGGGCATGTCGAGCGCCGGCGTCACCGCCAGCAGATCGCCCGGCTTGTACCACCCTTCGTCGAGGATGATGTACTCGATGCCGTAGTCGGCGGCGAAGTCGATGTAGGCCTCGTACGTCTCGGTGTTGACGCCGGGCTTGAACTTCACGTCGCGCAGGTTGAGCGCGTTCCACCAGTCCCAGGCGACCTTGCCCGGGCGGATCCAGGAGGTGTCGGCGATCTCCGACGGGCGGGCCAAGAGGTAGCAGAGCGGGTTGCCGACGAGGTCGGTGTCCTTCTCGACGATCCCCAGCACGCGCCAGGGGAAGGTCCGCGTGCCGCGCGTGACCGCGATGTAGTCGGCGGCGCGGGTGACGCGCAGATCGCGATCTTTCGTCAGCTTCTCCTCCAGCGGATACGGAGGGAACGTCGCGGTCAGCGCGGCGCTGCCCGTCCCGCGCAGCCACAGGCCGGGGTAGTCCTCGATGTCGGCCTCGGCGATCGCCACCTTCGGTCCCACCGGCGTCTCGACGACGGCCGGGATGCTGCCGAGCGCGTCCGGCGAGAGCTCGCCCAGCCGCACCCGCTTGAACTGGCGTTCGTTGTGCGAGAAGAAGCTCTCTTCGCGCGGGTAGTAGACGCCGGCGTCGGCGGCAAAGCGAAACGTCGCCTCCTCGCGGGTGATCTTGACCTCGCGCTTGTCGAGCGTGGTGGCGAACCGATAGGCGACACCGAGATCGTAGGCGCGAAACTCGAGCGCGTAGCCGCCCGCGCATTCGAGGCGCAGGTCGTTGTGCTTGTCGACCAGGCTGGCCGCCGTCTGTCGGACCGGCGGAATCACGGTCGCGTCGGTGTGCGACGTCCGGGCAGAGAGCACCCGCGGCGCGGCGCCCAGCCGGACGCCGTCGACCACCAGTGCCAGCGTGGCCCCCGCCACCAGCGGCTTGCCGTCGAAGAGGACGTCGTACGAAAGATCGGGCGCCGTGTGCACGACGACCGATATCCGACCGTTGGGCGACGCCAGCGTCGGCACGCCCGCGATCGCGGGCGGGGTTGCCTGCGCGCTGGGCGCCACGACCTGCGCGCCGAGGCCGAGGAGGATGGCGGCCGCGGCGCGCATCACGACTTCGCGCAGACGAGCCGCGGGTTCCCCCAGCTCGCGCGATCCCAGGCGGCGCCGTCCAGGGCGTTGGTCACCACCAGCTTGAGGCGCCGCATGCCGGTGACGTCGACGGCGACCGGCATCGCCACCGGGTTCACCCCGCTGAGGCCGGTGAGGGTCGGGCTGGTGAAGAGGTTATGCCAGCCGTCGTCCTTGTCATCTTTGCCACCTTGGCCCCAGACCGAGGCGACGATCGAGCCCCCGCCGTGCGCGGAGTCGTCGACGCCGACGGTGGCGGTGAAGCTGGTGCAGCTCTTGTTCAGCCGGTAGATGACCGCCGCTGGCGCCGCCATCCCCAGCCCCTTCGGGTAGACGGTCCCGCCGAGCGAGATCGGCGCGCCGTCGCCCGCCTCCGAGAACCCGTTGCTCATGTCCTTTTCGATCGTCCCGAGGCCGTTGGCCTGATAGGTCCAGGTCAGATCGGAGACGTCGACAGCGCCCGAGGGGCGCGGCGGCTCGGTGCCGGTCACCTTCAGCGTCGCCGTTCCGTGCGTTGGGATGGCTGCGACGGCGTAGCCGTCGGTGAATGCGCCGAGATCCACGTGGGTGACCAGATCGCGCACCGTGGCCGCCCCGCCCGCAAGGCCAATCATCGGCAGCGTGAAGCCGACGTCCGCGGGAGCGTCACCGGCGTTCAAGAGGACGACGCCGCGCGTGCCCGCCGCGTTGAGCGGCTTGGCCCAGACCGAAAGGCTTCCATCGGCACTCTGCCAGACCTCCGTTCCCTGCAGCCCCAGCGCGTCCTGGTCCAACGCGATGACCTCCTTGTTGGTGAGGATGGCGAGGATCTCCGGGTTCTCGGTGAGCTTGGTGGGGTTGTTCCCCATGATGAGCGGCGCAGCGGCGATCGCCCACAGGCTGAAGTGCGACTGGTACTCGGTGTGCGTGACGTTGTAGCTGAACTGGTCGTCGGTGACGCCGACCTCCAGCATGTCGGGATCGTTCCAGCCGTTGGGGCCGGCGTACGCGGCGTAGGTCCGATCGTTCATGATATTGCCGAAGATCGACGGCCAGGCGTCCTTGATGTCGCTGGTCGTCCGCCAGAGATTTCCGGTGGTGACGCCCCACTCGTAGAACTGCCAGGCGCAGAGGCTGAACACGAACGGGCGGTTCGTCGCGGCCAGCGCCGCCTGCATGGTCTGATACTGCGTCTCGACGTTCAGCGAGGCGCTGCAGTTGTCATACTTGAGGTAGTCGACGCCCCAGCCGGCGAACGTCGTCGCGTCCTGGGTCTCGTACCCCTGCGAGCCCGGGTAGCCGCCGCAGGTCGCGGTGCCGCGGTCGCCGTAGATCCCCAGCTTCAGCCCGGCCGCGTGGACGTGGTCGGCGACCCCCGAGATTCCGTCGGGGAACTTGTTCAGGTCGGCCTGCAGCGACCCGTCGGCCGCGCGCCCCGCCTTGTTCGACCAGGTGTCGTCGATGTTGACGTAGGTGTAGCCGGCGTCCTTGAGGCCGCTCGCGACGAACGCATCGGCGACGGCCTCGACCAGCTTCTCGTTCACGTTCCCGCCAAACTCGTTCCAGCTGTTCCAGCCCATCGGCGGCGTCGGCGCCAGGCCGGCGGCCGGCGGCTGCGGAAAGTCGTCGTCGACGTCGGTGGAGGCGGCAGGGCTGCTCGAGCCGCCACAACCGGCCAGCGCGCCCGCCGCGGCGAGCAGCCAGGTGAGGCCGATCAAGGTGTGGCCGGGACGCATTCGCGGCAAGCGGCTCATTGGTATCCGATGCTGTCGAGGTGGAAGGTGGCCGGCGTCGGCAGGGAGGTCACGCCGCTCCCCGACCCGGTGTTGATCTGCAGGCCGACCGACTTCACGTAGCCGGGATCGAAATTCGACGACGAGGCCCGGGACGGGGCGGCCATCGGGAAGGTGTACTGGATCCACTGGCCGGCCGACGTCGGCGCGATGGGAACGGCGGCCGTCTGGCCCCAGTCCCAGTTGTCGCCGCTCTTGGCGTAGAGGAGCACGTACCCCTGGGCCGCGGCGTCTGGCGAGAACCCGCTGTCGAGCCGGAGCATGAGCGACAGCGTCTTGCCGCCCATGTCGGTGATGATCGGCAGGACGAACTGGTAGTCGACGAACTGGCCGTAGGCGTTGCACGGCATCTGGATCTGCAGCGACCCCGGCGCCGGCGCGCCGGCCTGGCCGTCCCAGCTGACCACGGCCAGGCCTCCCCCGTCGGCGCCGCTCGAATGGACGCCGATGTCGGCGGCGTTGCTGTCGGCGCTGTTGGCCACGGTCGCCGCCGAGAGCTGCGCGATGGTGTCGAAGCTGTAGAGATAGACGAACGGCGACGCGGCGTCGGACGTGGCGCCGTCGCCCGCGGATTTACCGCCGGCGCCGAGCGCGCCCGCGGCGCCGATCTGGCCGGCCGCTCCGCCAGCGCCGCCGGTCCCCGCGGTGCCGCCTCCGCAGCCGCCAGCGGCAGCGAGTGTGAACGCAACCAACCCGGCGTTCAACCGGCAACTTCCGGAAAACATGGGCGCATGATGCGTCGGGCGCCCCTGCAATACAAGCGGATCGCGTGCGGATCAGGGCGCCGCGAGGGACGCCGCGATGGCTGCTTCGGCGAGCGGCGCCATGATCGCGTAACCGGCCCTGTTCGGGTGCAGGCCGTCGGCCGCGAGGTCGCGCTGCAGGAAACCGCGCGCGTCGGTCATCGCGGCGGCGTAGTCGAGATAAACGCTGCTGCTTTGGGCGGCATACGTCTTCAGCCAGGTGTTGAGCGCGGCGATCTTTTCGGGCGGTCGGAGCGGGAACGCCAGCTGCGACATCGGCGTGTAGTCGTGGACCGGCAGCACGGACGACAGGACCACCCGAACGCCGTGCGCGCGCGCCATCTCGGCCATCGAGGCGATGTTCGCCTCGGTCTCCTCCAGCGTCATCGGCCCGGTGTTGCCCGCGATGTCGTTGGTGCCGGCCAGGATCACCACCACCTTGGCCCCGATCGCGATCACGTCCTGCCGGAAGCGAACCAGCATCTGCGACGTGGTCTGCCCGCTGATGCCACGGTTGACGTAAGGCTTGCCGGGAAACGACAGCGCCATCGGCCACATGTCGGTGATCGAATCGCCGTAGAAGACCACGCGGTTCTCCCCGGGGCCGGGAGGTTTCAGCGCCGCGTTGGCGGCGCGATAACGGCCAAGCTCACCGAAGTCGTCCATGTAGATTCTCACGCGGCCGCGCCGCCATTCTTCCCGCTTCTGCTCGGCCGGAGACAGCTCGCCGGCCGGGGGCGGGACAGCGTAGGGCGGTCGCTTGGCCGCCACGCCGCCCGGGGCCGCGCAGCCGGTGCAGAGCCCGAGCGCGAGGCCCGTCACCCACCAGCGACGACGCACTTCAATCTCCGCCGCCGTCTTTCGGTCCGGCGGCCTGCGCCCGCGGCAAGGCGACCGGGGCGATCGGCTCGACGGGCCCGCTCTTCTCGAAGGTCGGCTCCTCGGCACCGGCGCCGTCGGCCTCGTTTTCGTTGTCCTGGCCGCCATCGCCGCTCTTCGCCTTCGTGTGCGCGACGTGGCCGGTGAAGACCATCCCCTGATCGGTGGGACGCAGCGGCTTCTTCGGGACGTCGTAGATCATGTCGCCGCCCTGCCGGCAGGCCTCCATCCTCAGCTTCTGCAGGCACTGCACGGTGCCGACGTCCAGGTAGCAGTCGACGTGGGCGACCCCGAGGTCGTCCCACTCCTTCACGTCGGGCGGACCGCGAAACACCCGGACCTTGCAGCCGCTCGGCCGGGGCGGGTACTTGGCGGCGTTCGGGTTGGCAGGCGCGGTCGCGCAGGTCGCCGCCAGCGCTAGCGGAAAGGCGATCGCCAGGGAGCAGAGAAGCAGCGGCCGGGTTCGGATCGACATCGTCGAGGCTGGCCGACGCATATCAGAGAGGGCGGGCCGGCGCCAGACGGCGGGCGCACGGAAACCATTTGCGTGGGGGCGGCGGGTGGGGATAGGTATCGTTCCCATGAGCACTTTGCCCGGAGGTTTCAGGCGGGCGCTCGCCCTCGTTCTGCTCACCCCGCTCGTGCAGCTGTCGCTCTCCGGCTGCAGTCACCCAGGGCCGGCGCCGACGATGGGGCCGAACGCCGGCGCGCCGGTCGATCCGGCCAAGGCGCCCGCGCCGCTGGTCGGTCACAACCTGCTCGAGAACGAGAGCTTCACGCAGGGATCGCGCGCGCTCCCCTGGAGCGGCGAGTTCGGCAACGGCGCCGAGGGAAAGGCCAGGATCACCAACGGCGAGCTCTGCATGGAGGTGCGGCAGAAGGGCAAAGCGCGCTGGGACGCGCAGTTGAAGCAACAGCACATCCGGCTCCAGAAAGGGCACCACTACACCGTGCAGTTCAAGATGCACGCCACGGCCGAGACGCGCGTCTATCTCAAGGTTGGTGACGCGGGGCCGCCCTACAAGGAGCTCTACAAGCTGCTGTTCACGCCGGGCCCGACGCCCAAGGTCTACTCGGGGGGCTTCACGATGACCGCGCCCGACGACGCCGGCATCGAGGTGGCGTTCCACATGGGCGGCCAACTGGCCAAGGCGGCGCTGCCCTTCACCGTCTGTCTCGACGACACGCACCTCGACGATCCCGAGTACACGCAGGTCTCCGAGCCGTCGCCGCCGCCGGTGCTCAACGTGCTGGTGAACCAGGTCGGCTACCTGCCGGCGCTGGCCAAGATCGCCATCGTCAAGAACCCGACCGCCACGCCCTGGACGCTGCTCAACGCCAAGGGCGAGTCGGTCGCCTCGGGCGTGACCATTCCATTCGGCGACGACCACGACTCGGGCGAGAAGGTCTCGGTGGCCGACTTCACCAGCACCACTCAGGAGGGAACGGGCTACACGATCAAGGTCGGCAACGACGTCAGCCACCCGTTCGACATCCGCCCCGACATCTACCGCAAGCTGAAGTACGACGCGCTCTCGTACTTTTACCAGACCCGCAGCGGCATCGAGATCAAGATGCCCTACGCCGGCGATCCCAAGTGGGCGCACCCCGCCGGCCACGTCGGCGTGAAACCGAATCACGGCGACAACGACGTCCCCTGCGCGCCGGGGAGCGGCTGCGACTACAAGCTCGACGTGACGGGCGGCTGGTACGACGCCGGCGATCACGGCAAGTACGTCATCAGCGCCGGCATCTCCGTCTGGACGCTGCTCAACTGGTGGGAACGGACCAAGGCGTTCGGAACGTCGGCGGGCGACTTCGCCGACGGGAAGATGAACATCCCCGAGAACGCCAACGGCGTCCCCGACCTGCTCGACGAGGTCCGCTGGGAGCTGGAGTTCGAGCTCAAGATGCAGGTCCCCGAGGGACAACCGCTCGCCGGGATGGTCCACGCCAAGATCCACGACGGGAACTGGACACAGCTCGGGCTCGCGCCCAACGAGGATCCGATGGTGCGCTTCCTCCAGCCCCCCACCACCGCCGCCTCGCTGAACCTGGCGGCCAACGCCGCGCAGGCGGCGCGCGTCTGGAAAAAGATCGATCTCTTGTTCTCGCAGAGGTGCCTGGCCGCCGCGGAGCGCGCCTGGGCGGCGGCGGTCGCTCACCCGGAGGTCTACCAGGCGAAGGGCGGCGTCGGCGGCGGGCCCTACGACGACGACCACGTCGACGACGAATTCTACTGGGCGGCGGCGGAGCTCTACGTGACGACCGGCAAGGACGCCTACAAGAGCTCGCTCAAGACGTCGCCCCACTTCGAGGAGATCAAGGCGCAGGGGACCGGCGAGGACGGGATGTACACGCCGGTGACCTGGGCGAACACGCAGTTCATGGGCTCGGTCTCGCTGGCCGTCGTCCCCAACGGAATCGGAAAGCCGGTCATCGAGGCGATCCGCAGGAACCTCGTCGCCGCCGCCGACGAGTACCTGGAGATCGCGCGCAAGCAGGGCTACCGCGTGCCGTTCGCGGTGCCGGCGCAGAAGGGCTATCCCTGGGGCTCGAGCTCGTTCGTGCTCAACAACGCGCTCTTGCTCGGGCTCGCGCACGATTTCACCCACGACGGCCGCTATCTGAACGGCGTCGCCGCGGCGATGGACTACATCCTCGGCCGCAACCCGCTCGATCAGAGTTACGTGACGGGGTGGGGCGACCGCCCGCTCGAGAACCCCTACCACCGCTTCTGGTGCCACCAGTCGAATCCCCGCCTACCCGCCGCCGCCCCCCGGCATCCTCTCGGGCGGGCCCAATTCGGGCTTCCAGGACCCCTACATGGCGTCCGCCGGCATCGACGGCTGCGCGCCCCAGAAGTGCTTCATCGACAACGGCGAGGCCTGGTCGGCCAACGAGGTCACGATCAACTGGAACGCCCCGCTGGCCTGGGTGGCGGCGTATCTGGATGAGGCGGGGGAGGCCACGGCGGCGGGCGCCGGCGGCAAGAAGAACGCTGCCCTCAAGAAGTAGCCTCGCGTTTTCACGTGGGCTCGCATCTCCGTCGCCCGACGGGGAACGTCTCTGGCCCTGTCGATCGCACGTGACGGCCGCTTCGGAGCCCCCTCGTAGCTAATGGAACCGTGATCCCGCTCGAATCCTCGCGGCCATCGCCGCGGCCCTTATCGGATTATCCAGCGAGGCTCTGCGGGCAACTCGCGGAAATCACGAGGGAGCCGTCCTACAGGGTGGCCGCGAGAATGCGGTGGCCAAGGATTATCCAACTGTGGAGAATAGGAGTTCGGCAGACGGAGCGGTCCGGCTTGTCTGCGCCTTTCGAACCTGTTGAGAAATCGAAGCATGCCCACGCTGTCAAGAAAGCAAGTTCGCACGGCGATCAAGCTGCTCAATGAGAGTAGGACCATGATCGCCGGGATAGTTCGCGAGGAGATACTGGGACTGCCCAAGCTTCCGCGGAAGACGAAACGGCAAGCTAAGGCGACCGCGGGCCGCCAGAAAAAGGGCTGACCGAACTTCGGCTGTTGTCGCTCTCCATCGTGGAAGCGAGCTGCCGAACCGGCCGTTGCAGCAGACGAACGCCACGCGCATCCGCTCGATCGTGGGCCTGTGCCGCGACGCCGCGGGCTGGCGCCCGCGGCTCCTCGCGGCCGTGCTACGCTCGAACGCGATCTTGGCGTTCGCTGCTGAACGGCAGGTCGTTAGGCGGACAACAATGACGGCATTCCAGCAGCACTGGGTCCGGATTGCCAAGCGATTCGGTCTCAAGGTCCAGATTCCATTCGAGGTCGATCTCGCGGGCGAACGGCTGACGGTGCCGGTGCTGTTGGAGGAGTTCGGTGCTCGGCGCGGAATGCTGCTCGTCACCTCGTATCAGGACATCGAGGCGGTCACTCAGCGACTGGTGGGTGCCGGTTTCGGCTACTCCTGCCTCGACGACTCGCCTGATCCCGACCTCGACGAATCTCAGATTGTCGACATGCTCCGCGACTGGGGCTGGTCGGGCAGCCGCGAAGCGCCGAGCTGGTACGCCGCCTAACAAGCCGTTGCAGCGGATGAACGGCTGCGCGGCTCGCTCGATCGTGAGCTGTGCCGCGACGCCGCGGGCTGGCGCCTGCGGCTCCTCGCGGCCGTGGTACGATCGCGCGTCCGTTCGGCGTTCGCTGCTGAACGGCAGGTCGTTAGACCGACCAACGAATGCCGAGCTTGAGAATGTTGAGGATCGCCGCGTGTGTCGCCCTTGCGGCGGGCTGTGCCACCACGCGCGAGCCCCCCAAAGGCGCTCGCGGTCGCAGTGTGCCAGGCCCAGACACGCAGAAAGCGGTGTTCGATCTCATCCAGGTCTCGCTGATCTGCTTGCAGTACAACCAGCCGAACCTGCCTGGCAAATTGTTCCTGAAGGGCCTTTTCTCGGAACCCGGCAAACCTGCGGAGGTTGTCGACGAGCAGAGTACTCCCGGCAACGAACGCGCTGTCGGCTGCATCGTCGAACAGGTGAGACGGGTCAAGAGCCCGTCTTCGGGGCCCCAGGTCGTCTTCTACGCTATCCCAATCCCAGTTCGCGCCGAGGACATCAAGATCTACCTCGGCCCAACCAAACCAGAGGGCGAGTGAGGTCGCGCGGTGCAGCGGTCTAACATGGTGTTGCAGCGGTCGATCATCCTTCCTCGCTTCGCTCGGGCGGCCGCTCGCCGTTGAATGCCAGGACGTTAGCCAGACATGCGCCGCGTGTATCCACTTATCGGCCTGCTGCTGTTGACGGGCTGTCCGCCGGGGCCGTACTCGAAGGCGTACCAGGGAAGTTCCGACACGGAGCGAAAACTCTTCGCTGAAGCGCGGCGCGACATCTATCCCGACGACGTGCGAAAGGCGCCTGAGGCATTCCGGAAGGCAACTCTGGCGTGGCCAGGCGTTGTCGTCAGCGCCGAACCCGATCCGAATGATCCTCCCTTCTCAACGGTGGTGGTCGAGCACCACTACTGGGATTGGATCGAGGACCATTCGATCCAGAAGGCGAAGGCGTTCC
Source organism: uncultured Pseudomonadota bacterium (assembly GCA_963831685.1). GTDB lineage: Bacteria > Myxococcota_A > Polyangia > Fen-1088 > Fen-1088 > JADGRB01. Next base: position 88,911 of record CAWHRJ010000010.1, read on the forward strand.
TGTCGCCTAGGGGAGAAGGAAGGTTCGTGTGCCACGCGGAACGCCGGACGCTGCCAACCGTCGAACTGAAAAATACCATGACCGTCGCCTACGTTCGTCCCGTTGGAGTCAAGGATCAGACGCTCCATGCGGCATGCATCATGCGATTCTTCCCGCGGGAGTGGTACGCGACCGACGTGATGGACTATGGGCGCGATGGCCAAGGCCTGAAATTGCTTCGCGTTCCGATGGAGTGAGCAACCGGGAAGATCCCTTATAGGTGTCCGGGGACATCGTTAACAGTCGTCCGAGCGGAACCAAGCCCCGCTGATCCTGCTGGTGCCCTCGCTGAGGCGGCCAAGCAGGGTGTTGTAGTAGAGGATGTTCCACAGACCGTCGTCGATGGGAGCGGGTGTTCCGCGACGCCGCGACGGCACTCGGGCGCAAGGTCGAAGCGCGGGCGATTACCCGGCGCTGCCGGCGTCGTGGGCCCCGCCCGAGCCGCCGATGCCGCTCGATCCGGCGGCGCCGCTCGCCCCGCCGCCTGCGCCGCCTGCGCCCGTGGCGCCGGGCGCGCCCTCGATCGAGAAGCTGTCGATCTCGAACGTCACCGGCGTGGGCGTCGCGGCCACGCTGGTCCCGGTGCCGATGTGGACGCCGTAGAGGATGACCTTGGAGAGGTCGAACCCGTTGTTCTTGGTCATCGCGTTCTTCAGATCGACGGCGTACTCGTGCCAGTTGTTGTCGCCCGACGCGTTGAACGACGTGCCGACGAATACGTAGCCGTCGGTCGTGTCGGCGTAGGGCTCGATCTGACCGCTGAACGTTCCGCCCGCCTGCACCTTGACCCGCACGTGCAGCTTGGCGCCCGTCCAGTCGAAGCAGCCCATGCACAGCTTGGTGGTGCTGGAATCGGTCTCGAAGCTCTTCGACTGGATGTCGATGTACTGGCTGGCCGCGGAGAAGGGCGCCATGGCGACGAGGGCTCCCGGATTGGGGCTTCCCTCGGTGCCGAGCCAGGTGGGGAAGAGCGTCCCGTTGGCGCCCAGGTTCGTCATGTTGGGATCCGCGTACATGCTGTACTGCCACCCCTGGACGCCGGTGTCGAAGGTCTCCAGCGCCGTGCCGACGACCGGCGAGTTGGGATCGAACGCGCCGCTCGTGCCGCCCGTTCCGCCGCCGCTGGTGCCGCCGGTGGCGACGAAGGCGCCGTCGGCGTGCATCGAGTTCTGGTTGGGGTCGCCGCCGAAGCACCCGGCCGCGATCGTCGAGGCCGCCATCGCGACGAACGAAATTCGCTTGAGGGAGATCATGGCCGACTCCTTACCACCACATCGTGGCGTAGATAGACGCGAGGTCGGCGTCCGCCTTGGGCAACCACTGGTAAGGATAGGGCGCGAACGCGTTGTCGCCGAGGAGGTAATGCTGGTACATCAGCGTGACCGACTCGTGGGTCACGAAGGCGGTCCTGATGATCGCCTTGGCCGTGAGCACGCCGAAGTCGAGGCTGCTGCCGCCCGGGTTGCCGGGGGTGCGCGCGTAGGCGCTGTCGAGATCCGGCATCACCATGTCGAAGCGGCCGCCGATCCCGAACCAGGAGAACGGCGTGTAGAGGCCGTCGAGGCCGAACTTCAGCTTCTTGGTGCTCATGTCCCAGGTGGTGGCGCGCGAGGCGTCCTGCGCGACGGCGATGGGCGGCGCCTTGCTGTCGACGATTCGAGAGCAGCCCGAACGCCGTCAGCACCAGGTCCGGCCCGTCGCCCCACCAGTCCTCCGGGGCGCGGTTCCAGGCGCCCAGGCTGAAGGTGTACTGCGCCATGATGTTGTCGACGGTCCCGGTCTCGTTCTCCGGGCCGTTGTAGACGCCCGTGTGCTGGTTGAACGTCTGGCCGAAGTAGTTCTGCTTGAACTGGGAGCCGCCGTAGGAGTGCAGCACCTCGAGGATGTCGGCCAGCGCGTTGATGTTGCGCGCGTCAATGTGCGACCAGCCGAGGTACCCGTAGCCGTAGGCGCCGCCGTCGAAGCGGACCTCCGGTCCCACGATGGCCATGCTCCCCTGGATCGGACCCTGCGAGCGCGGCACCGAGTCCGAGACGTCGAGCTGGGTCGAGTTGCGCGGGCTCCAGTTGTCGTCGGGCGTCCAGACGTAGATGTAGTGGGCGCCGAACGTCCAGGTCTTCTGGTACTTGGCGCCGACGTGCACGTGGTTGACGAACGTCGACCCCAGGGGGACCGCCCCCGCGTAGGGGAGATAGTCCGCGGTGCGGTCGGACAGATACGGCGAGCCCATGTTGCCGCCGATGGGGACGTTCTGGAACACCTGGTAGTTGGCGTTGTTGAGGAAGGGGACGACGTCCATCTTCGTGCCGATGCCGTGCTCCAGCGTGAAGGTCCAGTCGCCGCGCGCGTCCAGGTTGGAGAACGTCGCCGTCAGCGTCTCGCCCGACTGGTGCGTGCGGCCGAACAGGTAGGTCTCGTACATGCCGCCGTCGTACTTGCCCGCGGCGCCGTATCGATTTTGGAATGACCCGACGTTCCAGACCAGGCCGCCGTAGTCGTTGAAAAGGTCGGGGAAGTTGAGCGTCACGAACGCCTGGTCGATCCCCTGCTGCGCTTGCAGGTTGCGGTAGCCGCCGTCGGTCTGGTTGTAGGCGTCGACGATCACCGTCGCCGTCACCTTCGAGTTGCCATAGCTGAAGTTGAGCTGCGACCAGGGGCCCGAGACCGTGTTGGTGTACTCCCAGGTGGTGTAGAGCATGCCCGGCACGCGGGGCGTGCTGTGCGCCTGGAAGCCCGTGACCGGCGGCGGCGAGCCCGGCAGGTACGAGTCCGGCGCGTTGTTGATGCTCGGCTGCTGCAGCGGCGTGGCGGGGCCGAAGCTGACGCGCAGCGGGGCGCGCAGGTACCCGTGGAAGTCGAACTTCCACTCGTCCGCCGTCCCGCCGGTGCTGGGGGTCAGCGTGGCCGCTTCCTTGTTCGAGAGGTTGGTGCCGCCCCCGATCGCGGGCGCGCTCGGCGAGAGGCCGACGCCCGTGTCCGGGCTGCCGCTCCGGCTGGCCGGCGCGGGCGCGGGCGCCGTGGGCGTCAGGTTGATCGTCGGTGGCGGCACCGGGGCGGGCGCCGCCGGCGTGACCGTCGGGGCCGGCGCGGGGGCGGCCGGCGGAGGCGGAGAGCTGGTAGCGTTACCACCTCCGGCCGCCGGAGCCGGCGGTGCCGGCGCGGGCGTCGTCGTTGTCTGCGCCCAGGCGGCGTGCGCCGAGAGCGATCCGAAAACCACCGCGACCCTCAAGATTGGCTTCATCGAAAATGGTCCTTGGATGCTGTGAGGCCGCGAGTGTCGGGACTCTGCTCCCCAGTGTCAACTCTTCTTTATCCGGAGATCCCGCGTCGCGCGGCTTGACGGCATCCCGCCGGGCCGGCTATCAACGCGGGCGGCGGTGCCCAGAGCGGCCGTCCCAACGGGGGTCCTCCACATGAACCGAAAGCTCGATCCGTTTCTCTTCGCGCTGCTGGCCGCCGCGCCCGCGGCGTCGATTGGTTGCGTTACCCCGGGCGCCCGTCCCGCCAGCGCCGCGGGGGCGACGTTCAAGGAATGCGGCCCCGACGGCGTCATCGAGGACTTCGAGGACGGCAACAACCAGATCAACGTCGTCGGCGATCGCGGCGGCTACTGGTACACGTACGTCGACAAGGAGGGCTCCACCGTCGACCCGGCGCCGGGCGACCAGGGCGGAACGTTCGCGCCGATCGAAGGGGGCCACGAATCGAAGTACGCCGCCGAGTTCAAGGGGAAGCTGGCCGGCAAGTCGATCGTCTACGCGGCGATGGGGCTCAACTTCGAGGACCCCAAGGGCGCCTTCGACGCCTCCCCGTACGCCGGGATCACCTTCTGGGCCAAGCGGGCGCCCACCTCGACGGGCCGCCTCACCGTGAAGCTGCCGGACGCGGACACCGATCCCGACGGCCAGATCTGCAGCGCCTGCTTCAACGACTACGGCTACACGATCAACGTCAGTCCAGAGTGGTCCCGCTTCGTGCTGCCGTTCCACGACCTCCGGCAGGAGCCCGACTGGGGCGCGCCGCGCAAGCCGCACCTCGACGCGAGCAAGCTGTTCGCCATCCACTGGGAGTCGAAGGCGCCCGGCGCCGACTACGATTTCATGGTCGACGACATCGCGTTCATTTGCAAAGGACCGTGAGCGGCCGGTTCGCCCGGGCGGCCGGCGTCACAGCGGGCTGCCAACCCGCGTGCTACTGATCGAGGTGAGGTGCACACGTTGAGGGAGATCGCCCGTCGTGCCGGTCCGCTGCTCGCCGTCGCGGCGCTCGCCGCGGTCGTCGGCGGCTGCGACAGCGCCACGACGCTGGTGGTGACCGTCGACGTCCGGGACAACTCCGTTCCGCACTTCACCCAGCTGGTCATCGAGATCTCCAGCGTCGCCGACCCGACCCGCACGCTGTCGCAGATGTTCATCGCCACCACGCCCGGCTACGGCGCCGAGGGCGGCTTGCCCGCGATCTACCTTCCCCAACAGGACACCTTCACGATCGAGCCCTCGTACATTTCGGGCCCGGTGCTGGTGGAGGCCCGCGGCCTCGAGATCTACGGCGGCGAGGTCCTGGCCAGCGGCAGCGCGAGCGCCGACGTGGTCGCCAAGCAAAAGACGGCCGTGACCGTCACCTTGCACGGTCTCGGCGCGAACTGTTCGGGAGACGGCGGCATCGCGGATGCCGCGCCACCATGCGACGGCGGAGGCAACGCTTTGCCCGGCGGCTAAAGCCCGAGGACGTGCTGGTAGAAGGTGTTGGCGTAGTCGCTGTTCGGGACGCCGGTGTTGTAGTTCGAAGTCATTGACCAGGGGTTGCCGCCCGAGGTCTTGGTCGCGGGGACGCAGGCGCCGAAGGCGTTCCACGACCAGGCGAGGTAGCCGATGTTCTGGCCGTCGAGCCAGGTCATCACCTGGGTGATGAAGGTGCCCGCGCAGTCGCTCTCGCCGATCTCGGTGGCGACGACCGGGACGCTGGCGGCGACGGTCTCGGGCGCCATGTCCCAGCAGGTGTCGCTCTGGCAGGCGTTGTTGCTGTAGATGTGCCAGGCGGCGCCGAGGTTGCCGATCGGATCGGTCGGCGCGTAGGCGAGCCACTGCGTGAGCGCGTTCGAGTACTCGAGCCCGCCCAGCAGGATCACGTTGGTCGCCGGCGTGTTCGTGCGGATCGCGGTCACCAGCGCCTGCATGCCGACCGCCTGGTACGTCGCCGGCGTTCCGCTCGACCCGACCGATTCGTTCGCCGTGCAGCCGTCGCGCCAGCAGGTCCACCCGGCGACGGTGTCCTTGTTCGAATCAGGGAAGGGCTCGTTGTAGAGCTCGAAGATGACGCCGCTGTCGGCGGCGAAGGTGCTGGCCACGCTGGTCCAGAAGTCGACCGCGTGATCCGCGTCGGGCATCGGCTGCTGGCGGACCGCCAGATCGGTCCCCGGTCCGACCCAGTGCAGCTCGAGGATCGGGATGAGGCCGTACCTGTGCAAGAGGTCGACGTAGGCGCCGACCGCCGCCGTGTAGATCGGACCGGAGGTGCTGGCGGACGCGCCGTTTATCCCCAGCCAGCACGACTCGTTCAGCGGGACGCGCACGGCGTTGAAGCGCCAGGAAGCGATCGCCGCCACCGACGGCTCGTCGGAGGGGCCGTCGAAGATCGTCGGGTTGGTCGCCTGCACGCACTTGTACTCGCTCCCCGAACGGTTGGCGCCGTGCAGGACCACGACGTTGCCGCCGCCGTCGACGATCTGGTTGCCGGCCACGTGCAGCCCCGTCGGATAGCTCGGGGCGGGACCGACCGGAGTCGGCGTGGGGTAAAGCGAGACCATCACCATGCTGTTGGCGTTCGGGTCACCGCCGCACCCGGTGCCCGCGGCGGCCAATCCCGCCAAGACGACTGCCAAGAACCTACCGGCGGACATGTCAGTGATAGAGCGGCAGCATCTGGGTCGTCCAGAGCGCGTTCATCGCCTGCAGGCCGGTCTCGTTCGGGTGCAGGTTGTCGGTCGTGCGCCCGCCGCTGCAGCCGCAGGTGAAGTCCGCCGGCGAGTTCGTCATGAAGTAGCTGTAGAAGTCCGGGCCGGCGAGGAGCCCGTTCGTCGCGGTCAGCATGTCGATGACCGCGTTGTACTGCGGGATGTCGCCGTGGGTGCCGTCGCCGGCGTACGGGATGTGCGGGATGATTGGCACCCGCCCCGCGGCGCGGATCATGTCGATCATCGCCTGCATGTTCATGCCGAAGGTGTAGCTGTCGATCTGGCCGTTCGCCGAGTCGTTCGTCCCGTAGCCGAGCAGGAAGAACCGGAAGTCGGGGTTCCAGTCGAGCGCGTTCTGCAGCCGGAGGAGGCCGTCGCCCGACTTCTCGCTGCCGATGCCCCCGTTGATCATCGCCGGGAAGTAGGCGTAGCTGGTGGCGGCGTTGATCCCGGCGGCGAAGCTCGGCTGGTGGACGAGCGCGCGGTCGTAGGCGAAGGCGGTGATGCTGTCGCCCATGAAGAACCAGGTGTCGTCGGGGAGACAGCTCCCGGTCGCCGACAGATCGTGCACGTCGATCTGGCCGATCACGACACCGCCCGGTTCGGTGAGGCCGGCGTCGGCCATGTTGGCCGGCCCGTTGGTGATCACCATCTTCACCCACGACATCCCGGTGAAGGCGAACGAATGCGCCCGCGTGCGGACCTCGTTCTCCACGGTGGGGACGACCGTCGTCCAGGTCCCGTCGGCGCCGTTGGTCGAGTCGGCCGAGACGTCGATGTGGTACTCCGTCGGCATTCCGTAGACCGTCTGCGGCGGCGGCGTGATGTACGTCTTGTAGTCGTAGTCGTAGGTCCCGCCGTCGTCCCACGACAGGAGCACACGCGTCGGCCCGGGCGCGAGCTTCAGCGCGACCCAGGAGGGGGTGTCGGGCGTCGGGTTCCCGGCGTTCCATCCGCCGCTGTGATAGATGCCGTTCGTCACGAGCGGCGCGGCGTTCCCGTTCGGGCTGGCGAAGGCGGGCGCGCCGAGCGAGATGAGCGGGTTCGGGCGCGTCACCGCCAGCGTCGCCGAGCCGTCGAACGGGGACGGACAGGTCTGGCTGCTCTTCCCGCCGCACGCGGCGGCGAAGCCAAGGCCGAGGCCCAGGCAAGAAAAGGCGATCGCCAGGAACGCCGGGTGTCGCATGAGGCGCGAGCAAACCAGAAAGCCCGCGCCCCTGCAACCGGCGCGTTCGGGCTGGTAACGCAAAAATCGGCCGCGAAAGCCCAGCCGGCCCGGGCGCCGGTCAGTCTTCGGTGGCCGACAGGGCGCGTCCGAAGGCGTCCATCCGCCCCCAGCAGCCCGGGACGTTGAGCAGCTCGATCCGGCCGAGCGGCTGCGGGATGGCCGGGTCGATGATCATGTGCTTGCCGTCGGAATCGAGCCCGAGCAGCGTGCGGAGGCAGAGCAGGGGCGCGCCCGTCGCCCAGGCCTGCGGGCTGCATGCCGTCGGATACTCGACCGGGTAGTTGGTCTTCGAGCGTGGGTAGCCGCCGAACGCCTCGGGCAACCGGCCGTCGAAGAGGTCGGCCGCTTCGAGCACCGCCCGGCAGATGCGTGCCGCCTCGGCCTTGTACCCGTAGCGACGCATGCCCCAGGCGATGAACGAGCAGTCGTGCGGCCAGACGGTGCCGACGTGGTAGCCGATCGGATTGTAGGAGCCCTCGCTGGAGGCCATCGTCCGGATGCCCCACCCGGAGAACAGCTCGTCGCTCATGAGGTGTTTCACGCACAGGTCGGCCTTTTCGGCGTCAGCGATCCCGCTCCAGAGCAGGTGGCCGATGTTGGAGGTCAGCGAATCGACCTTGCGCTTCTGTCCGTCCAGCGCGAGGGCGAAGAACCCGCGATCCGAGATCCAGAAGTCTTCGTTGAAGCGCCGCTTCAGCTCCTCGGCCTCTCGGTCCAGCTTGTCGGCGTACGCGGCGTCGCCCCAGAGCGTGCGCGCCAGGTGCGCGATCCGGTGCTTGGCGTCGTAGACGTAGCCCTGCAGCTCGCAGGTGGCGCGCGGCAGGGGTGCCAGCGTGCCGTCCGCGAAGGCGATCGAATCCCAGGAGTCCTTCCAGCACTGGTTATCGAGGCCCGTCTTGGGGTCGCGGCGCTCGTATTCGACGTAGCCGTCCTTGTCGCGATCGCCGTAGTTGTCGATCCAGTCGACGGCGGCGCGCGCCTCCCGCTCGAGCTCCTTCCCCAGCGCGTGGTCGCCGGTCCAGCGCACGTACTCCTCGAGCAAGATGAGAAAGAGCATCGTCGCGTCCGCCGCGCCGTAGTAGGGCGACTGGGGCCGATCCTCGAAGGCCGTCATCTCGCCAAAGCGGACCTCGTGGAGAATCTTGCCGGGCTCCGCGTCGCGGAACGGATCCTCCTTGCGTGCCTGCAGCGCGGCCAGCGCGCGCAGCGTCGCCGCCGCGAGCTCGGGCACGAAGGCCAGCGCCTGGAAGCTGGTGAGCAGGCTGTCGCGCCCGAAAACGGCCATGAACCAGGGCAGGCCCGCCGCCGGCAGGGCGCCGGGCGCCACGCCCGTCTCGAAGCGCAGCGCCGCCAGATCCACCAGGCTCCGGCGGTAGATCCGGTGCAGCGGCTCCCAGCTCGCCACCAGCCGGGGAGCGGCGGCGATCCATTCCGACAAGCTCTGGCCGAGCCGGGCGTCCAGCGCCGCGGACGACCGCCGTGGGTTCTCCGCGTCCTCGATGTCTGCCCGCCGCCCGCGTGCCTCCACGTCGAAGGTCACCGTCCAGGAAGCTTGCGGGGGGATCTTCACCTTGAAGACGAAGCCGTCCTCGTGAATCTCGCCCTTCTTGTCGGCCTTGATGATGGTCTCGCGTACGAAGGTGTCGCGCCGGTATCCGAGCGTCAGCGCACCGTCCTTGACGTTCCGGTAGAGCTCACCGACCTTGGCCAGCTTGTCCTTCACCTCGAAGAGATCGGCGAAGTCGGACCGCGTCTCCAGCTTCACCTCCGCGTCGATCGGCTCCTTGCCGTGATTCTCGATCTCGATCGTCTCCTCGAAGCCGTTGCTGACGGATCGCTTGCGCAGCACCGACAGGTGCGAGTCGACGTAGACCGTTCCCGTCGTGACCGCCTCGAAGAACTGGACCCGGTAGTAGGCTTGATCGTCGACCGACAACATCTTCGGGCGAATGCCGCCCACGGTCAGGATCCAGTGCGAGAGGAAGCGCGTGTCCTCCAGGAACAGGCCGTGGTTGTCGGCCGGTGTGGCGTCCAGATCGCCGCGCCGATCGCTGACCACGAAGGTGCTGCCGTCCAGGATCGCGACCGTATCGAGCGTCATGGCAACTCTTCTTTCCCGGCGTCAGCCGCGAATGGCGATTGCACCTGTAGCCCCAGAACCACCCGCGTCGCGAAGCCGCGATCGCCCGAGACGCGTGCCAGCCGCCGCATCGCCGCGATGAACGGGTTCATCTCCCCCTTGAGCAGCTTGCGAAGCGTGTCGTCGTCGGCGAACAGCACCGTGGCGTCCGCCGGTCCGCTCGTGTCCGGGATCAGAACGACGTACGTCCCCTCGACGACCAGCGTCCCGACCGGCTTGCCGGCGACGATCAGTCGCACGCGACCGTAGAGACCGGTCAGACCGGGCGCCGTCCTCCCCCGCCCGGGCTGACCCTCGACATGCCCGCCGTTTTCGTTCGCCATGGCCCCTCCGTCTGTTTCCAGACTATCGACACGGAGGGACGACCCGGCGAGTGGGTCGTTGGCGCAAACGGCCCGCTTCGTCATCCCGATCCTGTTGGCCTCGGCGTCGGCGCCCGCGTCTTGGATCGCCTGTAGGAGATCGCCGTGAACGATCGGGCGTCGTTGCGCGCCGCACGGTTTCTCGAGACGAAGCACTACGTTCCGTCGACCAGGAGGGAGAGATCACCCATGCGAAACGGAATGAAGAGAATTTCCAAGCTTGCCGTGGCCACGCCGCTGTTGGCTCTCGGTATTGCCGGCTGCGGTTCGACCACCACCTCGAGCGACGTCGCCTACGAGGACAGCTACGCCGGCGCCTACTACTACCCGGCCACCGTCGGCTATGCGGGGGTCGCTGCGGTGGGATTCGGTTACTACGGCATCTATCTCGCCGCGCCCGCCGGGAGCGCGCTGGCGACGCCGATCATCGGTCCGGCCGACGGCGGCCCGGGGGGGGCCAGCGGGAGCGCCGGCGCCGGCGGGTCCGGCTCGACGGCCTCGGGCGCGACCACCGTGCGTGCTGCGGTGGGCGAGGCGATCCGGAACATCGCGCTCGGGGGTTCCGTCTGCCCGGGCCAGGCGACGGTCACGCACCCAACGGGCACCAGCGTTTGTGGCGTTTCGGGCAACGGTCTCGACATCGTGTTCAACGGCTGCCAGCTGTCAGGGGGGGGGACGGTCGATGGGACCGTGAACGTGCAGTTCGCCTTGACCGCTTCGGACACGACCTGCTCTTCGTCGTCGACGATCAGCATCGGGTACACCTCGACCCTCACCAACCTCGTCTACACGGGCACGGGCGGCGCGAAGCTGGTCATCCCGAACCAGATGGACACCTCGACCATCAACGTCGCTCCGGGCCAGGCGCCGGCCACCGTGTCGATGATGTCGAGCGGCGAGATCCAGCGGATCGGGAGCGACGGCACGACGGCGTTCGATCTGACGTTCACCGGAAACCGCACCTTCTCGTCGATCTCGATCGCCAATCAGACCTACACCCTCGATGGGGCGGTGAGCTTCACCGACAAGGCGGGCGGCACGGGGACGATGACGGCGACGGGCCTCCAGCAGGACAAGAGCTGCTGCAAGCCGATCGGCGGAACGCTGGCGGTCACGCGGACCGCGGGGAGCCACGCCGGCTCTCACTCCTGGACGTTCAGCTCCAGCTGCGGCTCGGCGATGCTCGACGGCAAGACGGTGACGCTCCCCGCCTGTCTCTGACGGACGGGGTGGACGTCTCGAACGAGGCGGCGAGGGCGGCTCAGGTGGGCGCCTCCCTCGCCGTTCGTTCGTCCGGGCTTCAGATGACCAACCGGTCCTTCTCGAGCGACTTCGCGACCGCCTTCGACACGTCGTTCATGAACGACTGCGCCGAAGCCGGATCGAACGTCTGGCTCACGCCCGACCAGATCAGCTTCTGGTCCGGCAACGAGTAGAGGTTGCTGATGACGTGAACGATCGTGTCGGTCTGCAGGTACCCGGGGCTATAGGCCATGCCCCCCGCGTAGTCGTAGTAGCCGTCGAACGTCGAGTAGGGGCCCGCCACCGCCGTCACCTGCTCGTTGACGCTGGCGAGGCGCATGATCAGCGCTCCCTGGAAGCCCTGCGCCGCCAGCTGCTTCTTCACGGCGTCGCGGTCCTTCAGATCGGTGTCACCCAGGACCTGATAGCTGGGCACAGCCTGCGCGCCCGTCAGGTTGGAGGCAGCCGTGTTCTCGGCCATTCGGCGGAGGCCCGGGTCCTTGCTCAGGCAGATCACCGCCACCTTGGAGAGCTCGGCCCCCTTGGCGGATGGCTCGGTCCAGGTGCTGGTCATCTCGGTCGAAGCGCAACCCACGGCCGCGACCAACAGCCCGAGCGCCAGCGCCGCCCCGATGGAAGCGCGACCATTCAGGTTCGTTTTCATGTCCCCATCTCCTTTGCGATTGTTGCCAGGACTCATGGAGCAAACCTGAGCTCGCGAGCCAGCGACGGAAGATCCAGGATGGCCGCAATCGGCTCGCGGCCCGGCTCGTCAGCTGAGCGGTCCGACCCGCAGGACGATCCCCGCCAGCACCAGCAGCCCGAGGGCGATCCCCGCCCAGGCGACGTAGAACGCGAAGCTCGGGTGGCGGCCCTCCAGTGCGCGGAGAGTGCGCGCGTGCTGGATCGTTCCCGCCGCCAGCGACGTCGTTCCCGGCGCGGCGAGAACGATGCCGAGGTGGCGCGGGCCCCGTTCTTCGGTCCGGTTCTCGGCGCTGCTTCACTGGACGCGCACCTTCCTCGGGCGCAGGCGGAGCCAGCTCGCCTACAGCGCGCGCTTCCGGCGCCCGTCCCATCCCCGCTGAGCCCCCGCCATCGATTCGGTCTTGCTCCGGAGGAGGGTTTCGAACCCCCGACCCGGCGGTTAACAGCCGCCTGCTCTGCCACTGAGCTACTCCGGAATGTGAGAGGCGCTCATTATGAGGAGCGCCCCTCGTCAGTCAAGCGCCGGGTGGGCGCCAGCGCAGGACGCGGACCGCGTTGTCGAAGTAGACCTTGCGCAGAATCTCCTCGGGCAGGCCGACGCCGTCGATCTTCCAGCGCCCCTGGATGGGGGTGGGGCTGTCGATCTGGCGGTCGAGCGTCTGGAAGTAGCGCCAGGTCTCGGTGAAGAAGCGGACTTCATCTTCTCGGGTCGGCGGGTCGGCGCCGTTCGAGCCGTACATCATCTGGTCCTGGTCGGCGCCGATGCCGGTGTCGGTCCCGAACAGGATGCGGTCCTGGTACTTGGCGAAGAAGCGCCGCATCTTCTCCTGCGGCTGGCGGCCGATCTCCGGGACGCGCGCCGCGGTGTCGACGAACATGTTGGGGTACTTGTCCAGCATGCGTCCCACGTTGTCGGGGTCTTCCGGGTCGTCGCCGAAGTGGACCGCGATGAAGGTCGTCTTGGGGTGGCGCGCGATCCGCCGCTCGAGCGCGTCGTAGAGCTCCTGCCACGACGGGACGCCGCTGCCGTAGAACGACCACTCGGGGTGGGCCTGCAGCTCGTCCCAGCGCTCGTTGGCGGGCGTGGCCGGCTGCCAGAAGGCCTTCGGATCGCCGCAGTGGATGGCGACCGGCATGCCGAGCTCCCCCGCGCGCTCGAACATCGGGTCGAGGCCGGGATCGTCGACGGCCAGCAGGTGGACGCCGTCCGGCGCCGGGTAGCCGAGCCCCAGCCCCTTGGTGATCTTGAGGCCGATGGCGCCCAGGCGGTGCGCCTCCGTCAGCTGGTCGGCCATCGCGGCGCCGTAGTTGGGGACGCGACCGACCAGCTTGAAGTCGGGCGTGGTGAAAACGGCGATCCGCCCGCCGCTCTCCGCCGCGGCCGCCAGCTGGCGCTCGAGCGGGTTGTGGGGCGGGCCGGGGTGCATCCCCGACAGGTTGACCATGCCGTCGATCCCCCACTCCTTCATCAGGCGGAGGGCGCGCTCGATCCCGTCGGGCGAGATGTGCGTGTGCACGTCGATGCGGTGGAAGCGGTGCCCGGCGGCCGGCGGATCGCCGAGCACCGCCGGCGATCGGTGGCAGCCGAGCGCGAGGATCGCGAGCGCGAGCCAGCGCGCCGGCCCCTTCGCCTCCGTCATGGTGAGTCCGGTTTGATTTCCTTGATGTACGGCCCGCCGGTGTCCTCCGGCTCGGCGTTCTCTTTTGGCGCGGCGGGTGCGGCTGCCGGCGCGGCGGGGCTCGCCGCCGAGCGGTGCAGCTTGGCGTTGACCTTCAGCGTCTGCGGGCTACTGCCGTGCGGGCGCGACCAGTCGAGGCCGCTGACCATCCGCTCGCTCGCTTCGAAGCCGTCCTTCTTGATGGTGATCGCGTGCGGCGACGCCGGGTCGATCTCTTTGCTGAGGAACGGCGTCGTCCCGACCTCCTTGCCGTCGATCAACACCTGCGCGCCCGAGGGCGTCGAGGTGATCTTGAGGACGGGAGGGGGCGGCGCGGCGGCCGCTGGTGCCGCCGGTTTCTCGGCCGCGCCCTCGGCAGGCTTCTCGGCGGCGGGCTGCTCGGCTGCTGCCTTCTCGGCGGCCGGTTTCTCCGCGGGCTTCTCGGCGGCGGGTTTCTCGGCGGTGGGCTTCTCCGCCGCGGCTGGCTTTTTTCCCTCGGCGCCGGCCGGCGATGTCCCCTTGTCCGAGGCTTCCACCTCGGCGCGCCGCTTGAGCGGGTGGCGCTTACCGCCGTGTTCCTCGTTCGCGGCCGGTGCGGGTTTCTCGGCGGCGGCTGGCTTCTTTTCTTCGGTCGCTGCCTTCTCGGTCGCGGGCTTTTCGGGTGCACCCTTCTCGGGCGCGGCGGCGACGGCAGCGCTGCCGCCAGCTCCTTCGGGCGCGGCCTTCTCGGGCGCCGCGGGCTGCGCCGGCGCGTTCTCGGCCGACGTCGGAACCGCGGGCGGCCCGGCTGTGGGAAGCGGCGCCGCCAGCCGCGCCGGCGGTGCGGAAGGCCGGAACAGCCGATCGGTGAGGTGGAGCTTGACCGCGGCGCCGGCCCCGGCGACGAGGAGGATCGCGACGACGATGAAGCTGGTCGTGCTCCGCTTGCGCTTGTTCAGCGTGGGGTAAGCGCGCGAGGCGGCGCGGAACCGCTTGCTCGGATCGGGTGCGACCGGCGCTTGCACCGCCGCCTGCGGCTCGGGGACGGCCGCCACGACCTCGCCCTCGTCGACCACGTCGAGGGGGGCGTCCAGCGAGGCGATCGAGCCGCCCGCGGACGCCTGCGGCTCGACCGGCGTGCCGGCCAGCCGTTCGGTCATCGGCGCCGATCCGGGCGCCAGACTGCTCGGGAGCGGCCGCTGGCCGCCGACCAGCTCGTCGACGACGTCGGCCACGCGCGTCGGCTCGTTCGAGGCGTCGTCGGCCACGTAGCGCGGGACCGACGGCGTCGGGCGCGCGGCCGGCGTCGGCCCGGGAACCTCCGCCAGCGCCTCCAGCGCCCGGTCGATGTCGGCGGCCGTCGGCGGCTCGAACAGCGCCGAGGGAACCGGGACGGGCCGCGTGGTCGTCGTGCGCGCGCGGGTAAATGGACCCGACGGCGCGGGGGGAGCCGGCGCGGCAGGCACGCCCGACCGCGACCCGAGAAAGCTGGTCTTCGGAATGGCCGGGCGGCCGGCCGCCGGAACCGCGGGGGCGGGCGGGACCGCGATCGGCGTCGACTCGGGCCCCGATGCGACTGACGACTCGGTTCCGCCCCCGGCGCCGAACACGGCGCGGGCACTGGTGTCGAGGCTGGCGAACACACCCGACGGGCGTCGCACGGCCATCCCGCCCCCCTTGTTGGCCTGTGCGGTCGGCGCGACGCCCGCCTGCTCGAGGCGCGTCTTCTCGGCGAGGATCTTCTCCAGCGTCGGTTGGCTCCCGGGGGTCAGCTTGTCGAACCGGACGCCCATCCCCGGGGTGACGTTCTCCCGCGCCGGATCATTCCCGCGGATCCAGACGACCGTCCCCTCGCCGGCGAGCAGCGGCGTCGCGTCCTGCAGCTGAAACTCGAGCTTGAGGCGGGTGTCGACCGGCAGCGGCTCGCGGGTGCGGATGAAGATCCCGCCGCGGCTCACGTCGACCGCGTAGCGCGCGATGAACTGGTCGAGGTTGGCGCTGCGAAATTTGATGCGGAGGTTGGTCGGTCCGCGCGGGTCTTTCGGGGTGGGCTCGCTCATGGTCCTCGGGGGTCCGGCGCCGACGAGACTATAAGTCTGTTCGGTCTTTGCAAAGCAGTGATTATCCCTGATATTCATCGGAAATCACGCCCCCCGATTCGCCCATCGACATCGGCCTGGACCCAGGCCGTCGCCAGCGCCCCTCGGGGCACCGGCCGGCGTGGCATCTCCCCGCTGCGTTGCTGGCAGGGGCGGCGCTGGCGGTGTCGGCAGCCGAGCTCGCCGGCGCGGCGACCCCCCCGCCGTTTCGCGCGCCGCACGCGGCCGTGGCCTCCGACCACCCGCTGGCGTCGGCCGCCGGGCTCGGCGCGCTCAAGGGGGGCGGCAACGCGGTCGACGCCGCCTGCGCGACGGCGCTGGCGCTGGGCGTCGTCCACCCGGATTCGTCGGGCATCGGCGGCGGCGGCTTCGCCGTCGTCTACCTGGCCAAGGAGAAGAAGACCTACGCGCTCGACTTTCGCGAGCGCGCGCCCGCCGCGATCACGCCGCAGGCGTATTTCAAGGATGGCAAGGTGCAGCCCGAGCTGTCGAAGCACGGCGGCCTCGCGGTGGCGGTGCCGGGCGAGGTGCGGGGGCTCTCCGAGATGGTGCGCCGCTGGGGAAAGCTGCCGTTCTCCCGCTGCGTCGACGGCGCGCAGAGGCTCGCGGCGCGCGGCTTCCCGGTCTCCTGGCGGCTGGCGCAGAACCTGGGCGCGCTCGCGCCCCAAAGTGGGTCAGCCGGGTCGGCCGCGGGGGGCGGTCCGGCGCCCGACGCCGACAAGAGGTTCATGGAGATCTTCGCCACCAAGCCGCTGGCCGAGGGGGCGACCTGGCGGCGGCCCGATCTGGCGTGGACGCTCGGCAAGCTGCGCGCGGGCGGCGCCGACGCATTCTACAAGGGTGAGGTGGCCAAGGAGATCGTCGCCGCGGTCAAGAACGCGGGTGGCGTGCTCTCCGCCGAGGATCTCGCCGGCTACACCGCGACCCTACGGGCGCCGCTCTCGACAGACTACCGCGGGCTGCGCGTCTACTCGATGCCGCCGCCGTCGTCGGGAGGCGTCGTGCTGATCGAGACGCTGGGGATCCTGAGCGCGCGCGATCCGTCTGGCACCGGGCTCGCCCGCGAGGGGCGCGGCTCCTCGGCGGCGCTGCACATTCTGTCGGAGGCGCTCAAGCACGGGTTCGCCGACCGCGCGCGCTTTCTGGGTGACACCGACTTCGTCCCGGTCGATCTGGCGCGCCTGACCAGCCCGGCGTACCACGCGGAGCTGGCGCGGCGGATCAAGCCGGATGCCGTGCTGCCGCGCGACGGCTACGGGACGTTGGGGCCGCCCCCGGCCGTCCACAAGGACGGCGGGACGACGCACCTTTCAATCATCGACGCGGACGGAAACGCGGTCGCGCTGACGACGACGGTCAACCTGGGCTTCGGCGCGCACCTGGTGGCCGGGAAGACCGGCATCGTGCTCAACGACCAGATGGACGATTTTTCGCTGACGCCCGGGGTGCCCAACGCGTTCGGCCTCATCGGCAATGAGCAGAACGCGGTGGCGCCGAAAAAGCGCCCGCTGTCGTCGATGACGCCGACCATCGCCGTCGACGGCAACGGTCAGGTCAAGGTGG
This sequence comes from uncultured Pseudomonadota bacterium, assembly GCA_963831685.1. Classification (GTDB taxonomy): domain Bacteria; phylum Myxococcota_A; class Polyangia; order Fen-1088; family Fen-1088; genus JADGRB01. The sequence continues at coordinate 105,879 of CAWHRJ010000010.1, forward strand.
TGGTCGGCGCCGCGGGCGGGCCGACCATCATCTCGGCGACCGCCCAGGTGCTGTCGAACGTCGTCGACTGGAAGCTGGACGCGCAGGCGGCGGTGGCGGCGCCACGCATCCACGATCAGTGGTTCCCGGATCTGCTGATGGTCGAAAGCGACATCGCGCCCGACGTGCTCGTGGGGCTCGAGCGGCGCGGCCACAAGATCAAGGAGATGCCGCACATCGGGGTGGTCAACGTGCTGGTGCGGACCGACAGGGGGATCGAGGCGGGCGCGGAGCCGCGCAGCCCGAGCATGCCCGCGGGCTATTGATGCCGGCGCGCAAGGTACAAAGGATCAGCAAGGTCTTGATCGCCAACCGCGGCGAGATCGCCTGCCGCGTGATCCGCGCCTGCCGCGAGCTGGATCTGCGCACGGTGGCGGTCTACTCGGAGGCTGACGCCGCCGCGCCGCACGTGCGGATGGCCGACGAGGCGATCGCCATCGGGCCGCCGCCGGCGCGCGAGAGTTACCTGGTGGTCGACAAGATCGTCGACGCGATCCGCCGGAGCGGCGCCGACGGCGTCCACCCGGGCTACGGCTTCCTCTCCGAGAACGCCGACTTCGCCGAGGCGGTGCACGCCGCGGGCGCGATCTTCATCGGTCCGCCGCCGTCGGCGATCCGGGCCATGGGCGGCAAGACCAGCGCCCGCGCGCGGATGCAGGCGGCCGGCGTGCCGGTCGTCCCCGGCGACAACGGCCCCGAGGGGCGCGGCTTTCCCGACGCCGCGGCCGCCAGGGCCGCCGCCGCGCGCATCGGCTACCCGGTGATGCTCAAGGCGGCGGCCGGCGGGGGCGGGCGCGGCATGCGCCTCGTCGACGCCGAGGAGAAGCTGGAGGCGGCGCTCGGCAGCGCGCAGCGCGAGGCGAAGGCGGCCTTCGGTGACGACGCCGTCTATCTGGAGAAGGCGATCGTCCGCCCGCGCCACATCGAGATCCAGGTGTTCGGCGACGAGCACGGCGGCGCGGTCCACCTCTACGAGCGCGACTGTTCGATCCAGCGCCGCAACCAGAAGGTGATCGAGGAGTCGCCCTCGCCGGTGATCGACGACGAGACGCGCGCCGAAATGGGACAGGTGGCGGTGCGTGCCGCCCGCTCGGTCGGCTACGTCGGCGCCGGCACCATCGAGATGCTCTACGATTCGGCCGCGCGCAGCTTCTACTTCCTGGAGATGAACACGCGGCTGCAGGTCGAGCACCCGATCACCGAGCTCGTGACCGGCGTCGATCTGGTCCGCTGGCAACTGGCCGTCGCGCAGGGAGAGAAACTTCCGCTCGCGCAGGAGGCGATCCCGCGACAGGGGGCGGCCATCGAGTGCCGCGTCTACGCCGAGGACCCGGTGAAGTTCCTGCCGTCGCCCGGGACGATCACCTCGCTGCGCGTGCCGTCGGGGCCGGGCATCCGCGACGACGGCGGGGTGGTCGCCGGCAGCGTCGTCTCGGTCCACTACGACCCGATGATCTCCAAGCTGTGTGCCTGGGCCGACGCCCGCCCGGCGGCAATAGACCGGATGCGACGCGCGCTCGGTGAGTACCACGTGGGCGGCATCAAGACGAACCTGGCTTTTCACCGGCGGGTGATGCGCCACCCGGCGTTCCTCCGCGGCGACTACGACACCGGCTTCATCGAACGCCACAGGGCCGAGCTGGCGCAGCCGGCGCCCGATGACGAGACGGCGGCGCTGGCCGCTATCGCATCGGCCGCCGCGGCGGCGCGCGCGGGCGGCGTCGCGGCCGCGAGCGATCTCGATCTCTCCCAGACGCACCCCTCGCCGTGGAGGCGCCGGCGCGACGATTGACCACGGCGCAGAAAGCGACACCGTCGAGATCGACGCTGCTGCTGGCCTTCGCCGCGCTGTACCTCTTCTGGGGCGCCACCTACCTGGCGATCCGGATCGCCGTGGTCAGCGTGCCACCGTTCGTGGCGGCGGCGCTCCGTTTCGGGATCTCCGGGGGCGGCCTCTATCTCTTCCTGCGCCTGCGGGGCCTGCCGCGCCCGTCAGCCCGGAACTGGGGCGCCGCCGCGCTGGTAGGCGCCCTGCTGCTGGGCGGCGGCAACGGCCTCGTCGGCTGGGCCGAACAGTGGGTCCCCTCGGGCGAGACGGCGCTCATCGTGGCGAGCGTGCCGCTCTGGATGACACTCTTGCCTTGGCTCGCGCGTCGCGCGAAGGCGCCGCATCCGGCAGCGCTGGTCGGGATCGCGCTGGGGCTCGTCGGCGTCGCGACGCTGGTGGGCGGAGCGCCGGGGGCCGGTCGCGGCACGCCGGCCGCGGCGGCGTTGATGGGGGGGCGCATCGGCCTCCTCGTCGCCTGTCTCTCCTGGGCGGTCGGCTCGCTCTGGTCGCGCAGCCTGCCGCTGCCCGCCGAGGCCGCCCTCGCGACCTCGCTGGAGATGCTGACCGCCAGCCCGATCCTGGCGCTGGCCGCACTGGCGCGGGGCGAGTGGGGGCGCTTCCATCCGGCGGCCGTCGCGCCGGGGGCCTGGCTCGCGCTCGCCTACCTGGTCGTCTTCGGCAGCCTGGCCGGGTTCGGCTCCTACGTGTTCCTGCTCAAGAACACCAGCGCGGCGCGCGCGTCCACCTACGCCTTCGTCAACCCGCTGGTGGCCGTCGTTCTGGGGAGCCTCGTGGCGGGCGAGGCGGTCGGTCCGCGGACGGGCGTCGCCGCGCTCTTGATCGTGACCGCCGTCGGCGCCGTCATCTGGGGGAGCGGCGCGGGCCGTTCGCGGTCGTAGGCCTTACCTTATGGGGGCGATGCAGACAGCGCCCGCCGGCCTGCGGCTCATCACCACCTACAAGTTCGGCAAGGCCGTCCTGCAGGTGGCGGCGGCGGTGCTGCTCTTCTACGGCGCGGCCCACGGCCTTGGCGCCAGGCTGGCCGACTTCGCGGAGCGGCTGCGCGAGCATGCCATCCACGCCTGGAGCAACCTGTTCGCGGCGGCGCTGCTCCGGTTCGTTCATTCGCGGCACAGCCTGGCCTGGACGGCCGATGCGCTGTTGCTCGACGCCGGCTTGAGCGGCGTCGAGGGGTGGGCGCTCTCCCGGGGCTACACCTGGGCCGAATGGCTGGTCGTCGGGACCACCGCCTTCCTGATCCCGTTCGAGATCGCGGCCCTGCTGCGCCACCTGCGTGTCGGTCGGGCGATCCTGCTGGTCCTGAACGTCGCGATCGTCAGCTACTTGATCATGAACATCCGCTCCCGTCGGGCGGCGCACGCCGCCCAGGCGGCCTGACGCGCGTCTGCCGAACGCGCGCCGTCAAGAGGCCGGCGCTTGCGCCTGCCGGGCGGGATGGCATCCTGGAGGGGTGAAGATCGTCGGCGGGGCGGGGCTGCTGTTCATCGGTGCCGCGTCGATCCTGGCGGCCGGTTGCCACAGCGCGAGCCTCGTCACCGACAACGGCCGCTGCGGTCCTACGCCGAAGCTGCTCGTCGCCGCGAACGCCTATCCCTCGACCTCTGATGCAGGGAACGCCACGCTCGCCGTCGGCGCGATGACGCTTGATGGATCGGACCTCTACGTCGTGCTCATCCCCTTGGCGCCCGGCTCCAGTACCGGCGAGGTGATGCGTGTCTCCACCTACGGCGGCTCGCCCGTGTCGATTGCCGAGGGCTACCTGTTCGACCCGCCGGCCTTCACGCCGACCAGCGTGATTCTCGGATACGTGGACAGCAACGTGAACGCGGCGAGCATCGTCGAGTTCGCCCGAAGCGGAAACGGGGGGGGGACACTCGCGAACCTCACGACGCTGTCCGCGCCCCCGGTCACCGACGGCGTCTCGGTCTACTTCGTCGACGGTGGCGGTGTCGAAAGCGTGCCGGTCGACGTCGCCGCGGCGCCTCCCGCCCCGACGTTGCTGGTGACGGCGTTTCCCACCAGCATCGGCGTCTTCGGCCAGCGGCTGTTGATGCTGCAGCCCGACGGGAGCGTCGACAGCCTGCCCCTCGGGGCGGACGGCGGCGCCGCGACCACGATCGGCCAGGGATCGGCCGCTGTCGCCGGGAGCCTTGTCCCATGCGGTGCCAGCGCGTGCTGGCTGGGGACCGGCGTCGTCTATCAGATCGATCCGTCGTCCGGGCCGCTGGCGACGCTCGCCGCGCTGACCGGGCCGGTCGCTGACCCCTCGGGCCTGGTGTACGACGGGACGAATTTCTTCGTCTCCGGCCAGAGCGGCCGGACCGCCACCAGCAGCAGTATTGTGAGCGTTCCGGGACAGGGCGGGGCAGAGGTCGTGGTCGCGACGTTGCCGTCGGAGAGCTCCATCGCCGTCGACGACGCCTGCGTCTACTTCGCAACCTCCACCGGCATCTTCAGCCTGCTGAAAAGCGCCCAGGGCATCGTCATCCCGTAGCGTGTCGACCTTCGACGCCGACGCCCGCCCGACCTCCGAGGCGGGACCCTGGGCCGCCTTCTGGGCGTGCAGCGCGATCTGGGGGAGCACCTTTCTCGTCATCAGCATCGGCAACGACGCGCTGGCGCCGGTCTGGGCGGCGACGCTCCGGCTCGCGTTGGCGGCGCTGCTGCTGGGCGGTGTTACGGCTGCGCGTGGCCAGACGCTGCCGCGCGGGGCGGCGCTGCGCGCGGCGCTCGGCTACGGCGTCATGCAGTTCGGTGTGAACCTGCCGTTGCTCTACTGGGGCGAGAAGGTCGTTCCCTCGGGGCTTTCGGCGGTGGTGTACGCGACGATTCCGCTGTCGAGCGCGCTCATCACGCGCGCGTTCCGGATGGAGCGGCTCACGCCGGCCAAGGTGGCGGGCGCGGTGGTCGCCTTTGGCGGCGTCGCCGTCCTGTTCTCGTCGACGCTGCACGGGCGCGTGGCGCCGCTGGGGCTCCTTGCGATCCTGGTCGGCGCGACGGCAGCCAGCCTGGGGACCACGCTGCTCAAGCGCGGGCCCAAGCAGGATCCGTTCGGCGCCAACGCCGCGGGCTGCGCGATCGGGGCGGTCATCTCGATGGCGATCAGCCTGGCGCTCGGCGAGCCGCACGTATTTCCGGAGACCGCGCGCGCCGCCTGGCCGGTCATCTACCTGGCCGTCGCCGGGTCGCTGGGCGCTTACGTCATCATGTCCTGGCTGGTCCACCGCTGGACGGTCACGCGAACAGCCTACGTGACGGTGATCGTCCCGATCATCGCGCTCGGGCTGGGCGCCATCGTTCGGCACGAGCGGATCACGCCGTCGAATTTCGCCGGCGCCGCGCTGATTCTCGGTGGCTTGCTGCTGGGCATGTGGCCCGAACGGTCTGGCTGAGCGCCCGACCTCGACCGGGACCTACGGCCTGTCGACGAGTAGCGCGACGGGTGTGGTCATTCCCCGGGGCCCAGGGCGACCGCTTACGATCCGTCACATCTCCGGGACACAAACATCCGCGGATTCAAGTTTGCCGCGGCTGGCGCTCGGCGACATCCGCGGATTCAAGTCGGGTGCGCGCAGGGCGCCGCGGCGACCGGGCGTACGCGTGACTTGATTCGGCGGATGTGCGGTTGGAGGCGCGGGGACGCCGGGGGGGGTGGCGCGGGCGGCTCGATCTTGATTCCGCGGATGTTGCCGCCGTTGAAGATAAGGCGTCGTGAGAGGGCGAGCTAGGCGAACAGGCGCCCCTGGCGCGGGTCGGCCTTTTCGGGCAGCGCCTGGGACTTGGGCGGGCCGGCGGGGCGGGGTGCGCCGATGAGCGCGCGCAGCCGGGCGAGGTTGCGCGGGAACGACGAGCCGCCATCGGGGCCGGAGGGCGTTTCGAGCACCGCCGGCGTCGTCGCGAAGCGCGCGTCGTTCACCAGGCGCCAGAACGGGAGGGGGCCGAGGTAGCCGTCGCCGATCTCGGCGTGGCGGTCGACGTGGCTGCCGGTCGGCGTCTTCGAGTCGTTGAGGTGAAAGGCGCGCAGCTTCTCGAGGCCGATGGTGCGCGCGAAGGCGTCGAACGTCCGCTCGTAGCCGGCCTCGGTGCTGAGGTCGTAGCCGGAGGCGTGGGCGTGGCAGGTGTCGAAGCAGATCCCAATCGTGTCGCCGCCGCGCGCGCGCGACAGCATCGCCTCCATCTCCTCGAAGCGGCAGCCGAGGCAGCTCCCCTGGCCGGCGGTGATCTCCAGCAGCAGGCGGACGCGCATCCCGCGCGTCCGGGCGTGCAGGTCCGACAGCGAGTCGGCGGCGGCGTCGATGCCGTCCTCGACCCCGGCGCCGAGGTGCGCGCCCGGGTGCAGCACCACATAGTCGAGGCCCAGCTCCTCGGCCCGGAACATCTCGTCCGCCAGCGCGTCGCGGCTCTTGTCCAGGATGTCCGGATTCGCCGCCGCCAGGTTGATGAGGTACGAGGCGTGCGACAGGGTCGGCCACCCGACCGTCGCGTGCTCGCTGCGAAACAGCGATATCTCTTCGGGTGAGAAGGGTTTGGCGCGCCACTGGGCTGACGGACGGGCGAAAATCTGTACCGCCTCGCAGCCGTCCGCCTTGCCCCGCGCGATGGCCGTGTGGGGGCCGCCGGCGACCGATTCGTGGGCTCCGAGGATCATCGTTTTCAGCATACGAGTTTCTGCCTACGTTTCCATTGACGAACCGCCAGCGATTGGGTAAACGACCCGCGGATTTCTCTATGAATTCCGCTCTCGTTTTCCTGCTCCAGGCGGCGCCCGTCTCGCACGAGCCGCAGCTCATCGATCTCGACCAGACGGTGTTCGTGCAGTTCGGGATTTTCCTCCTGCTGGCGGTGGTGCTCTGGAAGTTCCTCTGGCAGCCGTACCTGCGCGTGCGCGGCGAGCGCGTGACGCGCGTCGAGGGGTACCGGCAGGACGCGGTGAAGATCGACGCCGACGCTGCGGAGCGTCTGGCCAAGGCGGAGATCGCGCTCGGCGCGGCGCGCCGCGAGGGATCGGGCGAGCGGGCGAAGGCGCGGGCCGAGGCGCAGACGCGGGAGGCCGCCGTGCTGGCCGAGGCCAACGCCGACGCGCAGAAGACGCTGGCCGCGGCGCGCACCCGGCTGGACGCCACGCTGGCGACCGAGCGGGCCAAGCTGGAGACCGAGACGCGCGAGATCGGCCGCCACGGCGGCGCGCCGGATCCTGGGCCGCGAGGCGTCGCTGTGAGCGCCGTTCGGCGCTGGCTGCTGATCGGCGCGCTGGCCGCTGGCGGCCTGGCGCTCTTATCCGTCGGGAACGCGCGCGCCGATGAGGGGGCCGAGCGGGCAGCCGCAGAGGCCAGCGATCACCCCGGCGGCGAGGTACCGGAGCACGGCTCCCCGGAGATCAACGGCAAGAAGCTGGCGCTGCAGCTGCTGAACTTCGGCGTTCTGATCTTCATCCTGGTGAAGTTCGGTGGTCCGGCGATCGGCAAGGCGCTGGCGGCGCGGCACCAGCAGCTGAAGGCGGATCTGGCGTCGGCGTCGGCGGCGCGCGCCGAGGCCGAGGCCCGGCTCAAGCAGCAGGAGGCCCGGCTGGCGGCGCTGGAGCAGGAGATCGACGGAATTCGCAAGGGGGTCAAGGCGGAGGCGGAGGCCGAGAAGGCGCGCCTCATCGCGACCGCCGAGGAGCGCGCCAAGCGGATCAAGGAGGAGACCAGCTTCGTCCTCGATCAGCAGATCAAGGAGGCCGAGGTCCGGCTGCGGCGCGAGGTGGCGCTGGCGGCCGTCGATCTGGCCGAGCAGATGGTGAGGAGGTCGCTGGGCGCGGCCGATCAGCAGCGGCTGGTCGACAGCTTCGTGGCGGACGTCGCCACGCCGGCGGCGCCGCGGGGACAAGCCTGATGGCGGCCATGGGGGGCTCCGTCGCCCGGCGCTACGCGCGCGCGCTGTTCGGGATCGGCGTCGACAGCGGCAAGTTCGAGGCGCTGGGGCAGGAGATCGGCGAGCTGGCGGTGCTCTGGTCCTCGTCGGCCGAGCTGCGCCAGGCGCTGGAGAACCCGGTGTTTCAGTCCGTCCGAGAAGCGCGCGGTGCTGGAGCAGATCCTGCCACGCGTGGCTCCGACGCCCGAGGTGCAGCGGTTCGCGCTCTTGCTGCTCGAGCGGCGCCGTATTCTTCTCCTGCCGGCGATCGCGCGCGCGTACCGGGACTTCGCCGATGCGCACACCGGCCGTGTCCGCGCCAAGGTGACGTCGGCCGAGCCGCTGACGCCGGCCGCGCTCGATCGCGTGCGCCAGTCGCTGGAGCGCCGCACCGGCAAGAAGGTGATCGTGGAGACCGCCGTCGACGCCGAGCTCATCGGCGGGGTGGTCGCGCAGGTGGGCGATCTGGTGCTGGACGGCAGCGTCCGCACCCAGCTCGGTGATCTGCGGCAGAAGCTTCTCAATTAGGCGAGACCCAGAAAGAGACGACAGTCATGCAAATTCGCGCCGAAGAAATCAGCCAGATCATCCGCAAGGAGATCGAGAGCTTCGATCAGAAGGTCTCCGTCAGGGAGACCGGCACCGTGCTCGAGGCCGGCGACGGCATCGCGCGCGTCTACGGCCTCGAGGCCGCGATGGCCGGCGAGCTGCTCGACTTCGGCCACGGCGGCGTTGTCGGGCTGGTGCTGAACCTCGAAGAGGACAACGTCGGCGTCGCGCTGCTCGGCAACTTCGAGGAGGTCCGCGAGGGCGACACCGTCAAGCGCACCGGCAAGATCGCCCAGGTCCCCGTGGGCGACGCGCTGATCGGCCGCGTGGTGAACGCGCTCGGCGTGCCGATCGACGGCAAGGGGCCGATCACCGTCGGCCAACGAGACGCGCAAGATCGAGGTGAAGGCGCCCGGCATCATCGCGCGCAAGTCGGTCCACGAGCCGATGCAGACCGGCATCAAGGCGATCGACTCGATGATCCCGATCGGCCGCGGCCAGCGCGAGCTCATCATCGGCGACCGGCAGACCGGCAAGACCGCCGTCGCCGTCGACGCGATCATCAACCAGAAGGGCCAGAACATGCACTGCTTCTACGTGGCCATCGGCCAGAAGCAGTCGACGGTGGCCGCGGTCGTCGAGAAGCTGCGCGAGACGGGCGCGCTCGAGTACACGACGATCGTCGCCGCGACGGCCTCGGAGCCGGCGCCGCTGCAGTTCCTCGCGCCCTACACCGGCGTCACGATGGCCGAGTACTACCGCGACAGCGGCCGCCACGCGCTCATCGTCTATGACGATCTGTCGAAGCAGGCGGTCGCCTACCGCCAGCTGTCGCTGCTGCTGCGCCGCCCGCCGGGCCGCGAGGCGTATCCCGGGCGACGTGTTCTATCTCCACTCGCGCCTGCTCGAGCGCGCCGCCAAGCTGTCGGACAAGGAGGGCGCGGGCTCGCTGACCGCGCTGCCGATCATCGAGACGCAGGCGGGCGACGTGTCGGCGTACATCCCGACCAACGTCATCTCGATCACCGACGGCCAGATCTTCCTCGAGAGCGACCTCTTCTACTCGGGCCAGCGTCCGGCGGTGAACGCCGGCATCTCGGTGTCGCGCGTCGGCGGCGCCGCGCAGATCGCGGCGATGAAAAAGGTCGCCGGCAAGCTGCGCCTCGAGCTGGCGCAGTACCGCGAGCTGGCGGCGTTCGCGCAGTTCGGCTCGGACCTCGACAAGGCGACGCAGCAGCAGCTGGCGCGCGGCGCGCGCATGACCGAGCTCCTCAAGCAGGGCCAGTACGAGCCGCTGCCGGTCGAGAAGCAGGTCCTCATCCTGTTCGCGGTGACGAACGGCTTCACCGACAACCTGCCGGTCGATTCGCTCGGCCGCTACGAGCGCGAGCTGTACGCGTTCGTCGACGCGCGCCACGCCGATCTCTGGACCGAGCTCAAGACCAAGGGCAACGACGGCAAGGCCTGGGACGCGCTGCAGACCCGGATGAAGGCGGCGCTCGACGAGTTCGGCAAGGAGTTCTCGGCGGAGGCCCCGGCCGCCTGACCGCGACGAGCTGAGCGATGCCCTCACTCAAGAACATACGCACGCAGATCGCGTCGAAGAAGTCGACGCAGAAGATCACGCGCGCCATGAAGCTGGTCGCGGCGGCGCGGCTGCGGCGCGCGCAGGACGCCATCGTCGCCGCGCGCCCGTACGCCAACTCGCTGGCCGAGGCGATCGCCGAGGTGGCGGTGCGCGCCGGCGCCGAGTCGCACCCGCTGCTCGAGCGGCGCAGCCCCGAACGGATCACGCTCGTGCTGCTCACGTCCGACCGCGGTCTCGCCGGCGGCTTCAACGCCAACGTCTTCCGCGTCACGCAGAGGTTCATCGCCGAGCGCAAGGCGGCGACGCCGCCGGCGCGCGAGATCGTGCTGGAGATCATCGGCAAGAAGGGCCGCGACTACTACCGCCGCCGCACGGCAGACGATCACGCGCGAGACCGCACGCGCCGACGGCGGAGACCGCCTCGCAGATCGCGCGCGAGATGGCGCAGATCGTCTCGACGAGTTCCACGAGGGGCGGACCGACGCCGTGTTTCTCGTCTACAACGAGTTCAAGTCGGCCGTGCAGCAGCGCGTGGTGGTCGAGCCGCTCCTGCCCGTCATCGGGGCCGACCTGCCGGCGGCCGGCAACACGCAAGCCGCCCAGAGTGCGGCAGCCGGTGCGCTCGACTTCGTCTACGAGCCGTCGAAGCAGAAGCTGCTCGACGCGCTCTTGCCGCTCTATCTCGAGTCGCAGCTCTACCGCGCGCTGCTCGAGTCGATCGCGTCCGAGCTCGGCGCGCGCATGACCGCGATGGACAGCGCGACCAACAACGCCAAGGAGATGATCGCCAGCCTCACGCTTCAGTACAACCGCGCGCGCCAGGCCGCCATCACCAAGGAGCTGATGGAGATCGTCAGCGGGGCGGAGGCCTTAAAAGGATAAGGACAAGGACCGACATGAGCAGCGTTCAAGCGAGCACCCAGGGCAAGGTCGTCCAGGTCATCGGCCCGGTCGTCGACGTCGAGTTCGCCGGCGGCGACCTGCCGGAGATCAACACCGCGCTGCGGATCTCGAACCCGTCGATCAACGACAAGGTCGGGAACCTGGTGGTCGAGGTGGCGCAGCACCTCGGCGAGCACCACGTCCGCTGCATCGCCATGGACACCACCGACGGCCTGGTGCGCGGGATGCCGGTCGAGAACAGCGGGGCGCCGATTCAGATCCCGGTCGGCCGCGAGGTCCTCGGGCGTATCATGAACGTCGTCGGCGAGCCGGTCGACGAGCGCGGACCGCTCACCTCCAGCAAGAAGCTGCCGATCCACCGCGCGGCGCCCAAGTTCGTCGACCAGTCGGTGCGGGTCGAAATGTTCGAGACCGGCATCAAGGTCATCGATCTGCTGGCGCCCTATCGTCGTGGCGGCAAGGTGGGTCTCTTCGGCGGGGCGGGCGTCGGCAAGACGGTCACGATGCTCGAGCTCATCAACAACGTCGCCAAGAAGCACGGCGGCTTCTCGGTGTTCGGCGGGGTCGGCGAGCGCACCCGCGAGGGACGCGATCTCTACAACGAGATGGCGGAGTCCAAGCTCTCCGACGGATCGTCGGTGTTGTCCAAGACCGCGCTCGTCTACGGCCAGATGAACGAGCCGCCGGGCGCGCGCGCCCGGGTCGCGCTGTCGGCGCTCACCGTGGCCGAGTTCTTCCGCGACGACGAGGGGCAGGACGTGCTGCTCTTCATCGACAACATCTTCCGCTTCACCCAGGCCGGCTCGGAGGTGTCCGCGCTCCTCGGCCGCATCCCCAGCGCCGTCGGTTACCAGCCGACGCTGGCGACGGACATGGGCGAGCTGCAGGAGCGGATCACCTCGACCAGCAAGGGATCGATCACCTCGGTGCAGGCGATCTACGTCCCGGCCGACGATCTCACCGACCCGGCGCCCGCGACGGCGTTCGCCCACCTCGACGCGACGACGGTCCTCTCGCGCAGCATCTCGGAGCTGGGGATCTACCCGGCGGTCGATCCGCTGGACTCGACGTCGACCATGCTGTCGGCCGAGATCGTCGGCGCCGAGCACTATCAGGTGGCGCGGCAGGTGCAGAAGATCCTGCAGAAGTACAAGGAGCTGGTCGACATCATCGCCATCCTCGGGATGGACGAGCTGTCCGAGGACGACAAGCTGACGGTGTCGCGCGCGCGGAAGATCCAGAAGTTCCTCTCGCAGCCGTTCTTCGTGGCCGAGACCTTCACCGGAACGCCCGGCAAATACGTCGAGATCAAGGACACCGTGCGCAGCTTCAAGGAGATCGTCGACGGCAAGTGCGACGACCTCCCAGAGCAGGCTTTCTACATGCAGGGCGGCCTCGACGACGTGCGCGCCAAGGCCGAGCAGATGAAGAAAGAAGCGGCGTAGACCGGATGAAGCTTTCCCTGACCACGCCCAAGGGCGCCCTCGTCGACACCGACGTCGAGGAGGTCACAGCGCCCGGCGAGATCGGCGAGCTGGGCCTCCTGCCCGGCCACGTGCCGCTCATGACGGCGCTCCGCCCGGGCGTGCTCTCGTACCTGTCGAAGGAGCACGACGGCGTGGTGGCGGTGGGGCAGGGCTTCCTCCAGGTCGCCCCGCAGGCCCGCACCGACGCCCCCGGCCGTGACCGCGTGCTGGTCCTCGTCGACCAGGCCCTCGCCGCCGCCGACGTCGACCGCGACGCCGCCGCGCGCGATCTCGCGGAAGCCGACAAATCGCTCGCGGCCTGGAAGGGCGAGCTCGACGGCTCCTACCACGCCCTCGTGCTGAAGCGCGGCTGGGCCCAGGCCCGGCTCGACGCGGTCGCGCGCATCACGGTGCACTGACGGCCGGCTGCTAGGGCGCGCCTGGAGCCGCCAGGAACGCGTCGAGCTCGGCTGACGCACCTTCCATCGTGGCAGCTTCGTCGTCGTCTACGGTTCGAAGCTCGCGAACCCGCTGATAGACACCCCGTAGCTGCCCGAGGAGCTCGCAGAGCTTGGCCGAGAGACGCGCGCGCTCGAGCTCGGTTCGTTCGCGGCGTTCGAGCGTCGCCTCTAGGTCGCGCCGGGCGGCGTCGATGACGGACCTCTCTGCGCCTGGTGCTCCCGCAGCTCGTTCCAGGCGCGCGATCGACGCCATCAGCTCACCTTCGGTCGTCCCGTCGAGGGCCGCGTCCAGCCGGTCGAGCCGTTCCGCCAGATCGATCAGTCGCTTCAGCAGGGAGGGCGCCGCTAGGAGCGCGCGGCAGACGAGGTCTCGTTCGGTCGACTGGAGGCCGCTCTGCGCCGCACGCCGGTCCAACTCGGCGGCTCGTCGCATGAGCCGGTAGAGCTCGGTGGACACGTCGACGAACAGAGCGCGAGCCTCCGGAGCCCGAATCCGCGCAGCCGACGTCGTCGCGTCGCGCAGCAGGTGATCCGCGACGGGAACCGGCGAGAGCTCGTCCTTCAGCTGGAAAAGGCCCGGCATCTTCCGAGCCGACGCTCGTTGCCGGCGGCCGTGAATCCAGAACATGAAGGGCATGAACGCCGCCCCCGCAACGATCCCAGCGACGATGTGGTGACTGATGAAGGCGACAGTCCATCCGATGTAGGCCGACGCGCCGAGGAGGTAGAGCCGGCTCACCCGGTTCCCCGGCGGGCGCACGAGTCGTGCTGGTGTCTGCGGCGCGCCCTCGACTGCTTCGACTTCGAAGCCTCGGGCACGGAACAGGGCCTCGAGATCGCGGGTAGCCCCTTCGCTGAGCCCGCTGAAAAGAACGGCGGGAAAGTCGATCCCCAGCTTGCGCTCGGCTTCGGAGTAGAGCTGGCGATTTCCCGTCAGAAAGAGGAGAGGCCGATTGGTCGGCTGACACAACGGCGACAGAAGCCACAGCAGCCTCTCCGTTGTGGCAGCGTCCTCCCCGAGGTCCCTCAGCACGAGGCGCCACTCTCCTTTGTGGCGATCAATCCGAAGAACCTCTTGGCCACAGGAAAAGCAGCGGGGCACGTCGTCGGCTCGCCTTTCCCCGCAGGTAGGGCAAGCGCTCTTGGCCACCACGGTGACGGCTCGTGCGTCTGATAGTCGACGCAGGAGTTCGTTCCCCGAGGCAGGACGGTCTGATGGTTCTGGTGCCAGCAAATCGGCCAGTAAGGCATCGATCGCCTCGCCGGCTCCCGTGGGCTGCAAACGCGGGGGCTGCTTCGCCGCGAGGCGCCCCAACATCTCGCTCCGCGACCAGGGTGGACGTCCGGTCAGCATTTCGTGAAGGATCACGCCCACGGAATACAAGTCCGATCGCGGATCGGCGCGACCCCGAGAGAATAGTTCGGGCGCCACGTACTCGGGCGTCCCCCAGGTGAGGCTGGCTCCTGTCACACTCGCCAGCGACACCACGCGAGCATTGCCGAAGTCTCCCAACTTGACGGTCCATCTCTCCACGAAGATGTTTTCCGGTTTTACGTCGCGGTGGACGATTCCCGCTGCGTGCGCGCAATCCAGCGCGCGCGTCAGCGATGCCATGATCGTCCGAACGGTGGTCAGATCGAACTGTCGTCCTTGCCCGAGTAGGTGACGGAGGGTGGGGCCTTCAATCAACTCAAGGACCAGGAATGGAATACCGGCCTCCTCACCTACGTCCAGGACCCGCACGATTGTTGAGTCGTCCAGCCGGCGCGCCAGATCACCTTCCCGTAGGAAGCGCCGTCGCAGCGCCGAGTTCTGGGAAAACTCGGGACGGAGTCTCTTGAGTGCTACGTCCGATCCTGCGCGCAGGTCGCGCGCTCGCTGGACAAGCGAGGTGCCGCCGCTGCCCAGGTTTCCGACGATCTGGTACCTGCCCCCGACGAGCGGGTTCACCGGGGCCCTCGCAATAGGGCGTCCAGAGTCTCTTCGGCGTCGACCGCCGACGTCAGCTCACGGATCTCATCTTCGAGCGCGGCCGCCTCGTCGGGCGACGCCTGTTCCGTGCGCGTCAAGATGAGCGCGGCGCTGTCGAGGCGGCTCGCGCTCCGCAGGAGATCGCTACGGAGGACGACCCGCGTTCGTTCTTCGTTCCGCAGTTCCGCGAGCGCCCGCTCAGCGTCCTGTCCGAACGTGGGGTCAACCGAGCGCCGGTCGCTGACGGCAGCAAGGCCCCTGGCGGCGATAGCGGCTCGTTGCGAGAGCGCCTGAGCGATGTCGAGGTGGCCGCGAGCACCGATCTCGTCTACCCGATCGAGAACGTGGGCCACCAGGCGCCTGTCCTGCCGACTCACGAGGGTCCTCAGAATGGTTCCCCAATCGATGTCCGAAGTCTGGCGAGATTGGCCCGGGGTTTTCCCGATGAACGGTCGCGCGCCACGGACCGCTGCCCTGACTCCCAGGGCGGTGAGTACCCCGATGACTGCGAGCACGACCTTCCCACCCATTCGAGGCAGGACGTTTGAAAAAATCTGGAAACCGCCAGCTACCGCGAGGTAGCGCATCGCCAGCTGTCGGCCTTTGACTCGGACCTTCTTCGGCGGCAACAACCTTGGCTTCAAGATCGAGGCCTCGAGGCCAATCGTCTTGAACCGTTCCACGAGCCTCTGAGCAGATGCCTCGCTGATACCGCGGGCCGCGTAAAACGGCACGCGCGGTGCCCCGGCACGCCCCCGGGCGATCGACCGGGTATCCGGCGAGACCTCGTTGGCTAGCTTGCAAAGCGCGACGTGTCGCCAAGCATCGATCCTATCGGCCACGCTGCCTGGGCCATCGACCAACACCGACACGCCTCGGGCCCGCCATTCGAGCCGCAGGGCTTCGGCGCCACAATCGGCGCAGATCGCCGCTGCTTCGATCAGCCAGCCGCCGCAAGCGGTACAGGCATGTCGCCGAGATGTCGTGCCGTCGGCGAATATCGGCATCAGCGCGCGCGGCTCCTCCGTCAGCGCGCGCGCCAGATCGTCGGCCGTGGCGAACCGGTCGAGCGGGTCCTTGGCCAGCGCGCGGGCGATCGCCGCGTCGAGCGCCGGTGGCAGATCGGGAGCCAGCGTGCTGGCGCGCGGTGCTTCGACGTCGACGTGCTGGCGCATCAGCTGGTAAGGCGAATCGCCATAGAACGGGAGCTTCCCGGTCGCCGCCTCGAACAGCATGACGCCCAGGCTGTAGATGTCGCTGCGCGGGTCGGCCTGACCCTCGGTCACCACCTCCGGCGCCATGTACTCGGGGGTGCCGAGCACGGCGTTGGCGACCGTCAGCCCCGCTCCCTCGACGGTGCGTGCCAGGCCGAAGTCGCACAGCCGCACGTCGAGCTGGGTACCATCGCCGACGAGGACGTTCGACGGTTTGACGTCGCGGTGGACGACACCCGCGTGGTGCGCGGCGCCGAGCGCGCCGCAGAGCTGGGTCGCTAGGTGAACGATCTCGCCCGCGTGCAGCCGCTGGCGGCGCGCCAGCCGATCGGCGAGATCGCCGCCGGGATGGAAGTCCATCACCAGAAACAGGCGCCCGTCACTCTCGACGACGTCGTGAATGCGCAGCACGTTCGGGTGGGCGATCCGCCGGACGATCTCCACCTCGCGCCGAAACCGCTCGACGACGACGGCGCTCTCGCGCAGGTGCGGGTAGAGAATCTTGAGCGCGACCTCCGCGCCGGTCCGCTCGTCGCGCGCGCGGACCACCTCGGCGATCGCGCCCCGGCCGAGGATTCTCAACACCCGGAACCGGCCCGCCAGAACCTCCGCAAGCACCGACATGTCGGTGGAAATCGCCGCCGCCATCCGAGGCAATTTTACAATCGAAGACCCGTCGATCACCATGCTGGGTACGGTGGACGGCCGGACCAAAGCTCGTTGGTCGTTCCTGATCGTGGCCCTGGCGGGCGCGGCGCTGCTGCCGTCGTGCATGCCGCCCTCCTGGGCGGCGAACGCACTGCTTCACCCGCCGCGGCGACCGGTGACGCAGGTGCCGACGGGCAAGTACGAGGCGGTAGACCTCGACGTCGGGATTCACCTTCGTGGCTGGCTCTTTCGCGCCGAGCGGCCGCGGCGAGGTCTGGTCGTCTACCTGCACGGCGTCGGCGACAACCGCGTGTCGGGGATCGGCGTCGGCGCACACTTCACGGCGCTGGGGTTCGACGTGCTCGCCTATGACAGCCGCGCCCATGGCGAGTCGGGCGGCGATGCCTGCACCTACGGGTTCTACGAGAAGAAGGATCTGAGCCGCGCCATCGACAAGGTGGGGGGTGGGCCGGTTCTGGCGCTCGGGGCATCGCTCGGCGCGGCGGTCGCGCTGCAGGCCGCGGCCGACGATCCGCGGATCGCGCTGGTGGTCGCGGTCGCGCCGTTCTCGGACCTGCGCACGGTGGCCGCCGAGCGCGCGCCCTTCTTCGCCAGCCGCGGCAACATCGACGAGGCGTTCCGGCTCGCCGAGGCGGAGGCGAGGTTCCGCGCCGACGAGGTGAATCCCGCCGCAGCCGCCGCCCGGATTCGGGTCCCCGTCCTGGTCATTCACGGCGCCGACGATCGGGAGACGCCGCCCGCCCACTCGGAACGGATCACCCGCGCGCTCGCGGGACCGAAGAAGCTGCTCCTCGTGCCGGGCGCCGGTCACAACGACGCGCTCACGGGCGACGTCTGGAAGGAGATCGACGCCTGGGTGGCCGCCAACTGGCCGACCCGCTGAGCGAAGGTCGGTGCGCCGACCAGCCTCAGCGCCATGTGGTACACTTCTGACAGATGCGTAAGACACTCACGATCCGGCTTGGCGAGGAGCACGAGGCCTGGCTCGCTCGGACCTCCGAGGAGACGGGTCTGCCGCGGGGGCAGATCGTGCGCGACCAGATCGAAAAGGCGGCCAGAGCCCGGCCGCGCGGGCGCCCGTTCATGCGCCTCGCCGGCGTCGTCGACGGCGCGCGCGATCTGTCGCGGCGCAAGGGCTTTTCGCGTTCGTGAAGGGGATCGCCGACACCGGCTTCCTCGTCGCGTTCGCCAACCGGCGTGATCGATACCATGCCTGGGCCGTTCGCCTGGCCGCGGAGATCACGGCCCCCCTGCTGACCTGCGAGGCGGTGCTGGCCGAGTCCGCCTTCCACTTGCGGGACGCGGGGCTGGTACTCGAGATGGTCGAGACCGGCCTCGTCACACTGGCGTTCGACCTGGCGGGGAACCGGGACCACCTCGCGGATCTCGCGCGGCGATACGCGGACCGCGAGCCCGCCCTCGCCGATCTCTGCCTCATCCGCATGAGTGAGCTCCACCCGCGCCATGTCGTCATCACCGTCGACCGCACCAACTTTCGCGTCTATCGCCGGAACAAGCGCGACGCGATCCCGCTCGTTTGTCCCACCGAACGCTGATCCCCCCCGGTCCCGCTCGTCATTGGCCCCGGGTGCGCGTAGATTGCGCGCCGTGTTCCGATTCTTCGTCACCTGCGCCCGTGGCACCGAGGGGGCTCTCCGACGCGAGATCGCCGACATGCGAATCGCAGGCGCCAAGGGCGACCACGGCGGCGTCTGGTTCGAGGGGCCGCTCGAGATGGGGATGCGCGTCTGTCTGCACGCGCGCGTCGCGGTGCGGGTGCTCGTTCAGCTGGGCGCGTTCGACGCGCCCGATGCCAAGTCGCTCTACGCGGGCGCGCGGGCGATCGCCTGGCAGGATTGGCTGACCGCCAAGAGCGCATTCGCCGTGCACGCCTCCGTGCGCGACACGCCGGCGCTCACCCACTCGGGATTCGTCGCGCTCAAGGTCAAGGATGCCGTCGCCGACGCGCTTCGCGACGCGCTCGGCGCTCGCCCCGACGTCGACACCGAGTCGCCCGACGTCGGGATCGTCCTGCACCTCGCGGCTGCGAAGGCGGGCGTCTTTCTCGACCTCGCCGGGCAGCCGCTCCACCGCCGGGGCTACCGCGTGGCGATGGTCGAGGCGCCGCTCAAGGAGACGCTGGCGGCGGCGGTGCTGCTGCTGGGCGGAGCGGCGGGCGATGCGCCGTTCGTCGATCCGATGTGTGGGTCGGGGACGCTGGCCATCGAGCACGCGCTGGCGGCGCGCGGGATCGCGCCCGGGCTGCGCCGCCGGTTCGGGTTCGAGCGCTGGCCGACGCTGACGCCCGAGGCGCTGGCGCCGCTCGGGCGCCTGCGGGCCGAGGCCGACGCGGCCGCGCGCGCGGCGCTCGGCGGGGAGTGGCCCCCGATCGTCTGCGCCGACACCGACGGCAAGGCGCTGGCGGCCGCACGGCAGAACGCGGCCGCGGCGTCGGTCGACGACGGGATCGAGTTCGTGAACGCCGACATCGCGACACTGGAGCGGCGCTGGCCGAGCGGGACGGTCGCCACCAACCCGCCGTACGGCGAACGCCTCAAGCCCGCCGAGCTGGAGGCGACCTACCGCGAGATGGGCCGCGCCTTCGAGCGCCTCGGCGGCTGGCGGGTGATCGTTCTCAGTGGCAACCCGGCGATCGAGCATGCCATCCGCCGCAAGCCCGGCGTGTCGCACCGGCTGTGGAACGGTCCCCTCGAGGTACGGCTCCTGCGCTACGACTTTTGAAAAGGACCCTCGGCGCGCCAGGTCAGGGCGTCGTGGGGTAGGGCTCGCAGCCCCAGTACTGCGTGTCGGTCAGCGTCGCGTCGTAGCTGTGCGCCGTCGGCGAGAGCGCGGTGCAGCTGGGGTAGGGCGCCGTCCCCGTGCCGCTCTTGTTGCCGGTGTACTTCGTGTAGTCGATGCAGAAACCCATCGTGTTGCTGAGCGCGTCGGGAAACGACGAGAGCGTCGTGTTCTCCAGCCACCACCAGTAGCGGCACTCGTGGGGGGGCGCCGCGCCGGCGGCGGCGCAGGTCGAGGGGGGGACGCCGCCCGCGTTGGCCGGCGCCGCCTGCGAGGTCGGGCCGGGCTGGCAGACCGCGACGCAGATCTGCTGCGTGCTCCCGGTGCCCGCCGTCAGCAACGGCAGGTAGCCGGGCGCGCAGCCGTTCAGGAAGAAGCCGCCGGTGCTCGGGCCGGCGGCCGGCGCGTCCGACTTGTTGTTCGGGGAGACCACCTTCGAGCAGGTGAAGACCGTCTTGCCGAAGCAGCCCAGCGCGGGCGTCGCCGGTGTCGGGCTGCCGCAGGCCGGGGCGGCGTCGTAGTCGCGGGCCTGCGTGAGCGGGTTGCAGGTGGGCGCGCAGACGCCGGCCAGGATGGTTCCGCTGGAATAGAAGACGCTCGAGTAGTTGGTGCAGACGAAGTGCGCGCCGCAGGTGTCGTTCGAGGTCTTGCAGATCGGCTGGCACTGCGCGTTCGCGCAGGCGAGCCCGCGCTTGCAGTCGTCGAATCCGGTCGCGGCGCCGTACGCGCCGGCCGCGCAGGCGCCGCCTTGCGCGGTGGTGCCGTCGGCCAGGCAGGCCGGGTATCCGGTGGTCGCCGTGACGGTGACCCACGCGCAGCGTTGGTTCGTCGGGCAGGTCGTCTGGTCGTTCGGGTCGCAGGTCACGACGCTCGAACCGCCGGCTCCGCCAGCCCCGCTGCCGGCGGCGCCACCGCCACCGCCCGCCGTCCCCGCCGTCCCCGCGGCCCCCGCCGCGCCGGCCGCGCCCGCGGTTCCGCCGCCGCCGGCCGCGCCCGCGAGGCCCGCGCCGCCGCCCGCGCTGCTCATGCCCGCCGCACCACCGCCGCCGTGCGCGCCGGCCGCGCCCGCGAGGCCCCCGGCTCCAGCGCCCGCCAGGCCACCGGCGCCCGCACCGGCGAGGCCACCGGCGCCCGCACCGGCGAGGCCACCGGCGCCCGCACCCGCGAGGCCACCCGCGCCCGCACCCGCGAGGCCACCCGCGCCCGCCGCCGCGCCGCCAAAGCTCCCCGGGCTGCTCCCGTCGCCGCAGCCCACCGTCGAGGCGACCGCCGCGCCCAGGCAGAACGCCAACACCCGCGACCGCATCGCGCAGGATGCTATCACGAGGTCGCCCGTGCGAAGATCGGGCTGTCTGCGATATGACAGGGACCTCGATGCGCACCGTCGGTCTCCGGCTCGGGCTCTCGCTGCTGGCGGGGATCCTCTTGTTTCTGTCGGTCCCGACGTACGGCCTCTGGCCGCTCATGTGGATCGCGACCGTTCCCGAGCTCTACGTCGCGCGGGTCGCCGGCACGCCCCGGCGCGCGTTTCTTTACGGCTGGCTCACCGGGACCGTCGCGAACGCGGGCGGGTTCTACTGGATGGACGGGTTGCTCGAGCGGTTCGGCCACATGCCGGCGATCGAGGCGCTGCCGATCATGGCGCTGCTGGTCGGCTACCAGGGGCTGGCGTTCGCCTTCCTCTCCTGGGGCGTGCGGCGCGCGTCGGATCGGACGCGCGCGCCGCTCGTGCTGCTGGCGCCGCTGGTGATGGTCGCCGTCGAGCTCCTGATGCCGCAGATCTTTCCCTACTACCTCGGCTTCTCGCAGGCCTTCGTGCCGGTTCTCATCCAGATCGCCGATCTGACGGGGCCGCTCGGCGTGACGGCGCTGATGCTGACGGCGAGCGGCGCCCTCGCGGATCTGCTCTTCTCGCCGTCGCGCCGCGCCCCCGGGGCCTTCCGGGGCGTGGCGATCGCCGGCGCGCTCCTCCTCCTCGACCTCGGTTACGGCGCGCTGCGGATGCACCAGGCCGACGCGCGCCGCGCCGCCGCGCCGAAGGTCAAGACCGGTCTCGTGCAGGCGAACGTCGGCATCCTCGAGAAGTGGGATCCGGTCGAGTTCGCGCACCTGCTCGCGATTCACCAGCGCGCCTCCGCCGAGCTCGAGCGTGCCGGCGCCGAGCTCGTCGTCTGGCCGGAGTCCTCATACCCCTACGCGCTGCCGCGCACCTTCGCGCACGACTTCGGCGTGGAGGACGCCCGGATGGTGCGGCGCGGGTTCGACACGCCGCTCCTGTTCGGCGCCCTCACGCGCACCGTCGGTCCGCCGCGCACGCGCGCCGATCGCTACCCCTACAACACGGCGCTCATGATGGACGCCGCCGGCAACGCGACGGGCAGCTACGACAAGGTCTTCCTGATGATCTTCGGGGAGTACATCCCGTTCTACGATCAAATCCCCTGGTTCACGGAGCTCGTCCCCGAGGCGTCGAACTTCTCGCGCGGCAGCGAGCCGGCGTCGTTTCCCCTGCACACCGCGGCCGGCGACTTCAAGCTCGGCCCGCTCATCTGCTACGAGGACATCCTGCCGTCGTTCGCGCGCCGGGTGGCGAAGCTATCGCCCAACGCCTTCGTCAACATCACCAACGACGCCTGGTTCGGCCGCACCGCCGAGCCCTACCAGCACCTGGCGCTGGCGGTGTTTCGCTCGGTCGAGCACCGGCTGGAGATGGTCCGCGCCGTCAACACCGGCGTCTCGGCCCACATCGACGCCGCGGGGCGCGTGCGCGCCAAGACCGAGTCGGTCGACCCGGCCGAGGAGCCGCAAGCGCCGCCCACCACGTTGCTGGTCGACCTGGCGATGCTCCCCGGCGGCGGCCTCTATCGCACCCTCGGCGACCTGTTCGGTTTCCTCTGCCTGATTGGTCTCGGCGCGCTGCTCGCGCGGCCATTGCGTCAGGACTTGCGCAAATAGAACATGTACTTGAACGTCTGCCGCTCGTGCTTGAAGGCGGGGAAGCGCATCTCTTTCCCCACCTCCATCGCGCAGGTGCCGGTCGGCGTCCCCGCGAACGTCGATCCGACCTGCACCGACTGCACGGTGCCGTTCCCGCCGACGACGTAGCTGAGCACGAGCGCGCCGGCGATGTGGAACTTCTGATAGCAGTCGTAGAACTGGGGGCGGATCTTCTCCATCACCTCGTTGATGGCCGCCTTGGAGAGCTCCTCGGGGCGCTTGTCGGCTGCCAGCTCCTCGTCGCTCATCGGCTGCGGCTGCCCCGCCTTCCCGCAGGCCGGATCCTGATGGCCGGGCGGCGGGCGATCGGCGAACCCCGTCGATGGCGGCTTGGACAGCAGGATCTCGCCAGTGCAGCGGTTGAAGACGCGCGCGCCGACCAGCTTGAGCGCGATGCCGGGCGCCATCCCGACGGTGAAGTCCGACCCCTCGGCCTGTGGTTGGAACAGGAACTCGGCGCGCAGAAACGGCTTCTCCGCCTCGGCCCAGCGCTTGGCCGCCGCGAAATCGTTGAAGGCGACGACGCTCTTCGACACCTGAACGCCCGCGGGCAGCGAGGCGGCGCGCTTGTCGGGCGTCGACAGCGTAACGAAGCGCGGCTCGCGGCGGCTGCCGATCGGCATCGGCTCGGTGCAGGCGATGCAGCCGGCCAGCGCCAGGTGGTACCCCTTCGCCGCGGCGTCGTAGCCCGAAACGTCGATCGCCGCCGGATCGTTCGACTCGGTGATGAAGGTCTGCTGGGGCAGCTTCTTGCGCAGGAAGGTCGTCGTCCCGCGGCAGCGCGCGCGATCGAGCTCGCGCATGTCGCCGCCGCACGAATCGATGAACGGGGCCAGCAGCGTCCCCACGTCCTGCGTCTTCACCGCGCCGTGCGCCAGCTTCTCGAACGAGGGGTTGCTCTCGGCCGCCTCTTCGGCGCGGACCATCGCCGGTGCCGGCGCCAGCGCGACGAAGGCGATCGCCAGCGGCAGCAAGCGTCTGGCGGGGGCACCGGGGCGCATCGGGCGGACTATAGATGAGCCCGATGCTTGTCTGCTAGCCCCCCGACCAGATAATCGCGGATCAGCGCCCCCACGGCGGGGTCGTCCGGGATGCTCCGGTCGAGGGGGATGATGCGGTTTTCGAACCAGCTCCCGGTGATGACGGTCGGGAGCGCCCCGAGGGCCCGGGTCTCGCGCGCGATCTGGGCAGTGAGGGCCTGGCGCCGCTGCTGGTAATAGGTCTCGATCGACGCGGGGTCGATCCCCCCCAGCGAGCGGTCATTGCTGGCGAGCTGCCGGCGGTGGTCGGCGAGCGCGGCGGCGAGCTCGGCCCGCTCGCCCCGGTCGGCGAACACCGTGCCGCCGCCGACGACGTGCAGGTCGAGCCGGCCGACGTTCTTCCCCTCGGACATCGCTTCCAGCAGGAAAGGGCCGTCCGCGCTCTCGGGTCGTTCCAGGTTGAGCGCGCTGTGCCCCAGCACGGCCCAGTCTATCCCGCCGATGGCGCGCACGAGCCGGCGGTTCTCGGCCGGAAGGCCGGCGTGAACCAGGGCCACCACGATGGCGGCGCCGCGCGCCCGGAGTGACGCCGCCACCTCGCGCGCCGCGTCGGCGGGCTCGCGCACCACGATGCCGTCGGCGCGCCAGCGGTTGGCGTCGGCGGCGGTCGGTGGCGCGGTGACCCCGAAGATCCCGATGCGGGTGCCGGCGGCGTCGACCAGGCGATCGGCCGGAAACAGCCGCTGGCCGTCGCGGTCGTAGAGGTTGGCCGAGACGACGGGGATCTTGTGCGCCGCCGCCAGCTTCTTGAGCCGGGGAACGCCGATCGCCAGATCGCCGTCGCCGGGCGTGAAGGCGTCGATCCCGGCGCCCCCGACCCCTTCGGCGAGGAGTCGACCCTGGCGCTCAGTCTCGGCCGCGGTCCCCTGGGGGGCGAACAGGTCGCCCGCGTCGACGACCACCGCCGCGTCGGCTTCGGCGCGGGCGCGCGCGATGACGGTGGCCCGGCGCGCGAGGCCCCCGAGCGGCAGGACCGCGCAGTTGCAGGGTGCGTACTTCCCCTCGAGGTTCGACGAGTAGAGGAGGGCGATCTCCCGACCGCGTGGTGCGGCGGGCTCGGCCGCGCTCCCGTCGGCCCCGGCCGGCCGAGGCGCGTCGGACGGCACCGGGACGGGCTTCCGGCATCCAAATAACGCAAGACCCAGCACGGCCGCCGCGAGGCGCAGGTGAGCTTTCGATGCTAGAGACATACCGCCACTTCCGACCAGCGATAGTATCTCCATCTCCGCCCCGGGATTCCCGGGGGAGACGACCGATGCCAGCCAAGCGTCGCCAAGCAGAGCCAGAGAGAGTGACGGACACCGAGACCGAGGCGGAGACCCCGGACGAGGAGAGGCTTGTCGCCGAAACGGGTGCGGCCGGGTCAGCCGAGCCGGACGCGGCGCTCGACGCGGACGAGGTGACCCCACCCGCGGCGCAGGGAGCGCTCGCTCCGCTGCGCGATCCGGTCGGGCGGTTCTTGGCCGAGGCGCGGCGCTACCCGCGCCTCAGCGACGAGGAGGAACGGACGCTGGGCGAGGCCGTGCGCGAGCAGGGCGACATGGACGCCGCGCGCAGGCTGGTGGTTCACAACCTGCGGCTGGTCATCTCCATCGCGTACCAGTACCGACGTGCCTGGGCCAGCATCCTCGATCTTTTCCAAGAAGGCAGCGTCGGGCTCATGGAGGCGGTCAAGCGCTGGGAACCGTCGCTGGGGCCGCGCTTCGGCACCTATGCCGCGTACTGGATCCGCGCCTACGTCTTGAAGTTCCTGATGACCAACTCGCGCCTCATCCACGTGGGGAATACGCGCGCGGGGCGCAAGCTCTTCTTCCGGCTGGAAAAGGAGAAGCAGAAGCTTCTGGCGGCCGGATTCGAGGCGACGCCCAAGCTGCTGGCCGCCAAGCTGGACGTCGACGAGCGGGATCTCGACGAGGTCCGCCAGCACCTCGAATCGCGCGAGGTGTCGCTCGATCCGGGCGGCGCCTCGAAGGGCGGCGAGGAGGGGTACCCGCTGTCCGAGCGGATCGCCGCGGCGGGGCGCTCACCCGAGTCGGAGGCGGCGCACGCCGAGCTGGCCGACGCCGTCCGCCACTTCGTGGGCGGTTTTCGCGACACGCTCAAGGACCCGCGCGAGCGCGCCGTCTGGCACGAGCACCTGGCGACCGAGGAGCCCGTCGCGCTGGGCGAGCTGGGGTCGCGGTTCGGCGTCTCCAAGCAGCGGATGGGGCAGATCGCCGACCAGCTCAAGAAGCGCTTCCGGGCCGAGATCATCGACAAGCTCGGTCCCGACGTCCGCACCGACTGGCTCGGCGGCGCGGAGGACTGACCGCGCCGGGCCCGGACCACGCGGGCGGTGAGCAGGTGAATCCGCTTGACGGGAGTGCCCTCCGCCTAGATATATGGTCTCCCATGCATTCCGCGCCCGCCGAGCGCGACGGCTTCCTGGCCGTCGAGGCCCTGCGCAAGCTCGTCCGCCTCCTGCGTGACTCGGCGCAGACCGCCCAGGGGCGGACCGGCGTGACGGGCGCGCAGCTCTTCGTGCTGCGCGTGCTGGCGACCCACCCGGGGCTCTCGATCAACGAGCTCGCCCGCCGGACGATGACCCACCAGAGCTCGGTGTCGGTCGTCGTCAGCAGGCTGGTGGCGCGCGGCCTGGTGGCGCGCGTGCCCGCCCCCGACGACCGACGGCGGCTGATCGTCACCCTCACCGCGCGCGGCCGGCTCCTGCACCGCGGCGCGCCGGCAGTCGCGCAGGAGCTGATCGTGGCCGCCGTGCGCCAGCTGGGGCCGGGGCATCGCCGGGGGCTGGCCGACGGGCTGCGCGCGCTCACCGACGCGCTGGGCGCCTCCGGGGGCCGGGCTTCGATGTTCTTCGAGGACGAGGAGCGGTAGTTCATGCCTGACCATCATGAAGGCTCCGGAACATCGATCGAGGGGGCGCTGCCGGTCGCGCCCTCGCTCGGGCCCGCGCTCGATGCGGCGCAGGTGCCGCTCGAGATCCGGTCGGTCGACGGGCGCGTCGTCTTGGCTGTGCGGCCTGGCGATCGCTCGTCGCCATCGCCGTCGGGTTCATCGCGCAGCTCCTGATGCGCCTCATCGGCCTCATCACCAACCTCGCCTTCTACGGCCGGTTCTCCAGCGACTTCGTCTCGCCCGCCGACAACCACCTCGGGCTGTGGGTCATCGTGCGTGCCCGGTCGTCGGCGGCGATCGTCGTCGGCCTCATGGCGCGCTACGGCTCGCAAGGCGATCCGCGGCCACGGCATCCCCGAGGCGATGGAGCAGGTGCTCACCAACGAGAGCCGCATCCCGCCGCGGATGACGTTCCTGAAGCCGCTCTCGGCGGCGATCGTCGATCGGCACCGGCGGCCCGTTCGGCGCCGAGGGGCCGATCATCGCCACCGGCGGCGCGCTCGGCTCGCTCGTCGGCCAGCTGCTTCACGACCACCGCCGACGAGCGCAAGACGCTGCTCGCCGCCGGCGCCGCGGCCGGCATGGCGGCGACCTTCGGCAGCCCGGTCGTCGGCGGTGCTGCTCGCCGTCGAGCTGCTGCTCTTCGAGTATCGCGCCGCGCTCGCTCATCCCGGTGGCGCTCGCCGCGGCGGCGGCGACGGCGTGCGCATCGCGCTTCGTCGGCTCGGCGCCCGGTCTTTCGCCATGCCGACTCTCGCGCAGCCGACGCGGCGCCGCGCTCGCGCTGCTACATCGTCCTCGGCGCGCTCGTCGGCGTCGCCTCCGTCGGCGTGACGCGCGCGGTCTACGCCGTCGAGGACGCGCTTCGAGAAGCTGCCGATCCACTGGATGTGGTGGCCGGCGCTCGGCGCGATCGCCGTCGGCGTCGGTCGGCTACTTCGCGCCGCACACGCTCGGCGTCGGCTACGACAACATCGACGCACATCCGTCGGCGGCACGCTCGCCGGCCGCGGCGCATGGTCGTCCTGTGCGCGCTGAAGCTCGTCTCGTGGTCGATCTCGCTCGGCAGCGGCACGTCGGGCGGCACGCTGGCGCCGCTGTTCACCATCGGCGGCGGGCTCGGCGCGGTGCTCGGCGCGCCGCGTTCGCCTGGCTGGCGCCCGCGCTCGGCATCGACGTGCGCATCGGCGGCGCTGGTCGGCATGGCGGCGATGTTCGCCGGCGCCTCGCGCGCGCTGCTCGCCTCGGTCGTGTTCGCCTTCGAGACCACGCGCCAGCCGATCGGCCTGCTGCCGCTGCTCGGCGGCTGCACCGCGGCCTACCTCGTCTCGTCGCTGCCTGATGCGCAACTCGATCATGACCGAGAAGATCGCGCGCCGCGGCGTCCGGGTGCGCAGCGACTACTCCGCCGACTTGCTCGAACAGGCGACCGTGCGCGACCGCGCCTCGCGCCACATCTTTGCGCTGCCGGCGGCCAGCACCGTCGAGGAGATGCGACTCTGGCTCGCCTCGGGCGTCGAGGGATCGGGGCACCAGGGCTACCCGCTCGTCGATGCGGCGGGCAAGCTAGTCGGCCTCCTGACCCGGCGCGATCTGCTGGCCCCGTCCGCCCAAGGCGGCCTGCGTACCCTCGTCAGGCGCGCGCCCGTGGTCGTCTACGGCGAAAGCTCACTGCGGCAGGCGCTCGATCTCATGGTGCGTGCCCGGGTGGGGCGCCTCGTCGTCGTCGAGCGGGCCAACCCCGGCGTGCCAATCGGTATCCTCACCCGCAGCGACATTCTCGGCGCGCACGTCGGCGAGCACGGCCCCGCGACCGCCAAGCGCACGAGCGTCATTATCGCCGTGCCCCGTGAGGCCGCCCCCGACGTCGACGCATCCGCGTAGGGGCGCTTTCTCACGATTCGTCACATCCCGGGCGTCGTTTTCGGTTCCGGCTCGCGTTCGGTCGACCATCGCTTCACCAAAGACATCCGCAGACTCAAGACGCGGGGCCCGCAGCGTCCACGCGCCACGCAACCCGACGCGGCCCGCGCCGAAAACGGAACATGCGCGGAATCAAGTCCGGAGGAGCTCGGCAGATGCGGTTGCCCCTGGCGGCGCCGAGAACGTGGGGTGGGGCTCGCAAGGGGGCGGGCCGCAAGCCGCGCGGCCGGCCATCGATGCCGCACGCCACCCGACCCAAGATCGACCCGCGCCATCCACTGCAGGTCACCATTCGAGCGACGCCCGGGCTGCCGTCTCTCCGCTCGCCGCGCGTGTTCGGGGCGCTCAGGCGCGCCATCGCCCGGGCGTCGGTCGATCGCTTTCGGGTGATCCATTTTTCAATCCAGCAGGACCACGGCCACTTCATCGTCGAGGGGGACGAGCCGCGCCGCGCTCGCGGCGGCATGCACGGGCTCGCGATCCGGTTGGCGCTCGCGGTGAACCGCGTGCTCGGCCGCAGCGGGAAGGTGGTCGGCGATCGGTATCACGCCCGACCGCTCACGACGCCACGACAGATGCGAACGAGCCTGGTCTACGTGCTGCTCAACTTTCGGAAGCACCTGCGGGCCCCCGCGTGCATCGACCCGCGGAGCTCGGGGCCGCACTTTTCGGGGTGGCAGCGAGCACCGGTGGCCACCAGCATCGCGTCGGTCACGGTCCCCCCGATCACCTGGATGGCGCGTACCGGCTGGCGGCGCGCCGGTGGGCCGTTGCGGGTGGAAGAGCACCCTGCCGCTGGTCCGCGACCGCACCCAACTTGATTCCGCGCATGTTCCGCTCACCGAGCGGCGAAAGGCCCGTCCCGAGGGGCGAAACGCATTGTCCGAAAATGTGACCAGTGATGTGAGGGTCGGTCTAGGCCCTGCGCCGCGAGCCGCCGCTGTTGGCCGGGTTCAGCGCCTCCCGAAGTGGACGCCGGCGAGACGACGCCTTCTGGATGCGACCCGAGATACACCGAAGCGGTCGTACGGAACCATAGCGACGCCAGCGGGCGTCGATTTCCAAGTCCAGGAACAACCGTTGCGTCCGGTTGAGCGTGAGGAGAGGTGCGCCGGAGAGCGGTTCGTAGCCGTTCTGAAGGGAAGCCGCCGCGGTACTCACCGGCGATCCACCGATAGTCGTACCCACCATCCAACCGACGCCTTGGAAGTGGTGGGTCGCCCAGGGGACGATCCACAGGCCGACGAAACCGCCGCGGTCGGGGCCGAGCGGCCCCGGCAGGGGAGCGGAATTTGACGGCGCGCCCCGGTCGGCGGCGGGGCCCGAGGGAACTACGGCCGGCGGAGCCCCGTCGGCGTCTCCGCGCTGGCTGCGGTGACGCAGGTTGCGACGGCGCAGCAGGCGGCGAACACGGCGCGGCGGAACCTCACGGCGCCTGGCTATCAGCAGACGCCGCCGCTGTCGAAGGACCTGCGTTTCAGTGCGGCCCGGCGCCCGACTGAACCTCCGACTGCACGCTGCTGGCGGCGTCGAGCGTGTACGCGTAGGGCGGCGTGAAGGCGGTGGAGCCCTTGTTGGCGGTCATGCCGCTGGTGCCGCTGTAGAGGTTGCCTTTCGACACCACGATGGTCGCCGAGTTCGAGTAGTCCGTGCTGTCGATCGGATCGCTCACGCCGATGAAGGCGTTGTTCTCGTCGAGAATGTTGGCGCTGACGGCGGCCCCGATGCAGTAGTTGTCGCCGCTCGAGGTGTAGAGGCTGTTGAAGATGTGAACCTGGCCGAAGCGGATGCGCGGTTGGCGCTCGACGACGTGATCGGCCCACCAGTCGTGGTGCCAGGTGACGCGCAGGTGGCCCGAGTCGCTGGTCTTCGTGTCCGACCCGCCGACCAGGTTCGAGAAATGGTGGACCTCGCCGGTGTAGCCCGACACGCGGCTGGTCGAGTAGTGGAACTTGGTCCACGACACGGTCACGCAATCGCTCCCCTCGGTGATGTCGAGGTTGCCGTCTGATCCGTCCGAGACGTCGAGGTGGTCGATCCAGATGTGGTGCGCGGTGTTTTCGACCGTGATGGCGTCCGCGCCGTCCTGGCAGTCGCCGTTCGACGGCACGTCCGAACAGTTCAGGCCGACGACGGTGAGGTTCTGGAGGATGTCGTTGAACGCCCCGTCGAACGTCAGGTTGCCGGTGATCTTGGCGCCCGACATGCCGACGATGGTCTTGTTCGAGCCGATCTTGAAGCTGCCGCTGAAAGAGCCGGAGACGTGAATCACGGCGGCCGACGATCCGCTGACCGCGGAGCTGAACGCGCTCGCCGAGCTGACGCTCGTCACCGAGGCACTGCCGCCGCCGGTCGTGGTGCTGATGCCGCCCAGCGAGCAGCCGCTGGCCGCCCAGCCGATGAGCGCGCTGGAGGTGGTCGAGCCGCCGGTGCCGGTCGAGCCGCCGGTGCTGGTCCCGCCGGTGCCGGTGGTGCCACCCTTGGCGCCGCCCGTTCCGGGCGCGCCGGCTGCGCCGCCGGTGCCGGTCGATCCGCCGGTGCTGGTGCCGCCGGTGCCGGTGGTGCCGCCCTTGGCGCCGCCCGTTCCGGGCGCGCCGGCTGCGCCGCCGGTGCCGGTGGTGCCGCCCTTGGCGCCGCCCGTTCCGGTCGATCCGCCGGTGCTGGCGCCGCCCGTGCCGGTGGTGCCGCCGCTGGCGCTGCCGCCGCTGCCGGTCGCGACGTTTCCGCCCGAGCCCGTCGCGCCGCCGCTGGCGCTGCCGCCGCTGCCGGTGGCGTTGTCGCCGCCCGATCCACCGCCTTCACCCGATTGGCTGCCGCCGCTGCCTTCCGTCCCGCCTGCGGGCTGGGCGCACGACGCGAGCGCCACGGCGAGGCCGAGAACCATCGTAGAGACCAGGGACCGTGAAAGCGCGGTCGGCGCG
Organism: uncultured Pseudomonadota bacterium; assembly: GCA_963831685.1. GTDB lineage: Bacteria > Myxococcota_A > Polyangia > Fen-1088 > Fen-1088 > JADGRB01. Next base: position 137,056 of record CAWHRJ010000010.1, read on the forward strand.
GACCAGGAACGCAGGGTCATCGGACGCCTCCTTGGGGGGGTCCCAACCAGTGTCCGCACCCACACAGGACGGCTCGCGGCGGTTCGGTCGGTTCCCGAGGCGGCGGGCCTAGTGGCCGGTCTTCTGGGCTATCACGAACCGCGCCAGGTCCTCGATCTCGGCGGGGGTAAGCTTTCCGGAGAACTTCGGCATCTTGTTCTTTTCGCCGAAGAGGCGCCCCTGGCCGGCGTCGGCGATGATCGCCTCGGTCCAGGCGAGCGTCCCACGCCCCTTGAGGTTGGGGCCGGCGTTCTCCCCGTCGCCGTCGATCTCGTGGCAGGTGTCGCAGTCCTTCTGCGCGACGAGGCTCCGCCCGCGCGCGGCGCGCGCCGCGTCCGCGTCGGCGGCGCCGGTCTCCGCGTAGACCATTTCGGTCAGCGCGTCGATCTCCTCGGGCGTCCCCTGGACGGCTTTCATCCCCTTGTCGATCTTGGCGGTCCCCATGAAGAGCGGCGCCTCGGGGTTCTCGAGAAAGCCGCGGATCCAGGCGCGCGAGTCGTAGTCCTTGAAATCGGGCCCCTTGTCACCCCCGGTACCGCCGAGGCCGTGGCAGCCCGAGCAGCGCTCCTCCCAGATCGCGCGCGCGTGGTTCAGCGGATCGTTTTGGTAGACCGCCATCCCCCCTTCGGCGGGGATCCCTCTTCGCGCCAGGCGCCGCGCTTCGCGGGCGCGCGCCTCCTCGGCGGCGCGTGCCTTGGCATAGACCGGATCGCGCGCGTCCTTGGCCATCGCGATCGCCGACAGCGCCGCGACGGCGACCAGGCTGAGGCCGACGGCGGCCATCACCGGCTTCCGATCCTGCGGGCGGTTGCTGGGGGCGCGGTCGAGAAAGGGCAGGGCGACCAGCAGCGCCGTGACGAGGCCGGGGATCACCATCGTCGCCACGATCTCCAGTGGTCCCTCGAAGTACATGCGCAGCTGAAAGAGCGGCAGCGCGTACCACTCGGGCCGCGCCAGGTAGCTGGAGGTCGGATCGGCGGGCGATTCGAGCGCGGCGCCGTGGCGGGCCGTCACCTGGCAGACCACGACCAGAAGCACGAACAGCCCGGCGGCGGCGTCGCGCACCGACTGGTACGGCCAGGCCGGAACGGTGCGCGCCGCGATCTGTTCGGCGGAGAGCGACCACTTCGGCGTCGGTCCGTGCTTGCGATGGAGATAGATGTGCAGCACGACCAGCGCCAGGAACGCGGTCGGCAGCGCCAGCGCGTGCGCCGCGAAGGCGTGGGTGACGGTCAGGTTGCCGAACGCGCTGCCCCCCTGCACGACCTGCTGGGCGGCGCCGCCGATGATTGGCGCGCTGCCGGTGATCGTCGCCTCCACCAGCTTGGCCCAGTACCCCTTCTGATCCCAGGGCAGGAGGTAGCCCGACAGAGCGCCGAGCACGGTCACGCCGAAGAGGCCGAGGCCGATGATCCAGTTGAGCTCGCGCGGCTTGCGGTAGGCGCCGAACAGCAGGACCTGCAGGAGGTGCAGCCCCACGACGACGATCAGCGCCGACGAGCCGAAGCTGTGCAGCCCGCGTACGAACCAGCCGAGCGGAAGCTGGTCTTGAATGTATGCGACCGAGCCCCAGGCGGTCTGCACCGACGGCGCGTAGTAGAGCGACAGGAAGACGCCGGTCACCGCCTCGAGGACGAAGAGGCCGGCGGCGACAGCGCCGAGCGCGTGCCAGAGGCTGGCGCCGCCCGGCATCTGGCCGCCCAGGATCGCCTTCTCGAGGCCGCCGAGGCCGAGGCGCTCCTCGAGCCAACTCCGGCGGTTGCCGACCGGCGCGAGACCGCCGCGGCTCGCGTGGCGTGGCGGCTCCCGGATCGGCACCGGTCCGGTGTTCACGCGATCGGTTCTTTCTTCGTGGTTCCGGTCCGGAAGCGCCGGTAGCGGACCAGGACCTCGTGCCCGTCGGCGCTCACCTCGAGCTCGTCGAGGCCGCGTGGCGAGGGGCCCGACAGGCAGCGCCCGTCGAGATCGAACGCCGAGGCGTGGCAGGGGCAGTTGAACTTGGTGCTCTTCTCGTCGAAGTCGATGCCGCAGCCGAGGTGCGGGCAGACCGTCGAGAAGGCGCGGATGGGCGCCCCTTCGGTCGCGCGCACCAGCCAGCACGATCCGACGGTGACGTGATCGAGGCGCAGCCAGGCGTCCTGCTGCTCGCCGACGGCCGTGACCCGGATCGGCTTCTCCGGCTTGATGTCGTGGTCGATCGCCACGCGCAGCGGCTGCCCCGCGCCGCGCACGATCGTCTTGCGCAGCGGCGCCGCGAGGAGACCGAGGCCCGGGATGATCGCGATCGCGCCTGCGATCGCACCGAGGCCTTTGGTCACCATCGCGAGGAACTTGCGTCGCGTGTCGGTGAGCTCTGCTGGCATCTTCTTGAAGGACGAAAAGTCTGCCCGCGCCGCGCCCGGACGGTCAAGACAGCTTAACTGCCGACGGGCCATGCTAATTATCGACCATGGCCGACCTAACACATGTCGAGCAGCGTGACTTCACGCTGCGCATCGAGGTGCGCTGCGCGTTTCCAGCCGACTACGACGGCGAGGCCGACGGGTACGCCTGGTGGTCGGAGATCGAGCCGGCGACCGCGGAGATCGTCCGCGCGGCTGTCGCAATTCTGGCGCGCCAGCCGGGCTGCCGCGTGCGGCCAGCCAACCGAGGCCGCCCCTCCGACGAGGAGGTCACCCTCGTCGTCGACCGCGCTCCGTGACTCTCGAGTCCGGGCAAAAAAAAACGGCCGACCCCGAAGGCCGGCCGTTTTCACGATGATCGAAGACGCTTACGCTGACTTGCGAACGTTCGCAGCCTGCAGGCCTTTCGGACCCTCCGTGATGTCGAATTCGACCTCCTGACCCTCGCTCAACGAACGGAAACCCTCCGACATGATCGCGGTGTGATGAACGAAAACATCCGGTCCATCCTCACGGGCGATGAACCCGTACCCCTTCGCATCGTTGAACCATTTCACCTTGCCGGTTGCCATTTACTGCCCTCCTACGAACGTTGACATTTGCCCCTTTTCCCCGGCTCTGCCGTGGAAATCGGGGCCTGAGAGTACGAGTGTTACAAATAGTGTCAAGTCCGATACGGCGCGTCGCTTCGACCTCCGCGGGGCCATGACGCAAGCGCTCCGGCGAGGCTCTGGACGGCCCGCGCGGGGTCGGCCGCCTCCATGATTGCGCGGATGCAGGCGACACCATGGGCGCCGGCCGCGACGACCTCGGCGACGGTGTCGGCGGCGTCGATCCCGCCGATCGCCAGCAGGGGCAGCGGCAGACGCGCCGCCTCGGCGAGCGGCCCGAGGCCGACGGGCTGTCCGAGGGCGCGCTTCGACGGGGTGTCGCGGATCGGACCGAAGACAGCGAAGGATGCCTGGCCGGCGGCGGCCTGGCCGGCGGCGGCCTGCCCGACGGCGGCCTGCACGTCGGCGATCCGGTGGGCGGAGACGCCGATCGCCAGCGCTGGCGCGAAGGCCCGCACGTCGGCGGGTGTCAGCGACGTGCCGCCCAGGTGAACGCCGTCGGCGCCGACCGCCAGCGCGACGTCGATCCGGTCGTTCACGTAGAGGGCGACGCCGGCGGCGGCGGTGACGTCGCGCAGCGGTCGCGCCAGCTCGACGAGCGCGCGTCCATCCAGATCCTTCTCGCGCAGCTGGACGGCGACATCGCCCGGCGCGAGGCCGCTGCCGGCGATTCCGCCCAGGGCCCGGGTCACCACCTCGACGAGCGGGCGATTCCCGGTCGCCGCGCGGTCGGTGACGATGTAGAGGCGGGGTACGACCGCGGCGCTACTCAATCAATCCGTCGATCGGCGACGAGGCCGTCGCGTAGAGCTTGCGCGGGATGCGGCCGGCCCGGAAGGCGCGCCGCCCGGCGATGACCGCGTCGCGCATCGCCTCGGCCATCATGAGCGGATCGCGCGCCCCGGCGATGGCGGTGTTCATGAGGACGCCGGCGCAGCCGAGCTCCATCGCCACCGCCGCGTCGGAGGCGGTCCCGACGCCGGCGTCGACGATGATCGGAACCTTCGCGTGCTCGAGGATGATGCGGAGGTTGTACGGATTCCGGATTCCCAGGCCCGAGCCGATCGGCGCCGCCAGCGGCATCACGGCCGCGCAGCCGGCGTCTTCCAGCTTCCGGGCCAGGATCGGATCGTCCATGCAGTACGGGAGCACGGTGAAGCCTTCCTTCACCAGGACGCGGGCCGCCTCCAGCGTCGCCGGGCCGTCGGGGAACAGCGTCTGCTGGTCGCCGATCACCTCCAGCTTCACGAGGTCGGCGATCCCCAGCTCGCGCGCCAGTCGGCAGGTGCGGATCGCCTCCTCGGCGGTGTAGCAGCCGGCGGTGTTGGGGAGGATCGTCTGGCGCGTGCGGTCGATGGTGTCGAGGACGTTCGGCTTGCCGGGCGTCAGGTCGACGCGGCGGAGCGCGACGGTGACGATCTCGGCGCCCGAGCGGCGGATCGCCTCGCGCCCCTCCTCGAGCGTCCGGTACTTGCCGGTCCCGACCAGCAGGCGCGAGGTGAACTTGCGGCCGCCCAGCACCAGCGCATCGTCGTGGTCGACGTTGGTGGAGCCACCACTCGATCCGCCTCCCGATCCACCACCTATGAAAGCGACGATCTCGATCCGGTCGCCGTCGGCGAGCGCCGCCTCGGCCCAGGTCTTGCGCGGGACGACGTCCTGGTTGCGTTCGACCGCCACCCGCGCCGGGTCGACGCCCATGGCCACGAGGAGGCCGGAAACCGTGGTTCCAGGAGCGGCCGCGCGCGCCTCCCCGTTGACCGTCAAGCGCAGGTCGTTCATCTGTGGTAGCGAAGCATAACCCGAAGCCGACCATGCGTTGCCCCTTCTGCGCCGCCATCGAGGACAAAGTCGTCGACACCCGTCCGTCCGACGGCGAGCAGGTCATCCGCCGCCGCCGCGAGTGCCTGACCTGCAGCCGCCGCTTCACCACCTACGAGCGGGTCGACGAGATCCTGCCGCTGGTGGTCAAGAAGGATGGCCGACGGGAGCCGTTCGACCGGGCCAAGATCCTGAGCGGGCTCAAGAAGGCCTGCTCGAAGCGCCCGGTGCCGGTCGAGGTTCTGGAGGGCGCGGCCGACAAGATCGAGCGGTCGCTCGAGGCGGGCGACAAGGAGATCCCGTCGTCGAGGATCGGCGACGCCGTGATGGACGCGCTCCGCGACATCGACGAGGTGGCCTACGTGCGGTTCGCCTCGGTGTACCGGTCGTTTCGTGACGTGAACGAGCTGATGAACGAGCTCAAGAGCCTGGTCGACCACCGCGGGCGCAAGCCGTGAAGCGGGCCCGGTTCTCCGCGGCCGACGCGCGGTTCATGCAGCGCGCGCTGGCGCTGGCCGAGCGCGGGCGTGGGATGACGCAGCCGAACCCGGTCGTCGGCGCGGTGATCGTGCGCGGCGGGCGGATCGCCGCCGAGGGATTTCACCGCAAGGCCGGCGAGGCGCACGCCGAGGTGAACGCGCTCGGGCGCCTTCACGGGAGTGCGCGCGGAACGACGATGTACGTGACGCTCGAGCCCTGCGACCACACCGGGCGCACCGGGCCGTGCACCGCCGTCATCATCGCGGCGCGACCGGCCCGGGTGGTGGTCGGCTGCCGCGATCCGAACCCGATCGTCGACGGGCGCGGGATCGCGCGCCTGCGCCGCGCGGGGATCCGCGTCGACGTCGGGTGTCTGGAGGCCGACTGCCAGGCGGCGATTCGGGCCTATGGGGTCTGGGTGCGCGAGCGCCGGCCGCTCGTGACGCTGAAGGCGGCGGCGACGCTGGACGGGTTCATCGCCGAGCGCCCGAGGGCGCGGGCCGCTCGCGGCAGGCCGGCGCCCGTCTGGATCACCAGCCCCGAAGCGCGCGCGGCCGCGCACGCGCTGCGCGCGGAGCACGACGCGATCCTGGTCGGCGCCGGGACCGTGCGCGCCGACAACCCGCGGCTGACCGTCCGGCTGGGCGGGCGGCGCCCGGCGCGGCAGCCGCTGCGGGTGGTGCTGGCGGGGCGCGGGGCGCTGCCGGCGCGCGCGCACGTCTTCGACCGGACCGCGCCGACACTGCGGATCGCCGATCCGCGCGGCCGGGTGGCGCCCGCCCGCGCGCTCGCGCTGCTCGCCGCGCGCGGCCTGCAGTCGGTGCTGGTCGAAGGGGGGGCGGCGATCGCCGGTGCCTTCGTCAAGGCTGGCCTCGTCGACAGGGTCGCGCTGTTCGTGGCGCCGAAGCTGCTGGGCGGCGGCCTCTCCGTCGCGGCGGGCGGCAATCGGCCGCTCGCGCGCGCCCTGCGGTTGGGGCCGATCTCGGCCTCGGCCATTGGCCCGGATCTGTTGCTCCAGGCCGACGTCCTCGGCCCCTGATGTTATAATTCCGCCGGTTTCATGTTCACCGGCATCGTCGAGAAAACGGGGACGGTCGAGTCGATCGCGCGGGCCGAGCCCGAGCATCTGGCCGCGCGTCTGACCGTCTCCACCGACCTGGATCTGGGCGGCGTCGCCATCGGTGCCAGCATCGCCGTCGACGGCGTCTGCCTGACGGTGGTCGATCTCGACGTCGCGCGCGGGCGGTTCGCCGCCGATCTCGGCCCCGAGACGCTGATGCTGACCACGCTCGGTTCGCTGGAGCCGGGGGCGCGCGTGCACCTCGAGCGGCCGCTGCGGATGGGCGACGAGCTGGGGGGGCATCTCGTGACGGGTCACGTCGACGCCGTCGGCCTCGTCGTCGCGCGGCGCGAGAACGGGTCGGCGCTCGATCTCGAGATCTCCGTCCCCGGCAACGTCGGCCGCGCCATCGCTCCCAAGGGATCGATCACCGTCGACGGCGTGAGCCTGACGATCAACGTGCTGGCCGACATGGCGGGCGCGGCGATCTTCGGCGTCACGCTGATCCCGCACACGCTGGCCGTGACCAAGCTCGGCGGCCAAGGCGTCGGCGCGGCGGTCAACGTCGAGACCGATCTCATCGCCAAGCACGTCGAGCGGCTGGTGGGCCCGTACGCCGCGCCAGGTGGATTGACCGGGGCCGCCGGGCAGACGCCGGCACGGCCCATGTCGATCGAGACGCTCAAGAGGTACGGCGTTGTCCGCTGACGGTACCTCTACCCGCGCGCGCCACGCCGCTGTCGAAGCGGGCGCTCGAGGCGATCCGCGCCGGCCGGATGGTGATCCTGGTCGACGACGAGGATCGCGAGAACGAGGGCGATCTCATGATGGCCGCCGACCTGGTGACGCCCGAGGCGATCAACTTCATGGCGCCGCGACGGGCGCGGGCTCATCTGCCTGTCGCTCACCGAGGAGCGCGTCGCGCAGCTCGGGCCTGCCGATGATGACGGCCGACAACCGGTCGCCGCGCCACACGGCCTTCACGGTCAGCATCGACGCGCGCCACGGGACGACCACCGGGCATCTCGGCGCGCGAGCGGGCCGAGACCATCCGCGTCGCCGTCGCGCGCGACGCCGGCCCGGACGATCTGGTGACGCCCGGCCACATCTTCCCGCTGCGCGCGCGGCGCGGCGGCGTGCTCGTGCGCTCGGGGCACACCGAGGGCTCGGTCGATCTGGCGCGGCTCGCGGGCCGCGAGCCGGCCGGCGTCATCTGCGAGATCATGCGCGAGGACGGCGAGATGGCGCGCATGCCGGAGCTCGTCGAGTTCGTCGCGCAAGCACGGGCTGCCGATCGTCAACATCGCCGACCTCATCGAGTACCGCCTGGCGCAGGAGATGCTGGTGCGGCGCGGTCGCGCGAGGCCAAGGTTCGCCCCCGGATGGGCGGCGTCACGCAGCGAGTTCCGCGCGCTACGTCTACGCGACCGACGTCGAGGACACCGAGTACCTGGCGCTGGTCCTGGGCGAGGTCAAACCCGACGAGCCGGTGCTCGTGCGCGTGCAGACCGCCAGCGTGCTGCGCGACGTGTTCGGCGCGTCGCCGCACGACGGGGATCACCCCGCGACCGTGCCGCTGCGGATGATCGAGGAGGCGGGACGGGCATCCTGCTCTATGTCTACCCGCGCGGCCGCGCCAGCCTGGTCGCCGACTTCCGGGTCTTCGAAAACGGGGACCCTGGGAGGGTCCCCGTGCCCCCCCGCGACGGAGTCCAAACCACCCCAGGCGAGCGGACTCGCCCGGGGGCCCCGGGCTCGGCAGAGCCGAGCTCCCTCCACGCGAGTGTGCCAGCGCCGCCGGCGTTGACCGACTTTGGTCTCGGGGCGCAGGTGCTGGCGCACCTCGGCGCGCGCACGGTGCGCCTGCTGACCAACAACCCGCGCCGCATCGTCGGCCTGGGCGGTTACGGCATCGAGGTCGCCGAGTGCGTCCCTATCCGGCCGCCGCAGAGCGTGCTGCCGCTGCGTGACGCCGGCGGCGGCAAGAGGTCGGCGTGAGCCGCGCCGCCAGCAAGGCCTCCTCCTACCAGACGGCGTCGCCGGGGCCGTCTCACGAGGGAGAGCTCAAGACCTACGGGCGCCGGTTCGCGTTGGTGGCGGCGCGCTTCAACGCCGAGATCGTCGACCGGTTGATCGCCGGCGCGCGCGAGGCCCTGCGCGAGGCGGGCGCCGCCGACGCGGACGTCGAGCTCTACCGATGCCCGGGCGCGATGGAGCTGGCGGGGCTGGCCCGGCGGGTGGCGGAGACGAGCCGCTTCGAGGGCATCGCCTGCCTCGGCGCGGTGATCCGGGGCGGCACGCCGCACTTCGATCTCGTCGCGGGCGAAGCCGCGCGCGGCATCGGCGCGCTCGCCGCCGAGGGGCGCATCCCGGTGGCGTTCGGCGTGCTCGCCTGCGACACGCTGGAGCAGGCGCTCGAGCGCTCGGGCGCCGACAAGACCGAGAACCGAGGCTACGACGCCGCGGCGGTGGTGATCGAGATGGCCGACCTCTACGCCAAACTGCACCGCGGGGCCACGCCGGTGGCGATGGCCCCCGACATCCCCCGCCGGACCTGAACGATGGTCGGTCCCCGCCGCAGATCGCGTGAGATCGCGTTGCAGATCCTGCACCAGATGGACGTGGGCGGAGAACCGCAATCCGACGCCGACGTGATGATGGCCCGCTACTTCGCACACCTCGCGCCGGAGAGCGCGCCCGTCGCCGACGACGATCGCGCTGGCGATCCGGCGGCGCGCGTCGACCGCGATCTGGTCAACGAGCTGGTGCGCGGGGTCTCCCAGTACCGCGCCGAGATCGACGCCCAGCTGACCGACTTGTCGCGCAACTGGCGCCTCGAACGGATGGGCATCGTCGAGCGCAACGTCATCCGCATCGCCCTCTACGAGCTCGGACACGCGCCCAGCGTGCCGACCGCCGTCGTCATCAACGAGGCGGTGGAGCTGGCCAAGCGCTACGGCACGGCGGAAGGGGTTGCTTTCGTCAACGGCCTGCTCGACCGCGCGGCGACGGAATCCGGGCGCGGCTGATCGCGCGCGACCGTCGCGCTTGCCACGCCGGCGCCCGGCGCCCAACTTTCGGGCGGGGGTGTGGCATGACGATCATCAAGCGTTTGGGATTGGCGGGGGCGTTGGCGAGCACGCTCGCGTTCGGCGGCTGCTCGACCACGAACAGCATGATGGGACGGAACCAGCAGACCTGGACCATGCATGCGGAAACGCCGGCGGCCCAGGGGCCGGCGGCCCAGGGGAAGGTCCAGGTAGCGACGGGCGACAAGGGGAACCGCGACCTCAAGGTCGAGGCGAGGAACCTCCTGCCCCCCGACACGGCCTTCCCGGGGACGTCCCACTACGTCGTCTGGCTGAAGCCTGCTGACGGCGCGCCGGTGAACATCGGCGTCCTGTCACCAGACAAGAAGCTGAACGCGGAGCTGGACACCAAGACGCCGTTCACGACCTTCGAGATCATGGTGACGGCCGAGAACAGCGCGCAGCCGATGCAGCCGAGCAACAACGAGGTGCTCACCGCCGCGGTCGTGGTGGCGACCTGACCTCGGCCTGCGCTCGGTCGGGGCGCCCGCTCAGCCGCCGTGCCCGTCGGCGGCGGCGTCGGCGCCGCCGTCGCGCTTGCAGGTGATGACGGCTGTCGATGGATTGCAGGTGCAGCCCGGCGGGGGCAGGGGCGATTGCGAGCAACTGCGTACGCAGAGGCTCGTCTTGAAGGTCCCACCCGGACACTGCCAGACGCCGGCCGCGCAGATTGCTGCGACGCCGACATCGGTGCCGCAGCTAGAGGTACAGGCAAAGAATCCGCCGTCCGCGCCAGAAGGCGGACAGCTGGTACCGGCGTCGGCGTCGGCGCCCGCGTCGGCACACGTCGTAACGCCGCTGGCCGGGTCGCAGCTGCAACCGCGCGGCGGCGAACTGGCGCACACCGGAGGCTCGCAGCTCTGGGTGTAGCCGACGGCGGGCGGGCAGGTCCAGCTGCCGTTCACGCAGATCGGCGCGATCGCTGTCATCGTCCCGCAGCTCGAAACGACGCAGACCATCTTTCCCAGCGGCCCACAACCGGCATCGTCCTGACCGCCGTCATGCGGGCCGCCTCCGAGCTGTTGCTGGGCGCATCCGAGCATCCCCAGAAGTCCGACCGCCACCCCCGCCACCAACCATAAGCAAGTCTTCATACCCGCGATGATAGCGCTGCCGGCCGGCGCGGCCCAGCCGGGCAGCCGGACCCACCGCTGATGCTCTCGGCAAAAAATTTGCGTTGCCCGGGCAGCGGGCCGAGCATGAAAATGTGGCGCCCAGCCTGGATGCGGGGATCCAGCAGTTCCTCGACCACCTGCGGGTCGAGCGCGAGCTGACGCCGGCGACCGTCGAGGCCTACGGGCGCGACCTCTCCCGCTTCGCGCACTTCGCCGCCGGTCGGACGATCTCGCGCGCGGACACCGTCAGCGCCATCGACGTGCTCGACTTCCTGGTCCACCTCAACGAGCGCAAGCTGTCGGCGCGCTCGCAGGCGCGGCGGCTGGTGGCGCTGCGCCAGCTGTTCAAGTTCTTCAAGGGCGAGCGGATCGTCGCCGCCGATCCGACCGAGGACGTCGACCTGCCGCGCTTCGGGCGCAAGCTGCCCGACTTCCTCTCGGTCGAGGAGGTCGACCGGCTGCTGGCGGCGCCCGATCGGCGCAAGCCGCGGGGCGGGCGCGATGCGGCGATGATCGAGACGCTGTACGCGACCGGGCTGCGCGTCTCCGAGCTCGTCAAGCTGCGCCTGCGCGACCTGAACTTCGACGCCGGCTACCTCCGCGCGATGGGGAAAGGGCGCAAGGAGCGCCTGGTGCCCGTCGGCGAGGCGGCGATGGAGTCGATCCGCGCCTACGTCGAGACGATCCGCGCCGGCTTCACGGGCGGGCGCGCCCTCGATACGCTTTTTCTCACGCACCACGGCCGCGCGATGACACGGCAGGGGTTCTGGAAGCTGCTCGGCCGCTACGCGACGGCCGCCGGCATCCGCAAGCGGATCTCGCCGCACAAGCTGCGCCACTCGTTCGCCACCCACCTCGTCGAGCGCGGCGCCGATCTCCGCGCCGTGCAGGCGATGCTGGGCCACGCCGACATCGGCACCACCGAGATCTACACGCACGTCTCGCGCGGCCACCTCCGCTCGGTCTACGACCGCTTCCACCCGCGCGCGTAGCCGGCGGTGTGCCTGGCGGGCCGGACGTAGCGTCCGCGCGGCCGATTGTTGCGCAGGTTGCGCGGTCGGATTGACAGGGCGGGAGGCGCTGACCAGACTCACCGCCCGGAGGAGAAATGGACGAGCGCGCGACGCGGGTGCGGGAGATTCTGGGACTGCGCCGGCTGCCGATAAAAATCGGCTTTCTGGATGGTCTGCCGGCGCAGCTTCCGCGCTGGGCGGGCGGGCAGGTCGCCGCGGGCTGCGTCTTCTGGGACGCGGCGATGGACGGCAAGAGCTTCTACACGATCGCCGCCGATCACTGGAACTGCGCCGTCGGCAGCCACATCCACGGCATCTCGCTGCCGGCTGACCGCGCGAGCGAGCTGGACGCCACGTTCGAGTTCATGGTCGAGACCCGCTACACCGACGCGGCGGAGGTGGCCGGCATCCCCACCGTCGAGCGCGAGCCGAAAGCGATCGCCTACGCCCCGGCCGGGAGCGACGCCTTCCCGGCCGACGTCATCCTGCTGGCCGCGACCCCGGGTGCGCTGGCGCTGATCCACGACGCCGCCCGCCGCGCGGGGATCGCCGGCGAGGGGACCGCCTCCATCGACCGCCCGAGCTGCGCCATCCTGCCGGCGGCGGCCGGCAGCGGCAGCGTCGCGCTGTCCTTCGGCTGCAAGAGCAACCGCGTCTTCACGAAGATCGGAGACGAAGAGGCGTACGTCGCCATCCCGGCGCGCGGGTGGGACGCCTTCTTCGACAAGCTGCTGCAGGTCCAGCGCGCGAACCTGACGATGGGGACCTACTTCCAGGCCCACGCCGCCAAGTTTGCGGGCAAGTAGCTCGCGGGCAAGGTGCTCGCGGGCAAGTGCCGGCGGAGGGCCCTGGCGCCAGGCATTGCCGCATTCGACGCGCTCGGTCCGCGCGGCGCGAATCGCGCTTGTGCCGCCGGAGTTCTGGGCCATGTTCTCCGCGCGGCGATCGACGCCGCGGGAGGCGAGCGATGGCCAACGCGACCGGGGAAACGGGACAGAAGGTGGCTGCCACGATCACGGAGCATGAGGCGCAGCAGGTGGCGCTCGCCAACGGAACGGGACGGCCGCCGGTGGTCTTCATTCACGGGCTCTGGCTCTTGCCGAGCAGCTGGGACCGCTGGGCCGCGCTGTTCGAGCAAGCCGGCTTCACGGCGCTGACGCCCGGTTGGCCCGACGACCCGGAGACGGTCGCCGAGGCCAACGCGCACCCGGAGGTGCTGGCCCAAAAAACCATCGGTCAGGTGGCGGACCATTTCTCGGAGATCGCCCGCAAGCTCTCGCGGCGGCCGGTGATTCTGGGGCACTCCTTCGGGGGCCTCTTGGCCCAGATCCTGGCCGGGCGCGGGCTCTCGGCGGCGACGGTGGCGATCGATCCGGCGCCGTTCCGCGGCGTGCTCCCGCTTCCGTTCTCGGCGCTCAAGTCGGCCTGGCCGGTCCTTGGCAACCCGGGCAACCGCAAGCGCGCCATCCCGCTCACCTACGAGCAGTTTCGCTATGCCTTCGCCAACGCGGTCACCGAGCAAGAGGCGCACCTGCTCTACGAGACCTACGCGGTCCCGGCCTCGGGCGCGCCGCTATTTCAGGCCGCGGCCGCCAACCTGAACCCCTGGACGGAGGACAAGGTCGACACGGAGAACCCGGAGCGGGGCCCCCTGCTGCTCATCTCGGGGCAGAAGGACCATACGGTCCCCTGGTCGATCACCAACGCCTCCTTCAAGCAGCAGAAGGGGAACCGCAACGTCACGGAGATCGTCGAGATCGCCAACCGCGGCCACGCGCTGACCATCGACAGCGGCTGGCGCGAGGTCGCCGAGACGGCGCTGAAGTTCGTGCAGCGGTTCGTCAAGGGGTAGCCGTCGGTGCTGCGAGGGGCGCTGGCGCGCGCTCTCAGTTCGACGTGCGCAGGATCGCCTGCAGCGCCTCCACCACGGCCTCGGGCCCGAGGTCCGGCTTGTGGTCCGAATCGAGGGCGGCGGCGCGCAGGAGGGCGCGCGTCAGGGTGGCGACCAGATCCTGCGCCTCCTCCCGCTTCAGCCAGAGGGAGACGCGCCCGATCGTGGTGACGAACTCCGCCTCCTCGTCGGCGCAGATGTCGACCTGAACGCTCCGCCCCGCCTCCCACAGCTTTCGCCCCTTGGTTCCATTCGTCATCGCCGCTCCTCGTCACTCGGTAAACGGGAGCCTCGACGCAGAGTTCCCCAGCTGGAATGGTGTGACGGCGCGGTTTCCATTACTGAGCAGTGACGCCTGAGCATCTAGCAGCTCAAGATTTCGTCGGTGCGGGATCTTTGTTTCGCCTAGGAGAAGCGACGCGTCGCCGCCGCTTGCGCAATCGGGGACCTGGGGTGAGTCTAGGGTCGTGGCGATGCGAGGGGTTGCCGGCGCTCAGGGGCGAAGAGCGCTGCTCCTGATGGCCATCTTCGGATGGTGGGCGGGGGGCTGTGGCGGGGCGATTGGCGGGAGCGGCGGTCGAGACGCGATGGTGTGCACGACGATTGGATGCGAGGACGCGTTCATCGTCACCGGGATGCTGGCGGTGGCGATGGTCCCCCCGGGCACGCACACCGTCGACGTGACCGCGGACGGGAACGAAATGGTGTGCATGTTCGCGTTTCCGCCGCCGGGCGGGATCGGAGCGTGTCCGAGCGGTCTGTTCGTCTCCGTCGAGTCCGCCGAAGACTGCACCAGCGTCGAGACGGACGCGGCGCTGACGCAGCAGTGCCAGCCGATCCCCGGGGAGCTCACCGAGACGATTTCCGTCAGGGGTATGCCGAGCATGGTGCGAGTTCAACAGCTCGTCGGTGGAACCGCGATCCTCGACCAGACCTTCACGCCCACGTACGCGAGCGTCTACCCGAATGGGCCGGCGTGCGGACCTGCCTGCCAAGAAGCCAACGCCCAGTTCTCGATCCCCTGACCGGCGACCGGCGCGAAACCGCCGCGCGTGATCCGGGGCACGCGCCCCCGCCCGATGCGCGTCACGGCCGGTAACGACCCCGGAACGTGCGCGCCTTCGTTTGTACGCTCGCCGTAGCGCCTGACCGCGGCGGAGAAGGACATGCGCCGGTCCCGGTTTTGCTCTCAACCAATCGGTCGGGGGACCACGATGAGGTTGTCGGCTCGGGGGGCGGGGACGCTGGTGTTGCTTTCGATCTGCGCGGGCGGGTGTTCGAAGAGCAGCTCATCCTCGGCGCGGGTCGACGGCGCGGTGATGCGGACCGGACCGGGCGATTCCGGGGATGCCGCGGGTGTGACGCAGGGGACGGTCAGCGACGCCGGGGGGAGCCCGCGGCTCTGCTCGGATCTCTTCGACCAGACGATCGTCCCGGCGTATTCCATCGACATCACCGCCGACGACTGGGCCAAGTTGGACGCCGATTTTCACGACCTCAAGGACGTGCTGGCCGGGACGCCGCCCGGGACCTACTACCCGGTGACCTTTCACTACGGGGCGGAGACCGTCACCGACGCGGCCGTCAAGCTGCGCGGCAAGTCGTCGTGGGTCAACACCGTCCTTTACGACGCGAACCCCAAGATGCAGTTCGACGTGTCGTTCGACCAGTACGACCCCAAGGGGAAGTTCCACGGCGTCTCGACCATTCACCTGACGATGCCGCGCGACGACTGGACGTTCCTCAACGATCGCGTCGGCAACAACTGGTTGCGGAAGATCGGGCAAACCGCGCCGTGCGCCAACAACGCGACCGTGACCGTCAACGGCGCCTACTACGGCCTCTACATCGCCGAGGGGAACGTGGGGACCGCGTTGCTCAAGCAGTTCTTTCCCGACAATTACTCGGGGGATCTCTTCAAGGGGGGGACGGAGGCGCAGACCAACAGCAGCAGCCCGGGCTGGGCCAGGCTGCAGGCGCTGAACGCGGCGACTGACATCGCGACGTTGCAGACCCTGGTCGACCTGCCGAACACCGTGCTCGAGTGGGCGGCCGAGGCCGTGGTCGAGGACTGCGACGGCTACTACGGCGGGTCGCACAACTATTTCATCTACGACCAGGGGACGCCGGGTTGGCTCTGGATCGCCGACCACACCGATTCGGCGCTGGAGTGGGCGGAGGTCTTCACCGGCGTCTCGTACCGCGAGCACCCGGTCTACTGGTGGGCCGGCCGCGTGGCGCCCGACAAGCCGGGCGCCGACTACCTGATCGTTATGAACGATCCCGGGTGGCGCGCGCAGTACGCGAACGCCGTCGCCACCCAGGTGGCCAAGTGGGATCCGGCGGAGATCTCGGGGTGGGTGACGGCCTGGACGCCGCAGATCGCCAGCGCCATGGCCGCCGATCCGCACAAGTGGGCGACGGCAGACCAGTCGAAGATGGCGATCGCGGCGCTCGAGGACGAGATCCAGAAGCGGCCGCAGTACCTGCAGAGCTTCGTGCGCTGCGAGCAGGGGAGCCCGGCCGACGCGACCGACGCCGACGGCGACGGCGTCCCCTGGTGCAACGACTGCGACGACGGCAACGCGGCGGTTCACCCGGGCGCGCCCGAGATCTGCGGGAACCACGTCGACGACGACTGCAACGGCGTCGTCGACGAGAACTGCCCGGGCGAGACGCCGGGATATCCCGGCCAGCCCGACGGCGGCACCGCGCCGGGTGTCAGCGGCAGCGGCGGCAACCCCGACGGCGGGACGCGCGGGTAGCGGGGCCGAGGGCCGTCAGGGCGTCAGACCTTGCCGCCGGCCGGCATCTCGTAGAGCTCGTGAACCTCGCAGGTGCCGTTGCCGCCGGCGACCTCGAGGAAGCTCTTGCAGAGCTCGACGACCTCCGCATGCGAGCTCGCGCGCAGGATGGCGTAGCCGCCGATCACCTCCTTGGCCTCGGCGAACGGTCCGTCGGTGACCGTCGTCTTACCGTCCTGCGCGTGGACGCGGGTCCCCGGAGAGCCCCCGGCGACCCCTTCGGTGACGATCAGCCACCCGGCCTTCATCCCCTCCTCGATCAGCTTCCCCATCGTCGCCATCTCCTCCTGGGTGGGCGGGGCGCTGCGGGGCTCGTGCGTGAACAGGCTGATGTATCGCATGGAATCTCCTCCTTCTACCTCCACGACGAACGAGGGGCCGCCAGATCGACACGCGCCATCACTTTTACGACGCTCGGCCCGAAACCGGAGTAGCGGGCTACCCGGCTGCCCAGTTCTCGCTACGAAGGCCGGGGACGCGCCGGAACTCGCGGTCGTTGTTGGTCACCAGGGTCAGCGAGCGCGCGACGGCCTGAGCCGCGATCAGGGTGTCGAGCGGGCCGATGGGCGTGCCGGCGCGTTCGAGCCGGGCGCGGATATGGGCGTAGGCGCGCGCGTCGTCGGAGGTGAAGTCGAGGATCGCCAGAGGCCGCAGGAAGTTCTCGATGAGGCGGCCCGTCTTCGCAGGCGCCGCGCTCTTGGCGGCGCCCGTTCGCAACTCGGCCTCGGTGATCACGCTCAGCGCGACGTCGACGGGTCGTTCGGCCAAGAGGCGCCGCAACACCGCCTGATGCTGCTTGAGGGCGTAGATGCAGATGTTCGTGTCGAGCAGGAAGCTCATCCGCTCATCCGACTTTGGGCCGGCGGTCGACCTTCCCCTGGCGCGGGCGCTTGAAGTCCGCGGGAAAGCCGGCGAAGGACGCCAGGTAGTCGTCCGGCCACCCGTCGGGCTCGAGAACGACGGACGCGCCCTCGCGCCTAACCAGGACGGCGTCGCCCTTGAACCGGAACTCCTTGGGGAGCCGGACCGCCTGGCTGCGCCCGGTCTGGAACAGCTTGGCCCGCTTGAGCGGCATGATAGATATCATGGTATGTATCGCATCCGGCCGCAAGCTCGGCCGTCGACCCCCGCTGTCGCGGTAGAATGGCGGCCGAGCGGATCCACGGAGGGCTCCATGTTGCGTCTTCACGACAGCTTATCGTCCGGCAACGGGTTCAAGGTGCGGCTGTTGTTGTCGCAGCTCGGCGTTCCCTTCGAGCGGATCGAGTACGACATCGACAAGGCGGAGACGCGGACGCCGGCGTTCCTGGCCAAGAACCCGAACGGACGCGTCCCGACGCTGGAGCTCGAGGACGGGTCGTTCCTGCCGGAGTCGAACGCCATCCTCTGGTACCTGGCCGAGGGGACGCCGTTCCTGCCGGAGGGGCGGCGGGAACGCGCCCGTGTGCTGCAGTGGATGTTCTTCGAGCAGTACAGCCACGAGCCGAACATCGCCACCGTGCGCTTCTGGATCACGCACAAGGTGGCGCCCACGCCGCTCATCGAGCTGTCGATGGTCGCCAAGCGCAAGCAGGGAGAAGCGGCGCTGGGGGTGATGGAGAGGCACCTCGCCGCGCACCGGTTCTTCGTGGCCGAGCGCTACACGATCGCCGACATCGCCCTCTACGCTTACACGCACGTGGCGGGCGAGGGGGGCTTCGACCTGCAGCCGTATCCGCACGTTCGCGCCTGGCTCGACCGCGTCGCCGCGCATCCGGAATACATCCCGATCACGCGCGGGTAGACTCGGGCGGGATGGATCACCCGCCGTTGTCGTCCGAGGCCGTGAAGGCCGCCGCGCGCGCCTGCCAGTTCGCGCTCGTCGGCCTCGCGCCGTCGCAGCCGCTCGATCCGGCGCCGCTGACGTCGTGGCTCGCGGCGGGATACGCGGCGGACATGGATTGGATGGGGCGCCGGCTCGAGGAGCGGCTCGATCCGGGCGCCGTGCTGCCGGGCGCGCGCACGGTCATCGCGCTCGCCATCCCCTACCACCGGCCGGCGACCGAGCCGGCGTCGGCGATAGCCCGCTACGCGCGCGGGCGCGACTACCACTACGCGCACCGCGACCGGATGAAGGCGCTGCGCAAGCGCCTTCTGGCGCTCGATCCGACGCTCGAGACCTACGCCGCGGTCGACACCGGCATGGCGATGGAGAAGGTGTGGGCCGAGCGGGCGGGCCTCGGGTGGATCGGGAAGAACGGCTGCCTCATCAACACCAGGCTGGGATCGTGGCTGACGCTGTCGGTGATGTTCATCGATCGCGCGGTCGACAGCTACGACCGGCCGCACGACCGGCGCTGCGGCGCCTGCACCCTCTGCCTCGGCGCCTGCCCGACGGAGGCGTTCGCTGCGCCCGGCGTGGTCGACGCGCGCCGCTGCCTCAGCTACCAGTCGATCGAGAACCGCGGCGAGGTCCCCGAGGCGCTGCGGCCCGAGTTTCGCGAGCGCGTCTTCGGCTGCGACGTCTGCCAGGAGATCTGCCCCTGGAACGCGCGCGAGCTGCCCGAGGGGGACGCACGTTTCTCGCCGCGGCCGCTGGCGTCGCTGGCGCCGGCGGAGATCGCGGCGCTGACGCCCGCCGACTTCGAGCGGCTGGCCGCCGGGATGGCGCTCGCCCGCGCGCAGTACGACGGCCTCCGTCGCAACGCCCTCTACGCGATCGGCGGCGCGCCGGAGCGGGCCGATCGCGCGGCGCGCACGGTCGTCGCGCGGCTCTGCGACGATCCGGCGCCGGTCGTCGCCGACGCCGCCCGCTGGGCGCGCGAGCGGCTCGGCTGAGGCCGCGCCCTGGCGGACTAGCGGAGGCGCATCCAGCCGGTCCGGCGCGCGACGTCGCGCAACGTCTCGCCCATGTTCCAGGCGAGCCGCAGGCCGGCGATCTTGCCGGGCGACAGCTGCTGCTCGGTGAACAGCGAGAGCTGCCAGTCAGGCGCGCCGAGCGGCAGCTGCCACTCGAAGCCGACGAAGGGGCCGGCGCCGGTCGTCGCGCCGGCGCTGAACGCGCGGGTCAGCCTGAGTCCCCCTTCGATCCGCAGCGAATCGAAGGGGAAGGCACGAACCCCGAATCCGCCGCGCACGAAGTCGGCGGCCGGCCTCTGCTGTTGCAGGATGCCCGTCGCGAGCAGCGACACCTCGCGTGTCAGGTGCGCCTCTACCTGCGCCTGCTCGGCAACGGCGTCGATGCCCGGAATGTGCTCGTAGCTCGCCTGGGCCCCGACGGTGGCACGGCTCCAGTGCCCGACCAGCGCCAGACCGACGTCCGCGTAAGGTGTGCCGTCGTACGAGGCCCACTCGGTGTCGAGCATCGCCAGGAGCCGCGAGGCGACGCGCTCCGCGACACGCAGGCGGCCGCCCGCCACCAGCCCGCTGTCCCAGCCGGCGTCGCCCTCGACGATCGCGCCCGGCATCCATCCGGCGCGTGGGTTCGCTGTTTCGGGCGCCGGCGCGCGTTCGGCGGGCGGCTCGGGGGCGAGCGCGTAGTTGACGCCCACCAGCCCGCCCCAGCCGTTGAATGACGGGTTGAAGGGGCCGAGCCCCTGACCGTTCGAGAGATGCGTCGCGTGGAGCTCGCCGACGAGAGCGACGCGTGGCCCCAACGGGAGCTCGAGGCCCGCGCCCGCGGCGAGGATGAAGTCGTAGAAGTCGCCGCCCGGGAGAAACGGACCCCGCAAGAACAGCAGGAACCCGCCGGAGAGGGACCCGTAGGGGCGCACGGGCCAGCGCGGGAAGGGGATGAGGCGCAGCGCCAGCTCACCGCCCGCCCCACCGTTGGCCGATCGCCCGTTCTCCGTGCTACCGGTGGCACCGAGTGCGAGCGCGGTCGTCCGCAGGCGCAGCGTCGGTGCCGCCCACCACTCGACGCCCACGCCGACCGCGCCGAGGTCGATTCCCTCGACGCGGCCCGTTCCGATCTCGCCGCGCGCGTCCACCGTCAGCGCCGCGCGCGCCTGCCACGGCAGCTGCGCCGAGACGCGAGGCGCGGCCAGCGAGGCCACGAGAAGGGTGGTGGCAGAGATCGTCGCGCTGCGGGAAGGGCGACGGTGACGCACGAACTCAGCCTACCGGATACCGGTCGCCCCGGTCCGACCGCGGGAGATAGTCGCTCGGTTTCAACGGCTGGTCGTCAGTGAAGCGCGATCTCGAAAGGCTTCAGCTGCGGGAGGTCGACTGGCTGGCCGACGCTCGGGATCGCGAGCCGGCGCAGGCCGCCGTCGCGGAAGACCAGGAAGACGAGCGACGGGTCGTCGAGCGGTCGGGTGAACTGGAACGAAACGCGCGTGGGGCGCCCGTCGCGGTCGTCGAGCACCGTGGCGGTCATGTACGACGTGCGGACGACGGCGCCGCGTGGCAGCGGCTGCGAGCGGGTGCGGAATACGGACGGCCAGGCGCCGTCGAGCAGCGTGCCGTCGGGCGTGGAGAGCTCCAGCGTGTCCGCGGCGGTGCGGCGCAGCCGGTGCGCAGCGGCGGCCATCGAGAGGACGGCGCTGCCGAGCTTGCCGAGGGTGTCGGGCCCACCGAGGGTGGCGCCCTCGCCGCGGGCGATCGGGCGGAGCTCGGCGGGCGTGCGCCCTTGCTCGAAGGCGCGGACGGCGAGGAGCTGCAGCGGGAACAGATCGTCGAGCGCGACGACCACGACGCGTGCCGGGACCAGCGCGGAGATCTCCGCCTCGCGGGCCAGCCGCCGGTAGCCGTCGAACATCTTGGCGAAGAAGACCGTCTTGCCCGGGAGGGCGACCGCGGCGATCACCAGGTTGGGCAGGCCCAGCGACACGAGCGCGATCGCGGCCAGCAGGCGCGCGCGCCGCGCTCGAAAGAGCTGCCAGGCGTCGCGCAGCAGCGCGGCGACCACGACTGACCCCCCGAGGCTGGCGGCGAAGAGGAGGCGATCCCCGAGGGTTCCGGGCGTCCCGGCGCAGAGCGCGCCGGCGGCGCCGAGGCCCAGCCAGCGGACGCGCGCCGCCTCGTCGGGCGGGAGACGGCGGAGCGCGCGTGGGAGCCAGAGCGCGACGACGACGGCGGCCGCGACGCCGACGGCGATCAGCGGCGCGCGTAGCTGATCGTTGAAGAAGGCGGAGTCGATCGGCGTGCGGAGGATCAGGTTGCCGAACAGCAGCGCCAGCCGGGCCGGCAGCTCGGCGAGGAAGCCGAGCGGATCGCCGAACGGATCGAGATACGCACCCGAGGCATGGGCGCCGCCACCGCAGAGGCGGTAGACGAAGAAGTACCCGGCCACGAGAAGCGCGGTCGGCGCCAGCGCACGCCGCCAGCCGGGGCGGCGCTCGCAGATCTCCCAGGCGACCAGGTAGGCGAGGGCGCCGAGGCCCATCTCTCCGGCCGCCAGGCCCAGCGCGCCGAGCAGCGGCGCGAGGGCGGCCCCCGCGCGCCAGCCGTGGATACGCCAGCGCAGGTGAGCCCCCAGACCCAGCCAGACCAGCACGCAGGAGACGACGGCGTGGCGGGCGGCGATGAAGCTGACCGAGAGGGCGTGCCCGTCGTCGAGGCAGAAGATCAGGAAGGCGAGCGGCCAAAGCGAGCGGGGCGCCGCCCGCCGGTACAGCGCTCCCACCACCGCCAGCAGGGCCACGTACCACAGCAGCGTGTGAACGTGGTAGCCGAGGGGCCGGCGGCCGAAGAGCGCGTGGTCGAAGGCCATGAGCGCGCTCGACAGCGGGCGGATGAACCGGAGCCGGAGGGTCGGGGCGATGAAGTAGGGGGCGCCGAGGTTGACGAGCGCGGCCACCCGTGCCCTATCGCGCGGCACGAACGAGTAGAGGTCGAGCGGACTGACCGGGTTCGCCGACCACCCCTCGAGCTGGCCGATCTGCAGGTAGTCGTCGGCGAAGAACCCCGCCCGCAGCGACGGCAGCACCAGCGCCACGCCGAGCAGGAAGAGCCCGAGCTGGGCGCGGCGGGGGGACATGGGGCCGCAGCCTAGCAAAGCTCGAGCCGCCCTTGTGGGATGGCGAGAGTGCGCTACGATCGGCTCGGGAATGCCGAAGCGGCGGGATGACCAGAAGGACGGGGACCTCGGGACGATCACGCGTCCCGAGCTCGTCCGCGAGACCGACACCAAGAAGAAGGTCGAGCGGCCTCCGCTCTACGAGGTTCTGCTGCACAACGACGACTACACGACCCAGGAGTTCGTCATCTTCGTCTTGATGAAGTACTTCCAGCACGACGCGACCACGGCGCGGAAGATCATGCTCCACGTCCACACCCGGGGGATCGGGGTGGCGGGGATCTTCCCGTTCGAGATCGCCGAGACCAAGGCGCACCAGGTGGTCGCCTTCGCGCGGGAGAACGAGATGCCGCTGCAGGCGTCCCTGAGGAAGAGCCCAGAGACATGAGCATGTTGAGCCCAGAGCTGGAGACGGCGATCCGGCACGCGCTGGATGACGCCACCAAGCGCGGCCACGAATTTTCGGGGCTCGAGCACCTGCTCCTGGCGCTGATGGTCGACGACAAGACGAGCGACGTCATCAAGCACTGCGGCGGGTCGATCGCGCGCCTCATCAAGAAGCTGGAGACGTTCCTCGACGAGGAGATCAAGCCCCTGCCCGAGGAGGACCGCGAGCGCGCTCAGCCGACGCTGGCGTTCGCCCGGGTGGTCCAGCGCGCGGTCAACCACGTGCTGGGCGCCGGCAAGGAGCAGGCGAACGGCCCCAACGTGCTGGTGGCGCTCTTCTCCGAGCCGGAGTCGAACGCGGTCGCCTTCCTCAAGGAGGAGGGGATCAGCCGGCTGGACGTGGTCAGCTACATCTCGCACGGCATCAGCAAGCTCCTGCCGGCCAAGACCGGCGTCCCGGGAGACGGCGGCGGGCCGGACGACGACGAGCCGGACGAGGCACCGGCCGATCCGCTGGCCCAGTTCGCGGTGAACCTGAACGAGCGGGCGCGGGCCGGCGAGATCGATCCCCTGATCGGGCGCCAGGCGCAGATCGAGCGGGCGCTGCACGTGCTGGCGCGACGGCGGAAGAACAACCCGCTGTTCGTCGGCGACGCGGGCGTCGGCAAGACCGCCATCGTCGAGGGGCTGGCGCGGCGGATCGAGCTCGGCGAGGCGCCGGCGGCGCTGGCGGGCGCGACGATCTACGCGCTCGACATGGGGGCGATGGTGGCGGGGACGCGCTACCGCGGCGACTTCGAGGAGCGGTTCAAGGCGGTCTTGAAGGCGCTCGCCGAGAAGGACAACGCCATCGTCTTCATCGACGAGCTGCACACCATCGTCGGCGCGGGCGCGGCGTCGGGCGGGGCGATGGACGCCTCGAACCTGATCAAGCCGGCGCTGGCCAACGGCAAGCTCCGCTGCATCGGGACCACGACGCACAAGGAGTACCGCAGCTACATCGAGAAGGACCGGGCGCTGGCCCGCCGGTTCCAGCCGATCGAGGTCGAGGAGCCGACGATCGAGGAGACGATCAAGGTCCTGTCGGGTCTGCGCGAGCGCTACGAGGAGTTCCACGGCGTGGCCTACACCGACAAGTCGCTGCGCGCCGCGGCCGAGCTGTCGTCGCGCTACCTCAACGACCGGCGGCTGCCCGACAAGGCGATCGATCTCATCGACGAGGCGGGCGCGGCGGCCAAGCTCAAGAAGGGCAAAGGGGCGGTCAAGGGCGTCCGGCGGCGCGTTCGCAGCAAGGACATCGAGGTGGTGCTGGCGACCATGGCCCGCATCCCGGCGCGGACGGTCGAGGCCGACGATCGCGAGCGGCTGGCCACCTTGGAGAAGGACCTCAAGGCCAAGATCTACGGCCAGGACGCAGCGGTCGAGCGGGTCGCGCAGGCGATCAAGATGAACCGCGCCGGCCTCGGCCTGCCGCAGCGGCCGATCGGCGCCTTCGTGTTCGCCGGGCCGACGGGCGTCGGCAAGACGGAGCTGGCCAAGCAGCTGGCCGAGACGCTGGGGGTGCAGTTCCTGCGCTTCGACATGTCGGAGTACATGGAGCGGCACACGGTCTCGCGCCTCATCGGCGCGCCGCCCGGCTACGTCGGGTTCGACCAGGGGGGATTGCTGACAGACGCGATCCATCAAAACCCGCACGCGGTGTTGCTGCTCGACGAGATCGAGAAGGCGCACCCGGATCTGTTCAACCTGCTCCTCCAAGTCATGGACCACGGCGCCCTGACCGACAACAACGGGCGCAAGTCCGACTTCCGCCACGTCGTCCTCATCATGACCAGCAACGTCGGCGCGCGGGAGCTGTCGCGCCGGATGCCGGGGTTCGGCGCCAGCGGCGAC
Source organism: uncultured Pseudomonadota bacterium (assembly GCA_963831685.1). GTDB lineage: Bacteria > Myxococcota_A > Polyangia > Fen-1088 > Fen-1088 > JADGRB01. Next base: position 161,659 of record CAWHRJ010000010.1, read on the forward strand.
GAGCGGTTCGGCGACACCGACGAGGCGTTCAAGCGGATGTTCTCGCCCGAGTTCCGCAACCGCCTCGACGCCAAGGTCGACTTCGCGCCGCTCGACCCCAAGGTCATGGGGCAGATCGTCGACAAGTTCATCGCCGAGCTCGGCACGCAGCTCGCCGAGCGCAAGGTGAAGATCGATCTCTCCGCCGCCGCGCGCGCCTACCTGGCCAAGAAGGGCTACGACCCGATGAACGGCGCGCGCCCGCTCGGCCGCGTCATCCAGGACGAGATCAAGCGCCCGCTCACCGACGAGATGCTGTTCGGCAAGCTCGCCAGCGGCGGTTCGGTTCGCGTCGACGTCGCCGACGACAAGGTGACGTTCGCCTTCAGCACCGACAAGGCGCTCTCTCCAGTCAGTTAAATCGGGACCCCTGACAGGGTCCTGCGCCCCCCGCGATGAGCTCCGCGCAGCGAAACTGCGCTGCGCTCACGCGCTCAAGGGTCCCGCGCGCCCCTGGTGCCGGCCGTACAGGATGACCAGCAGCGGCAGGAGCTCGCCGGCGGCGGCGACGGCGAACAGCGTCCTCGGGCCGGCCGTGTCGTAGAGGCGTCCGACGGCCAGGTTGCCGATGGCGCCGCCGGCGTTGATCGACATGACCAGCAGCGCCTGGCCCGTGGCGCGCAGCTTGGGCGGCACGGTGGCGGCGACCACCGCGATGCCCGCGCTCCAGAACATGCCGAAGGTCATCCCGTGCAACGCCTGCAGCGCGATCAGTGCGGCCGGCGCGCGCAGGACGGCGTTGCCCACCCAGCGCAGCGCGCTCGCCACGAAGGCGGCGGCGAGGAGCGCGTCGAGGCTGACGCGCGCGTGCATCCGGTGGAAGTAGAGCAGCACCAGCATCTCGGCGGTGACGCCGATGGAGTAGGCGAGACCCCAGGCGAAGGGCGGCAGCCCCAGGTCGCGCAGGAAGATGCCAAAGAAGACGTTGTAAGGCGCCATGCAGGCCCAGTGCAGCGCGCCCGCGACGAGGAGGAGGCGCAACCCCCGATCGCCGAGCAGCGTGCGTACGTCAGCGAGGCGGGGGCGAACCGTCCGCTCGCCCGTGCCGCCGAGCTGCAGCGAGGCGACGAACGCCCCAGCCAGCGCTGCCCACATCGCGCCCGGCACCAGCAGCCCGCGGAGCCGCGGCGCCGACGTTCCGAGCAGGACGCCGACCGCCAGCGCCGCCGTGACGTAACCGACCGATCCCCAGAGGCGCAGCCGCCCGTAGACGGCGCCGGCCCGCACGCGCGCGACCGCCAGCGCGTCGGCGAGGCCGCCCATCCCGACGAAGAAGATCGCGTAGCCGAGGTAGCCGGTCAGCACGACCGCGAGGCTCCCGGCCGCCCGCCCGTGCGCCCAGACCAGCGGCGAGAACCCGAGCCAGGCCCCGAGCGCGATGAAACGCAGCACCCGATCGTGCCGCTGCGTTCGATCGGCCAGCCAGGCCCAGGCGAGCGGGACAGCCAGCGACAGCAGCGGCGCGATCGCCAGCGCCGTCGAGATCTGCGCCCCCGAGAACCCCAGCGCCCGCAGGTGCGACGGCATGTACGCCATCCCGACCGCGACGACGCCGAACAGAAAAAAGTAGAAGCCTTCGATCATCCGCGCGAGGAACGGGCCGTCAGCCCGCGTCCCGGGACCAGTCCTCGAGCGAGAGGGTCGGGACGCGCTCCATGTGGCGGGTATTGAAGGTCACGAGGCTACCTCCAGCGGCCACGGCGTGCGCGGCGATGGCGACGTCGAAATCATCGATCGTTCGTCCGATCCGCTGGAGAGCAGCTTTGATGCGGCCGAACGCCTCGCTCACGTCGTCAGTCCAGGGCATCCGCGGGATCTCGGCCGCGATGGCACTCCAGGCTCGCTCCAATCCCTCCCTGCGTTTCGAGCGCGGCAGCCGGGCTAGACCGAACGCAATTTCAGCGGCGACGGGCTGGGGGATGGCGACGTTCGGCTTGGTGGTCGCCCGGAGCCTGGCGACGACCTTCGGGTCCCCCCTCATGAGGGCGGCGACCACGTTGGTGTCCAGGACGGCTCTCACAAAGGGGGCTTCCGGCGAGAGGCGCGGGCGCGTTTGATGCCGGCCAGCATTGCGTCAGCGGCGCCCGCGTCCTCGCGCCGGGCGCGGGCCAGCGTTTCCAACAGGTGGGCCGACCACTCGGCTTCCCGCTCCAGGGAGCGCTGCAAGGCGGTGACGATGTAGCGGTTGCGGCTCACCTTCATGGCCGCCGCCCGCCGATCGACGGCCTGGAGAAGCTGGTCCGGAATGTGTACCGTCGTCGCCACATGACGAATATACTATGTATTCGGATCCGGGTCGCTGGAGTTGCGGAACGGGGAGTGCTCGGCGTAGGCGCGGACCTCGGCCTCGACCTCGACGGCCTCGCGTTCGACGAAGCCGCCGATCGCCTCGGAGAGCCCGGGGTGGCGGATCCAGTGAGCGCTGTGGGTGAGTGACGGCACGAGGCCGCGCTTGAGCTTGTGCTCCCCCTGCGCGCCGGCCTCGAAGCGGGTCATCCCCTTGGCGATGGCCCGCTCGATGAGCTGGTAGTAGCAGAGCTCGAAGTGGAGCATCTGGAAGTCGGCCAGGCAGCCCCAGTAGCGGCCGTAGAGGTGGGCGCCCTTCTCGAAGTTGATGGTGCCGGCGACCGGATTGCCGCCGTGATGCGCGAGCGTCGCCACCAGCCGGTGGCCCAGCGTCTCGCGGGCGATCGCGAAGAACTCCGCCGAGAGGTAGGCGTGGCCGCCGTGGCGATCGACGTTCTCGACGTAGAACGCGCGCAGCGCCGCCCAGTCGCGCGTCTCGAGCTCGGCGCCCGTCGCCGTCCGGAACGTCAGGCCGTGCTCGGCCGCCACGCGCCGTTCCTTCCGCACCTGCTTGCGGTTCTGCGCGCGGAAGGTCGCGAGGTAGTCCTCGAAGCTCTCGAACGGGCGCCCCGGGCGGTTGTGCCAGTGGAACTGCATGCTGAGCCGCGGGAAGTAGCCGGCCTCGGCGAGGCGCGCCTTCTCGGGCTCGGTGCAGAACAAGAAGTGAGTCGACGACGCCTTCTCGACCTCGGCGACCTCGCGTGTTCCCCGGATGAGCGCAGCGACCACCGCCGCCCTGTCGACGTCGGGCGCGTCCTGCACCGGCAGCCGCGCGCCCGTGGCCGGCGTGAAGGGGATCGCCGCCACCAGCTTCGGGTAATAGCGGACGCCGGCGCGGTGGGCGGCGTTCGCCCACGACCAGTCGAAGATGAACTCGCCATAGCTGTTGGTCTTGAGGAAGAGAGGCACCGCGCCGACCAGCTTGCCGCGCGCGCGGGCGAGCACGATCCGGGGCTCGCAGCCGGCGCGCGCGCCGACGCTCCCCGACGCCTCGAGGGCGGCCAGAAACGCGTGCTCGAGGAACGGATCGTGCTCGCCGGCCAGCCGATCCCAGTCGGCGGCGGCGACGGCCGTGACGCTGTCGACGATCTCGAGCTCGATGATGCCCGAGCCTAGCAAAGGGACAGGAACCCTGGGCGGGTTCCTGCGACCTCCCGCGAAGAGGTCGGTCGAGCCAAGCTCGCCCTCCCTCACGCGGTCGGCTAGAGTGGCTCGACCAGCGGCGGCGGCGAGAGCCGTTCAGCCTGGTACGAGCCGACGCCCGTCGGGAGCGTCATCTGCCAGACCACCGCGCCGTCGCTCGGGCGGAGCTCGAAGAAGTGCGTGGCCTGCGACGTGGTGCGGAATCCGGCCGTGACCAGGATGTCGCCGTTGCCCAGACGGTCGGTGTCGCCCCAGAAGGGCGTGTACCAGCTGGTCGTGTACCAGGAATCGACGTTGCTGAAGCTCTTGGGGAAGTCGAAGACCTGGTTGGCGGTCATCGTCGCGAGATCGAGCTTGAACTCCAGCGCGCGCGTGGTGACGCCCGCGGGCGGTGTCGTCGTGCTGCCGCCGTTGTTGTAGAACAGGATCGTCCCGTCGTCGTCGTGGATCTCGGGGTCGTGGCAGTCGTCGAAGGTCGAGTCGGCCGGGTTGAACGTGAAGTCGCCGCCCCCCTGGCCGCCCAGTGTCCAGAGGATGTCGCCGCTCCCCGAGCGGCTCGCCTTGATGAGCCCCTGGAACCGGCAGTTGAGATAGAAGACGCCGTTCTCGTCGTCGACCGTCACCGAGTTGGGGTGGCACCAGTCCTTCGCCGCGTTGGCCGGCGGCGTGACGTGGTCGAACAGGTTCCACTGCCAGACGACGTCGTTCTCCGGCGTCAGCTCCTGGACCAGCGCGCCGCCGATCCCGTTGGCGTTGGTGAGATCGCGGAATAGGACGTAGTCGCCGTTGTCCAGCTTGCCGGCATAGTGGGACATCGGCGCCGTGGTCGGGTCGGAGGTCGAGGCGTTGGCGGGCGGCTGCGCCGGGCCCATCCAGACGACGTTGCCGGCGAGATCGATCTCCTTGGCCGGCTCGCCCGAGGAGGGGCCCAGGACCAAGTTGTGGTTGGCGAGTACGCGCAGTGAGACGTCGCCGCGCGTGTCGGCCGTCGTACCGTTGACGAAGTACCAAACCGGCAGGCCCGTCATGTCGTACATCGCCATGATCCCGGGGACGGTGCCGTTGAATCCGGTGAAGCCGCCGCCGCTCGATGACGCGGGCATGATGTTGACCAGGGTCCAGCCGGCCTCGGCAGCCGACGTGTCGCTCACCGTGATGGTCCCTGTCGGCAGGCCGGCCGGCAGCGCGCCGCTGGTGAACGTCCCCTCGGCGCTCGCCGAGCCGCCGGCGTCCGCCGAGATCGCCTTGATCAGGTAGGCGGTGGACGCGTACATGCCGATCACCAGGACGTTGTGCGCGGTGACGGGCGTGCCGTCGACGATGTGGAACTGGTACTGGCTGGCGCCGAACTGGACCTCCGAGGTCGAGGCGACGTCGGTCGTCCAGGCCACGAAGCAGGAGAGGGTGTTGTTCGGGTTGGGCGTGATCGTCAGCCCGGAGATCACCGGGATGGTGGTCGCGGTCGCGCGGTTGCCGGCAGCGCCTCCGGTGGCCGAGCTGCCGCCCGTGCCGCCGCCGTCGTCAGTCCCGCTGGTTGCGCGCCCGGGTGCGCCGCAACCAGCCGCAGCGCAGAGAACCAGAATTCCAGTAATGGCAAACCGAACATGAAGGGGGCTCATTGAACCGTCGCCTCCGAGGTGAGTGTCGAGCCCGCCTCATCGATCATCGAAGAACCGTCGCGGGCTCCGCGGCTAAAAGTAGCTCGCCGAGACGACGAAGTTGAACGCCTCGGCGGTCCAGTGGACGGTCGCGTCGTTCTGGTCCGTCATCGCCGTCGCGGCGATGATCTCGATCGCGGCGCCGATGCCCCAGTGCTGGGACGCCCACCACTCTTTTCCGAGCATCCCGTCGAACCCGATCCCGCCATCGGTTTGGGCGAGAGTCTTCCCCTTGGCGTCCTCGATGAAGAACACGGTCCAGGCGAGCGCACCGGACAGATAGAGGTTGAGCGGCTCGACGTAGTAGACGACGCCGGCGCCGAGGCCGCCCATGGCCGCGTTGTCCGCGCCGACCAGATCCGTGCGGCTGGTCGAGAGCTTACTCAGTTGCACGGCGCCGCATTCGAAGAAATTTCCGAATACCGCGAGGTTCGGGGCAACCGCGCCGCCCAGCGCGAGGGCGAACGAGATCCCGCCACCCGAGAGTTGGGTCGAGCCCGAAGTGCCGCCCGAGCCCGAAAACGAATCAAAGCCCGGCCCGAAGTGCAGGCGCAGGAAGAACCCCGCGTGCTCCGGCTGGGGCGGCGGCGGAGGGTAGACGGGCGGCACGTAGGTGGGTGAGAGGGATGCGGGCGGCCCGTAGCCGGGCGCGTACCCAGGCGGTGACGGGGCAGGCTGCACCGAGGGTTCGTTGGCAGGGACGGCCTGCGGCGGGGCCGCGGGCGCTGGGGGGGGCCGGTAGACGGGCGTCGTCCACTCGGGCGTCTGCGCGCGCGCCGCTCGTGGGACTGCCGCCGCGAGTGCCACCGCCGCCAGGAGCCCCCATCGTGGTTGCTGCATCGCCACCAGCGCGCGAGTCTCGCCGGGCGCGCGGGGCCCGTCAACGGACCGTCGGCGCGGGCGCTGGCCAGCAAGCGCCGGTCGTGGAAGAGTCGGCGGGCGTGACGGAGACGGCCGAGCGGGTGTTCGCCTGGGTCGAGCGCTTCCTCAAGAGAGGGGGGCTCTGGTGGAGCATCGGCATCTCCGTCGGTCTGGCGGTGCTGTCGCTCGCGCTCGCGACCGTCGTGGTGATCGGATGGCCCGCCGATCGCTTCAAGGGCGAGGGGCCGACCCTCGCCGGGCGGGATCAGCACGTCATCGTTCGCGCCGTCGGGCTCGTGGGCCGGAACCTGGCCGGCGCCGTGCTGGTCGTGCTGGGGGCGATCATGGCGATCCCGGGCGTGCCGGGGCAGGGGCTGCTGACGATGCTCATCGGCCTGACGCTGCTCAGCTTTCCGGGCAAGCGGCGGCTGGAACGGCGGCTGGTCCGCATGCCGCCCGTCCTGCGCGGCATCAACCGCCTGCGCGCGCGGTTCGCGCGCCCACCGCTCGAGATCGACTGATGGGGATCGTCGGAATTTTCGTGCTGCTGGGGATCGCCTTCGCGCTCTCGAACAACCGCCGGCGCGCCGTCAACTGGCGCATCATCGGCTGGGGGTTCGGGCTGCAGTTCGCGATGGCGCTGTTCGCGCTGCGCACGCGCGCGGGCATCCGCCTCTTCTCACTGGCCAACGATCTGGCCGACGCGTTCGTCGGGTTCGCCGACGGCGGCATCCGGTTCGTGTTCGGCGACTGGCCGGCGACGACCGTCGTGCAGACGCCGATGCCCGGCGGCGGCGTGGGCTTCCGACCGGTGATGGTGGGTTTCGTGCTGGCGGTGAAGGTGTTGCCGATCATCATCTTCGTCGCCAGCCTGATGGCGGTCGGTTACCACCTCGGGATCATGCAGCGGATCGTGGGGCTGCTCGCGCGGGGGCTCTCGCGCACGATGCACATCTCGGGCGCCGAGGCGCTGTCGACCGTCGGCGACATCTTCCTGGGGATGACCGAGGCGCCGCTGCTGATCCGCCCCTACATCGCGCGCATGACCGAGAGCGAGCTCTTCGCCGTGATGTGCGCGGGGATGGCGACGATCTCGGGCAGCGTGCTGCTCGCCTACGTCGCGATGGGTGTCGACGCCGGCTACCTCATCACCGCGTCGTTCATGAGCGCGCCGGCGGCGGTCATGTTCGCCAAGATCATGATCCCCGAGACCGGCAGGCCCGAGACCTCCGACGCCGCCCGCGTCTCGGTGCCGCGCCTCGACGTCAACATCGTCGACGCGGCGGCGCGCGGCGCCGGCGAGGGGCTGCAGCTGGCGCTCAACGTCGGCGGCATGCTGATCGCCTTCGTGGCGATCGTCAGCATGTGCGACAAGGGCGTGTCGTGGGCCGGCGGTCTGGTCGGACACCCCGGCTGGTCGATGGGCCGCCTGCTGGGCGCGCCGCTGACGCCGCTCGCCTGGGTGATGGGCGTCCCCTGGCGCGAGGCCCCCTTCGTCGGCCAGCTCCTCGGCACCAAGACCGTTCTCAACGAGTTCATCGCCTACCAGATGATGACCACCCACCCGGCGGAGCTGTCTGTGAAGAGCGCCCGCATCGCCAGCTTCGCGCTCTGCGGCTTCGCCAACTTCGGGTCACTGGCCATCGTGCTCGGCGGCGTCGGCGGGATGGTCCCCGAGCGGCGCTCGGACCTGGCGCGCCTCGGGATCCGGTCGATCATCGCCGGGTCGCTGGCAACGTTCTTGACCGGCACGATCGCCGGGCTGGTCGCGCCGTAGGACAGTCGTCTGGCTAGGGCTGCTAGGTCAGGCGGGCACGTCGACGTACATGAAGAACGTGTGAGGGACAGGGGCCTCGATCCCCTCTGCCTGGAGTCCTTCGAGGTGAAACGAGATCGCCTCCCTCATCTCGCGTTCCACGTCCTCACGCGTGGCGCCGGTCGCGACGCAGCCTGGCACGTCCGGTGAATATGCCGAAAACCCGGTATCGGTTCCTTCGACGACGACGAGGTACTTCATCGGATACCCGCCTGTTTTAGCACGCTGTTCAGTGTCCCCGTAGCAAGGTCGTCCCCGGGTTTGCCGGCGATCGTGACGAGCCCTCGCTTCCTCAGATGCTTGAACTGACGGTGAGAGCCGCGCTGGCGTGCCTGATGCCATCCGTCAGCTTCGATCACTTGGATGACGTCTCGGACCTTCAAGGAGCTCTCCTTCCCACGCCGCCGAGAGTTATCGCTTTCAGCAGCGGGGGAGTTGCCGGCCGGTCCATCGCAGGGCCTGCCGGCTGGCGGCGTGGGTGAAAACTGTCGCGCGTGGTGCGCGCCCGGTAGCATGGTCGCCGTGGCCGCCTGGAGCGTCTATCTCGCCCGCTGCGCCGACGACACCCTCTACTGTGGTGTCGCGCCCGACGTCGCCGCGCGGATCGCCGCCCACGACGCGGGACGGGGCGCCCGCTACACGCGCGGGCGCGGGCCGCTCACGCTGCTCGTCGCGCGGCGCTGCCGCGATCGCGGGGCGGCCCTCCGGCTCGAGCACGCGGTCAAGCAGCTCTCCCGCCCGGCCAAGGTCGCCCTCGCCGCCGACCCGCGTCGGCTGACCGCGCTCGCCCGCCGCGTTCAGAGAAAGCGGGCCCGCGCCTCCCAGGTCGGATCGGCGCGCCACTCGACCCGCCCGCCGCGCGCGCGCTGACCGTCGGCCCACGCCTCGAGCGCTCGTTTCACCTCCGCGTCGTCGGCGGCCAGTACGTGAGGAGGTAGTTCCACGGGGCCGGATACGCGATGGTGTTCAGCGGCGGCCGCCGCCGGCGGCTGCCCGCTGCAACACCTTGGCCGGCGGCGGATTCACGTCCGCGGTAATCATGAACGCATGCCGGATCGCGAGGCCGAAGAAGGTACTGTTCGCGACTTCGGCGAGGCCGTGCTCGATAGACATCGCCGAAGCGATCGCTCTCAATGCCGGATCCGTTCGCTCGACAACGACGACCCGGGAGATCCTCGTGATCTCGTCGGGTCGAAGCGAATCGCGCACGCGCTTGGAAATGTCGGCCAGGGCTGCCGGTCGATCGTCCTCGATCCACTTCGCCGCCACCACCAGATCCCACACGTCCGGTGCGTCCTCGCGAAGGAAGAGGGCGAAGAGGTTGAACGGTCCCTTCTCGTCAGAGAGGGAGCGTTCCAGTCGGCGAAGTTTCTCTGCGAGATCTCTCATAGCTTTGCCAAAATCTTCTGCGCGGCGGAGATCATGTTCTCAGCCGTCGCCGCGGTGACGGTTCCGACGGTCTGGTAGCGCGCTTCTGGATTCCACTGACTGACGACCGTCCACTCCGGAAACAAGTTCACCTTAATATACTGCTCACGTCCTGACAGACGGAGAAGAACGTCCAGATCGTGGGTCTTGAAGCTCTGCAGCCCCTCGAATTCACCTCGCTTCTCCGGGAAGCCCGGCCATTTCAGCGTCCTGCATGTGCGAGCCTTCAGGGCGAGTTCGACCACGTACCCACAGAGGTACGCAGAGCCGTCGAATCGGCCAGCCTTCAACAGAGCCGCCGCATCGGCGAAGCGGGCACGGGCGATGGCCTTCAGGTTTGCGGCGCTCAGCACGAGAACGGTCCCTGCACCGTCTTCGTCCGAACAACGCCAGAAGTTGTCCGTCCAACCCCGTCCGGCATCGACGCGCGGCCGCGCACGCCGACGTCGTCGTCCCTTCCGGTCCGCCTCAGGCGCGGGCTATTCGGCGCCCCAGCCCAGTCCGCCGCACTCTGGGCACAAGATCGTCGCGTTCGGTGGTGAGGTCTTGCCAGGAAGCTTCCATCGGCCGGTTCCAGAGCAACCGACGCAATCGGGTACCGCGACAGGGCGACCGGGAAGAAGACTCAGCAACTCGGGAGCATCGAGGTGCTTGGCGCCCAGAATCAAGGCCGACAGGGCGGCTCGATGGGGAGCCTCCTCGATCGGTGTCCTGAGAATCACATCTTCGCTGAGCACGCGTCCATCGCGAGTCAGGTAGTAGACCGGTCCCATGTCCGTGTGCAGCCAAAGGGCGTCGTGCTCGATCGAAATCGAATTGAGGCGACCGTCCGCGCGCTGCTTCTCGCGGAGTCGGTCGAAGGCCTCGTGGGGCAAGCGGAAGGTCATCCAGTTCGGACAACGTTGCTGGAATTCAGCGGCGGGCGCAGCGCCTCCCGCGTCGCGCTCGTGTCGACCCTATTTGTCATACGCAGCATCCCGGCTGTTCGTTCCCATCGCGCACCAGATCACAACTGCTGTGGAACCGCCGTCCGTTCCCCCATCGGGACATGGAGCGCAGGCGCTGCAAGCTACCGAAAGATCCGAGGGATAGGTTCCCGGTCGACACGGCGAGCATTCGGGCGTCTCACAGCTTTCCACCAGAAGCAGGGAGAAGAGCAGGACCACAAAACCTACGCATTTGCGGTTCGTCGTCATCTTCGGTGCCCCGTTCGTTCAGCGGCGAGCCGGTCGCCGCCCCGACCGCTGCAACACCTTTGCTGTCCCGCCGCCCGAGCCCGACTGGCTCCCAGTGAGGATGATCTTCTTGTCCCCGAAGGATGCCACCAGCTCGAGCTGCCCACCGAGGGCGGCGACATAGCGGCGGAGGGTGGACACGAGGCACTCCTCGAAGTCCCCTCGACCCTCGAGCCGAGAGACGTCCGACTGGTCCATCGCCGACTCCGCAGCAACGTCCACCTGCGTCTTCCCAACCGCCTCACGAACAGCTCGGATCGTTAGATGCACCCCTCTTTGGGCGCGAAGTCCGCGGCCCAGAATGCGAACAGGCTCCGACTCCGTGGTGTTGCGACGCTTGGCTGCCGTGCTCATCTCCAACCTCCGATTCCGTAGACGGTGCGCTCCGTGGCGGTCGCCGTTCGCGCGCTTATGATCCGATCGCGCTGACCGCGCTCGACGTGAACCACGTACAGAAGACGCTCGCGAAGCGAGGTCCCTATGACCACCATGTTGCCCGTTCCTGTGCCGTCATCGAGATAGACCGCCATTGGATCCGCGAATACCGTGGCCGCTTCGGGGAAGGACACCCCATGCTTCTCGAGATTCGACTCAGCCTTGGCCGAGTCCCACTCGAAGTCCCCCTCCACCACCGTCGGCATCGTATCCTGAAGTATGGTCTACGTCCCATACCAGGTCAACCCCGTCCGGGATTAACAGCGCGGCCGCACGCGCCGGCAGATGTATACGCGGGAATCATCGCATTCCACCGCCAGTCTGGACCCCTCGGGACTGAACCCCACGGCAGCGACGCAGTCTGGGCCGTGGGCCAGTTATGATGTTGGTCAGTGCACCATGACATTTTATGAAATTCTTGGCGTCGAGACGACCGCAAGTACCGAAGAGATCGAAACTGCCTTCAGGGTTGTAGCCCGTCGCTATCACCCCGATCTCAATCGGGGCCCAGACGCGGACGAGCGCATGAAGGAGATCAATCGGATTCGAGCCACGTTGATCGATCCACGTCTCCGTGCTGACTATGACCAGTTACTGGGCATCCAAACCAGAGTCGCGACACCATCCATGTTGGGGTCCGGATCAGCGTCCGTTGGAGCGGCCGGGATGAAGGTATCGGGAATTCGACCATCGTCGAGATCAGGACGACTGCCGTGGGGTCTGCTGTGCGGTGTCCTCCTCGCGGGCTTGTGGGGACCGATGTTGCGCAGTGATCCGCCGCTGGGGCGCAGCGCGTTCAGTATCGTAACCGGCTTCCTGGTTGGGACTCTGACTGTAATGGTGCGAAGTTCCGGGGCTCCCGTCTTGGGTGGCGTCGTGATTGGCTTGATCGTCGGCGCTCCCTACGCGTTCGCAAATCACTTGCACTCTTCGCTCTTGGGCGGAGCGATCTGCGGCGGTCTAGTGGCCTGGGCTATCGGACTTGTGGAGCGAGCGTGGGGGTGATCCGGTTTTGTTGAGCTCGTTGTCGCCGTAGCACTCGGAGCCCACGATGCAAAGGCAGCGTGGGCACGTTACGGATCGTGAGCGAGGGAGGACTGGAAGCCTAGCGGCCCGTGGCGGAGCCCGCTGCTCGGGCCGCCGTGCACACCTCGCAGGGGCAGTTCGCTCGCAGGTCGCGGAAGTTGTAGATGCCGGTCGAGTGGCCGTCGCTCCACTGAATCAGGATCGCGTACTGACCGACGAGCTCGATCTGCTTGGCCTGGACCTGCGGCGGCACGGTGGCCGGTTCGAGGAGCTTGCGGCCGGAGGTCTCCTCGATGCACATCGCGCAGCGGCAGGCGAGGCGGAGATCGCGCGCCTTGTAGCGGGTCTCGTGGCCGTCGGGCCACTTGAAGGTGACCGTGGAGCGCAGGAGGCCAACGATCTCGTCGGGCATCGGCATCAGCGGGCCTGTTTCTCGCGCTCGTGCGCGCGGCGGAGGAGCAGCTGGAGCAGCGGCGCGGCGTGCAGCGCCTGCACGAATCCGCCGTTCTCGATCAGCGCCTCGACCTCGGCGACCGGCGTCAGGTGGACGGTGATCTCCTCGCTCGCCTCGGGCGCTGCGGCTCCGAGTTGTGTCACGCCCTCGGCGAGGTAGGTGTACGTCAGGTTGTTCTGCAGCGCCGGGTTCGCCGACAGGGTCGCCAGCAGCGACCAGCGGCCGCCGCCGTAGCCGGTCTCCTCGCGCAGCTCGCGGCGGGCGGCCTCCTCGAACGAGGTGTCTTCGGGATCGGTCGTTCCGGCGGGCAGCTCGTAGTGGACCGCCTCGATGCCGTGGCGGTACTGGCGGATGAGGACCACCTGGTCGTCCTGGGTCACCGCCACCACGTTGACCCAGGGCGCGTACTCGTTGATCCAGTACTCGGGGATCACCGTTCCGTTCGGCAGCTCGACGCGGTCGACGCGCACGGTGTACCAGGGCTTCTTCGCGAGGTACTCGCGCGAGAGGACCTTCCAGGGGCCGGGATCGTTTGGGTGTTGGTGCTCGTCGTCGTGGTCAGCCATCGGGTTCAGCCTTCGGCGGCCTGGATGATGCCACGCGCGCGGGCGAACACGGCGCGCATCATGGGGGGCGTCAGCTTTCCCGTGTTGGTGTTCTGGCGGCTCGGGTGGTAGCAGCCGAGCAGGACCGGGAGCCCGCCGCCGAGGCGCGCCTCGCTGCCGTGGCCGAAGGCGGGGCGTGGGCGGGGGCGGACGCCGTGGGTCGCGGAGACGTAGGCCAGGTAGGCGTCGTGGCCGATCTTGCCGAGGGCGACGACGACCCGGATGCGGGGGAGGGCGGCGATCTCCGCGGCCAGGTGGCGGCGGCAGCGGACGATCTCCTCGGGCAAGGGCTTGTTGTCGGGGGGCGCGCAGCGGGCCGCCGCCAGGATGTAGGCGTCATGCAGCGCGAGGCCGTCGTCGGCGCTGCGCGAGGTGGGGATGTTGGCGAAGCCCTCGGCGTGGAGAGCGGCGGCGAGGAAGTCGCCCGAGCCGTCGCCGGTGAAGATGCGCCCGGTCCGGTTGGCCCCGTGCGCGGCCGGCGCGAGGCCGACCAACAGAAGGCGCGCGTCCGGATCGCCGAAGCCCGGGACCGGGCGGCCCCAGTAGGTGTCGTCGCGGTGGGCGGCCTTCTTCTCGCGGGCGATGCGGGCGCAGTAGCGCCGCAGCCGCGGGCAGTCCTCGCAGGCGACGATCGCCGCCCGGACGGCGGCCAGCGACGGAAGGCGGGCGTCAGCGCTTCGAGTCGTGGTCGTGCTCAACCGGGTAACCCGCCTCGCGCCAGGCGCGCATGCCGCCGTCCATCGAGACGACGTTGGTGTAGCCCATCTTTTGCAAATTGTCGGCGGACAGCACCGAGCGGAACCCGCCGCCGCAGTAGAGGACGATGGGCGCGGCGTGATCGGGGATCAGCGTCTCGACGTCGCGCTCCAGCACGCCGCGGCCGATGTGGCGGGCGCCGCGCGCCCGGTCGACCGCGAACTCGCCGTCCTCGCGGACGTCGACGAAGTGGAACCGCTCGCCCCGGTCGAACCGCGCCTTGACGTCGGCGATCGTGCATTCCGTGACACGCCTCTTCGCGTCTTCCACCAGGGCGAGGAATCCCGGGCTATGCTTCATGACCCCCAAGATATCACCGCGGATTGACACCGTCGGTGAGGCTATCTACAAAGGACATCCGTGTCCGAGAAGCGCGACTACTACGAAATCCTGGGCGTCGGGCGATCCGTCGAAGGCGGCGAGCTCAAGCGGGCCTATCGCAAGCTGGCGATGGAGCTGCACCCCGACCGCAACCCGGGGAACAAGGAGGCGGAGAACCAGTTCAAGGAGGCCTCCGAGGCCTACCAGGTCCTCGCCGACCCGCAGAAGCGCGCGGCCTACGACCGGTTCGGCCACGCCGGCCCCGGGGCCGGCTTCGGCGGCGCCGGGTTCCGCGACGTGGGGGACATCTTCTCGGCCTTCTCCGACATCTTCGGCGACATCTTCAGCGGCGGCGGCCCGACCGGCCGGCGGGGCCCGGCGCGCGGCGGGGACATCGAGACGCGCGTCTCGATCACGCTCCAGGAGGCGGCGGCCGGCGTCAGCAAGGAGATCACCATCCTGCGCAACACCACCTGCGGGACCTGCGGCGGGACCGGCGCCGCGCCCGGGTCGCAGGCGGAGGTCTGCCAGCACTGCAGCGGCCGCGGCCAGGTGATGCACTCGCAGGGGTTCCTGATGATCTCCTCGACCTGCCCGGCCTGCCGCGGCGAGGGTCGGGTGGTGCGCAAGCCGTGCGGCACCTGCAACGGCAGCGGCGTCGACCAGAAGGAAGACACGCTGCAGATCTCGATCCCGGCCGGCGTGGAGAACGGCTCGACCTTGCGCCTGATGGGGCGGGGCGAGGCCGCGCCGCGGAGCGGGCAGCCGGGGAACCTCTACGTCGTCCTGCGCGTCGAGGACGACGAGCGGTTCGAGCGCGACGGCGCCGACCTGCACACCGAGGTCGAGGTCACCTTCCCGCAGCTCGCGCTCGGCGACCGGATCTCGGTGCCGACGCTCGACGGCGACGCCGAGATCGAGATTCCGCCGGGGACCCAGCCGGGCGAGACGCTGGCGCTGGCGGGGCTGGGGATGCCGCACATCAACGCCCGCGGCAAGGGGGACGTCGTGGCGCACCTCAAGCTGATCGTGCCGAGCACCCTCACCGCCGAGGAGGACGCCGCTCTGCGCGCCTACGCCGCCGCCGGCGGCCAGCGCGTCAGCCCCGAGCGCGGCGGCTTCTTCCGCCGCAAGAAAAAGAAGTAGCTCTAGCCCTTGGGGGGATGCTGGGCGTCGGCCCGCGCGTGCTCGACGTGCTTCTGCTCGCCGTGCTTGGTCTCGGCGCGCGCGCGCAGCGGCACCGCCGGCACCGGCTTGCCAGCGTAGAGCCAGGAGTAGGCGAAGTACGAGGCGAGCACCCGCTTCGTGTAGTTGCGGGTCTCGTCGTAGGGGATCGTCTCCATGAACTCGTCCATGTCGAGATCGCCGCGGTCGCCGAGCCAGTGGTCGACCGCCGCCTCGCCGGCGTTGTACCCGGCGATCGTCAGCGGCGGCGCGCCGCCGAAGTGCTTCCAGAGGAATCCCAGGAAGCGCGCGCCCAGCTCGACGTTCTTGGCCGGATCGAGCAGCACGTCACGCGTGACCGGCGCGCCCTCGGCGAAGCGCTTGGCGGTCTTGACCAGCATCTGGGTCAGGCCGATGGCGTTGGCGAACGATTCGGTCTTGGGCGCGAAGGCGCTCTCCTCGCGCATGATCGCGAACTCCAGCGCCTCTGGAAGATCGTTGGCGTGCGTGTTCTTGCTGACCAGCGGCGCGAAGGCGCGCGGGTAGGCGAGCTTCCACTTGGCCGTGCCGATCCCCTTCGGGTATTCGAGCCGGTACGACGTCACGCCGTAGCGCGGGAGCGAGTGCGATGCGCTCCAGACGCCGCCGCGATCGAGCAGCGTCGCGGTGATCCACAGGACGTCTTCACCCTGGGCGCGCGCCGTGGCGGTGGCCGCGGCGGTCGCGTGCTTGTCGGCCGACGTCGCCAGCCCCAGCCGGCCGAGCTCGCGCCGGGCGTCGCCGCCCTGGCCCATCCGCGCCAGCTCGACGGCGCGCACGAACCCCGGTTCGGCGTAGAGCGCGCGCGGCGGGAACGACCAGTCGGGGACCTCCTTGAGGCCCTTGCGCAGGCCAGCGACCAGCGCCTCCTCGGCGTGGGCGTCGGAGTTCTTCAGCCGCCCGAGCGCCAGCAGCGCGTAGACCGACAGCGGGTACTCGCGCACGGCGCGCGCGTACCAGTCACGCGCCTGGTCGTCGTGCCCCTGCTTCTCGAGCACGCGCCCCTTCCAGTACTGGACGCGCCCCTCCGCGTACCAGATCTCCTCGTGCGGGACGAGGCGCAGGTTCTCGTCCAACCAGTGAAGAGTCTCGTCGAGACGGCCGCCGCGCCACGCAAAGAAAGCCAGCCGCCAGAGCGCCTCGTTCAAGAGATCACCCTGCGGGTAGCGGGTCGGCACCTCGGCCAGGATCTTCGCCGCGCCCGCGTCGTCGCCGGCGTCGCTGTAGAGCTCGGCCATCCGGATGCGCGCGTCGTCGGCGTAGCTGTGGTCGGCGTGCTCCGCCTCGACGCGCGCGTAACGTGCCAGCGCGAAGTCGCGGTTCCCTGCCGAGGCCCAGGAGCGCGCGCCCTGGTAGAGCGCCTTGGCGTGCAGATCTCGGTTGCCGGCCTTGGCGCAGATGCCGTCGGCCTCGTCGAAGAGCGGCGCCGCCCGCGGCCGCTGCCGCTCCTTCCAGACCGACTGCGCACGATAGAAGCGCGCCTTGCACTCGAGATCGGCGTTGAGCCCGGAGGCGCCGAGCGCGGCCGAGAACGCCGACTCCGACTCCTGGTTGCGGTTGTGGTCGAAGAAGACCATCCCGCGCGTGACCAGCGCCGACGCGCCGTGCGCGCGGACGACCGCCGCCTCGGGGGCGGGGAGCGCGCTGGCAATCTGCTCGAGCCTGTCGCCCGCGCGATCGCTCCAGGCCTCGAGCGGCGCCTCGGCCCAGACGCGACGGTAGAGATCGATCGCCTCCTGCGCCTGCTGGCCCGGCGCGCCGGGATGCGCCTTCTCCATCGCATCGGCCTTCTTGTAGAGCACCTCGGCGTGCCGCAGTCCGCCCGGGAACCGCTTGAGGTGGGCGTCGATGGCGGCGAGCGCCTCGTCCCACCGGAGCAACGACCGCAGCGCATCGATTCGGATCAGATCGGCCTCCGCCTCGGGGACCGTCCCCGGCGCGACCTTGGCGGCCCATTCGATGGCACCGGCGTAGTCGCTGCGCCGCAGCCGGCAGCGGGCCGCGTTGTAGGCGTGGTAGGGGGCGAGCTTCGGATAGCTGCCATAGAGCTCCTCGAACAGCTTCCCCGCGTCGGCCCAGTTCGACTGATTGGCCCGCGCGAGCGCGAGGAGGTAGGTCGCCGCCAGCCGCTCGTCGCTGCCGCGCGCAAGCGACTTCAGCGCCTTGCTGAACCCCGCCTCGGCGTCACTCCAGTCCTCGCCGCGAAATTGTTCCACCGCCTGCTTGGCCGGACCGTGCTGGAAGAACGGCTCCAGCCAGTCGTGGTCGAATGGAACGGGCTTGCCCTCGGGGTGGCGAGGAGCGGGCTCGGCGGCCGGCGCCTCGTCGTCATCGCCGACGGGCTGCGCGAACGAGGCGCCCGCGAGGGCGAGCGAGAGCGTCGCCGCGGCGACCGGCGAGCGGCGCGAGATCCACACACAGACAGACTACGAACCGCGCAGGCTACCTGCAAAAAAGAAGGTCAGGTTTCTCGCGGAAGCCCGCGTCCGCGCCGCCGCGGGGCCCCCGGCCAGGCGAACCGGATGACCGCGTGGTCCTCGTCGAGCTCCTGGCAGCTCATCTGGACGCCCCCACCAATCTCGACCGCGCGGCCCCGGCCACGGCCAGATGCCGGCGCGGCGAGCCGCTTGGCGCGAGTTGTCGACAGGTGGTGGGAGGTCGTCATCGGAAGCCCAGCCATGGTCGCAAACTGTCCGGGCGCCCGTCAAGAACGCGAGCCGCGGTTGACGCGCCCGCCCGCTCAGTCCAAGGAAGCGCCGAAGCCGGCGCCCGTGCAGGTGTTCGGTCCAGCCGGGTCGGGGTCGATCAAGACGCCCGTGGGCGTGGCGCTGACCGACGGTCCCCCTTTGTAGACGTAGACCTCTCCCGAACAGAACGTATCGATGCCGGCGTAGGCATTGCCGACCGCGAAGTCGGGCGACCCGTCTCCGTCGACGTCGCCGAGGCCGGCAACCGAATATCCGCTCTCGGGGGTCCCCCCCAGATCGGCCAAGCCCGGGAGCTCGAGCACCCGACTCGCCGGACACCCGCCAAAGAACAGCGCCGCCCGGTTGTTGTCCGGATCCCCGACGATCAGATCCTCGAACCCATCTCCGTCCGTATCGCCCACATCCGCGACACGGGTCGAGTAGCTGGGCAAAGCGAATGACAGCGGGGATCCCGAGACGACGGGGAGCGGGCCGTCGCACGCGGTCGACCCTTCGGGCAGGTCCCTCGATTGGAGAAAGTTCGCGGACAGAATGCTCGCACCTCCCCGGCCGTTGGCGTTCGCCACGCAGATGAGTGGTATGCCGCCAACGATGGAGATCGGGGTCGCCGCGTGAAAAGGCCCGTCAGGTCCGCCGTGAAAGAGCCCCAGTGTGCCCCCGGCGGTCGTCCCGATCAGGTCCGCGAATCCGTCCGCGTCGTAGTCGCACGAGACCACGCTGGTGGCCGACGATGAGACTGGCTGCACGTCGCTCGGCACGGGCGTCGAATGTCCCCCGTACGCCGCCTGATACGCGGTTGTGGAATTGCCGTACGCGTCCTCGCCCAGCCAACCCCAAACCACGTCCGCGTCGCCGTCACCGTTCAGATCGCCCGCAGCCTGCGGCCACGCGACGTTGGGCTGCGTGGTCTCGGCGTCGCTCGTCTGCAGGAGCGGCGCGAGGCTGGGATTCGTCCCGCCGGCATAGAAGGCGACCGCATCGCCGTCCGAGCTGCCTACGACCGCCCCGAGCTCGGAGAACCCATCACCGTTCATGTCACCGGCCCAGAAGGTCCGGGTGAACCCAAACCCGGCGGCCGCATCGCCTCGGGCGGTCCAGCCCGGCGTCGTGATCCCTTGCGGGCCTCCGAAGTAGACGAAGAGTGCGTTGAGGGTCGCTCCGCCGGCGACCACGGCGAGATCGGCGTACCCATCGCCGTTGAAATCCTGGCGCTGGCGACCGACGTCGACGTAGCCGGTCCGTGACCAGATCGAGCACCCGTAGGAATAGCAGGCTCGGACTCTCCAGTAGTACCGGCGCCCCACTGGCGGCGTCATCGAGACCGGCAGATCCTCCTCGGGGACAAACGAGCTTTGGCTCGGGAGCTCGTGCAGCTCCGGGGACGCGAAATCGCACGACGAGGGGTCGGCGCACGAGTCGTCGATCTCTAGCTCGTACCCCGAGGCCCCGGGCGCGGCGGTCCACATGAACCTCGGTCGGAGCGGGCTCGGACCGGGGCCGGAGGCCCAGACGCTGCCGGTCGTCGCACCCTGGGTCGGCGCGAGCAGAACGGGAACGGCGATCGTTCCGTCGCAGCCCGTCAGGACGACGAGCGGAAGGATCCACGCGACCGCGCCCCGGATCACCCGCGCCTCTCAGGGCTGGTGGATCGTGACGCGGTTGCGGCCGCCGTGCTTGGACTGGTAGAGCGCCTTGTCGGCCCGGGAAACGAGGTCCGTCGCGTCCTTGACGGCCGGGTCGGGGAGGGCGGCGATGCCGATGCTGATGGTGATCGGGATCTGCTTCCCTTCGTGGACGAAGCGGTGCTTCTCGACCGCCTTGCGCATCCGCTCGCCGACGACCTGCGCCTGCGCCACTTCGGTGCCGCGGCAGATCACGGCGAACTCCTCGCCGCCGTAGCGGGCGAAGACGTCCTCGGCGCGCAGGGCCGCGGTCAGCAGGGTGGAGAGCTCCGACAGCACCAGGTCGCCCGCTTGGTGGCCGTGGGTGTCGTTCACCTTCTTGAAGTGGTCGATGTCGAACATGACCAGCACCAGCGGCGACTGGTGGCGCAGAGCGAAGGTCAGCTCGCTCTCCAGGCGGTCGGTGAAGTACTTCTTGTTGAAGGCCTTGGTCAGCCCGTCGCGCAGGGCCGACTCGTACATCTGCTTCTGGAAGATCTCGTCCAGGTTGTCGTGGTAGGTGAACTTCAGGATCGTCGTCGAGCCGACCAGGATCTTGTCGCCGTCGCAGAGCTCCCGGCGATCGACCTTCATCCCGTTGCAGAACGTGCCGTTGGTCGACCCGAGATCCTGCAGGTAGATCTTGCCTCCCTCGACGACCACCTGCGCGTGCTCGCGCGAGATCCCGTCGTCCAGCAGCCGGACCTGCGCCTTTTGCCCGCGGCCGATGATGGTCGTGTTGCCGTCGACCTTATACATCTCGCCGACGCTGGCGCCGGCCAGGACGACGAGGTACGCGCGATCCCGCTTCACGCCCTCGGTCGGCGCCGCCGGGGCCTCGAAGATCTGAGTGCGTTCTTCGGCCATCCCCCTGTCAAGATGGTAACACAGGGCTACCGGAGCAGCGCGCGCGCGAATTCGACCAGACGCGCGCCCGGCGATCCGAGGGATCCGGCGGCTCCGCCGCCGCCGCCCAGCGACTCGACGGCGGCGCAGGCGTCGCTGACCAGCGTGGCCAGCCGGTCGCGGGCGGCGGCGGCGTGCTGGGCGTGCTCGGCGTCGTCGCGATCGTCGGCGTGCTGGAAGGCGATCCCGAAGGCGGTGCCGTAGCGGGCGAGGGCAC
Source organism: uncultured Pseudomonadota bacterium (assembly GCA_963831685.1). Lineage (GTDB taxonomy): Bacteria > Myxococcota_A > Polyangia > Fen-1088 > Fen-1088 > JADGRB01. The sequence goes on from CAWHRJ010000010.1 coordinate 182,477, forward strand.
CGGCCGCGTCCGGGGTCGCGCCGGCCGCGTGCGCGCCCACCTCCAGCGCCGCCCGGAACAGCGCCGCCGTTTTCTCGCCGTGCAAGAGCTCGAGCGCCGCGAGCGAAGCGGGTGGCGGCTCGCCGAGATCGCGCGCCTGTCCGCGCACCATCCCGCGCACCCCGGCGCCGCGGGCGAGCGCCCGCGCGGCGCGCAGGTAACGGTCCGGGTGCCCCGACCGCTCGCCCGCCTCGGCGATCCAGTCGAACGCCAGCGTCAGAAGTGCGTCACCGGCCAGGATGGCGGTCGCCTCGTCGAAGGCCTTGTGGTTGCTCGGCCGCCCGCGCCGGAAGTCGTCGTCGTCCATCGCCGGCAGGTCGTCGTGAATCAGCGAATAGCAGTGAATCAGCTCGACCGAAGCGCAGGCGAGCCGGACGTCGTCGTCCAGCCGCCCGACCGTCTCGGCCGCCGCCATCGCCAAGAGCGGGCGGATCCGCTTGCCGGGCGCCAGCAGCGAGTAGCGCATCGACTCGACGAGGCGCCCCGGATCACCGTCGGACGGCGGGGCCATCCGCGCCTCGAGCAGCGCCCCGAGCTCGGCGCGCCGCGCCTCGGCCCAGGCGGTCGACGACGCCGACGATGCCGACGATTCGGTCAGGGGCGGCATCAGGTCTGGTCGAACGAGGTCGTGCGCGGGGCGCCGGCGCCGCCGAGCAGGAGCTCGACCTTCTTCTCGGCGCCGTCGAGGATGGCAGCGCCGCGGCGGCACAGCTCCATTCCGTCCTCGAACGCGCGCAGGCTCTCCTCGAGCGGCAGGTTCCCCCCCTCGAGCCGCTCGACGAGGCCCCGCAGACGGGTGAGGATCTCCTCGAACCGCTCGGGGGCCGACTCCGTCTTTGCCTCGGACGCCATGCCGCAGGTTGTACCGCGGAACCCCACGGATGTTCCACCGCGTTCGCGCCAGCGCGTTTCCCGCCTCTTGCCGCCGGCCGGGCATAGTATCCTTTCACCCGTCATGGCCGTCGAGACGCCGCCGCCCGAGATTGGAGCCCCCTGCCCGGGCTTCCGCCTGCCCGCCGTCGACGGCCAGACCTACGCGCGCGACGACTTCGCCGCGGCGCCGGTCCTCTGCGTGATGTTCATCTGCAACCACTGCCCCTACGTCAAGGCGGTGGAGGATCGGCTCATCCGCCTGGCGCGCGCGTTCGAGGGGCGCGGCGTGCAGATGGTCGCCATCTGCGCCAACGACGCCGAAGGGTATCCGGACGACGCGTTCGACAAGCTCAAGGAGCGCTGGCAGGCGAAGGGGTACGGATTCCCCTACCTGCACGACGAGGCGCAGACCGTCGCGCGCGCATTCGGCGCCGTCTGCACGCCCGACATCTTCGTCTACGATCGGGCAAAAAATGGGGACAGACGGCTGGCCTACCGCGGCCGCATCGACGACTCCTGGAAGGACGAGAGCAAGGTGACGCGGCAGGAGCTCGGCGACGCGCTCGAGGCGCTGGTCGGCGGCCGGGCGCCCTCGGCCCAACAACGTCCCTCGATGGGGTGCTCGATCAAATGGCGACAGCAGGCAGCGTGAGCAAGCCGTCGGCGGCCGCCCGCGGCGGCACGCACCCCGATCCGAAGGGGCACTGGCGCGCCTACCTCGAGCGCAAGGGGCTCAAGACGACGCAGCAGCGCGAGGCGATCGTCGACGCCTTCCTGCGGTCCTCGGGGCACGTGGCGCTGGAGGATCTCCTGTCGTCGGCGCGCCGCAAGCACCCGAGCGTGGGGCTCGCGACGGTGTACCGGACGGTGAAGCTGCTGGAGGAGGCGGGGATCGCCGAGGCGCGCCACTTCGGTCCCGGCCAGACGTTGTACGAGGTGTCCGAGGGGCGGGCCCACCACGATCACCTGATCTGCGACGCCTGCGGCTTCATCATCGAGTTCGAGAACGACGAGATCGAGCAGCTGCAGGACAACGCCGCCAAGCGGCACGGCTTCAACGTGCTCCGCCACCGCCACGAGCTGTTCGGCCTGTGCGAGAAGGCGCGCGGCGTGGCGGGCGGCGCCTGCCCCGCCGAGGCCGCCGGCCGCCGCGGGCGGTCGTAGCTCCGGGCCCGCAGTATCAGCCGCGCCTGGGCCGCGACGGCTTCCGCAGGTAGCTCCGCTTCCCCGCCCTGTACTGCTCCAGCGTCACGCTCGGTTTCTTCGCGGCTGCCGTCAACTCTGCGCGCAGCCGCTCGGCGACGGCGCCGCTCACTCGCGGTGCGTCCCTCGCCGTGAGGGCGCGCAGCACCGCCACCGGGCGTCCATGGTTCAGAATGAAAACGTCCCCGTCCAGATCGTGGATCAGGGCGCTCAGTTGTGCCTTTGCTTCCCGGACGGATACGGCCTTCATCAGAGCACCTCTCCCAGGGTCTTCCGACCCTTTCGCACGATTGTCACGACCAAGACGTCGGCTTCGATCTGGTAAAGGACCCGCCAAGGGCCGACACGAAGCTCCCAGAACGCGCCAAGATCCTCGAGACCGGGTATGCGCGAAAGTGGCTTGCGGTTTCGTGTCTCTTTGAGCGGCTCATGTCGAAGGTTGTCCTCGATGGCTTCCAGGACGGTCGCCCTGTCAAACGCCCGCATTCGGTCGAGAGCGCGCTGGCTCTCCTCGCCCAATCTGATGTCGAACCGGCGGGCCAATGTGACTACAATTATAGTCACAATTGACCGGTCCGTCGAGGGGGCGCTCTAATCGTGCGCAGAGGGACTATCTATGGAGTCGAGGCAGCCTCGGCGACAGTGAATGAACAGGGTTGCAAGAAAAGCGGCGTTCATCCTGTCTTTGGGGGCTGCATGCGTCACGGGATGTCAGCGGTCTGATGACCAGCGTACCGCGAACGGCTCAGCGCCAGCTCAGGTCAAGGTGAACGCGTCGGCCAAGACGGCGGCTGATCTGGCTGGTACATTTGGCATGGCGTTTCCAAGACAAACTGATTGTACCAAGGTGTGCCGAGCGGGTGAGTGCGTTGCATTTTCCAGGAATGACGCGACGGAATGGACCTGCGTCATTCGATGTGGAAGAGACGCGGAATGCCCAAGCGGTATGTGGTGTAACTGTCCAGACCACGGCGCGTGCGCGAGGTATTTCAGCAACATCGCCGACACGGTGAACTACTTCTGCGTGCCGCAGAAGTGAGGTGAAAAGGCGGTTGCCTCATGTCGTGCAGGTCCGATGAGGATCGCAGGATGGAAGGAGTGAGCAGATTGACCTGCCGCCCTACCTCACGCCCCTTGGATGCGATCAGTAGTGTGCGTGGACCATGATGAAAGCAAGAATCACAACTCCCCTCGGACAGATCCTAAAATTTGATCCCAGTGCTTCGAGTCCGATCTCGATTTTGCAAGCCGCAGACCCGGAGGACCCGAATTGAACAAAAGGGTTCTCCTCGCTTGCGTCGCCCTCGTTTGTTGTGCTCCGACGATGGCACGGCGCGAGCAGCAGTTGGCTGATTACCGTGCCGCACTAGATCGAATCCACACGGCGAAACCAGACGATCCGGACGACGTCAAGCCATTCGGGGATCCCCGGTTGCTCGTCAGGCTTTCGCGCGAGGTGGTCCGGCGGGTGCTCGGTCCGCCCATAGAGTGCAAAGTCGAAGGCGACAAGACGGCACCTTGTCGTTCGCCGGATGATTGGTTTTACTCCTTCTACGCGCCGCTCCCCGAGGACGAGGTTGGCGGCGGTCTCGAGCTTCTTCTGCGATTCAATGCTGCGGGCAAGGAGGCAAGGTGGGCCTATAGCGAGTGAGCGTCCATCCTTGGCCGCGTGTGGCGGTGCCACATTGAAACCTGACGCGCCCTCTGCTCCGCTCCTGGGGAATCGGGCGTAGCCCGGGGACGGGGATCCGCGACGGCGTCGCGCCGACGGGGTATTCTAGAACCCGGCGTGGAGCACGGTTGGCCTCGGAAGACCTACGCCCCGCGCTCTCGCGTGCGAGGGCGGACGATGGCCGCCGTCGGGCTGGTCGGCTGGTTTGTGGGTGCGGGGCCAGCTGTCGCTGCGCCAGCCGTCGAGGATCTCGACGATCCGCCGGTTGCACCGTCGACGCCGACACGCCCGTCGGCCGCGCCGCCGCGGCCTTCCATGCCGCCTCCCGCCGCCACGCCGGCGCCCGCGTCGTCCGCTGCTCCCGCTGCCGCGCCGCCGCTCGATCCGGACGATCCGCTGCCGCCGACGACGTTGAACCCGTCCGCGGCCCCGCCGCCCGCGCCCGCCCCGGCGCCGCGTCCCGCTTCGCCGGCGCCTCCGCCCGCACCCTTCGGGCCGGTCCCCTGGCCGACGGTCGCCGCGCCCGTGGGCGCTGGCCCGGCCGCCGCAGTCCCTGGCGCCCCAGCGGCGCCGGCGCCGGGCGCCTCGCCGCCCCAGCTCGACGCGTTCGCCCGCCGCACCAAAGTTGGCGCGTACGGTGCCGTGCAGCTGTTCGTCGACGGGGAGTCGAATGTCACCGCGAAGCTGCCGCTGGTCGTGCTCTCGGTCGAGCATCGGCCGACCGATTGGGCACGCCTCGCCGCCGCGATCCAGGCGGAGGACGGCACCACGACCGGGGTGCAGCAGGCACTGGTCGAGGTCTCGCCGTTCCGTGCGTTCGGCCTCCGCGCCGGTCTGCTGATCGTCCCGATCGGGCTCGGCAACCTCGCGCCCGCGCCGACCAGCTACCTGACCGTCGATCGCCCGCTGACTGACCAGATCATCGTGCCGTCGATCTGGCGGGAGCTGGGCGTGGGGATCTTCGGCGAGCTCGCCCCCGGGCTGCGCTACCAGGGCGCCGTGGTGAGCGGGCTCGACGGGACCGGCCTTACCGCCGAGGCGCCGCTGTGGGGGACGCGCGGTGACGGCCAGAGCCTCGCCGTTCACGACGCCGGCTTCGTCGGCCGCGTGGAGCTGGACGATCTGCCGCCCGGCCTGGTCATCGGCGGCGGCGGTTACACGGGGGGCGCCAGCCACGGCGTTCCCGCGCTCTCCGGCCTGAAGGTGGCGCTCGCCGAGGCCGACCTCAGCTATCACAACGCGGGATTCGATCTGCGCGCCGAGTACGCGCGCCTCTGGGTCATCAACTCGTACCTGGTCAACGACTACCTGGGGTTGCTCGGTCAGAGCGCGGTGCCGTCGCGCGGGCGCGGCTTCTACGTCGAGGCCGGCTACGATCTGCTGCGCCTCGGCGCCCCCGAGGCGTCGCAGGAGCTGGTGCTGTTCGGCGGCTACGAGAACGTCGATCCGCGCAGCGAGATGTCCTCTTTCAACTACAACCCGCCGGCCATCACGCCGGTGGGGCAGATCGCGCCCGAGGCGCCGTCGCCGTCCAGGAGCTACGTGCGCGGCGGGATCGACTACCGGCCGCTGCCGTCGCTGGCGCTCAAGCTGGACCTGCAGGTCGCGCTCGACGGTGAGGGGCCGCCGCCATCGGCGCCGATGGTGCTGGCGGGCGCGGCGGGGACGCCGCGGCCGATCGGCGCCGACGTGGCGGAGGCGGCGCGCGGCGCGACGCGCGTCGGTCTGGCGCTGGCGTTCGACTTCTGATCGGAGATATACGTCGGGGCGCGAAATGCGGTCCCCAGCACCTGTGACGGTGGGCACTTTGTTGCTGCTCGCCGCCGCCTGCCAGACGGCGCCCGCCGGTCCGGCCGCGCCGCAGCCGCCGAACGGCGAGGTCTGGCTGACCGACCAGCAGGTGAGTGACGGGCACATCGCCGTGCAGCCGGTCGCCGTTCACGCCGTCGGCAACGACATCGTCACCAGCGGCCGGGTGACGTTCGACGACCTGCGGGTCGCGCACATCTACTCGCCGGTCACCGGCCGCGTGTCGCGCATCCTGGCCGACCCGGGGCAGCGGGTGAAGAAGGGGGCGGCGCTGTGCGCCATCCAGTCACCCGACGTCGGAAACGCCTTCGCCGATCTCGACAAGGCCCAGGCCGAGCTGACCGCCTCCCAGCACGATCTGCAGCGCCAGAAGGAGCTCTACGAGGCGCACGCCGGATCGCAGAAGGACTACGAGGCGGCCGAGGACAGCTACGGCAAGGCGAAGGCGGAGCTGGAGCGCTCGCGCCAGAAGGCCCGGCTCTTCCGGGGCGGCGGCACCGACGCGGTCACGCAGGAGTTCGTGCTGCGCGCGCCGATCGAGGGGGAGGTGATCGCCCGCAGCGTAAACCCCGGCGCCGAGGTGCAGGGGCAGTACTCCGGTGGCACCGCGCAGGAGCTGTTCACCGTCGGCGAGCTCGATCGCGTCTGGGTGCTGGCCGACGTGTTCGAGATGGATCTGGCGCGCGTCCGGAAGGGGGCGGCTGTGACGATCAAGGTGGTCGCCTATCCCGACGAGACCTTCAGAGGCGTCGTCGACTGGATCTCCGATCTGCTCGACCCGGCGGCGCGCACGGCGCGCGTGCGCTGCGAGGTGGAGAACCCCAAGCGCCAGCTCAAGCCCGAGATGTACGCCACCGTCACCATCGGCGTGCCGGGGGTGGAGGCGCTGGCGGTGCCGCTGACCGCGATCCTGCGCCTCGCCGATCAGACGGTGGTTTTCGTCGAGCAGGGCGCCACGCCCGACGGGTTGCGCCGCTTCGTGCGGCGGGTGGTGGCGGCCGGCGACGACGAGGGGACCAGCCTGGTTCCCGTCACCCACGGTCTTCAGCTCGGCGAGAAGGTCGTGACCTCGGGCGCTATCCTGCTGTCGGGGATGCTCTAGCCATGCGTGAAGGAGACTCCGCGTGATTCCACGGCTTGTCCGCTTCGTGCTCCGGATGCCGGCCTTCGTGCTGATCCTGGCGCTGGGCCTCCTGGCGCTGGGGCTCTACTGCTACCAGCAGCTCGACATCGAGGCCTACCCGAACCCGGTGGCGCCGATGATCGAGATCATCACCCAGCCGGGCGGCTGGAGCGCCGAGGAGGTCGAGCGCTACGTGACCATCCCGCTCGAGAACGGGCTGAACGGGATGATCGATCTCGATCATCTCCGCTCGCAGTCGCTGTTCGGGCTCTCCGACGTGAAGTGCTACTTCACCTGGAACGCTCCGTACGACGTGGCCCGGCAGCGGGTGCTCAACCGCCTCCCGTTCATCAGCCTGCCGCCGGGGGCCACGCCGCAGCTCTCCCCCTGGAGCGCCATCGGCGAGATCTACCGCTACGTCGTGCGCGGCGAGGGGTACTCGCTGGCCGACCTCAAGACCGCGCAGGACTGGGTGCTCGAGCGGCAGTTCCGTCAGGCGCCCGGGGTCATCGACGTCGTCGGCTTCGGCGGCGAGACCAAGGAGTATCACGTCGAGGTCGACCCCTACCGCTTGAAGGCGCACGGGCTGGCGCTCAGCCAGCTGGTGAACGCGCTCTCGTCGTCGAACCAGAACGTCGGCGGCCAGCGGCTCACCATCGGCGAGCAGTCGTACGACGTGCGCGGCATCGGCATCATCCGCTCGCTGGGGGACATTCGTGACGTCGTGCTGGCCGAGCAGAAGGGGACGCCGGTGCGGGTGCGCGACGTGGCCAACGTGACCGTCGGGCACGCGCCGCGGCTCGGGATCGTGGGCAAGGACCTCGAGCCCGACATCGTGCAGGGGACGATCCTCATGCGCTACGGCGGCGACTCGCTGAAGACGCTGGCCGCCGTCCACGACCGGGTCGACTACATCAATCGGTACCACGTGCTCCCGCCCGGGATGACGATCGAGCCCTACTACGACCGGGCCAAGCTGGTGAAGCTGACGACGCACACGGTGCTGGAGAACCTGCTGCTCGGCATGGTGTTGGTGGCGCTGGTCCTCTGGCTCTTCCTCGGCCACGGGCGGGCAGCCCTCATCACGGCGCTCAACATCCCGCTGGCGCTGATGGTGGCCTTCATCGGGATGGTCACCACCGGGACGCCGGCCAACCTCATCTCGCTCGGCGCCGTCGACTTCGGCATCGTCGTCGATTCCACCGTCATCGTGATGGAGAACGTCTTCCGCCACCTGGCCGCGCCCGGCAAGCGCAACGCCATCGAGCGAATCCTGCTGGCCGCCGGCGAGGTCGGGCCGCCGATGTTCTCTTCGACGCTCATCATCGCGGTCGCCTTCATCCCGCTCTTCACGCTGTCGGGCGTCTCGGGGGTCATCTTCTCGCCGATGGCGCACACCTACGCCTTCGCCATCGGCGGGGCGATCGTTCTGTCGCTGACGCTCACGCCGGTGTTGGCCGAGCGGGGGCTCAAGATCGGGACGCTGGGCGACCACGAGCACGACAACTGGCTCATGAAGGGGCTGAAGAAGTTCTACCTCCCGCTGTTCGACTTCGCGATCCGGCGACAGAAGCTGGCGGTCGCCATCGGCGCGGTGGTGGTCGGCGGCAGCCTCCTCAGCGCCGGGTTCCTCGGGCGCGAGTTCATGCCCAAGCTCGAGGAGGGGAACTTCTGGATCCGCGCCACGCTGCCGACCTCGATCTCGCTCGAGCAGTCCGCGAAGTACGTCGGGCGGATGCGGGCGGTCATTCTCGGCTGCCCGAAGCAAGAGACCAAAGATGTCCCCTGCGATCTTCAGCACCGGGCGCGGCCCGAGATCACCACCGTCGTGTCGCAGCTCGGCCGCCCCGACGACGGCACCGACGTCTCCGGCTTCTACAACATCGAGCTGTTCGCGCCGCTCACCCCCTCCAAGGAATGGCCGCGCGGCGTGAGCAAGGAATCGATGACCGAGGATCTCTCGCGCGAGCTCGGCGAGGCCTTCCCCGGCGTCATCTTCAACTTCTCGCAGATGATCTCCGACAACGTCGAGGAGGCGATGTCGGGCGTCAAGGGGGAGAACACGGTCAAGGTGTTCGGCCCCGATCTTCACGTCAACGAGGCCAAGGCCAACGAGATCGTCGACGTCATGTCGACGATCAAGGGGGTCGCCGACCTGGCGCTCTTCCCGTCGCTGGGGCAACCCGACGTTCGCATCACGCCCGATCGCGCGCTCGCCGCGCGCTACGGCCTCAACGTGGGCGACGTGGTGACGGTGGTGCAGGCGGCCATCGGGGGCCAGGCGGTCACGCAGGTCTACGAGGGTGAGAAGCGCTTCGACCTCACCGTTCGCTGGGCGCCCCCGTTTCGCAAGGACCTGAAGGCGATCCGCGACATCCTGGTCGCGACGCCCGACGGCGCCTCGGTGCCGCTCGGTCAGATCGCGCAGATCGTGAAGGAGGAGGGCCCGTCGCTCATCTACCGCGAGGACAACCGCCGCTACGCGCCGGTGAAGTTCTCGGTGCGCGGCCGCGACCTGGCGTCGACGATCAACGAGGCGCGGGAAAAGATCGAGGAGAAGGTGAAGCTCCCCTACGACACCCACCTCGAGTGGGCGGGCGAGATCAACCAGCTCAACGAGGCGACCGGCCGCCTGGTGCTGATCATTCCGCTCACGCTCTTGGTGATCGCGATGCTGGTCTATTCGTCGGTCAAAAACTGGAAGGACATGATGATCGTCCTCTGCGGGATCCCCGTCGCCTGCACGGGGGGGATCCTGGCGTTGATCATTACGCGGACGAACTTCTCGATCTCGGCGGCGATGGGATTCATCTCGATCTTCGGCGTCTCGATCCAGGACGCGCTCTTGGTCGTCACCTACGCGCAGCGCCTCTGGAACGAGGGGCACGGTCTGGAAGAGGGGGCCCGCGAGGCGGCCGAGCGCTGGCTGCGCCCGGTCCTCATGACCACCTTCGTCGCCATGCTGGGGCTGACGCCGGCGGCGCTCTCGCACGGGATTGGCGCCGACACGCAGAAGCCGCTGGCCATCGTCGTGATCGGCGGCGCGCTGATCCTGGCCCTCATCCCGCGCCTCATCCAGCCGGCGCTGCTGGTCCTCGCGCACAAGAGCGAGAAGCGCTGGAAGAATCGGCCGCCGGGCGGCGGGCCGCCGCCGGTCGGGGAGGGGCGTCCGTCGAGCACCATGCAGGCGTTCGAGTCGGGGCCCACCCGCGCCTGAGGGGTAGCCGACTTCTGCCGGCGCTCGCGGCTCACCTGAGGCGTCGAAGATCGCGAGATGCACCGACGCGACGGAATTGTATAGTCGGCGCGACATGGAGACGGCCATCCGGATCGAAGGGCTGATCAAGCGCTACGGCGACCTCGCCGCGGTGGACGGCCTCGACCTCGAGGTCCTGCCCGGCGAGTGTTTTGGCCTCCTCGGCCCGAACGGCGCGGGGAAGACCACCACGATCGAGATCCTGGAAGGGCTCTCGGAGCCGACAGGAGGCACGGTCGAGGTGCTCGGACGGCGCTGGGACCGCGATCCCGACGAGCTGCGGGCCCGCATCGGTGTGGCGCTGCAAGAGACGAAGCTGTTCGACCGCCTGACCGTCGAGGAGACCCTGCGCCTGTTCGGAACCTTCTATCCGACGCGCCGCGGGCCCGAGGTGGAGGCGCTGCTCGAGGAGATGCAGCTCGGCGAGAAGCGCAGCACCTGGGTCATGCGCCTCTCGGGCGGGCAGCGGCAGCGGCTCGCCGTCGCTGCCGCGCTGGCGGGGGATCCGGAGGTGCTGTTCCTCGACGAACCGACGACCGGCCTCGATCCGCAGTCGCGCCGGGCGCTGTGGGACACGATCGCCACGCTGCGCGCGCGCGGCAAGACGATCGTCCTCACCACGCACTACATGGACGAGGCCGAGCGTCTGTGCGATCGCATCGCCATTGTCGATCACGGCAAGCGGATCGCGCTCGGAACGCCCGGCGAGCTCATCGATCGACTGGGCGGTCACCATCTGGTCGAGATCGCGACCGACCCGCCGGTGACGGCCGAGGCGTTGGCCGGAATTGCCGGCGTGCGCACGGTGCGCGCCGTCCCCGACGGGTTCGCGCTGTCGCTCGACGAGCCCCACGTCTCGCTCCCGGCGCTGATCGCGCGGCTGGCGGAGCGGGCGGTCCGTCCGACGCGCCTCGTGTCGCGCACGGCGACGCTCGATGACGTCTTCCTGACCCTGACCGGCCGCACCCTGCGCGAGGACTAGACCTGCGATGAACGCCCCCAACGTCGTCTCTTCTCCGCTCCAACGCAAGCAGAACGCGCTCTGGGCCCTGAGCGTCGTGCGGATCAAGCTGTTCCTGCGCGAGCCCGGCTCGCTGTTCTGGGTGTTCGTGTTCCCGCTGCTCATCACCGTGGCGCTGGGGGCGGCGTTCCGGACGCAGGGGCCGCCGCGGAACGCGGTGGCGGTGGTGGCGGGCCCCACGGCCGAGGCCACTGCCGCCGCGCTGGCGGGCGATCCCGCCCTCAAGGTCGAGATCCTCGCCGCCGCCGAGGCCGCCCGCCGTTTGCGCACCGGCGAGGCGGCGGTGACCGTCGACGCGCCCGCGACGCCGGGAGGGCCGGTGACGTTCCGCTACGATCCCTCGCGCCCCGAGGCGGCCGGCGTCCGGCGCCAGGCCGACGACGTGTTGCAGGCGAGCGCCGGGAGGCGCGATCCGCTCTCGACCCGCGACGAGACCGCCGTCGTGCGCGGCGCGCGCTACGTCGACTGGATGGTCCCGGGTCTCCTGGGGATGCAGCTCCTCAACGGCGCCATGTGGGGCGCCGCCTTCAACATCGTGAACGCGCGCCAGCGCAAGCTGCTCAAACGGCTGGCCGCCACGCCCATGCGCCGGGGCTACTACCTGCTCTCGTACCGCGTGTCGGGGCTCCTGTTCGTGCCGCTGCAGCTCCTGGTGCTGTTTGGCTTCGCGCGGCTCGCGTTCGGCGTGGTCATTCAAGGCTCGGTGCTGGCGACCCTCGCGCTGGCGCTGCTCGGGTCGTGGTCGTTCGCGGGTCTCGGCCTCCTCTGCGCGGCGCGCGCCCAGAACAGCGAGACCGCCAACGGCCTCATCAACCTGG
>CAWHRJ010000011.1:0-263820 GCA_963831685.1 uncultured Pseudomonadota bacterium
ATCCGCCTTCGATAGGTGGCCGCGCCCGGCGCTACGGAATGTGCGCGGATTGGTATTCCCAGGCGCTGTTGCTGCAGTAAGGACAGCCGGCGCCGAGGCAAGCCAGTAGCGGTCTCGTCCCCCTTTCAGCCACCAGTTCAGCCAGGCCACGTCAATCTTCGTGAAGTCGCCGCCGCGGGCCGCGAAGCAGTACCGCCCCCGTGCCCGAGATCCTTGCTGAGCCAGAGGACCGGTACGTTCAGCTTTGCGATCGCGGTGTAGCCCTCCTGGCCGCCGTCGTAGGCGATGTCGCCGGAGCCACCCTCGACGAACAGGACGGGCGTCTTGATCATGTCGTAGTAGCTCTGATCGGCCCCCTTCATGCCGCTGCTGTTGACCCCCCAGGTGACGATGCGGGGATCGAGGACCATGGCCTGCGACATCAGTCCGCCGCAGGAGAACCCGTTGGCAGCGATCTTGGTCGGCTCGAGGCTGTGGTAGTAGGCGCTGCAGGGTTTGTCGTTCTCGGCGATCGCCCAGTCGATGTACGCCACGAGGGGCGCGGCCATGGCGGCCAGCATCAATCGGTCCTGGGTGCGATTGCCGCTTCCGTTGGGGGTGCCATCCGCGATCACGAAGTAGCCGTGTGACGCGATCTCGGCCATGGCGGCCGAGTTCGAGAGACCGTCCTCGGAGCAGCCACCCTCTCCCCAAACGAAGATGGGGTACTTTTCAGCTCCGCCGAGATCGGCTGGCCGGAAGATTGTTCCTTGGTTGATGCCGGGACCGGAATTCGTTTCGACGGTCACCTTGTGAGGGCCGCTGCCCGTCGCGTTGCTGTTGACCGGCTTCGACGCCGTGCAGGTCCCGGGGTTGCCGCCAGCGCCGCCGGTGCCGCCCCGCTGAGCCGGCGATGCCCCCGGACCCCGCGCCGGCGCCGCCGCCGCGGCCACCGATGCGCACCGGCCCCGCCGGACGCGCCGCCGCCGCCGTGACCACCGATGCCACCGGCGCCGCCGCCGCCCAGGCCTCCATGACCGCCGCCGCCGGACGTCCCCGCGGCTCCCGACCCGGCGCCACCAGCGCCCCGTCGAACCGCCGCCCCCCCGGGCCCGCTGCCGCCCGAGCCACCGGCGCCGGGTCCCGCGCTTCCGGCGGTGCCCCCCGTTCCAGTCGAACCGCCCAGGCCGGACAGTGACCGACGCCGCTGAGCGGTCCAACAAGCCAACTGGCTGATGTCCGTCGCTGGGAGGGTAGCGGTCCACGCGTGGACCGGCTCCGACGGGCGACAGTACAGAAAGAACTGACTTCATGGGAGACATTCAACGGCGATGCGGACGATGCGCAGATGCTGGTGGAAAGAATACGACCGATGGACGCGATCTGCTGCTGAGCGCCGCTGGACGGCAGGCCTCGATTCGCGTCGTCCGGCAGCGGCTGGATGCCATCGGCGGCGATGATGACCGCCGCCTGCTTCGCGCCGCCGCCAAGGCCGCCGAAATCGACGAGTATCGTGCCGGCCGCATCAGCGACCACGACTTCCGGCACTCGCGCCTCACGCATCTCGGGCAGGTCAGCGACAACCTGTCGGGGGTGATGTTTCTCGCCGGGCATAAGCAGCCGGCGACCACCGCGCGCTACTTGCGACCTCAGAAGCAAGCAGCCGCCGAAGCGCTCGACGCTGCCGCGACCCACGAATTCCGGCCGCATACTGGTCGCGCGGCCCGACCCAGAGGAACTGCGCCGGCGAGGTCCACCGGCAAGAAATCTAAGAATTTCAAGGCAGTGCGAGGACGGGGACTTGAACCCCGATGGCTGTTAACCGCTAGCACCTCAACTTAACGAAGGTGTCCCAACCTAGCTTAGGTATTAGAGATTTTGTCGTCAGGCAGTTACCAAGCGAGCCGCTCCCGTCAGTTTCTCCAAGAGGATCAGCCAGTTGCGCCGGTAACTGGTCACTAATCTGGCATAGCGGCCGACGCGGTGTGCAGTTCAGGCGCCTCGGAGTTCAATGTCACGGAGCGGGGTTGGCCAACCCTCGGGCCTTTGCTGTGAGGGCTCGGATTTTGGCTGAAATACTCCGGCCAACGTCGTTATGGCCGCTCCAGCGTCGCCTATCAAGGAGCGCTCGAAAATCGAGCATCGTGCAGTCAACCGAAGCGTGCCTCACGGTTCGCACGCATCCATCGAGTCGAGGTGGCTGTTCGCCTTATAATCGTCGCAGGTCCGCCAGTCGTATCACTCGTCGTCTCCATCCTGGTGAACAAAGCGTCGGGATGGAATGGATCGTGTACTCGCCAGAGCCAGCACGGCGAGGCGGCGCAGGGAGCCGCCGTCGAACGGCGTCGACGCGAACCGCGGAGGCCCAGAGATCGGCGACCTTCGAGGCGTTGGCAAGCCGCTGCAATCTTCTCCTGCGACGACCCCACCACGTCGAGGGACCGGGACCTCGAGTTAAGGAAACTCTATACAGTCTAGTAGCTGGTAACTTTCAAAGGGCGAGGTGCTCAAGTTGCTAGGGCTCGGCCGCCTGCAGGCTCACCGAGCCGGAGCCGGCCGCCCCTACTTCGACGCGCGGCGGTAGAGCACGTCATGCCTGAACGAGGTCGCCGTCAACTGGTAGTAGTCGTTGAACGTGACGATTTCGTAGTACTGGCGGTTGAAGACATTGACGAGCCGATGAGGGCGTCGTCGTGGCTGCTTTCGGTATCGAGGGGCGGGTACGAAGGTCCTCGAGAAGCGCCGCGGAACCGAGACGCCAAGGCAGGCCCGCCTTCGAACGCGAGGCGCTCGGTCACGCGGTGCTCGAGCGTGCAGCGCATACGTGAGCACGAAATCGCGTTCGGCGACGAGCTGCTCGCGGACGTCGTTGGCGTAGAGATCGACGAACTGTTCGGCGATCACGGAGGTGACCTTAGGGGGATGAAACGAGATGCGGCGTCTCGCCGCTGACCTTCTCTATCAGCTCCGCCGGGGACATTTCGCGACGATGTTCATGGACGGGACGAGCCCGCCCTTGGTCCCCGATCTCCGGGAACCGAAGACTACTCTGCTGCTGTATCAGTGAAATCAACGTCGCTCGTGGTTCGGCTGGGAGTGCGACGCCGTGCACATTTTGAGCAGAAGCCGAGCCGTGACCGAGCGTGGATCGTTCCATCGGCGCTACAAGGTCAAGCATCGTGTCCGACGAGACCTTCGCCGCCGCGCAACACCATCGTCATACTTCTGCCAAGCCGCCGCGTATCGCGGCCGATCGAGCGCGTCGGCAAGGGCGTGCTTGGTTCGCGCCATCCTGCAATTGCCGACCGAAACAACCATCGCGGCTCAATGAAGAACCGCTGCGCGACACCGACGAACACGTACGTGGTCACGGTCACGGCCGGCGGCCGCCGCTGGCAGGCGACGTAGGTCTTGTGAACACGCTGAGTCAGCCCATGCGGGCGGATGCCGGTGCCGAACGAGAAGAACAGGGATCAACAAGAGCGGCACCGGCCGTGAGGATTGGTATCGGCGATTCCTTCAGTGCCGCGGTCTGGCGGGGGATCAACCGACAAGCCCGGCGAAGCTGTTGAGCCGAACCCTCGCGGACGAGCCGGTGGGCGAGGAAGCGGCGCCCTGTCGAAGGTGCCGAGCAGCATGCCGTACGGCAAGCGTCAAGGGCTTCTGGTTGGTGCGACTCGAAGATCGAGGATGAGCTTGGACGTGAGAGAGTGCACTGTGGTGAAGTCTTCCGAACGATCAAAATGTTAGAAAGATTAACCTTCAGATGATGATGGAACCAACAGCCCAGCGGCTGACGGGTGTTGGTTGGCGACGCGACCATGGAAGAGGGCCTTCGCCATCATCAGCTCCTTCCAGAGGTGAGAATCCCATGGTCGTGTCGACAAATTGCCCGTTTGCAAGGGCGTCACTGAGCAGCCGCTGCCGAGATGTAATACACGATTATCCGGCGAGGCGCTCGAACCGAGCACGTCCGGTCGAGCGCATAGGCCACGCTCAGCCCGTGAAAACCAAAACGGCGGAGCGACCAGCGTTCGGTCCATTCGCGCCCAAGCGCGTAGCCGGCGGCGGCCTCTGGTAGGTCCGCGTGAAACGCGGTGTCGAAGGCTGCGACTCGGTCAACAGACGGAAACGCTTCCTTCACCGCGTCGATTCCCACGAGCGCCGGCCTCATGTGCAGCGGATTCGAGCTCGGCCATCGCCTCGAGGACCGCCACGAACGTCTCATTGATCATCGTTGAGCTCACGAATCGCGTCCCGCCGTGGACCACGCGGTGTCCGACGGCATCGAAACCAGACAGCGCCCGAAGGGTCGCCCGAACCTGCTCTGCTCGCTGCTCGGATGGGCTCTCTCTTGGTCGCCCGACTCGAGAGTCGATTGGTCCCGTCCAGCGAGCAGGGACCACTTGAGCGTGCCCGATCCGGCGTTGAGCACGAGCACGCGCATGTCACCCTCCCTTGGCCGCTCGATGTCGCGCGCTCCGGGGCTGGACCGCGAGGACGGCGCGCTCAAGTGGGGCCGAGAAGCGGCCTCGCTGGTCGAATCCTTCTCAGTCGAATCGGCTCTGATGAGGACGCTCGACAGCACCACGCTGTTCGGAACCAGCATCCAGTTCGTTGATCTGCAGGCGGGTGTACCCGAGCGTGAAGCGCTTCACCCTCCCCGTCTCCTCCCTTCCGGACGGCGTAAGTGTCAGAATGTTGCTCGATTTCGAACGGTCGATAGATTAGGAGCGCTGAACCCGGCGATTCAGCTGAACCGCAGGGTGTTCTGGGCCGCAACGCCCGACCACCAAGGAGAGGACGCCCCGCGCTCGCCAGGAGCGCCGTCCCGATGCGGAGCGAGGTGCGCGGACATCACGCCGCGACCAGAAAGCAGCCGATCCCTCAGCAATTGAGCGACGAAGGTGGAGGACGTTTCTTGTCGACGAAGAGACGGACGGCGCCGACAGCCTGCCGCTCCATCGCCTCAGGAGTCTCGACGCCGCAGAAGCGAGCGCCAGAAACGCGCAACGGTGTAGACCATGGGGGTGGCCGTCGACGGATTCAGAATCGTCCCCTTTAGCTCATCTAGCATCATCAGCCTCGCCACACCCAATCCCTGACTTCGGGCATGTCCTCGCCGTGGAGAGGATGTAGGCCTTGTGGGCCGCGTGCTTCTCTTGCATCGCCCTGTTCGATTTGCGGCGCTAGCGCGGGCACGCGATCCGCGACGTCGGCCACCAAGTGAAAGTGATCGAGGTCGTTGCGGAAGACGGCCATGTCGAAAGGCGTCGTGGTGGTCCCCTCCTCTTTGTAGCCACGGACATGCAGGTTCCGGTGATTGGTGCGCCGGTAGGTCAGCTCATCAGCCATGGATACCCGTGGAACGTGAGCCACCATGGGCTCATTACCGGTGAACAATGTGTCGAAAGCCCCGTCGCCGCCGTGGGGGTGCTCGGTCGACGGCTGGAGACGCATCAGATTCAATGACACCTCTACATTACCCGGACCTTCAAGTCCGGCGCGAGCTGTCGCAAAAGATTCCATGCCGCCAGCGTCTCGAGCGTCGGAACGTCACCCGCGCAGGCCATCACCACGTCGGGTTGGCTGCCGTAATGTTCGAGGCCCACTCCCAGAACCGCCCACTGCCAGCCGGCAGTGCTCGACCGCCTGGTCCATCGTCACTGCAGCTCTGGCTGCTTGCGGGCGACGATGACGTTCACGTAGTTGCGGCTGCATAGGCAGTGGTCCGTGACGGAGAGGCAGCGCTTGCCGAGCATTCCGTCACGGACCACTGCCTATGCAGCCGCAACTACGTGAACGTCATCGTCGCCGGCAAGCAGCCAGAGCTGCAGTGGTTGACGATGGACCAGGCGGTCGAGCACTGCCGGCTGGGCATCGGCGTCTGGGAGTGGGCCTCGAACGATTACGGCAGCCAACCCGACGTGGTGATGGCCTGCGCGGGTGACGTTCCGACGCTCGAGACGCTGGCAGCGGTCGATCTTTTGCGACAGCTCGCGCCGGACTTGAAGGTCCGGGTGATCAATGTCGTCGATTGATGCGTCTCCAGCCGTCGACCGAGCACCCCCACGGGCTCAGCGACGGGGCTTTCGACACATTGTTCACCGGTGATCGGCCCATCGTGTTCGCGTTCCACGGGTATCCATGGCTGATCCATCGACTGACCTACCGGCGCACCAATCACCGGAACCTGCATGTCCGTGGCTACAAAGAGGAGGGGACCACCACGACGCCTTTCGACATGACCGTTCGCAACGACCTCGATCGCTTTCACTTGGTGGCCGACGTCGCGGATCGCGTGCCCGCGCTGGCGTCGCGAGCGCCGCAAATCAAACAGGCGATGCAAGAGAAGCACGCGGCCCACAAGGCCTACATCTGTCTCCACGGCGAGGACATGCCCGAAGTCAGGGATTGGGTGTGGCGAGGCTGATGATGCTAGATGAGCTAAAGGGGACGATTCTGAATCCGTCGACGGCCACCGGCGCCATCGTCTACGCCGTTGCGCTTCTGGCGCTCGCTTCTGCGGCGTCGAGACTCCTGAGGCGATGGAGCGGCAGGCTGTCAGCACATCCCCGGCTCTTCGTCGACAAAACGTCCTCCACCTTCGTCGCTCAATTGCTGAGGATCGGCTGCTTTCTGGTCGCGGCGGTGATCTGCGCGCACCTCATTCCTACGCTCCGGCATCTCGGGACGGCGCTCCTGGCGAGCGCGGGCGTCCTCTCCTTGGTGGTCGGCATTGCGGCCCAGAACACCCTCGGTCAGCTGATCGCCGGGTTGGCGCTTCTAATCTATCGACCGTTCGAGATCGACGACGTTCTGACGGTTCTCACGCCGTCCGGAAGGGAGGAGACGGGGAGGGTGAAGCGCTTCACGCTCGGGTACACCCGCCTGCAGTCAACGAACGGCAGCTGGATCGTGGTCCCGAACAGCGTGATGCTGTCGAGCGTCCTCATCAGAGCCGATTCGACTGAGAAGGATTCGACCAGCGAGGCCGCTTTCTCGGAGCCCCACTTGAGCGCGCCGTCCTCGCGGTCCGGCCCCGGAGCGCGCGACATCGAGCGGCCAAAGGGAGGGTGACATGCGCGTGCTCGTGCTCAACGCCGGATCGGGCACGCTCAAGTGGTCCCTGCTCGCTGGACGGGACCGATCGACTCTCGAGTCGGGCGACCAACCGTGGGGCGCCTCGGAGATCGAGCAGCGAGCAGAGCAGGTTCGGGCGACCCTTCGGGCGCTGTCTGGTTTCGATGCCGTCGGACACCGCGTGGTCCACGGCGGGACGCGATTCGTGAGCTCGACGATGATCGATCGAGACGTTCGTGGCGTCCTCGAGGCGATGGCCGAGCTCGATCCGCTGCACATGAGGCCGGCGCTCGTGGGGATCGACGCGGTGAAGGAAGCGTTTCCGTCGTTGACCCAAGTGGCCGCCTTCGACACCGCGTTTCACGCGGACCTACCAGAGGCCGCCGCCGGCTACGCGCTTCCGTACGAATGGACCGAACGCTGGTCGCTCCGCCGTTTTGGTTTTCACGGGCTGAGCGTGGCCTATGCGCTCGACCGGACGCGGGCCCTGCTGGGTAGGACGCCTCGCCGGATGATCGTATTACATCTCGGCAGCGGCTGCTCGGTGACGGCCCTTGCAAACGGGCGATCTGTCGACACGACCATGGGATTCTCGCCTCTCGAGGGCCTGATGATGGCGACGCGCTCGGGTTCCGTCGACCCTGGGCTCGTCCTGCACCTCCAGAGACACTGTGGCATCGCCGTGGAGGAGCTCTTTGATGCACTCGAAAGCCACTCGGGTCTCTTGGGAGTGTCCGGTATCTCTGCTGACCTCCGCGAGGTCATCGCTGCCAAAGCCGCGGGCTCGCCGCGGGCAGCGCTCGCGTACGATCGATTCATCCTGTATCTGCGCCGCGCAGTGGGTTCCATGGCTGGCGTGCTCGGAGGTGTTGATGCGATCGTTTTCACGGGGGGAATCGGCGAGAACAGCCAGAGGGTTCGAACAGACGTTGCCTCGACACTGGAATTCGTGGGACTTCGCCTGGAAGCCAGCCCGCTTCAGGCTGGGCCACCGGACCGCCTGATTTCGGCGTCCGATTCTTCCGTCGCGGCCTTGGTGGTCCATGCTCGAGAAGACCTCGTGATCTTCGACGAAGTGTGCCGGCTCGTTGCGGGCGCCGGCGGCGACCCACACCTCCAGAATGGGGAGTGAGGAGCTCATGAAGATCTCTCGTCCAAGTGTCGTGTCAGCTTCAGGGCCTCTTCCATAACGCGTCGCGACCGACACCCAGCCGAGCCGGCAGCTGTGGTTGCATAGTCATCTGAAAGTTAGTATTTTACTAACGTTTAATGCGTTCGGAAACTTCACCGCGGTCGCTGTCTGCAAGCGAGTCCAAGCTCATCCTCAATCTTGAGTGGCGCGACCAGAAAACCCTGACGCTTGCCGATCTCCGCATGCTGCTCGGCACCTCGGACAACTACGCTCGCTTCCTCGCCCACCGGCTCGTCCGCAAGGGTTGGCTCGAACGGCTTCGCCCCGGGCTCTATCGGTTAATCCCCGCCAACCGCGGCACTGAAGGAATCGCCGATACCAATCCCCTCACGGCCGGTGCCGCTCTTGTTGATCCCTACTTCTTCTCGTTCGGCACGGCATGCACCCACCATGGGCTGACTGAGCAGGTCTTCGCCGAGACCTACGTCGCCTGCCAGCAGCGGCGGCCGCCAGTGACCGTGAGAGACACGCGTTACGTGTTCGTCTCGGTGTCGCGCGAGCGGTTCTTTGGATTTGGCCCGGCGATGGTATTGGGTGAGGCGATCCAGATGGCGACCCCGGAGCGCGCCCTTGCCGACGCGCTCGATCGGCCGCGATACGCGGGCGGCTTGGCAGAAGTCTCGCGAATGGTGTCGCGGGCGGCGGGGAAGGTCTCGTGGGACGCGATGCTTGACCTGCTAGCGCGATGGAACGAATCCGCGCTCGGTCAGCGGCTCGGCTACCTGCTCGATCTGCACGGCGTCGCACTTCCAGCCGAACCACGAGCGACGTTGATTGCGCTGATACGGCCGAGCAGCAAAGTCATCTTCGGTTCCCGGAAGAAATGGGGGACCGAGGGCAAGCTGGTCCGTCCATGGAACATCGTCGCGAATGTCCCCGAGCAAGAGCTGATTGAGAAGGGTCAAGCGGCCAGACGCCGCGTCTCGTTTGGTCCACCGAGGTCACCTGCGTGATCGCCGACAAGTTCGTCGATCTCTACGCCAAGAACAGCGGCGTCCGCGACAAGCTCGTCGCCGAACGCGATGTCGTGCTCACATATGCGCTGCGCGCGCTCGAGGAGACCGGCGTAACCAAGCACCTGGCGTTCAAAGGCGGGACCTGCCTTCGCAAGACGGTCTTCGGTTCCGCCGGGCGGTTCTCGGAGGACCTCGATTTCACCCTCGATACCGAAACAGCCACGGACGACGCCCTCATCGAGCTGGTCGATGTCTTCAACCGCGAGTACTACGGAATCACGTTCACGTTCGACGACTACTACAAGACCGACGGCGACACCTCGTTCGGCGGTGACGTCCTCTACCGCCACGCATGGAATCAAGCGGGCCGCTTCCGGCTTCAGGTGAGCCTGCGCGAGCGGCCGACCCTGGCGACGACGCCTCGCCCTTTGAAGCCCCAGGCTTACTTCAACTATCTGGAGTTTCCTGAATTCGAAGTCCGGTCCCTCGACGTGATCGAGATGATCGCAGAGAAGGTCCGGGCGGCTTTCCAACGCGCGAAAGTTCGCGATCTCTACGACCTGCACAGGTTCGCGTCGACGCCGTTCGACGGCGAGCTCCTGCGCCGCCTCGCCGTGCTCAAGCTCTGGCAAGTACGCGATCCGTTCGACCCCGACGCTCTGTTCGCCAGGATCAACGACAGTGAATACGACTGGCAAGACCTGCAACGACTGCTGAGAGCGAACGACCGCCTCGACTCGATCGAGATCGTGCGAACCGTCGAGGCACGCTTCGGTTCACTCCGCGATCTGTCGGATCTCGAGCGCTCCTTGATCGGCGACGCTCGGAGCGGCCGTAACGAACGGTTGGCCGAGAGTATTCGGGCCGAAATCCGAGCCCTCGCGGCAAAGGCCCGAGGGTAGCCAACCGCTGCGTGACATTGACTCCAAGGCGCCTGAACTCCGCGCCGCATCGCCCCGCTATGCCAGGGATTTAGTGACCAGTTACCGGCGCAACTGGCTGATCCTCTTGGAGAAACTGACGGGAGCGGCTCGCTTGGTAACTGCCTGACGACAAAATCTCTAATACCTAAGCTAGGTTGGGACACCTTCGTTAAGTTGAGGTGCTAGCGGTTAACAGCCATCGGGGTTCAAGTCCCCGTCCTCGCACTGCCTTGAAAACATTAGACTTCTTGCCGGTGGACCTCGCCGGCGCAGTTCCTCTGGATCGGGCCGTGCGACCAGTATGCGACCGGAATTCGTGGGACGCGGCAGCGTCGAGCACTTCGGCGGCTACTTGCTTTTGAGGTCGCAAGTAGCGCGCGGTGGTCGCCGGCTGCTTATGCCCGGCGAGAAACATCACCCCCGACAGGTTGTCGCTGACCTGCCCGAGATGCGTGAGGCGCGAGTGCCGGAAGTCGTGGTCGCTGATGCGGCCGGCACGATACTCGTCGATTTCGGCGGCCTTGGCGGCGGCGCGAAGCAGGCGGCGGTAGTCATGCGCGCCGAATAGCCGTCCGGCCTCCGGGCAGACGCGATCGAGAGCCTCCCGTGCGGCGGCGCTGAGCGGCAGTTCGCGTCCCCGTGGGTGGTCTCTTTCCACGGCATCTGCGCATCGTCCGCATCGCCGTTGAAGTGTCACCCATGAAGTCGGTCTATCTGCTGTCACCCATCAAGCCGGTCCGCGCGTTGAACCGCCTACCCTCCCAGCAACGGACCAGTTGGGGGCCAGTCACTTTGTTGGACCACTCAAGGCGGCATCGGTCACTGCGGCTTGGTACCACTCTGAACGCCGCCGTCCCCCCAACCGAGGAGCACGCCCCATGATCACCAAGCCGCCATCGCGCCGGACCTTGTTCGCGGCGCTCCTCGTCGTGGGTGTGGGGGGCTGCGGAGCGTCGAGTGGCAACGGGCAGGGCACCGGGGGGACTGCCGGCGCTGCGCCCGGCCTAGGCGGTTCGACTGGAACGGGAGACACCGCCGGAAGCGCGGGACCCGGCGCCGGTGGCTCGGGCGGCAGCGGGCCCGGGGGGAGCGGCGGTTCGACGGGGGGCGCCGGCGCCGCCGGGTCGGGAGCCGCGGGGACGTCCGGCGGCTCCGGCGGTCATGGAGGCCTGGGCGACGGCGGCGGGACCGGTGGCATCGGTGGTCACGGCGGCGGCGGCGCGTCCGGTGGGGCCGGTGGCATCGGTGGCCGCGGCGGGGGCGCCGGCGCGGGGTCCGGGGGCATCGCCGGCTCAGCGGGTGGCACCGGCGGCGGTGGCGGCAATTCCGGGACTTGCACGGCGTCGAAGCCGGTCAACAGCAACGCGACGGGCAGCGGCCCTCACAAGGTGACCGTCGAAACGAATTCCGGTCCCGGCATCAACCAAGGAACAATCTTCCGGCCAGCCGATCTCGGCGGAGCTGAAAAGTACCCCATCTTCGTTTGGGGAGAGGGTGGCTGCTCCGAGGACGGTCTCTCGAACTCGGCCGCCATGGCCGAGATCGCGTCACACGGCTACTTCGTGATCGCGGATGGCACCCCCAACGGAAGCGGCAATCGCACCCAGGACCGATCGATGCTGGCCGCCATGGCCGCGCCCCTCGTGGCGTACATCGACTGGGCGATCGCCGAGAACGACAAACCTTGCAGCGCCTACTACCACAGCCTCGATCCGACCAAGATCGCTGCCAACGGGTTCTCCTGCGGCGGACTGATGTCGCAGGCAATGGTCCTCGATCCCCGCATCGTCACGTGGGGGGTCAACAGCAGCGGCATGAAGGGGGCCGATCAGAGCTACTACGACATGATCAAGACGCCCGTCCTGTTCGTCGAGGGTGGCTCCGGCGACATCGCCTACGACGGCGGCCAGGAAGGCTACACCGCGATCGCAAAGCTGAACGTACCGGTCCTCTGGCTCAGCAAGGATCTCGGGCACGGGGGCGATCTGTTCGCGGCCCGCGGCGGCGACTTCACGAAGATTGACGTGGCCTGGCTCAACTGGTGGCTCAAGGGGGACGAGACCGCGACCGGCAAAGGCCTGCTCGTCGGCGCCAGCTGTCCTTACTGCAGCAACAGCGCCTGGGAATACCAATCCGCGCACATTCCGTAGCGCCGGGGGCGCGGCCACCTACCGCAGGCGGATCGATCAGGCCTTGCCGCGCAGCTTCGCCGCCCACCAGCGGAGGCCGACGAACAGGAACCGCCAGTCCTTGAGGAGCTCGGGCGGCTTGCGCTCGAAGACGTGGCCGACGAGCTGGAACACCCATCCAGCGACGAACAGCGCCGCCGCCGGCACCCACAAGCGGTGGGCCAACAGCGCCGCCGCGAACAGCACCACCGAGAGCGCGATCATCGGAATCCCCACGGTGTGACAGAGCCGGTTCACCGGGTGGCGGTGGCTCTGGGCGTACTCGGCGATCCAGTCGCTCCAGGTCCTTTCGCTCATGAGCGCCATGTCGATCTCCGTTCCGTTACCAGGCCGACCCCGTCCGACATCGAATGCATCATGACGGCCTGACTACTCTCCCGCCCCCCAACTTCCCGGGCCCTACGGGCCCTGCCCGGAATGGTACCACCGGGTGCTTCGCGCCAGGTCGAGTGACTATGCGCCGTGTCCCGGCGAGGCGAACGGCCCTTCGCTTCCGGTGCGCTCTTCCAATCGCTCGGCCCGCTGCATCTTCTGAGGGGTGTTGGCGAGCTCGCGTGAGCGACGCCGTCCGCCGGTCACGAGCCCGCCCTTGCGGCCCGCTTCCCGCGCCTCATCCGAATCGAACTCGTGCGCAGTTCCCTTCTCGTGCGCGGCCCTGCCACCCTGCGATGAGATCTGCCTCTGCCGTTCGTGATCCATCCCTGCGAAGCCGCGACCGCGGCTTTCACCTTTCTCGTTGCTGTGCATGACGTTCCTTCCTCGCGGGTACCTCGCCCGCAACGCTGTCATAACAGCGCGTGCATTCCTCTCGTGCCAGCTTTTACCGAAAAGCTGCGGCGCGGTCCCCGTCGAGGGGACAATAGGGAAACCCGCTGGCCGGGCTCACCTATTCCGGGAAACCAATGCGTCCTCGAAAACAGCAAACAATCGACCGGAGCGTCAGCTTCGGCGCGGGCGGGTTGGGGCGGTGTTCGTCGCGCCGGTTGGGGTAGTAGTGTCGGCGACCTTCCCCGCCTCGGTCGCGACGAGGGACTGGCGCGCGCCATCGATTGGGACGCGTCCGAGCACAAAACTGCGCGTGCTAGAGTTGCCGGGGCTTCGGCGGGGCTCAAGGGGAACCACTCATGAATCCGGTGACAGCGATCGGCGTGGCGGGTGTGGCAATCGTCTCCATTACCAGTCACGAGGCCGCTCACGGCTTCGTCGCTGACCGCCTGGGCGATCCCACGGCGCGAGACCAGGGTCGGCTCACGTTGAACCCGATCCCGCATATCGATCTGTTTTCCACAATCCTGTTGCCAGTTTTCCTCATCCTTTCGCACTCGGGGTTCATCTTCGGCGGGGCGAAGCCCGTCCCGGTGGACGTCAAGCGGTTGAGGCGCCCACGGCGAGACTGGGCGCTTGTCGGGGCTGCTGGACCCGCCACGAACGTGTTGATCGCCGTCGCCCTGAGCGCCATCCTGTGGGCGGCGACGCTTGCGGGTGTCGCCGATCCGTCGTCCAGATTGACCGAGATCTTGGCCATCGGGATCTACCTGAATGCCCTGCTCGCTGTATTCAATCTCGTACCGATCCCTCCGCTGGACGGATCGCGGGTCATGCAGTACTTCCTCTCTGGCGAAACTCTCGTCTTGTATCGCCGGATTGAGCGATATGGGCTGTTCATCATCATGGGGCTGCTCTTTCTTGCTCCGGGACTCCAGGTTTTTCTCAGCGCAGCGATCTTTGGTCTCGTCAGGCTCATCACGGCGCCCTTCGGCATGACCCCCGATGTCGAGCCGCTGCTACGGAGGCTCCTCTTCCGCTGACCGAGACGCCTGCCGCAGGCGCGAGCGTCTTCGAGGCCGCGACTCGAAGCCTCGTGGATCGCCCCCGGTCGCGACGCTTCGGTTGAGCACGGGCTCGCGTAACCGCTGCGCATGGGGCAGCACGGTGGCAGAAGATGGCAGCCCAACGAGTGCTCGGCGTCACACCGACCGTTCATTTTGGCTCGTCGACGGAAGCGTTCATTGACTTCCGAATCGGCGAGCCCAGCATCACCGCGGAGGACTTCATGGACAGCAAAGACCCATCGAATTGTGTGGCCATTTTCGCGCGGCACCAGCAAGCGGAGGCCGCGATCCGGCGGCTGCAGAGCTCCGGGTTCGACATGAAGAAGCTCTCGATCGTCGGTCGCGACTACCACACCGAAGAGCATGCCGTCGGCTTCTACAACGCCGGCGACAGGGTCAAGTACTGGGGGAAGCTGGGCGGTTTCTGGGGCATGGTGTTCGGGATCCTGCTCGCGCCGGCGTTTTTCTTCATCCCGGGCATCGGTCCCATCCTCACGGGCGGCATCATCAGCTCGCTCCTGATGGGGACACTCGAGGGCGCCGCAGTCGGAGCAGCGCTCGGGGGCGGTTCGAGCGCTCTGGCAGCGGCGCTGACGAGCGCGGGGATCCCGAAGGACAGCGTCATTCGGTACGAGCGCGACCTCAAGGCGGACAAGTTCCTATTGATGGCGACTGGGACCGCCGCCGAGGTGGAGCGGGCGCGGGCGATCCTTGCGGAGCAAGGTGGCCAGGTCGACGTTCACACCTCTTGACCCGACCGGCGACGCTGCTTCTCCCTGACGATGTCCAGCGCCCGGGCTTCCGGAGTCGCGCCAAGCGGGGCACCGATGTTTCCCTGGTTTGAACGGCGACGTCGTCGAGCGATCCGCGGGCGGCCGTTTCCACCCGAATGGCGTCGAATCATGGAGGGGAACGTGCCTTATGTCGGACGCCTGTCGCCCGAGGATCGGGAGGAGCTCGTCGGACACGTACAGGTATTTCTCGCCGAGAAGCACTTCGAGGGTTGCGGTGGCCTTCAGATGACCGACGAGATCCGCGTCACGATCGCCGCTCAAGCCTGCGTCCTCCTTCTCCACCGCCAGGCCACCTACTATCCCAAGCTGGTTTCGATTCTGGTGTACCCAACTGCCTATTTCGCGAAGGAGGTCCAGCGGACGCCTGCGGGGCTGGTGACAGAGTCCACCCAGACCCGGCTCGGCGAATCATGGGGGCGCGACGTCCTGGTGTTGGCCTGGGACAGCGTGCTCGCGGGCGCCGCCGACATTCATGATGGACACAACGTCGTGCTGCACGAGTTCGCGCACCAGCTCGATCAGGAGAGCGGTGCCGGTGACGGCGCGCCGATTTTGCCGCGACGGTCGATGTATGCGCCCTGGGCGCGCGTGCTGGGCCATGACTTCGATCAACTGGTCCGGGAGGGAAGGCGGAAGCACCGCACGCTCATCGATCGCTATGGCGCCACAAACCCAGCCGAGTTTTTTGCCGTCGTGACCGAGACATTCTTCGAGAAGGGGCGCCAGCTACAGGCACGGTACCCCGAGCTCTACGCGCAGCTGCAGCAATTCTATCGGCAAGATCCGGCGGCCTTGGACGGCTGATCGACGAATCGATTCAAGTGCCGATCGTGTCCGGATGTCGGGCGCGGCGGCGTCGCAACCTGACCGCACGCAAGAGCAACGAGCAACCCAGCCACCCGGCCAGGACCGCGAGCGGCAAGGCTACCAGGCGCGGCCAGATTGCCGTGACCGTGGCCAAGATCAGAAGCGTGCCGCCGAAAATGGCCAGCAGGTTGCTCTGGGCGAACCCGAGCGTGCGGCGCCGCGATACGGCCGCACCGACGGCGTGCGCGAACCTGACAGCGCCGGCGGCGCGCCCGGAGGCGCCGCGGGGAGCCGTCTTGAGCCGCCCGTCGCGCGCTGCCCCACTCTGAGAGACGACACGACGTCGCGAATCGAGCACAATCTCGGTCGCACCCGCGAGATCCGCGAGGTACATGGCCTCCATCTGCTGGGCGAGACCCTCGTGCTCCAGCGCCACGTCGATCTCATAGTTGGAGATGAAGCTGGCGATGTTCAGGTTCGACGATCCGACGCGCGCCCAACGCCCGTCGGCCACCGCGGTCTTGGCGTGCACCATCGATCCGTTCCACTCGAAGATGCGCGCCCCAGCTTCGAGAAGCGGCCGGTAGCCCGCCCGAGAAAACGCGGCCAGCACTGGCAGATCGCTGGCACTCGGGACCAGGATGCGCACATCGACGCCGTCTTGGGCGGCCGCACAGAGCGCTTGCACGTAAGGCGCGAAGCCGACGAAGTAGGCGTCGGTGAGCCACAAGCTTCGCTGTGCGGCGCTGGCGATCACCTGATCGAGACGGAAAAGCTCCGCCTTTCGGGGCGTGCCGGCGACGATCCGGACAGGGACGTCGCCTTGCACGGGGACGGCTCCGGGAGCGGACAGCTCCCCTTCGGGAATTGGTACGCCGGTCATGGCCCAGACCTCAGCGAAAGCCCGTTCGACGTAGGGAACCGCCGGCCCGCGAATCTCGACACCCGTGTCGCGCCAGGGATCGATTCCGCGTTGGGGATCGCCCAGCCAGCGGCGGCTCACGCAAAGCCCGCTCACGAAGGCGACCTCGCCGTCCACGCTGAGGGTCTTGCGGTGGTCCCGGCTCAGCCAGCCGAGCGGGCTGTCGAGACGCGGGGGATTGAATTGGCGCAGCTCCACCCCGTCCTGCGCCAGCCCTTTCCAGAATCGGCGAGAGGCACCTCCCAGCGACCCCAACCAGTCACGCACCAGCCTCACCTTGATGCCCGCCCGCGCCCGCTCCGACAGCGCCCCGGCCAGGTCCCGCCCGACTTCGTCGTCCTCGATGATGTAGTTCTCGAAGTAGACCGTCTTCCGGGCCGCGCGAATGGCGGCCGCCCAGGCGGGATAGTTTTCGGCGCCGTTCTCGAGCAGGCGAACGGCGTTCCCTTTGACGAGCGGCGCACCCGCCGCCCGCGTGAAGGCCTGCTCCACCAGCCCCGAGCTTGCCCACGGCAACGGGACTGACGGACTGGGCGGACCGATATCGGGCAGTCTACCGTCGGCCAGAATGCGTCCCCCAGGCGTCCGCGCTTGGCGCCGCGTAGCCGAAGATCAATGTTCCGAGCCGGCGATCGATCCCCATGATCGGAACGACCACGCGCAGGTCGCGGTCCGCCGCGCTGACGGCCGGGGCCGATTCATTCAGGACCACTCCGGGGAATGCCTCCACGGCGGGATGCCCCTCGAGCTTTCGGCTCCCCGCCAGGCGCACCTTGCCGTCGGCGGTGACGAGCGCGATTCCCGTCACGTGCTTCTCCTGAACCATTCGCTGCACATAGGCGTCGGCGGACGCGAAGTCGTCCTTCAAAAGAGCGCTCCGGAGCGCCCAGGCGAGGGGAAGGGCGCTCAGACGGAGCAGCGAGGAGGTCTCATCGGCCAACGTCTGCGTCGCGGACTGGACGAGGGCGGCGCGTTCGTTGGCCGCCGCGTCGCGGACTTGGTTGATCTCGACGAGATGCGCGACCGCCAAGGCGACCAGCGCCAGCGCCAGACCCCCGATGATCACGGCATGGAGCTTCGGGCTCGAGGCAATCCAATGTTTGATTCGGTGGCGAGGCGATGCGTCTGGTGTCTTTGGCGGCGAGCCCATCCACAGACTATACGGCTCGATGTCCCAGGCGGCGGGCATTTGTCGCATTCGACCGAGGCTTGGTCGCTCGATCCCGAGAGGCGTGGACAGATTAGAAGTAGCGCCGGTTGATGAGCAGGTGAATGCCGATGCTGGCGGCGTATCCGAGCGCGATGGCCCAGGTCCACCGCAGGTGCTGGCGGAACGTGTAGACGCCGCGCGCCTGTCCCATCAGCGCGACCCCGGCCGCGCTTCCGACCGACAGCAACGAGCCGCCGACGCCCGCGGTCAGAGTGACCAGCAGCCAGTGTCCCTGCGGCATCGCGGGGTGCATGTTCAGCACCGCGAACATGATCGGAATGTTGTCGACCAACGCCGACGCGACGCCCACGAGCACGTTCGCCCAGGTCGGTCCGAGGCCGCCATAGACAGCGGTCGAGGCGAGCACGAGGTACCCGAGTGTCCCCAGGGCGCCGACGGTCAAGATGACGCCGTAGAAGAACATCAAGGTGTCCCACTCCACCCGTTCGAGCTGCCGGAACACGTCGAAGCCCTTGTCGATCTCCGGGCGGAGACGAACCGTTCGTGGCCAGGGGCGAGCCGGTGGCGACATCGTCGAGCTCGTCGATTCCACCCGCGGGACCGCGCCACCGATCGCTCCGCTCCAGTCGACGACCGAGGATGTGCCCGTACACCTTGAGGACGCCGAGCCCGGTCATCATTCCGAACACCGGCGGCAGGTGAAGCGCGCCGTGGAGGGCGACGGTGAGCCCGATCGTGCCGAGCAGCAAGGCCGCGACCACCAGCCCACCCCGCTTGATGACCACGACCTCAGAGAGCCGAGGCGGCCGCTCCTTGCCAATCGACAGCGACATGAGCGCCGCCGGTACCAACCAGTTCACCAGCGAGGGAACAAACAGGGAGAAGAAGCTGGTGAAGGGGACGACGCCACGCTGCCAGACCATGAGCGTGGTGATGTCGCCGAAGGGGCTGAACGCGCCCCCCGCGTTGGCCGCCACCACCACGTTGATGCAGGCGACCACCACGAACTTCGGCCGATCTCGACCGACCGCCAGCGACACCGCGCCCATGATGAGGGCGGTGGTCAGATTGTCGGCGAGCGGCGAGATGACGAACGCCAGGGCGCCGGTGATCCAGAAGATTGTGCGCAGGCTGAAGCCGCGCCCGGCCAGCTGCGCGCGGAGCGCCGCGAAGACCCGGCGTTCCTCGAGAGTGTTGACGAAGGTCATCGCCGCGAGGAGGAACAGCATCAGCTCGGCGTAGTCGAGCAGGTTGTG
Source organism: uncultured Pseudomonadota bacterium (assembly GCA_963831685.1). Classification (GTDB taxonomy): domain Bacteria; phylum Myxococcota_A; class Polyangia; order Fen-1088; family Fen-1088; genus JADGRB01. The sequence goes on from CAWHRJ010000011.1 coordinate 19,105, forward strand.
CCGGAACGCCGCCTCCGCCAGCTGAGCTTCCCCGCGCAGCGTGAAAAGCAGACCAACCACGATCCAGACGCCGCTCGCGGCGACCAGCGCGGGGATCGACTTGCGCAGGTGGAGGCGCTCCTCGAGAACGATGAGGGCGTAGCCCAGCGCGAAGATCGCGAGGCACGCGTAGCCCCAGGGGGTGTCGGTCAGGTTCAACTCGCCGCGCATGGTACCGGATGTGGGTCGGGGAAGGCCGTCACGGGGAGCGGTCCGAAGGTTTCGAGGAATTGTCCGGCTGCGTGGGCCTTGCCGCCGTCCCGACAGCGGCGGCCCGGGCCGGCGCCATAGCTCAACCGCTCGGTACGCCGCCAGCGCTTCAGCAGAGGCTCCTTGCAGGTCGGGACAAGAGCCACGCCTCACGCGTCCTCGTCCGTTTTCGAGCCGTGCTCTGCCAGCGACGTCAAGCGCGCATCGACGTCCGCGGTCAGCTCCTGCGCTGCGGCTTCAGCGATGAGACCGTGACGAGCGGCCTCTCCGATCGCGTCTCGCTCCACCTCGCCAAGGTATCGCTTGAAACGGGTCAGGACCTCATCGCGCAGGCCCGAGCGCTCGCCGTAGAGGTGATCCATTTCTGCTTCGGCCGAGCGCAGCTGCCGTTCGTACTCCTGCCTGACGAGTGAAACCATCTCCGGCGCCACCGCGTGGCTGCGCGCCGCCTCGTCGAGGCTGCCGAGCGCAGCTTTGGCCGCCAAGATCTGCCCGCGCCGAACGTCGTAGGCCCGCCGATCGGCCGCGCCTCGCACGACGCCAAACGCTCGCAAGAAGGGCGCCATCGACAGGCCTTGGACCAAGATCGAAACGATGACCACCCCGAAAGTCATGCTCACCAGGACCTCTCGGTGTGGAAAATCCTTGGCCAGGGAAAGGGCCAGAACCATGGAGAGCGCGCCCCGGAGGCCCCCCCAGGTCAGCACGGCCGCCCATGACCACGGCACCCGCTCCCGGGACCGTCCGAGAGCCGCCGAGACCGCGGCGATCACGACGGCGCGTCCGACAGTCACCGCCAGGAATGCTGCCAAAATCGGTTTCCAGGCGGCGACCACCGCCGGAAGCTGAACCTCGAAGCCGATCAGCAAGAACACGATCGAATTGAGCGCGAAGGCCAGGTACTCCCAGAACGTCTCGACCGCCATTCGCGTCGACGGGCTCATCCCGCTTCGCGCGACGTGGTTTCCGCAGAGCATGCCGGCGGTCACCGTCGCGATCACCCCGGAGACGCCCAGGTGCTCGGCGGCGACGAAGGAGCCGTACGCCGCCAGCGTGGTCAGCGTAATTTCGATCATCGCCTCGTCGACCCGTTTGATGACCTGGGCGGACCCCATCCCCACCGCGGCCCCCACCAGGAATCCGCCACCGACGACGCGTGCGAACTCTTGTGCGGCTCCGCCAAAGGACGTTCCGTTCCCCGAGGCGATGCCGAGGACGATTCCGAACAGCACCACCGCCGTGCCGTCGTTGAGCAGGCTCTCTCCCTCCAGAAGCACGGCGAGCCTGGTCGGGACGCCCAGGCTCTTGAACACGGCGACGACCGCGATGGGATCCGTCGCCGCCACCAGCGACGCGAACACCAGCCCATCGATGAACCTGAAGTCCCGCACGTAGTGGAGGGCTCCCACCGCCGGCGTCAGCAGGGCGGCGGTCACGACGATCGATGCGATCACGCCCGGAACGGCCAGCGCCGCGATGGTGACCTTGCTGCGCCAGAATCGGGAGACGTCGAGATGGAACGCCGCCTCGAACAGCAGCCCGGGTAGGAAGACCGAGAAGAGCAGCTCCTTGGTCAGGTGAGGGGGGCGCAGGATGTGCGTGGCTCCCAGAAGGAGCCCGGCCAGCACGAGGCCGACGGTGTAGGGGACGAGCAGGCGGCGGACGAGAAGCGCCACGGCCGTCGCAACGGCGAAGAGCGCGACGAAGATGACGTCGAGATTCTGCACGTCAGCGATCGGTTGGGGAGGGGCGTTCGGGTCGCGACGCCGGCTGGGCCTCCGGCGGGCCAGCCGGGGGCAGCGATCGCACGTGCACGTCGCGCTGCGGAAACGGGATCTCGATGCCGGCCGACCGAAGCCGGCGTTCGATCTCGAACCGCAGATCCGACGAGACGCGGCGGTCCTCTCCGGGGTCGGAGATCCAGACCAAGAGCGAGAAGTCCAGGCTGGAGTCGCCGAACCCTTCGAACCTCACCTCGGGGCCCGGGTCGCCGAGGACACGGGGATGGTCCCCCGGCACCTCGAGCAACGTCCTGCGGACCAGCCCCGCGTCACTGCCGTAGGCCACGCCGACGGAGATGGCGACCCGCAAGTTGGGGGTCGGGATGCTGTGATTGATGACCTGTGTGTTCACGAGCTCGCTGTTGGGGACGATGATCGTGACCTGATCGCGGGTGACGACGCGCGTGGCGCGCAGTCCGATGTCAGCGACGACGCCGTAGGCGTCGCCGACCCTGATGAAGTCGCCGGGTCGAATCGGCTGCTCGAACAGCAAAATCAGCCCCGAGACGAAGTTCTGGGCGATGTTCTGGAGGCCGAAGCCGATCCCGACCAGCAGAACCGTCGAGGCGGCCAGCACCGCCGAGAGGTTGAGCCCGACGGAGTCAATCGCGACCACGACCCCGATCAGATTCAGGAGGTAGCGAACGATCCTGACCGAGGCAAATTGCGCACCCGGAGAGAGCCCCCGCCGCGCGAGCAGCCGGCGCAGCGCGCGGCCCACGACGGCCGACATCACCACGAAACCAAGGACGACCAACAGGCCGACCAGCAGAGCCCCCGGCGTGATCACGCCGCCCGCGAGGTGGATCAAGGGTCTATGCAGAAAGGACTCGGTCTCTTGCATGCGCAGCTCCTGTCTCGGGCCACCTTAGTTGCGTCGCTGCACCGATGACATGTTCACGAAAGATACCTGAAGGTCGAGATGAGGATGCTGTCTCCGTTGGCCAAGGTGAAGGAGGCGGGCATGCGCGCCTTGCGAAGCCTCATACGGTCGAGCGGCGACGGGGCGACCCCACCAGCGTCTCGAACATTACAGAGATGACATGCTCGGGAAAGGTGTCGGCAACCGCAGGTGTGCATCCTCTCCTCCGTCGGTCACCAGCGACCTGAATCTGGAGATCGCCTCCGCCGCGAATCCCTGGAGGCGGATCGGTCGGCCGGTGACGTCCGTGGTTCTGTCGGCGCTGATCGGTTGCCTACTCGTAGGGATCGCGGGCGGCGTCATCCTCACCCGGCGTGCCCTGCGGCCCGTCGCCGCGCTGGCCTCGAGGCGCGCACCATCATCCGGTCGCGGCTCGACCTTTCTCCTCGGGCTCCCGCTACCCCGGTGAGCCGGGGGACGGAAGACTGGTCGTGCCGGCGGCTGGCGCGGCCCGCGGCCCGAGAATGGTGGTGAGCTCGTCGCGTTCCAGGGACTCCCGATCCAGCAGCGCGGTGAAAAGGCGATCGAACGCCTCCCGGTGACCCCTGATGGTCCCCTCCGCCTCCGCCAGCGCCTGACCGAGGATTCTTCTCGCCTCTTCCTCGATCGCGGCCACCGTGGAAGCGCTGATGCCTCCGTCGAGCGCCACCCGCTGGCCGAGGAACGGGTGCTCACTCTCGTGCTCGTAGTAGACGGGGCCGAGCCGCTCGCTCATCCCGAAGTTGGCGACCATCCGCGACGCCAGCCGCGTGGCCTCTTTCAGATCGTTCTCGGCGCCGGTCGAGATGCTTCCCAGCACCAGCCGTTCGGACGCATAGCCGCCCATGAGGACACGCACCCGGGATTCGAGCTCGGCCTGGGTCATGAGGTGGCGGTCGGTGCCGGGGCTCTGGTGGGTGACCCCGAGGGCCATGCCGCGCGGGATGATGCTGACCCGATTCGGGGGCTCGCCGTCGGCGGAGAAATGCGCGACCACGGTGTGTCCCGATTCGTGGACCGCAACCCGCCTCTTCTCCTTGGCGTCCAGCTTGGTCTCGCGCGGATCGCCGAGGACGATCTTGTCGAGAGCGCCTGCGAAATCTTCCGCCGTGATGCTGTCTCGCTTGGCGCGCGTGGCCGACAGCGCCGCTTCGTTGACCAGGTTCGCGAGGTCGGCGCCGGAGAAGCCGGCGGTGTTCTCCGCGATGGCTTGCAGGTCGACGTCGGGCGCGATCGGTTTGCCTTTGGCGTGAACGCCGAGGATGGCCTTGCGGGCGGCCAGCTCGGGCCGGTCGACCAGGATTCGCCGGTCGAAACGTCCCGGCCGCAGCAGCGCTGGATCCAGGACGTCGGGGCGGTTCGTCGCCGCGATGACCACGACCAGATCGCTCCGGTCGAACCCGTCCATCTCGGAGAGCAACTGGTTCAAGGTCTGCTCGCGCTCGTCGTTGCCCCCGCCCATGCCTGCGCCGCGCGCCCGGCCCACGGCGTCAATCTCGTCGATGAAGACGATCGCGGGCGCGCTGCTCTTGACCTCCTTGAAGAGGTCACGCACGCGCGCGGCACCCAGCCCCACGAAGAGCTCGATGAATTCCGAGGCGCTGATGGAATAGAACGGAACGCCCGACTCCCCCGCGACGGCCCGCGCCAAGAGCGTCTTGCCGGTTCCCGGCGGGCCGACCAGCAGGACGCCCCGCGGCACTTTCCCGCCCAGCCGCCGGAACCGCTCCGGCTCCTTGAGGAACTCCACGATCTCGAGCAGGTCGTTCTTCGCGGCCTTGAGGCCCGCGATATCGTCGAAGGTGACGTTCACCGAGGTGGTCTTGTCGAACTTTCGTCCCTGGCTCTTGATGAGGCTTCCGAGCGGACCGCCGGTGCTCAACATCCCCCGCGCCCGGCGCGACATCCACACCCAGGCGCCGATGATCAGCGCCCAGGGGAGCACCGTCAGCACGACCTGAATGGCGAAGGGCTGCTGCTGGCTCTTGACCACGATCCGGACCCCCTTCTCACGCAACAACGGGAGAAACGCGGGGTCATTCTGGGGAAGGTTGGTGTGGAAGGTCTTGACGGTTCGATCCTCCACGGTCTCGGGTTTCTTGAGCGTGGCGTCGAGAGCATCGCCCGCGATGATCACGGATTCGACCTGCCCCGACTGGAGCCAGTCGAAGAGCTGCGAGTAGGCGATCGGATGCGCAGAGCCTTCGGTGGCGCTCTTCCAGAGCCACATCGCGGCGAGCATGAGCGGCAGCACCAACAGCATTCGCCGCGAGGTGCTCATGTCGGGAGGCGAGCCGGGTGGCCTTCCGGGCTCTGTACCTGGCGGTGCCGCTGCTGCCATCTCCGAGCTCTAGTGCGTCCCGCGCGAACCGATGTGCGACTTTGGATCGAGTCCCGCGCTCAGAGCGCGCCGACTGCCGGCGGGGTCGTCGCGTCGTTCACCGAAAACGACAGCCCTTTGTCCAGGGCGCGCACGATATCCATCGTGCTCACGATCCCGACCAACTTGTTTTCGGCGTTCAAGACCACCAGGCGGTGTTGGTTCTTGCTGGCCAGCTCGTGCACCGCCACCAGGGCCGCGTCGTCCTCGTAGACCGCTATGATCTCCGGGTCCATGAGGTCGCCGACCGTCGCATCCTTCTTGATCCACTGATGCGGCTCGGGGTCCACCAGGTCGCCCTTGGTCAATATCCCGACCAGCTCGCCTTCGCGGTTCTTCACCGGAGCCGCCCCGATCTGGCGGCGGGTCAGGCCCCAGGCCGCCTCTTCGGCCGAAGCGTCGAACTCCACCGTGTAGACCTTCTTCGTCATGATGTCCTTGACCCTCAACATCGAGTGCCTCCTAGTCGCTGGATCCCGTCGCGGGCCTCGAACCTTACCACGCGGCACTATCGTCGAGGACGGCGACGCATCGGTGACGTCGGATTCACCGTTCGTCGCTTCAAGGAGGCGATCTCCCGATCTTGCGCATCGATGCGCTTCATCTGTGATTGAAGCGCGGCAACGGCCCAGCTCACGTAGGCATAGAGATCGATCTGGTCACGTTGCTCGTCCACCGCCAGCTTTCCGCTGCCGTCGTCGATCACGAACCCCAGCCGTTCCCGGGTGGGATTGTCCTTGTAGCGGTATCTCGCCAACCGCAGCGCGCGGAGTTTGGCGGCGAGGTCATCGAGGGCGCCGGCGTCGAGGTAGACGATGTCGCGTTTCGTCGCACGGCGCGAAATGGGACAGCCGCCCGTCTGAACCTTCGGATCTTTGTCGGAGCAGAGGAGGAGGACTCCACAGCCCAGCCCGGGATCGCAGGTGCTGCCCTTTGCGCTGCACGAACCGCCTGCTTGTTCGGGGCCGGCGCAGGCGCTCACGCCCGCATCCTGGGCACCACCGTCTGCGACCCGGCAGATCGGATCACCGCAGGTCGTGAACCACTGAAGGCCGGCCGAGCCTCCGGCTCCTCCGCCGCCGTCCGTCGTCGGCGGAGACGACGTTCCGCAGCCAACCACCGCCGCTGCGGCGCCGGCGAACAACCAGACAATCCTTGGGCTGATCATGGCCTCACGATACAGCGGCCGAGACGCGTCAGGGACCCGATCCGAGTTTTCAAAGGGATCGACTGGGTCTACCTCGACTGCGATGACTTCAACGGAAGTACCGCGCCGAGGAAAGGGGAAAGGACGCCATCGTCCATGAAATCTTTCTACGCCCCACACCCTCTCCCGCAGGCGGATGAAGCCGCAGCGCCCGACGGTTTCAAGAGGTTGACGTAGTCGGCCAGGATCTGGACGCCCTCATTCAAGATGATGTCATCTGTGGTTGAGCTGCCCGCTCCGTCGTTCGGGCCTGCCCCTTCGGGGGATGAGGGCGTGGCAGCGCCCTTCGCCTCCTCTTTGTTCGTGAGCGCCTTGGGCGCCGGGAGACCGGGCAGCGACACATTCTTGAGCGTGATTTCGTAAGTCGTGGGTCCCCCAGTCGCCAACAGGGCGCGCTCGTCGCTGGCGAGCGCCGTCTCACGAGCCTTGGACTCCGCCACCTCTTGTCGGCGCTCGGCCTCGTTCAGCGAAATGGATTTCGACACCAAGCCCTTTCGAAACCTCGCGAGATCGTCCCTCAGGTCGGCAAAGGGCTTTTCGGTCGCGCGTCGTCGCTCGGACCTCTCCCGCAAGGCGGCGACATACGCCTTCACCCGATTGAGTCGCTCGTAGGCCGCGGCGGGCACCACGTCCCACGGCAGGGGATCTTTGAGGGACGCCTCGCTCACATCAGTGAAGTCGCTGCTGGACGGCAGAACCACATCGGCTGCCACGCCGCGCAGCTGGGTCGAAGCGCCGCTTGGTCGGTAGAACTTGCTGGTGGTGATCTTGAGCGCGCCCGGATCATAGGCGTGTCCCAGGCCGATCTGGTCCATGTAGGGCCCGAGCGGGAGAACGTTTTGCACCGTGCCCTTGCCGAAGGTCGAGGAATCGCCGACCACCACCGCCCGCCCGTAGTCCTGCAGCGCGCCGGCCAAGATCTCCGAGGCCGATGCGCTGAAGCGGCTGGTCAGCAGGACCAGCGGCCCGTCATAGAGCACGGTCGGATCGGTATCCTCATCGACCACGATCTTTCCGTCGGAGCCGCGCGTCTGCACGACCGGTCCTTTTCGGATGAACAATCCGGTCAGATTGATCGCCTCTTCCAGGGAACCGCCGCCGTTGTGTCGCAGGTCCAGCAGGACGCCGCGCACGTGCTCCGCCTCGAGCTTGCCCAGCAGCCGCGAGACGTCGGCGGTTGCGCTGCGCCGCTGGCCTCCGCCCATGTCGGCATAAAATGACGGCAGATCGATGACGCCGATGCGCAGCGTCGCGCCCTTGCCATTCGGCAAGTCAACGATCCGGGCCTTGGCCTGCTGGTCTTCGAGGGTGATTTCGTCGCGCACCAGGGACGCCGTCTTGGTCGGAGATCCGGCCGCGGCGCCGGCCGGAATGAAGGTCAACGTGACCGTCGAACCTTTGGGGCCACGAATCAGCTCGACGGCGCGGGTCAGGGGCATGTTCACGATGTCGACGGGCTGCTGGCCGGCTTGCGCGACCGCGACGATGCGGTCGCCTGGTTTCAAAAGGCTACTTCGCGCCGCCGGGCCTCCCGGCAGGAGCTCACGAACCTTGCAAGACCCGTCTTCGCTCTCGAGCGAGGCGCCGATTCCGAACAGCGAGAGGTTCATCGCGATGGAGAGGCTCTCCATCTGCTCACGCCCGAGATAGTCCGAGTGGGGATCGTAGACGTGCGCCAGCGTGTCGAGATAGATCTCGAGAACCTCGTCGCTGCGAAGCGCGGTCATGGTCCGCAGCTCCTGCGCGTGTCTGCTCACGAGCGCTCTCACGATCTGGTCCGGCCGCTTGGCGCCCAGCTTCTCTTGAAGATATTCGGCCCTGAGCTGCTGCCACCAGAGCGCGCGGGCCTCGGCCGCATCGGCGGGCCGCCGGGCATGCTCGCGATCGAACGAGTAGCTGTCGTGGCCGGTGAAGTCGAACTTTGCCGTCCGCAACACGTACGTGTCGTACGCCGTCTGCTGGGACAGCCGCTCGAGGTATCGAGCAAAGATGGCCTTGGCCGCGCTCGTGTCGCCCGCGCCGCGGGTCGCCTGGGCCAGCATCGGCCGATAGGCCGCAAACCCATCGACGTCCGACTGTAGGAAGAGGGAACGCGTACCGTCCAGGGCGTCCAGGTAGCGGTCCAGCACGTTTCCGGCCAGCTGGTCGTCGAACGGATGATGCGCCAACTGGGAATGCTCGAGCAGACCGGTCGTCAGCCGCGTGATGTTGGCGTCGGTCGTACGAGCGTCGGCTGAAGGACGCGCCGACTGAGCATCAAAGCCCACGGACGTGAGGGCCACCGCAAGGGCGATGGCTGCCAGCGATGAAACGAGTCTGATCGGTTGCTTCATGTGAATCACGGTTGTGGCGGTGAGCGCGACGACGGATCGCGCGCCTGACCTCCGTATACCTACGGCCAACCCTACCTATTCCTGGTTGCCTGGTCCTTGCGCCAAGATTACAAAATCGAAGGATTGTCAGCGTCGCGAGACCAGCGGCGTCCGAGGCCGAGTTGACGACAGATCGACCGGCACGCGGGTGCGGATCCCCATCTGCATGCTGGAGGGCGTCTCGCTCACGACCTCTATTCCGGCCGGGGCCGTGGTCATGATCCGATAGGTGTGGAGACCGACGGTCGTGCTGGTGAGGTCGACGAAGGCGCCGACCGCGTCGGGCGGAAGCACCTCCAACTCTCGCCGCGAGCTCCGCAGCTCCACCGCGACGCTGGTGTAACGGGGCGGATCGAAGGCCAGCCGGTCGCTCACGCCTCGGATCTCGAGGGGCACGACGCGCGTGATGGCATGCGATCGATCGAGCGCCAGCGCGGCCCAGGCGGCCAGCACACCCCCGAAGATCACCAGGTGGGGCCACAGGTCGGCAAGGCGAGGCCGACCGCTCCCACGCTTGTCGGGAACGACCGACGCTGCTTTGGGCCGCGCCCTCGCCAGCGCGTCTCTTAGATGATCCTCGTCGCGCATGACGTTCATTGCGTGGCCTTCCGCCAAATGAACCGACCCGTGCTCTTCACTCACGCAGACGATCACCGCGTCAGAGGCCTGAGCCAACCCGATCGCGGCCCGATGCCGCGTGCCGAAGGTCGGGTCCTGGGCTTCGGTCGCCAGAGGCAACACCACGCCCGCCCGCGCTACCCGGTCGGCGGCGATGACGACGGCACCGTCGTGAAGGGGAGACGCCGAAGTGAAGATGGTCTCGATCATTTCGACGGAAATGCGTGCATCGACGAGCGTCCCCGGCGTCGCGAGGTCGAAGATGGAATCGTGGCGAGGCAACACGATGAGGGCGCCGCTTCGCCGGGAGGCCAGGGTGAAGGCGGCCTTGGCGACAATCGCATCGGTGTCATCGAGGGCGGCACCTGCCGTCCGTCTCCTGAGCCATCGCAGGGGACTGACGCGACTCAGTCCGCGTCGAATCTCGTTTTGGAAGACCACCACGACGACGATGGTCGCAACCGCACTGACCGCCGACAGGAGGTAGGACGTCAGAATCAGGCCGAGGTGGCTGGCAATCCACGACACCGCGAGCAAGGTCATGAGACCGAACGCCACCTGAACCGCGATCGTGCGCCTGAGCCACCGGTAGGCCCAGGAGAAGAGCGCTGTCAGGACCAACACGTCGACCGCGTCCTGCCAGCGCAGCCCGTGAGTCAAGGCGGTCACGGCGACTCGGTGCATGGAGCTCCTTCACTACCGTTAGCATGTGGCGGGGCACCTCACCATCTACGTCACGCGAAACGACGGGCCGCTCTGGCAGCGGCCGTTCCCCGCCTGGAAGCTGGTGGCGGTCACCGAAGGGACGCAAATTCTCGGCGCGCTGGCGGCCGTCTACGGCTGGATCGTCGAGCCGATGAGTCACTGCCCGGCTGCACCCTCACCCCTGAGGCAAGGGGCGGTTCCGCGTGGGCCCGATCGTTTCAGTGAAGGGAACCGCCCCATCGGGGTTCAAGTCCCCGTCCTCGCACCCCGAAAACCCCGACATGTGCTGGGGTCTTCTCTTTTGTGGTCGGCACGCGTCATGCTGCGTTTTGGATTGTGATCCTCCCGACAGCACCTCGCGGCTTCGCCGGCTGCGCGCCTGAGCGAGCGTCGCGCGGTCGACGTAGCGGCGCTCGGTGACCGCGAAGCTCGTGTCCCCGAGCGCCGCTGCTACCGCGTGGATCGTGGCTCCGAACCCCGAGGTCGCAGGTTGTCGCTGACCTGACCGAGATGCCCGGGCAGACGCGATCGGGCGCCTCCCGTGCGGCGGCGCTGGCATGCGCGTCCCGTCTCTTTGCGGCTGACGCTGCCGCCGCCGTCCCACCGGACCACCGGGCGGCGGCGGGCGGTCGTTTTTTCAACACAATCGACGGGCTCGCGACAATTCATCCTCATCGGGCATCTGCGTCGTCTCTCTGTCGACGCGAAGGTCGCCCCCAACCCGCGAGGCCGCACGCCATGACCCCCACCGTCCGCTCGTCGAACCATTTCTCCCCCACCGCCCTGGCGATTATGGCGCTCTTCGGGGGCGTCGCGGCGAGCTCCACGGCCCTAGCCCAGAGCTCGGTCGACAAGTACCAGGACTTCCCGCTCAACGAGGTGCAGATCACCGACGCCTATCAGCAGAACCTGTACCAGCAGGAGATCACCTACCTCCTCACGACGCTCGACTCCACTCGCCTGATGGCCGGCTTCAAGGCGGTGTCGCAGAACGTGACGCCCACGAACCTCTACGGCGGCTGGGAGAACTCCAACATCCGCGGCCACTCCATGGGCCACTGGATGTCCGCGGTGGCGCACGCCTATCAGCAGGCCCAGGGCGGCAACCCCACCCTGGCCGCGCAGGTCAAGACCAAGCTCGATGGCGTCGTGGCGAGTCTCAAGTCGTATCAGGCGTCCAACGGCTTCCTGTTCGCGACGCCGGTGTCCCAGTTCGACGACTTCGACGCCGGCACCGGGAGCACCTGGGTGCCTTATTACACGATGCACAAGATCCTGGCCGGCCTCATCGACATCTACGAGCTCGAGGGAAACAGCGACGCCCTGTCGGTCGCCAGCAATTTGGGGACCTGGCTCTACAACCGCGCCAACGGCTGGAGCTCGGCCGCGAAGTCGCGCGTGCTGGGCCAGGAGTACGGCGGCATGAACGACGCTCTCTACGAGCTCTACAAGCTCACCAAGAATCCCAATCACCTGACGGTGGCGCACGTGTTCGACGACACCAGCCTGTTCAACACGCTGGCGGCGGGGACCGACAGCCTGAGCGGGCTGCACGCCAACATGACCATCCCCAAGTTCATCGGCGCGCTCAATCGTTATCGGACGGTGGGATCGTCCGAATCCTCCTATCTGAACGCGGCCACCGGATTCTACAACGTCGTGCTGAATGACCACACCTACATCACGGGCGGAAACAGCGAGGACGAGCACTTCCACACGCCCAAGGCCTTGAATCAATACCGCGACAACCTGAACGACGAGACCTGCAACGCCTACAACATGACGAAGCTGACCCGCGACCTCTTCATGGTCACCGGGGACGTCAAGTACGCGGACTTCTACGAACGCGTCCACATCAACGAGATCCTCGCCTCGATGAACCCCGACACGGGGATGACCACCTATTTCAAACCGATGGGAACCGGGTACTTCAAGGCGTTCGGCACGACGACGAACAGCTTCTGGTGCTGCACCGGAACGGGGATGGAGAACTTCACCCGGCTCGACGACAGCGTTTACTTCCACGACGCCAAGAACCTGTGGGTCACGTACTACGTCAGCTCGACGTTGAACTGGTCCGAGCGCGGCCTGTCGCTGACGCAGACGACGGACCTTCCCCTCTCGAACAAGGTCACCTTCACCATCAACGGCGCCCCGACCGACGCCGTCACCTTGAGCTTCCGGAAGCCCGACTGGACCTCGAGCTGTCAGATGGCCATCTCGGTCAACGGCCAGGCGGTCTCGTCCACCGCGTCCGGCGGTTTCATCACCGTGAACCGGGTTTGGAACGCCGGCGACAAGGTCGTGATCGCGTTCCCGCTCTTCTTGAGCGTGTCACGGACGCCGGACAACCAGAACGTCGTGGCGTTCACCTACGGCCCTCTGGTCCTGAGCGCCGGGCTCGGAACGGCGAGCATGACCACCACCACCCACGCCGCCACGATCGCGGCGACGTCGCCGGGAGGCCTGCAGGACACCATCAAGGTCAACAGCCCCACCGCGGTCAACGACTGGCTGGCCAACATCAACTCCAACCTGGTTCAAACCGCGGGGCAGCTGACATTCAACCTGAAGGGTACGGATTCCGACGGCAAGCTCGTCTTCATCCCCCACTACTCGCGCTACAAGGACAGGTACGGAATCTACTGGATCATGTCCGGCGCCTCGGGCGGGAGCACCTCGACGACCGTCACTTGCCCCGCCGTGGACGCGGGCGGAGCGGGCGGCGCCAGCGGGACCGGCGGCGCCGCGGGGGGCACCGGCAGTGGCGGCGCCGCGGGCCAGAGCGGCAGCGGCGGCACGACCGGCTCCGGTGGCTCCTCCAGCAGCGGCGGCACGGTCGGATCCGGCGGCTCCTCCAGCGGCGGCACGACCGGCTCCGGTGGCTCCTCCAGCAGCGGCGGCACGGTCGGATCCGGCGGCTCCTCCAGCGGCGGCACGACCGGCTCCGGCGGCTCCTCCAGCACCGGCGGCACGACCGGCACCGGCGGTGCGATCGGCTCCGGCGGCTCCTTGGGCAGCGGCGGCAGCTCCAGCGGGTCTGGAGGCTCGGCTCCCGGCGACGCCCGAGCCTCGTCGGGCTGCTCCTGCACCCTCGCCGAGTCCACTTCTGGCACCACGACCGCGGCGTGGCTGTCCGCCTTCGCGCTCTTGCTCGGTTACCGCCGCCGGCGTCGTTCGAGCAGCCTGCGAGCGTAACTGGCCCGCTGCGGGCGCCGGTGCTCAGTTCCGGGCTGCCAAGGTAAAGTCTACACCCATGGGGCTCCTGACCGAAGCGGAGCTGGATTGCCTGGTCGAGGCCGGCTGCACGGCCTGCGGCGGTCACAGGCTGACGTTCCGGACCTACGTCGACGGGACGTTCCCCTTCCTGGCCGGTGAGCCGGTCGGGCGGGTGACCTGGGGCTACGACGGGGAGAAATTCGTGGACGGCGTCTACGCGGTCGCGTGCGCAGGGTGTGGCGCCGCGCTGTTCGCCGCCGACCTCTGCCCGCGGTGCCATGCGCCGGGCGGCCTCGGCACCGCGCTCAGCGCACCGAACCGGTGGCCGATCCCCAACGGCTGCGCCGATGCCGACTGCGGCGGCGAGGAGATTCGCTACGCGGCGTTCGTCCCGGCGCGCGTCGAGTACGAGGGCCGGCGGGCCGAACGGGCGCGCAGCGCGGTCGAGCCGAGCGATCCGGGCTTCCACGGCTTCCGCGCCGAGTGCCGCGTCTGCGGGCAGGTGGTCGCCACCCGGAACGACGACGACGGCTGTCCGCTGTGCGACGCTCCGGGCCCGCTGCGCGCTCGCCCCGGCTAATCCGCGGGACCGCTGTATAGTGCCGCACCGTGCGCGGCCTCGTCACCTTCGCCCTGGTCACGTGCGCGTTTGGGACGCTCGCCGGTGGCTGCGCGCGAAAGCCGGCGCCGCCGGTGCCGCCGGCGCCGCCGGCGCCGCCGGGTGTCAGCGGCGCGGCGATCTACGTCCGCCTCTGCGCGACCTGCCACGGCGCGAACCGCGACGGCTACAAGTCCGACAACGCGCCGTCGATGCGCACGACGACGTTCCTCGCGTCGGTGACGGACGCGTTCCTGAGCGAGGCCATCACGCGCGGGCGGCCGGGGACGGCGATGGCGGCGTTCGGGCGCGCGCTTGGCGGTCCGCTGGCACCGGAGGAGGTCGACGCGCTGGTCGCGTTTCTGCGCGCGGGCGGCCCGCCCCGCGTGGCGCTGCCCTCCGGTCCCGTCGTCGGCGACGTCGTGCAGGGGAGGACGATCTACGAGACCACTTGCGTTCGCTGTCACGGTACCGCGACCCAGCGGAGCACCGCGGTGCACCTGGCCAACCCGATCCTGTTGCAGACGGCCACCGACGGGTTCCTGCGCTACGCCGTGGTCGAGGGCCGTCCGCCCACGTCGATGGTCTCCTGGAAGCCGACGCTCAGCCCCAAGCAGATCGACGACGTGGTCGCGTTCGTCCGCTCGCTGGCGGTCCAGCCCGCAAAACCGGCCGTGCCGACACCCGGTCCTTCCGGTCCGTTCGGTCCCGCGGCCCCGCCGAGACACGGTCCGATCGTCCTCAACCCGCGGGGGCGCGCCCCGCAGTTCACGCTCAAGGACGATCTCTACGTCTCGATCGACCAAGTCAAGCAGGCGCTCGACGGCAAGCGCAAGATGATCATCGCCGACGCGCGCCCCCCGTCGGAGTGGCTCAACCTGCACGTCAAGGGCGCGATCTCGACGCCGTTCTACGATCCGAAGTCGCTCGACGATCTGCCCAAGGACGGCACCTGGGTGGTGGCGTATTGCGCCTGCCCGCACCACCTGTCGGGCGACGTCGTCGCGGAGCTGCGCAGACGCGGCTATCCTCATACCGCCGTGCTCGATGAGGGGATCTTCGCCTGGCAGCAGAAGAAGTACCCGGTCGTGGTGGCGCCCGGCGCGCTGCCGACCCCGGCGCCGCCGCCCGTCGCCGGGCCGAAACACGACATTCATCCCCGCTGACCCAGGCGACGAATCGACGGCGCGCTAACGGATGTCGAGCTGCCGGGCGTCGAGCGCGTGGACGGCGCCGATCTCGCGCGTCGCCTCCGATTGCGCGAACACGACGACCTCGGCGTCGGCCCAGGCGAGGTCGGCGGGTTTGACCAGGCGGATCCGCGCGGCGCTCCCGACCGCGGGCAGGGCGATCCTTTCGGACAGCGCGCGCACGACGGCGGCCTCGTCGAGCGTCTCGCCGCCATTCTCGCCGCGAGCGACGGCCGTCCGCGTCCGCTTCGCGCAGAGCGCCGCGACGACCCGCCAGTCTTGCTCGGGTCGCACCGCGCCGGGCGCTGCGAGCGTGACCGTCAGATCGACAGCCGACTCTCGCGCCGCCGCCTTGATCGCCAGATCGAAGGGTACCGGCCGCGCCGCCGCGAGCTCCATCTCATGCCGGGCCGTCTCGCGCCGCTGGCCCGAGAACTGAACGGCGCCGCCGACGATCATCTGTGGCGTGTAGAGACCGTCGAGCCCGGCGGCCCCGTCGGGCGATCGCAGACGCCCCGACCTGGCGTACCACTCCTGGCGTGCGGTGTTGGCCTCGCTCGCGAAAGGGTCCTTCCAGCCGAGCCGATCCCAGTAGTCGACGTGGAAGGTCAGCGGGACGACCTTGTCGGGTCCCAGCCCCAGGACGGGAAGCTCACGCACGAAGGCGTCCGCCGGAGGACATGAGCTGCAGCCCTGCGAGGTGAAGAGCTCGACGAGAACGGCCCGCCGCCACGAGGCGGGCGCGGGCGCGGCCGTGGCCCTGGGCGCGCCGGCGCCCGCGCCGCCCGACAGCGTCCCCGCGGACAAACCGGCCAGCAACACCATCGATCGCATTCGCATGCTCATGACATACGCCTCTCCAGGGGATCGGTTACGCGGCCGGCTGTTCGGACGCTCCGGCGGCTGAACCCCGTCGAAAGCTCCGAGCCTCCCGATCAGGCCCGGCCGTAGACCGGGACGAGCGCGCCCGAGGTGACGGCGTTGGCGGGCGAGACCAACCAAGCGATCGTCGCCGCGACCTCGGCCGGCTTCGGCCAGCGCGCGTGGTCGGCCCCGGGCATCGCCGCACGGTTGGCCGGCGTGTCGATGACCGACGGCAGGATCGCGTTGACGAGAATGCCGTCGCCGCGCAGCTCGTCGGCGAGCGACTGCGTGAGCGCCGCGACGCCCGCCTTCGCGATCGTGTACGCGACGGCCCCGCCCGCCGGGACCGCCGAGGCGCGCGAGCCGACGTTCACGATCCGCCCGCCGCTGCCGCCCGCGCGCATGTTGCGGGCCGCCTCGCGACAGCAAAGAAACGCCGTCGCCAGATTGATGTCGAGTTGGCCGCGGAGGTCGGCCAGCGTCGTGTCGAGGATCGGCGCCCCCCGAAACCCTCCCGCCACGTGCACCGACGCCCACAGCGCCGGCCGCGACGCATAGAAAGCGCGCACCGCGCCCTCATCGGTGAGATCGACGCCCGCGACGGTGACGACGCGCGCGTCCCGCCGCGCGCCGTCGTCGGGACCGCGCACCGGCAGATGACAGGTCGCCCCCGCCGCCAGCAGCGCGTCCACCACCGCCGGCCCCAGCCCGCCCGCCGCGCCCGTCACGACCACCTGCCGCCCTTCGAGTTCAGTGCTCATGGGCGCCCATGATGACACGCGGGGGGCCTGGTTCCCGCGCCGCGAGCCGACGTGCCTTCGCTACCAGCCGAGTTTCGCCGCGATCTCCGTGGCGATCTGGGTCCCCATCAACGTCTGTTCGGTAGGGTTGGGGTGGTACTGGCAGGCGAAGGCCGACGACGGCTGCGGCTGGATCTGGTCGAAGTACTCGACGCGCGTGTCGCCCGCGGCGTTCTGCGCCTGGACCGCCGTTTGGATGTAGCCCTGGATGATCGAAAGGTTTCCGCCTGACAGCAGCGGGCCGATGATCGCGATGATGTACGCGTGCGGGTAGTTCGCGCGCACGGTCTCGAGCAGCGTCTGGTACGTCTGCGTGAAGGCGGCGCCGGGATCGCCCTTGTTGATGTCGTTGGTGCCGAGGTTGATGACCACGGCGTCGGGCTCGATGTGGAAGTCCCACATGGGGGTGTCGGAGTTGGCCAGCGTCAGGGGGTAGAGGAGCGGCACCGTGCCGATGGTGGTGCCGTCGTAGTTCTGGACGACGCCGCGGCCGGAGGCGCAGACAGTGCTCACCTCGGCGCCCAGCGTGCGCGCGGCGACGGAGCCCCAGGCATCCCAGACGCTCTCGGTCGGGAAGCAATCCGTGTCGGCGAGCGCGCCCAGGGTGCCGTAGCCGCAGGTGATCGAATCGCCGATCACCTCGATGAGGCGCGCGGGGCCGGGCGGGGGATCGAGCAGCGCGCCGTCGGCGACCGTGAGGCCGGTGAGCGTCGCGGTGCCTTCACCCCCCTCGGTCTGGCGATAGAGCTCGACGGTGTGGGTCCCCGCCGCCAAGCCGGAGGCGAGCGCGTAGGTGTCGCCGGGTGACTTCACCATGAACGCGGGCTGGGGCGCTCCGTCGATGACGGACTTGAAATAGTAGATCTCGCTGGAGTCGGTCACCGAGATCGCGGCGGAGAGCCCGGTCCCGGAGAACTGGGCGATGAAGCCGGTGCCCGACCAGCCAAAGCGCGGCGCGGTCGGCGTCGTGATGTCGACGCGGCCGACCCAGCGCACGCCGGCCGCCACCACGCCCGCGTGGGTGGTGCCGCCGCCGTCGCTGCCGGCGGCGCCGTCGGGGCCCGGCGGTTGTCCGGATCCGCTTCCGCCACAGCCCGCCGCGGCGATGAACAGTGCGGCGAACGCCATCTTGAGGTTGGAGTGCACGTCACCGGCAAGGTGCCACGGTCGTGGCGCCGACGGCTCAAGAATCTTGACCCGCGCGTCCGGGCTCGCGCGACTTCATCCCCGCGGTGCGCATTCAAAGGACAAGGAGTGGCGTCCCCGCGTGGGTCGTCGCGATCGGGGTCGCCTGCGCGCTCTCCGCCTGCTCCAGCAAGTCGGCGGGCAAACCCGACGCCGCGCTCGACGTCAGCCCGGCGTGTGGCGTGCCGACCGCCTTCGCCTGGACCTCCACCGGGCCGATCCTCGCGCCGCAGTCCGATGCCACGCACGACATCGTCGCCATCAAGGACCCCTCGGTCGTCTACTACGGCAACCTCTGGCGCGTCTTCACCAGCACCGTCGATCGCAGCGGCGGCTACAACATGGCCTACCTGACGTTTCCCGACTGGGACCACACCGCCGACGCGACCTTCTACAACATGAGCCAGACGCCCGGGCTCGCCGGGCGGCTGGCTCTGCTCACCTCGACGAACTGACGGCCGCCGATCCTCGCGCGAGGTGGCGGATCAGAGCGCGACGCCGAGGGCGGTCGCCAGGCGCGAGAGCGCGGCCCCCGCCGGCGCCTCGACGCGCGCCTGGGCCAGCTCGTCGCCGCGGGTCGGGCCGACGTTGACGATCCCGATCGGCAGCCCCAGCTCGTGCGCGCGGCGCACGAAGCGGAACCCCGAGTAGACCGTCAGCGACGAGCCGACGACCAGCAGCGCCTGGGCGCTCTCCAGCATCCGCCAGGCGGGCCCGAGCGTCGCCTCGGGGACGGTGCCGCCGAAGAAGACCACCTCGGGCTTGAGCGCGCCGCCGCAGCGCCGGCAGGCGACCACCTCGAAGGCGGCCACGGTCTCGGGCGAGAGCTCGGCGTCGCCGTCGGGACGGACGCCGCCGTGCGCTTCCCCCGCGAGCTCGCCGCGCGCGCGGTCGAGCCAGCCGGCGTTGGCCGACAGCAGTCGGTCCTGCAGCTCGGCGCGAGGCTCCTCGGCGCCGCAGGCGAGACAGCGGACGTCGGCCAGCGCGCCATGAAGCTCGACGACCTGGCGGCTCCCGGCCGCGTGGTGCAGGCGATCGACGTTCTGGGTGATCACCCCGGCGACGAGGCCCGCCGACTCCATCGCCGCCAGCGCCCGGTGCGCGGCGTTCGGGCGCGCGCCCTTGAACCGCTCCCACCCGAGCGTCGCGCGCGCCCAGTAGCGCCGGCGGACGTCGGCCCGGCGCATGAACGCGTCGTGCTGGATCGGGTTGCGCGGCCCGGGGCGACCGGCGCCGCGGTAGTCGGGGATGCCGGACTCGGTGCTGCAGCCCGCGCCGGTCAACGCCACCGCCCGCCGACCCGCCAGGAGCGCGCGCAGCGGCTCGATCTCGCCGGCGCCGTCGGGCCCCTCGGCCTCGGGGTCCGGCGGCGCGACGGGGGCGATCGACATCCCCGCAGCATGCCACACGCGCGCAGCCGGTCGGGCGGCGATGCCAGGTTCCAGGAAGCTGGGGCCGGGAGGGTGGGGGGGGCGGCGTGCGCTCCCTGTGCTACTTTCGCGCGCGTGATGCCAGTCGTGCTGGTGGTGGATGACGAGCCGGATCTGTTGGTCGCCCTCGGCGATGCGCTGGTCGACGAGGGGTGGCAGGTCCTCGTGGCTGGCTCCGCGGCGACGGCGCTGGACGTGGCCCGGTCGAACGCGGTCGATGTCGTTCTCTGCGATCTCCTGCTGCACGGAGAGGACGGTCGCGAGCTCAAGAAGGAGCTCGCCCGCGACCCCGTTCTCCGGCGCCTCCCCTTCGTCTTCATGACCGCCTCGACCCGCGAGGGGAGCCGCCTCGGCGGGCCGGTCATCGAGAAACCCTTCACCGTGGCCGCCCTCGTCGAGCTGCTCGGGCGCGAGGTTTCGGGCGGCGACCGCTCGGGTCTCGGCGCGCCCGCGCACGGCGCCGGCTGACGCTCGGCCGCGGTCGTTTCGGCTCTGGACGACGTGCCCCCGCCGCCTAGGTTGAAAAGGTGGTTGGTGTGCGCCCGCGGAAGCTCGACGGTAAGGTCGCCGTCGTCACCGGGGCTTCGAGCGAGGTGGGGCGGGCGATCGCGCGGCTCTACGCCGCCGAGGGGGCGCGGGTGGCGCTCATCGCGCGCGATCTGGTCGGCCTCGAGGACGCGGCCTCGGAGATCCGCAGCAGCGGCGGCCAGGCGATGGTGCTGCCGCTCGACGTGTCGCAGTCGACCGCGGTCGCTGCGGCCGCCGATCGCGTGGTATCGGCCTGGGGCAAGATCGACGTCTGGGTGAACGACGCGACGTTCTCGATCTTCGCTCCGGCGCACGAGACCACGCCCGACGAGTACCGGCGGGTGATGGAGGTGAACTTCCTCGGCTACGTCCACGGCACGCTGGCGGCGCTCAGGCACATGCGCGCCCGAAACGCGGGCGTGATCGTCCAGATCGGCTCCGAGGCGGCCCACCGAACGATCCCCCTGCAGAGCGCGAACAGCGCCTCGAAGGCCGCCATTCGTGGCTTCACCGAGGCGCTCTGCGGCGAGCTGGCGCGCGCGCGGAGCGCGGTTCAGGTGACCCACCTGCAACTGCCGGTCGCCGAGGCGCCCGAGGTCGAGGCGGCGCCCGGTCGTGCGGGGGCGCGCCCGCACCCTTTCAGGCCGATCGCAGACGCGCAGGCGATCGCCGCCGTCGCTCTTCGCGCGGTGCTGCGCCCGAGGCGCGAGCTCGGGATCGGCTCGCCGACGATCCGGGCGCTCGCGCGCCGCGGCCCGCGCTCGAGCCTGCTCGCAGGCATCGTCCGGACGTGGGAGCGGATGGTACGGCGCGGGCCCAGCATCGGTGTCTGGCTGTCCGGGCTGACCGTGGGCGCCGCCATGTACCTGTTCGCGCGGCGTTTGTGGGCCGCGGCTAGAAGATCGTAGGCGTCGCTTCCGGCAGCGATGGTGTCTATCAAAACAGACACATAATAGCCTAGGTGTCCCGGGAATCGTTGCTGCATTAGGCGGGATGTTTGGGCTTGTGTTCGTAGTACAAGACTGCTATCTTTTTCAATAGACAAGGAGATGGCCATGGCGAGGTTCAAGTCGGAGCGGATCATCGGGACGGCAGCTGTGTTGGCGGCGGCCTTCGGGCTGGGGCGGGTCGCCCTGTGGCTGGCGTGCGGCGCGGCGATCCTGATGGTGACGACCGTCGTTCCGGCCATCGCGCTGGCCCTGCTGCTGCGGGCGATCAACCGCGCGCCCGCGCTCGTGGAGCGGCACCCGTCATCGACGGCGTCCCGGTCGCTGTCCGACGCTCCCCGGATCGTCCTCTCGAGATAGGCGGTGCGCGCGGCGGCCCCCGGCGGCGGCTCGAAGAAGCCGACCGCCGCCCGTGATACGGTCGTCGCGCATGGCGAAGAGGAAGCCGAAGGCCGGTCTTCGAGGCGCTCCGACCCCCGCCGGCGACGATGTCGGGGCGGCCGAGCTGACCGGGCGGGTCGCCGCGCAGCTGCGCGAGCAGCGAAAGCGGCGGGAGATGTCGCTCGACCAGCTGGCGCAGCTCACGGGGGTCAGCCGGGCGGCGCTCTCTCAGATCGAGACGCGCAAGACCAACCCCACGATCGGCGTTCTGTGGAAGATCGCCGCTGGCCTCGGGATCGCCATCTCCGATCTGATCGGCGAGGCACGGACGGGCCTCTCGGTCCTGAGGCGCGGGGAGGCGCAGCTGCTCCGCTCGGCCGACGGGAGGTTCGACAGCCGGCCGCTCATGCCCGCCGCCGGGATTCCGCAGGTCGAGATGTATGAGCTCCGGCTGGCGGCGCGCTCGCGCCATTCCTCCGAGCCGCACGGACCGGGAACGCGCGAGATCGTCGTGGTCCTCTCCGGGGCGATGAGGATGACGGTCGGGGACCACAGCGACGAGCTCGGCCCCGGCGACGCGATCGTCTTCGACGCCAACAAGCCCCACGTCTACGAAAATGTCGGTGGCGCCGAGGCGCGCTGCCACAATGTGATCGTCTACGGTCGGTGACATGTTTCGGGCTCTCCGGTAATCGAATGACGATCGCGCCACACTGCGTCCAACTTGGCGCCCAGATCACGCGAGATCCCGCGAATTTTCGGCTCAGTCCGTCATTCTCAAATAACTTTTGGTGAGGGCCGAAGCGCGTATAACTTCGGCCCATGAGTCATGGGACCCCGACCGACCCAGGCGTCGCGAAGGATCCCGGTGCCGCCGAGCCCGCCGGAGCGCCCGAAAACCGGTCGGTCGGCGGCGAGACCGGCCGCCGGACCGAGCCGGCACTGCGTCCGGCCCTCGAGGCGGGGGAGATCGGGGTCTGGGAATGGGAGATCGGGACCGGTGAGGTGCGCTGGTCGGAGAACCTGGAGCAGATCCACGGTGTCCCTCCGGGCAGTTTCGCGAGGACGTTCGAGGCCTACCGGTCCCTGATCCACCTGGAGGATCGCGAGCGGGTGATGGGCGCCATCCGCGGCTGCGTCGAGGGGCGCGCGGACTACGAGGTCGAGTTTCGCTGCGCCGACGCCTCCTCCCGCGGCGTCCGCTGGTTGCTGGGCAAGGGGAAGGTCCTGGTGGGCGACGGCGGCGAGCCGTTCCGGCTGGTCGGCGTCTGCATGGACATCACGAAACGGAAGCGGGCGGAGGAGGCCGTCTGGAACGCCAACCGGCAAAAGGACGAATTCCTCGCCATGGTGTCGCACGAGCTGCGCAACCCGCTCTCGGTCATCCTGAACGCGGCGACGCTGCTCGGGCACGTCACCAAGTCCGATCCCGTCGCCTCGCCGGCGAGCGCCGCCATCCGGCGCCAGACCGACCAGCTGGTCCGAATCGTCGACGATCTCCTCGACGTCTCGCGGCTCTCCGCCGGCAAGATGACGATCGAGCGGACCAACGTCGATCTCGTCGCGCTGGTGCATCGTTGCGTTCACGACTTCGTCGACCGCCACCTGCTCGACCGCCATCGCTACGAGCTGCGCTTCTCCGCCGCGCGCGTGAACGGAGACGGCCCGCGCCTTCAGCAGATCGTCTCCAATCTGTTGATGAACGCCATCAAGTACACGCCACCCGGGGGCAAGATCGTCCTCGAGCTGGAGTCGGAGAGAGGCGAGGCGGTGTTGCGGGTGAAGGACACCGGCGTGGGAATCTCGCCCGAGCTCCTCCCGCGGGTGTTCGAGCTCTTCGTTCAGAGCGACCGCGGGCTCGAACGGCGGGAGGGCGGGCTGGGGGTCGGGCTGTCGATCGCGCGCAGCCTGGTCGAGGCGCACGGCGGGCGCATCGAGGCCCGCAGCGACGGGCCCGGCAAGGGGAGTGAGCTCGTCGTCCGGCTCCCGCTCGCGACCTCTCTGACCTCCGGCGAGCATGAGAGCCCCGCCTCTCCCCGGCGACGGATCCTGATCGTCGACGACAATCAGGACGCGCGCGAGGCACTTTCCAGGCTCCTGGAACTTGCGGGCCACGAGGTGTCGCAAGCCGGCGACGGGCCGAGCGGGCTGGAGGTGGCGTCGCGCGCGCGGCCCGAGGTGGCCATCGTCGACATCGGGCTGCCGGGGATGAACGGCTTCGAGCTGGCGCGCCGGCTCAAGGCGGGCTCTCCCGGCATGCGCCTCATCGCGCTGACCGGCTACGGACACGGCGATCAGCGGCGGCTCGGCGACGAGGTCGGCTTCGAGAGCTATCTGGTCAAGCCGGTCGCTTTCGAAACATTGCAGCGGGCGCTGGCAGGCAATTAGCGATTTCGACGCACGCAATCTGCGTGGCCGGGCGTAAACTCGCACGTGGTATGGGAGGTGTCTTGGGAGAGTCCGACGATCCCGGTGAGCTGGCGGAGGTGCTCGAACGGGCGGAGGACGCCCTGCACGAGAGCGAGGAGAAGTATCGCTCGCTCGTCGACCACAGCCTGCACGGGGTGCTCCTGACCAAGCCGTCCGGAGAGACGCTGGCGGCAAACCCCGCGGCCTGTCGGATGCTGCAGCGGACCGAGGAGGAGATCTGCCGGCTGGGCCGCGCCGGCATCGCCGATCCCGACGATCCGAGATGGGCGGACCTGATCGCGGAGCGAGACCGCGTCGGCTTCGCCCGGCGCGAGGTCAACATGATCCGCAAGGACGGCGCGAAGGTGCCGGTCGAGGTCTCGTCGGCGATGTTCAACGATCGCGATGGCCAGCGGCGGACCAGCGTCTCTCTCGTCGACCTGACGGAGCGCAAGCGGGCGGAGCGGGCGATGAGGCTCATCGCCGATGCCGGCGCGGCGGTCTCGGTCTCGCTTGAGCGCCCGGAGATCTTGCGCATGCTGATCTCGCTGGTCGTTCCCCGCTTCGCGGACGTCTGTATCGTCGACCTCCAGGAGGGGGGCGAGCTTCACCGGGCGGCCCTCGACCAGCGGTCGGGTCTCCGCGCCTGGCCCGGCGGGACGCGCCCGAGCGTGGGGGCGAGCCGGGTCTTTCGGTCGGGCAACCCCGAGGTCATCACCGCCGTGACGAACGACGACGACGGCCTGCGGACGCTGGAGGTCCGATCGGTCCTCCGGGTACCGCTGGTGCTCCGGGGTAAACCGATCGGCGTTCTGTCGCTGCTCATCGTGGACGGCGCGCGCTGCTTCGTCGCGGACGACATCCCGACGGCCGCCGCGCTGGCCGACCGCACGGCGCTGGCGCTGGAGAACGCGCGCCTCTATCAGGAGGCCCGCGAGGCCAACCGCGGGCGCGACGAGGTTCTCAAGATGGTGTCGCACGACCTGCGCAACTCGCTGAGCGCGATCGGATTCATCGCCACCGAGCTGGCCCGGCAGGGGGGCGGTCCGCTGGCGACGCAGATCCGGAGCGCGGCCACGCTGGCCGATCGGCTGCTCGGCGACCTGGGCGCGCTCTTGGTGATCGAGTCGGGGGCGCTGGTGCTCGGCCGGGTCACGGAGTCGGTCGATTCGATCATCAAGGAGGTCGCCGACCTGTTTCGTCCGCTGGCCGACGCCCGCGCGATCGAGCTCCGGGCGGTGACCGAGCCGGCGGGGCTCACGGCGTTCGTC
This sequence comes from uncultured Pseudomonadota bacterium, assembly GCA_963831685.1. Classification (GTDB taxonomy): domain Bacteria; phylum Myxococcota_A; class Polyangia; order Fen-1088; family Fen-1088; genus JADGRB01. The sequence continues at coordinate 44,140 of CAWHRJ010000011.1, forward strand.
GACCGTCACCGGATGGTGCAGGCGGTGAGCAACGTGGTCGCCAACGCGGTCGAGATCAGCCAGGAAGGCGGGCGGGTCGACATGGCGGTCAAGCGCGTCGGCGACGAAGTGGAGTTCGCGGTCTCCGACAGCGGGCCCGGGATTGCGCTGGGCGATCTCGACGAGCTCTTCAGCCGCGGGCGCCTGGGGAACGACGGGCGCCGGCGCGCCAGCGTCGGTCTGGGGTTGGTGATCTCGAAGGAGTATGTCGAGGCGCACGGGGGACGGATTCGCGTGGAGAGCCAGCCCGGCACCGGATCGACCTTCACGATCGCGATTCCGATGCGCCCCCACGATTCGCCGCCCGAGCCACGGCCGGCCCGCGGCGCGCAGAGCCCCTCGCGCTAACGCTGGCGCACCGGGGGCCGCCTGGTTAGCTTCCTGGCCGAGAGTGAGCTGCGTGCCGAACGATCGACGGAAGGGCGCACGAAGGCATCGAGGCCGGTGGGCCGTCGCGGCGGCGGTGCTCGCGCTCTGGGGCTCGACCGCGCGGGCGGGGGACGAGCTCCAGGTCGACTGGCGGGTCGACGGCGCGATCACGGGGGCGGCGCTCGCCTTCTGGGGCGGGTCGCAGCTCTTGCAGAAAGATCTCGGGGCGACGACCTGCCGCTGGTGCGCGCCCGGATCGCTCGACACGTCGGTGCGCGGCGCCCTGCTCTGGGGCGACCCCGCCGCCGCCGGTCTGGCCAGCAACGTCTGGGCCTTCGCCCTCGTCCCTGCCGCCAGCGTCGGTCTGCTCGCGCTGGGCGCGCACGCGGAGGATCGCGGCGGTGAGATGGCGGCCAACGCCCTGGTGATGGCAGAGGCGGTGGCGCTGGCGGGCGACGCCAACCAGATCGTCAAGTTCGCGATCGGGCGCGAGCGGCCGTTCGTTCACGCGCTGCCGCCGGACCAGAAGCCGCTGACCGCGAACCCGGCGGACAACAACACCTCCTTCTATTCGGGTCACGCCAGCTTCGCCTTCGCGCTGGCGGTGTCGGCCGGCACCGTGGCGTCCATCCGCGGGTATCGCTGGGCAACCGCCATCTGGGCCGCCGGTCTGACGGGTGCGGTGCTGGTCGGCTACCTGCGGATCGCGGCCGACCGCCACTACTTCACCGACGTCTTGGCGGGCGCCGGCGCCGGCGCTGCGTTCGGCTTCGTGGTCCCCGTGCTTCACCGCGGGGGCGGCTCGGTGGCCCTGGCGCCGCTTCCGGGAACGGGGATCTCGCTGGTCCTGACGGTGCGGCGCTAGAGGCCCGGGCTGGGTCAACGCCTGGATCTCGTTTGTGGGATGGGCGAACCGATGATTTCCCGCTGGTCTTCGCCTTGCACTGCACCTTGCTTTGTCAAGGACCAGACCCATTTCCTCCATCGCGGGAGGCGACCAATGCGGATCGGGATCGTCACCGAGTACTACTACCCGACGCTGGGAGGGATTCAGGAGCACGTCCATCACTTCGCGCGGCAGGCGCGTCGCCTCGGTCACGATGTTCGAATCCTGACACCCGAGGTGAGGGACCGACTGGCCTCGGTCGGAGGCGCCGCCCTCTCGGCGGGCGCGGCGCGGCGTCTCGATCAGGAGCAGCAGGTGATCCGGATCGGGGTGTCGGTTCCCCTGCTGTCGGGCGGATCGATCGCCCGGACGTCGACGGGCGCCGATCTCTCGGCGCGAATGCGCGAGATCATGCGCGCCGAGCGGTTCGACGTCCTGCACGTCCACTCACCGCTGATGCCGACGCTGCCGCTGCTCGCGCTGCGCAGCTCGGACGCGCTGAACGTCGGCACGTTCCACAGCGCGTTCGATCACAGCTTCGTGATGGCGCTCCTGCGTCGGCCGTTGCAGCGCTATCTCGACCGGCTGCACGGCGCGGTTGGCGTCTCCGAGACGGCGCTGGCCGGCGTGCGCCGCTATTTCCGCGCGCCCTGGTCGGTGATCCCCAACGGCGTCGACGTCGCCTCGTTCGCCGCGGGCCGGCGGCGCCCGGAGTTCGACGACGGCCGCCTCAACGTGCTTCACGTCGGCCGCTTCGATCCACGCAACGGCGTCGATCGCGTGATCCGGGCCTGGCTGGAGGTGCGCCGCCGCGGGACGGATGTGCGGCTCATCGTCGTCGGCGACGGGCCGCTGCGCCCGCGGTACGAGGCGATGGTCCCGGCGGCGCTACGCGCCGACGCTCACTTCGTCGGGTTCGTGCCGGCCGATGAGCGCAGCTCCTATTACGCGTCGGGCGACCTGCTGCTCTGCCCGGCGACGGGCGGCACGTTCGGCATCATCGCGCTGGAGGCGATGGCCGCCGGGTGCGCGGTCGTGGCGGCCGACACCCCCGGCTTCCGCAACGTCGTCCGCGACGGCGTCGACGGGCTGCTGGTCGACGTGGGCGCCGCCGCCGATCCGGAGTCATGGAAGCTCGCCGACGCCGCGAACCGCCTCCTCTGCGACGAGTCGGCCCGGCGCCGCCTGGCCGAGGCGGGCCGGCGGCGGGCCGCCGCGTTCGACTGGCGGGAGATCACCGCCCGCGTGCTGGAGCTCTACGCGCGGCTTCGCGGCGAGCGGCCTCAACCCTCCGCCCGGGCGCGCAGCGCATGACCACCCCGACCCGCAGGGCGCTGGCGCTCCTGGCCCTCTGCGCGGGGTTGCGGATCGTCTCGCTCGGGCGCCCCTGCCTGTCGGACGACGAGGCGACCTACTGCGTGGTGGCGCGCGAGATGCTGCACGGGCGCGTGCTCTACCGCGACGTCGTCGATCACAAACCGCCGCTCATCTACCTGACCTACGGGGCCGCGCAGGCGACGGGCGGGGTCGCGAAAGGCATGTTCTTGCTGCACCTCCTGACGATCGTCGTGGTGTGGACGACGGCGCTGGTGCTGGCGCGGATCGCGCGACGAGCGGGTGACAGCGGGTCGGACGATGCCATCCCGTTCGCGGCGGCGCTGCTCTACGTGGTCTTCACGACGACGCTGCTCGACTTCGACGCGCTGGCCGCCAACTGCGAGCTCTACATGCTGCTGCCGCTCACGGCGTCGGTCCTGCTCTATCTCCGCGGATTCGCGACTTCGCGGCCGCCCGATCTCCTCGGCGCCGGCGCGCTCGTCGGTGTGGCGATCCTCTACAAGTACCAGGCGGCCGTCCAGCTGCCCCTCTACGCCCTGCACCTGGCGGTCGTGCATCGCCGCCGCCTGGCGCGTGTCGGCGCGGGCTGGCTCGCCCTCGGCGTCGGCGTCGCCGCCCCGATCGCCGGCGCCGCGCTGGTGCTCCATCGGGCCGGCGCGCTCGGAGCCGCGCTGTTCTGGTTCAGGTTCAACGGCGCCTACATCCGACAGGGGCTGCACCTGCCGGAGATCGCGGCGCGCGCGGCGCCGCGGATCTCGTACGGGGTCGTTCCGGCGCTGCTGCTCTGGGTGCTGGGGCTGCGGGCGGCGCTGCTGCGCTGGCGCCAACGCGGCCAGGACCCGTCCGGCCTCTTCCTGATCGGGTGGTGCGCCGTGAGCGTGCTGGCGACGACGGCGGGCGGGCGCTTCTTCGGGCACTACTTTCATCAGGTGACGGCGCCGCTGGCGGTGCTCGCGGCGCCGGGCGCGGCGCGGCTCTGGCGCGCGCGGCGGGCCTTCGGCCTGGTGGCCGTGGGGCTTCCGGCGGCCGTCTTTCTGGTGGTGGGTCTCCTGCACGCGCCCGTGGCGAGGGCGGTCGGAGCGACCGATCCGGACTATCGCGCCATCGCGGCCGCCGTTCGTGCCCGCACCGCCCCCGACGACGCGCTGGTCGTCTGGGGAAACGTCCCCATCGTCTACTTCGAGGCCGGACGGCCCCTCGGGACGCGGTTCGTCTTCTCGAATTACCAGACGGGCCTGTCGCCGGCGACGCGCACGCAGTCTGATCCAGGCGCCGATTCGTCGGCGAACGTCGTCGCCGAGAGCTGGGAGATGTTCGCCGCCGATCTCGCCGCGCGCCGCCCCAAGATCCTCGTCGACACCTCGCCCGGCAACTTCGGGGGGTATGGAAAATTTCCGCTCTCCCGATTCCCGCGGCTGCAGGCGATCGTCGACCGAAACTACGCGCCGGTCGGCGACGTCGCCGGGGCCCGGCTCTACGTCCTGCGGTCCCGGTGAGGCGACGTTGAAGACCCGGCGTTCCGCGCTGAATCCCTGGGAGTGGACGGTGCTGGCGGTCGTGTCGGCCGCCAACCTGATCCCGATCTGGGCGTTTCACTACTTTCCAGGGCAGGACACGGGCGACCACCTCTACGCCGTCGAGGTGCTGCGCGCGCTCGCCAGCGGCTCTGCCCCCCCTGCCATCGCGGCGGCCTTCCTGCCGGCGCTGGGGTGGAAGACCAACGTCCTCTTCCACGCCCTGATGCTGGGGCTCTTGCGGCTCCCGATCTCGATCGACGTCGCGCACCGGCTGGTGCTCTCCGGCTACGCGCTGGCCCTGCCGCTGGCGGGCCTCTTTTGCGTGCGCGCCGCCGCGCCGGGGAGCGCGCCGTTGGCGCTCCTGCTGCTTCCGCTGGTCTGGAGCTGGTTCGCCGTCCAGGGGCTCTACAACTACGTGCTCTCGTTGCCGCCGGCGCTCGTCTGGCTGGGGATCGTGGCGCGCGACGCCGGTCGCCCACGTCCGGCCGCAGCCTTGGCCCTGGCCCTCGCGGCGGTGGTGGTCTTCCTGGCGCACGCGGTGACTTTTGCCATCTTGTTGCTGGTGACGGCGATCCGGATCCTGTGGCCGGGCGACGGGACGCGCGTGTCGCTGGCGGGCCGGCTGCGCGGCGCGGGTCCCGCCGCCCTGGCGCTGGCGCCGGCCCTCATCCTGCAGCTCGCTCTCCTGGCGGGGGCTCTGGGGGTCGCACCTTCCGCCCGAGCCGACGCTCTCGCGCTGGGAGATGTACGACTTTCCCTCGGCCATCGGATCGTTCTTCGTCGAGTTCGCCGTTCGCTACCACCTCGCCGATCTGGCGGCGCTGGGGCCGCCGCTGGTCGTGCTCATCGCCGTGCCGCTGGCCGCGCGCCGCGCCGCTTCGGCCTCTTCGCCACGCTGGCCGCTCACGGCCGCGCTGGTGCTGGCGATCCTCTACCTCGTGTCGCCGCACATCGTGTTCGGGTCCGACCTGGCGCCGCGCCTGCGCCCGCTGATCGTATTCGCGCTTCTCTGCCACGGCGGCGTCGTTCTGTCGCCGCGGGCCCGCCGCCGGGTGACCCTGCTGGCGCTCGTCTCGGGGCTGGCTGGCGTGGCCCTGCTGGCCCAGAGCTTTCGCAGCCTCGGGCACGGGCTGGACGACTTCGCCTCGGGCATCCCTTTCGTGCGCCGCGGGAGCCGCGTCTACCCGGTCATCTTCGATCCGCGCTCGCCGTCGATCCTGGTCAAACCGTTCCTGCACGCCTGGGGCTACTACGGCATCGCGCGCGACGTCGTCACCCCCTACGCCTTCGCCTGGCACGAGACCCGCTTCCCTTACCGCTACCGCGAGCTGCCCCTCCATCAACCGGGCTCGCCGTTTCCGTCGGACGCGGAGGACGAGCCGTACGCCCTCCTCGAGGGGCGCCTCTGTGCCGCCGAACGGCGCTTCTCCCCCTCGCTCTCCTGCGACGACGTGCGCGCGCGGGCCGAGGCGCGGATCGCCCTGCTGGGGACGGCGTACGACTACCTCCTGACCTGGGCGGCGCCGCGCGACTTCACCGCTCTCCTCGCCGCGCGCGGTTACCGATTGGTCCACACCCGCGGCGCCCTGGGCCTCTACCAGCCACCGGTCGCTGCCGCGCCCCTGACCGAGGAGCGCCGCGACCGACCCCCGCCTTCATGAACCGGTACGTGAGGAGGCTGGGGCGGCACGATCTGGCCATCTGCGTGGCGGCGCTGGTGCTGTTCGTGGCGGCGCTCGCCACCGCTGCGCGCCTCCGCCTGCGCTCCGATTTCCGCGAGCTCCTGCCGGAGGACGATCCGGAGCTCAAATCGTTGCAGCGGATCGGCGATCGGATCGGCGCCCGCTCGACGCTGGTGATCGCCGTCGAGGGGCCGGATCCGGGCGCCAACGAACGGTTCGCCGACGCGCTGGTGGCCAACCTGCAGCCGCTGGTCGGGCGGGAGCTGCGCGCGATCGACGCCCGCCCCGACGCGACCAAGGGGTTCTTCGACAGGAACAAGATCCTCTACGCCGACCTCGGCGACCTCCGGCGGGCCGACGACGATCTGAAGAAGCTGCTCGTCTCCCGCAAGAATCCCGCGTTCGTTCCGTTCGCCGACCCCGACCTCGGCGAGGAGAAGGACGATCCGGCGGCCGACCTGCGGCGGCTCAAGCGCGACATCGAGAAGCGCCACGGCCCGGCCCGGTTCCCGAACGGGTACTACGAGAGCGCCGACCGGAAGCTGCTGGCGATCGTCACCTGGACGGCGTCGTCGGGGACGGGGGACGTCTCGGGGTTCGAGATACGGGACGATGTCCGGCGCGCGATCGCGCGGACCGGTCCGGCCCGGTTCGGCGAGGTGCGGGCCGAGATCACCGGCGACGTCGAGAGCGCCATCGCCGAGCACGACGCGCTCAAGTCGGACATCGAGTGGGTCTCCCTGGTCTGCACGGCGGCGGTGCTGCTGATCATCACCCTCTACTACCGGAGCGTCGTCGCGCTGATCTACATCTTCTTTCCGACCCTGCTCGGCGTGGCATCCGCCTTCGCCATCGCCGCCCTCACCATCGGTTACCTCAACACCAACACGGCGTTCCTGGGATCGATCATCCTCGGCAACGGGATCAACTTCGGCATCATCCTGCTGGCCCGCTACCGGGAGCAGCGCAGCCGCCACCCCGAAGAGACCGTCGAGGAGGCGCTGGCCGTCGCGCTCTCCACGACCGCCAAGCCGACGCTGACCGCGGCGCTGGCGGCCGCGATCGCCTACGGCAGCCTGGCGCTGACCAACTTCCGCGGGTTCCAGCAGTTCGGGCAGGTCGGCGGGGTGGGGATGATCCTCTGTTGGCTCTTCACCTACAGCTACTGCCCCGCGCTCATCTGCCTGTGGGAGCGGATCGGGAGGCCCCGGCCCCGGCCGGTGGCGAGGCCGAGGCTCCGGCTCCGGCTGGCCGACACGATCATCGGCAACCAGCGCGCGCTCCTGGCGGCGATCGGCGTGCTCACCCTGCTGGCCGCCTGGGCGATCGCGCCGCTTTTGCGGAGCCCCTTCGAGTACGACTTCTCCAAGCTGCGGAACCAGCAGAGCCGCCGGCACGGCGCCGGCGATCTCTACGTCCGGGTCGGGCGGATCTTCCCGCAGGACCTGGCGCCGGTCGGGATCGCGCTCTTCCCCACCGCGGACGACGCGCCGGCGTTTCGCGACGCGCTCCTCACCAAGGACTGCGTCGCCGGGCGGACCTACGCGCGCGATCCGAACGCCGCGGATCCCGGGAAGCTGGCCGCGCTCTGCGCCCGGCAGGTGGCGGCGGGCGAGCCGACGGGCGGGCTGCTCTCGTCGGTGGCGACGGCCCACGCCGCGCTCCCCAAGGATCAAGACGCCAAGCTGGCCGTGGTCGCCGATCTCCGGCTGCGACTGGCCGACCCGGCGTTCGAGCGCCTCGACGCAGACCAGAAGAAGGAGATCGAGGCCTGGGCGCCGCCGCCCGACCTGCGCCGGCTGACGATCCAGGATCTCCCCGAGCCAATCGCGCGCCCGTTTCGCGAGGTGGACGGGACGCTGGGGCGGGTTGCGCTCATCTACCCGGTGCGGGTCTGGGCCAACTGGGACGGTCACGCGCTCATCCGGATGTCGGAGACCTTCAAGGACGTGCGCCTCCCCGGCGGGCGGCTGGTGAGCGCGGGGGGGAATTCCTCGATGTTCGCCGCCATGCTGCGCTCGATCTCGCGCGACGGGCCGCTCGCGACGGAGGTCGCTCTCGCCGGCGTGGCCCTGCTGGTGGCAATCCTCTTCCGTCGGATCCGCAGCGCCGTGCTGGTCCTCACCTCGCTGCTCGCCGGGATGCTCTGGATGGGCGGGGCCGGCGCGGCGCTCGGGCTGAAGCTCAACTTTCTCAATTTCGTGGCGTTGCCGATCACGCTCGGGATCGGCGTCGACTACGCGGTCAACATCTTCGCGCGGCTGGGCGCCGAGCCCCTGGGGAGCCGGGCCCGCGGGCTCGCCGAGACGGGGAGTGCGGTGGCGCTCTGCTCCACGACGACGATCATCGGGTACAGCTCGCTCTTCATGGCCTCCAACGGCGCGCTGCGCTCGTTCGGAAAGCTGGCCGATCTCGGCGAGATCAGCTGCCTGCTCGCGGCACTGCTTTTCGTCCCGTCAATGGCTGGTGTGACGGAGCGAACAAGACGTCAGGCGTTGGACGACTCGTCCAAATCCTGACGGCGCCCGAGGTCCGCCGCCCCGAATTGTCGCGGGCGACGCCCGGCACGCCCGTCGGTGTCGAGCTTGCATCTGGCGAGTGTGGTTCAGATGGTTAATTCACCAGAGAGGACCGCAGCGTTGCGAAGCCAACTTTTGCTTGTCGGGCGCCTTGGGCAACTGACCCTGGTGGCCTACCTGAGGTTGTTGCGGGTCGTGGTCGCGGAGCGCTTGTGGGTGATCGACAATCGGCCGGCGCCGCAGGAGGTCAATCGATGAGCTCGTTCCTCTCGCCGCAGCAAGCGGACGTCGCCTTCATGGTCGGCTTCGTCCTCTTCTTCACGCTCGCCCTTGCCGTCTACGCCGTGCGGGTAGGGCTCGGTCTGTCGACGCTGCCGCCCGCGCGCCCGCGCGGCGCCGGCCGCCGCCTCTTGGCCCCGCTCCTGATCGGCTACTTCTACTGGTTCACGAAGCCCCTCTGTCGCCTGGCCATCCGCAGCGGGCAGTCGGCCAGCTTCTTCACCGCGCTGGGGCTGGTGGGGGCGCTGCTGACGGCGATCGCCATCGCCACCGGGCACTTCGCGCTCGGTTCCGCCCTGCTAATCGCCACGGGCGCGCTCGACGTGATGGACGGCGAAGTCGCGCGCGCCCTGCACCTCACGAGCGCGCGCGGGGCGTTCTTCGATTCGACGATCGACCGGGTGGCCGACGGCCTCATGTTCGGAGGCTGCGTCGCCTATTACGCCGGCACGGTCGTGATGTACGCCGCGCTCGTCGCGCTCATCATGTCGTTCGTCATCAGCTATGCGAGGTCGCGTGCCGAGGCGCTCGGCCTGGCCGGCGCCGAGGGGCTCATGCAGAGGGCCGATCGCATCACGCTGCTCTCGATCGCGCTCGCGTTTTCGCCGTTTGTCGCCCATCGGACGGAGGGGTTCGTCGCCCATCCGGTCTACGTGGTCACAGCGGGGGCGTTGTTCCTGATGGCGCTGCTCAACACCGCGACCGCCGTGGCCCGCATCCACTGGACGATGCGCGAGCTCGGCGACCCGGCGCTGGTCCCGCCCCGCCCGAAGACGACGGCCGAGCCCGGGCGCGTCGACCGCTTGAGGCCGGTCGAGGAAGCGGCGGCGGCGCTGCGCGGGCAGCCCCACCAAATCGGATAGTCGGATAGCGGCCCGCCCTACGCGACGTTCAGGCCGAGCTCTCGGCGCAGCGTGAAGTAGTCGTCGCTGACGGAGAAGGCCACCAGATCGGCCATTCGGCGGTGAACCGGAACGGTCGATTGCGGGATCGCCTCGCTGGAGATCACGCGGAAGGCGGCCGCGAGCTCACCGGTCAGGGCCAGCGCGAGCCGCGCCGCCGACAGATCGGTCGCCCCGATCCACTTCTCGATGTCGAGCGCCTCCGCGCCGCCGTTCAGCCGGCGGGTCGCCTCGCCGAGGCGGGCCAGGGCGGGCGGCGGCATCGTCCGCGCCAGGTGCGCGCGGAGTTGACCGGCTTCGCCGTCGAGCGGCGGCGCCCCGTTGGGCACGCCGAGCGAGCGCAGCACGCCGAGGACCCCGTGGAGAATCGCCGGCGTCCGCAGCGCCACCCTGGGAAAACGCTCGGGGCGCAGGAAGGCGAAGTGCGGCGCCAGATCGAACACCAGGTCGAAGCTGTTGCGCCGCATGGTCGGCGGACCGAGCAGCAGCGTCGGCCGCGGACCGCTCCGCTGCCGGACGTTGACCAGTGTGGTCTGCCCCGACTCCCCCTCCATCCGGTAGACGTCGGGCAACGGCAGCGCCAGCGTCCCGCCGAGCTCGACCAGCGTGCGCGCCCAGAGGCTGTCGTCCCGTTCGAGATCGACCTGCCCGCGCTTCTTGAGCCCGACGTGCGCCGGGTCGTAGGCGGCCGAGGAGGCGAGGTACGGTGAGGCGACGGTGAAGACCTCGCCGATGCGCGGGTCCTCGTCGGGGTGGCGCACCCGGCTCCAGCTCTCCTCTTTGAACGGTCGCTGCGCCGAACGGACGCGCGGCGAGCGGTAGCGGCGGAACAGCTCATCGAGCGCGGGGGTGTTCTTCTTCAGGTACCAGAGCGTGGCGGCGACGCACCAACGCTTGTCGATCTCGCCCGTCTCGCCGTAGAGCTTGGCCAGGGCGAGGAACGAATCGGTGCGGTGCGGGTCGCGCGCGATGAGGCGCTGGTGCGCCGCGATGGCGCGAGCGCGGGCGTCGGGGCCGGCGAGCTCGTAGACGTGGGCCAGCGTCTCCTGTTTGGCGTGGTCGTCGGGATCGAGCGCGACCGCTTCCTCGAACGCGGTCATGGCCAGCTTGCGATCGCGCAGCTGGCGCAGCGCCACGTTCCCCGTTCGCGTCCAGAGCCGCAGGCGCAGCGCGGTCGGGGCGTCGGGCGGCAGGCGCTCGATCATCGCCCGGTGGCTCGCGACCAGGCCCGCCCAGTCCGCGGCGTCTTCGCGCAGCCGCGCCAGCTCGTCGAAGGCGTCGATCATCTCGGGCGCGTCGTCGAGAGCCCGCTCGAGCAGCTCGGCCGCCTCGAGCGGCCGGTTGACCTTGTCGACGAGGAGGCGCGCCGCCTCGCGCCGCAGCTGCGCCCGGGTCGCCGCTTCCGGCTCCACCGCGGCCAGCGCCGAGAGCATCTCGACCGTCTCCGCGGGGCGGTTCCCTTCCCTGAAGATGGCCAGCAGCTTCTCGATGGTCGAGCGCCGCGCGGGCTCTGCCTCCAGCGCGTGCCGGTAGGCCGCCTCGGCGCGCGGGCGGTCGTCGAGGCGGGCGGCGCAGGCGTCGCCAATCTCCTCCCAGATGGCGCCCTTGCCGTCGGAGGCGACGCCGGCCAGCGCCTCGCGCTCCGCCACCCAGGCGGGCCAGTCCTCCTTGGCCGCGAGCAGCGCGGAGAGCCCCTCGATGGCGGGACGCTGCCCGGGCGCCAGCACCCGCACCTCCCGGTAGGCGGCGATCGCGCCGTCGGTGTCGCCCAGCTCCGCCCTGGCCCGGCCGATGCGCTCGAACATGTCGGGGAGCTCCGCCGCGGGCAGCGCCGCGCGGTGCAGCCCCAGCAGCGATTGGTAGAGGGTCATCGCCTCCTTCCATTCGCCCCGCCCGTAGCGGAAGTCGGCGAAGGTGCGCAGCATCGGCAGAAGCTCGGGCCGCCGGGCATGCGCGCTCTCCAGGCAGGCGAGCGCCTTGTCGGGCTTGCCCAGCGCGATGCAGGCGCGAGCGAGCTGGGTCTCCAGCGCCGCCTGCCGATCGCCGTCGGCGGCGTCCGTCTCCGACTCGCGCGCTTCCTCGAGCTCGCGATCGAGCAGCGCCTCGACGTCGCTCCACTGCTGGCGGCGCGTGTAGACGTCGACCAGCCGCTCGTTGGCGTTGCGGTGGCCGGGATCGGCCGCCAGCGCGCGCACCAGCAGATCGGCCGCGCGGTCCTCGTCCTTGCCGCGCTCGAGCAGCACGACGGCGGCGCGGGTGAAGAGCGCCGACTGCTCGCTGCGATCGGGCTCCTTGCCGGCCGCCCGCTCGTAGAGCGCCACCGCCTGATCAATCGCGCCGCTCTCCTCGCGGACCCGCCCCAGGATCGCCAGCGCGCGCGGGTGCTCGGGGGCCAGCGCCGCCACGCGCTCCAGCGCCGCCTCCGCCGCCGCGCCGTCGCTCAGATGATCGATGAAGACGCGCGCCGCCTCGACCAGCACCTCGGCCCGCAGCTCCGTCTCCTGCGCGGCGTCGGCCCAGGCGAGCAGCGCCTCTGCGCAGAGCGGCCAGCGGTGCAGCCGCTCCGCCAGGCGGGCCGTCGCCTCGTGGATCTCCTCGCGGCGGTCACCCGCGCTCCTGGCGGCCACGTAGGTCTCGAGCGCGCGCTCCGGATCGCCGAGCTCGGTCTCGTAGAGCCGGGCGAGTGACAGCAAGAGGTCGCGCTTGGCGTCCGCCGTCTCCGTCACCTCCAGCCGCCGCGAGAGCGCCTCGGCCAGCGTGGCGAAGCGGCGCTCGGATCGGCTGATGCGATTAAGCGCCTCGAACGCGTCGGCGTCGCGCGGATCGAGGCGCAGGATCTCGTCGAGCGCCCGGAGCGCGCGCTCCTCTCCGTCGGGGAGCGCCTCGGCCTCGGCGGCGAGCCGCCGGAGCGCCGTGATGCGCTCCGGCTGACTGCCGGCCGCGTCGGCCAGCCGCCCCAGCGTCGCCAGGTAGTCGTCGTGCCGCTCGGCCCGCCGGTAGATCTGTTCCAGCTTCGCCAGCGCCGCCCGATCGCCGGTGGCGGACAGCGTCTCGAGGAGATCGGCCGCCTGCCCCAGGGCGTCCAGGTGATCGACCAGGATCTCCACCCGCCGGTGGTGCAGGGCGGCCGCCTCGGCCGCGGGCAGGCGATCGGCGCGGCGTTCGAGCAGCGCCGCCAGATCGCCCCAGCGCTTCTCGCGCACGTAGAGCCGCTCGAGGGCCACCACCGCCTGCTCGCGATCGGGCGCGATCGCCAGGACCGCCTCGTACGCGGCGCCGGCTCCGGCCGAGTCGTTGGCCGGCCCCTCGAGCACCTCGCCGGCCTCGAGCAGCCCGGCGATCGCCCGATCCGGCTCGTCGGTCTCGGCGGCCGCTTCCTTGAGCGCCGTCACCAGGTCGGGCCAACGGCCGAGCGCGCGCAGGAGCGCGATCTGCTCGGCGCGCGCTTCGCGGTGCCCGGGCGTCGCCAGCAGCGCCTGCGCCAGCGAAGCGAGCGCGTCGGTCGGCCGCGACAGCTCCTCGCGTTCGACGCGCGCGATCTCGCGCCAGATGCGGGTCGCGGCCGGGGTCGCCCCCGCCATCTCGGCTACCCAGCGCGCCTCGGCGCAGAGCGCGCCCCAGGCGCCGCCGGCGCGCGCGTCGGCGCGCAGCCGCTCCCATAGATCGTCGTCGGTGGGGAGGAGTCGCAGCATCACGACGTCCGCCTTGAGAGCCCGCTCCGGCGCGTCGAGCTTGTCCTTGTCGCGAAAAAGGCGCGCCACCTCGCCCAGCGCCGCGATCTGCTCGCGCGGGTCGTCCTGCAGATCGAGCCGCCGCAAGAGCAGCTCCACCAGCCGATCCCACCGCTCTTCGTCGCGCAGGGCCGCCTCGGCGCGGGCCAGGATCTGCCGCGGCTCGGGATCGGCCGGATTGCGCGTCCAGCGATCCAGCAGCGCCGCCAGATCGACCTCGCCGTCGGAGCGGGGCAGCTGCACGGAGATCGAGGCGGCGATCTTGCCGAGGCGGGTCAGCGCCTCGGCCGTCCCCCCGAGGCAGGGGAGGATGGTGAGGCCGGTGCGCAGCTCCCAGACCTGCGCCTCGCGATCGGGGTCCTTCTCCTCCGACAGGTCGAGGAACAGGTAGTGCGGGACGGCCCCCGGCTGGGCGGCCGGCTGGGCCGCCAGCCAGGCCGACAGCCAGGCGAGGTCGGGATCCTCCGGGCGAAATCCGACGAACACGAGCGATCGGCGGCGGCGCAGCTGATCGAGCCAGGCCATCCCGGCCGACGGGAGCAGCCGCTTGCGCGCGTCGGCCGACCCGATGCACAGGCTCTTGGGGAGCGCACGCCGCCCGCAAAGGTGGATGAGCGGCGTGTCGGGCCCGCCGAAGCGCGCCCGCGCCGAGGCGTCGATCCCGACCAGGACGCGCAGGGGATCCTTTCGACCGGGGGCGGCGCCGAGCGCGCGCGCCCACTGGTCGTCGAACGCGGTGGTCACCACCGCGCGCCAGGGGAAGTCGGCCGCCTGCTTGACGGTCTCGGGGAGCGGCGTGCCGTCGGCGAAGGCCTGCTCGATCGCCTCCTCGATCTGCGCGGGCGGCAACAGATCGCGGATCAGCGCCAGCGCGTCGCCGAGCCGCCCGGCGTTGACCAGGCCGGCGATCTGCGCGCGCACATCGGAAAACACCGGCCGATCGGCCAGCGATTCAACGAATGTGGTCCATCCGGGCGCCCCAGCCAGCTCGCTGCAACCGAGACCAGCGACCAGAACGACCTGACGCGCCTTGAGTCTGTCGACCAGGGAGTCGGGAATCTCGACCATCGAAACACCTCGGCCGGATTTTGTCCGTCGGTCATAGCGCGGATTGGCCCGGCGTCATAGCCCGTTGCGCAATTGCCGGTTTGGACGCCGGTTTCTCCGGAAATTCAAGCAGTTGATTCGGTGTGTCGATGAGAGCTCTACCGAATGAGCCCGCCGCCGGAACCGCTCGCGGACGACGTCGCGCTCGCCAAAGGGGAGAGCCTCGGGCGCTACGTCGTGCTCGGCTTGCTGGGGCGGGGCGGGATGGGCGAGGTCTACGCCGCGTACGATCCGGAGCTGGATCGAAAGATCGCCGTCAAGCTGCTGCGCGCGGGGGGAACCGCGACCGGGACCATCGGTTCGGATGGGCGCACGCGCCTCCTGCGTGAGGCGCAGGCGATCGCGCGCCTGTCGCACCCGAACGTGGTCGTCGTGCTACGACGTCGGCACCTTCAAGGAATCGATCTTCATCGCGATGGAGTTCGTCGAGGGGAACACGATCGGTTACTGGCTGACGGCGGCCGACCACCCGCTGGCGCGAGGTGCTCGACGTCTACCTGGCGGCGGGGCGCGGGCTGGCGGCCGCGCACGAGGCCGGCCTCGTGCACCGCGACTTCAAGCCCGACAACGTCATGCTCACCAAGAGCGGCCAGGTGCGGGTCATGGACTTCGGCCTCGCGCGCGTGCAGACGGGCGCGGGCGCAGAGCCGGCCCACGATCCGGTCGAATCGGCGGCCCGGGCGGCCGCGCTGGCCGCCAGCTTCAGCGGCGAGCTCGACGACCGCACGATGAAGCTCGGCAGTGGTGCGGGGAGCCGTCCGGCGTCAGCTTCGAGCTCGGGCCACGTCCTGGGGCTGAAGCTGACCCAGACCGGGGCGATCCTGGGGACGCCGGCCTATATGGCGCCCGAGCAGTTCGCCGGGAAGGGGGGCGATGCGCGGAGCGATCAGTTCGCCTTCTGCGTGGCCCTTTACGAGGGGCTCTACCGGTCGCGCCCGTTCGCCGGCACCACGCCGGCGACGCTCTTGGCCAGCGTCGTCGGCGGGGAGATCGCCGATCCGCCGGCCGACACCCGCGTCCCCACCTGGATCCGGCGGATCCTGCTGCGCGGTCTCGCCACCAATCCGGGGCAGCGGTTTCCGTCGATGGGTGCGTTGCTGGCGGCGCTCGCGCAGGATCCGGCGGCGCGCCGCCGGCGCTGGGCGGCCGCGGCGCTGGGGGCGGTCATGGTCGCCAGCGCCGCCATCGGCGCCTACCGGTTCACCACCGGGCGTCGCACGCTTTGCGCCGGGGGCCCGGACCGCGCCGCCACGGCCTGGGGCCCGGCCCAGCGCGCCTCGATCGGGCGGGCGTTCGGGGCGAGCGGCAGCAAGAACGCGGCGTCTGTGTTCGCCGTGGTGGGCGCGCGGGTCGACGCGTACGTCGCGCGTTGGGAGGCGATGTTCCGGGAGACCTGCGAGGCGACCCAGGTGCGGGGGGAGCAATCGACCGAGGTCCTCGACCTTCGCATGAGCTGCCTCGACGAGCGGCTGGCGACCGTGCGCGCGCTTGGCGAGGTGCTGGGGACGGCCGACAAGAGCATGGTCGAGAGCGCCATGGCTGCCACGAGCGCGCTGCCGGCGCTCGACAGGTGCGCCGACGTGGCGATGTTGCGCGCCGTCATCAAGCCTCCCGACGACCCCGCCAAACGGACCGAGGTGGCGGCGCTACGCGAGAGTGCCGCCAAGCTGTCCGCGCTGGCCTCGGCCGGACGGTGCAACGACGCGAAGGCGCTGGGAATGCCGCTGCTCGAGCGGGCCAAGCAACTCGGGTACCGGCCGCTGGAGGCCGAAGCGGCATTCGGGCTCGGACGCCTGGTCGACAGCTGCCTCGAACCGCCGGCCGCCGCCGTATACCTCGAGGAGGCGGTGCTGGCGGCGGAAGCGTCGAACGACGAGGAGGTCGCCATCCGCGCCTCCAGCTTCTTCGCGGTGCTGCACAGCGATCGCCTGGGAGATCCAATCGTGGGCGGATTTTGGGTGCGGCACGCCGACGCGCTCCTGGCGCGCTTTCCCAACCACCCGGTGCTGGCGGCGGAGATCGCCTCGGCGCGCGCCACCTGGTTGGCCTCGGCTGGGCGGGACGCCGACGCGCTCGTCGAGCAGCGGCGGTCGCTGGATTTGCGCGAGCGCGCGGGGGACGCCGTCACCATCGAGACAGCCGACACGCTGCTGAACCTCCTGGTGCGGCTGCACGGGCTCGGGCGCGATGAAGAAGCGGTCGCCGCTGGCGAACGGGCCAGGGACCTCTACGCTCGCCTCGCCGGCGAGGACAGCGGCCAGATGGCGCTGGTCCTGCTGGATCTCACCGAGCCGCTCACGACACTGCGCCGCTTCGATCAGGCGCACGCAGATATCGAGCGCGCGCTCGCAATCTGGAAGGACAACGGAGTGCGGTTTAACCTCGGCTATGGCCTCCTCGACCGCGCGCGGCTGGAGATCGCCGAGGGCCACGGCAAGGAGGCGGGCGCCGATCTGGAGCAGGCGATCACCAGCCTGGGGGACTCGGACCCCGCGGCCGAAGCGCGGTTCGAGCTGGCGCGCCTTCTCTGGTCAGGGCAGCGCGATCGCCGACGCGCGCTGGCGCTGGCGACCGAAGCCCACCGCACGTTTGCCGGGGCCCCCTCGGAGGCGCGAAACCTGAAGGACCTCGACGTCTGGCTCGGGCAGCATCGCCTGTGACGGCGACCGGCTGCGCGCTCTGACACCCTTTCCGGCCCCTGGCGCTCGACGCTGGTTCGGTGAAGCAGGTGGATCTACCGCGTAACAGCAACCAGCACGCGGTTGTGATTGATCGAAGCGAACCCACCCGCCTTGATGTGGCTCTGCCCGATCCCGCGATTTCCATCGCCCCGAGCACAGGGGTCATGTCCGTGCGCACGACCAAGCGCCGCCCGCGCGCAAATCGCGTCGGCTCGAACGGTCAGGTCATATGACCAGCGGGGACCCGCTCGCGCCCGGACGCCAACGACTCACTCCCGTTGCTCGGCGCTGGTCCGGTGCAGCAGCGCCAGCATGCGGCGCGCTTCGGCGTTTCGCGGGTCGAGTCGCACTGCGGTCGCCAGCTCCGGCTCGGCGGCGGCGTAATTTTGCATGTTGATGAGCAGCGCACCCAGAAGTGCATGGGCCGGCGCGCCGGCTCCCGCGGCTAGCGCCTCGCGCGCGAGCGCGTAGGCGCCCGAAACGTTCCCCCGCTCCCACAGATCGTTGGCCTGCCGCAGGAGCCGATCGGCCGTGGTCTCGCGCGGCGTTCGATCGACCGGCCCGGGCGTGCGCCCCTCGACCTGCCGCGGGCCCGCGGGCGGCACGACGGGTGTGGCGACGACGGGCGTGGTCGGCACCGTCGGTTCCGGGGCGGCGGCTGGTGACGGCGGCGGCGCGGGTGCCGGTGGCAGCGCTGCGATCGACGGCGGTGCGGCGGTCGCGGGAAGCGGGGCCACGTCAGCCACCAGCGGCTCCGCCGACGCGCGCGAGCGCGCCGTCCGGCCGTGCGTGCGCAGGAGCCCTATCCCCGACGTGGCGACGACCGCCGCGATGGTGGCCGCGATCCAGGGACCGGCGCTGCCCTGCCGTCTGGGAGCCGCCGGCGGGATCAGCGCGACGGTGGTCCGGGCGGGGCGCCGCGCCGGTCTGCCCGCCGTCGCCCGCGCGTTGTTCCGGCCGCCCAGGAACGACTTCGCCTCGGCGACATCCTCGGCGACCAACCGCCGGTGCAGCGAAACGTTGAAGCAGAGGGCCAGCAGATTCGCCAGCTCGAGCCGCGGATCCGCCCCCTCCGGGACGAACCCGCCCAGCGCCGCCGCCAGCTCGTCGGCCGTCTGGTAGCGGTGCTCGCGCGCGGGCGCCATTGCGCGCTCGACGATCTGACCGAGCAGCGGCGGCACCTCTGGGTTCAGCTCGCGCGGATCCGCGAGCGTCGGCTCCGCGGTCTCCTCCGCGCGGCGGCCGGTGAGCACCTCCCAGAGGACGACGCCCAGCGCAAAGACGTCGCCGCGACCATCGACCCCGGCGCCGTCCCAAGCCTCCGGCGGGACGTAGCTGCGCCGCCCGACGACGACCCCCAGGTTGGTCACCGCATCGTCGACGGCCGAGCGCGCGATGCCGAAGTCGATCAGCTTCACGTCGCCGGCGAACGAGAGCATGACGTTCTCGGGCGTCACGTCGCGATGGACGATCCCCAGCCGCCCGAACCCGTGCGCGTGCCCGAGCGCCCGCGCGATCTGCCCCACCACGTGCACCGCCACCGCGATCGGCAGCGGCCGCGCCCCGAGCTGCCGCATCAGCCGCCCCAGGTTCACCCCTTCGATGAACTCCTGCGCGATGCACAGCTCGCCGTCGATCTTCTCGATCCGCAGCGTCCGCGCGATGTTCTCGTGCTCGAGGCGCGCCGCAATCTGCGCCTCCCGCCGAAACCGCGCCTCCTGATCCTCGTCGTGCAGCGCCCCGTGCAGCCGCTTGATCACGCAGACGTCGGGATCCTTCGCCCCCATCCGCAACGCCAGCTCCACCCGCCCCATCCCCCCAGCGCCCGAAACGCGGACGACCAGGTAGGGCCCGAACTGCGTGCGCTCGCGGGGTTCGGTCATGGGACGTACTCGTCAGCGCCGCAGCTGAGGGTGGTCGACGTTCGCGCCTGACCGTCGATGTCGTGGCCGGGAAAGGTCGTCGGCGTCGTCGGGCACATCTGGCGAATCGTCAGGTGATACGGGTTGGTCGCGCTAAATGTCGGCGCTGCGATCACGCAGTCGTTCAGGGTGCAGTTCGTCGGTTGTCCCACCACAATCGAATAGTTCAGCACGACCTGATGGCTGAAATCTGACGTGGCCGCCGTCGGGTACCCCACGACGGTATTGAACATGAACTGCGTGCCGGATCCCGGAACATTGAACTGGATCCCGTACCCCGAGCTCGCCGCGGGACTGAACCCGATGACGGTGTTCTGGATATTCGCCGTGGCGCCGTTCACCAGGATTCCCCCGACCGGGTTGTTTTCAACGTAACACTCGTCCATCGCGAGGGTGGCGCCGCTCTCCGCGTCGATCCCGAGGCCCTTGGTTCCAAGGCTCACGGTCACGCGTCGGAGCGAGAGGCTGGTGCCGGCGCCGGTGACGGCGATCCCCTTGCTGGCCGTCGCCGATCCCAGGTTCACGGTCAGATCCCGGATCAGGACGGTGTCCGAGTTGACGGTGATCGCGGTTGCAGCGTTCGCCGGGACGCTCCCGATGTCGCCCGCGGCGTTCATCCGACCCAGGACGACCGGCGCAACACCGGAGGTCGCGAGCGTGAGCTGATCGTTGGTTCCGCCGAGGATGACCATCACGTGCTTCGTTGCGCTGAGGTTCGGGACCGCCATCGTGAGCGAGCAGTACGGGCTCGCCGACGTCCCGTTGCCGGGGCAATTGGGACTCGCCGCGACGAACATGACCTCCGTGTCCTGCGCACAGTGTCCGTCGTCCATGCAGACGCCGGGGCCGCCGCACTCGGCGTCCTTCGCGCAGGCGCGACACGTATTGATCGCGGTGCTGGCGGTGCTCGTGAGCTCGCAGATCGGCTTCTTACTGGTCCCGGAGCCAGCGCAGTCGCTGTTCGCCAGGCAGCCCACGCAGGTTCCTGGTTGGGGACCGCCGGCGGCATCTGTGGCGGGCACGCACACAGGGGTCATTGGGTTCAGCTGCTTACAGTCGTTGCCGCTCGTGCTGCAAGCCCGGCAGGTATCCAGTGGGGAGCTGGCCGTCCCGACTAGCTCGCAGATCGGTGTCGCGCTCTTACAATCGCTGTTCGAGAGGCAGCCGACGCAGATACCGGTCCTCGTACCGGCGTCGACCACACAGACCGGCGTTCCGCCACCCCGAGCGCCGCAAGAGCCAGGCACCTGGTTGCAGCCGACGCAGCTACTGGCGTCGACGTCGCAGATCGGTGTCGTGTCATGGCAGTTGGCGCTCGCGCAGGTGAACGGCTTGCCCGCCGCTCCTCCCGCGGAGCCTGCCATCCCACCGGCGCCCGCGGCGCCGCCAGCGCCCCCCTTGCCGGCGCCGCCGGCGGCTCCGTCGATCGATTGATCCATTCCGGCATCGGTTAGGCTGCACACGTTGTTCGAACAGATCCCACCGTCGCCGCATTGGCTGTTGCTGTCGCAATAGCCGGTGTTCAGCTTCTTGCATCCGAGCGCGGCGATCGTCGCCAGGATCAGGATCGAGACGCTGGACCGGGCGCTCACAGGCGGCCTCCGATCGACACGCCGAAGGGTTGAATCGTCAGAGCCACGTCGCCCCGGTTCTCGCTGGTGTGATGAAGATAGATGATGCCGCCGATGATCGCTGCGGCAGAGAGGCCGGCGACGATCGAAGCGGGCACGACGGTGTCCCAGTGATAGATGCAGGGACTGGTGGCCTGGGGGTTGGTGGCGACTGAGCCCGTGCATTGAGTGCCGTTGCCGTTGATCCCGAACAGGACGCCGCTCACCACGCCGCCCGCGACGCCTGCGCCGATCAACGTCCACCCGACCCAGCGCGGTGAGCTCTTGGCTTCGGAAACTGGGGCCGGCGGAGTGACAATAGGGGCGGGGGCAGTGGCGGGCTCGGGCGCAGCCGGCGCCGCCGACAGGTTGGCGTGCAAGGTCGGGACGCGGTCGAGCAGGGGGTCGGCGGCGGTCGCCACGCTCTCGACCATCTGGGAGGCCGCGCAGATGTTGCACTCGGCGACGGCGTTGTCCTCGCGGTCGCTGGCGACGTTCCAGATGCGCAGCTCGATGTGGTAGCCGCGCATGTCGTTGCGGCCGCCGGTGGCGACCAGGACGTCGCTGGCGCCGGCGGTCTTGGCGGCGACCTTCATGCACTCGCGGTCGGCGCAGCTGCCGGCCTCGGGGGCCAGGTCGAAGCCGTGCTTGGTGACCGCGTCGTTGAGCGTCGTCCGGAGCTGGGCGCGGATGTCGGCCAGGCTGTCCGGCAGATCAACCGCGTTCACCACCACCACCCGCGGCCGCGCCGCCTCGCCCGGCGCCGCGACACCGGCGGCCGGCACCAGGGCCGCCGCGAGGGTCGCCGCGCAGAGCATCGAAAAGCTCCGGATCGAGATCATGTCTGGATTCAGACGCTACATCCAGACCCGCCCGATGTTCCAGTTTACGGCCCAATTTCGCCGATCATCGGCGTCGGTCCGGAAAAGGTGTCCCAGCTTGCGTTCAGCGCCGTCGGCGGCGCGCAAGCGTGATCGCGGCCGCGAGCAGCGCCGGCCACGCCCAGCCAGCCGACGGTGCCCCGGCGGGAACGGAGCAGTGGCCGCAGCCGCCGTTCGAGGCGGGGGTGCCTGTCCCGGCGTCCTTCTGCATCCCGGCATCCTTCTGCGTCCCGGCGTCGGAGGTCGGCGGGTGGCCGGCGTCGTGCGCGGGCGGCGCGGCGTCCTCACCGGCGTCCTGGCCGGCATCGAGCGGCGCGGGCGTCACCGCCGCCGAGCAGACGGCGTCGGAGTCGTCCGACGAGAACAGCTCCATCCCGGCGCGGTTTTCGCAGTCGGTCTGGCAGTACGTCTTGAGGCAGGTGGCGATCGCCTGGATGACCGGCGTCGGCGTCGCCTGCTGGTCGTTGGTGCCGAAGGCCATCAGCGGCTGCCAGCTCATCCCCTCGTCGATCGAGGTGTAGATGGCGTAGGGGTCGGTCATGTTTTCACCCGCTGCGTAGAGCTTCGTCCCCCGCGCCGACAGCCCCGTGAAGGTGAAGGGGACCGCCGGCAGCTGGTTGAAGGTGGCGCCGCCGTCGGTGGAGCGGAAAGCGACGGCGGTGGTCCCCAGCACGCCGCCCGCGATGAGCGACCCCGAGGCCATGCGGGTGAAGGCGGTGAAGACGCCGGCCTGGAAGGTGAGCGGCGTCGTGGCGCTCGCGCCGCCGTCGGTGCTCATCGCCAGCGCCTGGCCCTGCTGGTTGGAGATGCGCAGGAACAGCTTGCCGGCGTTGGTCGGATCGACGGCGACCAGGCGGATGCTGTAGGTCCCCGTCGGCAGGCTGGCGGTGAGATCGTGCAGCGTCCAGTTGCCGCCGCCGTTGGTGGTCACCGCGACCATCGGCGCGTAGCTGCCGCTGGTGAGCGTCAGGTAGACCGTCTGCGGGTGCAAGCGGGAGATCTCGACGCCCGTGATGTGGTCGCCTGCCGGGGCCGTGTAAAGCGTCTGGGGAAACGTCGCGCCGCCGTCGGACGACTCCGCCACCATGTAGGTGCTGCCGCCGGCATCGAGGGACGTCGTCACCACGGCCAGCACCCGGTTCCCGTCGGTCGGATCGACGAAGGCGTCGAGGGCGCCCGGGGCCGCGGCCGTCCAGCTGCACGAGCTGTCGTCGGAGAAGATGAGGTTGGTCGGCGACACCGCGAAGATCCGGTTCCGCGGCGGCGGGCCCATCTGGTAGAGGGTGGCGAAGTTGTTGGCGCCTTGCTCGCAGGCCCAGCTCCAGGTCTGATCGCGGTCGAACGACATGACCAGGCCGAAGTTGGTGGCCAGCAGCGTCTCGTTGGGCAGCTGCTCGGGCGTCATGATGCTGAGCGCGTCGGGGAACGCGCCGTCGGCGCGCGCCGCCCCGGGCGAGAGCAGCGGCGCGACCGCCGCCAGCAGCAGCCAGCGGAGAGCCAGGCGTGCGCGCATCGGTAGGGCGGCGATCAGACCCGCTTGCGGGGGCGCCGCGTGAACACCAGGCCGAGGAGGCTGCTGGCCGCCAGCCAGAGCTCTCGGGACGGGCCGGCCGGGTGGGTCGGGTTGAAGCTGCACGAGCACCCGCCCGTGAGCGCCGGTTTCTCGTTCGGGTCGGCGCCGCCGGTGCCGTTCGACGTGCCGCCGGAGCCGCTGTTCGAACCGCCACTCCCTGTGGTTCCGCCCGAGCCGATGCTGATGCTGCCGTTACCGCCGGAGCCGGTGGTCCCGCCCGAGCCGGTGGTCCCGGAACCGGTGGTCCCGCCGCTGCCGGTGGTGCCCCCAGTGCCGGTGGTCCCGCCCGTGCCGGTCGTGGTGGTGGCGCCGCCCGAGCCGGTCGTCCCGCCGGAGCCGGTGGTGCCGCCCGAGCCGGTCACGATCGCGCCGCCCGAGCCCGTGGCGCCGCCCTTGCCCGTGGCCCCCGCGCTGCCCGCGGCTCCGCCGGTGCCGGTGGCGCCGCCGGTGGCGGTGGTGCCGCCCGAGCCGGTGGCGCCGCCCGTCCCGGTCGTCCCGCCCGTGCCGGTGGTGGTGGCGCTACAGCTCGCCGGACCGGGCGCGGTCAGCGTGGTGCCGTCGATGCAGGTGGGCGAGCCGGAGCCGCCGCCCGGGTAGCTGACGGTCACGCTGGCGCCCGTCGCGCTGATCGAGTTGAGCGTGATCGTCGGGCCGCCGCTGTTCGGATCGGTGAAGCTCTGTCCGGCCGTGGTCAGGCCGGTGAACGACGACCCGGAGGGGGTCATGTTGAGGAGCTCGGTCCAGACGCTGTTCGACTGGGTCGTGCCGCCGCGGCTGCTGGTCGTCGGCAGCTTCACGTTGTCGCTGGCGTAGATGTAGACCGTCGGTCCGCTGAAGGTGACGGTCGACCTGGTGCTCGTCGAGTAGGTGTCGAAGATGCCGCCGGCCGTGCGCAGCTCGACGTAGAAGTTGTTGAGGTTGACCATGGTGCTGGTCGACTGGGGATCGCTCACCACCAGCGTCTTGGGGAACGGGACCTGAAGGACCTGGACGCCGCCGCCGCTCGTGCAGTTGCTCTCCAGCGGCAGGAGGTTGAAGGTGCCGTTGGCCGGCGTCTTGATGCCGTTGCAGCCGGTGAGCCATCCCTCGTACCAGCGCTCGTACGCGTTGAACTCACGGCAGCCGCCGCCCATCGTCGACATCGAGCTGCCGTACTCGGTGATCGTGCAGTTGGCGCCGGGGTTGGTGTCGAAGCTGTTGGTCCCGCACTTCATCGTGTTGGCGTGCATGAGGCCGATGTTGTGCCCCGGCTCCTGCATCAGTACGACGCAGCTGAGCGAACCGTTCATCCAGGTGCGCTTGGCCGGCTTGAGCGCATTTCCCTCCTCGCCGAGGCCGCCGAAGCCGCAGAGGTTGGTCTCGTTGAAGTAATAGATGAGGTGGTTGTAGGTGCCGGTGATCATCGGCTCGATCGCCTTGTACATCGCGGTCGTACCGGAGTTCGTACCGGAAATATCGCAGTTGGTCATCGAGAACGGGTAGGGGCCGATGACGCTCCCCTGGACCTGGTACTTTCCGTAGGACGACTCGTTGTAGTACTCGGCGAACGACTTGTCGGACGGCGTCTGGCTGTTGAGGTAGGTCATCCCCTGCGCGGCGGTGAGGTTCACGCCGCTGCCGAGATCGACCAGCACCAGCGCGTAGGTGTCGGGTGAGGCCGGCGACTCGTAGGTTGGCGGCTGCCCTTCCGCGGCGATGTCGACCGCCGGCAGGACGCTGAGACTACTCACGTGAAGCCGCTCGCCCGTCATTTCACCCTGGATTCGCACCTGGCTGCCGCTGGCGGTGAGCGTCGGCGTGTCGAAGTCGAGACGGATCTCTCGCCCGTCGGTCGTGCGGACGGCGTGCCACGACTCGGTCGTCCCGTCGCGGTTGTCGGCAACATAGGTGACGAACTCGCCGGTGACCGCGCCGGGATCGGCGCTGGCGCCGCCGGTGCCGTCGAACGTGGTGGGAGAGCAAGCAGGCACGAGCGCCGCCAGAACCAGCGCGACGGTGCCCGCACCCAGACCTCGGTAGCAGCGGGGGCGCACCATACTAGTAAGTGGCAAAACTGCCCGCAGCGGCTCAGAAAAGTTAGTCTTTTTGTGAAGATTCGCGCAACTCACCAGAAATACAGGGCATCAACCTTCTGCGATCGGGGGCTCCGCGGCGGGAAGCGGCACGGCATGCAGGCGGCGGATGCGCCGATCGCGCACGTCGAGCACGGTGAAGTGAAAGCCCACGGTCGAGATCTCGTCGCCCGGGACCGGCAGCTCGGGGAGCTGCGTGATGATGAAGCCGCCGAGCGTCTCGATCTCCGGCGCCACCTTGGGGAACACGAGCCCGAGATCGCGCGCCGCCACGTCGAGCGTGAGGCGGCCGTCGACGTCGAAGCTTCCGTCGGCGTTGCGCCGAATGGGCGGGATCTCCTCGGCGTCCTGCTCGTCTTGAATCTCGCCCACCACCTCCTCGACGAGGTCCTCCAGCGTGACGATGCCGGTGAAGCTGTGGCCGGGGCCGAGGATGATGGCGATGTGCACGCGCCGGCGCTGGAACTCGCGCCGCAGCCACTCGAGGCGCGTGTCCTCCGAGGCGTAGATCGGTTCGCGCACGAGCTCGCGCATCCGCTCGGCCGCTTGTCGGAGGCGAGCGCGGTGACGATGTCCTTGAGGTGGACGTAGCCGACGACGCGATCGGTGACCGGCTCGATCAGCGGGTAGCGCGTGTACTGGTTGGCGACGGCGATGCGCAGGTTGTCCTCGAACGGACGCCCCGCCTCCAGCGTCACCACGTCGCGCCGTAGCGTCATCACGTGGCGCGCCAGGCGGTGCGTGTAGTCGAAGACGCGGTCGATGAGGCGGCGCGCGCCGGGGTCGAGCTGAACGTGCTGCAGGACCAGGCGCAGCTCCTCGGGGGAGTGCAGCATCTCGGCCTCGGAGACCGGCGGCAGCCGCAGGATCTTGAGCACCAGCGCGGCCGCTCCCTTGAGCGTCCAGGTGAGCGGAAAGGTCAGCATGTAGAACGCGCGGAACGGCACCACCGCCCACAGGGCGATCGGCTCGGTCCGCTGGATCGCCAGCGCCTTCGGCGCCAGCTCGCCGAGCACGGTGTGCAGGAAGGTGATGACGATGAGGCTGACCGTCGCGGCCAGCGTGTGCAGCGTGCGTTCGGAGATGACGCCCGCCCGGTAGAGCCAGGGGCGCAGCAGCGCGGCGAACGCCGGCTCGCCGAGCCAGCCGAGCATCAGCGACGCCAGCGTGATGCCGAGCTGGCTCGCCGAGAGATAGGCGGGCAGCTGGCTGGTGATCCGGATCAGCAGCTTGGCGCGCCGGCGCCCCTCGCGGGCCAGCTGCTGCAGCCGGGTCGGGCGGATCTTGACGAAGGCGAACTCGGCGGCGACGAAGAAGGCGTTGGCGAGGACGATCGCCGTCGTCAGCAGCAACGCGAGACTCGGATGCATGGAACCCCCGAGAATCGCACACCCCGGTCGGCTCCGCTAAACCGGCCGAAACTTGCGGGATTTGGTGGTAATGTCGCCGTCGTGACGCTCCGTAAATTAGCCTCGACCACCCTGGTTTCGCGCTCGTGGCGCTGGGCGCCGGCGTCTCGCCGGCGCGCGCGGAGGCGCTGCAGTCGACCGGCGATTGCAGCACCGACAACCTCCTGGCGAAGAAGCAGCCGATCTGGCGGCAGGACATCCGCGGCGATCTCCACCTGCCGACCGACGAGGCGGTGGCGCCCGAGGGCGCGCAGTGGGACGCGCCGGTCGGCGTGATTCTCGAAACGCCGGCCGGGTCGCTGACCTACGACCTCGGCGCGGTGACGCCGGTGTCGTCGTTCCTGCTGCAGGCCGACGCCAACGACACCTACAAGATCTGGGGCGCCGAGGGAACAAGCCCGAGGCGTTCAAGCTGCTCATCGAGATCGACAACGTCGTCGGCACGCAGGGGCACGGCCTGCGCACGCGCGCGGTCACCATCGGCGCCACGACGGTGCGCTACCTCAAGGTCGGCGAGCCGATCGGCGACAGGTTCTATTCGATCTCCGAGTTCCAGGCCTACTGCCGGCCGCCGACGCCGTTCCCGCCCAAGCTGACCGTCAGCAACGCCCCGCCGGCGATCGTCGTCCAGCCGTGGTTCTGGAAGTTCGCCTGGTGGGAGAACGACGCCAGCTCTCGCGTCGAGATGGCGCTGGCGCTGGCGGCGCTGGCGCTGCTCGGCTGGGGCATCTGGCTCACCAAACAGGGGCGCCGGGATTTCAAGCGCAAGCTGCGCGATCGGCTGCTCATGGTGGTCGGCCTGCTGTCGTTCTGCGCGTACTGGAACTTCGGCTCGTTCCACTTCGGGAACTACTTCCACGTCTGGGACACGTTCCACTACTACGTCGGATCGAAGTACTTCAAGGAGCTGTCGTACGACCGCCTCTACGAGTGCGTCGCCGTCGCCGACTCCGAGGAGCCGGCGCTGCGCCGCCGCGTCGAGCTGCGCAAGATCATGAACCTGCGCACCAACATGATGGTCGGACGACGGACATCCTCGCGCATCCCGAGCACTGCAAGTCGCACTTCACGCCCGAGCGCTGGGCCGGCGTTCAAGCACGACGTCGCGTACTTCCGCAACCACCACGACGTCAAGCGCTGGGAAGAGGCGCAGACCGACCACGGCTACAACGCCACGCCGGTCTGGAACATCGTGGGCACGACGCTGGCGAACCTGGCGCCGGCGAGCGACGACCAGATCAGCTTCCTGACGCGGATTGATCCGTTCTTCATCTTCGGGATCATCCTCATGACCTGGTGGGCGTTCGGCTGGCGGACGATGTGCGTCGCGCTGGCGGTGTTCGCGACCAACTTCCCGTCGCGCTTCTACTGGACGGGCGGCGCGTTCCTGCGCTGGGACTGGCTCTTCTACTTCGTGGGCGGCGTCTGCCTCGTCAAGAAGGAGCGGTCCTCCTGGGCGGCGTTCTTCCTCGGCTACTCGACGCTGCTGCGCGTCTTCCCGATGTTCATCTTCTCCGGGCCGATTCTCGGTCATCTTCCGGCAGCTCTGGGGGAAGGTCGGCGAGTGGCCCAAGCCGGCGCCCGCGCCAGCGGCCGCCGGCGCCGCCGCCGCGCCCGCGGCGCCGGCGCCGAGTGGCGGACCGCCGCCGCGACAGTGGTGGCAGCCGGAGCCGTGGGACTCCTGGCAGGCGCTGGCGGCGCGCGTCGACCGCCGCTTCGTCCGCGTCCTCGCCGGCGCCGCGCTGGCGGCGGCGATCCTGGTGCCGGTGAGCCTGGTGACCAGCAACGGCATCGCCGGCTACCGCGCGTTCGCCTTCAACACCAAGAAGCACAAGGAGACGCCGCTCACCAACTACATGGGCCTGCGCACGGTCGTCGCCTACAGCCCGTCGGAGGCGGGGCGGAACATGAAGGACGATCGCCAGGAGGATCCCTGGGGTCCCTGGAAGCGCCAGAAGCTGAAGACCTTCCACGCGCGCGAGCCGATCTATTACTTCCTCTGCGCCTGCTTCCTCGTCCTGCTCTACCAGGCGCTCAGGGACGCCGAGCCGTGGGTCGCCTGCGCCCTCGGGGAATGACGATGGCCGTCGGGGTCGAGCTCACCTGCTACTACTACTCGTTCCTCTTCGCGATCACGCTGCTCTATCACAAGCGGCGCGAGGCCGGGGCGATCCTGCTGGGCGCGACCGCGGTGACCGGCTTCATCGACTGGTCGCCGACCCGCTACCTCCCCGACGTCAAGCCCTGGATGAACTTCAAGGTCTCGCAGTGGCTCGACGAGCAGTACACGATGATGTCGTTCGCCACGCTGGCGGCGTTCTGCTGGATCCTCTACCGGTTCGCCTACGTTCGCCCCATCGAGGAGAGCGCGGTGGCCGAGGCCGCCGTCGCGGTCGCCGGCGCCACCGGCGCCGAGGCTGCCCACTCGGTCAACGTCCGCAAGCCTGCGCGTCGCGGGGGCGGCAACGAGACCCGCCGGCGGGGCGGCCGGCGGTCGCGCCGGCGATAGAGCGCCGAAAATGAAGAAGGCCGCCGGCGTGAAGCCCGGCGGCCTTCGAAGTCAGACTGGCGGAAGCGGTCTGTGGTACGGAGGTTCCTGCTAGCGCCGGCCCTTCTTCTTGCCCTTCTTGCCCTTGCCCTTGCCCTTGCCCTTCGCGGCTTTCTTGCCGCCCTTGGCCGCCTTCTTCGGGGCCTTCTTCTTGCTGCTCTTCTTGGCAACCTTCCTCTTGGCTGCCTTCTTGCCGGCCTTCTTCTTGCGCTTCTGGCCGCCGACGGCGCGCTTGGCGCGGGCGACGTCACCGTCACGGTCGACGAAGTAGATGTAGTTCGTGTCTATCTCGACCCCACCGTCGGCGACCTTCTCCGGGCGACCCTTGGGGACGCCGGGTTGCTTTCGCTGCACCTTCCAGACTTCCCCGTCCTTCACGTAGTACATGAAGTCCTTCTCGCGCTCGACACCCAGCTTTGCGACTTTCTCCGCCATCTCGGCCGACCTCCGTCAGAAAGTTTGCGAAAAAATCAGCTGCAAAAAGCCATGTGCATCGTATCGGGGGGCGCAGGGCTGTCAAGTGGGATTCCCGTCGACGGTCGGCGGTTTCTTTCCTTGTTTTGGCCTGTTTTCGACATTATTTCAGGCCACGCGGCGCGTCGTCCGGCGTGGCGTGACGTCGACTCCGGCGTTGCTTCTTGCGTGCCAGATAGATGTGCTGCTCGCCCTCGTCGCCCAGATCGAGAGGGCGCCCGTCGAAGCCGCCCCAGCTGGCGATGAGATCGAGCCCGGCCCGTCGGAGCAGCGCTTCGATTTCGCGGGGTTGAAGTAACCGGTGGCGCAGCGACACCAGCCTCGCGGGCAGGCGTCTCCCGTCGCTGCGGCGGCCGAGCGGCTGGTAGCGGAAGGTCATCGCCAGGACGCGGCCCTCGAGGGCGTGCGTTTCGCTGTAGATCGTCGGGCGCCCGGTGCGCGGGTCGCGGAAGCGCGTCGTCCCCGACGGGGCGCGCCGCTCGAGAAACCGACGCGTCGGCGCGAAGGTGTCGAACGCCAACCAGCCGCCCGGCAGCAGCGCCGCACGCGTCCCCCGGAAGAACTGCAGCAGATCGTCGTCGCTCTCGCAGTGCTGGACGCTGTGAAACGCCGCCACCGCGAAGGCGAACCGGCGCGCGAACGGGAGCGCGCGCAGATCCCCGCGCACCAACAGCGCCCGGCCCCGCGCCCCGGGCGGAAGCCGCGCGACGCGGGCGGCGGCCCGGGTCAGCATCGGGCCGGAGCGGTCGAGGCCGACCACGCGGTGACCGTCGCGCAGGAGCGGCACGAGGAGACGGCCGGTCCCGCAGCCGAGATCGAGAATGGGGCCGCCCCGCTCGTCGGCCAGCGTCCG
Source organism: uncultured Pseudomonadota bacterium (assembly GCA_963831685.1). Taxonomy (GTDB): domain Bacteria; phylum Myxococcota_A; class Polyangia; order Fen-1088; family Fen-1088; genus JADGRB01. The sequence goes on from CAWHRJ010000011.1 coordinate 74,532, forward strand.
GTAGAACCGGAGGTCATCGCGCCGGCGCCGGTACTCCCAGTCGTAGAGGACCGGATCGTCGAATGGGCTTCGCACCCGCCGAGCATACGCGGGGCGCTTGACGGCGCGCCGTCCGTCGCGGAATTTGGAGGGCTCCAATGGACGCCATCGTGCTTTTGTCAGGTGGGATCGATTCGGCCACTGCCCTCGGCATGACTCGCGCCGCCGGCCACCGCTGTCACGCTCTGTCGTTCCGCTACGGGCAACGCCACGCGATCGAGCTCGAGGCGGCGGCCCGGGTGGCCAGCGCGCTGGGCGCTTTCCGCCACGACGTCATGACGCTGGACCTGCGCGCCATCGGCGGCTCGGCGCTCACCGACGAGATCGCCGTGCCGAAGGGGCGCGACGAGGCGGCTATCGGCAGCGGCATCCCGGTCACCTACGTGCCGGCCCGCAACACGATCTTCCTGGCCTACGCCATCGCGCTGGCGGAGGTGCGCGACGCCTCGGAGATCGTCGTCGGCGTCAACGTGCTCGACTCGTCGGGGTACCCCGACTGCCGCCCCGAATGGCTGGCGGCGATGCAGGAGGTGGCGCGGCTCGGCACCAAGACCGGCGTCGAGCGCCGCCCGGTCACCATCCGCGCGCCGCTCATCAAGATGTCGAAGGCGGAGATCATCCGCGCCGGGATCAAGCTGGGGATCGACTACGGCCTCACGCACTCCTGCTACGACCCGTCGCCGTCGGGCGCCGCCTGCGGCGCCTGCGACGCCTGCCAGCTCCGCCGGCGCGGCTTCGAGCTCGCCGGCGTCGAGGATCCGACCGTCTATTAGATCGGGACCCTCACAGGGTCCCGCGCCCCCCGCGAAGGGGTCGGGCCGGCGGAGCCGTCCCTCCCCCACGCGATCTATCTGGGACCCGCGAGCGCCCCGCGCGCGTCGGTGCTAGTCGGCGCGGTTCCAGGGGCCGCCGAAGCTGCCGCCCCCCAGGAAGGCGGGGCGCAGGTCGGGCGTCAGCAGCGCACGGGCCGCGACACCCAGGGAGCCGAGATCGAGCGGCAACGGCGGCAGGCTCGGTGCCGGCACCGGGGCGGGCGCAGGGCCAGGACCGCGCTCGGGTCTCCCGCGGTCGCGGCGCCAGCGATCGCGCCCCGGCTCGGGCCCGGCGAGCTCCTCGTCCTCCTGTTCGTCGGGGTAGGGGACCACGTCCGCCCCCTCGGCAACGATGGGCCGCCCGGCCAGAGTCGGATCCTGCGTCTCCGCGTCGCCCACGATCTGCGCCAGCCGCAACGCCTCGGCGTAGTGCTCGCGTGCGCGGAGGCGCCGGCTCTCGCCCCGCGGCCGCTTGGTCGGCAGGAGGTGGCGGAGCGCGAGCAGGATCTGGCGGCCGAGCTCGCTGTCCCGGCGCGAAGGGCGCAGCCGCTCGAGCGCGGGCGCGATCGCCTGCGCCACCATCTGGCCGATGTCGCGCACGCCGTTGGTGTCGGGGTCGAGGGCGTCGCGCAGCGGCGGCAGCAGCAGCGCCGCAAGAATGAGCGCGTTCGAGGGTGCGACCGGCCGCGCGGCCGCGGAGCGATCGAGCGCGGCGAGATAAGCCCACAGCCGCCGCCGCCGCAGGGCCTCGTCGTCGTCGGCCGGGTCGCCCTTGAGCCCGCGCGCAAGCTCGGGGACGAGCAGCTCGAGCAGCTCGGTCTCGACCAGCAGCTCCAGCGAGCGCTTGGCCGCGCCGCCGCGCAGGAGGCGGTAGAACTCCTCCGAGACGCGGGCCTGCGCGCACTTGGCGATCTCCTGGCGGTGCTCCATCATCCGCCGGTAGGTCTCGGGCTCGATCGTCAGATCGCAGCGCGCCGCGAACTTCACCGCGCGCAGGATCCGGATCGGGTCCTCTCGAAACCGGATGTCGGGATCGCCGATCGTGCGCACGATCCGCGACTCGAGATCGGGCAGCCCCTGCACGTGGTCGATGACCTGCCTCGTCTGGATGTCGTAAAAGAGGCCGTTGATCGTGAAGTCGCGCCGCCGGGCGTCCTGCTCGGGGGTGCCGAAGACGTTGTCGCGGCGGATGAGCAGATCGCCGCTCTCCGGCGCGGCGCCGTCGTTGTCGTCGTCCTCCATCTCGCGCGGGTTGGCGCGGAACGTGGAGGTCTCGATGATCTTCGGGCCGAAGAAGACGTGGGCCAGCCTGAATCGACGGCCGATGATCCGCGAATTTCGAAAGCTCTTCTTGATCTCTTGTGGCGTGGCGCTGGTGACGACGTCGAAGTCCTTCGGCTTGAGGCCGAGCAACAGGTCGCGCACGCAGCCGCCGACGAGGTACGCGGCGTGGCCGGAGTCTTTCAACCGCCGGACGACGTTCGCCGCGTCGGGATCGATCTGATCCGGGGCGATGTTCATTTGGCGCTTAGGGGTAACACGCCCAAATGTCCCCGGCAATGCGGGCGCGCGGCCGGGCTCACTCGATGGTCGGGGCCATCGTGGCGTCGGGGTCTTCCTCGACCGGGCGCTTCCCCTTGGAGGGCCTGGCCTCCACGGCGTCGGACTTGCCGGCGGGTTTGCCTTCCGACCTGTCGCCCTGGTTGTGCTTGTCGGGCCCCTCGGCGCCGGCCTCGTTGTGGCGTTTTGCGGCCGGGCGCGTGTGGTGCGTCGGCCCGGGCACGGCGACCGTTGGTTTGGCGTGCGTCGGAGCCGGGACCGCCGCTTCGTCGTCGCGGTCGGAAGTCGGGGCGGGCTTCGCGGCGGCGGGCTTCGCGATGGCAGGCGCAGCCGTCGGCCGCGCGGCGAGCGCCTGGGGCGGTGGTGTGGCCTCGGGAGGGGGCACCGCCTCGGGCGGTGCCGGTGGGGGCGGCATCAGCGGGTGGAGATCGACCGGGCGGGCCGCGGGCAATCCCGCCGGCCGCGGTGGGGCGGAGAGATCATCGGTGTTGGCGCGGACCCACAGGAGTGCCGCCACCACGATGAGCCCGATGCACGCGGCGGCCGCGATGACACGCCAGATGATCTTCCGGCGCGGCGGCAGCGGCTGGACCTCGATCGGCGTTCGATAATACCGGCTCTGGCGTGGGTAGGGCGGGGAGGGGGCGTCGGCCGCGGGCTTCGCCTTGTACTGCGAGTACGGCCCAGGCTGAAAGATCGCGACCTCGTGGTTGGTCGGTTTTCCGCGCTCGACGACCGCCAGGGCCTTCGACGTCTCGACCTCGTCGGCGCGCCCGGCGGGCTCGAAGTCGGGGAGGTGAACGCCGTGGCCGAACATCGTGCCGCGCAGGTGCTTGTCGTCGAACGGCTGCGTCGTCTGCTGGCCGGGAAGCGGACCGCTGACGCTCCGGCCGACGGCGGTCCCGCGCGACGGGTCGACGGTGATCTCCGGGATCAGCGGCGCCGCGTCGGCGGGAACCTTGGGCGTCACCCGCGCCGGATCGGCGATCGCGTCGGCCACGGCCTGGTGGATGCCGGTCTGCGGTCCGAGCGGTGCGTCGAGCGATCGGAGCTTCTTCAGCCCCTGCTCGACCTTGGCCTCGTCGACCACCGTCGGCCCGGAGTAGAACGACGCGGACTCGGCGCTGTCAGCCGCGTCGGCCGGATCGAGCGGGGGCTCCTCGTCTTCGAGGTCCCCGATTCCGGGAAAAGTCTTTCCCGCCATTAGCCGGGATCTTAGCGGATATCAGCCCAAAACACGACCTTCCGCGCCGTGGCCGTGTATAGTTTTCGCGGCGTTCCGCATGCGCATCTGCTTCGTCGTCAACAGCGCCCGGACGCAGAAGGCAAGCTACACCACGCTGCACCTGGCGTTCGCCGGCTACCGGCGCGGCCACGACGTCGCCTTCGCCTCGGTCGACGCCTTCTCGCAGGGCGAGGGGGCCGACATCGTGGCCGAGGTGGTCCGCCCGAAACCGGGACGCCTGCGTGACGCCGCTGCCTACGCAAAGGCCCTGACCGGCGCGGACGCCCCGCGCGAGGAGGCGCGCCTCTGCGACTTCGACCTGATTTTCCTGCGCAACAACCCCAACGCCAACGCCGGCTCCGACGAGGGCGACCGGTTCAACCCGGCGCTCGACTTCGGCCGGCGGCTCAAGCAGCTGGGTGTGCTGGTGGTCAACGATCCGGATGGGCTGGCCCGCGCCGGCTCCAAGATGTACCTGGCCGGCTTTCCGGTCGAGCTACGGCCGAAGACGCTGGTCACCCGGTCGATCGAGCGGGTGCGCGCCTTCCTGCGCGAGCTCGACGGCCCGGCCATCATCAAGCCCCTGGCCGGGTTCGGCGGCAAGAACGTCTTCTACGTGGCGCGCGGGCAGAGCGCGAACCTGCAGCAGATGATCTCGACCGTCAGGCGCGCCGGCTACGTCATCGTGCAGGAGTTCCTGCCCGCCGTGGCCAAGGGGGACAAGCGGGTTCTGCTGCTGGGCGGCGCACCGCTGGCCGTGGGGGGCGTCGTCGCCGCCTACAAGCGCATGCGCCCCAAGGACGACATCCGGAACAACATCCACGTCGGCGGGTCGCGCCGGCGCACCGACTTCTCGGAGGCGGAGCGTCGGATCTGCGATCTGCTGCGCCCGCGCCTGGTCGCCGACGGCCTCTACTTCGTCGGCGTCGACCTGGTCGGCGACAAGATCCTCGAGATCAACGTCTTCGCCCCAGGCGGGATCGCCAACATCAACGATCTCTACGAGGTCGACGTGGCCACCGCGATCATCCGCGACCTCGAGCGGAAGGTCGAGCTGCGGTCGGTCTATCCGGAGCCGATCCCGCCCCACGTCTTCATGCGCGCCTGATCGCCGTCCGATTTTCGGACCCTTGATCCAACCTCGCGTCAGGGCCTCGCGGAATCGAGCTCTCGTCTCGACTCGCCCGCACCCTCCGTGCGGAGGCGAGCGGTGGGGCGAGCGTGGGCCTTCAATTCCGCACGTAACGCCGGTAACGGGGACTCGAGGAAGGTGGCGGGGTGAGGCGGCGGATGGGACCTGGAGAAGGGCGTTCACAACTGAATGTGCAGCGGCAGCCCCTTCTCGATCGACTCGGTGGCGCCGTCGGCGACCAGGTGCCAGATGTGGCGGAGCTGGGCCTCGATGACGGTCCCCTCGTCGTCGTCCTCCTCTTCTTCCTCTTCGTCCTCTTCCGGCTTCCTCCGTGTCGACGGAGAGCTCCTCGCGCATCTCCTCCAGCACGTCGAGCAACGCCTGCGACGAGGCGACGCGGAAATCGCCGATCGTGACGCGCCCCTCGAACTCGACCGGCAGATAGATCTCGGCACCCAGATCATGGGCGTCGAGGCGATCGAGGAACTCGGTGAGCGCCTCCTCGGACAGGCGCGCCGCGATCGTGTGCGAGGCGTGTTCGTCCGCCTTTTCGAACGCCGGGGCGCCGGCCTCGTCCAAGAGCTTGGCGAGCGTCCTTGTCTCGTCGTCGTCGAGGCGATGGGACAGCGGCGCCAGCTCGATCTCGGCCATGGTCCTAACCGTGCCGCACGCCCCGACCGCCGTCAATGCGTTAGGGCGGATCTGGTAGTGTGTCGTCTCCATGACGTTGGACATCGTGCGGGCCTTTTCGGAGGCCCGCGAGCGGGCCGCCGCCGCCGTGCGGGCGGGCGGCAACGGCATCGAGGTGGCACGAACGCTCTCGAGCGACGTCGACCGGATCGTGGTGGAGGCGGCAGGGGCCGAGGTGGCGAAGTGCGCGACGCCGGTGGCGGTCTTCGCGACCGGCGGCTTCGGCCGCGCCGAGCTGGCGCCCTTCTCGGATCTCGACCTCCTGGTGCTGTGCGAGAAGGCGCCGGACGAACCGCGTGCAGATGCTTTCGGAGGCGATCCTCTACCCGCTCTGGGACGCCAAGGTCGACGCGGGCCACGCGGTCCGCTCGTTCGACCAGGCGCTGTCGCTGCCCGAGAGCGATCTGGCGGCGGCGACCGCGCTGCTCGATGCGCGCTTTCTGACCGGGCGACGCGGAGCTGGGGGGCCGGTTCCTCGAGGCCTTCCGCGCGCGCGTCGCCAAGACGGCGGCCGAGGATTTCGTGGCGCGGCTGCGCGCCGAGCAGCGGGCGCGCCACAGCCGCTTCGGCGACACGATCTTCCTGCTCGAGCCCGATCTCAAGAACGGTCCCGGCGGCATGCGCGATCTCTGCGTCGGCCGCTGGGCCGCGCAGGCGCGCTTCGGCACCTCGCGATCCCAAGGAGCTGGTCGCCAAGGGGGTGATGACCGGGCGGCTCGCGCAGGCCTTCGTCAACGCGACGGAGTGGCTCCTGCGGGTGCGCATCGCCATGCACGCGGCGGCCGGGCGGCGGCAGGATCACCTGCGCTTCGCGCTGCAGGAGGCGATCGCGCCCCTGGCTCTGCCCCGACGCCCAGGATCGCGGCGGCGTCATCCGGCCGGCGGTCCACCCCGCGGTCGAGGCGCTCATGCACCAGTACCACGCGCACGCCAAGCTGATCCGCAACGAGACGGAGCGCCTCCTGCAGCGGGCGACCGCGCGCGACGAGCCGCGCCGCCCCAGCCAGCCGGTGCCGACGCTGGACGGCGGCGCCGTCGACGAAAGCTTCGTCGTGCGCGAGGGGATGCTCGAGGGCAAGGATGGCTCGGTGTTCGAGCAGAAGCCGTCGGAGATGATCCGCATCTTCCAGGTGGCGATCGCCTTCGACATCCCGCTGTCGCTCCGCACGCTGGAGATGCTGGGGGAGTTGGCGGCGACGCGCGGCGAGGCGCTGCGCGCCGATCCCGACTCGGGGCGGCGCTTCATCGAGATCGTGTGCGACGGACGCGACCGCGCCAACCCCTCGCGGCTCGAGCAGATGCAGGATCTCGGGCTGCTCGCGGCGCTGATGCCCGAGTGGGAGCCGTCGACGGGGCGCGTGCAGCACGACATCTATCACGTCTACACCGTCGACCAGCACGCCCTCTATGCGGTTGGTCGGCTGCACGCGCTCGGGCGCGGCGACCACGCCGACCAGTTCAAGACGCCGACGGAGACGGTGCGCGAGGTGACGCGGCCGGTGGCGCTGGCGGCCGGCACGCTCCTGCACGACGTCGGCAAACCGTACGGAAGCCCGCACAGCGAGATCGGCGCCGGGCTGGCGGTCACCATCTGCCGGCGGCTGGGGATCGACGAGGACGACATCAAGCGGGTCGAGTTCCTGGTCCGGCAGCACCTGGTCATGGGGCAGATGTCGCAGCGCCGCGACCTCGACGACATCGGGATGATCTCCGATTTCGCCACGCTGTGCGGCGACGAGGAGAACCTGCGCGAGCTCTACTTGCTCACCTTCTGCGATCTCGCCTCGGTCGCCCCCGACGCGATGTCCAGCTGGAAGGAGACGCTGCTCGGCGAGCTCTACACCCGCACTCTGAAGTTCCTGCGCCGCGGGCCGGACCTCCTGGGCGCGGAGCGGGCCGAGATCGTCGAGCGGCGGCAGAAGCGCGCGGCGGCGATCCTCGAGGAGCCCGAGAAGTCCGCCGCTCTCACCTCGCTGTTCGGCGGCTTCCCCGATCGCTACTTCGCCGAGAACTCGGCGCTGCGCATCGCCAAGCACGTCCGCTTGATTCGCGAGCGCCGCGGGCAGAAAAAGGGCGCCCTCGTCGAGGTCACCCACGAGGAGCGGCTGGGGCTGACCGAGATGGTGCTGGCCGCGCGCGACATCCCGGGCCTCCTCGCCGAGGTGGCCGGCGTGCTCTACGCCAACCGGATCGAGGTCGTCGACGCCGCCATCTACTCGCGCCAGCCGGCCGACGGCAGCGAGCAGGCGGAGGCGCTCGACATCTTCCGCGTGCGCGACGGAATGCGCCGTCCGGTGATGGACGAGGGGCGCTGGAAGAAGGTGCGCGAGGACCTTGAGGCGGTGCTGTCCGGAACGGTCAAGGGGGAGACTCTGGTCGCGGCGCGCCCGCGCGGCGACTCGATCGCCGCCTGGCGCACGCCGGCCGTGCCGACCGAGGTGAAGATCGACAACGACGTCAGCCGCGACTTCACCGTGCTGGAGATCGTCACCGAGGACCGCCCCGGCGTCCTCTACAAGATGACGCGGACGCTGTTCAACGAGAGCCTGGACATCCACCGCTCGAAGATCGCCACCGAGGCCAACCGCGCCATCGACGTCTTCTACGTGCGCGACAAGGCCAACCTGGTGAAGATCACCGACCCCGAGCGGATGGCGCGCCTCAAGACGAGGCTTCTGGACCTGCTCGCCGACAGGTAGACTCGGCGCCCATGACCGCCCTCCCGCTACTGCTGGCGTTGCTCGCTCAGGAGGCCGGCGGCGCCGCGCCGCTGCTCGACAAGGGAGAGCGGCTCTATCGTCAGGGGGACGTGGCCGGCGCGCTGGGCGCTTTTCAGGAGGCGGCCAAGGCCGATCCGGCGCGACGCGCGCCCCCACTACCTCAGCGGCGTGGCCCTGGAGAAGAAGGGGGACGCCGCGGGCGCCGCTGCGGAGTACAAGAAGGCGATCGCCCTCAAGAACGACTTCGCCGAGGCGCACAACAACCTCGGGGCGCTGCTGATCGCGGGCGGCGACGCGGCCGGGGCGGCGCGCGAGCTCGAGGCCGCGACGCGCGCCAAACCGGACTACGCCGAGGCGCAGTACAACCTGGGCGTCGCGCGCGACGCGCTCGGCAAGAAGCCGGAGGCCGTCGCCGCCTACCGCGAGGCCGTGCGGCTCAAGCCCGCCGACCCCGGCTACCGCCTGAACCTGGGCGCCGCGCTCCGGCGCACCGGCGATCTGCCGGGCGCGGTGGCCGCGCTCAAGGACGCGACCCGCTTGGCGCCGCGCGATCCGGTCGGCTGGGCCGACCTCGGGATGGTGCTCTCGGACCAGAAGGACCTCGACGGCGCGCAGGCGGCGCTCGACAAGGCGACCAAGCTCAAACCCGACTTCGCGCTCGCCTGGAACCGGCTCGGCCGCGTCGAGCTCAAACGCGGGCAGATCCCGGCCGCGGTCGCCGCCCAGCAGCGGGCACGCAAGCTCGACGCCAAGAACGGCGCCTTCGCGGCCGATCTCTGCCGCGCTCTGCTCGAACAGAAGGACGCCGGGCGGGCCGCCGGCGAGTGCCGCGCCGCCGTCGACCTCGACCCCAAGAACCCACTCGCCCACTACGAGCTGATGAAGGTCCTGGTCGCGAAGGGGGACTGCCCGGACGCCCGCTCCGAGCTGGCCCGGTTCAAGGGGATGGGCGTCAAGCCGGAGGCCCAGAAACAGGCCGACGCCATCGTCGCTACCTGCACCAAGCACGGCGCAAAATAGTCCCCGCGACCGGGGGTGACTTTGCTAGTCTCCCGAGATGCTGCCGGACCATCTTCGGGAAGCCCTCACCTTCGACGATGTCCTCCTGGTCCCGGCCGAGAGTGACGTCGTTCCGAAGGACGTCGACGTTCGGACCCAGCTGACGCCGCGGATCAGCTTGGCCATGCCGATCGTGTCATCGGCCATGGATACGGTGACCGAGGCGGCCACCGCGATCTGCATGGCGCGCGACGGCGGCATCGGCATCGTCCACAAGAACTACTCCATCCCCGAGCAGGCGCTCGAGGTCACGAAGGTGAAGAAGGCGGAGAGCGGCGTGGTCGTCAACCCGGTGACGGTCGGCCCCGACCAGAAGCTGGCGGTCGCGCTCGAGCTGATGAAGCGGCACGAGATCTCGGGCCTGCCGGTCGTCGCCTCCGACGGGCGGCCGGTCGGGATCCTCACCAACCGCGACATCCGGTTCGAGCGGAACCTCGAGCAGCCGATCAGCGCGATGATGACCAAGAAGCTCATCACGATCGCCGAGGGGACCAGCGTCGAGAGCGCCAAGGAGCTCTTGCACAAGAACCGCATCGAGAAGCTGCTGGTCATCGACGGCGGCGGCTTCCTGAAGGGGCTCGTCACAATCAAGGACATCGAGAAGGCGCAGGCGCACCCGTTCGCCGCCAAGGACGACTTCGGCCGGCTGCGGGTCGGCGCGGCGGTCGGTGTGGGGTCCGACCGCGACGAGCGGGTCGACGCCCTCCTCAAGGCCGGCACCGACGTCATCTGCATCGACACGGCGCACGGCCACTCGCGCGCGGTGGTCCAGGCGGTGGCCGACGTGCGCCGCAATTTCCCCAAGGCGCAGATCATCGCCGGCAACGTGGCGACGGGCGAGGCGGCGCTGGCGCTGGCCAAGGCGGGCGCCGACGCGGTCAAGGTCGGCATCGGCCCGGGATCCATCTGCACGACGCGCGTGGTGGCCGGCGTGGGCGTCCCGCAGATCACCGCCATCAACGACTGCGCCAAGGCGGTCGCCTCGATGAACGTCACGATCGTCGCGGATGGCGGAATCAAGTATTCGGGCGACGTCGCCAAGGCGATCGCCGCCGGCGCCAACAGCGTCATGATCGGCAGCCTGTTCGCCGGCACCGACGAGGCGCCGGGCGAAATCATTCTGTACCAGGGGCGCAGCTACAAGGTGTACCGGGGGATGGGCTCGCTCGGCGCCATGCGCGCCGGCAGCCGCGACCGCTACTTCCAGAGCGAGGTGACGAGCGACGCCAAGCTGGTCCCCGAGGGGATCGAGGGGCGCGTGCCGTACCGCGGGCCGCTGTCGCAGTCGCTCTACCAGCTGATCGGCGGGCTCAAGTCGGGGATGGGCTACACCGGTTGCCACACGATCGAGGACCTGCGGACCAAGGCGCGCTTCGTGCGGGCGACGGCGATGGGGCTGCGCGAATCACACGTGCACGACGTCATCATCACCAAAGAGGCGCCGAACTACCGCGTCGAGCAGTAACGAATGTCGCGGCGCGACCTCGTCCTCATCCTCGATTTCGGATCGCAGTACACCCAGCTCATCGCGCGCCGCGTGCGCGAGCAGAAGGTCTACTCGGAGATTCATCCGTACAACCTGCCGCTCGGGCGCATCCGCGAGATGGCGCCGCGCGGGATCATCCTCTCGGGCGGCCCCTCGTCGTCGTACGACGCTGGCGCGCCGCGCGTCTCGACCGAGCTCTACGACCTCGGCGTTCCGATTCTCGGGATCTGCTACGGCGTGCAGCTGACCGCGCTGCTGCTCGGGGGCAAGGTGGTCGCCGCCGACAGGCGCGAGTACGGCCGCGCCACGGTGAAGGTCAAGGAGACAGGCGATCTGTTCCATGGGTTCACCCCGGGCGAGGAGATCCCGGTCTGGATGTCGCACGGCGATCGCATCGATGCGCTCCCGGAGGGCTTCGCATTGGTCGGCGAGAGCGCCAACTGTCCGGCCGCCGCGGTGGCCGCCCCGGCGCGCAAGTTCTGGGGCGTGCAGTTCCACCCCGAGGTGGCCCACACGCCGCGCGGGGGCGAAATCCTGGCCAACTTTCTGTTCCGCATCTGCGGCTGCGCGCCGACCTGGACGATGGCCGGCTTCGCCGGCGAGGCGGTGGCGGCCGCCCTCGCGCGCGTCGGACCGAAAGCGCACGCGGTCTGCGGGCTGTCGGGCGGCGTCGATTCGTCGGTGGCCGCGGCCCTGGTCCTGAAGGCGATCGGCGCGCGCCTCACCTGCATCTTCGTCGACACCGGGCTGCAGCGCGCGGGTGAGGCGGCGCAGGTCGAGGCCTTGTTTCGCGACGCCTTCCAGGCTGACCTGCGCGTCGTCGATGCCAGCGAAAGGTTTCTCTCCAAACTGGCCGGCGTCACCGACCCCGAGAGAAAGCGAAAGATCATCGGCGCCGAATTCATCGCCGTGTTCGAGGAGGAGGCCAAGCAGATCGGCGGCGCCGACTTCCTGGTCCAGGGGACGCTCTACCCCGACGTCATCGAGTCGGTCTCGCACAAGGGACCGTCGGCCACCATCAAGTCGCATCACAACGTGGGCGGCCTGCCCGAGCGGATGAACCTCAAGCTGGTCGAACCGCTGCGCGAGCTCTTCAAGGACGAAGTGCGCGCGCTCGGCGCCGAGCTGGGGTTGCCCCACCACGTCCTCTGGCGCCAGCCGTTCCCGGGGCCGGGCCTCGCCGTGCGCGTGCTCGGCGAGGTGACGCGCGCCCGCTGCGACGTGCTGCGCGCCGCCGACGTCATCATCGAGCAGGAGATCCGCGCCGCCGGGCTCTACGAGTCGATCTGGCAGTCGTTCGGCGTCCTCCTGCCGGTGCGCACCGTCGGCGTCATGGGAGACGAGCGGACGTACGCCGACGTGCTCGCCCTGCGCGCCGTGCACTCGCGCGACGGCATGACCGCCGATTGGGTTCCGCTGCCGTACGATCTGCTCGCCACCCTCTCGTCGCGCATCGTGAACGAGGTCAAAGGGGTGAACCGCGTCGTCTATGACATCTCGTCGAAGCCCCCCGCGACGATCGAGTGGGAGTAGCGCCGCGCGGATCGTCGCCTCGCTCGCCTGGGCGACGTTGGCGTCGCTCGTCTGGGCGGCGCTGGCCTCCGCCGAGTCGCCGGCCCCCGCCGACCTGGTCGAAACGCGCGACGGCGTGACCATCGACTGGCGCGCCGGGACCCTGACCGCGACGGGCGGCGCCGCCGCCGATCTCCGGATGCCCAGCGTCGACCTGGCGCGCCCGGGGGCCGAGCGGCGCGCCCGGGCCGCAGCCCTCGCCCGGCTGCGCGCGGCGCTCGTCGCTTTGCCGGCCGGCGGCGGGCGGAAGCTCGACCCCGCTCGCATCGACAAGGCGCTCGGCCGCGCCCGCGCTGCCGACGTGCAGTATCAGTCGAACGGTGGCGCGGTCGTTCGCCTGGAGGTCGGGTTCGCCGACTGGCTGGACGACCCGGCCGCGGCGCCCACCGTCCTCTCCGTCCACGAGGCGCACCTCGCCGCCTCGCCCAAGGCCCTCGTCGGCGGGCAGGAGATCGCGCTCGGCGCCGCGACCTACCGGACCGGCGCGCCGCCGGCGGACGCCCGCGCGCACGCGGCCCGCGCCGACCGCGCCGGCCGTCTGGTGATCGAGGGCGGCGCCGAGCTGGCCGCAAAGCTCGCCCGCGGCGCCGCGCTGATCTACGTTCAGAAGGTGCTGCGGTGAGGATCCTCCGGACCGTGTCCATGGCCGGCGCTCTGGCGCTGTTCCTGCTCCTGCTCCCCGGGATGCGCGCTGCCGCCCAGGCGCCGCCCGGCCCCGCTCTGCCGACCGCGCCGGTCGCGGATCCCGCGGTCGATCCGGGCGCGCGCGTAGCCACCGGCCAGGCGCCCGTGGTGGGGGGGAACGCCGCCGGCGCTCGGGAACGCGCGCTCGAGGACGCGATTCGCCAGGTCGTCGATCAGGCGCTCGCGGAGCTCGTCGATCCGCAGACGCGCGCGGCGCAGGCGAAGGCGATCCGCGCCCTCGAGGCCAAGGCCCACAGCTTCGTGGGGAGCTACCGCACGCTCGAGGAGGGGGAGGTGAACGGTGTCTACTCGCTGCGCATCCAGGCCGAGGTCGACGTGTTTGCGCTCCGGCGCAAGGTCGAGCGCTGGACGACGCCGTCGCCGGGCCCCGCGCCCGCCGCGGCGGCCGCGCCGTCGATCTCACTGCAGGCCGGGGAGGGGGCTTCGCCGGAGTTCATCGCCAAGCTGGTCGCGGCCCTGTCGTCGGCGGGCGTCCGCGCGCGCGCGGGCTCGGCCGGTCCGCCCGCGCCCGGGGCCACCATCGCGACGGTGGCCGTCACCACGCGCGACGAGGGGGCGTTGCGCGGCACGGGCCGCATCTCGGTGGCGTGCCAGGCGACCGCCCGGTTCGTCGGCGCCCCGCTGCCCGAGCGCGCGGCCTCCACCCGCGCCTTCGCCGAGAGCGCCGACGCGGGGCGCGCCGATTGTCTCGGCCGTCTGGCCGGCGCGCTGGGCGCCGATCTTGCGTCGACCCTGAACGCCAGCGCCGGGGGCAGCGGCGACCTGCCGATTGTCACCATCGACGCCGACGTCGTCGAGCCGGCGGCCGTCTCGGCGCTGCTCAAGAGCGTCCGCTCGGTGGGCGCGGTCTCGGTGGCCGACCTCGTTCGGGTCGGCGGCGGTCACGCCGAGATTCGCGCCCGCACCCGCTCGGCCCCGGGGCCTCTGGCGGCTGCCCTCTCCCGCGATGCCGACGCGATGATCAGCTTGAGCGACGTGCAGACCGCTGGCGGCGTCATCCGGCTTCGAGCCCGGCTGCGCCCCCCGGCCCCCGAGACCGGAGGCAACACCCCATGAACCGTCTTCGCGCCTCCGCCCGCGCGCTCCGTGCCGGGGTGCTGATCATCCTGCTGGCGGCCGCCGCCGGCGGATGCGCGCACACGCTCGGAGACTACGCGGTCGGCGTCCGCGTGGAGTGCAACGTCCCCGACGCGAGCGTCTGGATCGACGATCTCCTGGCCGGCAGCGCGGCGGAGTGGAAAGGGGAGGGGCACCAGATCCGGGCCGGCTTCCACCGAATCGAGATCCGCCACCCCGGCTACTACTCATTCTTCCAGGAAGTCGATCTCCCCGCCGGCAGCCACACCGTCGTCAACGCTCGCCTGCGCGAGCTGCTCGACTAGGATCGGGAACCTGGGAGGGTCCCGCGCCCCCCGCGATGGGCTCGCACGAGCGAAGCTCGCGCTCCCCCGACGCGATCCTAAATCACCTCGCAGAACTCGATGTGGCGGGGGACCTTGTAGGGCGCCAGGTTGCGGGCGCAATGATCGATGATGTCCTCGGCGCGGCAGACGCCGGCGCGGACGATGCGCGCCACGACCATCGGCCCCCCCAGATCGTCGGTGACGATCCGGACCGCCGCCTCCTTGACCTTGGGGAACGCCTCCAGGCAGCCGGCGACTTCCCCCAGCGCCACCCGCTTGCCGTCCACCTTGACCAGATCGTCCTCCCGGCCGGTGATGACGGTGCGGCCCGTCTTGTCCTGCTGGCCGAGGTCGCCCGTGCGCAGCCACCCCTCCTCGACGCCGCCGATCGGCGTTCCGTCGCCGCGCTTGGGGAGGTGAATCTTGGGCACCGAGACGGTCGACAGCGCCCGCGAGCGGACCCAGATCGGCCCGGTCTCGTTCGCCGACAGCTTGTCCCCCTTCGGGCCCGCGATGCGCAGCTCGACCCCGTCGAACGTCCGCCCGACGCTCTCGGGGTCCTTGCCCGCGCGATCGATCGCCAGCGGGCCGGCCTGCGTCGTGTGGTAGCAGGAGAGCAGGCGGACGCCGAACCTCTGCTGAAACGTCTCCGCGATGTTGGCGGGGAGCGACGAGCCCGAGCTCAGGAAGCGCGCGCCGCTGTTCTTGAGGGGCTTGACCGTCGGCACGCGCACCAGCGATCCGAACAGCGCCGGCGTCCCCGCGAACAGATCGATCCGCTGCTCGCGCAGCAGCTTGGCGATTCGCTTGGGTGCCACCTCGTCCTCGAGGAACAGCGTGGCGCCGTTGGCCAGCGAGGTCAGCAAGCCGAAATCGAACCCGTAGCTCGCGTGCAGCGGCAGCGAGCAGAGGATGCGGTCCGCCGCGCTGGCGTCCAGCGTCTTCCGGATCGCTTCGGCGGCCGCCCGGAGGTTGGCCGCCGTCTTGATGACCCCCTTGGGGTCCCCACCGACCGACGCGGTCATCTGGACGACCTCAGGCTCGCCGGCGCCGTTGGTCAGCTTGGCGAGCGCGGTGCGTTTGTAGAGCCCACAGGTGAGCAGCGTCCCCTGCAGCCGGCGGCGCGACTCGGGCACGAACTTCGACGGCGGTCCGGCGGGCGGCCGCGGGATCGGCGGGCCGGCGTAGTAGGGGAGCCCGGCGGTCGCCTGTCCCCCTCACCGCCGCGCGGCCGGGTGATGAGCGCGCGCAGCGGCGCCGCCTCCAGCACCATCTCCAGCTCGCGGTTGCCGGTGGTCGGATCGAGCGGAACGATCACCGCGTCGATCTTGGACAGCGCCAGCGCCAGGATGACGAAGTCGGGGACGTTCCCCAGCATGAGGCCGACCCAGGCCCCCGGCGCGATTCCCAGCGCGTACAGCTCCTGCGCGCGCCGGTCGACCCGGTGGAGCAGCCCACGCCACGAAAGATAGGTGTCCCGATAGACCAGTGCTTTCCCACTGCTCTGGTTCGAGGCGGAGCTCGAAATCCACTCGTAAAGCTGCATGCTGCGGCGGGCGGCCTTTCCGAAAGGCGCGGGTCAGTTTATACGCCCACGGTTCCCGGCCACAAGGCCCCACCGTCGGAGCGACGCAGAAAAGGTTGTTTTTACCGGGCCGCGTAGAGGTGGGTCCCGGAGCGGTCGTTCTTCTCCAACTGCTTGCCGGCCAGGTATTCGGTGACGATGTGACGCCCGACGTAGGTCGCCTTGATCCGCCAGTTGGGGGCGTTGCCGAGGACCACCGCAAAGGCGATCGCGGGCCGGTCGGCGGGGGCGTAGCCGACGAACCAGCTGTAGCCGATGGGGCCGCGGTCGGTCTCGGCGTTCAGGGTGCCGGTCTTGCCGGCGACGTCCACCGGCAAGAGGCGCTGCCCGCGCTTGTTGCGGAACGTCGCCTTCGCCGTCCCGATCCGGGTGGTCAGCTCCATCATCCGCCCGACCTCAGCGGCGGCGGCCGGATCGGCCACCCGGTGGGTCGAGGCGACGGGCAGCGCCTCGGGGTGGCCGCCGCCGTCGACGGCCCGCTCGACCAGCGTCGGCAGCGGCATCGCGCCGCCGTTGGCGATCGTCGCGGCCAGGAGCGCGCCGTGCATCGGCGACAGCGTGGAGTGCCAGAAGCCGGCCGACGCGCGCGCCAGCTCGAGCCGGTTGTCCGTCGGGACGTCGAGGTGAGACGGCTCGATGGGGATCTCGAAGGGGATCTCCTCGCCGAAGCCGAAGAGTCGCCCCTCGCGTGTCAGGTCTTCGGCCGTGAGGTGCCCGGTCACCAGCTTGGCGACGATCGCGTTCTGCGACTTGCCGATCCCGTAGGCCAGCGAGGCGCAGCTGCTTGTCGATGGCCGGGATGTCGTAGAGGTTGTCGGGCAGCACCGCGGAGACGCCGCCGTGGTAGCAGACGCGCGTCGAGCCCGTGAGGCCGCTCTCGACGAGCGCCGTGGCGGAGACGACCTTGAACACCGACGCCGACGGCGCCCAGGGGTGCAGCGCCAGATCGGCCGGGCCGAGGCGCGGATCGGCGGCCGAGCGCCCAACCATCGCCAGCACACGGCCGTCGGGGATCGAGATGACGACCGCGCCGGCGTAGGGGATCTGGAAGGTGCGCATGACCTCGTCCGTGCTCGTTTGCAGGCGCTGGTCCAGCGTCAGCTCGGCGTGTCCACCGTCGGTGAGATCGGCAACGTAGCGGTGCCCGACCAGGTGAATCGACTCCGGCTTCACGGAGGGGGATTGGGCCCACGCGGGCAACGAGACCAAGGTCAGAGCGGCGACCGTTGCGAAGCGGTGGGTATGTGCCATAATGACACCGTCATACATGTAGGTGGAGGTGTCAAATTATCCTCCCCTTGCCCCCTTCGTGGGTTTGACCTAGCCTGCTTCGCCGGACCCCGTGGCGCGCCATCCCCGAGATCCCAACGACACGTCGGAATCGGACCATGTCCGAGCGAAGACGGTCGTCACCAGCATCAGCCGCATCACCGAGCGGCCCGCCGGGAATGAAGCGTGCCTGGTGGTGATCTACGGCTCCGAGCTGGGTAAGAAATACAATCTCAATGCGGCCTCGATGGTCATCGGCCGCTCGTCGAAGTGCGACGTGCAGATCGATCAGGAATCGATCTCGCGCAACCACTCGAAGATCGTCAACACGGGCAAGTCGATCCTGGTGCGCGATTTGGGCTCGACCAACGGGACGTATGTCAATGATGAGCCGGTCGACGAGTACGTGCTGCGCGACGGTGATCTGATCAAGATCGGCCGCACGATCTTCAAGTTCCTCACCGGCGGCAACATCGAGAACGCGTACCACGAGGAGATCTATCGCCTCACGACCGTCGACGGCCTCACGCAGATCTTCAACAAGCGCTACTTCCTCGAGACGATCGAGCGTGAGATCGCGCGCGCGCACCGCTACCGGCGGCCGCTGTCGCTGGTGATGTTCGACATCGATCACTTCAAGAAGGTCAACGACGGCTACGGCCACCTCGCCGGCGACTACGTGCTCAAGCACCTGGCGCAGACCGTGCGGGCCAAGATCCGGCGCGAGGACTGCTTCGCCCGCTACGGTGGCGAGGAGTTCGCCATCGTGCTGCCCGAGATCGACGGCGGCAGCTGCCTGCCGTTCGCCGAGAAGATCCGGCAGATCGTCGAGAAGACCGAGTTCAAGTTCGAGAACGTGAAGATCCCGGTGACGATCTCGATGGGGATCGCCACCGTCGACGCCGAGCTGACCGAGCCGGCGGCGCTCATCAAGCGCGCCGACGAGCGCCTGTACGAAGCGAAGGCCAGCGGCCGTAACCGCGTCTGCGCCTGACCCCCGCCCGCCCGTTTCGGCTCCGCGCCACTCGGCCCGCTTCGCTCGGTTTCACTCGGGGGCTTCGGGGGACCGGTATCGCCTCGGGCTTCGCACCTGAAAGGTTGGAATCGGCGGCCGCAAACGACAGATGCGGCCGCCTCAGCTCCGGCCGAGGCGACACCCGTCCCCCGAAGCACGCGCGTTACACCTCGGCTCTGCTACGAAGCCCTTCACGCGAGGTTGCAAGCGGAGCGGAGCGTGGCTCCTCGGCAAGCGCGAGGGACGGGTGTTCGGTCGGCCCCCCGCCGGGGAGCCGAGCGAGCGGAGCGGAGCCGCCCAGGGGCGGTCAGCGAATCGACGGTTCCAGCACGCCGTCCTCGTCTTCCCTGGGCGGGTGCTGGGTCTGAGGCGCGGCGGGTGCAGCGGGACGCGGGCGACGTGAGCGGGCCGCGGCGTGCTCGCCCGTCGAGCCGCCGGCTCCTTCGACCGGGGGCGGCTCGATGTCGACGTGGCGCAGGGTCGCGAACAGCGGCGACGGGAGGTTGGGCACCACGTACATCGTCTTGGGCTCGTAGCCCGCCTTCTTGAACTGGAACTCCACCGCGGAGTCGCTGTACACGACCTCGATCGACAGCGGCGTCAACCCCAGGGTCTTGCCGTCGGCGCGAACCACGATCGCGCCGTCGGGATCGGAGTTGAAGTTCACGCGGACCGTCGCCGGGTGGAGCGGCAGGCTGGCGGCGGGGAGCGCGTGGCGCGCGTCGTTGTGGTGACCACCAAACAGCAGAACAGCCGCCAGGGTCGCGCAGGCGACGCCGATGGCCAGGACGACGCGGCTCCCCTGCTTGGTCCGGATCAGGTTGTCGATGTTCCCGATCAGCTCGCCGCGGCCCGAAGGGGTCCCGCCCGGCGGCGGCGGCGTGAGGATGTTCGACGGGTCCTGCAGCGCGGAGCGCGCCTCGATGTCGGCGCGGGCCATCGGCGCGGCGGCGCGCGCGATCCCCGACAGGTCTTCGGGAATGCCGATTTCGGGCGCGGAGCTCGCGTAGCGCTCCGGGTCGAGCAGCGCCTCGCGCAGGTCGGACATGGTCTGGAACCGCTGGTCGCGGTCCTTGGCCAGCACCCGGTACATGATGGCGTCCATGAACTCGGGCAACTCGGGGACCACGCTGCGCACCGACGGCGGCGGCATCGTGACGTGCTTGACGATGATCTCGCCGTAGCCCTCGCCGCCGAACGGCACCTTGCCGGTCAGCATCTCGAAGATGAGCACGCCGAGCGAGTAGATGTCGGCGCGGTAGTCGATCTCGGTCTTCCCCTCGCACTGCTCGGGCGACATGTAATACGGCGTTCCCATCACCGAGCCCGTGCGGGTCTTGTGCGTCACCTTCTCGTCGTTCTGCGTGAGCTTGGCGAGGCCGAAGTCGAGCACCTTGACGAAGTCGCGGTTTGCGCCGCGGTGGCAAAGGAAGATGTTCTCCGGTTTGAGGTCGCGGTGAATGATCCCTTGCTGGTGGGAGGCGTTCAGCGCATCGGCGATCTGGGCGCCGATCGACATCGCCTGGTTGAGTGGAATCCGTTTTTCCCTCTTGAGGCGGTCGGACAGCGACTCGCCCTGGAGGTACTCCATGACGAAGTAGAACTCGCCGTCCGAGGTGTTCCCGAAGTCGGCGATGTCGACGATGTGCTCGTGGCCGATCTGGTTGACGGCCTTCGCCTCGGTGATGAAGCGCGACACCACGTCGGCGTTCCTCGAGAGCTCCGGGTGGATCGCCTTCATGGCAACCTTCTTGCCGATGACCGGGTGCTCGGCCAGATACACCACCCCCATGCCCCCCTCTCCGAGCTTGGCGGTGATCTTGTAGTTCCCGATCGTGTGCCCGATATCGATCATGCAGCCGGGGGCTAAGCCTCCAGTTTATAGCTGAACTGTATAGTGCCGCACGAATATAACGTACGAGAAGCCAAACGTTTCCCGACGATCAGCCGAAAAGAATCGATCGTCGTTGGACCAGCAGATCGGCGATCATTGTATCGATCCCAGAGCGCACCGCCTCCGCCGCCCGGGCGGTTCCCGCGGGGTCGCCCACCGCCGGCGGTGGGACTGGGGGGCCTATCTGGATCGTCCATTTGGTGGGTACCGGGAGCAGGCCCAGCGGGCCAAGCCATGGAAAAGTCGGCGTTATTGGGATGTAAGGCAGCCCCAACGGCTCGGCAAGAGAGGTGATCTTCCCAATCACGGGGTGAATCTCCTCCGCGCCGACGATGGCGACGGGGAGCAGCGGGACCTGGGCCTCGGCGGCCAGCCGGACGAACCCGCCCCGGCCGAAGCGTGCCATCCGGTAGCGCTCGCGGTAGAGCTTTCCAACCCCTTTCAGGCCCTCGGGAAACACGGCGATCAGCTCGCCGGCGGCCAGCAACGGCAGAGCTGTCTCGCGCGATGCCCGGACGCCCCCGACGCGCGCCACGACGTTGGCCATCCAGCCGGCGCGAAAGGCGAAGTTCGCCACCAGCGGGCGGACGCGCCGGTGGGCCGGGTGGTCGCGATGGATGCCGTGCAGCAAGAGCGCGCCGTCGTAGGGGATGCCGCCCGAATGGTTGGCGACCAGCATGGCGGCGCCGGTCGCCGGGACGTTCTCGATGCCGAGGAGGCGCACCCGGAAGTAGCGCGACCAGAGGAACTCGAGCAGGGGCGCCGTTCGCTCGGCGAACACCGGATCGAACCCGCCGCCCGGGAGCTCGGAGGCCAGCTGGGCGTTCGGGCCGTACGCCGCGCGCATCGCCTCGATGACCGCCGCGAGAGCGGAGCGGATCGTCCCGTCAGATCCGGCAGTCGGCACGGGTCCCCCCCAGCGATTCGATCACCGCGATGAAGTCGGCGGGCGGTTCGGCGCGAAGCTCGACCTCGGCCCCGGTCACCGGGTGCGGAAACCCGAGCAGCCCCGCGTGCAGCATGAGGCGCGGCGCCGGCAGCGGCTCCCGCCCGGCGCGCCACAGCTCGCGGATGTAGACGGTCTCGCCGACCAGCGGATGGCCGCGCTCGGAGAGGTGGATGCGAATCTGATGGGTTCGCCCGGTCTCGAGGCGCACGCGGCAGAGTGTAGCGGCGATCGCGCCCGCCGGCCCGCCCGGCGCCGTCGATTTTCCGGCGCGCGATCGGTAGCGGCGGAGCGGTTCCACATACGTGATGGCGAGCTGGCCCTGATCGGCGTGGCGGGTGGAGCCGCGGATGCCGTCGCCGCGATCGGCGACGAGCTGCGATTCGATCCGCGCGGCCGCCACCTCGCCTTCGGCCAGGGCCAGATAGGCGCGGGCGGCGGTGTGGCGCTGGAAGACCTCGTGCAGCGCGCGCTCGGCGAGGCGGGTCTTGGCGAAGACGAGGAGGCCGGAGGTGTCCTTGTCGATCCGGTGGACGGTGTAAAGCGGCGTCACCGTGGCGCGCTTTCCGGCCCGCTTCCAGCTGGCGCGGATCAGATCGAGCGCGGTGCCGGTCTCCTTGCGCTCGTAGGGGACGCTGGTGATGCCGGACGGCTTTTCGATCACCACCAGGTGCCCGTCCTCGAACGCGATCCGGAAGCCGGACGGCAGGGTGTTGGGCTTGGGCGCGTTGGGGCGGAGCTCGACCTTTTGCCCGGCCGCGACGCGGGCGGCGGGATCGAGCGCGCGCTCCCCGTCGAGCGTGACCTTGCCGGTCGTGCAGAGAGCCCGCACGTCGCTCCAGCTCTCCCCGGCGAGGCGCCGCCGCAACGCCGCCGCCAGCGTGACGCCGGCGTCGGAGGCGTCGAGCTCGAACGCCTGCGGCGGGCGTTTTTCAGCCACGGACGAGATCGAACACCCGCGCCAGCGCCGCATCGAGCGCGCCGGGATCGGAGCCGCCTCCCTGCGCCATGTCGGGCCGGCCGCCCCCCTTGCCCCCGACGGCCTTGGCGACCTCGCCGATGATCTTGCCGGCGTGGTGCTTGCCGACGAGATCGGGCGAGACCATCGCCACGAGAGCGATCTTGTCCCCCTCGACACCGGCCAGGACGATGATGCCCGAGCCGACCTTGTCGCGCAGTTGGTCGGCGACCTCGCGCAGCGCCTTTGGATCGGCGACGTCGGCGCGTGCGGCCAGCACGCGCACGCCGTTCACCTCGCGCGACTCGGAGAGCAGATCCCGGCCGCCGCCGGAGGCCAGCTTGCGGCGCAGCTTCTCGAGCTCCTTTTCGAGCGCGCGCTGGTCGGCCTGCAGCTTGGCGATGCGAGCGGCGACCTCGAACTCACCGGCGCGCAGGAGGCGCCCCGACTCGAGCAGCTCGGTCTCCATCTTGCGGACGTAGCGGAGCGCGCCGGCGCCGGTGGCGGCCTCGATGCGCCGCACCCCCTGTGCGATGCCGGTCTCCTCCGTGAGCTTGAAGAGGGCAATGTCGCCGGTGCGCGCGACGTGCGTGCCGCCGCAGAACTCCTTCGACTCGCCCATCGTCACGACGCGGACGGTGTCGCCGTACTTCTCGCCGAAGAAGGCGATGGCACCGGCCTGCTTGGCGTCGGCGATGGCGAGCACGGCGGTGTCGGTGGCGACGTTCTTGCGGACGCGCGCGTTGACCAGGTCCTCGACCTTCCGCTTCTCGTCGTCGGTCAAGGGTGCGGTGTGCGAGAAGTCGAAGCGGAGGCGATCGGGGGCCACCAGCGAGCCCTTCTGGGTGACGTGCGTGCCGAGCAGGTGGCGGAGCGCCCAGTGCAAGAGGTGTGTCGCGGAGTGGTTGCGGCGGATGTCGTCGCGCCGCTCGACGTCGACGGTGAGATCGACGGTGTCGCCGACGCGCAGCTCGCCCGATTCGACCTCGGCGAAGTGAACCCAGAGCGTCGAGACCGGCCGCTTGCAGTCGCGCACGGCGAGCTGGGCCTTGGGCGAGGCGAGCGTCCCCGCGTCGCCGATCTGGCCGCCCTGCTCGCCGTAGAAGGGCGTCTCGGCGACCATCACCGCGACGTCCTTCGAGTAAGGGCCGACGACGTCGACCTCCTTGCCGCCTTCCAGCAGAGCTACGACCTTCGACGACGCGGCGGTCTTCTCGTAACCGAGGAACTTGGTCGGACCGACGCGGTCGGCGATCTGCTGGAACACAGCCGCCACCGCCACCTCTCCCGAGCCCTGGAACTCGCTGCGGCGGCGCTGCTCGTCCATTGCCTTCTCGAAACCAGCCTCGTCGAGCGCGAACTTGTTGTGTTCTGCGATGACGCGAGTGAGATCGAGCGGGAAGCCATACGTGTCGTAGAGCTGGAATGCGAGCGTTCCTGGGATGACCCGATCGTGGAGGCGGGTCATGTTCTCCTCGAGGATTCGAATTCCCCGCTCCAGTGTCTCTCGAAACCGCGACTCCTCCTCGGCGGTGACCTTGCTGATGACGCTGCGTCTTTCGTTGAGCTCGGGATAGACGCTTCCCATCATCTCGATGACCTGGTCGACAAGCTTGGGCAGCAAACTCTCGCCCCGGATGCCGAGCAGCCAGCCGTGATAGACGGCGCGCCGCATGATCCGGCGCAGCACGTATTCGCGGCCGGTCTTGTCGGGGAAGACGCCGTCGGCGATCAGGAAGGCCGCCGCGCGCGCGTGGTCGGCGATGGCGCGCAGCGAGACGCTCTCCCCTTCGTAGTCGGTGGGGACGAACTTCTTCTTCGAAAGGTCGGCCACGCGGTCGATGAGCGGGCGCAGCAGATCCGTCTCGTAGTTCGACCGCACCCCCTGCAGCACGGCGCAGAGGCGCTCGAGCCCCATGCCGGTGTCGACCGACGGCTTCGGCAACGGGCGGCGATCGCCGGGAGCGACCTGCTCGAACTGCATGAAGACCAGGTTCCAGATCTCGACCCAGCGGTCGCAGTCGCACGCCGGGCCCAGGCAGTTTCCACCGGCCGCCTCGACGGAGCAGGGGATGTCGTTTCCCTGCAGGTAATGAATCTCGCTGCAGGGCCCGCAGGGGCCGGTCTCGCCCATGGCCCAGAAGTTGTCCTTGTCGCCGAGCGAGATGATCCGGTCGTCGCCGACGCCGGCGATCTTCTTCCAGAGCGCGCGCGCCTCGGCGTCGGACTCGTGGACCGTGTAGATGAGACGGTCGGGCTTGATGGCGAACGTCTTGGTGAGCAGCTCGTGGGCGAAGGCGATCGCGTCGGGCTTGAAGTAGTCGCCGAACGAAAAATTCCCCAACATTTCGAAGAACGTATGGTGGCGCGCGGTGCGCCCCACGTTCTCCAGGTCGTTGTGCTTGCCGCCCGCGCGGACGCACTTCTGAGAGCTGGTGGCGCGCGAGAAGGTCGTCTTCGCCTTGCCGGTGAAGAAGTCCTTGAACTGGTTCATCCCGGCGTTGGTGAACAGCAGCGTCGGGTCGTGGAGCGGCACCAGCGACGCGCTGGGCGTCTCCCGGTGGTCGCGCTCCCCGAAGTAGTCGAGAAAGGCGCGGCGCGCGTCGAGCGAGAGGGTGGCGACTGACGGAGGGGACATGGACGGAGGCGAAGACTAGTCGCCCGCGGCCTCGTCCTCAACACCGTCGCGCATTTCGCTTCCCCGGCGGCGGCGCGGCGGCTCGGCCGGCGGCTCGAACGCCACGCTCCCGGGTAGGTCGACCCCGGCCGGTGGTGCGGCCTCGTCGCCGAGGCGCGCCCGCGTCTCGTCCGTGACGCGCAGGAGCGTCCCGGCCGGCCGGCGCCGGGTCCCCGGCACGGCGAGCAGCTTCTGGAACAGGAGACCCCGCAGTGCTGCCGCCAGACGCGCGCGCGGCAGGCGCGCCCCATCGTCGATGCCCGCGCCGGTCAGCCGCGCGATCGCCTGCGCGGTGCTCCCAGCCGTCACACCCGCCAGCACGAGGCGCCCATTCTCGGCGGCCTCCACCGCCAGGCCGGCGACCTCCGGATCGCCGAGGTCGCTCACCACGAGGACGTCGACGTCCTGCCGGCTCGCCGCCCGCAGCGCCGCCGCGGTCGACGGGATGTCGGTGCCGACCTCGCGCTGGACCACCACCCCATCCCAGTCGCGCAGCAGGTACTCGACCGGCTCCTCGACGGTCAGCACACGGCAGGTGCGCCGCTTGAGCAGGTCCTCGACCAGCGCGGCGATGGTGGTCGTCTTGCCGTTCCCCGGCCCCCCCGCCACGACCACCAGGCCCGCGCCGGATCCGGTCGAAGGCTCGGTCAGCTCCCGCACCTCGCCCGGCAGCCCCAGCTTGTCGAACCCGGGGACCTCGGGCGGGATCAGCCGGAGCGAGAGGCTGACGCCCCCCGGTGGTGAAAGATGTGGACGCGCTGCCGGCCGTTGCTGGTGGCCATGGCGACGACGACATCGCCCGTCCGCTCGAGCATTTCGCGCCGCCGGTCGTTGAGCAGCGACATCCCCAGGTTGTGCAGGAACTCCCGCGAGAGCGCCGGGAGGGGATGCGGGCCGACGCTCAGCCTGCGCAGCTCGCCTGCTATCCGCAGGACGGGCGCCATCCCCGGTTTGAGGTGGACGTCCGACGCGCCCAGGCGGCGCGCGTCCAGCAGCGCTCTGTCCAAGTTGAAGTCCATGTCGGCCCTCGCGATCCCCAAGCTCTGTCAAGAGTACCAGCTCGTGAGGTCTGGAACCCATCGGGGGTTCCAGGTTAAGTTCAGCGCACCGTGGCCAATCAACCCGCCGCCGCCGGGCAAGAGGTCCTGGTCGTCGACGCCGACGAGCAGGTCATCAAGGGGCTCGACCGGCTGCTGACCAAGGTCGGGTTGATCGTGACCGGCACGCACGATCCGGTGCGGGCGCGCGACCAGCTCTTGAACAAGTTCTACGCGGTCGCGGTGGTCGATGCCGACACGCCGACGCCAGGCGGCGGGATCGAGCTCCTGCAGTTCGCCCGCGACAAGTCGCCGCTGACCTCGGTCGTCATCATGACCGCCCGCAAGTCGTACGAGACGGCGGTCAAGGCGTTCCGGGCCGGCGCGGCCGACGTCGTCCTCAAGGAGCCGGACGTGGTCCCCTACCTGCGCGAGCGGGTCATCGAGGCGGCCGGCGACATCAAGGCGACGGCCGATCGCAACAGCCTGCTGGAGGAGGTGGCCGAGACGCACGAGGAGTTCCTGCGCAAGCTGCGCGAGGTCTCGCACGAGCTGCTCGACCTCGAGGATCGGCTCTCCGGCCGGACGGACGACGACGCAGCGGCCTCGGCGTCGGCGAGCGTCGTGGTGGTGGACGACGACCCCGAGGCGCATCGCCAAGCTGGAGAAGGTGCTGACGGCGGAGCAGGGGTGGCAGTTCCGGGCGGCGCTGAGCGGCGGCGAGGCGCTGGACGTCGTGACCCAGACGCGCCCGCAGATCGTCATCGTCAAGGAGGACCTGCCGGACCTTCCGGGCAGCATGGTGGTCACCACCGTCAAGGCGAGCGCGCCGGACGTCCTCACGATCCTCTACACGCCGCCCGGCAAGAGCGGGCGCGCCGGCGAGGTCAAGCTGATCGACGCCGGTCGGGCGATGAGCCTGCTCAGCACCTACTCCGACCCGGCGCAGCTCGTCGCGCCGCTCACCGAGATCCGCGAGGCGCTCAAGCAGAAGTCACACGAGCGCCGCTACCTGCAGGCGTTCCGCCAGAAGCACTTCGAGTTCCTGCAGCGCTACAACGGCCTCAAGGTCAGGCTCAAGGAGGAGCTCGACCGACGGAAGAAGAACCGCTGAAGAGCCCGCTAGGTCTCCAGCGCGCAGATCCCGGCGGCAGGTTGCGATAGAGCTGCGCGGCCGTCGAGGCCGTAGCCGACGACGAAGGCGTCCGGCGCCGGGAAGCCGACGAAGTCGAGCGGGGCGCTCGGGTCCTGGTACGACGGCTTGGCCAGCAGCGCGCAGACATGGACGCTGGTCGGCCCGCGCGCGCGCAGCAGATCAAGGAGGTAGCGGAGGGTCAGCCCGGTGTCGACGATGTCCTCGACCAGCAGCACGTGCCGGCCCGCGATCGGCGCCTGCAGATCGCTGGTGATCTGAACGACGCCCGAGGAAATGGTGGCGTCGCCGTAGCTCCGCACGCCCAGGAAGTCGCAGGTCAGGTCGCGCGGGATGGCCCGAACGAGGTCGGCCATGAAGACGAAGGCCCCGCGCAGCACCCCGACCACGGTGAGCGGCCCTGGCGGCAGGCGGGCGTCGATCTCGACCCCCAGCTCGGCGACCCTCCTGGCGATCTGGGCGGGGGAGATGAGCTCCCTCGGCGGTGATGTCGGCACGCCCCCCACGGTGCCCGACCGCAGGCCCCCTTGTAAACGGGCAAGGTCAACCCGGAGGCGGACCCATCCGATGGGGCATGCGGATGGGATATCCCTTGGAACCTGGCACCTCCCGGCGTTGTCCCTAAGACTCACGAGGGGGCCTCGAGATGAAGAGACGACTGTGGGTTCTGCCGGTGGCGCTGCTCGGCGCCTGCGCCGGGAAGGCGAAGAACGACGTCACCGTGGTGCCGCCGGGGCCGCAGGTCGAAGAGATCGAGATGGATCCCATCAAGATCGCGGCGGTGAAGGGGCCGGACGGGACGCACCTCGAGACCTACGACGTCACCGAGCTGTTCGAGCGGGCGGGGGCGGCGCTGTCGGACAAGCGGCCGGCCGACGCCGCGCGCGTTTACGACCAGCTGCTGAAGGAATTCCCCGACACCCGCTTCACGAAGGCCTCCCTCTACAACGCCGGTCTGGCGTACGAGGGGGTCAAGGACTGGCAGACGGCGATCGCGCGCTTCAGCAAGCTGGCGAACGAGCACGCCGAGACCTCCGACGCCAAGGACGCGCTCTTCCAGATGGGGGCCTGCTACGCCGAGCTCGGCAACTGGCCGACCTCGGCGACGACCTTCGCCCAGATCCTCGAGCGGAAGGACCTGAACGCGGACGACAAGATAGAGGCGATGGGCCGGCGCGGCTACGCGCAATTCCAGCTCAAGGACCTCGACACCGCCGAGCGGACCTTCCAGTCGGCGGTCTACTACTTCAACAGCATCGCCAGCGAGGAGCGGCTGGAGACCGACTTCTACATGGGTCTCGTCCGCTACCAGCTGGGCGAGATCACGCACGAGCGCTTCCGGGCGATCCAGCTGCGCCTGCCCGAGAAGGCGTCGATCGACACCGTCGACAAGAAGGCCCTGGGCGTGCTGAACGACAAGGCCAAGCTGCTTCTCGCCGCCCAGCGCCAGTACATCGAGACGATCAAGCTCGGCAACCCGCAGTGGGCCTCGGCGGCCGGCTACCAGATCGGATCGCTCTACGAGGAGCTCTACGACGCGTTCGTTCACGCGCCCATCCCCGACGAGCTGCAGGGGGAGGCCAACCGCGAGAAGCGCGACGTCTACTACGAGGAGCTGCGCAAGGAGATCCGGATCCTGCTCGAGAAGTCGGTCCGCACGCACGAGCAGAACCTCCTGATGCTGGAGCGGCTCGGGGTGCAGAACGAATGGCGCGACAAGTCCAAGCTCGCCTTCGCCAAGCTACAGAAGATGCTCGATCCGACCTACAAGCTGGAGTTCGCCGACCCGGCGTCGGCCGGCAGCGACGTCCCAGCGCCGCCCCCCCCGCCCGCGCCGACCCCTCCGACGGGCCGCGGCAGCGCGCCGGAGCAGGGGCCCCCGGTCCGCGACCCCAAGGACCAGGCAGCGCCGGTCACGGGGCCAGAGCGCCAGATTCTCTAGTAAAATCAGCAGTCGACGCGACGAGTCAGCCGGCGCCTCGCAAGAAGCTCGCCAGCCGGCTCAATGTCGCTTGACAGCGTGGCGTGATCGAACTATACGTTCGCGCTCTGCGCGCCGGCCTGGGATAGCTATGTCGATGCGTGAACAAAGTCAAACTCATCAGAATCACACGACAATGGACAGGGACGGATTCCGGCGCTGGCGTAGCTCAATGGTAGAGCAGCTGATTTGTAATCAGCAGGTTGCGGGTTCGAGTCCCATCGCCAGCTCCGCTGCGAGTGAAGCTTCGGACGGGTTCCCGAGTGGCCAAAGGGAACAGACTGTAAATCTGTCGTCTCTGACTTCGAAGGTTCGAATCCTTCCCCGTCCACCCCGAGACAGTCGAAGCAGCAGAGATCGAAGGCGTTGGATGGAGACGGTGAGTCGAACACACGCGGGAGTAGCTCAGTTGGTAGAGCTCCAGCCTTCCAAGCTGATGGTCGCGGGTTCGAGACCCGTCTCCCGCTCCATCTCCAGCGCCCACGTAGCTCAGTTGGCAGAGCACGTCCTTGGTAAGGACGAGGTCACCCGTTCAATCCGGGTCGTGGGCTCGAGACGAGTTTAGCACAGTCAGGAACACAGCGAGGACGACAGCGATGGCCAAGGAAAAATTCATCCGGAACAAGCCGCACCTGAACATCGGGACGATCGGGCACGTCGACCATGGGAAGACGACGCTGACGGCGGCGATCACGAAGGTGCTGACGAAGAAGGGATTCGCGAAGTTCCTGGCGTACGACCAGATCGACAAGGCGCCCGAGGAGCGCGAGCGCGGCATCACGATCGCGATCGCCCACGTGGAGTACGAGACGGACAAGCGGCACTACGCGCACGTCGACTGCCCCGGGCACGCGGACTACATCAAGAACATGATCACGGGTGCGGCGCAGATGGACGGGGCGATCCTGGTGGTGTCGGCGCCTGACGGCCCGATGCCGCAGACGCGCGAGCACATCCTTTTGGGCCGTCAGGTCGGCATCCCGGCCATCGTTGTGTACCTGAACAAGGTGGACATGATCGCGAAGGAGGACGCGGAGCTGCTCGATCTGGTCGAGATGGAGCTGCGCGAGCTTCTGTCGAAGTACCAGTACCCGGGCGACGACACGCCGATCATCCGGGGGAGCGCGCTCAAGGCGCTGGAGGGCGACGCGGGGGAGCTGGGCGAGCCGTCGGTGCTGAAGCTGCTGGACGCGTGCGACTCGTTCATCAAGGAGCCGAAGCGGGAGATCGACAAGCCGTTCCTGATGCCGGTGGAGGACGTGTTCACGATCTCCGGCCGCGGCACGGTGGTCACGGGGCGCGTGGAGCGCGGGATCGTGAAGGTGGGCGAGGAGATCGAGATCGTCGGTTTCCGCGACACGTCGAAGACGGTGGTGACGGGCGTGGAGATGTTCCGGAAGCTGCTGGACGAGGGGCGCGCGGGGGACAACATCGGGGCGCTCTTGCGCGGCACCAAGCGCGAGGAGATCGAGCGCGGACAGGTGCTGGCGAAGCCGGGGAGCATCACGCCGCACAAGAACTTCAAGGGCGAGGTCTACATCCTCAAGAAGGAAGAGGGCGGGCGGCACACGCCGTTCTTCAAGGGCTACCGCCCGCAGTTCTACTTCCGGACGACGGACGTGACGGGTCTCGTGACGCTGCCCGAGGGCGCGGAGATGGTCATGCCCGGAGACAACGTGAGCCTGAAGATCGAGCTCATCACGCCGATCGCCTGCGAGGAAGGTCTGCGCTTCGCGATCCGCGAGGGTGGCAAGACCGTCGGCGCCGGCGTCGTCACCAAGATCCTTCCCGACGAGGTCAAAGCGAAGTAACCATGGCCGCCCAACGCGTCATCATCACCCTGGAATGCACCGATTGTCGCGAGCGCAACTACTCGACGACGAAGAACAAGCGCGCGAACGCCGAGAAGCTCGAGCTGTCCAAGTTCTGCTGGCGTTGCCGGAAGCACACCAATCACAAAGAAACCAAATAGAGGCAACCAAGTTAACGCAGGAGCTTTCTAGGGCAGTAGCTCTAATGGTAGAGCAGCGGTCTCCAAATCCGCGGGATGGGGGTTCGAATCCCTCCTGCCCTGCCGCCAGCCAAAGCCCAGACCAGACAACCAGACGATCAGATCATCATGGGACCCAATAAATTCGTACATCTGACCTTCGCGCTCGGCGCCCTTCTGGCGGCGTTCGTGCTGTCGCGCGCGATGGATTGGGGCTGGAGCTACTTCGCCAAGCCCAACGACTTGGTCGTCAACGGATTCGCCATTCTGGTGGCTGGCGCCGCCGCGGTCGTGACCTACCGAAACGAAAAGGTTTACGCGCAGGTCGTCGACATCACCCGAGAACTGGAGAAGGTTACCTGGCCCACCCGAAAGGAAACGTCGGCAGCGACCATCGTCGTCATTGTGACGGTGGTGATCGCGGCCCTCATCTTGAGCAGCTTCGATGCACTCTGGTCATTCTTTACAAACTGGTTCCTCCGCTAATCGAGTCGAGGGCTCCCTCATGCCGATGAAGTGGTACGTCGTACACACCTATTCGGGCCACGAGAACAAGGCCAAGCTCTCGTTGCTCGATCGCGTCCGCCAGGCTGGGTTGACGGCAAAGTTCGGGGACATCTTGATCCCGACCGACACCGTCGTCGAGCTGGTGAAGGGACAGAAGCGCTCGACCACCCGCAAGTTCTTCCCCGGCTACATGTTCGTCCAGATGGATCTCGACCAGGAGACGTTCCACCTGGTCAAGAACACCCCGAAGATCACCGGGTTCCTGGGCGGCACCAACCCTCAGCCGGTCAAGGAGACGGAGATCCAGAACATCAACGTCGCCATGACCGAAGGCGCCACCCGCCCGAAGCCCCGCATCTCGTTCGAGGTGAACGAGACGGTTCGCGTGATCGACGGCCCGTTCGCCAACTTCACCGGCACGGTCGTCGAGGTGAAGGCCGAGAAGCAGAAGATCCGCGTCAACGTCTCCATCTTCGGCCGCGCCACGCCGGTCGAGCTGGACTTCGCTCAAGTCGAAAAGTCGTAGCACAGCGCAGCGTTTCGAAAAGAGAGCCCGCCCAATGAAGAAGGTATCCGGTTTCATCAAGCTCCAGGTTCCCGCCGGGAAAGCCAACCCGTCGCCGCCCATCGGGCCGGCGCTGGGCCAGCACGGCGTCAACATCATGGAGTTCTGCAAGCAGTTCAACGCCCGCACCCAGGCGCAGACGAAGGACGACGTCACGATCCCGGTCGAGATCACCGTCTACTCCGACCGGTCGTTCACCTTCATCACCAAGACGCCGCCGGCGCCGATCCTGATCAAGAAGGCGGCAGGCCTGGCGACGCAGAAGAAGCCGGGCTCGGGCTCCAAGGAGCCCAACAAGGTCAAGGTGGGGAAGATCTCGCAGAAGCAGCTGCGCGACATCGCCACCACGAAGATGCCGGACCTCAACACCACCGACGTCGAATCGGCGATGCGCACCATCGCCGGCACGGCGCGATCCATGGGTATCGAGGTGGAAGGCCGATAAGGCCGCCAGTAGGTCCCGAGGAAACGACGATGTCCAAGCACGGAAAGAAGTTCAGAAACGCCGCGGCCAAGGTCGAGCGGGGGAAGCGCTACCCGATCGACGAGGCCTGCAAGCTCCTGCCCGAAACGAAGGTCGCCAAGTTCGACGAGTCGGTCGACATCGCCGTCCGTCTGGGCGTCGATCCCAAGCACGCCGACCAGATGGTCCGCGGCGCGGTCGTGCTGCCGCACGGCACCGGCAAGAGCCTGCGCGTCATCGTCATCGCCAAGGGCGACAAGGCCAACGAGGCCAGGGCCGCCGGCGCCGACGCCGTGGGCGCCGAGGACCTGGTCGAGAAGATCCAGAAGGAGAACTGGACCGACTTCGACTCGATGGTCGCCACGCCCGACGTCATGGGTCTGGTCGGCCGCCTCGGCCGCGTCCTCGGCCCCAAGGGGCTGATGCCGAACCCCAAGGTCGGGACAGTTACCACCGACGTGGCCAAGGCGGTCCGCGAGCTCAAGGCCGGCCGCGTCGAGTTCCGCGTCGAGAAGGCCGGCGTCGTCCAGGCCCGCATCGGCAAGGCGTCGTTCGGCGGCGACAAGCTGCGCGACAACGCCCGCGCCATGATCGACACCCTGCTGCGCCTCAAGCCGGCGACGGCCAAGGGGACCTACATGAGGTCGGTCACGGTCTCCACCACGATGGGCCCGGGGATCAGGATCGACCACCTGCCGCTGGTGGCCGAGTTCGAGACCAAATAGGTAAGGATCATGGAAAAAGCCGTCAAAGAAGAGAACATCAGCGCGCTCAAGGCGTCGCTGGCCAAGGCGACCAGCCTGGTGCTGGCCGATTTCCGCGGCATCACGGTCAAGAGCGACACCGCCCTGCGCCGCGAGTTCCGCGGCAACGGCTGCCACTACCAGGTCGTGAAGAACACCCTCCTGGGGATCGCCGTCAAAGGGACGCCGATGGAGGGGGTCGAGAAGCTCTTCGTCGGCCCCACCGCCATCGCCTACTCGTTCGAGGACCCCGCCGCGCCCGCCAAGGTGGCCACCAAGGTCGCCAAGGCCGAGGAGAAGTTCGTCATCAAGGGGGGTTACGTCGACGGCAAGGCGCTGGACGTCAAGGGCGTCCAGGCGCTGTCGCAGCTCCCCGGGAAGGACGAGCTCCGGGCGACTTTCCTTGCAACTTTGCTGGCCGTGCCTCAAAACTTCCTGCGGCTGACCACGGCCGCTCAGCAGAACTTTGCCCTTTTGCTGGCCGCGCGGGAGCGCGCCCTCGCGGAACAGGCGGAAGCAGCACCGAAGTAACCCGGCCGAAACCAGAAGCTGGGCTACGGCATCTTTGTATTTTTTGAACGACCGACATAACTCACCCCGAAGGAGCGATTGAAATGGCCGACGTGACGAAGGAGCAGGTTGTTAGTTTTCTTTCCCAGATGTCCGTGCTTGATCTGGCGGCTCTGACGAAGGAGCTCGAGGACAAGTGGGGCGTCAAGGCGGCTCCGGTCGCCGTGGCGGCGGCTCCGGCGGCGGCCGGCGGTGGCGCGGCGGCTGCGGCTGCCGAGCAGACCGAGTTCACGGTCGTCCTCACGGATGCCGGCGCCAACAAGATCGGCGTCATCAAGGCGGTCCGCGAGGTCACCAACCTCGGCCTCAAGGAGGCCAAGGACCTGGTGGACGGCGCGCCGAAGACCGTCAAGGAAGGCATCAACAAGGCCGACGCCGAGACGATCAAGAAGAAGCTGACCGAGGCGGGCGCGAAGGTCGACGTCAAGTAAGACGGCGCCGCGAACAACTCGGACGGACCTTTTCAAACGTACAAAAATCGAAAATTTGAGGTCGGACGTTCCCCGTCTTTGACGGCAAGGGGGACGTTCGACCGTCGGCCATTGGCGAAATCCGCAGGAATCGAAGGAGTATAGATGGCGTCTCCGGTGATCCAGAACAACTTCAGGGCGCGGAAGACCTTCGCAAAGATCGCGAAGATCATCGACATCCCGAACCTGATCGACATCCAGAAACAGAGCTACGAGAAGTTCCTTCAGAAGGACATCGTCCTCGACAAGCGCGAGGACGTCGGCCTTCAGGGGGTCTTCAAGAGCGTGTTTCCGATCAAGGACTTCTCGGAGACGTCGTCGCTGGAGTTTGTCTCGTACACGCTCGATAAGCCGAAGTACGACGTGGACGAGTGCCGCCAGCGCGGGATGACCTTCGCCGCGCCGATCAAGGTCATCGTCCGCCTGGTCGTGTGGGACACCAACGAAGAGACCGGCTCGCAGTCGATCCGTGACGTCAAAGAGCAGGAGGTCTTCTTCGGGGAGATCCCGCTCATGACCGACAACGGGACCTTCATCATCAACGGCACGGAGCGGGTCGTCGTCAGCCAGCTCCACCGCAGCCCCGGCGTCTTCTACGATCACGACAAGGGGAAGACGCACTCCTCGGGCAAGCTGCTCTACAGCGCCCGCATCATCCCCTACCGCGGGTCGTGGCTCGATTTCGAGTTCGATCCCAAGGACCTGCTCTACGTCCGCATCGACCGCCGCCGGAAGCTGCACGCGACGGTGCTGCTGCGCGCCCTCGGCTACTCGACCGAGGAGCTGCTCAACTACTACTACGACACCGAGACGATCTACCTCGAGCCGAACAAGAAGTACGCCAAGTCGGTCGAGTACGATCTGCTCCCCGGCCAGCGCGCCAGTCGCGACATCCGCCACCCGGACAGCCGCGAGATCCTGGTCAAGAAGAACCGCAAGTTCACCAAGCTGGCGATCAAGAAGCTGAAGGACTCGAACGTCGAGCGTCTGGCCGTCGAGGTCACCGATCTGGTCGGCAAGGTCGCCGCCAGCGACGTCATCGACGAGGCGACGGGCGAAGTGGTCCTGCAGTGCAACGAGGAGCTCACCGAGTCCAAGCTCGACGAGCTGCGCGAGCACGGGATCAGCGAGACCAAGGTCCTCTTCATCGACAACCTGAACGTCGGGTCGTACCTGCGCGACACGTTGATCGCCGACAAGCTGCAGACGTCGGACGAGGCGATCATGGAGATCTACCGGCGCCTCCGCCCGGGCGATCCGCCCACGCTCGAGACGGCCCAGAACCTGTTCAACAACCTGTTTTTCAACCCAGAGCGCTACGACCTCTCGAAGGTCGGCCGCCTCAAGCTGAACTACAAGTTCAAGCTGGACGAGTCGCTCGACAACACGGTCCTCACCAAGCGCGACATCCTGGAGACGATCCGCTACCTCATCGACCTCAAGAACGGCAAGGGGTCGATCGACGATATCGATCACCTCGGTAACCGCCGTGTTCGCGCGGTCGGCGAGCTGATGGAGAACCAGTACCGCATCGGTTTGGTCCGCATGGAGCGCGCCATCAAGGAGCGCATGAGCATGTCTCAGGAGATCGAGACGCTCATGCCGCACGACCTCATCAACGCCAAGCCGGTCTCGGCGGTGGTGAAGGAGTACTTCGGGTCCTCGCAGCTGTCGCAGTTCATGGACCAGACGAACCCGCTCTCCGAAGTGACGCACAAGCGGCGGCTCTCGGCCCTCGGGCCGGGCGGGCTCACCCGCGAGCGCGCCGGCTTCGAGGTGCGCGACGTGCACGGCACGCACTACGGCCGCATCTGCCCGATCGAGACGCCGGAAGGTCCGAACATCGGCCTCATCGCCTCGCTCTCGACCTACGCGCGCGTCAACGAGTTCGGCTTCATCGAGACGCCGTACCGCAAGGTCGACGGCGGCAGCGTGACCGACAAGGTCGAGTTCTACTCGGCGCTGCAGGAGGAGGGGCACTACATCGCCCAGTCCAACACCTCCGTCGACAAGAAGGGGAAGTTCACCGAGGACTTCATCTCCTGCCGCCACAACACGGAGTTCGTGATGGCGAAGCCGGAGGAGGTCACGTTGATGGACGTGTCGCCGAACCAGCTGGTCTCGGTGGCCGCCTCGCTGATCCCGTTCCTCGAGAACGACGACGCCAACCGGGCGCTCATGGGTTCGAACATGCAGCGCCAGGCGGTGCCGCTCATTCGTACGCGCTCGCCGCTGGTCGGAACCGGGATCGAGGGGATCGTGGCGCGCGACTCGGGCGTCACCATGGTCGCCAAGCGCGACGGCGTGGTCGACTCGGTCGACGCCACGCGCATCGTCGTGCGCCCGACGCAGGAGAGCGAGAGCGATCCGCTGTCGGCCAAGCCCGACATCTACAACCTGACCAAGTTCCAGCGCTCGAACCAGAACACCTGCATCAACCAGAAGCCGATCATCGAGCGTGGCGATCACGTTCGCATGGGCGACGTGCTGGCCGACGGGCCGGCCACCGAGCGGGGCGAGCTGGCCCTGGGCGAGAACGTGCTGGTCGCCTTCATGCCCTGGGGCGGCTACAACTTCGAGGACTCGATCCTCGTCAGCGAGCGGCTGGTGCGCAACGATCACTTCACCTCGATTCACATCGAGGAGTTCGAGTGCGTCGCGCGCGACACCAAGCTCGGCAAGGAAGAGATCACCTGCGACATCCCGAACGTCGGCGAGGAGGCCCTCAAGGACCTCGACGAGTCGGGGATCGTGCGCATCGGTGCCGAGGTGAAGCCGCAGGACATCCTGGTCGGCAAGATCACCCCCAAGGGCGAGACCCAGCTCTCGCCGGAAGAGAAGCTCTTGCGGGCGATCTTCGGCGAGAAGGCCGGCGACGTGCGCGACAGCTCGCTGCGCGTCCCGCCGGGCGTGCAGGGGATCGTCATCAGCGCCAAGGTGTTCTCGCGCAAGGGGACCGAGAAGGACGAGCGCGCCAAGGACATCGAGGACGCCGAGAAGGAGAAGCTGCTCGCCGATCAGCGCGACGAGGTGAAGATCGTCTCCGAGTCGTACTACGCCAAGATGCGCAAGCTGCTGGTCGGCAAGACCACGGCGGTGCGGCTGGTCGACGACAAGGGGAAGGTCCTCTGCGCCAAGGGGCAGAAGATCGAGAACGCCACGCTGGACGAGATCCCGGCCCGCTACTGGTCGGAGCTGCAGGTCGAGGAGGCGGGCAAGGCCGGCGAGAAGCTGGAGCAGCTGGCCGCGCGCCTGGCCGAGGACGTGGCGGCGATCGAGGCGCTCTACCGCGACAAGATCTCCAAGCTCACCAAGGGCGACGAGCTCCCGCCGGGCGTCATCAAGATGGTCAAGGTCTACGTGGCCATCAAGCGCAAGCTGTCGGTCGGCGACAAGATGGCCGGCCGCCACGGCAACAAGGGCGTCGTCTCGCGCGTGTTGCCGGAGGAGGACATGCCGTTCCTCGCCGACGGGACGCCGGTCGACATCGTCCTCAACCCGCTGGGCGTGCCGTCGCGCATGAACGTCGGACAGATTCTAGAAACCCACCTGGGCGGTGCCGCCCTCTACATGGGCAAGCAGATCGACGAGATGATCCAGGACCAGTGGACGGGCGACGCGCTCCGCACGAAGCTGAAGCAGGTCTTCACCGACCCGCACCACGTCGAGATGCTGGACACCCTCGACGACAAGGGGCTGCTCCGCTTCGCGCAGACGGTCCGTGAAGGCGTCCACCTGGCGACCCCCGTGTTCGACGGCGCCAAGGAGGTCGACATCAAGGCGCTGCTGGCCCACGCCAGCCTCGCCTCCAACGGTCAGGCGACGCTGTTCGACGGCAAGACCGGCGACGCGTTCGACCACGACGTCACCGTCGGCGTCATGTACATGCTGAAGCTGCACCACCTGGTGGACGACAAGATCCACGCCCGGTCGATCGGGCCATATTCACTGGTGACCCAGCAGCCGCTGGGCGGCAAGGCGCAGTTCGGCGGGCAGCGGCTCGGGGAGATGGAGGTGTGGGCGATGGAGGCGTACGGCGCGGCCTACGGTCTGCAGGAGTTCCTGACCGTGAAGTCCGACGACGTCATCGGCCGCACGCGCATGTACGAGGCGATCGTCAAGGGCGAGCACGTCCTCGAGTCCGGTCTGCCGGAGTCGTTCAACGTGCTCCTCAAGGAGCTGCAGTCGCTCTGTCTCAACGTCGAGCTCATCGAGGATCCGAACGCCCCGCGCAAGCAGGAGTCGACCCTCGAGCTGATGGCGCGCGAGGTGGCCGCCAAGGCCAGCGCGGCGTCAGCTGCCCCCCCGCCGGCGGCCAGCGCCAGCGAGCTGGGCGGCGAGTAAAACCAAGCTTTTAAAAAGTTCATCCCAACGGTCCGCACCAACACAGAGGCAAGATGAAAGACATCTTCAATTTCTTCGAGAAGCCGAAGGATCCGCTTTCGTTCTCGGCCATTCGCATCTCGCTCGCGTCGCCGGAGAAGATCCGGGAGTGGTCGCATGGCGAGGTGAAGAAGCCCGAGACGATCAACTACCGG
Source organism: uncultured Pseudomonadota bacterium (assembly GCA_963831685.1). GTDB lineage: Bacteria > Myxococcota_A > Polyangia > Fen-1088 > Fen-1088 > JADGRB01. Next base: position 113,296 of record CAWHRJ010000011.1, read on the forward strand.
ACGTTCAAGCCGGAGCGGGACGGCCTCTTCTGCGCGAAGATCTTTGGCCCAGTGAAGGACTACGAGTGCAACTGCGGCAAGTACAAGCGCATGAAGCACCGCGGGATCGTCTGCGAGAAGTGCGGCGTCGAGGTGATCCAGTCCAAGGTGCGTCGTGAGCGCCTCGGCCACATCAACCTGGCCACGCCGGTCGCGCACATCTGGTTCCTGAAGTCGCTGCCGTCGCGCATCGGCAACCTGCTCGACATCACGCTCAAGGACCTGGAGAAGATCCTCTACTGCGAGTCGTACGTCGTCACCGACCCGAAGGAGACGGGACTCGTCCGCGGGGAGCTCCTCACCGAGGAGCGCTACATGAAGGCGGTCGAGGAGTTCGGCGAGGAGGCCTTCGCCGCCGGGATGGGCGCCGAGGCCATTCGCGACCTGCTCAAGTACATCGACATCCACACGCTCAGCGAGCAGCTGCGCGGTGAGATGAAGGAGGCGACCAGCGAGGCCAAGCGCAAGAAGCTCTCCAAGCGCCTCAAGGTCGTCGACGCTTTTCGAGAGTCTGGAAATAAACCCGAGTGGATGATGCTGGATGTGATCCCGGTGATCCCGCCGGATCTGCGTCCGCTCGTTCCGCTCGACGGTGGCCGCTTCGCGACCTCCGACCTCAACGACCTCTACCGCCGCGTGATCAACCGGAACAACCGGCTCAAGCGGCTCCAGGAGCTCAACGCTCCGGAGATCATCATCCGCAACGAGAAGCGGATGCTGCAGGAGGCGGTCGACGCCCTGTTCGACAACGGGCGCCGCGGCAAGACCATCACCGGCCCCAACAAGCGGCCGCTGAAGTCGCTCAGCGACATGCTCAAGGGCAAGCAGGGACGTTTTCGTCAAAACCTCCTCGGCAAGCGCGTCGACTACTCGGGCCGTTCGGTCATCGTGGTGGGTCCCGAGCTCAAGCTGCACCAGTGCGGCCTGCCGAAGAAGATGGCGCTCGAGCTGTTCAAGCCGTTCATCTACAACAAGCTCGAGGAGCGCGGCCTCGTCACCACCATCAAGAGCGCGAAGAAGCTGGTGGAGAAGGAGCGTCCCGAGGTCTGGGACATCCTCGAAGAGGTCATCAAGGAGCACCCGATCCTCCTCAACCGTGCGCCGACGCTGCACCGGCTCGGCATCCAGGCCTTCGAGCCGCTCTTGATCGAGGGCAAGGCGATCCAGCTGCACCCGCTGGTCTGCGCGGCCTTCAACGCCGACTTCGACGGCGATCAGATGGCGGTCCACGTGCCGCTGTCGCTGGAGGCGCAGATGGAGGCGCGCGTGCTCATGATGAGCACGAACAACATCCTCTCGCCCGCCAACGGGCGCCCGATCATCCTGCCGTCGCAGGACATCGTGCTCGGGCTCTACTACATGACGCGCGAGCGGACCTTCGCCAAAGGGGAGTACCCGCACGGCAAGCCCGACGACCACAAGAAGTCCGACAAGGGCGACGTCAAGGCGGAGAAGATCCCCGCCAACAAGATGCAGGGCGTCTTCTCCTCGCCGGAGGAGGTGCGCCTGGCGTACGACCACGGCGAGCTCGACCTGCAGGCGTCCATTCGCGTCCGCTTCGACGGCGAGATCATGGCCAGCACCACCGGCCGCGTGCTGCTCTACGAAATCGTCCCCAAGCAGCTGCCGTTCAAGATCGTCAACCGCGTGATGGGGAAGAAGCAGCTCGGCGATCTCATCGACAGCTGCTACCGCGCCTGCGGCCAGAAGGAGACCGTTCTCCTGGCCGACAAGCTGCGGTCGCTCGGCTACGCCCACTCGACCAAGGCGGGCGTCTCGATCTGCGTCGACGACCTGCAGATTCCGGCGCGGAAGACCGAACTCCTCGAGACTGCGCAGAAGGACGTGCAGGAGATCGAGGAGCAGTACACCGAAGGTCTCATCACCGACGGCGAGCGCTACAACAAGGTGGTCGACATCTGGGCGCAGGTCTCGGAGCTGATCGCCGAAGAAATGATGAGCGAGATCGGCACCGAGGAGCTGACCAACGAGGAGACCGGCGAGAAGCGGCGCAGCCCGTCCTTCAACCCGATCTACATCATGGCCGACTCGGGCGCGCGTGGCTCGGCCCAGCAGATCCGGCAGCTGGCCGGGATGCGCGGCCTCATGGCCAAGCCCTCGGGCGAGATCATCGAGACGCCGATCACCACCAACTTCCGCGAGGGGTTGTCGGTGCTTCAGTACTTCATCTCGACCCACGGCGCCCGCAAGGGTCTGGCGGACACCGCGCTCAAGACGGCCAACTCCGGGTACCTCACCCGGCGGCTCGTCGACGTGGCGCAGGACTGCATCATCGCCGAGTACGACTGCGGCACCATCGACGGGATCGAGCTCGGCGCGCTGGTCGAAGGCGGCGAGATCATCGAGAAGCTCGGTGACCGCATCCTCGGCCGCGTGGCGGTCGACGACATCTTCGACCCGTACACCGGCGAGGTCCTGGTCGCCTCGGGCGAGGAGATCACCGAGGAGAAGGTCAAGGTCATCGAGGACGCGGGCATCGACCACGTCAAGATCCGCTCGGTGCTCACCTGTGAGACCCGGCGCGGCATCTGCGTGCTCTGCTACGGCCGCGACCTGGCCCGCGGGCACATGGTCAACATCGGCGAGGCGGTCGGCGTCATCGCCGCCCAGTCGATCGGCGAGCCCGGCACCCAGCTGACGATGCGGACGTTCCACATCGGCGGCGTCGGCCAGGTCCGCACGGAGCAGTCACAGCTCGAGGCGCGCTACGACGGCGTCGTCAAGCTGGAGAACACCGACGTGGTCAAGCGCGAGAAGGAATGGATCGTGATGAACCGCCACGGCGAGATCGTCGTTCAGGACGAGACCGGCCGCGAGCGCGAGCGTTACGGCCTGACCTACGGCGCGCGGCTGCACTTCGGTGACGGCCAGGCGGTCAAGGCGGGGCAGCTCCTCTCGGAGTGGGACCCCTTCTCGGTGCCGATCCTCACCGAGGTCACGGGCGTCGTGAAGTTCGGCGACGTCATCGAGGGCGTGACGATGACCGAGCAGCTGGACGAGGTCACGGGCCTGTCGCGGAAGAGCATCACGGAGTCGAAGGACGCCGAGCTGCGGCCGCGCATCTCGCTCAAGGACTCGCACGGCAAGACGCTCAAGATCCCGAGCGGCGAGAACGACGCCCGGTACTTCCTGCCGGTCGGCTCCACCATCGCGGTGAATGAAGGCGACGCCATCCAGGCCGGCGACGTCATCGCGCGTATCCCGCGCGAGACGACGAAGACCAAGGACATCACCGGCGGTCTGCCGCGCGTCGCCGAGCTGTTCGAGTCGCGCAAGCCGAAGGAGCACGCGGTCATCGCCGAGATCGACGGCGTGGTCAGCTTCGGCAAGGACACCAAGGGCAAGCGCAAGGTCCTCATCACGCCGGAGCGGGGCGACGCCAAGGAGTACCTCATCTCCAAGGGCAAGCACCTGGCCGTTCGCGAGGGGGACAAGATCCGCGCCGGCGAGCCGCTCATGGACGGCGCCGCCAACCCGCACGACATCCTCAAGGTGCTCGGCGAGAAGGCGCTGGCCAAGTACCTGGTCGACGAGGTCCAGGAGGTCTACCGACTCCAGGGCGTCAAGATCAACGACAAGCACATCGAGACCATCGTGCGGCAGATGCTCCGCCGCATCCGGGTCCAGGACGTCGGCGACACCGGCTTCCTCGTCGACGAGCACGTCGAGAAGTACCTGTTCGAGGAGGAGAACGAGCGGGTGATCACCAAGGGGCAGAAGCCCGCCCAGGGCGAGCCCTTGCTGCTCGGAATCACCAAGGCGTCGCTCTCGACCGAGAGCTTCATCTCGGCCTCGTCCTTCCAGGAGACCACCAAGGTGCTCACCGAAGCCGCCGTCTGCGGCAAGGTCGACTACCTGCGCGGTCTCAAGGAGAACGTCATCATGGGCCGCCTCATCCCGGCCGGCACGGGGCTCGGCGCCTACAAGCGCCTCTCCGTCCACGTCGAGGACTCGGGCGCGGAAGACCTCCCGGCGGCGCCGATGGCCGCCGCGGCCGCCGCCCCGGCGCCCGTACCCCTCGAGGAATAGGCGCAAGAGCGATCACGGCACGCCACCGGCGTGCAATGTTGCAAATGTTGGCAGTCTCCGCGCTGCCCGTTAGTCTCGCTCCTTGACGAGCGCCGGATGGCGTCGCTGTGCCGCCGTCCGGTCGCTCCAACGACAAGGAGGGAGCATGCGACGAGGGAGCTCGGACGATTGTCGACGGATGGTGGCTGCCCTGGCGGCCGCGATTGCTTCGGTGGCGATGTCGGCCGCTTCCCATGCCCAGGGCCTGGCGCCGCCGCCCGACGCACCAGTGGTGGTCTCCCCGACCGTTGCGCCGCCGGCGCCGGCTGAATCGCCCCCGGCGGTGGTCGCCGTCGCGCGCCGCCGGCCGCTGCGCCGCGGGTCGAGTCCGACTTCGACGTCGACCAGCGCCGCTGGGCGGTCGGGTACGCGGGCGTCAGCCTTGTCCCGACCGGGGCCGGGTCCATCACCGTTCCGGCCGTCGGCTTGCGATACTGGATGAACCCCAGCACCGGCGTCGACGTCGCGCTGGGGATCGGCTACACGGGCGGCTCGACTGAGTCGGCCGGAATGAGCACCGACAAGAACGCAGTCTTCGCGATCCTCGTTCAGGGGGGCATGCCGTTCGTGCTGGCCACGCACCGGCACGTCAACTTCGAGCTCGGCCCCTACCTGACGGTGGGCTACGGTCGGACGTCGTCGGGGACGACGGTCTACTACACGACCGCGACCGACTACAACGGACTTCGCGTCGACGTCGGCGCGCGCGCCGGCTTCGAGGTGTTCTTTGGTTTCATCGGCATACCGGAGCTGGCGCTTTCGGCCACGGTCGGCGCCCAGTTCGAGTACCTGCGCACCGCCCAGAGCACGGGCGGCCTCGACGCCAGCGACACCACCTACTCGATCTCGACGACGGTGCAGAACAACCCGTGGGACATCTTCGCGGGGAACGTCGCGGCGCGATACTATTTCTAGGGGGGTGCCGAGATGAAGTGCATCGTCACCGCAACTCTGGCGCTCGGTGGCGCCATCCTCATCTCCGGCTGCGGCGGCGGCAGCGGTCCGGCCACGGCGCCGTTCAATCCATTCGGGTCCGATCCGTCTGGCGGCTCCAGCGAGCCGTCGGGCGCCTCCAACGAAGGGCCGGGCGGGCCGGGTACGATCGCCGATCTTTGCGCGACGGACTGCGTGCGGGTCGCGTCGGCTTGCCCCTCCGCCGCGGGGTCGAACTGCGTCGCCTCGTGCCAGTCTGAGTCCCTGGCGTACCCGGCCTGCACCGCGCAGGTGCAGGCGTATCTCGCGTGCATCTCGACCGCCGCGATCAGCTGCGCCGGCAATGGATCGCTCGACGCCTTGGCCTGCGCGGGATCCCGGCTGGCGTTGACCAACTGCACCAATCCGGGAACCACCGCGTCCGGGACTCCGGCCTACTGACGGCCAAGCCACCGGCCGCGCTCACCAGAGCATGGCGGCGCCTCGGGCGCCGCTGGCGTCCCCGTGCAGCGCGCGAACGACGCGCGTGCGCACCTGCTTGGCCACGGTGAACCGCTCCAGCTGCGGCGGCACGTTGCGGAAAATGCGCTCGTTGTTGGAGACGCCGCCGCCCAGGACGATGGCGCGCGGATCGACGAGGTTGATCACCATCGCCAGCGCGCGCGCCAGCCAGTCCTCGTAGCAGAGAAAGGCCCGATCGGCGATGGGGTCGCCCCCGGCCTCCCGTCGGCCGACCTCCGCCCCGTCGAGGTCCTGCCCCCCGAGACGGCGGTAGGCCGCCGCCAGCCCCCGGCCCGAGATGAACGACTCGATGCAGCCAGGCTGTCCGCAGAAGCAGACGTACGGCGACTCTTCACCAGTTTGCAGAAAGGGGAGGGTGGTGTGGCTCCATTCGGTGGCGGCGCCGTTCTCTCCGATGAGGACGCGGCCGTCGACGACGATGCCGCCGCCGACGCCCGTGCCCAGCGTCGCGCCGAAGACGAGGTCGGGGCGCGACCGGTCGAGGTCGGAAGGGGCCGCGGCCGCGCCGTCGATCGCCTCCGAGAGGACGAAGCACTTGGCGTCGTTGGCCAGCCGAACCGGGCGCCGCAGGGCGGCCGCCAGATCCTTGTCGAGCGGCCGATCGTTGAGGCTCTGCAGGTTCGAGTTCCGGATGACCCCGCGCCCCGGTTGCAGGAAACCCGGCGTTCCCACGCCGACGGTTGCGTTAACACCCGCGGCCTGGCTCAGTCGCCCGACGACCTCGCCAACCGCAGCCAGCACCTCGCCGTACGCGGCGGGCGTCGCGACGCGCTCGCGCGCGAGCTCGCGCCCGTCGCTCCCCAGGAGGAGGCCTTCTATCTTGGTGCCGCCAACGTCGATGCCGATCCGCACGCCGCCAAGATGGCACCCCCAGCCCACGCTTTGCAAATGTGGCCGTGAGCCGCTTGCGCCTCGGGGGAGGTCGAGGCCAGAATAACGGCCTATTGTCGTCCTTTCGTGCCGTCTTCTTGCGCCTCGTTTTCTTGCTGGCCGGGAGCGCGTTGCTGCTGGCCGTGCTGCCGCCGTCCGTCGCGCGGGCGCAGTCGTGCATGACGCTCCAGTATGAATTCCAGCCGGACTGCTACCGACCCGACGAGACCTCGGACTGCGTGCAGTCGGTCTCCCGGATGGACCTTGGGCCCCAGATCGCCGTCTGGCTGCAAGACGGCTCGGGAAAGTTCGTCGACACGCTGCTGGTGACGAACGCCACTGCCCGGCGCGGGATCGGCAACCGCCCCGGACGCTGGGACTTCCTGTCGGGCCCGCTGTTTCCTTATGGCAAGCGGGTCATGGCGCTCCCGATCTGGGCGCACGCCCGCGGCAAGACGTACGCGACGCTCATGATGCAGGAGGCGATCTGCGCCGTCGGTGGCGCGGGCTACCCGGGCGAGAGCTGCCTCGGCTGGCACGAGGGCTACTCGTCGCAGGAGCTCTATTACTGCCGGCCGCTGCAGGAGATGGAGGCGCAGGCCGCCATCGGAACCACCGTCGACGCCATCACCTGTCCGACGAAGTTCAACAGCGAGAAAGGCAAGTTCGATCCAAGCACACCGTCGTACTACCCGCCGCGCAGTGATCTGACCAGCTTCGACATGAAGGATGGTTCCGATCCGCCGACCTTCGCCGCGATCAACGACCTCGACGCGGTGGCGGCGGCGACCCCCGTCTACGGTGCTCCCTATAGCGGCACCTGGGCGGTCCCCGGGGACCTGCCGCCGGGTGACTACGCGCTGTTGGTCGAGGTGAACAAGGAGTTCGACACCAACGCCGCGCACGACCACCCGGACTTCGTCGATGACAACCTTTCCAGCTACGGCACCGAGCACAACCTCGGGCAACCGTCCGTCGTCTACGAGGTCCCCCTCCACATCGACGTCACCATGCCGACCACGGACGCCGCCGCCGTTTCGGAGATCGCCGGCTACGGGGACTGGACCGGCGCGACCGGTGCCCTCAATCCGCGCGACACCTCGATCTCGACCGGCGTCCCGGGTTCGGGTGAGGGGCGGCTCTTGACCACCAGCGCGAACGGGCTCAGCGGTCGGGTGATCGCCCGCGTCGCTCCCTGCTTGATCGTCTGCCCGCCGGTGCCCGCGCCTCCCAGCGCGATCAGCAACCTCGGGGTGGCGACCGGCGGCCTGGGCGCCACCTCCGTGATCCTCCAGTTCGACAACGCGGCTCCGAACGAGGCGCCGGTCACGAGGTACGACGTCCGCTATCTGCCGGGTCCGTCGCTGACGGACGCCCAGCTCGGCTCCGCGATCCCCGCGTCATCGGTGTCGTCGGGGAGCCCCGGGACGCCCGCGTCGGTGAAGATCATGTCTCTCAAGCCCGACACCCAGTACACGGTGGCGGTGACGGCCTTCGATCAATGCAACAAGTCGTCCCCCACGGTGACGTTCACCTTCACCACCCCGACCATGAAGTTCACCCAGCTCTCGGGCTGCTTCGTGGCGACCGCGGCCTGGGGATCGGCGATGGCGCCGGACGTCGCGGCCATGCGGAAGGTCCGCGACCGGCTCCGCCCCGCCAGCACGATGTTCGCGGTGGCGACCGACCTCTACTACCGCAGCGGCCCCGCCGCGGCCGAGGTTCTGCGGCGCAGCGACACGGCCCGGGCCCTGGTCCGCCGCCTGCTGGGGCCGGTCGGCGCCGCCTCCCAGGCGGCGGTGGCGCTGGCCCGGACCCGCTGACCCAGACCCGCTGACGACGGCTTTTCGGTCTTTCAAACCGCCGATTGACAAGCGACGCGCTATCCCTATAATCCCTCCCTCTTTGGCGCCCGTGGTCTGCGCGGGCGCCGCTCGATTTTCTAGCGATTCAGCGAACAACACCGAGGTTTTTGCCCCAGATGCCCACCATCAATCAGCTGGTCAAGTTCGGCCGCCAGGCGCAGCGACGCAAGACCGCGTCGCCGGCGCTCATGGCCTGCCCGCAGCGGCGCGGCGTCTGCGTGCGCGTCTACACCACCACCCCGAAGAAGCCGAACTCGGCGCTGCGCAAGGTGGCGCGCGTGCGGCTCACGAACGGGATGGAAGTGACGACTTACATTCCGGGCGAGGGGCACAACCTGCAGGAGCACTCGGTCGTCCTGATTCGCGGCGGCCGCGTCAAGGATCTCCCGGGCGTTCGCTACCACATCATCCGCGGCACGCTCGACACCTCGGGCGTCACCAACCGCCGTCAGGGGCGCTCGAAGTACGGCGCCAAACGCCCCAAGTAACTTCGAAGGACCAAGACCATGCCACGCAAAGGTGAAGTTCCCAAGCGCAAGCCGCTCCCCGATCCGAAGTTCACGGATCAGCCGGTCGACACGCGCCGCCGCGTGACCAAGTTCGTCAACACCGTCATGAGCTCGGGCAAGAAGGCGGTCGCCGAGCAGATCGTCTACCGCGCGTTCGACATCGTCGCCGAGAAGGCCAAGGACGATCCGGTGAAGGTCTGGGATCGCGCGCTCGGCAACGTGCAGCCCAAGGTCGAGGTGAAGTCGCGGCGCGTCGGCGGCGCCACCTATCAGGTACCCGTCGACGTCCGCCCGGATCGCGCGCTGGCCCTCGGGATGCGCTGGATCATCTCGGCCGCCCGCGACCGTTCGGACGGTCGCACGATGCAGGAGAAGCTGGCGGGCGAGCTGCTCGACGCTTCGTCCAACAAGGGCAACGCGGTCAAGAAGCGCGAGGACACCCACAAGATGGCGGACGCCAATAAGGCGTTCGCGCATTACCGCTGGTAATTTCTCAATTTTCACCTAGATTTCGCGGCACTTTCAACCCCTGACAGAAAAACGGCGGACCTGACGGGTTCCGCCGCCGGAACGTCAATCGACACCGGCGGCTGAAAACGGCTGAGCGTCGGAAAGGCAACTCGGCAGTCGTGGCTCGAACATTTCCCATAGCGCAGATCCGGAACATCGGGATCATGGCGCACATCGACGCGGGGAAGACCACGACCACCGAGCGGATCCTCTTCTACACGGGCGTCTCGCGGAAGATGGGCGAGGTCCACGAGGGGACCACCCAGATGGACTGGATGGAGCAGGAGCAGGAGCGCGGCATCACCATCACCGCCGCCTCGACCACCTGCTTCTGGCGCGAGCACCGGATCAACATCATCGACACGCCGGGGCACGTCGACTTCACGGTCGAGGTCGAGCGCAGCCTGCGGGTGCTCGACGGCGCGGTGGCGGTGTTCGACGCCGTGGGCGGCGTCGAGCCGCAGTCCGAGACGGTCTGGCGGCAGGCCGACAAGTACCGCGTGCCGCGGCTCGCTTTCGTCAACAAGTGCGATCGCGTGGGCGCCGATCCCGATCGCTGCGTGCGCGAGATGCGCGAGCGGCTCAAGGGGAACCCGATCGTCATCCAGATCCCGAACGCGCTCGAAGACGGGTTCTCGGGCGTCGTCGACCTCATCGAGATGAAGCTCGTCGACTGGGAAGACGACAGCGTTGGCGCCGAGCCGGTCGTCAAGGAGATCCCCTTGGAGCTGCGCGAGGCCGCCGAGGCCGCGCGCGCCGCGATGGTCGAGGCGATCTCTGAAGCCGACGACGAGGCGATGCGCGCCTATCTCGAGGAGAGCGAGCTGTCGCCGACCCTGCTGCGCGCGGCGCTTCGCCGCGCGACGATCGGCGGCCACGCCGTGCCGGTGCTGTGCGGCGCGGCCTTCCGGAACAAGGGCGTCCAGCCGCTGCTCGACGCGGTGGTCGACTATCTGCCGTCGCCGATCGACATTCCGCCCGTCATCGGCAAGGATCTGGACGGAAAGCGGACTGAGCGGCGCGCGGCCGACGCGGAGCCGTTCTCGGCGCTGGCGTTCAAGATCATGAACGACCCGTTCGTCGGGACGCTCACCTATTTCCGCGTCTACTCGGGGAGGGTGACCGCGGGTTCGACGGTGTTCAACGCCAGCAAGGGCAAGCGCGAGCGCATCGGCCGCCTCCTCCGGATGCACGCCAACAAGCGCGAGGACATCAACGAGGTGACCTGCGGCAACATCGCCGCGGCCGCCGGCCTGCGGGCGACGGCCACCGGCGACACGCTCTGCGACGAGAAGACGCCGGTCGTGCTGGAGCTGATGGAGTTCCCGGCGCCGGTCATCTCGATCGCCATCGAGCCGAAGACGCAGGCCAACCAGGACAAGATCGGCCTGGCGTTGCAGAAGCTGGCCATCGAGGATCCGTCGTTCCGCGTGCACACCGATGCCGAGACCGGGCAGACGATCATCTCGGGGATGGGCGAGCTGCACCTGGAGATCATCGTCGACCGCCTGGTGCGCGAGTTCAAGGTCGAGGCCTACGTCGGCCGGCCGCAGGTCGCTTACCGCGAGACGATCACCCGCGAGGCCGAGGCCGAGGGCAAGTACATCCGCCAGACCGGCGGGCGCGGCCAGTACGGCCACGTCATCCTGCACGTCGAGCCGGCCGAGGGCAAAGGGATCCTGTTCGAGGACGCGACCGTGGGCGGCATCGTCCCGCGCGAGTTCGTCCCGGCGGTCGAGCGCGGCGTGCGCGAGTCGCTCGCGCGCGGCATCCTGGCCGGCTATCCGGTCATCGACGTCGACGTGAGGCTGACCGGCGGCAGCTACCACGAGGTCGATTCGAGCGAGATGGCGTTCCAGATCGCCGGCTCGATGGGGGCGACCGCGGCGGCCCGCGAGGCCGCACCCGTGCTGCTCGAGCCGGTCATGGAGGTCGAGGTGCTGACCCCCGACGAGTTCATGGGCGAGGTGATCGGGAACCTGTCGGCCCGCCGCGGCCGGGTCTCGGGGATGGAGGCGCGCGGATCTGCTCAGGCCATCAGCGCCGAGGTTCCGCTGGCCACCATGTTCGGGTATTCCACTGACGTCCGATCCATGACACAAGGACGGGCCACGTACACGATGCAGTTCGCGCGCTATGCCCCGGTTCCCACGCGCGTGACCGAATCGATCGTCGAACGACGCGGAGTTTAAGGAGAGAGCGATGGCCAAGGAAAAATTCGTCCGCAACAAGCCGCACCTGAACATCGGGACGATCGGGCACGTCGACCACGGGAAGACGACGCTGACGGCCGCGATCACGAAGGTGCTGACGAAGAAGGGCTTCGCGAAGTTCCTGGCGTACGACCAGATCGACAAGGCGCCGGAGGAGCGCGAGCGCGGCATCACGATCGCGATCGCGCACGTGGAGTACGAGACGGACAAGCGGCACTACGCGCACGTCGACTGCCCCGGGCACGCGGACTACATCAAGAACATGATCACGGGCGCGGCGCAGATGGACGGCGCGATCCTGGTGGTGTCGGCGCCGGACGGCCCGATGCCGCAGACGCGCGAGCACATCCTGCTGGGCCGCCAGGTCGGCATTCCGGCGATCGTCGTGTACCTGAACAAGGTGGACATGATCGCCAAGGAGGACGCGGAGCTGCTCGACCTGGTCGAGATGGAGCTGCGCGAGCTGCTGTCGAAGTACCAGTACCCGGGCGACGACACGCCGATCATCCGCGGCACCGCGCTCAAGGCGCTGGAGGGCGACACGGGCGAGCTGGGCGAGCCGTCGGTGCTGAAGCTGCTGGACGCGTGCGACTCGTTCATCCCGGAGCCGAAGCGCGAGATCGACAAGCCGTTCCTGATGCCGGTGGAGGACGTGTTCACGATCTCCGGCCGCGGCACGGTCGTCACGGGCCGCGTCGAGCGCGGGATCGTCAAGGTCGGCGAGGAGATCGAGATCGTCGGTTTCCGCGACACGTCGAAGACGGTCGTCACGGGCGTCGAGATGTTCCGCAAGCTGCTCGACGAGGGCCACGCGGGCGACAACATCGGGGCGCTGCTGCGCGGCACCAAGCGCGAGGAGATCGAGCGCGGACAGGTGCTGTGCGAAGCCGGGGATCGATCACGCCGCACAAGAAGTTCAAGGGCGAGGTCTACATCCTGAAGAAGGAGGAGGGCGGTCGCCACACGCCGTTCTTCAAGGGCTACCGGCCGCAGTTCTACTTCCGGACGACGGACGTGACGGGCTCGTGACGCTGCCCGAGGGCGTGGAGATGGTGATGCCGGGCGACAACATCAAGCCTGAAGATCGAGCTCATCACGCCGATCGCCTGCGAGGAAGGTCTGCGCTTCGCGATCCGCGAGGGTGGCAAGACCGTCGGCGCCGGCGTCGTCACCAAGATCCTTCCGACGATGTGAAGGAAGCAGGAAAGCCAAGTAGAGATGACACCGAAGATCCGAATTCGACTCAAGGCCTACGACCACAAGCTGCTCGACCAGTCGGCGGGCGAGATCGTCGACACCGCGAAGCGCACCGGCGCCAAGGTCGCCGGCCCGATCCCGCTGCCGACCAAGATCAACAAGTACTGCGTGCTGCGCTCGCCGCACGTCGACAAGAAGTCGCGCGAGCAGTTCGAGATCCGCACGCACAAGCGGCTGCTCGACATCCTCGAGCCGACGCAGCAGACGCTCGACGCGCTGATGAAGCTCGACCTGTCGGCCGGCGTCGACGTCGAGATCAAGACCTGAGCGCCGAAGCGACATAGGCATCCATGCAGATCGACATCGTCAACATCGACGGCAAGAAGGTCGGGTCGAGTCGACCTCGACGACGCCGTCTTCGGCGCCAAGGTCAACGAGCACCTCCTCTGGGAGGTCGTCAAGGCGCAGCAGGCCGCCAAGCGCGCCGGCACGCACGTCGACCAAGACGCCGCGACGAGGTGCGCGGCGGCGGCAAGAAGCCGTACAAGCAGAAGGGCACCGGCAACGCGCGCCAGGGCTCGAGCCGCGCGCGCCGCAACCACGTCGGCGGCGGCAAGGTCTTCGGGCCGCACCCGCGCGACTACGCGTACACCGTGCCGAAGAAGGTGAAGCGGGCGGCGCTGCGCTCGGCGCTGTCGCTGCGCGCGCAAGGAGAAGAAGCTCGTCGTCGTCGACAAGCTTCGCGTTCGACGCGCCCAAGACCAAGCGCCTGGCCGGCATCCTCAAGACGCTCGGCGTCGAGTCGGCGCTGCTCGTCGACGCGAAGGACAACGAGAACCTCGTCGAAGTCGGCGCGCAACCTGCCCGAAGTCGCAAGTACCTCGCCGCCCGAAGGGCTCAACGTCTACGACATCCTCCGCCACGCCGGCCTGGTGATCGCGGCCGACGCGATCAAGCAGGTCGAGGCGCGCGTGATCGCGTCGCCGTCGAAGGCGGCCGGCGTAAGGAACGAACGCCATGCGTGACACCCGAACAGATCATCAAGCGCCCGCTCCTCACCGAGAAGGGGACGCTGCTCAAGGAGACCGGCGGCAGCGGCGCCGGCGGCGAGGTCGATCCCGAGACGCTCAAGCCGCAGCTGCTCTTCGAGGTCGCTCGGGACGCCAACAAGATCGAGATCCGCCACGCGGTCGAGAAGCTGTGCAACGTCGACGTCGTCGACGTCCGCACGCTGATCGTGCGCGGCAAGGAGAAGCGCATCGGCCGCTTCGTCGGCCAGCCGCTCGAACTGGAAGAAGGCGATCGTGACGATCGCGCCGGGCCAGAACATCGAGTTCTTCGAGGGAGTCTAAGAGATGTACGAGCCATGGGTCTTAGAACGCACAAGCCGACCACGCCGGGCCGCCGCGGCCGCGTCGCGCCGGACTTCACGCGAGCTCACGCAGGGCAACGAGCCGGAGAAGTCGCTGCACCGAGCAGATGTCGCGGACGGGCGGCCGCAACAACTACGGCCGCATCACCTCGCGCTTCCGCGGCGGCGGCCACAAGCGGCGCTACCGCCTCATCGACTTCAAGCGCAACAAGATCGGCGTGCCGGCCAAGGTCGCCAGCGTCGAGTACGATCCGAACCGCACGGCGCGCATCGCGCTCCTGCACTACGCCGACGGCGAGAAGCGCTACATCCTCTGCCCCGACGGGCTCAAGGTCGGCGACACGGTGCTCTCGTCGCGCAACGCCGACATCAAGCCGGGCAACAACCTGCCGCTGCGCTTCATCCCGCTCGGCACGACGATCCACAACATCGAGCTCAAGATCTCGGGCGGCGCGCAGCTCTGCCGCTCGGCCGGCGTCGGCGCGCAGCTGATGGCCAAGGAAGGCGACTGGGGCCAGGTCCGCCTGCCCTCGGGCGAGATGCGCCGCGTGCACCTCGACTGCCGCGCCACCATCGGCCAGGTCGGCAACATCGAGCACGGCAACGTGCAGTGGGCAAGGCCGGCCGCACGCGCTGGAAGGGCCGCCGCCCGCACAACCGCGGCGTCACGATGAACCCCGTCGATCACCCGATGGGCGGCGGCGAAGGCCGCTCGTCCGGTGGCCGTCACCCCTGCTCGCCGTGGGGCCAGCTGACCAAGGGCCTCAAGACGCGCGCAGAACAAGCGCACCGACGCGATGATCGTCAAGCGCCGCGGCAAAAAGGCGTAAGACAGGAGCTAAGGACGAACCATGGCTCGTTCAGTCAAAAAAGGTCCGTTCGTCGACAAGCACCTCATGAAGAAGGTGGTCGAGGCAGCAGCGGCAGAAGTCGAAGAAGGTCCTCAAGACCTGGTCGCGCCGCTCGACGATCATCCCGGAGATGGTCGGCCTGACGTTCGCCGTCCACAACGGCCGCAAGTTCGTCCCGGTGTTCGTCACCGAGAACATGGTCGGCCACAAGCTGGGCGAGTTCTCGCCGACGCGCACGTTCCACGGCCACTCGGGCGACCGCAAGGCGGCGTCCGGTGGTGGTGGCGGCGGCGGCGGCGGCGCGCCCGCGGTCGGCGCCGGCTGCGGCGATCCAGCGGCTGACGGCAAGCTAGTAAGCGACAAGGAGATTTGACGCTCATGGCACGCGCAACTTCTGAGACGCTTTCGCGAGTCGCCCCGCAAGGTGCGCATGGTCGCCAACATGATCCGCGGGCGCTCGGTCGACGACGCGATGTCGATCCTGCGGCTGCAGCAGCGCAAGGCGGCCACGCATGCTGAGCAAGGTGCTCGGCTCGGCGATCGCCAACGCGACCGAGAACGAGAAGGCCGACGTCGGACAAGCTGGTCGTCACCAAGGTGCAGCATCGACGGCGGCCCGACGCACGAAGCGCTGGATGCCGCGCTCGATGGGCCGCGCCAACCGCATCAATCAGCCGCACGTCGCACGTCACGGTCGTCGTCGACGTTGCTCAGCGGCAAATACAAGGAAAAGGTCGATCAGATGGGTCAGAAAACACATCCGATCGGCTTCCGCCTCGGCATCATTCACGGCTGGAGCTCGAAGTGGTACTCCGAGAAGAACTTCGCGAAGTGGCTGCATGAGGACCTGCGCCTCAAGAAGTTCATCAAGAAGAAGCTCGAGCACGCCGGCGTCTCGTCCGTCGAGGTCGAGCGCGCCGCGAACAAGGCGAAGATCAACATCTACACCGCGCGCCCCGGCATCGTCATCGGCAAGCGCGGCGCGGGCGTCGAGACGCTGAAGAAGGAAGTCCAGGCGCTGACGGAGAACGAGGTCTTCCTGAACATTCAGGAGGTCCGCAAGGCCGAGACCAACGCGCAGCTGGTCGCCGAGAACATCGCGACGCAGCTCGAGCGCCGCGTCGCCTTCCGCCGCGCCATGAAGAAGGCGGTGCAGACGGCGATGAAGTTCGGCGCCAAGGGCATCCGCGTCGCCTGCTCGGGCCGCCTCGGCGGCGCCGAGATGGCGCGCTACGAGTGGTACCACGAGGGTCGCGTGCCGCTGCACACGCTGCGCGCCGACATCGAGTACGGCTTCACCGAGGCGCACACCACCTACGGCGCCATCGGCGTGAAGTGCTGGATCTTCAAGGGCGAGGTTCTGCCCGCAGCGGAACTGCGCGGCTCGCGTAAGCGTAAGCAAGGTAAGTAGGAGACAAAGTCGATGCTCGCTCCCAAAGAAAGTCAAATGCCGCAAGCAGCAGAAGGGCCACATGCGCGGCCTCTCCAAGGGCGCGACCGACGGTCGCGTTCGGCGACTACGGCCTGCAGGCGCTGTCGTGCGGGTTCGTGACCGCGCGCCAGATCGAGGCGGCTCGTATCGCGATCTCCCGCCACGTCAAGCGCGGCGGCAAGCTCTACATCCGCATCTTCCCGGACAAGCCGATCACGAAGAAGCCGGCCGAGACCCGCATGGGTAACGGCAAGGGCAACCCGGAAGAGTGGGTCGCCGTCGTGCGCCCCGGCCGCGTGATGTACGAGCTCGAAGGCGTCGACGAGAAGCTGGCGCGCGAGGCGTTCCACCTGGCCGACCACAAGCTGCCGTCCAGACGCGGTTCGTGTCGCGGGAGGATCGTGCTGTGATCAAGGGCGCTCGCGCAAGGATCTGCGGGGCAACGACCCGGAGGAGCTGCGCCGCACCGTGCGCAAGCTGGAGGAGGATCTGTTCCAGCACAAGCTGAAGAAGATCGACCAACCAGCTCGAGAACACGATGCTGATCCGCAGCACGCGCCGCGACATCGCGCGCGTGAACACGGTGCTCGCGGAGCGGCTCCGCGGCGTTCCGGCGGCGACCAAAGCGGCCGCGCCGGAAGCGGCCCAGGAAAAGGCCGACAAGACGGAAACGACGGCTGAGCCGGCCAAGGCGGAGAAGACGGCGGCCAAACCGGCCAAGAAGTCGGCGGCGAAGGCCAAGGCAACGAAGGAGACCTAGACGTGCCCGGACACAGAATTCACAAGCGCCGCGAGCTGATCGGCGTCGTCACCAGCGACAAGATGCAGAAGACGCGCGGTCGTCCTGGTCGAGCGCCGCGTCGCACGACCGGAAGTACGGCAAGTACATGACCAGCCGCGCGAAGTACAAGGCGCACGACGAGAAGAACGAGTACAAGTCGGGCGACCGCGTGCAGATCGTCGAGGCCCGCCCGCTGTCGCGCGACAAGCGCTGGCGCGTCGAGAAGCTGCATCGAAGCCGCGCGCCGCCAGAGGCGCTGAAGAGAGAGACGAATCATGGTCCAAACCACCACCACGCTCGACGTCGCCGACAACTCGGGCGCCAAGAAGGTCATGTGCATCAAGGTGCTCGGCGGCACGAAGCGCAAGTACGCGTCGCTCGGCGACGTCATCGTCGTCTCGATCAACGAGGCGATCCCGAACGCCAAGGTGAAGAAGGGCGACGTCGCCAAGGCGGTCATCGTGCGCACCAAGAAAGAGATGTCGCGCCAGGACGGCAGCTACATCCGCTTCGACGGCAACTCGGCGGTGCTCGTCAACAAGGACAACGAGCCGATCGGGACCCGCATCTTCGGGCCCGTCGCCCGCGAGCTGCGCGCCAAGCGGTTCATGAAGATCATCTCGCTCGCGCCGGAGGTTCTGTAGTCATGCACGTTCGCAAGGGCGATCAGGTCGTCGTCATCGCCGGCAAGGAGAAGGGCAAGCGCGGCCGCGTGCTGCGCCTCCTGACCGAGAAGACAGTCGCGTCGTCATCGAGCGCGTCAACATGGTCAAGCGCCACACCAAGCCGACGCAGCGGAACCCGCACGGCGGCATCGTCGAGAAGGAGGGCTCGATCGACATCTCGAACGTCGCGCTCTGGTGCGGCAAGTGCGTGGCGCCGCGCCGCGCGACGCCACGAGCACCAGACGAGGGTCAACCAGAAGCGCCGCGTCTGCATCAAGTGCGGCACGGCCGTTCGAGACCGCCTAGACGATTCGGGACGCAGAGGAATTGTAGACAATGGCTGACAAGACGAAAAAGAACGAAAAGGCGGCAAGGCCGCCAAACCGGCGCTGACGCCCGAGCAGGAGGCCGAGGCGGCCGCCAAGAAGGCGGCGCGCGCCGAGGCCAAGGCCCAAGGGTGGCAAGTCCGCTGGAAAGCGGGGGGCAAGGGCGGCAAGGGCAAGGGCGGCGGCTCGACGCCGAGGTCGCCCAGGAGCGCGTGAAGCGGACCGGGCCGGCGCGGCTGCGCAAGCTCTACGACACGGAGATTCGCGGCAAGCTCAGCAGGAGTTCAGCCTCACGAACCCGATGGAGGTGCCGCGCCTCACGAAGATCACGATCAACATGGGCCTCGGCGAGGCCGTCACGAACCCGAAGATCCTCGACACCGCCGTCGAGGAGCTGGGCGCCATCACCGGCCAGCGCCCGGTGGTCACCAAGGCCAAGAAGTCGATCGCGATCTTCAAGCTGCGCGACGGCCAGAAGATCGGCGCCATGGTGACGCTGCGCCGCGACCAGATGTGCGAGTTCCTCGATCGCCTGGTCAACTTCGCGCTGCCGCGCGTGCGCGACTTCAAGGGCGTGTCGCCCAAGGCGTTCGACGGCCGCGGCAACTACACGCTCGGCATCCGCGAGGAGATCATCTTCCCCGAGATCAACTACGAGAAGATCGACAAGACCAAGGGGATGAACATCACCTTCATCACCACCGCGGCGACCGACGATCAGGGGCGCGCGCTCCTGCGTCACTCGGAATGCCGTTCAGGAACTGAACATGGCCAAGACTGTCGATATGCTTGCTAACAAGACGACGCCGAAGTGGCGTGTTCGTCACCGCAACCGCTGCCAGCACTGTGGGCGCTCGCGCGCGTTCCTCCGCAAGTTCGAGCTGTGCCGTCTCTGCTTCCGCGACCTCGCGCTCCGCGGTGACATCCCCGGCGTCATCAAGTCGAGCTGGTAGGTGATCGAATGTCAATGACTGATCCAATCGCAGATTTCCTGACCCGCATCCGCAACGCCATCATGGCGCGCCACGCCGACGTGCTGGCCCCGCGTCCAAGCTCAAGCTGCGCTCGCCGAGCTGCTCAAGGCCGAGGGCTACATCGCCGGCGTCGGACGTTCGCGACTCGGAGACGATCGTCGGCGCCTCAGCAGATCGTCGTGCGCCTCCGCTGGGCCGACCCGCGCACCAACGCCATCACCGGCCTGCGGCGTCGCTCGCGTCCCGGGCAGCGCATGTACGTCCGCCACGGAACGATCCCCAAGATCCGCTCGGGTCTCGGCATCGCGATCCTGTCCACGTCGAAGGGCCTCATGACCGACCGCGCGGCGCGCAAGGCAGGGGCTCGGCGGCGAGCTCCTCTGCGAGGTCTGGTAACGGTCGAACGGTGTCTGAAGAGACGAGATGTCACGCATCGGACGAAAGGTCCTGCCACTGCCCAAGGGGGTGACACTCTCGCAGAAGACCGGCGCGTTCGCGTCAAGGGGCCGAAGGGCGAGCTCGTCGAAGGCTCTCCCCGACGGGCGTCTCGATCAAGGCCGAGGCCGACAAGCTTCACGTCTTGCGCGCCGACGACTCGCGCGAGAACCGCGCCAAGCACGGCCTCATGCGCGCGCTCCTGGCCAACATGGTCAAGGGCGTCACCGACGGGTGGAACGCGCAAGCTCGAGATCAACGGCGTCGGTTACCGCGCCGAGGTCGCCGGCCAGACGCTCACCATGGCGCTCGGGTTCTCGCACCCGGTCGTGTTCAAGCTGCCGAAGGGCATCACCGCCAAGGTCGACAAGAACCGCGTCACCCTGACCGGCATCGATCGCGAGCTGCTCGGGCAGACGGCGGCGAAGATCCGCGAGCTGCGCCCGCCCGAGCCGTACAAGGGCAAGGGCATCAAGTACGTCGAAGAGACGATCAAGCGGAAGGTCGGCAAGACCGGCGCCACCAGCGGCGGCGGCGGCTAACCGGCACGGCGGTCAAGTCATGCTCATCAACAACGTACAAGAAAGAGAGCCGCGAGAAGCGGCACCGTTCGCTCCGCAAGCGGATCGAGGGCACGGCCGAGCGTCCGCGTCTGACCGTGTTCCGCTCGCCACGCACATCTACGCGCAGGTCATCGACGACCTGGCGCAGAAGACGCTGGTCGCGACCTCGGACCTCGGGTCGAGGCGGCGGCCAAGGGATCGGACAAGGCGGACGACGCGGGCAAGAAGGCGCGCGCCAAGAAGGTCGGCGCGGCGATCGCCAAGAAGTGTCTGGCGAAGGGGATCGACAAGGTCGTCTTCGACCGCAACGGTTACAACTACCACGGACGCGTCTCGGCGCTCGCCGACGGCGCGCGCGAAGCCGGGCTGAAGTTCTAAGCGAAAGAGGATCGATCAGATGGCAATCAATCACGAAGAAGTCGGCGAGCTCGTCGACAGCGTCGTCTTCATCAACCGCGTCGCCAAGGTCGTCAAGGGCGGCCGCCGCTTCTCGTTCTCGGCGCTCGTCGTCGTCGGCGATCAGCACGGCTACGTCGGCGCCGGCCTCGGCAAGGCGAACGAGGTCCCCGAGGCGATCCGCAAGGGCACCGAGCAGGCGAAGAAGAACCTGTTCAAGATCCCGCTCGTCGGCGGCACGATCCCGCACGAGGTGCAGGGCCACTTCGGCGCCGGGCGCGTGCTGCTCCGGCCGGCCAGCGCCGGTACCGGCGTCATCGCCGGCGGCGCCGTGCGCCCGGTGCTCGAGGTCGCGGGCATGCAGGACATCCTCACCAAGTGCATCGGCACGTCGAACCCGCACAACGTCATCCACGCGACCGTCGACGCGCTCCAGCAGCTGCGCAGCGCCGAGGACGGCGGCCGAGCCTGCGCGGCAAGACGCTCGACGAGATCCGCGGAGTAGAGGCATGACCATGGCCAAGAAGCTGCACGTGACGCTGATCCGGAGCGGCATCAACCGCCCCGAGACAGCAGAAGCGGACCATCCGGGGCCTCGGCCTCCACAAGATGGGCGTCGCTCGTCGTCTGCCGGACAACGTCGCGGTCCGCGGCATGATTCGCACCGTCTCGCACCTGGTCCGGGTCGAATCGGCTGAATAAAGGGGCCGCATAGGAAACTCCATGGGAACCACGCTCCACACTTTGAAGGGCCCGCGGGGCGCGACGCGCAACCGCAAGCGCATCGGCCGCGGCCCCGGCTCGGGCACCGGCGAGCCGTCCGGCAAGGGCGTCAAGGGCCAGAAGGCGCGCACCGGCCACCACGGCGCGCGCCTCGGGTTCGAGGGCGGTCAGATGCCGATGCAGCGCCGCTTCCCGAAGAAGGGCTTCAAGAACCCCTTCCGCAAGGAGGTCTTCGCCGTCAACGTCGGCGCACTCGAGAAGCGCTTCCCGGCCGGCACGGTCGACCTCGCGACGCTGCAGGGCGCCGGCATGGTCCCGCGCAGCCTCGGGACCGTGAAGATCCTCGGCGAGGGCGACCTCACCAAGAAGCTCACGGTCAAGGCGACCGCGTTCTCGGCCTCCGCCAAGGAGAAGATCGAGAAGGCGGGCGGCACGGCCGAAGTCGTGTCGACCTAGCGCCCGCGCGAGGGCCAGTAGGAACACGAGAGAGCCCATGGCGTCCGGCTTCCAAACATCGGCAAGATCCCCGAGCTGCGCCGGCGGATCCTCTTCACGCTCACGCTGCTGGCCGTCTATCGCATCGGCATCTTCGTCACGACGCCCGGGCGTCAACCGCGCCATCATGACGAAGATCGTGAACCAGGCCTCGGGCACGTTCCTCGGCCTGTTCAACATGTTCTCGGGCGGCGCGCTCGAGCAGATGTCGATCTTCGCGCTCGGCATCATGCCGTACATCAGCGCGTCGATCATCCTGCAGCTCCTCACCGTCGTCGTCCCCAAGCTCGAGCAGCTCCAGAAGGAAGGGGAGCAGGGCCAGCGGCAGATCAACCAGTACACGCGCTACGGCTGCGTGATCCTGTCGTTGATCCAGTCGTTCTTCATCGCGCGCTGGCTCGAGTCGAACAACCGCGCCTACGCGCAGTTCGGCCAGGTCGTCATCAATCCGGGCTGGGGCTTCCGCATGCTGACCATGCTCTCGCTGACCACGGGCACGGCCTTCATCATGTGGCTCGGCGAGCAGATCACCGAGCGCGGCATCGGCAACGGCATCTCGCTGATCATCTTCGCCGGCATCGTCACCGACATGCCGGACGCCGCCGTGCGCCTGTTCTCGAAGGCCACGACGGGCGACATCACGGCCTTCGACCTGGCGGTCATCGGCCTGCTCATCGTGCTCGGTCGTCGGCGTCATCATCTTCTTCGAACGGGGGCAACGACGGATCCCCGTCCAGTACGCCAAGCGCGTCGTCGGGCGAGAAGATGTTCGGCGGCCAGTCGACGCACCTGCCGCTCAAGATCAACATCGCCGGCGTCATCCCGCCGATCTTCGCGTCGTCGATCCTGATGTTCCCGCCGCAGATCGCGTCGTTCGTGCAGACGCCCTGGATGCAGCGGATCTCCGAGGCGCTGCACCCGGGCGACTGGCGCTACAACACCCTCTACGTCGCGCTGATCGTCTTCTTCTGCTACTTCTACACGGCCGTCACCTTCAACCCGGTCGACGTCGCCGACAACATGAAGAAGTACGGCGGCTTCATCCCGGGCATCCGGCCCGGCAAGGCCACCGCCGCGTACATCGACAAGGTGCTGACGCGCATCACCTTCGGCGGCGCGCTCTACATCTCGGCGGTCTGCGTGCTGCCGTCGCTGCTGCACGAGAAGTTGAAGGTGCCGTTCTACTTCGGCGGCACGGGCCTCATGATCGTCGTCGGCGTCGCGCTCGACACCGTCCAGCAGATCGAGTCGCACCTCATCACGCGCAACTACGAAGGCTTCACCGGTCCGCAGGGGCCGCGCATCCGCGGTCGCGGATCACGGGGGACGGGCGGCCCGGCGCCATGGGCGGCGCTCGCTAGCCCAGCGCACTCTGGTGAAGACGACGGGCGTTGAGCGAGAACCTCCTGCTCTTCGGTCCCCCGGGCGTCGGCAAGGGGACGCAGGCGCAGCGGCTCTCGGCCGTCTTCCGCATTCCGCACATCGCGACCGGCGACATGCTGCGCGGCCGCGATCGCCGTCGAACACGCCGCTCGGCCAGCGCGCCAAGGGCTTCATCGACAAGGGCCAGCTGGTCCCCGACGAGCTCATCATCGAGCTGTCGTCGCCGAGCGGCTGCAGCAGCCCGACACGGCGCGCGGCTTCCTGCTCGACGGCTTTCCGCGCACCGTGCCCGCAGGCCGAGGCGCTGGGCGAGATGCTCGCCAAGGCTACGGCAAGTCGATCGACGCGCGTGATCGTGCTCGACGCGCCCGACGGAGGCGCTGGTCGAGCGCATCTCGCGGCCGCCGCACCTGCGAGAGCTGCCAGCGCGAGCTACCACGTGACGTCGCGAAGCCGCCGCAAGCGTCGCCGGGCGTCTGCGACCGCTGCGGCGGCGCGCTCATCCAGCGCAGCGACGACTCCGAGGCGATCATCCGCAACCGCCTGCGCGAGTACGCCGCGAAGACCAAGCCGGTGCTCGACTACTTCAGCCGCCAGCAAGCTGGCCGGTGCGGCTGCATCGACGCCGTCGGCAACATCGACCAGATCTTCGGCCGGATCTACGCCGCCGTGCTGCTGAGCTGTACGATGTCCATTCAGCTCAAGAGCGCCGACGAGATCGCGAAGCTGCGCGAGGCGAACCTGGTCGTGTCGGAGGTGCTCGACACGCTGGAGGCGGCCTCGAAGCCGGGCGTCACGACCTGGGAGCTGAACGAGATCGCCGCGGCCAAGCTCAAGCAGCTCAAGGCCGAGTCGGCGTTCCTCGGCTATCCACGGCTATCCGGCGGTGCTCTGCACGTCGGTGAACGAGGTCGTCGTCCACGGCATCCCGCGCAAGGACGTCGTGCTCAAGGACGGCGACATCCTCTCCATCGACTTCGGTGCCTTCAAGGACGGCTGGTGCGGCGACTCGGCGCGGACCATCCCCATCGGGACGATCTCGCCAAGGAGGCCCAGGCCCTGATCGACGCGACCCGGGAGTCGCTCGAGCGGGCGATCGCGCAGTGCGTCCCGGGCAACCGGCTGGGGGACATCGGCTGGGCGGTGCAGTCCCACGTCGAGCCGCAGGGCTACTCGGTGGTCCGGCAGTTCGTCGGGCACGGCATCGGCCGGGCCATGCACGAGGAGCCGCACGTCCCGAACTACGGCGACGCCGGGCAAGGGCCGGCGGCTGTCGGCCGGCCTGGTCGTCGCCATCGAGCCGATGGTCAACGCCGGCACTCCGGAAGTGGTCCATCGAAGATGACGGGTGGACGGCTGTAACCAAAGATGGTAGCCTCTCCGCCCATTTCGAGCATTCGGTCGCCATCACCGACGATGGCCCGGTGGTGCTCTCACGGGCGTGAGCGACGTGATGGGTTGTTAATCGAGTTCTTGTTCGACCATTTGCAGCGAATTCGTGCTATCGGGAGCGTCCGATGAAGGTCCGGGCTTCGGTCAAAAAGGTATGTGACAAGTGCAAGGTGATCCGCCGGCGCGGCGTCGTGCGCGTGATCTGCGAGAACCAGCGGCACAAGCAGAGGCAGGGTTAAGCATGGCTCGTCTCGCAGGCGTCGATCTTCCGCGCAACAAGCGGATGGAGATCGCGCTCACGTACATCTACGGAATCGGCAAGGCGCTTCGCGCGAGATCCTGAAGCAGGCGGAGGTGTCGCTCGACAAGCGCACCGACGATCTCGACGAGAACGAGACCCGCCGCATCCGCGAGGTCGATCGAGGCGCGCCAGCTCAAGGTCGAGGGCGATCTGCGCCGCGAGGTCTCGATGAACATCAAGCGCCTCATGGACCTCGGCTGCTACCGCGGCCTGCGCCACCGCAAGAGCCTGCCGGTGCGCGGCCAGCGCACGCACACGAACGCGCGCACGCGCAAGGGTCCGCGCAAGGGCGCAGGCGATCAAGCGCAAGACGGAAGGGACGGGCGCTTAAGCCATGGCCGGACCAGCAGAGCACGACCAACAAGCCGAAGGCGAAGCCGAAGGCCAAGAAGGTCAAGAAGAACATCCAGAGCGGCATCGCCCACATCACGGCGACGTTCAACAACACGATCGTGACGATCACCGACGTCTCGGGCAACGTGCGTCGCCTGGTCGTCGTCGGGCGTGAAGGGCTTCAAGGGCTCGCGCAAGTCGACGCCGTTCGCCGCGCAGCTCGCCGCCGAGGACGCCGCCCACAAGGCGATGGAGCACGGCATGCGCTCGCTCAGCGGTGTACGTCAAGGGCCCGGGCTCGGGCCGCGAGTCGGCGCTGCGCGCGCTCGCCTCGACCGGCTTCAAGATCACGCTCATCCGCGACGTCACCCCGATCCCGCACAACGGCTGCCGGCCGCCCAAGCGCCGCCGCGTCTGAATTAGCGCGTTTGACACAGCCCGTTTGACACACAAGGAACTCACCTAGAGATGGCTAACTACTCCGGTCCTGTTTGCCGGCTCTGCCGGCGCGAAGACATGAAGCTGTTCCTCAAGGGCGACCGCTGCTACACCGACAAGTGCGGCTACGAGCGCCGCGCCTACGCCCCCGGCCAGCACGGCCAGGCGCGCCGCCGCAAGCTGTCGAACTACGGCGCGCAGCTGCGCGAGAAGCAGAAGGTCAAGCGCATCTACGGCATCGCCGAGCGCCAGTTCCGCGGCTACTACTACAAGGCGATCCGCATGAAGGGCGTCACGGGCGAGAACCTGCTGCAGCTGCTCGAGCGCCGCCTCGACAACGTCGTCTACCGCCTGGGCTTCGCGTCGGATCACGCCGAGGCGCGCCAGCTGGTGCGCCACGGTCACTTCACGGTCAACGGCCAGAAGGTCAACATCCCCTCGTTCCTGTGCCGCGCGAACGACACCGATCGAGGTCAAGGAGGGGTCGAAGAAGATCACGCGCATCCTCGAGAGCCTCGGCGCCGTCGATCGTCGTGGCGTGCCGAAGTGGCTCGAGCTCGACAAGGACAACTTCAAGGGGCAAGCTCACCGCGCTGCCGCGCGCGAGGACTTGACGCTGCCGATCCGCGAGCAGCTCATCGTCGAGCTCTACTCGCGCTAGATCGCAGCGATCGATGGCGAAGCGACATGGCGACCGCAATGGAACGCTACGCAAGCGCACTCGCCGACAGAACAGCCTTCATCGCGCGGAACTGGCGCGACCTCATCCGCCCGCGCAAGCTCGAGGTCGACCCGAGTCGCTGACGCGCGACCTACGGCAAGTTCACCTGCGAGCCGCTCGAGCGCGGCTTCGGGACGACGCTCGGCAACAGCCTGCGCCGCATCCTGCTGTCGTCGCTGCAGGGCGCGGCGATCACGGCCATCAAGATCGAGGGCGCGCTGCACGAGTTCACGACGATCCCCGACGTCGTCGAGGACGTGACCGACATCGTGCTCAACCTCAAGGAGGTTCTGCTCAAGTGCGGTCGACTCGAAGCCGCGCGTCATCCGCATCGACAAGGACGGCGAGGGCACGGTCACCGCCGGCGACATCCTGCTCTCCGACGGCGTCGAGGTGCTGAACCCCGACCACCACGATCCTGACCTGCTCCAAGGGCGCCAAGCTGCGCATGGAGCTGACACGTCGGCACGGGCCGCGGCTACGTGCCGGCCGAGCGCAACAAGACGCCGCAGAGGTCCGGTCGGCGACGATCCCGATCGACTCGCTGTTCTCGCCGATCCGCAAGGTCAACTTCCAGGTGACCAACGCGCGCGTCGGCCAGCAGACCGACTACGACCGCTGACGCTCGAGGTGTGGACCAACGGCGCGGTCAGCCCGGACGACGCGGTCGCCTTCGCCGCGAAGATCCTCAAGGACCAGCTCTCGATCTTCATCAACTTCGAGGAGAGGGCCGAGCCGGCGCACGAGGCGCACGTCTCCGAGGAGCAGGCCGAAGCTGAACGAGAACCTCTGGAAGTCGGTCGACGAGCTGGAGCTGTCGGTGCGCTCGGCGAACTGCCTGCAGAACGCCAACATCCGCTACATCGGCGAGCTGGTGCAGAAGACCGAGTCCGAGATGCTGAAGACCAAGAACTTCGGCCGCAAGTCGCTGAAGGAGATCAAGGAGATCCTCGCCGAGATGGGTCTCTCGCTCGGCATGAAGCTCGACGGCTGGCCCGGCGACGGTCCGCCCAAGAAGGCCTAGGCGGGAGGGGCTGCGCCCCTCCCACCGACCCACCCCCACGCGACAAGAGCCGAACCCGGATTTCGATAGGCATGCAAGTCTCCGGCGGGCAGAGCCCGCCTTCGATCAACTAGAGAAGATAGAGAACAGAAAATGCGACATCGTAAAGCTGGAGTTCACCTTTCGCGCACGTCGGCGCACCGGCAGGCGCTGTTTTCCAACCTGGTGGCGGCGCTGCTGACCAACGAGCGCATCCGCACCACGGACGCCAAGGCCAAGGAGACGCGCCGGCTCGCCGAGCGGACCATCACCTGGGCGCGCCGGGTCGGCGACGTGCTGACCAAGAAGCCGGATCGGCGCACGACCGAGGAGTCGGCGCGCGTCGTTCACGCGGTGCGCATGGCCCGGCGGGTGGTGCGCGACCGCGGCGCGGTGCTCAAGCTGTTCGACGAGATCGCCCCCCGCTTCGCCGGTCGCCGCGGCGGCTACACGCGCATCATCAAGCTCGGCCAGCGGCCGGGTGACGCGGCGCCGATGTCGCTGCTCGAGCTCATGCCCGAGGACGGTGGTTCCGCCCCGAAGGCCGAGCCCAAGGACGCCTCCAAGGGTAAGGGCGAGCCCAAGGCCGCCGCCAAGGGCGGAACCAAGGCCGCCAAGGGCGCTCAAGTTTCGAAACCGTCGACCGACGCGGCCAAGGACACGGCAAAGAAGCCCAAGGCTTCTAAGTCCAAGAACGACAAGTAGATTTTCGTTCGGGCCGCCGCCCGCCCGCGCTACAGTTTCGCGTCGCTCCTGTCGAACCGTCTTGGAAGCAAGGCCGCCCCGGTCTTGCGGACGGGACGAAGGAGCGACTCAATGAACACCGGCACGGGGGCCAAAGTGGCGCAGAACCAGCAACATGTTCGGGCCGCGGAGCGATTCGACCTCGAGGTCAAGGTCGATCTCGAGAGCGACCACAACTTCTACACCGGGCTCACGCAGAACATCAGCGCGGGCGGCGTGTTCATCGCACGCACCAGCGCGATCCGGAACATCGGCGATCACATCACGCTGAAGTTCACGTTGCCCGGCTCCGGCGAGACGCTCGCCGTCGACACCGAGGTGCGCTGGATCCGCGAGAACAGCGCGCTCCACAAGGTCGACGGCGCGACCGGCATGGGTGTGCGCTTCATCAACCTGTCGCCGGCCGCCGCCAGCGCCATCCAGAAGTTCGTCGAGAGCCGCGAGTCGCTGTACTACGACGACGAATGAAGCGGGGGTGGGGGGGACGAGTCCCCCCCACCGGCCCCCCCCGCTTGCGGAGGTGAGCCGGCGCAGCGAAGCTGCGCCTCCCGGTGCTTGGACCCGCTCGCGATGCTCGCTCTGACGAAGCGGCAAAAAGCTGGTTTGCCGGAGTGAGAATCGGCGTATAAGCGCCGAATCATGGATGCGGGGGCGGTGCCGGGGATTGGGTGGTCGTCGGTGATGTTGTCGCTGGCGTCGTTGGGCGTGGTTTGCCTGGTGGCCTGGGGGGCGTTGCGGTTGCTGGCGGGGCGGGGGGTGGGGAAGGCCAGCGGCGCGGTGAAGGTCATTGCGCGCTGTCCGTTGGAGCCGCGGCGGTCGGTCTACGTGATCGAGGCGGCGGGGCGGTCGTTTCTGATTGGGGTGGGCGAGGGGCCGATGACGGTGCTCGCCGAGCTGGACGGGGAGAAGCTGAAGAGCTCGATGCCCGTTGGGGACGCCTCCCCGAAGTTTGCGGAGGTTCTGTCGCGCGCGTTGGGGCGGCAGCCGAAGGAGCCGACGACGTGAGGCGCTTCTGGACGTTGGCGGCGATGGGCGCGGTGGCGTTGGCTCCCTCGTTGGCGCACGCGGCAACGGCGGCGCACGCGCACGACAGCGGCCTCGCCTCGCGGCCGCTGGTGCTGATCCTGGCGATGGGGGCGCTGTCGCTGATCCCGTTCGCCTTCTTGATGGTGACCTCGTTCGTGCGGATCTCGGTGGTGCTCTCGATCCTGCGCAGCGCGATCGGGACGCCGTCGGTGCCGCCGACGCAGGTGCTGACCGGCCTGGCGATGGTGCTGACCCTCGCGGTGATGGCCCCGACCGGCGAGCGGATGTACGCCGCGATCGCGCCGACGCTGGGGATGGCGGCCGGCGCCGAGCTGACCAGCGGCGAGACGATCGCGGCGCTGGAGACGGCCGCCGATCGCGGCAAGGAGCCGCTGCGCGACTTTCTCCTCAAGCACACCGGCGGGGCTGACCGGGCGTCCTTTCACGCGCTGGCGCTCAAGATGCGCGCGCCCGCCGAGCGCGCCGCGGTGACCGATCGCGACTTCGGCGTCATCGTCCCGGCCTTCGTCACCTCCGAGCTGCGGCGCGCCTTCCAGATCGGCTTCCTGCTGTTCATCCCGTTCCTGGTGGTCGACATGGTGATCGCCAACCTGCTCCTGGCGCTCGGGATGCACATGCTGTCGCCGACCACCGTGTCGCTGCCGTTCAAGCTGCTGCTGTTCGTTCTCGCCGATGGCTGGACCCTGGTCATCAAGGGCCTCCTGGAGAGCTACCTGTGAGCGGCGCGGCGACCGAGCTCGTGCTGCGGGCGATCCGCGAGGGGCTGATCCTGGTGCTGCTGCTGTCGGCGCCGCCGCTCATCGCCAGCCTGGTGACCGGGTTCGTGGTCGGACTCCTGCAGGCCGCCACGCAGATCCAGGACCAGACGCTCGCCTTCGTCCCCAAGCTGGTGATCGTGATGGGCGTGCTGGTGGCGATGGGGCCGGTCCTGGGCGCGTCGCTGGTGCGGTTCACGCAGGCGCTCTTGCTGGCGATCCCGACTATTCGCTGACCGATGGCCGGCGGCGACGGGCGGCTCGCGGTCCTGATCCTCGCCGTCGCGCTCGGCGCGGCGCGCGCGACGCCCATCGTCTGGATGGTGGCGCCGCTGGGCGGCCCGCGCCTCCCCACACCGGTGCGCGCCGGGCTGGCGCTCCTGCTGGCGGCGCTGGCCTCGCCGGCGCTGATCGCCTCGGCGGGAGCGGCCGCGCTTGCGCAGGCGTCGGCGGTGACGCTGGCCCTCGCGCTCGGGCGCGAGGTGCTGGTGGGGCTCTGCCTCGGCTTCGTCGCCTCCGCGGCCTTCCGCGCCGCCGAGATCGCCGGCCGGCTCGGCGATACGTTGCGGGGCGCGAATATCGCCGAGATCCTGGTCCCCACCGCGGAGGAGCGCTCGAGCCCGCTGGGCGTCCTCTACCTCCTCATCACCACGATCATCTTCCTGCAGATCGGCGGCGTGCCGCGCCTTTGCGATGCGCTCCTCGATAGCTACCGTGTGCTTCCGGTCGGCGGCGGCCTCGACGCCGGCGCGGCCCACCGGGCAGCCGCCGTCGTGACGGTGGCCTCCGCGCGCCTCATCGCCTCGGGCGTCGCGCTGGCCGCGCCGGTGATCGTCGCGCTCTGGCTGACCGATCTCGCGCTCGGCCTCGTGGCGCGCGCGGCGCCGCAGGTGCCGGTCTACTTCATCGGACTGCCCCTCAAGGGTCTCCTGGCCATCGGTCTCGTGCTGCTCTGTCTCGGAACGCTGCAGGCAGCGCTCGTCGGAGATCTGGCTTCCTGGATGCGGCTTGTCGGTCGAACCGCGGGCGCATTCTGATATATGCTGCGCGCCATGTTTCGAACGCCCCGCCTCCTGATCCTTTCCACTTTGGCCGCGCTGCTGTCCGTTCCCGCCGCCGCCTCGGCGCAGATGACCCAGGGGCCGCCCACGCCGCTGGCGGTCGACCTCGCCAAGATGCCGGTCGGTAGCTGGGCGAAGTACAACATGACGATGGGGACGATGCCGCCGATGTCGATGAAGATGGCGCTCGTGACCCGCTCCGCCGCCGGGAACACGCTGGAGATGTCGGTCGAAGGCGGCCTCGCCGCGAAGGCCGGCAAGGTGATCACTCAGATGACGCTCCCCCCCGGTTCGGAGGGGAACGTGCAGAAGCTGGTCTTGCAGGTCGGCAGCAACGATCCGATGGAGATGCCGGTCCAGGGGGCGCAGGGGAAGCAGTTCGCCAAGCCCGATCCGAAGACGCTGGTGAAGGAGGAGACGGTGAAGGTGACGGCCGGCTCGTACAAGGCGAAGCACTACCACGACAAGACGCCGCAGGGAGACACCGTCGACTTCTGGGTCTCGGAGAGCGTGGCGCCGCTCGGCCTCGTGAAGATCGAGATGACGCAGAAATCGAACCCCATGATCAACGGCCCGATCAAGATGGAGCTGGCGGCGGTGGGCAAGGACGCCAAGCCGGTCATCACCAAGAAGTCCAAGCCGTTCGACCAGAACGAGCTGGTCAAGCAGATGATGGGCGGCGGCGCGGCGGGCGGCGGCGCCGGCGCGCCCCCACCGGCGGCCAAGTAGGTCGGGGCCGCGGCCGCGATCCGGACGAGCGGGAGGCTGAGGCGTGGCGGCGTCGGGCGAGCCGACCGAGGAACCGACCAGCAAGCGCCTCGAGGAGGCGCGCGGGCGCGGCCAGGTCGCGCAGAGCCGCGACCTCACGTCGGCGGCGGCGATGACGGCCGCAATCGCTGCGCTGGTCGCGGGCGGTCCCGAGATCGTCGCGCGCCTCGTCGCCTACTGGAAGGGGGCGCTGGCCGCGGCGCCGGCCGGCGGCGCGCCGTCGGACGCGCTGCTGGCGGGGGCGGGCGTGCTGGCCCGTGCCCTGGCGCTGCCGCTCGCGGCGGCGGCGGCGCTGGCGCTGGGCGTGGGGATGTTGCAGACGCGCGGGCTGGTCGCGCTGGGGGCGGTCAAGCCAGATCTCGGCCGGCTCTCGCCGGGCGCGGGGCTCAAGCGGATCTTCGGCGGGGAGGGGGCGCTGCAGGTCGGAAAGGGGCTGCTCAAGGTCATCCTGGTCGGTGTCCTGGCCTGGGCCACGGTGCGGCCGGTCCTGGGGGGCGTCGCGACGTTGGCCGGGGGCAGCGCGGCGCGGACCCTGGCGGTTCTGGGCGTGCTGGCCTCGCGGCTGGCGCTGCGGGTGGCGCTGGTCGCGCTGGCGCTCGGCGTCGCCGACTACCTCTTCGCCTACCGGCGGCACCGGCGCGGGCTGATGATGACCCGCGAGGAGGTCAAGCGCGAGAGCAAGGAGTCCGAGGGCGATCCGAGCCACCGCGCCGAGCGGCAACGGCTGCACCGGGAGCTGATGGAGCAACGAATGGTCGCCGAGGTCCGAAAAGCGGACTTCGTGGTGGTCAATCCCGATCACATCGCGGTGGCGCTGCGCTACGACCGTGACGGCGACGCGGCGCCGGTCGTCGTCGCCAGCGGCGAGCGCCTGCTGGCCGAGCGGATCAAGCAGGTGGCGCGGGAGTCGGGCGTTCCGATATTCCGCGACGTCACGCTGGCCCGCTCGCTGCGCGGGCTGCCGGAGGGGGAGGAGATTCCGGCCGCGCTCTACGAGGCGGTGGCCGAGGTCCTCCGTGTCGTGTATGGGATGGGGGCGCCCGAGAGCGCCGCCCCGGCGGCGCCCGAGTCGCCGCCTCCCGCGGTTCCCCGTGGCGCCGGCTGGAAGCGGGCATAAGATAGCGCCGCCATGAGCTCGACCTCGACAAAGAAGGTGCGCAAGGCGGTGCTGCCGGTCGCCGGCCTCGGGACGCGGTTTCTCCCCGCGACGAAGGCGATGCCCAAGGAGATGTTGCCGCTGGTCGACACGCCCAGCATCCAGATCATCGTCGAGGAGTGCGTGGCGGCCGGGATCGAGGAGATCATCTTCGTCACCGCGCGCGGCAAGTCGGCGCTGGAGGACCACTTCGACCGCGCGCCCGAGCTGGAGGCACTGCTCGAGCGGCGCGGGAAGAAGGACGATCTCGCGCGCGTGCAGAAGCCGACCCAGCTGGCGCGGTTCTCGTCGGTGCGGCAGGCGGAGGCGCGCGGGCTCGGGCACGCGGTCCTGTGCGCGCGGGCCGCCGTCGGCGACGAGCCCTTCGCCGTGCTGCTCGGCGACGACCTGCTCGACGCCAAGGTGCCGGGGATCGGGCAGCTCATCGAGGTCTACCAGCGGCTCGGGACCGGGGTGATCGCGCTCAAGGAGGTGCCCGGTCGACCAGACGCACCTGTACGGGATCGCCGACGGCGTGCGCGACGGTGAGCGCGGGCTCAAGATCGACAAGCTGGTCGAGAAGCCGGCGCCGGGGACGACCAGCTCGCGGGCGGCGGTGATCGGGCGCTACGTGCTGCCCCCGGAGATCTTCGGAATCCTGGCCGAGACGCCGCCCGGGCGAGGCGGCGAGATTCAGCTCACCGACGGTCTGGCGACGCTCTGCGCGCGGCGCGGCCTCTACGGCCTGGAGGTCGAGGGAGACCGGTTCGACGTCGGCGATCGCGCCGGCTACGTCGTGGCGATGGTGCACTACGCCCTCCAGCGGCCCGACATCGCCGACGACGTGCGCGCCGGGATCGAGAAGCTGTTGGCGAAGTGAGCGCGGCGGGCGACGCCCACGCGACTGGCGCGCTGCTCGAGGTGGCGGTCGCGCTGCCGGTTCCCGGGACGTTCACCTACCGCGATCCGCGGCCCGGCGTCGCGGCGGCCGTCGGGACGCAGGTGGTGGTGCCGTTCGGCTCGCGCACCGTCACCGGCTTCGTCGTCGGTCCTGGCAGGCAGGCGGGCGGCTTCGAGGCGAAGGAGATCGAGGAGGTCGTGGGCGGCGAGCCGGCGTTCGACGAGGCGATGATCGCCTTCTGCCGCTGGACCGCCGACTACTACCAGGCGCCGCTCGGTGAGGTCCTGCGCGCGGCGCTGCCGCAGGGAGAGCAGGCGACCGCCAAGCGCGCCGTGCGGCTGACCGATCTCGGGCGGCGCGCGCTCGAGCGGCAGGGGACGCTCATCGCGGACGCGCCGCGCGACCCGGTGCTGGGCGCGCTGGCCGACGCGGGCGGCGAGCTCGCGCTGGCGCGCCTCTTCAAGCTGGTGCCGCGCGCCAAGGGGGTGCTGGCGCGCCTCTGCGACGAGGGGGCGCTCGAGATGGGCGACGAGGTGCAGCGCCGGCGGCCCGCGCCGACGGTGGCGCTGGCGTTCGCCCTCCCGGGCGCTGCCGACGGGGCGATCCCCAAGCGCGCTGCGGCCCGCCGGGCGCTGCTGGGCAGGCTGGCGGCGGCCGCCGACGGTTTGCCGCTCGCCGCGCTGACCGCCGGCGAGCGGACGCACCTGCGGGCGCTCTCGATGGCGGGACTGGCGCGGATCGAGCACCGGCCGATCCGCCACGCGCCGGCGCCGCCGCCGGCCGCGGCGCCGCCGGTCACGCTCAACCCCGCGCAGGCGTCGGCGGTCGAGGCGCTGGCGGGCGCGCTCCCGCGGGGCTTCGCCACCTTCCTGCTCCACGGCGTGACCGGCTCGGGCAAGACCGAGGTCTACCTGCGCGCCATCGCGGCAGCGCGCGCGCGCGGGGCGCGGGGCGCTGGTGCTGGTGCCGGAGATCGCGCTGACGCCGCAGCTGGCGGCGCGCTTTCGCGCGCGCTTCGGCGACGACGTCGCGGTGCTGCACAGCGCGCTGCCGCCGCGCGAGCGCCTGCCGCGCCTGGCGGCGCCTGCGCGCCGGCGAGGTCGGCGATCGCGCTCGGCGCGCGCTCGGCGGTGTTCGCGCCGGTGCGCGCGCTCGGCGTCGTCGTCGTCGACGAGGAGCACGACCGTCGTTCAAGCAGGAGGAGGGCGTGCGCTACCACGGGCGCGACGTGGCGCTGGTGCGCGCGCAGCGCGCCGGCGCGGTGGCGATGCTCGGCTCGGCGACGCCGTCGCTGGAGAGCGTCCTACAACGCCGCGCGCGGGCGCTTCTCGCGCCTGTCGCTGCCCGAGCGCGCCACGCCGCGGCCGCTGCCGGCGGTCGAGATCGTCGATCTGCGCCGCCACCCGCCGGGCCCGGACGGCCTCCTGTCGGCGCCGCTCGCCGACGCGCTCGGCGCCACGCTCGCGGCGCGGCGAGCAGAGCGATCCTGTTCCTCAACCGCCGCGGCTTCTCGACGTTCGTGCTGTGCCGCGCCTGCGGCCAGGTGGTGCGCTGCGAGAACTGCTCGGTCTCGATGACCTACCACCGCGGGCGTCGCGGCCTCTGGTTGTCACTACTGCGGCCGGACGACGCCGGTTCCCGCGCACTGCCCGTCGTGCAACGCCGCGCGGATCGAACGCCTGGGCACGGGCACCGAGCAGGTCGAGGCGCTGCGTGCGCGAGCGCTTCCCCGACGCGCGCGTGGCGCGCCTCGATCGCGACACCGCCGCGGCGAGCGGGCTCGGTGCGCGATGCTCGACGCGATCCTGCGGCGCATGCAGGCCGGCGAGATCGACATCCTGGTCGGCACGCAGATGGTGACCAAGGGCCACGACTTCCCCGGCGTCACGCTGGTCGGCGTGCTGCTGGCCGATCAGGGGATGAACCTGCCCGACTTCCGCGCCGCCGAGCGGACGTTCCAGCTGCTCGAGCAGGTGGCCGGGCGCGCCGGCCGCGGCGAGCGGCCCGGGCGCGTGATCGTCCAGACCTACACGCCCGACCACCCGGCCATCGTCGCGGTCGCGCGCCACGACTACGAGGGCTTCGTGCGAGACGAGCTGGCCGAGCGGCGCACCGCCGACTACCCGCCGTTCTCGCGGATGATCGTCCTGCGGCTCGACGCCCGCGAGGCGGCCGAGGCGCGGGCCGGCGCGATGGCGGCCGCCGAGGCGGCGCGGGGGGCCGGGGGCGCCGCCGTGACGGTCCGCGGCCCGGCCGAGGCCCCCCTCGCCGCCTGCGCGGGCGAACCCGCTGGCAGGTCTGGCTGTCGTCGCACGATCGTCCCCGCCTGGTGGCGGCCGCCCGCGCGGCGTCCGCGACCGCGCGCTCGGGCGGGGACGTGCGCCTCTCCGTCGACGTCGACCCGCAAAGTGCGCTGTAGCGTTTTTTCGCCTCGGGGGGGCAGTGCTAGAGTCAGTGTCGGTTTGATGAAGCTGCTCATCATTGCCGGGCCCTACGAGGCGGATCGCATCCGCAAGGCGGCCCTGTCGGCGGGGTTCGAGACGGTGGCGGTCGAGCCGGGGGAGAGCCTCTCGGGCTGGATCACCGCTTCGCGCCCGGAGCTGATCGTGATGGCGCCCCAGATCGTCAACGCCGATCCGGCGTTGGCGCTGGCGAAGGTGCGCGCCGTTCCGCGCGGCCGTGTCCCCATCTTTCTCGTCGGAGACGCGGCCGACGAGGCGCGGATGCGCGACCTGGCCGACGGATTTTTCGTCCGGCCGATCGCGCCCGATCTCCTGCTCGAGCGGGCGCGCGCCATCCTGGCGCCCGTCGATGAGGGGCGCCGGCGCAAGAACAGCAGCCTCGACCTCGAACGGACCGAGATGGGGCTCGGCCCGACGGGCGAGCTGCCGCCGCCGGCTCCGAACCCGATCGGCGCGCCGGCGCCCGCGCCGCGTCCCAAGAGTGGCGGCCACCCCGCGCGGGCGGCCGGTTCGGCGCTGAAGCCGCTGGTCGCGGTGGCGCTGGGCGGGGCCCCCGTCGCGGCGGCGCGCGCGGCCGATCCGGGCGTGCTGCTGGCCGAGCTGGGGGCCGGGATCGACGCGCTCCTCGACGCCGAGCTGGACGCCGTTCTCGCCGGCGCGCCGAAGGCGCCGGGCAAGGTGTCCGGGCCGCCTTCGGCACCGCCGTCGGCGCGCGCCGCCAAGGCCGACTTCGCCAGCGAGACGACGAAAAAGGTCGAGCCGGCGCTGCTCGGGGTGGTGGCCAGGGCGTCGGAGAACGGCCGGGCTCGCCTCCTGGCCCGGTACGCGCCGGTGGAGGAGGGGGACTACTTCGCCGTGCTCGACGTCGCGCGCGACGCCAGCGCGGCCGACCTGCGGCGTGCGCACGAGAAGATCGTCCGCGAGACCGCGCCCGACGCGCTCGATCCGGATCTGGCGCGCGAAATGTCGACCCAGATCGACGCCATCCGCGCCGTGGCGGCCGAGGCGCTGCGGGTGCTCACCGACGAGAACCTTCGCCCGCGCTACCTCGGCCACCTGCCGGGCCCGCCTGCCGCGAAATGACCGCCGCCTCTGCGCCGCGGCTGCGCGCCGTCTTCTTCGGCTCGCCCGCCTTCGCCGTCCCCTGCCTGCGCGCCGTCGCGGCCGAGACCGAGCTTTGCGCCGTGGTCAGCCAGCCGGATCGCCCGGCGGGGCGCGGCCAGGCGCCGGCCGCGCCGGCGGTCAAGCGCGAGGCCGAAGCGCTGGGCCTGCCGGTGCTCCAGTTCGAGAAGCTGCGGACGCCCGAGACGCAGGCGGCGCTCGCGGCGCTCGACGCCGATCTGTTCGTGGTCGTGGCCTATGGGCGCATCCTCCCGCAGCCCCTGCTCGACCTCCCGCGAAAGGGTCCGTTCAACGTGCACGCCTCGTTGCTTCCGAAGCTGCGCGGGGCGGCGCCGATTCAGTGGGCGATCATCAACGGTGAGCGGGAGACGGGCGTCTCGATCATGCGGATGGAGGCCGGCCTCGACACGGGGCCGGTGGCGGGGACGCGCGCTCTGGCCATCGCCGACGACGACACGACGGGGACGCTGTC
This sequence comes from uncultured Pseudomonadota bacterium, assembly GCA_963831685.1. GTDB lineage: Bacteria > Myxococcota_A > Polyangia > Fen-1088 > Fen-1088 > JADGRB01. The sequence continues at coordinate 151,133 of CAWHRJ010000011.1, forward strand.
GGTGAAGCTCGCGGAGCTGGGGGCCAGGCTGCTCATCGACACGCTGCCCGCGATCGCCGACGGCACCCTCACGCTGCGCCCCCAGGACGCTGGCGCCGCCACGCTGGCGCCGCTCCTGACCAAGGGTGACGGGATTTTGAAGTTCGATCGACCCGCGCGGCTCGTGTCGGCGCAGGCGCGCGGCGTCGACCCCTGGCCGGGCGCGACCACGACGCTCGGCGGGGAGACCCTCAAGCTGTTCGCGCCGCGGGTGCTCGACGCCGCGCCTGGAATCGAGGAGCCCGGGACGATCCGTGACGTCAACTCCGACGGGCTGGTCATAGCCTGCGGCGACGCCGGGGAGCATCTGATCGCGTTCGGCGAGATCCAGTTCCCCGGCAAGCGGCGCATGCCGGCGGCGCTGGCCCGCGATCGCCTGCGCCGGGGCACGCGGCTCGGCGCGTGATGGCCGGGCCGACGAAGACGGCCAAGCCGGGGCAGGGGAGACCGGCCCCCACGGCGCGCGCGCTGGCCCGCGGCGTATTGGAGCGGGTCGAGCGCGACGGCGCGTACGCGGGGCGCGCGCTGGCGGCGGCGCTCGATCGGGCGCGGGCGATGTCGCCCGAGGACCGGGCGCTCGCCACCGAGCTGGTCTACGGCGTCCTCCGCCGGCGCGTGCGGCTCGACCGCGCGCTCGACGCCTTCGCCAAAGTTGGAACGAGCGGCCTCGATCTCGCCGTCCGGATCGCGCTGCGAGCGGCCGCCTATCAGATCCTGTTCCTCGATCGCATCCCTGCCTACGCGGCCGTCGATGACGCGGTCGAGGCGTGCAAGGGCGCCGGCGGGCGCGGCGTGGCCGGTCTCGCCAACGCGCTCCTGCGGCGTCTCGCGCGCTCGGGCGAGCCGCCGCTGCCGGACCCGGCCGGCGATCCGGCCGGCTACCTCGAGGCGGCGATCGGATTTCCACCCTGGCTGGCGCGCCTGACACTGGCCGAGCTGCCGGCCGCCGACGCGATCGCGTTTGGCCAGGCGGCGATGGCCCCGGCGCCGATCACCTTGCGGGCCAACGCCGCGCGCGTCTCACGCGAGGCGCTCCTCGTACGGCTCGGCGCGGAGCGCCCGGGCGCCGTGTTCGCGCCGTCGGCGATCGCTCCCGACGCGATCCTCGCCCGCCGGTTCGACGCTCCCGCGACGACCGCCGCCTGGCGTGAGGGCCTCTTCACGGTGCAGGACGCCGGGGCGCAGGTGGTCGCCGAGCTCTGCGGCGCCGCCGCCGGCGAGCGGATCCTCGACGCCTGCGCCGGATCGGGCGGCAAGACGGCGCATCTGCTGGCGCTGGCCGGCGATCGGGCCCAGATCGACGCGATTGATCGTGCGCCCGCCAAGCTGGACGAGGCGCGGCGGACGCTGCAACGACTGGGGCTCGGGTCGGCGCGCCTCATCGCCGCCGATCTCTCCCGGCCGCTGGCCGACGCGGCCGCGCGTTACGACCGGATCCTGCTCGACGCCCCCTGCAGTGGGCTCGGTGTCTTGCGGCGGCACCCGGAGTCGCTGCTCCGCCGCACGCCGGCCGACCTGGCGGCGCTCGCCGCGCAACAGCTGGCGATGCTGACCGCGCTCGCGCCCGCCCTGCGCCCGGGCGGCCTCCTCACCTACGCGGTCTGCACGTTCGAACGGCAGGAGTGCGAGGACGTCGTCGCGGCTTTTCTCCACACTCATCGGCAGTTCGCGACCGAACCGCCGTCGGCGGCCGGCGGTCGCGTCCCCTGGGGGGCGCTCGCCGACGCCTCGGGCGGCGTGCGGACCTGGCCGCAGCGCGACGACGCCGACGCGTTCTTCGCCGTACGTCTTCGCGCGCGCGGGTAATCGTCGCCCGTCGCGGAGTACAATCCTCGCGTGAAGCTCGGCCTGCTGATCGCCGCCGCCGCCGCGCCGTCGCTTTTCTTGCTGACGTTCTTCTATCTGAAGGACCGCTACGAGCGCGAGCCGCTGCTCCAGATCCTGATGGCCTTCGGGCTCGGGCTCTACGCGATGATCGCGGCGCAGGGGATGGCGACGACGGCGGAGGGGTGGGTCTCGGCCGAGTGGCTGGCGACGGGTGGCGAGCCGGCGCGCCTCTACGACGCCTTCGTCCTCTCGGGCGCGATCGAGGAGCTCGCCAAGTGGGTCGTCCTGATCCTGGCCATCTACCACTGGGACGAGTTCGACGAGCCGCTCGACGGTGTCGTTTACGGCGTGGCGGTGGCGCTCGGCTTCGCCACGCTGGAAAATTTCCTGTTCGTGCTGCGCCTCGGCCTGGGGGTCGCCTGGCAACGGGCGCTGTTCGCGGTGCCCGCGCACGCGCTTTGCGGCGCCACCATGGGCTACTACGCCGGACGCGCGAAGTTCGCCAAGCTGACGGGTAGCCGCACGCCATGGCCGGATCGTCTTCTCTGCCTCACCGTCCCGATCGTCTTTCACGGGCTCTACGACTACGCGCTCCACCACGGGCTTGGACCCAGGATCTGGGTGATCATCTCCGTCGGATCCTTGGCGCTCTGGCAGTTCGTTCTGCGCCGCGTCCGGCGGGCCCAGAGCGCCTCCCCTTTTCGGCCCGCTGGCGGCGCTTGACGGGTAGAATGCCAACCATGCGTACATCTGCCGTCGTGCTGGTGGGGGGACTCGCATTGGTGGGCTGCGCCAAGGCAGGCGGGTCGGGCGCCGCGGGCACTCCGACGCCGGGCGCTCCGATGCCGCCACCCGCGGCGGCGCCCGTCGCCGCCGGCAACGCGGAGTTCGATCAGAAATGGGCGGCCCTCGCCTCCAAGGACGTCGACGCGTTCTACGTCGAGGACGACCGCGGCGAGGGGCTGATGGGGAACGTGCGCCGCGCGCGCCACGAGCAGCCGCCGCCCGCCGACAAGGGGCAGCCGATGGTGACCCCGAACCTGAGCCAGGACCAGATCCAGCAGGTGATCCGGCAGAACCTCCCGGGCGTGAAGGCCTGCTATCTGCGCATCTCGCGCGACGGCGAGCAGCGGTCGGGCAAGGCGATCGTCAGCTTCGACGTCGGCCCCGCGGGGGACGTGCACGACACCAAGGTCGACGCGCCGTCGTTTCAAGGAACCTCGCTCCCCACCTGCGTGAGCGGGATGGTGTCGCACTGGGCGTTCCCGAAGTCGCAGAGCGGCGGGCTGGCGATCAGCTACCCGTTCGTGTTCGTGGGCGGGTAGTGCCCCGGGAACTCCGGATCGCGCCGTCGATCCTGGCGGCGGACTTCGCTCGGCTGGGCGAGGAGGTGCGCGCCGTCGAGGCGGCCGGCGCCGATCTCGTGCACGTCGACGTGATGGACGGGCGGTTCGTCCCCAACATCACGCTGGGCCCGCTGGTCGTCGCCGCGGTCCGCAAGGCGACCAAGCTGCCGGTCGACGTGCACCTCATGATCGTCGAGCCGGAGCGCTACGTCGACGCGTTCGCGCGGGCCGGCGCCGATCGGATCAGCGTGCACCTCGAGGCGTCGCCGCACCTCCACCGGACGGTGGAGCAGATCCGCGAGGCCGGCAAGAAGGCGGCGGTGGCGGTCAACCCGCACTCGCCGCTCGACGGCCTCGACGTGGTGCTCCCCGAGCTGGACATGGTCCTCCTCATGACGGTCAACCCGGGGTTCGGCGGGCAGAAGTTCATCGAGGCGGTGCTCCCCAAGATCCGGGCGCTGCGCGCGGAGATCGACCGGCGCGGCCTCGACGTGGACATCCAGGTCGACGGCGGCATCGATCCCGAGACCGCGCCCGTGGTGGTCGCGGCGGGCGCGACGGTGCTGGTGGCGGGGTCGGCGGTGTTCCACGCCCCGGGTGGGGACTACCGGGGGGCGATCAGCGCGCTGCGCGCCTCGGCCGGCCGGCGGTAGCGGTCCCGAGGCGGTCACCGCGGAGATCTACCGGCGCCCCTGAGCCTGGGCCGACGCGGGGGCCGAGGCTGCGGCGGGGATCGCCTCGGCGATCTTCTCGCAGACGTAGAGCTGAATGTCGCCAAAGTGAAAACGCACCTTCAGCCTCGAGAGCGGCGTCCGCCCCACGAGAGCGCGCGCGGCCTCGCTGCCGGGAATGCCCAGCGCGGTGAGCTTCCTCAGCATGTACTCGAACGTGATGATGTGGCTGTAGGCCTGGTGGTGGACGATCCGAAACCCGGCCGTCGCGAGCATCTGCTTCATGACCTTCTGGTCGAAGTAGTAGATGTGCATGTCCATCATCCACGGCCAGCGCTCACCGAGGAGCCGCGGATACCAGTTCCGGTAGTCGAGCGTCGAGAAGGCGTGGATTCCGCCGGGGAGCAGCACCCGGTTGATCCGCTGCAGTTGCCCGAGCGGATCGCCGACGTGCTCGAGGACATCCCAGGAACAGACGACGTCGAACGGCTTGGTGTCGGCCGGAAGGCTCTCGAGACTCCCCGTGATCGTGGGGACCTGGAGGACGTCGCGCGCGTAGGAAGAGGCCCAGGCCGACGGCTCGACGCCGAGGACCTGGTAGCCGCGCTCGCGGGCGGTCTGCAGGAAGACCCCGCAGTACGAGCCGACGTCGAGCATTCGTCCGCCCTGGGGAAGCAGCGGCGCGATCGCGTCGAGGTTGTACTTGAAGGTCGCGGCTCGCGCGTCGATGTTCTCGATATAGGTCTTGTCCTCGACCTGCGCATAGAACGAGAGCACGTTCAACGACGTGAGCTGCGGGTTGGTGTAGACGAGGCCGCAGGAGAGGCACTGCACGATGCGGCCGTGCGAGGCGTGCTCGGTGCTGGTACAGGAGTAGCTCGAGACGGCGTGGCGCGTGGTCGAGGCAGGATATTCCTCGACCTGGAAGGTCGATCCGCAGGCGTTGCACGGGACGAGGTGCTCCGACGGCAGCGGTTGCGGGACGGGCGCCTCCGGTGGCACGTGGCCGCCCAGCGCCGCCCGCTGGATTCCGAGACGGAGCAACGTCGAGAACCCGTTCCAGATCTCCTTCTTGGAGATCTTGGTGCTGCCGGCCCGGCGATCGGCGAAGCGGATCGGGAACTCCGCCATGCCACGGCGCACGCCGTCCTCCCGGGTCAGGCGGTTGACCTGGTAGATCGACTCGACGAAGTACGAGTAGCCGTCTGACTTGATGGCGTCGATGTTCAGCCGCTCGAGCAGCGAGCGGCGATAGCCGCGGTAGGCGGTGGTCGTCTCGTGAACCCGGATGCCCAGCGTGGCGCGGGTGAGCCAGTTGGCCACCGTGGAGAGGACGACGCGTGACATCGGGTACTCGCAGCTGCCGCCCTTGACGTACCGCGAACCGGTGACGAACTCGGCGCCCTCCAGCTGCCGCATCATCTCGGGCAGGTAACCCGGATCATGCGAGAAGTCGGCGTCCATCGTGACGAGGGCGTCGTACCCCTCGGCGAGCGCGTACTTCACCGCCAGCTTGTGGGCGGTTCCGAGCCCGTTCTTGGCGGGCCGATGAATCACGCGCAGCCGCGGCTCTCGCGCCCGGATCTCCTCGAGAACCTCACCCGTCCCGTCGGGCGAGTTGTCGTCCACCACCAGGACATGACAGCCGGGGAGCTGCCCGAAGATCGCCTCGACCAGCGAAGCAATGTTGTCGGCCTCGTTGTAAGTAGCTGTAAAAACCAGGACTTTATCCATAGGAGACGCGAGAGAGCCGGGGCGCGAGGATAGTTGACTAGGGTGCCGGGAGCCAGCCGGAAATGCGACAGCGGCGACGCGGGACGGGTCTCGGTCAGCACCAACAGCGCGGCCTATCTCCAGGAGCGCCACCAGCTGCCGCCCGAGCACCTGGCGGCGCTGGCCGCCGTCGAGGCGATCGCCGACGCGGCGGCCGCCGCTACTACTTCGTGAACAGGGTCAGGTCGATCGAATCCGCCAGCTTTTGATAGCCCGCCGGATTCAGGTGCAGCCCGTCGGTCTGGGCCCAGGTGTCGTATTGCGTTTGCAGCTTGGGGGGATTTCCGCCGTCGGTGACCGCGGCGTCGAAATCGAGGTAGCCGTCGAAGACCCCGCTCTTGATGTACGTGTTGATCTGCTGCCGGACGGTCTCGTGCGCGGCAGTGTAATAGGAGTTCGCGCCAAACGGCGTGATGGTCGCGCCGTAGATGAGCAGACCCTTGGCGTGCGCCTGGCTGATCAGGCTGGCGTAGACGGTCTCCAGGGAAGCGGCCGACGCGCCGCCGCCGATGTCGTTGACGCCGTCGAAGACGATCACGTAGCGAACGCCGTCTTGACCCAGCACGTCCCGGGCGAAGCGCGCTTGAGCCGCCGTGCCGGTCCCGACCAGATTGGTCGCGCCGATCCCCTGATTCATCATCGCCACATCCGACGTCGAGGTCATCCCGTGCAGGCGCACCGCCAGATCGTCCGTCCACCGGTTGTTGTGATCGGTGTCGGTGCCCCTGCCGTCGGTCAGCGAATCTCCGATGGCGACGACGGCCTTGGCCGAAGCGTCGGCCATGACCTCGATGCCCGAGATGTAGAACCACTGAGCGATCGGCGTCGCGGAGGTCATGCTGGCCGCGCTGACATTGGTGCTGCCCGTCTGTATGTACGACGTGGTCCGCGAGCCGGTGTGTCCGGTGACCTGGCTGGGAACGCTGCCGAAGGCGGTGGTGATGGTGATGTTGCCGAGCGGCGCGACGGTGAAGGCGATCGGATCGGACCAGACCTCCTTGCCTTGCGCGATGGTCACGGAGGCCGCTCCAGAGAAGGCCAGGGCCTTGTCGGTGGCGGTATTGATGGTGCTGTCCACGGCGCTGCCCACGGAGGCAGCGGCCCCGCAGATCGCGATGTGAGCGGAGCTGATGGTCACGGAGCCATTGCCGAACAGATTGGAGAGCTGCACGCGGATCTGGCTGCCGCCGAGCGAGACGTGCGTGACCTGACGGACCACGCTGTTCGAGAGCGAGACCGGAGGCGGGTTGCTCGAATCGTAATAGGGTGAGGCGGTCCAGGTCCCGACCCAGTGGGTGCCGCTCCCGCCGGCGCCGCCGGAGGCGCCGCCACTGCCGCCTGTCCCCGCGCCGGCGCTGCCGCCAGTTCCCGTGCTGCCGCCTCGCGCGCTGCTTCCGCCGGCGCCGCCGGCCGCTCCGCCCGTCCCGCTGCCGCCGCTGCCGCTGACGCCGCCGCTGTCGTTGACGCCGCCGCTGCCGTTGACGCCGCCGTTGCCGTTGACGCCACCGCTGCCGTTGACGCCTCCGCTGCCGTTGACGCCGCCGTTGCCGTTGACGCCGCCGCTGCCGTTGACGCCTCCGCTGCCGGTGTTGCCGCCCGACGGACCTCCGCCGGTCCCCGGGCTGCCGCCGCCTGACGATCCGCCCGAAGAGGACGTGCCGCCGCTCCCGCCGGCGCCGGTCGTTCCGCCGCTGCTCTGGGTCGCGCAGGCGCCCAGTAAAGCGAGGCCGGCCAGCGCGCACATAAGTCGCTCGCGCTCCATGCTGCACGGGTAGACTACCGTTAATTGAGCCTGGAAACAGCGCAGTCGACAGCGATCGCGGACGGGAAAGAGGCTGTGCCACCGGTCACCGTATCGTCTCGTGTGTGCTGCTGTGCGCCTCTCGTTCTGGTCGCCCTGGCGCTGAGCGGATCGTTCGACTGCGGGAGCAGCGGCGCGACGGCGTGTACGTTCACCGTGAGCACGGACGAGGTCAGCGCTCAGATCCCGACGGTCGGCGTGGTCGAGTGGTCCCTGGCCGGGGAGCCCCCCTCCAGCGCCAAGATCGTCTACACCTTGAACGACGCCGCTCCGGCGCTCCTCAACAAAGGTGGTGAGGCTCCGGTTTCTCTCGGCAACGCCAATTATCGAACCCTGCTGCTGGGCCTCAAACAGTCCAGGGACTACACGTTTCACATCGAGGCGAGCCGCGGCGGCGCCACGTGCAGGAGCCCCGATTACGCTCTCCCCACCACCGGGACCTTTGCCGGCGCGCCGACGGTCAGCGGCCACGTCGCTCAGCCGAGCGCGCGCGAGCCCGGGTTCATCGTGACCAGCTCGGGAACCTTCGTGCCGGACAGCGCCTTCATCATCGACGCCGACGGCGAGATCGTCTGGTTCTTCGCCGGCCCGCTCAACACCTGCCGGGCGCAGATGGACTACGAGGGGAACACGATGTGGATGATCACCTGCAACCCCATCAACGAGATCGGCGAGCTACGGTCCGTTTCGATGGACGGCGCGCAGGTCTCGATGAATGTCGCGGGATTCGATGGAGCGCACCACGACCTCACGGTGATGCCCGGCGGTAAGGTGGCGGCCCTCGTCTGGAGTACGCCGCAGAACGAGCCGCCGAGCGATCTGGTGATCCGCACACCGGACGGCCAGGTGACGACCGCCTTCACGATCGGGAGCAACATCTACCTTTCGGACCTCTTCCACGCCGACGCGGTTCACTACATCCCGTCCGACGACAGCTTCACCATCTCGGATCGCGACCCGAACGTGATCGTGAAGGTCAGCTCGGACGGCACTCCCCGGTGGCAGCTCGGCGGCGTGTGCGACGGCGCGCCGACGGGAACCCACTGCTCGCCGCAGAGCTGGCTGGTCAATCACGGTCACCACCTGCTCGACGACGGAACGTTCGTGCTGTTCAACAACACCGAGACCTACGGTGACGCGCACGTGCTCGAGCTCAAGCTCGACGACACGGCAAGCGGGCTCGCGGCCACGCCGGTCCGGGACTACACGGGGACCGCCGCCAGCGCGACGCTGGGCGACGTCCAGCGTCTCCCGGGGGGCAACACCCTCGTCACCTACTCGAATGCCGGGACGATCGTCGAGCTCGATCAGAGCTGGAACGAAGTGCAGACCTTCTCGGTCCGCGTCGGCTACTCCAACTGGCGACCCACGCTGTACGGTCCCCCGCTGCGGTTGTGAACCGCAGCGGGTTGAGTCCTGCTACTGCAGGGTCGGGGTCGTCCAGTCGATCACCGCCTGCCAATTCAAGTCGAATCCGCTCTTGGGCGGCTTGATGGCGATGGCGGTGGACGACGTTCCACCCTTGAGGAACTTGTCGACGAACGCGTTGACGCTGTTCTTCTGCGTCGTGGGGGGCTGGCAATGGCCGTGACCGGAGGTGAAGTCGTAGCCAATGCGGTCCGGGACGCCCATCGCCGTGAAGACCTGAATCGCGGCCATGGTCGACTTGTACCCGGACTCGTCCCCCAGCCAGTCATAGTCGTCGTTCCCCATGATGATGACGGGTCGCGGGGCGATCATGGCGATGAGCTCGTGATGGTCGTGGGGCAGCTTGTACGGATCCAGCTTCTGCATGCTGGTCATGAACCAGGCGTAGTTGGTGTTGTCGATCTTCTCGACCTGGGTGCCCGTGCGGTCCGTGAACTCCTGCGACATTCTCCAGCTGTCGATGCCGCCGCCGCCCGATTCCTCGACGACGGTCAGTGCCACGCGCTCGTCCAGCGCTCCGCCGAAGAGGGCCATCTTCCCCGCGTACGAACAGCCGTGGACGGCGATCTTCGTGACGTCGACCTTCAGCTGGTCCTTCACCTGAATGATGCCGTCAATCAAGCGGCTGATTCCCCACGACCAGGCACTGTAATTTCCGATCTGATTCCACAACGAGGGGAACACCTTGTAGAAGGGGTCGCTCTGGTAGCGGTTGCTGTTCTGCATCATCTGCACGACCTGGTTGGACGTGAACGGGATCTGCGTGCAGCCGCTGACCATGCTCGAGTTTCCGTCCATCCCGATGACGACGCAGCTGCCGCTGCCCGAGACGGTCGACGTCAGGGTGAGCGTGCCCGAGCTGCTCGTGACCTTCACGCTCAACATGCTGCCCGACAGGGTGGCGGCCACCGTGGTCGCGCCGGGATCCTGCTTGGGCCCGACCTCGTACTTCTCGAGATCGGCCTTCACCTCGGCTCTCCGGCATTCCCACTGCGACTTGCTGGAGATGATGGTTCCGTCGTGCATGGCGAACGGATTGGGAAGTTTCTTGTTGTCCGCGGGCAGCAAGGCGCCCGCGGTCGCGGTGCAGCCCGCGAAGTTGTTCTCGGCCGAGCTGGATCCGGTCGCCCCTGCTGCTGACCCGCCCGTTCCGGTCGTGCTGCTCCCGGCCGCGCCACCGGAGCCGGTCGTCGCGCGTCCGCCGGCGCCGGCCATTCCGCCCGAGCCGGTCGCGCCGCGACCGGCCGCGCCGCCTGAGCCGGTGACGCCGCCCGAGCCGGTCACGCCGCCCGTGCTGGCGACGCCGCCCGAGCCGGTGACGCCGCCCGAGCCGGTGACGCCGCCTGAGCTGGTCACGCCGCCGCTGCCGGTCGTGCCGCCGGTTGTCGTGCTGCCGCCCGATCCAATGTTGCCACCGCTGGCCGTGTTGCCGCCCGATCCGGTGTTGCCACCGGACCCGTTGCCGCCGCCGCTGGCCGAGTTGCCGCCGGAGCCGTTATCACCGCCGGAACCAGAGCCGTTGTCGCCGCCGCTGCCGGTGTCGGAGCTGCCGGATTGCGCGCAGGAGAGCGAAAGCATCGAGATCGCTGCGAGCGTCAGTAGTCTTTTCGTCAGCATGGGGGTCCTCGGTTTCGGACGAGAAACCCGTCCGTGGGGTGGTGTGAGCGAAGCGGTCTGAGGTGGGCACAGACAACCCTCGAGGGTCTAATGGGCGGATCGAAAAAAAACCTTCAACGAAGGTCGAGATTTCGAATAACCAATGTCCGCGGTGCGGAGGCTCGGGTTGTAACGCCCCGGTGACGCCGATCAGATTCCCTCCCGCACGAGAAATGATCACGGCCCGTGAGCCGTTCTTGCGAGGCGACGATCGCAACTGCGTTCCACCAACGCGTCGCGAAGGCCCGATCTGCTTCACCAGCCCGCAGACGGGCTTTCCCGCCGCGCCCGGTCAGTGCCTCGGCGGCATCGGTCCGCCGAGCGGCGAGAAATGCTCGTGGACGATCTTCCAGTCGTCGCCGGTCGCGATTGCGACGTCGCCGAAGACGTTCACGGCGAGATCCCTCATGTCGACGGACGGCTCCGCGATCATCGTGAAGGTCATTCGCTCGCCGGCGGCGCAGCTCCTGGCGTCGCCGCGCGCCTTGCCGTCCTTGAACTCGGTGAACTTCGGGCCGTAGAGGTGAAACGACTCGAGCCGCTCGAAGTCTCGGCTGCGGGCGGTCGCCCAGATCTCGTCGAGGCGCCGGCGGATCTGGGCCTGCGCATCGGGAAAGGTTTCGTTGACGATGTCGCGGCCGCCGGTGTTCATTCCCGAAGAAGTACAATGGGCGCCGGCCCGCACCCATGACCGAGCGTCCGACCTCCTTGCCCGCGCGTCCAAATCCCGCGGCCGACGACCCGCTGTCGGAGCTGTTTCGCGCCGTGCGCTTCTCCCGCGCGCTCTATTACACGGTCGACGCGGCTCACCCCTGGCCGCCGATCCGGGTGCCGCCAGGCGTCGCCCTCGCGACCGCCCTCGGACCGCGAACCCAGATCGTGCTCTCGTACCACGTGCTGGCCGAGGGGTCCTGCTGGACGGGTCTCGAGGACGGCGAGCCGATCAGGCTCGAGCGCGGCGACGTGATCGTCTACCCGCGCGGCGACGCGTACTTCCTGGCGCCCGAGCTCGGCCCACGCCCCGGCCCGGCAGACGCGGCGGGTCTGGTGAGACTGCTCGAAGGGGTCTCGTCCGGGATGATTCCGCCGCGGTTCGCCTTCAACCCCGAGCGCGCCGAGCGAACCCGCTTCGTCTGCGGTTTTCTGGGGTGCGATCCGCGGCCGTTCGATCCGTTGCTGCGCGCCCTGCCGCGCATGCTCCACCTCAAGGGCGCCACTGGGCGGCTCAAGCATCTCGTCGATCTCGCGCTCGCCGAGGTCGAGAGCGCGGGTGAGGCGCCGGTGCGTGAGCGCCTCAGCGAGTCGATGTTCATCGAGACCGTCCGCCAGCACCTGGCGACTCTCGAGCCCGAGCGCGCGGGCTGGCTGTCGAGCCTGCGCGATCCGGTGGTCGGCCGCGCGCTCGCCCTGCTGCACGGTGGCTTCGCGCAACCCTGGACGCTCGCCGCGCTGGCGAAGCAGGCGGGCGCCTCGCGCTCGGCGCTCGCCGACCGGTTCGCCAAGCTCGTCGGTCAGCCGCCGATGCAGTACCTGACCGGCTGGCGCATGCGCGCGGCCGCGCATCTGCTGAGCGAGGGCGCGGCGAAGGTCGCGGAGGTTGCCACCGAGGTCGGCTACGACTCCGAGGCCGCCTTCAGCCGCGCGTTCAAGAAGGCGACCGGCGCGGCGCCCGCGGCCTGGCGCGACCGTCGGACCAACGGCGCCGCGGTCACAGATATCTAGCAGCCCGGCGGGCCAGGCGGCGCCCGCACGGGTAGAGCTACGCCGAGACGCCCGCCGGGAACACGAGGATCAGTCATTCGCCGGCGTCATGCCGGACACCCGGCGGGCGATCGCCCGGATCTCCGCGATGTCCAGGCGATCGATGACCGCCGCGCCCAGCCGCCGGCCGCGCTGGCCGACCGTCGGGTTGTCGGTCACCAAGATGAAGGGCGTGGCGCGATCGCGCGAACGCAGGCCAGCCAGCACACTGATTCCCGGCATCCCGGGCAGCGTCTGCTCGCAGACGACGAGATCGAATGGCGAGGCGTCAGGCTCGATCAGCGTCGAGGCGAGCGCCTCCAGCAGCTCGGCCCCGTCGCGCGCCTCGACGACCGCGTGGCCATCGCGGCGTAGGGCTGCGCCCAGGAGTCGCCGCAGATCGGGTTGGTCCTCGGCCACCAGGATCCGCAGCGAGGTTTCCTGCTCGAACAGAAAGATTTCGCGAGCGAGTGCTTGGTTCACGTCGACCTCCTTCTTGGTCGACTCACGAAAGTGCACTGCGGATGCCAGACCCGAACCCCCGTCGGACGCGCGAGATCGCGCCTCCCTCCCTCCAGTCGTGCGTGACACGTGCCGCATTCCGTGCCAATCGTGCATTGAGCCGCGTCGATCTGTCGAAGCGACCAGCCGCGATTGGACATCACGGACTGCAGCTCCCCAGTTGGCCGACGGGCTCGAGCCGGCACGCGCCATTTGACGGGTGAGGTGCGCTACGATATCCTACTATCTAGATATAGGGATTTGATGCCCGCCGTGAACCTGTCGCACTACACCGATACGCTGGCCCTGCTCGGCGACGAGAACCGCATGCGGCTCTGTGCGCTCCTGCGCGGACGCGAGCTCTGTGTGACGGACCTGGTGCGCGTCACCGGAATTGCTCAGTCGCGCGTCTCGACCCACCTCGGGCGCCTGCGGGAGGCGGGGTTCGTGATCGATCGCCGGAAGGGCGCGCAGTCATTCTATGCGCTGGCGGACGGTGCCTTCCCGGCCGCCCTCCGGGCGTGCCTGGACGAAGCCGCGTCCTCTGGCGATCCCACGCTCGAGGGAGATCAGACGCGGCTGGCGGAGCTGGAGGCCGAACGACGGGGCGAGGTCCCGCAGCGGCTCGTCGACGAGCTCGACCGGGACTATTCGCCCGGCCGAACCTGGCGGTCCCTCGCCGTCGGGATCGCGCCGCTGTTGCACCTCGGCGACGTGCTCGACGTCGGGTCGGGGGACGGTGCCGCGGCGAGCGTCCTCGTCCCCTATTGCCGCTCGCTCACCTGCATCGACACGAACGAGCGCTTGATCGCGGCGGCCCAGCAGCGGCTGGGCCGGCACGCCGGCGTGCGCGCGCAGGTCGCCGACGTGCACGCGCTGCCGTTTGCCGACGAGTCGTTCGACTCGGTGATCATGTTTCACACCCTCACCTACGCGAAGAACCCGGCGCGCGCGCTGGCGGAATGCGCGCGGGTCCTGCGGCCCGGGGGGCGCCTCGTGCTCCTCTGTCTCGACGAACACCGCCAGTCGGAGGTCACGGCCCGCTACGGCGAGGTCCACCCCGGATTCTCGCCGCGCGCCGTCCGTGGCCTGCTCTCCCGGACGGGCCTCGGCGTCGTCTCCGCGGAGGTGGCGTCTCGCGAGAGCAAGAAGCCCCATCTGCAGGTCGTGCTGGCCGTCGCCGACAAACCTGGCGACGGCAAGCCCAACGGTCGCAAAAAGGCCAACGGATGAAGGCCAACTGAAGAAGCCCAACTGATGACACACCCGCTGCACGAATTGCTCGAACACCGCATCGCCATCATCGACGGCGCCATGGGAACGACCATCCGTACCTACGGGATGAAGGAGGCGGACGTCCGCGGCCAGCGATTCAAGGACGCCAAGAAGGATCTGCTCAACAACGGCGATCTCTTCTCGCTCACCCAGCCGGCGATGATCTGCGACATCCACCGACGGTTCCTCGAGGCGGGCGCCGACATCATCTGCACCAACACCTTCGGCGCCACCAGCATCTCGCAGAGCGAGTTCTTCGTCGATGATCCCCGCGAGCAGGGCGGGCGAAAGGATCCGGGCTTCTATCAGAAGATCATCGAGGCGCCTTTCCTGAACGACCTGGCCTGGGAGATCAACGAGCAATCGGCGCGGCAGTGCCGCGAGTGGGCCGATCGCATCGGCAACGCCGACGGGCGTCGCCGATTCGTGGCCGGGTCGATCGGGCCGCTGACCGTCTCGCTGTCGAATTCGCCCGACGCCGAGGACTCCGGGTTCCGGGTGGTGACCTTCGACCAGGTCAAGGCCGCCTACCTGGGGCAGGTTCGCGCGCTCATCGCCGGTGGCTGCGACGTGTTGCTGGTCGAGACCATTTTCGACTCGCTGAACGCCAAGGCCGCCCTGGTGGCGATTCAGGAGGTCTTCGCCGAGGACGGCCGCGAGCTTCCGGTGATGATCTCGGCGGCCGTCGGCCGTGGCGGCGAGACCATGATCTCGGCGCAGACGGTGGAGGCGTTCTGGAACGCCGTCGAGCACGTCAAACCGCTGTCCGTCGGGCTCAACTGCTCGCTCGGGCCGGACCTGATGTATCCGTTTCTTGCCGAGCTGGCGCAGAAGTCCAGCACGGCGATCTCCTGCTATCCGAACGCCGGCCTGCCGAACCCCCTGTCGCCGACCGGCTTCGACCTCGAGCCGGCGGACATGGCTCGCTTCCTGGGCCAGTTCGCCGAGTCGGGCTTCCTCAACATCGCGGGCGGCTGCTGCGGCAACACGCCGGAGCACATCGGTGCGATCGCGCGCGCTCTCGCGGACAGACCGCCGCGCGGGATCCCCGCCGACGTCGCCGCGCCCGTGAGGGTGGCCGTCCCGGCGGGCGCGACCGCCGTGGCTCCCCGTCCGCTGCGCCTGTCGGGCTCGCAGCCGTTCACGCAGCAGCCGGGCGTCTACATCATGATCGGCGAGCGCACCAACGTCGCCGGCTCGCCCAAGTTCGCCAAGCTGATCAAAGAAGGGAATTACGAGGAGGCGGTCAGCGTCGCCCGGCAACAGGTGGAGAACGGCGCCAACATCATCGACATCTGCATGGACGAAGGGATGATCGATGGCGTCGCGGCGATGTCGCGCTTCCTGTCGCTGCTGGCCAGCGAGCCCGAGGTCGCCAAGGTGCCGTTCATGGTCGACTCCTCGAAGTGGGAGGTCATCGAGGCGGGCATCAAGTGCCTCCAGGGCAAGGGGATCGTCAACTCGATCTCGATGAAGGAGGGGGAGGAGAAGTTCCGCCAGAACGCGCGCACAGTCCTCAAGTACGGCGCGGCGGTGGTGGTGATGGCCTTCGACGAGCAGGGCCAGGCGGCCACCTACGAGGACAAGATCCGGATCTGCGAGCGCGCTTACCGGATCCTGGTCGACGAGGTCGGCTTTCCCCCCGAGGACATCATCTTCGATCCGAACATCCTCACCGTCGCGACGGGGATGGAGGAGCACAACAATTACGCGGTCGACTTCATCAACGCCACGCGCTGGATCAAGGCGAACCTGCCGCACGCCAAGGTGAGCGGCGGGGTCTCCAACATCTCCTTCAGCTTCCGCGGCAACAACCGGGTCCGCGAGGCGATGCACTCGGCGTTTCTCTATCACGCCATCCGCGCCGGGATGGACATGGGCATCGTCAACGCGGGCATGCTGGAGGTGTACGAGGAGATCGCGCCCGAGCTGCGCGAGATGGTCGAGGACGTGCTGCTCAACCGACGTCCCGACGCCACCGAGCGGCTGGTCGACTACGGGGAGCGGCTCAAGCTCGCCGAGGGCGGGGCCAGCGCGGCTGAAAAACAGCAAAAGGAAGAAGAGTGGCGCAAAGGCACCGTCGAGGCGCGCCTCTCGCACGCCCTGGTGAAGGGCATCGAGACGCACATCGCGGCGGACACCGAGGAGGCGCGGGTCAAGCTGGGCCGGCCGCTGTCGGTCATCGAGGGACCGCTGATGGACGGGATGGGCGTGGTCGGTGATCTGTTCGGCGCCGGAAAGATGTTTCTCCCGCAGGTCGTCAAGTCGGCGCGCGTGATGAAGAAAGCCGTCGCCTACCTCTTGCCCTTCATGGAGGCCGAGAAGGCCGCCAACGAAGCCGCCGGCCAGGAGGTGAAGACCCAGGGAAAGATCGTGCTCGCCACGGTCAAGGGCGACGTCCACGACATCGGCAAGAACATCGTGGGGGTCGTGCTCGCCTGCAACAACTACCAGGTCATCGACATGGGGGTGATGGTCCCCTGCGAGAAGATCCTCGAGCGCGCCAAAGCAGAGAAGGCCGATCTGATCGGCCTCTCCGGCCTCATCACCCCCTCGCTGGACGAGATGGCCCACGTGGCGCGCGAGATGGAGCGGCAGGCGTTCAAGGTGCCTCTCCTCATCGGGGGCGCGACCACCAGCCGCGCGCACACCGCCGTCAAGATCGCCCCGCACTACAGCGAGCCGGTGGTGCACGTTCTCGACGCCAGCCGCGCCGTGCCGGTCACCACCAGCCTGCTGAGCCCCGAGGGGAAGCCGACCTTCGTCGCCCAGCACCGCGCCGAGTACGAAGACTTGCGCAAGATCCACGGGAGCCCGCGGCACAAGCTGGTGCCGCTCGAGGCCGCCCGCGCCAGGCGCACGCCGATGAAGTGGCGCGCCGAGGACGTGCCGGCGCCCGAGCTCACCGGCGTGCGGGTGCTGTCCGACGTCCCACTCGCCACCTTACGCGAGTACATCGATTGGACCCCGTTCTTCCACACCTGGGAGCTCAAGGGGGTCTATCCGCGCATCCTGGAGCATGAGAAGTACGGAGAGCAGGCCCGTCAGATCTTCGCCGAAGGGAACGCGCTCCTCGACACCATCGTCGCAGAGAAGCTGCTGACGGCGCGCGGCGTGTACGGTCTCTTCCCGGCGTACGCCGTCGGGGACGACGTCGAGATCTACACCGACGCCGGCCGCGACACGGTTCTGGAACGTTTTCACTTTCTGCGGCAGCAGGCGCTGAAAGACGACGGCGCGCCGTCGCGCTGCCTGGGCGACTTCGTCGCGCCGCGGGCCACCGAGCTCCGCGACCACCTGGGCGGATTCGCGGTCACCACCGGGATCGGCCTCAGGGAGCTCGTCGGGCGATTCAAAGCGGAGAACGACGACTACAACGCCATCATGGCGGAGGCGCTGGCCGACCGGCTGGCCGAGGCGTTCGCCGAGTACCTGCACAAGCGGGTGCGCGACGAGTGGGGCTACGGGCACCGCGAGGATCTCACCAAGGAGCAGCTCATCGCCGAGAAGTACCGGGGCATTCGCCCGGCGGCCGGCTACCCGGCCTGCCCCGATCACACCGAGAAGGGCACCCTGTGGCGGCTGCTCGACGTCGAGAAGAACACCGGCATGCTCCTGACGGAGTCATTCGCCATGTGGCCCGGCTCCAGCGTGAGCGGCCTCTACTTCGCGCACCCCGAGTCTCGCTATTTCACGCTGGGCAAGATCGATCGCGACCAGGTGGCGGACTACGCTGCGCGCAAGCGGATGTCTGTTCCCGAGATCGAGCGCTGGCTGGGGCCAAACC
Source organism: uncultured Pseudomonadota bacterium (assembly GCA_963831685.1). GTDB lineage: Bacteria > Myxococcota_A > Polyangia > Fen-1088 > Fen-1088 > JADGRB01. Next base: position 168,977 of record CAWHRJ010000011.1, read on the forward strand.
TGAACTACGACCCCGGAAACTGACAGGGCGCAGCTAGCTGGTCTGCTGGCAGGTGAGGGTGGTGAGGTCGCAGGAGAAACCGGCGTTCGCACCCTGAATGCCGAGGGTGGTGCCCACCGTGGCGATCGCGTCCCCGCCGCTCGCGACCGGGATCCTGAACTTGACCTGCGATTTCGAGATCTCGAAGTCGAACGAGGCCGAGCCGACGTGATCGCCCACGCCGATCGACCCGCTGAAGATGACCAGGAGCTGCGCGTCGGAAGCGTTCTGCGGCAGCGGACCGAGGAGATAGACGATCAGCGTCCCGTCGAGGGTGGCTTTCAGGACGGTGGAGGAGGTGACCGAGGCGACCGCGCTCGTGCTGCCGGCGGGTGGGAAGCGGGCTAGGCAGGAGGTCGCGGTACCCCAGACCTCGGGGTTGAGCTGGCCGGTGTCTACGATGGCGGTCACCTCGATGGAGCCGTTCGCGCTGGCGTCGGGCGGGCCCGGCGGATCACTCCATCCTGCGCAGATGCGCGTCACGGTCGCCACCGCGGTGACCTGTCCTTTGCGCCCGTCGGCCGTGCTGGCGGGATCGTCCGGGAGGCCGGCGGCGCCGAGACGGGACTGCAGCCGGGTCAGCGCGTCGGAGAGCAGATCCGGGAGCCAATCGAGGTTCAGCTGGTCGAGGCGCGCCTGCGCGTCGCTCAGCACTTGGTCGATCTTGCTCGTGTCGAGCGTCGCGGTCGGCATCTGGTACGTCATGACCAGCGCCGCCGTCTCCGCCGCCATCGGGGGCGTCGGTAGGGTGACGTTCCCTGGCCCGCAGCCGAGTCCGAACGCCGCCAGCGCCACCGTGGCGCCGTACGCGGCGAGGTTCCCGCGTCGTCGCTTCATAGAACGACCGCCAGCGAGGCGTCGGGCACGAACGTCTTCTTCCAGTTCGGGATGTCGAGGCCGGGAACGAAGTAGTACCCGTACCCCGCCCCCACGATCAGGTGGAAGTAATGCCAGAGAAAGGCGACTCCCCCGATTGCCTCCCAGGGGTGCTGCACGCCGGGAACGACCTGCGCGTTCAAGGTGGCAGTCGTGTAGGGGTCGATCGTGGAGTTGCCGCTCAGCGGAACATCGGAGACGTAGAACTGGTAGCGTCCAGTGGCGGTGAGCGAAAAGATGCGCGTCAGCCGGTACTGCAACATGAGCCCCAGCTGGCCCGCGCGCGCCATCGTCGCGCCGTTCAGAGACGCCTGCGTGATGTCGCCGGTGCCGAACACGCGCGCGTAGACGTACGTCCCCTCGGCGTGCAGCGTGATCCGCGGACGGACCTTCACCGACACGAAGAGCGAGAGCGGCACGTCGATGAGGTTGCCGTTGATGTTGGCTTTGTTGAGAGTCCCGTAGTAGCCGGCGGCCTTGACCGCGATCGCCACCGGATCCCGATCGAGGATCTGGTACTTGAGATGGAGATTGGGGAGCAGGACGCTGATGAACGCCCGCAGCGCCCAGGAGGGAGGATCGGTCCCGACCGACAGCTGCTGGAGAATCCCGTACTCGAACGCCAGGATGCCGAGCTTGAGCGTGTGCTTCCCGACCATGTAGGCGGTGCGCTCGTCGATCAGCGGAATTGGCTTCTCAGGTGCCGCCGTGGCAGGGGGCGCCGCCTGCACCGTCGTCGTCTCGAGAGGCTCGACCGGCGTCGTGGTCTCCGGCTCGTTGCCCGCGGCGAGCGCTCGCGCCGAAACCGAGCCCAGAAGAATGGCGAGCCCGAGGCTGCTCACAAACGCGCGGGCGCACATGGGGATGAGCCTGAGGCCGATCCCACCGGCGACCAGCGGCCTGCGGGATTTTGAGGGTAGGTCCTACCCGTATGGATTGACCCGGGGCGTGTCATCGCGCAGACCCTAGGACGTGACCCGCGCGTACGCCGTCGCGTTCTTCGTCCTGCTGGCAATCGGGGGAGGGCTCCTCTGGTGGCGGCATCATCAAGCGGCCCCGGTCGTCGCGACGCAGGCGCCGCGGCCTGCCGCGACTGCGCCGACGCCTCCGCCGGTGGCACTGCCGGAAGCGCAGGCCATCCGGCATCCGCTCCCGTCGCCGGGCGCCGGCGGTCTGCCGTCGCTCGACGGGTCCGATGACTACGTCGGCAACGCGCTTGCCGAGCTGCTCGGGCGCAAGAAGGTCCGGGAGCTCTTGCACCTGGACGGCGTCATCCGGCGGTTCGTCGCGACGGTGAACAACCTGGCCACCGACGACGCGTCGGCGTCGCTCTGGCCGGTGAAGACGATCGCCGGCCGGTTCGAGACCGAGCCGAGCGGCGGCGGCCTCGTCATCGCTTCCCGGAACGCGGAGCGCTATGCCCCCTTCGTGCAGTTCGCCGAGGGAATCGACGCGCGCCGCGCGGTGGCGCTCTACGTTCGGGTCTACCCGCTGCTCCAGCAGGCCTACGAGGACCTGGGGTATCCCGGCAAGTACCTGAACGATCGCGTCGTCGAGGTGATCGACAACCTGCTCGCGACCCCGACGCCTGCCGGGCCGCTCGCCGTGAAGCGATTCGCGGCCGACGGCGGCGGCTCGGGTGGCGGGCTCTATGTCTATGAGGATCCGGCGCTCGAGGCCAGCTCCGCGGGCCAGAAGATCCTGCTGCGCCTGGGGCGCGAGAACGCTGCCGGGCTCACGGCCAAGCTGCGGGAGATCCGCGCGCAGCTCGTCGCCCGCCCCAGCCTTTCACGCTGACGAGACGCCGGCTACAGTGAGCGCAAACCGGCAGTCGAGCCGCATCGAGAGGAGTGTCATGGCGTACGAAGTGGACTTCACCAACGTGTCGACCACCGGGCTCGAGTCGTCCCCGGTGGCGGGCGCGCTTGCAGGCTTGCGCGCCAACGAGGCCCGCTATTTCAAGAACAAGTACAGCCACGTGTTTGCGGTCGAGCCGGCGACCGAGGCCCAAAAGACGATCGATTGGGTCCACCGCATCCTGAAGGAGGAGCGCGACCTCGTCATCCGGTCCCGCCCCCTCGAGGCGACCGCGTTCGAGGTCGAGAACATTCGCATGGCGTACGTCTTCTACGAGAGCGGCCTCTCGATCAACGTGATGTACACGATCGATGACAAGGGGAAGCGGGCCGTGGGATTCAAGCTCTCCGACGGAATGGAAGTCCCGGCGGAGCTCGCACCCCGCTTCAAATTTGCCCGGCAGAAGTCCAAGCTTGCCGGGACCATCCGGGGATCGTTCTTCGTGATCAAGGGCGAGTACTGACGGCGCGTCGACAGTGGGGTTCCCGCGTGAATCCAGGATTTCCCGAGCGTGCACCGACTTGATCGCGACCATGGTCTCTCGTCTCCCCTCTGCTGCAGGTGGCGCGCCGCAGATCGCAGAGGGTTCCTACGGCACGAAAACACCAGTCGCCTCAGCTACGTCTTCTGTTTTGGAAGGTAGCGCAGCACGTGGACCTTTTCGATCGTGACCAGCCCCTCCAGGATCATCTCGTCCAGGATCGGCTTGAGCCGTTCGACGTGCTCATCGGTGTCGACGACCTCGATGATCACCGGCAGATCTTCCGAGAGCCGGAGGATGTTCGCGGTGTGGATGTGGCTGTGCGCCCCGAATCCCGCCATGCCGTGCATGACCGTCGCCCCCGCGAACCCTTCCTTGCGCAGGCGTTCGAGCAGCGCGGTCTGGAGTGACTGGTGGTGCCACTTGTCAGACTCGCCGATGAAGATCCGGACCAGCGATTGCTCTCCTTCGAGTGAACGCATCGAGCCTCCCTTTCAGGTAATGAGCCGCATCAGCGCGAACGCAAGCGCGCCGGCCGCCAGGCAGCCGGCGACCGTTCGGGCGACGTTCAAGAGCGCCATCCCCGGCGCCCCCTCGGTAAATAGACGCAGCGTTTCGTAGTTGAACGTCGAGTAGGTCGTGAGCCCGCCCATCACGCCCGTCGTCAAGACAACGCGCGCCTGCGCAGGAATCAGTGCCTTCTCGAGGCTCAAGCTCATGAGGACGACAATCGTCATCTCTGCCTCCACTCGATGTGTCCTCGACGCCGAGGAGGCATGCTCCTACGGCGATTGTCCGTAGGAGTCATTGGCCACCCGAAGGTGGCGGTTGAAGGCGGACTCCACCGCCTAGGCTGACCAGGCTCAGAACGTAGCGCTGAGGGAGCTGGTCCGCAAGAGGCGAGCAGCTCGGCTCCCGAAGCTGGACGCGGCTGGCGGTCTTGATCCGACAGCAGGGGAGTGCTCGAACAGGGGGCATGATGCGCGAGATCATCGATCGGCTTCGAGCGCGGACGTGTGGTGTCTGGCGTGCACTTGGGGTGTCAGCCGGGGACAAGTCCCGAGCGTCCCGGGACGAGCGTCGGGCCGACGCGTCGGATGGCCGGCGACTTTGTCTTCTCGCGTCTACCCGGATATCCTTGGTAAGGCCTCGTCGGCCGAGGCCGGCGTCCAGTCGAAGATGTCCAGAGCCGCTCACGCCCATCCGTCCGCCACAACAGCGGACCTGCTCGCCATCCCCGAGGCACGCCGCTTCCACGAGGTTGTCGGCGGCGAGCTGGTCGAGAAGGCCGCGCCCAGCGGCGAGCACGGCACGACCCAGGCCGCCGTGGCCGGAAGTCTCTTCGGACCCTTCTCGCGACCGCCGGGCGGAGGTGTCCCCGGCGGTTGGTGGTTCGGGACCGAGGTCGAGATCGAGCTCGAGACCCACGAGATCTATCGACCCGACGTCGCCGGCTGGCGCCGCGAGCGCGCGCCCCAGCGCCCAACCGGCATTCCGGTGCGGCTACGCCCCGACTGGATCTGCGAGATCCTCTCGCCTTCGACGGCGAGGAACGATCAGATCACGAAGCTCGAAACCTACCGCCGTTGCGGCGTCCCGCACTACTGGATCATCGACCCTCAGCAGCTCACGCTGCTTGTCTACCGGCTGACCCCGGACGGCTATCTGCTCGCGCTGACCGCGGACGCGAGCAGCGGGCGCATACGCGCCGAGCCGTTCGAGGCGATCGAGATCGAGGTCGTGGTGTTGTTGGGGGGGGATGGGGAAGACCGTTAGGAACCGATCGGGAATTATTTGATCGCCGGACGGCCGAAGCGCAGCGATTTCATCGGGGCGGCCAATGGGCCGGGGTCGTGACAGCTCCTCGAATGGCCGCCCGCTCCGGGCCAGCTCGACGACGCGGCGGCGAAATTCCGGGTCATACGGTGGTCTGTTCTTCGGCATCGTGGGCGCCACAGCGGCACGGGCTCCACAAAACCGGGTCAACTCCACAGTCAGCCCCGAACCGCACGGACTTTCCGGGCGCTGCCGCTCGGCCCGTGGCTAGTCCCCCGCGGCAGAAGCACCAAGTCGGCCGCTTCCTCTGCGTCCCTGAGAAGCGTCTTGCGCGCCGCGCCCATTTTCGCACGCATGGTCAAACCACGGACAAGGTCAGTGACTTGGCTCGCCCGCGCGGCTACAGGAAAGTCCGTCGGGATTTCTCCCGCGCTGATCCCGTCCCGGAAACGACGTTCCACTAGCGCCACGGCGCCAGCCGCTGCGTTCTGCACGAACTGCCGGACCTCTGCGTCGTCCACAAGCGGCGCGACGCACACGAGAAGACAACCCACGGCCGAGCCCACCTCGGTCGCACTCTCGACGGCGTGCCTCAGGAAGCTGGCGAGCGAGGCGCGAAGAGTCTGCGGCGAGAGGAGTGCCTTCGCGGCGAGAGCGCCCTTCTTCTCTGCGTACGCCCTGAGGACGCGCAGGAATAACGTCCGCTTGTCCCCGAAGACTGCATACAGGCTCGGCCGACCAACATCCATCCCGGCGACGAGATCGTCGATCGTCACTCCGTCGTAGCCCTTCGACCAGAACACCTGGGTCGCCTTTTCCAGCGCTTCCAGCTCGTCGAAGCTGCGCGGTCGTCCACGCGGTCTAGTGTTTTTTTGAATCATTTAGTTCAAAACTACTTTGCACCTGATGCTCCTGAGCGGTCTATCGGCATCCCGTACGCTACGGACCATCGCAACATGATACGAAGATCGCTCCGGCTGCCGGACCCCTGCGACTGGAGAGATGGATGAATCGTTCCGCGAACATCGCAAAAATATTGACGGCCGTTCTACTTGCCACGGTGGCCTGCTCAACTGGAGACGGATCGTCCTCCACGGGAGCTGGGAGTGGAGGCAGTGGAACGGCTAGCGGTGGGGCACCTGGCTCGGGCGGTTCGACCGGCTCCGGTGGTTCGACCGGCTCCGGGGGTTCGACCGGCTCCGGGGGGTCGACGGCCTCCGGCGGGTCGACTGGCTCCGGGGGCTCGAGTGGCTCCGGCGGGTCGACTGCGACGGGCGGGAGAGGCGGCGGCAGCGGTGCGGGCGGGGCCGGCAGCGGAGGCCGGGGCGGTGGGATGGGCGGCAACGTCTCGACCGGCACGGGGGGATCGGGCGGTACGGGTACGGCTGGTACAAACGGGGGTGGCAGCGGGGGCGCCTCGGGCGGCAGCAGCGGACTGCCTCAGCTCGTGGTCAAGGGGAACAAGCTAGAGGACCCGACTGGCAAGACCATCGTCCTGCGCGGATCGTCGCTCATCGACATCGGCGCGCTGTACTACTACGCCAGCCAGAGCGCGAGCGGCATCACCACGCGGATGGACAAGGTAGCTGCGGCAGGCGTACAGGGGCACGTCGTGCGCCTGCCTGTGTACCCGAAGATCGACTACAACGGCGGCTATCCGACCTGCTCGCCGTTGCCCTACCCGGTCGGCACTGGGCCGACCGCCAGCTGCACGCCGACGACGCCGCTTGGCGCCGCGGATTACGTCACCAAGGTCCTGCAGCCGGCGGTCGACTATGCGACCAGCAAGAACCTCTACGTGATCATCGACTTCCATCAGATCGACAACGCGAGTACCGGGACCTCGGCCGCTGACGCGACCACGTTCTGGACCGACATCGCGCCGCGGTTCGCGAGCTACACGAACGTGTTCTACGAGCCGTTCAACGAACCGATCGACAACACCGTTTCCTGGTCCGCGCTCAAGCCGGCGGTGCAGGGGTGGATCAACGTCATCCGCGCCGCCGCGCCCAACAACATCATCATCGTCCCCTCGAACAGCTGGGATCAGCACGCCGGCGACGCGGCCAGCGATCCGCCGAGCGGAACGAACTTGATGTACACGGCCCACATCTACCCGAGCAACTGGACGAGCGGGAACGCATTCCAGACGCAGGTCGCGACCGCGGTGACCAAGGCGCCGGTGTTCATGACCGAGTGGGGCTACGGAACGTCCGATCCGGCCTCGTGGGGGACGGCCCTGCAAACCACCGTCGACGGCGACGGCGCGAGCTGGACGGCTTGGGTAACGGACAATGCCTGGACGCCCAACATCTTCACCGACAACTCCCTCACCACGCTGACCAGCTTCGGCATGCTGGTGAAGAACTGGCTGGCGGCCAAAACCAACAGCGACTGGGTCCAGTAGCGGGTTCCGCGAGCCGGAGCCCTCTTGGAGCGTCCGAGCCGAATCAGCATGGTTAAGGGGCAAAACGGTGACGCTCGTCGGCTGCTCCTCGCGCCTCGCCTTGATCGTCGCCCTCACTTGCCTCGCGCTTACCCCAGTATCGGTTCGTGCGGCCGACCGCGCACAACCCGCGTCGCACACGCCGTGGCTCGGGACGGCCATCGGACGGCGACGGCTTATGACTCCGTCTGTGCAGGCGCGGTCAGATTCCGACGTTCGGCCGCCGGCGAAGGCCACGCGCTGACTACGTCGATGTCTTCGAGTGCATCAGCGGCCAGCCACACCCGCAACTCGTCGCGCGCAAGGCGCCTTGGCAAGTGAAGACGCATCCGCGTGCTCTTCATCCGATCCTGCACCGGGTGAACCGTGCGTCGCACGGTTCGGATAGTTGCGCTCTGCTTCATGGGAACGCTCCTCCGTTGCGTGTGCCCGCCCTGGGCCACTAATACAGCTTGAAATCGGACGGCACCTCCATTTTATTCCCGGACGGCGTTTCCAAGGGGTTCTCTCACGACAGCGTCGATCAGGGTTCCCCATGGCCCGAGATCACGATCCACGGCCACCACCGTCCCTCGTCGCCGGCGCTATCCAGGAGGCGCGCCCGGATCGACTCCAAGAAGCTCGACGCCGTCAGGCGGTCCTAACGGAGATCTGCCTGGGCCGCGCCCTCTCCACCTTCGGGAGCTCTAGCCTGAGCACGCCGTTGTTGAGCTGCGCGTCGATCTTCGTCTGATCGATCGTCTCCGACAGGCTGAATTGGCGGAAGAAGGTCCCCGACTCGTACTCCCGCAGGACGTCGGCTTCTCTGGCCGTCTCTGGCGGCGTGATCTGCCCGGTCAGCGTCAGCACGCTCCCGCGGAGGTCGACCTTCAAGTCTTGAGCCTTCACACCCGGCATGTCCGCGAAGACGGTGATCGAGCTTTCGTTCTCGAAGATGTCGACGGCTGGCGAGTAGACCGGCCCCGGGCGCGTCTGCTCCGGAACGGTCGGAACGTTTCCCTTTTCGGCTTTAAGGACCTCTGTTCTGGTTTCCCTGGCCATGGCGTTTCCCTCCTCTGATGTCGGCGGGCTCATGCTCTCACCGTGATCTGACGCGGCTTCGCTTGCTCCGCCTTGGGCAGCCTGACCGTGAGGATGCCCTCGGTATATCCAGCCTCGACCCCTTCCGCGTCGATCTCGGTCGGAAGCGTCACCGTGCGGTTGAACGATCCCTCGGCCCTCTCTTTGCGGTGGTAGCTGACGCGCTCGTGCTCCCGTGGAATCTCGCGTTGCCCTGAAATGGACACGCGATTCCGGAGCGCGGAGATCGAAATGTCGGCCGGCTTCATGCCGGGAACCTCGGCGCGCAGATAGAAGGCGTCGTCGTCCTGCGTGACGTTCATCGGTGGGAAAACGCCCGCGCCCGCCCGGGCCACGTTGTCGCCAGCGGCCGTGTCGAACAGACGCAGCACTTCACGCCGCATCTGATCGAAGTCTGAAAATGGGTTTTCGAACGTCGGCCTCGATGGCCAGACTCGTCGCACAAGCATGGTTGACCTCCTTGGGTGGGGTTGTGGTTTGTCAGCTAAACACAGGCGTTTTGCCGTCAAATGAGAGACGCAGAGGGCTTCGGTCCGCGCACCCTCAGGCGTGCAGCTGGCCGGCTCCGCGAGAGCAGAGTGCCGGCAGCGGGACGGGAATGAGGTCGTCGCGCTGACGGCCAACTTCGCTCGGTTCGGAACCGGCGGCACCCTTCGTCAGATCCAATCGATCAATTGCAGCGAGTCCCACCTGCCGCGCGATGGCCGGCACGGCGAGCAAGGTCGGGCAGTCCGTCAATACGTCCCGACCGACTTGCTTGGCTGAATAGCCGTACGACTCAAGCACGGTCCGAACGGATCCAGCGGCGGTCAGACTTGAAAGCGTAATGCGCATCTGGCTCGTCCTCCTCGCGCCACCGAGTAATCACCTCCTCGTGACCGACAAGCAGGGTTGAAGTCGATCCCGTTCGCAACACCCGGGAAGAAATTTCTTGCGTCCGCGGTTCCGCGAGCAACCACCCAGGGAGCTCGATCATGCGCTTCGTTCACAACGCGGCGATAGTCGCGGCCTTAGGCGCCGCGAGCGTATCTTGGTCCTGCAACGGGAGAGGCCTGGCGGCCAGCGCACCCGGAGACCAAGCGCCTCAAGCCGCCGTCCCGACGTCCCGCGACCGCTCACCGCCAGTCGCGGCCGTCAGTCCTCGCACGGAGACGCCCGACGTGGCCCGGACGCTTTCAAGAGCGTTTGCCGCAACGGCGAAGGCCGTGCGGGCGAGCGTCGTCCGGATCGACGTGCGCAAGCAGCGCCCAGCCATCGCGCAGGGACGCGGGTACCCCTGGGGCGGGGGACCGCCCTTTGGAAACGTTCCGCCGTCCTTCTTGCCTTTCCAGTTCGGTGGAGCTCCGGACTCTCCGGGCCACGCGACGCCCCTTGGCGGCACCGGATCGGGCATCATCATCGACAGCGCCGGCAACGTGGTCACGAACAGCCACGTGGTCGACGGCTTTTCCGAGATCGAGGTGACGCTCTCGGACGGACAGCAGATCCCGGCGAAGCTGATCGGGAAGGACAGCCGTACCGACGTCGCGGTGGTGCGGCTCCAACGCGTCCCCCAGGATCTCGTTGCGGCACGCCTCGGCGACTCGAATCAGATCGAGGTCGGAGAGTGGGTGCTCGCCGTCGGCAGCCCGCTCGGCCTCGAGCAGACGGTGACGGCAGGAATCGTGAGCGGCAAGGGTCACGTCGGGCGGTTCGTGCGGATGTCGGGCGATCGCGTGCGCGAGTACATCCAAACCGACGCCAAGATCAATCCGGGCAACTCCGGCGGGCCGCTCGTGAACCTCGACGGCGAGGTCGTCGGGCTCAACACCCTCATCAAAATGGGCGCAGGCGGCGCCTACGGCTTCGCCGTGCCGGTCAACGAGGTGCGGCGCGTGGCGCAAGCATTGCTGGCGGACGGTCGGATCCGTTACCCCTTTTTCGGTGTCAGTGTCCGAGACCTCGACAGCCTCGAAGGGCCAGTGAAGGGACAGCTCGGTCCGAAGGCGCCTCCACAGGGCGCCTACGTCACGGTGGTCACGCCCGGCAGCCCGGCGGCGGCCGCTGGCGTCAGGCAGGGGGACGTGATCACGAAGCTCGATGGTGAGGCGATGAGGAGCAGCGCCGATGTGGTGGATTACGTCGCGTCGCGGGCGATAGGCGCCTCGGTGACAGTGACATTGTTCCGAGCGGGTGACCTGCGGCAGCTCGGCGCGAAGCTGACCGCGGCCCCGGGCGACGCTGACGATCGGACCGAGGTCCTTGCTCTGGGCCTGACGTTACAGTCGCTGACGCCCCCTCTCGCAGGCTCGTTCGGGCTCCCGCCGGGAACGAGGGGCGTGGCGATTGCCGAGGTCGCGCCCGGGAGCCCGGGCGCGCGGGCCGGCTTGCAAGCGGGAGACGTCATCCTCGATGTCGATCGCAGGCCCGTGGTCTCCGCCGAGGACGCGAGCCGAATCGTCGGCGGCGGGATGGCCCATCTCCTACGTGTCTATGATCGCGCAGGCATCCGTTTCGTGACCCTTCAAGGAGTCGGCTAGAGCCTCTTTCGCGGAGGAGCGAACATGAGCGAGCCCGAAGATGACATCAACAAATCGACAGAGGTCCGGCACCTGCTCCGGACGGTGAAGACTGCGCTGGAGCTGGCCATCGTCGCCCGAGCGCCGGTGGACCTGATCAACCGGCTTGGCCGCGCCTCGGGTTTGCTCGACGCCGTGAGCCAGCTGCCGCTCGACGGCGGGCCCGCGCAAGCGATGACCACCGGCCTCATCAACGACGCCCGCGCCGCGGTCGACACCTGGAAGCGCTGGGAAAAGGGACGGACGCCTGCCGCGTGACACTCGAGACGGGACATTTCTCGTGGTGTTACTTGCCGCGGCCCACGTCATCTAACGCCAGCGAGGTCGATAGCTCGCTTGCAAGCTGGCGAGAAGATTACAGACAGGGAAGGGGAGGGAGTCCAGGCGTCCCAGCCGTTTGCAGAGGGTCGTGAACTCGATTCGGATCCGGCCGGCGGATCTGGCTGACTACGTAGCCAATCCGGGGGTGATCCGACCACCGAGCTAGGACCTTTTGGCGGAGGCGACGGCAGACACCTGATTTAGATGCGCTCGCCCTGGGTGACGGGTGTGGCGTGCACTGCCTTCGGAGTTGCGACCACCCCCGTCGTCTGGAAGTCTCGCCGCGTGGACTCAGAGCTGGGACATGCCGCCGTCCACGGGGAGTTCGTGTCCGTTCGTGAATGTCGCGTCGAAGGCCAGGAATACGGCTGCCTTCGCGATCTCTTCGGGACGACCAAAGCGCTTCATCGGATTGCCCTCCTCCATCTGCTTGTGGACTTGCTCCATCTGCTCCTTGGACATCCCCGTCTTGAGGATGACCGGCGTGTCGATGGGACCGGGGCTGATGGCGTTGACGCGGATACCCCGCGGCAGAAGCTCGGCGGCGAGCGATCGCGCGAGTGAGCGGAGCGCGGCTTTGGCGGCCGCGTACGCGCTGAGCATTGGTAGCCCCTTCACGTTCGCGATGGATGTCGTGAGTACGATCGCGCTCCCGCGAGGCATCAGCGGAGCAAGCTTCTGCGCCGCGAAGTACGGCCCTTTCGTGTTCAGATTGAACATCTCGTCGTACACCGCCTCGGACGTGCCCTCGAACGGCGCGAACGTTCCGTACCCGGCGTTGAGGAACAGAAAGTCGATCCCTCCGTACTCCGACTTCACGCGAGCGGCGAGAGCGTCGATGTCCGTCAGCACCGTCGCGTCACTCGACATCACGATGGCGTTCTTCCCAAGCTCCTCGCGAGCTGAGTCGAGCGTCTTCTTCGTGCGCCCCGTCACCAGCACGCGCGCTCCCTGATCAAGCAGCAGCTTCGCCGTCGCGAGACCCATGCCGCTCGTGCCGCCGGTGATCACTACCCGTTTACCGTCGTATTGTCCCATGGTTGCGTTCTCCCTCGTGCGACCTAAGAGTCGCCTTTCTTCTGATTCACGGCGCGTGCGGACCCGCGCGCTCCGTCTTGCCAATTTAGAACCGAACGGTACGATAATACGAGGCGGATGGTCACGCGCAAGGAATTTTGAACTAAATGATCCAAAATACCGCTAGGCCGCGTGGACACGACCGCGCAGCTTCGACGAGATCGAAGCGCGGGAACGGCGACCAGGACTCGCCAGCTCATCTGGGTCACCACGTTCAATTCAGCCGCGATCGGGTGCTCCCTCAGGACACCGCGCTCAAGGGTGCTGCGGAGGAGAAGTCGACGCCGGAGACCTTGACGACGGCCTGCCACGCGGCTTCCTGGTTGGCGCGATCGTGAAGGTGCGGGTGGCGCATCGCCTCCATTGGGCCGGTGAGCTTCTTCGGCGCCGAGGCGAAGAATTGCCCCGAGACGTCGGTTCCGAACTCCGAGGCCTGGAGGTACCGACGAGCTGCGGTCTCCGGCGTCTGGGTCATGCCGGGGATGAGCTTCACCAGCGGAATCAACAGCCACTTCAAGACCGGGCCAAGCGTTTCGCACCGCCTTGGTGTCGGGCGCGCTGCCGGGCGAGACGGCGTACACGGCCATGCCGGAGGGTAGCCGGCGCGCCAGTGCCGCGACCCACCAAGCGACGATGAGCTTCGCGTCGGCATACGCCCGGTTGGGCTCGTACTTCACGTTCGGCCCGTTGCGCACCAGGGCTTCAACAGCGGCGGTTCGGTCACCCTGGTGGTGTTTGGCCGCGAAGGCCGCCACGTCGGTGTAGCTGAACATAGGGACGTCCCCTCGGGCAGGTTCCGCGCCGGCGATAACAATCCGCGCGTTGGGGCTCAGCAGGTTGGCGCGGAGCAACCCGACAGTCAGTTGATGATGGCCGATGAGCGGGGCCTGAGACGCCTCGATGCCCGCCGCAGTGAGCACGCGCTTCTTACCTGGGACCATCCCTGCATTGAGCAGCAGGAAATCGATCGGCCGACCTCGCTTGACCAGCTCGGCGAGGGCGGCCTCTACGCTGGTCGGTGTGTTCAGATCCAGCTCCAGCGGCGTGAAGACCTGGGTCTTGGTCTCAGCCGCGAGCTGAGCGGCCGTTTCCTGGACCCGGGCCAGGCTGCGGCCGGTGACGATGACCTGGCGGCAGCCCTCGGCGGCGAGCATGCTGGCTGCCGCATAACCGAGCCCGGAGGTGGTGCCGGTGACGAGAGCGATCGAATGTCTCATGGGTGGTTCCGTGGTGTGGGGGGAGGGAAGATCGAACCGGGAGTTCCAACACGTCGGAGCCGGTCGCCTTGCCAATTTCGAACCGTTTGGTACTGTAATGGGGCGAATGGTCAGGCGCAAGGAGTTTTGAACTGAATGATTCAAAATACCACTAGGCCGCGTGGACGACCGCGCAGCTTCGACGAGCTGGAAGCGCTGGAAAAGGCGACCCAGGTGTTCTGGTCGAAGGGCTACGACGGAGTGACGATCGACGATCTCGTCGCCGGGATGGGTGTCGGTCGGCCGAGCCTGTATGCAGTCTTCGGGGACAAGCGGACGTTATTCCTGCGCGTCCTCAGGGCGTACGCAGAGAAGAAGGGCGCTCTCGCTGCGAAGGCACTCCTCTCGCCGCAGCCTCTTCGCGACTCGCTCGCCAGCTTCCTGAGGCAGATCGTCGAGAGTGCGACCGAGGAAGGCTCGGCCGTGGGTTGTCTACTCGTGTGCGTCGCGCCGCTCGTGGACGACGCAGAGGTCCGGCAGTTCCTACAGAACGCGGCGGCTGGCGCCGTGGCGCTGGTGGAACGTCGTTTCCGGGACGGGATCAGCGCGGGGGAAATCCCGTCTGACTTTCCCGTAGCCGCGCGGGCGAGCCAGGTCATCGACCTTGTCCAACGGTCTGACGATGCGCGCGCAGATGGGCACGCCGCGCAAGACGCTTCTCAGGGACGCCGAGGAAGCGGCCGACTTGGTGCTTCTGCCGCGGGAGACCAGCCACGGGCCGAGCGGCAGTGCCCGGAAAGTCCGACGCCCACGTGCTCGGCCAGGATGATCCGGGCCGGACATTGGTGGAACGTTTTTCGAGTCAAGTCATCCGACTGACTCGGCGCCACGCGCACAAAACAGGGTGGAGACAACATGAGCACAGGTGCAAAGGTCGTGGCGGTTGTCGGCGTGGGACCCGGGCTGGGGCGCGCGTTGGCGGTTCGGTTCGCACGGGGAGGATTCGCCGTCGCGCTGGTCGCACGACGGGAGCCATCATTGCGGCCAGTGCAGGCCGAGATTGAGAGCTTCGGTGGGGTTGTGCGCTCGTATGTCGGCGATGCGGCGGACGAGCAGAGCGTTGGGGCGACCTTCGCGCGCATCCGTGAGGAGCTGGGGGCGCCCGAAGCCCTCTTGTACAACGCCGGCGCCTTCCAAGCAGGGGGGATTCTCGAGCTGGCTGCAACCGACTTCGAGCATGCGTGGCGCGTCAATTGCCTCGGCGGATTGCTCACTGCGCAGGCTGTGGTCCCGGCAATGCTTGAGCGTGGAGGCGGCAGCATCATCTACACGGGCGCGACGGCTTCACTCCGGGGAAGCGCGCGGTTTGCCGGGCTCGCGGTCGGCAAGTTTGGTCTGCGCGCTCTCGCTCAATCAATGGCTCGCGAGCTGGGCCCGAAGGGGATTCATGTCGCGCATGTCGTGATCGATGGCGGCATCGATACACCGCGCGTGCGGACGATGGCTGCGAATCGCGCCCCCCAGACGCTCCTCGCGCCGACCGCGATCGCGGAGAACTACTGGAACCTGCACGCGCAGGACCCGAGCACGTGGAGCCAGGAGATCGATCTGCGACCCTCGGTCGAGAAGTTCTAGCAGGCTGCTGAAGAAGGCGGTCCGGAGCGTAGCTCGTCTTCCCGGACGAGCAGGGGAAGATATTGCCGAGGCACACCGCGCTCGAGCACGTGCTCCGGCGCGCGACGTCCCGGGCCGGGCTTGTCACCGGCTACCTCCAGAAATGCCGCCGTCACGCCTGCGGCCACCACGAGGCAGCCGCGGACGCGGATCCCCGCGGGTGCCCCAAGTGCGACTTCAAGCTGTTCCCGGTCGGGCAGGTTCGGAAGATCCGGTTTCACCACCTCCGCCATACGACCGCCGCTGCCCACCGGCACGCGAAAGGATCCGCGCGGACTTAGAGTTGTCGGGGCGAGAGGATTTGAACCTCCGACCTTTCGGTCCCGAACCGAACGCGCTACCAGGCTGCGCCACGCCCCGTTATGTGGAACGGGGTTCATGCCAAAATTACCGTCGGGAGTCAATGCTTTACGGCGCGCTCCGGGAGGCGGATGCGGCGGAGCGCGACGTCGACGACGAAGAGCGCCAGCGTCACCAGGAGGATCGGCGTGCGGAGCGGGTGGCGGGTCTCGCGGTGGTCGCCGCCCGGGTCGAGCGCCTCGCGGGCGTCGCTGATGACGCGTCCGCCACTGGCGGCCGCCGCGGCGGCCAGCTCGGCCGCGCGCTCGGTCGATGACGGCGGGCGGGGGAGAAGCTCGGGCGCGAACGGCAGCGTCAGGCGGCCGGTGGCGTCGGCGACGGGCGCGCCTGCCGCGGTGAAGGTGGCGCCGAACAGGAGCGCGCCGGTGTCGATGTCGGGCCGGAAGCTCGCCTCGTAGCGGCCGGGGGCGGTCTCGGGCAGCGGTAGGGAGCGGACGGCTGCGTGCGCCGCGGTGGCGCGGCCGTCGGCGGCCACGGCGGTGATCTCCAGCCGCCCGTCGAGGCCCGTCACGAAGCTGTCGTCGGCGCCGATCGCGTCGACGGCGACGGTCACACGGTCGCCGTGCCGCTCGCTCCGGATCGGGAAGTGGCTGGCGGCGCCCCGGCGCATGGTGGCGCGCGCCAGCTGGGCCCAGAACTTGTCGAACGGTGCCCAGCGCACCCAGGCGGCGCCCCAGCGGCCGCCGAGGTCGCTGGTCCAGGCGGCCACCTGGCCGAGCCCGAGCTGCCAGCGCGCGAGGAGCGGCGCGCCGTCGGCGGTCGCCAGCACCGTCTCGGCCTGCGCGCGCGGTCGGGTGACGACGTAGCCGCCGAGGGGCGGCGCGTGCGCAAGGTCGATCCCCGCGAGCGCCGCGACCCGCTTGGCCACGCGGACGGCGGTCGGCTGCTCGACGATCAGCCGGTCGTCGAGCGCAGAGGTCTCGCGCGAGAAGATGCGCGGGATGCTGGCCGGATCGCGCGTCTGGTAGAAGCGCCCGCCGCCGCGCTCGGCGATCATCTTGAGCATCGTCTGGTCGGCGCCGTCGCCGACGCCGATCGCGGAGATGGTGATGCGGGCGGCGCGCGCGGCGTCGACCAGATCGGGGATGTCGTCGTAGGGGGACTGCCCGTCGGACAGGAGGATGACGTGCTTCTTGCGGGCCGTCGCGGCGCCGAGCTCGTCGACCGCCTCGCGCAGGCCCGCCAGGATGTTGGTGCCGCCGCTCGCCTGGATGCGGCCGATGTCGTTGGCGATCCGCTGGCGGTTGGAGGCGCGCTGTAGCTGGACCACCGGCCGCGCCTGGCTGTCGAACACGATGACGCCGATCTGATCGGATGGCGGAAGCACCTCGGCGGTCGCCCGGGCGGCCTGCTTGGTGAGGTCGAGCTTCTCGCCGGCCATCGATCCCGACTTGTCGATCACCAGCGCCAGCGCGAGCGAGGCCTCCTCCTGGCGAGCGGGGACGTCGAGCCGCAGCGGCAGCAGCGCGGCCAGCCGCGTTCCGACGTAGCCGCCGGGGCCAAAGCTCTGGGTCCCCCCGGCGACGAGGAGGCCGCCGCCGTCGCGGACGAACGTCTCCAGCGCCGCGAGCGCACCGTCGGAGAGAGCAGCGCGCGGGACGTCGCCGAGCACGACCAGGTCGTAGCGGTCGAGCGCGGCGGGTGAGAAGGCGGCCGCGGGACGAACGTCGGCCTGGAGCCGCTCGGCGCCGAGCGCGCGCGCGAACGACCCCGCGGCGTTGGGCGTTCCCTCGAGACAGAGGATCCGCCGCGGATCGCGCGCGGTGGCGACCGCCAGCACGCCTTCGTCGTTTTCGGGGTGGCGATCGCCCGGGGCCTGGAGGCGCGCCCGGAGCGTCGACGTCCCCGGCTCGGGGAGGCGCACCTCGAAGCTGATCTCCGTGGCGCCGGGGCCGAGCGCGACCGTTCGGTCGGGGTCGTCGACCGTCCCGCCGTGGTCGGCCTCGAGGCGGACCCGCGCCGTCGTCGCGCGGTCGGCGAGCACCCGCACGTCGACACTGAACGGGACCCGTTCGTGGATCTCGTCCGGGGCGGTCAGATCGACCACTGCGGCGTCCCTGGCGGCCGGGGCCGGCAGCGGCAGCGCGAAGATCGGAATGCCGCGCGCGCCCAGGTGCGCGGCCGCGCTGGCGAGATCGCCACGGGTGGCGATTCCGTCGGAGAGCAGCAGAAGGCGGGGGAGCGCCTCCGTGTCGACGAGGCCGGCGCCGAGACCCGCCGCCAGCGCAGGATCGGTCGCGGCGCCGCCATCCGAGGCGAAGCGGGCCAGCGCCCGTCCGCTCTCTCCGTCGGTCACGATCTCTTCGGGCTGGGCCGCGAAGCGGACGACGCGGGGAGGTGGATCCCCGCGCTCGGCGGCGGCGCGCGCCAGGGTGTCGAGCGCGGCGCGCTCGAAGGCGAGCGCTTCCGGCGGGACGCTGTCGGAGACGTCGGCCAGCGCCACGACCGAGACGCCGCGCGCCGGCCGGCGAAGCTCCGGGCCCGCCAGCGCGGCGGCCACCCCGGCCAGGACCAGGGCGCGCAGGGCCCCCTGCAGCGCCAGTTGGCCCGGTGGGAAGTCGGCCAGCGAGCGTCGAAGCACCACGAACAGAGCGGGCGTCACCAGCAGGAGGAGCAACCAGGCCGGGCGCTCGAAGGCGAGCCGCGCCCCCGTCCCGAGCAGCGTCACGTGGTCCACCGGCGGTGATAGCTGACCCAGTCGAACATCAGGAGGGCCGCCGCCAGCAAGAGGACCCAGATCGCCGCGCGCGCAGGCCGATTCGGTGCGGGCGGATCGGGGCGTGCCAGCGCCCGTCCGTCCAGCGCCAGCGACGGGACCGGAGCGGTGTCCGATTCGCGGGCGTCGCGCGCCGTTCCGCCCGCGATCGGCGGGAGCGCGGGTGACGCCGCGCCGTCGCCGCCGGTGGTGCCCGCCGTCCAGGCGAGAGCGTTGGCGATGAGCAACGGGAAGGCCGGGCGCATCGGCAGGTCCGAACGGCGCGGGTCGAAGGCCAGCGCGGCGACACGCAACCCGGGCCGCGCGCGCGCGACGATGAGCGGCACGCCGAAGGAACCGGCCAGCGCCAGATCGCCGGGGCCGAGCGCCAGCCGGTCGGCCTCGGCGATGTTGACGTCCCCGAGATCGAGCTGGCGCAGAAGCGGGTGATCGCGGCGGAGCGACGCGGGGTCGAGCACCGGATCGCGGATCGGTCGCGCGGCCCCCGGCGCCGCGAACGGGTTTCCCGGCCCGCGCGGAGCGAAGTAGAGGTAGCGGCCGCGGGTCGGCGGCGCCGACGGCGTCACGCCGTCGAAGATGACGAGGTCGTAGCTCGCGGCGCGCGCCACGGCCCGATCCGCGTCGCCGGCCGGCAGGCGATCGATCCGGACGGCGCGGCCGAGACCGAGCAGCGCACCGTCGAGGTAGAGGTCGGCCCCGCCCACCCGCAGGACGCGCCGGCGCGGGAGCGGCGGGATGGCCGCCGTCGCCCGGTCGTCGAGCGCCAGGTCGTCGCCGCCGGTGAGCCGCGCCTCGACACGTGCGTCGGGCGCGAACAAAGAGGGGAGCAACAGCTGCCGCCGCTCGCCCGCCCCGAGCGGCAGATCGATCTTGTCGATCAGACGTCCGCCGCTCCAGATCTCGACGCCCACGCGGCTCGGCGCGGGACGAAAGCTCTGCACGGTGAGGGCGGTCAGGGCGGTGCCGGGATCGGCCGGGTTCCGGCGCGCTGCGAACGAGAGGATTCCGACGTTGTCGGCGCGCCGGCCGACCGGCAGGTAGCGGAGGTCGAGCGGCCGGCCGTCCGGATCGGCGGGCGCCGCGCGGCGTGCGTCGTCGGTGAATCCGCCATCGCTCACCAGCACGACCGTCGGACGCGGGCGCCCGCGCAGGATCGCGGCGGCGAACGCGAGCCCGCGCGGCAAATCGCCAGACGCCGCGGTGGGGGAGAGCGCCGCAATCGCCCGCGCGAGGCGTCGCGGGTCGGACTCGAATCCACTTTCGGCCTCCGCCTCGTCGGCGAACGAAGCGACCAGCGCGCGGTCGGCCGGCGCGAGGCCGTTCACCAGCCGGGTCGCCTCCCGCTTGGCGGCGCCGAGGCGTGTCCCCGGCTCGTCGGTCGCCGACATCGACGCCGAGCGGTCGATCAAGACGACGATGCTGCGGCCCCGACGATCGATCGCGGCGGGCCGCGGATCGACGGCGCCGACCCAGAGCGCCGCGAAGAGTGCGAGCGCCAGCGCCAGCGAGAGCCAGTGCCGGAGGCGGTGTGCGCGGCGGCTCGCGCGCGGCTCGCCGGCGGCCCCCAGCCAGAGCGGCGCGAAGGCCACCACCGCGCGGCGCCGGCGCAGCCGCAGGATGTAGAGCGCCACGATGGCCGACGCGCCCACGGCGGCGATGGCCAGGGCGGCCGTCGCCGGCAGCGCGCCGAAGGTGAGCCACGCGACGCTGGGGATCTTCACCGCGGCTCCGCTCAGCCGACGAGGCCGCCGGCTCGAAACATCCGCAGCACGACGGAATCGAACGGCTGGTCCGACGTGACCGTGAAGCAAGGGATGGCGTGCTCGCGGCAGTATCCAGCGAGGTCACGCAGCAGCGTGGCGTGGCGGCGGGCGTAGTCCGCGAGCACCCGGGGCGAGACGGTCAGCTCCTGCGCGGCGCCCGTCTCCGCGTCGTGGAGCTGAACGTCGCCGCGCAGCTCGGGCACGATCTCGTCGGGCGCCGAGATCTGGACCGCGACGGCTTCCAGCCGGTGCCGCCGCACCAGCTCCAGCGCCGCCCGCGGGCCGGTCGGGTCGTAGAAGTCGGAGATGAGCACGACCAGCCCGCGCCGCCGGCCGCGCCTCCGCGCCAGAAAACCGCGAACGGCGGCGCCGAGCGGCGTGCGGCCGGCCGCGCGCACGCCGTCGAGCGCGCGGAGGATTGGCAGGATGCGCCCCTTGCCCCGCGCGGGGGGCGTGTTCGTGCCCGCATCGCCGAGCGCGGCGACCGCGACGCGATCGAGGTTGGAGAGCGCGACGTAGGCGAGCGCGGCGCCGATCTGCAACGCCAGGTCGAGCTTGGGTGGACGTCCGAGACCCATCGACGCGCTGGCGTCGACGAGGACGTCGACGGCGAGGTCCTCGTCTTCCTCGAACAGGCGCAGCGCCCGGCGTTCGAGGCGACCGTAGAGGTTCCAGTCGAGGTAGCGCAGATCGTCGCCGGGCGCGTAGTCGCGGTGGTCGGCGAACTCCAGCCCCGCGCCGAGCCGGCGGCTGCGGCGCATTCCGTGCGTGCGGCCGGCGGTCGTCCGGCGGATGGTGAGCGCCAGCGATTCGAGCCGGCGCAGGAAGCGCTCGTCGAACCGGCGCTCGACAGACCCGGCTTCGCGTGACCCGGCTTCGCGCGGCGCGGCGTCGCTCGCTGGCATCACGGCATCTCCGGCAGCGAGGCCAGGAGCTTCTCGATCAACGCTTCGGGGCCGATCCCCTCGGCCTCGCCGTCGAAATTGAGCAGCACCCGGTGGCGCAGCGCCGGCGCTGCCACCCGACGGACGTCGGCGAACGACGGCGCGAATCGCCCGGCGCGCAGCGCCTCGATCTTGGCGCCCAGGATGACCGCCTGCGCCCCGCGCGGCGAGCTGCCATAGCGAACGAAGCGCTTCACCTCGGGCAGGGGCGAGCGCGCGGGGTGGGTGGCCTCGACGAGGCGCACGACGAAGTCCTGGATCGGGCGCGCCACCGGCACCTGCCGGACCAGCGCGCGCATCTCGAGCAGGCGCGGGCGAGAGAGAACGACGCGCGTCGCCTCGTCCACCACACCGGTGGTGCGATCGAGGATCTGGTGCAGCTCCTCGCCGCTCGGCGGTAGGGCCCGCAGCTTGTAGAAGAAGCGATCGAGCTGCGCCTCGGGGAGTGGATAGGTTCCCTCCATCTCGATCGGGTTCTGCGTGGCCAGCACGAAGAAGGGGGGCGGCAGCTCGTAGGTGGTCTTGCCGACGGTGACCGACTGCTCCTGCATCGCCTCCAGCAGCGCCGACTGCGTCTTGGGGGTGGCCCGGTTGATCTCGTCGGCCAGCACGACGTGCGCGAAGATCGGACCTTTTTGAAATTCGAACCGCCGGCCGCCCGCCTCCTCGACGATGAGGTTGGTCCCCAGCACGTCGGCCGGCATCAGATCGGGCGTGAACTGGAGGCGCGAGAACGTCAGGTCCATCGCCGCCGCGGCGGTTCGCACGAGCAGTGTCTTGCCGAGGCCGGGGACCCCTTCGACCAGAACGTGACCGCCGGCGAGCAGCGCCGAGGCGACACCGGCCGCCACCTCGCCCTGGCCGACCAGCCGCCGCCCGATCTCGGCCAGTAGCCGCTCGAGATCGGCACGGAAGGCGGTCACGGCCGCGGCGACGGCGGCAGCCTCGGCTTCGTGGAGATCGTCCGGACGCGTCGCGCTCACGGCCGGCCCCCGGGCGTGTGCGGGGACTTACGCGGTCGGATCAGATCGAAGTAGCGGCGCACGAGGTAGCGTTTTCCCTCGGGCAGCGCACTGGTGTCGAGCGCGTCCTCGGCAGCGGCGGCGTAGTCGGCGAACGCGCGGGCGTAGCCCGGGCTCGCAAAGCCGCGCGCGGCGGCCGCGCCGATCACCTCGGCGCGGCTCGGACCCGCGCCGTCGGCGACGGGGACGTTGGCCCTGGTGCCACCCGCCGTGTCGGTGCCGTCCGGACGACCGCCGAGCGGCGCGCCGCCTGGTTGATGGCCGACGCCTTTGCCGGTGCCTCCCTTCTCGCTGTCGGGAGCGTCGCCGCCTTCGGCGCCGAGCGCAGCCGAGGCCGACGCGGTGCCGCCGTTCCCGGGCCCGTTCTGCGGAGCGCCCCCCCGGGGCCCGCCTTGACCCTCGGAACCCGCCCCATCGTCGCCGCCCTCGGTCGCGCCCATCGGGCCGGCACTGTCGTCGCCAGGGCTGCTGTCGCCGTCGGTGGCGCGCTCTCCGGCCGCCGCACGTCCGAAGCCGCGGAGCTTCTGCCCGTCGCCGTCGCGCAGCTCGCCGCGACCGACGCGCTCGCGAAGCTGCCGGGCGGCGCGCGCGAGGCGTTCGAGACCCTCCCGCGCCGCACCTTGCCGTCCGAGCCGCTCCAGATCGCGCGCCCGCTCCTCGGCCCGCGTCGGGCAGCTCGGATCGCCGCCGCGGCAGGCTGCAGCCGTGTCGTCGAGATCGCGGCGGAGCTGTTCGAGGTGTCGCTGTTCGGCGTCGCCGGATCGCGCGCCGCCGCGCGCGGCCGCGCCGCCCTGGTCGTCGCGGGCCAGGCGCCGTGGGCCGCCGGCCGAGGCGCTCTCGGCGCCGCCATGGCCGTCGCCAGTGGCGGAGGAGAGGCTGGCGGCCGCCGCCGCAAGGGCCCGCGCCGTCTCGGACGGATTTTCGGCGGCGCTCGAGCCCAGCATCGCACGCGCGCGATCGCCGTCGCCTTCGCCGCCACGGGCCAGCGCCGCGCCGGCGGCCCGCGTGTCGGCGCTCGTCTCGAGCGCGCGCGCGGCCGCCTCCGCCGCCTGACGGTCCTGTCCGGCGGCCCGGGCAGCTTCCGCGGCGCGCGCCGAGATGTCCCCGAGGAGGTCGAGCGCCGCTCCATCGCCGAGCGCGCCGCTCGCCAGCCGATGGACCGCGCGATCGAGCTCGGCCGCCAGCGCCGCCAGCCGCGCGTCGCCCAGCCGGGCCGCCTCGGCCGCTGCCGCCCGCGCGGCCTCCCGCTCGGCGTCGAGCAGGCCCGCGGGAAGGGGCGCGCCCCGCTCGGCCGGCGCCGCCGGAGGAGTCGCCCGCGCGGCACGCGAAGCGGTCGGCAGCAGCGCCGCCCCCACGAGTGCGAGCCCCGCCACCCCCAGCGCCGGCAACCCGGCGGGACGGCGCGCGGGAACGACCGCGCCGGGCACCAGGACCTCGGCGCGGCGGACGGCGTCCGCGACCAGGGCGCGCGAAAACGGCGTCGGCGCCAGCGCCTCGAGCGTCAACGCCGACAGCAGTCGATCGTGACCGTCGAGCGCGGCGTCGGCGATACGCGCGCAGCGGTGGAGCGAGATCCGCCGGGCCCCACGCGTCAGCGCCCCCGCGACCGCCGCGAACAGAACCAAGGCCGCCACGTCCAACCTCGCCGAGGGGGAGCCGCGCAGGCGCGCCAGAACCAGGACGGCCGCCGCCAGAACGGCGCCGATCGCCGCCCCGGCCACCGCCCCTTCGATCGCCGCCAGGAGGCGCAGCCGCCGCCGGATCTGACCGAGGCGCATCGACAGAGGACCGTCCATCGCCACGCGCAGATTTTAGCAGAGGTCGCCCGGTTATCGGGCGGGGCGCGCGGCCATCGGCGGCATCGCCACCTCCACGGTCGCTCCCGCGGGCACGACCGTGATCGGCGCGCTGCTGACCGCGTCCGGCAGCAGCGGGAGGGCCGCCTCGGCCGCGCTCTCGGCGAGGAGGCGCAGCCGCGCGTCGGTCTCCGTCGGGTTCCGCAACGACACCACCAGCCGTCCGGCCAGCCGCTCCTTCACCCGCGCCTCGACGTGATCGAACGCGAAGACGAAACCGGCGTCGGTCTGCGCGTAGACCGACGGGAGCTCGGTGTAGGCGAGCATCGCGATGGCGTCGAACTGTCCCGTCGCCGGAACGATGCGGCCGCTCGCGCGCAGCCAGTCGGCGGTGTCGGCGCGCGAGCACTCGTCCGCGCCGCGCGCTCGGGCCACGCGATCGTCAGCCGCTCGGGCGCCGGCGGCCTCGGCGAGCGGGAGGTACTGCGCCAGGTTGTGGACGGTGTCGCGCAGGAGCTCGAGGAAGGCGACCTCGCCGGTCGCCCGGTAGAGCCGGAAGAGTGCGGCGCCCGATGCCACCACGTAGCCGGGGGCGCCCGCCTGGTTCTGCGCGTCGGTGAAGACGGCGCCGGTGGCCCGGATCGCGCCGGTCGGCGGGCAGCCCCGGGCCGTCGGCGGGGTGTCGTACGAGATGACCCAGCTCGAGAGCAGGTGGGCCGCCGCGCGCGCTCGGTCGATCCAGACGCGGTCGCGCGTCGCCTCCCACAGCGCGACGAACGATTCGAGCAGCGCGGCGGCCGACTCGCTGTCGGGGCACTGGAGCGCGTCGCCCGGGCCGCCGCAGGTGAGTCCCGCCGCGACAAAGCGGTCGAAGTAGTGGCGCGCCGCCGCCTCCGCGATTTCGAGATAGCGCGGCTCCTTGAAGTGCGCCGCGGCGAGCGCCAGGGCCGAGGGCGCGATGCCGGCCGACGAGGACCCTCCGACGATCAGATCGCCGTTGTCGATGTCGACGAACTGCCCGAGCTGGTGGTGGCGCTCCCACAGGTGCGCGAGCGCATCGGCCGCGCGGCGCGCCGCCGCTCCCCAGGCGGGATCGACCGACGCGACCGGCTGGTCGCGCGGCGCTGTCGCCGCCTGACGCTCGAAGAGGGCGAGCTGCCTGACCAGCACCGCCAGGGTGTCCGCGGTGCGACGGGTCAGATGCCAGCGGGGGTGCTGATAGGCGGGCGCGCGCGGCGGCCAGGCGTCGGGCGGCGCGGGCGGCAGCGGGGCGGTGAAGCCGTCGTCGTACCAGGTCTTGCCGTCGGAGACGCCGTGGAAGAACCCCGACAGGGCCTGACCCTCGAGCGCGAAGGCGATCGTGTGCAGCGCGCGCGTGCGCGACTCGGTCGTCCCCGCGGCCAGCAGCGGCAGCGTGGCCGCCAGCCCACCGGACCAGCCGCTCTGCCAGATGGAGTAGGCGCTGTCGCGCGCGCCGACCGCGAAGAATCCCTGCTTGGCGACGAAGCGGGCGTTGACCCGCGCCTCGTGCGCGGCAAACGCCGCCGAGAAGGGGAGGGTGTGAGGGCGCGCGGTCGTCCCGGTCAGCGCCTTGCGGGCCGCGAACAGCCGCTCGTGAAGCATGCCGATGCTCCGGCAGTCGAACAGCAGCGCCCGGGTGCGCAGCGTGACCGACTCGCCGGGACGGGGTGCCGGCAGGTGCTCGCGCGGCGCGTTCGTGCCACCCGGTGCGCGGCGACTCTCGTGCAAGAACGGCGTCGCGATCGCCACCGACGCCCGCGCGCGATCGTCGCTCTCGATGATCCCGAGCCCGGTGCGCCCGATGGAGGTGGACGGGTCGCAGAGCAGAATGAGGCCCAGCCGGTCGGCGGGCGCGAAGATCGCCACGGCGGGCGTGGCCAGATCGCCGGCCGCGATCTCCAGCCGCGACGGCCCGGGGTGCAGGTTGAGGCGCGGGATGTCGGTGATGATCGGCGGCACGTGCGGGCCGATGTCGGCCGGCTCGACCAGCAGCGGCGGATAGCCCACGAAGCGCGACTCGAAGCGGTTGCCTGCGTAGCAGGCGCCCGGCAACACGACGTAGTTGTCGACCGACCAGGAGGCGAAGTCGAGCGCCAGGCTGAGCGTTCCGGCGGGCGCGCCGGCCTTGGCCTTGAACGTGGCGAAGAGATCGACCGCCTCGCGGTCGCCCGCGACCGGCGCCGCGCGCAGCGCGAGCATGCCGGCCGCCAGATCGCGGCGCGCCGTCGTGCCCGGTCCCAGCGCCAGCTCCCCGGTGCCGCCGCCGGGGAGGCCGGGGGGCGCCACGCGGGCGCCCACCGCGATGCGCGCCTGCTTGAGCCGCTCGAGCGCGCCCCCGCGCGTCCCCCGCGCCGCGCGCGCGAGGCGCGGGGCGAAGGCGGCCCCGCCGGCCGCGCCGACCCCCCGCAAGAACGCCCGTCGCTTCATCCGTCCGGGAGACTACAACCATTCGCGGAACGTGGGAGGGCGCGCCCGACGGGCCAGCGATAATGATGGTAACCTCCGGCCGCTCGTGAGATTCGTTCCGCTCGCTCACGCGGCGCTCGCCTTCGCGTCGTTGTCCGTCCTGGTTTCTCTCGGGGGGTGCCGCTCGCTCGGCGGTCCCGGGGAGCCCGGCGGTGCGGCCGCCAATCCGCTGGTGGCCGCGGGCGCCATGGGGGGGCCGCGTACGCGCGCCGAGTCGCGGCTCGACAACGGCGTG
This sequence comes from uncultured Pseudomonadota bacterium, assembly GCA_963831685.1. GTDB lineage: Bacteria > Myxococcota_A > Polyangia > Fen-1088 > Fen-1088 > JADGRB01. Next base: position 195,681 of record CAWHRJ010000011.1, read on the forward strand.
CGGGTCGTGGTCGAGGAGAACCACGCGGCGCCGGTGGTCGCGCTCGAGGTCTGGCTGGCGGTCGGCGCGGGCGACGATCCGCCGACGCTCGCGGGGGCCGCGCACCTCTACGAGCACCTGGTCTTTCGAGGGACGCGACGTCGGGCGCCTGGTGCCGCCGAGCGCGAGATCGCAGCGGTCGGCGGCACGATCGGCGCCTGGACCGGGCTCGACGAGACGGTCTACCACGCGACCGTGGCCCCCCCGTTCCTCGATGTCGGACTCGACGTCCTCGCCGACGCGCTCACCGCTCCCACGTTCGATGCGGCCGAGGTGGCGGCCGGCAAGGAGGTCGTCGCGGGGGAGATCGCTCGCCAGGCGGTCGATCCGGCGCGGGCGGCGACCGAGATGCTACGCGCCGCGGCCTTCGCCGGCGAACGTGCCGGGCGTCCGCTGCTCGGCACGCCCGGGGCGGTGGCGGGCGCGACGCGGGCGGCGCTCGCCGCGCGCTTCGCGGAGACCTACGTGGGGGAGAACATGACCGTGGTGGTCGTCGGCGACGTGAACGCGGCGGCGGCGCGCGCGGCGGTGGCGCGCGCGTTCGCCGCAGTGCCGCGCGGGCACTCGGTCCGCGCTCCGGAGGCGCCGGCGCGGGCGTCCGCGCCTCGTGCCCTGGTGTCGACGGCGGCGGGGCCGGAGGCCGAGGTCGCCATCGGCTTCCGGGTGTCGGCGCCGCGCGCCCAGGACGCGGCCGCCCTCGATCTGCTGGCGGCGCTGCTGGCGGCTGGCCGCGAGAGTCGCCTGTCACGCGAGCTCGGCGACAACCGACAGGTGGCCACGTCCGTTCGCGGGCTGACGTTTTACGCGCGCGGCGGTTCGTCGCGGGACGGCGCGCTGCTCGAGCTGCTGGTCTCACCGGCGCCGCAGCGGACCGAGGCCGCGGCCGAGGCGGCGATCGACGAGGCGCTGCGCCTCGGTCGCGAGGAGGTTCGCGCCGACGAGCTCGGGCGCGCCCGCGCCGCGCTCGAGAGCGACATCGGCCGCCACGGCGACGGCGTCGAGGGGCGCGCCCGCCGGCTCGGCTTCGCGGCCGCCGTCGCCGCCGACGCGGGCTACGACGCCCGTTACCGCGAGAGCCTCGCGGCTCTCGATCCGGCCACGTTGCGCGCGGCCGCCGCCAGGTTCCTGCGCCCGGACGCGCTCAGGCTGGCCGTGCTCGATCCGGGCGGCGCGCGCGGCCGTTCGCCCGACGCCGAGGCGGCGCGATTCGAGGCGCTGGTGACCGACGCAGCCGCACGGATCGACCGGCCGCCCGTCGCCGCCGCGCCCCAGGCGGTGGGTGGCGACGTGGTCCGCGCGGTCGCCCCGTCGGGGCTGCGGATCCTGGTGCTGCGCGATCGGGGCGCGCCGCTGGTGGCGGTCGAGGCGGCCTGGGCCGGCGGTGCGCGCGCCGAGGACGCCGGGTCGAACGGCGCCGGGGCGATGATCGCGGCGCTGCTCGACCGGGGGACCCGCACCCGCGCCGCCGCCCAGATCGCCGCCGACGCCCGGGCGCTCGGGGGGACGCTGGACGGATTCTCCGATCGCAGCCACCTCGGGCTGCGCGCGGCGTTCTTGCCTGGTGAGTGGGCGCGCGGGCTGGCGCTGCTGGCGGACTGCCTGCTGCGGCCGAGCTTCCCGGCCGGCGAGGTCGACGGCAGCCGGCGCGTGGTGGTCGACCAGGCGCGCGCCGCCGACGGCGATCCGGCGCGCGGCGCCGCGCGGCTGTTTCGTGAGGCGCTCTGGCCCGGCCACCCGTACCGACTGGACGCGCTGGGGACCGCCGAGACGCTGGCCGGCCTCGGGCGCGTGCGCCTGCTCGATCACTATCGCCGCCACTACCCGGTATCACAGCTCGTCGTCTCGGTGGTCGGCGACGTCGACCCGAAGGAGGTCGTCGCGACGCTGACGGCGTTGTTCGCCGACGCCGCCCCGGGCGCAACGCCGCCCGCCCCGGCGCCGGAGCCGGTCCACACCGCCCCCGCCGCGCTGTTTCGACCCACCAGCAAGGACGTCGCCGAGATCGTGCTCGGCTATCCCGGTCCCCCCGCGCGCGATCCTGATCGGCTGGCGCTGGAGGTGCTCGCCGAGGCGCTGGGGGCCCGCGGCGGGCCGCTCGACCGCGCGCTCGGACGGACGTCCGGCGTCTTCAGCGTCGCCCCCACCGCGGCCCGCGGCGTCGATCCGGGCGAGCTGGCTGTGGCCGTCGCCTGCGCGCCGGCAGCCGTCGACGCCGTGGTCGCCGCGCTTCGTGACGCGCTCGCCGGGGTCGCCGCCGGCGGTCTCGGCGCGGACGAGGTCGCCGCCGCGGCTCGCCGGCTCGCCGGCACCCGGGCGCTCGATCTGCGGCGTGCGAGCGCGATCGCCGATGCGCTGGCGCTCGACGAGGCGTACGGTCTCCCGCTCATGAGCTACCGCCGCCTCCCCGCCGCGCTGGCGGCGATCACCGCCGTCGACGTCAACCGCGCCGCGCGCCGGTTCATCGATCCGCAGCGCGAGACGATCGCGGTCGTCCGACCGGAGGTACCGCCCACGAGGCCGACGACGAAGCCGACGACGAAGCCGACGACGAAGCCGACGACGAAGCCGACGACGATGGCCCGCGTCGCCAAGGGGGCCCTCTAGTGTCGAGCTGCACGGGCTGCACCGCCGAGGTGCAACTGGAGGACACCTTCTGCGCCCGTTGTGGCGCGCCGGTCACCGATCCGTTCATCGGCACGGTGGTGGGCGACCGCTACCGCATCGTCGAGCCGCATCGGCGTGGGCGGCATGGGGGCCGTCTATCGCGCCGAGCACACGATGATGCGGCGCGATCTCGCGATCAAGGTGCTGCTCCCGGAGCTGTCGGCGGAAGGAAGAGTTCGCGCGCCGGTTCGAGCGCGAGGCCGAGTCGGCCAGCCGCCTCGCGCACCCCAACATCATCACCGTCACCGACTTCGGCCGCACCGCCGAGGGGTCGCTGTTTCTGGCCATGGAGTTCCTGGCCGGCGACTCGCTGTCGGCGGCGATCGCCGAGGGGCCGCTGCCGCGCGAGCGCGCGCTGGCGATCGTGCGGCAGATCCTGCGCGGGCTCGACCACGCGCACGGCGCGGGCGTCGTCCACCGCGATCTCAAGCCGGACAACATCATGCTGGTCGAGCGCGACGGCCAGCGCGACGTGGTGAAGATCCTCGACTTCGGCATCGCCAAGGTCACCGAGCCGCAGAGCGGCGGACAGGCGCTGACGCAGGCCGGCGTCATCTTCGGCACGCCCGAATACCTGTCGCCCGAGCAGGCGCTGGGCGAGGCGGTCGACGCGCGCACCGACATCTACGCGGCCGGCGTGATCCTGTTCGAGATGCTGGCCGGGCGGCGCCCGTTCGAATCCGAGGACAAGGTCAAGATCATCTCCATGCACCTGGCGCACGCGCCGCCCCGCATCCGCGACGTCAACCCGGCCGTGCGACGTCCCGATCGCGATCGAGCAGGTCGTCCTGCAGGCGATGGAGAAGTCGCGCGACAACCGGTTCGCGACCGCCGCCGCCTTCCTGCAGGCGCTCGACGACGCCGAGGCGCAGGGGGAGCTGGAGCTGGCCGAAGGGGCGACGGCGACAGTGCCGGCGATGCGATCTGCCGCCGTCCCGCCGCGGGCGCGCGCCGGCCGTCGCGCTGGCGCTGCTGGTGGCCGCGGTCGGGACGCTCTCCGTCGTCAAACACCGCGTCGCGCGCCACCGGACGGCGGCGCTGACCGTCCTGCCCACGCGCCCGGCCCCACCGCCCCCCGACATGGCCGCCGAGATGAAGAAGGTCGAGGCCTGGCTGGAGGACGACAACACCTCCGCCGCGCGGCTGGCGCTGGAGACGCTGCTGACCACGCGGCCGAAGGACGCCCGCGTGCGCTATATGTTGGGGCGCGTGTCGTACGCCGAGGATCGCCATCAGGATGCGCTGGACGACTACGCCGCGGCGATCGGGCTCGATCCCGGGTTCCGGGGCGATCCGGTGCTGCTCGGCCACCTGGACGCGCTGCTGGCCGATCCGAAGCTGGACGACGCCGCGCTGTCGCTGCTCATCGACCACATCGGCGCGCCGGGCGCCGATCTGCTGGCCAAGGTGGCGAACGAGGGGAGCGATCTGCCGCGCCGCCGCCGCGCGGCCACGGCGCTCGGCGATCTCGACGAAGACAAACGGGTCGATCGCGTCTCGCTCGACATGCTCGAGCTCCGCAAGGCACCCACCTGCGAGGAGAAGCGCGACTGGGTCGAGAAGCTGGGTAAGCTCGGCGACGTGCGGGCGCTCCCCGCGCTGCGCGGCCTGCGCGCGCGCCGGGTCGGTCCCATCAGCTGGGGCGGGACGAACACCGGCTGCATGAAGCAGGAGCTGATCGACGCGATCGCCGCGCTCGACAAGAAGTCGCCGCACCCGACGGCGGAGCGCCACACGCGGCGCGGCCGATGAGGCGGCGATGAAGCGCGCGGGCGGCAAAATCGGCACCGGCGGCAGCCTCGCCAAGCTCGGCGGCGGCAAGTCCGGTCACGATCCGCGCAACCTCCTCACCAGCCTGGTGCTGGTCTTCCCGCTGTTTCTCGTCTACCAGGTCGGCGTCCTGTTCACGCTGCCCGTGCTGAACGGCGCCGACTTCCTCACCGTGTTCCTGTTCCGGAACCTGGGGCTCTCGACGGGGTCGTACCTGGCCTACACCTTCGCGGTGGCGGTGGCGTTCGCCATCGCCGTGACCGTGCTGCGTCACAAGCAGCGCTTCGATCCGCACCTCATCGTCCGGGTGCTGCTGGAGAGCGCCATCTACGCGCTCACCATGGGGTCGCTGATCGTCTTCGTGATGACCCGCGCCCTGGGCATCTCACCGCAGCTCGCCGGCGGCGCAGGCGGCTTCGTCGCGCAACAAGGACTCGGGACGCGGATCGTGATGTCGCTCGGCGCCGGCGTCTACGAGGAGACGGTGTTCCGGCTGGGCATCCTCACCGGCCTCATGTTCCTCTTCGATCGGGTCATCGGGATGCGGCGCTGGATCGCCTTCCCGCTGGCGCTGCTGCTGCAGGCCGCGCTGTTCTCGGCGATGCACCACATCCCGCCCTACGGCGATCCCCTGCACGTCGGGATCTTCATCTTCCGCGTGCTGGCCGGCGCCTGCTTCGGCATGCTCTTTGGTACCGCGGCTTCGCGGTCGCCGTGTACACGCACGCGCTCTACGATCTCTACGTGTTCCTGGTGAAGTAGCCCCCCGGGCGGAGGGAGCCGCGAGGTCCCGCGCTACTTCTTACCGCGCTTGGCGGCCTTGGCGGGCCGCTTGGCGGCGGCGCGCGGGCGCGGCGCGGTTCGAACGGGGCGGGCGGGCTTCGCGGTGCGCTTGGCGGCCTTGGCCGCCGGCGCTGTCTTGACCGGCGCCTTCGTCGAGCGGGCCGCGGGGGCCGGCGTCGCAGCCTTCGCCGGCTTGGCCGGTGGGCTCGCCTTGTGCACGTCCTTCGCCGCAGGCGCTGGCTTGGCCGGCTTCACCTTGCCGGCCAACTTACCTACCAACTTGCCCAGCAGCTTGCCGTTCTTGGTGAGCTTGGCGTTCGATGGGTGGCCGTCCCCCTCGGCGGCGAGCGGCAAGCCCGGCATGTCCTTCCGGTTGTGCACCAGCACGCGCCGAGAATCCTTGAAGGTCACCTCGACCTTGCTGTCGGACAGGATCTCGGAAACGAATCCCTTGCCGAACTTGGGGTGAGTCACGATCACGTTCTCGTGATAGTGCTCGCGGAATTCGTATGGCTTGGCGTTCTTGTCGCTGTGTTTCGCGAAGAACTCCTCGAACGTCAGCTTCTTCATCATCGCGCGCTTCTTCGCGGCGATCGGCTCGGGGACGTCGTCTTCGACATCTCCTCGCGGCTTGCGGAACGAGTGAACGTCCCCGCAAGGGTTGCACTGGACGCGCCGGATCTCGTCTTCGTATTTCGAAATGACGACGTGCGTGGTATCGCCCTTGCACTTGGGGCAATATGCCTCGACGTCCGACCCGACTTCGTCGACCTCGTCCTCGAACATGAAGTCCATTGGCGGCGCCCCTTTAGAGTCCGGTCACTAACACAGGTCTTTCAACCCTGCAAGATTAAGAGGGCAATTACAGCCGGTTCGAGGTAGAAAGACCACCAACAGGGCCGTGCGCTACTTCCAGGCAAAAATCTCGGAAAACCGGGGACTTGGAGGTGGTTACTTCATTCTTCGGCTCGCGGGCTGCGAATCGTTGGCCGCCGCCAAACCGGGGCAATTCGTAATGATTCGAGGTGCTTGGGGGCGTGACCCGCTGCTGCCCCGCGCGTTCTCCCTGATGTCGGTCGGACCCGGCGGTCGAGCCGAGATTCTGGCCAAAACGGTGGGACGGGGCACTGCGTTGCTCGAGCGTGCGCTCCCCGGCGCCGAGGTCGACGTTCTTGGTCCGCTCGGGACCAGCTTCCCGGAACCGCGCGGCGACACCGTCGACCTCCTGGTCGCGGGCGGCGTCGGCCTGCCGCCCATGTACATGCAGGGGGCGCTGGCGGCGGAGCGGGGTCAGGTTGACCGATCGGAAATGATCTACGGCGGCCGCGGCGCGCCCGACCTCGTCCTGCTCCGCGAGATGGAGGCGATGGGGCTCGAGCTCTTCCTCACCACGGAGAACGGCGAGGCCGGCGACAAGGGCCTGGTCACGCGCGCACTCGAGGCGCGGCTCCTCCACCATCGAGATAACCGTAGAGAAAAGGCGATCCGCGTGATGGGCTGCGGTCCGAACGGGATGCTGTGGGCGATCGCCCGGATGGCGCGCGACCTCCAGGTTCCCTGCTTCATCTCGCTCGAGGAGCAGATGGCCTGCGGGATCGGCGTCTGCCTCGGCTGCGCGATCCCGGCCCGCTCTCGGCCGTACCGTTACGTCTGCAGCAACGGCCCGGTGTTCGACGCCGCCGACGTCCTCGACGTCCACGAAGCTCCGCCGCCCGCGCCGGCGGCCTGTCCGGCATGAGCGGGGTCAACCTCGCGATCGACGCTGGGGGGATCGCCTTCCGCAACCCGATGCTGACGGCGTCGGGGACGTTCGGCTACGGCAAGGAGTTCGAGGGGCTGACCGACCTCGGAACGCTCGGGGGGCTCGTCACGAAGGGGATCTCGCCCAAGCCGCGGTTCGGCAACGCGACGCCACGGATCTGCGAGACAGCCTCGGGAATGCTCAACTCGATCGGCCTCGAGAACGTCGGGGTCGAGGGATTCGAGCGGGACAAGCTGCCGTATCTGCGACAGTGCGGGACGCGCGTGCTCGTGAACTTCTTCGGCGCGACGTTCGACGAGTACGTCGACTGCGGCGCGCGACTCGACCGCCTGGACGGCGTCGACGCCCTGGAGATGAACGTCTCCTGCCCGAACATCAAGGCGGGCGGGATCGAGTTCGGGACCGACCCCAGGGTGCTGCGCGATCTCGTGCGCGCCTGCCGCGAGGTGATCAAGAAGCCACTGTGGATCAAGCTGACGCCCAACACGTCGGACATCGTCGCGCTCGGCAAGGCCTGCGCCGACGGCGGGGCCGACGGCCTCTCGATCATCAACACCATCACCGGGATGGCGATCGACGCGCGCACCCGCAAGCCGAAGATCGCCACGATCTTCGGCGGGCTGTCGGGCCCGGCCATCAAGCCGATCGCGCTGCGCATGGTGTTCCAGGTGCGCCGCGCGGGCGTGCCGCTCCCCATCTCGGGCATCGGCGGCATTCAGGACGCGACCGACGCGATCGAATTTTTTCTCGCGGGCGCTAGCACCGTGCAGGTCGGAACCCAAAGCTTCGTCGATCCCGACGCTTCTGGCCACATCGTGCGCGACCTCACCGCGTGCCTCGCCGCCGACGGGATCAGCGACGTGCGCGAGCTGGTCGGTGCGCTGCGCGTCGGCTGAGCGCCGACGGAGAAATCGGCCTCTTCTTTCCGCTTGACTGCCTAGGGTTACGACGATTTAACTGCTGCGAAACTGGCGCGAAACAAACGCGCGCTAGCGTGGGGCAACATGAAAAAGATCGAGGCCATCATCAAGCCGTTCAAGCTCGACGACGTGAAGGATCGTCTCCGCGAGGTCGGCGTCCAGGGCATGACCGTCTACGAGGTCAAGGGGTTCGGGCGAACGGGCGGCAAGAAGGAAGTCTACCGCGGCTCGGCCTACGTCGTCGACTTCGTTCCGAAGGTCCGCATCGAGATCGTCGTCAAGGACGACATCGTGCGCGACGTCGTCGAGGCGATCATGGCGGTGGCCCGGACCGGGCGCATCGGCGACGGCAAGATCTTCGTGACGCCGGTCGAGGAGGCGATCCGCATCCGCACCGGCGAGCGCGGCGAGGACGCGCTCTAACAGGTTTCGCGTTTTTCGGGACACCACAACCACCACAACCGCAACAGGGGAATTCCATGACACCAGCTGAGGCCTTGAAGCTCGCAGAGAAGAACGGCGCGCAAGATGGTCGACTTCAAGTTCGTCGACCTGCTCGGGATCTGGCAGCACACGACGATGCCGATCTCGAAGCTGGAGGTCGACGTCTTCAAGGACGGCTACTTCTTCGACGGCAGCTCGATCCGCGGGTGGCAGCCGATCCACGCCTCCGACATGATCTTCATCCCCGATCCCGGCTCGGCGTTCATGGATCCGTTCTTCACGCTGCCGACGCTGTCGCTCACCTGCGACATCGTCGACGCGATCACCCAGCAGCCGTACCCGAAGGACCCGCGCACGATCGCCGCCAAGGCCGAGGCGTACCTCAAGTCGACGGGCATCGGCGACACGTCGTACTTCGGCCCCGAGCCGGAGTTCTTCGTGTTCGACGAGGTCCGCTACTCCGAGGGTCCGAACCGCGCCAGCTACATCGTCGATTCGATCGAGGGCATCTGGAACACCGACCGCGAAGAGGGACCGAACCTCGGCTACAAGCCGCGCGAACAAGGGCGGCTACTTCCCGGTTCCGCCGACCGACACGCTGCACCGACCTGCGCACCGAGATGGCGATGACGCTCGAGAAGGTCGGCATCCCCGTCGAGGTCTTCCACCACGAGGTCGCGACCGGCGGTCAGTGCGAGCTGTCGATGAAGTTCAACAGCCTCAAGAAGATGGCCGACTGGACCATGTGGTACAAGTACGTCGTCAAGAACGTCGCGCGCGAAGAACGGGAAGACGGCCACGTTCATGCCGAAGCCGATCTTCGGCGACAACGGCTCGGGCATGCACTGCCACCAGTCGATCTGGAAGGACGAGAAGAACCTGTTCGCCGGCGACAAGTACGCGGGCCTGTCGGAGATGGCGCTTCACTACATCGGCGGCATCCTCAAGCACGCGCCGGCGCTCTGCGCCTTCACCAACCCCGGCACGAACAGCTACAAGCGGCTCGTGCCGGGCTACGAGGCGCCGGTCAATCTGGCCTACTCGTCGCGCAACCGCTCGGCGTCGGTCCGCATCCCGATCGGCGGCAGCTCGCCGAAGGCGAAGCGGCTCGAGTTCCGCTGCCCCGACCCGACGGCCAACCCGTACCTCGCGTTCGCGGTCATGATGATGGCCGGCCTCGACGGCATCCAGAACAAGATCGACCCGGGCAAGCCGCTCGACAAGGACATCTACGCGACTGTCGCCGGAGGAGGCGAAGGACGTGCCGAAGGCGCCGGGCTCGCTCGACGCCGCGCTGAACGCGCTCGAGAAGGACCACGCCTTCCTGCTCAAGGGCGACGTCTTCACGTCGGACGTCATCTCGACCTGGCTCGACTACAAGCGCGAGAACGAGGTCGACGCCATCCGCCTCCGCCCGCACCCCTACGAGTTCGCGCTCTACTTCGACAATTGAGTCGTTCGGGTCTCCGATTTTCCAATTAAGAAAGGGGCCGTACCCGACGTGGGGACGGCCCCTTAAGCTTTGACGGGGAAGTGACGCTGACCTAAGATTCGAGATTCGCGGAAGCCCCCGACGCTCCGCGACTCCCATGGGTGGCCTCTCTTTCAGCGACCGGGCCAGACGCTCGATGTGGCGCGTCGTCCCCAAACGCGCCGTGTCGGGCGCCATCGGCTGGGGAGCCCGACGGGGAATCCCGACCCCGCTGCGCAAGCTGATGCTGGCGCGCTTCGCGCGCGCCTACGGGATCGACGTCAGCGAGGCCGAGAAGCCGCTCGGCGACTACGCCGGCTTCGACGAGTTCTTCACCCGGCGCCTGCGAACCGGCGCGCGCCCCATCGCCGACCTGCCGCGGGGGATCGTGTCACCGGCCGACGGCACCGTGGTCGAGTGCGGTCTCGCGACCGCCGGCAAGCTGATCCAGGCCAAGGGGACCCTGTTCGAGCTCGCCGAGCTGCTCGGCGACCCAGAGATCGCGGCGCGGCTCCAGGGGGGCGCCTACCTCATCACCTACCTCTCCCCCAAGGATTATCACCGCGTGCACTCCCCGGTCGCCGGCCGCGTTGTCGGCTGGCGCCACATCCCCGGCACGCTGTTCTCGGTCGGCGCCAAGAGCGTCGCCAGCGAGCCGGGGCTGTTCGTGCGCAACGAGCGGTTCGTCACGCTGATCGAGACGGAGTCGGGCGGCCTCTGCGCCGTGGTCATGGTTGCGGCGATCGGCGTCGGGCACGTCACTGTGTCGTATGATGACGAGGTGGCGACGCATCGGCCCCGGTTCTTGCGCGGCGCCCTCCGCCACCGTCACTACGACGTTCCCAAGCCGATCGGGCGCGGCGGAGAGCTGGGCATCTTTCACCTCGGCTCGACGACCATCGTGGTCTTCGAGCCCGGTCACGCCGAGCTCGAGAACTTCGCCGCCGGCGAGGCGATGAAAATGGGGATCGGGATCGGCCGGCTGCGGTCGACGAACGGCTCTTCCGCGGTGTTGCGAGGCTGATGGCTGTGTCGAAGGCCCACGACGAGACATCGCGCGAGTCGGCCGCCCCCTCCGACGAGGGGGCCACGCCGGCACCGACCCGGGACGACGCGCAGAGCGCCAAGCGGGCGGCGGCCGCTGCGGGAGCCCGTCGGGCGCGGGTGGGGTCGGCTGTCGCGCGCGAGCGCAGCGGTCCCATCGGCATCGCCAGCGGCGACTTCTCGACACCGACGGTGCGCCGCCGGACCACCACCCAGCCACGGGGGACACCGGCGGTCGGAATCCCGCTCTCGGTCCCGTTCGCCCCGCCGATGGTCGAAGAGGCGGCGCCGACCCCTTCACCCGAGGCGCCGCCGGTCGGCGCGACGCCGGTCGACCTGGTCGACGGGACGTCTGGGCAGCCCGCGGCGCCACCGCTGCCCTCGTTGGACAGCCCGTTTGTGCCGCCCTCGAGCGGGGCGCTGGACGCGGAGGCGGCCTCCCTCGCCGCCGAGGCGGCCGCTGTTCGCGCGCTCGATTCGGGCCCGCTCACCCCGCCGCCCGACCTGTTGGTCCCCGGGGCGACGCCGCCACCGGAGCCCAAGGTGGGGCAGGTCGCCCAGACCGACGCCGCGGCGGAGGAGATGGCCGCCACGCCACCGCCCGAGCCGATCGCGACCGCTCCTCAGCCCGCCCCTGCCGTGCCGCCGCCCGCGCCCGCCACCGACGTGGAGGGAGCCCTCCCGATGAGGCCGATGGGGAGTGACGGCAGCTCCGCCTCGTCCGATCTGGCCAATCCGATTAGCTCGCCGATTAGCTCGCCGATCAGCGCTCCGACGCCGGCGCCAGCTGCGACGGGCGACGGAGACGTCGAGCTGCAGGGGTCGGACGAGCTGGTGGTCGACGAGGGGGCCGACGCCGGCCAGGCCGACGCAGCCGCGGCGACCCCGACGCCCCCACCTCGACCGACCAGCGTGCCGACCACGCCGCCGCCGATCCCGGGAAGCTTCCTCAAGACGCCGGGCCCCGAGCTGAAGCCGCCACCGCCCGCTCCGGCCGCTCAGGCTGACGCTGGCCACGGGCCTCTGCTGCCCGCGCTGCCCATCTTGCCGGAGGCGCTGTCGCAGCGGCCGCGCCGGCCGAAGCGGTCGAAGCCCTGGTTCGAGGAGGTCTTCGACGAGGACTACCTGCGGACGCTCCCGTTCATGCGGGCCGACCAGACGCTTCGCGAGGTCGAGTTCATCTCGAACGCGCTCACGGCCACGCCGGGCTCGGAGATCCTCGACGTCGGCTGTGGCTACGGCCGTCACGCTATCGAGCTGGTCCAGCGCGGCTCAACGTCACCGGGCTCGACCTTTCGCTGCCGCTCCTGATCCGCGCCGCCGACGAGGCGCAGCGGCGCGCGCTGTCGGTGAACTTCGTCCACGCCGACATGCGCGAGATGGCGTTCGAGAAACAGTTCGACGGCGCCTACTCGCATGCTCACCTCGTTCGGCTACTTCGACGAGGAGACCAATCTTCGGGTCGCCGAGCGGATCGCGCGCGCGCTCAAGCCGGGCGGGCGTTTCCTGCTCGACATCGTCAACCGCGACTACGTCGTGGCCGACCTTCCGGTCCGGGTCTGGTGGGAGGGGAACGGGTGCGTCGTGCTGGAAGAGGTCGACTTCAACTTCCACACGAGCCGCATCAACACGCACCGCTCGATCGTGTTCGAGGACGGGCGTCAGCTGGAGCAGGAGATCTCGGTTCGAGCGTACAGCCTCCACGAGATCGGCCGGCTCTTGCGGCAGGCGGGCTTCCGAGTGATAGACGTCTCAGGCGGGCTGGCGACGAGAGGCGACTTCTTCGGAAGTGCCTCGCGCAACCTGCTCATCGTGGCCGAAAAGCGCGAAGACGAAGGGTGACGCCCGGCGTCTCTGACGCGGCGCGCTGAAACGTCGAAAATCCGATTGCGCGGCCATTGTGCTTGTGTCAGCGCTCCCCATCTTCCCGGGCGTGCGCAACTTGCAACCAAAGCGTCGGCGCAAGCATCAGAGTCTACGAGGCGTGACGCGGTTAGACCCGGAATATTTCAAAGCCCAGGTCCGTATATCTCTTACTGGTCCGGAAGTGTCTGGATCGCGACGCGGCTCGATGGAGATGAGCAAGATGAGCGCACGAGGAGCAAAAGTGAAACTGGCCCGCAAGAGCCGCCCGGCCGAGGCTGGCCGCAAGATGCCGGCGACACTGGCCCGCCGTTCCTCCGGGATCGGCAAGGCTGACGCCAAGGCGAAGGTGCCGGCAAAATCATTCTCGGCTCGCGCGCCGATTCCTGCCAACGACACGCTGCCGGCCGACGCCGTCGGTCTGCCGGGCGCCGACCCCGTGGTCGACGAGCTCGAGCCCGAGGCGCTCGGCGCGACCCCAGGCGTGGAGATCGAGGCCGACGAGACCGATGAGGTCGCCGGCGAGGTCCGTGCCGCCGAGGCTGAGGCCGAAGACGAAGACGAAGACGAGGAAGAGGAGGAGGTGGCGGCCGAGGCCCCCGCGACCGCGACCAAGCGACGGCGCGGTGACGAGGAGCCGGCGAGCTTCCTCGCGATGTACTTCCGCGACATGGCGGAGCTGGACGTCCTGCGCCCGGAGCAGGAGTTCGAGACCGCGCGCAAGATCGAGGAGATGGAGCTCGATCTCTGGAGGACGCATCCTGGGGTTCGCGCCCGGCACCGACTGGATCCTCGACGTCGTCGAGCGTGAGGTCGGCAAGCCGCTCCCCGAGGCGAAGGTCTACCGGGCTGCGGCCGCGCGTGCGCGCCACCGTCGTCGATCCCGGCCCGCGGCCGATTCGACAAGACGGCCACCGCGCTCGGCACCCGGCTCCGCGCGCTCGACATCGACCGCATCTTCCTCGACGCGGCGCTGGCCGAGATTCACCGCGTCGGTCGCGCGACCCACGGGCTTCCCTTCGAGGGAACGGTTCCATTCTCCACGTCGACCAAGGCTTTCGCCGACTTCGTCAGGACGGTGTCCGGCAGAAGGCGTTCCGCCTCAAGGCGGCCAAGAACGAGTTCGTGAAGGCGAACCTGCGCCTGGTCGTCTCGATCGCGCGGCGCTTCAACCACGGCCGCCTGCCGCTCGCCGACCTCATTCAGGAGGGCAACATCGGCCTCATGAAGGCGGTCGAGCGCTACGACTACCGCCGCGGCTTCCGCTTCTCGACCTACGCGAGCTGGTGGATTCGCCACGCCATCAGCCGCGCGCTGGCCGACAAGGGACGCGCGGTGCGCCTGCCGGTCCACATGATCGACGCCTACCACCGCATCGCGAAGTCGCAGCGCGAGCTGCAGTCGAAGCTCGAGCGGCCGCCGACGACCCAGGAGATCGCGGCGGCGACCGGCATCGAGGCGGAGAAGCTCGAGAAGATGAAGACCTTCCTCTCCGAGACGCCGGTCTCGCTCGACCGCCCCATCTCCGACGAGGACGGACGGCGTCTCATCGACGTGCTCGTCGACCCGAACGAGGGGCCGGCGGTGCCCGATCAGATGGCGTCGACCGAGACGCAGAGCGAGATGCTGAAGTTTCTCTCCTCGCTCAAGCCGATCGAGGCCGACATCCTGCGCAAGCGCTTCGGCCTGGTGAACGATCGCGAGCGCACGCTCAAGGAGATCGGCGACGAGTACCGTCTCTCGCGCGAGCGCGTGCGCCAGCTCCAGGAGCAGGCGCTGGGCAAGATGCGCCGGGCGATGGCCAAGCGCGAGTCGGTTTAGTCTTACGGGGGACGGCTCGCTTTACGGGGAACGGCTCGCTGCCGCTCGCGTCCCCCGGGCCCCTCTCGCTCAGCGCGGCAAAGCCGCGCTGAGCTCGCCTGCTGCGTTGCGGGCTCGTCTGGCTTCGTCGCGAGTTCGTCCGTTTTTTGAAGCTCGGCCGCGGCTGCTTGACTGAGGCGCAACATCTGTTGACCGCCTCGACGTCGGGGGCTATGGTCGGCTCCTTCTCTCGCGGAGGCGAACACACGATGAAGCGTGTCCTCGGTCTTGCCCTCTCCATGGCTGCGTTCGTCACGTTGCGGCGTGCACGCAAAGTGGCGGCCCGCTCAAGGTCGATACGATCGAGCCGCCCCAGGGCACGACGGCCGGTGGCGAGGAGATCTCGATCAACGGTGGTGGCTTCACCCCGGGAAGACCCAGGCCGAGGTGAAGTTCGGCCGCAAGAAGGCCGAGACCGTCACGATTGCCTCGACCGGCAAGATCCGCGTCGTGACGCCCTCGAACGAGAAGGGGCCGGTCGACGTCACGCGTGATGTTCGACGACGGCGCTGACTTCAAGATCCCGAACGGCTTCCGCTACGTCGAGCCGGCCGCGCAGCGACAACGCACGCCGCGCCTTCTTCGGCGGCCAGAAGCCCGCCGCCGCCGGCAAGATCGAAGTCGAGAAGAAGCAGTAGGTCGGGGGCGCGGGGGCGCCAAAGGGCGCGACGCGCCCGACGTCCGCCGATCTCTACCGATACTCGAGGCGGAAGAGCTGCTGGCCCATCAGCATGAACGAGCCGGTGGGGACGGTGCGCTCGTGGCGGAGCCGCAGAAAGGTCCCGTTCGACGAGCCGAGGTCGGACAGGAAGACCTGCTCGTCGTGGAGCGAGATCCGCGCGTGCGTCCCCGAGACGTAGCCGTCCTCGGGAAACAGGATGTCGCCGCGCTCGCGCCCGAGGACGATCGACGTCGCCGAACAGCGGGAAGGCCGACCCGTCGACGTCGCGGCCCACGATGACCGACAGGCGTCCCCAGAAGCCGGGGTTCGGCGTGCCCATGATCTCGGTCCCGTCCTCGAGCGGCTGCGGCGGCGAGATCACCTCGAAGCGCAGCAGCTCCTGGCCGATGCGGAAGATGTCGCCCGACTCGAGCGCCTCCTCGCCGTTGATCTTGAGGAAGACGCCGTTGAGGCTCCGCAGGTCACGGATGATGACCCCTTCGGGCCCTACCGACAGCTCGGCGTGACGCGGCGACAGGTAGGCGTCGGCGTCGAACAGCGGCGCCTGCCCGCGGCCGATGATGTTCTCCCCGTCGTGGAGCGGATGCGCGCCGCCCTCCGAGCCGTCGGGCCGGATGAGGATGAGGCGGCCGCGCGGGATGGCGACCGGCTGAGCATTGGCCGCGGAGCCGGCCATGAACATCGTACGGGGACCGGTGGCGGCCCCCGGGCTAGACGGTTGACGGCCCATCCTTGTTCCGCAGGCGCCGCAGAAGGCGAAGCCGACCTGGACCATCCTGCCGCAGTTCGGGCAGGGGATCTCGTTGGCGGCGGCGGCGGGCGCAGCCGCGGGTGCCGGGCCGCCGGTCACCCGCATCGGGGCGGGGGTGGCGCCTGCAGGAATGCCCATCCCGCCGCCGTTGCTGGCCGAGCCGGACGTGACGCGTGGCGCCGGGGTGCCAGCCAGCGGGTTCGGCGGGAGCTGAAACGGGATAGGCGCCGGCATCTTGGGTGAATCGCCCCAGGGGATGCCGCCCTTGGCCTTCGGGACCGCGGGCGACGCGGTGCGGAGCTCGCCCGCGACCGCGCCCATGGGGGCCGGCGGGAGCACGGTGCGGTCGAGCGCAGGGTCCCGGGTGTCTACGGAAGCGGTGGGGGCAGGGGCGGCCGCCGGGGCCGCGGCCGGTTTCGCCAGCTCGCCACCGCACCCGAGACAAAACTTGTAGTGGTCCTGATTTTCTTTGCCGCAGCGGTTACAGGTAATCAAACGGGACCCCCGGGAAGCCTATCGCAACTAACATGGCGCGCCGCCAGCGTCAATTCAGTCCCGCGGGCCGAGTGGGTGTTTTTTCAGCCGGAAACCAGCCCTGCCGCGCCGCGCTGGCTCAGCTGATCTCGACGCGCAGCAGCTGCTGGCCGAGGAAGACGTAGTCGCCGTGATCGAGCGCCAGCTCGTCGTTGATGCGGACGAACGTCCCGTTCTTCGATCCGAGGTCGGTGAGCGTGACCTGACCGTCGGCGTTCATCGCGATCTGCGCGTGGCGGCCCGAGATGAACGGATCGTCCAGGAAGTTGACGTCGTTGGCCTCGCGTCCGATCGAGATCGTCTCGTCGCGCGACCGGTAGATCATGCCGATCTCGCCGCCGCGGAGGCGCTGGATGAGTTTCATCTTCGATGGCCGCTTGGGGCTGGCGTAGAAGTAGGTCCCCTCGGCGTCGGGCTGCGGGCCGAGGTCGGGCGGCGAGGGCTCGATCTGCAGCAGCTGCTCGCCGATCAGGAACAAAGCCCCGGGTATCAGATCGACGGGCGCCTTGATGCGGATGAAGACGCCGTTGACCGAACCCTCGTCGACGACGTGCAGCTTCCCGTCGTGGTAGATGAAGTTCGCGTGGCGCGGCGACAGCAGCGAGTCGTCGGGGAAGAGGATCGCCCCCTCGACCCGGCCGGCCAGGTGCTCGGTGCCGTTCAGCAGGTAGGTGACGCCGTCGGTCCCCTCTCCCTTGATGACGGTCAGCTTGGCGCGCCCGGGCGCCTCTGGGTCGCGCCGAAGAACATCGTCTTGGCCGCGGCGGGGGCGGCGTCGATCTTGTTGCCGCAGCTCCCGCAAAATCGATTGCCGGTGGGGATTTCCGAGCCGCAGGTCGGACAGAGCATCCCGGCATTTTCTGCCGGGCAGCCCGCAAGTCAAGCGGGGTGGGCGAGGCGGTCAGCCGGGCGGGCGTTTTTGGCCCGCCTCGCGGGCCCGCGCG
This sequence comes from uncultured Pseudomonadota bacterium, assembly GCA_963831685.1. GTDB lineage: Bacteria > Myxococcota_A > Polyangia > Fen-1088 > Fen-1088 > JADGRB01. The sequence continues at coordinate 213,212 of CAWHRJ010000011.1, forward strand.
AGCGCGTCGGCCGCCGCCCCGCGCACCAGGGGATGGCGGTCGCTCGCCGCGCGCTCGAGCGCCGGAAGCGCGGGGGCGCCCAGCACGGCCAGGAGCTCGACCGCCGAGAGCCGGCAGCTCCAGGAGGAGGCGCTCTCCTCGGCGGCCAGCGGCGCAACCGCGGCGGCGATCGGCGCGGCGAGCGCGGGATGGGCCTGGACCAGGATCCGGGCGGCGGTGGCAGCGGCGTCCGCCAGCCCGGGCGCGCCGTCGGCCACGGCCTCGGCGAGCCGCGCCGGGGTGAGGCGCTCGTCGTCCAGCTTGGCCAGCACGCGAAGCGCGGCGGCGCGCGTGCGTCGATCGGGGTCGTCGAGCGCCGCGGCGATCCGATCGCCGAGCGGCCAGGCGATCTCGCGGAGCGCGGCGTCCGCCCCGGCGGGCAGCGGCGCGCTTCCGGCGGGGGCCAGCGCGCCCAGGCCCGGCCCGTCGGTCCGCGCGTCGAGGGCGTCGAGCGCCGCCCGCCGGGCGAGGCCGCCCTTCGCGAGGGCCTTGCCGAGGAGCGCGTCGATCTCGCCGGCGTGCGCGGCCACGAGCGGCGTCGGATCGCCCGCCGCTGCAGGCAGCTCCACCAGGCCGGCCAGGATCTCCCGGACCGACAGCTCGTTGCCCGCGATCGATCGCGCCTCGTCGGGCGGGGTCCCGCCCGCCATCCACGCCGCCAGCGCCGCGCGCGCTAAATCGGACCGGCCCAGCGCGAACTCGGCGGGCCAGAGCACACGCACCACCAGCGGCTCCCACGCCTGGGGATCGCGCGTCCAGGCGAGCGCCACCAGGGCGGCTCGCGAGAGATCCTCGTCGCCTCCGTCGGCGAGCGCCACGAGCGCGCCGACCGCCTCGGGGCCCCCGGCGCGTCCGAGCGCCAGCGCCGCCGCGCGGCGTGTCTCCCCGGGCCGCGCCATGTCAGCGGCGATCCGGATCAACAGCGCCCGCGTCGCCGGGTCGGGATGGCGACCGAGCCCGAGGCAGGCGAGCGCGGCTATCTCGGGCCGCGGATCCTCGACCGCCCGCCAGAGAATCGGGCGGACCCGGTTGTCGGCGATGCGCCCGAGCGCCCAGATCGCCGCCGCCCGCGTGGCTGGCGTGGCGGTCGCCGCGGCCGTGGTCAGCGCCTCCCACCCGCGCGGATCGCCGAGGCGCCCGAGCGCCACGACGGCCGCCGCCCGCGCCTCCGCCGGGGGCTGCGCCGCGGGGAGGCGCGCAGCTGGCGGCGCGTGCGCGCCGGGATCGGCGGCCGGGTCGCGTCCCACGAGGCGCGCGAGCGCCGGGGCGGCGTCGGCGCTGCCGAGGAGGCCCAGGAGCTCGATCGCCCGGCGGTCGGGGAGACCGGCGCCGACGACCAGGTCGAGCAGCGGGCGCAGTGCGATAGGGGCCAGCCGCGCACGGGCGGCGTCGGCCGCGGGATCGCGATAGAGCGCCGGGAGCAGCCGCCCGAGGACGTCGGTGAGGGCGCGGCGGCGGGCGGGCGTCTCCTCCGCGGTCCCCGTGCCAGGCGCCAGCGCTTCGCCGAGCTCGGTGAGGCGGCCGAGCGCCTCGTCGAGGTCGAGCGCGCGCCGGGTCGTGTCGGCGACCGAGGCGTCGTCCCGTGCGCGCGCGAGCGCCGTCTCGACGACGGCCGCCGCTCCGGTCGCGTCGCCTTGCCGCTCGAGCAGGCGGGCCAGCGCCAGCGCTGCCGTCGGGGAGGGCTCGCGCGCGATCGACTGGCGATAGGTGGCGGCGGCGCGCACGTCGTCGCCCGCGCGCTCTCGAAACTCGGCGACGCGCGCCAGCTGGGCGGCGTCCGCCCCCTTCTCGGCCGCCGCCGCACTGGCCAGCGCCGCGGCGCTGTCGCCGCGGTCGAGCGCGATTTCCGCGATCTGCAGCTCGGCGTCGCGCGCCCGGTCGGGCGCCAGGAGGCCGAGCGCGCCGAGCCGTGCCGCCGCTTCGTCGAGCTGACCGGTCTGCTTGAGAAGGCGGGCCAGCGCGAACCCAGCCTCGACGGCCGCGTCGCGGGCCGGGCCCGGCGCCGCGCCCGCCCCGGCGGTCGCGAGCCTGCGCAACGTGGCGATCGCGCCGGCGGCGTCGCCGAGACGCTGCTCGGCCTCCGCGAGAAACATCGCGGCCTCGAGATCGTCCGGGTGGGCACGCGACTCGTCGCGCAGGCGGCGGACTTCGTCGTCGAGCCGCCCGCGCCCCAGCCGCCCGAGCAGCGTCAGCAGCCGCATCCGCGCCTCGCGCCGCAGGCCCGCTTCGTCGCGGCGCGCCGGCGGTGCGAGATCGAGGACGCTGCGCCATTCGGCGACGGCCTCGTCGAGCCTCCGCTGGCGCTCGTCGATCTGGGCGAGCAACCGGTGGGCGCGCGCCCCGGCGCGGTCGTCCGTCTCGGCCCGGTGGGCTTCGCCGAGCGCGTCGTCGAAGAGCTCGTGATCGTAGAGCAGCTCGCCGAGACGAAGGTGCCCCTCGGCCGGTGTCGCCGCGCGCTTGCGGACTGACGCCCAGGTGCGCCGGGCTAGGTCGCGGTGGCCGGCCTGAAACTCGGCCTCGCCCAAACCGACGACGGCGACCTCGCTCGTCGGGTCGACGCGCACGAGCCGGGCCCAGGCGGCGCGGGCGCGGGCATCGTCGCCCCAGCGCGCCGCGGTCTCAGCCAGCGTCTCGAGGGCGGAGGGCTCGTGCGAGAAGCGGGCCAGCGCGCGGTCGAAGACGGCGCTCGCCGCCGTCCGGTCACCCCGCCGCTGCTGCCGCTCGGCGAGACCGACAGCGAAGCCGATCTCCGACGGGTTCTCCCGCGCGAGCTCGGCGGACGCTTCGAGCGCGTCGGCGTCGCGGCCGAGGCGATCGTAGAGGACCAGCAGCCGGCGGCCGATCTCGGCGTTGCGTGGCGCGAGCCGGCGGGCCGTCTGCGTGGCGGCGAGCGCGGCCTCCAGATCGCCGAGCTCCTCGCGAATCTGACCGAGGAGGTCCCATTCGATGGGACCCGGGGCGCGGGCGAGCTCGTCGGCCAGCGCGCCGAGCATGCCGCGCGCCCGCGCCACCTCGCGCGCACACGCCCAGGCGGCCCGCCGGCTCTCGGTCGCGGAGGCGGGGATCCGCGCCAGCCATGCCCGCATGGTCTCGGCGGCGCGGGCGGCATCGTCGGCGGCGTGATCGGCGAGGCGCAAGCGCACGGCGCGGAGGGAGAGCGCGAGCTTCGCGAGCGGCTCGCGCGGAAGCAGCCGTTGCTCGAGGACCGCGGCCGCCTCGGCGGGACGCCCGGCCTCGGCGAGCGCGTCGGCCAGTCGTTCCGCCTCGCGATCGTCGTCGGGCGCGAGCCGGACGAGCTCGCGCCGAAGCGCGATCGCGCGCGCGAGGTCGGCGTCGTGTGGCTCGGCCGGCAGGAGCTTCAGCGCCGCTTCGACCAGGCGCCGCCGCGGTACCGGTCGCGACTCGCAGGCGATCGCCGCGTCGTACGCCGCGGGTGCATCGGGCGAGGCCGCAGCCGCGAGCGCCCGCGCACGCCCGGCCAGCGCGTCCGGCGCGCCGGGCGCGCGCCGGAGCGCGTCGCCGAAGGCTGCCGCCGCGGCCGGCGCGTCGCCGAGCGCCAGCAGGATCTGCGCGTACGCCGCGATTGGGCCATAGCTCGCCCTGCCGGCGGCGCGCGCACCAAAACGGGCCCGCAGCTCGCCTGCGCCGCGCCGCCCGGCCAGCCGGACCACCCGTCGCGCCAGCGCCTCGTCGTCCGGTCGCTCGAGCAGCGCCTGCTCGGCGCGGTCGACGAGCGCGCGCGAGCCGTCCCGACGAACCTGCCAGTCGGCCCGCGCCGGCCCCGCCGCCACCACCACCAAGACGGCCGCAAAGATCAGCCGGCGACCCACCCCTCAAGCTTAACACCCGGGCGAGGCTCAAATTAAAACTGCCTCCGGCACCGCACCATTGCGGAGCCGGAGGCAGACCGAGGAAAATGCAGAAGCTAAGCGAAGCGGCTGACGACGATGGGGGGAGGGGAGAACAAGCGGGCGAGGCGGTCGCGCCGTTCGCGCACGTAGTCGCGAATGAGGCGTTCGTGCTTGCGCGCCATCGAGACGAAGCGAAGGCCGGAGATCTGGTGGTCGAAGGCGAGCGACTCGAACCGAGGCTGGGCGGCGGCCCAGATCGTCTCGTTCGTTCCCGGCAGCTCGACCTCCAGCGTGACGACGTCGACCGAGGGGACGGCCCGATCCGGCAGCTTGAGCAGCGCCAGGCCGGTCTCGCTGACGTCACGGACGATGGCCTGGCAGGGGTGATCGCCGACGTACTCGTTCAGGAAGACCCGCATCCGAAGGCGCGGCGAGAGACGGCGATTGTCGGGGCCAAGTGAGAGAATGTCGTACATGTAGGATACGATAAACTCAAAACGTCGCCTGTCAAAAAAACCGCCAAACCGAGGCCGCCTGGTGACCCGAAGGGGTCGGCTTCAGCGGTCGCGGCGCGATTGCAGGAAGCTGCGCACCGACTCGCGCACCGACGCGGGGATCTCGGTCGCCAGCGCGTCGCGTGTCAGCTCCGGGGTCCTGCGGTACGTCTCGAAGAAGGTGACGCAGTCGGAGCACTGTCCAAGATGGCGACGGAAACTGACCTGCTCATCGTCGGGCAACGCGCCCTCGATGTAGTCCATACAGAACTCGATCAGCTCCTGACAGTTCATCGCAGCCCTGATCTCGCCATACAGCGCCCGGCGCCTCTCATCTACCTATTCGATGGCCCCCTTGGCCCCCGGTTTCGCTGAATCATACCCCAACAAGGCCGTTTCGCGCGCAACCCCCCCGATGGTCAGGTCGATAACTTAGCCGTGCAGGTAAGTGAGACGACCACCACCGGAGCGGTTTCCCCCGGCCGCAAGGATGAGGGCGGCCAGCGAGGCGAAGGCGCCGTCCGGCAGCACGCCCGCCCCGGTCTCCGGTTCCGGGATGCGCTCAAGCGCGGGGCCGGTGACGAGCTCGGGGCGGAGGTCGCCGGTCTCCTCGGCTCGGGCGGGAATGCCCCGCCGCCCGCGGCGCTCCGGGTCGCGCCGCCGCCGGCGAAGACCGCCGCGGCGCCGGTGGGCCGGGTCGATCGGGTCCTCGTCGGCACGGTCGGGGGCGATGCGGAGGCGCGCATTCGAATTGGCACAGGCGCGCTGGCCGGCACGGAGATCCGTCTCACCGTGGCCGCGGGATCGCCCGCGGTCACCGCGCAGCTCTTGACACCAGGTGCGGGTTCGCGGCAGACGCTGTCCGTGGCGATGGAAGAGATTCGGCTGCGGTTGCGCGACAAGGGAATCGCGCTCACCTCGTCCGTCGCGCGCGGTCGGCCGGCGGATGACCCGCGCCACGGCGGCGAGAGAGAGCGGGACACGGGCGCGGGCGCGGGCGTGGGTGATCGATGACCGGCCGGGCGGTGAACACGGCGCCCTTCGATCTCCGATCCTGTCCGCCGGTGCCCGCATCGGCGGCGCGGGCGACGCGTGCGCTCGCCGAGACCTGGGCCTCGCTTCCCCGCTTCTGGCAGGCCGATCTTCCGCCGTTCGGCGCCGTCGCGGTCGCCGTGGCGGGAATCGATTCGGCGTCCCGACCGCGCGATGTGATCACGCTCGGCCTCTGCGACGGGCGGGCGCGCGGGCGGCTCTCGCTCGCGCGGCCGTTCGCGGCGCGCCTGTGCGACGTGGCGCTCGGCGGGCGGGGAACGTTCGCGGTCGCCCGCGCGCTGGGGCCGGCGGAACGGGGCCTGCTGGTGGCGCTGCTGGGGCCCGCGCTCGATCCGATCGGATGGTCGCTCGACCTCGCGCCACCGACGGCGGAGGCGGAACGGTCGATGGCCGTGTCGATGGCCGTGTCGATGGCCGTGTCGATGGCGGTGAAGATCGAGGGAGTGTTCGGCCCGGGCGTCCTCTGGCTGGAGCTCCCCGCCGGGCACCGGGGCGCGACGTCGGCGTGGTGCCAGCGCGCGGCCGGTCTGCCGATCGAGGCCAGGCTCGAGATCGCCGCCACGACGCTGACAGCGTCGGAGCTGGTCAGGCTCTCGCCCGGGGACGCGCTGGTATTCGACGGTACGGGCGCTGCGGCGCTCGCCGCCGGGGCCGAATGGACCGCTCTGCTGGCGATCGGCGCGCATGGCGCGGCGGCGCGCATCGATCCGGGCGGAGCCGTGACGGTGGTTGGCGATTTTCGATTGACCGGCACGGCGGGCGGGCGGAAGGTCGGCGTCGCCAAGGAGGGAACGATGGACGTGTCGGGGCCAACGGAGATGGCGACCGCGGCGCTCGCGGCGGCGCCGATCGAGATCAGCGCGGAGCTCGCGCGGCTCACGCTGCGCGGAGAGGAGTTGCTGGGCCTCGTGCCCGGGGTGGTGCTGACGGTGCCGGCCGATCGCCGGGGCGCGGTCGTTCTGCGCGCGGGGGGCGAGATCTGGGCCGAGGGAGAGCTGGTCGACGTCGAGGGGGAGCTCGGCGTCCGGGTGACCCGGCTCTTACGTCCCTGAGGCGATCGTCTCTTCGACGACCTCGGCCAGCGCGGCGGCGGTGGCCGACCAGCGGGGCGCGGCTTCCATCAGCGACTTGACCAGCGGCGCCCAGACGTCACCGTCGGCGCGCAGGGCGAGCGCGCGCCGGACGGCGCTCTCGATCTCGAAGGGCGTGTCGGCGCTGTAGAGGATCGCCTGGCCGGTGCGCGAGGCTGGGTCGTAGTCGACCAGGTAGTCGTGGTTGGCGCCCACGTCGGGGACGATCGGGAGCGTGCCGTAGAGCAGCGCCAGGCCGGCGGAGCGCCCGATGCGATCGTGGTCGTCGCCGAGGAGGATGGCGTCGGCGGCGGCGCGCGCGAAGCGTTCGTCGGCCGGCTCGGCGGTCGGCAGCAGCGCGATGCGGCCCGGGTGGCGCATCGCCAGGTGCCGCGCCCGCTCGATCGCCTCGGGCTCGCCGCGCGGCACGATCACGGTTACGACGTCGAACGGTGCGAGCCGCTCGATCGCCGCGAGGATGGCCTCGGTCCCCGCCTCGCGTCCGAGCGGCCCCGTGGTGAGCAGCAGCGTGCGCGGCCCGAGCGCGAGCGAGCAGCGCCGCGCGAGCGCGCGCCGGCACTCGGCCTTGTCCGAGAGCGTCGCGGCGGAGAAGGTCGCCGGCAGCGCCTGATCGGTCGCCGGATCGTGGGGCGGATCGTCGCAGCCGAAGCGCACGGCGACGAACGGCTCGTCCGAGGGGCGCGACGCGAGCCCGGGGTCGACTCCGTTGCGCGCGCCGCGCTCGGGCTGGGCGCGATGATCGCGTTGGCCGCCAGCGAGCCGAGCGCGACCAGCGAGCGCGACGCGGAATCGTCGCCCAGCAGGAGGGGCCCCAGCAGCTCGGTCTCGTCGGGAGCGAGCGGCGGTCCGATGCGGCCGGTCGGCAGCACGAAGAGCCGGATGGCGGCCGAGGTGGCCGAGAGCGCGGCCGCCGCCGTCTCGCCCCAGCCGATGGTGACCTCGGGCGCGATCAGCGCGTCGGCGGCCAGCGACGCGCATGGCGCTGGCGAGGAGCGCCGCGGTCTCGGCGCGGGCGGGGACGCCGGGGCCGGCCAGCACGAGGAGGTGCGCGTCGCTCAGCGCCGGCGCGCCCTCGTAGAGCGCCAGCTCCACGCGTCTCGCCCGCCGACGGTCGCCGAGACGGTGCGGAGACGACGCGCGAGGCCGGGAACGCGGCCGGCCGCCTCGACCGTGCCGAGCGACAGGATCGTCGCCCGGTGACCCAGCGCCGCAAGCGCGCGGCCGAGCCCACTCGCGCCCACGGCCGAAACCCCCTCACCGAGCGGCGCTACCGCGTCGGCTATCAGCAGAAAATCTCGTCCGGCCAAAAAACTACTCGGTCGCGCCGCGCTCGTCCTCTTCGCCCGGGAACTCGTTCACGGACGGGTACTTCATGATCTCCTTGCGGGAGATCTTCCAGGCTTTCTGAACGATCCACGACAGCGACCGGTCTTGCCGGGTCGCTTCTTCCTGGATTTCCTTGAGCATCTCTTCGGGGAAGTAGAGGCTTTGTTTTCTCTTGTCGGAACCGCCCATGGTGGTGACGAAGCCTCCGAACAGGGGTGAGGTGGCTAATACGGCAACGTGATTAAACCGAGATATGGGTAGCCGGAGTGGGTAAGTGTAAGTGGGCGTACCGGCAGGTGTCAAGGGTCGGGTATCGCCTTGACGGTTGTAGGGAGGCAGACTATTATACCGGGCCATTTCAGCGCCTCTCAACAACCAACGATCAACCAATGTTGGGGCGCGGGGACGGAGCGTTCCATGGAAGGGACCGGGCTGAAGAAGAAGGATCTCAAGCGGTTTCGCGACATTCTGCTTGCCAAGAAGAAAGAAATTCTCAGAAACGCGCAGCGGACGTTGAACGAGGACATGACGCTCGACGCGGACGACCTCCCGGACGAGATGGATCTGGCGTCGTCCGAGTACCTGCACTCCTTCACGTTCCGGCTCCGCGGCCGGGAGAAGGTGTTCCTGCAGAAGATCGACCACGCCCTCGAGAAGATCAAGGCGGGGAGCTTCGGGATCTGCGAGCAATGTGGCGAGCCGATCTCGATGAAACGCCTCGAGGCGCGTCTCGAGACGACGCTCTGCATCCGCTGCAAAGAGGATCAGGAGCGGATCGAAAAGGCGTACGGGTAATCTCCGGCCGACTGTTCGTGAGCATGCGCCGGTTGGTCCTTTGGGCTCTGGCGCTGGCCGGCGCGACCGGGTGCGCCGGGCCGCTGGCGATGGACGTCTCCAGCGCCTCTCTCGGGACGAGCGGCGATGGCACGCTCCGGCACCCGGCACGCTTGCCTTTCGAGGGCGACGGGTACGCCGTGCCGCCGCCCTGGCGCGCGCGCCACGCCAACTACGGCACCGAGGCGCTGGTCGGCGCGGTGGCGCGCGCGGCGCGGGCGGTCGAGCGCGCGGCGCCCGGCGGGACGGCGGCGATCGGCGATCTCTCGCATGAGTCGGGCGGTCAGTCCGTGCAGCACCACTCGCACCAGGACGGGCGCGACGTCGACATCTTCTATTACGCGGTCGACGGCGCCGGTCATCCGGTCCGATTGACGGATGCGATGCTGCACTTCGGACCGGACGGGCGCGCCCTACGCTGGTCGCCACCGCAGGGGACGCGCCCGCCCACGCGGCCGGTGCCACCGATTCGATTCGACGCGCGCCGGAACTGGGCGTTCGTCCGCGCGCTTCTGACCGATCCCGACGCCGAGGTGCAGTGGATCTTCATCCAGCGGAGCCTGGGGGCGTCGCTCCTGCGTGAGGCCGCGGCGGCGGGAGACGATCCGGCGCTGCTGGCGCGGGCGGCCTACATCCTCCACGAGCCGAGCGATTCGGAGCCGCACGACGACCACATGCACGTGCGGCTCTACTGCGACCCCGGCGATCGACGGCTCGGCTGCGCCGACCGCGGGCCGGTCCGCTGGTGGAAGAAGATGTGGAAGTACATGGAGGCTCCCTACGGCCGCCCGCCGGCCGACCCGCTCGGGAGCGACGGCGTCGCCGCGCTGGAGCGCCTCATTCGCGAGGAGCTTCCACCTCTCTTCGGCGGCGGAAAGCTAACCAGCTGAGGCTTAGGCCAGCGCGCGGTCAGAGGCCGCCGTCGGGGTGGTCGTGCTTGTCGTCGGGGCGGACGGGGGCCTCGAGATCGAGGCGGCCCATCACCCAGTCGAGCGCGCCGCTGGCCGCGGCCAGATCGGGCAGCGGCGCGGTCAGCGTCAGCACGATCGCCTGGCGCGCGGGCGGGTTTCCGTCGACGGGACGGACCAGGTAGAGCTGGCGGAGGGCCTGATTGCGGCGCGGGATGCGCGCGTCGAGCAGCACGCCGCCGCGTGGGCCGGCGCCGACTGCGGTCACCTCGATCCCCTGGGCGCCGAGGCCGGGACGGCTCTCGGCGGCCAGCGCGGCGGCGTCGCGCGCGGTGACGGCGGCGTCGACGGCCAGCGAGACGCGACTGCCCCCCGGATGCACGAGCAGGCAGAGCACGTTCGCGTATCCGGTGTGCGTGGAGAGCGTCCATCCGGGCGGGGCCTCGATCCCGACGCCGGCGCGCGCGCTGTAAAAGCGCCGTTCGTTGTTGGCGCTGGCGGCGTCGGCGAAAGGGGCGAGACCGGCGAGGGGGGCGAACAGCAGCAGGGCGCCGGCGGCGGCGGAGCGGAGGGCCTTCATCTGACGAGCAGTATAAGGCCGTCGCGACAGTGGGAGAGAGGGTCCTAAGAGCCGCGCCCGACGGTGATCGAAGCGTCGGTGGAGGCCGAGGCAAGCGATGCACTGAACAAGTTCACAGTCATTTTTCTATTGAGGAGATTCTATTCAATAGATTACGTTGAACACCCTACAATGAAGCGAACGCTACTGTCGACCGCTCCCGCCGCTCGCGGACTGCTCGACGAGCGCGAGATCGAGGAGATCGAGCGGGCCTGGCCGAACGGCCTCACCTCGCGCCAGATCGTCGACGTCTTCGAGACCCGCGGCATTCGCTTCTCTGAGGCGACGCTGCGCAAGTACGTGCAGCTCGGTCTGCTGCCCCGGTCGGTGCGGGTGGGACGCAAGGGGAAGCACCGCGGGTCGTGCGGGCTCTACCCGGCGCACGTCGTCCGGCGGGTGAACGTGGTCAAGGGGATGATGGCCTCCGACCGGACCATCGAGGAGATCCAGCGCTCATTCGCGCGCTTCAAGGACGAGATCGAGACGGTGGAGAACGATCTCCGCGACCTCATCGCCGGGTTCGAGCGCGAGGCGCGGTTGCCCGCCGTCGATCCCGACGGCCGCCGCGAGCTCGAGCGCGAGATCACCGAGGCCAAGCGCGCCGCCGGCGAGCTGGTCCGGAGAATCAGCAGTTTGGAACGAAGGATTTCGGCACAGGCCGCCGAGTCGCCCACGGGCGGCGCGGCGACTGCCGGGAGCGACCTTTATTGAGCGCGTGGACGGAGCCGGGCTGCGCCCGGCGGAGTCCATCGCGGGAGGGACCGGGAACCCTGCCAGGGTTCCCGGGCTGAACGTGGCCAGGCCGACCGACCGAGGAGGAGCCCATGGATGAATTGGACGACAGCGACGATCTGAATCCGCAGAGCGCAGGTGGTTACGAGGACGAGGACGCGCCGCAACCGGAGGTGGCGCGGATTCGCCGCAAGGTGCACTCCGCCGGCCGCGACGGCCGCGTGCGCTCGAAGACGATCGCCCCCAAGCGGCTGACGCGTGACGAGCGCCGGCTCTCGGAGCTCCTGGTCTATCCCGACGACGTGGACCGGCCGGAGACGCGCGAGCACTGCAGCCAGATGGCGCGCCCCTGTCCGTTCGTCTCCTGCTCGCACCACCTCTATCTCGACGTGAATCCGGAGACGGGCGCCATCAAGCTGAACTTCCCGCACCTCGAGGTCTGGGAGATGGCGGAGACCTGCTCGCTCGACGTCGCGGACCGCGGCGGCATCACCCTCGAGGAGGTCGGCGCCATCCTGAACCTGACCCGCGAGCGCATCCGGCAGGTCGAGGTGCGCGGCCTCTGCAAGATCAAGAACGACGACACCGGCGGCGAGCTCGGCATCCCGCCCGAGCGCGGCTAGAACGCGCGTCATCGACGTGGCGCTCAGGCGAGCCCGCGTCGCGCTCGAGACGCAGATCGTGGAACGGCCCACGGTTTGCCGGAGCCGCGGGGCCGCGATCAAATCACTGGCATCGACGGCCACCCGTCGGCCATGATCAGCCGCATGCGACAGGCCGAGATGCTGCTCGTGGGTACCGAGGTCGATCGATGAACACCGCCGTCGCGGCCGGCTCGCCGCTCGACGGGATCGACGCGGCGCTGGCCGAGCGACTCCTCGCGGCTGCGCTCGGGTCGGGGGGCGACTACGCCGACCTCTACTTCGAGCACCGCTCGGGCGCCGATTTCGTGCTCGAGGACGGTCGGGTGCGCACCGTCGGGCGTGGCGTGACGCTGGGCCTCGGCGTGCGCGTCCTGCGCGGCGACGCCACCGGCTACGCCTACACCGAGGAGCTGGCCGAGGACCGGATGCTCGAGGCGGCGCGCACGGCGGGGCAGATCGCCTCCAGTGGCGCGGCGCCGGGGCCGATCTCGGTGCGGCCCGTGGCTCTCAGCGATCGCTACCCGGTCAGCGAGCCGACCGCGGCGCGTGCCGGCGTCGACAAGATCGATCTCTTGAGGCGCGCCGACGCGGCCGCGCGCGCCTTCGATCCCCGCGTCGTGCGGGTCGAGGCGTCGCTGGCCGAAGAGCAGCGCGACGTGCTGGTGGTGACCTCCGACGGCCACCTGGCGCGCGACAGCCAGCCGATGATCCGCTTCGGCGTCAGCGCGGTCGCCGAGGAGGGCGAGGGGGCCGGCAAGCAGCGGCAGGTCGGGCGCTCCGGCGGCGCGGGGCGGTACGGCCTCGAGATCTTCGCGCGCCCCGGGCAGAGCCCCGAGGAGCACGGGCGCGAGGCGGCGCGGCTGGCGATCGGGATGCTCCACGCGGTCGACGCGCCCGCCGGCCCGATGGAGGTGGTGCTGGGGCCCGGCGAGTCGGGGATCCTGCTGCACGAAGCGGTCGGCCACGGCCTGGAGGCCGACTTCAACCGCAAGCGGACCTCCAACTACGCCGATCGGATCGGGCAGGACGTCGCCTCGCCGCTCTGCACGGTGATAGACGACGGCACCGTCGACAACGCGCGCGGGACGATCAACGTCGACGACGAGGGGAACCCGGGGCGGCGCAACGTGCTCATCGAGAACGGTGTTCTCGTCGGCTACATGCAGGACCGCCTGTCGTCGAAGCACTTCGGGACGGCGCCCTCGGGGAATGGGCGCCGCCAGAGCTTCCGCCACGAGCCGTTGCCGCGCATGACCAACACCTTCATGGCGCCCGGCCAGGACGACCCGGAGGAGATCGTCAAGTCGGTCAAGCGCGGCGTCTACGCCAAGCGGTTCGCCGGCGGGCAGGTGAACATCTCGAACGGCGACTTCGTCTTCGCGCTCACCGAGAGCTACCTCATCGAGGACGGCAAGCTGACCGCGCCGCTCAAGGGGACCAACCTGATCGGCAACGGGCCGGACGTGCTGCGCAAGGTGACGATGCTGGGCGGCGATTTCGAGCTGTCGCAGGGGACCTGGACCTGCGGCAAGGACGGGCAGTCGGTGCCGGTGGGGATCGGGACGCCGACCATGAAGATCGCGGAGATCACCGTGGGCGGGACCAAGACGCGATGATTGTCCCGATGAACGCGGCGATGAGGTCGCGATGAGCGCGGCGCGCGTGGAGGGCGGGAGCCGCCGCCTGCCCGACCCCAAGACCTGCCAGCGGCTCGCCGAGCAGATGCTGGCGCTGGCGCTCAAGGCGGGCGCCTCGGGTGCGGAGGTGCTGGTTCGCGATGGGACCGAGCTGGAGGTCAAGGTCCGCCTCGGCGAAACGGAGCTGATCAAGGAGGCGGGGAGCCGCGCGCTCGGGCTGCGCGTGCTCAAGGACGCGCGCTCGGCGGTCACCTACACCTCGGACTTCTCGCCGGCGGCGATGGAGCGGTTCGCGCGCGAGAGCGTCGAGCTGGCGTCGCTGTCGGAGCCGGATCCGGCGGGCGAGCTGCCGGCCAAGGAAGAGATGGCGCGCGAGGTCCCCGAGCTCGATCTGTGGGACGAGGCGGTGCTGTCGCTCGACGTGGCCGAGGGGCTGCGGCGGGCGCGCGCCGGCGAGGCGGCCGCGCTCAAGCTCGACAAGCGGATCACCAATTCCGACGGCGCCGTCTTCGGGCGCAGCGTCGGGGCGTCGGCGTTCGCCACCTCGGCGGGCTTCTCCGGGTCGGCGCGCGGGACGCACGTCTCTTTCGCGGTCGAGCCGATGTGCGACGACGCCGACGGCAAGAAGCGCAACGGCGTCTACTGGAGCGCCTCGCGCTTCGCGAGCGGCCTCGGCGATCCGGAGGCGATCGGGCTCGAGGCGGCGCGCCGGACGATCGCAAAATTGGGCGCGCGCAAGATCCCGACCGGCGCCGCGCCCGTGGTCTTCTCGCCCGAGGCGGGACGCGGCCTCGTCGGCCAGCTCGCGGGCGTGCTCTCCGGCGGCGCGCTCTGGCGCCGCAGCACCTACCTGGCCGGTCGCGAGGGGACCGCGGTCGCCTCGCCGCTCATCGAGCTGGTCGACGATCCGCTGATCCGGCGCGCCCCCGGTTCGCGCGCTTACGACGGCGAGGGGCTGGCGAGCCGCACCAACGTGCTCATCTCCGGTGGCCTCTTGCGGACGTTCCTCTGCGACGTTTACGCCGCGCGCAAGCTCGACCGCCGCTCGACCGGCTCGGCGACCCGCGCCATCGGCGGCGGACCGCACGTCGGCGTCTCCAACCTAATCCTGCGTGCCGGCCGCACGCCCGCCGCCGAGCTCGAGCGCCTCGAGCGCGGCCTCTACGTGACCGATCTGATGGGCTTCGGTTTCAACGGCGCCACCGGCGACTACTCGCAGGGGGCTGGCGGCTTCTGGATCGAGCGGGGCGAACGCGCCTTCCCGGTCACGGAGATCACCGTCTCGCTCGGCTTCGACGACCTGTGGAAGCGCGTCGACGCGGTCGGCGACGATCTCGACACCCGCTCGTCGGTGCAGTGCCCGACGTTCCGGGTGTCGGAGATGATGATCGCCGGCAGCTGAGGCGACTCAGACGTCGGTCATGCGCACGAGCGGCGTCAACGTCTCGATCACGAACGGGTGGAGCGCGCCGTTCGAGGCCACGATGCCGCGCCGGTTGTAGAGATCCTCCCGGTCGTAGACCAGCGGGTTCCCGTCGACGTCGGTCATCTTGCCGCCCGCGGCGGTGAGGACCGCCTCCGGGCCGCAGGTGTCCCAGATCTTGGTGCGCCCGCCGGTGTAGACGTAGAGGTCGCGCTTGGCCTCGGTGACGAGGCCGATCTTGAGGCCGACGCTGCCGACGTTGATCTCGTCCTCGATCTGCAGCGCCTTCTTGATCTTGTCGATCCGCTGCGTTCGGTGCGTCTTGGAGGCGACCAGCCGGATGCCGGGAGCGCGCGCGATCGTCGAGGTGTGCAGCGGCGTGCGGGCGCCCGCGGCGTCCTCCACCCAGGCACCGGCCCCGACCACGCCCGCGAAGACCTTCTCGGACAGCGGGTGCGCGACCGCGCCCACGATGGGGCGCCCGTCGATGGCGAGGCCGATCATCACCACGAAGCCGGTGTCGCCCAGAATGAAGTCGCTGGTGCCGTCGATCGGGTCGACCATCCAGATGCGCGAACGCCCGATCCGCGCGCCGCTGTCGGGGATCTCCTCGGAGAGGATCGTGTCCTTGGGGAAGGCCTCCCCGAGACGCTTGACGATGAGCGCGTTGGCGGCTCGGTCGGCCTCGGTGACCGGCTCGTTGCCGGCCTTGGCCTCGATGACCATCTTCTTGCGGTGATAGCCGCGCACCAGAACCGCGGCCTCTCGCGCGATCTTGGCCGCCGTTTCGAGCTCACGTGCGTAGTCACTCATCAGGCGCCGCTCCGGGCCAGATCGCGCGCCAGCGCCCGCTGCCCGGCCAGCAGCACCAGTCCCGCCAGCGCCGGCAGCGTCACCGTGGCCAGGACCGGCAGCGCCAGGCCCGTCCGATCGGAGGCGACGCCGATGAGGTAGGGCGAGCTGGCATCGCCAAGCAGGTGAATGGCCATGGTGTTGATGGCAAAACCCCAGCCGCGGAGCTGGGCCGGCAGGACGTTGGCCATCGCCGCGTTGAGCGGTCCGGTGGTGAGGAACATCAGGGTGAGCGCGACGAACATCGAGGGCCAGAAGATAGCAGGTGCGGGGGCGGTGACCGCCACGACGGCGAACGGCACCGAGAGGACGAGCGACACACCTGAAAGAAGGAAATGGCCCGCCGGTCGCGCGGCCGCCATTCGATCGCCCAGCCGCCCCCCGATCAGCGTCCCGACCAGGCCGGCCGCCGCCAGCACGCCGCCGAAGCTGAGATCGGCCGAGGCGAGCGGCAGGTGGCGCACACGGACGAAGTAGGTCGGCATCCAGGTCGCCAGCCCGCCCACGACGAAGGTGTAGATGATCTGGCCCGCCGTGTTGAAGACGAAGCTCGGGATCCGTTTGAGCGCGCCCAGTGACGGTGGCGCCGGCGGCACGGCGGCGCCGTCCATCGCGCCGCGCGGCGGATCGCGCAGGAAAAGCAGCGTGACGGCCAGCGCCGCGCCCGGCGCCCCGGCCAGAAAAAACGCCCAGCGCCAGCCGAAGCGCGCGTTGATCACCCCACCGAGTACGAACCCCAGCGCGGAGCCGACCGGGATCGCCGCGTAGAAGGTGGCCAGCGCACGCCCGCGACGCGCCGGCGGGTAGTAGTCGGACACCAGCGACGGCGTGATGACGACGTAGCTCGCCTCGCCGACGCCGGTCAGCGCGCGCGCCAGCACCAGCGCCGCGAAGGTCGCCGCCAGACCCGAGCCGAAGGTCGCCGCGCTCCAGACCAGCACGCCGACCGCGGCCAGCTGGAAACGCGGCTTGCGATCCGCGAGCCAACCGGCCCCCGGCGACACCACCGAATACGTGAGGATGAACAGCGTCGAGAGCGATCCGGCCTGCGTGTCGCTGAGGTGCAGCGTCGCGATGATCGCCGGCATGACCGCCGCCGGGATGAACCGGTCGACGTAGTTCAGGAAGTTCAGCCCCGTCAGGATGCCGAGCGCGGCGCGCGGAGAGGGGAGAATCCGGCGGGGCATCTCGGCCATCCGTACCACGTCGCCGGGACGTGGTGTAGATTCCCCGCCATGCCAAACCTGAACGACATTCTACTGGTGCCAGGCAACCGCCCGAAGGTGGTCGCCGACTGCACGAAGCTGATCGCGGAAGAGGTCGACTCGAAAGGGGGCCTCACCGGCCTCGCGGTCAAGGCCGCGTTCGCCGTCGTCAAGGCGGTCAAGCCGGGCTTCGTCGACGAGGCGGTCGATCACATGCTGGACGACTTCGTGAAGCGGCTCGAGCCGTTCTGGGCCGACGCGCAGGCGAAGAACGAGCCGATCGGCGCGCTGCTCAACGCGCGCGCGCCGCAGGTCTCCGACGCGCTTCTCGCGATCAGCGACGAGCGCGCCGCCAAGTCGACCAACAACACGCTCAAGAAGGCCTACGAGAAGCTGCGCCCGACGGGGAAGAAGCACGTCGAGGCCGCCGTGCCGCGCATCGGCCGCCTCATCGCCAAGTACGCGAGCGCCGCGCCCGCGTAGCGGCCCGCTCTCTAGGTCAGGAGCCCGCGGGGCAGGAGAGCGGGCTCGCCGAGACAACGACGTCGTCGTACCAGACGGTGGCGCCCCCCCCGTTGTACTCGAAGTAGCCGAACGAGAAGGTGGTGAACGCCTCCTTCGCCGGGGTAAAGCCCTGGGCGTTGATGATCTGGGTGGTGCCCGCGAAGACCTGGACGTTGCCCGTCGTTCCGTCGAACTCGGCCGCCATGCAATGCCACGCGTTGGCCGGCAGGGCCGTGTTGACGCCGCAGGTGGTGCCGGTCGGGAAAAGGGTGTCGGCGGCGTTGAGCAGGATGCAGCCGAACTGCTCGGAGAGCTCGACGTTGTGAGCGTTGTGATAGCTGGGATCGGTGCCGGCGGCAAAGAACGAGTTGTGGTTCGCCTGGCCGATCGGCTGGTCGCTCTTGATGTAGAGCCGGACCCAGAACGTCGACGGGACCGCCACGGCCAACGTGCGGAACATGCCCGTGACCCCCGACGTCGTCGACGGAAGGACCTTGAGCGACTGGCTTCCATCCTCGGGCTTGGAGGTGTCGAGAGCCATGATGGTGGCGAACGTCGAGCCGTACTGGTCCGGATCTTCGAACGTCGCCGTGCCAACCGTGTGATTCATGGGGACACCGCTCGCCTCTTCGAAGTCGGCGCAGAAGATGGCGCCCGAGGGGCAGAACCCGGTAGTCGACGAGCCGGCTGCCCCGCCCGTTCCTGTAGCGCCGCCGGTGGCGCTCGCGCCGCCGCTGCCGGTGTTCCCGCCCGATGCCGTCGCGCCGCCGCTGCCGCTCACACCTCCGGTGCTGGTGTTGCCGCCCGAGCCAGTCGTGCCACCGGTGCTCACGTTGCCGCCGCTGCCGGTGTTCCCGCCCGATGCCGTCGCGCCGCCGCTGCCGGTGTTCCCGCCCGATGCCGTCGCGCCGCCGCTGCCGGTGTTGCCGCCGGTGCTCGGGTTGCCGCCCGAGCCGGTGTTGCCGCCGCTGCTGTTCGCGCCGCCGGAGCCGCTGTTGTTGCCGCCCGATCCCGTCGACCCGCCGCTGGCATTCGATCCGCCCGAGCCGGATCCGCTCCCACCCGAACCGGTCGCTCCTCCCGTTCCACCGGCGCAGGAGGCGCCGGCCGCCGCCATCGCCAGGACCAACAACATCATCGAGCGCGAACCGAATCTCGCGAAGCGGGGGCGTGCGTCCATCAGCTACATCTCCAGGCTAGAGGGGGGCGACGATTTTACCGGGGGTCCGTTTATCCGTACAGCGTCGGGCGCGGCGACATCACGGGCAGGTGAGCGGCATGGCCGAGATGGCGACGTCGTCGTACCAGACGGTGGCGCCGTTGGGGTTGTCGACGAAGGTGCCGAGCTCGAAGGTGTTGAAGGCTTCCCGGGCTGGCGCCCAGCCGGTGGCGTTGATGATCTCGGTCGAGCCGGCAAAGATCATCACGTTTCCCGTCGCCCCGTCGAACGCGGCGACCAGGCAGTGCCAGACGTTCGCCGACAGCGCCGCGTTCAGCCCGCAGCTCTTGTCCGTCGGGTAGAGCGTCCCCCCCTTGTCGAGGAAGAGGCAGCCGAGATCCTCCGACAGCTCGACGTAGTTCCCGGTCGCGAAGACGGGGCTGGTCCCGGCGCCGAGGAACCCGTTCTCGTTGGTCTGCCCGATGGGCTGGTCGCTCTTGACGTAGAGGCGGACCCAGAAGGTCGACGGCACGCCGATCGCCAGGGCCCGCACCGCCGCGGCCGACGAGGGCGTCACCATCAGCGACTGCCGTCCGTCGTACGGGGCGGTCGTGTCGAGCGCCATGACGCCGCTCGGGCCGTCGAACGTCGCGCCGGGCTCGGTCGGATCCTCGAAGGTCGCCGTTCCGACCGGGCGATTGCTGGGGACGCCGCTCGCCTCCTCGAAGTCGGCGCAGAAGATGGCGCCGGACGGACAGAACGCGCTGCTCCCCGAACCGCCGGTGCCGGTGCTGCCGCCCACGCCGGTGCTTCCGCCCGCGCTGGTTCCACCGCCGGAGCCAGTGGTGCCGCCATGTCCCGTGGCGCCGGCCGCGCCGCTGTTACCGCCGGTGCCGGTGCTCCCGCCGCTGCCGGTGACGCCCGTCCCACCGCTGCCGGTCGTGCCGCCGCTGCCGGTGGCGCCGCCCGCGCTGGAAGATCCACCCAGGCCCGTCGAGCCGCCGGAGCTGAAGAAGCCCCCGGTGCCCAGGACCCCGCCCGCGCCCGTCCCGGCCGCGCCGCTCGATTGGCCGCCGACACCGCCGCTGCCAGAGCCGACCCCGCCGGCGGCGCCGGTCACGCCGCCAGAGCCGGCCGAGACGCCGCCCAATCCGGTCGATCCCCCCTCGCCGGTTGCTCCGCCCCGGCCAGACGAGAGACCGGAGCCAGAGGTGCCGCCGGACCCGTACGAGCCGCCGGACCCGTTCGTACCGCCGTCCCCGACTCCGGAGCCTCCCTCGCTGGTGCCGCCGCCGCTGCTGCCGGAACCCGCGCAGCCCGCCGCCATCGCGCACACCACCAGCGCCAAAACCAGCGAGCGCGAGCCCAGTCCTGCTGCGCGGAAGCGTACCTGCATCGAATGTTTGCCTAGGCTAAGTCGAAACCCCTTATTTTACACGGAAGATGGCCGGGCGGCCCGTATTCGTGGGCCGCGCTGCGGCGCTCGGGACGAATCCGCGCCCGCAGCCGGACCGTGCGTCGGTTCGTCGGCCTCCGACGGTGCTGCGGGTCGATGGCGCTCGACGGACCCCCCTCTATCCCGAGGGGCTCTCGAACCGGGGTCGCTACTTCGCGAGGCGGAGCGCGGCGCGAACACCAGCCTCCAGGATCGCGTCGGATTCGCCGCGGTCCGGAGTCGCGCGCGCGAGCTGCAACGTACCGACGAGGAGCCCCAAGAAGGCGGCCGCTTCCGCGCGGTCTACCGTGGTGGGGGACAAACGCTAGTAACGTCTACTTGACTAGTTATCGCCTCTGATAAAGAATACGTTCCTAGCAAAGCGCTGCGGGAACGGCGACGTTACGACACCCGGCGCGAGGATCCGGCGGACAGCCGCGATGAACAAGCGAATCACCGGTCGTTACGAGCGCACCAAGGTTGGGGGCGAGGAAATCGCGGCGTTCTTGCCTCATCCGCTGCCTCCGACGCGACCGGCGCTCGAGCTCGGCCCACGCCTGATCGATCGTCTCCGGGCCGCCGAGCATGCGCTGGCCCGGCTCGATGTCGCCGGCGAGATGGTCCCCTCGATCGACTGGTTCATCTACGCCTTCGTTCGGAAGGAGGCGGTCATCTCGTCTCAGATCGAGGGGACCCAGGCCACCCTGGTCGATCTGCTCACATTCGAGGCGCACGAGGACGAGGGAGCGGACCGGCAGGCCCCCTCTCAGGATGTCGAGGAGGTGTGCAACCACCTAGCCGCCCTGGCGTACGCGCGCGGTCAGCTCGCCAGTGCGAAGGGTCTCCCCCTGTCGATGCGTCTCTTGAACGAGACGCACAAGCGACTCATGCGGGGCGCCCGCGGCGCGGACAAGCTTCCGGGCGAAGTGCGCCGCAGCCAAAATTGGATCGGCGGCAGCCGGCCGGGAAACGCGGTCTATGTCCCGCCGCCGCCGCATGCGCTCGGCGCGCTGCTCGGCGCATTCGAGAAGTATGTGCACGCCGATGATCGGCTGGCATCGCTCGTGCGCGCTGGGCTCTTACACGTCCAGTTCGAAACGATCCACCCTTACCTCGATGGAAACGGGCGCATCGGCCGCCTTCTCGTCACCCTGCTGCTCGAGCGATGGCAGCTCCTGTCCAAACCGCTGCTCTACCTGAGCCTCTTCTTCAAGCGGCACCGCCAAGAGTACTATCGGCGACTCGACGCCGTGCGCACGGATGGCGCGTGGGAGAGCTGGCTCGACTTCTTTCTCGACGGGGTCGGCACGATCGCCGACGAGGCCGTCGGCTCGGCCCGGGACCTCCACGCCCTGGTCGCCGGCGACCGCGCGCGGATCATTGCACACGAAGCGATGTCGATCCCGGCGTTGCGACTGTTCGAGATTCTTCCGCGGCACCCGATGATCACCGCGGCGAGCGTCATGCGCCTCGTCGAAACCAGCAAGCCGACGGCGGGTCGCGCGATAGATCTCCTCGTCGAGGCCGGCGTCCTCGCCGAAACCACGGGCAAGAAACGAGATCGATCGTACGTGTACCGGCAGTACCTCGATCGGCTCCGCGTCGGGACCGAGTTGGATTCTCCGCCTCTCCTCGGGCGCTAGACCACCATCCTGGTCGGGAGATTCTTCTTTGCGGCAAGTAGGCGCGCGACCAGGAACGAGATCGGGTCGGCATCGGCGCCCGAACTGGCCGCCTTCGCGCTTGTCTCCGCTTGAGGCCGGGCTCGTCGTCACGTGCGCCGCTCAAACGGCTGTTCTCGAACGCGATCCGGCCCGATCGTCCTTGACGGCACGTATGCAATCAGGCAAGGTTCCCCGGCTTCGAGCGCTCCGGTACAACGCCGGTACAAGGGTAAAATCGGGCGCCTGAGGTGGTACGTAAGTAGTCGAAAAGTGATGCGGGGTGGAGCAGCCTGGTAGCTCGTCGGGCTCATAACCCGAAGGTCGCGTGTTCAAATCACGCCCCCGCTACTCCATTTTTCAGAGACTCCGGGGCCCACGACAGCCGAAAGGTTGAGGGCCCCGGAGATTCTGTAGCTCTGGCCGTCGGGCGTGAGCGCGAATGGGCGTAGGACGCGCATCAAGATCGCGCGGGCCTTGGGGACCTCGGTGTCGAGCGTCGTCAGGAGATCCTCGATGTATCGAGCGATGAGGGCAGGGTGGGGCATGACCTTGGGCCGCTGGTCCGCCAGGGTCGCGCGCTCGGCTTCGAGCTGAGCAAGCTTGCCTTCCTCGGTCGCCAGGCGGGCACCCAGGGCCTTCGACCCTGGCACGGTGACAAGCGCGGCCATGACCGCCTCGATCTGCTGCCGCTGGCGGGCGATCTGGCCATCCATCGACTTGAGCCGCGAGCCCGAGGTGTCGAGCAGCTCGCGATAGCGGCGCTGGAACTCGTCGATGAATGCCTCGATCCGGTCCGGGCGCGTCAGGACGTCTCGCAGGTGGCCGACGACGGCCGCGCGGACCTTCCGCTCAGAGATGGTCTTGTCGTTCGCGCAGATGGCCGCTCCTCGGCTCTTGTGCGCGACGCAGCCGAGCGTCTGGTACGTCTCGCCAGCCTTCTTCCGCCGGGACAGCAGGCCGAAGGAGCCTCCGCAGACGCCGCACTTGAGCAAGCCGGACAGCAAGTGACCCGCTCCCACCGAGCCCCTCGGCCGCCCGGGCGACCGTCTGCGCGTCCTTCCAGCGAATCGAGCCTGGACCTGCGCCCATGTGGCAGCGTCGACAATCCGGAGCGCCTCGACAGTCTTGGTCACGTGCTCGGACGCTGGACGAGGCACCCGGCGCCGCGTGCCCCTTCCGGGGACGCGCAGCCACTTGTGCGTGTTCCACGTGACCTGACCCGTGTAGCGCGCGTTCGACAGCATCGACCTGATGGTGGTGTGTCCCCATCCCCGGACGCCCTTGTGTCCCTTGCCACCGTCGTGCGGCGCCGACAGGCCGGCGCGATTCAGCTCGTCGGCGATCGCCCGCGGGGATCTCCCGGCCACAAACGACGCGAAGATTCGGCGAACGGTCTCTGCTTCTACTTCATCGACGACCGGGATCCGTCGCGGGTGCTCGGGATCGGGCGGGGTCGGCTCCTCGACGGTCGCGTAGCCGAAGGTCCGACCGCCGGTGTGAAAGCCGGCGATCGCACGGCCTTCGAGGCCGCGATGGGTCTGACGCCGGACCGCCTGCAGGTATTGGTCGGCGAACAGGCCCTTGACGCCGAATAGAAGCCGCGCCGAGTCCTCGTCCGACGCGCGGCCGGTCTCGACGTCGATCACCCGAACATCGGCGGCCGCCAGGTCCTGGAAGACGATTCGCCAGGTGTCGCCGAGATCGCGCGACAGCCGCGATAGATCGTCGACGAGGACGACGTCGAATTTCTTTCGGGCCGCGTCGCGGAGGAGCTGCTGGAGCTGCGCGCGCTCCATGTGCGCGCCCGACTTCGCCGCATCGGAGTAGACCTTCGTGACAAACAGATCTTGCCGCGCGGCGAACGTTCGGCAGCGGCGCTCTTGATCATCGATGGAGCGAGAGTCCTGACGGTCGGTGCTGAACCTGCAGTACGTAACGGCTCGCATGGCGGGATTTTCGCTCACCGTGCGCTCCGGTCTCAAGAGTCTTTGGTCACGATTTCGCCGGGAAATTGGGCCCGAAACAGCGACTCCGCGCAGTAGCGGGCGAGGAGGACGATCAGTTCGTTGACGTCATCCCCTGAGATGGCAGCGAACGAAACAGTGCAAGCGCCGCTCCCATCCGCCTGTTTCATCGTGAGCGATGGATGTAGGATCGAGTCCGTGGGCGCGTCAGCGCTCAAAGGATGGACCTCGCCTTCTGCCTCGATCGAGCTCTGGACCGGGTCGCTCGACGACGATACGAAGCCGCGGATGGGTCTGCTCGCGGCTGTGGAGAGTGTCGACCAGGTTGGGCGGCACGCGCCAAGTGCCATCCGGCATTTTCTCGACCAGGTTGTGGCGAGCGAGGCGCTCCAGGCGGCGTTCGTTGACCGCGATCACATCCCTCGGCTGCGCCCATCGCCCCTCTATCGCGACGGGCATATCGCCCAGCTTTCTCAGATGGGCGGTAGGACTGTAGATGCCACCATTGGCGGCGGCCTCCCGCTGAATCACGCGGTCTGTGCCCGTGACCCATGGCTGCGGCTGGCAGGCGAGGCGGACTGCGGCGCCCTCCTTGAGCGTCGCGGCGGTGGTTGCGTCGAGGCGGACGTAGACCGCCTCCATGCGCGCGTTCTGGAGGATCACGTACGGATCGCCGCGGAGCTCGTCGTGCAGTCCCTTCTGTCTGACGATCCCTTCGACCGCCGCGCCCGGCTCGGGTTGGAAGATCCGATGGTCAGCCGCGCTACCCTCTAGCGCGTGGTGCATCCGCTTGATGATGTCGCCACGCTCCCCGAGATCCTTGAGCGTCTCTTGCCACCCGTCCTCGAAGCACCAGGACGTCGGCGAGACGCGCTCGACCAGCTGCAGCTCCTCGAGGACATCGAGACGTCCGATGGCGTGGGAGCGCGAGAGCCTCTGAGAGTCGGCCGCATTCGCGATATCGGCGATGCGAATCGTCATGTCCGCCGAGGCGAGCGCGGCAAGACGACGATCGATGGACGTGAGCCGCTCCTGTGAGACCTCACGACCGAGCTGGCGCCGAACATCCAGCTCGGTGCGCGGTCCAAGCTCCTTCGTGGCCAACTCCTGAGCGCGCAGGCGCAGCGACTCGGACAAATACGTTCGATCGATCCGCAGCTCGCGATCCTTTGCGTCGACACCGCGTACGACCAGGTGGACGTGCGGGTTATCAGTGTTGTAGTGGCAGACCGCCGCCCAGCGGAGCTTGCGACCGAGGTCCTTTTCCATCCGGTCGACCAGGCTGCGCGTGTACTGGCGGAGATCGAGATCATCGCCATCCTCGGGCGCGATGATGAACCGGAACTGGCGTTGCTCCCCATCGATGGGCGCGCTGAATTCCTTGCGCTGAACATCGCCGTCAGCGTCGAACATCTGGCCCCGCGAGCCGTCCCGCTCGACGCCGTCACGTTCGATGTAAGCGAGGTGGGCGCGGGCGGCCTTCGCGCCACCGCCAGCGAGGCCGACGTAGCTCGCCTTGACCACGCATCGCCGTGCCCCAGGAGGCAGGCGAACATCGCACCTCGCGCGACCCTTCCGTCCGCCGGGTCTCTCCGATAGACGGCGCCCGCTCCCAAGAGCGCGCGCGAGCCGCTGGAGCACGGCCCGCTTAATGGTCATCCCGGTCGCGGGCTCTACTCCCCGTCGGCCCCGGCCCATCTTCGGCCGGAAGAACGCGCTGTCCCGATCGCCCCAGGAATCGCCGCTCATCGGGGGTTCCCGCTTGGCGGCTGGCTGGCCTTGGGTGATGGTTGCTCGGGCGGCGCCTCGTCCTTGAGCACATCCGACACGAGCCGGGAGCCGCGGGCCATGGCCAACGAGGTCCAATGGACGAACTCGTCGAACCGCTTCAGGGCAAGGCGTTGAGCGGCCAGATCTTCGGCCTGCGAGCGTTCCGGCACGTACTTGAACCAGTGCCGCACGTACATCGCGAAGGCCTCAAGAAGCACCTCCTGATCTCGCCGTTGCCGTGCCGAATCGCGCGCGAGGCGATCGAGCCGCCGCAGGATGAGATCGTTGTCCTTCTCGCCGCCATCAAGGTACTCCAAGAGCGCCGCTTCGACGGCGGCGCTCTCGGTTAGGCCCTTCGCGCCGCAGTATGCCGCCAGCCGTTTCGAGATCTCGGGGAGGACGTAGGGGTGGATGCGGGTTCTCGTTCGCATGATCGGTGCCTGCTTGATGGTTGTCGCGGCCGCGGAGCGCGCCGTTGCCTGGCTTCGCTGAGAAGGTGCCGGTTCCTGCGAGATCACTCGGGCAGAACCGCCGCCGGTTGCTGCGGGAGACCGAAGCTGCCTGGCGCCGTTCGGCGCACCCCGCTCGCCATCCGAGACGCGCGCGGGACTCCGAGTGAATGCCCGCGGCTGTCGACGCCTTGCCGTCGGACCAGACGTCCACAAGCCGCCCGTGTTGACTTTGGCACTGCGGCGACGTGACGCGCGGCGGTCGCGATCGCTGCGGGCAGGCGGTTAGCGTGGTTGACGCGGGCGCGGGTGCAGACGGCGTCGGGAGATACGTCGGAACGCGCTCGTGTTGACTTCAGTGCTGCGGCGGTGTGGCGCGCGGCGATCGCGATTTCTTACGCCCGGGCGCTCGGAGTGAGTGGCGCGCGCGTGGCCGCCGACGCCGTCGGACGAGACGTCGACAAGTTGTCGGTGTTGACGTCGGCGCTATGGTAACGTGACGCGCGGGGGTCGCGATCGTAACGCGCACGAGCTCGGGGCCAGTGACGCGGGCGTGGGCGAACGCTGACGTTGGAGAGACGTCGGCAAGCTGCCCACGTTGACTTTCGACGCTGCGGCAGCGACACGCCGCGATCGCGATCTGTAACGCGGAGAAGCTCGGCGACGGTGACGCGGGGGTGCCCGCCGCCGCTGTCGGGCGAAACGTCGACAAGCTGCCCGTGTTGACACCGGTGCCGTGGCAACGTGACGCGCGGCGATCGCGGTAGTTACGCGCAGGGCTCGACGCCAGTGACGCGGGCGGGGACAAACGCTGACGTTGGAGAAACGTCGGCAAGCTGCCCACGTTGACTTTCGGCGCTGCGGCAGCGTGACGCGCGGCGATCGCGATCTCTGCGCGGAGAAGCGCGGCGACGGTGACGCGGGCGTAACCGCCGCCGCCGTCGGGCGAAACGTCGACAAGCTGCCCGTGTTGACACCGGCGCCGTGGCAACGTGACGCGCGGCGTTCGCGATCTCTACGCGGAGGAGTTCGGCGCCAGTGACGCGCGTGTACTCCCATTTATGGACGTTGCGACGACCCTGATGATCCATTGATCGACGCCGATGTGACGATAATGCATCCGGGATTGGGAGGGGTGTGGGGAGGATGGGGTACAGCAAGATAAAGGGCGAGCGCTCGCGCGCACCAAGGTGCGCGGATCGACTCGTGAAAATGTAGCGCCGACGGCCCACGCGCGGGCGCTCACGATCTGCCGAGCGTCGGGAATGACTGACGTTTCTGCGGCGCTGGGCAAGAGTTCTGCCGACAGAGAATGCTTTCTCGCCAACGAGCGCTTGATCCGCCGCGCTGCGATTCCACCTATCTTCCAGCAAGGCGGAAACCGTGATCGGCACGCGTCCGATAAGCCCGGGTGACTACGACACCCGGGGTCGCGCTCTGCCCGGGGGTCGGGCCGGCACCGTCCGGGACCGCGTACGCGCGGCATCGACCGGAAGAGACGGTCCTCTACCAGCTACTCGCCGAGCACTGGCGGTCCTTTCTGGCGGAAGCCGAAGCAGCGGACTTGGGCGGGTCGGGACTGCCGCGCTTCGTGGTCAACGAGGTCGAGGCGTTTCTCAAGTGCGGCATCCTGGCTCACGGGTTCGTGCGCGTCGCCTGCGACGACTGCCGAGAGAGCCGCCTCGTCGCCTTTTCGTGCAAGCGCCGCGGCTTCTGTCCGTCGTGCCTCGGTCGCCGCATGTGCGATTTCGCGGCCCACCTCCGCGACCACGTCATGCCTCGCGTGCCGGTGCGGCAGTGGGTGCTGACCGTCCCGATCGGTCTCCGATTCGGCATGGCCTTCGAACCCGCCCTTGCCGGCGTCGTGCTGCGCGCCTTCGTCGGCGTCGTTTCTCGCTGGTTGCGGCGGCGCGCGCGGGCACGCGGGATACGGGGCACCCTCAAGACCGGCGGTGTAACCGTCATCCAGCGTTTCGGCTCGGCGCTCAACCTCAACGTCCACTTCCACACGCTCATGATCGACGGCGTGTACGAGATCGGCCGGAACGGCGCCGCGGTGTTTCACCCGGTCCCGGCGCCGAGCGACGAGGACGTGGCGGCGGTGGCGGAGCGGGTCTACCAGACGGTCGCTCGGAAGCTGGAGACGCGGAGCGACGACGAGAGCGCCGCGTTGGCCAGCGCCGAGCCCGTGCTCGCGACCCTCGCCAGCGCCTCCGTGGCGGGCGTCGCGGCCACCGGCGCAAGACGCGGCGCGCGGACCTTGCGCCTCGGTTCCGGCGCCTTCGAGCCGAGAATCTCCAGCCGTCGGTGCGCGTCAGTCGAGGGGTTCAGCCTCCACGCCAACGTCCGTGTCGCCGCCAACGACCGCGACGGCCTCGAGCACCTCGCCCGCTACCTCGCTCGGCCGCCCATCGCCACCGACCGGCTGACACTGCTCCCCGACGGGCGCGTCGCCCTACGTTTCAGGCGACCGTTCTCGGACGGAACGGAGGCGGTCGTGTTCACCCCGCCCGAGCTCATCGAGCGCCTCCTGCCCCTCGTC
This sequence comes from uncultured Pseudomonadota bacterium, assembly GCA_963831685.1. Lineage (GTDB taxonomy): Bacteria > Myxococcota_A > Polyangia > Fen-1088 > Fen-1088 > JADGRB01. Next base: position 241,407 of record CAWHRJ010000011.1, read on the forward strand.
CCCCGCCCGCGCAAGCACGTCATCCGATTCCACGGCATCCTCGCCCCCGCGGCCGGCCATCGATCCAAGGTGGTTCCGACCGCTTCGCCGCCGCCCGGTGAACCGCCGCCGGCGCCGCCGCCCACGTACCGTCATCCGTGGGCGGACCTCTTGCGCCGGGTTTTCCTCTTCGATGTGCTCGAGTGCCCACGCTGCGGCGGCCGCATGCGCGTCGTCGCAGCGATTACCGAGCCCGGCGCGCTCACGCGGATTCTGAAGCACGCCGGCGAACCCCCGGAGCCGCCGCGGATCTCCGGTCCGCGCGCGCCGCCGAGCGGCGAGAAGGCGGAGATGCGCGATCCAGCCCTCCCGTCATCCGACGTCGACGACAGCGCTTCGTATTGACCCGCGCGCTCGGAGGGTCGAGACTTGCGCCTGTCGCTTTCACGGGGCGTCTGGGTCCTTGTTTTCGTCCGGCAGGGCCCGTAGGGCCCGGAAGTTGGGGGGCCGGAGAGTAGACGGAAGGTGAGATTATCGGCGGAAACTGGCGCTTGTGTACGTACGGCTTCATGGGTAACACCGCAGACCGGCTTCATGGGTGACGGGTGGTCGGTCACTTACTTCTACCATTCTGGGGGCTTTGCCTATTCGGCCAGCGAGCTGAGGTCTTCAGCCGCGGCATCTGAACCGCGACTCCGAGTACGGGAACCGCGGACGAAGCGACCGTGAGCTGAGACGGTACCGAGCTTCAGCGGCCCGTAGCTTACGACCATGGTGTCGTCCTGGCGGAGCTCCACGGCGACCGGCTCTCCCCGCAGCACCGGTGAGAGGAGTAGATCCCGGCCAGGCATGCGAATGCTGCCGTCTGCGCGGACCACGTAAACGTCTCGGTCGTTCGAGTACTCCGGCGAACGAAGCTTCACGGGATAGCTTCTGGCGAAGCCACGTACGCCGAGGCAGGCACTCGGTAGTCCAGGGCCTCGTGCGGTCGCTCGGTGTTGTACTCGTGCCTGAAGCGGTCGAAGACACGTTGCTGCAAGTACATGCGCAGGGCCACGCCCGCAACGGATGTCGGGCGTGCGCGGGCATCGCTCGGTCTCAGCCGAGCATCCGTCCATCGTCGGGTCCCGATTAAATCGATGGGCTCGGCACCCGGCGGAGCCGCTCCGTCGTCAGGTGCAGGTAGGCAGTGGTGCTCTCGATGCGGGCATGGCCGAGCAGCACCTGCACCGCGACGATCGGCGCGCCGATTCCGAGCAGGTGCGTCGCGAACGAGTGCCGCAACGTGTGCGGCGAGACGGTCTTGGTGATCCCGCGCGAGCCCGCTCCACCTTCGCCAGGAGCCTTGTGGACAGCCATGCGGGTCAAGTGCAGGTCGGCCACCTCGCTCCGGCGCCGGGGAACAGCTGCGGCCGGTCGGCTGAACGCGCGCCAGTACCGGCACGCAGCGCCGTCGGAGCACCCGCGGGCTCGTCATCACGTACCTCGGCCCGGTCGTGCTCGCGCGCACGTGATCAGCATCCGCTCGCTGTCGATGTCCGTGGTCTTCAGCCCGACCACCTCGCTCACGCGCAGCCCAGCGCCGTACGCTAGCAGGAAGATCGCCCGAGTACTTTGGCGACGTCGTTGCCTCCAGGAGCCGCTTCACTTCGGAGCCGCTGCAAGATCTCCGGCCTCCGCGGCGCCTTGGCCATCGGGACGCCCACCGTCGGATTCGGGCAACGCCAACCCGCGGAACGCGAACCGCAACCGCGCCCCAGGAGTCACGTTGCGGGTGCGCGGGTGAACGCCCCGACGGGCCAGGTCGAGTAGGAACGTCCTCGACCTCTCGGCGCTTGACGGCCCCGAGCGAGCTTCCCCACGTGCGCGATGAAGCGCCGGATTGATCGCGGATAGATCGTGACGGTGACGGGCGCGAGCCCGCTGCACCTCCATCCTCGTCCGCACCTGCTGCAGCGTCTGCTGAACGTAGCTGTCGCGAACCATGGTGCCATCCTTGTCGCCGCGACTGACTCCGTGCAGGCGCCGGAGCAAGGCTCGCCCGTCAGCGATTCATCCGCTCACGCTCACTTGCCGCGCACAGTCGCTCGGCAGAGACCCGAGCGCTGGAGCTGCCGCGAAGCGGCTTCGTCCAAGGTGAGTATCTATCGGCGGAAACTGGCGCATTGTTCGACCTATCCTCGGTCTGCTCGGCGCTGCCACCGCATGACATTCCGGCAGGGCCCGTAGGGCCCGGAAGTTGGGGGGCCGGAGAGTAGACGGAAGGTGAGATTATCGGCGGAAACTGGCGCTTGTTCGACCTATCCTCAAGAAATTTCGCATTCGGCATACTCGGCGATCGGGAAGCGTCTTCGCCTTTTGCTGAAAATCGCTGCTGATCCGTCAGTTCGTCCGTCAGATCGAGAAAGAATCCGAGCGTCTGCGATTCCGCTCTAACCCGGGCCAGCCTACGGAGGCCTCCCCCTCTGGAAGAAGTCCTTGCCGCCGGTCTTTCGTGCGCGCAGTCGCACGCGCGCGTCGCTCGCCGGGGAGTCGTCGGCCGTGATCGAGATTCAGCCCGAGACCTTCAGGCTGCCGAAATGCCTGCCAGCACCCATCACCGTCTACCACAACCACCGGATGAGGCATGGGTGCCGGCCACCGTTCCATCAGCACGGAACTCGGGTGGCCGCCGGCCGCGCGTCCTGGGGAAGGCCCCTAGTAGGATGCCACGCCAACGGCCCATTCCGCCTTCGTCGCTCGCCTAGAAGCAGGCATTCGACACGGAGTTGCAACACAGCAACGCGTGAATGGTGTAGTCGCCATTCACGCTGACTCCCTTGAGCAGCTGGCTGTCGCCACACTGGCCCTTCAGGTACCCAGTGGACCAGTCTCCATCCGAGTACGAGAGACGGTTATCGCCTGTATTGTACATCACGGTATTGCACTGAGTTTCGTCGCTCGTATAGTGTGACGTGTGGCCTGCACAGCCCGCATAACGGCATAGAATCCCGTGAACTTGATATGAACCATTTTGTGAAATGCCGGACATGACCTCGTCGTCTTCGCATTCGAGCTTTATTGCGTTCACATCCCAATCCCCGGTGCTGGTATCCCCGCGGTCGTCCCCGAATGCCCGCGTGTGGACGTGGTAGCTGGTGGCGTCCGTGTAGTAAGTGGTTGAGGAATCACAGAGTGCGGCGTATCCGAATAGGCCATTGAGGCTGTTTGAGGAGTCGTTCGTTCCAGACACTCCCACCATCCGCTCACCATTGGAGCACTCTGCTTTGGTTTCATTATTGTCCCAGTCGCCTTCGCTCGTGTACCCGCGGTTGTCACTGGTTTGATAAGCCCGCGGCGTGTAAGTGTCAGCACGAGACACAGCCGATGTGAGGAACACCGCCAACGCGGCCCCGGTCACGACGCAGAACATCTCTTTGGTCATCGCTCTCTCCTTGTCTTTAGAGACACCACAGCGGTGTCTGCCGTCCAAGGATGTATACGGACGACGCCGCTATCTGGGTTGGTTGGCGGACCAACGTCTTCATGGTGATGTTCAGAACGTACTTCAGTGGTCTACCTTGTGGGTTGCCTTCCAACTTTTTAACCTGGCTGACATGTTCGCCATCAGTAGCAGAATGTACCGGCATACACTGTTTTCCCGACGTTGGTCCGACCTTGCGGGTGGCGGGAGCACGTTGCGTTCTCGAATGGGGATCTGTTGCAAACAATTAGCTTCTCAACGCCCGATATCTTGGTCATCATGCGCTGGGGGGAGGAGAAGGGTGGTATCGCGGTTTGGGCGAAGGATTCAGCTGGAGGGCGGAGCTGCTTGAGCGCTTTCGCGCAGGAGACCCGGTTGCGCTTCATGAGGTATATCGGGCTAACGTGCGGTTCGTAGCCCGCTCACTCACACTCGCGCTTCGGCGCAGCACCCTCGCAACTGCGCTTCCCTTCTCTATCGCCGATCTTGTTCAGGACGTCTTTCTGAGTGCCTTCCAGCCCAAAGCGCGTGCCGGGATTGACGGAACGCGGCCATATGGACCCTATCTCCGGGCAATCGGGCGAAACCTCTTGGTCGACCAGCTTCGCCGCTCCAATCGGTTGATTGTCATTGAAAATGAGCTTCTCTTTCGACTTATCGAGGGTCGCGAAGTGATGCCCCCCAGCGTCGAGGATGATCCTGGGGCGCTAGAGTGCGTGGACGAGTGTCTGCGCTCTCTATCCCCCGAACTTCGTTTGGTCTACCAGGCGCTGTACGTTGACGGTCTCTCTCAACGAGAAGCCGCGACGCTGCTTGGTGTTGGCCGACAAACTATCCGAACTAGAGTTGAGAGGTTGCACGGAGAGCTCCGCCGCAGCGTCTCCGGCCGGCTTCTGCGAGTCTCAGTTGAGGCAGCCAATCCTGGACGGAGCGGCGCCGATGGGTCGGTGGCCGGGCTGACGAGCAGGCCGGCGGAGGGTCGGACGGCTCCTCGCACGCGACAGACCATCGGCACCTGATGCAACGCAAGATAGCAGCTCCGCTAAGAATGAAGGGAAGGGTCCCGCCGTGGATCGCTGCACCCCCCGGGTGGGATGCCTGGTCCACCCCGCTCTTCCTGGCCGTACCGTTTCCTAATCGGAAAAGGACCAAGGGAAAGCGCGCTGATCGAGGTCAGGAAGGCTTTACGGGTTAGGGTGACACCGCGTACAAGGTTTGGGATGATTCGTCGCCACCAGCTGGGACCGACAGATCGGACAACGGCGCTGCCGGGCGCTGTTCGAATCTCTGGGGGCCTAGGAGGGAACTCGGGCTCGGCGGCAAGGGCAGCATCTCTGAGCCGTGAGTCCGGGAATGGAGTGAGAGACGTCCGGGCGGTTTCAGGTGACGACGAAGGGAGCTGATGACTGAAGGACTGGTGACCACGGCAGCGCTGCTCGCGGCGTTCCTGGCCGGGCGCGCCACGCTCCGGAGGCGCGGTGTACTCCTGCTCGGTAGCCGCGGACGTGAACTTGCGCCTGGCGTGCTGGCGTCGCTGTGGGTGGCGGGACTGCTGGTCGGGCAGGTGACCGGGTCAGTCACCGGCATGGCGGTCGTGGGCGCTCTAGCCTTGCTGGCTACTGCGGCGCTGTCGCGACTGCGGTTCGCGCCGATGAAACTCCGGCGCCGCCTTTGGAGCCATCTCGATTGGGCGCTGTTCCTGTTCATCGCAGTGCTGTTCTGGTCGGTCGATCTCTGGGATATCGAGTGCCATAGGGCAATCACGGCTCAATTCCTGCACGGGAACATCCCACCGTCGGCGATCAACGACGTGCACTTTCCGCTTGCCTACCACGCAGTTTACGACGCCCTCGTCGCTGTCGTTCTAACCGCCGCACCGATTGATCTGCAGCCGGCGATGGCGATCGTTTCGATAGCCTGCGTTGCATTAACGTTCACCAATCTGCAGGCGCTGAGCGGCCTGCTGTTTCAGAGTCCGAGAACCGCCCAGCTTGGCCGGGCGCTTTTCGTCCTGGGGTTCGGGCCAGTAATCATCCGCTCGGCTGCCAGCGGGTGGGACCTCAACGAGATGCACGGCCACACGGCCCAAGCATACATCGACCTAATCCTGCGCCGCCCGGCGGGGCTAGGGTTCGCGTTTTTCACCCTGGCTTTCGCGCTGATCCTACCCTGCTATGCGATGCCAGGCGAACCCGAGCTTGCCCGGCGACGTGCAGTCGCGCGACTTTGCTGGCTGATCCCGACGCTGGCGCTCATACCGCAAATGGCGGAGGAGGCCGTCCTCCCGCTCTTTGTCCTCCTGGCGCCGCTCGCTCTCCGCAAGCGACTGCCCGCACGGATGATCCTGCTGCTGGTCGCGGCAACACTGCTCGGGGCGGTGCGCTCGGGTGTGGTGCTGGGCGTCCTCGGCCACCGCGCGATGGCCACGCCGATGCTGCACCTTGCCTGGCCGCCACGTCTGCCAACCTGGGCGGTGGAGCAAACCGGGGTGCCGTTGCTTTCTCGCCAAGCTGCGGGCTTCTACGGACTGGAGCTCGGGCCGGTGTTCCTTTCGGCGCTCGCGTTGGCGCTGGTTAGGCGCGATCCGCGTCGGCGGCTGATCGGACTGGCCTTCCTGGTAGGAGCAACGGTCGCGATCTTCGCCAACGCTGGCGAATGGAAGAAGAGCGACCTAGATCGCTTCTTCTTCTATGGGACACCGCCTGTCTTCATGCTTGCGGCCGACCTCCCCGAATGGTTCGTCCGGGCCGCCCGCGGGGGCCACTCGCGCCCACCGCGGACATGGGTTCTAGCGGCGTTTGGTCTGCTGGTCTGCGGCCCCACGACCATCTACCCAGGCTGGCAAGCTGGGATGCGGCTGCGGGAAGGCTTCCGGGCGCACGATCTCCGCGGGGATCTCGGCCGGAACCTCTCGTCGGCCGGTCCACGCGAGCCGATCCTCACGACCCTGGAGCGCTCCGACGAGTTGGTAATGGCGGGGTTCATGGTGATCGCTCCTATGGATACGAATTCGATTGCCCGAGTCACGGCAGCACACTTCGATGAGTACGTCCGGGCCAATGCGAGCAGGGCAGTCTGGCTCTTCCTGCCAGAGCGTGATGCCCGCGTCGCTGGACGCCCGACAAAAGGACGCGACCGAGACTACGTCCTGGTGCGCGCGGCTCCTTCTCCTCCGGCGACGCGCGGCGCGGGTTCGCGCTAGCACTCAACCCGTCGCTCTAGCTCGCGAGCTTCACGTCCGCGCGTGCGAGCTCCGCGGCACGCCCGGATTTCAGGTCGGCGCGGGCGGTCCTCCCTCTCCGATCGTCAGAGCGGTGGTCCGTGTCCCCGAGCCGCATGCCACACCGCCACGATTCGCACGAGGGCGCGTTCCTCGTGAATCTCGAAATGGACGTTGTAGGACGTACGTGCCATCAGGACGCGACGGACCTGTCGGTTCCGGATTGTCCGGTACGGCAAGCCGGTCTTGGGAGCCTCGGCGAGTCGATCGAGGACTGCCGTGATCTCATCGTCGAAAAGATCGGGAGCCGCCGGACGATTGTCTCGCCACCAAGCTGCGACCTTGCGCGCCTGCGTTTGTGCCGCAGGCGCCAAGACCACCTCGTAGCGCCTCATCCGCCGTGGCGCGAACGCAGATCGGCCAGGAACTGGGCGGCCGGGATGCCCTGGCCGCGGTCGAGCTCGTCCTGGGCCTGCTCGATGGCGGCGTGCAGACGCGCCCGGTCTTCGTCGTCGAGCTGGTCACCGCCGTCGACCACCGCAATCTGGACCTCGGCGCCGTCCGGTAGGTCGACGCTCTCGTCCACGACGAGGCGTCCGTTTGCGACGTGGGCACGCAGGGTCAACGTCATGATTCATCATGATACCACCTCGACCTTGCCCGTCCGCCCAGAAGTCCGGAGCTCCAGCGCGATCCAGGCGGTCTCTGAATAATCCGGTAGCACGCCCCCGCTACAAAAAAACCGCGGACTTCCGACAGGGAGTCCGCGGTTTTTGCGTCCCTCATGCGCATGAGGGACACATGAGGGAATGAGGGACGGTCGAACTGCCGCCACGGTCGACGACCCCGGTGGTGGTCTACGTCCGCGCGCCGGCGGTCGGCGGCGGGATCCTGGAGGCCACCGTCACGGCGCCCGGCGTGCCGTCCGACGCCGCCCACCACGAGTGGCAGGTCAAGCCCGCTGGCGAGACCGTATCGGCCAGCGAGGCCGCATGGATCGATCGCGACGCGACCCTCTCGGGACCGGCCAGCGACGCCGGGGCCGTGGCCGTGTCGCCGCGCAGCCGGCCGCAGAACGAAGCCGTGGGAAGGAACCCGACGTCGTTCGCGAGGGCGCCTCTAGACTAGATGCAGACCCCGATCTGATTCGGCTGGGTAGTGCAGGTCAGACCCTTCTGGCAGGTGGAGGCCGTCCAGACGCCGGTCGAAGAACAGATCGAGACCGGCCAGGCGGTGGCCTGGGTCGGGTTGGGCTGGCAGATGACCGTCCCCGGCACGATCGCGGGGTTGGTGTCGTCGCAATCGTTCGCGTAGATCGAAAAGCCCGTGCCCATGCTCAGATCCTGAGGGCACATTTCCACGGGGGAGGAGCCGACCGCACCGTAACCGTCGTGGTCCAGGTCGGCGTAGGCTGCGATGGTGACGCCCTCGTCGGTCATCCCGTTGCAGTTGTCGTCGACGCCGTTGCACGCCTCTACCGCGGCGGGATTGACCGTGGCCCGCGTGTCGTCGCAGTCAGAACCGCAGCGCAGCTCCCCGCTCGCCTGTTTCTGACAGCAGGCGACGTCCGTGAATCCGTCGCCGTCCTTGTCCCCGCCGTTCGGGCTCCCGCCAGGGACCGATCGGGGGCCGTAGGTCGTGGGGTCGCAATCCTCGTCGTGTCCCAAGGAATCGCACACCTCGGGATTGCCCGGATAGGCGTTCGCGTCGGTGTCGTCGCAATCGTCGCCGCCGCAATCGATGCTGACGTGGCCGTCGCCATCTGCGTCGCCCGCGCCCGTGCAGGTGCAGCCCCGCGTCGCCTCGACGCACGCCATCGAGACGCTACACGGAGGCGCGCCCGCCGCGCACCCCCTCGGGTTGTCCTTGGTCGCGCCGGAGCAGGTCTCGGCGCCGTTGCAGAACACGCCGTCGTCGCAATCGGAGGAGCCGACGACGCAGGGAATGACCTGGCACCGCCCGTAGGCGTTCCCGAGCGCGTCCGTCCCACCTGCGGTGAAGTCGCACGACGCGAGCCCGCCGCACTCCGCGACATCCGGCGGGGTGCTCCCCTTCGCCGGCGTCGGCATGGGCACTGGTCGCCGGTAGCAGAGCGTCCCAAGGCACGTTCGCGTGCCCGGGTCGCAGTACTGCCACGCAAAGCAGGGATTCGAGCAGAGCGCGGACACGGTGGTGGTGGTGCCACCCCCGCAACCGGGCTGGAAGATCGCGATCCCGACGAGAGCGAGCCACGGATACCTTCGCATTCGACCCCTTCCTTTTGCCCTGTCGGCGCACGCCGCCACTTTCGTAGGCGGCACCATTGTAACGGAAACCAATCCTTGCGCGAAGGCTCGCGCCAGCATCCCCGACGCCCGGATCCGCTCGAGAAGCCCCTCTTCAAGAAGAACCCACCGCGGCGGGGCGTCACGCACGTCGGTGCCGGGACTGGCTGGCGCGCCGCTGACGCCGGCGTGAGAAAGGGTCGCCCGACGGTCACAAATGCTGAGAGCATTCCCCCGAGGCCGCGGGTCAGTACCAGAGGTGGAACGTGCCGCTCACGTGCAGCATCGCGAGCATGTAGAGCACGCCATTCCAGTAGTCGTGCTTCGGGACCGTCGTCGACCAGAGCTTGTCCACGAAGGGCTTTCCCGTCGACGTGGGCAAGCCGAAGCCCAGTAGCGCGTCGCACGACTGCTGGGCCACGCCATTGGCGTGGCTGCTCTCGTACGAGGCGTACTTGGGCGCGTAGGTGTCGGTCTGCCAGGAATCCGCGTCGAAGAAGTTGTGGTCCATCATGATGTTCGCGACGCAGCGGATGGTGTCGGAGCCGGCGCCGCCCGACGAGCCATTCGTGAAGGCGGACTGGTCGGGAATGACGCCGTTGGAGTTGATGGCGTTGTGGAACCAGGTGCGCCCCGCGCTCACGGCGCTGTTCCAGAAGGCGGCGTTGGCGGTGTCGAAGCAGGCCCACGTTTGATAGAAGGCCGGCAGAATGTAGGACCCGTCGGTATTTCCCGCGCCCGCGTAGAACTCGACGATGTGGTAGGTGGTGTTGAAGTCCTGCGTCCGGATGAGGTTGAGCACCCACTGGGCCTCGGTGGCGTAGTTGTACTTCCCGGAGGTGTCTCCCCAGCGCGTGTGGGCGAACACCAGCGCCTCCGCGAAGTACTCGTCGCCGTCGGGCGCGCCGCCGGTGGCCAGCTTCGAGCCCGAGGTCGAAGTGTGCCAGGCGATCTGGCCGGTCCCCTGGGCCATGTGATTCTTCACGAAGGTCCAGAGGCGATCGAACTCCGTCTGATGGTCGAGCTGAAGAGCGATGATCATGCCGTACGACATGCCCTCGGTGCGCACGTCGTTGTTGTAGGTGTCTTCGACGTAGGACTCGTCCGAGCCGGGCCCGTTGTAGTAGATGGCGCTCGAGCTTCCGGCGGTGAACAGCGAGGTCCAGGCGGCCGCGACCTTGGTGTCGCTGTCCGCCTGCGTGTGCCCGGAGACGGTCACGAAGAGGTTGGTGTACGTCGCGGGCGGCGTGCACCCGGCGCCGGGGGAACCACTCGAGCCGCCGGGCGCGCTGCCACCGGACCCACCGCCCGAGCCGCCGGCCGCGCCACCGCCGGCGCCGCCGGTGTGATTCCCGGCCGCCCCCCCGGTGCCGTTGCTGCCGCCCCTGCCTGCCGCGCCGCCCGCGCCGCCCGCGCCGCCCGTGCCGACGTTGCCGCCGGCGCCCTGGCCCGCGGCCCCGCCGGCGCCGGTCACGCCGCCCGTTGAAACGTTGCCGCCGGTGCCGCCGCTCGCGGTCCCGCCGGCGCCGGTCACGCCGCCTGTCGCGGGCGCCGCGCCGCCGGTCCCGGTCGACCCTCCTGTGGCCCCGCCTTCGCCGGTCGCGCCACCGCTTCCGGTGGTCGCGCCACCGCTTCCGGTCGACGCCCCTCCGCTTCCGGTCGACGCCCCTCCGCTGCCGCCTTCGCCGCCGCCGGACCCGGAGTTACCGCAGCCCACGAGAGCTACCGCAGCGAGGCAAAATGTCAGGACGCAACTCGACCCACTGGAACGACGGCGGGGGCACATCTGATCGGAATTCCCGCGTCCCCGAATACAGATCATTTTCAGACGGGATTTCCCCCGCGGCGACGGCGGGAAAGAAGACGGAAAGACGAAAACGCGACCAATGGTTGGGGTCCGGCGACCCCAGAGGACGCCGGTTTTGCGTTAAGGTGATAGCGGCATGCGCAGAACCTACAGCCGCTTCCTGTCGCCCGTTCTTCTCCCGTTGCTGGCTGCCCTCTCCTGGGCTTGCGGGACCAGCGGCGCCTCGAACGCGGGCGCGGGCGGGATGGGCGGCGCGGCGGGCACGAGCGCGACCGGCGGCAATAGCGCCACCGGCGGGGCGAGCAGCGGCGGCACCACCGGCGCCGCGGGCACGCTCGGCACGCCCAACGTCACGATCGACACCAGCACGCAGTACCAGACGATCGACGGCTTCGGGTTCTTCGGCGCGATGGACGACTGGTGGAACTCGAACCTCTACTCCGACGCCTGGGGAAAACAGGTCATCAACGACCTCGGGATCACCATCTGGCGCAACGAGTACTACTCGGAGGAGGCGAACCAGGACGCGAACTGGGCCAAGCAGAAGCCGGTCGTCCAGGGGCTGAAGGCGGTCGCCGACGCCGCCGGTGTTCCGCTCAAGTTCATCTTCACGGTCTGGTCAGCCCCGTCGAGCATGAAGTGCACCGTCGACAGCGTGCAGGCGGGGACCAAGCCCTGCACGGCGAACCCCGGCGGCCTCAAGAACGGCGGCACGCTCGATCCCTCGCAGTACGCGGCCTACGCGCAGTGGCTGGAGGCGGGGGTGAAGAACTACGCCGATCTCGGGATCAGCCTCTACGCGCTCTCGCCCCAGAACGAACCGATGTTCGTCGAGACGTACAACTCGTGCGTCTACGACATCGACGCCACGAAGCTCAACTCGTACGCCAAGATGATCGAGGCCGTGGTCCCGGCGGTGCGCAAGGTCGATCCCAACGTGAAGATCTTCGGCACCGAAAACATGCTGCAGCTCGAGGGGCAGCCCTACTTCTACTCGCAGTACATGGACAGCGCCGGTTGGGGGAACCTCGACATCCTCGCGTACCACGGCTATCAGGACGGCGTGGCGCCGACCGCCGGCTCGCAGCTCGCGACCTACTGGAACTTCGTGCGCACCAACTGGGACGCGCCGCACAGCAAGCCGGCCTGGATGAGCGAGACCTCCGGCTACACCGACAACTGGTCGGACGCCAACGGCGCGCGCGATCTGGCGTTCGCCATCTACGGCGCGCTCAGTTACGGCCAGGCCTCGGCCTGGATCTGGTGGCAGGGGAGCGAGCTCGGCGGAGCGCCCAACCAGTACACGCTGATGGAGGGCACGCAGCTCCTCGGCAAGCGCTACTACGTCTCGAAGAACTTCTATCGCTACATCCGTCCGGGTGCCAAGGCGGTCAAGGTGACCACCACCGATTCCAGCCTGTTCGTCGTGGCGTTCACCAATCCGGGCTCGGGCGCGTTCACCATCGTCGCCATCAACACGGCGACGAGCGACAAGACGTTGACCATCGGCGGCGCGGGCGTCCCGCAGACGTTCGACGCCTACCGGACCTCGGCCACCGACAACTGCGTCGCCGCCGGGAACATGGCCAACGGCGCGATCACTCTCAAGGCCGACAGCGTGACGACACTGGTCAACGGCAGCACGCAGTAGGGCGTCACCTCCAGTCCTGGAGGAGGTTAGCCTTTTGATGGGGCGCCCGACTGGCGCTCGTCGGTCGGCGACGCAATATTCGTCTCTCGTCGACGTCGACACGGGCGGCCAGAGGGGAGGGGCGATGCGTTCGAGCTTCAAGGAACCAAGCGGCGTCCTCTTGCTCGCGGTTCTCGCCGGCAGCTGCGTCCCCGTCCCCGTCGGCGTCGGCGTCACCGTGCCAATCGCGCCAGCACCCGCGCCGGTCGTCGTCACGCCGCCACCCCCGCCACCACCACCACCACCGCCGCCCCCACCGCCGCGTCCGGTCTACCGGCCGTTCGAGGGCGGGTTCACCCGCCCCGGGGCCGACTACCGCAGCTTCGAGCTTCCCGCGGCGAACCCCGAGATGTGCCGCGAGATCTGCTACCGCGAGCCCCGCTGCGCGGCCTTCACCTACGTCCACCCGCGCATCCAGGGGCCTTACGCCCGTTGCTACCTCAAGAGCGCGGCGCCCCCGGCCATGCCGAACGGTTGCTGCATCTCGGGCGTCAAGTGAAGTAACGTCTGGCGCCGTGCCCGGCGCCAGACAGATGAAGCGGGTCCGCGAACCGGGCGCGGACTACGAGATCCGGATCGTCGGCGATCGCCGCGCGCCGCTGAGCGACTTCTACCACGCGCTCCTGGAACGCCCGTGGTGGGTGACGATCGCCGCCATCAGCGGGACCTTCCTGACGGCCAACGCGCTCTTCGCCGTGGCCTACTTGATCGTCGGTGGGGTTGCGCACGCCACGCCGGCGTCGTTCCGCGACGCCTTCTTCTTCAGCGTGCAGACGATGGGGACGGTCGGCTATGGCGCGATGTTCCCCGAGTCGACCGCGGCCAATCTCGTCGTCACCGCCGAGGCGCTCACGGGGCTGACGCTGACGGCGCTGGCGACCGGGCTGGTGTTCGCCAAGTTCTCGCGCTCGACGGCGCGCCTCATCTTCACCGAGAAGGCGACGATCTCGCTGCTGAACGGCGCTCCCGCGCTTTCGTTCCGGCTGGGCAACGAACGCGGCAATCAGATCGTCGACGCGCAGCTCAAGGTCGTGCTGGTGCGAACCGAAAAGACCACCGAGGGGAAGACCTTCTACCGGATGCTCGATCTGACCCTGACCCGGCAGCGGGCGCTGTCGCTGTCGCGGTCGTGGAACGTGGTGCACGTCATCAACGCCGAGAGCCCACTTCATGGCGAGACGCCCGAGTCGCTGGCGGCCAAGGAGGTCGAGCTGCAGGTCCAGGTCATCGGGCTCGACGACGCGACGATGCAGATGGTGCACGGCGGCCACCGCTACTTCGCCCGCCAGATCCTCTGGGGGTATCGGATGGCTGACGTTCTCAGTGAAACGGAGGATGGTCACCTGCTGCTCGATCTGCGAAAGTTCCAGGACGTCGAGCCGACCGAGGCGACGGCCGACTTCCCTTATCCCTAGATGTTCGAAGCGATCCTGTTCGACAACGACGGCGTTCTGGTTGACACCGAGGCGCTCTACTTCCGCGCCAACCGCGAGGCGCTGGCCAGCGTGGGTGTCGAGCTCGACGAGGCGACGTACATCGAATACTTCCTGCGCGAGGGGCTCGGGGCCTGGCACCTGGCCGAGGCGCGCGGCATCGACCCGGCGGGGATCGCCGGGTTGCGCGCGGTCCGCGATCGCCGCTATTTCCAGCTGGTCGACGACTCCGAGATCGTCATCCCCGGCGTCTCCGAGCTGTTGCCGCGGCTGGCGGCGCGCTTTCGGATGGCGATCGTGACCAGCTCGGAGCCGGGGCCGTTCGCGCGCACGCACGCCCGAACCGGCCTTCTGACGCACTTCGAGCTGGTGCTCACGCGGGTCGACTACACCAACGCCAAGCCCGATCCGGAGCCTTACCTCTGCGCGGTCTCGCGCCTCGGCCTTCCGCCCGCGCGCTGCCTGGTGATCGAGGATTCGGAGCGCGGCCTGCGCGCGGCCAAGGCGGCGGGTCTGTCCTGCTGGGTGGTCCCGTCGGGGCTCACCGCCTCGGGCAACTTCGCCGCCGCCGACGCCGTGCTCCCCGATCTGACGGCGGCGGCGACACGCCTGCTCGCCGGCTGGCCCTAGCTCTGCGGCTTGTCGCTGGTCCGGCCGCCGGCGAAGGCCGCGCCGTAGATGGCGATGATCGATCGCTCCTGGGCGGCGTCGCGCGCGGGCGCGGCGTCGGTGGCGGCGGCATTGCCGGCGTCATTGCCGGCGTCGGTTGCTCCGCCGGAGCCATCTTTGCCGCTGGCGCCGCCCGTCCCGAGGGTGCCCCCCGTCCCGAGCGAGATGGGCGGAGACCCATAGACGGGCATGGGCACCGGTCTGTGGGCGTCGGTGGCGACGACCGGCCGATCGATGGCGGCGTCGGTCCCGGGCTTGTTTCCGATGGCGTCGTTGTTGCTGCAGGCGCCGGCGCCCATCAGCGTGGCGCCTGCCGCCATCAGCGCGGCACGCCCGAGCCGCCGGGCGGGCGGCGAGGGCTGCGGCTGCCCGCGGAACGACTCGGCGAGCGCGGCGGCGCAAAACGGGCAGGCGGATTCGCCCACGTCGACGTGTCGGTTGCACGCGGGGCAGGGCGCGAGATGGCTCATGGCGTGATCTCCTCGACGATGATTTCGAAAATCCCGTGATCGAACGGCGCGCCCGGCGGGGCTTCGACGCGCACCAGGCGCTCGCGCTTTCCCTGCTTGCGCATCTCCAGCGCCCGATGGTGACAGAGCGGGTTGTTGCCCGGTTTGCCGAAAAGGCTGAAGCCGGTCCAGGTGCAGCCGGCGCGGCAGACGTCGGCGTAGTAACAGGTGCGGCAGTAACCCCACAGATCGTCGACGGTGCGGTCGCGCATGTAACGCAGCGGCGCCGAGCGCTCCCAGATGTCCTGCAGGCTGGCGTCGCGGATGTTGCCGCCGGTCCAGGGGACGGTGTGCAGCGACGGGCATCCCTTGATCGCGCCGTTCGCCTCGATGCCCAGCGTGGTGCAGCCGGCCCCGCAGGAGGACATGTGGCCGCGCGCGATGCCGCCCCGCAGGACCGACTCGAACGGTCCGAAGTAGCCAATGTTGTTCCCCGGCCACAGCGCCACGCCCGCCTCGTCGCACCGCCGCTTCAGCGTGGCGAGCAGCGGGTGCAGCTCGAGCATCTCCTCCGGCTGAAGCAGGAGATCGGGCTCGTCGGCCGCGCGCCCCATCGCCACCGTCAGCTGGATCTGCCAGGCGCGCGCGCCGAGCGCGATGATCGTCTCCAGCACATCGGGCAGCTCGCGCATCGACAACCGGTTGATCTGCGTGTTGACCGAGAGCCCCATCCCGGCCGCCCGGATGTGCCCGGCGGCGGCCAGCGCCGAGCGATAGGCGCCGGTCACGCCGCGCAGCCGATCGTGCGTCGCCTCGTTGCCGTCGATCGACACGCTGGCCGACTGCAGGCCGGCCGCGGCGGCCGCGCGCGCCATCTCGGCGGTCAGGCCCCGTCCGCCCGTGGTCATCGAGCACTGCATGCCGGCGTCGCGGACGGCGCGCACGATCGTCAACCAATCGTCGCGCAGGTAGGCCTCGCCGCCGATGACCGTCACCTCCAGCACGCCGAGCGCCGCCATCTGCGCCACCAGGTCGAGGCAGCCGGCGGTGTCGAGCTCGTCCGGGCGCGCCCGCCCCGCGCGGGAGCCGCAGTGTCCGCAGGCGAGGTCGCACCGGAGCGTCAGCTCCCAGACCGCGTAGATCGGACGCCAGCGCCGATCGACGTCGCGCGCGCCATCCGCCAGCGGCAGGTGGCGGAGCGCCGGGCCGGGGCGGGGCGCAATCGGTAGCGAGCGGGTAGGGCGCCCTTCAATCATCGCGTCTGCTTGGCAGCAATCATCGCGCCAACCTGCGCAGACTGGAAGCGCGCGAATCTTCGCCCGAAGGCGCCTCGTCCGTTCGGCGCGTCCTCAGAAAACTGAGTGATCCCCGCGCCGCCGACCGCCCAGTTGAGTGCGGTCGGAGTATTCTGAGCGGGAGCCGTGGCCGTCGCCCGACCCGAACGGCCGGCCGGGATCCCCGAGGGAGGCCTCTGGAACCCCGAAGCCGGCAACTGGGAGGTCTCCCAGCGGAGCGCGCAGGGAGCGCGCGAGGGGGAGTGTCTGTTCTACCGGCGCGACGGCAGCCTGCAGTCGCGCTTCCGGTTCGTCGGCGGCGTCCAGGAGGGGCCGTTCGAGATGTTTCACCCCGACGGGCGGGTCGCGCGGGAGGGGAGGTTCGTCGCCGGTAAGATCGAGGGGATCGTGTCGGCGTACGTCGGCGGCGGCGCCGGGGCAGAGCCGCTGCGCGCCTGCTGCGTTCCCGACGCCGCCGTCCGGCTCGACCAGCGATTCGAGGCCGGGGGGATGGTGCAGGAGATCTTCTACGATTCGGGCGGACAGCCGATCCTCTCCGATGGGCGCCCGTACCCGCCGCGCCCGGCGGGCGTCCCCGAGGACGCGGACTACGACGAGAACGGGCCGCGCTGGTCGCGCTGGCGCCCGCATTCGCAACGATTCTGGAGTGCGACCGGTGTGCTCTGGTCGGAGAGCGAGTTCGACGGGGTCCGACGCGTGACGCGTACGTTCGACCTCGACGGGCGGCTCGCGGAGTCGTGCGAGGTCTCGCAGGACGGCAAGCGCCACGGCGCATTCCTGCGCAGGTTCGCGAAGGACGCGCCAGGCCCGTACGCCGATCCCGACATCCGCGAGGAGCGCGGCGCGTTCGAGCACGGGCAGGCGGTCGGGACCTGGACCCTCGGCGGCGGTGACGGGACCGCACGGCGCAAGGTCGAGCGCGGGGTGGCGTTCACGGCCGGAAGCGAGCGGACGTCGCCGGCGTTCGCTGCAGCTCCCGACAACACCGCCGAGGACTGGCGGGCGCTCGGCGATTCCCTCCGCCGCGAGGGGCGGGTGCGCGAGGGGTTGTGCGCTGCGGCGCGCGCGGCGGCCCGGGACGGCGATCGCGCCGCGCTCGAACGGGCGCTGGCCGCGGAGATCGCCGCGCTCGCGCCGCCGCTGGCGCTCGAGCGGGGAGAGACGCTCGTGAAGTCGGTCGAGGTGGATGTGCCGGCCATCCTCGACGGCCTCGTCTGCGGTGCCGACCCGGCGTGGGCGTTTCGGGCGCTCGCGGGCGTGCTGCCGGGCGCGCATCCGGCGGCCGCGGACTTCGTCACGGCGTCGTTGCTCCTGGCACCGGAGCGGCGGCTGACGCACCTGACGCGGGCGCTGGTCCGCTTCCAGCACGGCGACGAGCCCGGCGCCCGCGCCGACCTCGAGATCGTCGCCGTCGAGGCGCCCCAGGCCGCGGCGTCGCTCGTCGGCTACATGAACCTCGGGCTGCGCCCGTTCACGTTTTGGCCGGCGCGCGAGCCGCTGACGCCGGATCCGCTGCTGGCCGACCTCGGCGCCGGGTTGGTGCGCGGGCTCGCCGAGGTGCGGAGCACGATCGCGGTCTACGCCACCCGGCTCGGGCGCCTGCGCGCGGCCGTGCAGACCTTGATCGGGCCCGACGCGGCGCCGGCCTGGTTGCCGCCCGATCTGTCGGCGCTGCTCCCCGGCGGTCCGGTCGACTTGCGGCACCTGCGGCTCGCCGTCGAGGCCGACGCGGACGCGGCCGGCGACGACGACGGCGACGGGGAGGCCCCCGGCGAGGTCGAGATCGACGAGGGGATTGGGACCGCCGGACTCGGCGTTCCCGCGCTGCTCGGCGAGGCGCAGGCTGACTGGGGGGCGCTCTGCTGGCTCTGTTGGTCGGTCGGGCTCGACCGGGTCGCGCTCCCCGGGGCGCTCGCGGAGCCGCCGCTCTTCGCCGTCGCGATGAAGACGATCGTCACCCGCTGCTGGCGCGCGCAGGACCAGGTGAGCACGGGCGGCCTGCTGGCCCGCAGCAACGGGGTCCCTGGCTTCGCATGGCAGGGGATCGACATCGACGCACTGCCGCCGCAGCTGGCGCAGGCCGCCGCCGAGGAGTACGTCCGCGCGCGTTCGGCGTTCCTCTGGCTGGCGAGCCCCGACGTCGCGTCGCCCTTCCAGCTCGATCTGCGCCAGGGCTAGGGCGCCGGCGCGGTCGCGGCGGCCGGGGCCTCCGGGGCGATTGCCGCCTCGGCGGCGGCCAGCCGCTGGCGCCAGCGGGCCGCGTCCGCGTTGCGCGGGTCGCGCCGCAGAAGCTCCCGGAAGGCGCGCGCCGCCTCCCCCCAGCGCCCCTCGGCGAACAGGCGATCGGCCCGCGCGACGGGCGATTCGGCCGCGGGCTTGGCCTCGGCCTTGGCATCGCTCCGCCGCGCCTCCGCCTGGGCCGCCACCGGGGCGGGCGGCGAGGCGGGAGGTGGCGGCGCTGGTGCTGGTGCCGACGCCGCGGCCGACGCGCGGTCCATGTCTTTGAATTCGTCCGCGGGGGCGGAGGCCTTCTTGGCCTTGGCGGCGGCGTGGGCTGGTGGCGGTGCCGCAGCCGCACCGCCTTGAGGGCGCCCGCCGCTGGCGCGGCCCGGGGCCGGGCCCGCGTTGTTCTCGATCTCGTCGTCGAGCGCGCGCGCTTCGCCCGCGCCGGACGCCGCCGGCGCGCTCGGCGGCTCGGCGCGCGGCGGGGGCGGCGGCGCGAACTCGCGCTTGCTCGGCTTCGGCGCCGGGGCCGCGCTGTCGCTCTCCTCGGCCAGCCCGTCGAGGCTGGACGCGGCCTTGTGTCGCATCGGCGCGCCCGAGCCCTTGCCGAAACCGAGGCCTCCGACCCCTTCGGCGGGGGCGGCGCGTTTTCGTTCGCGCGGAGGCTCCGCCGCCGCAGTCGCTCGGGCCAACGGCTTGTCGGCCGACGGTTGCTGTACCCGCTCGACCTGCTCCTTGAGGAGGTCGCGCTTCTCCGCCGGCGGAACCGTCTTGGCGGCCTCCGCTTCCGGCTGCGGCGCCCCGGCCGGCGCGGCGGGCGCCTCGGCCGGCGCCGACCGAACGGTCTGGCGCCCGAGCTCGACCGTCTTGTCGGGTTCGAGAAACACCTTGCTCGCGAGCACGACGATGGCGACCGCGCCGACGGTGGCGAAGGTCGGCAGCGTCCAGCGCGCGCGCAGCCGCTCCCAGAACGGCGGCCGCGCCGGGACCGGCCGCGCGGCGATCGGCTGGGCCTCCTTCGCGGCGACCGCCGCCGCGGCGGCGCGCAGGATCGCCTCGTGCGCCCGCGCGGGGGGCGCATCGGCGTCGAGCGTCCGCCGGGCCGCGGCGCGCGTCGCCTGGAAAGCCGCCAGGTCGGCGCGGCAGCTCGCGCAGTCGGCGAGGTGTGCCTCGACCGTGGCGCGCTCGTCGCCCGACAGCTCTCCGTAGAGGAGATCCATCATGCGCTCCGAAACCTGCTGGCAGTCGATTGCCATTTCTCCCTATCCTGACCCCGTTGATTCCGCCGCGCCCGGTCGGACGCCGGCGTCGCCGAGGTCGGCCAGCGCGGTGCGCAGCTTCTCGAGCGCGTAGCGCATCCGACTCTTGACCGTCGGCTCGGACGCGCCCACCACGGACGCGATCTCGGCGAACGGCATCTCCATCACCTCGCGCATCAGGAAAACCTCCCGCTGGTCGTCAGGCAGATCGGCCACCGCGCGATCGATCCGTTGCGCCGTCTCGCGCCCGGCCACCACCGCGTCGGCCTGCGGTCCGGGCGCCGCGATCCGCTCGTGAAGGGTGGCTGTCGTCTCGGGCTCACCGTCGGTCGGGCCGTCGATCGAGTCCGCCCCGCGGACGGCGCTCCGGCGCGCCCGATCGATGCAGAGGTTGCGCGCGATGGTGTAGAGCCAGGTCGAGAACTTGGCGTCACCCTTGAAGGCCGCATTCGTTTTCGTCTCCGCTCCTTGGGCGTCGCGAACGACGCGCAGGAACACCTCCTGCAGCAAATCCTCCGCCGCTTCGGCATCGCGCACGAAGCGGCGGAGGAAGCTCCAGATCGGTTTCTCGTAGCGGGCGAGGAGTTTTTCGAACGCGCGCACGTCGCCACCTCGGTAGGCTGCCAGCAGCTGTTCGTCCGAGGGTTCGCCGTCCACCGAGACGGCATCCTCGCCGCCTCTAGCGCCAGCCGCAAGCGCGCCGCCATCCGGGAGGAGGCGCCGCGTAACGACCGCCGCTGGCCGGAAATGGCTCGGCCGTGTTGCGGAGGTCCGTGTCGTCGAAGCAGGTCTCGGGCGTGTCGATCGGGATCCCCATCGCCAGGAGACCGTCGTGGTCGTTGTAGTGAGCGCCCAGGAACGCCGCCGGGTGGCTGGCGTTGGCGCGGACGAACTCGACCTCGTAGATCGGCGAGCTGACCGACTCGCCGTATTCGGTTCCGAGGCCCGGACGCGAGCGCTTGGCCGGCGCGGCCTGCGCCTCGGTGGTAGACGCCGGCGGTGCGCTGTCGCTGCGCCCGAGGCCGCCCGCGCCTTTCTCTTCGGCGCCCGCGTGGCGTGAAGCCGAGGGCGGGGGCGGAGCCGACTTGTCGTACGAGCCATCTCCGAGCGAATCGAGGTCGCGCCGACGCTCCGCGTCCGGCATCCCGTACGGCTGGCGTGGATACGGATAGTAGACCGGCGGCGGCGGAACGTAGCGCTCGGGGAAGACAGCCACGCCGATGACGCCGACCTCGCGCGCGTTGCCGGTGCGCGCCGCGTAGGAGTCGGGGACCGACGAGAAGCGGAAGGCGGCCGCCTCGCTGCGCGAGATGCGCCAGCCATCGATGTCGACCGATCCCCAGGCGGGGATCAGGTAGCCGCGCTTGCCGCGGAAGTCGGCCGGGCGGCCGTCGATGGCGTCGCGGCCGTCGACCGAGACCACCGCCTCGACCCGGCGTCCCGAGTGGTTCGACACGCGCAGCGTGTAGCGCGCGCCCAGCTGCCCGAGGACGTAGGTCCCGCCGGCGTAGTCGTAGGTCTGCGCCGGCGCGCCGTCGATCAGGACCGTCATCTCGTAGCCGGCGGCCCGGTCGCGAAGCGCCTGCCCGCCCGGGAGCGGTGACGCCGCGCATGAGTCCGCGGCCAGCAACAGGGAGCCGATTCCGAACAGCGAGATGAACATTGTGCGCCTGGTCATTGTGAGCCTCCTGGAAGTACCGACGCACGGCCGAGCCGAAAGATCTGATCGCTAACCTTCCCGGCCGGGAGGGGTCATCCCCTCGGAAGGCTCGAAAAGGAGAAAGCTCATGCAGACCGACACCACGACCCTCGACACCCACATCGCCACCAACCGCCCGCGCCGGCGGTCGTGGCTCTTGCTCATTCCGGCGCTCACCGTCCTGGGGATCGCGGGCGGGACCTACACCGCCGCGCAGGCCCAGCCGGCCGCCGAGATGGACGCCGGGCCGGGCGGCGGCTTCGGCGCCCGCCGGCTCGAGCGGCTGCTCGACAAGGTGGGCGCCACCGCCGGCCAGCGCGGCCAGATCGAGGCGATCTGGGCCGGGCTTCGCCCGCAGCTGAAGTCGTTCCATCAGCAGGAGCAGTCGATCCACCAGCAGATGGGCGCCGCGCTCAGCGCCGCGACCATCCGTCCGGCCACCGTCGAGCAGCTGCGCCAGCAGGCCATGAGCGTCGCCAACCAGATGTCGGCGACGTTCACGCAGGGGCTGGTGCAGACGGCGCAGGTGCTGACACCCGATCAGCGCAAGACGGCCGCGGCGGCGATTGCGGAGGCGCGCGCCCGCTTCCAGCACCACGGCATGGGTGGGATGGGCAGCATGGGGGGAATGGGAATGATGGGCGAGTAACGCCTTCGTCCTCCAGCTTCGTGACACCCGGCCCCGACGTCCTCTGACGTCGGGGCTTTCCTTTTGCCTTACGGCAACGCCCTCCTAGCTCGAGGTGGCTGCCGCGATTCCCTGTTCGAGCGCCGCCAGCAGGTCGACGTTCCCCTCCTGGCGATAGCCGGCGAGCTTGCCTTCGAAGTCGGGGAGCCGTTCGATGAACGCGCCAAGCCGCCCGTCGCTGATCTCGTCGGCGGCGAGGCCGTAGCCCTCGGCCTCGAGATAGCGCGCGTTCAGAACCTGCTCGAGCTGCTTTCGGACCGGGATGGCGAGCATCGG
>CAWHRJ010000012.1:0-113922 GCA_963831685.1 uncultured Pseudomonadota bacterium
TCGGTGACCCAGGTGTCCGACGAATATGGCGTGACCCGACCAACCTTCTATCAGGCCAAGGCCGACTTCGAGGGTGCAGGCATCGTCGGCTTGGTGCCCAGGAAACGCGGGCCGCGGGGACCACACAAGATCCAGAGCGAGGTCTTGGCCTTTCTCAAGGCTCAGGTGAGCCCCGGCGAACCCATCAGGGCGCGCGAACTGACGAACCTGGTCCGGGGCGAGTTCGGCCTCGATGTGCATCCCAGAACGATCGAGCGCGCGCTCGGTGTAAAAAAAACGGCGTGACCGGCGGCGGGCAACTGCATTACGCGATGCAGTCCCGTACTTCGGCAGAGCAATACGAATTGCTGCGCACAGCCGCGCTTGGCACGGCGCTGCCTCCGGAGGCGCGCTCCGGTCTTACGATCCTTTTGCATCGCGGTATGTGGGCCTGGGTTCGTGCCAGTTTGCCCGGCGCCGCCCGACAGCCATCCGCTTCCGTGCTGCCGCCGGTCAGCATTCCGGTCACGGACCAAGTTTTTGAACAACGCACGGTCGTCCACTTGCTCGCCACAATGGTTTTGGCCGTCTCTGAACGGAGGACAGCATGAACGCGACGCTTAAGGTTCAAGCGCATCACCTCGAACGCGGCGCCTACCTCTACATCCGGCAGTCCTCAATGAGACAAGTCATCGAAAACGTCGAGAGCACCAAGCGCCAATATGGCCTTCGCGGCCGTGCCATCGGCCTCGGGTGGCGCGACGATCAGGTCATCGTCATCGACAGCGATCAGGGCGAATCCGGCGCGTCCGCGTCGTGGCGCGAAGGCTTCCAGCACCTGGTGTCCGATGTTGGCATGGGACGCGCAGGGATCGTTATGGGCCTGGAGGTATCCCGCCTCGCCAGAAACAATGCCGACTGGCATCGGCTCCTGGAAATTTGCGCCTTGGCGGACACACTCATCCTCGACGAGGATGGCGTGTACGATCCGGCCAACTTCAACGATCGCCTTTTGCTTGGTCTGAAGGGTACGATGAGCGAAGCCGAGTTGCATGTGATCAAGGCCCGATTGCGCGGCGGCATCCTCAACAAGGTGCGACGTGGCGAATATCGCTGTGTCCTGCCAACTGGCCTGACCTACGACGAGGCGGGCGACGTCGTGCTGGATCCGGACTCGCGTATCCGCGAAACGGTCGCCCACTTCTTCGAGACATTCTCCCGAGTTGGGTCCGCCTCCCAGACCGTCAAGGCATTCGCCACAGATGGGCTGTTCTTTCCATCTCGCCTTCGCAACCAGAAGCAGGTGGTATTCCAGCCGCTGACCATATCGACCACGATGCGCACACTGCACAATCCCCGCTATGCGGGAGCCTACGCTTACGGCCGGCGCCTCTACCGTCGGACCGTCGATGGCAAAAAGCAGCTACGCAAACGTGAGCCCAATGACTGGCTCGCATGTATCCCGGATGCCCATCCCGGCTACATCAGCTGGGAGCGGTTCCAGGCCAATCTCAAGCTGCTCGAAGCCAACGGAGTCAGTTATGAAACAGCACGCGCCTCACCGCCCCGTGAAGGCTCGGCATTGTTGCAGGGGCGTGCCGTGTGTGGCCGTTGTGGCGCGCATATGAGGGTCCATTACGCCGCTCGACGCGGCCAGGTGGACACTTGGTATGTTTGCAATCGCGCATACAGCTCCCGCGGGGAACCGCATTGCCAAACGATCGCAGGCTGGCCCGTCGATGAGGTGATCGGTGACCTGATTGCCGCGGAAATGACGCCGCATGCCGTCGAGTTGGCGCTGGAGATCAGGAAAGAAATCGAAGCCCGCTATGACGAGGCCGATCGGCTCCGGCGGCGTGCCGTCGAACGCGCTCAGATCGATGCCGAGCTTGCACAGCGTCGGTTCATGCTGGTTGATCCCGGCAATCGCCTCGTTGCCGATACACTAGAACGCGAATGGAACGACAAGTTGCGCATCCTGGCCGGCGCACAGGAAGAAAGAGCGCGCGCCCTGCGCCAGGACCGCATCGCGTTGGACGACGCAGTCCGGGAGCGGCTGATCGCCATGACGACCGACTTCAAGACAGTCTGGCGAGATCCGGATCTGCCAAACCGCGAACGCAAGCAACTGCTCGCCTACGTTATCGAGGACGTAACACTGCTCAAGTTTGCTGCCGAGGGAGAAACCCGGATCCACGTCCGCTTCAAAGGTGGGAAAACCCAGACGTTGACGACCCAGAACCCAAAATCTTCTGCGCAACAGGTGAAGACCCGACCCGAGGTCGTCGAGCTGGTGGACAGCCTCCTGGAAAATCACATTTGCGCCGAGATCGCGGACATCCTGAATGCGAAGGGCATCCGCCCGGGCGGCTCGGCACGGCGCGATCAAGCAAGCGCGCAGTTTACCGATCTCCGCGTGATCTACCTCGTCAAGCGGTATGGGTTGCGCTCCCGCTACGATCGACTGCGGGATCGGGGCATGCTGACAAAGGCTGAGATGGCATCAAAACTCGACATCAGTGAAGGCACGTTGGTCAGGTGGGCGAACTACGGCCTCGTCACTAAGCACTCGTGCGATGGCTATCGTCACCTGTACGCTCCCCCGGTTGCACACACGCCGGTCAAACAATGTAGCCGATGGAACCGCCTCGTCGACCGGGCTGCTGCGCTCCAACACGCCACCTCGCCAAAATGATTCGGCCAAAGGGAAAGGGATTCAGTGTGAAACCAGGTACTTGGCAAACAGGCACAAGCCGGTTCCGTCGTAATACAAAATCTTCAGATAATCCGCTCGCTTGCTACGAAACAAAAACAGGTGTCCCGAGAAGGGATCGGCAGCCAGAACCTGCTTCACCTGCGCAGCCAGACCGTCAAAGCCATAACGCATGCTGACCGGGCGGCAGGCCAGATAAACCTTGGTGCCCGGCATCACCTGGATCATGGCGTGGCCTTCAATATCGCGAGCACGCGACGCAGCGCCCGCTCATTGACGAAGGCATCCACACGCACCCGCACTCCATCCGCCAGATCGATCTCGATCACGCCAGGCCGCTCATCCATACCCGGGCGCGACAACGTCTCCCGCCGCGAAGGCGTCCCGCCGACCACAGTCGACGAAGGTCCGGCGATCAGCGTCGGATCTGCATCCTCTGCCTGGCCAATAACGCCAATTGGAATGAACTCACCGTGCTCAGCGGCACGCGACGATGGATTCACCGGCAACGCCACCGGCGAGGCGTTCGGCTCAGCAACCGACAACACCGCCCGAGCGGTCTTTCGCCAGTTGAACACCAGATTGGCGTTCACTCCATGCCGCCGAGCAATGTCCGCCACCGACGCGCCGGGGAGAACCGCTTCAGCGACGATCCGCCGCTTCTCTTCATCCGACCATGAACGACGCGACCGCTTGCCCCCAGCCGCAATCAATGTCGGGTCACTCATGTCAGAAATCGACCCAATCACTCTCGTCCCGATATCCCTGGAGATCGCTATCCGTAGAGATGATGTCCACTTAACCGATCATGGACATTAGCCCGCCCTCACCAGGCCCGAGCAACATGCACTCCAGTCCGCCAAATCGGTAGGCGGCCAACGGCTGACGCTTACGCTCGACGAGTTGCGGCTGCCAGAGCTACGACAGTGCGAGCAAAGTTTGCTGACCGAGCTGTAGTCAATCCTCGAGCAGACAAACGACCGCGCCGTCCATCTGCGCCTGGCAGAGACCCTCTCGTGCATCCTGGATCGGCTACGGACCGCTGCTGACACCCTCGACATCGAGGAACGTCAGCGGATCGTCCGTGGGTACGAACAGAGCGCTGATCATTTCACGCAGCTTCGGCGGTAGTGCGTCAAGTTCCGCACTTGTCATGCGCACATAGCCAGGCCGGGCGTACTTTGGAAGGGTATTGAACGGATTCCTTCCGCGCGGGATGTTGCGTATGGCAAACACGCCGATCCCGTGGATAGGCGACGGCGCAAGCCGACAATAGCAATTGGCCAGAACTCGGCGAAGGAATTCGGCGCGCTTCATCTGCAGACGATATCAGACTGACCGCGTCGTGCCATGTCTAGTGATCACGAAGCCATCTTTCAATTCAGAGGCCCAACTTGCCGGCCGGACTTGCCTGGCTGAGCTTGCACGCCGGACGAGCTCCGCATGGGTGCTTCTGACCGGCTCACCGAAGATGCGCGCCAAGGGGCTCGACGAGGCTGACGCGGTGCGGTCACGCCGTCGCGTCAATCACTGCATAGGCTTCGATTTCCACTCGCATTTCGGGACGGACGAGGGCGACCACCTGCACCATCGTGCTGGCCGGGCGGACGCCGCCGAATACCTCGTGGTGTGCTCGACCCACCGATTCAGCATCGTCGATGTCGGTGAGGTAAATGACCGTCCGCACCACGTCCTCCACACGCGCTCCGGCCTGCTCAAGTGCGCTGCGGACCGTGCCGAGAATGTTTTGGGTCTGCACATAGGCATCGCCCGCCAGCGCCTCGCCCCGCGCGGCGGTACCGGCAACATGCACGTGTGACCCGACGCGCACCGCGCGGCTGTATCCGTAGGTCTGCTCAAGCGGACCGCCGGACGAAATCACCTGTCGTGTCATGACCACGCTCCTTGCCCGCTCATTACGATTGCTAGCATGGGCCGGGACACACGGGTCGCTGTCCCCGCACATCTTGCTGCAGTCACCGCCGTGTTCGGACCAGCCGCCTCGGCTGTGCGGGCAATCACGGTTCTCTTCGTCTGCCGCCACCCTCTGCTGGAGGCAGCCGAGAGTGCGGATCAGCTGGTGGAGGCTCGCATCTCTGTGGGCAGTCAATGAAGATCGGCACTGCCCTCGTATCCATCTCAATGCCTGCTACACGCAGTGACGTCAGGAGCGCATCGGAGGGTATTCGCAGGTAGCGCGTCAACAGCTGGGCATACAGTCCTATGAACTTCGGGCCGTGGCCATCCGATCGACCGTCGTGAGCACTGGTCATCGCGTGGGCCAGCTCATGCAACAACCACCAGGATGGGCTGGTGTCCGCCAACCGGATCGACAGCCGATTCGCGTCCGCCACCGTCGAGCGGGCCTGGCCTGGGAGGCTCGACCTTCGGTGGAAAGAGCAACCCCATTTCAGTCCAAATGGCATCCACCATGCCTTGCGCCTGTGCGAACGCGATCGAACTCTGGTCGCGTGGTGCAACGAAACGCTCCTCCCAGGCATAGACCTTGCTGCGTTGGCGATCTCGAACGCCGGTCACGGCAGCAAGGGTCTGCCGGCGGTACCCACCGGGCGGCTGAGGTTGACGCGATCACCGGCGGCCAGTCCACGCCGGAACGATGACAGTGAACAGATAGCGGGCCATCGCTGTGTCAGCGTCGAAGCCGAAGAACACGTAGCTCGGCATCACGGTGTCTCGTGAAACCCATACCTTGCAGTCACAGAAGCGCGCGATCGCCGTGACGCAGGCATCGATCGGACGGCGCCGCTTGCCACCGAATGGCACCTCGACCTGGACGCAGCGCTCCTCGCGGACATCGATCTCCTCCATCGACAGCGCGTAGCGCTCAAGCAGCCGACCGACCATCTCGGCTGCCGCGATGGCCTCCGCCTCGGTACACCCGTTGGAGACGGTCTTCTCGGCGAGCGCTTTGATCCGCGCCTTGACCCGGCTGAGCTCTGTTGCCTGCCTCATCGAGCAACAGCCTGTTTTGGTGGCCATCAGCAGTCATCCTCTGGTTTGATCTCGTGGCCGTCGTCTTGCATGTTCGGCCAGTGCTGCGCCGGTTCAACCCTGTGCACTTCGACCTCGCCATTTTCGCTGAACCATAGCGGCAAACGTTCCGCCCAGCCGAAGCAGTCGTCGGCGCGCAGGCGTTCCTCAACCAGCGCCTGCGCGCGGGCCTCGTCCCTCGCTTCAACGACGACGAGCTTCATCAGCTCCACGTCGGTTATCAACACGTGAACGTCGTAGAAGGGCATGATCAGTCCTCCTTGGTCGCTACAGGCGGCGACTCATAATAGAGGGTGACGTGCGCCGCGATTGCGGCGATGGCGTCGCCGACGCTGACCGCGAACCAGCCGTCCGTGGTCGCCTTCAACCGCACACAGTCTTGCGGCGTGTTATCCAATGCATAGCGTGCCAGCCATTCGTTCTTTGTAAGCCTCATGTCGGAATGTTCCTTACTGGATCGCGCCGCAGCGCCAAAAGGTTGCTGGAGATATTGGTTCGCTGTGCTCGATTGCTGGTCGGTGACGAGCAGTCGTTGAAGCTTGCCTCTCCGCCTCCGCTGCGGTCCCAATTGTTCGCTGGACATACACACAAGATACTTGTTCGGAGCCTCTGCTGCAATAGTTGTCTGCAAATGTATTGAGCTGTTGGAGTTCCTGCCTACCCGATAGTTCGTAAGTCATCGTTAGTGAACTCTCCGACTATTCGGGCCGTTATTACCGATGGTCGACGACGCAGCCGGGTACGCCGGACGATCGAACGAGACGTCGTTCCGTCTGGCATCGAATGTAATGGGGCGCCGTCGAGAATCACCACACCGCACATCGCTTCCCCGGACGTGCATGTCGATGCGCAGCGCTGCCTGGTCGCGATGTATTGCAACGGCCTGAACGGCGTCGGGCATCGGGTCTCGCGTATGGCGGTCTCGCCCCGCGCGACTGCTACGCCCCGCGCCCCCGGCCCGCGCCCCGGTGGCCCCGGACGCCGCGCATGGCACGTACCTGCCAATGCAAGCTTCACCGCGCCATCACCGACGACAGCCTCGCCTGCATATCGAGCGTGCAGTCGCGGCGGCGGACGTTGCCCGCATTACGGGCAAACTCGGGAAATCGTCAGCCGCGAACAGTGATGAATGAAGGCATCGCGTGGTGGAGGTTGGCGCCTTCCAGCAGTGGACGCATCGCTCGGCGTCATCGTGCGTGAGGAAGAAGCTGAATGCTATCTGTGCGCCGATCGCACCCTGGCAGCCCGAGCGTCCGCGCCAACTCGGCGGCGACGGCGTATACGATAAAAGGTTTGTCGGCACTGTTGGATGGGCGGTCGCCGATTCGATGCGGTGGTGTGTCATCGTATCCGTAGAATCGAGTCACCCCGGTCGTGCAAGAGTCACAGCACGCACCGACGCATTCGGCTTCGTCGCCTATGCGGATGTCTTCTGGGCTATGACCTGACCGCCAGCCCGATGAAATTGCGGAAAGTCGAGCTTAGAGTCCGTCCGAGAAGTTTATGCTGGACTGCAAAGCTTTCGCAGCATCAGTCGGATTGACGCAAGTTGGAGGAAGGCCAAGGCATTGCGGCTGAGGTTCTCGAAGTCCTTGGCGAGGCGGCGGCAGCGATTGAGCCACGCCAAGGTACGCTCGACAACCCAACGCATCGGCAGCACAATGAAGCCGCTCGCGTGGTCCGAACGCTTCACTATCTCGACCGATAGGTGCGGCAGAACCTTTGCCACGGCAGTGGCGAACTGCGGTCCCTGGTAGCCGGCATCGGCGAACAGCTTCACCAGGAACGGATACAGTCCAAACAAGGTCGAAAGCAGCAGAACGCCGCCGTCACGGTCCTGGATGTCCGCGGGATGTACTTTGGCGTGCAGCAGCAAGCCTACCGTATCGACCAGGATATGCCGCTTGATCCCCTTGATCTTCTTGCCCGCATCATAGCCGGGCGGATCAATGCAGACCCCCCTTGTATCTTGCCATTGCCGGCCACGAAGCAGTCGGCGAGCCTATCGGTGGATGGGAGCCCGCAGGCCCCCAGGGTCAGTGAGCCCGAGAAAAAGCAAGGCGCCCCGTCCACCGGTTCCATAGAGAACCCGAACAGTCGCCTGGGCCGCAAGCCGAGCCCGCATTCGCAAGGACGGGTCATGGAACGCCACCCCGCTTCGCCGAGCTTCGTTGGGATCGATGTGTCGAAGGACCGTCTCGATGTTCATGTATGTCCTTCAGGTCAGGTCTTTGCCGTCGCGCGCGATGGCCAAGCCCTTGCGCAACTCGTCGCCGATCTGATTACCTGGCTCCTGCCCTGATTGTGCTCGAGGCCACCGGCGGGTTCGAGATCACCGTGGCCGCCGCTCTGGCCAGCGCCGGCCTGCCGCTCGCGGTGGCTAATCCACGTCAGATCCGCGATTTTGCTCGCGCCACCGGACGGCTCGCCAAGACCGACGCACTCGATGCTCAGATTATTGCCCTGTTCGCTGAACGCATTCGTCCCGAACCGCGCGCGCTCGCCGACGCCGACAGCCAGAGCCTCGCCGAACTGATTGCGCGCCGACGTCAGGTGGTGGAAATGATCGGCATGGAGACTAACACTACTTTGGCAGAATGATTACAGGGCAGGCTATGCCGAGCTGAACCATTTGCGGCAGTGCGGACAGCGCGAAGGCCGCGCGCGAGTGATGTGAGTGATGATAAGACGGCGCACGGCGGGTAAGCTTGGCTGTGGTGGCGGTCCATTGATTCTTTTTCCCCCGCCTCGCGGTTGCGAGGCGATGGTGTTGAAGGAAGGCATAGGCAATCATTGTCATGAGGGCGTGACGATGTAGTCCATGCCACGATCGTCCTTCGAAGTGGTCGAGCCCGAGTTCTTCCTTCAGCTGCTGGTGAGCCTGCTCACAGATCCAGCGCGCCTTGATGGTGCTGGCGAGCACCGTGATCGGCGTGTCGGTGGATAAGTTGGAAAGGTAGTATTTGTGCTCGCCAGTAGCGCGACGTTCGCCGATCAACCAGGCTTCGTCCCCGGGCATATGCTGGCCACCCATGTCGCGAATGCGCTGTGGCGGCCCGTCAGCGACCCGCACGCGCACGGCGGCAAAGCGTGCCGACAGCCGACCTTTCGTGCCGCGGCGCCAGCTGACCGAGCGCCAGGATGCGCCAGCGAGCATTGCCTCCGCTGCGATCGATTTGCTGTCGGGGATGTGTCGCCGTCGGTGACGGCCGCGACCTGCCACGGGAAAGATCAAGGCCACGTCACCTCGATAGACCTTCTGATGCCGCGGAATACCGACGGCCCATTTTAATCCGCGCTCACTGAGGGCGTGCCGGAACGGCGCGCTCATGCCATAGCCCGCATCAGCCAGCACGCATCCGAAGCGTACGCCGGCGGTTCTCACCCGGTCGACCTCATTGATGGCGATCTCAGGTTTGCTACGGAAGGTCTGTCGATCTGCCGGAACCCGCGCCCTTGCCATCCGAACAGAATCACTCGCCCAACTCTCCGGTAGAAACAGACGCATACCGACCATCACCGGCACTTCGCCGCTCGCCAACGTTGCTGACACCAGCGTCTGGCAATTGGCTGTCTTGCCCAGGGCAGAGGCATATTGCGCGGCAACGCCAACCGAATGGCTGCCCTTCTTCGGCAGTGCCGTGTCGTCGATCACCAAAACGGCGTTGTCACCGCCGACAAGCCGGTCCGCCTGAACAAGAAGTTCCGCTTCCAGCGGTGTCGCATCCCACATGCCAGCCGCGACAAAATGATGCAGCTGATCGTACTCGCCGGGGACCAGCCACTGCGCCATCGGTTGAATGCTCTTCCGCTCGCCCGGTCCGATCAGTCCCGCAATGTAGAGTGGGCACATCCGTCGCCGAGCCTTGTGCGCTAGGCGGCTCAGAAATGGCTCCAGCCAGCGTTCAAGCTCCGTGGTCCAACCGAACTTCCTGCGCACCGTGATCGGCCTCCGAAAAGCCGATCCCCCAGGAATCACCGATTGGCCAATTCGGGAATCCCAAAAGTGATGCCATCACGCACAATCTGCCAAAGTAGTGCTAATCGGCTGCATCAGGCACGCAATTCGCGCGTTCAGCGCATGCTCAAGGCAACACTGAAGACCCCTCAAGGCCCAACTTGCTGAGCTGGATCACGACATCGACGACACCATCAAGCAATCACCCGTCTGGCGAGTTGCCGACGATCTGCTGACATCAGTTCCGGGTGTTGGCGATGTCACCGCGCACACTCTGATCGCTGATCTGCCTGAGCTCGGCCAACTCGACCGCCGCCGCGTCGCTGCTCTCGTCGGTGTCGTGCCGGTCAATCGCGACTCTGGGCAGATGCGCGGCAAGCGAACCATCACCGGTGGTCGTGCTGTTCGCAATGCTCTGTACATGGCAACGCTCGCCGCAATCCGATGGAATCCTGTCATCAGCAAACATTACAAAAGCCTGGTCGAACGGGGGCGTCCAATGAAGGTTGCGCTCGTCGCGTGCATGCGACGCCTCCTCGGCATCCTCAATGCAATCATCCGGACGAACACCCCATGGCAATGCGCGTGAACCATGGCATCGAGCCAATCAAAAGCCCGCCTGGCACCGACCCCGACGGGTCAAGGCCGAAGCCGCCGAAGGCGGTGGCGCAACGTGCCAGCCTTGAGGCGTCGTGGTCCGTGCCAGATCATCGAAAGGCGAAACGACGCTTGACAGTCAAGACAGTCGCTTTTTCCGCGCTTTTCACGCTCTGGCTGTCGATCACGCAGGCTGTCGGGCTGGCCTCCCGACCGATTGCCTCGCGGCATTGCACATACAGCGCATAGTGGATCTTCTCGATCGTCCCATCGTAATTCCACCGGGTCAGGTAGTCGTGTAGCGTGCCCTGTGGCGGCAGATCCTTGGGGATGTATCGCCACTGGCAACCGGTGCTCAGCACATACATCACCCCGTTTTTTTTCACCACCTCCCGCACCACCACCTCGCGTTTGCGACCGCCACGCTTGGCTGGAGGAATCAGCGGCTCAACCAGCAACCATTCCTCGTCGGTCAGGTCACTCGGGTAGCGCAGCTTGTCCCGGTCGTAGCGGGGGCGGTTCTCCGTCGTCCACATAGGGCACCTCGCAAATCGGCGCCGCTGATAGAATCACGCGCGATTCGAGCCGCCCAAGCCCCTCCCGTAACCGATTCTAATGACTCGCGATCCTTCCGGACGGACACTTAATGACGGGCATCCGGAGATCTGCCAAGCATCCCGGCCGCTTCACCGCTTACGGCGCGCTTCCCCTGACGGAACATGCTGGCAGTTTTCCGACCGTGCTTCACCGCACCGGTCTGGAACCATATCCTGGTGCTGGTCGGCGGCGCCATTCTGGCACCCGGCAAACGCACCGTCACCCAGACGCTGCGCGTCATGGGACTGGCGGATCAACCCGGTTTCGGCCGCTACCACGAAGTGCTCAACCGAGCACGCTGGGACGCCCGTGACGTGGCGCGCCGGTTATTGCTGCATCTCCTGGCGAGGCTGTCGCCCAGCGGCGAGGTGGTGATCGGTATCGACGATACCATCGAACGGCGCTGGGGCGGCAAAATCAAGGCTCGCGGCATCTATCGCGACGCGGTGCGCTCGTCGCATGGCCACTTCGTCAAGACCAGCGGTCTACGTTGGTTGTCGTTGGCGGTGATGTTGCCGGTCCCATTCGCCGGCCGGCGCTGGGCGTTACCGTTCCTGACTGTGCTGGCGCCGTCGGCGCGCTGGAGCGAGGTGCAAGGGAAGCGGCACAAAGCGCTGACCAACTGGGCAAAACAGGCGATCTTGCAAACCAAACGCTGGCTGCCGGATCGCCGTGTGGTGGTCGTTGCCGACAGCGGTTTCTCGGCACTGGAACTCATCGCCGCTGTGCGTCGGTACGTCTGCTTCATCACCAGGCTGCGCCTCGACGCCAGTTTGTTCGAGCCAGCACCGAAACGCCGGAAAGGCCAAATGGGGCGGCCTGCACTGAAAGGCAAACGCCGGCCCAAACTCAACGCCGTGCTCACCAATCCGAAAACTGCATGGACATCCGTCATGCTGACGGACTGGTACGGTGGTCAGACCCGCAAGCTGGAGTATGTCTCCGGCACCGCCGTCTGGTATCATAACGGCATGCCCCCGGCTGCGATCCGCTGGGTACTGGTGCGTGATCCGTCCGGCCAGCGCGAGCCGCAGGCATTTCTTTGCACAGACCTTGATCTCGGACCCGCCGCAATCTGTCCCGTTGGCGGATCGAGACGACCTTCCAAGAGGCACGTGAACATCTGGGCGTCGAGACCCAGCGTCAATGGTCCGATCTGGCCATCCTGCGCACGACACCGGCTCTACTTGGGCTCTACTCTCTGGTGACCGTCTGGGCGCATGGTTTGACGCAGCATTCCAGCACTGCCGTCCGCCCCAGCCATGCCGCATGGTACAATAAGCGCCAACCGACCTTCAGCGACGCGATCGCCGCCGTCCGTCGCGTCTTGTGGTCACCGCCGAGTTTTTCCATATCCCGGTCCGGCTCCGAAAGCACAGAAATTCCGGTCACCTTGTTAAATCGATTCGTCGAGACTTTGTGTCTCGCCGCCTGAAATGCGGAAAGTCGAGCTAAGGATGATCGCCGGGACGGCTATGTGTTGGCGGATGGCGTATGCACGGTCGGTGCTTGTTCCGCCGCCTCAACGTTGCTGACCCACGGCTCGTCGAGTTGCGTGCTTGGTCGCGCCTTGCCGAGGAACTCACGGAGGAACGGGTTCGGCTGAGCAATCGAGCGCTAACGTCTGCGGCCATAGCCCTCCGCTGTTATTCGATGCGATTTGGACAGGAGGGCGGGGGTTACCAGCCCCCACCATTTTCTCCTTGACAACTGGTAGGAACTCCAGTTTGCAGCAGGTCCCGCCATTTAGCGCTGCGCATCGGAGGCTGCATGGGGCCACAACCAACGACAGATGGCCTCAGGAATTTCCCTATCCTCCAAGAAAGGCTCATTTGAGCCTTCCTCATCAGAGGTTCCCGTCATTTGGCGGAACATCACAGGTCCTTCGGGGGTGTTGCGGTTGCAAACCAGCCACAGCAAAATGGCATTCTCGATGGAAGTGATGTCATTCGGCTAATGAAGTGGGGATCGGGATTGGAAGCTCACTCACCGCTACGACCCGTGGTTGGTATTGTGATGTCAGCATTTTGGGCTGTTGCGGCGGGGGTAATTCTTCCGATGGCGCTACGGCGTCGCAAGGCGCCGCACCCGCCGTTCTGGCGCCTGGGCGGCGGTGACGGATGGCCGACGAGGCCAGACGAGGGCAGTGGTCCGGGTGGCTAGCGATGGCCGCCCCGCCGAGCCAAGGAGGCGGTCGCATCGGATAGTTGAAGACTATCTCGACGACCAGACCTAGCGACCACGGGAACGGTGTGTCACTCGGCTATCCGAGAGATGGGCTACGGCAAACTGCCACGACAACGTAGAGGAGGCCCAAATGTGGCGCTGTCTATTGCCAGCTTCCTGCGCCACGATAGTGGCACTGAGTATACCGTACGCCGCGGCGGCTCCCATCCCAGCGCCAAGCCCACCTGCCCCATCCGTTGCGGAGCAGCAGGAAAAGCGTCAGACGATGGAGAGTGAGGGTGTCGATCTGCAACGACAGATTAGCGATCTTCAAGGCCTATCCGAATCAGTCAAGCAGCGGCTTACGCAACGCAAGGCGCAGAGGCCGCTGGCCGGGGGAGTAAGCGGGCAGCAGGCAATGCCTGGAGCACCGGAGCAACAAGCATCATCGTACTCGCAGCAACAGGACAGAGAACTTCACAGTGAACTTCAAGACCTGATTCCACATCTAAAGCGGGAGCTCCAGCTTCAAGAGCAGAGCGTACCGCCTTCGGATGTTGCGGAGCAACAGCGGCGGCAGTCATCGCTTGACGCATTCAGAGATGTGGTTGCCGACTTGCAAGGAGAGGACAGCGAACTCCAAACGTTGATTGCACAAGACACAGGAGGAGCCCAAGCAGCGCGACGTCCAAAGCTCCCCAGGATCAGACGTTGCCGAGCAGCAGGCGGCGCGTGACGCACTCGAACATCAGGCTGTCGATCTGCGGAGCGAGATTGCTGATCTGCAGCAACAGCTATGCAACGCAAAAAGCAGGAGCTTGCGCGAAGCACGCAGGAGCTTACCCAGCGCGCACACGAGCTTGACGAGGCGCGAGGCGAAGCGGACGTATTGCGGCAAGAGATCGATAGGCTCAGGCAGCAGCGCCAGGCGGAGGCGGCATTAATGGCGCTACAGAGGGCGCTAGAACAGATGGCATCGGCTCTGCCGCCGCCGCCCGCTGCAACGAAGCCCGCACCTCGCCCGGCGCGGCAACCGACGCATTCCGTGCCAAACCAGCCCATGCCATCTCTGGAGCCGAGCAAGACCATGCCGCCTCCGCAGCCGGCCCAGCTGATGCCCGCGCAGTCTGCGGCGCAGCAATTGCAGACTGCGCGCCAGTGGTTGTCCGCGGGACGGCCGGACGAGGCCCGACGCATACTGACAATGGTGCAGACCCAGATTGTTTTCCAGCCGGTCACACCGGATCAGCCGTCAGCCCAGGGCCGCAATCCCTCTGCGACCGATATCGGCGATGCTATCCGCTGGCTCGACATGGGTGCCAGCGTCCAGGCGATGCAGTCGCCAAGTTCGCCGGAACCGCGCTTACCGTCAAATTGGTAAAGGAAGAAAATCACGACCCCAATGCTCTCTCGGGGATGCTGAAGGCAATTGACTCAGGCGGCCCTGGCGCTGTTTATGTGATGACCGTCGAGGATGGAGCGGATATCGCCGGAATGGGCGGCTTGATGGGAACGGCAATGTTTTCGAGGAATTTTGCAGGTGCCGTCATCGATGGGGGAGTCCGTGATCTTCCACAACTCAAGAAAATTGGTTTCCCCGTCTACTCCACGGGCCCGGTTCCTTCAACATCTGTGAGCCACTATCGCTTCGGCGGTATGAATGTTCCCGTCGTCTGTGACGGTGTCAAAGTCGCACCCCAGGACATCATCGTGGCAGATCAGGACGGTGTTGTTGTTGTACCGCGAGAACGTGCTCCAGAAATTCTGGTATTAGCGCAACATCTGGATGAGAGCGAGCACTCGATGTATCCTTTTATCGAAAAGTTCCACTCCATTGAAGAGGCAGTGAAGCAATTCGGTCGCATTTAGTGCTGTGCCGATGCGGCAGTTGTGTTGGCTTTGCAAAAGTGGCGATGACAATGTCGGAACGAGAAGCGGAAGGTTCGGTTACCAGGCGAAGATTTATTGGCCTGACTTCTGCCACGGCTGCGGGTATTGGAATTGCTCCTTTTTTTGGCAGTGCTCCTGAATCCTTAGCCGCAGCAAGTGCTTCATCTGACGATTATTACGCGAAGCTGGGCGTTGAAAAAATCATCAACGCCGCTGGAACCTATACCTATCTCACCGCTGCATGTATGCCTCCACAAGTACAGCGGGCAGTGGCGCAGGCGGCACTGCATCCTGTACGCCTAAAAGATCTGCAACTCGCGGCGGGCGAGTATCTGGCGAAGAAGTTGCGTTGCGAGGCTGCTATGGTTACAGCTGGAGCATCGGCGGCTCTGACGCTTGCAACCGCTGCCTGCATTGCCTCAGCAAATGGCGCAAGTCCACAAGAGATTCCGGAAAATGTGGACAAAATGAAGAACGAAGTGGTGGTGCAAAAGGCTCATCGCTATGAATACGACCATCCCATGCTCCTGTGCGGAGCGCGTATCAAGGAAGTGGTCACCCTGGAGGACTACAAGCGCGCGCTAAGCCCGAACACGGTGATGACGAACTTCTTCAACGCTGCGGAGGCAGGGCCAAATGGAGCGCAAATCGACCGCGAGACCTGGTTAAGTGTTGCTCACGAACATGGTGTCCCATGCCACAATGATGCTGCCGCTGACATGCCACCGATTGAAAATCTCTGGAAGTACACTGGCATGGGTTTCGATCTTGTCGCTTTTTCAGGCGGGAAGGGAATTCGCGGTCCGCAGAATGCTGGATTGCTTCTTGGAAAAAAGCACCTCATTGATCTCGCTACCGCAAATAACAATCCCAATTCCGACGCTGTGGGTCGCGGAATGAAGGTGGCCAAAGAGCAGATTGTTGGTATGGTTGCTGCTGTGGATTGGCTGCTCGAGCAATCCGACGAAACGTGCTCGGTGCACCCTGGCGCCGGCGAGCCGCGCCAGCTGGGCCGCGGCCGCGGCCCGGACCACCCGCGGCCGGCCCGCGGGTTGGCCGCCGCGTGGCGTAGCTCGGCGGTCAGCGCGGGCAGCGAGAGCCAGCGCCGCCCGGCCTTTCCGAGGCGACCGGCTCGATCTCCACCTCGTCGCCGGCCAGCTCGGACAGGAACCGGGACGGC
This sequence comes from uncultured Pseudomonadota bacterium, assembly GCA_963831685.1. Classification (GTDB taxonomy): domain Bacteria; phylum Myxococcota_A; class Polyangia; order Fen-1088; family Fen-1088; genus JADGRB01. Next base: position 16,093 of record CAWHRJ010000012.1, read on the forward strand.
CGGTCCTCGCTGTCCTCCCTGCTGGCTGCGGTGACCACGAGGGCGTGCCGGGCCCGGGTCGCCGCGACGTAGAACAGGCGGCGTTCCTCGTCGAGGAGCTTGGACACCAGCGCCGCGGCCGCCGCGTCGCTGGCCCCGGGCGGTCCGCTCCCAGCCTGGTCGTCCACCGCGTTCCAACCAGTTCGTCCATGCCCAGCAGCGAGGACCGCATCCGCAGATCTGGCCAGGTGCCCTCCTGCACCCCGGCCACCACGACCAGGTCCCATTCCAGGCCCTTGGAGCGGTGCGCGGTGAGGATGCGCACCGCTTCGCCCTCCGGCGCACGGTCGGCCAGCGTGTCGCCGGGGACTCCCTGGCCGCCCATGCTGTCCAGGAACAGCGAGGGCGAGCCGGGCGGTAGCCGGGCCGCGAACCGGGATGCCGCGTCGAACAGGGCCACCACGGCGTCCAGATCCCGGTCCGCCGCGGCGCCCGGGCTCCCCCGGCGGCACTCGCTGCCTGCCACGCCGGGGCGAGCCCGGACGCGTCCCAGATCGCCCAGAGCACGTCGTAGGCGGGGCCGGGAACTCCGTCCGGGGTGGTCGTGCCGGCGGCGGTGCGCCCGCGGCTGGGCCCGAGGTCGGGCCACCAGTCGTCCCAGGTCTCCTTCTGCCTGGAGACGCCGCGGGGCCGAATGCGGCAGACCAGCAGCCGGAACCCATCGCCGGGCTCGGCCGGATCGTTCCAGCGCCTGGTCCGGATCACGGCGAAAAGCATACCCCGACCTTCGCCCCGCTCTCCCCGGATGCGGCCGTAACCCGGCCGCGCGGCCGGCGTAGGAGAGGCGGGAGGGATCGACATGACGCCGAGCTTCGTGACCGCCTCGCTGGACCGGCTGCGCCGCACCGCGGACCGGGTTTCGTTCCTGGGCCCGACGCTGGCACGGCTGACCGTCGGGCTGGTCTTCATCGGGACCGGCTGGGGGAAGCTGCACTCGATCCCGGACGTGACCGACTTCTTCACCTCGCTGCACATCCCCGCGCCCGGGTTCAACGCGCGCCTGACCGCGGCGACCGAGTTCTTCGGCGGGCTGGCGATCCTGCTCGGCCTCGGAACCCGCCTTTTCGCCCTGCCGCTGGGGTTCACGATGGTCATCGCGATTCTGACCGCCAAGCGCGGCGACATCACGGGCCTGACCGCGCTGGTGGGGTTCGAGGAGTGGAGCTACCTCGTCTTCTTCATCTGGCTCGCGCTGGCCGGCGCCGGCCCCCTCTCGGTCGACGCCCTCGTGGGCCGGTTGCGCCTTCGCCGAACCGCCTCGTAACCGTCAGACGTCATGACCGCAGCCCTTCAGACGTTACGCGCGGATCGCCATCCACCGCTTGGTCCCCCACATCCTCCGCGCGTGGGCGTTTCGGGCGGCGCGGGACGGGCATGTGGAATCGGTTCCCGTCCCGCGCCGCCCGAAACGCTTCAAGCGGACGATCGGATGACCCGAGCGGCAATGTTCGCCGCGCGCGAAGCGCGGTTTCCTGAATCGAGGGCCCGCAACCAGATTCGTGGGGGCATTGTGGCCGGCACCCCGACGGTCTATCTAATAACCTCGTGGAGTACCGAGTGGAGAGCCGAGGGAGGAGCGGCGCGCGTGGATCGTGAGGCCACGGAAGCCGCCGAGATCATGGCGCGCTACTGCCGCGGCGAAGCGGCGGCGTTCCAGCACCTCTATGCGCTGATGGCGCCGCGTCTGCTGGCGTATCTTCTCGGCCTGCTGCGCGACAAGGCCGCCGCCGAGGACATCCTGCAGGTCACCTTTCTCAAGCTCCACGAGGCCCGTTCGACCTACGTGCTGGGCGCGAACCCGATCCCCTGGATGTACACGATCGCTCATCGGACCTGCCTCGACGAAATCCGCAAGCGGAAGCGCAACCGCGTGCAGCTGACCAAGGACGGCACGCTGCAGGCCGAGCCCGCCGCCGACCTGACGGGCGTGCCGGTCGAGGCGGGGCAGGACGAGGCGGCGCGCCCCGATCCGGCGACGACCGCCGGCGCGCTGGCCGCCCTCGATCAGCTCCCCGAAAACCAGCGCCAGGCGCTGCTGCTCACCAAGGTTCACGGCCGCTCGACGACGGAGGCGGCGATGATCGCGGGGACGACGCCGGGCGCGATCAAGCAGCGCGCGCACCGCGCCTACGTGACCCTGCGCGAGATGCTCGCCAAACCGGCGACCGTCCCCGCCGAGCCGCGGCCCGGGCCGGAACCCGGGCCAAGTCCGGGACCAAGTCCGGGACCACGAAAGGCGACGTCGTGAGCACGAACGGCTTCGACGAGCGCGCGCTGCCGCCCGGCCGGGTCGACCCGCCACCGCCGTCGGCAGACCTTCTGAGCGCGATCCAGGGGATGCAGCCGGTCCGCACGCGCGCGCGCTTCGGCGCCCTTGCGGTGGTGGCGCTGGTCGGGCTGCTCTGGCCGGTCGGCGTTCTCGCGCACCACGCCTACCGGCCGGATCTGAGCGCGCTGCCGCTCGGCTGGGTGATCGCGGCGGCTGCCCTGTGGGCCGGCGCGTGCGCCGCCTCGCTGACGGCGGCCCTGGTCCCGCGACGGGGCGACGTGCTCCCGGCGCCCGGACATGCCTCGCGCGTCGGCGCCGGCGCGCTGCTGGCCCTGCTCGCGTTCACCCTCGCCGCGACCCTCCAGGTTCCCGGGGTCAGCCTCCGCCCGGAGGACGCGCACCTGACGCTGCTCGGGTCGGTCCGCCACTGCGCCGGCATCGTCCTGGAGATCGCCGCGCCGTTTCTCCTGGTCGGCCTCTACGCGCTTCGCCGCCTGGTGCCTGTCGGGCGCGCGCGCCTCGGAATGGCGCTCGGCGCCGCCGGCGGCGCGATGGGCGGCTTCGTCCTCCACTTCATCTGCCCCTACGCCGGCACCGCGCACGTCGTGCTCGGCCACGTCGGCGGGACGATCCTCGCCGCCGCCGCCGGCGGGGCGCTGCTCCCGGCCCTGCTCCGCCGCTGAGCCGCGCTCAACGGCGAAGGATCACGTCCCAGACGAGCAGCTTGGCCGCCAGCGCGGCGACGGTGACCAGGAAAAGCAGGCGGACGAAGCGGTCGCCACCCTTGAGCGCCGCGTGCGCCCCCAGCCAGCCGCCAACCAGGTTCGCCGCGGCCAGCGGGACGCCGACGCGCAGGTCGACGAGGCGGCCCGCGAAGAAGACGACCGAGGCCGCGACGCAGGAGAGCAGGTTCACCGGCTTGGTGACCGCCACCGACTCCATCATCGTCAGGCCGAAGCAGACGGTGCAGAGGACGGTCATCAGCGTCGTGTAGCCGCCCGAGAAAAAGCCGCCGTAGACGCCGAGGAGCGTCGCCCCGAGGTACCCGGCCATCCGCCGCGCGGGGGTCGGGGCCGAGGGCGTCGCGCTCTTCTGGTGGAGCGCGATGAACAGTACCAGCGCCGCCATCGAGACACCGACCACCAGCTTGACCACCGTCTCCGAGAGCTTGACGGCGATGAGCGCGCCCGCCGCCGACGTGGCGACGGTGATGACGCCGAGCGGGAGCAGCAGCCGCGCGCGCAACATCCGGGCACGCGCGAACCGCGCCGTCGCCGACACGGTCATGAAGAGGACCGCGAACATGTTCGTCGCCACCGCCTGCCGTGGCGTCATCCCCACGGTGATCATGAGCGGCACGTTGATGAGGGAATTTCCGCCGGTGATCGCCCCCAGCGCGCCAGTTGCCACCATGAGCGCGGCGAGGAGCGCAATCTGCGCGGTCGTCATGTCGGCCCTCTAAATAGCTCGCCCGACGCCCGCGGTGAAGCGCGCCCACCTCGTCGACCGAACATAGCGAGAAAGGAACCGCCCCAGCCCGTGCGAATTTTTTTCGCATTCCCCACGGCGACGCCGTCGTCCAGAGTCACGCCCATGTCTCCGTCCGGCGGTCGCGCGCTGCTGCTTTCCGTCGGGGCCGTCGCGCTCGCCGCTGCCGGCTGCGGCGGCCAGGCCTCGGAGCCGACCGCGCCCGCGCTGGTCTTTCCGGGCGCGCCGGCGCTCACGGTGGCGTCGGCCTCCGGACAGCTCAGCATCGACGTCTGGTGGTCGCCCCTGCACCCGACCGTCGGCTACGACGCCGCCCAGTTGGCGATCAGCGACGGCGCGGGCACGCCGGTCGCCGGACTGACGCTGACGATCGTCCCCTTCATGCCGGCCCACGGTCATGGCGCCTCCGTCGCGCCGACCGTCTCGGAGACCGCGCCCGGCGTCTACGTCGCCACGCCGCTCGACTTCTTCATGGCCGGCCACTGGGAACTCTTGACCACGCTCGCCAGCGGCGGAGACGGCGGAGGGACCACCAATGACTCGGCCGAGCCGACGGTGGACGTGCCTTAGCGCGGGCGCAGTCGCGCTGGTGCTGGCGGCCCGCGCGACGCCGGCGGCGGCGCAGGCCTGCTGCGCCGGCGGGGCGCTGGTGAGTCCGGTGCGCCTCGCGCCGCCGGACGACTACGCCGTCGGGCTGCAAACGCGGGTGCGCAGCGACGTGGGGTCGTTCCTGCCCGACGGAACGTATGTCTCCACCTCGACGTCGTCCGAGCAGGACGTCGAGCAGGACCTAGCGGCCTCGTTCCGCCTGGCCCGCCGCGCGCAGGTCGGGGTCGTCCTTCCGTATGTCGAGACGCACAGGACGGGATCGGGCGGCGACGCTTGGGGGAGCGGCATCGGGGACGTGGCCTTGAACGCCCGCTATGACTTCAAGCTGGCGGCCGAGATGATGTACTGGCCCGGTTTCGCACTCCTGGGCGGCGTCGTCTTCCCAACCGGCAAGGCGGTCGGCGACGGCACGAACCCGGCCGCCACCGACGCCACCGGAACCGGCACCTTCAACGCCTCGCTGGGGGTCGACATCGAGAAGGTGCACGGCCCCCTCTACGGCGCGCTGAACCTATGGGTCACCTATAGCGGCAGCAGCACCGTGACGCCTCCCAGCCCGGCGGGCGCACCGCCGATGGCCCCGATCACGACGTCGTACCCGCTGCAGCTGACCGCGCTGGCTGTCGCCGGCTACGTGTTCGAAAACGAGGCGGGCGTCGCGCTCTACATCAACTTCCTGGAACGCGGAGATACCACCGTCAGCATCCCAACCTCGGGGCCAAGCGACCTCCGGCTCACCACCGTGGGCACCACCGGACTCTGGCCGGTCGCCGTCGACTGGCGCCTGTCGGCTTCGCTCTACGGCGACGTCATGGCTTCCTCGTTCGGACGAAACGAGCAGGCCGGCGTAGGCGGATCGCTGTCGCTGGTCCACGCCTGGCGGTGACCCCGGCCAGGCGCGCCTGGCCCGCGCTTTGACCCGGGCGCCCGGTCGCTTATGCTCCCGCGCCGTGATCGACATTCGCTTGTTGCGTGAAACCCCCGACGAGGTCCGGCAGGCCTACGCGCGGCTCGGCGCGCCGATCGACCTCGACGTCGTCATCGCCGCCGACGCCCGCGTGCGCGATCTCAAGAACGAGTCGCAGACGCTGCAGGCGGCGCAGAACAAGATCTCCAAGGAGATCGGCCGCGTCCCCGCCGGCCCCGAGCGCGACAAGGCGCTCGCCGACAGCTCGGCGCTCAAGCGCGACATCGAGGGGAAAAACGCCGACCTGGCCGCCGCGGAGGCGAAGCTCGAGGGGCTGATGCTGGAGCTCCCCAACCTGCCGCACCCGTCGGTCCCGGTCGGCAAGGACGACAGCGAGAACCAGATCGTTCGCGAGGAGGGCCAGAAGAAGACCTACGACTTCGCCCCCAAGCCGCACTGGGACCTCGGCACCGCGCTCGACATCATCGACTTCGAGCGCGGCGTGAAGATCTCCGGCTCGCGCTTCTACGTCCTCAAGGGCTGGGGCGCGCGGCTGCAGCGTGCGCTCATCACCTTCATGCTCGATCTGCACACGCAGAAGCACGGCTACGTCGAGATCTACCCGCCCTACATGGTCCGCCGCGAGTGCCTGGTCGGCACCGGCAACCTCCCCAAGTTCGGCGAGAACCTCTACCGCGACGCCGAAGAGGACTTCTGGTTCATCCCGACGGCGGAAGTCCCGGTCACCAACCTCTACCGCGATGAGATCCTCGACGACGCGCGCCTGCCGATCCGCCACGTCGCCTTCACCGCCTGCTTCCGCCGCGAGCAGATGGCGGCCGGACGCGACACCCGCGGCATCAAGCGCGGCCACCAGTTCGACAAGGTGGAGCTGGTGAAGTTCGTCCGCCCGGAGACGTCCATGGACGAGCTCGGCAAGCTGCTCGCCGACGCTGAGGACGTCCTCAAGGCGCTGGAGCTCCCCTACCGCGTGGTGCAAATGTGCACCGGCGATCTGTCGTTCTCGGCGATGGCCAAGTTCGACCTCGAGCTGTGGGCCCCCGGCTGCAGCGAGTGGCTGGAGGTCAGCTCCTGCTCCAACTTCGGCGACTTCCAGGCCCGACGGGCGCGGATCCGTTTCAAGCCCGCAGCCGGCCAAGGTGGGAAGGAGAAGGCCCGCTTCGTCCACACCCTGAACGGGTCCGGGCTGGCGCTGCCCCGAACGCTCATCGGCGTCCTCGAGACCTACCAGCGCGCCGACGGGCGGATCGACGTCCCGGCGGTGCTGCGCCCCTATCTCGGCGGCGCGACCGTCCTCGGCTGATGAGCGCAAAAGCGCAGCGCGAAGCGCGACGGATCACCCCGCAGACCGTAACTGGCTGTAACCTTTGACTTCCTCGGCAGCTTCCGGGTACAGTGTCCCGCAGAGGGTCATGACCAAGGCGGATCTCATCGATCTCATCGCCGAGCGGGCCAAGCTACCGCATGGTCGCGCCGAGCTGCTGATCTGCCAGATGTTCGATTCGATGGTCGACGCCCTCTGCCGCGGCGAGGGGATCGAGATCCGCGGCTTCGGCAGCTTCTCGATTCGCTCCTACAAGGAATATCAAGGACGTAACCCCCGCACCGGCGAGGCGGTCCGCGTCCGCCCGAAGCGGCTCGCCTTCTTCAAGGTCGGCAAGGAGCTGCGCGAGCGCGTGAACAGCAACGCCGGCAACGGCGTCCCGGACGACGACGGTCCGGACGCCGACGACTCCGAACCCTAGCCCGGCGCCCGACGCGCTTCAGCGCGGCTCCACCACCCGCCAGGTGGTGCCGGCGGGGGTGTCCATCAGCTCGACGCCGGTCTCCTGGAGCGCGCGGCGGACCTCGTCGGCGCGCGCGAAGTCCTTGGCTTTTCTGGCGGCGGCGCGCTCGGCGATGCGCGCCGCGACGGCGGCTGGATCGAGCCCGCGCCGCCCGCAGAGGCGCAGCCGGTAAGCATCCAGGAATTCCGAAGGAGGGCGCTGGAAGATCCCCAGTGTCGCGCCGCAAGTGGCGAGATCCTTTCGTAACCGGGCCAGCGTCCGGCGGCGGACGTCCTTGGCGACCCCGCCCGGCTCGTCGAGCAGCTTGTTCGCCAGCAGGAACGCCTCCGACAGGTGGCCGATGGCGGCGGCGGTGTTGAAGTCGTCGTCCATGGCTTCATGAAAAGCGTGGATCGTCTTGTCGGCGGGCGGCGCGACGGCGCCGCCGTCGTCCTCGCCGGGCGCCGCGGCCAACCGGTCGATCGTCCGGTAGTAGTAGGCGAGCCGCGATTCGGCCTCGTCGATCTCCGGGTAGCGGGCGTGCCCCTTGTCGTCGTGGGCGATGGTGAAGGCGACCGGGCTCCGGTAGTGAACGCCGATGAGGTGCAGGCGCAGCGCCTCGAGGTCGTAGGTCTCGGCGACCCTGCGGATGGTCACGAAGTTGCCGAGCGACTTCGACATCTTCTCGCCGCCGAAGTTGACCATCCCGGAGTGGATCCAGTGGCGCGCGAACTGGCCGTCGCCGAAGGCGCCCTCCGACTGGGCGATCTCGTTCTCGTGGTGCGGGAAGATGAGATCGGCGCCGCCGCCGTGGATGTCGAACGGCTCGCCGAGGAAACGATGGGCCATCGCCGAGCACTCGATGTGCCAGCCGGGCCGGCCGTTGCCCCAGGGGCTCGGCCAGAACGGCTCGCCCGGCTTGGCCCCCTTCCAGAGCGCGAAGTCGAGCGGGTTGTGCTTGTGCTCGTCGACCTCGATGCGTGCGCCCGAGCGCAGATCGTCGATGTGCTGCTTCGAAAGCTGCCCGTAATGCGCGAAGCCAGGCACCGCGTAGTAGACGTCGCCGCCCGCCGCGTAGGCGAGGTTCTTCTTCTCGAGCCGCTCGATGATCTCGATGACCTCGGCGATGTGAAGGGTCGCCTGCGGCTCCTGGTCGGCCCGCAGCACGCCGAGCGCGCGCAGGTCCTGGTTCATCTTGTCGGTGAACTCGCGCGCCACCTCGGCGGCGGTGCGCTTCTCCGCCTCCGCCTTGCGGATGATCTTGTCGTCGACGTCGGTGACGTTGCGGACGTAGTTGACCGCGAAGCCCGAGGCGCGCAGGTAGCGGGCGATCACGTCGAACGCCACCATCATCCGGGCGTGGCCGACATGGCACAGGTCGTAGACGGTGATCCCGCAGGAGTACATCCCGACCCGACCCGGCGTGAGCGGCTCGAACGGGACTTTCCTCGCGGCACGCGTGTCGTAGATCCGGAGCGCCATCTAACGGATCACGGTCGTCGCGTGGACGAAGTGCGGCTTTGCCGCGCGAAGTCCGTCGCGGGGGGGGGCGGGGACCCTCCCAGGGTCCCCGCGGTTGAGACCTCGCGGGCGAGGCCGACCAGGTTGACCGCTCCGAACATCACGAGGATGAGCGCGATGAGCACGGTCGGGAGGTGCTCACGCGGGACGTCCCCCTCGACCAGCAGGTACGCGTCGTCGGGGATCACCACCGGCGCCATCGTATGGATGGCGGCGATGACGGTCGGATCGAGCCGGCGCGCCGCCCCCTGGCCCGGGCGAACGATGAGGCCCCCGCGCGCGTCGCCCGGCGCCGAGACATCCTCCAGCTTGACGTCGACCGTCTGCCGCGCGTCGCGAATGTCGACCGACCGATCGAGGTTGCCGATGGCGTCCAGCGCCGCCTCCCCCGCGGCCGGCGGAAACCGCACCACGAATGTCCAGCGCTGCGGCGGCTCGGGCGTCGCCGACAGCGGCCCCGCCTCGGGCGCTCCCGCCAGCAGCTTGGCCCGCACCGCGCCGAGCGCGCTCAGGATCTCGCCCCCCCGCGAGGTGAGCGCAGCGCGCGCCTGTTCCTCGGTCGGGAAGCGATCGCGCGGCAGGCCGATCTTCACCTGGTCGCGCTCGGAGACGTCGATGCCGATCGTCTCCCGCTCGTCGAGCGAGACGACGTCGCCGCTCGTGTCGGCGACCGCGAGCGGCGCGCCCGGGTGACGCGCGGCGAGCGCCCGCGCCAGCGCCTCGGGGGCGAAGAAGTGCGTGGCGGCGACGTGGGTGGCGAAGTAGCTCCGGATCGAGGCGGCGAACGGCAGCTCGTCGACGCGGATGAGCCGCCCCTCGAACACGTCGGCCTCGGCCAGCCCGGCCGGCAGCGGGCTCTCGCGCCGGTGGAGAAACAGCCGGTTGTCGGTCCCCAGCAGGCGGAAGAACTGGCTGAAGACCCACGACCCCTTGGTGTCGATCTGCAGCGCGCTCTCGCGATCGGGCAGCCCGGTGACGCGCACGAAGCGGTTCTCGAGCCCGCTGACCTGGCGGCCGCCGCCGAACACGGCGCTGGCGCGGCCGAGGTCGAGCGGCTCCCCCGACTCGAGCGCATAGCGCAGGTCGTGCCGGATGTGAAACACGAGGAAAAAAGCCAGCGCCGCGCCGGCCACCGCCACCAACGGGTGGCGCCCGCGGGAGCTCGGGATGTGCGCGAACTCGTCGACGACGCCTGCCGCGTCGCCCGCGGCTCGGTCGGATGGGGCCGTATCGCTCATGTCAGTCGCGGCGTCGGGTGCGCAGCCTAGCACAACGACCGCCTCCTGACTCGCCTGCACTCTTGCCCTGCGGGGGCGTTTCCGCTATGTGCGGAGGGTGCTGCGCTTGGGTTCGGGCGGTTTCGCGCTCCTGGCTCTGCCGCTCGCGGTCGGCCTCGCGGTCGCGGGCTGCCGCCACAAGTCGAAGACGCCCGAGGAGGCATTTCAACGGTTCGCGGCCGCGGTGAACGCGGGCGACGGCGCGGCGCTGTTCGACGCGCTGGATCAGCAGGCCCGCTGGGATCTGATGACCATCCAGAAGTACCACCGCGAGGCGTACGACATCGTGCTCAGCAACTATCCGGAGGGCCCGGTGCGCGATCGGGAGAAGGGGCGGTTCGAGCACGCAGCCACGGCGCCGTCGGCGCGCGAGCTCTTCCGCACCGACGAGGCGCCCGCGCTGCTGCCGACCTACCTGCCGATGGCGCAGGGGATCCCGCGCATCGAGCTCGGGCCCGCGGACGGGCAGGCGACCGCCGTGCTCGACAGCGGCCAGCGAGTTCCGCTCGGGCGCACCGGCGGCGGGTGGGGTTTCGCCGCCCTCGACAAGAGCGCCGAGGAGGACAAGAACCGCGCCTACCACGACCTCGAGGCCGTGCGGTCGAGCGCCGCCGACTACGAGCGGGCCGCCGCGCGCGCGGCCAAATGACCCCCAAACCGCCCCCGGAGCCTTCAGCCAACGCGTGGACGGAGCTCAGCTCCGCTGAGCGGAGTCCGTCGCGGGAGGGTGCGGGGACCCTCCCAGGGTCTCCGCGCACGAATGAGCAGCTTTCCCTGCTGTCGCGCCCGGTGGCCGTGCCGCCGCCCGCGTCGGCGGTCGAGCCGGCGCCCCAGGCCGCCCCCGCGGCGCCGCGGATCTACTCGGTCACCGAGATCCTGCGTGCGGCGCGCGTGACGCTGGAGAGCCGGTTCGCCGACGTTCGGGTGGAGGGTGAGATCTCGGGGCTCAAGCGTTCCGGCCCGGGACACCTCTACTTCAGCCTCAAGGACGACGAGGCGTCGCTCGACTGCGTGCTGTTCTCGCGCGAGGCGGCGCGGCTCAAGTTCACGCTGGAGGAGGGGATGGCGGTCCGCTGCCGCGGGCGGCTGACGCTGTACGAGGCGCGGGGCCGCTTCCAGATGTCGGTCGCCGACATCGAGCCGACCGGCGCCGGAGCGCTGGCGCTGGCCTTCGAACAGCTAAAGGTGCGGCTCGGCGCCGAGGGGCTGTTCGACGAGGCTCGCAAGCGACCGCTGCCGTTCTTGCCGCGGCGGCTCGGCGTCGTCACCTCGCCCCAGGGCGCAGTCGTGCGCGACATCATCCGCGTCGCGCACCGCCGCTGCCCGGTGCCGATCCTCGTGTCGCCCACGCCCGTTCAGGGCGAGGGGGCGGCGCTGGCGATCGCCTCGGCGCTGCGACGCCTCGAGGCGGTCGAGGACGTCGACGTCATCATCGTCGCGCGCGGCGGCGGCTCGCTGGAGGATCTGTGGGCCTTCAACGAGGAGCCGGTGGCGCGCGCCATCGTCGGCTGCCGCGTGCCGGTCATCTCGGCGGTCGGCCACGAGACCGACTTCACGATCGCCGACTTCGTGGCCGACCTGCGCGCCCCCACGCCGTCGGCGGCGGCCGAGCTGGCGGTCCCCATCGACGAGGACGTCCGCGCCGAGCTGGCGCTTCTCCAGCGGCGGGGCGGGCGCGCGCTGGCCGAATCGGTGCGCGCAGCGCGCCACGGGCTCGAGCGGCTGCGCGGGCGGCTCGGCGATCCGCGGCGCCTCTTCGACGAGCGTCGCCAGCGCCTCGACGAATCGGTCGAGCGCGCGCGCCGCGTCCTCGGGCGCCGGCTCGTCACCGCGCGCGCGGAGCTCGCCGCCTGCGACGTCCGCCTCCACCGCGCGCACCCGCACCGCCGCATCGTCGAGCAGCGCGCCGCCCTGGCCGCCACGCGCCACCGCCTGGAGGCGATCATCCGCCCCGCCCTCGTCGCGCGCCGCCATGCCGTCGAGGCCGCCCGCGGCAAGCTGGAGGCGCTCTCGCCGGTGCGCGTGCTCGAGCGCGGCTTCAGCCTCACCCAGCGCGCCGACGGCCGCCTCGTCACGAGCGCCGCCGACGTCGCCCCCGGCGAGCGGCTGCACGTCCGCCTGCGCGACGGTGCCCTCGACGCCACCGTCGACGCCACGACCAAGGGCGACAAGGGCCCCCGATGATCCGCGCTGCCGTCCTCGGCTCCGACGTCAGCAAGAGCCGCTCGCCCGCCATTCACAATGCCGCCTTCAAGGCGCTGGGGATCGACGGCGAGTACGTCGCCCACAGCGTCGACGCCGCCGGCTTCACCGCGCTGGTCCAGCAGCTCCGCGCCGACGGCTACCGCTACCTGAACGTCACGATCCCCCACAAGGACGCCGCCGCCGCTCTCGCCGACGCGCAGGGCCCCGAGGTCCGCGCATCGGGCGCCGCCAACACGCTCCTCTTCGCGACGCCCACCGGGCCAATCCAAGCCGAGAACACGGACGGCGCCGGCCTCATCGCGGCCCTCGCCGACCTCGGCGCCCCGGTCGCCGGCAAGACGATCGTGATGGTCGGGGCCGGAGGCGCGGCCGCCGGTGCCGCCGAAGCGCTCACCCGCGCGGGCGCCCACCTCCGCCTCGTCGCCCGCCGCCCCGACGCCGCCCGCACGCTGCAGGCGCGGCTCCCGCCGTCTCAGCAGCAGCAGGTCTTCATCGCTGCCTGGACCGCCGACGATCTGCGCGCCGCGCTCACCGGCGCCGACGGCCTCGTCTCCGCCGTCCCCGCCGCCGCCTGGGCACCCGACAGCGCCCGCGCCGGCCTCGACGCCCTCGCCGCGGAGTCGGCTGTCCTCGAGATGGCCTACGGCTCCATCACACCTCTTGCCGAGGCGACGCGCGCCCACGCCGCGCGCTACGCCGACGGCCTCGGCATGCTCGTCCACCAGGCCGCCCACGCCATCACCCTCGCGCTCGGAACGAAGCCCCCTCTGCCCCCGCTCTTCGCAGCAGCTCGCGCGGCGTAGACGGACGCAACTGCCGTCCGGGCGCCGCCGAGAACGCGGTATGATCGCGGCGCGATGGGTGGATCGGCGAAAAAGGAAGCGAGCTACGCCGACGTGTTGAACGCGCCGCCCAACAAGGTCGCGGAGATCATCCACGGCGAGCTGGTGCTGTCGCCGCGGCCGGCGGGTCCGCACACCGCGGCCACCACCGCGCTGACGGAGGAGCTGGGCCCACCGTTCAAGCGTGGTCGCGGTGGACCTGGCGGGTGGATCATCCTCGCCGAGCCCGAGCTGCACCTCGGCCGTGACGTTCTGGTTCCGGACCTGGCGGGGTGGCGGCGGGAGACGATGCCGGCGGTCGCCAACGAGCCTTACTTCACGATCCGGCCAGACTGGGTTTGCGAGGTGCTCTCACCCTCGACGGAGCGTTATGATCGCGCTGCGAAGATCGCGCTCTATGCGGCCGCCGGTGTGGCGCACGCCTGGCTGGTGAACCCGCTGCAGCGGACACTGGAGATTCTTCGTCTGTCCGCCACCACGCCGGGTGAGTGGAGCGCCATCGGCGTCCACCGCGATGAGGCCATGGTGCGGACCGAGCCGTTCCAGGCCGTGGAGCTCGACCTCTCTATCCTCTGGCGCGACGTCCAGCTCTGACGAAGGCGGCCGTCCTACCAGTGGTGGTGGACGAAGCCCTTGATGCGGCGCTCGTAGATCTTCTGGACCTTGGCCATCGTCTGGTCGGGGAACGGCTCCAGCTCGACGGCGGAGCAGTTTTCGTCGACCTGCGAGGGGCGCTTGCCGCCCGGGATCACGCAGGTGATCTCGTCGTGCATCAGGATCCAGCGGAGCGCGAAGGTCGCCAGCGTGGCGCCCTGCGGGACCAGCGCGCGCAGCTCCTCGACCGCCTCGAGCCCCTTGAGAAACGGGACCCCGGAGAAGGTCTCGCCGCGATCGAACGACTCGCCGTTGCGGTTGTAGTTGCGGTGGTCGTCCTCGGGGAACTTGCTCTTGGCGGTCATCTTGCCGGCCAGCATCCCCGACGACAGCGGCAGCCGCGCCAGGATGCCGACCTTCTTCTTGCGCGCTTCGGAGAAGAACAGGTCGGCCGGCCGCTGGCGGAAGATGTTGTAGATGAGCTGCACCGACTGGACGCCCGGGTATTCGATCGCCTTCAGCGCCTCCTCGACGCGCTCGACGCTGACGCCGTAGAACCGGATCTTGCCGGCCTTGACCAGATCATCGCACAGCGCGAACGCCTCGGGGTGGTAGTAGAGGTCGGTCGGCGGACAGTGGAGCTGCAGCAGATCGATCGTCTCGGTCGAGAGGTTCTTGAGGCTGCGGTCGACCCAGCTCGTCAGGTTCTTCTTGCTGTACCCCTCGACCGTCTGCTTGGGGAGCCGCCGCCCCGCCTTGGTGGTGATGTAGAAAGGCTCCTTGCGCTCCTTGCGCAGACGCCCGAGGAGGCGCTCGGAGAGACCGTCGCCGTAGACGTCGGCGGTGTCGAAGAAGTTCACGCCGCGATCGAGCGCGCGGTGCAACGCCCCCACCGACTCGTCCTCGGTCACGGTGCCGAAGGTCCCGCCCCCGATCGCCCAGGCGCCGAAGCTGACGGTCGAGACCTGCCAGTCGGTCCGACCCAATGTCCGATATTCCATCACGCGCCGGAACCTAGCACGACCGTCGGTGGCAGTCCCTATGCCACCCGTCTAGGAAAGTCGATCAAGTGCGGCTTCGACCGAGCCGACGTAGCCGCCGCCGAACAGGTTGACGTGGGCCATCAGCGGATAGAGCTGGTAGAGCGAGACCCGCTCGCGGTGGCCGTCGGCGAGCGGCGCCGCCTCGTCGTAGGCGTCGAACACGCGCGCGCCGAACCCGCCGAAGAGCCGCATCATCGCCAGATCGATCTCGCGGTGGCCGCCGTAGACGGCCGGGTCGATGAGGCACGGCGCGCCGCGATCGTCGCAGAGCAGGTTCCCGCCCCACAGATCGCCGTGCAGGCGCGCCGGCGGCTCGGGCGGCCCGACGAGCTCGCCGAGGGCGGCGAACAAGCGCTCGAACCCGCGACGCATCCGCGGCGACGCCAGCCCCTCGTCGGCGGCGCGCCGGAGCAGCGGCTCGAGTCGGCGCGCGCGATAGAACTCGGCCCAGGTCGGGGCCGAGGCATTCGACTGTGGCAGCCAGCCGATGAAGTTGTCGTGGTCGAGGCCGAAGCTCGGGGCGCCGTGGCCGTGCAGCGCAGCCAGGCCCCGCCCGAGCCGCTCGTCGAAGTCGCGCGCGGGCTGGCCGGGCGCCACGAATTCCAGAACCAGGAACTGGTGCGCCTCCTCGGGGCGCGCGACGGCGACGACCTCCGGGATCCGCAGCGCGCCCGCCTCGCGGAGCCAGCTCAGCCCCCGCGCTTCAGCCGCGAACATGCCCCGCTGCGCGCGGTCGTTCGCCTTGGCAAACAAGCGCCGGCCATCCGCCAACGTCAGCGCGTAGGCGCGGTTGATGTCACCCCCGGCGATCGCCCGCGCGTCCACGACCTCGCTCGAAAGCGCCACCGCCAGCACCCCCTTCAGCGCCCCCTTCGCGCCCGCCTCCATCGTCAGCCTCCCGATTCGCGCGTCAGCGTCGCCAAGAGGCCGCGGCAGGCGCGCTCGCAGATGTCGAACACCTCCTCGAAGCCGCGCGGGCCGCCGTAGTACGGATCGGGGACCTCGGCGTCGGCCGGCGCGGTCGGATCGAACGAGCGCAGGAGCGCCACCTTGGCCCGGTCGCGCCCGTCGCGCGACATCCGCAGGAGGTCGTCGCGGTTCGAGCGGTCCATCGCCAGCACCTGGTCGTAGTCGTCGAAGTCCTCGGCAACGAACTGCCGCGCCACGCCGGAAAGCGGGATGCCGCGCGCCTCACCGACGGCGCGGCTGCGCTTGTCGCGCGCGTCGCCGACGTGCCAGTCGCCGGTCCCGGCGCTGTCGATGGCGATGCGCTTGCCGAGGCCCGCCTGCTTGACCAGGTGGCGCATGACCGCCTCCGCGGTCGGGGAGCGGCAGATGTTCCCGAGACAAACGAAGCAGACCCGCACCATCCCCGCGCCGCCCCTACCCCGCTCTCGCTAGCCGTGCGGCTCGTCCGGCGCGGGCGCGCCCGAGGGCGGCGCCGCGTCCGGCCCGTCTTCTTCGCGCTCCGACTGGCTGTCGACCATCGACTCGTGATCGATCGCGGCGGCCTCTTCCTCGGCCAGAGCTGCCTCGACCTCGGCCGGCGGCCCCAGGTGTCGCCGACGACGCTTCCGCCGCTTGGGCCCCTCCTTGGCGTCCTCGCGCGCCGCCGCCGCACGATCTCCGACTTCTCGATCGGCGCCTTGTCGTTGGGCGAGCGGATCTCGAAGTCCTCGACGGCAAACGAGCCGCGCGCCTTGACGACGATCCGCTTCTGCAGGCGCTTCTCCATCTCCTCGAGAAACGCGCGGTCGGTCGTCTGCCAGCACCTGCGCGACCTCGGGGTGGACCTCGACCAGCACCGTGTCGCCCTCGACCAGATCCCCCTGTCGCCGCAGCTCGCGCAGAAGCTCGTAGGTCACCGTGCGGCGGGACTTGGTGTACCCCTTGCCCTCGCAGGCGGTGCACGGCTCGGTCAGCGTGTGCAGCAGCGACTCGCGCGTCCGCTTGCGCGTCATCTCGATGAGCCCCAGCTCCGAGATGCGCGTGACCGCCGCCTTCGAGCGGTCCTTGCGCAGGTAGTCGTTGAACGACCGGGTGACCTTCTCACGGTTGTGCGGCCGGTCCATGTCGATGAAGTCGACGACGATCATGCCGCCGATGGAGCGGATGCGCAGCTGCTCGGCGACCTCGCGGGCCGCCTCCATGTTGGTCTTGGTGATCGTGTCTTCCAGGCTCGACTTGCCGACGAAGCGGCCGGTGTTGACGTCGATGGCGGTCAGCGCCTCCATCTCGTCGACGATGAGATAGCCGCCCGACTTGAGCCAGACCTTGCGCTCGAGCGCCCGGTCGATCTCGATCTCGATCCCGAACCCGTCGAAGATCGGATCGTTGCCCTCGTAGAGCTCGATGTGGCCGTCGAAGTCCGGCATGATCGCGGCGACGAACTTCTTGACCCGGTCGTACTCCGCCCGCGAGTCGATGATCAGCTTGGCCACGTCCGCGGTGAAGAGATCGCGCACCGTGCGGAGCAGCAGGTCGAGGTCGTTGTAGATGAGCGCCGGGCAGCGGCCCCCCTCGGCGCGGCGGACCACCTCGTTCCAAAGTTTGATCAGAAACTCCATGTCCGCCTTGAGGTCCCTCTCGGAGACCCCCTCGGCGACCGTACGGACGATGAACCCCGACCCGGGCGGGCGCATCGAGTCGACGATCTCGCGCAGCCGCCGCCGCTCCTTGTCCGAGCTGATGCGCCGCGAGATCCCGACGTGGTCGACCGTCGGCATGAAGACCAGGTGGCGGCCGGGGAGCGACACGTAGCGCGTCGTCCGGGCCCCCTTGGTGCTGATCGGCTCCTTGGTGACCTGGACGACGATCTCCTGCCCTTCCTTGAGCAGGTCCTCGATGCGCGCGCCGGTGCCGACCCGAGCCGCGTCGGCGGCCTCCTCCTCCTCCTCGCTCCCGGCGGCCGTCGCGTCGCCGGCGATCAGGCGCTTGAGGTCGTCGGGCGTGCCGCGTACGTCCGAGACGTGCAGGTAGGCGCTCTTCTCGAGCCCGATGTTGACGAAGGCCGCCTGCATGCCGGGGAGCACGCGCTCGACCCGCCCCTTGTAGATGTTGCCGGCGATCCCACGCTCGCGCTTCCGCTCGATGTACAGCTCGCCGAGGTACCCGTCCTCCACGAGCGCCACCCGCGTCTCGGGGCCGTCCGCGTTGATGACGATCAGTGTTTCGGAGGCCATACGAGGCGGTCGGCGAGCGCGGTTAGCGCCGCAAGCTGAAGGCTAAAAGTCGAAGCCGGTGTGCACGGGGGGCACAGGCTGACGCAAATGTCAGGGTTCATCGCGTGAACTTCGGGGGGCGCCTTGAGGCTCTAACACGGAACTTCCACCAAATCAACGAGCTAGCCACTTTGGTGAGGCTAGGCACATCCCTTGCTTTTCAGGAACGGCAGGAAGCACCACTCGAGATCTTGAGCTCGGATGGTGTTCCCCTCCTCCCTCACACCGGTCTTTTGACTCCAGTCTCGAGCCGGTGTGACCTTAGCCTGACGGTTCCGGGGTTTATCGGTAGCTCGGCCCGGAGCCGCTTCTTTCTAGCCCTAGCCTAGCTTGCTACCAGTTCGGCCTAACGACCCCCGCGCGGTTCAACCCACGCGGGGGTCATCTTATTTCCGGAGCGATGCGTTCGCCGCCCGGTCTGATACCGTCGCCGCGTGACCGACCGTCGAGCGCCCCCGCGGGATCTCCCGCTCTACGTCGTCCTCGGTGCGATGCTGGCGCTCGGCGTCTACCTGCGCCTCCACGACTGCCAGGGGCCGAACGCG
Source organism: uncultured Pseudomonadota bacterium (assembly GCA_963831685.1). Classification (GTDB taxonomy): domain Bacteria; phylum Myxococcota_A; class Polyangia; order Fen-1088; family Fen-1088; genus JADGRB01. The sequence continues at coordinate 34,440 of CAWHRJ010000012.1, forward strand.
CTCCGCTGGGACGAGCACCACTACATCAACGTCGCGCGCAGCTACCTCGCCCGCACCTACGCGACCGACGACCACCCGCCGTTCGGCAAGCTGATCATCACCGGGGCGATGCGCCTCTTCGGCGACACGCCGCTCGGCTGGCGCTTCGCCTCGCTGGTGTTCGGGTTCGTCAACATCGGTCTTTGCGCCTGGGTCGCCGAGGTCGTCTGGAAGCGCGGGCGGGCCGCGCTGCTGGCGGGCGCCTTCGTCGCCGCCGACGGGTTCTTCGTCGCATACTCCCGGGCGGCGCTGCTGGACGGGATGATCGTCGCCTTCGCCATGGCCGGCGTCGCCACCCTGCTCACGGCGCGGAGCTGGCGCCAGGTCGTCGGCGCGGCGGTGCTGCTGGGCGGCGCCGGATCATTCAAGCTCAACGGCGTCACCTTCATTTGCAGCGCGCTGGTCATCTGCGCGGCCACGCGCCGGCTGCGCCGGGCGACGCCCCTCCTGGCGCTGGTGTCCGCCGGCGTCTTCTATGTGCAGCACGCCGCCGCGCTGGCGTTGACCGGCAGGAGCGCGACCATCCCCGCCGTCATCGCCGAGAACCGCAAGCTCATCGCCCACCACCTGTCGTACACCGTGGTGAACCCGAACAGCTCGCACTGGTACACCTGGTTTCTCCCCTGGAAGCCGATCTTCCTGCGACGCGACGTCGACCCGGTCAGCGGATCGATCAAGGCGCTCATCACGCTCGGCAACCCGCTGCTCTGGTGGGGCGCCACGGCGGCGGTCGTCGCGGCCGCCGTGGTGGTGGTCCGGGTCGGCTGGCGGCGGCTCTGGCCGCTGCTCCGCGACGCCGCGCCCTCGCCCGCCGCCGGCCCGCCCGCGCCCGAGGGGCCGGTGCTGGCGCTCGACTCACGCGCCGGCGTCCTCTGCTGGATGCTGCTCGTCTGGGCCGCGCCGCTGGCGTTCTGGGTGCCGAGCCTGCGCGACGCCTACCTCTATCACTACCTGCCCTCCTACACCTTCGCGCTGGTGCTCCTGGCCGGTTTCTGCGATCGCCTCTACGCGCGCCACCCGCTCGCCACGCTGATCGGCCTCTGCGTCGTTCTCCAGGTCTCGCTGTTCTACGCTCCGCTCTGGAGCGAGCTCCCCATCTCGGAAAATGCCCTCAACGCCCGACTTTTCCCAATCTGGCGCTAGCCGCCCGCTCCCCCGCGGGCCGGCCTGGATAGCCGTCGCCGCCAGCGTGGTCCTGGGGATCGCGCTCTGGAGCTGGCGCGGCCGCGTCCCCGGCCGGGGGTCGACCATCGAGGCTACCGTGAACCTGGTGACCACCGACCGCGACGATCTCGCCTGCGCCAGCGAAAAGACGTTCGGCCCCTACCGCTGCGGCTTCCGCGCGCCCGGGAGCCCCTGGCCGACGCCGCCCGCGCGCGCCGATCTGCTGGCGGCCTACTACACCGTCAACCAGCAGCTGCTGGTCATCCCGGGCCTCTTCGAGCAGCCGGCGGTGGCGGCACGCTACGCGGCCGAGGAGCCCCGCGGGCTGCCGCGCGATCTGCGCCCCCGCTTCATCGCCACCTGCCGGTTCGAGCTCCGCGGCGAGCTGCGCCGCTTCCAGACCCGCTGGCTGCGCGCCGGCGGCTGGAACAATCAGGACGAGGCCTGGGTCGCCGTCCCCTCCAACTGCCAAGCGCGCTAGGCACCGGCCACCAAATCGCGTCCGGTAGGCGTTCAGATCGCGTGAGGGAGAACGAGCTCTGCTCGTTCGAGCTCTTCGCGGGAGGTCGCAGGAACCCTTTGAGGGTTCCTGTTACCGCAAATGGACGGCGTAGACGTAGATCCAGGCGCCGACGAACAGCAGCGCGTCGATCCGGTCGAGCATCCCGCCGTGCCCCGGGATGAGGTGGCCTGAGTCCTTCACGCCGGCCGCCCGCTTCATGAGCGACTCGCAGAGATCGCCGACCGGCCCGAGCACCGCCGCCGGCAGGCCCACGGCGAGCACATCGACGATTGTCAGCCAGGGGCAGAGGGTGGCGCGGACCACGAACAGGATCAGCAGCGTCGCCACCAGGCCGCCGATCGCCCCCTCGACGGTCTTGGCCGGCGAGACCTTGGGGTAGAGCTTGTGCTTGCCGAACGCGCGGCCGCCGAAGTAGGCCCCCGTGTCGTTCCCGAACGTCATGCCGATGGCCAGCAGCACCCAGGCGCGCCCGTGGGCGGCGTCGCGCTGCAGGAGCGCCAGCGGCGCGGCCAGCCCGCCGACGTAGAGCACCGTGAAGGTCCCCGCCCCGAGGCGCGCGCCCGCGGCCGGAATGTCGCCGGGATCGAACAGCGCCAGCGCCGCGCTGCCAATCACCGCGCCGAGCGTCCAGACCAGCGCCGCCCCGGGCCAGAGGTAGAGGCCCGCCGTGTAGAGCACGCCCAGCGTCAGGATCATGGCGCGGTGCTTGGACGGCGCGCCGGCCAGCATGATGGCCGCGCATTCGCGCAAAGCCAGGCCCGAGACCAGCAGCACCAGCGCCCCGAATCCCCACGGCGGCGCCCAGAGGACGAGCGCCGCCAGCACCGGCAATGCGACCACGCCCGACAGCGCCCGGAGCGCCAGATTGGACATGGGCGGGGAGTCTACCCCGCGCTGCGGATCTGCTCGCGGGTGCGGCCGAAGCGGCGCTCGCGGCCGCGGAAGGACTCGAGCGCCTGGTAGAGCTCGGCCTTGCCGAACGCCGGCCAGTAGGTCTCGGTGAAGTAGAGCTCGGCGTAGGCCGCCTCCCAGAGGAGGAAGTTCGAGAGGCGCTCCTCGCCGCTCGTCCGCACCAGCAGGTCCAGCTGCGGCAGGCCGGCGGTCTGCAGCGACGAGGTCAGCCTCTCCTCGGTGACGTCGGCCGCGGCCATCTCGCCGGCGGCGACCGACTCGGCCATCGCGCGGGCCGCCGCCACGATCGACTCGCGGCCGCCGTACGACAGCGCCAGGCAGAGCGTCATGCCGCGGTTGCCGGCCGAATCGCGCACCAGGGCGTCCAGCGGCTCGCGGGCGTACGCCGGCAGCCGGTCCAGCTCGCCGATGGCGCAGAGCCGGATGTCGTTGTCCATGATCTCGGCGCGCTCCTCGATGACGTAGTCGCGCAGAAGCTGCATCAGCGTGGCGACCTCCTCGAGCGGCCGCTGCCAGTTCTGGGCCGAGAAGGCGTACAGCGTGAGCGCCCGCAGGCCGGTCTCGCGCGCGGCACGGACCACCTCACGCACCGCCTTGGCCCCCTCACGGTGCCCATCGACGCGCGGCAGGCCGTGCTCCTGCGCCCAACGGCCGTTGCCGTCCATGATGATCGCCAGGTGGCGGGGAAGCTTGCTGGGATCAATCATCCGGCGCGTTTCCGGTACCATACACCGGGCCCATTGTCGATGGCCACCGGATCGACTAACCGGCGGGGATCGATTAACCTTCCTTGCATGCGAGAGTGCATGCGAGAGTCGGCATGAAGAGCGCGGAGGACGTGGAGTCGTACCTGCTGCGGATGGGGGTGCCGTACGAGACCCTCAAGCCGGGGATGTGGGTGGTCAAGACGGACGGGCCGCCGATGGCGGTCTCGCTCGCCGGCCAGGTGGTCGCCTTTCGACTGAAGGTCATGGACATCCCCCGCACAGGCCGGGAAGAGCTCTACAAGACCCTGCTGTCGCTGAACACGACCGAGATGATCCACGGCGCGTTCGGGCTGGAGGGGGAGGCGGTGGTCATCATCCACGCGCTGGAGCTGGAGAACCTGGACCTCAACGAATTCCAGGCGACCATCGACGACATGTCGATGGCGGTCGCCAAGCACCAACCCATCCTCGCCCACTTCTCGGGCTCCTCCAACACCGGGAACGGCGGCGCCGCCGCCCACGTTTAGGACACCACCACCATGGGACTCTTCTCCAGGCTCGGCACGCTCATCAAGTCCAACCTGAATGATCTCATCAGCAAGGCGGAAGACCCGCAGAAGATGCTGAACCAGATCGTCGTCGAGATGCAGAACCAGCTGGTCGAGGCGAAGAAGCAGGTCGCCACCTCGATCGCCGACGAGAAACGGCTGAAGAAGCAGTGGGACGAGCAGATCGACCTGTCGGCCGAGTGGGAGCGCAAGGCGATGCTGGCCGTGCGCTCCGGCGACGACGCGCTGGCCAAGGAGGCCCTGTCCCGCAAGGGCGAGCACGACAAGATGCAGGCCGAGTTCGGCAAGCAGTGGCAGCTGCAAAAGGACGCCGTCGAGAAGCTCAAGGACCAGCTGCGGACGCTGAACGACAAGATCGAAGAGGCGAAGCGAAAGAAGAACATCCTGATCGCGCGCCAGAAGCGTGCCGAGGCCCAGAAGGCGATTCAGGACACGATGCGCGGCCTTTCCGACAACAGCGCCTTCGACACGTTCGAGCGGATGAACCAGAAGGTCGAGCAGATCGAGGCCGAATCCGAGGCCTCCACCGAGCTCGGCGGCGAGCTTGCGGGCGACACTTTGCAACAGAAATTCAAGAAGTTGGAGGGCGGCACGGGGTCCGACATGGCGCTGGCCGAGCTGAAGTCCAAGATGGGCCTCGGGCCGGCGCCCGAGCGCCCGGCGCTCCCCAGCGCAGCGAGCGGCTCGGCCGGAACCCCGTCGGAGCCTACCGACGGCAAGTGAGAATTTAGGCTGTTGCCGTACGTATCGAAACGCTGCTATACGATGCGTCGAAGGGACGAGACGAACCGATGCCACAACACCAAAATCACACGACGACTCGCTTCAACGGCGTGAAGGTCTTCTCCGCCACGATGGCGCAGGAGCGGGAGAACCTGGGCGAGAAGGTGACGGCGTGGATCCGCGAGCATCAGCAATGTCAGGTCGTCGATACGATCGTGACCCAATCTTCCGATGAAGCTTTCCACTGCCTCGCGATCACCGTCTTCTGGTGGGAGGACAAGTAGCGCTCGCTTCGCTCGCTGCGTGGGAGGGGCAGGCCCCTCCCACGGACCCACCCCGACGCGACGAGAGCCGGGGCCGGATCCTTCTAGGCAAGTAAGTCTCCGCTGGGCAGAGCCCAGCTCCGATCCACTGATTCGGATCCCTTGATTGGCTCAGCCGGCGAGGAGCAGGACGCCGGTGAACATGTGGATGCGCGGCTTGCCGCAGGTCGGGGCGATCTCGAATGAGCTCTCGATTCCGGCCAGTGGCAGGTTGCCGAACCGCCGCTGAATCAGCTCGGGATCGAGCCCCGCCTGGCCGTAGAGCGCGCTGCCGCGCCCGGCGCAGTTGAAGTAGACGCCGAACTTGGGGGGCGCCTTGCCGCGCCCGGTCGCCTGCTCGTCGAGCATGGCCTTCATATCTTCGCGCGCGCCGATCGCGTCGCGCAGCGTGAAGCAGATCGTCTGCCCCGCGCGCACCGGCTCGTAGACCGCCAGCGCCGGGCGATCGCTGTCGGCGATCGCGAACGGCCGCACCACGTAGTCCGACCGCCCCCCCGTCCCCAGCTCACCGATCCCCGCCAGCAGGTGCTGCGTCATCTGCCGCAGCCCCGGGTTGTTCGGGTTCGACAGCGTCCTCTCCAGCGCCTCGACCGCCGGCCGCCCCTCGATCTCCAGGATCAGGTTCCCGTCGACCGCGGTGATCGTCTGCGGATCACCGACCGCCTGACACCCCTGCGTCATCCCCATGCTCGGGTGCAGCTCGGGCGAAAAAACCAGCGCCACCGCCGCGTCGGCCTGCGCCTCCCCCTTCCAGAACACCCGACACCCCGTCTCGCCCCCCGACGCGCCGGCGCCGGTGATGAGTAGCTCCGGCGCCACGTCGGCGATGCCGGCCACGAAGTCGGCCGCGTCCAGCTCCGCCGGATCGACCAGCACCGCGACCGCCGCCCCCACCGCCTTCCCCCCGAGCGCCGCCAGCGCCTCACGTCCGAGGCGCGCCCCCGCCTCCCGCGGCTCGGCGCGCACGCCCGGGATGTGGATCGCGATCGGCAGCGGCTTGCCCGCCAGCGCCATCACCGCGACCGCGGTCGCGTTCTCGACCTCCTCCGCGCCGGTCAGCACGCCGGTCGCCGAGCAGCCGATGAGCAGCGCCTTCGGCAGCGTCCGCTGGACTGCGTCCAGGACCGCCTTGTACTCGTCGTCATCGTGCCGCGTCCCCGCGAACACCATCGCCAGCTCGATGTCACCGGTCCCGGCGGCGGTCATCGCCCGGTGCGCCGCCAGCCCAGCCGCGGTGAACCCGTCGAGATGGACGGCGACGCCAGCACCCGCGGAGGTCATGGCCCCCTCTTACCGAGGCTTCCGCTATACTGCAAGCAGTCCCGAAACATTCGGGGGCGAAACGGTTTCGACGGGGGTAAGCAAAGTTCAGGTCGCGTGCCGAGGCGCCCGAGGCCTCGTAAAAACGGGCAAAAAAACAACAGCGAACGACAACGCGTTCGCTCTCGCCGCCTAAACAGCGGACGGGACCGTGAACCAGGGAACCGCCCGCGGCCCTGGGGATCGGCCATTTAGCGGGCTAGGTTGCCGTGCAACGCCTTCGGGCACGGCGTCGACAATTAGAAGGATAAGCTCCGAGACGCCCCGCCGGTGGGCCAACTCGGCGACGAAAACCAAATCGCCGGACACGCACGTAGTGGCTTGAGCGGAGCGCTTCCGGACCCGGGTTCGACTCCCGGCGCCTCCACCCTTTTTCTCTTACAATTTCAACTACTCGCGCTGCCGACAGGTGCCGTTGTCAGCCTGTTGGCAGGACGATCGGACGAAGGCGTCCGATCCGGCGCTGGCAGATCGAGCACGCTCACCGCGTCCCGGCGCGCGTCCGGGCTGAGGTGGGCGTAGCGCATCGTCATCTCGATCGTGGCGTGACCAAGCAGCTCCTGGACTGCCTTGAGCGGTACGTTCCGCATCACGAGGTGTGAAGCGATCCGCCTGTGACTTCCGTCGGGGAGACGGAGCTGCACGCGGTATCGCCAGCGCTGCGGCGTGTTCCACTCGTCGATGCACGCGCTCATGATGGTCGTCCTTTCCATCTGTGGCGCGCCGGTTTGCACGGTTCGGAGTCTACCACCCGTGTCGTGGGCACCGCCGGCTGCTCCTGCGGGCCGATCCCTCCGAGGAGGCCCAAGATGGCGGACTTGGCGATCCGAATCACGCGGCGAGGACCGAGCCGCGCCGCAGGCAGCTCACCGCGCTCGACGAGCTGCCGGAGCTCCTTGACGCCCATGCGGAGGGCGGCAGCCGCCTCGCGCGAGGTGAGGACGGCCGGGAGTCCTTCGAAGTCGGCACCACTCACGACGCAGCTCCTTCAGTGGCCGCCACGCTCGCGGCGCTCCCGGTTGGGATAGCGACACCGGTATCCCGTCGCCGACGACTGATTTTGGCGCGATTCACGACAGTCCTCTTTCTCTGAAAGGGGAGCCGCCGACGGTCGGCCCACGATCTTAGTCGCCGCTTGTCGGCTCATGGCGGTCCCCTCCGGCTGAGATCCGATTTGGACCTCGTTCTCTGGTGTAGATTTTATGCTACACTTGTCGAATGGGTCGGACGGCCTTCGACGACTTCGTCGACGAGCAGATGGCGGACCCGGCGCGCGCGGAGGCCTACCGCGAGGCACGCGCTGAGATCGACACCTACGACCGCTTCATGCGGGCGATGAATGCGCTACGGCGGAGCCGTAGCATTTCGAAGGCGAAGCTCGCGAGCATGAGCGGCCTTCCGGCGCAGTCAGTCCGCAAGGTGCTCACCGACGGGAAAGCCAATCCAACGATCGCGACGGTCTTCAAGATGCTCTCCACGATGGGGTTCGGGCTCCAGGTCGTTCCGCTCAAAGGCCGACACCCGCGCCGGCCAACCGCGCACCCCGCGGCGGCGCCGAAGCGGCCCGCTGCTACGGCCAGATCGATGAGCCTCTTCGCAAAGCGAGCCGCTGAAAAGCAAAGGTCTCGCGCCGAGGACGCGCGCCGCCTCAAGGAGGGCGAGGTGATTCCGGCACAGCTTCAGGCTGAGAATTCCTTTTTCAACTTCAGCGGGGGCGTTCGGATCGTCGATTTCGGGCGGCCTCTCCGTCGCACGAGGTAGGGAGAGGCGCGTGTCGGCGGGCACCTGCAACGTCTTTCCGGTCACCGCGCAGCTCGAGGCGGGCAGCGGTCCTCTACGTCCCGGGGAATCGTACAAGTCGTCACCGGGGCAGGTCACGCGCAACCTGGCGAGGCTCACCGGGGCGCTCCCGCAGGTCGTGATCCCGCAGAACGGCACCGCGGTCATCGACGGTCGCCTCAGCGGCTGGGTGCGCTCAGCGGCTGCGGTCCCCTGCTGGCAAACCGTTACTGACCTGTACGGTTCTCGCGGCAAGACGCCCTGCCGTTTGCCGGCATGCCCGCTCCCTCGAACGGATCGGCGGCTGGGCATCGAAAAGCCGCCTGAATTCGCGGGTGACTCCCGGGAAGCAACGCTCATCGACGGGCGTGCGTCAGGAACGACCTCGCCAGCGCCCCGGGACGCGCGTCGCACTCCTGGAACGAGACGACGAAAGCTGCCTCCGGACGCCACGTCGATAAGGAAAGCGTGTCGCCCGTCGACTTCAGTCGTTGAACCCGCGAATCAAATGGCCAACTCACCGTGCTCGTCGGTGCGGATCCGGATCGCGTCCTCCACGGTCGACACGAAGATCTTTCCATCGCCTATCGTTCCCGTGCGCGCTGCCTCGACGATGACTGAGACGACGTCGCGGAGCATGGCATCGCTGACGAGTATTTCGATCCGGACCTTGGCCACGAAATCCACGACGTAGGCGGACCCTCGATAGACCTCGCGCCGTCCACCCGTTCGGCCGAATCCCTTGACGTCGGAGATGGTCATTCCGCTGACCCCGATATCGCGCAGCCGTTCTTTCACTTCGTCCAGACGGTGCGGCTTGATGATGGCCTCGATCTTCTTCATGCGCTCGAGGACTGCAAGGAGAAGACCAGGCCCAAACAGCAGCTCGTCCCCTCCGGGAGCGCCCTTCGTGCGCCACGAGGGGCCTCGTACCTTGCGTTCCATTCATCCTGCTCGTGCAGTTCGCAGGCAATTCGTCGCCGAGGGAACGAAGGGATTCCCTCCGAACTGAGGGCGCCCGGCGACTTCCGAGGAGCGGCCTATGGTGCAGTCGGGTCGACCTGATCGCGCAACCGATATCCGACTCCCGGCTCGGTCACGAGGAGCCGGGGCCTTGCGGGATCGTGTTCAATCTTGCGTCGAAGCTGGGCCATGTAGACGCGCACGTAGTGGTTTTGCGCAGCGTGGCCCCGGCCCCAGACCTCCTCGAGAATCTGCCGTTGGGTCAGCACGCGTCCCGCATTCTGAGCCAGCAGCGTCAGCATCCGATACTCGATCGGGGTGAGATGAAGCGTCTGGCCCGCCAGGGTCACTTCTCGTCGCACGAGATCGATCCGCAAAGGACCGACGTCGATCGTGGGCGTCGAGCCACCCGCTGAGTCGCCCGAGCGCCGCAGCGCGACTCTGATGCGCGCCATCAGCTCGTTGACGCCGAAAGGCTTCGTCAAATAGTCGTCCGCACCCGCGTCCAGGGCCTCCACCTTGTCCGCCTCCCGGCCGCGCGCGGAGATCACGATGATCGGCACGCGGGACCAGCCGCGAACCTCACGGGCGAAATCGATGCCGTCGCGGTCCGGCAGCCCGAGATCCAGCAGGATCACTTCGGGCGATTGGCTTGTGGCCAAGGCGAGCGCATCCCGAGCGCTGCCCGCCTCCAGGAGACGAAACCCGTGGGAGGTCAGAGAAGCCCGCAGGAAGCGCCGCATCTGAGGCTCGTCCTCCACGACCATGACCAGCGGCCCGCTCATGACGCCCGCTCCGCGGGCTCCGCCGCGGGGTCGGAATCAGCCTCGGGTGGGACCGACGGTGGTCGCTCGCGCTGCGGTAGGGTCAAGCGAAAGACCGCGCCGCCCCCGGGACGGTTCTCCGCGAGCAGCGCCCCCTCGTGCGCGTGCGCGATCCCGAGACAGATCGCCAGACCGAGACCGGCGCCGGGGGGCCCGTCGTGCTGTCCTCGATAGAACTTCTCGAAGATCCGCTTTTCGCTGCCGGCTGCCAGCCCCGGTCCCCGATCGGCGAGCTCGACGACAATCGCATGCTCGGCAGCGTTGGCGGAAATCTCGAGCAGGCTACCCACCGGCGTGTACTTCGCTGCGTTTTCGAGAAGGTTGACGAACAGTTGCTCGAGCAGGATCGCATCGACGGAAACGAGGGGTAGATCGATCCGGTAGGGAAATGCGCACGGGTCGAGCTCCGAGCTGCTTCTCGAGCCGCGTCAGCGCGGCGCCGACCATCTCCTCGAGCGGGACCCAGTCTCGCTTGACGACGAGGGCGCCGGACTCGAGTCTGGTCATGTCGAGGAGGTTTCTCACCAGGCGCTCCAGGCGATCGGCTTCCTCGCAGATGGTGTCGAGCAGCTCGGCATTCTCAGGGTCGGAGGCCGCCTCCCGCCGCTCCCTGAGCGTCGTCGCGGCGCCGGTGATGGCGGCCAACGGCGTGCGCAGGTCGTGCGACATGGCGCTCAGAAGGGCGCTCCGCATCTCTTCTGTGCGCGCACGGAGAAGCGCCTCGTTCGCCCGCTGCTCGTGCCGTCGAACCCTCTGCGTCAGACCGCTGAAGAGAATACCGACGACGAACATCATCGCGAACGTCAACAGGTGGCGCTGGTCGTCGACGACGAAGGTGAAGAACGGCGGGATGAAGAAGAAGTCGTAGGCCAGGACCGACAACGTCGAGGCGAGGAGCGCGGGACCACGCCCGAAGAGGGCGGCCGCCACCATGATGCTCAGCAGGTAGAGCATCACGAAGTCCGGGAGCGCGAGCTCCCGGCGACCGAGCACGCCGAGGCCCGTGGCGGCGGCTACGAGCGCGGCGCCGGCTCCGTATCCCCGCCAACCAGACGGGCTCGCACCGGGGCGGGACCCTGCCTTCAGAGCTCCGTTGTTCACGCTCCTAGGAGAGCACAGGTCAGGCCAGCGCGCTCAGGCGGCGGGGCGGCTCTGGCGCTGGGGCATCACGGCGCGGAGACACCGCCGCTGCCAACTTCGTTCGGATACGATGGCCAGCAGGAGCGCGACGGCCGCGACCACCCAGAGCGTCAGAGCGAACCGGCGCGGTCCTGGCCACGACCACTCCGGACGGACAGCGGCGAGCCACACGGGCGCACTCACCGCGACCACGACGTAGAGCGCTATGTCCCTCAGACGCTGTGCGCGCTCGAGGGCGGCGTGCGCGGCAAGTGCCGTGCGGAGCCTCGACCCGGTGGGATCCGGATCGGCAGAGGAATGCAGGACGAAGAACTCCTGGGGCATGCGAGGGTCATTCTTTTGTAGCCGGGGACCGCCTCAGGAAGCCGTCAAGATGGACACCCGCACGATCAAGAAAATGTAAAGACGGCCTATCGGTCACCGCAAGTTGCAGGGATTACGAGAGGCGGCGTTCTCGCTTTGCAAGCCTGACGACGTTTCCCGCGTCTTGCACGCCAGCTTTGCTGATAGCTCCAGACGGGCGCCTCGGCACGCCGTTCGCTTCCATATCCCCTCGTGTTGACGCCCCGGCGAAGGGATTTTTGCGCATTGGCGCTCCTGGGCGTCGTGTCGACCCAAGTCGCGGCCTGTGCGCGCCGGCGCCCGGGTCCGAACGACGCCTATCTCGATCCGCGGATGAGCGCCGAAGACTGGCGAACTCTGTTCGAGAGCGACAACCGCGAGATCTACAAAGAGCGGGCCCTCATCATCGAGATCGCGGCTCCGAAGCCGGGGATGGCGGTGCTCGACGTCGGCGCGGGGACGGGCCTCTTCTCGATGATGTTGAGCGACGCTGTCCGACCGGGCGGTCGCGTCTACGCGGAAGAGGTCCTTCCGAAGTTCAGCCGCTTCATCGCGGAGCGCGCCGAGCACGAGCACCGGGACAACGTCGTCAGCGTCATGGGAACCGCCACCGAGGTAGGGGTACCGCCCGAATCGGTGGATCTCGCCTTCGCCTGCGACGTCTACCATCACTTCGATCACCCGACCGAGATGTTGGCGTCGATCCACCGTGCGTTGCGGGGCAACGGCGAGCTGTTCCTGGTCGACTTCTCGCGCGAGCCGGGAGAGAGCCCGGCGTGGATCCTGGACCACGTGCGGGCTGGCGAAGCCGAGGTCACAGGAGAAATCGAGCGCGCTGGCTTCAAGCTGGTCTCCAGCAATCACGGGCTCGGGATCAACTACGCTCTGCGGTTTCAACGACGGTAGGCGGCGGCGTTCGCAGCCTCGAGAAGGCGGCCACCATCCGGGGCGTCGCCACCAGCACGCTCGGGCGCAGGCGCAAGAAGCTGGAGCACGCGGCTTCGGAGTCGAACAACCCCCGTTGAACCGCGAGCTGCGAGATTTGGTGGGGTTTCGTTTCCGCAAACCGCAACGACTCCATTTCCGAGTTGTTTCCGGACCGTCGACGCTCCCTCTCGTGCGAGCGCTAAGGCCTGAATCGACGCGGACTCGCTGCCGGCGCACCGAGTTGGCATGACCGCTGCTGAGAAAGCGAGTCGAAGCTCTCTTTCCGAGCCTGGGAGGCACCGTCAATGCTGGACGCTCTATTCGTCGTCGTCACCGTCGGGTTTTTCGCAATCACGCTCGCCTACACGGCGGCCTGCGAGAGGCTCTGACATGGAGTCGGCCGGCGTCTCGCTGATCGCACTCGGTCTGGTGGTCTATCTGTTCTGGTCGCTGCTTCGCCCGGAGAGCTTCTGATGGACGCCGCCGGTTGGATTCAGCTCGCCCTCATCGTCGCGGGGTTCGTGCTCATCACGAAGCCGCTGGGCGTCTATCTGGTGAAGATTCTCGATCCCGACGTCGGCGGCGAGCCGTGGCTCGCGCGCGCGCTCGGTCCCGTCGAGAGGCTCAGCTACCGCGTGCTGGGGGTCGATGCGAAGAAGATGCGAAGAAGGAGCAGACCTGGAAGGGCTACGCCGTCTCGATGGTGCTCTTCACGGCAGTGACGATGTTCGTCACCTACCTGGTGCTGCGCATTCAGCACGTCTTGCCGCTCAACCCGCAGAAGCTCGGGCCCGTCCGCGCCGACCTGGCGTTCAACACGGCCGCCAGCTTCACCACCAACACCAACTGGCAGAGCTACGGCGGCGAAAGCACGATGAGCTACCTGTCGCAGATGTTTGCGCTGGTGCTGCACAACTTCACCTCGCCCGCGGTCGGCATCGGGATCGCCGCCGTTCTGGTGCGCGGGATAGCGCGGTCGTCGGGGTCGACGGTGGGGAACTTCTGGCGCGACGTGGTCCGCCAGACCCTGTACCTGTTCCTGCCGGCCGCGCTCATCTACGCCGTGTTCCTGATGTTCCAGGGGATCCCGCAGAACTTTCTCCCCTTTCTGGCATCGCGCCACCTTGAGGCGCATCGAGGGCACATTCCTTCGCGGCAAGAGTGGCACCTCGGATGCAGTTCCAACGATGGCTGAGACAATGCACGAGCTCGTCGAAGTCCCGTCCTCCGCCTCAGTTCGGGCGAGGACAGTCACGAGGAGGTATTGGTCGAGGTGGTCTCCGAGCTCAAGGACTCGCATCGGGTCCTTCGTGAATGTCGTCGATCCGCGTCGCCCGCCCGCCCTCGTGAGGAGGAGATCGAGGGAGCACTCAGGTCTGGCCGAGACCGACGCTCGTCGAGGCCCCTTGAGGTCAGCAGTGGGCTATCCAGATGAACCCTGCAAGGGCGATCGGAAGGATCGCGAGGCGCCATGGCGTCTCCCAAAACTCTCTAGCCACGGTTCGTAGATGTTGTGCGTGTCTCACGGGAATACCCACCGCTGCACGGCTTGTCGCACGCGCCAGCGCAGCAACGGCGCGCGGGAATGTTCATCTCTCGCACTGAACGAGAAGCACCGTAGGTAAGGCGTCACGAATCGGACTACGCTGACAAAGGGCCTCTCGCTGGCAGGGACGCTCTGAACGCGGGACTCGGATCGCGACTATCAGCCTCGGCGTCGGCTCTGAACCGTGGGCGCTGCGGGTTGGGTGACGGGGGATCTCTCTCGCGACTTGCAGGCAGGGCCCTACCTGCCGCAACGCGCTCCGACCTCTAGTTTCCTTCGGCCATCCCGGGGGCGCGTTGGGCGCCTGCCGAGGCAAGGAGACCACGCGATGAGCCAGACGCGAAGCACACGGGAACGGATCCGCCTCGAGGAAGCGCGCGACGGGAAGCTTCCTTGGAAGGAGTGGGGGCCATACCTGAGCGAGCGGCAGTGGGGCGGTGTTCGAGAGAACATGAACAAGGACGTCGAGGCCTGGAATGACTTCACGCACGATCAGGCCCGTTCGCGCGCTTATCGCAGCGGTGAGGACGGCATCGCCGGGTTCTGCGACGAGAACATGCTGCTCTGCTTCGCGCTCGGTCTGTGGAACGGAAAGGATCCGATCCTCAAGGAGAGAATGTTCGGCCTCACCAACAGCCAGGGAAACCACGGCGAGGACGTCAAGGAGTACTACTTCTACCTCGACAGCACGCCGACCCATTCCTACGCGAAGATGCTCTACAAGTACCCGCAAGCGGCCTACCCCTACCTGAACCTGGTCGAAGAGAACGGGCGGCGCTCGAGGGAACAGTTCGAGTACGAGCTGCTCGACACCGGCGTGTTCGACGAGAACCGCTACTGGGACGTGTTCGTCGAGTTTGCCAAGACCGACCCCGAAGACGTCAACATCAGGATCACCGCGGTGAACCGCGGCCCGGAAGCGGCCTCGCTTCACGTCCTCCCGCACCTCTGGTTCCGCAACACCTGGTGGGCGGACGCGCAAGCGCCGCGTCCCGAGCTCGCGGCTGGTCAGCACGGCCGGTGCGCGGTGATCGGCGCGCGCCACGAGAAGCTCGGGCAGCGGTTTCTCTACTGCGAAGGGCCCGGCGAGCTCCTGTTCACCGACAACGAGACCAACTTCTTCCGCCTCTGGGGCCAGCCGAATCCCACCCAGTTCCAGAAGGACGGCATCAACGACTACATCGTCCAGGGGCGACTGAACGGCGTGAACCCGGCCAAGAAGGGGACGAAATCCGCCGCCCACACGCTGGTGAACGTCGGCCCTGGCCAGAGCGCGACGCTGCGACTTCGCCTGACCAACAAGCCTCCCACCGAGCTGGCCGACCCGTTCGGGTCGTTCGATCAGACCTTCGCCGACCGGAAGCGCGAGGCGGACGAGTTTTACGGGTCGCTCATCCCCTCCTCGCTGAGCCCGGACGCCGTCAGCGTCATCCGTCAGGGCTACGCCGGCCTGCTCTGGACCAAGCAGGCCTACGTCTACAACGTGGAGCAGTGGCTCAACGAGCGCGGTGTCCAGCGCGATTCGGGCGGCACCACCCGCAACCAGCACTGGTTCCACATGTACACCGCGGACGTCATCTCCATGCCCGACAAGTGGGAGTACCCCTGGTTCGCCGCCTGGGACCTAGCGTTTCACGCGATTGCGCTGGCGTTCGTCGATCCCGAGTTCGCCAAGAACCAGGTCGCCCTCATGCTGCTGGAACGCTACCAACATCCGAACGGGCAGCTCCCCGCCTATGAGTGGAACTTCGACGACGTGAACCCGCCGGTGCACTGCTGGGCGGCCCTCTTCAACTACCGGCTCAACCGCGACAGCCTGGGCGACGACGCCATTCCGTTCCTGAAGCGCACGTTCAACATGCTACTGCCGAACTTCACCTGGTGGCTCAACCGGAAGGATCGCGACGGGCGAAACCTGTTCGAGGGCGGATTCCTCGGGCTCGATAACATCGGTGTCTTCGATCGGAGCTCGCCACTCCCCACAGGCGGTTACATCGAGCAGGCCGACGGCACGGGCTGGATGGCCTTCTACGCCCAGACGATGCTCGACACCGCCATCGAGCTGGCGCTCCACGATCCGACCTACGAGGACATGGCGGTGAAGTTCTACGAGCAGGTGGTCAACATCGCGTACGCGACCAACAAGAGCGGTTCACGCGACGCTCTCTGGGACGAAGAAGACGGCTTCTTCTACGACGTCCTCCGCGTCCCCGGGCAGTTCACCACCCGGCTCAAGACGAGGTCGATCGTCGGCCTGCTCCCGCTCTGCGCGGTCGTGGTCTTCAACCCGGAGGTGCTCCAGCGACTTCCGCGGCTGGTTGAGCGGGTGAAGTGGTTCAATCAGAACCGCCCCGACCTTCTCCAGAACCTCCACCAGCCTGGCAAGCCCGGCGTCAGCGGCCAATTCATGATCTCGCTCCTCACCGAGGAGAAGCTCCGGCGGGTGCTGGCGCGGATGCTCGATCCCGCCGAGTTCCTGGGCGATCACGGGATCCGATCGCTCTCCCGCTATCACCTCGAGCACCCGTACATCTTCTACTCCGGCGGCGCCCAGTACCGCGTCGACTACCTCCCTGCCGAATCGAACAGCGGCATGTTCGGCGGCAACTCGAACTGGCGGGGGCCGATCTGGGCGCCGATGAACATCCTCATCATTCGCGCGCTGATGCAAATGTACAGCTACTACGGCGACGACTTCCGCGTCGAATGTCCGACCGGATCGGGTCAGTACATGAACCTCTACCAGGTGGGCCAGGAGATCGCGAACCGGCTGGGCGGCATCTTTCTCCGCGACCACCAGGGGCGCCGGCCGGTCTACGGCGGGACCAAGAAGTTCATCGACGATCCGAACTGGAGCGACCACGTGCTCTTCTTCGAGTACTTCCACGGCGACAACGGCGCCGGCCTCGGCGCCAGCCACCAAACTGGTTGGACCGCGACCATTCCCGCCATGATGCAGCTACTCGCCAGCCTCAAACCCGAGATGCTGACCTCGCCCGCGCACGCCCTCTACGAGCTCGCGCGCGAACGCACCGGCGACTTGCCGGGGGTTCAGCCGTGAACAACCCGTCGATCTACCAGATCAACACGCGGGTCGTTCTTCAAGAGCGGGGCGTCGCGCTCGGGCGCCCCGCCACGCTCGACGATCTCGAGGATCGGTTCCTCGACGACATCGCCAGCAAGGGGTTCCAGTGGGTCTGGTTCCTGGGCGTCTGGCAGACGGGACCGGCGGGAAGGCAGATCTCCCGTTCCAACCCCAAGCTCGTCGAGGAGTGCCGGCGCGTGCTCCCCGATCTCAAGGTGGAGGACATCTGCGGGTCCCCGTTCGCGATCGTCGCCTACGAGACCAGCCGCGACTTCGGGGGGGACAACGCCCTCGCGCAGGTTCGCAAGCGACTCGCGCAGCGGGGCATCAAGCTCCTGCTCGACTTCGTGGGCAACCACACCGCACCCGATCACGCCTGGGTGCAGACCCACCCCGAGTACTACATCCAGGGGACCGAGGACGATCTCGCGCGGCAGCCGCAGAACTACGCGCGGGTGAAGCTGGGCGGCAGGACCGTGATCCTCGCCTACGGCCGCGATCCCTACTTCGACGGCTGGCCCGACACCTTCCAGCTCAACTATCGCCACGCCGGGTTTCGGGAGGCGCGGATCGCCGAGCTGGGATCGATCGCCGATCGCTGCGACGGCGTCCGTTGCGACATGGCGATGCTGACGCAGCCGGAGATCATCCAGAAGACCTGGGGCGACCGCGCGCGACCGTCGGACGGCTCGCCGCCCAAGGACAATCCGTTCTGGCCGGAGGCCATTGCCGCCATCAAGCGGCGGCACGGTGATTTCAAGTTCGTCGCCGAGGTCTACTGGGACATGGAGTGGGAGCTGCAGCAAGCGGGCTTCGACTACACGTACGACAAGCGGCTCTACGATCGTCTGGTCGCCCAGACCGCTGTCCCTGTGCGCGAGCACCTCATGGCGGACCCGAGCTTTCAGGATCACTCGATGCGCTTCCTCGAAAACCACGACGAGCCTAGGGCGGCCACCGCGTTTCCACCGCCAGTGCACAAGGCCGCGGCTGTGATCGCTCTGCTCGCGCGCGGGCTCCGCTTCATCTACGAAGGCGAGCTCGAAGGACGCAAGGTGCACCCGTCGATGCACGTCGGCCGTCGTCCCGCCGAACCCGTCGACGAGGATCTGCGTGCGTTCTATTCGCGCCTCCTCGAGTGCCTCAAGCGCCCGGAGGTGCGCGAGGGCGAGTGGCGGCTGTGGACCTGTCGCCCCGCTTGGGAAGGCAACCCCACCTCCGATCAGTTCATCGTTTCCACCTGGCAGGCGGGGGAACGGCGACTGCTCACGGTCGTGAACTACGGCGGGGTACAAGGACAGTGCTATGTGACCCTCGGCCTGGAAGGTCTCGGCGGGCGACGATTCACACTCGTCGATCTTCTCAGCAACGTTTCATATCAACGCGACGGCGACGGCCTGGCGGCCAACGGCCTCTATCTGGACATGCCCCCCTGGGGCCACCAAGTCTTCGAGCTCCGCGCGAGCTGAACGCGATGCCGGGGCACCCGCGTGGAGCGCCCCGGCCTCACCATCACCCTCCCGCTACTTGCCGGACGGCGTGACCGAGACGGCCAGCGCCTCGGTGTAGGTGAACTGCATCACCTGCCCCGGCTTGAGGCTCGGAAGCTTCGCCTGATTGTCAGGATCCGTGCACGTCCACCGTCTCGACGTTGCCCTTCGGCCCCTTGAACGTGACCGTGTTGTTTGCGGTGTCGACGCTGACAATCTGCGCCGATATGGTGCGCTGCTTGCCGGCCCCGCCCATCCCGGTGCCGGTCTTCGCTGCTGCGGTCTTCTCGCTCGCCGACAGCTTGGTGCCCGCCGGCAGCATCGCGACCGCGATCGACTCGGTGTAGTCGACGTCGATCTTGTCGCCCTTCTTGAGCTTGTCGAACGCCTGTATGTCGGGTGACACCTGGAACGACCGCGTGTCCCCGGCCTCGGTCTTGACCGTTACGGTGCGCGAGCCCTTGTCGATCGCGGTCACCTTCCCGCTCGCGTGCACCGTCGCCGACTTCCCCGCCGACGGCATGGCGGCCTGGTCCGCCCCGCTCTCCGCGAATGCGGGCGCCGCCGAGAGGGCGAGCGCCAGCGCGCCACCACCGATGCCAGCCAGGAACATGCCCTTCTTGAACCGAGTCTTCATCGTGCACCTCATTGGAATGGATCTCCTGACACCAGCTTGGTGCTGGGTTCGGATCTAAAAAGCTCAGCAGATCGTCAGGCGGAGGCGCAATCGTGCGGTGTCGACGCCATCTTCCGCATGCTCGCAGCTGGTTTTCACCCGCCCAACGCAACCGTGACTCCGACCATCGCGAATCCGAGTGCTGCCATCGCGATCCCAGTCCCCCAGGGCCTATAGGACGCGGCGCGCCCCCAGGCGTAGCCGGCCACAAACAGCAGGATGCCGCCGATCAGCTGCGAGATGCGCATGGCGAGCGTTGTCCGATGCACGATAAGGAAGGGGACCGCGACCGGCAGCGTGGAAACGACGACGAGGCAGAAGACCCCCAGCGCGCCGGCCAGATCGCCGTGGGTGAGGCTGGCGTGGGCCGCGGGCTCGGGAAGCGCGACGATGCGCAGGCGCTCCTGCTCGAGCCTCGCGCTGTCGGGCGTCGACACCTTCGCCAGGAAGTCAGGCACCGCCGCGGCCAGCAACTGGCGCCCCTCCTCGGGGCTCGAGCTTCGCACGCGTTGGAGCTCGCGCAGGTCGTGTCCCCGCTCGGCCAGCTGATCGAGGACGAACATGATGGCGTCGACGATGCCCCAGGCCAGATTGCAGCCGAGCGCGCTCCACAGGATGGTCTTCACGCCTACGCTCCGACCGGTCGCGGCGCCCAGAGATCCGGTTACGCCCAGAGCCATGATCAGGCCGAAGAGAATCTCGGAAAACCGTGACATGGGATCGAGGACTGAGCCCCGATCGCGGCTCCCGTTTGGCTGAGTGGAATCTGTCACCTGGGTGCCGTGCTGAGCCTCAGTAGCTCGCGCCGAGTGCAAGGATGTACGTCGGCGCGATCCAGCCGAGGTTGAGCTCGTAGAAGGTGAGGCTGACGGTCTGGAACAAGGAGACGCCGGCGAGCAGGCCTCGCTGCAAGTCGAGGTCGTTATGGATCACGCGCGTGCGCTGGCCGACCACGCCGAGACGCAGCCAGCGCAATGGTGAGATGCCGAGCTCGGACCAGCTGTAGAAGAAGCTAGCGCTGAGATCGTGAGCGTCGATGAGGTACTCGTCTTCCGTGGAGAGATCGAGCTTCCACCATGAGAGCGTGAGCCTGAACGCGGGGGCGACGCCGGCGACGTCTCCGAAGACACCGCCGACCATCCCGGTGATGTCGAACCTCAGCTTGTCCCCGGTACCCGCGTTGACGCCGAGGAAGATCGATCCGGTGTGGAGGCTCTCGTAGTTGTATCGCCCCTCGATGTGAAACCACCGGATGTCGGCAGGCACGACGACCATGATGAAGTCCGGCTGGTCGGGAACCAAGTAGCCGTACGCCGTCGCGCCGATTCCCCACTTGCTCGCGTCGCGCGCGAACGCCAATCGGGCAGGCGCCGCGACGAGTCCAGCCACGATGAGCAACGAGAGGAACGTCCTCAAAGGACGCTCCGTCAATGGCCCAGCGGCACGCTCTCGGCCGGCGCTACCTGTTGCACGCGACGCTCGAGTGCCTCCAGGCGCGCGCGCAGCTCAGGCTCGACCCTGGCCCGGATTATCTTGGGGCTGTACGAATCGAACATCCTGACCAGGGCGTCACAGGTGTCCTCTTCGGCGACGAGCACCAACGCGGAGCTGTCACGGGGCAGCGCCTTCTCCATGTCGCCCATGTGAAAGAGGCGCCTGTCGGCCTCGCTCCCGAGCGCGCGCCCTACCGACGCCCCCTCGGCCGCCGCGAACATGGAGCCGAACGGGCCGGCCAGCGCCGAAACGTAGTACCCAGTCAACCTGCCGAGATCTTCGGCGGCTTTGGTGAGATCACCCTCGTGGAGAGTCGTGGTCTCGCCATCGGGGAACGTGACCCCCACCCTCACGCGCCCGACGAGGGGCCGCGCCATCGTTCCAACCTCGAGGAGCCAGCGATTGTCCTCTCCCTCAAGTTCCAGCACCGCGGCGTACGCATCATCCGCGGCATGACTTCCCTTGAAACCCAGAATGCAGATTTGCACGAGTCCTCCTGTTGAGGGCGACACCGGCCACCCGAGTCGCGCTCGCAGCAGTCTAAAGGTGTTGCGCTCGGAACATGCGAACGCCGCTTGGGAGATCAATCCGTGATGTCTCCGAACCTTGCCTGGGAGATACCAGCTCGAGCCGAATCGCGAGTCTGGGTCGCCGCTCTGGCCAACCGACTCGTGGCTCCCAGATAGCCGAGGTACCACGCGCGGCATTGACCAGAAGTCGATCGGAGCCGACCCGGGTTGCAAGCCGTCAGACGCCCCCCACATTCAGCAGCCCGTGCCAACCGGTCGACGCTTCGCGCTTGGAAATCACCGTTGGATCGCCGGTCTCCTCATCACGATCGCGCTCGGCCTTTGGAGTCTCCCCAGCTCAGCGTTCGAGCTCGATGGCCACGAGGTCATCGAGGCCACGGCGTACAAGCGACTGCTCGCGCTCCACGCCGTTCCGGGGACGGGGCCGCCCGAAATCTCGGGGAGGGCGCTCCTCGCGGCGCTCATCGCAACGGGCGTGTTGGCCGAACCGCCCTGTTTCGATCGCAGCAACCCGCGCGGGGACTGCGGGGTGGCGCAGCGCCTCGACCTGCCGTTGCAGTACTGGCCAACGCTCCGCTCGGGCGGGCCCGACATCGTCATCGATCGCCAGCTGGGCCAACGTGGGCAGTGCCAACACTTCATGGCCGACACCGCCGACGGCCTCACGCCCGTTGACCCTCGCTTCGGTGTTCCGGGCGGGCTCGTGACAACGGCGTACCTCCGATGTATCCGTGAGGTCGGCTCGGTGTTCGACGGGATCCTGCGCGATCCTCGCCTCGCCGATTGGCGGGTCGTCGGGCCGTACGTGCTCATGCACGCCATCGAGGACTCATTCTCGGCCGCGCACGTCGATCGAGACCCGCACTTCAAAATTGTGCACCTTCTGTCCTGGACGCTGATCGACTGGCCCACCTATCTGCTGCATGGGAAAGGGAGCTTCCCGGCCCCCACGCATCACGCGGCCAGCGATCATCGCGACTTCGACTATGTGCGCTGGGACGCCCGCACCCACGACGGGCACGTCTGTCGCGAGTTTCATCACCCCTACGCCTTCCCAGAGGAGTGTCTGACTGACCGGGCGAAGGCGGCGGTGGACGCGGTCGTCGACTACCTGGTCATGACCTATCGGTTGCGCGCACGCGCGCGGGCGGAGGGGCGGCAGGCCTCACTGTTCTCACCGGCGCCGAGCGGCGAGGCCGCGCTCTGGATGGATTTCGCGCGCGAGCACCTGCCGAGCGCGGCGGTAGCCCCGGAGTTGCCGCAGGAACCGCGCAGCGCTCTGCCACGTCCGGACCTGTTCGTCGGCGCGCAGGGAGTCGTCGGCTCGCACATGTTGGGGGCCGGGCTCTGGGCCGGGAAGATCTTCGTTGGGCCCGCGGTGCCGTTCGTGCTCGGGCTCACCGGCGGCGCCGGCTACAACCGCAAGGATGGCGTCGACCAGCTCGGCGCGTCCGCGCAGCTGAGCCTCCTCCTGCCGCTCGTTCGCCGTCTCACCATCGGCGTTGCACCCGCGGGTCTGCAGCTCGCCTGCGACACCCACTTCGACTCCTGCCACACGGATGTTGTGGCGACCCTCGGTGAGCTCCTCGTCCCGCTCGGTTCCTCCGCATGGCTCGGCGTCGAGGGGCCGCGATGGTCCTGGACGGAGCGGGCAATCGGTTCCCCGTGGCTCGGCCTCGCCGTCGGTTGGTCGCACGAGGAGGTGCCGCGCTTCGTCCCGCCGAGCGCAGAAGCCCTCGCGACCTGGGACCCACCCGGCCCCGACGAGGTCAGGTCCTACCGTCACACCCGATCGACCCGTTCCATCTTCCTCGCGACGACGGTGGCGTCGCGCCCCGACAACACCTTCGTCGGCCTCGGCCTCGACTGGCGCCGGGATCGCGACTATTGGGATCGGCGCGCGGGATTCGCCCCCGGACTGCAGGTCGAGGTCGACGCCGGGAAGATCGACGGCAGTGGGTCGGGCGGAAGCCTGGCCGTGGCTCCGACGCTGTGGGCCTACCTCGTCCCCAATCGCCTCGCGCTCACCGCGACCCCTGCGTTGATTCGCTTCGGCGCCCTTGCCGACCGCGCGGTTGCCGTGGACGTCGCGGGTCGCGCCGGAATCGCGCTGGACCTCGGCCGCCTCGAGCTCGAGGCCGATTCCCCTCCGCTCTCCTATGTCTCGCGGGACCGGTGGAGCGCTCTCCCGATTACCATGCGCCTCGGTCTGCTGTTCGATTGAGTCGGGAGCCGGCTCATCAACGTCACCCTTTCGGTGCGCGCGCGGAGGCGACCAGCCGGACGCAAGCGAGCTTGTCTGGCGTATCGAAGCAGACCCAGCCATTAGGCAGGCCAATCGCGTGGGACGCGGGAATCGGCGAGCTCCACTCGATCTGCCCTTGACGACTCACGACCAGACGCGTGGGAACGTAGTCACCTGCCACGTTCCCTGTCACGTCGCGCGGCGGGGGCGGAAGGGCCAGCCCCGGAGGCGGATCCACAGGCGCGCCGTCGAGCAGATCCGCCGGCGCCGAGGTGATGATGAGTCGATCGTCGGGACCGGAGGCGAGCGTGCTGGAGAAGCTCGCTGCTCTGTTCGGCGTACAGTAGCTCGCGCGGAAATGTGGGACCTTGTCCTTGGTCGCCAGGCTCAGCAGCGACAGACAGTTCCCCACGGACGCTCCATCTCGCAAGCGACCAGGGCCCCGAACCTCAAGCCCAGGTGAGTACGCGGTGAGCATCCACAGCCAGCCCCCTCCATCGAAGACAAGGCTTCGCACCACTTGAGCTTCGTGGGCCAGTAGATGAAGCGTTCCACTCAGGTGGCCCGCGCGATCGAGCAGAACAACGATCGACTTGAAGGCGGGATCGTCTTCACTGAAGCGGATCGACGTCGAGGTCCCTGCGGGCGCCTGAATCAAGAGCGGCTTCTTCCACCATCCGCTGGCCGTGGCAGCTAGGGACTCGCCCGCGCTCGACCACGCGACTTCACGCACGTTGAGTCGCGGAAATGCTCGGGACCCCTTCCAGCTGCCCGACTCATCGAAACGGCTGGTGAAGAAGAGTTCGGGAAAGGCGTCGACGTCGGCATCGAAATTCTTGCCCGCTCGGTCCAACGTCGCACACTCGACGAAGCTCGAAGGTCGCGGCGCCAAGTCGACGCACCCTTGCAACCATCCAGAGATCTGTACGTCTCCTTCACTGTCCACTCCCAGAATCTCCGCGGAAGTGATCTTTGGAGACGGCTCCTCTTGGCGCCCCCGTCGAAGTGGCCCCTTTGCCGAGCCCTTCGCGCCTGCGCGACCGAGACTTCGGATCCAGCGCTGTTGGCCGTTCTCGTCGTGCGCAGCCAAGGAGAAGCCGAGATCCGGCCAGATTCCCGCGACAAATACCTGGCCGCGTGGTCCGACGCGAATCGAAACGATCGCCTCCGGCTTGCCCGCGAATCGATCCGAGAACTGCAGCTCGCCGAGCTTCGTCCCGTCGAATCGATAGTGCGAGCCGGAGCTCGTCCAAAAATCGTCGGCCGCTCCCGCCGCGAGGGGACCCGGATGCCCGTCGTGCGCCCAGACATGGGCTTCCAGGCGGCTGGCAGCCGCCGCCGGCTGCGATACGACGGACGCGGGTGCGAGCGCGATGCATGCAGCTGCCGCGGCTGCCAAGAGCGACCGCACGCTGCCCGAGCGGCCCAACCCTCGTCTCCCACTCACGAAGAAGCACAAAGGCCGTCTCAAGATCCCTTGAGTCTTCCAGCCCAGTACCCCGGGCGCCGTCTCTCGTGCGCGACCGCTAGGACTCGAACTACGGTTGGGAACTCGATGAACGCGATCGAATAAGGAAAGCGTCGCGCGCCAGCGCGACGAACCCCGAGTTCGCGAGCCACGCGTGGATAGAACGGAAACCGACCGGGGCTACGTGCGATCGCTGTGAACGCGGCGTCGACCTCGGCTAAGAGCTCGAGACCGAGACCTTCACGCCGCTTTTCGTACCAGGCGGCTGCCGCTGCGAGCTCTTGCTTCGCCTCCGGCTCGACCCGGACGGGCTTCACGGTCGGCGGAGCTTCGATTCGATCTCGGCACGCGCGGCGGACCAGTCCTCACCGCCATCGGAATCCGCCAGTACGCGCCACGCGCGACGCTCGATCTCGACGATCCAAGCGTCTTCGGAGTCGGCGTCCTTCGGCCCGTCGAGGCTAGCGACCAGCTCAAGCGCGACCTCTGCCCGTTCCTCATCAGTGAGGTCGAGTGCCTCGCCGAGCAGCTTCTGGGCGCGTCCGCTCATGATCCAACTGTAGCCGCACCCGGCTCGAAGTACCAAGCGCCTCAGCCGAAATTTTGTGCCCTCCTTGTGCCCCGACTCTGCACCGTTAGACGGCATCACGTGGGACGGCGCGGGAGCGAACGGGAGCGACTTGTCCAAACGATTTCGTGGGTTTGGAGGGTAAGTCCGCGTCTTCTCTCGTTTCTGTTCGGACCCTTCAAACGGGTTCGACTCCCGGCCCCTCCACTTTTCGTAATGATCTTGCCGAAGCCGTCGCCCTGATGCCGCGCTGCCTGCTGCGCGGTATGGCCGCCATTGCCAATTCCGGTGACGACGGAGCGGAATTGCCCATGGAGATCGTAGGCCGGTGCTTCAACGGTGTAAGCCCCCCGAATCAAGGGATGCGCGGTAGCGATGGCGTCCGGACTCGTCGGCCGCTTGAGGCTCGGATAGACGTAGACGACGGAGCCGTCGGGGAAGCCAAGCAGCTTCACGACCGCCTCGATGAACGCTGCGGAGGTCATACATTGCCCGGCCTCGCCCGGAGCCAACAGCATCCATGGGTTCACGTCGCGGTCGGCGTCGAGGTCGTAGTGGTACATGGCCATTTGCCAGACTCGGTGGGCCGCAGCGCCCGCGCTGGTGGAGCCTGCGGCGATCTGGGCCGCCGCCCTCATGCGAAAGAGCGTGAACGCGTTGTGGTCGCCGGCGGTCCCCGGGCCACCAGCGCCGACCACCGATCGTGCCTTGGCGGCCACCGGCGGCCCAGCGGTGACGAAAACGGTGTGAAGAGTCTTCCCGCAATCGACATCGACGCCGCTTGGTCCCTGCAGTCGCCACCGGATCTCGCCCTCGATCGTGGTGATCTTCGTGGGCAGGGCGAATTGTGAGACCACGTCGAACGTCAACGTCGTCGTCCCCTCCTCGAAATGCGCGGCACGCGATCGCACGACGAGCTCCGCGACGTCGAACTCCCGCTCAGTCGCCAGCCCGGACGGTCTTGGTCGACGACTCTGGCAGCGTCGATTACGACGCGCGCCACGATCGGTGTGCCCCACGTTTGACTGATTGGCCGCGCACGATTTCCGGTTTCGGCGAGCACGAGCTCTGGACCGAGAGCGGCGAGTCGCGTCGCTTCAGCCGGTCGGAGCGGATCGCCTGCATCGTCGTCCTTAGCCAACAACTGACCGTGGTCGCTGAGGTAGTCGAGCGATACGATCGACGCTCGACCACGTCCGGCGCCGCGGGTCGCTCGCCCTGCGATGCCTGGCGCCGCTGAGGCGGAAGGGCTCGGGAGTGCGATCAACAGGCCGACGAGCGATATCGCCCTCCATGGGCCCGGCACAAATGAGCCAGCCGTGCCTGCACGCCTCAATAGTACCGCCGGCGCGGCAGGACGACGACGGCTTGCACCAGGTGTGGCTGATCGGCCCGCGGGGCCCCGGGACTGACCAAGCCGCCGCCAACGCCAAGCGACACCAGGACCGATGCCACCCCGTCCTCAACATCGGGAGCGCGCTGGCGCAGCGCCCGCCGCGCTAACGCTGGGGGTCGCGGTTTCCTGAACGGGGTTAAGCTCACCGTCACCCCATGTTCGCGAGTGCCCAGTTGATGCTGGCCGCGCTGCTCGCCACCCCACCGCCGATCTTCGCGGTCGACCGCGCCCTCGACGATGCCTGGGCCGAGGCGGCGAGCGGTTTTGCGGCCTGCTCGGCCAAAGCCGCCGTCGCGAAGCGCGCCGGTACGACGTGGGTTGACCTCGTGTATCCGAAGTTCAACTACCCGTTCGTCCGGACCCCGACCTGGACGCTGCGGAAATCGCCTGGGCTGCTGGCGGCCGACCAGGCTTGCGTCAGCGCTGTCGTCGCTCGAAAGGTTGTGCCGGGGATGACGAACATCTCCCACTACTCGTATGGCGTGACCATCACGAAGGAGCTGGCGCTCGGAACGATCACGCGCTATCTGCCGCCCCTCGCCGGCTTTCTGCCGCTCTGGCGAGAGGTGGCGCGCGCGCCGAGCGACCTGACGCGCCGAGCGCGCCTCGCGCGGCAAGTGCGCCCCCTCGCCTCGGTGGAGCGAGACGGCTGCCTGATCGTACGACAAGAGGAGCGCCTCCAGGCCGCTCGACGGGACTGGCTCGCTACGGCGGGCCGCCCGGCACTCGAGAGCTGGCAGCCGCTGGCGGACCGACTGGGTCAGTCCCTGAAGGTCAAGGAACCGACCACGTTCTTGCTCGACGACGGCGACGTCTTGCTCGCCGGCATCCGTCTCGATGAACGGACCGGCCGCCGCCACGCACCACCGGCTTGGTCGCTCCGAAACGAAACCTACTGCCTGCACCGAATCGAGGCTACGCGACCCGCGGCGCCACCAACTCCACCGCCATCCCCAGTCTCACATTGAATCGTGACCCGCCCGCTGGGGTCGCCTTCTTTCAGGTTGGCAAGCCATGGAGCCTCTCTACGTTTTCCGCCGACGCGCGACGCTCTCCACGATCTTCGCTGCCACCTTCCGCGTGTCCGCCTCGCTCTCGGGAACACGCTCCTGCACGGACGCGACGAACTCCTTCAGATCCGCCTGCGAGATCCGAAACGTCCGCCCAGGCCCTCGCCCGATGCCCGGCCGGCTCGCGCGCAGCTGGCCCGAGTGAATCCACATCCGGACCGTCGTCGCGGCTACCTTCACGGACTCCGCAACCTGTCCGACGGTCATCAGCTCGTCCGGGTTCACGCCGGCGGTCGACAGCTGGCGCACGGCACCCGCGATCGTCTCCAGCTGGGTATGCACGGCTTGGAGCTCGTCCCGGACGATCCTCTGGATGTCTTCGACGATGGAAGCCGTGAAGTCGTTCGTCCGTGGGCTCGTGGTGGGCCCCGGGTGACTTTCCCGTAGCGGCGCGTGCGAACCAGGTCATCGACCTTTCCAAGGGTCTGACGATGCGCGCGCAGATGGGCACGCCGCGCAAGACGCTTCTCAGGGACGCAAAGGAAGCGGCCGACTTGGTGCTTCTGTCGCGGGGGACTGGCCACGGGCCGAGCGGCAGCGCCCGGAAAGTCCGTACGGTTCGGCGCTGACTTCCGCGTCCGTGAGACAGCAGCTAGCGCAAGGACGTTACCCACGCGGCCAGGAACTGAAAATGGCAGCGGCAGCGCCCCGGCTCCCGTCACCTTCTCACGCCCCGTGGATCGCCTTGTACGCCCCAAGATCTCGTTCGTAAAGCTCTTCTTCCACCCTCACGAAGAGCGCGATTCCTCGACGGTTTTCCTCGATCTGGTTTTGGCACCAGACGGCGTTCGCTCACCAGCGCGGCTACCCGGCTACTGTCCCTGGACGCCACCTTCCCATGATGCCTATCCTCGCCCGCTCGCGCCGCCCCTCAGGCAGGAGAGGCGTCCCCTCGGCCAGGTACCAGAGGATGGCGTTCGACTCCGGCAGGAACGTCCCGTCCTCGAGCTCCAGCGTCGGGACGCGCCCATTCGGGTTCTTGGCCAGAAAGGTCGGCGTCCGCGTCTCGGCCTTGTCGAGGTCGTACTCGAGCCGCTCGAACGGAACGCCGAGCTGCGTGAGCAAGAGCCGCACCTTGAACCCGTTGCCAGAAGTCAGGCTGTCGTGAAGACGCAACATGAAGTCGTTGTACCTCAGGCTAGGGCGTGATGAAGCGTCCGATCGCCATGCTTTCGGTGAACCAGAGGTTGCCGTCGGGGCCCGCCGTGATGCTCAGGGCAAACGTGGGGATCTGATACTCGGTCACCGTCCCGGCAGGTGTGATGCGACCGAGGTAGTAGGTCTGCGGAGTGCTTTCATTGGCCTCCGTGAACCAGATGTTGCCGTCGGGCCCCACGCAGGCGTTTTGCGTCCGGCCAGCCGTGGGGTAGGTGGTGACGGTGCCCGACGTCGTGATGCGGGCGATGACGTGAGCGGCGATCTCGGTAAACCAGAGATTGCCGTCCGGACCGGCGACGATGTCGCTCGGATAGACGGGACTGGGCGGGCCAGCGCCCGGGATGGCGAACTCGGTGATGACTCCATCCGGCGTCACCCGCGCGATCTTGTCTTGGTCCTCCTCCGCCACCCACATGTTCCCGTCGGGACCCGCCGTGATCCCGAACGGAGCCGCGCCGGCCGTCGGAAGGTTGATGGTCGAAAACCCGCTTCCGGGCTTACCGGCGTAGAGCCTGCTGCTGTCCCCGCTGTTGACGGCGCGTTCGGTGACCCAGACCTTTCCGTCCGGCCCGGTCGCCAGCTTTCCGAAATCAGAATAGTCGACGCTGGGGAGCAGATAGCTCGCACCGATGCCGGTCGGGCTGATGGACGCCAGATACGAGGTCAGGTTGCTGGCGAGCACCGCGAACCAGACGTTTCCGTCCTGACCGGTCATGATGCCGGAGGGGGCGCCCGTGGTGACGACCCCCGCCGGGAGGGTGCCGTCCGGCAATGTATTGAACCACGTGATCTCGCCGTTCACGGTCATTCGACCGATCTGCTGGGCGGTGAACCACAAGTTGCCGTCGGATCCCGTGGTGATGAAGTCCGGATTGTGGTTGTTCACGGGCGGCACCGGGAACTCGGTCAGACGCTCCTTGCACAGCGTGCCCACGCAGTACTGCGTCGGCTGGCAGGCGACCGCGCAGGTCGCGGCGCCACCGGCCCCGGACATGCCGCCGGTTCCGGTCTTCGAGCCGCCGCCGCCGCTGGCCCCCGCGGAGCCGCCGCCCGCGCCGGCGAGGCCGCCGCTGCTCCCCGCCGAAGCGCCGCCGCCCACGCCCGTGACGCCACCCCTGCCGGAGCCGCCGCCGACGGTCGCGCCCCCGCCGCCGCCCGAGGTGCCGGCAGCGCCGGTCAAGGCGCCGCCCATTCCGGCGTAGCCGCCGCTCCCGGAGGCACCCGCTGTTCCCGCGGCGGCAGGCGGCGTCGACGAGCCGCACCCCCCTAGGCCCAGCAGAACCGCGAGGCTGCACCCAACAAGACACGCCCGCATCGCTGCGCAGGCTAACAGACTGCGCGGAACGAAGCAGCCGAGATCCCCGGGCCGGGCCCCGCCTCCTAATGCATGCCGCCGTCCGGGGTGCCGCCGCTGACGCTGACGCCGGGCGCGGTGCCGGCGTCGGGCTGGCTGGGATATCCGGGCGTCTCGCCGGGGCAGTTCTCGTCGACCACGCCGTCGCAGTTGTCGTCGACGTGGTTCCCGCAGATCTCCGGCGCGGCGGGGTGCGCGGCCGCGTTGCCGTCGTCGCAGTCGTTGCACCAGGGGACCCCGTCGCCGTCGGCGTCGGTGGCGTCGGCCGGGTTCCCCTGCTCGCAGCGGACGAAGCTCTGCAGGTACTTCGGGCGGTTCTGGATCTCGTCCTCGAGCGCGGCCACCGCCGTCTGGGCCTGGGCGACGGTCGCCCATCGGTGCGGGTCGGCGGCCAGCGCGTCGGCGATCTGCGGCGTCCAGGCGCTCACCCGGCAGGGGCCGAAGGCCCCGGGAAACGGAGGTCCGGTGCTGTTAACGGAAGGGTTCTTTTCGGCTAAACACCCCGCGCTTGTTTTACCTATCCTCAGATCGAGCAGGAAGGCGAACACGGGACTGGGTACCACGGACCGGGTGCTCTGGGCACAGGCCCTGCCGGGAGGCGCGGGCGACCTACGCTCCGCCCTCCCGATCGGCCTTTTCCTCGGAGACATCGCCTTCCTCGCGGTCGTGTACGGATTATTTGGGCCCGACAGGCGCACCTTGGCGTTTGCACGGCCAGCGTGTAGCGGCTGGCGGCTCGGGGCGAGGCTCACCAATGTTCGCTTAAACGGGGTGCTCGGGGTCGCGCCTCAGTTGGACGAGGGCCTCGTCAAACGTCGTCGGTCTCTCGCTCCTCGTCATCCATCTCGGCCATCACCCAATACGTTAGAAACGTAAGTTTGGTAGCCAATAAGGGCAGAGCGGGAGCAACGGCTGCCTCCCGATGAATCGTCGTCAACATGATACGTTGACGGGCATGCTCGTCCATTAGCCTTTTCGTTCGTTCGAGGCCACCGGAACGGTTACGGCGAAGGATCGGCAGCAATGCATCCTCCTCAAAAGCCAAATGAACCACGACAGTCGCGTGTATGTCGCCGATCGCTGAGGCGACTGCATATCGGAAGGGAGCATTTCCGTCGAGGGCCGCATCCGCCACGGCCTGCGCCCTCCGTAACAAGTCGCGAATCCGGTCGTGTTGATAGCGGATGTTGTCTCTCGCTGTTGCCGCGTCGATTAGCCGTAGATGTGAGCACCAACCTAGATTGATCACGGTTGCTCCTCGTGCCTGGGGAAGGAGTGATATTCCACTGAGAACGGTTCCCCCAGCTCTCCGGGACCAGGCAGCATTGACCTAGCCAGCTCGCTCTCGGTGCGTCCCTAACCCAGCGTGTGCGCAATCGTTGCGCGGCTTGGCGGTTCAGCAGCAAGAACTGCGCGGGAGCTACTCGCAGTGTGATCTGGCAGCACAACACATCGAAGCAACGACAACGTAGCGGTGAATGGAGCAGCGGGACCCGATGAGGCGCTCCTGCCGCCGCGCCAGCCACGTTCCGATCCAAGCGGCGAGAAACTGCACCGGCAACGGCAGCTCGCTCATCGTCCGTGCCAAATACGCCTCGCCGCCTGCATCGTCAAGCCTCCCGACCACGCTCAACATCGCGATTTCCCGATCAGTTCGTTCGATCGATTTCCGGCCTGCTGGACACCAGGACATTCCGTACAAACGTGTACGCAAGTGCGTCACGCCGGATATCACTGAGGAATCCAGGCTCCGCAGGCTTGCACTGACGCCCAGCCAGGCGATCCTCCCGCGATGACACCAGCGCCTCCGCCCTCGGCCCCGCAGCACCGCCGCGCGTACGACCACCGCCTCCGCGAGCACGTGCACCGCACCGGCGTGCGCGGGATGGGCCACAGACTGCACGTCCCGCGCTCGACCATCTCCAGTTGGAAGCGTCGTGGTCCTCGCGCCGTCGTCAGCCTCGAACCGTTCGGCCACGACCGCGAGAAACTCCTCACCACCATCGACAAGCTGGAGAAGCGGGCCCGGATTCTGGCCGCGACAGTGCGCCTTCTGCTCGCGCTCCTGCGGGCCTCCGGGTTCCGCCTCGCCGGCGAGCGTCTCCCCGAAGGCGCGACCAAGACCAGCATCCTGCGCGCGATCACGAGCGCCCTGCCCGCCCTGCCCCTGAACCTCGTGCTGCGGATCATCGGTCTGCCGCCGTCGCGATACCATGCTTGGCGTCGCGTCGCCGTCGTCTGCGGCCTCGACGATCGCTCGCCATGTCCGCGAACCCTGCCCGCCCAACTCACGGCCGCCGAGATCGGTACCGTGAAGGACATGGTTCTGGCGCCCGAATATCGCCACATGCCCCTGCGCACCTTGAGCCTCTACGCCCAGCGCATCGGCATGGTCTTCGCCGCCGCGAGCACATGGGCCCGCCTCGTTCGCGAGCGCGGCTGGCGCCGACCTCGCCTTCGCGTCCACGCCGCCAAGCCCACCGTCGGCGTTCGCGCCACTCGCCCGACCGAGATTTGGCACATCGACGTGTCGGTCATCAAGTTGCTCGACGGAACCAAAGCGTACATCCACGCCGTCATCGACAACTTCTCGCGCAAGATCCTCGCCTGGACCATCGCTGCGCGCCTCGATCCCACCGCGACCTGCGGGGTACTCGTCCAAGCCGGCCAGCATCTCGCTCCCACCGACCCGCGACCAGCGATCACGGTCATGGCCGACTGCGGCGTCGAGAACGTCAACGCCGCCGTCGACGCGACCCTTCTGGCCGAAGGCCTTCACCGTGTCCTCGCCCAGTTCGAGGTCACCGAGTCCAACTCGATGATCGAGGCGTGGTGGCGCTCCTTGAAACATCAGTGGCTCTTCCTCAACTCTCTCGACACCATCGAGCGCGTCCGCACCTTGGTCGCGTTCTTCGTCGAGGAGCACAACGGCAAGATGCCCCATTCCGCCTTCCGCGGTCAGACGCCCGACGAGGTGTTCTTCGGTACCGCGCCGAACCTCGCGGCCGAGCTGGTCGCTGCCCGAGCGAAGGCGCGCGAGCTACGCTTGGCCGCGAACCGGAGCGCGTCCTGTGGACGGTGCACAACGGCGCCCGAGCCCAGCCCGACGTCGGAGATTCCGCGGTGATTACGAGGGTGCCGCAGTTGCGTACGCATTTGTTCGGAATGTTGTCGTTCGCAGCTGCGATATTGCTCCCAGTGGAGCGGTCCGTAACGATCACGTTCTGCCGGACTTCGCCGTCGATGGGAATCGGAAGGTGCGACAGGCGCTCCGAGTCGAGAAGCCGCGCGAGTCGACCTCCCATGTCCCCTCCACGACTCCAGAGGGCACGGGCCTCGCAGCCGAGCCGCGTGATCACGCGAGCGACATTGATGCCTCCTCCTCCTGGATATTCATGCACGTCTCGGCCGTCCAGCTTGCGTTCGGCGATCACGCGCTCCACCCAGAGCGTCTTGTCGACACAGGGATTCAGGGTCACCGTCAGGATCTTCATTTAAAGGATCAGTGGGCGTCGTATTCCTGCAACATGCGGACGTAGTTCGCGCGCTCGAACAAGGTCGGGTCCGTCACCTTGGCCTGGCTCATACGACCTCGAATCTGAGCGATCGACTGGATCTCGCGCGCCGAGAGCAAATTGGAGAGGCCGTCGACGAGCGTCCGCATGTGACCGACGCCGTGACGCAGCAGCGACGATGTCGTCATCACCGCGTCGGCGCCGGCCAGCAGATACTTGAACACGTCGTTTGCCGAATCGACCCCGGTGGTGGCGGCCAACGAGGCTGGCACACGCCCGTAGAGGATCCCGATCCACAACAGGGGCAACCGAATCTCGGACGGTGTGCTGAGCTCCAGGTCGAGCGATAGGCGCAGCGTCGCGGTATCGATGTCGGGTTGATAAAAGCGGTTGAAGAGGACCAGCGCGTCGGCGCCGCTGGCAGCGAGCGCGCGCGCCATGGCGCCGATGGCGCTGAAGTACGGGCTCAACTTGATCGCGACGGGGACCTTCACGGTGGCCCTGACCGCCGCAAGAATATCCAGGTAACGCTGCTCCACGTCGTGCCCCGACATCGTCAAGTCGGCCGGGATGAAATAGACGTTGAGCTCGATCCCGTCGGCCCCTGCCTCTTCCAGGCTGCGCGCGTAGTCGACCCACCCGGCGCGCGTCATGCCGTTCACGCTGGCGATCACCGGGATCGCAATCGCCTCCTTTGCCCGGCGCACCAGCTCGAGATAGCGACCCGGCCCGAGTCCATGGCCTGCGGTGGTCGGGAAATACGTCTGGGCCTCCGCGAACCCGGCCGCCGGCAGCTCCTCGACGCGAAGCTCGAATTCGCGCCGCTCGGCGAGGATCTCCTCTTCGAAGATCGACGGCAGCACCACCGCTCCCGCTCCGTGGTCCTCGAGCTGGCGGAGCATTCCGACGTCACGGTTGAGCGGCGAGGCCGACGCAATCAGCGGGCTCCGCAGGGTGAGGCCCATGTACTTGGTGGTCAGATCCATGCGTGGCGCTCCGTCGCTCGCGATCTCACGCCGGGCGCCCGGCGCCGGTATCGAGATGGGTGCCGTCGGGATGAAAGGTCTCGCCGCCTCGGCTGGCCAGCTCCTCGTACTGGCGATACTTCTCGGTCACCATCTGCTGCGCCTGGGCCAACAGCGCCCGCGCCACCTCCGGGTCGGATTGGGACAGCGTGCGGTAGCGCAGCTCCTTGTACGCGTAGTCCTTGAGCGGGATCGTCGGCCGCGGCGAATCCAGCCGAAAAGGGCGCTCGCCCGCAGTGCGCATGGCCGGATTGAAGCGGAACAGCGGCCAATGACCGCTGGCGGCCGCCAAGTCCTGTTGCTGCATGCCGTGGCGCAGGTCGAAACCATGGGCGATGCAATGGCTGTAGGCGAGGATGAGCGAGGGTCCCGGATAGGCCTCCGCTTCGCGAAACGCGAGCAATGTGTGCTGCGGGTTCGCACCCATCGCCACCTGGGCGACGTAGACGTTGCCGTACGCGATCGCCTGCAGCGCCAGATCCTTGCGGGCCACCC
Source organism: uncultured Pseudomonadota bacterium (assembly GCA_963831685.1). Taxonomy (GTDB): domain Bacteria; phylum Myxococcota_A; class Polyangia; order Fen-1088; family Fen-1088; genus JADGRB01. The sequence continues at coordinate 69,810 of CAWHRJ010000012.1, forward strand.
GCTTGCCGGCGGCCGCGAACTTCGCGACCGCTCCCAGTGGCGTCGCCTTGGAAGCCTGACCGCCGGTGTTGGAGTAGACCTCGGTGTCGAGCACCAGCACATTGACGTCGCGGGAGCTGGCCAGGACGTGATCGAGACCGCCGTAACCGATGTCGTAGGCCCAGCCGTCCCCGCCCACGATCCAGATGCTGCGTCGGATCAGGTGATCGACCACAGACAGTAGATCCCGGGCGACCTCCTCGTCGATGCCCGCGAGCTGCTGCTTGAGCGCCACGACCCGGGATCGCTGGGCGCGGAGCTCCGACTCGCGCTCCTGCGGCGCCCCGAGGATCGAACGAACCAGCTCCTCCCCGACCTTCGGGGCCACCTGACGGAGCAGCGTCGTCGCCAGCTCCAGGTGCTTGTCGGCCGCCAGGCGAAAGCCCAGGCCGAACTCGGCGTTGTCCTCGAAGAGCGAGTTCGACCAGGCCGGGCCGCGACCCGCCTCGTCCTTCGTCCAGGGCGTCACCGGTAAATTGCCGCCATAGATCGACGAGCAGCCGGTGGCGTTGGCGATCTGCAGCCGGTCGCCGAAGAGCTGCGACAGCACCTTGAGGTAGGGCGTCTCGCCGCAGCCGGCACAGGCGCCGGAGAACTCGAACAACGGCTGCAGGAACTGGACACCGCGCACGTTGGCGAAGTCGACCCGCGACCGATCGTTCGTCGGCAACGTCTCGAAGAAGGCGATGTTGGCGCGCTCTTGCTCCAGGACGGGCGCCTTGGCCGCGAGGTTGATGGCCTTGACGCCCGGATCGCGCGGGCTCGACTCGGGACAGACCTCGACGCAAATACCGCAGCCGGTGCAGTCCTCGACGTAGAGCTGCAGCGTGAAGCGAACGTCGGGATAGCCCCGGGCATTGATCGACGCCGACTTGAAGGTCGGGGGCGCCGTTTCGAGCATGCGCTCGTCGTAGTACTTCCCGCGGATGACGCTGTGAGGGCAGGCGAAGCCACACTGACCGCACTGCACGCACAGCTCCTGCTCCCACACCGCAACGATGTCCGAGACATTGCGCTTCTCGAACGCGGCGGTCCCCGACGGGAAGGTGCCGTCGATGGGCATCTGCCCAACGCGGAGGTCGTCGCCCCGCCCCCCCATCATCTGCGCGATCACCTCGCGCACGAACGGCGGCGCACTGTCGGGCACCAGGGGCAAGTGGACCAGGCCGCTCGTCGCCGCGTCCGGAACAGCCACCTCGTGCAGGTGCGCCAGCGCGTCGTCGACGACCTGGAAATTCCTGCGCACGACGTCGCCGCCCTTGTCGCCGTAGCTCTCCTCGATGGAGTGCTTGATGCGGGCGATGGCCTCCTCGCGCGGCAACACCCCGGAGATGGCGAAGAAGCAGGTCTGCAGCACGGTGTTGATCCGATTTCCCAGCCCCGCCTCGCGCGCGACCCTGGACGCGTCGATCACGTAGAAGCGCAGCTTCTTGGCGAGGATCTGCGTCTGTAAAGAACGGGGCAGCTGGTCCCAGACCTCGTCCGGGCCGTAGGGGATGTTGAGCAGGAACGTGGCTCCGGGCGCGGCCTGTCGTAACAGGTCGATGCGACCGAGAAAGGTCGCCTGGTGGCAGGCGACGAAGTTGGCAGATTCGATCAGGTATGGCGCGTGGATCGGCCGCTTGCCGAAGCGCAGGTGCGAGACGGTCTGGGCGCCGGACTTGTGCGAGTCGTAGACGAAGTAGCCCTGCGCGTGCATCGCCGGATCGTCGGCGATGATCTTCACGCTGTTCTTGTTTGCGCCGACCGTGCCGTCCGCGCCGAGGCCGAAGAAAAGGGCGCGGACGACGTCGTCGGGCTCGATCGAGAACGTCGGGTCGAGCTCGAGGTTGGTGTGCGAGACGTCGTCCTCGATGCCGACCGTGAAGCTGTGCCTCGCATCGGGCCTGTCGAGTACGTCGAACACGGCCTTCGCCTGGGCCGGGCTGAAATTCTTGGAGCCGAGGCCGTAGCGCCCCCCGATCACGCGCGGCATCGTCTTGCGCGTGCCGCCAGCGAACGCCTGGGCCAGCGTCGTCACCACGTCGAGATAGAGCGGCTCCCCCGGCGCGCCCGGTTCCTTCGTCTGCTCGAGCACCGCGACAGCGCGACACGAATCCGGGAGCGCGGCGAGGAACGCCTCGGCCGCGAACGGGCGATAGAGGCGCACCTGCAGCACGCCGACCCGTTCGCCCGTTGCCTGCAGGACGGCGGCCGTCTCGCGCGCGGTTTCAGCGCCCGAGCCCATCAGCACGATCACCCGTTCGGCGTCGGCGGGGCCCGCGTACTCGAAGAGCTTGTACGCCCGGCCGGTGAGCGCGGCGAACCGGTCCATCGCGGCCTGCACGATCTCCGGCGTCCGCGCGTAGTACGGGTTCACCGTCTCCCGCGCCTGAAAGAAGGTGTCCGGATTGTGCGCGGTGCCGCGGATGAACGGGTGCTCGGGATTGAGCGCGCGATCGCGGTGCGCGCGCACCAGATCCTGCCGGATCATCGCCCGGATCTGCGTGTCCGACAGCAGGGTCACCTTGTTGAGCTCGTGCGAGGTCCGGAAACCATCGAAGAAGTGCAGGAACGGGACGCGCGCCTCCAGCGTCGCGGCCTGCGCGATCAGCGCGGCGTCGTGCGCCTCTTGCACCGAGGCGGAGGAGAGCAAGGCAAACCCGGTCGTGCGCGTTGCCATCACGTCGGAATGGTCGCCGAAGATCGACAGCGCCTGCGTCGCCAGCGCGCGTGCCGCCACGTGGAAGACCGTGGCGGTCAGCTCGCCGGCGATCTTGAACATGTTGGGCAGCATCAGCATCAGCCCTTGCGACGCCGTGAAGGTCGTCGTCAACGCGCCCGACTGGAGCGCGCCGTGCACGGCGCCTGCCGCGCCGCCTTCGCTCTGCATCTCCTGCACGACCGGGACGTTGCCCCAGATGTTGGTCAGGCCCTGAGCCGACCATTCGTCGGCGAGCTCGGCCATCCCAGAAGACGGGGTGATCGGGTAGATGGCGCAGACCTCGTTCACGCGGTACGCGACATGCGCGACCGCGGCGTTTCCGTCGATCGTGACCGTGCGAGGCTCGTCGATGTTTGACTGCATGCTCACCTGGCTGCCGGTTCGGGGATCATCTCGATCGCGTGGCACGGACAGCTGTCGAAGCAGACGGCGCAGCCGGTGCACCGATCATAGAGGAAGCGGTACCGGTGTCCGGGCTCGAGCTTCGCGATGGCCTGCTCCGGGCACGCCGCATAGCACTGATCGCACTCGAAGCAGTTCCCGCAGGCCAGGCAGCGCGTCGCCTCGTAGGCCGCTTCATCTGCGCCGAGGCCAGCCTGCACCTCCGTGAACCCGGCGATACGCTCCGCGAGAGGCAGCGTCTCCTGCGCCGAACGCTCTGCGTCGCTGTAAACCGGCAGGTGCAGCATGTCGAAGGAAACGACCGGGTGCTTGGCGGCAGGTCGATAGTCGCTTCCACGTAACCAGGCGTCGATGTGGCGGGACGCTTTCTTGCCGTGGCCCACGCCTGCGGTCACTGTCCGCTCGGTAGGCACCATGTCGCCGCCGGCGAAGATCCCAGGATGGCCCGTCATCATGTTCGGCGCGACGACCACCACGCCATCGGACTGGAATTCGATGCCCGGGATCTTCCGGAGAAAGCCACTGTCGGTCTCCTGACCGACGGCGAGCACCACTGCGTCCGCAGAGAGGGTCTCGAGGCGACCGGTTGGCTTCGGCCGACCGTCTGCACCGAGCTCCATCTCCTCGACCGTGAGGTCGGTGCCCTCCAGCGACTTGATGCTGGTCAGCCATTTGATCTTCACCCCCTCCTCGATCGCCTCCTGGGCTTCGAAGGACTGCGCCTTCATGTGCGCGCGATCCGAGCGGTACACGATGATGGCCTCTTCCGCCCCGAGGCGCCTGGCGGTCCGCGCGGCGTCCATCGCGGTGTTGCCGGCGCCGTAGACGACGACCCGGCGACCCAGCTTCGGGGCAACACCGGTGGCGGCGTCACGCAGCAGGCTCACCGCCGTCACCATGCGCGAAACGTCGCGTGCCGGAATATCGATGCGCTTCCCGATGTGAGCGCCGATCGCCAGAAAGACGGCATCGAATCGCCCCGCCTCCATCTCGGCCAAGAGATCGTCCACCTTGTGATTGAGCACGATCCTGACGCCTATCGCCTCGATGGCGCGCACCTCCTTCATCAGCTCCGCGCGCGGCAGCCGGTATGCGGGGATGCCGAAATGCAACATCCCCCCGGGCAGGGGACCGGCCTCGTGGATCTCGACCGCGTGGCCCAGCCGTGCCAGGTGGTAGGCCGCGGAGAGCCCGCTCGGGCCGGCACCGACCACGAGGACGCGCTTGCCGCTGGCCTCGGCGTCGATCGGTAAGCGCCAGCCCTCCTGCCCCGCCATATCGCCGAGAAAGCGCTCGACCGCATGGATCGACACCGCGCTGTCGACGTGCTCGCGATTGCAGTGGCTCTCACAGGGGTGGTAGCAAACCCGTCCATGCACGGCGGGCAGCGGGTTGTCGTGAACCAGCGCCAGCCATGCCTCGTGGTGGCGACCGGCTTGCGCGTGCTCCAGCCACTCCTGGATGTTCTCTCCGGCCGGGCAAGCCTGGTTACACGGTGGCAAGAGATCGACGTAGACCGGACGCCGCTCGCGTACCGGTCCCGTGCCCGGCTTTGCGACGAGATCGATGATCGAAGTGAAATCTGATCGTCTGGTGGTCATCTCGACCTGCGCGCAGCGAAGATCTCACATAGCACGCGAGCTCTCTAGGGATGACACGGATTCGAGACGGCATACGGCTCTCCCCGATACCGAAGCGCGCATTTTCTGCGCGGTCGGTTGCCGCGGCGAAAGACCTGCGTCCTGAACGCCGCACCCAACGGCGATTTCCCCGTCGGTTGGCCTACCACCCGGCTGATGGCAGGGCAGGCGCACTCAGAAGGGCTCATAGAGGCGATCCGCGGTTCGGTCTTTGAACGTCTCGTTCCCGAAACTGCTGGCGATCGTGAGCGCCGTGAGGCCTACGCCCCACGCTGGCGACCGAGATCGCCGACCTCGAGGGAAGGTCCACCGCTGGAGGAATCGCCCGCCGACAGTTCCAATCGTTTCAAAAGCATCCAGGTGAAATTGCTGACGTTTCGCTGACCCTTGAAACGTTTCCGTCTTGTAAGTACCCGTCACTCCCGAACACCTAGGGCGGCCGCGAGGTCGCGCCGAGTGTCGGCTGGAGTCACAGGCCGGATGGAATGCTGACGATCAGCACCCCGGCCTGAAGGTAGCCTGAAATCGCTGCCCGCCAGTTGCCCAAACAGATCCAACCGTCCCAAACTCGAACCGACCAGACTTCACGAAAGCTGCGGCAAGCGCGCGGGAGTCTGTGCAAGCCCCCGCAGTGTCGGGATTAACTGACGTTTTCGACTCCCGGCGCCTCCACTTTGAGCGAAGTTGAGCACTGTTGAGGGGGGCGCGTAGCGCGGTTGACGCGTGTTAGGCGGTGGTGTGCGTACCGACGGTTGAGGCGTGTTTTGCCTGCCCGACGAGGGTCGAGCGAGAAAACGCAAGGGCCGACCCGCAAATTTGCCCCGGGTCCGGTCGCGGCCTGCTTCCGCTCGCGCGGCGGCGCCCCGATCCGCTGCGAAGGCGCAGACCCGCCTTCTTGCACGCGCGCCAGATCGGCTGCGCTTGGCACGCGGCTGGAGGTCGATCTCAGAGCCGCGCCATCAGGACGTGGGAGCAAGTCAGCCCTCCCGAAATCCCTGCTCCCCGCGCCGGCGTCCGGCGCTGAGCCACGGCGTGTGGATCCTGGCGGTCCGCTCTACGGCTCGAGAATCGGCCGAAGGTCCAGAACCATCCGGCACGGGTACTCGTCGCTCAAGCGGACCAGCCCGTGGCGCTCGTAGAACCGGGCGGCGGTAACGTCGATGGCATCCGTGACGAACAACCGGAACGCGACCGGCCCGGCCTTGGCGAGCTGCAGAGTGAGGCCAAGCGCCTCTTCGAATAGATACCGCCCGAGGCCCTGGCCCTGCACACGGGCGTCCACCGCCAGCCGAGCGAGCAGAACGCCCAGGATCGGAAAGCCGGGCAGGCGCGTGAGATTTGGGTGCCTCTCGGCCGCCGCTCGATCGACGCTGACTGTCGAAAGACTGAAGTAGCCGGCGAGGCGTAGCCCGGTCGGCGCGTCGTCGATCGCGACGAACGTCCTGGCCAGGAGATCCTTCGTGGCGTGCCGCAGAGCGTACCTCTTCAGGTACTCGACCAGCGATGGATGCTGGTTCTGAAATCCGGTCAGGAGCGGCCGATGGCCGGGCCCGAGCGCCTCGATGCGCACGGGCATCGGCTACGCGGCCACGGCCTTCTTCCACCGCAGCTTCGGAGGATGCCGTCCTGCGTTCGCGAGGCTGGCCAGCGCGGCCCGAAGACCGGCCGGCGGGTTGAACGGGCGCTCGAGCACGGCAGCTAGCCGCTCGACCTCGCGGTCGCTCAGTTCGAGGCCCTTTCCGACGGGGCGCGCCTTGCGCGCACGCATACGCTCGATCGCGGGATGGACGAGCGACTCCACGCTCCGATCGTCTCGAGCTTGAATTTCGCGCCCCTGCTCGGCCTGCTGGACGACCCAGGCGGCCAGGCTCGCGACCTCACGCAAGAGCTCGGCCTTCTGGCTGCGGTCGAGGCCGAGTCGCTTGCGAAGCATTTCGAGCTCCGCGTCGAGAACCGTGTTCGTGAGAGCTTGAAACCGGGCCATGGTGAATGAGTAAAATATTACTCACCCACGCGCCGAATGCCAAGCGGAATCTGAGCCGCGGTGGCGCCCGCGGCGTGAGCGAAGTGGATCGCCAGGTGGCGCGTACGCGCCGGCCGGCGACCTGCCCTACATGCGGACCGGCGCGCAGTACGAGGTCGACCGCATCCACGCCAAGATGCGCGAGAGCACCCCATGCGGGCGCCCTCCGTTGCCCGACGCCGAGGGAGCAGCCGAGCGATCGCGCGGCCGCGCTGCTCAGTCACCACCCTCGCGTCACGGGGTAATGCCGAACTTACGATCCAGGACACTTAGACCATCGCGCGTAGCCGGCGGAACAGCTCCAACGAGGCGTCGACCTCGGCCTTGCGGATCGATACGCTCTCCACGTTAACGCCCAGGGGCAGGCGCTTTTCGCGCGCGAACTCCACCAGCTCGGCGAACGTGCGCTCGCACAGGGTCACCGACCGCTCCAGCACGTCGGGCGCGTGGCGCAGCTCGTTCTCGAGCCAGCGCGGGAACGCGATCCCCAGCCACTTCATAAACTCCATCGTCTTCTCGGACCCGCACGGGGCGAAGGTCAGGATGATCGGCGCCGGCCGCGTGCCCGTGGCGGCGACGTGCAGCGCGTAGTCCGACAGCAGCGACTTCGACGACGAGACGTCGTAGACGGCCTGCGTGACGAAGAAGCGGCACCCCTCGGCCACCTTTCGCGCGATGCGCAGGTGCTCGTCACCTTTGCCGTGGTGCCGCTCGGCGATGGCGATCCCGCCCAGGATCACCCCGGGCGCGCAGCGCCGCACCAGCGGATACGCCGCGCCGAGGTCGATGCCGGGGCCCCGCTCCCGCGCGCTCGAGCCGCCCACGAGCACCGAGTACCGCTGCGGCCCGCCCGCGCCGATCGCCGTGGCCCAGGCCGTGAATGCAGGGGTGGTCATCCGACGCACGCAGCGGTAGACGACCTTCGGGATCTGCAGCCCCGCCAGGTGCCCGAACGCGTAGTCGTCGGGGTCGACCGTGGCGACGAACGGGAACGGGCGCGTCTCCGGTGTGCGCTCGGCTTCGTCCTGGATGTCGTAGACGATGATCCCGTCGGGATCCAGCGCGCGGAAGCGCCCCTCGTGCCGCGCCGCGATCTCCGCCAGGCGCGCGGGCTCGGTGGTCACCCGCGGTGGCGCGATCCCGTACAGGCTAATGCCTCCCGAGCCCATCTCCAGCTTTTCGCGCAGGCGATCCGTCACGCCGCCAGCATAGCCCGCTCCGGGCACCCGCCGGGCGTCGACGGGCTGACCTGGTCACCATGGCCGACCCGCGTCAGCGGCTCGCTGCCGCTCGTTGGCGACGGCTGCAACAGCAGCGGCAAGGACGGACACGCGCTCACACGCATCGTCTTCCGCGAACAACCAGGGGTTAGCATCTTGGACGTTCGGTCCCATCGTTACTCTGAGGGGAGCCTGGCGATGGCGGACGTGAGTTTCTTCGAGGGAATCGGGCGCGATCTCACCGGAAGAGGAATGTTCGGCGGAAGGTTTCAGATCCGCCTGATTCTCCAGCCCGTCCTGGCCTTTCTGCTCGGAGTTCGCTTCGGACTCCGGGATGCCAAAGCCGGGAAGAGGGCCTTCTTGATGAGCTTGGTCGACGCGCACGACCGCTGGCCGATCCTCAAGCAGGGGCTGCGGGATGCGATCGTCCCGCTCTGCGTGGCGTTCGTCATCGATGGGATCTTGCAGCGCCTGATCAATGGTCACGTCCGGCCGATGGCGGCGGTCGTGGTCGGCGCGCTGCTGGTGTTTCTCCCCTTCGTTATCGGGCGTGGGCTGTCGAACCGGATCTGGACCCACGGACATGGCCGACAGATCCCGCACGCCCCGTGAGCGACGGATGGGTCACGGGTGTGCCGGGTGCACGCCGGGCAGTTCTACCGTCCGCTCGCGGGCAACCTCATCGAGCGGGTGGTCGGGGGCGAGGACCATCTCCGGCCGCAGCATCGCGAACAGGTGCATGAGCCCCGGAATCGTGGCGGTCCAGCCGGTCTGATGGCTGGCGCCGAGGCCGGCTCCGTTGTCGCCATGGAAGTACTCGAAGAACAGCACGTGATCCTTCCAGTTCGGATCGTCGATGAACTTCTTCGAGCCCCCGTAGACCGGACGGCGCCCCTCGTGGTTTTTCAGGAAGATGGCGGCCATCCGGTTCGAGAGCTCCTGCGCGACCTGATAGAGGGTCATGAGCTGGCCTGAGCCCGTCGGGCACTCGACTCGAAAGTCGTCGCCGTAGAAGCCGTACATCGAAATCAGGGCGCGAATGAGCAGGACGTTGATCGGCGCCCAGATGGGGCCGCGCCAGTTCGAGTTGCCGCCGAACATCCCGGTGTCGGATTCGGCCGGCAGGTAGCCGACCTTGTATTCCCGCCCGCCGGAATTGAAGACGTACGGATGATCCAGATGGACCCGCGAAAGTGATCGGATCCCGTGGTCGCCCAGGAACTCGTTTGGATCCAGCATCCGCGCCAGCACCCGGCGCAGCTTGGTTTCGTCCAGCAACGACAGCATGTACCGTCCGGTCTTGCCTGACTGCCCCGGGTGGTGAAGGTTGGCGAGAAGGTCCGGACGGTTCTGGTTGAACCAGCGGATCCGCTCCACCAATTTAGGCAGCCGGCTGAGGACCTCCGGGCGGTAGACGGTCGCTGCGCACATCGGCAGGAGGCCGACGATTGACCTCACCTTGAGACGGGTCGTGAACTGTCCAGGCACGCGGAGAACGTCGTAGAAGAAGCCGTCTTCCTCGTCCCAGAGCGAATCATGCGCGCCTCCCCGGTTGATGGCGGCCGCGATCGCGATGACGTGTTGGTAAAATCTGATTGCGTGCTCTTCGTACGTCGGATCGACGAGCGCGAGCTCGATGGCGATGTCGAGCATGCACTGAGCGTAGAAGGCCATCCACGCCGTGCCGTCCGCTTGCTCCAGGTAACCGCCGGTGGGAAGGGGCGAGCTGCGATCGAAGACGCCGATGTTGTCGAGTCCCAGAAAGCCACCCTCGAAGAGGTTGCGTCCGTCGCGGTCCTTCCGGTTGAGCCACCAGGTGAAGTTGGACACCAGCATGTTGAAGGTGCTCTTGAGAAACGTCGTCGCGTCGTCGCCGAGGCTCCTGCGGTTGAGGCGGTAGTTGAAGACCGCCGCCCAGGCATGCACGGGCGGATTCACGTCGTCGAAATTCCACTCGTACGCCGGGAGCTGCCCGTTGGGGTGCTGGTAACGATCCTGCAGCATGAGCGAGAGCTGCTGCTTGGCGAACTCGGGGTCGATGAATCCCAGCGCCACCGCGTGAAATGCCAGGTCCCACGCCGCGAACCAGGGATATTCCCACTTGTCGGGCATCGAGATGACGTCCGCGCTGTACATGTGGAACCAGTGCTGGTTGCGGCTGACGCCGCCCGAGTCGCGCTGGACGCCGCGCGCGTTGAGCCACTGCTCGACGTCGTAGACGTAGGCTTGCTTGCTCCACAGCAGGCCGGCGTATCCCTGGCGGACGACGCTGGTCGCGTCCGGGCTGAGCGACGGGGGGATGAGTGCCCCGTAGAACTCGTCCGCTTCGCGCATCCGGTCGGCGAAGGTCTGATCGAACTGCCCGAACGGATCGGCGAGCTCGGCGGGAGGTTTGTTGGTCAGCCGAAGCCGAAGCTGGGCGCTCTGACCCGGACCGACGTTCAACAGCGTGTGGGCCGCGGACTTCGTCCCCTTCTTGGCCGGGTTCACGGCGTCCATTCGGCGCTGGACGATGTAGTCGTTGATTCCGTCCTTCTGGAACTGGGTGGGGTTCGGCTGGCCCCAGAGGCGGTAGAGGTTCGTCTCGTTGTCGGTAAACAGCAGCTCGCCGGCTCCCTCGCAGTAAAGGAATCGCTGTCCGAGCTGCTCGTGGCGCGTGCTGATCACCGCGCATCGGCCGTGATGACCGGCCTCGATCTCGGGTCGCCGCGCCTCGGCGTCCGCCCACCAGGTGTTGCGGAACCAGAGCTGCGGAAGCACATGAAGCGAAGCCGCCTCGGGCCCGCGGTTCACCGCGGTGACCTTGATATTGACGTCCTCGGGGTCGCCCTTGGCAAACTCGACGAACACGTCCCAGTAGCGGTTCTGGTCGAACACGCCAGTGTCGAGCAGCTCGTACTCGAGCTCCTCCTTCGAGCGCCGTCCGTTCTCTTCGACCAGATTCAGATAGGGGTAGGCCGCCTGCGGGTACTTGTAGAGCATCTTCGCGTACGAATGGGTCGGCGTGCTGTCGAGGTAGAAGTAGTACTCCTTGACGTCCTCGCCGTGGTTCCCCTGGCTGTTGGTGAGGCCGAACATCCGCTCCTTGAGGATCGGGTCCTTGCCGTTCCACAGACCGAGCGCGAAGCAGAGCAGCATGTTCTCGTCGCAGAATCCGGCGATGCCGTCCTCGCCGCTGCGATAAGCGCGCGACCGGGCGTGATCGTGCGTGAAGTCGTTCCAGGCCTCGACATCCTTGTTCAGGTTCTCTCGAACGCCGCCCCACTGCCGCTCGCTGAGGTAAGGCCCCCACTTCCGCCAGGGGACCTGCTTGCTGCGAATCTCTTCGAGCCGGACGTGCTCGCGGGTGATCTTGGACTGCTGGCTCATCGTTCCGTCTCCTCGTGGAGGTGCCCGACGAGTCTGGGTCCGGAGACGAGCGACGCTGGTACTGAAGAACCTGAAATGCGTCTGGTCGAACTTCAGCGCTGCAGTGACTCCTTGGCGATCACGGGTCGGGGGGCGATGGATCGGGCGGCAGAAGGGCTCTCTCCTGGCTCCCCGTTCGGCTTCTGCTTCGGCTTCGCTGTCGGGAACAACATCGCGATCTGCATGCGCAGCTGCCAACGACCAAGCGTCTGGGAGTCGCTCGCGCGGATGTTGTAGTAGGCCTGAAGCGTGCCGTTGAGCGGGAAGCTTGCCGAGCCTGAAGATCTTGCCGACCCCGCCCCCGACGGGAACGAAACTTTCTTGAGCCGGCCAGAACATGCAGGATTTGAGAGGCGCGCGTCGTGACGAAGCATGGTCGGACAGCAAGACTGCAACCCGCGTGCGCGAGGCTGAGCCGAATCGCGGCCGCCGCCCGGCTGGCCTTCGGCGACGGGTTCTTCCGGTTCGGGAGGTCGGGCGACAGCCTCGACGCCCGGCTCTCGAGGAGCTCTCTAGGGGGGGACGGCCATTGGATTCGGGAAATTGCCCGTTAGGAACATGAGAGTGTAGACGCCGATCGACTCCTGGTAGTAACGGTCGTTCTCGATGGTCGTCGACACCGCCTCCTCGATCGCCTCGCGGCGGATCTCCGGGGTCGTCGCCTGGCCGTCGTCCCAGAGGTTCGCGTACGAGCACATCGCCGTGTTGACGAAATAGGAGTTGTGCCCGTAGCCCGGATCGCAGCCGGACACGGCACCGTCGGGTTGGAGGTTCTGGCAGATCGAGGAGAATCGATTGGCGTTCGCCTCGACCGGGTTCTTCACGTAGAAGCTCGCGTAAAAGTCCTGGATGTGGTCGATTCGGGCCTGCATCCGCGTCTTGCCGGCGACGTGCGGCGACGAGCCTGGCGCGTCTTCGGGAAGGTCGGCGCGATCGCCGAACCACGCCGCGTCGACGGCGACGCGCCAGAGCGCCCGCGACCAGTTGTAGTTGTCCGCGTTCGCGTCGCAGGGGGTGTCGTAGTGACCCCAGTCGGTGAACAGCGCCGGGTTGACGGAGGTCTGATCGTAGCAGCGTTCGACCATCTCCCAGACCGTCTGCGCGGTCTTGTACCAGAAGTCGTGGTGCCAGGTCCGATCGGTCGCGCTGTACGCGTTCGCATCGAGAGACGCCGCCAGGAAATCTCCGAACACGCGGAAGTAGCCGGGCGGGTAGTAGGACATGTTCACTCGGCCGTTGAACCCTGGCGTGTAGGAGCAGGCTTGCCCAGGATACCCCGCGCAGTTCTTGTCGAAGGTGTCGCCCGGCGCGGGGTAGTTCCACTTGCCGTCGTAGGCCGAGTTGACCTCGCATTCCATTTTGAGCAGCCAGTTGACGGCGGCGGCGGTGTACTCCGGCCACTGCCGCGCCGCGAACACCAGCCCGATTCCGATGTCGACGTCGCCGTCGAAGGCGCTGTCGCCGTTGCCGCCGCACCCGGTGTCGGGATCGCAAGCAACGTCGAGGCCCCGGCAAGTCGCGGCGTCGTCCCACATCCATCCCATGAGGCCACCGCAGTACTTCTTCGCGCTCTGGGACAGGTAGTTCCGCACGAAATTCCAAAGCTCGTCGAACAGCTCCTTGTCGCCGATCGCCGCCGCCATCGCCATCCCGTACCCCTGCCCTTCGCTGACGGTGTCGGGCGGGTCGGTGGTGACCCGCGCCGTCCCCGCGCCACAGACATGATCGTCGGTCGTGACGTAGTTCTGCTTCCAGATGCTGTAGCGCTCGAAGACGAGGGCGTTGAACAGGGTCTGCACCGTGGCCGCGTCGGAGTACGTCTTGGCCAGCGAGGTCCCGAACGGATACGAGTAGCCGGTGCGATCGTAGGGGAACCAGCCGCCGAAGCCGACCTGGGGGGGCACCGGCGGGGGCTTGGGGGCACAGCTCTGGTCGTTCCAGTTCCCCGTGGCCGACCAGTCACCGTTGGTTCCGTCCGGGTAGTAGTCGAAGAACTCGAATTGATCGGTCTGTTTGGAAGCGCCTTTGAATCCCGTCGGTACGGGCGTGTCGGGTTTGCCGTAGTACCAGCGCAGCCAATACTCCGCGGCCGTGGTCGGCATCGGCCGCGGGGTGACCGTGTTCCACTCGGTGGGGGTACGCGTCTTGTCGACGGCGCGCCAGGTGCAGCCGGGGCCGAAGAACTCGTTCGGCACCGGACAGTTGAACCACGGCCGGTCGGCTTCCCGCCAGCAGGTCACCTCCTGGGTGGTCGTCGGGTTCGTGACCTCGAAGATGAGCCAGATGGGCATGAGCTCGGGCTTGGGGAAGAAGGTGAACGTCTTCTGGCCGGCCCAGAGGTACCGGAAGTGGACGACGGAGGTTCCCGCCGGCGGCTCCGGGTTGCACGGGTCGATCGGCACGGAACCGTCCCCGCCGCAGCCTGCATAGCCGGGGCCGGGGTTCTTGGTGTACCAGCGGTAGGAGTCGGGTCGGGTCGAGTAGTTCATGCAGGCGGGCGTGTCGGGGGGGCCCGCGTAGCCGACCCAAAATTCGTCCGCGGTGCGTGCCGGCAGCGTCAGCGCGGCGCTCTGCAGCCCGGTGAAGTCAGGGTAGGCGACCTGGAAGGTGGCGCCCGCCACCCACTTGCTGTCAGGGATCAGGATCGCGTACCAGGGGCAGTGCGCGTCCTGGAACTCGAGCAACGGCTGCACGCAGACGCCGCCGCCGGCGTTGACGGTCAGGCTGCTCGGATAGGGGGGCGTCGCGTCGCCTTTGAGCGCGTCGCAGGCAGTCCCGGGAAAGCCGGTCTTGCTGGGGTCGCCCCACGGCCAGCGGACGTGGATCTTGGTGAAGCCAGGCGGCGTCGTGGTGTCGGGTTGCCCCGGCGCGCACACCACGATCCCGGAGGCCCCCGGATCGTCCGTCACCCGCAAGCTGCCGCGGTTGTAGTCCGCGGGCAGCGTCGCGCTCCCGCCGCCATAGTCGATGTACAGTTCGCTGGTGTTCGGGAACTGACTGAGATCGATGTTGCCGGACGTCGGGTTGGCGACGCAGCCGGTGGTCGGATCGATGGCCGCGATGGTGACCGCGGCGGTCGTCGTCGGGAGACAATCGGAGTACCAGGCGCAGCTGGAAGCGTCCTTGCGCGCGTTGTGGACGAGCCAGTTGTGCGTCACGTCCGAGATGACGACTGCGAGCGGCGGCGTGTCGAACACGCCCAACGTCGGATCGACATCCTTCGACCAGAGGTTCTTCACGTGGATCCTCCGCGTCCCCGACGGGCAGGTCGGCGTCTCCGTGGCTGGGGGCACGAAGACGTCCGGTGCGCCGCCGTCGGGCGTCGGCACCCAGCCGGGATCGATGATGATCGTGCCGCTGCACGTGTGGGAGGTCGGATCGTGATCGTTGCAGTCCGGCCCGAGTGGACAGTTGGTACCGTACCCGTCGCCGTCGAGATCGATGCAGGGCAGTGACGGGCCGCTACCTGCCGCACCGGTCGGTCCTGCCGTATGGCGGATCCCCGCGCAGCCCGCCGGCAAGACGAGGATCGCCACGGTGGCGAGACGGGTTCCATTCCAACGGCCGGCTCTCGGCAAGGCGAGACAACCTCCGCCACCCATGTTGCACGGCTGTGCCCTCTTCGACCCTGACAACGGTCATGTGATGCGCGAACGGCCTGACACCCGCGAACGCGAACGCAACATGACGGACGTCATGCCGTCCGCATGGGACGTGCCGCACCGCTGCGCCGCATCGCCATCGCGAATCGCGCAGGAAATGCGCGCCGCGAGGCTCAGTACGCAACGATTTCAACCCCGGGAGCCGCGGCTCGCAGACGGGTGACGGCCCCGAGCAGCTCGCCCCGAGGTACGGGCCAAAGAGGCCGCGCCCAATCGGCGACCGCCGGCGCACGGCTGATGGTCCCGATCTGGGCCCGCAGCGGGTGAATGAACCGCAGCGCCTCGCCGAGCGCGTCGAGCGCCTGAGGCGTCGCGTTGTCGACGGCGCCGCGGACCAGCATGGTCTGCGTCTCGATGCCGATCATCGTCGCGTAGAGGCCGATGAGCCCGCGGGCCGACAGCCCGGACGGCGGGCGGTCGAGGGCGAACAGGATCTCGTCGCGGGCGGCGTCAAGCTTGAGGACGGCGTGATCCACCAACGCGAGCGCACCACGCACCGACGGCTTCCCCGCCGCCACGCCGTTGGACAGCACCGTCACCGAGGCGCGCGGGGCGTAGCGAACGCGCAGCTCGCGCGCGAGGATCACCGCCTCGCGAAAGCCCGGGTGCATCGTCGGCTCGCCTGCGCCGGCGAAGCAGATGTCGTCGACGCCGGGCTCGGCGGCCAGGGCCGCCGCGAGGTCGTGCTCGAGCGCTTCTAGCGACGGGAACGGCGGTTGGTCGGGCGCGTGGCTGCGCACCCGCGCGCCGGCGCACTGACAGTATCGGCAATCGAAGGTGCAGAGCCTGAGCCCGCGCGGCAGCAGGTTCACGCCCAACGAGCGGCCGAAGCGCCGGCTCTGCAAGGGGCCGTAGACGAGCGGCGGCGCCTCGTCGACCGGTCGGATCGGCAAGCGCCGCATCGACGCGCTCCCCCGCGTCACGGCGCGCCCCCCGCGACCATCTCCAGCGCCGTCCGATCGGTAAGCACAACGCCGCGGCGGGCCGGCTCGACGAGCCCCTGCTTCCGCAGCCCGCTCATGACTCGAATGGTGGTCTCCATGGTGGTCCCGACCAGCGCGGCCAGCTCCTGCCGTGAGAGCGCCAGCGGCACCACCGTCCGCCCGTGCTCCTGTCGCCCGGTCCAATCCGCTAGCCGAATGAGATAGCGCGCGATGCGCTGGCGCACGCCGAAGACCGAGAGATCCTCAACGCGCTGGTGCGCCCGCAGCAGGCTGGCGTGGAGCAGCGCCAGCACGTTGCGGACCGCGTCGGGGTTGGCGGCGACGAAGTCGCGCGCCCGCTCGCGACCGATAGCCAGCGCCGTCGAGGGGTGGACCGAGATGGCGCTCGCGTCGTGGAAGCTCCCATCGGTGAGCGCCGCCTCGCCGACGACGTCCCCGCGACCGACGAGCTCAATGATCACGTCGCGGCCGCTGCCGAGAGAGCGGACCAGCTTGACCACCCCGCGCACGATCAGCAAGAGCGCGTCCGCGGGCTCCCCCTCGGAGCAGAAGGCCTCGCCGCGGGGGCGGTCGATCCGAGTCGCGTGGCGCGCCAGATCTTTGATCGTCTCCGGCTCCATCCCGCGGCAGAGGGCACTCTGCGCGAGCAGCTCCAGCGTGTCATCGGGGGAACCGAGGCCGTTCATTCCCTGGGGTTCAGCAAGGACCATACCGGTCCGATCCATGACAGATGTCATGTTCGCCGCCGGTAAAACGCGCAATTCTTGCTGCATGGACAGCGGTCCCGTGGCTACCCCCGAACAAGTGCTGGGAACCTGCCTCCGCCTCGAGCTCGAGGCCGCCGCCCTCTACCGGCGGTTTCAGGAGGCGGCTTCCGACCCCGAACTGGCCTCGGTGTGGGAGACGATGTCCCGCGCCGAGAGCCACCACGCCCACGTCATCGATCAGCTGGCCAGCCGGCGGCGGTTCGTGGTCCCCGCGGTCTCGTATACCCTGCTGACCGCGCTCGTCGAGCGGGTCGGCGCCATCCGGGGTGAGGCCGACGACGGCGATCTGACCGCCGAGCGGATGCTCTCGATCACCGCCGCTCTCGAGTTCTCGGAGATGGACGATCTCTTCGCCGCGATCTGCCAGTCGGCCGGCATCTCGCCCGACGCGGGGCGGGCCGATCACCTGGCGCCCCTCGTCGAGGCCGTGCTGGCGCGCAGGGATGGCGACGGCGTGCTGCGCCACCTTCTGGCCGCGATGATCCGGCTGCGTCGGCGTGCCGGATCGAACGACCTCGATCCGTGCCCCGCCGCGCGCGATGAGCGACACCGACAGGAGAGCGCAACGTCTCCTGGCCTTCCGAGCGCTTGAAACCTAGCCCCGATTCAAGCCGCCCGCTGCCGCCCGATTGGCGTGTCCGCGGGGGCCGGCCGCGACGCCCGGATGGGCTTGCAGCCCAGATCGGCGAACCGGCTCGACGGCGCTATCATCCGGGTGGTGGCGGCCCCGCCCAGCACCGCGAAGGCGCCTCGCCCGAACGCCCACGTCGTCCGCACGCTCGTCGTTGCCGCGACGCTGGCCGCCTGTCGCACCGTCGCGCCCCGTCCCCGCGCCGGCGACGACGGCGATGGCCGCTCCGATGACGGACGTGCAACCGCCGGCCGCCGCGGCTCCTGGTGACTGGAAGACCGACGGCGCCCTCACGCAGGACGAGGGAGACGCGCGCTGCAAAAGGGAGCTTCCGGCGTGCGCTCACGCCTTCGGCATGTACTGGCTGCCGCCGAGCCCCTGCGCCAACCAGGGTACGCGCTGCATGGAGATGCCCGACCCCTCGCAAGGACGCTGGAGCTGTGGCTGCAATCTGTGCGCCGGGAGCTCGGACTGCAAGCCGACCGAGCACTGTGGAAGCGACGCGCCGTCATGCTCGAACGAGCGCAGGCCCCTGCGCTGCATCGACGGCCCGCCCCCGCGCTGTCCCGACACGGGCCCGCGCCTGCCGCCCCCCTGACGGCGGGCGGCGGCGCTTCGCGCGCGCTCGAACGGCCGGTCCCATCGCGTGTGGCAGGCCAGCCCTCGCCTTGCTCAGTCGCCTCCGGTAGGCTCGGTCGAGGACATTGAAGGGATTCTTGCTGCTGGTCGTCTTCGCCGCCGCGGGAACGGCCGGCGTCCTCTACTGGCGGCAGTACGTCCAGGCGCCTCGCGCGCCGGTCGCCGCGGCCGGCGGCGCGCCCGCCAAGCAGGGCAAGGAGCGGCGACGGCGGCGGCACGGCGTGCGGCGCCTCGCGCGCAACGAGGTCTTCGTCGCGTCGGCGCCGTCGGACGAAGCGCCCATGGGCGAAGGCACGTCGGGCGAGGACACGCGCCCGGTTCTCGCTCCGTCGCCGCCGCCCGAAGAGCGCGCCCCGCTCGCGCCGGGCGGCTCCTCGACGACCGAGGCGCCGCCCTCCGACGTGTTCGGCGCGATCTCGTCACCGACGCAGGCCCCGAGCGGCGGGCGACGTCAGCCCGTCGCCGAGACCGAGCCCGAGCCCGTCAAGCTGCGCGCCGCCGACCTCAAGATGGTGTGGCAGGGGGAGGATCTGTCGCGGGCGGAGTCCGTGACCCTCGACTTTTCGAAGGACTCCGGAGGGCGCGAGCTGTCGCAGGACGAGGTCGACGCGCGCTTCCGCACGAAGGAGGCCGCCGTGATCGCTTGCGTCACGCGCGCACATCCCGACGCGTACACCTACGTCCCGGGCCGCGTCACCGTGAAGTTCCGCATTCTGCGCACGGGCGCCGTGAAGGGCGTGCAGGTCGAGGCGCCCGTCATCTTGCAGAGGGGCGGGCTCACCGGCTGCATCAAGGGCGTCGTGAGCGGCCTGCGGTTCCCGGCGTCGAACATGAGCCAGGTGCTCACCTATCCGTTTTCGCTGATGTAGCGGCATGGGCCCTCGCCTTGCTCAATCACATGAGCAAGGTGATCGCGTAACCGACCCTGCGTTTCGATGAGCCGGCAGCGCTCCACGGTGCCACTTCGTAGCCGGATCGGTGAGGACTGACCTCGCCGCGCTTCGAGGGAGCGGACGAACATGACATTCAGGGTGCGCGGCGCTCTGCCGTTGGTCTTGATCGCCGCGCTCGCGGCCAGCGGCGGCTGTTCGTTCGGCTCCCAGAATGGCGCGGCGACCGGCGGCACGGGAGCAACGCCGGGGAGCGGCGGAAGCACCGGGGGCAGTTCGGGGAGCGCTCCGGGGGCAGCTCCGGGGGATCGACTGGGCGGGGCAACGTGAGCTCACTCGCGATCAGCCCGTCGTCGGCGACGCTGACGGTGACGAACGGGGGACCTGCGCAGATGCAGCAGTACCAGGTCACCGGGATGGTCAACGGTCAGTCTCAAGATGTGACGGGCCAGGTGACCTACGCCTCGAGCCCGACGGCGTCGTCACCATCGACTCGAACGGCCTGGCCACCACCACCGGGACGCGGGGGGGAGTGGTGACCATCACCGCCAGCATCGGCTCGGTGAGCGCTTCGGCGACCCTGACCGTCAACTACTCCTTCGTCGGTCCGGATCCGGGCATGACGTCGACCGTTCCTCCGGGCGCTCCCGGGATGTTTGGGACGACGACCAACGACGCCACCCGCGCCCCCGGGCTGGTCTACCCGAACGACGGCGTGCTCTTCCCCCCCAACGTTTCAGGGATCGAGATTCATTTCACCCCGGGCGCGGGCAACACCCTCTTCGAGGTCAACGTCGTGGGGCCCTTGTCGAGCGTCAAGAGCTACGTTCGCTGCGTGACACCGACGGGCGTCAACGGTTGCGTCTACCTGCCCGACCCCGGCCTCTGGTCCAGCATCGCCCGGTCGAATGCCGGGCAGGGGCCGGTTCAACTGTTCGTGCGCGGAACCGACGACGCTGGCACCTCCGTCGGAGCGAGCCAGACATTTCACCTGCAGTTCTCGGAGGACGACATCATGGGCGCCCTCTACTACTGGACGACCAGCGGAAGCACCGCGATCATGCGCTGGGACTTTGGCGGCACCACGACGGCCCCGGCGCAGTACCTGACGCCGGCCAACTCGGACGGCAAGACCTGCGTCGGCTGTCACGCGCTCGCTCCCGACGGGACCAAGCTGGTCGCCAGCGTCGGGGGACGCGGCGATGGCCGGCTGCTGCTCTGGAACGTGTCGACGAACCTCGCTCAGCAGCCGTTCCCCTTGGCGCAAAAGAGCCAGTTCGAGTCCTGGAGCCAGGACGGCAGTCAATTCGTCGGCATCTACGGCGACGGCAACACGGGCTCCAGGGGACCGGTCAATCTGATGATCTTCGACGGCACGACCGGCCTGGTCACGCAGACCATCAATCTTGGAGGGCTGCGCGCCGATCATCCCGACTGGTCGAAGAACACGACCGGCCCCGAGACCATCGCCTTCACCTCCGTCGACCCCACGGCCAGCGTGAGCGATCAGCGTCCCTCGATGGGCGGGATCGACGTCGTCCAGTTGACCGGCGGCGCCTGGGGCGCGCCGCAGACGCTGATTCCGTCGCAGGCCGGCCTGAACCGGTACTACCCGGCCATCAGCCCCGACGGGACGCTGGTCGTTTACGACGAGTCGACGTGCGACGCGGGCACCACCTCGGGCCTGTCGTGCGACGCCGACACAGATCCGACGGCCACCATGTTCCTGGCGCCGCTTTCGCCCGGGAGCGCCACGCCGGTGGCGCTTGCCAACGCCAACAGCCCGGGCGTCGCCGATGCCGGCAACACGATCCTCACCAACTCGTATCCAAAGTGGGCCCCGTTCGTTCAGAGGCTGGACGAGCTGCACCAGATCTTCTGGGTGACCTTCTCGTCGACGCGGCAGTACGGGCTGCGTGCGCCTCCGGTCAACACCTTCGACCCGGATGAGAATTCAACAGGCGAGCTCCTCTGGATGTTCGGCATCATCGTGGGTCCCGGGGGCAGCGATCCGAGCTTCACCGCCTTCTGTCTCCCCTTTCAGGACATCACGACGTCCAATCACATCGCCCAGTGGACCAAGACCTTCATCACCATCGACCGCCCGTGAGCGAGCTGTCACCGACTGTTCACCGGCGGTCGCCGCGGGCGGACGCTATCGTGGATTTCGAACGATGCCTCCGCACAAGCCGCCGCCTGCCACCCCGTTCCGCGTGGTCGTGTTCATGCAGGAGAACAAGACCACGGACTTCTATTTCCCGAGCCTCGCCACCTGGGGCGCCGAGGTGCGACACGGCGGCGCGCTGTTGAAGGCGCCACCCAACTTCGATCAGCCGCACGATCGCAACGCTTGGGTGCACTACCAGATGGGTGACTATCCCGCCGTCAACCTGGCCATCGACAACGATGCGGTGATTCCGTTCTATTCGTGGCTGGCAAAGACGTACACGTTCTCCGATCACCACTTCGGGACAGGCACCGGCTCGACCCCCGGACACATGATGGCGGTCGGCGGTCAGATGCCGACGCTGGAGAACCCGTCTTTCAGCAAACCGCCGGTCTGGGATTTGCCGACGGTCTTCCTGCACGCCCAGCGTGGCGGCGTCACCTGGGGGGCCTTCCCCGCGACGGGCGGCTACCCGCTGCAGTTTTACGAGGAGCTCGGGTCCGCGAGCGCGGCCAAGAACATCCACGCGACGCCGTCGTCGTTCGTCCAGATGGCGGCCGCCGGCAAGCTCCCCCAGCTGGTCTACGCCTGGAGCCCGGGTGGCTCCGACGAGCATCCACCCCAAAAATCCGATCCCGCGTACGTGACCCGCGGCCAGGCACTGGTCTGGGAGCGAGTCGACGCCGTCGTGAAGGCGGGCCTCTGGAATGAGACTGTCTTCATCCTGACCTGGGACGACTGGGGCGGCTACACCGACCACGTCGCGGCGCCCGCGATCGAGCTGGTGCCCGACGCGCTTCACCCGCAAGGATTCCAGGTCATCGGCGGATCGCGGATCCCGATGATCGTCTTCGGCGGTCCCGTGCGGCAGGCGATCGACAACAGCTGGCATTCGCACGCCAGCATCATCAAGACGATCCTCGATCTCTTTGGTCTCCCCGCGTTCGGCGTGCCGCGGGTCGACGCGGCGCCGTCGCTGGCCAGCTTCGTCTCGAGCGGCCTCGACCGGCCCCCGCCGCCGGCCTTCGGCACCACGTTCGCGCAGCCGTCGCCGCCGCACCCCACGCCCCAGCCCAAGCCGCCCGCCCCCTGGAGCGGACCGCTCGGACACCCGCTCCCCGCGCTGGTGGCGAACGGGGGAAAAACCATCCCGGCGCCGAACGACGGCGTCGTCCACCCCAAGCCGCCCAAACTGCCCGCGACGTCTTGACGTCCGGCGCGGTCGGAACACGAGCCGATGTAGGGTCGTGTGGCTGACGATTTGTGCCGCTATCTTCGCCTGAGCTACAAGTTAGCGTGTAATATCATGTGTTGGTGCTGACAGTTTATGACGGCATAGGTCTCCCGCGAGACCGCGTCCTGACGAGGTCGTGATGCCACCCCGAGCTCGTCACAAGGCTGCCACCAGCCCGCGAACCCGCGAGATCGTCGCGGAGATTCCGCAGCTCGAAGACGAAATTTTCTTGCTGGAGACGTTGATGGACAACGTCCCCGACGGCATCTATTTCAAGGACCGCGCGAGCCGCTTCACGCGCATCAACCAATGTCAGGCGGTGCGGTTCGGCATCGCCTGCCCGGCGCACGCCATTGGTCTGACCGACTTCGACTTCTTCACGGACGAGCACGCGTCGCAGGCGCTGCGCGACGAGCAGGAGATCATCCGTACCGGACGGCCGCTCGTGAACGTGGAGGAGAAGGAGACGCTGACGACCGGCGAGATCCGCTGGGTCTCGACGACGAAGCTCCCGCTGCGCGATCGGCAGGGGACCATCGTGGGGACCTGCGGGATCTCGCGAGACATCACCGAGCGCAAGAAGGTCGAGGAGCAGCTTCAGCACCGGGCGTTCTACGACCCGCTCACCGATCTCCCCAACCGCGCGCTGTTCCTCGACAGGTTGCAGCACCTGTTTCACCGGTCCCGGCGCGCGCTGGGCAGTCCGCTGTTCGCGGTGCTGTACCTCGATCTCGATCGGTTCAAGGCGATCAATGACAGCCTCGGGCATCAGGCCGGCGACGAGCTCCTCATTGGTGCCGCGCGCCGGCTGGAGCGCTGCCTGCGCCCCGGCGACACGCTGGCGCGCCTCGGCGGCGACGAGTTCACCGTCCTAATCGACGACGTCCGCAGCGAGGCGGACGCCACGGGAGTCGCCGAGCGAATCCACCAGGAGCTGGCCGGTCCGCTCGAGGTGAGCGGGAACGAGGTGTTCACCAGCGTCAGCGTCGGGATCGCGCTGTCGAGCGCGGGCTACCGGTGCCCCGAGGACATGCTGCGGGACGCGGATACGGCGATGTACAGGGCCAAGGCGGGCGGCGGCGCCTGCCATCAGATCTTCGCCGGCCACATGCACCAGCGGGCCGTCTCCGCGCTGAAGCTCGAGACCGATCTCCGCCGGGCCATCGAGCGCCAGGAGATCGTCCCCTTTTACCAACCCATCGTTGATCTCGACACCGGTGCGGTGGTTGGGTTCGAGGCGCTCGCGCGCTGGCGGCATCCGAGCAGGGGAATGGTCTCGCCCGATCTCTTCATCCCCGTCGCGGAAGAGACCGGCCTCATCGGCGCGATCGGCGAACGGATGCTCGCCGAAGCGTGCCGGCAGGCGCGCGCGTGGCAGCGCATGCATCCGCACTGGTCGACGCTCGGGATCAGCGTCAACGTCTCGGGCCGCCAGCTGTCCCAAGGCGGCGTCGCTGCTGACGTCGAGCGCGTGCTCGGCGCGACCGGCCTCGATCCCGGGTGCCTGACGCTGGAGATCACCGAGAGCGCCTTCATGCACAACCTTGGCGCGGGGGCGGGCGTGGTCCAGCGGCTGCACGAGATGTCGGTCGGCCTGCACCTGGACGACTTCGGCACCGGCTACTCGTCGCTCGCGTACCTCCACAGCTTTCCGGTTCAAGCGCTGAAGGTCGATCGTTCGTTCGTCAACCGAATGGACCGCGGCCCCCAGCAGTCCGCGATCGTCACCGCGATCGTGTCGCTCGCACACAATCTCGGGATGGAAGTGGTCGCCGAAGGGATCGAGACGCGCGCGCAGGTCGAAGCCCTCCGCGCGCTCCGCTGCCGGCGGGGGCAAGGATTCCTGTTCTCGAAACCGCTCCCCGCGGACCAGGCGGAACGACTGCTCACGAGCGGCCTGCCGTAGGCGCTGTTTCGCTACATCCACCCCGATCTGGACGGCTGGCGCGCTTCAGCGACCGCTGCCGGGTTCCGATGACAGGAACCATGGTCGGGGTGAACCGGGTGGCGATTGCTGTGCTCGCTCTCGGCCTGGGCTGCGCGGCGACGCCGCATCAGGCGGTCAGGTCTCCGCCGAAAGCCGTCAACAGCCCGCCACCTCGCGTGCGCCTGGCGTGGTTGCCGTTCGACGCGCCCGCGTCTTCCGGCCTGACCACGGCCGTCAACGCGAATCTCGAGCACGTCAAGATCGCGGGTGTCACGGAGTCCTTCCAGGCTTCGGTCAGCATGGAGATGGCCCAGCTGGCCATCGAGTGCATCGAGAAGACGGCCCGCTGCTACGCCGCCGTCGGACGCTCCGTCGGGGCCGATCGGTTGCTGTGGGCCGATCTCGACCGCCGCGCGCACGGAAACCTCACGCTTCGCGTGGCGCTGTTCGACGTCGATCGGGGCGCGGTCGTGCATGAGGCCGAGCAGAGCTACCCGAGCGCCAAGGCCGCCCAGGCGGACGTCGAGACCCTCATCGCACGCGCGAGAACGGCGCCGTGACCGTCCAGGCTTGCGACCGGTGCGGTCAGCTCTTGCTGCCCGAGATCGTGCGCGAGCTGGGAGACGGCCGCCGCTGTCCATTCTGTGGCGCCGATCTGAAGGTCGATGCCAGACCGAACACGGGGGGCCGACCTCCGGCGAGAGCTCCGAGCGCGGTCCCGCCGCCCCCCGCGCCGGCGGCGCGGGCCCAGGTCCAGGCGCCGATTCCGCCCCAGCCGCCCGCCAGGCGACCACCGCCCGCCGCGCCGCTCGCGCGCCCGGCGGCGCCGCTGGCTGCGCCCACGCTCCTCGGCATGTCCGCGGCGCGCATGCCGGGCGCGTCCGCCGCCGCGGTCGCGCTCGCGCCGCGCGCTCCGGTGCCCCACGCGGCGCCGACCGGGGCGCTCGCCGTCGCCCGGACGCCCGAGCCCGACACCGCCCCGAACCCGCTGCCCGTCGCTGCGCCGCTCGTCGCGTTGGCGCCGAGCTCACCTGCCTGGCTGGCCGCCCTCCGGCGGCGGCCCTGGCTCGCCGCCCCGGCGGTGCTCGCGGTGATCGTGACGATCGTCCTCGTGGCCGGGCGTCGGCCGAGCGCCACCAAACAGGAGCCGTCCGCGCCGGCCCCGAGCGCCGCTCCCCAACCCGCCGCGGCGGCCCCGAGCGCAACGCCGCTGCCGCCAGCGCCGCCCGCCCAGGTCGCACCCGACCACCCGGTCGCGGCAGAGGACACCGTGGTCTCGACCGCCGGCTCGCGCGCGGCGACCGGACACGCCAAGGCCGGCAAGCACGCCCACGCCACGCACCGGACTCACCGTCAGAAGAGGCACGCCGCGCGCCCGAGCCACGGCAAGCACACGCGCGCGGTCGCCGCCGAGGGCGCGCCTGCTCCGAAGGCCGCGGGGGATGAGCGCTCCGCGCGAGAGGCGTACGAGAGAGGGAACCAGCGGCTCCTGACCGGCGACGCGGCCGGGGCCGTCGCTGCCTACGAGGAGGCGGTGCGTTCGGCGCCCGCCTCACCCTCCGGCTACCGTGGGCTCGGGCTGGCTTACGAGAAGGAGGGCAAGATCGCCGAGGCGGTGGGCGCCTTCCGACACTACCTCAAGCTGGCGCCGAGCTCGGGCGACCGCGAGCTGGTCGCCCGGCGGGTGCGACACCTCCTCCGGCACGACGGCGACCCGGGCAAGTAGCCCCGCGTCCGCTGCGAAGTCGCCGCGCCAGCGGTCGGTTCAGGCCGCCTGCAGCCGCTCGAGCATCTCGGGACGCGCGCGGACGCGGAAGATGACGCCGGCGTCATCGTAGCTTTCCGCAAGTACCTCGCAGGCGGCGAAGATCTCGCCGCGCAGCTGCTGCCGGTCGTAGGGGACGCGCACCTCGCCCTCCACCAGATCGCGGGAAAAGAAGCTGACCAGCCGGGCGTGGAGGCGGGCGACGTCGTCCGGGCGGCGCGCCGACAGCACCATCGCGTCGGGCCAGCGCTCCATGAGCGCCCCGGCAGCCGCCGCCTCCGCCTCGGGGCTGGCGAGGCGATCGATCTTGTTGAAAAGCAGCAACCGCGGGACGTCGCCGGCGCCGATCTCCGCCAGCACCTCGGTCGTCACCTCGAGCTGGCGCTCGAAGTTCGGATCCGACGCATCGACCACCTGGGCCACCAGGCCCGCCTCGAGCGCCTCGTCGAGCGTGCTCTTGAACGAGCTCACCAGGCCGTGGGGGAGCTTGTCGATGAAGCCGACCGTGTCGGACAGCAGCACGCGGGGGCGGGTGGCCGGGACCAGCGGACGCACCGTCGTGTCGAGCGTCGCGAACAGCCGGTCGGCGACGTAAACCTCGCTGCCGGTCAACGCGCGCATCAGCGTCGACTTGCCGGCGTTGGTGTAGCCGACCAGCGCGACGCGGCTCATGTCGCGGCGGCGGGCGCGCTGCGTGCGCTGCTCCTCTGCCAGCGCCTCCAGCTCGCGCCCGAGCTCGGCGATGCGATCGCGGATCTTGCGGCGGTCGAGCTCCAGGCTCGACTCGCCCGCCCCCTTGCCGCCGATGCCGCCGCGCTGGCGATCCTTCCCTTTGCCCTGCTCGCGCAGGCGCGGAACCATGTACTGCAGCCGAACGATCTCCACCTGCGCCTTCGCGGCGCGCGAGCGGGCGTGGCGGCGAAAGATCTCCAGGATCACCGCCGTCCGGTCCAACACCTCGACCCCCGTCGCCTTCTCCAGATTGCGCGCCTGCGACGGCGAGATGTCGTGGTCGACCAGCACGGCCTCGATCGGCGCCGGAGGCGCCTCGCCGGCGGAGGCGCTCGGGCTGTCCGGCGGAAGGTCGTCGACCTCGCTGGCGAGTTCACTCCCCTCGTCGTCGTTCGGGTCGCTGGCACCATCTTCGGCGCTGTCCGGATCGTCTTTCTCGCCGGCGATCTGCGCAGCGGTGCGACCGGCCAGCGCCTGCAGCTCTGCCAGCTTTCCGCTGCCGAGCAGCGCCGCCGGATGCAGCGTCTTGCGCCGCTGAGTCACGGTCGCCACGACGTTCACGCCGAGCGTGCGCCCCAGCCGGCGCAGCTCTGCCAGCGAGGCGGCGAAGCTCCGCGCGTCGACGCCAGGGAGCTGAACCGCGACCACGGCGGCACGAACGGGGACGGAGGGGCTGTCGGACATCCGGGCGAGTATAAGGGTAGCGCGCCCGATGATCGCCACGACCAACCTCGGCAAGGAATACGGCGCCCGCGTGCTGTTCGAGGACGTGTCGCTGCAGCTGAACGCGGGGTCGCGGTACGGCCTGGTGGGGGCGAACGGGTCCGGGAAGACCACCCTCTTGAAGATCCTCGCGGGCGACGAGGAGGCCTCGGCGGGCACGGTGACGATCGCCAAGCGGGCGCGCATCGGGGTGCTGCGGCAGGATCGGTTCCTCGACGACAGCGCGATCATCCTCGACCTCGCGATGCGCGGCGACGCGGTCGTCTGGAACGCGCTCGAGGAGCAACGGCGCCTGACGGCGGCGCCCGGCGAGATCGACGCCGGTCGGCTGGGGGATCTCGAGGACGTCATCGTCGCGCACGACGGCTACACCCTGGAGGCCCGCGCCAGCGAGGTCCTGGAAGGGCTGGCGATCCCCACCCGGTTTCACCGCGAGGCGCTTTCGACGCTGTCGGGCGGCTTCAAGCTGCGCGTGCTGCTGGCGCAGGTGCTGGTCGGCGGCGTCGACGTGCTGCTGCTCGACGAGCCGACCAACCACCTCGACATCCTCACCATCCGCTGGCTGGAGAAGTTCCTGGCCGGGTACGCCGGCTGCGCGCTGATCATCTCGCACGATCAGCGCTTCCTGGACAACGTCACCAGCCACACGCTGGACGTCGACTACCGGACGATCACGCTCTACACCGGCCCCTACTCGAAGGCGGTGGTCGAGAAGGAGGCCACCCGCGCGCGGGCAGAGGCCTCCGTCGCGCGGGCAGAGGCCGAGATCGACCGCAAGCGCGCCTGGGTCGAGCGCTTCGGTGCCAAGAACACCAAGGCCACGCAGGCGCAGAGCCGCCTCAAGCAGATCGAGAAGATCGAGGTCGCCGAGCTGGCAGACAGCTCGCGGCGCACGCCGCAGTTCAAGGTCGTGCCCGAGCGGCCGAGCGGGCGCGAGGTGCTGGAGCTCGCCGGCGTGAGCAAGTCCTACGGCGAAAAGCGCGTCCTCACCGATCTGTCGCTGCTGGTGCGGCGGGGCGAGCGCGTCGCCGTCATCGGGGCCAACGGTCTCGGCAAGTCGACGCTGCTGCGGATCCTCGTCGAGCGCCTCGGGGCCGACACCGGCCGCGTGAAGTGGGGGCACGAGGTGCGGGTCGGCTACTTTCCGCAGGATCACCGCGAGGTCCTCGACGACCCGGAGACGACGCCGCTCGAGGCGCTGGAGGCGCTCTGCCCGGGGGAGAGCCCGACCTTCGTGCGCGCGCAGCTCGGACGCGTGCTGTTCTCGGGACCGGACGTCGGCAAGCGCGTGGCGCTGCTCTCGGGCGGCGAGGCGGCGCGCCTCATCTTCGCGCTGCTGGCGGTGCAGAAGCCCAACGTGCTGGTGCTCGACGAGCCGACCAACCACCTGGACCTGGAGGCGATCCACGCGCTCTGCGAGGCGGTGAAGGCGTACGCCGGGACGGTGGTGTTCGTCTCCCACGACCGGTGGTTCGTCAGCGCGCTCGCCACCCGGGTCGTCGAGATCACGCCCGAGGGGCCGCGCGACTTCCCGGGAACGTACGCGGAGTACCTGGCCAAGCTCGGCGACGACCACCTGGACAGCGACGCGGTCGCCCTGCGCGCGCGGGCGGAGCGCGCCGAGAAGAGAGTCGACCAAAGAGCCGACGCGCCGACGAATGGCGCGGCCGCGACGGGCGAGAGCTGGGCGGATCAGAAGAAGCGCCGCAACCGCGCCGCGCAGCTCCCCAAGCTGCGCGACAAGGTGCTGGCCGCGATCTCCGCCGCCGAGGCACGCAAGGCCGAGATCCAGACCCTCTACGCGGATCCGAGCTTCTTTCAGCGCGCGACCCGCGACGAGATCGACGCGCTGATGAAGGAACAGGAGGCGCTCGAACCCCAGCTCGACGGCCTGGTCGGGGAGTGGGAAGCGCTCGAGCGCGAGCTGGAGACGGTCGAGAAGTAGAAACCAAGCACCATGGCGGTGCCTCGAGAATGCGGGGCTTCTGCACTCGAACTCCTCGAAGGCGTGGCCAGCTTTCTCGTGGGGCGAGAACAGAAAGGACGTGGATGATGGGCAACGACCAGCTGCTGGATGGAATGGACGTCTACGACGTGGAGGGAGCGAAGATCGGACAGGTCGTTCGTTACAACAAGAACCTCGGCTACTTCGAGACCATGGGGACGTTTTCAGGACCCCGCTACATCCCTTTCTGGGCCATCGAGCGGATCGGCCCGGCGGGGACCTACCTCAATGTGACGAGATCGGTGGTCTCCGAGGTCTACAATCACATGCCGGCCGTCGAGCCGGACGTCACGCCCTCGGGAAAGCTCACGGGCGGCGGCAAGGTCCAAAGCGGACGCACGGGCAAGATGGTGCCGCTCGACGCCGACGGTCTCAAGTTGGTCAAGGAGCAGATCCACGCCGGCACGCCGGTCCTCGATGCGGAGCTCAAGAATCTCGGCACGGTCGAGGCTTATGACGATGACTCGGGGTACATGCGCATCGAGAAGGAAGGGATCACCATCAAGGACATCTTCCTGCCGGTGACCTCGGTCTCCTATCTGGACGACGAAGGCATCCACCTCGCCGAGACCAAGGACACAATCATGCACCGGTTCAACCGACTGCCCGAGGTCGCGCGCACGTACTTCTCTCGCTGAGTGCGCGCTGAGTGATCGTCCGCCGGGCCGGGCCGACCGGCCCAGCGGACGCCAAAACGACTGCCGCTGAACGGCTCACGGCGACGAGATGGCGGCCTCCGCGTCGAACCGCGCCGCCATGGCGTCCAGCACCGCTTGCTCGGCCTCTTCGAAATCGAGGGCGGCGACGGTCACCAGATCCATCGCGTAGTCCTCGGCCCGTTCGGCGCGCGTCTGCAGCTTCTTGACCTCCCGCTGCTGCCGCCACGACCCGATCGCTTCCTGAGTGTGAGCGACCTTCTCCTCTTTCCAGTTCTGGATGTCGGCCTGCATCTTCTGCGCCTTCGCCTTGTGCTCGTCCAGGCGCTTGCGGATGTCCTCCTGCCTCTGCCGCAGCGTCTCCTTGTCTTCCTCGTGGATGTCCGAGATGTCCTTCTTCAACGCGTCCAGCCTCTCGCGCGCCGAATCGATGTGCTGCGAGAGCTTTTGCTTGAGGTCATGCGTCGCTGTGCTCGTCGCTTCCTCTGTCATGGCGATCTCCTTCCCTGTCTCAATGCTGGATCTGCCAAGACGAAAGGCGACACCCAGGCCAGAAGAGCTCACGACGAGGTCTCGCCTGAGCTCCGGCACCGCTCGGTTCATCAGGCAAGACAGTGCGTCGCGCCGCGGGCACCGCAAGAGGCGCTCCCGAAGTTCGGGTGCCAGTCGGAGCTTCTGCGATGCGGGACCCGCGGCCTTTGCCAAGGGGAGCGAAGTCGGGCAGGGTCTGCCGAGGCGGAACGCGCGCGATGTCGTCAACCGAGCCGTCAGCAGGAGATCTCGAGCGCGGGCGCGAGGCTTATCAGCGACACGACTGGGCGGCCGCCCACACGAGCCTGGCGGCGGCCGACGAGACGGCCCCGCTGGGCGTCGAGGATCTCGAGCGGCTGGCCTGGGCGGCGGAGCTCTCCGGCGACATCGAAGCGTTCTTGAGGGCGACGGAGCGGATCTACGAAGTCCGCCTCGGCGAAGGGGCGTCGCGGGCGGCGGCGCGGGCTGCCTTCTGGGTCGGGTTTCGCGCGATGGCCCTGGGCGAGGCCGGGCGCGCCAACGGCTGGCTCGGGCGCGCCCAGCGCCTGGTCGACGGCGAGTCGGACGAATGCGCCGAGCGGGGATTCCTGCTGCTGCCGGTCGCCTTCCGCCACCAGATGGCGGGGCGGCTCGACGACGCACTGGCCGTGGCCGTCGAGGCCACGGAGATCGGCGATCGGACCGGGGACGCGGATCTCTCCGCGTTCGGCCGCAACATCCAGGGGCGCGCGCTGGTCCGCCTGGGGCAGATCGAGCGCGGCATGGAATTGCTCGACGAGAGCATGCTGAGGACGACCGCCAGCAAGCTCTCGCCGGTCTTCACCGGCCTCATCTATTGCGGCGTGATCGCCAGCTGCCAGCGCGTCTACGCGATCGAGCGCGCGCGCGAGTGGACCGCCGCGCTCTCCGCCTGGTGCGAGAGCGAGCCGATGGCGGTCGCCTTTCAGGGGCCCTGTCTGGTCCACCGCGCCGAGCTCCTGCAGATCGGGGGCGCCTGGCCCGAGGCGCTCGAGGAGGCGCGCCACGCCGGGAGGCGGGTTCGCCCGAACGATCGCCCCGCCCTCTCCGACGCGCACTATCAGGAGGGGGAGATCCACCGCCTGCGCGGGGCGTACGAGGAGGCCGAGCGCTGCTTCAAGGAGGCGAGCGTGCACGGGCACGAGCCGCAACCGGGGCTGGCGCTCCTGCGCCTGGCGGGCGGACAGCGGGAGGCGGCGCAGAGCGCGATCCGCCGCGTGGTCGCCGAGACGCCCGATCCGCTGAGCCAGGCCAAGCTGCTCCCTGCCGCCGTCGAGATCCACCTCTGCGTCGGCGACGTCGCCAGCGCGCGCGAGGCCTGCGCGCGGCTCGACGAGATCGCGGCGAGCTTCGCCACCGAGGTGCTCGGTGCGCTGGCCGCCCACGCGCGCGGGCGAATCCACCTCGCGGAGGGGGACGCGCAGGCGGCGCTGGGGCCGCTGCGGCGTGCGTTCTGGGTCTGGCAGAAGATCGGCGCGCCCTACCTGGCGGCGCGCGTGCGCGTCGATCTGGCGCGCGCCTGCCAGGCGCTGGGCGACGGCGAAGGCGCCCGGATGGAGCTCGAGGTCGCCCGCGCCGTCTTCGAGGAGCTGGGCGCCGGCCCCGATGTCGCCGCGCTCGCCAAACTGCCCGGCGCGCCGGCGGCGAAACCGCCGCACGGCCTCACGCAGCGCGAGCTGCAGGTGTTGCGCTTCGTGGCCGCCGGCAAGACGAACAAGCTCATCGCCCGCGAGCTGTTCCTGAGCGAAAAGACGATCGATCGCCACGTCAGCAACATCTTCGTCAAGCTGAACGTCGGCTCGCGCACCGCCGCCACCGCCTGGGCCTACGAGCACGATCTGGTCTGAGTCTCGGTCGTGGGTGAAAACACCCATGCCGCGCAGCGCCGCAAAATGGGGGCTTCGGCCGATGAAGGGGCCGGGTCGGATCGGTAGCTTGCCGTCATGGAGGCTCACATGACCAAGCAGGACGGGGCGAAGTTCGACGTGATCGTGCTCGGCGGCGGCCAGGCCGGTCTGTCGGTCGGCTATCACCTGGCGCGGCGGGGGCTGCGCTTCGTGATCCTGGACGGGCACCCGCGGATCGGCGACGCTTGGCGGAAGCGCTGGGACTCCCTGCGCCTGTTCTCGCCGGCGCGCCACGACGGTCTCGACGGCATGCCCTTCCCGGCGCCGCCGACGTCGTGTCCGACCAAGGACGAGATGGCGGACTACCTGGAGGCGTACGCCGCCCACTTCGAGCTGCCGGTGCTGACGGGCGTCACCGTGACGCGTCTTAGCCGCGCGGGCGGGCAGTTCGTGATCGAGGCGGGCGAGCGAAGGTTCGAGGCCGCGCAGGTCGTCGTCGCGATGGCCGACTATCAGCGACCGCACGTCCCGGAGTTCGCGCGGCAGCTCGACCCGAGCATCGTGCAGCTGCACTCGGGGGACTACAAGAACCCGGCGCAGCTCCGCGACGGGGGCGTGCTGCTGGTCGGCGCCGGCAACTCGGGCGCCGAGATCGCGATGGAGCTCACGCCCCGGCACCGCGTCTGGATGTCAGGACGGCATCCCGGGCACATGCCCTTCCGTTTTGACAGCTGGCTGGCGAAGCACCTCTTGATCCGTCTGCTGTTCCGTCTGGTGTTTCACCGCCTGCTGAGCGCCAAGACGCCGATCGGGCGCAAGGCACGCGCCCAGGGCCACACCAAGGGCGTCCCGCTGATCCGGCAACGGCCCAAGCAGCTGGCGGCGGCCGGCGTCACGCGCACCGCTGCCCGGACGATCGGTGTCCGCGACGGGCGACCGCTGCTCGACGACGGCAGCACGCTGGACGTGACCAACGTGATCTGGTGTACGGGGTTCCGGGGGAGCTTCCCCTGGATCGATCTGCCGATCTTCGACGACAAGGGGGCCCCGCGGCACGACAGCGGCGTCGTCACCGAGGTGCCAGGCCTCTACTTCGTCGGCCTGGGGTTCCTCTACGCGCTGTCGTCCTCGATGATCCACGGCGTGGGGCGCGACGCCGCACGCATCAGCGACGCCGTCGCCGCCCGCGCCGTCCCGGTCGCCGCCGCGGGCCGCCAGACGCCGGCCAAGGAGGCCGCCTAGGCGCGACGGCCCGCCTCTCGCCACCCGGGCATTCTCTGGGCGAAAGAGAGCGGCAGGATGACGTTTCCGGAGCGCGCGTAGGTGGCGCCCGCACGGCGGCGGGGGACGCGCACGACCGGCTTGCCCATGGTGTAGGCGTTGTCGTTCGCTGCCGCGGCGCTTTCCATCGTCATCTGAGCGCCCCTCACGCTGCCTTCTTCCCGGCGGCGGGGCGCGCGGGCGACGCCGCCGGCTCCCCTTCCGCCACGGCCGCCTTTGGCGTGCCGCCGATCCCCTTCGCCTCCAGCAACTTCGCCCGCAGCTGGCGGAGCAGGTCCTGGTGCTCCAGGAGGTACGCCTTCGCCGCCTCGCGGCCGTTGCCGAGGCGCTCGCCCGCGTGAGCGATCCAGGCGCCGCTCTTCTCGAGCAGGCCCGCCTCGACGCCGAGGTCGATGATCTCACCCGCGCGCGAGATCCCCTGCCCGTAACCGACGTCGAACTCCGTCTCGCGGAACGGCGCCGCCATCTTGTTCTTCACCACCTTCACGCGCGTCCGGTTGCCGACGACCTGCTCGCCGTCCTTGAGCGCCCCGATGCGCCGGATGTCGAGCCGCACCGACGCGTAGAACTTCAGCGCGTTGCCGCCGGTCGTCGTCTCCGGGTTGCCGAACATCACGCCGATCTTCATGCGCAGCTGGTTGATGAAGATGACCAGCGTGTGGCTGCGCGCGATCGCCGCCGTCAGCTTGCGCAGCGCCTGGCTCATCAGCCGCGCCTGGAGGCCCATGTGCGAATCCCCCATCTCCCCCTCCAGCTCCGCCTTCGGCACCAGCGCCGCCACCGAGTCGATCACCACCACGTCGACCGCCTCCGACTTGATCAGCATCTCGGTGATGTCGAGCGCCTGCTCGCCGCAGTCCGGCTGCGACACCAGCAGGTCGTCCGCCTTCACCCCCAGCTTCCGCGCGTACCCGATGTCCAGCGCGTGCTCCGCGTCGATGAACGCGCACGTCCCGCCGAGCCGCTGCGCCTCCGCCACGACGTGCAACGCCAGCGTCGTCTTCCCCGACGACTCCGGGCCGTACACCTCGACGATGCGCCCGCGCGGCAGCCCGCCCGTCCCGAGCGCGATGTCGAGCCCGATCGACCCCGTCGAGATGACCGGCACCTCCACCGTCGCCTCCCCGGCCCCGAGGCGCATCAGCGTCCCCTTGCCGAACTGCTTCTCGATGTCGGCCAGGGTGGCGGTGAGCGCGCGCGCGCGCTCGGTCTCGGCGGGGGCCTGCTTCGTCTTTTCGGTCGAAGTCTGGGTCGCGGTCTGGGTCGAAGTCTGGGGTGGTGTCTGCTGGGTCGTCATCGGCGTTGCTCCTTCTTGATGTCCC
This sequence comes from uncultured Pseudomonadota bacterium, assembly GCA_963831685.1. Taxonomy (GTDB): domain Bacteria; phylum Myxococcota_A; class Polyangia; order Fen-1088; family Fen-1088; genus JADGRB01. The sequence goes on from CAWHRJ010000012.1 coordinate 104,987, forward strand.
CAGACTAGACCCGACATCTGACAGAATGGGTCAGACCGGATGCCCGCGGCGCGCGCTGGCCCTCTTTCGGAAGCCCGCAAGTACCCGGTAACAGACGGAGATAGCTCCCCCTGCCGTCCACGCCCCTGGTTTGGCTAGGTAAGAGCCCTACATTCCGGGCAGCCAAAACGGTTTGGCTTTTCGTCGCTTCATTTTTCCCGCTCCAGGAGGTTCCGCATGGTTCGATCGCTGCTTCGTCTCACGCTCACGCTCTTCGCTGTCGCCTTCATCGCCGGTCCGGCCCGCGCCGAGAGCGCGGGTGAAAAATCGGGCAACGCGATGGAGAAGAAGGGAAACGCCGAGGAGAAGGCCTCCAACGCCGACAAGGCCAAGGGCGCCAAGATGGAGAAGGCCGGCAAGGACGAGGAGGCGGCGGGGAAGAAGTCCGGCAACAAGACCGAAGAGGCGGCCGGGACGCACAAGAAGAAGAAGGGCGCGGCGATCGAGAAGGCCGGCGAGGCCCGTGGCGACGAGGCCAAGCAGATGGAGAAGTCCGGCAACGACTCCGAGAAGGCGGGCGTCAAGTCGAAGAAGGCCAGTGAGAAGGCTGGCGAGGTCGCGGACAAGAAGTAGTCGGGTCCCGTCTATTCCAGCGCCGGCGGCGCCGACAGCAGCATCGTCGGTGTCGCCAGGTCTCCGTCGGTGGGTCGAGACGTCGTCGCCGACGGATGTGTGCAGATCGGTGCCCGCACATGTCGTGGGACGTGCACGGTCGGCTCCCCGGACCCCGCGTTCTGGCCGCCGCGCCGCCGCCAGCCTCGCTGGGCACGAGAGTTGCTGTGCCCGGGGTCCAAGGAGAGTGGACCATGAAGATCCGATGGGGGCAGATCGCGCTGTTGCTGGTGGCAGTGGGTTGTTCGAGCAGCAAGAACATAGGAGCCGGCGGTGACACCGCGGCGACCTTCTGCGACGCCTACCTGCAAGCGCTCGGGAACAAGTTCGTGCTTTGTCAGGGCGGATCGAAGGCCACCTTCAACGCGGAGATCCAGTCCCTCGACTTCTGTGCCGGCATCTCGACCGCCTTTACGCTCGGCAAGCTGTCGTACTCACCGCAGTTGGGTCAGGCGTGCCTCTCGGAGATAGCCGCCACCGATTGCGGCACCTTGCGCTCCGAGAACTCGCCCCCCGCCGACTGTCTCAACACCCTCACGGGCACCGGCCTGGCCGGAGACACCTGTTACCCGATCCCGCTCGGGATCGCCGATGAGTGCGCGCCCGGGAACCGCTGCGTCGCGGACGTCCAGTGCCCGGGGGTTTGCCAGCCCGTCGGGGCGCTCGGCGCCGTTTGCGGGTTCGGCGTCGGCGGCGGCGCGGCGGGTCAGTGCGACTCGACCCTTATCTGTGGTTACACCAGCGGCAGCAGCGGAACATGCGTGGCGCCTCCGCCGGACGTTCAGGTGGGTGCCGCCTGTACGTACTCGGGCGCGTGCGTCTCACAGAACGTCAGCCTCGTCTGCGACGGGCCCGGCGGTCCCGTCAACGTGAGCCCGGTTTATGGCGGGCCGACCAGCGGGACCTGCCAGAAGACCCTGGCGACGGGGCCCTGCTGGCAAAACTCCGATTGCAGCACCAACTACTGCGTCCTGTCCGGTTCGGGCACGACGGCGGGCGTCTGCGCGCTGCCCAAGCCGGTCGGCTCCGCCTGTGTGCCGGGGCAGTTCCAGTGTGGCAACGGAACCTATTGCGGCACCGCCAACAAGTGCGTCGATCTTCCGGTCATCGGACAGTCTTGCGTCGGCAACGCGGGAGAGGGGACCTACTGCGCGAACGGCTCCTGCAATCCGCTGACGTCCATCTGCGTGCCGTATCAGGTTGCGGGCCAGGTGTGTAGCGGCGCGGCCGGTTACTGCGATGGCTTCAACACGCAATGCTCGTCCGCCGGGATCTGTCTGCCGAGTTGCATACGAGGAGCCGTCGCCTGCGGCGGGCAGGGCCAGATCTGCTGCGCGCAAAATCTCTGCAACGCGGGCCTCGGCTGCAACGGCACGACCTGCGGCGTGGCGCTCCCCGTACCCGACGCCGGGACCATCACCCACGTCTCGACCGGCATCGCCATCACCCCGAGCGCCACCGGCACCTTCGACGGGACCAACCCGGCCGGCGTCCTCGGCGCCTGGTGGGCGACCGGCGACGACTACGACTTCACCGGCACGCCCGGGAAGGGCACCTGTCCGATGGCGGGCTTCACCGACGCCCAGTGCTCGTCGATCGCCATCCCGACGCCCGGAAAGCCGTTCATCCCGAACCCGACCGGCACCGGCATGTGCACCAGCGGAATCACCGCCCAGGTGCTGGCCGGAGACGGCGGCACGCCCGCTTACTCGGTCATCTGGGGAGACATCATCGGCTTCGATCTCGAACGATCCGCTCGGGTTCTACAACGACGCCGGCGTCCTCGGCCCCGACGCGGGCCTCACCAGCAAGGGACAGTACGACGCCGCCGTCCACCGGGTCACGGGCATCGCGTTCGACATCGACACGCCGCCCGCCTTCGGAACCCTCCGGGTGGAGTTCCAGACGATGGGCACCGAGAGCAACGCGGCCTACTGGGGCGGCGCCACCTCCAACGCCTCGCCGGTCTTCCCCGGTCACAACGAGCTCCACTGGCCCGACGTGGGCGGCCCCTCCTACCTCACGAACCCGCCCCCGTTCGACCCGACCAAGCTCGAAGACGTCGACTTCCACGTCATCGCCAACACGAGCGGGCCCGTCCCCTTCTCCTTCTGCATCAGCAACATCGTCATGCTGACCAACTGACCCGCGGGGGCCGCTCGGGGGAGGCAACTTCCCCGGGCGGCGCTTCGCTCGTGTGTGACAGACTGGGTCAGACCGGATGCCCGCCCGCAAGTCGACCCGCGCCGAGCGCTACGCCCCTGCCCGCCGCCTCGCCGAGGTGCGCGGGCTCCTCAACAGCGGCGAGGGGGCCAGCGTCTACGACATCGCCGAGCGGTTCGCCGTCAGCGTCCGCACGGCGATCCGCTACATCCGGGCGCTGCAGGTCGCGGGCGAGCCGCTCTACGAGGAGGTAGCCGGGCGGCGAAAGGTCTGGCGCCTGATGGCCAGCGTCCGCCAGCAGACGGTGACGCTGACGACCGCCCAGATGGTCGCGCTGTTTCTGTCACGCCGCGTGTTCGACTTTCTCGCGGGCACGGGGTTCAAGGAGGACCTCGACGACCTGTTCGGGAAGCTCGGGGCGCAGCTGCGGCGCAAGGACTTCGCGGCCGCCCGCAATCTCGACCGCAAGGTCTTCGACGTGAACGAGGCCCGCCACCTCTACGAGGGGCGCATCGAGGACGTGAACGACATCGTCACCGCGCTCCTGCGCGAGGAGCGCCTGCGGGTCACGCACGAGAGCGTCTCGGGCGGGGCGAAGACCTTCGTCCTCGAGCCGTACACCCTGATGGTCTACAAGAAGGGGTTGTATCTGGTTGGGCGCAGCGAAGGGCACGCGGGGACGATCCGCACGTTCGCGCTCGACGCGTTCCGGGAGGTCGAGTGGCTGCGGGGCGACAAGTTCGACTACCCGGCGGACTACCGGCCGGAGCAGGTCACCGAGGGGGCGTTCGGGTTGATCCGGGGGTCGGAGGTGACGCGGGTGCGGATCCTGTTCGACGCCAAGGTGGCGAGGTACGTGGAGCGGATCCTGTGGCACCCCACGCAGCGGTTCAAACGAACGGCGGCGGGGCTGGAGATGACGATGGAGGTGCGGGGGACGACGGAGGTGGTGGGGTGGGTGCTGGGGTTCGGGGGAGATGCGCGGGTGGTGGAACCGGCGGCGCTACGGACGCAGATCGCCGACGAGCTGGGGCGAGCGGCGAAAGCCACCGCGGCGCACCGCTCTCGGTGATCGCGAATCAACCGTAGGTGAAGTCCGGCTTGCTCTGCCCGACCTCGATGATGTAGCCGTCAGGATCGCGGATGTAGCAGCGGGTCTCACCGTACTTGTCCTTCGGCTCCGTGATGAACTCGGCGCCCCGACTCTTCCACAGCTGGTAGCACGCCTGAATGTCCGCCACCCGGATGTTCATGAAGCTGTCGATCCTGTCCCGGTCGGCGAGGACGCTGAGCGTGACCGTCGGCTTGTCTGGCGTCGGCCCGCCCCCGACGTTGACGATGAGCCAGCTGTTCGCGATCTGGATGTACCCGGGCGCGCCCTTGCTGTCGCCTTTGCTCAGGATGCGCCCCCCGAAGACACGTTCGTAGAAGCGCATCGACCGGTCGATGTCCGCGACGGTGAGAAAATGTGCCACGGTGATCCCCTCGCGCGGGGGCATCTCGTAGCTCTTCTGTTCGACTTGTACGCTGCTCATGAAGACGTCATGTGGCCGTCCATGCCGCCGGCAAGGCGACCGGCGCCGAATCGGTTGAATTCGGACGCCGACCGCTCGTGATACTGTCGTCGGGAGCTCGTGGGAACCGGGGACGTCAAGGGCCGCTCGCTCGCCGTGGCGGAATCCGACAGCCTCGACTTGAAGCCGGCGCGCGACCTCGAGGGCGAGCTGTCGGCGCATCGGAAGGCGCTGGCCGATCTGATGCGTTCGCAGGCCCTGGGCGAGGGGGACGTCAGCCGCGCGTTCAAGCAGATCACCGAGACCGCGGCCGACGTGCTGGAGGTCGATCGCGCCAGCATCTGGCGCCTGGTCGACGGCGGCGCGGCCATCGAATGCATCGATCTCTATGAGAGGTCGCAAAACCGGCACACCGCCGGCACGCGCATCCGGGCGGCCGACGTGCCGCGCTATTTCGAGGCGCTGCAAGAGGAGCGGGCGATCCGCGCCCACGACGCCCTGACCGACGAACGCACCCGCGAATTCGCAGCCTCCTACCTCGAGCCGCTGGGCATCACCTCGATGCTCGACGCCCCCGTCTTTCTACGGGGCCAGATGGCGGGGGTCGTCTGCCACGAGCATACGGGGAAACCCCGCCGGTGGAAGCTGCACGAGGAGCTGCTCGCCAGCTCGTTCGCGGACTTCGTCGCCCAGGTGCTGGAGACCGCCGCGTGGCACGAGAGCGAGAACGCCCTGCGCGTCGAGCGGGACGCGCTGGAGACGAAGATCAGCGAGCGCACGCGCGACCTGCAGGAGAGCGAGGCCAACCTGCGCGCGCTGGTGGACTTCTCGCCGGTGGCGATGGTGCTGACCCGCATCGCCGACAGCACGGTGCTGCTCGCCAACCGGCGGGCGGGCACGACCTTCGACGTGCCGGTGGAAGAGATCCAGGGCCGGCAGACGCCCCAGCACTGGGTGAACCTGGACGAGCGCGACCGATACCTCGGCCAGGTCCTTCGCCACGGCCGCGTCGACGGGTTCGAAGCCCAGATGCGCACGCGCGGCGGGCGAACGTTCTGGGCGTCGCTGTCCGGTCAGCGGCTGCGCTTCGCCGGCGACGACGCGCTGCTGGCGGCGATCGTCGACATCACGGCGCAGCGGCAGACCCGCGAGAACCTGATGGAACAGGCGACGCACGACGCGCTGACCGGCGTCTTCAACCGGCGCCACATCGAGGAGCTGCTCCGCAAGGAGATCGACAGAGCCGAGCGCCACGCCCGCCCGCTGGCGGTCGCGATGATCGACGCCGATCACTTCAAGCGGGTCAACGACACCCACGGCCATCACACCGGCGACGAGGTGCTGCGGGAGATCTCGGCGCGCTGCCGCCTGACGCTCCGGTCGAACGACCTCTTCGGACGCTACGGCGGCGAGGAGTTCCTGGTCGTGTTTCCCGAGACGAACCTCGACGAGGCCGGCGCCGTGGCCGAGCGGCTGCGGGTCGCGGTGGGCGGGCAGCCGATTCAGATCGGCGACAAGGCGCTGGAGGTCACCATCTCGATCGGCCTCGCGGCGCACGCGCCGGGCCACGATCTCGACAAGCTGGTCGAGCGCGCGGACGCGGCGATGTACGCGGCGAAGCAGGCCGGGCGGAACGTGGTCCGCGTCTGAGGGAGGCGAGCGATGAATCTCAACGACCTTTTGCCCGAGGAGAGCCTGGCGCTGGTGGCGTTGAGCCGCGCCGTCGCACGCGCCGATGGGGCGGTGACGTCGCTCGAGGGGGAGGCGATCGCGGTCATGGCGGCCGAGCTCGGGGAGGCGACGTACCGGAGGCTGTTCGTGAAGGCCGCGGAGGCGTTTCCGGATGAAGCGGCGCTGAAGACGTTTTTGGTGGGCATCGAGCGGGCGGAGGCGCGGGCGCTGATCTACGAGGCGATCCTGGGGCTGGCGGCGGTTGATTCGATCTCGGAGGGGGAGGAGGCGCTCATGGGGTGGCTCCAGGAGGCGTGGGAGATCCAGTGATGCTTGGTCGTGCGCAACTCTGAATGGCGCTGGACCTGCCGCGGGACACCTGGAAGAGCTGCTTCGCCTCGTCGGTCGCGGCGTCGTAGTCGACGGCCAGCGCGAACAAGTCGGTGGGGTGGCCTCAGGGGCCTTAGGCGACCGTCCTGCTTGCCTGTATGTACGTTTATGCATACAGTTAATCGGTGTCCTACCAGTGGGACCCGGCCAAGGCTCGGGCCAACCGGGTCAAACATGGTGTCGCGTTCCCTGATGCAGTCGGCGTATTCGAGGACCCGCGAGGGATCACCATGGACGACCCCCATCCCGATGAAGATCGCTACGTCACCCTTGGCATGGACTTTCTGGGACGAATCCTGGTGGTGTCTTGGACGTGGCGCGATGAGGAGATCCGTTTGATCTCCGCTAGACCGGCGACCCGGGTCGAGACACGCGCGTACGAGAAAGGATGAACATGCGCAAGGAGTACGATTTTCGACAGGGCAAGCGGGGCGCGGTTCTGCCGTCTTCCCCAGGGAAGACGCGAATCACGATTCGCATCGACGACGACGTCCTGGAATGGTTTCGCCATCAGGCGGAGAGCGCTGGCGGGGGGAGCTACCAGACAATGATCAACGAGGCGCTCCGTGGCGTCACCACGGAGGGGCCGACGAAGATCGAGAGTGTCGTTCGCAGGGTCGTGCGCGAAGAGCTACGCCGGACCGGAGAGTCCAAGCGAGCCAAGCGGGCGAGGGCCGCCTAGCAGTCGCCAGATCACGGCATCTCGGGCGCCGGGGCGCTGCCCCCGGCCTCACGACCCTCCCGCAGGATCCGGTCGAGCTCCTCGAGAGCGATGCCCTCCCAGGGACCGATGGCGGCCAGGCCTGGCGGAGATACCAGCGCCACGCGCGCCGGCCCCCGAGGGTGGTTGAAGGCGGCCCCGACGCGGCCGGCGGCGCTGCGCGGGAACCCGGCGTTCTTCAAGATGTCGCGATCAGCCAGTCGCAGAAAATCGTCGAGCTTCGAGATCCAATCAGCCATGTGCATGGGCTTGCGGCCACGGGCCTGCAGCTCGGCGAATTCCAGATAGGCGTTCACGATCCGATTCAGGGCTTCAATCTCGTCAGCAGCGATGTAGTTTTTCGCGACGCCGACATCGGATTTCTTCAGTGCCCCTCCGGCCCACGACGTGAGACCCATGTTGGGTTTCCCCGCGTCCGCCCGCGCCGCAACGATTTCGGCAGCCGTGTGCCCATGCGCCGCTCGGAGCCCGGTGGATTCTTCAGGCGCTGGTCGTCGATCGTGAAGCCCTTCACGACGTACTCTTCCAAACGTGCGGTGGCCCACTGCCGGAAGCGTGTACCCTGGGCGGAGCGGGCGGCGATCGTGGATGCGGCGGCGGGCCCGGACGGCAAGTGACGTCACTGCGGATGGTCGAGGGGCGCATCGACTAGGCCGATGTGTCGGCGCATCAAGCCGCGGGCTACCGCCCGATCAGCCGAGAGCGACGGCCCCTACCGGCCTTCGTCGACGAGGCCCAGGACGTCTTCGTCCGAAAGATTCTGCGTGGCGTTTTCGAGCAACAGGGCGGCGAGCTGCATGGGATGTACGTCGCCTCCTCGTGACCGAATCTTGGCCGCGAGCGCTTCCAGTCGCTCGAGCGTCGCGGGGCGCAGCGGGAGCTGCCGTCGTTCCGTCCAGCTCGGGTCCGTCCGACGGCCGCCGTTCTGCTGGAACCTTGAAGCGCGCCGAGACGTCGGCGGCGAGGTTCAGCGCCCCGAAATACCCTCCCTTGGCGGTCACCGAGCCCCGCCGCTGGCCGCCCAGAGCCTTCGCGATCTTGTTCATGTCGAGACGCGCCCTCATGAGCTACTCCTCGTCCAGGTTCCTGATGGCGACGTATTCGTCGCCGATGACCAGCCCCACCTCCCCCTGATTCGTCTCGCGGCCCATGCGGCGGCAAAATCGGGCGAGCTCGCCGAGCTTGTCTTCGTCCTCGACGTCGTCTGGCGTCGTGTAGCAATGCATGACCACGGGCTCGTCGAACACCAGTGCCCCATCTCGCTCATCGTCTCTCCAGACGCCCCGCGCCTTGGGATAGGCGGTGGCGCCGCCGAACAGGGTCCCCAGCGTGGCGAGGGCATCGTCCACCCAGCTCGCCTGCTCGGCCACAGGCTGGCCGTCCCGATCGGCGCTCGGAACAAAGAGCACCAGGAGTACGCGCTTGCGCCCCTCCATCAGCCAACAGCCTCAGCATCACGATCAGTATGGATCGGTTGTGCGATCTGTACAAATCGTAGGAGCAACGGAAGAAGCATCTCAGGCTTGTCGGACGGCCCGAGGATTTCGTTTCGTCCGGCACGGGTAGCCCGGATGGCCCGCCACGCGAGGCAGAGCGGTATCGGCAGGGTCGCGGTCCACGTTCCCTGCCGGCGGCATGAGACGCTAGTGGCGAACCAGGCGGGGCCCGTCCCGTGCTCCGTGACCTCGACGTGGGTCGCGCCGCGCTCGTGCAGCGCGAGGCGGCTCTCCTTGACGTTCCCCCAGACCTTCGCGCGACGCGCGGAGAAGTCGGTCCCCGCGAGGGCCAGCACCCGCTCGGGGCTGGCCGCGCTCTCGGCCGCGACG
>CAWHRJ010000013.1:0-394751 GCA_963831685.1 uncultured Pseudomonadota bacterium
AGCCTAGCCCTCACGGCCTCGGCATCTTGGGGGCGTTTCTTGGTCGGGTCTTCTGACCGTCGGCCCGACAACCTCGCTCACGGCGCAGGGTGTGGCATCGCCGCGGCCGCCCGAGCCTCCGTAGGCCCCCACAGGTTTTGTGTCATGCTTGGCAAACACGATGACGTCCTCATCAAAAAAGTCCGAAGCCGGCCGCCTGGGTGGCGAGGCACGGGCCAGGAAGCTGGCGCCCGCCCAACGGCGGGCCGTCGCCTCCAAGGCCGCCCTGGCCAGGTGGCGGCCTGCCGGCGCGCCATTCCATCCATCGCCGGCGTCAGCGAAGCAGCTCGCTAGCTTCGTTGCCCACTTCGGTTCCCAGGCCTCGACCGGCTTCCGAGTCTCGAACCCCGAGCGCTCCCTGGCCAAGGCCGTCGCGCTCACGGGGCGCGATGCATCCATGGCCCGGATGCTTCCCGTTCTGCTGTGGAGGTGCAGGGCAATCGGTCGATCAGACCAAGTTGGTGGCGGCGTCCGTAGAGCTCGGGGTCGGGGCCCGCCTCGGGTACTTTCTGGATACTCGCGTCCAGGGTTTCCGGCGAGCGGGTGTGCGCCGCCGCGCTGGCAGAGCTACGCGCGAAATACCCGGGAAAAGCCCGTCTCGAGCACCTTCACGACCAAGTCGCCGCGAGCCCCTGGCGCTCCATGCTCGCCGAGGCTGCTACGCCACCCTTTGCACGGCGGTGGGGCCTTCTGACCGGGACGTCGGTCGAATCGGCGAAGGAGTACTTCGACAAGGTCGCCTTGCTTTGAGCCTGGAGGACTTCGACCGCCGCCAGCTCCTCACGTTCCTACGGGCCGTGGACCGCAACCTCGAGTCCGACGCCGCGGTGGTTGTCGTCGGCGGCGCCGCGCTCTCGGTCGCGTACGGCGTCGAGAAGAGGACCAGCGACATCGACGTCATTGACCTCGTAAGGGGATCAAACGCGAATCTCTCGAATGCAGTCTCCAAGGCCCGAAAGGAGACTGGGCTCGCAGTGAGCGTCTCGCCAGCGACCGTCACCGTGATTCCGGACAGGTTCGAGGGGCGCTTGAGGCCGGCCAGGGGGCTGCGGCTCCGCCGCCTCAAGTTCATCGTCCCCGAGAAATACGACCTGGCCCTCTCGAAGATCGCCGCGTCGATGACCCGTCCCCACGACCTCGACGCCGTCCTCGAGCTCCACGCCAGGCACCGGCTGTCGAAGAAGGTGCTCCTGGCCCGCTTCGATGGGGAGATGGCCCGCGTCTCGGTCACCGACGAGCGTCAGTTGGCGCTGGCCTTCGCGGTGGCCGTCGCTGAGCTCTACGGGGACGAGGCGGGGCGCGAGGTCGCAGGGGTCTACGACGTGCCGGCCCCGAAGCTGAAAGCCAAACCAAGGAAGTAGGCGCCCGTGAGGTGTCCGATCCAGCGGAAGGCGCTGGTCGTGATCATCCGTCCGGTCGTTTCACGAGCTGTTTCATGAAACGCGCTGAAACGTCCCTTGGAACAGCCTCGACCCCAGGTCGCGGTCGAAGTGCCCATCTTCTGGCCTCTTTCGGGCCCGCCCGCCGCCGGTTCTCCCAGGCACAGCAGTTGCCCTTGTTCCTACCGCCCGCCACTCGGCGCGCGAACGGGGAACGAAGATGCCAAGGAGCAAGGGATCCGGAAGGAGCCAACGTCGGCCGACCGCTGCCATCGACCTGGCGGCACGCGACCGCCTCGTCGAAGCTCACATGCACCTGGTGGACGAGATCGCTCGTGGCATCGCCAAAACGTCTACCGGCAGGGGCCCCGATCCTGAGGATCTCTTTGCCGATGGCGTAGTGGGGCTGCTCGAGGTCGCCGAACGCTTCGAGCCCGAGCGGGGAATTCCCTTTGAGGCCTACGCTCGCTGGCGGATCGAGGGAGCGATACACGACGGAATCCGCAAGTACCACTGGATCGAGAGGCGGACGTACAGGGAGCTGCGGAGCGCGCAAGACGAGTCGGGCGCCGGCAACTACTCCGGGCGGATCGGACCGTGGAGCGGGGCGCTCCTCGAGGTGGCCGAGGTCGATGAGACCCAGCGCGGCACCCGGTGGAATGGTCGGATGTTCGTGCAGCCGGCGCACGCCGAGGACGATCAACTCGAAGTGCTCACGGGGGCGGAGATCGAGCGCCTGCGCGAGCGTGACCGGCGACTCATCGAGCTCCGTTACCGCGAGGACCGGAGCTTGAGCGACGCGGGCCACGAGCTGAGGCGCGGTCGGTCGTGGGCCTGCCGTAGGAACGCCCTCGTTCTGAGCTCTATTCGAAAGGTACTGGAAGAAAGGGCACCGGCAGCCGTCAGGGCCCGCCGAAAGGCGGCGGAACGAGCGATGAAGACAGTCCGGTCAACGCACAGCGGGGGCGTCCGATGAGCGCAGCTATAGACCTCGTGCTCGAGGCGCTCCGCGACCCTGGGGTGAAGGCCGAGGTGCGTGCAATTCTGGCCGACGCCGGTCGCGAGCCGGAAAAGGAGACGATTCTGGAGCCGCTCGTCGATGCGGTGGAGGCGGCTCGACTACTCGGTATGACCGCAGAGGCGCTACGCAAAGCCGCCTACCGGCGGTCGATCCCTTCGATCAAGATCGGCCGGCGGTACCGCTTCCGACCGAGCGAGCTCACCCGCACTTAGATCTCCCTGCGGTAGAGAAGGAGTCGCCCCACCGAGCCCGAGCTAGAGATCCTCGTTGCTGTACCTGCTGCACGATCGTCGGGCCGCCGCTCCAGATCGTCGTCGGCCAGTCGACTGACGCGCATCCACCCGAGGCCGGCCAACACGCCCGGCTAACCGCTAAGCCCCTGCCGCAGAGCCGGGTTGAATGTCTTCCTGACGTACCGTGCGTAGAACCTCTTCGTCACGGCGGGCGTGCTGTGACCGACCGCTGCTGAAACTTCGTCGAGCGAGATCCCGGCCTTGAGGTTACGGGACACGAATGAGTGGCGAGTCGCTTCGTAAAACGTAAGTCCTTTGACCTTGCAGGCCTTGGCTGCCCGCTCCCAACATTGCCCAAGGTATTCCTTCCGATAGCCGCGCCACTCGGACGTGCGACGACGGTTTTGAGGCTTGTCGGGCGTGAACAGGAAGACAAGATCGTTCGCCTTTGCTCCCTGGAGCTTCCGGCGTTTGAGGTGAAGCTTGAGCACGTCTTCGGCATCGAGGGGGGCCGGTACCCACTTCAACTTGCCCTCGCCCTTCTTGTCCTCTTTCAGCGGCCCGCCGTAGCTGTGTGCGACGCGGATGATCCCTTCGTCGAGAAACTCGAGGTCACTCATGCGGAGTCCGGCCACCTCTCCCGGGCGCATCCCGGACCGGTTTCCCAGGTAGAACATCAACCCCACGACAGGACCGAGTGCTTTGACGAGCTCGGGAACCTTGGCGTCGTCCTCCAGCCAGGGACGATCCACGTCCAGGACTGCCACGGGGCGCTTGCCCATGGGGACCATCCGGACCGGGTTCGTGACGGCGTGGCCGCTGTCGATGGCCCACGAGAAGAACCGGGAGAGGAGGTTCACGAGATGGCGCTGCGACTGCCCAGAGAGCTCGCTCTTGGAGAGGTCGCGGATCCATTCCATGACGGCAGGGAGGTCGAGCTGTTCGAGGGTGTAGGCTCCGAAGCGGGGCTTGAGATGTCGCGCGATCCGGGAGCGGTCGTCATCGGCGTTCCGATTGGAGAGGCCCGCGACCAGTCCGCCATGAGACTCCCGACAGTGTGCGGGGGCCGCCACCGGACCCGGGAACGGGTCCCGCCCCGCTGCGAGGTCACGCTTGATCCGGGCCAGTTCCTCGGCGGCCTGGTCCTTGTTGACCACCCCAGGAAGCAGTCGCATGAACGCGGCGCCCACCAGCGGCTGGTGCTTGACGTAGTACCTCGGCGCCGATCGCGAACCGCGCTTGACGATGCAGGCCATCTTCACTGCCTCCGTTTTTCTTCGGGGTGCCGAAGAGTATACGGACAGTATAGCGTGGGAGCTGGTGAGTCGCGAAGCTAAAAACCTAATGATTTCAGCGGGGTGGACGGGACTTGAACCCGCGGCCTCCGGCGTGACAGGCCGGCGTTATAACCAAGCTTAACTACCACCCCAGGTGATGCAGGTCGGTGGATCTACACGCCGGCGTGTTGGGTGTCAACCGGAGGCGCGGTGGCGGCACGGCTGTGGTACGGTCCCGCCCTTCTCGAAAAGGAGGGGCTCGATGTCGCATCGGAAGATGATGTTCGGTCTGACGCTCTCGGCGGCGGTGGGGTTCGCGGCGGCGTACGTCCCGTCGCTGGTGGTCCACGCGCAGGCGGCGAAGCCGGCGCCGGCAGCCGCGCCCGCGGCGGCGGCGCCCACCTGCAAGCTGCACGGCAAGAAGTGCTGCGACCCGGCGATCATGGCGCACCTGCCGAAGGACGCGGTCTACAAGGCCTGCGGCGAGTCGGACGCGACGTATCTTGGTGAGGACGGCGGCGAGAAGGACACCTGCAAGTACGTCTTCAAGGTGGAGGGCGCGAAGGAGGACGAGACCTACGTCCAGGTCTACGCGCCGACGCAGAAAGAGGTCCTGCAGGAGCCGAACGATCCGTTCTTCGGCTACAAGAAGGTGGGCAAGGTTTATGTGACCGAGAAGGCCAAGTCGCCCAAGTCGGCGCCGATGCTGGCCGCCCAGACGGGGCTCTACATGCCGGGCAAGGGATACTCGGTCAGCGTGAACGCGTCGGTGAAGGTCTGCACCAAGGCGGAGGCCAAGAAGCTGGCCCCTTCAATGAAGTAGGGAACCCTGGGAGGGTTCCCTGGCCCTCCCGCGATGAGGCCCGTCGGGCGGAGCCCGCCGGTCCTCACGCGATGAAGTAGCGCCGGGCGGCCTACTCGCCTCGCTCGTTCGTCCCGAGGGCGACGTCCATCAGCGGGATGGTCACGTTGAAGTTGACGTGGGCCATCCGGCCGAGGACGTGGTGATGGGCGTGGTGCGCCTGCATTCGGCGGAACAACCGATGGCGGCCGAGGCCCAGCCGATCCAGCGTCGCGTCAGGCAGGTGGTAGAGGGCGTGCAGCGTCTCGTACATCAGAAAGTAGGCGACGGCTGCCAGGAGAAACACGCCGGCCAGGCCGGGGCCGCGCAGGAACCCGGCCAGCAGCATGATCGGCGAGGCCAGCACGAAGAGGCCGATCATCGTGTACCAGGGCATCATCACCAGTCCCAGCTCCGCCGGGCGCGTGACCGGCATGTTGCCGTCGGTGAACGCCAGGTGGTGGAGCAGCGTGTGGTTGGCGTACATGAAGCGCGGCGGCTGCGGGTGGTGCATCGGGTGGCGGTGGATCATCCACTCGATGAAGTTCGCGACCACGAAGAAGATCGGCGCCAGAACCCAGTCGAGCGGGTGGGCGCGCGCGGCCAGCAGCGCGCCGACGGCACCGATGGCGGCGGCGATCGCCAGCGTCCGCGCGGCGTGGCGGGCGGGCGAGTACCCGGCCGGCAGGTGCTCGGCGCGCACGAACCGGGCGGCCGCCGCCGGCAGCTGCGGCGCCTCTTCGGGATGATCCGCATCCGGGCTCGCGATCGCTTGCGCCATATCTGAGTATGGCCTCCGTGATCGATCATCGGCCAGCTGGCCCGATCGCTTGATTGGTCGGTTTTCGGCCTATGATTGCGGCATGCCTTCCTTCGACGTCGTCTCGAAAGTCGATCTCATGGAGCTCGATAACGCGCTCAACACCGCCGGCAAAGAGCTCGGGCAGCGCTACGACTTTCGGGGAACCAACACCAACCTCGAGCGTACGCCGGAGGGGATCATCCTTCGCTCGTCGGACGAGCCGCACGCGGCGGCGGCGCTGACCGTCCTGCGCGAGCGGATGGCCAAGCGAGGGGTCTCCCAGCTTTGCCTCGATCCGAAGGACGTCGAGGCCGCGGGCGGCCAGACGGTCCGCCAGCTCATCGTCATCAAGCAGGGGATCGAGATCGAGACGGCCAAGAAGATGGTCAAGGCGATCAAAGACGCGAAGATCAAGGTGCAGGCGTCGATCCAGGGGGACGAGCTGCGCGTGACCGGGAAGAACCGCGACGACCTGCAGTCGGCAATCGCCTTCCTGCGCAAGGGGGACTACGGGCTCGATCTGCAGTTCGTGAACTTCCGCGACTGATGCGGCGGCGCGGGTCATACGGGTGGGCGCTCCTGGCGGCGGTGGCCGGCGCGATCGGTTGCAGCAGCAGCGGCGGGTATCAATACACCTGCCCGGCGGCGGCCGTGAGCTGTCCGGCTTCGGTTCCGACCGACGGTGAGGCCTGCTCCGGCGAGACGGCGGCGCCCTGCGAGTACGGCGACGATACGCTGTTCGGCTGCAACACGATCGCCAGCTGCTACGCGGGCGCTTGGTCGTTGAGCACGCCGATTGAGCCCACCTGCCCGACCACCGTACCGTCCAGCTGCCCGTCATCGTTCGTCGAGGCCAAGGCCCCGACGTCGCAACCGGCGTGCGCTTCGTACTCCGGCAGACTGGTCTGCTTCTATCCGGAAGGGAGCTGCGTATGCGGAGGCGGGCTCATCAGCTGCACGGTGCCCCTGGCGGGATGTCCCGCCACGCGGCCGCGCGCCGGCACGCCCTGTTCCACCGGACCCGGCGGCTGCGCGACCTGGGGCACCGGGTCTTGCGACGGCGCGAGCCTGACTTGCGGCTGCGGCGTCTGGCAGCCCGACTACTGCGTGGACTGAGTCCGCCGCCGAGACAACCCAGGCGTTGTCGTGACCGGGAACGGGATTAGCATCAGGTCATGCTTAACGCTTACCTTAGGTCTTATCGTTGGGGGTTCCTCGTGGTGGCGGTCGTCGCGACTGGCTGCAGCAACGGGAACCAGGTCTCCTGTCCGGCGAAGCTCGAAAGCTGCCCCGCGACGCCGCCGACCGGCGGTACGGTCTGCCAGGCGCGGGGATCGGCGTACCTGTGCGAGTACGGCGACGATCCTTCCTACGGGTGCAACGTAGTCGCCTACTGCGATCCTGCGTCCGGCTGGATCGTACAACCCGCGATCGGCGCACCGGGCTGCCCGACCACGCTTCCTTCCACCTGCCCTGCCTCGTTCGCCGAAGTCATGTCCGGCGGCCAGGGCGCCTGTGCATCGGCGGCCACAGGCCTCACCTGCCGCTACCCGGAGGGGACCTGCGCGTGCGCGTCGGATGGCACCCTCGCTTGTACCGCGCCCGCGCCCGCGGCATGTCCCGCCAAGCGGCCGCTGGCTGGGACTGCTTGTGCCGCCCCCTGCACGACCTGGGGAACGGGCATCTGCGACGGCCAGAGCATGAAGTGCCTCTGTGGGACCTGGCAGCCCGTCCAATGCTACGACTGAAGCTCGGGCGGGGAGGGTTCCTCGCGTCGTAAATAGAGCGCCCGCCGGAGGTGAGCGCTAAAATCCGGGGCCGTGCCCGGACGCAGATCTCGTTGGCTTTGGCGCGCGCTCGTCGCGGGTGCGCTGCTGACCGCGGGCTGTCATCATCGCGCCAAGCCCGCCGCGCCGCCGCCCGCGCCGCCCGTCGCCGCCAAGCCGACGCGGCCGCCGATCCCGAAGCTGGCGCCGCTGCCGGCGCTCGCCGCCGGGGAGACCTGGGCCTACGACCGGGGTGTCGCCCGCAAGATGACGATCGAGGCAGCGCGCGCGGAGGGGCTGCTCGACGTCGACCTCGGCGACGATTGGGCGCCGTTCATCCTGCAGGACGGCGAGGGGGACGCGGCCAAGCCGAACGACTACCGGGAGACGTTCGTCGCGCTGGCCAACGACAAGGTCGCCGCCGACGGGCAATCGTCGAGCGCGGGAGCCGACAACTTTCTCGAGGTGTTCGGGATCCCGCCGACGCTGTCGGTGCTGGCGGCGCGCCTGGAGGCAGACGTCGCGCCCGCGCGAGAGGCCTGCGTCGACGCCGTCGATCGCGAGGGGCTCGAACAGTTCACTGGCGACGTGGGGTTCCTCGACCGCGATCGGTCGAAGCGCGACTACGAGCAGGCACTGCACGACGCCGAATGGATCGAGAAGGAGACGGCCGCGCGCGCCGGCGTGGCGGCGACCTCGATCGCGCCGGACGCCGTGCTCGCCCAGCTGCAGAACGCGCGGACTCCGATGGGCTCTGCCCAGCGGAGTCCATCGCGGGGGGAGATGGGGACCCTGCCAGGGTCCCTGTCGGACGATCCCAAGGCGCGCGGGCGGGTCGATCGCTATCTGCGCGGCAGGTCGCGGGTGAGGGCGGTGCGGGCGGCGCAGGCGCGGCTCACCTGCGAGGGGCTGCTCTCGCCGAAGAGCCGCTACACGCCCGGGAGCTACGATTTGCCCACGCACGAGGCGCTCGCCACCTGGGAGCGAAAGCACGACATCTTCGGGTGGGGTCTTCTCGGCGGCGAGACGCTGGGAATGCTGCTCTCGCCCACGCGGTCGCTCCTGCTGGACGACGTGCGGCGCGTGCTGGCCGAGCGGGTCGCCGACGCCGGAGGCATCGTCGAGGACGGTTCCGTCAGTCAATCGCGCAAGAAGAACCCGCCCACCTGGCGCGACGCGGAGGGGGGCGTCCACCCGGTCCCGGATCTGATCGACGAGCACGTCAACGCGCTCCTCTCCGCCGTCGGCGTCCAGACGCCCGAGCAGGCGATCGCCTTTTTGCGCGCGCACAAGGCGGGCCTCTCCGGCCTGCACGTCGCCTTCAAGCCGCCGCCCTTGCCGGCCTATTACGGTGACGGCAAGAACATGGACCTGACCGCCGAGATCGATCGCGGCGACGTCTGGTACGACCTTCCGTTCGACGGGCGCGGCAAGCCGGTGGTGCAACGGCGCGACCACTATCCGCACCTGACGCTGTTCGTACGCTGGCAGGGGCAGAAGATCCCGCTCTGCTGGTGGCGTACCACGATCGGCTCGTGGCGCAGCGAGATGCACGAGGACGGGCACGAGTACTTCAAGTACAAGAACTCCGACATCGGGCCCCGGGTCTGGAAGGAGATCGTCGCCGCGCCGGTCTGGATCCCGCCCGACGGAACGCCGATGAAGGAGCTGTTGACGCGCAAGGTGCTGGACCGCAACGTCGGGCCGGTCGTGGTGGTCAACACCGACGTGATGGGCCCCGGCTACGGATCGGCGTACGGTCTGGTGATGGGGATCCACGTCGATCCCAAGCGCGGCGGGTTCGACAACCAGATCCGGACGCACGGGTCGGTCGACTACACCTCGATCGCGCGGCGGTTCTCCCACGGGTGTCACCGGCTGGTGAACAACCGCGCCGTGCGGCTCTACGACTTCGTGCTGCGCCACCGCGCCTTCAAGCGGATCGGCAACGTGCCGCTCAATTTGAAGAAGCGCTTCGAGGTCGACGGCGAGACGTACCACTACGCGATCAAGACGCGCGGCTACTACTACGAGCTCGCCGATCCCGTGGCGGTCAACGTGCTCGAGGGGCGGATCATGGGCGAGGTGAAGAAGCCGATCGTCGCCTTCGTCCGCAAGCCGGGGGTCGACTATGGACCCGCGCCGGCCGTGGGCGACGCCGCCACCTCGACGGCGGTCGCCGCGCCCGGGGGCGAGGGCGCGGCGGAGATCGGACCCTGAGCCTGCGCGCCCAATGAATCGGCGCCGCTGGCCGATTCACCTCGGCGTGTCGCTGGTGCTGCTCCTCGCGGCGATGCGTGCGCGCGCGGTCGAGCCGGATCCCGACGTGGCGCTGGACGTGACGCTCGATCCGGGCGCCTCGCGGGTGGCCGGGCACGCGCGGCTGCGCGTCGTCAACCGGACGATGCACGCGCTCGCCGACGTGCCGCTCTGGCTCTACCCCAACCACCTCGCGACGCGCCTGCCGGCGCTCACCGACGTGAGCTACCACTGGCTCTATCCCGGCTGGTTCTCGCCCGCCGCCATGACCGTGACGTCGGCGCGCGCCGACGGCGCACCGGCGGCCCTCGCGCTCGAGGAGACCCCGGCCGGGGCGCGCACGATCGCCCGCGTCGCGCTACCGGCGCCGCTGGCGCCGGGCGCGTCGGTCACCATCGACGTCGACTTCGACACCAAGCTGCCGCGGCGGTTCGGCAGCTTCGGTTGCCTCGGGCTCCGCTGCCGGATGATGGGGGGCTTCTACCCGATGCCGGCGGCCGCCACCGACGCGGGCTGGGATCTCCGCGCGGCGCCCGCACGCGCGGGCCGCACCCGCCTGACCCTGCGGACGCCGAAGCCGCTGGGGCTGGTGGTCGACGGCGAGCCGGTCGTCTGGCCGGGGGCGGGAGAGCCGATCACCGTCGAGAGCGCCGACCTGCCGTACGCGAGCATCGTCTCCGATCGCGTGCTGCGGCCCGACACCATCATGGCAGGGGGGCACGTCGTCCGTTACCTGCACCGCAACCCGCGCCCGCCCGGCAGCGAGGATCAGACGCTCCCCTACGTGCGCGAGGACGTGACCGGGCTGGTCCTCAAGACCGCCGCGCGCGCGCTGGAGCTCGCCGATGCCATGCTCTGCCGCCGCTGCGCACCGTCGAAGATTCTGTTGCCGCCACTCCCGCCCGATCCGGCGCTCAGCTTGCCGATCACGCTGGTCGAGGCGCCGCTCCGCCACCAGCTCGTGCAGGCGCACGGCAACGTCATCCTGGTCTCCGATCAGATCTTCCGCATCTTCCCGATCAAGACGCTGCGCAAGTACCACCACCAGGAGCTGGCGCGCGCCATCTTCACCGCCGTGGTCGACGCCCGCATCGGCGCGACGGAGACGCCGGCCGATCGCAACCTGGCCGCGGGTGCGCTCGGGTCCTATCTGGCGGAGTTCTACGCGCTCATCCAGTACAAGAAGCTGGAGTACGCCGCCGACCTGCTGCGGCCGCTCGACTTCGTCCCCGCCGTCGATCAGCTCATCTACGCGCCGCTGCTCGCCTCGTCGTCGACCTACTTCGGCGACGTCCAGGACGCGGATCGCATTCGCGACGACGTCCGGCTGTTCGCCGATCCGGCGGCCCCCAGCCCCCGCCTCGTCTACAGCAAGCTGCTCGATCTCGTCGGCGGGGCGGCGTTCCCCAGGCTGGCGCGCAAGGCGCTCGACGAGGGGGAGCCGCTGCGGCGCGCGGCCGCCGAGACCTTCGGCGCCGACCTCGGGTGGTTCTGGCGCCAGTGGCTGGGTCCGCTGCCGCGGGTGAACTACCGCCTCGAGGCGGTGCGCGTGACGCCCCGGGCGGGCGGAGGCCACCACGTGGAGATCGACGTGCGCCGCGAAGGGGAGCTCATTCGCGAGCCGGTGGAGATCGCCGTCGCCGATCGGGCGGGCATCACTCAGAACCTGCGCTGGGACGACGCGACCGCCGGGCACCTCTTCGTGGTCGATCTGCCGGCCGGGCTCAAGTCCGTCGAGATCGACCCGCGGGAGCGGCTGGTGGAGACCGCGCTTGGATCCCTGCGCCCGTCGGACGATCCCCGCTACGACAACCGCCGCCCGTTGCGCTGGCGCCTGCTCTACGAAGGGTTCGGCGCGCTGCTCAACATCAGCGCGCTCACCGCCAACTTCGAGGCGGCCTTTCTCCTCAAGCCGCAGCACGACCTGCGCCACGCCGTCCTCCTGACCGCTTACCACAACGAGAAGACCGAGGTCGGCGCGGGAGGGGCCTACTTCTGGAACTTCGGCCGCCAGGCCGACAAGAACACGCTCTCCAGCTACCTCCTGAGCGGAATCAACCTGTTGCGGATCAATCCGAACTTCGGCCTCGGCGCCGGCATGGCGCAGGTGCCCGGGACCCAGATCTCCGGTCGCGTCGTGCTCGCCCACGATACCCGTGATTTTCTCTACGATCCCTGGCACGCCGTCGGCGTGAGCCTGGGGGTCTCCTACGCCCTCACGGCGCTCGAGGACGGCGAACGTCTGTCGCAGGCCAGCGTCGGCGCCGAAGCGCTGCGCCTCATCGAGATGGCGCCCGGTCACGTGCTCGCGCTGAACGCCAACGCCGGCGCGACGTTCGGCGACATTCGGCTTCGCGTTCAGCTGACCGATGCCGGCGGGCTGAGCGGGCTCTCCGGCTATTTGGCCGGCGTGCTGCTCGGGCGGGCCAACGCCGTCGGCAGCCTGCAGCTCCGCGACGATTACGTCTCGGGGCTCGACTGGAACCTGCTGCACTTCACCACCGTGCGCGGGCTGGCGGGCACGCTGTTCGGCGACGTCGGCGCCGTCAGCGGCTGCGACGACTACCACTTCTCCCACCAAAACGTTTTCTACGACGTCGGATACAGCTTTCGCGTGTTGCACGACGCGTTCGGCGTCTACCAGCAGCTGTTGGCGATCGATCTGGCGATCCCGATCAACCCGCGCCCGCCGGCAGGCACCTGTCTCGGCCAGCCGTTCGCGCCCGCGCGCACCTACACCGTCCTCGTGACGTTCTTCCCGAGTTTCTAAGCTACGCGCCTGAGCCAGCGGTCGAGGACGTAGAGCGCCCACAGGGGTTTGCTGCGATCGCGCTTCCGGTCGCGGTGCTCGGCGTGCCAGGCGGCGAACACCTTCTGGTCGCAGAGGCCGAGGTCCCACAGCGGCGACTCGGCGACCACCGCGCCGAGGCGCGCCGCCAGCGGCCCGCGCAGCCAGGCGGCGAGCGGGATCCCGAACCCCTTCTTCGGCCGGTCGATGACCTCGTCGGGGATCTGGCCGCGCGCGGCGCGCTTGAGCAGGTACTTGCTCTGCTTGCCGGGGAGCTTCCGCTTGCCGGGCAGCGAGAAGGCGAACTCGACCAGCGCGTCGTCGAGCAGCGGCGGCCGCACCTCGAGGCCGTGCGCCATCGACGCGCGATCGACCTTGGTCAGCACCGACCCGGACATGTACGTGGTGAAGTCGAGCGCCAGGATCTGGTTCTGCCAGTCGTCACCGTCGGGCAGGCGCGCGGAGAGCGTGGCCGGCCGCAGCTCGCGCGCGGCCGGCACCGCGGCGCCGAGCTCCGGCAGGTCGACGCTCGACATCCAGCGCAGGTGGCGCACGACGCGATCGTCGTCCCAGCGCTCGGTGAACCGCCGCAGCTTCCACTCGAGGCTCTGGTAGCGATCGTCGATCGGCAGCTTGCGGACCAGCGGCGCGACCAGGCCATTGCGCACCCAGCCGGGGACTGTGGCCCAGATCGCCGCCAGCTGTGCGCGCGGTAGGTCGGGTAGCCGCCCCACAGCTCGTCGCCGCCGTCGCCGCCGATCACCACCTTCACGTGGCGCGCGGCCAGCCGGGACAGCAGGAACGTCGGCAGGTACGAGGGGTCGGCCAGCGGCTCGTCCAGCTTGCCCGACGCCAGGTCGATGACGTCCAGCAGGTTCTCCTCGCGCAGCGTCTCGACGACGTGCTCGACCCCCAGCTTCTCGGCCACCATCCGCGCGTAGCGGCTCTCGTCGAACGTCGCGTCCTCGAAGCCGATCGAAAACGCGGTCATCCGCTTGCCAGCCCGCCGCGCGGCCGCCGCCGCCACCGTCGAGGAATCGATACCGCCCGAAAGGAAGATCCCCACCGGCACGTCGGAGACGAGCTGCGCCTCGACCGCGCGCTCGAGTCCCCTGCCAGAGCCGCCCGGCCAGCGCGGCGTCGTCCTCGGCCGGCGATGCGCCAGCCGTCGGGACCTGCCAGAACGCGCGCGGCGCCTGCAGCTGGCCGCGCTCCCAGACCAGCGTGTGCCCGGGCGGCAGCTTCTTCACAGCGCGCGCGATCGTGTAAGGCGGGTGGACGTAGTCGGAGAAGAAATACGACGCCAGCCCCTCGGCGCCGAGCGCGCGGTCGACGCCGCCGTGCGCCAGCACCGCCGTCAGCTCGGAGGCGAACACCAGCCCGCCCGTCGGCAGCTCGGCGTAGTAGAGCGGCTTGATGCCGCAGCGATCGCGCGCCAGCACCAGCCGCTGCCGCGCCTGCGTCCCAGATGGCGAAGGCGAACATCCCCTCCAGCGCCGCCACGCCCGCCTCGCCGTGCTGCTCGTAGTGGTGGACGATCGTCTCGGTGTCGCTGCGGGTCCGGAAGCGGTGCCCCTGCTGCTCCAGCGCCGGTCGCAGCGCCTGGAAGTTGTAGACCTCGCCGTTGTAGGTGAGGACGACCTGGCCGTCCTCGTTTCCCATCGGCTGAACGCCCCCCTCGAGGTCGATGATCGCCAGCCGCCGGTGGCCGAGCGCCACGTGCCACGGTCCCGTCGTCGCCGTGCCAGCTCCCCTCGCCGTCGGGCCCGCGGTGCGCGATCTGCTGCAGCATGCGCGGCAGCGAGCCTGGCAACGAGCCTGGATCGTTCCCGCGCGCGACATACCCGGCGATGCCGCACATGACTCAGCGGTCCGGGGGAAAGCCGACGCGCGCCGCGATCGCGTAGGAGGTCTTGCGCTGCGACTCGAAGTTGGTGCGCACGATCAGCTCGGCCAGGATGCCGGTCCCGATCGACTGCATCCCCATGAGCGCGCTGGTGACGGCGATGAGGAAGAGCGGGTTGCGGTGCACCCAGATCCCGTCGACGATCTTCTCGTACAGGACGAACGCCGAGATGACCGCCGCCGCCGCCATCATGAGCGCTCCCAGCCCGCCGAAGACGTAGATCGGCTTCATCTGGTAGCGGCGCATGAACCAGACGGTGGTGGTGTCCAGCATGACCTTGAACGTGCGCAGCAGGCCGTACTTCGAACGCCCCGCGACGCGCGGGCGGTGGTTGACCACCTCCTCGCCGATGCGGGCGCCCATGCCGTCCGCCA
Source organism: uncultured Pseudomonadota bacterium (assembly GCA_963831685.1). Lineage (GTDB taxonomy): Bacteria > Myxococcota_A > Polyangia > Fen-1088 > Fen-1088 > JADGRB01. Next base: position 14,686 of record CAWHRJ010000013.1, read on the forward strand.
GCACGGAGATGAACCGGTGCATCTCGCCGTAGAGGCGCAGCTCGTCGGTGAGATCCTTGCGGTAGACCTTGAGCGAGCAGCCGAGATCGTGCGTCTCGGTGCCCGTCACCCTGCGGATGAGGTAGTTGGCGATGAGCGACGGGAAGCGGCGGAAGACGAACCCGTCCTTGCGATCCTTGCGCCACCCGGTGACGAGGTCGTACCCCTCGTCCAGCTTGGCGATGAGGCGCGGGATGTCGCGCGGATCGTTCTGGCGGTCGGCGTCCATCGTGACGACCAGGGTGCCGCTGGCCGCCTGGAACCCGGCGTCGAACGCCGCCGACTGTCCCGTATTGCGGCGGAAGAAGATCGCTTTGAGATAGGGCCGCTCGGCCGCCGCCTTCCGGATGATCTCCTGGCTGCCGTCGCGGCTGCCGTCGTCGACCGCGATGATCTCGAACTGCTTGCCGGTCGGCGCCAGCGCGGCGGCGATCTCGTCGAACAGCGGGAGCAGGTTCTCGCTCTCGTTGTAGATGGGGAGGACGACGCTGATGTCCATGCGAGGGGGGGCGCCGGGCGCTCCTTTTCCGTTTATCACGCTCAGCGCCGAGTTTCAGAATTAGGAGCGGCGCGCGGGGGGGACCAGAGGGCACGCACGTTGGCCGCCGCGCGCGCCTCCTCGGCCCGCGGAGCCCGACCGTAGGCGGAGAGCGGGAGCAGGAAGCAGCCGGCGATCGCCACCACCCAGCCGAGGTGGGCCGCCGCCCGGCCGGGGCGCGGGTCGTCGCCGGCCACCACCAGCGCCAGCGCGGCCAGGACCAGGAGGCCCAGCGGCGCCATCGCCGCGAGGCCCCGCAACCCCAGCAGCCAGCCGAGGCCGTACGGCGCGTAGCCGGCGCCGAGCAGCGGGAACGCCAGATCGAAGACCGGGTTGTCGAACGCCTCGGGGTAGTGGGGGTAGAGCGCGCCCGAGACGACGTTGAGCACCACCGAGGGAACGACCAGCCCCGCGATCGCCACCCGTGCCCAGCCGCGCCGGAGCCTCGGCCACAGCTGGGCGAGCGGCAGGAGAAGAAAGGGCGCGACGGTGGCGATGTAGCGCGGGCCGACGCACCAGCCGGCGCGCCAGTTGCTCATTCCCGCGAGAAAAAGAAACATCATGACGACGACGGCCAGCACCAGCACGCCTTCCCGGCGCGGGCCGCGCACGGCGAGATAGATCGCGCCGCCGAGGCCGAGCAGCAGCACCGGCGAGAAGGCGAACAGACCGTAGGCCGGCGAGATCAGGAAGGCGGGAAACGCCGCCAGCTGCGGGAGCGAGAGGCCGTGGAATCCCGCCTGGTGCGCGGTCGCGGCGAACACCGGGTTCTCGATGTTGGCGTACGGCAAGATCCAGGGTCGCCCGAACAGCGCCGTGTGGTAGGCGCCCAGCGCGGCGGCCGGCGGCAGCGCACCGACGGCGAACGCCGGGAGCGCGCCGCGCCGCCGGACCAGCAGGTAGACCGTGAGCGCCACCGCGACCAGGATTGCCTGGTACTCGAGCGCGACCGCCGCCGCCGCCAGAAACCCGGCCGCGCCGAACCGGATCGCTGCCTTCCGCCCGGCCGCCTCGCCGCCGTGCGGCTCGTCGATCAGCATGAACGCCGAGAAGGCCGCGGCCGCCGCCAGCGCGTGCCCGACGAACATCCCGCCGTACGGGTAGAGCATCGTCCCCAGCCCCAGCGCGACGAGCAGGAGATCGCGCCCGAGCGGCGAGGCCGTCACCCGCTCGACGTAGCGACCGAACGCCCAGAGGAAGGCCAAGAGCGGCAGCTTCACGGCGAAGAGGCGCAGCCAGAACGTCGTCTCGGCTTTTCCAGGCGCGGGCCAGCCGACGAGCGCGCGGAGCTTGGTCTCGGCGAACAGCACCGGGACGCCCAGGAAGCTCACCCCGGGCGCCTTGCTCGAGTAGAGGTGGCGGTCGTTCTTCGCCTTGTCGTTGACGTACCCCCATTCGCGCACGACGGCGTCGATGTCGAGCACGTGGTGCGCGACGATGGCACGCGTCGCCCAGATCCGGACGTTCTCGTTGGGGTTGTTGATGCGCTCGTAGTACGGCGAGACGACGAGGTAGGCGCCCGCCACCAGGAACCAGGCGGCGTGCCGTCTCAGGAAGCCGCGCGCGCTCCAGGCGGTCCGCCCGTTCGCCTCCATCCCCCGCAACCCTATCAGGTCGCCGGAGTTTCGAAACTGTTGGCAATGGGAACCCTGGGAGGGTTCCCAAACCCTCCCGCGACGGGCTCGGGCCAGCAAAGCTGTCCCTCCCCCACGCGATCGGGGGAACCCCGAACTCGCGCGGTTGCGCTGATCTCAGGACCTTCGCGCGGCTTTGCGGGGGCCGAGGCGCTCTTCCAGGCGGTCGAGCTCGGACTCGAACAGGCTGGAGGCGAACGGAAACAGGGTCACGTTGGCGGCGCCCGCCATGAGGGCCGGCTTCTCGACCTCGTCGGTCACGGTCGCCGTCCCGGCCACCACGCGGCAGCGGCGCTGCGCGCGGCTGGTCAGGCTGGAGAGCACGCGGCAGGCCTCGAAGGCGTGAACGTTCGCCACCCCGAGATCCAAGAACACCAGCTCGGGCCGGTAGCGCTCGGCCAGGCAGATGCCGATCGACAGGCCGGACGCGACCAGGCCGTTGACGTCCGAGTGGCGCGCGAGCGACTCGCCGAACTCCAGCCGCCCCTCGCCGTTTCCGGCAATCAGCAGCACCACCCCGCGCCCGGCCGCCTCGAACTTCGAGCCGTCGAGCGCGAACAGCGAGGCGTCCGTTGCCACCTCCAGCGGTTCGGCGCGGGCAGCCCCCTTCTTCTTCTTGCCGTCGTCGGGCCGGCCGGCACCACCGAGCTGGCGCTGGGCCTGCTCGACCGTCAGCGTCCCCGAGGCCATCGCCACCAGCAACATCGTCTCCACGTCGAGGGCATCCGCCAGCCGGACCAGGTACTCGGCCCGGTCGACGTACATCTGCCCTTCCTTCCAGCGAACCGCGCGTGAATGTTCGAATCCGAGGATGTTCGCCAGGTCCCGCTCTCGTGTGTCCGGGCCTCGCAGCTCCCTCAGGCGCTCCATGCAAAACTTCCAAAGTTCCTTTGACGGAGGATGTCGAAGCATTTTCATTGATTTCTTGCTCGCTGCGGCATGTTCACTTTAGGCAACTAGGTTGCGATTGCAAACCCGATGGAACTACACGCAAATACCTCGGAGAAATCGTATAAGTGAGCCAAAATTCAGTCGCTTTTTGCAGTAATATAACCGAAACTTTCCTACCTTCACCTACGGCGCCAGCGACGCTCTCGAGCAAACTACAGCCGAGCGCTCGGGCTGGAACTTGCAGCATGGCCGCTGGAAGCAGGGACAAAGAGGTGTGCACGCCTACCGTGAAGCGCCAGCCCCCTTTTTCAGGATTTTGCTGATAGGGGATCGAACCGCTAATCTGCCGACGCCGCATGTCGCGTACACGATGGTTCCAATTGGCGGGTGCCGGGTTGCTTCTGCTCGGCGTGGGGTGCGGGATTGCCGTGCAGCGTGACCTGTCGGCCATCCCACCCGGCCAGGTGGGCTTCGATGACATGTGCGGCCTCCAGGAGTACTTCGATGCCCTGGAGATAAAAACGTCGCCGGCCCCACGGGTGGTGAGCGCGCTGGACCTGGAGGGGGAGAGCAACGGGAAGGTCATGCACGGCGGCAAGGAACGCTACGCCTTCGAGAACGACTTCCAGCTCAAGCATCTCCGCCGCGTCCTCAACGAGAACTGGCGCCGGCTGCCCGACCCCATCGCGAACGCCACCGCGATCGAGATCGAGGTGCGATGGTCGGAGAAGGCGGGGGCCAAGCGGGTGGTGACCGATCAACCGTCCGAGCTGGCGGTCGGCGGCCAGAGCTGGCCGCTGCCGTACCACCCCTGCCTCTCGGAGCTGCTCTACGGCGCGCCGCTCTACCGGCAGCGGCGCGAGATGTGGGGGCTGCCGCTTCCAGGGCAGATCCCCGACGGCGGCGCCGATGCAGGCGCCCCACCGACGTCGATGGGCCCGCTTTTCGGAGACGGCGGGGCCGACTAGTTTTACGGGGGGCGGCTCGCTGCCGCTCGCGTCCCCCGGGCCCCCCTCGCTCCGCGCGGCGGAGCCGCGCTGCGCTCGCCTGCTTCGCTGTGCTCAGCGGGTCATGAGAGGCGATCCATGAGATGTGCTGATGCGCTCTAGGCTGGGCCGCCTCCGGGCGGCGCGGCGTCAGCCACCGAGCCAGAGCTGCAGCAGCTGGCGTCCGGCGAAAAGGTAGGCGAGCGCGGCCAGGGCGAGAAAAGGACCGAACGGGATCTGCATCCTCCGGAGCGGCTCGCCCGAGGCGCCGCCGCGGCGGCGGGTGACGAGCGCGATCGGGATGCTGGCGAGCGCGCCGACGATCGCGCCGACGAAGACGACGAAGGGCAGCGCCCGCCAGCCGAGCACCGCGCCGATCACCGCCAGCAACTTTCCGTCGCCGAGGCCGAGCCCCTCGCGCTTGAGGACGTAAAAGTAGAAGTCGGCGATCAGCCGGAACAAGAGATAGCCGGCCGCGGCGCCGATCAGGCGTTGCAACCAGTCGGCCCCGTGCGCGCCGAACGCCGACAGGTAGAGGATCGGGATCGCCGGCAGCGTGATGACGTCGGGGAGCAGCTGGGTGGCGAGATCGATGAACGACAGCACGAGCAGCACGCCGCCGAAGGCGAAGTAGCAGGCGAAGCGCCCGAGCCGCACGCCGGGGGCCTCGCCCGGATCGGACGCCACGAACGCCCACCAGAGCGCGGCGCCCAGCAGTGCCCCCAGCGCCTCGACCAGCGGGTAGCGCGCGGAGAACGGCGCGCGGCAGGCGCGGCAGCGCCCCCGCAGGAAGAGCCAGGAGAGGATCGGGATGTTGTCGGCCGCCCGGATCGGGGCGCCGCAGCTCCCGCAGCGCGAGCCGGGGCTGACGACGGACTCGCCGCGCGGCACGCGCGCGATGGCCACGTTGAAGAAGCTCCCCCAGATCGCGCCGAACAGCCCAGCCGCCGCCGTGCCCCAGGGCGACGACAGGAGAAAGGCGAGGCTCTCACCCATGCGGGTCGATGCTAAGGTTCCGGGGGCCTTGAAGGGAAATTATGTTGCCGCGCTGGCGGTCTCGTTCGTCGTCCTGGGCACGGGCGCCTGCGGCAAGCGCGGCCAGCAGGATGCTCGACCGGAGCGATCGCTCGTCGAGATCGTCCGGCCCACGTTCCTGGCCCAGTCGCTGGTCGGCGGCGCCGGCCACTACCACGCCACCTTGCGCTACACGGTCGGCCGCACCGGCGCGGCGCCGCTCGCGATCACCACCACCACAGACGTATGGCGGGATCCAACGGGAAACTATCGGCTACGCGAGCAAAACGATCACGATGGGGGCCGCGAGGTCGTGCTCCACGGGCGCGAGCTGTCCGTTGCGCTACGCTATGGGAAGATGATCCGCCGCGTCGCAGAAGAGCCCGAGCCGAGCCGATTGCTGGAAGAAGGTGTGGGCGGGCCGTGGGCGATGTTCGAGCTGTGCGCGCCGCGCGTGGTTGCGCTCAAGACCCAGCAATTTCTCGACGGCACGCGCTTCCGTTCTTACGATCTGACGCCGGGCGACGGATCGATGGTCGGAAAGCCGTTGCTCCCCCTTTCGGGTCTTCGAGCATGGCGGGGGACGGTGGCGATCGACAACCTCACCGGACACGCGACCGTCCTCGACGGAACCGACGAGCTCCTCTCCCTCTCCCTCGTCGCCAAGTTCCACGCCAAGGGCGAAAACGGTCCCGAAGAGGGGACGGTCGAGCTTCATGCGCAGACGAGCGACGAAAAGGGCTGGGCGGACATCGAGCGACCCGCCGCGGAGGAGCTGTCGCTGCGGCAGCGCACCGTGCCGGAGGCGCACGAGCTCCTCCGCGGGCTGGCCGCACCGGAGCATCACGCGGAGGGTGCGGCCCACGAGCGGCAACAAGTGACGGGCAGCGCGGGCAAGAAATGACCGACGGCAACGGATCCCGCGGGCCGACCACGCCCGAGCTCGTCACCTCCCGCCCGGGCGCGGGGGAGCCGCGACTCGACCACCTGGCGGAGAACCGGCAGCTCATCGTGCGCCGCGCGCTGCTCGCGACGGCGGTGGGCGGCGTCATCCCGCTTCCGGTCCTCGACGACTACTTCGCGGGGCGGGTGCGCGCGGGGATGCTCATCAAGCTGGGCGAACGGCGGCAGGTCGACATCGCTCAGTCGTCCGCGGAGCTGCTGGGCGATCCGCGCGAGGGGACGGCGGTACGCAACGCGACCTTGACCGCGGCGACGCTGCTGGCGTTCAAGCTCGCCTGGCGCAAGTTCTTCGCGCTGCTCGCGCTCGGCCGTCGCGCCGAGGACATGGCGACCACGTTTCAGCTGGGCATGTTGTTCGACCACTACTGCGCCAAGCTGCACGTGGGCGGCGAGATCGACCGCCATCAGGCGGCGATGTTGCGCTATGCGATTCACGGCGCGCTCGCCGAGTCCGAGCGGGCGGCGCTGGTGACGGCGTTTCGCGACGGAAGCAAGGTGCTGGGGCGCTCGGCGCTCGAGGCGCCGGCCTGGATGAGCGCGCGGGTCGAGCGCGCCGCCCGTCGCTGGGCCGAGAGCGGCGGCCGCAGCGCCGACCCCGGGGACCTCGATCCGGAGGGCGACGGCGCAGGCGCGCGCTGGCTCGACCGCGCGTCGGCCGCGGTCGAGGAGCGGCTCTCGCGCGCCGGGCAGAGCTACCTCGTGGGGCTGGTCGGCACGTTCGAGCGACACTGGAAAGCGGCGCTCGAGGCGGCGCGCCGGGACCAGCCGCCCACGCCGCCGGGGTAGCGACAAGGGTGACCAAAAGCTTGGCGGGCCTAAGGCGGCTTTGCTAAATTGGACCGAGGTGAAGAAAACGAAGCGCCCGGCGGGAGCGAGGGGGAACAGCAGCAAGAAGCGGACTGAGCGGCCTCAAAGTCGCAAGTCGGCGCCCGAGCGGATTCCGGTGCGCGGCGCCCGCAAGAGCAAGGTCAAGGCGCGGCCGTCGGTCGAGCCGCCGCGCGCCGCCCGGAGCACGGCCGACGTCGCGGAGACGCGCGCGCTGGCGATCGCGGCGATGGAGGCGGCGCTCGACAAGCGGGCGCTCCTTCCGGTCCTCATCGACGTCTCGGCGATGGGCAGCTACACCGACTTCATCGGCGTGGTGAGCGGCCGCAGCGACCGGCAGGTCGACGCCATCGCCGAGGGGATCGGCCTGGCGATGAAGGCGCGCGGCATCTACCCGCTCGGCCGGGAAGGGTCGGGGACCGGCCGCTGGACGCTGCTCGACTTCGGCGCCTTCGTGGTCCACGTCTTCTACCACCCGGTGCGCGAGTTCTACGACCTCGAGAGCCTCTGGATCGAGGCGCCGCGCGTGAAGCTGGACGTGCCGCCCGAGGCGACGCTCGGCCAGTCCGACGCGCTCTACGGCGCGCTGTGAGTCCGCGCTAGATTGACCCCGTGAAGATCGTCGTTCTGGCGGTCGGCAAGCTGCGCGATCGCCACGTCACCGCGCTTTGCGACGACTATCTCCTGCGCGCGCGGCGGCACCTGCCCGTCGAGGTGGTCGAGGCCGAGGACGACGCGGCGCTTGCCCGCCGCTGGCCGGCGACCGGCGAGACGATCGCGCTCGAGCCCGACGGCGTGAGCTGGACGACCGAGGAGCTGGCCCGCCAGATCGAGCGCCGGATGACCCGCGGCACGCGCAGCCTGACGTTCGTCATCGGCGGCGCCGACGGCATCCCGGCCTCGCTCTCGGCCAAGGCCGACCTGCGCCTCTCGCTGTCGGCGATGACGCTGCCGCACCGATTGGCCCGGCTGGTCCTCTGCGAGCAGATCTACCGCGCGCTGACGATCATCCGCGGCGAGCCGTATCACCACTGAGCGGCGCCGCCAGCGCGGCGCCGCTCGTGGCGTCGATCAGATTTGCTAGCGGCGGCTCGGGAAGACTCCCTCGTCGCAGATCGAGTAGGTCATGTTGTTCGGCGTGACGCTGCGGAGGTCGGGAAGCGCGAACGTCTGGACCCCGTCGCCGCCGTAGGTGGTGCCGAGCAGCGAGAACAGCGCGATGTTCTGTTGGATGGAGAGGATTTGCCCGTTGGCGGCAACTCCCCCGACAGTGACGGAGGGAGAGGCCGTCAGCAGGATCTGGCCCAGCGTGCAGGTGACGCCGCCTCCCGCCTGGGCGCCGCCGGTGTTGGTGCCGAGGCCCTGCGACCCGTCGCCCGGCGGTCCTTGCTGGCCGGCAGGACCCTGCGCGCCTGCCGGGCCGGCAGGTCCCGCAGGACCAGTTGCGCCCGTCGTGCCGGCTGGGCCGGCCGCGCCCGTCGCGCCCGTCGCACCCGTCGCGCCGACGGGACCGGCCAGACCCGCGGGACCGTTCGCGCCAGGCAGGCCCATCGCGCCCTGCGCACCGACGGGGCCAGCGGGCCCCTGCGCACCGGCCGGACCCGCGGGACCCGCAGGACCCGCGGTGCCGGTCGCACCTGTCGGGCCGGCGGGTCCCACGGGACCCTGCGGTCCGGGCGGACCCTGCGGCCCTTCGACGACGGGCGTCCCCGTGCAGCTGCCCCCGCTGCCCGCGAAGTTTGCGGTCTGGTTCGACTGCAGGTTGTTGAAGTTCTGCGCGCCCGAGAAATTGCACCCGGTCGCGCTGGCCGAGACCGAGTAGCCCTGCCCCAGCGCCAGGCCGGTGAAGGCGTACTGGCCGTTGGCGTCGGTGAAGGTTCCCGACTGCACGCTGCCGTTCAGACTCACCTTGACGCCCGTCAGATGCCCGCCGGGACCGCTCACCGTCCCCGAGATCGACGCGGTCGCCGTCAACGCCGCCACCTGCGTGGTAGTGGGATCTCCGCCGCCCGTCGCCTGACTGGTACAGCTGGTGGCGAGCGCGGCGGTAAAGGTCAACGCGATGCCGATCGCGCTCGCCCCTCCTCGCAGAGTCATCCCCAGTGCAGCCCGACGTTCCCCTGTTCCCGTTCCTCGATTGCGTCCCATCACCTGCCTCCTTGTCCCCTGTGCGCGATGCGCGCGTTGAACTGCCTGCCTCCGGCCTGGAAAGAGATGGTTCCGGCCGACCGGGCGGACCGTACCATCAACGCGCCTTTGCGCCATGTCCGTTCGATTGCCGTCTCTGCGGGCGGAACGTAGCGCGGCCGATCGTCACGAGGCAGTGGCAAATGTTAAAGTTTCCGCATGAGCACCCCCCCCCGCGTCGTCCTGGTCGTCCTCGACGGCTACGGCGAGCGCGCCGATAAGACCGGAAACGCCATCCGGATGGCGCGCACCCCGAACTTCGACCGGATCTACAAGAGCTGGCCCTGGACGCTGATCGGAGCTTCCGAGAACGACGTCGGTCTGCCGGTGGGGCAGATGGGGAACAGCGAGGTCGGGCACCTGAACCTGGGCGCGGGGCGCATCGTCTACATGGACGTCGTGCGGATCGACAAGGCGATCGAGACGGGCGCGTTCTACGACAACCCGGTGCTGACCAAGCTGGTCGACGACGTGAAGGCGAGCGGCGGGACGCTGCACCTGTTCGGTCTCACCAGCCCCGGCAACGTCCACGCCGCGCTCGAGCACGCCTACGCCGTCTGCGAGCTGGCGAAGCGGCGCGGGTTCACCAAGGTCGTCTGGCACGCCTTCCTCGACGGGCGCGACACGCCGCCCAAGTCGGCGGCCGGTTACCTGCGGCAGGTCGCGGCCAAGCTCACGGAGATCGGCGTCGGCGAGCTCTGCTCGGCGATCGGGCGCTACTACGCCATGGACCGTGACAAGCGCTGGGAGCGGCTGGAGATCGCCTGGAAGATGCTCACGCGCGGCGAGGGCACGCTGGTCGACGACCTCGCCGCCGCGGTCGAGAAGAACTACACGGCGGGGCCCGACGGCAAGGAGATCACCGACGAGTTCGTCCTGCCGCTCGTACGCAAGGGGCCCGACGGCAAGGCGCTCGCGGTGATCAAGGACGGCGACGCCTGCTTCTTCTACAACTTCCGCGCCGACCGGGCCCGCCAGCTGACGCTGGCGCTGCTCGCCGGCGACGACGGGTTTCCCGCACTTCGATCGCGCGCCGCGCCCCAAGCTCGCGGCGTTCGCGACGATGACCCAGTACGACGCCAAGGTGCCCGTGCCGGCGGCCTTCCCGCCCCAGAGCTTCGACATGATCCTGAGCGAGGTGCTGTCGAAGGCCGGCGTCACGCAGCTGCGCACGGCCGAGACCGAGAAGTACGCGCACGTGACCTACTTCTTCAACGGCGGCGTCGAGCAGGCCGTTCCCCGGCGAGGAGCGGAAGCTCGTGCCGTCGAACCGCGAGGTCGCGACGTACGACCTCGCGCCCGAGATGTCGGCGGCGCCGGTCACCGACGGCGTCGTCGAGGCGCTCGAGCCCGGCGGCCCGACGTTCATCCTCGTCAACTACGCCAACCCGGACATGGTCGGCCACACCGGCAAGCTGCAGCCGGCCGATGAGGCGATCGAGACGATCGACGCTGCGATGGGCCGCATCGTCGAGGCGGCGGCCAAGGTCGACGCGACGGTCTTCATCACCGCCGATCACGGCAACTGCGAGACGATGATCGATCCCGCAGACCGGCCAGCCGCACACGGCGCACACGATGAACCCGGTGCCGTTCATCGCCATCGGCGCGCGATCACGCGGGCCGCAAGCTGCGAAAGGGGCGGCCGGCTCGCCGACGTCGCGCCCACGATCCTCGACGACCTGGGGATCGCGCAGCGCCGCCCGAGATGGACGGCGTCAGCTCTACGACTGGAGACGCCGCAGGGAGAATGAGCATCGGCAAGCGCCTCATCGATCTGGCGCGCTCCGAGCTGAACTCGCTGCTCGAGAAGGCGGCGCATGTCGACGGCGACCACGACGATGATGACGACGACGATCGTTCGCGCCGGCGCGACGGGTCGGAGTACGGCTCGATGTCCGACGCTGAACTGGCAGAAGAGATCGAACGTCGCAGGCAGGCGCGCGAGGAGGTCGAGCAGGCGACCAGCCACACGCGGCGGCCCGAGCCGCGCACGTCGCCGCCGCCGCGCCGCACGGCCGCGGGCGACGAGGCGATCCGCAAAGCCTACGCCGCGCTGGAGGTTCCGGCCGGCTCCGATCTGGAGACGGTCAAGCGCTCGTACCGCCGCCTGATGCGCAAGTACCACCCCGATCTCAACGCCGGGTCGACGGAGAAGCAGCGCGCGGCGACCGATCTGTCGCAGCGGCTCTCCGAGTCGTACAAGACGCTCGAGCGCCATCTGCGCCGCTGACGCAACCGCCGGGCCCCGAGCGCCGAAGACCGGCGCATGCGCTTTCATGGTGGAACGAAGGCGGTGGTCGCTCTCTGCGGGCTTCTGGCGGCCGCCGGCTGCACGCCGGGGCCGGTGACGCCGCGGGGCTCCGAGGAGAAGATGACGGGCGCGGGGAGCGCCGGCGGCGCCGACGTCTCGGTGGTCGTGCGCGACGCGGCCGTCGCCGAGATCGACGCGGCGGCCGCCCAGCCCGGGCGCGCGCCCGACGCTGCTTCCGGGGAAAGGCCGAAGCTGCCGCGCCCGGACGCCGCCGCCGACGCGGCCCTGGAATCGATTCCCGACGCGGCGCCTGTCGACAGGCCGCCGGATCGCCCGGCCGCGCGGGCTCCGCGCGCGGGCGAGGTCCTGATCGACGAGCTCCTGGTGAACCCGACCGGCGACGACCTCGGGCGCGAATGGGTCGAGCTCGCTAACCAATCGGTCGATCCGCTCGATCTGTCGCAGCTTCACCTGGCGACGGCGTCGACCGACGTGCCGGTTTCGGCCGGCACGATCGCTCCCGGCGCGCTCCTGCTGCTGGGCCAATCGAGCGATCCGAGCAAGAACGGCGGCGCGCCGGTCTCCGTCACTTACAGCACCAAGCTGATCCTGCTCAACGCCAACGGACGGCTCTCGATCTGCATCGGCGCCTGCGCTTCAGGCATGGTGATCGACGCGTTCTCGTGGGGCGCGCTGGACGACGGCTACACGGGGCACGCGCTGGTGATCGATCCAGCCACCAGGGCTTTCTGTCCGGCGGCCGACGCTTTCGGGACCGGGGACAGCTTCGGGACGCCCGGGGCCCCCAATCCGGCCTGTCCTCAAAACGTCGACGCCGGCTCGCAGCGCGACGTTTCTGTTGCAGACTGAGGCCGCGCCGTCCGGGCGCGCCTCATGACCACCGCCGAACCGATTGCGCCCTCACCGGTCACGCCGGGCACGCCGCCGCTGGCGGCGCTGCTGCCGTCCGCGGGCGCCGATCCGGACGATCTGCTCTCCCGGTTCGTCTCCTACGTGACCGCCTCGGGCCTCACGCTCTACCCGGCGCAGGAGGAGGCGCTGCTCGAGCTCATGGCCGGCAAGCACGTCGTGCTCAACACGCCGACCGGCTCGGGCAAGTCGCTGGTGGCGACGGCGCTGCACTTCAAGGCGCTCGCCGAGGGCAAAACGTCGTTCTACACCTGCGCCGATCAAGGCGCTGGTGAGCGAGAAGTTCTTCGACGCTCTGCCGGCTGTTCGGCGCCGAAAAGGTCGGCATGATGACCGGCGACGCGACGATCAACCGCGACGCGCCGATCATCTGCTGCACGGCCGAGATCCTGGCCGAACATGGCGCTGCGCGACGCCGCCACGCGCGTCGACTACGTCGTCATGGACGAGTTCCACTACTACGCCGACCGGGAGCGCGGCGTGGCCTGGCAGATCCCGCTCCTCTGCCTGCGACAGACGACCTTCCTGCTCATGTCGGCGACGCTCGGCGGATCTGCACGTCATCGACCGACGGCCTGACGCGGCTCACGGGACGCGAGGTCGCGACCGTGCGCGGGCGCGAGCGGCCGGTGCCGCTCGAGTTCGAGTACCGGGAGACGCCGCTGCACGAGACGATCGCCGACCTGGTCACGCTCGGGTCGCGCCCCGATCTACCTGGTGAACTTCACGCAGCGGGGCGCCGCCGAGGAGGCGCAGAACCTGATGAGCGTCGACATCTCGTCGAAGATCGACAAGGAGGCGCTGCGCGACGCGCTCGCCGACGCCAGCTTCGACACGCCGTACGGCAAGGAGCTCCAGCGCTTCCTGCGGCACGGCATCGGCATCCACCACGCGGGCCTCCTGCCGCGGTACCGCCTGCTCGTCGAGACGTCTCGCGCAGCAGGGTCTGCTCAAGGTCGTGAGCGGCACCGACACGCTGGGCGTCGGCGTGAACATCCCCATCCGCAGCGTGCTCTTCACGCAGCTCTGCAAGTTCGACGGCGAGAAGAGCGCCATCCTCGGCGTGCGCGACTTCCAGCAGATCGCGGGGCGCGCTGGGCGCAAGGGCTTCGACGAGCGCGGCTTCGTCGTCGCGCAGGCGCCCGCGCACGTCGTCGAGAACCGGCGGCTGGCCGCGAAGCAGGCGGCCGGCAAGAAGGTCGTCATGCAGAAGCCGCCGCAAAAAGGCTTCGTGCACTGGGACAAGGGCACCTTCGACCGGCTGGTGAACGGAACGCCCGAGCCGCTCGCCTCGCGCTTCGAGGTCACGCACGGGATGCTGCTCAACTGCCTGCAGGCGGCGGCAGGTTCGCGGGCGGCGGCTACCGGCGCTTGGTGCAGATCATCGGCCGCTCGCACGGTGGGCCGCGCGACAAGCGGAACGAGCGGCGGCGCGCGGCGGCTTATTTCCGCACCTTGCGCCACGCCCACCTCATCGACCTCGTGCCCGGCGAGAAGCGTGCGCGGCCGTTTCGTCGAGGTGAGCCCCGAGCTGCAGCGCGACTTCTCGCTCAACCAGACGCTGTCGCTCTACCTGCTCGAGGCGCTGGCGGTGCTCGAGCGCGCGTCGCCCGTCTACGCGCTCGACGTCTTGACCCTGGTCGAGGCCATCGTTGAGAACCCCGACGTCGTCCTCCGCAAGCAGCTCGACAAGCTCAAGACCGAGAAGATGGCCGAGATGAAGGCGGCCGGCGTCGAGTACGAGGAGCGCATCGCCGAGCTCGACGCGCTCGAGTGGCCCAAGCCGAACCGCGACTTCATCTACGCGACGTTCAACGATTTCGCCCAGCGCCACCCCTGGGTCGGCGAGGAGAACATCCGCCCCAAGTCGATCGCGCGCGAGATGTACGAGGGGTTCGACCGCCTTCGACGACTACGTGCGGTCGACTGCGGGCTCGAGCGGAGCGAGGGGGTGCTGCTGCGCTACCTGTCGCAGGTGTTCAAGACGCTGGAGCAGACGGTGCCGGCCGCGGCGCGCACCGACGAGGTCCTCGACGTGATGGCCCACTTCCGATCGCTGCTGCGCGAGGTCGATTCGAGCCTGCTCGAGGAGTGGGAGGCGCTGGCCGATCCGACCCGCCGGCCGGCGAAATCGGCGGCCCGCGCGGCGGCGCCGGTCGACCCGGCCGCCGAACGGCGCGCCACCGTCGCGGCGATCCGCGCCGAGCTGCACAGCTGGTGGCCGCGCTGGCCCGGCGCGAAGAGGCCGCGGCCGCGCGGCTCGTCGCCCCGGGCGACGGCGAGGCCTGGACCGCCGAGCGCCTCGTCGAGGCGATGGCGCCGTTCTGGGCCGCCCACGCGACGCTGCTCACCACCCCCGACGCGCGCCGACCCGATCGCACGCGCATCGACGGGCTCGCCCCCGGCAAGTTCCGCGCGCAACAGGTGTTGGTCGACGGCGACGGCGACGAGGACTGGTCGCTCGACTGCCTCGTCGATCTGACCGCCCGCGGGGCGGGCGATCCGCTGCTCGTGCTCCAGCGGATCGGAATCTAGCTATTAGATCGGGACCCTCGAAGGGTCCCGCGCCCCGCGATGAGCTCCGGCCGGCGAAGCCGGCCTCCGCTCGACGCGATTGATCTAGCGGGCGTCGACGCGGGCGCCGGCGCGTAGATCGACAGGCGGGTCGACGATGACCTCGATCGCCCACGCGCAGGCCGTCGGTCACGAGCGCGTCGTCGCCGACGTCGGCGATGGTCACCGCGCGCCGCTCGGCCGTTCCGTCGCGGTCCGCGATCCAGACCGCCTTGCCGTCCCCGTCGGTCACCACCGCGCCCGCGGGCACGGGAAAGACGGCGTCGTAGCGGTGGCGCGCCAGACGCAGCGGCTGTCCCGACACCAGACCCAGGTCGCCCGGCAGCGGGATCTCGACGGTGTTCCCGGCGGCAGCGGCGTCGCCCGGCGGTTTGCAATCGAGGAAGCGTGGCCCCACCTGGGCGTCGGCCGGGCTGGAGTCCGCGGCCGTCGTCGCCGCCGTGCCGCGCGGCAGATCGTTCGCCGCGCGCGGGCCGAGGCCGACCACCTCGACGCGGCAGAAGTCCATCTTGGCCAGCACCGCGCGCTCGTCGGCGTCCAGCTCGAACGCCCCGTGCAAGAGGCGCCCCTTGACCCGCGCGATCGGCGCTCCCGGCACCACCGGCGTTCCGATCTTGGCCAGCGTCTCCACCACCTCGCCCGGCTCCGTCGCGACGATCGTGTACTTGGTGAGGCCGCCAAGCGCCATCTCCACCAGCTTCTCCTTCTCCGCCAGGTGGACCTCCGCCTGTCGCTCCTCGGCGCGATTCCCCACCGCGTGCATGCTGTCGCGCAGCTGCTTGTAGAACCCGACGCGCGACCGATCGTGGGCCAGCAAGGTCTCCAGGCCGGAGGCGCCCGCCAGCTTGCCGACCACGTCGCCGGCGGCGACCTCCGTCCCGGCCGGCAGGAGCTCGGCGAGGCGGCCCGGATTGGCAAAGGCCAGCGTCGTCGTCTCGTAGTCGGTGACCCGGCCGCGCCCCGAAAACCAGCGGTAGACGGCGGTCGGCGCCGGTGACATGACCCGCACGCGCAACGCCTGGGGCGGCGCCGCCGCGCGCCGATGACTCGAGACCCAGTAGGCCGCGCCGGCCGCGGCGGCCAGCACCAGGAGCACGATGATCACGACTGGACGATTCGAGCGTCCGGGCTTGGCCCGCGCTCCCTCTGCGAACCCCGACATCACGACCGCCTCGGGTCCGGGCGGCTGGCGGCGTTCCGAAACGCCGGGCGGCGGCGCGACCGCGACCTTTCCCGGCAGCGGCGGCAGGGCGACGTCCGACTTTGCGGTCGCGGTCGCGGCCGGCCTGACGGCGGGCGGCGAATCGTTCGACTGCAGCGCGCCGTCGAGATCCGTCGCCCAGCTCGACTTCGACGCTGCTGCTGCCGCGGTCGGCGCGGCGGGCGGTGCGGCCGGCATGGGCGGGGGGGCCGGCGCAACCGGCGGGGCGGCCACCGGCTCGGAGTCGAGCGCGTCGCTCGGGAGCTCAGCGATCGCTTGCCTGGTGATCTCGGGCGCGATCGGCTCCGGCGCGCCGTCGGGCGCCGCCAGGTTCGCGAGGTTCATCGGCGCGACGGGGGTGGGCTCGGGCGCGTTGTCGAGCATGGCCGGGTCGGGAACGAACGTCGCGGTCTTCGCCGCCTGAGGCGACGCCCATTCGTCGACCGCGCTGTCCGACTCCCCGGCCGCCGCCAGAAGGGGCGCCACCGCGATCTCCGCCGTCACCGCGGTCGCGGCGGACGGCGGCTCGGCCTCGAGGAAGCCCAGCTCGCCGAGGCGCGACGCGAACTCCTTGATCCCGTCGGCGGTCAGGTCGGCGCCGTAGGTCCGCGACGCCCAGTCGGTCACCTGCTCGACCGGCTGTCCGTTCAATTGCAACGCCAGCTGGTACTCGAAGTCGTAGAGGCGGAAGTTCGTCCCCGTCTTCGGGTCTCGCACGTCGACGCAGGCGACGCCATCGGCCTCGGTCGGGGACACGGTGAGGTCCTGCCGAAAGCGGGGGCTGGCGCTCATCTTGCGGGGAGCTTACAGGTCCGGTTCGGCCCCGAGCAACATATAGTGCCTGCGGCCGAGGCCGGTGCCGAGTAGATGGAAAGCATTCCGAAAACCAAGCGCGCGTTCGTCTACCGCGCCGGCGTCCGGCTGGCCGGGACGGTGCTGGCCTGCGACGCGGCGGCGGGCGCCGATCTGGTCTTTCTGTCGCACGCAGCGGTGCTGGGGGCGCGTCGCCGGCGGGCGCTGCCCCGCGTCGGCGGCGGCCGGCGCCAGATCCTGACGACGGAGGCGACGCTGGCGCTGCTCGGGCCCTTCGGCGATCGGCTGCGGGCCCAGGCGCTGGTCACCGCGTACGGGCGCCCGTTCGCGCTCGGCGATCTGCGGCTCGAGCTGTTCCCGTCGGGCTTTCTGCCGGGGGCGGCGTCGCTGCTCTGCGAGCGGGAGGGGCGGCGCCTGGTCTATGCCGGGCCGATCGGCGAGGGGGGCGAGGTGCGCGCGGCCGATGCGCTCTGCCTCGATGCCCGCTTCGCCGATGGCGCGACCGCTTTCCCGGCGCGCGCCGAGGCCGAAGCGTCGCTGCTGCGGGCGGCGCGCGACACCACCGGCGCAGGCGCGCCGGTCTTCCTGATCGAGCCGCTGGCCCTGGCGCCGACGATCGCGCGCGCGCTGGCGACGGCCGGTGTGGCGATGCGGGCGCACCGGGCGATCGTCGAGGCGCTGGCCACCTTCAGGCGCATTGGACCCGCCGGCGCGGGGCCGACGGTGCAGCGGTTCGCGGGCAAGCTGGCGCCGGACGAGGCGCTGCTCTGGCCGGCCGACGCCCGGGCGCCGCGCCAGGGGGGCGAGGCACCGGCGCGGCGCACGGTTCTGGTGTCGCCCCGGGCGGGCACGGCGGCACGCACCCCGCCGGACGGAGCCTTCGGGTTGACGTTCCCGTTCGGCGCCGACCTGGCCGAGCTCGCGCGCTACGCCGAGGCGACCGGCGCGGGCGAGGTGGCGCTGGTGGGCGCGCCGGACGACGCGCTGGCCGAGCTGCTGCGCGGTCGCGGTATCGCCGCCTACAGGATCGGCCCGCCCCGCCAGATCGATCTGTTCGCGGCGTAAAAACGCCGGCGCGCATTGTTTCTTCGGGGTTGATGGAGTTAAATTTCGAGCGTGTTCAACCTCGGCGCCGGCGAGATCATCGTCATTCTGGTGCTCGCCCTGGTCTTCCTCGGTCCCAAGCAGCTGCCGGAGATGGCGAGCAAGCTGGGGAAGGTCATCCGGGATATCCGCAAGGCGACCTCGGACATCAAGAACGAGATCACGCTGGACGAGTCGTTTCGCAAGCCTTTCGAGGATCTGCGCGACGCGGTGACGCTGCACCCGGACGAGCTCCGCCGCCGCGAGGAGATCCAGCGGTCGATCGAGGAGGCGAAGAAGCGCGCGGCGGCGGACATCGCCCGGCTCGAGGCCGAGGCTGCCGCAGCGGCGGCACCGGCTCCGACGGGTTCGGAAGCCACGCCGCCCCCCGAGCCGACCCCCTTGCCCCCGCCGGTCGTGCCACCGGTCGTGCCACCGGTCGTGCCACCGGTCGTGCCGCCCGTGGGGACGGTTGCCAGCACCATTCATGGCGTGCCGCCGGCGGGCCCCGCCGAGGAGAACGCGCCGGTCCCGGCACCGACGGGCGAAGAGTCGGCGCCGACGCCGTTCGCCCGGCCGCGCCGCCCGACGCCGAGCGCCGCCATCCTCACCTCGGCGGTCACCCCGCTCGGCAGCGGGCCGCGGGTGACGCCGCCGGTCTCCAGCCTGTCGGGCGATCGCGCCAACACGACGCAGACGCTTTCCGAGGCCGATCTGCTGGCCAGCGCGCCTCCGCCGCGGCGGAAGTCGACGCCGCCGCCGCTGCCCGGACTCGACAGGCACCCGCCGCCGGCGAACCGGATGGGGCTGCCGCGGGTGACACCGCCGGTCTCCAGCCTGTCGGGCGATCGCGCCAACGCCACCCAGAACCTCTCGGAGAGCGATCTCTTGCCGCCCGGCGCGGCCAAGCCGCCGCCGCTGCCCGGACCCAAGAAGGCATAGCCTCTCGCTAGACGACGCAACCCGCGTTCGAACCAGGAGACCGAGCCCCCCTTGACCACCCCCGAGGAAAAAGATCGTGCCGGCGTCGAGCACGCGCGGATGAGCTTCGTCGAGCACCTCGTCGAGTTGCGGACGCGGCTCCGCAACGCGGCGATCGTTTTCCTGATCGCGATCGGTTTCTCGTTCTACTTCGTCAAGAACTACTTCGACCTGCTGACGCGCCCGGCGCGGGCCGCCTGGATCATCGCGCTGGCCGGGCAGGAGCCGGTGTTCCGTTTCGCCAGCCCCACCGAGCCGTTCTGGGTCTACACCAAGCTGGCGATGTACGGCGCGCTCCTGGTGGCGAGCCCCTTCATCTTCTGGGAGCTGTGGAAGTTCGTCGCGCCGGGGCTGTATCGCAAAGAGAAGAAGATGGCGCTCGTCGTGACGTTGGCGACCGCGGTCTGCTTCATCGGCGGCGCGCTGTTCGGCTACGGCGTTCTCTGCAAGCCGGCGCTGTCGTACATGCTGTCGTTCGCCGAGGTCTTCCCGGCGGGCACGCTGCACTTCAAGATCGAGCCGGCGGTCATGATGGACGAGGTCGTCGGCTTCATGCTGGCGATGATGATCGGCACCGGGGTGGCGTTCGAGCTGCCGGTGATCCTGGCGGTGATGGGCTGGCTGGGGCTGGTGACGGCCAAGGGGCTCTGGCGGTTCAACAAGTACGCCCTGGTGCTGGCCTTCGTCGTCGGCGGCGTGCTGACGCCGGGGCCGGACGTGCTGTCGCAGGTGCTCATGTCGACGCCGCTCTTCGGCCTGTTCAATGTCTCGATCCTGCTCGTCTGGCTGATCGAGCGCGCCGCCCGCAAGCGCCTCGCCGCGCTGGCCAAAGCAACGGGCGCCGACCTCGTCCCCTCGGGCGACTAGGCTGGCTCACTAGCAAAAAATTTGACCGTCGGTGCGGGCCGGTGAAGATGGGTCAAGGTGATCCATGCTGGGCGAATTTTCTGACGGTCGGGCGCGCGTTTTGCCGAAGGGGTTCGTGCTCGTTTCGGCCGGTCCGCGGCGGGGAACCGTGGCGGGTCTGCAGCGACGGCTGCGGTCGCGCGACACGATTCCGGCGACGGGCCAGATCGTGTTCCGCGTCGGCAACCAGACGTTGCGCTGAGGTACACCCTTGTTTCGTCTCATCAAGCTGGGGATCACCCTGGTGGGGCTCGCCGCGTTTGCCTGGTTCGGCGTGACGGTGAAGCTCGGTTCCATGACCCTGTTCCAGCATATGCGTGCCATCGGCCAGACCAAGGAGTCGCAGGAGCTGGTCGACGGGACGCGCCAGGCCGCCGGTCCCCTGGTCGACGACGTTCGCCGCAAGTTCCAGGACGGAACGAAGCCAGGAGCGCGAGACGCGACCAAGGACGGAAAGGCCGGCAGCAAGCAGGCGATCGCCGACAAGGCCGCGCCGGGCGCGCCGGCAGACGGTCCCCCCGAGGAGAGCGTCTCTCCCGCCGATCGCCAGGCCCTCCACCGCCTCATAAGACGGGTCGATCGTTGATTTAGGCGCGACGCTGATCGCGCCTCCGCACCCCATCGCGTAAGCTTCCGCGGGATGCGTCCGATCGCCGCGCTCGCCGTCGGGCTCGTGTCGCTGGGCCTGGGCGTGGGCGCCGGACAGGCGCGCGAGCTCCCGCTGTGGACGGTGGCCGCCCGCCACGCCAAGGGGACGGCGGGGCTCGCCGATCTGGCCGAGCGGGCGCGCGCGGCCGTGGTGCACGTGCGGGGCGAGGCGGCCGACGGAAGCGCGGCCGCCGAATCGGACGGCGACGCGGGGCACACCTCGATCGGCACCGGGTTCATCATCAACAAGGACGGCTACATCCTGACCAACGAGCACGTCGTGCGGGCGGTGGTCGATCTTCGGGTGCGCCTGTTCGACGGGCGGGAGCTGCCGGCCTGCGTGGTGGGGGCCGACATGGCGACCGACATCGCGCTGCTCAAGGTGACGACCAAGCGGCCGCTGCCGGTGTTGGCGCTGGGGGACTCGAGCCTCGTGCGCGTGGGCGAACCGGTGATCGCCATCGGCAATCCCTACGGGTTCAACCACAGCGTGACGGCGGGGATCGTCTCGGCCAAGGAGCGGGTGGTCGATCGCGCCAGCCTGCACGAGCCGGGTGCCGAGGATCTCTATTCGTTCTTCATCCAGACCGACGCCTCGATCAACCTGGGGAACTCGGGCGGGCCGCTCATCGACGCCTCGGGTGCCGTCATCGGCGTCAACGCGGCCTTCTGGGCGGGCCACACGCTGCAGCCGGCGCAGGGGATCGGCTTCGCCATCCCCATCAACATGGCCAAGGCGCTCCTGCCGCGGCTGGTGGAGACGGGGACCGCGCGGCGGGCGTATCTGGGCGTCGACGCGCAGCCGATCGATCCGGCGCTCGAGGCGGCGCTCAAGTTGCCGTCGGGGCGCGGGGCGCTCATCGCCAGCGTCGAGAAGGGCTCGCCGGCGGAGGCGGCGGGGCTGGAACCGGGGGACGTGGTCGTCACCTGGAACGGCGCCGACGTCGCCAGCAGCGAGGACTTCAAGATCGACGCGCAGCTCTCCGCGCCGGGGGCGCGGATCAAGATCGCGCTCGTTCGCGACGGCAGGCGGGGGGAGCATGAGATCGTGCCGCGCGCGGCGCCGGTCAAGGAGATCGTGCCCCAGCACCCGTCGAGCTGCGCGCGCACGCCCGAGCCGCTGATGGCGAACGTCGACGACTTCGACGTGCAGGAGGCGCCCGCGCGGAGCGGGCACCCGGGCGGCGCCAGCGTCACCGTCACGCGCGTCACCGACCACAGCGCGGCTGCGCAGGCCGGCCTGCGCGTCGACGACGCCGTGCTGCGCATCGGGAAGACCCGCGTGCGCGCGCCCGGCGACGTGACGCAGGCGCTGGGGGGCTACAAGCTCGGGGATCCCGTCCCCGTGCTGGTGCGCCGCTCGGGGTTCGATTTCTGGATGGCCTTCACAAAGAGGTAGTCTCGGCGGACATTGATGGGAATGGACGAGAAAACCTACCGGCACCTCCTCGACGAGACCTTCGCGCGTGTCGACCGCGCCTTCGAGGCGGTCGATCCCGACGTGGCCGAGGTGTCGATCGCTCAGGGGAGCCTGACGATCGCCTTCTTCGAGAAGCAGCGCCTGATGCTGACGCCGCAGCCGTCGCCGCGGCAGCTGTGGGTCGCTTTTCGCGACCGCGCCTGGCACTTCGACTGGGACGGGGCGCGCGGCTCCTGGCTCGACGATCGCGGTCAGGGGATCGATCTCTTCGCGCTGATTGAACGGACGACGCGCGAGGTGGGGAACGTGACCGTCGAGATCGCGCGCGCGACCTAAGCCGCGAGCTCGATCATCTTGAGCATGGCGCGGGCGGCGCCGGCGCGGACGTCGGCGGGGACGGTGATGCGCCGGTCGGCGGGCTCGTCGCGCAGCGTGGTGTAGACGTTCTCGAGGTCGATCGCCTTCATGTAGCGGCAGAGGCGGCAGGGCTTGTAGAACTGCTTCTCGGGGTGGTCGAGCTCGAGGCGCACCACCAGGCCGCACTCGGTGAGGATCGCGTAGCGCGTCTCGGCCGGGTGCGCGTCGACGTACTTCGCCATCTGCGAGGTCGACAGCACGGCGTCGGCCGCGCGCTGCAATTCGGGGCGCACCTCGCCGTGGACGATCACCGTCGCGCCCGGATCATCTTTTCGGATGCGCGCGATGTCCTCGATGGTCATCTGGTGGTGAACGTGGCAGGCGCCTTCCCAGGCGAACACGTTGCCCACGAGCCCCTGCTTCTCCCCCTCGCGGATCAGCGGCTCGATCAGCTCGGCGTACTCGCGCGGGTGGAACTTGTGCGGCTCGGGCGGCGGCAGGTAGGTGCGCTTCGTCTTGAGCGCCACCTGATAGGCCAGGTTCTGGTCGGGCACGAACAGGATGTCGGGGGCGCCGAGCTTCTCGGCGATGCGCGCGGCGTTCGAGCTCGTGCAGCAGCTGTCCGACAGCGCTTTGACGTCGGCGTAGGTGTTGACGTAGGTCATCGTCGCGAAGCGGCGGCCGGCGGCGCGCAGAAAATCTTGGCGCTCGGCCACGTCGTCGGCGTCGACCTCGGCCAGCGAGCAGAGCGCCTCGAGGTTGGGCAGATAGACGGGCCGCTCGGGCGCCAGTGTGTGGCACCCCTCGGCCATGAAGCGCACGCCGCAGAAGACGACCAGCGCTCCCTGCTCGGGCGGCAGATCGCGCGCCTTCACCGCCAGCTCGAAGCTGTCGCCGACCACGTCGGCGATCGCTTGTACCTCGGGCACCTGATAGTTGTGGGCGGGGACGAAGGCGCGCTTGTCGCGCTTGAGCCGCCGAATCTCGTCCCACAGCCATTCGACACGGGAGGCCTGGGCCTCGGGTAGGTGCCCGCGCCGCACCAGCTGGTCGACGGCCACGAACGACATCTCGATTGTTTCTAGCGCGCCAAGCGCCGGCCGTCGACTGCGGTGGTCGGGCCGCGGAAGACGTGGTAGGTTCTCGCAGATTCCATGGAGCGGATGTTCGATCCGGAGATCTGGCGGGAGGTGACGGGGGGCGAGGTGGCCAACCGCGTCCGTCGGCTGACCCGCGTGACGCCGCTGGTGCCGGCGCCGTCGCTGGGGCGGCGGACGGGCGCCGACGTCTGGCTGAAGCTCGAGAACCTCCAGCGCACGGGATCCTTCAAGCTGCGCGGCGCCGCGGCGCGCGTGGCGGCGCTGCGCCTCGAGCCGGGCGCGCGGCGCCGGGTGATCGCCGCCTCGGCCGGGAACCACGGCCTGGGGGTCGCGCTCGCGTCGCGCGCGTTCGGCGTCGAGGCGACGGTGCTCGTCTCGGCGCAGACGCCGGAGTTCAAGCGCGCCGGGATCGCGGCGCTCGGCGCGAAGGTCGAGGTCGCCGGCGCGACGTACGACGAGGCCGAGGCCGAGGCTCGCCGACGGGCGGCGGCGGACACGGGCGCCGTGTTCGTCTCGGCCTTCGACGACGACCACGTCATCGCCGGCAACGGCGGCCTGCTGGCGCGCGAGATCCTGGCGCAGCTCCCCGACGTGCAGTCGATCGTCGTGCCCGTCGGTGGCGGCGGCCTGGCCGGCGGCATCGGCGTCGAGGTCGTGCCGCGCGGGATCAAGATCCTGGGCGCGTCGCCCGAGTCGAACTGCGCGATGCGACGGTCGCTCGACGAGGGGCGCGCCTACACGACCTACGACGGCGGGCCGACGCTGGCCGAGGGGCTCGAGGGCGCGGTCAGCGAGCGGACCTTCGCGATGGCGCGCGACTACTTCCCGGAGATCGCGCTCGTCAGCGAGCTTTCGATCCGCAGCGCGATCGTCTACGCCTACCGGACGTTCGGCATCCTGTGCGAGGCCTCGGCGGCGCCGGCGCTCGCGGCGCTGCTCGACGACGCGAGCGCCATCCGCGGCCGCCGCACCGTCGTCGTCGTCAGCGGCGGCAACATCGAAGCCGATCTGCTCGATCAGCTGCTCAGCGGCGCGGCTGTCTCGTAGTTTTCGCCTAGTTCGGGACCCTGGGAGGGTCCCGAGCCCCCCGCGATGAGCTCCGGCGAGCAAAGCTCGCCTCCGCTCGACGCGATTGACGCTGTGATCTTTAGAGCTTCTTGGCCTCGGCGGCGCCGGCCACCTTGGCGCGGGCCAGCGCGGCGCTGCGGAGCGCGTGTCCGGTCGGCCCATCGCCCAGCTTGGCGCGCGCGGCCGCGCCATGTCCCGCCCCCAGGATGTCGCGCAAGTAGGCCTCGTACTGGAAGGTGTCGGAGTGCTGCTCGGTGTGGCACCCGGTGCAGGTGCTGGCCGGCGTCTGGGTGTGCATCGACGAAGGCTCCTCGAGACCCTTTTCGGCGACGTGGATCGAGCCCGGCCCGTGACAGACCTCGCACTGCACGTCGCGCAGACCCTTGGTGTGACCGAGGCTGGTGCCGCCGACCTGCCCGTAGCCGGTGACGTGGCAGCTGGTGCACTTGTAGTCGTTCTCCTTGCCGAGGTCGACCAGCGTCTTCCAGGCGCCAGCGTGCACGGTGGTCTTCCAGAAGGCGAGCGCCCCCTTGTGGCAGCCGCCGCACTTGGCGTCGCCGACGTAGAAGGCGCGCCCGGGCTCGCGCGGCGCCGGCGGCGGGGCGTTCCGCAGGTTGACGGCGGCGATCTGCGCGTCGAGCTTGCGCATCTCCGCCGCCACTGTTTCGTCGCGCGGGAGGCTGCGGCGCAGCGGGATCAGCCGGTTGGTGAAGTAGCTGCCCGTGGCGGGCGCCGTCCAGGGGCGATCGAGCCCCTTCCTCTCTTCCTCGAGTGCGGCGCGCTCGCGCTGCTTGGCGGCGACGAACGCCGGATCGCCGCCGGCGCTCGAGGACGACCAGCGTTTGAGCTCCTCGTCGAGGCGGGCCAGCGCGGCGTCGATCTCCACGCGCCGCATGGCGGCCGCGTCGGGTCCCCCGGCGTCTGTGATCGGGCCCGACCCGCGGAACACGAAGTCGATTCTCCCCACCCGGGCCATCTCTTCCGCCGCCGCCACGATGAAGGTCGAGCCGATCTGCTCGGCGCGTGGCTGCCCGGCGCCGACCTGCTTGCCGAGGACGATGATGTCGGGCGCCGCGGCGCGCGCCAGCCGCCGCGCCGTGGGGCGGTCGAGCGGGACGAGCGCGATCACGAGCTCGGCCCCCTCGCCGCGCAGCCGGGCGACCTCGGCCTTGGCCGCCGGCACCGGATCCTGCGCCCTGGCTCCGACGCGTGCGGCGAGCTCCGGATCGGCGACGCCGAAGACGCCGACCCGCACGCCAGGGGTCACGAGCGGTGAGGGCGCCGCGATGGCGGCTGGCGAATGGGAGAAGTTCACCGCCAGCCGGCGCGGCGTCACCTCTCCGTGGGGCAGGCCGAGGTCGGTCTCGGCCAGGCCTGCCGCGAACGGTCCGAGCGCCGGGAGCATCTTGGCCAGGAACCTCGCCCGGAGCTCGTTGGCCGCCTTCTCTTTGGGGCTGGCACTCTCGGGGAACGACAATGCCCCGCCGTCGACCAGCAGCGTTGGTCCCGAGCGCGCCGCAGTGCGGACGAGCGCCGCGTAGCGCGCCACATCCCCCAACGGGTCGCTGGTGCAGCCGCAGGGCTCGAGCGTGCCGTGCACGCCGCCCGTGTAGAAGACCGTCACGCGGCGCTCCCCGCTCGGTCCCTTCGGCGCGCCGCGCACCACCACCGGGCCGACGGCGGCGAGCAGCAGCGCCAGCGTGGCGGCGAGCAGCGGGGTTCGCATGAGGCGGCACTATGGCAATCGAGGGGACGGGCTGGCAATTCCCGAGAAGTACCGGGCGTGCTTGACAGGGCCCCTCGCCGCCGGTAGGTTTCGCAGCTCGTTTTTCAAGGACCCATCCAACCATGGCCGTAGTCATTCGTCTCACCCGCGCCGGCGGAAAAAAGGTTCCCTTCTATCGCGTCGTGGCCGCGGATCGCCGCAGCCCGCGCGACGGTCGCTTCATCGAGCAGCTGGGCGTCTACGACCCCATCCGCGAGCCGATCGAGTTCCGGGTCGACGAGGAGCGCCTCAAGCACTGGCTCTCCGTCGGTGCGGTCCCCAGTCAAACGATGTCCGAGCTGCTTCGCCGGCAGCGCAAGGCTGCGCCTGCTGCTCCGGCGGCATAGCGCCCCAGGTTCATGAGCGACGACGCTCAGAAACCGGGTGAGCCCGCGCTGCGCGAGCTCGTCGACTACCTGGCGCGGGGTCTCGTCGACCGTCCCGAGGAGGTCGAGGTGGAAGAGGTCTCCGAGCCGGACGCCCTGGTGTTCGAGCTGAAGGTCGCCGAGGAGGACCTCGGCAAGGTGATCGGGAAGCAGGGGCGCACCGCGAAGGCCCTCCGCACCATCCTCGCCGCCGCGTCGGCCAAGACGCGCCGCCGCGTCGTCCTCGAGATCCTCGAATAGCGCGATGACTCGCGACGAGTAGCGCGACGGACCCCAAGCGTCCCCCCGATTCGCACGATCCGGAGACGCTGGCCGTCGGCGTCCTCGGGCGGCCCCACGGCATCGGCGGAGAGATCGCGCTGCGCCCCTACAATCCGCGCGGCCGAGCGCTCTCGGGCCTGCGCGGCGTCGTGTTGGTCCGCGACGGCCGGCGCGAGGCGCGCGAGGTGGTCGCCTGCCGGCCGGTCGAGGGGGGCTACCTCTTGCGGTTCGCCGGGGTGGCCGATCGCGAGGCGGCCGCCGCGCTGACCCTCGCCGAGGTCCGGATCGCGCGCGCCGCGCTTCCGTCGCTCGGGCCGGGCGAGTTCTACGTCGAGGACGTCTCCGGCTGCGCGGTCGAGGACGAGGCCGGCGCAACGCTGGGGATCGCGATCGGCACCTTCTGGAACGGCGCCCACGACGTCGTGACGGTGGCCGGCCCCGACGGGCGCGAGCACCTCATCCCGCTGGTTCCCGACTTCGTGCTGACCGTCGACACCGTCGGCCGTAAGATCACCGTCCGCTGGGAACTGGAACCATGACCGCCGTAGAGACCATCCCCTCGCTGACCTTCGAGGTCGTGACGCTCTTTCCCGAGGTGATGGCCGGATTCCTCTCCGCGACGGTGATTGGAAGGGCCATCGAGGCGGGGGTGGTCGCCGTTCACTGCACGAACCCGCGCGACTTCGCCCCCGGCCGCCACCGCCAGGTCGACGACACGCCGTACGGCGGCGGGCCGGGGATGATCCTGAGCGTCGAACCGATCGCTGCCGCGCTCGAGGCCGTCGCAACCGCGCGGGGGCCCTCGCGCCGCATCCTGCTCACGCCGCGCGGCGGGCTGTTCGACCAGGCGCGCGCCCGGGCGCTGGCGGCCGAGTCGCGCGTGACGCTCGTCTGCGGGCGCTACGAGGGGGTCGATGAGCGGGCGGCGGGCCTCGTCGACGAGGAGCTGCGCATCGGCGACTTCGTCCTCGCGGGGGGCGAGGTGGCGGCGGCGGCGGTGATCGAGGCGGTCGCGCGCCTCGTCCCCGGGGTCCTCGGCTGCGGCCTCTCTGCCGGCGATGAGTCGTTTTCCGCCGGGCGCCTCGAGTACCCGCAGTGGACCCGTCCCGCGACCTGGCGGGCCCAGGCGGTCCCGGAGATCCTGCTCTCCGGCGACCACGGGGCGATCGCCCGCTGGCGGCGCCGCGAGGCGTTACGGGCGACGCTCGCCCGCCGCCCCGACCTTCTGGCGGCTCATCCGCTCACCGACGAGGAACGCCGGCTCCTGGACGACGATTCCGACCGCGGCACTTGACTCGGGCGGTCGGGCCGTCTAGATATGCGGGCTTTCCCATGAGCCAGAACCCGCTTTTGCGAGAGATCGAGAGCAGCTTCCGTCGGACCGATGTGCCCGAGCTTCGCTCCGGCGACAGCGTCCGCGTCCACACGCTCATCAAGGAAGGCGACAAGGAGCGCGTTCAGATCTTCGAGGGGGTGGTCATCGGCCAGCACCGCGGTGGATCGCGCGCGACGTTCACCGTCCGCAAGATTTCCTACGGCGTCGGCGTCGAGCGCATCTTCCCGCTGCACACCTCGCGCATCGAGAAGATCGAGGTGGTGTCGCAGGGGCAGGTCCGCCGGGCGCGCCTCAACTACCTGCGCGGCCTGCAGGGCAAGGCGGCGCGCATCAAGGGCGAGAAGGGCCCCGCCGAGGAGTCCGCCCCCACCGCTGCTGCCGCTCCCGCCCCCGTCGCGCCGGCCGCGTCCTAAGCGCCCAAGGCCCCGGAAGGCCCCGCATGCCCGATCGCCTCGCCGCGCGCCCCGGTCTCGGGCGGCGCGCGGAGAGCCTGGCCGCGGCCCATCTCGAGGAGCAGGGCTTCCGGATCGTGGCGCGCAACTGGCGGCAGTACGGCCCCGAGCCCGGCGAGCTGGATCTGGTCGCCGACGATCGCGGGACCTGCGTGTTCGTCGAGGTCCGCTCCCGCACCGGCCTAGCGCTGGTGCATCCGCTGGAGACCATCACGGCGCAGAAGCGCGCGCGGGTCATCCGGGCGGCGCGCCTCTACCTCGCCGCCGAGGCGCCCGCAGCCGCAGGGTACCGCTTCGACGTGGTGGCGGTGACGTTCCGGGAGGACGACGGTCCTCCGGAGATCATCCACCTGCCGAACGCCTTCGAGGTCGGCGGCTAGCGGTCGGTTGAGCGGTCAGAGCGGCGCACGGCCGGCGCGCCGTGGGTGGCGCGCCGCTAGTGAACGTTCTGGCAGGTCGCCGGGTTCGGCGCATTGGGGCTGCTGCCCGGCGACATGCAGGTGGCCGGCACGGGGAAGCCGCCCGGCGGGATGTTGACGAAGTCGTGGCAGACACACATCTTCTGGCAGCAGAAGGGGCCGGCCGTGGTCGGCCAGGCGCAGACGAAGCCCTTCTTGCAAGTGGTCCCCGGATCGGCGTTGCTGCAGTCGTCGTCCGTGGCGCAGCTGGCCGTGCACATCGACGCCTCCGCAGGGGCGCCCGCCGGCTGGATGCAGATGCGGCTCGGACACTGCAGGCTGGGGGACGAGATGATGGACACCCCGGTCGCGGCTCCGGCGTCGGCAGGCGCGTTCGTGTTGCAGGCCCGGCCGATGTGCTCGTCGTTGCAGGCGGCAAGCCCCAAAGCCAACACACCCACCGCCGCCAGGACGTAACCACGGGCCGAAGCGCCGTGGGGGATGACTCGGGAAGCGAACCTCATTGAGGACTCCTTGCGTCCGTGGGGGGGTAACTCGCGGTCGGCCCCGCTGTCCCGTCGGACAGGCAGGTCCCGAAAGGCCGCGCCATGTTACTTACATGTGTATGTCTGTCAAGCACGGTTTAGCTGGTCAGGATTCTGCTCCTTTGGAGTCCCTTCGTGTGCCCTGATCGACCTCCTCGGGGGTCTCCGTGACCCCTCGCAGCGACCAACGACCATCCAGGCCTGCAACACCGAACCCCAGGATTTGGCGAAGCTAATCCATTGGTTGTTTGATCTGGAATCGACCCGGATTCCCTTGACAGGTGGAAACGGGCTTTCGTAGGATGGCGCGGTTTTGGGTGTGCTTCTCCACGCCGGTCCACGCCCGTGTGGAGTCGTGCAGGTGAATGTAAGGGTGATGTTGTCGCGACCCCTTTGAACTGGCTTTCCGTTGCCCTGAGTCTGTCGTAAAAAGTTCGCCCTATCCCTGTCGTCTTTTCTGCTCCGTGTCCGTGCTTCCGAGCACAACCAGCGAGGTCCCCGCATGAGCCCCAAGCGCGCGATCGGCATTCTGTTGACGGCAACGTTGATCCTTTCCGGATCGATCGCTTCGGCCAAGAAGAAGAAGCAGCCGACGTCGGACTCCGGCGAGGCACAACCAGAAGGCGAGCAGCCGCAGGGCGATCAGCCGTCGAAGGTGCTCGAGCGCGCGTTCAAGCTGTACGACGGCGAGGACTACTACTCGTCGTCGATCGAGCTCAACAAGGTGATCGAGGGCGAGTCGGGCGACGCCGAGGCCAACAAGCAGAAGGCCGAGTTCTGGATGGGCAAGGCCCTCTACAACATGAAGTTCTACTCGGCGTCGCTGTCGTACTTCGATCGGATCGTTCAAAAAGGACCGTCGCACGCCTACTACAACGCCACGCTGAAGTGGCTGGCGTCGCTGTCGCGCCAGCTGCCGGACTCGACGGGCATCCTCGAGAAGATCGGCAAGTACAACCGCGCCGAGCTCGATCAGCCCGCGCTCGAGAAGGTGCGTGACGAGCTCTACTTCCTGCTCGGCAAGTACTACTACCAGAAGGGTCAGCTTCAAGGAGGCGGTCGAGCTGTTCCAGGCCGTCCCGCCGAGCAGCGAGTTCTACGTGCAGGCCAAGCTGTTCGAGGGCGCGACGCACGTCCGCGAGTACCAGGCCAAGCCGGCCGTCGAGGCGTTCAAGGAGGTCCTGCGGGCCTCGGCGCGAGAGCGCGAACCCGGATCAAGCCGTTCGAGGACTCGCCAACCTGTCGCTGGCGCGCACGTTCTACTCGACCGGCCAGTTCGACCTGGCGGTGAAGTACTTCGACCGCGTCTCGCAGGACTCGTACGACTGGGCGAACAGCCTGTTCGAGTCCTCGTGGGCGAACTTCATGCTCAAGCAGAAGGGGTACTCGAAGGCGCTCGGCAACATCCACACGCATCCAGGCGCCGTTCTTCGACGAGTACATCAAGCCCGAGTCGGTCGCCGAGGGGCTGACCGTCAAGGCGACGATCTACTTCTACAACTGCCTGTACGACCGCGCCGAGGAGGCCATCGACGAGTTCAACGCGATTTACCCGGACGTCTTCCAGGAGCTGAAGAAGCTGATCACCGGCGACGACGGACAACGGCGACCTCTACGAGATCGCGGTCAAGATCCGCAAGCGGACCTCGGGGCTGCCCGAGCAGGTCGAGCGCGCGGCGCGCGGCGTTCTCGGCGACTTGACGATCGGCAAGCGCTTCCAGTACGTCGAGAGCTCGACCGCGAGCTCAAGCGCACGACAAGGCCGACGCGTCGCTGGAAGTCGACCAACATCGCGCAGACGGTGTTCGCCGACCTGACGCTGCAGCGGTCGCTGGCGGTCAACGAGGCGGGTGACCTGGCGCGCCGCCGCATCAATCCGCCTCACCGAGCGAGCTGTCGCAGCTCATCAAGCGCGTCATCAAGATCGAGTACGAAATCTTGGCCGGGCCAGAAGGGCGAGCTCGAGGAAGAGGTCAAGCAGGAGCAGGTGGTCATCCACACCGGCGGCATTCACCGCGCCGACGAGATCCGGGTCGACGACGAGCACGTGATCTGGCCGTTCACCGGTGAGTACTGGCGCGACGAGCTCGGCTACTACCGGGTGAAGATCGTGAACAAGTGCGGTGGGCAGGCGCCCGAGGGCGCGCCGGCCACCGGCGAGTCTGCGGCGCCGGCGGCGCCGGCGGGCGGCGACACGGGCGGCGGCACGGACACGGGCGGCGGCGCGCCCGCAGGTGGTGGAGGCGGCGGCGACGTTCCGTAGCCCCGCTGCCTCCTTGGACAGAAAAAAGCTTCTCGAAAAGGTTCTCAACGTTCGGTTGTAAGCAGTTGCGAATAGTGGAGAAAAAATGACCCAGTTCCGGTTCTCGAGGGGAATCCTGGCCCTGTCCATCACTCTGCTCGCGCCGACGGTGGCGCGGGCGGCGGGTGACGATGCCGCCAACAGCGGCAAGGGGCGCTTCACCAAGCAAGAGGTGGACGTTCAGGCGAAGCAGACCAACCTGACCAAGCCACAGGCGCCGCCTCCTCCGAAGAAGGAGACGGGTCCGGTCCTGACCGTCGACCAGTTCGTCCAGGGGCACCGGGAAGGGATCATCAAGCTGGTCAACGCGCAGATCGACAAGATGCGCCGCCTCATCCAGGTGACCGGCGACGACGATCCCCAGAAGCCCGACTTTCTGTTTCGTCTCGGCGAGCTCTACTCCGAGAAGCAGCGTACAACTTCAACAGGGCGCGCGGGCTCGACCAGAAGATCTTCGACGTGCAGCCGAGCCAGCACGGCCAGCTGCAGTCCGAGCAGAGGAAGTACGAGGCCGAGCAGCAGAAGTGGCTGCTCGAGGCGGTCAAGGCCTACATCGCCGCCACGAAGTTCCGCAAGTACGAGCGCATGGACGAGGTGCTGTTCCAGCTCGCGTACCTGCTGACCTCGGTGAAGAAGGAGGACCAGGCGCGCGAGTTCTTCCTGCGCCTGATCAAGGACTACCCGAACTCGAAGTACATCCCCGACGCCTACCTGTCGTTCGCCGAGTTCTACTTCGACAAGGGCGAGATGGACAGCGCCCTCAAGTTCTACGAGAAGGTCGAGCAGTTCCCGAAGTCCAGCGTCTACCCGTACGCCGTCTACAAGAAGGGGTGGTGCTACGTCAACCTGGGCGACTACAAGACCGCGCTCGAGACGTTCGTCGGCGTCGTGCGCATGACGACCGAAGGGAAGGTCCACGTCAATCCCAGGCGCAGGCGACGGCGCTCATGAAGGAGGCCAAGAAGGACATCGTCAAGGCCTACGCGCACGTCGGCGGCCCGGACAAGGCCTGGGAGTTCTTCCAGCGCACGGGCGGCGACTTCGCGCCGAAGATGATGGAAGCGCTCGCCGAGCTCTACTGGGAGCAGGGCAAGTTCCCCGACTCGAGCCGCGTCTACCGCAAGGTCATCTCGCAGAACATGGATTCGCCGCGCATCTGCGAGTGGCAGAACAAGATCGTCCGCAACACGCTGTCGCCGGGCAACAAGAAGGACCAGGTCCAGGAGATCGAGCGCCTCGGCGCGGTCTACGACAAGGTCGGCCGAGATGAAGGCGATCAAGAAGGACCAGCTCGAGGAGTGCCGCAACGCCTTCCACGACACGTCGAAGGAGCTGGCGCTCATCTGGCACAAGGAAGCGCAGAAGACGAAGAACCAGCGACACCTACGCGCTCGACAAGTTCGTCTACAAGGTCTTCCTCGACCACTTCCCGAAGGACAAGGACTCCTACGAGATGTCGTTCTACTACGGCGAGCTCCTCTGGACGCTCGGAGAACTGGAAGGACGCCGCCGAGCAGTACACCAAGGTCGTCGAGATGAAGCCCGAGGGCAAGTACGTCAAGGACGCGGCCTACGCGGCCGTTCTCGCCTGGAAGAACGCGCTCAACGTCGACGACCACGAGCAGCAGGAGCCGGTCAAGGCCGACCAGGACAAGCTGAAGGAGCGCGAGGGGAAGACGAAGCTCGAGGCGCTGAAGATCCCCGAGTACCAGAAGAAGATGATCGAGGCCTTCGACACGTACATCAAGTACGTGCCCGACGCGCCCGAGCTGGTGACGATCATGTACCGCGAGGCGCGCATCTACTACGAGTACAACCACTTCGACGAGGCGGCGAAGCTGTTCGAGGAGATCGTCGACAAGTACCCGAAGCACGAGCTGGCGATCTACTCGGCCAACCTGCTGCTCGACTCGCTGAACGCGCAGGGCAAGACCAAGGAGGTCGTGAGCTGGGTCGACAAGTTCCTCGAGATGCCAGAGCCTCATGAAGGACCCGGAGTTCGGCAAGCAGATGATCTCGCTCAAGAGCGACACCTACGACATGGAGGGCCACGAGTACGAGAAGCAGAAGAACTTCAAGGAGTGCGGCCGCTCGATGCTGGCCGCCGCCGAGTCCCTGCCGGATCACCCCAAGCACGCCGAGCGGCTCTGGAACGCCGGCCAGTGCTTCCAGAACGCGCACCTCGTCGGGCAGGCGCTCAAGGCGCGCCTCGCGCTCATCCAGGAGCACCCGAAGGATCCGCTGGCGCAGAAGGCGCTCTTCCGCGTCGCGGCCGGCTACCACCAGCTGGCCTACTACTCGAAGGCCGTCGGACTACTACGAGGACTTCGCCAACAAGTTCCCGGGCGAGAAGAAGGCGACCGACGCGCTCGGCAACGCGACGACCTTCCGCATCGGCCTCGGCGAGAGCGAGAAGGCGCTCGGCGACATGGACGCGTTCGTGAAGTTCTACGGCACGCGCAAGCCGCAGGACGCCGCCGGCGTCTTCTTCCAGATGGGCGACGTCTACGAGAAGGACAAGAACTACGACGAGCTGGCCAAGCACCTCGAGAACTACCTCAAGAAGTGGGGCCCGCAGGGCGGTCCCGATCGCCAGGTGCTGGCGCACTTCCGCCTCGGCGAGATGGCGTGGAAGGCCTCGTGCCCGAAGGCGTCGGAGGACGGCGCCTGCCTCGAGATCAAGCGCGTCGCGGCCACCGGCCGCCAGAAGGTCCTCTACGACCTCAACAAGAAGCTGAAGAAGGGCAAGAAGATCAAGGAGCCGAAGCGGACGCAGTGCGGGCCGCCCACCAGCTCGAAGATCATCGTCTTCGACCGCAACAAGACAGCAAGCGACCAAGGCCGCGGAGCACTTCCAGGCCGTGCTGAAGATCTGGAACAAGGGCGCGGCCGCCTCGAAGATCACCGGCAAGGACGTCGAGGCGCGCGCCGGTCTCGGCGCGTACGCGGTCGCCGGCTCGGCCTTCTACCTCGCCGAGACCGCGTACGAGAACTTCCTGCGCATCAAGTTCCCCGAGGGTCTCGACTTCCAGCAGCCGTCCCAGTACGACAACAAGAAGAAGGCCGAGGCCAAGAAGAAGAAGGCCGAGGAGTCGGGCAAGAAGTTCACCGCCTACCTCGACGAGAAGGCCAAGGCGCTCGACAAGGCGCGCGACCAGTACCTCGACGTCTTCGGCATGAAGCAGGCGCAGTGGACGATCGCCTCGGCCGCGCGCGTCGGCCAGCTCTACACCGACTTCGTCGGCCAGCTCTACACCGCCGAGATCCCCAAGGACCTCAAGGAGCAGGACGAGTGGGGTAACCGCCCGCGCGAGATCTTCTGCGACGCCCTGGTCGACAAGGCGGAGCCGATCGAGAACAAGGCGGTCGAGGGCTTCGAGAAGTGCCTCAAGGCCGCGACCGACTACTCCTGGTACAACGAGTGGTCGCGTCTGTGCGAGCGCGAGCTCAACCAGATGAAGCCGTCGGAGTACCCGCTGTCCTCGGAGGTCAAGCCGGAGGCCGGCTACGTTTCGACGACGATGTCGCCGACGCCGGTCATCACCGAGCTGAGTGAGTCCACGGCCGCGGCGGCCTCCAACAATTCGAGCGACAAGTGAGGACCCGAGTCATGGCGATCCAAATGAAGCACAAAACTGGCCGCGCCTTCACGCTCGGCAACTCGATTGCACTCTTCGGCCTCCTCGGACTGACGTTCGCCTTCTCCAGCGTCAATATCGGTTGCGGCAGCTCGCCGCCGCCGAAGGCGCAGACCGCCGGAAACGCGAACGAGGAGACCGGCACGATGGGCGGCGAGGCCACCGAGCACGACACCGTCAACAAGGCGGGCGCCGCGCAGCTCATCCCCAAGGAGAAGAAGCGCGCCGATCAGCGACGACCAGCGCGCCGACTTCGAGAAGGCGATGCAGCGGTACGCCTCGGCCAAGAAGTCAGGCGGCCTCTCGGGCAGCGAGTGCAGCAGCGTCTCCGAGCGTTCAAGTCGGTCGCCGACGAGAACCCGGGCCTGCTCGAGGCGCGCTTCAACCAGGGCGCCGTGCTGCAGGAGTGCGGCCGCGAGGACGACGCCGATCAGGATCTGGCGCGGGCATGACCAAGTACGGCCCGGCGCATCACCAACCTCGGCTACGTCGCCTGGAAGAACGGCGAGCGCGGCAAGGCCGAGTCGCTCTTCAACAAGGCGATCGAGGTCGATCCGCTCCACACGGTCGAGGCGCGCAACAACCTCGCGCAGATCCTGCGCGACAAGGCGCGGCACGCCTCGAGCCCCGACGAGAAGAAGCAGTACGTCCCGCAGGCCGTCAGCAACCTGCGCACGGTGCTGGCGCTCGACAGCAACAACCTGCAGGCGTTCTCGACGCTGGCGTTCATCTACTACGACATGAACATGCTCGAGATGGCCAAGCTGGTCGGCAACCAGGCCATCAAGAAGGCCGACGAGATCGCGACCGGCAAGTTCGACGAGGAGAAGGTCGGAAGAGGCCGCCGACGGAAAGGCGGGCAAGGGCAAGAAGGCCAAGAAGGAGAAGAAGGAAGGCGGCGAGGACGATTCCGAGGAGGGCAAGCTGGCCAAGGAGGTCGACGTTCGCGAGGCCGGCACCGGCGTCACCGCCGAGATGAAGAAGCAACCTGGCGGTCGTCCACAACACGCTCGGGCTCGTCGAGCTCAAGAAGAAGAACATCAGCCCCGCCATCAACCAGTTCAAGAAGGCGGTCGAGATGAACCCGAAGCTTCGCCGAGGCGCGCCTCAACCTGGCGGCGCTCTCGCTCAACAACCGCGACTACAAGACGGCGGAGGAGAACTTCCGCGAGGTCGCTCGAGATGCAGCCGAAGAACTACGAGGCCTCGATCGGCCTCGGCGTCGCGCTGCGCGGGAACAAGAAGATCGACGAGGCCGAGGCGCAGTACTCGCGGCGCCAGAAGCTCGATTCGTCGAACCCGTCGAGCTACTTCAACCTCGGCCTGCTCTACCAGGACTACAAGGACGGCCAGAAGCCGTCGCTGCACAAGGCGCAGGACTACTACCGCCAGTTCCTCGTCCACACCAACGACAAGACCCCCGACTCCTCAAGAACGAGGCCGAGAAGCGGATCAAGGACATCGACGAAATCTACGTCGCCCTCGACGAGGCCGCCAAGATGCAGGCCGAGGCCGAGGAGATGCAGAAGAAGGCCGAAGAGCAGCAGAAGCAGATGGAAGAGCAGATGAAGAAGCAGGAGGCCGACGAGGCCGCTGCCGCTGCCAAGGCCAAGGAAGGCGCCAAGGGTGGCGACAAGGCCGTGGCGCCCACCGCTCCCGGAGCGCCCACCGCTCCCGGCGGGGCCACCGCTCCTGGAGCCAATGCGCCGGCCGGCGACGCCGACAAGGCCGCGGCTGCCGCGGCGCCCGCCGACGATCAGGGCGGCGGCAAGAAGAAGAAAAAGAAGAAGTAGCTCGCGCTACCTTCCATCAGGGAGAGTAGGCAAGAAGCGTAAGCAAACAACGTAAGCAAGATTGCAAGCGGCAGGGCCAAAAAGCTCTGCCGCTTCGCATTTGAGGGCCAGGCGCGATACGCAACGTCTAGAACGGGGACCCTGGAAGGTCCCCGCGCCCCCTGCGACGGACTCCGCCGAGCCAAGCTCGACTCCGTCCACGCACCTTGGCGCTGAATGTCGTCGGATCTGGTAGATTGTTCGGAACCTGCGGAGCCCTCGGTTGTCTGAAACCCTGACCGTGCTCCCGGCAGTTGAAGGAGACCGAATCATGAAGAAGCTCATCATCGGTTTTGCCGTTATCGGGAGCCTGACGTTCGTGGGCGCGGCTGGCCGCGCGCTGGCCGCTGACCCGCCCGCGGCTGGCGGCGCCGACAAGGCCGCCGCCGGTGGTGGTGGCGACGACGCCAACACCACGTACAAGGCCAAGACCGTCTACGACTTCGAGGACGACATGGTCGAAGGCGATCTGCAGCGTCCCGACGGCGAGCTCGTCAACGCGCATGAAGAAGACCGAGCACTCCAGCCTCATCGAGATCCGCAAAGACTTCATTCCGGAGATGTTGAAGACCCTGGAAGACATCTGATCAGGATGGGGACCCTCGACAGGGTCCCCAAACCCTCCCGCGATGGGCTCCGGCGAGCAAAGCTCGCCTCCGCCCGACGCGATCTGGGAACCCTGTCGGTCATCCGGCGCTTCTTCTTTCACCGCACCCAATAGGAGAGAGCACCATGGCCGACGTGAATGTCCCCATCACGTTCGAGATCTACAAAGGGGACGCAGCTGGTTCGCGAGGAAACTCTCGCGCAGGACGTCATCAAGGTCGGGAAGCTCGCGTCTTCGCACCTGCGGATCGACGACGAGACGGTGTCGCGCATGCACGCCGTCATCGAGATGACCGGGCCGAACGAGATTCACGTCATCGATCTCGGCTCGACGCGCGGGACCACTCGTCAACGGGGAGCGGATCACCAAGGCGCGCCTGCAGTCGGGCGACGAGATCATGTTCGGCGACAGCCGCGTGCTCGTGACGTTCCTCGAGGCGGGCGCGCAGGAGACGCCTCCGCCGCAGGCCGCGCGCCTGGGGCGGCCGCCGCGGGTGGCTCCGCACCGCCGCCGCAGCAGGCGTACGCGCCCCCGCCGCAGCAGGCCTTCGCGCCCCCGCCCGGCTACGCGCCGCCGCCCGGACCGCAGGGCGGTTACCGCGCCAGAGCCGGCCTACCAGGCGCCGCAGACAGTCGTACGCGCCACCCTCGTTCGTCGGGCGCGCCGGCGCCGGCGCCGAGGTCGAGGTCCACGACGGCTCGCGCGCGATGGAGGTCCAGACGGTCTTCCGCGGCGTCGTCACCGGGACGCGCCACCTCTTCAACCCCGAGGGCAAGTCGACGCACGGCCAGGGGACCTCGATGCTGTACGCCGGCATCGCTGCGCTGCTCATCGCCATCGCGACCTTCATCTCCGTCGCCCTCGACGTCGGCTCCGAGAAGGCGCAGTACGAGGCCTGGCAGGCGGCCGGCAAGGAGTCGAAGTCCTTCCCCTGGAAAGAGCGCTCGCCGGTCTTCCCGACGTCATCGTGTTCGGCGGGATCGTCGGCGGCATCGCGCTCTCCTACATGGGGCTCAAGCGGCGCGGCAA
Source organism: uncultured Pseudomonadota bacterium (assembly GCA_963831685.1). Lineage (GTDB taxonomy): Bacteria > Myxococcota_A > Polyangia > Fen-1088 > Fen-1088 > JADGRB01. Next base: position 53,649 of record CAWHRJ010000013.1, read on the forward strand.
GTCGAGCCGCGAACTTCATCATCGGCTCGGACGCCGACGTCGACGCGCCGGTCTCCGCCGACTTCGTGCCGTCGCCGTCGCACCCGCTGGTCGCCGCGACCGGCGCCGACTACGTCGTCAACGTCACGCCGCGCATGACGCGGCGAGGTCTACGTCGACAACCAGAGCTACCCGCTGCAGCAGTTCATCCAGCAGCGCGGCTCGAGCTTCTCGCTGCCGCAGGGCGGTCGCGCCAAGCTCGACTGCGGCGAGACGACGTTCGTCGTCACCGGCGACGGCGCGGCCGCGCACGCTCGAGGTGCCCTTCCTGATCTGGAAGTGGGACGAGCAGGTCTACACCGTCGGCTCGACCGTCGCGCTCGCGCTCTTCCTGCTGATGATCTTCGCGGTCCCGCCGGACCCGAAGTCGCTGTCGCTCGATCTCTTCAACTCGCGACAACCGCTTCGTGAAGTTCCTCATCAAGCCGCCGGAGGAGAAGGAAGAGGACATCCCCGAGTGGCTCAAGTCGAAGAAGGACGACGGAGCAGGGCGGCAAGGGCAAGCGCCACAAGGGCGAAGAAGGCAAGATGGGCAAGAAGACCTCCAAGAACAAGGAGGGTCTCTACGGCCTCAAGGGTCCGAAGGACAACCCCGATCCGCACCTCGCCAAGAAGCTCGCGGAGGAGCAGGCCAAGAACGCCGGCATCCTCGGCGTCCTCAAGCAGACCGAGGGCTCGCACATCGCCTCGATCTTCGGTCGTGACTCGGCGCTCGGCAACGACGCGGACGACGTGCTCGGCGGCCTGATCGGCAACCAGATCGGCGAGGCCTACGGCGTCGGCGGTCTCGGCCTCGTCGGCACCGGCTCGGGCGGCGGCGGCACCGGCGAGGGCACCATCGGCCTCGGCAACCTCGGCACGATCGGCAAGGGAGGCGGCGGCGGCAACGGCTCGGGCTACGGCCGCGGCGCCGGCGGCCTCGGCGGCCGTCGCGCCCACGCGCCGGACGTCATCCCCGGTCAGGCGAACGTCCGCGGCTCGCTCGACAAGGAGATCATCCGCCGCATCATCCGCCGCCACATCAACGAGGTGAAGTACTGCTACGAGCAGGAGCTGACGAAGAAGCCGGAGCTCGGCGGCCGCATCATGGTGCAGTTCACGATCGCGGCGTCCGGTCAGGTCATCGCGTCGGTGCTCCAGAACTCGACGATGGGCAACGCCCGCGTCGAGAACTGCACGGTCCAGGCGGTTCGTCGTTGGGAGTTCCCGAAGCCCCTCGGTGGCGGTATCGTCATCGTCTCGTACCCGTTCGTTCTCACGCCCGCCGGGCGGTGGAGAGTAATCCCCATGAAGCGCATCCGCGAACCAGTCGCTAGGAGTGGTGCTCGCGATCGCCTGTATCGTTCTGCCGGCCTGCGAGGGCTTCGTCTGCAGCCAGGAGCGCATCAAGGCGATCGAGCTCGCCAACCGCGGCGCCGAGGAGTTCAAGAACAACCTCTACGACTCGGCCGAGAAGGATCTCAAGCAGGCGATCCAGACCGACCCGACGTACGAGATCGCCTACTACAACCTGGGCAAGGTCTTCCAGAAGCAGCGCAAGTGGGACAAGGCGATCGAGTCGTTCGAGCAGGCCGTCCAGCACACGCCGAATAACGCCAACTACCAGTACGACCTCGGCGAGGCGTACCTCGAGTCGAAGAAGATCGATCAGGCCGAGAAGGCGCTCAAGGCGGCGACCGCGGCCGACCCGAAGCTCTTCAAGGCCTGGTGGCGCCTCGGCCTGGTCTACAAGATGCTCGACCACCCGAAGGAGGCCGACGACGCGCTCCGCAGCGCCATCGAGGCCAACCCGCGCTTCTCGAAGTCGTACGTCGCGCTCGGGTTATCTCTACCTCGACTACGACTTCAACAAGGAGGCCGCGCAGGTCTTCCAGGGCTGCGTGACGGCCAAGGACGACGACGGCGAGTGCCACAACGGCTACGGGCTGGCGCTCAAGAACCTGAAGCAGTACGAGCAGGCGACCAGCGAGTTCAAGAAGGCGATCGACCTCGATCCCGAGCTCTACGACGCCCTCTACAACTGCGGGCATGGCCTACTCCGACTGGTACGACGAGGCCCACGGCAACGACCAGAAGGACAAGGCGCGCGAGTACCTGCAGAAGTTCGTGACCAACGGCGGCAAGACGGCCGACGGCAACTACGTCAAGGCGGCCAACGACAAGCTCTACGCTCTATCGGGGCCATAGCACCCAGACTCGCGAGCCGCCGCACCGAGCCGTTCGAGCTCGAGCGAGCCGCCTGCGGCGAAGCGACCGGGAACCTCGTGTTCTCGGTCGCTTTGCGTGTTTTGGGCGGCTGCGCATCGTGGCTATCCGATAAAATCGTCCTGATTTTCTACTCTGTTTCGCTACGTTAGCGCGACAGACACGCCGGCACCGATCCGAGTCTGGAGGAGCGCAGTGGATCGATCAGTCCGAAGCAGGGCCAGGGCCAGGGCCACGAGGGAAGAGAAAGAAAGACGACGACGGGGCGGCGTCGGCAACGGTGCCTCCGGCGCGCACGACGACTTTCCCGCCGAGCTCGCCGGTCAGGCGAAGGCGGCGCGCGAGGCCGAGAAGCAGTCGGTCGAAAAGGGCATCGACGCCTGGAAGAAGCTGGTCGCCGCCGACGCCGGCCGCGTGGGCGCCGCGGCGCGAGCTGGCGCGCGTCTACAAGAAGGCCGAGCGCTGGAACACCTTCGTCGAGGTGATGAAGGAGGCGGTCGACAAGGCTAAGCTGGCGCGCCGCCCGAGGACAAGATCCCGGTCCTGCTCGAGATGATCGAGGTCTATCGCGATCGTCTGAAGCTCGACGTCATGGTCGTCAACGCGTTCAACCAGATCCTCACCATCCAGCCGACCAACTTCGAGGCGGCAGACGCGCTGGCGGCGCAGTACGAGACGATGAAGCGCTGGCCGGATCTGATCTCGCTGCTGCGCAAGAAGGCGTGCGGTGGTGGAGGAGCCGGCGGAGAAGGTGGCGCTGCAGCTGCGCAGTCGCCAACCTGTTCCTCGAGAAGTTCTCGAACCAGGCGGAGGCGATCAAGTCGTTCGAGGCGATCCTCGAGCTCGATCCGGACAACCAGGACGCGCTCGCCTTCGTCAAGCAGATGTACGAGAAGCGCCGCGACTGGGAGAAGCTGGTCGCCGTCCACCAGCGCGAGATCGAGAAGATCACCGATGCCGACCTGCGCCGGGGCCGCCGCGTCGAGGTGGCGAAGCTCGCCTCGGAGAAGCTGAAGAAGGCCGACGGTCTCCATCGACCTGTGGCAAAAGGTGCTGGCGGACGACGCGGAGAACGTCGAGGCGCTCGGGGAGCTCGAGAAGCTGTACGAGCGCGAGAAGATGTGGAGCGAGCTCGGTGACGTGCTCGAACGGCAGGTGGCGGTCGCCTCGGACGCCACGCGACGGGCGGCGATCTACGTGAAGCTCGGCGTGCTCTACACCGAGAAGGTGCAGGACGTCGCGCAGGCGACGACCGCCTGGCAGGCGCTGCTGGCGCAGGAGCCCGACAACCGCCGCGCGCAGGACGCGCTCAAGAAGCTCTACCTGCAGCTCAAGGACTGGAACGCGCTCGAGGGTTTCTACGCCGCGCAGGGCAAGTGGGACGAGCTCGTGCGCGTGCTCGAGCGCCAGGCCGAGACCGAGGACGGCGCCGGGCGCGTCGGCCTCTGGAACAAGATCGGCGAGCTCTATCGCGACCGCCTGCAGCAAGGGCGACCGCGCGCAGAAGGCCTACGAGAAGGCGCTGTCGTTCGACGCGAAGAACCTCGTCGGCGGCCGAGGCGCTCATCCCGCTCTACGAGAAGGCAAGGACGTCAAGCACCTCGCCGAGGTGCTGTTGGTCCAGCTGGGCACACGTCCAGGACCCCGGCGAGAGGCCAGCGCGTCTCAGGCGACTCGCCGAGCTGCTCGACCTCGAGGCGTCCGACAAGGGCGGGGCGCTGCGCGTCGCACTGCAGGCGCTCGCCGAGACGCCGACCGACGGGTGGGCGCATCCAGACGTCGCGCCGCCTCGCCCAGGAGGCGGCAGGCTGGGGTGCAATTGGTCGAGGCCTACGAGGCGGTGTTGCCGCACGCTTCGGCTGACGAGGAGGCGCTGCTCGCGCTGCTCGGGACGCTGGCGCGCGGCCTACGAGACGGAGCTCGGGAACCCCGAGGCGGCCATCGAGCGCAACCAGAAGCATCCTCGAGATGTCGCCCAAGAATCCGGAGGCGGTCGACGCGCTCGAGCGGCTCTACATCGCGACGGGCCGGTTCGCCGACCTGCTCGCCATCTACGACAAGAAGCTGGAGCTGGCCAAGAGCAAGGACGAGGAGCTCTAGATCCGCTTCAAGCTCGCCAGTCTCTACGAAGACGAGATCAAGCAGCCCGACAAGGCCAGTCGAGCTCTATCAGGCGATCCTCAAGCAGGATCCGAAGCAGACGCCCGCGCTCGGCGCGCTCGATCGCATCTACCAGCAGCTCGGCACGCTGGAAGGAGCTGGCGGAGACGATCGACGCAGGAGATCGACCTCGGCACCGACATGGGCGCCGTCGCGCGAGCTCAAGTTCCGGCGCGGCGCGATCCTCGAGCAGCACCTCGGACGACGGCGCGGGCGCGGTCGCTTCTTACCGCGAGGCGCTCACGCTGGAGCCGACGCACGTCGGCGCGAAGACGTCGCTGCAGGCTTATCTCTCCAGCGCCGACCCGGCGCTGCAGCAGGCGGCGGTCGAGGCGCTGGAGCCGATCTACGAGTCGACCAACGACCTGGCGCGGCTGGTCGAGGTCCAGCGGATCAAGCTCGGCCACGAGAAGAAGACCGCCACGCGCGTCGCTCTGCTCCTGCGGATCGGCAAGCTGGAAGGGCAGCTCGGCAACGCCGACCAGGCCTGGGAGGCCTACACCCGCGCCTTCGGCGAGAGCCCCGCCTCGGCGCCGGCGCGCGAGGCGCTGGAGAACCTGGCCAACATCCTCGACAACTGGCAGCCGCTCGTCACGCTCTACGAGAAGGCGCTGTCGGCCAAGGGGAAAGAAAAACTGCCGTCGGCGCTGGAGCGCGAGCTGCTCCTGGTCGTCGCCGTCGCCTACGACGAGAAGCTGGGGCTCAACGATCGGGCGGTCGAGTACTTCCGGCGCGCGCAGAGCATCCAGCCCGAGGACGCCTCGGCGCTCGTCGCGCTGGAGCGGCTCTACACGCGCACCGAGCGGTGGAGCGATCTCGTCGACACGCTGCTGAAGAAGGCGCAGCTGGTCACCGACGCGGCCGAGCGGGAGGAGATCCGGATGCGCATCGCCACCGTCTGGGAGGAGATGCTCGGCAACGCCGAGCAGGCGATCGTCGCCTGGAACGTCGTCCTGCAGGAGAGCCCGTCGAACGTGCGCGGGCTGCGCGCGCTCGACCGATTGTACCTTGCGCGCGGGGAGTTCCGGGAGCTCGCCGACAACCTGCAGCGGCAGCTGACGCTGGTCGAGGACGACGCCGGGGAGACGGTCATGCTGCTCGGGCGCCTGGGCGCGCTGCGCGAGCTGAAGCTCGATCAGATCGGCGCGCGCGGTCGACACCTACGCCAAGATCCTGAAGCTGGAGCCCGAGCACGGCGAGACGATCGCCGCGCTCGAGCGCATAGCCGCCCACCCGGAGCACGAGATCGACGCCGCGCAGCTCTTGGAGCCGATCTACAAGATCCGCGGCGACTGGCCGCGCCTCATCGGCGTCTACGAGGTGGAGGCGCGCCACGCGGCCGATCCGGAGCAGAAGATCGCGCTCTATCGCCAGATCGCCGATGGGTACGAGGTCGGCCTCGACGATCCGGCGCGCGCCTACGAGGCGCTCAGCCGCGCCCTCGGCGAGGATCCGCAGAACCTCGAGGTGCAGACGGCGGTCGAGCGGCTCGCCCGCGCCCTCGACAAGCTGGACGATCTGGTGGCGCGCTACGGGCGCCTCGTCTCCGGCGTCTCCGATCCCGAGCGCAAAAACGCCCTCTATCACAAGATCGCGCGCCTCTGCGAGGTCGACCTCGGCGACGATCGCCAGGCCGCGGCCGCCTACGGCGCGGCGCTGGAGGTCTGGCCGCGCGATCTCGAGGCGGCGAACGCCCTCGAGCAGCTCTATCTGCGCGGCGGCGACTACCCGAACCTGGTGCAGCTGCTGCAGCGCAAGGCGGAGATCGTCGACGCTCCCGCGGAGAAGAAGGCCCTCTACGGGCGCGCCGCGCAGCTCTACGAAGAGGTCATCGAGGACCTCGAGAGCGCGGTCAAGGTGTTCCAGCACGTGCTCTCCGTCGACGACGGCGACGCGGGAGCGCTCGATCAGCTCGAGCGGCTCTACATCCGCCTCGGGCGCTGGAACGATCTGAAGAACATCTACGCCAAGAAGGCGGAGCTGGCGCAGACGCCGGCCGACAAGAAGCAGATGCTCTTCGTGCTCGGTCAGGTCTATGACCGCGAGCTCGGCGATCCGGAGCGGGCGGTCGAGACCTACAGCTCGATCATCGATCTCGATCCCGAGGACTACGACGCCGCGCAGGCGCTCGATCGCCTCTACCAGCAGCTGGAACGCTGGTACGACCTCTTGGCCGTCCTCGAGCGGCAGACCGAGATGGCGCCGTCGCCCGCCGAGGTGGTTTCTTTGCGCTTCAGGATCGGCGAGCTGTGGCGCGAGCACCTCAAGGATCTGGCGCGCGCCGTGGAGGCGTACCGCCAGGTGCTGACGATGGACCCCGGGCACGAGCCGACGGTGCGCGCGCTGGAGGGGCTCATGAAGGGGGGCGAGGCGGAGTCCGCGGTCCTCGCCGCGCAGGTGCTGGAGCCGATCTACGAGAGCGCGGGTGAGTGGGACCGCGTGATCGCCGTCTACGAGGTGATGCAGGCGCAGGCGGAGGACCCGACGCGCCGGGTGGAGTTGCTGGGCCGGATGGCGGAGATCGAGGAGCGGCGTCTGTCGCACCAGAACGCCGCGTTCGACATCTATGGGCGCGCGCTGCGCGTCGATCCGACGAACCAGGACGTGCTGGCGCAACTCGATCGCCTGGCCGCCGAGACCGGCCACTGGGCCAAGCTCGCCAACCTGTTCGCCACCGAGCTGGACAAGATCGACGATTCGCGCCGGCAGATCGACCTCCTGCTGCGCCTCGGTCGCCTCTACGAAGAGGAGACCAACCAGCCCGAGGAGGCCGTGGCCACCTACCGCAAGGCGGTGGAGGCCGATCCGGAGAACAAGCAGGCGCTGGTCGCGCTCGACGGGCTCTACGGCCGGGCGCAGCAGTGGGAGGAGCTGGCGCTGATCGTGCGCCGCGAGATCGGCATCGCCCCCTCCGACGACCAGCGGGTCGCGCTCACCTTCCGGCTGGCGCAGATCAACGAGCTGGCGCTGATGGATCTGCCCAAGGCCGTCGAGGCCTACCGGGAGATCCTGCTCGCTGCGCCGGAGCACCCCGAGACGCGCGCCGCGCTCGAGCGGATGTTCATGGGCGGCACCATGCAGATCGAGATCGCCGAGGTGCTGGAGCCGCTCTACCGCGCGGGGCAGGAGTGGGAAAAGCTGCACCAGATCCACGAGGTGCAGCTCGGTCGGGTGACCGACCTCGCCGAGCGGCAGGCGCTGCTGCGCCGCCTGGCGGAGATCGCCGAGCACAAGCTGGTCGACCAGGTCGCCGCCTTCAGCTGGTGGGCCGAGGCGGTCAAGGAGGATCCCTCGTCGCCGCAAGCGCTCGACGAGCTCCTGCGGCTCGGGCGCGCGACCCACCAGTGGGACGCCTTCGTCACCACCATGTCGGAGGCGGCGTCGGCCGATCGGGCGCCCGAGGTGCGGCGCGACGTGCTGTTGCGGCTCGCTGCCAGCTTCGAGAGCGATCTGGGCGATCTGGAGCGTGCCGAGAAGGCGTTGCTGGCGGTCCTCAACGAGCACGCCAAGGATTCGGCGGCGCTCGCCTCGCTCGATCGGATCTACGAGAGCCAGGGGATGTACGAGAACCTGGCGGGGGTGCTCCGCCAGCGGATCGCCACCACCGACGACAGCGCGGAGCTGGTGACGTTCAACCTGCGGCTCGGCAAGGTCTACGCCGAGGCGCTCGAGGAGCGCGATCAGGCGATCGCCAGCTACCTGGCCGTGCTGGAGCATGCGCCGCAGACCCGCGAGGCGCTCGACGCGCTCGAGCGGCTCTACTTCCGGGGCGAGCGCTGGAGCGACCTCTACGGCGTCTACGAGCAGATCGCCGGGATGACCAGCGACGAGATGGGCCTCGCGGACTGCTACGCGCGGATGGCCAAGCTGGCCGCCGACGCGCTCGACGATCGCGCCAAGGCGGTCGAGCTCTGGGGCAAGGTGGTCGATATCCGTGGCGAGGACGCCATCGCGCTCTCGGGCCTGGCCGATCTGCACGAGATGGCCGGCGAGTGGAATCCCCTCACCGAGGTCCTCGAGAAGCAGGTGGCGGCCACCGCCGACATCGAGGCTAAGATCCCGATCTACAAGCGCCTCGGACGGATCTGGGGCGAGAAGCTGTCGCGCGAGCGCAACTCGCTCGAGAGCTGGCAGAAGGTTCTGGAGATCGATCCGCAGGACGTCGACGCGCTCCGCGCGATCGCCGCCAACTACCGGAGCGCCGGCGCCTGGGAGGAGCTGTCGCAGGCGCTGCGCCGCCTGATCCAGGTCGGTCAGCTCGGTGGCAGCGGGGTCGAGAGCGACGAGCTCAAGGAGCTGTTCGCGCAGCTCGGCGAGCTCGAGGGCGACACCCTCATGCGGACCCAGGACGCGATCGACGCCTGGCGCGAGGTGCTGGAGCTCGCTCCGGCCGACTTCCGCGCGCTGGCGGCGCTCGAGCGCCTGTTCATGCAGGAGGCGCGCTGGGAGGAGGCGGTCGACATCCTCGAGCGGCGCGTGGAGGCGCTGGCGAATCCGACGGAGCGGGTCGACGTCCTCATGCAGGCGGCGTCGCTCTGGGCCGACAAGATCGGCGATGGCGGGTCGGCGGCGCAGGTCTACGAGCGCGTGCTGCAGATCGATCCGGGGCACCAGACGGCGTCCCTCGAGCTCGAGCAGCTCTATCGCCAGCGCAAGAGCTGGATGAAGCTGGTCGATCTCCTGCTGGCGCGGACCGAGTTCGCCGCCGACGCGCCGGCGCGCATCGGCCTGCTCGTTGCCGTGGCGGAGATCTACGAGCAGCAGCTCTCCGACCGCGACAGCGCGTTCGTGACGTTGCAAGCGGCCTTCCGCGAGGATTACTCGAACGACCAGGTCGCGCAGGAGTTGCAACGCCTCGCAACCGCGGCCGACAAGTGGAACGAGCTGATCGGCGACTACACGCAGGTCGTGCAGGGGATCGCCGACCCGAAGCAGGCGGCCGATCTGTGGGTCAAGATCGCGCGCTGGTACGACTCGGCGCTTCGCCACGTCGACTACGCGATCGCCTCGGCGCAGCAGGCGCTGCAGCTCGACAACGCGCACATCGGCGCGCTGCAGGCGCTGGAGGACTTCTACCGCAAGCAGAAGCGCTGGAGCGACCTCGTCACCGTGCTGGCCCGCCACGCCGAGTGTGAGACCGAGCCGGCGGCGCGGGTCGACATCCTGCTGGCGCTGGCCGACACCTACGAGACGCAGGTCGGCGACGCCACGCAGGCAGTGAACGCCTACCAGCGCGCCCTCGACACCGACGAGCGCTGCATCGACGCCATCAATGCACTGGAAAGGCTCTATAGGCGGACGCAGGCCTGGGACCGCCTGGTCGACGTGCTCTCCAAGAAATCGCAGGTGGTCGACGACACCGACCAGGCGATCAAGCTCAAGCTCCAGGTCGGCGAGCTGTGGGAGGACCGCCTGGGGGACAACGATCGCGCCGTCGAGGCCTACAAGGAGGTCCTTTCGGTCGATCCGCGGAACCTGCCGGCGCTGACCGCGCTGGACGCTCTCTTCGAGAAGACGGGGCGGATGGAGGAGTACCTGGAGAACCTCGAGCACCGGCTGGAGGTTTCGCCCCCCGAGGAGGACCGGGTCGCCACCTACCAGAAGATGGCGACGATCTGGGAAGAGAACTTCGCCAAGCCCGATCGGGCGTCGGAGGTGCTGGAGAAGATCCTCCTCATCGACGACAAGAACGCCAAGGCCTACCGCGACCTCGAACGCCTCTACCAGCAAGAGCGCAAGTGGGAGCAGCTGGTCGAGACCTACCGCAAGCACCTCAGCGTCACCAGCGACGGCACCGAGCGGATCCAGATCTTCACCAAGATGGGGCAGGTCTACGAGACCGAGCTTCGCGATCTGGACAAGGCGATCGACGCCTACAACGACGTCCTCTCCGTCGAGGGGGATCACCTCGAGGCGCTGGCCGGCATCGCCCGCCTCTACGAGGAGACCTCACAGTGGAACGAGGCGGTGGAGGTGATGCGACGTCTGCTTCGGATCAGCAATGATCCGAAGGAGAAGGTCGATCTCAACTACCGGCTCGGCAAGCTGTTCGACGAGCAGTTGCAGGATCCGGAGCCCGCCCAGGAGTACCTGGTCGAGGCGCTGTCGCAGGATCCCGCGCACGTCCCGGCGATGCTGTCGCTGCTCGGGATCTACAAGCGGCGCGGCGACTGGCAGAAGGCGGCGCAGCTCATGGTCCGCGCCGAGGCGGCCACCGTCAACCCGCTGGAGAAGACGCGCCTCCTGCACGAGGCCGGCAAGATCTTCCAGGAGAAGCTGGGCGACGAGGGGCAGGCGGCCGATCTCTTCGCCCGGGTCATGCAGCTCGATCCGGAGCACGTCGAGGCGGCCGAGCCGCTCTCGCAGATCTACTTCAAGCGCGAGGAGTGGGGGCCGCTGGTGCCGCTGCTCGAGATGCTGGCGCGCAAGGCGGATCGCAAGACCAACCGCGAGCTGACCCAGCTCTATCACCGCCTCGCCAAGGCGGCCGATCGGCTGGGCGAGAACGAGAAGGCGCTCAAGTACTACAAGCAGTCGTACGACCTCGACTCGACCTACCTGCCCACCTTGGTGGACCGCGCAGGCTTGCTCTACAAGCTGGAGCACTGGGACGACGCGTTCCGCATCTACCAGACGATCCTGGTCCACCACCGCGACACCCAGAAGGACGACGAGATCGTCGACATCTTCTTCCGGCTCGGGCGGATCAAGCTGAAGCTCAACGAGCGCACCAAGTCGGTGAACATGTTCGAGAAGGCGCTCGAGATTCAGCCCGGGCACCGCGGGACCCTCCAGGCGCTCATCGACCTCTACACCGACGCCGGGGACTTCGAGGCGGTCATCAAGCAAAAGCGCGCGCTCATGGCCGCGGCCGCCACGCTCCCCGACGAGAAGTTCACGATCTCCGAGGAGATCGCCGGGATCTACAAGGACAAGCTGGCCAACCCGCAGAAGGCCATCGCCGCGCATCTCGAGGCGCTCAACTTCAAGCCGAACGATCGCCAGCTTTTGCACGATCTGCTCGATCTCTTTTCAGAGACCAAGCAGTGGAAGAAGGCGATGGAGATCCTGGCCAAGCTCGCGGAGCTCGAGTCCGGCAAGGTCAAGGCCCGCTACCTGGTGGCCTCCGGCAACATCGCCAACTACGAGCTGCACTCCACCGACGAGGCGGTCGAGATCTACAACCAGGCGCTCGACGAGGATCCCGACGATCTGAAGGCGTTCGAGCGCATCGACAAGATCATGACCGCCAAGAAGGACTGGAAGAACCAGGAGCGAAACTTCCGGCGAATGATCAAGCGCATCGGGCAGGATCCGCCGGCCGAGCGCAAGCCGACGGTGATCGCCCTCTGGCACGGCCTGGGCGAGATCTACCGGTCGCGCCTCAAGGACTTCAAGTCGGCGACGGCCGCCTTCGAGGTCTGCGTCCAGCTCGATCCGGACGCCACGCCGCGCCACCAGATCCTCGCCGAGCTCTATCAGCTGTCGGGGCCCGAGTCGTACGACAAGGCGATCAACGAATACCGCCATCTCATCAAGGTGACGCAGGACTTCGGGCAGATGGCGGTCTACATGAAGACGCTGCGCGGCCTGCACATGGCCTTGCAGCAGTACGACCGCGCCTGGTGTGTCGGTGCGGCGATGGTCTTCCTGCGCAAGGCCGACGCCGAGGAGCAGCAGTTCTTCGACCAGTACAAGCCGAAGGGCTTCGTCCGGGCCAAGGCGCGCCTCACCGAGGACCTGTGGAAGAGCATCTACCATGCCGACGAGGACCGCTTCATCTCGCACATCTTCGCCACCGTCAGTCATGCGGTCGCCGCCGCCAAGGCGCGCGAGCACAAGGAGTGGGGGCTCAAGCGCAAGGACAAGCGCGACGTCGCCAACGACCAGCTGCTCTTCAGCAAGGTGTTCAACTACGTCAACCAGGTGCTGGGGGTTCCGCAGCCGGAGCTCTACCTGCGGCCCGAGTCGCCGGGTGAGCTGGACATGGCGAACGCGCGCGAGAAGACGCAGCTGACGCCGTCGTTCGTCGTCGGGTCGGCCCTCTTGCAAGGCCGGCCCGAGAAGGATCTGGCCTACGTGATCGGCAAGCGGCTCACGCTGATGCGTCCCGATCACTTCGTGCGCTGGCCGACCGTCGTCCCGACGCTGGCCGAGCTGAAGGTGGTTTTCATCGCCGCCCTCAAGCTGGTGCACCCGAAGCTGGAGGTGAAGGCCGACATCCAGCAGCCGGTCAACCAATATCTCGCCGTGCTGCCGAAGCTGGTGCCGCCGCAGGCGCTGGAGCAGCTGGGCGCCGTCGTCCAGCGCTTCGTCGCCGGCAAGGGCGAGGCCGACATCCCCAAGTGGTCGAACGCGGTCGACATGACGGCCACGCGCGCCGGCTTCCTCATCTGCAACGATCTCGAGATCGCCGCGCGGCTCGTGCAGAGCGAGCCGGTCTCGATCGGCGTCGCCGATCCCAAGGACAAGATCCGCGACCTCATCCTCTGGTCGATCTCCGAGGAGTACTTCCAGGTTCGCGAGCACCTCGGGTTGGGCATCGGCCAAGGGTAGCTCAAGGCTCGTTGGACACGCCGCTCCCCCTCCTCTTCGCCGCCGCCGCGGTGGCCGCGGGGGTGGGGATCTGGCTCGGCCGCCGCGCGGCGCACCAGCGCGCGGCGCTGCTCTCCGCGGGCGTCCGCCAGCTGACCGCGGCGATCGCCCGCGCCGCGGAGATGGCCCGCGCGGAGATCCTGCGCACCGCCGAGATCAACGGGCGCGACGAGGCCCGGGCCGCGGGCGCCGCCGCCGAGGCGGCGGTGCGGGCGCGGACGGCGGAGACCGAAGCCCGGCGCCGCACGGTCGCCGCGCGTGAAGCGGAGCTCGCGCAGCTGACCGCTCTCCTCGCCGCGAAGGAAGCGGCGGTCGAGGCCGAGCGCGCCCGGGTCACCGCCCACGAGAGGGAAGCGACGCGGGTTCGGGACGAGCTCGGCGAGCTCGGGCGGGGGGCGCGCGCCGCGCTGGAGCGGGCGGCGTCCGAGACGGTCCGGGAGGCCACGGGCGCGATTCGCGAGGCGGAGATCGAGGAGGCGCGCCTCGTCTCCGCGCGCTCGGAGCGCGCCGCCGCCGAGGCGGCCGCCGAGGGGGCGACCAAGCGGGCCAAGCGGGTGATGGGGATCGCCGTGGGGCGGTTCTACGGCCACTACCTGACGGAGCGGCTGCATTCGGTGCTGCCGCTGCCGCCCGGCGAGGCGGGCGCCGCGCTCGTCGGGCGCGACGAGGCCAACCTGCGCGCGATCGAAACCGTCGCCGGGGTGACGCTCGTCGCCTCCGAGCAGCGCGACAGCTTGCGGCTCGAGGGGCTCGACGGCGTCGGTCGCGAGGTGGCGCGCCGGACGCTTGCCCGGCTGCAGCGACAGCCCGGGACGGCGCGCGATCCGGCGGCCGTGACCCGCACCGCGCGCGAGATCTCCACCGCGCTCGATGCCGAGCTCAACGAGCTCGGCCGGCGCGCCTTCACGGTGCTGGAGATTCCCGCGGCGCACCCCGACATCGTCAGGCTGGTCGGCCGCCTCAACTGGCGCACCAGCTACACGCAGAACCAGTGGAAGCACGCCGTCGAGGCCGCCTTCCTGTGCGGCATGATGGCCGACGAGCTCGGCCTCGACGTCAAGCTCGCGCGGCGCGCGGCGCTGATGCACGACATCGGCAAGGCGCTCACCCACGCCATCGACGGCTCGCACGCGGTCATCGGCGCCGACTACGCGCGCCGCCTCGGCGAGGCCGAGGTCGGTGGCCAACGCCATCGGCGCCCACCACGCCGACGAGCCGTGCAACTCGGTCTACGCCTCCTCGTCGCCGCCGCCGACGCGATGTCGGGCGCGCGCCCGGGCGCGCGTCGCAAGCGGACCGAGAGCTACGTCCAGACGCTCGAGGACCTCGAGCGCATCAGCGGCGGGTTTCGCGGCGTCGCCGACGCGTTCGCCGTGCAGGGCGGCCGCGAGGTGCGCGTCTACGTGCAGGAGGAGCGCGATCGACGATCTGGGCGCCGTCGAACCTGTCGACCGAGATCGCGCACAAGATCTCGGAGGAGATGCGCTTTCCGGGGCAGATCAAGGTGACCGTCATTCGCGAGCTTCAAGCCGTCGAGGTCGCCAGCTAGCCATGAACGTCGTCATCCCTCCGCTGGTCTTCTATGTCGTCGGTTTTGCGCTGACGATCGGCGGCGCCGTGCGGGCGGCGACGCTCGGCCGTCGCAACGAGTCTCGCGAGATCAGGGAGGATACGCCCGAGAGAGAGCGCGCGCGCCGTCGCCACCGGACCTTCGGCTTCGTCTGGATCGCGCTGGGGCTCTTCCTCATCGCCTCGACCGCCGGCGTCCTGCGGATGCGCCACTGACGGTTCGTCTGAGCGCTCGGCCGGCGCTCAATTGGAGGCCACGTGGCTGCAGGGGTGGTCGCCGGGGAGCTCGTAGATGACCACCTGGTCGCCGCCGCCGGAGAAGCGGCGCTCCTCGACCAGCGCGGTGCGATCCACGGTCCCCTGGTACCGAACCTCGGGGTCGAAGTCCGGATCGAAGACCCTGAAGCTGGCGATGCGGGCGTCGACGTAGAGCACTGGACCCCGGAACCCGTCGGCGCGTGAACGGCCGACGCGCGCGCAGAAGTCGTACGGGTCGGTCCGCTCGACGCGGCGAGCGCCCAGGATCACCTGCTCGTCGCGGCGGGCGTCGGGTGGGAAGGGGGCGCCGGCGTCGGTCACCACCCAGGCCTCGGCGCGCAGGGATTGCGGAAGGACGTTGGTCAGGCATCCGTTCGAACAGCGTCCTTCCAGATAGGGGACGGCCTGGTCGATCGCGCGGCTGTTGCTGACGCCGAGCTTGCCGGCCCCGACGATCAAGCCGAGCGCACCGACGACGGCCGCCCCTCCGAGCAGGCGCGCTCGCCCGGGAGCGAACCGCGCGCCCAAGCGATCGATCCCCCGCGCCAGCATCAAGGAGAGCGGCACCGCGATGCTGACGTCGTACGCCGGGTTCAGCTGCGGGACGAACAGCATCGCCAACGGGAAGAGGTACGCCGCCAGCAGCCAGCCGAGCGGCCAGGTGTCGCCGCGCCCTCTCACGATGCCTCCCAGTCCGATCGCCGCCAGCGCGAGGCCCACCGGAGTCAGGCCATAGAACCAGAACAGGCCCACCAGCAGATCGACCGGCTTCGTGAAGATGCGCAGCAGTGCGAACCCCGGATGGTGCCCGAGCGCGTGCACGAGGCTGCCGTGGTTCTCCGCGAACCCTCCGAAATAGGCGACCGACGCCCGGTAGCGTCCGTACTCGGTCCCGCCGAGGTGCCCGGACATCACAGCCGGGAGGCCATCGAAAAACGTATAGAAACCATAGGTCGGGTCGTGCGAGAGGCCGCCTCCGAGCGCCCGCCGGACCGCGGCCACCGCGGCGATCCCTCCGAGCGCGCCCAGGGCGAGCGCCGCGGCGGCGCGACGGCTGCCCGGGAGGTTCGGCATCCGGCCGCCCAGCAGCGCGAGCACCAGCGCGCCACCCCCGCAGGTTGCGAGCGCCTCGTACCGACCGGCGGTGCCCAGCGCCGCGAGGAGCGCGGCGAGCGCGAGCGCCGCGAGCGTGGACGACCGCATCGAAACGGCGGTCGCCGCGTTGGCCGCCAGTGCGAGCGCGCTTGCGCTCAGCCCGGCCGCCAGGGTGACGCCCAGGTTGTCGCGTCCCGAGTGGGAGCCGAGGAGCGGCACGAGCGCCAGCGTCCCGCAGAGCGCCGCACGCCGGCGGGCAGAGGCCGCCGGCCAGACGAAGCGCCCGAGGCCCAGCGCGCCCGCGCCGAGGAGCAGGTGAGCGCAGAGGTAGGTGAGCCCGTTCGCCGATCGCGCGCTGGCGCCGAGGCGCCGCGCCGCCACGAGGGCCAGGTAGGTGAGCGGCCGTTCTTCGAAGGTCTGGTGAAGCCCGAGCGCGATCGCGCGGGCGTGCGCCAGGTAGTTGAGGTTCATCCACCCGACGTCCGCTCCGTAGCGCGCCAGGTAAAGCAGACGCGCAGCGAGGATGCCGCCGAGGCCCATCCAGAACGTGCTCGCCGGCCAGCCACCGGGGCCTGACGTCGCGTCGTCCGCCGCCGGCTCTGCCTGGGCCCCCGGGCTCGCCGCCCCCGATCTCAGAGGCTGGTCGACCGCGAATCGCGATCGTCGCGCGCCCGCTCGTCGAGGGGGCGCGCCCGACGCCACAGGAGAATCGCCGGCAGGGCGATGATCGCGGCGGACAGGCATGAAACCTCGCCGAGGATGGCCATCAGACCGAAGCCCTGCAAGGCCCGGTTGCGCGCGGCCAGCAGCGAGCCGTAGCCGACGATGGTGGTCCAGGAGCAGAGCGCCACCGCGGCGCCGGTCGAGACGACCGCCTTCAGGACGTCGCGCTCCTCGCGGTAGCGCGTGATCACGTTGAGCGCGTACTCGGCGCCTATTCCGAAGGTGATCGGCAGGGCGATGAAGTTCAGGAAGGTGACGTGAACCTGCGCCCAGCCGGCGCCGCCCATCATCAAGAGGACACCCAGCAGCAGCGTGGCCAGGGCCAACAGCGCGGCGGCCGCCGGACGGATGGTGAAGCAGATGATGATCAGCACGGCGATGAGCGACGCGGCGGTGGCGATCGGTCCGTCGTGCAGGATCGACCGGATCATCGCCGAGAAGACGACCGCCGACCCGGACGTCTCCACCACCTTGCCGTTCGCCAGGTGGAGGTACTGCAGGACGGAGGCACTGCGCAACAGATCGCGCCCGTTCCAGACCGAGAACTTCTCGTCTGGCGGGTACATCAGCACCACGCGGCCGATGGTTCCGTCGCTCTCGGTGAACGGCCTCCGAGCGAACGGCGGCAGGTCGCCGGGTTGCAGCTGGTGCAGCCCCTCGGGCGGGTTGATCTTGTTCAGATCGGCCCGTTCCTTGTCGTTCAGCACCTCCAGCGCCGGATCGTGCGTCAGCTTGTGGATCTGGGCGATGAGCCCCAACTTGCGCTGCTGGACCTCGGGCGTTCCGGGGAGAAGATCCCAGATGGTCACCACCTGGCCGACCACGTCCGGCCCAGGGAAGTCGTGATCCTGCTTGCGGATCGCCTGCTTGATCGGCTCCACCTCATCGACGCTGTCGGCGAGCACGATCGTCGGCGACGGCCAGCGCCCGAACAGCTTGTCGACGCTGTGGTTGAATTGCTTGGCCTCGTCGGTCGTCTTCAGCTTCGCGGAGAGCTTGCTGAAGTCGTACTCGAAGGGGTCCTTCAGGAAGTGCCGCATCCCCACGGCGCAGAGGATGGCCAGCACTGTGAAGACGGCGGTCACCGTCCCGCTCCGGCGCGCCAGCAGGCGCGCCAGCCCCGAGAACTCGATCGGGGGGCGGGCCGGGCGCGAGCGCTGTCCCGGGCGGCGGTCGAGCAGCACCAGCAGCGCGGGAAGCGCGGTGAAGGTCGCCAGCCAGCAGGCGAGCGAGCCCACCGCGCCCATGACGCCGAACTGGTAGAAGCCGCGGAAGCTGGTCACCGTCAGCGACGCGTAGGCGGCCGAGGCGGCGATCGAGGCCACCAGCGTCCCGCGCCACACGCCCGCCAGCGCGGACCCCAGCGCCGTGTCGGGGTCCTCGCCGCGCGCGCGGTGCTCCTCGTAGCGCGACATGAGGACGATCGCGTAGTTGATCCCGTTGCCGACGATGATCGACCCCAGGAACGACGTCGATTCCGTGAGGTAGCCGAACGCGAGCTCCGCCACCGCGAAGGCGATCACCGCCCCGATGCCGGCCGGGATCCCGGTCAGCGGGATGGCCCGCAGCCGCCGGAAGTAGAGACCGATCGAGAGGATCACGATCACCAGGCAGCTGGTGGTGACCATGATGATGTCGTCGACGACCGCCTGGCGGTTGGCGATGCCGGTGGCGATCGGCCCCGACACCCGGCCGTCATCTGGGGGTGGTAGCGCGAGGGCGGGATCTTCGCTGATGAGCTCGTTGGCCGCCTTGTAGAGCGCCTCGCCCGCGTGCTCGACGAACAGCCCGCCCGGCGGCAGCGCCGCGATCCAGACGTACTCGCCGTTGTTGCTGCTGAAGACGCCGCCGGGGAAGCGCTCGTCGAGCCCGTCATTGTGCTCGATGCGCTTCTGCATCTCGTCGAGCGGCTCGTCGTCGTCGAGCGACACGAAGAGCGGGTTCTTGCGCTTGCTGATCTCGTTGCGCAGGCGATCGCGGATCGACTCGAGATCGTCCTCCGAGACGTAGAGCCACTTGTTCTTCTCGAAGAACGCCCTCAGGTCGCGCACGTTGTAGGTCGCGAGCTGCACCACCGTCGGCGGCAGCGCGCGCAGCTTCTGGGTCAGCTCCTCGGCGTAGCGCAGGTTCGCCTGCGTGGTCGGGCGAGCGGACGCCGATGAGCAGCAGCGACATGTCGCCCATGCGCTTCTGCGTGCGCGTGAGCGTCACCACGCCCGGGTCGTTGCTCGGGAGCAGCTCCGAGAACGCCGTCTTGAGCTGCAGCCGCGACGCCAGCACGGCACAGCCGGCCGCCACCGCTAGCGCGCCAATCAGCACGGCGACGGGGTGATCGGGTGACCCAGCGGTGGTAGCGGCTGATGCGGCTGAGCGCGGGGGACGCCATGCGCCGCGAACGTTACCAGGATTTGCACCGTCGGGTGAGCGCCCAGTCGACCGCAGTTTCCGTGCGGTGATGCGCACCGTCGTCCTGACCTATCAGATGGGTTTACGAACCGCTGCCGCACCGATATCCTTGCAGCATGGCCTCGCTTCGATCCGGCGCGCGGGGATCCCTGCTTACCGCGCTGATCGCCATTGGTCATTGCGACCGTTGCCACGGCGCGAGCGTTCGCGGTCGGCGAGAAGATCACCGACGTCCGCGTCCTCGACAACCAGCGCACGGAGGAGTCGACGGTGCGGTCGATCGCCGGCGTCTCCATCGGCGGACACGCTCGAGGCCGACACGCTCGACACGGTGCGCGAGCGCCTCAACACGACCGGCCTCTTCGCCGACGTCAACGTCTGGTGGGAGCCGCACGGCGAGGGCGTGCGGGTCAACATCTCGGTCAAGGACAAGTTCCCCTGGGCGCCGGTCCCCACGGCGTCGTGGTCGGCGAACAACAAGTCGATCGGCCTGCTGTTCGTTCACGGCAACCTGTTCGGGCGCGGCAAGCAGCTCGCTCATCGGCGGGCGCCTCGCGCAGATCGACTCGGGCGTGGACGCTCGCCTACCGTGACCCCTCGCTCTTCGGCAGCTGGGTCTACTGGCAGATCAAGGGCGTCGTGCAGCGGCAGGTCATCCCCGAGTACCAGAACTCGGGCATGACCCCCATCGGCACGGCGACGCTCGCCGATCCGTACGAGTTCCGCGAGACGCACCTCTTTTCGTACGGGTTCGAGCCGGCCTTTGGCGTCGCCTGGCTGCGCCGGGTGAAGACCGAGGTCGCCTGGCACCTGGAGAAGTTCTCCTACTTCAACCAAGGTTCCGACGTTCCCGCGACGGGCAACTCGACCGTGCAGGCGACCCAGGGCGGCACCTCCGGCTTTGGTCACGCGGGACTGAGCTTCGACTTTCGCGCCCGCGAGTTCGCGGTCATGACGGGGCAGGCGCTCTCCGGCGGCGTCGATTACGGCACGCCCGGCTTCGGCAGCGACTTCACCTTCTGGCGCGCGGGCGCCGGCTGGGAGCAGGGGATCAAGTTCTTCCACGCGCACAACCTCATCTACTCGTTCGGCGGCGTCATCTCGAACAACGTCCCGTTCTGGAACGAGAACACGGCGGGGGGCAACAACCTGCGCGGCTACATCGGCCAGCAGTTCCGCGGCGACACGCAGCTCGGCGGCAAGGTCGAGTACCACTTTCCGCTCTTCTCGATCAGCTCGCTCGATTTCCGAGCGCTCGGGTTCTATGACGTCCAGGCCGTCTGGTTCCGCGACATGCCGAGCGGGGCGACCGCGAGCGACCCGAACAACCCCGGTGCGACGTACCTTGTGCGCGACACCCCGGACCAGCGATCTTTCCCTCTCACACCGGTGCAGCAGCCCACCGGGTTCAGCCGCGACGCCATCCACAACGCCGTGGGCGTCGGGCTGCGGTTCTTCCTGCGCTCGGTGGCGGTGCCGCTGGTCGGGGTCGACTTCGGCTACGGCCTCGAGGCCAGGCACTG
Organism: uncultured Pseudomonadota bacterium; assembly: GCA_963831685.1. GTDB lineage: Bacteria > Myxococcota_A > Polyangia > Fen-1088 > Fen-1088 > JADGRB01. The sequence continues at coordinate 74,222 of CAWHRJ010000013.1, forward strand.
GCAGTTCATCATCGTCGTCGGCGCCTGAGCGCTGCCTGGATGTTGGAAAGTGGTCAGGTAAGCTGTCAGAAATTGAACAGTTCGCGGGCTTAAATCTTACAAATCCATGACATTTCAGCAAGTTAACGCGCCGATGGCGGCTGGCGTCAGGCTTGCTTTTCCCAGTGGACCATGTCCGCTTCGGGATCTTTCGCTCCCCCCGCCCTCGCCAAGCTGACTTCCGGAGCCGCGCTCCGCGTGCCTGGCGGCGTCGCCCGCCGTCCCGCGCTGAGCCAGCTGCCGCTGCCGCGCGTGCTGCTCTGCGACCTCGACGGCACGCTCATCGACAGCATGCCGACGCTGGCCGAGATCGCCACCGAGGTGATGGAAGCGGATCTACGACACGCCCGGCATCCTGGCCCGCGAGCTCTACCTCGCGACCTGCGGTCTGCCGTTCTCCGGCAGCTGGAGGAGATCTATCCCGGGCGATCCGCGCAACGCGCGCGCCTCCGACCTGTTCGAGGTCGCGCAAGCCGGCCCGCTGCAACCTCATCCGGATGCCGGCCGGAGACGCGCCGCGCGCTCGAGCGCCTGCGCGCGCGTGGGCGTGCGCATCGTCGTCTCGTCGAACAACGGCGTGAAGAACGTCGAGACCTTCGCGCGCACCGCGGACTTTGCGTTCGATCTGACGCTGGGCTTCGGCGGCGGGCTGCGCCAAGGGGCGCCCGCACTTCGACGCCGTGTCGCGCCGCGTTCGGCGTCGACCGGCAGGAGATGCTGTTCGTCGGCGATTCGCTGCACGACGGCGAGATCGCCGAGCGTGAGGGGGTGCCGTTCGTGGCGGTCGCCGACGACCTTCTCGCCCGAGCGCTTCATGCTCGCGCTTCCCGCACGTCCCGGTGGTGCGCCGCTTCGCCGCGCTCCCCGAGTTGTTCACTGACATGGGAACCCTGAAAGGGTTCCCAAACCCTCCCGCGACGGGCTCCGGCGAGCGGAGCTCGCCTTCGCCCACGCGATAGACCGGGCGACCATGCAGGCGGTGTTGCTGGCGGCGGGGCTCGGGAGCCGCCTCGGCGCGCTGACGGAGCGGATCCCCAAGGCGCTGATCGCGGTCGGGGGCGAGCCGCTGCTGGCGTACGCCGTGCGCTTCGCGCAGGCGGCGGGCGCGCGCGGAGGTCATCGTCGTCGGCGGGTTCGGCTTCGAGCTGGTCGCCGCCGAGGTCGCGCGGCGCGCGCTGCCCGTGACGTTGGTCGAGAACCGCGGCCTTTCGCGACGGAAACCTGGTGTCGCTGCTGACGGCGCGGCCGCGTCATCGCCGACGAGTTCCTGCTGCATGAACGTCGACCACATCTACCGGCCGCCGATCGCGGCGCTGGCGGCGGCCGACGCCGACCTGTCACCGCCTTCATCGACACCGACCGGACGCTGGGCGCCGACGACATGAAGGTCGAGCGCGATGGTCGGGGGCGCGTCCGCCGCATCGCCAAGACGCTGACGACGTTCGACGCAGGTTACGTCGGCATGACCAAGGTGCCGGCCGCCGCGGTGGCGCGCTACTGGGCGACGGCCGACGGCGGCGCTGGCCGAGGAGGGGCGCGCCATCCACGTCGAGCGCGTGCTGGCGCGCCTGGCCGACGGTGGCCAGCCGCCCGCTCTGCCGCGACATCAGCGGCCACGGCTGGCTGGAGGTCGATCTGCCCGAGGAGCGCGACCACGCCGACGAGGTGCTCGGGCGCGTCGATTTCGGCTACGCGCGGGACTGATCGTAAAGTGGCGCCACTCTACCCCCAGACGCGAACGCGTCGGTGAGACTCTGAAGAATGCGCCCGCAGGTCCTTACGCTCTTCCCGAGCGCCGTTGGCGGCGGCGCCGAGCGCCTGGTCTTCGAGCAGATGCGGCTCCACGACGGTGCCCGCTACGACTACTCCGCCATCGCGCTGCGGAAGGGCAAACTTCATTCGCAGTTCGCCGCGCTTTCTTGTTACTCCTGTACGAACGCGAGGGTTCGATTCAATCCTCTGGTGCTCCGCAAAATCCATCGCTTCATTCAATCGCGCAGGATCGAATCTGCTCCACACACACCTTCAAGAGGCGGACTTCTATGGGTACTGGCTGAAGAGGCTCAACCCACGCCTCCGCTGGATCTCGACGAGGCACAACACCGATGACTTCAGAGCCCGGCCGTTCTGGCGGACTCTGAATGCCGCCATCTCTCGCCGGACGGAGCGCGTCGTCGCGGTGTCGGATGCGGTGCGGGACTTCGTCGCCACGCACGAGCGAATTTCGCCCGCCCAGCTGGTGGTTGTCCGCAACGGCATCGATCTGAGCAGATTTTCCGACCGACCGTCGACCGAAACGGCGCGGGCGGCGCTGAATCTGCCGGCGGGGGACTTCGTCGTCGGAATCGTCGGCCGACTGTCCCCGCAGAAGGGTCACCAGTATCTCTTCGAGGCAGCGGCGTCGTTGGTCGCCGATATCCCGAGCCTCCGTGTGTTGGTCGTCGGAGAAGGTCAGCTGAAGGGACGCCTGCAGCGGCTGGCGGCAAGGTTGGGGATTACGGACAGGGTCTCTTTTGTCGGCTTTCGCTCGGACATGTTCCGCGTCTACGCGACGATGGATCTTCTGGCCATGCCATCGTTGTTCGAGGGGTTGCCCCTGGTGCTCGTCGAGGCTCTGATCTGCGAGCGGGTGGCCGTGGGCGCGCGCACCTTTGGCATCACCGACGTCATCGAAGACGGCCAGAACGGATTCCTGGTGAAGGTCGCCGACGTGAAGGCGCTGGCGGCGGCGATCGCGCGGGTCTTTCGGGGCGAGTACGATCGCGACATGCCGAAGCGCGCCCGAGAAGCGGCGATGGCCGAGTACGACATCAAGATCTATTTGCGTCGACTCGAGGCGATTTACCTGACAGAGATGCGCTCCACGCCATGAAAGTCACGCAGGTTCTCTACGGCTTGGCCACGTTCATTCCCGGCGTCGCTCCGATCTTTGGCCGCGGTGGAGGTGACACCAAGTCGGCCCGCTACTGCTACTCGGTCTGGATGCGGCACCTCGTGGCGGCCTTCGAAAGCGGACTTTGGACGAGCCCGAAGACGGTCGCAGAGCTCGGCCCCGGCGACTCCCTGGGCGTGGGGCTGGCGGCGCTGGTCTCGGGCGTCGAGAGCTATCACGCCTTTGACGTCGTGGAACACGCCCACGTGAAGCGAAACCAGGCCGTGCTGGAGGAGATCGTCTCGCTCCTTCGGAGCCGCGCCGACATCCCCGGCGAGCAGGAGTTTCCAGAAGTGCGGCCCAACCTGGCGAGCTATGCGTTCCCGCGGCACATCTTGACCGATGAGCGGCTCGCGGAGGCGCTGACCGACGCGCGCTTGACTCGGATCCGCGAAGCCCTGGAACGACAGAACGCCCCAGGGTCGATGGTCGACTACCGCACGCGGTGGTTCGACGAGGTGGCGATCGAGCGCGATTCGATCGATCTCGTCTTTTCGCAGGCGGTGCTCGAACATGTCGACGACTTGATCAGCGCTTATCGCGCAATGGGTCTCTGGCTCAAACCGGGCGGCCTGCTCTCGCACGAGATCGATTTTCGCTGCCACAACACGGCCCGTGAGTGGAACGGCCACTGGAGGTACTCGGACGGGACCTGGAGGGTGATCCGCGGGAAGCGCGCCTACCTGCTCAACCGCGAGCCCTATTCTCGTCACCTGCAGCTCATGACGGAAAACGGGTTCGACCTCGTGGGCGGCAGCAAGGACAGGCTCGAGTCACGTCTCGCGAAGGACGACCTCGCGCTCCGCTTCCGGCAAATCACCGACGACGATCTGACGACCAGCACCGCTCACCTGCAGGCGGTCAAACGCGTGAACCGGCCCGCGCCTCCGGGGCGGTAACCACCGCCAAGTGCACCTGGAATGTGTGGCAGGCGCCAACCGAGCGGCCGTGCCCACCGGCGCGCGGGCCAACAAGGGCCGGCGTCTGAGCTGAGCAACGGCTCGTAGAACTCAGAACCATGTGAAAGTAACCGCGGCCACAGATAACATTGCTATTGTAGATTGGAATGCTTGGCCTACTGTTCTTCGGCGGGGTGCTGGGATCCGAGAGCAACACCGAGGTTCTTTCCGACTTTCTCGGACAAGTTTTCGCATGGAACGGAGGAGGGTTGAGATGAAGCGAGTAACGATAAGCTCCATGGCAGTTGTGGTAACGCTCGCAATGGCCAGCATCGCGCTGGCAGACGCTGGGGACCACTATCTCGGGACTTACGGAGGCACCGGGGGATATTATTTCTTGGATCCCGTGGCGCACGGCTTTATGACGGGAATACACCTTCGTTCGGGCTCATTGGTCGATGCCGCCGGATGGATCGAGCAGAATGGCCTTGAGGGAAGTCTGCACGGGGGGAACAGGTGGTACGGAGCGCCGAACAAGCTGCCCGTCTGGTTGGGTGATGTACGGCATCTACGGCGCGTCCGGAACGATGGTCGACAAGCTTGGCCCCATCTGTATTAATCGCACCACCGAATCCACAAGCCTGGAAGCAGCTTATGGCGGCGGCGGCGGAACCGCCTTCGACTCGCGCTGTACCTGGGTCGCGGGGACGCATGAGTCGGCTGTCGGTTTCCAGGGCAGATCCGCGGCCAGTCTCGATCAGATCGGGCTCGTCTGTAACGTTAATCCTCGACCGTAGCAACCTCTCCGGGCGGACGAGGAACCCTCGTCCGCCTGGGCACTCGATCGAGATCAGGTCGGCCGATGCAGGCTCGTTTTCGCGAGAGGATGGCTTGGGTGGCCTTCGCGATTGCAGTTGTCCTTGCCATCGTGACGAAAGCGCTCTTGCCAAGCGAAAGGACCGCTTATAGACAGGCGATGAGAGTGGACCGTTCGGAGGCAAGCGCTGGCAAATCGCCGATGAACGTGCCGGGCAAGGAGATGGCGCACCTATCACAGGCGCTGACTATCTTCGCAAAGGCGACGGATGATCAGCGTAAACGTGCCACTTCAATCCCGTCGCACGGCGAGGCACAGCCGAAAAGGGAGACCACACGAAACGAAAACGTTCCGCTGATCGATTATCCGGACAACATCTCCGGTCACTTTGGGTTTTTCGATGCGGCGCTCGACAATCAGACGCCAGATCAAGAATGGGCAACACGGGTCGAGCGGGCCGTAACTGCCGAATATTCCAGCATTCCTGGCATAGCTGTCGAGGACGTCAATTGCGGCACGACGCTCTGCAGACTTGCGATATCGATGACTGAGGACGATAGGGACGGCAAGAGGGTTATGGAGAGGTTGCACAGGATTCCCGTATTCGAAGCGGAACTTGTGACCGACACGTCACAAGCGCCGGCACCGCCCAAGATGATGATTTACTTTTCAAGGAAGGGGATGCAACTCCCCAGTCCACAAGCAAGATAGCGTTACGTCGGAGATCTGATGCGTCCAGGCTGGGGGACGATCGGCTATGCGACCTTCGTCCGCCTCGCCCTACTGCTCAGCGGCTCGGATCTGATGAGCGCCGTGCTGCGGCGGGCGAATACCCTGCTCGTAGCCAGCTTTGTGGCATGGTGGGGTACGTGTTCCCGTTTCGCACCAATCCGGCGGCGGTTAACCACAAGCAGATCTGCGTCACTGATCGCTACGAATCGGTTCGCGCCCGCGAGGGGACAGCGCTGGGCATTCAGGACACCTGCAGGCCGTCGCGCGAGGTGGTGCGGGTGCTCGGCCCGCCTGGGTTCCGCAGGGCGGCCGCGGTGTCCGCCGATCGGACCCAGACGCCGCTCTGCATCGCAGGGACGAGCCGCGCGTCGAAAATCGCGTCGACCTCGCGTCCGAATGCGCCGATCCGTTCGGGCTCCCGGTCGCGCAGGTGATCCACGACTACACCGAAGCCGATCGCCGGCGCCGCGACACGCTGATCGCGCTGGCGCGCCTGATCCAAGGGCGCGCCGGCGGTCTGGCCGGCAAAGTACAGCTCATCGGCAGCTTCTCGCACGCGGTGGGGACGGCGCGCTTCTCGCGCTCGCCCGAGGACGGCGTGGTCGACCCCGATGGTCGCTTTTGGGCGTCGCCGAACCTGTTCGTGGTCGACGGCAGCTTGCTGCCGCCCTCGGGCGGTGTGAGCCCCAGCCTCACCGTCACCGTCACCGTCACCGCCAACGCCCGTCGCGTCCCGGGCCGCATCGCCGCCTATCATCTCGCGCGCGGCGGCGGGGGGGCGACCTACGCGCCGGCTGCTCTGGAGGTCGCCTGATGTGCGGGATCGCCGGAGCGATGGCCCCCAGCGCCGAGGCGCCTCCACCGTCCGGGGCGGCCAAGCGGTTCGCCGCGGCGCTGGTCCACCGAGGCCCTGACGGCCACGGTTACTTCTCCAGCGGGCCGATTGCGCTCGCCCACCGCCGGCTCTCGATCATCGATCTCTCCGAGGCCGGTCGGCAGCCGATGACCAACGAGGACGGGCAGATCGCCATCGTGGTGAACGGCGAGATCTACAATCACGCCGAGCTGCGGGCCGATTCTCAGCGCCAAGGGGCACCGCTTCCGGAGCGGCAGCGACTCCGAGGTGGTCGCTCATCTCTACGAGGAGGTCGGCGCGCGGGTGCCGGAGCTGCTGCGCGGGATGTTCGCTTTCGCCGTCTGGGACGGGCGCGAGCGGAAGCTCCTGCTCGCCCGCGATCGCTTCGGGGAGAAGCCGCTTTACTACGCCGAGCGTCCGGATGGTTTCGTGTTCGCCTCCGAACTGGGGGCGCTCCTGGCCGATGAGCGGACGCCTGGCGTCCTCTCGTTGCCGTCCCTCGACGCCTACTTGGCGCTTCAGTACGTGCCCAGCCCCGACACGATCTACGAGGGGATCAAGAAGCTGCCGGCCGGACACACGCTGGAGATCCGCTGCGGCGGCCGGCCGGTCGTTCGCCGCTACTACCGCCCGAGCTTCGCGCCTACCCTGGCGCGGCTCGGCGAGCAGGAGGCGGCGGAGCGCGTTCGAGGCGTGGTGGAGAAGGCGGTGCGCGAGCGCCTCATGTCGGACGTGCCGCTCGGCGCCTTCCTCTCGGGCGGCCTCGACTCGTCGATCATCGTGGCCTGCATGGCGCGGGCGACCGGGGCCCGGGTCAAGACCTTCTCGATCGGTTTTACCGAGGGGGCCCGCGCCGACAACGAGCTTCCGTTCGCCCGCTTGGTGGCCGAGCGCTACCGCACCGAACACCACGAGCTGATGGTCGAGCCGGACATGATCGGGCTCTTGCCGACGATCGTCCGCCACCACGGCGAACCGTTCGGCGACAGCTCCGCGATCCCGACCCATTACCTGTGCGAGCTGGCCCGGCGGCACGTGACGGTCGCCCTCTCCGGCGACGCGGGCGACGAGACCTTCGGTGGTTACCGGCGCTACGTCTGGGCCCACGTCGCCGACCTGATGGCTCGGTTGCCGAGGCCGCTTTCGCGGCTGGTCGCGGGGGCGCTGGCTCGGGCACCGGGCGCTCGGGCCCGCTGGGTCCGCGAGTACGCCGCCGCACTCTCTCAAGACGAGGCGACCCGCTATCTGCGCTTCGTCGGCCACTTCTCGGCCGCCGAGAAGGGCGATCTCTACACCCCCGAGCTGCGGGCGCGGTTCGCCCGCGACGCGACCGCCGAGGCCTTCGCCGCGCGGCTCGCCGCCAGTGAGGCCGGCGATTTGCTGGGGCGCCTGCAGGAGCTCGACTCCGACACCTACCTGCCCGACGACATCCTGACCAAGGTGGACATCGCCAGCATGAGCCAGGGGCTGGAGGCGCGTGCCCCGTTCTGCGACCATGACGTCGTCGAGACGGGCGCGGCGCTGTCGATGCGTTTCAAGCTGCGGGGCCGCCGGGGGAAGCTCGTCCTCAAGCGGGCATTTGCCGATCTGGTGCCGCCTGCGATCCTCGGCCGCGGCAAGAAAGGCTTTGCGTTGCCGACGGCGCGCTGGCTCTCCGGACGCCTCCACAGCGCCGCCCGCGATCTCTTGCTCTCGCCGGCGGCCCAGGGGCGCGGCCTGTTTTCGCCCACGGCCGTGGAGTCGCTCCTCCATCGCCACCGCGCCGGCGAGGACCACGGCGAGCGGATCTGGAATCTGATGGTGCTGGAGACGTGGTTCCGCGAGCTTTGTGACGGCCGAGCCGCGTTCGTGCGGCAGACGGCGGAGCGGGAGGCCTCTGTCGAATGGGGCGCGGCGGCCCAAGGAAAGGACGCTTCGCGAACGGCGTGACCGCGGCCGGGGCGGGCGCTCAAGTGACGTGATTCTTCGTCGCATGAGACCGTGCTAGAAGCAGGGCTTCCGGCGAAGGTCTCCATCGGCATGGCCCGAGCGAAAATCCTCTACTTCATCCCCAACCTGCAGCAGGGGGGGACCGAGGGACAGATCCTCGAGCTCATCAACAAGCTCCCCGCGCGGTTCGAGCCGGTACTCTGCGTGTACCACAACGACGACGTCTTCTGGGGGGCCCGCTGTCCGCCGGGCCAGCCGGCGCACGATCTCGGCGTGCGGCGAATGAACCTCTCCGCGCTCGCTCGCCTCACGGACATCCTCCGGCGCGAGAAGCCCGACATCCTGCATTCGTTCCGCGACAAGGCGAACTTCTGGGCACGCTGGGCGGGGGCGCGCGCCGGCGTCCCCATCACCATCACCTCCTGCCGCAACCGGATGATGGAGCTGCGCTACCTCGTGACCGAGTGGTTCATGTCGAAGAAGAGCCGGCTCATCCTCACCAACTCGATCGGCGTCAAGCATGAGCTCGTCACCTGGGCGCGCGTGCCGGCCGACAAGATCCGCGTCGTCTACAACCTGCTCGACGTCGCCGAGTTTCGACTGCCCACCGCCGCCGAGCGGGCCGCCGCCCGGGCGCAGTGGGAGATCCCGGCCGACCGCCGGGCAATCCTGCTGCCCGGCCGCATCGGTCTGCAGAAGAACCAGCTCGGCGTGCTCTGGGCGATGCGGGCGATGGAGCGCCGGGGGCGCTGGCCGGCGGACGCGATCCTGCTCCTGGCCGGGCGGGCGCGCGATCGCGGCGTGACGGCCTGGGTGCGCCGGCTGGCGCGCGATCCGCGGCTCGCGCCGTCGGTGCGCTTCTTGGGCGCGGTGGAGGACGTCCGCTCGCTCTACTGGGCGTCCGATCTCCTGCTCTTGCCGTCGCTCTACGAGGGGCTGGCCAACGCGGCGCTCGAAGGGTGCGCGGCCGGGCTCCCCGCGATCCTCTCGCACGCCGCCAACGTCGACGAGATCGTCCGCCCCGGTGAGACAGGCTGGGAGATTCCGACCGGACGCCGCGGGCCGCTCAGCCGCGCGCTCGAGGAGGCGCTTGGCGCGTCACCCGACGATCTGGCGGCGATGGGGCGGCGCGGCCGAGATCACGTCGTCGGGCGCTTCGCCCCGCACGGCAGCTACGCGCTCGACCAGATGGTCGCCGTCTACGACGAGCTCCTGGCCGGGAACGCGGTCGCCTGATCGCACAAGCCCGCATCCGGTCGGCCGCGCCGCGTGGATGGAGCCGAGCTCGGCTCGGCGGAGTCCTTCGCGGGAGAGTACGGGAACCCTCCCAGGGTTCCCGGGGGATCTGCTAGCCTAGCGCGCGTGAGCAACCTCGATCAGGAGCACGAAGTCGCCTGCCAGGCCGCCCGCGACGCGGGCCGGGTCATCCTGAGCTTCTACGGCAATCCCGAGCTCGTGGTCGACACCAAGTCCGACACCTCGCCCGTCACCCCCGCCGACAGGGCGGCCGACGCGCTGATCCTCGATCGCCTCCGCACGGCCTTTCCGACCGACGCGTTCCTGACCGAGGAATCACCCGACGATCCGTCGCGCTTCGGCAAGGCCCGCGTCTGGATCATCGACCCGCTCGACGGCACGCGCGACTTCATCGCCCAGACCGGCGACTTCTCGGTGCACATCGGCCTCTGCGTCGACGGACAGCCGGTGCTGGGCGTCGTCTATCAGCCGGTGCGGCAGGCGCTCTACCACGCGCGCCGCGGCGGCGGCGCCTTCCTCGACAGCAGCGGTGTCTCGAGCCCGATCCATACCTCGACGCGCCAGGTGCCGGGCGAGCTGCGCGTCGGGATCTCGCGCCTCAACCCCGACGAGGGGCTGGGCAAGTGCCTCGCCGCCTCGGGACTCGCGCCGCGCGCCGTGGCCATGGGCGCCTCGGTCAAGCACATGGCGCTCGCCCGCGGCGATCTGGACGCCGTGCTCAACCTTTCGCCCGCCGAGCAGGAGTGGGACACCTGCGCGCCCGAGGTGATCCTGGTCGAAGCCGGTTGCATGGTCAGCGACGGCGACGGAAACCCGATGCGCTACAACCAGAAGGACCTCTACCGCCGGCGCGGCTCGGTCGCCAGCAACGGCCTCTGCCACCCGCTCATGATTCGGGTCATGGCCCCCTGCCTTCCGGAAGAGCTGCCGGCGCCCAAATAAGACGGCTGTCGTCGGCCGACCGGAAACAATCCGGGAACAAATCGCCGCAGCGCGTACGCGATCCCCAGGAGATTCGCCGCGCTCGATTCGCACTCGTCAGCAATCTGACGAGCGACGCACCTCACGGGCACTCACTTCCGCTGGGTTTACGCTTGAGTTTGCGGGGGTCGAATGGCATTGTAGGCAACCCCGCGGGACGGACTTACGCCAGGGGATTTGTCGCATGATGACTATCGAAGGTGCGGGTGAGCTGAATCCGGTGGCGCGGGCGGCGGCGGCGGTGCTTCCCCGTCCGCCGGCCCTCGCGGCACGCACGATGATCCCGATCATCCTGAGCGCGACGGAGCGGGAAGCGCCCGGCGCGCGCATGCAAGTCGGCGGTCTGCGCGTCGTCGATCGCGCCATTCGCCTGCTGGCTCGGCTGCGTGACGCCCACGTGGTGATCGCCAGCGACGGCAGCGTTCTGCTGCCGCGCCACCTGCCGCGCAACATGGAGCGACGTGAAATCGACGGAGACGCGGCGGCCAGCCTCGACCTTCTGAAGGCCGAGCTCGGCGCCGAGGCGACGGTGGTGCGCGCCGATACCGTCTGGCTGCAGCCGGCGCGGTTCGACAAGGGCACGCAGGTCGTGGACGCGGCGTCGCGCCGGGTCGCGGACGAGCTCGTCTTCCGGGACGCGCAGCGCGAGACGGTGGGGATCATCGATCGGCTGCTCAACCAGAAGGTCTCGTCGCGCCTCACGCAGCTCCTGCTCGTGCACCTGCCGGTGGTGCCAGCGCTGGTCACGCTGCTCGCCGGTTTCGTCGGGCTCTACGGCGCGCTGCTGGTCGCGGGCGGCACCTGGCAGGGCGTGGTGACCGGCTTCGCGATCCTCGAGGGCTACGCGATCCTGGACGGCTGCGCGGGCGACCTCGCGCGCGTGCGTCTCCACCAGACGGCCGTGGGGGCCTGGTTCGACACGGTGCTCGGCGACTTCGTCAACGTGGTGATGATCCTCGCGGTGGGCCTGGCGCTCTGGCGGCGCGGCGGAACCTATCTCGACATGAAGATGTCGCTGGCGGCGGCGGCGATGACGCTGTTCTACGCGGTGGTCTCCTACCGCGAGCTCATACGCCAGGGCGAGGGCGACGTGATGAAGCTGCGCTGGTGGTTCTCCTACGGCCAGCCGCTCAAGACCGTCAGCGGCGCCGGGTCCAGCTCGATCAAATCGGTGATGCTGCTCGGCCGCCGGGATGTCCTGATCGTGCTGGCGATCGGCCTCGCCTACTTCGATCAGCTCCCGGTCGTTCTGCTCTACATGATGATCGTCGCCATGGTGCGCGCGGCCGGCGCGCTCGGCCAACTGCTCACCCCCGATTGGCGAATCCGACCGGGCGTCTAATCGTCGTCGATGGGCTGGACGGCAGCGGCAAGTCGCGGTTCGCGGCCGCGCTCTCGGCCGCGCTCTCCTCGGTGGGGGCGCCGGCGTCACTCATCCACGTCGACGACTTTCGTCGGCCTCTCGACTTTTCCGGGCTCGCACCGGAAGCCGAGGCGGAGCTCTACTACGATCGCTACTTCGACTTTGCGGCGCTCGACGCGGCGCTGGCGCCCTCTCCCCTCGACGAGACAGGGGGCGCCATCACCGTCCTCGAGGGAGTGATGCCGCTGCGGGCCGCGCGCGCCGCCGGCGCGCCGCTCATCGTGCTCGAGGTCAGCACCGACGAGGCGCGCCGGCGGATCGTGGCGCGCGATCAGGCCAAGGGGCGGACGCCCGAAGAGATCGCCGGCCGGATAGACCGACGCTATTTCCCGGCGCAGGCCCGCTACCGCGCCTCCTTCGACCCGCTCGGGCGGGCCGACCTGGTGATCGACAACGAGGACTGGGATCGCCCGCGCGTCGTGCGCCGCAACGATGCCCGGTTTCCGCGCGAGGTCGTCGCCGTGCTCGATCGGCTGCTGCCGCCAGGGTAACGTGCCGCCGGGGACGAAACCGCGATGATGCCCGCGAACGTGGTGCTGGCGGCGACGCGTGACGAGGCGGCGGGGGCCGCGCTGCGTGTCGCGGGTCTGTCGGTGATCGAGCGCGCGGTCAAGCAGCTCGGGCTGGCCGCGGAGACTCGAGTCATCGTCGCCAGCGACGGGTCGCTCGCGCTCCCCGCCCCGTTCCCGGCCAACGTCCAGCTCCGGTCCGTGCCGAACCCGGCGGCCGCGGCCGAGCTGGCGCGCGCGCTCGGCGCGCCGCTGGTCGGGGCCGACGTCGTCCGCGTCGAGCGCGCCAAGCTCGAGGGTCTCCGGGTGGTCGACGAGCTCTCCCGCCGCGCCGCGGAGGACGCGGTCTTCGCCGCGCTCTTCCGGGCCGACCTCGGCTTCGTGGCGCGCCGCTTCAACAAGCCGCTCTCGGTCCGGTTCACCCGCCACGTCCTCGTGCGCACGCCGATCACGCCCAACCAGATCACGCTGTTCGCCGCCGCGCTGGGGATCGCCGGCTGCGCGCTGATGGCCACCGGCGGTTACCTCCTGGTGCTGCTGGGGCTGCTCTGCGAGCACACCCAGTCGGTGCTCGACGGCTGCGACGGGGAGCTGGCGCGCGTGCGGTTTCAGCAGTCGAAGCTGGGGGCCTGGCTCGACACCTTCGTCGACGACGTGCTCAACGTCCTCGTCACGGCGGCGGCGGGGATCGGCCTCTGGCGCGCGGGCGCGGGGGCCTGGGCGCTGGCCGTCGGTCTCGGCGGCGCGACGATGCTGGTGCTGTCGAACCTCATCATCATGCGCGACATGCGGCGCCAAAAAGCGACCGGCGATCTCATGGACATGGTCTGGTGGTTCTCGGGCGGCCGGAAGCTGGGCGACTCGACCGCCACCCAGGGCAAGCCCGGCATCGGCACCTTCCTGTTCGCGCTCGGCCGCCGCGACACCGCGATCTTCCTCTGGCTGCTGTTCGGCCTGCTCGATCAGTTCGTCCTGGTCCTGATCATGGCGGCGATCATCGCGCTCGCGTGGTTCGTGGCCAGCGTCGTCCAGCTCTGGGTTCAGCCCGCGCCTGCGTAACGCGGTGTTACGTCTGGCGAGGAGGCCCCCCCGATCGGCAGCTCCGCAGGGCGGAGATGGTCACGCTCGGGGTTGCTCCGATCAAGGACAAGGGTGCTACTTCCGGCTCGAGACGCCGTTGACCGGTCCCGGAGGCGGAGTAACCTAGATTGACATGGACGGGTTTCCTATCGATGTCGTCTTGTCGCTTCGCGTTCTCGGCTATCCGGCGCCCGACATGCCCGCGACGTGGATCGCCCACGCGCTCGATCTGGATATTGTCGCGCAGGGTTCGAGTCCCGACGAGGCCACGAAGTTTTTGCGTAGCGCAGTGTCGGAGATGATCGCGTACCGCCTCTCGGCGGGACTCTCGCCCATCGAGTGGTCTCCGGCAGCGGAGGAGCTGTGGGCCGCCGCCGAGGCTGCGTCGGGCGAAACGCTCGATCGACGGCACCCGCGGCTCCTGTTCGAGTCTCCGGGCGCAACGGGCGACGAAGTCGGTGTGCCGCCGACTCGCCTGTTCGTCACCGACCGGATCCCCGTCCGCGCGGCCCATGCCGGCTAGGTTTCGCGAGGTCGTCCAAGCGCTCAAGCTCTGCGGCGTAGAAGCGGTCGTCCGAAAGGGGAAGGGCAGTCACGTCATTCTCCGCAATGCATGGGGCAACACGTACCCGCTGTCGCTCCATAACGGGGACAACCGAGTTGTCGGATGTCTACTTGCGCGGAATCTGCAAGAAGTTCGACCTCGACTATGACGAGTTTCGGAAGAAGCTCTAGCAGGCGTTCCAGGCGTTCGTGATGCCTCGGTAGGCGGTCCGCCAGTGCGGCGACGTCATGGTCTATCAGCCTTCAAATCGTCGGTTCCGAGAACGACTGACAATCCGTGGAGCACCTCGCGCAGTTGGGGCGCCGCCAGATTGCCGATTCGTTCGCCCAGGCGATCACGATCGATGGTTCGAATTTGCGAGACGTTGACGACGCTGGCCCTTTGCAGTCCCGCCTCTCCACGCCGCAGCCGTACGTTGCCGGGCATCGCGCCCAGCCGAAGGTTCGACGTCACCGCCGCGACGACCGTGGTCGAGATGGCGCTCCGGTTGAAGCGGTCATGCTGAACGACGACGGCGGGGCGCCGGCCAGCGGGTCCCGAGCCTTCGACCGCTCCGAAGTGCAGCCAGTAGACCTCGCCCTGGTGGATCACCAGCGCTCGTCCGACCAGTCCGTTCCGGCATCTTCGAGATCGGAGGCTCCCCGTCGTTGCTCGGCGTCGAGCTCCGGGGAGCTGAAGAGATCGTTGAGGCGCCGGGTGATCTCGGCGTCGCGGCGCGCGCCGACGGCCGACCTCAAGACGCGAGTCACGAACTTGTTTCGTGACTCGTGCCGCTCACGCGCCGCCCGATCGACGGCGGTCAGCAGCTCGGCGGGCAGGGCGATGGCCGTCTTGCGAAGCGCCATTGGTATTCCTCCTGGTAGCAACATGTAGAATACCACGTTCGGCGGCGACCTGCCGGGTGGGCACTTGGCGCATTGACGCCAGGTCGGCGGTGCTTGCGCCAGCGAGGTGCGCACAATAAGGTCTATGGCCGCCTTTAGAGGTCGCTCCTCCCCATGATCAGCTTCGTCGCCAAGAAGATTTTCGGAACCAAGAACGCCCGGGTCATCAAGGGGATGCGCCCGATCGTCGAGCAGATCAACCAGCTCGAGCCGACGATGCAGGCCAAGTCGGACGCGCAGCTGCGCGACATGACGGTCGAGTTTCGCCGCCGGCTCAACCCGCCGGGCGGAGGGGGCGGAGAGACGCTGGACGATCTCCTCCCCGAGGCGTTCGCCGTCTGCCGCGAAGCGGGCAAGCGCGTGCTCGGGATGCGCCACTTCGACGTGCAGCTCATCGGTGGGATGGTTCTCCACCGCGGCTGCATCGCCGAGATGAAGACCGGCGAGGGGAAGACGCTGGTCGCGACGCTGCCGGTCTACCTGAACGCGCTGGCCGGCAAGGGTGTCCACGTCATCACGGTCAACGACTACCTGGCCCGCCGCGACTCCGAGTGGATGGGGCGCATCTACAAGTTCTTGGGGATGACCGTGGGGATCGTCGTCCACGGCCTGTCGGACGCCGAGCGCCAGGTCAGCTACCGCTCGGACGTCGCCTACGGGACGAACTCGGAGTTCGGGTTCGACTACCTGCGCGACAACATCAAGGATTCGATCGAGCGCTACGTCCAGCGCGACCACAGCTTCGCGATCGTCGACGAGGTCGACTCGATCCTGATCGACGAGGCGCGCACGCCGCTCATCATCTCGGGGCCGGCCGAGCAGTCCGCGGATCTGTACACCAAGGTCGACGGCATCATCCCCGGGCTGCGCAAGGACATCGACTACACCGTCGACGAGAAGGCGCACTCGGCGATCCTGACCGACAACGGCATCGAGCGCGTCGAGCAGCGCCTGGGCGTCGGCAACCTCTACGCGCCGGCCAACATCCAGTGGCTGCACCACGTTTCGCAGGCGCTCAAGGCGCACACGCTCTACAAGCGCGACGTCAACTACCTCATCGACGACGGCGAGGTGATCATCGTCGACGAGTTCACTGGCCGCAAGATGCCGGGGCGGCGGTGGTCGGACGGTCTCCACCAGGCGATCGAAGCCAAGGAAGGTGTCGAGATCCAGGAAGAGAACCAAACGATGGCGACGGTCAGCTATCAGAACTACTTCCGCCTCTACGAGAAGCTGGCTGGCATGACCGGCACCGCCGACACCGAGGCCGAGGAGTTCAACAAGATCTACAAGCTGGACGTCACGGTCGTCCCCACCAACAAGCCGACGCTGCGCAAGGACTCGGACGACGTCGTCTACAAGAACGAGCGCGGCAAGTTTCGTGCGGTCTGCGACGAGATCGAGGACTGCTACAAGCGCGGCCAGCCGGTGCTGGTAGGCACCGTCAGCGTCGAGAAGTCCGAGGTCGTCGCCTCGCTCCTGCGCAAGAAGGGGATCGAGCACGCCGTCCTGAACGCCAAGCAGCACGAGAAGGAGGCGTTCGTCGTCTCTCAGGCGGGGCGCAAGGGGCGGGTCACCATCTCGACCAACATGGCCGGTCGCGGGACCGACATCATCCTCGGCGGCAACGCCGAATTCATGGCGCGCGCCGAGGTCGATCCGGAGAACGCCGGCAAGCCCGGGCACGAGCTGGCGGCCGAAAAGCAGGCCGCCTACGACGAGGCGTTCGCGCGCTTCAAGGCCCAGTGCGACGCCGAGAAGCTGGAGGTGCTCGCCGCCGGCGGCCTCCACATCCTCGGCACCGAGCGGCACGAGTCGCGCCGCATCGACAACCAGCTGCGCGGCCGCGCCGGCCGACAGGGGGACCCGGGGAGCTCGCGGTTCTACCTCTCCTTGGAAGACGATCTGATGCGCATCTTCGGCGCCGAGAGGATCACCGGGCTCATGGAGCGCCTCGGGATGGAGGAGGACGTGCCGATCGAGCACGGCCTCATCAACCGCGCCATCGAGAACGCGCAGAAGAAGGTCGAGGGGCACAACTTCGACATCCGCAAGAACCTGCTCGAGTACGACGACGTCATGAACCAGCAGCGCAAGACGATCTATGCGCTGCGCCGGCAGGTGCTGGAGGGGCGCTACGCGCCCGAGCCGACCGCCGAGGAGAAAGAGCGGGGCATCACCAAGACCGACCAGCCGCTGCCGACCGAGTCGGGGAAGCATACGGTCGCGTCCCTGTCGGCGATGACCCGCCCCATCCTTGCCAGGATGTGCGACCTCATCGCCGAGTCGCGCGTGGCCGACCCCAACGCGCCGGGGGGATTCACCGCTACCACCGTGCCGATCAACCCGGCCTACCTCCGCTCGCTCATCTACCGCGAGTGGGGCGCCTACCCCGACCCCCAGGGGATCGCCGAGGATCGGACCGGCACGCTCGACCGGCTGGCCGAGGAGGTCGGCTCGTCGATGATCCAGCAGCGCGAGCGGGTGCTCGACCTCTCCGAGGAGATGATCCAGCTCATCATCGAAGAGCACTGCCCACCCAACTCGCACGCCGAGGACTGGGATCTCGAGGCGCTCGGCGCGGCGGTCAAGCAGCGCTTCAACTTCGAGCCGTCGTTCGACGAGCAAGGGGGGATGGAGCGCGAGACGCTCGCGGAGTCACTCTGGAGCGAGGTCGAGAAGGTGATCGAGGCGCGCGAGGCCGAGTACCCGCTGCCGGTCATCCTGCACTACGCCCGTACGTTCTACCTCGAGGAGATCGACGAACGCTGGATCGAGCACCTCAAGTCGATGGAGGCGTTGCGCGAGGGGATCCACCTGCGCGGCTACGGTCAGAAGGATCCCAAGCAGGAGTACAAGAAGGAGGGGTTCGTCATCTTCGGCGAGATGATGAACAACATCGGCCGCAACGTCTGTGAGAAACTGTTCCACATGCAGCTCCAGCGCGCCGAGGCGCCGGCGCCCGGCCCCGCGAGCGCCCCACCGTCCTCGAAGCCGCCGGCGTCGATGCCGCCCGCAGCCGCCCCCAAGGTGCGCAAGACGATCGAATCGGGCGGCGGCGTCGAGCCTCAGGCCCACGCCTCCAACGGCGGCGGAAACGGCGCCGGCGAGGCCAAGCCGATCCGCCGCAGCGAGCCCAAGGTCGGCCGGAACGATCCCTGCCCCTGCGGAAGCGGAAAAAAATACAAAAAATGCCACGGCGACGTCGCCACGACGTAATCACACTGGCCACCGCCGCGCTGGCCCTCGGTCTTGGGGGGTGCGACGCGGACGTGGGGGATGCGGGCTGCCAGATCACGCAGGAGGTGACGCTGGCGGGGACGCCGCTCACGCTGCTGGCCGACGCCCGCCTCGACCAGGTTGGCAACGGCTACTTCCTGCTCGGCAGCGACCAGACGACCGTCCGCTGGGGCGCGCTCGGCGCCGACGGAACGCTCTCCGGCGAGCAGGCGTTCGCGCTCCCCGCGGGCGTCACGCAGGCGTACTACGCGGTCGCGGGCGCCCAGACGCCGGGCGACACGGTGCTGATCGCCTACCTCGCGACCGACGCGGCCAGCGGCGACGGCGAGCTGGCCCTCGTCGCCGTCCCCGCCGATAGCCCGACCTCCGCGGCGGCGGCCACCCCGATCCTCACCTTTCCGGGCGGCGCCCCGGCGGCGTCGTCGGTGGCGATGATGTCGTCGCGCAAGGGGATGAACGCCGGCCTCGCCTGGGTCGACGCCGCCACGGGCGTGGTCCGCGTGGCCACCGTCAACGCGGCGGGCATGCTGACGGGCACGCCGGTCGTCACCTCGATGAGTGCGATGCCCGAGTTCTCCTGCCTGGCCTTTTCGCCCGGCAAGGACGACCTGACCGTCGTGTACTACAGCGATCAGGTCAACCTCCAGACGGGCACCGCTCCGGGTTGGGTCATCGCCGAAACGAGCGAGAAGGGCTCGGTCGACTCGACCACGTTGCTCGCCTTCGGCCATCCCGGGACTTGCGCCCTGGTGACGCCGACGCAGGTCGGGTACAGCCTGGCCTGGCAGGACACGCAAGGGGGCTGGCTGGCGGTCTACACGGCGGGCGAGATGATGCAGCCTGCTCCCTATCCGTTCGCGCCGGCGACCAGCTTCGGCGGGGCCAACCTGCAGCCGCCGTTTTCCGGCCTGGCGCCGTTCGGCACCGACTACGGCGTGCTGCTGTCCCGCCCCCTCGACGTCGAGCTCTGGCGGATCGACGAGATGGGAAATCGCCGGCCGGGCGCCGTCATCTTTCCGTCGATCAACAGCGTCCTCGGGACGGTCTCGGCGTTGCCGGTCAACGGGCTTACGGCGACCTATGCCGACTACACGAGCCCGGCCGGCGTATCGCCGGCCGCGGGCGGCAGGGTGTTCCTCAACGCGGCATGTTACTAGCCTGGAATAACGGGCCCGGACCGCCGGTTTTGGAACACGGGTAGACGGATAAGCGGAAACTGATGAAACGGCGACCACAGGCGGTTGATTTCGAACGCGAGGCGCTCCCGCATTTGAGCGCCCTTTACGCCGCCGCGCTGCGGATGACCCGCAACGAGAAGGACGCCGAGGACCTCGTCCAGGACGCGTTGCTGCGCGCCTACCGCTTCTTCGACACGTTCCAGGCGGGGACCAACTGCAAGGCCTGGCTCTTCCGCATCCTGACCAACGTCTTCTGCAACAACTACCGCGAGCGCGAGCGCGAGCACGTCGTGATGAGCGAAGCCGAGTCGTCGCCCGCGAACCTCGAGCAGTTCGTCGGGGGCGGCACGGACGGGCGCGACGTGGAGACGGCGCTGCTCGGCCGGATGGTCTCCACCGACGTCGAGAAGGCGCTGGCCGCCGTCCCCTCCGATTTTCGGATGGCGGTCATCCTCGCCGACCTCGAGGACTTCTCCTACAAGGAGATCGCCGAGATCATGGATTGCCCGGCGGGGACGGTGATGAGCCGGCTGTTCCGCGGCCGCAAAATCCTGCAGGGGCTCCTGCACGACTACGCGGTCGAGCAGGGGATTATCCATGCCGAGCCGGCGGCCTCGTCGGACGGCGCGGCCCCCGTCGACATGGCCGCTTACCGGCGGCGGCGCGATCAGGGGCAAGGGGGGGACGTCTCGTGACCTGCTCGGACGTCGGCGCCTCGGTCCAGGCGTACGTCGATCGCGAGCTGACCGGCGTCGATCGCGAGGGGATCGAGCGTCATCTGGTCGGCTGTCCGGTCTGCGCGCGTCAGGTCCACCTGGAGGGGCGGTTCAGGGCGGCGGTGCGGGCGCACCTGCCGCGCCCGGAGGTCCCGCTGGCGTTCAAGCTGCGGGTCACCGAGATGCTCTCGGCCAAGGAGATCGCGCCGCGGCGCTGGCCCTGGCTGTCGTACCCGCGCCTGGTCCCGGCGGCGGCGGCGTTCCTGCTGATCGTCGGGATCACCAGCACCGTCCGCCAATCGCATCCGGTCGTGCTCGAGCAGGCGCAGCGCAGCTACCAGGCCGAGATGCCGATGGACATCACGGGCTCGGACTGCGGATCGATCGGCTCCTGGTTCCGCGGTCGGGTCGACTTCCCGGTGCACGCGCCGCCTCTCGGGAAGGGGACGACCTGCCAGGGGGGACGGCTGGTCAACGTCGGCGAGCGCCCCGCGGCCTACCTGTTCTACCGGGATCCGACCGGCCATCGGGTGACGCTGCTGGTGTTCGACCCGCGCGACCAGAGCATCGACGCGGCCGAGCGCCGGGTGGTCAACGGTCGGGAGATCTACGTGGAGAGCGGCCCCGGCATCTCGACCGCGGCTTACCGCGACCGGGGCCTCGGCTACGTGGTGACGGCCGACCTCGACGAGGACACGCTGACCCGTCTGGTGACGACCGCGTTCGTCCACTAACCCGAGCGCGATTCGATCGCGTGAGCGGAGCCGGGCTCTGCCCGGCGGAGCTCGTCGCGGGGGGTTTGGGACCCTTTGAGGGTCCCAAGTTTGATAGGATAGCGGCCCCTCCGGCGAGTTGCGGGGGGTGGGCGCTCCTTGAGCGCTCCGTCTCAGAGGAGGCGAGATGGCCGACCGAATTGCGCTGTGCATCGAACCCGACGCCGCCACCGCGGACCAGATCCGGCGGCTGCTCGCGCCGAATGGCTTCGAGGTCAAGAACATCCCGAGCGGCGATGACGCGATGGAGTGGGGGCGTTCCCACAAGCCCGCGGTGATCGTCCTTTCCGTCGAGCCGAAGAAGGTCGGTTACGCGATCTGCAACAAGCTGCGGCGCAGCCCGAGCCTTCGCGAGGTGCCGCTGGTGCTGATGTCGTCCGAGGAGACGCAGGCGGTGCTCGACCAGCACAAGAAGCTGAAGGCGCACGCCGACGAGTACATGCTGAAGCCCTTCAGCGGCAGGGATCTGCTGGTCAAGATCGGCGGGCTCTTGAAGCTGAATCTGGCGGCCGGGGCCGACGACGACGAGGTGCACGAGCTCGACGCCGACTCGGACATCGTGATGGCCGACGATGATGACGTCGACATCGTGAGCAGCGCCTCGGCCGACGAGAACGACGACGAGGAGGCGACGCTGGCGGTCGACCCCGACAGCTACGGGGTGGTGGCCGCGGAGTCGGGCGCCGGCGACACCTCGGAGCAGCAGGTTCTGCCCGAGGACAACGCCCCCGCCGCGCCGTTCGAGGGGGAGAAGTTCGATCCGGCCACCCAGGCCGCGTTCGCTGCGCTCGAGGCCGGCTCTCCCGAGACGGTCGCGCCGGGGAACGACATGGTCGATCTGCGGAACCTCTGGACCGACGACGATCTGCCGCCGAACCTCGCCTGGGAGAAGCCCCCGGGCGAGACGCCGGGCGTCGCCGCCTCCGGGGTCCCTCAGGCGACCGACCTCGATCCCGACGTCTACCGGACCGGCGAGACGCTGGGGCCGGAGCCGATCGTCTCGGACGCCCTGCTCGCGTCGGCGCTGGCCGACAGCGGGACCACGGCCGAGCACGACGTGCCGCCGGCCCCCGACGAGATCGCCTTCGAGGACGTCTCGACCGAGGCGAGCGGGCGGGTCATCTCGGAGAGCTTCGGGGCGCCGGTCGTCGTCGATGAGGCCCGCGCGCGCGAGGCCGAGGCGCGCAACATCGAGCTCGAGGCGCGGATCCATTCGCTGGAGAACGAGCGGCAGACGCTGCGCAAGGAGATCGAGGAGGCCCGCGAGCGGTTCACCCAGTCCGCCACGTTCTCCAAGGAGCGCGAGTTCCTCGGCCTGCGCGAAATCATCAACAAGAAAGAGAAGGACATCCTCGATCTGCGCGACGCGCTCGACGCCAAGGAGCGGCAGATTCTGGACCACAAGGACAAGATCCGCGAGCTCGACCGGGCGCGGCGCGATCTGGAAGAGAGCACCATCGGGTTCGAGCGGAACCTGGTGGCCGCCAACGAGAAGGTCGCCGAGCTGGCGCAGGACCGCGAGAAGTCTGCCGAGCGCGAGAAGGGGCTCAAGGCGCGGCTGGACGACGCGCACGTCGAGCTGCGCAAGTCGCACGACGAGATCGACGCCATCAAGAAACGCGCGGCGCAGGAAGAGGTGCGGGCGCGTTCGGAGGCCGACCGGCTGCGGGGCGAGATGGAGACGCGGCTCGCCGAGCAGGAGGAGACGCACCGGGGCGAGGTCGCGGGGCTCTCCGACGAGCACGGCCAGGCGATGGCCTCGGCGGAGGGGGCCCGGCAGGCGGAGCTGGCGCGGATCGAGGTCGCCCACAAGGGCGAGGTCGAGACGCTGCAGCGGCGGCTCGCCGAGGAGAGCGCGCAGGCGGGCGAGCGGCTCACGAACGAGGTCTCCAAGCTGCGCAAGGAGCACGAGAAGGCGATCGCCTCGGCGCGCGACGAGCAGGCGGTGCAGCTGGCGACCGAGCGGCAGTCGTACGAGGCGCAGGCGGAGCAGAAGGAGCGCGACCACCGCAACGAGATCCTGGGGATGCGCCGCCGCCACGAGGAGGAGGCGCTCTCCGCCGAGGAGCGCCGGCAGCGCGACATCGCCGAGCAGGAGGCGCGGCGGGTCGCCGAGCTCGAGGCGGCCGAGAACCGGCGCCGCATGGAGCTGACCACGCGCGACGAGGACCACCACGTCCGGGTGACCGAGATCGAACGGCGCCACCTCACCGAGAAGACCGACCTCACCGAGAAACACCGCGCCGAGTACGATCAGGCGCTGGGGCGCGCGGCGCGCGCCGAGGGGGAGCTGGCGGCGCGCGTGCAGGAGATCGAGCAGGCCTATCGGCGGCTGTCCGGCCTGGAGGCCGACGTCGACGCGGCGCGCGCCGAGCTCGGCAACCGCGAGGTGCGGCTGGCCCAGGGGCGCGATCGGATCGCGGAGCTCGAGGCCAAGGTCGCCGACTACGAGGATCAGATCGTGAGGGCGTTCCAGCGCATTCGTTCGGATGACAAGACGGCCGAGAAGACCCGCCGCGCGCTGGCGGTGGCGCTGGCGCTGCTCGACGAGCGCGCCCCGGCACCCACGGCACCCGCCGCCGCGACCGCGCGCCCGGCGTCCGACGAGCCCAAGCTGGAGACCTAATCTTACGGGGGACGGCTCGCTGCCGCTCGCGTCCCCCGGGCCCCCTCGCTCCGCGCGGCAAAGCCGCGCTGCGCTCGCCTGGCGGTTGCGAGGTGGGTTCTAGTTGGGCACGTCCTGCTCGTCCGCCTGGGCGGTTGACGTCGCATCGCTCGGACCGCTAACGTCGACGGTGCACCATGCGCATCACGGCGAACCAGGTCACCACGGCCCGCCTGCTCGCGATGCCATTCATGGGGTGGCTCATCTACGGCGGCCCGAGGACGCAGGCGATCGGCGTCGCCATCGGGACGCTCATCGGGTTGACCGACACCGTCGACGGGTACCTGGCGCGCAAGCACGGGCCGACGGTGCTGGGGTCGCTGCTCGACCCCGTGGCCGACAAGATCTTCATCGTCGTCTGCTACGCCTGCTTCGCCGACCGGGGTGGGATCCCCTGGTGGATCGCGGCGGCCATCTTCTCGCGCGAGCTCTTGGTGACGGTGCTGCGCTCCAGCCTGGAGCTCGGCGGCCGGCGGCTCCCGAGCACCGGCATCGCCAAGGTGAAGACCTGGGTGCAGATGATCGCCTTCGGATTCCTGGTGCTGATTCCGATCATCGGGTCGGGGCGCGGGCTGCAGATCCTGTTCGCGGCGCCGCTCGCCCTCGCCCTCGCGGTCCTCGCCTCGCGGCGCGCCTCCGGGATCACCCTGCGCGGCTTCCAGATCGGCGCGGCGGTGGTGGCGCCTTTCCTCGCGATGTCGTTCGTCGGCGCCGCGGCGACCGAGCGGCTGCTCATCGGCGCGGTCGTCTTCATCACCTGGGTGAGCGGGCTCGACTACCTCAAACAGGGAATTCCCGCGGTCGCGCGCGCGCCCGCGCATCGGCTGCAGCACTGGCTGCGGCTCGCGGCCGGGGCGCTCCTGCCGGTCGTCGCGATGGCGGCGCTGGCCACCCACCGCCTGACGACCATCCCGCTCATCGTCCTTCTGGCCAGCGAGATGGCGCGCGGCGCGCTCGACAACTTCGCCGCCAACCAGGGGGTCGCCGACTTCTCCTGGGCCGCCAGCATGTGGGGCGAGGTGGCCCTGCTGGCGGCGGCGCTGGCCATCCCGCAGGCGGGGAGCCACCTCTGCCTCGTCGCGGCGGTGGTCGCGGTGACCGAGATGTTGCGGAGCCTGATCAAGTACCTGCGCGCGCCCGCGGCGCGGCCGCAGAAGTCAGCGGGCCTTCTTCCGACCCTGAAAGGCGCTGACCCCCAGCTCGAACGCCAGCCGCCAGAGCCGGTAGTCGAGCGGTAGCCGGGCGGGGGCGCCGGCGCCGAGCTCGTGCTCGATCGCCTGCTCGACCCGCCGGGCGAACATGCGGTCGCGGCAGAAGACGTCGACCTCCTCGTAGCCCCCGTGCGACAGGCGCGTGAAGTTCGTCGAGCCGAGATCGACCCACTCGCCGTCGCCGACCAGCACCTTGCCGTGCACCATGCTCGGATGCAGCACGAGACGGAGGTTCTCCGGGCTGCCGGTGCGACGCAGGATCTCGGCGCAGGTCTTGAGGTTGATGTCGCCGCCCACGTTGGCCCGCGCCGCCGTCAGCAGCGTCACCTGGACGCCCCGCTTGACCGCCGCGACGAGCGCGTCGGTCGGCTCCGGATCGCCGAGGTAAGCCATGGCGATGGTCAACCGCTCGCGCACGCCCGAGATGAGCTCCAGGCGCTGCGCCGAGAGCGACTCGCCCGTTCGCGCCTGACCGCGGAAGGAGTGCAAGAGGTAGTCGAACCGGCGACCGGCGTCGAACGGGGCGCGCCCCTCGTAGCGGGCCGTCAGCCGTAGGGCCGCGTCGCCGCCCGCGATCTCGACCATGAAGTCGATGTTGACGTCGCGAAAATCGTCGCCGATCCCCATCCCACCCAGGATCACCATCTCGTCGTCGAACTGGTAGAGCTTGGCGTGGTCGAACCGCTTCTCGGTCAGGAAGCGCACGTTTGGGTGCGCCGTCAGCGCCGTCGCCAGCTCGCTCGGGGTCTGGTCGAGAGAGCCCCAGCGCCCGTAGAAGGTCATGAGGAACCAGAGCTGGACGCGCGCGTGCAGATTGATCTTCTTGTGAAAGAAGCTCTGCTTCGTCGCCTCGAGGTGCTCGTAGTAGCCGCCAATTCGATCCTTCCAGATCGTGACCGTGACGCCGCGGTCGGCGGCCGCCAGCAGGGCCCGCGCGACCGAGCGCCCCGTGTCGTCGTCCCGCCACTCGAAGGCGCGGACCAGGATGCTGCGACGCGCTTCCCCGATCCGGGTCAGGATCCGCGCGAAAGCGGCCTGCCCGCCGGTCAGGAGCTCGAACGTTGCGTTGGGTGCCGGCTCCAAGCCCGGCGAGCTGACCGGCAAGCTCGTCAACGACATCGGGTCGCGGACTTTAACTTAGCCTTTCCCATGCCGCAATCGAGGGCGCCCCGGGCCGTCAGGCCGTTCTGCGTCAACCGCTGACCTCCTTGGTCCAGGCACGGTAGCGCTCATAGAACGCCCGCTTCTCCTCGGGGTAGATGGGGATCCAGCCGGTGGCGGTGTAGCCGAGCATCCAGAAAAACAGGACGTCGAACACGTAGTTGGGGGCGACGAAGAACGCGGCGACGGGCGTGACAAGGAAGCCGAAGACGAGCAACTGGACGTGCATCTGCATCCGCCGGCCCCCGCGGTGGGTCATGTACGGGATCGGCAGCAGATTCAGCAGGGAGAAGCCGGTGATGACCACCGCCCCCACCGCGTAGCGGGCCGGGTTCAACGTGAAGAAGAGGTGCGAAAGCACGTAGGCCATGGCGCCGTAGCCGCTCACCGTGCGCGGCAGCCCACAGTACATGAGGGGATCGCCCATCTTGGCCACCGAGAACAGCGCCTGACGGATCGTTCCGCAGGCGACGACCAGCGACATGAGAACCACCCCGCCGATCGCGTGCCCGCCGCGCGCGTAGGCGGCGTAGACGATGACCGCCGGGGCGATCGCCTGGACGAAATGGTCGGTGGCCGTGTCGAGCTCACTGCCGAACTTGTTCGACGTCTTGGTCATCCGCGCGACCGGGCCGTCGAGGGTGTCGCCCAGCAGGAACCCCAGCAGCAGCGCGGTCCCGGCGGCGGGCAGGTTCCCGTCGACGACGAAGATGATCGCGCCGACCCCACCCATCAGGTTCACGAGGGTGAATAGGTCTTTCACCCCGAAGGGCCCGATGTTCCAGCGCATTTTTGTGGGGGGAGAGTACCAGGTCTGAGGGCCGGGTCTTGTTCTCGCTCTTTCCGCGGGCTCCCTACCGGGAACCGGAGACGTCTTCCGGTTTCCGATGGGCGTGTCGCCGCGCGCGCGCGGAATCTCGGGTCCCGCGCGGTGGCATGGATGTCGCTTCGCGAAGGTGGCACGTCTTCGAACGAACAATCCGCTCGTCGCGGTGGCGGCTCCTAGGGGAGGTCGAAAATGTCGTGGGTCATGCGTCGGTGGGGCGTGGCGATCGCGGCAGCGGTGACGGTGGGCGCGCTGGCCGGGCCCGCGCGTGCGACGGTGATTGCCTATGACGGCTTCGCCTATCCGCCGGGCCCGGTCCCGGGCAACCCGGGCGGGATGGGCTTTGCCGGCCCCTGGGCCGGTGACCTGGGTGTCACGGTCCAGGGCGCAGCCAGCCTGGCGCACCCGCTGGCGCTACCTACGACCGGCGTCCTCATCGGCGGAAACTTCAACATCGATCGACCTCTGCCGGCTCCCATCTCCCAACCGGTCTTTTGGGCGTCGTTCATGATCCAGGCCGCACCGGGCAACGATCAGGTCTGGATGGGCATCGACCCGGTGGTGACGCAATTCCCTTTCGTGACCTTCGGTCGCCGCCTCGGAAGCTACTTCCTTCAGAACGCCACCAACGCGCCCCTGAACTTCTGTTGCGCGTCGGGCTCCGGAGTGACCGACCTGCTCATCATTCGCGTGACCGTCAGCGGGGCCGGGAGCAAGGTCGACCTGTGGGTGAACAAGAACACGTCCTTGCCGCCCGACCTCACGATGGGCATCCCGCCACCGCCGCCGTTCCAGGTGGTGAACGTTCAGGTGCAGAACGGCTTCCTCGCCGACGAGATTCGCCTCGGCACGTCTGCTCAAGACGTCGCCGCCGGGGCGTCGCCCGCGGTCCCCATCCCCCCGGGTGCGGCCGCGGCCCTCGGAGCTCTGCTGGTCCTTGCCGGCTTCGCAGCCCTCCGGCGGCGCGCCGGCGGAGCCTCGCGAAACCCTCACCAGCAGCATCAATAAAAATCGGCCGCGCCCCGTCCCGAGCGCCGAGGTTCAAACCCGCGCTCAAATCGGGACGAGTTGACGCCACCTCGCGGCGCTGGCCGCCCGCGCGGGCGTCCCGGTGCTCACCTACGACGGTGACTTCGCGGCGATCGCTCGGATCTTGGCGCGCGTTCTCGGGTGAGCGGTCGGCTCAGGCGACCCCGAGGTCGGTCGCCGCGGCGGCCAACGGCGCGTCCGCCGTCCAGAGTCTCGCGCGGGCGACGACGGCGGAGGCAAGCAAGTGGGCGTCGATCCAACCGATGCCGTGCCCGTGAAGCTTGCGCGCCTTGACGAACGCCACGACCTCATCGTGCGCGATCGGCGGCGCCTGGGTCATGAGAGCGTAGTCGGACAGAAGACGCGTCCGACCTCCGCGATCGCCGATCAGGAGCTCGCCGTAGATGAGCTCGTGGCCGACGACCTCGTCTCGTTGCAGGAGCGCCTTCATCTGCGCGATGTCCGATCCGCGGCCGCTCAGGAATCGAATCCAGATCGACGTGTCGACGAGAACCATCAGGCCGAACGATTTCTACGGGCGGGCCCGCGGCGGCGGGGGAGGTCCCGGGCATGCGGTTCCGATCCGGCCAGCGCGCTGAGCCGCTGGTAAGCCGCGTGCTTCACGAGCGCCTCGAGGCCCATCCGCACGGTCTCCGTGTCCGTCGTTGCGCCGGTCGCGGTTCTCGCCTCGGAAAGGAGATTCTCATCGATGTGCAGCGTCTTCTTCATGTCTGTATAAATATACCATATCAATACATACCAACGTTACGGTCCAGCTGTGCTCGATTGCTGATCGCCGGTCGGCAGTGCACCCACCTGTGACCGGGCGCGGGCGCGGGGGCCTCGGTTGACTCAATTCACCTTGGCGCAGAACGAGGTGGTGGCGACGTTGAGGGCGCCGCGCCAGATCTCGAAGCCGGTGAAGATGTTTGTGAGGTACCAGGTGCTCTGGATGGTGTTGGGCTGGTTCTTGACCGCGTCCTGAATGAACAGGTTCAGGTCGAACGCGAACGTCGTCATCGTCTGCGTGCTGACGTAAGAGATGCAGGGGCGCGTTCCGTTGGGGCCGATCCAGACGTCCCAGGTGCCGGGGACGCCGGCGATGGTCTGCGCCTTCTTCATCGGCGAGCCGCCGATTGGCTGCGCATCGGCCGGCTTGTGGTACCAGACCATCAGGTAGCCGCCGCTCGGGCCCGCGGAGCTCGGCTCGCCGGCGGAGCTGGTGCTGAACCAGACGTCGTAGGTGGCGTTGTAGCTGTTGTTGGTGTCGTCCATCAGCGTGCCGGCGTCGTCCCAGGTCCAGCTCACCGGAACGGTCGTCAGCGCGGTCACCGCCTTGGGGAGGTTGCTGCCGGTCGTCATGTGCTTGGAGTTGGCGCCGATGAAGATCGACGGGAATCCGGTCGGCGAGCCGTTCGTCGCGGAGCTCGCCATCTGCGTCGTCATCTTGAAGAGGTAGTCGCCGCCGTAGCTCATCACCTGCGAGGCCGACGAGTTCCACTCGTTGACCTGCATGAAGTAGTAGTTGTTGTCGAAGAGCATGGTGCCGTACCGACCGGGCAGCGTGCCGGTCATCGTCAGCGGATCGAGGCTGCAGCCCGAGGCCGCGCCGGCCGCGCCCCCCGCGCCACCGGTGGCCGCGCCGCCGGTTCCGGAGCCCCCCGCGCCACTGCCGCCCGTCGCCGCGCCGCCCGTGCCGCCGGTGGCGCTGGTGCCGCCAGTTCCGGAGCCCCCCCCCGCGCCGGTGTTGCCGCCGGTGGCCGCGCCGCCGGATCCGGTGCTCCCGCCCTGGGCGGCGTTGCCTCCCGACCCGGTCGTGCCGCCGCTGGCGACGCTGCCGCCGGAGCCGTTGCCGCCGGAGCCCGTCGCGTTGCCCCCGGAGCCGTTGCCTCCGGTGGCGCTGCCGCCGGAGCCGTTGCCGCCGCTCCCGGAGCCGTTGCCACCGCCGGTGGAGATACCGCCACCGGCGCCGGTGTCGCCGCCGGAGCCGCCGCCGGCGCCGGAATTCATGCAACCGATCGAGCTCAGCGCCGCGACCGAGAAGAACGACAGGATGAAGCTCGAGCGACCAAGCGAAGCGAAACGCATCTACGACTGCCTCCGGCTGGGGGTCCGGAAAAACGAAGGGCGGCGGGGTGAGACCGCCTTCACAGATTGCACCGGTTCACGCCGCCAGGAGGAGCGAAATCGTCGGGTGTTATGTAGCTATCGGGACTCCTTTAACTCACAGGACGCAGGTCGCCAGGGGTCTGACGCGGTCCGCGGCTCAGGTGGCGCGGGCGGGCGATTCGCGTCGGATCCGGGCGTGGTACCGATCGGCCGTCCGCGTCTTGCCGAACAGCAGAGACTCCAGCTCGTACCGGCGCAGGAACTCGAGGTAGGCGGGGTCGTCCATGCGCGGGATCTTGTGGAGCCGGGCCTCGACGTAGCCCCAGAGGATGCCGAGCCCGCTCAGCAGGTAGGGACGCTCGGCCATCCGGTAGAGCGCCACCGCGGCCATGTAGGTCGGCGTCGACCCCATGAAGTACTTCCCGCGCCCCCAGCGCTTTCGTCCGTTCCAGAGGCTGACGTGGCTGGATCCCATCTGGCGCAGGTGGATGATGCGCAGCTCCGGATCGTCGACCGACCGCGCCACCCAGCCGCGCATCCGGCACAGGTGGCCGTCGATGCCGTCCCAGCAGACCTCGCGCACGAAGCCGCCGATGTCGTTGAAGCAGGTCACCCGGTAGAACTTGACCGGGCCGACGGAGTTCTCGTCGCCGGTGCGCTCGCGCACCACGCGATCGCCGAAGCGAAGGTGGAGCTTGCCGGACAGCGTCCCCAGCCAGGGGTCGGCCTCGAACAGCTCCATCGTGCGCTCGAAGTAGCGGGGCGGCATCTCCAGGTCGCAGTCGAACTTGCAGACGTAGTCGTAGTCGGCGAGGTTGACCTGCCCGAGGCCGTGATAGAGCGCGTCGATCACGCCGGGTCCCACCGAGCGGTGACCGCGGTTGTCGCGCCGGACCACCTGGATAAATGGGTACTTGGCGGCCGCGCGCGCCAGGATTTCCGGTGTCGCGTCGGTCGATCCGTCGTCGACGATCAGCCACTTGGCGGGCAGGACGCTCTGCGCCGCGACGGTGTCGATGGTGATCTGAAGATAGTCGGATTCGTCCCGACAGGGCGAGACGAGCAGATAACGGCGGCCCACGGCGGCAAAGAATAACCCCAATCGGCGGCGCCGACCCAGTGGAGAAGCGCCGCGAAGCTGCGGTAGAGTGCCGGCCGTTGATGTTGCAACGGATCCGGATGGGGCGCCTGTGGATCGACGTGATCGATTTCGCGGGTGCCCTGGCCATCATCGAGAAGCGCATTCAGTCCCGGGCGGGGGGAACGATTTTCACCCCCAACGTCGATCACGTGGTCCTGGTCGAACGGGATCGTCGCTTCCGCGATGCCTACGCGCGCGCCTACCTCTCGCTGGTCGACGGTACGCCCGTGCTGTGGGCGGCGCGGCTGCTCGGATGCAACCTGCCCGAGAAGGTGTCGGGGTCGGACCTGGTGGTTCCGCTGGCCCAATGCGCGGCCGCGCGGGGGTGGCGCGTCTTTCTGCTGGGCGGCGGGCCGGGCGTCGGGGCGCTGGCAGCCGCCAAGCTCAAGCAGCTCCACCCCGACCTCAACATCGTGGGGATGTCGGCGCCGGTGATCGACATGGACGGCGATCCGGCGGCGCGCCGGGCCATCGCGGCCGAGATCGCCGCCACCCGCCCTGACCTGGTGCTGGTTGCCCTCGGAACCCCCAAGCAGGAGATCTTCTGCGACGAGGTCCAGGACGCCCTGGCGCCGGCCGTGTTGCTCGGCATCGGCGCCGGCATCGACTTCGTGGCCGGCACCGCCCGGCGCGCGCCGCGCTGGGTCTCCACCGTCGGCCTCGAGTGGGCCTACCGGCTGATCCGCGAGCCGCGCCGCCTGGCGGGACGCTACCTGCTGCGCGATCCCGAGTTCCTGGCCATCTGCGCGCGGCAGTGGTTGCGCGGGGCGGACACCGATCCGCGCCCGCTTCCGGAATGAGGGCCGAATGAGGCCTGCGACGGGCGTGCTAACCTCCGCTTTCTGAAGACCGTCACCGGCAATATCACGGGGCTCAAGCCGAGCCAGAAGCACGCGCTGGAGCGCGTCTACCGGCGGCGGCTGCAGCCGTCGGAGGTCGCCTCGGGCGAGCTGGCGGCCTTTCTGGGGAACGTCTCGCGCGAGATCGAGCGGCAGGTCGGGATCCTGGTCGACCGGCGGGGCGAGATCGAGCATGTCTTCGTGGGTGACGCCTCGCGCATCAACCTGCCCGAGATCGGC
Organism: uncultured Pseudomonadota bacterium; assembly: GCA_963831685.1. Lineage (GTDB taxonomy): Bacteria > Myxococcota_A > Polyangia > Fen-1088 > Fen-1088 > JADGRB01. The sequence goes on from CAWHRJ010000013.1 coordinate 106,253, forward strand.
CGCCTGCGCGCCGGGCGGGGGCGGTTCCGCGGCTTGCGGCTGGTGCACACGCACCTGCGCAACGAGCCGCTGACCCGCGACGATCTCGTCGACCTGGCGCTCTTGCGGCTGGATCTGGTCGCTGCGATCGGGCTTCAGCCCGACGGGCGGCCGGCCGACCTGCACGTCGCGCACCTCTTGCCGCCGATCGAGGGCCAGCCGTCGTCCCCTTGGCGGGTGCTGCCGAGTGAGCCATTTTACCGCAGCGTGCTCGACGCGTCGGCGCTGATCGAGGCGCTGGAGGAGGAGTTCGATCGCTTCGCGCCCTCGGCGGTGGCGACCGACACGCGCGATCGCGCGCTGCTGATCGTCGTCGACGTGCGCCGCAACCGGCGCTCGGGTCCACCCGCCGGCGGTGACGCCGATGCCGCGGGGCGGATCGCCGAGTTGCGCGAGCTCTGCCGGACGGCCAACGTGCGCGTGATCGGCGTGATGGAGCAGCGCCGCCACGAGTCCGATCCGAAGTACCTCGTCGGGCGCGGCAAGCTCGAGGAGGTCCTGATCCGCGCGATGCAGCTCGACGCCAACGCGCTGATCTTCGATCCCGACCTGACGCCGGTGCAGGCGCACGCCATCGCCGACTTCACCGATCTCAAGGTGATCGACCGGACGATGCTGATCCTCGACATCTTCGCGCAGCGCGCGAAGAGCCGCGACGGCAAGCTGCAGGTCGAGCTGGCGCAGCTGCGCTACCGGCTGCCGCGGCTGCACGAGAAGAACACCATGATGAGCCGGCTCACCGGCGGCATCGGCGGGCGCGGCCCCGGCGAGACGAAGCTCGAAGAGAACCGCCGGCGCGCGCGAGAACGCATCCACCGGCTGGAGCGGGAGATCGACCGCTTCGGCGAGCAGCGGGCGGGGCGGCGGGCCGAGCGGGTGCGGCGCGGGCTGCCGATCGTGGCCATCGTCGGCTACACCAACGCGGGCAAGTCGACGCTGCTCAACACGCTGACCGGCAGCGAGGTGCTGGCGGAGAACAAGCTGTTCGCCACGCTCGATCCGACCACGCGGCGGCTGCGATTTCCAAGGGAGCGCGAGATCATCCTCGCCGACACGGTGGGGTTCATCCGCGACCTGCCGCGCGATCTGGCCAAGGCCTTCCGCGCCACGCTGGAGGAGCTCGACGAGGCCGACCTGCTCCTGCACGTGGTCGACGCGGGCGATCCTGCGCGCGAGCAGCAGATCGGCGCGGTGGAGACCATCCTCGGCGACCTGGGCCTCGCCGAGACGCCGCGCATGCTGGTGCTCAACAAGATCGATCTGGTTCCCGAGGAGGAGCGGGCCCAGCTGCCGCGCGGCACGCGGGAATTTCCGGCGGTGGCGATCTCGGCGCAAGATCGGACCACCGTGGCCCCGCTGCTAGAGTCGATGGAGCGCGCGCTCTGGCGCGACGGATTCCTTGGGCGCCCGACCCCGCTCCCCGTCGACGGCGAGCTTGAATCAGGGGCGCACGCGTCGTGAGCATGCTGCTCTGGGCGCTGGCCGTGCTGGTGCTTGCTCGGGCGTGCTGATCCTCGTCCACGAGCTCGGCCACTTCGTCTTCGCGCGGCTGTTCGACGTGAAGGTCCTGCGCTTCTCGCTCGGCTTCGGGCCCCGCATCTTCGGCTTCACGCACCGCGAGACCGAGTACCGGCTGTCGCTCGTGCCGCTCGGCGGTTACGTCCGCCTGCTGGGCGAGGACCCGGGCGAGCCGATTCCGCCGATCGATCGGCCGCGCGCGCTGGCCGCCAAGCCCCTCTGGCAGCGCTACACGATCGTCATCGCGGGGCCGCTCTTCAACATGTTGCTGCCGCTGCTCATCTACTTCGTCCACTACGCGGGGCAGCGGACGTTGTTGCCGCCCACGATCGGGACGGTGCTGCCGGGGCTTCCGGCGGCCTCGGCCGGGCTGCTCCCGGGTGATCGGGTCGAGACCGTCGACGGGCAGGCGCATCCGCTACTGGGAGGAGCTGGAGCGGGTGATCGCCGACTCGGCCGGCAAGACGCTGCGGTTCGGGATCCGCCGCGGCCCCGACGCCGAGGAGCGCGACGTGACGCCGATGCGATTCGAGCGGCTCGGGCACGCTGCACCAGCAAGGAGCACGTCGGCTGGATCGGCGTGTCGCCCCGCTTCCACCTGCCCGAGATCGGCGTGCTCGATCCGACCTCGCCCGCCGCGCAGGCGGGGCTCAAGACCTTCGACTTCGTCACCGCGGTGAACGGCGTGCCGGTCGGCGACCTGGACCGAGTTCGCCAAGGCGATCGACCGCGCGGGCGCCTCGCCGCTGCGGCTCAACTACCTGCGCGGCGGCTACTCGGCCGTCCCGTTCGCGCACATCGAGCTGCAGGAGCCGGGCTCGGCGGTCGTCATTCCGACGGCGGTGTTCGACGCCGCCGGGCACCGCCACTACGAGACCGGCATCGTCTCGGCCGAGCTGTTCGTCTTCTCGGTCGAGCCGGGCAGCCCCGCCGATCAGATTGGCATCCGCCGCGGCGACGAGATCCTAGACGCTGGACGGCGCGCCGCTGCCGCACTGGGACCTGCTGCGCGAGCGGCTGGCGACCATGCCCGCAGCGGACGTTCCGCATCGCCTGGACTCTCGCCGGGCGGCGAGCAGCACGAGGCGAGCTTCCGGCAGGAGGTCCGCTCCGAGCTGGACGCCTACCGCCAGGAGGAGCAGCACCTGGTGTTCGGCGCGCTCAACCGGCTGGCCTGGAAGACCGAGCCGCCGGTGCCGATCACGCAACCGCTTCGGCTACGCGGTCGCCCACTCGTTCGAGCGCACGGGGCAGATCATCCTCGCGATGACCTACGGCTTCGTCGAGATCGTGCGCGGCCGCGTGCCGCTGACGACGCTGGGCGGGCCGATCATGATCGGCTACGTCGCGGGCGTCGCCGCCGAGCAGGGCTTCGATCAGTACCTGTGGCTGATGGCGCTCATCAGCATCAACCTCGGCCTGCTCAACTTCCTGCCGGTGCCGATCCTCGACGGCGGCCTGCTGGTCTTCTTCACGCTCGAGCTGTTCAAGCGCCGGCCGCCGTCGCCGCGCGCGCGCGAGATCGCCTCCTACGTCGGGCTGGTCATCGTCGTGACGCTGATGCTGTTCGCCATGCGCAACGACGTCGTCCGCTACCTGCTGCCCACGATAAGCAAGGAAGACAGCCAAAGGGATCAGCGAGCTCCTTCTCTGCCTCGACACCTCGACGCCGACGGCGCGCGTCGCGATCCTCGACGGGGCGGCGCGCGCGCGCTCGCGGCGCGAGGCGACCGCCGAGCGGCACTCGCCGGCACGCCTGCTCCGGCTCTGCGACGAGGTGCTGCGCGCGGCGGGCGTCGCGCCGGCAGCGCTCGACGCGCATCGCGTGCGGCGCGCGGGCCCGGCAGCTTCACCGGCCTGCGCGTCGGCCTGGCCGTCGGCCAAGGGGCTGGCGCTGCCGACGGGCGTGCCGCTGCTCGTCGTGTCGTCGCTGGAGGCGCTGGCGCTCGACATCCTCGGCGCCCCGCCGTCCGGCAATGTGTCTGCGACAGCGGTCCCTTGCCTCGACGCCGGAAAAGGGGAGGTGTACGTCGCGGCGTACGCGCCGGATCGCGAGCGGATGGTGCGCGAGGTGGCCGCGTGCGCGCGCCTCGCACCGGCCGCGCTCACGTCCTGGCTGGCGGCGCTCGACCGACCGCTCGTCGCGGGCAACGGCGCTGTTCGGTACCCGGACGCCTGGGGCGGCCTGCGACCCGCCGAGGTCGCCGGTCCCACGGCGATCTCGGTCGGACGCCTCGCGCTCGGCCAGCGCGAACGGGGCGAAGCGGCCGATCTGGCGACGGCGGTCCCGTTCTACGGCCGCCCACCCGACATCACGGTCAAACGGCGCGCCTGAGCGGAGGAGCGTTCATGGCGGAGACGAAGAAACGAAAGCAGCTCAAGACCTTCCCGGGGCTCGACGCCGCGGAGTTTCAGCACCCGCATGACGCGGCCGCCACGGCGGCGCTGGCGTCGGTGCCGGGCCTCGACATGGTGGTGAGCAAGGTGCTCGAGTACGGGCTCGAGCGGATCTACTACCTCGAGAACCTGGCCGACAACGTGCGGGTCACCGAGCGGATGCTGCCGCGTCTGCACCGCTACCTCGGCTGGGGCTGCCGCATCCTCGACGTCGAGGAGCCCGAGCTGTACGTCAACCTCGACCCGGTCCCCAACGCCTACACCTTCGGGCACAAGAAGCCGTTCATCGTGCTCACCTCCGGCCTCATCGATCTGCTGAGCGACGAGGAGCTGCTGTTCACGATCGGTCACGAGCTGGGGCACATCAAGGCGGGGCACGTCCTCTACACGATGCTGGCGCGCAACATCGCGGTCATCGTGTCGGCGATCGGGCAGGCGACGCTGGGGATCGGCGCGCTGCTCGGGCAGGGGCTGGTCATCGCGTTGCACGACTGGTACCGCAAGGCGGAGCTCACCTCCGACCGCGCCGGCCTGCTCTGCGTGCAGGACCTCGATCCGTGCGTCAGCGTTTTCATGAAGCTGGCGGGTGGCGGCGGGCGGCTGTGGGCGGAGATGGACCGCCACGAGTTCTTGCACCAGATCGACAGCTACGAGGAAGAAGACCGCTCGACCCTGGCCAAGGCCTACAAGACCTGGCTGACGGTCTTCCGCACCCATCCGTTTCCGATCCTCCGCGCCAAGGAGCTGCGCGACTGGTTCGAGTCCGGCTACGAGGACCTGCTGATTCCGCGTGCCCTGCCGCCGGTGTGAGGCAGGTCAGGCCTCGCCTAGAGGCGTCGCGTGCTCATGATTCGCCACCTCTCCGGGCCGTAACATCCGCGGATTCAAGTGGCTGCGGCCCGCACTGGCAACATCCGCGAATTCAAGTTGGGTGCGCGCGCGGCGCCGAGGCGGGGTGCTCGTCGACCCGCAACGGACCACCCGCGCGCCTCCATCCGACGCGCGCCATCCAGGTAGCTGGCGTCGCCGTCGCCGAAGGAGAGTCGGTGATCGCGTCGGCGATCGCGGGCGCGCGCTGCCACCCCGAAAAGGACGGCCCCGAGCTGCGCGGGTCGACGCACGCGGGCGCCCGGAGGTGCTTACGGAAGTTGAGCAGCACGTAGACCATGCTGGCCCGCATCTGGCGCGGCGTGGTCAGCGGCCGCGCGTGGTAGCGGTCGCCGACAACCTGCCCTTTGCGCCCGAGGGCGCGGTTGACCGCCAGCGCCAACCGGATGGCCAGGCCGTGCATGCCCCCGCGGGCTCGCCGGGCTTCGTCCCCCTCGACGATGAAGTGGCCGTGGTCCTGCTGGATCGAGAAGTGAATCACCCGGAACCGATCGACCGACGCCCGTGCGATGGCGCGCCGGAGCGCCCCGAACAGCCGGGGGGAGCGGAGCGACGGCAGCCCCGGCGTCGCGCGAATGGTGACCTGCACCGGGTATCGCGGATCGACCTTCGGGCGGGTGTCGTGGGGCATCGAGGGACGGCCGCGCGGTTTCCGCCCGGCGCCCTTGCGAGCGCCACCCCACGTGCGTGGTACCCCGAGGGGCAAGTTGAGCTGACGCCGTCGCACCGTCTTGATTCCGCGCATGTCCCGTTGTCGGCGCAGAGCGCGGCGGGTTGCGTGGTGTGAGGCCGGACGACCGCTGCGACGCGCCGCTTGGGTGACTTGAGTCTGGCGGAGGTGCGGTCGGCGGAGCGGGACGCCGAGGGGTCGGGCGCGTCGGCGCGCGGACGGGTCGACCTTGATTGCGCGGATGTTGGTGCCGCCCACGAATGTGACGATTCGTGAGAGGCGTCGCCTAGACTGCGCTCTGCGCGGCCGCGCGCCGGGTCTCCTCGACGAGGCCGTCGAGAAATCGCGCCACCGGCTTGGTTCGCTTGAGCGTCGGGCGGCAGGCGAGCCGCACGTCGATGGCGGGGACGTCGGCCGCCTCGACGGTGAGGTGGCGGCGATCGTCGGGGCGGAGCGCGAGGCCGGGGACGAGCCCCATCCCCAGCCCCTGACGGACGTAGGAGAGCAGCAGCGAGACGCTGGGGAGATCGATCGTCGACAGCGGGCGTAGGCGGAGGCGGCCCAGATACTCGTCGAGCACGCGGCGCCCCTGGCTGCCTGCGCGCAGGCGCAGGAGCGGTCCGCGGCCGAGGCGCGCGCGCAGGGGCTCGGCGGCGGCGCGTTTCGACGCCGGTCGGGGCGCTACCCAGAAGAAGCGCTGGGTGCAGAGCTGCGTCTCGTCGGCGGTGATGGCCCGGTCGGTGCTGACCACCGCGACGTCGACCTGGCCGTCGGCCGCCAGCCGGCCGGCCTCGATCGAGTTGGTGGTCGTGATCTCGAACCGCAGCGGTGCCCCCTCGGAAAAGAGCCGCCGCAGGATCGGCAGCAGCAGCGCCTCGCCCAGGTAGTCGCTGGCGGCGACCCGCAGCGTGGTCACGCGGGCGGCGGTCATCTCACCGAGGAGCGTCTCCAGCGAGGCCGCCTCGTCGAACAGGCGGGTCAGGCTGCCGAGCAGCGCCTCGCCGGCAGCGCTCGGCCGGATGCCGCGGCCGACCTTCTCGAACAGGGCCAACCCGAACCGCTGCTCGATCCGGCGGATCTGCTGCGACACGGCCGAGGCTGTCTTGTTGAGCCTTCGCGCCGCCTCGCCGACGGAGCCGGTTTGCGCCACCACCAGCGCGTCGTGAAACGCGGGAATGAGCTGGGCGTCCATGGACTCGATCGTTAAGTATAGCTTAACGATTGGAACCCGCCGTTGTCAGTAGACGGGGCGGCGCCCCAGGGGGAAGGTGGAGCCATGAAACCGCGCACGATGTTCGAGAAGATCTGGGACGCGCACCTGGTCCGTCCCCCGACCGCGGACACCCCGGCCATTCTCTACGTCGACCTCCACCTGGTGCACGAGGTGACCTCGCCGCAGGCCTTCACCTGGCTGCGCGAGCGCGGCATCAAGGTCCGCCGCCCCGAGCGCACGGTGGCGACGATGGATCACTCGACGCCGACCACGCCGCGCGGGCGCGACGGAAAGATCCCCGTGCTCGACAACGCTGCCGCCGTTCAGATCGCAACTCTCGAGAGAAACTGCGCCGACTTCGGGGTCGAGCTGTTCGCCCTGGGCAGCGACGGACAGGGGATCGTCCACGTCATCGGCCCCGAGCTGGGCGTCACGCAGCCGGGGAACGTGATCGTCTGCGGCGACAGCCACACCAGCACCCACGGCGCCTTCGGCGCGCTGGCTTTCGGCATCGGGACCAGCGAGGTGTCGCACGTGCTGGCCACCCAGAGCCTCCTGCAGCAGCCGCCCAAAACGTTGGCGGTGACCGTGGAGGGGACCTTGCGCCCCGGCGTGACGGCCAAGGACGTCGTTCTGGCCGTCATCGCTCGGCTCGGCATCGGCGGCGGCACCGGTCACGTCATCGAATACCGCGGGTCGGCCATCCGCGCGCTCTCGATGGAGGAGCGGATGACCGTCTGCAACATGTCGATCGAGGCGGGGGCCCGCGCCGGCATGATCGCCCCCGACGAGACGACGTTTTCCTTTTTGAAAGGTCGGCCCCGCGCGCCCCAGGGCGCGGCCTGGGACGAGGCGGTCGCCGCCTGGCGGCAGCTGCCGTCGGACCCGGGCGCCACCTTCGACCGCGAGGAGAAGTTCGACGCCGCCAAGATCGAACCAATGATCACCTACGGGACCAACCCGGGGATGGGGATCGCGATCGGCGCCGACATTCCGGCCGCCGCCACCGCCAGCGACGCCAAGGCGCTGGCGTACATGGGGCTCACCGGCGAGAAGCGGCTGCTCGGCCACAAGATCGACGTCGTCTTCATCGGCAGCTGCACCAACTCCCGCCTCTCCGACCTGCGCGCGGCTGCTTCCATTTTCAAAGGTCGCAAGGTCGCCGCGGGTGTCCGCGCGCTGGTGGTGCCCGGTTCGCAGGCGATCAAGAAGGCTGCCGAGGCCGAGGGGCTGGACAAGGTGTTTCTCGACGCCGGGGCCGAGTGGCGCGAGGCCGGCTGCTCGATGTGCATCGCGATGAACGGCGACCAGCTCAAGCCCGGGCAGTACGCGGTCAGCACGAGCAACCGAAACTTCGAGGGGCGGCAGGGGGCGGGCGGGCGCACCTTCCTGGCCAGCCCGCAGACCGCCGCCGCCGCCGCCGTCACCGGCCGCGTCACCGACGCGCGTGAGCTGGGCGTCTAAATGGGGGTCCGGCTCGCTGCCGCTCGCGGAGCCCCCAAACCCCCTTCGCTCCGCGCGGCAAAGCCGCGCTGCGCTCACCTGGTCATTCGAGAAAGGACTTAGATGGAACCTCTCAAGACAATTACGTCACGCACGGTCGTCCTCCCCGGCGAGAACGTCGACACCGATCAGATCATCCCGGCGCGCTTCCTCAAGGCGACCAGCAAGGTCGGTCTGGGATCCAAGTTGTTCGCCGACTGGCGCTTCGACGCTGAAGGAAAACCGAAGGCCGATTTCGTCTTGAACCGCCCCGAGGCGGCCGGCGCGGCCATCCTGGTCGCGGGCGACAACTTCGGCTGCGGGTCGTCGCGCGAGCACGCGCCCTGGGCGCTGGTCGATTACGGCGTGCGGGCCGTGGTCAGCACTTCGATCGCCGACATCTTTCGAAACAATTCCTTGAAGAACGGCCTCGTGCCGGTGGTGATCGACAAGGCGTCGCACGCCAAGTTGCTGGCGGCGCCGGGCGCCAGCGTCACGATCTCGGTCGAGGACAAGACGTTGACGCTCCCCGACGGAACGCGCGCGTCATTCCCCATCGACCCGTTCGCCCGTTTTTGCCTGCTGAACGGCGTGGATGAGCTGGAGTTCCTGCTGTCGCAGGAGGCCGACATCGCGGCGTTCGAGGCGCGGCGCGCAACGTCGGAGGCGCGGCGCGCAACTTCGGAGGCGCGGCGCGCAACTTCCACAGAAGGATGAGATTCGGAGTTTGACCGAGCGAGCGGAGATTGATCAGCCGCTCCCCGGGGCGCTATCATCGGAGACGACGGAGGCTCGGCGCATGGAGAAGATCCGCGTAGACCCGGGTTCGGCAACGGTGCAGATGGTGCGACTGAAGGAGAGGCACGGAGAGCTGGAGCGCAGGTTGGCGGAGCTGGAACGCCACCTGTCGCTCACCCCGGAGGAGCAGGTGGAGCGGAGTCGACTGAAGAAAGAGAAGCTGCGGACGAAGGACGAGCTGCAGCGCCTCGGCGCGGTCCGCGCGCCATAGCGGCGGGCGGGCGCGCGTGAGCGAGACGGCCGAGCACGCCGCCTTCATCGAGCGGCTCCGCCAGTCCGGGATCCGCGTCGATCGCGAAGGGCGGTTCATCCACGAGGGGGCCGAGGTGACCCACGAGGGGCTTCGCCGGGCGCTCTACCGCTGGCTCGACCGGCTGCCGCCGCCCGACGGGCGCTACGTCCTGCGTCTCGACGCGCGGCGCTTCGCGTACCTCGACGTCGACGACACGCCGCTCGTCGCGCGGGCGGCCCGCGTCGACGCGGACGGGACGATCTGGCTGGCGCTCTCCGACGGGGCCGAGGAGCGGCTCGATCCCGCTACGCTCACCGCCGACGCGGCGGGCGTGCTGCGGGCGTGGGTGCGCGGGGGACGCCTCCAGGCACGGCTCGCCACCTCGGCCGTCGCCGCGCTCGGCGATCTGCTCACGGAGACGCCCGACGGGCGCCCGGCGTTGCGCGTGGCGACCCGGACGATGCCGATCCCGGCGCCGGCGCCACCGGCAAGGTGACGACGAAGCGCGCGCCGCCCAGCGGCGAAGGCCCGTCGGCGACCCGCACGTCGCCGCCGTGGTCGAGCACGATCTTGCGCACGATCGCCAGCCCCAGCCCGGTCCCGTGCTCCTTGGTCGTCATGTAGGGGTCGAAGATCCGCTCGCGCGCCTCCTCTGGGACGCCCGGTCCGTTGTCGTCGACGACGAGCGACGCCTCGCTCTCCCCCTGGGCGAGCGAGATGCGGACCGCGGGCGTGCGCCCGACAGCCTCCGCGGACTGGACGGCGTTCTCGACCAGGTTGGCCAGCACGCGCCGGATCAGCATCCGGTCGCAGAGCGCGGCGATCGGGCCGCGCCCATCAACCACCAGCGCCTTTTGCCACTCGGGGTGCGCGCGCCAGAAGTCGTCGACCACCTGTCCGAGATCGACCGGCACCGGCTCGACCTTGGGGAGCTTGGCGAAGGCCGAGAAATCGTCGACCAGCCGCCGGATGGACCCCATCTCCTCGGTCAGGATCTCCTGCGCGGTCGTCAGGAGCTGCTCGTACGTCGGATCGCCGCCGCGGTACTTGGAGGCCAGCTCCTGGACCGCGAGCTGGATCGGCGTCAGCGGGTTCTTGATCTCGTGCGCCAGCCGGCGCGCGACCTCCTGCCAGGCGGCCAGCTTCTGCATGTAATCGAGCCGCGAGCGCGCCTCGGCGAGCTCGGCGACCATCCGATCGAAGGCGCGCCCGAGATCGTCCAGCTCGTCGTACCCGCGCGGCGAGACCCGCACCGTCGAGATCGCCCTCGCCGACCCGGCGAGCGGCGTCGCTGAGCGTGGCGACCCGGCCGGTGGCGCGCCGGGCGATGAAGAGGCCCAGCGCCCCGGCGATGAGCAGCACCACCACGAGCGCGACGCCGAGGCCGCGAAAGATGCGCGGCAGGACCACCGGCAGCAGCCGATCGAGCTCGTGCTCGTGCTCCATCGCCGCGCGCAGCGCCAGGAAGTTGGCGTAGATCTCGCGCGGGATCCCGAACGTCAGCTCGAGCAGGCGCGGCTCGTCGCCCCCCCGGGCGGGCAGCGCGACCAGGATGGGGGGCGCCTCGCGCGCCTCGGCGATCACGGCGGGCGGCGCCGACCACTCGTCGACGACGCGCGTGCCCTACAGGATCCGCGCCCGCAGGAGGTCGGGGACGTCGGCCAGCTCCTCGGCGCGCTCGATGGGGCCGGCGGCGATCTCGGCCGCCCGCGCGCGGAAGGTGTCCTTCATCTTCTCGAAGTAGGCCCTGTAGACCTCGACGGCGCCGCCCAGCGACTGCCGGACCGCCTCCTGGTGCTGGTCGGTGATGGCCTCGATGCGACCGATCGTCACCTGCATGAGGTAGGCGGCGGCGCCGAGCGGCAGCGACGCGACGATGAAGAGCGCGAGCAGGATCTTCCACTCGAACCGCCCGGGCAGGCGCAAGAGCTTCATCGGCGGATCCTCCCTGGCGGCGGCGTCGGCGGGGGCGGGGACGGCGGCAGGACACTGAAGGTGAGGGGTTGCGAGAGGAACCGCACCTGCCGCTCGCTGTCCTCGATGCGCGGATTGACGAAGATGCTGACGAACGATCCGAAGAAGCTGTCGCCGGCGCCGACCCGCCGCTGACCGCGCGCCGGCTGCACCAGCCAGCGGCGCACCTCGATCAACAGATCCTCGGAGATGGGGTTGAGATCGCCCCGCACCGCCAGCGTGTAGCGCTCGCCTGGACGGAGCCGCGACGCCTCGACGATCGAGAAGTCGACCAGGGCGGCGGCGCGCCAGATTGCTTCATCGGCGGTGGGCGCCACCGCCCGGCGCTCCATCCCCACTCCGTCGGAGGTGCGGACGCTGAACTTCTCGTCCCAGATGTCGTAGACGATCTCGGCCCGCTGGACCGCGAGCGCGATCGGATCGCCGGTCGCCGTCTCCTCCAGCGCCGCGCGGATGAGCACGCGGGTGGCGAACCCCGACTTGAGACGCTGGCGCTCCGCCTCGCCGAACAGATCCTGCAGCCCCACCGAAACGGTGACCCGCCCCTCGGCCACCTTCACGCCGACCTGGCGGGTGGGCACCGGCTCGGCGGCCCAGGCCGCGCGCGGCGCGGTCGCCAGCGCGCTGGCGATGACCACGACGGCGGCGGCTCTTCGCGGACCCATCAGAACGAGCTGCGGCTGAGGACGTTGGCGATCGAGATGGTGAAGACGCCCACGTAGGTGTCGAGGCGAAGGCCCAGATCGCCCGTCAGTCCGATGGGCGGCGAGCCGGAGGTGAGCTCGTCCTCGTCGCCCATCTCCAGCAACCCGACCGCCACGAAGGCGTCGCCGCCGTAGACGAGGCCGCGCTGGCGCCAGATCGGGATCGCGTATTCGACGAGCAGGCGTCCGGCGAAGTCGTCATAGCGATGACCATCGATCGAGGTGCCGAGGAAGTTCGGCGCCGGCTGCGTCGAGAAGTTGATCCCCAGCGCCCGCCGCGGCAGCAAGAGATCGAGATCGCCGATGAAGAAGCGATCGAAGTAGGGGGCATCCCCGCCAATGGCACCCCCGAACAGGTGAAGGCCGAGCGCCCCGCGCGGCATCTTGAAATAGAAGTCACCGTCGAGGACGGTCTTGACGTAACTGTAGTTGGAGCCGAGCAGCGCGGTCCCGATCTCGACGGAGAGCGCCAGCCGCATCCCCGACCGCGGCAGCACCGGATCCGATCGCGAGTCGTAGTCGAGGCCGGCAGTGGCCGTGCCGACTTGGCTCGAACCTGCATTGATCATGAAATCGATCGGAACCGAGGTCCCATCGGGCAGCGTCTGCGTCTGCAGCGCCGGCGGAGGAAGCGTGGCCGAGACCCACTCCTCGCGGAAGGCGACGGTCACGTGGAGGTTGTGCGGCAGCATCTTGCCGGCGGTGACCACGCCCCCGGCGCGGTGGACGCGGGTGGCGACGAAGCGACCGGGATCGGGATCGCTGTCGCTCCCCGACGCCCGGTAGAACTCGCTGCCGTCGTTGTAAAGGCCGGTGACGGCGAGGCCGAGGCCGTTGGGGCCGCCGAGTGGCGGGACACCCAGGTGCAGCCGCAGACCGAGCCCCTCGTGGGCGAAGGGGACGAGTGGCTTGGTGGAGGCGACGAAGCCGGCGCCCAGGTTGATGCCGCGGCCGAGGAAGTTCGTCTCCGACACGTCGGCGCCGCCCCAGAACAGCGTCGCCTCGCTGGTCGCCGGGAAGAGCTCGTTGATGACCAGCGTGCCGCGTTCCTCGACCTCGACGACGAGGACGATGGACCCGCGCTTGCTACCGCGCGCCACCGAGAGATGGACGTCGAGAAAGTAGCCGAGCGACAGGAGCCGGTAGCGCGCGGCCTCGACGCGCGGGTCGGAGGCGTCGACCGCAGCGCCGGGCGCGAGCCCCATCACGGCCAGCTCGCCGACGATGAGCGACGTCTTCGTCTTCCGGTTGCCGGTCACCCGCACCTCTTCGATCGTGTAGCGGGGGCCGAAGGCAGAGTCGGGGAACGCCGCTTCGTCGGCCAGGGCCACGGCGTCGATGCCCGCGGTGGTGTCCGGTTTGGTGTTCGGCGGGGCCGCGATCGCGGCGCGTGCGCTGGCCGTCAGGATCGCGACGGCTAGAAGGCGCGCGCCGGTTGGGGCGAGCATGCCGACCCAGCATACCCCGATCGACAAATTCCGCGCGTGAGCGAACCGACGGGGAGGCTGATCACGATCCGCCAACCCACAAACTTGCGCCGGCACGCGCTCCCGCTATCGTCACTCTGTGGGGCGCGGGGGTCGACCGACCGATGGCCGGCGGGTCCAGGCGATCATCGCCGCCTGTCTGCTCGCTGTGGCAGTGGGTCCGGGCCTCGGGTGCGAGGCGACCACCATGACGGCCCAGGGGGCGCCGGTTCCCATCCTGATCGGTCCGGTCGCTTGCATCGGGTGCGCTGCCGCTGACACCTCAGGCCCGGCGCTGGCGCCGATCGAGGATCGTTCGCTTGCGCGCACGATGGTGGCTGGTGGATACGGGATGACGAACTCCAGCTGGGAGAAGACCCGCCCCACCTTGGCCCGAAAGATCGCCGCGGTGGTCCGTGACCCCTGCCGCATCGACGTTCACGTGACGAGGCTCACCGCCGGCGCCCTGGGCGTCTTCGCTCTCCTCTTCGCCATGACCTCGGTCGACGTGCGGCTCGACGCGACGGCCAACCTGGTCCCGAGCGGGATGTGCAGACCGAACCCATGATCAGCCGACGACGACGAAGCGCTGGTCTCTTGGTCGCGCTCGGTGGTCTGCTGGCCGGGTGCGCCGGCGCCAGCGTCGACGTGACCGCGCGCGGAGCCGCCTATCCCATTTCGATGTCCGGCAGCGTTCGCGACAGCAGCGGAACGCTTCTCGACATTCATTCGATGAAGATCGTCTCCGGGTTTCATCTCGAGACGACCCGAATTGGGATTCTCTACTCGGGTGTCACGCCGCGATCGACGCTCGACATCTCGGACGCGGTCAACGAACAGGTGTCGGCCGCGCAAGGCGAGGCGATCATTCGGCTGTCGGTCACCGTCGACGAGAGGTGCAACGTGCTGAACTCGTTCCCGGTCCTGAACGCCGTCCCCGTTTGGCCCGGCTGCGTCCCGGTCATCCTGGACGGGCTGATCGTCAGGCGCCGGCCGCCAGCGCCGCCGCCACCCCAGCCCTGACCTCGCGGCGCCGAAACTAGATCCGGCGCGTCAGTTTCAGGTCGGAGAGGGAGTCGTAGGTCCGAACCTGCTCGGGGAGGATCTCGCGCGCGACCAGGCTCCGGGTGTCGCGATCCAGCTTGCAGACGTCGTCGAGATAGTGCTTGAGGCCACGATCCTCGCTCTCCTCGAGGGCGGCGATCGCCGCGTCGTCGCCGACCCCCAGCGCGGGACCTGGAATCGCGCCGCCCTCCTCGGCGTCGGGATCACCGCCCAGGAAGCGGATTCGCTGCTCGAGTGTGGCGATGCGCCGCTCATGCGAGGCCAGGCAGGCGCGCAGCTCGTCGGCGCCCGAGACGTCGCTGAACCTCGACAGCGCGCGCCGGTAGCCGACCACCGTGGCCCATTCCTCGCGCAAGAACGCCATCAGCGTTCGAATGCTCGCCTCGTCCTTTGTCGCCGCCATCGCCCCCATTTGCACACCCACCTTGCACTTTCCCGTCCCGCCCGACCCGCATCAAACCTGGCCATTTCCGGCCGGTGGTGAAGAGGTGCCGCCCCGCACCATGGCGAGCAGGGCGTCGCCGTACAACTCGAGCTTTTTGGGGCCGATGCCCGAGATGCCGAGGAGCGCCTCGGCGCAGCTGGGCCGCTCCTCGGCGATTCGCATCAGCGTCGCGTCGCTGAAGACGACGTAGGCGGGGACGCGGCGCTCGTCGGCCAGCGACTTGCGCAGCGCCCTCAGCCGTTCGAACAGCTGCGCCGTTTCACTTCCCGGCTCGGCCGTCGTGCCCTCGCGTTCCCGTTCCCGCGGCTCGGCCGGTCGCTTGGGGGCGCGGCGGGCGGCACGCGCCGCGCCGAGCGGGTCGAGACCGGCGCAGCTGTCGCAGGATTCGCCACACCGGTCGATCCGCTCGCCCAGGTGGCGCGCCACCAGCCGGTGACGGCAGTCGCGCGCCGAGGCGAAGGAGAACATCTCCCGGATCTGCTCGCGCTGACGGGCGAACGCGCCCACGTCGATCTCCTCGCCCGGTCGCTCGCCGAACCGCTCGAACGCCAGCACGTCCGCCCAGGAGTAGAACAGGATGCAGTCGCTCGGCAGCCCGTCGCGTCCGGCGCGGCCGATTTCCTGGTAGTAGCTCTCGATCGAGCGCGGCATGTCCCGGTGCAGGACGTAACGGACGTTCGATTTGTCTATTCCCATCCCGAACGCCACCGTCGCCACCACCACGTCGATCTCGTCGCGGGCGAAGGCGTCCTGGACGCGCGTGCGCTCGGCCGGGTCGAGCCCGGCGTGATACGCGGCCGCCGCCACGCCGCTGTCTCGCAGGTGATCGGCCAGCGACTCACAGGCCTTACGGGAGAGCGCGTAGACGATCCCGCTCTGCCCGCGGCGCGCGTGCACGAGGCTGGTGATCGCCGCGCGCACGCCCTTGGTGCCGGCGCTCGCCTCCCCGCCGTGATCACCCTTGCGGTAGATCGCGATGTGCAGGTTCGGGCGGAAGAAGCGGCCGCGGAAGCAGGCGGGATCGATCATCGCCAGCTGCTCGATGATGTCGGCGGTGACGGCCGGCGTGGCGGTGGCGGTCAGCGCGAGGACCGGCACGCCCCCGGACATTCCGGACTTGCCGAACCTCCGCTTGAGCCCGGTCAGGTTCCGATAGGCGGGACGGAAGTCGTGCCCCCACTGGCTGATGCAGTGGGCCTCGTCGACGGCGATGAGCCGCAAGTCGAGCCCGGCCAGCACGCGCCCCACGGAGGCCTCGATCCCCTCCGGCGCCGCGTAGCAGAGCTCGTACTCGCCGGCGGCGAGCGCCCGGACCCGCCGCTGGCGCTCCTCGGGCGGCAGCGACGCCGACAGATAGGTCGCGCGCAGGCCGACCTCGGTCATCGCGTCGACCTGGTCCTTCATGAGCGCGATGAGCGGCGAGACCACCAGCGTCGATCCCGCCCAGCACGCGCGCCGGGATCTGGTAGGTCAGCGACTTCCCCGCGCCGGTCGGCATGATCCCCACGCAGTCGCGCCCGGCAAGCAGCGCCTCGATGATCTCCAGCTGACCGGCGCGAAACGAGGGGTAGCCGAACACGTCGCGCAGCACCTCCAGCGGCGGCGGGCCGGCGAGCGGGCGCACCGACAATGCGCGTCCGACCTCGCGCAGCAGGGTGACGGTGGTCGCGCTGAACGCCTCGGGGCGGCGCTTGAAGGTGGCGCGCAGCTCGTCGAGCGCGCCGCCGCACGCCGCCCGGAGGGCCAGAATCGCCCTTGTCACCCGCGCGCCAGCGGTCGGCGAGCGCCCGGGCCGCCGCGTCGACGTCCGTGACGGCCGCCGCCCCGGACGGTTCAGCTTGGCTTTCTGTCTCCATGGTCCCGGGTTATCGGCGCCACGTTAACGAAGTGGCTTGTTGCCGTCGAGGGGGCGGTTACCTTTTGTCAGGAGGAAAATCATGGAGGAGATCTTCTTGGCCGGGCGCGTCCTGGTGGGCGGCTTCTACCTCTTCGGCGCCGGTCGCCATTTCACCCACCTGGGGGAGCTGGCCCGGTACGCCGGGGCGGTCGGGGTCCCGATGCCGCAGATCGCGGTGCTGGTCGCCGGGCTCCTTCTGGCCGTCGCCGGTCTCACGCTGATCCTCGGCATCTACCCCGACGTCGGTATCGCGGCGCTGGTGCTGTTCTTCGTCCCCGTGACCGTCATGATGCACGCCTTCTGGTCGGACCACGACCCCGTGACCCGTCAGATGGACCTGGTCAACTTCGGCAAGAACGTCGCGCTGCTGGGGTCGGGGATGATGTTCGCCGCGGTGCCGCGCCCCTGGCCCTACAGCCTCGAGCGTCGGTCGCACCTGCCGGTCAAGGCGCCGGTCTAGACTCGGCATTCGCGAATCGGACCCGACGTGCCGCGCTCCCGCGCGCTTCGCTTTGGGCGTATCGTAAATGGCGTGTGGCCGCGAAGGTCCCTGGTGGCGTCGCTGGCGATTGCCGGTGGGGTGATGTTGGCCGCGCGCCCCGGGGCGGCCTACGTGCAGTATCGAACCGTCTTCGGCATGGGGATGGCCTGGGTTCAGAACTGCGTCCCGATCGTGGTGTATCCAAGCGGCTTCTCGCAGATGACCCCCGCGGCCGTTGAAACCGCTGCCTCCGGCGCCGCAGCGGCCTGGAGCGCGGGCAACAACAGTTGCACCTACCTCGATCTCGAGGTGGGGTCGTCGATGGCTCCAGCGCCGGCGGCGAAAAACGACGGGATCAACGCAGTCGTCTTTCGCACCACCAGTTGGTGCCAGATGACCAACGGGGTTTGCACCTTCAACTACGATGCTTCGGCCGTCAGCGTGACGACGGTGACCGCCATATCGAGCACCGGGCAGATCATCGACGCCGACGTCGAGGTCAACGCCGTCGACTTCAACTGGGCCGACCTCGTCGCCGAACCCCAGTCGACGGGCGATCAAGATCTGCAGAACGATCTGACCGAAGGGTTCGGCCATGTGATCGGCCTCGACTCCCCCTGTTACCAATCGTCGCCGGGAGGGACTCGCCCGCTCGACAACAGCGGACAGCCAGCCGTCGATTGCGCTCAGGCTTCGGCGGCGGTCCAGGCCGAGACGATGTTCCCCGCCTGGCCCCCGGGCGACACGCAGAAACGGACGCTCGCGCCCGACGACCAGGCCGCCCTGTGCGGGATCTATCCTCTCGCGGCGAATCCGAAATCGTGCCAGCTCGGCGCGGGGACCTGCAGCTGCACCATCGGCGATGCCTCTGCCCCGACAGATGGTTCGACGCACAACGACGGTGGGCCGACCGACGGAAGTACCCACGACGACGGCGGCGCGTCCGGCGGCAACACGCACGACGGCGGCGCGCCCGGCGGCAACACGCACGACGGCGGCGCGCCCGGCGGCAACACGCACGACGCTTCGGCGAAGGGCACGGCCGGAGCTGCAGCGTCCGGATGCGGCTGCTCCGGCGCCGGCTCGCCGACGCCGTACCGATCGCACGCCCTCGCTGTCGTCGGCATGGCGCTCGTCACCTTCGGACGGCGTCGCGCGCGACGTTAGCGGCCGGCTCTCACGATTCGTCACATTCTCCGGGCCGCAAACATCCGCGGATTCAAGTGGCTGCGGCCCGCATGGCAACATCCGCGAATTCAAGTTGGGTGCGCGCGCGGCGCCGAGGCGGGGTGCTCCTCGACCCGCAACGGACCACCCGCGCGCCTCCATCCGACGCGCGCCATCCAGGTGGCCGGCGACGCCGTCGCCGAAGGAGAGTCGGTGATCGCGTCGGCGATCGCGGGCGCGCGCTGCCACCCCGAAAAGGACGGCCCCGAGCTGCGCGGGTCGACGCACGCGGGCGCCCGGAGGTGCTTTCGGAAGTTGAGCAGCACGTAAACCATGCTGGTCCGCATCTGGCGCGGCGTGGTCAGCGGGCGCGCGTGGTAACGGTCGCCGACAACCTGCCCTTTGCGCCCGAGGGCCCGGTTGACCGCCAGCGCCAACCGGATCGCCAGGCCGTGCATGCCCCCGCGGGCTCGCCGGGCTTCGTCCCCCTCGACGATGAAGTGGCCGTGGTCCTGCTGGATCGAGAAGTGAATCACCCGGAACCGGTCGACCGACGCCCGTGCGATGGCGCGCCGGAGCGCCCCGAACAGCCGGGGGGAGCGGAGAGACGGCAGCCCCGGCGTCGCGCGAATGGTGACCTGCACCGGGTATCGCGGATCGACCTTCGGCCGCGTGTCGTGGGGCATCGAGGGACGGCCGCGCGGTTTCCGCCCGGCGCCCCTGCGAGCGCCACCCCAGGTGCGTGGTGCCCCGAGCGGCAAGTCGAGTTGACGCCGTCGCACCGTCTTGATTCCGCGCATGTCCCGTTGTCGGCGCAGACCGCGGCGGGTTGCGTGGGGTGAGGCCGACCGCCGCGGCGACGGCGGCGACTTGATTCCGCTGCGACGCGCCGCTCGGGTGACTTGAGTCTGCGGAGGTGCGGTCGACGGAGACGGGACGCCGACGGATTGGGCGCGTCGGCGCGCGGACGGTTCGACCTTGATTGCGCGGATGTTGGTGCCGCCGGAGATGTGACGAATCGTGAGAGCGGCCGGCTAGGAGCTGGCTGAGGTGTAGAACGAGAGCGCGCGTCGCCAGACGCGACGGGCGATCGCGGCGAAGGCGAGCCCGCCGCAGAGCGCGCCGACCGCTGTCTTGGCGTCGAGCTTTCCGAGCAGCGCCATCGCGGGGTAGGTGGTCAGCAGCGCGATCGGGAAGACGAAGGTGAAGACGATCCGCAGCGCCCCGCGGAAGACCGTGATCGGCCAGCGGCCGGCGTCGAACAGCGAGCCGAACAGGTAGGAGAGGTTGTCGACCTTGACCACCCAGAACGCGGCGCTGACCACCAGGATCCAGAACGAGTAGAGGATCACCACCGCCAGGACCAGAAACGCCAGCCCGGCGGTGATCTCCAGCGCGGTCGGCCCGTGGCCCAGCTTGGCGAAGGCGTAGGTGAAGATGCCCAGCGCGCCGGCCACGTCGACCACGTGCCAGGGCTCGATCTTCGCCGTCGAGACCAGGAACTGCGCGTCGGCTGGCTTGAGCAGCACGAAGTCGAGCGTGCCGTGGCGCACGTGCTCGACGACGGCGGTGAGGCTGGGGCTGACGGCGCCCTCGAGGACCGCGTGCAAGAGGGTGAACCAGCCGACGACCACCAGCGACTCGGGGAACGACCAGCCGGCGACGGTCTTGCGCACGCCGAAGACGACCAGCAGCGGCGCCAGGGTCACCGCCATCCAGAGAATGGCGAGGAGGCCCCGCACGACGAAGTCGGCGCGGTACTGCATCGCCGTGAGGGTCGAGATGGAGAGCTGCGCCCGGAGCAGGCCCGCGTAGCGGCGCACGAGCGTCAGCGTCGGCACCTTCATCCTCCGAACGCCGCGAACCGGCGCAGCCCGACCCGCCAGACCCAGAGCGCCGCCACGCCGAACAGCGCCACGTAGCCCCACTGCACGGCCAGGGCCAGGAGCGCCTCGTGCCGTCCCAAGAGGCCGACCAGCGTCTCGACCGGGAAGCCGAGCATGAACCGGAACGGCAGCACGTCGGCGGCGCCGCGCATCCAGCGCGGCAGCGCCTCGAGCGGGATCAGGTAGCCGGAGAGGATGGCGTGCACGCCCAGCCACAGCTCGAACATGCCGAGCGCGCTCTCGACGAAGAACGACAGCGAGCCCATCAGCACCATCGAGAAGAAGATCAGCAGCCAGGCGCCGACCAGCGAGGCGAGCAGGATGAGCAGCAGCACGGGGTCGTGGCGCAGCAGCCGATCCCAGCCGCTCACCAACATGATGACGACGACCGGCGAGATGACCGCGGCGCGCATCGGCACCGCCGACAGGTGGTCGGCGGCGAGGGCGAAGATCGGGTGAATCGGCCGCAGCAGCTTGGCTGACAGCGTGCCGTCGCGGATCTCCATCGACAGCTGCCAGACCACCCAGTTGCTGGTGAGCAGCCGCACCGCCAGGACGCCCAGGTAGTAGGCGGTGAAGGCGCGCTGGTCGAAGCGCCCCACCGGGCCGTCGGCCGCCACCGCGTGCCAGATCGCCAGCATGACGAGCGGCATGTTGGTGGTGAGGATCCAGACCAGGAACTCGGCGCGGTAGGCCACGACCTCCGAGAGGCCGACGCGCATCAGGGTGGGGAAGGCCTTGGCGGCGCGGCCGACTCGCGGCCAGGCCGGGCCGGGCGGGGGGAGCGGTCCCGCGGCGTCGCCGGCCGCGCTCATCCGTGCGCGCGCGAGCTCTCCCGCGCTCCCTTGGCGGCGCCGAACAGCTCGCGCATCACCTCTTCGAGCGGTGCATCCTCGATCGTGAGGTCGACGATCGGCAGCGCCGCCAGCGCGTCGCGCACGACCGCCTGCAGCCGCGCGGGCGGCACCGAGAGGACCACCTGCGCCGCCTCGGCCGACACGACCGTGCCGAGACGCTCGAGCTCGCTCCGCTCGACCGCGCGCGAGAGGCGCACGGTCAGTCGCTTGTCGGGGCGCACGCGCCGCGCCAGCTCCTGCAGGTCGCCGTCGTAGATGAGCCGGCCGTGGTCGATCACGACCACGCGCGGGCAGAGCGCGGCCACGTCGTCCATGTAGTGGCTGGTGAGCAGCACGGCGGCGCCGAAGCGCTCGTTGTAGTCGCGGATGAAGTCGCGCATCTTGGCCTGCATCGAGACGTCGAGGCCGATCGTCGGCTCGTCGAGGAAGAGCACGCGCGGCCGGTGCAGCAGCGCCGCGACCAGCTCGCACTTCATCCGCTCGCCGAGCGAAAGCTGCCGCGTCGGCTTGTTGACGAGGTCGCCGATCTCCAGCAGCTCGACCAGCGTCCGCACCGTCTCGTCGGCCTGCGCGCGCGGGATGTCGTAGATCGCGCGGTTCATCGCGTAGGTCTCGGACGGGGGCAGGTCCCAGAGCAGCTGCTGCTTCTGCCCCATGACCAGCGTGATGAGCTGCAGGAAGCGCGGGTCGCGCTCCTGGGGCACGAAGCCCCCGACGCGGACCGCCCCGGAGGTCGGGTGAAGCAGCCCCGCCAGCACCTTCAGCGTGGTGGTCTTGCCGGCGCCGTTCGGTCCCAGGAAGCCGACCCGTTCGCCCTCGGCGATCTGGAAGGAGAGGTCCTCGACCGCCTTGACCAGCTCGTATTTGCGGAGCAGCACCGACCGCAGCGCCGCGCCGATCCCGGGCGCCCGCTTGTGGACGCGGTAGCTCTTCGACAGGCTATGAACGTCTATGAGGGCGTCGGAGGACATGAGTGCGAAGGGGCGAGTGCGGGACGGTTGAGGCTCCGCGGGGACTCAATCGTACACAAGTAACCCGGCGCAGAGCAGAGTTACACCCGTGTAACCAGATCGTGTGCCTCGTGAGGGTGCGGCGGAATCGCCGCCCGTAGGTGCGAGGGTGGTTTCATTCTTGCTCGAATTCAGGTTCGTGACGAATACCCACATGAGAAGTAGCGGGGAGGGCGCAAATCGGCAGGATCGCATCTTGATCGTCGATGACGACCAGGACGCCCGCGAGCTCATCGGTCAAGTCCTGGTCGAGGCCGGTTACGCGGTCGAGGTGGCCGGGGATGGGCTCGAGGCGATCGCGAAGATGCCACGCGCGCTCCCCGACCTGGTGCTGACCGACCTGCGGATGCCCGGCATGCACGGGATCGACCTGGCGCAGCGGATACGAAGCCAGAGCGACGTCCCGGTCGTCCTCACGACCGGAATGGAGACGTTCGATCTCTGCACCGACTCGGAGGCCTACGGCGCAGTGGCCTGCCTCACCAAGCCGATCAACCTGGAAGAGCTGCTCTGGACGATCGACTGCGCGCTCGCCTGCCGGCGGGGCGGCAACGGCGTGCGGTCGGCCTTCGGGTAGCCCCGGCCCGCGGTGGACAGGCGGCCGCTTTGGCGGCATCGTGAGGCGCGATGGTGGCGTCGCATCGCGCTCGGGCGCTGCTCCGCGCCGGCGAGCCGCTCGCGATGCTGGGCTGCGCTCTCCTGCTGACGGTCGTGCTGACGCGCAGTTCCTTCCTCCAGTCCGACGAGGGCTACACGCTCGGCGCGGCCTGGCAGCTCTGGAACGGCCGCAAGATGTACGTCGACTTCCGCCTGTTCGTCGGCCCGGGCTCCGCCTATCTCGTTTACTGGCTCTGGAAGCTCGTGGGGAGCGCCAGCCTTCTCGCGGCGCGCTTGCTGGCGGTCCTGTTCTCACTCTCTTCCACGGTGGCTCTCTATCTTCTGCTCCGGAGAGTCGGCGTGCGCGGCCTCAATCTGGCGTTCACGATCGTCGCCTGGTTGCTGGTCGAGTCGCTCTACGTGCCGCTCAACCACAACCCGTTCAGCAGCTACGCCGCCGTCTGGTTCCTGCTGCCGCTCGCGCGCCTCGCGGGCGAGCCGGACGCCGACGGTCGGGATTCGATTCTTGCTGCCGGCCTTGCCGGTGCGTTGGCGGGTCTGGCGTTCGCGTTTCTCCCCACCAAGGGGAGCCTACTGGCGATCGGCGCGGGGGCCTATCTGATGCCCGGCGCTCTGCGCCGGCGCGCCTTCCGGCCGGTCATCGCGCTCGCGGGAGCATTCGCGCTGATGATTGCACCGCTGTTTCTCGTCTGGGGCCCAGCGACACTGATTCGGCAGTGGTTGACCATTCCGCTGACCGAAAACTATCTCGGTCACACCGGTGCGAGC
The DNA here is from genome assembly GCA_963831685.1 of uncultured Pseudomonadota bacterium. Taxonomy (GTDB): domain Bacteria; phylum Myxococcota_A; class Polyangia; order Fen-1088; family Fen-1088; genus JADGRB01. The sequence goes on from CAWHRJ010000013.1 coordinate 129,828, forward strand.
CATGGGTTCGTCGTGGCGGCGCTGCTCGTTCTCGGCGGCATGGGCGCGATCTCCGTTTGTTTCCGGGATCGTCTGCTGACGGCGCTGACGGTCGTTCAGGCGGCCCTGTTCGCAAGCATGAGCCACAACATGGAGTCGGCCCACTTCGCCATCAACGCATTTCCGGTGTTGGTCTTCGTGTCGGTGGCGCTTCACCGTCGGTTCTCGCGCTCGGTGCTCGAGCGGTTTCCTGCGGGGCTCGCGCTCGGCGTCGTCACGATCGCCATCGTCGCCGGGATCGCCGCCTCTCCGGCGGGGGCTGAGTTCCTCTCGGCGAGCGTGCTGCGCGTCGATCTGTTGGGACACCGACAGAAGGCCTTTACCAGCTCGCGCATCACGGCGGCGCGCGCCATCTACGCCGGGCCGTTTCTCCCCGGGCTCTACTACCTGCTCGGCAAGAAGAATCCCTTCTTCGTGTCGGAGACGGTGGTCTGCGACGAGGCGTGCCATCGGCAGCTGATCGCCGAGCTCGGCGCCGTGCAGCCCGATCTCGTCTTCCTGGACTACGCGATGGTTCGGCACCTGAGCTACGACCAGAACGCCCCGGTCGACGCGTACCTCCGCGAGCGCTACGTGCTCTGTCCCGGCCACGGAGAGATGACGGTGCGGGCCTCCGACGCCCGCTTCTGCCCCTGAGACTCAGGCCGGCAAGCGGCGCGGGACGATCAGCACGGGGCAGGGGGCGTGCTGGATGACGCGCTCGGCGTTGCTCCCCAGCAGCGCGTGGGCGAGGCCGCTGCGGCCGTGGGTCCCCATCACGATCAGCTGGGCGCCGGTCTGCCGCGCGCGCGTCACGATCTCCTGATCGGCCCTGCCGATCAGCATCGCGGTCTCGCAGGGGACGCCGGCCTCGCGCACCCGCGCCTCCTCGCTCGCCAGCCCCTCGGACGCCCGATCGAGGACCGGGGAGAGATCAATGGGCATGGTGAGCACGTCGACCGGCGGGGGGAGCGGGTAGGCCGCCTCGACCGCCACGTGGACCAGGTCCAGCGTGGCCCCGAACATCCGGGCGAACGCCATCGCGGTCGCCAGCGCCTCGTTCGACGGATCGGTAAAATCGGTCGGCACCAGGATCCGTTTGAGGTTCGTCAGCTCCACGCTGGTAGTCTATCCACGGATCGGGCGGCGACAAACCTCGGCCGTGCCGCTTGACCTTGGGGCGCCACGCTGGCAGGAAGGCGCGATGTCGAGCCAAGTCATCGCCGCCCGCATCCGAGGGTTCATCTGCCTCAACGCGCATCCGGCGGGGTGTGCCGCCAACGTCGACGTCGAGATCGCCGTGGCCCGGAAGAACGCGCCCGGCACCGGCCTCGGGGCCGCGCTGGTCATCGGCGGCAGCACGGGCTACGGCCTCTCCAGCCTGGTGAGCGCGGTGTTCGGTCACGGCGCGCGCGGCACAGCGGTCTGCCTGGAGCGCCCGCCACAGGGGGACAAGACGGCCTCCGCCGGCTGGTACAACCTCTGCGCCGCGCAGCGCCGGGCGCGGGAGGCGGGGCGGCAGATCGCCGTCGTCAACGGCGATGCCTTCAGCCGCGAGATCAAGGAGCGGACGATCGCCGAGATCGCGAAAGCGCCCGGCAAGCTCGACCACGTCATCTACAGCCTGGCGGCGCCCAAGCGGACGGACGCCGACGGCACGACCTGGAGCTCGGTCTTGAAGCCGATCGGTGCGCCATTTCGCAGCAAGAGCGTCAACCTCGGCAACGAGCAGGTGACCGAGGTGGAGATTGCGCCCGCCAGCGACGCCGAGGTAGAGGCCACGCGCAAGGTGATGGGGGGCGAGGACTTCGCCGCCTGGGTGCGCGCGCTTGCCGACGCCGATCTGCTGGCGCGCGGTTGCCGCGCCGTCGCCTACAGCTACATCGGCCCGGCGCTGACGTTCCCCATCTATCGTTCGGGGACGATCGGGAAGGCGAAGGAGGATCTGGAGAAGACGACCGCCGAGCTGTCGGCGATGCTGGCTGCGCGCGTCGGCGGTTCCGCCCACGTCAGCGTCAACAAGGCGCTGGTCACGCAGGCCTCGGCGGCGATTCCGGTCGTCCCGCTCTACATCAGCCTGCTCTACAAGGTGATGAAGGCGGCCGGCACGCACGAGGGGACCGCAGAGCAGATCGCGCGCCTCTACCGCGAGCACCTGGGGCCGGGGCGGACGCCGCGGACGGACGCCCAGGGGCGCATCCGCCTCGACGACCTGGAGCTCGCGCCCGACGTGCAGGCGCGCGTCGCCGCGCTGTGGGGCGAGGTCACGACGGAGAACCTGGCCGCGATCGCCGATTACGCCGGCTTCCGCACCGACTTCCGCAAGCTTTTCGGGTTCGAGGTCCCGGGGGTCGACTACGCGCTGCCGGTCGAGACCGACGTGAGAATCGACTAGAGCGCCCTCAGCGCGCCCTCAGGCCCTACTTCGGCATCGGCTCGTCGTCGGGCGCAGCGCTCTTCTTCTTCTTCGCCTTCTTCGCTGGCTTGGCTGGCTTGTCCGCGGCGTCCGCGGCGTCCGCCGGCTTGTCGGCCTTGGTCTTGCTCGCCTTGGCCGGCTTTGGGGCCTTGCTCTTCGGGTGCTTGCGATCGGGCGAGGGGTTGATGTCCTCCGGCTCGGCCTGGTTCTTGATCTCTTCCTTCGCCGAGAGCAGCCGGAACTCGATGCGCCGGTTCTTCTCCTGCCCGTCCTTGGTGTCGTTGTCGGCGATCGGCTTGTCCGGGCCGTAGCCCACGGTGCCGATCCGCTTCTCGTCAATGCCGGCGGAGACCAGGTAGTCCTTGACGGACTCGGCGCGCTTGCGCGAGAGCTTCATGTTGAACTCGCGCTTCCCCTCGTTCGAGGTGTGGCCCGAGATCTCCACCCGCAGCGCCGGGTAGTCCTTGAACACCGCCACCGCCTTCTTGAGCGTCGGGAACGAAGAGGCCTTGATGTCGGCCGAGTTGCGGCGGAAGTTGATCCCGCCGACGACGCCGCTGAACTGCTTGACCTGCGCCGGCACCTCGTCGGGGCAGCCGTCCTCGTCCTGGTAGCCGTTCTTGGTCTCCGGCTCGTTCGGGCACTTGTCGTCCTTGTCGAGGATGCCGTCCTTGTCGTTGTCGGGATCGGGGCAGCCGTCGGCGTCCTCGAACCCGTCCTTGTCCTCGGGATCGTCGGGGCACTTGTCCTTCGAGTCGACGATGCCGTCGTGGTCCTTGTCCTCCTCGGGGCAGCCGTCGCGCTCGGGCGGGCCGGCCTTGTCGGGACACTTGTCCTTGCGGTCGACGATACCGTCGCCGTCACGGTCGGTGTCGGGGCACCCTTTGTTCTCGCGCGGGCCCGCCTCGGTGGGGCAGTTGTCCTCCCTGTCCGGGATGCCGTCGCCGTCGGTGTCCTTGACCAGCGGCGGCGGAGGCGGCGCCGCCTCCGCGGGGTGGCCCCCCAACGTGATACCGACGCCGGCCGTGAGCTCCCAGTCGGCCGAGTAGCCGTCCTTGGTCGTGTTGGGCGCCGCCAGCAGGCGCCCGTCGAGACGCAGGTGCACGAAGTCGGAGAGCGCGTACTTGGCGCCGGCGCCGACGTAGAAGTTCGCGTCGGTGTCGCCCGACTGGATGGCGAGCTCGGTGGGGCCGCCGGAGCTGGAGAGAACCGTCGTGCCGCCGATGCCGGCCAGGATGAACGGCGTGAGCGCGCCGCCGGCGATGGCGCCGGGCGCGATGTTGAAGCGCAGGTGGATCCGCTCGGCGCTGAGGAGGACGCTCTGCCCGGCCTTGTTGTCCGAGGTGGGCATGAGCAGCGCTTCACCTTCGATCACGAACAGCGGGCTCAGCACCAGGCCGGCGCGCAGACCGAACGCCGCCGAGCTCTTGGGGCTGGCGGAGGCGGCGAGGTCGTGCACACCGAGCTCCAGATCGTGGGCGAACCAGTGGTAGCCCCCCGTCAGCCCGAGCTCGACCTTGATCCCCTCGCTGTTCTCCTCCGCGACCGCCCGCGACGCTGCGAACGACAAGCAGGCGCCGACGGTCAATGCGAGCGCTACGCGCGATCCCCTCCGGAAGGTCTGTACCATGGCGGACAACTATAGACCTGTTTGGCCCAATGCGAAAAGCCCGCAGCGACGGGGCCTGCATCGACGGGGCGACGGGGATCGACAGCTGATGTAGGAGCGGCAACTCCCCCCACACGTCGGAGGTTGTCGGAGCGGCGGGGAGCGCGCTATAAGCTCTCCGCCTTCCGCCGGTCCCCGTTGCCCTCCCCACCGAGGAGATTCCGATGATTCGCTTCACCGCCAAGCTCACCGCCCCCCTGGTCCTGTTCGCCGCGATCGCCGTCGGCGCCGCCGGTGCCGTGCGCGGCGACGAGGGGAAGTGCACGATCGCGACCAAGGCCGACACCCCCACGGCGAAGGCCTGCGCCAAGGGGGGCCGCGCCGAGGCCAAGAAGATGATGAAAGAGATGGTCAAGGTCGCCAAGGCGAACGGGCAGAAGTTCACCTGCGACGGCTGCCACAAGGACCTCGACAATTACGAGCTCACCAAGAACGCCACCGACGACTACAAGAAGCTCGAGGCGGCGCAGGCCAAGAAGTAGAAGACACCCCGGCGTCCCCTCGGGGACGCCACTGCCACGAGCAAGGAACGATGAAAACGGTCACCGAGTTCTCTGGAATTTTACTGCGCGAGGCGGCTCAGGTACGGCGCGCGCATCGGCCCTCAGCTCCCGCTGCCACCGAGGCGCCGGCTCCCACCGCGCCCCCTGACGGTGATGCGTCGGAAGCGGCACCGGCGGCCGAATCCGCGGCCGAAGCGACGGCTGAGACCCCGCCCGCCGAGACCCCGCCCGGCGAGCCGCCCGCCGCCGAAGCGGCGGCCGAAGCCCCGCCCGGCGAGCCGTCCGCGGCCGAAGCCCCGCCCGCCGAAGCGAGCGCCGAAGCCACCAGCGCGGAATCCGACAGCGCGGAAGCGACCAGCGCGGAAGCCGACAGCGCGGAAGCGACCGGCGCGGAAGCGGCGCCTGATGAGGTTTCCGCCGAGGCAGCGCCAGACACGGCACCGACCGAGGGAGCGCCCGCCGAACCCGCGGCGCCGGAGCCGGATCCCGGCGCGGCGCTGGCGGCCGCCGAGATCGAGGAGAAGCTCGGTCTCAAGGATGATCGTCTGGCCCGAATGATGGAGGCGCTGGACGTGATCCGCGACCGCGCCGACAACGTCCGCCTGATCCGGGTGATGAGCGGCGAGGATCCGCCGCCGGGGGCCAAGAAGCAGGGCGACTTCTACTACCTCGTCGACCTGATGCCCCGCGCGGAGCCGCGGCGCAACGATCGCGGGCGCGGCGGACCCGGACGAAACGATCGCGGCGGCGGGGGCGGTGGTGGCGGTGGCCGCGGAAAGTCTCAGAGTGGCGCGCCCGGCGGAGCCCACGGCCCCGGCGGCAACAAACCGGGGCGCTTCGAGTTCGGATCGGGCCGCGATCGAGATCGCGATCGACCCGGCCCGGGCGGGAGCCCGATGGCAGGTGTCGGCTGGATGGTCACGCGTGCGCCCGGCGGCGGTCCCGCCGAGGGGCGCCGCGATCATCGGCGGACGGGCGGCGGTCCTCCTCCGGGCGGCGGCCGTGGTCCGCGAGGCCCCGGCGGCTTCGGCGGCGGCCCCGGCGGCGGCGGGCCGGGCGGCGGCCGTGGTCCACGCGGCCCCGGCGGCTTCGGCGGTGGCCCTGGCGGCGGTGGCCCTCGGCGGCGGTGGCCCTGGCGGCGGTGGCCCTGGCGGCGGTGGCCCTGGCGGCGGTCGTGGCCCGCGCTTCGGTGGCGGCCCGGGCGGCGGCCCTGGCGCCGGTCCTCGCGGCGCTGCCGGTCCCGGCGGTCCTGGCGGCGGTGGTCCTGGCGGCCCTGGTGGTCCTGGCGGCGGGCCGCGTGGTCCCGGCGGCTTCGGCGGCGGCCCTGGCGGCGGTCGTGGCCCCGGCGGTGGACGTGGTCCCGGGGGTGGCGGTGGCGGTCGCGGTCCTGGCCGCGGCGGCCCTGGCGGCGGTCGCGGCCCGGCGTTCGGGCAAGGCGGCGGCGGCGGGCACGGCCAGGGGGGCCCGAAGCGCGACGCCAAGGGCTGGCCGATCGCCGACGCGAGCGCGATCGATCCCGATCAGGTGGCTCCGGCCCCGCCGAAGTCACCGCCGGTCAAGCCGGCCGACGCGCCTCCGCCCGAGAGCCCAACCTCGGCAGCTTCTGCAACTTCGGCAGCTTCTGATCGGTCGGACGCCTCGGACGATCCCAAATCGTCGTAGTATCGGCGCTGCATGAGGCGTTTCCGGACGCGGTACCTGGCCGTCGGTGTCTGGTACGCGCTCGGGATCGGGGCCATCGTGGGAGCCACGGCGGTGGCACCGCCGACGCTGCCAAGGCTGGTCTCCGAGGCCGGTCTCGCGTACGACGTGCGTGACGCAAGGACCGGCAAGCCGATCCCCTGCAAGCTGACCTTCGTCGGCGTGGACGGAACGCGCGATCCGGAGTTCACGCGCGTCGACATCGCCCGCCAGGAGGGTGAGGGCGCCATCGCCGCGTTCAATCGGGTCATGTCGCTGACCGGCGTCGGCGTCGCGCGCGTCCCCCTCGGGACCTACGACGTGACCGTCAGCCGCGGGCCGGAGTGGGAGATCTCGATCACCAAGAAGTTGAAGCTCACCGCGCGCGGGGCGGTGGTCTCGGCGCGGCTCGCTCACGTCGTCGAGACGCCCGGATGGCTATCGGCCGACTTTCACGTCCACGCGGCCCGCTCCTCTGATTCGCGCGTCCCGATGCACGATCGGATCTTCGAGTTCGTGGCCGACGACGTGCAGATGATCGTCGCCACCGACCACAACGTCATCTCGGACTACGAGCCGTACATCAAGGAGCTCGACGCCGGCCGCTACATCACGAGCGCCGTGGGCGACGAGCTGACCACCAACGGGTGGGGGCACTTCGGCGCCTTCCCGCTGCCCCGCGACATCGAGCGGGCCGGCGAGGGGGCGGTGCTGGTGCACGGCCGCAAGCCCGACGACTTCTTCAAGGACGTGCGGCGCGACGCGCCCGGCGCCGTGATCGACGTGCACCACCCGCGCATCGACGCCGAGATCGGCTACTTCGATCTCGGGCAGTTCGACTCGCGCAGCGACAAGGCAGGGCGCGCCGGGTTCTCCTGGGACTTCGACGCGCTCGAGGTGATGAACGGCTACCAGGACCCGGTCCGGCGCAGCGTCGACCGCGTCGTCGACGACTGGTTCTCGCTGCTGAACCACGAGCACCTGGTGACCGCCACAGGCAACTCGGACACGCACCACCTGACCTTCAACATCGGCGGCTACCCGCGCAACTACGTCAAGGTCCGCGAGGACCAACCCGAGCGGGTCGACCCCAAGGAGATCGCCACCGCGATCAAGTTCCACCACGCCTTCCTCACCACCGGGCCGTTCGTCTCCTTGCTGGTCAACGGCGGCACCATCGGCGATCTGGTCCCGGCGCGCGGCGGGAAGGTGACCGGCGAGGTGACGGTGCAGGCGGCCCCCTGGGTTTCGGTGAGCCGTGTGACGCTCTACCTGAACGGCCAGGAGGCCAAGCGCTGGACCGTCCCGGCGGGGAGCGACCCGGTCCGCTTCAAGCAGAGCTTCGAGCTCAGCACGCCGCGCGACGGCTATGTCGTTGTGCGCGTCGACGGCGACAAGTCGATGTCGCCGGTCGTCGGCGACGGCAAGACGTTCACCGCCTATCCGTTCGCGCTGACCAACCCCGTGTTCCTCGACGTCGACGGCGACGGCAAGTACCGCACGGGGTTGCCCCACGGGCACTAGCCCGCGGGTGCCACCGGCGCGGCGTCAGGGCGTGCTCGCCGTCGAGGTGCTGGCCGGGGCCACCAGGTACTGGCTGACGTAGGCGCTCCGGCTGCTCATGAAGTAGAGCACTTGCTGCTGGTACATGGCGACGTCCGAGTCACTGTAGGGCTTCTTGGTGTCCATCGGGACGAAGGGGGCGACCTGAGCGGCGACCCGCTGCGCCTCGGTAGCCCAGCCGAGTTGCTGCGCCTTGCCTACGAGCTCCATCAGCTGGCCCCCGAACTGCTGGAAGCAGGACGGCGTGCGTGCGCAATCCTTGGCCAGCTTCGACTTCAAGGTGGCGATGAAGTCGAAGTCCCCCGTCGAGTAGGCGTCGTTGATCCCCTGCGGAATGAAGTAGAGCTGCTTACTGGTCGGGTCGGCGTAGATGCGCGCGTTCGCGCCGACCGGTTCTGGGTCGGGCGCATACGGCCAGCCACCCCAGTGGCCGGTGAGCACCATCAGCGCCCAGTAGCGCGTGAACTCCTGCAGGTTGACGAACTGGCCGGCGGCAGCGGTGGCAGCGCTCGCGGGCTGCTGGGTCAACGCGTCCATCGTGTCGGTGATGAGGGTCGTGTCATTGGGGCCGTCCTGGTACTGGAAGTTCGAGAGGTACTTGGTCGAGAAGTCGGCGTAGTTGATGGTGAAGACCCCGCCCGACGCGTCGGTGAAGGAGTAGGCCATCATCTGGTCCTTGGCCTCCTCGACGGTGGCGTAGAGGCCCAGCGCCGTCCCGTTCATCGTCACCCACGAATGGTTGCAGCGCGGGGTCGGGATCCCGCCGACCTGGCGCCCGAGCCAGTAGGCCAGCCGCTCGTGAATCATCGACTGGTCCTGCACCATGTTGTTGAGTAGGAACTCCTCGAGCCCGAAGAACCGGGCGCCCTTGACGAACTTGTTGATGTTCACCCGGAGCGCAGGCTTCTGATCGATCGGCTGGAACGACGAGGTCCCCTTGAGGTTCACGCCGACCGGGCCGTAGTCGCGACCCTGATAGGTCAGCGTGGCCTGGACCCAGGTCTGCGGCGCGCTGCGGAGTGAATTGATCCCGTCTTCGGAGATCTGAAGATCGAACTGGGGCTGGAGATCGTAGCCGAGCACGTTGTCGCTCTGATCGCCGGCGGCCGGGATCATCTCCGGCGGATCGCCGGCCGCTTGCGCCGGCTCGGGCTGCCCCATCCCCATCGGGTTCGCCTTTCCCGGCGAGACGTTCCACGCGGTCACCCAGCCGTTCGACCCGTCCGGCTCGCGCGCCGCCGACATGTCCGTCTCCTGCGCGCCGAACGTCACGCGATCGATGAACGAGCCGTCCGGGCGGGCGAGCCCGATCGACCCGCCGGCGACGGGCAGGAAGAGCTGGGTGTGCGCGGAGCCGGCGGAGGGGTTCTGGTCGGCCCAGAGGACGAGGTACCCGTGAGCCGGCGCCACCACCCCCGAGGGCAGCATCGATTTCTGCGGGCTGTTGAAGTCGTCGGTGACCGCGTAGCCGTCGAGCGCGATGTCGTCGCCGGTCGGGTTGTAGATCTCGAACCAGGCCGACGCGACGCCGTTCTCGTCGTTCATCGTCAGGGCGTTGGCCGACATGATCTCGTTGATCGAGAGCTGGCCGTCCACGTCGGGACCGACCGTCATCCCCTGCACCGGGTGGCTGCCGCCGCTGCTGCCGCTGCCGCCGCAGCCGAAGGGGCCGAGGCCTGCTGCCGCCACCGCGCCCACGATCCTCATCGCCACCCGCCTCGACCGTCCGAGAGACATCGCTTTCGAACCAAAGCAACTCGCCGGCCATCTCTCGTGCGCCGCGGGGCTCGCCGGCGCGCGGCGATCGCGGGACGCCGGTTACCGGACGGCCACATCGGGGTTCCCGATTCGTCGAATCGCCGCCCGAACCGCCGGTGATCCCGGGCCGCGGGGCGGCATCGGGCTTGCTCAATTGTCACGCGGGTTGGGGAGCGAATGAGCGGTCGATACGGCTTTTTCGGGGGGGTCGCGGCCGTCTCGGGCGTCGTGCTCGGGGCATGCGGCGGCTCCGGGGCGAAGCCCGACGCCGCCGCCCGCGACGCCTCGGTCCCTTCGGCCTGCGCCGACATCTTCGACCAAGGGACGCTGGCCACGTACTCGGTCGATATCAGCGACAGCGAGTGGGCGTTGATGACGGCCGAGTTCCACAACCTGGCGGCGCTCGAGAGTGGCGTCAGCTTCGCCACCTACCACCCCGTCATCTTCCACCTGGGCGGCGAGACGGTGACCGACGTGGCCATCAAGCTGCACGGCGCCTCGTCCTGGTATCAGACCGTCACGCTCGATGGCGATCGCGCCAAGATGCAGTTCGACATCTCGTTCGACAGGCTTCATCCGGGCGGCACCTTTCACGGCGTCACCAAGCTGGTGTTCGACATGCCGCGGTCCGACTGGACCTTCCTGCACGATCGCCTCTCCGAGCACTGGTTGAGGCAGGTCGGGATCCTGGCACCCTGCTCGGCGAGCGGGATTCTGGCGATCAATGGCGCCACGTACGGCCTCTACTCGGTCGAGGAGGGCGTCGGCAATCACGTCGTCGACCAGTTCTATCCGGGGAACGCCAAGGGCGATCTCTGGAAGGGGGCGACCGAGGCCGAGACCAACCAGGCGAGCCCCGACTACGGCCGGCTGACCACCTTCCTCGCCGCCAAGGATCTCGGCGCCCTCTCGCAGATCGTCGACCTGACGGATTCGGTGACCACCTGGGCGGCGGAGGCGCTGCTCAACGACTCCGACGGCTACTACGGCGGCTCGCACAACTTCTATCTCTACGATCAGGGGGCCGCCGGCTACGTCTTCCTTCCCAACGACACCGATTCGACGTTCGACTGGCTGGCGCTGTTCGACCAGGTGGGTGCCACGGACCATCCCATCTATTTTTGGTCCGCGCGCGCCAAGCCGCCGCCATTGCCGGGTGACAAGTGGATGGTCGTGTTCGCCGACGCCGGCTGGCGCGCGCGCTACGCCGAGGCGATCGCGGGCCTGTTGGCGAAGTGGAACGTCGCCGAGATCCAGGGGTGGATCGACACCTGGTCGCGGCAGATCGGCGCCGCGGCCGACAGCGATCCGCACGCCTGGGCGACGGCCGATCAGATCGACCAGGCGACCCAGACGGCGCGCGACGTGATCGCCGAGCGGGCCACGTATCTGCAGACCTTCGTCGATTGCGAGCGGGGCGTCTCGGGGGCCGCCACCGACGCGGACGGCGACGGCTTCCGCTGGTGCGACGACTGCGACGACGCCAACCCGGCCGTTCATCCGGGCGGCGCGGAGATCTGCGGCAACGGCGTCGACGACAACTGCAACGGCGAGATCGACGAGGGGTGCGCGAGCGGCGACGGAGGCGGGCAGTGAAAAACACGGGACGGGAAAAAGGTGGGGACATGCGGAAAGATCTTGGGGAGCGGCGGGGGAGGTGGAACGGGGTGGCGCTGGGGCTCGGAACGGCGCTGGCGACGCTGGTGCCCGTGTTGTCGCCGGCGTGCGGCGGGGCCCACGCCACCAGCGGCAGCGGCGGTCAGTCGGGATCGACGGGCGGCATTGGGTCGACCTCCGGCGCGGATGCCGGCGCGACGAGCGGCCCCTGGACGGCGCTGCCGGCCGAGCTGAGCGTGCAGGGGGGAAGCGCGCTCGCGGCCAGCGGCCAGGGGCAGAACGGCGGGACCGTGCACCTCGTCTCCCAGGGCGACACCTCGTTCGATCCGACGATGGCGCCGGGGTCGACCACGATCCCGGCGGCGCCGGCCGGTGCGATGGCGATCGCCGCCTCGGCGCTGGGGGCCGACCTCTCCGTCACCGGCGACGCCGTGATCGGGTCCGACGTCACGACCGGGGGGAGCGATCCCACCCGCAAGATCTCGGTCAGCGGCGATCTGTACGTCAGGGCCACCTTGCGGGCCGCGGACTTGGGGTCCGGGCGCCAGGGGATCGATCTGGAAGTCGGCGGGACGATCTATGTGAGCGGCGCCGTCGACGCGAGCGGCGCTTCGGGATCGGGTGAGCCGGGCGGCGCGCTCCACCTCGGCGCCGGGAAGCTGGTCGTCACCGGGACGCTCTCCAGCGCCGGCGGCGACGGGACGGCCGGTGGCGGGGCGGCGGGGGCCCTCACCGTCCAGACGAGCGGCGACGTGCTGCTGGCCGGGTCGGTGCTCATCCGGGGCGGGGCCGCCACGGGCGTGGGTGGCGGCGGCGCGCAAGGGGGCGCTGCCGCGACGCTCACGATCGACGCGAACGGCGCCGTTGCGCTGGGCGGGACGATCGACGGCCGCGGCGGGGTCGCCGCCGCCACGGCCACCGGCGGCACGATCGCCGGCGGCGCGGCCGGCGCGATCCGCGTCGGCGAGACGGCCCCGCCGACGACGATCACCATCTTCGTCCCGGTGGTCGCCAGCGGCGGACCGGGCGGCGCCGCGGCGGGGACCGGCGGAACCATCACGCCGGCGCCGGGGACGGGCAACATCAACATTGCCGGCGCGAAGGAGCTCGATCTGCGGGGCGGCGATTCGATGTCGGCGCCCGGCACCGGCGGCCTGCTCAACGGCGGCGGTCGGACCGATCCCGGGAGCAGCAGCGTCCACGTGAGCGGCGAGGTAGACGCCAGCGGCGGATCGATCATGAAGGGGGGAAGCGGCAACGGCGCGGACGGCGGCCGGGTCGACATGGAGCTGGTCCCCACCGACGGGGCGGTGACCATCGACGCCGGCGGCAAGATCACCGTGCGCGGCGGATCGTCGGCGGGCGGCGGGACGGCGGGCGGCGGCGGCCACGTCTGGTTCTTCACCATGGACGGCGACGAGACGATCTCCGGCACGATCGACGTCAGCGGCGGCGACGCGCCCGATCCGGGCGGCGTCGGCGGCGGCGGGGGGATGATCTACTTCCTCTCCGACAACAACCACAACGCTGTCCAGGTCTGTAAAGGGAACATCTGGGTGACCTCGACCGGCCTTCTGGTCTCGTCGGGCGGCACCGGCTCGACCGGCGGCAGCGGGCGCAGCGACGGCACGCCCGGCTCGGTGGCTGTCTTCCCCGAGGAGCAGGAGAAGATCGCCATCTTCCTCAACTGCGACGCCGAGCACGGCAACACCTGTAACTGGATGAAGAACGACGGGCAGATCACCGCGCGCGGCGGGGTTCACAACGGCAGCGGCGGCGACGTCGTCTACCACGGCATCCCGCCGGGGGTGCTCGGAACCGGCGGCCCGAACTCGGGCGATTACCCGGTCCCGCCCGGCAAGGTCGACACCGCCGGCGACGGCAACGGCCAGGCCGGCGACTTCGACGGGCAGTGAGGCGCTACCCGCCTCCAACCAGTCGTTCGAGGCGCTCGTGCACGGCCCGGACGGCGAGGACGCGGGTGAAGACGTAGAGAGCCGCGCCCTGCGCGTCGTCGAGCAACGCCTCGCCGACGCGCAGGCTCTTGCTGGCCGCGAACAGGATCTTCTCGGGCAGTCCCGCGCACACCAGATCGATCCGGCGAAAGACGGCCTCGCGGCTCCAGAAGCCGAGTAGCTCGAAGAAGACGCGCGCCCCGTCGCGCGCCCGCACGAACGCCAGGTCGGGGACGCAGAGGCCGGCGCCAGGGAGATCCAGGATGGCCGGCTCGCGATCGACGCGCCAGCCGGTCTCGGCGCGCTCGAACGCCGCGACGAACGTCGCCAGCTCGTCGGGCAAGCCACCGTCGGTCGGGGCCCGGTCGGGTGCGTTGAACGCCGGCGCCGACGCCCCCTTGGCCGCGCCGCCCAGCCGGAAGCGCAGCTGGCGGCGGTCGGCGCCCCAGCGCACGTCGGCGTCGATCGACCAGACGTCGCAGGCGGCGATGGCCGGCAGCGCGAGCGCCAGCGAGAGGCCATAGCGTCCCGCCGCCTGGAACAGGCTGAGCGGGCCATCCATCTCCACCCGGTACCCGGCGCGCCCGTCCCGCTTCGGATCGAGCCGCGTGATGACCGGGAGCAGGCGCAGGAACTTGAGCGTGCGGAAGAGGCGCCGGAGCACCCGGGCGTCGCTCGCCCCGATCTCGGCGACCACCTTCTCGGCGCGCAAAAGCACCGCTTGCGCCTCGGAGATCTCGAATCGGGAGGCGATCAGGGCGGGCGCCGGGACCTCGACCGCCAGCAGACGCTGCGCGCCCGGCCGGTCGGCGTAGAGCGCAGCCTCGAGCGCGTCGGCCGTCACGCCCCGCTCGCCCGCGAGGGCGGTGATGAGCGCGGCGCGATCGAACGGGTCGCCCGCGCGCCGGGCGGTCGCCGCACGCCGGAACAGCTCGCGGCGGAGCTCGGCCGAGGCGCCGGCTGTCGTCTCTTCGAAGCGCAGCCCGTCGCGCACCAGCTTCCCGACCGCCGCCGAGAGGCGGCGTTCGGCCGCCCCCTCTTCGAGCGCGGTGCCCGTCTCGCGCAGCGCCTCCTCGACGTCGTCGCGTGGCCGCCCCAGCTCCTCCCGCGCGCGCGCCGTCAGCGCCTCGGCCATCACCGCGACGCGCGCGCGCCGGGCGTCGTCGTTTTGCGACAAGCGCAGCTCGCTGCCGCGGCGGCGCGCCGAGACCAGATCAGCGGTAAGCACTGTGGTCGCGCCGCCGCGCGCTGGTGAAGGTCTCGGCCGTGTTGGCCGTGACCAGCTCGTAGAGCAGCGCGTGCTTGCCGGCCCGCGCGCGCAGGATGCGGCCGAGGCGCTGGACGTGCTCGCGCACCGAGGCGCTCCCCGAGATCACGACCGCCACGTTGGCCTCCGGGATGTCGACCCCTTCGTTGAGCACCTTGGAGGTGACGACTGCGCCGTAGGAGCCGTCGGCGAGGCCGGCGAGGATCTCGCTGCGCTCGCGCACCTCGTCTCGTGGGTGATGACGGAACGAGAAAGCGGCGCGAGACCTCGTAGGCCGTCGCGTTGTCCTGCGTGAACAGCAGCAGCCGATCGTCGCGGTGGCGGTCGAGCAGCAGCCCCACGTAGTCCAGCTTGGCCGGCGCCGCGAAGGCGATCTCGCGCTGCCGGTGGTAGGCGGCCATCGCGCGCCGCCCGTGGTCGGAGCGCGCGGCGCGGATGATGAAGTCCGACCAGCCCGAGGGGCTCGACATGCGGATGCCGCTCTTCGCGATGAAGTCGCGGTAGATGCCGCGCGCCTCGTCGTGCGCGCGCGCGGTCCTCGGGGCCGAGCTCGACGGTGAGGCGCACCGTCTCGTAGGGCGCCAGATAGCCGCCCGACAGATCGACGATGTCCTTGCGATAGACGACGGCCCGCAGAGAGCGTCGTAGTCGGCGTGGCGGCCGTCGGCGCGCTCGGGCGTCGCGGTCAGCCCGAGGCGAAACGGCGCCACCGACGCGCGCGCGGCCAGCGCGTAGGCCGGGCCCGGCAGGTGGTGGCACTCGTCGAACACCAGCAAGCCAAACCGGTCGCCGAGGTGCTCCATGTGCAGGTAGGCCGAGTCGTAGGTCGAGACGGTCAGCGCCTGGACGTCGTAGTCGCCGCCGCCGATGACGCCGATCGGCGACGCCGAACGTCGCGCGCAGGACGTCGTACCACTGGCGCACGAGATCGAGCGTCGGCGCCAGCACCAGCGTGCTGCGCCGCCGGTCGTCGATCGCCAGGCAGGCGACGAGCGTCTTGCCGGCGCCCGTCGGCAGGACCACCACGCCGCGCCCCTTGGCCGCGCGCCAGGCGGCGAGCGCCTCGTCCTGGTACGGGCGCGACGAGCGGTGGACGAGGGCCCCGGCGGCGAGCTCCTCGTAGCCGCGCGCCCGGTCATCGACGACGCGCCCGTCACGCGCGAGCGCCCGGCGCAGCTCCGCGTAGCGCTCGGCCGGGGCCCGGAAGGCAGGCGGTGCGCGGATCCCACAGGCACCCCGGCGGCGGCGGCGCGCCCGCCGGCAGGCCGCCGAGCTCGATCGTGCCGCCCCGGAAGGCCAGCGTCAGAGATCGCGTGACCGACGACGGGCTTTGCCCGGCGGCGCTCGTCCGCGGGGGATCAGAAGGACCCTCTGAGGGTCCTTCGCCTGGAGGCGTTTCGGTCGACGTCGTGATGAGCGACGTTTTAGCCCTGTCCGAACCTCGCGCGGAAGGCCCGAACGGCGAGATCGGCCGCCCACTCGATCCCCAGGGTGCCGGCGTTGACCACCAGATCGTAGTGCGCGGCGTCCGAGACGTCGGCGCCGAAGTGCTGCTTGTTGAAGGCGATCCGCTCGCCGTCGATGCGCACGATCTTGGCGCGAGCCTCGTCCTCGGGGAGGCCGTCGCGCCCGACGATCCGCGCGATCCGCGTCTCGATCGGCGAGATGACCCGGACCCGCAGCGTCAACTGCGGGTCGAGCAGGAAGTGCGCGCCACGCCCGACGATCACCCCCTTGCCGTGCCGCCCGAGCGTCAGGACCACGCGCGACAGGTTCCGCAGGTAGTCGCTGGGGGCGAAGACGCCGCGCTTGATGAGCCCCGAAACCCAGGCCGAGATGTTGTCCTGGACCCGCTCGTCGAGCGACTCGACCAGCTGGTCGCGCACGTGCGCCTCCTCCGCGACGTCGTGGATCAGCTCCTGGGAGTAGAGCCGGAACCCGAGCTCCTCGGCCACCATCCGCCCCATCTCGGCGCCCCGCGCCCCGTACTGGCGCGACAGACAAATCATCGGCTGCTGGGCGTTCTTCCCCTCGATCCCCTTGCGGGCGGCGATTCTTCGCTCCTCCTGCCAGAGCAAGATCTGCCGGTTCACGAAATGATCGACGTTTCCGATCATCGGACCACCTCCGCGTCGCAACCGCGACGAAGATCGACCAAGCTATCATGCGTGGCTCGACCGTCAAGCGGGCAAAGATGACGATAAACGACGCATCAGACCCCGATCTGCCGCCCGCCGAGGAGGCCGTGGTGCGCGCCACCGCCAATCCGACGCAGGCCGGCGACTGGGCGCTGGTTTTGGCCGCGGCTGGCATCGGGTACCGGCTCGAGGAGCGCGAGGGGCGCTTCGTGCTGAGCGTGGCCTCCAGCGACACGCCGGCCGCCGCCGCGGCGCTCACCGCCTTCGACGCCGAGGGGCCGGCCAGGCCCGCGCCTCCCGCTCCTGATGCCGGCCGGAGCGCGCTCGGCGTCCTGTCGGCGCTCGGCCTCGGCGCGATGTACTACGTCGCGGGGCCCGGTGAGGCCCACTCGCGCTGGGTGCAGGCGGGGGCGGCCGTCGCCGACCGGATCGCCGCGGGGGAATGGTGGCGGGCCATCACGGCGCTCACGTTGCACGCCGACGTCCTCCACCTGGCAGGGAACGTCGTCGCTTGCCTGATTTTCGTCTCGGCGGTCGGTCGCTGGCTGGGAGGCGGCCTCGGCGCGCTGGCGATTCTCCTCGCGGCGGCCGGGGCCAATCTCCTGACCGCGGCGGTCCACCGGACGGCGTTCAGCTCGCTCGGGGCGTCGACCGCCACGTTCGCCGCGCTGGGGCTCTGCGCCGGGCTGCAGGTGGTGCGGCGGCTGCGAGGCGAGATGCGGCGGGCCTATGCCTGGGTGCCGCTCGGCGCCGGGCTCGGGCTCTACGCCATGCTGGGGGTCGGGCCGGGCGCCGACACCTATGCCCACCTCTTCGGGCTGGGGCTGGGCGCGTTGATTGGATCCGGGGCTGCGGTCGGCAACATCCGCGCACCGCGCACGACCGCGCAGATGCTGCTGGGCGCCGCCGCCCTCGCGGCCGTCGCTTCCGCGTGGGTGCTGGCCCTGCGCTGAGCGCGCTCGGCGAGCGCCGCGTAGGGGAGCTCCACCGTGAAGACAGACCCGGCGCCGAGCGCGCTCTCGACGTTGACCGCGCCGCCGAACACGCCGACGATCTGCTTGACGATCCAGAGCCCGAGCCCGATGCCGCCGAAGTTCCCGCTGGAAGCGGCGCGCTCGAAGCGGCCGAAGATCCGCTCGTGGTCGCGGGCGGCGATGCCGAGGCCGCGGTCCCGAACCACGAGCCGGGCGTGCCCCCCCTCCGCGCGCACGCTGACGTCGATCGGTTTCCCGTCGCCGTACCTGACGGCGTTCGAGACGAGGTTGCTCACCACCTGCTCGAGCCGCTCGCGGTCCCAGTGGCCGACGGCCCGTTCGCGCGCGTCGATGACCAGCGTGCTGCCGAGGCGCGCCGCCTCGTCGACGAAACGGGCGCCCACCTCGCCCGCCAGCGCCGCGAGGTCAATCGGCTCGACGTGCAGCTCGAGCTGGCCGGCCGCCAGCCGCGAGACGTCGAGCAGATCGTCGATCAGCGCGCGGAGCCGGGTCGCCTGGGCGTCGATCCGCTCGACCTTGGCGATGAGACGCGCCCGCTCCGCGCCGGCGTCGAGGCGCGCCAGCCGCAGCAGATTGGAGACCTCCAGCTTGAGCGCGGTGAGCGGCGTCCGCAGCTCGTGCGAGGCGACGGAGAGAAAGTCGTCGCGCACGATCACCGCCTCGCGAAGGAGATCCTCGGCGCGCTTTTGATCGTCGATGTCGGTCGCGGTGGCGATCCAACCGACCACCGCTTCGGCGTCGTCGCGCTCGGCGACGGCGCGGACCAGGTGCCAGCGAAACTGCCCATCGCTGGCACGCCGGAGCCGCACCTGGCGCTCGAACGTCGGCTCGCCGCGGAGGCCGCGTTCCCAGTGCACGCGGGCCTCGTCGCGGTCGTCGGCGTGAAGCACCTCCCAGAACGATCCATCGGTCAGCTGGGCCGCGCAGAGGCCGCAGTACTCCAGCCCAGCGCGGTTCCAGTAATTGACCCGCCCCTCCGCGTCCGCCGCCCAGATGCACTGGGGCATCGTATCCAGCAGGCGGCGGTCGCGTTCGTGGCTCTTCGTGGTGTCCATCGTCCCCTCCTCGGGACGCACTGACCTCCCAGGCCGGGAGGTCACTCTTCCGCGCGCGGCGCACTGGGCTGCCGCGCGCTGAGTGTGTGCGCCAGGTGGCCGGCGCGTTCGATGGCCAGCCGGTCGACGTCGGCGCGCCGGAAGAGGCGTCGCCCCCCCACGGTTCGCATTCCGGGCAACCGACCGTTGTCCGAGAGGACGCGGACCGAGTCCGCAGAGAGTCCGAGCACGCGCGCCGCGTCGCTCGGCGTGAGCAGGTCGTTTGGATCGAGCAGCATGGTGGTCACCTCCGAATTTCCTGGAAACAGCATTTGGATTGCAAATATGGCAAGTAAGCACCCCCCACCTGCGCGCAAGAGGAACCTCGAAGAAATTGCGGAGTGTCCCTGATCGCAGACCCGTCCGAATGCGGGATCTCACCGAGGGTTCCCGGGGCGCTCGGGGGTCGTTCGCCCGCCGCCGTCGGGGAGGATCCCCGCCCTTGTCCAGCCCGGCCGCTGGAAGGATTGCGGGAATCCATGTTACAAAGGTAACTCAGCTTGGGCGTTTCCTTTTTCACCCCCAGAGGCAAGCCTTTCATGACCACCAGGACGTGCGCGTCCGCCAGGTTGCGCGGATCGGTCGCGCTCTTGCTCGTTCTGGCGTTCTCGACCCGAGCCGCCGCTCAGGATGCCGCGGACGATCCGGTCGCCAAGATCACCCAGATGAACAAGGACGCCATCGCGGCGCTCCAGGCGCAGAAGTTCGAGGACGCGCGCAAGCTGCTCAAGCAGGGGCTCGACCTGGCGGACGCCTCGGGTCTCCAGCAACACCCCATCACGGCGCGCACGCACATCCACATGGGCGTCGTGCTCATCAGCGGGTTCAAGCAGCGCGACCTCGGCATCAAGCAGTTCAAGAAGGCGCTGGAGATCGAGGCGACGATCAACCTCACCAAGGCGCTCGTGACGCCCGAGCTGACCGCGGCGTTCAACGAGGCCAAGGGGGGTGGTGCCGCGCCGGCGACCCCGCCGCCGGCCACGCCCGCGACCCCGCCGCCGCCGGGCCCCCAGCCGACGGAGACGCCGACCGAGCCGGCGCCCGCCGCACCGGCCGCGCCGCCCGAGGGGAACGAAGAGCCGCCGTCGGGGATCGTGCACGAGCCGATCACCGAGGCGAAGAAGGGGAGCACCATCTCGGTGACGGTCGGCGTCCAGGCCGACCTCAAGTTCGACAAGATGGTCCTGGCCTACCGGCCGGCCGGCGCGACGGAGTTCAGCGGGCGCGAGATGAAGGAGGTGGCCGAGGGGCGCTACGGCGCCGAGATCCCGACCACCGCGACGGGCGGCGACAGCGTCGACTACTACGTGGAGGCCGACGACGCCGAGGGGAACGCGGTGGCGACCAAGGGGACGGTCGACAGCCCGCTCACCATCAACCTGGGCGGCGCCAACGCGGCGCACGACAAGTCCGAGGGTGGTGAAGAAGAAGAAGAGGAAGGGGAGCCCGACCACACCTACTTCGTCGGCCTGATGCTCGGCAGCGGCTTCGGCTGGGCGACGGGCCCGGGCGACACCAACCACGACGTGAGCATCAAGCCGCCCGGGATCGCGCCCGCGGCGCTGCTCCAGATCGCGCCCGAGGTCGGCTACTGGCTCACCGATTCGCTCATGCTCTCGGTGCAGCTCCGCTACCAGTTCATCACCGGGACCGTTCCCGTCTACGACCTCATGGGCAACGAGCACAAGACGGCCAACTACGCCTTCGCGGCGTTCGCCAAGGCGACCTGGAAACTGGGGGACGACGAGGGGAACTGGCACCCCTTCTTCTCGCTGGCGGCCGGCGGCGGCTACATCCGCCACGTGGTCACGCTGCATCCGACCTCCGCGCCGCAGGGGTGCGGGCAGAACCAGATGCAGGCCTGCGTCGACACCATCCAGGGGGGCCCGATCCTGGTCGGACCGGGCGGGGGCATGTTCTACGATCTCACCGACAACCTGCAGCTGGTCGGCCAGGCGAACGCCGTGCTCGGCTTCTGGAACTTCACGTTCAACCTCGACATCAACGTCGGGGTCGCCTACGGGTTTTAGGGCGCGTTCTAAAGCCCCGCCAGCTCGATGAGGGCGGCGAGGGGGATGGCGGCGGTCGGGGTGCCGTGATCGAGCTCGTCGCTGAGCTCGTGGAGCGCTTTTCGTATCAGGTGGGTGTCTAGGATGAGCGGCTGATCCTCGGCGGTGGCGACGAACGGCATGCCGGCCGTCGCGTCGAGGTAGGCACGTAGGAACGCGCCCGAGACCCAGCGGTACCAGGCGTCGGCCCACGGCTCGGCGATCGGGCGATCCTCGGGGCGAATCACGGTCGTCTCGTAGAGCGCGGTGAAGGCCGCGTAGTGAAACGACCGGATCATCCCCGCCGCGTCGCGCAGGCACTCGTGTTTGCGCCGGCGCTCGGCCAGCGTCTCGGCGGGTGGACCCTCGAAGTCGATGATGACCAGGTCCTTGCCGGTGTAAAGCACCTGCTCGAGGTGGAGATCGCCGTGGGTGCGGATGCGCAGGCCGCTCCACCGCCGGTGGAGAAAAGGCTCGAAGATCTTGAGGAGCTGCTGGTGTCCGGCGAGCAGCCGCTCGGCCAGCGCGGCGGTTTCCGGGGAGAGGCGCCCGAGGCTGCCGCGCAGGAGGCGCAGCGTCCGCCCGACCAGGTTGCGCATCGTCTGGTACTTCGAGCGTCGGTCGAGCGCGCTGTAGGGCTCGGGGGCGAAGCTGGGATCGTCGCTCTGGGAAGCGAGCGCCACGTGCATCTCGGCGGTCCGGCGCCCGAGCAGCGCGGCCAGATCGAGGTAGGCGCCGATCGCCTCGCCGACGACGGCGGGCCGCTCGGCCGCGGCCAGCTCCAGCATGGCGCGCGGGGTCCGCCCCGGCGGAGGATCCCCGCGGTAGCGGGTGAGCGTCCGCTCGAAGTAGCGCCGCAGCTCCTCGCGCGCGTGGGCCCAGGCGGTCCCTTCGCTGGCCACGAAGGACTGCAACACCGCCAGCGTGATGGGTTCACCGCCCTGGCGCCGGTACTCGATCGCTCCGACGACGGCCGGGGCAATGCCCGGGGCGCGCGCGGCGAGGAAACGAGGGATCTCCAGCTCGGGGCTGACACCGTCGGCCACCCGGCGGAACAGCTTCAAGAGGTAACGATCGCCGTAGCGGACGGCTGCGGCGGCGTGTCCCGCGCTGATGTTGGTCGGCTCACCCGTCGGCACCTCGAGCGGCTGATAGGGGATCGCCTCGACGGTCCCGCCGAGTCCGGCGCCGCGCCGCCGGTCGGCGATCGCCGCCAGGAGGGCGCGGGCGGAATCGCCGTCCTCCATCGCGTCGACCAGCGCCGCGTCGCTCCCGCCCAGCTTCAGCGCCGCGACCATCGCCTGCGGCGCGATGGCGCGCCCCTCGGTGGTAGGGACGACCGCCAGCGGGATCAGGTAGCGCTCGGCGTCTCTGTCGGCGTACTCGACCCGCGCCACGACCAGGTGGGCGCCGCCCAGCGGAACCGACTCCTCGATGAAGAGGCCCGTGAGGCGAAAGGCGCGCCCGCCGAACCAGTGCCGCGTGTCGAGGAACGCCGGCAGCGTCTCCTCCAGAAGGGAGCGATCCTCGCCGATGAGCAGGCTCTCGGCGCTGGCGCAGACGATCGTCGGCGGCTGGTAGGCGGCGGCCAGGTCGGCGGCGGTCGTCGCCGGCGGCGGCTCGATCGAGAACCAGTGAAACGCGTGGCCGTCCAGCGTCAGCAGGTAGGGCAGATCGCC
Organism: uncultured Pseudomonadota bacterium; assembly: GCA_963831685.1. Taxonomy (GTDB): domain Bacteria; phylum Myxococcota_A; class Polyangia; order Fen-1088; family Fen-1088; genus JADGRB01. Next base: position 152,228 of record CAWHRJ010000013.1, read on the forward strand.
GATGAGCGGAAACGCCGTGTGGCCGAACAGCTCGATCGGACGCATCCCCTTCCACTTGCCGAGGTCGAGCTCGACGTACTGCGGGAAGCGCGACAGGTTGGCCACCACCAGGATGGTCTCGCTCGTCGAAGTGCCGCACGAAGGCCAGCACGCGGTAGTTGGCGGCGGTCAGGAACTCGATCGTGCCGCGGCCGAACGCCTGGAACTGCTTGCGCAGCGCGATGAGGCGCTTGGTCCACCAGAGCAGCGAGTTCGGGTTGTTCTGCTGCGCTCGACGTTGATCGCCTCGTAGTGGTACTCGGGGTCGATGATGATCGGCAGGATGAGCCGCTGCGGGTTGGCGCGCGAGAAGCCGGCGTTGCGGTCGGCGCTCCACTGCATCGGCGTGCGCACGCCGTTGCGGTCGCCGAGGAAGACGTTGTCGCCCATCCCGATCTCGTCGCCGTAGTAGAGCACCGGCGTCCCCGGCAGCGAGAAGAGCAGGCCGTTCAGAAGCTCCATCTTGCGGCGGTCGTTGCCGACGAGCGGCGCCAGCCGGCGGCGGATGCCCAGGTTGATCCGCATCTCCGAGTCGTGCGCGTAGGCGCGGTACATGTAGTCGCGCTCCTCGTCGGTCACCATCTCCGAGCGTGAGCTCGTCGTGGTTGCGCAGGAACAGCGCCCACTGGCAGGTCTCTGGAATCTGCGGCGTCTGCGCCAGGATGTCGAGGATCGGGAAGCGATCCTCCATGTGAATGGCCATGAACATCCGCGGCATGATCGGGAAGTGGAAGTTCATGTGGCACTCGTCGCCGGCGCCGAAGTAGGCGGCGGCGTCCTCGGGCCACTGGTTCGCCTCGGCGAGCAGCATCCGGTCCTGGAACTTGCTGTCGACGTGCGCGCGCAGCTTGCGGATGAACCCGTGCGTCTCGGGGAGGTTCTCGCAGTTGGTCCCCTCGGACTCGAAGAGGTACGGCACGGCGTCGAGCCGCAGCCCGTCGACCCCCTTGCCGAACCAGAAGTCGACCACCTCCAAGAGCGCCTCGTGCACGGCCGGGTTGTCGAAGTTGAGGTCGGGCTGGTGCGCGTAGAAGCGGTGCCAGAAGTAGGCACTGCGCCTGCGGATCCCACGCCCAGTTCGACGACTCGAAGTCTTTGAAGATGATCCGCGCGTCGTGGTACCGCTCGGGCGAGTCGTTCCAGACGTAGAAATCGCGCTCGGGGGAGCCGGCCGGCGCGCGGCGCGCGCGGTGGAACCAGGGATGCTGGTCGGAGGTGTGGTTCATGACCAGCTCGGTGATGATGCGCAGCCCGCGCCGGTGCGCCGCCTCGAGCAACCGGTCGAAGTCGGCCAGCGTCCCGCAATCGTGGTGGACGCCGATGTAGTCGGCGATGTCGTACCCGTCGTCGCGCTGCGGCGACGGGTAGAACGGCAGCATCCAGATCGCCGTGACACCCAGGTCCTGCAGATAGTCGAGCTTGGCGGCGAGCCCCGCGAAGTCGCCGATCCCGTCGCCGTTGGCGTCGTAAAACGAACGGACGCGCGCCTCGTAGATGATCGCGTCCTTGTACCAGAGCGGGTTCGCCCCGAGCGGCACCCCCCGTCGCGGCGCCGAGATCAGATGTCTTTTCACGCCTCGGGTCTCCGGCGTCCGTAGGTTTCGGAGAGGTCGCGCAGGCGGTCGGCGATCGCGGGCGCGAGCGCGCCGGGCGCGAGGCGGAACTCCCAGTTGCCGGTGGCGGTCCCGGGGTGGTTCATGCGCGCCTCGGAGCCCAGGCCCAGCAGGTCCTGCGCTGGGATGACAGCCACGTTGGCCACTGACGCCATGATGGCGCGGATCATGCGCCAGTGGATCTCTCTTCGGTCGTCTCTTCGGTCGTCTCTTGCGTCGTCTCTTGCGTCGTCATCGTCGGGGGCGCCCAGGTAGCGCAGCGCCGCCCGCCGTTCGAGCGCCGCCTGCTCCACGCCGCGGGTGCCGCTCCCGAGGTCGCTGAACCAGCCTACGGTGGTGTCGTTGTCGTGCGTGCCGGTGTAGGCGACGGCCTCGCGCGGGTAGTTGTGCGGCAGGAAGCTCGGCCCCTGCGGATCGGTCCCGAACGCGAACTGCAAGAGCTTGATGCCGGGGAACCCGAAACGCACCCGCAGCGATTCGACGGCCGGCGTGACCAACCCCAGATCCTCGGCGATGAGCGGCAGCTCGCCGAGCGCGGCGCCGACGGCGCGAAAAAACCGCGCGCCCGGGCCGGGACGCCAGCGTCCCTTGACCGCGGTCGGCTCGCGCGCCGGGATCGCCCAATAGCGCGTGTAGCCGATGAAGTGGTCGAGCCGGACGGCGTCGAACAGCGCCAGCGTCGCGCGGAAACGCGCGATCCACCAAGCGTACCCGGTGGCGCGCATCTCGGCCCAGCGGTAGAGCGGGTTCCCCCAGCGCTGGCCGGTGGCGCTGAAGTAGTCGGGCGGCACGCCGGCCACCAGCGTCGGCTCGCCCGCGTCGTCGAGATAGAAGAGGCCGCGGTGCTGCCAGACGTCGGCGCTGTCGTGGGCCAAAAAGATCGGGAGGTCGCCGATGAGCGCGATCCCCCGCGCGTGGGCGTAGGCCCGCAGCGCCCGCCAGTCGCCGAAGAAGCGCGCTTGCACGAAGCGTTCGAAGTCGAGCTCCCGCGCATGGTCATCCCGAAACCGGGCGAGCGCGTCCGGCTCGCGATCGCGCAGCGGCGCCGGCCAGCGCGTCCACTGGACGTGCCCGTGGGCCGCCTTGATGGCGCGGTAGAGCGCGAAGTCATCCAGCCAGTCGCCCGCCTCGGCAGCGAACGCCTCCCGGTCGCGGGAGTCCGCGGCGGCGGCGAACGCTGCCCGCAGCCGCGCCTCGGGGGGGCGCGCGCGCTCCGCCTCGGCCAGCAGGCCGTCCGAGATCAGGCGGTCGGTGCTGACCAGCGCCGCGCTCCCCGCGAAGGCCGACTGCGCGCTGTAGGGCGAGTTGCCATAGCCCGTCGGGCCGACCGGCAGCATCTGCCACCAGCTCTGTCCGGCGGCCGCCAGGAAATCGACCAGCTCCCGGGCCGTGCTACCGAGGTCTCCGCCCGGAAGGCTGGTCGGATGCAGGAGGACGCCGCTCGTCCGATCGATGAGCTTGGGCAGGCGCATCGATGCCTGTAGCTTAACGTCGACCCGCCCCCGCGTCGCGATTTTCGCCTGCTATAGTTGATCCATGGGCCGCGTTCTTCTGGGGCTTCTCAAAGGCGGCGTCGTCGGGGCCGCTCTCGGCGCCGGCGCGTTCAAGCTCGGGATCGCGGGCGGAATCCTGGGAACCGTCACCTACGCGGTGATCGGCGGGCTGGTCGGCATCCTGTGCGGCAAGCCGCCCTGGCGGCAGGACACCATCTGGACCACGGCGCTCAAGGGCATTTTCGGCGCTGTCGTGGGCGGCGCGCTTTACTGGGGCCTGGGCAAGATCCTGCCCGGCGCGCACCTCGCCCTCGCGGCCAAGCTCGGCGCGCCCGACCGCCCCCTCATCGACCTCCCCGTCCTCATCGGCCCGCTCATCGGCGCCATCTGGGGCGCCTTCGTCGAGCTCGACGACGGCGGCTCATCCGCCGCGTCCGACGCCAAGGGCAAGGGCAAGGCGGCCTCGAAGCCCGGGCGCTGATCGCGCTTCCGGGTACCCGCTGCTGCAGTGCCGCTACTGCTTTTGGGCCGTGACGTCCCTGGTGATCGTCGCCTGGCCCATCGGACCGTTATTGGTCGTCGGATCGACCGTGACGAGGTGCAACGTCGACCCTTGGACACAGTAGCCGCCTGAGTTGGTCGTTCCGCTGACCGCGCTCGTCAGGACGACGTTGCTGCCGGTCGTCGAGTAGGTGCCGCTGTCCGTGGTGGTGCTGAGGACCGACTGAGTACAGACGCAGAGGGTCGTTCCGGTACAGGTGAATGATTCTCCCGCCGGAAGTGTCGCCGACTGGTACGCCCCGTAGTCGACGCAGGTCAGACCGCTCGTGCAGGTCGAGGGGATGTCATAGATGACCACCCCCGTGACGGTCTCCGAGACGCTGTAACTGAGATTGGTGTTGAAGGTCGCATTGCCCGAGATGCTGGCGGTCGCCGAGGTCACCAAGGCCTGGGCGCAGATGCCCTGCTGGGCCGCCGTCGTGAGCGCCGCGACGTTCAGGCACTCCGACGCGAGCGTCCAGGTGCCGGTCAGGCTGCCGCCGCAAGGCTCGACGGTCCCGCAGGTCGCGCCGGCACCCGTGCCGCCCGAACCCGACGTGCCACCCAACCCCGACGTGCCGCCCGAACCCGTCGTGCCGCCCGCGCCGGTCGTCCCACCCGAGCCTGTGCCGCCGTTCGATCCGCAGACCTGATTGCAGACGCTGACGTAGGTGGGCGAGTTGAACTCGTCGCAAGTAATGGTCGAAAGCTCGCTGAAGCAGGCGGTTTGGGCCGCGGTGTTGACGTGCACGCCGCCCGAGCAGTTGATGAGGGTCGTCTGACCCTGCGGCGGAGGCTCCGAGCAGCTCTGGCTCCAGATCGACGTGCATTGCGCCTGCGACGTGCCCCCTAGGAAACCACTCCCGCGCATGTTGGCCGGCGTGCACGCGTAGAGCTCGTTGCAGAACGCGGTCGCCCATTGCTGGCAGAACTCGCCACCCGCGCTCGTTCCGCCGCCGCCGCAGGATGACGCCCCGGCGCCGACACCGGCGCAAAGCAGAGCGCTCCCCAGAGCCAATCGCCAATATCGCATTGGAATAGAGTGCGCCCAATTACGAGGCTCGGTCAAACTCGAGAGCCGGTCGGGGGGATCGAACCCTCCCCGGAGGGGGCTTGCCCCCGGACTAAGTCGTCTCGTCGTAGGCGCCGAGCTCGCGGAGGACTTCCTCGTCGCCGGGGACGTCGTCGGTGGCTGCGTCGGCGGCGGCTGCCTTCTCGCGCCGCTGCTCGATGAACTGGCGCCGCATGAGCAGGACGGTCTCGGCCAGGCCCAGCGCGATGTAGGCCATGATGAGGACCAGGAAGATGAGCGCCTTGTCGACGCCGTTCATCGCCACCAGGATCCAGCAGGCGCCGATGAGCACCGCCAGCTCGATCGTGCGACGGGTGAGGCGCAGGTCCTTGAACGAGCGGAAGCGGACGCGCGAGACCATCAGGTACGACAGCACGAGCACGACGGCCGCCACCACACCGTCGCTGGCGATCCGGTAGGGGTGGACCTTGTGGGCGACGACGACCATCAGCACGAGCACGCTGGCGGCCGCCGGGATCGAGAGCCCGAGCGTGTACTTGCCGGGCGCCTTTTGCCCCGCGGTCGACTCGCGCCGCGACAGCACGTTGAAACGCGCCAGGCGCATGACGCCGGCGCAGACGTAGAGGCCGGCGAAGAAGATCCCCAGCCGCCCGAAGCTCGTGAGCCCCCACTTGTAGACCATGATCGCCGGGGCGACGCCGAAGGTGATGGCGTCGGCCAGGGAGTCGAGGTCACGGCCGAGGTCGGTCTGCGTCTTGGTCAGCCGCGCGACGCGGCCATCCGCCGTGTCGAAGAAGAAGCCGAAGCAGATCGCCAGCGCCGCCTGGTAGAGATCACTGCCCGTCGTCCCCGACGACGCCGACAGCGAGATCGAGATGAACCCGCAGAAGACGCTCGAGAGGGTGAACAGGTTCGGAAGAATGTAGTAGGTCTTCCGGAAGTCCACGGTGAAAAGATAGCATGTCTCAGGGCTTCCCATGATTCGCGCCGCCGTCTCTCTCGTGACATTTGTGGTCGAGACCATCGTCCTCGCGGCCGTTTCGCTGGCCACGGGCCTCTTCGACCGCACCGGCGACACGGTCTTCCGGATCGCCCGCTTCTGGTCGCGGCTGGTCCTCGGGATCCCGGGCGTCCGGTTGAAGGTCGAGCAGATCGCCCCCCTCGACCCCAAGCGTCCCTACGTCTTCATGTGCAATCACGCCTCGATGATCGACATCTGGGCGGTCTTCGTCGCCCTGCCGGTCTCGTTCCGCTTCATCGCCAAGAAACAGCTGTCGTACATCCCGCTGTTCGGCTGGGCGATGGGGGCCGGCCGCTTCATCTTCATCGATCGCCAGAACGCGGTGGCGGCGCGGCGGACCATCGAGGAGGCCGCGCGCCGGATCAAGGCGGGGCAGTCGGTGGTGATCTACCCCGAGGGGACGCGCACCCGCGACGGGCGCCTCGGCCCGTTCAAGAAAGGGGGGTTCCACCTGGCGATCGACTCGGGCGCCGCCATCGTTCCGATGGCCATCGAGGGGACGCACGCGCTCATGCCGCGCGGATCGATGCTGATCCGCGCCGGCGAGGTCCGCCTGCAGATCGGCGAGCCGATCCCGACCGCCGGCCTCGGCCCGTCAGACCGCGAGCGCCTCGTGAAGCTGGTCCACGCTCGCATCGCCGAGATGCTCGGCGAGGCGCCGGCGGCCTCAGCCTCTTCGGGTCCCACGACCGGGAATTGATTGGTACAATATGACTCGATGGGTAGGCCACGCGAATTTCCAGTTGTGCTGACACCCGACGAAGACGGTGGCTTCGTGGTGGAGTGTCCGGTCATCCCGGGTTGCGTGAGTCAGGGCGACACGCGCGACGAGGCCCTGGCGAACATTCGAGAAGCCATCGAGCTCTGTCTCGAGGGACAAGAAGAAGAAGGCTGGCTTCTCCCCGATCAGATCGAGGTTACGAAGATCGCCGTCTGAATCGGCTACGGGTTCAAGGCCGAAACGAACTCTTCGACCGTAATCTCCGCGGTCCGCGGATGATGCCAACGTCCCGCGCTTCAAGGGGCGTCCCTTGTGGACCGGCACGGTTACCGGATTGCGCCCCGGCGACCTCAAGCGAGCGTGGCTTCCCTTTTGTCGGGCAATCGAATAGCCGAAGCGCGATAGCGCCCGAATGCAGTCCTGCGGCGAAATGACTGGTAGCTTCGACACCCGCTCGAGCTCTCGGGCTCAGTAAATCACACGCCAGAGGGTGAGGCCGCAAGCGGGGGCGGTCATGCCGCCGGCGGAGCGGTCGCCGGTCTCCAGCATGCGCGCGACGGCGCCGGGCTCGATGCGGCCGCGACCGACGTCGACCAACGTCCCGACCAGGATGCGCACCATGTTCTTGAGGAAGGCCGTCGCCTCGACGTCGATGGTCACGAGCGCCCCCTGGCGGTCGACGTCGATGGCGCGCACGATCCGGCGGGTCGTCCGGCGGTCGCAGTCGGAGGCACGAAAAGCGCGGAAGTCGTGGTCGCCGACCAGCGCCGCGGCTGCCGCGCGGATCGCCTCCACGTCGAGCGGCTCGCGCACGTGCCAGGCGCGGCGCGCGCGCCGCGGCGAGCGGACGAAGTGGGCCCAGATCGTGTAGCGATAGACCTTGCCGCGCGCCGAGAAGCGGGCGTCGAAGTCGGGCGGCGCCTCCGCCACGTCGACCAGCGCCAGGTCGACCGGGAGGATCGAGTTCATGCCCCGCAGGAGGCCGTGCGGCGGGATTTTGAGCTCGAGATCGAAGCTGGCCACCTGCCCGTCGGCGTGGACGCCGGCGTCGGTGCGGCCGGCGGCGCGCACGAACACGCTCTCGCCGGTCATCTCGCGGATGGCGTCCTCGAGGACCCCCTGCACGGTCCGCTCCTCGGGCTGTCGCTGCCAGCCGGAGAAGTCGGTGCCGTCGTACTCGACGACGACCCTGAAACGCCGGCCCAAGCTCAGAACTCGAGCACGAGCCCGAGCGTCCAGTTGTTGTCGCCGACGTGCAGCCGGTTCGCCTGGCCGAGGCCCGAGATGTCCGAGTGGTAGTACTCGAAGGTGAGCCCGGTGTGGTTGACGCCGAGGTCCTGATCGAAGTCGCGGGCCGCGTCGGGGTCGACGAAGTCGAGCATGAGCGCCACGCCGGCGGCGGCGTGCCACCCCCAGGTGCCGCCGCGCCCGTGGCCGCCGTTGCCGTCATCGGCGATGTTGCCGTTGCCGTCGGTGATCTGCCAGTAGGCCCAGTCGAGCCCGAGCTTGCCGAACGGCACCAGCGGGATGTTGCGCGTCTGGAGCAGGTAGTCCATTCGGTAGACGGCCGACAGGCTGATCGGGACGACCTTCAGCTGCGACGTGTCGCCGCTCGGCAGTCCCGTGCCGCTGGCGACCGGCGCGGTTCCCGTGACGGAGAAGTAACCGATCCCCAGCCCCGCGGCGATCGAGCCGTAGCGGTGCCAAAATTGATAGTCGAGCTCCGTCCTGGTCAGCAGGTGCTGGCCGTTGCCGAAGTAGTCGGTGTAGGGGTTGCGGACGCCGTTGAACTCGCCGTCGATGTCGGGTCGGTAGGGACCGAACGTCAGCTCGTAGGCGAACCGCTGCGGCGTCTTGTATTGGTTCGCTTCCCCCTCGACGATGGCGGCCTCGTCTGCGAACTCCTGCGCCCGGGCGGTGCGCGGCAGCGCCACCAGCGCCGCGAGGAGAGCGACGCCGCTGAGGACTCGCGCTCCCTTCACCGAGGTCCTCGCCTTCGGCGCGCGATCGCGAGGCCGAGCGCGCCGAAGGCGCAGAGGCCGAGCGCCCCCAGGGTCGTCGCCAGCCGCGGCCGCGCGGTCGGCAGCGCACAGAAGCCGCCCGTCGCCCCGCCCTGGGGCGTCTGGTTGCGGTAGACGTCGTAGAAGCTGAGCGTCTTGACCGGCGTCCCGTAGTTGACCAGCGGCTCGCTCGGGTTTCCGCTGTTGTCGACGGCGACGACGGCGGCCGCGTAGGTGATGTCGTTCTGCAGGATCTCCACGCGCGCCGAGGTTGTCTGCGGCGAGAGCAGCCCCGAGCAGACGAACAACGGGTCGAGCCCCTCCACCCCCGTCCCGGTCCGCGTCTTCGGACAGGTGAAGAAGGCCGCGCCGAACGGGCCGCTGCCGGTGCCGAAGCCGCCGTCGGGCGAGGCGGTCTCGTTGAAGACCTGGTACATGTCGGCACGGCTGCAGAGGATCTGGTAGCCCTGAAGGTCGGGGACGACCGACGTGTCGATCGACTTCCAGTTGAACACCAGCGCCTCGTTCCCCCCCTGGACCGTCACGCCGAGCGGCGCGGGCGGGGGCGAGAGATCGATGAGCAGGGTCAGGGGGAGGCTGAGATCGACCACGCCGTCGCCGTTGAAGTCGAAATTCACGTTCACGTTCTGCATGAACTGGCCGATCCCGGCGCCCGTCTCGCAGGCATTGACCGAGACGCCGCCGTCGATCAACTGCGAGCCGTTGAGGTAGCTGCTGAGGAACCGGGCGTTGGTCGGAACGATGAACTGCCCCTGGCTGAGGAAGGTGACCACCGGCTCGGTTCCGTTCGGCAGGGGAACGCAGTTCCCAATCGGTATGTTTTGGATCGAAGAGCAGCCGGGGCCGAGGATGATCTGGACGTTGCCGGTCTGCTCGGTGATCTGGCTGCGCTTGGCCACGCCGCTCGCCAGCAGCGAGATGAAGATGTTGATCGGTTCGGAGCAGTCGCAGGCGGCCTTGTTGAAGAAGCGCGCCTCCTCGAAGGTCGAGAGCACCACCGGCGGCGTCTGCGAGACCGCGACGATGAAGTCGCTCGCCTGGAGCACCGAGGTGCCCGTCGAGCCGCCCGTTCCGGTGGTCACCGTCGTCCCGCCGGTGCCCAACAGCTGGGCCTCCGCGCGACCCCCGGTCGCGGTCAGGAGGCCGCTCGCGACGATGGTCGCGAGGATGAAAGAGCCAAGGGTTTTGCGGTGAAACATGAGGGACCCTTCCGGGCGCAGAAACGACTGTGCGTGGCTGTGCAAGGAAGATGCCCTCTTCGGGGCGCGGGTTAAGGGGGGTGGGGCGGGCATCGGTGCCGGTCTGTCGGGGGCCTGGTACCTGACTCTGCCATTTTGTCAGGGGGACCGGCCAGTTTTGGGAGGGCGCTCACCCGGCGCTTGGCCGCCGCTCCAGCGCCTCGAGGATCGTCCGGCCCAGGGTCGCCACCGCCTCGTCCGCCGGCTCCTGGCCGCCGAACCGCGCGGCGGCGTAGCGGTTGGTGAGGCGATCGAAGGCGTCGTCCCCGCTGAACTGCCCGCTGGCGCGCAGCCGGGCGGCGTACTCGTGGGGGGTCTCGCTCGCGCGGCGGGGCCAGCCCAGGCGCTCGAGCCGCCCCAGCGTCCGGCGGTAGAGGCGATCGATGGCGCCGTCCGATCGCTGCGGCGGCAGGCGGCCCGCGCCAGCCAGGGCGACGGCCGGGAGGCCGAGCGCCCGCCGGCGCCCGGCCCGCCGGAACGCGAGAGCGAGCGCCACCAGCGCCGCCGCGACCCCCGTTGCGATCAGAAACTGCCCGGCACCCGTCGCCGGTCCGAAGTGTCCAAGCCCGCGCCAGGCGTGGTGCGCGAGATCGCGCTGGCGCCCGCCGTCGTAGCCGACGACCCAGCGGCTCCAGAAGAAGTCGAGTGCGTCGCTGGTGTCGGCCAGGCGGCCGGCCGGCGCCAGCGCGTCGGCCGGCGGGGTGGCGTCGACGCGCGTCCAGCCGCTGCCGTCGACGAACGCCTCGGCCCAGGCGTGGGCCCGTTCGCCGCGCACGGCGACGTAGCCGCCGATGGGGTTCCACTCGCCGCCGCGGAAGCCGGTCACGTAGCGGGCCGGTACGCCGGCCGCGCGCAGCAGCAGCACCGCCGCCGAGGCGAAGAACTCGCAGTGCCCGACCGGCTGGCTGAAGAGGAAGTCGTCGACCGGATCGACGCCGGCGGGGCGGGGCGGCGGCTTGGTGGTGTACGAGTGCCCGGCGCGAAGCCAGTCGACCACCGCCGCGATCTTGCCGCCGGCGTCGCGCCCCGCGCCGAGCCGCGCGCCGAGCTCGCGCATCCCGGTGAGCCCCTCGGGAAGCGCCAGGTCGTCCAGCCGCGCGCGCGGGTCGAGCGTCGCCACCCCCAGCGGTCGCGGCCGCGAGTAGGCGATGTAGTGGGCGTGAGCGAGCGTGACGAAGCCGTCGTCGAAGCCGTTCTGTCCGTCGCCGCCGCCGATCCGCAGCGCCGCCTCGCCCGACCAGCGCGGCACCACGTCCACGCTCCCCGCCGCCCCGAGGCGCGTCGACGGCAGCTCGATCGCGACCGGGCGATCGGCGGCGAACAGCACCGCCGCCGGGATGCCGACCGCCTCGATCTCCTGCCGCTCCGCGCCGACGAGCCCGTCGGGTCCCCCGCTGTCGCCGAGCTCGCGGATGAAGGCGCGCCCGTTCGACTCCTCGAGCACCGTGCGCAGCTCGGGCCGCCGGCTGCGGGTCCAGCGGCCGCGATCGTAGGCATCGTAGACGGCGCCCCGGAAGTAGAGCCGGTCGGCGGCGTCGCGGCGGGCGGCGTCGTTCGGCAGCGCCGAGAGCCGCGGCAGCGTCGCCCGCAGCACCACGGTCTGGCGCGCGCCGCCGGCCGTCCCGTAGCGCCCCAGCGACACCTCGTCGGAAAGGCCGATCACGTTGGTCTGCGCGCGCGCCCCCAGCACGAACCCGGCCCCGAGGCGGGGGACGAAGGCGAACATCGCGAGCGCGCCGACGAATACGGCGGCGGCGACCGCGAAGGTCGCCGCGAAGAACGCCCGCCCGACCACCCGCCGCGAACCGAGGATCCGCCCGATGCCGACCTTCTGGCTGGGCGCCTGCGCCGAGTGGCGCACCAGGTAGTTTTCCTCCATCTCGCGCCGCAGGTGAAAAAGAATGAGCGCCCAGGTCGCCAGCACCACGTAGACGGCGAACACCGCGACGAACAGGAAGGTCGACGTGATCGTCGAGGCGACCAGCATCAGCAGGAACGACAGCGCGTAGACGTGGACGTAGTCGCGGTGGTTGCGGCGGTAGAGGAGCTTGTAGCCCAGCAGCGCCAGAACCAGGTCGAAGGCCGAGGTCAGATCGGCGTCGGGCATGCGCCGCCAGATCCGCCAGACGATCGCCACCAGCAGCGCGCCGGTCGCCACCCGCACGGCGCCCGCCGCCCGATCGAGCACGGCCGTCCAGCGGGGGGCGGCGTCGGCCCAGTAGGAGACCGCCGCGACGCAAAGGAAGGCGATCGCGCTGCCGGGCGCCAGGGCGCGCGTGGTGGCGAGGCCCGCCAGCGCGGAGAGCACCAGCAGGTAGGTCACCAGCTTGTGCGCCGCCTGGAACCTCATCCGGTCCTCTGCGCATCGCCCGCGGCGGCGGGCTCGGCGGTGCTGCCGACCCGGACGGTGCCGTCGGCCGACACGCGCGCGATGGGACGGCGGCGCGCGCGCGGCGGCGGGCCCGACTCGGGCGCGATGAGGGCGAGCCGGGTCAGCAGGCGCGCGAGGTGCGGCGCCCCGACCGACGGTGGAATCTCTCCGCCGCGGGTCACGAGGCCAACCGCCATCCCCCGGCGCGTCAGCTCCACGCAGAGCGCGGCCGCCCGGGACACCGCCAGCTCGAACGCGCCGGCGCCGGCCTGCACGTCGTTGTCGAACAGGATCGTCCCCTCGCGCCCCTCGTCGTCCTCGTGCTCGCGCACGAGCAACATCCCGCGCCGCGCGCTGGTCCGCCAGTGGATGCCGCGCGGATCGTCGCCGGGACGAAAGGTGCGCAGCCCCGCCAGCTCGCCCTGCCGGCTCGGCCCCTTGTCGCGCGCGGGCGACGGCGGCGACGGCAGCCCGCGCAGGACCGCGGGGGGGAGCGCGGCCAGCGCCGGGTAGACGACGATCTCCGTCACGTCGGCCACCTCGCGCGTGCGCGCCATCAGCCCGAACGGGAACTTGGTCGCCAGCCGGAACCCGGTCAACCTGTGCCGCCCTCGGCGGGAAATCGTATGGCGGTAGGACGTCTCCTGGGTACGCCCGGCCGGCAGCTTCAGGAAGTAGCAGCGCTTGTCGATCGGGCGCCCCTCGACGAGATCCTCGACCTCGACCGAGAACGACGGCAGCCGGCGCTTCCGGTTCTCCAGCGAGATCCCCATCAGGTACGGCGTCCCGGCGTGCACCACCGGCGGCGGGATCCGCTGCACCCGCAGCCCCGACAGCCCCAGCGTCGACAAGAGCGCGTTGGCCACCAGCAGACAGGCCATCATCCCGAACGTCAGGAAGAAGAGGTTGATCCCGGCGTCGATCGCCACCGCGCCGACGAACAGCGTCGCCAGCAGGAACCACCACCCCTCGCGGGTGGGAGGGAGTCGGCGTCTCAACCCGGCGCCGGGAGCCGGTCGAGGATCTCGGCGAGCACCCGCTCGACGTCCTGCCGCGACCGCGCCACCGCCTCGACCGGCGATGCGGGGATCACCCGATGCGCCAGCACCGGCACCGCCATCATCTTCAGATCGTCGGGGAGCACGTAGTCGCGCCCCCCGCACAGCGCCGCCGCCCGCGCGGCGTTCCGCCAGGCGAGCGCGCCGCGCGGCGAGACCCCGGTCGAAAGGTGCGGCGAGCGCCGCGTCTCGCGCGCCACCGCCACCACGTAGTCGGCCAGCTCGGGCGTGAAGGCGACCCGCTCGGCGGCCTCCTGCAGCCGCCGCACCTCGGCCACGCTCAGCACCGCGCCGAGCCGCGCCAGATCCTCCTCGGGGCGCCCCGCCGACTCGAGCAGGATGCGCCGCTCGTCCTCGGGCGCCGGGTAGTCGATGCGCACCCTCAAGAGGAAGCGGTCCATCTGCGACTCGGGGAGCGGATAGGTGCCGTAGTGCTCCTCCGAGTTCTGGGTCGCCATCACCAGGAACGGCGCCTCCAGCGGGAACGTGCGCCCGTCGACCGACACCTGCCCGTCGTTCATCGCCTCGAGCAGCGCGCTCTGCGTGCGCGGCGGCGTCCGGTTGATCTCGTCCGCCAGGACGAGGTTCGCGAACACTGGCCCCGGCTTGAACTCGAAGTCGCCGGTCTTCGGGTCCAGTATGGATACGCCGAGGACGTCCGAGGGGAGCAGGTCGCTGGTGAACTGGATGCGATTGAACGTCCCGCCGATCGAGCGGGCCAGCGCCCGCGCCAGCGTCGTCTTGCCGACGCCGGGGACGTCCTCGATGAGCAGGTGACCGCGCGCGCAGAGCGCGATCACGGCGTGCCGGATGACCCCGGGCTTGCCCCGGAGCACGCGCGCGACGTTGGCCTCCAGCGCGGCGAGCAGCTCGGCCAGCGCACGCGGGCTTCCGAGGGTGCCGGCGTCGAGACGGGGCAGGGCCGTCGTGCTCATCGTGTCAAAGAATTATATCACCCCATCCGTCACTACATGTTGGCGCGTCATACAAAAACCCTTAGAATCGCCCCCTAATTTCTTCATTTCCCGCGCCAAAACGCCGATTCGGAGGCTTCATGGGGGACACCCGCATTCGTCTATCCTCACTTTCACTCTCGCTTCCGCTCCTCGCGCTCGTCGGCCTCGCTGCCGGGTGCGGCGACAACACGCCTGGCAACGGTGCCGGTGGTGCGGGCGGCGCCATGGGAATTGCGGGCCAGGGTGGAAGCAGCACCGGCGGAAGCGGCGGAGGCACGGTTGACGGCGGCCCCGACGGCTCGCTGGCGGGTGCGGGCGGCAGCAGCACGACTGACGGCGGCCCCGACGGCTCGTCTGCGGGCGCTGGCGGATCGTCGCTCGGTGGCGCGGGCGGCGCGGGCGGATCGGTTGGTGGCGCCGGCGGCGCCGGCGGATCGATGGGTGGCCACGCAGGATCAATGGCGGGCGCCGGCGGATCTGTCGGCGGCGCCGGTGGATCGTCGACTGGTGGCGCTGGTGGATCGTCTGCTGGCGCGGGTGGATCCGCGGCGGGCGCGGGTGGATCCGCGGCGGGTGCCGGCGGATCCGCGGCGGGTGCCGGCGGATCCGCGGCAGGCGCGGGTGGATCTGCGGCGGGTGCGGGCGGATCTGCGGCGGCAGGTGCGGGCGGAACGTCGGCGGGCGGCGCCGGCGGAGCGCCGACTCCTTGCTACACCACGGCGTTCACCGCGCCGGCGGCCGGCGCGACGCTGACCGTGGCGGACGACACCACCCAGACCTGCGCGGACGGATTCCAGTACACCGTCACGATCACCTCGAACGCGCCCGATGGGACGGACGTGACCCTCTACGACGGGGCCAGCCTGCTCAAGACGGTGCAGGTCAGCGGCGGCACGGCGTCCTTCGCGGTGCAGCTGGCGACCGGCGGGACGGCGCAGCAGCTCTCGATCCAGTACCCGAGCACGACGGCCTGCAACGTCACGGAGAACGTGACGGTCAACTGTCCGAACACGCCGCCCACCTGCACGATCAGCGCGCCGGTGATCAGCGCGACGCACCCCGATCTCAACGGTGTCGCGGCGCCCATCGGCGATCGCACCAGCTCGGGGGGCTCGCCCTACCAGGCGACCTTCGTCGTCAACACCAACGCCGAGGACGGCCAGAGCGTCACCCTGGCGGTCGACAACGCCGCGGCCCCCGGGACGCCGGTCGACGGTACGCCAACCGCCGTCGTCTCGGGCGGCGCCGCGACGTTCGGCCTGACGCTGGTTCCCGACGGCACCTACGAGGTGATCGCCTCCTGTGTCAACAAGAACGGGATCACCGGCACCTCGACCAAGAGCAGCTTCACCGTCGACACGACGGCGCCCGACCTGACGGTCAACAGCCCGTCGTCCGGACAGTTCCTGGTCGGCGGCACGGTCAGCGTCTGCGCGCAGACCGCCTCCGCCGACGCGGCCAACCTGCCGAGCTCGCTCGGCGCCGCCAGCAACAACCTCTGCGTCACGATCGGCTCGTCGGCCACGCCGCTCTGCGCCGCCGTCGCCGCGGTCAACACCCCGAAATGCGTCTCTTTCGCTTGCCCATCGGCCGGGCCGTTCGGCTTGACCGTCGCGCTGAACGACGCGGCCGGCAACCCGACGACGCAGGCGCTGACCGGCATCACCTGCGTCTCGTCGCTGCCGTCGGTCGAGATCATCTCGCCGGCCTCCGACTCGCCCGGCTTCACCGACCAAACCAAGCACATCCTGGCCGCCAACGCGCCCACCGGCGTGAAGGACGAGGATGGCAACACGCCGGGCGCCCAGGCCGACGTCGTCGCCTGCACCGACACCGCCGGCACCGCCACCCTGACCGGCGGCCACAAGGGTGACGTCCTCCTGTCGCAGATCGGCGCGCCGATCCCCACGGCGGCCGCCGCTCCGGCCGACAACTGCCCCCCCAGCCTCGGCTTCGTGGCGCGCTTCGCCGGCGTCACGCTCCCCGAGAGCAACGAGAACGCCGACGGCACCCTGGCCGCCCCGACCGAGCTCGCGGTCAGCGTCACCGGCACCACCAACAGCGCCGACACCAACACCAGCCTCCCCGACGACGTCTGGGTCGACAGCGTGCCCCCGGCCCTGTCCCTCCAGTCGCCCTCGAACCTCTGCGGCAGCTTCACCCAATCGTCCGCCACGGTGACCGAGGACGTCTCGTACACCGCCGACGACGCGCTGGTCGTCGCCGGCGTCACCAACAACGGCGTCACCACCACCTACGACACGCCCGCCTACGTCGCTGGCGTCGCCACCTTCGGCAGCGTCGCCTTCAAGGTGGGCCAGAACGACCTGGTCGCGGGCGAGACCGACCCGGCCGGCAACGCCACCGTGCTGGCGACCTGCACCGTGACGATCGGCGGCGCCCCGGTGGTCACCTTCACCACGCCGACGTCGGGCGCGCTGTTGTGCCCGATGGGCTCGACGGCGCCCGGCTGCATCCCCAGCACCTCAGCGTCCGGCTGGCAGGGCAGCCTGGCGGTTCACGTGACGGCGGGCAACCCGTCGATGCCGGTCGTCGGTAGCACGGTGACGTTCAGTGACAGCACCAGCGGCACCACCTACGGCGGCGCCGTGACGGATGGAAGCGGCAACGCCCAGTTCAACGGGGCGACGGTTCCCGAGGGTGTCGCAGACGCTGGTCGCGACGACGGACAACGTCCCGAACGCGGGCGTGGGGACGGGGAGCGTGACGGTCAACGGTGGATACGGCGGCGCCGAATGCGCCGACGGGGTTGAGTGAGTCGCTTCCGACGTCACCGACTGCACGTCGCAAGACGCCGATGCAGTTGACCTGGACGGCGCCGAGCGACAGCGGCGGCGGGAACGTGGCGGGGTACCAGATTCGGTACGCCAAGGTGCCGATCGACGCGACCAACTTCGACAACCCCGCGGTGACCACGGCGGTGGCGTACACCGGGACGCCGGCGACACCGGGTCAGGTGGACGGGATCAACGTCAGCCCGCTCTACATCGAGAACAACTACTACTTCGCGGTCGAGGCGACGGACATGGCGGGGAGCGTGAGCCCGATCCTCGCGTCGTCGTCGAGCGGGGACGTGCACGTGCGGCGGGAATTGCTGCGCGTCGCACTTCTTGACGACGACGTTGACCGGCGCGACCGGTGACCGACTCGGCAGGGACCTCGATGGTAGCGGCGACTTCGGCCAGCCGGCAGGATCGTCCTTCACCAAGGACGGCATTTCGGATCTCCTGGTCGGCGGCCAGGGCGCGAACATGCACGCCTTCCTCTACTTCGGGACCGCGACCGGGTACTCGTCGACGCCATCGGTAACCTTCACCGGGTCGGTGGCCCAGTTTGGCAGCGCGATCGCCAACATCGGCGACGTCGACGGTGACGGACTCGAGGACATCGCGATCTCTTCGCGGGCTGACGGCCTCGGGAAGGTCTACATTTACAGCCGAAAGAATCCGCCCGCGTCGTGGGGAACGACCGACATCTTGGCCGGCCAATCTCACGCGACGCGCAGGCGAACTACGTCATCACTGCGACCGCGCCCTTGACGGCCAATTCGATGGACGTTCGAAACCTGGCTCGCCTCGGCAACTTCGATGGCGCGGGCAGCGACGACTTCGCGATTTCCTTCGACGCGGCAAACGGGACGACCGGTGCCGTCTTCATCGTGAAGGGCAGCAGCTCTTTTGCGTCGATGAACCTTCCCAATGCGGCTGGGCGCATACGAGATCGACGGTGCGGCCGCTGGCACCGGTTTCGGAGCTAACCTGATCGGCCTCGGATCGTTCTATCAGCCGTCGGGCGGACCAGGACTTCTCAGCACGGCGGTTCTAACGTCGACCGTCTACGCCTTCGCTGGTCAGTCCCCGGCTGGGGCGCTCTCGGCCACCGCCGCCAACGATTCGGCGGTGACGATTCCGAGCGATCGCTACGGAAATTCGCTGGGTCTTCTCGGCGCCATGGGGACCTCTCCCGATGCCATCACGATAGGCGCGTTGGGCGCAAAGTACGTCGACGTCTACTTCGGTACCACCGTCGACCGGTCCGATCGTGGGGCCGACAGGCGGTACGCCGTCGCCGTACGATCCACTTTGTCGATGCGGCGTCTGGAAACTCTTTCGGTGTCATCAACATCGGCAGCGCAGTGAAGGGGACCGTCCCAGGTCGCGTCGCTGATCGGTGCCGATACGATTCCGGATCTCGTTCTGGCCGGACAGGCCGGAGGCGGGTATGCCGCTCTACATCGTGAACGGTGCCGCGATGGCGACCATGTCGGGAACGGTCGACGTTTCGACGCTAAACAACCCTGGCTCCATTATCAAGCTCACGGGAGTGATTCCGTCCGACTGGGTCAGCTACTCGGTCGGCACGATAATTCCAGATTCAAACGGGGATGGTGCCCTGACTTCGCAGTGGGTGAGAGCGTCGGCATCGACCGCAACGGCCGCGTCATTGTCGTCTACTAGTCGACCGCTACCGAATGAATGTTTGCCTTCGCGTTCGTCGCTGACATCAGACGAGCGCGGAGGAAGCATCTCAAGCGTCGAGACGATGCTCGACGCTTGGCCGTACGCCAAGGCCGAGGATAGAGGCAGTCCTTGCCGCGCCGGCCGCGGCCGGGATCCTGAGCTGGCTGGTCTCGCCGCGGGACCGGAGTGCTGCGCCGATATGGGACCGGGAAAGACTCTCGCTCGTCGCTGGCGACGTTCGGCTTTACAACCGGGCAAGCTCAGACGCGCAACTCGGCGTCGATTCCGTTCGAGGATCAGCCCGACCTAGCAGTGGCTTATCACGCTTATCTGCGATGGGGGGCGAATGTCGCCGGTCACCTCAATGGTGACTTCGCCTTCTGTGTCTGGGACGAGCGCTCGCGGTCTCTTTTCGCCATTCGCGACCAACTGGGAGTGCGGCCGCTTTTTTACCGAGTGGAGGGTGGTCGGATTCTGGTCGGTTCCGACGTCGCCCAGATCGTTTGTGTCGCTCGGGGACGACTTGTTCTCGACGCGCATACTATGGCCGAGCACCTGTTGCGAACAGCCCGCCGTTCCGGGCGCACCTACTTCCGCGACATTTCGGTTCTACCGCCCGGACATCGCCTGAAGTTCGAGGCCGGCCGCGTCCAAACGGAACGTCATTGGTTGCCCCCCGCCGAGCGCCGTGGCGTTGCCTACCGGGACGAATGTACCGAAGTCCGCGTCCCTGTTCATAGACGCCGTGCGATCGCGGCTCGAATCGGCCAAGCCAATCGTAGCTCATTCGAGCGGCGGGTTCGATTCGAGCACCATCGTGATGGTCGCGAATGCCACGTACGGGAACGACAAGACGCGGCCACCGTTGCTCCTAGCCTCCGCCCGGACTCCCGGCATGCCTTGCGACGACGGTCGGTACATGGAGGCGGTCGCCAAGCAGGTTCGGTTCGAGAATCACTCCTGGAACGCTCTCGATGGAATGCCGGTTCATCAATTTGTCGGCTTTTCTGTCGGGAGTCCGGACTTAGGCCGGGGTTTGGGAGGGGGAGCTCCAGAGGATCTCCGCCTGGCGAGGGATCGAGGTGCCGGTGTTCTGCTCACTGGATTGTGCGGGGATTCGATCCTTTTCAGCTTTGGCATAATGCGCGACTTATGGCGCAACGCTAGACTCCCGAGATCTCCTAGTCCACGCGTGGTCTTCCCATCGCGTCCGAAGCTTGGTCCGGACTCTCTCTCGCGCTGCACTAGGGGTGCTGCCTCCCAATCTGGCACTCGAAGCGCTTGAGCGGTGGAATACACGGTCCCGTTCGGGGCCTAGCGTTTGGATGGGCCCTCGACTTCGAGAGGCATGCCCTCTCCCTCTCGCCGACTTGCACCTCGGCGGTTCGGGCCGGTCACACATGGCGACGGAGACGTGGGCGCGGCTCACGAGCCCCGTAATTGCGAGCACGATCTCTGGGATGGTTAGGTGGGGAGCGCGGGCGGGGGCGGAGGTCCGGATTCCCTATCTCGATGTTCCGTTGGTGGAGCGGATTCTCCAGATACCCTGGGAGCACCGATCTCCGCTCGGAGATGCCCGACGCCTAGGTCGCGATGCGCTCGGGAGTTTGCTGCCGGTGGAATTTGAGTCGCGCCGCGACCAAGGGTCGTGGACTCCAGTCTGGGAGCATCACGCGAGGTTGGCCCTTCCGGCCCTTCGGCAGCTTCTGCGGGAGGGCGATTGGTTGAGCGCGCCGTTTGTCGAGAAGGGTCGGGTCGCGAACCTCCTGGAGGCAGCTGAACACGGGAGGTCTCAAGATCTGAGAATCTTAAATGAATTCGGGATTATAGAGGCCTGGCTGCGATATCTTCTCCCGGCTGTGCCATGTGATATATATTGAGCCACAAGGTGCTACATGTCTGAGCAGAGGGAGCGTGTTGGAATTCAGCCCAGCGGCGCGGAGACCGTGATTCCGTACGAAGCTCCGAAGCTCGTCGTCCTCGGCAATGCCCGCGACTTGTTGGCGGGCGGGAGCGGTTCACTTGACGATGCGGCATGCAGTATCACCGAGGCAACCCGGGCCGCCAGCCAGCCGTGTCCTTGATTTTCGGAGTGCCCTTCTACTAGGCCGCGTCGTGCCAGGTTCGCTGCCGCTCAAAGATATGGCCCGTCTCGCACTGTTGCTGCCCGTCGTCGAGGCGGTCAGGAGACTCACGGGTCTTCACCGTGCCGCGGCGGTTGCGAGAAAGTTGGCGGTCGGTTCACCTCGCTCGAGCGTTGGGCGCCAAAAGCTTCGCCGAGCCATTGCTGCCGTCGACGCCCGCTTTCCCGGTGGGGGAAACTGCCTTCGTCGGTCGCTACTCGAAATCGCACTCGATGCCGGGGCGGCAGCTGAAGACCTCTATGCGGGTTTTCAAGCAGGCGGTGGGAGAAACTCCGGGCACGCATGGCTGGCGTCTCATCCCACGCCGACCGACCGTTACGACGCAGTAATCACCGTCTAAGGGTTCCTGTTGCAGTCAGCGGACGCGCGACCGTGCTCAGGGCGTCGATCGTCGCCGGCAGCGTGAGCTCAAAAGCTTGCACGCCTGTTCCGATCCGCGCCGCGCTCTGCAGCGCGCGCTTCCAGTAGGCTCGTTCGTCGGATCCGTGAAACGCGTGACGGAATGCCGCGCCCGCGATGTTGGCGGGCGAAAGCTCGGCAGCTATGTAGTCTAAATCTCGTCGTCGCTCGCAATCTATGAACCCGATCTCTGCCAAGATCAGCTGCTCCGTCTCTCGAACGTAGTCGAGTCCGATGCAGTGCGCTCGACCGGAGGCGAGCAGCTCGTCCGATGCTTCAGCGATCCATGCCTTGATCGCCGTTTCGGCGGTTCGGCCCACCCGGATTGGTGTGGATTCGGGATTCAGGACGAGTTGGTCGTCGCACACCGAAATTGCGCCTGCAGCGACGAGAGCACGTGCAGTCGTGGACTTTCCGGCACCGCTCAAGCCAGAAAATGCCAGGACCCGGTCCTGGATCGCAACGGCCGCCGCGTGCAAGACGACGTGTCCGCGGAGGGACAGAATCTTCGGCACGATGGCGTGCAAGAGCCCCGGCAGGTTCTGGGGCGTCAGGTCGGCTTGGGGAGCAAGGGCAACCTGCTCCCCCTGTAAGTCGACGGTGAAGACCTGCTCGTTGCGAAATTCGAATACGTAGTGGTCGTCCTCATACCGGTAGTTGAAGTCGGTGGGTGGTGCTTTGGGGGCATCCACCGGAATGCGAAGGGCTACCTCCACATGCAGGTTGGACGTTGTGCCGTCGATCCCGTAGCGATCGCTCACCTCACGAATGATTGACTGACGATCCTGGCCGGCGATCAACCGCTCCCACACGAAGGCGGCCGATGCGTTCAACTCGAGGAGCGCCCCCGACTCGAGATCGAGGAGGAGCGCGCCTCGCCCAACGGTCACCAAAAGGTGCCTCATGGCCGCGTTCATGGGATTTCCAGGAGGAGCAATCGCTAACCTTCGATCACTAGGCCGTGCTTCACAAGGTCGCCTAGGAGGCTCTCGAAGTCAGACTCCAATTTGGACTTGGACACGCCGTACTTCAACGAGAGCGCATCAGCCATCGCGACGACCGACTCTCCGGTGTGCAATCTGTTCCAAACGGTCGCGCCGAGCTCGTTGAGCTCGTAGCAGTCTCCCGTGACCTTGTGGATGAGAACGCAGCCCTGGCCGGTGGATTCTAGGAGGATCTGTGGGTTGACCCGAAAGCGCTGCTCCTTCACCACAGACTCGGGCGTCCTCAGTAGAAGATCACGACACGCCCAGCGGCGGCTAAGGCCACGTCTTCGCCAACTGCGAAGTCGGGAAATCCGTCGCCGTTGGAGTCGGGGATCAGGGACCCTGTCGAGAAGCTCACCCAGTCGGATGGGATCACCCCTGATACCTTAATCGCGGCGGCGCTCGACGAGACGTCGACGGTTCCCGACAGGTTGGCCAACGAGGCTCCGTCGACGATGTAGACCGGCATCCCGGTTTCGGCCTGACCTGCCACGACGAGGTCCGGGACAGTGTCGCCGCCGACCAAGGAGAACGTTTGGGCCGTTCCCTTGACGGCTCCACCGATATTGATCACGCCGAATGAGTTTCCAGATGCACCATCGGTCAGGTGAACCGTGGGTTGTGGCGCGGCGCCTGCCGTACCGACGATGGGGCCCGTCGCCACGTTCCCGAAGTAGACGTCGACGTACTTCCCTCCCAAGGCCCCCACCGTGACCGCGTCTGGCGAGGTCCCGATGGTCCCCATCAAGCCGAGGGAATTTCCGTAGCGGTCGAGTCGAGGTTGCCGACACAGCCGAGTCGTTCGCGCTGGCCGCGGTTATCGCCGCCGCGGGCGATTGGCCTGCGAACGCGTAGACCGAATTCGTCAAGATCGCCGTCGCGAGAAGGCCGGGACCGGCACCCGCGAAGAATGGTCCCAACCCGAGGATATCGGCCCCGAAGCCCGAGCCCGCCGCAGCGCCGTCGATCTCGATGGCCGCCGTCGCGCTTGGCAACGTGAACGAAGCGAACGCGCTGCTCCCCT
This sequence comes from uncultured Pseudomonadota bacterium, assembly GCA_963831685.1. Classification (GTDB taxonomy): domain Bacteria; phylum Myxococcota_A; class Polyangia; order Fen-1088; family Fen-1088; genus JADGRB01. Next base: position 175,366 of record CAWHRJ010000013.1, read on the forward strand.
TGGCGATGAAGACAGCCCCGGTCGTGCCGTTGGCGGCGTCGAATGAGATGGCGAAGTCGTCACTGCCTGCGCTGTCGAAGTTGCCCAGGCGTGCCAGGTTCCGCACGTCCATCGAGTTTGCTGTGAGTGGGGCGCCGGCCGTGATGACGTAGTTGGCCTGAGCATCGGTCAGAGCGGCGGGCCAGCTTCCGGTTGTTCCCCAAGATGAGGGCGGATTCTTACGACTGAAGATGAACACTTTTCCGAGTCCGTCGGCCCGCGAGGAGATGGCAATGTCGTTGAGCCCATCGCCGTCGACGTCTCCGATATTCGCGATCGCGCTGCCGAACTGTGCCACCGAGCCTGTGAACGTCACGGACGGGGTCGATGAATAGCCGGCGCTCGAAGCAAGGAACAGGAAGGCGTGCATGTTCGCGCCTTGCCCACCGACCAAGAGATCAGAAAGTCCGTCGTTGGTGAACGACGATCCAGCCGGTTTCCCAAAGTCGCCACTTCCGTCGACGTCTTTACCCAACCGGTCACCCGTCGCTCCCGTCAGCACCGTCGTCAAGAAGTGCGCGGCGACCGGCGTCGTCGTCGCGTCGATCGTCCCGCCTCCGGTGGAGTTCGTGCCTTCGACGGCGAAGTAGTAGCTAGTCTCGATGAGGAGCTTGACCGTCATGCCGTCGGCCGTGCCCGGCGCCTTTGGCGTCCCGCTGTACGCGACTGTCGTCGTCACCGTTGTATCGTTGAAGTTCGTCGAGGTGATGGGGACCTTGGCGTATCGAACCTGATAGCCCGTCGCAGCCTGGCCGTTGACCGACGGCGCCGTCCACACCAGCTCGAAGAGCGTCTGGCGCCGGTCCTTGACCGTGACGGTCAGCGAGGCCGGCGGCGTGATCCCGCCGAGATCCAGGCCTGAGGCGTCCGTCACGCCCCCGTCCTTCGCGCTTCCACCCGCGGCGCCCGCGCCAGCTCCACCGGCGCCAGCTCCACCGGCTGCCCCGCCTGCGGGATGACCGGCCAAGCCGCCCGCGGCACCTCCCACGGCTCCCGCTCCGCCAACGGCGGCTGCGCCGCCTCCCCCGGCCGCTCCGCCCTTCCCACCTGCTCCGGCGCCAGCCTTCCCGCCCTGTCCGCCGCCGCCATCCCCCGGGGAGTTGTCACCTCCGCCACAGCCCAGAAGCGAGAAACCGATCAGAATCACCGCGAAACGAGACAGCCGAGTGTATGCGCGCATTCTTCAATTCCTCCGGAAAGCCACCGACCCTGTACGCGTCGTCAGCGTAGGCGAGGTCGCGCCGTTTCGCTAGAGATTTGGAAGGGGCTCTCTTCGTCAGCCCGGTGACCTAGAAGTCCGACCGGGATCACCAATCATTCGCGGCCAGGCTCGACCTGTCGAGAGATCGAGAACCCAAGCGTGGCCGGTAGCCGTCGGAAGACCAGTCCGGCTCGAACAACCGACTGGCCCGGAAGAAGGTGCCCGAGCGAGACCAACGAGTCTTCGCGATCATGACGGTTGTACTCGGGCGTTCCCAGTAGATCGTCAACCGAGAGTGCCCGCAGATACCCGAAATGATCGACGGCGCCATCATGTACGAAGGTGAACAGGTCACGATCGACACGTCCGTCGAGGGATCTGACGACGATGCGATCGTCGACTTCGTACCGCAATTGAATCGATTCGAGGGCAACCACCACAGGAAGTTCCTGATGTGGACCCAACCTGCGCAGCAACTCGTCGGTCCGCGTCCGGCGCTCATTCGGCGCGTTCATGGCGTTCGCCAGCAGGTGAAGAGAATAGTGACTCCTTCGGTACGCGCTCTCGGCGACAGTCGTGACGACGAAGGCAGCCGCCCCTAGGGCGATGAGCGAGCGTCCATATGGCTGTCGCTGACGCCAGACCTCTCGCGCACCTCGAGCCGCGTAAAGCGCGACGATGGGCATCACAAAGATTACGTACCTCGCTAGTTGCGCAGCACCTGAGACGAACGTGTAGAGGATGAAAAAGGCGCCGAAAACAGAGAGCAAGAAGGTATCGAGCCCCGATTGTTCGCGGGCGCGAAGCCTCGCACCGATCGCCGCGCACACAGTCAAAGGAAGGTAGAGGAGCAGGCGCTCCGCGAAAGCCGGATCGATTTGAAGTGGCCCGAGGGGCAGCGACCTGCGCATGGCCAAGACGCGCCGAGAAAGGATGGATGTGGCCACGAGGTCCCCTGTCCACGCGAACTGAAATGCAAGGCTCGCGAGTGCGATCACGCTCACAGTTGCGAGTCCGATGATCGCGACGTTGGCGGTCGGGCGCGCGCGCCTCCAGCGCAGAAGGTGGGCGAGAGCGACGAGCACGAACCCCTCGGGTCGGAGCCAGCAGGCGATACCTTGAAGACCCGCGAGCGCGATCTCATGACGGATCTCGATCGTTCGAACTCGGGTCTCTAAGTTCGATTGCTCGAACCAGCGCCACTTCGTGGCGAGATCGATCCAGAGCCAGACCGCCGCTGCAAAGAGCCCGTTCTCCATTCCGACATTCGCGTTGTAGACGGAACCCGGAATAAGCGCGGCCGTAACCGCCGCGGCTGCGGCCAGCGGGCGGGCGTTGTCCGCTTCCCCCGACAAGCGCTTGGCAGCGACGCGATAGACAAGCCAACAAAGCAGGTACCACGCACCGAGCCCCAGCGCCTTGAGCGCCAGGGGAACCCAATGCGGCGGCATCAGGCGAAAGAGGGCGGCTCCCAGGAGCATGTACCCGGGACTGGTTTCGCCGGAGACGCGCTGGCCGGGGTTGAATTCGAAGAATCGTCCGTGCGCGGCGTTCTCCGCGAACACCAGGTGTACTTGCGCATCCCCAGCAAAAGAGCCCGCGAAGAGGAACGGTTCGAGGACAACGATGGATACGGCCACGATCGCGGCAAGCCGCTTCGCTCTAGTCGTTACGACGAAGTTGCCGCTGGGATTGATTCGGGACTGTCCGGGAGCCCGCTCCACAACGCCCATCGTATGTGAGTCCGGCGCTGGGTCCTATCGCTTCAGGCTCACATCGCCAGCCCCCCCCCATAGCGAAGGCGTGGGCATCGCACCCTCCTCGACCCTCGGGTCCCTCGCGACGAGAAGATCTCGTACGCGAGGACGGAACGGCCCCCAGCCTCCGCGACAGTGCGACTGCCCACGCCTATTTCTTGGAACGCGCACCGAGCGGAGCCTCGCCTTCCTCGACCAACCTGCTCTCCCCGATCGGCTCCACCGGGTGCTGCGTTTTTCTGATCTGGACACTACCGGAAGCTACGTCCAGAGGACGTTAACTCTTGGTCACGATCGGGTAGCGTCGCCGAGGCGCGGATCCTTCGCGAGCGATCGCGCGAGATGGATCGCCCGGGCGGAAGCGTTTCGCTCCAGGGGATCGAGCGGCGGATGCGCGCGGGGATGGTCGATGAGCTGCACCGACTGGCTCGGGCGTACGACGGCACCCCGCGACGGGCAAAGCAGCTGCTCGAGGCCATCCTCGTGGCCGAAGACGAGGGTCTTTCTGCGGAGCTCTTCGCAGAGCTTCGCCGAGAGGCGTCCGCCGCGTACCGACGGCACGCCGCTTGAGCGTCCCCTCCGCGCGGAGGCCTCCGAACTACGCTATCCTCGGGAAGTGGAGGCTCGCGCGCCCGTCGATCTTGCCGAGCTGGCCGAAGTCGCCGGCCTCCATCCCTCCGGCCGGTTGGTCGTGCTGTTCGGCTCAGTGGCGCGCGGGACCCCCTTCCCCTGGAGCGACGCGGACATTGGTGTGCTCGGCGGGACCTGGTTGGAGCAGCTGAAGCTGGGCGCCGCGCTCGGCCGCTCGATCGGACGGGAGGCGCACGTCGTCGATCTGGAACGGGCGCCGGACGCGCTCCGCCAGGAAATCGCCAGCGAAGGGCTGCTCGTGCGCGAGGCGACACCGGGGACGTGGTCCGACTACCGCGCGCAGTCGTTCGTGCGCTGGTTCGACTTCGCGCCTCTGCGTCGCCGGTGCGCCGCGGGGGTGCGGCGGCGGCTGCGCGAGGAGGCGCGGCGTGGTGAGATCCTTGTGCGCAAGCCGGTGGCCTGTCGGGATCGCATCGGCCGTGTCCGCGCCGCCCTTCCGGCCGAGCCGCGGGCGATCCTGACCGACGAGCGGCTGGAGGCGTTCATCTCGTACAACCTCTTCCTGCTGGTGCAGGACTCCGTCGATCTCGCGGCGCACCTCATCGCCGCGCAGGGGCTCGGCGTTCCCGATTCGCACCGGGGCGCGTTCGAGATCCTGGCGAGCAAGGGGTTTCTCTCTCGCGAGGTGGCGGAGGGGATGGGGGCCATGGCCTCGTTGCGGAACCGGATCGCCCACGCCTACGGCGATCTCGATCCCATCCGCATGGTGCACGAGGCTCCCGCGGGTCTGGAGATCGTCGCGCGTTTCCTGGACGAGCTCGCCATCCGCGCCTGAGCGTCTGCGCCGTGCGATAATAGGCCCGTGCTGGCGAAGAAGAAGCCCGCGACCTATGCCGACCTGCAGGCGCTGCCGCCGCATCTGGTCGGCGAGATCGTCGACGGCGAGCTCTACGCCAGTCCTCGTCCCGCGTCGCCGCACGCCCGGGCGGCCAGCCGCCTGGGGATCGAAGTGGGGGGGCCGTTCGATGGCGGGAAGGGGGGGCCCGGGGGATGGATCATTCTGTTCGAGCCGGAGCTGCACGTCGTCGGGCAGGTCATGGTTCCGGATCTCGCGGGCTGGCGGCGGGAGCGAATGCCCGAGATGCCGGACGTCAGCTATTTCGAATTGGCGCCGGACTGGCTGTGCGAGGTTCTCTCGCCCGCCACCGCGAGGCTCGATCGCGCCGGGAAGATGCGCCACTACGCGGCGGCGGGGGTCCGGCACGCCTGGCTGGTCGATCCCGTGGCGACGACGCTGGAGGTCGATCGCCTGGACGGGGAAGGGTGGCGTCTGGTCCAGACGCACGCGGGCGAGGTCAAGATTCGTCCGGAGCCGTTCGACGCGGTGGAGCTCGATCTCGGCAGCCTCTGGAGCCGCTGAGCGGTCGGGTCACCCGATCCAGGTCGCCCAGACCTCCGGTACGTACCCTACGGTCGCGCGCCCCTCGCACCTGACGATCGGCGTGCGCAGCAGCAGCGCATCGTCGGCCAGCGCCTGCTCGATGCGCGGCCCCGTCGGCGCCGCGTACTTGAGCCCCTTGTCGACGTACCGCTTCCCCGCGCGGTCGATGAGCGCCTCGAAGCCGCCGACGCGCGCGGCGACGTTGCGCAGCTCGCCCGGCGACATCCCCTTCTGCGCGAGGTCGACGACGTGCAGGGTCACCCGGCGCTCCTTGAACCAGCGCTCGGCCTTGCGCGTCTCCGCGCACTTCTTGGTCCCGTAGAGCTGAACGTTCACGGCCGTAGGTTTACTCCGTCAGGCTCCACGCGGTCTCTGGGTTATGCTTGGGCAGGATGCACAAAGGCGCTGCAGCATCTCGTCATCGGGAAACGCGGTCGAGTCGTCCGGGCCGTACTTCCGTTCCCGAGCAGCCGCTTCCCAGGGCTGCGTTTCCGACGTCGAAGGAAATCGGCGAGCTTGGCCGCTTCGCTGACCGTGTCGCTTCCGGCAAGGTCAAGCTGAAGTACATCAAGCTCTAGTCGACGCGAGTGGCCCGCGAGACGCTAGCGACGCCCGTTCACGCCACGCGCTTGCGGCGGAGCTTCTCGACCAACGTCGTGCGGTTCAGGCCCAAGAGCTCGGCGGCGCGGTTCTTGTTGCCGCCGGTGCGCTCCAGCGCCTCGCCGATCATGCGGTCCTCGACCGCCTCCAGCATGGCGCGCAGATCGGTTCCGTCCTGTGGCAGGCCGGGGATTGGGTTCCCCTTGCTGGGGGTCAGAGCGCGCGGGGTGCGGACGGCGGTGGGCAGGTCGGTCATGGCGATCGGCCCCTTGCCCTTCACCACCACCACCCGCTCGATGACGTTCTCGAGCTCGCGGATGTTGCCGGGCCACTGGTAGGCCTCCAGGGTCTCCATCGCCTTCGGCTCGAAGCCGGTGACCTGCGCTTGTGGCGCTCGTTCGAGCGGCGCAGGAAGTGCTCGGCGAGGGGGGCGATGTCGTTCGGGCGCTCGCGCAGCGCGGGCATCTCGACGGGAATGACGTTGAGGCGCCAGTAGAGGTCGGCGCGGAACCTTCCGGCGGCCACCTCGCGCTCGAGGTTGCGGTTGGTCGCCGCCAGGATGCGGACGTCGATCCGGGTCGGGGTCTCCTCGCCGACGGGGTAGAGCTCGCCGTCCTGGATGAGGCGCAGGAGCTTGGCCTGCACGCCCTGCTCCATCTCGCCGATCTCGTCGAGGAAGATCGTGCCGCCGTCGGCCTGGGCGAACCGGCCGGTGCGCGCGTTCGACGCGCCGGTGAAGGCCCCCTTGATGTGGCCGAACAGCTCGGACTCGACGAGCGTTCGTCGGGATGGCGGCGCAGTTGACCGGCACGAACGGCTTGTTCTTGCGCGCCGAGCCGGCGTGCAGCGAGCGGGCGACCAGCTCCTTGCCGGTTCCCGAGGCGCCGGTGATGAGCACGGTGCAGCCGGTGTCGGCCACCTGCGCGACGAGGCTCAGCACCGGCAGCATCGAGGGATCGTTGCCCAGCAGCCAGGGCGCGTGCTTGTCGCGCCAGGCGGTCGCGTCGGGCTCCGGCTCGGGCGGCGCCGGCTCTGAGCAGCGCCGCGACCGCCTCCTCCAGCGTGCGCGTCTCGAACGGCTTGATCAGGAAGTCGCGCGCGCCGGCGTGCATGGCGCGGACGGCGTCGGGGATCTCGGCGCTGCCGCTCATCGCGATGACCGGCGTCCCGGGCGCGTGCAGGCGCGCGGCGGCCAGGATGTCGAAGCCGTTGACCCCGGCATCCGGATGTCGGTCAGGATCAGGTCGAACCGTTCGCTGCCGGAGGGCCGCCAGGCCGGCCTCGCCGTTCGGGGTGACAACTTCATGACCGGCGGCGCGCAAGATGCGCCCCAGGCTCCGGCACAGAGACTCTTCGTCGTCGCAGAGGAGGATTCGGCCCATGGTGGTCGCTGCGGAAGCCCACTCAAGTTTCGCACGGCCCAACCGATTTGAGCGAGCTTTTTTTGGCATCATAGGCTACATACGAATACCTGGAGTTGCGCTACCCCGGCGGTGGGACAGGGACTTCTCCGCGGGGCGCAAGACGCGGTGGGTTGTTGTCGCCGGCGTGGCCGCCGGGCTTGATTGTCGCTGCCGGGCGTTCTAAACCGTCCGCATGAAGGAGCCCGCACGAACGCTCATCGGTGAGATCGAGCGGAGTCGTCTCGGCGCTCCCGGATGCCGTGCTGTTCCGTGGCGCGGCGCCGGATGGGCTGGCCCGCTTCCAGGCGGTCATGGGCGTGGCGCCGCCGCCGGGGCTGGCGGCGTTTCTGGCGGCCCACGACGGCGGCGTGCTGGGGCCCGAGACGCGGCTCCTGACGATGGACGAGGCGGCGGGCAGGGTTTCGGGATCGCGGCGGACGCCGGGGATCTCGGCGTGGCCCGCCGGGCTGTGGCCGATCATGGAGCGCGGCGGGGCGGCGCTACGCGCTCGACGCCGAGGAGGCGAGCAGCGACGGCGAGTGGCCGGTCGTCGAGGTGACCGAGCAGGGGGTCGACCGGGTCGGGCACCTCGTGCCTCCGCTTCCTGCACGTGCTCTGCGCCGAGCTGGCCGCGATCGGCGTTCCGGGCGAGTCGGCGATCGCTCTCTGCGAGGCGCGCTGCCACCGCGATCCGGGGCTGGCCGATCACTGGCTCGACTTCGCCGAGCTGCTCGAGCCCGAGGGGCGCGCCGCCGAGATCGATTCGACGCTGGCCGCCGCGCTGCGGGCGGCGACGCCGCCGACGCCGGCGCTGATGCTGGCGATCGGGATGCGCGCCGTTCGCGCGGGGGACGACGACGGCGCGCTGCGCGCGTTCAGCGACGCGATCGCGCTCGAGCCGGTGGGGGCGCGCGACGACGACGCTCGGCTCGACGCCGCCGCGCTGGTCTACAGTGCTGGCGGCCGACCGCGGCGACCGGACGGCGGTGGCCGCGGCGCGCACGCTGCTCGGCGAGGCGACGGTGGCGACGGCGGCGTTCTGGCGCGGAGAGGCGCTGGCGGCGCTGGCCGAGCCGTCGGAGAGCGCCGACCGTCCAGCGGGGGGCATGGGACCCTTCGACGGTCCCCTCTCCAATGTCGGGGTCCTGGCGATCCGGATCGTCGCGGCGCTCGACCCGCAGGATCGCGATCTGCCGAAGCTGCAGGCGGCGACGCCCGCGCTGCGCGAGGGGCTGGCGCGGCTGCAGACGGCGCGCGAGGAGCTGGAGGCGGGGCGGACCGAGGCCGCGGCGCGCGACGCGCGGGCGGTCGCCGCGACGCCGGCGCTGGCCGAGCTGGGCGCGGCGCAGGCGTTTCTCGCCGAGGCGCTCAACGCGGCGCGCGCCCCCGACGCGGCGGCGGTCGCCAAGCGCGCCATCGAGCTCAACCCGTCGCTGGTCGACGGCTGGCGCGAGCTCGGCGACGGCGAGCTCGAGGGCGGGAAGCTCAAGGAGCGCGGAGACCGCCTTCCGGCAGGTCGTCTACATGGACGCGACGTACGGGCTCGGCTACGCGAAGCTGGCGCAGGTGCTGCTGGAGCAGGGGCGCACGCTGGAGGCGCTGGAGGCGATCGGCGAGGCGGGCGAGCCGCGGCGGCGATCCGTTCTTCATCGCGGCCATCCGCGGCGACATCTACGCCGAGATGGAGCGCCACATCGAGGCGGCGGAGGCCTACGACCAGGCGCTGCGCGTTCGAGCCCGACGATCACTGGGCGCTGCACCAGGCGGCGCTCGAGCACGGCTTCGCGGGCAACAATTCGCGCGCGACGGAGCTGTTCGAGGCGGCGCTGGCGCACGACCGCGACGGGTGCCACCAGACGCTGGTCGACTACGGCGACCACCTGCGCCGGCTCGGGCGCATCGGTGACGCGGTGAAGCTCTACCGACGCGCGGTGGCGGCGGTTCCCGGAGATCCCGATTGGAAGCAGACGCTGCGCGAGGCTGAACGTGAGCTGCTGGCCGCGCCGAATTGACCGCGCGGGTTTACGGGCGATGATTGAGCCGGTGGAAGCCCCGACCGTCACTGTGTCGAGACGGAGTGTCGAGACGGGATTTCGACGCCGAACGGATCGTCTTGCACTCTATACGGTCTGTCTCGTAAAGTAGACACATGGATCACCTGGAGCAGCTCGAGCAGCAGAGCGTCTACATCTTTCGCGAGGCGTTCCGGCACTTCGAGCGGCTCTGCATGCTGTGGTCGATCGGCAAGGACTCGACCGTCCTGCTGTGGCTGGCGCGCAAGGCGTTCTTCGGCCACGTCCCGTTCCCGCTGGTGCACATCGACACCAGCTACAAGCTGCCCGAGATGATCGCGTACCGCGACCGGCTCGCGCTGCGAGTACAAGCTGCAGATGATCGTCGGCCAGAACAAGCCGGCGCTGACTGCCAGGGCGACACCTTCCCCGAGCAAGCTCAAGGCGACCCGACGATGACCGCCGAGGAGCAGGCGGCCGCGCGCACCGACTGCTGCGGCAAGCTCAAGAGCGACGCGCTCGGCGCCACGCTGCACGGCACCGGCGCGCGCATGCGCATGAACCTCGAGACCGGCAAGTACGAGGTCGACCCCGATCGCGCAGCCGTACACCGGCGTCATCGTGGGCGCGCGCGCCGACGAGGAGGGCAGCCGCTCGAAGGAGCGCTACTTCTCGCCGCGCGACAAGAACGACGACTGGGACGTCGGCGATCAGCCGCCCGAGTTCTGGAACCAGTTCAAGACCGACTTCGCGCCGGGGACGCACGTGCGCATCCACCCGCTGCTCGACTGGACCGAGCTCAACATCTGGGAGTACATCAAGCGCGAGAGCATCCCGACGGTGTCGCTCTACTACGACCAGGGGCAGGGCACGCGCTACCGCAGCCTCGGCTGCGGGCCGTGCCAGGCGCCGATCAAGAGCACGTCGAAGAACGTCGACGACATCATCGTCGAGCTCAAGAGCGGCAAGCTGCGCAACATCGCCGAGCGCTCGGGCCGCCTGCAGGACGGCAAGCACGGCCTCGAGGAGCTGCGCCGCAAGGGGTACATGTGAGCGCCTTGGCCGAAGCCGAGCGCGACACGATGAACGTCGTCATCGTCGGCCACGTCGATCACGGCAAGAGCACCGTCGTCGGGCGGCTGCTGGCCGACACCGGCGCGCTGCCGCAGGGCAAGCTCGACGCGGTGCGGCGCGAGTGCGAGCGCACCGGCAAGCCGTTCGAGTACGCGTTCCTGCTCGACGCGCTCAACGACGAGCAGGACCAGGGCATCACCATCGACACCGCGCGCTGCTTCTTCAAGAGCAAGACGCGCGACTACATCATCATCGACGCGCCCGGGCACATCGAGTTCCTGAAGAACATGATCTCGGGCGCGGCGCGCGCCGAGGCGGCCGTGCTGGTCATCGACGCCAAGGAGGGCGTGCGCGAGAACAGCCGCCGCCACGGCTACATCCTGTCGATGCTCGGCATCCGGCAGGTGGTCGTCTGCGTCAACAAGATGGACCTGGTCGGCTACGACCAGGGGCATTTCAAGCGGATCGAGAAGGAGTACCGCGCGTTCCTCGAGGGCATCGGCGCGGTGCAGCCCGCGGCAGTTCATCCCGGTCGCCGCCGATCGAGGGCGAGAACCTGGCGACGCGCGGCAAGGAGACGCCCTGGTACGACGGGCCCGACGCTGCTCGAGATGCTCGACGCGCTCGCCCAAGGCGCCGTCCAAGATCGACCAGCCGCTGCGCATGCCCGTGCAGGCGGTCTACAAGTTCACCAAGCAGGGCGACGACCGCCGCATCGTCGCGGGCCGCATCGAGGCCGGGCAGGTGACGGTCGGCGACAAGGTGGTCTTCTCGCCGTCGAACAAGATCAGCACGATCAAGAGCATCGAGGGCTTCAACACGCCGCCGCGCACCGCCATCGAGGCGGGCTGGTCGACGGGCTTCACGCTCACCGAGGAGATCTACGTCACCCGCGGCGAGGTCATGAGCCACGTCGAGCGGCGCGCCGCAGGTCGGCACGCGCCTGCGCGCCAACATGATCTGGCTCGGCAAGAAGCCGTTCGTCAGCGGGCGCGACTACAAGCTCAAGCTCGGCACGGCGGCGCTGCCGGTGCGCATCGGCGAAGATCAACAAGGTCATCGACGCGTCGCGAGCTCGGCCAGCACGCTCGAGAAGAATCACGTCGGCCGGCACGACGTCGCCGACGTGATCCTCGAGCTGCGGCAGCCGGTCGCGTTCGACCTCACCGCCGACTGCGAGGCGACCGGCCGCTTCGTCATCGTCGACGGCTACGACGTCGCGGGCGGCGGCATCATCACCGCGGCCGTCTCCGACGATCTGCGCGACCTGCGCGCCGAGGCGCGCACGCGCGACTTCAACTGGGTTCCGGGCGGCGTCACCGCCGCCGAGCGCGCCGCGCGCCACGGCCACCGCGCGGCGCTGGTCATGTTCGTCGGCAAGGCCGGCACCGGCAAGCACAAGCTACGCGCGCGCCCTCGAGAAGGCGCTGTTCGACGCGCGGCCGCAACGTCTACATGCTCGACGGCAAGAACGTGCTGCTCGGCGTCGACAACGACCTGTGGGTCGACGCCGCGCAGTCGGAGCTGGTGCGCCGCTTCGGCGAGGTCGTCGCACCTGCTCGCTCAATGCGGGCCTCATCGTCGTCTCGACGACCAACGCCATCGGCCTCGCCGACGCGACCGCCGTGCAGGCGCTGATCCCCGACGCGCCGATGGTGCTCGTCGACGTCGACCCCACCGGCGCCAGCACGCAGGCCTGCGACCTGCGCGTCGCGCGGCACCGAGCCCGAGGCCGAGGTGGTGGCCAAGGTCGCGGCGCTGCTCGCCGAGCGCCAGATCACCGCGCGCTAGCGGTCTCGGTCGGCGCGAGGACGTAGCGGTCCCGACAGCCAACCAGCGCGCCGATTGCGCCGCCGACCGCCGCGCCGACGAGTGCGCCCAGGGCACCGACCTTGAGGCCGGCCGTCGTCGAATCGTCCGCCGCCGTGCACCCGGCGCCGCACTTGGGCGTCCCGGCGAGCGCGCTCCCGAGGAAGAACCCGGCGACGAATGACGGGGCTACGGCCAGCAGAGCGCCGTTCCTCGCGCCGCGCAGCCGGTCGACGGTGCCAAGCGACTGGACCTGGGCGTAAGAAATCAGCTTGGGCGGATCGCCGCCGATCGACACCATGAGTCCGCCGGGCGCGGCGGCCGTGACCGCATAGGACGGCGAGAGCTGGCGAGGCCCGGGGAGGGGAACCACCTCCGCCGTCGTTCCTGGCCGCGCCGCCAGCGCGTCGATCCGCGCCGTGGTCCCCGGATCGCCCAGGCGCCCGAGATCGTGCGTCGTCGAGCAGGCCGCGAGGCAGCTCGCCGCCAAGAGACCGGCGGCGCGACAAAAATGTCCGGTCGTTGCGCGGTGTGGCCCGCCCGTCCGCTGCGGCGAGTGGCCTATCCCCGCAGAAACAAACATTTCGCTGGGGGGGCGCATCCGTCGACTGGATCAGAATGCAGGATCGCTGCCACGCAACGCCAGGCCCGCGACCCTCTTTGCCATCGTTGGCCGTATCCCCGCGAGGTCTTCTCTCGTCATACCGTCGGAGTCCCGGGCAGTCGCGTGTCGTGCCAGATGGCGACGATCCAGACCGCCTTGCCCTCCGTTCGGTAGAAGAAGCGGTACGGTGGCACGACCACCTCCCGGTGCGGGAGATCGAGAAACTCGGGGATTCTCCGACCCGACTGCGGGTGAGGGCCGAGTCGCCGCAACGCCTTTGACGCGCGCAGATGGAGCCGCTTGGCCGCCAGAGGATTTCGCTGCCGGACGTACTCGAGCGCTTGCAGATACTGGCGACGAGCCGCAGGAGTGAAGCGAACCTTCACTTTTCGAGGAGTCGGTCCGCTTCGGCGAGAACCTCGTCGAGATCGTGCCCGCGTCCGGCGGCGATCTCCTTCTCTCCTTTGACGAGCGCCCTCAGCATCTCTCGTTCTTGCTCGGCGCGCCTGTACTCGTCGACCCCGACCATGACGGCGGCCGCCCGCCCGCGTTGCGTGATTACCACCGGTTGCCGGCTCTTCCGGACCCGACGGAGAACGCCCGCAGCCGTCTGCCGGAGATCGCTGATGGGGACCATGTCGGGAATCTCGCTCACGGTACGGTTACCTGTACCACTAAACGTACCATGTCGAGTCACTCGCGGCAATCGCCAGGCTCGGTATGCGATATAAGTAACGCATGTCCCGGACGACGGTTCACCTCGACAAGCGCAGGCGGCAGCGCCTGAAGCGCGTCAGGGTTCCCCTCCCACGCTCCGTGGGAATGGGGGCGAGCGTCGACGGCCGTCTGAGCGAGCGTGCCGAGGAGCTGTTCGACGTCGAGGAGCCTCAGCCGCACGATGAGCGCGCTGCGAACCCTCGGGGTGTGACAGAGTAGCGCCCGAGTGGAAGCCGAGGCCGCGAGCGAGACAGAGAGCGAGACCGAGACCCCGCGCGACAAACGACCCGAGCCGTTCGCGGCCGAGGTGCTGGCGCGCGAGCTGAACGCCGGGCAGCTGGAGGCGGTGCTGGCACCGCCCGGGCCGACGGTGGTGGTCGCCGGGGCCGGGTCGGGCAAGACGCGGGTCATCACCTACCGGCTGGCGCGGCTGGTCGCGACCGGGGCCGACGCGCGCCGGATCATCGCGGTCACCTTCACCAACAAGGCGGCGGGCGAGCTGCGCGAGCGGGTCGACAAGCTCTTGTGGGAACGGATGCGGGTCGGCAGCCGCGGCCTCTGGGTCGGGACGTTTCACGCGGTCTCGGCGCGCATCCTTCGGCAGTGGGGCGAGGCGGTCGGGCTGCGCAAGGACTTCGTCATCTACGACGACGACGATCAGAAGCGCCTCCTCGGCGCGGGTGCTCACCGATCTCAAGGTGCCCGAGCGGATGTTCCCGGTGCGGCAGGTGCTGTCGGCGATCGATCGGGCGAAGAACGCCGGGCATCACGGCGGCGTCGTTCAACACCGACGACTACTTCGACGACGTGGTCGGCAAGGCCTACAAGCTGTACGAGGAGCGGCTGGCGGCGGCCAACGCCACCGACTTCGGCGGCTTGTTGATGCGCGACGCTGCGACCTCGTCGCGGGAGGCACGCCGGCGGCGCAGGAGATCTCCGAGCGGTTCGACCACGTGCTCGTCGACGAGTTCCAGGACACCAACAGCGTGCAGTACAAGCTGGTGCGCTGCTTGGCGCGCCGCACCGGCAGCATCACCGTCGTCGGTGACGAGGACCAGTCGATCTACCGCTGGCGCGGCGCCGACATCCGCAACATCCTCGACTTCGAGCGCGACCACCCGGGCGCGCGCGTGGTCAAGCTCGAGCACAACTACCGCTCGACCGGCAACATCCTGCGCGCCGCCAACGCCATCATCGAGAAGAACACCGAGCGAAGGCCCAAGCGCCTGTTCACCGAGGCGGGCGACGGCGAGCGCGATCGTCGCTCTTCGAGGGCGAGACCGAGCGCGACGAGGCGGAGTTCGTCGCCGCGCGCATCGAGGAGGCGCTGTCGACCACGCTGGCGCCGCGCGACTTCGCCGTCTTCTACCGGACCAACGCGCAGTCGCGCGTGCTGGAGGACGCGCTGCGCGCGCGCGACATGCCGTACGTCGTCGTGGGCGGCACGCGCTTCTTCGACCGCGCCGAGATCAAGGACCTGATCGCCTACCTGCGCGCCATCGCCAACCCCGACGACGGCCTCGCGCTGCAGCGGATCGTCAACGTGCCGGCGCGCGGCATCGGGGCCACCACCGTCGACAAGATCGGCGAGCTCGTTTACGAGCGGAAGATCTCGGCCTGGGCGGCGCTGGAGCTGGTGTCGACCGACGAAGCGTTGCTGGGCTCGGGGCCGCGCAAGAAGGTCGCCGCCTTCGTCGAGCTGATGCACAAGCTGCGCGCCGAGGGGGCCGGCCTCGGCCCGGCGTCGCTGGCGGAGAAGGTGTTGGAAGAGAGCGGCTACCGCGACGCGCTGGCCGCCGAGGCGACGCTGGAGGCCGAGGGGCGGAGCGAGAACCTTCTCGAGCTGGTGGCGCAGATGCGCGAGTACGAGCGCGAGGCCCTGGACCCGCCACCGACGCTGCACGGGTTCCTCGAGCGCGTCGCGCTCGCCTCCGACGTCGACGGCTACGACCCCGAGAAGGGCGCCGTCTCGCTGATGACCGTCCACACCGCCAAGGGGCTCGAATTCCCGGTCGTCTTCATCACCGGCCTCGAGGAGCGGATCTTCCCGCACGCCCGCAGCGTCGACGACGACTCCGCCGTCGAGGAGGAGCGCCGCCTCTGTTACGTCGCCGTCACGCGCGCCCGTACGCTGTTGCATCTTTCGCGCGTGCGTCGTCGGCGTCTGTCGGGGCAGGAGCTGCCCGGGATCCCCAGCCGCTTCCTGCGCGACCTGCCGATGGAGGGCGTCGAGCAGATCATCATCGCGCGCCCGCCGGAGTACGCGCCGTACGGATCGAGCGAGGGGCGCGGCCCCTGGGGCGGACGCTGGAGCCGGGACGAGGAGCCGGCCTTCCAGCGCCGGGACGAGTTCGCGCACCTGCCGCCGGGGCGCCCGCGCGCGCCGGCCCCGCGCCCGCCCGCGGCGCGCGCCAAGCCGGGCGAAATCGTCGTGGAGTACGACGCCGACGCCGCGCCGGGTCCCGGCCTCCAGGTCGGCGTCAAGCTGCGCCACCCGTCGTTCGGCATCGGCGAGGTCCGCGCCTGGCAAGGGGCGGGCGCCGATCTCAAGGTCACGATGAAGTTCCCGGGCGCCGGCGTGAAGACGATCCTGGCGCGGTTTCTCTCCAAACCCTAGCCCCGGCGCCGGTAAAATCCAGCCATGATCGCCATCAGCCTCGCCCTCTCCGTCACCCTGCTCTCTCCGACCGCGGCGCCGTCGCGCCAGGCGGTCGCTCCCGCGCCAGTGGTCGTCGCGCAGGCCGGCTATCCCGAACCGCCGCCTCCCCAGGCGGAGGCCGCCCCGCCCCCGCGCGCCGGTTGGGTCTGGATCCCCGGCCAGCACGAATGGAACGGCCGCCGCTACCGGTGGATGCCCGGCCACTGGGAGCACGAGCGCCGCGGCCGCATGTGGCGCGCCGCCCACTGGGAGATGCGTGACGGGCGCCAGTTCTGGGTCCGCGGCGAGTGGATCGAGGGCGCGCCGCCGCCGGCCCCGATGCCGCCGCCTCGGCAGGTCTACGTCGAGGCCCCGCCGCCCGCGCCGCCGCCGCAGGTCGAGGTGATGCCCGCGCCGCGCCCCGGCTGGGTCTGGATCCCTGGCGCGCACCTCTGGCGCGGGGGTCGCTACGTCTGGACGCCCGGCCGCTGGGAGCACGAGCGCCGCGGCCACATGTGGCGCGAGGGGCACTGGGAGCGCCGCGAAGGGCGCCAGGTCTGGGTCGAAGGCGAGTGGCGCTGAGCCGCTGACGCGCGGGCCGTTCGCGTGCGAACCTGCCCTTCGTGTTCGCTCCTCTGTCCTGACTCCGCCGTGATGTGCGATTGCGGATTCCCGTTCGATGCGGCGGGGTCCGCGACGGCGCTCGCGGCGGGGTTCAAGCCTCACCACGAGCTTCACCCGCCCGGGCCGAGCAAGGGCGCGAAGTTCGCCGCCGGTTTGGCGGGGTACCTCCTCGGCTATCTCCCGCTCGGCATCATGGCCGAGATCGAAGACAGGCTCGACCAGGGCGACCTGGATCTCATCCCGAACCTTCTTCGAGGATTGGGTCTCCTGACGGGGATCGTGGGCGTCTGGATCGCGCTCAGACTCCTGAAGAGGTGGCACGCGCGCAGATCCGAGACCCCGAGTAGGACGAAGGACTCGAGCGGCGCTATTCGTCGTCGCTGAGGAGCGTCTTGAAGAACCGGTCTGGGTTCTGGAGGAATGAGCGCGTGATCGTGTAGTGCTCGGTCTCCTCGTACCTCGTGGGTACGACGCCCTGTTCGTCGAGGCGGTAGATGAGGGCGCCCGGGTAGGCGAGCAGAATCGGCGAGTGGGTGGCCATGACGAACTGGCTCCCGGCCTCGATGCAGCCGGTGGATGATCGCCAGGGCCGAGAGCTGGCGCTGCGGCGAGAGCGCCGCCTCGGGTTCGTCGAGCAGGTAGAGGCCGCCGGGACGAAACTTGTTCTCCAGCAGCCAGAGAAATCCCTCGCCGTGCGACTTCTGATGCACGACGTCCCAGCCATAGCCAACGCCCTCCCCGACCGTCGCGACGTTGTAGAAGCTCTCGGCGCGCAAGAAAGAAGCCGGTCTTCTCGCGCCGTGCGCCCCGTACCAACCGCAGATGGCCGTGCAGCTCCGATTCCGTGGGTCGGGTGGCGAAGCTGAAATTTCGGCCACCGCCTTCGGGGTTGAAACGCGCCGCGATGGCTATCGCCTCGAGCAGCGTGCTCTTCCCGCTTCCGTTCTCGCCGACGAGAATGGTCAACCGGGGATCGAGCTTCAGCTCGTCGAGCCGGGCAATCGCCGGAATGTTGAACGGGTACTTGCCGAAGTCGGAGACCTGCGCTCGCTCGAGGCGGACCGAGCGGATGAACCCCTCTGTCGTTCCGACTCCCACGCGGTTTCCCGCCTCCTAGCGTAACAGAACGCGCGCCATCGAATGACGATCACCCTGAGCTACTTTTGCCTGTGTTCGGCCTACGAGAGGTCGATCCAGTTCGGTGGCCCCGACGGAAGCGGCAAACCGAGAAGCGCGCCGACGGCGTCGTCTCTCTTTTTCGAGCCCAATCCGATCCCTGCTTCGCGCAGCGACGGATGTCCGACGAACGGCCTGAAGTGTTCTGGTGTGAGGTGGCCCATGTCGACCGCTATCAGAGTTTCGAGGGCCGGGGCGCGCGAGAGAGCCGCGAGATCCTTGAGGCCCTTCATGGTCTCGAGGTGGACACGTCGAAGCCTGACAGTGCGCTCGAAGGAGGGAAGAGAGATCACCTGCTTCTGGGCTTGAACGAACAGATACTCGAGCGACTCGATCTCTGCGACCGGTCCGAGGTCGCTGAGACCGCGAACCAGGAATGCCTCGAAGTAGCGGAGCCGACCGATGCGTGGAAGCTCGCCCAGATCCCGCGTTCCGCCCAGCTTGAGCTCGAAGATCTCGAGCTGGTCGAGCGACGTGAGAAGCCGCAGTGAGGGCAGCGTGATTCCGCGAAGCGAGAGGCGCCGAAGCTGTTTCAGCTGGCCGAGCACCTCGATCTCCTTCGTGTGTCCGAACAACCAGAGTCGTTCGAGCCGAGAAAACCGTTCCAGCAGAGCCAGAGAGAAGCGTTTCTTGGTCTGGCCGAGCGACAGCCGTTTCAGGTCCGGTCTCAAGAACCGGAGCCCGGAAATGTCCTGCAGATCGTAACACTCGATTTCCACCCGCTCGACAGTCGGGAAGTGCTCCAGATAGTCCAACGTCGGGTAGGGGCCGCGCCCGAATCCGTAGACACGTAGGCCGACGCCTGGGTGGGCACGTAGCAACGCGCTGACCAGCTCGAGCTCGTCAGGGCTGAGGGCTTCCCGGAACTGGACGATGCGGCAACGTGGGTCGAGCGACCCGATGTTCTCCGGCGTGACGGGCCGGCGGAGTTGGTGGATCCAAGGTGGGAGCTCCGGTTTGTGCAACTGCCGGATCGAAATCGTCGGCGCGCCTGCCACGGTGTGAGTCCCCAGCTCGGGGGCTATCTTATCGCGATCTCGCTGGCGGTCAGCGAATCAGCGTCAGCTTCGAGCTGCGCTTGCCGGTCTCGGGCGAGGGCGAGTTCTTGACCGAGAGCTGGCAGGCGACATCGGCCGCGATGCGGGCGAAGATCTCGGCGACCTTCGACTTCGGGTCCCGCACCACGATCGGCGTGCCGTCGTCGCCGGCGCGGCTGACCGCGGGCTCGAGCGGAATGTCGCCCAGGTACTTGAGGCCGGCGCGCTGGGCCAGCTTGCGACCGCCGGCGCCCGTGAAGATCTCCTCGTGGTGGCCGCAGCTCGGGCAGACGAAACCGCTCATGTTCTCGATGAGGCCGAGCACGGGGACCTCGACGCGCGTCCACATCGAGAGCGCCTTCTCGACGTCGATGATCGACACCTCCTGCGGCGTCGTCACCATCACCGCGCCGGTGATCGGCAAGAGCTGCGACAGCGACAGCTGCGCGTCGCCGGTGCCGGGCGGCAGGTCGACGATCATGTAGTCGAGCTCGCCCCAGTGCACGTCCTCCAGGAACTGCTGCAGGAGCTTGTGCACCATCGGCCCGCGCCAGATGACGGCGCCGCCGCGCTCGACGAAGAAGCCGATCGAGACCACCTTCATGCCGTGGTGGATGGCGGGGATGATCTTGTTGCCGGCGTCGATCTGCCCCGGGCGCTCGGGATCGCCCATCATCTGCGGGATCGACGGGCCGTAGACGTCGGCGTCCATGATGCCGACCGACGCCCCCTGCGCCGCCAGCGCCGCCGCCAGGTTGGTGCTGACGGTCGACTTGCCGACGCCCCCCTTGCCGGCGGCGACGGCGATGATGTTCTTCACGCCGGGCAGGCGCGGGTTGTCGGGGCGGTTCGGGCGCCCGCGCACCTTGGACGAGAACTTCACGTCGGCGCCGGCGACGCCGGGCACGCGCCCGACCGCGTCCTGGATCGCCTTGGCGATCGCCTCTTTCGACGGGCAGGCGGGCGTGGTCAGCTCGACGGCAATCTGCGCTCTGTCACCGGCCAGCTCGACGCCGGCGACCATGCCGGCCGTGACGAGGTCGGTCTTGAGGGCCGGGTCCTGCACCTCGGCCAGCGCGGCGGTGATTTCTTCGACGGTGGGAATGCGCGAAGACTGCCCGCGTTGACCGCCGACCGCTAGCCTTTTCTTACCCTTTGCGGGCGCGCGCCGAGGCGATGGCGCGCAGCTGCCCCGGCTGGTCGGGGTGGTGGCCCATCTTGCGGCGCTTGACCGCCAGGTAGGCGGAGTTGTGCTGGTTCTCGCCCACCCAGTGCGCGAGCCGCGAGGCGACGTTGACGCCCGCCGCGCGCAGCCCCGCCACCTTGAGCGGGTTGTTGGTGAGAAGGCGTATCGAGCGAACGTCGAGATCATCCAGGATCGCCGCGGCCAGGTCGTAGCGGCGGGCGTCGGCCTCGAAGCCGAGCGCCAGGTTCGCCTCGACCGTGTCGGCGCCACCGTTCTGGAGCGCGTAGGCGCGAACCTTGTTGCCGAGGCCGATCCCGCGCCCCTCCTGCCTGAGGTAGACGACGAGGCCGGTCCCCTCGGCGGCGATCCGCTCGAGCGCGGCGTCGAGCTGGTCGCGGCAGTCGCACTTGAGCGACCCGATCACCTCGGAGGTCCAGCACTCGGAGTGGACGCGGCAGAGGACATTGCTGGCGCCGGCCACGTCGCCGCGCAGGATGGCCATGTGCTCCTCGACCGCGGGCGACTCGCTGTGGGCGTCGGCGGCGTCGCGGTAGACCACCAGGCGGAATGGCCCGTGGGCGGTCGGAAGCTCGGCGTCTGCGTATCGAATGAGGCTCATCTGCCTAGTTAGATGGACGAAGGGCCGCGACGTTACTGCAGAGTTCCGCCCGGTTGCGCGATTTTTTCCACGATGTCATCTTAGTACCAACATCAACATGGCGACGCGTCTCATCGTCCGCTTTCCAGATCCGAAGCTCCGCCAGCGATCCGCCGAGGTCGGCGTGGTCGACGACGAGGTGCGTCAGCTGGTGGCCGACATGGCCGAGACCATGGTCGCGGCCGAGGGGGCCGGGCTGGCGGCGATCCAGGTCGGCGCGCCGGTGCGCCTCTTCATCGTCGACGGTCACGTCGCCGGCGGCGCCGAGAGCGCGCCGCCCCGGGTGTTCATCAACCCGGAGATCGTCGAGATCTCCGACGAGGCGCAGACGGGCGACGAGGGGTGCCTGTCGTTCCCCAACATCTTCGTGCCGGTCAAGCGCGGGATGCGCGCACGGGTGCGGGCGATGGGCCTCGACGGACAGACATTCGAGGCGGAGGGGGAGGGGCTCTACGCGCGCGCGCTCCAGCACGAGACCGACCACCTGAACGGCAAGCTGCTCATCGATCAGGTCGGGCCGGTCAAGCGCGAGATCATCAAGCGGAAGCTGCGCAAGGATCTCGAGGCGGAGCGCCAAGGCGAGGAGACGGCCGAACGGCCGCCGGCGCGGGCCGCGCGCTGACCGCGCGCGACGAGCATGCTGACCATCGCTCTCGCGCGGATCGAGTTCGACGGGCGCCACGGCGCGACCGCCGTCGAGCGCCGGGCCACGCGCAAGTTCGAGGTCGACGTCGAGCTGGACGTCGAGGTCCAGGCGGCCGAGAAGAGTGACCGGCTGGCCGACACCGTCGACTACAGCCGCGTCGCCGAGGTGATCGTCGCGATCGGTACCGGCGAGCCGCATCACCTGCTCGAGTCGCTGGCCCGCCGGATGACCGACAACCTGCGCGAGCGGTTTCCTGCCGCGCGTCGGATCCGGCTGGCGCTGCGCAAGATGAACCCACCGACCTGCCCCGGACACCCGGCGTACTCCGAAGTCCGATTGGACGATCTGATTCCCGGCCCGCGCTGAGGTCAGGCCTCGGCGCGGATGCGCGCCTCGATCGGGCCGGCGTGCACGGTGGCGCCGACGGGGAGCGAGACGTGGGCCATCGCGAGCGCGACGGCGCGGCCGCCGGGGAAGCGCGCGACGCTGGTGATCTTGCCGGCCTTCGGTTTCGCCTCGCTGGTGAGCGCGTCGCCCGGGTGTGGATCGGCGGGGCCGACGACGTCGAGGCCGACGAGCCGCCAGTTGACGTGGCCGCGGTCGCGCACGCGGACGATCGGCTCCTGGCCGAGGTAGCAGCCCTTCGCGTAGTCGATGGCGCCGCCGAGGCCGACCTCCATCGGGAAGTAGTCGGCGGTGATCTCGACGCCAAAGCGCGGCTCGAGCGCGTCGATGCGGGCCGCCTCGGCGACGGCCGCGTCGAGCTCCGGGACGTCGGCGGCGAGCCTGGCGCGCAACGCGGCGAGGTCGTCCGAAGCGCCGCCGATCCAGAATCCGTCGACGCCGAGCTCGCGCGCGCACACCAGCCAGAGCGGGCCAATCTCCGCGTGCGAGAGCGCCGGCGCTCCGGCGAGCGCGCCCACCTCGACGGCGCTGGCTGCGAGCCTTGCGGCCGCCGCGGGCCCGAGCAACGAGAAGAACGCAAACCCCGCCGCCGGCGTGGCCGCGAAGTCGTCCATGATTGCGTAGCGGGCGAGCGCCGCGGCGACGGGCGCCGCCTGGCCGGCGTCGACGACGATACGGACGTCGTCCGCGCGGACGAGGATCCGCATGTCGCTCACCACCTGCCCCTTGGGGGTCAAGAGCGCCGCCCGGCAGCCCCGTCCGACGCCCGTCCCGGCCACGTCCCCCGTCACGAGGCCGTTCAGGAAACGGAGGCGATCGGCGCCGGTGGCGACGATCAGCTCGCGCGAGGGGGCGGCCGCGGGGCCGAGGACCGCGTCCAGTGCCAGCCGCTCGACGTCGGTGGTGATCGCCATCAGGCGTTCTTCATAGCGCGCCGTTCGCGCAGCCGCACGGCCCGTCGGCGCCTGGCGTCGGCGAAGCGGCGGCGCTCGACCGCGGTCTCCGGGTGCAGCTCGGGGACCGGGCGCGGGCGACCGTTGTCGTCGACGGCGACGAAGGTCAAGTAGGCGCGGGTCGCCTGGCTGCGGGTGAAGCTGGTCTGGTTCTCGCGCATGACCCGAACGCCGACCTCCATCGAGGTGCGGGCCGCGAAGTTCACCTGGGCCTGCAGCACCACCACCTCGCCCAGCAGCACCGGCTCCAGGAAGTGCAGCCGATCCATCGAGGCGGTCACCACCGGTCCGCCGGAGTGCCGGGCGGCGGCGATTCCGGCGGCGATGTCGATCCACTGCATCATGATGCCGCCGAAGATCGTCCCCTGGACGTTGGTCAGCCCGGGCAACACCAGCTGCGCCGTCTCGACGCGCGAGTCCCGGGGCGTGCGTCGGGCGGGCAGGGGCTTGGGGCTGGCCGTGCGCGAGGGGAGCGGCATGCTAAGCCGCTATCACCGTGCGTGCGCTACGTCAAACCACGGCGTGCGGGGCTCCAGTATCGCGATACCGCCAGCACGACGCTCGGACTGACCGCGGTCAACCGGACTCGCCCAAGGTCCTGTTATGATGGCGCGGCATGATCGCACGCGCATTCGGTCTGGCTCTGCTCGGTGGTCTGTTGTCAGCGGCGCTTCCCACCGCCGCCGTTGCCAAGAAGTACACGCTGAACGAGCTGCTGGAGCTGGCGCGCACGCAGAATCCCGGACTGCGCGCGGGCGACGCGGCGACGCACGCCATGCAAGCGCAGGTGCTGGAGGCCAAGCGGAACTGGTATCCACAGGGGGACCTGACCTCGTTGGTCGCGCCGGTGCCGCGGGTCGAGTGCGAGGGTCCGGGCCTCATGATCTACCCCGACCAGGCTCAGACCATACGCGAGCAGAATTGCGTCACCACCAACGCCAGCCCGTCGCACGGGGCGCTGCAGTACCTGACCAACTTCGCGGGAGCCTACGCGCGAACGGATTTGAAGTTGATCCAGCCGATCTGGGACTTCGGCAAGATCTCGGCCGGCGTCAGCGCAGCCGAGGCCGGCGTGACGGTCACGACCGGGCGCGAGGCGGGCGCGCGCGCCGATGTGGAGCTCAACGTGCGCAAGGCCTACTGGGGGCTCAAGCTGGCGCGCGAGCTGCGATCGATGCTGGAGGAGGGCGAAGGATACCTCGACAGCGCGCAGAAAAAGATTGAGAAGCAACTGGCCGACGGCAGCGGCAATGCGACGGTGACCGATCGCTTGCGCCTCCGCACGGTGCGGACCGAGATTGAGGTGCGGTTGCTCGAGGCCAAGCGGCTGGAAGAGGTCGCGCGCAGCGGGCTGCGGGCGCTGCTGAACCTCGACTCGGGCGAAGACCTGGACGTGGACGACGAGGACTTCGAACCCCTCGAGGTCCCGGCCCACCCGCTCGCCTACTACGAGGAGCAGGCGCGGATGTCGCGGCCCGAGGTGCGGACCCTCGAGTACGCCGTCAAGGCCAAGCGCGCACTGGCCAACCTCGAGCATCGCAAGCTTTACCCGGATCTGGTGCTGATCGGGCAGATCTCCTTCGCTTACGCGCCCACCATCGATTCCCCACAGAACGCCTTCGCCAACAACCCATTCAATGGATACGGTGGTGGGGTCGCGGCGGCGTTGCGCCTGCCGCTGGACTTCGGGCCCAAGCTGGCCCGCGGCGATCGCACGCGCGCCGAGGCGGAGGAGGTCGAGGCGCGCCGCGAGGAGGCGTTGGGCGGGGTCGGCTTCGAGGTCAGCAAGGCCTTCCTCGAGCTGTCGGAGGCCGAGACGCGCCTCGTTGAGGTGCGCAAGGGCGAGAAGGCTGGGAAGGCATGGGTGGCGGCGGTCTCGCAGAACTTCGCGCTTGGGCTGGCCGACTCGCGCGACTTTTCGGACGCGCTCCTGCAGTCATTCAAGATGCGGACCTTCGCGCTTCAGGCGGTGTATGACCTCAACGTCTCGACGGCCACGCTGTCGCGGGCGACGGGTACCGCCGTCCCTTGAGGCCGCGCTACCTGCAGGCGGTCTACGATCTCGACGTCGCGCTGTCGTCGCTGGCCCGCGCGACCGGCGCGGCCGACTTTCGCGGACTCTGACCCGGGCCTTGACCCGTCGGTCGCGGGTCTTAGGTTCCGAGTGTGATGACGAAGTGATTCGACCGTGCGGCCCGTCTTTCTCGCTGCGGGGTTGGGGACAGGTTGTTTGGGAACAGCGGGAAATTCCGACCCGATGACAAGGTGCTCGGAACGATAGGGCGGAGTCGAAACGATCAGTCGACGTCACACATACGGGGGGCCGAGAGCCCCCCGTTTTCTTTTTTATCGGGGGGCGTCGCGCGCTGGCGCGCGCTTTGGCCCCCCGCGCCCGGCTCGCTAGGCGTGGCGAAGCCACGCTGCGCTCGCCATGCGTTGATCGGCCGGGCAGGGTGGCGGTCCGCGCTCCCGCTGGCGCGCGCTTTGGCCCCCCGCGCCCCCGGCTCGCTAGGCGTGGCGAAGCCACGCTGCGCTCGCCATGCGTTGATCGGCCGGGCAGGGTGGCGGTCCGCGCTCGCGCTGGCGCGCGCTTTGGCCCCCCGCGCCCCCGGCTCGCTACGCGTGGCGAAGCCACGCTGCGCTCGCCATGCGTTGATCGGCCGGGCAGGGTGGCGGTCCGCGCTCGCGCTGGCGCGCGCTTTGGCCCCCCGCGCCCCCGGCTCGCTACGCGTGGCGAAGCCACGCTGCGCTCGCCATGCGTTGGGGGCCCGTGCACATTTGGCGCCTACACTCCGATCATGGCTCGATTCAGTGCGAGCGAGCGGAGGGTGGCTTTGCCAGCCCGTAGCGAGCTGGGGGGCGCGGGGGACCAAAGGGCGCGCAGCGCCCGACGTCCCCCGAACACGGTTGACGGATGAGGTTGGGTTGGTAAGGTTCCGCCAACTTGGAAGGAGCGGGACGATGAGGAGCAGCTGGAAAATTGGAGTGATGGCGATGGTGGCGCTGGGGGCGGTGGTGGGGGCGGGGACCGGGGCGAAGACGGTCGAGGCGGCGGCGTTCACGCTGACCAGCGCGGCGTTCAAGAACAACGCGGCGGTCCCGGAGAAGTATTCGTTCAACGCGATGGGGTGCACGGGCGAGAACGTGTCGCCGGCGCTGGAATGGAAGAACGCGCCGGCGGGGACCAAGAGCTTTGCGCTGATGGTGCACGATCCCGACGCGCCGACCGGTTCGGGCTGGTGGCACTGGGTCGTCTACGACATTCCGGCCGACGCGACGTCGCTGCCGGAGGGGGCGACGGCGGCGACGCTTCCCAAGGGCGCGGTGCAGGGGAACACCGACTTCGGCAAGCCGGGTTGGGGCGGCCCCTGTCCGCCGCCGGGCAGCGGCAAGCACCACTACAACTTCACGCTGTTTGCGCTGAAGGTCGACAAGATCGAGGTCCCGCCGGGCGCGTCGCCGGCGATGATCGGTTTCAACGCCAAGGCCAACGCGATCGCCAGCGCCAAGCTGACCGGGCTCTTCACGCGCGCGAAGTAGCGCGCGAGGATCGCGGTGGAGGCGCCGGCTACCTGGGCGCCTTCGCCGTCGTGAAGCTCTTCACGAAGGCGGCGTAGGCGTCCTTGAGCTTGGGGTAGCTGGCGACGGTGGCATTCAGGACCAGGAAGGTGACGACGCCGTTCTTGTTGAACGTCGTGACCTCGCCTTGGTGGGTGGCGCCCTGGGCGCGTTCGCGGAACTGCTCGCGCGTGGTGCCGGGGACGAGCGGGGGCAGCGTCTTGAGCTTGGCGGTCGGGAAGATGTTGCGCGCCCCCTTGCGGGCCAGCGCCGCCGCCTCGCCGGCCGGCGGGCGTTGCGCCAGCACGACCGCGGCGCCGCGCTCGGCCTCGCCGTCGTCGCGCAGGACGCGGCCGGTGGCGAAATCGACCAGCAGGCCGGCCTCGGGCGACGATGCGAGGTTGTCGATCCGCCAGTCGAGCGGCCAGCTGACCGTGACGTCGTAGGCGTCGCTGCGCAGGGTGGCAAGCTCCTCGGTCGCGGAGAAGCGCGGGTCGGCGCCCGCACCGGCCGGCGGGGCGGGCGGCAACGGGACCGATTTGGCCGCCCGCGCCCTGTCGCCCAGCCGCGCGGCGAGCGCGTCGTTGGGGGCGGCGGCGCGGTAGCGCGCGAGCTCGGCCAGGCCGTCGGCCTGTTTCCCTTCGGCCAAGAGAGCGCGCGCCAGAAGGTAGTGGGCGCGCGGCGGGACGTCGGGGATCGCCTTGGCCGCCTCGGTCAGCGTGGTCGCTTTTTCCGCCTCGCCGGCCAGCAGGAAGAGCGCGGCGCGCGCCAGGATTGCGTCCGGGCGCAGCGGCGTCTTGCGCAGGACGCCGTCGAGCACCGCGGCGGCCTCCTCGGCGGCGGCCGGCCAGTCGAGCGCGGCCGCCAGCGCCAGGGCGCGGCCGGTCAGCGCGCGGCGGTCCTCGGCGAACGCCGGATCGGCGCCCAGCGACCAGGCCTCGTCGATGAGGTCGTGCACCTTCTCGTCGACGACGGCGGTCCCCTTCTTGACGACCAGCGGCGGGCGCTCGGAGATCGTCCGCTCGAGGTGCCCGAGGTCGCGCTCGAGCTCGCGCACGTGCCCGAGCGAGCTGTCCTGCTTGACGCGGATTCGGTAAGCGGCCACCTCCGGTCGCGGCGCCTTGCCGTCGAAGAAGAGCGGATCGTTGGGGCGGGTGGCCGGCGTGTCGCCCGTGCCCGGCTCGACGGTGACCCAGCCGTCGTCGACTGTCCCGGCGATCATCGTCATCTTGCCGCAGGGCCCGGCGCCGCGCGTGCGGACCAGCAGATCCCCTGTCTTGAGATCGCCCGGCGCGACCAGCTCGTAGAGGCCGCGCGGGTTCTTCGCCTCGGCCGCGAGGAGATCGGCCGAGCGCAGCGGGCTCGGGTAGCGCCACCAGGCGGGGGGCGCGTGGGCAGGGTCCTCGTCGATGTCGGGGACGATGCCGCCACGCTGCGCGATCTCGCTCCAGGTCACCTCCTGCGAGCGCTCCCAGCCCGCGTAGTCGGCGGGCGTCGGAACCGGATCGTCCTGGACGCAGGCCGCGGCGCGCGGCGCCGCCCGGGCCGCGCGCGCCGTGGCCACGAGCGCGGCCAGCACCACCAGGAACCGGAGCGGCCGGAGCACGTCAGACGCCCAGGTCAGACACCGATGAACAGGCGGTGGCCGAAGTTTGGTTCCAGGTCCGACCCGAAGATCTTCTCGGCCGAGGCCTTGACGTCGTAATCGACGCGGCGGAACTCGAACAGCTTCCGCTCGGTGTCGTAGAGGACGTAGCTGGCGCGCGGGTCGTAGTCGCGCGGCTGGCCGACCGAGCCGACGCTGATGATGTACTTCCAGCCGGGGCGCAGCTCGAACTTGTCGGCCACCACCTCGTGCACGCCGTCGGGCGAGAGCGCGAACGACTTGCAGAGGTGCGAGTGACCGATCAGCGTGAGTGGCGAGAGCTCCTCCCAGATCTCCAGGCACTGCGCCGCCTGATCGCGCGCGAAGATGTAGTCGAACTCCTCGATGTTGAGCGGCGAGCCGTGGCAGAAGTGCACGTCGCCCTTGCGGACCTCGTAGGGGAGGTTCTTCAGCCATTGCATGTTCTCGGGCGTGAGCAGCCGCGCGTGCATGTCCAGCGCGTGGCGGGCCGCGTGGTAGTAGTACGAGTAGTCCATCCGGCCCGCGACGGCGGCGTCGTGGTTGCCAAGGATGGTGTGCGCGGTGCGCGAGCGGATGAGCGCGCAGCACTCGTTGGGGCTGGCGCCGTAGCCGACGGTGTCACCCAGGCAGATCCGTTCGTCGACCGTCTCGTCGTCGAGCGCCTTGAGCACTACGTCGAGGGCTTCGATGTTGGCGTGCGTGTCCGAAAAGATGCCGATCCGCATCCAGAAATCCGAACGCCTACCTTAACACCTCCGGAGGGCTACTGCAGCCCGGCAGAGCCGCGGGGCTGGAACTGGATGACCACCCCGCCCAGCGTCGAGGAGAGCTCCACGAGCGCGGCGCGCGGGTGGGGCTGGGGACGACGGCCGAGGTACTCGGCCCGCAGCCACTCGCCGTCACGCCGGGAACCATGAAGCGGGACCGTGCTGTCGAGGGGCGTGGCGGAACGCTCGCGCAGCGCGAAGGGGGCCGGGTCGCCGGTCGGCACGAAACGCACGTCGCCCGCGTAGCTGCGCAGGTCGTAGTGCGCCGCCGGGCGGATCATCCCGATGAGGACGATCTGCCCAGTGGTGGTCACCAGGCGGACGAAGTCGTCGCGGATGTCCTCGGCGTGGATGCTCCCGTCGACGACGCGCGCGTCGACGCGCCCGCCGCCCAGATCCTTGAGGTCCATGTCCCCCTCGACGCCGTCGAGATCGACGTCGCCCTCGACCGCCGCGACCTTCTGACCGCCGCGCAGCTGGTGGGTGACCACGCCGCCGCGCACGTCCGAGACGCCGATCCGCCCGCCGGTCGTCTCCAGCTGGGCCCCGGCGCGCAGCCCCGAGGCCGAGACGTCGCCGCCGAAGGTCTTGGCCTCGACCGCCACGTCGGGCGGCACCTCCAGCCAGAGGTCGACGCCGCTGCCGGCGAGCGGCAGCGACCGCTCGCGGCCCCCCAGCTCGACGCGGGTGTCGATCTGGATCTCGCCGCTCTCGAAGGCGGTGTAGTGGACGCGCAGGCGGCCGAGCGCCTCGGCGCTCTGTGCCCGCTTCTCCGCGACGACGTGGATCTCACCCGGGCGCGCCGTGCCGCGGATGCCGACGCGCCCCAGCAAGTTGTCGATCCGCACCAGCTCCGCGCCACGCGCCGGAACGACGATCTCGCGCCTGTCCACCAGCTGGGCCACCGGCTCGGGCGCGCGGGTCACGTCGGCCGCGCGTGCCGGCGTCGCCGCCGCGACAAGGCCCGCGACCGCCGCCAGCGCCAACCGGTGCGCCAATCGAAGCCTCATGGCGCCGGCTCCAACGCTTCCCCTTGGCGGAAGGTGCCGCCACGCTGCACCGCCTCCGCCAGGAAGGTGATCTTCTGCTGGTACGCCGCGAACAGCTGCTCGTTGCCGACGCTGTCGCCGCGGCTGCGGTGCGCCAGCTCCCGCGAGGTGGCGATCGCGTCGTCGAGCTGGGCCAGCCGCTCGGTGCAGCGCGCGCGCTCCGCCGGGCTCCAGCGCGGCTCCTCGCGCGCCAGGAGGCCCCGCAGCTTCTCGATCGACTTCTCGTACACCGCGGCGGCGTGGGCGAACTCCGCCTCGGCCTCGTCGAGCAGCGGATCGGCGACCGCCACCGCGGCCAGCGGCGCGGGCGGCGGCACCGCGACCGTCGCCGCCTGGTGTGTTCGCCAGGAGGCGAGCCCCAGCGCGACGACCGAAACGGCCGCCGCTCCCGCCAGCGCCCCGCTGCCGAACAGGCGCAGCGAGAGCCACCAGGGGCGGTCGCTGCCGGCCAGGGCCCCCTCGATGGACGCCCACAGCGTCGGCGGCGGCTCCGGGCGCTCGAGCGCGCGCGCCGCGGTCACCATCACCCGCAGCTCGCCGATCGAGAGCGTGCAGCGCGCGCAGTCGGCGACGTGCGCGCGCAGCGCCTGCGCCTCCGCCGGCGGCAGGTCGCCGTCGACGAAGGCCGACAGCGTCTCGGTCGATTGCCTGCAGCCGTCCTCAACCATTTTGCAGCGCGCTGGCGGTGATGCCGTCCTGGGCCAGGATCTCGCGCAGCCGCGCGCGGGCCTTGTGCAGCTGCGATTTCGAGGTGCCGACGTGGCAGCGGAGGATCGACGCGATCTCCTCGTGCTCGAGCCCCTCGACGTCGTGCAGGACGATGACCGTGCGGTAGCCCGACGGCAGCTTCACCAGCGCCCGCTCGAGCCGTGCGCGCAGGACCGCGTCTCGCGGCGCGGGCTCCTCGGCCGGATGAGCCTCGATGGCCTGTCGGCTGGCCGCCATCATTGGCAAGGGTCGGCAGCCGCGCGGCAGCGCGCCGCGTCCGGTGCGACAGCGCCGCGTTCACCGCCAGGCGATAGATCCAGGTCGACAGCGCCGCGTCGCCGCGGAACTTGGGCAGACCGCGGAAGATGCGGATGAACGCCTCCTGGGCCACCTCCTCCGCGTCGACCGGCCCCGACGATGCGCAGCGCCAGCGCGAAGACCCGCCGCTTGTAGCGGTGATAGAGCGCCTCGCGGCTGCCCGGATCGCTCGCGCTGGATCGCCGCGACGAGCTCGGCGTCGTCGACCTCGGCGCGCGTGGCAGCCGAGCCCAGGAGCCCCTCGATCGCGCTGACTGCCGAGACGCCGAGCATCGTCGTGTGAGGGGTGTTTGACTGGCATGGCCGAAGCTGCGGGTTGTCCCGGTTGCCCCCAAATAGAGCCGGCTGAGCCCGATGCGTCAACCGACGAACGTCACAGGGTGGTAGATTGCCGCGCCCCATGCGGGCCGTGATCCTCGCCTGTTTCTTCCTCTCCGGGCGCGTCGGGGCTCATCCTCGAGATGCTCTGGACGCGGATGCTGACGCTGGTCTTCGGGTCGACGACGCTGGCCGTCTCGACGGTGCTGACCGCCTTCATGGGCGGGCTCGGCCTCGGGTCGTACCTGGCCGGCAAGTTCGCCGACCGGCTCAAGAGCCCGGTGCGCGCCTACGCGCTCGTCGAGGCGTCGGATCGGCCTCTACGCGCTGCTGCGTCCCGCTGGTGATGTCGCTCTACCCGGGGCTCAACCGCGGGCTCTGGGCGGCGTTCGGCGACCGGTACGCGCTGCTCTCGGTGCTGCGCTTCGTCGCGTCGGCGGGGCTGCTTGCTCGTGCCGACGACGCTGATGGGCGCCACGCTGCCCCATCCTGGCGCGGCACTTCGTGCAGCCCGGCCGTGGGAGCTGCGGCGCGTGGGCCTGCGCATCGGCACGCTCTACGCGGTCAACCTGTTCGGCGCCGTGGCGGGCTCGTTCTTCGCCGGGTTCGTCTTCCTGCCCGACGCTTCGGCCTGCGCTGGACCAACGTCACGGCGGCGTCGTTCAACCTGCACGCTCGCGGCGGGCGATCCTGCTCGCGCGGCGCTTCTGCCCGCGGCCCCGAGGCGGGGCACACGATGGACGAGCTGCTCGACGCGGCCGCCGCGGCGGCGAACCTCGAGGGGCCAGGCTTACCTGCCGCCCGAGCCGGCGATCGACGCGCGCTCGCGGCGGGCGTCGCTCTGGCGCCTTCGCGTCTCGGGCGCGACGGCGATGACGCTGCAGGTGCTGTGGACGCGCGCGCTCGCGGTGCTGCATCGGCTCGTCGATCTTCTCGTTCACGCTCATCCTGCTGGCGTTCCTGATCGGCCTCGGCGTCGGCGTCGGCGCTGTTCGGGCGGCTCTCGCAGCGGACGGCGCACCCGGTCCGCTGGCTGGCGGTGCTGCACCTGGGGATCGCGGTCGCCGTCGGCGCCTCCTACCTCTTCACCGACAAGCTGCCGTTCGTCTTCACCTGGCTGCTTGCAAGTCGACCGAGCTTCGGCGTCGACACGATCCTGATCTGCCAGTTCGTGCTCGCCTGCATCACGGTGCTGCCCGCGACGATCCTCATGGGCGGCGTCTTCCCGCTCACCGTGCGCATCGCGGCGGCGCGCCTCGACTCGGTCGGCCGCGACATCGGCAACGCCTACGCGCTCAACACGGTCGGCGCGATCGTCGGCTCGTTCCTGTCGGGGTTCGTCGTGCTGCCGAAGCTGGGGCTGCAGCGCGGGATCTACGTCGCCGTGCTCGGCGACCTGATCGCTCGCTGGCCGCGCTCGTTCGCCGTCGCGCCGGGGCTGCCGCGCGCGCGACGCGCCGCCGGCGTGGCGCGCGGCCGTCGCGCTGGCGCTCATCGGGCTCGCGCTGCCGCGCTGGAACCTGGTGACGTTCTCGTCGGGGTTCTTCCGCGTGTCGATCGCGCGCGAGTACATCTCGCGCCAGATCCACAAGAAGGTCTGGCAGGACCCCAAGCTGGTCTTCTACGAGGACGGCACCGCGACCACGGTCACCGTCGATCAGTGGGGCAAGACGTTCTCGCTCAAGAACAACGGCAAGGTCGACGCCTCGAACGACGGCGACATGGCGACGCAGATCATCGTCGGCCTGCTGCCGCTGCTGCTCTACGACAGGGCCGACGCCGCCCAAGGTCGCGCTGGTCGGCTTCGGCTCGGGCGTCACCGCGGGCGCCATCACGCAGTACCCGATCAAGTCGCTCGAGGTCGTCGAGCTCGAGCCGGCGATCTACCGCGCGTCGCACTTCTTCGACAACGACAACCACCGCCCGCTGGAGAACCCGCAAGGTCACGGCGCGCGTGGGCGACGGGCGGAACTTCCTGACGCAGCGAAGCGACACGTTCGACGTCATCGTGA
This sequence comes from uncultured Pseudomonadota bacterium, assembly GCA_963831685.1. Classification (GTDB taxonomy): domain Bacteria; phylum Myxococcota_A; class Polyangia; order Fen-1088; family Fen-1088; genus JADGRB01. The sequence goes on from CAWHRJ010000013.1 coordinate 208,294, forward strand.
GCCAGCCGTCGAACCCGTGGCTGACCGGCGTGTCGAACCTGTTCACGCGCGAGTACTTCCGCGACATCAAGACGCGCCTCGCGCCGCACGGGATCTGTTCTGCCAGTGGGCGCAGCTCTACGAGATGTCGCCCTGGAACATCAAGACGATCTACCGCACCGTGCGCGAGGAGTTCCCCTACGTCTACGTCTTCGCGGCCGAGGATCTGTCGTCGGACACGATCCTCATCGCGCAGCAGGAGCCGCTGCAAGCTGGACCTCGCGACGCTCGAGCGCGCGTTCCGCGATCCCGTCGACGCGCGCCGAGGCGCGGCGCGCCGGCCTCGCCTCGCCGCACGACGTCTTCGCGTACCTGCTGCTCGGCCCCGAGGAGCTCGAGTCGTTCACCGCCGGCTCGCCCGACAACACCGACGACAACGCGCGGATCGAATTCGCGGCGCCGCGCGATCTGCTCGGGCTACGCCAAGTTCGATCCCTACCTGGCCAAGGTCTACGGCCCGCTGTGGCCCTACGGCCGGCTGACGGGCCTCGTCACGGGCTACGACGGCGCCGAACCGCGGCGCCGACGGCGGGCTGCTCGCGCGCAGCCTGCTCGCGCACGGCAAGGCGCGCGAGGCGGAGCTGTGGACGCGCCGCGCCGAGGCCGCGGGCGACCCGCCCGAGGCGCAGCACGCCCGCCTGCTGCTGCACCTCGTCTCGACGCGCCTCGATCGCGACCCCGAGATCCCGCTCGCGCCCGGCGACGGCGCTCGCGCCGCCCGTCGTGCCCGCCAAGCTCGCCGCGGCGCACCCCGAGTACGTGACGCGCGTGCCGACGAGTACCGCGACGTCCTCGCCGAGCCGGCGCGCGCCGCTACGCCACCGCCTACAAGATCCTCGACAAGTGGCCCGAGCCGCTGTGGACCGGGCTCGGCCAGGACTTCGCGCTGTCTGACCGGCTTCCTCGACTACAAGGCCGAGTTCTACAGCGACGCCGTCGACGACGCTCAAGCCGCTCGCCGACGACGCCACCTTCGTCGCGCGCCGCCCCGAGGTGCCTCTACTACCTCGGCCGCGCCTACTACGCGAACGCCATCTACGTCAAGGCCGTCGACGCGCTCGAGCGCTACGTCCGCTCGCAGACCGTGCTGGGACGTCCGCTCCTGCCCGCGCCGGCGCCGACCGCGCACTGACGGTCTGTCAGGGTGCGTCGCCGCCCGCTGACAGACCCGCGGACGGGTCTTACCGCTTGCTGAACTGGAAGCGGGCGCGGGCGCCGCGCTGGCCGTACTTCTTGCGCTCTTTTTGGCGCGCGTCGCGGGTCAGGTAGCCGGCCTTCTTGAGCGCCGGGCGGAACGTCGGGTCGATCTTGATGAGGCTGCGCGAGATGCCGTGGCGGATGGCGTCCGCCTGGCCGGAGAGGCCGCCGCCCGACACGTTGACGAACACGTCGTACTGGCCGGAGGTCTCGGTCAGCTCCATCGCCTGGCGGAAGACCATCCGCGAGGTCTCGCGGCCGAAGTACTCCTCCAGCGAGCGCTCGTTGATGGCGATCTTGCCGGAGCCTGGCTGCAGCCAGACGCGCGCGACGGCGTGCTTGCGGCGACCGGTGGCGTAAGTGGCTTTGGAAACGTCGGGCATCGGTGATCCTCTTAGACGAGCTTGTTAGGCGAACTTGATGGGCTTGGGCTGCTGCGCGGCGTGCGGGTGCTCCGCGCCGGCGTAGACCTTGAGCTTCTTGTAGATGCGGCGACCGAGCGGCCCCTTGGGGAGCATGCCCCAGACGGCGCGCTTGACCAGATCGGTCGGGTGGCGCTTGACCAGCTGCTCGGCCGTCTGCGTGCGCAGGCCGCCCGGGAACAGCGAGTGGTCGCGGTACAGCTTCCCCTGCCACTTCTTGCCGGTCAGCTTGACCTTCTCGGCGTTGACGACGACGACGAAGTCACCGGCGTCGGCGTGCGAGGTGAAGGTCGGGCGGTGCTTGCCGCGCAGGATGTCGGCGATCTTGGTCGCCGCGCGCCCCAGCGTCTGCCCCTCGACGTCGGCAACGTGCCACCCGTGGGCAAACGATTCTTTCGCCTGAAAAGTGGAGCGATGTTGGCTGGCTGCAGCAGGCATGGAGCGCGGTTTCTACTTGAGCGGCCCGGGTTTGTCAACGCGCCAGGAGGGGCCTCTCGAGACCCGAGGTCGGCTCGACTCGACAATATGGACCTGGCCAATTGTCACACGGTTGAGGTTTGATCACTTTGCGCTATCGGACTACTGTACGCGCCGGAGGTTACCATGGTGCGTGCGCTTATCGTGTCTGTGTGTCTGAGTGTCCTGGCGACGGTCGGTTGCACTGTGACCACGTCCACGTCGAATCCGGCCCGCGACGACTGCAACTATTACGTCGAGCACGAGCTCTGCCCAACGGCTTTACAGTGTGGAGCAACCTACCTATCGCTCAGCGACTGCATCTACCACTTCGAGAGTTCGGGCAATACCGTGCTCGACTGCGACACGGTCACCGCGGAGGCCTCCGGCCTCTCTGCATGCGAGGCTGATACCAACTATTCGTATTGTGGGTACGTGGTCGATTCGTCCGGGTTCGTAACCCTCCCGGCCAACTGCTTCGGCGTATTCTACTAGGCTCCGGGCGTCACCGAGCGGCCGGCGGGGGCCCATCTGGTCCCGCCGGCGTCGTCGCCCGCGTCCCGATCGCCGCCGCGGCAAACAGCAGCAGCGCGCCGTAGAGGTGGGTGGAGACGAGGAGTCCGCGGCCCGGCGAGACGGGCCCCGGATCGGACAGCCAATAGATCGTCTCCTTGGGGATCGTCAGCAGGATGAAAGCGCCCGCCGCGAGGCCCCGCATCCGGAGGGCAACGTCCTGACGCGCCTTCTCCGCACCGCGCACGACCATTGCGATCGGCAGCAGGAGCAGGAGGGCGTAGTGGGACCAGGCGAGCGGGTTGGCGACGACGATGAAGATGACCCACAGCGCGAAGCGGCAGCCGTCGCGTTCCCGATCCGTCGCGGCGTCCGGGCGATAGCCCGTGAACCAGAGCGCGGTGCCTCCGATCGCGCCGAGGATGGCGATCTCCAGGATCCGGGCGAGGGTCGGGGCAACCACCAGCGGATGCGCGAAGCGACCGCCGACCAATAGGCGCGCCAGCAGGCCCCAGATCGATAGCGTGTTGTCGCGATAGGTCTGCCAGACCGCGAGGTTCTCGCCCGAATGGGCGAAGAAGGAACGCCAGGCGTCGAGCTGGCCTGTCGCCAGGGAGAGCGCGGCGACCGCGGCGAGCGTCGCAAACGAGGCCAGCAGGACGCGCCGATCCCGCAGGGCCATGAACGGCACAAGCAGGATGGGCGTCAGCTTGAGCGCGACGGCGGCGCCAATCAAGACCCCGCTTTGCCGCGGATGTCCCCTGCTCCACGCCGCGTAGCCGCCCGCGATCGCCAGCGCGAGGAAGATCGACCACTGACCGAGCTGGATGTTCGTGAGCATCGGCGGCCAAAGCAGGAGCAAGGGGAAGAGCATCGATGTCCTGGGTCCACGGGCGCCGCGTTCTGCTGTCGCGCGGAGGAGCACGGCCAGCGCGCCCGCCGCGATGATCGACAGCAGAAGCCAGGCGAGAGCGGCGCTCCAGTAGCCGAGCGGGACCAGCGGCATCAGTGCCAAAAAGGCCGTGGGCGGGTGGACGTAATAGGCGGCGAGCAGCAGCACCGGCGGTGCGCCGATGGAGGCGGCGTAGGCATTCCCGGCTGGCCCGTCGAGTACGGCAGCGCCTCCGGGGCCGCGCGCGCCGCCGTGCAGCCAGGCGTGCGCGGCGACGTAGTCGGGTGTGAAGTCGTTGGGCGCAGGCGCACGGAGCGCCGCCCGAATGACGGGCGTCGCCCCCGCGGAGAGCCATGCCCCCACCGTCAGAGCGGCGAGGGCCATCCGTACTCCGCGACGGGTCATCGGCTAACGTGTCGCGATCGGCGCGAGCCCGGAACCCCGACGGCGGTAGGCGAGCCCGCAGCTGCACCTCAGCTTTGCGGGCAATCGGTCGCCGCAGGCGCAGACGAAACCGATCCGGCGGGCGGGGACACCGGCGACGAGCGCGTAAGGCGGGACGTCGTCCGTCACCACGGCGCCGGCGGCGATCATGGCGTAGGTGCCCACCTCGTGACCGCAGATGACGGTGGCGTTGGCGCCCACCGTCGCGCCGCGCCCGACGCGCGTGGGGGAGAACTTGGCGGGCGGACGCTTGAAGCGGCCGGAGCGCGGGCGCAGATCGTTGGTGAAGACGGCGTGCGGGCCGAGGAACGCCTCGGCCTCGACGGTGACCCCGTCGTAGAGAGCGACCCCGTTCTTGACGGTCACGTCGTCGCCGATGACGACGCCGCCCTCCACGAACACGCCTTCGCCCAGGTTGCAGCGGGCGCCGACGCGCGCCCCCTTCATGACGTGCGCGAAGGCCCAGACGCGCGTCCCGTCGCCGACGGAGGCGCTCTCCACGACGGCCAGACGATGGAATCGGGCGGACTTGCGCATCAGCTCCGCAACCCGAGGCCCAGCAACACGAGCGGCCGCAGCATCGACCACCAGCCGGTGATCGGCTTCATCTTCGTGTAGCCAATCGCCTTGGGCGGATAGATCTTGGTGACCGGCACCTCGGCGGTCCGGTAGCCGAGGCGGATCGTCTTCCAGTAGAGGTACGGTTCGAGCTCGTACTCGTCGAGCCAGCTCTGTTCGAGGCGGATGCGCGGATCGTCGAGCAGCGTGGTGCGAAAGGCGCGGAAGCCGTTGGTCGACTCCGAGACCCACTTACGCGCGGTCAGCGAGAAGAGCAGCGGGTGGACCCGGGTGGCGACCTGCCGGTAGAGCGGCATCCCGCCGGTGCGGCCACCGGCCAGAAAGCGCGACCCCTGCACGAAGTCGGCGCCGGCCACGATCGGGTCGAGCAGGCGCGGGATCTCCTCGGGCGCGTCCTTGTTGTTGCCGGCGATGACGACGATGACGTCGAACTTCCGCTCCCGGGCCCAGATGAACCCGGCCCGCAGCGCGGCGCCCACGCCCAGGGTGGCCCCCAGGGGCAGCACCTCGGCGCCGCCGGCGCGCGCCACCTCGGGCGAGCGATCCTTCGAGCCGTCGTCGACGACCAGCACGGTGTCGACGATGTCGCGCGGCGCGCGGCGGACCACCTCGCGGATCTTCACCTCCTCGTCGAGGACGGGGGCGATGAGGACGACCTTGAGGCCCTGGTACATCGGCGGTTATCCGAGCGCGCGCCGCAACGAATCGACGACGCGCGCCTGCTGATCGGCCGTGATCTCCGGGTAGATCGGCAGCGACAGAATCTCTCGCGCCGCCTTCTCGGCGACCGGGAAGGTCCCGGCGCCCTGGCCGAGATGTCGGAAGGCCCCCTGCAGGTGGATCGGAACGGGGTAGTGGATCCGGGCGCCGATGCCGTCGGCGTTCAGCTTGCGGACCACCTCGTCGCGGTGGCGAACGCGCACGACGTAGAGGTGAAAGACGTGCTCGTTGCCGGCGCGCGTGCGGGGGGGCGTCACCCTGGGAAGATCGGCCAGGAGCTCGTCGTACCGGCGCGCGGCCGCCCGCCGCGCCTCGTTCCAACCGGCGAGGCGCTTGAGCTTGGCGCCGAGCACCACTGCCTGGAGTGTGTCGAGCCGCGAGTTGAAGCCCGTCTCCGGGTGGTGGTACTTCACCTCGCTGCCGTAGTTGCGCAGCGCCCGCACGCGCGCGGCGATCGCATCGTCGTCGGTGGTTACTGCTCCCGCGTCGCCGTAGGCTCCCAGGTTCTTGCCCGGATAAAAGCTGGTGCCGGCGGCGAGGCCGAATCGTCCCGGCCGCGCGCCCGTTCTGCCGCGCCCCCTGCGCCTGTGCCGCGTCCTCGATGACCGTGAGGCCCCGCGTCCGGGCGAGCGCCTCGATCTCCCCGACGGGCGCCATCTGGCCGTAGAGATGAACCGGGATCAGAAAGCGCGTCCGCGTCGTCGCGCGCGCGGCGGCCTCGGCGACGTCGAGCAGGTGGAACTCCGGATCGCAGTCGACCAGCACCGGCCGGGCGCCGGCACGCGCCACCGCCAGCGCCGTGGCGATGAAGGTGTTGGCCGGCAGCAGCACCTCGTCGTCCGCGGTGACGCCGGCGGCGCGCAGCGCGAGCTCCAGCGCGTCGGTGCCGTTGGCCACGCCGATGCAATGGCGCGCGCCGATGAACGCCGCGTAGGCCGTCTCGAAATCCTTGACCGCGGGCCCCAGGATGAACGCCGTCTCGTCGAACACCGCCGCGAACCCGGCGGCGACCTCGTCGGCGATGGCCGCGTGCTGCAACCGCAGGTCGACGGGAGGGACGGCGCTCACGATGATCTCCGCACCGCTTGCTCGCGCCCGTGGTCGCGCATCGAGCGATCGATCGCCTCCAGCGCGCGCACGACGGCCGCCCCCTGGGCGCCGCCGACCAGCGGTGGCTTGCCGGTGCGGATGCAGTCGAGAAAATGTTCGCACTCGTTGCGCAGCGGCTCGCCGGTCGAGACCTTGGGGATGGTGATGTCGCCGTCGCGGATGCTGGCCCGAAACGAGGCGAAGGTGTCGACCACCTCCGGCTTGATGGCCTGATCGCTCACCTGCTTGTCGTAGAGGCGCAGCGGCTCGAGGATGTTCATGTCGTCGAAGGTCAGCATCCGCTTGTCGCCGGCGACCGTCACGTCGCGCGACTTGCGCGGGTTCAGCCAGGAGGCGTGCACGTTGACCAGCACGCCGCCCGGGTAGCGGAGGGTCGCGAACACGGCGTCCTCACGCCCCGCATTGATCCAGGTGCCGCCGACCGCCGACGCCGTCTCCGGCTCGGCCGAGAGCCAATAGTTCACGATCGAGATGTCGTGCGACATCAGATCCCAGGCGGCGTTCACGTCGACGCGGATGGGGCCGAGGTTGGTGCGCACCATCGACACGTAGTAGATGCGCCCCAGGTCACCGGCCGTGATGTAGGCGCGCACCCGCTGGACCGCCAGGTTGAAGATGAAGACGTGCCCCACGACCAGCACGCGCTCTTTCTGCTTGGCCAGCGCCACCAGCTCGTCGGCCTCGCCGCTGTGGGTGGTGATCGGCTTTTCGCAGAGCACGTGCTTGCCCGCCTCGAGCGCCGCCTTGCAGAGGCCGTAGTGGCTGCTGGTCGGCGTGGCGATCACGACGGCGTCGACCGCCGGATCGCCGAACGCGTCGGCCGCGTCCTGCGAGACGGCCGCGCCCGGGAAGCGCGCCCGCACCTGCCTGAGCCGCGCACCGTCGCGGTCGACCACCATCTTCAGCAGGCTGGCCGGCGGGTTGTCGAAGTTTCGAATCAGGTTCGGGCCCCAGTGGCCCGCGCCTATGACGGCAACCCGGATCGGCTCGGCAGGGTCCAAGCACCTGTCACTTTATCGCATTCGCCGCCGGCGGTCGCGGGGTGTCACGGCCCCACGTGCCCCTGACGGACGGGCTACCGGCTCTGGAGGTAGGCGCCGATGGCGGCGCAGGCCTGCCGCGCGCGGTCGTCGGGCTCGACCAGGGCGAAGCGGACGAAGCCCTCGCCGCCGGGGCCGAAGCCGACGCCGGGCGAGACCGCGACGCGCGCCTTCTCCAGCAGCGTCGGCCGCGAAGTCGACCGCGCCGAGGCTGCGCCGCGCGCGCCGGCAGCGGCGCCCAGACGAACATCGAGGCGGTCGGCACGCGGCACCGGCCAGCCGGCCGCGGCGAGCCCGTCGACGAGCAGCCTCGCCCGGTGCTTGTAGCGCGCGCGGTTCGCGTCGACGTCGGCGTCGCAGACGGGCGCAGCGCGGTCGCCGCCGCCAGCTGGGTCGGCGCGAACATGCCGTAGTCGAGGTAGCCCTTGATCGTCGTCAGCGCGCCCACCAGCGCGTGCGGTTCCCGACGCAGAAGCCGACGCGCCACCCCGGCATCGAGTAGCTCTTCGAGACGGTGAAGAACTCGACCGCGACGTCGCGCGCGCCCGGGACCGGAAGATGCTGGGCGCGGGCCGCCCGTCGTGCAGCAGATCGGCGTAGGCGAGATCGGAGATCACCCAGAGCTACTCGCGCCGGGCGCAGCGCGCACGACCTTCTCGAAGAACGACGGCTCGACGACGGCGCTGGTCGGGTTGTGCGGGAAGTTGACGATCGAGGCCCTTCGGCTTGCGCGGCGCGCGCGCGAGCGCCGCCTCGATCTCGGCGAAGGGGTCCGAGCCCCGGCCGCGTCGCCACCGGCACCGGCTCGCCGCCCGCGATGATCACGCCGTAGCGGTGGATCGGATAGCAGGGATCGGGCGAGAGCACGCAGTCGCCGGGGCCGACGAGCGCGAGCAGCAGGTGCGCGAGGCCTTCCTTCGCGCCGATGGTGACGACCGCCTCGCGTCTCGGGATCGAACGACTGCCCGTAGCGGCGCTGGTACCAGTCGCAGATCGCGCGCCGGATCTCGGGCATGCCCTTGCGACGGCATGTAGCGCTGGTTGCCGGGCGCGCTGCGCCTCGTGCGACGAGGCGCTCGACGACCGACTTGGGGCTCGGCCCGTCGGGGTTGCCGAGGCCGAAGTCGAACACGTCGTGTCCCTCGGCGCGCAGCTTCGACTTCAGCTCGTCGACGGCGGCGAGGACGTACGGCGGCAGCGCGGCCAGGCGCGCGAACTGGTTCGCGGATTTATCGGGGGGGCCAGCCATGACAAAAGGACGCGAGACACTACTTGATCGTCGCCGGGACGGCTAGGCGCGATCTGCGCCCCGCTTGGCGAGCAACCCGCCGCTCTTGACTGAACGCGTGTTCAGTTTTAGAAATGGGGGGTGCGGCCGGTGCCGATCTCCAACCCGCCCAACCCGTGGGCGTCGACCGAGGTCGAGTACCTGCCGGACCTGGGCGGCGCGCCCGAGATGAAACTGGAGGTGTTCGTCGACGGGACGCGGAACATCCTGTCGAAGAACGACAGCCCGGACGTCGGCTTCACCTGGAGCGTGAACCCCTACCGCGGCTGCTTTCACGGTTGCGCCTACTGCTACGCGCGCCCGACGCACGAGTACCTGAGCTTCGGCGCCGGCACCGACTTCGAGCGCAAGATCGTCGTCAAGCCGAACGCCGCGGCCCTGCTGCGCGCGGCGTTCGCCAAGAAGAGCTGGCGGCGCGAGACGGTGGTGTTCAGCGGCGTCACCGACTGCTACCAGCCGCTGGAGGCGTCATACCGACTGACCCGCGGCTGCCTCGAGGTCTGCGTCGAGCGGGCGAACCCGGCCGCGATCATCACCAAGTCCGCGCTGGTCGAGCGCGACGTCGACCTGCTCGCCGAGCTGGGCCGCGTGGCCGCCTCGCACGTGACGGTCAGCATTCCGTTCTGGGACGCCGATCGGGCGCGGGCGATCGAGCCGTATGTCCCGACGCCGGCGCGGCGGCTGCGGGTGATCGAGACGCTGGCGAAAGCCGGTGTCTCCGTCGGTGTCAACGTCGCGCCGATCATTCCAGGCCTCAACGACGAGGACATCCCCAAAATCCTGGCCGCCGCGCGTGCGGCGGGCGCGCGCTCGGCGGGGCACGTGATGTTGCGGCTCCCCGGCTCGGTGAAGACCGTGTTCGAGGAGCGGCTGCGCGCGGCGCTGCCACTCACCGCCGATCGCGTGCTGCACCGGGTGCGCGAGACGCGAGGCGGGAAGCTCTACGATTCGCGCTTCGGCGTCCGCGGTCGCGGCGAGGGGAACTATGCCGACGCGATCCACGCGCTCTTCGAATCGGCGGCCGGTCGCGTGGGGTTCAAGCTGGGGGCGATTCCCAGCGACGTTCAGGTCGACGACCGGGAGACGCGGGCGAGCGGTGGCTGCATGTCGATGGCGCTGCCGGCGCCGATCGAAAAGGCGCGCCCGTCCAGGAATCTTGAGCTGACGGCGCAGCTAGAGCTGCCGCGCCTCAAGTGATCGCGCCCGTGCAGAGCTCGATCGGAAGGCCGCCGTTGCGCAGCTTGTGCCGGGCCTCGAACTCCAGCCGCAGCGCGCCGGCGGCGTCGTGCAGCGAGCCCGGGACGACGATCGCGAAGCGCCAGCCGCGGAAGTGCGCGCGCAGCACCCGGCCGAGCTCGCGGTAGGTGGCCACCGCCGCGCGCGGGTTGGCGAGCCGCCGGCCGTAGGGCGGGTTGACGATCACCAGCCCAGGCGTGGCCGTCGGCGGGCGGGCGTCGGCCACGTCGCGGCTCACGAGCGTGATGTGCGCGTCGACCTCGGCGCGCGCGGCGTTGCGGCGAGCGCTCTCGATCGCGCTCGGATCATGGTCGGAGCCGACGATGGGGGCCGGCGCGCTGGCACGGATGCGCGCGCGGGCCTCGTCGCGCAGGGCCGACGCTTCAGTCGCCGCGCCACCCTCGGAGTAGAGCGGCCAGCCGTCGATCGCGAATCCATCCCCGAACGCCCGGTCGATTCCCGGCGCCCGGTCGACGGCCTGCAGCGCCGCCTCGATGGCGATTGTCCCGGCGCCGCACATCGGATCGACGAGCGGGAGGCTCGGATTCCAGCCGGCCAGCGCCAGCAGGCCGGCCGCCAACGTTTCGCGCAGCGGCGCCGCGCCCACCTCGACGCGCGCGCCGCGCCGGTGCAGCCTCTCGCCGGAGGCGTCGACGCTGAAGGTGAAGCGATCCTCGGCGCCGCGCACCAGGATCGAAACGTCGGCCGTCTCGTCGTCCCCGGCCACGCGCGCTCCCTTCACGGCGTCGGCGATCGCCAGCGCCGCCGTCTCGGTGATGGCGCCGGTGTGATAGAGGCGGCAGCGGCTGGTGCTCGCCCGCAGGTCGATCGACGCGCCCGGGGCGACGAAGGCGCGCCAATCGAGGGTCGCCGCGCGGCGCCGGAGCCTGCCGAACTCGCGCGCCTCGACGGTGCCCACCCGCCCGAGGACGCGCGTCGCGAGACGCAACCAGAGGTTGGCGCGATAGCCTTCGATGACCGGCGCGCTCCATTCGACGCCGCCGGTCTCGCGTTGGAGATCGGAGACATTCGGAAGCGCGCCGATTTCTCGCGCCGCCGCCTCTTCCAGTCCCGGCGCCACGACGGCGAACCAGCGCAGCGATGCGGACGCGATCGATCGCGCCTTGCGCCGCGCGGGCTTCGCGTCGCGCCGCCGCTCGCCCGGCGCCGGGAGGCTCGCCGGGCGTCCCGAGAAGACCAGATGCGCCAGGATCTCTATCGATCCTTCGCCCCCCGCGACGGGCGACTCGATCTCGCCGGCCAGCGCGAACCCGAGCGCCTCGGCGCGCACCCGCACCTTCTCCAGCGCCGCGCGCCGCAGGTTCGGATCGCGCACCTGCCCCTCCTTCACCTGACGATCGGGGAGCTCGAACTGGGGCTTGACCAGCACGACCCCCTGGGCGCCGGGGCTGAGGCGAAAAGCGAGGGCCCTCAGCATGTTGCGCGCGGCGACGAAGCTGACGTCGACGGTGAAGAAGTCGAACGGCCCCTCGGCCTCTGCGAGCGAGAGCTTCCGCCAGTCGACACCTTCGAGGCTCGTCACCCGCGCGTCGCCGCGCAGCGACGGGTGCAGCTGGCCGTGCCCCACGTCGACCGCCAGCACGCTCGCCGCGCCGTGCGCGAGCAGCGCCTCGGTGAACCCGCCGGTCGATGCGCCCACGTCGACCGCGCGCGCGCCGCGCACCGCCGCGTCGAGCCCAAAGCGCGCCAGCGCCGCTTCCAGTTTTCCGCCCGCGCGGCTGACCGCCATGACGCGGGAATCTAATCTACTCGGGACCCTGGGAGGGTCCCGAACCCCCCGCGATGGGCTCGCGCGAGCGAAGCTCGCGCTCCCCCGACGCGATCACGCGCGCATTTCGGCCCTAGTCCGCCATGCGGCGGAGCACGTTGGGCGAGGTGCGGCCGAAGCAATCGGCGCACAGGGGGATGCCGCCCGAGCGCGGATCGCGCCGGACCTTGTCGCGCGGATCGTTCGCCCCGCAGGCGCTGCAGGAGAGACGCGGCGAGAACCCCGACTCGGGCGCCGTCAGGCCGACCGTCGCCAGCGCCGCGCGGGTGATGATGCCAACCAGAAAGGCGCCGGTCACGACCGGCAAGCAGGAGATCTCCTGCTCGCACATGATCTGCGCGGCTTCTTCCAAGGTGGTGTCGGGGCCGATGCAGAGCACCGGCGAGCTCATGCATTCACCGACGAAGGCGTGACGCTGCGCGGTTCGCAGATCCTCGCGGCAGACGATCCCGGTGAGGGTGCCGTTGTCGAGCACCAGCAGGTGATCGATCCCGTTGTCGAAGGCGAGCCGCCGCGCCGACGCGACCACGGTGTCGGGCGTCAGCGTGTAGAGCTCGGTCCCCATCACCTCAGCCACGCAACAGGCTCCGACTTCAGCCATGACATCCATGACCTGCCCTCCAAGAGAAAGTGTAGCGGGCGCGGGCCCGCGGGCCATCTGGTCCAAAGAACTAACAAACGCCGTGCCAAGTCGATCGGCTGCGCTCTGCCCGAATTTCCGCCACCTCGAGCTTGCGTCGCGTCACCAGCCATCACGAAAGCGTTACCGAGTGGGTCGGCCGCGGCTTTTTCGCCTCGGAGCCTGCCGCCCCCATCCCGGTTCGCGGATTGCAATAAGGCAATGCATGGATTCGATGCACATTCTTTTGGTGGACGACGACGACGAAACGCGCGAGCTCTTGCGCGACTTCTTCGATGAGTGCGGCTATCTCGTCGAGACCGCGGACGGCGGCATGCACGCCCTCGCGCGTCTGGACACGTTCGACGCCGATCTGGTCATCACCGATCTCGAGATGCCGGGGATGAGCGGGCTCGAGCTGATCCGATCGCTGCACGCCACGCGGCCCGGATTTCCCGTCCTGCTGGTCACGGCGCGCGCGGAGCGCGAGATACCGTTGCGTCGGTTGGGCCGGCGCGCGGGGTTCGAGTGTCTTCGCAAGCCGCTCGATCTGGAGGCGCTCGGAGCGCTCGTCGAACAGATGATCGGCGCGCACGCGCTCGAGAATGTCGCGGGCTCCCATTCCGTCGAGCCCGACCTTAGTTAGATTCCGATCATGGACAAGACGCAGACCGGCGGGAGCACGCGCGCGGACCAGCGGTCCGTCGCGGTCGGGGGTGGCGCGTTCGAGGCGGCGCGCGGCGCGGTTCACAGCTTCGTCGACATCGCGGAGCTGCGACGAATCATGGGGCGACTGATGGCGATCGAGATGTTACGAATGCTGCTCGTGCCGGACGCGCCCCCGCACGGCGCATAGCGTGTGGACGGAGCCGGGCTTGGCCCGGCGAGGTCCATCGCGGGAGGGTGCGGGAACCCTTCAGGGTTCCTTGGTTTGATCGCGTGATCGCGCTTCAGCGCGAGAAAAAGCCGCTTTTCTTGGCCGGCGGGGGCGCCGGCTTGGGCGCCGTCGCCGCCGGTGTCGGTGCTTTGTGCACCTCGGGCGCCTTCTTGAGGCTGACGTGCAGGATCTGCGGCCCGTGTCCGTCGAACTTGTAGTGACGGGTGACGGTCGTGTAGCCGGCCCGGGTGAAGGTCAGGTCGTAAGAATTTCCCGGACGGAGCTTGAGCGTCAGCGGCGTCGTCCCGAAGGCGTGGCGTCCGGTGGAGACGTGCGATCCCTCGGGGTCGCTCTTGATCACCACGGGGAGCTGCGCGGCGGGCAGCTTCTCCGGCATCTTTTCCTTCGTGGCGTGGCGCGGTTCGTCCTCCGTCCCTTGCGCCGCGGGTGCCGCCTCGTCGTCTGCCGGCGGCGCTTCGTCCTTTGCGACGGCGCTGCCCGTGCCGCCGGCCCCGGCCGCTCCGGCGGCGTCGGCCTTCGCCGATGCGATTGCCGGCGCGGTCTGCGCGTCAGCGGCGACCGCGGTCGGCTGCGCGGGCTGCGCGGTCGGCAGGACCTTCACCGGCTCGGGCGCGACGACCGGGGGCGCAGCCGTCGCGACGGCTGTCGTCGGGGACTTCGGCCGGCCGCTCAGGGCGCGCGCCGAGACGACCGCGCCCGCCAGCAGCACGGCGGCGGCGCCGGCGATGCGAACCGCCGGCCTGCGGTGCCAGACGCGATCCGCGCCGGCGAATTGCGGCGGGTGCTGCATCACCTCGGTCGCGGACGGCGTCGGGGGCGGTCGATCAGCCGAGCGCACCTCCACCGCGTCGTCGAGCGTCAACACCAGCCCCGACTCCTGGCCCGATCCGGCGCGCAGCGGGCCGACCGTCGAGCGCGCGGCGGGCGGCTCGGGCGGTGCCTCGCGCGTCAGCGGCGGCACGCCGTCCTTGCGCCGAGATCGGCGAGCCAGCGCTGCAGCTCGGTCTGGCCGACCGGCCGGAAGGCGACGCGCATGACCTGCTCGACGTCGACCAGCATCTCCTCGGCCTTCTGGTAGCGGTCGCTCGGGCGTCTTGCCCATCGCCTTGCGGATCACGCGGTAGAGCTCCGGGTTGAGGCCGGGGCGCGCGGTCTCGGGCGGCAGGAAGTCGCCGTTCTTGACCAGCATCAGCGTCTCGTAGTCGGTCGGCGCGTCGAACGGATGCCGGCGCGTGATCATCGCGTAGAGCATCGTGCCCAGCGAGAAGAGATCGGAGCGCGCGTCGAGCTCCCCGGCCGAGGCCTGCTCGGGCGACATGAAGGCGATCTTCCCCTTGATGAGGTTGCCGAGGCTCTTCTCCGTCTTGTTCTGCGCCTTGGCGATGCCGAAGTCGGTCAGCTTCACCTCGCCCTGCTCGCTCAGGAGCACGTTGTGGGGGCTGACGTCGCGGTGGACGATGCCGAGCGGCTTGCCGTCGGGGCGCTTCTTCCCGTGCGCGTAGGCGAGGGCGCGGCAGATCTCGGCGGTGACGTAGAGCGCGAGCGCGGGCGGGATCGGAACGCCGGCCGCCTTGGCGCGCTTGAGGATGCGGTCGAGCGACCAGCCGTCGACCAGCTCGAGCGCCAGGAAGTAGCGCCCGTCGGCCTCGCCGAGGTCGAGCACCTGAACGATGTTGCTGTGGTTGAGCGACATCGCGATGTGCGCCTCGTCGACCAGCATGTGGCGAAACTGCGGGTCGGCGTAGAACGTGGTGAAGATCCGCTTGAGCACCACGGTCTTCTCGAACCCCTGAGCGCCGTGCTGCTTGGCCAGAAAGATCTCAGCCGTGCCTCCGTCGGTGATCTTGCGAAGGATGGTGTAGCGGGAGGCGAGGCTCATCGGGGAGATCCGAGCTTTTCAAATTACCACGCCGGACCCACTTGATGACCGGAGATCGGCTCGCCAAATTTTCCGAGACGGTGGGATCATGAAAGACCGAGCGACGAAGACGGTACTGCTGGTCGAGGACGACGCCGACGTCAGGGACTCGCTGCAAGACATACTGGAGGACGAGGGGTTCGACGTCGTTCCGGCGGCGAACGGCAAGCAGGCGATTGATTTCCTGACGCTCAACGAGCCGGCGGGCGCCGACCTGGTGATACTCGACCTGCTCATGCCCATGGTCTCGGGCTGGGAGGTGCTCGAGCGGATGACCGGCGACGCCAAGCTCTGCGACATCCCGGTGCTGGTGTTGAGCGCGGCCGCGGCCCCCAAGCCCGAGCGCGCCCAGGGTTTCGTGCGCAAGCCCTTCTCGCTCGAGGCGTTCGTCTCCAAGGTCCACGGCGTCGTCGACGGACCGCGCCGTGCCGCCGACGAGCTCGTCTGAGGGCCCAGCTCGTCTGACGTCCCAGGTGTTATGGTTGGGATCCCGATGGATCCCCAACGTCTGCGCGCGTTGCTCGAGGCGGCGGTCGCTGGGCGCGCCACCGTCGACGAGACGATGCGCGCGCTCTCGGAGCTGCCGTTCCGCGACCTCGAGTTCGCGCACGTCGACACCCACCGTCATCTGCGGACCGGCTTTCCCGAGGTCGTGCTGGGCGAGGGGAAGACGCCCGAGCAGGTGAGCGCGATTTTGATCGCGCTCGCCAAGGGGCAGGGCCCCGAGAGGGTGCCCGTGTTCGCCACCCGCGTCTCGTCAGAGGCCGCACGGACGATCGTTCCCGCCGTGCCCGGGGCGCGCTATCTGCCGGTCCCGCGCGCGGTCGTGGTGGGCGAGACTCCTGTGGCTGACAAGGGTCGCGGTGTCATCGCCGTGGTCAGCGCAGGCACCTCCGACGTGCCCGTGGCTGAGGAGGCGGCGCTCACCGCCGAGCTGTCCGGCAACCGGGTCGAGCGGATCTACGACGTCGGCGTGGCTGGGCTGCACCGCCTGGTCGCCCACCGCGGGACGATCGCCGCCGCCGAGATCGTCATCGTCGTCGCCGGGATGGAAGGCGCGCTCCCCAGCGTGGTGAGCGGGCTCTACGCGCGGCCGGTGATCGCGGTGCCGACCAGCGTCGGTTACGGCGCCAGCTTCGGCGGCGTCGCCGCGCTCTTGGGCATGCTCAACTCCTGCGCCTCGGGCGTCGCGGTGGTCAACATCGACAACGGCTTCGGCGCGGGGCGGCTGGCGGCGATGCTGAACCGGGACCGGACGACCACGCCGTGAGCGACGGCGGGCTGCACCTGCACTTCGAGCCGACCTCGGGGATCGCGGGCGACATGGCGGTGGCGGCGCTGGTCGACGCTGGCGTTCCAGTGGCGGTGGTCAAGGGCGCGGTCGAAGCAATGGGAGTCCGCGGGCTGCGGGTGGCGTTCGGGCGGCGAAAGCGCGGCGCCTACGTCGGGCGGAGCTTCGACGTCAGCTGGCCCGGACAGAAGCGACCGGCGCGCCGCTCGAAGACGGCCGCCGCGCACTATGACGATCACGCGGATCACGCTCACCCGCACGACGGCCACGGGCATGCCCACGATCACCCGCACGCGGAACCGCACGCGCACGACCACCGCGACTACGCCGAGGTGAAGCGCCTGCTCAAGCGTGCGCGGCTCGACGCTGACGCGCGCGCGCTCGCGGCCGACATCTTCGCGCGCATCGCCGAGGTCGAGGCCGAGCTGCACGGCACGCGCGTCGATCGGGTGACGTTCCACGAGGTCGGCGCCTACGATTCGATCGCCGACGTGGTCGGCGTCGCGGCGGCGATCGTCCACCTGGCCCCCGCCTCGATCGGCTCCTTGCCGCCGGTCGTCGGGACGGGCCTGGTCCGTACCGCGCACGGCCCGGTGCCGGTGCCGGCACCGGCGACGGCGGCGCTCCTGGCCAGCGCCGACATCCCGATGATCGCCGAGGGACAGGGCGAGCTGACGACGCCGACCGGCGCGGCGATTCTTGCGGCGGTCGTCGACAGGTTCGGTCCGTTGCCGCCGATGCGTCCGCGCGCGATCGGCTACGGCGCCGGCACGCGCGAGCTCACCGATCGCGCCAACGTCTTGCGCGTGACGCTGGGCGAGGCGATCGGCGCGCTCGAGGCGATGCCCGCGGGCGACGTCGTCCTCGTCGAGGCGAACGTCGACGACATGAACCCGCAGCTGGTCGGGCCGCTCTACGACGCGCTCTTCGCGGCCGGCGCCGTCGACGTCTGGTCGGCGCCCATCTTGATGAAGAAGGGGCGGCCGGCGCTGCAGGTTTCGGCGCTGGCGCCGAGCGCCGTGCTCGCCCCGGTCGAGCGCGCCTTCTTCGCGAACTCGACCACGCTCGGGCTGCGGCGGCGGGCGCTCGAGCGGACCGTGCTGGCGCGCTCGTTCGTCCCCGTCGCCACCGCGTACGGCAAGGTGCGGATCAAGCTGTCGGCGCAGGGCGGCGAGATCCTGGGCGCGCAGCCCGAGTTCGAGGACTGCCGCCGGCTGGCGGCGCGGGCGCGCGTGCCGGCGCGCGAGGTGCTGGCCGCCGCCGCCGCCGCCGCGCGCACCCTCTTGCCCGCCGGCGTCCGGAGGCCGCGCCGGTGAGCGACGATCCGGGACAGGGCGGGTTCGATGGTCTGGCCCAGGCGGCGCAGGTGCTGGCGGTCGGCACCGGCGAGAGCCAGCTCCACGCCGCGACCGAGCACATCGCGCGCGCTCTCGGCGCCACCTCCGTCAGTCTGCTGGCGGTGCTCTCCGATCCCGAAGCCGCCTACCTGGTCGCCGACAGCGGCGAGATCGAGCCCGGACGCGTGCGGTTGCCGCTGGCCGAGCACCCCCACCTGCGCCGGGCGATGGAGGCCGGCGAGGTGACGATCGTCGGCGGCGGCGACGCGGCGAGCGCCGGCGGCGTGGCGGGCGCGGCCGACGCCAGCGCCGTCTTCCCGGTGCTCGTCGGCCGCAAGCCGGCCGGCGCGCTGGTGGCGCGGTTCGACGGCGACGCGGCGGCGCGTCTGGCCGAGACGTCGGTGGGTCCGGGGCGGGTGGCCGCCTCGCTGTTCGGCATCGTGCTGCGGGGCGCGAAGGCGCTCGAGCCGCTGCGCGAGCGCACCCGCCGCGTCACGCTTCCCGACGTCCGCGAGGAGCGCCGGGTGCGCGCCATCGAGCGTTACCGTGCCTTCATCGACAGCGCCTCCGACGGGATCGTGGTGGTCGACGCCGCGGGCGTGGTCCTCTACCTGAACCGCGCGGCCGAGGAGGTCACCGGCTACGCGCGCGACGGCCTGGCGGGCAAACCGATCGTCCAGATCGTCCCCGAGCCGTTTCGCCCCGGCCTCGAACATCGGATCGCGCGCGCCATCGCCGCCGATCCGGTCGACAACTTCGACCTCGATCTCATCACCACCTCGGGCGATCGCATCACCGTGTCGGTCGCCTCGATCGCCATCCTCTCCGAGCACGAGGCGGCGATCTTCTCCTTTCGCGACGTCACGCTGGCGCGCGATCTCGAGCGCGAATTGCGGCGGACCAGCGAGTTTCTGAAACGCATCCTCAACTCCGTCGTCGACGGCGTGATCGCCGCCAACCTGAAGGGGACGGTTCTTCTCTTCAACCAGGGCGCCGAACGGATCTGCGGCTACAAGGCGGCGGACGTGATCGGGCGGATGTCGGTCAAGCGCCTGTACCCGCCCGGCGTGGCCCACGAGGTGATGCGCCTCATCCGCTCGGCGGAGCACGGTGGCGGCGGCCGGCTGGAGCCGGTGCGGCGCGATCTGCTCACCGCCGCGGGGGAGCGCGTGCCGGTCTCGATCTCGGCGGCGCTGGTGCTCGACGACGAGGGGCGGGAGATCGCCACCGTCGGCATCTTCTCCGACCAGCGCGAGCGGCTGAGGATGGAGGAGCGGCTGGCCTTCGCGCAGGAGAAGCTGGCGGTCTCGGAGAAGCAGGCGGTGGCGGTCGAGCTGGCCGGCGCCGCCGCGCACGAGCTGAACCAGCCGCTCACCTCGGTCATGGGCTACGCCCAGGTCTTGATGCGGAAGCTCGGCGGCGAGGACCCGCACCTGCCGATCGTGCGGACAATTCTCGAGGAAGCCGATCGCATGGCGGCCATCGTCCGCAAGCTCGGCAGCCTCGCCCGCTACGAGACCAAGAGCTACGTCGGCGGCGCGCAGATCATCGATCTCGACCGCTCGGCGCAGGAAAACTTTCCTGTCACCCGCGAAACCGGTAAGAAAGAAGGGACATGAAGCCTGAGCAGATCACCGAGACGCTGGAAGAGGCCGCCAAGCAGCTCGGCGTCCAGGTCCGCTACGAGACGATGACCGGCGAGGTGTCCGGCGCGGGCGGGCTCTGCAAGCTCAAGGGGCAGTGGTGTGTGATCATCGACCGCAAGGTCACGCCCGCCGAGCGCGCCGCGACGCTGACCGAGGCGCTGGCCCAGCTCGACACCGACGCCGTCTTCCTGCCCCCCGAGATCCGCGACGCCCTCGCCGTGGCCCGCTCGACCCGCGCATAGGCTCGCGCATAGGCTCGTGCTTGCCGGGATGCTGGCTGGCGGAACGGCGATGGGCTTTGGCGTCGCGACACTCAAGCGCCGCATTTGCCGACAATCACGGTCAAGGGACCTCCGATGTCGAGGAAGAAGCGGTTCAAGGCGCTGGGAAAGAAACAGGTTCTCGGGTGCGACTTCTACACGACCGCCTCGGGCGGCCAACCTGTACGGACCTGGCTCAAGCTTCTCAGGCAGCACGACGAGGAGACTGTCGCAATCATCGGCGCTGACATCGAAGCGATCCAATGGCGCTGGCCGGTCGGGCTGCCGCTGGTCGAGAAGCTCGGAGGTAAGCTATTCGCCGTTCGCAGCAGCTCGTCGTCTGGAGAGTGGCGTGTATTCTTCACGGTGATGGGTGATCTCATGGTCTTGCTGCACGGAGTGAACAAGAAATCGAAGAAGACACTTCCGCGCGATATCGCCCTCGCGCGCGAGAGGCTGAAGGAGGTCATCGAATGAACACGCGCGGCAGGTACGACCCGAGGGGACTCCAGAAATTTCTCGACGAGGAGGGGATGGCCGACAAGGTACACGCCCTCGCTGCCAAACAGATCATGGCTGAGGATTTGCGTCGGCAAATGAAGCGAAAGAACATGTCGCTCGCGCGGTTGTCCCGTCAGATGCGGACAAGCAAGACGGCCGTCTACAACTTGCTCGATCCCAACTCCAGCGGAACGATCGACACGCTGTTCAAGGCATGTTCGGCTCTGGGCCTCGTCTTGGCTATCAAACCGGCGGCTACTCCTCGACGCGCCTCTGCGCGCCGGGCAGCCGTCCGATCATCGGGCCGAAAGATCGTTCGTCGTGCTCCAGTCGCAGCGCGCGAGCGCCGCTCGTAGGTCTGTGGCTGGGCTGCGACAGCTCGCCCGGGCTTCGCTTCTTCAACGTTCCGCGATGGCAGTCAGGATGAAGAGTCTCGCGACCTCATTAGCCGCCCATTCTGTCGTCTCTTCGAATCGACCGAAGCAGCCAAAGAACAATCCGAGGACGAGCGCTGTCGTGGGATTCTTCGAGTGCTGGCCGATCTGTAAATCAAATTGAGTCCGCTCAGAGTCGGTGAGGTCCTTCCTTCAGCAGGGCCACCATCTGCATGTCGCTCGCCATCCGTAGGTCCCCTTTCTCTAGTCCTTCTCTAGTCCTGGTCTTCGCGGCCCGGCGTAAGGCCGCCAGGCGGCGCGATTCTAGGTAAGTCCGCGGATCTTGTCGGCGAGCAAAGGGTCGTCGGCGACGGCAGTTTCGAGCGCGGCGCGCAGTTTCTCGCGAACAGCCGCGGGGGCGTTGGTCCCGAGCTGCTTGTCGACCACCCGATCGATCACCCGGTCGACGGCGGCCTTCGGGCTGATCTTGCCGGCCTTGAGCTCGGCGGCCAGATCGGCGGTCGGGCTCGTCGCGCGCGCGGCTTCTTGGCCTGGGGTCTTGCCGGTCGTCTTCGTCGCCTCGGCCGGCGCGCCGGCCGACTTCAGCTTGTCGGCGAAGGCCGGACGATCGGCCCCGGCCCCCGGGCGCTTTTCGTCGGCCCCGCCGACCGGGACGTTTCCGGGAGGCCCGCCGCCGGGCCCTGTGACTTTACCTGCCACGCGCGCGCGACCTTAACACGATCAGGCGCGGATGTTCGAGACGGCCGCCTTGGCCGTGTCGTACTTGGCCCGCATGACGTTGGAGACGGTCGTGAAGCGCTGGCTCTCATCCTGCATTTGCTGCTGCAAGGCCAGCATCTGCATGTTGGACGACTGGCCGTCCTGCATCATCGCCTGAATGTTCGACATGTCGGACGACCCGGGAGCGGCGCCCGCTGCGGCGATGCCCGCCGTGCCGACGGGTGCCGATCCAGCCGGCAGGGCGCCCGGGGCGGAACCGGCACCGGAGATCGCGCCGACCGCGCCGATGCGCGCATCGTGCACCGCCGCGGCCATGACCGGCCCGGCCATGACGTGGGTGGCGACCTCGGCGCCGCTCATGAGCAGCGACACGCCGCCCGCGAGCACGTCGCGGAAGGGCGCCGCCGGCCGTTCGGTCTGGCGGGGGCGGGTGGCGTCGATCTCCAGCCGGGTGTCGGCGTTGCTGGAGCTGAGGCGTTCGGAAACGGGGCTGATGTTGGTGGGCATGGGATCCTCCTGCCGGGGTATCGGATGCACCGTCCGTGAAGTTTCGTGAAGCGCACCGCCGAACCACGCGGCGCGGTGTAGACTGCCCGCCGTGGGGCTCGTCCGCGGATTCCTCGCGCCGTTCCGAGGCGGCGCTTTCATTGCGCGCCACGGCCTGTGGCACTACCTGGTGCTGCCCGTGCTGCTCGATCTGGCGCTGGGCGTGGCGACGATGTTCTACGTCCAGCGCTACCTGCGCGAGGAGTCGTACGTCGCGACGCCCATGGCCACGACCCCTGTGATCGGCTGGCTCATCCTCATCGGGCTGACCGTGCTGGCGAGTGCGGTCATCTTCCTGATCGCTCAGCCGTTGCTGTCGGCGGTGTTCTGCGATCGCCTCTGCGAGCGCGTCGAGCGCGACCTCAGTGGCGCGGCTCCGGCGGCCCCGCTGCTGGCGTCAGTCGGCCGCGCGATCGTTCACGGCATCCTCAAGGCGGCCCTCTACGGCATCGCGCTGGCGATCGGGTTCTTCTTGTTCGGCTTCGGCCTGGGGATCGGGAGCCTGTTCGGCCTGGCGCTGGGCGGCCTCTTCATCGCCTACGACGGGTTCGACTATCCGCTCGCCCGTCGGAGCGCGAGCTTCGGCCAGAAGTGGGTCTACCTGGCGCGTCACCCGGCGCAGACGGTCGGGTTCGGGTTGGGCGCGACGCTGCTCTACCTCGTCCCGCTCGCGTTCCTGGTCGCGCCGCCGTTCGTCGCGGCGGGCGCGACGATGGTTTTCGTGGAGTCCGACGGGGACACCGGGGTAAAAAAGCGGGACGACGAAAAGGGCAAGGTCCCGGGCAAGCTCCCGTGAAGGCAGGCGGCAGGAGCCAGAAGTCGGCCGAAATGTAGCTGCAAATACGTGAAATCCCCCGTATTATGAGCGTCTTGAAGAAGCCCGTCCCCTTCGGGAAGTACTACCTCCTCGAGCGGATCAACGTCGGAGGTATGGCCGAAGTCTTCAAAGCCAAGACGTTCGGGGTCGAGGGCTTCGAGCGGCTGCTCGCCGTCAAGCGGATCCTCCCGAACATCGCCGAGGACGAAGAGTTCATCACGATGTTCATCGACGAGGCGAAGATCGCCGTGCAGCTGCAGCACGCGAACATCGCCCAGATCTTCGACCTCGGTAAGGTCGATGAAAGCTACTTCATCGCCCTCGAGTACGTGAACGGCCGCGATCTGCGGTCGATCTTCGATCGGATGCGGAGCCGCGGCGAGGCGCTGCCGATCGCCATGGCCTGCTGGGTGATGATGCAGGTCTGCGAGGGGCTGGACTACGCCCACAACAAGCGCGACGGGCAGGGGCGCGAGCTGCACCTCATCCACCGCGACATCTCGCCGCAGAACGTGCTCATCGGCTACGACGGCGAGGTCAAGCTGATCGACTTCGGCATCGCCAAGGCGGCCGGCAAGGCCTCGACGACGCAGGCCGGGATCCTGAAGGGGAAGTTCGGCTACATGTCGCCCGAGCAGGTGCGCGGTCTGCCGATCGACAAGCGCAGCGACATCTTCGCGGTCGGCATCGTCACCTACGAGCTGCTCACCGGCGAGCGGCTGTTCGTCGGGGAGACCGACTTCTCCACGCTGGAGAAGGTGCGCAACGTCGAGATCGTCCCCCCGTCGTCCTACAACAAGAAGATTCCGGCCGAGCTGGAGCGCCTGATGCTGAAGGCGCTGGCGCGCGATCCGGAGGATCGCTACAGCAACGCCATCGACCTGCACGACGACCTGCAGTCGTTTCTCTATTCGATCGGCGAGTTCTACTCGCGCAAGGATCTGGCGGGGTGGATGAAGAAGACCTTCGCCGCCGAGATCGAGGAGGACAACGCCAAGATCGAACAGTACCGGCAGATCGCGCCGCCGGTCGCCGCCTCGAGCGAGGTGTCGCGCCGCGCGGCGGTGGGGTCGAGCACGCGCGGCGGCGCGCCGCCGGCACCGCCCCCCGCGGCCGCCCAGGACAAGGACAAAAAGAAAGACAAGAGCGGCAAGGACAAAAACCCCTCGGCGATGGGGTGGGACGACGAGGAGCTCGACACCCAGATCTTCGACAAGACCGACGAGAACGCCGAGGACAAGACGGTCGAGCAGAGCGCCACCGATCTCTTCTTCGAGGACGACGACCGGACGGTGGCCAACGAGCCACCGCCCGACATCCTCCAGCAGGCGCGGCCGCCGGAGGTGCTGGACACGCCCAAGCCGCAGCGGAGGCCGGGGTCGGTCAAGGTGGCGCGCGACGACATCCCGGGCCCGACGCCGCCTCCGGTCGCGCTCCCCAAGCCGCCCGCCCCGCGCCGGCCCACGCTGACCGGTGTGCCGCCCGCCCTGCCGCGGTCGACGACGCGGCCGCTGGTGGCGCCGCTGCCGCCGCCCCCGGCGCCGCCCCCGCGCATGACCCCGGCCCAGCTGCGCCGATCGGGCCTGAATCTGCCGCCCGCTCACATCGCGTCGCCGCGGGCGCCGTTGCCCGCGCCGACCGCGCCGATGCCGCCGCCACCGATGCAGATACCGCCGCCGATGCAGATGCCGCCGCCGGTGGCGCAGATGCCGGCGCCGATGCCGCCACCGCGCCAGAACTTCAGACAGCCGGTGCCCACCACCCCGTTCGGGGTCGGCAACTTCTCCGACGAGCTGGCGCAGTCCCGTGCGAAGAAGGGGGGCGGCGCCTTTCTCAAGGTGGCCGCCGTGCTCCTGCTGGCCGCGATCGGCGGGGGCGTGTACTGGTACTCCGCGGGCACCAACAAGCCCGGGCGGATCCAGGTGACGATGGTGCCGGCCGACGCGACGGTGCTGATCGACAACGCCAAGGTCGGAGACCGCTCGCCCCTCTCGATCGACCGGCCGCCGGGGCCCTACACGCTGTCGGTGACCCGCGAGGGCTATGAGCGGAACGATCAGAACATCGAGGTGCGCGCGGGCCAGCCGCTGCCGCTCACGGTGACGCTGGAGCCGTCGCCCGACACCGGCTTCGAGCTGACCAGCGAGCCGCCCGGCGGGTTGGTCTGGCTGGATGGCGCGGCGATCCGGGGGGCGGCGGGGCAGCAGGCGCGTACGGACTTTCGAGCGTTCCGCATCGCCCCCGGACACCACCTCCTGGAGATCAAGGGCGAGAACCGGTTCAAGCCGTGGCGCCAGGACATCGACGTCCAGCCGGGCGCCATCGCGAAGGTTCACGCGATGCTGATTCCCGCCTCGGGCAGCGCGCCGGCGGGGAAGACGCCGCCTCACGGGGAGGTGGCGGTGGCGCCGCCGCCTCCGCCTCCACCGTCCGCGCCGCGCGCCCCGCCGCCGAGCCCGCCGCCCGTTCAGCACGAAGCGGTGGTCGCGCCGCCGCCTCCTCCGTCCTCGCCGTCGCCGGCAGCGCCGCACACGCCGCGGCACAAGAAGGCGCACGAGGTGGCGCTCGACGACAGCGGCAGCGTCTCCCCGGGCAGCGACGACGACAGCGGCCCGTCGGCCAAGGTGGCCGACTGCACGATGACGGTCAACTCCGTCCCCTGGTCCGAGGTCTGGATCGACGGCAAGAACACCAGCCAGCACACGCCGATCGTCGACTACAAGATCCCCTGCGGCCGCCACAAGCTGGCGTTCAAGCGGTCGGACATGCAGATCGACCAGACCGAGAGCATCAACGTGAAGCCGGGGCAGAACTTCAAGCAGCGCTACACGCTCGCCACCGACGAGTGATGCGGAACCCCGTCCCTCCGCCGTCGTTCGGCGGCCCCTCGGGCGCGGGCCCGGAGATCGAGCGGCCGCCGTCGCGGGCCGAGGCGCTGGAGGCGACCTGGCGCGCCTACTACCAGCAGGTGAGCGAGGCGCCACGCCACCCCGCCGCGCGCGACTTTCTGCACCGCGATCTCACCGCCGCGCTCGGGCGCCTCATTCCGCCCGATGCGTCGGTGCTGGAGGTCGGTTGCGGCGAGGGGGACCTCTTGGCGGCGCTGCCGAACGCGCGCCGGCAGGGGATCGACTACCTCCCCGAGACGATCGTCCGCGCGCGCGCGCGCCACCCGGAGATCGCGTTCGAGGTGGGCGATGCCATCGCGCCGCCGGCGGATCTGGTGCAGCGGGCCGACGCGGTGATCTGCGATCGCCTCTGCCACAGCGTGCTCGACGTCAAGGCGCTGCTCGTCGGCCTCAAGCGGCGCCTCGGGCCCGAGGGGCGCATCTACCTCACCGCCTTCAGCTATCTGTGGGAGGTTCCAGTGCGGCTGGCGGAGCTGGCGGGGCTCAAGCGGCCGGCGCCGCAGGCGAACTGGCTGTCGGACGCCGATTTCCGCAACCTCTACGACATCACCGGGCTGGAGGTGGTGCGCTTCGAAGACAGGTTGCTCTTGCCCATGGATCTGCCGGTCGTTTCGACGGCGCTCAACCGGTACGCGGTGCGCGCGCCGGCGATGAAGCACGCCTCGCTCTACCGCATCTACGTGCTGCGCGATCGGGGCGGGACGCCGGCACCGCGCAGGGCGAGCGTCAGCGTGATCGTGCCGACGCGCAACGAGGCGGGGAACGTCGCGGCGGCCGTCGCGCGCACGCCGGTGATGGGCGCGTCGACCGAGCTCATCTTCGTCGAGGGGCACTCGACCGACGACACCTGGTCCGCCATCCAGCGGACGGTACAGGCCTACGACGGGCCGCTCAAGCTGCGCGCGTTCCAGCAGACCGGCAAGGGGAAGGGGGACGCCGTGCGGCTCGGCTTCGCGCACGCCACCGGCGACGTGCTCATGATCCTCGACGCGGATCTGACGGTCCCGCCCGAGGAGCTGCCCACCTTTTACGACGTGCTCGCTGGCGGTCACGCGGACTTCGTTCAAGGCACGCGCCTCGTCTATCCGATGGAGCCGGGGGCGATGCGCTTCTTCAACAAGCTCGGCAACGTCGCCTTCTCGGAGCTGTTCACCTATCTCCTGCAGCAGCCGATCAAGGACACGCTGTGCGGGACCAAGGTCCTCTGGCGCAAGGACTACGAGCGGATCGCCGCCGGCCGCAGCTACTTCGGCGACTTCGATCCGTTCGGCGACTTCGACCTCATCTTCGGGGCCGCGCGCCTGAACCTGAAGATCGCCGAGATTCCGGTGCGCTACCGCGACCGCACCTACGGCGAGACCAATATCTCGCGCTGGAAGCACGGCCTGCTGTTGCTGCGGATGTCGGCGGTGGCGGCGCGCAAGATCAAGTTCGTCTAGGCGTCATGCCCAACGATCAACAGGGGAACCCTGGGACGGTTCCCCAGCCCTCCCGCGATGGACTCCGCCGGGACGAGCCCGGCTCCGTCCTCACGGACGAACAACGGGCGCGCACGCTGGCGCGATTCGAGGAGCACCGGCGCGCCTGGGAGAGCAATCCCGCGCTGCGGACCCTCTACGCGGAGTGGTACGGCCGCGTCGCCGCCGCGCTGCCGCCGGCGGCGCTCGGCCCGCGCCTCGAGCTCGGCTCCGGCCCCGGCTTCGCGCGCCAGTTCATCCCCGATCTCGAGCTCTCCGACGTCGTGCGCGCCCCCTGGCACGATCGCGAGGCGAGCGCCGAGGCGCTCCCGTCCGGGGACGCGGCGCTGGGCGCGCTCGTCCTGTTCGACGTGCTCCACCACCTGCCGGACCCGCGCCGTTTCTTCGCCGAGGCGACGCGCGCGCTGCGCCCCGGCGGGCGGATCGTGATGTGCGAGCCGTATGTGAGCCCGCTTTCATACCCCGTGTACAAGTTCCTGCACGACGAGCCGCTCGCGCTGGGCGTCGACCCGCTCGCGCCGGCCCAGCAGGCCGCCGCCGGCGCGCGCGATCCGTTCGACTCCAACCAGGCGATCCCCTCGCTGCTGTTCGGGCGCCGCCGGCGCGCGTTCGCGGAGGCATTCCCGGCGCTCGCCGTCCGCAGCGTCGCGCATCTCTCCGGTCCGAGCTATCCGGCGTCCGGGGGTTTCTCGCGGCGCCCGCTGCTCCCCGGGCCGATCTGGTCGGCGTTCCACGCGCTCGAGTCGAGGCTCCCAGAGCCTGTGTTTCGGCTGATCGGATTCCGGATACTGGTGGTCATCGAGAAGCTCGCCTGACCAGGGACCGCGGGGCGCCGGGCATGCCCGGACATGATGCCTTGATCGATCCAGGCGGCGACTAGCGAACCTTCAGTTGCGGGTCGTCCAGGCCGTGCACTGGTAGAGCGCCGCCGGGACGGGCGCCGCTGGCGGGAAGGCCGCGCGACGGACGGGCGTCAGGACCGCGCCGAGCGCGGCGGCGATTCGGGCGGGCGGGCTGACGTGGTGGTCGTCGATGCGGTCGTAGCCGATGGCGGCGAAGGCGCGGGTCATGAGTCGGCTCACCATCGGGTAGCCGGTCACCAGCGTGCCGCCCGGGGCCAGCGCGCGGGCGAGGCCGCGGGCGGCGCCGTCGGCGTCGCGGATGTGCTCGAGGACGGAGAAGCAGACGATGGCGTCGAAGTGCGCGGCCGGCAGGTCGGCGTCGTTCAGCAGGTCGGCGCGGCGGAACTCGGCGCGGCAGCCGGGGGCGACCAGCGCGTCGAGGCCTGGCGCCAGGGTCAGATCGGTGCCGGTGTACTCGGCGTAGTGCTTGGTCAGCGTCGGAACCAGAACGCCGCTGCCGACGCCGACCTCCAGGACACGCTTGCCGCTACGCGTGGACGGAGCTGGGCTCTGCCCAGCGGAGTCCTTCGCGGGAGGGTGCGGGAACCCCCTCGGGGTTTCCGCGGTTGGATCCAGGAAGTCGAGCCCCATCTGCAGGCGGTGGCGGTAGAGCCAGCCGACCCACGGGTGGTAGTAGTACGGCAGCGGATCGTCGGCGTCGTTGGGCTCGAGGACGCCGCGCGGGGGGAGATCGAGGCGCACCGGCATCAGGCGCGTTTCTGGGCGACGAGGATGAGGAAGCCGCCGAGGTTGCGCAGCAGCGGCATGTCGGCGGCGGCGCGCTCGGCCCAGCCGAAGAGGCGTCCGAGCGGCGGGAAGCGGAACACGGCCGAGGTCGGCGTCACGACGCGGACGCCGCGCACGGCGATCAGATCGACGCCGGGCGGAAGGTAACGTCGCGCGCGCGACAGTGTGTCGAACCGCGTGTAGACGTCCTTCTCGGTGGTGCCGTCGGCGGCGATCTTTCCGGGGCCGCCGAGGCGCTTGGCCAGGTAGCGCAGCGATAGCGGGTTGTAGAACTCCAGCAAGAGGTGGCCGCCGGGGCGGACCAGGCGCGCCAGCTCCGCGACCGCCGCCTCGATGGGCGGCACGTGCGCCAGCACCTTCATGCTGTAGACGAGATCGAACGTCTCCGACGGCAGCGGCACGTCGGTGATCGAGCCCTGCACGCACCGACAGCCCGCGGCGCGCGCGCCGGCTCGAGCATTCCGCGCGACAGGTCGAGGCCGACGGCCGTGCGTGCCACCCGGCGCCGCCTCGCGCAGCAGAAGGCCGGTGCCGCAGCCGGCCTCGAACACGTCCTGCCGGCGCCGAAGCGGCGCACGAGATCCAGCTCCAGCTCGTCGATGAGGCGGTGGTAGCCGTGGTGCCGCTCGGCCTCGTAGCCGGCGGCGAAGCGGTCGTAGTAGTCCTGCGTGGTCGGGGGCGTCGTGGTCATGGCCGTCAATGGAACGAAGGGGCGCGTCGCTGTCGTCGCGCCACCACCAGGAAGAGGATGCCAGAGAGCGCGAACGCGATGGTGGCCGCCTGCAGCGAGTTCGCGATCGAGGTGTGAAAGTGATCGGAGATGGCGCCGACCACCGAGGGCGCGGGCGCGTTGCCGAGGACGTGGAGGCCGAACATGAAGACGGCCTGCAAGGTCGCGGCATATTGCGGCGGCCCGAGCTCGTCGACCACCGCCGCAGACGGGCCGTTGTAGACGGAGAAGAGAAAGGCCGACGCGAAGGTCACCACCATGAAGAGCGGTTTTCCCGTGACATAGAGGGCGATGGCTCCCACGGGTACCCCGATCAGCATCGACAGCCCGATGGTCAGCGCGTGACCGCCGTTGGCGCGCCGGTTGAACGCGTCACCCGCGTACCCCCCGACGACGACGCCCCCGACACCGGCGAGGAGGCCGACGACCGCCATGAAGGCGCTTCCATTGACCACGCTGAAGTGGCGCTCCTCGATGACGAGCGTGCGGATCCAGAAAATGAGCGCAGCTGGCACCGAAGGTGGCCAGAATGCCGCCGCCGAGCGCCAGGAGGTAGGTGGGCGAGAGCAGAAAGGAGCGCGCCGGAAGCGCTTGCGGCCGCGGCAGCCGATCGGGAGCGGCCAGGAACACCGAAGAGATCGCGAGCAAGATCGACGGGCCGCCGGCGATCCAGAACACGCCGCGCCAACCGAGCAGAGGCGCCAGCGTCGCTCCCAGCACGAGCCCGCTGGTCCCGCCCAGCGCCATCCCGACGTTGTAGATGCCGAGCGCCCGCCCGCGCTTTTCGGGCGGTGCGTCGGCGCAGAGCAGCGTGTTGGCTGACGGCCCATAGGCCCCTTCACCGACACCGACCAGCGCGCGGAAGAACAGCAGCATCGGAAACGAGGTCGAGAGCGCCGAGCCGATGGTGGCGATCGACCAGACCAGGATCCCGGTGGAGATCACCTTGCGCGGTCCCACGCGATCCGCGATCGGTCCCGAGATGAGCGACGCGAGCGCGAAGACGAATAGGTTCGCCCAGGCCAGCAAGCCGAGCTTCGAGTTGGAGAGATGGAAGGCCTCCCCGAGGTGCGGCGTCATCCCGTAGACGACCTGACGGTCGACGTAGTTGAAGAAATTGATCAGCGTCAGCAGCGGCAGCGCCGGGATGCCCCGCGGGCGCGCCGCCGGTGTCGGTGTCGGCAGGCTCATCGGAACGGGAGCTCACCGCAAGCTTTCGAGACAGGCGACGGCTTCGGGGCGGGACCAGTCTCGCTTGTTGATGAAGTAGTAACGGACCCGGCCCGCGGCGTCGATCATGTAGCTCTCGGGGAACTGCACGGTCCCGAACTTCTTGGGGATCTCGTGCGAGGTGTCGAGCAGCACGCCGATGGCGCTCCCCTTGGGGAAGAACCGCCGGATGGTCCCCCAGTCGTCGTCGACGCTGACCGCCAGGAGGCGCAGGTCGGTGCCGTCCAGCTTGCGCGCCAGATCCTCCAGCGACGGGACCTCGTCGACGCAGGGAGGGCACCAGGTGGCCCAAAAATTGAGCAGCACCGGATGCCCGTGCTGGCCAGAGAGCGAGACCGTACGCCCGCCGGCATCGGGAAGCTGAAAATCGGGCGTCGCGCTCTGCAGGAAAGCGGGCAGCGGATCCGGCTTGAGCGCCGTGCAGGCACCGTCGCGCGTGCGCGCCAGCGTCGCGTGGACCCCGCCCAGGAACCGCACTGCCACGAAGGCGATCGCCGCCACCGTGATGACCATCGGCCCCACCCGCCGCACCCGCGACCCGCCCTGGTTCGCAGTCTTGGCCGTCGGAGCCTTCACGGCTTCTCCATCTTCAGCGAGTGTATATCGAAGGCGGGCTCCGCCCGCCGGAGGTTTCAGGAACCCTTCGAGGGTTCCTGTTCTATTGACGGGCCCGTGGGAGGGGCAAAACCCCTCCCACGAAGCGAGCGCAGCGAGCGGCTTTAGCCCTTCTTCTTCTTCAGCTCGTCGTCGGCGATCTTCTTGAAGGTCTCCCACGGGTAGGCGCCGTTGATCTTGCGCCCGTTGATGAAGACGGCCGGCGTACCGTTGACGCCCACCGCCTGGCCTTCCTTGGTGTCGGACTGGATCTGGTCCTTGTACTTCTGCGCGTCGAGGTCGGCCTTGAACTTGGCCATGTCGAGGCCCAGCTCCTGCGCGTACTTCTCGAAGTCGGCCCGCTCGAGCGCCGTGTTGTTCTCGAACAGCTTGTCGTGCATCTGCCAGAACTTCCCCTGCGCACCGGCAGCCATCGCCGCCTCGGCGGCCGGCTCGGCGTGCGGGTGGAAGGGGAGCGGGTAGTTCTTCCAGGTCATGTGCACCTTGCTGCCGTACTCCTTCTCCAGCTGCGACAGCTGCGGCTCGACCCGCTTGCAGAACGGGCACTGGAAGTCGGAGAAGATGACCACCTGAAGCGGCGCGTTCTTCGACCCCTTCGAGGGGCCGTTGCCGGCCGCCACCTTGTAGACGGTGGTGTCCTGATCGGGCGTCTTCTCCGCCCCCTGCGCCTGCGCGCCGGCCGGCGCCGCGGCCACCTCGGTCTTCGCGTCCTTCATCAACGCGTCGTAGACCTTGGCCTTCGGCGTCCCCTTGGCGACCATCGAGTCGGCGACCTTCAGCTCGTCGTCGATCTTGGCCTTGAACGCCTCGAACGGCTGCGCGCCCGAGAGGAACTTCCCGTTGATGAAGAACGCCGGCGTGCCACGCGCGCCGATCTTGCCGCCCGCGGCCGAGTCGGCCTCGATGGCCTCCTTGCCCTTCTGCGCGTCGAGCGCCGCCTTGAACTTGGTCATGTTGAGACCCAGCTCCTGCGCGTACTTCTCGAACGTCGGGCGATCCTCGTGCGCCTGATTGGCGAACAGCTTGTCGTGCATCTCCCAGAACTTCCCCTGCTCGCCGGCGGCGCGGGCCGCGATGGCCGCGGGCATGGCGTTGGGGTGGAACGGCAGCGGCAGGTCGCGCCAGACGACGCGGACCTTCCCCTTGTACTCGTCCATCACCTTGGAGATGGTCGGCTCGACGCGGCTGCAGAACGGGCACTGGAAGTCCGACCACTGGACGATCGTGACCGGGGCGTCCTTGGACCCCTTCATCGGGGCGCCCTTGATCTCGGCGCGGTAGCGGACGTTGGCGTCGGGCTCGCCGGCGGCCTTCGGGGGCGGCGGCGGCGCGGCGGCCTTCTCGAGCCCGTTCTGCGTCAGCGCGGCGTAGACCTGGCCGCGCGGCGTGCCGGCGGCGATCTTCGCGTCCGCCTTCTTGAGCTCCTCGTCGATGACGCCCTTGAACGCCTCCAGCGGCTGCGCGCCGCGGAAGTTACGCCCGTTGATGAAGAAGTTGGGCGTGCCGCGCGCGCCGAACTTCTCGGCCTCGGCCATGTCGGCCTTGATGTGCGCCTCGCCCTGCTTGTTGTCCATCGCCTCTTTGTACTTGGCCATGTTGAGCCCGATCTCCTGGGCGTACTTGTCGAGGCTGGGGCGATCGAGGTTCTGCTGATTGGCGAACATCTTGTCGTGCATCTCCCAGAACTTGCCCTGGGCGCGGGCCGCCTCGGCCGCCAGGGCCGCCGGCATCGCGTTCTGGTGGAACGGGAGCGGGTTCTCCTTGTAGACGACGCGAGATGTCCTTGCCGTAGTCCTTGAGCAGCGTGGTGAGCGTCGTTTCGACGCGGCTGCAGAACGGGCACTGGAAGTCGGAGAACTCGACGATGGTCACCTTCGGCTGGCTTGCGCCGCGGGTCGGGCGCGTCGCCGACGGCGATCTTGTAGACCTCGGTCCCGGCGCCCGGGCCCTTGCCCGCCGGCGCCGCGCCCGGTGCCGACTTGGCGCCCTTCATGAAGGTGGCGTAGACCATGTTGGCCGGCGTCCCCGAGGCGATCAGCTTGTCGGCGCGCTTGAGCTCGTCGTCGATGACCTTCTTGAACTCCTCGTACGGCTGCGCGCCCTGCACGTTGCGCCCGTCGATGTAGAAGTTCGGCGTCCCCTGCACGCCGATCTGCTTACCGGCGGCCAGGTCGGAGTCGACCTTCGTCTTGCCGGCGTGCGAGTCGAGCGCCAGCTTGAACTTGTTCATGTCGAGCCCGATCTCCTGCGCGTACTTGTCGAGATCGGCCCGCTCCAGGTTCTGCTGGTTGGCGAACATCTTGTCGTGCATCTCCCAGAACTTCCCCTGCGCCTGGGCGGCGACCGCCGCCTCGGCGGCCAGCGGCGCGTTGGGGTGGAACGGCAGGGGGTTGTGGCGGAAGTAGATCCGCACCTTGCCGTCGTAGTCCTTCATGATCTTGTCGATGGTCGGCACGACGCGGCTGCAGAACGGGCACTGGAAGTCGGAGAACTCGACGATGGTCACCTTGGCGTTCAGCGGGCCCCTCATGGGGCCGTCGAGCGGAACGCGGAGCCGGTCGACGCCGTCGCCCGGGCCCTGTGCCGCCGGAAGCCCGGTCGCCGTCGGCGACGAGGCGTCCTTGTCGCGCGTCGCCAGGCGCCCGAGGCCGTAGCCTCCGCCCAGCACCACCAACCCCAGTATTACAGTCAATGCCTTGTTGTTCATGATCAGCTCCAGATTGGGATAACGAGAACGCCGCGCGACGAAAAACCAAACGCCTGTGGGGGCGCGGCACGCCCCACACGCGCGTCAAACCGAGGACCTCGAGCCGTTGATCAGGCGCGAGGCGGGCGATCGGGCGGCGCCAACGCGCGCGTGGGAATCGTCCAGGTGGAGACGTCGGTCCGGCTCCGCGCCGCCACCGGGGCCAGCCCCGGGAGCGCGTAGAGCGCGGCAGGTTGAACATCGGGGCCCGACAGGTGGCCCACGTCGGGCGCGCCGCCGGCGGTGAGGCTGCGGCCCGGACGGGCGCGGCGCGGGGCCGGGGCCAGCGATCCGGGCGGCAGCTCGCTGTCGGGGGATCGCGAGACGCGGTACCAGAGGTTCAGCAACGGCGGCTCGCTGCACTCGCCGGTGGCGACCGCCGGAACCTCCGGCGGCGTGGGGCAGTCGACCTCCACCGGCGTGGCGTATTCGCGCAGGCTATCGTCGGAGTCGGCGTCGGAGTCGGCGTCCGCCGGCGCGTCGTCGGCGGTGTTCGCCCACGCGCTGTCGCAGCTGGCGGGCCAGCCCGGACAGGTCACGGCCGCCGACGGCATGGCCGGCGGAGCGGTGACGGCGAGGGCGAGAACGAGTCCGAGCATCGGGGGGCGAATCCTAGAAGTGCCGCGAAGAGCGCCTGAAAGCTACTCCACCCCCGGGGCGCCAGCAAGCCGGCGTCATCCCGTCGTCCCCGTCCCCCGCTTCGCCGAGCTCGACCGCGGGACCACCTCGAAGGGGCGCATCATCTCGTTGGCGGCGTGCTCGAGCACGTGGCAGTGCCAGACGTAACGGCCGGTGTAACCCTCGAACTTCACGATGATCCGGGTGATGAAGCCCGGCTCGGCGCGCACGGTGTCCTTCCACCCCGCCTCGTAGGGCTCGGGCGGCAGGCGGGGCCCCATGACGCGCATCGTCCCCTTGAACTGCAGCGTGTCGGCGTCGAAGGCCTGGCGATCGAGGATCTGGAAGCGGACCAGGTGGAGGTGGATCGGGTGCGAGTCCTCGGTCGTGTTGACGAGCGACCAGATCTCGACGCTGTCCAGGACCGGCTTCTCGCTGACGGGCTCGTGCCAGTGCTTGCCGTCGAGCAGCATCAGCATCGAGCGCGTCCTGGGATCCTCGTACTCGTTCAGCATGAGCGTGCGCGTTCGGGTCGCGGCGCGCTCGGGCAGGCGCGCGAGCCTCCGCAACGTGCGTGGCAGCGGGGGCGAGGCGGGCCCGGGCGCGCGCGCCGCGACCCGGAACTGCATCAACGTGAAGGACTGGCTCTGCAAGGTCACCTGGGTACCGGCGGCACCGCTGAAGTCGACGATCAGGTCGGCGCGCTCGGCGGGGGCGAGTGTGATCCGATTGATCGGGACCGGGGCGGGCAAGAGGCCCTGGTCGGTTCCGATCTGGTGGAAAGTCTGGCCATTCGAGAGCGACAGGTAGAAGAAGCGGGCGTTGGCGGCGTTGACGACGCGGAGGCGGTAGCGTCGCGGCTCCACCTCGAGGAATGGATAGAGGCGGCCGTTGACGAGCATGGCGTCGGCGTTGACCTCCATGACCCAGGGGGCGCCCGGAACCTCCGACGTGGGGTAGTTGAGACCGCCGTCGGCGTAGAACATCCGGTCACAAAGCACGAGCGGGATCTCGTGGGAGCCGCGCGGCAGGGGGAGCGCGTCCTCGACCTCGTCGCGCACCAGGAAGAGGCCGAGGAGCCCGGCGTACTGGTTGAGGCGCTCGATCCCCATCGCGTGGTCGTGGTACCAGAGCGTGGTCGCCTCCCGGCCGTTCGGGTAGTAGAGGGTCTTCGACCGGCCGGGCTCATACCAGTCCTCGGGGTAGCCGTCGCTCTCCGGCGGTGCCTTGGCGCCGTGGACGTGCACGACGGCGCGCACGTCGGGGCGATCGTGGCCGGCGCCGCAGAGCGTGTGATCGATCGGCAGGAAATGGCGCGCCGGCAGCTCGTTCCGCCATTCGACCAGCAACGGCTGGCCGGCGCGTGTCTCGAAGGTCGGGCCCGGCATCGTGCCGTCGTACGTCCAGAAGGCGGTCGGCGGCATGTCGCGGTGGACGCGGACGCGCGCCTCGCGCATCGACACCCGGTAGAACGGGATCTGGCGGCGTTCGTCGTGCGGATCGGGCCGCGTGCCGTCCGGCTGCTTGACCGGCGGGATCGGCAGCGGATCGACGAAACGGGCCAGGGCCTCGGGGTGGAGGGGCGGGCGGGGCGCCGGAGCGGGCGCCTGTCGAGTCGGGGCAGGCGCCGGCACGTTGCGACGGCACGCCCAGGTGGGGACCAGCGTCGTGGCGAGGGCCAGGAATTTCCGGCGGTGAATCAAACGCCCACCATATTTCGGAGCGGCGTCCCGGGAGGTGACGAATGAATCACAGGATCGACACCGGACCGCCTTTCGTCCTGGCATGCGCGGCTGGACTCGCCCGCGACCTCCTCAAAATGTGAACGGCGGCGGCCCCTGTCGGGACCGACGCCGCTGGTTGTTCAGATTGAGCTCAGTTTGACGTTGGAGCTCAGAAGGTGAACATGCCGTTGATCGGGCCGGCGATCGTGTCGAACGACCCACCCGGCTGGATGCGCTGGCTGGCGAGCCAGTTGTCCTCGACGAACTTCAGGACCGACGTCTGATCCGTCAGCGTGTGGTCGATGTAGTTCTTCTTTGCGTAGGGCGAGACGACCATCAGCGGCTGGCGCGTGCCGTAGCCGCAGCGCCCCTGGGCCGGGACGCCGGCGGCGCCGTTGAGCGCCGTCGCCGGCGCGGGGCCGGTCTGCTGCTTGCCCGAGTTGCAAACGCCCGTGCCGTTGAGCGCGTCGGCCGCCGAGGTCGAGGGGTTCACGATCGGCGACTCCTGGTGGTCGTACCAGCCGTCCGAGTCGTCGTAGAGAAAGATGATCGCCGTGGTGTTCCACTCCTGCGAGGCCTGCAGGGTGCTCACGACCTTGGCGGCGAAGTTCTGCTCGTCGATCGGGTTCGAGTTGCTCGGGTGACCGTCCTGGAAGGCCTGCGCCTTGAGGTAGGTCACCGCCGGGAGGTTACCCGCCGCCAGCGTGGCGAAGAAGTCGGTGGTGTCGTACTGGTGGTTGGCCACGTCGGTCGAACCGACGGCGGCGAGCGAGCTCGGTCGAGCGTGGGTCGGGTTCGCCGTCGAGGTGTAGTACTGGAACGGCTGGTGGTGCGGCACGTAGTCGGTCGCCACGCTGCTGCCGGCCGGCGTCTGGGGCGTGCTGCGCGCGCAGCCGGTCGTCCCGTTCGCGTTGGTGGCCGTCAGATCGAAGCCGCCGTTGAACCAGCCCCAGGTGATGCTCTTGGTGTTGAGCAGGTCGCCGATGTTCTGCCCCACGAACATGTTCTGATCGGCGGCCGTCGAGCAGGCGTCGCCGAACGGATCGGTGTCGCCGATGAGCGAGAAGTTGCCCGCCCCGTCGGCCACCACGTGGCTCGCCGACATCATCGCCGGCGGTTTGCTGAGGTGCACGAGGTCGAAACCGTTCGTCTGGCCCGAGATGAGGTTGATCGCGCCGGGCGTCGAGGGGCCGAAGTTCGTGCTGTACGAGTTGTCGTTGAGCGCGCCCTGCTGCGCGAGGCTCCACCACGTCTGCAGCGTGTTGCCGTCGAAGTAGGCCATGACGAGGCCCGTCGTCGAGGCGATGGGCGGCGAGCTGGGGGGCGGCCCGGCCGAGCCCGTGAACTTCGGGAACAAGTCCATCAAGCCGTTGTCATAGGCTTCTTGCTCCGGCAGGTAATTGTGCCCCTGGCTCCTCGTCCAGGCCTGCGCGGCCGCCAGCCGGAACGGATTGCTGGCTCCCGTTCCGTTCGTCGCGTTGAGGTTCGGGTTCATCCCGAGGAGGTTGAGGCCCCCGATCGGCGCGAAGGCGGCCGTCGGATCGAGCGGCGTGACCAGGTTGTTGTTCGCCGGCGCGGTCGAGGCCGGCCAGGAGGTCTCGCCCGGCGGGTTCGCGGCGTTCGGGTAGGTCCCGAAGTAGTGGTCGTACGAGATGTTTTCGCCGAACACCACGACGACGTGCTTGATCGGCGTGGCGGTCGGGACCAGCAGGGCCGCGTCGTTGTGGCCGGTGCAGGTCACCTGGACCGAGCCCTGCGCCGCGCAGCTGGCCAGCGGGTCGCCGTCGGAGACCGTCACCGAGAGGGTGGCGGTGCCGACCTGCGAGCACTCGAACGTCGGGGTGGCGGTGTTGGCGCCGGTGAGCGTTCCGTTCGACGCCGTCCAGCTGTAGGAGAGCGCCGATGGCCCGTGGTCGGGATCGTCGGCCGCGGCCGACACCGAGAGCGTCGAGCCGACGTTCACCGAGGCCGGGCTGGCCGAGAGCGCGTCGAGGTTCGGGCAGATGTTGACCGTGCCGTTGACCGAGATGCTGCCGGTCTTGGCGGGCTGGTGGCAGTCGAGCGTGACGCTGACCTGGGTGATCGCACCAGCGGTCACGTTGAAGGTCGCGCTGCCGCCGCAGTTCGTCTGGCCGTCAGCGCCGGTGGCGCTGAGCATGATCGTGAAGCCGTTGCCGGCCGGGAGGCCGCCGATGATCGTCGACAACGTGCTGCTGTTCGAGACGTCGATCGTTCCCGACTTGCTGAAGCTGTTCGGGCCGCTGATCATGTAGCTCACGGTGTTGATCGTGACCCCGCCCTGGACGAGGGCGATGCCGACCGAGCCGGTCCCGGTGTTGTTCGCGGTCGATGGCGTGCGCTCGGCGCAGCTGACCACGATGAACGCGGCGGATGACGCGAGAATTGTCAGAATCGAAGCGGTGCGGATTGTTCGAAACACGGTGCCCTCCAGGGATTGAGACGGCACCACCTCATTCAAACATCGCGCCAGCGCACCCACAGGTGGGTGAGGCTCCGAACCTGGCGTGATCTCACGCGCCACGATCGGTTTCCTGCCTCACGAACGGATCGCGGTCTCCGGAGATCGAACAGGGCGGTCCGGATTTCGGTGATCCGGCGGGTTGTCGCGCGGGCGCTAGCCGGCGTTCGGCGCTTGCGGAATTCCGAACACGTCACGCAGCCGCGGGTAGCGCACCTTCGGCTGGTCGAGCCCGTGCAGACCGATTCTCAGCGTGACCGTCGTGCCGTCGCCCCACGGCCACCACAACCCGAACGCGCCGGGGCCGTCGGCGTCGCCGCCCCAGAGCAGCTGCTGCGCCGCGCGCAGGCCGCCACAGGTCTCGGCCAGCGCTTGCACGCTCGCCGGCGCGCCACCCAGGGTCTCCGCCTTCCAGGCGGTGGGGAATGCCTCGGCGTAGACGGCGCGTGCCGCGTCGGCGTTGGCGAGCGGGATCGACGAGGCGACGCAGCGCAGGCGTCGGTCGTACGTCCATTCGTTCGAGGGCCAGCGCTCTCGCAGCCGCGCCAGGCCGTTCCAAACCGCCTCCCAAGAAGCGTCGATGGAAGCGTCGATGGAAGCGTCGCTCGTCTCCTCGGGGGTCGTCATCCGGCGATGATATCCCCGATCAGTGCGGCGTCGCCAGCAGGTGCGCCTTGTAGATCGGGCCGCTGCAGACGGCGGTGCCGTTGTAGTTCGAGATCAGGACCGGCGTGTCGTCGGTGCTCCAGGACCAGCCGACGTAGCTCTGCGGCGGGCTGAGCCCGTCGAGGTAGCTCATCACCATCGTGATGAACGAGCCGTCGTCTGTTCCGCTGGTGGCCGTGCAGCCGCTGAGGACGCCCCCAATCTCGGTCGCCACGATCGGCACGATCCCGGCCACGCCGCCGGCATCCATCATCAGCGTGTGGCTGCCGGTGTAGTTGCTGTTGGGGTAGACGTGCCAGGAGGCGGCCATGTTGCCGGCGGGATCGGTCGGCTTGTACGTCATCCACTGGGTGAGATCGTTGGCGTACTCGATCCCCGCCAGCAGCACCAGGTTGGTCGCCCCCGCGTTGCGCACGGCGGTCAGCATCGCCTGCATGCCGGCCACCTGATAGCCGATTCCGGTGCAGGTGCCGCCGTCGCGCCAGCAGGTCCAGGCGGCGGTCGCCTCCATGTTGTTGTCGGGGTAGGGCTCGTTGTGCAGATCGAAGATGACCTTGGGCGAATTCTCGTACGCGGCGGCGACCTGACCCCAGAACGTCGGCGCGTGCGCGGCGTCGGGCATCGGCTGCTGGCCGGTCGCCTTGGCGCCGTTGTTCTCGGTCCAGTGCAGGTCGAGGATCGGATAGATGTCGTTCTGCAGGAGCAGGTTCACCCAGGTTTGGATGTCGCTCTGATAGGTGGCGCCGCCCAGCTTCACGCCGTTGAGGTTCAGCCAGCAGTCCTCGTTCAGCGGAATCCGGACCGCGTTGACTTTCCAGGTCAGCATCGCGGTGATGCTCGCCTGGTTGTTTCCCGAGCCGTCGCCGGGATCCCACGGGTTGGTGCTGGTCACGCAGGCGTACTCGCCGCCCGGCCGGTTGACGCCCATCAACCGGATCGCCGTGCTGCCGTCGTAGATCTGCGTGCCGACCACGTGAACCCCGGAGGCCGCGCCGCCGCCGCCGCTGTTGCCGCCCGCGCCGGCGCTGCCGCCTGCGCCCGCGGCGCCGCCGGTTCCCGAGGCGCCGCCCGTCGCGGCTCCCCCCGTTCCGCTCGCTCCCCCCTTGCCGGAGCTGCCGCCCGAGGCGGTCCCGCCGGCTCCGGAGGCGCCGCCGCTGGCCGATCGGCCGCCCGCGCCGGAGGCGCCGCCGGTGGCCGTGGCGCCGCCGGTTCCCGAGGCGCCGCCCGTGGTGCTCCCGCCCGTCCCGTTCACGCCGCCGGTTCCCGTTGCGCCGCCGGTGGCCGTGCTACCGCCGGTTCCCGAGGCGCCGCCCGAGGACGACGTCCCGCCGGATCCACCGGCTCCCGTCGCTCCGCCCGAAGCGTTGCCGCCACCCGTGCCGTTGCTGCCGCCCGAGGCGGACGCTCCGCCCGATCCACCGGTCGACGACGAGGTGCCACCGCAGGCGCCGACGGCAACGCCGACCAGGAGAACGAGTGCCCGACGTATGTTCATGTTTGCCCTCAAGCCAATCAAGAGAGAATCAAAAGGAAGGAAACGAGCAACGATGCGAACGAGCCGACGAACGAGCTGAAAAGAGCTGCAAATTCCCGAACATGAGAGGGCGGAGCCCCTCCCCAATCTTCACGAAATCGCCCCGACGATGCGGGATGCGTGATCCACGATGTTGACTGAACTCTCCGTTTTCGGGTAAAAAATGGGCGCGGGGCAACGCGGCCCGCTCAACCCACCGGTTTCGAAGGAGACGGCACGATGAGCAAGCCTCGCGACGTTCGGAAGTGGCTCGGTCGGTTCAGTGTGGTGGCGATCGTGTCGTCCGCGATGGTCATGATTCCGATCCTCGAGCATCCGGCCTGCGCGCAGCAGCAGTGGGCGCCGCCGCAGCAGCAGCAGTGGGCGCCGCCACCCGCGGGCGCGCCGGCCTACGCGCCGCCGCCGGTCGACACCAACCGCGCCGTCATGGAGGCGACGCAGGACGCGGAGGCCGACACCAACGGCGTGCTCTGGTTCTTCGCCGGCTGCATCCTAGGCCTGATCGGCGTCGTGATTGCCGCGGTGGCGGATCCGGCACCGCCGGCAGCCCGCATGATGGGCAAGTCGCCCGAATACCTGGCCGTCTACACGAACACCTACAAATCGGCCGGGCACTCGGCGCAGCTGCACGCGGCGCTGTGGGGCCTCGGGACCGAGGTGGTCGTCGTCATCATCATCTACGTCATCCTCGTCGTCGCGATCGTGAAGAGCACGCCGACATACACCACATACTGAGGTAGCAGCAGCGGTCACGATGGGAGCCGGGGCGGCAACGTTCGCCGTTGTCTCGACGATTCTGTCCGTGACGGCCCCCGCCCCGGGTGCGCGGTCGATCTCGCTGGCGGCCAGCTTCGTCCTGAAGACGACCGACGCGCAGGGGACCGACGTCGTCTCGGGGGTGGTCAACTTCGTGCCGGGCGGCGAGGTCTGTGTGGCGGTCAAGACCCCGAACGTCCAGGAGATGCACCTGACCCCGCGCGAGCTCACCATCTACTATCCGGAGCGCGACCTGGCGTTCGTGGCGCACTTCGAGCCGCCGCAGCTGCCGCCGATGCTCGACGCGCTGGCAGCGGGGATCGTCGATCCCGCCAGCACGCTGCCGGCCCAGTCCAAGCTGATCGAGCGGAAGCGGGAGAAAGGGAACCTCGTCACCCGCTGGCGCGCGGTCGACGCGTCGGGCAACCCCATCGGGGAGATGCGGGCGGTGGAGTCGCGCGCCGGCGCGCTCTCCATCGAGCTCCTCGAGCCGTCGGGCAAGCCGCAGCGGCGGTTCACCTTCGGCGATCGAATCCGCGTCGGCGCGCACAGCGTGCCGCGCTCGATCGTGGCCGACTACTTCGCGGCCGGAGGCGTGCGGAAGCGGGAGGAGCAGTGGTCGCTCGCCGACGTGACGCCCATCGATCCGCGGCGCCCGGTCTCGATCGGCTGCGCCCACCTTCGCCCGCAGACGAAGATCCAGGCGCTGTCGTGGTGAGCCCCGTGCGCGCGGCGGCGCTGGCGGGGGGCCTTTTCGCGGTCAACTTCGTTGTCATGCTGGCTGTCATGCTGGCCGCGCCAAGGTCCGCCGGCGCGGCGCAGGACGCGACGCCGGAGACGCCGCACCTGTGGGAGCCCGACCAGGCGGTCGCCTTCCTGTTGGGGGCGCCGCGCGCGGCGCCTGCCGGCGAGGCCGCGCAGCCCTGGGACGGCGCGCTCGGCGCCGGGGTCACCCGCGCGCTGTTCGGCACCTACCGGCTGGTCCTCTCGTCGCAGGATCTGCCGGTGTGCGGCTTCAGCCCGTCGTGCTCGCGTTTCGCCCAGCGCGTGATCGGCAGGTGTGGCGTCGTGCAGGGCGCGCTCCTCTCGCTCGACCGGCTGCTCCGTGATCACCCGATGGCGATTCCGTTCTACCCGCGCGCGGCCGAGGGGCACCTGCTCAAGGACGAGCCGGAGCGCTACTGCCTGACGGCGTCCGAGTGAGCGGGGCGCGGGGCGCGCGACGATGGTGGAGCGGCGTCCTCGGGGCGCTGGTCCTGCTCGGCCTGGCGGCGCCGGCCCGCGCGCAGATTGCGGCGCCGATCTTTCCACCGGTCTTGCCACCGGTCTTGCCACCGGCCGCGCCGCCCGAAGCCGCGCCGGAGGCGCCCTCCTATCTCGAGCTGGCGGAGCGTTTGCGCTCCGTCGGCAGCTTCAGCGAGTGCGCCGTGGAGGCGCTCCGCTACGGCTACGATCACCCGGCCGACCGCGCCCGCGGGTTCGAGCGGGCGGCGCTCTGTCTGTCGCTCGCGGGCCGGCACGACGACGCCCGACGCCTGATGCTGGCGCTGCCGTCCGAGGGGGCGGCGCTGGACGGGCCGGGGCGACTGCGCATCTGCCTCGCCGAGGTCTTCCTGCCGGAGCTCGGCGCGCCGGCCTGTCCGTCGCTCGAGAGCGGGGCGCCGCCCAATCGGTTCCGCGCCCTCGGCGTCGAGACCTTGCGGATGCGCTCCATCCGGGCGCGCCACTGGAACGAGGCGCGCCGGGAGTTGGCCG
This sequence comes from uncultured Pseudomonadota bacterium, assembly GCA_963831685.1. Lineage (GTDB taxonomy): Bacteria > Myxococcota_A > Polyangia > Fen-1088 > Fen-1088 > JADGRB01. Next base: position 251,856 of record CAWHRJ010000013.1, read on the forward strand.
CGTCTGCCGCGACGCCGGCCGCGTCCGGCGCGACGCCGCTCGATCAAACGCCGTCGGCCTGGCGCGACCAGGACCGGGAGCTCGTTCGCCGCTACGACGCCCTGCCGAGAAAATCGCCGGTGCTGGCCGCCGCCCTGTCGATGGTCGTCCCGGGCCTGGGGCGCGTCTACCTCGGCCGGTGGCCCGACGGGCTGATGAGCTTTTTCCTGATCGGGTCGACCGCGGCCCTCGCCGCGCAGGGCTTCTACTCCGAGGGACAGGGGTCGGTGCGCGGCTGGATCCTGGGCGGAATCGCCGGACTGCTCTATGCCGGAAACGTCTACGGGTCGGCGATCGGCGCGGTCGTGCAGCGGCGCGACGCCGAGGACGCGCTGATGCAGGAGGTGGATCGTGCCTATGAGCGCCGGCTGGATCCCTGACCGCCGGTGGCGCCCCGAGCGCCGCCGCCGCCGCGCGCTCGCGCTCGCCGTCGCGCTGGCGGCGCTGGTCGGCGCGCGTGCCTCGCTCGCGGCCGAGCCGGCGGGCAAGCAGGCGGGCAAGGAGGCTCGCTTCGTCGGCGATCTGCTGCGCCTCGGCCTGGGCGACGAGGCGGGGAGCGAGGCGCACCGGCTGTTGCTGGAGAACGGGCCGGAGGCGCTGGCGCCCGAGACCACCTACCGGGTCGGGATGGCTCTGGCGGTCGGTGGCAAGCCCGACCAGGCCGTGCCGTTCCTCGAGCAGGCGGCCGCCGGCACGCCGGATCCGACCCGGGCCGATCAGATCGATCTGGCGACCGGCGTGGTCCTGCTGCGGGCGCGGTCGTTCCCGCACGCGGTGCACGTGTTCGCGCGGGTCGAGGCGTTCGGCGCCGACGAGGCGACGCGCGCCTTCGCCACCCGTCTGCGCTGCGTCGCCGAGGTGCTGGCCCACGACGGCGCCGCGGCGCGCGCCTGCATCGCCGAGCTGCCGGGCGGGGTGGGGCCGCCCCGCGGTGAGCTGGACGGCCTGCTCCGGACGATCGAGATCGACGTGCACGCCCGCGGTCTCGTCGGGGGAACCCTGTCGGCGATCGTGCCCGGGCTGGGCCAGGCGACCGCCGGCAATCCGGGAGACGCCGCCCTGGCGTTGCTGGTCAACGGCGGGTTCGCCACGGCTGTCTACTTCCTGATCGCCGACGGCGCGATCGCGGACGCCGCCCTCGTGGGGCTGGGGCTCGGCCTGCGCTACTACTTCGGCAACGTCCACAACGGCGCGGAGGCCTGGCGCGCGGCGGCCGAGCACAAGCGCGACCGGGCGTCCGAGCGGCTGATCCGGATCCTGGGCCCCGCGCCGTGAGCCGCCAGCAGGGCGGGGCCGGCTGGCGCGTGCCCCTGGCGCGGCCGAGGCGTTAACATCGGTCGCGTGCGCACGCCGGCCGTCGATTCCCAGGTCGACCTCTACCTCGTCCTCGGCGTCGCGCGCGCGGCGACCGGAGCCGAAATCCGCCGCGCCTACCGCCGGCTGGCGCTGCAGCACCACCCCGACCGCGCGGGGCCGGCCAGCGCCGAGAGGTTCGCGCGGATCGCCGAGGCCTACCACATGCTGTCGGACCCGACGGCGCGCACCGCCTACGACGCGCACCTGTTTGCCCGCGAATCACAGGGGGCGTTCGCGCCGGGTGGGGCGCCGTCCGACGGGCGATCGTGGAACGTCTCGGCGGTCGGGTGGAACGCCTCCTGGCAGCGGCCGATCCACAATCTCATCGCGCGCCTGTCGGGGCGGATCGCCGAGCTGACCGCTTCGGGTGCCGCGCGGCTGGACCCGGGCGGCGTGCTCGAGCTCCAGCTGACGGCGGCGGAGGCGGCGCGCGGCGGGACGGCGGTGGTGGCCCTGCCGCTCACCGTCCTCTGCCCGACCTGCGGCGGCGTGGCCAGCCCGCGCGGCGTCTGGTGCCGCCGCTGCGAGTACGCGGGGCGCGTGACCGACACCGTCGAGGTCGAGGTGGCGATCCCGCGCCTGGTCCGCGATGGCCTCGTCGTGACGGCGAAGCTGCGGCAGGCCGGCGTGGCGCCGCTCCTGGCGCGCCTGAGGATCGGGGGCTGAACGCGATGCGGGTCCTGCTGCTCACGGCGCCGATGGTGCAGCTCAACACGCCGTATCCCGCGACGGCCTACCTGGCCGGGTTCCTGCGCCTCCACGCGCGCGAGCTGGGGCTGGAGATCGCGCAGGCCGATCCGGCGCTCGAGCTGTTCCTGCGTCTCTACTCGCGCGACGGGCTCGCCCGGGTGCGGGCCGGGCTGGGCGGGCGGGCGTCGGCCACCACGTCGCTCGGCGCCTTCGCGGCGAAGGGGGACCGTTACGTCGCGACCGTCGACGCGGTCGTCGGTTTCCTGCAGGGGCGCACGCCGGGGCTCGCGGCCCGCATCGCGCGCCGCAAGTTTCTTCCCGAGGGGCCGCGGTTCGCGCCGCTCGCCGCCGCGCTCGCCGAGGGGGACGCCGCGGACGCGCCGCTCGCCGCCGCCTACCGCGAGCTCTCCTTGGCCGATCGGGCCAAGCACCTCGCCAGCCTCTATGTCGACGACGTCGCCGACGCGATCCGCGACGGGATCGACGCGCGGTTCGAGCTGTCGCGTTACGCCGAGAAGCTGGCCGAGAGCGCCGCCAGCTTCGATCCGCTCGCCACGGCGCTCGACGGGCCGCCGACGCTGGTCGACGAGCTCACCGACGCGATCGGCGCCGAGCTCGCGGCGCGGCACCGACCCGACGTGGTCGGGATCAGCGCGCCGTTTCCGGGCAACGTCTACGGCGCGTTCCGGCTGGCGCGCGCGATTCGCCGGGCGCGGCCCGCCGTGCGGCTGGTCCTGGGCGGCGGTTACGTCAACACGGAGCTGCGCGAGCTCGGCGAGCCGCGCGTGTTCGACAGCTTCGACTACGTCACGCTCGACGACGGCGAGCGGCCGCTCTTGAACCTGCTCTCGTCACCTCGGGGCCGGCGGCGCACCGGGCGGGCCGCTGCACCGGACCTTCGTGCGCGAGAACGGCCGCGTGGTCCTCAAGACCGATCCGACGGCCCACGACGTGCCGCCGGCGGAGACCGGCACGCCGACCTACGCCGGCCTGCCGCTCGACCGCTACGTCTCGCTGTTCGAGATGCTGAACCCGATGCACCGCCTCTGGTCGGACGGGCGCTGGAACAAGCTGACGCTCGCGCACGGCTGCTACTGGAAGAAGTGCACCTTCTGCGACGTCTCGCTCGACTACATCGGGCACTACGAGGCCGCCTCCGCCGATCTGCTCGTCGATCGCATCGTCGCCCTGGTCGCCGAGACGGGGGAGACCGGCTTTCACTTCGTCGACGAGGCGGCGCCGCCGGCGATGCTCCGCGCGCTGTCGCAGCGGCTCCTCGATCGCGGCGTCCACATCACCTGGTGGGGAAACATCCGGTTCGAGAAGACCTTCACGCCCGCGCTCTGCGCGCTCATGGCGCGCGCCGGCTGCATCGCCGTCACCGGCGGCCTGGAGGTCGCCTCCGACCGGCTGCTCGCGCTGATGCAGAAGGGGGTCACCGTCGAGCAGGTGGCGCGCGTGACCCGCGCTTTCACCGACGCCGACGTCATGGTCCACGCCTACCTGATGTACGGGTTTCCGACGGAGACCGAGCAGGAGACGATCGACGCGCTCGAGCGGGTGCGGCAGCTCTTCGACGCGGGCTGCATCCAGTCGGCGTTCTGGCACCGCTTCGCCGCCACCGTGCACAGCCCGATCGGCATGGGCCCGCGCTGTACGGGATCCGCGTCAAGCGCGCGCCGGCGGCCTTCGCCCGCAACGAGCTGCCCTTCGTCGACCCGACCGGCACCGACCACGACTTCCTGGGCGAGGGGCTGCGCAAGGCGCTCTACAACTACATGCACGGGGTGGGGCTGGACCTCGACGTCCGTTCCTGGTTTTCTTCGCCCCAACGCGGAACGCGGCGGGCGCGGCGCAAGGTCCCGGCCGCGCAGGTCCCCACCGATCTCATCGCCAAGGCGCTCGCCTCCTGACCATGCCGATCAAACCCTGGTTTCCGACCTTCATCTACGATGCGCAGCTGGTGGCGCGCGGCGGGGCGGTGCTCACGCGCGCGCTGCTCGATGACTGCCACAAGATCCGCGCCCACGATCGGGCCGGCCAGCGCTGGTGCGCGAAGAACTACCCGGCCGGCTACACGTCGTATGGGACGATGACCAACCTGCACAAGACGTTCTCCACCTTCATCGAGCTGGAGACGAAGATCCGCCGGCACGTGAACCGGTTCGCGCGCCAGCTGGAGATGGACCTCGGCAGCGGGAAGCTGGAGATGACCGACTGCTGGGTGAACGTGATGTCGCGCCACGCGGTGCATCCGCTGCACCTCCACCCGCTGGCCGTCGTCAGCGGGACCTACTACGTCGCCACGCCGCGCGGCTGCTCGCGCCTCCGCTTCGAGGACCCGCGGCTCGACAAGCTGATGGGCGCGCCGCCCAAGCGTCCCTCCTCGCGCCCCGAGAACCGCCAGCAGGTCTCCTACGACGTCGCGGCGGGCAGAGTGATCCTGTTCGAGAGCTGGCTGCGGCACGAGGTTGCCTCCAACCCGACCCGTGGCGAGCGCGTCAGCATCAGCTTCAACTACAACTGGGTCTGATCCCCGGAGCGAGGGCGGAGCAGCTCGGCCGCTCAGGGCGCCGGGGTTTCGTAGAACAAGGTGATCGTCAGGCAGTGGAACTCGGCGTCCGAGCTCTGCGTGACGGTCTTGTCCACCACGCGGAGCTGGGGGTTCTCCACCAGCCATCTCGTGACGTTCTCACCGAGCGCTTCCCGATCTCTCGCCTTCGTCGCCGAAAACACCTTCACGCCTCTCATCATGTCTCCTTCAACTTGCAAAGGACGTACTCGATTCCACTCAGCCACAAAAACGCGCGCTTGTTCGCGCTTCGTCTGACCAATTCATTCGGCAGACGCATCGTGGCCACGAAAAACCGCGGGCGACCCACGATGCGTCGTGGGTCGTTAGGTCGAACCGACCACACGGTTGCTCCTGCAGTGCTCGTCCGCCTCCGCGCGCCCCAGCGCGGCCTCGAGCGCACCGACCGCCGCCTCGTCGAGCGCCAGCCCGACGTGAACGATTGCCCCCTCACCGTCGATCACCAGCGTGGTCGGGACGCGGCTCTGGTGGAGCGTGTCCGCCAGGTGAAATCCTTCGTCGACGACCTGCGGGTAACCGAGACCACGCTCATGCACGAAGGCTGCCGTGTGGGACGCGTCCTCGCCGACCGCGACGCCGACGATGACGGCGCACCCCTCGAGCCGGCGCGACAGCCGGTCGAGATCGGGCAGCTCGGTCTTGCAGCGCTCGCACCAGGGGGCCCACAGATTCACCAGCGCCGGACGGCCCGCCACCAGCTTTGCCAGCGTGATCGGGCGGCTCTCGAGATCGGCCAGCGGGACCTGTTGCCACCCGGGGTCGGCCGCCGCGGGCCGGGCCGCGGTCGCCCCCGTCCCACGGAGCGCCGCGCTCGCGCACCCGGACAGCGCCGCGGCGATCACCGCGACGGCGACGGGCGAGGTGCGGGAGGGGCCCTGGCGCTTCATTGCTCCCATCCTAGCGCGCCGCTGACGAAGTCGACGTGTAGATTGTTGGTCCGGACGTAGTGCTCGCCGGTGAACGAGAAATAGATGCGGTGCCCACGGTGGCCGATCGGCTGGTCCCAGCGTACGCCTGCCGAGACGGCGCTGGCGTGCAACGCGGCGAGATCGCTGTCGGAGGTGCGAAATCCCGTGCCCGCAGGGTCGAACACCGTGCCGAAGAAGCTGACCGCAGACTGCCGGTGGTAGCGACCGCCCACCTCCAGGGTCAGCGGCCCCGCCCGCTGCGACAGCGCGGCGTCCACCGTGTTCGCCGTCGAGCCCCAGCTGTCGGCGTAAAAGCGATAGCCGAGCTTCAGCGCCCCCTGCCAGGGGAGCCACTGCAAGAGCCGCCCCGAGACGGCGTGCCGGAGGCGCCGGCGCGGGACGATCTCGGCGCCGCGCGTCCCGTCGGCGAGCGGGACGCTGCTCCAGGTGTTGCTCAGCGTGCCACCCTGGATCGTGAACCCGTAGCCGGCGAGGACGACCGTCGTCGGCGTCAGGAGCTGCGTGACGCCGAGGTTGGCGTTGGTCGTGCTCCGCACGTTGCGTCCGAACCGCTTGCCGTCGATGGTGAAGTTGTCGAACCAGTCGACCAGTTGATACACGCTGCCCGAGACGACGGTGTTGTCGTCGGCGAACGAGTGGGTCAGAAGCGCGCCGAGCCCCCACGATTCGAGCGGCTCCTCCTGGTGGTAGACGGCGTGGAGGCCGAGGTTGGTGGTGCGGCTCCAGGCGTAGGTCGAGTCGGCCTCGATGTCCTCGGCTTCGTTGATTCGCGAGGGTGAGGTGATGACGTCGACCGGTGTGCCGACCGGCATGCCGTAGAGCTGGTGGTTGGGTGACGCCGCCGTGATCACGTCGACGGAGACGGCCACCCGCTCGACCAGCCGATCACCGATCGAGGCGACGATTTCGCTCTGCGGCTCGGCGATCGTCGCGCGCTCCGACCCTGGTCCCTCGACCGGGCCGGCCGCTGATTGATAGCCAAGCCCGTCCTGGTCGAAGTAGGTGAAGCGCGCCGCGACCGATTCGATCCGGTAGGCGGGCGCGAGAACCGGCGCGGGCTCGGTGAACGCGGGCGCCGGGGCCGGTCGGTCCACCGCCTCGGCGCGCACGGTGGAGGTGGCGAGAAGCAATGCTGCCGCCGTGCCTACTGGCAGCCGCATCCGCCTCCGGCCGGTGCCGCGTCGCCGCCGCCGGCCGACTCACGCGAGGTGTAGAGCTTGCGCCGCCCGGCAGCGAGCAGCGCATCGCCGTCGGGGCTCATCATCGGATCCGCCAGGTGCTTGCGGCGGTTCTGGGGGACCATCGCGCAGCCGGCGGCCCCGAGCGCGGCCGCCCCGACGAACAGGACGGCGAGCGCGGCGGCGATCGAACGCGCGCTCCGGCGCGCGCGCGCCGCGATCAAAGCGGGCGGCTCCAACCGAGGCCGCCCGTGAAGCCGCCGGGGGCGGGCGCGAGCCACAACGAGAACTGCGAGACGGGCCGGAGCGGCCGCCGATCGAACGAGCTCATGATGACGCCGAGCGCCGAGCTGCCCAGCGAAAGCGGCAGGAGGATCTTCATCGGGATCCGCGCGCGGTTCCCGACGTGCGGGTTGAACGCGTCGCTCGCCTCCATCGCGACGACCGTCGCCGCCGAAAGCAGCGTCGCCGCGCCGCCATAGACCGCCGCGTGCGACCACGACCCCTCGAGCCCGTGCGCGACCCAGGGCGCGAGCGCGAAGCCGGAGAGGGTCACGATCATCCCCGCTTCCTGAAGCTGCGGCGAGCGATCGTTCGCCATCAGCGCGCCGCCCACGATCAGCGGCACGATCGCCGTCGCCGTCCCCAGCGCCACGCCGACGGCAGGCGGGTCCTCAGGCGGCGGTTCGGGCACCGCCGGTGGAAGCTCCGTGGCCAGCACGACGGCCAAGATCGATGCCGATGTCCACATGGCCCGCGCCCGATTCTCTTATCACACGCCGGCGGCCGGTCACTCCGGGTACTCGGTGCCCCGCTACTTACTCAAGATGGCGTCGCGCAACTTCTCCAGCGTCGCGGGCGCGCCGGTGAACAGGTCGGCGGGGTACTGGCGATAGGAGATCATCTCCCGGTAAGTCTGCTCGCGTTGATCGAGGTTGAGGTCGAAGCCGGCCAGGAACTGCAACCGGAGGTTGTCGTCCCGGTTGATCTCGGCGTCGGCCAGCCAGGGAGCGAGCTCGGGATCGCGGCCCGCGTAGGTGGCCAGCAGATCGATCGCTGAATTGAAGCCGATCTGGCGAAGCGAATGCGCCACCTGGGCGAAGTCAGGACGCTCCAACAGCTGCTGGATGTGGTCGACGTTGATGGGGCGGTCGTCGACGCGGCCCATGAGGACGATGTCGTAACCGACACCGCGGACGGGGTTGCCCCAGATGACGGCGTGGGGGAACGCCTGGAAGAAGGTGGCGATCTCGCTCTTCGAGGCGGCCACGCCACTCAGATAGAGCTGGACGAATACCGTCGCCACGCCGCCCGGGTTGAGGTGGCCCCGGACCATGTCCCAGAACTCCTTCGTGTAGAGGTTGGCTGCGCCCTTCACCCAAGGATCGAACGGATCGGAAGTAATCGCGTCGAACTTCTCTTTCGTGGTGTTGAGAAAGTGGCGCGCGTCGTCGATCTCGACGTGCACCTTGGGATTTCGGACGACATTGAAGTTGTAGTCGCCGAAGTAGTTGGCGGCAGCCTCCGGGACGAGGGGCTCGATCTCGGCGATCGTCTCTTTCTGTACGCGCGGATCGATGCTGGCCGCGCCCGCGGTGACGCCCGCGCCGCAAGCGATCACCAGCACCGAGCGCGGGTTCTCCGGTAGGAACGTCGTCAGGTGGCCGAGCATGCGCTGCAGGCGCATGTCCTGGGGCTGGCTCGAGGCCTGGACCTTCCCGGCGTTGTGGTAGCTGACGATCCCGTTCGGGTCACGCGTGATGACCGGTGACGAGTTCATCCCCTCGCCGGCGTAGAGGAAGGTCTCTTTGTTGTGGACCTCGAGCGCGGTGAGCCGCCCATGACCAAGCAGAAGGGGCGGCACAGGTGCCACGTTGCGTACGGCGATGCTGGTGGCTTCAACCACCAGCAGGATCCAGAATGCCTCGCGCGCGCCGAAGAGAATCTTCCTGCCGGCCTGCACCAGGGGCAGGAAGGCGACCAGGGCGGCCAAGGCGGAGACGACGAGCAGGATGCGTTCGCCGTTTCGCGTCCCGAAGGTCGAGATGATGAAGAGGCTCATCGCCAGCGCGCCGACGATGGCGCCCAGTGTGTTGGCGGCGTAGACGCGTCCCACCACGCGCCCGCCGTCGTCGCTGACGGAGGCCGCAGCCGCGAGCGCGAGGGGGAAGCTGGCTCCCCAAAGACAGGCGGCGGGCAGGATGGCCCACAGGCTGCGGACGAGATCGATCTGGAACTGGTACCAGGGGCCGGAGGCGATCTGCGGGTTGACCGGCCAGAAGGGGATGGATTCGGTGACGTTCCAGTGCGCCCAGGAGATGGCGCCGATGAGGAGCAGCTGCACGATCCCGAGCGCGCGCAGCGGGTTTGTGCTCCGCCGGAGGACGAAGGAGGCGCCGCTGCTGCCGAGCCCGATGCCGATGAGGAAGACCGCCAGGATGATCGAAAAGGTGTAGGTCGTCGCGCCCAGCAGGAGCGCGAAAAGGCGCGTCCAGATCACCTCGGCGCCAAGTGCACTCACGCCCGAGAGCGCAATTACCAGGTAGACCAGCCGAGCGGCGCCCGACGGAGGAGATGGCACGTCGGAGGCACCCTCTGCAGGACCAGCGTCCGTGGCGGTCAGAGGTTGCCGCCGCGCCAGTGCAAAGGCGCCCGCCGCGCCGACGACATTGAGCAGGACGGCGAGGCTGGTCGCAACCGAGACGTTGAAGACCCGCAGGAGGTAGAAGCCGGCGGTCAGGCAGCCGAGCACCGCACCGGCGGTGTTGCCGGCGTACAGGTAGCCGAGCCAGGAGACGCCACGGGGCGTAGTTTTCACCCAGCGGGCAACGGCCGGCAACGTGGCGCCCATCATCATCGTGGGCGGAAGCAGGCAGAGCGCGGCGAAGAACCCACGCCAGAGGAGACTCAAGAGTCCGTGACCGGCGACGCGGGTGTAGACACCCTCGACCAGCGGCATCACGACGAGCATCAAAATGCCGCAGGCCCCTATCACCAGCTCGAGCATCCCGTAGACACGCAGCGGATGGCGCGTTCGGGAGACGTAGCGCCCGAGCCCGAGGCTGCCGAGACACATGCCCCCCATGAAGGTCCCGAGCAGCACGCCGATCGAAACGGCTGACGAGCCCAGCACGAGCTGCAGCATCTGGAACCAGACGACCTCGTAAATCAGCGCGGCGGCGCCGCTCAGCATGAACAGCACGAACAAGAGGGGCAAGACCCGCGCCGGATCTGTGGTCGCCGTGCTTCCATCACCGGCAGGCGGCGTCCTCCGCGCGCCAAAGAGGCCCGCCCCGATGAGGAGCAGCAAGGCGGCGGCCAAGAGTCGCTCGAACGGTCCCAGGAGGCTGTCAGGCTTCCGGGGCATTTTCATGGGCGGCGGTCCGTTGGTTGGCACCGGGGCCGCCGCCATCGGCGCGTCGCCGACCAGCATGCGCGGCGGAAACGGCGACGGTGTTTGGCAGTAGGCGGCCAGCTCGGAGATCGAGTAATAGCCGTCCCCTTCGGCCGAGGCGATCTTGAGATACCTGACAGTCACGGGCTCGATCGTCATCGACCGCGTGCGCAGGCCCGGGCCCTGGTCAACGACGTTGGCTGCGCGCGCGATCAACCGGTACCCCTCGGGGGCATCGACGAGCGATCCCGACACCAGGTAGACGTCGTTCGCGTCGGCCTGGACGACGAGCGCGCGCACGCGGGTCGGTTTACCGAGGTCGTAGGTCAGCGATCCATCGTGGCCGTCCCAGCTGATCGCGGCCGGCGCGTCCCACTCGGCGCCGTCGGGGACCACCTGACCATCGGTGACCAACGCGGGGTCGCCGTGGAATTGGCCCTGGTGCTGGGGGAGCTTGCGTGCCAGCAGGTCGGCCGTTCCGCAGTCGGGTTGGGCGCCCGTGTCCGCGGCGCGGGCGGGCGGCTGAAAGGCGGCGGCGAGCAGGAACGCAAGCGCCGCCCCGGGCCAGGGGAGGGTTCTCGGGGGCTTCATGTGTCCTCGCGACGTGAGAGGCGAGAGTCACCTCCCTTCGTCGGGATCACAATGAAAAAGCTCCGGCCATCGTCTAGCTAGGACGTCAACCTTGGAACGACCCGGCTGGCGGGGCCGACGACCACCCGGCGCCGAATGCCGCCTCACAGCCATGGGTCCGGCAGCGCGCTACTCTGGGTACTCGAAGAATTGCGTCGACCGGGTGTTGGTGGGGGGGCCGCGCCGCCCGGGTGACGGGCTGTCATCCCGGACGACGTAGGCGCGGAACGAGACGATGCGATCCTGGGGTCTGCCGGTGCGGTCTGGATAGCGCAGGACCCACTCGAGGAACGCCTGGTGGTACTCGGGGATGAAGGGGACGCGCAGCGCCCAATCGAGGAAGAGCGGGCTCTGATTGAGGTGCGGCGGGATGCGATTGCCCGGAAATCGATGGCCGGGACTGGCGAGCTCGTTGAACGGATCGACGTGCCGCCCTTCGGCGGTGATGGCGTCGATGGAGACGTTCATGTCGGTGCGGGGTGCCTCGGGCGCGAACATGTACCAGCGCTGGTAAAGGATCAGGTACGACTCCGCCTGCTCGAACCAGGCGGGGCCCCGCCATGGGGTGCTGCCGGCGACCAGGCGCTGCGCCGCCAGCGCGACCAGCGCGAAGAAAATCAGGCGCCGGCCCAGGACCGCGCCGCGCCGCGCGCGCGCGACGATCGGAGCCTGCGCCGCTGCGGGGCCGGGCAGGGGTGTCATGGCGGCGACGGCGTCGAGGAGCGCCGCGCTCGCTCGCACGGCGCGCGCCAGCGGCGGCCACACCCGCAGGCGGTTCCACCGCCTCATCCACCAGCGCTCGAAGGCCGCGGCGTCCTCGCCGCGCAGCAGGAACGGCAGGTACGCGAGCATCGCTGGCGTGAACATCTCGAGGTTGATGAACAGGACGAACCCGATGTGCAGACTAGCCGCCAGGAACAACGCCGCCCGCCGCGTGGCACGGAGCGCGATCGGCGACACGAGCAGCACCGGCAGGGTCCACTCGATGGCCATCGTGCCCCAGGTCAGGGCCTTCGAGAGGTTCGGCGTCATCCAGCCGCGCACCCAGACGCCGAACGACGTCACGATGGTCTCCTGGTGCAGCACGTAGTGCACGGCCGAGCCCTCCCTCCAGGTCACGCCGACCTTGTGGAGCGCGTTCAGCAGGTAGATGAAGAAAAGCTGGCCGAGCAGCACGGCCACGGCCGGCGTCACGATCTGATCACCCCTGCCGTCTTCGGGTGCGCCGCGGCGCCTGTCCAGGGCCGCGTCGACCGACCAGCGCCGCCCCACCGGCAGGAAGATCGACCACAGCGCGAGCTCACAGAGCACGATGTCGCCCCCGTTGAAGAACGAGCGTGCGGTGAGGCTGAGGAGGGCCAAGTAGCTGGCCACCTGTGCGGTCCGGGTGCGGTATCCGACCAGGAGCGCGACGAACGCGACCCCGCAAAGGACGAACGCCGCGGCGGCCATGGCCGGCGTCGACGCCACGAAGAGCAGCGAGAACACCGGCCATTGTTCGGGGCACCACAGCAGCGTGTGGTTCGGCAAGAGGCCGTCGTTCGAATAGAAGTCGCGCAGGACGAGGGCCCGCATGACGAGGTTGGCGATCAGCACCGACGCGAGCCCGATGCGGCCGAGCGCGAGGCTTCGGTGATCCGCGACGAAATAGGCCTGTCGAAGGCGGTCCGGCAGCCGCATCCCGATCGAACGCTATCACCCCTGCGGCTCAACCGCGGCGCTGGGTCTGCCGATTTCTGGGGTTGAGCCATGCCCGCCGAACCGAGGCGCCCCCCGGCCGCCACCGCCGGAGAAGAGACCGGCCTCCTCAAGGGGGCCGCGATCGGACGCTACGTGGTGCTGGGGCTGCTCGGGCGCGGCGGCATGGGGGAGGTCTACGCGGCGTACGATCCCGAGCTGGATCGCAAGATCGCGGTCAAGTTGCTCCGCGCGCGCGGCGGCGAGGCGGCCACCGCTGACGGGAAGACGCGCATGCTGCGCGAGGCGCAGGCGATCGCGCGGCTCTCCCACCCGAACGTCGTCGTCGTCTACGACGTCGGCACCTTCCGCGATTCGGTCTTCATCGCGATGGAGTTCGTCGAGGGGCACACGCTCGGGTACTGGCTGCAGGCGGTTAACCGGAGCTGGCGCGAGGTGCTCGACGTCTACGTCTCGGCCGGTCGCGGGCTGGTGGCGGCGCACGCCGCGGGGCTGGTCCACCGCGACTTCAAGCCCGAGAACGTGATGATCACCAAGACGGGGCAGGTCCGGGTCATGGACTTCGGCCTCGCGCGCGAGCAGCTGGGCGCCGACGCTCCGTCGCCGGCGGGGCAGCTGGCGCTCGACGCGGGGGTGCGCGCGGCCGCGCTGGCCGACACGTTCGACGCCGACGTCGATCCCGACGCGACCGCCAAATTGGGTGGGGGCGCCGGCGGCGGCTCGGCGGAGGCGGTGCAGAGCGCGTCCGGGGGCTATCTGCGGCTCAAGCTGACCCAGACCGGCGCGATGCTGGGGACGCCCGCTTACATGGCGCCGGAGCAGTTCGCCGGCACGGGCGGCGACGCGCGCTCCGACCAGTTCTCGTTCTGCGTCGCGCTCTACGAGGGTGTCTACGGCCGCCGGCCCTTCGCGGGCGACAACGCGCTGGCGCTGATGTCCAACGTCGTCGCGGGGACGGTGACCGAGCCGCCGGCGGACGCCCGCGTCCCGTCATGGATCCGCCGCATCCTGCTGCGCGGGCTCTCGACCGATCCGAAGCAGCGCTTCAGCTCGATGACCGAGCTGCTCGCGGCGCTCGGGCACGACCCCGCCGTACGTCGGCGGCGCTGGCTGACGGCGGCGACCGCGGCGCTGTTCGTCGCAGGCGGTGCCGCGGGGATGCACCGCTTCAGCGCCGGGCAGCGCGCCATCTGCGCGGGCGGGCCGGGGCGCGCGGCGGCCGTCTGGGGCCCCGAGCGCCGCGCGGCGATCGAGCGCGCCTTCGCCGCCACCGGCAACCGGAACGCCGGCCGCGCCTTCTCCAGCGCGGCGGCGCTCGTCGACGGGTACATCTCGCGTTGGACCGGGATGTACCGGGAGACCTGCGAGGCGACCGCGGTCCGCGGCGATCAGTCGGCCGACGTCCTCGACCTGCGCATGGGCTGCCTCGGCGAGCGGCTCTCCGGCGTGCGGGCGCTCGGCGACGTGTTCGCCTCCGCCGACAGCGGCGTCGTCGACAACGCCGTCGCGGCGGCCAGCGCGCTGCCGGCGCTGGACCGCTGCGCCGACGTGGCCATGCTGCGCGCGGTGATCAGGCCGCCCGACGATCCGGCGGTGCGGGCCAAGGTGGCGGCGGCGCGCGACGAGGTCGCCAAGGTCAAGGCGCTCGGCGACTCCGGTCAGTGCGACAAGGCGGCTGCCGCCGGTCAGTCGGTGGTCGCCGCCGCGAAGTTGATCGGCTACCTCCCGCTCGAGGCCGAAGCGGACCTGGAGCTCGGGCGTCTCGGCGAGACCTGCACCGACACACAAAAGGCGCTGGGTGAGCTCGACGACGCGGCTTTCGCCGCCGATGCCTCGCGACACGATCAGGCGTCGATCGAAGCGAACCTCTATGCCGCGCATCTGTACGCGAACCGCGTTCACGACACGCGGATGGCGCGGAGCGCCTGGCGGCACGGCGAGGCGGTGCTGGCTCGCTTCCCGGGGCACCCGATCCTCGAGGCCTGGCTGGCCGACGCTCAGGCGGACATCTCCTTCAACGACGGTCGTTTCGAGGAGGCTCTCCAGCAGAGCCAGCGGGTGTTGGCCCTCAAGGAGAAGGCCCTCGGGACCTCTCACTACGACGTGGCGGTCTCGGCCTCCAACGTCGCCCTCAAGCTGCACGCCCTCAACCGAGACGCGGAGGCCGAGCCGCTCATCGGGCGCGCCGTGGATCTCTTCACCAGATTGTCCGGACGGGACAGCACGTTGGTCGCCGTCACCCTTGTGAACCAGGCGGAGATCCTCACCGGCCTGGGGCGGTACGCGGACGCCCACGCGGCACTCGACGGCGCGCTCGCCACGTTCAGAAAGCAGAAGGCGAGCGCGTTCTACGTCGGGTATGCGTTGCTCGATCTGGGGAACCTGGAGGTGGCAGAGCGGAACGCGCGCGGGGCGGTCGCCACACTCGAGCAGGCGATCGCTCTGCTCGGCCAGCAAGATCAATTGATCGCGGCCCAGGCGGGCTTCGCTCTCGCCCGCGCCCTGTGGAACGCATCGCCCCACGAGCGTTTGCGCGCGGCCGCGCTGGCCGGCAAGACACGCGAAATGATCGCCAAGGAACCCACTGCGGTCCGTCTGATCCACGAGATAGACGACTGGCGGACGGCGCACGGCGCTCGCTGATCGCACCCCCGGCGTTGTCGCAAGGGCAACAGGTGGTGGATCGAGTGTCCACGTAGCGTTGTCGGGGAGGCAACAGGGCGAGCTTCTGCGGGCGACATGAATCCCAGTAGTTACATGCACTTACAATATACATTATAAATAAAGTAATGTGGCATACGACTTGAAGTTGATAAGTTTGAGGGGGCCAGCGGATGAAACCAGTGTCGAAGGGTCGGTGGTTGGCGTTTGCTCTGGCGGCGGTGGGGCCGCTGGTTGCAGCCGGCTGCGGCGAGGAGCGCTCGAACGTGACGTCCGATTCGAGCGATGGGTTGTCGCTGGCGAACGGGCTCGCGTCGATCAACGGCCTGTCGCTGGCGAACGGGCTCGCGTCGATCAACGGGCTCGCGTCGATCAACGGGCTGTCGCTGGCGAACGGGCTGGCGTCGATCAACGGCCTTTCGTCGATCAACGGGCTCATGACGACCGCCTCGGGCCGCAAGACGGTCGCTTACATCGTCAAGTGCGCACTCGCCGCCGGCGATACGCTGATCAAGGCGGACCAGACCGGTGCGAACTACACCTTCCCGGGCGGCGTGGGGCTCTGCCCCTCCTGGAAGAACGGCAGCGCCGCAAACAACGCGCAGTGCGTGGAGGGCATCTCCGCCTGCCTGATGGCGCACGTCAACACGGCCGGCGTCCACGTTCCGCTCTGGCTCGACTCGAGCGACGGCGCGATCGGCTGGGGCGTCGATCGGGTCAACTTCCCGATGCAGGAGGGGACGTTCTTCGGCGACATCTTCGACACTGGCTCGATGGCCAATATCAGCAAGCCGACAGTCACCGCGCCCGTCGCGTACTACTGCGACGGTGCCGGCTTTCCGACGGGCGCCGCCGGCGTCGTCGCCGGCCGACTCGGCGCCAACCAGGCCAACGCGCCCTACAAGAATCCGTTCGGCGTCGGAACGCTCTGCCAGAACACGGCCGGCTCGGTCGGGCAGTTCAGCCAGGGCGTGGGGGGGAGCTGCCCGAGCGGCTCGAACAGCAATCCCAGCGCCGGCTGCCCCGACGGCTACAAGGCCGTGACCACGTCTTCGGTGCCGTGGCAGCACGGCATCACCGTGTGGCGGAACAACAACTACACGCCGGTGTTCGACACCGGTTACCAGTACACGTTCTCGCCTCTCAACACGGGCGGCACCATGGTCGTCGACAGCGGCACTTCACCAGCCCAGCTGTGGAATCAGTCGGCCACTGTCCCGTCGTCCATCTTCAAGATGGCGCCCAACGGATCGAACTGGACCATTTCGCCGACGAGCGCTCCGAGCAAGTGTCTCGACTCTGGAGCGGGGACCAACAGCACAGGTGTCATGCTCAGCGCCTGCAGCGGATCGGCCCCGCAGAGCTGGAAGATCACGGCCAACGCAACGAACGGCAGCTTCAACCTCGTGGCTACTACCGGACGCTGCATGCACGTCCGAAACGGCAGCACGGCGGCGGCAGCAGCGATCGAAGTCTACGACTGCCTGGCCAGCATGGTGACGAGCGAAGAGTTCAACATCCAGGCGCTCTAACGGGTGGAGGGTGTCCGGTAGTCGGAGAATGCGAACGCCCCCAGCTGCGTGAGCCCCATGAGGCCCAGGAAGAGGCGCGCGCCGGTCGGCGCCGCGGCGAGGAGCGCGGCGGCGGCGAGGACGCCGAGCCCCTCGCCCAGCTCGATGAAGGCGTGGGTTCGAAAGGGGATCAGCTTGAAGGTCCCCTGCGGGTAGTTCGTGAGGCGGGTCAGCGTGAAGTGCACGGCCGCGCCGGCGATGGCGGCCGCGCGGGGGCTGCCGTCGAGGTGCAGCAGCAGCATTCCGAGGAGGTAGGTGGCGGCGACCAGGTCGTCCAGCCAGCCGTGCAGCCGGGCGCCGATCAGCGGGAAGAGCACCGCGCCGCTACACGCCCTGCAGCGTCGAGTTGGTGATGGTGATGCTCTTGGCGTTCGTCCCCACGGCGGTTCCCGCGTCGGTCACGCTGCCGGTCGAGACGTTGGTCCAGTGACCGCCCGTGTTGCCGGTCATCGTCGTGTCGGTGAAGGTCAGGACGCCCGCCATGTTGTCGCTGGTGAAGAAGAGACCGCCGCCGAACGCGTTCGTGCCGGCCGCGTTGTTCTGCACGGCGTCCCCGCACAGCGTGATGTTGAAGTCGTTGCCGTCGCCGTAGATGGCGCCGCCGTTGCCGCCCGATCCGATCTCGTACTGGCCGTTGTTCATGACGGTGCACATCGTCATCGAGGTGTCGTCGTTGTTGGCGTCGTGCCCGGTCGCCGTGTTGTTCTGGAACAGGCTGTCGTAGATGTCGAGCTCGGCGAAGAGCGCGCCGACCGCGCCGGCGTTGGCGCCGCTGTTGTTGGTGAAGGTGCTCCCCACGATCACGGCGCCGTGCTTGCTGCCTTCCATGTAGATCGCGCCACCGCCCGTGTCGGGGCCGAGCGGCGCCGCCTGGTTGCCGTCGAACAGGCAGTCGACGACGGTCAGGTTGCCGTCGCGCATGAAGATCGCGCCACCCTGACCGTCGTCGTAGCCCTGCGAGCAGGCCGGCTCGTTGGCCGGCGCCGCCGGGATCATGTTGGTGGGATTCGTCTTGCCATTGACGAGCGCGAGGTGCTGCAGCGTCACCCGCGTCTCGGTGGCCTGAAAGTTGGCGCTGGTGTAGTTGAAGATCTGCACGGCGTGGCCGCCGTCGAGCGTGACGTTGTGGCCCCCGTCGATGACCGTGTCCTTGGTGGTCGACAAGGTCATGGTCGCGGTGACGGGGATGGTGACCGGATCGCCGCCGCAATTGAAGGTGATGACGCCCGCGTTGCCGACGGCAGTGTTGAGCGCGCTGAACGTGCAGCTGGCGGCGGTGCCGGTGCCGACGACGGTGGTCGGGCTGGAGATGTTGGCCGCCTGGCCGCTCGTCGGGACGCCCGCGTGGCAATAGCCGTTCGGGTTTCCCCAGGGGTTGACGCTGCCTGGCTTGTCGGGCTGAGAGCTCGACCCGCAACCCATGACCACGAGCACCGGCAGAACCAACGGTAACGAAGCGCGCATACGACCCTCCTGGATGGAGCTGGACCTGAAATGCTCGGTCGTATGGTACGCCGTTCGCGCGCGTTTCAAAAGGAGGCGACGGCCAGGATGGAGACCCGGCGCTCGACGCCTTCGAACTGGGAGCTCGGGAGCTGGCTGTCGCGATTGATCTGATCGAACACCAGCGCCAGGCGAAGCGGCCCGCCCAGCACGCGGGTGCTGGTGGCAGCGCGCAGGTGGACACGCTGATCGTCGAGCGAGAAGTTGTTGGTGATCTGCCCCTGGTAGCGATCGTCGCCGTTGAACGACCAGTAGGCGCCGACGCGCGCCCGCAGGTAGAGATCGATCGGGCCGTCCTCGACGTAGAGGCTCGCCGCGCCGGTCACGCTCTGCGCGTAGTAGTACCCTTGTTGCTTGAGCTCGCTCTTGATGGTGGTGCCGTCGAGCGTCGCGGCGGCCTGCGGATAGGCCAGCGAGCTCACCATCGAGAAACCGTACTGCGCGTTGAGCGTGACCCGGGTCGTGAGGCTGCCGTGGCGGTCGGCGTACTCCAGCATCGGCCCGGCCAGCCCCGCCGTCACCACCCGATCCCACACGCCCGGCAGCATGCGCGCGTCGTAGTCGAAGGTGCTGCCGAGCCCGAGCAGCAGTCCCCAGCCGTCGGGCGGGCGCGTCGCGTGCTCGTCGGGGAACGCATAGCTGCGCAGGTAACGCCCCCACCAGGCGCCGCTCGCGTGGAGCTCCAGGCCGCGGACTCCGTCGTGTGAGAACATCCCGTCCCAGGCGAGGCCGGTCCAGTCGCCGGGCGAGACGAAGGTGATCCCCGTTCCCGGCTTCCGATACCGGCGGTGGTCGACGATCTCCGCGGCGAGGCCCACGTCCAACGACGTGACCATTGGCCCGCCGTCGAACGAGCCGTAGAGCTGACCGAGAGTGAACGCCAGACGGTGCCAGAGGCGCGTCGGCAACCCGAAGGCGTCGGTCGGCTGACCGGTGACGGTCCGACAGACCGGCGCCTGGTTCAGCGTCGCCACCGGCGAGAACAGCAGGGCGCCGAGACAGTTCCCCATGCCGGGGCTCCCCGCCGCGAACATCCTGCCGAGGCGGTAGGTTGCTTCGCCGATCACCGAGCCGCCGGCCGGCGTGAAGATGAGATCGTTGGTCGAAGGCTTTTCGTTCCACTCGGAGAAGTACTCCCAGGCCGTCGACGCGATGAACGACGTGACGAGCGAGGCGAGCGGCGAAAGGCCGTTACCGCGCGCCACCTGGTAGTAGATCGATCCAGCGATCGGGTGGGCGAGGCCGTTGGTGGAGAACAGATCGTCGTCGAAGACGACCTCGCGCATGGTGAACAGCTTCGAGTGCCAGTCGCTCCAGGTGAAGTGCAGATCCCAGGAGCTGTAGGCCGGGTGGCGCCAGTACCAGGCCGTCCCCAGGCCGAGCAGGGCGATCTCCTCCACCGCCGTCCGCAGGTAGGGATGCGTGAGGTGCGGCTGAGTCTCGTCGGTCACGCGCGCGTCGTCCGAATCCTGCGGCTCTTCGGTTCCGCTGCTCGGAAAAGGGGCCAGCGGAACCACGGGTGCCGCCTCCATCGTCAAGAGCGCGAGGAGGGCGGCGCTGATGATCACAGCATTGGAAGTTGGGAGCGCCTGCGGTCGCGGCAACGCGCGCCGAGCTCGAGCGCGCGCCAAATGCGATGCGCCCTTACAGATCGTCGAAGAAAGTGCGGCGGCCGAGCTTGCGGCCCGGCCATCGGGGTCGAATGATGTTGCGCCGCCTCGTCGAGCCGAGGTCCAGCCCGGGCGGTGAAGTCGGATGTCGCAACAAGATCAGCTCACCCGCCGCGCGGCACTGAAACTCGGCCTCGGCGTGGGGGCGATGGCCGTGGGGCTCGACGCCTGCGGCTCAGTCGCCGATCGCTGCCCGGCCGGTCCGGTCCCGGCCGCCGTCGCCCCGGCCGGGACGCCGGTCGCCGCCGCGCAGAAGCTGCTGTCGGGGATCGACACCATCGTCGCCGTGATGATGGAGAACCGCTCGTTCGATCACCTGTTCGGGAGCCTGGCGACCGACGCTGGCTATCCCGGCGCGCGCGCGATCGACGGCTTGACCGGCACCGAGACCAACCTCGACGCCGCCGGCCTGCCGGTGGGGGTCAATCTGGCGCCGGCCGAGACCTCCCATCTCGATCCCAAGCACGACTGGGACTCGTCGCACCGGGCCTGGGGCGGTGGGCGCAACGACGGCTTCGTGCTGGTCAACCCCGGCGTGAACCAGGCGGAGGTGATGAGCTTTCACCAGCGCGCCACCGCGCCGTTTCTCTACAGCCTCTGCGACCAGTACGCCGTTTGTGACCGCTGGTTCGCGTCGGTGATGGGGCCGACCTGGCCCAACCGCTACTACCTTCACGCCGCGACGGCCGCCGGGCACAAGACGAACCTGCCGATGGGGCTCGATCCGCCCCCCACGGTCTGGCAGCGCCTCGCCGACCGCTGCGTCTCGGCCGGCTATTACTACGCGGGGAGCATCCCCTGGTACAGCGTCACCTTCCCGGCCAACAGTTTTTCGGGAAACGACGCCGTGGCGCCGCAGACCATCGATCATTTCTTCACCAGCGCGGCGAACGGCACGCTGCCGGCGTTCTCGATCATCGACCCCGACTTCGGCGTCAACGACGGCCATCCCCCCTACGACTTCGGTCTCGGCGAGGCGTTTCTCAGCAGCATCCATCGGGCGCTGGCGACCAGTGTTCACTGGCCGCGCGCGCTGTTGATCATCGTCTTCGACGAGCACGGCGGCTACTTCGATCACGTCGCGCCGCCGACGGTTCCTGACCCGAACCCGGACTTTCGCCAGATCGGGTTCCGTGTCCCGGCGGTGGTGATCGGGCCGCAGGTGAAGCCGGGCGCGGTCATCTCCACGCCGTACGATCACGTTTCTATCCTTGCAACGCTGGCCACGCGCTTCGGGATCGCCAGCCTGGGGCCGCGCATGGACGCCGCGGCCGATCTCTCGGCCTGCATCGATCCCGATCGCGCCGACACGATGACGTCGGCCCTGACGCTGCCGCCGCCGGTCGAGCTCCCGGCCTCGGTGATCCGCAGCGCTCCCTTCCGCCCGACCAGCCAGCCGGAGATGGAGGCGCTGGCCCGGGCCGGCGGCGTTCCGGCCCATCACGTCGATTCGCGCGGCCCGGAAGAACGGATGCGGGCCTGGCTGCGCCACGCGCAGGAGCTGGAAGCGGTTCGGGTGCTCGGTTGACGGCGGTGGCGCTCGCGCTTTCGCTCGCGACGCTGGCCTCGGTGAACGCCGCCGATCTCGACGGCGCGCCCGACATCGCGCGCGAGGCGGCACCGGCGCCGGCCCCGAGCCCACCGGCCCTGAACCGTTTCGAGCTCAAGCTGCAGCCTTTTCTCGGCCTGACCGGGAACAGCTGGGGGGGCCTCGGAGAGGCGCGGTTCGAGCACGACTTTCGTTTCCCGCTCACGCTGGGGCTCGAGCTTTCGCCGGTGGCGCTGGTGTCGAGCGGCGACGGAACCGGCGCGCTCGCCGAGGCGCGCCTCACCGCCGCGTTCTCCACCCGCTACCTGGCGGTCGGCCTGGGGGTGGGGGGGCAACTGCAGCGCTTCGGACGCAATGGCCTCTCGATCGCGCCCACGCTCCGGCTCGGGCGGCGCGACGGGCTGAGCCTCGAGGTCGAGTACGCCTACTCCGTCGCCCCGAACCAGTACACCGGACAGCGCACCATCGGATTCTCGAACATCATGGGGACGCTGCGCGTTCCACTCACCGAACGGCTGGCGCTTCAGATCGACGGAGGGCTGAACCTGCAAGCCTGGGCCTTCACCACCGTGGGGCTGCGGCACCGCCTGGTCGGCGACGGCGGTGCCGGCAGCTGGTTCGTGAGCGCCGGCCTCGGCGCCGCTTGGGTGAGCGATCGCTCCGGCTGCAACTACGGCGCGGGGATCCCGTGCGGGCCCTCGGCGATGTCGTTCGGGCCGACCGTCGGCTTCGGCCTCGAACGCAGGTTCTG
The DNA here is from genome assembly GCA_963831685.1 of uncultured Pseudomonadota bacterium. Classification (GTDB taxonomy): domain Bacteria; phylum Myxococcota_A; class Polyangia; order Fen-1088; family Fen-1088; genus JADGRB01. The sequence continues at coordinate 274,068 of CAWHRJ010000013.1, forward strand.
AGCCCGCTCGCTGCGCGTGGTGTCGACGAGCGCGCGGTAGCCGAGCCCCCCCAGCGCCCCCCCCAGGATCGGCGCCACCCAGAACAGCCACAGCTGGCCCACCGCCCAGGACCCGGCGTAGAGCGCCACGCCGGTGCTGCGCGCCGGATTCACCGAGGTGTTGGTGACCGGAATGCTGATGAGGTGAATGAGCGTGAGCGCGAGCCCGATGAAGAGCGGCGCGAGCGCGGCGGTGGCGCGCGCCGGATCGGTCACGCCCATGATGACGACCAGGAAACCCGCCGTCAGCACCGTCTCGCACACCGCCGCGGCCGGCAGCGCGTAGTGGCCGGGCGAGTGCGCGCCATACCCATTGGCCGCGAACCCGGCCTGCAGGCTGAACCCGGGCGCGCCCGAAGCGATGAGGTAGAGGACGGCGCCGGCCACGATGCCGCCCGCCACCTGCGCCACCACGTAGGCGGGGAGATCGCGTCCGGCGAAGCGGCCGCCCGCCCACAGCCCGACGGAGACGGCCGGGTTGAAGTGCCCGCCCGAGATCGGGCCCAGCGCGGCCGCCATGGTCAGCACGGTCAACCCGAACGCCAGCGCGACGCCGGCGAAGCCGATCCCCAGCCCCGGGAAGCCGGCGGCCAGCACGGCGCTCCCGCAGCCGCCCAGCACCAACCAGAACGTCCCCACGAACTCGGCCGTCGATCGCCGCAAGAGTGACATGCGCTCAAGGTAGACAGCCGGGCGCCCGCCCCGAAGCTCGGCGCGGCGTGAATGCGCCCCCGCCTGACTTCTCGCGCGGGGCCGCGGGCCGAGATCAGGCCGTCGATCGTCGGCGTCGAAATCAGTCCCGCGCCCGAGTGCCCGAATCCGCCGGCGGACTCAGATCCAGGGGATGAAGGCGCTGATCGGAGAAGTGTTTCGGGTCCTCCTGGCGGTGATCATTCCGCTGGCGTCGTTCGACACCGGTCTCGGGGCTCGCTCCTCCGGCCGAAAGCGGCTCTGGCGGCGCCCCGCGGCTTTCGCCTGGGCGCTGCTCGCGGTGATGGTGGCCGTGCCGCTCTGGGTCGTCGTGCTGGTCAAGCTCGCGCCGCTGCCGCCGACGGTTGCTGGCGGACTGCTCATCGCGACGCTCGCGGTCGGGATCGGTCCAGTCGCGGGATTGAAACGGATGTCCGGCCTGAATGCCGCGTCGAACGAGGCGCTGGACCTGAACCTGGCGGTGTTGGTGCTCAGCATGGTCTTCGTCCCGGTCGCGTTCACGCTGGTGGCGGCAGTGTTCCGGGTCGACGTGCACCTCGGCGTCGTGCCGGTGGCGAAGGTGGTCCTGGGACGCTCGCTCGTCCCGATGTTGCTCGGGCTCGGCGTCGCCCGCTTCTTGCCGCGCTTCGCGGATGAAGCGGCGCCGGTGCTGGCCAAGATCGTCAACGCCGCGATCATGGGCATCTTCCTGATCGCGATCCTCTCGATGTGGAAGGACCTCGCCGGCGCCGGGAGCGCGGGCTGGCTGGCGGCGGCCGCCGCCGCACTCGGCGCGGTCGTGATCGGTCACCTGCTCGGCGGGCCCGATCCGGTGACGCGCGGGGTGGTCGCGGTGGCCAGCGTCATGCGCTTCCCGGCGCTGGCGCTCACACTTGCGTCGACGCTGCCCCAAGGGAAGCGATTCATCCCCGAGGTCGTCGTCTACGTGCTTGTCGCTTTCGTGGCGATGTCCCTTTACGGCCTCGTGACCAAGCGCGGGGAACGGCGCCGGCCGCGCCTCGTCGTCACACCGCACACTGCGCCGCGCCCGGTGTAGACCGGGGGAAGGGGCGGCAGCGAGGGTCCCTCGTGAAACTACTCCGCGCGCGGGAGGTCCTCGGCGGGTCCCGTGGCGGCGACCGGGGTGCGCGCCGTGTGGAGCATCCCCAGGTTGGCCGCCAGCCGCACGAGCTCGGCCATGTTTCGCAGCCCCAGCTTGCGGTTGATCCGATTGAGGTGGCTGTCGACCGTCTTGCGCGCGATGCAGAGCTCGCGCGCCATGTCGCGCGCGATCACGCACTCGGAGGCCAACCGGAAGACCTCGCGCTCGCGCGGCGAGAGGATTCCCAGCACGTCGTTGGCGTTGCGGCGCCGCGCTTCGAACGCCGCCAGCCGAGGGGCCAGGGCGGGGGCCACGTAGCGGTGTCCCTTGCTGACGGTGTGGATCGCTTCGACCAGCGTCTCCGGTCCGTCGCTCTTGAGCGCGTAACCGGCCGCGCCGGCGTCCAGCGCGTCGAGCACGTCGTTGACCTGATCGTGGGCGCTCACGATGAGCACTCGCGCCCGCGGGGCCCGGCGCCCGATCTCACGGGTCGCGAGCACGCCGTCCATCCCCGGCAGCGCGATGTCCATGAGCACGAGATCGGGAACCGTCGCGTCGATGATGCGGAAGGCGCCGCGCGCCGTGCTCGCTTCTCCAATCACTTCGAATCCGGGTGGTGTGGCGAGCACGTGCCTCACGCCCACGCGAAAGAGCGTGTGATCGTCGACCAGGACTATCTTCATGTTCGGAGGGCTCCCAGGGGGGCAGGTTGCGGTAAAGGATGATGTTTATATCCAAGCCGGCGGCGGTTTTGGTCCCATTCGGACAAGATCAGGCAATCCCTTACATCCGGTTTCGGCTCAATTGTCGTCGATCGTCGCGGGTTTGAGCCGCTGGCCGACATCCGGTGGGTGTGGCGCAGGCCCATCGTCTGAGAGGGAAGTCGGGACGCGCGCCGACGCGCGGCGGGTGAGGGGGCGGCAGGTCCATGAACCGCGCGACAGTGAAATTGGCTGCGCTGCTGGCGGCGCTGGGGGCGACGGCCGGGGCCGCGCGCGCATCCGACGGCGACGATCTGCCGCGGCTCGACGAGCGAACTGCCTATCTGCTCGACGCCAAGACGCTGAAGCTGGGCCTGCTGGCCTTCGACTACGGCATCACCGATCGGTGGACGATCGGCAGCGATCCGCCTTTTTGGGCGGCCCGCGCCGCGATTCCCATCATCGTCCCCAACCTGCACGTCAAGCAACTCATTTACCAACGCGCCCCGGTGACGGTGTCGGCGCGGGTGGCCGTCTACTTCGCCGATCTCAAGACCGATGACAACGCCTCGGGGTCGCTCATCGCGGCGCCCCTGTCGCTGTTCGCCTCGTTTCGCCTGCAGAACCGGCTCTGGTTGCATGCCGAAGGGGCGTACGTCTACGCGCGCGCCTTCGGTTCCGGAAATCTGAACCAGCTGCAAGGCGCGGTTGCCACGCAGGTCGTGCAGCTGGGGGCGATGCTCGAATGGCGGCTGACCCGCATCTTCTCCCTCACCGCCACCGGGCGCTATCAGGTCTACACGGCGGACCTGGCGTTCGAGGGCTCGGGCAGCATCGACCCCTACACCACCGCCAACGTCAACGGTCTCGCCGTCTCGGCGGCGCCGCACCCCTGGGAAGCCATCGGGGGCGTTGCCTTTCTGTGGAAGTACGTTCACCTGATTGTCGGCGCCGGCTATGGGTACTACTTCCTTCCCGGCCTCGATCTGGCCTATCCGCAGAAGACGATCGTCCCGGACGCCTCGCTCTCGGTGATCCTGTGAGGCGGCCCTGGCGCTTCGCCCTGCTGGCGTCGGCCGTGGGCGGGCTTGCAGCCTGCGTCTCCAGGCTCGACATCCCGACGCCCCCGATGCAGGCCGAGACGCAGGCGCTCGCGGCCGAGTACGACATGCCGACGGGTTCGGTCGACATCGCCCACGTCCAGACGGCGCTGGACGCGGTCAACGCGAAGCTCCCCGACCTCGAGCTCGGCTGGTTGCCGACTTTCGCCTCCGACCTGCTCTCCAGTCTCAACGAGCGGCTCATGCAGAGCGGCCTGCCCGACAATCCCGACGCGTCGATCGAGACCCACCACTTCATCCTCAGCGCCGTCGTCAACCTGCACCGCATTTGCGAGGGTTTCGACAACCCACCGGGGCCCGTTGACGCGGCGAACGGCTTCATCGACGCCACCGGCGTCGTCGAGAACGGTCGGCTCGACTCCGAAGTCTGGGGAACGGTCAGCGCCTGCAAGACCAACCTCTCGCTCTTCAGCGGCCCGACGCTCAGCGGAAATGCGACGCTCGACGGAACGGTGATCCTGTACCTGCTCGGCCCGTTGCCGAGCAGCGTCTCCAACGCCCGGTTTCTGTTTCAGTTCATCGGTCAGATCGGGATCGCCGATCAGACCGCCAGCTCGTCGATCGACTTCCGCGTCTTCGACGGCCTGCTCGATTTCAGAGTGCCCGTCAGCGACGGAGACATCGTCGTCGAGGCGGGCGTCGAATCCTCGGTCACGCTGCGGGCGAGCAACGGGACCTTCGTGTGCGATCGCACCACTCTGTCGTGCCAGTAGCGGCGGCGCAGGCCGGCGCCGCCGGTCGGTGCGCCGATCGGCCAGCCGCCCACGCCCGCCGTCGGGCGGTGCGCCCGCAGGAACACGGTGAAAGTGGCGCCGTGTCCCTTGCGGCTCTCCAGCGACACCCACCCGTCGTGCGCCGCCGCGAGCTCACGAACCAGCCACAGCCCGAGCCCGAGGCCGCCCCCCTGCTCGGCGGGCGCGTGGACGTTGCGCTCGAAGATAGAGGCTTGCTCCGCGGGTGCGACACCGATGCCATGGTCGCGGACCACCAGGCACGCCCCGGCGCCGACGGGACGCACCTCGACGCGAATGGGCCGACCCTGGCCGAACTTCACCGCGTTCGACAGGAGATTCCCCACGATCTGTTCGACCATGGAGCGATCCCACCAGCCCTGCAGCTTGCCGAGCGTCACGACGCGAACGTTGGGCGCGTCGCAAAGAGCCGTCAGGCGTTGCACGGTCGTTCGCACGGTCTCCCCGACGTCGACCAATCGTGGCCGGACCGTTGCAGAGCCGACACATTCGAGCTCGGTCAACGTATCAATGAGCGTTTTTAGGCGCTGGACCTCGCCGCGGGCCACGCGCAACGCCGATTTCACGGTTCCCTCCGGCATCTCGGCGGCCGATCCCTCGGCGATTCTGATGTAGAGCAACGCCGTCGCGAGCGGCGTATTGAGCTCGTGCCGGATCAGTTTGACGATCTCGGTGCTCCGGGCCAACCCGTTGTCGTTTCGCATCTAGCCACCCTCCATCCCCTCACTCACGCCCTCACTCACGCCCTCACCCACGCCCTCACCCGAGTCCTCACGCGCGCGCACACTCGCGCTCTCGGCGACCAGCAAATGTGTCTGGCCTGCGAAGACCTCGCGCGCGCCCCCTCGTCTGACCAAGCCGAGATTGCAGGCCAGCCGCACCAGCTCCGCGGAGGTCCGCAGGCCCAGCTTGCGGTGAATGCGATAGAGGTGGGTATCGACGGTCTTTCGCGAGATGCAAAGCTCGTGGGCGATCTCCCGCGTCAGAAGGCAGTCGGCGGCCAATCGAAACACCTCCCGTTCCCGGAGAGACAGAATCGACAGCGTGTCGAGGGGCTTCTTGCGGCGCGATTCGTAGCTGCCGAGCAGCGGGGCCAGCGACGGTGCAACGTAGCGGTCGTTCCTGATGATTGTCCGCAGCGCGGCGACGAGCGCGTCGGTGCCCTCGGTCTTGAGCGCGTATCCGGCGGCCCCGGCGTCCAGCGCCTCGAGGACGTCGCTGATCTGATCGTGGACGGAGAGCAAAAGCACGCGCGTCCGCGGGGAGCGCCGGCGAATCTCGCGCGTGGCGATCACGCCGTCCATGCCGGGGAGGGAAACATCCATCACCACGATGTCTGGGGGATGGGCGTCAATCGCGGCGAATGCATCGCGCGCGTTTCCCGCCTCGCCAACGACGGTGAACTCGGCGTAGGCGGCCAGGCTCTGGCGAATCCCCATACGGAACAGGGGGTGATCCTCGACGAGGAAGATCTTGGTCATCGGAGACCTCCCGCGCAGCGATCCCGGTCGGTTGTCGTCGGGTGCGCGGCAAGCCGCTCTGTCGGTTCTCCGAATTGTTTCACGTCGTCCGCTATCCCGCCCCTCCCCCCCCTGTGAAACTCGGGAGACGCTGTCTGAACGATCGAAATCGTACAACGACCGAAGGTCCGTTGTCCATTTTGGGGAAACGAGCGCCGCGCGAGATGCGCGCGATAAGACATCGCCCCAAACAGAACCAGCGTCGCGCGCGATCGCGTTTCAGGGCTAGCGATCGACGAAGCGATCTGGCATGTAGCCGAGTGAGGAACGGAGGGGCTGGAGGAACAATGCGAACCGATCAGGGGACTGCGTCGTCGAAAACCGTAACGACACACGCCGCGTTTCTGGCCAATGTGAGCCGGCATTTCGTTTCCTTGGAGATCGACCCGATGCTGGAGGCCGTCGGTCGGTGCTCGCTCGGTGTGCTGGGTGACGTTTGCACCGTCGATCGTGTCGTTGACGCTCATCCAACTCGGATTCTGGAAGTGAGGATCGCGCCTCACGCCTGGATGGAGCCACCGCGCGACCTCGCCGCCACCGCGCGCGCCGAGGTCCATCTGGACGGCGATCGGTCGCGGCTCAGCGTGCCGATTGGAATGCGAAATGAAAGGTTCGGGATTCTCAGCTTCGCGAGATACGACGGCGTGGCCCACAGCGCCGCCGATCTCGGCCTGGCCCAGGAGCTCGGCGACCGGCTCTCCCTCGCGATTCGCAACGCGCGCGAGCACATGAGCATGGCCGCCGCGCTCGGTGACCGGGAACGGCTCATTTCGATCGCGGCTCACGAGCTTCGAAACCCTCTTTGCTCGGTTCGTTTCTGCCTCCAGACGCTGGGGCGACACGACGGCGCGCTGGCGCCGCAAGCGGCGCGGATGCTGGAGATCATGTCCCGCGGCGAGCGCAAGATCGCGCGCCTGATCGACGACCTCCTCGACCTCGGTCGCATCCGCGCAGGCCAGCTCGATCTCGACCTGTCCTCCTTCGATCTGTGCGACGTCATACGAGATGTCGGTACGATGATGGAGATGCAGGCACGCGACACTGGATCGACCTTGAACGTGGAATTGGATGGACCTGTCGTTGGACGTTGGGACCGCTCCCGGCTGGATCAGGTTGTCTCCAATCTGCTGGCGAACGCCGTCAAGTACGGCGAGGGACGTCCGGTCGTCATTCGCGCCGGCGCCGACATGGAACGCAGCATCGCCTGGCTGGCGGTGACCGACCAGGGGCTGGGAATCGAGACGAATCTTCAGGAGGGAATCTTCGAGCCGTTCAAGCGCGGGACGATGGTCGGCAACCGCGATGGGCTGGGCCTGGGACTCTTCATCGTCCGCGGGATCGTCAACCAGATGGGCGGAGCGGTTCGGGTCGACAGCCGGCCTGGTTCCGGTGCGACGTTCCTCGTGGAGCTCCCGCTGCAGATCGCTCACTGACGCTTCCTCCTCCCGCCCGATGGTAAGGCGGACCCGCAGAGCGTCTGCTCAGGCGATCGCTGATTCTCTCGACGACCAGCACGTTCGCGCGCGGCGCGCGCGCTGCGGCGACTATCATGGATGCCGCCCGCGCGTCGGGTCCGCCGGCAATCAGGCGGGACGCTTCACGACCCTCGCGGGAGCTGCACGCTGAAGGTCGATCCGCGGCCGGGCTCGCTCTCCACCGAGATCGTGCCGTGGCAGGCGTCGACGATCTGCTTGCAGATCCAGAGCCCGAGCCCGAGCCCCGGGTGTCGCTGCACGGAGGTGACGCGCTCGAACCGTTCGAAGATCCGCTCTTGCTCCTGGCGCGGAATGCCCTCGCCGAGATCGCGGACGGCCAGGCGGGCCAGGGTGGTGTCGGCGTCCAGCTCGACCTCGATCGGTCGGCCGCAGCCGAACTTGATCGCGTTGGAGAGCAGGTTGGTGATCACCTGACCGAGTCGCACGCGGTCCCAGTGTCCCACCACCTCGTTGTGCAGGCGGAGCAGCAGCGGCGACCCGGCGGTGGTCGCCGAGTCGCGCATCAGATCGATCGCGTCGATCAACAGCGCTTGCAGGTCGATCTCCTCGGGATGCAGATCGAGGCGCCCCTCGATGAATTGCGAAACGTCGAGCAGCTGATCGACCAGCTGATTGAGACGGACCACCTGACGGCGGATGGCGCCGAGCCGCCTGCGCAGCCTGTCGTTGAGGGGCGCGGTGTGGCCGTTGGACGAATCGCCGACGGCAAGCAGCCCCTCGGTCTGCAGGCTCAGCGTGGTGATCGGCGTGCGCAGCTCGTGGGAGGCGGCTGAAAGGAACTCGTCGCGGGCGTGAATCATCCGCTTGAGCCCGGCCAGCACCTCCTCTTGCTGCGCGTTGCGCCGTCGCATGGCGCCGAGCTCGAGGCGTGTCTGCACGCGCATCAGGAGCTCGCGCTCCGAGAAGGGCTTGATCAAGAAGTCGTCAGCCCCCGCTTCCAGGCCGGCGATGGTCTCGTGTGGGCCGGCGGTCCCGGAGATGAGGATGAAGGGCACGTCCTGCGTCGCCCGATTGGCGCGCAGGGAACGGGCCAGGTCGATCCCGCTCATCCCCGGCATCTCGACGTTGGCGATCACCAGGTCGAACGACGAGGCTTGCGCTCGATCGCGGGCCTCTTCTCCTCGGTCGGCCAGCGTGACGGCCCAACGTGTCCCGAGCAGCGAATCGAACGTCGCCCGCGCCGCGGGGTCGTTCTCGACCACCAAAACGCGTGGCGCCGGTTCCTGTTCCGTCGACACGCCGACAAACTGAATCCGTGAAGCGCCTCTCGCAACGCTCGGGGCTGTAAGTGCGCGGCGCATTCAGTGAAGGAGGCGGGGCTTTCCCGCCGCGTCGCCCGATCTTCTTCTTTCACAGAGCCCCCTCACGCGCCGCACCGGCGCTGGTTGCTTAGGGTACAGACAGGAAAAAGCCGAGGTCGGAGCCACCGCGTGAGGGAGCATGTCCGCGCGGTACTGACGACCTCGGCCGGGCGCGTCCCAAAAAGAGAAACGCTGGGACGCTGCACACTTCAACTAGAACTCGAAGCCGATACGACCAGCCACGTTCCAGTTCTGCATCGAGTTGCTGGTGGTGGTCACCCGATCGAACATCGTGTCGTTGAAGACCGCGCGGTAGGTCCCGCGCACGTCGATGAGGAACACCTTCGCCGGCCGGATCGAGAGCCCGGCGCCGAGGGGAACGGTCCCCACGTCGTCATGGCTGGTGATGTCCGAGTTATTGGTGACGGTGTTGTAGATCTGGTAGTGCGTCCACCCCGCGCCGCCGAAGATGTACGGCTGAACGATGTAGTTCGTGAAGTTCAACCGCAGATCACCCTCGACGCCGTTGCCCACCAGGTGCGAGTTGGTGGAGAGGCCGAGCGCGTCGATGTTTTGCGACGACCCGATGTAGGCCCCCTCGATGGCGACCGGCAGATGCGACCCGAAGGTCAGCCGGGCTTCCCAGCTTCCACCGGTGTTGACGTTGTTGCGGACCGCGGTGTCGATGAAGCCGACGGCGCCGCCGCCGACGCTGGCCTGGATCCCCATCACCGAGGGCGGCACGTCCTTGTGGGCCACCGGCACGGGCGCCGGCACCGGCTCATACATCGACTCCGGCGGCGGCACGGGGGCCGGCGGCGGCGTGACGGCGACCGGCGGAGCGGGCTCCGGCGGCACGATCGGCTCCGGCGGCGCCACGGGCTCCGGTGTCGCCGGCTCCGGCGCCGGTGCGGCCTCCGCGACCTTCTTGGGAACGTCGCAGGTCTTGACGTTCACCACCCGGGCCTCGGCCATGTCGCCGCTGACCTCGGTCTGCTCGCCGTGGCCCGCGACGGTGATCTTGTCGGCGCCGACCCCCTTGCTGATCAGGAACTCCTCGGCCGCCTGCGCGCGCTTCTCGGACAGCCGCTGGTTGGCGGCCGCGTTGCCCCGCTTGTCGGCGAAGCCTTCCAGGCGCACCGTGCGCTGGTCGCCGTTCTGGACCCAGGTGGCGACGCCAGAGAGCGCCCCTTGCCCGTTCCTGTCGATCTCCGACGACCCGGTCTTGAAGGTGAGCGACACGCCCGACTCCTTGCAGATCGGCGCGGCCGAGGTGTCATCGGAGCTCGTCCCTTCCATCGGCTCCGCGGCGGCTACCCCGCCCAGGATCAAGACGGCGAGCGGGGCGACTCCCATCACCCCCCACCACAGTTTGTTGCCGTTGTTGCGCATGGTTCGTACCTCCCTGATCCCGAATGTGGTACCGGACGCGCGGAGGCTCAGATCGAATACGCAGACGCCGCACAAAAAACCTTCCGGCCGCCCGCGTCTTGCGTTCCTTGAATCAGCCCACCTCCGATGGCGGCTGCTTTTTGAGGGCGCAGCTTTCAAGGTGATGACGCTTCGTTCGGTCCGAGGGCTGCGCGGCAAGCACGGCCGTACGACGCGAGAGCGGGCGGTGCGGCGTCTCCTCTTGATCGCGGCGCTAGCCAGCTTGCCTGCCGCCTGCGCGGAACGAATCGGCCGGAAGGCCGCCGAGGGAGCGATGGACAGCATGCGGGAGCAGCAGGCCAACCGAACCGGGCCGCCGCCCGTTCAAATCGCCGCGGGGCACGCCGTGGAGGGGGCGATGGACGCCCTCGACAATCCCGAGCAGCAGGCGCGGATCCAGAGGATGATTGCCGCGGCGGTCGCCCAGGTGACGCGTACCATGATCGACGACGCGAGCGCCGAGCTGGTGGCCCAGCTGGGCCCGGACGGATCAGGTCCGCTGGCGGTCAGCCTATCGCAGGCCGGCCAGCGCGTGTCGACGTCGGTCGCCGGCGGCGTCGTCGGTGGTGTCGTCGGCGGGGTGGGGACCGAGCTCGCCTCGCTGGTGCCGGAGTGCAGCGGGCCAAACCGTGCCGCCTGCTTGCAGCAGCGCCTGCAGGAGACCACCCGCAGCACCGCCGCCTCGTTTTCCAAGGGGGTGCGCGACAGCATCGGCTGGCAGTTCCTGCTGCTGGCGTTCGCGCTCGGCGCCGTCGGCGGCGCGCTCGGCTCCTGGCTCTGGTCGCTGCGCGTCGCGCGCCGCAGCTTCAGGACGGTTTAGCTGCTTCGGGCGGCGACGGCGGCTTTGTGCTGCCGGCGGAACAGCAGGTCGGCGATGAGAAGCCCGAGCCCCAGCTGGAACGCGACCACGATGACCTGCAGGAACCCGTCCGTGTTGCTCACCATCGAGGCGTGGGGCTCGAGCAGGTGCAACGTCGCTTTGGTCCCCATGAAGCCAGGGGCCAGCTGGAGCAGGCCGGGGACCAGCATGATCGGCGCGGCCCGTCCCGTCACCCGCGCGTGCAGGTAGGCGACGGCGCCGAGCACGAGCGCGGCCAGCACCGGTGCTCCGTGCTCGCCGACCACGACCTTGGTCAGCTCTTGCGCGCCGAACGCCACGATCGCTGCCGCGACTATGGCCAGCGCGTCGCGCCACGGTGCCTGCAGGCAAAAGATCAACGAGAAACCGCCGACCGCCACGATCGCCAGCGTGACCAGATGGGGGAGCGGCGTGGAGGCGACGCTGGCCGGCCACCTGGAGAACCCCGTCATGGTGACCGCGGCTGCGATACCGGCCGCCAGCATGGCGAAGCGGAGCAACCCGTAGGCGAGCCGCGCGATGCCCGACTCCAGCGCCTCGCTTGCCAGCTCGTGGACGCCGACGACCACCACCATCGCGGGGACCAGCAGGGTGATCCCGCCGAACAGCGCGCGCGGCTGGTCGAACGCCGGCAGGACCTGGGCGAGCAGGAAGGCCAGCAGGCTCCCCGTGAGCGCGGCGAGGAAGCTCTTCTGCAGGTCGATGGCGTTGCTCTTCATCGTGCCGTAGTGAATGGCCCCGGCCGCGAGGCCAACCGCAGCCCCCACCAGCATCTCGCGCAGGTTGCCGCCGACGCGCGCGGCCACCGCGGCACTGTAGACGCCGTAGGCGACGGCGACCACCCAGTTCGGGTAGGGGTTCTTGCGCTTGGGGACCGCGGCCAGCTCACGGCGCCCATCCGCGGCGCTCATCCGCCCATCCGCCAGCTTGTCGGCGATGGCGAGGAGTGCCGTCATCCGGGTGAGGTTCCAGTGCGTGTCGAACGACATCCGGCCGACCGACACGCGCGTCGCTCCCTCGCTGCGGAGCTCCATCGCCAGGAAGCTCTGCAGGGAGAAGAACTCCCCCTCGATGCCGAGGCGCTTGGCCACCGCGGCGAGGCGCTCTTCGAGGACATCCGCGGGGAGCGTGGCCTGGTGAAGAGCCCGCGCGAGCTCGCCGAGCAGTGCCGTGTTCTCGTCGGTGAGCGACATCAGCGCTACTTCGCCGCCGGCGCTGGCTTGATCGAAGCGGCGATCGCCTCGCGGTAGCTGATCTGCACCATCTGCCCCGGCTGCAGGCTGGCCAGCTTCTTCTGCATCGCCGGGTCGTAGACCGTCACCGTGCGGACGTTCCCCTTCGGTCCCTTGAACGTGACCTTGTTCATCGCCTCGTCGACGCTGACGACCTGGACCGTGGCGGTCACCTCGCGGCCCGCGACGGCGATGCCGGGCTGGACGCGGCCACCGGTCGTCCGTTCGGTCATCGTCGTCTTCGTTCCCGGCGGCATCATCGCCAGCGCGATCGACTCGGAGTAGTCGACGTCGACGTGATCGCCCACCTTGAGCGTGTCGAACGCCTTCATGTCGGGGGGAACCCCAACCGTCCGCGTCTCGCCGTCGGAGTTCTCCAGCGTCACGCTGCGGGTGGTGCGATCGATCGCGGTGACGACCGTGGTCTCGTGGATCTGCCGGGCCGCCGAGGGGCCGATCGGCGCTTCGGCCCGCGCCAGCCCGCCCGCGAGCGCCAGCGTGCCGAGGCCGGTCAGAAGTCCGATCAGCGCGCTCATCCGACGATTGCTTCGTTTGGTCATTTCTCACACCCCCTGCCCAAAGCTAATGCCGTTGCTCGACGGGTCGCGGTGGCGCGCCCGTGAGTCAAACGCTGAAACCCGGCCGTGGGCGCGCGCGCAGTCGGCGCGAATCGAGGTGGGTCGCCGGTGCGATTGCGTATCCGGCCTCGTTGCGCGACGCCCGCGGCGTCCCCAACTGGACGACATGAAGAAAAGCACCTCGACAACTCTCGGCTGCCTCGCCCTCTCCAGCCTCGCGCTCGGAGGCCTGTCATGCACGAGCACGACGACAACCGCCTGCGCCACCGACGCCTACGGAAATTACACCTGCGCCAGTTACGCTTCGGCGTATCCGTACGATTACACGTACGTCGATCCGCTCTACAGCAGTTACGGCGGCTACTATCCCTACAGCGTCGACACGTACTACGATCCGTACGGCTATTCGACGGTGATCTACGCGCTCACCGCCGCGACCGACGCGGCGGCGCCCTCGACCACCGACGCGGGTCCGCGCCCGGTCGAGCCCGAGTTGCTCGACAAGGCCCATCGCGCGGCCAACGACATCAACTACGGCGTGCAGGCGGCGCTCGATCCGGTCAAGGACCTGATCAAGACCAAGCCGCAGGAGAACTCGGACAACATCGTGTTCGGGCCGGCCAATCATGCCAGCGGCAACTACCAGTTCACCGTCAAGCAGCTCTCGACGGCCGACAAGCGCTACGGCTGGAAGCTGGAGGCCCGACCGCAGAATTCAAACGGCGCCTTCACCCTGGTGGCCGGCGGCCTCATCACGGTCGGCAGCACGGACCGGCGCGGGCAGGGGGTGGTGGGGATCGACTGCGGCGCCATCGCCGCCGCCGACAGCTCGCTGACCTGTCAGGGGAAGCTGCTGATCGGGTTCAACGATCACGACAACGACACCAAGGTGTTGAACGTCGGCGTTTCCAGCTACACGCCCGATCCGAACACGGTCCCGGCGATGACCGCCGACGTGAGCGAGTGGCGGCAGGGGACCGACGCGATTCACGTGCGGCTGGCCGCCAAGACCAACCTCGCCGCGACGGCGACCTCGGCCCCGGAGACCGTCGTGCTCAAGCTGTTCTGGATGAAGGACGCGGGCGTCCGCGTCGACGCCATCGCCACCGGCGGCGACATCCCGTCCGGTGAGGTGCTGAAGATCGACACCTGCGTCCCGGCCGACCTCAATCAGAGCGAGGCGTCGACCTCATCCCAGATCTGCAACACCGACGGGACCGGCTGCACGGCCACCGCGGGCTCGATGACCACCGCGCCGACCTGCCCGTCGGGGATGGGGACGGCCGACGAGCCCAACAGCGATCCGACCGCTTCCGATCCGCCGAGCGGCGCGCCGCAGATGCCGTCGGAGCCGACGGCGATCCCCAGCGGCGACGGCATGTAAGGCGGGGACCGGGCGCCTTCAGCGCGCGAAGTGAGCCCGAGTTGGAGGCGCCGCCGGGTCAGTCGACGGTGCGCGCGCGGCTTTCGCTATCGCGGCGGGTTGACGACGACGTAGGTGACCGACGAGCCGGCGTATTGTGGTTGGTACCAGGTGCTGCCGCACTGCTGGTAGGCGACGTTGCCAACCATCACCGAGCTGCACGACGGCGGGAGCGAGCGGACGACCGATCCCACGACCACCGCGGTCGCGACCGCTGCCGTCGTCACCACCGCCGCGCGGGCGACCGGGTGATAGTTCACGGAGGTGCGAACGACGACCCTCGCGTGTGCCGCATGCGGCGCAAGGCCAGCGGCGACCAGGAACGCCCCCATCGCCAATCCCCGCGATCCAATCCTGTTCGTTAGCAGTCGGCTCATTGTGTCGCTCCTTCCTTGCCCTGGGCGTGCGAGCCGGCGCGGCTCGCGGCCTCGAAGTCGATCTTGTGCGCCTCGGGTGGCGGCACGAAGGTGAAGACCTCGTCTCCGAGCTTCGGCGCCAGATCCCAGTCGATGACCTCGCTGTGCTGCGGGCGCGTCATTTCCGAGGTGGTGGTGATGACGATCTTGCGGGGCAGCGGGTGCTGTCCCTGCTCGATCCAGACCTCCCAGTCGACGTCCTTTTGCCGGAAGGCGTAGTGGTCGCAGGCGGTTCCCTCGACGTTCGAGACTCCGACCTTCGTCGCGGCCGTGACATCGGCGGTCCCGTCGTGGTCGGTGCCCCAGTAGAAGAGGTCGGCCAGCGGGAGATCGATCCCATAGCGTTTCTCGATCACCTCCTTCATCTCGGCGAGCGTGGGCGGGGCCTGGAAAGAGGCGTAGTAGCCGACCCGCTGGCCGTAGATGGTAAAGAGCTTGCCGTCATAAAACAGGTGCTCGTCGCGGCGATCGCCACTGACGTTCATGCGCATCCGGTCCGGCCGGCGGACCATCAGCTCGACCGTTCCGTTGAACTGCACCTTCTGCCCCGAAGCGAGCAGGTCGTCGGTCGTCATGGTGCCCCGCACGGTGAACTTCTCCTGCGCGCGCAGGAAGGCGCCCATCTTGTGGAGCGCATCCATCGCCTCCGGGTCGATGGCCGGCTTCGCGGACTTGGCCAGCGCGGATCGGGGCCAGATCCCCCCGCCGAGCGCCACGCTCGCAGCGGCCGTCATCACCAACAGGTGCGTCTTCATCGTTGTGCCTCCCGGCCAAATCGCCGCCCCGGAACATGGCAACGCGCCCGGCGCGGCCGCTGTAGTCCGCTGGCGCATTCCCGGGGTGGCGAGGCGTACGGCGACGCCCTAATCGGATGGCCCATGCTTGTGCCTCGGGGCGCGCTCCTCATCCTCAACGCGCGGGATTCCGCCCAATTCGAGGAGAGATGATGTCAACCAACACCGTATCGCCCGAGCTGAACGACGCGCGGGCCACCCGGCCGGGGATGGAATGGGTCCCCGGCGGGGAGTTCATCATGGGATCGGATCGCCACTACCGCGAGGAGGCGCCGGCCCATCGCGCGAGCGTCGACGGCTTCTGGATCGACCGCTGGCCGGTGACGAACGCCCAGTTCCGCGCCTTCGTGGAGGAGACGGGGTACGTCACGCAGGCCGAGATCGCGCCCGACGCCGCCCAGTATCCGGGCGCCGACCCGGCGCTGCTGGTCCCGGCGTCGGTGGTGTTCGTCAAGCCGGCGGGGCGCGTCGACCTGCGGAACTTCCTGAACTGGTGGGCCTTCGTTCCCGGCGCGAGCTGGCGCCAGCCCGTCGGGCCGGGGAGCGCGCTCGCCGGGCTCGACGATCATCCGGTGGTGCACGTCGGATTCGAGGACGCCACCGCCTACGCAAAATGGGCCGGCAAGGAGCTGCCGAGCGAGGCCGAGTGGGAGTACGCGTCGCGCGGCGGGCTGGACCACGCGGAGTATGCCTGGGGCGACGCGCTCGAGCCCGACGGGAAACCGATGGCCAACATTTGGCAGGGGGAGTTCCCCTACGAGAACCTCCTCACCGACGGGTTCGAAACCACCTCGCCGGTCGCAACGTTCCCGCCGAACGGGTGGGGGCTCTACGACATGATCGGCAACGTCTGGGAGTGGACGGTCGACTGGTACGCCCCGGGGCACCCGAAACCGGAGGACGCCTGCTGCGGGGCGCTCGACCAGCAAACGGCGCGCGAGCGCAGTTACGATCCTTGCGTGTCGCTTCCGATCCCGCGCAAGGTCATCAAGGGAGGCTCGTTCCTCTGCGCACCCAACTACTGCCGGCGTTACCGCCCGGCCGCGCGGATGGCCCAGGCGATCGACACGTCGACCTGCCACCTCGGCTTCCGCTGCATCGTGCGCGAACCCTGAGCCCGACTCGGTTCTACACCGCACATTTGATTTGCGGGCGTTGACAGATCGCGCCGCGTCGGCAAGTTCTCCCACGACTCGGGGGGAGCGACGGGCGTGTCGGGCGGCGGCGGCGGCGGGACGCCCGGCGGCGCCGGCGCAGCAATGGCCGGCGCCGCCGGGGCGGGGTTGGGGGCGCCGTGAGGGCGAATCAAATACAATCCGGCGGGTGAACGGTGCGGCCGGCCTCGCCCTCTTCGTGATCGTGGCGGCCGGTTGCGCGGCGCCGAGCCACCGACCCGGGAACGTCCCGCACGGCCCTCGCTGGCGCGGCGATTTCGAGACCGGGGATCTCTCGCAGTGGAGCTACCTGCTCAATCCGCGCGGTCTGTCGGTCGTGGCGTCCCCGGTCGCCGAGGGGCGTCACGCGGCGCGCGTCGAGATCACGGCGGCGGATCTCTGGCCGAACGGCCTCAACCGCGTCGAGCTGCAGGAGAAGCCGCCACGGGCGACATTCGCCGAACGGGCGCGGAGCTGCTTTGGCTGGCGCTTCTTCCTGCCGGCGGCCCTCTCCGAGGCGCGCCACCAGATCGGCTACTTCGAGTCGTACCCGAGCTACCGACAGATCATGAGCGTCGAGGTGCGCGGCCAAGCGATCGCCTTCGTGACCCGACTGCCCGCCGACCACGTCCTCTGGTCGGCGCCCGGCGCGGCGACGCCCGACGTCTGGCACCAGCTCGCGATCTGCGCCCGCTGGTCGGCCGATGCGGCCACCGGTTCGGTCGACGTCTGGTTCGATCGGCGGCCGGTCGTCCTGCACGGCGCCGCGCGGACGCTCTGGAACGGCGATGCGAATCAGATCCAGATCGGGATCTTGCGCGACGTCCCCGCCGCGCCCGAGATCATGTTTCTCGACGACGCGTTCGAGGACGCCGACTTCGCGCCCGAAGCTACGGGACGGTGACCGAGAAGTCGGTCACCGCCAGGCCGACGCCGCCGTTCCAGATCTCGAACCCGCCGAAGACGTTGGTCAGGTACCAGGAGTTCTGCACGTAGCCGCGCGTGACGGCGTCCTGGATGAAGTCTCCCAGGCTGTACGTGAGCGAGTTGATGCTCGTCTGCGCCGCGTAGGTGACGCAGGGTTTGCCGTTGCCGCTGTTCGTGCCGTACCAGACGTTCCAGTTCTTGCCGCCAATCGTCGCCGAGGCGATCATCGTGCCGATCGGCTGGTTCGAGGTCGGCATGTGGTACCAGACCATCAGGAAGCCGCCGCTCGGCGAGGAGGCGCTCGGCTCACCCCCGAGCTGGTGCTGAACCAGACGTCGTAGGCCGCGTTGTAGCTGCCGGTGGCGCCGTTGTCGGCCCAGGTCATGCTGGTCATGACGCTTCCTTTGGGGATGGAGCTGACCGCGCGCGGGAGCATGCTCGTCGTGCCGGTGTTGTGGTTCGCGTTCGCGCCCGTGAACACCGAGGGGAAGCCCTCCGGGTTGTTGCCGGAGCCGGTCCCGTTCTGCACCGTCACCTTGAAGTTCGCCCCCTTGCCGTAGGTGATCGTCTGGCCGGCGGTCGAGCCCCACTCGTTGTTCTGGACGATGTACTCCTTGCTACCGCAGGTGACGACGGCGGTGCCGAACTGATCGCTGATCGACCCCGGGCCGCCGCCGGGCGAGGTGCAGCTGTTGCTCCCGCCGCCCGAGCCGCCGGTGCCCGTCGACCCGCTGGTCACCGGGACGATGCTGCTCACGCAGACGTTGTAGGTTCCCACGCTGCTCGTCGTCTGGCCGGCCGAGACCTGGATTTGCATGTCGTAGGGCGTCCCCATCGCGCCGGCCGCTTTATTACATTGGGTGGTGGTCGCCCACGACGGGCAGTTGGCGTCGGTGAAGCAGAGCATCCCCGTCCAGCCGCTGGTGAACGCGGCGATCGAGACGAACGGCGCCACGCTGTTCGAGTTGTCCGCCTTCTGGGTGAAGCCGATGCGCACCTCATTGCCGCCGCTCGATCCGGTCAGCGTGATGTTGAAGCAGCTGACGGGGCCCGCGTACTGGGTCTTGACCGGGCTGGTGCCGCCCGAGTCGTCGAGCTCGACGCCGATCCCGCATCCCCACTTCGCGTTGGTCGCATCGACGACGGTGGTGCCGCTGATGCAGCACGATCCCGAGGTGCAGATGTTCGACGGCTGGGGACTCGCGCAGGACGAGCCATCGGTGTAGCCGTAGACGGCGCCCTGGATCGCGATCGAGGTGGTGAGGTCGCAGTTCCAGCCGGCGCTGTTGATCAGCTGCGTCGGATCGGCCGTGCAGCTGCTGGTCGTAGATCCGCCTGATCCCGTCGAGCCGCTGCTGCCGCCCGCCCCGGTGACCTGGCTGTTGCCGCCGCTGCCGGAGCTCTGACCGCCGCTGCCGGAGCTGTTGCCGCCGCTGCCGGAGCTGTTGCCGCCGCTGCCGGAGCCGCTGCCGCCGCTGCCGGAGCTCTGGCCGCTGCCGCCGCTGCCCGAGCCCGGGGTGGTGGCCGGCGTGGCGCAGCCGAAAGCGACCAGCGAACCGAGAACAAAGCGAACGAGGGATCGGCGCATGGGGGACCTCCTAAGTTTCTCGGGAAGCGCGCGTCGAAAGCAGCGAGCCAACCGAAAAGCGAGGCCCAAAGGATAGCCGAAATCGGGGATCGGCGACAGTCAGGACGCGGTGCGCCGCCCTTGCCGGCAGCGACGGCGGCGGCGCTCCGCCGAGCGTCCTACCCTTGCGTCGGCGGCTTCGTCGCGGCCGCGACAGCCGGCTTGGCGACGGCCGGCTTGGCGACAGCCGGCTTCGCGGCCGGTTTCACAACCGGCTTGGCGCCACCGGCCTTGGCGGCGACCCCGCGCGCGGCCTTCCCCTCGGGCGAATTGTAGGCGCTGCGGTACTCGTGCCGGCGCTGGCGGTGGGCGGCCTGGGCGGCGGTGGTCGGTCGGTTGCGCTTGCTCATGGCGGCAGACCCTACCAGGTTTTTCCCTCGCCGCGGGCACCGCCGCTCAGGTCACCGTGCGGCGGTGTCGGGCAGGCCGTGCCGCGTTGTCGACGTAGGCCCGGACGGAGGGGCGCTGCCATTCGCGTTCGGCGAACGCGCGCAACCGGGGCGGGAGCGGCTCGTCGGTTCTGACCAGCCGCTGCAGCATCATCGCCAGATCGGTGTCGGCGATGCACCAGGCGCCGAAGAGCGCGCCGCCGTCGGCGGGAACGACGCGCTCGGCGAAGGTCACCAACCTTTCGACTGCGCGCCGTGCCGCGGGCGAGAGCGGCTCGGGCGCGGGCAAGGTCTGGAGGGGAAAGAAGACATACTCGGCGGAGCGCTCCTCCCGGATCGGGAGGAGGTCGCTCCGGAGCCAGGACATGAGCTGGCGCGCGCGCGCCCGCTCTGCGACGTCCCCGGGAAGCAGCGCCGGGTGTTCGGGTGCCGGCCACTTCTCGTCGAGGTACTCGATGATGGCGCTCGACTCCGAGAGGGAGAAGTCGCCGTCGACCAGCGCCGGAACGCGGGCCGTGAACGACGTCCGCACGTAGTCAGGCGAGCGTTGCGCGCCCTCGTCCAGCGCCACCGTCCGGACCTCGAACGGCAGCTTCTTCTCCGTCAGTCCCACGAAGCACGACAGGACGTAGGGGCTGCTCCACATCGCGTTGCCGTAGAGGATCAACCGGGAATCCATGCCGGCAGAACGCTAGCACGCGCCGCGGGGCAGTCGAGACGGCGCGGCGAGCGCTTAGTTGAAGACGGCGGCCCAGACCTCGTAGATGGTGTCGAAGTACCAGGCGGTCACCGCTGTGCCGTTGCTCCCCACCGCGAGGGTCGGCCAGAGCACGTCGTTGGTGGTGTTGTTCTCCAGCAGGACTTGCGCACTCCAGGTACCGGCGGCGGCGCTGTAGCTGCGGGACACGAGATCGAAGCGCGTGCCACTGAACCGCTTGCGCCAGACGAGCGTCACGTTGCCGGCGGGATCGTTGCGCATGATCGGGTCGGTGACCCGGGCGATGACGTCGCCCGTGATGTCGTTCATCGCGACGTCGTCGGTCTCCATCGGCATCGGGGTGGCCGGCCAGACCGGGTCGGTGGGGGCGGCTCGGCTCGTGTAGACGTTATAGCCGACCGAGGTCTGCGCCGCCCAAGCGACGGTGGCGTTGCTCGATTCGTCGAGCGTCACCGACGGTGCGAAGATGTTCTCGATGTTGTTTGCCTGGGTCACCATCGACGGGTTGGTGTCGAACGTCGAGGACAACGCGCTGTAGCGGCGCGCCCAGATCTGGACCTTCGCCGGATTCGAGTTCGTGATCTGGATGTAAGTCGCGATTGCGTTGCCGCTGGTGTTGGCCGAGATCCTGAGGTCGTAGCAGCCCTGATCGTTATAGGACTCGAAGAGACCGGCCGCGTTCCAGCCCGCCCCGGCCGTGTACTGCCGCATCCAGAGGCTGTCTAAGCTCGAACTGGCGCTGGTGCTGCCGCTGCCGTCGCCTTGCATCCAACCAACGAAGGCGTTCCCCTTTCCGTCGATCGCCACCGTGGGGTCGCGGTCGCTGGAGTCGCCGGTGTCGCCGGCCCGCATGACGACCGGCGCCGACCAGGTGCCGTCGGTCGCCGAGCGGATGGCGGCGGCCGCCTGCACGGTGTTGCTGCCGTCCGAGAGCTCCTGGTCCCAGGCAACGACGGCCGCGCCGTCGGCATTCATCGCCAGGACCGGGCTATAGTCCCAGTTTTGGGAGATCGAGATCGGTTTCGACCAGGTCTTGCCGTCGGTCGAGGTGCTCTGCCAGATCCCCTGAAGCGACGTATTGATCTGCAGGGGCCAGACCGCCAGGTACTTGCCGTTCTTGTCGACTGCGACGGAGGGCGGGTCGTAGAGGCTGCCGCGCGAATCGATAGCGGCAGGAGCGCTCCAGGTGGCCGTGCTCTCCGTGTAGTAGGCGCCCCAGACCTGGTCGCCGTCCGCGTACACGACCACCGCGTTGCCGCTGGCATCGACCGCCACGGACGGCCACTGCGCGCCGTTGGTCGCGTCTTGCGCGACCGACACGGCGTTGTGCCAGGTGCCGCTAACGACCGCGCCTGCGGCTCCGCCCGTCCCACCTTTTCCGCCGCTTCCGCCGCCGCCCGCGCCGCCCTTTGCACCGCCAGCGCCCGCCATCCCGCCCGTTCCCGGCGTGCCGCCCGCGCCCGCCATCCCGCCGGTTCCGGGCGTGCCCGCCGCGCCGCCCTTGCCGCCGCCGCCCGCCGTGCCGCCGGCCCCACCCATCGCGCCGCCCGCGCCGCCGTTCGAGCCGCCACTGCCGCCGCCGTGACCGCCGGCGCCCGCAACCGCGCTGCAGAGCGCGGGGTTGTTCCCGGGCACGAGCGTGATCACCACGGGCGCCGTGGTGGCGCCCGGCTGTACGACGGCCGTGTAGGTCGCGCGATCGTTGGGCGACGAGGCGATCAGGTTGCCGACGGCGTCGAACCCGCAGGCGACCACGTCGACGCTGCCGGAGACGCTCTTGGGAACGTAGACGCCGAGCTGCAGCGGCTGGGTCGCCGGCCAGCTCGCGGTGCCCACGCCAAGGACCGATGCATCGGGCGGCGAGGCAACCACCACGCTCGCGCGGACGATCGCCTGGCTGGAGGAGAGCTGCACCAGCACCAGCCCTTCGCCCTTCTCGGTGCAGGCCGCGCCGAGCGCCAGCGCCGCCAGGCCGAGCGTAGCGGAGAGGGCGGGCAAACGAATATTCGTTCTCATGTCGCTCCTGAAGTTCATGGGCACACCGCGGGGGCGGGGGGGCAGGGGGCGTTCTCCGTCTTGGTGAAAACGCCGGCCGCGGCCGCTATTCCCACGCCGGCCGCGACGGCGGCCCCGCCGATCAGCGTCCAGAACCACCACTTCGAATAGATGTGCGTCTCCTCGGGCGAGGACGAGGCGGGTGGGTTGTTCACCACGACGGCCGCGGCGCCCGACGCCGGTTGCGCCGCGGGCTCCGGCGCGGCCGGCAGCGGCGCCGGCGCGGCCGCCGGGTGCGCCGCCGCCTGCTCGCGCTTAAGGTCCTCCATCTCCTTGATGTAGCCCTCGACCTCTTTCCGCTCGTCGGGCGTGACGTCCTTGGCTTTCTGCAGGTAGTCGTGGAACGAGTCGATGGCGCGATCGGGCTGCCCCAGCTTCTGGTAGCAGCGGGCGATGTTGCGCAGATAGTTGGGGTGCAGCGACTCGGCGTAGAGGCGGGCGAAGATGTCGAGCGCGTCCTGGAACCGGCCGCCCGCGAACTCCTCGCGCGCCTTCAGCTCACGCGCGTCGGTGGCCGCCGAGACCCGCACCGCGCCGAGCGCGAGCGCGACCGCGACGACGACCGCCATCACCCCTCTTCCAGACGGTAAGCGATTGTTCACGGCGGCGAGAATAGCCGATTTTCTTCTCGACGGAACGCGAAGGGAGTTGACCGATTCGCCGCTTGGGCTGGATCGGGCCGTTGTCGATGGTTAGAAGGGTGTCCATGCGCGCGCGGGGTGGCTTTCGAGGGGGCGTTTCGGGGGCGCTCGTGTTCGCGGCGCTCGCGGGTCCGGGTTGCAGCGAGCGCGGGGGCGCCGCCGACGCGCTGGCCGGCAAGATCCACGAGGAGGTTCTGGCGGCGATGGGCGCGGGCGGCACCGTGCGGGTCATCGTCAACTTTCGCGACCCGCTCGGCGCCGCGCCGGCCGTGGCGCACCTCCTGGAAGCCGACGCGCCGGACTCGGTTCAGCAGCAGATGGAGGTGCACCGCGCGGCGATCCTCGGCGCGGGCGGCGCGCTGGCGGCGGCGCACAGCGCCGGTTTCCGGGTGGTGCGCTCGTTCGCTCACCTGCCGGCGCTCGCCGGGTACGTCCAGGCCGGCGAGCTCGAGCGGCTGGCCGCCGATCCGA
Organism: uncultured Pseudomonadota bacterium; assembly: GCA_963831685.1. Classification (GTDB taxonomy): domain Bacteria; phylum Myxococcota_A; class Polyangia; order Fen-1088; family Fen-1088; genus JADGRB01. The sequence continues at coordinate 297,505 of CAWHRJ010000013.1, forward strand.
ACGTCACCTCGGTCGAGCTGGATCACCCCGGCGGCGGGGCGCTGAGGGTCGCCGTCCCGGCCATCGGCGCCGACAAGGCGCAGGCGATGTTCGGCGTGACCGGAAAGGGGGTGACGGTCGGCGTCCTCGACACCGGCGTCAACACCTCTCACGTCGATCTCGAGGATTCGATCCTGCCCGTGCAACACTGCTTCACCCAGAACGCCTGTCCGCCCAGCAACGCCGGCGAAGGGACGAGCGCGGAGGACGACAACGGCCACGGCAGCAACGTCACCGGGATCATCACCTCGAACGGCGTCGCGGCGGGAATCGGCTTCGCGCCGGGCGCCAGCATCGTCGCGGTCAAGATCGACGACAGCCAGGACCGCGGGTTCGTCTCGGACTGGACCGCGGGCCTCGACTGGATCTTCCAGAACCTGGCGGTGTTGAAGGTCAGGATCATCAACATGAGCATCGTCACCGACGCGCAGTACGCGAGCGAAGTGGCGTGCGACGCGGCGCTGACGGCGCTCGGTCAGGCGGTCAAGAACCTGGCGGACGCGGGGGTCGTGCTGTTCGCCGCCGCCGGCAACAACGGGTCGACGACCGGCATCGATGCGCCGGCCTGCCTGACCGGGGTCATCGCCGTCGGAGCGACGTACAAGTCGGCGGAGGGGCCCCAGCCCGGGTCGGGGGTGACCTACCAGGCGGAGCTCGGCAGCTCGTTCGGCGCCTGCCTCGACGCGACGACCGCCTTCGATCAGGTCACCTGCTTCTCCAACAGCACCGACCGCGTCGACATCGTGGCGCCCGGCGCGGTCATCATCTCGGACTACATCGGCGGCAGCACCGCGCTGTCGAGCTTCGTGGGCACGTCGCAGGCGACGCCTGCGGCGGCCGGTGTCGCCGCGCTGATGCTGGAGTGCAACCCGGGCCTGACGGCGGCCGAGATCAAGGACCTCTTGCAGCGAACGGGCGTGACGGTCACCGACCCGAAAGCCGGCCGCACGTCTCAGTCGATCCGGGCGCTCGCGGCCGTCGCCGCGGCCTGCGGCGCGCGCGACGCGGGGGTGGCCGACGCGGGCGGCACAGGCACCGGGGGCAGCGCCGGCGGGACCGGCGGCGGAGCGCTCGGCGGGCATGCCGGGATGGGCGGAGCCGCGGGAGCCAGGGGAGCGGGCGGCGGTGCGGGAACGGCAGGCGGCGCTGCGGGTGCGGCCGGCGGCGGTACGGGCGCGGCGGGCAACGGAGCCGGCGGCGCGGGCGGATCAGCGCCCGGCGGCGGCGGTTCGGGTGGCGGGGGTCTGGGTGGCGGTCGGGGTGTCGGAGGCGTGGGCGGCCAAGGGGGTCTCAGCGCCCGGGGCGGCGCCGGCGGCGGCGGGACCACGGGGAAGGGCGGGGCCGTGGGTGGCGCCGCCGGGTCGGGCGCCTCCGGCCAGGCGGGATCGCCACCCCCCGGGACGGGCCAGAGCGGGGGCTGCTCATGCACGCTGCCGGCGACTGGGCCGCTCCAGGCGACGAGCTCCCTCTGGGTGGGACTGCTGGTCGGCATGCTCGGCGCCCGGCGCCGGCGCCACCGGCCTCATGGCGGTACCCGCCCATAAGATCGTCGCCAATCTGCCGATGCTCCCCCTCGGGCCCTGGGTATGAGCGAGGTTGAGGGGAAAACGCCGCGCCGGCTTCGCATCGCGGTGCTGCTCGACCACCTGAACGCCTTCAGCGGGGGGTACGAGGCCCAGCTGCGCGACGCCATTCACGCGAAATGTCGCGAGGCGGGTCATCATCTGCTGCTGGTGTACGGCGGGCCGGTGGAAGCGCCTCAGCCGCTGGACGCCGCCGACAACGCCATCTACGAGCTGCTCCGGCCCGACTCGGCCGACGGCCTCATCGTCGTCTCGACGCTTCTGTCGACTTACGGCGGCGCGCGCGGTGTGGCCAGGCTGGTCGAGCGGTTCGGCCGCGCCACGATGTGCAGCGTCGGCATCGAGCTGCCGGGTGTTCCAAGCCTGGTGCTCGACAATCGGCCCGGCATGGAGGCGGTGGTCGAGCACCTGGTCAGCGATCACGGCTGTCGCAAGCTGGCGTTCCTGGCGGGAACCCCCAAGAACCCGGAGGCCGAGATTCGCTTCGCGGCCTATCGCGCGGTCCTGGCCCGGCATGGGATCGCGTTCGATCCGGCGCTCGCGGCGCCCGGCTACTTCCGCACCAACTCGGCCAAGGTGGCCATGGAGGAGATCCTCGCGCGCGGCGTGGCGTTCGACGCCGTCGTGGCGGCGAACGACGAGATGGCGACCGGCGCCATCGACGTGCTGCGCCGGCACGGCCGGCGCGTGCCGCATGACGTTCCGGTGACGGGCTTCGACGATCTCATGCTGGCGCGCATGGGTGACCCACCCTTGACGACGGTCGCGCAGCCATTCGAAGAGGTCGCCGACTGGGCGGTGCGCGCGATCGAGGCGCAAAGGGCGGGTCGCGTGGTGCCGCCGAGCAGTCAGGTGGCGGCCCGGTTCGTCCGCCGTCAATCCTGCGGGTGCGGCTACGAAGCCTACCGTCGCGATTCCCAGACTACGCCTGCGCCCAAGGTGGTGGCGGAAAGAGGCTCGGTGGTCGATCGGCTGGAGACCCTCTGGCCCGTGCTGGCCGGACTCCTCGGCACGGGGTTTTCGAGCGGCGCCTCCGCCGCGGCGCGCCTGCTCGACGGGCTGCGCGCCGAGGTCGCCGGCCAGCACGAGGCCTTCCGCCAGGCCATCGTCGCTCTGCTCGACAACGCCGGCACCGACAACGAGCGCCAGCGGATGCTCCACAACGCCATCTGCTATCTCCGCGACGAGCTGCTGGGGTGGTCGAACCTCAAGGTCGAGCGGGTCCTCTTCGACGGGCTGAATCTGGTGTCACTCTCCAACACCACCAGCCAGATGCAGCACCGCCTCCTGCTCGACGAGAATTACCTGCGCCTGCTGGGTGTCGGCGAGCAGGCGTCGATCGCCTTCGACCTGGCGTCGCTGAGGGACGCGCTGGTCAAGGGCCTCCCCAGCGCGGGCGTCCGAACCGCCTATCTCGCCTGCGTGCCGGGCGCGGCCCGGAGCGTGCTGCGATCGGTGATGTCCCTGCGCGACGGTCAGCCCCACGAGAACGAGAACGTCGAGTATGCCGCCAGTGAGCTCTTGCCCCCCGGCGCGCTGACGGACGCCGCGCGGGAGACCTTCCTGGTCCTTCCGCTGGCGTTCGAGAACCAGCTCCTGGGCGTCATCGCCTTCAGCTACTCCGACGGCATCAACGCCTACGCGGCGTTCCGCAACGAGATCGCGGCCGCGCTCAAGAGCATCCGCCTGCGCGAGGAGCTGGTGCAGACGAGCATGCTGCACGAGCGCAGCATGCAGGAACGATCGGCTGCCACCAAGCGGATGGAGGCGCTGAGCGTGCTCGCGGGCGGCGTGGCGCACGATCTCAACAACGCGCTCGGACCGCTGGTCGCGCTGCCCGACGTCATCCTCGGCCAGCTCGAGGAGATGGAGGGGAGCGGGGAATCGGTTCGCGACCTGCGCGCCGACGTCGAGTCGATCAAGGTGGCCGCGCTCCGCGCCGCGCAGACCATCAAGGACCTGCTGACGCTCGGCCGCCAGGGGAGGGTGGCCAAGGAGAACGTCGACCTCAACCGCGTGATCAAGTCGGGCTGGGCGAACAGCTCCCTGCGGTTCGTCGAAGAGGGCAAATCCCACGTCAACCTCATCGCCGACCTCAGCCCGGCGCCGCTCGTCGTCCGCGGATCGGAATCGCAGCTGGCGCGCGCCGTCGACAACCTGGTTCGCAACGCGGTCGAGGCGATCGGCGGGAACGGCGAGGTGGTGGTCAAGAGCGCCCAGGTCGACGTTCCGGAGCCGCGGGCGGGATACGAGATCGTCCCGGCCGGTCACTACGCCACGCTCTCGGTCTCCGACGACGGCTGTGGCATCGAGCCGCAGGAGCTCGGTCAGGTGTTCGAACCCTTCTTCAGCAAGAAGCGCGCGAAGGAGACCTCGGGGTCCGGTCTGGGGCTCTCCATCGTCCACGGCGTCGTCAAGGAGCACGACGGATTCATCGACGTCGTCAGCGCGCCCGACGTGGGCACGACCATCACCCTCTTCTTCCCGCTCGTCGACGGCGCGGAGACCCGCCACCGGGAGACGGCCGCGCCGCGGGGGAACGCGCGCATCCTCATCGTCGACGACGAGGCGATCCAGCTGCGCACCGGACGGCGGGTGCTCGTTCGCCTCGGCTACGAGGTCGAGGTGATGGACAGCGGCCTCGGCGCCTACGAGCTCTTCAGCCGCGCGGCCGCCTCGGGGCAGAGCCCGTTCGACCTGGTCATCATGGACATGCTGCTGGGCGAATCGATCGACGGTCTGCAGGTCATCGAGCAGATTCAACGCCTGTTTCCCGCGCAGAAGGTGATCGTCGTCAGCGGTCACGCGCCGACCGACCGCGCGGAGCTGTCGGCCAAGAAAGGCCTCACCTGGCTGGCCAAACCGTACGGAATGGAGGCCCTCGCCCAGACGGTGCAACGGGTTCTGCGCGGCGACGGCGTCGGCTAGACGCGCGGCCATCCCCGCGCCGTCCGATGTCTTGGTGATACAGTTCCTGCGTGGGTCAGCAGCTTACGTTCGGGTAGCCGTGGCTCGACCGACCCATCGCCGTCACCGGAAGCCCAAGTCCGGGCGGGAGGCTGAGTCCTCCGCTGGCGAAGACGTGAGGCCACGGAGCGCGCGGCTCGAGACTGTCTGCTGGACCTTGCTGTTCGCAGCCGCGGTCGGGGCGCTGCTCTGGAAGCACTGCACGGTCTTCTTCTATTCGTGGACCGACGAACAGATCCACTTGTACGTGGCGCACCGAATGACCGAGGGCGCGGTGCTGTACCGGGACATCGACAGCGCGCGGCCGCCCCTGGTGCTCTTTCCGCTCGCGTCGCTCATGAGATTGGGTTTTTCGCCGTTGCTCGCCGCCCGAGCCCTGGTGGTGGGAATTCAGCTCGCCACCGCGGGGCTGCTGCTCTGGGGTGGTTGGCGCCTGGCTTCGTGGCGCGCCGGGGCTCTCGCGGCGTTGCTCTTCCTGACCTCGCCGGAGGTTTTCGCCAGAGTCCACTACACCGGCATTCAGCTGGTGGCGCTCACCGCCTCGGCGTGTGTTCTGTTTTCGTTGAGGGGCCAGCCTCTTCGCGCTGGGCTGTTCCTTGGATTGTCGTTGGCGGCGGACCAGCATGGACTGGTGGTTGGTGGCATCGTTGCCCTGCTCACCGTCGCCCGCCGCCCGCGAGATGCGTTTCCATTCGCCATGGGCGCCCTCAGCGTCTGCGCGATCGTCTTTGGCGGCGTGTGGGCGATGGGGGGCCGACATCTGTGGGGGAGCCTGATCGGGATTCACATCTTCCATTTTCGCGTTGGACAGGGCGTCAGCTCTCAGTTCTGGGACGACTTCACGCCGTGGATCTACGAGCACGTCTACCTGTTCGTGGGCGCCGGACTGGCGGCGGCTCTGCTGGCGCGCGGTCGCGGACAGGTTCCGAGCGGCGACCAAGCGCCGTCGGCACGCGACGTGCGGGTGCTCCTTGCCGTGGTGGCTGCGCACATTGCCGTCGTCCTGGCTCTCTCCGGGGCGGTCTTCCTCTACGTCGTGGTGATCGCGCCCCTGCTGGCTCTGCTGGCGGCAATGGGATTCGATGCGGCGGTTGCCCGGTGGCGCCCGGAGCGTCCTGCGTCCCAGGCTCGGCGAGGTTCCCGGCTGATATTTTCAGGGGTCGTTGGGGTTCTCGCGTTGACGGCCGGCGGATGGGCGGCGGCGCGCTCGCATCGCGAAGGCCTGGACGAGCGCCAATACTCGTTCTGGCCGCACGTGCTCCACGGACAGGTGTCGCGCGCGCAGCAGCTCGACCCGGCCCGGTGGGTGGGCAGTAACTCGGTGCTGCCCCAGCAAGGAACCATCTTCGGCGATCCGACGATTGTGTCGTTCCTGGCGCTGCAGAGCGGCCTGCGCGTTTCGGGCGAGCTGGCCGATCTGAATCCGAGCTGGGTCGAGGCCGGCACGGTCAAGGGAGAGGAGATCGTCTCCCGCATCGAGCGCGACGGCGTGGCCGCGGTGATCACGCCCGCGTTTGGCCTGATTCAAGACCCGTACTTCAAATCGTATCTCAAGTCTTGCTACGAGACGCCGCGCCCCTTCTTTCCGCCCGAAAGCGGACCCGGCGAAGGACTTCCCTTCATCCTCGCCTTCACCCACCTTCGAGGCACGGCCCCTTGCCAGGTGCCGCCACGCTAACCTCAGGGCAACTGCAGGGACAACTCCAGGGCAGCTTTCAGGGCAACTTTAGAGCCGCACGGCTGACGCCAAGCCAACCGCCACCCATACAGGCGAGCGCAGCGCGGCTTCGCCGCGCGAAGCGAGGGGGGCCCGGGGGACGCGAGCGGTAGCGAGCCGCCCCCCGTCTAGAAGAAATACAGCTGCCACTGCAAGTTGAACTGGTTGAAGGCGTGCGGCGCCGGATTGCGCGTGACGTGGGCGACCAAGAGCTTGAGGTTCATGTTGTGCCCGTAAGGCCAGAACGAGAGGCCTCCGCTGTAGCGATTCTCGCTCGGATTGGTTGGGTCGGGAATTAGCGCCATGTTACCCATTGCATCCGTACCAGCAGTGTTCGGAGCGGTGAGGTGCTCGTATTGCACGAACGGGCTCAGCATGATCGGAGCGATCAGATAGCCGGCCTGGACCATGATCGCCGTGTCTGTCGGTACCGATGTATTGCCGTTGAGGTCGTTTATCGTGACACCCGTCTCGTCGTTCCAGCGCACGTAATCTCCCTGCGCGGTGAGGATTCCGGGCCCGAGCGGGAGATCGAGGATAGCGTCGAAGCCATAGTAGGTGTACGAGGCCGGCCCGCTCGAGGGTTGCTTCTGGAAATCGTAGAAGGCGCCCACCGACAGTACCTTCTTCGTGCCGAGATAGGTCCCCTGGTAGAAGAACCCGGGCTCGGCGTCGAGCACGTTCAATTGCACGCGCCCGGCGAAGCGGAAGAGGTTGTAGTCCCCGACCTCGGCGGGGGGGCCCGGAACCGGGTTGTCGCGTACCCCCTGGAAGGCGCCGCCGCGGATCTCGACGTGGCCTCCCAGCCCCTGCACGCGCACCTGGATGCCGAGGTCCCGGCCCACCGGGCTCTGAGTGACGCTGCCGAGCGGGTCAGAGTCGTTGAAGATGCTGCGGCGGAAGGTGTTGACGAAGTAGTCCGTGGTGTAGAGCTTCGCCGCGCTCTCGAGCCCGTTGTGCGGGCCCGGCGGCAGCATGAACCCGGCGTCGACCTTGAGCTGGGTGATCAGGCCAAACAGCGTCGATCCCGACGTCGCGAGGGGATTGAACGTGATGAAGGCGTCCTGGATGTTCAGCCCGGGCGCGTTCTTGAACGTCCCGGCCTGCGTGTCCGCGGAGTCGTTCTTGAAGAGGTTCGGGTAGTCGGTGTCGAAGAAGAACTCGAAGTACTTGTAGAGCGTCCCGCCGACCATGAACCGAATCCGGCGCAGGAAGATGTTCTTCGAGGTCAGGGTGGCGTCCGGCCCGCCGGCCACCTCGCCTTGCGGTTGCGCGAGCAGGCCGAAGTGGATGCTGGCGTTGGGGACCTCCATGCCCAGCGGGGCGGGGGGCGGCGCAAAGGGGACGAACGGGTTGTCCGACGCTGGCGCCTGCGCCGCGGGCGCCGCAGGCGGGGGGGGCGGTGGCGTGGGCGCCGCAGGCATCTGGGGCTGGTCCGTCGTCTCTTCGGATTTGTCGGACTTGGGTTTGGGTTTGCTGTCGTCCTGTTCGAATTCGTCACCGGAGCTCGACGACGATGTCTGCGCGAACGCGCGTAACCCCGGGAGCAACAGCGCGGCGACTGCGAGGGCGGCTACACGATGGCTCAGCTTCATGCGGCGGAACATCGCACGAATCCACGGCCGATCTCCAGTGAAATGCCGATCACGTCTCAACAACAACGAGCGCTGTGAATTGATTGGGCGGCTCCCAATCGACGGCCATCAACGCCGAAACGTGAAATTCTGGCGAGCGGAAAATCTCCGTCGTTGCTTGTTTGCGGAAGCCCTTGCCGCCGGAATGTGTAATTCCGGCGGCGGAGCAGGAGTCGCTCGTTACGCGTTTGGCGAACGCTTCGTGCGTCGTCGGCTGAACATCACGATGAAGATGCCGGCCAGCAAGGCGAGCGCGTTCAGCGGGCCAGGTGTGCTGGCCACGTCGCAAGCACAGCCCGCTGGCGTGGTCACGCCAGGTCCGGTTCCGCCGGAGCCGCTCCCCGTGTCGCCGCCCGAGCCAGACGACGTGTCGCCGCCCGAGCCAGACGACGTGTCGCCGCCCGAGCCAGACGACGTGTCGCCGCCCGAGCCCGAGCTCGAGTTACCGCCCGACCCGGTAGAGTTGTTACCACCGGAACCCGTCACGATCGCTCCGCCCGAGCCGGTGTTGCCGCCGGAGCCGGTGGTGTTGCTTCCACCGGAGCCGCCGGACTTGCCGGCGGAGCCGGAATTGCCCGCGGCGCCGCTTCCGCCGGAGCCGGTGGTGGCGGTGCCTCCGGAACCGGTGTTGCCGCCGGAGCCGGTGGTGGCGGTGCCGCCCGAGCCGGTGTTGCCGCCCTTGGCGCCGCTGCCGGCGGCGCCGCCGGATCCAGTCGCGCCGCCGCTGCCGGTGGTCCCACCGGTGGCGGTGCTGCCGCCCGTGCCCGTCGAGCTCGTCCCACACGCCGACTGCGGATCGGTCGCCGCGAACGGCGTCGAGCCCGAGTCGAGGTTCATGAACGGGAGCGGGTACTGGCCGTTCATGTTCGCGTCAGTGCCGTGGGGACCGTTGCTCTCCGTCCAGGCGTCGAGCTGTATGATCGAGCTGCACGACGGATCCTTCCATTGCTGGCGCGAGTACGTGTGGCCGCCGATCGTCACGCTCGTCGTCGTATCCGGGTTCGTCGGAAGCCCCATGACGTTGGTCCACTGCAGGATGGCCTGTGCCTGGTTGACGGGGCTGATGGTCGTGTCGGCCGACCCGTGCCAGAGCTGGATGCGCGGGCGCAGGCCGGCGGTGCCGGTGTAGCCGGGGTCCATGTTCTTCGCCAGGGTTCCCCACGCCGCCGCGGTCATCGTGTCCTGACCGCCCGCGCACGGACCGCTCCACTGGTTCGAGGACGCGTACTGGTCGGACCAGCAGCCGGCCGGAACGCCCGCGAACTCGGCGCCCCCCTTGAAGACGTCCGGGTAGACCGCCAGCAGGGCCTCCGTCATCATGGCGCCCGATGAGGATCCGATCGCGTAGACGCGGTTGGGGTTCGCGTTGCGCGTCTTGATCTCGTAGTTGACCATGTCGACGATGGCCTTGGTGTCGCCGCCGCTCGCCGTTCCGCTGGCGTGCGTGAGGGACGCGGTGGTGCCCACGTCCCAGCAGTTCCGGCCGTTCAACTGCGGCAAGACAACGAGGATGCCCTCGGCGTCGACCGCGGACTTGATGCTGGTCGAGGTCCCCCCGTTACCAGTGGCTTCCCCCCAGATGCCTGACGCGTTGCCGCCGCAATAGTGGATGACGACTAGGATCGGCGGGTTCGTCGCCAGCTTGGTGGGGACATACTCGTACATCGTGATGTAGCTCGGCTCGGTCGTTCCCCCGTTCCACGCCGCGGTGACCGGGGTCTGGGCCGACGCCGAGGCGCCGAGGAGCAAGCGACGCCGACAGCGCCACGGCCGCCGCGAAACCTGAAGCCAGCGTCGAGACACGGCCCTTCTTGCTACGTGAAGACATGGTTTTCACTCCTACGAGATGGGGTGGGGGGAAAAACAACGGTAGCCCATTATTCCCGGAGCCGCGTTCCGTTTGCGCAAAGCGCCACATATGAGAGGCGGCGCCAGAAATGAGAGAGACGCTATTGGGCGGCTTGTTGCTGCGCGAAGGCGAAGAGGGTCGAGCTACCGGCCGATACGGTGACCGAGGTCGGGATCTTCACGACCTTCCATTGCACCTTCCACGGCAGGTTGCCGTTGGCGGCGATCGACGTGTAGGGGCCCTGCACCTCGAACTCCAGCCAGGAGGTGCCGGGGTAGATGCAGATCTCGCCCTCGGGGCTCGGCACCTGCGCGCTGACTGGTTGGTCGGTGAATCGCTTCAGGAAGAGGTCGCCACCGAGCGCGTAGGCTTCCCAGCCCATCGCCCCGTCGGCGATCAGCTTGTCGCCGTTCGGGCTGGTGGCTTTCTTCGAGGCGTCGTCGAACCAGACCGCGCCGCCCGATTGCGTCACCGTGAGCGGGCCGGCGGTCACCGACGAGCCGAGGGGGAAGAAGACCAGCCCTCCGCGCGGCACCCGCGCGACCTCCCAGGGGGCCGCCTTGATCGCCTTGGTGGCGTCGATCGTGTAATTGATTGTGATCCAGCCCGACGTCGCGTCCGCCGTGTAGTCCTTCACCATCGCCACGAACATCGACGGGTCGGTCGAGCCGGTCATTATGAGGTGGCTGCCCGAGATCATCGGGGTGTAGGCGCTGTTGTCGATCGCGGCGGGCGGTGGCCAGGTCTGCGGCGTCCAGTTGCTGCGCGGGCTGGTCCAGAACACCGCTCCCCAGGTGGTGGGGTCGGTGGCGGGACCGACGATCAAATCGGTGCCGGAGAGCGAGAGCTTGGAGACGCGCCCGCCGGTCGACGCGTCGACCTGGAAGATCACGTCGCCGAAGGAGAACCCGTACGTATTCGTCGAGACCATCGTCGGCGTCACGGGGCTCGCGGCCGCGCCGGCCGCGCCGCCCGATCCGCTGCTGCCGCTGCTGCCACTGCTGCCACTGCTGCCCGCGGCCCCGCCCGTTCCGGTCGCGCCGCCGGTCCCTGTCGCGCCGCGCCCGCCCGCGCCGCCCGTTCCGACGGTGCCACCCGTTCCGGTCGCGCCCCCAGTGGACGTCGATCCACCGCTGCCGCCGCTGCCGCCGCTGCCGCCGCTGCCGCCGCTGCCGCCGGTCCCGGTCGTCCCGCCAGATCCCGTCGCGCCGCCCGAAGAGACCGCGCCGCCGGTGCCGGTGGTTCCGCCCGAAGCGTTCGCGCCGCCCGAACCGCTGGTGGAGCCGCCCGATCCGGTCGTGGTTCCGCCCGAGCCGGTGTCACCGCCTGAACCGCTGGTCGAGCCCCCCGATCCTCCGGAGCCACCGGACTGAGTCTGGCCGCCGCAAGCTGCGCCGATGGCCAGAATGCTCGCCGCGACGAGGGACAGTCGACTTTCCGCCAACGAACCTCGCGAGACGCTCATCGTTCCCCTTCCAGCGCGGGGAGCGTTACTTGCCGACGAACGTCGTCACGCTCGGGCCGCCGAGCGAGGCGGTGAAGGAACCGCCGCTCACCGTGACCGCGGTCTTGGAGACGAGGTTGTTGCTCGAGTCCGTCACCCACGGCGTCATCGAGGCCGGCGTCGACGTTCCACCCGAGATGGTGATCGGCACGCTCACCGTCGACGTGCTGCTATTGATCGCAACCACGACCACCGTCCCGTCCGATCCCTTGTACGCCGACAGCTGAACCCCCGAGGGGACGGTTCCGGTGACGTCGACCCGGTTGTAGCCCGGACGGACGAACTTGCTGTAGTTGCCGAGCGTGTAGTGGCGCTTGGTGTCGCCGCCGCTGCAGCCGCTGGCGCTGCTTCCGCTCTTGAGCATCAGACCCTCGTTGTCGTCGGTGCCGGACGCCTGCCACCACCACCAGAGCCACGCCGAGGCCTGGCCGACCGTGAGCGCGGAGTGGATCCACCCGGCGACCGCGACGCCGTTGGCGATGTCGCAGCTCGGCCCCTGTTGCGGCCACCACTTCACGCCCGACATCTCGGTCTGCCAGACCTCTTTGTTGGGCTTGCCGCCGTTGAGGTCGCTCGGCCACGCGATCGCGACCTGGGAGTCGTACTCGTGGACGCCGATGATGTCGATCGCGCCCCACGCCGTCGAGTCCGCGGCCAGGGCGTGGCCGTAGTCGTATCCCATCCCCGAGGTGCAAGCGGCGGCGCAGCTGTTGGTGTTCTTGTCCGGGAAGCAGCCGCACTTCAGGGGATCCGAGCTCTCCTTGCCGCCGACGTCCGGCCCGGCCGAGACGTTGGACCACTGGTGGAGCCACTCGGACGCTTCGGGCGCGATGACCTTGACGCCCTTTGCCTTGAGCAGCGGTCCCGCCACCTTCGTGTAGGCCACCATCTCCTGGGCGGTGAAGAGCGTCGTGGGGTAGTTGCCGTTGCACGGATCGGCCGAGCCGCAAGAGGCGAAATCAGGCTCGTTGGCGATCGACATGGCGTAGAAGCCGTTCGAGCCGGCGAAGTTGGCGATCGTGGTCCCCCACGACGTGTAGCAGCTCGTCATCACGTGCCCGCCGTCGTTGATGCTGTTGTTGCTCTTGCAGTTGGCGGGCGGGCTCCAGACCGAGCCGATGAGCTTGGCGTCCGAACCGGCGCCGCTCTTGAGAGTCGCGACGTCGCCCGAGGCCTCGCCGCTGTTGTAGAAGGCGCCCGTGTCGCTCATGCCGGTGCGCAGGATGGTGAGGCCAAGGCCGCTGCCGCTGGTCTGGAAGAGCGAGGCCGGGGTCGAGCCCCCGGCCCAGTTGTCGTTGATGCCGAACCCCTCGATCTTCTGCTCCACCATGTCGAGCTGAACCGTCACGGCACCCGAGGTCGCCCCGGCGGCACCGCCCGATCCCGTGGCACCGCCGGTGCTGCTGGAGCCGCCGGTGCCGGTCGAGCCGGCCGCCCCGCCACTCCCGGTCGTGCCGCCCGAGCTCGAACCGCCGCTCCCAGTCGATCCGCCCTTGGCGCCGCCGGTGCCGGTCGCGCCACCCGAGCTGTTCGCGCCGCCGCTGCCGGTCGAGCCGCCCGAGCTGACCGAGCCGCCGCTGCCGGTGTTCGCGCCACCGGTGCCGGTCGAGCCGCCGGAGCTGTCGGAGCCGCCGGTGCCGTTCGATCCGCCCGAACTGTTGGAGCCGCCGGTGCCGTTCGAGCCGCCGGAGCTGTCGGAGCCGCCGGTGCCGTTCGATCCGCCCGAACTGTTGGAGCCGCCGCTCCCGGTCTGACCCCCGTTGTTCGTGGCGCAACCAGCCAAAATAAGGGCGAGCCCAACCCCGGAGATCGATAGACGCGCGGTTTTCATGCGGTCCATCATTCCCGACCGACCCGAAAGTGATCTCGGCGTCCCGGTCCCAGCCCCTTTATCGACGTCACGCGCTACGGCAAGAACATTCGGCATCTGGCGACTCTGCCGGATCGGCAGCGCGCGTGTCTTCGCATATTTAGCGGGATTCTCATATCTGGCACAGGCGCTTGCGCCTCGCGCCGCCGCCGTGGAGCTACAAACCCCAGGCCCAGTGAATCCGGTCGAGACCAGAAGCGTTGGTGACCGACAGCGAGAGATTCGTGCCGGTGCCCTTCAGCGTGGTGATCGACCACGAGTCCCCGATCCGGAGGCCGGGCCAGAAACAGCTCCCCATTCCGGAGCTGCGCAGCTGGTCCGGAACGCCGTTCATGTAGGAAATATACAGGTCGCCGTCGGTCGTCACGTCGTAGTTGGTCCCCGTCGTCATGGGTGAGCCCCATTCGGTGGCGATGGTCCTCGAGGCGTAGCTCCCCAGGTTGGTCTTCATGTTGCTCTCCCAACCCGAAGCCGTCGTGATGCTGCTGGAGAAGAAGGTGTAGACGTGCAGAGACAAGAGCGTTCCCGCGAGCTTTGCGTCGGCTCCCACCGGGGTGACGTTTTGATCGTAGCCAGTTCCCGCAATGATGATTCGGTTCTTCGGGACAGTCGGAAAGGTCGTGAGCCAGTTCTCCGCAAAGGTGAGCCAGGCCGACGACGAATAACCGTACGGTTCGTTGAAGATGTCGAAGAACACGAGAGGATTGGCCTGATAGGCGTCGACGACCACCTTCCACATGGCGTCGTACGCGCTGACGCTGTCGGGCTTCCCGTTCTGGTACGCCCAGTAAGCAATCACCACGTTCATGCCCTTGGCAATCGCGGCATCGATGGCGCCTTTGTAGGCGGCCCACCAAGAGCCCGACACCGTCGGTTCATTGATGGGAATTCGTATCGCGTTCGCCTGAAGGTCCGTCTCGAACGCCGACAGGATTGCGTTGGATTTGGCTTGAACAGTTGTGTACGTGTCCGTTGCCGAATCGAGTCCGGAAAGTTGAAGCAGACCGTTCACGAAGTTGTCCCGCTGGTCTGCCCAGTTGACGCAATGAAAACTGCCCGGCGGCGAGGTCGTGCTTCCGGCGGCCCCCGTGTTGCCGCCAGCGCCGCCCAGACCGCCGCTTCCGCCCGAGCCAGCCTTGCCACCGGCGCCTGCCATTCCTGCACCGCCACCGCCGGCCGCGCCGCCGCTTCCGCCGCGCCCGCCCACGCCGCCCGCTCCCCCTCTACCGCTGGCGCCCCGGCCTGCGGTCCCTGCCGCTCCGCCGCCGCCGGCTCCCGTCCCGCCAACGCCGCCTGAACCGGGAGAGCCGCCCGAGCCCGTTCCATTGCTCCCGGATACCCCGCCCGAGCCGCTGCCCCCGTTGCCCGACGCGCCTCCCGAGGCGTTTCCGCCGCTGCCGATCGTGCCGCCGGTGCCCGTCGATGAGCCGCCCGTACCGCCGTTGCCGATCGCACCGCCGGAGCCGCCGCTCGCCGCGCCCCCCTTTCCGCTCGAGGAACCGCCCGTTCCGGGAGAGCCGCCGCTTGCGTCTGCGTCGCTGCCGGCGTCCGGGCTGTTGGCGCAGGAGGCGACGAGGATCGTCATCAGCCCGAGGCCAGCGGCGCGGCGCAACGAACTTGCTCGGGAAAGACGGCGCATGGGGTCCTTTCGGAGGCGGTCCTGGCCCCCCACTATACCGGGGAATTTGCCCGGCCCGAACGCGACTGAAGCTGTTCGCGAACGGCTGCCATTGATCGATCACTGGCATGAGGCAACCGCGCCCTCCGTCGGTTTTCATGCCGAGCACCCTGTTCGTCGCGGTCGCCTTCGTGGGCTGGGTCGCCTGTTCCGGCAAAGGCTCGGCGACGGCGGGGGCGCCTGGCCAACGAACGTCGCTCTACGGTCCGCCGCCGCGCTGACGCCTGGCCGGGATATCCGGAATGGAGGCGTTTCCAAAAGCGCTGCTCTGCTGGGTGAATTGGCTTCTCTCGAGAGTGAGATTAATCAACACTCGGCCCATGACTGACTGCTCGACGGGAAGCTTGAGGCGCGCAGTCCTGGTGGTGCTTTTCTCGGTCGGCGGATGCACGCAGGGCAGTGCCGGCACGGGCGCCGGCGGTGGCAGCGGCTCGGTTGGGCAGGGCGGCTCGACCGGGCAGGGCGGCTCGACCGGGCAAGGCGGAACCACCGGCCAAGGCGGCACGACGGCGCAAGGCGGAACGACCGGGCAAGGCGGCACGACGGCGCAAGGCGGAACGACCGGGCAAGGCGGCACGACGGCTCAAGGCGGCACGACCGGGCAAGGCGGCACGACGGTTTCGGGGACCGGCGGGCGCGGTGGAAGTACCGGGACGGGCGGCAGCGCGGGCGGTAGCGGCGGGTCCGGCGCGACGGGCAGCGGCGGGGCGTCGAGCGGAGGCGCGACCGGCGCGGGCGGCTCCGGCGGCACCGCCCCGTCGGCGATCACCGGTCTCACGATCACCGCCAATCCGAACAGCGTGCTGTCGTGCTTCGTGAGCTGGACGACCGACCAGGCCGCGAGCTCCACGGTGCAGTTTGGCGTCGGCAGCTTTCAGTGGCAGATCTCGGACGCGACGCTCGTGACCAGCCACAAGGTGCTGGTGATCGGGATGCACGCGAAGCAGAGCTACATGGTGAAGGCGATCTCCGCGAACGGCGGCGGCCAGGTGAGCGCCACGGGGACGTTCATGACCGGCACCCTGCCGGCGCAGATTCCGAACGGCACGGTGATGATCAACGACAGCACCCGGTCGCAGCCGGGCTGGACGTTGATGAACGTCCAGGTGGGCGAGACGGGCAGCAGCGCCACGAACGCCCAGTCGATGTACCCGCCGTACGCCGTCATGTACGACAGCGACGGGCTGCCGGTCTGGTACTACGTCGACGGGACCGCCCCGGACATCGGGGGCGCCGTGTCCACGGTGCTCACCGACAAGGGCGTGCTGATCGGTCCGAGCTGGAACTCGAGCTTCACGACCGGTGTGCTGCCGATCGAGGTCGATTTCGCCGGCAACACGGTCTGGCAGTGTCCGGCTTCGGTGTGCGGCAACGGCAAGAACTTCACGCACCACGCCTCCAAGCTGTCGAACGGCGACTACATGCTGATCGAGTACGTCATGTCGGGCAGCCTCCAGAATCCCATCTACCGTGAGGTGAGCCCGAGCAATCAGATCGTCTGGAGCCTGGACTACTCGATGTTCGTCCCGCCGCCTTCCGGATCGACCGGGGACTGGTGCCACGCCAACGCGATCACCGTCGACATCGCCAAGAACGTCGTCTACGCCAACTGCCGCTGGCAAGGCCTGCTCAAGACCACCTACCAGAACCCCGCCCGGCAGTGGATGTTGCAGGGCGCGCAGAAGTTCGTCCCCCGGGCGGCTGGCGATTTCACCTTCAGTCCGAGCACCTCCGGGTTCAGCGACACGCACGACCCGGAGATCCACGACGACGGCACGATCTGTTTCTTCGACAACGGCGGCTACGCCTCCGGCGCCGTCGGGGGTACGACGACCATGTTCCACTCCCGGGCGGTCGAGTACCAGGTCGACGAGACCCAGAAGACCGCCACGCTCATCTGGGAGTTCCCGGGCAACGCCACGGTGCCCGACTCTTGGTACACGGGCAGCTGGTACACGCCGTTCTGGGGCGACGTGGATCGGCTGCCCAACGGCAACTTCCTGGTCACGGCCGGGATCCGCAGCAGCACCGTCGAGAGCCGGGTCTTCGAGGTGACCAAGGACGACCGCCAAGTGGTGTGGGAGTTCCGCTTCCCGGCCGACTACGGCGTCTACCGGGCCGATCGGATCACGCCGCCCCTGGTCCAGCCGATCAGCCCCTGAGAGGGATAAGAACCACGGCCCGCTCGGCACGGCCGACGACGCGGCGATGCAGACGCCCTATCCCATGGCGCCCTACGCGGACAAGCTGCTCATGGTTCGCGTCAGCCGGCGGGAACCCTGACCCGTCCGTGCGCCTCTTCTTCCAACCGGATCTGGCGCATGTTCTCGCGCACGAGCGCGGCCATCGACTCGCACTTCAGAAAGACGTCGGCGTCGAAATGCTCGGCGAGATCCTTGCCGCAGCCGGATCACGTTGTCGTTCGGGGCGATGATGTCGACGTGCATGGCGTCGAGCAGGATGTCGAGTCGTTGCTGGGCGGCCTCGGCGCGCTGGAGCAGCAGCGTCCGCTCCTCGCGCTGGTACTGATACGAGGTCTTGATGTCGAGCAAGCTGGTCGTGAACTGGACCAGCGCCAGGTTCTCCCGGAAGAACTGCGGCAGGTAGAACGTGCGGCGCCCATTGTACGACTGTTGATCGAAGTCCATCGCCCGGATGCGGACCTGCCACCCCTCGAAGTCCGGGGTCAGGACGAAGACGAAGTTGTAGCTGCGCATGTCGCCCAGCAGGCGGATGAAGCAACGCTCGTTGAACTTCACCAGCTCCTTCGCCACGCGGACCGGCTTGATCTCGCGGTTGTCGAGCCAGCGCTTGATGAAGACGTCGCCGGGCACCCCCGCCACGTGCTCCTCGACCAGGGTCGAGCCGTAGGTGACGTAGTTGAGCCGGTTCGGCGACAGCAGGTGCTCGAGCTCCAGGCCGTAGACGCGCGAGGCGTCCGCCGTCTTCAGGTAGAAGTAGTCCGGGTTCTCGTTGATGCTGTTGACGATCCGGATCCGGAACGGCAACGAGTTGCCGAAGCTGCAGAAGTCAATCCGGTCGACGTAGAGGTGGTCGACCACCGAGAGGTCGCCGTGGACCTTCAGCAACGCGTAGACGTACTTGAGGTCGGCCTTCAGCGCCTCCGTCTCGCTGGGCGAATAGAGCACCGACTCCCACAAGGTGTCGCGCCCCTCGGCGTCCGACAGCGGGAGGCTCTCCCCGAAGCCCGCGAGCCGCGCGTAGGTGACCGGCAGCTCGAGCTCGCGCCGGAACCGCCCCAGGTAGGCCGACAGCCGCGGGCTGATCGGGTAGCTCGGCTTCCTCAGCGTCCGTCCGATCACGGTGTCGGCGTCGACAGCCGCCAAACGCTCGAGCCTGCCCGAGGTCACAGTGCCAAGAGTAGCACCCCACGCAGCTCTCTCTGTCTCATCCCAGGAGCTACCCGAGCAGCCCTGGCGGGCGCGCGGGGATCGCTTCGGTCAGCGCCTTATCGACGGTGGCGGTGAGCACGTCGAGCGGGAAGGGCTTGACGAGGTAGTAGGGGGTGCCGAGCGCCTTGGCGATCTCGCCCACGTCCGGTGCGCCGCTGGCAACGACGATGGGGATGTTTTCGCGCCCCAGGTTCTCGACGAACATCCGGAAGACCATCGCGCGGCCGTCGAGGACCGGCATCTCGATGTCGGTCAGCACCAGCTGGGGGAGGCGATCGTCGAGCGCTTGCAGGCCCTCAACGCCGTTGCGCGCGGTCCGAACCTCGTGCCCCTCGATGGCGAGCAGATCCGCCATCGTCTCGCGCATGTCGTCGTCGTCGTCGATGAGGACGATGCTCGCCATGGCGGCTACGCCGACGACAGTTGGTCGCCGGAGGCGGCATGCAGCCCCGGTAGCTCCGGCTCGGCCTCCGCCCCGGAGAGGCCGCGCGGCAGCGTCGCCGTGAAGGTCGCTCCCTGGCCGTCGGAGGAGACCTGGATCGATCCCCCGTGCGCCTCCAGGATCCGCTTGGAGACGTAGAGGCCGAGCCCGATCCCCTCGACCTCCTCGTGCTCGCTCGGGCCGCGGGAGAAGGGGCGGAAGATCTGGCTCTGGAGCGACGGCGAGACACCGGGCCCCTGGTCGCTGACGGCGACGAACAGGCGGTCGTCGTCGCTGCCGACGGTGACGCGGACCAGGCTCCCTTGCGGCGAGTACTTGACGGCGTTGCCGATCAGGTTGTTGAGCACCTGCTCGATGCGCGTCGCGTCCGCCAGCAGGGTGGAGGGCCCGCTGCACGAGAGCTCGAGTCGGTGATAGGGGGACATCGATCGAAACAGCGACACCGAGGCCTCCGCGAGCTCGCCCAGATCACAGGTCGTCTTGCGAAGCAGAATCTCGCCGGTCTCGATCTGGACCGCGTTGAGCACGTCGCCGACGAGCGAGTTGAGGCGCCGGAGCTGACGGCCGATCATCGCGAAGATCTCTCGGATTCGCCCCTCGGGGGGCAGCGGGCGCTTGGGGGTCACGTAGCCGACCGCCAGCTGCACGGCGGCCAGCGGGTTGCGCAGGTCGTGGACCACGGTCGCGACGTAGCGGAGCTGGTCCTGGCGGGTCCGGGCCAGGGCGTCGGCCATGGTGTTCTGCGCGATCGCGATGCGGCGGATCTCGTCGGCGCCGCTGACCGGGGCCCGCGCCGTCAGATCGCCCGCCGCGAACCGATCGACACTTGCCGCCAACAGCTGCACCGGAGCGAACACGAACTGGTTGATGGTCCAGAGGAAGAACAGCACGCCCGCGGCGAGCAGCACAGCCATCCCGACGCCCAGCACGTTCGCGGTCATGTCGATCGTGTGCGCCCGTCGGCTCTGGGCGTCCGCTTTGGCGGCGAACAGATCGTCCACGGCGATGAGGGCGCTCACCAGGTTCGACGGGAGGTGGAAGTCTCCGTGGGCCGCCGACTGCCAGTGACTCTCCAGCTGACCGGCCAGCCTTTTGAGCGCCTCCCGCTCGTCCGGCGCGCGGGTCAGCCCCGTCGCCCGGGCGAGGAGGATCCGCCCCTGGGCCTCGGAAAGGGATCGGCCCATCGACGAGGTCTCGAGCTCGAAGCGGAGCGACTGGTGCGCGAGGCTCGAAACGAGCCGGGAGACCGCGTGCGCGCGGTCCAGGTCGTCCACGGCCCGTCGCAGGAGCGTGCTGGACAGCGCCAGGGCGACGCAGGCGGTGAGCGTGATGAGGCCAAGCCCGACCGTGGTCAGGGTGAGCATCCGCCGGAGCTGCATGTTTCCTACATGGCGACCGGAACCTCCCCCGGCAAGCGCCAATCGTTCGCCGAGGCCTAGGCGGGCGCATGCTCGCCGGTTCCGACGTGGAGGCCGTCCCGATCAGGCGCGATCGGCAGCGTGAGATGGAAGCTGGTCGACTTGCCCGGCACGCTCTCTGCCCAGATGCGGCCGCGATGCGCCTCGACCAGGCCGCGCGCGATGTAGAGGCCGAGGCCGATCCCGGGCGTCGGGTGGGCGCGGGCGCCGTGGGTCCGGCCGAAGCGGCTGAACAGCTGCGGCAGGTCCTCGGCCGGGATGCCGGCCCCTTGGTTGGTGACGACGACCTCCAGGAGGTCGCCGCGGTCGAGCCATTCGATCCGGATCTCCGCTTCGGGGCGCCCGTACTTGACGGCGTTGGAGATCAGGTTGTCGAGCACCTGGTGGACGCGATCGGGATCGACCGAGACGCGCGGGCCCGGCTCGCCCACCAAGCGGATGGCGTTGGTCTCCCGGTGGCTCTCGACGACAGCGTCGATGATGGCGCCGAAGTCGACGTCGCGCGGCCGGACCGACAGCCGCCTGGCCTCGATGCGCGAGAAATCGAGCAGATCCTCGATCATCCGGCCGAGTCGCTTGGAGGCCGAGCGAATGCGCTCGACGCCGCGACGTTCCTGTCCCGAGAGCTTCGCGCGCGGTCCCAGGAGTGACTCGGCGGTCAGCGTGATGGCTCCGACGGGCTGGCGCAGATCGTGCGCGATGATGGAGGCCCACTCTTCGCGCAGGCGCTCGAGATCCTTGAGCGCGGTGATGTCCCGGACGACGGCGACCGCGCCCGTGATTTTCCCTGCGGGGTCGCGTACGGGCGCGGCGCTTCCCATGATGGGAACGGATCGTCCATCCCTGAGCCGGACCTGCATCTCCTGGTCTGTGGTGACCTCGCCCCGGGTGAGCGCCCGGGTTACCAGATAGTCGTTGGTCGAGACGGGGCTTCCATCGGGCCGCCGCAACTCGAACATCGCCGGAAGTCCCGCGACGTCGACGGCGTTCGCGTCGCTGGAAGTCAGCGACAGCAAGGCTTGATTCATCGCTTCGATGCCCCCCTTGTCGTTCAGCAGGAGGACGCCTTCGGGCATCTGGTCGATGATGCTCATCAGCCAGCCGCGCCGGCCCGCCTCGTCGCTGTAGCGGCGCCGATCGGCTGCACGCGCACGCTCGAGCTCCGTCTGGTTGTGCCGGCGTTCGGTGACGTCCCTGACGAAGGCCTGCCAGCGACCGTCGGTGAGAATCTTGGTGTTCACCTCGACGGCGATCCAGCTTCCGTCGCCCCGCCGCAGCGTCCACTCGGAAACCTGCGAGCGGCCCGCCAGGAGATCTTCCCTGGTCTGGCGGAGCCGCTCGACCTCGTCGGGCGCGATGAAGCTTCTGATCAGCTGGCCCACGATCCGTTCCCGCGGCAGGTCCAGCAGGCGACAGGCGGCTCCATTGACCTCGGTGTAGCGGCCGTCCATGTCGGCGATGAAGATCCCCTCGGCGGCCTGCTCGAACAGCTCGCGAGTGTGCGCCTCGCTGGCGCGCAGTCTCTCCTCGGCGCGTCCGCGCTCCCGGTCGTCCAGGTCGAGTCGAGAGCAGGTGAGGAAGATGACGGCGACCCCTTCGCCGAACGCAAAGAACGCGAGCAGCGCCGAGACGCCCGCCTCTTCGTAGAAACCGAGGCGTCGACCGAGGACGATGAGAAAGGCCACCGGCAAGAACGCGAGCAGGCCGAGCAGCAGTCGGCGCGCCGTGATCCCACCTGCGTGGCCCGAGGTGAGGAGCGCCAGCGGGCCGATGTCGGGGCGCGCGGCGAGAATGCCGGCGGTCAGGAGCAGGAGGGAGGTCGCGGCCAGGACGGACATGCCGCTCGTCGGGTGCGGCGGCGCCTGGTAGAGCTCGGGGACGTCGAAGGCGTAGCCGAGCAGGGCGACCGCGGGGATCGATCCCGCGACCAGGGCTAAAACCTGAGCCGGGCTCGCGCCGCCGTTGGCGGGGCGTTTGAGGGCGAGCAGCGCCGCCGCGGCCAGCAACGAGGAGGTGGCGGTCTGGGGGGAGACGCGCGCGCCGAACCTGCCGGCGGGGAGATGGCTGCCACGCACGAGCAGACGATCGATCCCGAGATCGACCGTCGCGAGGTACTCGATGAGCGTTGCTCCCGCCAGGAGCAGCGCCGCCGTCGCGCAGAGCCGCGACACCCAGATCGCCCGGACCGAAGGCGCCCCGCGCGCGGCGAGAACGAGCGAGGTTCCGCACAGCATCAGGAGGGCCGCCCCATTGGGCTTGAGCGACGGCCGGCCCGGGAACAACGAGGTCAAAGCTCCGATGTCGCGCCACCAGCCCCAGAGAGCGGTGAGGCCCGCGAGCACCACCACGCTGCCGACCAGGGGGGCCGCCTTGCTTAGGACGGCCCGGACCTCGGTCGCGTCGGGGCTTGAGCGCGGGCGGCGCATCGGTCTGGAGTAAGACCGCGGCTGCTCTTTCGCCAGGTTGGGGCTCGGACCCGGGGGCATTTTGCGTCATTGGCGTGGGGAGTGGCGCCCACCACCACTGTCCAACAATCGTCGGGCTCGCCGGAGAATTCGTCAGCTCTTCACCAGCTGGCGTGCGCAAAACCGTCGCCTTGGCTGCGCTCGCCGTCTGGCACGCCGGCTGCTCAATCCCCGGCTCGTGAAGAGTCCCCGCCAGCTGCTCACTGCCGGAATCGGCGGCGCTCTCGGGACGGCCCTCGATCTCGGGGTGCTCGTCTCGCTGGTCGGGCATCACGTGGCGATCCCGCTCGCGACCTTCATCGCCACGCTCGCCGGCGCCGCGACGAACTTCACGCTCAACAAGTACGTCGCGTTCCGCGACCGCTCGCCGCTGACCCTCGGTCAGGTCGCGCGCTTCGACCTCGTCGCCGTCGTTGCCGCGTTCCTGATGGCGGCGGCCATGAAGATCGCGACCGCCAACCTGGGCGTGCCCGTGGTGGCCGCCAAGCTCGCCTGCGCGGCGGTCGTGTTCGCGATCTGGACCTATCCCGCGCAGCGCCGCCTCGTGTTCCCGCGAGGCGCGGAGCTCGCCTGATGTCCGTTTCACCCATCGAGCCGCTTCACCCATCGAGGAGTCTCCCCATGTCGAATCAACTTCAGAACCCGCGGACGTGTTCCGAACCTCCCGCAACCACCCCGCGCAGGCAGACCTGCGCGGGGGCCCCGGCGATGCGCTCGGACGAGCAGAGCTCGTCCTCCCGCGACGCGAATCCAGACCCGTTGGTCGATCTCAGCTTGGTCATCCCCGCGTTCAACGAGGAGCTGCGCTTGCTCCCGACGCTGGAGCGCCTGCACGCCCACCTCCGGGCGGGGTCGATGAGCTACGAGATCCTGGTCGTCGACGACGGCTCTCGCGACAAGACGTGCGAGGTCGTCGCGGCGGCGGCGGCGAGGTTCCCGAACGTCACCCTCCTGTGTCAGCGGCCGAACCGCGGCAAGGGCGCCGCCGTCCGGCGCGGCATGCTGGCGGCCCGGGGGCGGATCCGCGTCATGTGGGACGCCGACTGCTCGATGCCCCCCGAGGAACTGCCTCGCCTGCTCGCGCCGATCCTGGCCGGCAGCGCGGAGATCGCGATCGGGTCGCGCTACGCGCCGGGCGCCAGGACGGTGAAGCAGCCGCGTTACCGCGTCCTTTGGGGTCGCCTGTGCAACAGGTTCGTCCAGCGCTGGCTGGTCCCCCGCGTGCTCGACACGCAGTGCGGCTTCAAGGCGTTCACCTCGCGCGCGGCGCTGAACTTGTTCGGGAGCGCCACGATCGACGGCTGGGCCTTCGATCTCGAGATCCTCGCCCTGGCCCGCCGCCGAGGCTTCGCGATCGCGGAGATCGGCGTCGCGTGGAAGGACGACGAGCGCTCGCACATCAATCCGCTCACCGACTTCTGGAAGGTGATTCGCGAGGCGCTGACGATCCGTCGCAACCTCGACCGCGGCGTCTACAGCAATTGCACCGCGTATCCCTCGGAGAGCGCGGCGGTGATCGGTTGCCGTTGAGACGGTGCCGGTGGTCGGCGTGCCCGCCCGCGTGATCGCTCAGGGGCAGGCAGGGGCGGCGAGCAACCAGAGCTCGTCTATGCCAACCCACGACGCCCCGCCGTTCACCGTCAGCGTGATGTCCGAATAGAGTCCCGGCGTGATTTGAATGTCCGGTACGACGCTGCCTGGCCACTGCGTCACCGTGCGCGTCGCAGCGCCGAGTGGCGTTGTGCTCGTGCTGGTAGAGACGGTGTAGATCTCGTTGGTCACCGGCAGGGCGTCGACGTGGAGGCGGATCGCCGCGATCGTGACGGGCGTCGGGAACGTCAAGGTGATCCACGCGTTGAATGAGCCCGAGCTCCAAGCCGTGGTGGGGTCTCCGTCGATGGCCAAGTCTGGGCCGTACGTGACGATCGCCCCGTCCGGGCCGTCCGGGCTGCTGTAGGAGCCGCTGGTCGTCGCGACGGTACCAGCCGGCACGCCGCTGCCGATCAGGTCCACGCCCTGGCAACCGCCGTCGGTGGCATGGGTCCCCGCGTCGACCGCAACGCTCCCGGCGCCGGCAGCGCCGGCCGCACCGCCGTCAGCGACTCCACCCGTGCCGCCAGATGCCGCGCCACCGATGCCGGCGTTGCCGCCTGCTCCAGCGCCGGCAGCCCCGCCACCTCCAGCAAGACCCCCGGCCCCGCCAGCGCCGGCAACTCCGCCAGCGCCGGCGACTCCACCAGCGCCGGCGACTCCACCACCGCCGGTCGCACCACCAACCCCGCCCGTCCCGGCCGCACCCGCGGCGCTTCCTGCCGCGCCTCCGTTGCCACCTCCTCCCTTACCCGCGCTTCCCGTCTTGCCGGCGGATCCGCCGCCGCCCGCTCCGCCGCCGCCGTCGGCCGTCGTGCTCGATCCGCTGGAGCAGCCGACCAAAAGTGCGACGAGCACGATGGGGAGACCTCCCCGTCCCGATGACCGCCGGCAAGCGACAACGTCGAGCGAATTCATCCTGAAGCTATTCATGAGGCCGAAATGATAACTGGAATTCGCGAGGTTTTGCACGGAGGTTCGCGGGGGGGCCCGCATGCGGGCGCGCGGCGCCGGCTGTCAAGCGACGTGGCGGCGGGCGCGCGCGAAGGAGAGCAGCAGGAGCGCGGCAACGGCGAGCGTGCCCGCGCCGCCGGAGCTGAGAGGCCCGCCGCTCGAGCAGCCGCCCGCGCTCGCCGGCTTCGCGCCGCTCCCGCCGGACGTTCCGCTGGCGCCCCCGTTCCCGACAGATCCGCGGGCGCCCGCCGGACCCGCTCCCGCCGCGCCCGTCCCGGGAACCCCCGTTGCCCCGGCGCCGCCAGCTCCGCCCGCGCCGCCAGCTCCGCCCGCGCCGCCAGCGCCGCCCGTGCCGCCCGTGCCGCCAGTTCCGCCCGCCGAGCAGACGGCATCCGGCCAGACGGAGAGGCTCGCCTCGGTTTCGCAGGTATAGGCGCAGGTTGCGGCCAGGCAGGGGGCGATCTGTTGCACGTCGGCGTACGTGAGCAGCGGCTGCCACGTCGTCCCCTCGTCGGCGGAGGTTCCGATGGCGTAGCCGTTGACGAAGTTGTCGGTGGCGGCGTAGACCAGCCCGGCGCGCTCCGAGAGCCCGTTTATCGTCGGTTGCCCCGCGAGCATCTGGAACGAGGCGCCGCCGTCGGTCGAGCGGAAGGTCGCCGCGACCGTCGCCGACTGGATGGTGCCGGCGGCCAGGAGCGTCCCGCTGGCCAGGAGGGCGACGGCGGCGAGCTTGCCGTCGAGGGTCAGCGGCGCGGTCGCGGTGACGCCGTGAAGAAAACGCGCTGAACGGCGCTCACTTGCAAATGCACTGGGCGTCCGGACTGACGACGTAGTCAGCCGCGGTCTGCGTGAGGTGGACCGACACCTGTGCGCTGACCGAGACGTCGCACGTTTCGCCGCCACCGTTCGCCGGCGTCACGGTCGACGTGTCGAAGTCGAGGCGGAAGGTTCGCGTAAAGTCGTCGGTCACCACTTTCGGAAACGGTAGCGGGCCGCCCGTGGCGGTGTCGACGGTGACGGTCAATTCCATTCCGTCGAAGTAAAGGCCGTTGCAGCCGAGACCGGAGCTAGGACCGATGTCCGCGATGACGCTTCCCTTGGCCGCGGGCATCTGCGAGGCGCCGGCCTGCCAGCTGCGAAAGTCGCCTGGATCCTGGACGCCCATATCGAACCCTCCCCCGCCCGTGCTGTCGCACTGGATGTTGACGTATCCGGCAATCACCCGGTCCGGGTTCACGCCCGACGAGGCGAAGATCTCGCCCTTGCTGTAACTGAACGAGCACTCGCCGGCCGAGGGCGGGTAGGGGACGAGGCCGGTGATCGTCTGCGCCGTCGCGCCCGCGACGCTCCAGGTCACGGTGCTGTCGTCCAGCGCGCGTAAGTCGAAGATCGCCGTCGGACACTTCCCGCCGCAGCCCCCGGAGGAAGAACAGCCGGCGAAAAGGCCGGCGGCCGAAGCGATTGCGATCAGTGCGGCCACCGCCCTCGACACAGACGCGACGATATCATCGCCGCCGAGGCCGGGCATGGGCCCCCCGGGGCAACTTCTGACGTCCCCACCCTGACCCTCTCCCGCAACGCGGGAGAAGGAGAAGGGAATCAGGCAGTGCGGTCGATAAGACTTGAACTTACACACCCTTGCGGGTACCAGAACCTGAATTCCGCAGGGCGAGGAATCGCTTAGCAATCTGGCTTAGTTAGCGTTCTGAGAAAGTTCCGAAAGTTCCGCAACCGCGTCGCCGGATTCGAAGGTTGTTTTGGCCAATAATTGCGTGCGCTTGGCCCTGCGGGCGGTTTGCTGAGGGGGGAAGACGGGTCATCCGGGCTCGGGGCGGCTCACGTCCCGCACTTACGGCGACGTGAGCGCCAGCGTCGCGCTGGAGCGGACGGAAAAGGGGGGCGCGTGGGTTCAAGATCTCGCTGTGGATTGGGACCGGATGACGTCGGGAACGCCGATCCGGCGCGGGTCACATGGCTGCGGTCTGGTCGTCGCGAACGTAGATCACGAAGTCTTGGGGGTTCCTCGGTGACGACCTGGAGTTCTCGCTGCGGGACCGTCTGGGCCGTTCATGGCAGTGCGGCACGATCCAGCTCGACTTCGTGATGGCCGAGAGCTTCGGTCTCTCATACATCAATTCGCGTGGCGGCAAGGCAAGGCCGGCGATGCTTCACCGGGCGATCTTCGGGTCGGTCGAACGGTTTGTCGCGATCCTGCTTGAGCACTACCAGCTGGCGCTCCCCGGCTGGCTCGCCCCTGAGCAGGTGCGCGTGCTCCCCATCTCCGACGAGCAGGAGCCCTATGCGAGGACGGTCCTCGAAGCGCTGCAGCGGCTGGGACTGCGTGCGTCTTTGGGACCGGGAAGCCAAACGCTGTCGCGGGCGATCGTCGACGCTCATGATGCCGGCGTGCCCTTCCTCGCCATAGTGGGCAAGCGCGAAGCCGCCGCGTCCAAGGTGGCCCTGCGCGAGCGCGATGGCGCCCAGAGAGTCCTCACGCTCGACACCGCCGCGGCGGAGCTGGGTGTGCGGTGCAAACCACCCGTTTGATTCGTCTGATTCGCGGGGCCGCAGGCGAGGGGGTACTCAGCTCGACGACCAACGCGACGGAGCCTCGGGTTCCGATACGATGGGCGAGGCGCTGGTAGAAGTCTGCACCTTCACGGCTGGACAAAAATTATGATTGCCAGTTATTGACGATACCGTCATTATCTAGCAGTCATGATTTCGTCGCCGAGCGAGGCCATCGAGGCCTTTCACCTGGCGTTCCTCGCCCAGCTGTCGAAGGACCCGAACAAGGTCGTCGTCAAAGGGGGCCAGAACCTCAGGCTCTTCTTCGAGAGCGTCCGGCACTCCGATGACCTCGACATGGACGTGTCCGTCACGGCGCCCCAGACGCTCAAGAACAAGGTCAACAAGATCTTGGCTTCACCGCACTTCAGAAAGACGGTCCTGCTCTACGGCATTGAGATCGAGAAGGTCTCGATGCCGAAGCAAACCGACACCGTACAGCGGTGGAAGCTGGAACTGAAGGTGAAGGGTCTGACCGACCCCGTGCACACGAAGATCGAGTTTTCTCGTCGAGAGACCGAAGCCAAGCCGAAGCTGGACCCTGTCTCCAAACCCATCGCCGACGCGTACGGGGCGAGCCCCTTCTCGGCCGCACACTACGATCTGGCCGAGAGCATCTCGCAGAAGATCTCCGCGCTGGCGGACCCTAAGCGAAACAAGACCCGCGATCTCTTCGACCTCGCCATGCTGGTCGAGCGCTATGCGAAAGACGTCGGAGCGGTGACCACGTTGCATCCGTCGAAGAACCGGGCGCGCGACGCTCTCGAGTTGGCTTCGGACATGACCTTCGACGCGTACAAGGCCGAGGTACTGCCGTATCTCGCCAAGGCCAACCGGAAGGAGCACGGGAGCCTCGAGAGCTGGGAAGGCAAGAAGGCGATCGTCATCCGCGCTCTGGAGATCTTCAGCCGATGAGCGCCGTCGATCTCACCCTGCTGCTCAAGAGCTACCCGGCCCCCGTCGTGACGACGGCCGAAGTCGCTGCGCTCATGCACGGTCGCGTGGACTCAGCGAACAAGATGCTGAGGCGACTGACCGCCAGGGGCGTCGTGAGGCCCGTCGCCCGGGGCCTTTGGGCGCTCTCGGACAACCTCGATCCGAAGGTGCTTGCGCGCTACCTAGCGGCGCCGTCCCCGAGCTACGTCTCGCTGCTGACCGCGTTGCGGTTCCACGGGATGATCTCGCAGATTCCGAGATCCACATACGTGGTGTCTCTCGGCCGTCCTCACGAAATCGAGACGGCGATTGGAGACTTCTCGATCCACAACGTGGCCCCCGAGGTCTTCGGCGGGTTCGAGCCCACGAAAGATGGTGCGCTCGTGGCCTCGCCGGAGAAGGCTCTCTTCGACGTCTTTTACCTGTCCGGCACGAAGCCCCGCACCTTCTCGTCCCTGCCCGAGGTCGAGCTACCCAGGGGCTTCGACGTCCGCAAGCTGAGAAGCTGGACGCGCAAGGTGCCCTCACGCCGTCTTAGGACAATCGTCGAGCGCAGGACAGCAGAGTTGGAGGCAGCCTAGCCCTCACGGCCTCGGCATCTTGGGGGCGTTTCTTGGTCGGGTCTTCTGACCGTCGGCCCGACAACCTCGCTCACGGCGCAGGGTGTGGCATCGCCGCGGCCGCCCGAGCCTCCGTAGGCCCCCACAGTTTTTGTGTCATGCTTGGCAAACACGATGACGTCCTCATCAAAAAAGTCCGAAGCCGGCCGCCTGGGTGGCGAGGCGCGGGCCAGGAAGCTGGCGCCCGCCCAACGGCGGGCCGTCGCCTCCAAGGCCGCCCTGGCCAGGTGGCGGCCTGCCGGCGCGCCATTCCATCCATCGCCGGCGTCAGCGAAGCAGCTCGCTAGCTTCGTTGCCCACTTCGGTTCCCAGGCCTCGACCGGCTTCCGAGTCTCGAACCTCGAGCGCTCCCTGGCCAAGGCCGTCGCGCTCACGGGGCGCGATGCATCCATGGCCCGGATGCTTCCCGTTCTGCTGTGGAGGTGCAGGGCGATCGTAGATCAGACCAAGTTGGTGGCGGCGTCCGTAGAGCTCGGGGTCGGGGCCCGCCTCGGGTACTTTCTGGATCTCGCGTCCAGGGTTTCGGGCGAGCGGGTGTGCGCCGCCGCGCTGGCAGAGCTACGCGCGAAATACCCGGGAAAAGCCCGTCTCGAGCACCTTCACGACCAAGTCGCCGCGAGCCCCTGGCGCTCCATGCTCGCCGAGGCTGCTACGCCACCCTTTGCACGGCGGTGGGGCCTTCTGACCGGGACGTCGGTCAAATCGGCGAAGGAGTACTTCGACAAGGTCGCCTTGCTTTGAGCCTGGAGGACTTCGACCGCCGCCAGCTCCTCACGTTCCTACGGGCCGTGGACCGCAACCTCGAGTCCGACGCCGCGGTGGTTGTCGTCGGCGGCGCCGCGCTCTCGGTCGCGTACGGCGTCGAGAAGAGGACCAGCGACATCGACGTCATTGACCTCGTAAGGGGATCAAACGCAGAATCTCTCGAATGCAGTCTCCAAGGCCCGAAAGGAGACTGGGCTCGCGGTGAGCGTATCGCCAGCGACCGTCACCGTGATTCCGGACAGGTTCGAGGGGCGCTTGAGGCCGGCCAGGGGGCTGCGGCTCCGCCGCCTCAAGTTCATCGTCCCCGAGAAATACGACCTCGCCCTCTCGAAGATCGCCGCGTCGATGAACCGTCCCCACGATCTCGACGCTGTCCTCGAGCTCCACGCCAAGCACCGGCTGTCGAGGAGGGTGCTCCTGGCGCGCTTCGATGAGGAGATGGCTCGCGTGTCGGTTACTGACGAGCGCCAGTTGGCGCTGGCCTTCGCGGTGGCCGTCGCTGAGCTCTACGGGGACGAGGCGGGGCGCCAGGTCGCGGGGGTCTACGACGTACCGGCCCCGAAGCTGAAAGCCAAACCAAGGAAGTAGGTGACTGTGAGGTGTCCCCGCGAGCCCAACGAGCCGGGCTCGAGGACGCTAACGACTGGTTCACGCGCGTAGGATCGTGACGAATGGCGTGCCCGGGGTGTTTCGTCTCTTCGGATACCGATGCGCCGCCGGTCCGTCATCCATCCGATCGTTTCACGGGCTATTTCATGAAACGCTCTGAAACAGCTGTGGTGGCGAAAAATCCATCTGGCGGTCAGGCTGCACGAGCATAGCGATGGTGAAGGCCCGCGACGCGCGGATAGGCGAGGAGCTGGCCAGAGCCAGGGGGCTCGACGCTGCGCGAGACCGGGGCGTCGCAATCCAGTGCCATGTGAGGGCGGTCCTCGTTGTAGTAGGCCGCGTGGGCTCGAACCAGACGAAGCAGTGACCCTCTACGTCAACGGGAAGGGGCCCAGAACCACCCTGCGACGGGCCCCTTCGCCGCCGAGACGGACCCGATCGTCCTGTCGGGGAACGCCAACTACTCTGCCTTCAATGTCTCGGAGTTCGTCCAGGGCGAGCTCGACGACGTCATCCTCTACCGCCGCGCGCTGAGCGCGAACGAGATCTCCCGGATCGCCGGCGGCGCGTTGTTGCCGTCCGGGTCATTCAACCCGGACGCGTCGCCTCAGCGCCCCGGGCATCACCCCGGGGCGTGGTTCTCACTGCGCGGTCACGTTGGCGGTCGTGAAGCTGATGCTTCCCTGGCCGCCGCCGGCCTCGATGAGGATGCTGGCTTCCAGCATCGAGCCCAGCTGCTGGTTCGCCTTGGCCCAGGCGGCCCAGTGGTCGGAGATCGAGATCGTGCCGCACGAGCGCTTCGAGGTCCGCATGCTGTAGATCTGGTTCCAGCTGCTGACGTTGCCGCAGCGGTTGCCGCCGGTGCCGGTCGTGTTCCGCTGGATGATGTTGTACGTGCCGCCGTCGAGCGACGCGGTGCCGATCTGCGAGCCGCCCGGATTGAACGGCAGGTTGCCGTAAGCGTCGTCGACGATGTACCACTCGACACACGGGTTGGTCGTCCAGCCGTAGATCCCGATGTACGAGTAGCCGCCGCCGCTTCCCGTCTTCGTCTCCGCGAAGTCCGCCTTGACCGTTCCCAGCGAGGTGTACGCCTTGCCGGAGCCCCAGGACATGCCGATGCGGGCCAGGTAGTCGCCCGAGTTGTTCCAGTTCGCGCTGAACGCTGGGGTGCTGTAGGTGGTGATCGTCCCGCCGCTCCCGTTCATCCAGAGCTGCCAGGTGAGACCGGCGGCGGTCCCCTGCGAATTCCCCGAGTGCACGGTCCCGCCGCTCGGGAGACTGCCATTGCAGTTCACCGCCGAGCCGCCGGCTCCGGTCGTGCCGCCCGAGCCGCTGGAGCCGGCCTTGGCTCCCCCACCGCCGAGAGCGCCCCCGCTCCCCGTCCGACCGCCGCCGCCGCGTCCCGCGGCCCCTCTCCCAGCGGCGCCCCCCGCACCGGTCCCGATGCCGCCAGAGCCGGTCAGGCCACCAGAGCCGGTCAGGCCACCGGAGCCCGTCAGGCCACCAGAGCCCGTCTGACCGCCAGAGCCCGGCTTGCCGGCGGAGCCGCCGCTGCCCGTCGCTCCGCCGCTGCTGACGGTGCCGCCGCTGCCCGTCGTTCCGCCCTTGCCGCCGCTGCCCGTGGTGCCACCAGTCTCCGTCCCGCTGGTGCCGCCGGTATCGGAGCTTGTTCCGCCGCTGCCCGCGTTGGTTCCGCCGCTGCTGGAACCACCCGTACCGTCGGTGACCGTGTCTCCGGTGGCACAAGCGCTTAAGAGACACGCGCTCGCCAGAGCTACGGCGCGGACGCTTGTATTGATGGCGATCCTCATCGTGCGACCTCCGGGGGGCTGAGGGTCTGAGTAGAACGAATCTCCTGCCTGCCCCCATTAAGGTGCAATAGGCCGATCTGCCTATCTCTGCGAGATACCTGGCCTTTCCGGTTATCCAGTCGCCCGATCGCGTTTTTGAGGATAAGTAAAACAAGCGCCGGTTTGTCCCATAATGGTGCGCTACGTCAACTCCCTCCCGGTGCTTTTCCCGGGCCCTGCGGCCCTGCTGGAAAAGTCCCCACGCCTGCCGTTCGGATCAAGAATCACGTTCGGCGAGATCTCGTGACCCCATCTTCCCACCGAGCCGCTCCCGCCTTTCGACCCGGCCGTTTGTGTTCGCCGGGCTCCGCGCGCCCTCGATCAGTACGTTCCCGAGTCCTTGATGGTTCCGCTCTGCGTGGTAGTGGCGCAGGTACTCCGAAATCGAGCGCCGAACCTGCGCCTCACCCACTGGCACGATCCGGTCGAGGCATTCTGTCCGGATCGACAGCACGAAGCGTTCCGCGTACGCGTTGAGATTTGGGCTACTCGGCGGCAGCCGAATCACCTTCACGCCGCCCCGCCGCAAGATCGCTCGAAACTCCTTCGTGTACAGAGGATCGCGGTCGAGGATCAGGTACCGCTTCCTGAGCAGGAACCCGTCCGCGGCGCCGAGCAGGTTCCGCGCCATCTGGTCCATCCAAAGCCCGTCGGGGCCGCGTGACATCCACGCGATCTCTACCCTCCGCGTCGCCAAGTCGATCACGAAGAGCACGTGGTACCGGACCAGCCCGAGCGGGCTCAGCACTTCCACTGTGAAGTCCGCCGCAGCCATCCCATTGGTACGCTGCATAAATCGTGTAACTACTTGAAATTGTGCGGTCGATAAGACTTGAACTTACACACCCTTGCGGGTACCAGAACCTGAATCTGGCGCGTCTACCAATTCCGCCACGACCGCGTTTGTTTCTGAATACTTAGGCTATGACTTTTGGCGCTCGAAGCGTCCGGGACAAGCCCGGGACAACTTTTGCGCGCCAGATTTAATGCACTAAGCCGGCTACCCGGTCAATGCCAGCGTTCGCCACCGCACCACGACCGGCGTAGTGCTCGGTCGTCGTTGTCTCGCTCTCGTGCCCCATGGCTTGAGCGAGCTGGACCCCGCTAACTCCTACCTCCCGCGCATGCTTGGCATGGCTGCCACGCAGTCCGTGCGGTGACACCACGGGCACGCCTGCGCTCTCGCAGCACCGTCGGACCTGCCTGAAGAGCCAATGGCGGTCGACGTCTCCGAACAGGAAATCGCCGGGCTGCTTTCCCTCGGCCAGGCCATTCACCAGCGGCTGGAGCTTGACCGGCAGCCGCAATGTTCGGTCGCCTGCTTCCGTCTTGGCGTCGGTGATGTCGAGCAGTGTCGCACCTGCGTCGAGATCCCTTACGGTCCTCGACGTCAGCTCCGTCGCCCTGACGCCAAGCCAGTACGCCGCGAGCGTCGCCATCGCCCCAGGGTCAGTAGGGCGAGCGAGACACCAGGTGATTGTCCTTGCCCAGCCGTCAGGACCCGGTCGACGGCCCGGCGCACATCGCTTCGATGGTCGTCGGTGCCGTCGAACACCAGCGCGCGGTTGGCATTCTCTGTCTCGTCCGCCATGGGGCTGTCTATCGGCGCTGCGCCCACCCAAAATTTCAACCACTTAGACGAGAGACCTGGTCGCGTCGGTAAAACCGGTCAGGCCGCTGGTGCTCGCGGCGTGCCAATTGCTAATCTCGAAGGGCATGGGAGTTCGACGACCCCGCCCTAGGCCCTGGATTTTCGTTGGATTCTCGGCGGCGATCGCCTGCACCGCCCAGCCGCTCAAGACCGGGCAGCCGGCGACCGGATCGGACAGTTCTGTATCCTCAGACCCTTCAGGCGCGGGCCACAGGCCTATGTCAGGCTACCTGAAATAGTTCGATGAACTGGCACGGAAGTGTGCACATGGTAGGGGATGCGGCAAAACTTCCATCCTCTCTGCGCATTTCTTCTCATTGTTGGCGGTCTGGGATGCAGTAAGGGAGATGGTGGAGGGGCGACGGGCGAAGGCGGTGCGGCGGCGACCGGGGGAAAGATCGGAACCGGAGGCAATGGCTCGGGTGGCACCGCCTCGGGCGGCACCGGCACGGGCGGGACGCTGGGGTCTGGCGGGGCAACGGGACAGGGGGGCACCGCCCAAGGGTCCGGGGGCACCGCCCAAGGGTCCGGGGGCAGCGCCCAAGGGTCCGGGGGAGGGCCGGGAAGCGGCGGAACGGCAGGAGCGGCTGGCGCGAAAGGGACCGGTGGAGCAGCCGGGTCCGGGCAGACAGGCAGTTGCACCGTGACCGTGTCGTCGTCGTCAACCAGCTCGAAGATTGGGACTGTCGGCATCGTGACGTTCACGACGACTGCTTCCAGCCCCAGCGAAGCGCACATCGACTTCGGGCTGGACACGAACTACGGAATGACCGCGCCGGTCGACCTGAGCGCGACCGGTTATCGGACGCTGCTCTTGGGCATGAAGGCCTCGAAGACCTACCACTACCGGATCTCGGTCACCGGCAAAGACGGAACCTGCACCAGCGCCGATACGAGCCTGGCGACGGGCCCGCTCCCGAACGGCCAGCTGCCGACGCTGACGGTCACGACCAAGAATGCGACCGCCCTTTACGGCGGCTTCCTCGTCACCGGCCAGTTCATGATGGAGAGCGGAACGATCCCGGGATCGCCGGCGTTCATCCTGGACAAGGATGGTAGTTACGTCTGGTGGTACACGGTTCCCAACAGCGATGTCACGGGCGTCGCGATGAGTTACGACGGGCATTACCTCTGGACCAACAGCGTCAATGTCCCGCAAAGCACGGTTCGGGTCCACCGGATCTCGATGGACGGCCTGACCGACGAGGACGACTCCAGCCAGTTCACCGGTCTCAGTCACCAGCTGACGGTGCTGCCTGACGAGACGGTGGCATTCTACGCCTACGGCACGAACGGTTGCGACGACATCAAGCTGCGATCGCCGGCCGGGACCGTCACCACCGTCGTCAACGCCAAGACGGCCCACGGAGGGTCTGCTGGCTGTCACGTCAACGGCATCCACTATGACAAGAGTGACGACACCCTGGTTTTCTCTGACCTGGACAACAACTGCCTGACCAAGGTCACCAGGAGTGGGCAGACCGTCTGGATCCTGAACGGCGGCGTCGGCGGGATCAACAGCACCTTCAACAACGGAACCCTGTTGTGGAAGGGGGGCGAGCACGGGTTCCACATCCTGTCGAGCAACGACATTCTGCTGTTCAACAACAACGCCACGGTCAACTTCGGGGGCGGCAGCTGGGGTTCGGCGGCGGGGGACGGGTCCGGATCGGTCGCGCTCGAGCTGCAGCTGGACACGACGGCCAAGACCGCTACACAGGTGTGGTCCTACAAGGCGAGCCCGGGGATCGACAACGAGATCTTGGGCGACGTGCAGCGGCTGCCCAACGGGAACACGGTCGTCGACTACGCCACAAAGAACACGATCGAGGAGGTGGATTCGAAGGGCAACCTTCTGCAAACGATCTCCTCCAACAACTCGTTCGGCTACATTCAAAAGCGGGCCACGCTTTACGGTGCGCCGCCCCGATAGCGGCGGATCAGAGGGGATGGCCAGGCTAGCCGACCTGGACCACATGGAAGCCGAAGGTTCTGTCCTCAGCGGTCTGGAGCCCAAGCAGAAGGTACCGGCGACGGCGGGACAACGCGGGACAACTCCCGCGACTCTCAACTCGTTTGCTTCTGCGGACTTAGCGGCCTCGAGCGAGAACCTGAATCTGGCGCGTCTACCAATTCCGCCACGACCGCGTTTTTCGGAGGGCGAAACCTAGCACCGGTCTCGCCGCTCGCGCCAGAGCAATCAGGTGCGAGACACCGACAGGCCGGCGTAGGCCTGGCAGACGGGCATCAGCTCGATGGTGTTGATGTTGACCCGCTCGGGGAGGGTCGTCACCCAGTGGACGGCCTCGGCCACATCGTCGGGAGTCAGCGGCTCGGTGCCCTCGTAGACCTGGGCGGCGCGCGCGTCGTCGCCGTGGAAGCGGACGTTCGAGAACTCGGTGCCGGCGACCATGCCGGGATCGATGACGGTGACGCGCACCTTGGTCCCCAGCAGATCGGCGCGCAGGTTGAGCGAGAACTGATCGACGAACGCCTTGGTCGCGCCGTAGACGTTGGCGCCGGGGTAGGGCCAGCGGCCGGCGGTGGAGCCGATGTTGACGACGTGGCCGCGGTCGCGCGCCACCATCCCCGGAAGCACGGCGCGGGTCATCGCCATCAGCCCCTTGATGTTGGTGTCGACCATCTCGTTCCAGTCGTCGAGCGAGGCGCGCTGCGCCTGCTCGAGGCCGCGCGCGAGCCCGGCGTTGTTGACCAGCAGATCGATCGCCCCGAGCTCGGGCGGCAGCTCGGCGATCGCCCGCGCGACCACCGGCTGATCACGCACGTCGAAGGTCAGCGCCCGGCCGACCGCGGCGCCGAGCTCGCGCCCGAGGGCGTCGAGGCGGTCGGTGCGCCGGCCGGTGATGATCAGCCGGTGACCCTCGCGGGCGAAGCGGCGGGCGATGGCAGCGCCGAACCCGGAGGTTGCGCCGGTGACGAGGACGAGCATGCGCCGAGGATAGCGCTCGGGCCGGTGCGGCGGTGATTCAATACGGCGGTGCGCCGTAGAGCGACTCGCGAAACTCCGAGTACCCGAACGAGGACGCGGTGAACTTCGCGACCAGTGTCCCCGACGAGGTGACCTCGTGCATCTGTCCGCTGGTCGAGAAGGTGATGAGGTAGTTGCCGTTCGGCAGGCGCTGGATGTCGCCGAGGACGTTGCTGGTGGCGCCGCTCGCCGTGTAGTTGAAGATCTTCGTAGCGGTCATCTTCGACGTGTCGAGCGTGTAGCCCCACGCCTCGTTGGCGTTGTTGTTGAAGAAGATGAACGTCCCGTCGGAGAGCAGCTGGTGTCCGTGGTTGACCGACCAGGTCGGCACGCCGGTGAAGAACTTGGACTGGTCCTTGGGGTTGCTGCCGCCGAACTGCCAGATCAGCTGGCCCGAGCGACTGAGCTTCACGTAGAGGTTCGGGTTGCGATCGCCGACGGTGTAGGTGTTGTCGGTCGCGTAGTAGTGAACCGAATTGCTGTGGAACGTGGTCGAGGTGTAGACCGTCCCCATGTCGGCGACGACCGTGGTGACGGTGCCCGTCGCGTCGGCGCGCTCGACGAGCGAACAGGGCGCGTCGGTGCCCGATTTGTTCCAGAGCATGGTGGCGAAGCCCCCCGGGATAGCCGTCAGGTCGTGGTGCGAGGTGGTCATGCCCGACATCGAGGTGTTGCCGGTGCCGTCCATCGCCACCGACTGGATGTTCCCCGCGTTCGTGTTCATCACGTTGAGCGCCATCATGTACATGTGCGTGCCGTCCCAGCTCATGTGCGAGCGGCTCGGCATCGACGGCCCCGTCGCCGTCCAGACGACCGTCCCGTCGGGATCGATGATGAACGTCGTGTTCCCCGACAGACCGGTGCTGGTGACGATGAATCCCTTGTCGTGCGCCGTGGCGTTGGAGATCGTCGCTGTTATCTTGGGCACGGTGCCCGACAGCGCGCCCGTCATGATCGTGTAGTTGCTGCTGGTGCAGGAGCCGCTCGCGTTGGTGACGACGATCTTGTACGTGTAGCTGGTGCTCGGCTTCATGCCGAGCAGCAACGTCCGGTAGCTCGTCTGCGTCAGATCGACCGGCGCCACCAGCGTCGTCCCACCCGCCGATGGGACGAAGTCGATCTCGGCCTTGGTCGGGCTCGACAGCGTCGTCGACCAGGTCACGGCGGTGACGGTCGGGATCGCGGTGCTGGAGGTGGACGTCGCCGTCACCGTGCAGGACGTGGTCCCGCCGGAGCCGGTCGCGCCGCCGGAGCCGGTCGCGCCGCCGGAGCCGGTCGCGCCGCCGGTGCTGGTGGTCCCCCCGGAGCCCGTCGTGCCGCCCTTGCCGCCGGAGCCGGTGGTCCCGCCGGAACCCGTGGTCCCGCCGGTGCTGGTGGTCCCGCCCGAACCCGTGGTCCCGCCGGAGCCGGTGGTTCCGCCGGAGCCGGTGGTCCCGCCGGAGCCCGTCGTGCCGCCCTTGCCGCCTGAGCCGGTGGTCCCCCCGGAGCTGGTGCTACCACCCGTTCCGCTGCTGCCACCCGAGCCGGTCGCGCCGCCGGAGGCGCTTCCGCCCGATCCCGTGCTCCCCCCTTCGGCGCTGGTTCCGCCCGATCCAGTCGGGCCGCCGCTGCCGCCTGACGCGCTGCTGCCCCCTGACCCGGTGATTCCGACCGAGGGTTGTGCGCACCCAATCATCGTCGCGCAGGCCAGGCCAATCCAGCATCGAGCGAATTGCATGTCTCCATCAGTGACGGGAGGTGCCCTTTTCGGCCAAAGAATGTGCGTCCCGCCGCAGAATTTCTTCCCGCCATCAAGAGGAACGCCGGATACGGCCGGCGCTGGCGCTCCGATTAGTACGGTGGCGCACCGTAAAGTGACTCGCGGAACTCGGCGTAGGCGAACGCCGGCGAGGTGAAGGTGGCGACCAGCCGTCTATCAACGATCTTCGTCGTCGGCCGTTTCGTCGCCGCCCCGTTCGAGGGCGCGGTAGAGCGTGCGGCGATCGATCCCCAACTTCTCGGCGGCCTTCTTCTTGTTGCCGGCGCATTCGGCGAGCACCAGCTGGATGTAGCGGCGCTCGAGCTCGCCGAGCGTGGGGCGGTCGGCGATGATTCCGCCGTCGGCGACGCTGACCCCGCCGGGGACGCCCAGGGCGGCGCTGCCGCCGACCTCGGGCGGCAGGTCCGACGGCAGCACGACGTTTCCCTTGGCGACGGCGACCGCGCGCTCGATGGCGTTCTCCAGCTCGCGAACGTTGCCGGGCCAGCCGTAGCCCGTCAGCAGGCGAAGCGCCTCGGGTGACATCGCGGCCGCCTGGCGCCGCTCGCGGCGGCGCGGTCTTGTTGAGGAAGTGCGCCACCAGGGCGGGGATGTCCTCGGGCCGGTCGCGCAGCGGCGGCAGGTGGACGGTGACGACGTTGATGCGGAAGAAGAGATCCTCGCGGAAACGTCCGGCCTTCACCTCGTCGTCGAGGTTCTTGTTCGTCGCGCAGACGAGCCGGACGTCGACGCGGATCGACTCGCTGCCGCCGACGGGGCGGACCTCGCCGTCCTGCAGGGTGCGCAGCAGCTGGGCCTGCATCTTGGGCCCCATGTCGCCGATCTCGTCGAGGAACAGCGTGCCGCCGTGGGCCGCCTCGAACAGGCCCCGCTTGGCACCGATGGCGCCGGTGAAGGCGCCGCGCGCGTGACCGAACAGCTCCGACTCGAGCAGCGACTCGGTCAGCGCCGTGCAGTTCACCGGCAGGAAGGGGGCGGCGGATCGGGGCGAGTGGGTGTGGATCGAGCGCGCCACCAGCTCCTTGCCGGTCCCCGATTCTCCCTCGACGAGGACCGTCGCGGTCGAGGCGGCCACGCGCGCCACCAGCTTGTAGACGTCGAGCATGACGGCACTCTTGCCGACGATGTCCTGCAGCTGCGGCGGCTTCCCCTCGCTGGGGACGGTCTTCTGCTCGGCGATGAGGCGGCGGCGCTCGAGGGCGCGCGCCACCGTCAGGCGCAGCTCTTCGATGTTGAACGGCTTCGAGACGTAGTCGTAGGCGCCACGCTGGATCGCCTCCATCGCCCCCGAGACGTCGCCGAAGGCGGTGATGAGGATGACCGGCGTCGACGGCGCCGCGGCGGTGAACGCCGCGAGCACGTCGAGCCCGCCCGAGCGCTCCATCCGCACGTCCGAGACGACCAGGTCGTAGCGCCCGTCGCCCGCCTGCGCGCGCTCGATGGCGACTGCGCCGTCATCGACGGCCTCGACCTCATAGCCCTCGCCGCGCAGGATCTCGGACAGCAGATCGCGCGCGACGCGATCGTCCTCGGCGACCAGCACGCGCGTCGGCGCGGCCGTCACGCCCGACCTCCCGCCGTGCGCAGGCGAATCTCGCCCGTGTTCCCCGTCGAGGCGGGCGGCGGCCCCTGCACCGGCAGGCGGAGGGTGAAGGTCGATCCCTCGCCGGGGACGCTCTCGACGGAGATGGCGCCGCCCAGCGCCGCGGTCAGCTGCCGGCAGATGGCGAGGCCGAGGCCGGTCCCCTTGCCCCGCCCCTTGGTCGTGTAGAACGGCTCGAAGATGCGGCGCAGATCGTCGGGCGGAATACCGTGCCCGGTGTCGCGGACCGTGATGAGGACGTCGTCGCCGACGGGGCGCGCCGCGATCTCGATCCGCCCGTTCTTGTCGACGGCGTCGAGCGCGTTGGCCACGAGGTTGACCACGATCTGCCGCAGGAGCCCCGGGTCGGTCACCAGATCCCCCAGCGCCGGGTCGACGCGCGAGCTGACCGCCACCCGCTTGCCGGGCGCGATGCCCTGCACCAGCTCGACCGCCTCCTCGAGCAGCTTGGGGAGCGCGGTCGGGCGGCGCTCGGGCTCGAGCGGCCGCGTCGAATCGAGGTAGTCGCGCACGATCTTGCTGATGCGTTCGATCTCGCGCGCCGAAACGTCCAGCCGCTCGCGCAAGGCCACCGGCAGATCCCGCTGCAGCAGCGCCAGCTGGATGTGGCCCGAGACCGACGACAGCGGCGTGCCGATCTCGTGCGCCAGCTGCGCCGCCAGCTGCCCCAGCGTCGCCAGGCGCACCTTCGAGGCGTTGTCGAGGCGCATGTCGTTGAGCAGTCGGTTGAGCTGCCCGAGGGCCAGGTTCTTCTCGGAGAGATCGTGCGTCGCCCGTTCGATCTCGGCGCCCAGGCGCTGATTGAAAGCGCGGATCTGCGCGTCGGCCTTCGACAGTCTTTCGAGCATCCGGTTGAATCCTTCCGACAGGCGCCCCACTTCGTCCAGCGTCTCGACGGGGATGCGGCGCGAAAGATCGCCCCCCTCGACGTCGCGCATCGCCGCCGCCAGCACCTCCAGCGGCTTGCCGATCACCCGCTGCGTGATGAGCCCCGAGACCAGCGTCAGCCCGATGACGAACACGATGGCGAAGATGATCGAGATCTGCTCCTCGGTCTTCAGCATCGATTCGACCGGGCCCAGCGTCCAGCGCATGCCGAGCGTCGCTTTCCAGGGTCCCTGCAGGTCGACGGGCAGCTCGATCGGCTCCTCCTGCGACTCGCCGGCGGGGGTCTGGCGGGTGAGCCCGAGCGGCTGGCGAACGAACGGCGCGAAGCGGGTGATCTCCGGGCGATCGCCGCGCGGTGCGACGATGCGGCTCGAAGGGGTGTTCGCCTCGCGATAGACGTAGAGGTCGAGCCGGACGATGCGCGTGTGCCGGTTGAGGTAGCCGAGCAGCTTCTCCTCGAGCGCGCGGTCGTCGGCGTCGGGCGGCAGGCTCTGCAGATCGTCGGCGATGTCGTGCGCCAGCTCCTGGGCGCTCGTCTGGGCGTCTTTGATGATCCGGTTGCGCGTCAGGAACATGCGCCCCCACGACGCCACGCCGACGGTGACCGCCACGCTGACGGCGATCAGCCAGATTTTGGTCCGAATCGTCACGCTGCCCGGCTAATCTACCGCGAATTCGAGGGGTCCGCGGACGGCGCTAGGGTTTCCGGCGGAGCTCCGCCTCCAACCTGGCGACGTCGATTCGGTCCTGATCGCGGTTGACCAGCTTCTTGTTCGCCAGGAGGTCGGCAATTCCCAGGAGCCGGATGAAAACCCCGTCGTAGGTCGAGCTGGTCGATCGGTCCCACGCGCCGGGGAACTCGACACCGTCGATGCTCGTGACCACGTCGATGCGATTCGGTTCGACACCCATCTGAAAAATCGTTCCCACCTCCGCCAGATCCTCGACGGTCAGGTCGGACATCGGGGCACCGAAGGCGATCAGGGCGGCATGAACGCGCTCTGCATTTTCGCGGGTTGGCTCCACCCAAACGTCGAGATCCTTCGTGTAGCGCGGAGCCGTGTATAGCATCACGGCGTGCGCGCCGACGACGAGGAATCTAGCGTCCGCGGCGGATAACGCGGAGAACAGATCTTTGAAGTCGCGGTTGCTCGCCACTGCCGCCTCTCATGCGCTCGGCCTCGGCCACCATGTCCCAGGCCGCCGCGAAGATCCCCTCC
The DNA here is from genome assembly GCA_963831685.1 of uncultured Pseudomonadota bacterium. Taxonomy (GTDB): domain Bacteria; phylum Myxococcota_A; class Polyangia; order Fen-1088; family Fen-1088; genus JADGRB01. Next base: position 340,089 of record CAWHRJ010000013.1, read on the forward strand.
GCGCCGACCTTCTGCCAGAAGTCGACGTCGAAGGTGCCGTCGTCGATCTCGCCTTTGCGGAGGACGCGGGCCATTCGGATCGGCGACCGATGCATCTCCCAATTGTATCAAACTCGCGGGCGTTCAGCCTACGGTCGGGACGTTTCGGACGTTCGCGGCTAATCTATGGCGCGATGAATTCTCCCGGCCCCGCCTGCGCTCCCCGAGGCCTTCCTGTTCGACCTGGACGGCACGCTGGTCGACAGCGAGCGCGAGAACGTCGAGTCGGTGGTGCTGGCGATGCGGCGCTACGACGCCGAGATGACCGACGACGAGCGCGGGTTCGTGATCGGCCACTCCTGGAACGAGATCTACGAGATGCTGGCACGCAACCATGCGCTCACTGTTTCGATGCGCGAGCTCATCGACGCGGCGGTCGCCGAGAAGGACGCGCTCATCGCCCAGACCGGCCACCGCGCGCTGCCGGGCGCCGTGGCGCTGGTGCGCCGGCTGGCGCTCCACGCCAAGATGGCGGTCGTCTCGGGGGCCAGCGGCAAGGAGGTGCGCGACGCGCTCGCCGGCATCGGGGTGCGCGATCTCTTTCCGGTCATCGTCGCCGCCGAGGACTACGCGCACGGCAAGCCGTCGCCCGAGCCGTATCTGGAGGGACTCTCGCGGCTGGGCGTCGGCGCGCGGCGGGCCATCGTGGTCGAGGACGCGACGCCCGGGATCCAGGCGGCGCGCGCGGCGGGGCTGAAGGTGATCGCGGTGCGGGCGGGGAACTTCGCCGGCTACGATCTGTCGGCAGCCGACATCGTCGTCGACACGCTGGACGAGGTGGGCGACGAGCTCTGCGCGCGCCTCATCGCCTGACGCCGGCTCGGAAGCGAACTCGACACGCGTGGTAAAATCATGCGTTGTTCGATCATCTTCCCCCCGAGGTCACGCTCTATGAGGTCGGCCCGCGCGACGGCCTGCAGAACGAGTCGCGCATGGTGCCGACCGAGGACAAGATTCGTCTCGTCGACGCGCTCTCGGAGACGGGTCTGCAAGGCGATCGAGATCACCAGCTTCGTCAACCCGAAGTGGATCCCGCAGCTGGCCGACGGCGCCGAGGTGTCGCGCCGGATCGTGCGCAAGCCGGGCGTCGTCTACTCGGCGCTGGTCCCCAACCGCCAGGGGCTCGACGCCGCGATGGCCGCCGGCATGCGCGAGGTCGCCGTCTTCATGTCGGCCTCGGAGACGCACAACAAGAAGAACATCAACAAGACGATCGCGGAGACGCTGGCGGCCTTCCAGGAGACAGTACCGCCGGCGCTCGCCGCCGGGCTGCGCGTGCGCGCCTACGTCTCGACGGTCTACGGCTGCCCGTACGAGGGCGCCGTCGATCCCGCCAAGGCGGTGGAGCTCTGCCGCGCGCTCAAGCGCGCTCGGCTGCTACCAGGTCTCGCTGGGCGACACGATCGGCGTCGCCAACCCGCGCCAGGTGCGCGACGTGCTGGGGCGCGTGCTGGCCGAGATCCCGGCGCCCGAGGTGGCGGTCCACTTCCACGACACGCGCGGCACCGCGCTGGCCAACATCCTGGTGGCGGTCGAGATGGGGATCACCACCGTCGACGCCGCGCTGGGGGGCCTCGGCGGCTGCCCCTACGCGCCGGGCGCCTCCGGCAACGTCTCGACAGAAGACGTGGTCTACATGCTGGAGGGGATGGGCGTCCGCACCGGCATCGACCTCGACAAGCTGGTCGACTGCGGCCGCCTGGCGTCGACCTTCGTCGGCCACGAGGTTCCGTCGAAGTATTACCGGGCGGCCATCGGCGCCCGCTCGCGCTCGGCGGGCTAGGGCATGGACATTTTCCAGCGCCTCGGTCCCTGGTTGCAGGAGAACTTCCTGGTCATCTGGCTCGGCGGCTTGTGGTTGGCGGCCGTTGCTCTTCTGGCGGGCGCGATCGGGCGGCGAAGCCGTGGGGCGCCTATCTTTCGGCCGGTCTTCTCCGGCTCGCTGTTCGAGGAGAACTGGCGGAGCGCCGGCCGCGGCATCGTCGGTGCGAACAACTGCGTATGGATGTCGCTGTTGCCGGACCGTCTCGTGACCGGGCTTCACTTCCCCTTCAACCTCGCGATGCCGCGGCGGCTGCTCCGCTGGGCCGGGCTCGACAACGACATTCTGTTGGGCGACATCGTCGCCGTCGAGAATCAGACCTTCTTCGGGCGCCAACGGTTGCGGATCACCTACCGCACGCCGTCGGGAGAGTCCTCGTTCTCACTTTATCTCCGCCGACCCGACGCCTTGCGCGAGGCGCTCGCCGCCGCCCGGGCCAAGATCGTTCCGGGAGCGACCGAGTTCGCGCGCCTCGAGGTGAAGGGCGACCTCGAGACTTCCTCGGTTCCTTGGACGCACGACATCGAGAATCTGAAACGTCCTCGTTGACGGCGCTCAACGACGCGCCAGGCCCACGAAGATCGTCCGAGAATCTGGTAGCGTCGTGCTCATGGGCGCTCCCACCGCCGGACCCGAGACCTTGTTGGTCGAGCGGCGCGGCCCGGTGGTCTTCGTGACGCTCAATCGGCCGGCTGCGGCGAACGCGCTCTCGCGGGCGCTGGTGGCCGAGCTGACGAAGGTGCTGGGCGAGCTGGCTGGTGAGATCGCGGGCGGGGCCGACGTGCGGGCGCTGGTCCTTACCGGGGCGGGGGACAAGGCGTTCTCGGCGGGCGCCGATCTGAAGGAGCGGCGGACCTGGACGCTCGACGACACGCGCGTCTTCCTCGGGGAGATCAACGCGCTGATGGACGCGGTGGCGGCGTTTCCACGCCCGGTGCTGGCGGCGGTCAACGGCGTGGCGTTCGGCGGCGGACTGGAGCTGGCGCTGGCGGCGGACATCCGGATCGCGGCCGACGCCGCGGAGATGGGGCTGACGGAGACGCGGCTCGGGATCATTCCGGGCGCGGGCGGGACGCAGCGCCTCTCGCGCATCGCCGGTGTCGCGGTGGCGAAGGAGCTGATCCTGACCGGGCGGCGCATCGACGCGGCGCGGGCGCGGGAGCTCGGGATCGTGAGCGAGGTGGTGCCGGCCGCGGAGCTCGGGGCGGCGGCGGCGCGCTGGGCGGCGGAGATCTCCGCCGCGGCGCCGCTGGCGCTCGGCGCGGCCAAGCGGGCCATCGACGAGGGGCTGGCGCGGCCGCTCGCCGAAGGGTTGAAGATCGAGCGCGACCGCTACGAAGAGGTGCTGGTCACCGACGATCGCAACGAGGGGCTGGCGGCCTTCATCGAGAAGCGGCCGCCGGTCTACAAAGGAAGGTAGAGGACGACAGACGATGTCACGCAGCGACGAATTCAAGGCGCTCGGCGCCAAGATCAAGAAGGGCGGGGCGCCGAAGTATCACGAGGCGAACGCCGCCGTCGGCAAGCTCCACTGCCGCGAGCGGATCGCGCTGCTCTGCGATGACGGCGGCAAGGACTTCGCCGAGGACGGGCTCTTCGCCAATGCGACCGCCGCAGACCTGCCGGCCGACGGCGTCGTCACCGGCATCGGCCGCGCGCACGGGCGGCCGGTGGCGATCATGGCCAACGACTCGACGGTGAAGGCCGGGTCGTGGGGGGCGCGCACCGTGGAGAAGATCATCCGCATCCAGGAGACGGCCGCCCGGCTGCGGCTGCCGCTCTTCTATCTGGTCGACTCGGCGGGCGCGCGCATCACCGATCAGATCGACATGTTCCCGGGGCGCCGCCACGCCGGGCGGATCTTCGCCAATCAGGTGCGCCTCTCGGGCGCCGTGCCGCAGATCTGTCTCCTGTTCGGGCCGTCGGCGGCGGGCGGCGCCTACATCCCGGCATTCTGCGACGTGGTGTTCATGGTCGAGAAGAACGCCTCGATGTACCTCGGCTCGCCGCGGATGGCGGAGATGGTGATCGGCGAGAAGGTGACGCTCGAGGAGATGGGCGGCGCGCGCATGCACTGCGAGGTCTCCGGGTGCGGCGATCTGCTGGCCAAGGACGAGAAGTCCTGCATCGCCGCTGCGCGCGACTACCTCGCCTACCTGCCGCAGCGGGCGGGCGAGGCGGCGCCGGAGGTCGCGCCGCGGCCGCCGCGCGCCGACGCCAAGCGGATCGACGACGTGCTCCCCGCCAACCAGAACCAGGCGTTCGACATCGCGGCCGTGATCGAGGCGGTCGTCGACGAGGGGAGCTTCTTCGAGCTCAAGAAGCTCTACGCGCGGGAGATCGTGACCGGCTTCGCGCGGCTCGATGGGCGCGCCGTCGGCATCGTCGCCAGCCAGCCCAAGTGGAAAGGCGGCGTCTTGTTCGTCGACTCGGCCGACAAGGCGGCGCGCTTCATCTGGCTGTGCGACGCCTTCGGGCTGCCGCTGGTCTTCCTCGCCGACGTGCCCGGCTTCATGATCGGCAAGGCGGTCGAGCGGCAGGGGATCATCCGCCATGGCGCCAAGATGATCTCGGCGGTGGCCGACGCGACGGTGCCGAAGATCTGCGTCGTCCTGCGCAAGGCGTACGGCGCCGGCCTCTACGCCATGTGCGGGCCGGGGTTCGATCCCGACGTCACGATCGCGCTGCCGCAGGCGATGATCGCGGTGATGGGGGCGGAGGCGGCGGTCAACGCCGTGTTCGCCAACAAGATCGCCGAGAAGCCGGAGGCCGAGCGCGCCGCCTACGTCGAGGAGCTGCGCGTGCAGTACCGCGCCGACATCGATCTCCTCAAACTGGCGGCCAACCTGCACGTCGACGCCATCGTGCCGGGCGACGATCTGCGCGCCGAGCTCTTGCGCCGGCTGGCCGCGGCCGGCGCCAAGAGCGTGTCGGGGTTGCCGCGCCGGCGCCCCGTTCTGCCAGTCTAGGGTCATGTCGGCGCGCTGGTTGACGCTCATTCCGGCGGACGAGGCGCGGCGCATCCTCGCCGAGACGCCACCGGTCGGCCACGAGCGTGTGCCGCTGGGCGCCGCCGAGGGGCGCGTGCTGGCGCACCCGTTCGTCGCACCCGACAACCTACCGTCCGAGCGCCGCGCCGTCATGGACGGGTTCGCCGTCCGCGCGGCTGACGTGCACACCGCCTCCGAGCTGTCGCTGGTGGTGCTGAACGTGGTTGGAGCCGTGCCGATGGGCGACGTCTTTCACGGCCGCCTGGCCTCCGGCGAGGCGGTGACGATCGCGACCGGCGGATTTCTCCCCGCCGACGCCGACGCGGTGGTGATGGTCGAGCACACCGCGCCGCTCGGCGGAAGCGGCGATGGCAGCGGCGGCGGCGCGCGCATCGAGGTGGCGCGCGCGGTCCCGCCGGGCGCCAACGTCGTGCAGCCGGGCGAGGACCTGGCGCGCGGCGAGGCGGTCCTCGGCGTCGGGCGGCGGCTGCGGCCGGCCGACCTCGCGCTGCTCGCCACGTTCGGGGAGACGAAGGTGACGGTCTTCCGCCGGCCCCGGGTCGCCGTGTTGTCGACCGGCAACGAGCTCTGTCCACCCGACCAGAAGCCGCGTCCTGGGCAGGTGCGCGACGCCAACCAGGTCGCCCTCGCGGCGCAGATCGCCGCCGCCGGCTGCGAGGTGACGCGCGCCGGAATCGCCCGCGACGAGGCCGACGCCCTGCGTGCGGCGGTCGCAGCGCCTGCTTCCCGATCACGACGCGGTGATCCTCTCGGGCGGCTCGTCGATCGGGAGCAAGGATCTCTCGGCCGACGCCCTGGCCGATCTACCGGCGCCCGGCATCCTGTTTCACGGCATCGACATCCGTCCCGGGAAGCCGACGCTGTTCGCGCGCGCCGGCGCCAAGCCGGTGATCGGCATGCCGGGCTTTCCCACCTCGTCGCTCGTCGTGTTCGACGCCTTCGTCCGGCCGATGCTCTGGCGCCTCGGCGGCGAGAGCGGACGCGATCCCTGGCCGGCGCGCCGCCCCGCGCGCCTCGGCGCCGCGCACCGCTCGGCCGTCGGGCGCGAGGACTACCTGCGGGTCGCTTTCGACGAGCGCGACGGTGCGCTGTGGGCCGATCCGCTGCGCGGCGGTTCGGCGACGCTGTCGAACGTCGTCCGCGCCGACGGCCTCGTCTGCGTCCCCGCCGCGGTCGATCACCTCGACGCCGGCGCCCCCGTCGAGGTCCTGCTCTACGTCTAGTCCCGTGGCCACGGGTAACGATCAGACTGCGCCGCGGAGCGACGTCTGCGACGCGAGTTACGCTATCGATGCTAGATCGTCACGCGATCTATCAACGGGGCACGTCACGCAAGCCATGTGTTAGCCCGGCGTTCGACGAGATAGACCGCCTATTGGCGACCCCTGACCAAAGGCGACGGATTTGACCGCTGCTGGCATGCGCGCGATTGTGAGGGCCGGTGCGGACGCTGAAGCGTGCATCCCGGGTGGCGCGGCCGCCGGTCTGGCTCGCGAGCATCCTCCTTGTCGCGCTCACGCTCGACCTCGGCGGGCGAGCCTGCGCGGTCGCCAAGTCCGTCGAGGTAAGCCCGCTCCACGATTGGGTGATCTTGCCCTCTCTCACCGCGGGCAACGGCGAGATCATCACGGCTGGCGGCGCGCTGTTTTCTCCCCTTTCGGGCGATCAAGAGCGACGACGCTGACTATCGGGATGTGCTGCGCCTCGAGGCGGGCGTGGGCTTGGGCGGCGTTCACCCCTCCGTCGGAGTGGCGCGGACCTTCGACTGTCCCCACATGCTCCACGACTGCCTCTCTCCCTATCTCGCGCCCGAGATCTACCGGGCGGCCTGGCTGACCAACTGGGCCCCCCGGACGTATGCTGGGGCCGAGTTGGGCCTCTCGATTGTCCTACTGAAGCTTGGGTTCGGAATGCTACATCCGCTCGACGCGGCGGCGCCGTGGTACTGGCAGGTCCGAGCAGGGTTCGGATGGTGAGGGATAGGCCGCCTGTCTCGCAATTCGCCACATCTCCGGGGCGCAAACATCCGCGGATTCAAGTGGCTGCGACCCGCGCAGGGCAGCATCCGCGGATTCAAGTTGGGTGCGCGCGCGACGCCGAGGCGGGGTGCTCCTCGACCCGCAACGGACCACCCGCGCGCCTCCATCCGACGCGCGCCATCCAGGTGGCTGGCGACGCAGTCACCGAAGGAGAGTCGGTGATCGCGTCGGCGATCGCGGGCGCGCGCTGCTGACGCCGTCGCACCGTCTTGATTCCGCGCATGTCTCGTTGTCGGCGGAGACCGCGGCGGGTTGCGTGGTGTGAATCCGGACGACCGCTGCGACGCGCCGCTCGCGTGACTTGATTCCGCGGATGTGCCGTCGGGTGCGCCGGGACGCCGATGGGTTGGGCGCGCACCCATCCGCGGAACAAGGCTGTGCCAACCGGGACCGGCGAAGGATCAACTGGCGCTTCACTAAGGCGGATGCCCGCCGACTCTTCCGATACCAGCCGGGCACTACGCCTGGGCCAAAGGACTAGATCGCGAACGACCAGGTGAGCCCGGCGCGGATCTCGAGCTCGCGCTCCCCCTCCTCGTCGGCGACGCGCCCGGCGGCGTCGAACGCCAGGTGCGGCGACGCCCGCCAGATGGCCCCCGCTAGGCCCGACACTGTCACCGGCAGGCTGGTCTCGTGCGAGAAGAGAAACTCGCCGACCGGGCGGACCGTCCAGGCGTCGGGACCCTCGATGATGAACCCGCCGATGAAGGCGAACGTTCCGTCGCGCGTGTAGTCCCCCTCGGCGTCGAGGTGCAGCGCCAGCGCCGGCCAGCGCTGCGAGGCGATCGCCGTGATGGCGACGCCCGCGCCACCCGCCACCGGGACCGTCGGGAGCAGGGCGCCCGCCTCGATGGCCACGCTCGGCCCGGGGCGATCCTGCAGCGCACCCTCCCGCACCACCACCTTGGCGAGCAGCCCGGAGTCGAGCTGGCGGCGGCGCGCCTCGACGTCAGAGCCGCCGAAGACGAAGGCGTGGTGCGCGTCGAACACCAGCTCGACTCGGTGGACGACGCCGTAGTTGAGGATGAAGCCGGGGATGTAGGTGCTCCCCGTCGGGTCGTGCAGGTAGCCCACCGGCCCCAGCTCCAGCTCGACATCGCCCGTCTCGGCGACGGCGGCGTCGGTCTGGTCGAACGGCCGGTACGCGCGCGCGCTGCCCGGGAAAAACCCGGCCAGGGCCAGCACGATCGCGAGAAAAACCGACCGGCGCGCCGACACGATTGGTGACCCGCACTATAGACCGGGCGCGATTCGATTGACGCGGTGGTCGCTCAGCCATTACCCTGCGAGAGCGCATGATCCGTCCCTCGTTCGTCCCGGCGCTGCTGGTCCTCGGTGCAGCGCTCGGTGGCGCCGTTCCCGGTTTCGAGTCGCGCGCCGCCCAGGCGCAGCAGAGCCCGGCCATCCGGCCGCGCGTCAAGGGGCGGACGCACCGGCTCAAGGTCGACAGCTCGCCCCAGCAGGCGACGGTCTACTGGGACGCCGGAGGGGCGCCCAACCCAAAGAACTACGGCATCGCCGGCTACACGCCGCTCACGCTGAAGGTGCCGCGCGGGCCGGTCAAGGTGATCGTCGAGATGACGGGTTTCAAGCCGCAGGAGCAGAGTCTCGACGTCCGCAAGAGCCAGACGATGATGTTCACGCTCGAGCGCGCGCCGGCGGTGGCCCGGCTCGACCTGCAGACCAGCGCCGAGGGTGGCGCCGCGGGCGGCGAGGTCTTCATCGACGGCGCCGACAAGGGGACCGCGCCCAACGTTTTCGAGATCCCGGCAGGCCGCCACCAGGTCGAGGTGCGCAAGCCGGGATACAAGCCCTTCTCCGACTGGTTCGACCTGGCGGAAGGGGAGCACCGGACGCGCGACATCGCTCTCTCTCGCGCCGAGCAGCCGGCGGGAACGCTGCTGGTGACGTCGGACGCGGGCGGCGACGTCTACATCGACGGTGCGCGCAAGGACGTGACGCCGGCGATCATTCCGGGGATTACTGCCGGGGATCACGTGGTGGAGGTGCGCCGGGAGGGGATCGCCCCCTGGCGCCAGACCGTCACGGTGGTCGCCGGGCAGCAGATCAAGGTGGCGGCCAACTTCGGCGCGGCGGCGAGCGGCAACGGCAGCCTGCGCGTCATCTCCAACGAGCCAGACGTCGAGGTCTACGTCGACGGTGAGGACAAGGGGAAGGCGCCCATCTCGATGAACGACACCCGGCCGGGCGAGCACATCATCGGCGCGCGCAAGAAGGGGTTCAAGCCGCAGGAGCAGACGGTGCGCGTGGCCAGCAACGAGAACGCCATCGTCAGCTTCCGGATGGAGGTGGCGCCCCCGGATCGCCCGCACGCGGGGCTCAAGGTGCAGTCGACCATCCCCAACGCCGAGGTGTTCCTCGACGGCTCGAGCCTGGGGCGGGCGCCGATCGACCGGGCCGATCTCGACCCCGGCAAGCACTACGTCTCGGTCCACCGCGACGGCTATAGCGACTTCAAGCGGGAGATCGTCCTGCAGGAGAACCAGGCGGTGACGCTGGTGGCCGACCTGTCGGCGAGCGGCTCGCTGCGCATCCTCTCGACGCCCGAGGGGGCCGAGGTGCGGCTCGACGGCGAGCTCATCGGCCGCACACCTGTCGTGCACGACGCCTCCGCCGGCGATCACGTGGTCGAGTTCAAGCTCAAGGGCTACTACGATCACAAGGAGAACGATGAAGGCCGACGGCGGCCGCGAGAAGGTCTTCTCCGTCGACCTGAAATTAATCCCGACCGGCCCCTCGCCCGAGCAGGTCGCGCGAGCGGCGGACGCAGATGTCGTCGTTCGGCGCGCGGGTCAATCCGGTCGGCGGCGTGACGGTCGACTTCGGCCTCGGCTACCCCTGGTACCTGTCGACCCGGGTCATGGTCGGCGCCTGGCGCCCAAGAATCTCGGCAGCTACGACTTCGGCGGTCTCGACGTGGGTATCGGTATCCAGACGATGTTCGACATCACCGACTTCTCGCTCCGCGGGACGCTTCCAGATCATCAACGTCGGCCCCTTCGCCGTCGGCGCCGAGGCCGATGTCGGCGGGCGGCACCGGTGTCAATGGACGCTCGTCGGTCTTCGCCGACGCCGACGCCATCGCGACGCTTGCGTTCGCCAATGTCGCCACCGTGTCGGCCTACGTTAAGGGCTCGGTCTGGAGCGACAGCTTCTGTCCGTCGATGAAGTCGCTGTCCAGTACGGCGCCAGCGCCGACGATTACTGCGGCTACCCCGAGAACAACGGTAACGCGTCCCAGGCCATGATGCTGTTCACTCACCGCCCCTGGACCCCTCCCGCAGCTTCGCGGCCACCGTCTCTACGTCGGCTTCCGGGGGCTGCGTTCATCGACCGGCTGACCTCGGTGTTCTTTCAATTCGAGTTCGTCCCCTTGACCCAGGACCGAGCGTCTTGACGCCACGGCCGGAGTACGAAGGGCTCTACAATCAGGCGCTCATCGGCACGGCGGATCACAACTTCTACTTCACCGGCGGCGTGACGCTGAAATTCTGACGGGGCGCTCCGGCCGGTACCATATTTTCACTGGAATCTGCACCCAAAGTTCTTCAACGTAGGGCCCATGAGCAGCGCAGCGGGGATTCCCCGCAAATGGACGGTCGCCGACTCGGCGGAGGTGTACGGGGTCAAGTACTGGGGAAACAGCTATTTCTCGGTCAATGACGCCGGCAACGTCCAGGCGCACCCGACAGGCCCCGAGGGCGCGCGGATCGACCTCAAGGAGCTGGTCGACGAGGTGGCGCGGCGCGGGATCGGCCTGCCGCTGCTCATTCGCTTCTCGGATGTCCTCAAGAGCCGCATCGTCGAGCTGAACGAGACCTTCAAGCGGGCGATCGCCGAGTACGGCTACAAGGGGGAGTACAAAGGCGTCTACCCGATCAAGGTCAACCAGCACCGCTACGTGGTCGAGGAGATCGTCGAGTTCGGGCGCCCTTACCACTACGGCCTGGAGGCCGGCTCGAAGCCGGAGCTGCTCGCGGTCATGGCCATGCTCGACGACGAGGAGGCGCTGGTCGTCTGCAACGGCTACAAGGACGAGGAGTACATCGAGACGGCGCTGATGGCGTCGAAGCTCGGGCGCACGGTGCTGATCGTGGTCGAGAAGTACTCCGAGCTCTCGCTCATCGCCGAGGTGGCCAAGAAGGTCGGCGTGCGGCCGCGCATCGGCATCCGCGTCAAGCTGGCGGCCAAGGGGTCGGGGCGCTGGGAGGCCTCGGGCGGTGATCGCTCGAAGTTCGGCCTGTCGACCCGCGAGGTGGTGGAGGCGATCAATTTCCTCAAGGCCAACGACCTGCTCAACTGCTTCGAGCTGCTGCACTTTCACCTCGGCAGCCAGATCTCGGCCATCCGCGCGGTGAAGAACGCGCTGCGCGAGGCCGGTCGCTTCTACGTCGAGGTCTGCAAGATGGGTGCGCCGCTCAAGTACTTCGACGCGGGCGGCGGCCTGGGCGTCGACTACGACGGCTCGCAGACCAACTTCGCCTCGTCGATGAACTACTCGACGCAGGAGTACGCCAACGACATCGTCTTCTCGTTGCAGGAGATCTGCGATCAAGGCGGCGTGCCGCACCCGATGATCGTGACGGAGTCCGGGCGCGCGGTGGTCGCGCACCACTCGATGCTGGTGGTCGACATCCTGGGTGTCGGCGAGTTCGATGTCGGCAAGGCGCCGGATAAGATCGGCAAGGACGCCTCGCGCGTGGTGAAGAACCTGTTCGAGACGTTCAAGGACGTCTCGCGCAAGAACGTCCTCGAGGCCTACCACGACGCGCTCGAGTACAAGGAAGAGGCGCTGCAACTCTTCAATCTCGGCAACCTCTCGCTCGAGGAGCGCGTCGTCGCCGAGGACATCTTCTGGGCCATCTGCCAGAAGCTGCTCAAACAGGTACGGGACATGCGCGAGGTTCCCGAGGAGCTCGAGGGGCTCGAGCGCGCGCTCAGCGACACCTACTTCTGTAACTTCTCCATGTTCCAGTCGCTCCCCGACATCTGGGCGATCGATCAGCTGTTCCCGATCATGCCGATTCACCGGCTGGGCGAAGAACCAACCCGGCGCGCGGTGCTGGCCGACATCACCTGCGACTCCGACGGAAAGATCGACCACTTCATCGACCGCCGCGACGTCAAGTCGGTGCTGGAGCTGCACCCGGTCAACGGCCACGACTACTACCTCGGCATCTTCCTCATCGGCGCCTATCAGGAGATCCTGGGCGACTTGCACAACCTGTTCGGCAACACGAACACCGTGCACGTCTCGCTGGCTGCCGGCGGCGGCTACCAGATCGACCACGTCGTCACCGGCGACACCGTGACCGACGTTCTCAAGTACGTCAGCTACTCGCGCGAGGAGCTGGTGGCGCGCCTGCGCCGGTTCGCCGAGCTCGCCGTCCGCGCCAACCGCATGACCCTGGAAGAGACCCGCTCGATGCTCCGCATGTACGAAGAGGGGCTCGCGGGCTACACCTACCTCGAACGCGCGTAAGCACGCGTGCGGTCGCGGCTCAACCGAAGAGCCGTCGCGTTCTCCGGTGCGGCGATGCTGTTTGTCTTCTGCGCGCCGTTGGCGCGCGCCTCGGGACACCTCCCGTCGCTCAACCCATTCGACTGTGAAGCGTCGGCAACCTCGGTCTGGCTGGGCCTGCTGTTCCCATCAGACGTCGGCCTCTTCGTCACCCCAAACGGCAGCCCCGATTTCGATGTTGGCTGGTCCTGGCAGATCCCGATTACCTTCTCCTGCCACGCGCGATTAACGGGCAGCGTCGAGGTGCTTCCGACCGACGCGAACGTGATCCGCGGGAGGTTCGGTTATCGATACGCCCGCCGGTACTTCTTGGCGGGATTCGGCGGCAGCTTCTCCGGCGACGGGAACACCTGGTCACCCGAGATCGGTGTGCAGTTCGCCCACTGGCGGTTGGGGGGCGCCGACCAACGCCCGTCCGAGACCGAGAACGTCGCCCACCTCTTGGTTCGTACGGAGTTCGACAGTCGGTTCCGCGGTGTCACGATCCTGGTCGGCTGGAACGTCTTCTGACGCCGATAACCGTAGCCGTTCGCTTCGATCCGGGCGTACGATGAAGTGGGGAGGCGAGCATGAGCCATCCTTCGCGTCTCGTTCTGGCAGGCCTCTTGTGCGCGGTCGGCTGCGGAAGCTCCGGCAGCTCGACGACCGGCGCAGGTGGATCGACGGCGACCGGTGGAACAACCGGCGGAGGCGGATCGGCCGGTGCTGCGGGCGCGACCAGTGCCGGGGGAACAAAGGGCGCTGGGGGAGCGGCCGGTGCCGGCGGAGCAGGCACCGGCGGCGCGACCGGGGCCTGTGTGCCGACGGTGCCGACGGTCGCCTGGACCAACCCCTACGCCGGCTGGTCGCGCGGGATCCCGACCGGCAGCGATCCGACGTTCTTCCCCATCGCCGTGTGGCTGCAGGGCTCGTGGCACGCGACCGAGATGGGGAAGCTCGGGATCAACATCTACGTCGGGAACAACGCCGGGACCGACTCGCTGGCGGCGGCGGATCTGGCGACGCTGAAGGCGCAGGGGATCTACGCGATCGTCGGGCAGGACTCGGTGGGGCTGGCCAACATCGACGACCCGACGATCGTCGGCTGGTGGATGACGCCCGACGAGCCGGACAACGCGCAGGACAAGTCAGACGGAAGCTGCTGCGATCCGCCGGTCGCGCCCGCGACGCTGGTCACCCAGTACAACGCCTACAAGGCCGCCGATTCGACGCGGCCGATCTACGTGGGGCTCGGGCAGGGCGTCGCCTACGACGGCTGGGAGGGGCGCGGCAGCAACGCGCCCGCCGAGTCCGGATACATGCCGGCGGGCGACATCGTCGACTTCGACATCTACCCGTACAACAACTGCGACGGCGACAAGAACGAGCAGGTGACCTGTGGTCAGTTCTGGTTGAACGCCTACGGGATCGATCGCATCCACCAGTGGTCGACGCGCGGGCAGGCGGCCTGGACCGACATCGAGTGCACGACCATCGCCGCGGCTGGAACGCACCCGCCCACGCCGCAGCAGACGAAGTCGGAGGTCTGGCTGACGCTCATTCACGGCGCGAACGGCGTCGCTTACTTCGTCGACACCTGGAACCCCAGCTTCCGCGAGGACGGCATCTTCGCCGATTCGACGATGACCGCCGCGGTGACCGCGCTGAACCAGCAGATCACGATGCTGGCGCCGGAGCTCAACAGCGCGGACATCCCGAACCTGGTCAGCCTGGCGAGCTCGAACAGCGCGGCGCCGATCGACCTGATGGTCAAGGCAAACGGACAGACCCTGTACCTCTTCGCGGCGATCTCGCGCGCCGGGACGGCGACGGGCTCGTTCACCATCGCGGGGATGAGCGGCGGCGTCGTCGCCACGGTCGTCGGTGAGAACCGGACGGTAAGTGTCGCGGCGGGCAAGTTCTCCGACGCCTTCGCCGCCAACGACGTCCACATCTACGAGATCGATCTCGCGGCCGCGACGTGCCCATGAAGGCGGCGGCAGTCGTGTAAGATTGTCGGCGCAATGGACCTCACAGGAAAGCTCGGCGATGCGAGGGCCGTCGACGCCTCGCTGTCGGATCTCGCACGCGGCGTGATCGGTTCCGAGATCCTGCGCATCGCCGCGGAGATCCGGGCGCTCAAGGCCAAGGGGGCGCAGATCTGCAACCTGACCGTCGGTGACTTCGATCCGGCGCAGTTCCCGGCGCCGGCGGCGCTGCTCGACGGGATGCGCGCCGCGCTGGCCGCCGGGCAGACGAACTACCCGCCCTCGGACGGTGTCATTCAGCTGCGCGAGGCGGTGGCGCGCTACTACGACAAGCGGCTCGGCCTCGGCTACCCGGTCGAGTCGGTGCTGATCACCGGCGGCGCGCGCCCGCTGCTCTACGGGTCGTACCGCACGGTGCTCGATCCGGGCGACGTGGTCGTCTACCCGGTGCCGTCCTGGAACAACAACCACTACGCCTATCTCTGCGGGGCGCGGGCGATCGAGATCCCGGTAAGGGCGGAGTCGAACTTCTTTCCTACTGTCGAGGAGCTGCGGCCACACCTGCCGTACGCGCGGCTCATCCTGCTCAATTCGCCGCTCAACCCGACCGGGACGGCGATCGACGGCGAGGTGCTGCGCGCGATCTGCGAGGCGATCGTCGAGGAGAACCGGCGCCGCGAGCGGGCGGGCGGCAAGGCCGCCTGGCTCTGTTACGACCAGGTCTACTGGCAGCTGGTGTTTGGCGGGGCCAAGCATGTGACCCCGCCCGAGGTCTGCCCCGACGTCGCGCCGTACACCATCATCCTCGACGCCGCGTCGAAGAGCTTCGCGGCGACCGGGCTGCGCGTCGGGTGGGCGGTGATGCCCCCTGCCGCGCGGCAACGGATGGCCGACATCCTGGGGCACGTCGGTGCCTGGGCGCCGCGCCCCGAGCAGGTGGCGATGGCGGCGCTGCTCGACGACGCGGCGGTGGTCGACGGTTACCTCGCCGAGATGCGCCCGCGCGTCGCCGCACGGCTCGACCGCCTGGCCGCCGGTTTCGCGGCGATGCGCAAGGACGGCCTGCCCGTCGAGGTGATCGCGCCGCAGGGGGCGATCTATCTGTCGGTCCGGTTCGCGCTTCCCGGCCGCACGAACGAGCAGACGCGCAAGCTGCTGCTCGATCGCGCCGGCCTGGCGCTGGTGCCTTTTCAAGCCTTCGGCCTGCGCGAGGAGAGCGGCTGGTTCCGGATCTCGGTCGGCGCCGTCTCGCTGGCGGAGATCGACGAGGCGCTGCCGCGGGTCCGCGCCGCGCTCGCCGGTTAGCCGAATTGTCGCGCGGCGTCTTCCCCGACTTCCCCGTCTTGGCCGTCTTCGCACTGGCCGTCGTGCTGCGCGTCGGGCTGTTCCCGTTCGCGGAGAACAAGCACGGCGACGCACCGATGCGCGCGCTCATCGCCGAGCGGATGGTCCTCGATCCGGCCAGCGCGGCGCAACCGCGCACCTACTGTCAGTTCGGTCCGCTGCACACGACGCTGATGCGCCCGTTCATCGAGATCGATCGCTGGGCCCCGCGGTCGTCGCGCTACCTGTCGCTGCTGTGCGGCCTGGCGGTCTTCTTCCCCTTCTTCGCCTTCGCGCGCCGGCTCTGCGGCGAGAGGGGCGCGGCGCTGGCCGCGTTCGCGCTGGCGGTTTCGCCGCTGCACCTGCAGGCCTCGACGACCGCCTCGAGCGAGGCGCTCTATCTTCTGCTCTGGGTCTCGTCGATCGACCGGCTGCTCGCTGCGCTGGAAACCCGCCGTCTCGGCACGTTTGCCGTCGCCGGACTGCTGGCTTCGCTGGCGGCGGTCACGCGCTATGACGCCTGGCTGGCGCTGCCGATGGTGGCCGCCGCCGCCTGGTGGTTCGCCCGCCAGCCAGATCCCGCGGCGACGACGCGCGGGCTGGCGGTGTTCGCGCTCTGCGCCGCGATCTTTCCGGTCGCCTGGCTCGCCTGGGGCGCGGCGGCCGGCGGCGATCCGTTCTTCTTCGCGCACTACATCTCGAGCGATCACGCCGGCCTCGGCGCCACGGCGGCGGCCCGCTACGGCGCGCTGCTGGGGCGGGCGCGGCAGCTCGGCGTCTGGACGCTGGCTTTTCTCGCCGCGATGACACCGGCGGGCGCCGTGCTGGCGGCCGTCGCGCTCGCGCGCGGGGCGCGGGGGCTGTCGCCGGCCATGCGCGTGGCGGTCGTCGCCGCGCTGGGACCGCCCGCGATCTACCTCGCCGAGGGGCTGGTCGCGCAGAGCTTCGAGCCGCTGGCCCGCTTCGCGCTCGTTCCCGGCGCGCTGCTCCTGCCGCTCGCGGCCGCGGCGGTCCCGCTCGAACGCGCGCGCGCCTTTCGTGTCGGCGCGTTCGCCTCCGCGGCGCTGTTCTCCGCCGCCGTGTGGCTGGTCGCCACCGTCGGGCGGGACCGGATCTGGGCCGGCGCCGAGTCGATGGGGGCGCTCACCCGGCTCGACGCCGAGGACCGCGCGCTGGCCGCCCACCTGCGCGCCGTGCGCAAGCCGGGCGAGCGGGTGATGATCGAACCCTTTGCCTTCGCCGACATCGGCATCGCGCACGCGGCCGGGATTCCGTGGACCGAGGACGTCACGCTCATCGTGACGCGCGAGCCGCGGGCCACCGCGCGCGACAGCCTGCTCTCGACCGGCGCCGAGTACCTGGTCGGCTACGATCGCCCCGGCGGCTGGCCCCAGCGACTCCCCGACTGGCCGCGCGGCGGCGCCCGCTTCGGCCGCTGGATCCTGATAGGGCGAGGGACGCCGGGCGCGATATAAGGGTTCCGTGGGCCTGCTGCTGACCGCGCTGGCGATCGCCGTTCGCCTCGTCTGGGTGCTGGTGGTCCCTACCCGTCCGGTCGGCGACTTCGCCATGTACCTCGAGTCGGCGCGCTACCTCGTCGAGCACCACTCGCTCGATCCCGAGTTCATCTACATGCCCGGTTACGTCTTTCTGGCCGCGGGTATCTACGGGTTCGGCGGCGGCCTCCTGGCGGTCAAGATGATCGGCGTGGCCGCCGGGGGGCTGGCGACGGCCGCCGTGTACGGAACGGCGCGCGCCGTCTTCGGGCGGGGGGCCGCGGCGCTGGCGGGTATTCTCTGCGCGCTCTGGCCGGCCGGAATCGCGGTCTCCAGCGTGACCGGGACCGACATGCCGGCGGCGGCGCTGCTCGGCCTGGCGGTCTGGCTGCTCGCGCGCGGCGCCGGCCGGCGACCGCTCGGCGCGCCGGTCGCCTTCGGTCTGGTCATGGGCCTCGCTTCCTGGGTGCGCGCGGTGGCGCTGCCGCTGGTGGCGCTGGCCGCGCTGCACTTTCGCGCGCGGGGTGCCATGTGGGCACACGCCATCACGCGCACGATCGCTGCCGCGGTGGTCGCCTTCCTGGTGCTGCTCCCCTGGGGGGTGCGAAACCATTTCCGGTACGGCGAGCTCTTCCTGACCGACAGCCACGGCGGCCACACCGCGCTCGTGGGGGCCAATCCCGACACCGACGGCCGCTACAGCCGTTCGCTCAATCGTCTCTTCACCGAGGGGACCGGCTACGCGCTGCTGTCGGAGCCGCACCGCCAGTCGGATCGCGCCGCCTATGCGCTGGCCAAGCACTGGACGGTGTTCTCGCCGCGCTACGCGCTCGGCCTGCTCGTCGCCAAGGCCGATCGGCTGCTGGGCGTCGAGCGCTCGCTGCTCTACTGGCCGCTCTACCGCGAGAGCGTGCTGCCGCCGGGCAACTGGTTCGAGGTCCACCGCACCGGCGTCGAGCGGGTCGTCGACCTCAGCTGGTACCTGTTCGTCGCCGCCATCGCCATCGGGATCGTCGCGGCGGCGCTGCGCCGAAACTGGCCCGCGCTGACGCTCTTGCCGCTGCCGCTGGCGCTCGCCGCGCTCTACACGCTCTTCTTCTCCGAGGGCCGCTACCACCTGGCGATCGCCGTCCTCCTGTTGCCGTTCGCGGGCGAGGGGCTCGCCTTCGCGGCCGGCGCCCTGCGCGACGTCGTCCGTCACCCGACGGCGCGACGCCGGGTGGCGATGGAGGCGCTGCTGGCGGCGATCGCCGTGGCGGCGATCTTCGTCGGCTGGCCACGACTCACGGCGGCCGGCGATCGGCTGCGCGAGAACAACCGCTGGGCCGTCTGCGTCTGCGAGGTCGCGGGGGCCAGACGCCTGTGTGACGTGCGGGCGGCGGAGCCGACGCCGGGCCAGACGCCGTCGCCGGTGCGGGGCGTCTGGGACGGATTCGGCCTCGTGCTGTCCGGGCCGCGCGCCGCGGCGACCTTCGACCTCGATCTTCCGGCCGGACGCATCCGGATTTCCATGACCGCCGAGCAAGTCGTCGGGCCGCCCGTCGACGCCGCGGTCGATCTCTCCGCCGGTGGGACCAATCTGGCGCAGGCTTCCTGGCCCAGCGGCGCAACGCCGATCACACTTTCGGGTGTTGCCCCCCACCCCGGCGGAAACCTGCGCGTCGAGCTGGGGGCAGCGCGCGGAATTTCAACCGGCACCGTCGCGGATGGCACACTGTGGATCTCGTCGATCAGAGTTGAGCCCGAAGCGCCTTGAGGCATAATCCCCCGATGCTTCCCCCGAGGCTCCCCCGCCTCGTCGTGGTCGCCGCCCTCGCCGCCCTCACCGTCGCCGCGAGCGCGGGCTGCGGCGGTACCAAGGACGACCGCCCGAACAAATGGTCTTTCATCTCGGCCACCATTATCGAACCGAGTTGCGCGACCGTGAACTGTCACTCGGCCATCACCCATCAAGGGGGCGTCGATCTTTCGAACAGCGCGATCGGCTTCAAGACGCTGGTCAACACCATGGGCAGCAGCACAGCCGCCGGCGGCGGGACCTTCTACGTCTATCCCGATTACCCGCAGTACTCCTCGCTGATCACGCTGCTCAACGCGGTGGGGTCGATCCGGATGCCGCCCGACAATCCGCTCTCGCAGGCCGACATCGCGCTCATCGAAAGCTGGATCTCCGACGGGGCGCAGAACAACTGAAGTCAATCGACCTCGCCGACGCCCGAATGAACATCCGCCGACTCACGCTCCTCGCGGGCGCCACCCTCCTGATTCTCGTCGGGCTGGGCGGACGCGCGCAGGCCTACCCGCAGTTTCAGTTCACCTCCGGCACCACGCGCTGCAGCCAGTGCCACTACTCACCCAGCGGGGGCGGGCTCATCACCTCCTGGGGGCGCGACGAATCGGGCGACACGATCAGCCTCGGAGGCGACGGCGCTTTTCTCCACGGCCTCTGGGAACCGCCGTCCTGGCTCGCGCTCGGCGCCGACGTCCGGGTGGTGGCGCCGCTGGTGAACGCCCCGGGCGGCACCGAGTCGCCGACCGTCTCGGTGTTCCCGATGCAGAGCGACGCCTACGCCCGCTTCGCGTTCGGCGATCAGGTGTCCCTCTACTTCCAGGGTGGGATCCGCGGCGACGTCGGCTTCGACGAGAACTTCAGCAGCCGGATCGACTCCGCCACCGCGCGCCTCATCTCCAACAACCACTACCTGATGTGGCGACCGAGCGCGACGGGACCGTACGTTCGGGCGGGGCGCTTCTATGCGCCGTACGGGCTGCAGCTCGTCGAGCACATCTTCTTCGTGCAGCGCTATACCGGGTTCGACATCTACAACGAGACCTACAACCTGGCCGGTGGCTATGTCGGGGAGGACTGGGAGCTGCACATGACCCTGTTCGCGCCGCCGCCGGAGAGCTTCCCGAACGCGCTCCAATCGGTCGCCCCGAGCAGCGAGCGAACGAGCGGCCTCGCCGTCTACGGGGAGAAGCGCTTCAACAGCATGGCGATGCTGGCCCTGCAGGCGCGTCTCGGCACGGGCAGCGAGGCGTCGACTTACCAGGGGGGCGCGGTCGGCAAGCTGTGGCTCGAGGAGGCGAAGATGCTGGTGCTCGGTGAGGCGGACTTCGTTCGCAAGGTCGTCAGCGTCGGCGCGGGCTCCTTCGGCCAGAACCAGTTCGTCTCCTACCTGGGCACGACCTTCTTTCCGACGCGCGGCCTCATGGCCGGGGTGGCTTACGAGCGTTTCCAGGAGGACCTGTCGGTCTCTGGGACGGGACGCAACGCGCTCGACGCCGAGGTCAACTTCTTCCCCTGGGCGCACTTCGAGCTGGTCGGTCTCGCGCGGTACCAGTTCTTCGGTCCCGGCGCCGCCAACGACGAGGCGACCGCGTCGCTCTTCATGCTGCAACTGCACTACTATCTATGAGGGGAACCATGGCAATCGGGAATGCAATCTGTTCTCTGTTGGCAGGCAGCGCCGCCGTGCTGGCGCTGGGCGCGGCCGGGTGCACTGCCTATCCGTCTGCGCCCTCGGACCCCGCGTACGACACCGACGTCAGGCCCATCTTTCTCGCCCACTGCGCGCGGTGCCACGGTAACGGTCCGAACGGAGGAAGCATAAACATCGTCCCCGGTGCTTCCTCACAAGGATACAACCCGATCGCCTGCTTCACCCAATACGGCACCAACAACAATGCGAATCCGGACGGCGGCTGTTTTTACGGCGCGGAGGCCGACCATACGGTCATTGGTACGTACGTCCACAGTTCCGACCCGACGATCGAGATGCCTCCTCCGCCCGCGCCGCGGCTCAACAGCCACGAGCTAGACGTGATCGACGCCTGGCTCGCGGTGGTCCCACCGAAGTGTTCGAATTCGTCGAATCCAGATCCGGCGTTCTTCTGTCCCGACGGCGGGACGTAGTCCCGAATCAGAGCTCGCCGTGGCGCTCGCCGCCCTCGCGGGCGTGCTCGTGCTCTTGCTCGTGGTGGCGCTCGCGGCGGCGCTCGTGGTGACGGTGGTGGTGCTTGCGGCCCTGCACCGCGCGGACGGCCGCGGAGGCAGGGCGGGCCAGCGAGGGGACGCCGACGGTGATCGTGAGCAGGAGGAGGGTCTTGCAGAGGGTGCGCGTGGTCATGAGCGACACCCAGTTTTTCACATCGGCGCGAGACCCGCAACGCCGACGGCGCCGGTCGCGTGCGCCAGAGCCACGTCGGAAAGGACCAGCTCGTACTGCGCGCGCGTCAGGTTGAGGCGCGCCTGGGTGAGCGCCGACTGCGACTCGAGCAGGTCGGTCGTGGTGGCGGCGCCCGCCTTGAGCGCCGCGTCGGTCACCCGGTAGGCCTCCTCCGCGCTGGCGACCGCCTTGTCGGCGCTGTCGACGGCGCCGTGCGCCGCCTCCCCCTGCGCCAGGCTGGCCGTCAGCTCGGACTCGATCTGGCGGGCCAGCATCTCCTGGTCGCGGTGGGCCGCGTCGGCCTGGATGGCGGCGGCCTTGCGCTGCAGGTCAGTCGCCCCCCACTCCCAGATCGCCCAGCTGGCCTTGAGCCCGAGGTAGGCCGAGTTGGGCGGCGCGAACAGCTGGCCGTCGGTGCGGATGTAGGCCCCTTCGAGGTCGATGTCGGGGAGCAGCGCGTAGGTCCGGGCGTCGACCTGGCGCTCGGCCGCCAGCACGAGGTGCGCCTGCCGGGCCAGCTCGGCGCGGTGCGCCTGGGCCTGCGGGAGCAGCGAGGCCAGCGACGGCGTCGCCGCGCGGGATCGCGCGGCCGCCAGCCGCGCCGCCGGCTCGACCAGCGTCAGCTCGGCGGCGTCGGCGGGGGCGAGGCCGATGGCGGCGAAGAGCTGCGCGCGCGCCGTCGCGCCCTGGCTGTGCGCCTCCAGCGCCTGCTGCTGGGCGTTCGCGACGGCGACCTCGATGCGCAAGAGATCGGCGTTGGTGATGACCCCGCTCGCGAGGCGCGCCCGGGCGACCGTCACCTGGTCGCCGAGCTCGTGGACCGAGGCTCCCGCGATCTGCTCCAGCGCCTGCGCCTCGAACACGCGCAGGAACTGCGTCTCCACGGCGGCGCGCAGGTCGGCCTCGCTGGCGGCGATTTGCGCGCGGTTCCCGGCGCTCTCTTCGGTCAGCGTGGTGAACTCGTCGTTGGCCCGGAAGAGGCCCAGGAGCGGCTGGTCGAACGAGGCGACGAAGGTGTTCGTCTCCCTGTTGCGGACGACGAAGGCCATTGGGGGCATGGCGGGCGTCGTCCCGCCCGACATCGAGGCGGGGAAAGCGATGGCGAATGGCGCGTTCCAGAGCTGTGCCTCATCGCTGACGTGAAGCGACGGCAGCATGCGTCGCCCGACGGAACCGGCGACGACGTCGCCCGCCTCGGCCCGCGCCCGTGCACCGGCCAGGCGCGGGCTGGTCTTGAGGGCCAGGGCCACCGCGTCGTCGATGGTCAGCGCGCGGGGGGCGGCCTCGGCCGGCGAGGCGGTCGCCGCGGCCAGCGAGGCAGTGGATAGAAGAGCGGCCAGCGTTGCGGTCGCGATCGTGCGGGTCACGGCTACTGCCTCACGTCGACGGTGACGTCGGCCGAGAGGCCGGCGCGCAGATCGACGTCACCGGGTGGGCTCACCCAGGCGACGCGCACGG
This sequence comes from uncultured Pseudomonadota bacterium, assembly GCA_963831685.1. Lineage (GTDB taxonomy): Bacteria > Myxococcota_A > Polyangia > Fen-1088 > Fen-1088 > JADGRB01. The sequence continues at coordinate 362,955 of CAWHRJ010000013.1, forward strand.
GGACGCGCTGCACGACCTTGACGAAGTTGCCGGTGGCGTTGTCGGCCGGCAGGAGCGAGAAGCTGGCCCCGGTGCCGCCCGAAAGGCTCTCGATCTTTCCTTCGAACGAGCGACCCGGAAGCGCGTCGATCTTGATCTCGGCCGGCTGACCGACGTGCATGTGGCCGACCTGCGTCTCCTTGAAGTTGGCGACGAGGTAGGTCGCGTTCGGGACCAGCTGGATGAGCGGTTGGCCCATCGTGACCAGCTGCCCCTCGTGCACGGTCAGCTTCGAGGCGAAGCCGTCCGCAGGGGCGGAGATCCGGGTGTAGCCGAGCTGCAGCTTGGCGAGCGCCAGGGCCGCCTCGGCGCTGCGGACCCGGGCCTTGGCCAGATCGGCGTTGGCCCGCGCCGCGGCGATCTGCGGCGCGATCGGCGCGCTCTGGCTGACCTTGCCGCGCGCCTCGCCCACGCGGCTCTCGGCGCTGTGGCGGGCGTCCTCGGCCAGCGCCACCTGCGCCACGGCCTGGGCCTTGGCAGCGCGGGCGGCGTCGAAGGCGATCTGCGCGCTGTCGAGCCGCTCCTGAGGCACGGCGTTGGCCTGCCGGAGTGTGCGGGCGCGATCGAGATCGATCTGCGCCTTCTGGAGCTCGGCCGCGGCGCGGGCCAGGACGGCGTGCGAGGCGGCGATCTGCGCGCCGGCGCTCTGGACGCCAGCGGTCGAGCCGGAGAGCGCGGCCTTCGCCGAGGCGAGCCCCCCCTTCGAGGTCGCGTCGACGATCTCCACCTGCGCCTGGGCGCCGGCCGCTTGCGCCGTCGCCGTGGCGAGCTCGGCTTCGGCCTGCTGCACGCGCGCGTCGTAGTCGGCGGGATCGATCTCGATCAAGAGGTCGCCCCGCTTGACCAGCTGGTTCTCCTTGATGTGGACACGCACGACCGCGCCCCCCACCCGGGTGGCGACCGGCACGACGTCGGCGGCGATCTGGGCGTCGTCGGTGTTCTCTCGCCCTGCCGTCAGCAAGGTGTAGATGCCGATGATGGCCGCGGCGAGAACGGCGACGATGCCGAGGATGACGAACGGCCGGCGCTTGCGCCTGGCCGGGGCGTCGGCGGTGGCCGCCACGATGACGGCGGGCGCGCCCGGCGCGGCGGCAGTGGTTTGCGGACGATCACCCGTGGTTTGTGCGGCGCTTTCCATGTCTCTCTCTCGCTTGTTAGTGAAGGTCGACGCGCTTGCCGCCCATGTTGGCGGGCGCTTTGAGCAGCAACGAAATGGGGATGACGATCAGGAAGGCAACGCCCGCCAGGACGAACATCCGCTCGAACGCCAGCAGCATCGCCTGGCGGCTGATCATGCCGTCGAGGACGCGGGCGGTCGTCGCGGTGGCGGTGGCCGGATCGAGCCCGCGGGCGGCCAGACCGGCCTCGATCCCGCCGAGCCGCTGCATCACCTCGGGGCGGCCGGCCACCAGATGCGAAATCAGGCCGACGCGCGCCGTCTGCACGAAGTGCGGCAGCAGCGTGGCGAACGCCGCCAACCCCAGCGAGCCGCCGATCTGGCGCAGGAGCGAGTTGAGCCCCGTCGCGTCGGTCATGCGGTAGCGCGGAATGCTGGCCAGCGCCACCGTGGTGAGTGGCACGAAGATCAGCGCGAAACCGAACCCTTGAAGGATGATGGCGGCGACCACCGAGTGGCTGCCCGTGTCGAGCGTGTAGCGCGACATCTCGTAGGCACTGAGCGCCACCAGCACGACACCGACCATCACCATGATGCGCGGCTGCACGTAGTTGTAGAGCCGCCCTGCCAGGGGGATGGCGACCATCATCGCCAGCGCACGCGGCATGAGCGCCGTGCCGGCCTGGATCGCCGAGAAGCCGAGCAGCTCTTGCATGAAGAGCGGGAGCAGGAAGGTGATCGACATCAGGATGGCGAACATGATCGACCCGATGATCGTCCCCGAGAGGAACACCCGATCCTTGAACAGCGACAGATCGACCGCCGGCACCGGGGCCGTGAGCTCGCGGATGACGAAGGCCGCCAGCAGGAAGACGGCCAGGAAGGTGGTGATGGCGATGGCTGGCGAGGAGAACCAGTCGTTGCGGCTCCCCTCCTCGAGGACGTACTGCAGCGAGGCGAGCCCGGTGGTCATGAGGATGACCCCCTGCCAGTCGAGGTTCTTCCGCTGCGCGGCGGCGCGGTCGCGGTTGGCGCGGCGGATGTCGTCCGGCTCGTGCACGAAGCGCGTCACCATGAAGATGCCGAGCAGGCCGACCGGAAGGTTGATGTAGAAGATCCAGGGCCAGCTCATGTTGTCGATGATGTAGCCGCCCAGCACCGGGCCGGCCGCCGGGCCTACGACCACCGCCAGGCCGAACAGCGCCATCGCCATCCCCTGCTCCTCGGGCGGGAAGGTCTGGCGCAGGATCGCCTGCTCGGTCGGTTGCAGCGCGCCGGCGCCGAGGCCCTGCAGCGCGCGGCAGAAGACCATCATCGGCAGCGTGCGGGCCAGGCCGCAGAGCGCGGAGCCGAGCACGAACAGGCAGAGCGAGAAGAGATAGACGCGCTTCTGACCGAAGAAGCGGCCGAGGAAGGCGGTGAGCGGCATGACCACCACGGTGGCGATGACGAACCCGGTGGTCACCCAGGTCATCTCCTCGACCGTGGCGCCGAGCGAGCCCGAGAGATGCGGCGTGGCCACGGCGACGATCGAGGTGTCGATGGCACCCATCAACGTCCCGAAGGTGACGGAGAGGGTGACCAGCCACTTGTTGACCGGCGCGCGCGCCGGCGCGTACGCGAAAGCACCGGCGGCGGCGCTCACGACGGAACCCCTACGCCGTGGAGAAAGGCGGCCAGCATCCGATCGGCCTCCACCACCAGCCCCTTGCTCGGGTCCTGGTAGAGGCGGCGCATGACGAGGGACCGCAGCATCCCGATCAGGAAAAATGGCGCCAGATCGCTGAGCTCGGCGCTGATCGCCTTCTCGCGCACCCCCTGGGCGACGAGCTTCTCGACCCGCGTGCGCACCTCGCGCATCTTGTGGCGCATCGCCTCGACCAGCGTCGGGAAGGTCCGCTGGTAGCGGCCGGTCTCCCCCTGCAGGAAGATCTGCATGAACTTCCAGTGGCGCTCGTAGTAGGTCAGCATCGCGACCACCAGCGCGCGGACGCGAGGGCCGAACGGCTGCTCGGTGCTTGTTTTGAGTGCGACGTCCATGTCGGCGATCAGCTCCTTGAAGCGGGCCTCGGCGAGCCCTGCCAGGAGGGCCTCGCGATCGGCGAAGTGGTTGTAGAGCGTCCCCACCGCCACGCCGGCCCGCTCCGCGATCTCACCCATGTGCGCCGCGTGCAGGCCTGCGTCGGCGAAGACCTCTTCGGCCGCGCTCAGCACGGCCTGCAAGGTGGTTTCCTTGAACCGCTCGCGCAGGCTCTGAGGATGGCGTTCAACAGGTGAACGGCGGTTCATGCTCTGAATAAATTCCACTTCTGTGGCCCGGCTGTCAAGCGCCTCGTGCAGCGGCGCGGTTTGGATGCTCAGCCGGTCGAAGCGTTCCAGGCCGTCCCAGTCCCGAGAAAAGTCGGCTCCGGGACCAGGGTTACCCCGAACCGCGCCTCCACCGCCGCCGCCACCTCGCGGGCGAGCGCGATCAGCGCCGTCGCCGTTCCGCCGCCGTGGTGAACCAGCGCCAGCGCGTGGGCGCTGGAGACGCCGACCGGCCCGCGCCGCAGCCCCTTGGCGACGCCCGCCCGCTCGATGAGCCACCCGGCCGAGAGCTTGATCCGGCGGTCGCCCGCCGGCCAGCGCGGCATCCGGCCGCCGTCGTCGGTGCCGGCGCGCGCCGCCACGTGGTCGGCCTGCTCGGCGCTGACGAGGGGATTTGTGAAGAACGAGCCGACGCTGCGCCGGTTGGGATCTCCCGCCGTCACCAACATCGACTTGCCGGCGCGCAACGCGAGGACGGCCGCCCGCGCTTCGCCCAGCGTGGGGGCCGGGCGGCTGGCCAGGCGCTCGGCGAGCTCGCGGTAGCGCAGCGCTGGCGCGGCGCCGGGGCGGAGCGCGAAGGTGACCGCCAGGACCACGAAGCGCCCGGGATCGCGCTTGAACGCGCTGTCGCGGTAGCCGAACCCGCAGTCCGCGGGGCCGAGCTCCCGCGTCCGCCAGGTTCCCCGCTCGAGCACGCGAACGGCGCGGATCGTGTCGGCGACCTCCTGGCCGTAGGCGCCGACGTTTTGGATCGGCGTCGCACCGACCAGCCCCGGAATGCCGGAGAGACATTCAATCCCGCCGAGGCCGCACCCGACCGCCTCGGCCACCAGGTCGTCCCAGGGCTCGCCGGCCGCCGCGGTCACCTCGCCGGTGACCGGGTCGAATCGTTTGCCGCGCGTGGCGATCCGGACGACGAGCCCGTCGAACCCGGCGTCGCCGACGACCAGGTTCGACCCGCCGCCCAGGATCGCCGCTGGAAGCTTCCGCGCCTCCGCCCAGCGCAGCGCCTCGGCGATCGTGTCGTCGTCGGCGGCCTCGCAGAGGTGCCGCGCCGGCCCGCCCAGCTCCAGCGTCGTGTACGGCGCCAGCGGGACGCCGTCGCGGATCACGATTGGCACGTCGTCAGGATACGCCGTTATCATCGGCGGCTATGTGTCTAGCTACGTTTTCTCGGGCTCCCAGAGCGGCTCGGGCTCGCCGTAGAGGCGGGCGGCGTGGCGGCTCATCACGAACAGCGCGTCCGACAGCCGGTTGACGTAGGGGATCACGGCGGCGCCGATCGGCTCGGCGTCGGCGAGGCTCACGATCAGGCGCTCGGCGCGGCGGCAGACGGTGCGGGCCAGGTGCAGGTGCGCGGCGACCATCCCGCCGCCGGCGAGCACGAAGCTGCGCAGCTCGGGGAGGGTCGCGTTCCAGCCGTCGATCTCCTGCTCCAGCAGGGTGGCGTGGCGCGCCTCGATCACCGGCTGGTTCGGGCGGCGGTCCTCGGCCAGGGTCGCCAGATCGCTCCCCAGGTTGAAGAGCTCGTTCTGCACGCGCAGCAGGATCGCCGCCAGCGCCTCGGCGCCGGCCGGGGCAACCGGGGCGGCGAGCGCCGTGCGGGCGAGGCCGATGCAGGCCCCGAGCTCGTCGACCGTCCCGTACGCTTCGATGCGCAGCGCGTCCTTGCGCACCTTCTGCCCCCCGACGAGGCGGGTGTCGCCGCCGTCGCCGGCTTTGGTGTAGATCCGGTTCAGCCTGACCATGACCGCCTCATACCCCGAAGCCGCCGCGCTGTTCAAACCGTTCCCCAAGGCGATCCTGTTCGACGCCGGGTTCACGCTGACCTTTCACGACGGCGCGCGGATCGCCGCCTACGCCGCCAAGGCGGGGGTGACGGCCGACGCCGCGGCGCTGGAGCGGGTCGAGCGCGCGCTGCGCGAGGAGCTGCGCGAGACGCAAGGGGTGGTCATGCGCACCCATCACGACGGCGGCTTCAGCTGGCACGAGCGGATGTACCGCCGCCTGCTGGCGCTGGCCGAGACGCCGGGCGCGCCGGAGTCGCTCGATCGCGCGGCGTCGGTGATCCTGCGCGAGCACCGGGCCAGCAACGCCTGGCGCCGGATTGGCCTCGGCGTGCGCGAGGCGCTGGAGCGGCTGCGCGGCGCCGGCCTCAAGCTGGCGGTCGTCTCCAACAGCGAGGGGACGATCGAGCAGATGCTGCTCGAGATCGGTCTGCGTGACCTGCTGGACGCCGTCGTCGATTCCAGCGTCGTCGGATTCACCAAGCCCGATCCGCGAATCTTCCAGATCGCGCTCGACCGGCTCGGTGTCGCGGCCGCCGACACGCTCATGGTCGGCGATTCTCCGTCGGCCGACGCGGAGGGAGCGAGCGCCGCCGGCATTCGCGCGGCGCTCATCGATCCCTACGACTTCTACCCCTGGTCGCGCGCGCCTCGCTTCAGAGACGTTCCGGCGCTCACCGAGGCTCTGCTCGCATCGGGAGGCGATGCGAGCAGAACTCACGCGGGCGATTAAACCAGCGCGTCCTTGGCGGCCTTGACCGGGCGGGCCTTCAGCACCTTGCGGGCGGGCTTGGCCTTGATCGTGATCGGCTCCTTGGTGAAGGGGTTGATCCCCTGGCGCTCCTTGGTGGCGGGCTTCTTCACGACGACGAACTTGGCAAACCCCGGGAGGACGAAGATCCCGTTCTTCTTCAGCTCCTTGTGGCCGACGGTGGTCAGAGACTCGAGAACGCGGGCGACATCCTTGCGCGCCAGCTTGTCCTTGTGAGCGTCAGCGATCGACTGGATGACCTGGGACTTCGTCAGAACCTTCGCCATGTCGTTCTCCTTTTTCCGGCTTGTCGAAGCAGGCGGCGATGCTCTTCGCCCGCGTTAGTGGGGGAAGACTCTAAAGACAAAGATCGCGCGACGGAACAAAAAACAGCAGAAAAGAGGGTAAAAGTTGAGTGACGCGGCACCCGTTCACGGTTCCCCTGCGCGTCCTGCGCGAGGACGAGCGGTCGAAGCCCTTGTTCTTGACTCCCGGTTCACGGAGGGGGAGAAGTGGGACATGGCGGTGGCTGTCGCTCCGGATCACGACGAGCGGAGCGACGCCAAGCCCTTTGTCAAGTGGGTCGGCGGAAAGCGGCAGTTGCTCTCCGAGCTCGTTCGCTACGCGCCCGATCGGAACCAGATCGACACTTATTACGAGCCGTTCGTCGGTGGTGGCGCGTTGTTTTTCCATCTGCGGCCGCGCCGGGCGATCCTTGCAGATCTCAATGAGCGTCTGATCCGGACGTACCGTGGTGTCCGGGACGACGTCGAAGACGTGATCGATCGCCTGAGGACGTACGGTCACCTGCACGACAAACACTTCTTCGCGAAGATGCGCAGTCTGGACGTCGACAAGCTGAGCGACACCGGGGTCGCCGCTTGGTTCATCTACCTCAATCGGACCGGTTACAACGGGCTCTACAGAGTCAACAGCCGAAATCTGTTCAACGTCCCATTCGGCGACTACCAGAACCCGTTGATCTGCGACGCCGAGAATCTTCGGGCCTGCTCGCGCGTCCTCTTGCGGGCCACGAAGGGGTCTGGAGATACCGAAGACAGAATTCGGGTCACCGACTTCGAACAGATCTCGCGCCGCGCGGCGAAAGGCGACTTCGTCTACTTCGATCCTCCGTACGCACCTCTGAACGCGACGTCGAAGTTCACCGACTACACGAGCGCCGGCTTCGGGGACGAACAACAACTACGTCTCCGAGATCTCGCGCTCGAATTGAAGCGGACAGGCGTCCGCATCCTTCTCTCGAATTCCTCGGCCGATCGCGTGCGCTCCTGGTACGGCAAGAAGGACTTCAAGCTGGTCCGCGTCGCCGCTCGTCGCTCGGTGAACTCAAAGGCTGACGCGCGCGGTCGGGTCGCCGAGCTGATCATCTATTAGCCGGCCATGACCGGACCCGAGCTGGAAAGGAACGTGGTCGTCCTCGCCGGCGCGCTCGGGCTGGAGTCGAAAGAGCAGGTCAGGCTCGGCCGGCGTTTGTGGGGAGCCGAGCGCCGGATTGACGTCGTCTTGACCGAACCGATGACGCGGAAGCGGCTCGGGATAGAATGTAAATTACAAAATGTTCAAGGGAGCGCAGAGGAGAAGATCCCGGCCACCATCCAAGACATCGGGGCGTGGCCCATTCCAGGGATCGTGGTCTTCTCAGGCCCAGGATTCAGCGCAACGATGCGGTCGTTTCTCATCGCGTCGGGGCGCGCCGTCGAATGGGAGGATCTTGAGAGCTGGCTCCGGTTCTTCTTCGGGCTCGCGCTCGTGTGAGGGCTGCCGCGGCCTGGAAGGTGGTAGCCTTTCCAGATGTCCCACGCAGGCCGTCTCATGGACGGGAGCGCGCCCGAGGCGTTCGGTCGCCGGGATCCGGACGTGGACCAGCTCGTCGTCATGAACGGCGTGGATTGGCGCACCTACGGCGCGCTGCGGGAGCTCCTCGACACCCCGGGCATCCGGATGACGTATCTCGAAGGAGCGTTGGAGATCATGAGCCCGTCGCGACGCCACGAGCACGAGAAGACCGTCATCGCCCGAATGATCGAGTTTTTCGCCATAGAGCGTGACGTGCCTCTGCGGGGCTGGGGCTCGACGACCTTCAAGCACGAAGCGAAGGAGCGCGGCCTCGAGCCGGACGAGTGCTGCTGCGTCGGACACGATCTGGCCGACGCGCCCGACATCGCGCTCGAGATCGTGGTCACCTCGGGCGGAATCAACCGTCTGGAGGTCTATCGCGGGCTCGGGGTGCGCGAGGTCTGGATCTTCCGTGACGGCCGGTTCCGCCTCTACGCGCTCGATGGGGAGCGATACGGGGAGATCGCGCGGAGCAGGCTGGTCCCCGAGCTCGACTTCGAGGTCATGGCGGAGTTGGTGCCGATCGCAGACCAGCACGCCGCCGTGAAGGCGTTCCGCGACCGGCTCCGGGCCGGCGCTCGGCAAGGGTGACCGCTCTCCTGGCCGGTGCGCGCACCGTGCTATGGTGCCGCGCCATGAAGAAGCTGGTCGGACCGTTGGTGGTCCTCACGGTGGCGGCCGCCCTGGCACTCGCTTCGGGCTGCTCGCACAAGGCGAGCTCGGCCGACTCCAAGTCCGGGAAGAGCGCCCCCGCCCCGGGCGCCCTGGCCATCGACGAGGTCAAGCCCGGCGAGGGGGCGACCGCCGTCAAGGGCAAGACGGTCTCGGTCCACTACGCCGGCCACCTCACGGACGGGACCAAGTTCGACAGCTCCTACGACCGCGGCCAGCCGATCGAATTTCACCTCGGCGCCGGCGAGGTCATCAAGGGGTGGGACCAGGGGATCGAGGGGATGAAGGTCGGCGGCAAACGCAAGCTGACCATCCCGCCCGAGCTGGCCTACGGCGCGCGCGGAACGCCGGGCGGGCCGATCCCTCCGAACGCGACGCTCGTGTTCGACGTCGAGCTGGTCGGCGTCAAGTAACCGGCGCCCGCGTTACGGCATCTGACATCACGGTTTTCGCGCTGGCCAAAGCGCCAGATTTGACTAGACTCCGCGCCCTTACCACCGCACCCGAAGGAAAAACCCGGTCATGGCCTCCATCTCGCTCGACAAGGTCCGCAACATCGGAATCTCCGCGCACATCGACTCGGGGAAGACGACGCTCTCCGAGCGCATCCTCTTCTACACGGGCAAGATCCATAAGATCGAAGAGGTCCGCGGCAAGTCGGGCGTCGGCGCCAAGATGGACTCGATGGATCTCGAGCGCGAGAAGGGGATCACCATCCAGTCGGCCGCCACCTACTGCGAGTGGGACGGCTACAACATCAACCTCATCGACACCCCCGGCCACGTCGACTTCACGATCGAGGTCGAGCGCGCGCTGCGCGTCCTCGACGGCGCCGTGCTGGTGCTCTGCGGCACCTCGGGCGTGCAGTCGCAGTCGTACACCGTCGACCGCCAGATGCGCCGCTACAACGTGCCGCGCCTCGCCTTCATCAACAAGCTCGACCGCGCGGGCGCCGACCCGGCGCGCGTCACGCACCAGCTCAAGGAAAAGCTGCGCCACAACACGATCACGACGCAGCTGCCGATCGGCGACGAGGCCGACTTCGAGGGCATCATCGATCTCATCCGGATGAAGGCCTTCCTCTTCGACGGCGACGACGGCGAGGACGTGCGCGAGGAGGAGATCCCGGCCGACCGCCTCGAAGAGGCGAAGACGGCGCGGCACGACATGATCGCCTCCATCGCCGATCACGACGACGCGATCGCCGACAAGTTCCTGGCAGAGCAGGACCCGTCGATCGAGGAGCTCCGGGCCGCCATCCGGCGCGTCACGATCGCGCTCAAGATGACGCCGGTCTTCATCGGCTCGGCCTACAAGAACAAGGGCGTCCAGCTCCTGCTCGACGGCGTCAACCTGTACCTGCCGAACCCGACCGAGGTCACCAACATCGCGCTCGATCAGGACAACAAGGAGGAGAAGGTCATCCTCTCAGTCCGAGCCGAAGAAGCCGTTCGTCGGCCTGGCCTTCAAGCTCGAGGACGGCCGCTACGGCCAGCTCACGTACATGCGCATCTACCAGGGGACGCTCACCAAGGGCGACTTCATCGTCAACAACTCGACGAACCGGCAAGCGCGTCAAGGTGCCGCGCCTCGTCCGCATGCACTCGAACGAGATGAACGACATCGAGTCCGCGTCGGCGGGCGACATCGTCGCGCTGTTCGGCGTCGAGTGCTCGTCGGGCGACACGTTCACCAACGAGTCGATCAACTACACGATGACGTCGATGCACGTGCCCGAGGCCGTCATCTCGCTGGCCGTCGCGCCCAAGGACAAGGGGAACGCCACGAACTTCTCGAAGGCCCTCAACCGCTTCACGAAGGAGGACCCGACCTTCCGCGTCCGCCGCGACGAGGAGTCGGCCCAGACCATCATCAGCGGCATGGGCGAGCTCCACCTCGAGATCTACATCGAGCGCATGAAGCGCGAGTACGCCTGCGAGGTCGATCTCGGGCAAGCCGCAGGTCGCCTACCGCGAGGCCATGAGCCAGCACGCCGACTTCAGCTACACGCACAAGAAGCAGACGGGCGGCTCGGGCCAGTACGGCAAGGTCGCGGGCTTCATCGAGCCCCTGCCGGCCGAGCACCCGACGGGCTTCGAGTTCGTGGACGACATCACGGGCGGCTCGATCCCGCGCGAGTTCATCCCCGCCTGCGAGAAGGGCTTCCGCGAGGCGGTCAAGAAGGGTCCGCTCATCGGCTTCCCCATCGTCGGCGTCAAGTGCACGATCAACGACGGCGCCTCGCACCCGGTCGACTCGTCGGAAATCGCGTTCCGCACGGCGGCCCTCATGGGCTTCCGCGAGGCCTACATGAACGCCAAGCCGACGATCCTCGAGCCCATCATGCGCGTCGAGGTGCAGTTCCCCGAGGAGTTCCAGGGCGCCGTCATGGGCCAGCTCAACCAGCGCCGCGGCACGATCATCTCGTCGGAGAAGCAGGAGGGCTTCGTGCAGGCGATGGCCGAGGTGCCGCTCAACGACATGTTCGGCTACTCGACGGACCTCCGCTCGGCGACGCAGGGCAAGGGCGAGTTCACGATGGAGTTCCAGAAGTACGCCGAGGTGCCCAAGCAGCAGCGCGAGGTCATGATCGCCGAGTTCCGGAACAAGAAGGACAAGTAGTCGGGCGCGCGCGCTGGCGCGCCCGCCGCTGCGCGACCTGTCGGCCCTACTTATCCGATCTTGATCGTCTGGCAGCCCAGCACGATCTGCACCTGGCCGTTGTTGTCGCCCTGGAAGGTCGAGCAGGTCGAAGGGCAGGCGATGATCTTGGTCGGAGTTCCGTTGGCCGGGTCGACGTCGTAGTACCAGCCCCCCTTGTCGCAGGCCGACGAGCCGCTCGTGTTGCCGATGGTGGTCGTCTGGTTCGAGCCGCTCGTGAAGCTGACGTTCACCTTGCCGAAGTCGACGGGGGTGCCGCCCGAGGAGGGCGGGATCTGGTACGAACAGGCGATCGCCTTGGTCTGCGCCTTGGCGAGCGCGTCGTGCAGCTGCTGCGTGACGGTGTTCCCGGTGACGTCGATGATGACAGCGCTGTCGGTCCCACCGGCCTGTGCCAGCGACATCAGGTTCGCCGGCGCCATCTGTCCTTCTGCGGAGCTGGGGTTGAAGATGCCGACCACAAAGGTGAGGATGGGGTTGGCCCCGCCCGACACCTTCGCGATATTGCTCGAGATGGTGGGGATGTCGCTGGGGGCGCACTGGGGCGGGGGAAATCCGGGGATGAACCCGCCCGGGAGCCCGTCGGTGACGAGCACGATCGCGACCTTGTGGTCGGGGTTGTTCGTCTGCTGTCCCTGCGCCCACGTGACTGCGCCGGCGAGCGCCGGGCCGGTCGGCGTATACCCATCGGGCGAGTGCCCGCTGAGCGAGCTGTTGAGCCCGCCGGCGGCCCCCGGGAGCGTCCCGAGCGCCACGTTCGGCGTCGCGTAGTCGGACGGGGTGCAGATGTCGCGCTTGTCGCAGTAACCCGCAAAATTCGTGCAGCCAGACGGGCAGGTCCCGGTCCCGTTCGCCGCGCAGTACGACGCGCCGTTGTTGCACGTCTCGATGCGCGCGCAGTTCTGGCCACTGCAGTCCGAGTTGGTTAGGCAGAGCGGTGAGACCGCGGTCGTGGAGGCGTTATTCCCCACGCAGGTGTTGCGGTAGTCGCAGGGCCCGTAGTTGCTGCCGCAGTCGCCGTCGGCGGCACAGGTCCCCGCCACGCCGCTCTGCTCGTCGGGAAAATACTTGAGCGCGACGCCGAGGCCGGCCGACCCCGAGTCGTTGAAGAAGCTGTTGAGCGCCGAGCCGACGGCGGCCCACTTCGTTGTCCCCGCGCCCGTCTGGTCGTTCATCGACTTCGAGCTGTCCATGAGGAAGTAGAGATCGAGCGGCACCGGTTGAGCGCCGATCGACGACGCGGCGCAGGCGCCGTCGAGCGCGGCGTCGGTGGTGCCGCTGGAACCACCGCTGCTATTCGAGCCGCCGCTGCCGTTGGAGCCGCCGCTGCTGTTCGAGCCCCCCTTGCCGCCGCTGCCGTTGGAGCCGCCGCTCCCGTTCGAACCACCGCTCCCGGTCAACGGCTTGACGCCCGCGGGATTGCAGCCGAGCAGCAGCACGGCGGCGAACAGGAAAGGTGTTTGGCCCCCGAGGCGTCGATTGATCTTCATGGTGGTCATTCGAAGATGATGGTGCTGCAGGGAAACATGAAACTGATGTCGTTGTTGTTGGGCGTCTGCCAGGTCGTGCAGGCGGTGCCATTCAGCACCAGCGTGCTCGGCGCGCTCGCGGTAACGTTCCAACCGTTGCTGGCGTCCAGCGGGATCGTGGACCCTTGGATCTTGACGATGGCAGACGAGAGCTTGGTGGTGTCCACCTTGATCGACTTGCCGCCGACGTCGCTCAGATCGAACGAGCAGCTCTTGACGCCCGAGATCGCCGCCGAGAGCTGATTCACCAGCATGGTCTGATCGGCTGCGTTCGGCGTATACGGCACGGTCGGTCCCATCGTCGCCGAATAGGTACCAAGCGTGTCGCCGCGCATCGCCGTCTGGCCCGTGGCCTTCAGATCCGCCGCCCACCCGGCAATGCCGTCGCATTGGTCGTAGAAGTCGTTGGCGCTTCCGCCCGTGTTCACGGGCGCGACGGTGGGCTCGCCGGCACCCGCGTTGGCGTACGCTTGGAGCACGCCCGGCGCAAGACTGAACAGCGTTGATTGGATCCCGAACACGATCGTCTTGATGCCGGCAGCTTGAGCTGTTTGCAGCTTCCAGACCACAGAGTCGGGCGGGCAGAGCACGTTCGAGTCGTCGCAGTAGTCCGGCATGCCGTTGGTTATGAGCAGGATGTACTTCTTTCCGGGATCGTTGTCGGCCATCAGCGCCGTGGTGACGCTTCCCACAGACCAGCTGACCGGCGACTCGAACTTCATGCCGACCTGCGTGCTGTTGGGGGGGAACGGCAAGCCGTCATAGAGCTTCGCGATGGTTGCGGCGTTGTTCAGCGCCGGAGAGACGTTGTCGGTGAGCATCCCCTGCTCCGACGGACACATTCCGCCGCTGGCGGGGTTCGTTCCGTAAATCGTGCTGAAGCCGAAGCGCACCTGCGAATCGAGTTGCGGCAAGACCTGCTCGATCGCCGCCTTCAAGACGTACCAGGCAGTGTTGTTCATATCGACGGCGTTGGTCGAACTGTTGATGCAGATGGCATTGCCCGAGCTCTCGGTGGAGGTCGAGTTGAGGCAATGGAACATGCTGCCGGAGCGAGCGACCAGGAGGTAGACCGTCGGGATCTGCGGCACGAACTTGAAGTCGGCCGTCTGGCAGGAAGCGTCCGCTGCCGGCGTCGCTGACCGACGACGAGCCGCCGGAGCCGGTCGACCCGCCGGAGTTGTAGGAGCCGCCGGAGCCGCTCGCTCCGCCGGAGTTGTTGGAGCCGCCGGAGCCGGTCGGCGACGAGCCGCCGGAGCCGGTGTTTCCGCCCGAGTTGGACGAACCGCCGGAGCCGTGTCGACCCGCCTGAGCTGTTCGAGCCGCCGCCGGTCGATGCCACCGGAGTTGTTGCTCCCGCCCGACCCGTTGTTCCCGCCGGAGCTGCTGGAGCCACCGGAGCCGTTGCTCCCGCCGGAGCCGGTGGTGTTGTTGGCCTTGGCGCAGCTCAGAAGGGCGCCGGCGGACAAGCAAACCAGGATCGACCTGAGCGCTGTCGCTCTGGGGGATGCGACGAGGCGGTAGTCCAAGGGAACCTCCCTATCGTTAGGCGGGGGACGGAGTCGAGAATAAGCCGAAATTCGTCCGAACACACGTCTCCGGATTCCAGGAACGGCCTCCCGCTATTCGGCGGCGGGGGCGCGCGCGGGCGGCCGGTCGGCCGCGTCGAGGTAAAAGCGCGAGATGTCGGCCTCGTCCAGCAGGCCGACGACGTGACCCTCGGCGTCAGTGACCTGGATCTCCCGCAGCTTGTTGGCCAGCATCGTCTCGGCCGCCGTGCGCAGATCGGCGTCCGACCGGACGGAGAACTCGCGCGCCGCGATCGGAACGCCGCTGACCGAGATCATCCGCATGATGGCGCCGACCCGGGTCGTCGCGAGCAGGTCGACGGTGGCCGCCTGGTGAACCGGCGAGTCGCGCTGGGTCGGGACCTGCGCGCGTGTAGAGCGACTGCTTGCGGAGCGCGATGAAGGCGATCCCCTCGGCCAGCATGAGCGGCACCAGCAGGTCGTAGCTGCCCGCCAGCTCGCAGACCAAGACCAGCGACGACAGCGGCGTGTGCGAGATGCCGCCGTAGAAGGTTCCCATCGCCGACCAGCGCGAAGGCGCCCGGATCGATGCGCGGGTCGTGCAGCAGCATCTGCGCGACGCGGCCGAACGCGCCGCCGAACAGGCCGCCGATGACCAGCGCGGGCGCGAAGTCGCCCGCGCTGCCGCCGGAGCCGATGGTGAGCGACGACGACGATGATCTTGGCCAGGCAGAGAAACAGCAGAAGCGCCGCGCCCGCCCAGCCGAGCGGCAGCCAGCTGGCGCCGGTGATCGCCACCTGCACGGCGCCGTACCCGCCGCCCAGGAGACCGAGACCCTGGCCCGGCTGCGCGAGGCGCCAGCCGACGAACCAGATGATCGGCACGCAGAAGATCCCGACCGCCAGCGCCGCCCAGGCCGGGACGCGCCCAGAGCGGGATGGTCAGACCGGCGGTGATCCGCTGAACGCCGCGCAGGGTCTTGACGAACGCCACCGCCAGCAGCGACACGAACAGCGCCAGCAGGCCGTAGAGCTGGCAGGTGCTTGATGACGAAGGGGAAGCGCCCCGGGTGCGCGAACAGCGTCGATCTCGCCGAAGATCGAGATGACGACCGAGTAGGCGGTCACGCTGGCGAGGACCGCCGGGATGAGCGCGTCGGACTCGAAGTCGTCGCGGTAGAGCACCTCGACGGCCAGCAGCGCGGCGCCGAGCGGCGTGCGGAACACCGCCGCGATGCCGGCCGCCACGCCCGCCACCATCAGGATGCGGCGCTCGGCGGCGTCGACGCCGAGGAGCCGCCCGCACAGCGAGCCGAGCGCGCCGCCGATCTGCATCGTCGGCCCCTCGCGGCCGCCCGAGCCGCCCGTCCCCAGCGTGAGGATCGACGCGAGCGCCTTGACCCAGGCGACGCGCTTGCGGATCTTGCCGTCGTGGTGGTGAAAGGCAGTCGATCATCGCGTCGCCGCCGCCGCCGCGCGTCTCGGGCGCCAGCTGCGAGACGATGCCGGCCGCCAGCGCGCCGATGGCGGGCAGCAGCACCAGCAGCCAGGGGCGGAAGTGGGCGACGTGGCCGATCTCGGGCAGGAAGGTCTCGCCGCTGGCGCGCAGCGGGCGGTAGCCGCCCAGGTCCTCCAGGATCAGACGCTGGACGATCTCGAGCGCGGCGAAGAACGCCGCGCCCATCAGCCCGGCGACGGCGCCCACGATCGCGGCGTGGATCAGCGTGCGGCCGACGATGCGAAGGTCAGCGGGCGTCGCTTCCCTGAGGATCGTGGTCAAAAGCTCGCGGCCAACGACTCTCTTCATCGGAAAAGCCCGCTGATTATGCCTGTGGTATACGGGGCCTGCACGAATTTCGATGGCCGCCGCCGCTTTCTACGACCTGGACGGGACGCTCGTCCGCACCAACCTCGTTCACGCGTTCGCCTTCAGCGCGCGCAACCAGCAGGGGATCTCGAAGAGCGTCACCAAGACGGCGGCCACGCTGGTCAGCGTCCCGCTGTTCCTGGCGGCTGACTTCTTCAACCGGCGCCTGTTCAACGACATCTTCTTCGTCCGCTACAAGGGCGAGTCGGAGGACCGCCTGCGCGCGCTCGCCGAGGAGCTGTTCGACACCGTCTTGCGCCCGTCGATTTTCCCGGGCGCCTACGAGCTCATCGACAAATCGCGTCAGCTCGGGCTGCGGCAGGTGCTGGTGACCGGCGCCCTGGACCTCACGGTCGCGGCCGCTCGCCAAGCACCTCAAGATCGACGACTATGTGACCAACCGGCTGGAGTTCGTGGACGGCTACGCCACCGGGCGGCTGCTGCCGCCGATGATGGCCGCGGCCACCAAGGCCAGCTGGATGCGCATTTACGCGGAGAAGGAGAAACTGAACCTGTCTGATTGCTACGGTTACAGCGACAGCATGAGCGACCTGCCGATGCTGTCGGTCGTCGGCCACCCGACGGCCGTCAACCCCGACATCCGCCTGCGCAACACGGCCCTGCAGCACGACTGGCCGATTCTGGATCTGCGATGACCGGGAGGACATGAGAGAACGGCCCAAAGATTTTGCGCGGTCCGGTGCCGCGAAACAAGGAAGACGATCAGGTCGTCTACATCGACAGCGACTCGGCGCCGCGCATGCTGTTCTCCGGCGAGGATCTGCTGCTCGAGGACCTGCCGATCGGGACGCGCGTCATCTACCCCAAGCCGCCGATCGAGGGGCTGGCCAACCCGGGCGCGGCCGATCCGCTACGCGCTCAACCACCCGCTGGACGCCGAGCCGCTCTACGCGCAGCTGACGCCGGGGATGCGCGTGACGATCGCCGTCGACGACATCAGCCTGCCGCTGCCGCCGATGGTGACGCCCGACATCCGGCAGACGGTCATCGAGATCGTGCTCGAGCTGCTCGACGCCAACGGCGTCGACGACGTGCACATCATCATCGCCAACTCGCTGCACCGGCAGATGACCGCGGGCGAGATGAAGCGGATGGTGGGCGCGAAGATCCACGACGCGTTCTATCCCGACCGCTACTACAACCACGACGCCGAGGATCCCGACGGGATCGTGCACGCTCGGCGACACCGACCACGACGAGCCGGTAAACATCAACCGACGCGCGGTCGAGAGCGACCTGGTCATCTACGTCAACATCAACCTCGTGCCGATGGACGGCGGCCACAAGTCGGTGACGGTGGGCCTGTGCGACTACGAGAGCCTGCGCCCGCACCACGAGCCCGAGACGATCCGCGCCTCGGACAGCTACATGGATCCGAAGCACTCGGCGCTGAACACCAAGGTCGAGCGCCAGGGCGCGCTGGTCGACCAGCACATGAACGTCTTCCACATCGAGACGGCGCTCAACAACCGGATGTACGCCGGCGCGACGGCGTTCCTGTCGAAGAACGAGGACGAGTTCACCGAGGTCGACCGCCTGAAGTTCGAGGCGATGCGCTGGACGCTCTCCAAGATGCCGGCGCGCCGCGAAGCGCAAGCTGTTCCAGTCGATCCCGGCGCAGTACCAGATGATCGCCTGCTACGCCGGCAAGACCGAGCCGGTGCACGAGGAGATCCTCAAGCACTGCTGGGAGCAGTACGCGCGTCAACGTGCGCGGCCAGGCCGACGTCCTCATCTGCGGCGTGCCGTTCATCTCGCCCTACAACGTGAACTCGATCCTGAACCCGCTCCTGGTGCAGGTGATGGGGCTCGGCTACTTCCACAACTTGTATCGCGGCAAGCCGCTCTTGAAGAAGGGCGGGGTGATGATCCTGACCCACCCCTGCTACGACGAGTTCGACCACGACCACCACCCGAGCTACATCGAGTTCTTCAATCGCCTGCTGCCCGAGACGCGCGACGCGATGAAGCTGCGCCACAAGTACGAGGAAGAGTTCGCGCAAGAACCCGAGCTACATCGAGATGTACCGGCGCGGGAACGCGTACCACGGCGCGCACCCCTTCTTCATGTGGTACTGGGGCGAGAACGGCCGCGCAGCACATCGGCAAGGTGATCGTGGCCGGCGCGCGAGAACGCGCACGTGCCGACGATGCTCGGCTGGGACCGCGCCGAGTCGCTGACCGAGGCGATCGCCATGGCGCAAGCAGCTTCGTCGGCCCGTCGCCCGAGATCACGATGATGCACCACCCGCCGATCGTCATGGCGGACATGGAGTAACAATGCGGCGGGCGGCGGCGATGGTGGTGGCGACGCTGATGGTCGCTGGGTGCGGCGGCGGCTCGCCGTCGACGGGGACGGGCGGGCACGGTGGCGGGATGACCGGTACCGGCGGCCAGGTTGGTGGTGCGGGCGTAAGCGGCGCTGGCGGCGCCAGCGCGACGGGCGGCACAAGCGGGGGCCTTCCGACCTGCGCCATCACCGCCGAGCCGCACGATCCCGACGCAGGCGTCTGTAACTCCATCGCGATCACCGGCGCCACGATCGTGCCGGAGCCGGTGGTGGGGACGACCGGCGGAATCACCCTGGATGGCGGCGCCGTCGAGATCCCGATGGGCGGCACCATCCTGGACGGCGACTACGATCTCGTGCGCTGGCAGGACAACATAACGGGTTCCACGCGGCGGACGATCCGGGTGTTCGGAGGGGGCACGTACATCGAGTGGGCCGGCGTCGACGTGGCGTACTACGCCGACGGCGGGGACCTCGACTTCCGCTACGACGCCACGGAGCACGTGAACGGCACCTCGCTGGTTGTCGATCACACGGATTGCAGCGACGGCGCGCCCGCCGACGACTTCGGCTTCACCGTTGCCGGTGACGAGATCATCCTCTTCAACGCAACGGGCGGGGGCGGTTCGGTCGTCGCCGTCGACACCTTCCGCCGAACCTGCACCCGGCCCTGACATGACGCGCGCGTCGGTCGTCGCAGCGGTGTGTCTATCGCTCGCGAGCTGCGGCGGGGGCTCGGGCACGACGGGCGTCGGCGGGCACGGCGGCAGCGCGGGCGCCTCGGGCAGCGGCGGGCACCCGGCCGTAGTTTTCCTCGGGCCGGCCGGCCCTTGATTCCGTACGTACGTAATTCCATACTGTACGTACCATGGAGAAGCGGCTCACCAAGACGGGCAACAGCCTGGCATTGGTCCTCGATCGCGAGCTTCTGGACCGGACTGGAATCTCGGCCGAAACGGTGCTGGACGTCTCGACCGATGGTGACGTCATCGTCGTGACCCCCAAGCGCGCCAAGGGGCGGGCGGAGAAGCTCCGCCAGGCGATGGCTCGAGCAGATGAGCGTTACGCCGGCGTCTTTCGACGTCTGGCCAAGTGAAAGATCCCGATTTCCTGACGCTCGACGATCTGCTGGCCCTGCACGCGGATCGCATCGAGCGCTATGGCGGCTCGCTCGGGGTTCGGGATGCGGCTGGCCTGAGCTCCGCGCTGGGGATGCCTTCGGCGACCTTCGGGGGGACGTTTTTGCATCCCACCCTCCCGGAGATGGCGGCAGCCTACCTGTTCCACGTCTCGCAGGCCCACGGGTTCGTCGATGGCAACAAGCGCGCTGCCCTGGCGGCCGCCCTGGCCTTTCTCGCGCTCAACGGTCACGAGCTCGCCGCCGATTCGGACGATCTCTACGAAGTCTGCATGGCCGTGGCGGCGGGAAAGGCCAGTAAGGCCGACGCCTCGGTGTTCTTCGCCAAGCACGTGCAGGCGCTGGCCGACCGCTCGTAGCGGCGGTTCTTCGGAATCCGGGCACCAACTCCGGGTCGTTTCGTTACATGGCCTTGACCGACCGACCTCTACGGTCAGGGCATGGACAAGAGCGCTTCAAAACGGTGGATCAGCGACTGGAATCCCGAGGACGAGAGCTACTGGCGGTCGAAGGGGCGGCGCATCGCCCGCCGCAACCTCCTCTGGTCGATCGTGGCCGAGAACATCGGATTCTCGGTCTGGCTGATCTGGAGCGTGACGGCGAC
The DNA here is from genome assembly GCA_963831685.1 of uncultured Pseudomonadota bacterium. GTDB lineage: Bacteria > Myxococcota_A > Polyangia > Fen-1088 > Fen-1088 > JADGRB01. The sequence continues at coordinate 383,124 of CAWHRJ010000013.1, forward strand.
GCGCCTCAACAAGATCGGTTTCCACTACACGACCGATCAGCTGTTCCAGCTGGTGGCGCTGCCGGGGCTGGTCGGGTCGCTGATGCGGTTCCCCTATACCTTCGCCGTGCCGCGCTTCGGCGGGCGCAACTGGACGATCGTCAGCGCGCTGCTGGTCCTGATCCCCGCCTCGGCGCTGGCGCTGCTGGTCGGACGGCCGGAGACGCCGTTCTGGCTGATGGCGACGGCGGCGGCGACGGCCGGCCTCGGCGGCGGGAACTTCGCCTCCAGCATGGCCAACATCTCGTTCTTCTTTCCCGACCGCGAAAAGGGGTGGGCGCTGGGGCTCAACGCGGCGGGCGGCAACGTCGGCGTCAGCACCGTCCAGCTGCTCGTCCCGATCCTGATCGGCTACAGCTTCGTCAACCTCGGGCTTCTCACCCCGCACGGCAAGCCGCCCATCTACCTCGCGAACGCGGGGCTCATGTGGATCCCGTTCATCCTGCTGGCGGCCTGCGGCGCCGCGCTCTACATGAACAACCTCTCGAACGCGCGCTCGACCTTCCGCGAGCAGCTGGCCGCCGTCCGCCACAAGCACACCTGGATCATGTCCTGGCTCTACATCGGAACGTTCGGCTCGTTCATCGGCTACTCGGCCGCCTTCCCGCTGCTGCTCAAGACACAGTTCCCGATCGTCACCGCCAACCTGGCCTTTCTGGGACCGCTGGTCGGCTCGCTGGCGCGGCCGCTGGGCGGGCGGCTGGCCGACCGGATCGGCGGCGCCCGCGTCACCTTCTGGAACTTCGTGGTGATGGGCCTCTGCCGCCTTCGGCGTCCTCTACGCGCTGGACACGCATGCGTTCGGCGCCTTCCTGACGATGTTCCTCATCCTCTTCGTCACCACCGGCGTCGGCAACGGCTCGACCTTCCGGATGATCCCGGTCATCTTCCGCCGCCAGGCGCAGCGCGAGGCGGAGGGGCTGCCGGCCGCCGCCCAGACCGCGATGCTCGATCGCGCCCGCCGCCTGAGCGCCGCGGTCATCGGCTTCACCAGCGCCATCGGCGCCTGCGGCGGCTACCTCATCCCGCGCTCGTTCGGCGCGTCGATCAAGGCGACCGGCAGCGCCACCACCGCGCTCGGCTGCTTCGTCGCCTTCTACGCGACCTGCCTGACCCTCACCTGGTGGCACTACACCCGCACCACCTTCCTGGTCCGCGCGGTCCCCAGCCTGGCCGAAGCGGAGGTCTAGCGGACCGCGACCGAGGCGCTTATTCGGCGAACGGGTCGACCCAGGGCTTGGCCGCGGGCGCGTCCGATTGGGCGGCCGCTTCAGCCGATTGGGCTGCAGCAGCCGATTGAACCGCGCGGACCGGACGCGGGCGAGCGACCCGCGCCGCGGGCTTGGCGAGCGGCCGGCGCGCGGGCCGGATGACCGGCGCCAGGGACAACGCGGCGACGTCGGTCGGTGGAGCCGAGATCGGTTGGATGAGCAAGGGTGGGGCGGGAGCCGCCGGCGGCGCGATCTGGGCCGGCGGGATCGGCGCGAATGTGAGTGGTCGGCGCGGCTCGGCGCGGCCGAACGTCAACGTCAGCGCGATCCCCAGAACGAAGGTCGTCAGGCAGAGGGCGATCGTGCTGACATTGGAGATCCCGCTCGCCGGCCGCAGCGACGCCACCGCCGCGCGGACCGCGCTCTCGCGATCAGCATCGAAGATCTTCTCCGTCGGGATCTCGGAGGCGCTCTTGGGGATGCCGAGCTCGTTGACGCCCGGCCTCCCCGCCAGCTCCATTCGAAACGACCGCCGCCCCAGAAACACCACGTTGTCCTGTTCTGCACCGAACGAATTGATCACGTCGCAGTCTCCTCTCTCGCGAAGACTGTAGACCGCTCACCGTCGGGATCGGGTATCGGTCCTGCTGAGGTTTCGTTACATTTGGGCCAGACACTCGGCGTTTTCCGGCATTCCGCGCGGGGCGGCGCCGTCAGCGCCGCTGCGACTTGAGCTTGTCGAACGCGGCGGCGCGGACCCTCGGGTCGGCGTCACGGAGCTGACGCACCAGCGCGTCGTGCTCCATCCGCTCGCCGCTCCGCCGTTCGGATGAGTCGGTCGGGGCAGGACTGCCACCGGCGCCGTGTGCCGCTTCGTGCTCGCGCCAAAATCGGTAAACGCGCTCGGCGCGCGAGATGGGGATGCCGGCGTCGACGACCAGGTCGACGACCGTGCGCGGCCGCTCGCGCAGGAGCGCGATGAGCGCGTCGTCGGGCCAGCGGACGCGCGGCGCCGCGGGGGAGGGCGCCCGGGCGGCCGTCGGGCGCAACGCCTCGACCTCCCGGCGCGGGTACCAGGCCGAGCCCATCGCGCCGCGGATCGGGTGCAGGCGCCCCTCCTTCTCGAGCTGCCGCACCTTGAACTCGCTGGCGAAGCCGAGCAGCGCGGCGGCGTCCCGGCGGCAGAGGTGGTCCTCGAACCCCGATGGGGGCCTGATGGTTCGCCTGACGATCGCGGTGGCCGTCACCGACGATCATGAAACCCCGATGAAGCTCATCAGGCAAATTTTCAATTGCCCGTTTCATCGGGGTTCATCGGGCTCTTATCGGGGTGAAATCGGGCTTGGCGCCGGGCACGGGTTCCATTGGCAATGCGGGGAGCCTCGGGATAAAACCCCCGATCCGTATGGAGCTTCCGACCGCCCTCGAGGCGCAGACCCCCGCCCTTTCCCCCTCCGAGATCTTCCGCGGCAGAAATCTCTTCATCCTGGGGAGCACCGGGTTCGTGGGGAAGGTGCTGCTCAGCATGCTGCTCGACCGGTTTCCCGACATCGGGCGGGCGTACGTCATGGTCCGGCGCGGGTCGGGGACCGACAGCGAGGCGCGGTTCTGGCAGAGCGTCGTCACCTCACCGGCCTTCGATCCGTTGCGCGACAAGTACGGCGGGGCCGACGGCCTCGGCAAGCTATTGCGCAAGAAGGTGGCGGTCGTCGACGGCGACATCACCGAGCCGAACCTGGGGCTCTCCGAAGAGGAGGCCGAGCGGATCGCCAAGGACATCGACGTGCTCATCAACTCGTCGGGGCGGGTGACGTTCAATCCGCCGCTCGAGTCGGCGATGCGCACCAACGTCGAGGGGACCAAGAACGTCATCGCCTTCGCCAAGCGGATGCGGCGGCCGGCGCTCATTCACACCAGCACCTGCTTCGTGGCGGGGAACCGCTCGGGCGACGTCTGGGAGGACGAGGAGCTGGACGGCTACTACCCGCGCCACAAGGAGCTGTCGGGGACCAGGTTCTCCGTCGAGCAGGAGATCACCGACAGCGCGGCGGGCGCGGGGCGCATCCGCCAGCTGGCCGACGACGCGCAGGTGCTGGCCAGCCTGCGCCAGGAGGCGCGCGAGCGGCTGCGCGAGGAGAACCGCGATCCCGACGACGAGGCGGCGCTGAAGCTGGCGGTCGCGCGTGCGCGCAAGGAGTGGATCCGCTCCGAGATGACCAAGCAGGGGGTCGAGCGCGCCGCCGCCTGGGGCTGGCCCAACATCTACACCTACACGAAGAGCATGGGTGACCAGCTGGTCGCGCGCGAGACCGGCATCGTGCGCGCCATCGTGCGCCCCGCGATCGTCGAGAGCGCCGTGGCCTATCCTTTTCGCGGCTGGAACGAGGGGTTCACGACCTCGGCGCCGCTCGTGTATCTCGCCCTCAAGGGGCAGAACATGCTGCCGGTGTCGCCCAAGCTGATCCTCGACGTGGTGCCGGTCGACCACGTCGTTTCGGGGATGCTGATGGTCGCGGCGCAGGCGATCGTCGAGCAGCCGAAGCTGGTGTTTCAGCTCGCGAGCGGCGATCTGAACCCGATGCGGATGGACCGGGTCACGACGCTGACCGGGCTCTACAAGCGGAAGCGCTTCCGCGACAAGGAGACCGGCAACCGGTTCGTCAACGAGCTGGCCGCGCGGATGGAGTTCCGCCCCGTCACCGAGGACCACTTCGAGAAGTACTCGCTGCCGCGCTTCAACCGCGCCGCGCGGTCGCTCTCCAAGACGCTGGGGAAGATCCGGCCGGGCTGGGGGGCCGGGCGGTTCACCGCCGTCGTCGACCGGGTGAAGAAGGGGTTCGACGAGATCGACCGGGTCACCACCGAGGCGGCCGAGAACATCGAGCTGTTCCGTCCGTTCATCTTCGAGAACGCCTACGTCTTCCGCGCCGACAACATCCGCGCGCTGCGTGACCGCATGCCGGCCGCGGATCAGGCGCTGCTCACCTGGGGTCCGGAGAAGCTCGATCTCCACGACTACTGGATGAACATCCACTTTCCGGGGCTGGCGCGCTGGGTGCTGCCCGAGCTGGACGAGACCTACGCGCAGCGGCCGAAGCAGGTCTACAGCTACCACGATCTGCTGGAGCTGTTCGACACGACGACCAAGCTGCACGCCACCCGCACCGCGCTTCGCATCGAGCGGGACAAGCACGAGGAGATCTACAGCTACGCCGATCTGCAGGAGCTGGCCTCGCGGGTCGGCGTTTTTCTCCTGGGGGCCGGCGTGGCGGCGGGCGCGCGGGTCATGTTGTGGGCCAAGAATTGCCCCGAGTGGTCGATGGCCTACTTCGGCGTGCTCAAGGCAGCCGGGACCGTCGTGCCGGTCGACCGCGAGCTGAAGATCGCCGAGCTGGTGAACGTGGCGCGCGCCTCGGGCGCCGTCGGCATGCTGATCGGCGACGACCTGCTGGACGGAGGGGAGGCGCAAGGTGAGGCGCTGGCGACCGCGTTCGCCGAGGCGGGGCTGCCGACCAAGCTCTGGTCGTTCTCCGAGGCGTTCGCGCTCCCCGACCTGGCCGTCGAGCGCGAGCGCGGGGCCAGGCTGGTCAGGCGCGCCAGCCCCGACGCGCTGGCGTCGCTCATCTTCACCTCGGGAACGACCGGCAAGCCGAAGGGGGTGATGCTCACCCACCGCAACTTCACCTTCATGGTGTCGGAGCTGTCGAAGATCTTCGAGTTCGGCGTCAACGACGGGATGCTCTCGGTGCTGCCGCTGCACCACACCTTCGAGTTCGCCACCGGCCTCCTGGTGCCGCTGTCGCACGGGGCGCAGGTCACCTATCTCACGGAGCTGACGGGCGAGCTCATCTCGTCGACGCTCAAGCAGGGGAGGGTCACCGCCATCGTCGGCGTCCCGGCGCTGTGGGATCTCCTGCGCCGCCGCCTGTTCCAGCGCTTCGCGGAGAAGTCACCCGTGCTGGAGGCGTTCATGAAGGTGCTGGCGGCGGGGAACTTCGAGCTCCGCTCGCGCACCGGGTTCGACCTCGGGATGCTGATTTTTCTCCCCGTCCACGAAGGTTTCGGCGGGCGCATTCGCTATCTCATCAGCGGGGGCTCGGCGCTGCCGGCCGACGTGATGAAGGCCTTCTACGGGATGGGCTTCAACTTCTTCGAGGGGTACGGCCTCACGGAGACGGCGCCCGTCCTCACCGTCACCTCGCCCAAGGAGAAGCCGATCGCCGGCTCGGTGGGACGGCCGCTCCCCGGCATCGAGGTGAAGATCGCCGAGGCCGACGGCGCGACCGGCGTGGGCGAGGTGATCGCGCGCGGGCGCAACGTGATGGCGGGCTACTGGGAGAACGAGATCGCCACCGCCGAGGCGATCCGCGACGGCTGGTTCCACACCGGCGACCTCGGCCGCTTCGACGACAAGGGGAACCTCTACCTCGTCGGGCGCTCGAAGGACGTGATCGTCGACGCCAACGGCAAGAACGTCTATCCCGACGAGATCGAGGATCTCTACCGCGACTCGCCTTACGTCAAGGACCTGTCGGTCGTCGGCGTGCCCGACGGCATCGGTGAGCAGGTCGCCTGCGCGGTGGTCCCCGACCTGGAGCACGATCCGTCGCTGTCGCGCGCGGAGGTCGAGGCGCGGATCGAGGAGCACTTCCGGAAGGTCTCGGCCGAGCTGCCGTTCTGGAAGCGGGTGCGGGGGACCTACATCTGGGAGGAGGATCTGCCGAAGACCGCGAAGCGCTCGGTCAAGCGGCGCGACCTCGCGGCGGAGATCGCGCGGCTTCGCAAGAAGAGCGAGGAGACCTAGGGGGCGCTGGCGGTCGCCACGCGCGACGAGGGGGCGGTGGGCTGGCTGCTCGAGACGGTCGCCACGGTGTCGGGGCGGCGGCGCGCCGACGTGCAGATCGGCAGCCGCTTCGGCGAGCTGGGGTTCGACAGCCTGATGTACGCCGAGCTGGCGAGCGCGCTGGAGAACGCCGGGATCGCGCTGCCCGAGAGCGTCGACGTCACGACGCTGGGAACGGTGGCCGAGCTGCAAGAGCTGCTGGCGCGCGGGCCGGTCGCGGCGGCGCGCGGCGGGCGGCCGGCGAGGACGAGGGCGAGAGCGAGATCCACGTTCCGTCGGCGGTCGCGGCGGCCGGCAAGCGCGGCCTGGCGCTGGCGCAGCGGCTGTTCTACGAGCGCGTGCTGGAGACGCGGATCCTGGGGAAGATCCACGTCCCGCACCACACCAACTTCATCGTCGCCGCCAACCACTGCTCGCACCTCGACATGGGGGTGATCAAGGTGGCGCTCGGCGACGCCGGGAAGGACCTGACGTCGCTCGCGGCGGCCGACTACTTCTTCCGCAACAGGTACCGGCGCGCCTACTTCAAGCACTTCACCAACCTGGTGCCCATGGAGCGCACCGGCTCGATCCGCAAGTCGATGGACACGCGCCGAGGTGCTGGCGCGCGGGCGCAGCATGGTCGTGTTCCCCGAGGGGACGCGCTCGCTGACCGGCGAGATGGCGGACTTCCTGCCCAGCCTCGGCTACCTCGCGCTGCGCGCGGGGGTGGGCATCCTGCCGGCGCACATCTCGGGCACCTACGAGTCGCTGCCCAAGGGGCGGCCGTGCCGCGCGCGCGCGAGCTCGCCGTCGCGTTCGGCCCGTTTCTGACCGCCGAGTGGCTGGCCGCGCTGACGAAGGGCCTGCCGCAGCAGGAGGCCTGGCGCCTCTCGGCGGCGTTCACGCAGCGGGTGGTCGAGAACCTGCGCGACGGCGTCGCCGACGGCGCTCGACGCCGAGGGCCGCGCGCGCGCCTGGGACGGCGAGCAAGCTCGAGGCCGGGCGCGGTGCGACGGAACGCGGCGCCGTCGCGGGACGCCGAGGTCGGTGCCTGAAGAAGGCGGTCTCGCGACGACGCTGGTCACCGGCGCGACCGGCTTTCTCGGCGCGCACCTGGTGCGCGGGCTCGCGCGCTCCGCGCGCGGGCGAAGCGACGCAGGACGTGCGCGTGCTCACGCAGAGCGCGCCGCCCGCGTGGCTGCGCGAGCTGGGCGTCGAGATCGTGGCGGGCTCGGTCACCGATGCCGACGCGGTCGCGCGCGCGGTCGAGGGCGTGGACGAGGTCTACCACCTGGCGGGCATGGTCTCGAACAAGCCGGCCGACGGGCACCGCATGTACGACGTCCACGTCGACGGCACGCGCCTACTGTGCGAGGCGGCCGCGCGGCGGGCGTCACGCGCATCGTCATGTCGTCGACCAGCGGCACCATCGCGGTCTCGCGCGCGCGCCGACGAGCTGCCCGCCGAGGAGACCTCGCCGGCGCCGATCGAGATCATCGCGCGCTGGCCGTACTACGCGAGCAAGGTCTATCAGGAGGAGGCGGCGCGCCGCGCGTGCGGCGACAAGGTCGAGCTCGTGATGCGTGAACCCGAGCCTGCTGCTCGGGCCCGGCGACGATCGTCTGAGCTCGACGCGCCCGGTGCTGCAGTTCCTCGCGCGCGAGATCGCGCTGGTGCCGCCGGGCGGCTCAACTTCGTCGACGCGCGCGACGTGGCGGCGCTGCTGCCGGTGGCGATGGAGCGCGGCACGCCGGGCGAGCGCTACCTGGTGGGCGGCTACAACTGGACGTTCGCGGAGTTCCTCGGGCGGCTCGAGCGGCTGACCAAGGTCCCGGCGCCGCAAGCTCAAGGCGCGCGGCAAGCTGCCGCTGCTGGCGACGCGCGCGCAGGCGGCGATGTACCGCCACTGGGGCGCGCGCACGCCGCCGCTCGAGCCGCAGAGCGTGGAGATGGCGAGCACTTCTGGTACTTCGACTCGGGCAAGGCGGCGCGCGAGCTGGGCTTCATCCCGCGCGACGCGACGGACACGCTGTTCGACACGGTGACGTACATCCGCGAGCACCTGCTCGGCAATGGAGCCCTTGGCAAGGGCACCTTCGGGGACGGGGTGGCCCCCGGCGCTCGCCCGCGGATGACCGACGAGCCCCTCCCCGCGGCGCCGGTTCGGCGGCCGCCCCTCGGCGACCAGGATTGCGCTCGCCACGCGCGATTGGCCGCGGCGCTCGTCGTCGCGGGCGCGTCGATCGTGATGATGTTCCAGCTGCTCGGCCCCTGGCTGGACCCGTTCGTTTCCTCCAACACGCTGCCGCCGCGCAGCCGGATGATCATCCTCATCTGGACGCTGGCGGGCGGGTTCATCGGCGCGGTGACGGCGGCGTTGCTCTACTGGCCGCGCCGCGCGACCACCGGCCTCGACCGGTTGGAGCTGGGCGCGCGCCTCGTGGCGCCCTTCGTTCTCTGCGGCCTCTTGCCGCCGCTCTTCAGCCATGCCGGCTGGACCGACGATTCCCTGTTCTCGCTCACCGTGGCGGCCTTCGTCCTGACGCTCGAGCCGCTGCTGCGCATCCAGCTCGCCGCCTGGCCCAGCGCGGCCTATTTCGGCTCTTCCGCTGGCTCGGCGGTCGCTGGCAGCGGTTCTACGCGCGGCTACCGCCGGGGCTGACGCGCCGGCTCCCCTTCGCCACCGTCCTCGTCGGCGCTGTCGGCTACGCCGCCTACGTCGCCATCTTCACCGTCCGCAGCCACCACCACTTCAACACCTACAACTACGACCTCGGCCAGCTGGACAACCAATTCTACAACGCGTCACGGCCACCCGTTTCGCTGCACGCCGCTCATCCGGGAAGGGAACTGGAGTGAGTTGCGCAACCACGCCGAGTTCGCCGTTTTCCCGCTGCTTCCGTTCTACGCCCTCTCGCCGCGCTCCGAGACGCTGCTCATCATGCAGGCCATTCTCGTCGCCTCCGGCGCCATTCCGCTCCACCGTTTCGCCGCCCGCCGGCTGTCGCCCGCGCTGGGGGTGATGCTCGCCTACGCCTACATCCTCTACGCGCCGCTCCACGGCGCGCTGTTCTTCGACTTCCACTTCCAGCCGATCGCCGCCGCCTTCATCCTCTGGATGATCGACATGTTCGACGAGCGGCGGACCGCTCTCTTCGTCCTCTTCTTCATCCTGGCCATCAGCTGTCGCGAGGACATCTCGGTCGGCCTGGCCTGCTTCGGCCTCTTCCTGATGCTGACCGGGCACCGCACGCGCGCCGGGCGTGTGGATCTTCGCCGTCTCGGTCGTCTTCTTCGTGACGCTGCGGTTCATCATCATGCCGCTGGTCGGCAGCTGGGGGTTCGCCGAGATCTACAAGGACCTCTTCCCGGGCGAGGAGCACAACTTCGTCGGCATCGTGAAGACGATCATCACCAACCCGGTCTTCACCTTCCGGACCATGCTGACCCAGGACAAGCTGCGCTACCTCATCCAGGTGCTGGTGCCGGTGGCGTTCCTGCCGCTGCGCCGGATCTGGCTCTGGCTGGCGGTCCTGCCCGGCGTCTACTTCACCGTGCTGACGACCGGCTACGGCGCGACCACCAACATCGGCTACCAGTACTCGGGCCACTACGCCGCCTACATCTTCCCGGCCGCAGCGCTGGCGCTGGCCGCGTTCGGGACCAGCGCCGATGGGCTGGTTCGGCGCCGAGCCGCCGCCGTGGTGATCGTCGTCGCCACGCTCATCACCACCTCGCTGGGGGGCCTTCCCGCCGCGCACCGGGTTCCAGTCGGGCTACGGCACCGTCAACTTCAAGCCGATCACGGCCGACGAGAAGCAGCGCGCGGTCTGGCTCAAGGAGATCGCCGCCCGGGTCCCGCCGCAAGCCAAGCTGGGGGTCAGCGATCGGGAGCTGCCGCACGTGTCGAACCACCTCGACGTCTACACGCTGATGGAGGGGTACGAGGGGTCGGACTACATCATCTACGTCCCTGGGACGGGCGGCCGCGACGGCACCCAGGCCGCACGCGCGATCGCGGCCGGCTACAAGGAGGTCGATACCCGCCCGATGCTGTCGCTGCTGCAGCGCCCCGGGGCGCCTCCGCTGCTGCCCGCGGTCAAACCCAAGAAACCCTGAGCCGCCCTGAGGCGCCCGGGTCAGCGCTCGCGCCGCGCGAGGAGCAGGATGTCGCCGACCTGCACCCGCCGGGCGAACTGGGGCATCGATGGCGCTCGACAGCTCGGGTGAAGGAAAACCGCACGAGGGATTCCGCAGCACCACGTTGGCGGTCGCCAGCGCCGGCAGCGACAGGCCCCGCACCGTCGGGGCATGCCCCTCGGCGTAGTCGCGCGGCGTGTAGATCCCGGTCTCGAGGTCCCCGCCGCAGCCGATCCAGGCAATGTTGGTCGGCACGCCGGCCGCGGCCGGCGGCTGTCCGCGCAGATCGAGGGCGCCGAAAGGATATTGGCCGACGGTCTCGACGCGTGGGACGTAAAGGGCCGCCGCGCGCTGGAACACCGCCTCGCGCGCCAGGAAGTCACGGTCGCGTGGCTGCACCGGGTCCTTCCACGAAACGTGGGTGATTCCCAGGCTGCGCCAGACCGCCAGCGTCGCCGCCGGCGTCGGCTGGGCGAGGTAGTCGACGGCGGCCTGCCATCCCACGCCGTCCGTGACGCTCGGCATCCGTTCTGGTTCACGTCGCCCCAGACGCGCATCTGGTCGGCAAACTGACCCTTCTGCCCGAGGCTGACGAAGTCGACGAAGGCCTTGATCGGCGCGTCGCCGGCCATGCCGTGCACCCGGTAGAAGTAGACGTCCGACCCCGCGATCGCCTGCGAGACGACCAGGCACCACCACCGCGCCGCGCGCGAGCGCTCCGCGGCGCGCGAGCAGCATCGCCAGCGCCGCCGCCACGGCCACCATTGCCGGCAGCAGCGCCTGCAGGTAGCGCTCCTCGTGCGCGGTCACGAACCAGACGGCGATCCCCAGGTGAATCGCGATGACCAGCAGCCAGATCCGGAGCCGCGCGCGGGCGAACGGCAGCCCGACCAGCAGGCAGGTGAAGAGGCTGCCGAACACGGGCCGCGCGCCGTGGAAGTCCCAGTCGTGCGGGACGAACGAAAACGAGAACAGAACCCCCAGCGTGCCCCAGACCTTCTGCCCCGGCGTCCCCGTGAGCCTGAACTGGGGCGGGGTCAGCACCGCCGCCCGCAACGCCTCGGCGCCCGGCGGGAACGGGTGCGACGGCAACCAGGCGTGCAGCATCGGGTAGAAGGGGTCGCCGTAGAAGATCCAGTTCTTGAGCCAGTGCGGGCTCCAGACGGCCAGGACCGCCAGCCCCCAGGCGGCGATGCTGGAACCCGCCAGCGTCGAAAGCGGATCGCGGCGGCGACCGCCCAGAGCGCCAGCGGGACGACGAGATAGATCGCCTGGTACTTGGTGAGCATCGCGCCGCCCAGGAACAGCGCGACCAGCACGGCTTCGCGGGTCTCGAACCGTCGCGCCCAGCGCAGGACCGCGATCAGAAGCGGCGGGACCCAGAAGGCCAGCACGTGGTCGGAGCCGGCGATC
>CAWHRJ010000014.1:0-211302 GCA_963831685.1 uncultured Pseudomonadota bacterium
CGGCGGCGCTGCTCGGGCCCGCGACGAAAATCGAAGAAGGAAAAGGACGCGCCCAGCTGGGCCTCGCGCTCGCCGAGTTCGCCGCCGGCAACGAGGCCAAGGCGCGCGCCGCTCTGACGACCGCGCTCGACGCCAACCCGCACCACGGCAAGACGTTGCTTGGCCGCGTCCGCCGTCGGGTGGAGAACCTGGCCGGCGCTCGCCCCGGGTCGCTCGAGGAGGCGCTGCTCTACGCGCAGACCTACCGCGACGTCTGGACCGACCCCGCCAAGAAGTTCCTGGAGACCGTGCTCGACGAGCGCGCGCGCAGCCAAAAGTCGGCCGCCGAGGACGAAGGCGCCGCCGCGCCCGCCTAGACGACGCCTCTCACGATTCGTCACATCTTCGGGACGCAAACATCCGCGGATTCAAGTGGCTGCGACCCGCGCAGGGCAACGTCCGCGGAATCAAGTTGGGTGCGCGCGCGGCGCCGAGGCAGGGTGCTCCTCGACCCGCAAAGGACCGCCCGCGCGCCTCCATCCGACGCGCGCCATCCAGGTGGCCGGCGGCGCCGTCGCCGGAGGAGCGCCGGTAATAGCGGGCGCGCGCTGCCACCCCGAAAAGTGCGGCCCCGAGCTGCGCAGGTCGATGCACGCGGGCGCCCGGAGGTGCTTGCGGAAATTGAGCAGCACGTAGACCAGGCTGGTCCGCATCTGGCGCGGCGTGGTCAGCTGGCGCGCGTGATAGCGGTCGCCAACGACCTGCCCTTTGCGTCCGAGGGCGCGGTTGACCGCCAGTGCCAACCGGATCGCCAGGCCGTGCATACCCCCGCGGGCGCGCCGGGCCTCGTCCCCCTCGACGATGAAGTGGCCGTGGTCCTGCTGGATAGAGAAGTGGATCACCCGGAACCGATCGACCGACGCCCGCGCGATGGCGCGCCGGAGCGCCCCGAACACGCGGGGCGAGCGGAGCGACGGCAGCCCAGGCGTCGCGCGAATCGTGACCTGCACCGGGTATCGCGGATCGACCTTCGACCGGGTGTCGTGGGGCATCGAGGGACGGCCGCGCGGTTTCCGCCCGGCGCCCTTGCGAGCGCCACCCCACGTGCGTGGTACCCCGAGGGGCAAGTCGAGCTGACGCCGTCGCACCGTCTTGATTCCGCGCATGTCCCGTTGTCGGCGCAGAGCGCGGCGGGTTGCGTGGGGCGAGGCCGGACGACCGCTAGGACCGCGGCGCTCGCGTGACTTGATTCGGCGGAGGTGCGGTCGGCGGAGTTGGGGACCGCCGATGGGTTGGGCGCGTCGGCGCGCGGACGGCTCGACCTTGATTGCGCGGATCTTGGTGCCGCCGAAGATGTGACGAATCGTGAGAGACGCCGTCTAGACGGCGCTACATCCCGTTGCGGCGGAGAATCTCGCGGGCCTTCGCCTTGTCCGCGGTGAACGTGAAGGCCTCGTCGAGGCCGAAGGCCTTCTCGGGATCGACCAGACGCGGGGCGCCGAGCTCCAGCACCCGCAGCTTCGTCGCCGAAAAGGAGACCAGGTCGATCAGGGTCTTGAGCTGCCCGACCCGGAAGTAGTTGCGGGTGGCCGCCTGCCGAACGACGCCGATCTGCCCCTCCGAGAAGCTCTCGTTCTTCACTGCGGCGACGAGCGCACGGAACGCGCCCTCGTCCATTGGGCGAGGTGGCTCGGGGCGCGCCTCGCGCGGCGGCGGGGGCGGCGGAGGCGGATAGCTCGGTGGTGGCAGCTCCCGCGAGGGATCCGGCGGGTCGTACGGACGCCGCATCGGCGCCGGCCGCGGCGGCGCCTCGAGGGCGTGCGGCTCGAGGCTCCAGAGCTGATCCGCGCCGCCGTCGCAGGCCCACAGCATCACGTTGTCGCCGCGCGCGCCCGCGCGTCCGTTCACGTCCAGGCAGAGGCCCCGCTTGTTGTTGTGCAGCTCGAACGTCCCGGGCCCGCGCGGGACCAGCGTCCACCGCTGATCGTCCAGGCTCTCGCAGCGGTAGATGTCGACGTTGGCGCCAGGCGCGCCGTCGTAGCCGGCCGCGTCCAGACAGGTCCCGTTGAGCATGTTCCGCAGCTCGCCGTCCGGCGTGAACGACCAGACCTGGTCGGGATTGCCGTTGCACTCCCACAGCAGGACGTTGGAGCTTTTGGCCCCGGCCCAGCCGTCGACGTCGAGGCACATCGCCTGCGCGGCGTTGCGCAGCCGTCCCGGCCCCGACGGCGGCGGAACGGCCAGCGGTCCGTGATGCCGCCGCGCCTCGGCGCGGCCCCCGGCGAGCGCCGTGGCGAGGAGAGCGAGGGCAAAGGTGGGCCGGGCAACGGAGGACATGGAAGCCCTTGCCATCGACCCATCCGCGGTCTCGCTTGAGCTGCCCGCTCCCGCGGCCGGCGCTGGTGGCGCCTACTTCTTCGCCGGCTTCTTCGCCGACTTCACTTCGGCCAGCCAGTCCTCGATCTTCTTCGTCCGCTTGTCGAGCTCTGCGGTCTGCTCGTCGAGCGCCTTCTTGTCGCCGGCGAACGACATCTCGAGCGCATCGGGATAGTCGTTGGCCAGCGCATTCAGCATGACGTCGTAGTCGGTCACGACGTTCGAGTTCCCCCCCTTGGAATCGATCGTCGCCATCTTCTTCCCGGTCGCTTCGATTGCCTTCTGCTGCTTGACCCGGACCGTCTCGACGTCCTCCTTGGTCTTCGCGTGGGCGTAGGCGGCGCGGTATTTCTGGATGTCGGCGAACACCGCCTTATGAAGCGGCAGCTTGGTCTTGTCGTAGGCGAGCAGGCGGTCGTGCTCCGCGCCCGCCAGCTCTGCGGCCAGCTTCTTCTCCGCCGCCTGGCGCTTGGCGATCCGATTGGCCAGCGACAGCCCGTCGGGGTTGGCGACCATCTTCGGCTTGGCGGCCGCGTCGGGCGTCGGCGCCGCCGCCGCCGGGGGCGGTGTCGGTGGGGCGGCGGGCGGCGGCGCGGGCGGCGCCTCCTTCGAGCAGGCGACGCCCATTCCCATCACCAGGACCAACGTCGAGACGAAGCTCGCTGCTCGCATCATCCACCTCCCGCGCCCAAGCGGCGCCGGCGCAGTATCGGCAAGCGCGCCCGCGGACGCAACCTCCGCGCGTGGACGCAACTTCTGGACGTCCGGAAGCATGTCGCGGACGTCCAACGCCCGAGGAGGACGAGACGGAGGGGCGTCCGACAGCCAAAACCCGCGCGCTCGTTCTGGCCCCGACCTTGCTGAGTCCAGGGCGTGCTCAAAGGAGAATTCATGAAGCGACGGGGCCGCGTCATCGGGGGCGAGATTGCGATTCTGTGCGCTGCCATTCTTGGAGGCTGCGGCGGCAACGCGCCGGCGGTCGGTACCGAGCGAGGGGCTTGCCTCGCGGGCGGCGTCTGCGGGAGCGGGCTCGTCTGTCTGTCGGACGTCTGCGTGCGGCCGACCGCCGGGAGCGATGGCGGCCTTGCCGCGAGCCCGCTCGTCGTCTCGACGGCGACGCGCACGCCACGGACGACGACCACCGGGGTCAACTACTGGCTGTGGATGCCAGCCTTCGGAGACGACGTCACCGGAACAGACACGCTGGTGGCGGCGCTCAAGCCGACGCTGATGCGCGTCGGCGGCTACAACAACGACGCCAACACCCAGGATCCGTTCGACGACGCCGCATTCGACACGGCGGTCGCCTACGCCCGTGCCATCGGCGCCGAGCCGATCATCCAGGTTCCGCTTCTGGCGGACACCAGCGGGAAGCCACCGACGGCCGCGACCGCCGCCGGGATGGTCACGTACGCCAACGTCACCAAGGCGTACGGCCTCAAATACTTCTCGATCGGCAACGAGCCCGACCTCTACGTGTCGCAGGGGCTGGTGGCCGACCCGACGCAGCCGGCGATCCCGGGCTACACCCCGGCCGCCTACTGCGCGACGGCGAGCGCGTACGTCGCGGCGATGAAGGCGGTCGACCCCAGCATCAAGATTGTCGGGCCGGATCTCTCGTGGAAGTACATCGCGGGTGGCGGCGCCAACGACTGGCTGACACCGATCCTCACCACCTGCGGCGGCCTCTTCGACGTCGTCTCGATCCATCGCTACCCGTTCGAGGCGGCGCAGGCGACGCTCGCGTCGGCCGCGGCCGACGCCGCCAGCTTTCGCAGCGTGATGACCTCGGTCCGCGGGATCCTCCAGGCGACCGGCCAGGGGACGAAACCGCTCGCGCTCACCGAGATGAACATCGTGTACGACGGGACTTTCTGCGTGCTCGACGCGTCGCCGGGGACGGTCGGGTCGGCGCTCTGGCTGGCCGACGGCCTCGGTGCGGCGAACGAGCTGGGGCTCTGGACCTCGGCCGTCTGGGACATCAGCGACGACGACGGCTACGCGCTCGGGCTCATCGGTCCCGCGCCCGCGCACACGCCGCGGCCCGAGTACTACGCCTACGCGCTCTTCGCCGAGCACTTCGGTCCGACGCTGGTGGAGGTGACCTCGGCGCCTCCCGGCGTGAGCGCCTACGCCAGCCGCGATGCGGCCGACGACGCGACGGAGATCATCCTGGTCAATTGGAACCATTCGGCCGCGCCGCTCGCCTTCTCCGTCGGTGGGCTGGCCGCGGCGCCCGCGCCGGTCACCTTCGTGCTGCCGCCGGTCTCGCTCGCGGCGGTCGTGATTCCCGATCACGGCGCGGCCGCGGCCTGGACCTACGGCGAGGCGCAGCGCGAGACCGCCAGCGCGCCGCAGAGCCTGGCGCCCGGCGCGACCGGGGCCATCGCGACCGACGGCGGAGCCCCGGGCGGCGCCCCGGCCGGACGAACCGTGGGGACGTCGTGCGCCACCGACGGCTCGGTCGTCTGTCCCGAGCTCGTCCTGCCGAGCCCCGAGATCACGACCATGGGCGCTTCCGGGGCGGCGGGGGTGACGTTCGGTTCCGGCGCGACCGAGTGGCAGTCGTACACCTACGCGGCGCCGGGACAAGCGCTTCCCAGCGCGGCGCTGACGCCCGACGGGGCCGGCCTTCACATCACCGGCGGCTTCGCGCCTCCAATCAACGGCAACTGGGAGGGGGCGGGGCTGTTCTTCGCCGGGCAGAGCTGCGTCGACGCCTCGATGTACACCGGCGTCCAGTTCGACTTCGCGGGCAACCTCGGCGGCTGCGCGGTCGCCTTCGGCGCCTCGTTCAGCGGCGATCTGAGCCACGTGGGCGAGCCGTTGCGGGGCAGCTGCCCGGGGACCGACTCCAACTGTTACGGTCCGCTCGCCACGGTGGTCCCGGCCGCCGCCACGACCACGACGATCAAGGTCCCGTTCACCGCGCTGACGGCCGGCTCGCCCATCTCCAAGCTCGACCCTTCAACTCTCGTCGACGTGGAGTGGCAGCTGAGCGCGCCGACCGGCACCGGCGGCGGTTCTTGCGCCGCAGACTTCACCGTCGAGAACGTCGCGTTTTACTAACGCGATCGCTTCCTGCGCCAAGCCTCTGAGCGGTTCAGATCTTCAGATCGTCGGCGACGGTGGCGAACCGCTTCGCCTCGACGATTCCCACCGGTTGGCGATCGACGAGGAGCAGGTAGTCGCAGCGCCCCGATTTGAGCGGCACCTCGCGCAGCGCGATGCCCCGGCAGGCCGTGAAATCAACGGCGACGTAGTCCGGACGAACCGGCGCGGGTTCAGAGCGGCAATAGGAACCGGAACTCCACGCCGCCGGTGAACGCGATCCCCCCGCCCGGAACGGCCAGCACGCCGAGCGGAACCGCCAGCTCGAAGGGGATGACCCGCTCGAGGTGCAGGAAGGGCCCGCGCAGGGCGTCTCCGAAGCCCCAGCCGAGCACCCCCTGCACGGCGTGGGTCTGGAACGAGCGGTCGCCCTCGAACGTCGGCAACCGGATCGGCGTGAACGCGTAGCGGGCCCCGACGAACCAGTCGCTCTCGAGCTTGTTCACCACGCCGGCGCCGAAGGCGTAGCGGGCCTCCGCCGCGAGCGGCACGGAGTAGCTGGATCCGAGAGAGCCGTCGCTTTGCTTCGCGCAGGTGCCGCTGCTGCAGTTGGCCTGGGCGAACCCGGCCTGAACGTTGAGCAGCACGGGACCCGCCCAGACGCCGGCTCCGACCTCGAAGGAGATGATGCTGACAAGACCCGACGCGGGACCCGAGAGGTTGGTGTTGCCCAGGATGACCGACGAAAAGGTCAGCAACGGCCGCTTCTCGGCGACCATCGGGATGCTCTGACTGATGACGGGCGCCCGGACGCAGCTGCCGTCGTCAAGCTCGAGATCGATCACCGTGTCGAGCGAGTAGTCGTCGAGACCGTCGCTGAACCGAACGACGATCTCGTGGCTCCCCGGCGCCAGCACCATCGACGGCAGCTCGTCGACGGCGAAGCTCTCGATCTCCGCGCCGCCGCTGCAATGGGTGCGGCTCGCGACCGTCAGCCATCCCCGCACCAACGCGTGGGGGAGACTCGACCGGCTCTCGAGCACGAAGGCGCGCGCGGGCCCCGTGCGCAAAAGCTTGAGGCCGATGTCGATGTCGCCGGTCTGAGCGTGCATGGGGACTATCGGCCGGAAGCGCGGGCAGCCGAGCGTCCCCCACCCGAGCGCGACCAACAGTCCGGCGAACCAGAGGCGACCCCGGGCCGACCCGGCGCGCAAGCCCATCCTGTGCGATCCCAAGACCTCGGATATTATCCTGACCAGCAAATGGCGCCGCAACCTGGTGGGGGAGCTCGCGGGGCCTGGCGCAGGGCCTGGATGGCAGGCGCCTGCCTCGCCGCCCTCCAGACTGCCGGCTGCTTTCTCGCTGGTCACCCGGCGCGACCGGGCTGGGACGGCCCCAAGCTCGCGGCGGAAGAGGGGTGCGAGGCGGGCGGGATGCAGGCCTGCTCCACGCTGGGGCAGCTTCTGGTGAAAGACTTCGGCAGCGGCAAGGACATCGAGCGCGGGATGGTGTTGCTGGAGGCGGCCTGCGGGCAGAACGACGCAGCGGCGTGCGCCGCGCTCGGCGAGGCGTACCGGGATCGCGGGGACGCGGCGTCGACGGCGCGCGCCAAGGAGTTGCTCACGCGCGCGTGCGACGGCCGGGCGGCCGCCGGCTGCGCGACGCTGGGCGAGCTCCTGCAGATGGAAGACAGCTACCATGAGGAGCGCGATAGGCGTCCGGCTTGGGAGGCGTTTGATCGGGCCTGCACGCTCGGTGACAGCCGCGGGTGCGAGCTCTACGGCCTGGCCCAGCTGCGAAGCGATGACGACGAGGCCAAGGCCCGCGCCGAGGAGGCGTTCGCGCTCGCCTGCGGAATGGGGCGGCGGCCAACCTGCCACCTGCTCGGGATGCAGCGGCTGGGGAACGCCGACACCCGCAAGGCGGGTGCGCTCTTGTTGATCGACAACTGTGCGCACGGGTTCGACAAGAGCTGCCTGACCGTCGCCGCGCTGTTCGCGCCGGTCATCAGCGCGAACAGCGACTGCGCGCAGGCGCTCCCCGCGGCCGACCACGCCTGCAACGCCAAGGACAGCGACGGTTGCGCGATCGGCGACGCCTGCCGGATCCGAACGAAACGGGACGGAGCGGCGGCGCTGCAACGGCTGCGGCGCGCCTGTGACGGCGGGATCACGCTGGCGTGCTTCTACTGGGCCGACGCCCAGACGTTGCCAGACACCGCCACCCCGGCCCCGGCGACTCGCGCGCCCGGGCCGCATGACACCGCCAAACCGACGCCGGCGCCAATTGTCGAGGAGGTCAAGCGCGCCTACGGCCGGGCCTGCCGGGGTCACTCGCCCGGCGCGGGCCTCGCTTGCGTGCGTTTCGTCTCCCTCAGGTTGGCGGAGGCGACCACCGCGGAGGAGGCGGATCCGCTGCTCCAATTCCTTCAAAAGGGCTGCGACGATTCCTACGGTGAGGCCTGCTGCGACCTCGCCGAGGCCGCAGCGACGGGCCGCGCGGCGCCCTCCGATCCCGACAAGATCTCCGCTCTGCGCTCGAAGGCCTGCAACCTTGGCCAAAAGAGGTGCTGCCACTGACCGAGCAACTCCACCCAGATATAAGGGGACACGCCGAGGCGCGCGCCACCGCCGGGCTGCCCGGCTTGATAGACTCCGCCGCGACCATGCCCCTCTCCGGTGACCGGGCCCGTGCGCTCGAGGAGCGCCTCGCGCGCCTCGGCGTGCGCGCGGACGATCTCGAGGAGACCTTCGTCCACTCGGGCGGCAAGGGGGGGCAGAACGTCAACAAGGTCGCCACCTGCGTGGTGCTGGTGCACCGGCCGACCGGGATCGCGGTGAAGTGCCAACGCGAGCGGACCCAGGGGGCGAACCGGCTCATTGCGCGCCAGTTGTTAGCAGACAAGATCGAAGAGCGGAAGCTGGGCGCCGCCAGCAAACGACAGCAGGAGGCGGAGAAGATTCGCCGCCAGAAGCGGCGCCGGTCGCGGCGCGCCAAGGCGCGCATGCTGGACGACAAGCGGGCGCACTCCGAGAAGAAGGCGGGGCGTGGCTCGGTCGGAAGACAGGACGACTGACGGAGCGGTCTCGGAGCCAGCCGTCGTCTACGACGCGCTGGCGCCGATCTACGACGCGATCGGCGGCGCGCGGCCGTTCGCGATGCTGGTCGCCGAGCGGCTCGAGCGGCTAATCGCCTTCCGCCGGGCCCAGCTCGCCGGTGGAGCCGGGGCGACGCCGCCGGCAGCGGCGCAAGCTCTGGTTTCGGACGCGCTGTCCTTCCTCGATCTCGGCTGCGGCACCGGGACGCTGCTCTGCGCGCTGCGGGCGCTGCACCCGGGCTGGCGGCTCGCAGGCGTCGACGTCAGCCCCGGAATGCTGGCGGTCGCGCGCGGCAAGCCGGGGAGCGACGGCGTCCTCTGGCTGCGCGCGCGGTTGCCCGGGCCGCTGCCGTTCACGGAGAGGTTCGACGTCGTCGGCTCCTTCTACGACTCGCTCAACCACCTCCCCGATCTCGACGCGCTGGCGGCGACGTTCCGGACGGTGGCGGCGCTGCTTCGCCCCGGCGGCCTGCTGGTCTTCGATCTCAACAACGCGTTCGGGTTCGAGACGTGGTGGCAATACCGGGTCGCCTTCGATCTCGCCGGCCGCCACGTCGACACCGAGCTCGACTACGACGCCCGCTCACGAACCGCGCGCGCGGCGATCGGCCTCGAGCACGCGGGCCTCGAACAGCGGTTCGTCCTCCGACAACGCTGCTTTTCCGAGGCGGAGGTGGAGGGGGTGCTGTTCCGCGCCGGGTTCACCCCCGAGGTCGCCGCCCCCTGGAGCCCGGTCGATCCGGACAGTCCGAGCAAAACGTGGTTCGTAGCGACAAAGAAGCACGAAGGATGAGATGAGCGATTCGAGCATCGCGTCAAATAGATCAAATCGACACCAGTTTTCTAAATATCTTCGTGAAACACCTGGACGGCTGGGCTAGTTCGACGTAGCTTCTGACCTCGCACTTCCGAAAGCGAGGTTTCCCGTGCCTGCCAATCCCGCGACCAAGCCAGCGACCAAGTCCGCTCCCGCCGCCACCCCCGCTCCCGCCGCCACGCCGGTCACCAGACTCCAGACCGGCGCCGAGGCGCTGATCCGCTGCCTCGAGCGCGAGGGGGTCGAGTACATCTTCGGGCTGTCGGGCGGCGCCGCGATGCCGATCTTCGATGCGCTCGTCGACTCGAAGATCAAGCTGATCCTGGTCCGCCACGAGCAGGGCGCCACCCACATGGCCGACGGCTACGCGCGCGCCACCGGCAAGCCGGGCGTCGTGCTGGTGACCTCCGGCCCGGGCGCGACCAACACGGTCACCGGCATGCTGACGGCGCTGATGGATTCGGTGCCGATGATCGTGCTGACCGGCCAGACCATCTCGCCGATGCTCGGCAAGGACGCCTTCCAGGAGGCCGACGTCACCGGGATCACCTACCCGGTGGTGAAGCACAGCTACCTGGTGAAGAACCCCAACGACATCCCGCGCATCACGCGCGAGGCGTTCTATCTGGCCGGCACGGGGCGGCCGGGGCCGGTGCTGATCGATCTGCCCAAAGACGTGACCAGCGCGCCGTGCAGCGCGCCGTTCACCGACAAGGTGGACCTTCCCGGTTACTCGGTGCCGGGGCACCCCGACAAGGACCTGGTGAAGAAGGCGGCCGCGCTCATCTCCCGCAGCCAGAAGCCGGTGCTCTACGTCGGGCACGGCGCCGTCATCGCGGGCGCCGGGCCGGCCATCATGAAGCTGGCCGAGAAACTTCAGGCGCCGATCGTGAACACGCTGCTCGGCAAGGGCGCCTGCCCCGAGGACCACCCGCTGCACCAGGGGATGCTCGGCATGCACGGCACCGCCTACGCCAACAAAGCGGTCATGAACTGCGACCTCATCATGGCCATCGGCGCCCGCTGGGACGACCGCATCACCGGCAAGCTGTCGGAGTTCTGCGTGGGGGCGACCAAGATCCACGTCGACATCGACGTGGCCGAGTTCAACAAGATCGTGCGCCCGGACGTGAGCCTGGCCGGCGACGCCAAGCTGACAATCGAAGATCTGCTGCCGCTCGTCGACGAGCTGGATACGAAGGACTGGCTCAAGGAGATCGCCGACTGGCGCAAGCAGTTCCCGCTCAAGTACGCCAAGCGCGGCGGGTTGCGCGCCCAGCACGTGCTCGATCGGCTGGACGCGCTCGGCGGGCGCGACTGCATCCTGACGACCGACGTGGGCCAGCACCAGATGTGGGCGGCGCAGTTCTGCCGGACGACCAAGAATCGCCACTGGCTGTCGTCGGGCGGCGCCGGCACGATGGGCTACGGCTTCCCGGCCGCCATCGGCGCGCAGTTCGCCCAGCCCAAGGCGAACGTCTGGTGCATCGTCGGCGACGGCGGTTTCCAGATGACGATGTCCGAGCTGGCGACGGCGGCGCTGCACAAACTGCCGGTGAAGATCCTGATCATCAACAACAGCTACCTGGGGATGGTTCGCCAGTGGCAGGAGCTGTTCTTCGACAACCGGCTGTCGGGCGTCGATCTCGAGGGGAATCCCGACTTCGTGAAGCTGGCGGGCGCCTACGGGATCAAGGGCTTCCACATCCGCCGCCCCGCGGAGGTCGACCGCGTGCTGAAGGCGGCGATGGCGTGGAACGAAGGGCCCTGCCTGATCGAGGCCGAGGTGATCAAGGAGGACAACGTCTTCCCGATGATCCCCGCCGGCGCCGCGCTGAAGGACATGATCATCGAGCGACCGAAACAGAAGATGGCCAAGCCCGAAGGGAGCACCTAGAGATGTCCGCTGCCGCGACCCACATTGCGCCCTCGAGTCCGATCCTGCAGACGGCGCCGCTGCACACGCTGTCGATTCTCGTCCGCAACAAGCCGGGCGTTCTGGTGCGGGTCGCGCTGGTGTTCTCGCGACGGGGGTACAACATCGAGAGCCTGGTGGTCAGCGCCGACGTCACCAACGGCGACTTCTCGCGCATGACCATCACCTGCAGCGGCGACCCCGACACGCTGGAGCAGATCATCAAGCAGGTGACCAAGCTGATCGACGTCGTGACCGCCTTCGATCACACCGGCCAGTCGGTGTACGAGACCGAGGTGGCGCTGGTGAAGCTCAAGTGCAAGGTCGCCGACCGGACCGAGCTCTTGCAGATCACCGAGCTCTACAGCGCCAAGGTGGTCGACTACGGCGTCGACTCGCTGATCGTCCGCATCGTGGGCGCGGCCGAGAAGCTGGACGTCTTTCTCAGCCTCCTGCGGAACTACGAGATCGTCGAGCTGGTTCGCTCCGGCAAGATCGCGATGACCCGCGGTCTGGCGACGACGTAGATCCGGACGCGGCGGCCTTCGCATCGAGACGCTTGACGCGGACGGTCCGCCGCGATACTTGCGTCCGAGTTGCTCGTTCGAGAATCGGTCACCCTTTTGCTCAAGAGTAGGCGCCCCTGGCGTGCGCGGATTCTGCCCGCCGCCGCCTTCCTGATCGCCAGCTGCGGGCGCGCGCCCGAAGTGGTCAAGGCGCTCGACGCCACGGCGGTCGCGGTCGCCGCGCCGGTCGCGGCGCCGGCCCCGCCAGCCGACACGAGCGGCTATCGCACGGCGTTCGACCTCATCGCCAACCGGGTGCACGCGGTCTCGCACCGTGACGGGCGGCTGGTGGTCGATGCCGGGGCGCTCGACTTCCTCAAGTACGTGGACGGCGGGTGGAAGACGTCGTGGCTGCTCGGCGAGAAGGACGAGGGGAAGCCCGCCTCGCTGGTGAACGGCCTCGGGGCGCTGGCGTTCCTTCCGGTCGACACCGACGGTGACGGCGCGGGCGGGACCGCACCCGGGCCAAGCACGCTGTCGGTCACCATGCGGGCGCTCGCGCCGGCGCAGAAGGTGTCGGTCTTCATCAACGAGAAGCCGGCGGGAACGCTCGACGTCGCGGGCAGCAAGAAGCGCTATGACGTCGCCGTTCCGGCAGACCTCCTCCACGCCGGCGACAACCGCGTGCGGCTGCAATTCAAGAGCGCCGCCAACGTCGTGGGCGGCAAGCGCTCGGCGGCGGCGATCCAGCAGCTCGCCCTCGGGCCGGCGGCGCTCGGCGCGGTACCGGCCGACCTCGCGAGCGTCGAAACGCGCGAGGTGACCGTCGGCGGCGTCGCCCGGCGCGCGCTCGTGCCGGGCGGTCACGGGTCGCGCATCTCGTACTACGTTCAGCTTCCCGCGGGCGCGCACCTGGCGCTTGGCATCGGCGGCGAAGGCACTGGAAGTGCGACGGGCGGGACGGCGCTGGTGCGCGTGGCCGTCGACGGACAGCCGGCGCGCACCCTACACGAGGGACCGTTCGGGGCGCGCTGGGAAGACCTGCTGCTGGACTGCGGCGCGGCGGCCGGACACGCGGTGCGCATCGATCTCGTCGCGCGCGGCGGCGCTGTCGCCTGGGCCGAGCCGCGGGTCGTGGTGAAGGCGCCGCCGGCGGCCCCGCCGCCCAAGCCGCAGCCGCGCTTCGACCACATCTACGTCTGGATGGTCGATACGTTCCGCGCCGACAAGTTTCACGCCTACAACCCCAAGACGCGCGTGCTGACGCCGAACTACGACGCGTTTGCCGCCGACGCCACCCGCTTCGCCTGGGCGACGGTGCAGGGGACCTGGTCGCTGCCGTCGCACGCGTCGCTGCTGACGGGCGTCTATCCGACGGTGCACCATGCCACCGCGCACGAGTCGAAGCTGCTGCCGACGGTTCCCTTCATCGCCGAGGAGCTGAAGCGCGACGGTTACAAGACGGGGATGTTCTCCTCGAACGGCTACATCTCGGCCAAGTGGGGTTTCGATCGTGGCTGGGACATCAATCGCAACTTCATCCGCGAGTCGCTCCCCAACAGCGCCGACTACCTCTGGAAGACGGCCAAGGCCTGGATCGCGCCGTTGCTCGCGAAGCGCCAGTTCGTCTATCTCGCGACCATCGAGCCGCACGTCGCCTACACGCCCAAGAAAGAGTTCCTGGTCAAGTACTGGGACAAGCCCTACGTCGGGCCGCTCAAGCCGGTGCAGACCGGCGTGCAGCTCGGCCTCATCAAGGTGGGCAAGCTCAAGATCAACGACAACGACAAGGCCTACCTCGAGGCGCTGCACGACGCGGAGATCACCGGCAGCGACGCGCTGTTCGCCGGCTTCATCGCCGACCTCAAGAAGATGGGGATCTACGATAACTCGGTGGTGATCGTCGTGTCGGATCACGGCGACCAGTTCTACGAGCACGGCAGCGTCGGTCACGGCGACACCGTCTACCAGGAGCTGACGCACGTCCCGATGATCATCCGCGCGCCCGGCCTCTTGCCCAAGGGTGCGGTCGTCGACGCCGACGTCGAGATGATGGACATGGCGCCCACGCTGCTCGAGCTGGCGGGCGCCAGGCCCGACCCCAAGATGCAGGGGGCGTCGCTGGTGCCGCTGGTGTTCGACGCGGTCGGCGTCTCACCGCGCGCGGCGCTGACCGTCGACGGACAGGTGGCGCGCGGGCTCAAGGTCGATCGCTACCGCCTGGTGCACAAGGGGGCGGGGCGGATGGAGCTCTACGACGAGTTCGCCGACCCGCGCGAGCAGAAGGACGTCGCCGCCGATCACCCGATCGCGCTGCGCGGGATGCGCGGCGTCCTCGGTCTCTTGCACGCCTACGAGACCACCTGGTCGAAGGCCCAGTGGGGGACCGCCGCCAACGTCGCCGAAGCTTTCTACGCCGCCGCCGGCCCGCCCGGGCACCTGGGCGCCGAGCCGAAGTCCGGCGGGCCGAAGTAGACGGCGCCGCCCGGTCTCGATCCCCTGCGTTCCGGGTTTTTCCGGAGCGGCCGGCTTGCCGGGCCTCAGGCCGAGAGGCCGGCGGCGCGCGTGATTTCGTTGAGCGTCGGGATGCCGCCGGTGCCGCCGAGGTGGCGGCAGTTGAGGGCGGCGGCGGCGTTGGCGAACGGTAGGCAGCGGTCGAGCGGCCACCCCTGCAACGTTCCGTAAATGAAGGCGCCGCGGAAGACCTCGCTGGCGCCGGTCGTGTCGTAAATCTCGATCGGCAGCGCCGGCTGGCGCACCAGCGTCTCGCCCTCGAGGCCGATCGCCCCCTCCTCGCCCAGCGTGATGACCGCGATCTTCGGTCCCATCTGCGTCAGCTCCAGCAGGCTGCGCTTCATGTCCGAGGAGTGCGAGAACTCGGCAGCAAAGCGCTCGTTACCGATCACGATGTCCGACAGATCGAGCAGCTCGCCCATGCCTGCGCCGAGCCGGCGCGCGTCGAGCAGCACGGTGATGCCGAGCGCCCTGGCCCTCTCGGCGGCGGCGATCTCGGTCGCGGGGGTCCGGCCGTCGACCAGCAGCACGCGCGCGTCGTCGAACAGGTTGCGCGGCAGCTCGCCGGGGTCGATGGGCGTCGTGCTGCCGCGGGTGAAGCGGACCAGGCGCCGCCCCGTCCGCTCGTCGACCATCACGAATGAGGCCGGCGAGACCTTGCCCGGCTCGATCAGCACCTGCGCGACGTCGACGCCGAACTCCTTGAGCCCACGCAGGATGATCGACCCGAACTCGTCGTCGGAGAGGCGGCCGAAGTAGCGCGCCCGCCCGCCGAGGGCCGCCACCGTCGCCAGCGTGGTCCCCACCGCGCCGCCGGTCTGGATGCTGAAGGTGGCCAGCTCGACGACCGCCTCGGGAGAGCGCGGCCCCACGCCAAGCATCTCGACCGTCACTTGGCCGAGCCCGACGACCAGATCGGACGCGCTGGGCACGTCCTGAAAATATCACGGGATCCCGAAACGGGCGATCCCGGGGCCTTGGCCTCCCGCTACTGGCCTTCGCCGCCCTGCAGCTTGGCCTCGTCGGAGCGCTTGAGGATGATGAACTCGACGCGTCTATTTTGGCTCCAGCAGTCCTCGTTGTGCTGGGTGCAGATCGGCTTGGTCTCGCCGTAGCCGTGGCTCTTGAGGCGGCTGGGCAGGACGTTGCGTTGCTCGAGCGCCACCCGCACCGAGTGCGCGCGCCGCTCGGTCAGATCCAGGTTGTGGGCGTCGTCGCCGCGCTCGTCGGCGTGCCCTTGAATCTCGATGAGATCGATCTGCGGGTTGCCGTTGATGGTGGCGGCGATCGCGTCGAGCAGCGGGAAAGAGACCGACTTGATCTCGTCCTTGTCGGTCTCGAAGTAGATCTTGTCCAGGATCTCCAGCTTCCCCTTGTGGACGATGACCTTCCCCTTGTCGGGGCAGCCGTCGGCGTCCTGATAGCCGTTGTAGGTCTCCGGCTCGTTCGGACACTTGTCGTCCTTGTCGAGGATGCGGTCGTGGTCGTTGTCGGGATCGGGACAGCCGTCCTGGTCCTCGAACCCGTCCTTGTCCTCGGGATCGTTCGGACAGAGATCGTTCTTGTCCGGGATGCCGTCCTTGTCGTTGTCCGGATCGGGGCAGCCGTCGGCGTCCTCGAAGTTGTCCTTGTCCTCGGGATCGTCGGGGCACTTGTCGACGTCGTCGGGGATGCCGTCGCCGTCGCGATCGAACGTCGTCGAGTCGGGGCAGCCGTCCTGATCCTGGTAGCCGTTCTTGGTCTCTGGATCGTTCGGGCACTTGTCGTCGACGTCGGGGATGCCGTCCTTGTCGTTGTCGGGATCGGGGCAGCCGTCGGCGTCCTCGAAGTCGTCGAAGTCCTCCGGGTCGTCGGGGCACTGGTCGACGTCGTCCTTGTAGCCGTCGCCGTCGCGGTCGCCGATCGACGGCTCGAAGATGAAGCCGATGAAGGCGCGCGGCGCGCCGCCGCCGTAGCCGTCGGTGACCCGCCAGCCGCCGCCCGCCTCGAAGAACGAGTTGCGCGCGAGATAGAGCTTGATGCCGCCGATGACCTCGGCCGAGGGGGCCATCTTGCTGGTGCTGCCGTCGGCGGCGATCTTGTTCGAGCTCAGGCCGTAGTTGCCGTAGATCTCGGCCCCCACATCGAACTTCTGCGGCACGATCCCGTACGAGAGGCCGAGGCCGCCGATGACCTCGTTGCCGATGTCGATGCCCTGGCCGGTCGTGATCGGCATCCCCATGAACGCCGGCTGCATCGTGCTCGAGAAGGCGTTCATGTTGTCGGTGAACACCGCGTGATGCCCGCGGATGCGCAGGCCACCGTTGACGGCGGCGCGGAAGCGGCCCAGGTAGCCGAGCTCGGTGTCGATGACCGCCGTCGGCTGAAAGATCGTCTGCCCCTCGCCCATGAACGAGCTCTTGTCGCCCGTCGGCAGAATCACCGAGGGGATGATCGCCAGCCCCAGCCCGTTGCGGGTGGCGTTCATCAGCCGGATCTTCGGGTGCAGCTGCAGGTCGCCGAGCCCCTGCGCGGTGAAGGTCCAGTCCTTGGTCCCCGTGGCGGTCTGATCGCTCGGCGTGCTCTGCCCCGAGACGATGGCCATCGGGAGGACCAACCCGAGCTCGAAGCCGAGGTGCGGCAGGTGCGTGAACCCGACCGCCGCCTGCAGCGACGGCGTGATCAGGTTGGTCACCGCGAACTTGGTCGGTTGGCCACCGACCATCCCGCCGTTGAACACCAGCGGATTACGCGCGTAGGCGGTGACGAGGCCGAACGACAGGTCTCCCTGACCGAGGACGCCCGAGGAGTTGACCGTGAAGAACCCCTTGGAGTCCATCGCCGGACGGAAGATCTCCAGATCGACCGGTGCGTTTTGGATCTGGGCGTGGGCGGAAGCGACGAAGCCGGTGACGGCCGCCGCGATGACGGCCGCCTGGAGCAAACTCCGGCGTGGGCGAACGATCATGAACACCTCCGGTAGAACAGGAGCCCGAAACGTCCGGCTCCACCGAGCCTGTCATCGAAAAAAGAGACGGACCTTTATAACAGCGTCGAGATCCGAATCAAAGCGCTATCCTCCGTCGGCGCATGGGGTTTTTGGCGACGGAGCTTCGGCCGCCGCGGGCCGACGGCGGCGAGCGGATCACCCGTCTCGCGGCCGAGACGGGGGCGTCGGGCATCCACGTCGGCGCCGACTGCGACCTCGAGTGCCTGGCGACCGCGCCGCTGGTCGGCGCGGCGCTGCGTCTGGGGCTGGAGGTCCCGTCGCTGACGCTGCCGCTCGGCGAGCGGCCTCTCCCCGCCGGCCGGCGGTTGCCGCGGCTCGCCGCCGCCGCCCGCGACGAGCGCGAGGCGGCCATCGGGCTCGCCCAGCAGGGGATTGCGGTGGCCGGCGCGTTCGGCGCGCGGGTCGCCGTCGTCGACTTTGGAGCCGTCGCGCTGGCCGCCGACGCGGCACGGTTCGCGCAAGCGTTTGCCCGTCGCGCCGTCGGGGCGGACGATCCGGGCGCCGCCGTGCTCGCCGAGGCAGTGGCCGAACGCCGCGCCCGCTCACCCGAAATTCTGGACGCCTGTCACTTCACGCTCGAGCGCCTCCTGCGGGCGGCGGATCGCGCTGGTCTCGCCCTCTGCGCGCAGATCGGGGTCACCCCCTGGCAGTCGCCGAGCCCACGCGAGATCGGCACTCTGCGCGAGACGTTCGGCGCCGCGCTCGGCGTCGCCTGGGATCCGGCGCGCCTGTCGGTGCTGGCGGCGCTCGATCTGCCGATCGGCGACGACCGCCTGCGGGTTCTGGCCCAGGGGGCGGCGCTGGTCGTCGACAACGATGCCGTCGGTCTCGTCCCCGGCTACCTCCCCGGTCTCGGCGAACGAGACGCGCGCCTGGCGACGTTCCCGCCGCCCGCCGGCCTCCCCCGCATCGTGACCGGCCCCGCCGACGCCACCGACGCGGAGGTGGCGGCTGCCGTCCGCGCCGTCGGCTGAGGAGATCAGTTCGTCGGCGCGGCGGCGAGGATGCCGGAGAGCTGCTTGGCGATGCCGCTCTTGATCTTCTCGGCGAACGGCGTGAGCAGGAAACCGAGGTTCATGTCGATGTGGACGCGCGTCGGCTCGACGGTGACCAGCGCGTCGAGGCCCTTGCGCGAGACCTTGAGCAGGTTCTCTCCCTGCCAGGTGCAGGCGGCGCCGTAGTCGCGGGTCAGCTTCTCGGTCGCGCCGGAGAGGCGCTGCTTGGCCTCGGTGACGGCCAGCTGGTGCGGGATGTCGACCTCGTACTTGGGCATGGCCGATTCTCTATCACGCCACGCCGGTGGCGGCAGCGGGATCGAACACCAGGCGCGCCACCTCGACTTGATTCATCGCCAGGCGAAGCAGCGTCCCCTCGCCGTGCAGCAGCGCCTCGCGCTGGAACAGGTGGTAGATGCGCATCCCCTCGCGCGCGGGCGGCTCGCCGTGCGACTTCTTGCCGGGGACGCCCGAGACGACCAGGATCTTCTCCCCCGGCTGCAGCATGAAGCCCGGATCGATCGACCCCCAGCACCGAGCCGCGCTTTCCCGGGCGCCCGCCGATGACCTGCAGGCCGCCGGTGTTGACCGACGTCGCGCCGGTGTTCTCGAGGACGAACCACTCTTCGTTGATGCTTCTTCTTGTCGGGCGCTGCGTGCGCCTCGCGAAAAACCAGCGCCACGTCAAACCTCCAGGATCTCGGCTTCTTTCTTGGCGACGATCTCGTCGACCTTGGCGACCGACTTGTCCGTGGTCTCCTGGATCGTCTTCAGGCCCTTGCGCTCGTCGTCCTCGGTGATCGCGCCCTCCTTGAGCGCCTCCTTCAGCATCTCGTTGGCGTCGCGCCGCGCGCCGCGCAGGGCGACCGCGCCTCCTCGGACATCTTCTTGACCACCTTGACCAGCTCCTGCCGCCGCTCCTGCGTGAGCGCCGGCATCGGCAGGCGCACCAGCTCGCCGTCGGACTGCGGGTTCAGGCCGAGCTGCGCCGCGCGGATCGCCTTCTCGATCTCGGGGATCAGCGACCGCTCCCACGGCTTGATCGTGATGAGGCGCGCGTCGGCGACGTTGCACGACGCCACCTGGTTCGAGCGGCGTCGGCGTGCCGTAGTAGTCGACGCGCACGCCGTCGAGGATCGCCAGGTTGGCGCGCCCGGTGCGCACCTTCGCCGAGCTCGCGCTTGAACGCCTCGATCCCCTTGTCGAGGTCGCCCTGCAGGCTCTTGACGATGTCGTTGACCATCGTCCGGTCTCCTTTGGCTTGCCTGGTTAGGTTGCCACGGCGCTGCCGGGGCGCGGCTCGCGGCGCTCCTCGAGCACGAGCGTGCCCGAGCGGCTCGCCCAGCACGACGCGCCGGATGTTCCCCGGCTTGCGTCATGTTGAACACCAGGATCGGCAGGTTGTTGTCGCGGCAGAGCGAGATCGCCGTCGAGTCCATCACGCCGAGGTTGCGGTTGAGCACGTCGAGGTAGGACAGGCGCCGGAACATGCGCGCGTCCTTGTGCTTGCTGCGGATCCTTGTCGTAGACGCCGTCGACCTTGGTCGCCTTCATCACGATCTCGGCGCCGATCTCCATGGCGCGCAGCGACGCCGCCGTGTCGGTGGTGAAGAACGGGTTGCCGGTGCCGGCGCGCGAAGATCACGAGGCGGCCCTTTTCGAGGTGGCGGATCGCGCGGCGCCGGATGTACGGCTCGGCGAGGCGCTCCATCTCGATGCGCCGACAGCACGCGCGTGTGCGAGCCGCGCGACTCGAGCGCGTCCTGCAGCGCCAGCGAGTTGATGACCGTCGCCAGCATGCCCATGTAGTCGGCGTGCGCGCGGTCCATGCCGCGCGAGCTGGCGGCGATGCCGCGGAAGATGTTGCCGCCGCCGATCACCAGCGCGATCTCGACGCCCAGGCTGTGGACGTCGATGATCTCGTCGGCGATCTGCGCCAGCGTCGGCGGGTCGATGCCGTAGTCTGGCCCGAGCCCATCAGGGCCTCGCCCGAGAGCTTGAGCAGGATGCGCCGGTACTTCACGCCGGGCGCGAGCGGCAGCTTGGTCGCCGGCGTCGGCGGCGCCGCGACCGGCGCCGCGTCACGGGAGGCGGCGGCCCGTCGCCGTCGGCGCCGCTCCCGTCGGCCGTGCGCCGTGGCCGTGCTTGCCCTTCTTCTTGGCCATCGTTCTTCTTGGCGCTTCTGGCTCGACTCTACGCCTGGCCAGCCTGCTTCTGCACCTCGGCGACGAAGTCGTCGGCGCGCTTCTCGAGGCCCTCGCCGACCTCGTAGCGGACGAAGCGGCGGATGCTTGACGTTCTCGCCGGTCTTGGCGACGAGATCGGTGAGCAGCGCGCGGATGTCCTTCTTGCCCTCGGGGTCCTTCACCCAGACCTGATCGAGCAGGCAGATCTCCTTGGACCACTTCGCGAGCTGGCCCTCGATGATCTTCGGGATCACCGCCTCGGGCTTGCCCGACTGTCTTGGCCTGCTCGATGCGGATCGCCTTCTCCTTCTCGAGCGACCGCGGCCGGGATCTCCTCCTGCGAGACGTACTGCGGGTTCATGGCCGCGACCTGCATCGGCGATCTCGCGCGCGAAGCCCGACGAAGTCGGGGTTGCGCGCCACGAAGTCGGTCTCGCAGTTCACCTCGACCATGCACGCCGATGCGCGCCGCCGTGCAGGTACTGGCGCGACCGTGCCCTCGGCGGCGATGCGCGTCGCCTTCTTGGCGGCCGAGGCGATGCCCTTCTTGCGCAGGTACTCGATCGCCTTCTCCATGTCGGCGGCGCACTCGGTGAGCGCCTTCTTGCAGTCCGCCATGCCCGCGCCCGTGCGCTCGCGCAGGTCCTTGATCATCTGTGCGGTGATTTCGTCAGCCATGACGTTCGGTATCCTCTGTTCGTTCGATCGTCGAAACAGATGGGTGCGACCGGACGAACAAACGAGCGCTAGCCTGCGCTCGTCCGCTTCGTCTTCCGGCGTCGCGGCCGCTTCGGGCGTCGGCAGTCGTTGCGGTCGGCGCGAGCACGACCTCGACGCGCGGGCCTTCGCCGCCCGACGAGACGCGGATGGTCTGCGGCTCCTCGTCGCCGCCGCCCTGCTCGCGCGCTGGCGCGCTGCTGGTTGGCGCGCTCGCGGCCGACCTTCTGGCCGAGCACGCAGGCGTCGGCGACCTTGCCCGCGAACAGCTTCAGCGAGCGGATCGCGTCGTCGTTGCCCGGGATCGGGTAGTCGATGAGGTCGGGATCGCAGTTGGTGTCGACGATGGCGACGATCGGGATCTCCAGCTTGCGCGCCTCGGTGACCGCGATGTGCTCCTTGACCACGTCGACGATGAAGACGGCGCCCGGCAGCTCGGTCATGCTCTTGATGCCGCCCAGCGCCTTCTCCAGCTTCTCGCGCTCGCGCGTGATGCCGAGGACCTCCTTCTTGGTCATGCGCTCGAAGGTGCCGTCGGTCGACATCTTCTCGATGGCGTGCAGGCGGTCGATCGAGCCCTTGACCGTGTGGAAGTTGGTGAGCGTGCCGCCCAGCCAGCGGTTGGTGACGAAGAACTGGTCGCCGCGCAGCGCCTCCTCGCGGATGACCTCCTGCGCCTGCTTCTTGGTGCCGACGAACAGCACCGAGCGGCCGCCGGCGACCGTCGGTGACGAGGAAGTTGTAGGCGCGCTTGAAGGCGCGGACCGTCTGCTGCAGGTCGATGATGTGGATGCCGTTGCGGGCGCCGAAGATGTAGCTCTTCATCTTCGGGTTCCAGCGCTTGGTCTGGTGGCCGAAGTGGACGCCGGCTTCCATCATCTCGCGGATGGTGATCGGCGCGTCCTGGGGTCGCCTGGGTGGCGTCGGGGACGCCGTCATGCTCGAGGTGTCGCTGCTGATCTCGGTCATGGTCATGTTCATTCCTTCGCGTTGGTTTCCGCCGCCCGCGTCATCGGAGACCGAAACCCGTTCGCGCGAGCGATCACTCTGGATCATTCGCACGCTCGGGCACGCACGGTCCCCTCTTCGGGCGTGTGGTGTTGGTTAGGTGAAGAGCGGGGGGTTTCTACCACGAAATCGCCACCCCGCAAGCGTGAACCCCGAGGCCGGGGCGCGGGGCACCTTGTACAAGAGGCCCGGCATCCGGGTTGCAGCCTTGCCCTTTCGCCTATAGAAGGAGCCCCCAATGTCACTCACGAAGTCCCCGGAAAACCACCGACATCCGCCCGGCCACGGGCAAGCTCGGCATTCTGACGCCCGGCATGGGCGCGGTCGCGACGACGTTCATGGCCGGGGTCGAGGCGATCCGCAAGGGGATCTCGAAGCCCATCGGTTCGCTGACGCAGATGGGCACCATTCGCCTCGGCAAGCGCACCGACGCGCGCACGCCGCTCATCAAGGAGTTCGTGCCGCTCGCCAAGCTCGAGGACATCGTGTTCGGCGGCTGGGACCTCTTCCCCGACGACGCCTACCAGGCGGCCACCAAGGCCGGCGTGCTGTCGAACGAGCACCTCGGCGAGCTCAAGGACTTCCTCTCGACCATCAAGCCGATGAAGGCGGTCTTCGAGCAGGCCTACGTCAAGAAGCTGACGGCGACCCACGCCAAGACCGGCAAGAACAAGCTCGACCTGGCGGAGCAGGTGATCGACGACATCAAGGAGTTCAAGAAGAAGAACAACTGCGACCGGCTGGTGATGGTCTGGTGCGGCTCGACCGAGGTCTTCCGCAACCTCGCCCCGTGCCACGCCACGCTGGCCTCCTTCGAAAAGGGGCTGACCGAGAGCGATCCCGAGATCTCGCCGTCGCAGATCTACGCCTACGCGGCGCTCAAGCTGGGCGTCCCCTACGCCAACGGCGCGCCCAACCTGACCGTCGACACGCCGGCGCTCATGGAGCTGGCCAAGCAGAACAACGTGCCGATCGGCGGCAAGGACTTCAAGACCGGCCAGACGCTCATGAAGACGATCCTCGCGCCGGGCTTCAAGGCGCGCCTGCTCGGCGTCGAGGGCTGGTACTCGACCAACATCCTCGGCAACCGCGACGGCGAGGTGCTCGACGATCCGGAGTCGTTCAAGACGAAGGAGGTCTCGAAGCTCGGCGTGCTCGAGCACATCCTGCAGCCGCACCTCTACCCCGACCTCTACGGCAACATGTACCACGTCGTGCGCATCAACTACTACCCGCCGCGCGGCGACAACAAAGAGGGCTGGGACAACATCGACATCTTCGGGTGGATGGGCTACCCGATGCAGATCAAGATCGACTTCCTCTGCCGGGACTCGATCCTGGCGGCGCCGATCGTCCTCGACCTCGCGCTGTTCATGGACCTCGCGCAGCGCTGCGGGATGACCGGCATCCAGGAGTGGCTGTCGTTCTACTGGAAGAGCCCGCAGACGCGCGCCGGGCCTCTACCCCGAGCACGACCTGTTCATCCAGCTGATGAAGCTGAAGAACACCCTGCGCCACCTCCGTGGCGAAGAGCTCATCACCCACCTCGGCGCCGAGTACTACGACTGACGAGGTTCGAGCGCCCGCCGATCTGGGCGGGCGTTCGCCAGCAGGGCGACGAACAGCGCGACGGCCGCGACCGCCTGGATTCCGAGCACCAGGCCACGCGCCGGCGCAACGGGGAGCGGATCGGCGAGGCGGCTCAGGGTCGTTCGCGGGATCGAAAAGACGACCAGCGCCGCCGAGGCCGTCCGGCGAGCCGTCGCCCCGCCGTCCCGCAGCGCGATCGCCAGCGGGGCGAGCAACAGGAGCACGGTGTGGCTCCACCCGAGCGGGTTGACCAGCACCGGCAACGCCAGCCAGGCGGCCAGCGTCGAGGGGGTCACGCGCGCCGAGCGGCGCAGCGCGGCCAACGCCGCCAGGACGAACGCGACGCCGACCAGATCGAACAGCCCGGCCGCCAGCGCGGGAGCCTCGATCCAGGGACGCGCGAACGGCCCCGGCGGGCCGAAGAGGCGGGCCGCAACCCCCGCCAGCGAGACCGTGTTGGCGCTCCAAGGGGCCCAGATCGCCTCGTTGCGAGCGGCCCCGCCGAGGAATATGCGCCAGGGAGACGTCCCGTCGACGGCGAGCGACGCCGCGATCGCGACCGCGATCGTGGCCACCATGGCGCGTGCCGCCCGGCGGAACCGGAAGACCAGCAGGCCGAGGAGCAGGATCGGGGTCGCTTTCAGCACGGTTGCGAGGCCGAAGAGAACACCGGCGCGTTCTTGTCGATCGCGGTCGATCGAGACGAACCCATCGGCCAGCAGCGCAGCCATCCAGATCGACCACTGCCCCTTCTCGAGGCAGTAGAGCGCGGGCGGCCAGAGCGCCAGGACCACGAGCGCCAGCGCCAGGGACGCGCCCGACGGCGGGCGTCCCGGTGTCGCGATCGCGAACAACGAGATCGTCAGCCAGCCGAGCGCCAGGATCGACCCCGTGGCCCAGACCAGCGCCGCCATTCGCCAGGGGAGGAGGGCCAGCGGCCGGACGGGGAGTCGCGCGGGCGGAGGGTGAGCGTAGAAGGGGGCGCCGAAGAGCAACTGGGGCTGCACGCCAAACTCCACCGCGCGCAGGTTTCCTGCTTCTCCTTCGGGGGGCGGCGTCCCGCGTCCGTCCGCGAGGCGCGCCCGGGCCACGACGTAGTCTCGCGCGAAGTCCGCCGGAACGAGCATGCCGACCGCCGCCGTCCCGAATGGTTCGGCTCGGGAGGAGAGCCACGCGGCAACCACGAACACGAGGGGTGCCACCCGGAGGATCCGGCCCGCCCGGCCGTTCATCGATGCGCACCCGCCACACTGGGGCCGTCGGCCTCTCGGTCGGGATCTCGGTCAAACGTCCGGTCGCAGAATCCCAGCGGGCGGCGTCCGTAGCGGGCGAGGTTCTCGTCCATCTTTGTTGGCGAGGCGTGACGATAGAAGAAGTGGTAGACGGTGCTCGCCCAGGGGACGTGGGCGATCGGTCCGAAGGCGACGCTGGCGTTGCCGATGAAGACGAAGAGTGCTGCCGCCAGAAGCAGGTGGCCGCGCGCCGGCGAGAGCGAGCGCCGGTCGGCGATGGCGCGCGCGCAGTAGACCAGCAGCGCGACGCCGAGCGGTTGATAGATGCGCGGGATGAAGATCCCGCGCATCTGCCAGTACCCCGGATAGGGCGGGGCGAGGTTGTTGAAGAGGAATACGAGGGCGACCGCCGCGCCGAGCGCCCCCTCGGTCGGCGACAGCCGCCGCACCGTGAGCGCGGCGACCATCAGGAAGCCCACCGGCAGGAACAGCATGTTACTGAAGAGGAAGTTATCTACGATCAACAGAGGAAGATCAGCCACGGTGTGGAGCCAGACGCCGAGGCCGGGCGGGTGCAGGTAGGCCCGGAGGACGGAGGCATAGATCGCCGTGTTCGGGTTGGTGATCGGCGCGTGGAACACCAGCTTGAGGAGGAGCAGCGACGCCAGCGGCGCGGCCGCCATCGCCGGGATCGCCACCGCCAGATCCGGGAATCGGCGCCGCGCCAAGAGCAGGAACACCGTCGCCATGCCGAAGAACGGCGCCAGGTCGTAGGCCGTGAAGAGCAGGCCCATCGCCGCGGCGATCGCGGCGGCGGGCGCCTTCCCGCGCCGCTCGTCGAGGTGCTCGACCAGGATGAAAAGCACGATCGACGCCGGCACGATCGCCACGTAGGCGTAGGGCAGGGCCGCCCAGTAGGTGATGCCCGGGTAAACGGCCAATAGCCAGCTCCCGGCGATCGCCGCTGCCTCGCCGTGGCGCCGGCGCAGGTGCCACGCCAGCGCACAGAGCCCTCCGAGCTGCCACAACAGACTGGCCACGAACCCGCCCGTCAGGTAGCCGCCGGCCTTCATGAAGGGATAGGCGAAGATCGGGAAGAGGAGCCGCCGCAGCACCACGCTCCGCTCCCAGCGCGCGCGAGGCTGTCCGTCGAGCATTTGAAAGACCGCCTTGTGGTGCGGGTCGTCGACGTTGAGCAGGTAGCCGCAGGGGCGGCTGACGATCGGAAAGCTGTACGTTGCCGCGTAGGGTGACATCGTCCCCGACGACAGCCAGATCGCGAGGGCGAGAAGAACCGACGCCCCCGCGAGGTGAGCGCGAAATCTCATTCGTTCGGCCGCTTCCGTCATGGTACGCGCGGGCCGTCCGGCGTACCAGGCATCGGTCGTCCTGTCTCTAGTGCAGGAGCTCCGACTCGTTGGCCGGCCTCGAATGAATTCCCAGCGGCGCGAGGTGAGGGAGGATCCAGCGTGGCAACGTGTTGTCGGCGACGGCCGGCAAGAGCCCGAGCCCCTCAGCCTCCTCGTCGCGGGGGCGCGCGGTGGTGGCCGACGCCTCGGCGGAAGCGGTGAGCGAGCTCGCCCACAACGCGCGGCGCTCGCGCGCCGACCACCGGCGGATCACCCAGGCGGCCGTCTTGGCTCCAAACGTGGCGTGCCTGGCCTCGTCGTGCAGGAGCTCGGTGTAGGCCCAGGCGAACAGGGGCTCGCGGCTCAACGCCCTGGCAGCGGCGAACGCGGCCGCCGACGCGGGCTTCCCCAGCGCGTAGTCGGCGACCAGGGTGCGGGCCAGCGCAGCTTCCCCGACCGGCGCACGCGGGACCAGGTCGAGCCGGCGGGCGGAGGCGCTCCGCAAGGCGCCGCCGCGCCTCCCCGGATTGAGCTCGTCGAGGAGGCAGGCGCAGACGTCCAGGTGATGCACTTCGTCGGCAATCACCCGCGCGGCCGCCGCCAGCAGGGCGGGGGGGGCGTTGAGGGCGGCCAGGTCGGCGGCGATGTGGGCGGCGCTCGCCACGCCGCGCCGTTCGTCTTCCGCGATCCGCTGCCAACCCGCCGCCACGCGGGCCAGCAGGCCGGGGGAGTACCGTGAGCGAGGCAGCGTGGGGAAGGGCATGCCCGGGAGAGGAGCAAGCGTCATGCCCCGCGGCGCGCCGTCGCGGCCGCGATTTTCCGGACGCGTCTCTCAGATCTTCGACGTGCCGTATGTGAAAACTGGGGCCGTCCCTGACAGCGGTGTCACGGCATTGCCGTTGGCGGCGGCCCCGCGGGTCCGCGCGACGGTCACCGGGAACGGAGCCGCCGCAGCTCCTCGGCGATCTCCACCGCTCCCGGATCGACGGCCAGGAGGCGTTCCAGCTCCGTGACGGCCGCCTCGGCCTGGCCGGTCTGCGCGTAGATCTCGGCCAGGTGCTGGGCCGCGGCCCGGTTCCGTTCGTCGATCTGGGTGGCGCGACGCAGCTCGGCGATCGCCGCCCGCGCCGCGCGCGCGTCGGCGGGGGCCTGCCGGAACAGCGCCCACCCCAGCGCCGCCCGGTAGTTGGCCTCGTTGGGGACCAGGCGCGCCGCCTGGCGGAGCACCTCGACGGCCTCGTGGTGGCGCCGCGCGCGGAGGTGCTCGAGGCCGACCTCGTAGAGGGAGTGCGCGGCGCCGCCGGGGGACGACGAGGCGGTCCGGATCGGCGTGGGGATCGGCTCGACGACCGTGTCGTGGGCCGGCGCGGGGGTCTCGTCGTCGGAGCGCCCCAGCTTGGCGACGTAGGCCCGCCGGCGCGCCGGGTCCTGCAACACGCGGTGGGCCTCCGCGAGCGACTCGAAGATCTCCTGCGCCATTCGCCGGTCGTCGTCGGACGCCAGCCGGTAGCGGTCGGCGTGAAAGCTCCGCGCGAGCGCCTCGTAGGCGCGGTCGATCTCCGCAGCGGGTGCATCGCGCGCCACGCCGAGCGCCCAGAAGTGATCCTGCGTGCGCGCCATCTGCAGCATCATCGACAGCTCGCCGCTGCCGAGCGGCGCCGGCTGGCGATCGGGGGCCGGCGCCGCGGGGGTCGGGGGCGCGCTGGCCGCGGGGGCGCGGCGGCGCGATGTTGATTCGTGCGGCTGGATCATCCCCGCCTCGGAGAGCGCCACCAGCAGCAGGCGCGCCTTGGGCATCGGGATCGTCGCGCGGTCGATGATCGCCTCCAGCTGGCGCGCGCCATCGAGCCCGCGGATGAACGCCTGCTCCGTCGCATCGCCGGTCATCTCCTGAAGGCGCAGCATCGGGTCGGCGCTGAGCGCCACGAATTGGCCCGCGTACCGCGCCAGCACCGCCTTCTGGCGGGCCTCGTCGTAGTGGCGGCGGATCCCTTCCAGGATCAGCGCGGCGGGCGGACGCTCGAGCCGCGTCGCGCCGGCCGGGATCTCCGCCCCCGCCTTGAACATGAACTTGCCGTCGGGCCAGGCGAAGATCTCGAGCAACTTGGACTCGACCTGCTCCACCAGCGCGCGCTGCAGGTTGTAGGGGGAGAGCGCTCCCATCTCGACCAGGATCTGCCCCTGCTGGCGCTTCTCCTTCTGCATGCGGGCGACCGACGCCGTGAGCGCCTCACCCGTGATCAGCTTCTTTTCCAGCAGGATCTGCCCCAGGCACTCGCCCAGGAGGTTCGAGCGCACCGAGACCGGATAGCCCTCGGCCAGGAGGACGATCTTCTTGGTGCTCTCCCGCAGGAGCAGCAGCGATCCGGTCGCGCGCGTCGCGTAGAGGCGTTGCAGCACACGCGCGAGCGGCGTCCGCTTGAGCGTCCCGGCCAGCTCCGCCTGATCCGGATCGTCGACCAGGCTCTTCGCGCTCCGCTCGACGTCGCGCTTTTCGCGTTGCTGCGCCGGATCGCGCAGGCTGGTCTTGGCCACCGGCGGCGGCGTCGTCTCGGGGGGCGGCGTCGCTTCGTCGTTCATCTGCGCCGCGGGGGGCGCCGCCGACAGCTCGGCGAGCCGCTGCGTGATCGCCTGCGGATCGATGGGCGTCGGCAGGTAGTCGGCGGGCGCGAACCGCCGGCGCGCCTCGGCGCGGTGGCTCGACCCGCGATGCGTGCTGGCGATGAAGACGATCGGCATCGCGCGCGTGTCGGGATCGCGGCGCAGCTCTTCGGCCAGACCGAAGCCGTCGCCGTCGCCGAGGCGGGTCCCGAGCACCACCGCGTCCGGCTTCCGCACGGCGATGCTCCGCCGGGCCCAGGACCCCTCCGTCTCGGCGGCCAGCTCGTAGCCGGCGTCGCGCAGCGCGGTGCCGATGCGTTCTTGCAGCTCGGCGTCTTTCTCGACGATGAGAACGTACCCGGCCATCGCGACCGGGCAGTCTATCAGCATCCGGAGGTTCGAACCCGCGGCGGTGGACAAAGGGCGGGCGCGTGGTTAAGTAGCGAACCTCTGAGCCTCGACCTTATGGCGGCGCGCGCGAAAAAGAACGGAACGGTCCTGGGTGGCCGGGGTGCCCGCGCGGCGCGCGGCGGCGCGGCGGCGCGCGATGGCCTGGCGGCGATCGTCCTGGCGGCGGGGAAGGGGACGCGCATGCGCTCCTCGCGCGCCAAGGTGCTGCACGAGATTCTGGGGCGGCCTCTCTTCACCTATCCGATCGCGCTCGCCCGCGCCCTCGGCGCCGAGCCGATCGTCGGCGTGCTCGGCCACCAGCGGGCAGCGGTCGAGACGGCGCTGCTCGGGCGGTTCGGAGCGGGCGCGGTCACCGTCGTCGAGCAGACCGAGCAGCGCGGGACCGGCCACGCGGTCCGGCTGGCGATGCCGGCGCTCAAGAGCTTTCGGGGCGATCTGGTGCTGGTGCTCTACGGCGACGTGCCGCTCCTGCGCCGCGAGACGCTGGCTGCGCTGGTGGGCACCGCGCGCCGCTACCGCTGTCTGGCGATGGTGACCGCCACGCCGCCCGATCCGACCGGGTACGGTCGCATCGTGCGCGACGAGCGCGGCCACGTCACCGGCGTCGTCGAGCAGAAGGACGCTTCGCCCGAGGAGAAGGCGATTGCCGAGGTGAACGCCGGCATCTACTGCGCGCCGGCCGACTTCTTCCGCGAGGCGACCGCAGATCTCTCGCCCCACAACGCGCAGCGCGAGTACTACCTGACCGACATCGTGGCGCGCGCCGCCGAGGGGATCGGCGTGACGGCCGTCGAGGCCGACTTCCGCGACGTCGCCGGCGTCAACGATCGCCGGCAGCTCGCCGAGGCCGAGGCGGTCATGCGCGCGCGAATCAACGACGCCTTCATGGCCCACGTGACCTTCCACGATCCCGCCGGCACCGACGTCGAGCCGGGCGTCGAGATCGGCGTCGACGTCGAGCTCGGCCGCGGGGTCGCGCTGCGCGGCCACACCAAGATCGGCCACGGCGCGCGCATCGGCGACGGCGTCATCCTGACCGACACCGAGGTGGGGGCGGGGGCGCTCGTCCGCCCGTACAGCGTGGCGACCGAGGCGGTCATCGGCGCCGGCGCGACGGTCGGCCCCTTCGCGCACCTGCGCCCCGGCACCAAGCTCGGGCCCGACGCGCACGTCGGCAACTTCGTCGAGACGAAGAAGACCACCATCGGACGGGGGAGCAAGGCCAACCACCTGACGTATCTCGGGGATACGACCGTCGGTGAGAAGGTGAACATCGGCGCCGGCACCATCACCTGCAACTACAACGGCTACGAGAAGTCCAAGACGGTGATCGAGGACGGTGCCTTCATCGGGTCGGACTCGCAGCTCGTCGCGCCGGTGCGGGTCGGCAAGGGTGCCATCGTCGGCGCCGGGACGACGGTGCAGGAAGACGTTCCGGCCGGGGCTCTGGTGATCACGCGCGCGGCGCGGATCGAGAAGCCGGGCTACGCGCAAAAGGTGGCGAAGAAATACGCCGCCGCGCGCAAGTCCGGTTAGGATTGCCTTCGGAGGTTCCGATGCCGACGTCCGTGAAGGCGTTCTTCGATCAGAAAGTCCCCGCCGTTCTCGCCACCAGCCCCGAGAAGGCCAAGGACGTGGCCGCGATTTATTTGTTCAAGATCAGCGGCGACGATGGCGGGACTTGGACCGTGGACCTGGTGTCGACCCCGCCGACCTGCGTCCCCGGGGAGGCTGCGGCCCCGCAGTGCACGATCGAGGCGACCGACAGCGACTTTCGCGGCATGATCGACGGCGGCATGCAGGCGGCGATGTCGCTCTTCTTCAGCGGCAAGCTGAAGGTGGCGGGCGATCCGGTGCTGGCCACCAAGCTCTCGAAGCTGCTCCAGATGGCGGGGTAGTTGGCGGCGCCCGGGCGGCGCTCGCGCGCGACCTTCATTTGGGGCGCCGCGCTGGTCGGGCTCGCGACTGCCGCGCGGCTCGCCTGGGTGCTGTCGGTTCCGACGGTGCCGGTCAGCGACTTCGCGATGTACCGCGAGTCGGCCAACTACCTCTCGGAGTT
The DNA here is from genome assembly GCA_963831685.1 of uncultured Pseudomonadota bacterium. GTDB lineage: Bacteria > Myxococcota_A > Polyangia > Fen-1088 > Fen-1088 > JADGRB01. The sequence continues at coordinate 31,393 of CAWHRJ010000014.1, forward strand.
CGGTCACCTCGATCACGGCTTCATCTACATGCCGGGGTTCGTTGGACTGCTGGCGGCGATCAAGAACCTGGGGGGCGATCTGCTGGCGCAGAAGCTGCTCGGGGTCTTCTTCGGGGGCCTCGGCGCGGCCGGCCTCTACGTGTTGACGTTCAAGCTCGCCGACGAGAGCGGCGCCGATGAGCGGCGCTTCTGCCCCTGTCCGCACGCGGCGGCGGCGACCGCGCTTTACGCGCTCTGGCCGGCCGGGGTGGCGATGGCCAGCGTCGTCGGCACCGACGTCCCGGCCGCGGCGCTGATCGTCGCGGCCCTCGCGCTCCTCGTCGGGCTCGCCCCGGCGCGCCCCTGGACGGCGGCGCTGGCGTTCGGCGCGGCGATGGGGCTCGGCGCCTGGGTGCGCGCCGTCGCGCTGCCGCTCTCGGCGCTCTCGCTCGGCTACTGGCTTGCGCGCCGGATTCCCTGGCGACGCGCGCTTCTCTTGACGGCGGCGGGCCTGGCCACGACATTGCTCGTGCTCTCACCCTGGGCGATCCGGCATCTGCGGCAGAGCAGGGCGCTCTACTTCACCGACGACCACGGCGGCATCACGGCGCTCATCGGCGCGAACCCGAACTCCGAGGGGACCTACACGCGCGCGCTCAACCAGATGTTCAAGGACGTCACGGGACGGAGCGTGCTCGACGAGCCGCACCACGAGATCGACGAGGCCGCTTACGCGATCGTGCGCGAGTGGACCCGGTACGAGCCGCGTTACGCGCTCGGCCTCGTCGCCCTCAAGGCCGACCGGCTGTTCGATCCGGAGATTCGCCTCCTCTACTGGTCCATCTTCCGGCCCGGCGTGCTGACCGGCCGCCGCGCCGCCTGGTTCGCCGCCCACCACCGCGGCATCGAATCGCTGGCCGACGCGTTCGGCCTGATGGTGATGGGGCTGATGCTGGCGGGAATCGTCGCGGCGATCGCGCGGCGGCGGTGGGCAGTCCTGGCGCTGCTGCCGTTTCAGCTCGCATTGGTGGCGACGTACACGCTCTTCTTTGCGGAGCCCCGCTACCGGCTGCCGATCGAGTTGCTTGCCTTTCCCTTCGTCGCGCTTGCGCTGGGAGAGATCGCGCGCCTGGGCCGGGCCCTGGTGTCGCGTTCGCGCGCCGAAGCCGTTCGTTCGTCGTCGGTGCTCGCCGCGGCCTTGGCGGTCGTCGTGCTCTGGCGCTTGGCCTGGCCGGCGGTGCTGGACGGCGGCCGCGCCCTGCGCGCGCGACACCGCTGGGCCGCGACCGAGGTCGGCTGGCTGGCGCCACCCGGCAGCCGCCCGCGGCTCTTGCTCTGGCGGCCGGCGCGGCCGTATCCGATGCCCTCGCCGATCGAGGGCGCGCCGGATGGCGTCCACCTCCGGGCCGGCGCCGACGGTGTCGCGCGCGCGCATGTCCGCCTGGCAGGCGGACCGATTCCGACGGGAGCGTACGTTCTGTCGCTCAGCGCGACGTACGACGGCGAGGCGCCGGTACGCCTCTCGTGCGGGGACCGCGATGTAGAGATCGACCGGCGCGCCCCCGCCGCGATCGACGTCCGTCTGATGCACGAGAGCGGCCCGCTCGAGCTCGACATGGCGCTGCGCGGTCCGCCGGGTGCTTCTATCTGGCTCGCCGAGGCACGTATTTCAGCTTTCGATAACCAGCCGCGCTAAACTGGGCACCTTGATCGTTCGCCCCGCCGGTCGGGCCCGTGTTAATGGTCAAAGTGGGGAGTGTAACGGTTGAGCTCCGACGCCTTCGATCCCGAGCAGCCTCCGCCGCAGCAGTCGCCGGTCGAAGACTGGGCAGCGAAGATCGAGACCCTGCTGCAGGAGGGAGAAACGGCGGCCGCAGGTCCCGACCGGACGGCGATCCTCTGTCGGATATCCGAGATCTACGAACGCCGGCTCGCCGATCCGAACGGCGCGCTCGTGACCTTGCAGACCGCGCTCGCCGACGATCCGACCAGCGGCCGTGTGATCCAGGAGATGGAGCGGATCGCGCGCGGCCACGGCATCTGGGGGGAGCTCGCGGCCGTGACCGCCGAGGTGGCCTCCGCGCTCGAGGATCAGAAGCAGGCGGCCGATCTGTGGGTGCAGATAGCCTTCTGGAACGAGACCGGGCGCGCGCAGCTCGACGAGGCGACCAAGGCGGCGGAGACGGCGCTGACGCTGGAGCCGGCGCACGGCGGCGCGCTGGCGCTGCTGGAGAATCTCTACCGACGCCAACGCAGCTGGGATCGGTACGTCGAGGTCCTCGGCCGACGGCGCGACAAGCCGGGCGCAGACCCGAGCAAGCTCTCCGACAGCTATCGCGAGGTGCTGCGCTACGAGCCGCGGCACCCCGGCGCGCTCGACGGTCTGGCCCGCCTGCACGAGGAGGGGGGCGACTGGGATGCCGCCGCGGAGGCGCTGCGGCGGCTCTGCGCGGCGCTCCCAGAAGGGGCGGCGCGGATCGACGCGCAGTACAGGCTGGCGAAGCTGCTCGAGGAGCGGCTCCGCGATCCGCGCGGCGCCGAGGAGCAGCTGGCGCTGGTGCTGGCGCTCCCCGAGGGTGAGGCGCACGTGCCGAGCCAGCTCCTGCTGGCTGCCATCTACCGCGAGCGCAAGGACTGGCTCAAGGCCCGCCAGCTTCTCGGGCGGGCGGCGGCGGCGGTGACCGACGTCGCCGACAAGACGCGGCTTCTCGGCGAGGCGGCGGAGATCTGCGCCACCGCGCTCGACGACGAGGCGCAGGCCGCCGACCTCTACGCCGAGATCCTCGCCCTCGACGACACCCGCAGCGATCTCGTCGAGAAGCTCGCCGAGATCAAGCTCCGGCGCGGCGACTTCTCGGGCCTGCTGCCGCTGGCGGAGCTGCTGGCGAGCGGCGCCGCGGGGCAACCGGCGCCCGAGCGCGCGCGCCGACTGCACCGTCTCGGGCGCGCGCGCGAGGCGACCGGCGACGAGGCGGGGGCGCTCGAGGCCTTTGGCGCTGCCGCCGTGGCGGAGATCCCGTCGACGACGCCGTCCGAGGCGACGCTCGCCGCGCGCCGCGATCTCGCCGATCTCAGCTTCCGGCGCGAGGCGTGGAGCGAGGCGGCCATCGCCTACGGCAGCGTGCTCGAGGGTGCGGCGGCGTTGCCGCGCGACCTCCAGCTCACCGCCTACGAGCGGCTGGGGATCGCGCGGCTCCGGGCCGGCGCGCCGGCCGAGGCGCTCGAGCCGCTGGAGAAGGCGCTGGCGCTCGATCCGCGGCGCAGCCGGGCGCTCGAGACGCTGGTCGAGGCGGCGCGCGCGGCCGGCAACGACGACGCCGTCGTGCGCCACACGCAGGCGCTGCTGGCGGTCACCGACGATCCGAAGACCAAGCTCGCTCTCCTCGAGCACGTGGCCACCATCCATCACGAACGCCGACACGATCCGCAGCGCGCGATCGCCGCCTATCTGGAGGCGCTCAAGATCTGGCCGGACGAGCGGTCGATCATGCATCGGCTGCTCGAGCTCTACACCGAGACCAAGCAGTGGAAGCAGTCGGTCCAGCTGCTGGCCCGTCTGGCCGAGCTGACCGATGGTCCGACGCGCGGCCGGTACTTCGTGGCTGCCGCCAACATCTTGGCCGAGGAGCTCGGTGCGCGCGCCGAGGCGATCGAGGCCTTCGAGCAGGCGCTGGACGCCGATCCCGCCGACCTCAAGAGCTTCGAGCGGATCGATCAGTTGGTCACCGAGGCGCACGACTGGAAGACGCAGGAACGGATCTACCGCCGCCAGATCAAGCGGTTCGGCAGCGAGCCCGAGAGGCGCGCGGCGCTGGTGATGCTCTGGCACGGGCTCGGCGAGATCTACCGGACGCGGCTCAAGGACGGGCCGGCCGCCATCGCCGCCTTCGAGGTCGCCGCGTCGCTCGACCCCGACTCGCTGGAGCGCCGCCGCGCGCTGGCCGAACTCTATCGCCTGGCAGGCCCGGCCACCTACGTCAAGGCAGTGGGCGAGCATCGCGCGATCCTGGCGCGCGCCGGGAGCCCGGCGGAGATGGTGCCCGATCTCAAGATATTGGTCCGCCTGTTCGTGGAGATGGGGACGCTCGACGAGGCGCACGCCGCCGCGGCGGCGCTGGTGGTGATCGGCCACGCCGACGCCGAGGAGCGCGCGCTGTTCCAGCAGTACCGCCCGACCGGCGTGGTGCGGGCCCACGCGCGCCTGACCGAGGAGGTCTGGCAGAAGCAGATCTACCACCCCGAGGAGGATCGGGCGCTGTCGCAGATCCTGGCGACGCTCGCGCCCGCGGTGGCGACGGCACACGCCCGGCCGTTCAAGGACAGCGGGCTCAAGAAAAAGCAGCGGCGGGATCTGTCGTCCGATCCGACGCTGCCGTGCAAGGTGCTCGCCTACGGCGCGGCGGTGCTGGGCGTGACCGCGCCCGAGGTCTACCTGGCCCCCGAACTCCCCGGCGAGGTCGACGTGGTCAACGTGCGGGGGACCATCGCGGGCGTGACGGGGCTGCCGGCGCTCGTCCTCGGCAAGGGGATCGCTGACATGCGCTCCGACGTCGAGCTCGCCTTCGTGGCGGGCCGGACGCTGGCGGCGATGCGCCCCGATCACCTCCTGCGCTGGCCCAGCTTCGTGCCGACGCTGGCGGAGCTCGAGATCGTGGTGCTCGCGGCGATCCGCCTCGTGAATCCGCAGAGCGAGGTGCCCCCGGAGCAGGCGGCGGCCGTCGCGCAGTACACGACGTTCCTCGAGCGGACGCTGTCGCCCCAGCTCGTCGAGCAGCTGACCGTGCTGGTGCGCCGCTTTCAGGCCGCCGGGAACGGCCCCGACGTCGGGCGCTGGTCGCGGGCCGCCTGCCTCTCGACGATCCGGGCCGGGTTCCTGCTGGCGGGCGATCTCGAGGTGGCGGCGCGGCTCGGACAGGCGGCCTACCCGGCGATCGATTCGAGCGACATCGTGCGCGATCTGTGCGCCTGGAGCGTCTCCGACGGGTACTTCGAGCTCCGCGCCCAGATGGGACTCCGTACCGTGAACCTCGATTTCCGCGGTTAGCCGGGCGGGTAGGCCTCGGAGCCCATCTCCGAGGAGTCGAGGCCGGAGGACTCCACCTCGGCGTTCACCCGGTTTCCGATGAGGCGTCCCGTGAGCCGGAAGAAACCGAACGCCACCGAAAAGACGAACAGGATGTTGGTGCAGACGCCGATCACCTGCGCGACCAACTGGCGCGCGTCGCCGAACAGCAGGCCGCGGACGGGGCCGGCGACGCCGTTCCAGCCGACGCCGTAGGTGCCGTCGGCGAAGAGACCCAGCGCCAGCGCGCCCCAGGCGCCGCACACGCCGTGCACCGCGAAGGCGCCCACGGGATCGTCGATGCGGAACCGCATCTCGATCCACGACACCGCGCGCACGACCAGCAGGCCGGCGACCAGACCGATGAGGACCGCCGCCGCCGGGCTGACGAAGGCGCACGGCCCGGTGATGGCCACCAGACCGCCGAGGAGGCCGTTGCAGACCATCGCCACGTCGGGCTTGCGCAGGCTGTACCAGACGAAGACGAGCGCGGTGAACGCGCCGGCGCTCGAGGCGAGCATCGTGTTGACCGCGATGGTGGCGACACGCGGGTCGGTCCCCGCCAGCGTCGAACCGGCGGTGAACCCGAACCAGCCGAAGGCGAGGATGAACGTCCCGATGACGGCCATCGGCAGGTTGTGCCCGGGGATCGCGCTGATGGTCCCGTCGCGCCGGAACTTGCCGGTGCGCGGGCCCAGCACGATGGCGCCGGCCAGCGCCGTCAGTCCCCCCGTCATGTGAACCACCGACGACCCCGCGAAATCGACGTGACCGTGCCCGAGCCCCCAGTTCGCCCCCATCGCGGCGAGCCAGCCGCCGCCCCAGACCCAGTTTCCGTAGAGCGGGTAGAGCAGCATCGACATGAAGAGGCCGTACACGAGAAACGAAGCGAAGCGCCAGCGCTCGGCCATCGCGCCGGTGGGGATCGTGGCGGCGGTGTCCATGAACAGCGCCGAGAAGAGGAACATCGTCAGGTTCGACGGATCATGCGGCGCGGTGAGCAGCGCGAAGCGCGCGGCGCCGAAGAGGCCGAGGTGGTGGCCGCCCAGCGAGAGGCCGACCTCGTGCGCGCCGCGCAGGGGCTCGCCCAGCGACGGCCAGACGGGGATGCCGCCGGTCATGAGGCCGTAGCCGAGAAGCCAGAACCCCAGCACGCCGATCGGGTAGATGACGATGTTCATCGCCACGGTGTTCACGGCGTTCTTGGCGCGGGTGAAGCCGGTCTCGACCATGGCGAAGCCGACCTGCATGAACATCACCAGGAACCCGGCCATCAGCACCCAGACGAGATTCAGCGCGATCTCGAGATGACCTTGATTCATGGCGACCTCCCGTCGCGTCAGCGGCCCGAGCGCGCGGCGGACGGCGGCTCGGCGTGACGGTTGCTGAGAACGATGAGCGCGCCCAGACCGGCGATCACGCCGACGACCAGCGCGACCTTGGCGAGGCGGCGGACCGCCCGCGCCAGACCGCGGCGCGGGGGGCGGGGGGCATCGGGCGAGCGGCGCAGCGCCGACGGCGGATCGCCGAGCTCGGCGAGCAGCGCGGCGGCGGTCTCGAAGCGATCGCGCGGCGCGCGCTCTATCGCCTTGAGGATGATCGCCTCCAGCGCCGGGTCGAGGTGGGGGACGAAGTACGAGGGCGGCTTGGGGTCCTCGTTGGCCTTGGCGCGCAGGAGCGCGTTGGCGTTGGAGCTCGAAAACGGCAGGTTCTTGGTGAGCATCTCGTACAGCATCGTCCCGACGGCGTAAACGTCGGTGCGGGCGTCGCCGCGGCGGCCGCCGATCTGCTCGGGGGCCATGTAGTCGGGCGTGCCGAGCGTCGCCGAGAAGCCGGCCCAGGTGAGCCGCCGCTTGGACTCGTCGAGCGCGATCCCGAAATCGAGGATCTTCACCTTCCCGTCGGCGGTGAGGAGAATGTTCTCGGGCTTGATGTCGCGGTGAACGACCCCTTGTTCGTGCAGGTAGGAGAGCGCCGCGGTGACCTGGCGGGCGATCTCCAGCGCGCGCGCGGCGGGGAGAGGGGCATCGGACTGGATGATGCTGCGGAGCGAACGCCCGTCGACGTACTCCATCGCGATGTACATCCGGCTCTTGCCGCGTGGCTTCATCACCTTGACGACGTTCGGGTGCTCGAGCCGCTGCCCCACCTCCTCCTCGCGCTTGAAGCGCTCGAAGAAGACGACGTCGCTCTCCAGCTGCGGGTGCGGGATCTTGAGCGCGACCGGGGCGCCGCTGTCGCCGTCGACCGCCTTGAAGATCGACGCCATTCCGCTGCGGGCCAGGAGCTCGCCGATCTCGTACTGGTCGAGCTTTTCTCCGGCGACGGGCTCGCGCATCAGCCGAGCGCCACGGCAGACATGGCGCGCAACTTAGCATGAACGCCGAGGCCGCTCGGGAGTCCTCTCCAGACCCTGTTCGGCCGTCGCGGTTGAAACTTCGACCGCCCTCAAGTAAGGATCCGGCCCGCCAAGAAGTACCGGAGAGGTGGCTGAGTGGCCGAAAGCGCCTGATTCGAAATCAGGTTTGGGCGCAAGTCCAACGTGGGTTCGACTCCCACCCTCTCCTCTGATTTTTTACCCGGAGAGATGCCCGAGTGGCCGAAGGGGCACGATTGGAAATCGTGTGTACCGAAAGGTACCGAGGGTTCGAATCCCTCTCTCTCCTCGACTAGATCAGGAACCCTGACAGGGTTCCTGCGACCTGCCGCGATGAGGTCGGCCCGGCAAAGCCCGTCCGCCCTCGACGCGATCGAACAGATCGGGGGGCAGTCGCGTGGTTCGCATCCTTGGTGCCCCCCGCGCTGATCTCAGCGGCGAGGGTGGGGCTCCGCGTGAGGCATCTTGATGTCTTGGTCGGAAGGCATCATGATGTGTTCGTGAGGACGACGCTCACGCTCGACGCGGACGTGGCGCGCCTGCTGACGGATGAGGTCCACCGGCAGCGGCGGCCGTTCAAACAGGTTGTCAACGACGCGCTCAGGCGCGGTCTCAGCCCGCGCCTGGCCGACGCCGACGTCCCCGCCTACCGAACTGTCCCCCATCGGGCCAAGCTCCGGGCTGGATTCGATCCCGCCGGGCTCAACCGGCTGGCGGACGAGCTGGAAGACGACGCCGTGCTGGCGAAGCGCAACCCGCGACGCCGATGATCGTCCCCGACGTCAACCTGCTCCTCTACGCGCACATCCAGGCGTTTCCCGAGCACGCGAAGGCGCGCGCCTGGTGGGACGCGCTGCTGAGCGGCCGGAAGGAGATCGGCGTCAGCTCGCCCGCGCTGTTCGGTTTCCTGCGCCTCGCCACCAACCGCGAGCTGTTCGATCCCCCCATGTCGATCGAGGCGGCCGTGGCGCAGGCGCGGCAGTGGTTGGTCCGCCCGCAGGTCCGCTACCTTCTCCCGGGACCGCGCCACCTCGAGATTGCCTTCGGGCTGCTCGGACGGCTCGGGACCGGCGGCAACCTGACGACGGACGTTCAACTGGCCGCGCTGGCGATCGAGCACCACGGCGAGGTTCATTCGAACGACGCCGACTTCGCGCGGTTTCCCCAGCTGCGGTGGGCGAACCCGCTCGCGTGAATGCGGCGGCCTGCCCCACCGATGTCGGCGTCTAGGCGCGTAGCTCCTCGAGCTTCTCGCGGACGGCGTCGGCGTGGCCGGCGGCCTTCACGCGCGCCCAGTGGTGGGCGATCCTTGCCGTCGGGGGAGATGATGGCGGTCGAGCGGATGACGCCGATCGACTTTTTCCCGTAGAGGACCTTCTCGCCCCAGGCGCCGTACGGCTCCATGACGCCGTGCCCCGGGTCGCTGAGCAGGCGGACCTTGAGCTTGTACTTGGCGATGAACTTGCGGTGGCTCTCGTCGCTGTTCGGGCTGCAGCCGACGACGACCGCGTCGAGCTTCTCGAAGTCCTTGAGGCCGTTCGTGAAGTCGCACGCCTCGGTCGTGCAGCCGGGCGTGTCGTCGTTCGGGTAGAAGTAGAGGACGAGCCAGCGTCCCTTGTACTCGTCGAGCTTCACGGTCTTGCCGTCCTGATCGGGCAGCGAGAAGGCAGGCGCCTTCTGTCCACGGTCAGCTTGTCGCTTGTCGGCGGCCATGGCGCGTTCATAGCACGGCGCGCGCCGCGCTGGATCTGCGGCGCGCTTCTGTGACAGAAAGGGGGCGTCCCGGGCGACGGAACGCCGGCGAACCCCGCCAGGCCCGGAAGGGAGCAACGGTAACCAGCCAACCGGGTGCTCGGGACATTAGTTTCGTTTCATCTGGTTCGCGCCGCGAACGCGAGCGATGATCGACCGTGGCCGACGTCGTCCACTTCATCACGGACATGCTGTTCTCGTCGAAGGTGCGCGAGGCGGCCAAGACATGGGCGTGACGATCCAGGCCGGCACGCGATCCGCAGGCGTTCGCGGCGGCGGCGCGCGAGGCGAAGCTGGTCATCGTCGATCTGCGCGCTGCCGGCGGCGCTCGCGGCGCTCGAGCGCCCTCGGCGACGCCGGCGCGTGCCGTACCGAGCGTCGGCTTCATCGATCACGAGACGCACCGACCTGATGGACGCCGCGCGCGCCAAGGGATGCAGCGACGTCATGGCCAAGGGCCAGTTCGCGAACGCGCTGCCCAAGCTGCTGGCGTCGATCGCCGCCCCCGCGGCGACCTGAGCCGTCAGCGCGCCGGCAAAGAGCGCGGCAGGAGCTCGCGCAGCGACCCGACGACCAGATCGGGCGGCGCCCCAGTCGGCGAGCTCTTCGAGCGGAGAGGGGCTCGGCGAGCAGGAGCACGGTCCGGCAGCCCGCGCGCGGCCCGCCAGGATGTCGAACTTGTAGTCGCCGACGACGAGCGTCTCGGCGGGCGCGGCGCCGAGCTCGGCGCAGAGCGCGAGCACGCCGTCGGGCGCCGGCTTGTGCGGGCCGTCCTCGCGCGTGTAGACGCCTGCGAACGGGAAGCCGAACGTCCGCGCGAACGTCTCGACGACCTCGCGGACGTTGCGGGTCAGGATCGCCATCGGGATGCCGCGCGCGGCGAGGTGCGCGAGCAGCTCGGCGCAGCCGTCGGCGAGCGTCGCGCGGCGATGGCCTCGCGCTCGTGGCGGCGCAGGATCTCCTCGGCGCGCGCGCGCGTCGGCGGCGTCGCGTGCGCGAGCTGCTCGAGGATGGGCCCGGGCGGCAGGCCGATCTCGGCGCGCATGGCGTCGAAGTCGAGCAGCGGCTCGGTGAGCGTGCCGTCGAGGTCGAAGATGACGGCGCGGGGCGCGGGCCCGATCCTTCCCGTCATTCCGAGGCTTCGGGCGCGCCGCCCGAGCGCGCGACGTCGCCCGGCTTGATCTTGTCGAGCGTTCATGCCGCGCGCGCGCTTCGCCATCGACGGCAGGAGCTCGTCGAGGGGCGGCGGCTCGCCCTTGATGAAGCGCAGCGGGTTGACGCGCGAGACGACGAAGTTGCGCAGGTAGGGGCTCGTTGAGCCCGCGCTCCTTGAGCCCGTCGACGACGCCCGTGCACGGCCTCGTCGAAGTCGAGCAGCAGCGGCGGCGCGCTCGCGCCGGACGTCCATCGCGTCGACGAGGCGCCCCGGGAGCCACTTGTCTGCCTTGCGCAGGATCGAGTGGTACGCGCCGCCCGAGAGACGCCCGCGCTCCTCGTAGGCGAAGCCCAGCGTCGCGAGCGCCGGCTCCTCGAACTCGAGCGCGTAGCGTCCTCCTCCTCCTTGGCGTCGGGCATGGCGGCGAGGTCGACGTACATGCGGCGCACGCCGATCGCCTTCTCGCGCAGGTTGTGGGCCTTCTCGATGTTGAGCGCGAGGATCTGGTAGGCGACCGCGCGCTCCGGCACGAGCAGCGCGAGGATGCTCTTGGCGTCGAGCTCCTTGAGCGCCGTGAGACGGTGATAGCCGTTCGGCGTCCAGTACTGCCCGCTGCTCGGTCTTTTCGCGCACGACGATGATCGGGTCGAGGAACCGCTGCGTCTTGTCCATGGCCTGCGTGAGCCGGCGGACGTGCGCGTCGGAGATGTCGCGCTGGAACGGCGTCGGCACGACCTGTGCGATCGGCAGCGCGACGAGCATGAGCGCGTGGCCGCCCAGCGGCTCGCGGTAGGTGGCGAGCACCTGCGCCGCCGTCGCCGCGCACGGCCTCGGCCGAGCGCCGCGAGCTCGGCGGACGGCTCTGCGAGGGCGAGCTCGGTCGCGCCGAGCTCGGTCGGCTTGAGCTTGACGCCGCGCCGTTGCGCGGCGTCCCGCTCGCTTTGCGCGCGCGTGCCTTTCCCTTCGGTGTGGCCATGGGGCGAACCATGCCACACCTCCGGGCGGAGGGCGCGTTAGGCGCGGACGCGAATCAGCGAGTTGCGGCTAATCGCCACAGGTGCCGTCGGCCAGCTTGTCGATGCAGATCGGCATCCCGTTGCAGGAGTAGAGGAACTCGACCTTCGAGTACGTCATGTTCTTGACCCCGTCGCAGTACGAGCCGTTGAGCTGGATCCCCATGCCGCCGTTGACGTAGGACCAACCGTTGGCGTTGTCCTCCGGTACCTTGGTTGCCTTGCCCGAGGCGTCGTTCACCGAGACGGCCACGTTGGTCTGGCCCTGGGCGGCGGTGGGCAGCAAAATCTGGCAGGAGGCCACCTTGCCGACGATGGCCATCAGCGCAGCCTCCAGCGTGGCCTCGTCGGTGGCGGCGTAGTAGCTCGTCGCGGCGCCCGTCTGTGGCTGGCCACCGGCGATCGCCAACTGGTTGAGCGTGTTCTGGGCCGAGGCGACGTTCCCAATCCCGATGACGAACGTCGGGTAGCCCGCCATGGCGGCCATCGTGACCGCCGCTTCCGCGGCCGAGTCCTCGGTCGGGTTGTCGGTGGTGGTGCACATCCCCATCGGCATCGGGTCCGCGGCGCAGCCCGACGGGCAGTTCGGAAGACCGTCGGTGGCGAGGAGCAGGAACTTCGGGTTGGTGTCGGGGAGGGTGCCGAGGTATTGCGCCCCGGAGCTGACCGCGTCGCGCGTCGGCGTGTTGCCGCCGGGCTGCGTCCGCATGATCGACGCCGTCACTGCCGCGCCGCTCATCGGCGCGACGGCAACGGCCGGCGCCATACTGGCGTCGCAGGCGTTGTTGTCGGAGAAGTACTTGAGCCCCCAGTTCACCGAGGTGTCGGTCGCCGTGATGACCGTCGAGAGCGCGGTCGTCAGCTCCGTCCACTTCGAGGTGCAGTTCCTGTTGCAGGTATTCCCGTTGTCGTCCTCGTTCATCGACCCCGACTTGTCCTGGACGATGAGCACGTCCGGCGGAGACGGCATGACCGGGTTGCTGGTCACGCCGCAGGTCATGGTCCCCCCGCCGCCGGTGACGTCGCCGCCGCCGCCGCTGAGGCCGACGCCGGTGATGACCAGGCCACCGCCGCTGCCGCCGCTCCCCCCCGAGCCGGACGAATTTCCGGAGCTTCCGGCTCCGCCAGTGGTGGTGACTCCTGAACCGGCCTGGCCAGGGCTGAAGCCGCAGGCAGCGAGACCGAGGGAGATCAAAGCCAACTTCACGATATGCCCGTTCAACCGACGCATGGTGTGACCTCCGACAAGGGGGCTGTTCGGACGTTCGTGCATTAGCTTACGCCCGATCGTTAAAAAAAATGGCTAAATATGAGGCCACATAGACAGTGCCGCGGGGTCGTCCCGTAGCTCAATTCCCGCCGACATGTCGGGTGTCGGGCGCGCCGCTCGGAGGCGTCTCGTGACTATACTCGCGCCCGTGCGTCAGACCGTGCGACGGCCAGGCCTCGGTCTTCTCGGCCTTCCCGGTTCTTGGGTCGTCCGATGGCGATAGAGCTTCCGCCGCGGGGTGTCAGGGTCGGGGGTGTATCGGTGGCGCCAGGCGAGGCGCGCGCGGTGCGGATCGCTCTCGCCGCGCGCGCGGGCGCGGACGCAGGTGATCGCTCGGTCCCCGCCTGGGTGGTCGTCGGCAGCAAGCCGGGGCCGCGAATCGGCGTCGTGGCGGCGATCCGTGGCGGCGAGGCGACGGCCGCGCGGGCCGCCAACCGACTGGCCGCCAGCCTGGATCCTGGCGGCCTGGCCGGGAGCGTGGTCGTCGTTCCGGTCTTGCGCCCGGGCGGCCGGCCAGCTCCGCTGGGACGCACGCCTCCCCGGCTGCCGTTTCCGGGCGCCGCCGACGGCAATCGCTCGGCCCGCGACGCCTTCGCCCTCTTCTCGGACATCGTGATCGGCGCGCAGGCGCTCATCGTCCTCGGGGGACCACGGCGGGGGCGCCGCGGCGTCGTCGTGGCCCGAGGACGGTTGGAGGATCCGCGGGTCCGTCGGCTCGCGCTGCTGAGCGGGGCGGCGGCCCTCCTGCCCGCGCCGCTGACCCCGGGCAGCCTGCTGGCGGCTGCGGCCGCGGTGCAGGTGGTCGCGGTCGAGTTGACCGCGGCCGGCGCCGCCCCCGACGGCAAGGCCGCCGAGCCGCTGGTGCGATCGGCGCGGGCCCTGCTGGCCGGACTGGGCGTCCTCGGGTCTGACGACGGACGCGGGGATGGGGCGTCGCAGGACGGGCGTCGGATCTCCGCGCGCCTGCCGGCCCGGGCGCTGCGCGTGGCCGCGCCGGCCGACGGGTTCCTGGAAGCGCCGGTCGCGCCGGGCAGCGCCGTCCGCGCCCGGGGGCTCCTGGGACGGTTGGAGCCCGCGCTGCCGGGGCCGGCCACGCCCCTCGTCGCCCCGCGCTCCGGGCTCGTCATCGAGGCGGCGGCTGCCGGGCCGGTCCGCGCCGGAGCGACGCTGTTCGCGCTCGTTCGGGCGCCCGCGCCGGGGATCGGCGGCCGGCGGCGCCCCGACGGCGAGGCCCCCGCGCCGCGGGCCGCGGTCGACGGGAAGACGCGCGTCGGGTGGGTCGAGCATGTCACGCTCCCACGGCTCGAGATCGGGAGGCTCAAGGCCAAGCTCGACACGGGCGCACGCACCTCCGCGCTGCACGTGACGCGCATGCGCACCGTCGACACGGCGGGCGGGCCCAACCGTCGCCCGATCCTCGAGATCACCGTGCCCGGGCGGCGGCGCGGAGCGCAAGCCGCACGCGTGCGCGCCACCGTGCGCGGCTACGTCGTGGTGCGCGACACCTCGGGGCGGATGGAACGGCGGCCGGTCATCGAGACGACGCTCAGCCTCGGGCCGTTCGAGCGGCGCATCGCCGTGACGCTCACCAACCGCGGCGACATGCTGTTCCCGATGCTGATCGGGCGCACGGCGCTCGGCGCGGGCGTGGTCGTCGATCCGACGCGCCGCTACCTGCTCGGGAAGGGCTAGCGCAAAATTTGACTTCCAGCGACGGAGAGCCAATCCTCGTGGGACGCAAGATGGCTTCACGCCGACGCGAGCGCTCGCCTCCGGGCCCCGGACCCGGCGCGTGCCGGCGCGGTCGCGCGTGACCGTCCGGCGGAGCGAGGCGCCGCTCGTGCGCGCGACCTCGCTGGCGGCGGCGCTGCGCTCGAGCCGCGAGGCGATCTCCAGCCTCGAAGGGGAGCTCGACGCGATGCTCGCAGACGCTGCGGAGCGCCGCGGGGGCGCCGCCGCGGCCTCGGCCGATCGGTTGCGGGCGCGACCCGGGCAGCGGCGGCCGCGATCGCCTCGCTGGGCACGTTCGGGCCGCGATAAAGCTGCGGGAGTAGACTGCACCCCCGTGACACGCGCGTCGGGGCCTTCGCGAGCCGCTCTGGACGCCTTCGCGATTGCGACGGCGCTGGCGGCCGCGCTGGCCGCCGTCGGCAGCGGTCGTGCCGTTCGTGCGCGACAACCTGCACGCCTTCATCGCGATCGTCTTCTTCTACGCGCCCGGCGTCGCGGCCCGCCGCGCGGGGCGGCAGCTTCGACTACCACGAGGCGGGCCTGCGCCTCGCACCCGCTGGCGCTCAACCTCGCGGTGCTCGGGGCGTTCTCGGCGCTCTTCTTCCCGGCGTTCGTCGGCGGGTTCTTTCTCTTCTACGGCCGCGCTGCACGCCCCGCGGACGCGGCTCACGCCCTTCTTCGGGCGCCTCTGCCACCACTGGCAGGGCATCGCCGGCGGCACGCTGCGCCTGCCCGACCGCTTCGCGCTCTCGGCCCTCAACCAGCTCGTCGTCGTCGCGATCCCCGAGGAGATGTTCTTCCGCGGCTACCTGCTGGTGCGGCTCGAGCGCGTCTGGCGCCCGACGCGGACGCCTGTGGGGCGCGCCCGTCGGCTGGGCGCTCGTCGTGTCGAGCGCGCTGTTCGCGCTCGGACACCTTGCTCGTCGTCCCCAACCCGCAGCGGCTGGCCGTCTTCTTCCCGGCGCTCGTCTTCGGCTGGATGCGCGCCGCACGGGCTCGATCGCCGCCGGCGCCACCTTCCACGCGCTCTGCAACGTCGTCGCCGACGTGCTGCACACGAGCTACTTCGTCTGACCTGCGACTGACCTCAGGACTTGGTCGCCTCGACGTAGCGGAGGCGCAGGTCGTAGAGCAGGCTCTCGATCAGCTTCTCCTCGGCGGTGGAGAGGTTGCCCTTGGTCTTCTCCTCGAGCATCGCGAGGATGTCGATCGTGTGCTTGGCGAGCGGCAGATCCTTCTGCGACACGCCGTCGTTGGGATGCTCGATCTCCCCGAGGTGCAGCAGCGCCGAGCTGCCGAGCGACAGCACGAAGGTGTGAAAGTCGATCGGGGGAAAGACCGCGGTGGGGAACTCGGCCGTCGGCGCCGCGGCCGCGGGCGAGGCCGACGCCTCGGCGGGCGCGTCGGCCGCGTCGTTGAACGACCGCCGGTCGGTGACCGTGAAGCCCCGCCCTGATTTCGATTCGCCGCTCGCCATACCCTGGAGGTTACGCACGGCAGGCTGAGGTTTCAATCGCCCCAGCCAAATCGCCCCAGGGTCGATAGGCGCGATTGGCGCTATTCGCCGGCGGGCGTCGGCCCGTCGTCGGCCTCATCCTTGCCCTCGGGAGCCCCGTACAGGCCCTTGCCCGCCACGTCTTCCAGGGTCTTGATGTGCTTGTCGTAGTCCTTGCGGGTGATGAGCCCCTTCTTGA
This sequence comes from uncultured Pseudomonadota bacterium, assembly GCA_963831685.1. Lineage (GTDB taxonomy): Bacteria > Myxococcota_A > Polyangia > Fen-1088 > Fen-1088 > JADGRB01. The sequence continues at coordinate 47,427 of CAWHRJ010000014.1, forward strand.
TGTTGCGGTCGAGGGTCCGCTTGTCGAAGAGTCGGTCGATCTTGGCGTCGGCTTCACGGCTCATGGCGGCATTAGCTAGCACATGAAGTGGAAATATCCTAGCGGGCCCCGGTCCGGGGTTGTAAGCTGCGCGCCGCGCCGGGGCGGCGCGAACGTCAGCAAACCCCAAGCGCAGCAACAGAGGCAATCGAGGAAAACGAATGGACGTCCGGGTCATCAACGAGCTCGTACACAAGCAGTCGGCCTTCGTCGAGACGCTGACCGCCGAGGTCGGCAAGGTCATCGTCGGCCAGAAGCACGATGATCGAACGGATCCTGATCGGCCTGCTGACCGGCGGGCACGTGCTGCTCGAGGGCGTGCCCGGCCTCGCCAAGACGCTGACGGTCAAGACGCTGGCCGACACGCTGGCCATGAAGTTCCAGCGCATCCAGTTCACGCCGGATCTGCTGCCGGCCGACATCGTCGGCACCGTCATCTACAACCAGGCGAAGGGCGAGTTCATCTCCAAGCAGGGGCCGATCTTCGCCAACCTCGTCCTCGCCGACGAGATCAACCGCGCGCCGGCCAAGGTGCAGTCGGCGCTGCTCGAGGCGATGCAGGAGCGTCAGGTCACGATCGGCGACACGACGCACACGCTGCCCGATCCGTTCCTCGTCATGGCCACGCAGAACCCGATCGAGCAGGAGGGCACCTACGCGCTGCCCGAGGCGCAGCTCGATCGCTTCATGCTGATGATCAAGGTCGGCTACCCCAGCAAGGAAGACGAGCGGGCGATCATGGATCGCATGACCTCGCCCATGAAGGCCGTCGCCGAGCGTGCCTGCACGCCGCAGGAGATCGCCGAGGCGCGCTCGGTCGTGCAGGCAGGTCTACATCGACGAGAAGATCCGCGACTACATCGTCAACATCGTGCACGCCACGCGCGAGCCGAAGGCGTACGGCCTGGCCGACCTGGCCGACTTCATCGCGTTCGGCGCCAGCCCGCGCGCGTCGATCTATCTGAACCTGGCGGCGCGCGCGCACGCCTTCCTGCGCCACCGCGGCTACGTCACGCCCGAGGACATCAAGGCGATCGGCGTCGACGTCCTCCGCCACCGCGTCATCCTCACCTACGAGGCCGAGGCGGAGGAGGTGACCACCGAGACGGTCGTGCGCAAGCTGTTCGAGCGGGTCGAAGTTCCTTAGAGATCCCGTAGCCGTCGTCTTCCCCGATGCTGCCCCGCGAGCTGCTCAAGCGCATCCGCAAGATCGAGATCGTCACCGAGCGCCTGGTGCGCGACCGGATGGCGGGGCAGTACCACTCCGTCTTCAAGGGGCGGGGGATCGCGTTCTCCGAGGTGCGGCAGTACATCCCGGGCGATGACATCCGGCTCATCGACTGGAACGTGTCGGCGCGCATGAACGACACCTACGTGAAGCTCTTCACCGAGGAGCGCGAGATGACGGTTCTCCTGCTGGTCGACATGTCGGCCTCGGGGCGGTTCGGCTCGCGCGTGCGGCAAAAGCGGGACCTCGCGGCCGAGCTGGCGGCGGTGCTGGCCTTCTCGGCCATCCGCAACAACGACCGGGTCGGCCTCATCATCTTCACCGACGAGGTCGAGAAGTTCGTGCCGCCCAAGAAGGGCAAGCGGCACGTCCTGCGCGTGGTCGAGCGAGATCCTGCAGTTCTCCGAGAAGAGCCGGCGGACGTCGATCGGCGCCGGGCTCGAGTTCCTGAGTCACGTCGTGCGCCGGAAGGCGGTCGCCTTTCTCATCTCCGATTTTCTGGCGCCGCTCGACAGCTACGAGCGCGCGCTGCGCATCACCGCGCGGCGCCACGACCTCATCCCCGTCCGCGTGGGCGATCCGCTGGAGGAGGGGCTCCCCGACGTCGGCCTCGTCGAGATCGAGGATCCCGAGACGGGCGGCACGCTGGTGTTCGACACGGGCGGCCCCGAGGCGAAGGCGTTCGCGCGCCGGACCCGGCAGGCGGCGGAGGCGCGGCGCGCGCTCTTCAAGCGCCTGTCGATGGACCCCATCGAGCTTTCGACCGACCGTAACTATCTACCGGCGCTGACCAGCTTCTTCGAGTCGCGCGCGCGGAGGTTGCGACATTGAGCAAGCGCGCTCTCCCCGTCGTCGTCGCCGCCTGGGCGCTCCTCTGCGCGGTCGGTGTCTCGCGCGCGGCCGGCGATGCCGGCGTCGCCGAGGCGCCCGATCCCGACGCGCCGACGGTGGTGGCGCATGCCGACAAGACCGAGGCGCACGTCGGCGATCCGATCCACCTCGACGTGGTGGCGATCAGCAAGACCACCGTGCCGGTCAACCTCCCGTCGACGCTGGAGCTGGGGGCGTTCTCGCTCCTCGATCGCAAGGAGAGCGAGCAGAACCTGGGCGACGGGCGGGTGAAGCGGCAGTTCACGCTGACCATCGCCGCCTACGAGCCCGGGCCGAAGGAGGTTCCGGCGATCGAGGTGACCTACCTCGGCCCGCGCGGCGACGTCCGGACGGCGCGGACGGCGCCGGTGGCGGTGAAGATCGGCAGCCTCATCGCCAACGAGCCGGAGCCGGCCATCCGGGACGCGGCGCCGCCCGTCACCGTGATGGTGGAGAACCTCTGGCCGGCCTACATCGCGGGGGGCCTCGTGGCGGCGGGGCTCGGCGCGCTCCTGACGATGCTGATCGTCCGCCGGCTGCGCGCGCGCCGCGGCGAGCGCCCCGGTCCGCCGCCGCGCCCCGCGCACGAGGTGGCGCTGGAGAGGCTGGATCGCCTGGGGGCCTACGGTTTTCTGGAGAACGCCGACAACCGGCCATTCTACTTCGCCGTCTCGGAGATCATCCGCGAGTACCTGGGTGGGCGCTACGCGTTCGATTCGCTGGAGCTGACCACCGACGAGCTCGTCGCCGAGCTGCGCCGGCAGGCCGGCCGGGAGCTGGTGCTGGGCGAGATCGAGGGGTGGCTGTCGGCCTGCGACCTGGTGAAGTTCGCCAAGACCTCCCCCACCGCCGCCGAGGCGCGCGGCGCACTGGAGAGCGCGATCCACATCGTCTCCACGACGCGCCCGGTGACCCAACCCGCCGGCGCGCCCGCCGGGACCGGGGAGGCGCTCCGTGCCTGACCCGACAATTCACCGCGCGCGGATCCCCTGGGGCCTCATCGCGATCGTCTTCGCGCCGCTCGGGGTCGCGTACTTCGCGCTCCTCCGCGACGTCGAGGGGTTTCGCTTCGCGCATCCGTTCGCGCTGGCGCTGATCCCTCCGGCGGTGGCGCTGGTGGCCTGGGCGGGCCTCGTGCGTGCGCCTGGGCGGCGGGGACTCTTCGTCTACTCGCGGGCCGGCGAGCTGGGCGTCGAGCGACCTGGCCTCGTGGCGCGCCTGCGCGATCTGCCGACGGTGCTGCGCCTCGCCGCCGTGGTCCTGCTCGGCGTCGCGCTCGGGCGGCCGCAGAGCACGCAGGTCACCGACGATCTCGAGCTCGAGGGGATCGACATCGTCATCGCGCTCGATCTCTCCGGCTCGATGGAGGAGACAGACTTGGTCCCCAACCGGCTGGAGGCGGCCAAGGCGGTCATCCAGGACTTCGTGCGCCGCCGCCCGTCCGACCGGATCGGCCTGGTGATCTTCGGGCGCGAGGCCTTCACCGACATCCCGCTCACGCTCGACCACGGCACCTTCCTGCGCATGCTGGCAGAGCTGCACGTCGGGATCATCGACGGGCGGGCCACCGCGATCGGCAACGGGATCGGCGTCGCGCTCAACCGGTTGCGCAAGTCGGACGCCAAGTCCAAGGTGATCATCGTGCTCACCGACGGGGAAAACAACGCCGGCAACATCTCGCCCGATCAGGCGGCGCGCTACGCGCAGACGCTGGGGGTGAAGATCTACACCGTGCTGGCCGGCACCAGCGACGGCGAGGCGGCCGACCCCCGCGGCGGGCGCCAGCGCCAGCCGGTGGACCCCAAGCTGCTCGAGGGCATCGCCTCGATGACCGGCGGCACGCCGTATCTCGCGACCGACACCCGCGCGCTGCACGAGCGGTTCCAGAAGATCCTCGAGGATCTGCAGAAGTCGCGCATCCGCGACCGCGGCACGCTCTACCGCGAGCTCTACCGGCGCTTCCTGCTGGCGGCGTTCGCGCTCCTCTTGTTGGAGACGGGGCTGCGGCTCACCCGCTTTCAGCGGATCCCCTGACCATGCGCTTCGCCAACCCCCACGCGCTCTGGCTGCTCCTGGCCGTCCCGGCGGCGGTGATCGCCTACGGGCTGGGGTTTGCCTCGCGGCGCCGCCGCCTGGGGCGCCTCGGCGACGCGCCGCTCGTCGCGCTGATGGCGGCCAGCGTCTCGGTCCCGCGCAAGGTGGCGCGCGCGGCGTTGGTGGTGACGGCCTTCGCCCTGCTGGCGCTGGCGCTGGCGCGGCCGCAGGCGGGCGGGCGCGCGCGCGTCGCGCAGCAGCGCGGGCTCGACCTGGTCGTCGCGCTCGACTTCTCGCGCTCGATGCTGGCCAAGGACGTCTACCCCTCGCGGCTCGAGCGGGCCAAGCGCGAGCTCGAGCAGCTGCTCGACAGCCTGGGCGGCGACCGGGTCGGCGTGGTGGCCTTCGCCGGCGAGAGCCTCACCTACCCGCCGACCACCGACTACGCGGCGGTGAAGCTGTTCTGGCGCGATCTCGGCCCCTGGGACATGCCGGTCGGCGGCACGGCGATCGGGCGCGCCATCAAGAGCGGGCTCGAGCAGCTGACCGCGCTGCGCACCAAGGGGGGGCCGACGCGGGGGCAGGCGATCCTGCTCCTGACCGACGGAGAGGACACCGACAGCGAGCCGCTGCAGGCGGCCGACGAGGCGTCGAAGCTGGGGGTGAAGATCTTCACCGTCGGGATCGGGTCGCGCTCGGGCGAGCTGATTCCGGAGTACGACGAGCAGGGGAAGGTGACCGGCTACGTGAAGGACGCCGACGGGCACTACGTGACCTCGCGGCTCGCGGAGGACACTCTCACCGAGATCGCGCGCAAGACGGGCGGCGAGTACTTCCACGCCGACAGCAAGCGGTTCGGCGTCGAGGAGGTCGAGCGGGCGCTCGGCGGCCTCAAGCGGACGGAGAACGAGGCGCGTGTCGTGCGCGACTACGACGAGATCTTCGAGCTTCTTCTCCTCCCCGCCTTCCTGCTGCTCGTCGGCGAGGCCTGCATGAGCGAGCGGCGACGGGGAAAATCGCCCGGCCGGGAGGTGCCGGCGTGAGGCGCCTCGCCGAGATGACGTTCGTCGCGGCGTTCGCGCCCTTGCTCCTGGGGTTCGGCATCCTCGAGAAGCGCGACGCCGAGATCGAGGCCGGCAACGCCGCGCTCAAGGCCGGCAAGGCCGAGGACGCGCTCGGGCACTACGAGCAGGCGGTGAAGAAGCTCCCCGCCGACGCGGGCGCGCACTTCGATCGGGGGGCGGCGCTCTACGCGCTGTCGCGCTTCGACGAGGCGGGGCAGGAGTTCCTGCGGGCGACCGAGGCCAAGGAACCGGCGCTCAAGGCCTCGGCCTTCTACAACCTGGGGAATGCCTTCTTCAAGAAGGAGAAGTTCAAGGAGGCGGTCTCCGCCTACACGCGCGCGCTCGGCCTCAAGCCGGACGACAAGCAGGCCAAGTGGAACCTGGAGATCGCTCTCAAGAAGCAGAAGGAAGAAGAGAAGAAGAAGCAAGATAAGAAAGGCGAGGACGACAAGAACAAGGACAAGAAGGACGACAAGCAGGACAAGAACAAGGACCAAGACAAAAAAGACAACAAGGACAAGCAGGACCAGCAGGACAAAAAGAAGGACCAGCAAGACAAGAACGAGGATCAGAGCCAGAAGGACAAGCAGGACCAGCCCAAGCCGGAGCCGAGCAAGCCGGAGGAGCAGCAGCAGATCCAGTCGGTGCTCGACAACCTGGAGCGCAGCTCGAAGGATCTCGAGAAGGAGCGCGCCAAGGTGCGGGCGGTGCGGCGCGCGCCGCCAGAGCGTGACTGGTGAGCGGGGGGCGTTTGCGTCGCGCCTCGAGCCTCATTGCGCTGGCCGCGCTCGCGCTCGGGTGGCCGGGTGTCGCGCGGGCGGCGTCCTTCACGGCGGCCCTCGATCGCGAGGCGGTCGCGCCGGGCGAGCCGTTCATCTGCCAGATCACGCTGCAGACCGCCGGCGACGATGCGTCCGATTTCCGGCCGCCCGACTTCCACGGCTTCCAGGTTCAGCAGGCGCAGGGGCCCAGCAAGTCGACCAGCATCCAGATGGTGTTCGGCAGCAACCAGCAGACGATCCAGTCGAGCTTCACCTGGACCTATCAGCTGGTCCTGGCCGACGGCGCCAAGGGGCCGCTCAAGATCGGCGCTGCCCACGTGAAGGTCGGCGGGCGGGATCTGTCGACCAACCCGATCCAGGTGCGCGTCGGCGCCGCCGGCACGGCCCCCCCCGCGCATTCGGGCGGCCCCCCCGGTATGGATCCGAACCGCGTCTTCCAGCGCCTGTTCCCCGGCATGCAGGGGTCCCCTTTCGGTGACGACCGCCCGGCGCAAAACCAGATGTCCTCGACGCCCGCGCCCGCCTTCATCCGCGTCGTGGCGGACAAGACGCGGGCCTTCGTCGGCGAGCAGGTGACGGTCGCCTGGTACCTCTACGTCGTCGACGTGCCGAGCCGCTTCGGGCAGGTCGCCGAGCCGCACACCGACGGCTTCTGGTCGGAGGACATTCCCTCGACCACGCCGCCCGGACGGCTGGCGTTCAACGACCAGCAGGCGATCGCCGGGCGCACGTACAACGTCGCGCTCCTCTTCAAAAAGGCGCTCTTCCCGCTCGCGCCCGGCAGGCTGACCGTCACGCCGATGGAGGCGGAGCTGACCCAGCAGGCCGACTTCTTCTCCCCCGCCGAGGTCCGGCGCCTCAAGACCGATCCGCTCGTGATCGACGCGCAGCCGCTGCCGACGAAGGGGGCGCCGGCGGGCTTCGACGCGGCCAACGTCGGGCGCTACGAGATCTCGGCGGTGGTCGATCGCGGCGCCGTCTCCGTCGGGGACGCCGTCACCCTCAAGGTGGCGGTCAAAGGGACCGGGAACGTGCGCAACGTGCGACCGCCGGCCTTGCCGCCGCTCCCCGGCTGGAAGAGCTATGAGCCCAAGACCGACGTGGCGGTCGACGGGGCGGCGACGATCACCGGCACCAAGACGATCGAGTGGCTCATGCGTCCCGAGCGCCCCGGCAAGACCACCGTGCCGGCGCTGGTGCTGGAGACGTTCGATCCGGCCGCGCGGCGCTACGAAACGGTGCGCAGCCTGCCGATCGAAATCGCGGTCTCGGGCGAGGCGGGCTCGAACGCCGTCCCGTCGGCGGGCGCGCCCGGCGCGCCGGCCGGGGTGGAGAACGTCGTCGCGGGGAACATCCGGCCGATCCACGCGCGCGGAAGCCTCACGGGCGAGCGCGGCGTCGCTTTTTTCCACGGCGCGGGCTTCGCCGCCACCGTCGTCACGCCGCCGCTCGCGCTGGCGCTCCTGGCGCTGTTCGGGCGGGTACGGGAGCGGCTCGGGCGCGACTCGCGCCGGACGCGGCTGCGGCGCGTGCGCACGATGGCGCGGCGGCGGCTGCGGACCGCCGAGGCGCACCGGGCGGCGGGGAGGGCGGGCGACTTCTACCTGGAGATCGATCGCGTGCTGCGCGACGCGCTGTCGGAGCGGCTCGGGACCGAGCTGGGCGGGCTGCGCCTCGACGAGGTGGGGGCGCTGCTGCGCGCGCGCGGGTTGCCCGACGGGGAGACGGCCGGCGTGGTCGGCGCCATCGAAACATGCGACGAGGCGCGCTTCGCGCCCGGCGGTGCGGCGGCCAATCCGGCGGCGCTGTCGGCGATGCTGGCGCGGGCCGGGGAGCTGCTCGACGCCATCGAACGGGCGCCGCTCGGCGAGGGGGCACGCGCGTGAAGGGGCGGCGGTGGATCTCGGCTTTGGTCGCGGGAGCGGCGCTGCTCGGCTCCATCGGCCTCGCGCGGGCCGACCGGCGCGACGAGGCCTGGCGGCGCGGCAACGAAGCCTACCTGCACGGCGACTACGCCGGCGCGGCCGCCGCTTACCAGGAGCTCCTGCAGCAGGGGGCGGTGTCGGCCGATCTCTACTTCAACCTGGGCGACGCCTACTTTCGCCAGGGGGCTCTCGGCCCCGCGATCTGGGCTTTCGAAAAAGCCGCCGCGCTCGATCCCGGCGGCGAGGACGCGCGCTACAACCTCGCCGAGGCGCGCAAGATCGCCGCCCGGCAGGCGCATGATCGGATCGAGGGCGAGGATCGCGATCCGCTCTGGATTCGCGCCGTGACCGCGCTCGGCCCGTCCGCGGAGACCTGGCTCTTCGTCGCGGTCTATCTCGGCTTCTTCGTGCTGGTCGTCGTTCGCCGCCGGGCGGGGGACGACCTGCGGCCGGCGCTCGGCGCGGCCGTGGCGGTGCTGGGGGCGGCGGCGCTGCTGGCGGGGGCGCTGCTCGTCGGGAGGGCCCGGCTCGATCGCCTCCCGTTCGGCGTGGTGCTCCCCGACGCGCTCGCGGTCAAGGACGGCGCCGACGACAACTACCGCACCGCCTTCGAGGTGCACGCCGGCCTCCGGGTCCGCCTGGTCGAGCGCGACCAGGACTGGCTGCGCGTCCGGCTCGGCAACGGCCTCGAAGGCTGGGTCCACGCCGCGCAAATAGGGAGTCTCTAGGACTCGGAACCCTGGGAGGGTTCCGAACCTCCCGCGATGAGCTTCGGCCGGCAAAGCCGGCCTACGCTCGACGCGCTTTACCGCCGAGGACGCTATAATGGGCGGCTCGATGGCCGAGCCTCACTTCGACAAGCACGTCTTCGTCTGCACCAACCGCCGCGATCCGGGGAACCCCAAGGGGTCCTGCGCGGCCAAGGGGAGCGAGGCGGTGCGCGACGAGTTCAAGCGCCAGCTACACGACCGCGGCGTCAAGGGTCGCATCCGGGCCAACGCCGCCGGCTGCCTCGATCAGTGCGCCCGCGGCGTCACGGTCGTCGTCTACCCCGAGCAGGTCTGGTACGGCGGCGTCTCCGTCGGCGACGTCAGCGAGATCATCGAGCGCCACATCTTCGGCGGCGTGCCGGTCGAGCGCCTGCGGATGAAGTGACCGCGTTCGTGTCCACCCCCGAAGTCGCTTCGCCCCCCGCGCGCTGGACCGTCCTGGAGGTCATTCGCTGGACCGCCGCGCGCTTCACCGAGCGCGGGCTCCCGACGCCGCGCCTCGACGCCGAGATCCTGGTGGCGCACACGCTGGCGCTGGCGCGCGTGCAGCTCTACGTGCAGTTCGATCGGCCGCTCACCGCGGCCGAGCTCGCCGACATTCGCGCGCTCATCAAGCGGCGCCAGGCCGGCGAATCGGTCGCCTACCTGGTCGGCAAGAAGGAATTCTGGGGGATCGACTTCGCCGTCGACGCGCGCGTTCTGGTTCCGCGCCCGGACACCGAGACGCTGATCGAGGAAGCGCGAGAACGGCTTCTGGGCGTCGAGGCGCCGCGGATCGCCGACCTGGGGACTGGTTCGGGCGCCATCGCGCTGACGCTGGCCAAGCTCTTTCCGGCGGCGGCCGTCGTCGCGAGCGATGTCTCGCCCGCGGCCCTGGAGGTGGCGCGTGGGAACGCCGGGCGGCTCGGCCTGGCTGTCACCTTCGTCGAAGGTGAGCTCGACGCGCCGCTGGGGCCGCACGCGCCTTTCTCGCTGATCGCCGCCAACCTGCCGTACATTCCGACCGGCGAGATGGCGACCCTCCCCCCCGAGGTGAAGAGCGAGCCCGCGCTGGCGCTCGACGGCGGCGCCGACGGTCTGGCGCTGGTCCGGCGGCTGGTGGCGGCGGCGCCGGCGCTGCTGGCGCCCGGCGGCGCGCTGGTCCTCGAGATCGGCGCGGGGCAGGCCGCGGCGACGGCCGAGCTCCTCCGCGGCGCCGGATTTGGCGACGTGCGCGCGCGCCGCGATCTGGGCGGCATCGACCGGGTCGTCTCGGGGAGGAGGGCGTGAGCGAGCCGGCGCGCGCCTCCGACGGCGCCACTGCGGCCAAGGGGGCCGTCTTCATCAGCATCGCCAAGATCTACTTCATGCTGAGCGGATTCGTGCAGCAGGTGCTGCTCGCCCGGTTCCTGGGCCTCGCCGACTACGGCGCCTTCGCGGTGGTCAACAACGTCATCTCGGTCGTCAACAACACGGTCGTGCAGGGGACGATCCAGGCCGTCTCGAAGTTCACGGCCGAGAACGACGCGCGCGCCGAAGCCGTCCAGCGGGCCGGCGTCCGCATGCAGGTGGTGCTCGGCGCCGCGCTGGCCCTGGCGCTCTTCTGGGGGGCGCCGTTCATCGCCTCATTCGTCCACGCCGAGCGGTACACCACCGCCCTGCGCATCGCGGCCGCCATTCCGTTCCTCTACGCCGTCTACGCGGTGTTCGTCGGATCGGCCAACGGCCTGCGCCAGTTCCGGACCCAGGCCACCTTCGACATTGGGTTCTCGACCTCCAAGACGATCCTGCTTCTGGGACTGGCCGCGCTCTGGCGGGTGAACGGCGCCTTCATCGGGTTCGCGGCCGCGGCGGCCTTCATCCTGGTCGTCTCCTCGCGGGTGATGCGGCTGCCGCCGTCGGCCGAGCGGTTTCCGCAGGGCCGGTTGGTCAGCTACATGGGCGCGGTCGTCGTCTATGGGATGCTGCTGAACCTGGCGCTCAACTACGATCTGCCGATCCTGCGCCACTTTGCCGGACAGGGGGCCGGGGTCGCGGTCGCCGACGCGGTGGGGGCCCAGTACGCGGCGCTTCGCACGCTGGCGCTGCTCCCCTACCAGGCGCTGGTGGTGGTGACCTTCGTGATCTTCCCGCTCATCTCGCGCTCGACCTTCGCCGATGACCGCGAGGCGACGCGCGTCTACGTCACGCAGACGCTGCGCTACGCGGTCATCCTGGTCGCGGCGATGGGGATCGTCCTGGCCGCGCGGCCGGCCGCGCTCCTGGGGCTCATCTACCCGGCCGCCTACGTCGGCGGTGCCCCGGCCATGCCGATCCTCGTCGGCGGTGAGTGCTGCCTGGCGCTGCTGGCGGTCGCCTGCGCGATCCTGAACGCCGCCGGGCTGACGCGCGCCACGGTCTCGCTCGTCGCGCTGACGGTCGCTTGCGGCGCCGGCGCGGCCGCGCTCCTCGTCCCGCACGCAGCCCCGGGAACGCCGATGCTGGTGGCCGCCGCCAGCGCGACGGCGCTGGGGATGGTCGTCGGCTTCGTGGCGGCCGCGGTGACCCTCCGCGCGCGCCTCGGCGGGACGCCGCCGGTGGCGACGCTGGGACGCGTCGCCCTGGCCATCGCGGCAGGATTGGTGGTGGGACGCTTCGTCCCCGGCCACGGCAAGATCCTAGGCCTCGCGGCGGTGGCGCTTTCGGGCGTGGCCTACCTGGTCGTCCTGCTGGTGACCGGCGAGCTCGGCCCCGAGGATCGGGCCAAGCTCGCCCGGATGCTGCGCCGGTAGGCGGCGGTCAGGCTACGAGGCGGGCTGTGTCGCGCGCGGCGCGCCACCACCGAGGCCGCCGTGCTGCGAGATGTAGACCGCTGCGGCGGCGCCGATGAGCACGATTCCGATCACGGCGCCGATGAGGAAGTTGCGCCCGGCGTGTGACGGCGCCTGGACGGTACGTGGTGCGGCGGCGGCCGCCCGCGCCGGGGGTGCTTGCGGACCGGGCGTCGGCTCGAGGACGCTGGCCAGCGTCTCGGGGCCCGGCGTCGATTCGGCGGGTGAGGCGACGGGGGGCGAGTTGCGCAGCGGCGCCCGGTTCTCGCCGGTCGGGACGCGCATGCGGTCACCGGCGTGCCGTGGGGCGGCGGGAGCCACGGCGACCGGCGCATCGCGCGAGGTGCGGCGCGCCTCCAGCGCGCGCAGCTCGGCGGCGTCCATTCCGGGCGTCAGCCGCTCGTCGGCCCAGCCGCGCGGGTCGATGAAGTCGCCGTCGGTGGCCACGGCGGGCGGCGGCTCGGGCTGCGGCCCCAGCTCGGCGGCGGTCAGCGGCTGCGCGCCCGCGTCGTCGAAGTCGACCGAGGTGAACTTGACCAGCTCGCCCTGCAGGATGTGCTCGACGATGCTCTGCTTCTTCCCCTCGCCCGACTGCATCCGCTTGTCGTCGAGGCACTGCCGCACGAGCTCCGCGATGTCGCGCGAGATGACCTTCAGGCCGCGCGAGTAGCTGTATTGCGCCAGCGCGTCCTGCAGGTCGGTGGCGCTCTGGTAGCGGTCCTCCTTGCGCTTGGCCAGCGCCTTGCGGACGATGTCTTCCAGCTCGGGCTCGACCTGCGAGTTCTGCTGACGCAGCGGCGGAATCTTGGCGTTGCGCACCAGCTCGACCGTCTGGTAGTCGGTCTCGCCGTAGAACAGCCGCTTCCCGGTCAACATCTCGTAGAGCAGGATGCCGACGGCAAAGATGTCGGCGCGGGAGTCGACCTCCTCGCCGCGCGCGGCCTCCGGGGAGAGATAGCTCATCTTCCCCTTCACGACTCCAGGATCGGTCACCTCGACCTGGCTCGTGGCCTTGGCCAGGCCGAAGTCGACGACCTTGATCTCCCCCTGCTTGGAGATGAGCACGTTCGGCGGCGAGATGTCGCGGTGGACGATCCCCAGCGGCGCTTCGTTTTCCTGATTCGTCAGCTCGTGCGCGTAGGAGATCCCCTTGCAGATCTCCATGATGACGTAGAGCGAGTGCGCGACCGGGACCCGCTTGTTGATCCGCCGCCTCCAGTCGAGGATCGCCTTGAGGTCGACGCCGTCGACGAACTCCATGACGATGAAGTAGGTGTCCTCGCTGTGGCCGATCTCGAACACCTGCACGATGTTCGCGTGCTGCAGCGCCAGCGACAGGCGCGCCTCATCCAGGAACATCGCCACGAACTTCTTGTTCTGGGCGAGCGCCGGCAGGATGCGCTTGATGGCGACGTTCTTCTTGAACCCGCGCATCGACTCGGCGACGCCGCGGAACACCTCGGCCATGCCTCCGGCCGCGACGCGCTCGGTGATGCGGTAACGGTTATCGGCCACCAGACCTCACGCTATAACGAAAGGACGTGAGCGGCAATTAAGGGCCGCGGCGCGACTCGTCGGCGTGGGGCTACTCCTCGGCGGGGAGCTTGGTCTCGGCCTCGCCCCCCTCGCCCAGCTCGCCGAAGCCGCCCCCGGCGCGGCCGGGCTGCTCGCTGGCCTGCTCCTCGCGCTCGCTCTGCTCTTTGCAGTCGATGCAGAGCGTGGTGACGGGGCGCGCCAGCAGGCGGCGGAAGGAGATCTTCTCCCCGCAATCCTCGCAGACGTCGATCTCGTCACCGTCGAGCCGCGCCAGCTGCTTGTTGATCTTGCCCAGCAGGAACTTCTCGCGGTCGTGGAGGCGCATCTCGGTCGAGAAGATCTCCTCCTCCATCGACTCGTCGATCGAATCGCGGCCGATGTTCCGCTCGTGGTTCATCGAGTACGCCAGCGCGTTCTCGCTCTTCTTGGCCAGCCGGCGCTGCTCGTCCTCGAGCACGGTCCGGATTTCCTTCTTCTCTTTCGGGCTCAACATGACTTCACCCTCGGTTTGGGCAATCGTAATGCCGGATGGCCGGCGGTAAAGGCGTCGGATCGGCCTAAAGATGCCCGACCGCTCGTCAGCGTTACTTGAGGTCCTCGTACTATGAGGGGATTATGAGGCCTTCTTCTCGCGCACGAGCTGGGGACGGCCGCGCGACACGACCACGTCGCGGGTCACCACGCACTCGCTGACGCCGGTCAGGGAGGGGATCTCGTACATCACCTCCAGCATCACCTCTTCCAGTATCGCGCGCAGGCCGCGCGCCCCGGACTTGCGCCGGGTGGCCTCCTCGGCCACGCCCTGGAGAGCGTCCTCGGTGAAGCGCAGCTTCACCCCCTCCATGTCGAACAGCCGCTCGTACTGCTTGGCCAGCGCGTTCTTCGGCTTCCAGAGGATCTCGACCAGCATGTCGACGTCGAGGTCGTCGGCCGCCACGATGATCGGCAGTCGCCCCATGAACTCCGGGATCATCCCGAACTTGATGAGGTCCTCGGTGCGGGTCAGCGCGCGGAGGTTGTTCTTTGATTCCTCCCCCTTGCCGATGTGCGCGCCGAAGCCGAGCCCGCGCTCGCCGACGCGGCGGCGGACGATCTCCTCGACGCCGTTGAAGGCGCCCGTGCAGACGAACAGGATGTCGGTGGTGTCGACCTGGATCAGCTCCTGTTGCGGCCGGTTGCGCGCGCCGTCCGGGGTGATCGAGGCCTGCTTCCCCTCGAGGATCTTGAGCAGCGCCTGCTGCACGCCCTCGCCCGAGACGTCGCGGGTGACGGACGGTCCGCCCCCCTTGCGCGCGATCTTGTCGATCTCGTCGATGCAGACGATCCCGCGGCTGGCCTTCTCCGGATCGTTCCCCGCGTTGCGGTAGAGCGCCTTGATGACGCTGTCGACGTCCTCGCCGACGTAACCGGCCTCCGTCAAGGTGGTCGCGTCCGCCATGGCGAAGGGAACGTCGAGCTTCTTGGCCAGCGTCTGGACCAGCAGCGTCTTGCCGCAGCCGGTGGGGCCGAGCAGGAGGATGTTCCCCTTCTGGATCTCAACCTCGCCCGCCTTGCCGTGCTGGCCGATCCGCTTGTAGTGGTTGTGCACCGCCACCGAGAGTGCCTTCTTGGCGCGGTCCTGCCCGATGACGTACTTGTTCAGCTCGTCGTAGATCTCGCGCGGGCGCGGATGCTTCGGCCGCTCGGCGGCCTCTTCCTTGGCGATGATGTCGTTGCAGAGCGCGACACACTCGTCGCAGATGAAGACGCGCGGCCCGGAGATCAGCTTGCGCACCTCACGGCGCCGCTTCCCACAAAAGGAGCAGTGGAAGTCGTCCATCAAGGAAGAGTATTGCACCAGGTTTGCGCGGCGCCAAGCGCCGGCGCGCGATGCCGGCGCGGAAGATCGGATAGGGGCCGACCGCGGCCGATTTTGGAAACCTCCCCTTGATATTTCGCCGAACGTGGTCAAGGCCGTCGCAGTTGCCGCCGCAGGCGCCGCCGGATAGTGTGGGGTCGCTAAGATGCGCGCCCTCGTCGTCACCTCGAACCCCGCCACCGCCCAGTCGGAGGCGGACTCTCCCGCCGCCGCACTCAACGATCTCGGCTGCGAGGTGGTGGCCGTCGGCTACGACGTCGACCAGCTCCCCGAGGACATAGAGCTGCAACGCCCGTCGGTGGTGGTGGTCGACGCCGGCGCCCACCTCGAGGTCGGCCGCGCCGCCATCCGTCGCGTGCGCGAGGTCGGCTCGCTCGCCGATGTGCCGGTCCTGCTCTGCGTCGAGGTGTCGCGCCTGGCTGGGCTCGACCCGGAGGCGGGCGCCGACGACTTCGTGCTGGCGCCCGTGGTCGGGCCCGAGCTCTACGCGCGCATCCGCCAGCTCGACTGGAGGATGTCGTCGTTCCGCGCCGCCGGCCGGATCAAGATCGGCGACCTCATCATCGACGCCGTCGCGGTCGAGGCGACCTACCGCGGCCGTGCGCTCAAGCTGCCGCGCCAGGAGTTCCAGCTGCTGAAGTTCCTGGCCGAGCGGCCGGGGCGCGTCTTCTCGCGCGAGCAGCTCCTGTCGCGCGTCTGGGGCTACCGCTACGCGGGCGGGACCCGCACCGTCGACATCCACGTCCGCCGCCTGCGCGCCAAGCTGGGCCCCGGCAGCGCGATGATCGAGACCGTGCGTCACGTCGGCTACAAGCTGCGGCCGCCCCAGGCCTGAGCGTCGTCTCGCCCTCCCCGCCGTCTCGACTTGCCAGGGACCGCGGATTACGGTAGGTGGCCAGGCGTCATGCCGGAGATGAACCTTATCGGGGCGGTGAACGACGCGCTGAGGGTCGAGATGCGCCGCGATCCTCGCGTCATCGTCCTGGGAGAAGACGTGGGTCGTTTCGGGGGCGTTTTTCGCGCCACGGCCGGGCTGCAAGAGGAGTTTGGCCCCGAGCGTTGTATCGACACCCCGCTGGCTGAGTCGGGGATCATCGGGACGGCGATCGGGATGGCGCTCTATGGGATGCGCCCTGTCCCCGAGATCCAGTTCGGCGACTACATCTATCCCGCGTTCGATCAGATCGTGAACGAGCTGGCCAAGCTGCGCTATCGCTCGGGTGGTGAGTACTCCGCTCCGGTCGTCATTCGTACGCCGGTCGGCGGCGGCATCAAGGGCGGCCACTACCACTCCCAGTCCCCCGAGGCCTTCTTCTGCCACGTCCCGGGAATCAAGGTCGTCTGCCCGTCGAACGCTTACGACGCCAAGGGTCTCTTGGCGAGCGCGATCAGAGGCGACGATCCTATCGTTTTCATGGAGCCGAAGCAGTACTACCGGCTTCCGCGCATGGAGGTTCCCGAGGGCGAGTACCTGATTCCTCTCGGCGAGGCGAAGGTCGTGCGCGAAGGCAGGCAAGTCACTGTGATCGCCTGGTCGGCGATGGTGGCAACCGCGCTGGAGGCCGCCACGAAAGGGGCGGCCCAGGGGTACGACCTGGAGGTCATCGATCTGCGGACGCTGGTGCCGTTCGACGAGGCGACCATCCTGGCCTCGGTCAAGAAGACCAGCCGGGTGGTCATCGTTCACGAGGCGCCGCGAACTTCGGGGTTCGGCGCGGAGATCGCGGCGACCATCGCCGAGAAGGCGATCTTGCACCTCGACGCGCCGATCGTGCGCGTGACCGGGTTCGACACACCCTTCCCCTACACGCTCGAGCGGGAGTACCTGCCCGACGCCGATCGCATTCTGGATGCAGTCGAGCGGGTGGTGAGCTTCTGATGCTCTACGAATTCCGCCTTCCCGATATCGGTGAGGGGGTCGCCGAGGGCGAGGTCGTCCGCTGGCTGGTCAAGGAGGGGGATACCCTCCAGGAGGATCAGCCAATGGTCGAGGTGATGACCGACAAGGCTACCGTGGAGATCGGGTCGCCACGCGTCGGTCGTGTCGCCAAGCTGATGTGCGCCGAGGGAGAGCGCTGTCCTGTCGGCAAGGTGCTCATTACGATCGATGTCGGCGGCGAAGGCGGGCCGGCGGCCAGGGCGAGCGCGTACGAGACGGAAGCCCCGAAGGCGGTCGCGGCGGCGCCCGCGGCCAAGGCAGCCAACGGCGCCACGGCGGCGGGCGACGCCGTGTTGGCCACCCCGGCCACGCGCAAGCTGGCGCGCGACATCGGCGTCGATATCCGTGAGGTCGCCGGTACGGGGCGCGCAGGGCGCGTCACCACCGACGACGTTCGAGCGCACGGCGACGGCGGCGGCACCCCCCAAACGCCGTCCACGCCGCGCGCAGACGGCGTCCGGATCCCCTTCCGGGGAATGCGCCGGAAGATCGCGGAGACGCTGGTGCGGTCCAAGCACACGGCGCCGCACGTCACCTACGTCGAGGAGGTCGACTGCACCGATCTGGTTGCGCTGCGGGCCAGGCTAAACGCGCAGGGTGGCGAGAAGCTGTCTTTCTTGCCGCTCATCATCAAGGCGACGATCGCGGCGCTGAAGAAGTATCCGCAGATGAACGCCATGCTCGACGACGCGGCCGGCGAGATCATCCAGTGGAGCAGCTTCCACATCGGCCTCGCCACGGCGACGGAGAACGGCCTCATCGTGCCGGTGATTCGCGACGCCGATCGAAAATCGCTCGCCGAGCTCGGGCGCGACATCGAGCGCCTGGCCGACCTCACCCGCACCGGCAAGGCGGCACGCGAGGAGCTGATGGGCTCGACCTTCACCATCACCAGCCTGGGCGCGCTCGGGGGGGTGATGGCGACGGCGATCATCAACCCGCCCGAGGTGGCCATCCTGGGCGTCCACCGGATCGCGAAGCGGCCGGCGGTCGTAGGCAATCAGATCGTCATCCGCGACCTGATGAATCTCTCGGTGTCGTTCGACCACCGGGTGATCGACGGCTTCGACGCCGCGCAGTTCGTCGCGGAGATCAAGCGGTCGCTCGAGATGCCGGCGTCGCTCGCGGAAGCGGGCTAGCACGATGGCCGCCCCCAAGACCATCCCCCCCGCGCGGTCGGCCGGCTTCTCCGGCGGCAAGTCGTCGCTGCCGCTCGTGCGCGCCGGCATGGGCGCGCCCGAGGTCGCCGAGATCGAGGCCTGGACCGACGACGACTACCAGCGCGCCACCGGGCTGATTTCGTTGCTGGGCGAAAGCGGCAAGATCGATCGCGCGGCGCTCCCGGCGTTCGAGCCGCCGGCGCTGCGCGACGCCTACCGGGCGATGCTGCGCGCGCGCTCTCTCGACGCGGCGGCGCGCGGGCTGGTGAAGAGCGGGCGCATCGGCTCGTACGCCGAGACGGCCGGGACCGAGGCGGCCGTCGTCGGCGCGGTCGCCGCGCTCTCGCCCGAGGACGTCGTGGCGCCCGGCCGTCGCGATTCAGGCGCGGCGCTCGCGCGCGGGTATCCGGTCGCCGCACTGGTCGCGCAGCTCCTCGGCAACGCGCACGATCTGGCGCGCGGGCGACGGATCCCCGGCTGCCCCGCGCTGCCGCGCGCGCTCAACGTGTTGCCGGCCTCGTCGCACGGCGGCACGCAGCTCCCACACGCGGCGGGCGTCGCCTGGGCGGCCAAGATGCAGGGCAAGTCGACCGTCGCCCTGGCGCTCATGGACGCCATCGACGTCGACGCCGAGGACTTCCACGCCGGGCTCAACTTCGCGGCCGTCTTTCGCGTGCCGGCGATCTTCGTCTGCGTCAACGACGGGAAGCGGGCGTCGCTCGCGACCTCGGAGACGATCGCCTTGCGCGCGCTCGAGTACGGGATCGCGGGCGTGCGCGTCGACGGCGGAGACTTTCTGGCGGTCGCGGGCGCCGTGCGCGCCGCGGCCGAGCGCGCCCGCAAGGGCGGCGGCGCCACGCTCATCGAGGCTGTGGTCGGCGAGGGGGACCCGATCGCGCGGCTCGGCGCCTGGCTGGCGGCCGAGAAGGTGCTCGACGCCGCGGCCGAGGCCGCGATGCGCAAGGAAGTCGACGCCGAGATCCGGGGGGTCGTTGCCTCCGAGGAGCCGGCCGGCCTGCCGCCGACGCGCGCGATCATCGAGAACGTCCTGGCCCGGCCCTCCGCGGCGCTCGAGGAGCAGCTCGACGAGCTGGAGCGGATTCGCGACAAGACCGTCCGCCCGTAGACGCGGTATAAGCCTGCCGCCATGGCGGACGAGACGATTCGTGTCGAGGCGCTGGTGATCGGCGCCGGCCCCGGCGGCTACGTGGCGGGGATCCGGCTCGGGCAGCTCAAGAAGAAGACGCTGGTGGTCGAGCGCGACAAGCCCGGCGGGATCTGCCTCAACGTCGGCTGCATCCCCTCGAAGGCGCTCATCAACGCCTCGAAGATCCTCGACAAGATCCGCCACGGCGGCGACATCGGCATCCTGGCCGACAACGCCGCGCGTCGACATGGGGAAGATGCAGCAGTGGAAGGGCGAGGTCGTCTCCAAGCTGACCGGCGGCGTGAAGATCCTGCTCAAGGCCAACGGCACCGACTACCGGACCGGCATGGCGCGCTTCGTCTCGCGCAACACCGTCGAGCTGACCGGGCAAGACAACAAAGAAGGCACGAAGGCGCTCATCAGGCCGACAACATCATCATCGCCACCGGCTCGCGGCCGATCGAGATCCCGGGCTTCAAGTTCGACGGCAAGCGCATCGTCGACTCGACCGGCGCGCTCGACTTCGCGGCGGTGCCGGAGCGATTCGTCGTCATCGGCGGCGGCTACATCGGCATCGAGATCGGGACGCTCTACGCCAAGCTCGGGTCCAAGGTCACCGTCGTCGAGGCGCTGCCCGGCATCCTGGCCGGCAACGATCCCGAGATCGTCCAGCTCGTCGCGCGCAAGCTCAAGAAGCTGGGCGTCGAGGTGATGACCGGCGCCAAGGCCAAGTCGTGGACCGAGAACGGCGGGCGCGCCGCTCGTGACCGTCGACGTCGACGGCGAAGGCGGGAAGTCACAGACGATCGAGGCCGACAAGGTTCTCGTGGCGGTCGGGCGGCCGTCCGAACTCCGAAGGGCCTCGGCCTCGAGGAGATCGGCGTCAAGATCGAGCATGGCTTCGTCCCCGTCGACCGGCAGCTGCGCACGAACGTGGCCGGCATCTACGCCATCGGCGACGTGGCCGGGCAGCCGATGCTGGCCCACAAGGCGTCGCACGAGGCCGAGGTGGTCGCCGAGGTGATCGCCGGCCACCGGCCGAGATGGACGTCCGCTGCATCCCGGCCGTCATCTTCAGCGACCCGGAGGTCGCCACCGCCGGCATCACCGCCGACGAGGCCGGAAGCGCGGCGCGCAAGGTCAAGGTCGGCAAGTTCCCCTTCGTCGGCGCTCGGGCGCGCCATCGCCAACGCCGACACCGACGGCTTCGTGAAGGTGGTCATCGACGCCGCAGACGAAGGAGGTGCTCGGCATCCACGTCGTCGGCAACGGCGCCTCCGACGTCATCGCCGAGGCGGCGCTCGCGATCGAGATGGGCGCGCTCGCCGACGACATCGCTCTGACGATCCACGCCCACCCGACGCTGCCGGAGGCGATCATGGAGGCCGCCAAGGCAAGCCTCGGCGAAGCGATCCATATTGTAGAATCGGTGACCCGAATAGCGACGAAGCCAGCCCGCCTCATCGATCTCGGCACTCGTGAGTTCGGGGAGGTCTGGGCGCACCAGCGGGAGCTTCTGACCGCGCGGCAGAGGACGAGATTCCCGACACGCTGCTCTTCGTCGAGCACCCGCACGTCATCACCGCTCGGCCGCAGCGCCCACAAGGAGAACCTCCTGGCGACGGACGGCGTCCCCGTGTTCGAGATCGAGCGCGGCGGCGACGTCACCTACCACGGCCCCGGGCAGCTGGTCGGCTATCCGATCTTTCTCCTGCGCGACGAGGAGCGCGATCTGCACGTCTACCTGCGCAACCTCGAGGAGTCGATCATCCGCGCCTGCGCGCGCTTCGGGCTGCCGGGCGAGCGCAAGAGCGGGCTGGACCGGCGTCTGGACCGCGGGCGGCGAGCGCAAGCTCGCCTCCATCGGCGTGGCGGTCAAACGCTGGGTCACGATGCACGGCTTCGCGCTCAACGTCTCGACCGATCTCGCGCGCTTCGGCGCCATCAACCCCTGCGGCCTCGACGCGGCGGTGATGGGATCGATGTCGGGCGAGCTCGGGCGCCCGATCGCGCTCGCTGCGGTGAAGGACGCCGTCCGCGCCAGCTTCGCGGAGGTGTTCGCCCGGGATTTTGGTCCCGGTTAGTCAGTCCGTCGCGGCGTCCACCGGCCCGACGGGTGCGCAGCCGCCGTCGACCGTCGCCGAGGCGGCGGCGCTGGAGGTGAAGGTCGTGGTGGCGCCTTTGGCCATCGGCACGCCGAACGCGTCGGGGGCGCCGGCGGCGATCGTCACCTCGATCGGCGCGCCCGACGGCCAGCCCCCGAGGCAGCTCGCGGGCGACACGTAGATGACGGTCGGATCGGATGCGTCGGGGCTGAGGGCGACGGGCAGCGTGGCGCCGTTCGCGCTGGCCTGGACGAAGGGCTCGATCGCCGAGGGGCCCGCGACGCGGTTGGAGAACACGACCGGCAGCATGTAGCTCGACGGAACGGCGCTCGATCCGCCGTCCGATCCGCCGTCCGGTCCGGTCGATTCCGTGGGCAACCGGAACGACGCCGAGAACGCCGCGGTGGCAACCGAGATCTGACTGGGGCCGACCATTGGGTCGCCGTACGCACTGGTGAGGCCCGTCGGGTCGAGCGTGAAGGTGATTGTGTCCGCCGACGGGAACCCGACCGCCAGCGGCTTCAGGAGGACGTAGCTGGTGTAGGCGCCGTAGAACGGCTCGCTGTTGTAGAGCACCTGGTCGCCGAACGGCGGCGTGCTCATGGCCGTCGCGGCATCGGGCCAGGTGACCGTGATGGGGGAGATCGCCGTGGGGACGGTCGTCTGCATCCCGTTCACGCTCACGGTGTCCTCGATCCGGTTGCCGTCGAGCAACCGGTCGAACACGAAGTCGACCTCCTGGCCGGCGGCGGTCACCCCGACCGGCGGCAAGCTGGGATCGCTGACCGTCCAGATCTGCGTCTTCGCCCCCGCCGACAGCCAGAACGCGCCCAGCAGCACGGGCGAGCCGTGCGGCTCCGAGGAGGCGCTCGAGCAGGCGGCGCCGAGGCCGGCGGCGAGCAGCACGAGGGCGGCAGGGCGCATGCGCGGGTTTTATCACGCGACCGCTCATCCGCCGCGTGATCCACTATCCTCCGCGCGTGGCGCTGCCGCCGATCGACATCCTGGACGCCGACGATCCGCGGGTCGCCGACTACCGAGAGCTCAAGGAGCGGCGCCTCAACGAGGCGGGGCGTTTCGTCGCCGAGAGCGAGCGGGTGGTGCGCCGCCTCGTCGGGAGCGGGCTGCCGATCGAGTCGGTGCTGCTCACGGCGCCGCGGCTCGCAACCCTGGCCGACGCGCTCGCCGGCGACTTCCCGGTCTACCTGGCGCCGCAGGCGGTGCTCGATCGGATCGCCGGGTTCCACGTTCACCGCGGCTGCCTGGCCATCGGCGCCCAACCCGCGGCGCCGGCGATCCCCGCCGGCGCGCGCACGCTCGTCGTGCTCGAGGATCTCACCGACGTCGACAACCTGGGCGCGATCGCCCGCCACGCCGCCGCCTTCGGCGCCGACGCGATCTTGCTCAGCCCGCGCTCGGCCGACCCGTACTATCGCAAGTCGATCCGCGTCTCGCTGGGGGCGGTCTTCACGCTGCCGATCGTGCGGCTCGGCCGCTGGCCCGGCGATCTGGAGGCGCTGCGCGCCGACGGCGTGGTGACGGTCGGCGCGGTGCTCGACGCGGCGGCGACGCCGCTCGCCGCCTTCGCCCGGCCGCCCCGCGTGGCGCTGCTGTTCGGCGCCGAGGGGCCCGGCCTCTCGCCCGGGGCGCGCGCCGCCTGCGACCACCTGGTGACGATCCCGATGTCGCCCGGCGCCGACTCGCTGAACGTCGCGACCGCCGCGGCGCTATTTCTCTACGCGCTTCGCTGAGTTGAGCTTCGACCAGTGACGAAGAGCTTGCGCGTCTCCGGCTGACATCGCGGGCAGAAGCACGCGTCCCCGTCGCCGACGCGCACGGCGCGGATCGTGGTCCCACAGACGAGGCACGGCTTGCCGTCGCGCCCGCGCACCTTGAGGAAGTCGCGCACCTTCACCTCGGGCGGCTCGTTCCGCTTGCGGATCTCGGCGATGGCCTCGTCGAGCACGCGCCCGATCGCCGCGTAGAGCGCATCGACGGCGGCCGGCTCCAGTTTGCGACAGAAGGTCTTGGGGTGGATGCCGGCGGCGAACAGGATCTCGTCGGCGTAGGCGTTGCCGATCGACGCGAGCGCCCGCTTGTCCATCAGGAACGTGCGCACCTGATCGCGCCGCCGGGCGATCGCCGCGTCGAACGCCGCGCGCGTGAACGCCGGCGACAGGAGATCGGGGCCGAGCTGCCCGTAGACCGGGATCTGCTTCTCGTCCTCGGCACGGGCGACGTAGACCTTCCCCATCCGCCTGTCGTCGACATACTGCAGCTCGGGCGCGTCGGCGAAGGCGAGCGCGAGGCCGAGCGCGCGGGGGTCCTTCTTCTTCGCGGCGGCGCTCCCGGGCCCGACCGGGATTAGCTTGTAGCGCCCCGCCAGCATCGCGTTGACCACGATGACGAGGCCCGCGTCCAAACCGAAGCGCATGAAGTGCCCGCGCCGGTCGATCGTCTCGAGGCGCCGCCCGACGAACAGCGCCGGGAACGGCTCGCGCACCATGAGCCGCAGGACGGTCGGATCGCCCGTGCGCGCGGCCGAGATGGTCTTCCCCCCGAGCGCACCGCGCAGGACGTCCTCGACGTGGACCAGGTCGGGCAGCTCGGGCATGGCGTCGTTCGGCTCCTAGTCTGGCATTCGACCCAGCGCCGGTACAAACTGCGAACATGCCAGTCTGGGCACTGATCGCCGTCGTGATCGCCTCGATCGGCTGCGCCCTGTTTCTCGCCACTCAGGTCCGTACCCTCCGCCGCCGCAAGCGCAACCTCGCCCACTGGGAAAAGGACGAGCCTTTGGAAGGAGTAGGCGATTGGGACTGAAGAAGGGCCCCAACGGTATTCCGGTCGTGGGAGTAGGCCGATTCGCTTCCGGCGTCGGCGATCTCGCCACGAACAAGGCTCATCTCGCTGGATTTGGTGCGTCCGTCAAGCGCCCGACAACAAGAGCGAGCCGTCAGATCTTGTCGCGCAGGAACTCGACGTAGTAGGCGGCGTCGCGGCGCTCTTCGAGCTCGCCGCGCTCGACGGCGTCCTCGCAGAGCTTGCGCAGGTCGCCGATGCGCTTCGACGGCGGCAGGGCGAACGTCTCCATGATGGCGTTGCCCAGGCCCGGGGGCAGCGGCGGCACGCGCGCGTCGAGCTCGCGGATCGCCAGGATGCGCTCCTTGAGCGCGTGGATGTTGGCGACCGCCTCTTGCCGGCGGCCCGGACGGCGCGACGTCACGTCGGCGCGCGACAGGTGCGAGCAGGTCCTCGAGGTGCTCGCCCATCTCGTGGTCGAAGCGCCGCACGGCCGCGTCGGTCCAGCCCGGCTCGTAGGCGTTGGCGCGCAGGTGGTGCAGGATCAGGAAGCGGATCTTCTGGCGCTCCTGCTTGTCGAACCCCAGGCGCCGCGCGATCGGATCCCACATGCGCGCGCCGACCTCGGCGTGGCGGTGGAAGGTCACCTTGCCGTCGGGCAGCATCACGCGCGTCGGCACCTTGCCGATGTCGTGCAGGAGCGCCGCCCAGCGCACGAGCGGCTTCGGCACCGACTGCACGCACCACCTGCTTGGTGTGCTCCCAGACGTCCTTGTGGCGCCGCCCCGCCTCCTGCGAGAAGTCGACCGTCGCCTCGAGCTCGGGCAGCAGCACCGCCAGCACGCCGGCGTCGTGCATCCACTGCAGCCCGACGTCGAGCGACCGCGCCATGATCACCGCCTCGATGCCGGCGCGGACCTGCGGCGCGGGAAGGTGGGTCAGGAGCGGCGCCGCCGCGCGCGCCGCCTCGGTGATCTCCGCGGGCGGCGCCTGCGCCCTCTGCGGCGATCGCGACCGCGACGTCGAGCAGCGCTCCGGCGAGCCACCCGCCGAGGCGACCAATGGCACGCGCGACACGATCGAACCGTCCTCAAACGTCTCTGGCAGAGCTCACCTCGTTCTTACGACGTGATTCTCTTCTTGTCCTGATCGCGCTTGCGCGCCAGGTGATCGATGAACGGCTGGGCCTGCTTGACGCGGCCCGCCAGCGACTTCTCGGTGATCGGGTAGTTGGTCGCGAACCGCAGCCCCTCGTCGTACAGGAAGGTGCCGACCTCTTCGTCGTCGACGAACATCGGGATCTTCTTCTTGGCGTAGACGGCCTTGCAGAAGCGAGGCCCACCGGCTGTCGAGCCAGTCGACGACGTCGCTCGCCGAACGCTTGGCGGAACAGGCCGCAGCTCCTCGTCGAAGCGGCGTGAAGTCCTCGGCGAAGCGCTCGCGGAAGGCCGGGGCGCCCTCGCCGCCCTCGGCCGCGATCTTCGCCAGCGCCAGCCGCAGCAGGACCACGTCCTCGGTGAAGCGCACGCGGCGCGTCGACGTTGCCGTCCTTGGGCGTGATGACGTGAACGACGGTGCGCCGCCGCCAGCTCACGCACGGCCGTGCTCGAGGTCGGAGTCGGCGACGGCTTCGAGCAGGATCTTGAGGTCGAAGGGGAGAGAGACGAGCGCTCTGCGAAATCGTCTCCAGAAACCTACGCTCGAGTTCCTTGTCCATCGCCGAACGGTCAGAAAAGTACGACCGCCGGCGTACCTGTCAAGCAGCTATACCCCGGACCGCTCGTCGACGGTACTGAATCAGCGGATTCGCCGGGAGACGCAAAATAACCCAGGGCTTCGTCGAGCGCCGCCGCGGCGTGCTCGCGAAAACGCGGCCAGCGGTCCCGGGGGCAGCTCGAGCGTCAGCACGGGAAGCCCGCGGTCGACGCCCAGCCAGCTGCCGAGCGAGCCGGGCGTCGGGTACCCGATGTCGCCGCGCGCGGGCCAGCCGCAGGCGGCCGACACCGCCGCCGGCCCAGGCGGCCGCCGGCCCGTCGTAGTTCACGCAGGCGAACGGCGCGTGGACGGCGACGACGCCCCGGATCGGGTCGCCCGGCGTGGTCGACGAGGGCGCGCGAGCACGCGCGTCTCGGGCTCGGAGAGCGGCGCAGGCCCCGGAAAATAGCCGGGCGCGTGCGCCGGGCGAACAGTTGCGCGCGGGGAAGTTCCGGTTCAGATCGACGTCGCGCGCCGAGTTCTTGCGGCCCGCGCGGAGCCCGTCCGGGTTGAGCGGCGGGCACGAGCCAGAGCGGCGGCGCGCCCTCCCCGAGGCGCGCGCAGAGCGCGAGGACCGCCTCGACGCTCGCCGGCTCGTCGCCGTGGACGCCTCCGACGATGAGGAGCGGCGCGCCCTCGCCGCCGAAGCGCCGCCCGAAGATCGGCCGATCTTCGGAGGAGCGGCCGATCTCGGGGAGCCCGAGCGCCGAGACCGCCCGAAGCCGGGAGATCGCTTCCTCGGTTGCCACTCGCGCTGCCCCTGGCGCTGCCACTTTGACCCGATTTCACGCTCCGGCTAACGTCTGCGCAATGCGATCCTTCAAACGCGGGGCCCCGAGGGGTCCGAGCACGCTGCCGCGACGGGCTACGCCGGATGAAATCCGGCTCCGCCCACGCGATCCCGCTCGGAGAGCTCAAGGCCGAGGCCCGGACCTGGCCCGGGCGGGACAATTCGCCGCCGCGCTGGCCGCGCACGACCAGATGCTGGCCTCGAATCCGCTCGACAGCGAGAGCCGCCGCGAGATCGGCGACCTCCTGTTTCAGCTCGGCGACAAGGCCGGCGCAGTCGAGGTCTACCGCGCGGTGGCGCATGCACGACGTCCGGTCGGGGCACCTCTTGCCGGCGCTGGTCGCCTGCAAGGTGCTCGAGTCGCTGGGCCAGAACGTCGACCTGATCGTCGCCGCGATGGCGCGCGCCTTCGCCCACGGCGCCCCGACGCTGGCGAAGTTCGCGGCCCGCCAGGCGCCCGTCGATCTGAACGCGCCGATCGAGCCGCCCCCACCGTCGGCGGCCGCCGATCTCGGCAAGCTGGTGCCGCGCGCCCGCGCCCGCGCCCTCGATTTGTCGGTGTTCGTGCAGTACCCGGAGCAGTTCCTGCCGGTCGCCTTCTTCTCCGAGCTGCCGCCCGAGCTCTATCCGGCGGCGGTCAAGATGGTGCGTCTCGTGCGCGCGGGCGACGGCGACGTCGTGTTTCGCGAAGGGGATCCCGGCTCGGCGTTCTACTTCGTCGCGGCGGGCGAGGTGCGCGTGGTGGCGGGCGGAAAGCCGCTGGACGGCCGTCCCACGCGCGCGTCGAGCTGACCCGCCTGCTGGAGGGGGCGCTGTTCGGCGAGATGGCGCTCATGACCGACCAGGCCCGCACCGCCTCGGTCCAGGTGGTCGACGAGGCCGACTTGCTGGAGGTGAGCCGCGCCGCCGTCGCCGAGCTGACCCGCGCCGTCCCGGTGCTGGCCGAGCGGCTCGACCGCTTCGCGCGCGAGCGGCTCTTGAAGAACCTCATCGCGACGTCGCCGCTGTTCAAGCCGTTCGACAACCAGCAGCAGATGGAGCTCATCCGCCGGTTCGAGGGGATCGACATGGCGGCCGGCACGATCGTCATCCGCGAGAACGAGGTGGGCCAGGGCCTGTTCGTCGTCCTGCTGGGCGAGGTCGAGGTGTTGAAGCACGGTAAGCCGGTCGCGCGGCTGCGCTCGGGTGAGCTCTTCGGCGAGATGGCCCTCTTGGGCGACCACCCCACCAATGCCGAGGTCCGCACCGTCGTCCCGACCAGCATCCTGTTCCTCGGCCGTGACTACTTCCGCCGGCTGGTCGCCGCGCTCCCCGCGCTCCGCAAATATTTCGAGGATCTCTCGCGCAGCCGCGGCAAGGTCAAGGTCTGAAGCCGCGGCTGGGCCGATTGCGGCTCGTGGATCCCCGGCATAGACTCGATCGGTGAGGTCGATCATCCGTCGCGCGTCCCGGTGGTTGGCGGTGCTCGTGGTCGCGCTCGCCACGTTTGCCTCGGCCGTGGCGTTCGCCGGCCCGCGCACAGGCGGCAGCTTCAGCGGGCGCCCGGGGTTCCGCTCGGGTGGCGGCTACAGCGCTCCGGGATACTCCGGCGGGGGCTACCGCAGCCCTTATTCGGGCGGTTACGGCTACGGTGGTGGGTCGCACTTCTTCTTCCTGCCGGGCTTCGGCGGCTACGGCTACGGCATGGGCGGCCTGGGCCTCTTCGGCTCGCTGGCGGCGATGCTGGTGGTCGGCCTGGTCGTCTCCTCGGTCGTTCGCGCCGTGCGCGCCAGCAGGAACGCCGGCGGCAGCAGCTACGGCGGCTACGGCGACGGCGAGGTCACGGCGATGCCGGGGCGCGCCTACCTCTACCGGCTGCAGCTGGGGCTGGGGAGATCGGCGCGCGGGATCCAGGACCGGCTGGCCGACTTCGCCTCGCGCGGCGACACCGAGACCGAGGCCGGGCTGGCGGCGCTGCTCCAGCAGACCGCCGTCGAGCTCCTGCGCGAGAAGGACGCGGTCCGCTACCTCGGGACCGAGGCGCGCGGACCAATGAGTTTCACCAACGCCGAGACGGCGATGAACGGCATGGCGCTCGCCGAGCGGGGGCGGTTCCAGGTCGAGCGGGTGCGCAGCGCGGGGGGCCGCGTGGCGCGCTCCGACGCGCCGGCCGAGGAGGGAAAAGAGGCGCTCGAGCTGGTGGTGGTCACGATTCTGACGGCGACCCGGACGCCGCTCGAGGCGTTCGGCGCCCCGAGCTCGGCCGAGAACCTCCCGGCGCTGCTCTCCGAGCTGGGCGGGGTCTCGCCCGACGCGATCCTGGGGATCGAGGTGGTCTGGACACCGGCCGATCCGAATGATTCCATGACAGAGACCGACGTCATGACCACCTACCCCGATCTCCGGAGCGTCTAGACGGTGCCCGCCGCCCAGGCCGCGCCGCTCGGACGCCTCCTGCTCGACTTCGCCCTGTTCGGCCTGTCGGGCATCGTCCTGCTCATCGTCGGCTACTACCTGTGGGAGATGATCACGCCCTACAACCTGCGGCGGGAGATCCACGAGAACAAAAACATGGCGGTGGCGCTGGTGGCGGGGGCCTTCGTCATCGGGATGGGAATCGTCATCGCCGCCGCCATCGTCGCCGTCAGGTAACCGGATCCACCCTCGGCCATTGACTCCGCCCGAGCCCGGCGGATACAGTCGAAAGGCCCGGTGATTTCGAGGGTCTTGCCGTGTTCAAGCTGAGCATCGAAGACGACGAGGGTAAGACCACGGTCGTTCCGCTTGCGCGGGACGAGATGACCGTCGGTCGGCTCGAAGGGAACACCATTCGGCTGACCGAGAGAAACGTCTCCCGCAAGCACGCTCGGCTATCCAGGCAGAACGGCACCCTTTACATCGAGGATCTCGCCAGCTTCACCGGCGTGCGGGTGAACGGGACGAAGATCGCCTCACCGACGCCGCTGCGCGAGGGGGACGAGGTCCAGATCGGCGACTACAAGCTGGTGCTGCGCGGCGATCGCCCGCCGATCACCGATCGGCCCACGACGCCGAACCTCCCGGCCGTCACCACCGCGCCGCTCGCGACGGTGGGCGGGCCGGTGGCGATCCCCGGACGGGCGTCGGTGGCCGCGATGGCCGCCCAGCCTGCGCCGGCCGCCCCGCCGGCGCAGGCCGCCGCCCAGCCGCGGTCGCGCACCAAGACCTCGCCGCCCGAGCCGATGAGGGCGGTCCCCGAGCCAGCGCCGCAGCGGATGCAGGCCGCGGAGGCGGCACCGGCCGCCGAGGCCGCCCGCGCCGCAGACGAAGGGTCGGTCGCCGAAGTGGTCGAGGGGCAGCCGACCATCCCGCTGCGCGCGCTCTCCGAGAAGGGGGGGGCCCACGCTGCGGCCGGACCGTCGGCGCGTCTCGTGGTGCTGACCACTGATCTGGCCGGGATGGAGATCGCGCTCGACAGGGCCTCGTTGGTGATTGGCCGCACCGACGAGAACGACGTGCTGCTCAACCACCGGTCGATCTCGCGCCACCACGCCAAGATTGTGCGCGACGGCGAGCACTACACGATCGTCGACCTGCAGAGCGCGAACGGGGTGCGGGTCAACGGCGAGGACTACGAGCGGATCGAGCTCAACGCGGGCGACGTGGTCGAGCTCGGCCACGTGAAGCTGCGCTTCGTCGGCCCGCTCGAGGACTACGCTTTCGATCCGCACGCGCCGCAGCCCCGCCAGCTGCCGGTGAAGATGATGATCGCCGTCGGTGGCGGTGCCCTTGCCTGCGTGGCCCTGGCGGCGATCTTCCTGCACCACGGCTCGGGGGCGCCCGCCCCCGAGGCGGCCGCGCCGGCGACCCCGCCGCCCGTCGCGGCGGTCGCCCCGCCCCCCACCGCGCCGCCGCCGCCGGCCGCGCCCGCGCCACCCGAGACGCCGGCTGCGATCCTGGCTGCCGCGAAGCAGGCCGTCGTCGCGGAGGACTGGGAGACGGCGCGGAGCAACCTCGTCCGGATCGCCACCGTCGACGATCCGGCGATCCGGCGGGAGGTGATCGCGCTCGGCCGCCGGGTGGAGAACGAGCGCCAATCCGCGCTGCTCTTCGCCAAGTTCGACGAGGCGGCGAGCGGCAAGAACTACGCCGCGGCGCTGGCCGGGTACGAGCAGATCCCGGCCGACAGCGTCTACAAGCGGCGCGCGCAGCCCCGTTACGAGGAAGCTCGAACGCTGCTGGTGGCCGAGAAGATGACGGTCGCCGAGAAGGACCGCGCCGAAGGGCGCTGCGCCGTCGTCCGCCAGGAGGCGATGGAGATCATCCGCCTCGATCCCAAGAACATGCTGGTCCGCGACCTGGCGCGCCTGTGCCGTGCGAAGCCGGAGTCGGTCGCCGCGCGGCCCGCGCGCACGCGCACCGTCGCCGCGGCGGCGCCTGTCGAGCGCGCCGAGCCGTCGCGGCGGGAGCCCGCGCGCACCGAGCCGACCCGCGCCGAGCCGGCCCGCGCCGAGGCGGCCGAGACCGAGGACGCGGAGACGCTCATGAAGCAGGCGCGCGAGGCCTGGCTGCGCCAGCAGTGCGGTGCGGCGATGGATCTTTCTCGCCGGGCGCTGCGCGCCAAGCCGGGGTGGACCGACGCCTACCAGATCCTGGCCGTCTGCTCGTGTTCGCTCAAGGACGCCGAGGCCGCCGAGCGCGCCTACTCGCGGCTCGACGACAAGAACCGCACGCTGGTCCACGCCGTCTGTCAGAAGAACGGGATCGCCGTCGGCGACTGACAGCCGCCCCACGCAGGCGGACCTGCGTGGGGACCCCGGGCGCGGTCACTGCAGATCGGCCGCGCTCACGCGGGCGATCCAGATCCCGTCCTGTGGCGACGGGTTGCGCCCGCGGACCAGGTAGACGACGTCGTAGAGCGCCGGGCTTCCACCGTCGGGCGCCGCGGCCTCCGCGGCGCCGGCGTCCGCGCCGGCGGGCGACCGCGCGACGGCCGCCCTGAATGTCGCGACCGAGGGAGAGACGGGGCGGGTGGCGCCGGTGTCCCGGTTGACGAGGCCCAGCGTGCCGGTGCCATCCTGCGTGCTGTAGTTGTAGCCGATCAGCAGCCAGGAATTGCCGAGGTCGGCGTAGCCCTCGAAGACCTGCTGGACCACGTCGTGCAAGACGATCGGATCGTCCCGCAGATCGACCCAGACGAAGTCGCTGTCGAGATAGAACTCGAGCCTCTCCGAGTCGGGGAGGTCGAGAAAGGAGACCAGGGCGATGGCGCCGCTTCCGAGCATCCGCGGGTTGCTTCCGTCCGCCGCCGCCGCCCAGAGCTCTCCGTCGACCGGGCCCGTGGCGATCGTCCAGAAGAGCGCCCGCCCGTCGGGGGAGAAACCGGCGCCGGTGCCGCCGGCGGTCGCCAGGGCGATGCAGGTGTCGCTCCCGCCCGCCGCCGCCCCGAGCGAGAGCAACGTGACGGCGCCTGGACTGACGCCGGTCCACGAAAACTCGGCGAACAGCGCGCGGGAGCCGTCGGGTGAGAGAACCGCCGACGGCGCGTCTCCCACCGAGGAGGGACAGCCGACGACCGCGTGGGCGGCGTCGTCCCAGATCATCAGCGCGCCGCTGCCGACCGCCGCGGCGGGCGTCCAGGCGGCGATCGGGGCCTCGCCCGAGGGTAGCCCGTAGAGCGACGAGCTGTAGACCGTGACGCTCGAGGTGGAAACGGCGGTCGCGTCGGCCTGGAACAGGGCCAGCTCGCTGGCCGGTCCCGAGGTGAGCGGCCCGGCGAACATCGTCGTCCCTCCGTCGCTCATCGTGCGCGCGTAGACGAAATGGTCGCCCATCGCACGAATCGCCTGCGCCGCGCCGGTGGCGAGGCTGCTCGACTGCAGCGAGCCAGCCGCCGCCGCCCCCGTCGCCCAGGCCGTGCTCGCCGTCGCGGGAGGAACATCCTCCGTGAAGGCGGTGGTGTCGAGCGCGAGCGTGTAGAGCCCGAAGGCGTCCGGCTGGTCCGTCGGAGCGGCGGCCACCAGCACGCCGGACGGCTGGCCCGACGAATCGAACAGCCACTGCCCGACCGCTTCGACGTCCATCGACAGCGCGACCGTCTGCAGATCCGTGAAGGGACCCCGCCAGAGGACCGGGCTTCCGGTCGCATCGGGGCGGAAGACGGTCAGCCAGCCGTCGATCCCCGGACAGTCGGCGTAGCTGATCACGCCGTCGACGGGGGTCTGGGCGCTGGTCCTGATATCGAAGATCTCGAGGGTCTTCACGCCCGAAGTCGGGTCGGTCTGGGTCCAACAGGCGTAGGGGCCATTGACCGCCGTGATGGAGGCCGGCTGTTCGGTTCCCAGGTTCTCGACGTTCCCGGTGGTGATGTCGAGCGACCAGTAATTCCTCGCCGTCGACCCGGCCGGCGCCGTCGAGTAGATCAGCGTCGGGATGCCGTCCGCCTCGGTGAAGGTCCAGAGCTCGAGCGATGGGTCGCGGACCGGCAGCACCTCGCGCGAGTCGAACCCCCGCGTGGCCTGGCCGCCGCCGCCGCACGCGCCAAGCGCGACCAGACCCGCGACCAGACAATGGAAGAGCAGCGCCGGGCGCGTCACGCAGCGAGTCTAGAACAAACCGCCGGGAGTGCCCGGGAAGACCGGGAAAACCGGAAAGCCGTCGTTGACAAAGGGTGTCGTAACCGCCCCAAAGGGACGCACAACTTTCTGGTCGTGGACCCTTCTCATGGGGGAAGGGATCGCCCCATGAAAATCTCCGCCTTCTCGACCTCCCTCTTCGTGCTCGCCGCGCTCGGCGCCGGCGGGACGGCCCGCGCGACCGACTACTACGTCTCGCCGACCGGCAGCGATTCGGCCGCCGGCACGATGACCGCGCCCTGGGCGACGCTGCAGAAGGGGGCGAGCACGGCGGCCGCGGGGGACACGGTCTGGATCCGCGGCGGGACCTACGCCATCACCACGCCCGCCAGCAGCGGCGCCGGCATCAACTTCACGAAGAGCGGCACCTCGAGCGCGAACATCAACTACTTCGCCTACCAGGGCGAGCATCCGAAGTTCGACTTCTCGAACCTGGTCATCTCGACGACCGGCTACACGATGGGGTTCGTGGTGACCGGCAGCTACCTGCACTTC
Organism: uncultured Pseudomonadota bacterium; assembly: GCA_963831685.1. Taxonomy (GTDB): domain Bacteria; phylum Myxococcota_A; class Polyangia; order Fen-1088; family Fen-1088; genus JADGRB01. The sequence continues at coordinate 81,108 of CAWHRJ010000014.1, forward strand.
AAGGGGCTCGAGATCTGCTGCGTGCCGATGAACACGTTCTCCAACAACGGCATCTCGGTGAGCGGCAGCGCCGCCTACGACACCTTCGAGCAGCTCGACATGCACGGCAACAGCGGCAACGGGATCTTCATCGGCAACAAGAGCGGCGGCGGCCACCTGGTGCTCAACTGCGACGCGCACGACAACTACGACGCGACCTCGAGCCAGGGCCAGGGGCAGAACGCCGACGGCTTCGGCGTCCACTACCAGACGACGGGCGCCACGACGATCGTCCGCGGCTGCCGCGCCTGGTGGAACTCCGACGACGGCTACGACCTCATCAACCAGGAGATTCCGGTCACCGTCGAGAACTCCTGGGCGTTCGGCAACGGCTACGCGACGTACGGGACCTACAACCCGACCTCGGGAAACGGCAACGGCTTCAAGATGGGGAGCAGCAAGACCGGCGTCCGGCACCTGGTCCAGAACAACGTCGCCTGGAAGAACAAGGCGAGTGGCTTCTACGCCAACCACTCGACGGGCGGGAACACTTGGTACAACAACACGTCCTTCATGAACGGGACGAATTACAACATGCTCGCCAGCAGCTTCGATTCGTCGGGCAACGTGACAGGGACCATCGTGCTGACGGGAGCGCTGGCGCACATCATGCGCAACAACATCGGCTACCCGAACAAGAACAGCAACATGGACGGCGTCGACACCATGTTCAACACCTGGGATCTGAACATCACGCCGGCCAGCAGCGACTTCGCGAGCATCTCGGACCCCAGCGTCTCGATGACCGGCATGGCCATCGAGGGGACGGGCGCGCTCGGCCCGCGTCAGGCCGACGGCAGCTTGCCGAACGTCGACTTCATGCATCTGTCCGCGGCGAGCCGGATGATCGACAAGGGGACCGACGTCAAGCTGCCGTACCTGGGCGCGGCGCCCGATCTCGGCGCCTACGAATACGGCGCGACGACTGGCGGCACGACCGGGACGGCCGGCACGACCGGCGCCGGCGGCGGCGCGGGATCGGGCGGAACCACGACCACCGGGACGGGCGGCGCGGGGACCGGCGGGACGACCGCGACCGGCACCGGCGGCAGCGGCGCCGCCGGCAAAGTGGGATCGTCTGGCAGCGGCGGCGGCACCGGAACCGGTGGCGCGACGACGACGACGGGCACCGGGGGAACCGGCACGGTCGCGACCGGCGGCGTTTCTGGCGGCAGCGGCGGCACGCCGGGCTCCGGCGGTGTTTCCGGCGGCTCGGGTGGCACGCCGGGTGGCTCGGGGGGTACGCCGGGCTCCGGCGGTGTTTCCGGCGGTTCGGGCGGGACGCCTGACGGCAGCGGTGGCGCGAGCGCGACCGGCAGCGGGGGCACGGGCAGTGGCGAAGCCGCGTCGAGCGGTTGCAGCTGCGCCGTCGACGCTTCCGCGGGGAACGCGTCTCTGCTGGGCGCTCTCGGCGCGCTGGCGCTCGTGCTCCTGCGCGCCCGGCGCCGGCGCTCGGCCTAGTTTCCCAGCGCGTCGGAGCGGGCCTTGGCCGGCAGCGTGCCGACCATGGGCGACAGGTCCGACCCGGCCCACGGCCAGGCGTCGCCCGACGGCCACCAGGCGGGCTTCGACGCGCGGTAGAGCGAGGCGGGGAGCGTGCGCGTGCTGATGGTCGTGCTCCAGACGACGGCGGCATGGACGGTGTCGTAGTTGCCCTGTAGCCAGAGCGAGGTGTAGGCGACGTCGGCCATGCCGGCGCCGTTGTGGTTCGCGTTGTCCCCCACGTCGAAGATCGACGGTGCGTCGGGGCCGGTGCCGACGTAGGTGCTGCTGACCGGCGCCGTCCCGAGGCTGGTCGCCGTCGCGCTGCCGAGCACGTTGCCGATCACGGTCATGTCGAGGTCGCCGGCGTCGAACTGGAGCGCGGTGATGTTCCCGGTCTGCTCGTCGGTCGCGCCGTACACGGCCGGCGGCGCGAACTGGCTCCCGGCGTAGTTGCGGAAGTAGGTCATGTACCCGGCGTTGCCGTGCGTGATGCTGGCGCCCATGTGCGGTGCCCAGTTCCCCTCCATCAGCTCCATGTGCGGGAACGAGCAGTGGACGTCGATGTTCACCTCTTGCCAGGCGGACGGCGTCGCCCACGAGTTGTCGGCGTAGTTGTAGCCGACGACGTTACCGCTCCCCGCGACGTTGAACACGATCGGCTTGTTCATGTAGCGGGCGATGTTGTTCTCGATGAGGCCGTCGGCCGTCCCGCAGCGCAGGACGATCCCGTAGCAGTCGGTGCCGAAGCCGTAGTTGCCCGAATTGTGAAAATGACTGTCGCGCACGACCGTCCGGTAGGTCCCGGACAGCGTCACGTGCATCCCCGCGATCGTCCCGTCGGTCTGGACATCCTTCACCCAGCAGTACGCCGCGTTCGAGATGTCGATCCCGCCCGCCATCTGCCCGTCGTAGCCGGGGTTGCTCCCGCCCTGGATCGCCAGGCTCTCGATCCCGGCCCAGCGGACGACGGCTCCGGTCGGCTTGGCGATCTGCGCGGCGTAGCTGCCCCCGGCCTTGAAGGTGAAGTGCAGCGGCGTGCTGAGCGTCAGCGTGCCGGCGCCCGTGTCGACCGAGGCGATCTCCACGCGATCCTCGATCGATCGCTTGTCGACGCGCTTGAAGTACATGCAGTCCCCCTCCTGCACCGTCGCGTCGTCGGCCTGATCGATGAGGGCGATGTCGCCCGCCGCGAAGTTGCTGGCGGCCGAGCCGACGGTCACCGTCGTCGTCTCCTTCAAGGCGTCGGCGGTCAGCGCGTGGGCGGTGCCGAACGCCGAGTTGTAGCAGGCCTGATCCTGCTCCGTTCCGATGGCCAGCACCGACCCGGTCCCGGTCCGCACGATCGTCGTGCCACCACCGGCCGCCCCCTGCGACCCGGCGCCGCGCAGCACGACCCCCTTGGTCAGCGTGACGGTCGACGAGACCGTGTACGTCCCCGCCGCCAGCTTCACGACCTGGCCGGCCGCGCAGCTCGAAAGCGCGGCGTTGAGATCGTCTCCCGGTTTCGGGTTCGCACATATGGTCGTGCGCACCGGCAGCCCGTCCGCGCCGAGAGCCATGTTGAGTTGCGTGTCGGCGAGGATTCCCGGGTTCCAGGTCGTCGTGATGTCGGGGTTGAGCAGCCCGGTGGGAACCGCGGCGCCGCCCGCACCCGCGCCGCCCCTGCCGGTCGTTCCGCCGGTTCCCCCCGCTCCGGCACCGACGCCGCCCGAGGCGGTCGTGCCGGCGCCCCCGCTGGTCCCGCCCGCTCCGGACTTACCGCCCGAGCCGCTCGAACAAGCGATGGACGCCATCAGGAGGACCGCCAGCCCACGAACACGAATCACTCGCGTCATCACGCACGCTCCCGGCAGGGGAAGGTAGATCGACTCCCCCGCATCGTACCGTTTCGACCGGCGTGGCGTCGAGCGACCGAATCGCGGACTGGCTGCCTGGGCCGGCTCGAGCCGCGCGTCAGCGCGCTCGAGAGCCGCGTCGACAGCAAGCTGGAATCGAAGTAGCGCCGCTACTTCTTGGACAGCGCGGCGTAGGTCTTGTCGGGCGGCGCCGCGTTCTCGACCGGGAGCTTCGACTCCGCCCAGCCTGCGCAGGTGACGCGCCCCATGCCGTCGTGCTCGCCGTGGAAACCGCCGCGCATGTCGACGACGCTGGTGTAGCCGGCGGCCTCCAGGAGCGCCGCGGCCTGCAGCGAGCGCCCGCCCGCCTTGCACCCGACGACCAGCTTCGCGTCGTGCGGGAAGTTGGCGGTGACGACCTTCTGGAAATCGGCGTTGGGGCTCATCCGTCCCCCCGCGAAGTGCAGGAGCGGCACGTTGGCGGCCCCCGTGGGGTGCCCCCCCTCGAATTCGGGGATTGACCGGACATCCAGGTAGCTCCAGCCGCTCGCCAGCAGCTCGGCAGCCTCGGGGGGCGTCACGCGTTTGACCATGGTGCGGGTGTTACCACAATATGGTGGTTCACCCATGACGAAAGTCCCCCACCTGCGGGTCGTCGCGGCCGTCATCGCGCGCAACGAGCGGTACCTCATCACCCAGCGCCGCCCCACGGCCGTGCTGGCCGGGCTGTGGGAGTTCCCCGGTGGCAGGGTCGAGGAGGGGGAGACCGACGCCGACGCCCTCAACCGCGAGGTGCGCGAGCGGGTCGGCGTCGAGGTGACGGTCGGCGCCAACATCGGCCGGCGCACGCACGACTACGAGGGCTACTCGGTCGACCTGGCGCTCTACCAGGCGGAGATCGTGGGCGCGGCCGAGCCGACCGCCGTGCGCGTCGCCGACTGCCGCTGGGTCGCCTCGAGCGAATTCGAGAACTACCGTTTTCCCGCCGCGGATCAGGCGACCATGGATCTGCTGCTCGGAATCAAGCGCTAACCGCTTCCCAGCCCCGCGGGTAAGGTGATAGTTACGCGGGGCGCCCAATGGCCGTCACTCCGCCCATCCGCCCGTTCAAGCGCGTCCTCTGCGCCAACCGGGGCGAGATCGCGATCCGGGTCTTTCGGGCCTGCACGGAGCTCGGGTTTCGCACGGTGGCGATTTTCTCGGAGGAGGATCGCGTCCACCTGCATCGCTACAAGGCTGACGAGGCGTACCTGGTCGGCAAGGGGCTGGAGCCGGTGGCGGCGTATCTCGCCGAGGACGAGATCGTCGAGCTCGCCAAGCGACACGACGTCGACGCCATCCACCCGGGCTACGGTTTTCTCTCCGAGCGGGCGTCGTTCGCGCGCAAGTGCCGCGACGCGGGGATCGTCTTCGTCGGACCGGGCCCCGCCGCGATCGAGGCGTTCGGTGACAAGGTCGCGGCGCGCAAGATCGCGGCCGCCGCCGGCGTGCCGACGGTGCCGGGCACGCCCGAGGCAGTGAAGACGCTGGAGTCGGCGCGCGCGTTCGCCGACGGGGCCGGCTATCCGGTGATGATCAAGGCCTCCGCCGGGGGCGGCGGGCGCGGCATGCGCGTGGTCAGGAGCGCCGACGAGCTGCCCGAGCTGCTCGAGCGCGCCCGCTCCGAGGCCAAGAAGGCGTTCGGCGACGACGCGGTCTTTCTGGAGAAGCTGGTCCTGCGGCCGAAGCACATCGAGGTGCAGGTGCTGGGCGACAACCACGGCAACCTGGTGCACCTCTTCGAGCGCGACTGCTCGGTGCAGCGGCGCCACCAGAAGGTCGTGGAGTACGCGCCGGCCTGGTCGCTGCCGGTCGAGCTGCGGGCGCGCCTCTGCGACGACGCGCTCAAGATCGCGCGCCAGGTGAGCTACTCGAACGCCGGTACGGTCGAGTTCCTGGTCGCCGAGGACGGCAGCCACTACTTCATCGAGGTCAACCCGCGCATCCAGGTCGAGCACACGGTGACCGAGGCGATCACCGGGCGCGATCTGGTGCAGGCGCAGCTGCAGATCGCCGAGGGGTACAAGCTGTCCGATCCAGAGGTCGGCATCGGAAGCCAGGCGGACATCGTCCAGCGGGGCGTGGCCATCCAGGTGCGGGTCACCGCCGAGGACCCCAGGAACGACTTTCTCCCCGACACCGGCAAGATCCAGGTCTACCGGCCGGCCGCCGGGCTCGGCATCCGGCTCGACGACGGCTCGGGCTACGTCGGCGCGCGGGTCTCGCCCTACTACGATTCACTACTGGCCAAGATCACCGCCAGCGGGCTCGATTGGGACTACGCACGGCGCAAGGTGGTCCGGTCGCTGCGCGAATTTCGCATCAGGGGCGTGAAGACCAACCTGGCGTTCCTGGAGAACGTGCTGCTCCACCCCACGTTCGCCGCCGGGAAGGCGCACACGACGTTCATCGACGAGACGCCGGAGCTGGTGCAGTACGCGCCGCGCCGCGATCGCGCGACGCGGATCCTGCGCTACATCGGCTCGACGATCGTCAACGGTCACCCGACCGTGCGCGGAAAACCGAAGCCGCCGCTGTCGATTCTCTCGGTCGAGTCGCAGCCGCCGGCCGTCCCCAAGACGCCGCCGCCCGCCGGGACCAAGCAGCTCCTCGACCGCGAAGGCCCTGCCGGGATCGTCGAGATGCTGCGCGGCGATTCTCGCGTGAGGCTCACCGACACCACCTGGCGCGACGCGCACCAGTCGCTGCTGGCGACGCGCGTGCGAACCTACGATCTCGCGCGCGTGGCGCCGGCGACGGCGCATCTCGGGCACGATCTGTTCTCGCTCGAGATGTGGGGGGGCGCGACGTTCGACGTCGCCTATCGCTTCCTGTCGGAGGACCCCTGGCTGCGGCTCGAGGAGCTGCGGCGCATGGTCCCCAATGTCATGTTCCAGATGTTGGTCCGCGGCGCCAACGCCGTCGGCTACACCAACTACTCCGACGACGTGGTGGTCGCCTTCATCGAGGAGGCAGCGACCGCCGGCATCGACGTGTTTCGCATCTTCGACGCGCTCAACGACGTCGACAACATGCAGGTGGCGATCGAGGCGGCGCAGCGGACGAACCGCATCGTGGAGACGGCCATCTGTTACACGGGCGACGTCGCCGATCCGGCCCGCACCAAATACGACCTCAAGTACTACGTCAACCTGGCGCAGGAGATCGTCAAGCGCGGGACGCACCTGCTCTGCATCAAGGACATGGCCGGTCTCCTGCGCCCGCGCGCGGCGACGATGCTGGTCAAGGCGCTGCGCGACGCGGTCGACGTGCCGATCCACCTGCACATGCACGACACCTCGGGCAACAGCATCGCCTCCAACCTGGCGGCGGTCGAGGCGGGCGTGGCGGTCATCGACGGCGCGGTCAGCAGCATGGGCGGCATGACCTCGCAGCCGTCGCTGTCGTCGATGGCCTTCGCGCTGCAGGGCGCGCCGCGCGACCCCAGGATCTCGCCCGTGATCTTCGAGAAGCTGGCCGCCTACTGGGAACCGGTGCGCGCCTACTACGCGCCGTTCGAGTCGGGCTTGAAGGCGCCGGCCGCCGACGTCTACGAGCACGAGATCCCCGGCGGGCAGTACTCGAACCTGCGCGCGCAGGCCGAAGGGCTGGGCGTCGGCGACCACGGCTGGGACGCGGTCAAGCGCGCCTACGCCGAGGTGAATCGCCTGTTCGGCGACATCCCCAAGGTGACGCCGTCGTCGAAGGTGGTCGGCGACATGGCGATCTGGATGGTCAAGCAGGGGCTCGACGGTCCGGGCGTCTCGGCGCGCGCGAAGGATCTCACCTTCCCCGAGTCGGTCATCGACTTCATGCGCGGCTCGCTGGGCCGGCCGCCGGGCGGCTTCCCCGAGCCGTTGCGCACCGACATCCTCAAGGGGGCCGCCAAGGTCGAGGGGCGCCCGGGCGCCAGCCTGCCGCCCTACGACTGGGCGGGCGCCAAGCGCGAGATGGAGACGCTGGCCGGCGTCGAGGTCGCCCGCCGCGACGTCGTCTCGTACGCGCTCTACCCCAAGGTGATGCGCGGCTACATGGAGCACCGCGCGTTGCACGGCGACACCTCGGTGCTGCCGACGCCGACCTTCTTCTACGGCCTGCGCGTCGGCGAGGAGGCCTGGATCGACATCGAGCCGGGCAAGACGCTCATCATCAAGCTGCTGTCGATCGGCGAGGTCGAGCCCGACGGCGCGCGCGTGCTGACCTTCGAGATCAACGGGCAGTCGCGCCAGATGCGCGTCGCCGACGACTCGGCCAAGGTGACCGGCCCCAAGAACCGCCGCGCCACCGACAAGCCGGGCGAGGTCGGCGCGCCGATGCCGGGGCGGGTGATCGATCTCGTCACCAAGGTCGGCGAGCAGGTGAAGGCGGGACAGAAGCTGCTGGTCACCGAGGCGATGAAGCTGGAGACGGTGATCAAGGCGCCGGTGACCGGGACGGTGCGCGAGATCGTCGTCGGCGCCGGCTCGAGCGTCGAGGCGGGCGACCTTCTGGTCGTCGTGGAAGAGACCGCCGCTCCTTCGTAGGGTGGGGCGCGGCCGCGGATTTTTTCGGGCGAGTGTCGCCACAGACAATTCTGGAATCGTCGATATAATGGCGCGCCTCATGACCGTCCTCCGCCGCCTGCTCCGGTCGCAGCAGGCGGGTCTCGTCCTCATCATCGTCGGGCTCCTCGTCGCGCTGTCGGTGGTCGCCGGATCGCACGTCGATGAATCGACCGGCCGCACGGTCAACAACTTCTTCAACTCCTACACGCTGATCCAGACCGCCACGGACGCGAGCTTCTTCGCCATCATGGCGGTCGGCGCGACGGTGGTGATCATCTCGGCGGGGATCGATCTCTCGGTCGGCTCGGTCTACGCGCTGGCCGGCGTGGTGATGGGCCTCGCGCTCCGCGACTCGACCGGGGGCGCCGGCACGGTGGCGCTCGGCCTCCTCATCTGCATCTCGATCGGGATCGTGGCCGGCGCGCTCAACGGCGTGATGGTGGTCGGTCTCGGCGTCCACCCGTTCATCATCACGCTCGGCACGATGTGGATCCTCCGCGGCGTCGCCTTCGTCATCAGCAAGGCCGAGAGCATCCTCTTGCCGGAGTCGATGATCCACGTCGCCAAGGCGCCGCTCGGCCTCGGGGCGGCGCTCTATCCGGTGCCGATGCTGGGGATGCTGGCGGTGGCGGTCCTGGGCGCGCTCTATCTCGGCCGCACCGTCCTGGGGCGGCACGTCTTCGCGCTCGGCGGCAACGTCGAGGCGAGCCGCTTCTCGGGTCTCCGCCTGGCCCGCATCCAGATCGGCGTCTACGTCCTCGCCGGCGCGACCGCCGGTCTGGCCGCGTTCCTGGGCGCCAGCTTCTACGGGTCGGTCTCCTGTGGAGACGCGACCGGATATGAGCTATACGTCATCGCCTCGGCGGTCGTCGGCGGCGCTAGCTTGAGCGGCGGCAAGGGGAGTGCCATCAACGCGATGCTCGGGGCCGTGCTCATCGTGCTGATTCGGCAGTCGATCCGGACGCTGCACTTCGACCAGAACTACGAATGGATCATCATCGGCTGTGCCATTGTCGTCGCGGTCGTTCTCGATCAGGCCAGCGCCCGGTTCGCCGCGCGCCGGCTGGCGGTGGGGGAGAGATGAAGCACGTCGTTCGATTGGCCCTGACTTTCGCGGCGCTCCTCGCCGCCGGCTGCAAGCAACCGGCGCCTCCGGCTCCGGCTCTCACGCCCGCCACGCCTGCCGCCGCGGCGCCGGCCGGCAAGCCGATCAAGATCGCGATGATCGCCAAGAGCTCGACCAACCCGGTCTTTCTCTCCGCGCGCACCGGCGCCGAGACCGCGGCGCGCGATCTGACGGCCAAGGTCGGTGCCCCGATCGAGATCGTCTGGCTGACGCCGCCCGAGGAGGACGGTCAGATCCAGGCGCAGCGGATCGCCCAGGCGGTCAACGAAGGGGCGAGCGCGATCCTCATCTCCTGCTCCGACGCCGGCAAGGTGACCGGCGCCATCGACGACGCGGTCGCCCGCGGCGTGCCGGTGATGACCTTCGACAGCGACGCGCCGCAGTCGAAGCGCTTCGCGTTCTATGGCGTCGACGATCGGCGCATCGGCGAAGAGGTCATGGCGGAGCTCTCCAAGCTGCTCGACGGCAAGGGGAAGGTCGCGATTCTGGCCGGCAACCAGAACGCGCCCAACCTGCGCCAGCGCGTCGAGGGGGTGAAGGCGGAGGCGGCCAAATCGAAGGGGATCCAGATCGTCGGCACCTTCTATCACATCGAGACGCCGCAGGATGCCGCCGCCGAGGTCATCCGGGTCAACAACGCCTACCCCGACATCCGCGGCTGGGCGATGATCGGCGGCTGGCCGCTCTTCACCAAGACGCTGCTCACCGATCTCGATCCGACCAAGATCAAGATCGTCGCGGTCGACGGCCTGCCGCCCGAGCTTCCCTACGTCGAGAAGGGGCTGGCGCCGGTGCTGCTCGCGCAGTCGTCGTACCTCTGGGGGAACGTCGGCGTCACCACGATCGTCGACAAGATTGTCTTCAAGAAGGACGTCCCGGAGATCATCCCGATGGACCCGGTGAGGGTCTCGCGCGACAACCTCGGATCGTGGGCCCGCCAGCTCCGGCAGTGGGGCTTCACCGACGTCCCCGAGGAATACCTGAAGCTGCAAGTAGCGACTTGGACGACGCTCCGATCGATCTCGTTCCGGCGGGTCACCAAGCGCTTTCCGGGCGTGCACGCGCTCGACGACGTCAGCTTCGACATCGCGCGCGGGTCGTGCCACGCGCTCTGCGGCGAGAACGGGGCGGGAAAGAGCACGCTCGGCAAGATCCTGGCCGGCATCCACCTCCCCGACGCGGGGACGATCCTGCTCGACGGCCGGCCGGTCCGGTTCGGCAGCCCGCGCGACGCGCTCGCCGCCGGCGTCGGGATGGTGCACCAGGAGCTCGCCTTCTGCGAGAACCTCTCGGTCGCCGAGAATCTCTGCCTCGGGGCGCTGCCGCGTCGCGGGCCGTTCGTCGACCGCCCCGAGACGGAGCGCCGCGCGCGCGCCCGGCTCGACGCCATCGAGGCGGCGATCGACGTCCGCCGTCCCGTCGGCGAGCTGACCGTCGCCCAGCAGCAGCTGGTGCAGATCGCGGCGGCCGTCGGCAGCGGCGCGCGCGTCATCATCTTCGACGAGCCGACCAGCAGCCTGTCGCAGCAGCGAGGCCGACCAGCTCTACGCGCTGCATCGGGCGGCTGCGCGAGCGCGGCGTCACCTCCGTCTACGTCTCGCACCGCATGCCGGAGATCTTCCGCCTGTGCGACACGGTCACCGTGCTGCGCGACGGGCGGCATGTCGCGACGCAGCCGACCGCGCAGCTCGACGAGGCGGCGCTGGTCCAGCTCATGATCGGCCGCCGGCTCGATCAGTACCTGCCCAAGGAGACGGCGCGCGCGCCGGGCGAGGTGATCCTGCGCGTCGAGGGGCTGGCGAGCCCGGGCAAGTTCCACGACGTCGGCTTCGAGGTGCGCGCCGGCGAGATCGTCGGCCTCGCCGGTCTGGTCGGCGCCGGGCGCTCGGAGGTGGCCAAGGCGATCTTCGGCCTCGATCACGACGTCGCGGGTCGGGTGGAGATCGCCGGGCAGCCGCTGCCGGCCGGCTCCCCCGCGCGGCGATGCGCGCCGGTGTCGGCCTCGTCCCCGAGGATCGCAAGCGCCAGGGGTTCATTCTCGACATGACGGGGTTCGAGAACCTGACCCTGCCGCTCTTGCCGAGCCTCGCGCGCTGCGGTTGGCTCCCTGCCGGCGCCGAGCGCGCGCACGCGGCCGCCGCCTTCAAGCGGCTCAACGTGCCGGCGCCGAACGTCGCCACCGCGACGGTGGGCCTGTCGGGCGGCAACCAGCAGAAGATCGTCCTCGCCAAGTGGCTGGCGGCGCGCTGCCGCCTCCTGATCCTCGACGAGCCGACGCGCGGCGTCGACGTCGGCGCCAAGGCGGAGATCCACGCGCTCATCGACGACCTCGCGGAATCGGGGACGGCGGTCCTGCTCGATCTCCAGCGAGCTCCCCGAGCTGATCGCGCTGTCGTCGCGGATGCTGGTGTTGCGCGAGGGGCGCCTCTCCGGCGAGCTTCCGCGCGGCGCCGATCAAGGATCGCTGATGCGCCTGATGGCGGGAATCCAGGTCACGCCGGCCGATGGCACGGGTGTTGTTTCCAGCTCGCCGATCTGACCAAACGGCCACACTTCCTGGGCATTTTGCACGCTCCGGGCGCACAAAGTTTCCGGATGATTTCGTACGGGTTTCCCCGCAGCTAAATCTAGTCAGACACATCCTGAAAGTCTTTACACGTACCCCATCCGCAGATACGGTCCGCCCAGTTACCGACGAGAAGGATCAAGGAAACCAAATCTGGGAGGGATCATTGATGCGACTTCGTGCATGCATGCTTGCGATTGCTGTCGTGTTGCCACTGCCGGCCTTCGCGCAGACCCCGCCGCCGGCTCCCACTCCGGCCGAGGCTGCTCCGCCGCCGGCCGAGCCGGCTCCGGCCGTCACGCCGGCTGCTCCACCGCCGCCGATGGCGCCACCGCCGCCACCCGCCGTCGCGGCGCCCGCGGCGCCCGCCGTGCCCATGCCCAAGCTCACCTGGACTGGGTTGGTTGATACCTACTACATGTACCTTTTCAACCCGGCTTCGGGGGCGTCCTCGATCAACCCGCCGGTCGGGCGCGCGTTCGACAACAGCTCGAACAGCATCAACCTGGCGCTCGCCAAGCTGTCGCTCAACGCCTCGATCGATCCGGTCACGTTCCAGTTCGATCTCGGCTACGGCGGGGATGCCACCGTCGTCAACGGCGGGAGCCCCGGCACCGATACGTTCTTCATCGAGCAGGCGTACGGCGAGATCGCGCTCCCCGGCAACCTGACCCTCGACTTCGGTAAGTTCGCCACCACGGCGGGCGCCGAGGTCATCGAGGCGAACAAGAACTGGCTCTACTCGCGCTCGTTCCTGTTCGGGATCATCCCCTTCGTGCACACCGGTGTGCGCGCGAACCTCAAGATCAACGACATGGTGACCGTGCAGGCCAGCGTCGTCAACAACTGGGGCGGCGTGGGCGATCCGGACAACAATGCCTGGAAGACGGTCGGCGCCTCGATCTCGCTCACCCTCAACCCGATGGTGTCGTTGATCGGCACCACGTACATCGGCAAGGAGGCCACTCAGGCTCTGGTGGGCACCACGCCGGGCGACACGACGATCCTGGTCGACGTGGTCGGCGCGTTCACCGTCAACAGCGCCTTCGGCCTGAACCTGAACTTCGACTACGTCAAGGCGCCGCCGACGACGTCTGTGGCCGACGATCACCAGGTCGGCGTCTCGGTGATGGGCCGGTACGTCATCAGCGATCGTCTCAACTTCGCCGCCCGTGGCGAGTTCCTGCAGAACCACTTCGGCGGAGTCAGCACCAACGTCGGCGAGGGAACCGTCATGATGGGGATCGACGTGGGCAAGAACTTCGAGCTACGCCCGGAGCTTCGTGGCGACTTCTCGGGTGATCAGATCTTCGCCTTCGATCCGGCGGCCGCCGTGCCGACGCCGACGAGGAAGAACCAGTTCACCGGCACGCTCGCCGCGCTCACCTGGTTCTAGCCGCCGCACCAGCATTTAAGACTTAAGCAGCACCAAACGGGAGGCCTCGGCCTCCCGTTTTTTTTGTGCGGGTAGACCGCCGCCTCAAGATCCGGATCCTGCAGCCGAAGGGCTGAGGCGGGGATCGGCCGCCCTGCTCTGGCGGGCGTTTGCAGATGTACATGTCATATCGTAACTTGTACACATGCGCGCGAAGGAGAAATCGGAGCGCTGGACGGTGGGCGAAGCGCGAGCGAACCTGCCCGAGCTGTTCAAGGCCGCGGCCGAGCGACCTCAGCGTGTGTTTCGGCGAAAGGAACCGGCCGCGGTGATCGTTTCGCCGGCGGAGTTCGCTGAGCTCGCCGCGCTCAGGGGCGGAACGATCGCCGAGGCCTTCGCGGAGCTCCGCGGGCTCGGCGCCCGGCTGGCAGTCTCGCCGCGCCGAGATCGCAAGAACGCATTTTCGGTCCGCCGGAGGTGACCCCGCCCGGGGCCTTTCCGATGGAGCTGGTCGACACGAACGTCCTCGGCGAGCTCTCGCGGAAGCGCCCGCATCCTGGCGTGTTGGCCTGGGCTGCGACGGTTCGACGGGTCGCCCTCAGTGTCATCACCGTCGAGGAGGTACTTTTCGGCCTGGCCCGGCATCCGATCGAACGGGTTGGGACCTGGTTCAATCAATTCCTGGCGCGCCACTGTGAGGTTCTCGACATCACCAAGCCGATCGCCGTTCTGGCCGGTACCCTGCGCCGCCAGCTGGCGTCCCGGGGGCAGGTGCGTACCCAGGCGGACATCCTGATCGCCGCCACGGCGGCGCACCATGGCCTCACGCTGGTCACGCGCAACGTCCGCGATTTCGACGGGTGCGGTGTCCAGGTCCTCGACCCGTTCAGATAGGCGCGGCGCGAGGTCGACGGGCCGGACCCTGACCCTTTCCGGTGGTCCCCCGATGTGTCAGGCTGATAAAGGCCATGGCTGGCGGCCACTCACTGATGCTCGAGACCTTGCTTCGCCGCTCGGAGGCGGCGAAGCGGGAGGCAGCCGCGCATGCTGCCGCCGTTCGCGCCGAGGTCGTCGCCATCGTTCGCGATCGGTTACCGACCGGCGGGCGGGCTTGGCTCATCGGATCGCTGGCGTGGGGGGAGTTCGGCGTGCGCAGCGACGTGGATTTGGTGTTCGACGGCGTCGACACGCATCACTTGATGGAGATCGAGAGCGCGGTCGCGCGGGCGGCCGACGCGCCGGTCGACGTCCTTCGGCTGGGCGATCTGCCCGCCTCGTTCCAGGCCAGAGTAGAGCTGGAAGGGTTGGTGATCCGTGGTCCGTGACCCGGGCGTCTTGGTCCGGATGCGACGTCTGCAAGCAGAGATCGCGGTCGACGCTGCGGCTCTGAAGGATCGGGAGCGAGAGGCCCGCGATCTGACCATCCGGTGGGACGCGGTTGGATCGATCGGTAGACCTGAGTTAGCCCTGCTCGCCGTCAACTTGCACGCTTGGTACACGGCGCTCGAATCCTTGCTCGAGCGGGTGGCGCGTCTCCTGGATCAGTCGGTTCCCACCGGATCATCTTGGCATAGCGATCTGATCGACCAAATGCGGATCGACCTTCCGGGCCTCCGGTCGGCGCTCGTCCCGGCAGACACCGTTGCGTCGCTTTACGAGCTCCGGAAGTTCCGCCACTTTTTTCGAAACGCCTACGCACTGGATCTCGATCTCGCGAAGGTCCGGGCGCGCGTACGCGATCTCGAAACCGTCGCGCCTTCGGTGATCGAAACGCTCGATCGCTTCGCCGCCGAGCTGACTGTGGCGATTCAGGAGCTGATAGACGTCAGCCGCTGACGCGGAGCATGTCGTTGAGGACGCCGGCCGCGGTGACGGCCGGTCCGGCGCCGGGGCCGGTGATGACCAGCGGGTTCTTGCGGTAGCGCGAGGTGGTGAAGGCGACCTGGTTGTCGGTCCCCTTGAGGCCATAGAACGGGCTCGCGCGGTCGACGACGCGCAGGCTGACGGAGATGCGCTCCCTGGTGACGGAGGCGACGTAGCGAAGGGTGGCGCCCTTGGCCTTGGCGGCGGCGGCGCGGCGCGACCAGTCGGCGTCGAGGTCGCCGAGCCGCGCGATGAACGCTGCCGGCGGCAGCGACTTCATTGCCACCGGGACCAGCGACTCGACGGCGACGTCGTCGGGCTCTCCGGCGAAGGCCAGCAGGCGGCCCAGGATCAGCGCCTTGCGGCCGACGTCGATGCCCGACAGATCGTCGCGCGGATCGGGCTCGGTGTAGCCGAGCTCCATCGCCCGGCGGATCGCCGCCGAGAACGAGCGCCCCTTCTCCACCTCGGTCAGCACGAAGCCGAGCGTCCCCGAGAGGCAGCCTTCGATCTTGAGGACGCGGTCGCCCGACTCGACCAGCTTGCGGTGGGTGTCGAAGATCGGCAGCCCGGCCCCGACGGTCGCCTCGGTCAGCAGGCGCCGGCCGGCGCTCGCGGCCAGCGCGGCCAGCGCCTCGCTCTCGGCGCGCGGGCCGGAGATCGGCCGCTTGTTGGCGAGCACGACGTCCATCCCGGCGCCCAGCGCCTGGCGGATGAGCGGCGTGCTCTCGTCGGCGGTGACGTCGACCAGGATCGGATCGCCGAGGGCGTGCTCGGCCAGCGCCGCCAGCGCCTCGGCCGGCGCCGCCAGGCGGCCGCCCGGCCCGTCGGCCACCGACTTGCCCGCCAGCTTGGCCGCCGATAGCGCGGCGATCGTGCGCGGGGGCAGGCCGTTCGGATCGAACACGAAGCCGCGCCGGTCGATCGCCGCCACCAGCCGCAGCTTGGACGAGACCTTCGACGGCATGTTCGACGACACCTTCGCCGTCCTGGCCGACGCCCGGGCCCCTTGCCCCTGGGCCATGATCTTGGCCAGCGCGCGGCCGATCTGTCCGAAGCCGAGCAGCACGGCGTCGGTGTGTGCGGCCCGCGTCGCCGCGCCGCCGCCGATCTTCGACAGCTGAAAGGCGCCGTGCACCGCGCGCTGCGCGGCGCCAGCGTCCTTGGCCGCCACCACGAACGAGATGTTCAGCTCCGAGGAACCCTGCGCG
Organism: uncultured Pseudomonadota bacterium; assembly: GCA_963831685.1. GTDB lineage: Bacteria > Myxococcota_A > Polyangia > Fen-1088 > Fen-1088 > JADGRB01. The sequence goes on from CAWHRJ010000014.1 coordinate 97,191, forward strand.
ATGGCGACGATGTTGATCTTCGCCTCGGCCAGCGCCGAGAAGACGCGCGCCGCGATCCCGAGATGCCCGTGCATGCCGAGGCCGACCACCGCCACCGTCGCCAGGCCCGAGTGCGCCTCGACGCCGTCGATCTCGCCGCGCGCGATCTGATCGCGGAACTCCTCCGTCAGCCGGTGGCGCGCGCGCCGTGCGGCCCCCTCGGGGACCGAGAAGCAGATCGACTGCTCCGATGACGACTGCGAGATGAGCGAGACGCTGATCCCCTCGCGGTGCAGCGCCTCGAACGTGCGCGCCGCGATCCCCGGCACGCCCAGCATTCCGTTCCCGGCGACGGTGAGCAGCGCCTGCCCGCCGACCGCCGAGAGCGCCTTGACCGGGTAGCGGTCGAGCGTGTGGCGGGCCGAGATCTCGGTGCCGGCGGCGGTGGCGTCGGCAAACGGGCGGACGAACACCGGGATGGCGCGCCCGGCGACCGGGATGAGCGCGCGCGGATGCAGCACCTTGGCGCCGAAGTAAGCGAGCTCCGCCGCCTCGCGCACGTGCAGCTGCGGGATGACGCGCGCGTCGGGCACCACGCGCGGGTCGGCGGTGAGCAGCCCGGGAACGTCCTTCCAGAGCGAGACCTCGCGGGCCGACAGCGCGCGCCCGAGCAGCGTGGCGGTCAGATCGGTACCGCCGCGCCCGAGCGTCGCGACGCCGACTGCCCGCCGGTCGTCGCCGTGCGCGTGGTGGTGCGCGTGGTCGCCGTCCTTCTCCTCGACGTTGGCCGCGCCGATGAACCCGGGGACGACCGGAATGATCCCCGCCGCGCAGAGCGGGCGCAGCACCTTGCGCGCGGCCATGTCGGTCAGCATCAGGTTGGGCGAGGCGCTGCCGAACGGACCGTCGGTGAAGACGATCTCGGTCGCGTCGACGTAACGCCCGCGCAGGCCGCCGGCGGAGAGCGCCGCGGCCAGGAGACGCGCCGACAGTCGCTCGCCGCGGCTGACGATGAAGTCGCGCGTTCGCGCGGTCAGCTCCTTGAGCACCGCCAGGCTGGAGAGCAGCCGCTCGAGCTCGTCCATCGAGCGCGCGATCTCGCCGGCGGTCTCCTTGGTCCCGCGCGCGGCGGCGCCGCTCAGGATGCCGAGGTAGCGCGCGCGCAGCGCGGCGACCTCCTTGGCGCCGCTCTCGCCGTCGCCGGCCGCCGCCCGCGTCGCCAGCCCCAGCAGCGTGTCGGTCACCCCCGCGGGGGCCGACACGACGACCACGCGCGGCTGGTTCCGCGTCCTGACGATCTCCACCACCCGCCGGAACGCCGCCGCGTCCGCCAGCGACGCGCCGCCGAACTTGTGAATCTCGATGCCCAGCTTGCGCGCGTTCGGGAAGACCTTCTTCGGGCTCATCTCGAGGGGAAGATGTATCAGGATCGCGCCGGGTTCGGAACCCGTCGCGGGTTCCGTCCCGGGTTCCGGGTAAGATATGTTCCTCCCAATGTCCCGCTCCAGCTTCCGCTGCATCAACGGCTGCCACGGCGAGTACGCCCTCGACGAGATCATCTACAAGTGCCCGAAATGCGGAGACCTCCTGGAGGTGGTCCACGACATGGAGGCGCTCAAGGCCCGCAGCGCCGCCGCCTGGATCAAGCTCTTCGACGAGCGCTACCTGCGCACCACCTGGCCGTACGGGTCGGGCGTCTGGGGGAAGAAGGAGTGGGTCCAGCCGCACATCCGCGACGAGAACGTCGTTTCGATGCTCGAGGGGGGCACCAATCTCCTGTGGGCCGAACGCTACGGGCGCGAGCTCGGCGTCGGGGATCTGTGGGTCAAGCAGTGCGGCGTCTCGCACACCGGCTCGTTCAAGGACCTCGGGATGACGGTGCTGGTCTCGACCGTCAAGCAGATGATCGCCGACGGCAAGCCGCTGCGCGCCGTCGCCTGCGCCTCGACCGGCGACACCTCGGCGGCGCTGGCCGCCTACGCCGCGGCCGCCGGCATCCGCGCGATGGTGATCCTCCCGCGCGGCAAGGTCTCGACCGCGCAGCTGGTTCAGCCGCTGGCCAACGGCGCGGTCGTTCTGGCGGTGGACGGCGACTTCGACGACTGCATGGCGATGGTCAAGCGGCTGGCCGAGGAAGAGGGCGTCTACCTGGCCAACAGCATGAACAGCCTGCGGATCGAGGGGCAGAAGACCGTGGCCGTCGAGATGGTGCAGCAGTTCGACTGGGAGGTCCCCGACTGGGTGATCATTCCGGGAGGCAACCTCGGCAACGTGAGCGCGCTCGGCGCGGGGTTTCTCATGATGAAGGAGCTGGGGCTCATCCAGAAGCTGCCGCGCATCTGCGTCGCCCAGGCCCAGGCGGCCAACCCGCTCTACCGCGCCTACAAAGACGGGTGGGACAAGTTCAAGGCGATGACCGCGCAGCCGACGCTCGCCTCGGCCATCCAGATCGGCAACCCAGTCAGCGTGAAGAAGGCGATCCGGACGATCGAGAAGTTCGAGGGCGTCGTCGAGGAGGCGAGCGAGGCCGAGCTGGCCGACGCCGCCGCGCGCGCCGACCGGACGGGGCTCTTCAACTGCCCGCACACCGGCGTGGCGCTGGCGGCCCTGGAGAAGCTGATCGCGCGGCGCGAGATCAAGGCGACCGACCGCGCCGTGGTGGTCAGCACCGCCAACGGCCTCAAGTTCACCGACTTCAAGGTCCAGTACCACGACGGGAAGCTGCCCGCCGTCCCGAACCCCCGCTACGCCAATCAGCCCGTCTTGCTGCCGAACGACTACGTCGCCGTCCGCGACGAGGTCCGCCGGCGGCTGGACTGAGCCCCGGTTGGTCGGCGCCCATCGGGCACGGCCCGGTCGGCGAGCGCTCCGATCCGCTACGAGGCGAGGACGTTGCGCCAGCGCAGCTTGGGGAAGCGGGCGAATCCGCCATCGGCAGTCCACCACTCGCATCCATGCTCGATAGCGAGGGCGGCGAGGTACGCGTCGGTCGTGTCCGGCCCGTGGCTGCCGGTCGAGATGACCAAATCACGAAACAGGCGGAAGTGCCGCGGTCCCGGCAGGACGTTGACCGCGTTTGGGTGCTCCCGGATCGCTTCCACGAATTCGAACGCGCGCTCCACGGTCGCGGGTTTCTTCCAGACGCGCGGGTTGGTGGCGATGCGAACGACTGCCGCCAGCACCAGCTCGGAGCACGCGAAGCTGCGGCCACCATCGAGTAGCTCTTCGACCAGGTCTCGGCAGATCCGGTGATGCGGGGACTCGGCCATACCCGCGCCCAGGATGACGTTGACGTCGCAGAGAACCATCGCGCCTGTTCACCGCTCGAGCAGATCGCTGGTGTCGGTGAGATCGATGCCAGGGCGCGGCGCTCCGCCATCCATCGTCGGCAAGCGGAACGGTTTCCTCGGTTTTTCTGGGGACGATTCCGCCGCCAGATAGTGCCGCAGGCTGTCTTCGACCAAGCCGGCCAGGCTCATCCGCCTTCGCGCCGCAAGCTGCTTGGCTTCGACCAGAACGTGGTCGGCGATGTCCAGCGTGGTTCTCATGCATAAATATGACTCTTAAATATGTCTCCAGTCAACCGGCGGCGAAGCCGGGCGGCATCGGGCCCCGCAGCGCGTACCAGTTACCCCTGGACGTGGAACGCCTACAGCGTGCTACAGTGAGCCGTTTGGCAATATTCCCGGAAGTCGCGGACATGAAAGAGCAACTCGGCCCAGCGCGTCAAGGTTTGTATGACCCTCAGCACGAGCACGACTCCTGCGGAGTCGGCTTCGTCGTCGATCTGAAGGGACGCAAGTCGCGGAAGATCGTCCAGGACGGCATCCAGATCCTGCTCAATCTGGAACACCGCGGTGCCTGTGGCGCGGAGAAGAACACCGGCGACGGTGCCGGCATTCTCATCCAGATTCCGCACACGTTCCTGGCCACCGCCTGCGCGGAGGCCAAGGGACGGATCACGCTTCCGTCGGCCGGCCAGTACGGCGTCGGCATGGTTTTCCTGCCCAGTGATCCCGGCAGCCGCGCCGCCTGCGAGCACCTGTTCGAGAAGGTGGTCCGCGACGAGGGTCAGCGGGTGCTCGGCTGGCGCGAGGTCCCGGTCGACAGCCGGATGCTGGGGCCGACCGCGCGGCGGTCGCAGCCGGTCATCAAGCAGCTGTTCGTCGCCCGACAGGCATCTATCAAGGAGGACGACGCCTTCGAGCGGAAGCTGTACGTCATCCGCCGGCGCGCGCGCCACGCCGTCCGCCGGCTGGAGATCCCCGAGAAGGCCAGCTTCTACATCGCCAGCTTCTCGTCGCGGACGATCGTCTACAAGGGGATGCTCAACTGCGACCAGCTGACCGCGTTCTACCTCGACCTGCAGGACGAGCGGGTCGAGTCGGCGCTGGCGCTGGTCCACTCGCGCTTCTCGACCAACACCTTCCCAAACTGGTCGCGCGCGCATCCCTATCGGATGGTCGCGCACAACGGCGAGATCAACACGCTGCGCGGCAACGTCAACTGGATGCACGCGCGCGAGAGCATGTTCGCCTCGAAGCTGTTCGGCGACGACTTGCAGAAGTGCATCCCGGTCATCGATACCGAGGGGTCGGACTCGGGGATGTTCGACAACGCCCTCGAGCTGCTCGTTCTCGCCGGGCGGTCGCTGCCGCACGCCATGATGATGATGATCCCCGAGCCGTGGTCGAACCACGAGTCGATGCCGCGCGCCCGCAAGGACTTCTACGAGTTCCACGGCTGCCTGATGGAGCCCTGGGACGGCCCGGCGTCGGTGGCCTTCACCGACGGGATCCGGATCGGCGCCACGCTCGACCGCAACGGCCTGCGCCCCTCGCGCTACTACGTCACGAAGGACGACGTCGTGGTGATGGCGTCGGAGGTCGGCGTGCTCGACATCCCGCCCGAGCGCATCCTCGAGAAGGGGCGCCTGCAGCCGGGGCGCATGTTCCTGGTCGATACCTCCGAGGGACGGATCATCGGCGACGACGAGATCAAGGACCAGATGGCCGCCGCCGCACCGTACGGCCAGTGGCTGAAGGAGAACCTGATCTCGCTCGCCGAGCTGCCGCCGCCGCCGTCGGTGATCGAGCCCGACCACGAGACGGTGCTGCGCCGCCAGGAGGCGTTCGGCTACACGACGGAGGACCTCAAGGTGCTGGTGGCGCCGATGGCCATCGACGGCGTCGAGCCCAACGGCTCGATGGGGACCGACACGCCGCTGGCGGTGCTGTCGAACAAGCCGCAGCTGCTCTACAGCTATTTCAAGCAGCTGTTCGCGCAGGTGACCAACCCGCCCGTCGACGCCATCCGCGAAGAGATCATCATGGCGGTCGACACCGCGATCGGCCCCGAGGGGAACCTGCTCGAGCCGACGCCGGCCTCGGCGCGCCAGATCGGGCTGCCCACGCCGGTGCTCCGCAACGAGGAGCTCGAGAAGCTGCGCAACCTCGACGGTGGCGCCCAGGCGCACGGCTTCAAGAGCATCACGCTGCCGGCGCTCTACGACGTGGCGGCCGGCGGCGCGGGCCTGCGCGCGGGGATCGAGACGCTGCGCGCGGCGGCCAGCCGGGCCATCGCCGACGGGAACAACATCGTCATTCTTTCCGACCGCGGCCATGACCGCACGCGGGCGCCGATTCCGGCGTTGCTGGCGGTCGCGTCAGTTCAACACCACCTCTTGCGCGAAGGGTCGCGCACGCGCGTCGGCCTGGTGATGGAGAGCGGCGAGCCGCGCGAGGTACACCACTTCGCGCTGCTGCTCGGCTACGGCGCGAGCGCCATCAACCCGTACCTGGCCTTCGAGTCGCTGCACGACATGGCCAAGACGGGCCTTCTGCCGGGCGACCCCGAAAAGGCCGAGCTGAAGTACGTCAAGGCCGTCGGCAAGGGGATCGTGAAGGTCTGCTCGAAGATGGGGATCTCGACCATCCAGAGCTATCACGGGGCGCAGGTGTTCGAGGCGATCGGCTTGAACCAGCCGTTCATCGACGAGTACTTCACCTGGACCGCCTCGCGCGTCGAGGGGATCGGCATCGACGAAGTCGCCGACGAGGTCCGCCAGCGACACCTGCGCGCCTTTCCCGAGCGCCCGCTCCCCGAGGACAGCCTGGATCCGGGCGGCCAGTACCAGTACCGCCGCAACGGCGAGTTTCACCTCTTCAACCCGGAGAGCATCCACAAGCTGCAGCTCGCCTGCCGCACCGGCGACTTCAAGGTGTTCAAGGAGTACTCGCGCCTCATCGACGATCAGTCGCGGCACCTCTGTACGCTGCGCGGTCTGATGGACATCACGTCGACGCGCAAGCCGGTGCCGATCGAAGAGGTGGAGCCGATCGAGGCGATTCTCAAGCGGTTCAAGACCGGCGCCATGTCGTACGGATCGATCAGCAAGGAGGCGCACGAGACGCTGGCGATCGCGATGAACCGCATCGGCGGCAAGAGCAATACGGGCGAGGGGGGTGAGGACCCCGCGCGCTTCGTCCCCGACGCCAACGGCGACTCGCGCCGGAGCCGGATCAAGCAGGTCGCCTCCGGCCGCTTCGGCGTCACCAGCAACTACCTGGTCAACGCCGACGAGATTCAGATCAAGATGGCCCAGGGCGCGAAGCCGGGCGAGGGCGGGCAGCTCCCCGGCAAGAAGGTCTATCCCTGGATCGCCAAGGTCCGCTACTCGACGCCGGGCGTGGGCCTGATTTCGCCGCCGCCCCACCACGACATCTACTCGATCGAGGATCTGGCGCAGCTGATTCACGACCTCAAGAACGCCAACCCGCGCGCGCGCATCAGCGTGAAGCTGGTGGCCGAGGTCGGCGTCGGGACCATCGCGGCCGGCGTCGCCAAGGCGCACGCCGATCTGGTGCTCATCAGCGGGCACGACGGCGGGACGGGCGCGTCGCCGCTCACCAGCCTCAAGCACGCCGGTGTCCCCTGGGAGCTCGGCCTGGCCGAGGCGCACCAGGTGCTGGTGCTCAACAACCTGCGCAGCCGGATCGTCGTCGAGACCGACGGGCAGCTCAAGACGGGCCGCGACGTGGTCATCGGCGCGCTGCTTGGGCGCGGAGGAGTTCGGTTTCTCGACCGCGCCGCTGGTCGCCGTCGGTTGCGTCATGATGCGGGTCTGTCACCTCAACACCTGCCCGGTGGGCGTGGCGACGCAGGACCCCAAGCTGCGCAAGAAGTTCACCGGCAAGCCCGAGCACGTCGGTCAACTTCATGCGCTTCATCGCGCAGGAGGTGCGCGAGCTCATGGCGCAGCTCGGCTTCCGCACGATGAACGAGATGATCGGCCACACCGAGCACCTCGAGATGAAGCCGGCCGTCGACCACTGGAAGGCGCGCGGGCTCGACTTCTCGAAGATCCTCTACCAGCCGCACGCGGGCCCCGAGGTCGGGCGCTACAGGACGCTCGACCAGGATCACGCCCTCGAGCAGTCGCTGGACATGACGCACCATCCTGCCGCTCTGCGAGCCGGCCATCGCGCGCGGCGAGAAGGTCGTCGCCGACCTGCCGATTCGCAACGTCAACCGCGTCGTCGGCACGATCACCGGCAGCGAGGTGACGCGCAAGTACGGCCCGGACGGCCTGCCCGCCGACACGATCAAGCTCAAGTTCCACGGCTCGGCCGGCCAGAGCTTCGGCGGCGTTCATCCCGCGCGGCATGACGCTGACGCTGGAGGGCGACGCCAACGACTACGTCGGCAAGGGTCTGTCGGGCGGCACGGTCGTCGTCTATCCGCCGAAGGAAGCCACCTTCGTCGCCGAGGAGAACATCCTCATCGGCAACGTCGCGCTCTACGGCGCGACGAGCGGCGAGGCCTTCTTCCGCGGCGTCGCCGGCGAACGGTTCGCCGTGCGCAACAGCGGCGCCGCGCCGGTCGTCGAGGGCGTGGGCGACCACGGCTGCGAGTACATGACCGGCGGCCGCGTCGTCATCCTCGGCGGCCACGGGCCGCAACTTCGCGGCCGGCATGTCGGGCGGCGTCGCCTACGTCCTCGACGAGAGCGCAGACCTTCGCCACGCACTGCAACAAGGAGATGGTCGGCCTCGGCAAGCTCAAGTGAGGATCCCGAGGAGGCCAAGCTGGTCCACGGGCTCATCCTGCGCCACGCGCGAGCGACACGGGCAGCAAGCGCGCCGCGGAGATCGGCGCCAACTGGAAGCAGGTGCTGCCGTTCTTCGTGCGCGTGATGCCCAACGACTACAAGCGCGTGCTCGAAGCGCAGAAGAAGATGCTCGAGACCGGTCTCTCGCAGGAGGAGGCCGAGATGGCCGCCTTCGAGCTGAACTCACAGGACACTCGCGCGCCTCGGTGGCAAGTAGAAGAGAAGACATTTCGAATGGGAAAGCTGACCGGCTTCATGGAGTACGAGCGGCAGCAGCCGCCGGATCGCAGATCCGCAAGCTGCGCGTGCGCGACTGGAACGAGTTCCACGACCACCTCCCCGAGACGACGCTGCAAGGAGCAAGGGCGCGCGCTGCATGGACTGCGGCGTTCCCTTCTGTCACACGGGGACGGTGCTGGCGGGCGGCGCCTCGGGCTGCCCGATCAACAACCTGATCCCGGAGTGGAACGACCTCGTCTACCGCGGCCAGTGGCGCGAGGCGCTCACGCGGCTGCACAAGACCAACAACTTCCCCGAGTTCACCGGGCGCGTCTGTCCGGCGCCCTGCGAGGGCTCGTGCGTGCTCGGCATCAACGAGCCGGCGGTCACCATCAAGAGCATCGAGTTCGCCATCATCGACAAGGGCTTCGAAGAGGGGTGGGTCGTTGCCGAGCCGCCGCTCGAAGCGCACCGGCAAGACGGTCGCCGTCGTCGGCTCGGGCCCGGCCGGGCTCGCCTGCGCGGCGCAGCTCAACCGCGCCGGCCACACGGTGACGGTGTTCGAGCGCGACGACCGCATCGGCGGCCTGCTGATGTACGGCATCCCGCCCATGAAGCTGGAGAAGCACGTCGTCGACCGGCGCGTCAAGCTGCTCGCCGAGGAGGGCGTCGAAGTTCGTGACCGAACGCGTGGATCGGCAAGAACTACCCGACGGAGAAGCTGCGCACCTGGCTTCGACGCCATCGTCCTCGCGGGCGGCGCCACGCGGCGCGCGACCTGCCCGGTCGAGGGGCGCAATCTCTCGGGCGTCCACTTCGCCATGGAGTTCCTGCTCAAGAGCTGCAAGAGCCTGCTCGACAGCAACTTCGCCGACGGCCAGTACATCGGCGCCAAGGGCAAGAACGTCATCGTCATCGGCGGCGGCGACACCGGCACCGACTGCGTCGGCACGTCGCTGCGCCACGGGTGCAAGAGCCTGGTGCAGTTCGAGATCCTGCCGCGCCCGCCGACGCTGCGCGCCGCGGACAACCCCTGGCCGCAGTGGCCGCGCGTCTACAAGATCGACTACGGGCAGGAGGAAGCGGCGGCCTTGTTCGGCGCCGACCCACGCACGTACGTGACGGTGACCAAGGGCCTGGTCGGTGACTCCGCCGGCAACGTGAAGGAGCTGCACACCGTCGAGGTCGAGTGGGTGAAGAACGGCGACGGCCGGCTCAACATGAAGGAGAAGCCCGGGACCGAACGCGCCTGGCCGGCGGAGCTGGTGCTGCTGGCGATGGGCTTCGTCGGTCCCGAGAAGGCGGGCCTGCTCGGCGACTTGGGCGTCGCGCTCGATCCGCGCGGCAACGTCGCCGTCGACGGTGAGAAGGCGACCAGCGTCCCCGGCGTGTTCGCCGCCGGCGACATGTCGCGCGGCCAGTCGCTGATCGTCTGGGCCATTGCTGAAGGTCGCGCCGCCGCACAGGGCGTCGACCGCTACTTGATGGGCGAGACGTTACTGCCGTAGCGCCACTCACGCTTCTTGGAAGGGCGCGCGGGCGCGGGCCCATCGAGCTGCTGGCCGCCCACCGATGCCGTGACCAGGGGACGGCGCTCCGAATCGAGCGCGCAATCAAGCGGTTGTCTCGCTCCGAAAAACTGGAAGCGGCGGCCGACGGACGACGCTGGGCGGCGATCGCTCGCCGCGCCCGCACGCAGACACACCTCAGGCGATAGCGCCCGACATGTGGCTGTTAATCCTCCCGATTTGTTTCGGTCTTATCATTTGTGCGCGCAACGGGAATTTACCAGCGCTATCGTGCGCAGCATGAAGCTCTCCCGTTGCTTAGGTGTATCGGCGGTCGTTTTGGGGCTCATCGTCGGCGGATGCGCTGGTGTGAAGCAGATGCCCGGCGGCACCGGCAGCGGCGGCAGTGGCAACGGCAAGGGCGGGAGCAACGGCAGCGGCGGTAGCCACGGGAACATCGACGCATCGGTCGACCTCCCGTCGACGATCGGCACGACGTGCGGCAACGGCCAGCTCGACGACGGCGAGAAGTGCGACGACGGCAACAAGAACGGCGGCGACGGCTGCACGCCGCTGTGCCAGATCGAGAACGGCTGGATCTGCCCCGACGGCCCCGGGAACCCCTGCAAGCGCAACGCGATCTGCGGCGACGGAAAGCTGACGCCGCCCGAGGCGTGCGACGACGGGAACATGACCAACGGCGACGGCTGCTCGAGCGATTGCAAGATGATCGAGACCGGCTGGCGCTGCCCGGTGCCCGGAAGGGCCTGCATCCCGATCTGCGGCGACAACGTGATCGAGGGGAGCGAGACCTGCGACGACGGGAACACGACCGCCGGCGACGGTTGCTCGCCGACCTGTCAGGCGGAGCCCGGCGCCAGCTGCCCGACGAGCAACAACAAACCCACCAACGGAAAATGCACCATTGCCGTCTGCGGCGACGGCATGGTGGGCGCCGGCGAGTCCTGTGACTGCGGCACCGATCCGACGAAGCTCCCCTCGGGCTGCACCGGACCCAACGGCCTCTTCAACGGCGACGGGACCGGCTGCTCGAAGACCTGCACTCAAGAACCGAAGTGCCGCGACTCCTCGGGCAAGACGGGCGCCTGCTCGACGACCTGCGGGAACGGCAACATCGAGCCGGGCGAGGAGTGCGACGACGGCAACGGGGTCAGCGGCGATGGCTGCTCGAGCAGCTGCAAGAAGGAGGACGGCTTCAGCTGCGAGACCAAGCAGAAGTCGGACGCTCAGGACTGCGTGCAAGGCCTCAATCAAGGCGAGCAGTGCCTCGAGCTGCCGGTCAAGTACCGCGACTTCAAGAACGAGAGCGTCTCCGGCGGTCATCCCGACTTCTTCTTCTATGGCGCCTCGATCCCGAACCCGATCACGGTCAACTCGATCACCCACGGGAGCATCTCGTTCAAGCAGCGCTACTGCGTCCCCAACTCGGCGGGCCCCGCGCGCAAGAACGACTCGACCGCCCGCTGCTGGGATCTGGCCCAGGCGAACCTGGACGCGAACGGCCGGCCGGCCTTCAACAGCTCGCGCACGGGCGGTACGACCTGCGACTGCCAGTTCACCGACTGGAGCCACAACGGCGGCAGCAACAACATCGTCCCCGGTTACGGCGACGCGACCTCGGCGGGGCGTCCGCTCAGCGGCATCGCGTACGTCAACTCGGGCAACGCCCTCGGCTCCCCCTGGTACCAGGGCCCGGCGCCCGTCGTGAGCGGCACCGGGACCACGTTCGGCCAGTGGTGGGCCGACGGGACATACGAAAGTGATGGGTCGACGGCCAACAAGCACGCCATCGGCATCCTCGAGCTCGGCCCGGTGACAGGCGGCACGGCGACGAACCTCTACCGGTTCTCGAGCGCGCCGCACAGCGTGTGGGGTGGCTTCTACCCGCTCGATCCGACCGCCAACAACTTCCCGATCTACTCGCTGACCGGCAGCTCCAGCGGGCCGGGGACGGTGAAGACGTCGGCGGCGGCCTGGTCCGAGCCGCTGCTCTGCAACATCTGGCCGTACTGGTACAGCTCGTCTGGGTTCGGCGCGGGCAACGGCTGCATGGCCACCCAGTACGTCTTCGCGCCCGCCTATGGCCCCACCATCACCTCCGATCCGGGGGCCTGGTTCGGGATGAACATCAACGGCGGCAACATCACGAACGCGCAGGGCTGGTACCACGACTCGTGGTTCTCCGTCGAGGCGCGCTACCTGTTCGCCTTCACCGGGGCGTTCGACCTGCAGTTCTTCGGCGACGACGACACGTTCGTGTTCGTCAACGGCGTCCTGATGATCGACCTCGGCGGCGTCCACCAGCGGCTGCCGGGCAAGGTGCACGTGAACGCCGACGGCAGCGCCACGACCCAGGAGGGCGGCAACATCTACATGGCCTGCTCGGGCTCGACGAACTGCCCGGTGATCCCGGCCGGCTCCCAGGTGGGCGACATCGTCCCCTGCACCGGCGCCGATCCGGTGACCAACGTGAAGTTCAACTCGACCTGCAAGAGCGGCACGACCTGTGACTGCCGGACGCGCACCTTCACGGCGGGCCAGACAGGTCTGACGCCGCCCACGGCGGCGAACGCGCCGGCCAACACCTACGAGATCGCGGTGTTCACCCGGGACGGCCACCCGACGGAGTCGAACTTCCAGCTGACTCTGAGCGGATTCGGTACGAACCAGACGCAGTGCGGTCCCACCTGCGGCGACGGGGTCAAGACCGGCGGCGAGGAGTGCGACTGTGGCAATTCGGGCACGACGGGGCAGGACGCCTCCTGCAACGGCATGAACAACGACGACAACGCCTACAACGGCTGCACGACCTCGTGCACCTACGGACCGTTCTGCGGTGACGGCACGACAAACGGCCCCGAGCAGTGCGACGACGGCAACAACAACGGGGTGCCGTACACGCAAAAGTGCAACAGCGGCGGCTGCAGCGCGACCTGCACGTACCCGAGCTGCTGCGGCGACGGCGTCGTCGACGCCGATGAGGGCGAGCAGTGCGATCTGGGCAACAACAACGGACCGAACTCGGCCTGTTCGACCACCTGCCAGCTTCAGATCTGCATCGAGAACTGCAACAAGGGCGGCTAGCGGGGCGTTGCCGCCCGGAGGCGGCCTAGTCCCCCGGGCCAGCTGATTTTTTGACGCCCGGGCCGGGGGGCCGACAATGGGCGGGTGACGGTCTCACCGGCCCTTTCTCTAGCCTCGACCGCGGGAGCACGACGGCCCGAGGCCTTCGACCTCAAGGGGACGATGGCCTCCTTCACGGTGCTGCGGCTGCGCAGCACCGACGTCGAGCTGTGCGAGCGGCAGCTGCGGGTCAAGACCGCGCAGCTCCCCAGCCTGTTTCTCGACGCGCCGGTGCTGCGTCAATCTGGGCGCGCTGGGCGAGGAAGCCGCCTCGCTGCCGTTCGCCGAGCTGGTGCGCGCGATGCGCGCCTGCAAGCTGGTCCCGGTCGCGGCGGCCAACGTCCCCGACGAGCTGCGCGGCGCCGTCTCGGAGGCGGGCCTGGGCCTCTGGCGGGCGCCCCTCGGGGGACGCCCCCGCGCCGCCCCCGAGCCTGACGCCGAAACGCCGGCGCCGGAGCCGGCGTCCGAGCTGGCGACGCCGGTCACAGCGCCGGTCACAGCACCGGTCTTGGCGCCCGTCGCGCGCGCGCCGTTCGCCGGGCCGATGGTGGTGACGAAGCCGGTGCGCGGCGGTCAGGTCATTCACGCGCGCGACAACGATCTCGTCATCCTGGCGCCGGTGAACCCGGGCGCGCAGGTGATCGCCGACGGCCACCTGCACGTCTACGCGCCCCTCCGTGGCCGCGCGGTGGCGGGTGCGTCGGGGCTGCCGGGCGCGCGAATCTTCTGCCAAAAGCTGGAGGCCGAGCTGGTGGCGGTCGCCGGCGCCTACGTCATGGCCGACGAGATCCCCGCCGAGCTTCGCGGCCGCCCGGCGCAGGTCTTTCTCGAGGACGGCCAGTGCCGGATCGTTCCGCTTTGAAGATGGGAACCCTGAGAGGGTTCCCAAGCCCTCCCGCGAGGAGCTCCGACGGGCGAAGCCCGTCTCCGCTCACGCGCCGTAGAAACTGACACAAAAAATTTGGCGTCGGCGCGGAACGCCCGTTGAATGGAACCAGGCAGAAGTATCAAGGAGGCAGCCCTTGTCGAACGTGTCCAAAGTCGTCGTCGTCACCTCCGGTAAGGGAGGGGTCGGCAAGACCACCACCAGCGCGAACATCGCGACCGGCATCGCCCAGCAGGGGAAGAAGACCGTCGCCATCGACTTCGACGTCGGGCTGCGAAACCTGGATCTCGTGATGGGGTGCGAGCGGCGGGTGGTCTACGACTTCGTCAACGTCATCCGGAACGAGGCCAAGCTGCACCAGGCCCTCATCCGCGACAAGAGGGTGGAGAACCTGTACGTGCTGCCGGCCTCGCAGACGCGCGACAAGGACGCCCTCGACGCCGAGGGGGTCGGCCGCGTCATCGACGAGCTCAAGCAGGCTGGGTTCGAGTACATCATCTGCGACTCGCCGGCGGGCATCGAGAAGGGTGCGCAGATGGCGATGTACTTCGCCGACGAGGCGATCGTCGTCACCAACCCCGAGGTCTCGTCGGTGCGCGACTCCAATCGCGTGCTCGGGCTCCTCGCCGCCAAGACCAGCCGCGCCGAGCAGGGCGGGCCGGGCATCCGCACCCACCTCCTGCTCACCCGCTACTCGCCGATGATGGTGAAGCGCGGCGAGATGCTGAGCGTGGGCGACGTGCTCGAGCTGCTCGGGATCCCGCTGCTGGGCGTGATCCCCGAGTCGAAGGCGGTGCTGCAGTCGTCGAACAAGGGCGCGCCCGCCATCCTCGATGAGACGACCGACGTGGCGCAGGCCTACCTCGACGTGGTCTACCGCTACCTCGGCCAGGAGCGGGAGCATCGGTTCATCGAAGAAGAAAAGCGCGGCTTCTTCGGCCGCCTGTTCGGCTAACTGTCCGAAGGAGAGTCCACATGGCGTTCCTCGACTACTTCCGGAGGGCTCCCAAGAGCGCGTCGCTGGCCAAGGATCGGCTGTCGATCATCGTCGCGCGCGAGCGTGCGACCACGCGCGGCGGCGCCGACTACCTGCCCCAGCTACAGCAGGAGCTGCTGGCCGTCATCGCCCGCTACGAGAACATCGATCTCTCGAACGTGACCGTCAACCTGGACAAGAGCGGCGGTTGCGAGGTGCTCGAGCTCAACATCCAGATCCCCGACGGCCCGCCGCCGACCCCGCCGCGCCCGTCGCCGCCCGCGCTCGCGCAGTCGTAGCCAGCAAGCCCCCTCGCTTCGACGGCGCGTTGACGCCGCTGGAGGCCCCGGTTATCGTTCCCAACCCCGCGCTTTCTGCGCGTGCGTGAAGGGAAACAATGGCCGGATCCGCCCCCGTCGCCCCGCTCGATCGCGTCACCGCGCCCTCGGCCGGTCAGGGGAAGAACTACAACGCCCCGCTGGCGGTGCTGACCACCCTCTTCTTCATGTGGGGGTTCCTCACCTGCCTGAACGACATCATCATCCCGCACCTCAAGGCGGTGTTCGAGCTGAACTACGCCAAGGCGATGCTGATCCAGTTCGCCTTCTTCACCGCCTACTTCGTCGTGTCGCTGCCGTCCGGTAAGATCGTCACCCGCCTCGGCTACAAGAACGGGATCCTGATCGGCCTCGGCACGATGACCGTGGGCTGCCTGCTGTTCTACCCGGCGGCCGGCGTGCGCTCGTACAACCTGTTCCTGCTCGCGCTGTTCGTGCTGGCCTCGGGGATCACGCTGCTGCAGGTGGCGGCGAACCCGTTCGTGGCGGTGCTGGGGAAGCCCGAGACGGCGTCGTCGCGCCTCACGCTGACCCAGGCGTTCAACTCACTGGGGACGACGATCGCACCGCTGTTCGGTTCCCTCTTGATCCTGTCGACCGCCGCCAAGTCGTCGGCCCAGATCGCCCAGATGAGCCCCTCGGCGGCCGACGCGTACCGTCTGGCCGAGGCGTCGTCGGTGCAGCACCCGTATCTCCTTTTGGCAGGGGCGCTCGTGCTGCTGGCCGTCGCCATCGCGGCGTTCAAGCTTCCCCGGATCGAGGACGTCACGCCGGCCGCCGACGCCGGTGCCGGCTCGGATCGCAAGAGCGCCTGGAGCTATCGCCATTTGGTGCTGGGTGCCGTGGCGATCTTCGTCTACGTCGGCGGCGAGGTCGCCATCGGCAGCTTCCTGGTCAACTACTTCAAGGAGCCGTCGATCGGCGGCCTGACCGAATCGGCGGGCGCCAGGCTGGTGTCTTTCTACTGGGGCGGCGCGATGGTGGGCCGGTTCATCGGAACCATGACCTTGCGCATATGGAAGCCGGCCAAGGTGCTGACGATTCACGCCGTCGTCACGGTCGGGCTGGTCTTGCTCTCCATGGCCACGCACGGATCGCTCGCCATGTGGTCGATCATCGCAGTGGGGTTTTTCAACTCGATCATGTTCCCGACGATCTTCACGCTGGCCATCGAGGG
The DNA here is from genome assembly GCA_963831685.1 of uncultured Pseudomonadota bacterium. GTDB lineage: Bacteria > Myxococcota_A > Polyangia > Fen-1088 > Fen-1088 > JADGRB01. The sequence goes on from CAWHRJ010000014.1 coordinate 113,528, forward strand.
GCTCGGCAAGCACACCAGCCAGGGCTCCGGCATCCTCTGCATGGCGATCGTCGGCGGCGCGATCATCCCGGTCGTGCAGGGCGCCCTGGCCGACGCGATCGGCATTCACTACGGCTTCGTCGTCGCGGCGGCCTGCTACGTCTACATCGCCTGGTACGGCCTGACCTTTCGGGCGCCCGAGAAGCCCAAGCTCGTCGCCTGAGCGGCGGGCCACGCGGGCGGCGTGGTATAAGCGCCTCGCTGTGAGACGAAGCGACGCGCTGCTGAAGGGGATCAACCGCGCTCCGGCGCGGGCCATGTTGAAGGCGACCGGGCTCAAGGACGCCGATCTCGACAAGCCGCTCATCGCGGTGGCCAACACCTGGACCGACGCCACGCCGTGCAACATGCACCTGCGCGAGCTGGCGGTTCACGTCAAGGAGGGGATCCGCGCCGCCGGTGGGACGCCGATCGAGTTCAACACCGTCGTCGTCTCCGACGGCATCAGCATGGGGACCGAGGGGATGCGCGCCTCGCTCGTCTCGCGCGAGGTGATCGCCGATTCGATCGAGCTGGCGGTGCGCGGCGCGATGTGCGACGGCGTGGTTGCGCTCTCGGGCTGCGACAAGACGATCCCCGGGACGATGATGGCGCTGGCGCGGCTCGACGTGCCGGGTCTGATGCTCTACGGCGGGTCGATCATGCCGGGCAAGTTCCACGGCAAGGATGTGACGATCCAGGAGGTGTTCGAGGCGGTCGGCGCCTGCGCCGCCGGGCGGATCACCGAGAGCGAATTGCGGGCGCTCGAGGACGTGGCTTGCCCGGGCGCCGGCGCCTGCGGCGGCCAGTTCACCGCCAACACGATGTCGATGGCGGGCGAGATGCTGGGGATCTCGCCGATGGGGCTCAACGACATCCCGGCCGTTGATCCACGCAAGAACGCGGCGGCGGTGCGCGCGGGCGAGATCGTCATGCGCCTCGTCGCCGAGGACCTGCGGCCCAGCAAGATCCTCACCCGGGTGGCGTTCGAGAACGCCATCACGGCGGTCGCCACGACGGCGGGCTCGACCAACGCCGTCCTGCACCTGATGGCGCTGGCCAGGGAGGCGGGCGTGGCGCTCACGCTCGAGGACTTCGACGCCATCTCGGCGCGCACGCCCACCCTCGCCGATCTCAAGCCGGGCGGGCGTTTCTTCGCCGTCGATCTCGACCGCGCCGGCGGCGTGCGCCTGGTGGCCAAGCGGCTGCTCGACGCGGGACTGCTCAAGGACAACCCGACCGTCAACAGCACCGGCATCGTCGCCGAGGCGAACAAGGCGGAGGAGACGCCGGGGCAGGAGGTCGTGCGCCCGGTGGGCAAGCCGGTCAGCCCGCGCGGCGGCTTCGCCATCATGCGCGGCTCGCTGTCGCCCGAGGGGTCGGTGGTCAAGCTGGCGGGTCACGATCGCCGCCAGCACCAGGGCCCGGCGCGGGTGTTCGACTCCGAGGAGGCCTGCTTCGCTGCCGTGCAGCGGCGCGAGATCAAGGCCGGCGACGTGGTCATCATCCGCTACGAGGGTCCCAAGGGCGGGCCCGGGATGCGCGAGATGCTGGCCGTGACCGGCGCCCTGGTCGGGCAGAAGCTGGACGACAGCGTCGTGCTGCTCACCGACGGGCGGTTCTCCGGCGCCACGCACGGCTTCATGGTCGGCCACGTGGCGCCCGAGGCGCAGGTGGGCGGGCCCGTCGCCTTCGTGCGCGACGGCGACACGATCACCCTCGACGTCGACAAGCGGACGATCGACATCGACTTCGACCTCGAGGCGCGCAAGCGCGAGAGCGGCTGGAAGGCGCCGGCACCGCGGTTCCGCACGGGGGTGATGGCCAAGTACGCCGCCGCCGTCTCCTCGGCGGCCGAAGGCGCCGTCACGCTCCCGGTCTTGCGCTAAGCGGGCGCTCTCACGATTCGCCACATCTGCGGGCCGCAAACATCCGCGGATTCAAGTGGCTGCGGCCCGCGTAGGGCAACATCCGCGAACTCAAGTCGGGTGCGCGCGCGGCGCCGAGGCGGGGTGCTCGTCGACACGCAACGGACCACCCGCGCGCCTCCATCCGACGCGCGCCATCCAGGTGGCTGGCGGCGCCGTCGCCGTCGCCGTCGCCGTCGCCGTCGCCGAAGGAGAGTCGGTGATCGCGGGCGCGCGCTGCCACCCCTGCCACCCCTGCCACCCCGAAAAGTACGGTCCCGAGCTGCGCGGGTCGATGCACGCGGGCGCCCGGAGGTGCTTGCGGAAGTTGAGCAGCACGTAGACCAGGCTGGTCCGCATCTGGCGCGGCGTGGTCAGGGGGCGCGCGTGGTAGCGGTCGCCGACGACCTGCCCTTTGCGCCCGAGGGCCCGGTTGACCGCCAGCGCCAACCGGATTGCCAGGCCGTGCATACCCCCGCGGGCCCGTCGGGCTTCGTCCCCCTCGACGATGAAGTGGCCGTGGTCCTGCTGGATCGAGAAGTGAATCACCCGGAACCTGTCGACCGACGCCCGTGCGATGGCGTGCCGGAGCGCCCCGAACAGCCGCGGGGAGCGGAGCGACGGCAGCCCCGGCGTCGCCCGAATGGTGACCTGCACCGGGTATCGCGGATCGACCTTCGGGCGCGTGTCGTGGGGCATCGAGGGACGGCCGCGCGGTTTCCGCCCGGCGCCCTTGCGAGCGCCACCCCACGTGCGTGGTGCCCCGAGGGGCAAGTCGAGCTGACGCCGTCGCACCGTCTTGATTCCGCGCATGTCCCGTTGTCGGGCGCAGAGCGCGGCGGGTTGCGTGGTGTGAGGCCGGACGACCGCTGCGACGCGCCGCTCGCGTGACTTGATTCGGCGGAGGTGCGGTCGGCGGGACGCCGATGGGTTGGGCGCGGCGGCGCGCGGACGGCTCGACCTTGATTGCGCGGATGTTGGTGCCGCCCACGATGTGACGATTCGTGAGAAGCGGGGCGCTAGCCGGGCAGCCGCCCAGCGCCGCTGCCGGCGACGACCATCAGCACGGTGAGGCCGATCGCCAGCGCCAGGTAGGTCGCCAGCACCGGGCGATCGCCGATGTCCGGCGCGTTCCCCTTGCCCGCGGCGCGGAAGGTCGCTGCGATCGCCAGGATGTAGAGCAGCCCGTCGGCCCGCGACAGCGCGATCGCCCAGAGCGCGCCGGCGACGACGCCGCGCTGGCCGCGCGACAACGCGGAGAACCCGCGCCCGCCGTCGAGCTGCCAGACGGGAATCAGGTTGAAGAGGTTGATCCAGGCGCCGAGGCGCGCGATCGCGAACAGCAGCTGGTTGTGAAGCGCCGCCCCCAGCGCCAGCGCCGCGATCGCCGCCGCCGCGCCCCAGACTGGTCCCGCCAGGCCTGTACGCGCGTCTTCGGCGGGGGTGGCCGGGTTCTGCTTGAGCCGCACCAGGGCGCCGAAGCCGGGGATGAACATCGGCGCGGTGGCCGGGATGCCGTAACGGCGGAGCATCACGACGTGACCCATCTCGTGGACGTAGATCGAGAAGATGAGGCCCAGCGCGAACTTCCAGCCGTAGAAAGACGTGTAGACCCACAGAGCGATGGCCATCGAGAGGAAGGTCTTCGCCTGCGTCAGACCGACCAGCAGCGCCTTCCCCTTGCCGAGCAGGAGAAAGATCCCCCACTTGAACTTGGCGAGGAGCACGCCGATGGTGCCGACCCCGGCCGCCGCCTTCGAGCGCGGCGAGCCCTTCGCCTTCGAGCGGGCGGCGCCTGGGTTTCCGGCCGTGACCTGGGCGCTCAGAGCCTGGACCTTGGCGAGGATCTGCGCGTGCTGGGTCGACTGCGCGGGCAAAAACTCCAGCATCCGGCGCCAGACTTCCAGTGCGCGCGGTCCGTCCCCTTGGCGCTCGGCCGCCTCCGCATCGGCCGCGAGCTGCTTGAGCTCGGCGGCGTGAACCAGCCTGCCGCAATTCGGGCAGGCGAGCAGCGCCCCGGCGATCTGGGCGCCGCACTCTGTGCAGACGCGCGGAGCCGATCCCGCGGCCGTCACGGGTTGGCGCCGGGCGGGCCGCCGGGCGTCGCGATGAGCGGCGAGGCCGCCGGACCGAACCGGAAGGGCCCGGACAGCGGCACGCGCCGGTTGATCTTCCAGGCCTCGTAGAGCCCGATGCCGATGATGATGATCCCCATGATGTTGCTGGCGCCGCCCATGAACGGGGCGATGAACGCCAGCCCCAGAAGCAGCCCCAGCGCCGCTGCGACAGAACCGGCGCCTGGCTTCTCCGCGCCCGTGGCGGTCTGGCTGTCGCCGGCGGGCGGGTCGTCCTGCGGCGCTCCCGTCGAACCGGGCGCCGTTGCCGTCACCGCGGTCTTGTTCGTGTCGCCCGCCTCGAGGGACGCCTTGAGGACCAGCGGGACGTAGGCGCCGGTGATCGACACGTAGGTGAGCACCATGGCCAGCGCCTGATAGCGCCAGCCGCCGAGGCCGCGCCCCCCGCGCTTGACCGCGACACCGACGAAGAGGCCGACGCCGATCGCCAGCAGGCCGAACTCGTGGCCGGTAACCTTGATGATCGCGTACCAGACGATCGTCCCCAGCAGCGCCGCGCCGATGCCGAAGAGCAACGCGCGGCCGAACGCGCCGCGCCCCTCCTTCGAGCCAGAGAGCGCGGTCGCGCAGGAGCGGCAGATGACGGCGCGGGCGATCTCGAAGTACTCGTCGCTGATCGCTCGCTTGCAGATCCGACAGCTGCGCGCCTCGCTCGGCGCGGCCAGGTCGACCTTGTCGAACTGCATCCCCCCGGCGCCGCCCGACCCGTCTGCGCTCATCACGTGAGTCTAGCGCCAACCGATTGGCGGCATCAAATGGCGGTGGCGCGCGGCGGCGGCGCGCGGAACGACTCCCACAGCGCCTGCACCAGCGGCGAGCCGAGCTTCCGGCGCTGGGTGCAGACGCCGACCCGAAACTCCCCCAGCGCGTCGCCGCCGTCGTCGGCGTCGAGGATACGAACCTTGGAGGCGAGCGGGCTCTCCTCGAGGACGATGCGTGGCACGATGCCGACGCCGCATCCGAGGCTGACGAGCGCCAGGATTGCTTCGCTGCCGGGCAGCTCGCCGTAGACGGGGGGCGCGACGCGGCGCCGGCGGAACCAGCGATCGGCGCTCTCGCGCGCGAGGCCCGACGGCGGGCAGGACGAAGGGCAGCTCGGCCCAGGGAATCGAACGCCCGTGGGTGAGGCGCTCGACCTCGCAGGCGGCGCGTGGGCGCGACGAAGACGAGCGGCGTGTGCAGGAGGACGCGCGCCGACGAGCGCCCGCGGGACGCGCGCCGGGATCGCCGCGACGGTGACGTCGACGCGACCCTCGGTCGAGCATCTCGAGCGCGTCGGCGGCGTAGCCGGTCTCGAGCTGGACGTGGATGTCGGGGTGGCGCTGCCGGAACCCGGAGAGCAGCTCGGGCAGGAAGCTCTGGCAGGCCGTCACCGAGGCGAAGATCGACGATCGTGCCGGTGCAGCGCTTCGCGGCGGCCGCGCGAGATCGCCGCTGCAGCCGCTCCCAGCGATCGAGCGTCTCGCGCGCGTGCGCGGCGAAGCGCGCGTCCCTTCGGGCGTCAGGCGCACGATGCGCCGATCGCGCTCGAGGAGCGGCCAGCCGGCTTCGCGCTCGAGGCGCTGGATCGGCGCGCGACAGCGTCGACGGGCTGACGTGGCACTCGCGGCTGGTCCGCAGAAAGTGCAGGGTGCGCGAAAGATGCAGGAAGAGACCGCAGGGCGTCGTAGTCCATCGGAGCCCGCTAGTATTGCAGAATCGCAACACAGAGTTGAAACAATTCATTTTACGCAACGACGCCGCGATTCGCTATCCTGAGGCTCGTCGGTTCTTCGACTGCCCCGGAGAAGTCATGGCCGATGCAGCTCGTGTTCTCGTCGAAGATTTTCAAGATCGACACCGTCAAGATGGGCGATCGCACCGAGCAGATCGTCAAGGGTGGCCGCCACCTCTTCCCGCTGCTGCCGAAGGCCTTCGCCGGCGTCAAGCAGATCGGCGTCATCGGCTGGGGCTCGCAGGGGCCGGCGCAGGCGCAGAACCTGCGCGACTCGCTGGAGGGCACCGGGCATCAAGGTGAAGATCGGCCTGCGCGCCGGGTCGGCGTCCATGGAGGATGCGCGCAAGGCCGGGTTCGACGAGACGACCGGCACGCTGGGCGAGATGTTCGCGGTGGCCAAGGAATCGGACATCGTGCTTCTGCTGATCGCCGACGCCGCGCAGGCCGAGCTCTTCGCGCAGGGTGTTCGAGAGCCTGCGCCCGGGCGCGACGCTGGGCCTGTCGCACGGGTTTCTTCTCGGGCACCTGAAGAACGTCGGCGCCAAGTTCCCGGCCAACATCAACGTCATCGCCGTCTGCCCGAAGGGGATGGGACCGTCGGTGCGCCGCCTCTACGTGCAGGGCAAGGAGGTCAACGGCGCCGGCATCAACGCCAGCTTCGCCGTTCATCAGGACGTCGACGGCAGGGCGACCGACTACGCGCTCGGCTGGTCGGTGGCGCTCGGCTCGCCCTACACGTTCGAGACGACGCTGGAGTCCGAGTACAAGTCGGACATCTACGGCGAGCGCGGCATTCTCCTCGGCGCCGTGCACGGCATCATCGAGAGCCTCTACCGCCGCTACGTGGCGCAGGGCATGACCAAGGAGGCCGCCTTCCTGAACTCCGCCGAGTCGATCACCGGCCCGATCAACAAGATCATCTCCAAGACGCGGCATCCGCGCCGTCTACGAGGGGCTCGACGCCGCCGGCAAGGCGGAGTTCGAGAAGGCCTACACGGCCGCCTACCGGTCCCGCGCGCGAGGTGCTCGCCGAGATCTACGACGAGGTGTCGAGCGGCAACGAGATCCGCAGCGTCGTGCTGGCCGGCGACGCGCCTCAAGAAGCACCCCATGGACAAGATCGACGGCACGGAGACGTGGAAGGTGGGGGCCGCCGTTCGCGCCAAGCGCGACGAGGCGAAGATCCCGATCAACCCCTTCACGGCCGGCGTCTACATCGCGACGATGATGGCGCAGATCGACATCCTGCTCGCCGCCGGCCATCCGTACTCGGAGGCGGCCAACGAGTCGGTGATCGAGTCGGTCGATTCGCTCAACCCCTACATGCACGCACGTGGCGTCGCATACATGGTCGACAACTGCTCGACGACGGCGCGCCTCGGCTCGCGCAAGTGGGCTCCCGCGTTTCGACTACCTGCTCACACAGGTCGCCTACGTCAACGTCGACGAAGGGAAGAAGACGGGCGACGACGCGGCGCTCATCGGATGCGTTCAAGAAGAACTTGATCCACGACGTGCTGGCCGTGTGCGCCGAGCTGCGACCCAGCGTCGACATCTCGGTCTCGTAGCGGGCGCCAACCGCCCGACGAGGCGCGAGCGACGCGATACGGCGCGGCCAGAAAATGGCCGCGCCGTTCGTTTTTCGCGGCGGAACGATGCCGGGAACATGGCGCAGGTTTCGCCGTTGTGAAGTGACGGTAAACATTCGCGCGAAAGGTTGCGCGAGGGTGTTTTGCAGCTCAACATTCGCGCAGTCGGGCCGATGAGCGGTTCGATGGCAAAACTGAAAACTGAAGATGGGGCCGAGGCAAAGGCCGAGGCAAAGGAAAGGGAGACAGGAAGATCATGAGAAGCGTGGTGACGGGGTTGATGATGTTGGCTGGGGCGGTGGTTCGCGACAAGGGACACGGGTTCGACGATTTCGGGTGGCGGCGGGAGGTGCAGCGGGCGCGCGAAGCGCAAGAGGCCGACGCGGCGACGTCGGGCCCCCGCGCGGGCGACGGCGAGGCCGTCGTGGTGGCCGGGCCGCCGATCGGGACCTACGGTCCCTCGAGCGGCGCGCTGATGAGCGTTGCGGGGACCGAAGAGGCCGCCGCGGCCCCGGGCGACTGGGACGTCGCGTGCGAGCGCGAGGCCGGCGACCGGCTGGTGTTCGATCGCAGCTCGCTGCGGGAGCTGGGCGGCGCGACGCTGTTCCGCTGGGCGCCGACCGGCGGCGTCGTGCCGGCGAGCGACGACACGATCTACACGGCGGTCGCCGACTGCCGCGCCAAGAGCATCGAAGCGAGCTGGCCCGGCAAGCGGAGCGAGACCCGCGCCGGCACCTGCGGCCGCCACCTGGTCGACGCGGTCTGCGCGGCGCGCAGCGCGGTCAAGACCCCGGGCCACGCGCCGGACAGGCTCGGGCGGGTGCGCGGCGGCGCGCCGAACGCCAGCGCGACGCCGTAGGGGCGAGACGCCGCAACTCGTAAAGGACGACGCCGGGGCCTTTCCCGGCGCAGTCCGTCGCGGGCGCCTCGCCATGCGCTATCCTCCGCGCATGACGGATCTGGTGCTCACGCTGCTGGGGCCCGATCGGCCGGGGCTCGTCGAGCTGGTGGCCGGGGTGATCGCGGCGCACGGCGGGAACTGGCTGGAGAGCCGCATGAGCCACCTCTGCGGCAAGTTCGCGGGGATCCTGCGGGCGGAGCTGCCGGCCGACCGCGTGGCCGCGGCGACGGCGGCGCTCGCGGCGCTGGAGACGCGCGGGCTCAAGGTGATCGTCGAGACGGCGGCGCGGGCGGAGGCGGCGCCCGCCGAGCGGAGCATGGATCTGGATCTGGTGGGGCTCGATCGGCCGGGGATCGTCCGGGAGATCTCGCAGCTGCTGGCCAGCAACGGCGTCAACGTCGAGGAGCTGACGACCGAACGGGTGAGCGCGCCGATGTCCGCGGAGATGCTGTTCGAGGCGCACGCCCACGTGCGCGTCGCGCCGGCCACCGACGTCGCCAAGCTGCGGGCCGAGCTGGAGCGGCTGGCGAGCGATCTGGTCGTCGAGGTCAAGCTGACGCCGGCCGAGCCGGACCGGCGCCGGCGCTAGCGCGATGTCGTCGACGCGGCTCCTGGTCCTGGGCGCGGTGAGGATCTTCCAGCCGGTGCACGGCTACGACGTGCGGCGCGAGCTGCTCTCCTGGCGCGTCGACCAGTGGGCCAACGTCGCGCCAGGCTCGATCTACAACGCGCTCAAGACGCTGACGAAAGAGAAGTTCCTCAAGGTGGTCGGCACCGGGCAGATCGGTGGGCGCCCGGAGCGGACGCAGTACAGCCTGACCGCCGGCGGCGAGAAGGAGTATCAGACGCTGGTGCGCGCCACCTGGTGGAAGGTGACGCCGCCGCTCGACGATCTGATGCCGGCGCTCTGCTTCATGCCCAGCCTCAGCGCGGAGGAGCTGACCGCGGCGCTCGAGCACCGGATCGGCGCGCTCGAAGGGGCGCTCAAGCACCTCGAGTTCTCGCGCAAGGAGATCCATCCGCCCGAGACGCCCGAGCACGTCAAGGAGCTCTACGATCGGATGCACGCCATCCTGAGCGCCGAGATCCCCTGGGCCCGGACGCTCATGGGACGCCTCGGGCGGGGGACGTACGAGGTCGGGAAATCGGCCGCGCTGTCGCGTCCGGGACGGGGCCATCGCAAGCGCGAAAAATCTTGTTGACCCGATATAGTCAAGTTTGAATAATCGCGGTGGATCAAGTGGCGGGCGAGGCGAAACAGACGATGGTCGAGGCGCGCGGGCTCGCGCGTACGTTCCAGACGCGCACCGGGCCGGTCGCGGCCGTGGCGGGGGTCGACTTCTCGATCGCCACGGGCGAGATCGTCGGTTTTCTCGGACCGAACGGCGCCGGTAAGAGCACCACCCAGCGGATGCTCTCGACGCTGCTGGCGCCGACCGCCGGCGAGGCGACGGTGGCGGGTCGCGATCTGCGGCGTGATGCTCCCAATGTCGCTCGCGCCGCGCTGCTCTATCTGCTCTCGCGGATCAATCCCTTCAGCCACGTCGTCGACGGGGCGCGGGCCGCGGTGCGCGGCACGCGCCCCTTTCACCGGGAGAGCGCCTGAAAATGAAACAGGCGCGGCGGGCTCTACTTCAGGACCTGCGAGTCGCCGGGCTTGAGCTCGACGACCTTGGCGCTGCTCTTCGCCTTCTTGAGGGCGTCGCGCAGCTGGTCAGGCGTCCCGGCCAGCGCGGGGAACGTCCCGAAGTGCATCGGGATGACGGTCTTGACCTTGAGCAGCTTGGCCGCCAGCGCGGCGCCCGCCGGGTCCATCGTGAAGACGCCGCCGATGGGGAGCATGGCGATCGTCGGGTGGTAGCGCTCGGCGATCAGCGACATGCCGGAGAACACGTCGGTGTCGCCGGCGTGATAGATGGTCGGACCCTTGGCGATCTCGATGACGAAGCCCATCGCCGGTCCGCTGTACTTGGGTCCCGCCTTGTCCTGACCGAAGCCCCCCGAGTGCACCGCCTCCACGAGGTGGATGGTGGCGTCCTTGACGGCGGTGGTGCCGCCGATGTTCATCCCCTCGCTGTTCGGCGCGCCGATCAGGCTGGCCAGCTCGTAGGAGGTGATCAGCTTGGCGCCGGTCTTCTTGGCCAGATCGGCGGCGTTGCCGACGTGGTCGAAGTGCCCGTGGGTCACCAGGATGGCGTCCAGGGTTTTCGGATGATCGATCTTCGGCGCGTTCGGGTTGTCGAGCCAGGGATCGATGGCGATGGTGGCCCCGGCCGGCGTGGTGATGATCCAGGCGGCATGTCCCCACCAGGTCGCGGTGGTGACGCCCGCGGCCGCAGCGGCGGGCGCGGGCGCGGCGGCCGGTTTGGCGGCAGCCGGAGCGGGGGCCGGAGTGGGCGCGGGCGGCTTGTCGGCGGCGGCGGCGGCGGAAGAAACGACGATGGCGAGCGAAATTACGCTGGCGAACGGGAACAAAACCTTCCTCATGTGGTCTCTCCTGGCGTCAGGGTGAAGAGCGCCGCAAATGTAAACGATTGCCGTCGGATTGAAACACCTTTGCGCCTTGACAGGGCGGGAGTCGTCGATTATTGCCGCGGGGTCGACGGAGCCCCGTCCGAGGCAGTCAACCCGACGGGACAGCTGGAAAGGACGTCATGAAGGCCATCGTTTCGGTTCGTGATGCGGTCAAGAACTACACACTCGGCAACGTCGTCGTGCCGGCGCTCCGGGGCGTCACCCTCGACGTCACGGCGGGCGACTTCATCTCCATCGCCGGACCGTCGGGGAGCGGCAAGACGACGCTGCTCAATCTGATCGGCTGCGTCGACACGCCGACGTCAGGCACCGTCGAGGTGGCCGGCAAGGACACGCGCCAGCTCTCGGAGCGCGCCTTGACCGATCTGCGGCTGCGCACGATCGGATTCATCTTCCAGAGCTTCAACTTGGTCTCGGTGTTGACGGTGTTCCAGAACATCGAGCTGCCGCTCCTCTTGCAGCGCGAGCTCTCGGGACCTGAACGCAAGACGCGCGTCCTCGGTCTGCTGGAGAAGGTGGGGATCCGTGACTACACCAACCACCGGCCCAGCGAGCTGTCGGGCGGACAGCGCCAGCGCGTGGCGATCGCGCGCGCTCTCGTGACTCGACCCCAGTTGGTGCTGGCCGACGAGCCGACCGCCAACCTCGATTCGGTGACCGGGCAAAACATCCTGGACATCATGAAAGAGCTCAATCGCACCGAGAAGACGACCTTCATCTTCTCGACGCACGATCAACACGTGATGGCCAACGCCAACTCGATCGTGCGGCTGGCCGACGGCAAGTTCGTCGACCGGATTTCCCCCGCCGCCGCGGCCTCGCTGCCGCACGGAGCACAGGTGTGAGGGGCTGGTTCGCCACCCTGGGGGTGGTCGCGCAGATGGCCTTTCGGAATCTGTTCGCCAGCCGCCTCAAGACCGTCATCGTCGGCGGGATCATCTTCTTCGGCGGGATGCTGGTGGTGACCGGCAACTCGCTGCTCGACAGCGTGGTCGCCTCGATGAGCCGCAGCGTGATCGGCAGCGTGGCCGGCCACATCCAGGTCTACAACGCCAAGTCCAAGGATCCGTTGGAGGTGATGGGGCGGATGATGATGGGCGATCCCGACCTCACCCAGCTCGACGACTTCTCCAAGGTGCGCGCCTCGCTGCTCAAGGTGCCGAACGTCAAGTCGGTCGTCCCGATGGGAATCAGCGGCGCGCTGGTCACCTCGGGGAACACCATCGATCTGGCGCTCGAGAAGCTGCGCAACGCGGTCAAGGCCGAGCGCGACGCGAAGACCGACGCCGAGCGGGCCCGCGCGAAGGCGGAAGTCGCCAGCGAGAAGGGTCACGTCCGCCAGATCGTCTCGGTGCTGCAGGGGGATCTCAAGAACGCCAAGGCGGTGCTCGACGAGAAGGCGATCGATCCGGCGGATGCCGCGGCGGTCACCCGCGCGGCGTCGGACCAGTTCTGGCAGGACTTCGACAAGGATCCCTTCAATTCCCTGGAGTTCCTGGAGAACCGGATCGCCAGCCAGGCGGCGGATGCCGATCTGCTGTTTCTCAACTACGTCGGCACCGACTTCCAGGCGTTCCAGAAGTCCTTCGACCGCATGAAGATCGTCGAGGGGACGATGGTCCCGCCGGGCAAGCGCGGCTTCCTTTTCGCCAAGCAAGTCTACGAGGATCAGCTCAAGCTCAAGGCCGCGCGCCGGCTCGACAAGATCAAGGAGGGGGTCGACTCGCAGGGGGAGACGATCGCCACCGATCCCGATCTGAAGCGCATGGTGCGCGAGAACACCTCGCAGGTGCGTGAGATCCTGCTGCAGCTCGACGCGCAGAAGACGACCGACTTCCGGGCCAAGCTCCAGCGCGAGCTCGGCAGCCAGGAGACCGACGTCGGCAAGCTTCTGGTCAATTTTTTCCAGACCGACGACCAGAACTTCCACCAGCGCTACGACTTCTTCTACAAGGAGCTGGCGCCGTCGTTGGAGCTCTATCGCGTGCGGATCGGCGACGTGCTCACCATCAAGGCCTTCACCCGTTCGGGCTACGTGCAGTCGGTGAACGTCCCCGTCTACGGCACCTTCCAGTTCCAGGGGCTGGAGAAGTCGACGCTGGCGGGCGCGCTCAACCTGATGGACATGGTGTCGTTCCGCGAGCTGTACGGCTTCATGAGCGGCGAGAAGCTGGCCGAGATCCAGGCATTGCAAAAAGAGGCCGGCGCCCACGACATCAGCCGCGAGAACGCGGAGGCCGAGCTGTTCGGCAAGACGGACACCACTGCGGCCCCCGAGGCGAAGGCGCCGCGCCACATCGAGGCGACGACCACGCCGGGCGTCTCCGCGGTGACGCACGACCTCGGCGAGTCGCTGGGCGGCAAGCTGCAGCGCGAGGAGGCGCGCAGCCGGGTCTTCCCGCCGGGCGAGGTCGAGCAGGGCGTGGTCCTCAACGCCGCCGTGATCGTCAAGGACCCCAAGAAGATCAAGGAGACCATCGCGGCGATCGAGGCGCAGGGGGCGCGGGACGGGCTGACGCTCAAGGCGATCGACTGGCAGCAGGCCGCGGGTCTCATCGGCCAGTTCGTCAACGTCATCCGGATGGTGCTCTACGTGGCGATCCTGATCATCTTCATCATCGCGCTGGTCATCATCAACAACGCGCTGGTGATGGCCACGCTGGAACGGGTGAAGGAGATCGGCACGCTGCGCGCGATCGGGGCGCAGCGGCGCTTCATCCTGGCCATGCTGGTCGTCGAATCGATCGTCGTCGGCGTCATCTTCGGCGGCCTCGGCGCCGGGCTGGGCGCGCTGATCGTCACCATCGTCGGCAAGATCGGCATTCCGGCCAAGTCCGACATCTGGTTCTTCTTCTTCTCGGGGCCGCGCCTCTACCCCTTCATCGGCACCAGCAACGTGATCGCGGCGTTCGTGATCGTGCTGCTGGTCAGCGCCTTTTCCAGCTTCTACCCGGCCTGGATCGCCATGCGGGTCACCCCGCGCCAGGCGATGGCGGAGGAGGAATAGCCATGCCCAGCCACGTCGGTTCCAAGCTCTTCGTCGACCTGACGATCGCCTTCCGCAACCTGGTGCAGCACCAACGGCGCACGCTCTTTCTCGGCTTGGCGATCGCCGCGGTGACGGCGCTGCTGGTGCTGCTCAACGGTCTTTCGACCGGCGTGCGCGAAACGATGATCGACACCGCCACGACGCTCTCGACCGGCCACGTCAACGTGGGCGGCTTCTACAAGGTGACGGCCGGACAGGCGGCGCCGGTGGTGACCGACTACAAGAAGGTTCTGGAGGTGGTCAAGAAGGCGGTCCCCGAGATGGCCTACGCCGTCCAGCGCGGGCGCGGCTGGGCCAAGGTCGTCTCCGACACCGGGTCGATGCAGCTCGGCATCACCGGGATCGACGTCAAGAGCGAGCCCAAGTTTGCCTCCGTGCTGCAGCTGGTGAGCGGAAAGCTCGACGATCTTCAGCAGCCGGGGACGATTCTCCTCTTCGACAACCAGTCGGACAAGCTGGGGGTCAAGGTGGGCGACGCCATCACGATCTCGGCCCCCACCACGCGCGGCACCAACAACACCATCGACGTAAGGGTGGTGGCGATCGCGCACAGCCTGGGGCTGCTCAGCAGCTGGAACGCGTTCATCCCGATCGAGAGCCTGCGCGCGCTCTACCAGCTCAATCAGGACTCGACGGGCGTCATCCAGATCATGCTCCACCGAAAGGACTTCGATCGCATCCCGGCGATCGCCGCCCGGCTGCGACAGTCGCTCGGGGAGGCCGGGTATCGGATGATGGAGCCCGACCCGCGCGCGTTCTGGATGAAGTTCCAGTCGGTCTCGCGCGAAGACTGGACAGGACAGAAGCTGGACGTGACGAACTGGGAAGACGAGATCTCGTTCATGACCTGGACGCTGAAGGCGTTGCAGGGGCTGTCGGCGGTGCTGATCGTCATCTTGGTCGCCATCATCATCATCGGCATCATGAACACCATGTGGATCGCCATCCGCGAGCGCACCCGCGAGATCGGGACGTTGCGGGCCATCGGCATGCACCGGCGCGAGGTGCTCTGGATGTTCCTGCTCGAGTCGATCATGCTCGGCTTCGGAGCGACGGTCGCCGGCGTGATTGCCGGCGCCGCCATCGCCGCGGGGCTCAACGCGGCGCACGTCCCCGTGCCGACCGGGCTGCAGTTCTTCCTGATGTCGCCGCACCTCCACCTCGCGGTGCACGCTTCCCTGCTCGTGCAGTCCGTCTTGATCATCACCCTCGTCACGGCGGTGGCTGCGCTCTACCCCTCGATGAAGGCGGCGCGGCTGCAGCCGGTCGACGCCATGTCCCACTTCGGATGAAAACGACCATGACCCAGCAAACGCGACGATGGACCCTGGCAGTGCTCGCCGCCGCGACGCTCAACCTGACACCCGGCTTCGGGACGCGGGGCCGCGCCTACGCTGCGCTCACCAACCAGCAGATGGTCGACCTCCTCAAGCTGGTCGACGATCGCCAGAAGAACAACGGCGACTGGCGGGCGCAGGCGTATCTCGAACAGAAGGAGAAGGACAAGGTCGACACCGTCTACGAGACGGAGTACTTCCGGCGCTCCTCGGATCAGAAGTTCATGATCCTGTTCACCAAGCCCAAGTCGTCGGCGGGGCAGGGCTACCTGCGCATCGACAAGAACCTCTGGTTCTACGACCCGTCGGTGGGCAAGTGGGAGCGGCGGACCGAGCGCGAGCGGATCGGCGGCACGAATTCACGTCGGTCGGACTTCGACGAGTCGCGGCTGGCCGAGGAGTACGACCCCACCGACGAGGGGGAAGAGAAGCTGGGCGTCTACACGGCGCAGAAGCTGAAGCTGACCGGCAAGCCGGGACAGGACCTGGCCTTCCCCGTCATCCACATCTGGATCGACAAGGAGAGCAAGAACATCCTCAAGCGCCAGGAGTACGCGCTGTCGGGGCGGCTCCTGCGGACCTCGTACTACACGAAGTGGAAGAAGATCTGGAGCCCCTCGAAGAAAGGCGACACCTGGTATCCCGAGGAGATCCGCTTCTACGACGAGGTCGAGAAGGCCAACCAGACGCTGGTGCTGATCAAGTCGGTCGATCCGAACCCGCTGCCGCAGAACCTCTTCACCAAGGCCTGGCTCGAGAGCAAGAGTAGATGACGACGATCGGGCGGATGGTCGTCGCCGCCGCGCTGATTGCCGCGACGGCGGCGTCGGCGCGGGCCGAGGATCGCCCGAGCGAGCAGGACATCTTCGGCGGCGGTGCCGCGACGCCGAGCCCGACGCCGGCTCCCGCCGCGCCGGCTGCCGCGCCCGAGACAGCGCCGTCGTCGTCGCCCCCCGCCGGTCCTCCCGCGGCCGGTCCTCCCGCGAGCGCCGCAGGCGGCGGCACGGCGCGCGACCAGGAGCTCTTGGGCGGCACCGGCGATGCCAAGTTCCTCTCCGACTACGTCGCGCCCGAGAACCCGCTGCAGATCGGCGGTCAACTCTACCTGCGCATGCAATCGACCGCCTACGGCGGCCAGGCCCCCGCCGAGTGGTCGCTGTCGGCGCCCAGCCTCCTCGACCTCTACCTCGACGCGCGCCCCAACCCGCGCGTGCGCGCCTTCATCCTGGGACGGATGAGCTACGACCCGACGCTGCCGCTCAGCACGCCCACCCTCAACGCGGGTATGAGCACCGCGACGTCCGGCGGCGCGCTGGCGGCCGGGAACCCGACCGGCTTCTCCACCTTCAGCACCGGTCGCGGGCCGAACACGTTGCTCGATCAGATGTGGATCCGGTTCGACATCTTCGAGAAGGTGTTCGTGACCGCCGGCAAGCAGCACGTGCGCTGGGGGACCGGACACTTCTGGCAGCCGACCGACTATCTGCACCAGCAGAAGCGCAACCCCCTCGACGTCTTCGACGCCCGCCCCGGGGCGACGATGTTGAAGGTGAACATCCCCTGGGAGGAGAAGGGGTGGAACTTCTACGGGTTCGCCATCGCCGAGGATCCCAACGCCCCAACCCCGACGGTCGGCGACGTGGCGGGCGCCTTTCGTGTCGAGGCGGTCATCGCCGGCGTCGAGGTCGGCGCCGACACCTATCTGCGGCGTCACCAGAATCCCCGCATCGGCCTCGATTTCTCGACGGGGATCTGGGACCTGGACGTGTACGGCGACGTCGCCTTCCGCCCGGGCACCGACTTCCTGCACGACTTCCCGCAGTACGGCGACTTCTACGCCTTCGACGGCTACGAGACGCAGGCGGTGGGCGGAGTCAGCTACTCGCACAAGTACAACGACAACGACGTCTGGACCCTGGGCGCGGAGTACTTCTACAACCACCCCGGCTATACGGGGACTGGGGCCCCAGTGCAGGTGATCCAGGACGCGCTCGCCAGCAAGAGCCCGGCGGTCATGGCCGACCCGTTCGCCGTGCTCCCGTTCTTCTACTTCGGCCAGCAATATGCCGCGGTCTACCTGAACCTCCCAGCGCCCTACTCGTGGAACTACACCAACTTCACGCTCTCGACGCTGGGCAATCTCTCGGACCGGTCGTTCATCACCCGGGTCGATTACTCGGTCACGGTGCTCACCCACCTCACCGTCCAGGCATTCGCGGGCGTGCACTACGGGAGCATCGGCGGCGAGTTCCGGCTCTCGCTGCCGCCGCTGGTCGCCGGCGAGATCCCCGGACTCTCGCCGGCCCAGCTTGCGACGTTCACCAACTACCCGGTCTTCGACCTGGGCGCTGCGCTCCTCATCAAGCTCTGACGCCGAGCTCCACGCGCTCAGTTGTTGTTGTCGTCGTCGTCGTCGTCGCGCTTCTGGCCCTGCAGTTTTTTCGGGCGCGGGATCTTGTAGAGATCGAGCTTGTTCACGAACGTCCGCCGCGGCATGCGGAGCAGCTCGGCGGCCCGGCTCTGGTTTCCGGCGCAGGCCTCCAGGGCGGCGATGATCTTCTCGCGCTCGCTCGGCGCCGCCATCTTCTGCGTGTCCACCCGCGGCGGGGGCGTCGAGCCCGAAGGCGGCGCGGGTGTCGGCGCCAGCTTCTCGAGCGGGAGGTGCTCGGGTCCGATGATCGGGCCCGTGCTCAGCAGGACCGCCCGCTCGACGACGTTCTTGAGCTCGCGGATGTTCCCCGGCCAGGCGTAGGCCTCGAGGAGCTCCATGAGCGGCGGTGGCAGCACCGGCGGTGGGCGGCCGAGGTCGCGGCAGATCTGGCGGGCGAACGTCTCGGCGAGGTAGGGGATCTCGACGACCCGCGTGCGGAGCGGCGGAATGGTCAGCGTCATGCCGTTGAGCCGGAAGTAGAGGTCCTGGCGAAACGAGCCGCGGCCCACCTCGGCCTCGAGCTCCCGGTTGGTGGCCGCGATGAAGCGGACGTCGATGCGGCGCGGGCGCACGCTGCCGAGCCTCGTCACCTCGCGCGTCTCGATCACCCGCAGCAGCTTCGCCTGCGTGGCCAGCGGCAGCTCGCCCACCTCGTCGAGGAACAGCGTCCCGCCGGCCGCCGTCTCCAGCAGGCCGGGCTTGGCCGCCACCGCGCCCGTGAAGGCGCCGCGCTCGTGACCAAAGAGCTCGCTCTCGAGCAGCGTCTCCGACAGGGCCGCGCAGTTGAGGCAGACGTAGGGGCCGTCGCGGCGGGGCGAAGCGCGGTGGACCGTCTCGGCCAGCAGCTCCTTCCCGACGCCCGTCTCGCCGGCGACGAGGACGTTGATCGTTCCGGCCGCGGCGCGCTCGGCCAGCGCCATCACCTTCTTCATCGCCTCGGCGCGTGGCGCGGGCGTCTCGCTCGGAAGCCCGGTGTCGCGCAGCGTCTCGGGGCGCATCTCCTCGACCGGCGCCGTGCGGCGCTGAACGATCAGCACGCACGCGCCGATCTGCACCGTGTCGCCGATCCGGATCGGGACCCGCTCGCCGCGCTGGATCGGCTGGTCCTTGATCCGGGTGCCGTTGACGCTTCCCAGGTCCTCCAGCGCCATCGCTTCGCCGACGTGCAGGCAGGCGTGCGCGCGCGAGGCGAGCGGATCGTCGATCCGCACGGCGTTGGTCTCCCCGCGGCCGATGGTCAGCGAACCCGTGGCGGGGAGGTTGTAGGTTGCGTAAGAGTCGCGACCCACCACCAGCAGGAAGGCGCTGGCCGCATCCTCCTCGTTCTGGGCCGCGACGATGGTGGTCCTTCCGCGCATCGCCTCCGGCAGTATGTCGATCCGCGCCCCCGCTGAGCAAGAGGCACTTGCGCAAGTTGTGCAACGGCTGCGCAACTCGCGCCGTCGAAACCCATGGTCTCAAGTAATTTCAGTAGGTTAGCCACGGCACAGCGGTTGCTAAATAGGAGGGCATGCATACCGAAGAAATGGTCTCTCGCTACGAAGCGGTCCTCTACGCCCGGGCCATGCGCCTCCTGCGCACCCGCTCGGACGCCCTCGATCTGGTGCAGGACACCTACGAGCGGGCGCTGCGCGGCAAGGCGAGCTTCACGCCCGGGACCAACCTGCGGCACTGGCTGATGACGATCATGTACAACCTGTTCCTCGATCGCTGCCGGCGCACGTCGCGCGAGCCACGCTCCTTCTCCATCGACGATCATGAGGTCGCCAGCCCCGAGCCTTACGTGCCCGAGGACTGGGAGGCGATCACCAAGGAGCAGATCCACGCGGCGCTGGCCGATCTCGAGCGGCCGTTCCGCGAGGTCTACGAGCTGCGGCTCCTCGAGAACTGCAGCTACGACGAGATCGCCGACAAGCTGACCATCCCGCGGTCGACGGTCGGCACGCGTCTCATGCGCGCCCGCCACAAGCTCCGCCAGACCCTGCGCGCCACAGTGGCCTCGAGCTGACCGAAGCGATCGCGTAGGGCTCAAAGCCGGTCGCCGTCGGCGTCGTAGACGACCGGCGGCGGGAGGCCGAGATCGCGCAGGCCCGGTTCGATGGCGGCGCGGTCACCGACGATCACGATGCAGGCGGCATCCGGGTCGATGTAGCGCGCCGCGAGGGTGCGCAGGTCATCCGCCGTGGTCTGTTCCAGCGCGGCCACGAAGCGGCGCGACTCGTCGAGCGGCAGCCCGTAGAGGCCGATGTCGCCGAAGCCGGCGGCGATGCCCCCGGTCGTCGCCAGCCCTTCGGCGACGCGCATGAGCAGGGTGGCGCGCGCCTTGGCGTGCTCATCGGCGGTGACCGGGCGCTCGCGCAGGCCGGCGAGCTCGCCCAGCATCTCGCGGACGGCCGGCGCGGTCGATTCGGCGAACACCGCGGCGCGCGCCGCGAAGCTGCCGGGGCGGCGTAGAAAGGCGAAGCTCGACGACGCGCCGTAGGTGAAGCCGTTCTTCTCGCGCAGGTTGAAGTTGAGCCGGCTGGTGAAGCTGCCGCCCAGGATGGCGTTCAACATCGCCAGCCCCGGGCGATCGGGCGAGCGGCGATCGGTCCCCGGCGCCACCAGCCTCACGACGCTCTGGGGGGCGCCCGGGCGATCGACGATCGCCAGGCGCGGGCGCGCCGGCCAGGCGGGCGGCGCCGGCGGCTCGGGGGCCGGCGCGCCGGTCCAGTCGCCGAGCGCCGTCTCGAGGCGTGCGCGCAGGCTGGCCCCGTCGAAGTCGCCCGCCACCACGAGAAACGCATTGTTCGGGCGCCAATGGGCCTGGTGAAACGCCCGGACGTCGGCCAGGGTGAGCCGCTCGAGCGTTCGGGTGAACCCCTCGACCGGCCGGCCGTAGGGGTGCGCGTCGCCGAACAGCAGGCGATCGGAGACGATGCTGACCACCGCTTCCGGTTGATCGCGGCGCTGCTCGGTGGCGGTCTTGCGATCGGCCAGCACGCGCTCCCAGTCCGATTCGGCGAGCCGCGGGCGGCACAGCACGTCGCCCGCGATGTCGAGCGCCGCGAAGAAGGTCTCGCGCGGCGCCTGCACCGACAGCTGCGAGCCGTCCCGGCCGCTCCCCAGCCACAGGTCGGCGCCCAGGCGCTCGAGCTCGTCGGCCAGCGCGAGCGCGTCACGCGTCCCCGCCCCCTCGTCGAGCATCTCGGCCGTCAGCGAGGCGAGCCCCGACAGCTCGGGTGCGTCGTCGCCGGCGCCGCTGCGGATCATGAGCGCCGCCGACACGATCGGCGCCACCTCGCGCCGGACGGTCACCACCTCGAGGCCGCTCGCCAGCGTAAACCGTTCGGTGGGTGGGATCGAGACGCTCGGCAGCGGCCCGACGGCCGGCGCCTCCTTCATCGTCTCGGGCGCCTCGATCACGCGCTCACCGGTTCAAGTCCGGGAACCCTCGAAGGGTTCCCGGGCCCTCCCGCGATGGACTCCGCCGGGCTGAGCCCGGCTGCGTCCGCGCGTTCCGGAAGCGTCCGCAGCACGAGCCGCTTTCCCCCGAGGGCGCGCGCGAAGGCGTCGCGCACCGACGCGCAGGTGGCGGCGGTGTAGCGGGCGACGTCGCGCTGCACGCCGTCCGGATCGCCGAGCAGGTTCTGATAGTGGTTGAGGAGATCGGCCCGCGTCTGCAGGTGGTCGAGGCTCTTGTAGAAATCGGCCAGGTGCGTGTTGCGGGCGCGCGCGAGCTCCGCCTCGGTCGGCCCCTCGGCGGCGAAGCGGGCCATCTCCGCGTCGACCGCCGTGCCGATCTCGGCGAGGTCATGGTTTGGCTTGGCGGTGGCGCCGACGTGGAAGAGGCTGCCGAGCATCTGCGACCCCTGGTAGGCGAAGACGTCCTGGGCGATGCGGCGCTCGAACACCAGCGCCTTGTAGAGGCGGCTCGACTTGCCGCCCCCCAGCACGTGCGCCGCCATATCCAGATCGGCGTCGCCGGGGGCGAACAGCGCCGGCGTGTGCCAGGCGAGCCGCAGCCGCGGCAGCTGCACCCGATCGGTCGTCGAGATCTCGATGTCGGCGGCCAGGCGCGGCGCGGGCGGCGGCGGGCGCCGTTCCGGCGGATCGCGACGCGGCTGCCAGCCGAAGTAGCGATCGATCATCTCGCGCGCGGCGGCCGGGTCGAAGTCGCCCGCCACGACCAGGCTGGTGTTCGAGGGCCGGTAGAAGCGATCGAAGAAGGCGCGCACGTCCTCCACGGTGGCCGCTTCGAGGTCCTCGTGCGAGCCGATGGTCGGCCAGTGGTACGGGTGGTCCGCGGGGTACATCGCGTCCGGGATCGCCAGCTCGGCCCGCCCGTAGGGTCGGTTTTCGTAGGATTGCCGCCGCTCGTTCTGAACGACCTTGAGCTGCTTCTCCAGCTCTTCCGCCGTGATGACGTCGGGGAGGGTGGCCAGCCGATCGGCCTCCAGCCAGAGAAACGTCTCGAGCAGATTGCGGGGGCCGATCTCGTAGTAGTTCGTCCGGTCGTTGCTGGTGGTGCCGTTGTTGTGGCCGCCCCAGCTCTCCATGATCTCGTCGAACGCCGGGTAGGGGGCGTGGCGCGAGCCCATGAACATGAGGTGCTCGAAGAGGTGCGCGAACCCCGTCCGCCCGGGCACCTCGTCTTTCGAGCCGACGTGGTACCAGAGATCGACGGCCACGAGCGGGCTCGAACGGTCCGTGTGAAAAATCACCTGGAGGCCGTTCGCCAGCGTGTACGATTCGAACTCGATTTTGAGCATCGGCGCGGGGGCGAGGCGCGCGCATAATGGCACGAATCGATGCGCGCCTCGCCTTTAAAGCGCGCCCTTGCGACCCACGGCGCCGGCGCCGCGACGGTAGCGCTGCTCGTTGCGTTCCTCGTTGTGTTGGTTCCGCTCGGGGGCGAGGCGCGCGCCAACAATGGCGTTCCTGGATCGCTGGGGGTCCTGTTGCCGCTCGACAAACCCCAGGAGATCGGGCTGGCGACGACCTTCGGGCTCATCCTTTCGGACGACGGCGGGACGACCTGGAACTGGACCTGCGAGCAGGCCGCCACCTCGATGGCCGACGTCTATGTGGTCGGGCCGCCGCCCCTCGATCGCTTCTTCGCCCGATCGCGATCGCTCGGAACCGGGCTCGGGTATTCCGACGACGAGTCGTGCGGCTGGCGGTCGTCGGGCGGCGCGCTCGCCGGCCTCACGATCTCCGACTTCTTTCCCGACGCGTCGGATCCGATGCACGTGCTCGCGGCGGCGGCGCCGCCGGTCGACGGGGGGGGGACCGGGGCCGTCTCGGTCTTCGCCTCGACCGATGGCGGCACGACCTTCGGCGCGACGCCGCTCTACACCGCCGCCGCCGGCGCGGCGATCGTCGGCATCGAGATCGCGCGCGGCGATCCGCGGATCATCTACCTCACCACCTACACCGTCGGCAGCGCCGGTTACGACCCGGTGCTGATGCGCTCCGTCGACGGCGGCGGCAGCTGGACGTCGACCGATCTGCTGGCGCCGCTCGGCCCGGCCGTCGTGCGGATCCTGGCTGTTGATCAGGCCGACGCCAACGTGGTCTACCTGCGCGCCACCGGCTCTATCAGCGAGACGCTGGCCGTGACCCGCGACGGCGGAATGACATTCGCCACGCCGCTCATCATCGCCAACGGCGCGGTCAGCGCGTTCGCTCGCCTGGCGAGCGGCACGGTCCTGGTCGGCGCGCTCGTCAACTTCGCGGGGGACGGCGGCGGCACCATGGGCGCGGGGTATCGCTCCACCGACGGCGGGAGGAGCTTCCAGACCTGGACGCTCCAGCCGCAACCCCACCTGGTCGGCCTCGGCGAGCGCGTCGTGAACGGACAGTCGACGCTCTATCTGTCGGGCAAGAACTACAGCGACGGGTGGGCACTGGCGGCGTCGACCGACGAAGGGGCCACCGTGACGTCGGTGATGCGCTACGACCAGGTGGCCGGGATCAGGGCGTGCGTCCAGCAGATCTGCCGCGACACCTGCAACTACGAGGAGCAGCAGGCGATCTGGGATCCGGGCGTCTGCACCGCCGGCGACGCCGGGGCGCCCGACGCGGGACCGCCGGGACCTCCGGCCAGCTCCGGATGCCACTGCGCGGCCGGTGGCGGGGGCGGCGTGGGCAGCCCCGGCTGGACCGCCTGGCTGTTGATTGGCGCCACATTTTGCCGGCGCGGCCGGCGGCCCGGGCGACGCGCCCCCGTTGACCCCCACTCGTCCGACGGTGGTTCGCCTCGACAGTGGAGGATCCGCGGTGTAAATTCCCCCCCTCTTTGTACACGGCGTTTCCGTGCAAGGCTGGGCCCATAGCTCAGCGGTCAGAGCTGGCGGCTCATAACCGCCTGGTCCCTGGTTCGAATCCAGGTGGGCCCACGCTCGACGCGTCGGCGACGTCGGTGATACGGCTGTCCCATACGGAGGAAGGCATTGCGCGATCAGCTTAAGCGACTGGAAGAGCTACAGACACACGACGCGAAGATTCAGGAGCTCGAGAACACGCTCAAGGCCATCCCGGCGAAGCTCGCGGCCACGCAGAACGACCTGGCCCGCGTCGAGGGGCTGCTGGCCACCGAGCGGCAAGCGCTCGGCGAGACCGAACGGTACTACGCCGAGCAGAAGGGGCTCCTCACCGACGACGAGGTCCAGGTCGCGGGCGCCAAGCACAAGCTGACGCAGGCCAAGAACTCGAAGGAGTACATGGCGGCGCAGCGCGAGATCGAGCAGCGCCGCGAGAGCCTGGCCACGCGCGAGGGCGAGATCGCCAAGCTGGTCGAGGCGGTCGACGCCAAGAAGAAGCTGCTCTCCGACCGGGCCGCCGACGTGCAGGCGCTCCGGGAGTCGATCGCCAAGGACGACGAGGCCGCCAAGGCGCGCATGGCCGAGATCGAGGCGAAGATCGCCGAGCTGCGCGCCGAGCGCGACAAGCTGGCGGCCGCGGTCAAGCCCGAGGTGCTCAAGCGCTACGGCACCATCCGCATGCGCCGCGGCCTGGCCGTCGTCAGCGTGCGCAACGGGACCTGCCAGGGCTGCAACATGAACATCCCGCCGCAGCTCTACATCATCCTGCAGCGCGGCCAGACGATCGAGACCTGCCCGTCCTGTCATCGGATCATCTACTGGGAAGATCTGATGAAGGACGACAAGGGTGGCGGGACATCGCCGACCAGCCCCGCGGTCGGTTGAACCGCGGTATAGTTTCCCAGCTTCTCGCTCGAGCCGGTGAGGTGGTCGCGGCGGGCCCTTCGGGCGCCCGTCGAGGAAAGTCCGGGCTCCGCAGGGCAGGGTGCTGGCTAACGGCCAGTCGGGGTGACTCGAAGGACAGTGCAACAGAAAATAGACCGCCGGTTCGCAAGGGCCGGTAAGGGTGAAACGGCGCGGTAAGAGCGCACCGCCCCCTCGGTGACGAGGGGGGCACGGCAAACCCCACCTGGAGCAAGACCAGTCCGAGATCGCGGGGCAACCCGCCGGCGTGGCCCGCGTCGATTCGATCTCGAGTTGGTCGCACGAGCCGTCCGGCAACGGGCGGCCCAGAGGAATGACCACCACCGGCGGCAACGCCGGGACAGAACCCGGCTTACGGCCGGCTCGAGCGAGAGGCATTTTCAGGTCCGACATGAATGTCGCGGTTGTCGACCGCGGGGCGTGCCAGGCTCCGCGGATCCCCTGGGTTTGCCGGAGCGGAACGTCAATTGCTTCTCTTCCGCACCATGGCGAGAGTGTCGAGTCTGGGAAGGGGAGCGGCTCTGAGGCTGCCGGCGGCCGTCGTCGCGGTTCTCGGCGCGGCGAGCGCCTGTTCGAGCGGTCAGATCGGATCGGCCGACCAGAGGCAATCCGGCGGCACGAGCGGCGCCACCGGAGGCCAATCCGGGGGCGGTCGGGGCGGCGGAACCGTGGACGGCTCGGGTGGAACCGTGGCCGGCACCGGCGGAACCCCTGTCGTCGGGGGATCGGGGGGCCACGAAGGTTTTGGGGGCACTCAGGGGAACTGCCAGGGCAGCGGTGGTGGAGCCGTCGTGGATCCCTTCCCCGCGAGCAGCAGCGGCGGGGCCGGGACGGGCGGCCTCTGTTGCAACGCGCCCACGAACTGCCTCGAGGGTCTGTGCGGCAACGGAGTGCGCGACACCTGCACCGCATCATCCGGCCCCGGTACTTGTCCCTCCTATTCCTCTTACGAGGTGTGCGACGGCAATGATCTCGGCGGACAGACGTGCACCAGTCTGGGGTACGGCTCGGGCGTGCTCGCCTGTTCGGACACCTGCTTCTCGTGGGACACGACCGGCTGCTATACCTGTGCGGCCGGCTCGCCAGTGGTCGCTCGCTGCAACGTCGTGCCCACCGTATCCACCGGTATCTCGATGGCGGCGACGGACACAGAAACGGCTCTGGCCTGGGTCGAGGGACGCGACTACGGAGCGCTGGACATCGGGTTCGCTCGGCTGTCGTCGGCGCTGGACGTGATTTCCACTGGAAGTATCGCCGACGCAGCGCTCGCCGCCGCTCAGCCGGGCGACAATCCGAGCGTGAAGATCGCCGCGTTGCCGTCGGGATGGTTGGTGCTGGCGGCCACCGGTTCCTCGATCTCTCTGTACACCCTCGACGGCGCCGGCGACGTGGTGGCGCGCAGCGCTCTCGACCCAATGTCCGGCGGTTTCGGGATCTCCTCCCCGATCCTCGTCTCCCAGCCGAACGGCGGGCCACTGGTGATCTGGCAAGTGATCAGTACGTACGCTGCAGTCGTGTCGGCAGACGGGCTCTCCGTGACGACGCCGATCGAGGTTCCCGTCAATTCCTACGACGGCGGCGGATCGCTCCCGAGTCTTGCGAGCGCCACTCTTGCCGCCGGCAAATTCCAGGCGGTCTTCAACGAGAACTGCGCCGCTGGTCCGTGCCTCGAAATCGTGAGCATCGCTCCCAACGGCACGGTCGCCGGATCATTTCAGCCGCCCGGTGTGGCCGCTCCCTGGGGAGCCCAGCTCGTATCGGGGGCAGACGATCTTCGACTCTTGTACGTAGCGGATTGCGGAACGACGCTGACCAATCCTTGTCTCATGTGGCAACGCATGAGCGCGACGGGCGCAGCGCTATCGCCTCCGGTCCTCATCGATGGCTCCTCCACGTCTGGTCTTCCAAATTCGGCCGTCGCCCTGGGCGCCGACAGCTATCTCGCGTCCGATTCGGCGAATTGGTCGTCGACGCTGGTACACCTCGCGTCCGACGGCTCCATCGCCGGGGGCCCCAGCCTGATCGCGCAAGGGGGTTCGGCCGGAACCGTCATGGTGCGCCAAGGGTCCAATCTCGTCGCCGGGTGGATCGATAACGGTCCCTCGCACATCGAGGTCGCGCGGCTGACGCCCTAGCGAAAGCCATTTTTACTGGCGGCTGGGATTCCTGTAAAATGAGGGCGTGGGCGCGCTCGGCAGCGGTGGGATCGGGGTGCGCTGGTTGGCGGGAGGGCTGGCGCTCGTCGCGCTCGCCTGCGGCGGGTCGGGCGGCAAGGGGGCCACGGGTGGGAGCGGTGGCTCGGGCGGTGGTGGCGGGTCCGCGCAGGTGGGGACCGTGGGCGGCTGCCAGATCTTCCCCGCCGACAACCCCTGGAACGAGGACGTCTCGGGGCTGCCGCTCAGTTCCATGAGCGCGACCTACATCGCCAACATGGCGCCCACGCGCGGGCTGCACCCCGACTGGGGTGACTTCGCCCTCGGCGACACCTACTACGGCATCCCGTTCTCGTCGGGCGCGGGCGCGCCGCCCCAGGTGATGAACTTCGATGCCTACGCCGACGAGAGCGATCCCGACCCCTGCCCGAACGGCGGCGGGCAGTTCTGCTATCCGATCCCGCTCGACGCGCCGATCGAGGGGGGGCCGAACGCCGACACGGGCTCCGACCGGCACCTGCTCTACGTCGACACGGGGGGCGGCCCCGGCAACTGCACGCTCTACGAGCTCTACAACGCCCAGAACCCGTCGGGCGCGGGCGGATGGACTGCGGCGAACGGGGCCATCTTCCACCTCGGCTCGGACGCGCTGCGGCCCGACGGCTGGACCTCATCCGACGCGGCCGGGCTGCCAGTGCTGCCCGGGCTGGTCGGCTTCGACGAGGCGGTCAACAAGCAGGAGATCACGCACGCCATCCGCTTCACGATGGACAGCACGCAGCAGGGGTACATTCACCCGGCCACGCACGCGGCGGGGGACAACGACGCCGCGCTGCCGCCGATGGGGCTTCGCCTCCGGCTCAAGGCGTCGTTCGACACCAGCGCCTTCAGCGGGCCGACGCTGGCTATCCTCACAGCGCTCAAGAAGTACGGTCTCATCCTGGCCGACAACGGCAGCAACTGGTACCTGACCGGCGAGTCGAACGACGGCTGGGACGCCTACATGGACGACCTGGTGTCTGGCTTCGGCAAGGTGACGGGCGGCGACTTCGAGGTGGTCGACACGGGATCCATCTCCACGGCGGGGCTCTAGCGACGGTTGGGATCTCAGGGAACGGTTCTCCGGGTGGCTCGTCGATCCTGGTGGAGGTGATGAGCATGGACGGCAAGCTTTGGACCGAGGCGCAGGCCATCGCGGCGCGGCACGAGCACGGCAACGCCGCCGAGGGCGAGGATCTCGCACAGGACCTGGCGGTCGCGGCACTGGAGCGCGGTGGCGCTGTCAGCCGGCCGGCGGCCTGGCTGGAGCGGGTCGGCCGGAACGCGGCCATCGACCGCTGGCGCGTCGAGGCGCGCCGCGCGGAGCTGGCGCCGGCGATCCAACCGCCGGCGGCGCCGCTCGATCCCGAGGCGGCGCTGCTCGGGCGCGAGCGGCGGGGACTGGTGCGGAGGGCGCTGGCGGCGCTGCCGCGCCCACAGCGGAGGGCGGCGCTGGCGCGGTTCCACGCCGATCTGCCCTACGACGAGGTGGCGGTGCGGGTCGGCGCGCCGGCGATCACCGCTCGCACGCGGGTTCACCGCGCGCTCGCGAGCCTGCGGGCGCGGCTCGGCGCGCTGCGGGCCATGTTCCTCCTGCCCGGCGTCCCGATGAGCGCGCTCGGCGTCGTGTTCGTGGCCGCGGTGTCGCCGAGCCTGGCGCCCGTGCGGGCGCTCACGCTCGACGAGATGACGCTGGCGGCGGCGCCGGGCGGCGGGCGCCACTTCGCGCGGACGCGCGTCATCGCCGAGTCGCTCGTGCCGGCTGCGGCGACCAAGCGGCCGGCGCCGAAGATCGTGACCTCACCGGCCCCCGCGCCAGACGATCCGCCGCCGCCGCAGCGCATGGTGTTCGGCGACGACCTCGTCGATGGCAGCGTCCTGGGCCCCGACGGCGAGATCATCCGGATGATGCCCCGCATCGCGGAACCCTCGTTGATCGAGATCCGGCAGCACTTCGTCCCCGAGATGGTGAAGAGCCTGGAAGATTTTTGAGTTGCCGGCGTTTCCTGGACCGGCGACGCTAGGGGCGCGGGCCCCCCCTGCGAAACAGCGTCGCCACCAAGAGGAGACTCGGATGAGGAACATTTCGCGAGGGATCGGGCCGTTTGTCGCGCTGTGCGCGTCGCTCGGAGTGCTGGGGTGCGGATCGAGCGGGGGAGGAGGCCCGACCGATTCCGGCGTGCCGCTCTCGCCCGGCGGATCTGGCGCGTTCGGGATCGTGACCGTGGGCGGCAAGCAGAAGATGTACCTGCCGCAGCCCTACACGTATTACACGACAGCGGGCGACGCGACGATTGCTGTCGTGGACGTCGGGGTGGCGGGCAACGGCGTCGCGGGCGCGCCGGCGCTCATCACCACGATCGATCTCGGAACAGTGGACGGCGTGACAGCGACGGGCGGGACGTCGTCGGTGGTCATCGGCGTCTCTACCCAGAACAACCGCATCTACTTCATCGATCCGACGACGGACACGGTCACCAAGTCGATCACCCTCGACGCGACCTACGGCCAGTCGAGCTTCTCGGGCGGCGGTGGCTACGTGACCGGCGTGGCGGTCGACGGCGACGCCGGCAAGGCCTACCTCTCCGTCTGGGACGGGTTCGCCATCGTCGACCTCGCCACCGAGACGATCACCGGGACGATCCCGGTCCCGCCGTCGGAGAACTTCGGCTTCGATTCGGCGAACCACCGGATCCTGGCGCCGTTCTACGAGTGCACCGGGTCGCTCTCGCCGACGACCTACCAACCTCCGCCGTTCTGCACCAGCTACACCGATCAGGCGGGCGACCCGATGACGGACGGCCTCAACATCATCGACCTCGCCGACAACAACACGGTCTACACCTACCAGGATCCGACCGCGACCGATCCCGCCGAGCCTCTGGGACCCGAGCCCGACTCGGCGGCCGCGGATCCGACGAGCGGAAAGATCGTGGTTCCGTCGGAGGGACAGCTCTACGAGTACGTCGTCGACCTCTCCAAGGCGACGTTCGACAAGACGACGAAGACCGTCACCGCGCCGCACGTGACGATCGACGCCAACGGCGGGAACGAGATGACGGGGGTGGCGATTGAGCCCTCCTCGCACATCGCGTTCTTCGAGTCCGAGGGCGGCACCGACATGGGCGCGGCGAACCTCAGCACCGCCACGGCGGCCATGTCGAAGTACGTCCACGCCGATCTCCCCGCCCTCCCCGACGTAACGACCTGGTTCAACATCTCCGACCCGCACGGCATCGCCGTGACGACCGCGATGGCCGGCGGTCGCCCGGTCGGTTTCCTGGTGAACGACGCGTACCACTGGGTGGCGCGCGTCGATCTGCAGAAGCTGCTGTCGCTGCCGACCACCGCCGATTCCTATGACCCGAGCCAGCTCGACGTGGCGGACGCCAGCGCCGCCGTCACCTTCCTCGACGCGACGACGAAGCCCTAGCGCGGTCAGGCGGCGGTCGTGGCGCGGCCGCGGCGGACGCCGAGGAGCGGCGCCAGGAACTGGCCGGTGTGCGGCTCGAAGACTTCCAGATTGCTCGGGGCCGTCAGGCGCGAGGCAGAACCTCGGCGCCGGTGAGTCCGAGGTGGTGGTCGGTGGACCAGACCTTGCGGATGCGGTGGCGATCCATGAAGCAGAGGCTCGACGCGTCGACGTAGGTGAGCTTCGAGCCACGGAGGCGGTCAAGCATCTTTTCCACCTGCCCGTGGTGGGCTCGGTCGACCTCGAAGATTCGGAGACCGTCGAGGCTGTCGATGAGGCCGCGAAAGTTGCGCGCGGCTTCTTCCCCCTCGCGGTGCAGAAACCAAGCGTAGGTTTCGCTGACGACCAGGTAGGAGGTACACCAGCGCGGCGTCCGTCCCCCGAACAGCACGATGGCCTGCGCGTGCCATTGATCGCGCGCCGCGAGGAGGGCCACGAAGATTCCCGAGTCCAGGAAGACCGCGTCGGTCACGGCCGATCGCGCCCGTAGACGATCTCGTCGACGGACACGCTGTCTTCAGGGCGGCCTTCGACGATCCCGGCGTACTTCATCCAAGGCTTGTCGGTCGGCTCCCGCGCAATCATGTCCTCGAGGCTCTGCCGGCAGAGCTCGGCCAGCGAGATGCGCCGCCGTCGGGCAACTCGCTTGGCCTTGTCGTAAAGGTCGCGCTCGACCGAGATCTGCGTCCGAATCATGTTATCACCATACCACATGATGATAACATCGACCACCGACCGAACGAACGGGGGCCCGAGAACCGCGTGTCGGTCGTTCAGGCGGCGGTCGTGGCGCGGCCGCGGCGGACGCCGAGGAGCGGCGCCAGGAACTGGCCGGTGTACGAGCCGGTGGCGCGGGCCACCTCCTCGGGTGTCCCGGCGGCGACGATCTCGCCGCCGCGCGCGCCGCCTTCGGGGCCGAGATCGATCACGTAGTCGGCGGTCTTGATGACGTCGAGGTTGTGCTCGATGACCAGCACGGTGTTGCCGGCGGCGACCAGGCGGCCGAGGACGGAGAGCAGCTTGCGCACGTCCTCGAAGTGCAGGCCGGTGGTCGGCTCGTCGAGGATGTAGAAGGTGCGGCCGGTGTCGCGCTTGGCGAGCTCGCGCGACAGCTTGATCCGCTGCGCCTCGCCGCCCGAGAGCGTGGTCGCCGACTGGCCCAGCGCGATGTAGCCGAGGCCGACGTCGGAGAGCGTCTGTAGGATTCCGCGCAGCTGGCGGTGGTGCTCGAAAAGGCCCGCTGCGTCGGCGACGGAGGTCTCCAAGACGTCGGCGATGCTGCGCTCCTTCCATCGAACCCGCAGCGTCGCCTCGTTGTAGCGGCGGCCGCGGCAGACCTCGCAGGTGACGTAGACGTCGGGCAAGAAGTGCATCTCGACCTGGCGGACGCCGTCTCCCTCGCACGCCTCGCAGCGGCCGCCGCGCACGTTGAAGGAGAACCGCCCCGGCTGGTAGCCGTAGGCGCGCGCCTCGGGGGTCTGCGCGAAGACGTCGCGGATGGCGTCGAACGCCTTGGTGTAGGTGGCGGGATTCGAGCGCGGCGTGCGACCGATTGGGTTCTGGTCGATGTCGATCACCTTGTCGAGCTGCTCGATCCCGGTGACGCCGGCGTGCGCGCCGACCTGATCGTAGGCGCCCAGCAGCTTGCGGCGCAGGGCCGGTTGCAGGATCCCGCCGATGAGCGACGACTTGCCGGCGCCCGAGACGCCGGTGACGGCCACCAGCACGCCCAGCGGGATCGCCACGTCGAGATTCTTGAGGTTGTGCTCGCGCGCGCCCTTCACGTGGACGAAGCCCGACGGCTTGCGCCGGACGCGCGGGACCTCGATCCGCTCGGTCCCGGCCAGGAACTTTCCGGTCAGCGACGCCCGGTTCGCCTTGAGATCGTCGGGCGTCCCCTCGGCGACGACGCGACCGCCGAGGCGGCCGGCGCCGGGGCCGAAGTCGACCACGTGATCGGCCGAGTCGATCGTCTCGGCGTCGTGCTCGACGACGATGACGCTGTTGCCGAGGTCGCGCAGGCGGCGCAGCGTGGCGATGAGCCGCAGGTTGTCCCGCTGGTGCAGGCCGATCGACGGCTCGTCGAGCACGTACATGACGCCCGACAGCTCGGACCCGAGCTGCGAGGCGAGGCGGATCCGCTGCGCCTCGCCGCCCGACAGCGTGGCCGCCGCGCGATCGAGCGTCAGGTACTCGAGCCCGACGTCGAGCAGGAACCCGAGCCGCGCGTTCACCTCCTTGAGGATCTCCGTGGCGATCTGTGCGCGTGCGCCCTTCAACCCCAAGCTCCCGAAGTGCTTCGATGCGCCGGCGACGGTCATGGCCGTCACCGCGACCAGGCTCTTCTCCGCCAGCACGACCGCGCGCGACTCGGGGCGCAGCCGCTGGCCGTTGCAGGCGCGACAGACCTGGTCGCGGAAATACTTTCCGTACCACTGGCGCGTCACCTCGGAGCTCGACTCCTGCATCCGCTTCTTGATGGTGTTGACCACCCCGGAGAAGCGCATGGCCCACGATCCGGCGCCGTGCTTGCCGTTCCAGCTGACCTTGACCCGCTTTTCGCCGGCCCCGTACATGATGATCTCGCGCTGGCGCGGGGTCAGGTTCTTCCAGGGCTTGTCCAGCGGGATGCCGAACTCGCGCGACACGGCGTTGGCGACGTTGGCGGTCCAGCCGCTGTCGCGCCCGGCGCGGTCGCCCCACGGCTCGATCGCCCCCTCGCTGATCGTGCGGCTGCCGTCGGGGACGATCAGATCCGGATCGATCTCCAGGCTCGACCCAAGGCCGTTGCAGTCGACGCACATGCCGAGCGGGCTGTTGAACGAGAATGACTGCGGCGACAGCTCGGGGAGCCCGACGCCGCAGTCGGGGCAGGCGCGCGCCTCGCTGTAGGCGCGCTCGCGCGCCTCGCCCTCGACGGCGACCAGCACCGACCCGCCCCCGACCTTGACGGCGGTCTCGACCGAGTCGGTCAGCCGCGCGCGCTCGCCGGCGTCGATGCTGACCCGGTCGATGACCACTTCGATCGTATGCTTCTTCTTCTTGTCGAGGCCCGTCACGTCCTCGAGCCGCTGGATGAGCCCGTTGATGCGCACGCGCGAAAACCCCGCCTTGCGCGCCTCCTCGAACACCTCGCGGAACTCCCCCTTGCGGTTGTCGGCCTTACGGGCCATCAGCGTCGCGCGCGTCTTGGCCGGGAGCGTGAGCAGCTCGTCGACGATCTCCGCCGCCGAGCGCGCAGAGACCTCGCCGCCGCAGAGGTGACAGCGCTGCTCGCCGGCGCGCGCGTAGAGCACGCGCAGGTAGTCGTAGATCTCGGTCACCGTGCCGACCGTCGAGCGTGGGTTC
Source organism: uncultured Pseudomonadota bacterium (assembly GCA_963831685.1). GTDB lineage: Bacteria > Myxococcota_A > Polyangia > Fen-1088 > Fen-1088 > JADGRB01. The sequence continues at coordinate 147,388 of CAWHRJ010000014.1, forward strand.
GACGACGCCGACTTCTGCTCGATGGCGATCGTCGGTGACAGCCCGCGCAGCTGCTCGTACTTCGGCTTCTCCATCTGACCGAGAAACTGCCGCGCATAAGAAGACAGCGACTCGACATAGCGGCGCTGCCCCTCGGCGTAGAGCGTGTCGAACGCCAGCGACGACTTTCCCGATCCCGACACGCCGGTGAAGACGACCAGCGCCCTTTTCGGTATCTTCAGCTCATCAATGGCCAGGTTGTGCTCCCGCGCCCCCTTCACGACGATGAAGTTCGGTTCGTCTGCCGATCGCCGGGCGCCCAGCGGCGTCGGTGTCGTCTCCTTGCGGTTCAACGTCGTTTCTTTGCGGCTCACGAGGGGCCGGAGTCTAGCAGCCCGCGCACGCGCTGGGGCCGATGGCGGCCTGCCACCTACACGTCTGAAGCCGAACGCCGTCCGTAGTCACTAAGCCGGAGGGGCTCGAGCGTTCTCGACGAGCCCCCGTTCCATTCGTCATCAGCCGGAGGTGTTCATGCGTTTTCGTGGATTCGTCGCAGTCGTTGCCTTGTCGGTCATCCCGCTCGCTCTGGGATGCGCTCAATCGGAGATGGGTCCGGGGTCGGTAGGCACCGGAGGGACGACGACGTCGTCGACGGGCACCGGCGGTTCCGCGACCGGGCGCGGCGGCGCTTCGGCCACCGGCGGCTCTTCGGCGACCGGCGGCGCGCCGGCGACGGGCGGCGCGCCGGCCACTGGCGGTTCGACCGGCTCGACCGGCGCCGGCGGCGCGGTGGCGACCGGCGGCGTGGTGACGACGGGCGGTTCGACCGGCCAGGGCGGCGCGCCGACGACGGGCGGTTCGACCGGCCAGGGCGGCGCGGTGACGACGGGCGGTTCGACTGGACAGGCCGGCGCTCCGGCGACTGGCGGCCACGGCGGCGCTCCGGCGACAGGTGGCTCGACCAGCACGGGTGGCTCGTCCGCCACGGGCACCGGCGGCCACGTCTCGACCGGTGCGGCCGGCTCGTCCGCAGCGGGAACGGGCGGTCACGTTTCCGGCGGCACAGGCGGCTCGTCGACGGGTGCCGCGGGTCAGGGCTCGAGCGGCAGCGGCACGGCCGGAAGCACGTCGACCGGGACCGGCGGTAGCACGGCGACCGGCACTGGCGGCCAGACGACCACCGGCACCGGCGGCACCGGCGCGACCACCTCGACCGCGGCCGGGACGATCGTTCCGCTCTACACCGATCCGAGCGATCCCTCCTGGAACGCGATCATCACCGCCGCCGAGGCGCACCCGACCGTCCACGTCGTCGCCATCGTCAACCCGAGCGACGGCCCGGGCTCGTCGAAGAGCAGCGCCTACACGGCCGGCATCGCGGACCTACAGTCCGCCGGCATCAAGGTCATCGGCTACGTCGCCACCGGCTACGCCAGCCACAGCATCGCCTCGATGGAGGCGGAGATGGACACCTGGAAGTCGTTCTACCCGACGCTGCAGGGGATCTTCTTCGACGAGCAGTCGAACTCCACCGGCGACGTCGCCCACTACCAGACGCTGTCGCAGTACGCGAAGAGCTTGGGGCTCAGCTACACCGTCGGCAACCCCGGGACCGGCGTCCCGACGGCCTACGTCGGCGCGGTCGACACGATGCTGATCTACGAGAGCAACGGAATCCCGCCGATCTCCGATCTGTCGGCCTACTCGGCCTACGCGCCGTCGAACTTCGGCGTCATCCCCTACGCCGTCTCGTCGATGAGCTCGACGTTCGTCCAGCAGGCCCGGCAATACGTCGCGTACATCTACCTGACCAACGACGACCTGCCGAACCCCTGGGACAGCCTGACGTCGTACTTCTCGCAGCTGCTCGGCGCGCTCGAATAGCGGCGGCGCCCGTGTCGGCCCCTCCCGGCCGGCGGCGATAGTTGACAGAGCCGTTGACAGAGGTCACCTCGGCTTGACACTTTGCGCCTCCACCCTGGGAGGGGCCCACACATGAGACGACGTCACCTGTTCACCGTTACGCTGATCGCCGCCGGTCTTTCGCTGGCGGCGCTCGCCGCGAGCGCCAAGACGAAGGAGAAGAAGGAGACCAAGGAGGATCCTGTCGCGCGCGGGCGCTATCTGGTCTCGTTCGCCGGTTGCAACGACTGCCACACCCCCTGGGCGTTCAACAAGGAGATGGGGATGCCGGTGCCGGACCACACCCGCTTTCTCTCGGGCAACCCGGTGGGCGCGCCGGAGCCGTCAGGCAAGGTCGATCCGAGGACCGATCTGGCGTTCATCGGCGCGACGTTCACTTCGTTCAAGCTGCCCTTCGGGAACGTCTACTCGGCGAACTTGACGCCCGACAAGGAGACCGGCATCGGTAACTGGACCGAGGAGATGTTCCTCAACGTGTTCCACAAGGGAACGCACATGGGCGTCGAGGGGCGTCCGGTCCTGCCGCCGATGCCGTGGCAGGAGTACCGCAACATGACGGACGACGATCTCAAGGCGGTGTTCGCGTTCCTCAAGACCATCCCCGCGATCCACAACCCGGTCGCCGACCCCAAGGTCCCGAAGCCGGTGCTCGACGGCATGCTCAAGGTCCTGCCGGGCGAGATCGCGATGCTGGACGCGATGAAGGCCGGCAAGCCGATGCCGCCTGCGACCGCGGCCGCGCCGCCGGCTCCTGCGCCCGCCGCTCCGGCGGCCCCGGCGGCTCCTGTCGCTCCCGCCAAGAAGTAGCTCCTCCACCCGCCGCGGGCGGCGCGCGTTCAGAGCTTCATCGAGAGCTCGACGCGCGCCGTGCCGCCGTCGGTGACCTTGACGGTCGCGGTCGTGCGGACGCCGGCGCCGGTGCCGTCGGCCGGCTCGTGCCAGAGCTCGAGAACGTGATCGCCGGGCGGGACGCCCTTGATCGTGAAGCTGCCGTCGGCGCCGGTGACGGCGAAGTAGGGGTGGTCGAAGACGTAGATCCAGCCGTTCATCCAGGCGTGCCCCGCGTCGCACTGGAGCTTCATGAGCCCCGGCTTGCGCATCGGGACCGGGACCTTCTGCCCCTTGATCGGCATCGCCACGTTGAACACGGTCATGTCCGAGGCGTTGGCGTGGATGTTGTGCAGGATCGCGTCGTTGTTCATGAGCGAAAGCGGCGTCCCGACGGTGAGCGCTTGGACATGCGGCGCGTAGCGGCACTGCTTCTGATCGAGCGCCGCGCCGGCCACCGGCGACGGTTTGCCGTCGAAGTGCGCGTCCTTGACGAACACGACGACGTTGCGCAGGCAGCCCCCCTTGCCGACGACGACCGACTCATTGGGCGCGTCGTGGCCGCAGGTGGGGGCGTCCTTGGTGACGGCGTGGGGGGCGAGCTTGGGCGCCGGTCCATCGAGGTGAACGACCCCGCTGACCGTGCCGTTGGCGAAGGCGGGCGTTCCGCAGGCGAGCAGCGCCACGCCCGCTGCCAGCGCGGCGATAGGCCTAGCTGTTTCCCTTGGGCTCTTCGTCATCGGAGAGATAAGCGAACGTGCGGACCAGGTTGACGATCTGCTCGCGCTGCTCGGCGGAGAGGTCGACGAACTGCACGCCCATGCCGGGATTGATGTTGTCGTAGCTCCCGGGTCGGAACGGGTTCACCCACATCACGCGCCCCTCGAGATCGAGCCGGGGGCCGCCGGGCGGCGCGAAGCTCAGGTTGAGCTTGGTTCCGGGTGGCTCGGGCGCGTTGGTCCGGATGAAGATCCCCATCGCGCTGATGTCGGTGATGTACGCGAACAGGAAGTTGTCGGCGCTCTTGTAGTCGACCTCGATGTCGACGGTGACGCGGGTATGGACGCGGCGATCGCGCCCGCTGCTTCGCCGATCGGAGGTGACCGTGACCTCACGCCTTCGCCGATCTTTCCCTCGCCGCGTCATCCTGGAAGCGCAGTCTACTTTATTTCGAGCTGGCCGATACGGACGCGATCCTGGCCGTCGTTGGGGCCGTCGGTGATCTTGAGCCGCTTCCCCTCGCCGCCGGGCCAGAATCCCATGTAGACGACGTAGGTCCCGGCCGGCGTGGTCATCAGCGGCACGTCGGTGTCGTAGTGGTCGTGGACGTACTCGCCCGGCAGCCAGTAGCTGGTGCCGAAGGCGTGGTTGACCGGATCGTGGTCGCCGATCACCCGCGGCGCCGCCGGACCGTCGAAGTGGACGAAGATCTTGTAGCCGCCGGGCGGCTTGGCCTTCATGCGGAAGTAGAGGTCGAGCGGGATCTTCCCCGGGCGCCGCACCTCGGGCGGGAAGCTGGCGCCCACCAGCTCGATCGCGTTCTCGAACGTCGCCGCGAGAGGGATGCGCCAGGTCCAGGGGGGCTTGGCGTCGGCGGCGCCGGGGCGGCATCCAGACGTCTTTGAGCAACGGGTTCTGATCGCGCTCGCCCGGATCGAGCTGGTTGGTGAGGAGCAGGAAGCGCGACGACGATGCGTCGACGATGTAGTAGCCGAGCTGCGCCTGCTTGAACGCCGAATCGAGCGGCGCCAGCTCGCTGGCCGCCACCAGCGCGAACACCCGCTGCGGATCGCGCAAGAACGCGACGACCCGATCCTGGTTCGGCAGGTCGACCAGGTTCTCCTTGCTGTAGAAGGTCGACCCGTGCCCCTCGACGCGGTAGCGCCCGATCTTCTCGCCGTGCTTGGCGAACCTGGCGTACGACTCGAGCACCGGCTTGAACGACAGGTGCGTCGACAGCGCGGGCACGATCGCCTGCGACAGATAGAAGGCGAAGAAGATCGCGCAGGCGACCGCCCCCTGCAGACCGTAGCGCCCGAACACGGTCACGGCCCGCACGAGCCCCTGGCGCACGCGACCCCCGGGCGGCGCCTCCCGGGCGGGGACGCGGCCCAGCGCACGCGGCCGCACGGCCAGCCCGGCGTAGACACCCATCGCGGCCAGGAGCCCGATCGCCAGGATCAGCTCCCCCACCGCGATGTTCGTCGGCCAGTGCACCTTTTCAAATAGATGGACCGAGGCCAGGTCCTCGGGCGCGAGATAGAAGTCACGCGCGACGACCATCGTCCCGGTCGCCATCAGGAGACCGGCCACCGGCTCGGGCCGCAGCCCCTCCAGCGCCTCATCGAGAAAGGCGCCGATCGCCAGCGCGATGGCGGGGAGCGCCTCGTAGCGCGCCTGGCCGAGCACGATGTCCCGGTAGCTCGAGAGCGCGTAGCCCATTCCGGCGAAGAGGAGGAGGTAGAGCTCGACGAAAGCGAGTCGCGGGTTGGTGCGCGGCACGCCCGCCTCGTCGCCGTCGAGCCGGATGAGCGGCCGGGCCAGCGCGAAGACGGCCACCGCGCTCCAGGGGAAGAGGCCGAAGCCGAGCTCGCGCACCAGCGCCTCGAAGCTGTGCGCCGGCGCGCCGCTCTTCGGGACTCCCCCCACCAGCCAGGAGTACTTGCCCGCCACGACGTGGAAGAGGCCGCCCGCGAGCACCGCGACGCCGAGCACGGCGAGGATCGCCAGCGGGACGAAACCGCGCGCGCCCGGTCGCCAGGTGCTCGCGCCCAGCGTCCCCTCGGCCGCGATGTCGGGGCCGAGGCCTGGCTCGGCCAGTGGCGCCGTGCCGTCATCGATCGCGGCGGTCGGCAGGGCGCGTAGGCCGCGCCCAACCACCAGCGCCAAGGTCAGCGCCAAGAGCGGCAGCACCAGCCCCGACATCGCGCCCCCGGCCAGGAGACCAATGGCGAGCCCGACGACCCCAAGCACCAGATCGCGGACGCGGCGGCGGCCGTCGGGCGGCCAGGCGTAGCGCCCGAGCGCGCCCAGAACCAGCGCCAGCCCCGCGATGAGCGGCGCGTCCGAGGTCAGCTGTCGCGCCTCGAGCACGAACAGCGGCGTCGTTCCCAGCGCCAGCACGGCGAGCAGGCCGGCGCGCTTGCGCAGCAGACCCGCGCCCGCCCAGTAGATCGCCATCAGCGCAACGATCGCCGAGAGGGCGAAGAAGAGCCGGGCGCCCAGCTCGCTGGCGCCGAAGATGCGGATGCCGAGCGCCGCCATCGAGAGCTCGAGCGGCGGCCGCGCCGCGTACTTCCCGGCGACGGTCGGATCGAACAGGCTGTCGGAGCGGGCGATGTCGCGCGCCTGCTCGGCGAGCTTCAGCTCGGAGGGGTCCCAGAAGCCCGAAGCGCCGAGCCGCGGCAGGCAGAGCGCCAGCGAGAACGCCAGCGCCCAGGCCCACATGGGGACGCGGCCGAGCGCCGCCCGCACGCGATCGATCATCGGCCCGCCATCGTCGACGTCACGCGCCGCCGGCGCCCGCCGTTCCGGCCCGACCGCCCGCCGCGCCCGCGGCGCCGGTCTGGTCCCCGGTGGCCCCCGCGGCGCCGGACGCGCCGGCCGCCCCCGAAGCCCCCGCGGCGCCGGACGCACCGGCCGCGCCGCCAGCGCCAGCGGCGCCATGGCCGGCCGCGCCCGCCGCGCCGTTGCCCGCCGCGCCCGAGCTGCCGGCCGCGCCGCCGCCCTGGCCGCCGGCACCGGGCGGCGTCGGGCAATTCACGCCCGAGGCCACGCAGGTGCACTGCTGCGAGCCCTTGGCGAAGCGGATTCCGTCGTCGCAGGTGGAAGATTCCGCCGTACGGGTCGCAGTATCCGCCGCTGGCGCAGTCGCTGTTGGCGGTACAGGGGCTCCCGGCGACGAGAAGCGGCATGCAGGTGCCGGCCGCGCAGTACGAGTTGCTGTCACACGGCGCGGTGGCGCACGACGTTGGCGGGCTGCTGGTCCCCGCGGCGGTGCAGCTGGAGACGCCCGCGGTGTTCGTTGCGCAATAGAAGTTGGTCGAGCAGACGTCGCCGTTCTCGCTGCAGTGACCGGTGCCCGAGATGGTCGTGGACGTCGCACACAGATGGTGCGTCTGGTCGCAGATGACCGCTCCGTTGGTGGCTCCGGCGCAGTCGAACTGCGTCGTGCAGGTGTCCATGTCGACCATCCCCGGGCCCTGGAAGACGTACCCGCAGGCGAGGTCGATGCCGGCCTGCACGGCGGGCGTTATGATCGGGGTGCTGGCACCGTAGGCCGCGTTCAGCTTGTTGATGCAATCGTTGGTGTTGGCCGGGGTGTAGACCCGCAGGCTCGGCGCGGTGGTCGCCTTGGTCGCCAGCGCCTCGCACTGGCTCTGCTGGTAGGCGGTGCAGGTCGCTGTCGTGACGCCGCACGCCGTGGCGATCTGACAGACGGCGTTCGCGTAGTTCATGCAGAAGTCTGCGGTCGTAGAGGGTCCGCCGGAGCCGCCGCCGCTGCACCCGAGCGCGACCAACGGGAGCAGCACCGGGAACAGGGCCGTGCGCAACAACTTCGCTGGTTTCATCGCCTCGCCTCCAATGTTCAGAAGTGGAAAGAGGACGCAGTTTCACCTCGCAGCGTCGGGCGGGTCAAGCGTGCATCCGCACATGCAGTGTCTGCCCATGATCGAGGATGGCTAGGCGCCGGTCGCCGTCGGGGCGGCAGAGGCCCGCGTCGCGCGCCAGGTGCTGCAGCCAGGCGAGCGGCGCGTCGAGCCTTTCGTAGCTCAAAGGGAACGATCCGTAGCTGGTGGGGATGAGGAGCCGCGCCTTCAGGTCATCAAAGGCGTAGACCGCGTCGAGCGGCGACAGGTGCTCCTCGCGGAACGGGGCCGGCTCGTAGCCGGCGATCGGCAGGAGGGCGACATCGGGGTGAAACCGGCGGCCGATCTCGGCGAAGCCCGAAAAGTAGCCGGTGTCGCCTGCCACGTAGGCGCTGGCCGAGGCCGACCCTGCGAACGCGCGGACCAGGTAACCGCAGGCGCCGCGGCGAAGGTAGTCGCCGAGGCCGCGCGTCCCGGAGTGGCGCACCGGCACCGCGGTCACCTCGACGTCGCCTTTGCGATAGCTTGTTCCCGGGTCGAGCTCGACGACGTCGAAGCCGAGCCCGCGCACGAGGCTGGTGCAGCGCGGGGGGACGATCAGCGTCGCCTGGCGTCCGATCCGCAGGAGGCTCTGCTTCGAGAGGTGGTCGCGGTGGGCGTGCGTGATCAGCACCAGATCGACGTCCTCGAGATCCGCGGCTGCGATGCCGGCCGCCTGGACCCGCCGAAGCCCGTAGAAGGAATTCTCCAGCAACGGGTCGCACAGCACCCGTACGCCGGGCGTCGTGATCATGACCGTGGCGTGGCCGACGAAGGTGATCGAGATCGTCCCCTGCGGCGGGCGCGGCACCGGCGCCGCCTCGACCGGTCGGGTTCCCCGTCCCAGCCGACCGGCCGCGGCCGTCAGAAAGCGCAACGAAAGCACGCTGGGCCAGACGCTTCGCGCCCGCTTGCGGTGCTCGAAATCGAGGACGCGCGCCCTTTCCGCGGCGGAGAGCGGAGCCATCGGCGTTTCGGTGCGCGTCACGGTCGGATAGTAGCGCCGGTCGCGCAGAACACGGTGTTTCGTGCTAAGTGACGGCGCGTGACCAGCGACGCGCAGGGGGCGCCCCAGGCGGCTTCGCAGGCCGGCCGGGTGGTGATTCTCGGGGGCGGGCTGACCGGCATCTCGACCGCCGTCCACCTGCGCGCACCCTGGGTCCTCTACGAGCGCGAGGAGCGTCTGGGCGGGCACGCGCGCACCGACGCGCGCGACGGCTGGCGCTTCGACAAGACCGGTCACTGGCTGCATCTGCGCGATCCGGGCGTCAAGCAGCTGGTCGACGAGCTGCTCCCCGGTCAGATGACGCCGGTCGCGCGGCGCGCGCGGATCTTTTCGCACGGCGTTCTGACCCGCTATCCGTACCAGGCCAACCTGCACGGCCTGCCGCCCGAGGTGATCAAGGAGTGTCTGCTGGGCGTGATCGAGGCCAAGGTCTCATCGGCGACGGCCGGTCACGCGGCGGCGCGGGCGGCGAACTTCGAGGAGTACTGCCTCGCGCACTTCGGCGCCGGGATCTCCAAGCACTTCATGATCCCCTACAACGAGAAGATCTGGGGCGTGCACCCGCGCGAGATCACCGCCGAGTGGTGTTCGCGCTTCGTGCCGCTGCCGAACCTCGAGCAGGTGATCGCCGGCGCCGTCGGCGCGGGGCCGCCGGAGATGGGCTACAACCAGCACTTTCTCTACCCGAAGGCGGGCGGGATCGAGACCTTCACCCGCGCGCTCACGACGCGGATGGCGGGCGGTGAGGTGCACACGCGCACGACGCCCGACAGCGTCGACTGGCGGCGGCGCGAGGTGGTGGTCGGCGGCGAGCGGGTCCCCTACCGCGCGCTGGTGGCCACGATTCCGCTCCCCGAGCTGCTCAAGCGGATGCCGGAGCTGCCGCCGGAGATCGCGCGCGAGGCGGCGCGCCTCCGCTGCACGACGCTGCGCTATCTGAACATCGGCGCGCGCGGCAAGCCGCGGGAGGACTGGCACTGGATCTACGTCCCGGAAAGGCGATATCCGTTCTACCGGGTGAACGTCTTCTCGACCGCGATGCCCAGCATGGCCCCGGACGGCTGCTCCTCGATCTGCGTGGAGATGGGCGACCGGGGACCGATCGGCGAGGCGGCCCGGCGCGACACGATGGCGGCGCTGGTCGCGGCGGGGGCGCTCGGCTCGGCGGAAGACGTGGTGTTCGCCGAAGAGAAGCAGATCGAATATGCCTACGTCGTGTTCGACCAGAACTACTACCAGGCCACGCGGACGATCTTTGGCTTTCTCGAGGCGAACGCCATTCACCCGCGCGGGCGTTACGGGGCCTGGACCTACAACGCGATGGAGGACTGCGTGCTGGCCGGCCGCGAGGTGGCGGCCCTCATCGACGGCAGGAGCTCGCCGGACGGCGGCGCGGGGCGCGCGGCGTGAGCGCCGGGGCGCTGCACCTCTCGGTCGTCATCCCCGTCTACAACGAGGAGGGGATCCTGCGCGGCTCGGTGCTCGAGCTCGAGGAGAAGCTGCGGCGGTTCGGCTGGAGCTACGAGCTCCTGCTGTGCGAGAACGGCTCGCGCGATCGGACCATCGAGATCGGCAGGGAGCTGGAGATCGAGCACCCGCAGGTCCGCATGCTCTCGGTCGGCGAGCCGAACTACGGCCTGGCGATGAGGCAGGGCATCCTCGAGGCGCGCGGGACGTTCGTCATCAGCGACGAGATCGATCTGCTCGACACCGAGTTCTACGCGCGGGCGATGGCCCTGCTCGAGCGGAGCGACACCGATCTGGTGGTCGGGTCGAAGGCGATGGTTGGGTCGAACGACCAGCGGCCGCTGTTCCGGCGGGCCGCCACCCGTTTCTACAACGGCCTTCTGCGCGCGGTCTGCCATTACCCAGGCACCGACACGCACGGCCTCAAGGCGTTCCGGCGTGAGGCGCTGCTGGAGACGGCGCGCCGCTGCGTGCTCGATCGCGACGTCTTCGCCAGCGAGTTCGTCATCCGCGCCCACCGCGAGGGGAAGAAGGTCGTCGAGATCCCCTTCGCCGTCCGCGAGAAGCGCCCCCCCTCGATCCGCCTGCTCAAGCGCGTCCCTCACGTCGTCAAGAGCGTGGCCAAGCTGGCCCTCTCCGTCCGCCGCGGGTAGCCCGCGCCGGCGGTGAGGCGGGGAATACACCGCCCACCCGTTCAGTGTTCGTTCGGCAGCTTGGGGCCCCCCTTTTCTCATTTTCGCCCCTCGATGTGTCGATGGCGGGGAGATGCAAAAAAAGGCGCGCGGGGCTTCGCTGGTGGTGGCGGTGCTGGTGGCGGGGTGTGGGTCGGTGTCGAACAACCATCCGACGCCGGTGCTGGTGCCGGGGGGCGGGATCGGCGGCGGGGCGATCGAGGGCTACCTGAACGTCTACGTCATCGACACCGACACGAACGCGGGGATTTCCGGGGCGGCGGTCCAGGTGGCCGCGGGGTCGGCGTCGCCCTGCACGGTGCTGACCGACTCGACCGGCCTCGCGACGTTCGATCCCATGAGCTGCGCGGGCCTGCGCGGTGCGGTCACGCTCACCGCCTCCGCGACGGCGTACGCGCCCAGCACCTGGATCGGCGCCAACGGCGCCAACATGACGATCAACCTCCAGGCGACGACGCGCCCGATGCCTGACACGGCGATGGTGAGCGGCACGATCGCCGGGTGGGAGAGCCTGCCGGCGCCGGCCAGCGGTCACACGACCATTGCGCTCGTCGGCGCCTCGCAGACGCCCAATCTGGGCGATCTGGCGAACAACATCACGCAACCGATGCGCAACATTTCAATCGCGTCGACGGCCCTGACCACCTCGATTCCCGCCAACGCCTGCGTCAAGAACGCGCTGGTCGACGACTGCAACTGGCAGCTCATCACCCACACGGGACCGCAGGCGCACTACGCGATCATCGTGGACAGCGACGACAACGGTACGCCCAACGACCAGAGCGACGACATCATCACGCCGGTCGGCTGGGCGCTCCTGACCGGGCTCGACTTCTCGGCCAACCAGACGCTGGTGAACGAGACGCTGCCCGCCGTCGCGCCTGGCGATCTCCAGCCGTTCACGGCGGCGTTCCCGGCGCTGCCCGCTGGCATGACCTACTTCAACGCCTATCCGGCGATCGAGCTGCCGGGCGGGGTGGGGCGCATCCCGGCCGTCGTTCCCACGCTGGGGGCGAAGGTGATGATGACCAGCGTCCCCAAGCTGACGGGGACCACCACCGCGGGCCTCGCGGGCGGCTCGTACGATCTGCTGGCGCAGGCGCAGGCGACCCAGACGGCGAGCGAGCCCGCCTCGCTCAACTGGATGCACGGCGTGAACGCCGGCGCGACCGTCACGCTCACCGCCTGGTTGTCGCCGCCGACGGCGATCACCGCCCTCACCGGCCACTATTCGTTCGTGCCGACCACCGGCGCGACCCTCCATTCGGCGGAGTTCAAGGATCCGCAGAGCGGCAATCGGACCTGGTCGGTCACCATCTTCGACGGGTCGACGACGTTCACGCTCCCGGGCCTTTCGCCGGATCCGCTGGCGACCGCGAGCGGGATGGACACGCTGACTGTCACGGCGCTGATGATCCCCGGGATCAGCTTGACCGACGTCGCGTTCAACGACGCCACCCAGAAGCTGACCGGCATCGCCACCGATCAGATCACCGTCACCCCCTGAAGCCGAACCAGCCGGCGCGCACAGCGCGTGCCGCGGCCGAGGCGTGCGGGTCGACGGTGACCGTCAGGCGGCGCTCGGGGCTCTCGCCGAGGGCGATCCGTGCCTCGCGCAGCTCGTCGCGCCTGAAGTAAGCGATCCGCACGCGGGCGCCGGGCTGGAAATCGGCGATCCGCTTGACGACGCTCTGGGCGGTCACGCGCGCCCCCGCGACGGCGACGATCTCGTCGTTGAAGGTGAGGCCGCCCTTCCAGGCGGGCGATCCGGGGACGACATTCCGGACGATGGTCCGCTCGGGTTGCAGGGTGAGGCCGCTCCAGGCACGCGTGCGGCCGCTGCGGACGGGATCGCGCTCGGCGGGCGGGCGGGCGCTCTCGTCCCAGTCGGCGCGCGCCTGCAGGTCCAGCCCCGCGCGTTCGAGCAGCGCCGGCAGCGGCAACTCCACCGTGCCGCGCACGTAGCGATCGAAAAAGCGGTTCATCGCGTGGCCGGCGATCGAGGCGGCGGCGTCCCGCACGTCCTCGTCGGTGATCGCTTGCCCCGCGCGGCCGAACCGGTCCCACAGGAGGCGAATCATCTCGGGCAGCCCGCGCGGCCCGCCGCTCGCCAGCCGCAGCTCGAGATCGAGCGCCATCGCGGTCCAGAGGCCCTTCTCGTAGTAGCTGACCGCGCGGTTGGTGAAGTTCTCCGACGGCTTGTACTGCTTGACCCACGCCTCGAACGACAGCTCCTCCAGCGACGTCTCGTTGCGCCCGGGGCGGGTGGCGTAGCGCGGCCAGTCCTCGGCGATCATCTTCAGGAACTGCCGCTCGCAGGTGACGCCGGCGCGCAGGATGATCACGTGCGCCAGGTAGTCGGTGCACCCCTCGTAGAGCCACAAGAGGCGCGTGTAACTCTCCTGCGTGTAGTCGAACGGCCCCAGCGCGCCGTCGTGGATGCGCTTCACGTTCCAGGCGTGGAAGAACTCGTGAGCGGCCAGGTCGGCGAACCGGAGGTAGCCGGTCTCGTCCTCGAACGAGAGGCCCGCGATGTCCATCGTGACCGAGGCGCCGTGCTCGAGCCCGCCCGATCCGACCGGCAGCGCGTGGACGATGAAGAGATAGCGCCGAAACGGGAACCCGCCGAACATCCGGCCGGTCGTCGACACCACGCGGCGGAGGATGTCGAGGAGGCGCTCGGGGTCGGCGTTGGTGCGTCCGTAGAGCGCCAGCTCGAAGCGCGTGCGCCCGACGGTGAAGGCGAAGAGCGCATGCGTCCCGATCTCGAACGGCGAATCGGCGAGCTCGTCGAAGTCGGCGGCGGCGTAAGTGTGACGGGGAGACTGGCGGCGCCCGGTCACCTTGGGCAGCGCCGTGGCGACGCGCCAGCGGCGGTCGGGGAGCTCGACGGTCACCTCGGCGCGGCGGGCGATCTCACCCTCGACGAAGAAGAACAGGCTGGTGCCGTTCCAGTAGGCGTGGCTGTCGTCCAGAAACGAGGTGCGCACGGTGGCCTCGAAGGCGAAGATCCGGTAGCGCACGCGGAACGCGTGGCCGCCGGTGCGGACCCGCCACCGCTGCTTGTCGAGGCGCACGACGTGCGCGGACGGCAGCGCGTGCCCGGCGCCGTCGGTGACGGTGAGCCCGGTCAGGTGGCGGACGAAGTCGCGCACCATGTAGCTGCCGGGCGCCCAGGCCGGGAAGACGATCGTCGCCTCGTCGCGACCGGCCAGCGCCGGCACCTGCATCTCGATCTGGTATTCGTGCGACGCCGGGTGCGGCATCGAGACGCGGTAGGCGATCGGGGGCGACTTCGCGGCGGTTCTTTTCCTGGCAATCCTGTTGTTGGCGATCGGCACGGCGGCAGAATACATCCGCGCGCGCAAACCGCTTCCCCGAAGGGCTTGCAAAGTGGTACTTTGCACGCATGACTATGACTGCGAATCGCCTTTCTTTTGGCTCTCTGAGCTCACTCGCGGGCCCGGGACTCGTGCTCGCGTTCCTGGTGGCGGGAACCGTCGGTTGCGGCTCCAAGGGATCGGGCGGGGCTGGCGGCGGCGCTGGCAGCGGCGCTTGCCCGATGGGGAGCGAAAGCTGTCAGTGCTACGGCAACAACACCTGCGATGCCCCACTCACCTGCCTGTCTCACCTGTGCGTCAACGCCGGCGGAAGCGCGGGCGCCTCCGGCACCGGCGGCGCGACGGCGACCGGCGGTTCGCCCGGCAGCGGCGGTGCGACCGCGAGCGGCGGCACCACCGGGACGGGCGGCGCGGTGAGCAGCGGCGGCACGCCCGGCAGCGGCGGTGCATCCTCGAGCGGCGGTTCGCCCGGGACGGGGGGCACGTCCTCGACGGGTGGTTCGCCCGGCAGCGGCGGCACCCCGGCCACGGGTGGTTCGCCTGGAACCGGCGGCACGCCGGCGGGTGGCGCGTCCGGGACCGGCGGTTCGTCGTCGACCGGGAGTGGCGGTTCGTTGTCGACCGGGAGCGGCGGCGCGGGCGGCGCGCCCACGGGGCCGCTGCAGTTCACCGGCGGCTGGGTCGACGGCACGAGTAACGCCTACGGGATCCAGGGCGCCCTCTACACCTTCGAAGACACGGTCGGGTCGACCATCTCCCCAGATTGCAGTACGAGCACCTCGACCTGCTTCGGCGGGACGACGACTCCCACGACGAAGTTCTGCGTCTCCGGATCGGACACTGCGGTTCTCGGCAGCGACTACACCACCTACTGGGGCGCCGCCGTCGGGTTCGATCTGAATGGGTCGGCCGTCACGGGCGGTACCCACGCGCCTTACGTCGCCTCCGCGCACCACGTGGTCGGCTTCTCCATGAACTTCACGAACAACCTGACGTCCCTGGCGTCGTCCATCGTCCGGTTCAGCTACGTCGTCTATAACGGGTCGAGCAACGTCACCTACTGTGTCAACCAGCTCTCCCCCGGGCTGAATACCATTTACTTCACCAACACGACGGCGAACTGCTACCAGTCCGGCGGCACCGCGCTCAGCAACGTCGCCGCGGACGGCACGGTGGCGTTGCAATGGCAGCTTCCCTCCAGCGAGGGACCTTCGATAGCCTTCGACTACTGCATCGACAACCTGACGCCCCTCACGCAGTGAGAGGCCGCCGGTCCGCGCCGGCAACCTGATCTCTCGATCGTCAGAAAGCACGTTCTCGAACCGGAGGTTTTCTCATGCGCACTTCACTCGCGTCCGCGTTGACCGTGGTCGTCTGTCTCGGCTGCGGTGGCTCCGGTGGAACGACGGCGGGCTCCGGTGGCTCGGGCGGCGGCCAATCGAGCGGGGGGAGCGGCGGCTCGGCGACCGGCGGCGCGACCGGCGCCGCCGGCCACCCGACGGGCGGGACCAGCGGCGGCGCTTCGGGCGGCGCTTCGGGCGGGACGACCGGGGGATCGACGGGCGGCGCATCGGGCGGGACGGCCGGGGGATCGACGGGCGGCGCAGCGGGCCGGGGGACGGGCGGGGGATCGACCGGCGGCGCGGCGGGCCGGGGGACGGGCGGTGCGGCGGGCGGCGCGGGCGGCCGCGGCACGGGCGGCGCGGCTGGCGGCGCGGCTGGTCACCCTGCCGGCGGCGCCGGCGCGACCGGCACCGGTGGGACGACCAGGGACGCCGGCACCACGACGAGCGACGGCGGCAGCATCGGGCCCGTCGGGAACCCGAACGGCTCCTGCAGCGCGGGCGTGCCGACGAGCGGCAAGCCGGTCGACGTCTCGACGCCGACGACAGTGGTGGGAACGGGCACCCCGCAGAGCTGCACCTTCAGCGCGCTCAACGCCGCCGTCGGCAAGACCGGGATCATCACCTTCAACTGCGGCCCCGACGCGGTCACCATTCCGATCACCGCGACGATGAAGCTCATGACCAACAAGGACACGGTGATCGACGGAGGCAACAAGGTGACGCTCGACGGCGGCCACGCCGTGCAGATCCTCAACTACACCAGCCAGAACTTTCAGGCGCTCGACACGCGCGTGACGTTGCAGCACATCGCGCTCATCAACGGCAAGACGACGCCAACGATGCCGTTTCCCACCGGGCCCGAGACGGCGTGCTCGCAGGGCTACTTCGATGGTCAAGGCGGCGCGATCTTCATGCGGGACGGCAACCTGACCGTCATCGACTGCCTGTTCGACGGCAATCAGGCGGCGCAGTTGGGGCCCGACACGGGCGGCGGCGCCATCTACATGGAGGGGAGCAAGCACGGCGCGATCATCGTGGGGAGCACCTTCACCAACAACAACGGGGCCAACGCGGGCGCCGTTGGGGCGCTCTTCGCCGAGCTCGACATCTACAACAGCCTGTTCGAGAACAACAAGGCGGTCGGGCACGACGCCAACACCGACGACTCCAGCATGTGCTCGATCGTGAACAACTCGCCCCAGCACGAGGTCGGCTCGGGCGGCAACGGCGGCGCCATCTACGGCGACGGCAACGACTTCAACATCACGCTGTGCGGGGACGCGGTCCTGAACAACGCCGCGGGAAAAAACGCCTTCGGTGGGGGCCTGTTCTTCACCAGCGACAACTGGACGGGCATCCTGACCATCACCGATACGACGGTGACCGGCAACACGGGCGGCTCCTGGACCAGCGTCAAACAGGGGAGCGTGACCAACATCGGGTCCGCGTTCGGCGTCAACGCGCTGAGCATCACCGTCACCAACTCGACGCTGCAGAAGTAGCCCGCGGCGACCGGCCCGGGCGATACTCGGCCCGAGGCAACATGGACGAGATCGAGGCCTTTGGCGGAGAGCTGCGGCGCTTCGTCGCCGAGCGGGACTGGGCGCAGTTTCACGATCCGAAGAACCTGGCGATGCTGCTTTCGTCGGAGGTCGGAGAGCTGGTCGCGGAGTACCGCTGGGTGGCGGGCGCGGAGGCCGACGCGCACTCGCGCGACGCCGCGCCGCGGGCGCGCATCGCCGACGAGATCGGCGACGTCGGGATCGCGCTCCTGCTGCTGTGCGATCGCACGGGCATCGATCTCGTGCGGGCGATGTCCGAGAAGCTGGCGAAGAACCGGGCGCGCTATCCGGTGGAGACGGCGCGTGGCAAGGCCGAGCGACCGCCGGGGTGAGACGGCTCGCGGCGGACCCGCCGAGCGTTCCGCCGGCCGTGGCCAGGGCCGCGGCGAAACCTTCGCGCGGCCAGCGCCTCCATGGGAGACTCATCCCGTGAAGAAGACCTTCCGGTGGACGAGCCAGGACGCTGCACAGCGCGAGGCCGCCCGGCACTGGCTGTCACGTCCCGCCTCCGAGCGCGTGTCCGCCGTCGAAACGATTCGAGAGGCGACCTGGGGGATCTACGGTGAAGCTGCCCCGCGATTGGAGCGAACTTATCGAATCACTGTGCTCGCGCCGCGTGCGCTTTCTCGTGGTCGGCGCCCACGCGTTGGCCGTTCACGGCCGACCGCGAGCCACCGGTGATCTCGACCTGCTCGTAGAGCCGACCCGCGACAACGCACGCCGGCTCGGCGACGCTCTCACGTCGTTCGGGTTCCCCGCTCTGGGGGCACAGGCCGACGCCTTCACCAGGCCAGACCGGATGGCGACGCTCGGGCACGAGCCGCTGCGCATCGACATCATGACCAGCATCAGCGGCGTTTCCTTCTCGGAAGCGTGGCGTGGTCGGATCCGGGTCCGGGTCGGCAAACGCGTCGTTGGCTTCCTCGGGAAGAAGGAGTTCGTGAAGAACAAGACCAGCGCCGGCCGACCAAAGGATCTCTTGGATCTTGCGCTGTTGGCGGAGGCGGCCCCGAAGAAACGCTCGCGCAAGCGAAGATCCCTTCGCGCGACGTGACCATTCCGCGGCACCGACATCTCACCGACGGGCACTTCCGGTCGACGCCGGCGAGACCTAGATCATCATCCGAACCCGAAAGGACCACCCATGCGCGCCGTCGTGCTCCCCGAATATGGCCCCCCCTCGGCCTTGCAGCTCCAGACGCTCCCCGATCCGAAGCCCGGGCCGGGCGAGATCCTGGTGCGCGTGGCGGGCGCCAGCGTCAACCCGGTCGACTGGAAGCAGCGGAGCGGCGCGATCCGACAGTTCATGCCGCTGACCTTGCCGGCGGTGCTGGGGCGGGATGCGTCGGGGACCGTGGCGGCGATGGGGCCGGGGGTGAGCGGGTTTGCGGTCGGCGATCGGGTGCTGGGGCGCGTGCCGGGCGGCGGCTACGCCGAGCTGGTGGTCGCGCCGGTCGACGCCTGGGCGCCGGTTCCGGCGGCGCTCGACCTCGCCGATGCGGGGGCGTTGCCACTGGTGCTGCTGACCGGCGCCCAGCTCGCCGAGGAGGCGACCGACGCGCGCGCCGGGGAGACGATCCTGGTCACCGGCGCGACCGGCAGCGTCGGGCGCGCGACGGTGTTCGCGGCGAAGGCGCGCGGCGCGAAGGTCTACGCGGGCGTGCGTGGCAGGCACCGGGCGGAGGCGGTCAAGCTGGGCGCGAACGGGGTGGTGGCGATCGACGACGAGGGAGAGATCGCTGGGCTGCCGGCGCTCGACGGGATCGCCGATACCGTCGGAGGGGAGACGACGCAGAAGCTGCTCGGCAAGCTGAAGCCGGGCGGCAAGCTCGGCAGCGTTCTCGGCGAGCCGGCCGGCGCGAAGGAGCGCGGGTTCGTGGTGAAGGCGTTTCTCACGCACTCCGATCCGAAGCGGCTCGGCGAGCTCGCGCGGGCGGTCGCCGACGGAAAACTGGTCATCCCGATCGCCAAGCGGTTTCCGCTGGCCGAGGCGGCAGCCGCCCACGCGCTCGCGGAGAAGCACGTCGACGGAAAGGTGCTGCTGGTGACGTGAGGGATTTGACCGCACCCTGAACAGACGTATAGTGGAGAGATGGCCGCCCCGATCTGGAATCCGCCGGCGAGAGTCGCGAACGACGTCACGTCGGTCACGATCGCGGGGCACGCGTTTGCCTGGGCGGGCATGACTGGGGGCATGACCGGTGGGCAGGCCGGTGGGATCCTGAGCCTGCGGGTCGGGCTGCGCGGGAGCACACTGGCAGACCTGGCGCGCGCGCTGGGGCGGCTCGAGGGCGTGCGGGTCACCTCCGGTCCGGCGATCGCCAGCCGCGGCGACTGCTTTCTGGTCCACTGCCCCGGGTTCAAGATGGTCCTGTCGGCGCCGGCGCCGGGCGACGATTTCGCGCCGGCGCTCCTGTCGCGAACGCTCGCGCCCAGACTCGCGGTGCCGTGCGAGCTCTCGGCTCTGTTCGAGGCGCTGATGAACACGCCGTCGCCGGGCGTGGCGCGGGCGCCGTCTCGCGGACCCGCGGAGGCGACGACGGAGTCGCCGCCGACGTCGACGCTCCGCCGCACGGGGCTCCAGCCGGGGAAGACGCTGGCGCGAAAGAAGCCACTGGCGCGCAAGACGCCCCTCGGGCGCAGCCGCTGGTCTAGATCCTGAGGCAGGCGTCGCTCAGGCCGCGGGCGGCGGTGCGAGCGGGCTCGCCGCGTCGGTGACGACGATCCAAAGCTGCTAGGCGGCGCGCGTGACGCCGATGTGGAACAGGTGGCGTGACTCGTCGTCGCGCCCGTAGCTGGAGGCGTTGGCGTCGAGCATGACGACGTAGTCGAACTCGAGCCCCTTGACCTGGCGGACGTCGGTCACCTCGACGCCGGGGCGAAACGCGAAGTCCTGCGCGCGCACGCGGCGCAGCGACGGGACCTCGGCGCGGCGCAGGCCGTCGAAGTAGCGGTCGGCCTGCTCGGGGTGGCGGGCGAGCAGCGCGACGGTGGCGCGCGGCTCGCGGGCGGCGAGCTCGCGCAGCGCCTCGCCGAGGAAGGCGACGGCGGCGCCGACGCCCGGGAAACTGGAACGTCTCGACCGGGCGCGCCCGTGCGCGGCGCCTCGGGCGGCATCGGGATCGGCGAGCGGCCCCATGGCCGGCGCGCGCGACCGTCAGGATCTCGCGCGTCGAGCGGTAGGCGATGCGCAGGGGCTCGACGGCGACGTGGCGAGCGCCGAGGTGGCCGAGCACGGCGCGCCAGTCGCCGAAGCCGTTGTCGAGGAAGAGCCGCTGCGAGGTGTCGCCGGCCAGCGTGATCGACGGCGCTCCGGCGGGCCGGCGTGTGCGCCGATCAGGACCGACAGCTTCATCGGCGAGAGATCCTGCGCCTCGTCGACGAACAGGTGCGCGAACGGGTGCTTCACCCCGCGCAGGAGCTGATTCGCGCGCAGGAGCAAGGCCACGTCGTCGAGATCGAGCGCCGCGGCGTCGTCCTCGGTGGCAAGCCCGTCGATGCCGGTCGTCCCGCGGATGTTCTGATCGTCGTCCTCGTCACCCTCGATCTCGAAGCCGCCCCCTTCGACACGGCGGATCCCCTCGGGCAGGTCGCTGTCGACGGTGCGCTGGCCGGGCTTCTGCTCGAGGCCCACCGCGGTCCAGTGCATGTCGGGACCAGGCGCGCGCTGCGCGCTTCTTCGCCCGGCGCTTGGGCGTCGGGGCGTTTGCCGTTCGCTCGGCCGATCCCCTTCGCGCGGATCGCGCGCCATCACCGCCGCCACGCGGTCGGTCATGAGCTCGTGGGCCTCGACGACGTCGCGCTCCGGGATCGGCATCTCCGCGGCGCCCGCCAGCAGCGTCAGGAGGCGCGCCCGATCGGTCAAGAGGTCGCCCCAGATTTCGACCGCCGCCCGCGAGGTCTTGCTTCCCGGCGAAGGCGCCGACGGCCCGCTCCAGCTCGTGCAGCAGCGCGGGGTGGCTCTTGACGCGCGTGACGGCGGGGACGGCCTCGTCGACGACTCGGACGCGCAGCCAGGGGAGCTCGGCGCGCAGCTCGCGCTCCGCCCAGCTCGGCGAAGGTCAGCGACGCGCGACGCCCGCCACGCCCAGCGAGGGGAGCAGCTGTCCGATGTAGGCCGCCAGCGCGGCGCCGCCGGTCACGACGAGCCAGCTTCGCGGGCGCGAACCTGGTTCGGGTGGTTGAACGCCAGGTAGCGCGAGGCGGTGCAGCCCGACGGTCGTCTTGCCGCTGCCGGCGCCGCCCTGGATGACGACGACGCCCGCGTCGCGCGCCGTGATGAGCTCGAACTGATGCGGATCGATCAGCGCCGCGATCTCGGGCAGGTGGCGATCGAGCGCCTGGACGCCCGGCGGGCGCGGCGCCCAGCACGCCGCGCGCGCGGCGCCCGGGCGTGCGCGGTCGCCTCGCCGCCGGCGAGCTCGTGACGTCGGCACGTCGCGTCCGCTCCCAGCCGCCGTCGGCGCCCGCGCGCACCCAGACGCCCTGCGGGCAGGCGACGCGACGCAGGACGCCGTCCTCGATGGTCAGCGTGCGCCGCGCGACGATCTCGCCCTCGACCTCGCGGTCGCCGAAGCGTCTCCTCGTAGTCGCTGCCCTCGGCGTAGCGGTAGAAGAGCTGGCTGACCGGCGCGTGGCGCCAGTCGACGATGTTGACGCGGCTGCGGCGTCGACGAACGTCGCGCGGCCGATCAAGACGTCGCGCTCGACGGCGCCGCGGCCGCGCACCTCCTCGCGCAGGCGCAGGTGGCCGAAGTAGGGCGTGGCGGGATCGACCAGGATCGTCTGCAGATCGGCGCGCGTCAGCGACGACGCCTCTGCAGCCGCTCCATCTGCGCGACGAGCGCGGGCACGTCCTCGAGGCGCGCCTCGCCGATCTCGTCGCGCAGCGCGATCAGCTCCTCGACGTACCGGTGCGGGGCGCCGCGGCTGCTTCCGCGGGTTGCGCCGCGTCGGGCGCGCGGCTCGCGGCGCCGGCGCGTGCGCCGCCAGGCTGGCCAGCACGCGCGCGAGCAGCCGCTCCTCCTCGGCGGGGATGTCGGGGGCCGTCACGCCCGCAAGGCTACACGACGGGCGATCCGGTGTAGACTGGCCTTCTAATTAGCTTAGGAGGCTGACATGAGATCGCTGGTTCCTTGTTCCTCCTGTAACCGGCACGTCGAGGCGGAAGCCACGGCTTGCCCGTTCTGCGGCGTCGCGCTCACTCCCAAACCCGACACGCGCGTCTGCGTCGGGAATTGCTCTGGCCACGCATTTCCGCGTCTCGGTCGTGCGGCGCTGGCGGCCGTCGGCGCTACGCTGCTTTGTGCGTCTTGCCTTCCCAGCGGATCCTCCGCCTACGGCGTTTCCATCGGGCCGCCAGTGGATGCCGGGAAGCAGAGCGCCGACGCTGGCGGTCAAGCGGACGGGGGCGACGCTGGCGCGCAAATTGACGATGGTGGACAGACCGACAGCGGCAAGCCCTAGCGACTCGCCCGCGACTCGCCCGCGTTGCGGCCTTCTCGTCCCCGCTCTAGACTGCGCCTCCTGACTTAGGAGGCGCTGATGAGCATGCTCGTTCCCTGTCCCGCGTGCAGCCGTCACGTGAAGTCGGACGAGATTGCTTGTCCGTTCTGTCAGGTCGCGCTCTCGCCCCGCGCCTGCGCCGGCCGCTGCTTCGGTCCGCCCGAGGCGCGTCTCGGCCGGGCGGCGCTCGTCGCCGCGGCGGCGCTGCTCGGTGTCGCCTGCCAGAGCACCAGCGTCGCCCCTCCCTACGGGATCGCCCCGCATCCCGACGCCGGCTCGCCGACAGACGGCCCTCCCGACGGCGGCGACATGGGTAAGTGAGGTCGGTCGCCCTTGGCCTGACGCTGGCGCTCGCGGGCGCGCTCGCTGCGCGACGCCTACCGCGACATTGAGTTTGGGAACCCTGGGAGGGTTCCCAAGCCCTCCCGCGAAGGGCTCCGGTGAGCTGAGCTCACCTCCGCCCACGCGATTCGGCTCACACCGCCTTGGCGACCAGCGCTTCGATCTTCGCGCGCGGAACGGCGCCGACGATCTGGCCGACGACCTTGCCGTCCTTGAAGACCATCAGCGTCGGCATGGCGCGGATGTCCAGCCTGGCGCTGAGCTCGCCGTTGCCGTCGACGTCGCAGGTGCCGACCTTGAGGGTGCCGGCCTGTGCGGCGGCGATCGCCGCGACGTGCGGCGCGATGGCGCGACAGGGGGGGCACCAGACGGCGGTGAAGTCGACCAACACCGGGAGCGCCGACTGCAAGACCTCCTTCTCGAAGTTCTCGTCGGTGATCTCGACCAAATTGGCGTGACTGTCGGCGTGGGTGCCAGCGTGCGTGCTCATGATGCTTTCCTTTCGGGTTCGTTCGTCATGCAGGTGAGAAGGTTGGCCTTGGCGCGGTGGAGTAGGACGGCCACGTTTCCGGGCGTGATGCCCAGCGTGCTGGCCACGTCCTGGCCGTCGACCTCGTCGAGCATTCGCAGCGTCACCACCGCCCGCTGCAGCTCGCCGAGATCCGCGACGCAGCCGCGCAGGCGGATTCGATCCTCGGCGGTGGCCAGCAGATCCTCGACCGTGGGTTCCGACGCCGGCAGCGCCGCCAGCCGCTCCGGGTCGGCGTCGTGGGGGCGCGCGTGCGTGGCCAGGCGGCGCTGATTGCGCGCCAGGTTTCGCGTCACGGCGACCAGCAGGTTCCCTGCGTCGTCGCTGGCGTCGACCAGCGACCGCGCGGCCGGCAGTGTCAGGAAGGTGCGAAACGCCTCCTGAACCGCGTCGAACGCGTCCTCGGCGCCGAAGCCCTCGGCGCGCGCCACCGCGATCAGGCGCCCGCGGTGGTCATGGACGAGCCGCCCGACCCAGCTCAGGAATGGGTCCTGTGCGCGTTCGGCGCAGCCGCAGCCGGGCTCGGACTGGGTGACACGGGATGACATCGACGACCTGGCCAGGAGAAGAGATGCTCGCTCGGTGAGAAAGGTGTCGAGACGACCGCGGATTACAGAGCGGATGCGGTTTCCGCGACTTCGCGAACCGGGCGTGCGGACGTGGTAATGAGGTCGCGTATGGGCGGAACGCCTCAGCGGCAGGTCGCCGTCTCCGTCGATCTCGACGCGGTCGCCTGTTACTACCGGATCCACGCGCTGGGGGAACCGCCGACCGGGCCGGGACGCCACGCCATCCTGCGCCGCTGCCTGCCGCGCTTCGCCGACCTGTTCGCCCGCCACGATCTCAAAGCCACGTTCTTCGTCGTCGGGGCGGACCTCGAGGAGGACGCCGAGGGGCGGACGCTGCTCGCCGGCTTGGCGCACGCCGGCCACGAGCTCGCCAACCACAGCCACACGCACCGCTACGACTTCGCGCGGCTTTCACGCTCGGCGATGGCCGAGGAGATCGACCTCGCGCATGCCGCCGTCGGGGACTGTGCGGGCGCGGCGCCGATCGGCTTCCGCGCGCCCGGCTACGCCATCAATTCGGACGCGCTCGATCTCCTGAACGCGCGCGGGTACCGCTACGACTCGTCGGTGTTTCCGTCGGCGGTTTACTACGGCGCCAAGGCGCTGGTGATGGCGGCGATGCGCGCCGCCGGGCGGCCGTCGGGGAGCTTCCTCGACAACCCGCGCGTGCTGCTGGCGCCGCGCCGCCCCTATCGGCCCGCGCCGACGGTCCCCTACCGCCACGGCGGCGACGGGCTGCTCGAGCTGCCGATCGCGGTGACCCCGCTCGCACGCCTGCACGTGATCGGCACCAGCCTCATCCTCGCGCCGGCCTGGCTGCGGCGGCACCTGGTCGGGGTCGCGCTGCGCGAGCCGTTCTTCAACCTCGAGCTGCACGGGATCGATCTCGCCGACGCCGCGGCCGACGAGATCCCGCCCGTGCTCATCGCCCGCCAGCCCGATCTGCGGCGGCCGCTCGGGCACAAGCTGGCTGCGCTCGACGAGACGCTGACCGCCGCGCGCGCCGCCGGCGCCCAGTTCGTCACGCTGCGCGACTACGCGCGCGCGTGAGGGTCCGGAGGGGCAGAAGCCCTACGGGGCACATTGCAGTCCCTGTGTCATGCAAGAATTACCGGTCAGAACTTCGGCGTTGTCGGGGCACGACGGCAAGAGCAGTCTCGCGTAGTCGTAGTTGTTTCCGTCGCAGTGAACAGCGTACTTGTGGGGCGCGTTCGGGTCCGGGACCTCGGTCGCGAACACGTTCCCGCTCGAGTCGTAATACGTCGTCTGCGTCTCACTGGTAAGGAGCGGAGAGAACTCGATTTCCTTCATGCAGAGCGATCCGTCCGGCGCGTAGAATGTGTAGTCAGACTCGGATCCCCCGGCGTCGGGTTGCGGCATGGTGAGGCTGGCGTGGGCGCCCGTATCCCAGCAGATGGTGGAATCGGTCGCCGTGCAGGCGCTGGCGTTGCCGGTGCAGGCCAGAAACGCGTTCGCGAGGCAGGGTGGCAAGCAGCCCGTATAGTCGGTGAACGTCTCGGTGACCGGCGCGGTGCTGGAGCCACAGGCTGCGAGCAACAGCGGCAGGGCCAATAGCGCTCTTCGAACCGCCCGATACCACCCCACCATCCGAGCATTGTCTTTGATCTCCAACCTGTCAGCAATCGGGGAGAATCGCGGGCGTGCCGAGTTATCGCGCCCGCCCCGTGACCGCGTCGCGGGCCAGCTCGTCGCAGCGCTCGTTCTCGGGGACGCCGGCGTGGCCCGCGACCTTGACGAAGTCGAGGTCGAGGGGCGCCAGGCGAGCGCTTGCGGATGCGCGCGACCAGCTCCTGGTTGGCCTTGGCCTTCCAGCCCTTGTCGAGCAGGCCGATGGCGTAGCTCGAGTCGGTGTAGACGCGCAGCCGTCCGGCCGGCGCCGCCGGCAAGCTCGACCCCGCGCTCGATGGCGATCAGCTCGGCGATGTTGTTGGTGCCGACGCCCAGGTACTCGCCTTGCTCGCGCCGCTCGCGGCCGTCGATGACCGACCACGCCGATCCCCATCGGGCCCGGGTTCCCCGAGCAGGCGCCGTCGGTCCAGATCTCGACCGCCCCGCCGCCCAGCGACGCCGCCGCTCTCTTCTTGGCGGTGGCGGCCTTGCGCGGTCTCGGCGTGCGGCCGCTCGCGCGCGGGGGCCGGGGTGGTCACCGTCGCCGGCGGGCCGGCGTCGGGCATCAGGTTCCCCGGTACAGGGCGGTAGCTCTTGGCGTCGGATTCGCGATACTTCATCTCGGCGCGGCCCTCGGCGTCCAGCACCGGCCGCCCCGATTCGTCGGCGCGAACAAAGACCTGTCCCCCCTTGAAACGCATGCGAGCCCAACCGGATGACATCCGAGGCACTATGACGCGAACGCGAGTTTTCTTTCCAGCCTTGATCATCGTCGCCACGCTCGGCTCTTGCCGGGGCGGTTGTCGGCGCGGCGACGATCGCGCCGCCACCGTCGCCGGGCGGCTGGCGCTCTTCCCCGTGGGGACCAAGGTGGTCGCCGCGATCGACGTGGCCAAGCTGCGCGAAAGCCCGGCCGCGGCCAAGCTGATGGCCCAGGCGCAACAGAGCCCTGCCGACCAGCACGAGATCGAGGAGTTCGCCCGCCGCACCGGGTTCGATCCGCTGCGCCAGCTCGGGAGCGTCACCGTCGCCTTCCCCGAGGAGGCGCGCGTGCACGGCGAGGTGGGGATGGTCCTGCGCGCCGACGATCTCGACGAGGCGCGCCTGGTGGCCTACGCGCGCGACCAGCTGCAGAAGTCGGGCGACGATCTCGGTCCCGCGGCCGCACGGGCGGTACACCCTCTGGTCGTCGAAGCGCGACCCCGACATGGTCGGCTTCTTCATCGACCGGCAGACGTTCGCGCTCGGCGCCGGGGGGTGGGGGGAGAAGATGGCCGACCTGGCGGAGCGCGCGCGCCCCATCGACAGCGCCGCGACCGACGTCGATCTGGTCAAGCTGGTCGAGCGCGCGGCCGGGGAGCATGCCCTCTGGGCGGCGGCGATCGTCCCCGAGGCGACGCGCAAGTCGCTGACGGCGGACCCGCAGTTCGCCGACGCGGCCGCCATCCTGACGCTGTCGGCGGGGATCGATCTCGGCAAGGGGCTCGACGGCGTGCTGCTCGCCGACACGGCGACGGCGACGGAGGCCAAGTCGCTGGCCTTCAAGGTCACCGAGGCCCTGCGCGACGCCAAGCGGAACCCGCAGGTGCTGATGCTGGGCCTCGGCCCCTACCTCGACGGCGTCACCGCGCGCGCGGTCGACCACGCCTTCGAGCTGCGCGCCGCGCTCAACGAGGCGGCGCTCGACGATCTGCTGAACCGGCTCGGCGGACTGCTGTCGCTTGCCCGTGGCATGGGCGGGGGCGCGCCCATTCCGGGCCTGGTGCACTGAGCGAGGGTCAGCCGAGCGGGACGACGTCGTGGAACTTGCGGTAGTCGATGACGCGCCGGCCGTCCTCGCGGGTCGAGAGCACGTCGGCGAAGCGGGCGTTCGGCACGATGTCGTCGAGCGTGTACTGCTTCCGGACGTGGATCGTCTGGCCGATCGTCTCGTCGAGGCCGGTCAATCCCAGGTAGATCTCGGCCTCCTGCGCGCGCAGGCGGTCGACCGCGTCGGGGCCGAAGAACGGGCTCCGCTCGTCGATGACGTGCATCGCGCTCCAGGTGAGGAAGAAGACGTTGGTCTTCTCGCGCACCAGCGGCAGATCGATCTGCCGGCGCATCACGTCCCCCTCACGCGTCCGTTCGGTCGCCAGCAGGACGACGCTGAGGCGCGCCTCGACGATCCGGTTGCGCCGCCAGTTGGCCATCCGGAACATGACGTGCGGCACGCCGTCGCGCGGCGAGATCACCACCTTGTCGGAGAACAGCACGCGCGCCGTCGGGCGGGCGAACCGGGTGAAGGTGATGCCGGTGATGAGCGCGACCATCAGGATGCCGACGATCGCCTCCACGGCGACGATGACGTGTCCGTAGCGGCTGGCGGGATACATGTCGCCGTAGCCGATCGTCGCCAGCGTCTGGACGCTGAAGTGGAAGGCGTCCTCGAACGAGCCGGGCCGGATGTTGGCCACCGCGCCCGGCTCGGCCAGAAAAAGCCAGGCGAACAGCATGTTGGTCAGCACGAAGACCGCCGCGACCAGCAGAAAGAATTGGGGCCAGGTGCGGCCGAGGACGAAGTGGTAGACGTCCTTGTGGGGGGCGCGCTCGAGGCCGATCGCCTTGACCGTCTGCCGGCTGAACCGGTCGGTCCCGGGTGGGCCGATCGGGCGGATGGCGGGGGGCGCGGAGCTCCGGTTGGGCTCCAGCTCCGTCGGTGACGCGGCGGGACGCCCGTCGGCGAGGTCAGCCATTGTGGGTTTTTAGCCTAAGCGGGGCGCGCACGGCGGGCAAACGCCTGTGGGTCGCGCGGCGCGTGGCAAGATAAGGGGTGCTCTTCGCCGACTATCTCGCGCGCTGGATCTCGTCGGTGCCGGCGCCCGCCGAGACGTTCCGCTACGGGACGGTGGTCGAGGACGGCCGCAGCTTCGAGCTCTGCGGCCTCCGCTCGCCCGGTGCGCGGACCGTGCTCGTCACCGCCGGCTTTCATGGCGACGAGAAGGCCGGGCCCCTCACTCTTCTTGCGCACACCGCGGAGATCGTCGACTACGCCGCCGCGCGCGGCGTGGGGCTGGCGATTTACCCCTGCGTCAACCCGTCGGGCTTCGAGGCCCACGTCCGCTACAACGTCTCGGGCGAGCGCCCGAACAACGACTTTCTCCGTTACGAGATCGCGCCGGGCGTCTGGCGCGGCGAGCTGCGCGAGGGGGAGAAGTTCCTGCGTGTCGTCCCCGCCGTCGACGGACTGCCCAAGGAGACGGCGGCGCTGGCCCGCGAGCTCGATCGTGCGCCGCTCCCGGCGGCGGCGCTCGATCTGCACCAGGACAACTTCATCCACGGCGATCTCTTCTACGCCTACGTTTTCGGCGATCTCGCCGCCTACCGGCCGCTCATGGCGCGCGCGGGGGCGCTGGTGCCGGTCCTGCGCAGCAGCATCGTCGACTCGGGCCACGAACCGGGGAGCGACGTGCACGCCGACGCCGAGGGGTTCATCATTTGCCCCGACGGCAGCATCACCGACCGCTACCACCGCGCCGGCGTCCCTCACGTGGCGGCGATAGAGACCACCACCGAGACGCCCGCCGTGCTCGCCGACGAGATCAACCTGATCTGGATCCGCGGCTTCATCGACCTGGCCGCCGCTGGCGGCGGGCGGCCGTAGTCCGTCAGGGCTGGACGGGCAGATCGATTTCCACGTCGGTTCCGGCGCCGGGACGGGAGGTCAGGCGGAACAGGCCGGCGCGGGCGCGCACGCGCTCGCGCATGCCGACGATGCCGAGGTGGCCGGCCAGGTCGAGGCCGGAGATGGCGGCGGGATCGAATCCGCGGCCGTCGTCGTGGATGGCGAGCGAAACGTGGTCGGCGGTGCGGACGACGCGTACCTGGATGTGGCCCGCGGCCGCGTGGCGGAGGGCGTTGGTGATCGATTCCTGCACGACGCGGAAGCAGGCGATCTCCATGTCGGGCGCCAGCCGCGCCCGCTGGCCGTCCTGGACCTCGAGCTCGATCGGCACCTTCGACAGGGCGGCCTGACCCTCGAGGTAGAGACGCAGCGCCGGGCCCAGCCCCACCTCGTCGAGCAGCGGCGGGCGCAGGTCGACGGAGATCCGGCGGACCCGGGCGATCAGTTGATCGATGAGCGCCAGCGCCTCGGGCGTGCCGTCGTTGGGCGGAGCGGCCAGCGCCCGGCTGCCGAGCTGCAGCCGCAGCTTGAGCGCGGTGAGGGACTGCCCGAGCTCGTCGTGCAGCTCGTGGGCGAGAAACCGGCGCTCCTCCTCCTTCGCGGCTTCGAGCCGCCCGTGCAGCTTGCCCAGCCGCTCGTAGGCCACCTGCAGCTCGGCGAGCACCCGCGTGGTGGCGCGCGCGTTGGCCTCGACGTGCCGGATGACCCAGTCGATCACGTTCGCCAGCAGCACCGCCAGCAGAGACGTCGAGAGCGCCATCCGGATCCAGTTGCGCAGCAACATCGGGTCGACCTCCCGCGGGGAGAGGTGCAGGATCCCGTGCGAGACGAGCACGCCGATGACGATGTGCGCGACCGCGGAGAACGCGATCATGGTCAGGCCCAGGCCGCGTCCCAGCGTCACCACCCCCAGCACGCAGGTGGTCACGATGACCACGCTCAACCCAGCGGCGAAGCCGGCGCGCCCCAGCAGGAAGATCCCGATCGCGAACAGCGTCAGGATGGCCACCAGCGCCCGACGCCGCACCGAGAATCGACGCGCGAACGGCAGCAGCGGCAGCAGCAGCCCCCCCGTGAGCATGGCCGCCAGATCCTGCGGATCGCGGTGGGTCGCACCCACGAAGATCCCCAGCGCCGCCAGCAGGGGCGCCACCACGGCCGTCACCGTCAGCATCCCGCGCAGGACGCTCTCCCGCCACGCCTCGGGGGACTCCGGAGGGGCGGCCGCCGCCGGATCGCGCGCGGTCGAGGTGACGAGCTCCGCGGTCATCCCCTCTTTTCGACCATGCGCCCGCGCGCCGATCAAGGCCAGGCGACGCGAAGGTGACGCCGGGGTACGCGGCTGGGCGTCGATCGCCGCAGATCAGCTCGAGCGGAGCGCCCCGACATCATGCGGAGAATCAGCGCGACGACCGAGAGGACGATCAGGAGGCGGATCGCGGCGCCCGCCAGCTCGAACAGCCCCAGACCGACGAGCCAGGCGACGAAGAGGATGATGGCCAACGTGAGCACCATGAACTCCCAACCTTGAAGTTGGGGTCCCGCGGTCGAGAAGCCAACCGCCCCTGCTCGAGTTTTCGGCGCGCCGCGCCGGGGCTCAGGGGGTGCCGGCCGCCGTGTTGTTGCTGTCCCCTAGGCAACCGGCCAGGTTTGAGGTAAATACGCCCCCTTCGAAGGAGAACGTGCACCATGTCCGCGGCATTGAAGAAGAGCCCGCTCGAGCGGGTCAAAGACGAGTTCGGTGGCAAAGACAAGCTGGTCGACAAGATCGTCGGGATCCTGGACGCGGGTGACGAGAGCAAGGACGACCTGCGCAAACGGCTCCTGGGCGTCGCCAACGGCAAGCTGATCCGGCTGCATTCGGTCGCCACCCGCACCAAGGCGGCGGGGGGCCACGACAAGCTGGCCGCGGCGGCCGCCGACAAGCTGAAGCACGGCAAGGACAAGGACTACGTGGCCAAGCTGGGCGAGTTCTCGAACGGGCGGCTGCTCGACATGCTGTCGGCGGGCGAGCGCGCCCAGGCGGCCGCCGCCAAGCCGGCGAGAGCCGCGAAGCCCGCCGCCAAGAAGGCGGCGCCGGCGAGCAAGCCGGCAAAAGCGAAGAGCGCGGCCAAGGCCGGCAAGTAGGCGCTCCCCGACGGTGAAGCGGGACGCGACGGGGAAGGCGCGGCGCGCGGCGGAGACGCTGGCCAGCGCCGAGCTCTGCGCCTCCTGCGCCGAGAACGCGCGCCGGCGCGGACCGCGCGCGGTCGTCACCACGACCGGCAAGAATCAGCGCGGCATCGTGGCCAAGATCGCGCAGGCGATCGCCGAGGCGGGCGGCGACATCGTCGACATCTCGCAGACGCTGGTCTCGGACTACTTCACGATGATCATCGTGGTCGACACCGCGGAGCTGGAGGTGCCGTTCGCCGACTTCAAGGCGCGCCTCACCCGCGCGGTCGAGGCGCTGGGCGCCGAGTGTCTGGTGATGCACGAAGAGATCGTGAACGCGCTCCAGCGCGTATAGTCGGCGCGTGGCGGCAAGGGTCGAAGCCTCCGAGGTGCGCGAGGTGCTGCGCATGATCGAGAGCGAGAGCCTCGACGTGCGGACGGTGACCCTGGGCGTCTCGCTGCGCGACTGCGCCGCCGAAACGTTGGAGCGGACCTCGGCCCGCATCTACGAGAAGCTCACGCGCGTCGCCGCTCAGCTGGTGCCCACCACGGCGGCTGTCCAGGCCGACTTCGCCGTGCCGATCACCACGACGCGCCTCTCGGTGACGCCGCTCGCACTGGTGACCGAGGCGTCGCGCGCGCCGCGCGTCGTGCAGGCGGCGCTGGCGCTCGATCGCGCGGCGGGCGAGCTGGGGGTCGACTACGTGGGCGGCTTCTCGGCGCTGGTCGAGAAGGGGGCGACACCCGGCGACCGCGCACTGATTGATTCGATCCCCGAGGCGCTGGCGACGACCACGCGCGTCTGCTCGTCGGTGAACGTGGCCAGCACGCGCGCCGGCATCAACGCCGACGCCGTGCTGGAGATGGGGCGGGTCGTAAAGGCGACCGCCGAGGCGACCGCGGCCGCGGGCGGGATCGGCTGCGCGCGCCTCGTCACCTTCGCCAACATCCCCGACGACAACCCCTTCGTCGCGGGCGCGCTGCACGGCGTGGGCGAGGGGGAGTGCGTGGTGAACGTCGGCTGCTCGGGGCCGGGCGTCGTGCTCTCGGCGCTCAAGCGGCTGCGCGCCTCCGGTGATTCGTACGAATCTGTCGACCGTCGCCGAGACGATCAAGCGGATGGCGTTCAAAGTCACCCGCGCCGGCGAGCTGGTCGGGCGCGAGGTGGCGCGCCGTCTGGGACCGGACGTCCGGTTCGGCGTCGTCGATCTCTCGCTGGCGCCGACACCCGCCGTCGGCGATTCGGTGGCGGAGATTCTCGAGGAGATGGGGGTCGACATCGCCGGCGCGCCCGGCTCGGTCGCGGCGCTGGCCCTGCTGACCGACGCCGTGAAGAAGGGGGGCGTGATGGCGTCGTCGTCGGTGGGCGGGCTCTCGGGGGCGTTCATTCCGGTCAGCGAGGACGCCGGCATGGTCGCCGCCGCGCGCGCCGGGGCGCTCTCCCTCGAACGCCTCGAGAGCCTCAGCGCCGTCTGCTCCGTCGGGCTCGACATGGTGGCCGTCCCCGGCAACACGAGCGCCGAGACGTTGGCCGCCATCATCGCCGACGAGATCGCCATCGGCGTCTTCAACAACAAGGCGACCGGCGTCCGCATCATCCCCGTCCCCGGGAAGAAGGCGGGCGAGTCGGTCGTGTACGGCGGCCTTTTGGGCGAGGCCTACGTGCAACCGGTCGGCCGCTTCGGTGCCGATCGCTTCGTCCGGCTGGGCGGCCGCATCCCGGCGCCGCTGCAGGCCCTGCGCAATTGATGTCGCGCCGCTCGGCCCTGGCATTCGCGTTCGCGCTGCTGGCCGCGGCGCCCGCTCGCGCCGACAAAACGATCGCCGTCACCGTCGGTCCCTGGCGGTTTCTCGCCGCCGCCGCGCCGCCTGCCGGGTGGACCGCTCCCGGGTTCGACGATCACGGCTGGGGCGGACCGGCGCCCGGGCCGTTCGCGCCGCAGCCGCCCGACTACGTGCCGCCGGGCGGCAATCTGCCGGGGACGCCGCCGGCGCCGCCCGTGACGTTCTATTCCGGGCCGCCCCGCGCGCCGCTGTTTCTCCGCGCGCGCTTCTCGGTCGCCGACGCGGTCCACCTGCGCGTCCTCGATCTGCGCCTCGGCTACCGGGATGGGTTCATCGCCTACGTCAACGGGCGGGAGGTCGCCCGCCGCGGGGTGGGGGCGAACGGCGCCGCGCCCGTGTTTCCGCACGGTCCCGAGGCCGAACGGGTGTCGATCGCGATTCCGTCGGGCCAGCTCCCCGCGGTTTCCCCCGACGGCAACGTGTTGGCGGTGGCGATCTATTCGTGGCCGGGGCGCTCGCCCGTCGCCGCCTCCGCGCCGGCGGTCGCGCTCGCCGCCAGCGCCGCCAGCGGCGTTCGCTTCGTGCGGGGCCCCTATCTGTCGACGCCGACCGAAGGCGCGAAGAGGTACGGTGTGAGGCTCAACTGGGAGACGGATCTTCCGGCCCGGGCGTCGGTCGAGGTCATCCGGGTCGACACGCCGCACATCCGCCCGCCCACGATCTCAGGTCAGACCCAGAAGGCGGCAACGCGACAGTCGGTGACCATCGACGGACTCTACGGCAGCGCGACCTACAGCTACGTGGTCTCGGTCGACGCGGGCGGCGGCGACGTCGCCGACAGCGGGCCCGTCACCTTCAAGACGCCCGCCGTGCGGGAGGCTCCGTTCCGCTTCGCCGTATACGGCGACATGCGCTACCCCGGGCACGTGGCGCACCGGGCGATCGTCGAGGCGATCGTGCGCGAGGCGCCGCCGCTCGTCTTCAACACGGGCGATCTCACCGACGTCGGCAGCGAGGAGTCGAACTGGCAGAAGTACTTCGAGATCACCGCGCCGATGGGCGCCATCGCGCCGGTGGTGCCCGCGCTCGGCAACCACGACGCCGATCGCCACGGCCTGGGCGCTCCGATTGCATGGTCGCTGTTCGGCGTCCCCGCGAAGGGGCCGCCGGGCTGGACGTCGCTCGATCTCGGCGGCGTCCACTTCGTCATCCTGTCGACCAACGAGATGCGCAACCCCGCGCAACGCGACTGGCTGCGCGAGGACCTGGCGCGCGCGCGGCGCCACCACGCGCGCGCCATCTTCGCGTTCTGCCACGAGGGTCCTTGGTCGCACGCGCTGCACGCGGGGGAGTCGATCATGGTGCACGACTACGCCCCGATCCTGGCGGCTGCGCACGTCGACGTGCTGTTTTCGGGCCACGACCACGTCTACGAACGCGGCGTCGGCGTGACGCCCGCCGGGAAGCTCGACTATGTAGTCAGCGGCGGCGGCGGCGCGCCGCCGTACAACCCGACCTGCCAGGCCGCGAGCGGCCCGCCCCCAGTCGGCGTGCCGGGGCCGCTCCCCCCCTGTCCTCCGAGCGTCATCGTGCTGACCAACACCTACCACTACATCATGGTCGAGGTCGGCGCGGACGCCGTCACCCTCTGCCCGAAGCATCCCGACGGCAGCGCGGTCGAGCCGTGCGTGCACCAACCGCTGCGGCAGCCGCGCGGTGGACATTGATCGCGCCGGGCGCGCGCGGGTAGCATATCTCCGTGGCCAGCGCCGCCCCGCTCGATCCCGTGATTCCGCGCCTGCAGGACGGCCGCCACGTGCTCGCCTGGGAAGACGTTTCGTTCGAGGTCGACGCCCGTACCGGCGGCCGCGTGACGGCGCTGCGCCTCGGCGGCCGCAACCTGCTGACCGGCCCGGAGATCGACGCCGGGAACTTCGGGTCGACCTTCTGGACCAGCCCCCAGAGCAGCTGGGGTTGGCCGCCGGTCGCCGAGCTCGACCATCAAGCGTACCGCGCGTCGATCGAGGGGAGCGCCATCGTCATGCGCAGCGCGCGCAGCCCGCGCCTGGGCGTGGAGATCGAGAAGCTGTTCTCCGCCGACCGCGCGCGCGGCGCGGTCATCTTCGAGTACCGGATCCACAACCTCGGCGAGGCGCCCCTCCAGACGGCGCCCTGGCAGATCACGCGCGTCGGTCCCGGCGGCCTGACGTTCTACCCGTCGGGCGAGGGGATCTACCCGCCGTCGAACCTCGGCGTGCGGGATGCGCTCGGCGCGACCTGGTACGACTATGACAAGGCTGCCATCACCGATCACCAGAAGCACTTCGCCGACGGGCGCGAGGGGTGGTTGGCGCACGTCGACGGCGACGCGCTGCTGGTGAAGACCTTCCCGGCGGTGCCGCGCGCCGCGCACGCGCCGGGCGAGGCGCAGATCGAGATCTACGCCAGCCCCGCGCACAACTACGTCGAGGTGGAGGCCCAGGGGGCCTACGATACCGTCGCGCCGGGCGCCGCGCTTTCCTGGCGGGTGGTCTGGCTGGCGCGCCGGCTGCCGCCGAAGCTGCCGATCGCCGTCGGCAGCGAGGCGCTGCTGGCGCACGTGCGCGCGCTGGTCGCCGCCGACGCGGTCGCCGCGGGCTAGCGGTGGCCTTCGAGCGCCGCTTCGTGCTCGACCTGCCGCTCGGCATCTGCGTCGGCGTGTCGCTGCCGGATGGCCCGTTCGAGCTGCCCGGCGAGCTGCACCCCGAGGAGGCGGCGTTCGCCCGAACGCTGCCCGAGGCGCGTCGCGCCGGCTGGGTCGGCGGCCGGGTCGCGCTGCGCGTGGCGCTCGACCGCGTGAGTGGGGGCGGCTTCGAGGTCTCAGGCCCCCTCCTGGCGACGCCGCGAGGGGCGCCACTCCTGCCAGCCGGCATGGTCGGCTCGGTGAGCCACAAGCGGTCGATCGCGGTCGCGCTCGTTGCGCGCGAGCCGTCGCCGCGCGCCACCGTCGGGATCGACGTCGAAGAGATCCGCCCGCTTCGCGTCGACGTTGCCAGCCGGGTGCTAACGCCGGAGGAGCAGACTGCGTTGCCCGCGGACGGCGCGGCGCGCGACGCGGCCGTGCTGCTCGCCTTCTCGGCCAAAGAGGCGATCTACAAGGCGCTCGACCCCTGGGTGCGCCGCTTTGTCGGGTTTCACGAGGCCTCCGTGGCCCGCGCACCCGACGGGGCGCTCACCGGGCGCCTCGCGCTCGATCGGGGCGAGGGGCCGTTCTCCGTCGAGCTTCACGACGCACGCGTCGCCGGCGAAACAGGGCTCGTTCTGGTCGCAGCCCGTGTGCGCCGCCTTGGGGTTCGTTCCAGGGCGTCTTGACCCATGTGCAGTAAATATACATAATGTGCACATGAAACGGGGCCCCAGCCAGAGCGCAGGCGTTCGGGCAAGACGCGCGGGACGGAAGCCGAAGCTCCGCCGGGCGACCGTTCGTCGCAAGAACCTTCTGCTGGATCAGGAGAAGTTGGATCT
Source organism: uncultured Pseudomonadota bacterium (assembly GCA_963831685.1). GTDB lineage: Bacteria > Myxococcota_A > Polyangia > Fen-1088 > Fen-1088 > JADGRB01. Next base: position 183,838 of record CAWHRJ010000014.1, read on the forward strand.
TCTCCGGGGAAGTCTCGGTGTGGCCACCGACCAGGAGGCGGTCGAGCGGGTGATCGACGAGGCCGTCATCGATCGCGAGCTCATCGACGCCACGCTGGCTCTTGGTGGGTCCATTGCCGGCATGGTGGATGTCGGCAAGCGCCGGTGACGCGGATCCTCATAGACACGAGCGTATACGTCGACTGGTTCCGGGCGCGACGCCACGAGCAGATCGTCGCCGGACACCGAGGACCGCCGGCCCTTTCTGCCGTCGTGGCGATGGAGCTCCTGGCCGGTGAGCGAAAGCGAGATCGAATCGCGGACTGGGCCGCGAGGTTTCACCGTTCAGGGCGTCTCCTCATTCCTGGATGGGACGTCTGGAGGCTCGCCGGACGCGTCCTGCGCGCCTTGCGCGAGCATGGAAGCGGAGATCAATCACTCACGAACGATATTCTCATTGCCATGACGGCGCGGACCGCGGGAATGAAGGTCTTCACCGCCAACCGTGGAGACTTCACCCGCATCGCGGGCATCGAACCCTTCGATCTGGAGATCGTGACCTGAGGACAGGGCTCCAGAGTCGGGACTACCGTCTTCTCGCGCGCAGCCGCGGCAACACCTGCGTGAGGACGACCGGGATGATGACCCAACCCACTGTCCACGAGAGCGGCCCCACCCACGACAGAGGCGTGTTGAGCACGGCGGTCACGGTCTCGGTCCGCCCGCGCGAGCCGATGTCGTCGAGGTCGCTCGTCGCCGCACCGTCGTCCATGAGCCCGCGCCGGCGAGCGTAGATCCAGGCGAGCTGACCACACGCGCTGGCCAGCGCGACCGAGCCGCACTGCAACGCGCGCGACGACGGGCCGCCGGTCAGCGTGGGATCGCAGATCGCGAAGTAGATGAACAGGCAGACGAACCCCGTCTGGAGGAGGATGATCGTCGTGTGCACGACGTCGGTCGTGCCGAGGTGACTCAATCGCCGGGCGCTGACGCACCAGCCAATCGCGGTGATTCCGATCCCCATCACCGCGCGCCAGAGCTCGCGCGCGTTCCCAACCAGCGGCGCCAGCAGCCCGAGGGGCTTGCCCGCCCAGCTCATGTCCTTCACGGGCGGCAGGTAGCTCAGCATCTGGACCGCGATGAGCCCGTACACGATGTCCAGAAAGACCTCGAGCCGTCGCAGCGACCGCGCCGCTCCACGGGCCGGCGCAGGCAAGCGGGCCAGTGCATCGAGGGGTGCGGGCGCCTGGTTCAGGTGTGCTTTCGGGGGCAAAGCTTCCACAAACCTAGGTGTCGGCCGCCCGATCCCCAATCGGTTGTCTCCTGAAAACCCGCGCTTCCACTTCCGGCCGGATGGAGGAGAATGTCGACATGCGACGGCGCTCGACCTTCGCGGCGGCTGTCCTGGTGGCCATCTTCGGGGTCGTCCTGGGCCACGCCGGGGAGTCCCGTGCCGCGACGATCTCGTGGAAGGGGCACACCTGGCAGCTCACCTCGGGCGGGATGGCCGGCGTCTGCCAGGGTGACCCGCAGAACGTCACCGTGGACGCGAGCGGGTACCTGCACCTCCGGATCTCGAACAGCGGCGGAACGTGGACCGCCTCGGAGCTTTTCACGACGGACCATCTCGCGTTCGGCACCTACCAGTGGCAGGTCGATGGGCCGATCGACAGCTACGACAAGAACGTCGTCCTGGGTCTCTTTCCCTACGGGCCGGCGGCGGGCATCGGCGCCGACGGGACCAACGAGATCGACATCGAGTACGCGCGGTGGGGCCAGGCGAGCGGGCCCAACGGTGACTGGACCGACTACCCGGCGTCGGGGAGCACCATCGGCGAGATGAGCTACACCTTCTCGCTCGGCGGCGGCACGCTCTCGACCTCGCGGTTCGTCTGGTCGAGCAGCAGCATCGCGAGCACGCTGCTCGGCGGTCTGCAGGCGGTGGGAAGCTCGACCGGCCTCATCAAGAGCTGGACGTACGCGCCCGCCAATCCCACCACGAACATCCCGCAGCAGGCGCTCCCCCTGGGGATGAACCTCTGGTGTTTCAACGCGACGCCGTCCGACGGCAATCCCGTCGAGATCATCATCCGCGACTTCGTGTACGTCCAGCCGGGCGGCACCGGTGGCAGCGGTGGCGGCACTGGCGGCAGCAGTGGAGGCGCCGGGGGCGGTGCGGCGGGCGGACCCGGCGGCACCGGCGGTGGGGCTGCAGGTGGACCCGGCGGCTCCGCCGGAGGACGCTCCTCAACCGGCGGCGCTGGTGGAGGACTCGGCGGGACGATTGAAGGGAGCGGCGGTGCGGGCGGGGCCGGCGGAGGCCTCGGCGGAGGGGGCGGGTCTGGCGGAACCGGCGCGAGCGGCACCGCGGGCGCGAGCGGCGGCAAGGCAGGCTCGACGGGAGGCGGAGCTGGAGGCTCGACGGGAGGCGGAGCTGGAGGCTCGACGGGAGGCGGAGCTGGAGGCTCGACGGGAGGCGGAGCTGGAGGTGGAGCGGTTACCGGCGGGACGGGGGGCGGTGGCTCGTCGTCGTCGGGGTGCACCTGCTCTCTGGGCGACGGCCCTGGCCAGCCGTCAAAGCTCGCCTGGCTCGCTTGCGCGTCCGTCGCCGCGGCGGCGCTCATCTTGCGACGCCGCCGTCGTCGAGGCGCTGGCCGCGCCGCGCACTGACCTCAGCGATCGGAACCCGAGAGCGTTCCCAGCCCCGGCCCTTCGACGACGCGAGCGGCGGCCACCGCCGCGGCACGGCCCGCGACGGCGAGCGGCTTTCCCTGTGCGAGCTCCAGCGTCAGCACCACGCCGAACACGTCGCCCGCGCCCGTCGGGTCGACCTCGCGCGCGGGGGCTGCGGGGATCTCCAGGCACTCGGTCTCGGCGATGAGCCGGGCGCCGCGCGCGCCGCGTGTGATCGCCACCGTCCGCGCCAGGCGCCGCGCAGCGCCTTCCGCATCCGGGTGGTCCTCCTCGGAGACGATCGCGACGTCGAACGGCGGGCGCGTCTCGGCTTCAGGCGTCTCGGCGAGCGGCGCCGGCTCGATGCGGCCGCCTTCGCCGGTGCGGCGGAGCCAACCCTGAATCCCGGCGCCCAGGAACAGTGCGCCCAGGCTGTGCGCGAAAGGCAGGTCGCATTCGCCGGCGACCGGGCCGATGTACGCGACGCGCGGCTGCCGCCATTCGGGGGGAACGTCGCCCGGGACGAGCGGGCGGGCGCGGCGCCGCAGCCACAGCTGGCGCTGCCCGGCGGCGTACCCGAGCGCGAACGTCGTCATCACCTCGCTCGGGACGCAGTGCAGGCTGAGGCGCGGCGAACGCCGCAGCGGCTCCAGGAGCGGATCGTCGGGCGGCGCCACCGTCACCAGCGCCGTCTCGTAGCCCAGGCAGGCCGCCGCCCGGGCCGCGTAGCTGGCCGCGCCGCCGAGGCGGACGCCGCCGACGATCTCGTCGCGGGTCACGTGCCCGACCACCAGCAGATCCACGCCGCCTTCTAGCACCGTCACTCGACCACCGACATCAAATGGGGTGACGCCGGTCCGTTCGACATCCACTACCTGAACCCGGCCGACGACCCGAGCAAGGCCCCCGCCGCCCCGAAGAAATAGCGGAGGAAGCAACGCTCCGCGGAACACGCTGGGGTCAGCCGGGCGTGTTCCAGCCGCCCACGTCGGCGGTGAGCGCGTCGGCCTCCGCCGGACCCCAGGTGCCCGGCTCGTAGTCGTACATCGGGCTCGGGCCGTGGATGATCGGGTCGACGATGGCCCAGGCCGCCTCGACCACGTCCTGGCGGGCGAACAGCGTCGCGTCGCCCGCCATCGCGTCGCCGAGCAGCCGCTCGTAGGCGCCCATGCGCCCGTCGGTCCCCTGGGCAGGCTCCGCGGTGACCGTGAGCGCGACCGGGTGCCCGACCATCTGTTCGCCCGGCTTCTTCGCGCGGGCGTCGAGGGTGATCGTCACCTCGGGGCTCAGCCGGAAGCGGACGTGTTGCCGATCGGAGGGCGGCGGTTCGGGGAACACCACCTGGGGCGGAAGCTTCAGCTCGACGGCCACCTCGGTGACCGTCTTCGCCATGCACTTGCCGGCGCGCACGAAGAACGGCACCCCCTGCCAGCGCCACGAGTCGACGGAGAGCCGCAGGGCGGCGTAGGTCGCCATGTACGAGTCCGGCGATACGCCCGGTTCCTCGCGGTACCCGCGGAACTGCCCGCGCACCATGCTTCGAGACGTCGAGCGGGCGCACGTTGCGCAGCACCTTGGCCTGCTCGTCGCGGATCGCCTCGTCGTACGTCCCGCTCGGCGCCTCCATCGCGAGGTAGCTGACGATCTGCAGGAGGTGGTTCTGGATGACGTCGCGGATGACGCCGGTCTCCTCGTAGAACTTCCCCCGCCCCGTGACCCCGAAGCTCTCGGCCATCGTGATCTGGACGTTCTCGACGTAGTTGCGGTTCCAGATCGGCTCGAGGAAGGCGTTCGCGAATCGGAAGTAGAGGATGTTCTGGACCGCCTCCTTGCCGAGGTAGTGGTCGATCCGGAAGATGTTCTCCTCGGGGAAGGCGCGGTGCAGGATCTCGTTGAGCGCGCGCGCCGAGGCGAGGTCGCGGCCGAACGGCTTCTCGAGCGACGACTCGGGCCCCCTCGGCGAGGCCCGACTGCCTCAGCTGCTCGACGACCGTCGCGAACATGCTGGGCGGGATGGCGAGGTAGTGGGTCGGGCGGCGCGCGTCGCCGAGCTCGGTGCGCAGGCGCGCGAAGGTCTCCGCCTCGCCGTAGTCGCCGTCGACGTAGCGGAGGCGCTGGACCAGCGTCGCGAACGCCGCCTCGTCGACGCCGCCGCCGTGCTCGGCCAGGCTGGCCCGCGCCCGCTCGACGAGCTGATCGAGCTTCCAGCCCGACTTCGCCACCCCGACCACGGGGAGATCGAGGCGCCCCCGGCGCGCCATGCTCTGCAGCGCCGGGAAGATCTTCTTGTAGGCGAGGTCGCCGGTCGCGCCGAAGAACACCAGGGCGTCGGCGCGGGGGCGATCGTGCCTCATGCTGGTCGCGGTCATCGGTCCTCTCCGAGGCCGAGTCTACGCCCGATGGGCGCCGTCAGGCGCGCTTGCGCTCGCGCAGCGCGCGGAACTCCTCGAACGTCGCGCAGCGCATGAACCGGTTGCTCCGGATCTCGTGGGCGATGGTGGAGGTCGGCGTGTCGCCGTAGTCGTGGCCGGGGTAGACGCGCGTCTCCTCGGGGAGGCGCATGAGGCGCTGCAGGCTCTTCCACATCTCGGCGGTGTCGCCGCCCTGAAAGTCGGTGCGACCGCAGCCGCCGACGAACAGCACGTCGCCGGTCACGATGTAGCCGTCGGCGAGATAGCAGGTGCCGCCGACGGTGTGGCCGCGCATCTCCAGCGCCCGGACGCCCCGCTTGCCAATCGCCACGTCGCGGCCGTCGGTCGCGTCGACGAGCGTCCGGCCGGGCGCGCGCACGGCGGCGGCCTCGCGCGGGTTGACGACCACGGTGGCGCCGGTCTTCTCGACCAGCAGGTCGACCCCCTCGATGTGGTCGTTGTGCGTGTGGGTGATGAGCGCGGTCGTGACCTTGAGTTTCAGCCGCTCGACCTCGGCCAGGAGGCGGTCGACCTCCCAGGCGGGATCGACGATGGCTGCCTCGCGCGTTTCGGGACAGTAGAGGATCTCGCAGAAGTTCTGCAGGAGGCCGACCTCCATCTGCACCACCTCGGGCGCGGCGGGCAGGAAGGCGTCGTCGTCGCGCGTGTCGCTGACGTCGTCGCTGACGTCGTTGCTCATTTGGACCCCACCCTCACCGTCACCGCTGCGGCGCCCACGTTGTCGGCGCTGTCCCAGGCGCGCACGGTGACGTCGTGCGGGCCGGGCGGCAGCGGCGGGAGCTTGAGCGTGAAGGCCTCGACCAGGTCGTCGGCGATGCCGTCGGCGGGCGACAGGATCTGCCAGTCGCCGCCGTCGACGGAGTACTCCAGGCTGGTGAGCGGGCTCTGGTCGTCGCGCGCGCGTCCCGAGATGAAAGGATACTTGGCCACCAGCCCGGCCACCTCGGGCTTGCGGTTGTCGACCAGGATCGGCGCCGACGCGAGGCTCGCCTCCAGCACGCGCTCGCGCGGCTCGGCGCGCTCGTCGCTGGCGACCACGCGGACGACGTACGTCCCGTCGGGGAGCCCCTCGGTGTTCCAGTCGAAGTCGGTCTTGGTGAGCGGGTCCGGGCCGCCGAGCGGACGCCAGACGGCGTCGTTCGCCTCGCGGAAGGCGAGCCGGTAGACGAGCTCGTCGCCGTCGGGGTTGTCGACCTTCCAGCGCAGCTTGACCGTCGGGGAGTGGACCCGCGCGCCGTCGCCGGGGTCACCGAGACGCCGCCGCCGAGGCCGCCCAGCGCGCCGCCGGTCGAGAGCACGGGCGCCGCGCCGCTGTCGCCGACGGTGATCTCGGTGACGCGCGCGCGCTGGTTCTGCGGCAGGTAGGCCAGCGTCACCTGCTCGACGCGCGCGTCCGGCGCGCCGAACGTCACGCGATACTGGACGTAGCGCGCGCCCGGGCTCTTGACGAGCCCGACGCCGCCGTCGCCGGTCGCGCGCGGGTGGTCGAGGCCAGCGAACGCCGACCAGGTCGTATCGGGCTTGGCGGTGTTTCCGGAGCGCGTCTCGAGGCCCAGCTCGTGCGTCCCGTGCCAGCGCAGGAGACCCCAGCGCGCATGGAACTCGCCGTCGAGCACGCGCGACAGATAGCTCGCCTGGCGCGCCGGCGCGGGCGCCACCCGGTAGATGCCGCCCACGTCGCCGGTGCCGACCAGGAAGGTCTTCCCGCTGCGCAGCAGCGTCAGCGCCTGCCGCTCCGGCAGATCGATCGCCAGCGAGGCCTGGCGATCGGGATCGACGCGGTAGACGCGCCCCTCGGTGCCGGTGCCGACGTAGACGCGCCCGTCGGCATCGACGGAGAGCGCGGTGAAGTAGCCGTCGCCGACGGAGAAGATCTGCTCGATGCGCCCGTCGCGATCGAGCCGGTAGAGCGCGGCCTTCGACTTGCGCTGCCCCGGGCGCGGCAGCGCGCCGGCCGAGGCGGGCGAGCCGGTGGGCGAGACGGTGATGCGGGTGCCGTGCGCGGCGACCGGCAGCGCGGGGGCGGTGGCGCCCGCGCGCTCGAAGTCGTTGACCGCCACGTAGACGGCGCTCCCCACGCGGGCGAGCGCCCGCACCTCCTCGGCGTCGAAGTCCCCCAGCGCCTCGGCGCGGCCGTCGAGCCCGATCCGGAAGACGATGGCCTCCTCGCTGGTCCCGGCATAGAGGTGCTTGTCGTCGGCCTGTAGGAGCGACACGACGTGCTTGTCGCCGGAGTCCCAAAGCTCCTTGCTGCGCCCACTTCGATCGACGGCGAAGATCTTCCCGGGTCCGCCGGTCCCGACGTAGACGACGCCGGTCTTGGCGTCGAGCGCCAGCGCCCAGACGTGGTCGGTCCCCAGCGTGGCGAACGGGCGCGCCTCCCCCTTTTTGGGGTCGACAGAGTAGAGCTTTCCGCCCGGCGTCGTGCCCGCGACCAACGTCCCGTCGGGGCGCGCCACCAGCGAGGTCACCCAGGCCGCGTCGAGCTGGGCGACCTTGCGCGCGTGCGCCTCGCCGCCGGTGACGTCGGTGGCGTAGATGCGCCCCTGGTCGCCGGTGCCGAAGTAGGCGGTCTTGCCGTCGGGCGACAGCACCGAGCACCAGACGAACGCGGCGTCGACCGAGACGGGCGCGGTCTTCATCCCCGGCACGACGGTCCCGTCGGGGAGGATCATGCTGGCCGTCGCCTCGCCCTCCTCGAAGTCCTTGGCGGTCGCCTGGCGGAAGCTCTTGGTCGTCGCCGCGCGGGCGCCGGCCGCCAAGAGCACCAGCGCCGCGGCGAGTGTCAGCGCGGCGTTCGATCGTGTCGGTCGCATCGGGGCGGTAATTGTAAAGGAGGCGCGGCTATTCCGCTGCCGGCCCCGAAATCGAGGCGTGGTCACCACGGTCGCCGAGCGCGTCCGACTTGACCGCCACCGTCAGCTCTTCCTTGCCGCTGACCAGCTGCCGCGCCGGAAAGACCGTGCGATCGGCGATGTGGTAGGCGCCGGCGCGGGCCGTCTGGTTCCCGGTGCGTAGCGTGTCGAGCGCCGAGGCCGGCATCCCGGAAATGAGCCGCCCGCGCAGCGAGGCGCCGTCGTCGGGCGTCTGCAGCGTCACGACGATCGACGACGCCGAGTACGACTTGCGCAGGTTCTCGATGTAGACCGGCAGCGTCTCGGCCTGCGGCAGGTCGGGCTTCACCGACGCGCCGCTGGCGACGTCGATCTTCAGCGTCTGGCCGGCCACCGTGCGCGGGATGATCACCGGGACGGTTTCCACGTACTCGGAACCGGCGTAGGGGCGCATCGTGACGCGCAGGTCGACGGTGTCGCCGGCCCGCACCTCCTGCGTCGGCATCGCCACGCCCACGATCTCGGCCACGTCGCGCCGGTACTCGACGCGCACGTCGACGTCGAGCCGATCGAGCACGATCGGCTCGAACGGGTTGAACAGCAGCTCGCCCATCGCCCGCAACCCCTTCGACGACGCCAGCGCGTGGCTCGACACCCCCTCGGGGGAGAAGATCTGGTCGCGCAGCTCCAATGGCGCGAATCCCTTCACATCAACTTTCGAGGTGACGGTCACGATCATGTCGGTCACGTCGGGCTCGGCGTCGGCGATCGCGTTGCCGACCACCATCGAGGCCAGCATCGGCGTCAGCCGCCGGTTGCGGGCGACCTCGGCGTGGAAGAGCCGAGGCTCGACGCCGGGGCCGGTCACGCGGACGTCGATCGGCAGCATGGTCGTGCGGGCGTCGAGGTCGCCCATGATGCAGGCGGGGCGATCCTGGACCAGCGTGCCGATCTCGTTGAGCGGCGACGACATCTTGAACGACTGCGACAGGCTGGGAAGAATGGCGTGGATCTCGGCGTCGACAATCGGCAGGTAGACCTCGCCGATGCCGAACAAGGGGTGGCCGAAGGCCAGCACGTCGGAGCCGTTGACGTAGGTGACGGTGCCGGTGGCGACCGTGCTCATGTCCCCGCGGACGAGCTCGACGCCGATCGCCGAGCCGGGCTCGACGTGGCCGGCGGCCGGCGGCCCGATGTGACCACCGCCGCCCGCCTGCAGCGGCACGAGGCCGGTCGGTTTCAGCTCGTCGGTCAGCTCACCGACGGTGCGCGGCGAAAACCCGGACACCGTGAGCGGCACCGACGCGCGCATCAGGCGCGGCTCGCCGTTGGCCGGGCCGGGGCCGATCGGCGGCAGGCCGAGCCCGCGCGAAAGCGCATCGGGCGTTCCGAAGCCGGCGTTTGACGGCGCCAGCGCGCCGCGCATCACGGCCGGGATGCGCAGCCCCTCGGCCGCGATCACCTCACCGCTCGACGGCGCCCCCTCGGCGAACACCTCGCGGGCGACGCGGCGCGGGCGGCGCCGCTCGGCCAGCATCGACTCGATCGGCGTCACGCCCCCCAGCGGCTCCTTGGCGAAGCTCCAGGCGTAGGCGACCGCGCCGACCAGCTTGCCGTCGATGTAGACGGGGCTGCCGCTCATGCCGGCGACGATGCCGGAGAACTCGACGCGCGGATCCTCGGCGCGGATCAGGATGACATCCTGCTTGGGCAGGAAGTTCCGCATCACCGACACGACCCGCACCTTGAACGGCTCCGGCTTGGTGCCTTGGAAAACGGTGAGCGCCTGGCCGACCATCCCCGGCTTGACGTCGGAGAGCGGCATGATGGCCGGTGGCGGGCCGGAGGGCACAATGGCACGCAGCCGGACCCCCTTCGCGGCCGACGCCGCAGCGGGAAGAGAGAGCGCAAACAACCCAAAGAACAGGCTCAACCAGGGGCGATGCACGAGACTCTCAGGGTAGAGGGGCGATCGGGTCGCGTCAACGCGAAGCCGGTATTTTTCCGGGAAAACAGGCTTTCGGTCGAGCCGCGGCGGCCCGGAAAATCCGTCGGTTGGCCCCGTCTTGACACCCCCCGGCGCTGCCGACCATCATTCGGCCATGAAGTCGCTTTTGTCGGTCCTGGCGCTCGTCGGCCACGCTCGGTCTCGCCGCGGGCTGCGGCCCCCAGGAGTCGTTCTGCCCGACAACTCCGCCAACGACGGCGGGCGCGTCTGTCCGATCGTCGGGGACGACGCGCCCATCGAGGGGATGGATATGAGGACCGGCCTCTGTGACCCCGGCCAGCACTCGGTGACAATCCGGATGGCAATTGGACCAAACTGCATCTGCCTCTGCAACGAACCAAAACGCCTGCCACCGTGCCAGTGACCGCGGCGAGCCGACGGCGTCGAGCAGATACGCCAGCGGCCGCTTCGAGGGCTGGCGATGAAGCGATTCAAGGCCGCCGTCATCGGCGGCACGGGTTACGGCGGCGCCGAGATGATTCGCCGTCTGCTGATTCACCCCGACGTCGAGCTCACCCGCGTCGTCGCGGTCGACCACGTCGGCGAGCCGCTGGGGGCGGTTCACCCGCCGCTCACCGGGCGGAGCGCGCTGGTGTTCGAGAACGTGCCTCCCGCGGAGGCGGCGAAGGGCTGCGACGTCGCGCTCCTCGGCCTGCCGCACAAGGTGAGCGCTCACCACGCGCCGGCCATCCTCGCCACCGGCGCCAAGGTGGTCGACATGTCGGGCGACTTTCGCCTGCGCGACGCCGCTGCCTACGCGAAGTACTACGGCGCCGCCCACCCGCACCCCGAGGCGCTGGGGACGTTCGTCTACGGGCTGCCGGAGCTGAACCGCGAGGCGATCAAGAAGGCGCGCGCGGTCGCCTCGCCGGGCTGCTTCGCGACGACGATCGAGCTCGGTCTCCTGCCGCTGGCGCGCGCGGGGCGGCTCTCCGGCGTCGTCCACGTCGTCGGCATGACCGGCTCGTCGGGCAGCGGGATCGCGCCGTCGGCCGGGACGCACCACCCGGTGCGCGCCGTGAACCTCAAGACGTACAAGGTGCTCGAGCACCAGCACACGCCGGAGATCCTCGAGACGCTGGCGGCCGCGGGCGCGCCCGCCGTCGAGCTGCGCTTCGTCCCGGTCTCCGCGCCGCTGTCGCGCGGGATCCTGGCGACCGCCTTCGTCGAGCTACCCGCCGCGGTCGAGGCCGCCGAGCTGGAGGCGCTTTACGCCGAGGCCTACGCGAAGGAGCCGTTCGTCCGCTACGTCCGCGATCGCCTCCCCGAGGTGGCCGCGGTCGCCGGCAGCAACTACGCCGAGGTCGGCTTCACGCTGGGCCCGGCGGCCGGCGCGACCCGGACGCTGGCGATCGTCAGCGCCACCGACAACCTCATCAAGGGGGGCGCCGGCCAGGCGATCCAGAACATGAACCTCATGCTGGGGCTGCCCGAAACCGCCTCGCTCGAGGACCCCGGCCCTTGGCCGTAGCCGCCGGCTCTCACGATTCGTCACATCTACCGGACGCAAACGTCCGCTGATTCAGGTGGCTGCGCCCCCGCAGGGCAACATCCGCGGATTCAGTGGCTGCCCCCTGCAAAGGCGACAACCGCTGGGTCAAGTGGCTGTGCCCCCCGCTGGGCAACATCCGCGGATTCAAGTTGGGTGCGCGCGCGGCGCCGAGGCCGGGTGCTCCTCGACCCGCAGCGGACCGCCCGCGCGCCTCCATCCGACGCGCGCCATCCAGGTGGCTGGCGTCGCCGTCGCCGAAGGAGAGTCGGTGATCGCGTCGGCGATCGCGGGCGCGCGCTGCCACCCCGAAAAGTGGGGCCCCGAGCTGCGCGGGTCGATGCAGGCGGGCGCCCGGAGGTGCTTGCGGAAGTTGAGCAGCACGTAGACCATGCTGGTCCGCATCTTGCGCGGCGTGGTGAGTGGGCGCGCGTGATAGCGGTCGCCGACGACCTGCCCCTTGCGCCCGAGGGCGCGGTTGACCGCCAGCGCCAACCGGATCGCCAGGCCGTGGATACCCCCGCGGGCTCGCCGAGCCTCGTCCCCCTCGACGATGAAGTGGCCGTGGTCCTGCTGGATCGAGAAGTGGATCACCCGAAACCGGTCGACCGAGGCCCGCGCGATGGCGCGCCGGAGCGCCCCGAACACGCGGGGCGAGCGCAGCGACGGCAGCCCCGGCGTCGCGCGAATGGTGACCTGCACCGGGTATCGCGGTTCGACCTTCGGCCGCGTGTCGTGGGGCGTCGAGGGACGGCCGCGCGGTTTCCGCCCGGCGCCCTTGCGAGCACCACCCCACGTGCGCGGCGCCCGGAGGGGCAAGTTGAGCTGACGCCGTCGCACAGTCTTGATTCCGCGCATGTCCCGTTGTCGGTCGCGGACCGCGGCGGGTTGCGTGGTGGGCGGCCGGACGACCGCAGCGACGCGGCGCTCGCGTGACTTGATTCCGCGGAGGTGCGGTCGGCGGAGACGGGACGCCCATGGGGTGGGCGCGTCGGCGCGGGGACGGCTCGACCTTGATTGCGCGGATGTTGGTGCCACCGAAAACGTGAGGAATCGTGAGAGCCGCCGGCTAATCCCATCGTGAGGTGAGGCATACTGCCGTCATGACCCGGCGAAACACCGACCCGCTGTTGGCGGCGCGGGGCATGACCGACGGACTGCCGAAGAATTTGAGCGCACGCTTCGATCACTATCTCGACGAGACCTACGACGCGAAGACGCTCCGGGCGCCGCGTCCTGCCCGCAGACGATCATCACCGCCTATTCGTCGATAGCAGCGCCCGGCTCGCCTCTTCAGCACGCGGTAAATCGCACCCAGGAGCTCACATGGTCGGCGCGGTCATCAAGCTGGGGGGCGATGTGCTGGCCGCGCCGGCGCTCGATGTCGCGGCGGCGGAGATCGCGCGGGCGCGCGCGGCGGGGTGGCGGCTGGTCGTCGTGCACGGGGGCGGCCCGCAGACGACGGAGCTGTCGCGCCGGCTTGGCATCGAGCCCCAGATAGTCGGCGGCCGGCGCGTCACCGACGCGGCGGCGCTCGACGTCGTGAAGATGGTGGTGGCGGGGCGGCTCAACGTGGATCTCGTGGCGGCGCTGCGCGCGGCCGGCGTGCCGGGGGTGGGCCTTTCGGGATCGAGCGGGCTCGTGCGCGCGCACCGGCGCCCGCCGCGCGCCGTTTCCGGCTCCGATGGGGCGCTGATCGACTTCGGACTGGTCGGCGACGTTTCGGGGTTCGACGTCGCGCTGCTCGACGCGCTCGACGTCGCCGGGTACCTGCCGGTCATCGCCTGTCTCGGCGCCGGCCCCTCGGGCGAGACGCTGAACATCAACGCCGACGTCGTCGCCAGCCAGCTGGCCGGGGCGGTCGGCGCGTCGGCGCTGGTCGCCTGCACAGCGGTGGGTGGCGTTCGGCGCGACAAGGACGATCCGGCGACGCGCCTTCCGCGCCTGACCGTCGCCGAGGCGCGCGCCGCGATCGCCGGGGGCGTCGTGCAGGGGGGGATGATCCCCAAGCTGGAGGAGGCGTTCGCCCCGCTCGCCGCGGGCGTCGGAGCCGTGCACGTCGTCGCGCCGGGCGAGATCGCCGCCTCGCTGGCCGCACCCGGCAGCGTCGGGACGTTGCTCCTCCCCTGAGCGCTGGTCGCGGGCGTCGCCTCAGGGCGGCCCCACGCCGGCTGCGCGGTTTTGGCGATCGGCGCGATCTCGGCGTCTAATTCGATCGCATGGGGCGACTCAAGACGCACTTCCGCAACAAGTTCGTGGCCGGCTTGCTGGCCGCGATCCCGGTGGCGGTGACCTTCTTCATCCTCTGGTACGTCGACAGCAAGGCGCGCCAGATTTTGGGGATCGACGTCCCGTTCCTGGGGATCGTCGTCGCGCTCACGGTCATCTATCTGCTGGGTCTGTTCGTGACCAGCGTGATCGGCAAGTTCCTGATCGGCGCCACCGACTGGATCCTGGGGCACGTGCCCGGCCTGAGCGATCTCTATCGCGCCTGGAAGCAGGTGGCGCTCACGGAGACCCACGACGGCGGCTTCGGCATCTTCGGTCAGGTGGTGCTGGTCCCCGACGACGCGGGGCGGGGGATGGTCGTCGGCTTCTTCGCGGGCCATCCGGTGGAGGGCGATCCCGGGACCTGCTGCGTCTTCATCCCGGCCTCGCCCAACCCGACCAGCGGCCGGTTGCACTTCATCGCGGCGAACCGCCTCGTGCGGGTCGATGTGGCCCGGCAGGAGGCGATCAAGATGATCATCTCGGGCGGCAACTACGTTCCGCGCGCGCTCGGCGCCGCGACGGCCGGGCACGTCCCCTGACGGTCCAGCCTGACGTTCGCGAGTTTCGTGGGTAACCTTCCGGCGTGGAGCGCCCCGAGCCGGCGGAAGTGGAGCGCCCCGAGCCGGCGGAAGAGGATCGGGCGCTGGCCGCGGCCGAGACGCTGGCGCACTGGCTCGACGACCGATTCCTCGATCCGCTGATGGGGCTGGTGTTGCCGGGGGTGGGCGACCTGCTCGGCTCGCTGCTCGGGGTCTACCCGGTGCTCCTCGCCTGGCGGCGGCGCGCGCCCAAGGCGCTCCTGGCCCGCATGCTGCTCAACCTGGCGGCCGACGCCGCGGGCGGCGCGATCCCGATCGTGGGCGACATCTGGGATTTCATGTTCAAGGCGCACGCGCGCAACCTCGATCTCCTGCGGGCCAGGTCCGCCGGGGGCAGCGTCCGTGGGCACTGGTCGGATCACGCCCTCGTCGCGCTGGCGATCGTCGCCGTCGTCGCGGCGTTCGCTCTGCCGGTGCTGGTGGCGGTCGGGCTCTGGCACCTCATCGCCCGCGCCCTCGGACGTTAGCGGTCCGGCAGCACGACGATCTCCGTCGCGGGGCGGGCCTTGACCGAGGTGAGCACCACCGTCGGGTGGCTCTCGCGGCGGACGTTGGCCTTGCGCTCGAGGAAGAGGTCCAGCGCCTCGGCCGTGTAGTGCATGGGGATGATCATCAGGCGCGGGTGGAGCTGGTCGATGACGCGCGTCGCCTGGTAGGCGTCGAGGGTCGTCACGCCGCCGACGGGCACGAGCAGCACGTCGACTGAACCGATCGCCTCCAGCTGCTCGTCGTCCAGCGTGTGGCCGAGGTCGCCGAGGTGCGCGATCCGCAGCCCCCCGACCTCGAAGACGAAGACGGTGTCGAGCCCGCGCACGGCGCCCCGCTTGTCGTCGTGGTAGACGCCGACCGAGCGGACCGAGACGTCGCGAAACCGCTCCTCGATCCGGGCCCAGCCCTTCTTGTCGGCGGTGAGGCCGTGGATGACGCGCGGGGTGCCCGTCGACAGGCGCATGTTGTTGTGGTCGGGGTGCTCGTGGCTGATCGTGACCAGATCGGCGCGCAGCCCGACCGGTAGCGGGTGGCCGGTCGCCTTTCCGAACGGGTCCATGAGCACGCGGGTCCCCGCCGCCGTCTCCAGCAGGAAGCAGGACTGTCCGTACCAGGTCAGCTTCCCGACCACCGGAGCGCCCGCGGCCGCCGCCGGCGCAGCCTGGAGGAGCACGCAGAGCCCGAGAAGGAGGACCGCCGGAAGGCGGCAGTGAGACGACATGGGGCGCGAATATAACGCGCGCGTTATTGTTACGGCATGTCCGAGGAGGGCGACCAGCCACGGCCCAGCCTGCTCCATGCCGAGGTGCCGGCCGCGCGCCGCACGCTGGCGGAGATCCTCGAGGGGCTGCCGGCGGCGCCCGGCGTCTACATCATGAAGGATGCGCGCGGCAAGCCGATCTACATCGGCAAGGCGGCCGTGCTGCGCAACCGCGTCCGGCAGTACTTCCAGCCGGCCTCGGGCGACAGCCGCGACTTCGTGCCGCTGCTCGAGAGCATCGTCGCCGACATCGAGACGGTCATCACCAGCAACGAGAAGGAGGCGCTGCTCCTCGAGAACACGCTCATCAAGCACCACCAGCCGCGTTTCAACGTCAAGCTGACCGACGACAAGAACTTCCTGGTGCTGCGGCTCGACCCGAAGGCGGAGTGGCCGCGGCTCGAGGTGACCCGGCGGCTCGGCGACGACGGCGCCTACTACTTCGGGCCGTACCACTCGGCGACGTCGTGCCGCGAGACGCTCCGGGTGGTGAACCGCCACTTCCAGCTGCGCACCTGCACCGACCACGTTCTTCACAACCGCAAGCGCCCCTGCCTGCAGTACCAGATCAAGCGCTGCCCGGCGCCCTGCGTGCTCCCCGTCTCGCGCGGGGCGTACGGCGAGCAGGTGCGCGACGTGCGGCTGTTTCTCGACGGCAAGAGCGACGAGCTGCTCGAGCGGCTGCGCGCGCGCATGCGTGACGCCGCGGCGCGGACCGAGTTCGAAGGGGCGGCGGAGATCCGCGACCAGATCAAGGCCCTCGAGGTGACGCTCGAAAAGCAGCGGGTGGTGTCGACCGACTTCCTCGATCAGGACGTGGTGGGCTACTACCGCCAGGGGATCGCGCTGGAGATCGTGGTGATGTCGATCCGCAACGGTCAGCTGAACGGCAGCCGCGGCTACTCGTTCACCGGGCAGGAGTTCCCCGACGCCGAGCTGATCTCGTCGTTCGTCGGCCTCTATTACGACCTCGGCGCGCCGCCGCCCGACGAGGTGCTGCTGCCGATCGAGATCGAGGACGCCGCGCTCAAGGCCGAGTGGCTCGACGAGAAGCGGGCGGCGCTGCCGGGGCGACACAAGAAGGTGGAGGTGATGGTTCCGCAGCGGGGCGACCGCAAAAAGCTCGTCGATCTGGCGAACAAGAACGCGGCGGCCAGCTTCGCCACCCGGCGCAACGCGCGCGCCGACGTGGAGCTGGCGCTCGGCAAGCTGCAGCGGCGCCTCAAGCTGCCGAAGCTGCCGCGCGTGATCGAGTGCTACGACATCTCGCACATGCAGGGGTTCGCCACCGTCGCCTCGATGGTCGTGTTCGTCGACGGCCGCCCCGACAAGAGCCGCTACCGGACCTACAAGGTGCGTGCGCCGGCGCGGCGGGCCGGACCGACGGCCGCCGCAACGACGACTTCGCCTCGATGTACGAGGTGCTCTCGCGGCGCTTCCGCCGGGCGCGCGAGGGGGGCGAGGACGTAGGAACGTGGAAGCTCCCGGACCTCATCGTCGTCGACGGTGGCAAGGGGCAGCTGGCGATGGCGCTGGCCGCCGCCCGCGACGTCGGCATCGACGTGCGCGCCGGCGTGGGGCTGCCGATCGTCGCGCTGGCCAAGGAGCGCGATGTCGCGCTCGAGGAGGGGCTGGCCGTCGGCGCCGCCGAGCCCCCTGCGCCCACCGCGGAAGTTGTCGAAGCTGCCGCCTCACCCGAGCCCGTGCCCGAGCCGGCGCCGCCACCGCCCGTCCCGACGAAGAAGGGCGGTCGCGACGCCGACGGCGCGACCCGCCCCGACCGCGTGTTTCTTCCCCACGCCAAGGACGCCATCCCGATCCGCACCAACAGCGCCGAGATGTTCGTCCTGCAGCAGCTCCGCGACGAGGCCCACCGCTTCGCCATCAGCTTCCACCGCAACCGTCGTCGGCGCCTCACCCTGCGGTCCGCGCTCTCCGAAATCCCGGGCATCGGCCCGGGCCGCCAGCGCCAGCTCCTCCGTCATTTCGGCAGCATCAAGCGCGTTCGCGAGGCGACCGCCGACGAGCTGGCCGAGGCGCCGGGGATCAGCCGCGCCATCGCCGAGGCCGTCCACGCCTACTGGGCGCGGCAGCCGCTCGACGCAAACGTGACCGAGCTGCAAGCGACCCTGGAGCAGGCCGCCGCCGAAGAGCCGCACGCCGAGGAGCAGGCCATCGAGGCGGCGTTCTCGGATGACCACCCCGGGGCGACCTGAGAGCGCAGTAAAAGACTATTACTTACGAATAGTTATGTCCGCATCAGGCGTGCCTCGCCGCGCGGGCTTCCGGGCACGCCCGAAATCCGAAACGACAGGAAATTTGACGGGCTGTCGGTCCAAGTAGTCTGATGTAGGTGTTAGCCCACCTCTGACTACGAGGACCAAACCCATGGCCGCCAGCCCCAAGACGACCGCTTCTTCCGAATCTGCCCCCCGGGGGAACCGTGAAAACCGCCGCCGTGAGATCTGCGGCATCCTGCTGCTGGCCGGCGGGCTGTTCACCGTCATCTCGCTGCTGGGGATGCAGGTCGGCGGCGATCCGGCCAACCCGATCATGGGTCCCGGCGGCGCGGCGGTCGCCTCGGGGTTCTATGGCCTCTTCGGTCTCGGCGCTTATCTGGTGATCGCGGCGATGTCGGTCGCGGCGATCCGCTGCTTCCGCGGACGCAAGATTGTCGACGGCCTGCGCGAGGGGTGCGGCGCGCTTCTGCTGCTGAGCGCGGTGGTCGTCCTGCTGCACCTGCCGTTCGCCGACAGCGACGTCAGCTTCCACGGCCCGGGCGGCCTCTACGGCCAGTGGCTGGGCGAGGTGGCGGCCAGCTTCATCGGCGCGGTGGGCGCCGCGCTGGTGGCGACGACGATGTTGATGGTCGGCATCCTGCTGGTGACCGAGATAACCCTCGCGGAGGCGATGGTGGTGCTCGCCTGGGCGGCGCGCCACGCGCGGCGCGGGATCGTGGTCGGCGCGGCGGCCGCCTGGCGGACCGCGCGCGCGGCGTTCCCGGAGAAGGACGACGCGGGCGAGCGCCAGGCCCAAGGGGGGTCAGAGTCAGAGTCGGAGCGGGAGTCGGAGGCCGAGGAGAACGAAATCCAGATCGTCGAGCCGGTCCGCGGCGCGGCGCCGGAGCCCGAGCCGGAGCAGGAGCCCCAGGCGGCGCCCGCGCCGGTCGAGCCGCAGGAGAGCACCGGGATCCGCGTCGGTTCCCCCCGCAGCGTGGGCAACGAGGTCGACGAGGAGCGCGCCGCGATGGCGGCGATCGTCGCCGAGGTCGCGGCGGTCGAGCGGTTCGCGCCCGAGGTGATCGAATCGGAGGCGGCGCCCGAGCTGGCCGTGGCCGCGGAGCCGGTCGCGCCGCCCGACGCGCCGATCATCGTCGAGTCGGCGTCGCTGGCCCGAATGCGACAGGAAGCGCTCGACGCCGAGACCGAGACCGATGCACCGGAGAAGACCCCGGAGGAGAAGCGGGGCTTCATCCGGCTCTCCGACGGCGCGTTCGAGCTGCCGACCATCGATCTGCTCGAGTACATCCCGCCGCAGGCGCCCGACATGGACAAGCAGCAGCTCTACGACATGGCCGAGCGGCTCGAGCAGGCGATGGCCAACTACGGCGTGCGCGGCAAGGTGAAGGAGATCCACATGGGTCCCGTCGTCACCATGTACGAGTTCGCGCCCGCTCCGGGTACGCGCACCGGCAAGATCGCCAACCTGGAAAAGGATCTGGCGATGGCGCTGGAGGCGCAGGCGGTCCGCATCGTGGCGCCCATCCCCGGCAAGGCGGTGGTCGGCGTCGAGGTGCCGAACCTGACGCGCGAGACGGTCTACCTCAAGGAGATCCTGAAGGACAGCTGCTTCACCGGCGCGGCGTCCAAGTTGCAGATCGCCCTGGGCAAGGACATCAAGGGGGCGCCGGTCAGCGTGAACCTGGCCAAGATGCCGCACCTGCTGGTCGCCGGCACCACCGGGTCGGGCAAGTCGGTGGCGGTCAACGGGATGATCACCAGCATGCTCTACAACGCCTCGCCCGACGAGGTGCGTTTCATCATGGTCGACCCCAAGATGCTGGAGCTCTCGATCTATGAGGGCATCCCGCATTTGCTGCTGCCGGTCGTCACGGACCCCAAGAAAGCCAACCTGGCGCTGCGCTGGGCGGTCGACGAGATGGAGAGGCGCTACGAGCTGCTCGCCAAGAGCGGCGTGCGCGACATCGCCAGCTACAACGCCAGGATCGAGAGCGACGCCAACAAGAGCAGCGAAGTTCCCGAGGCGCCGCCCAAGAAGGAGAAGAAGATCCGCGTCGTGTTGGCGGGGCCAGACGGCAGCGAGCAGGAGGTCGATCTCGACGCCGACGCGGAGATCACCGTCGCGGCGGACGACGGCGACAGCGCCGGCATCGTCAGCTACGAGACGCCGAGCGACGAGGACCTCTCGGACGCCGCGGCCGCCGTGCAGGCCAAGCAGCAGGCGGCGGCCAGCCAGTCGAAGGACGACAAGCCGACCAAGCTCCCCTACATCGTCATCGTCATCGACGAGTTCGCCGACCTCATGATGGTGGCGCCCAAGGACGTCGAGACCAGCGTGGCGCGGCTGGCCCAGAAGGCGCGCGCGGCGGGGCTGCACCTCATCCTCGCCACGCAGCGACCATCCGTCGACGTGATCACCGGCCTCATCAAGGCCAACTTCCCCAGCCGGATCGCGCTCCAGGTGGCGTCGCGGATCGACTCGCGCACCATCCTCGACCAGGCGGGCGCCGACACGTTGCTCGGCAACGGCGACATGCTTTTCTCCGATCGCGGGACCAAGCTGCGCCGCGTTCACGGCGCCTTTCTCTCGGACGACGAGGTCCACCGGGTGGTCGACTTCCTCAAGAAGCAGGCCAAGCCGGTCTACGACATGGACATCCTCAAGCCGCGCGACGAGGACGCCGAGGAGGGGGCGCCGGCCGAGAGGTTCAACGACGAGCTCTACGACCAGGCGGTGGCCATCGTCTGCGACACGCGCCAGGCCTCCGTCTCGTACATCCAGCGGCGGCTGCAGATCGGCTACAACCGCGCAGCCCGCATGGTGGAGCAGATGGAGCGCGACGGGATCGTCGGCCCGACCAACGGCGCCAAGCCGCGCGACGTGCTGGCGCCGCAGGGCGAATACCTGGCGGCCGGCGGGTAAGCCTAGGGAATGAACTAGAACGCGTCGAGGGCGGACGAGCTTTGCTCGGCCGACCTCATCGCGGGGGGCCGCGGGACCCTTTCAGGGTCCCGAACTGATCGTCCGGATGTGCGAGACGCGAAAGACGAGGTAGCGGCTGGCGATGAAGTTGAACAGCGTCCCGACGGCGATCCCGCAGAGCGCCGCCACTTGAAGACGCAGGCCGGCGAGATGTGCGGCGACGAACAGCGTCGTCGCGTAGTTGATGAGCGCCCCGATCGAGGAGGCGGCCACGAACCCCGCGAGCTGCCGCGGCCAGGGCCGGTGGCGGCTCTGCGAGAAGCTGAAGCGTCGGTTGAGCGCGAAGTTGAAGCACATGGCGCCGAAGATCGCGAGCGCGATGGCCGGTCGCTGTGGAACGGAGAGCGCCAGCAGCACCGAGAGGGCCAGCAGGTTCACGATGGTCCCCATCGCGCCCACCGCGAGAAACTGCATCAGCTGCGTCCAGGCGCCGAACTTGAAGATGTAGAGCCGCCGGAGGTGCTGCAGGTAGAGGAACTGCTGATGCAGCGTCAGCTTGCTCTGCCCGAACCGTCGGTCCTCGAAATGGATCGGGAGCTCGACCACCCGTTCGCAGTGGCACTTGACGATCAGCTCGAGGCCGATCTTGTAGCCGACCGGGTTGAAGTCCTTCCCCAGCTCGAAGGTCGAGCGGCGCAGCGCGAAGAAGCCTGACATCGGATCGCGGATCGAGGTGAGCGGCATCGCCAGCAGGGTGGCGACCCGGCTGTTCGCCCAGCGCAGGAAACCCCAGTCGTGCGAGGTGGTCCCGCCGCGCACGTAACGCGAGCCGAAAACGAAGTCGGCGCCGCCGTTCAGCTTGGCCAGCATGGCCGGCAGCACCTCCGGCGGGTGGCTGAGATCGGCGTCCATGCAGACCAGGTATTCTCCGCGTGCGCGCCGGGCGCCCTCGAGCACCGCCTGGCTGAGCCCGCGATCGCTCGTCCGCACCACGATCTCCACCCACTTCTCGGGGCGGGCGGCGAGCATCTCGACCGAACCGTCGCGGCTGTCGTCGTCCATGATCAGCATGTCGATGTCGAGCCCCGCCTCGGCCCGCACCTTGGCAACGCGATCTATGAGGTGCGGCAGGCTCTCGACCTCCTTGTAGGTCGGAACGATGATCGTCACCCGCGGCCTCGGGCGCGCCTCATCCAGGGTCTGCGGCTCGGGCATCGGATACAGATCTTATCCGACGCGCGGCGTGGTGCGACCGAATGTGACCGGCAAAAGGGGCTCGACCGCCGAGCGCCGCCGCTTGATGGTGGTCGCCGAACGGTTGGGCTAGGATCGCGGCGATGCTGACCCCCGCCCTGGCGTGCGCGCTCCTCGCCGCGACCCCCGCCGCCCCGCCGCCACGTCTGTCGCTCGACGCCGTCGTCGACAGGGTGCAGAAGCGTTACGACGGGGCGAATGACTTTCGCGCACGGTTTACGCAGACGCTGACCAGCACGGCGATGGGGCGCAAAACCAACTCGGCCGGCGGCGTCATGTTCAAGAAGCCGGGGCGGATGCGCTGGGATTACGACAAACCGGAGAAGGCGACCTACGTGAGCGACGGTGGCGTGCTCTGGCTCTACGAGCCCGAGGATCAGCAGGCGTTCAAGCAGGAGCTGAAGGCCTCCCAACTCCCGGCGGCGCTCGCCTTCCTCACCGGCAAGGGGAAGCTTGCGGCCGAGTTCGACATCACCGCCGTCGCGAAGAGCAGCTACGGCACGCCGGGCGACTACCTCCTGTCGCTGTCACCCAAGGTGGCCGAGCCGCAGGTGAAGAACATCCTCTTCGTCGTCGATCCGAAGAGCTTCGACGTGCGCGAGAGCGTCATCACCGACGGGCAGGGAAACCTCAACGACCTGACCTTCGCCGACATCAAGATGAACAGCCACGTCCCCGAGTCGGAGTTTCACTTCGTGCCGCCCCCCGGCGTCCGGGTGATCGACACCGCCAAGCTCGGCAAGTAGGCCAGGCGAGCGTAGCGCGGCTCTGCCGCGCGGAGCGAGGGGGGTCCGGGGGGCGCGAGCGGCAGCGAGCCGCCCCCCGTAAGATTAAAACCGCATCGAGAAGGCGCCGCCGGTCAGGTGGGGACCCGCGACGGGCGAGAACATGAACGCGGACGGCGTGCCCGAGGGGGCGGCGGGCGCGGCGCCGGCCTTCTCGCCGCCGCCGAAGATGAGCGGGATCGCGCAGACGCCGGCGCCGAGCAACCCGACCGCCGTCAATACCCAGCCGGCGTTGGCGATGTTGGCGTCGCGCTGTCCGCGCTGCTGGATGGAGTCTAGCTGCGACTGACTGCCCATCGGCGTGTTCTGGTAGTCGTTCTCTGCGCTCCGTTCCAGGATCCCGAAGGTGACTCCGACGATGACGCCGACCGCGGCGCCGCCCAGGAAGGAGTACATCAGGACCTTCCGCGTCGGCGACATCTCGCCGGTGCTGAAGATGCTGCCGCTGTCGCCCGAGCCGGACGCCGCCGCCTTGGGACCGCCCAGATCGACCACCGTCTCCTCGCCCTCGGAGACGGTGACCGGCTTGCTGCCCGCGGACTTACCGTCCGGATAAACCGCTTCGACGATGTAGTCGCCCTTGGGGACGCTGTAGACGGTGACCGGCGCGGTGCCGAACAGCCTGCCTTCCAGGAAGACCTTGATCTTCTTGTCAGCGGGGGCGTTCACCACCACCCGCCCCAGCCCTTCGCCGTTGGGCGACGCGAAGTGGACGTGCCCGAGGCTGTCGGTCTTCGGGGCCTCCTGCTCGAGGTTCAGGGACGCCTTCGGCTTCTCCTCGTCGCTCGCCTGGGTGGACGGCTTGTCATCGTCGCTGGCCTGCTTCGGTGTCTCGTTGTCGGCGCCGGCGGCGGTGTCGCTCGAGCTGGTGGCGCCCTTCTTCTTGGCGGCGGCCGGCGAGGCAACCAGTAGGGTCAACCCCGCAGACAGCAGGGTGAAAACGATCGCGCGCGAGGGGCCAGAACGGTGGGCTGAACGCGTCATGGAGAATCCTGTGGCTGGGAGTTGGCGGTCCGTTTCCCGTTGGAGGCCGAGAGCATACGCCGATTTCATAAAATTGCGCACGTCCCGATTTACCCTCCCGGTCGCCCAAATCGGTCGTCGGATCAGTCAGCGAATCGACCGACGAACGGGTTCTCCTCGCGCTCGCGGAGCACGGTCGTCTCGGGGCCGTGGCCCGGGACGACCAACGTGTCATCCGGGAGGGTGAGCAGCCGATCGCGGATCGACCGCCGGATCGCGGGCATCGAACCGCCCCAAAGGTCGGTCCGGCCGATGGAACCCTGAAACAGGGTGTCGCCCGCGAAGAGGATCGGCGTCTCTTCGGCGTGCTCGAGGTAGAGGCAGATCGAGCCGGGCGTATGCCCCGGGGTGTGCAGCGCCCGCGCCTCGCGGCGGCCGAAGGCGAGCGACTCGTCGCCGGCGAGCTCGTGGGTCGGGGGCGGGGGTGGCCGCCAGGGGGCGCCGTCGGGGCGCCGGATGCCGAAGATCTGAGTCTGCATGAGCGCATGGTCCCAGAGCCAGCGGTCCTCCCGATGGAGGAGGGTCGGGGCGCCGGTGCGGGCCGCGACCTCGGCGGTCGCCATGATGTGATCGAAGTGGGCGTGGGTGTGGACCAGCTTGACCGCCGTCAGCCCGCCCTTGGCCAGCGCGGCCAGGATCTCCTCGGCCTCGTCGCCGGGATCGATCACCAGCGCCTCGCGCGTCTCGGGGCAGCTGACGATCGTACAGTTGCAGCCGAGCGCGCCGACCGGGAAGGTGACGCGGGAGAGCGGCATCGCGCCTCAGCGCAGGCGGAGCGGCACGCCGCTGATCATCAGAACGACCGACTCGGCCCGCTCCGAGAGGATCTGATTGGCCTGCCCGGCGACGTTGATGAGGCGGCGATCCGGCACGTTGGCCGGGAGAAACCCCAGCCCGATCTCGGTGGTCACCACCACCGTGGGGGTCGTCGACCGGTAGATCCGGTCGGCCAGCGCCTGGACCTCGCCCAGGAGATCGTTGTCGCTGCTCTTGTCGCTTGCCGCCAGCCGATTGGAGAGCCACACGGTGAAGCGGTCGATCACCACCGCCCCGCAGCCATCCAGCGACGCCGGATCGAGCGCGCTGACCATCTTGGCGGGCGCCTCGACCAGCCTCCAGGTCGTGTCGTGATCGCGGCGGTGGTTGGCGAGCCGCGCCTTCAGCTCGTCATCCCCCTCGATGTGCGCCGCGACGTAGAGCCAGGGGGGCGGTCCGAGCTCGGAGGCGCGCCGGAGCGCGTACCCCGACTTGCCCGATCGCAGCCCACCGGAGACGAAGGTGAACATCCGACTAGGCTACCGTCACCCGCCGAGAAACGCGAGCGCCGTCCGCACCCGTCTCCGCGCCACTGCCTCAGCCGACGATCGCGTCCTCGGCCAGCAGGAGATACGGCTCGGCGAACGGCGCGCCGTCGCCACCGTCGAGCCGCCGCAACCGCAACCCGCGGGCGTCGCCGTAGATCAGGACCGACGTCCCGGCCCCCGAGTCGTCGACTGGCGCCGCCAGTGCCGGCTCCCCACCCGCGGCGGTCACCTCGAACTCCCCTTCGGGCCCGGTCAGCGGCTCGTAGCGGACGCGGGTGACCGAACGCGACGCGCCGACGGCGTGAAACCGCAGCTCGCACCCTTCGGGGATCTCGTCCTGCTCCTCGACGACGACGTCGATGTATCGCCCGGCCACGACAGAAGAGTACCGCGTTCCCGCCGTCAGCGAAGCTTGTCTCGGTCGTGCAGCTCGTCTCTCGAGGGCAATGGGCCCCCACCGAGATCGTCTCCTTGCTGCAGGATCGGGAGCATCGGCAGGTCGGTGGCGCCGACGTCGAGGCCGGCGGCGGTCAGCATGGCGTGGACCTGGCCGCGGTGATGCGTTTGGTGGTTGAACATCTGGGCCACCTGCACCCAGCGCGGATGCGTCTGGGTGAATTTGTAAACCTTGGCCGTCCAGGTCATCGGCTCGGCGAGCGTCTCAGGCGTCATGGACCGCGCCCAGGCGAGGATCTCCTGGTCCAGCGCGCCGCGCGCGGCGCGCAGCTCGTCGAAGTCGTCGTGGAGGTTCTGTCCCGGGGGCAGCGTTGGATAGCTCTTGCCGTTGAAGCGGCCGAGCCAGATGCCGTCGCCGCTCAGAAGGTGATTGAGCGTGGCGTGGATCGACTTGAAGAACGCCCCGCGGTCGCGCTTGCGCTCCTCGTCGGTGAGCGTCGCGCAGGCGGCGTAGACCTTGCCGTTCATCCAGCGGTTGTACTCGGCCATCAAGAGGGCGTAGGTCCCGGTGAACATGCCCCGAGCATAGCGGATGGATGAGCTGGCGCCACTCATCTGGTCATACTGTGGTAGTACTATTCCCATGTCCGCGCGGAAGCTCGCCATCTCTCTGGACGATGACCTGGCGAAAGAGGTCCAGCGCGCCGCGAGGGCCGAGGCGCGGGGGAACGTTTCGGCCTGGCTGGCCGATGCGGCCCGGCTGCGGCTTCGGCAACTGGCGGCGCGGCAGGCCCTGAAGGCATTTGAAGCCGAGAGCGGCGAGATCACCGAGGCCGAGCTGCGTCGGGTGCGGCGGGCGTGGCCGCGGGGCTGACGTTCGACAGCGGCGCGCTGATCGCCGCTGAGAAAGGGGACCGCCGTTTCTGGGCCCTGTGGAAGGAGGCGCTCGACCGCGGCGTCACGGTGACGGTGCCGACAGCGGTCGTCGCTCAGGTCTGGCGCGGCAACGCCGTCGTCGTCGCTCGCGTTCTGCTCGGCTGCGAGGTCGAAGACCTGACCGAGGAGCGGGCGAAGCGCGTCGGTCGCCTTCTCGCGGCGAGCCGGACCGCTGACGTCGTCGACGCGTCCGTTGTCGTGGGCGCGGCGGAGCGGCGGGACACGATCGTTACCTCGGATCGGCGCGACATCGGACGTCTCGCCGGGGCGCTGAAACAGAAGGTCGCGATCGTCACGGTCTGACGGCCCGAAACAAAGAGGGAGGACCCTTGCGGGCCCTCCCTTTTCAAGCGTGGCGGTCTAGCGACTTACGAGCAGCCGCTGGTCGTGCCGCAGTTGACGCACTTGTGGCAGCTGCCGTTGGGGATCATGATCGATCCGCATTCGGGGCAGGTCGGCGCGTCGGTGCGGGCGATGAAGCTGTAGTTGCCGTTGCCGGTGTGGGTGCCGTTTCCGTTCTTGTGGCCGTTCGTGCCGGTGTGGCCGTTCGTCTTGGCGCTGGCGCTGACGTCGATGACCTCCACCTTCTGGGCGGCGGCCACAGCGTCGGCGACGCGCTGGATTTCCGCCGTCGCGGCCGGTGCCGGAGCGGCCTCGACGAGCGGCGTCTCGCGCACGAACTTCGACCCGAGCCAGCGGAAGAGGTAGTCCATGATGGAGCTGGCCCGCGGGATCTCCGGGTTCTCGGTGAACCCGTAAGGCTCGAAGCGGGTGCGCGAGAACTTGTCGCACAGCAAGCGCAGCGGGACGCCGTGCTGCAACGCCAGCGAGATGGCCGTGGCGAAGCTGTCCATGAGGCCCGAGATTGTCGAGCCCTCCTTGGCCATCTTCACGAAGATCTCGCCCGGCTCGCCCGTCTCGTAGAGGCCGACGTGGATGTACCCCTCGTGCCCCGCGACGGCGAACTTGTGGGTGAACGACTGGCGCTCGTCGCCGAGCTTGCGCCGGACGGCGGCCGGAGGCCCGTTCTTGACCGGCTCGGCCGCGACGGTGCCCGCGCCGCCCTTGAC
>CAWHRJ010000015.1:0-129121 GCA_963831685.1 uncultured Pseudomonadota bacterium
GTAGAACCTGCCTGTGCAGGCGATAAGCCCATCGGCCAGGCAAGGGGGGATGTTGTTAGCGGAGATTAGGTGGCCGAACCCTTGCAGATAGCCCGAATAGGCGATGATCTGACCCATGGCGCCGAACAGGGCTACGGCCGCGACCGCTCCGGAAGCCTTGCGGCTGCTTGTGCGTAAGAACGTCGTGATGCTGTCCTCCCCGGTCGCATGGAGGCGGAAGGCGAGGAGAAAGGCAAGGAAGAGATAAAGGTAGGCGTCAAACAGTGGGCGCAGGCTGATGCTGTGCCCGGGAACGAGGCCGCGACGAGCGCGTGCACGCGACGGATCGATTCGAGTTGATTGGCCATCGACGGCACAGCCGCCTTCTCATGCGCTTCATCCGCAAGCAGCGCATGATGTCGAGCGTGGTGCGCACGAATGGCCGGAGCGGCACTGGCGCGCGCACGGAGCTGCGGTGCAGCCGGTGCAGCGGCGGGGGGGCTGGCTGGGCCGGTTGCTGCCACGCTCCCTGTGAGTGGCGTGCCCGCCGTGCCGGGATCCCGTGCGGATGAGCGTAGCGAAACCGATCCGACGGCCGGCGCCGCGCGGTCGATCGACACCCGACTCGCATGCTCGTGAGGGTCGCTAGCAAGGAAGACGGCACTTGATGCGATCGCCGTCACCATGACCGCGATGCCGATCTTGAAAAGCGCTGCGCGACTCAATCCGTGCAGGAACTTGCCTATTCCTGCGCGCGCGAGCCTGTCCGAGGCGCCCGCCATCAGGCCGGCTCCTCCGGTGGCGCCGAGACCAAGCGCGCCGAGGACATTCTCCTGGACGTGTCCGCCGGGGAGATCGCGCTTGCCAGCTTCGACCAAGTCGCGCAGGTGTCCGGCCTGCGAGTCGAGCAGCCGCTTCGGCTCGTTCATCGCTGACCTCCATGTGCATTCCGAAAGACGCTCGCCAGCTCCTCGAACCGCGTGCGTGCCCGCCGTAAGCGCGAAGCGACCGTTCCGAGCGGAACCTCGAGGGTCTCAGCAATCTCCGCCATGGTCAGTTCCTCGATCTCGTAGAGGACAAACGTGACCCGAAGGGGCTCGTCCATCTCCTTGAAGATGGAGTCTAGAAGGGAAAGCCTTTCGCGCTGCAGGAGCTCGTGCTCCGGGTTGGGCTGGTCCGAGGAGCGCTCTTCGAACGAGGGCTCCCCCGATTCGCGCCGCCGGCGCAGCGTTCGCCGCACTTCGGACGCCACGAGCATCGCGGTGCGCAGGAGAAACGGAAGCTCACGACCCGGCTCGACGCCGTGGGCCTTGCGCGATAGGACCAGGAATACCCTTTGGGCCGCATCGTCGGCGTCGGCTGCGGGTACGCCGTTGCGCCGAAGCATCCGCCACACGGCCCCGAGGTGCACGCTGACGGACTCTCGAAGACGCGCCTCGGCTTCGGAGCGCTCGTTATTGGTCTGCGCAACCGCAGGGAGCGCCGATTCCGGGTGCCTTCCAAGAACCAATGCGCTCACAAAATCTGGACTCCCACTCCCAAGCCTACGCCGAACCAACCTGGCGTGCTGTTTTCGCTGCGGCTCACGGTCCCGTACATCGCGTCGACGTTCCCCTCCACGAACAAGCGCATCGGTGTTTGGTAGCGCAGGCGCGCGCTCGCTCCACTCCAGAACGCGGTTCCATCGGAGTTGACCAACGGACTTGCCGCGCTCGGGTCCTGCTTTTGCCAAGCGTTGTACCGAGCGGCGGCGAGGTGCAGGCACCCGAGCACGCTGATTCCCGAATTCCCGATCGCCAGATCCAGAGGGCACGCCTGGGTGTCGAAGATCAGATACGTGATGGCTGGCGGCTCCGGTCCCGTCGCCTTGGACACGCCCGCCCCGACCTCGAACATCATTTTACGAAAACCCCACGGCAGCTCGAGACTGAGGACTCCCAAGCCACCAGCGTTCGGCGAGCCCCAGGACGGATGGGTCGATGCGACAGCACGCGCGCCCACGCGCCATTGCGACCTCGACCGTTCACCGGCGTGGCCGGGGCCATGTTCGTTCGCTTGCACCAAATCGACTTGCCGAGACGGCGGCGGTGGCGCGTCCGCTGAACGAAGCGGCTGCTCGTCGGCAGCCGGGGACGATGGATCGACGACTGCGATGATGACCGCCAGTGCGGCGGTGACGTCCTCGCATCGTGTCGCAGTCACCGTGCGGACGCCGCCTGTCGCGGGGATCAACGTGCCTGCATACAGCCCGTCTTGCCGAACGACCCGCACCGAGAACCGCCAATCGGGCTCTGAGGTCCCGGAGCGCGCGACCTCGGCTCTAACAAGCGATTGAAACGTATCGCTCGACGGGCACGCCGGTGTCGGCGCGAAATACTCGCCAAGAAGCGGCCGCTCATCCTGCGCCAGCGCAAGCCGAGGCTGCAGCAGCGGCGAGGCTGCCGATATCGTCATCAAGGCAAGAAAGCACTGGGGCCTCATGAGGAGAGGGCCTTTCGGGATTCGGTCTCCACCTTGGTGTTGAGTTGACATCGTTCTATGGACCTATGGCCGGCTCGTCGCCGTTTTGATCACCCAGGGGCCTGACGGAGATAAGGTCACGGAAACTCTGGAGTTATCTCCCTACGCCACAGGAGACTGCGCTTGAGGCTCGGCACCCTATCAGAACCGAATGCCTCGACCGGATCGTCCCTCTGGGCGAGGCGCGTCTACGGCGGTCGATTTCAGAGTTCGTGCGTCACTACCGGTTTGAGCGGAACCATCAGGGGCTCGCGAACAACCTGATCGAGAGCACACCAAGCCCGGCGAACACGAACGGCCTGGTCGAGCGACGTGAGCGGCTCGGCGGGTTGCTCAACTTCTATTACCGGGCGGCGGCGTGAATGTGCCTCGATCCTGAAATGGCACACGACGGGAGCGACGACCTCCACCCGGTTCACCTGCACCGGCACACGTTCGAGCTGACCAGCGTCGCGGGACAGCCGACCGCCGGCGTGATGAAGGACGTGGCGATGCTCGGCGGCTACCAGACGATGGAAGTTGATTTCACCGCCGACCAGCCCGGCCTGACGCTATTCCACTGCAACATGCAGCTGCACATGGACTTCGGGTTCATGGGACTCTTCGAGACGACCTGAGCTCCCCCGGCGGGGATCAGTAGTGCAGGGCGACGTCGAGGACGACGTCACCCTGCAGCGTGAACTTGGCGTCGTCCCAGGAGGGTGGGCCGAAGGAACGGAGCTTGTTGTTGGAGACCCCGACGCCCTCTCGCGGGATACCGAGGAAGTTCGTGTCGAGCTTGCCGTCGTCGTTCTCGTCGTGGAACAGCGCTACCGCGTAGGTGCCCGGCGCCACGGAGGCGAAGGTACAGCTCATCGTCTTCGCGGTGACGGTAACCGACTGCTGCGCCTCGTAGGGCGGCTTTCCCGGGAAGCCGTCTGGGCGTGAGTAGAGCCTGCAGCGAAGCGAGCCTTTCACGCTGCGGAATGTCGACACACGAACCGTGATGGTGCTGCCGCGAGCCGCCGCCACGGGAAAGGAGCTGAGGACCGCCGCGATGATCGTGCAGATCCACACTGTGCGCTTCATGAGCGATCTCCTCCCCGGTGGGTTTGTGCTCGTCCACCCAAGAGCGCATCGAGCGCAGGGGCCAAGAGCGCCACGATGCGGGCAGGGCGTATAAGGCCAGAAGTCTCGTCGCGTTAAATGGCCGAGATAGAGCGTTCTGGTAACCGTATCGCGTCCCAGACCCGCCCCACGGGGAAAACAAGGACCGCGCGACCCTTCAGGTACACGTCCGCCGTCGGGGCCAAAGTTCGGGCCGCTCGCATTGCAGCCGCCCAGCTAATCCCTACGCGGCGAAGTCGTCGGGAGCGGGTGGGTCCGGGTTGAAATCCGATGGATCGTCGCCGAACGACATTTCTTTCTGCGGAGGCGGGCGCGCGGGGTGGAGCTCCGGCGCGTCGAGGGGCAGCCCAAGATGCCCGAGCACGCGCTCGATGGCATGGCCGGAGGTCAAGGCGGCCACGATCTCCATGCGCCCTTTGCAACGCGTGCACTCGAGGACGTCGTTCAGAAAGACCCGCCAGATCATCGACGCTCAAGGAAAGCGCCGCCCCCGGGGTGGTCTCCGCTCGGGGCCGCCGCCGTCAGAGCCTGTGGGTTGGACGGGATCGCTTGGAGCAACCGCCGGGACGATTCCAGCGCGGGCAGCGAACGCCGGGGCGAAAACGCCAAAGTAGCGGCTGAGGTGGGCCCGTGGACGAGGAACGAGCGTGATCAGGCGTTCGATCAATTCGTGCGGCGTGAATACGAACGAGGTCGTGCCATCGCGCCAGGGACGCTTGAGTTGGAGCTCCAGGCGGCCGTCGTCGAGCCGGGTGAGCCTATTGCCGGCTATTGGCGGGCGGGCCAGATACCTCCCCATGCGCTCGAGCCCTTCGCGATCATTGGCAGCGACACGTGAGGCGGCCTGGAGGTTGAACCCTTCGACCTCGGCGCACAGACGACCGAAAAGGAATGCGTCAACGGCCGCCGGTGCGCCGCGGACGCGAACGACACGTTGACCGCGCCGCGCGCCGGTGGCGCTCGCGCCGCCGACCGCCGCCTGGGATATTGCGGCGAGGAGCGGCGCCGTTTCGATGAAGTCCTGGTGAGCGGGGCTCGGCTCTTCACCGGCGAGCTTGCGCGTGACCCGTCGGAAAACGGACGCGGCGACCAGCGCGACATCCTCGTCGGTCGGTCCGGGCGTCGGATGGAAGACTGGCGCTCTGCCGAGGGTGAAGCTGTAAACCCCATCAAGAAGTAGGGTATGGAAGTGCGGGCTGGCGCCCAGTGCCGAGTTGAAGCGCTGAATTACCGCCACCGTTCCGGTCTTGAGGACACCCCTGATGCCGAGTCGCGGGGCACGCCGCCGAAGCCACGACGAGACCGCGGCGATGAGCTCGCGCAACACGACGGTGGTCAGTGCAGGGTCGAACATCATCCTCGCGCGCAACGAATAAGGAACCGTCAGAACCCACTGCCTCACCGGGCAGCGCGGGATCACACGATCTACAAGATGCGCCGCGAAGTCGGACATCCTGCGGCCGATACAGCTCGGACAAAATCCGCGGCGACGACATGAAAATGCGACGGGCCGGCACCACCCACAGTCACGACACCTCGCCAGAACAAACCCATGCGCCAGGATCCCGCACCGTAGAAAAGCCTCGACCTCCGCCACGACGAAGGCAGGAAGGGCCGGTGTTTTGGCTTCGGCGTTGAGCTCCTCGAGGAACGTCTTCCAGTGCGCTTGCAGCGTCGTGTAAAGGACCGTCTCCTCTGGCCGATGCCGCTCGTAGCTGGCCGTCGTGAGACCGGCGCCGATCGGCGCGGCACCAGGCGCGGCCATCCCGATTCATCGGAAGCGAGTGGGCCAAGGTTTCGTCCTTGGGCCGCCGGGACCCGCCGACAATGGTGCCCGCGCGCCACCACGATAGCGTCGCCGTCAGCGTCCGAGTCCAAAACGGGAGAGCGGGCCGCCAGGCGGTATTTGTTCGGCTCGTCGCGATGGCGCCCTTCGAGTCGGCGCAATCGGTCGTCCTGCCGTTTGAGGCGCTCAGCCAGGCGGTCTCCCGGCACACCGAAATGTGGTGATCACGGCCGGCGGTGAGGGCTTAGCACCGATCCGGACGGGGACTGGGACTGGGACTGGGACTGGGACTGGGACTGGGACTGCAAGATAAAGGGCCAGAGCTCACCTCGCCCTAAGCGGGCGGGTTCACTCGAAAAAGTATAGAGGCACGCCTTTCGAGTGGCGCTCACGGTCGCCGAAGCCCTGGTTCGGATTGGGACTTCTGCGGAGTCACCCGCGAACCTCGCGGTTTTTCGGCTGCCGGCGGTGTCAATTAGTCCAAGGATCGTCTGTGTTGATGGAGTTCTCGAGGCATTCCGCCGCAAATACGTGGCCGAGGGCTCGATCGACCGAGCGAACCTCGGGGCTAGGTACAGCCGCCCGTGGTGCCATTCGAGAAGGCGCTATGGCAGTGGGTTCCCGGGCAGCAGGTCACGCCGCAGCCACCGCAGTTCTGATCGTCGGTTCCCGGGTCTACGCAAGTGCTGCGACAGCAGAGACCGACGACCTGTTCTATCTGGCCCGCATAGTCCAGGTAGTTCAGCTGCGTCACACATGGAGCGCCGTCTGGAAGCCCGGTGCAGCTCACGGGGAAGCAGCCGCTACAGGTACCGGCCACGCCGTTAGTGCGGGCCAAGACCAGGCCGGCCGGGCAGGCCGGGCTCGTGCTAGTTGGGATGTAACAGGCGCCGTAGTCGCACGTCACTCCGTCGGGGCAGACGTAGCCACAACCGCCACAGTTGGACAGGTCGGTGCGGAGATCAATCGTGCTGCAAGTGCCGCTGCAGCAAGTGCCTTGCCCACCGCCGGGGAGCGAGCAGGCGGCACCCTCGTTTGCACCATTGCAAGCGGCGAAGACGCACACGGCGCCCGCCGCACACATGGCCGAACCTGCCTCGGGCGTGCAATGGCACAACGTCGGGTCATAACAGCCGTAAATGCCCGCCCCGATGCCGGGGCGACCATTGGGAAGCGTGCAAGGCGCTCCCTCTCGGACGGGCGTCGTCCCGGGAGCCGGGACCCTCGGCCGGTCGTCGTGACAGAAGGCCCCACCGCCACACCCGGTCCCCGCGCCGATAACTCCAACTCCCACCATCGCCCCGGCCACGGCCGTGCCTAGAAAGAGTGCCGCGATGATTACGGCTCGACCCGTCATCGGCCCGTCGTGCCGATCCTTGCTATGCACTCGACACGCTCCGATCCTCCCCTTGTGGGCCCATCGCCCAAGCATAGTTCAGCTCTTAACCCCAGGGATCCTCTGTGTTGATGGGCTCGATCGACGAGGCGAGCCCTTAGTGGGTGGGACCCGGCAACGGCGGAGCGTCTTCTGCGAAAGCCATAAACGGTGGCGCGGACGGGCGGTCCTGCAGATGACACATGACCAAGCCCGCTTCGGTGCAGTAGCCGCGCGCTGCTAAGAAGTCGAAAAAAAGCAGGACACTTTTTCGGACCTCAGGTCGTCGCATCTGATCGAGGACGGTGGCGTCGCAATTGAGCCGGCGGAGGGCGAAGCCGCGGTCCATCCCGTCGCGGTTCAAGTAGTCGCGCAGGCATCCTCGGCGATGAAGCGATCGCATAGCCCGTCGCTGCGGTAGCGGGACGCTTCTCCTGCGTGTCAGCCCGTGACCTGTGGCTGGATTCGACCCCGATCCCACGCGGGACATTCGGGCCCGCGCGGTCTCAGTTGCGGTTAAGGCCGTCGGCGATTGCCAAGGAACGGTTCAACGTCCCTCCGTCGGAGAACGCACGCTCCGGAGGGCTAGGTCATTGAGGAAACCGCCGTGAAGTTCAGCTGTTCACGCAGTCATGCCATTGCGGTGTGGTCGCAAACCATTAGAAATCTCCAGTCCATACCGAGAGATACGCGAACGTGCCATTGTCCTTTTATCTTGCCCTTCAGTCGAACCAATCTGATCTCCCTGTCTCCTGCGATCCCTGACAGGACGAGACACTTTCGCTGCGAGTGAAGTCGGCATTCCTACCGGTCACGAGTAGGCATCGGTGGCGACGACGAAGTGGCATCTGCATCCTCCGCCAACCGCAACTGTCGTCGACGATGCCCGAGTCCCTCGTCGTGAGAGCAGCGGTGACGACGCGGGAGAGCCCATGAACGCGCGCGGGAAGATCACGGCGGATCGGATCGAAGCGTTGCGGGCCAAGCTGGTGGAAGCCGACGCGGCGCCGGTGATCCCGCCGGACACGTCGACGAAGATGGGAGCAGTGGCGGCACTCGCATCGGAGCTCCTCGCGCTGCGCCGGAAGGGATGGGGTCTGGAGGCGCTAGCGGCAGTGCTCAGGGAAGGGGGACTGGACCTGACGCAGGCGACGCTCAAGAACTATCTCCAGCGCGCAGGGGCAACGCGGACGAAGCGGCGCTCGAAGCAGCTCTCACCAAGCCAGGCACCGTCAGCACCAAACCGTCCGACCGCGATCACAGCACGGGCGTCAGCAGCATTTCGAGCAGCAGCCGTGGCATTGAACCCGACGTCGCCCCAACCGCCGAGGGAGCCGGGGACCTTCGTGGTACGGGAAGACACGAAGGACCTTTGAGGCTCAGCCCGCTACCGCAGGTCGATCTTCAACCCCATCGCGTCTCGCAGGTGGAGCAGCGCCTCGGCGTTGCCACGTGCGTCGTCGACCGGATCATGAGTGTGCCGGGTACGCCGAAGGGGCTTGAAGCTCTTCGACATGTCCTGGACCAAGCCCTTGTAGAGCGATCCGAGGTTCGTCGATGAGTGGCCGAACGGGTTCTTGCCGACGAACGCGTGGAAGTACCAGTTGATGAACTGCCAGTCGAAACCGTTATTGTCGGAGATGAACATCGGGCGGCCGGTCGTGTTGTCGGCGATCCAAGACTCGAACTTCCGCATGACGTCGACCGCGTTCGGGAAGGCCAGCGTCTCCTCGCGCGATAGCCTGCTGACCGCCAGGGCTTCGGGAACGAACTGCTCGGAGATCGGTCGAAGGCGCCCGGAGAACGTGCGCTGCAGTCCCGGCTCGACGACGATCGCGCCGAACGAGACCATCGAGCAGCGGCCCGGGATGGGGCCGTCCGCTTCGACATCCACCATGAAGAACGACATGGGCTTCGGCACCATCGTACCTTCGGCGGGATAGGGACGCTCGTCGCGCGCGCCCGCGGCCCGCAACGACCGGGAATTCGGCCCGAGTCGATCGGATGTGGCCTCCTCACCCCCGACTTCGCCGCCCCCCTCCGATGCTGAGCCGGCCACTCCGGCGCGTGACCTCGGGCACTTCGCGTCGCTCATCGCGCGCCTGGTCGCGAGGGAGCTGGCTGCGCTCCTACCGCCGCGTGCTACCGTCGATACCGCTGACGTTTCTCCGCGCCGCGGGACAGTAGGAAAGGAGATGGAACCATGGCGCGAAGAAGCAAACCCGAGCGGGTGCTCGGACCGTACCGACACTATCGAAAGTGGAGAGTCCTCCTGGTCTCAGCAGGAGGCGAGAAGACTGTTACGGACTATGAGGACGAGGCAAAGGCGAGGCAGGTCGTCCGGTCGCTGAGGCGGGAGTTGGCGAAGGGCGGCGAGCTTACGGTGCAGGAGGCGCGCGAGAAGTACGAGATGTACATGCGGGACGACAAGGGCAACAAGCTGCGGTCGATCGCCGCCACGACGTGGCGGTTGGGGATCTTCTTCCACGAAGACGATCTCCTGCTCGACCAGCTGACGCCCGAGCGCTGCAGGGGCTACTACGACGCCCTGCGGACGCGCCCGCGGCCGAAGACGAAACGGCCGCTGGCAGTCGACTCGCACCGGAACATCTTGGCCGAGGCGAAGTCGTTCCTCGGTGGTGCGTGGGGAAGCGGTGGCTCGCGCGCAATCCGCTCGACGAGGTCGTAGGTGTGGGGAAGCGGAGGCATGGAAAAGCCCAGCTCCGCATCGACGAGGCGCGGAGGTGGCAGGCCAAGGCGCTCGAATTCGCCGACGCAGGGCGAGGCGGGCGCGGTGGCGGCGATGATGTCGCTGGTGATGGGGATGAGGGCGTCGGAGATCGTCAGCCGGGTCGTCCGCGACCTGGACGACGAGGGGCGGCTGCTGTGGATCCCGGAGACGAAGACGGAGGCGGGCAAGCGGACGCTTCCGGTTCCGGAGTTCCTGCAGCCGTACTTGCGGCAGATCGCCAAGGGGAAGGGGCCGGCCGATTCACTCTTCGGGCGGCACTGGCGGGACTGGCCTCGGGAGTGGGTGCAGCGCATCTGCAAGGCGGCGAAGGTGCCGGTGGTGACCGCGCATGGGATGCGTGGCCTTCACGGCACGCTCGCGGTGGAGCGAGGGGCGACCACGCACGTCGTGGCGCAGGCCCTCGGCCACGAGTCGGAGACCACGTCGCGCGAGAGCTACATCTCGCGAGAGGCGATCACCGGCGCCGACCAGCGGCGCGTGCTCACCGTGCTCGCGGGCGGGCGGTCGTCAGGCACCTCGCCAAGCGGCAATGCCCCAGAACGGTAATGATTCGCAGAATTTCATTACCGCGGAGCCTCGTGTCACAAAAAACAGTAAGGAAATCGTGGAGATGAACGGGATCGAACCGTCGGCCTCCTGAGTGCGATTCAGGCGCTCTCCCAGCTGAGCTACATCCCCATCGCGTCCGACCGCGGATCGAACCGCGGCGACATTCTACGCAGGGCGATCGACTTTGCAACCGGCGTCTTCTGCAGTGATGCAGCGTCCGATGGGGGCCGGGGTCGAGCCGAAGCCGGCCGGCGAAGCGCGTCCGGGCGGACCTGGCGCTGGTCGAGCAGGGGCTCGCGCCCTCGCGCGAGAAGGCGCGGGCGCTGATCCTGGCGGGCGAGGTGCTCGCGGGCGACCGCCCGATCGACAAGGCCGGCGATCTGGTCGAACGCCGACGCCGAGCTGCGGCTGCGGTCGGCGCCGATGCCGTACGTGTCGCGCGGCGGGCTCAAGCTGGCGCACGCGCTCGACACGTTCGGGGTCGACCCGCGCGGGCTGGTCGCGCTCGACGTCGGCGCGTCGACGGGCGGGTTCACGGACTGCTTGCTCCAGCGCGGCGCCGTGCGCGTCTACTGCGTCGACGTCGGGCACGGGCAGCTCGACTGGAAGATCGCCTCGGACGCGCGCGTGCGGGTGCATCGATCGCGACGAACGTCCGCACGATCGCCGCCCGATCTGCTCGCCGAGCGCGTCGACCTCGTCGTCATCGACGTCTCGTTCATCTCGCTGCGGCTCGTGCTGCCGGCGCTGCCGCCGCTCGCGCGCCCGGGCGCGCCCGTCGTCGCGCTCGTCAAGCCGCAGTTCGAGGTCGGGCGCGCCGACGTCGGCAAGGGCGGCATCGTGCGCGACGAGGCGGCGCGGGCGCGGGCGCTCGTCGAGGTGCGCGCCGCCGCCGCCGCGCTGGGGTTCACGGTCGGCGCCGACACGACCTCGCCCATCACCGGCGGCAAGGGCAACGTCGAATTCTTGCTCGCGCTTCGGCTGCCGGCGGCAGACGCGGTACGGGCGGACGCGGTATCGCTGCCGCTCATGCGCAATCGTCGTCACCGGCGCGGCCGGGTTCATCGGCTCGCACCTCTGCGAGCGGCTCGTGCGCGCGCGGCGACGAGGTCGTCGGCTTCGACAACTTCGATCCGTTCTATCCGCGCGCGCGTCAAGGAAGCGAAACCTGGCGAGCCTGCGCGCCGAGGCCGCGGTTCGCGCTTCGTCGAGGGCGACATCCGCGACGCCCGGCGACGCTCGGGCGCGCGTTCGGCGGCGCGCGCGCTCGACGCGGTCGTCCACCTCGCGGCGCTCGCGGGCGTGCGTCCGTCGCTGGCCGAGCCGGCGCGCTACGCCGACGTCAACGTGCTCGGGCACCGCAGCGCGTGCTCGACGCCGCGCGCGCGCACGGCGTCCCGCGCTTCGTCTTCGCGTCGTCGTCGTCGGTCTACGGCGGAGACAGCGAGCCGCCGTTCAAGGAATCGGATCTCGTGCCTGCAAGCCGCTGTCGCCCTACGCGTCGACGAAGCGCGCGGGCGAGCTGTGCTCTATACGGCGCACCACCTCTACGCGTTCGACGTCACCTGCCTGCGCTTCTTCACCGTCTACGGCCCACGCCAGCGCCCCGACCTGGCGATCCACAAGTTCGCGCGGCTCATCGATCGCGGGCCAGCCGATCCCGCTCTTCGGCGACGGCAGCACCAGCGCGCGACTACACGTTCGATCGACGACATCGTCGACGGCGTGGTGGCGTCGATCGACGAGGCGGTGACCGCGCCCGGCTTCCGCATCTACAACCTGGGCGGCTCGCGGACGACGACGCTGCTCGGGCTCGTCGAGCTGCTCGCGCGGCGCTCGGCAAGAAAGCGATCGTCGACTGGCAGCCCGAGCAGCCGGGCGACATGAAGCGCACGCTCGCCGACGTGACGCTCGTCGGGGCGCGCGCTCGGCTACGCCCCGACGCGTGCCGATCGAAGAAGGGCATCGCCCGCTTCGTCGCCTGGCTACGCACGCAACCGAATCAATCGAGCTAGAACGCATCGACGCATCTCATACCGCTGGGCGCAGTAAGAAGGTGAGCGCAGCGCGGCTTTGCCGCGCGGAGCGAGAGGGGCCCGGGGGGCGCGAGCGGCAGCGAGCCGCCCCCCGTGAAACTAATCGCCGCCGGGATTGTAGAAGCCCGGCAGGCGCGGACCGCGGTCGCGGTGCCGGTCGTGCCGGGGCCGATCGCCGCCGCGATCGCGCTCCCGATCGCGGCCGCGCCTCTTGCGACGGCCGCCGCCTCCGCCGCCATCGCGCGGACCCTGGCCGTTGTGGCCCGGATGGCCAGGGCGGCCGTGATGACCGCCGCCCGCCTGGTGCTGCTGTGGCTGCGGGCCGCGCGGGCCGTTCTGTCCCGGCCGCGGCGTCAACGGCGGCAGCGCCACGTGCACGCCCGGGCGCCAGTCGGCGTACGGGCGGATGTTCGCGTCGCGCACCGCGACCCAGCGCGCCTCGTGCGCCTCGGCCTCGGGCGGCAGGAGCGCGTCGTTGCTCGGCGCCGTCTCCTCGCCGGGGGCGGGCGCGGTGATCGCGGCCCAGTCGTCGGCCGGATCGATCACCACCTCGCCGGAGAGCGCCGCGGCGCCGATGCCGCCCGCGTCGGCCCAGAGCGCCTCGTCGAACGCGCTCTCGTCGGCGCCGGCCGCCGGGAATTCGAACGGCGGCAGCGGCGGCAGCAGATCGGTGGGGATCTCCGTCTCGTAAATCGGCGCCCGCGGCATCTGCGGGGGCTGTTGCACACGGGGCGCGTGCGGCGTCGGCGCCGACGGCTGATCGTAGCCCGGGCGTCCGCGCCGCCGCCGGCGCGGGCGGGCGTGGAAGTCGGTCGCGGCGTGCAGCCCGTGGCGCTCGTCGGCCGAGCTGGTGTCGAACACCTCGCTGTCGAGGCCGGCGCAGGAATCGCACAGGCCGCACTTGTCGCCCTCGGGCTCGCCGAAGTAGCTGCGCAGCATCTGCACGCGGCAGCTTCTGCGTGTTCATGTACGACAGCAGCGCCGCCAGCCGCCGCCGATCGGAGATGCGGCGCGCCTCGAACACCGACGCCGCCTTGTCGATCTGCTCGCGCGTCGGGCGCGGCTCGACACCTTCCCAGCGCGTCGCCTTGACCTCCTTGGCGACGCCCATCGCCTCGAGCACCGAGAGGATGACGCGCACGCGGCGCTCCGGGCAGCGCCATCGACAGCGCCAGGTTGCGGACGGAGACTTCCTTGCCCTCGTCGCTCCAGGCGTAGAGACCCTCGGCGACCATGCGCGCCTGCGACTTGGTCGGGTGCGCCTCTTTCAGGAAGTGTTCCTGGATCGCGATGTCGTCCGGCTGGAACAGCAGCACGCAGCGCGCCGGCTTGCCGTCGCGGCCCGCGCGCCCCGCCTCCTGGACGTACGACTCGGGCGAGCCGGGCATCTGGTAGTGGATGATGTAGCGGATGTCCGGCTTGTCGATGCCGAGGCCGAACGCGTTGGTCGCGAGCATGACGACCTTGCGCCCCGATCTGCATGAACGACGCCTGCGACTTCTCGCGCTCGTCGGTGGTCATCTTGCCGTTGTAGCGCTCGACCGGGATCTTGCCGTGGCGGAGCGCCACGTAGAGCTCGTCGACCGCGCGCACCGTCGCGCAGTAGACGATGCCGGGGCGGCGCAGCCGCTGAGATCAGCTTGCCGAGCTGGCGGAGCTTGTCGGCCTCGCCCGCGACCTTGCGCACGTCGAACGCCAGATTCGGGCGATGGAAGGAGACGCGGCAGACCTTCGCGTCCTTCATCCCCAGCTGCACGAGCACGTCGTCGGCGATCTCCGGCGTCGCGGTGGCGGTGAGGCCGAGGATGGGCGGGCGCCCCAGGACCTCCGACGGCGCGCCGCAGCCCGAGGTACGACGGGCGGAAGTCGTGGCCCCACTGCGACACGCAGTGCGCCTCGTCGACGCAGAAGAGCGAGAACTTCACGCCCTCCAGCGCCTCCTGGACGCTCGCCGAGTTGACCGACTCCGGGCGTGATCATCAGCAGCTGGACGGTCCCCTCGCGAACGGCGGCCAGATCGGCGGCGCGCTCCTTCGCCGTGCGCGTCGAGTCGATGCGCACGACCGCGACGCCGGCCGCCTTCAGCTTGTTGTACTGATCCTCGATCAGCGCCAGCAGCGGCGAGACGACCAGCGTCGGCCCCTCCAGCACCAGCGCGGGCAGCTGGTAGGTCAGCGACTTGCCGCTGCCGGTCGGCATGACCGCCAGCGTGTCGCGGCCCGGCCAGGACCGATTCGATGATCTCGGCCTGCCCCGGGCGAAGATCACGGAGGTGGAACACCGACCGCATCTTCTCGAGCGCGCGTTGCAGCGCGGGCGAGGGGGGCGCGGCGGGCTCGGTTATGACCGGCGCAATCACGTGCGCGGGCGCGGCCGTCACCGGCGCGGCCGGATGGCCGTTTCGGCCGAACTCGTCCCCCGCGTCGGAGCTCGGGATCACGATGGTCGGAACACCGTCATCCAGCGCTGTTGCGGCGGATTCCTTGGCCTTCTCCGGGTCCGCGGCGCTCGGTGCGCCTGCGGAGACCCGTTCCTCTTCGTCGGAACTCAGTCTCAACTCCTATAAAAATCGGGCGCTTATGGCCCCACCTTCAACCCAACAAACCCTCGTGCCACCCTCTTTGCGGAAACCCTATCCGGGGGCCGTCACGAACTTCCGCGGCCTCCCAACTGCCCACTTGCGACGCCGGTGCGGCCGATTGCCGCAACCACGAGCGTTGATGACAGGCTAGCACGCCTTCCCGAGAAGTCCAAAGCAATAGTTTGTGGCACGACCGTTGCGATGTCCCGTGCGGGATGAGCCTGATGGCGGCGATGGAACCGGACGCACGCCCGCGCGAGCGGCTGGCGGCGCGCGGCGCGGAGCAGCTGACCAACGCCGAGCTCCTGGCGGTCGTGCTCGGAACGGGGACCCGCGGGGCGAGCGCGCTCGACGTCGCGGCCGCGGTCCTGCGCGGCGTCGAGGGCCCATCCGGCCTCCTCCGCTCCACGGCCGCGGAGCTGTCCGCCTTCGCCGGCATCGGGTCGGTGCGCGCCACGCTGATCCTGGCGGCCCTCGAGCTCGGGCGGCGCGCCGTCGCCGACCGTCCATCGCGCGGCCAGCGGGTGGCCGGCGCGTCCGAGGTCTGGACGTACTTTCGCAGCCGGCTGGCCCCGCTGTCGGTCGAGGAGTTCTGGGCGCTGGGCCTCGACGTCCGCCACCGCGTGCAGAGCGAGCACTGCCTGGCGCGCGGGTCGCTCACCGGCGTCGAGATCCACCCGCGCGACGTCTTCCGGCCGCTCATCCGGCAGGCGACCGCGGCGGTGATCTTCGTGCACAACCACCCGTCGGGCGATCCCGCGCCGTCGCGCGCCGACGTCGAGCTGACCGGGCGGCTGCGTCAGGTCGGCGACCTGTGCGGGATCCCCGTGCTCGATCACGTCGTCGTGGGGTGGGAGGGGTACGCGAGCCTCGCCGAGCGCAACTGGAGGTAACGCCCCGGGCGCCTTAGACTGCCGTCCGTGCGTCTGACCGCCCCCGCTTTTTTCGCCATCCTCGTGACTGGGACCCTTGCCTCGCCGGCCCGCGCA
This sequence comes from uncultured Pseudomonadota bacterium, assembly GCA_963831685.1. Lineage (GTDB taxonomy): Bacteria > Myxococcota_A > Polyangia > Fen-1088 > Fen-1088 > JADGRB01. The sequence goes on from CAWHRJ010000015.1 coordinate 15,675, forward strand.
TTCGAGGAATTCACGCCGCCGGAGGTGGTCGGGATGGGGGGCGCGGCGCGGGGCTGGGCGACGGGTGACGCGGGGCCGCTGCTGAATCCGTCGGGGATGTCGCTGACCAAGGCCTACACGCTGACCGGAACCTACGAGTACGCGAGCCGGCTCTCGCAACAGTTCATCCACGCCTCGGTGGTCGACAGCACGTCGCCGTTCGCCTTGTCGGGCGGCCTCTACTACACGTACCACGCGCTCAGCCCCACCGGCGCCGCCTCGGGGAGCGGGCACGAAGGGGGATTCGCGCTCTCGTATCCGTTCGGCCCGTACGTTTCGCTCGGCGGCACCATCAAATACTTCAAGCTCCTCGCGGGCGACGCGTATGCCGGCCACGACGGCGGCGTGACGTTCGACGTCGGGGCGACGATCCGCCCGACGCAGGTCGCGTCGATCGGCGTCGTCGGGACCAACCTGCGCGATCTGGGGACCAGCGAGGCGACGCGGGCCATCGGCTACGGCGTGGCGTTGCTGCCGGTCGCCGCCCTCTTGGTGACGGCCGACGGGCTGACCCGTCTCACCACCGATAACCAGACCGGACGCAAGGGGACGTCGCTGATGGGGGGCGCCGCCTACACCTTCGCCGGGAAGGTCGCCGCGCGGGCGGGCGGCGGCTACGACGCGTCGACGGGGAACGGCTACCTGACGGTGGGGGCCTCGGTCGTCTCGGAGATCGGCGCGATCGACGGCGGCTTGCGGCAGGACGTGACCCGCGGCGTGATCGTCGCCGGGGGCGGCGAGGCGCACGAGACGGTGGTGGGGATCAGCCTGCGGCTCTTCATCCCGGCCTCGCAGAACGAGGATGCGCAGCCGGATCTGCAGGAGCTCCGCGCGCCCGTGACCAATCCGTGATCTGGAACTTTTCCATTCGCCCGGTGTCCGAATGGACGTGGAGGCGACTCTCCGGTTTGCGCGGGCGCGGACGCGCGGGCGGGTTCCCTACACGATGAGCCTGGCCGAACGGCTCCTCATCGGCCGGCTCAAGGAGCGCGACCCGTCGGCCTTCGACGAGATCGTGCGTCGCTACGGCGACAAGGTCTTCAGCCTCACTTACCGGATGCTGGGGAACCGGCAGGAGGCGGAGGACGTCGCGCAGGAGGTCTTCATCACCGTGTTCAAGACGGTGGACGGCTTCCGCGGCGAGGCGAAGTTCTCGACCTGGCTGCTGCGCATCGCCGCCAACCAGAGCAAGAACCGCATCAAGTACCTGGCGCGCCGGCCGACCGACGGCGGCGAGATCGACGATGCGCCGCAGCCGGGCGCGCCCGGGGCGACGCCGGGGCCGGTGGCCCACGCGCAGATCGAGGCGCCGGACAAGCTGCTCGAGGCGGCCGAGATGGAGCGGCTCATGCAGGCGGCGATCGCCGACCTGGACGAAGAGCACCGCCTGCTGGTGATTTTGCGCGACGTGGAGGAGATGTCGTATCAAGAGATCGGGGAGATCACCGGCCTGCCCGAGGGGACGATCAAATCGCGCCTTCACCGGGCCCGGATGGCGATCAAGGAACACCTGGACAAGCACACCAAGTAGGCTGAAGACAACGGCCGACGACGACAGCGAATGGACCACGCCGAAGCCCAGAACGAATTCTCCGACTTTGTCGACGGCACCCTGCCGGATATCAAGCGCGTCGAGATCGAGCAGCACCTCGCGCTCTGCATCCAGTGCCGGACCGAGCTGGCGGCGTTCAAGAAGACGCTGGGCTCGCTGGGGCGCCTCAAGCAGACTGCGCCGGCGAACCTGCTCGGCGACGTGAAGCAACAGATCTACAAGCGCTCGCACGGGCGCTTCTTCGCGCCGCGCTGGAAGCTGTTCGGCCGCATCCCGTTCGAGTGGATCTCGCTCGGCACGATCATCGCCATGCTCGTCTACTACCTGGCGGTGCTGCACGGCTCGCCCGACCGCCGTCCACGGCGCGCCTAGCGGCCTAGCGTCGCCCTCGCGATCAGCAGCTACGGACAGTAGTTCTTGTTAACGATCGGCTTCGGCGCGTAGCCGTCGGGCAGATCCGGCATGCAGCCGTCTTGCCACTCCACGTCCCTTCCGTCGCAGCCGCAGCCCACCGCTCCGATGATGGCCCAGCACGGGCTGCCGGCGGGCTTTGGGACACACGTCCCGACGGCATTGCATCCATCGGCGATCGCGTACGCGCACACCGTGCCTGGGCCGCAGTACACGCAGCCGATCGGCCCGGCGTTGCGGCCAGTATCGATCCCGCTGTCGACCTGATTTCCACCGCTGCCCGCGGCACTGCCGCCGTTGCCAGCGGCCCCGCCACTTGCTCCAGCGCCGCCCTTGCCAGCGGCCCCGCCACTTGCCCCAGCGCCTCCGGTCTGGCCGCCGGATCCCCCGGAATCGTCTCCGCTCGCGCCTGCCACGCCGCCGGGCGCTCCCGCGCCGCCCCCGTCGTCTTGGCCGCCGCCGCCCGATCCACCGGCGGCTCCGGCGACACCGGCCGTCCCGCCGGCGCCTGACCGTCCACCGATGCCCGCGCTCCCGGTTCCACCGCCGGTTCCGCGCCATCCGGTGGAGGGGCTGCCACCTTCGCCCTCCGTCCTCTCTCGGCCGCCTCTGCCGCAACCCACAGGGCACACGGCCAGCGTGAAGAGCAACGCGAAGAGCAAGACCGCTCGGTTCCGAAAGCGGATTTCACCGCGCATCGCCATCGCCTCCCCGGCACCAGAAGAACTACGGCGATTCTATAGCGATACCGGGACCGTTGCACCGGACCGGGGTCACGCCGCGATCAGACGGCGTCAGCGGAGCGTGGCGGACGATTCGGTGGCGTGGGCGCCGGGGAGCAGCGATCCGAAGATCGCCTTCGAGCCTGAACTCCCCGTGATGGCCGTGCCGATTCAGATTTCGGGACGATGGCCGCGTTGTGCGTGCCAAACCGCCAGGGATCTCGACGCGACGCTCAGACGACGTAGCAGAAGAGGACCTTGAGGTACTGGCCCTCGGTGAAGCCCGGCGGCAAGAGGTGGTCGGCGGCGGGGCCGCGGCGCTCGAAGATGCGCACCTCGCGGCTGGCCTGCTTGGCACCGGCGGCGACGATGCGCTCGAAGGTCTCGGCGTCGACGTTCTGTGAACAGGAGCAGGTCACCAGGATCGCGCCCGGCGCGGCGGCCTGCAGCGCCAAAGCGTTGAGGCGCTCGTAGCCTTTGCGCGCAGCCTCGAGGTCCTTGCGTGCGCGCGCGAACTTGGGCGGGTCGACGACCAGCAGATCGTAGGCGCGCGGCGTGGCGGTCTCGAGGTAGCGAAAGACGTCGGCCTCGACCGCCTCGACGGTGACGCCGTTCTTGGCGGCGTGGGCCAGGGTGCGGGCGACGGCGCGCGCCGAGCTGTCGACGGCGGTCACCGACGCGGCGCCACCGCGCGCCGCCGCGAGCGAGAAGCCGCCCGCGTAGGCGTAGAGATCGAGGACGCGCGCCCCCTTGGCCAGCGCGCCGACGCGGGCGCGGGTCTCGCGCTGGTCGATGAACATCCCCGTCTTCTGGCCGGAGAGCGGCTCGACCTCCAGCGCGATGCCGTCCTCGAGCACCGGGACCGCGACGCGCGACTCGCCGCGCGCGACGCGCGAGCCGCCGGCGAATCCCTCCAGATCGGCGTACGACTGGGGCGAGATCTCGTAGATCGTCTTCGCGCCGAGCTCGGCCTCGAGCGCGTCGAAGATCTCGGCCCGCCGCGCGGAGATGCCCAGCGTGGTGATCTGCGCGACCGCGGCGTCGCCGTAGACGTCGACCACCAGCCCCGGCAGGTCGTCGCCCTCGCTGTTGACGAGGCGGTAGGTGGTGGTGCGCTCGGCGAGGGCAGGCCGAGGCGCGCGCGCGCCGTCCGGGCGCGGGCGATGCGGGCGCGGAAGAACGCGGCGTCGACCGGCTCGTCGGCCCGCGTGCAGAGCCGGACGGGGATCTGCGAGCGCGGGTTGTAGAAGCCGCGTCCGATGAAGCGGCCGTCGTGATCGCGCAGCGACACGACGTCTCCCGGTTGCGGCCTCGCCGTCGACGCGCGAAGGCCATTCGCGTAGACCCAGGGGTGGCCGAACCAGAGCGGCCGTGCGCGCCCCTGACGAAGAACCGCGGTGGCCTCGGCCATCAGTCGCCCCCTTCCTTGCCTGGGGCCGGACCTGGGCCTGGGGCCGGACCTGGCGCTGGACCTGGACCCTGGCGGAAGCTGCTGGCGTCGATGCCGAGGCGCTGGATGCACCGCCAGACGACGGCGTACTGGCGCTCGAGCTGCCGCGCCACCTGCGCGACGCTGCCCTTGCACGCGGCGAGCGCCTCGATCAGCTCCTCGCGGGTCGGCGCGGGGCGCCGCACGCGCGCGGTGGGCGCGGCGGCGAACGGCTCGCGCACGACGCCGCTCCCCGGCCCGCCGTCGTCCGGCGGCGGGGTCGATCGACGTTGGTGTCCTCCAGCTCGTCGGGGAGGTCGTACTGGATCTTGGCGGAGATGGTGCTCGGCAGGTGCTCGAACCCGATGGTGGGGGTGCCGCGGCTCAGCACTTCGGCCTCGTTGGTCGACCTTGAGGAGCTCGCGCACGTTGAGCGGCCAGTCGTACAGCATCAGCGCCTGGAACGCCTCGGGCTCGAACGCGCGCTCGTCGGTGACGTCTGCGCAGGAAGTAGGCCGCGAGGCGCCCCACATCCTCGATCGCGCTCGCGCAGCGGCGGCAGCACGATCGGCTGCGCGCCCAGGCGCCCCAGCATCGCCTCCTGCACGTGGCTGCCCTTTTCGAGCGCGACCCGGCTGGTGGCGGCGATGATCGCGCACGTCGACCTCGACGACGCGCGTCGAGCCGAGCGGCGAGAAGCGCCTGTCCTGCAGGAAACCGCAGCAGCTTCGACTGCAGCTCCAGCGGCATGTCGCCGATCTCGTCGAGGAACAGCGTCCCGCCGTTCGCCGCCTCGACGAGGCCCGATCTTGCGCGCCTGCGCCGTCGAGTGCGCGCCCTTCTCGTAGCCGAACAGCTCGCTCTCGACCAGCTCCCGCGGGATCGCCGCGCAGTTGATGGCGACGAGCTTGCCCGCGCGCGCGCTCGCAGCGCGTGCACGGCGCTCGCGAACACCTCCTTGCCGACGCCGGTCTCGCCGACGAGCAGGATCTCCGACGTCCGAGCGGGCGAGCAGCCGCAGCTTGGAGGCCGTGAGCGCCAGCGTCGGCGAGAAGGTGGCACGGGCGCGAGCGGCGCGCGCCTCGTCCTCGCTCACCGCGATCATCTCGACCGCCGTGATCGAGCCGGAAGACCAGCACCTGCGATCCGAGGAACAGCAGCGGCCCCGTCTGCAGCGGCGTCGGCCCCTGGATGCGACGGCCCATCGACGAACGTGCCGTTGGTGCTGCCGAGGTCCTGCAGGACGAAGAGGTCGGGGCGATCCTCCGCCCGCTGCAGCCGCGCGTGCAGCCCCGAGACCGTCCCGTCGCTGAGGGTCAGGAGGTCGCGGTCGGTGGCCGGCGGCGGCCGCCGCCCGATGTCGAGCACGCGCTCGGTCATGGGGACCAGCCGTCCCGCGCGCAGCACCTCCAGCGATGCGCCGTCGCCGATCACCACCAGCGCGCCGGTGCGCGTCTCACGACCCGCCGGACCTCGTTGCGGGATGGTCTGGGTGACCTCGTTCGGATCGGTAGACATCGCGACGTGACCAGGCAAACCCTTCCAGCAGGGTCGTTTCCGGAAACGCCAAGGTATACACGGTCGCGGCCGGTTTCGGGAGTGGGGCCCGCTCAGCGCGCTGTACGCATGGGGCCGCGAGCGACCACCTGGCCGCTGCCGGGGGCGCCGATCACGCGCCCGTCCTCGAACACCACCTCGCCGCGGCGGATGGTGGTGGCGGGCCAGGCGGAAAGCTCGCGCCCGGCGTAGACCGTGTGCCCGGCGCGCGAGAACAGCGCCTCGTCGCGGATCGGCCGCCGGTCGCCCGTCTCCCAGATGACCAGGTCGGCGTCGGAGCCGACGGCGATCGTCCCCTTGCGCGGGTAGAGGCCGCACAGACGCGCGGCGTTGGTGGCGGTGAGCGCGACGAAGCGCTCCAGCGAGATCCGTTCCTTGGCCACCGCCTCGGTGAAGAAGAGCGGCAGCATCGTGTCCAGCTCGGCCACGCCGGGCCGTGGGTGCGCGAGGTCCAGCTTGGGATCGAGCTTGAGCGCGCGGGTCCAGGGGGCGTGGTCGCTGCCCAGCGTGTCGATCGTCCCGTCGGCGATGCCGCGCCAGAGCGCCTCACGATCGACGTCGGCGCGCAGCGGCGGCTGCGCCACGTAGATACCGCCGTCGGCGTCGCGGTAGCGCTCCTCGGTCAAGTAGAGGTAGAGCGGTCGGGTCTCGACGTGGATCGGAAGACCCTCGGCGCGCGCGGCGGTGGTGGCGCGCAGGGCCGCCGCCGACGACAGATGGACGATGTAGGTGGGCGCGCCGGTGGCGCGGCACATGGCGATCGCCCGATCGACGGCGATCGACTCCGAGGCGACGGGGCGGCTCTCGGCGAAGTGGGCGGTCGCCGTGTGGGCGCGCGCCGACAGCATGGCCGTGCAGCACTCGATGGTGGCCAGATCCTCGCAGTGGATGAGCGTCAGCCCTCCCGCCTCGCCGGTCGCCTTCATGAGCCGGGTGAAGTCCTGCGCGCAGGCGTCGAACGACGGCAGGCACATGAAGAACTTCACGCTCGACTGGCCGGCCGCCACGGCGGCCGGGACCTCGGCGACGACCTCCTTTGTCGGTGTCAGGACGACAGCGTGAAAAAAGACGTCGGCGATGGCCTGCTGCGCGACCAGCGCCGACTCCGCGCGGACCCGGTCGGCGATCGTCTCCCAGGGGAGGACGTAGGACATGTTCCCGACGGTGGTGACGCCGCCGGCCAGGGCGGCTTCCGAGCCGCTCGTGTAGTCGTCGACCCAATCGGGATCGTCGGGGTCGAGGTGCTCGACGCTCAGGTGGACGTGGGGGTCGACGCCGCCCGGCAGCACGAAGCGCCCGCCGGCATCGATCTCCCGCGCGCCGGCCATCGCGCCGCCGATCTGGGCGACGCGCCCGCCGGCCACGCCGACGTCGGCCCGCTGGCGCCCCTCGGCGGTGACCACGACTCCCCCGCGCACCACGAGGTCGAGCTGCAGGGCGGCCATCGGCCCTTCCTTCATCGGCGGGTGGGGGCGGATTGCTTGAGCGCCGCGGCAACGGCGCGCAGGTTCTCGCGCGCGAGGATCGTATGGGGGTGCCGCCCTCCGAGCCGGCGCGCAAAGCTCGTCGCCGCTCGCCGGAAGAGAGCGCCCGCGCGCGTAAGGCGATTTTCGTTTCGTTCGAGGACGCCCATGTTGTTGACGGTCAGCGCGACGTCGGGGTGGTCGCGACCGAGCCGCGCTTGGAGGACGGGGAGGGCGCGGGCGTAGAGCGACCGCGCCGGGGCCGGGCGCTCGCGCTGCTGCTCCAGCGCCGCCAGCCCGGCCAGCGTGAGGCCGACCTCGAGGCTGCGCGGCCCGAGCGCCCGTTCGAACACCGCCAGCGCGCGCCGGTAGAGAGCGGCGGCCTCCGCGAACCGCCCCCGGGCCTCGACGACGGCCGCCAGCGCGGCGACATCGGCCGCCCAGGCCGGGTGGCCGGTCCCGCGCGCCGCCGCCCGCAGCGCCACCGCGCGCCGCGCGTGCGGCTCGGCCGCCGCGTAGCGCCCGCGCGCGTGCTCGCTGCCGCCCAGGTTGTGCTCGAGCGTAGCGCGCGCCTCGCGATCGCGGCGCCCGAGCAGCGGCGCCGCCCGCCGGTAGTAGCCGAGCGCCTCGCCGTAGCGCCCCTCGGCCTTGCGCAGGACGCCCAGGTTGTTGAGCACGGCGAGGTGCAGGGGATCGCGGCGCGGCAACCGGCGGCGGACCTCGGCCAGCGCCGCTCGAAATCCCCGCTCGGCGCCGGGTAGGCGCCGCGGGCGCGGTCGAGACCGGCCACGGCGATCCGCGCCTGCAGCCGGAGGCGCACCAGATCGGGATCGTCCGTCGGGCCGCGCAGGATCGCGAGCGCGCGGCGGAGCGCCGCCGTCGCCGCGTCGGGGCGGTCGCGCGCCTCGAGGGTGGCGGCGAGCTCGACGAGCGCGTTGGCCACGTCGGGGTGGCGGGGCCCCTCGGCGGCGACGTACCCGGCGAGGGCGCGGCGGCTGTCACGCTCGGCGGCGGCGAAGCGACCGCCGGCGCGCGCGGCGATGGCCCGCTCGTGGGCGGCGACGGCAATTTCGAGCTGGCGGTCGGCGCGCACGTCGGAGTCCTTGGGGATGGATGCCTCCGGCGGTCATTGTAGCGTGGGCCGGCGGGCCGAGACTCTCCTGGTGATCGCCCACGCCTGAGCGCGAAAAAAAGAGACCGCGCCACACAGGGGGAGCGTGACGCGGTCCCGGCTTCCCTTGCGGGAATCGATTTGGCGAATCGCTACGCGATCGCCAGAAGCCTTCCGTTGTGGTTGGGCTCCAGGATCGGACCGCCCTTGATGGCGGAACGAACCTTGAGACCGGGGCGACTGTGGTTGGCGGTGCCGAGGCCACTGGCCTTGACGGTGGAGCGAACCTTGAGACCGGGGCGATTGTGGTTGGCGGTGCCGAGGCCACTGGCCTTGACGGCGGAGCGAACCTTGAGACCGGGGCGATTGTGGTTGGCGGTGCCGAGGCCACTGGCCTTGACGGCGGAGCGAACCTTGAGACCGGGGCGATTGTGGTTGGCGGTGCCGAGGCCGCTCGCCTTGACGGCGGAGCGAACCTTGAGGGCGGGACGATTGTGGTTGGCGGTGCCGAGGCCGCCCGCCTTGATGGCCGTCTTCACCGAGAACCCGATCTTCGAAATCGTCTTCATGGACCTCTCCTTCGTCGTTGTCTTTTGTGAACGAGCCAAGGAGTTGCAGAGTGCGTGCCACGTAACGGAGCCGCCGCGGGCGCGAGATCTCGCGGGCCGTCGATGGGCCCGCCGTCTGTCGGAAGAGACCCGCCCCGCTATGGCGTGTGACTAGCGCCAATCGTCAGTTGCTTGGACCTTAGTCAGTTGTGAAGAGCATCTTTGTCCGCATGACCAACGACGCCACGCGCTCGCCGCGAGGCGGACGAGAGGCGGCGCATCTCATCCCTAAAGAGAGCGTCAGTTACAATACAAAATTAGCCCCCTCGTTTTCGGGAGCCCTTCCGATGTAGAGTCGGCGCCTGGGCTTTATCGGCGGTGCGCGGCATGTTGGACGCTTCACCTCGGGTTCGATTCCGGATTCGGCGATGTAGAGGGGCGCCCCTCTAGATGTCGATGCAGAACCCGACGCCGCCGCATGCGCCGGTCGATCCGGCGACGACGCCGCTCGCCCGTGGCGCGAGCATCGGCCGCTACGTCGTGCTGGGGCTGGTCGGGCGCGGCGGCATGGGAGAGGTCTACGCCGCGTTCGATCCGGAGCTGGACCGCAAGGTTGCGGTCAAGCTGCTGCGGGTCAAGGCCGGCAACGGCGTCTCGCTGAACGAGGGGCGCCAGCGGACGCTGCGCGAGGCGCAGGCGATCGCGCGCCTGTCGCACCCGAACGTCGTCGTCGTCTTCGACGTCGGGACCTTCGACGAGAAGGTCTTCATCGCGATGGAGTTCGTCGACGGGAACACCGTCACCTACTGGCTGGAGCAGCAGCCGCGGACGTGGCAGGAGGTGCTGCGCATCTTCATCGCCGCCGGGCGCGGCCTCATCGCCGCGCACGAAAAGGGCCTCGTCCACCGGGACTTCAAGCCCGACAACGTGATGGTCGGCAAGGACGGCCAGGTCCGCGTCATGGACTTCGGTCTCGCCCGCCAGATGCCGGAGCGGCCGCTCCGCGAGCACCGCCCGCGCTCCGGAGCCCCGAACCGCGTCGACATGAAGATCGTCGGCAGCGAGACGATGCCGCTCGACCAGGGGACGTTGCTCCTCAACCAGGACTTCGGCGGATCTATCGACGGACAGTCGTCGGTGTCGGGCCTGTTCGACGCGCGCCTGACCCGCACCGGCGCCATGATGGGCACGCCCGCGTACATGGCGCCGGAGCAGTTCTTCGGCGCCGCCACCGACGCGCGCACCAATCAGTTCAGCTTCTGCGTATCGCTGTACGAGGCGCTCTACGGCCAGCGCCCCTTCGAGGGGAAGCGCCTCACGGAGCTCACCGCGGCCGTGGTCCAGGGGACCGTGCGCGACGCGCCGGCGGGGACCAAGGTCCCGTTCTGGGTGCGGCGAGATCTTGCTGCGCGGGCTGCGCTCCGCGGCGGCCGAGCGCTACCAGACGATGGGGGAGCTGCTCGACGAGCTCGGGAAAGACCCGCGCGCGAAGCGGCGGAAGTGGGCGGTCTGGCGCGGCGGTCGCGCTGCTGCCGGTGGCTGTGGGTTTGGGGTGCGCCAGAGCGTCGTCAGCCAGCGGGTCATCGTGCACCGGGGGCGAGGACAAGCTCGCCGGCATCTGGGAGCTGCACCCCCCCGATAAGCCGGACGGTCCCCGGCAGTCTGAGGTCCATGCCGCGTTTATGCGAACCGGAAAGAGCTACGCGGCCGACGTCTACGAGACCGTGACCCGTGCGCTGACAAAATACGCGCAGAGTTGGTCCAGCATGTACCGCGAAACCTGCGAGGCGACCCACGTCCGGCACGAACAGTCGGAGGATGTTTCGGACCTGCGCATGTCTTGCCTTCAAGACCGACTTGCCGGTTTTCGCGCTCTCACGGACGTTTTCACCGATGCCACCGGCGAGGTCGTCGAGAACGCCGTTTCGGCCACCAATGCATTGGCATCGCTCGATCGGTGTGCCGACGTACCAACGCTTCGCGCGGTCATTCGTCCACCTGACGATCAGGCGACGGCGACCAAGGTGGAGCAAATGCGAAGGAGGTTGGCGGATCTGAAAGCACGGCTCGATGCCGGACGCTGGAAGGAGGCGCTCGCAGAGGGTCCCAAGGTTGTAGCCCAAGCTCGATCAGTCCAGTACAAGCCGGTGCTGGCCGAGGCTCTGGCCTTGCTCGGTAAGATCGACTCCAAGGCAAATGAGCAGCGCGAGGGCGAAAAGAATTTCTTGGAGGCGTTCGCAGTTGCTGATGCGTCTCGGCACGACGAGGTGCGTGCGGAGGTAGCAGAACAACTTGTATACGTGGTCGGCTACCAAGAGGGTCGGGTCAACGAGGCACACATCTGGCAGGAGATCGCCACCGCGATCATGTCCAGGCTTGGAGGACACGATCTTTTGCATGCCTGGCTGCTGAACGACGTCGCGTGCGTGCTCGATCTCCAGCACCGTTACCCAGAGGCCATTCGTGCAGCGACCGAAGCGATCGAGATCAAGAGGCGAGCGCTCGGAGCTCAACATCCGGACGTGGCCATTTCGGAAATAAACCTGGCAATCGTCCTTCAAGAAGGCGGGCGCTCGGAAGAAGCTCTCGAGCACATAAAACATGCCCTGACCGTGATGGTAAAGGGTCTTGGTTCGGGCCACCCCGATGTCGCGATGACCCTGACCAACGAGGGAGAAATTCTCGATGCGCTCGGTCGGCACCGCGAAGCACGAAGCACCCTTGAGGACGCACGCCGTACCTGGGAGCGAGAGCTCGGCCCCGAGAGTCTACCGGTTGGTCACGTCCTAACCGACATCGGCATCAGCTATCTCGCTGACGCCGATCCGGCGAAGGCGCTCGTTCCGTTGGAGAGCGCCTATGAGATTCGAAAACTGCGGGAGCCCGAACCCGCTCGGCGAGCGGATACTACCTTCGCGCTCGCGCGAGCGCTGTGGGACTCGGATCGAGCGCGAGGACGAGCAAGGCTCCTTGCAGACGAAGCGGTGACTGAATACGAGAAGACCTCCGCAAAGGACAAGACGCTTGCGGTCAAAACCTGGATAAAGGCTCACTCTCCGAGCTGAGCGTTCCACGGACTACTGGATCGCGATCTAGATCCCCATTCCACGACGATTGTGGTTCGAGAGCATGTCGAAGCCGGCCTTGATGGCGGTCTTGACCTTGAGGGCGGAGCGATTGTGATTGCCGGGGTTCATGCCGCCGGCCTTGATGGCAGTCTTGACCTTGAGTGCGGAGCGATTGTGGTTGCCGGGGTTCATGCCGCCGGCCTTGATGGCAGTCTTGACCTTGAGTGCGGAGCGATTGTGGTTGCCGGGGTTCATGCCACCGGCCTTGATGGCAGTCTTGACCTTGAGTGCGGAGCGATTGTGGTTGCCGGGGTTCATGCCGCCGGCCTTGATGGCAGTCTTGACCTTGAGTGCGGAGCGATTGTGGTTGCCGGGGTTCATGCCGCCGGCCTTGATGGCGGTCTTGACCTTGAGAGCCGAGCGATTGTGGTTCGAGAGCATGTCGAAGCCGGCTTTGATGGCGGTCTTGACCTTGAGAGCTGAGCGATTGTGATTCGGCGGCATGTCGAAGCCGGCCTTGATCGCGCTCTTCACCGTCAGGCCGGTCGTCGTCTTCGTCGTGGTCTTCATGGTCGTGTCTCCGATTTCGCTGCTTGTTTTTTTCCGTGAACCACTCACGGAATTGCAGCGACCGTGCCACGACGGCGGGGAAAAGATCGAGACGGTTTTTCAACGATCTTGGTTCGCGGACGTGCCTTCGAACCGATCGGAATATGACTAGCGAGCGCTAGTCATATCCGGTGCGATCGCCAATACGAGAGTTTCAGTAAAGGAAAAGCGCTCGCACCCGCGGAAGCGGCTCGTCGCTCGAGCGCAGTTCCTCGTCGGTGGCGGCGTTTCTACGCATATAAAAATGTAGTGAGAGACACATAATCAGACAACGCGCTCATCGCGCGCGCAGGCGCCGCTCCACGGACTCCACCACCTCGAACAGGCCGACCGCTTCCCAGGCGCGGTTCCGTTTGCCTGTGTTAATTCTTCTTAACACAGCCGATCGCTCCAGCTGAGCCACGGCCAGGCGCGCCGCCTGGTTCGAGACGTGAGCGATCGTTTCGACGGTCCCGACATCCAGGATCGGATGTCCCGGCAGGGCCTGGATCAGCTTGTCGGCGGCCGATCCGGCGCGCGGCTCGCCGGCGGCGCTCCGCCACTGCGAGCGCAATCGATCGATCGCCGTCGCCAGTCGCGTCGCCTCTTCGGCGGCGGTGCGGACGGCGGCTGAAAAAAGTCCGCACCACTCGGCCACTCGTCCGGCACGAAACTCCACCAACCCGCGAACGTAGGCCTTGGCGTTGGCCCCCAGAACCAGGCTGACGGGGGGAACGAACCCGGGCGTCAGACCACGCCGGCGAAGGAGGACGTGGATCAAGCAGCGGCCCACGCGACCGTTTCCGTCCGCGAAGGGATGGATCGTTTCGAACTGGGCGTGCGCGATCGCCGCCTGGATCACCGCGGGGAGATCGTCTCGCGAAGCGAAGAGGCAGAGATCATCGACGAGGGCCGGAACGCGCTCTTCGGGCGGTGGGACGAAGTCCGCGCGCTCCGGCGTGCTCCCGCCGCCGATCCATCCCTGGGTGGTTCGGAGTTTGCCGCCCAAGTGTCGATCCGGCGTGGCCGCGAGGAGCGTCCGATGGACGGCGAGGAGGTCGCGGGGCGTGAGGGGGCGGCTCCGACCACCGAGCGCGATGGCGGCCTCCATCGCCGCGACATTTCCAAGGACCGACTCGGCCGTCAGATCGTGGGGCGTGCGCCCGAAGTCCGCCCGAGCCAGCCGCCGATGGGAGATCTCGAGACCCTCGATCCGTGAAGAGGCGACCGACTCGGCGCGGAGGAGCTGCCGACCGAGCGCTTCCCAGGAGATGTCGCCGGGGGGATGAGAGCCGAGCTCGCGGACGGCCGTCGCCGCCGCGTCAGCGGCCTCGGCCACGTCCGCGGGAATTGCCAGGTCCAGCTCCGCGATCGCGTCGGGAACGAAGGCTTCGTAGAAGAATCCACGGCGCGACCTTCGACCTCCGAAAGCCTCGAGGTTCGCTTGCCAGTGGCGTCTCACCCGCGTCGGCATTCCGCCATCAAGATACCGCCTGGCCCCTTGCGGGCGCAACCCACATATCAAATGTTACGACTGTAACATTTGATATGGACCGCCGCCGGCGCGGGGGCGCCCCCGCCTCAGCTCGCCCACCAGTAGCAACAGTTTCAGCAGGACGACGCCAAAAACGACGAGCTGGCGAACGAGCTGCGCGCAGCGTACCGTATATTCATGAAGCTGCCCGTGGTCGTTCACCCCGGCGAGGACGGCTGGATCGTCGTCGAGTGTCCGCTCATACCCGGCTGCATCAGCCAGGGTAAGACGCACGACGAGGCACTGGCCAACATCCGCGAAGCGATCGAGCTCTGCCTAGAGAACCGCGAGAGCGAAGGCTGGTCGCTACCGCCCGAGTACGAAGTCGTGAACGTCGAAGTCGACGTCGCTGCCTGATTCGTGCCGCCGCTTCCGCTCATCTCGGGCAACGCCTGCATCGCCGCGCTCGCTAAGATCGGCTATCGAACCGTCCGCCAGAAGGGTAGTCACCTCCGGCTCGAATGCCCTGGCCGCCCGCCCGTGACCGTGCCGATGCACTCGGAGATCGACCGGGGCACGCTTCGCAGCATCATCCGCACCATCGAAATCTCCGTCGAGGAATTCGTAAGACTCGTCGACTGACGGCGCCGTGAAGTCGCCCCCGCGTCAGCTCGCCCACCAGTACGAGAGCTTCAGCAGCACCACGTCGGTCGTCGCGCCGTGGGCGAAGGCGTGGGGGTCGAGCATCGCCGGGGGCGTGAAGGATTGGACCTGGGGGATCTGCGAGCGGGTGTAGACGAGGTAGAGCAGCGAGCCGAGGCGGTACTCCCAGCGGAAGACGACGCTGGCGTTGATCGCGGCCTCCTCGAAGTCGGGGGTCGTGCTGGGAACGAAGGGGGCAGCGGTGCCGAGCTGGGAGAGGTGGACGGTGTTGCCGGGCGTGCGGGGCGGCGCGCCGGGCGCGGTGGGGAGTGTGCCGAGGGCGCGCAGGTCGGAGAAGTGGCCGGACGCCAGAAAGGCCTGGGCGTAGGCCTGCAGCGTGAGGCGCGGCGTGAAGGTGTAGGTCGCGCGGAGGGTGGCGCTGATGTTCTTCGCCTCCAGCTTGCCGAAGAGGTACGGATCGAACGGGCCGACCGACTGCCAGGCGTAGCGGTACTCGCCCGCCGCCCAGGTCAGCTGCGGCAGGAGCTCGATGTCCAGCTGGGGGAGGGCGTGGAAGACGGCGCTCGCCTGCACGTTGGTGGAGAAGATGCCGCTGCCCATCACCTGGGTCTGGCTGGCGACGGTGGCGTAGATCGATCGGCGCGGGTCGCTGTCGTACTCCAGCTTGCCGCCGAGGTAGCCGGCGCGCTCGAGCGCGGTGCCGTCACCGACCTCGCGGTCGTCGAAGCGGGCGGGGGCGTAGTCGGCGGCGAGAAAGACCGACGAGAAGTCGAGCAGGTGGAGGCGCGTGCCGAGCTCGACCTGCTGCCCGAGCTCGAGCCAGGCATTGTTGCGGCTGTCGGAGACGGTGAACGTGCTGGTGGTGTCGACGGTGTGCTTGCCGGGCTCGAGCGTCCGCCAGCCGACGCTGGCGGCGAGGGTCTCGACGTTCTGGCGCTGCATGTAGCCGACGTCGTTGTAGTTGAGCTGCCGGCCGGCGCCCGTGTACTCGGCGCTCCAGGTGAAGTGCTTGCCCCCCTCCTTGGCGACGCGCAGCCAGCCGCCGGGCGCGCTGGCGCCGGCGCCGATCGGGCTGCCGTCGGGCTGGATGACGGTCGGCCCCCCCTTGATGAACGACTCGATGAACGCGCCGTTGACGACGTAGGCGCCCGACGGCGAGCGCCAGAGGCCGTCGACGCCGCCAACGTAGGCGTCGTGGAAGCACTCGCTGCCGAGCAGCGGCGTCGCGCCCGACGGGCAGAGCTGGCGGCCGGCGGTCAGCACCGGGTAGCCGTTGGTGTTCTCGAAGGCGGACGACCCGGTGCCGATGAGGCCGAGGTGGCCGCCGCTGCCGAGCTCGCGCTTGAGGCGCAGCACGTTGAAGGCGGTGAGCGGCGCCGCCAGGCGCGAGGTGGTCTTCTGGGTCTGGTTGAGCTGATCGTAGACCGAGACGTGGTTGGCGGCGGTGACCGCCGACAGCGCGCCGATCGTCCAGTCGGTGTTGAGCCGGCCGACCAGCTTCCCGGCGGTGTAGATCGTGGCCGGCGTGGGGACGTCGAGCAGCTCCTCGCTGCTGGAGGCGTCGTTGCGCAGCGACGGCGGCAGCGGCGGGCCGCCGATGCGGCGCGAGTAGAAGACCTGCATCGGGAACGAGAAGGCGTCGATCCCCTCCAGAAAGAACGGCCGCTTCTCCGGCAGGAACGTTTCGTAGGTCGACAGGTTCAGGATCACCTGGTCGAGCTCGACCTGCGAGAAGTCGGGGTTCAGCGCGGCGTCGAACGTCAGGTCCTGCGCGATGTGCCACTTGAGATCGAGGCCGGCCGAGCCGCTGCCGTCGATGCCGCTCGCGCGCCGGCGGCCGTAGCCGAGCGCGAACGGCTGCAGCTCCAGCGCCCCGGCGCCCACCAGGCCCGTGAGGTCGTCCAGGCGGCCGAAGAAGGCGATCGGCGCGGCGACGTCGCGCGGGACGTAGGCCCACAGATCGGTCTCCTGGCGCTGGGCGATGAACCGCGAGGCCTGAAATCCCCAGCTCTGCACCGGGAGCTTGCTGTCGAAGCGGAGCACGCGCAGCGGGATCCGGATCTCCGCCGACCAGCCGGTCTTGGTGCGCGCGGTCTTGCCTTCCCAGTTCTCGTCCCACTCCCAGGAGTAGGTCGTCTGGTCGATGATCTGCGCGTCGGCCAGGACGCCCGCGATGTTGACCGCGAACATGTAGGCGCTCTTGCCGTCGTTGCGCGAGTCGATCTGGACGTAGACCCACTCGCTCTCCGAGTCGCGGTCGCGTCGGGTCAGACGCTCGACGATCGGCGTGTGAACCTGCTCACAGTCGAAGCCGATGTAGATGGCCGTCTCGTCGTAGAGGACGCGCAGCACCGTCCTCTCGGAGGGCTTGCCGCCGTCGAACGGGAACGATTGCGTGAACACCGAGCTGCCCGGGGACGCGCGCCAGGCCGGGTCGCCGAGGCGCCCGTCGATGAGCGGCGGGACCGCGGTGTGGACGGCCGTCAGGTGAGGCGGGCCGGTCTCCTGAGGCGCGCCGGTCCCCTGATCCGACGTCAACGCGAGCATCGCGGCCAGGAGTGGGAGTACGGGCAAAGGTCGTCGCCGCGACCCACGATACCGGTCGCCGCGGAGCCCCGCAAATCGCAATCGGCCCGTCGGAAATCTGACGCGGCGGGGGGCCTTTCAGGAGGAGGCGCCGGCGGCCAATCGCGTCGAGCGCAGGCCGGCTTTGCCGGCCCGGGGTCCCCACGCGGGTCCGCCCGCGTGGGGTGGAGTGGAGCTCATCGCGGGGGGGGCGGGACCCTCCCAGGGTCCCGACTCAGATGACCAGCGAGAACGGCAACCTCCGACGGGCCGACGTCGACGGTCGGCAGGCGCGGGAGGGGCAGCACCGGCAGCCGGAGGTCGCGGGTCAGGCCGGCGATGGTCTGGTCGGCGAGGCGCCGGTGGGCGCGCGCGGTCGCGGCCAGCCGCAGCGTGGCCCGCAGGGCTGGATCGTCGGCGTCGGTCACCGGGCGATCGAGCACCGGCCCGAGAGGCGGCGCGGCCGCCTCGTCGGAGGGGACGGCGTTCACCACCAGCGGGCCGAGCGGCAGGCGCAGATCGTCGCGGGCGGTGGCGGCGAGCTCGCCCGTCTCGCGGCTGGGGAGCTCCTCGGCCAGCGTCACGATCACGCAGCGCGGCGCGCGCCGGATCGTGCAAGCAGCTCGTCGATCGCGCGGGCGTCGCGCGACGAGCGGCCCCTTGGGCATCGCCGCCAGGATCGCGCCCGGGATGCGCAGCATCAGCGTCGCGTGGCCGCTGGCCGGCCCGTCGAGGATGACGAGGTCGTAGCGCGGGCGGTCGTTCACCCGCTCGGTCGTGTGCCACCAGGCCTTGCCGAGCATCGCGTAGGCGTCGAGGCCCGGGACCGCGCCCAGGAAGCCGCGCACGGCGCGGTTCTCGAACAGCGCGCGGTAGACCAGCTCCGAGCGGAGGGTCGAGGAGGCCGTACTCGTGCAGCGCGCTTTGCGGGCGTCATGTTGACGGCGTCGATGCCGGGCGCGAGCGTCGACGACCGTCGGTGCCGACGGGGCCGACGCGGCCGAAGAGCCGGCCCAGGCGATCGGCGGCCGCGGCTCTGCGCGATGAGCACGCGCTTGCCGGCGTCGGCCGCGGCGCGCGCCAGCGCGGCGGCGACGGTCGTGCGGCCGACGCCGCCCTTGCCCGAGACGACGACGCAGCGCGCGAGCTCGTGGAGCGCCGTCACGCGCTCGGCCCTCGTCATCCACGCGATGCGAGCGCGACGGCCGCGACGAGGCCGAGCTCGGCGCCCGCGGCGAGCGTCAGCGCCGGGTCGTAGCTGACGAGCGGCATCGTCACGCCGATGATCGGCAGCCAGCCCCGGCAGACGGCGATGTGCAGGGCGGCCGGCGCGGCGAGCGCGGGCCGAGCCCGGCCGCCAGCGCGCGCGCGGCGGGATCGCGGCGGGCGCCGGCGGCGCGCCGCCAGCACCACGCCCGCGCCGATCGCCAGCCAGGCGGCCACCACGCGAGCCGCGGCGGGTCCCATCTCCTCGTTGACGACGGCGCCAGGACGTAGTCCTGGCCGGGCGACGACAGGCGGCGGCGCGCCTGCCGTGCCCGAGGCCGACGCCGTGCGAGGCGCCGGCCGCGTTGGCGCGCGCGAGCGCCAGCACCTCGAAGCCCTTGCCGCGGCGATCGCTCTCGGGTGCGAGAAAGCCGCGGACGCGGTTGTCGACGTAGCCGAAGCGGGAGGCGCCGAAGCCGAGCGCGAGAGCAGCAGGCCCGCCGCCGGTAAGAGGCGCCGGCCCGCGACGCCGCCGCCGGCCAGCGCGGCGAACGCGACGGCGAGCGGCGATCGCCGCCGCCGAGAAGTCCGGCTCGACCACCAGCGCCAGCACGGCCACGAGGGCGCCGGCGGCCGCGAGGCGCCTTCCGCCGCGGATCGCGCGCCGCCGCGACCAGCAGCGCCACGGCGCCGATCAGGAACGGCGCCGGCCGCCGGAGAGCGGTCCGAGGTGGATCCAGCGCCGCGCCCCGGCGGCGTGGACGCCGAGGCCGGGGACGAACACCGCCAGCGCGATCGCCAGCGTGGCGAGAAAGACGACGGCGCCGCCGCGTAGAGGCGTCGCGTCCCGAGGCGCGCCACGACGGCGCCCAGCGCCGCCCCGCAGGCGAGGCCCACCAGTTGGCGCGCGGCGAAGTGGGCCGGCGCGCCGACGCCCGCGGCGCCGCCGCGCGGGGGCGCCGACGCCACGATCGACAGGCCGAGCGCCCCCAGCGCCGACGGCGGGAACGAGGAGCAGGCAGAGGGTGAGCGCGCGGCGGCCCATCGGATCAGAACTGGAAGACGACGCCCGCATCGGCGTCGAAGAGGTCGCCCAGGAACGAGTAGGTGATCGTGTTCGGGGTGTAGGTCGGGTGGGTGAACACCAGCGTGTAGCCGGCGCGCAGCGACGATGGCGGTGTCGTGCGTGATCACGACGTCGAGGCCGCCCATGCCGCGTCCGAACGGCTGCGTGGCCTCGAAGCTGCCGGGGCGAAAAATGACCTCGGGGCTGGAGAAGTAGGCGATGGTGGCCCCGACGGCCGATCCCGACGAAGGGGCGAACGCGACCGCGGCGCCAGGCCGCCGTCTGCAGGAGCGCGAAGCTGGTCTGCGAGATGACCCGCACGCTGGGAAAGAGCTCCTCCTGGCCGGGCGCGACCATCGTCGAGCCGGTCACGTCGGTCTGGAACTTGTCGTAGAAGAAGTCGAACGCGGCGCCCAGCTCGAAGCCCGCGCCGAGCGTGAGGTAACGGCGCTGGTAGCTGCCCCCGACCGAGATGCCGTTGGCCGGGCCGACGGTCTGCGCCTCGCTGCCGAGCCGCCGCCCCCAGCCGAAGTAGGCGCCGACGGTGTTGTCCGGGGCGGGCGGGGGCGGCGCGGGCTCGGCGACCACCGGCGCGGCGGGCGGCGGCGGCGCGGGCTCGGCCTGCGCCAGCCCACGAAGCGAGAACGGCCGCGGCGAGCATCGGGGGCGAGATTACACGACTCCGACGGGCGGAGCCGGGCACCGGCTACGCGATCTGACGAGGTCCTGTCCGGCCTCGACGGCGGCTCCCTCGGCGCAGCGAAGGGCGCGCGACGCGTGCCGGCGCGCGGGGCGCGCAGCTCGTTCTCCATCTTCATGGCCTCGACGACGACGACGGTCTGGCCCGCGGTCGACGCGCTCGTCGGCGCTTCACCAGGATCTTCACGACGCGCCCGGGCATGGGCGAGCGCGATCGTCACCGGCGCGGCGTCGTCGCCGCGCGCCGCGCCGGGCGCCGCGATCGGCGCGCGCGGCGCGTCGGTCACCTCGGCGGCCAGCACCAGCGGGTCGGCGCCCGGCCGCCGGATCTCGACGGTCATCTTGGCCCCGGCACCCGTCGACCGTAGGCGACCGTCTGCGCGCCGTCCTCGTCGCAACGAGCCAGACCCCACGCTCGACCTGCCACGACCTCCACGTCGACCTCCACGCCGTCGACGACGACGCGCTGCTCCGTCGTCGCCGTCGTCGAGCTCGACGAGCCGCTCCTTCCCTCCGATCTTGACGGCGAACGCGGCGCCTCGCCGCGGGCAGGGCTGGTCGAGGTCCCTGCCGCCTAGTTCTCCATGAACGACTTGAGGCGCTTGCTGCGCGACGGGTGGCGCAGCTTGCGCAGCGCCTTGGCCTCGATCTGCCGGATGCGCTCGCGCGTCACCTCGAAGTCCTGACCCACCTCTTCGAGCGTGTGGTCGGACTTCTCGCCGATGCCGAAGCGCATGCGCAGCACCTTCTCCTCGCGCGGCGTCAGCGTCGCCAGCACCTTGCGCGTCTGCTCGGCCAGGTTCATCGAGATGACCGCGTCGGCCGGCGAGATCACGCTCTTGTCCTCGATGAAGTCGCCGAGGTGCGAGTCCTCTTCCTCGCCGATCGGCGTCTCCAGCGAGATCGGCTCCTTGGCGATCTTGAGGACCTTGCGGACCTTGTCGAGCGGCAGCTCCATCTTCTCGGCGATCTCTTCGGGCGTCGGCTCGCGCCCCAGCTCCTGCACCAGGTAGCGGCTGGTGCGGATGAGCTTGTTGATCGTCTCGATCATGTGGACCGGGATGCGGATGGTGCGCGCCTGGTCGGCGATGGCGCGGGTGATCGCCTGGCGGATCCACCACGTCGCGTAGGTCGAGAACTTGTAGCCGCGCTTGTACTCGAACTTGTCGACCGCCTTCATGAGGCCGATGTTGCCCTCCTGGATGAGGTCGAGGAACTGCAGGCCGCGGTTCGTGTACTTCTTCGCGATCGAGACGACGAGGCGCAGGTTGGCCTCGACCAGCTCGGCCTTGGCCTTCTCGGCCATGCGCTCGCCGTCCTGGATCTCGTCGCACCGTGTCGCGCAGGACGGCCTCGGTGAGCTTGGCCTCCTCCTCGACCTTCTTGATCTTCTTCTGCGCGGTCTGGATGACCCGCGACATCTCCTCGATCTCGTCGGGGCGGATGCCCAGCTTCTTGGCGACCGCGCGCTGTCGCAGCGGCGACGACCGGATCTCGCGCAGCGTCTTGCGGAACTCCTTGAGCGACAGGCCCGACTTGTGCTCGCAGTCGATGATCTCGCGATTGGCCTGCTCGATGCGCTCGACGAGCTCCTTGAGCTTGCAGCACGATCTTGTCGATCTGCTTCTTGTTGAAGCGCATCTCCTGGAGCGCATCGAGGATCTCCTGCTTGAGATCCGTTGATCTGGCTTCTTGTAGCTTCTTCTTGCGTCTGCCTCGGAGACGCTCTTGGCGTCCAGCTTCTCGGCGACCTTCTCCTGCTCCTTCCAGAGCCGGCGGACCTTGTCGATGACCTTGCAGACGCGCTCGATGTGCCACTGCTCGTCGAACTCGGCGTCCTCCTCGTCGGCGTCCTTGACGACCTCCTTGACGCGGATCTTCTGCTTGCGCAGCTTGTCGCCGAGGTTGAGGATCTCCTCGATCGCGACCGACGAGTTGAGCACGACCTGCAGCACGCGCCGCTCGCCGTCCTCGATGCGCTTGGCGATCTCGACCTCGCCCTCGCGCGTGAGCAGCGAGACCGACCCCATCTTGCGCAGGTACATGCGCACCGGGTCGTTGGTCTTCGAGTAGCCGTCGGCGTCTTCCTCTTCCTCGGCCTCTTCCTTGCTCTTCTTGGCCTCCGCCGCCGCTTCCTCTTCCTCGTCCTCGTCGGCCTCGGCCTCGGCGGTCTCGCCCTTCTGGACCTTGATCTTCGACGACGAGTCGACGATCTCGATGCCCTCGCCCGAGAACGCGGACAGCCAGTCGTCCATCTGGTCGGACGAGACGATGCTCTCCGGCATGTGCTCGTTGACCTCGTCGTAGGTCAGGAAGCCCTTCGCCTTGCCCATCGTGATGAGCTCGCGCTTCTTGCGCTCGCTCTCCTTGTTGGACGAGGCCTTCTTCGACGCGGGCGCGCCATTTTTGGCCGGCTTGGGGGCTCGCGGCGTGCGCGGTACCTCCTCGTCGTCCGTGTCGTCGTTGTCGGATTCGTTGTCGAAGGTGTCGTGTTCCATATCTCTCAGGGCCTCTGCAGGGCTGCCTGCAGCCCTTCCTTTGTTTTACGAAGTTCCAGATGGCGCAGATCCAGCGCACGTTGGGAGCTCTGATCTCCACGCGTATGCGCCTCAAGGGCCATCCGATTGGTCATCTCGATCTCGGCGTTGACCCGCGAAAGCTCAAGCCGCGCTGCAAGCTTGCGGAGCAGCCCCGCCGGGTCGGGGACGGCGGTCAGGCTGCCGTCCATGAAGGCGGCCGCCACCGACGAGCGATGCTCGGGCGGTGCCGCGTCCAACCAGGCCGAAACCTCCAGCTTGCCGGTCTCGGCGAAGGCCGCCGCGGCGGCGCGATGAAGCAGGCGGAGCGTCGGGTGCAAGACCAGCTCTGCCGCGCGCGCGGCTTCCGGCGCGCGCAGCAGCTCTGGATAGCGGGCCAAAAGGACGGTGACGTGCAGCTCTTCTGGCGGGAGCCGCACGGGAGCGGCCGCCGTCTGGGGCGCCGGGGCGGAGACCTCGCCGGCGGGCGCGGGATGAGCGCCGCGGCTGGCGCGCGCGCCGGCCTCCTGAAGCGCACGCTTGACCTGAAGATTCGTCAGCCCGAGAACGCCGGCCAGCTGACCCGCATAGAGCTCGCGCTTGGTCTGGTTCTTCACCCGGACCAGAAGGTCGGCCACGCGCTCGAGCGTGGCCATCTTCCCCTCGATGCTGTGGGTCTCGACGCTGTCCTGGATGAACTGGTCCAGCATCGGGCGTGCGCCCTCGACCATCCGCCGGAAGGCGGCCGGGCCGTCGCCGCTCCTGCGGACGAAGTCGTCGGGGTCGAACCCGGCCGGCAGGCGCGCCACGCGCCCGTCGACGTCGGCGTCCACGAACAACGGCACCGACTTCTGCGCCGCGCGCTGCCCCGCGGCGTCGCCGTCGAACACCACGATCACCGTCTTGGCCAGGCGCCCGAGCGTCCCCACCTGCTCGACGGTCAGCGCCGTCCCCATCGGCGCGACGGCCTCCTCGATCCCCGCCTCGTGCAGCGCCATCACGTCGAAGTTCCCCTCGACGACGATCGCCGACCCGCCCTTGCGGATCGCCTCCAGCGCGGCGTGCAGGCCATAGAGCTGCTCCTTCTTGTGGAAGAGGGGCGACTCCGGCGAATTGACGTACTTGCGGTCCTTGGCATCCGGGTCGAGAAGGCGGCTGCCGAACCCCACGACGCGTTTTTGCCGATCGATCACCGGCAGCATCACGCGGTCCCGAAAGAAGTCGTAGCGCCCCCGCTCGTTAACGGCGCAGAGGCCCAGACGTTCCAGGTCGGAGACGGGAATCTTTTGGGCCAGGAGGTGGGACGACAGGCCGTCCCAGCGGGCCGGGGCGAAGCCGACGCGGAACTTGGCCCGGGTCTCCGTGCCGATGCCGCGCCCCTCGACGTAGGCCCGGGCGGCCGCGCCGGCGGGCGACAGGTACTGGTCTTCGAAAAAGGAGGCGGCCATGTCGAGCGCCCGCAACATCCGGTCGCGCTCGGACTCCGCCTCCTGGCGCGCCTTGCGCTCGGCGGGGGTCAGCGGCCGGACCTCCAGGTCGACACCGGCTGCGGCGGCCAGATCGGTCAGGACGTCCATGAAAGGACGCTGCTCGATCTTGACGAGGAAGCTTATGGCATCACCTTTTTCACCGCAGCCGAAGCAATAAAAGGTTTGCCGCGGCTCGTGGACGTTGAACGAGGGTGTTTTCTCGCTGTGAAAAGGGCACAGCCCTTTCCAGCTCCCCGTTCCCGCCCTCTTGAGCTCCACATGGCGCTTGACGACATCGACGATGTTGGTGCGTTCCCTTACGTCGTCGATCTTCTCCCTAGGTACTAAAGGCACAAAAATATCCGCCGCACCGGAAGGCGGGCATCTTTTAGCGTAAGGTGCCCGCAAGTCAAGCCGGCGCTCGATTTTTCTGAGGCGCCGGCCGACCTCGGTTGGCGTGATTTTTGGGCCCGCGCTGGAGATATCGACGCGGCCCGTCGAAACGGGTCCCCGGGGCCACGCGCCGGCGGCACCGCTGGTGACTGCGGGGCCCCTGTTTCCGGCCGTGCCGTGTCTCCGGCCGCGCCGTGCTGCCGGCTGCCCCCTAGGTGCAACTCACTGTGTACATGTGCATGTGCGACATGACGTTCGACGACGTCACGGTGACCTGGCCGCCGCCCTTGATCGTCGTCAGGTTCGCGGTCGTCAGCGTGACGGTGTGGGTGTGCGGCGAGGCCGCCCCGCCCAGCGGATCGCTGGTGGTGATCGTCTGGTCGGTGGTGGCATCCAGGTCGGCGGCCGGGATCACCACCGAGTGGGTGTGGCCGGTCGTGTCGGCAACCTGCGTCTCCGGCAGGGGATTGGTGCAGGCGCTCCCGGTCGTTCCGGCGGTGCCGCTCGTTCCGGCAGTGCCGCTCGTTCCTGCGGCGCCGCTCGTGCCGGCGGCGCCGGTGCTGCCGGCCGCGCCGCCGGTGCCGGTGCTGCCGCCGGTTCCGCCGGTGCCGCCGCTCGTCCCGCCGGTCCCGCCTCCCGAGGAGCTGGAGCAGGCCGCCGCCGCCATTCCGCCGCCGAGCAGGGTGAACGTCAGCGTCACGAACTCTTTGCGGGTCATCGACTTCGGATCCATCGCGCACCTCCACGGCCAGCGGGAACTACAGATTCTTGATTCAGGTGACGGTGTGCATCTGGCGCCCGAGGGGCAAGGTGGCGCGCCGGCTTTCAGGGTGGGCCGGCCGATTTTTCGCCGGGTACGCACGACCAGTTTCATCGATCCCGATCGGCCTGCTTGGCCTGTCGGACGACGGGCGTCAGAATGGAGCCAATGGACGCCCGGCCGTCCCGACGATTGCTGGTGCGGCTCGTGGCCGGGACGATTGTTCCGACGGTGGGCGCTCTGGTGGTGTTCGGCTTCTTCGCGCACGAGGCGGCCCGGCGGGCGCTCGAGGGGGAGCTGTCGCGTCGGCTGGAGACGGCGGCGGCCGGGGCGGCGGCGACGATTCTCCCCGAGCAGCTGCGCGCGATCGGCCCCGGTGACGAGGCATCGCTGACCTACGCGAACGTCCGCCGCAGGCTGGAGGCGGCGCGGACGCGGCTCGGCGTGCGGCGCGTGCTGGCCGTGACGGCGGAGCTGGGCGCGCGCGGCGACAGCGCCGGCGCGCTGTCGCTGGGGGCGCGGGCCTACGACCTCGAGGCCGACCGCGCCGAGATCGCGCGCGCCGCCGCGGGGACGCCGACAGCTTCGCCGCTGTTCGTCGGTCACGACGGCGTCCCCTACAAGCGCGCCTATGCGGCGGTCGGCGAGCCCGGCGACGTCGCGGGGCTGGTCGCCGTCGAGGGGAACGCCGACTACCCCGCGGTCCTGGCGGCCTTTCGGCGATCGATGATCCTGGCGGGGATCGCCGCGGCGCTCGGCGTGCTGCTGCTGACCGCCTGGCTCGCGCGCCGGATCTCGGGGCCGGTCACGCGCCTCGCGCAGGCGGCGGCGCGCCTGGGGCGTGGCGATCTCGACGCGCCGGTGCCGATCGAAACGCGCGACGAGATCGGCGTCCTGGCGCAGACTTTCGAGGAGACGCGCGCGGCGCTCAAGGCGCGCGACGAAAGGATGCAGATGATGCTGGCCGGGATCGCCCACGAGGTCCGAAATCCGCTGGGGGGGCTGGAGCTCTACGCCGGGCTCCTGCGCGACGCGCTCGGCGGGCAGCCGGAGCGGCTCGAGGAGGTGCGGCGGATCGAGCGGGAGGTCGGCCACCTCAAGACGGTGGTGAGCGAGTTCCTCGAGTTCGCGCGGCGCCCGGCGCCGAACCTGGAGGCGGTGGAGCTCGGGCCGCTCTGCGACGAGGTGCGCGAGCTGACGCGCGCCGCGAGCGCCGCCGAGATCGCCGTCGACGTGCCGCCCGGGTTGCGGGTGCGCGCCGACCCGGGGCAGCTGCGGCGGGCGCTGCTCAACCTGGCGCGCAACGCCGCCACCGCGGCGCGGGGCGGGAGCCTGCAGCTGGCGGCGACAATCGTCCCCGGGGACCCCGAGAGGGTCCGCCTCGAGGTGCGCGACGACGGGCCCGGCGTGCCGGCCGAGCTGCGCGAGCAGATCTTCACGCCCTTCTTCACCACCCGCGAGAAGGGGACCGGTCTCGGGCTGGCGTTCGTGCGGGAGATCGTCCGCGACCACGGCAGTGAGGTGGCGGTGGCCGACGCGGCCGGCGGCGGCAGCGTGTTCAGCTTCGAGCTTCCGGCGGTGCCGTCGTGAGCGCCAAGTCGACGCCCAGGACGGGCACGGGGGCGGGGACGATCGTCTTCACCGATCCGAAGTTTCTCGATCACGATCCGGGACCCGGCCACGTCGAGTCGCCGGCGCGGCTCGACGCGATCATGGGCGAGCTCGGGCGCGCGCCGATCGACGGGGTGACGATCGAGACGCCGCGCGCGGCGACCGACGCGGAGATCGAGGCGGTCCACCACCCCGGTTACCGCGCGCGGCTGGCGCGGTTGGCCGGCGAATACGTCGAGCTCGATCCCGACACCGCCGTCTCGCCGGGGAGCTGGGACGCCGCGAAGCTGGCCGCGGGCGCCGCGATCGGCGCGGTGGAGGCGGTGATGAAGGGGCGCGCCGCCAACGCCTTCGCGCTGGTGCGGCCGCCCGGACATCACGCGCGCCCGGCGGAGGCGATGGGGTTCTGCCTCCTCAACAACGCGGCGGTCGCCGCCGAGGCGGCGCGGCGCGCAGGGGCCGAGCGGGTGCTGATCGTCGACTGGGACGTGCACCACGGCAACGGGACGCAGGAGATCTTCGTCGCGCGTGACGACGTCCTCTACATGTCGGTGCACCAGTTCCCGTTCTATCCGGGGACGGGCGCGGCGGAGGAGATCGGCGTCGGCGTGGGGAAGGGGGCCACGGTCAACTGTCCGCTGCCCGGCGGGCAGGACGACGCCGACTACGGCGCCGTGTTTCACGATCTGTTTCTACCGGTGGGGCGGGCGTTCGCGCCCGATCTGATCATCGTGTCGGCGGGGTTCGACGCGCACGCGCGCGATCCGCTGGCCGAGATGAACGTCACCGAGCAGGGATTCGCGGCGATGACCTCGCTCTTGGCGGAGCTGGCGGCGGGCGCCTGCGGCGGCAAGCTGGTGCTCCTGCTGGAAGGGGGCTACGACCTCGGCGCGCTGGCCGCGTCGGTGCGCGCGTCGCTGGAGGTGCTCACCGGGCGGCGCGAGGAGTTCCCGCTGGGGGCAGGAACCGATCCGGGGCTGGCGATGGCCGCCGCCCGCGACGCGCTCCGCGCGGCCGGTCGGATCGTTCCGAAGACATGAGACAGACATGACGACATGACCAGGAAATGGCCGCCCTGGACCTTCGGATCGGGTCCCGCGACCGCGGCGCTCTTCACCCGGCTCTTCGCCCTCGTGACCCTCACTGCCTGGCTGTCGCTCGGAAGCCAAGTGCGGGTGCTGCTCGGCAGCCGGGGGCTGCTCCCGGTCGGCGCTTTCATGGACGCCGTCCGCGCCGACGGGGGGGTGACGTTGCTCGATCTGCCGACCTTGTTCTGGCGTTTTCACTCGGACGGAGTGCTGGTCGGTGGGACGATCGTCGGCGCGCTGCTGGCGATCGCGGCCGTCTGCGGCCTCTGGCCGCGGATCTGCTTCGGGCTCTCGACGGCGCTCTACCTGTCGTACGCCGTCGTGAGCCGAGACTTCCTCTCGTTCCAGTGGGACAACCTGCTGCTCGAGTGCGGCCTCCTGGCGGCGTTTCTCCCCGCCGACCGGCCGGCACCGCTGGTTCACTTCCTCTTCCGGCTCCTGCTCTTCAAGCTCTACTTCGAGTCGGGCCTCGCCAAGTGGCAGTCGCCGATTCGTGACTGGCAGGACGGCAGCGCGATGACTCACTACTACGAGACGGCGCCGCTTCCGACCTGGCTCGCCTTCACCGCGCACCACCTGCCGGTCTGGTGGCACCACCTCGAGAGCCGGGCCACGCTGGTAATGGAGCTGGGAATTCCGTTCCTCATCTTCGGGCCGCGGCGCGCGCGACTCTTCGCCGCCTTCGCGTTCTCGTTCTTTCAGATCTGCAACGCCGCCACCGCGAACTACGGGTTCTTCTGCTACCTGGCGGCCGCGCTCGGCGTCTTCCTGCTCGACGACGCCGACGTCGAGCGGGCGGGCGCGCGCGCGGCCAGCTACCTGCCGGCGCGGATTCGCGCGGGCGTTTCGCGCTTGCTGGCGATCCGGCGACCGCCGGCGATCGAATCGCGCCGGCGGCCGGCCGCGCTCCGCTGGCTCGGGCGCGCGGGCGCGGCGCTGCTGGTGGTCGTATCGCTGGTCGACGGCCTTTACGCGTTCACCGAGCCCGGCCGGGCGCTCGCCCTGGCCGCGCCGCTCTTCGAGCTCAACCAAAGATTCAGGCTGGTCAACAGCTACCACCTGTTCGCGTCGATCACGCGCGAGCGGATCGAGCCCGAGCTGCAGACGCTGGCGGAGGGGGCCGACCTGGCGCGCGCCGGCGCCGAGGGCGCTGACGCAAATGCCAACTGGACGCCGCAATACCTCTGGCACAAGCCGGGCGATCCGAAGCGAGCGCCCGACTTCGTGGCGCCGCACCAGCCGCGCGTCGACTTCCAGCTCTGGTTCTACGGGCTCGCCTTCCGGCGGCGCGAGCCCACCTACGTCTCCACGCTGGTCGAGCGGATGTGCGAGGATCCCGCCGCCGTGCAGCCCCTGTTTCGCGAGCCGCTCCCGCCGCGCCCGGCGGCCGTCCGTCTCGTCTACTGGCAATACGAGTTCGCGAGCGCCGAGGAACACCGCGCCACCGGCGCCTGGTGGCGGCGCGCGCGCGTGGCGATGAGCCGCGCCATCCCCTGCCGGGGTCGAGGTCCATGACCGCGTCCGCGCCGGCGACCCCGCCCGCGAGCGGGCTCCGCAAAGCCTCGCTGGGGACGCTGTTCCTCACCATCTTTCTCGATCTGCTCGGCTTCGGGCTGGTGATCCCGTTCCTGCCCGGGATCGCGCGCCGCCTCGGTGCGGGCGACTTCGTGGCCACGCTGCCGGGCGCGGTCTTCTCGCTCATGCAGTTCCTGTTCATCCCGATCTGGGGGCGGCTCTCCGACCGCGTCGGGCGGCGGCCGGTGCTGCTCTGGAGCATCGCCGCCTCGGCCATCGGGATGACGATGCTCGGCTTCGCGCCGACGCTGGTCTGGCTGCTCGTCGCGCGCGTCTGGAGCGGGGTCGCCACCGCCAACATCGCCGTCGCGCAGGCCTACATCGCCGACGTCACGCCGCCCGAGGCGCGCGCGCGCGGGATGGCCGTCGTCGGCATCGCCTTCGGCCTCGGCTTCATCTTTGGTCCGTTCATCGGTGGCGAGCTGTCGCGGTTTCCCGTCGCCGGCCGCGTGGGGATGCTGCCCGCGCTCGTCGCCGCCGGCCTCTCGACGGTGAATTTTCTGATGGCGCTGCGCACGCTGCCCGAGTCGCTGCCGCCTGAGCGGCGCGGCCAGTCGGTGCGGCGCGCCTCGCCGATCGATCTCGGCGCCTTCCGCGCGGCCGTCGCCGTCCCCGGCATCGGCGCCGCCGTGGCGATCAACTTCATGCTCATTCTCTGGTTCTCCGGCATGGAGCAGACCTTCCGCCTCTTCACCGCCGACGGGTTCGGGATGTCGGACGCCGGGACCGGGCGGGTGTTCGGTCTGGTGGGGATCGTGAGCACGCTCGTGCAAGGAGGGCTGGTCGCGCGGCTGGTCCTGAGGTTTGGCGAAGGACGCCTCATTCAGAGCGGCCTCGGTATCCAGGCCGTGGCGTTCGCGCTGCTCGGCCTCTCGCCGCTGTTCGGTCCGTCGGGCAAGGCCGCCCTGCTGGTCGCCTCGGCTTTCATCGCGCTCGGCAGCGGCCTCTGCACGCCGACGCTGCCGGCGTTCGCCTCCCGCCGCGCCAGCGCGACGACGCAGGGGATGACGCTGGGGACGCTGCAGTCGGCCTCCGCGCTCGCCCGGGCGCTGGGACCGATGGTGGGCGGCGCGCTCTACGCGGCCATCGATCCGCGGGCGCCCTATCTCGTCGGTGCCGTCGGCCTCGGCGCCGCGGCGCTGCTGGCCGTGGCGCGGCTGCGCTAACCCGGCGCGCTCACGATTCGTCGCATCTTCGGCGGCACCAACATCCGCGCAATCAAGGTCGAGCCGTCCGCGCGCCGCCGCGCCCGACCCGTCGGCGTCCCGTCTCCGCCGACCGCACCTCCGCCGAATCAAGTCACGCGAGCGCCGCGGTCCCAGCGGTCGTCCGGCCTCACACCACGCAACCCGCCGCGGTCCGCGTCCGACAACGGGACATGCGCGGAATCAAGACGGTGCGACGGCGTCAGCTCAACCTGCCCCTCGCGGCACCACGCACGTGGGGTGGCGCTCGCAAGGGCGCCGGGCGGAAACCGCGCGGCCGTCCCTCGATGCCCCACGACACGCGGCCGAAGGTCGATCCGCGATACCCCGTGCAGGTCACCATTCGCGCGACGCCGGGGCTGCCGTCGCTCCGCTCCCCCCGGCTGTTCGGGGCGCTCCGGCGCGCCATCGCACGGGCGTCGGTCGACCGGTTCCGGGTGATTCACTTCTCGATCCAGCAGGACCACGGTCACTTCATCGTCGAGGGGGACGAAGCTCGGCGAGCCCGCGGCGGGATGCACGGGCTGGCCATCCGCTTGGCGCTGGCGGTCAACCGGGCCCTCGGGCGCAAGGGACAGGTCGTCGGCGACCGCTATCACGCGCGGCCGCTGACCACGCCGCGCCAGATGCGGACCAGCATGGTCTACGTGCTGCTCAACTTCCGGAAGCACCTCCGGGCGCCCGCGTGCATCGACCCGCGCAGCTCAGGGCCGTCCTTTTCGGGGTGGCGGCGCGCGCCCGCGATCACCGACGCGATCGCCGACCCTCCTTCGGCGACGGCGTCGCCAGCCACCTGGATGGCGCGCGTCGGATGGAGGCGCGCGGGTGGTCCATTGCGGGTCGAAGAGCACCCCGCCTCGGCGCCGCGCGCGCACCCGACTTGAATTCGCGGATGTTGCCCTGCGCGGGCGGCAGCCACTTGAATCTGCGGATGTTTGCGGCCCGGAGAGGTGGCGAATCGTGAGAGCGCCCAGCGCTAAGCCCGGCGGACGCGGCGGGCCGCGGTCTCGACTCGCCCGCGGGGGCGTGTTACTCGGATTGTCAGGAGGCAGCGATGGTGTTCTCGCCGAGGCCGACGCGGTGGTGGCTGATCACGCTGATGGCGGTCGCGGCCTGCGGGTCGAGCAAGGCATCTTCCGACGCGGGTCCCGGCAGCGGCACCGGATCGGATCCCGGCTCCGGCACCAAGACGCTGTACGCCGGGATCGAGCTCGACCTCGCTGCGCTGGGGGGCGGAGGGACGCCGAACGCTGGCCTGACCGTCGTTCTCGCGCGGGGGACGCTCGGGGGCGCGAGCGTGAGTGGCGCCGCCGTGACGCTCACGGCGGCCGACGGGGTCACCGTCACCGCTGCCGAGGAGGCGGCGACGCCGGGCTCCTACCAGGCGTCCGGGTTCGTCTGGAAACCGAGCTGGCATGTGCAGATCAGCGCCGGCTCCGATCAATTGCAGCTCACGCTCGCGGCTCCCGGCGCCACCATGATCACCAGCCCGGCGCAGGGCGCGACGGTCGCGGCGGGCCCGGTGGCGCTCCAGTGGACGGACGCCTGGGGCGCGCAGGCTGACAACGTTTGGGCCGAGTGCTGCGGCAATCCGACCGTGAAGCTGACCGACAGCGGCAGCGGAACGATACCGGTCGAGGCCCCGGGCGGCGAGGTCACCGTCTACCGACAGAACGCGCTCGTGCCGGGCGGCGGGGCCGCCGGTTCTCTCGCCACCGCGGAGACGTCGTACGGCGTCTACCTCCAGGCGCAGTGAGGGGAGCGAGACGGCAGCCGCGGCGCTGTTTACGATTCTGCTCTCAACGTTTACGATTGTCGGAAAGGGGTTTACGATTCCCACATGCCGACCCCCAGCCGTGACCGGATCGCTCGCCTGTTCCGCGGCGGGCTGGCCCACTCGGCCGGCGAGGTCGCGTCCGCCCTCGGAATCTCGCGACAGGCCGCTCATCGTCACCTCGCGGCGCTGGTCGCGGACGGACAGCTGAGGGCGGACGGTCGTGGGCGCGCGGTCCGGTACCGCGGCGCCTCCAGCCTGCCTTTTTCACGCCGGTACCCGCGCGCCATCGCCGAGGATCGCGTCTGGAGCGAGCTCGCTTCCGAGCTCCCCGTCCTCGGCAAGCTCGACCGAAACGCGCGAGCCGTTTTTCAGTACGCCTTCACCGAGATGCTGAACAACGCCATCGAACACTCGGGGTCGAGGGAGATCGAGGTCCGGTTCGAGGCGATCCAGCGGGGACTGGCCTTCGAGATCGTCGACGAGGGGCGGGGCGCGTTCGCCAACCTGCGCCGGACCCTGCGCCTTCCGTCGGACCTCGACGCGCTGGCGCAGCTGAGCAAGGGGAAGCTCACGACCCTGCCCGCCGGGCACACCGGTGAAGGGATTTTTTTCACCTCCAAGGTCGCCGATCGGTTCACGCTCGAGAGCGGAGCCGTCCGCTGGGACGTCGACAACGTGCGCGGCGACATCGGCGTTGGCGAGGTGCCGCGCCGAAGGGGAACCCGGGTGCGCTTCGAGGCGGCGACGAAGGTTCGGCGAACGCTCGCCCAGGTGTTTGCCGCCTTCACCGATGATCTCGAGTTCGCGAAGACCCGAGTCGTGATCAAGCTGTTCGCGATCGGAACGCGGTTCGTCTCCCGCTCCGAGGCGCGACGGGTGGCGGTCGGGCTCGAGCGTTTTCGCGACGTGGTCTTCGACTACCGCGGCGTGGAAGAGGTGGGGCAGGGGTTCGTCGACGAGCTCTACCGTGTCTGGGCGACAGCCCACCCCGGCATCAAGCTCACGTCGAACGGCGCGAACCCCGCGGTCGCCTTCATGCTGAGGCGGGGCGGGGCGGCGACGTAGCGGGTCGCGAAAGGCGCTGGCGCCCTCAGGCGCCGGTCGGGCCGCTGCGATCGCGCTTGCGCGGTTCGGGGGGCGTCTTCTCGGAGCCGTGGAGGCAGACGCGGTTGCGGCCGCTGCGCTTGGCCTCGTAGAGCGCCTTGTCGGCGGCCGCGAGAAAAGACGCGTGGTCGCTGACGCCACTCTCGGGGACCGCCGCGATGCCCAGGCTGATGGTCACCGGGATGTCCTTGCCGCCGAAGGTGAACTTGCGGGCCTCGACGGCGGCGCGCAGCCGCTCGGCGACGATCCTGGCGCCGTTCTGGTCGGAGCCGCGGCAGAGGATGGTGAACTCCTCGCCGCCGAAGCGGGCCAGCACGTCCTCGGTGCGCAGCAGCTCCGCCATCATCTGCGACAGCTCGGCCAGCACGAAGTCCCCCGCCGGGTGGCCGTGGGTGTCGTTGATCTTCTTGAAGTGGTCGATGTCCAGGAAGATGAGCGCCAGCGGGCCCTTGTGGCGCGCGGCGAAGGCGAACTCCTTCTCGAGGTAATCCGTGAAGTACTTCTTGTTGAAGACCTTGGTCAGGCCGTCGCGCAGCGCCGACTCGTACATCTGGCGCTGGAACACCTCGTCCAGGTAGTCGTGGTAGGTGAACTTCAAGATCGTCGTCGAGCCGACCATGATCTTGTCGCCGTCGGCCAGCTCCTTCCGGTCGACCTTGATCCCGTTGCAGAACGTCCCGTTGGTCGACCCGAGGTCGACGACGATCATCTTCTCCCCCTCGCGCAGGAACTGGCAGTGCTCGCGCGAGACCCCTTCGTCGTTCAGCCGCACGCCGACCGTGGGGCCGCGGCCCACCACCGTCTTGTCCTTCTGCAGCTTGAACATCTCGCCCGCGCTGACCCCGGCCAGCACGACCAGGTAGGCGAGGTTTCGCTTCTGCTCGCGGTCCGACTCGGGCGGGACCGCAGGCTTGGTCTCCGTCGTGTCCTTGAACGTGGAGCCCCCCGAGCCGCCCGACGCGCTTTTCTTGGCGCCCATCCTCGGCGCTATTTTAGGCGAAGCGGGTCGTTTGTCATAGTTGCTCCCGGTGACCCCGGGCGTCGACCCGCCAGCGGAGGATCCCTTTCCCGTCGGGGCCCGCGCCGATCCGGATGCGCAGCGCCTCGGTCTTGCGCAGCGGCGGGTAGCGCGCCTTGCCGATGAGCAGGGCCGCCAGCGCCGACAGAACCGGCTCGTGCGCGACGAGCGCGATCGACGCCGACCCCTGGATCTCGCGGCTGGCCGACTTCAGCCACGCCACCACCTGCGAGGCGGCCCCCTCGGGGACCAGCAGGTCGGTCATCGCCAGCCGCTCGTGGTAGGCGATCTCGGCGGCGACGATCTCGGCGGTCTGGACGGCGCGGACCAGCGGGCTCGAGACCATCAGCGAGAACTCGACCCCCCGGCGGGCGAGCGCATGCCCCAGCCGCCGGGCATCCTCGCGGCCGCGCGCGGTCAGCGACCGCACCTCGTCGGAGGGGGCGTCGTCGCCCGCCTCGGCGTGCCGGATCAGCGTCACGCGCATGGCGCGGGTGGGGTCAGCCTTCGTTGGACGGCGACGACGAGGGGGGAAGCCCCTCGTGGCCACCGGCGTCGCCAGGTCCGGAGGGGGCCGCTTCCGAGGCGGGCGAGGGGACGGCCATCGCCTCGGGGCCGGGCGCGCTGTCGTTCGCGCCGGGGGCCGGGCCCGCGAGCGGCGCGGCGGCGGGTGGGGCCTCGGGCGCCGCCGGGGCGACCGGCGGCGGACCGGCATCGATCCCGTGCTTCTTGAGCGCCGCCAGGTAGTGATCGCGCTCGGCGATCGCCGCCAGCAGGCGCTGCCTCATGATGTCGTTGTTCTGCTTGAGGCGCGTGATCTCCGAGAGGTCGCGCTGGCGGGTCGAGTCGACGCGCGAGGCGCGCGCGAACGCCTTGAGGAACTCCGCCTGAGCCAGCTCCGCCACCCCGGACGCGCGGTACTTTCCGGTGTCGACCTTCTCGAGATAGCCCTCGGCGGCCAGGCCCAGCAGCGCCTTCGAGACCTGCGGCTCGCCGGCGCCGATCGCCAGCGAGACGTCGACCGGCGTGAAGTCCTCCTTGGAGGCCGCCATGCGCTTGAGCTCGTCGAACAGCTCCTGGCGATCGACCTTGGCCCCGGCGTCCCCGCCGCCGAAAGAGCTTCTGCTGCTCGTGTGGCTCCGCTTGAGGCTCATCCCCGTCTCCTGTCCTGAAGTCGCGTGCCTTATACCACCATTCGAATGCCAGGACCCGGCCCTAGAACCCGATTTGGACCGCCGCCTGCACGCGGTTGATGGTGGGGGCGGTCGTCCCGTCGCTGGTGAGGTGGCTGTATTCGGCCTGCGCCTTGATTCGGTGGCCGCGCACGTAAGCGGCCACCACGCCGCTCTGCTCGTTCTCCCAGGTGCCCGCCAGCGCGCGCGCCGCGCGGGTGGCGCCGTAGAGCGGCAGGTCGGTGTGTCCGAGGCGCGCCGCGACCTCGAGCCGGTGCGGGAGGACGAAGTAGCTCCCCTGGACGTAGGCGCCCCAGTAGTTGCGAATCTCGGGCAGGGGCGAAGCCGCGCCCGGATCCTCGTGCCGGCCGAAGAGCTCGCTCTGCAGGGCCGCCCCGCGCCAGAGCGCGCGCAGCTCGAGCCCCCCTGCCAGACGGCGACGTTGTCGAAACGGCCGTTGTTGTCGGCGTCGGTGTTCTCCGTCGGGTTGCCCGTGCGGGCAACGACGTCGGTGGCCACCAAATTGAAGTAGCCGGCGGCGCCGATCGACAGCAGCGGGCGGGCATGCCCCTCGATGTCCCCCTCGGTCGCGGGCAGCGGTCCGAACGGCGTCGCCACGATTCGCAGCGCATACGCCAGATCGAAGTTGTCGTTGGGGAGGTTGGCGCCGGCGCCGTTGAGCAGCGCAGCCTGGACCGTCAGCCGCCCCGGCAGGAGACGCGCGACCGCCATCAGGCCGAGATCGCGCTCCAGCGAGAAGGCGGCCATCGGTAGCGAGATGTCGATGAACTCCAGCTCCGCTTTCCAGTACTGGCGCTGGCGGCCGTAGGGAACCTTGAACTGACCCGCCTCGAGGGCCAGCATCCGGTTCGGCTGCCACGTCACGTAGGCGTCCTTGAGTGACGGCGACTCGGCGGCGTCGAGCTGCAGCCGGTACTGGAAGAACGGTCCGCCGACGTGCCCCTCGAGGATCATCTCGGCGCGCCCCAGCGAGAAGCCGGAAGCGTCGGGCGCCGCCAGGTCCGCGGTTCCTTTGCTGGCGATCTCGCCGGTGTAGATCGTCTGCACGCGCACCATTGGGTGGAGATAGAACCCGTTGTCGGGCGAGCGGATCGAGAACCCGTCGTCGTGAAACCGGATCACCGACGTCTCGGGCGGGTTGGCGTCCGCGGCCGCCTGCGCGCGGCGATCGATCTCCCCCTGCCGGGCGTCGATCTCGTCGAGCCGGCGGCGGACGTCGTCGTAGCTCGCACGCTGGCGCTCGAGCGCGTCGATCTGCCGGCCGAGCTCGATCACCTGCACCTCGGCCTCCTGGGCGGCGCGCTGGGCGGCCGCCGCCTGCGTCTCGGCGGGCGCCGTCGCGTCGGCCGGCGCTGCCTGCTCCGGCGCCGGTGCGGCGGTCGGGGAAGGTGGCGCGGCCGGGGCCTCCGCGGCGCGCACGGCTGACGCCCAGAGCAGCGGGACGAAGAGGCCGATACGCGCCGTTGTCCGGCCGGGCACGCTCACCGCCGTTTGCGCCGTTTGTTGGGATGGTCCCGCCCCGCGTTCGCCGCGCCGTCGGCGGGAGCGGCGTTGGCCGTGGCGAGCGTCGGCATCAGCCAGAGGCGCGAGCCTTCGGGATCTTGCCGATAGCGGCGGACGAGGTGGACGAGGAGGACGAGCCCGAGGATGACCGAGATCCCGCCGATGTATTGCGAGGTCGAGAACTCGAGATGCGTGAACGGCAGCGTGTAGATGCCGCGGTCGTCGTCGTCGCGGAAGTGCTCGATGACGGGGCGCAGGATCCCGTAGCCGAGGACCCAGCCGAGGAAAACCTGGCCAGAAAACTTCCGATAGCGTCGGAGCAGAAGCAGCAGGCCGAACAGGGCGAGGCCGGCCAGCGACTCGTAAATCTGCGTGGGGTGCACGGGCAACGAGTGGGCCGCCGTCGGCGCGAGGCTTCCGAGGTCGTGCACGTGGTGAAACCAGGCCGGGCTCCCGTTGGGGGCCAGCGGGTTCGGCCCGGGGAACCGCACGCCCCAGGGGAGATCGGTCGGTTTGCCGTAGTCGCAGCCGAACAGGAAGCAGCCGATGCGGGTGATTCCGGTGCCGAGGACGACCGAGGGGGCGCTGACGTCGGCCCACTTGAGCAGCGGGATCTTCCGTTTGCGGCAGTTGTACACGCAGGACAGAAAACCGCCGATCATGCCGCCGTACGCGACCAGCCCCCCCTGATTGATGAGCGGGATGTCCCACACCGTCGCCGTCGGCGTGGTGAAGTACCAGAGGACGCGCGCTCCGATGATCGACCAGACCGCGGCCCACATGTAGATCGAGCCGGCGTCCTGCTGATCGAGCTGGTCTTCGGCGGCGAACTTCATGACCAAGAACCAGCCGACCACCAGCGAGGTTCCGAGCATCACGCCGTAGGCGTAGATCGGCAGCGGCTTCCAGTCGTGTCCGAAGCTCCAGTCGCCGAACTTCCAGCAGACGGCCAGCGCGCCGCCCAAGAGGTAGAGCGGCGTCGAGGAGAGCGGGAGCGCCTTGTTGCTCCGCCGCAAGAAAATCTCGCGCACGAAGATCACCAGCGCCGCGGCCAGCAGCAGGGCGAAGAGCGGCTTGCCGGGAATGTTGACCAGGATGGGGCGCATGGGGGCGGAACCGGGGTCCCGCCTCTAGATATTCCGGCGGAACGGCAACGTCAATGCGACCGTCTCCGGGCTAGTGGCGGCCGCGCGGACGCTTGGGGTGGCCGGAGAGCCAGCTTCCCATCAGGAAGAGCCCGCAGAGCCCGGCCGCGATCGCGGCGGCCAGCGTCGCGCGCGGCTGGCCTCGGCCGTCGAAGACCGTCGCCAGCACGGCCGCGGTCGCCGCCAGCATCCCCCAGAGGATCTGCTGCCCGACGTAGTAGATGAGGCGGGCGTTCTCGCCGAGATTGCGGACGCCGACCTCGATCTCGCCACGCGCCGCGCGGTCCATGAACCGCTGCAGCTCCCCGGGCAGCGACAGCGCGGCCAGCGCCATCTCGCGCGACGCCTCGACCACGATCTCCGACCACTGCTTCTTCTCGCCGAGGAGAAAGCGCTCGAGATAGGGCTCGATGATCGCGGCCGGGTTCATCTCCGGATCGAGCGTGGTGCAGACCCCTAGGAGCAAAAGCAGGGCGCGCTCGAGCAAGATCCACTCCTTGGGGATGTGAAAGGCGTCGCGCAGGTCGGCCAGGCTGACGTTGAGGTCGCGCAGATCGAGCAGGCTGCCGAGGCTCTTCTCGGGCTCGAACTTGAGGTCCTTGAGCGAGAAGCCCTCGGCCGAGACCTGGACCCGCATCTTGTCGTGGAAGTACTGCACGACGCGGTCGAACACCTCGGGGTCGGCGCGCCGCGAGATGAACCCCATCTCCTTCATGGCGTTCACGATCCGCACGGTGTCGCGGGTGATCGCCCCCTGGATGAACGAGACCATCCCCCGGCGCATCGATTCGCTGACGGTGGCGGTGGCGCCGAAGTCGAGGAACACGATTGTGGGCAGAGCGTCGGGAGTGGCCGGCGCTTGGACCAGCATGTTCCCCGGGTGTGGATCGGCGTGATAGAGGCCGTCGATGAAGATCTGCTGGCAGTAGGCCTCGACGCAGAGGCGCGCGGCGGCGCGGCGATCGATGTTCAGGCTGCCGAGCCCCTCGAGGTCGGCGACCTTCACCCCCTCCATCCACTCCGTCGTCAGCACGCGGGCCGTCGAGTATTGCGCCATCACCCGCGGAAACCGGACCTGGGCGGACGCCGGCTGGCGCGCGGCGAAGTTGGCGGCGATCTTCTCGATCGCCGAGGCCTCGCCCCGGTAGTCGAGCTCGGCCAGCACCATCTCGCGGATCTCGCGGTAGATGGTGTCGAACCCGTAGTCGGGCATGAACCAGCGGAGCACGCCGAAGATCCGCTGCAGCGCCTGCAGGTCGATGCGGACCATCTCCTCGATGTCCGGGTACTGGACCTTGACCGCCACCGCCTCGCCCGACGGCAGCCGCGCCCGGTGCACCTGGCCGATCGACGCCGAGGCGACCGGCTCGGGCGAGAACTCGGCGAACACCTCGGCCGGCGGGCGCCCGCCGAACTCCTCGCGCAGGCGGGCCTCGATGTCGCGGTAGGGGCGCGGCGGCACCTGATCCTGCAGCCGCTGCAGCTCCTCCCGGAAGGCGTCCGGCAGGAAGTTGGCCATGATGCTGATGAGCTGCCCAACCTTGATGAACAGGCCCCGCAGCTTGATGATCGCCGCCTCGATGCGGCGGGCGTTCCTGCGGTGCTTGGCCAGCGTGATCCGCTCGATGGCGGCGCGGCGGCGAATGCGGCGCGAGACCGCCAGGCCGAGATACGACAGCGCGACCTGCGTGGTCACGAAGTAGGCGGTGAAGAGGCGCGCGCGGCCTGACACGTCCGCATCATACCCTCGCCGGTCGCTGGACCGCTTCCAGCCCCCGCGCCCTCGTCTTTTTCGGGTAACCTGAGGGTGATGGCCGACGACGCGAACAAGAAGGACGAGGGGACGGCGCAGGAGGCGGCTCCGGAGGCGCTGGGCGAGGACGATCCGACCGGGCGCGGCGCCGAGGACCGCAGCGGCATCACCGACTTCGTGCGGCGCGCGGTCTCGGCCGGTGTCGGCGCCGCCAGCCGCTCGAAGGACGACATCGTGCGCGTCGCGGCCGGAGAGGTGCGCACCTGGCTCGAGCACCTCAACATCCACGAAGAGCTGGCCAAGGCGCTCACCAAGATGGTGATCGAGGTGAAGACCGAGGTCCGGTTTCGCCCCAACGAAGACGGGAAGCTGGTCGCCGAGACGACCAACGACGTCAAGCTGAAGCCGCCGCCCAAGTAAGTTCGGCGCGATCAAAGTTCGCGGTTGGGTGCAACGCGGGCATGGCGCCCGGCATCTTGAAGCTCAGATTTCGAGTAACGAGGAGGCGCCCATGTCCAAGTTCGTGGTTGCTGGAGTGCCGGGTCATGTCGGGTCGGTCGTCGCGCGCGATTTGTTGGCTGCCGGCGAGGCCGTCACGGT
The DNA here is from genome assembly GCA_963831685.1 of uncultured Pseudomonadota bacterium. Classification (GTDB taxonomy): domain Bacteria; phylum Myxococcota_A; class Polyangia; order Fen-1088; family Fen-1088; genus JADGRB01. Next base: position 56,546 of record CAWHRJ010000015.1, read on the forward strand.
CATCGTGCGTGACGCCAGGAAGGGGACGGAGTGGTCGGCGCGTGGGGCGAAAGTGGCGGTCGGCTCGCTCGACGATGCCGAGTTCGTCGCCGCGACGGTGAAGGGAGCCGACGGCTTCTTCACGCTCATCCCGCCTCACTACGCGACCGGCGACATCTATGCCGCCCAACGTAGGAGCGCCGACGCGCTCGCCGCCGGGATCAAGAAGGCCGGCGTGCCGCTGGTGGTGTTGCTGTCATCGGTCGGAGCCGACCGCGCCGATCAGAATGGTCCCATCAAGGGGCTCTTCTACGCCGAGAAGAAGTTTCGCGAGACGGGGACGAAGCTGGTGGCCGTCCGGTCCGGTACCTTTCAGGAGAACCTCGCCGGCGCCGTCGCTGCGGCGAAGCAGGCCGGCATCTATCCCAACTTCTTGCCGTCGGCGGACGTCGCGGCCCCGCTGGTGGCGACCCAGGACACTGGCCACACGGCCGCCAAGTTGTTGAAGTCGCCACCCGCGAACAGCGAGGTGGTCGACGTGGTCGGCCCGGCCTACTCGTCGCGGCAGCTCGCCGAGAAGATCGGCAAGCTCGTCGGAAAGACGCTGAACGTCGTCGATATCCCGCCGGCCGGCCACGTCGCCGCGCTGAAACAGGCGGGCGTTCCGGCCGACGTCGCCGAGGCGTTCGCCGAGATGTACGCCGGCTTCAACGCCGGTCTGCTGGTCCCCAAGGGCGACCGCACGATCCAGGTGAACACCCCGGTCGACGAGGTGCTGCCGAGCCTCGTCGGCTGACGGATCGACGGCGGCGCACCGCCCAGAGGAGCGCGGCGAGCGCGAGGAGATCGAGGCCGGCCTGCGGTCTGGGGTCGATCGCGCACGAGCAGCCGCCGCCCGAGGCCGCCTTCGTGCCGCCGCTGCCGGTGGTCCCGCCGCCCACGCCCCCGGCGGCGCCGCCCGCGCCCGTCGCCCCAGCCGCGCCACTGATTGCGCCGCCGGAACCGGCCGCTCCGGTGGCCGCGCCGCCGGAGCCGGCCGTGGTGCCGCCCGCACCGGTCGCGCCACCGTCAGGGCCGTTTGTCACGCCGCCGTCCGGGCCGTTGCCGTTGCCGCTGGTCGTCGACTCGAACGCGCCGATGTCCTTCGCGGTGGCGCGCGCGCGGTCCATCCGCGTGACCGTTTCGTCGCGGTAGTACTCGTGATCCGGCGCGCCGGTGGCGGGCGCCATCGCGGCGTTGATGGCGGTCGACCCGGCGGCCAGTGTGAAGTCCTCGCCCGCCGCGCTGGTGAACTTGGGATCGGCGCCGAAGACGGTGGCGGAGAGGCCGGTCGCGTCGGCGCCGGTCGGCAGCCAGTTGTGCGTGCCGGTCACGTGGCCGACCGAGGTCATCTCGACGTGCGTGGCGTTGGTGGTGCCGACGATCAGGTTGTCGTCGAGCTCGACATTCATAGACGTCCCGTCGGCGTTCGACAAATGCACCAGCGAGGCGCGCCCGCCGCTCGGCCCGACGAAGGTGTTGTAGAGCAGCGTCACGTTCAGCGTCAGCCCGGCCGCCCGCGCGTCGTTGTAGACGGCGATGATCTGCGAGTCGTTGGACTGCGTCCCTCCCTGTACGATGACGTTCCCGCGGAAGGTCATGCTCTGCGTGAAGGTGCCGGAGCCGTCGTAGTCGTCGTCGGTCATGAGATCGCCCGCGTACGACGTCGCCCGCGCGAACCAGTTGTATTCGATGACCGAGGTCTGCGCGCGGATGTGGAAGTTCTGCGCCTGCACGGGATCGTGCACGTACGAGTAGCGCAGCGTAAAGTTGCCGCCGTAGATGTAGATGTTGTGCGACGGCGAGCTCGACGAGGCGAGCAGCGTGCCGTTGGCGTCGAACTCGCAGTATTCGACCGTGATCTGGCTCGACTGCGACCCGCCGGTGAGCCCGTTGTCGTTGTCGCGGAAGACGACGTTGGAGAGCAGGATCCCGCTCGTCCCTTCGTAGTAGCGCATCCCGGCCGAGTCGGCGTCCGAGCCGTGACACCCGGTGATCACCAGCCCCGAGATCTGGATGTTGGTGGCGCCCGAGAGCTGCCAGCAGCCGCGTCCGCGATCACCGGCGGTGTAGCTCCCGGGCGCGTCCTCGACGTAACCGGCGCTGAGATCCCACACCGGCGGGTTCGTCGGATCGGCGGCCCGGATGACGATCGGGTTTCCGGCCGGGGCCTTCTGCGTCAGGTAGACGCGGAATTTATAGGTGCCCGGCGCGATCACCACCTCGTCGCCGGCTTTGGCCCCTTCGATCTTGGTGTACGAGTCGCCCGGCGCGACGTTGATCGTGGCGGCGCGCGCCGCGCCCGAGACGAGACTCACCGACGCTGCCAGCACCGCGGCCAGACGACGCATGCGGCGATTTTCGCGCCGGGGCCAGGGGCCGAACAATGTACGAAGCTGACGACCTCGACGTACCCGCGCGTTCAGGCGTCGAGCTTAGTTACCAGCGTTCCAACGCAACCCGGTCGAGGTGACGTCGCCGGTGAACTTGATTTGTCCGCGGAGCGCGCCGATCAGGTCCGCCGAGGGGCGGGTCATCGGGATCACCCGCGCGACCGCCTTGCCGCGCTTGGTGACCACCAGCCCTTCGGGATCGAGGTGGTCGAACAGCGAGAGGCACTGCGCCTTGAACTTCGCCGCGGTGATGGTCTTCATGCCCATAGTATTTGACCAGTCACGAAGCATGTCGACACCGAAGTCCGCGCCCCGCTGGCGCCGTTGACACCCGTTGGGCCGAGGGTGACGATCGCACGATGCGGATGTTTCGTCCGATGGCCGTCTGCGGTTGCCTGTGGACGCTCCTCGTGACCGCAGGCTGCGGATCCAAGTCGGCCGTGGGCGGCGCGGACGGTGGGCTCGGCGGTTCGTCGGGCCAGACGGGGACCGGTGGATCGTCGACGGGCGGGGCGGCGGGTGGTGGGGCGGCGACGGGAGGCGCGCCGGCGGCCGGAGGCAAGAGCGGGAGCGGCGGCGCGACGTCCACGGGCGGCAGCGCGGCGCCGAGCGGGAGCTGGGCCGGGATCATCGACCCCAGCCGCGCCGTCGACTGGACGACGGTCGGCGTGCCCGGCGGGATCCCGACGCGCACGAACGTCTGCGCGACGGTGGCCGCCGGTTCGACCGCCGCGCAGATCAACGCGGCGATCGCCGGGTGCGCGAGCGGCGGCGTGGTGATGTTGGCGGCCGGCAGCTTCAACCTGTCGTCGTCGATCGACTTCGCCGGGAAGACCAACGTCACCCTGCGCGGCGCCGGCGCCGACAAGACGCTCGTCACCTTCTCCTCGTCGGTCTCCTGCCGCGGGCAGAACGCCGACGTCTGCGTCGACAGCGGCGACACCAACTGGGCCGGCGGGCCGTCGAACGCGGCCAACTGGACGGCCGGCTACGCGCGCGGCGCCACCAGCATCACCCTCGACAAGACGACCAACCTCAAGGTCGGGTCACCGCTCTTTCTCGACCAGATGAACGATGACGCCACGGGGGTCAGCGACGACGGCAACATCTACGTCTGCACCGAGGTTTCGGCGCTGTGCAACGACGACGGGCCGAGCGGTGGCCCCGGCGGCGCGTCCCGCACGGGGCGCGACCAGACGCAGATCGTCACCGTCACCAGCATCAACGGAAATCAGGTCGGCATCTCGCCGGGGCTCTACATGCCGAACTGGCGCGCCAGTCAGACGCCGGGCGCCTGGTGGGCCACCTCGCCGACCACCGGCGTCGGCGTCGAGGATCTGTCGCTGGACCACACGGCGTCGAACGACCAGGCCGGGATCATGATCTTCAACTGTTCCGGCTGTTGGGTCAGCGGCGTCCGCTCGATCACCTCCAACCGCAGCCACGTCTGGATGTACTACAGCAACCGGATCGAGGTGCGTCAGAGCTACTTCTTCGGGACGCTCAACGACATGAGCGAGAGCTACGGCGTCGAGACCTTCCCCAGCGCCGACTCGCTCATCGACAACAACGTGTTCCAGCAGGTGACGGCGCCGCAGATCATGACCGGCGCCTGCTCCGGCTGCGTGGTCGGCTACAACTTTTCGATCAACGACACCTACACCAAGTCGTTGACCTGGATGCAGCAGAGCGCCTCGATGCACGCCGCCGGCATCGACAACGTCTTGCTGGAAGGGAACGTGGGGGCGGGCCTCGGCGCCGACCTCTATCACGGCTCGCACCACTTCGTGACCGCCTTCCGCAATCGCTGGAACGGCTACGAGGCCGGCAAGGATTCGAACACCCTGCCGGTGCGCCTCTGGCCGCGGTCGCGCTTCTTCAACATCGTCGGCAACGTGTTCGGCGACCTCGCGCTGCCGCAGACCAACTACCAGGTCTCCCCCACCGCGAGCGGCAACTTCAGCCTCTCGATCTACGAGCTCGGCACCGGCCTGGTCAACATCACCTATCAGGATCCCGCCGTCGGCAGCACGCTCCTGCGCTGGGGGAACTACGACATCGTGACGGGCGCGCCCCGCTTCGACGCCGGCGAGGTCCCGAGCGCGATCGCCCAGTTCGCCAACGCCGTCCCGGCCAGCCAGACCCTCCCCGCGTCGTTCTACCTGACGGCCAAGCCGGCCACCTGGGGCGCGATGCCCTGGCCCGCGATCGGCCCCGACGTGAGCGGCGGCGACATCCCCGGCGTCGGCGGCCACGCGTACAAGATCCCGGCCGAGATCTGCTACGAGAGCCTGATGAAGGGGCCGGCCGACGGCAGCGGCGCACCGCTGACTTTCAACGCGGCTGCCTGCTACCCGTAGCGCAATCGAGTGATTCCGCGGCGGCGGCGCTACTTCGCCGCGGCCGACGCCACGACCAATTTGGGCTTGCGCTCGATGTCGGCGAAGCAGACGGTGCGGTTGCGGCCGCCGTGCTTGGCGGCGTAGAGCGACTGGTCGGCGCGGGCGATGATGTCGGCCTTCTCGCGGGCGTCGTCCGGGTAGCTGGCCACGCCGATCGACAGCGTCGCCTGGAAGGCCCCCTGCTGCGAGGCGAAGCTCTGCTGCGCCACCTCCTGCGCGGATCCGCTCGGCCAGCTGGAAGGCGCCCGCGCGGTCGGTCTCCTCGAGGACGATGGCGAACTCCTCGCCGCCGTAGCGGGCCACGATGTCGATCTTGCGCGCGCTCGCCTTGAGGATGGCCGCCACCCGCCGCAGCACCTCGTCGCCGGTCGGGTGCCCGTAGCTGTCGTTCACCTTCTTGAAGTGGTCGATGTCGGTGAGCAGCAGCGAGACGGCGAAGCCGCGCCGCTCGGCGCGCCCGAGCATCGCCGAGAACCGCTCCTGGAACGTGCGGTGGTTGGACGAGGCCCGTCAGTCCGTCGGTGGTGGCCTGCTCCTCGACGATCTCGTACATGCGCGCGTTCTGCAGCGAGATGGCGACCTGGTTGGCGATCACCCCCAGCATCTCGCGCCGGTCGGTGGGGAAGGCGGCGGGGCGCGCGGCGGCGACGGTGAAGGTGCCCGATCGACCTCGTCCTTCACCAAGCAGCGGCAGCACCAGCAGCGACTCGTAGTCCTTGATCGCGCATCGGGTGCGAGAAGACCGGCACGTCGCGCTCGCGCCACTCGCCGCCCGCCGGCAGCGCCAGCTTGTTCTTGGCCGACCATCGAGGCGATCGACGAGGGGTCCTTGTGGCTGGTCCCGACGAGGTTCTCGGCCGACTCGCCGACGACGCGGCGGATGGTGTGGCTGCCGCGGCGGGCGTCGTAGGTGGCGATCGCCGCGAACTCGAACTCGCAGACGCCGCGCGCGCCGGCGATGGCCGCGTCGTAGACCTCGTCCAGCGTCAGCGCGCGGTTCAGCTCGGCGGAGGCGCGGTAGAAGCGCTCGTGCTCGTGCTTGGAGCGCTCGACGGCCTGAAACACGCGCTCCGACTGCACGACGCGCACGACCTGGTGCGGCGGCGCTGGTCATGAGCGCCAGCGCGGCGTCGTCGAACTTCCGCCTCGGCGATCCGGTCGCCGACCAGGACGCCGCGCGGCGTGCGCCCCTCGACGCACGGGGACGCCGACGAAGGCGCCGACGGTCGACCGGGCCGCGCGTAGTACGGCAGCAGCGACAGCTCGCGGCGCCTCCGAGCACGAACGGGTGCATCTCTTTCAGGATCGCGCCCAGCACGCCGCCGCCCGCGGCGATCGCCCCCTCGGCGATGTGCGGCGAGTCGGTGCACAGCTCCTTGACCTTGAGCCGCTCGCCCGTCTCGTCGAGCCAGAGCAGCGCGCAGGTCTGCAGCTGCAGCGACGAGCGCAGGAGCGCCAGGTTGTAGTAGAGCTGCTGGTGGATCGTCTGGATCGATCCCTGCGACAGCTTCTCCTGCTCCTCGGCGCGGGTGCGCACGCGGCTCTCCGACGACAGCGCGGTGGCGATGAGGCGAAAGTCGCGCGCCTCCTCGCGCATCGCCGCCACTTCGTCCTCGAGGCGGCTGCTCCGCTCGCGCCGCTGGCGCGCCACCTCGGCGTGCAGAAAGACCACGTTCGAGCAGCGCGAAAACGGCGATGAAGACGACGTGCCCGGGGAAGGCGCCCGCCGCCTCGGGCGTCGCGGTCGGGCCGAACGACAGCACCGCTTCGAAGCCGACGGCCGCGGCGGCCAGCGGCAGCCCGACCCACAGCCGGTGGAACGTGACCAGGAAGCTGACCACCGCGTAGACCAGCGGGTAGACGGGCGAGGTCACGCCGCCCCAGACACGCCAGCAGGACGATAGACCGTGGTCAGCAAGAGCAGGCCAAGCTCGGCGTCGGAGACGGCCTCGCGGCGCGGGGTGCGGCGGCGCTCGGTGGTGCGGACCCGCGCCGAAATCTTGAACACCAGGAGGCCGGTCAGCACCGCCGCCGCGGCGACGCGTCGCAGGTCGGCGCCCGGCAGGCGCAGGTCGGGGAACCATCCGCGCCAGAACAGCACCAGGAACGCGCCGCAGACGGCGAAGGCCAGCACGGCGCGGACGAACCGACCCAGCTGGTAGCCGAGGCGCTCGGAGAGGCGCGACTTGCTCTTGCCTTTCATGGCCGCGACGTCCCCAGGTCGACGACGATCTCACCGGGGCGCACCCACCCGAGGTCGGCGCGCGCGACCCGCTCGATCGCCGCCGGATCGCCGCGCAGCGCCTCCGCCTCGCGCTCCAGCCGATCGTTTTCGGCCGCCAGCTCCCGGTTGCGCGCGCGCAGCGCCGTCAGGTCGCGCCCGAGCGTGATCGTCTTGGCCAGCCCCGAGCGCGTGTACAAATGATAGGGGACGAGGGCGAGCACGAACGCGACGACCGCCGCGGCGCCCAGTCGGCCAGCCCACGTCTTGGTCTCCCGGCGCATGCGAGCTTCCGCGGGACCAGTATCAGGTCCCCCGGGAAGCCCGTCCATTTTCAGGGGTACCGGCCCCCCGAGGCCGCTTTAGCGGCCGCTTTAATAGGTCTTGCCGACGCCCATGGACTCGTTTTGGCCCAGGGCGGAGGGGATCGATTCGTCGGGGGAGCGGCGAAGCTTGTCGCGCAGGTCCTCGCGCAGCTCGGCGCCCGGCTTGGGGGCCAGGAGGAGCGCGATCCCCGCGCCGACCAGCAGGCCGAGGCCGAAGGTCCCCAGCGTCCCGGCCAGGTAGGCGCCCGTCGAGTGTTTGCTCTCGAGCCCGATGAGCCCGAGCACGTCGTCCTTGTCGAGATTCCGCAGGTCCTTGAGATTCATGGTCGCTTCCTCCGAGTTAACGCTCGCCGCTGGGCTTGGCGGTCGTGCTGCCCCGCCGGCCTTTGCCTTTGCTGTCGCTGTCGTTCTCGCCGGTGAGCGCGTCGGCGAGGACCGAAATTTCGTCCTTGAGCATGGGGAGGATCGCCAGCCGCACGCCGATGCGCAGCCCCAGCGCCACGATGCGCGAGGTGAGCGGCGTGAACAGCCCCCCGCCCAGCACGTATCCGATCCCCAGCGCGGCGGCGACCGACCCATAGGGGTGCCGGCCGACGCGGTCGTCGATGGCGGCCGCGCGTTTCAGCTCGGAGACAGCGCCGCGCGTGCGATCCCAGGCCTTGTGCGCCGAATCGGTGACCCAGTCGGGGTGCTCGCCCTTCTGCCCGTGACCGTTGCTGGCGTTCGCTTCGTTGGACTCCATGACGGTGTCTTCCTTCCGCTTTCCGCTCAGGCCCGACGCGCGATCTTGCCGATCAGGAAACCGAGCGCGATGGCGCCGAGCAGACAGCGCCCGGGGTTCTCCTTGATGTAACCGCCGACGTCGCTGTTCAGCGAGGTGAGGCGCCGGCGCGCCTGGTCGATCTGCGGGCGCACGCGCGCACCGACCTGCTTTACGGTCGCTTCGATCTGCTCCGTCATTTCCATGGTGTCCCTCCGTTGCTATCGCCGGTACCCCAGCCAGAACCCGAGGGCGATCGCGCCGCCCAGGAAGCCTGCGGGCTGCCGGCGGACCCAGCTGCGCCAGTCGGTCCGCCGCGCGACCTCGTGGCGCAGCGCCAGCAGCGACGACTCGACCCGCTCGCGCGCCCGCTCCACGTCGGAGGCGGCCTGCGCGAGCGCATCGCCGCCGCCGGTCGACGTCCGGGCCGATCCCCCCTCGAGCAGCTGCCGGTCGGTCACGTCGTCCGCCCCTCGAGCGCCCGCCCTTGCACGGGGCGCGCGAGCGCGCTGGCGCTGTTCTTCGCCTCCACCACCGTGTCGCGCATCAGCCGCGTGCGCCGCATCTTGGCGATCGCCCAGCCGACCGCGAGGGCCCCTAACAAGAGGTGCAGCGCCGCCACGACGGCGAACGCGAGCGGCGCGCCCCAGAGACGCGCCAGGCCAAAGCCGGCCGCTATCCAGGCGAACACGTAGCCGGTGGCCAGCACCGCGCCGGCGACCGCCAGAACCGCGACGCTCTGCCCGTAGGACTTGAGGTCGGAGGCCAGCTCGACCCGCGCCAGCTTGATGTGATCGACGATCAGCGTGCGAAGGCCGTCGACCGTCTCGCGGACGAGGTCGACGATCCCTTCACGCTCGTCGGTTTCAACCTGCCGTGCTGCCACAGGTTCGAAGGTAAGCACGGCCATTGCGGCCGCAAGGCACCCACTTCAACCTTCAACGAGGTTGGCCGTCGAGCGGCGCCGGACAAAGGTCGCGCAGCTTGCACCCTTTGCAAGCGGCGCCGCGCCAGATTCGGTCGAGCATCTCTTGCGCCCGATCGAGCAGGCCGTCGTCGGCGCCGGCGAAGCCGAGCTCGAAGTTGCGCCGGCCCGCCCCCTTGGCGCCGAGGCCGGCGCCAGTCCAGTTGGCGCTGCCGACGTAGACGAACGCGCCGTCGACGATGACGGTCTTGAAGTGAACGCGCGGGCAGGCGCGCAGCGCGAGCGCTTTCCCGAGCCGCCCGCTCTTGGCGACTGCCGCCCGAAACGCGCGCGAGGGCGGGCCGGCGTGCAGGATCCGCAGCTCGACCCCGCGCCCGGCCAGCTCGTCGAACACCTCGAGAATGGAACGGTAGCGCGAGCGGCCGGCGCGCCCTCCCGTGCCCAGGGTCCGGCGGCGGCCGGGGACCGCGCGGTGATCCTCGACCATCAGCTCCTTGAGATTGGCGGTGGCGATCCAGACGCTGTGCTTCGCCTCCATCGCGGCGCGCACGACGCGCTCGTAGTGGCCGCGGCCGCCCACCAGCTCGAGCGTGAACGCGCGCGCCGGCTCGACGAAGTCCACCGCGTCCCGCGTCCTACGTTCCGTCGTTGCTGGCCGGCGACAGCGCCAGCGCCAGCGACGTTTGCGGGAGGGCGCGGGGCCGCTCCGCCGGCCGTTCGGTCGGCCGTTCGATCTTGGTAATCGCGGCGCGCACCTCGATCTCTTCCACCTCGGGGAGCTCCTTCTTGCCGCGGGCGTCGAGCTCCTCGAGGCGGCGCGCCGAGACTGTCACGCGGCCGGTGAACGAGCTCAACGTCTGGTTGAAGTGCTTGACCGACTGGTTGAGCGATTGCCCGAGGTCGCCGAGGTACTCCAGCACGGTGGCGATTCGATGATGGAGATTGCGCCCCTCGTCGCTGATCCGTTGCGCGTTCTCCGCCAGCCGCTCCTCGCGCCACCCGAAGCTGGTGGCGAGCAGGAGTCCGAGCAGCGTGGTCGGCGTCGCCAGCAACACCTTTTGCGTGACCCCTTCTTCCATCAACCCCGGCATCTGTTCGAGCGCGTGGCTATAGAACGAGTCGCCCGGCAGGAACATCACCACCAGCTCCGCCGACCCCGCGAACCCTTCCCAGTAGCTCTTCGAGGAGAGCTTGCGGACGTGGGCCTGGACCTGCGCCGCGTGCTGCTGCAGCTTGGCCGCTCGTATCGCCTCGTCCTTCGTCTCCAGCGCCTCGAGATACGCTCCCAGCGGCGCCTTGGCGTCGATGATGATGTTCCGGCCGCCCGGCAGCCGCACCACCATGTCGGGCCGCAGGCGCCCCTCCTCGCCGTCGACCGTGACCTGCTCCTCGAAGTCGCAATACTCGAGCATGCCGGCCAGCTCGACCACCCGGCGGAGCTGGATCTCCCCCCAGCGCCCGCGCACGGCCGGCGCCTTGAGCGCGCTCACCAGATTGCCGGTCGCGTCGCGCAGCTTCTCCTGCGTCTCGGCGATCGTCTGCATCTGTTGGCGGATGGCGCCGTAAGCGGTGCCGCGCTCGCGCTCCATCGCGCGGACCTGCTCGTCGACCTTCTCCAGCGAGGCGCGCACCGGCGCGACCATCCCTTCGATCGCCTTCTGCTGCGCCTCCTGCCGGGACGCGAGCTCAGCCGACGTCTCCTTGCGCACGGCGCCGAACCGCTCCGTCGCCAGCGCCAGGAAATCCTCCTGGCTGGCGCGCAGCGCCTCGCCCGCCAGCGCCTGGAACGTGTCGCCCAGCTGAACCTTCGCCGCGTCCAGCAGCGCCCGCTGCTCCTCGAGGCGGAGCCCGAGCGCCTCGGCGCGCGCCGCCTCCTCGGCGTGCTGTCGCTCGACCTGTCGCAAGGCCGCTTCGAGACCGTTGGCGCGCCCCTCGGCCTGGCGGGCCTGATCGCCGAGCGCCTCGGCGCGCGCCGCCGCCGCGCTCGCCCGCGTCTCGGCGTCGCGCAGCAGCTTTTCCGCCTTCGTCTGCGTCCGCGCCGCCGCCAGCATCCAGGCCAGCGCTGCCAGCGTGCCGCTGCCGACCAACGTGACGACGACCACCGTCAGAAGCGACAGCTCCATGGCTGGATACTATCCACCCGTTCAGGTCAGGGCAAGAAATCGCGCGGGGGTGCCGCGGCTCCGCAAAAACCAGAAGTAAAGTCGCCGGTTATTGGCGACCACGCCCCGTGAAGTAACCGATTTCCAGTGTCCCGGGCCCGCGCGTTTCGACCGGGCCGTTCCGCAGCAGGAACGACGTCGCGCAGTCGGCCAGCGAACCATCGGCGCCCGCGTCTGCCCTCACGTTCGTGAGGCGTCCCCTGCCGTCGACGGAGGCCGAGAGCACGAGGTAGCTCGACGATTGGACGGCGCACCGCGAGGCTGTCTCGGTCATGCGCCGGCGCAGCGCCTCCTCGTGAAACAGCCCTTTCGTTCGTTGCGTCGGCCCGATGTGGAGCGGCGGACCGTCGACGGAGGAACCGCCCGCGAGGCGCGAGAACGGCCGGGCCCGAATGACCGGCACCCAGGTCTTGCTCGGCACCGGGACCACTGGTCGCGAGGTGGCGAAGGCGGCAATGGACGGTCCGCAGAGGGCGGCCGCGGCCAGCAGGCCGAGCATCATCTTGCCCCACAGCACGAAGGGTGACGGTGTGAACGACACGGCAGAGGGACATCCCGGGGCGTCGCAGGTTCCCGGCCGTTCGCGCGCTGCGTTCACCAATTTTTGAAAAAGGTTAACCCCCCCTTGCCGCCCCCACCGGGGGCGCTCTATACCGGAAGGCTGCATGGCCGAGGGCGGTATCAGTCAGCGCAAGGCCGAGCATCTGGCCATTGCGGCGTCGGGGGCGGCGGACTTCCACCGGCCGACGCTGTTCGAGGACGTGCGCCTGCTGCACGCGGCGCTGCCGGAGCGCGCGGCGGCCGACGTCGATCTGTCGACCACGTTGCTCGGCCGCGCGATCCGCGCGCCCCTGATGGTGACCGGGATGACCGGTGGTACGCCCGAGGCGGGGGAGATCAACCGCGCGCTGGCGGCGGCGGCGGCGGCGCACGGGATCCCGTTCGGCCTCGGCAGCCAGCGCGCGATGCTGCTGCACCCGGAGCTGGCGCCGACCTACGAGGTGCGGCGCGCGGCGCCCGACGTCTATCTGTTCGCCAACTTCGGCGCCGTGCAGCTGGCGGCGCTGCCGACGGCGGCGGTGCGCGAGGTGGTGGCGCGCGTGGAGGCCGACGCGCTCTGCATCCACTTGAACCCGGCGCAGGAGATGGCGCAGCCGGGGGGCGATCGCGATTTTCGCGGCGCGCTCGACGGCATCGCGCGCGTCGTCGCCGAGCTGGGACGCCCGGTGATGGTGAAGGAGACCGGGTGCGGGATCTCGCCCGCGGTGGCGCGCCGGCTGGTCGCCGTCGGCGTGCGCGCGATCGACGTCTCGGGCGGCGGCGGGACGTCGTGGACCGCGGTCGAATCGCACCGCGCCTCGGGCGCGGAGAAGGCGCGCGGGCAGGAGCTGTGGGACTGGGGGATCCCGACGGCGGCGGCGGTCGCCTGGCTTTCGGCGGAAGGGCTGCCGGCGGCGGGCGTCGACGTCGTCGCCTCGGGCGGAATCCGGAGCGGACTCGATCTGGCGCGCGCGCTGGCGCTCGGGGCGCGGGCGGGTGGCCTCGCGCAGCCGGCGCTGCGTGCGGTGCAGGAGGGGGACGCGCGGGCGGCGAAGCGTACCTGCAGCAGGTGATCGACGGTCTGCGCGCGGCGGTGCTGCTGACCGGCCTGCCGAAGGCGAGCGATCTGGCGACGGCGCCGCGCGTGATCACCGGAGAGCTCGCCGCCTGGATTGCGCAGAGGCCGCCCGCCTGGCCGGCGCAGAGGCCATGACGATGGCGGGCGATGCCGCTGCACCGCTCGGCCGCGGCTTCGGCCACGGCAAGGTGATCCTCGTCGGTGAGCACGCCGTCGTTCATGGCCACCCGGCGCTGGCGGCGGGGATCTCGACCGGGATCGCCGTGGAGGCGCGCGCCGGGAAGGGCCTCCTGCGCGTGCCGGCCTGGAACCTCGAGGCGTCGGCCGGCGACGGAACGCCCGTCGGCCGCGCCCTGGAGGCGATCATCCGGCGGATCGAGGCGCCCGCGCTCGACTTCGAGGCGGACGCGCGGATCCCGTCGCGCGCGGGGCTCGGCAGCTCGGCGGCGCTGGCGACGGCCGTCGCGCGTGCGGCTGCGGCTGCGGCCGGGCGGACCGACGCGGAAGAGGCGATCGACGCGGCGGTCGCGGCGGCGGAGGAGATCTTCCACGGCAAGCCGTCGGGGATCGACGCCGCGGCGGCCAAGAGCGGCGTGACCGGAAGGTTCACCCGCGCGGCGGGTTGGCGGCCGGTGCCGGTGCTCCAGAAGATCACGATCTGCGTCGGGCTCTCGGGGCGGCCGCGGGACACGGCGGCCCAGGTGGCGGCGGTCGGGCGCCTCGCCGAGCGGTTGCCGGCGGCACGCGAGATCCTGGCGTTGCTGGGGCGGCTCTCCGACGACGCGGCGGCGGCGCTGGCCAAGGGGGACGTCGACGGGCTGGGGCGGATCATGGACGCCGCGCACGGGCTTCTGGCGGCGCTGCGTGTCTCGTCGCCCGAGCTCGAGACGCTCGTCCACACCGCGCGGTCGGCCGGCGCGGTCGGCGCCAAGCTCACCGGCGCGGGCGGCGGCGGCGCGGTGATCGCGCTCGCGCCCGGCCACAAGCGCGACGTGCTCGCGCGCTGGCGCGCCGCGGGCTTCGACGGGTTTCTCGCCGATATCGTCGCGGCGCCCGCACCCGGAGCGGCGTCATGACCGCCGCCACCGCCGTCGCCGGCACCAACATCGCGCTCGTGAAGTACTGGGGGAAGCGCGACGAGGCCCTCAACCTGCCGGCCACCGGCAGCCTGTCGCTGACGCTCGACCGTCTCGGCACGCGCACGCGGGTCGCCTTCGATGGCGGCGACGGCGGCCGCGATCGGGTCACGCTCGACGGCGCGCCCGCCGCCGAAAAGGTCGCCGCGCGTGTGACCGCGTTTCTCGATCGCGTGCGTTCACGGGCCGGGATAGCGTCGCGCGCGACGGTCGTCACCGACAACAGCGTGCCGACCGCATCGGGGCTGGCGTCATCGGCGTCGGGCTTCGCGGCGCTGGCGGTGGCGGCGGCGCGCGCGGCCGATCTGGAGCTGACGGCGACCGAGCTGTCGGTGCTGGCGCGGCTCGGCTCGGGATCGGCGGCGCGCTCGATCTTCGGGGGCTTCGTCGAGATGGCGCGTGGCGCGCGCGCCGACGGCGGCGACGCCGCGGCAGAGCCGATCGCGGCCGGCGAGGGCTGGGACGTTCGCCTCGTCGTCGCGATCACCGCCGCCGGTGAGAAGGCGCTCGGCTCGACGGCGGCGATGCGGCGGACGGCCGAGACCTCGCCTTACTACGAGGCCTGGGTGCGCGGCGTCGACGGCGATCTCGCCGCCGCGCGCGCCGCGATCGCCGCCCGCGATCTCGCGGCGCTGGGCGCGATCGCCGAGCGGAGCGCGCTGCGCATGCACGCCAGCGCCATGGCCGCCGAGCCGCCGATTCTCTACTGGAACCCGGCGACGCTGGCGGCGATGGCCCGCGTGCGGGCGTTGCGGGAGGCCGGAACGCCCGCCTTCTTCACCATCGATGCCGGCCCGCACGTCAAGGTGCTGTGCGCGGCGCGCGACGCAGAGCCGATCGCCGCTGCGCTGGGCGAGGTGCCCGGCGTGCTGCGGACGCTGATCACCGCGCCCGGGCCAGGCGCCCGCATCGTGGAGGCGGCGTGAGCCTCGGGAGAATCGGGGCTGCGGGCAAGCTGTTCTTCGCCGGCGAATACGGCGTGCTCCAGGGTGGCACCGCGGTGGTGGCCGCCGTCGATCGGCGCGTCTTCGCCCGATTCGTTCCGGGCGGCGACCCCTCCTCGCCGGTGGTCGCCGAGGCGATCGCCGCGGTGCGAGCCCACTGCGCCGCGACGGGCGCCTCGCTGCCCGACGGCGCGCCCCAGATCGACAGCGATTCGCTTTCGGAGGACGGGCGCAAGCTCGGCCTCGGATCGAGCGCGGCCGTCGCGGCCGCCGCCGTGGCGTCGCTGCTCGAGGTCGCCGGCGTCGACGTCGAGGCCGAGCAATGGCTGACCTTCGTGCTGGCCGACCGCGCGCACCGCGCGGCGCAAGGGGGGCGCGGCTCGGGCGCCGACGTGGCGGCGGCGATCTTCGGCGGTGTCCTCGCCTACACCCGCCCGGAGGTGGGCGCGCCGACGGTCCGCCCGCTGAAGCCGCCGGCCGCCGTCACGCCGGTGGTGGTCGGGACCGGCGCGCCCAGCGCCACCGTCGACCACGTACGCGCCGTCGAGCGGCTGGCGGCGCGCGATCCCGGGGCCCACGCGCGGCGCCTGCGCGAGATCCGCTGCGCGGCCGATGCGTTCCTCGTAGCCTACGAGGCGAACGATGGCCCGGCGCTGCTCGGCGCCGTCCGGGCCGCCCACGAGGCGCTCGCGGCGCTGGGGCGCGACGCCGACCTGGCGATCGTCACCCCCGTGCTCGAGGCCGCGGCCGCGCTGGCCGTGGAGCTGGGCGGGGCCGCCAAGCCTTCCGGCGCGGGCGGGGGCGACGTGGGCGTCGCCTTCTTTGCGGATCCCGATGCGGCGCAGCGCTTCCGGTCGCGCGCCGACCGGCACGATCTCCGGATTCTTAGTATAAATAGCGGCGCGCCCGGCCTCGGGCGCGGGCGGTAGAAAGGCAAGAATGTCGAACGACGGCTCCCGTGACGGCTCTGGCGACGGCTCCCGCCTCCCCGGCTTCTACAAGCTCTCCGTCGCCGAGCGCCGGGAGATCCTCCGCCACCGGGCCGACCTGACCGAGCAGGACCTGCTGACGTTGGAGGGGGGCGGGCTCGATACCGTGACGGCCGATCGGATCGTCGAGAACGCCATTGGCGTCTACGCCCTGCCGCTGGGGCTGGGTCTCAACTTCCGCGTCAACGGGCACGACGTCCTGGTGCCGATGGCCGTCGAGGAACCGTCTGTGATCGCGGCCGCCTCGAACGCGGCCCGGATGGTGCGGCAGGGGGGCGGGTTCGTCGCCGATGCCGACGATCCGGTGATGACGGCGCAGATCGAGATCGTCGACGTCACCGATCCGGAGGCGTCCGTGGCGCGCCTCGAGGCCGCGGGCGACGAGCTGCTCGCGCTGGCCCACGCCACGCTGCCGCGCCTCAAGGAGCGGGGCGGCGGCGCGCGCGAGATCGAGGTGCGCGCGCACCCGCGGCGTGTGGTGGTCCACGTCCACGTCGACTGCCGCAACGCAATGGGCGCCAACATGGTGAACACCGTCGCCGAGGCGCTGGCCGCGCGCGTGGCCGCGCTGGCGGGCGGGCGCTCGGGCCTGCGGATCCTCACCAACCTCTGCGATCGCCGCTGCGTACGGGTCAAGGCGCGCGTGCCGGTCGACGTCTTGGGCACGCCTGCCGTCGACGGGGCGACGGTCCGCGACGGGATCGTCGCCGCCTCGCTCTTCGCCGAGGACGATCCCTACCGCGCCGCCACCCACAACAAGGGGATCATGAACGGGGTCGACGCCGTGGTGATGGCCACCGGCAACGACTGGCGCGGCGTCGAGGCGGGCGCGCATGCCTTCGCCGCGCAGAGCGGGCGCTACCGGCCTCTCGCCACCTGGCGCGCCGAGGCGGGCGACCTCGTCGGTGAGCTCGAGATGCCGATGGCGCTCGGCACCGTCGGCGGCACGCTGCACGCGCACGCGGGGGCGAGGCTGGCGCTCAAGCTGCTGGGCGCCGCCGACGCTGGGGCGCTGGGGATGATCGTCGCCAGCGCGGGGCTGGCCTCGAACCTGGCCGCGCTGCGGGCGCTGGCCACCGAGGGGATTCAACGCGGGCACATGAACCTGCACCGGCGGTCGACCAGCCCCGCGGGGCTGCCGACGCTCGAGGCGCTCGGGCGTCTGGTGGGAGGTCGCTCATGATCCGGCGGATCCTGCGCGGCGGCCGCGAGGCCCAAGGGGCGACGGCGACCGGAGAGACCGACGCGCCGGCCGGCAAGGGCGGGGCGCCGTCGCTTTCACCGGTGACGAAGCCGCCCATCCGCTGGCTCGACCCGCCGCCCGGGCCCTGGACCGTCGAGCGCTCGTACGCCTATTGCGAGGACTTCGTTCGCGCGCACACCGAGAGCTATCCGGTCGCGTCGCGCTTCGTGCCGCTCGAGCTGCGCCCGCACCTGACCGCGCTCTACGCCTTCGCGCGCAGCGCCGACGACTTCGCCGACGAGCCGGAGTACGAGGGGCGGCGCACCGAAGCGCTCGATCGCTGGGAGGAGGCGCTGCAGCGCGCGGCGCACGGCGACGCCGACCACCCGGTGTTCGTCGCGCTCGCCGACACCATCGAGAAGCGTGACCTGCCGATCCCGCCGCTCGACGACATGCTGACCGCGTTCCGGATGGACATGGAGACCAGGCGCTACGCGACCTTTCAGGCACTGCGCGGCTACACGGTCCGCTCCGCCGATCCCGTGGGACGCCTCTTGCTGGCGCTCTTCGGCTACCGCGATCCGGCGCTGGTCCGCTTCGCCGACGAGATGTCGACGGCGCTGCAGCTCACCAATTTCTGGCAGGACGTCGCCGCCGACGCCGCGCGCGACCACATCTACCTGCCGGCCGAGGACCTGCACCACTTCGGGGTCACCGAGGCCGAGCTGAAGGCGCTCAAGATGACGCCGGCGCTGCGCGATCTGCTGCGCTTTCAGGTGACGCGCACGCGCGGCCTCTACGAGCGCGGCCGCCCGCTGCTCGAGAAGGTGAGCAAGGACTTGCGGATGGAGCTGACGCTCATCTGGCTGGTCGGCACGACGATCCTCGACAAGATCGAGGCGGCCGGCTACGACGTCTTCGCCCACCGGCCGTCCATCCGCCGCCGCGACCAGGCCGTCATCATGGCGCGCGCCGCCAAGGAGTGGGCGAGCACCCACCTCGACCTCGGCGCGCTCAAAGCCCTCTGGCCGTAGCGGACGCGGAAAACGCCGGAACGATCTAATCTTTCGGCCCGGTGGGGTTCCTCTCCTCGATGACGAGCACGCGCCGCTTGCTGGTGACGGCCTTGGCGCTGCTCGTGCTCGCCGGGGGCTGGGTCGGTTTTTCGCGCTGGCGCGCCGCGAACAAGAAGCCGCCGGTCGAGTTCGACACCGCCGCCGTCGATCGCGGTCGGATCGTGGCGCGGGTGACCGCCACCGGGACGCTGTCGGCGCTGGTGACGGTCCAGGTCGGCACGCAGATCTCGGGGACGGTGCAGAAGCTCTTCGCCGACTTCAACTCGACGGTGAAGAAAGGACAGCTCATCGCCAAGATCGATCCGCAGCTGTTCGAGGCGGCGTTCGAGCAGGCGCAGGCGAACTACCAGGCCGCCGAGGGGAACGTCGCGAAGGCCGAGGCGCAGGAGCGGGACGCCGGTCGGCAGTTCGACCGCGAGAAGGCGATGCTCGACCGCAAGCTGGTGGCGCAGGCTGACTACGACACCTCGCAGGCGAACCTGGAGGTGGCGCGCGGCTCGTCGGCCGCCGCGCGCGGCTCGCTGGCGCAGGCGAAGGCGCAGCTCTCGCAGGCCAGGGTCAACCTGGACATGACCCGCATCGTCTCGCCCACCGACGGGACGGTCATCTCACGCAACGTCGACGTGGGCCAGACCGTGGCCGCCTCGCTGTCGGCGCCCGTTCTGTTCGCGATCGCCCAGGATCTGCGGAAGATGCAGGTCGACACCTCGGTCGCCGAGGCCGACGTGGGCAAGCTCAGCGCCGGGATGCCGGCGAGCTTCACCGTGGACGCCTTCCCGGGTGAGCGGTTCAAGGGGAAGGTCCGGCAGATCCGGAACGCGCCGCAGACGGTGCAGAACGTCGTCACCTACGACGCGGTCATCGACGTCGACAACGCCGACCTGAAATTGCGGCCCGGAATGACGGCCAACATCACCTTCGTGTCGGCTGAGAAGGACAACGTCGTCCGGGTGCCGAACGCGGCGATGCGCTACAAGCCGACGCCGGAGATCTTCACCGCGCTCGGGATGCCGGTGCCGCGCGGCGTGCGAGATCCGGCCGATCGCGCCCGCGGCGGTGGGGGAACCGGGAACGGTGCGGGGCCCGGCGGCGGGACGCACGGCAGTGGCGGACCGGCCGGTGGCGGCGCGCATGCCGGGGGTCCTGGCGCGGGTGCCGGGCGCGCGCGCGGAGATCGCGGCGACGGACCGACCGACAGGCGCACGGTCTGGGTGCTGCGAGGCGGGCAGCCGCAGCAGATCTCCCTGCGCATCGGGCTCTCCGACGGGAGCACCACCGAAGTGGTCGAGGGTGATCTGCACGAGGGCGATCAGGTCATCGTCGACGCCTCGACCTCGGAAACGGCGCCGGGGACGCCCGCGAGCTCCGGGGGCATGCGGCGGTTGTTCTAGATGGCGCTCATCGAGCTCTCCGGCGTCTCGAAGGTCTACCGGATGGGGGACGTCGAGGTGCACGCGCTGCGCGAGGTGTCGTTCGCCGTCGAGGAGCGCGACTTCGTGGCGGTGATGGGGTCCTCGGGCTCGGGGAAGTCGACGCTGATGAACATCATCGGCTGCCTCGACCGGCCGACGGCGGGGAGCTACCGCCTCGACGGGCGCGAGGTGTCGCGGCTCGATCGGCGGGAGCTCGCGCGCGTCCGCAACCAGACGCTGGGGTTCGTGTTCCAGAGCTTCAATCTCCTGTCGCGCACCTCGGCGCTGGAGAACGTCGAGCTGCCGCTGCTCTACGGTGGCGTCCCGGCGCGCGCCCGACATGAACGCGCCAGCGAGGCGCTCGGGCGCGTCGGTCTGGCCGACCGCGCGCACCACCACTCGAACCAGATGTCGGGCGGGCAGCAGCAGCGGGTGGCGATGGCGCGGGCGCTGGTGACGCGGCCGCGGCTCATCGTCGCCGACGAGCCGACGGGCAACCTCGACTCGCGCACCACGCGTCGAGATCATGGCGCTGTTCCAGGAGCTGGCCGCCACCGGCATCACCGTCCTGCTGGTCACGCACGAGCCCGACGTGGCGGCCTACGCCTCGCGCGTGGTGGTGATGCGCGACGGGCGCATTCGCACCGACACCCGGCAGACGGGACGGCGGGCGGCGGACGATCTCGTCGCCGCGCCGCCGGCCGACGAGGCGCCGCCCGAATTGCCGCCCGGACAGGCGCGGCGCGAGGTCTCGCCATGATCCCGCTCGAGACCTTCCGCGTCGCGCTGCGGGCGCTGCTGCGCAACAAGATGCGCTCGTTCCTGACCGTGCTCGGCATCATCATCGGCGTCGGCGCGGTGATCGCGATGGTCGCCATCGGCGAGGGGGCCAAGGCGCAGGTCGAGGCGTCGTTCGCCTCGATGGGGTCGAACCTGCTCATCGTCCTGCCGGGCAGCGCGCAGTCAGGCGGCGCGCACGGCGGCTTCGGCTCGCAGCCGACGCTGACCTGGGACGATCTTCGCGGCGATCCAGCGCGAGGTGCCGGCGGTCCGCTACGCGGCAGTCCAGCTGCGCTCGAACGCGCAGGTCATGAGCGACGAGCAGAACTGGACCACCAGCGTCAACGGCACCACGCCGGAGTACTTTCGGATCCGCAACTGGAAGGCCGTCGGCGGGCGGCTCCTCGTCGATCGCGACGTCGAGGCGTCGACCAAGGTGGTCGTGCTGGGGCAGACCGTCGTCGACAAGCTCTACGGCGCCGTCGATCCGGTCGGCCAGACGGTGCGCATCAAGAACATCCCCTTCGAGGTGGTCGGCGTGCTGGAGAAGAAGGGGCAGTCGCCGAGCGGACAGGACTACGACGACTGCGTCTTCATCCCGCAGTCAACGTTCCAGACCAAGATCCAGGGCGGGCTGCAGCAAGTTCATCTCGGGGATGATCTTCCTCGGCGCGACCTCCACCGACGCCACCGCGCGCGCCGAACCGCAGGTCACCGACCTGCTGCGCGATCGCCATCACCTCGCGCAACGGCGCCGACGACGACTTTTCGATCCGCAACCTGACCGAGATCGCCAACGCGCAGGAGGAGGGGACGCGCACGCTGACCACGCTGCTGGCGAGCATCGCCGGCGGTCTCGTTGCTGGTCGGCGGCATCGGGATCATGAACATCATGCTGGTCAGCGTGACCGAGCGGACGCGCGAGATCGGCGTGCGCATGGCGGTCGGCGCGACGCCGGCGGAACATCCTCTTGCAGTTCCTGGTCGAGGCGCTGACGCTGTCGGTGGCGGGCGGGATCGTCGGCGTCGCGATCGGCGTCTTCACCGCCGGGACGACTGGCGGCGAAGTTCGGCTGGCCCACGCTGGTGCGGCCCGACATCATCGTCATCTCGGTCTGCTTCAGCGGCCTCGTCGGCGTCGTGTTCGGCCTCTACCCGGCGCGCAAGGCGTCGCAGCTCGATCCGATCGACGCCCTTCGCTACGAGTGAAGACGATGCGTAAGCTCTTACCGCTCGCCCTGGTCCTGATCGCCGCGCCCGCCGCGCACGCGGCCGAAGGTCCGGCCGACGCCGTGACCAACGCGCCGGTCGTCACTCTGGCCGAGGCGGTGCGGGCCGCGCGCGCGCATCAGCCGTCGCTCGATCTGGCGCGCGGCAACTCGGTCACCGCCCGCGGTCAGGCCGATCAGGTGCGTGGGGCGCTCTTGCCGCAGCTGAGCGGGACCTTTTCCTACAAGCAAGGTACCGGCAACTACGTTCCGCAGCCGGGCGGAATGGCGCAAGCGAGCGGTCAGGCGCTCACCTCGTCACTGTCGACGTTCGGGCAGTGGTACGGGGGCCTCTCGGCCAACCAGCTGGTCTACGATTTCGGCGAGACGATCAACCGCTGGAAGGCGGCGCGGGCGGCCTCCGACGCCGTCGACGCCACCTTGCAGACCACCGAAGCGCAGATTGACTACAACGCGCGTTCGACCTTCTTCACCGCGCGCGCGGCCAAGGATCTGGTCGGCGTCGCGCGCGACACGCTGGCCAACCAGGAGAAGCATCTGGCGCAGGTGAAGGGCTTCGTCGAGGTCGGGACCCACCCGGAGATCGATCTGTCGCAGGCGAAGGCCGACAGAGCCACCGCCGAGCTCCAGGTCATCACGGCCGAGAACAATTATGCCGTCGCCAGAGCGATGCTCAATCAAGCGATGGGGGTCGAACGCTCGGTCGACTACGACCTTTCCGACGAGGAGATGCCGCCGGTCCCCGAAGAAGACGCCGAAGTCGAGACGTTGATCGACGACGCCAAGCAGGCGCGTCCTGAGATTGCCAACCTCCGCCTCAACCTGAGGAGTCAGGAGCTCGGATTGCGTTCGGCCCGCGACATGTACTGGCCCGCGTTGAGCCTCTCCGGCACGGCCTACGACAGCGGGCCGTATCTCAATCGGACGAACTGGAACTTCTATGGCCTGGTGACGTTGAGCGTCCCCTTGCTCCAGGGAGGGGCCATCGACGCGCAGATTCACCAAGCGCAAGGGCAGGTGGTGCAGGCCCAGGCGCAGCTCGAGACGGAGCGGCAGCAGGTGCGGCTGGACGTCGAGCAGGCGCGGCTCGGCATCCGCGCGGCCAAAGCGGCCATCACCGCCGCCGACGACGCGCTGGCGAACACGC
Source organism: uncultured Pseudomonadota bacterium (assembly GCA_963831685.1). Classification (GTDB taxonomy): domain Bacteria; phylum Myxococcota_A; class Polyangia; order Fen-1088; family Fen-1088; genus JADGRB01. The sequence continues at coordinate 79,267 of CAWHRJ010000015.1, forward strand.
GCGATCGACTGCGCCTGGCCGAGGGGCGCTACACGACCGGCGTCGGCAGCATCATCGAGCTCGGCGACGCTCAGGTGGCGCTCACCACCGCCGCCGCGCAGAAGGTGTCGGCCCAGTACCAGCTCTACACAGCGCGTGCCCAGCTGTTGAAGGCGCTCGGCAAGAACGACTAGGACCGCGGAACCTTCGTCAGTAACTCAAGGCGAAGGAGATCCGGAAGAAGCCGCCGCGCGCCGCCAGCGTGCCGACGTCCAGCGTCCCCGCCTTGCTCTGATCGGCGCCCAGCGGCGGCGCGAGCACGAGGTGCTGGGCGGGCGCCCACCCGTAGCCGCCGTCGGCGACCAGCCAGGCCCCCACGTGGACGCTGCCGAGATCGCCGAAGCAGAAGGCGCCCCCCGCGCTGGCGTCGAGCGAGAACAGATCGAAGTCGGCGCTCAACCCCGACGCCGCGGGGGACGAGGCGTCGTTGATGGTCGCCGCCCCGTGCAGGAGACCGGGGGCGAGGCGCGCGAAGAGGTAGAACCGCGACGCCGGCTGGTAGCGCCCCTCGGCCAGCGCGGAGAGGCGCGTGAGCGTCAGGCTCGAGGGCGCGCCGCGCGCGGTCGCGCTGGAGCCGCCGACGTCCAGCCCCACGCCGGCGACGAAGGCGAGGCGATCGCGCCGCACCACCGCGCGGGTGCCGGTGAGCGAGAACTGCACCAGCCCGTCGTCGGTCGAGAAGGGGTCGTAGCCCGCGCTCTTGATGAACATCGTGCGGACGCCGGCCGTCACCTCCCAGACCGGCGGCCGCACCGCCGGGCGGGCTGCCGCCTCGATCGCCGGCTGGGCGTGCGCGCCGGTGGCGCCCAAGCCCAAGATTGCCAGAGCCATCGCTCCGACGAATATCGCGCAGGGTCCCGACCTCATGGCGCACCTCCCAGGAGCAGACCGGCGTAGAGGCGCCTCTTCGCGTCGTCGGGCGTCGTCGCGTCGTAGACCGTGGCGCCGACGCCCCCTTCGTCGTGAAGCACGATGACGGCCGGGTCGTTCTCCGCGCTGGAGACTTCGTATACGCCGGCGACCGGCCGCTCGATGAGCAGCGATTTTGGCAGCTCGTCCTCGAAGTGGGTGGCGAAGACGGTCGTCCCTCCGGGGACGAAGGTCCAGACCTGATCGCCCAGCGGCGAGACCGAGAGCGCGATGTTGGCGCTCGCGGTCTCGAGCGGCGCCGCCGTGCGGTTCGTCAGATTGAGAATATAGAACGCATTGGCGCTGCGGGTCTGCAGCACCTTGAGCGTCGTGTTGGGCGTCGGGACGTCGAGCACGTCCGCGACCACGTCCGTGATGCCGATGGTGTCGATGCTGCGGTAGGGCTGGCAGCCCGCCTGCCCCAGCTCCCAGAAGGCGACCCCCTCCTGTCCCTGGACCGAGGTGCCGTTCCAGAGCAGCGCCACGTCGGTCGGTGGGGCGGCGCCGCCCGCGGCCCCGCCGCAGCCGCTCGCGGTCCCCAAAGAATCGGTCACCACCGACATGCTTTGATAGGGGGCCGGGAGCGTCACGTCCTGGGTCAAGTTGGTGACCGGATCGATCAGCGTCGCCTTGCTCTTGGTGGGGACCAGGGCGCCGAGGCGCAGGCCGCTGTCGGTGCGGACGAAAGCGATGTCGCTGGCGATCCCGCCGACATCGGTCAGGTTGACGGTGGGAAGGAACCCGTTGCCGATCGGGTTGCCGCTGGCATCGAGGTTGGCGACGAACTGCAGCGCCACGACGTCGTTGTCGTTGGCCAGGCGGACGCCGATGGCGGCGCCGGTCGACGCGTCGCCCGGATAGATGGCAATCCCCGCGGGCGTGAGCAGCTGCGTGTCGGAGCCGTTGGTGAGCGGGACGGTGATCTCGGGGGGCGGGCTGGGAAGGTCGAGGCGGAGCAGGGAGATGTCCTGGTCGGACTCGACCACCAGCAGCGGAATCGGGATAGAGCCGATCGGCAGCGCCAGCGGCGGCGTGAAGGTGAAACGCTGGGGGTGGCCGCCGAAGCTCATCAAGGTGTGCACGACGGCCGTCGTCGGGCCGGGCGGCTGCGAAAGGTCGACCATGGCCAGCTCGTTGGGGTTCTGCACGAACGGCTGGTTGTTGCCGTCGCTCGGATAGAGGACCAGCCAGCGCCCGGCCGGGTCGATGGCAAGCCCGGCGAGCGGGTCGGTCACGTTCGTGAGGTCGTAGCGCGCGGGGGCGGCACCCGCGGCGATGACGGTCACCGACGGAGGCTCGTCGGGCTGACGGTCGCCCAGCCCGGCGCGGTGGCCCCCCGAGACGACGTACAGCTTCGTGCCGTCGGGCGAGGCGGCCGCGTTCAGGATGTTCACCCCGACAGGAACGGACGTGGTGGTCAGGTTCTGATCGAGGCCCACGGAGAGCAGCACGACCCGATCCGCGTTCGCGTCGACCAGCGCGACCTCGCCTCTCAGGTTGAAGGTGGGGGGCGAGGAAGCGACCGGGCTCGACCAGAACGTGGCCTGACCGCCGCAGCCGGCTACCAGCAGCGCCGCCCAGACCAGCCGGGGTGGCAAGGTGCGGTTCATTGCGTGACTCCTCCGTCGGCGGCGGTTGCGCCTTGGGCCCAGTCGACGACGCCGGCGCCGATCTCGAATCCGGTCAGCGTGCGGGCCTGTCCGTTGTCGAGGCCGACCACGGTCAATCGCCCCTCGGCGTTCTTCTGCGCGACGTAGCCCTGGTTCGCGGCGGCCAGGATGCCCACCGCGATCGGCGGGCTGGCCAGCCCGATCCTCTGGATCTCGAGGGTCGGGAACTGGCCCACGTAGACGCCGTAGATCTTCTTGGCGTCGTCGCGCTCGGTGACCAGCACGCGATCGCCGGCCGCGGTGATCGCCACCGCCTGCGGCGGGACGTCGGTCTCCTGGATTTCCGCCGGGAGGTTCGTGCCGAGCGGCACCAGGCTGAAGGCGTTGGTGGGCATCTGCGACGGGACGCCGGCGTCGGCCGTGGGCGGGATGCCGCCGTCGGTCGCGGCGGTGACGCTGCTCGCCGGCGGCGACTGGGAGTGAAACACGACGGCGCTCGAGGCGTCGGCGCTCGCGAAGACCGCCAGCACCGGCGCGTGAAGCTTGACCACCCGGTAGGCCGGCGCCGCCCCCAGCGTCAGCACGGTCAAGCGATCGGTCGCGACCGCGTTGGTGTAGAGCAGGACCGTCTTGCCGTCGGCGGCGATCGACGCCGAGCCGACCGTCTCGCCGCTGATCGTGATGTGCTGGACGAGCGACGGGTCGGGGATGCCGGCGGCGAGCGGAATGACCGCCACCTCGGAGGTGTCGCGCACGACGGCGACGGCGCTCTGCCCGTCCGCGGTCACATCGACGTCGGTGACGGGGCCCGACAGATCGATCGATCCCAGCGTGCCGGTCGTCAGATCGACGATCCCCAGCGAGGCGCTCCCCTCGCGCCGCACCACCGCCAGGCGTCCGTTCGGGGTGATCGAGACGTCGCGCGTGTCGGCGTTCTCGGTCGCGTCCTCGGTCAGCGCCACGTTGCCGCTGACGCGCGGCGCGCCCTGCGACAGGTCGACGACAGACACGCCGTCCTCGGTGACCGCGAAGGCCGCCGAGTCGTCGGCCGCGTAGGCGACGTCGACCGGGCGGAACCCGACGGAGAGGATGGTCTTGGCGGGCGGCGCGGCCGCGAGATCGATCAGCGTGACGGCCTGATAGCCGGCCAGCGGATCGGCGGCGGCGATGTTGCGCGCGTCGGTCCAGGCGGTGACCCAGCGCCCGCCCGGAGAGACGGTCAGCGCGTTCGCGCCGGCGGCGACGCCGCCAACCGTGCTCTTGCTGAGCTGGCCGCCGGGCGCCACGCGCAGGATCGTCGCGTCCTGCGAAAGGACGTTCAGCACCACCACCGCGTCGTCGGTGGCGCTGGGGATGGCGCTCATGTAGGTCGGCGCGTTGCCCGCCTCGACGGTGTGGACCTCCAGCGTCGCGGCGGCGACGTAGGCGACGCGGCCGCTGTCTGGGTTGGCCACCCAGATGTAGCTCCCGGTCGCGACCGGCACCTCGTACGAGCTCTCGACCTCCGTCTCGGGTGGCAGCGAGCTGCCCCCGGTGCCGTTCGATGCGCCCGCGCCGTTCGACCCGCCCGACCCGGTGCCGATGCCGGTGCCGCCGCCGGTGCTGGTGCCTGGCGAATTGGAACCCCCGGAGCTGGCGGCACCCGCGCAGCCAACCGTGGCCCACGACAGAACGGCGACGACGAAAAGCTTCATGCGTCCATGGCACCGAGGCAACGCTCGTGCCATCTCGCCCGCCGCGAAGTTGTGCGGTCTTTTGCCTGCGCGGGACGCGAACTCGTCAAAGAACGCGACATCCGTGTCGCGTTCGTCGGCACCGTCTACTTGCGAAAACGCCCGCCGGCCCGGCCGAATGCCGGGCGACGGGCGCTGCCGTGACGAACGCGAACGTCAGCGGTTGCTGCTGCCGGGCGTGCTGTAGCCCGGCCGGGTCACGCCGTCGGCGTTGCGGAGCGTGCGGCCCCGCGTGTCTTCGATCTCCGCCTCCTCGTGGCGGAGGCTGGCGGAGGCCTCCTTCTCCACCGCCTGCACGACCGGGTGGACCACGATCTGCTCGCGTACGCGCGAGCGCTTGGTGACCTGCACGTCCTCCTCGTGCAACGGCATGTCGAGCGTCTGCTCCTGGAACGCCAGCTCGGACGCGACCTCCTCCCCGGACCCGCTAACGCGCTCGATGACGACGTCCTCGCGGGTGACCGGTACGCTGAAGTGCTTCTCCTCCGTCTTTACCGTCTTGTGGATGCGGACGTGCCCGGTCTCGCGGGACACTTTCTCGATCCCGATCTCCTCTTCCATCAGCGGAATGCGCACGTCCTCCTTCCTGCTCGTGCCGACCGCCGCCGCTCGGGGTGGCGGCGCCGGCGGGACGGCCGCCGCGCGTGCCACGGCTGGGGCCGTCGCCACCCGCGCGGTTTCGGCGAGGGCGCCGAAGCGCGAGTCGACGTCGGACAGCGAGTACGACAGCTGATCGCCGCTCTGCGCGGTGATGTGATCGTAGCGAAGCTCGTAGTCCTTCGGGAAGAACACCCCCTTCTCGACCACAAAGGTCTCAGCGCCCGTGCGGATGACGTTTCCGAGGCGCTCGCCTTTCATGCTTGTGACGGCCATGCCCGCGCGTACCTCGTTTCGAGTCCATCTCATCGGCCACCTCCTCCTAGTTCACCCGGAAATTGGTGCAACCGAAGGGCCGTTCCAAAGGCCGCGCTCGGTTCGGCCCGGCGGATGCAACAGGCAAGCTTCAGGAAAGCGAGGGTGCTCAATGAACGGATCAATGTCGACGCCCGACATTCTCGGGCTGGTGAATCGTGAAATTACCCCCGACGTCATCCACCGCGCCGCGCTCCAGCTCGGCGAGGACGACGACCAGATGCGCTCGGCGCTGTCGACCACGGTCCCGTCCGTGTTGACGGCGCTGTCCGACGTGGCCTCGTCGGAGACGGGCGCCACGCACCTGACCCGCGTCATCCGCGGGATCGACGCCAACCGGTCGGGCGCCGACAGCGTTGCGACGATCCTCGGCTCGACGGCGGGGCGCGAACAGGGAACGACGCTGTTCGATGGCGAGACAGGCGAGCGCGGCTCGAAGATCGCCGAGGCGGTGGCGCGCGCCTCGGGCATCAAGGCCGATTCGGCGCACAAGCTCCTGGGTGGAGCCACCGGCGCGACCTTGCTGACGATCGGTCGCAGCTGGCAACGGCTCGAGCCCGCGGCGCTCCGCTCGTTTCTGGGCGAGCACCGGAGCGAGTTCGTACAGCACCTGCCGGCGCCGGTCGCGTCGGTGTTCAACGGCCACGCGACCGTGGAGAGTGGGGCAGGGGTGCGCTCGGTCGAGACCGGCGTCGATCGCTCGCGCGTCGTCGGGACGCCCGCCATCCGGCGGGTGGCCGGACCGGAGCGCCGCGGTTGGCTGGCGCCGCTCATCCTGCTCGGCGCGCTCATGCTGATCGCCATCCCGCTGCTGCGCGCCTTTCGCCGGCCGGTGATCCACTCCCAGGCGATGCGCAACTTCCCGGCGGAGACGGCCCGGATCACCACGCCGCTGGCGCTGCCCAACGGACAGACGCTGACGGTCCTGCGCGGCTCGCCGACCTTCGAGGTGGCCAGCTTCCTGGCCGGCAACGCGCCCGCGCCCGCGCGCTTCACGATGGCGCCGCTGAACTTCGAGTTCGCCACGACCCAGCTGACCCCCGAGTCGATGCCGACGCTGGACGACGTGGCCGCCATCCTGCGGGCCTACCCGACCGCGACCATCCGGGTCGAGAGCTACACCGACAGCGTCGGGACCGCAGCCGCCAACCTCGACCTGTCACGTGACCGATCGGAGACGGTGAAGGGCCTGCTTGGCAGCCGCGGGATCGACCCTTCGCGGGTGACCACGGCCGGGTTGGGACAGGAAAACCCCATCGCTTCCAACGACACGGAGAGCGGTCGCGCGCAGAACCGGCGCACGGACTTCGTGGTTACCGGAAGGTGATCCGGCGATCCGGATCCGAGCCCATCCGACCCCCTGTTCAGGTCCGCGAAGGATGCTCACCTTCGCGGACCATGAGCTCCAAGGTCACGCGGCGGACGCTTCTGGTGCTGGCGCAGGGGGGCGTGACCTCGGCCGCCTTCGCCGGCTGTGCAGTGCTCTCCGGGGGCGCGAGTCACCCCCTCGTCGGTCCCGGCGATCAGACGCTGGCGGGCGATCGCCTCACCATCTCGCCCGCGGGGCTGGCCGCGGCCCAGCCGGGCGGGGTGCTGGAGGTGAAGCCGGGCAGCGGGCACCCCGACCTCCTCTTGCTGGCACCGGCGGCGGGCGGATCGCTCGGCGGGTCGCTCGGCGGGTCTTGGCGGGCGGTCACCGCGCACTGCACGCACAAGGGGTGCGTCGTCGGCTGGAACGCGGCCAGCGGCGAGTGGAAGTGTCCCTGCCACGGGTCGCGCTACACGGCTGACGGGCAAGTGATCGCCGGTCCGGCCGAGCGGCCGCTGCAGGCGGCGCCGGTGCACTTCGACGGGGATTCGCTGGTCGTGGATCTCGCCGGCCTCACCATGTGAGAGATTGGCGGACGCGTGTCCGCCGCGTCGATCGTCGTCGCCAGCCACAACGTCATGCACGGGCGGCGCCTCGACGCGCTCCTGCCGTGCTACCTCGCGCTGCGCGACGGCGAGGGGCTCGACCTGCTCTGCCTGCAAGAAGACCGCTTTCTCGACGGCGACACGGGCGAACGCCCCAGCGCGCGGATCGCCGCCGCGCTGGGCAGCGACTACCAGATCGTCCGCGACGACGGCGCGCCCGGCCTGGCGCTGGTGATCGACGGCCGCACGCTCGCGCCCGGCGATCGCGGCATCATCCCGCTGCCCCGGCTGGCGTCGCTGTCGTGGTTCGAGCGCCGCTACATCGTCGGCGGCAAGACCAAGCAGAAGCACGGGCTCTGGGCTTCGCTGACCGCGCGGACCGGCGACCTCACGTTCACGGCGGTCTCGTTCCACCTCGACACCGCGGGCGGCCAGCGGCAGCGCGCGGCGCAGACGTCGGCGCTGGCGTCGGCGCTCGGCGAACGGAACCTGCACCGCGCGCTCTGTGCCTGCGGCGACACCAACGCCTTCTCCTGGCGAGCGAACCGGCGGCAGCTCGATCGGCTGCTGGCGCCGCTGGCGGCGTTCGGCGCCGCCGACCCGGGGACGCGCCCCACGCACTACTTCGCGCGACAGAACGAGCCGCCGGTCCCGCACCGGATCGGCGTCGCGCTCGGCAAGATCGGGATCGATCTTCCACGCCGCTACGACGTCGTCTGCACGAACCTCGAGGCCCTGGCGCGCGGCCAGATCGAGACCCTCGGATCCGATCACGACTTGGTCTGGGCGCGCCTTCATGCTACGTAACAAGCGATGAGCACCGACGCGAAGGGACCACCGCTCTACGGGCTTCCGTTCGGGGGAGTCGCCTTCGGCCTCCTCTGGGTCGCCGGCGCCTTCGCGACGCTCTTCTACTGCTTCTGCTCGAACTACGTGAACAAGGCGAGCGTGCCGGTCCTGGAGCTGGCGATCGCCAACGCCGCGCTGGCCCCCGACCACGGCGGCGCCGACCACCGCGCCCCGGCCGCCGCGCCGCAGCCCTAGCGCCAGGCGCTCCCGGGCCGCGCGGCGAACCGCCGATCCGGCACCGCCCGATCGGCGGTACGATGAAGCGATGGGGAGACCGATCCTGACGTGCGGGCTGCTGGCGGCGTTCGGGGCGGCGGCGTGCAACGGCGGCTCGAACGGATCACCTGCGTCAGGGTCCGGCGGTGGCGGGTCCAGCGCGACGGGAGGCACCGGCGCGACCGGAGGCGTGACCGTCGGCGACGGCGGCGTCGTGCTCTACGGTGACCCCTACACGGGCGGGGTGTACAACCTGGGGCCCGTCGACTACGCCGAGACCGAGTGGCACAACGCCTGCGCGCCCGCGACCAAGTACGCGGTCTCGGTCCAAAACGAAGAGGGGGAGCTCCTGGCCGGGCTATGGAACGGGATTCCGAACGTCGCCGACTCCTGCGACGCCTGCATCACCGTGACGACGGCGATGGGGAAGAGCGCCCTCCTGCGCGTCGTCACCTATGGCGATACGAGTGCGAACAGCATCGACGTCAGCCCGCAGGCCTACGATATCCTGAACAACGGCGAGTACCCGCGGGCGATGACCTGGCAGTTCGCGGAATGTCCCGCGACCGGGGTCATCAACTACGAGTTCCAGACCGGCTCGAACCCGTACTGGACCAGCCTCTGGGTCCGCAACGCGCGGGTCCCGCTGGCGAACGTCGAGGTCAAGAGCCTGAACCATTCCAGCTTCATCGCGCTCACCCGGGCCAGCGACGGGACGGTGACCGACGCGAGCGGCTTCGGCGCGGGGACGTTCACGCTCCGACTGACAGGGGTCGACGGCCAGCAGGTGAGCGACACGTTCGACTGGCCTGCCGCGGGGATCGCGGGGCAGATGCTGAACGGGCAGGGGAACTTCCCGTAGGGAACGTCCCCCGCGCCCGCAGCGGGCGTGGAGCCGGTGCTACTCGGGGAGCTTGACGCCGGCGGCGCTGAAGATCTTGGTCGCCAGCCAGCGGGGGCTGACCTGGTACTGCCCCGCCGCGACCAGCTTGCGCAGCGCCTCGACGCGCGCGGGCGAGGTGACCGAGGCGGCCTGGACGGGAGCGCCTGACGCACGAACAGCGGACCGACGGTGCGTCATGTATCTGTTGGTGTCGCTCATGCCTACACCATCGGCCGATGTAGATGAGGCCTTGAGGAAAAAATTCGATGGTGGCGCCGGGTCAGGCGCTACGGGCAAACCCCGCGGATTTCGCGTGGTTAGGCGGCAGCCTCGGCGGCCAGCTCACCCAGCGAGTCGCGCAGGCGGCGCGTCGCCTCCCCGTGGATCTGGCAGACGCGCGACTCGGTCACGCCCAGGACCGAGCCGATCTCCTTGAGGTTCAGGTTGTCGCAGTAGTAGAGCGACAGGACCTGCTGCATCTTCTCGGGCAGGCCGCCGATGCCGGAGACCAGGCGATCGAGCATCTCGCGGCGCGAGGCGAGCTCGAACGGATCGTCGGCGGAGGCGTCACCGGTGCGCTCGAGCAGGTCGGGGCCCGCGTCGTCGATGCCGACCACCGACGAGCCGGAGAGCTTCTGCTGGCGGGCGTAGAGCTCCTCGACGCCGACGCCGAGGCGCTTGGCGATCTCCTCGTGGTCGGGCGTCCGCCCGAGCTGTGCCTCGAGGCGGCGGGTGGCGTCGCGCAGCTCGTTGGAGAGGCGCCGCATGTCGCGCGAGAGCGTGTCCCGCGAGCGCAGGTCGTCCAGCATCGCGCCGCGGATCCGGAACTCCGCGAACGCCTCGAAGCGATCGACGCGCGAGGGATCGAACCGCTCGGCCGCCTCCATGAGGCCGATGACCCCCGACGAGATCAGGTCGTCGATCTCGACGTGCGCGGGGAGGCGGCGGGCCAGCCTGCGCGCCACCTTCTCGATGTAGGGAAAGAACTTCGCGGCGTACTCGTTCCGGCGCGCGACGAGATCCTTCTTGGCCTTCTTGGCGGGCTTGGTCGAAACTTTGCGCTTCGTCGACGTGGGCATGCTGACACATTGAGCACACGGCGTGCCACGTTCATGGCGTCTCAGCCGCCGCATTCCGCGCCGACTTCGCGCCCGGCGCGCGCGCCGACCGTCAATGGATTGGCGGTCTGCCGTCGGAGGCGCCGTCAACCCGGTGACGGTCTCCAGGAACCCGACCTGCGCGGTGCTCGGCGCGGGTGAGCGGCGGGGGCGCTCACCGACGGACATGTGCGTCTCTTGCTTTTTGTTCTCTGTCTTGCTTGGGGCTAGGCGACGACCCGGCGGCGAAGCTTCTCCACCAGGGTGGTGCGGTTGAGGCCGAGGAGGTCGGCGGCGCGGTTCCGGTTGCCGCCGGTCCGCGCCAGCGCCTCGGCGATGAAGCGCTCCTCGAGCTCGGTCAGAAGGACGCGCAGGTCGACGCCGTTGGCCGGTAGGCGCCGGGTGGCGCGCTCGAAGTCGATCACCTGGATGCGCAGGTGCGCCGGGAGGTCCTTCATCACCACCATCCGCGTCCCGACGGTGACCACCAGCCGCTCGCAGAGGTGCTCGAGCTCCCGCACGTTGCCTGGCCAGTCGTGCTGCGAAAACCGGTGCATCACGTCGAGCGCGAAGCCGGGGACATGGCGCCCTTCGCGCGCGTTGACCAGCCGACGGAAGTGCTCGGCCAGCGCCGGAATGTCCTCGCGACGCTCGCGCAGCGGAGGCAGCTCGATCGGCGCCGCCGTGAGCAGGTCGTAGAGCTCCTCGTCGAAGCGATCGGCCGTGACCAGATCGCGCAGATCGCTCCGCGTCGCGGCCACCAGACGCACGTCCAGCGGCACCGGGGCGCCGCCGGCGGAGGTCACCGTGCGCTCCCGCAGGACCCGCCGCAGCTTGAGCTGGACCCGCGCCGGGAGCTGGTCGATCTCCTCGACGAACAGCGTCCCGCCGTGCGCGGCGGTCAACCAGCCGGCGCGCGGGCGATCGCCGTCGCCGGGAGCACCCGCCTGCCCGAAGAGCTCTGTCTCGACGAGCAGCTCGGGGATGGCCGCCAGGTTCACCGCCACGAACGGTCCATCGCGGCGGGCGCTGGCGCCGTGCACCAGCCGCGCCAGCGTCTCCTTGCCGGTGCCGGTCTCGCCGCACAGAAGCACCGGAACGTCGGTGGCGGCGATCTGCTCCGCGCGCGCCAGCGCTTCGCGGATGGACGGGTGGTCTCCGACCAGGGCGGCGGTCCCCGCCGGACGGCGCGCCGAACCGGGATCTCCCAGCCGGCGCAAGAGCGGGGCCAGCCGCGAGCCGCAGAAGGGCTTGGCGACGATCTCGGCGGCGCCAGCGCAGAGCGCCTCGACGGCACCCGCGCCCCGCGCGGTCAGCGCGACCGCCGGCACCGGCGGCCTGCAGGCGCGCGCCTTGAGCACCACCGCCGTCCCCTCGGCGGCGGGAAGATCGAGATCGACGAGGCAGAGGTCGATGCCGTTGTCCGCCCCGGTTTCGCCGAGGCGGGCGATTGCCTCGGCGGCGCCGCACGCGATGATCGGCTCGGCGTCGATGCTCCCCACCAGCCGGCCGAGCTCCGCGGCGAGCGCGGGGTCGTCGTCGACGATGAGGATTCGCTTCGCCATTCTGTCCGGTTCATCGGCCGCCCGGAAATGCCCCTTGAGGCAAACGGCCTGTTGCGAAGAGCACAACAGCGTTCGCGGGTCGCCCGGATTCGGGGCGAAAGGGCGGTCCTGCGCGGACTTCGCCTGTTGCGACGCGCCCCGTGGTGATCGTGCGCGGAAGGCTCGGGGCGGCGCGGGTCAGCCGCGCGCGTCGGCGCTCGGGTACGAGCCCAGGACCTTCACCGTCTCCGACGCCTTGCGGACGTCGGCGATGGCGGCGGCGACGGGCGCGTCACGCTCGTGGCCGTCGATGTCGACGAAGAAGACGTACTCCCAGGCACGGCGGCGCGAGGGACGGCTCTCGATCTTGGTCATGTTGAGGCCGCGCTCGGCGAAGGCGCCGAGCACGCGGTAGAGGATGCCCGGCTCGTCGCGGGTGACGAGCAGGAGCGACGTCTTGTCGCGGCCGGTCGGCTCGGCCTGATCGCGCCCGAGCACGAGGAACCGCGTCATGTTGTGCGCCAGGTCCTCGATCTTGCGGCGCGCCACCACCAGCTCGTTGAGCTTGGCGGCCAACTCCGAGCCGACGGCAGCGCCGCGAGCGTCGTCGTGCGCGAGGCGCGCCGCCTCGGCAGTGGAGCGCGACTCGACCAGCGTCGCCTTGGGCAGGTTGGCCGCCAGCCAGCGGCGCACCTGGGCCAGCGCGATGGGGATCGAGTAGACGCGCTCGATCTGCGCCACCGTCACGTCGGCGCGCGCGAGCAGGCACATGTTCACCTCCAGCGCAATCTCGGCGCAGACCTTGAGGTCGCTGTCGAGGAAGGTGTCGAGCGTGTGGGTGACCATGCCTTCGGTGGTGTTCTCGACGGGGACGACGCCGTAGTCGGCGTTGCCACGCTCGACCTCCTCGAACACCGACGGGATGGTCCCCATCGGGATCGAGCGGGCCGAAAGCCCGAACTGCTTCTTCACCGCGATGTCGGAGAAGGTCCCCTCGGGGCCGAGGTAGGCGACCCGGACGCGCTTCTCCAGCGTCAGGCAGGCGCTGAAGATCTCCTGAAACACCGAACGAATCGACTCGCTGGGGAACGGTCCCGGGTTGGCGGCGGCCAGCCGCTCGGCGATCTGCCGCTCGCGCGAGGGGACGTAGAACGGGACCGAGATGGCGGTCTTGAGGTCGGCCACGCGCCGGACGTGCTCCGCGCGCTGGTTGAGCAGGCGCAGGATCTCGTCGTCGGTCGCGTCGATCTTGGCACGCAGCGCCGCCAGCTCCAGCTTGAGCGCCTCGGGATCCAAATTTGGATCATCCCGGTCCTTGGCCATCGGGCGGGAGCTTACTACACTCGCAACGTGAGGCTGGCGACGCTGCGCGACGGGACGCGGGATGGCGCGTTGCTCGTGGTCGGGCGCGATGGCGGCAGCTCGGTCCGCGCGTCGGAGATCGCGCCGACGCTGCAGGCGGCGCTCGACGACTGGACGCGCGCCGCGCCCGCGCTGGCCGCGCTGGCCGAGCGACTCGAGCTCCAGACCGTCGCCGCCGAGCCTCTCGACGACGCGCGCCTCGGGCCGCCCCTGCCGCGCGCGTACGAGTGGATCGACGGGTCGGCGTTTCTCAACCACGTGCGGCTCGTGCGCAGGGCGCGCAACGCGCCGCCGCCGCCCACGCTGGAGAGCGATCCGCTCGTCTACCAGGGCGGCTCGGGCGTCCTGCTCGGCCCGCGCGACGATCTGCACCTCGGCGATCCCTCCTTTGGGCTCGACTTCGAGAGCGAGGTGGCGGTGATCCTCGGCGACGTTCCACGCGGCACGACCGCCGCCGACGCCGCCGCCTGTGTGCGTCTCCTCGTGCTGGCCAACGACGTCACGCTGCGCAACCTGGTGCCGGGCGAGCTCGCCAAGGGGTTCGGCTTCTTCCAGTCGAAGCCGTCGACCGCCTTCTCGCCGTTCGCCGTGACGCCCGACGAGCTCGGCGGGGCCTGGCGCGGCGGGCGCGTTCACCTGCCGCTCCGCACGACGCTCAAGCGGGCGGGCGGTGCGCCGCAGCTGGTCGGGGATCCCGACGCGGGCGCCGAGATGCACTTCTCGTTCTTCGATCTCGTGGCACACGCGGCGCGCACGCGTGCGCTCACCGCGGGGACGATCCTGGGGAGCGGCACCGTCTCCAACGCCGATCCGGCGCGTGGCATCTCCTGCCTGGCCGAGCTGCGCGCGCGAGAGACCATCGCCGCCGGCGCGCCGGTGACGCCCTATCTCGCCGCCGGGGACGCGGTGGCGATCGAGATGCGCGACGGCGGCGGGCGCGATCTGTTCGGCCGCATCGCCCAGCGGGTGGTGAGCGTTTGATCTTCTACGACTACTGGCGCTCCAGCTCCGCCTGGCGGGTCCGGATCGCGCTCAACCTGAAGCAGATCTCGGTCGAGCGGCGGGCCGTCAATCTGTCACGCGCGGGGGGCGGCGCCCAGCACGACGCCCAGTTCCGCGCGCTCAATCCGTTCTCCGAGGTGCCGGTCCTGGTCGTCGAGGACGCGGACGGCGCGCCGCGCGTGATCGCGCAGTCGATGGCCATCCTCGCCTACCTCGAGGAGAGGTTTCCGTCGCCGCCGCTCCTGCCGGCCGATCCCTGGTTGCGCGCCCGGGCCCGGCAGCTGGCCGAGATGGTGAACGCCGGGATCCAGCCGTTCCAGAACCTGGCGCTGCAGCAACACCTCGGCAAGGTCGGCGTCGGTGAACCCGCGGAGGTCGCGCGCCACTTCAACGCACGCGGCCTCGCGGCGCTGGAGGCGCTGGCCGGCGAGACCGCCGGCGACTTCCTGATCGGCGACGCACCGAGCATCGCCGACATCTATCTGGTCCCGCAGCTCTACGGCGGCCGCCGGTTCGGCGTCGACCTGGCGGCGTTCCCGACCCTGCTGCGGGTCGAGGCGGCCTGCGCGGCGCTTCCCGCGTTCGCGGCCGCGCGACCAGAGGCGCAGCCCGACGCGCCCGCCGCCTCGAAAACGTGACCTCCCAGCCGGGCCGATGCTTAGGTTTTCGGGGCAGGAGGGGACACATGAGATGGAGGGCGATGGGGGCACTGGGGCTGCTGGTCGGGATCGTGGCTGGCGCGGGTCGGGCGCGCGCGGATGAGGCGAAGCCCCCGCAGAACGTGAAGGCCGAGCCGTCGACGCCCGCGTCGGCCGAGCTCTCCAGCCGCGCGGCCAGCGCCGACATGGCCGGCAATCCGCAGTACGGGGTGTCGCTGGCCGATCGCGCGATCCGCGCCGACCCCAAGGATCCCTGGCCCTATTACAACAAGGGGATGGCGCTGGCGCAGGCGGGCGAGATCGACGGCGCGCTGGCGGCGTTCGTCGCGGCCGAGCAGCACTTTTCGCCGACCGATCGCTGGGGGCGCTCGGTCGCGGCGTTCGGTCGCGCGCACACGCTGGCGATGGCGGGCCGGTGCGCCGAAGCCCGGCAGGCCTTCGACGCTTACGCTGCCTTGAACAGCGCCGACGAAAACGCGGTCAAGTTGGCGAAGCGCTACAGCTCCGATTGCGAGGCCTCCGCGCGGTCGTCCAGCGCCCCGACGCCGGCGCCCGCCGCGCCGCCGTCGGAGACCGGCGCTCCGACGGGGAAATGAGTCCCCGCTAAGGAAATTGCGGGCGCGGGAAGTCGGGAGGCGACATCCGTGCCGGCACCGGCAGGGGCGCGCTGCGCGCCGGCGCGCCGACGCGCCAGGCGCTCGCGCCCGGCGGCAGGTGCGCCAGGTGGTAGCGCCAGGCCGCCCAGGTGGCGAGCCCCATCCCGCCCAGCAGCGCCGCCGCGGTGCCGAAGGCCCAGGGGATGAGCGCCGCCGGGGCGAGGCCCCGCGACGGCAGCCGCACGGTCGCCTCGCAGAGCGCGAGCTCGTTACCAGGCGCGCGGAAGGGGCCAGCCCCGAAGTGAAGATCCTGGAGAAGACCGTCGGCGGTGACGGCGTCGCCCGCGCGGATGATGACCTCCTCCACGGTGACGGCCCCCCGGAAGCCGAACACGCGCGCCACCGCCACGGCGCCTGGCGTCCCGGCGCGGTGGAGGGTCGGGGTCGCCTCGATGCGCGCGGTCTCCGGATCGAGCTGGATGCGAACGGCCGGACGCCCGGTTTCGGGCGCGCCGCCCCAGGCGAGATCGAACGTCTCGGGCGAGGCGAGGTCGTGGACGAGCTCGGTGTGCGCGGTCAGGTGCTCGGTGACGCGCAGCCGCCAGTGAACGCACGGCTGACCCGAGGCGGGCGCGCGCAGCAGCTCCTGCCGCGGCTCCGCGAGCGCCTCCAGACTGACCAGCGACGCACCGTCGGTCATCGCGACCCTCCGTTCTCCGTTTCGCCGGGCGGCGTGCCTCCGGCCGCGTACTCCTCGAGCTTGCGGTAGAGCGTCTTGCGGTCGAGCCCCAGTCGCTGCGCCGCGCGGGTCTTGTTCCCGCCCTCGGCGGCGAGGACGCGCTTGATGTATTCGCGCTCCAGCTCGTCGAGGGTGAGGCCGCGCGCCACCGCCGCGCCGAGGTCGTCCTCGCTGGTGGCCCGCCGCTCGCGAACGATCGGCGGCAGGTCCTCCGATTGCACCAGGGCGTTTTCGGTCAGCGCCACCGCGCGCTCGACGACGTTCTCCAGCTCGCGAACATTGCCCGGCCAGCCGTACGCGAGCAGCGCCTTGCGCGCCGTCTCGTGAAATCCACGGACCTCCTTCCCCGCCTTGGCCACGTTGCGGGCGAGGAAGTGCTCGGCCAGGTCGAGAATGTCCTCCGGGCGATCGCGCAGCGCCGGCAGGTGGAGGTGGACGCCGTTGAGGCGGTAGTAGAGATCCTCGCGGAAGGTCCCGTTGCCGAGCCGCGTCTCCAGATCCTTGTTGGTCGCCGCCACCACGCGGACGTCGATCTTCTCGCTCCGCGCGGCGCCGAGCGGTCGGATCTCCCCCTCCTGGAGCACGCGCAGAAGCTTCGCCTGCAGCGCCGGCGACAGCTCGGCGATCTCGTCGAGGAAGAGCGTGCCCCCGTCGGCCTCGACGAAGAGCCCGCCCTTGTCGCTGCGGGCGTCGGTGAAGGCGCCGCGCTTGTAACCGAACAGCTCGCTCTCGAGCAGCGTGTCGGGGATGGCGGCGCAGTTGAGCGGCACGAACGGCCGCTCGCGCCGCGGGCTGTTGAAGTGGATCGCCTTGGCGACCAGCTCCTTGCCGGTCCCCGAGGCGCCGGTGATGAGCACCGCGATCGACGAGCCCGACAGGCGCCGGATCACGCCGAACATCTCCTGCATCGGCGCCGAGCGGCCGATGATGTTTCCCCAGCGGTAGCTCTTCTGCACCTCGTCGCGCAGGCGCGCGACCTCGGAGCGCAGCGCGCGCTCGGCCAGCGCCTTGTCGACGGAGAGGTTCAGCTGGTCGACGTCGAACGGCTTGGTGATGTAGTCGAACGCCCCCAGCTTGACGGCCCGGATGGCGGTGTCGATCGATCCGAACGCCGTGATGGTGATGACGTGGGGCGACGGCGTGACCGCCTTGATCTCGCGCAACATGTCGAGCCCGTCGAGGTCGGGCATCTTGACGTCGGAGACGACCAGGTCGATTCCTCCCTGGCGCACCCGCTCGACGCCGGCCCGGCCGCCGGCGGCCACCTCGACCGCGTAGCCGTCCTCTTCCAGAACCTCGCGCAGGAAGGCGCGCATCGACGCGTCGTCCTCGACGATGAGGATGGTCGCCCGACCCGCCCCGCCCGTCGCGAGCGGCTCGGCTTTGGGAGAGGCGGTGGTCGCGGGTTCAGCCATTCGGTACGCGCGCGTTCAAACTCAATCCTTGCCGATCGATCTCATTTCGGCAAGGTCGGAAGCGGGGAGTGTCTCCGTAGTTCCCGATTCGATTGGCAGGTAGACGCGGAACTCGGCGCCGCCCGCGGTCGGGCTGTCGACCTCGATCCAGCCGTCGTGGTCCTTGACGATGCCGTGGCTGACCGCCAGGCCGAGCCCGGTCCCCTGTCCCTCGTCCTTGGTGGTGAAGAACGGCTCGAAGATCTTCTCCCGATCGGCCGCCGGGATCCCGGGCCCGCTGTCGGCGACGGTGAGCACGGCGTACTCGGCGGGGGGCGCCAGGTCGAGCCCCCCTTGCGCCGCACCATCCGGGTGGTGGCCACCCGCAACTTGCCACCGTTCGGCATGGCGTGGATCGCGTTCATGATCAGGTTGAGGCAGACCTGCTGGATCTGATCGGGATCGCCGGGGACCTCGGGGGGGGCCGGCATCGTCTGCACGTCGACCTCGATCCCCTGGCGCCGGATCGTCTCGCGCAGGAACTCCAGCGCCTCGGCGACCACCGCCCCCAGGTGTACCCGCGTCACCGTCGGCCCGCGCGGCCGCGAGAAGTCGAGCACCTGGCGGATGATCTTGGTGATGCGCGCGACCTCGTCGCCGATGATGCCGGCGTTCTTGACCACCTCGCCTGGATCGGGCCCCCGGTCGCCCGGGCCACCCTGCGTGTTCTCCGCCGCGCGCTGGGCCGCCTTTTCCGCTTTTTTGGCCATCGCGCGGGCGCGGCCGCCGATCACGTTCAGCGGGGTGCCGAGCTCGTGCGCGATCTCGGCCGCCATCTGACCGATGGTGGCCAGCTTCTCCGACTGCCGCAGCCGCGCCTCGAGGCCGAGGCGCGCCGTGGCCGCGCGCTCCGTCTCCTCGCGCGCCTCGCGCAGCGAGCCGGTCATCGCGTTGAACCGCCCGGCGATGGTGCCGATCTGGTCCTCGCGCTCGGCCAGGATGACGCGCGAGAGATCTCCCTTGCCGACGGCGTCGATCCCCTCGAGCAGGCGGCGCAGCGGCCGGACGACGATCTGCTCGATCGCCAGGCGCACGCCGATCGCCACCCCGATCACCACCAGCAGAAACAGCGGGTAGATCCGGCGCGCGGAGGCGGCCACCTCGGCGTCGATGTAGCCCGCGTCGCGCCGCATCCCCATGATCGCGGTCGGGTGGCGGGCCGGGTGGCGCGGCGGCAACTCCAGCGCGGCCGCGTCGAACAGCGGCACCGCCATGGCGTACGAGCGCGGGCCCGCCGACGAATCGAACAGGCGGCCGACCGGCGCGTCCTGGATGTCGGCGGCGCGCATGAGCAGCAGCCAGGCGTCATCGTCGGTTCGCTGCTCGCTGCCGATCGACAGGACCTCCAGCTGGAACAGCTCGTCGTGCTGGCGCGCGGCGCGCGCGCGGGCCAGCAGCGTGTCGGCGGCGGTGCCGGGATCGAGCGGCTCGATGCCGGCCCGCAGCGCGGTGGCGATCTCGTGCGCCTCGCGATCGAGGTCGGCCTCCAGGTTCGCGCGCCGCACCTTGAGCGCCGCGTAGCCGGAGCCGGCCAGAACGGCCGCCACCAGCAACGTGACCACCACGGTCACGCGCGTCCCCAGCGTCAAAGAGCGGCCTTCCCGAGCGGACATCGCGCGGCCAGTATAGCTCCCGGGCGGAGCCGGGTTCCGTCCACGCGCTGCGTGCTATAAAGACGGCGCAGCAGCCCATGACGCCCGACGACATCAGCGCGCGCATCCGCACCGCGCTCCCCGACGCGGAGGTGCGGGTCGTCGACACCACCGGCGGCGGCGACCACTTCTCCGCGACGGTCGTGTCGTCTGTCTTCGCCGACAAGGGGCTCGTCGACCGGCACCGGCTGGTCTACGCGGCGCTCGGCGAGGTCATGCGCGGCCCCGCCGCGCCGATCCACGCACTGGCGCTGACCACCGAGACGCCCGAAGAATACCGACGCAAATAGGAGCCAAACGTGACTGAGCCGCTCAAGCAACGCATCGCCGAGACCATCGCCAAAGAGCGTGTCATGCTGTTCATGAAGGGCAACCCGCCGATGCCCCAGTGCGGCTTCTCGGCCGCGGTGGTCGGCATGCTCAAGGAGGTCGGCGTCCCGTTCGAGTCCGTTCAACATCCTCGCCGACCCGGAGCTGCGCGAGGGCCTCAAGGAGTACTCGAGCTGGCCGACCTACCCGCAGCTCTACGTCGACGGCAAGCTCGTCGGCGGCGCCGACATCGTGCGCGACCTGCACGCGCGCGGCGAGCTCAAGAAGCTCATCGCCGGCTGACGCAGCCCTGGTGGGCCGGGCTCCCCGGCTGGTCAGGGCTCGATCAGCACGAGGCGCTTGAAGTAATCGCGGTAGTAGCCGCGATCCCGGGCGAGCAGACGGTCGGCCAGGACGGTCGCGTGCGCGCCAATCAAAAAGTCCGGAACGACACGCCGGGGACCTGACGGGCGCCGGCGCGCCAGGTAGGCCCCGAACATCGCGCCGGCCAGCGCCGCGCTCTCTTCAGTCGCAGGGACGAATTCGACACCCCAGTCGCGCAGGAGGTCGCCGACCTCCGATCCGCGTCCGCCGATCGCGGGAGCGATCTCGGCGACGACGCACTCACCGACGATCAGCGCCCCTTCGGAGGCGCACTGGCGAAGGGCGGCCTCCGACCGCGCCGCGTGCCGGGGATCGGCCATCAGCAGGTCCAGGACCACGCTGCTGTCAATCGCGGTGCGCATCGCGAGCCAACCGCAGATAGGCGTCGACCGATGGGGCGCCCGGAAGCCGGCCGCGCCCCCGCCAGCGCGAGAACGGGTCGGCCGTGTCGGTCTTTTGGCCGATGAGTTTTCCGCCGACCGCCTCGAACGACAACACAGTTCCTGGCCGCAAGCCCAGCCGATCCCGCACCCCCTTGGGGATCGTCACCTGGCCCTTTTCGGAAACGATCGATTTCATACTTGTACTGTAGTAATTCCTACCTGATCAGTCAACCGACAGAGGTCCTTGGCTCTTGGGACCGAGCGCCTCGGCGAGGGCGTTCACCAGGCGCCGCATGACGAACCCCTTGTCGGGGACGACGTCGATCCGGACGCCGCGCCTTTCGAGCGCCTCGACCACAATGGGCCCTATCGCCGCCACCCGAGCACGCGCGAGCGCTCCCAGGAGCCGCTCTTCGAGCCTCGCGATGTTGGCGACCTGAAACAGCCGGTCGACCTGTGAGGCGCTGGTGAAGGCGATAGCGTCGATCCGGGCGCCGTCGAGCGCGTCGATGAGCGCCAGCACCGCCGCTGCGTCGCTGGCCGAGGCGTAGACGTAGGGCGCCACTGTCCGCACGGTCGCCCCCGCACGCTCCAGCGCCTGCACCAAGGGCCGGTTGGGCTCCTCGCCGTAAAGCTGCAAGCCGACGCGCCGGCCGCGCAGATCGAGCGCCGCCAGCGCGTCGATCACCCCGGCCGAGGTCGGCACCGCCGCCGCCAGGTCGGACGCGAGGCCGATCTCGTGCAGCGCGCGCGCCGGCTTCGGTCCGCGGGTCACCTTCCGCACGCGTCCGAGCGCGGCCACCACCGCGTCGCGGAGCTCGATGCGCTCCGCGATGGTCAGCAGTCGCCGCAACCCCTCGCCGGTGAGGAAGACGACGTCGTCGAATCTCGCCCGCCACCAGCGCGCGCAGCCAGGCCTCCGACGGCCCGGGATCGGGCGCATCGTGGATCGCGACCAGCGGGCAGCGCAGCGCCTTGCCCCCCGCGTGCTCGACCAGCTCGGCCAGGCGATCCAGCTCGCGCGCCTCGGGAAGCGCGATCGTTCGTCCCGCCAGCGGCTGCATGATCCCCGTCGATACTTTTAGGGTATGGTCCCGTCCCCAGCAACCACGGAAACGACGCGATGGCGACCAAACAGACCAAGACCCCCGATAAAAAGACCGCCGCGAAGGCCGAGACCAAGGCGGCCGACCTCAAGGTCGATCCCGCCCTGGCGCGCACCCGCCTCGCGGCCACCGGGCGCAACGACGCCTGCCCCTGCGGCTCGGGAAAGAAGTACAAGAAGTGCCACCTCCCGGCCGACGAGCAGGCCGCCGCGCCGGCGCCCGAGGCGCCCGACGCGCAGGCGCTGGTCACCGAGGGGTGGCGCCTGTTCGAGCAGCGCCGCCCGGGCGCCGCCGAGAAGGAGTTCCGCGCGGCGCTGGCGATCGACGCCAAGCTGGAGGACGCGCACGTGGGGATCGGGATGGCGCGTCTTTCGGCCGGGAACGCCGACGGCGCGAAAGAGGAGCTGGGGATCGTGCTCGCCTCGGGTGAGGCGGCGGCGGAGAAGATGAAGGCCGACGGCGTCAAGGATGCCTTCAGCAAGCCGGAGGCGCAGCCGTTCATCCGCGCGGCGCACGCGCTCGGCTGCCTGGCCTACGACGAGGAACGCTACGAGGAGGCGGTGAAGGATCTGGCGCGCGTGCACGCGATCGACGAGGGCAGCGTCGGGGTCGAGGCGCGCCTCATCGCCGCCAAGGCGCTCATGAAGCTGGAGCGTCCGGCCGAAGCGGCGGCGCTGCTCGGGCCCGCGACGAAGATCGAAGAAGGAAAAGGACGCGCCCAGCTGGGCCTCGCGCTCGCCGAGTTCGCCGCCGGCAACGAGGCCAAGGCGCGCGCCGCTCTGACGACCGCGCTCGACGCCAACCCGCACCACGGCAAGACGTTGCTTGGCCGCGTCCGCCGTCGGGTGGAGAACCTGGCCGGCGCTCGCCCCGGGTCGCTCGAGGAGGCGCTGCTCTACGCGCAGACCTACGGCGACGTCTGGACCGACCCCGCCAAGAAGTTCCTGGAGACCGTGCTCGACGAGCGCGCGCGCAGCCAAAAGTCGGCCGCCGAGGACGAAGGCGCCGCCGCGCCCGCCTAGACGACGCCTCTCACGATTCGTCACATCTTCGGGACGCAAACATCCGCGGATTCAAGTGGCTGCGACCCGCGCAGGGCAACATCCGCGGAATCAAGTTGGGTGCGCGCGCGGCGCCGAGGCAGGGTGCTCCTCGACCCGCAAAGGACCGCCCGCGCGCCTCCATCCGACGCGCGCCATCCAGGTGGCCGGCGGCGCCGTCGCCGGAGGAGCGCCGGTGATCGCGGGCGCGCGCTGCCACCCCGAAAAGTGCGGCCCCGAGCTGCGCAGGTCGATGCACGCGGGCGCCCGGAGGTGCTTGCGGAAATTGAGCAGCACGTAGACCAGGCTGGTCCGCATCTGGCGCGGCGTGGTCAGCTGGCGCGCGTGATAGCGGTCGCCAACGACCTGCCCTTTGCGTCCGAGGGCGCGGTTGACCGCCAGTGCCAACCGGATCGCCAGGCCGTGCATACCCCCGCGGGCGCGCCGGGCCTCGTCCCCCTCGACGATGAAGTGGCCGTGGTCCTGCTGGATAGAGAAGTGGATCACCCGGAACCGATCGACCGACGCCCGCGCGATGGCGCGCCGGAGCGCCCCGAACACGCGGGGCGAGCGGAGCGACGGCAGCCCAGGCGTCGCGCGAATCGTGACCTGCACCGGGTATCGCGGATTGACCTTCGACCGGGTGTCGTGGGGCATCGAGGGACGGCCGCGCGGTTTCCGCCCGGCGCCCTTGCGAGCGCCACCCCACGTGCGTGGTACCCCGAGGGGCAAGTCGAGCTGACGCCGTCGCACCGTCTTGATTCCGCGCATGTCCCGTTGTCGGCGCAGAGCGCGGCGGGTTGCGTGGGGCGAGGCCGGACGACCGCTAGGACCGCGGCGCTCGCGTGACTTGATTCGGCGGAGGTGCGGTCGGCGGAGTTGGGGACCGCCGATGGGTTGGGCGCGTCGGCGCGCGGACGGCTCGACCTTGATTGCGCGGATCTTGGTGCCGCCGAAGATGTGACGAATCGTGAGAGACGCCGTCTAGACGGCGCTACATCCCGTTGCGGCGGAGAATCTCGCGGGCCTTCGCCTTGTCCGCGGTGAACGTGAAGGCCTCGTCGAGGCCGAAGGCCTTCTCGGGATCGACCAGACGCGGGGCGCCGAGCTCCAGCACCCGCAGCTTCGTCGCCGAAAAGGAGACCAGGTCGATCAGGGTCTTGAGCTGCCCGACCCGGAAGTAGTTGCGGGTGGCCGCCTGCCGAACGACGCCGATCTGCCCCTCCGAGAAGCTCTCGTTCTTCACTGCGGCGACGAGCGCACGGAACGCGCCCTCGTCCATTGGGCGAGGTGGCTCGGGGCGCGCCTCGCGCGGCGGCGGGGGCGGCGGAGGCGGATAGCTCGGTGGTGGCAGCTCCCGCGAGGGATTCCGGCGGGTCGTACGGACGCCGCATCGGCGCCGGCCGCGGCGGCGCCTCGAGGGCGTGCGGCTCGAGGCTCCAGAGCTGATCCGCGCCGCCGTCGCAGGCCCACAGCATCACGTTGTCGCCGCGCGCGCCCGCGCGTCCGTTCACGTCCAGGCAGAGGCCCCGCTTGTTGTTGTGCAGCTCGAACGTCCCGGGCCCGCGCGGGACCAGCGTCCACCGCTGATTGTCCAGGCTCTCGCAGCGGTAGATGTCGACGTTGGCGCCAGGCGCGCCGTCGTAGCCGGCCGCGTCCAGACAGGTCCCGTTGAGCATGTTCCGCAGCTCGCCGTCCGGCGTGAACGACCAGACCTGGTCGGGATTGCCGTTGCACTCCCACAGCAGGACGTTGGAGCTTTTGGCCCCGGCCCAGCCGTCGACGTCGAGGCACATCGCCTGCGCGGCGTTGCGCAGCCGTCCCGGCCCCGACGGCGGCGGAACGGCCAGCGGTCCGTGATGCCGCCGCGCCTCGGCGCGGCCCCCGGCGAGCGCCGTGGCGAGGAGAGCGAGGGCAAGGTGGGCCGGGCAACGGAGGACATGGAAGCCCTTGCCATCGACCCATCCGCGGTCTCGCTTGAGCTGCCCGCTCCCGCGGCCGGCGCTGGTGGCGCCTACTTCTTCGCCGGCTTCTTCGCCGACTTCACTTCGGCCAGCCAGTCCTCGATCTTCTTCTCGTCCGCTTGTCGAGCTCTGCGGTCTGCTCGTCGAGCGCCTTCTTGTCGCCGGCGAACGACATCTCGAGCGCATCGGGATAGTCGTTGGCCAGCGCATTCAGCATGACGTCGTAGTCGGTCACGACGTTCGAGTTCCCCCCCTTGGAATCGATTGTCGCCATCTTCTTCCCGGTCGCTTCGATTGCCTTCTGCTGCTTGACCCGGACCGTCTCGACGTCCTCCTTGGTCTTCGCGTGGGCGTAGGCGGCGCGGTATTTCTGGATGTCGGCGAACACCGCCTTATGAAGCGGCAGCTTGGTCTTGTCGTAGGCGAGCAGGCGGTCGTGCTCCGCGCCCGCCAGCTCTGCGGCCAGCTTCTTCTCCGCCGCCTGGCGCTTGGCGATCGTTGGCCAGCGACAGCCCGTCGGGGTTGGCGACCATCTTCGGCTTGGCGGCCGCGTCGGGCGTCGGCGCCGCCGCCGCCGGGGGCGGTGTCGGTGGGGCGGCGGGCGGCGGCGCGGGCGGCGCCTCCTTCGAGCAGGCGACGCCCATTCCCATCACCAGGACCAACGTCGAGACGAAGCTCGCTGCTCGCATCATCCACCTCCCGCGCCCAAGCGGCGCCGGCGCAGTATCGGGGAGCGCGCCCGCGGACGCAACCTCCGCGCGTGGACGCAACTTCTGGACGTCCGGGAAGCACGTCGCTGGACGTCCAACGCCCGAGGAGGACGAGACGGAGGGGCGTCCGACAGCCAAAACCCGCGCGCTCGTTCTGGCCCCGACCTTGCTGAGTCCAGGGCGTGCTCAAAGGAGAATTCATGAAGCGACGGGGCCGCGTCATCGGGGGCGAGATTGCGATTCTGTGCGCTGCCATTCTTGGAGGCTGCGGCGGCAACGCGCCGGCGGTCGGTACCGAGCGAGGGGCTTGCCTCGCGGGCGGCGTCTGCGGGAGCGGGCTCGTCTGTCTGTCGGACGTCTGCGTGCGGCCGACCGCCGGGAGCGATGGCGGCCTTGCCGCGAGCCCGCTCGTCGTCTCGACGGCGACGCGCACGCCACGGACGACGACCACCGGGGTCAACTACTGGCTGTGGATGCCAGCCTTCGGAGACGACGTCACCGGAACAGACACGCTGGTGGCGGCGCTCAAGCCGACGCTGATGCGCGTCGGCGGCTACAACAACGACGCCAACACCCAGGATCCGTTCGACGACGCCGCATTCGACACGGCGGTCGCCTACGCCCGTGCCATCGGCGCCGAGCCGATCATCCAGGTTCCGCTTCTGGCGGACACCAGCGGGAAGCCACCGACGGCCGCGACCGCCGCCGGGATGGTCACGTACGCCAACGTCACCAAGGCGTACGGCCTCAAAGACTTCTCCGATCGGCAACGAGCCCGACCTCTACGTGTCGCAGGGGCTGGTGGCCGACCCGACGCAGCCGGCGATCCCGGGCTACACCCCGGCCGCCTACTGCGCGACGGCGAGCGCGTACGTCGCGGCGGCGCTCCTGCTGGAGCACCGCCGGATTTGAATAAGTAAGTAGTCAGCAAACCGGCAACGCGGCGTCTTCGACGCACGCTCCGACTGCCTACAAGAGCGAGAGTTTTGTCCAGCTGTGCGGATAACAAATGTGGACAATTCGCCGCACGGCGCAAAACCAGATGATGTCGCCGCCATGCTCGCGGTGATACTTCGACATCGAGCCTTCGCCGGTGTCGTGCGCGAAGTTGCCTTTTTTCGCGCCGAGGTTCAGCGCCATGATTGCGTTCGCCGACAGCGAGCCGAAGCTCATCGCGGAGACGTTGAAGATCGACATCGAATAAGGCTGCGCGCGATCTGGGCCGACGACGATGCGGAAGTCGTGACTGTCGAGCGTGGTCGGCGCGAGCGAGTGGCTGATCCACTCGTGCGCGATCGCTTTGACATCCAGTTCGGTCCCATACGGGCGGCTATCGACGTCGTTCTTCGCGCGCTGGTAGACGATGCTGCGCTGCGCGCGCGAGAACGGCTTTTCGTCGGTATCGTTTTCAACGAAATACTGGCGGATTTCCGGACGGATGAACTCGAACAGGAAGCGGAAGTGACCCCACAGCGGATAGTTGCGCAGAATCGCGTGGCGCTGCTGCGTCAGATCGAACAGGCCGAGCGCAACGAGCGCGAGCGGCACGATGATCCAGAACCACGCGAGGCGATGCGTGATGGCGAGCGCCGCGCAGACGGCGAGCAGCGCGACTGCGCACCACATCGCCAGATAACGTCGAGAAAACATGGGGACTCCAGTGCAGTGAAGATCGTCGCGGAGGGATCGCCGACGCTGTCGGCGCAGACGGAATCCGCCGCGAAGGAAACGGGCCGCCGCGGATCAGCGCGAAGCGGGCGTCGGCCTCGCGTGGCCTCGCGCGCTGGCCCGTGCGGACGAAGCCATGCACAAGGCAGCGGCCGGGCAAATCTGAAGATGAGGCATGCGAACGAATGACAAGCGTCGCACGCGAAGGTGAAGGGTGTGTGAATGGCGTGCAAGGGAGGGGCGCAACGGCTGGTGCGAGTGAGGCAAACACGCCAGGCGTGTCGGACCCGCGCCGCTTGCCCCTTTGCATCGCTTAGCGCGTGCCCAACAGTGCCGCTTTCTGCCGCCGTTTCTTTGGTCGCGCTTGCGTCTGATCCGGTGGGAGGACCGCCGGCTGCCCTGTCACCGCGCGCTCGATCACGCCGCCGCCAAGGCACACCTCGCCGTCATACAGCACCGCCGATTGGCCGGGTGTGACCGCCCATTGCGCGGTCGTCGAAAGTCAGCGCGAACAGGTTCGCCTTCGCTGCCTGTATTCACGGTCGCCGCGCTGAGCGTGCACGCCGCATCGGCCTGCCGGTAGCGCGTCTTCGCGCCGCACGCGAAGCCTCGGCCGGCGCGCTCGCCGGCGACCCAGCTCGTGTTGCCCGCGCTCAGCGTGTGCGCGAGCAGCCACGGATGATCGTGGCCCTGCGCCACGTACAGCGTGTTCGACGCAAGATCCTTGCGGCCACGAACCACGGTGTCGCCGCTGCCGCGTCCTTGTCTGGCCGCCGATGCCGATGCCCTTGCGCTGGCCCAGCGTGTAGAACGCGAGGCCGACGTGCTCGCCGACCACTTTGCCGTCGGTCGTCTTCATCGGGCCCGGGTTGTGGTCGGCAGATAGCGGTTCAGGAAGTCGCGGAACGGCCGCTCGCCGATGAAGCAGATGCCGGTCGAATCCTTCTTCTTCGCGTTCGGCAGCGCGATCTCGTCGGCGATCTCGGCGCACCTCGGTCTTGGGCAATCTCGCCCACCGGAAACAGCGTCTGCGACAGTTGCGCCTGGTTCAGCCGATGCAGGAAGTACGACTGGTCCTTCGTATGGTCAAGCGCCTTCAGCAATTCGAAGCGGCCATTGTTCTCGCGCACGCGCGCATAGTGGCCGGTCGCGATGGTTTCCGCGCCGAGTGACATCGCGTGGTCGAGGAAGGCCTTGAACTTGATCTCGGCGTTGCACAGCACGTCCGGGTTCGGCGTGCGGCCGGCCGAGTATTCGCGCAGGAATTCGGCGAACACGCGGTCCTTGTATTCCGACGGCGAAGTTGACATGCTTCGACGTCGATGCCGATCAGGTCCGCCACCGACACGACGTCGATCCAGTCCTGCCGCGTCGAGCAGTACTCGCCGTCGTCGTCGTCTTCCCAGTTCTTCATGAAGAGGCCGACGACGTCGTAGCCCTGTTCCTTCAGCAGCCACGCGGTGACCGACGAATCGACGCCGCCCGACATGCCTACCACGACTTTCTGCTTGCTCATAAGGTGCTCACTGGGTGCTGCATCACTGCATGGATCGTGGAATCGTGAAATAGCCGCTCGTGACGGCTACCGCGATGTTTACCGTTTTGGCCCGACCGAATGCGTATGCACGAAGTCGAGCGGGAAACGCCGGCCGGCGAGGTAGTCGTCGATGCATTGCATCACGAGCGGCGTGCGGTGCCGTTCAGGACAGGCGCGCAACTCGTCGGCGCTCATCCACAGCGTGCGAACGATGTCGGGATCGAGCGCGCGCGCTGCATCGGGTGCGCCGCCCGTGCCGCAATAGGTGAAGCGCAGATAGGTGACGCCTCACTGCCGGGCCGCTCGAAGTGGGTCATGTACATGCCGACCAGCGCCTCGGGCGCGAACGGATGGGCGGTTTCCTCGAGCGTTTCGCGGATCACCGCCTGCAACAGCGTTTCGCCCGCCTCGAGATGGCCGGCGGGCTGATTCAGGCGCAGGCCGTCGGCGGTATGTTCCTCGACCACGAGGAAGCGCCCGTCACGCTCGACGATCGCCGCGACGGTGACGTGCGGCAGCCAGGTTTCCGGTTTCATGGCTGCGCATTTTACCGGTTATGGGCCTGGGCTGCCGGGAAGCGGCCACGGCGGCCAGGCGCGGGCACCCCCGGATTGTCCCCGATTCTTGTGCCCCCCCTGGTTTCGGTTAAAGTGAGGCGTTAGCCGTTGCAATTGCAGGTGCAAGCCGGCGTGCCTCGTCGGCCAATCTGTCGTCAAACAGGAAGTCGAGGAGGAGCACGATGCACATCGGAGTGCCAGCCGAGACGCGCGCGGACGAAACACGCGTCGCCGTCACGCCCGAAACGGTCAAGAAGTACGTGACCCAGGGCCACCGGGTCACATCCAGAGCGGCGCCGGCGCTGGCGCGAGCTTCCAGACGAGGCCTTTACGGCCGCCGGCGCCGAGATCGTCGACCGCGGCCACCGCCTTCGGCGCCGATCTCGTCCTCAAGGTGCGTCGCCCACCGACGACGAACTGCCCTGATGAAGCGCGGCGCGACGCTGGTCGGGCATGCTCAATCCGTTAATACCGAGAACTCATCAAAGCTGGCCGCTGCCGGCGTCACCGCGTTCGCGCTCGAGGCCGCGCCGCGCACCACGCGCGCGCAGAGCCTGGACGTGCTGTCGTCGCAGGCCAACATCGCCGGCTACAAGGCCGTGATGATCGCGGCCGACAACTACCGCGCCTGTTCCCGATGCTGATGACCGCCGCCGGCACGGTCAAGGCGGCGCGCGTCGTCGTGCTGGGCGTGGGCGTGGCCGGCTTGCAGGCGATCGCCACCGCCAAGCGCCTGGGCGCGGTGATCGAGGCGACCGACGTGCGGCCGGCCGTCAAGGAGCAGGTCGAGTCGCTCGGCGCCAAGTTTCATCGACGTGCCCTACGAGACCGAGGAAGAGCGCGAAGCCGCGCGAGGGCGTCGGCGGCTACGCGCGGCCGATGCCGCCGTCGTGGCTCGACGCGCCAGACGGCGCAGGTCCACGAGCGGGCGACGCAGGCCGACGTGGTCATCACCACCGCGCTGATTCCGGGCCGCGCCGCGCCGATGCTGATCACGGAGGACATGGTGCAGGCGATGAAGCCCGGCTCGGTGATCGTCGACCTCGCCGCCGGCCGCGGTCCGGAGTACGAAGGCCAGCGCGGCGGCAACTGCCCGCTGACCGAGGCGGACAAGGTGGTCGTCAAGCACGGCGTGCACGATCGTCGGCGAGACGAACCTGGCGGCGATGGTGCGCCGCCGACGCGTCGTCGCTCTACGCGCGCAACGTGCTCGACTTCCTCAAGCTGATCATCACGAAGGAAGGCGCGTTGAACATCGATCTCGCGGACGACATCGTCGCGGCTACCTGATGGCGCGTGACGGCGAAGTCACACGCAAGGCCTGAAGCAAATAACTATCTGGGAGAACGGCGATGGAAGTCATCAACCACACCGTCATCAACCTGATCATCTTCGTGCTGGCGATCTACGTCGGCTACCACGTGGTCTGGAACGTCACGCCCGCGCTGCACACGCCGCTGATGGCGGTGACCAACGCGATCTCGGCGATCGTGATCGTCGGCGCGATGCTCGCCGCCGGGCTCACCGATCGGCGGCCCCGGCAAGTTCTTCGGCACGCTCGCGGTCGCGCTCGCGGCGGTCAACGTGTTCGGCGGCTTTCTCGTGACCCGACGAATGCTGGAGATGTTCCGCAAGAAAGAGCCGAAGAAGCTGCCCGCAGCCAAGGAGAACGCGTAATGAGCCTGAACGTCGTCACGCTGCTTTATCTGGTCGCGTCGGTCTGCTTCATTCAGGCGCTCAAGGGGCTGTCCAATCCGAAGACGGCGCGCGTCGGCAATACCTTCGGCATGGTCGGGATGGCGATTGCGATCGTCACGACCATCGCGCTGATCGTCAAACAGGCGACCGCGCTCGGCTCGAACCTCGGTCTGGGGCTCGGCCTGCTGCTGGTCGCGCTGGTGATCGGTGGCGCGGTCGGCGCGTTCGTCGCGGCGCGCGTCGAGATGACCAAGATGCCGGAACTGGTCGCGGCGATGCACTCGCTGATCGGTCTTGCCGCCGTCTGCATCGCCGTATGCGGTGGTGTCGGAGCCGGCTGCGTTCGGCCTCGTCGATCCCGAGTATCCGATTCCGGGCTTCCTGCCGTTCGGCAATCGCATCGAACTGTTCATCGGCACGTTCGTCGGCGCGATCACGTTCTCCGGTTCGGTGATCGCGTTCGGCAAGCTGTCGGGCAAGTACAAGTTCCGCCTCTTCCAGGGCGCGCCGGTGGTCTATGCAGGCCAGCACCTGATCAACCTGTTCCTTGCGATCGCGATGCTCGGCTTCGGCATCATCTTCTTCCTCACGCAGTCATGGTTGCCGTTCATCATCATGACGATCATCGCGTTCGTGCTCGGCGTGCTGATCATCATCCCGATCGGCGGCGCGGACATGCCGGTGGTCGTGTCGATGCTGAACTCGTACTCGGGCTGGGCGGCGGCGGGCATCGGCTTCTCGCTGAACAATCCGATGCTGATCATCGCGGGCTCGCTGGTGGGTTCGTCGGGTGCGATCCTGTCGTACATCATGTGCCGCGCGATGAACCGTTCGTTCTTCAACGTGATCCTCGGCGGCTTCGGCAACGAGCCGGGCGCGGCGGCGGCGGGTGGCGCGGCGGAGCAGCGTCCGGTGAAATCCGGGTCGGCGGATGACGCGTCGTTCATGCTCGGCAATGCGGAGACCGTGGTGATCGTGCCGGGCTATGGTCTGGCGGTGGCGCGTGCGCAGCATGCGTTGAAGGAGCTGACCGACAAGCTGGTCGAGAAGGGCATCGAGGTGAAGTACGCGATTCACCCGGTGGCCGGCCGGATGCCGGGGCACATGAACGTGCTGCTCGCCGAAGCCGAGGTGCCGTACGACATGGTCTACGAAATGGACGACATCAACGGCGAGTTCGGTCAGGTCGACGTGGTGCTGGTGCTCGGCGCGAACGACGTGGTGAATCCGGCCGCGAAGAACGATCCGAAGTCGCCGATCGCGGGCATGCCGATCATCGAGGCGTATAAGGCGAGGACGGTGATCGTCAACAAGCGCTCGATGGCGGCGGGTTATGCCGGGCTCGACAACGACCTGTTCTACATGGACAAAACGATGATGGTGTTCGGTGATGCGAAGAAGGTTATCGAAGATATGGTGAAAGCGGTGGAATGAGCGCGGCGAGGAGATCGCGGGTTGCACTACTGGAAGCACGTGCGCCCGCGATTTTCACCCGCTTCGTCTCACTTCGGCTTCGCGTTCACATGCCGCAACAGGTCCGCGAGCCGGCGGCCTTCCTGGTCCGGATACAGTTCGAGCACCTGAAGGTCGTCGATCTTCTCCAGCCCGAAATTGCGAAAGTCGCAGCGCAATTCGCACCACGCACCCAGCGTCCAGCGCGCGCCCCAATAGGCGAGCGCGAGCGGCCAGACGCGGCGCTCGGTCGCCGCGCCGCTCGCATCGGTGTAGGCGAAGCGCACCACGTGGCGCGTGTCGATCGCGCGATGCAGCGCATCCAGTTGCGCCGAAAAATTCCCTTTGATGTGAAACGACGGCGCGAAAATCGCCAGCTTTTCTAGTGTCGCGCGTTTGTCGGCGGGCATCGCCGAGGCGATTTTCGCGAGCGCCCCGCGCGCGCCGCTCGCGAAGCCCGCACCGCCCCACGATTCGAGCATGCGCGCGCCCGCGGCAATCGCGGCCAGTTCGTCGGCGGTGAAGGTGAGCGGCGGCAGGCTCGCCGTGCGGCTCAACCGATAGCCGATGCCGGCCTCGCCTTCGATCGGGACCCCTGATAACTGCAGATCGCGCACATCGCGATAGACGGTGCGCAGCGAAATGTTCAACCAGTCGGCGAGTTGTTGCGCGGTGGTCAGGCGCCGTCCGCGCAGCAGTTCGGCGATCTGGAACAGGCGGTCGGCGCGGCGCGTCATCGTGGGCGTCTTGTAGAAGAGGACGGGAACGGTCCCGCGATGATAGCGCCGCATACCGCGCTCCGCTCGAGGTTCACTGTGGCGCCCGCTGCCGCGTCGCGCGCCGCGTGGCGAGCTGTGGCGCCGTGTCGAGGTTCAGCCGTT
Source organism: uncultured Pseudomonadota bacterium (assembly GCA_963831685.1). Lineage (GTDB taxonomy): Bacteria > Myxococcota_A > Polyangia > Fen-1088 > Fen-1088 > JADGRB01. The sequence continues at coordinate 112,126 of CAWHRJ010000015.1, forward strand.
GGTGCGCGAATGCAGGCCGAGGCGGTTGCCTTCCGTATCGGTGAAGAAAGCGATGTAGCCGATGTCTTGCGGCAGCTTGATCACGGGGCCGTCGACCTTGCCGCCGGCTTGCTCGACACGGGCGAGGGCGGCGTCGACGTTCGGCTGCGCGGTCAGATAGACGATCACGCCGTCGCCGGTCGGGGTCATCGACGGGCTGTGGACGATCGCGCCGCCGGTGGCCGGTTCTTCGTAGCCGAACACGGCGATCGGCTGGCCGCCGATTTCCTGGCGATTGAGTTTGGTGTCGAGCGCGGCTTCATAAAAGCGGACGGCGCGATCGAAATCAACGGACGGAATCTCGAACCATGCAACAACCTTGGATGACGTGGACATGACACTCTCCTGTGGATGGCGGGTAAGCCGTGCAAAGCGCCGGATGGCGTGAGAAGGAGTGTGCGGGGGTGCTGCTGACAGCGTGGTGTCAGTAGGGTGTGGCAGCAGGTGGGTTTGGGAAAGAGTGGGTAGTGGGGCGCGGTGGCGGTCAGGGTGGGGATTGGGGCCGCGAGTTGCGCGCTTGCGCATGGCAGTAATGAGCCGTTAAGACGCCGCACAAGCGGTCGGCTGCGCACCGCGGAATGCGCAACGCGTAATGCGCAATGCGGAGCGCGGCGCGAGGAAAATCGGCCAGCATGCGCATCGCGCACCCAAGTGCATTGCGCCAAGCGATCGTCATTCAAGCCGCTGGTGTATCGCGCTACGCTCGCCGCATTCCGCATTGCGTCAGCAAAAAAAAACCGCGCAACCCAAAGGTCCGCGGTTTTCATTGCCGTGCTACGGCGCGCCTCAAAGGCTTTGCGCCAAGCGCCTGAAGCGCCCTCTCAACCCGCCGGCGTATCGTTCTGCTGCGGTCGCTGACGCACGCTGCCCGCGATCAGATCGAAGCGGAACAGCCGGCATTCGAGCGCGCCGTTAAAGAGCGGCGTCTTGGTCGACTCGCGCAAACGCAATTGCCCCGGCAGCTTGCGATCCGACGTCAGAATGAACGCGTGCCAACCCGTGAAGCGCTGCTTCAACGCATCCCCGAGCGACTGGAAAAATTCGCTGTCCGGCGTTTCTTCCTGAGCGCGGCGAAAGCTGTCGTCGTCGCGGCTATCGCGATTGCCGCGGCCTTCGCGCAGCTCGCCGCGCGCGTTGCGGCCCCGCACTTCGATCCGCTCGCCGTACGGCGGATTGGCGACGAGGATGCCCGCGGCGGACGACGGTGGCGTCATGCCGCGCGCATCGACCTGCTTGAGCGGAATCGACGGTAAGCCGGCGCGCTGGAAGTTCGCGCGCGCCTTGTCGAGCATATCGCCGGAAATATCGCTGCCGAAAATTTGCAGATCGGCGCGCGAGCTGCGCGCGGCGTGCTTCGCGTCGAGCGCGGCCGCCTTGAGCGTCTGCCAGGTCTTGGCGTCGAACTGCTTGAGCTTCTCGAAGCCGAAGCGGCGTTCCGCGCCCGGCGCGATGTTCAGCGCCACTTGCGCGGCTTCCGCGAGGAACGTGCCGCTACCGCACATCGGGTCGTACAGCGGCGTGCCGGCGCTCCAGCCGGTCAGACGCAGAATGCCCGCCGCGAGATTCTCGCGCAGGGGCGCCGCGCCCTTGTCGAGGCGCCAGCCGCGCTTGAACAGCGGGTCGCCGGATGTGTCGAGGTACAGCGTGCAGTCGGTGGCCGTGAGAAACGCGAACACGCGCACGTCGGGCATGCCGGTGTCGATACTCGGCCGCGCGCCGCTGACTTCGCGCAGGCGGTCGCAGATCGCGTCCTTCACTCGCAGCGTGGTGAATTCGAGGCTGCGCAGCGGCGACTTGATCGCGGTGACGTCCACGCGCAGCGTTTCGTTCGCCGAGAACCACTGTTCCCAACGTTGCTCGACCGCGAGCGCGTAAATGTCCTGCTCGCTACGATACGGCCGATGTGCGATCTTCAGCAGCACGCGGCTCGCGAGACGCGAATGCAGGTTGGCGGCCATGCCGGCGGCCCAGCCTCCGCGGAAATGCACGCCGCCCGGCACTTGTGCGCCGGCCGTGAACGGCGCGCCGTTCAGGTGTTTGGCGGCGATTTCGGCGAGTTCGGCCGCGAGCGAGGCTTCAAGGCCGCGTGGGCAAGGGAGGAAGAAATCGAAGGACATTGAGGTTGCCGGAAGGCGTTAGATAAGGCGCTATTGTACGCGGTCGGGGTGAGCCGCCATGCTCGATTGCATGGCGGTGGGGTCGCGCGGGCTTGCGAGCTGGCGCGGCGCGCGCTTGCTAGCCGGCTTTGCGCGAGGTTTTCGCCGGCCACACCAGTTCGAGCGGATGTTTGCGCACGCGCTGCCAGATCGCGCCGCGTAGGGAGCGCACCGCCTGGCGCCGCAAGTCGCGCGACCTGACGGCCATGTAGAACGCGAGCGCGAAACTCACGGCGACGTTGAGTATCGCCATGCTGCCGACCCCGGCGACCGCCCACCACAGCTCCGGCCACTTCAATGCGCTCTCGCCGAGCACGCCGAGCGCGATGCCGATCGAGCCGGCGCTGAGCGTCACGTGCCGCACTTCGAACGAGAACGCCAACGCGGTGAAGATCGCCGGCACGAGTCCGAGCATCAGCCCCAGCGTGACATTGCCGACGACCCCCGCGACGTTCGAACGGCACCACTGCGCGAGCCGGTTGGCGCCGGCCGCGCCGAGCGTCATGCGCAGGCGGCGGTTATAGGCGAGCGCGTCGGCGACGCGATGCAGCACGAACCAGTTGTCCGCCCAACCCGCCAGCAGGCTCGACGACCACAGCAGCACGCCGGTCAACGCGGCGTAGAACGGCGTCGGCCCGAGCAGCGAGAACGAGTGCAGCGTGGCGTGCGCCTTCTGCGGCGAAATGATGTCGGCGTGAAACAGCGCGTGCCACAGCAGTTGCACGCCGAGGCACACGGGAAACACCAGCAGAACGTTGCCGAACACGGCGGCAGCCTGGGTGCGCATCAGCGCGGTCACGGAACTCACGAAACTGTCGACGCCCGCCGGCGTGTCGACGCCGTCGAGTTCGCGTGCGAGGGTGGGCGCGGTCATCGCCGGCTGCTTGGTGGCGAGCGAGAAGTGCAGGAAGTGCATCAGCAGGAAGCTCGCCGCGTAGTTGATGCCGGCCAGCATGCCTTCGAGCATGGCTTGCAGATGCGCGCCGCTAATCGCGAACTTCACGCAGACCGTGACGACGGTGACGAGTCCGCCGCCGGCCGCCATGCGCAGCATCTTCAGATATTCGGCGCGATCACGGGCGATGTAATGCTCGCCAGTATCGGCGCTGTACTCGACGACCTTGCGGGCCAGCAGCGAGAAGTTGCTGCGCAACAGATGCGCGACGCTCTGGCTCGCGTGATTTGCGTTCACGAGTTCGGCGGTCAGACGCGCGCCGGCGTGCAGATCGTCTTGCGCCATCCAGGCGTTCAGCAGATGTTCGGCGCGCACGATGCGCATGCGCATCCGCTCGACCTGGAACACGATGTCGACGCTCACGCCGTTGCGATAGAGATGGGCGAAGACGTTGTGGGTGGCGCTGCGGCAATCGTCGAGCAGCAGCCGCAGATAGTTGACTTCGCGCAGCAGCTGATCTTGCGGAGCGCCCGCCGCGCACGCGTGATGGGCGGCTTCGACGGCGAGCATCGCGCGCGTGAGCCGGTAGAACGGCTGCTTTTCCATCGCGATGCGCACGTCGCTGGTGTCGTCATCGGCACTGGCTCCGCCGAGGCGGCTGCGCACGGTTTGCGACAGGCCCGTCGAGCTGATCTGGCAAGTGAGGTTGTGCAGCGCCGCCAGCAGGTCGAGCGAGAACGGCGTGCTGTCGCGTGGTTCGTCCTCGTCCACGGCGTAGTCGAACAGCGCGTGGATGCGGGTCAGCAGATCGGCGGGCAGCGTGGCGATCCAGCCGGCGTCGCGCTCCGAACTGAACATCAGCGTGACGATCGCGGTGAGGTCGCGCCGGTTGGGCGCGGGCGGGATCAACGACGCTTCGAGGCGTTCGAAAAGCGCGCCGAAGAAGCCCGAATGCACCGGCATGCCGGCATCGCAGAGCAACGAGAGGCCGTCGCTTTCACGCAGCAGCGCGCGCAGGATACCGGCGACGTTGGCCTTCCACGCGGGGTTGCGATCCAGCACATGGAGCAGGTAGCGGATTCGCGTGTGCGCCGATGCCGAGCGGGATGCGGCGGGTTGGGCGTTGGGCTCGGACGTGCCGGCTTGCACGGCGCGGCCACGGCGAATCCAGTGGGCGAGTTCGATCAGCCATGCGCTGCGGTCCGCATAGGGGGCGTTCCGGTCGGCGATCGCCAGCAGCGCGTCGAGCTGGTGGCCGCCGTCGCGCGACGCGCGCCATTTCTTGATGAATCGTTTGAGCGAGTCGAACATGTTTTTGCCTGCGGAATGTGTGCGACGTGTCAAAGGATCGGTTAGTTTTCCCTGGCTTTCCTTGATAACGCCAGCCCGAACTTTGATTATGACTTGGGCCCGGTCGAGGGAGCGGCGTTGTCGTTCGAGAGGAAAGGAAAAGTGATCAATGTGAAGTCGAGAAGTTCGTGGATGGCAAGCGCGAAGCATCGTTCAGCGTGCCGGTCGTCGTTCTGCGGATCGCCAACGCGGTGTTGCCCAGCGCCGCGGTAGGGGCGCTGGCGAGTCGTGACCTGAATGTGCGGCAGCTTCTGGAAGCGAGAAGCAGCGGCTCCGGCTATCGGGCGACGTTGAATGTGCGCGAACGCGGTTTGACGAAGAAGATCGTGGTGTCGCTGGAGTAACTGCATGGGCGGCATGGCGGCCGCACGAGGCTGCGGGTTTGGTGCTTGAGCGTGTTGGTGTCGACGGCAAGGCTCGTGTGTGGTTTGGCACGTCGTCGACGCGCGAGGCCGGTGCAGATGTCCGATGGACTGATCGACAGCGCACTGTTTTGCGTGGCGCTGCTCGCGCGTTTTCCGGTGTGGAGGCGGGTGTCATTTGCCGGACACGAAGACGAGGCGAAGGCCTGTGGTCCAATACGATTCGACGCCGCCAACGCGCTCAACTCGACGAACGCGGCCGGCGCAAAAACGCACAGCCGCTCAAGCTCAAACTCAAACTCAAGTTCGAGCGCAACCGAACCCGCTTCAGCTGCCAGCCGCCGCCGTCGCACCCGTGGAAGGACACGCCGGCACCAAAACGCTCGTCCCCTTGCCCGCACCCGCCGTACTGCCGGGATTCGCGGCAGCCATCGCCCGCACCGCCGTGGCAATCTGTCCGGAAATTTGCGCGAGCGCCCGCCGGTGTCCATCGACCAGCGCGTCATACCCGCCGCTGACCGGCTCGCTCACCACGCTGCGGCACGTCATCACCGCGTTGCTGCGCACGGCCCGCACGCTCCACACCGCGTCCATCAACGCATGCGAGCCGGGCCACGACTCGAAGCGCTGCACGTTCATGCTGACGCGATAGACCGGCGTCGCATCCGGATGCGCGGTGCCATAGACGTCAATGGTGCCGAGCTGCTGCGTCAGACTGGTCGACAGCGCGCGCCGGATCTCGTCGCCGGGCAGCGACGCCCAGCGCTCCTCTTCGAGCACCTTGACCTGGGTCGGGCCCGTCTGCACGACCAGCTGATTCTTCGCCACTTGCGGCGGCATGTCGATCGGGCGCGACCTCGATCAGCCAGGCCTGCGCCGCCGCCGTGCTTGCGCTGACCGGCGCGGTGGACCCGGCCGCATCGGCGCCGAGCGTATAAAAGCGGCTCGACGGCGACGAGCACGCCGCCATGGCCACCGCCGCGGCCAGCGCGCCGGCGTACACAGCGCCGCGCACGAGCGCGCGCGGCGGACGGGGGAGCCGGGCAAACATCATGGTTTATCTCCTGATTTACCGCGCAACAGCGATTCCGGATGACGCTCCAGATAATCGGACAGCGCGTTCAGCGACTGCAACGTGCGCGTCAGTTCCTGCAACGCCTGATGAACATCCGACTGCAGCGGCGAGTCCTGCTGCAACGTCGCCTCGGCCGAGCCGAAGGTCTGCTTCGCCGCCGCGAGCGTGTCGCGCGCCTCCGGCACGACTTCCGTGTCGAGCTGCTTGAACAGCTGATCGGCGTTCTTCAGCGCGCTGTTCAGGTTGTTGCCGATCTGGTCGAACGGCATCTTGTCGAGCTTCCTCGCGATGTCCGCGACCTGAAGCTGCAACTCGTCGAGCGTGTTCGGGATCGTCGGCAGTTCGAGCGGATCGCTCGCAACGTTCGACCGTGGCCGGCGGCGCTTTCGGGAAGATATCGAGCGCGATGTACAACTGGCTCGTGAGCAGATTGCCGGTGCGCAACTGGCCGCGCAGCCCATGCTCGACCAGTTGCTGCAACAGCGCCTGACCCGCGAGGCTGCCCGGCTGCGGCAGCGGTTTCGCGGAAGCGCTTGCCGAGGCGGTCGGGATACATGTTCATCGTGACCGGCATCGTGAAGCTGCGCGTCTTCGGGTCGTAGTCGATGCCGATGTTGGTCACCTCGCCCAGCACGATGCCGCGGAAATCGACCGGCGCGCCGACCGACAGCCCGCGCAGCGACTGGTTGAAGTTCATCACCACGCGCAGCGGCACGCCGTCCGGATCGCGCATCGCGTCGGCTTCGTCCGAGGCGAGGCGGAACGTCATGTTGTTCGGCGCCTGCGCGCCCACGCCGCTGGCCGGGCGGCGACTGGAACGACGATGCCGCCGACGATCACCGTCGCGAGCGACTGCGTGTTCAGCTTGAAGCCGCTCGAATCGAGCCGCAGGTCGACGCCGCTCGCGTGCCACCAGCGCGAATTCGTGCCGACGTACTGGTCGTACGGCGCGTTCACGAACACCTGCATGGTCACGCCGGTGCCGTCCTTGTCGAGCGAGAAGCCGACCACCTGGCCGACCTGCACGCGCCGGTAGAAGATCGGCGAGCCGATGTCGATCGAGCCGAGCGAGTCGCCGTGCAGCGTGAACTGGTGGCCCTTCTGGTCGCCGGTGATCGGCGGCGGCGTTTCCAGGCCGACGAAGTTCTTCTCGGAGTCCGTCGAGCTTGCCGGCGTCCACGCCGATGTACGCGCCCGACAGCAGCGTGGTCAGAGCCCGACACGCCGCTCGCGCCGACGCGCGGCCGCACCACCCAGAAGCGCGTGTCCTTGACCGCGAATCTTCGCCTTCCTTGGTCAGTTGCACCTCGCACCAGCACGTGCGACAGATCTTGCGACAGCGTGATGGTCTTCACCGTGCCGACGTCGACGTCCTTGTACTTGAGCTTGGTCTTGCCCGGTTCGAGGCCTTCGGCGCTGACGAAGCTGATCGTGATGGTCGGGCCGCTCTCGGTCACCGACTTGACCACGAGCGCGACGCCGATCAGCGCGGCGATGAGCGGAATCACCCAGACGAGCGACGGCAGCCAGCGGCTGCGCGGTTCGATCTCGGGGTCCGGAAGTTTGGGCGGCAGTCTGCGGTCCGTTCGAATCGTTGCGCGGCGCATCGTTCGGAAGCGGGCGTCGGTCCTTGCGGGCTAGTCATGTTCAGATCCTGAGGGTTTGAGATTGCTTTCACGGGGTCCCAGATGAGTCGCGGATCGAATTGCATCGACGCCAGCATCGTCAGCACCACGACCGACGCCGAACGCGATCGCGCCCGGTCCGGCCGTGATCACGGCGAGCGATCTGAAGCGCACCAGCGCGACGGTCAGCGTGACGACGAAGACGTCGAGCATCGACCAGCGGCCGATCCGCTCGACCATCCGGTACAGCGTGGTGCGCTGGTCGCGGCCGCCAGCGCGAGCGGCGCTGCGCGGTGCACGTGAGCAGCACGAGCGCGCCGAGCTTGAGCATCGGCACCAGGATGCTGGCGATGAACATGATCACCGCGAGCGGCCAGTCGCCCGTCGGTCCAGAAGTAGCACGACGCCGCTCATGATGGTGTCGTCTTCGGAGCCGAGCAGCGACGTGGTGTGCATCACCGGCAGCAGGTTCGCGGGAATATACAGGATCGCGGCGGCGATCAGCAGCGCCCAGGTGCGCACCAGGCTGTCGGGATTGCGCGAGTGAAGCTGCGCGCCGCAGCGTCCGCAGTGTTGTGGCGTGATCGAGCGGATGCGCGGCTCGACGCGGCCGCACGCATGGCACGAGACAAGGCCCGCGCGTTTCGCGGTGACGTATTTCATCGTGGACTCATCCCTGACGCGGCGCGGGCGGCACACCGGGCCGCAATGCGGGGTGCGCGGCGGTTTGCGCGTCAGTCGGCACAGCGGGCGGCACCGTCGCCGGCACTGCAGCGTGCACGTCAGCAGGCGCGGGCGGGCCGGCCTGCGAGCCGACGGCGGCCGCCGCGCTATCGGCGGAGGTGCGCGGCAGCGGGCGCTGATCGCGCCCGCCGAGTTCGTCGGCGAGATCCCACAACACGCGCGGATCGAACGTGACGACGACCGCGAACATCAGCGTCAGCGCGCCGAACGCGAACAGCGCGGCTTCGGGAATCACGCGCGCGAGACTGACCATCTTCACGATCGTGATCAGCACGCCGAGCATGAACACTTCGATCATTCCCCACGGGCGCACGAACTGGATCGCGCGCAACACGCGGTTGAATCCGGTCGGCACGTAGCCGGCGCGCAGCGGCACCAGCACGTAGAGCAGCGCGACCAGCTCGGTCAGCGGGAACAGGATGGTCGAGCAGAACACCATCACCGCGACGATCTGCATGTCCTCGTCCCACAGTGCGACGATCGCGCCGATCAGCGTGGTCTGCGAGGTGATGCCGTTGGTTTCCAGTTCGACGATCGGAAAGCCTGCGCAATCACAAAGGTGATCAGCGCGGCCAGCGTCATCGCGCAGATGTTGTCGAGCTTGCGCGAGATGCCGCGATAGAGCGTCGCGCCGCAGCGCGGACAGCGCGCGGCAGTGCGCCCGACAAGCCGTGGCTTGCGGAACAGCGTATCGCATTCATGGCACGCGATCAGGTTGTCATGTTCCATACGGCAGAAGGGCTAGTGGCGTGAGGGCAGGGCGGGTGAGAGAGTGGGGCAATAGTACCAAACGCGGCTTCGCGGCCACATCGGCCCGCGCATGGGCACGGACCGCACGCCGGACCCGCTTGGCATTCGGAAGTCTTACACGACTTGGCATAGCTCTGACATCCTCCGTCCCTAATTGTTCAACGACGGTTCGCACTCCCGCAAAATTCGGACCCGGCAGGTTCAACACCAACGCAGCCAGCTTCTTGCGCATGGGGTAGCATGGCGGCCTTGGCGTGTATCGCAGCGGACATGTCCTGGTCAGATGCACCGACGTCGGTCGCATTCATGCCGGGAATACCAGGGCAAGCTGCGCCGTTAACCTCTCTTAGCTTGCGTTGATCTGTCATGGCACTCAATCCTTCATTCAGCAGTCGGGAGTCGTACACGCGCACGGCGATCGCCTTTCACTGGCTGATCGCGCTCCTGATCGTGTGCGGCTTCGCGCTCGGCTGGGTGATGACCGATATCCCGGGCTTTACGCCCACCAAGCTGCGCTACTTCTCATGGCACAAATGGATCGGCGTGACGGTGTTCGCGCTCGCGATCCTGCGCATTCTGTGGCGCGCGACTCACGCTGCCCCGGCGTTGCCGCGCCGCATGCCGGCCTGGCAGCGCGGCGTCGCGAATCTCGTGCACCTGCTGCTGTACGTACTGATGATCGCGATTCCCGTGTCCGGCTATCTGTACAGCTCGGCGGCGAATGTGCCGGTGGTGTACCTCGGGCTGATCCCGCTGCCGCGTCTGATCGCGCCGGACCCGCACCTCAAGGAACTGCTGAAGAACGTGCATATCGCGCTGAATTACACGTTGCTCGTCCTGGTCGCGCTGCACGTCGCCGGTGCGCTCAAGCACCAATGGCTGGATCGCGACGGCCTGCTGTCGCGCATGCTCCCTTTCCTCAAATAAGGACAAACATGAAGGTCTCGTTTTATCGCTACATGCTCGCCGCGTTCGCCGCGGCCTCGCTGACCGCGGCCGGCAGCGCGCTCGCGCAAGTCGACGTCGCGAAGAGTTCGGTGACGGCCACCTCGAAGCAGATGAACGTGCCGGTGGAAGGCAAGTTCGGCAAATTCACCGCGCAGGTCAAGTTCGATCCGGCCAAACCCGCCGACGGCACCGCGCAGTTCAGCATCGACGTGGGCAGCTACGATCTCGGCGACGAGAGCTACAACGACCAGGTGCGCGGCAAGGAGTGGTTCGACGCGAAGACCTATCCGACCGCCACGTTCGTGTCGAGCGCGATCGCGCCGGCCGGCGGCAATCAGTTCAAGGTGACCGGCAAGCTGACCATCAAGGGTAAATCGCAGACGTTGGTGGTGCCGGTCACGGTGAGCCAGCAGGGCGCGATGCAGACCTTCGACGGCTCGTTGCCGATCAAGCGCTCGCAATTCGACATCGGCACCGGCGAATGGAAAGACACGTCGGTCGTGGCCGACGATGTGGTGATCAAGTTTCATATCGTCGCCGCGCAGAAGTGACGCGTGTGACGTTCACGAAGTCCGCCGCGCTGATCGGGCGCGGCCATATTTTCACCGGAACCTAGGAGCATGAATTGAAAACATCCATGTTGATCGCTGTGGGCGCGCTGGCTTCTTCTTTCTCGCTCGGCGCGTTTGCCGCCGACACCTATCAGCTCGACCCGACCCACACGTATCCGAGCTTCGAGGCGGATCACTTCGGCGGTCTGTCGGTCTGGCGCGGCAAGTTCACGAAAAGCTCCGGCACGGTGACGCTCGACCGCGCGGCGAAGACCGGCACGGTGGACGTGACGGTCGATCCGGCTTCGGTGCAAACCGGCAACAGCAAACTCGACGAACATCTGAAATCGGATGCGTTCTTCGACGTCGCCAAGTACCCGGCGGTGACCTACAAGGGCACTGAGATCAAGTTCGACGGCGACAAGCCGGTGGAAGTGGTCGGCAACCTGACGATCCGCGGCGTCACCAAGCCGCTGAATCTGAAGATCGAGTCGTTCAAGTGCATGCAGCACCCGGTGCTCAAGCGCGAAGTGTGCGGCGTCGAAGCGAGCGCTCAATTCAGCCGCGCCGACTACGGCATGGACTTCGGCGCCAAATACGGCTTCAACATGGAGACGCGGCTGCATATCCAGTCTGAAGGCATCAAGCAATAAGCGCTTGTATGCATTTCGCGTCTTCGAGTATCGGTATCGAATAGCGTCGCGCTCGCGTCGCAATGCAAAAACCGCTTCGTTCGCTGTGCGACGAAGCGGTTTTTTATTTGCATGCGAGGTGCGCCAGGCACCGTATGCGGCACCGCATCCAAATTGCCGCTCGCGTTGAATTATTTTTCCAGTTAAATAGAGCGCTGGCAGCGTACCGGTTATGCGCGTATCCGGTGCGGCAATACCGGGCGTGTCGAGCCCGCATCAATAATATGTCGCGCGAACTGGAGATCTGGATGAGTGCAACGACAGCAGCAAGCATCGTGGGAAGCCGACGCAATTCGTGGCGGGCGGTGATCGCCGCGTCGATCGGCAATGCGCTGGAATGGTTCGACCTGGTGGTGTATGGCTTTTTCGCGGTCACTATCGCGAAGCTGTTTTTTCCGGCCGGCAACGACACGGTCTCGCTGTTGCTGACGCTCGGCACCTTCGGCGTGTCGTTCTTCATGCGGCCGCTCGGGGCCATCGTGATCGGCGCCTACGCGGATCGCGCGGGACGCAAGGCCGCGCTCACGCTGTCGATCCTGTTGATGATGAGCGGCACGCTGATCATCGCGATCTTGCCGACTTATCAGAGCATCGGCCTCGCCGCGCCGATCATCCTGGTGATTGCCCGTCTGATGCAGGGCTTCTCGGCGGGCGGGGAGTTCGGCAGCGCGACCGCTTTTCTCGCGGAGCACGTGCCGGGGCGGCGCGGCTTCTTCGCGAGCTGGCAGGTGGCGAGCCAGGGTCTCACGACGCTGCTGGCCGCCGGCTTCGGCGTGCTTCTCACGGGCGGGCTGGCGCCGGAGCAGATGGCGTCGTGGGGCTGGCGCGTGCCGTTCGTCTTCGGTCTGCTGATCGGGCCGGTCGCCTGGTACATTCGCACGAAGCTCGATGAGACGCCCGAATTCCTCGCGGCGGAAACGACCACGACGCCGCTGCGCGACACCTTCGCGAGCCAGAAACTGCGCCTTCTGATTGCGATTGGCGTGGTGGTGCTGGGCACCGTGTCGACGTATCTGGTGCTGTTCATGCCGACGTATGGCGTGAAGCAATTGGGGCTGGCGCCGTCGGTCGCGTTCTCGGCGATTGCGCTGACCGGGGTCATCCAGATGGTGTTCTCGCCGCTGATCGGTCATCTGTCGGACCGGCACGGGCGTACCACGATCATGCTGGTCCCGGCGCTGTTGCTGCTCGTGCTGATCTATCCGGCCTTTCTGTATCTGGTCGCGCATCCGACCTTCGGCACGCTGATCGCGCTGCAGATCGTGTTCGGCTTTTTGATGACCGGATACTTCGCGGCGCTGCCGGGTTTGTTGTCGGAGATGTTTCCGGTGCAGACCCGCACGACCGGCATGTCGCTCGCGTATAACGTCGCCGTGACGATCTTCGGCGGATTCGGACCGTTCATCATCGCGTGGCTGATCAGCGTCACGGGTTCGAAGGCCGCGCCCAGCTACTATCTGATTTTTGCGGCGCTGGTGAGCCTCGTTGCGCTGATGGCGGCGCGCCGCAAGCTTGGGTTTCGCTGAGGCTGTGCTGCGGCTTGCCGCTGCGAGATAGCGCGGCGATCAATCGCGAAAGGCCGGTTCATCGAGCCATTGGCTATTGAACAATCCTGGCGAAGCAGGCAAAAAAAAGCCGGTTCCAAAGAACCGGCTTTTTTCATTTGCGAAGCCCGCCTCGACAACAGGATCAGACTTGCGCGCCCGCATTCGGATCGTTCGGATCGGTGCGATCCTTCTTGTCCTTCAGCAGATCTTCGCGCTTCACGCCGAGCCACATCGCGAGGGCGGCGGCGACGAACACCGACGAATAGATACCGAACAGGATACCGACCGTCAGCGCAAGAGCGAAGTAGTGCAGTGTCGGGCCGCCGAACAGGAACATCGACAGCACCATCATCTGCGTACAGCCGTGCGTGATGATGGTCCGCGACATCGTGCTGGTGATCGCGTGGTTGATGACCTCGATCACGGTCAGCTTGCGTTCGCGGCGGAAGGTCTCGCGAATCCGGTCGAAGATCACGACCGACTCGTTCACCGAATAGCCGAGCACCGCGAGCACCGCGGCCAGCACCGACAGCGAGAACTCCCACTGGAAGAACGCGAAGAAGCCGAGAATGATCACCACGTCGTGCAAGTTCGCGATCACGCCGGCCACCGCATACTTCCATTCGAAGCGGAACGACAGGTAAATCACGATGCCGATCACCACGCACGCGAGCGCGAGCAGGCCGTCGGTGGCGAGCTCTTTACCGACCTGCGGGCCGACGAACTCGACACGCTGCAACTGCACCTGCGGGGTGTCGGCCTTCAGCGCGCCCATCACCTGGTCGCTCTGCTGCGCCGACGTGAAGCCCTGCTTGAGCGGCAGTCGGATCAGCACGTCGCGCGAGGTGCCGAAGTTCTGCACCTGAGCGTCCGCGTAACCGAGCTTGGCCAGCGTACCGCGCACCGGATCGAGCGGCGCGGCGCCCGGATACTGCACTTCGATCACGGTTCCGCCGGTGAACTCCACCGACAGATGCAGCCCGCGATGCACGAGGAAGAACACAGCGGCAAGGAACGTCAGCAGCGAGATTGCGTTGAAGAGCAACGCACGCTGCATGAACGGAATGTCTTTGCGAAAACGGAAAAATTCCATGGTCTTGTTCTCCGGGACTCAGCGGGATGAACCCGGTTTCTGCGGCGTATTCGACGAACCCGACGACGCGTTGCGGCGGCGCACGGTCGGCTTGCCGGCACGCGCTTGCGCGCCGGCCTGGGCCTTCGGCTTGGCCGTGGCCGCTGCGACAGCTTGCGCAGTGTCGGTGGCGGCGTCGTTGTTGCCGAGGTAGGCGGAGGAGCCCGCGGGCGCCGTATCCGGACGCCACACCTGGCCGATCGCCAGCGTCTTCAGCTTCTTCTTGCCGCCGTACCAGAGGTTGACGAGCCCACGCGAGAAGAACACCGCCGAGAACATCGACGTCAGGATGCCGATACAGTGGACCATCGCGAAGCCGCGCACCGGGCCGGAGCCGAACGCGAGCAGCGCGAGGCCGGCGATCAGCGTGGTGACGTTCGAGTCGAGAATCGTCGCCCATGCGTGCGCGTAGCCGTTCTGGATCGCCAGTTGCGGCGGCGCGCCGTGGCGCAGTTCTTCGCGCACGCGTTCGTTGATCAGCACGTTGGCGTCGATCGCCATACCGAGCGCGAGCGCGATAGCGGCGATACCCGGCAAGGTCAGCGTGGCCTGCAGCATCGACAGCACCGCGATCAGCAGCAGCAGGTTCACGGACAGGCCGATCATCGAGATCACGCCGAACAGCATGTAGTACGCGATCATGAACACGGCGATTGCCGCGAAGCCCCACACCACCGAGTGGAAGCCCTTCTTGATGTTGTCGGCGCCGAGGCTCGGGCCGATCGTGCGTTCTTCGATGATTTCCATCGGCGCGGCGAGCGAACCGGCGCGCAGCAGCAGCGCGAGGTCGGCAGCGGCTTGCGGCGTGGGCTGGCCGGTGATCTGGAAGCGGTCGCCCAGTTCCGACTGGATCGTCGCCACCGTCAGCACTTCGCCCTTGCCATTCTCGAACAGCACCATCGCCATCGGCTTGCCGATGTTGTCGCGCGACACGCTGCGCAGCGCGCGGCCACCGGCCGAGTCGAGGCGCAGGTTGACCGAAGGACGCTGATGTTCGTCGAAGCCCGCCGACGCGTCGATGATCCGGTCGCCGGTGAAGATGACCTGCTTGCGCAGCAGCACCGGCGTCTGATTGCCTTGCGTGAACAGTTCGTCGCCCGGCGGCACCGGGTCGGACGGATTCGGATGCGTGTTGACCGGATCGGCGAGGCGCGCTTCGAGCGTCGCCGTGCGGCCGATGATGTCCTTCGCCTTCGCCGTGTCCTGCACGCCCGGCAGTTCGACCACGATGCGGTCCGCGCCTTGCTGCTGGATCACCGGCTCGGCCACGCCGAGTTCGTTCACGCGGTTATGCAGCGTGGTGATGTTCTGCTTGAGCGCGGCATCTTGGACCGCGCGTTGCACGGCCGGTGTGAACGTGCCGACCAGTTGCAGACCGCCGTCCTGACCGGGTTGCGTAGCCCACTGGAGTTCGCCGATGCTGCGGCCGAGCAGCTTGAGCGCCGCGTCCGCCGTAGCCTGGTCTGCCACATTGACCACCACCGACTGGCCCACGCGATTCACGCCGCCGTCGCGCACGTTGTTGTCGCGCAGCAGCGTGCGCACGTCCGACGCGTCCGAGTCGAGCTTCTTGTTGAGCGCGCCGGCCATGTCAACTTGCAGCAGGAAGTGCACACCGCCGCGAAGATCGAGACCGAGGTACATCGGCAGCGCGTGCAGCGCGGACAGCCAGGTCGGCGACGCGCTTTGCAGGTTCAGCGCGACGATGAATTGCGGATCGGTCGGATCGCTGTTCAGCGATTTCTGCAGCAGGTCCTTCACGCGCAATTGCGTGTCGGTGTCCGGCAGCCGCACGCGAATGTTCGCGTTGGTCGTCGAGTTGTCGAACGTGACGGCGTCCGGCTTGATCTGATTGGCGGCGAGCGCGGCTTCGACTGCAGCCAGCGTGGTCGAGTCGAGCTTGACCGTTGCCTTGCCGCTCGACACCTGCACCGCCGGCGCTTCGCCGAACAGATTGGGCAGCGTGTACACGAGGCCGATGACCAGAGCCACCAGCATCACGGCGTATTTCCAGAGGGGGTAACGATTCATGAGTGGTCCAACGGGAAGGTTGGCTTGGAAGCGATGCGTCCGGCGATGAGCGCGGGCGATTCAGCAGGGAAATGCGTGGATCGCCGGCGAGGCCGCGCCGGACGCGAGAGAGCAGGCCTTACAGCGACTTGATCGTGCCCTTCGGGAGAATCGTCGTGACCGACGCTTTTTGCACGGTGATTTCCGTACCTTCCGAGATTTCGACGCCGACGTAAGCTTCGCCCACCTTGGTTACCTTGCCGACGATGCCGCCGTTCGTCACCACCTCGTCGCCCTTTGCCATGGCGGCGAGCATGTTGCGATGCTCCTTCTGGCGCTTCATTTGCGGGCGAATCATGATGAAGTACAGCACGCCGAACATCAGGATCAGCGGCAGGAAGCTCATCAGGTTCGATTCAATGCCACCTGTTGCTGTGCCTTGGGCAAAGGCATTGGAAATGAACGACACGTTGGTCTCTCCGTTATCAGTCAAACGATCAAAAAAATCAGCCGGTTATTCTACCACCGGCCTGACGCGCGTCGGCGCGGCGATTCGGCTTTGCGATCAACCGTTTAAAGCCTTCAGCGCCGTCCGCGAAAGTAGATTGTAAGGTTTTCCTCGCGACGCGCGCGGATTGTTCGGTTGAATCCGCGGCCGGACGCCGTCACGGCGCCTGTTCGACACCGCGCGCGCGGTTCTCGTGGAAGCGTTTGCGGAACGGCTCGAACATCTTCGCGTCGATCGAATCGCGGATTTCCTGCATCAGTTCGAGGTAGTAGTGCAGGTTGTGGATCGTGTTCAGCTGCGCGCCGAGGATTTCGCCGACGCGGTGCAGGTGGTGCAGATAGCCGCGCGTGAAATTGCGGCAGGTGTAGCAGCCGCATTGCTCGTCGAGCGGGCGCAGCGAATTCTTATGCGTGGCGTTGCGGATCTTGATGTCGCCGAACCGCGTGAACAGCCAGCCGTTGCGCGCGTTGCGGGTCGGCATCACGCAGTCGAACATGTCGACGCCGGCGGCCACCCCCGCCACCAGGTCTTCCGGCGTGCCGACGCCCATCAGGTAGTGCGGCTTGTCGGCCGGCAGTTTCGGGCCGATGTGGTTCAGCACGCGCATCATGT
>CAWHRJ010000016.1:0-203329 GCA_963831685.1 uncultured Pseudomonadota bacterium
CCACGAGATCTGCGAGCAGGCACGGTCCTGACAGATCTGGACGTCCGCGCCCATGCCGTCACTTTCGAAGTGCAGGATCGGTCGCGCGGTCGTGACCGTGCTGGCCGACAGCGGCGCCAGCAGGCGGAACCGCGGGGCTGCCGCCGTGCAGGTGCCGCTGGGAAAGCCTGGGGCCACGCTTCCAGGTACACCGGGGCTCGATTGGTCGGGCGCGGCGTCGCGGTTCGCCGGAGGCACGCCGGCGTCGCCGGGGCCGGAGGCGGCGTCGGGGTCGGGGACGCGCGCCCTCGCGTCGCCCGCCGAGGCGTCGCCCCTGGTCGCCGCGTCGGCGGCACCGGCGTCCACCTTCACACTGCCGTCCGATTTCATCGGGCCGAGCGTCGAAAGGTCACCGCTCCGGCATCCACCAACAGCCAGCACCACGGCGGTGCAGATCCCCGCCCCCGCCCGCGACACGCCACCCATCGCCGCCTCCCTTCGATAATCCTGCGGAAAGTTAAGTCGCCGCCACCACAAGGCTTGGCAGGGGAAACACCTGGTCAGCATAAATAGCTGAAATATATGTAGAATTATGAAGAAATTGGCACTCTCTCGGGTCGCTTGACAGCCGCCCGCAGGTGCTTAAGCTCCCGGCGCATGCCGATCTACGAGTACGCCTGCGCCTCCTGCGGCCACCAGTTCGAGGAGTGGCAGAAGATGAGCGACAAGCCCGTCAAGGTCTGCCCGAAGTGCAAGGGGCGAGAAGGTGGAGAAGCTGATCAGCCATACCTCCTTCAAGCTCAAGGGCGGCGGCTGGTACTCGGACCTCTACGCCGGGCCGAAGCCGAACGGCGCGACCGAGCAGGGGTCGTCGAAGGATTCGCACCCCGAAAGAAGCGAAGTCCGCTTCGACCTCGACCACCGAGTCGAGCGGGAAGACCAAAAAGTCGGAGGCGGCCGCTTAACCGGTCGCCAGTCCCGACGCGTTTAGAAACCAAAGACAAGAACCAAGGAGAGAGAAATGAAGATCCGACCGCTTTATGACCGCATTCTCGTCAAGCGCCTCGAAGAGCAGCAGAAGACCGCCGGCGGGTCTGTACATCCCCGACACGGCCAAGGAAAAGCCGATCGAGGCGATGGTCGTCGCCGTCGGCAACGGCAAGGTTCAGGAGGACGGGTCGCTCCGCAAGCTCGAGGTCAAGGCCGGCGACAAGATCCTGTTCTCGAAGTACTCGGGCAGCGAGATCAAGATCGACGGCACCGAGCACCTGATCCTGCGCGAGGACGACGTCCTCGCCGTGATCGACTGATCGACGCTTTCAAAACAGAACACCAACGGAGACAAAGAATCATGGCAGCCAAAGAGATCGTCTTTTCGCAGCAGCGCCCGGCAGAGCATCGCGACCGGGCTCAACATCCTCGCCAACACGGTCAAGGTGACGCTCGGGCCGCGCGGCCGCAACGTCATCATCGAGAAGTCCTGGGGCTCGCCGACGGTGACCAAGGACGGCGTCACCGTCGCCAAGGAGATCGAGCTCGAGGACAAGCTCGCCAACATGGGCGCGCAGATGGTGAAGGAGGTCGCCTCCAAGACCTCCGACGTCGCCGGTGACGGCACCACCACCGCGACCGTGCTCGCGCAGGCGATCTACACCGAGGGCCGCAAGCTCGTCGCCGCGGGCCACAACCCGATGGACATCAAGCGCGGCATCGACGCCGCCGTCGCCAAGATCGTCGAGAACCTCAAGGAGCAGTCGAAGCCGACCAAGGGCAAGACCGAGATCGCGCAGGTCGGCACGATCAGCGCCAACGGCGAGACCGTCATCGGCGACATCATCGCCGAGGCGATGGAGAAGGTCGGCAAGGAAGGCGTCATCACCGTCGAGGAGGCCAAGTCGATGGAGACGACGCTCGACGTCGTCGAGGGCATGCAGTTCGACCGCGGCTACCTGTCGCCGTACTTCGTGACCGACGCGGAGCGCATGGAGGCGGTGCTCGAGGACGCCTACATTCTCATCCACGAGAAGAAGCTGTCGAACATGAAGGACCTCCTGCCGCGTGCTCGAGCAGGTCGCGAAGCGGGCAAGCCGCTCCTGCATCATCGCCGAGGACGTCGACGGCGAGGCGCTGGCGACGCTGGTCGTCAACAAGCTGCGCGGCACGCTGCACGTCTGCGCCGTCAAGGCGCCGGGCTTCGGCGATCGCCGCAAGGAGATGCTGAAGGACATCGCCGTCCTCACCGGCGGCCAGGCGATCACCGAGGACCTCGGCCTCAAGCTCGAGAGCCTCACGCTCAAGGATCTCGGCCGCGCGAAGCGCATCACCGTCGACAAGGACAACACCACGATCGTCGAGGGCGCCGGCAAGAAGGCCGACATCGAGGCGCGCGTGAAGCAGATCCGCGTCGCAGATCGAGGACACCACCTCGGACTACGACCGCGAGAAGCTGCAGGAGCGTCTGGCCAAGCTGGTCGGCGGCGTCGCCGTCGTCAAGGTCGGCGCGGCCACCGAGTCGAGATGAAGGAGAAGAAGGCCCGCGTCGAGGACGCGCTGCACGCCACGCGCGCGGCCGTCGAAGAGGGCATCGTCCCCGGCGGCGGCGTCGCGCTGATCCGCGCGCTCTCGGCGCTCGACAGCCTGAAGTTCGACGACGACCGCCAGTACGGCGTCAACATCATCCGCCGCGCGATCGAGGAGCCGCTGCGCCAGATCGCCGGCAACGCGGGCGTCGACGGCTCGATCGTCGTCGAGAAGGTCAAGAACGGCAAGGGCGCGTTCGGCTTCAACGCCGCGACCGAGGAGTACGAGGACCTGGTCAAGGCCGGCGTCATCGACCCGACCAAGGTCGTGCGCGCCGCGCTGCAGAACGCGGCGTCGGTCGCCTCGCTGATGCTGACCACCGAGGCGCTGATCGCCGAGCGGCCGAAGAAGAAGCCCCGTCGGCCGGCGGCGGTCACGGCGGCGGCGGCGGCGGCATGGGCGGCATGGGCGGCATGGGCGGCGGCGACGACGACTTCTAGGCCGTCCGCTCGAAACTGAAGCGAAAAGGGGCTCGGGAAACCGGGCCCCTTTTTTTGCGCTCAGATTGCCAGCGAGCTGACGAAGGCGCGGAAGTCGGGGCTGGTCTTGTCGAGGACGACGATGAAATCGCCGTTCTTGTCGACGCGCGTGATGCGCCCTTCGGCGGCGCAGGCGCCGCGGCCCGACACGATGAACATGAAATTCGCGCGCTGATCGACCTTCACGTCGTTGGAGGGCGCGCGGAAGCGGACGCCGCCGGCGGCGATGTCGGTCAGCTCGACGGTCAGCGGCGCGTCGCGGCCAGACAGGTGGACCTCCACCGGCAGGCCCACCGGGATCCGCGGGTGGCGGCGGCGGTTGACGTGCGCCTGGTCACGCTTCACTGCTGCTGCGGCTCTTGCTCCGGTCGGCACCACGTCCCCCTCTTTATGAAGTGACGTCTCGACGGGGCAGCGGCTCAGGGGCGGCCTAACCCCGCGCGTTCGTTGGCGCCGCGTGGTGTCTAAGCGACGAGCTCGGCCGCCAGATCGTACTCGGCCGAGTGCGTGACGCGCGCGTCGCACGAACGTGCCCGGCGACGGCGCGGCGCCGTCGCCGGCCGCTCGGGCAGCGACAGGTAGACCTGGCCGTCGATCTCGGGCGCCTGTCCCTCGTGGCGTCCCATCGAGCAGGTACTCCGACTCGTCGGACGGCCCCTCGACGAGCACCTCGAGCGTCCGGCCGCGCATCGCGCGCAGCTTCTTCTTCGAGATCTCGCGCTGGATGCGCAGCAGCTCGCGGCGGCGCGCATCGACCTCCTTCGGCGGCACGCGCTTCGGCAGCAGCGCCGCGACCGTGCCCTCCTCGCGCGAGAAGTTGAAGACGCCGACGCGATCGAACTCGGCCTCGCGCACGAAGTCGCACAGTCGCTGGAAGGCCTCGTCGGTCTCGCCGGGGTGGCCGACGATGAACGTCGTGCGCAAGCGTGCACGCCGGGGACGCGCGCGCGGAGCGCGCGCAACAGATCGCGCACCTGCGCGCTCGCCGTAGCCGCGGCGCATCGCCTTGAGCACGCCGCTGTCGACGTGCTGCAGCGGCACGTCGAGGTACTTCGCGACGCGCGGCTCCTCGCCGATGACGTCGAGCAGCTCGTCGCGTGCACGCCGTCGGATAGGCGTAGTGCAGGCGGATCCAGCGCAGCCCGTCGACGCGCGCCGAGCTCGCGCAGCAGCGACGCCAGCGTCGGCGCGCCCGGGGTCCTTGGCGTTCGGCAAGTCGGTGCCGTACGTCGTCAGGTCCTGCGCGACCAGGCAGATCTCCTTCGCGCCCGCCGGCGCAGAGCTCGCGCGCCTCGCGCACGACCGACTCGGGCGACGCGGCTGCGCTGCGGGCCGCGCAGCTTCGGGATGATGCAGAACGCGCACGGGCGATCGCAGCCCTCGGCGATCTTCACGTAGGCGGTGTGCGGCGCCATGCGACGGCGGCGCGGCGCGACGTCGTCGTAGAGGTAGGCGCGGCGTCTCGGCGACGCTGCACGCGGGCTCGGTGCCGCCGATCGCCTCGGCGATCGACGCCGACCTCGTCCGTGCCGAGGAAGTGATCGACCTCGGGCATCTCGTCGGCCAGCTCGCCGGGGTAGCGCTGCGACAGGCAGCCCGGTGACGACCAGGCGCTTGCAGGTGCCGGCCTCCTTGTGGCGCGCCATCTCGAGGATGGTGTCGATCGACTCCTGCTTGGCCTCGCCGATGAAGCCGCAGGTGTTGACGACGATGACCTCGGCCGTCCTCGGGCGTCGGCCACCAGCTGGTGGCCCGCCCCGGTCGTGTGGCCGAGCATGACCTCGGTGTCGACGCGGTTCTTCGGGCAGCCGAGGGAGACGAAGTGAACGTTCATGCGGAAAGCCGGCAAGACTAGCACGCAATCCCGCTGGTTTAAGGGACGGCCGGCGATCGACGCCGGGCGCAAACGGCGGTATCCTCTGCAACCTCAACCTAGCTTTGGAGGGGACGCCATGACTCGAGCGCGTAACTGGTTCCTGGCCGTCGCGATCGCCGCGGTCGGACTTGCCTGCGGATCGGATGCCGGCTCGAGCGGGACGGGCGGGTCGGGCGGGAACGCGGGCGCTTCCGGCAAGGGCGGGAGCGGCGGTACGGGTGTCGCTGGCAGCCACGGCGGTGCGGGGACCAGCGGTGGCGCCGGCACGAACGGCGGCGCCGGTGCAGGCGGCGGATCTGGTGGCAGCGCGGGGACCGGCGGCCAGGCAGGATCTGGCGGCGGTGCGGGGACCGGCGGCCACGCCGGATCTGCTGGCGGCGCGGGGGCCGGTGGCCACGCGGGCTCCGCTGGCGGCGCGGGGGCTGGCGGCCACGCGGGCTCCGCCGGCGGCGCGGGCGCGGGGGGGCACGCGGGAGCTGGCGGCAGCGCGGGAGGCGGCGGGGGCCACGCGGGCTCCGCGGGAGGCGCGGGCGCTGGGGGCCACGCGGGATCCGGCGGCGCCGGCGGGTTGGGCAGCGTCTGCGGCGGCATCACCGGGGCGACCTGCAGCGGCGTCGGCGAGTTCTGCAATTTCGGCAACGGCCAGTGCGGGGCTGGTGACCAGCAGGGACACTGCGAGCTGGGGGGTGGCGGCCTTTGCCAGCCGCAGGTGGTCTGCGGCTGCGACGGGCAGACCTACTCCAGCGCCTGCGATGCGTACGCCAACGGCTTCGACATCATGAGCACGACCACGTGCATTCCCGGCAACGGTGGCACCGACGCACCTTGCGGCGCCGACACGGACTGCATGAGCGGCTACAAGTGTTGCGTGACCGGCGGGAGGGCCGGGTCGCCGATCGCCTGCCGGCAGGTCAGCGGCGCATGCCCGGCGCTGCCCTAGCGGTCCTAAGACTAAGGGAAGAACAGCACCTCGCGCGGGCCGAACCGGGTGATGAGCTCGCGGACGTGCTGCTGGATGACCTGGCGGCGGCCGACCACCGCGGCGATCTCGGACGGCGTCAGGATGTCGTAGGTGGCGCCCGGCTCTTGCGCCAGCGCGCGCTCGAGCGTCGGCACCGTGACCCGGTCGAGCGCCTCGTAGAGGCTCTTCGAGAAACGCTGCGTCCGCAGCAGGACCTCGCGGTTCTTCTCGGGCCCGGCCGGGTCGACGAAGAACGACATCGTGTTGTCCATGTAGAAGAGCTCGCTGCCGTCGGGCGACATCTTCATGTTGCCGCCCGAGTAGCGGTCGGGGTTGGATGTCAGGAAGTCGAACACCACCAGGTCCGAGACCTGCCGGGCCATCGACATCTTGTCGGGTGGGATCGGCTCGCTGCCGACACCGACGGTCAGCCAGGCGGTGGCGAGTCTCTGGCCGTCGGGCGTGTCGAATCCCGAGTCCTTGATGATCGGGATCCAGTACGAGGCCGTGCCGTAGGTGATGCCGGCCGGGTTGAAGATCGTCTCGGCCTTGATGCGCGGCAGGAACTCGAGACTCTCGGGGTGCAGGTGTGACAGGAGCTCGTCGCGCGAGACCGCGCGCGGCGCCGCCGGCGGGACCGCGTTGAGACCGAGCAGGCGATTCAAGCGATAGGCGGCGATCTCCTTGCGCGGGATCGTCTGCGTGTTGGTTTGCGTCGGCTTCCAGGCGGCGCGCGAGCCGTCGGCGAAGTCGACGCGGAACGAGATCGACGAGCCACCGTGATTGAACTTGAAGCGCACCATCGGCTGGGTGCGCACCCGCTCCAGCAGGAGCTCGTCGGACATCCCCATGAACGTCCCCGACGACTCGAGCGCGAGCCGCAGATCACCGATCTCCGGGAGGTCCTGCCGCTCGGCGAGGGGCGCGGTGGAGGGTGCGACGTGGGCGCGCGCCGCCAGCACGGCGCGGACCTGACGCACGCCATAGCGCGCGCCGACACCGCCGCCCGTTAGGAGGGCGGCCGCGACACCGAGCTCGATTGCGACATAGCCTGGAAGGCGCACGCCGGCGGCAATTTTATAGCAACGGCCGCCGCGCATCCGGTACGTTACGGTTCCATGTCGCCGGCTCCCACCTACGTCTGCTCGATGTGCCGCAAGCCGATCCCCGTCGGCAGCAAGCTCATCAAGTGCTCCGTCAGCACCTGCAACTCCGGCCGTGTGAAGCTGGTCTTCTGCTCCGGCTCCTGCTGGGACAGTCACCTGCCCAACGCCCGCCACCGCAGCGCCTACTTCACCGAGGAGAAGGCGGGCCGGCCCGAAGGCTAACTTCGTCGAGTCGGAGGGAGGCACCTCACGCCGATCAACGGCGCCGGCGGTGTGTTCAAATTCGCGTCGCCTTGAATTCGCTGCCGGACTCTGAAAGAAGGTTCCATGGCGAACGGCCCGGCGGACTTCGATCCAGAGCAGCTCATGCGCTTGGCGCGGGATTTTTGGGCCCGGTTGCGCTTCCCCCGACGTCTCATCCTGTCGGCCATCGCCGTGGTGATCGCTGTCGCGGCGCTCGTCGGTTCCTACTATCAGGTCGAGCCGGACGAGGTCGGTCTGGTGACCCGGTTCGGGCGGTTCGTTCGCACCACCAACCCCGGGCCGCACACCAAGATTCCCTTCGGCATCGAACAGGTGCAGAAGGTTCCCGTCCAGCGGCAGCTGAAACAGGAGTTCGGGTTCCGGACCGTCAACGCCGACGTCGACAGCACCTATCACAAGGACGAGAAGACGGCTGCCGAGTCGCTGATGCTGACGGGCGATCTCAACGTCGCGACGGTCGAATGGATCGTCCAGTACAAGATCTCCGACCCCTACAAGTACCTCTTCAAGCTGCGCGACGTGGAGCCGACGTTTCGTCTGATGGCCGAGGCGTCGATGCGCACCGTCGTCGGCGATCACAGCGTGACGGAGCTCCTCACCGTCGGACGCGAGGCGATCGCCGCCAAGGCCAAGGAGCTGCTTTCGGAGCTCTGCAGGCGCTACGACAACGGGATTTCCGTGCAGCAGCTGGTGCTGCAAGATGTCGATCCGCCGGAATCGGTGAAGCCGTCGTTCAACGAAGTGAACCAGGCGATCCAGGAGCGCGAGCGCGCCATCAATGAGGCCTGGGCCGAATACAACCAAGAGATCCCGCGCGCGCGCGGCCTCGCCCAGCAGAAGATCGAGGCCTCCGAGGGCTACGCCGTCGACCGCGTGAACCGGGCCAAGGGGGACGCCGAGCGGTTCGTCGCGCTGCAGGCGGAGTACCGCAAGGCGCCCGAGGTCACGCGCACGCGCCTCTACCTCGAGACCCTCACCGCCGTCTTGCCGGCCGCGGGAAAGAAGCTGATCTTCGACGAGAAGGCCAAGGGGATCTTGCCCCTCTTCCCACTCGGCACGGGTGCGGACGCCACGAAGGAGGCGCCATGACCACGCGCGGGCTCGTCATCCGCGGCGCGCTGGCGATCCTGGTGCTCGCCACGCTCTTCTCCACTTTCTACACGGTGTCGGAGCAGGAGCAGGTGGTGATCACGCAGTTCGGCGAGCCGATCGGCCACGCCGTCACCTCCCCGGGGTTGCACGTCAAGGTCCCCTTCGCCCAGGACGTGAACGTCTTCGACAAGCGCTGGCTCGAGTGGAACGGCAGCCCGAATCAGGTGCCGACCCGCGACAAGAAGTACATCTGGGTCGAAACCTACGCGCGCTGGCGCATCGCCAATCCCCTGCTCTTCTTCGAGCGGCTGCGTGACGAGCGAGGCGCGCAGTCGCGGCTCGACGACATCATCGACGGCGAGACGCGCAACGTGATCGCCAGCCACAACCTCATCGAGGTCGTGCGCGTCAGCAACCGCGCCTTCGAGCAGTCCGACGAGGTCGAGGACGTCATGGAGGCCGAGACGATGCGTCAGGTCGAGCTGGGGCGGGACAAGATCACCCGCCTCATCCTCGAGCGCGCCCAGAAAGTCATGCCAGACTACGGGATCGAGCTGGTCGACGTGCAGATTCAGCGCATCAACTACATCGAGACGGTCCAGGCCAAGGTGTTCGATCGCATGATCTCCGAGCGCAAGCGGATCGCCGATCGCTATCGTTCGGAGGGCCAGGGCAAGAGCGCCGAGATTCGAGGCAAGAAGGAGCGTGAGCTCAAGGTGATCGAGTCCGAGGCCTACAAGAAGACCCAGGAGGTGATGGGGGGCGGCGACGCGCAGGCGACCGCCATCTACGCCGAGGCTTACAACCGTGACCGCGAGCTCTACAAGTTCCTGCGCACGATGGAGACCTACAAGACCACCATCGACAAACAGAGCTGGCTGATGCTGTCGACCGGCGCCGACGTCTTCCGCTACCTGGAGTCGGCGAACGCGGGCGGATCCTCCCCGCACGCGGCGAAGCACTGATGGCTGCGGCGACCGAGTGGGATCCCTACGCCGTCCTGAACGTGGCGCGCGGGGCGACGGCCGACGAGGTTCGCGCGGCCTACCTGCGCGAAGCCGCGCGCTACCACCCCGATCAACACCAGGGCAATCCGCTGGAGGGGCTGGCCAGCGCGCGCATGGCCGAGATCAACCGCGCCTACGAGCTCCTCTCCGATCGCCCGCGCCGGGCCGCCTTCGACGCTGGCGCGCGGACCAAGACCGCGCGGGCAGCTGCCGAGCGCTCGATGAGCGGAAGGTTCATGAAAGGGGCGGCCCTGTTGCTGGCGGTGCCGCTCGTCTTCCGGACCGGTGCCGTGATCGTGCGGGTGCTCGCCGCCCTCGGCCGTCTGCTGTTCGAGGCCCTGGCCTCGCTGCGCGGGCCGCGGCTCGCGGCTGTCGCCGGCCTCAGCGCCCTGGTGGTCCTGCTGTTCGCGACGTTTCGACGGACGCGGCGCTAGACTGTAGACCCGTCAGTCGCGCGCAGCGTCCTCGAGGGCGCGGTCGAGGGCGCGCTCGGTGGTGTAGCCGACGAGGCTCTGACGGATGCGGCCGTCGCGGCCGATCACGACGAGGGTCGGGAGCGCCTCGACCTTGTAGAGGACGCCGACCGAGCCGTCGTCGACGACGACCGGGTAGGGGATGTGGTGGGCGGAGAGGAATCTCTTGAGCTCGTCGAGTGTCGCACCGCCGCCGTCGGAGTTGATGCCCAGGAAAGCGACGCCGCGCGAGGCCCAGCGCTGGTGAACCGCGTCCATGGTCGGGAGCATCGCCACGCAGGGTCCGCACCAGGTGGCCCAGAAGTCGAGCAGGACGACCTGGCCCCGGAGCTGCGCGAGCGACACCGTCTCCGCGTGATCGACGTCGGGGAGCGTGAAGGCCGGCGCCGGCTCTCCCCGGCGCATGGGCCGTAGCGAATCGTAGTGGCGCGCGGTCCAGACGGCGCCCTCCGCCAGCGCGACCGTCGAGAGGGCCAGGATCCCGAGGCCCGCCAGCAGCGCGCGACGGTCGGGCGCTGGCGGCGCCACGGCGTCGGCCGATTCCGGCACGCGGGCGCGGGCGGTACGGATCGCATAGGCGAGCACCGCCACCGCGCCGACGGCGGAGAAGAGATCGACCATCGCCTGGGGGAGGATCTGCATCCCGGCCGCCCCGTCGACGAGGCGGGCCAGGGATCGCAGGGCGAAGTAGGGGGCGTAACAGGCGGCCCCCAGATCGAGATCGCGCGAGGCGTCCCGGCGCGCGCCCGCGGAGACGGTGACGATCACCGCCGCCGGCAGCACCACCCAGGCCGCGCTCTTGGTCTCATCGCCAAACACGCCGACGAGGCGCAGGAGCTCGCCCGAGCTCGGACCGGCGACCGCCAGCAGCACGCGAAGAAGCTCGGGCAGACGAAAGGTGACGACGCCGAGCACCACCAGCCAGAGCGCGTCGCGCATCCCCCCGCCCTCGGCCTCGACGCGCGCGACGCCCGCGCGAGGCGCGACGACCAGCTGGCCGATGCGCGCCGGAAACCCGCGCAGCGACCTGAGGGCGGCCGTCATCGCGGGTCCGGGTGATTGCGGTCGTAGAGGATCGCCAGCCCTTGCAGCGTCAACATGTCGTCGCACTCGTCGATGGTGCGCGACTCGCGGGCGATGAGCGCCGAGAGGCCCCCGGTCCCGACCACCCGCGGGGCGAAGTCGATCTCGCGCCGGATCCCCTCGACGATGGCGTCGACCAAGCCGGCGTAGCCGAACACCAGGCCCGCCTGCATGCTGGCCACGGTGTTGCGGCCGATCACGGTGGCCGGGCGCGCGATCTCGACCCGCGGCAGCTTGGCGGTCGCCTGGTAGAGCGCCTCGGCCGAGACCGACAGCCCGGGCGCGATGACGCCGCCGGCGTACTCGCCGCGCGACGTGACGACGTCGAAGGTGGTGGCGGTGCCGAAGTCGACCACGATCGCCCCCTGGGGCCAGCGATCGTAGGCGGCCACGGCGTTGACGATCCGATCGGCGCCCACCTCGCGCGGGTTTTCGTACAGGATCGGCACGCCGGTTTTGATGCCGGGGCCGACGATCAGTGGCTCGATTTCGAGGTGGCGGTGGCAGAGCTGCGACAACGGCGCCAGCGCCGGGGGCACGACCGAGGAAATGGCGACCGCCGTCACCGCGTCGAGATCGAACGACGCCCGCCGGAACAGCTCGCTCAGCAGCGCGGCATATTCGTCGGCGGTGCGTCCGCTGCGGGTCTCGAGCCGCCAGTCCGCCCGCAGCCTCCAGGGCTTGCCGCGCTCGCGGCCGTAGAGGCCCAGCGAGACGTTGGTGTTCCCCACGTCGATGGCGAGCAGCAGCGCGGCCTCGCCAGGGGAAGCAGAGGCGGGTCCCACGGACATCTCACTAGGGTAACATGCCGCTCCATGCCGCCCCGCGCGCCCCGCGTTCGCACCCGGTCGCTCGCCCTTCTCGGGGCCCTGGCGGCCTTCGCGGTCACGCTGTTCGCGGTTCTCTGGCTGGTCGATTACTTCTTCATCGATGCGGCGACCGCGCACCGGAAGGAGGGGCCGTTCGGCCAGCTGTTCGACTACGACGCGCTCACCATGCAGAACGCGCTCGGGAGCCTGTCGCAGGTGATCGCGGCCGTGCTCGGCATCGCCATCACGGTCGTTTCGATCGTCGTGCAGCTGGCGGCGACCCGCTACACCTCGCGCGTCGCCGATCTGTTCTTCCGCGACAAGATCAATCTCGGGGTGATGGGCTTCTTCGTCGTCGCCTGCGTCGAGTCGGTCTGGGTCAGCTTCATCGTCCGCACCGACTACGTCCCGCAGGCGACCATCACGGCGACCGTCATCATGTCCTCGGGGAGTCTCCTCATCCTGGTCCCGTACTTCGCCTACGTCTTCGATTTTCTCGACCCCGAGAAGGTGATCGCCCGCATCGGCGTGCAGACGCTCGACCGGGCGACCGCGCGCGACGCTCGGGCGAGAGCGCAGACGTTCACCGAGCGCCAGGCCCAGGCGGTGAGCGGCCTCGCGCACCTGGCCGACATCGCGGTGAACGCGCTTGGACAGAAGGACAAGGTGATCGCCTCCGACGCCTCGGCGGCGTTGCGGCGCCTCCTGGTCGACTACCAGGGCCGCAAGGCGGAGCTGGAGAGCGAGTGGTTCGCCATCGGCGCGCCGCTGCGCGCCGACCCCGACTTCGTCGCGCTGGCCGACGAGTCTCTGGAGGATCTGGCGCGCCAGCCGCACGTGGCTCGAGTGGAAGGGACTGCGGCAGATCCGCGAGGTGTTCAACGCCGCGCTCGACAGCATGCCGGAGATGGCGCACGTGGTGGCCATCGATACCCGCTACGTCGGTGAGGCCGCGCTGTCGACCGGCAATCGCGAGGTCTTCGCGCTGGTGGTGAAGTTCATGAACACCTACCTTCGCGCGGCGCTCAACGGCAAGAACGTGCGCACCGCCTACAACGTGCTCAACCAGTACCGGCAGCTGGCCGAGGCGCTGCTGGCGCCCGAGGCCGACGCCGACTGGGCCGAGGCGCTGGTGGTCGAGATCGCCGGTCACTTCAAGTACTACGCGCGTCTGGCCCACGCGGCCGGGATCGGGTTCGTGACCGAGACGGCGGCGTACGATCTTTGCGCGCTCTGCGAGGTGGCCAGCACCCGCCGCTCCCCCGCCCACGACCGCCTCCTGGCGATCTTCCTGGAGATCGACGATCGCGCCGAGGAACGCGCGCTGCGTGGCGTTCGCAAGGCGCAGGCGAAGCTGGCGTCGTTCTACCTGGCGAGCGGCGAGACGGGACGCGCGCAGACGATCTACGAGGACATGAAGAACGAGCCGCCCGAGCGGCTGCGCTCGATCCGCGACGAGATGCTGGCCGTCACCTCCAAGGATTTCTGGGAGGTGGTCGACCGCGGCACCAACTTCGACTACGTCTCCGCCGCCCGCAAAGAGAAGCTGAGCCAGTTCTTCGCGCAGTTCGCCGCGCTGGCCGTGCCGGCCGCCGAGTAGCGCGCCGGGCGCGGAGAGTCAGTTCACGCCGATGACTGCCGCCGGCTCCGCCGGAGCGTAGGAAATGAACATGAATCCCCCGTCGCCGCCGACGGCCAGGGTCTTGTGATCGGGCGAGACCGCGATCCCGAACGCCTGCGAGCCGAGCGACCACGAACCCGAGCCGACGAATTGGTTCGAGCTGTCGCGCGTCCACGACTTGAGATTGCCGCCCCAGTCGTCGCTGACGACGTGGTCGTTGTCGATCCAGACGACACGGCTGATGTAGTTCACCGTGTGGGCCACGAGCGACTGCTGGAGGTTTCCGCTCGCGTCGAAGAACTGCAGCAGGCCGCCCGCGCCGGTCGCCGCGATCATACTGCCGTCGGGCGAGTACGCGGCGTCGTTCATGTCCACCGAGAAGCCCGGAAGTGAGAAGACCGGCGAGGCATCCGAGGCGTTCCAGACGCCACCGGTCCCCGCCCCGGCGCCGACGATTCGCGTGCCATCGGGCGAGAATTGCACGTCGTAGTAGATGGTGCCGTCGTAGATGTTGACGAAGGCGACGATACTCTTGTCGGTGCCGATGGCCGCCCGGTCGGTGGCGTCCCAGATCATGATTGATTCGCCACCGCCGGCGGCCACCAGCCGGCTCCCGTCCTGGGAGAACCTGACGGTGTAGGCGTACTTTCCGAGGGGGGTCCCGAGACCCCGCAGGATGTTGCCGGTGGCGACGTCCCACAGCTTCACCTCGGACGTCAGGTCGCTCTCCTCGCCCGGCTGGGTGTTGTTGATGCACACTGTGCTCGTCGTGGCCGTCCCGGCCGTCGCCAGCATCGTCCCGTCGGGCGAGAACGCCACGGCATAGGCCGCGTCCCCCGGCCCTTCGATATCGCGCAGCAGCGCGCCGTCGCTGAGCCGCCAGAGGTGGATGTTGGGTTTGGCCGTTTCAGTGGCCGTCGCCAGCATTGTCCCGTCGGGCGAGAACGCGATCCCGATTGTCCGCCCGCAGGCGTTCAGCGTCCCCGGCGCCGTCGAGATGGTCGGACAGGAGACGGACGAGGAACCCTGGCCCGTGGAGTCGCCAGTTTGGACAAACGGCGCCCCCCCGGTGCCGTCGTTCGGCACCCCTTCGGTGCCGGCGGGCGGTGGCCCGCCCCCGAGGCCCCAGTTGCCGCCGTAGCCGCCACCGAGATCGCTGGACCCCCCGCTGGCGGAGCCGCCGGCGCCGTAAGTGCCACCGTACCCCCCTCCGTAGGTGCCGCCGTGGCCGCCCCCTCCACCAAGACCGCTGGACGCACCAGAGAACGCAGCACAGGGGTCGAAGCCGCCGGCGCCGGTCGTCCCGCCCATCGACTGATTCGATCCAACCAGGACGTCCCGGCCGCAGGAGAGCGCCGCGGCCGCCGCGACGCTTCCGAGCAGCAACAACACCCTGGCGAACGATCGAGAGCTCGTCTGGTCCGCGTTCATTGGTGGTCCTCCGGAGGGTATATGGAAGCGGGCGTCGTCATTTATCAGGGCGCCGACGATTCGGATGGCCGCAGGATCTCGCGCATCCGTCCGGCGTAGGTCGACCCGGGGTGCTCCTCGACGAATCGTCGCGCGCGCTCGCGGGCCTCGTCCCGGCGGCCCGTCTCCCACAGCGCCGAGACGGCGACCGCGTCCCGCTCCTGCGCGAGCGCGCCGCTGGGGAAACGGCGAGCGTGCTCGCGGGCCAGCGCGAGCGCCTGCGCCGGATCGTGGGGCAGCGCCCGTTGCGCGGCTCCCACCAGACGCAGCTCCTCGTCGGCGTCGGCCGGCTTCTGCGCGGGCAAGACCGTCAAAGATGGCAGCTCGAGGACGGGCGCGGCCGGCTGCGGCCGTGAGGCGATCGGAGACGCGGGCGCGCGCCGTCGCTCGACGTGGAATGCCGGGCGCTCGGCTATCGGTGCGGACGACGGAGCCGGCGCGAGCGGGACGATGTCCGCTCCGGGGCGGGACTCGGCCGGCCGCGCCAGGGCCGGGGCGACGGGCTGATGGTCGGTCGACGAGCGCCGATGTTGATGGCGCCAGGCCAATCCTGCCGTTCCCGCGACCGTTCCCGCGACCGCCAGCACCACGGTCGCCTTCGTCAGGCCGGCCAGCCGGAAGGCGGAGACGCCGGTCTTCGTGGCCGCGATCCCTGCCGCGGAGGCCCCGAACACCGCCGCGCCGAGCGCGCGGAGCTCCGTCTCCGAGGGCCCGCGGCCCCGCGCCGAGGTCAGGCTACGCTCGAGCTGCGAGCCCGGTGGCGCCAGCAGGCGAAGACGCTTCGGATCGCCGTCGTTCTTCACTTCGCCTCCTGCAATCCAATCAGGTGCTCGCCGAGCATCTCGGTGATCGCGCGCCGCGCGAGGCGCAGCCGGGAGTAAGCCGTCGGCAGTGGGCAGGCGAGGGCGCCGGCGATCTCGTCCATGGGAAGGTCCTCGATCTCGAACAGCACGAAGACCTCGCGCTGCGCGGCCGGCAAGCGATCGAGCGCGGCCTCGAGCGCGCCCAGCGCTTCGCGATCGGCGGTGCGATCCTCGGGCGAGATGCCCGTGGAGACCTCCGGCGGCTCGGCGACCAGCCGCTCGTGGCGCCGGTGCGCGCGGCGCCGAAAGTCCGAGGCGACCCGCAGGCAGATGCCGTAGACGAAGGTCCGCAACGACGCTTCGGGCCGCAGATCGACGAGTCGATCGTGCAGGACGACGAAGACCTGTTGGCTGGCGTCCGGCACGTCCGCCTGGGCGACGCCGAGCCCCAGAAGTGCCCGCCAGACGAAACGCGCATGATCGTCGAAAGCCTTTCGGAACGTGGGCCCCTCTTCGGACGTACCCACATCCCATGAATGGAGAGAGCGCGCCGGCTTTATCACTGGAAAATGACCCCGATGAGCAGCTCCCCCGACCCTCCCACCGGCGAGGCCCGATAGATCTGCAGGGGGACGCCGGCCGAGCCGCCGAGGAGGATGCGGTCGCGCTCGAAGGGGATCACCAGGCGGGCCCCCGCCGCCACGAACAACGGGCCGTCGATCATCTGGCGCACGTGGGCGCTGGCCGTCGCGGCGAACGACCAGAGACTCTGCTCGGCGTTCGAGGGGAAACCGAAGCCGAACGCGCGCAGGCGCCCGACCTCGCCGCCTGCGCAGAGCTCGAGCGCGCGCGACGACCGCTCGAGGTCCGGGGCGCAGACGCCGAGGTCGACGCCCGTGCGGCTGAGCGTCGCCCCCTCGCCCGGTCCCAGGAATGCGCTCGACGGAGACGAGATGACGAACGTCGCATGGAGGCCGACGCCGCCCGCCGGGCGGACGATCGCGGACGCCTCGCCCAGCAGCGCGACACCGGGCTGAAGGCCCACGCCCACGCCGGGACCCGCCATCAGCGAGATAACCCAGGAACCGCGCCGCGCACGGGGCTCGCTCCCGGGGGGCGACTCGTGATCTTCGGGAAACCGGCGCCCGGGACGCGGGTGGGGGAGGTGGCGGGGCAGGCGGTGGCCCGGCGGACGGAACGGGCGCGCTCGGCTGCAGGACCAGCGCCGCCATGAGCGCCAGCGTTGCGGTGATCGGCGCGCAGGTGTCATCGGCCCGCTCGATCGTGCGAACACCTTCGGGCGCACCGTCCGGCGTGCGAACGCGCAGCTCGCCGAGCCAGTGCGGCGCGGGATCGGCTACGCGCTCGACCCGCGCGGCGATCGAGAGTCCCAGCGCGTCGGCCGCGGCCGCGGGCGGACGGCCGAGCCGCCGCTCGATCTCGGCGGCGAAGGTCTCGCGATCGCCGCAGCCGACCGCGCTGGGGGCGGACCAGCTCAACCAGTCGGCCGTTTCGACGACGGGCTCGCCGCCCACGCCCCCCGCCTGGCCCAGGATCCAGACGACGAGGGCCACTCCGCGGGCGAGCATCGGACGGCAAATTCTATCCGTGCTTGGTTGCGGACCGCTACTGCGGGTTGGGAGCCGCGGCCTGGCCCAGCGCGGCGACCTCCTCGGGGACCAGCGCGCGCGAGTAGATCACCACGTCGTCGAGCGCGCCGGTGACCGGGAACGTCGGGCTCAGCTCGGCGGAGCGGGCCAGGTAGAGGGTCGCGCTTCCAGGCTGGATCGTGGCGCCCGCGGTGGGGACGGGCATGGCGACGTCGTTCACGTAAAACGTCAGCGTCGAAGCATCACCGTCGAGGACAGCCGCCAGGTGCGTCCAGGCGCCCGTCACGACGCAGCTGCAGGTGGCGTAGACGTACTGCTGCGCGGGGTTCATCGCGAAGCGGAAGACCCAGCTCTCGTTCCCTGGCCCCAGCGTCGCGTAGAGCGCCCAGCCCCCTCCCATTGACTCGGTGCTGATGAGGTTGGCGATGGGCGCCCCGACCTCGTACGGCTGGATCAGCACCCAGGCGGAGATGCTGTAGCTGGGCGTCGCGCGCGGGATCCCCTGCACGCTCACGTAGTCGACGCCGGAGAAGTGAAGTGCCGACGCGAACTGGCCCATCTTGATCCAGTCCGGGTTCGGGTCGGCGATGAATCCGGTCCGTCCGTTCCCCGATCCGTCGTTGGCGACGGTGCCGGAGTCCTCGTCGAACGCCCAGTGCGCGATCATCCCGTTCGTGAGGCTGTCCGACGGCAACACGGCGACCTCGATCGGCCCGGGCGTGCAGCCGGCGCCACCGGCCAGCGCCAGGGCGAAGCCGAGCACCGACAGCACGAGGGGACGCCGGGCGCGCACCTCAGAATCCCTCCCAGCAGGGTCAGGGTGCCGAGCAGCGTGGGCCTTCCTGCGCGGGAGACCTCGGTCTCGAAGAAGCGGACCGTCGGGTA
This sequence comes from uncultured Pseudomonadota bacterium, assembly GCA_963831685.1. Classification (GTDB taxonomy): domain Bacteria; phylum Myxococcota_A; class Polyangia; order Fen-1088; family Fen-1088; genus JADGRB01. The sequence continues at coordinate 18,099 of CAWHRJ010000016.1, forward strand.
GGGCTGGGCGGCGAGCGCGTGGACCTCGACGCCGAGCTCGAACCGGTGGCGGCGGAGCGGGATGCGAACGCCGGCGCCGACGTCGGCCGCAGCCGACCAGCGCGCGCCGCTTTGCGCCTCGTAGGGCGCCGACTCGTGGCTGTCGGCTGCGAGGCGCAGCGCGCCGGCGCCGAGCGAGACCATCGGCTCGAGCCGCCGCCCGCGCCGGAATCGCACGATCCCCTCGGCCAGCAGCACCGTCTGCGACAGGTTCACGTAGCCCTCGGGCGTGTCGACGCGCGCGGTGGTTCCGAGGCCGGCGAAGGTGATCCGCGCGCAGAGTCGCCGCCCGAAGGCGTGCTCGATCCGGGCGACCGAGAGGACGGCGTTCCACGGTCCGTTGATCGCGTCGGCCGTCGCGCCGCCTGCCTCGACGGCCCAGGTCCAGTCGGCCTCCTCCAGCGTCGCGGTGGCAAAGCGCTCGACGACCATCGGTGGCGGCGGCGGCGCCTCGATGCTGGGCGGGGAGGCGATCGCCAGCTCGAGGAAGCTCGCCCGCAGGAGCTCGACGGCCCGCACCGCCAGCACCTCGGCGACGCGCGGAGCGTCGGCCCCGCTGGCGTTCACCTTCCGCACGACGGTCTTGCCGGTGACGCGATCGATGACCCACAGGTCGGCGCTGCCCGGATCGGCGCTGGCGACGACGGCCACCAGGGCGGTCGCCGCGCCGGCCGACGGGGGCGCCAGCTTCTCCAGCGACGCGCGTACGTCGGTCCCCAGCGTGAGCTCGGTGACCTCGGCGTCGAATCCCGCGGCCACCAGCTCGCCGCGCAGGCGCACCAGCGCCTCGGTCACCGCGGCCGGCGCCGCGGGCGGTCGGATCAGGATCACCTTGGGCGGCGGCTGCGGCGCGGGCGCACCCCACGCGCCCACCGCGCCGAAAATCTCAACGGCCATCGCGACCACCGCTACGAGGATACGGCGACCGCGCGCGATCACCGGACTTAGTTGGGGGTTTGGTCGCGCAGCGCTTGCGCCGCGCCGGCGTAGCTGCCGTGCGGGAAGCGGCGAACGTACTCGTCCGCCACGCCCCGCGCCGTCCCGACGCCGTAGAGGTCACGCATCGCCACCATCTTGCGGCCGAGCGCCTCGGCGGCGTAAGCACCCGTCGGCGCCTCGTCGAGGTAGCGATCGTACCAGCGGAGCGCGTGGATCAGCCCGGCGCCGTCGTTCTCGTCGAGGCGCCCCAGGAAGAACGCGGCGTCGGCCGCGCGCGACGACCCGTGGAAACGATGCCGCTGCGCCTCCAGCGCCTGGCGCGCCAGATCGTCGCGCCGGCGGTAGCGGGCGGCGTCGGCCAGCGCCGCCAGATCGTCCGAGCTCGCCGACCGCAGCGCGCGCGGCAGGTCGTGAACTGCTTCCTCGAGGATGAACTCGAAGTCGCCCGCGGCCAGCGCCGAGGACCAGGAGCGCGTCGCCGCCGCGCGAACGACCGGTCGTGCCGCCGACTTCGCCGGGGCTGGGGCCGAGCTCGTCGCGGCCGGCGCGTCTGTCGCCGTGGTCGGCGCGGGCGCCGCGAGCACCGGGGGCGGCGCGACCTCCGCGACCGGCGTCGCGGCGACGGTCGTGTCGCTGGCGAGCGCCTCGTCGCCTCCGCGATCGTCGATGCCGCGCAGCAGGACCCGCGACTGTCGCATCGCCACCGTCAGCCGCTGGCCGGCGCGCATGGCGATGGGACCGCCCGTCACCGGACCTTCGACCGAGATCGATCCGCGCTCGAGCTTCACGTCGAGGCGTCCGGTGGCTTCGTTCCAGGCGGCCGTGAAGACCGTCCCGTGGACGTGAATGACGAAGGGACCGGCGTCGACGCGCCAGCGGGCGTGCGGCTTGGGCACCACATTCACGGAGGCGGCTCCGTCGCTGATCGCGACATGCGCGCCGCGATCGTCCACGGAGGCGAGCCGCCCCTTGGTCCCGCGCTCGAGCGCGATGACGGTCCCGTCGGCGAAGCGCAGCGCCGGCGTCGCCTCGGAACCCGCCTCGATCAAGCCGTCCGACGCCAGCGCGCCCCCTTCGACCTGATAGGCGAGCGGCGGCGCGTTGTCGCCCCGGTGCAAGACCCGCGGCGCGAGGACCAGCGCCGCGAAGGCCGCGGTCCCCGTGCCGGCCAGCACCAGCGACCAGGCGATCCGCTGCCGTCGGCGCGATAGCCGGGCGCGCAGGCGCTCGCGGCCGCGCGTGTGCTCGGCGGGCGACATCTGCCCGAGGCCCTTGCGGGCAAGCGTCGCCAGGGCCGCCGCGCGCGGGCCGAGGCCGCTCGCGTCGCGCTCGTCGCGCGTCACGTCGACGGCCTCCGCTTGCCGTTCTGGGGCCGCAGCTGCACGTCGGCGTCGACCAGCTCCGACAGGCGCGTCGAGGCGTGCCGCAGCGTTCGTTTGACCGTGGCGAGCGAGATCTCCATCGCCTCGGCGATCTCCTCCAGGGTCATCCCCTCCACATGCCGCAACACCAGCACCAGCCGCTCGCGCGTCGACAGCAGGTTGAGGAGGCTGTAAAGCCGTCTCAGCGCGTAGCGGTTGTCGACGTTCATGAACAGTAGCTGGTCGTCGGGGACGTCGCCCGTCTCCGACAGCGTCAGCCACCGCCGCGCGCGTCGCCGCCGCAGCTCCCACTTGACGATCCGGACCGCGAACGAGACGACGAAGCTGCGCAGCGCCTCCGGCTTGCGCAGCGAGCCAATACGGGCGAACAACCGGTAGAAGATCTCCTGCGTGACGTCCTCGACCTCGGCGTCGGGCCCGAGCGCGCGGCTCACGATCCCGTGCACCAGTGGCGCGTAGCGATCCCAGGCGAGCTCCGCGGCGTGGGCCTTCCCCGCAATAAGCGCCCGCGCCAGCGCGGCATCGTCGGCTTCCTGCGACGCGCCCGCGGCCGGCGTTACCAGCCGCAGGCGCCGTTGTCCCGAGGAGTACACCATCTCGCTTACCTTCATCATCCTACTCCTCCCTGCATCGCAAGGGCTACCAATCGCTGGCCGGCCAGGCACGCTCGGTGACGCCGCGGCGCAAAAAATCAGGTTTTGCAGCAAATTCCGCAGGGGGATACTCTTTGTCTCAATGCGTTCGACGCTTCGGTTGCTCGGGTTCTGCCCGCTGGTCGTCGCCGTCCTGCTGCTTCTCGGGGGCGCCCCCGTCGCCGAGGCGGCGACTTCGTCTTCGGACGGCGCAACCTCCGGGAGTGCCGCCGCGGGGGCGAAGAAGAAGACGCGCAAGCCGAGCGGCAAGAAGGGCGCGCCGAAGTCGAAGGGATCTTCCCCGGAGGCCAAGACGGCGCACGCCAAGCCGATGCACCTCGCGCGGCAGAAGCCGGGGCACCGTCAACTCGAAACGATCAACGAGGACATCAAGCTCACGCCTTTTCCGAGTCACCCCGAAGCCGCCAAGAAGGCGCTCGCCCAGAACCGTCGCGACCAGCTCGACGATGCGGAGAAAGCGGCGCGCAGCCCTGCCCAGGACGATCGCTGGCAAACGGTGCTGTTTCACCTGCGCGATCTCGACGCGCGGGCCGACCCCGAGGGGTGCTTCTGGCGGTTGGTGGCCTACTACCGGCTCGGCCAGATGGAACGCGCCCGCACGCTTCGCCAGGCCTGCGAGCTCGGCGGCAAGGACGCGGCGCTCATCGAGACCGAGGACGAGCAGGCGGCAGGCCTTCAGCCCCCGACGGCGCTGGCGGACAAGGAGCCACCGGCGGCGGTGGCGAACCCGGCGCCGTACGCCGGCGCCGCCCCGACGCGGATCGAACGCTAGGCCAGCGGCGCGAGGCGGGGGAGACCCGCCGACTCGACGAAGCCGCGGACCGTATCGAAGAACTTCTGCAGCGGGATCGGCTTGCGCAGGAACGCGGCGGCGCCGGCGGGACGCTCGCGCGCGACCGCGCTCAGCACCACCACCGGGATCGGCGACAGCTTGGGATCGCTCTTCATCGACGCCAGAACCTGAGAGCCGTCGACGAGCGGCATCATCATGTCGAGCACGACGAGGCTCGGAAGGTCCTCGGCGCGCGCGGCCGCCAGGAACTCCAGCGCCTGGCGTCCATGACTGGCCGGAATGACGTCGTACCCCTCCGCCTCCAAGAGGTCCTGCAGGATGTCTCTGATCTCGAGATCGTCCTCCACGAGCAGAACCTTCTTTTGCGCCATCACCTTCTCCACGAAACCCAATCTTCACGGTGCGCGATCGCGCGCGGTGGATCAAGACGGAACACGATCCGTATTCACGAATACAGCCTGAAACGGCCCAACCGACTTCGAGCTGACTTGGCTCGCGGTTCAACTCAATGCGTATCGCGCGCGGCTGGATCGCGTATGATCGTCGACCTCCAGGGCCCAGTGAAGGAGACCTGAAAAGATGCGCAGAGGCCTGATTTTGACAGTGTTTCTGTCCGCCTTCGTTGGTGCGGCCGGCGTCGCACATGCGGAGGTAGTTCAATACATGTCCCGACATCCACTCCCCAAACGGGTCGGGCACGGTTTCTGCTACATCGACGTGCCGCACTTCCACGACTACCCGCCTTCGGATCCGCGGCTCTATCGCCAGGTGGACGGGCAGTACTACTTCGTCGGCGATCCGACACCCTTCGGATACGACGGACCTCGCTACTCGTTCTACGGCCCGCATCCGATCGCGGACGCCGGCGTGCACTTCGGCGGGCCGACGTACTGCTACATCAACGGGCCGCACTACCACTGGTACGCGCCGTCGGCTGAGGCGCACTTCGAGATGAAGGGCGGCGCCTACTGGTACGTCGGCGCCTTTGATCCGGTCTTCTACGCGCAGCAGCCGCAGTTCGTGGTGATCAACGACGTCTACACGCCGCTCGTCTATACGCGGCCGGTGATCGACGTGGCGATCGCGCCGCCCGCGTTTCGCGCCGAGTTCATCGTCGGGGGGCCCGCCTGGCGCGGACCGGGCTGGCGCGAGGGGCCGGGCTGGCACGGTCCCGGCCCGGGGCCGGGCTGGCGCGGTCCCGATCGGCGCGAGATGGTGATGCACGAGCACCACGAGGAGTTCCGGCGCGAGGAGGAGCATCGCGGCTGGGATCGCGGCCACGAGCACGATCGCGGCTGGCACGGTGGCCCGCCGGGACACGAGCCGGGTGGTCCGCACGGCTGGAATGGCGGTCCGCCCGGACATGAGCCGGGCGGTCCACATGGCGGCGGCTGGCACGCCGCGGGCGGCCCTCCGCAGAACGGCGGCGGCTGGCACGGCGGCGGCGCTCGCCCCGGCAAACGGCGGCGGCTGGCACGGCGGCGGCGGCGCGCCTCATCAGGGTGGCGGCGCGCCCCATCAAGGCGGCGGCGCGCCCCATCAGGGCGGCGGTCATGGCAACGGTTTCCACCGATAGAGGACGGAGACGATCATGAGCATGCGACGTGGTTCGTTCGATCTCGCAGGCACTCTCGCAGGCACTCTCGCAGCCGGTCTTTTCTTCTTGTCGTTGTCGTTTGTCGGCTGCCACAAGGGGGCGGCGCCCGCCGCTCCCTCAGGATCGCCCGCGGCGCCCGGTGCGCCCGCGGCCGCTGCGCCGGCTGCGCACGTCGACGGCACGGCGCACACCGACGTGGTGGAGAACGCCTGGCGGAGCGCGGGACTTGCTCCCGAGGGCTTTGCCCCGCTGCAGCCGGTCCCCTACGGCGCGACCTACTGCGAGGAGGGGCGCGTGCAGAGCATCGACACGGTGGTCTGCGAGTACCACGACCAGGAAGCGCTCTCGAAGGGGCAGTCCGGGTTGATGGAGCAGTGGGGGCGCGAGGGGGGACACACGGGGGTCGCGTATCACCAGAAGCTGACGATGATCGCGGTGGTCGATCGCGCGCGGCACGATCCGAACGGAAAGATCATCCACCAGGTCATCGACGCCTTCCGCAAACTCTAGCGGCGATGCCGAAGTCGCCTTCGGACGACGAGGCGCGGGCCGACGACGAGGCACGGGCCGACGACGAGGCGCGGGCCTTCGGGGAGGCGATGCGCGGGACACGCCCGCTGGACGACGGTCCGCGTCGCGTGAGCGGGTCACCGCGGCCCGCGCGCGGCCGCCGCGCGCCCGAACCACCGTCGACTGTCGCGCCGCTCGTCGTCGAGACGCAGGGCGACGCCGTCTCCGGGCGAGCGCCCGACGTGAGCGCGGCGCTGCTGCGCGCGCTGCGAAGGGGGGAGCATCGACCGGAGGCGCGGCTCGATCTCCACGGCCTGACGCGCGATGAGGCCTTGCGCGCGGCGGAGGAGCTCGTGCAACGCTCCCGCGGCGAGGGGCGCCGCGTGGTGCTGGTGATCCACGGACGCGGACACGGCTCCGAGGGCGGCGAGGCGGTCTTGCGCCCGGCGCTGCAGGCCTGGTTGGGGAGCCCCGCCGCGGCGCGCGCTGGCGTGATGGCCTTCGCGCCCGCGCCGCCTCGCGACGGCGGCACCGGCGCGACGCTGATCTCTGGTGCGCCGCGAGAGCGGCCGATTGTTTCCAAACGCCTGACGCGGGCGCGGAGGAGGGCTTCCGCGGCGCACCCCGCCAGGTGCGTGACTGGCTTGGAGAGGCGCCCCGGGTCATATAAAGTCGGACGCCCAAATCACGGAAGTCACAATCGAAAGAAACGGGAGAACGCTATGAGCACTCGCATCGCCATCAACGGTTTCGGTCGCATCGGTCGCCTCGTGTTCCGCGCCCTGTACGAGCAGGGCCTGTTCGGCAAGGAGGTCGAGGTCGTCGCGGTCGGTGACATCGTCCCCGCCGACAACCTCGCCTACCTGCTGAAGTACGATTCGATCCAGGGGAAGTTCGAGGGCAAGGTCGGCTCGAAGAAGTCGGGCGCCGACAAGGAGGCGGACGACGTGCTCGTCGTCGACGGCAAGGAGATCCAGGTCGTCAGCGCCAAGACGCCGGCCGAGCTGCCGTGGAAGAAGCTGGGCGTCGAGTACGTGATCGAGTCGACGGGGCTCTTCACCGAGGCGGAGAAGGCCAAGGGTCACCTCGCCGCGGGCGCGAAGAAGGTCATCATCTCCGCGCCCGGCAAGGGCGAGGACATCACCATCGTCATGGGCGTCAACCATGAGAAGTACGACGCCGGCAAGCACCACATCGTCTCGAACGCGAGCTGCACGACCAACTGCCTCGCGCCGCTGGTCCACGTCCTCTTGAAGGAAGGCTTCGGTCTGACCGAGGGCCTCATGACCACGGTGCACAGCTACACGGCGACGCAGAAGACCGTCGACGGTCCGTCGCGCAAGGACTGGAAAGGCGGGCGCTCGGCGGCCATCAACATCATCCCGTCGACGACGGGCGCCGCCAAGGCCGTCGGGCTCGTCTGCCCGGAGGTCAAGGGCAAGCTCACCGGCATGTCGTTCCGCGTGCCGACGCCGACCGTGTCGGTCGTCGATCTGACCTTCAAGACCGACAAGGCGACCAGCCTCAAGGAGATCAACGCGGCGATGAAGAGGGCCAGCGAGACGTACCTCAAGGGCATCCTCGGCTACACCGAGGACGAGGTCGTCTCGACCGACTTCATCCACGACGAGCGCTCGAGCATCTACGACGCGGGCAGCTCGCTCGAGCTCAACAGCAACTTCTTCAAGCTGGTCAGCTGGTACGACAACGAGTGGGGCTACAGCAACCGCTGCGTCGACCTGCTGACGTACATGATCAAGAAGGGCTGATCGTTCGCGGCTACGCCAGCTCTCGCCCCTTGGTCTCGATGACGATGGGCGAGAGCGCCAGCGCGACGCCGACCAGCGGCACGACGCCGACCCAGAACAGCGCGCCGATCGCCGTTTGCAGCGAGTTCGCGCCGCGCGCCGCGACGGTGCCGACCAGGAACGGGCCGCCGGCGGCGATGAAGCGGCCGACGTTGTAGCAGAAGCCGGCGCCGGTGCCGCGCAGGCGGGTGGGAAAGAGCTCGGGCAGGTAGTAGGTGAAGCTGCCGAAGACGCCGAACACGGTGAGGCCGATGAAGAAGTACATGTAGAGGCGCGCCAGCGGCGGCAGGTCGAGGCCGAACGTCGCCAGCACGGCGATACCCGACAGGAGGTAGTAGAGCGCGAACATCTTGCGGCGCCCCATCACCTTGGCGGCCGGGATCGTCAGCAGCGTGCCGATGAGGCCGCCCAGGTTGAAGACGTTGGTGGCCAGCGCCTTCCAGCTCTCGACCAGCGCCAGCGTCGCCGGTCGAGCGAGGCCGTTCGACTTGGCGGTCGCCTGCGCGAGGCCCGTCGAGACGATCGGGATGAAGGCGTTGACGCTCCACCAGGTGATGAGCGCGATCACCGCCATCGCGAACCCCGTGAGGGTGAGCGCACGGTCTCCGGCGTGAAGAGCTCCGCGAAGCGCGGGCGGGGTGCGCCGGCCGCCGCAGCCTCGCGCCAGCGCTCGGGCTCGCGCACGAACAGGCGCACGACGAACGCGACGGCGGCCGGGATGAGGCCGCAGAGGAAGACGAAGCGCCACGACGTCTCGGGCGAGCCCTTGAAGAACACGCCGGCGATCTGGAAGTTGGCGAACGTTGCCAGGAAGAGCCCGAAGGGCGCCGAGGTGTAGAGCAGCGCGCCGGCCTCGACGCGCCGGTTCTCGGGCACGACCTCGGCGACCATGGCCGCACCGGCGGCCCACTCGCCGCCGATGCCCAGGCTGGCGACCAGGCGGAAGGCGACCAGCGTCCAGATGTTCGGCGCGGCGGCGCACAGCGCCGTGCCGAGCGCGTAGAGCAGCATCGTCAGCATGAGCGTGCGCGTGCGGCCGATGCGATCGGCGATCTGGCCGAACAGGATGCCGCCCGTCGCCCAGCCGACCAGCAGGAGCGAGGTCAGGATGCCGCCCCACTTGAGCGTCGCGGCGCGCGCCGCCGGTGAGCCGATCGTGAGGCCCAGCAGCGTCGGCACGCAGTTGGGCGCCACGTAGTTGAAGAGCAGGCCGTCGAAGCAGTCGAAGCCCCAGCCGAGCCAGGCGGCGAACAGCACCGTCCACTGGTAGCCGTTCATGTCCAGCAGCGTCCGCGGCGCGGCGGCCGCACCGCCCCTGCTCAAGGCTTGGCCCCTGCGCTCGCGCTCGGTGCGGCGCCGGCGCCGCAGAAATTGACCTTCTGGATCATGGGTGGCGGGTTGGCCCGCTCGTGCGTCGAGGCCGCCCGGCGCGCGTTGTAAGCGTGCGCCAGGTGCTCGGGGCTGTGCTCCATCTCGGCCATCAGCTTCTTCCAGGCCGTGCTCGCCGGACCGTCCGCGGTCGGTGGCTCGGGGACGAGCGCCAGGAGATCGACGAGATCCTCGAGCGCGGCCTTCGTCTTGGTCGGCGGCTGTCCTGGGTCGGGCAATGCCTCGTCGAACGCCGGCACCAGCACGCGGTCTCGGAATTGCCTCTGCGCCTCTGGATCGACCTGGCACCAGAGGAACCGCGTGTGCAGGTGCGCGAACGCCGACGCCGCCTCGGCCCGCGGCCGGACCAGCAGGCGGCGGAACGGCTCGTCGTAGTCTCCTTGCGCTTGCAGGTAACCGGTCAGCATCACGTCGACCAGCTTGCCGCGGCAGTCGGCGTCGCAAGTGCCGCCCAGAAGATACGACGCCAGCCACTTGCGGTGGTCGGCGTGGAACTTGTCGACCAGCGGCGCCTCGGCGCTGCTCACCAGCTCGCCGGTGCGCGCGGTCGCCAGCACCAGCGCGGCGACCAGGTGCGCCCCGGTCGAGAAGTCCTCGAAGCGCTGGATCTCCTTCCAGACGCGGCGGTCGTAGAGATCCTGCAGGTAGGGCTCGAACAGCCACGCCAGCTTGGCGGGCTCGCCCTGCACCTCGCGCTCGTCGCGCAGGAGGGCCAGCGGTCCGGCGCCGGCGGGGCCGTGGACCGCGGCGGTGGCGTCCATCTCGTCGGAGACCACCTGCGCGATGGCGTCGGAGCGCTCGGCCAGCGCGTCGTCCTTGCAGATGTCGGTGGCGCGCTGCACGCCGAAGCGCTGCGCGCAGGTCAGCTTGAACCCCTGCGCCAGCTGCTGATAGTTCTTCTGCCCGGTCGCCTCCAGCACCGTGCGCATGTAGGTCGGGTTGTCCTTGCCCAGCTCCATCGCGTACGACACGGCCAGCTCGGGGTCGATGATCGCGCCGCGGGTCAGCGACAGCAGCACGCCGAAGCGCTGGTCCGCGCTTCCGGGGCCCTGCGTCGAGAGCACGTTGAGGTTCTTCGACAGGATCTCGGCGCGCGCGATGCGCCAGTCGTTGTCGGCCTTGGTCCGCGCGATCGCCTGCTCGGAGGCGGCCTGCTGCGGCGGAGATCTGCGACTGGCGGTACTGCCAGATCGACGTCGCGACCAGGCCGGCCACGCCGATGACGAAGCTGGAGAGGAAGCTTGAGTAGGTCTGGATGAAGTGCCCCAACTTCGCCAGCTCCCGCTCGACTGCCGTCCCCCTCGGGCTTGCCGCCCGCCTCGTCTTCAGCGCTCACCCGCGGAATATATTATTGTTTCGCGCGCCAAGAACATGCACTGGCTCGATCTGCCCGCGGTCAAGTGGGCGGTGCCCATCCCGCTGCTGGCGTCGTCGCGCCCGTCGTCTGGTGGTTCTTCCGCCGGACCTGGCGCGAGCTCGACGACGAGGCGTTCGCGCTCCGGCGCGATCTGGCGGCGCGCGGCGAGGTCGACTACCGACCGCTGGTGGCGCTGACGCTGGTCGCGCTCGTCCTCGTCATGCAGGAGTACTACGGGCGCGGCGACATCTACCAGCAGACGGTGAGGCCGCTCGTCGACCGTACGCGCGCGCGCACCCGGACGGCTGGTTGAATCCGGCTCTGTACGACGAGCTCTACCTGCGCCTGTGGTGGGCGTTCACCCGCATCGGCGGCTACCTGGTGCCGCTCGCCTCTGGCGCTTCTTCTTCCGGCGCGACCGCCTGCTCGACTTCGGCCTGCGCGCCGCCGGCTTCCGCGAGCACGCCTGGATCTACGCGACGTGCGTCGTGGTGATGATCCCGATGCTGTGGCTCGTGAGCTACCGGCCCGACTTCGTCGAGTACTATCCGATGTACAAGCAGGCGGGGCGTTCCTGGTTCGACTTCGTCGTCTGGGAGGTGCTCTACATCGCCCAGTTCTTCACGCTGGAGATCTTCTTCCGCGGCTGGTGGATCCGCGCGACGCGCGTCTTCGGCGTGGGCGCCATCTGGTCGATGGTCGTGCCCTACTGCATGATCCACTTCGGCAAGCCCTACCTCGAGGCCTGCGCCGCGATGGTGGCGGGCGTCATGCTCGGCTCGCTGTCGATGCGGACGCGCAGCATCTACGCCGGGTTTCTGGTCCACGGCACCGTCGCGATCTTGATGGACGTCCTCGCGCTCTACCGGCGCCACGCGCTGCCGACGGCGCTGACACCGACGGGGCGGCACCGGATGGTGTTTCTCTACTGGTCGAGCCTGCTCTGGCTCGCCTGGTTCGCCGCGCTGGCGGTGGTGGCGCTCAAGATCTGGCGAGCGACCCGAGGCCGTCGCCTTGCGGCGGCGGCCCCGGGTGGGTGAAGCGCGGACGGTCGTCGTTACTTCGCCTCGGGCGCGGGGGCCTTCATCTCGCCCTTCGGCGCGTCGGTCTTGGTCGACTTTTTGCTGCTCTTCTTGGTCGACTTTTTGGCGGCCTTGTCGGCGGCGGGCGGCGTCGCGGTGTCGGCCTGGGCGACGACGTGCGCCTTGGCGGACGACTTGGCGACCTTGTGCTGGCTCGTCGCCGCGAAGGCCGAGCCGGTGGTGAGGGCGAGCAGCGAAAGTCCGAACAGCGTGTTGCGAATCATGGTCATTCTCCGGGTTGGGGCGGTCTTGATTGACCGACGCTCAGAGTGATTGCACCCGCGATGCCAGCGGCCTCCGCGCCGCAAGGGCGCGCGCCAGGCGGCCTTCGTGCAACTCGTGATGTCATCGTGGGGCGGTCGCGCTGTGGCGGCGCCGCAAGGTCGCCGCGCGGGCGTTTTATTCCCGGTCGAGCGTCAGACGCCGCCGTCGGAACCGGCGCCCGCGAAGGTGAAACGCACCGCGTCCGACGCGTAGTCAGGTTCGAGGTCGAAGCGCCCCGTCGTGTAGAAGATCCCGCAGCAAGTCTGATGATCGAAAGTGACCGCGACGTCGGTGGCCGCCTGCCGGCCATCGGTCGCCGTGGCCGCCAGGTGGCAGGCGCCCACCCTGACCAGGCGGACCTTGAAGTCGTAACAGCCGCCGTCGGGCGCCGAGGCGTCGCAGACGGCCTCGCCGCAGCCGTCACCCGAGACGTCGAGCCCACTCATCGACGTCGATGAAGTGACGCGCACGTCGTTGAATTCTCCGCTGCAATCACAGCAACCCGACGCCGGTACGGCGAGCAGCCCGGGAAGCAGGACGCCGGGCGTCGCTCGGAACAAGGTCAACGTGACGAGGCCGGTCAGCCTGACCAGCCAGCGGGACGGATGTCGTTTCGGCATGCGACGTCAAGGCAGCAATGGTCGTGCCGTGGTCCCGGCCCGGGAACGGCGCGGGCCGCGGGTCCGCTGCCGCGACATCGGTGTCGTGCTCCGCCCGAGCGTCAGCCGAGCCAGTACGCGAGCTTCACCATGAGCACGTCATCCGACGCCTTGCCCTGCCAGATGGGCGCGACCTCGAAACCGGCCGCGGTGCCCGGTGCGACGGTCAGCGCCGGTGTCTGGGCGCGCGTGTAGACGAGAAACAGCGTCGATCCCAGCCGGTACTCCCAGCGCAGCACCAGGTTCACGTTCAGCGTCGCCTGCTCGCTGTCGGGACTGGTCGCCGGCGCGCCCGCGGGCCTGAGCGCGTCGAACGCAACCTGCTCGCGGAAGGCCGCCTTCGGGTAGACGAAGAACGGACCGTAGTGGACGGAGGCGACAAAGAGCTGGGTGTAGAACTGGAGCGACAGCTCGGGCGTGAAGGTGTAGGCCGCGCGGATGGTCAGGCCGGCGCTGGTGGCGTCCTGGGTGCCGAAGCGATAGGCGGCGGGGGAGCCGATCTCGACCAGCGACGCATCGGTCCCGACGTAACGGCGTAGGCCGTAGTCGTGAACCGCGGTCGGCAAGAGGGCCAGCTCCAGCTGCGGCAGGAACCGCAGGGTGAGCTGTGCGTTGGTCTGCAGGTAGGCGCCGTAGCCGCTCTCGCGTCGTTCGGCGACCGCCGACCAAGCGAGGGTGACCCGCCGCCGCGGATCGGTCGAGAGGGTGGCGATCCCGCCGCCGCTGGCCGGGTATTGGAGCGCGGAGCCGTCGCCCATCTCGCGATCGTCCGCGTAGCGGCCGCGCAGGTTCAGCTCGAAGTAGACCCACCAGAAGTTGCGCAGCGTCCAGGTGGTGGTGAGCGCGATCCCCCGCCACAGCCGCACACCGTCGAACGTCTGCCGCGTGTTGAGCTGGAACCCGGTCGTCGTCTCGCGGGTCACCCACCAGGGCTGCAGCGTCCGGTAACCGACGTTGAAGTATCCCTGGTAGTCGTTCTTGCGTTCCAGGTAGCCGAGGTCGTTGAACTCCAGCTCGCGCCCCGTCAGGTGCTGCCAGGCGCTCCAGAGCCAGTGCGCGCCCCCCTCCTTGCCGACGTAGAGCGAGGCGCCGCCCGCGACCTGGCCCGGCTCGATCGGGATGCCGTCGGGTTCGCTCCGCGCCGGTCCCCGCGAGAGCGCGCTGCCGATCGTCTGCCAGGCCGCCGCGTAGTCGCCGGAAGCCGAGCGCCACCGGCCATCGAGGCTGAGCACGTAGGCGTCGTTGGTGCAGCGGCCGTCGGCGGCGGGGAGGGCCAGCGTCGTCGGGCAGCGGCCGCCGAGCAGGAGGTCGGGCTCGAAGCGGTTGGTCGCCGTGGCCAGCAGGCCGACGTCGGAGTTGGCGGCGAACAGACGCTTGAGGCGCAGCACGTTGAACGCGGTCAGTGGATCGACCAGGCGCTTGACCTCACTGCCGTCGGCCGTCCGCACGGCGACGTCGTTCTCGCCCGTCACCGCCGACATGACCCCGACGGTGGTGCGTCCGCCGATGGTCCCCGAGATCTTGGCGGCGCCGTAGATCGTCGAGGGATCGGGCTCGGCGATCAGCGCCTCGCCCGGGTTCAACGCCGGCAGCGCCGGCTGGCGCCCGATCCGGCGCGTGTAGAGCACGGGGCGGATGGTGGCGAAGACGTCGATCCCTTCCAGAAAGAACGGCCGCTTCTCGGGGAAGAAGGTCTCGAACGTCGAAAGATTGAGAATGACGGTGTCGGCATCGACCTGGCCGAAGTCGGGGTTGATCGTCAGGTCGAGCGTCAGCTCGTTGGTGAGGTGCGCCTTGGCGTCGAGGCCCGCCGAGGCGTGCAGGAAGGTCCCCTGCGCGATGACGTTCGCGTCGGCGCCCGCGGCGCGGTTCTCGATCTTGCCGACCACGAAGGGGCGCAGCTCGAGCCGGTCGGGCGGCGGCAAGCCGACGAGATCGTCGAGCCGGCCGTAGTGGGAGACGACGCCGGCTGACCGGCGGTGGAAGAAGGCCCAGTCGTCTACTTCTTGCCGGGCGTCGATCGCGCGCCGGATCTGGAAGCCCCACGATTGGACGGGGCGCGCGGCAAACCGGAGGGTCGAGAGCGGGATGCGATACTCGACGCTGTAGCCGTGGTCGGTGCGGGCGACCTTGGCCTCCCAGATGCCGTCCCAGTCCTGCGAGAAGTCGGTGTCGTTGAAGTGGATCCCATCGTAAAGAGCGCCGGCGGCGTTGACCGAGAAGTGGTAGGCGCTGACGCCGTCGCTGCGGCTGTCGATGTCGATCCAGACGCCGTCTGACGGAAGGGAGCCGTCGCGCCGCTGCAGGCGTCGCACGAGCGGCGAGTGAACTTGCGCGCAGTCGATGCCGACGTAGACGTTCTTTTCGTCGTAGAGGACGCGCACCTCGGTGTGCTCGCTGGGGGGCGCCCCCTCGTCGGGGTAGTGCTGCACGAACGAGTCGGAGACGGGGGCCAGCCGCCAGACCGCGTCGTCGAGGCGGCCGTCGATCTTGGGGGGCCTGGGCGTGCGGACGGCGCGGATGTGCGGACGGGGTCCAAGCGCGGCCGCGGCGGGATCAGGCGCCGGGGCGGGCACGGCGGCGAGCAGCGCAAGGGCGGCGGCGAGGGTCAACACGGAGGTCGGGCATTGTATAACCACGGCGATGGCGCTCGTGGACCGGCTGGCAGAGTTGGTGTCGTTCGACACCCAGAATCCCGATGGCGAGGAACGCCCGCTGGTGCACCGCCTGGCGGGCGAGCTGGCGGCGCTCGGCGCGCGGACCGTCGACGAGGTGTCGGTCGGCGACCACGCCTACGTCTACGCCCGCTTCGGCGACGGGCCGCCGCGCCTGGTGGTGAACGTCCACCTCGACACCGTGCCGGCCAACACCGGGTACAGCGCGCCGCCCCACCTGCTCGTCCAGCGGGGCGATCGCCTGCACGGCCTCGGCGCCGCCGACACCAAGGGGGCGATCGCCGCCGTGCTGGAGGTGCTGGCCGAGCGCAGGCCGACCCGCCCGGTGGGGATCCTGTTCTCGGGCGACGAGGAGCGCGGGGGGACCTGCATCGACGCCTTTCTCGACAGCGAGGCGGCCGCGGGGCTGGCGCAGGCGATCGTGTGCGAACCGACCGGGTGTCGGGTCGGCGTCCGACACCGCGGCATCGGCGCGGCGACCGTGTCGCTGGCCGGCCCGGGCGGGCACTCGTCGCTGGTCGACGGCCTCATCAACCCGATGGCGGTGCTGGCGCGCGCGGCGGTGGCGCTCGACGACATGGGGAGCGCGCACAAGGGGAAGGGGCCGGCGGGCTTTCCGGGGATCAACCTCAACGTCGCCGCGCTCGACGGCGGGATCGCCTTCAACGTCATCCCCACCCGTGCCACGCTGTCGTTCTCGCTGCGACCGGCGCCGGGCGTGCAGATCGACGAGCTGTTCGCCGAGGCCGAGGCGTGCGTCCGGGCGGCGGCCGCTCCGCACGTCATCGAGTGGACGCTGGTGAAGTCGAGCCCGCCGTTCGCGACGCGCGATCTCGCCGCGTTCGCGCCGCTGCTCGGCGACCGCCTGCAGGGCGCGGTCGACCTGGGATTCTGGACCGAGGCGGCGCGCTTTTCGGAGCGCGGGATCGACGCGGTGGTGTTCGGCCCCGGCGACATCGCCCAGGCACACGCCGCCGACGAGTTCGTCACCCTCGGTCATCTGGAGACCGCGCGGGCTGCGTTCGCGACGGTCCTCGGCTGATGGAGACCGAGATCGTCCAGCGCTTTCTGGAGAGCGTCGGCAGCAAGGCCGACATCGATCTCTACCTCAAGCTGTTCCGATCCCAGCGCAAGGAGAGCTTCGCCATCCTCGCGCCGAACGCGCAGATCGTGAAGGGCGCGCTCGATCCGGTCCACTTCGACCTGCGGATCCTGGCCGGGTTGGGCCTCCTGCCCGTCGTGCTGCTCGGCCTGCTCGAGCCGAAGGACGCCGACGCGCAGGCGACGCGCGTCTCCGACTGGTTGCTGGAGGATGCCGTCCCCTGCGAGGTGATCCGCGCCGACGCCGAGATGGGCGCGGCGGTCGTCGAAACGATCCGGGCCGTCATCGGGCGCGGCGCGATCCCGCTGGTCTCCGTCGAGGCCGCGGCCGGGCAGACGGTCGACGGGCGGTTTCGTTTGCTCAAGTCGCTGGCCACGACGCTCGAGACCCGCAAGGTGGTCTTCCTCAGCCGGCGGCCCGGTCTGGTCATCGGCACCGGGCCCGCGCCGTCGGTGGTCAACCTGGCGACCGATCTCGATCGCCTGCTGGCCCCGGGGGCACTCTCGCGCGGCCAGGCCATGTTGGTCCGCCAGGTCAAGCGGCTGCTCGCAGAGACGCCGCTCTCGCTGACCGGCGTCACCGTCGTCAACCCGCTGCAGTTCCTGCGCGAGCTCTTCACCGTCAACGGCGCGGGCACGCTGATCCGCCGCGGCTCGCGCATCGACGTGCGCCAGGGGTGGGACGCCGTCGACCCGCCGCGGTTGCGCGCGCTGTTCGAGTCGGCGTTCGGCCGCACGATTCGCGAGGACTTCTTTTCCCGCCCCATCACCCGCACCTTCGTCGAAGAGGGCTACCGCGGCGCCGCCATCGTCGCCGAGACGCCGGTCGCCCCTTACCTGACCAAGTTCGCCGTAGAGCGCCAGGCCCAGGGTGAGGGCCTGGGCAGCGAGATCTGGTCGCTGGTGACGCGCGACTATCCCGGCTTCTTTTGGCGCTCGCGCCCCGACAACCCGATCACCGCCTGGTACGTCAAGCAGTGCGACGGGTTGGTGCGGTTTCCCGAGTGGCACGTCTTCTGGCGGGGCCTCCCGGTCGAGACGATCGATCCGGCCGTCCGCTACGCGCTCGCGAGCGACAGCGACTTCGCCTAGAGACTAACCGGGCGCGCCGTCGCGGATGCGCCCGCGCAGCTCGGTCAGCTCAGCCTCCAGGGCCGGCGCCGGGATCTCGAGCGCCTGACGGATCCGTTCGAAGCGCCACCGCCAGTCGAGGCGTTCGAGCGACAGGCGCCAGTTGTGGGCGGCGCGCGCCGGGGTCCACTGCCGTGCCGCCTCGGCGATCACGTCGAGGCCCTCCTCCCGATCGATGGTCCCGAGCTCCAGCAGGGCCTCCGGCCAGAGAAGCTGGCGCGTCGTCTCGGAGTCGGGCGGGACGCCGGCCACCGTCGCGCCGGCGGCGACGGCATCGGTCCAGCGGGCCGTGACGTAGGAGATCCTCTGGTCCGTGTAGTTGGTCGGGTTGACCAGATTCGAGAAGCTCAAGGTGAACTTCGCGTCGCCGAAGGTCTGCATGAGGCCGCGCTCGTTTTCGGTCGGATCCGCGAAGCTCTTCGGCCGCCCCATGAAGCGCAGCCCGCGCGCGGCACAGGCGGTCACGCTGACGGCGTCGTCATCCCAGAGCGGCGGCTGTCGGCCGACCCGCACGAGATCCAGGCTGCGAGCGGGGTTTGCCGAGCCGAACCGAAAAACGTCGCTTCCCCACGGCAGCCAATCGACGGGGCCCAGCAGGCGCCGCCAGTAGTCGAGCTTGTCCATCTCGGTGACGAAGGCGTGATCGAAATGGCGGGCCAGGCGCGCGAACCGCGGGGTCTTGTGGTCGGCGAACGAATCGAAGATCCAGACGATCACGCGTCCGAACCGGCGCCTCCACCCGTCGACCTCCGCCATCGAATGCAGCTCTTCAGGCGAGCGGCAGATGACCAGGCAGGGCCGGGTTCCCCTGCCGCGGGGCAAGAGCCCCCGCAGGTTCTGGACGCGGTCGGGCTTGCGCGAGCCAAGCGTGACGAGCTCCGCGCCCAGCAGCTCCGCCGCCAGGCGCACCATGTACGCGACCGGGTGATAGCCCACGCCGCCCGGATCCTTGTAGATCACCATGGGCTTCGATTGGTCGTCGTCGCCGCCGCTGGATGTGACCTTCAATCGCTCCCTTGCGACCAGTTCGTATCACAAAGGTGCCACCGCGTGCGGTGGTGCGTGGAGAGCGACTTCGGTCAGGGCGTCGTGATGAGCTGACCGATCTTGGTGGCGATCGCGTTCATCGTCGAGGCGAAGCTGGTGTCGCAGATCGAGCCGAGCACGCTGTTGGGGAAGGCGCCGGCGAACTGGGTGATGCGGACGGCGGGGTCGCCAAAGCTCCCGTCGGTCGTGGACTGGAGGATCGCGGGGTTGACGTCGTCGCCGGCCACGGGGCCGCAAGAGTGCATGACTTGCGGCCAAAGCTCGCCCGGCTGCGTGTTCTGGCCGCCCTGCGCGGACACCCAGACGACCCCGTAAGGCCTGGGGGGCGCGGCGATCGACGCGACCACGATCTGGTTGTTCGGATCGGGCTTGAGCGCCTTGATGTCAGCCACGAACCTCGACACCGGGGTGAGCGCGCTGGTGCCAGACTCGTTGTCCTCGCAGTTGGCGAACTGGAGGGTGCGAGCCGTCGAGGCCCCCTGCGCGTCGCCGGGGGGCGCGAGCGGGGGCGTCAGGTACGCGGTGTTGTTCGCAGCGGTCGGATCCTGACAGAGGTGCCCGCCGCGCGGGCCGCCGTTGCAGCGGTAGTTCCCGATCGGACCGTCGGGGTTGCTGATGTTCTGCTGGGACCCGTTGAGCGAGTAGATCGTCGTGTCTGGCGGCGCGGAACAATCGTCCTCGTTGGTCAAGATGAGGATGACCAGATAGGCGTTCGGGCGCAGGAAGCCGATGTTCGGGCTGGGGACAGGTCCAAGGCCGTCGGCGCCCAGCGCGCGATCGATCGAGGCGAGCTGGTGCTCGAACCCGCACCCCTTGTCGCCCAGCAGGGCGATGCACTGGACCACGTCGCCGAGGCTCGGATCCGTGTAGTTCGGCACCATGTTGACGTCGGAGATGAACGTCGCGCCCGCCGCCAGTGTCGTGCTCGTGCAGGTGCCGCGCGCCGTGCTCTGAAAATCGCCCTGGTCGCCCTGCGCGGTGCAGCCGATCGAGGAGGTCACGTCGCCGGGGGCCCCCAGGTCCGAAGATACGACGGCCAGGTGCAGGCTGGGTGGCGTGGGGAGGCTCTGCAACGCCAGCACGAACGTGGGGAGCTGCGCGTAGAGCTTCTGTTGCATCTCGGTCATCGACGACGAGTCATCGATCATCATCAGGATGTCGACGTTGTTGCCGAACGGGCCGACCGCCGTTCCGCCACTGCCTCCCATTCCCGTGCTTCCGCCGATCTGACCGCCCGATCCGGCGGCGCCGCCGACCCCCCGCATACCCGCGACACCCATTCCGCCCGTTGCGCCGCTCCCGCCCGTGCTCGGAGGCCCGCCCGCGTCGCCGCCGCCGCCCCCTTGGCCGCTCGATCCGCCAGCGCCGGTGAGCATGTCGCCGCCCCCGCAGCCGACCATCGCAACGATCGAAACGACTGCAACGATCCAGATCCTCAAACCCAATCTAAGTGACATCACGACCTCCCCAACGATTGTTTCGAGCCGCTCAATTAGATCATGGGCGCGGGTGCACGTCCACTGCGGGCAGCAGCAGGTGTGACGGTCAGCACCCGTTTCCGCTCGCGCCAGCAGGGCACAGCGTGCAGGTGATGCTGGTGCTGCCGGTGCTCGTCCCGGTGCCGTTGATCTGCAGATTCTGACCGGAGCAGGTCCTGCTCGGCGTCAGCGCCCAGCAGGGAGGCTGGTCGCCGCTCTTGTTGCAGCTCTGGATCGTCGCGCCCGCCTGCGTGACCGTGCACTTGGGATTCCCCTGCGGGTCGTTCTGAGTGTTCGTCGGGATGCAGGGCGTGACGAGCTGTCCGATCTTCGTGGCGATCGCCTGCATCGATTGGGCGAAGCTGGCGTCGCAGATCGATCCCAGGTAGCTCTGCGGGAACGCGTTGACGAATTGGCTGATGCGGACGGCCGGATCGCCGAAGCTGCCGTCGGTCGGGAGCTGCGTCGCCTGGGGATTGACGTCGTTACTGCCGGCCATGCCGCAGGAGTGCATGACCTCGGCCTCGACGCTGCCGGTGCCCGGATCCAACCAGGCCACGCCATAAGGCGTCGGCGGCGCCGCGATGGCAGCGACGAGGATCTGGTTGTCCGGATCGGGCTTGAGCGCCCGGATGTCGCTCACGAACTTCGAGACGGGGGTGAGCAGGCCGTAGGCATCGTTCGAAACGCAGTTGGTGAGGTCGAGCGTCGGCGCCGCCGTCGTCCCCTGCGCGTCGGCCGGCGGATCGAACGGCGGCTCGATCCGGCTGCCGGTGGCGGGATCGGTGCAGAGGTGGCCGTAGGCGTTGCAGCGGTAGCTGCTGACCGGACCGGCGGAAGCCGAATAGACCGTGGTGTCCGTCGGGGCGGAGCAGTCGTCTTCGTTGGTCAGCATCACGATGGCGAGGGAGGCGTCAGGTCGGAGAAAGTTGGCGTTGGTGAAGGGCACCGGGCTGCCGTCGGCGCCGAGCGCGCGGTCGATCGAGCCGAGCTGTTGCTCGAACCCGCACCCCGTGTCGCCGAGCGGCACGATGCACTGGAGCACGTCGGCGAGGTTGGCGTCGCTGTAGTTCGGCATCATGTCCGCGTCGGAGATGAAGGTGGCGGTGGTGTACAGCGACGTGCTCGTGCAGGTCCCTTTCGAAGAATACTGGAGCTGCCCCTGGTCTCCCGTCGCCGTGCAGCCGATCGAGGTGGTCAGATCGCCGGGAGCTCCCATGTCCGACGACACCACGCCCACGTGCAAGCCGGGCGGTGCCGGCAGGGCCTGCAGCGTCTGCACGAACGTCGGGATCTGGGCGTAGAGCTTTTGCTGCATGTTCCTCATCGACGACGAGTCATCGATCATGAACAGGACGTCCACGTTGGGGGCGTTGCCGCTGAACGTGGCGGTGAACGTGTTCGCTCCGCTCCCGCCCGAGCCGCCGGTGCCGCCGGTGCCGCCGGCCTGGCCGCCCGACCCGCCGCTCCCCGTCTGCGAGGTCCCCCCGCCGCACCCGAGCGCCGCGAGAACGACCGCCGTCACGCCGAGCCGCCGACACCAACTAAACAAGATAGGTCCGCGCATCGTAACCTCCTCCGGAGCCGCAGTTTCACCCCCACGATTAGATCATCTTCGCGCGCGGCCGTCCATTGCGGCGCGTAGGCACTCAGGGAGACGTTCGACAGACGTTGGTCGTCGTGTCGAACAGCGGGGGCGCCGTCGCGGGGCGGCCGGGCGGCGGGTTCACCTCGACGACCGTCGTCGATTGGGTCCACTGGTCCTCGCAGTTGAGCACGGCGTTCGAATCGTCGGTCCCGTTGCTGTTCATCCAGACGTCGATGTGCCACTTGCCCGACGACGACCAGTCGGTGTCGCACTCCGCGCAGTCGTCCTCCATGATCAGATACTTCTCGATCACCGGCGCGAACAGCAGCGTCCCCACCGGAAGCTCCGCCTGGTCGGTGGCGTAGGTGATCGGATCGTCGTAGGTCCCGGTTCCGCCCGCGGTGTTGTGGACCGTCGGGAAGCCGCCGTTCTTCGGATAGGCGATCGCGCCGCCCGGCGGGCTGTTGTCCGGCCAGCCGTAGAATGTCATGTAGACGGACTGCATGCGACCCGCGGGGGCGTCGGTGGCGCCGTCGTTCGGGCTGGCGCCGCCCTCGCCGCCAGGAGCGCCGCTCGGGCCGCCGCCGCGTCCGCCGGTCCCCGCACCGCCCGCAGCGCCACCGCTCGAATCCGCCACCTCCACTCGAACCACCACCCCCGCAAGCGACGAGTACGAGCGTTCCGACCAGCAGCCGACGCATGAGGCGATGATAGCCCTCGACATCGGCGCCTCGAGCAGGTCGAGGCGCCGCTCCTGGGCCCTGATGCGGGCGACTGTCACCAACACACGGGCGCTGGACAAGGAACTCGGCTCGATCGGACCTCAAGACGGCGGGATCCCCAGTGCCCGGCAAGCGGCGCGGACGGCGCGATCGGAGGTATGGACGCGCGCGCCGGATTTGGCTGCCGTGACCAGGATTTGCGCGTCCGCCCACCCGAGGCCGGAGCCCGCGAACGCCGCTCGGTGGCGCTCGATGAAGGCGCGTGTCTCGGCCGCGCTGGGACTCGGCAGGCGCGGGAGGGCCAGCATGTCCCGGGCGAAGGTTCCCGGCAGCCCCGATCCCAGGAGCAGCTCTCCGATTACGACGTCGCAGGTGTAGATGCGCTGCTTGAGCAGGAGCGCCACCAGGCGAGGATCCCTCTCGCGCAGGTGGCGAATCCAGGCGTTCGTGTCGACCAGGATCAACGCGAGGCCCAGGCCGAGCGCTTGGCGCGGCGGGCACGCTTGGCCGTCCCTCCGGCGGCAGCGAGCCGTCCGGCCGCTTCGCGTGCCAGGAGCGCCCGCAGCCCCTGCTCGATCAGCGCCGTCTTGGTCACGCCGGGGTGGGCCTCGACGACCTCGGCCAGGAGCTCCTCGTTCACGTTCAAGGTCATACGAATCGTATGCATCTGTACATGCTATTGATGCGCATGGCACCCGTCAAGCTGCGTTCGGCGTCGAAGGTTGCCTGCTCCAGGGGGCCTTCGGCGCGCGGATCAGAGCCCCTCGTCGCACTCCGCGCGCATGACGTCGTCGATCGTCTCGCGCCGGGCGACGAGGGTGGCGCGGCCGTTGTCCCAGAACACCTGCGGCGCGCGGCCGATCGAGACGTAGTTGGAGCTCATCGCGGCGCCGTAGGCGCCGGCGTCGTGCAGCACCAGCAGATCGCCGATCTCGGGGGGCGGCAGCGGGCGCGGGTCGAGGAGCTCCTTGTCGTCGCGGGTGAAGACGTCGCCGCTCTCGCACAGGGGGCCGGCGACGACGAAGGGCTCGGGGGCGCGGTCGGCGCCTTTGCCGACGATCGAGATGTGGTGGTACGAGCCGTACATCGCGGGGCGCACCAGGTCGTTGAAGCCGGCGTCCACCATGATGAAGCGATGGCCCGGGCCCTTGGGGTTGGTCTCGGTGCGCTTGAGATCCTTCACGCGGCAGACGAGCAGCCCGGCCGCGGCGACCGAATAGCGCCCGGGTTCGATCTCGACGCGGATCGGGCGGCCGGATGCCCTGGCCAGCTCCGCCGCCAGCTCCAAAAGCGTCTTGCGGAACGCGACCAGGTCGTAGCTCGGTGCCCCCGGTCGGTAGGGGTGGGGGAGACCGCCGCCCAGGTTGACCGCCTCGACATCGGGGAACTCGGCGAGGCGCGGCGCGATCATTCCCACGAAGCGCCGGACGTTCTCGTCGAACTCGGCGATGCGCGGGCCGGTCCCGAGGTGGGTGTGAATCGAGACGATCGGCAGCTTCGCCGCGGCGGCGCGCGCGCGCAGCGCCCCCAGCGCCTCGTGCCAGACGCCGTGCTTCGACGACGGGCCGCCGGTGTCGCAGGACTGCACGTGGCCGTGGCCGAAGCCCGGGTTCACGCGCACGGCGATGGGGCCGGCGTAGCCCGCGCCGTAGAGCTCGTCGATCATGCCGGGCGAGCCGACGTTCGGCAGCACGGCGTGCTCGAGCACGACGGTGAGGGCGTTGTCGCGCAGGACGTCGGCGGTCAGCATCACCACCGGCGGCGCCGCGCCCATCGGGAAGCCAGCGCGGCGCGCGCGCAGCACCTCGTTGCCGCTCACGGCGTCGATCCAGAGGCCGGCCGCGCGCACCGCCTCCAGCACCTTCCAGCAGGAGTTGGCCTTCATCGCGTAGCGGGCCTGCAGGGCGCCGCCCGCGGTCAGTGCGCCGAGCGCCTCCAGTCGGCGGCGGAGCTCGGCCCCGTCGTAAAGATAGAACGGCGTTCCGACCTGATCGGCGAGGTGTGCGAGCGGGTAGGCGTCAAGATCGAGCGACGGCATCGCCGCGAACTATCCCAGATGCGGCTCCCCGGTCAATGCGCCGTCACGCCCGCGGGGGTTCGGCCTCGGGCATTTTCAGCTTCAGCGAGTCGAGAGCGGCCGGCGATCGGCGCGGCAGCGAGACGGTGAAGGCCGCCCCCGCGCCGAGAGCGCTGGAGACGACGATCTTCCCCCCCAGCGCCTTGCAGAGCTCGCTGGTGATCCAGAGTCCAAGCCCCAACCCCGGGTGCTGGCGCTGGCCGCTGGCCCGCTCGAACCGGCGGAAGATCCGCTCCTGGTCCTCGGCCGAGATCCCGATGCCGTGGTCGCGCACCACGAATTGCACCGACTCGCCGATGCCGCGCCCCTGGATCTCGATGAGCCCGCCGGCGCCGTACTTGATGGCGTTGCCGACCATGTTGGTGACGATCTGATCGAGACGCGCCTCGTCCCACAACCCGACCAGGGACTCGGGCAGATCGATCCGCATCACGCAGGAGGCGGCCGTGGCGTCGGGCGTGAACCGCTGTGCCACCTCGCGTGCCAGCGCCGCCAGATCGACCTGGTCGAAGTTCAGCACCAGTCGCCCGGCGGTGAGGCGCGACATGTCGAGCATGCCGTCGATGAGGCCCGACAGCCGGCTGGCCTGGCGGGCGCTGGAGCCGATGCGCTGGCGGTCCACGTCGGTGAGCGTGCCCGCCGGCGAGCTCGAGAGGCTGCGCTCGACCGCCTCGATCTGCAGCAGCAGCGAGGTGAGCGGCGTGCGCAGCTCGTGCGCGGCGATGGCCAGGAACTCGTCGCGCGCGGCGATGGCCGCCTCGGAGGCGCGCGCGCGGGTGTCGGCGTCGGCGCCGGCGCGGCGGGCGGCGGCCTCGCGCGCGTGCAGGCGCCCGTAGCTCTCTGACACGTAAGCCGCCAGCAGCACCATGATCGTCGCCTGTCCCGCCCACTGCCCGCACAGCGCGGGGCTGGCGCCGGCGGCGGCCAGGATCCCGAGGCCCCCGGCCAGCATCGTCAGGCCCGAGCCGACGATCGCCGCCGGGTGATCCTGAATCACGACCGCGATCGCCACCGGCAGCGCGAGCATCCAGTGAAAGAGGGGGCTCTGCACGCCCCCGGTGAGCGCCGCCAGCGCCGCGTAGAAGGCGGCGGAGAAGACGGCCAGCGCCAGCATCAGCTCGCGCATGCGCGCGCGTCCGGCGCCCCGCAAATTGAGGGCGGTCGCGGTGACAAAAGTCGCCCACAGAAGCCGCACCACCATCGGCCGCCAGGCGAACTCGCCCAGCGTCAGCCGATCGGCCAACGCCAGCGCCACGATGATCGCCGCGCAGACCAGGAGGACCCGCTGCCGCTCGCGTGTACCGTCCGTAGACCTGCGGTCCCCCTCGCCCATGGCGGGCATTCTAACGCGCGAACGCGCGGCAGGCGTTCGGAGGGCGTTGACTTCCGAGGCCTCGGGTCCCTAGGATTCGTAGTGGTGCGAACACCATTCGCGGCAGGTGTCCTCCTCGTCGGGCTCCTTCTCGCGGGCGCCGAGCCGGCCCGGGCAGCCGATCCGAGGCTCGATGCGGCGCGCGCCCACTCGCAGGAAGGCGACGCCTACTACAAGCTCGAGAAGTACGCGAACGCGATCACCGAGTACGAGCAGGCGTATCTGGCCAAGCCCGACCCGAGCTTTCTCTACAACATCGCTCAGTGCCACCGCCTCATGGGCAACGGCGCGGAGGCGATTCACTTCTACCGGCGCTTTCTGAAGGACGCGCCGAACGCGCCGAACCGGGCGGTCGCCGAGAAGCACATTCGGGATCTCGAGGACATCGCTTCGCACGGGACGTTGCCGTCGTCCCCGCCGCCGCCAGTCCCCGTCGCGCCGGCGCCCGCTTCGTCGCCGCCACCGACGGAGCCGCCGCTCGCCCCGCTGCCATCAGCGCCGACCAGTCCGCCCTCCGCGCTGAACGCACCTGCACCCACTTCAACGCCGGTGTCGACGACGCCAACCGTCGAAAACGGCGCCCCCTCCAGCCAAACCGAGGCTCAGCCGATTTATCATAAGTGGTGGTTCTGGACCGGCGTGGGGGCGTTGGTGGTGGGCGGAATAATCTTGATCGCGGCCACGGCGAAGCACGACCCGTCGTGTCCGGGAGGCGTCACATGCGGAAACTGACGAGTTGGCAAGAGATCTTACTGGCGGGCGCGGGCCTGATCGTTCCGATGCTCTCGTGCAGCCAGCGGTCGCTGGTGCTGATCGACGTCCACGCGCCGCAAGGCGTGGCGTACACCAACGTCACGGTGATCATCACGCCCGACAAGGAGTCGCCGACGACCTTCGACAAGGTCACCTTCGACGCCGCGGGCGTGTTCAAGGCGGGCGTCTATCTTCCCTCGGACATGACCGGTACGGTCACGCTGCACGGCGATGTGGACGACGCGAGCAATTGCATAGTCGGGTCGGGCGATGCCTCGACCACGGTCGCGTCGCAGGGCGAAACGACCATGACCGTCCCTCTGCCGATCGTGGCCTCCTCTACGCCCTGCACCGCCGGAACGGGCGGCAGCGCGGGCGCGAGCGCAACGGGCGGCGCGGGTGGTGCGGGCGGCCTGGTCGGCAGTGGCGGCTCGGTTGGCAGCGGTGGCTCGGTTGGCGGCGGCAGCGGCGGATTGACGGGCACGGCCGGCAGCGGCGGTTCCATCGGGACCGGCGGCGTCGGCGCTGGCGGCGTGACCGGCAACGCCGGCGCGCCTGGTATGGGTGGAAAGGGCGGCGTGACGGGCGCTGGTGGCACGAGCTCCACCGGTCACGGCGGCGCTGGCGGCGTGACGGGCGCCGGCGGCGTGACGGGCGCTGGCGGCGTGAACGGCGTTGGCGGCTCGCCGACGACGGGCGCTGGCGGCGTGACCGGGAACGGCGGCGGGGGTGGAAAGGGGGGCGGCGGCATGGCCGGAGCGGGCGGCGTGACGGGCGCTGGCGGCATCATCGGGGGCGGCGGCGTCAGCGGCTGCGCCTGCCCCCCGAACTTCGTCTGCCTGCCGGCGACCGGGACCTGCGTCTGCTCGCAGACGGACGCCCAGGCCTGCGCGAACGTCGCCTGTGGCACGACCATCAACCTCTGTCAGCAGAGCGTGAGCTGCCCCAACACCTGCCCCATCGGCTACTCCTGCGTGGGCAACCTCTGCCAGCCGCTCACGGCAAGTGGCTGCGGTGGCAGCATCGTCGCCACGGGGACGGGCCTGGTCGCCGGGACCTCGGCCGCGCCTCCGATCTGTCCGTAGCAGCCGCGCCCGTTGCTCTCCCCGAAGCCGATCCTGATAGCGCTCCTCGGCGCGGCCGGGATCGCCTTCGTGGTGTTCTGGATCCGGCAGGCGCGCGGCGCGTCCCGCTGGCGCTGGCCGACGGTGCGCCAGCTGGCGATCGGTTTCGTCACCGACTTCTTCGACATGCTGGGGATCGGCTCGTTCGCGCCGACGACCGCCCTCTACAAGCTGGGTCGCGTGGTCGCCGACGAGAACATCCCCGGCACTCTCAACGTGGGCCACATGATCCCGACGTTCGTGGAGGCCGTCATCTCCATCCTGGTGATCGCAGTCGACGTCGAGCCGACCACGCTCATCCTGCTGATCGCCTCCTCGGTGGCCGGGGCCTGGCTGGGCGCGGGCGTCGTCGCCAGCTGGTCGCGTCGCCGCATTCAGCTCGGAATGGGCCTGCTGCTGCTGGGCGCGGTGGCGGTGATGATCGCGCGCCAGACCGATCTCGTGCCGCCCGGCGGCGAGGCGCTCGGCCTCACGGGCGCGCGCCTCGCGATCGGGATCGCCTGCAACTTCGTCCTCGGCGCCTTCATGACCCTGGGGGTCGGCCTCTTCGCCCCCTGCATGATCATGGTGGCGCTGCTCGGGATGCAGGAGACGGCGGCCTTTCCGATCATGATGGGCTCGTGCGCCTTCCTGATGCCGGCGGCGTCGGTTCGCTTCGTGCGGTCGGGACGCTACGACCTGCGGGCCGCGCTGGGCCTGACGCTCGCCGGGACGCCCGCCGTCTTGCTGGCCGCCTTCGTCGTCAAATCGCTCCCCCTCGGCGCGGTGAAGTGGCTGGTGGTCGTCGTGGTGGTCTACACTGCGCTGGCGATGCTGCGCTCCGCGACGAAGCGGGTTCCGGATGGCTAGTCCGCTGTTCGCCACCAAGTCGATCGACGCCCTGCGCGCGGACGCCGCAGGGGAGAGCGGGCTCAAGCGGACGCTGGGCGCGCATGGATCTGATGCTGCTCGGGATCGGCGCCATCATCGGCACCGGCATCTTCGTGCTGACGGGGCACGCCGCGGCCGACAACGCGGGGCCGGCGGTGGTGCTGTCGTTCGTCGTCGCCGGGATCGCCTCGGGCTTCGCCGGGCTCTGCTACGCCGAGATGGCCTCGATGATCCCGGTCGCCGGCAGCGCCTACACCTACTCGTACGCGACGATGGGCGAGCTCGTCGCCTGGATCATCGGCTGGGATCTGATCCTCGAGTACGTGGTGGCGTCGGCGACGGTCAGCGTCGGCTGGTCGGGCTACGCGGTGGCGTTCATGCACGACGTCCTCGGCGTCACGCTCCCCGCCACCTGGACGCGCGCGCCGTTCGTCTACGATGAGGTCACGTCGCAGTTCCACGCCACGGGCGCGGTGCTGAACGTGCCGGCGATGCTGGTGACCGCGGCGGTGACGATCATCCTGGTCATCGGCATCAAGGAGTCGGCGCGCTTCAACGCCGTCATCGTCATGGTGAAGGTCGTCGTGGTGCTGTTGTTCATCGCCTTCGGCGCGCGGTTCGTGAAGACCGCCAACTGGCACCCGTTCATCCCGCCCGAGCAAGGGCACGGCCACTTCGGTTTCTCGGGCGTCATGCGCGGCGCGGCCCGCGTCTTCTTCGCCTACATCGGCTTCGACGCCGTCTCGACGGCGGCGCAGGAGACACGCAACCCGCAAAAAGATCTGCCGATCGGGATCCTGGGGTCGCTGGCGGTCTGCACCGTCCTCTACGTGGCGGTGTCGGCGGTGCTGACCGGCATCGTCCCCTACACCCAGCTCGGCGTCCCGCACCCGATCGCGGTCGGCGTCGAGGCGACCGGGCAGCGCTGGCTGGAGACGCTGGTCGAGATCGGCGCCATCGCCGGCCTCTCGTCGGTGATGCTGGTGATGATGATGGGGCAGCCGCGCATCTTCTTCTCGATGGCGACGGACGGCCTCTTGCCGCCGGGCGCCGCGCGCGTCCACCCGCGCTTCGGGACGCCGTGGGTCACCACGATCATCACCGGCGTCCTGGTGGCCGTTGCGGGCGGCCTCCTGCCGGTGGGTGTCCTCGCCCAGCTGACCTCCGTGGGGACGCTGTTCGCCTTCGTGCTGGTGAGCATCGGCGTGGGGATCCTGCGCAAGAAGCGTCCCGACATCCCGCGCGGCTTCCGCGTGCCCGGCGGCACCTACCTGGTTCCGATCTGCGGCGCCCTCACCTCTCTCTACCTCATGCTGCAGGAGTCGACGGGAACGCTGGTCCGCCTGTTCGGCTGGATGGCGATCGGCCTCGTCATCTACGCGCTCTACGGCCGAAAGCACTCGAAACTCACCGCCGCGCGCTGACGCGGCGGTCGCGTCAGCGGCGGTGGCGGTGCGCCAGCGTGCGGCGGGGCGAGGCGTCGGCGGTCGTCATGTTGGCGGGGATCGTGAAGCTGGCGCGCACGACGTGGCCGGGAAGGCTGGCCGACATCCGCCAGGTGCGGATCGTCTGCACGACGCAATCGCCGGCGTCCTCGTCGATCGCCGCGGCGGTCGCCAGGCCCACCGAGCCGGGGACGCCGTTCGATTCGATGTAGAGGCTGACGCTGACGCGCTCGGCGGCGAGCTGGCCGCAGGAGGCGAGCTGCGGCAGCAGCACGGCGACGTCGTGCTCGATCTTGGGTCCGTCGACGTCGAGGATCTCCATGCCGCTCTGCGAGCGGAACTCGACCGGGTACTCGAAGGTCGTCGCCTTGTTGCCGTTCGGCGCATGGAAGCGGATCTTGCGCCCCACCTCGACCACGCAGCGCTCGACCTCGTAGTTGCCGAGCGACGACTCGAGCACCCACACATCCTGAGCCGTCCCGTCGCCGGCGACCATGAAGCGGAGCAGGACCTTGCCGCCCGCGTAGCGCTGCGCCTTGCCGGCCCGCTCGTAGCAGTTGCGAACGTCCTCGAAGTGCTCCTGCAGCGTCGCCTCGACGTCGTCGGTGTCCATGACGCCGATCTCGTTGTCGAGCGTCATCGACGCCCCGGGATCGACCGGCTTGGGCGGCGCCTTACGCCGCGCCATCGCGAACTCGGGACTGCCGTCGTCCTTGCGGGCCGCCTTGTCACCGCCACAACCGATCCCCAGAACAGCGAAAGCCGAAACGAACAGAGTTGCTGACTTCACTGACTTCATGAACACCTTGGATCGGTTGTCGAGCTGACTTCGCGAGCGTCCTTCAGACAAGTTCCATCGGCCAAAGTTCCAGATACCGGAGAGAATTTTCGTTCACCCCGAAACGCCGCCAGCTCTTTGAGGTCACGATGTTGCGTCACAACGGTTGCGCAACCAGGGCGCCTACGGAAAGAGCGGATGGGGTCGCCGTAACAGTGACGCCCCGCCCCGCGATCGGCTCACGGGCGGCGCCAAAAGCAATGCCGAGTACATTCGCGCGCGCTTCGGCGCGCCGGTTGCTCTAGATCAATACGCCGGTTCGAAGCGGTAGACGTATTGCATCGTTCCGGCCTGGGCGATCTGCGGGTACTCGAAGTCCTGCAGCTTCTCGACCAGGCAGTCGTTCACTTCGTTGTTGTCGAGCGTCCCGCCGATGACCTTGGCGCTGGCCTTCGACGCGCCGCCCGACGGGCTCAGCGACAGGAGCACGATGACCGTCCCCTTGAAGGCGCGGTCATGCTTCTCGTCGAGCACGTCCTGGTAGCAGCGCAGGGTCGACGGATCGCGCTGCTGCAGGAGCAGCTGCATCTCCGCCTCCTTGTCCGGCGAGATGCCGCTGGTCGGGGCGGAGACTTCGGGGCTGTTCTTCACGACGCGGACGTTCTGGCCGCTGGCGTCCGTCTCGGCGCAGGCGGCGAAGGCCAGCGTCGACATCAACGCCAAGGCGGCGAGCGGCGAGCCAAACGACTTGCGTGTCAGTGCGGCGATCGAACCCATGGGCGACCCTCCTCGACGGGGCCGACCTTATCCCCAGGTTCACTCCTTGAGCAAGGCCGAAGCGATCACCAGCCGCTGGATCTCGCTGGTCCCCTCGTAAATCTCGGTGATCTTCGCGTCGCGGAAGTGCCGCTCGGCCGGGAAATCGCGCAGGTAGCCGTAGCCGCCGAAGATCTGCACCGCCTCCTTGGCCGCGCGGTTGGCCACCTCGGACGCGAACAGCTTGGCCATCGCGGCGTCGGTCGAGTAGGCGCCGCCCGCGTCCTTCTTGACCGCCGCGCGCCAGAGCAGCATGCGCGCCGCCTCGATCTCCGTGCGCATGTCGGCCAGCTTGAACTGGATCGCCTGGTGCTCGGCGATCGGCTGGCCGAAGGTCTTGCGCTCGCGCGCGTAGTGGACGGCGTCCTCGAGCGCGGCCCGCGCGATGCCGAGCGCCTGCGCGGCGATGCCGATGCGCCCGCCGTCGAGGGCGCGCATGGCGATCTTGAAGCCGTCCCCCTCGGGACCGAGCCGCGCGTCGTCACCCACGGCGCAGTCGGAGAAAAAGCTGCGCGCTCGGAGCGCCGCGGATTCCCAGCTTGTCGTCGGGCGGGCCGACGGTCACCCCGGGCGTCTCCGTCGGGACGACGAAGGCGGTGATCCCGCGCGAGCCCTTGGCGGGGTCGGTGTTGGCGAGGACGATCGCCAGGTCGGCGACCGGGGCGTTGGTGATGAAGTTCTTGGTGCCGTTCAGGACCCAGCCGTCGCCGTCCTTCACGGCGCGCGTGCGCTGCGCCGCCGCGTCCGAGCCGGCCTCGGGCTCGGACAGCGCGAAGCAGCCGATCTTCTTGCCCGACGGCGAGATCCGGCAGCCAGCGCGCGCGCTGCTCGTCGGTCCCGTCGTTCAGGATGGGGGCGCACACCAGCGAGTTCTGCACCGACATGATCGACGCCGTCGAGGCGCAGGCGCGCGAGATCTCCTCGAGCGCCAGCGCGTAGCTGACGCGCGTCCATGCCGGCGCCGCCCCAACTTCTCGGGCAGCATGATGCCGAGCAGGCCGAGCTCGCCGAGCCGCGCGACGAGCTTGCGCGGGAAGGATGGTGCTGCGATCGATCTCGGCGGCGGCGGGCGCGATCTCGCTCGTCGCCAGGTCGCGGGCGGTGTCGCGGATCAGCTTCTGCTCCGGGGAGAGCTCGAGGTCCATTGTCCGGTCCAGTTTGGGGGGCGCTTCTCGAGAAAGGCGTGCATGCCTTCTTTCTGATCGCGAGAGGCGAACAGCGAGGCGAACAGCTGGCGCTCGAGCTCGATCCCCTCGTCGAGCGGCCGGTCGGCGCCGCGGCGCATGGCGCGCTTGGCGTCGGCGACGGCCAGCGGCGCGCGCGCCGCGATCGTCGGCGGCGACGGCGCGCACGCGCGGCAGGAGCTCGGCCGGCTCGACGACGGCGTTGACGAGTCCGATGCGCAGCGCCTCGTCGGCGTCGATGAGCCGCGCCGGTGTAGATGCAGCTCGCGCGCGCCGCGCCAGGCCGACCCGCTGCGCGCAGCCGCTGCGTGCCGCCCGATGCCGGGGATGACGCCCAGGCCCACCTCGGGCAGCCCGAACATCGCCGCCGCGCGACGCGTAGATGAAGTCGCAGACCAGCGCCAGCTCGCAGCCGCCGCCCAGCGCGAAGCCGTCGACCGCCGCGATCACCGGCACCGGGAGCGCCTCGATGCAGATCGCCCAGCTCGTGCGCGATGGTCGGCGAGCGCGCGCGCCGCGCGGCCGGACGGCGTCCGCCATGGCCTTGATGTCGGCGCCCGCGACGAACGCCTTGTCGCCCGCGCCGGTCAGGATCACGCAGCGCACGGCTGGCGTCGGGCTCGAGCCCGGCGAACGCCGTCGTGGAGCGCGTCGCAGCGTCACCTCGTCGAGCGCGTTGCAGCACCTCGGGCCGGTTCACGCGTGACCGTCGGCGATGGCCCGTCCGCGTCGACGAGCCGCCGCTCTGCGACGCCAAGTCCCCTCGCCGCTCCAATCGCGCCGGCTCCGTGCGCATCGGCCGTCCGGCGCTCGCCGGCGCCGCCGGCGGGTAGTGGTAAAAGCCGCGGCCCGGTCTTGCGCCCGAGCCAGCCGGCGGCGACGTACTGGCGCAGGAGCGGACAGGGACGGTACTTGGGATCGCCGAGCTCGCGGTGCAGGACCTCGAGGATCGCCAGCGTGGTGTCGAGGCCGATGAGGTCCATGAGCGCGAACGGCCCCATCGGGTGGTTGAGCCCCAGGTTGATGGCGACGTCGATGTCCTCGACGGAGCGCGATCCCCTCGTACAGCGCGAAGCAGGCCTCGTTGAGCATCGGCATCAGGATGCGGTTGACGATGAAGCCGGGGATGTCGCGCGAGACGACGGTGGTCTTGCCCAGCCGCTCGGCGAGCGCGCGCGTCGTCTCGTAGGTCGCGTCCGACGGTGGCAGGCCGCGGATGATCTCGACCAGCTTCATGAGCGGCGGCGGGTTCATGAAGTGCATGCCGATCACGCGATCGGGGCGCTTCACCGCCGCGCCGATGGCGGTGATGCTGATCGACGACGTGTTGGTCGCCAGGATCGACGCCGCCGCGGCAGGCGCGGTCGAGCGTCTCGAAGATCTCGCGCTTGACCGCCACGTCTCTCGGTCGCGGCCTCGACGACGAAGTCGACCGCCTCGAGATCCCCGCCGTAGAGGTCGGCACGGCTCGATGCGCGCCGAGCGTCTGCGTCGCGCTCGGCCGCGGTGCAGCTTCTTCTTTCTCGACCAGCTCGTCGAGCTGCTGCCGATCGTCGAGCGCCCGCGCTCGGCGATGTCGCGCCCCATGTCGACCAGCGTGACGGCGAACCCCTGCCCGGCCGCCAGCTGCGCGATGCCGCGGCCCATCTGCCCCGCGCCGATGACGCCGACGCGGTGGATGCTCTCGAGAGGGGCCGACATATTGGCGGTGAAGCGTCGCGTCAGATCCAGCTCGACCGCGAGCGCGATCCCCTCGCCGCCGCCGATGCACAGCGAGGCGACCCCGCGCCGCTTGCCCGCGTCGCGCAGCGCCGCGAGCAGCGTCACCAGCACCCGCGCGCCCCGAGGCGCCGATGGGGTGGCCGAGCGCGACCGCGCCGCCCCAGACGTTGACGCGCGCCGGGTCGAGCCCGAGCATCCGGTTGTTCGCGATCGAGACGACCGCGAACGCTTCATTGATCTCCCACAGGTCGACGTCGTCCTTCTTCCAGCCGATCTTGCCGAGCAGACGCTCGATCGCGCCCGCCGGCGCGGTGGTGAACCACTCGGGCGCCTGCGCGTGCCCCGCCGCGCCGACGATGCGCGCCAGCGGCTTCCAGCCGCGCGCCGCCGCGACGTCGGCCGCCGCCAGCACCAGCGCCGCCGCGCCGTCGTTGATCGACGAGGCGTTGCCGGCGGTGATCGTGCCGTCCTTCTGAAACGCCGGGCGCAACCCCGGCAGCTTCTCGATGTCGCCGCGCCCCGGTTCCTCGTCTTCGGCGACGATCTGGGCGGCCCCTTCTTCTGGGCGATCTCGACCGGGACGATCTCGCCCTTGAACTTCCCGGCGGCCTGCGCCCGCAGCGCGCGCCGGTACGACTCGACGGCGAACGCGTCCTGGTCGGCGCGCGTGATCCCCTTTTCCTTCGCGCACAGCTCCGCGCAGTCGCCCATGTGGACATTGCCGTACGCGTCCCACAGGCCGTCGTGAATCAGCGAGTCGATCACCTGCGCGTGCCCCAGGCGATATCCTTCGCGCGCCTTGGGAAGCAGATAGGGCGCGTTGCTCATCGACTCCATCCCGCCCGCGACGACCACGTCGTGCTCGCCGGTGGCGATCGCGTTGGCGCCGAACACGACCGCCTTGAGCCCCGAACCGCAGACCTTGTTGACGGTGACCGCGCCCGCTGCGGGCGGAATCCCGGCCGCGATCGCCGCCTGCCGGGCCGGCGCCTGTCCGATCCCGGCCGGCAGCACGCAGCCGAGGTAAACCTCCCCGACGGCGTCGGCCGGCACGCCGCCGCGCTCCAGCGCCGCCTTCACGGCGACGGCGCCCAAGCGTGGCGCCGACAGCGACGCCAAGGATCCCTGAAACGACCCGACGGGCGTCCTCGCGCCCGCGACGACGACGACGTCTCTCATGTTTCCGATTGTACTGCCTCAGGCGGCAGGCGCGGCAGGGCGATACCGCGCGTTTCAGGGAGAACCCACACCCAGCCGGCGGTGGCGAGCGCGAGCGCGCAGGGGACGGCGAGACCGCCGCCAAGGCCGTGGCGCGCCACCATCAGCCCCACCAGCAGCGGCGTCAGCAGCTGGGCTGCGCGCGCCAGGTTGTAGGTGGCGCCCATCGCGGCGCCTCGCACCTCCGCCGGGTAGAGCTCGGCCAGCAAGGCCCCGAACCCCGCCGTGCAGCCCGACCCGACACCGAGCGCGAGCATCACCGCCCAGAACAGCGCCGGCCGCTGCAGCAGCTCGTGCCAGCCGGCCGCGAGCGCGCCCACGGCCGCGGCGGTCAGGAGCGAGTAGAGGGCGAACGCCGGCCGGCGGCCGAGGCGATCGGAGATCGCGCCGAAGCTCAACATGCCGCCGAGCTGCCCGGCCTGCGCGGTCACCATCCAGGTCAGCGAGCGGCCGACGCTCTGGTGCATGCCGCCAGAGAGGAACGTGGGCAGCCACGTGTAGCAGCTCCAGTAGGTGCCGAGCTTGAAGACGCCCAGCAGCCAGGCGGCGGCGAAGCGCCGCACGAGACCGGGGACACGGGCGGCAGCGCGCAGCTCCTCGAGATAGGGACGCGTGACGGCGGGTCGATTCGGCAGGTGGGCCGAGGCGCGCACGGCGACGGCCAGCAGCGCGGTGGCGCTGGAGCCGATCAGCACCGCCCGCCAGCCGACGCGCGGCAGGACGAGATAGCCGACCAGCGCCGCGATCGCGACACCGACCGGCTCGCCGGTCTGCAGCGCCGCCGCCGCGCGCCCGCGCATCCCGGGGGCCACCGCCTCGGCCAGCATGCCGTGCCCGATCGCCCACTCGCCGCCGACGCCGATCCCCTGGATCACCCGGCCGGCGAAGAAGACCGCTCCGCTCGGGGCCAGGCCGCAGACCAGCGAGCCGAGGGAGTAGACCAGCACCGTGACCGAAAGAATCGCCCGTTTGCCGAACCGGTCGGCGAGCGCCCCGGCGACCAGGCCGCCGACCCCCGAAGCGCCGAGCCCGGCGCCCAGCAGCCACGACTCGGCGGTGTGCGACAGGTGGAGGTCGCGCCCGACGTAGTCCTTGAGAAAGCCGAGCAGGACGAGGTCGTAGAAGTCGAACGTCCAGCCGGCGAACGCGAACACGAAGATGGCGATGGGGAACCGCCGTGGCATGGCGTTCGACGTTAATCGGTCGGACGGCCGGTCAAAATGTGGACACTTACCCTACATGTCATACCATCGACGTCATCATGCCGTTGTTGCTGCCGGGGGAGCGTCGTTTCCGCTGGATGGAGGTCTGTGTGGCGATCGCCGTCGTCGTGGGTCTCTGCGCCCTGGGATGCGCCGCGCCGCGCGCGCAGACCCGGGGCGTCGCCCCTTCCCTGTTCGAGGCGGCTCGCTTCGAGGCGCGGCACGCGGCGAATGCCGCCCAGGCCCACCAAGACGGCCGGGACGAGGGGGCCGCCTTCGTCGAACGCGCGCTCCACGACGCCGGGTTTCGCTTCGGCACCGACGGGACACCCCGCGCGCTCTGGGGCTACCTGCGCACGTCCCACCGGCTGGTCGGCGCCGCCGACGCCCGCGCCGGCGACATCGTCTTCTTCGACACCCGCGGCGGCGGTCCGGCGCCGGTATGCGCCGACCGGACCGGCATCGTCGAGAACGTCGCCGCCGACGGCCGAATCAGCTTCGTCGAGGGGCGCGGCGGCCGGGTGCACCGCGGGTACGTCGACCCGGCGCACCCGACCGCACGCCGCGGTCCGGGAGGCGAGATCCTCAACAGCTTCCTGCGCCCCATCCGGATCGACGACCCGCCCGAGACCCGCTACTTCGCCGGCGAGATGCTGTGCGGGATCGCGCGGGCGTTTTGAACCGCGTCCCAGTTGGCGGGACCGCCAACCGCGTTGGCGGTCCCGCGGGCGAACGCCCGAGTTTTCGGGGCCTCGTGCTGGCCCGGAGGTTGCGTAAGCTGTCCCCACGCCCCGTGTCCGGGGCCATGTACCGTGACGATTGCAGTCAGGAAAGCCCGTCCCTATAATCGCCCAGTTTTGGCCCCCGGGCGTTCTCTGCCCACGTTTTCGAGGAGGATTCTCATGAATGGTCGCGCCGGTTTCTCAACGAAGTGTTGGCGGATCCTCCGCTGGGCCGGGTTGGCCGCCGCAGCGCCGGCGCTCTGGGCGTGCACCTCGCGCACGCTGGAGCCGCCCACGCTTGCGCCGACCGCCGTCGTCAGCACGACGTTCACCCAGAAGATCAACAACAAGATCGACATCTTGTTCATGGTCGACAACTCGTCGTCGATGACCGAGATGCAGAACAAGCTCTACGATCAGCTCCCGAACTTCCTGAGCGTTCTGGAGATGCTGCCGACGAAGCCCGACCTTCACGTCGCCGTCGTCTCCTCGGACATGGGCGCGCCCGGCGACGCGACCGGCTCGATCGGCTGCACGACGTCCGGTGACCAGGGCAAGTTCCAGAGCATGGAGCGCGGCACCTGCACCAGCTCGGGGTTGCAGAACGGCGCCGCGTTCATCTCCGACGATGGGGCCGGCAACACCGACTACACCAGCGCAACGGGGGTCGCCAGCACCAACCCGATCGGCTCCGTGTTCCAGTGCATCGCGCTTCTCGGCGACAAGGGGTGCGGGTTCGAGCACCAGCTGGCGTCCATCGACCGCGCGCTCGGCGCCGACGGATCGGATGCCCCCAGCACGAACGCCGACTTCCTGCGGACCGACGCCTACCTCGGCATCGTCATCCTGACGAACGAGGACGACTGCTCGGCGCCGACCAACACCCAGCTCTTCTCGCTGGCGTCCGGCGGCTCGAACCAGCAGAACATCATCAACGCCCTCGGCCCGGTGGCCAACTACCGCTGCAACCAGTTCGGTCACCTCTGCAACGACCCGGGCGGCAACCAGATCATGCCGCCGCTCAACGAGCAGAACGGCGCGGCGACGCTCGATCTCAAGAACTGCATCTCCAACGACACCGGCAGCGGCTTGCTGACGCCGGTCCAGCAGTTCGTGGACGACATCAAGGCCCTCAAGCCCGACCCGGACAACCAGATCCTGGTCGCCGCCATCACGGCGCCCCCGGACCCCTACACGGTCGCCTGGGTGCCCGAGCATGAACGGCCAGAACACGCAGCCGGGCGAGCTGTGGCCGCAGGTCGAGCACTCCTGCGGGGCAGCCGGCGGCGACGACGTCAACCCCGAGGCGACGATGAACCCGACGGACGGCAGCTTCGGCGACCCGGGCGTCCGCATCTCGCAGTTCGTCGGCTCGTTCCAGGACAGCGTGCTCGCGTCGATCTGCGACGCCAGCTATGCGAAGTCGATGACGGCCATCGCCACCAAGCTGGGCCAGCTCATCACCCCGCCCTGCATCAACCAGAAGATCCAGACCGACACGAACGGCAACCCGATGTGCTCGGTCATCGAGAACGTCGAGAACAACAACGTCTTCCAGCGGACCGCGATCCCGTACTGCCCGACCAACAACAACACGCCTCCCTGCTGGAATCTCATCAACGGCGATCCGATGAGCTGCCCCAATGGCAAGTCGCTCATGGTGATGGATCCCGCCGGACAGAACACCTCGCAGAACGAGAACAGCACGGTCAACTGCTCGATCTGCCTGCCTGGCACGACGCAGCCCGGCTGCTGAGCCGGGCTGGACGTCGGCGCGCTGCCGAGCACCCGAGGGCTTCTGACCTTGGGCTGACAGCGCGCCGTCGACCCTGCTAGGGTCGGGTGGATGTTCCAGCGTTTCCGGGCCGGGACCGGGGACAAGTCGCCGCTGTCGATTCCTGGCGACGGGCGCGGCGTGCTTTGTCTGCACGGGATCACGGGCACGCCGTTCGAGGTGCGGCCGCTCGCGGAGGCACTTCGGGCGCGCCGGCTGCTCCGTCGAGGCGCCGATGCTCGCGGGGCACGGCGGCACGCTGGCCGATCTCGCCGCCACCCGCTGGCCCGACTGGTTCGCGCTCCGCCGAGCGAGGCGCTCGAGCGGCTGGAGCGGCGCACGGGCCGCTCGCCGACGGCCATCTGCGGCTTCTCGATGGGCGGCCTGCTGGCGCTGCGGCTGGCGCGCCTCTTTCCCGAGCGCGTCGCGGCGCTGGTCGTGATGTCGACGCCGCTGCGGCTGCGGCCGCTGGAGGTGCTCGGCGATCCGGACGGTGGCGCGGCTCCCGGTCGACTTTCGCGCCCACCCGCGGGCCGCCGTCCCCAAGCTGAACGGCTCGGACGTCTCGATCCCGGCGATGCGCTACGGAACCCGGGGCTGCGCGCCTTCCCGATCGCGGCGCTCGAAGGGCTGTTCGATCTGATGGACGTCGTGCGCGCCGATCTGCCGTCGATCCGCGACGCCCGCGCTGGTCGTGCACGGGCGGCACGACCACATCGTGCCGATGGAGGACTCGCTCGAGCTGACCGGCAGCCATCGGGAGCGAGGTCATCGAGCGGCTGTGGCTCGACAAGTCGTTTCACGTGGTCGCGCAGGACGTGGAGCGGGCAGCGCTGCTCGAGGCGGCGACCCGCTTTCTCGACAGGTACGCCGGCTGGTCGGTGGTAGCGTAGCGGCGCCGTGGAGCGAGATCTCGTCATCGCCATCGACCAGGGGACGACGGGGACGACCGTGCTGCTCGTCGATGCGGCCCGCACCGTGCGCGGGCGCGGCTACCGCGAGTTCGCCCAGATCTACCCGCGCCCCGGCGAGGTCGAGCATGATCCCGAGGCGATCTGGGCCTCGGTGACCGGGCGCGCTCGCCGACGCGCTCGCCGGCGTCGACGGCAAGCGCATCGCCGCCATCGGGATCACCAACCAGCGCGAGACGACGCTGCTGTGGGAGCGCGCGAGCGGGCGGCCGGTCGCGAACGCCATCGTCTGGCAGGATCGCCGCACGGCGCCCTTCTGCGCGGCGCTCAAGGCGGCCGGGCACGAGCCGGCGGTGCGCGAGCGCACCGGCCTGGTGCTCGATCCCTACTTCTCGGCCACCAAGATCAGCTGGCTGCTCGACGACGTGACCGGGCTGCGCGCGCGCGCCGAGGCGGGCGAGATCGCGTTCGGCACGGTCGACAGCTTCCTCGTCTGGCGTCTCTCCGGCGGGCAAGTGCACGCCACCGACGTCACCAACGCCTCGCGCACGCTGCTGCTGCGATCTGCGAGACGCGTGCGGTTCTCCGACGAGCTCTGCGAGTTGTTCGACGTGCCCGCGGCGCTCCTGCCCGAGGTCCGCCCGTCGGCGGGGCGGCTCGGCGAGACGCGCGGCGTGCCCGGGCTGCCCGACGGCATCCCGATCGCGGGCGTCGCGGGCGACCAGCAGGCGGCGCTCTTCGGCCAGGACTGCATCGAGCCGGGCGACGCCAAGTGCACGTACGGCACGGGCGCGTTCCTGCTGATGAACGTCGGTTCGCGAACCGCGCGCGTCGCAGCGCGGCCTGCTCACCACCGTCGCGTGGACGCTGGCAGGTTCCCGGCGAGCGGGCCCGGCGCACCGCCTACGCGCTCGAGGGGAGCGCGTTCGTCGCGGGCGCGCTGGTGCAGTGGCTGCGCGACGGTCTCGGCATCATCGCCGCCGCGCCGGAGATCGAGGCGCTCGCGCGCTCGGTGCCCGATTCGCGGCGGCGTCACGATCGTGCCCGCGCTGACGGGGCTCGGCGCGCCGCACTGGCGCGCCGAGGCGCGCGGCCTCATCACCGGCATCACGCGCGGCACGACCCGCGCTCACCTCGCGCGCGCTGCGCTGGAGGCGATCGCGCTCCAGAACGTCGATCTGGTACGCGCGATGCAGGCCGACGGCGGGCGCGCCATCAACAACCTGCGCGTCGACGGCGGCGCCGCGGCCAACGACCTGCTGATGCAGATCCAGGCCGATCTGCTGGGGGTCGCAGATCTTCCGCCCCGAGATGGTCGAATCGACGGCGCTCGGCGCCGCCAAGCTGGCGGCCCTCGGCGTGGGGCTGCCGCCCGTCGACAAGGGCGCCGAGACCGCGCGAATCCGGGTCTTCACGCCCGCCATGGCCCCGGAAGCGCGCGACGCGCTTTTGGGCCGCTGGGCCAGCGCGGTCGGCCGGGCGTAGGCCGTAACCCCGCGCCCGCTCCCCAAAGGGGCCGAAAGGGCCTGGCCGAAAGGGCTTGATCGGGGGGCGCGCTATTTGCGAACCTGTTGGTTTCGATGTCTGCGCCTCCACTGCCGGGAGATCCATCGGCGCTGCCGCTGGCCGCGTTCGCGCTGTCGCACCCTGGGCGCCAGCGTCCGGACAACGAGGACGCCTTCGGCAACTTCGTCGACGGGCGGTTGTTCGTGATCGCCGACGGAATGGGCGGGCACAACGCCGGCGACGTGGCGAGCGCGATGGCCATCGACGCGATCGAGAGCTTCTTCCGGTCGTTCCACGCCGAGCCGCACCAGATCTGGCCCTATCCGGTCGATCGCTCGCTGTCGCTGGCGGCCAACCTGCTGCGCGTGGGCATCAAGGTG
This sequence comes from uncultured Pseudomonadota bacterium, assembly GCA_963831685.1. GTDB lineage: Bacteria > Myxococcota_A > Polyangia > Fen-1088 > Fen-1088 > JADGRB01. Next base: position 60,167 of record CAWHRJ010000016.1, read on the forward strand.
GCCAACGACAAGATCCGGGAGGCCGCCGCCGCCGACCGCGCGCGGGCCCGGATGGGGACCACGGCGGTGGCGATGGCGATCGGCGAGGAGCAGCTGGCCATCGCGCACGCGGGCGACAGCCGCGCCTACCGATTCCGCGGCGGCAGCGTCACGCGCCTCACCCGCGATCACTCGGTCGCGGAGGAGATGCGGGCGGCGCGACCGGAGATGACCGACGAGGAGCTGGCGACGTTCGCCCACCGCAACGTCGTCACGCGCAGCCTCGGCAGCAAGGAGGAGGTCGAGCCCGCCGTCTACGTCGGCCGGGTCCAGCCGGGCGACATCTTCTTGCTCTGCAGCGACGGCCTGTGGGGGGCGGTCTCCGACGGAAAGATGGCGACGATCTTGCGCCAGGCGCCCGATCTCGAGTCGGCGTGCCAGATGCTCGTCGACGCGGCCAACGACGCGGGAGGCCCGGACAACGTCTCCGTGCTCCTGGTTCGTGCCGGCTGAGCGGCGAGGCGCGAGGCCCTTTTGATCCGCGAGCTCGTCGAGGGAAAGAGGATCGTGGTGTGCGTGGGCCCGGGTGGCGTCGGCAAGACGACGACGGCCGCCGCGCTGGGGGCGCTGGGGGCGCGGCTCGGGCGCAAGACGCTGGTCTGCACGATCGATCCGGCCCCACGGCTGGCCGACGCGCTGGGCGTCGGGGGGCTCGGCCCCGAGCCGCGGCCGGTCCCGGCCGAGGCCTGCCGCGCGCTGGGGATCGACCCGGCGGGGGCGGGGCGTCTTCACGCCGTCCGCCTCGACACGGCGCGGGCGTTCGCGCGGCTGGTCGACGAGCAGGTCGCCGATCCGGAGATGCGGCGCCGCATCTTCGACAACACGATCTACCGGCAGATCACCACCACGCTGACCGGCTCGCAGGAGTACGCGGCGACGCTGGCGCTCTATGAGCTGGCGCGCGAGGGGGCCTACGACCTGATCGTCGTCGACACGCCGCCGACGGCCAACGCGCTCGATTTTCTCGACGCACCCAAGCGCATCGCGGCGGCGGTCTCCAGCCCGGCGTTCTCCTGGTTCGCGCGGGCGCCCGAAAGGGGCGGCGGCGAGGGCGGGGGGCGCTGGCTCTCGTTCCGGCGGCTGCGGGCGGGGGGCGCGCTCGTGCTGCGGCGTCTCGGCAAGCTGGTCGGCAGCCGGTTCCTCGACGACGTGGCGGCGTTTCTCACCGACTTTCAACAGGTCTTGGGGGGCTTTCTGACGCGCGCCAAGTCGGTCGACGAGCTTCTGCGCGGGCCGGGGACGGCGTTCCTGCTGGTGCTGGTGCCGGCGGTCGCGGCCGTCGACGAGGCGCTCTACTTTCACGGGCGGCTGCGCGACGCGGGCGTGCCGCTGGGCGGCTTCATCGCCAACCGGGTGCAGCCCGCGCCCGGGCTCACCGACGCCGACGGGTTGGCGGGCGCGCTGCGCGCGTCGCCGAGCTTCGCGGATTTCTCGGAGGCGGCGGTCGTCGAGGCGGCGTCCCGGCTGGCCGCGCTCGGGCGCACGTTCGGGGCGCTGGCCGAGGGGGAGCGCCGGGAGATCGATCGGCTGGCGGCGCGCGCGCCGGGGACGGCGATCACCCGTGTGCCGCTGCTCGATCACGACGTGGACAACCTGGCGGAGCTCCGCGTCGTGGGCGAGGCGCTGCTCGCCGGCTAGCGCGCGGGCGCACGGCGTCCAGCATGGCCTCGAGCGCGGGGGCCGCCGGATCGGGCGCCGCCACCAGCAGCGCCACGGCGTCCTCCCGGCGCGCGAGCGCGAAGGCGCCGCCGGGCGTCCGGAAGATCGTATGACCGTCATCGTCGTCGGGCGTCTCCACGCCGGCGAGCCGGGAGAGCCGCTGGATGGCCGCGCGCGCGAAGTCGTCGGCCTCGGCCGGATCGTCCCACACGGTCAGCCAGGCGAGCGGTGCCAGGGGCGCCACGGCAGCGCCCCCGTCGGCGGGCGCAGCCAAAGGCGCGGGCGTCTGCGGCGCGTAGACCCCGGCGCGGTCGCCCCCCCAGCCTGCGGCGGCGCGGGCGGCGATCTCGGCCGGCAGCGTCGCGGCGAGCCAGGTCTGGATTGCCCACTCGCCGAGCACGTCGCTGGCGGTGGGTCGCCCGAACCGGCTCAGCGTGGGCAGCGCCGCGGCGTCCACCGGGGTCGGCGCCTCGCAGGCATCGTATTTCTCGGGGTGCAGGATCTGCTCGGTGGAGGCGGGGGGGTCGCTCCAGAGCGCGTCGACCGCGCTCCACGGGCGGCGCGCGCGGACACGCGCAACGAACACGAGGCCATCGACGTGCGTCAGCTCGCCGAGCGCCTCGAACCAGCCGCCGGTGGACGACGCGCCCGTGGACGATGCGCCTCGCAGGCGGGTGGCGAGCCCGCCCAGCGCGTGCGGGCCCAGGAAACCTTCCTGTGGGTCGGCGAGCTCGAGGCCGGTGAGGACGGCGTCACCCTCGACGACCGCCAGCCGCGCGCGGGTCGCGTCGCCGTCGAGGCGGGGCTCACCCTCGGGCGCGAGGCGGAGAAAGCGCCGGAGGCCGAAGCGCTGATCGGCCACGGCGTGGGCGATCTCGTGCGCGATCTCGGTGCGCTGGGCTTCGAAGGGGAGAAAGTCGGGGACCAGCAGCACGCCGGCTACCGCATCGAAGCGCGCGGCCGGCGCCGCCGCGCGCGCGTAGGTCCGCGCGGCCACTTCGCCCGTGGTCGATCCGGGCGGGACGAGGCCGAGGCGCTTCAGGATCTCGTCCTCGGTGTGGGCGGCGGCGCTGTCGAGCCCCTCGCCGACCGCCAGCGCGGTCGCGCGTTCGAGCCCGTCGCGTCCGAGCGCGCGCACCGGCAGGGGGCCGTGAAAGGGGAGGTGGCGGGCGGCGCTCACCGCCGCGACCAGCTTGTCGATCTGGGGGCGCAGCGCGGCGTCGGTCAGCGGGGCGGCTCCGAGCGCGAGCAGGAAGGTTGCCGCGAGCTTGCTCACGCCAGCCACGGGGCGGAGTTTGAGGTAAATAGGCGGACCGTTCAATGAGCGTTTCGGGGGCGGATCTCGGCCGGCTGACGCCGCCTGCGCGGCGCGGGTTCGCGCAGGCGTTGCGCGAGATCCGGACGCTGCTGTCGGGCGCGCGGGCCGTCGAGCTCTACGGCGCCGCCGGATCGCTGGGGGCGGCGCTGGCCGCCGAGCTCGCCGGGACATCGACGTTGCTCTACGTCGTCCCCGACGAGGAGACGGCCGAGGCCCGCGTGCACGATCTTGGAATGTTTCTGTCCTCATCGTCCGCGCCGGCCGCCAGCGACGACCCGCTGGCGCCGCCGGTGGTGCTGGAGCTGCCGGCGCCCGATCTCTCGCCCTACGCGGAGGTGCAACCCGAACGCCGGACGGTGCTGCGGCGGATGGCGGCGCTGTTTCGCCTGTCGCGCGGGTTCGCGCCGCGCGTGCTGGTCGCCTCGGCGGCGGCGCTCTGGCGACGCGTGCTGCCGCGCGCGCCGTTCGAGGCGCTCTGTCAGGTGCTCGCCGCCAAGACGACGCTCGATCGCGAGGCGACCATCGCGGCGCTCCAGCGCGCCGGCTTCGCGCGCGCGCCGGTGGTCGAGGACGCGGGGACCTTCGCCGTGCGCGGCGCCGTGATCGATCTGTTCCCGCCGGTCTACCGCCACCCGGTGCGCATCGAGCTCTTCGGCGACGAGATCGAGTCCATTCGGCTTTACGACGCGGCCACGCAGCGGACGTTGCGCGCGCTCGATGCGGTGCACCTGCATCCGGTGCGCGAGACGATCGCCACGCCGGGCGCCGATACGCGCGCGAAGATCCTGGCCGCCGCCGACGCCGCCGTCTACCCGTCGTCGAAGACGCGCCGTCTGCTCGAGCAGATCGACGACGGGGAGACGTTCTTCGGGATAGAGGCGCTGGCGCCCGCCTTTCACGCGGGGATGGTCCCGGTGTTCGACTACCTCCCCGAGGACACGCTCTGCGTGATCGAGGATCCCGAGGCGGTCGTCGAGGAAGCGCGGCGGCAGGAGAGCCGGCTGCGCGAGACGGCCGCCGCCCGGCACGTCGAGCACCGCCTGGCGCTTCCCGCGCACGCGTTCGTGCTGGGCGAGGACGAGGCGGCGGAGGCGCTCCACGCGCGGCGGCGGCTGGAGATCCGGCCGGTCGAGGTGGCGCGCTTCAACGAGACCCCCGAGGCGCCGCCGCGCGTGCGGGTCGAATCATCGCCGCACACCGCGCTGCGCGCCGAGCTGCGGGAAGCGCGCTCCCACGCTCGCGCGACGAGGGCGAGCTGGAGATCGGCAAGCCGCTGCGCGACCGGATGCGCAGTTGGCTGGATCTCGGGCACCGGATTCGGGTCGTGGCCTCGAGCCGGACGCACGCCGATCGTCTCGCGGCGTTGCTGCGCGCGCTGGGGTTGGCCACCTCGGTCGTCGCCCACGGCGAGCCGGCGGATCTGTTCGGCGGGTCGGGTCCGCCGCTGGCTGTGCTGGTCGGACCGCTCCGGCGCGGGTTCGCGCTGCCGGCCGACCACCTGATCGTCGTCGCCGAGGAGGAGATCTTCGGCGCGCGCTCGCACCGCGAGACCCACCCGGTGAAGGCGCCGGCGCTCGGCGATCTGGCCGAGATCGCCGAGGGCGACTTCATCGTCCACGACGAGCACGGCATCGGGCGCTATCGGGGCCTCAAGAAACTCACCGTGCGCGGCGTGCCGCAGGACTTCCTGCAGCTCGAGTACGACGGCGGGTCGATCTACCTGCCCGTTTATCGCATCGGCCTCGTTCACCGCTACACCGGCGGCGAGACCGACGCTGTCCGGCTCGACAAGCTGGGCGGCAAGACCTGGCAGGAAAAACGACGGCGTGTCTCGGCCGAGGCGAAGAAGATCGCCGAGGAGCTGCTGCAGCTCTACGCGCAGCGGGCCGCGCTGGCCGGCCACGCGTTCCCGGGGCCCGATGCGGTGTTCCGCGCGTTCGAGGAGACGTTCCCCTTCGAGGAGACGCCCGACCAGGAGAAGGCGATCGAGACGGTCCTCGGCGACATGCAGCACGGCGTGCCGATGGACCGCCTCGTCTGCGGCGACGTCGGCTACGGCAAGACCGAGGTGGCGCTGCGCGCGACGCTGCTGGCGGTGCTGGGCGGCAAGCAGGTCGCGGTGCTCGCGCCGACGACGGTGCTCGCCGAGCAGCACTTCGTCACCTTCTCCGAGCGCTTCAGCGATTTCCCGGTCCGGGTCGCGGTGCTGTCGCGCTTCCGGACCAAGGCCGAGCAGCAGGCGACGGTGGCGGCGCTCGCCTCGGGGAAGATCGACGTCGTGGTCGGCACGCACCGGCTGCTCTCGCGCGACGTCCGGTTCAAGGATCTCGGCCTCTTCGTCGTCGACGAGGAGCAGCGATTCGGCGTCACCCACAAGGAGCGGCTCAAGGAGCTGCGCACGCAGGTCGACGTGCTGACGCTGACCGCGACGCCGATCCCGCGCACGCTGCAGATGGCGATGGGCGGGCTGCGCGAGATCTCGATCATCGCCACGCCGCCGGCCGATCGGCTGGCGATCCGCACCTTCGTCTGCCGCTTCGACCGCGACCTCTTGGGCGAGGCGATCAGGCGCGAGCTTGCGCGCGGGGGCCAGATCTTCTTCGTCCACAACCGGATCGAGAACCTGGCCGCCGAGGCGCAGAAGATCCGCGAGCTCTCGCCCCCGGGGACGCGGATCGCCGTCGCGCACGGCCAGATGCCCGAGGGGGAGCTCGAGAAGGTGATGGTCGACTTCGTCGACGGGCGCCACGACATCCTCGTCTGCACCACGATCATCGAGTCGGGGCTCGACATCCCACGCGCCAACACGATGATCGTCAACCACGCCGACCGGTTCGGCCTGGCGCAGCTCTACCAGCTGCGCGGGCGGATCGGCCGCGCGCGCGAGCGCGCCTTCTGCTACCTGGTCGTCCCCGAGGAGACCAAGATGACCCCAGAGGCGAAGCAGCGCCTCGCCGTCCTGCAGCGCTTCACCGAGCTCGGCGCCGGGTTCCAGGTCGCGACGCACGATCTCGAGATTCGCGGCGCCGGCGAGCTGCTCGGCGAGCGGCAGCACGGCGCGGTCGCGGCGGTCGGCTTCGAGACCTACGCCCGGATCCTCGAGGAGGCGGTCGCCGAGCTGCGCGGCGAGCCGATCAAGCCCGAGCACGATCCGGAGATCACCGTCGACGTGCCGGCGTTTCTCCCCGACGACTACCTCCCCGACGCCGGCCAGCGGCTCGACTTCTACCGCCGGTTCGCCCAGGCACGCGACGAGGACGACGTGCGTGCGACGCTGGCCGAGCTCGCCGACCGCTACGGTCCGCTGCCCGACGAGGCGCTGCTGCTCGGCGAGGTGATGATCGACAAGACGCTGGTGCGCGCGCTCGGGGCGCTCGGCTACGAGCTCGGACCGGCGCGGCTCGTGCTGTCGCTCCGCAGCGAGACGCCCCTCGATCCGGGCAAGGTGCTGAAGCTGGTCCAGGGCAAGGGGAGCCGCTTCAAGCTGACACCGGACATGCGGCTCTCTTACGCTTTTGACGAGGCGGAAAAGCGCGACCGGATGGCGGCGGCGCGGGCCCGTTTGACGCAGCTCGTGGCGCTGACCGCCGCTTGACGGCCAACGATTCGGTTTTCGGGTAGGCTTTCGGCATGTACATCCTCCTGCACATCGCGGCGTTGACGGTGACCGTGCTGGCGCTGGCGCGCTTCGTGCCGTCTGTGAAGGTGAAGAGCGTCGGGTCGGCGATCGTGGTGGCGATCGTCTTCTCCGTCCTCAACGTGCTTCTCGGATGGTTCATCGCCGCCCTGCTGATCGTCCCGGGGATCCTCACGCTCGGGCTGCTGTTTCTCTTCCTGCCCTTCATCGTCAACACGGTCCTGCTCTGGCTGACCGACAAGCTGCTCGGCTCGTTCGAGATCGAGACGCTGGGGGGCCTCGTGACCTCGGCAGCGATCCTGACGGCGGTGAACTGGATGTTCCACGTCGTCGTCCGCGCGCACCTGGCCGGCCACATGGTCGGGGTTTCGGGCCCGGGTCCGACGCGCTGGATCTAGCGCCCGGGGCGTGTAATCTCTCGCGGATGGCCCCGACGACCCTCCGCCCGAAGACCCTCGCTTACGCCCTCTCCGCGCTCGCGTTCGCCTCGCCCGTCGCCTGCAAGCACGGCGGAGGCGCCACCGGCGAGACCCGCAACGTCGACCTGTCGCAGGTCGTCGCCAAGGTCGATGACGAAGTCATCACCGTCGGCGACGTGCAGGAGCGGATCAACAAGCAGTCGCCGTTCATCCGCGCGCGCTACACGACGCTCGACAAGAAGAAGGAGTTCCTCGACAACCTCGTGCGCTTCGAGGTCATGGCGGCCGAGGCGCAGAAGCGCGGCTACGACAAGGACCCCGAGGTCCAGCGGGTCATGAAGCAGCAGATGATCTCGAAGTTCCTGCAGAAGGACTTCGAGTCGAAGCTGAAGGTCGAGGACGTGCCCGACGCCGACGTCGAGAAGTACTACAACGACGCACCCCGAGGAGTTCAACCAGAAGGACGAGGTGCGCGTGAGCGAGATCCTGCTCAAGGACAAGGGCAAGGCCGACAAGCGCCTACGCCGAGGCGCGCGCGCTGCCCAAGGCGGCGACCGGCGCCGATCAGAAGGGGTTCCGCGATCTGGTGGCGAAGTACTCGGAGGACGAGGACTCGAAGCCGCGCGGCGGCGACCTGACGTTCTTCGACAAGGACTCGGCCACCGTACCCGAAGCCGATCGTCGAGGCGGCCTTCAAGCTGAAGGAGGTCGGCGACGTGTCGCCGCCGATCAAGACCGACAAGGGGTGGGTCGATCATCAAGCTCACGCAGAAGCGCCCGGGCTTCATCGCGCCCGCTCGCCGAGGTCAAGCGCCAGATCCAGCAGCGACTGTTCCGCGACCTGCGCACGAAGGCGATCGACACCTTCATCGCCGACCTCAAGAAGAAGAGCGAAGATCGACGATCCACGACGACAACCTCGGCCAAGGTGGTCATCGAGAGCGGGGATGGGACGCCCGGGCGCGCCGGCAGGGCTGCCGGGCGATCCGCACCGGTCGGCGCGCCGCTGGGGGCGCCGCCCCCCGGCACGCCCGCGCCGCGCCCGGTCGGCATGCAACCCCTCGGCGCCTCCGCCGGCTCCAACCCACGCCGTGAAGAGCTCACCCGTGAGGACTCTGGCGCGGCGCGCGCTCACCCTGGCTCTGGCGAGTCTGCTGCTGGCGCCCGGCCGTCGCGCGCGCGCGCGTGGTCGAGAAGATCGCCGCCGTCGTCGGCGACAACATCATCCTCGCCAGCGAGGTCGAGGAGAAGGCGGCGCCGCTGCTGGCCGACGTCAACCGGATCACCGACCAGGAGAAGCGGGCGGCGCGCGCGGCGGCGCTGCGCCGCGAGGTGCTGGAGCGCCTGATCGACGACGAGCTGATCCTCCAGCAGGCGACCGAGCTGAAGCTCAACGGTGTCGAGCGAGCAGGTCGACGCCGTCGATCGAGGAGATCAAGAAGCAGAACAGCCTCGACGACGATCAGCTGCGCGAGGCGCTGCGCGCGCAGGGGATGACCATGGCCGCCTACCGCGCCGACCTCAAGACGCAGCTGCTGCGCTACCGGGTGCTCAACATCGCCGTCGGGTCGCGCGTCACGATCTCCGACGACGAGGTGCAAGTCCTACTACGACCGCCACATGAAGGACGGCGGCAACGTGCAGGTGCGCGCGAGCCACATCTTCGTCGCGATCCCCGAGGGCGCCGACGCGGCGACCGTCGCCGAGAAGCAGGCGCAGGCGCAAGAAGCTGCTCGACCGCGCGCGCGGCGGGCGAGGACTTCGCCAAGCTCGGCGCGCGAGTCCTCCGACGACGCGGCGACGCGCGCCGACGGCGGCGACCTCGGCTACTTCGGCAAGGACATGCTGCCGAAGGCGATCGAGGAGATGGTCTTCGCGATGAAGGTCGGCGAGGTGCGCGGCCCAGTGCGCGCCGACCGCGGCTTCCACGTCATCAAGCTCGTCGACCGCAAGATCAAGGACCCCAAGCCGCTCGACCGAGGTGAAGGACGACATCCGCATGCAGCTCCGCCAGAAGGAGATGGAGCGGCAGACGAAGATCTACCTCGCCGAGCTGCGCAAGAAGACGCTGGTCGACATCCGGTACTGAGCCCGCGCGGCGAGCGCCGTCACTCTAGCGAGAAGCTGTCGACGTGGAAGGTGACCGGGCCGGCCCCGGCGCCGGCCGCCCCGGTGTTGAACTGGAGTCCGTAGAGCACGACCTGCTTGGCGCTGTAGCGATCCGAAGCCATGGTCATCGGGTGGTCGAGGTCCATCGCGATCTCCTGCCACTCGGCGCCGGAGGCGAGGTTCACCGCCGTCGCGGCGGCCACGTAGCTGACGCCCGTGTTGACGTAGAGCTGCGCCACACCGCGGAACGTCGAGCCCGCATCGACCTTGAGGCGCGCGTGCAGCGTGTGTCCCGACCAGTCCTGCGGCACCACGAACACGTAGGACTGAACCTCGACGTACTGGTTGGCGCCCGAGTAGGGGACGGTGATCTTCATCGACCCGGGGCTCGGGCTCCCTTCCTCGGCGTCGAACGCCAGCAGCGGCGCCGTCCCCGCGTCGATGACGGCGGGATCGGCGAGGTTCTTCTGCGCGGTGTCGTGATAGGGCTCGAACCCGAAGTCGACGTCGGTGTCGAAGGTGTCGAGCGGCGTCCCGCCGATCGGCACCGACGCGTCCGCCAGCACCCAGTCCGGGACGCTCGCGCCTCCGCCGCCGCCGCCTTGGCCAGCGCCGGCGGCGCCGTCCTGCCTCTGCCCGGCGCTCCCATCGGCGAGCCCCGCGTCGGTCCGACCTCCGGCGCCGCCCGCGCCGGTCATCCCGTGGTCGACCGACGCATCCTTCGTAGCGGAGCTCGATCCGCACGCGGCCGCCAGGACGACGACGACGATCAGCGCGCCGCGCGCCGCGTCTTGCAGGGGCTCACGCACGACGTGCGTGAAAATACCACGGGGCGACCTGCTCAGCAGCCCTGCTGGCCCGAACCCGGGACACAGACCGAGCAGTTCAGCGTGAAGCTAACATTCTGTGCCGTCGCGTTCTGCGCCGTGTCGTTGACCTGCAGCCATTGTCCTGCGCAGCTCGCGGGGTTGCCCGGCACCAGCATCCAGTTGTACAGCTCAGCCGGGGGGCCAGGCGAGCGGGCGGCCGCCGAGGACGTGCAGGTGGACGTGGTGGACCGACTGGCCCGCGTCGGCGCCGGCGTTCATGACGACGCGAAAACCGTTGTCGGCGAGCTTGCTCTCCCGCGCCCGTTTTGCGGCGACGACCATCAGGTGACCGAGCAGCTCGGCGTGCTCGGCCGTCGCATGCGCGAGCGAGGCGATGTGCTGCGTGGGGACCACCAGCTCGTGCAGCGGCGCCCTCGGACCGATGTCCTTGAAGGCGACCGTGCGGTCGTCGCGGTAGGTGATCTCGGACTTGATCTCGCCCCGGACAATCTTGCAAAAGAGGCAGTCGGCTTCAGCGGTCATCGGTTTCTCCTTGGTGCATTCTTACCTCAAGAAACCAGCTGGAGCAGCCGCGCGCGCGTCTCCGCGAACGGCGCGGCCTCGTCGGTGCGCTGGCGCAGGAAGGTGGTGATCGCCTCCATCCGTGCCACGGCCTCATCGGTCAACGCATCGGCGCCGCGCTGGTAGGCGCCGAGCAAGATGAGATCCCGCTGCCGGTCGTACGCGGCCATGAGCTCGCGCAGGCGGGCGGCGGCGGCGCGGTGCTGGGGGTCGGCGACCGCGCTCATGAGGCGCGACAGCGACGGCAGCACGTCGACGGCGGGCCACTGGTTGCGGGCGGCGATCTCGCGCGAGAGGATCACGTGACCGTCGAGGATGCCCCTAACCTCGTCGGCGATTGGTTCTTCCATGTCCCCGCCCGCGACCAGGACAGTGTAAAGCGCGGTGATCGAGCCGCGCGCGTCGTTGCCGGTCCGTTCGAGCAGGCGCGGCAAGAGCGCGAAGACGCTGGGTGGGTAGCCCTGCCGCGCGGGCGGCTCGCCGGCGGCCAGGCCGACCTCGCGCTGGGCGCGCGCGACGCGTGTCACCGAGTCGAGCATGAAGAGCACGCGGCGCCCCTCGGCGCGGAAGTACTCGGCGATGGCGGTGGCGACGAACGCCGATTTGAGCCGCACCAGGCTGGGGCTGTCGCTGGTGGCGCAAACGACGACCGACCGCCTGCGCCCCACCTCGCCCAGGGACTCCTCGAGGAAGTCGACCACCTCGCGGCCGCGCTCGCCGACGAGCGCGATGACGTTCACGTCGGCCTCGGTCTGGCGCGCGATCTGCCCCATCAGCGTCGACTTGCCGACGCCCGAGCCGGCGAAGAGGCCCACGCGCTGCCCTTCGCCGACGGTGAGGAGCGCGTCGAGCGCGCGGACACCGAGCGCCAGCGGGCGGCTGACGCGGCGGCGGGAGAGCGGATCCGGCGCCGGGCGATCGACGGGCCAGGCGATCGCGCCGGCGATGGGCCCTCCACCGTCGATCGGTCGGCCGAGCCCGTCGAGCACGCGCCCGAGCACGCCGTCCGAGACATCGACGGACAGTTGTCGGCCGGTGGCGGTGACCAGCGAATCGGGGCCGATGCCGGCCGCCTCGCCGAGCGGCATGAGGACTGCCTCGTCGCCCCGAAAACCGACCACCTCGGCCTCGAGCCCCGAGCCCTCGAGCGTGACGATCTCCCCGACGCGGATGCCCGGGACGCTGGCCCGCACGACCAGGCCCGTCACCTCGGTGACCCGACCCGACTCCCGGCGCGGCGCCGCGCTCTCGAGCCGCGCCAGCGCCTGGCCGAGATCGAGCGCGCCTGACGGATTTCGCCCAGGCCTCTCAGGCATTGTGGCTCCCGCCGGTGAGCGCCCGTTCCAGCGCCGCGAGCTGTGTTTCGAGGCGCGCGTCGACGCGGCCCTGCGGCGTCTCGATGACGCAGCCCGACCGCCCGACCGTCTCGTCAGCGACCAGCTCCAGCGCCGCTGCCGGTGCCCGCGCCGCCAGCGCCGCGCGGCGCGCCTCGACGGCGCCGAGATCGTCCGGGTGAATGCGGACGCGGACGGCGCCGGCGCCGGGCCGGCAGGCGCCCAGGGCCTCACCCACGATGTCGGCCATCGTCTCGGGGGCAAGCGCCACCGCGCGGCCGACGATCCTCTCGGCCATCTTCGTGGCCAGCGCGATGGCTGCGGGAGCCGCCGCCTCGGTGAGGCGCGCCGCTTCGGTTCGCGCCGCCGCCAGCGCCACCGCCGCCTCGGCCACCCCTTCGGCGCGCCCGGTCTCGAACCCCGAGCGCCGCGCCGCCTCGCGCGCCGCGGTGCCTTCCGCGCGCAGGGCCTCCGCCTCGGCGCGGGCGCTCGCCAGCAGCGCGGCCGCCTCCGCGCGCGCGTCGAGCACGACCTTGGGGACGACGTGACCGAAGCTCTTCACGACGCGCCCCACGGTTACCCCGCCACCTCGTCGGCCACGGCCGAATCTACGAAAGCCAGCAGGCGGCGCCCGAGCTCGGGGGGGAGCCTCTGCGCGACGGCCAGGGCGGCGTCGCGGCCCTCGGGAGCGAGCGCGATCGCCAGCGCGCGCCCACCCAGCCGCGCAGCCAGATCGTTCGCGGCGAGATCGGCCGGCTTCTCCGCCGCCACCTTCTCGACCAGTCGGCGCGCGGCATCGCGCTCCTCGGTCGGGCCCGGACGCGCGGCCGCGTCCAGCAGGGCGCGGGCCAGCCGGTCGCCGACGCTCGCCGCGGCCCGCGCCACCACCGGTCGGGGCGCGCCCCGGAGCGAGGTCCCCAGCGTCTCTGCGCCGTGCAGCTCGATCGCCTCCGCGACGGCGCCGAGCGGCAGCGCCATGAGCGGAGCCGCGGTCGGGCCCGTCGGGCCGCCCGGCTCGCCGAGCGGGACCAGGCCGCCGAAGACTTGCCGGCGAAGCTCTGCCACGCCCGCGCCGCGCAGGGAAGGGCCGGCGCCGGGCGCAGAAGGCCCGTCGCCGGTCGCTCGCTCGCCCCGCTCGGTCAGCAGCTCATCGGCCACGCGGCGCACCTCCGCCGGCAGCCCCTCGGCCACGGCGCGGATCACGGCCGAGGATTCGGGCGCCAATCGCTCGCGCAGCCAGCCGGGGTGGATCCGCTCCACGCCCGCGGGAACCGGCGCCCGGACCAGCGCGATGAGCTCGGCCAGGGTCGTCGCGCGGGCCGAGCGGCTCTCTTCGCCGAGCGCCTCCAGCGCGGTGCGTCCGCGCGCCCCGGCCGGACCGCCGAACCGCGTCGCGAACGTTTGGGGCGCCATCCGGGCGAGCAAAGCCCCGAGGATCAGCCCCTTCTCCGCGAACGGAAGCGCCGCCACCGCCGGATGCACGGCCGCATCATCGGTTGAGCGGCCCCGGGGTTGCAACCCCCTGACTTGCGCCCGGGCGCCGGGCCGAGTACACCTTGCGGCCCGAATGACCGCCTCAGCACCACCCGTCCCACCCGTCATGGCCGAGGGCGCCGCGCCGCAGGAGAAGTCCGTCCGCAGCGACGTCCGCAACATCGCCATCATCGCCCACGTCGATCACGGCAAGACCACGCTCGTGGACGGGTTCCTGCGGCAAGCGGGGCAGTTCCGCACGGGCGAGGTCATCGCCGATTGCGCGATGGATTCGAACGATCTCGAGCGCGAGCGCGGCATCACCATCCTCTCGAAGTTCACCGCCATCACCTGGAAGGGGACGCGCATCAACATCGTCGACACGCCTGGCCACGCCGACTTCGGCGGCGAGGTCGAGCGCGTGCTGAAGATGGTCGACTGCGTCTGCCTGCTGGTCGACGCCTTCGAGGGGCCGATGCCCCAGACCCGCTTCGTCACGCGCAAGGCGCTGGCGCTCGGGCTGCGGCCGATTCTGGTGGTGAACAAGGTCGATCGCGTGGGCTGCGATCCGGAGGGCGCCGTCGACGCCACCTTCGATCTGTTTTGCGCGCTGGGCGCCACCGACGCCCAGCTCGACTTCCCGATCGTTTACGCCTCCGGCCGCGAAGGCTGGGCGGTGAACAACCTCACCGACGAGCATGTCGATCTGGGGCCGCTCCTGGATCTGGTGGTCAAGTACGTGCCCCCGCCCACCGGCGACGTGGACGGCCCCTTCTGCATGCAGGTGACGACCCTCGACTACGACGACTACCTGGGCTACGTGGCCATCGGGCGGGTCGACTCCGGCCGGATCAAGCCGGGCGAGCGCGTCCTCTGCGCGCACCGCAACGGCAGCCGCGAGGAGTTCCGGGTCGCCAAGCTGCTGGGTTACCAGTCGCTCAAGCGCTTCGAGCTGGCCGAGGCGGCCGCCGGCGACATCTGCGCCATCACCGGCATGGCCGACCTGACCGTCGGCGAGACGATCACCGAGATCGCGCGCCCCACCATCTTGCCGCTGCTCGAGATCGAAGAGCCGACGGTGAAGATGCAGTTCATGTCGAACAACGGCCCCTTCGCCGGTCTGGAGGGGAAGTTCGTCACCTCGCGCAACCTGCGCGATCGTCTGTTCAAGGAGGTGAAGTCGAACGTGGCGCTGCGGGTCGAAGAGACCGCTTCGCCCGACACCTTCGACGTCCTCGGCCGCGGCGAGCTGCACCTGTCGGTGCTCATCGAGACGATGCGGCGCGAAGGCTACGAGCTGATGGTTTCGCAGCCGCAGGTCATCTTCAAGACCGGCGACGGCGGCGAGAAGCTGGAGCCCTACGAGGAGGTCGTCATCGACCTCGACGAGGCCTACTCGGGCGCGATCATCGAGGAGCTCGGGCGCCGCGGCGGCCGCATGCAGGAGATGGGGCCGGCGGGCGAGGGGCGAATGCGCCTCGAGTACCTCTGCCCGGCGCGCGGCCTCATCGGTTATCGCTCGCAGTTCCTGACCGACACCCGCGGCACCGGGATCTTGAACCACAACTTCAAGAACTACGGCCCGTTCGCCGGGGCGATCCGCTCACGGGCGAACGGCGTGCTCATCTCGCAGGACAACGGCGAGACCAACACCTACGGACTCTTCTACCTTCAAGAGCGCGGGCAGCTCTTCCTCGGGCCGGGAATCAAGGTCTACGGCGGGCAGATCATCGGCCTGCACTCGCGCGACAACGATCTCGTCGTCAACCCGTCGAAGGCCAAGAAGCTGACCAACATCCGCACCACCGCGGCCGACGAGAAGCTGTTCCTCACCACCCCACGCCCCTTTTCGCTGGAGGCGGCGCTCGAGTTCATCAACCCCGACGAGCTGGTGGAGGTCACCCCGGTGGCGCTGCGCCTGCGCAAGCGGTTCCTCGATCACAACGAGCGCAAGCGCCTGGAGAAGGCGCGCGACGCCGGCCTGCAGGGCGACTGAAGCCGACTAAAGACTGAAGGCTCCGCGCAGGCCGATCTGCAGCCACTCGTGGACGGCGGGGTTGGTGATGTCGCCCGAGAAGGTGGTGTTGCCGAACTGCCCCGAGCCCGATCCGTACCGCGCGATCGAGAAGCTGACGAAGGGCCCCACCGCGATCTCGGGCGCAGGGGGGAGGCGGACGTCTCCGCCCGCCTGCAGCGTCAGGAACTCCCAACCGTTCGCCGACTCGGAGGCGTTGCCGAGGGCGTTCGAGGCATTGATGCTCCCCCACTCGTAGCCGGTGCCGAGGCCGACCCAGGGGACGAAGGGCTTGCCGAGGTCGACGTGGTAGAGCCCCTCGACCCCCAGCCGGGCAACCGAGCCCGAGCAGTCGGCATTGGCACCGCAGAAGTTGTCGTTCACCTGCAGGAAGCCGTACTGGAACAGCGCGCCGACGGTGAAGGCAGCGTCGAAGCGGTAGCCGACTTCGAAGATCAGGGGCACCGCGCTCGAGACCCTGCTGGCGAGCCCGTTGCCGGCGTCGCCGCTGATGTCGCCGAACGGGATCGCGTAGCCGATCCGGATGCCGAGGTCGAGGCCCGCGGTGTCGGGAGGATGGGCCGTCTGGGCGTGCGCCCCCGTGCTCAGAGAAGAGGCCCCCAAAGCAGCCAGCAGGCCCGACAACAGGAGGGATCGCTTCATGGCTCCATTTGACACCACGGGAGCCCGATCTTCTCAATTCCGTTGCCGGATATTCACCCGGTTGTTGCTGCGGCCTGGCGCGTAAAGGTTTACCCTCAAACGAGGATGCGTATCGCCGCGCTCGACGTGGGGTCGAATTCCTTCCACCTGATCGTCGCCGACGTGGAGACGGGTGGGCGGATCCACGTGCTCGACCGCGCCAAGGAGATGGTGCGCCTCGGCGACTCGACCTTGCACAAGGGGGTCATCGCGCCGGAGGTGTTCCGGCGCGGGCTGGACGCCCTGCGGGCGCTGCGCCGCATCGCCGATCGCCACAAGGTCGACGCGCTGGTGGCGGTGGCGACCAGCGCGGTGCGCGAGGCCCAGAACGGTGGCGAGTTCGTGCGCGCGGCGCGCGACGAATCGGGGATCGACATCCGGGTCATCCGCGGCGACGAGGAGGCGCGCCTCATCTATCTGGGGGCGCGCGGGTCGCTCGATCTCGGCAAGCGGCGCGTGGCGCTGTTCGATCTGGGCGGCGGGTCGCTGGAGATCGTGCTGGCCGACGCGCAGGAGCTCTACTTCTCGTCGTCGCTCAAGCTGGGCGTCATCCGCCTCAGCGAGAGCTGCCCCTGCTCCGATCCGCCCAGTGCCCGGGAGCGCGCGCACCTCAACGAGCGGGTGCGCACGGTGCTCGATCCGGTCATCGCCCGCGTCCGCGCGATGGGTTTCGACGACGTGGCCTTCACCTCGGGGACGGCCTCGGCGCTGGGCGGCCTGCTGCGCGCCGACGGGGGAAGTGGAAAGTCGACCATCGCGGTCGGCGACCTCGCGGCGCTGGAGCAGAAGCTCGGGATGATGACCATCGCGGCCCGCAGCAAGCTCCCCGGGCTCGACGCGCGGCGAGCCGACACGATCTACGCGGGCGCGGTCGTGTTCCGCACCGCACTCGAGCTGGCGGGCGCCGACGAGGCGACGCTGTGCGAGACGGCGCTGCGCGAGGGGATCATCGCCGACTACGTCGCCTCCAACCGCCCCGGGATCCTGCTGGTCGAGGAGTTTCCCGACCTGCGGCGGCGGAGCGTGATGGAGCTCGGGCGTCGCTGTCAGTTCCGCGAGGACCACGGCTCGCACGTGGCGCGGCTGGCGCTGTCGATCTTTCACCAGACGCGGCGGCTGCACAGGCTGGCCGAGACCGACGCCGAGCTGCTGGAGTTCGCGGCGCTCTTGCACGACATCGGCTTCTACATCTCGCCGCACCGCCACCACCGGCACACCGAATACCTGATCAAGAGCCACGCCATGACCGGCTTCTCGCGCTCGGAGGTGGAGATCATCGCGCTGACCGCGCGCCACCACCGCAAGGCGGTGCCGCAACGCGGGCACGGCGCGCTCAAGCGCGTCTCCAAGGCCGACGCGCGCCGCGTGCGCTACCTGACGGCCATCTTGCGGGTCGCCGACGCGCTCGATCGCACCCACGCCCGCCTCGTGCGTGCCGTTCGCTGCTCCATCGCCACGCGCACCGTCGAGGTGCGCGTGGACGCCGACGGTGATCCCGAGCTCGAGCTCTGGGCCGCTCGCCGCAAGGGCGACCTCTTCGAGGCCCTCGCCGAGCGCAAGCTCCGCTTCGCCGTCGACGGCCTCAAGGAGCGCGAAGAGCCGAAGCTGGTCGCTCCGCCGGTGTCTACCGCCCCGCTGCGCGTGGTCCGCTCGGGCGTGCGATAGCTACGAGACGTCCGCTAGACGCCGAGGGCGCGGAGGCCGAAGTAGAGAGCGGCGGCGATCAAGGCCGCCGACTGGATGGTGAACAGCCAGGCCCAGACGATGCGCAGCGCCACCGCCCACCGGACGCCGGCCGGCTTGTTCACCCAGCCGACGCCGACGATGCCGCCGGTGATGGTGTGCGTGGTCGACACCGGGACGCCGAGCGCGCTGGCGAGGAAGAGCATGCCCGCCGCGCCGGTCTCCGCGCAGAAGCCACCGAACGGCTTGAGCTTGGTGAGGCGCATCCCCATGGTGCGGACGATGCGCCAGCCGCCCGACAGCGTGCCGAGGCCCATCGCCGACTGGCAGGCCAGGATCACCCAGAGCGGCAACTCGGCATGCGGCCCGATTTATCCCTTGGCGATCAGCAGGGCCATGATGATGCCCATCGTCTTCTGCGCGTCGTTGGCGCCGTGCCCCAGGCTGAAGAGCGCCGCCGACACCAGCTGAAGCCGCCGGAACCAGCGATCGATGCGTCCCGGCTGCTTGTGGCGGAAGACCCAGGCCACCAGCACCATCATTCCGCCGCCCAGGATCATCCCCAGCACCGGCGAGACGACGATGAAGATGGCGGTCTTGAGCACGCCGCTCTGCTGCACGACCGCGAATCCCCCCTTGCTGATGCCCGCGCCGAGCAGGCCGCCCACGAGCGCGTGCGACGAGCTCGACGGCAGGCCGTACCACCAGGTGATCAGGTTCCAGGCGATCGCGCCCCCGAGCGCGCCCAGCGAGCACGGCGTCGGTCGACGATCTTCGGATCGATGATCCCCTTGCCGATGGTGTGCGCGACGTGCAGCGGGAAGATGACGAAGGCGATGAAGTTGAAGAACGCCGCCCAGACGACGGCCTGGCGCGGCGTCAGCACGCGCGTCGAGACGACCGTGGCGATCGAGTTCGCCGCGTCGTGAAAGCCGTTGATGTAGTCGAAGACGAGCGCGATGACGACGATCGCGACGATGATCAGCATCGGGTTCGTCCGTCAGCTGTTCTCGAGGACGACGCCCTCGATGATGTTGGCGACGTCCTCGCAGCGGTCGGTCGCCGACTCGAGCGTCTCGTAGATCTCCTTCCACTTGATGACGGCGATCGGGTCCTTCTCCTCGCGGAACAGCCGCGCCAGCGCGCCGCGCAGGATAGTGTCGGCGACGTTCTCGAGCCGGTTGATCTCGACGCAGTGCTCGAGGATGGCCTCCGACTTGCGGAGATCGCGGATGCCCGAGACGGCCCCCAGCACGTGCTCGGCGCCGGAGACGAGGCAGCGCGCGAGATCGACGGCCTCCTTGGTCATCACCCGGATGTCGTAGAGCGCGAGCCGCTCGGCCGCCGCCTCGACCATGTCCATGATGTCGTCCATCTTGGTGATGAGCCGGTAGATGTCGTTGCGGTCGATCGGCGTGATGAAGGTCTTGTGCAGACCGGCGACCACCGCGTGGGTGATCTCGTCGCACTCGTGCTCGATCTGCTTGACCCGCTCGGCGCGGCGCTCGAGATCGGTCGGGTTCTCGACCATCTCCAGAAACGCCCGGCACCCCTCCACCGTCTTTTGTCCTTGTTGCTCGAAGTAGGAAAAGAAGGACGCGTCGTGCGGGAGAAGCCTCATCGCCGCCGCTGTATATCCGAACGGGGCGTACGCGACTAGCCCCGCCCCCGGACAGCTTCGTTCAGAGCCACATCGCGAAGCGGAGGAGAACCTCCTGCTCGATCTTGCCGTCGGCAGCCAGCGCCATGATCGTCTCCGAGGTACCGCTCCAGTCGTTCACCACGTAATTGGCCGACACGCGCACGAAGCGGCCCCGCCAGTAGTTGAGGCCGATCGTCCCCGACACGACCCGGGTGGTGGAGACGCTCGGATCGCCGAGCGTCAGGTTGTCGCTGGTGACGTCCTCCTTGAGGAACTCCCCGCGGATCGCCAGCTGCAATCCCTCGGTGAGGATCGGCGCCGGCGCGCCTGCCATGGCGCCGATTCGCAGTGGCAGCTCCTGCCCGGGAGCCGGGAGCAGCCGATCGTCGCCGAGCAACCAGCACCAGATCTCCCCGTAGCCGGCGATCCCGTCGAGCACGGCGTCGCCGACCGGCGCGCTGGGGCTGGCGGTGGTGTCGATCTCGGAGAGGTGCTGCTTCTTCCAGACGACCTCGCCGCGCAGCCCGAAGCGATCGCCGATCGGCAGGTTCAGCTCGCCGCCGAACGCGGTGGCGGTTCCCTGCTCGTGCAGCTCGAACCCGAGCGGCATCGTCTGGCCGCTCTGCCAGTGCGGCTCGAGGAACACCATCCCACCCGGCGTCGCCTGGACCGGCGCCTCGGGGCCGAGGACGTGGTTGCCGTACCAGGCCGAGCCGCCGATCGAGAACTGCCGCCAGGCGCGCCCGCCGGCCGCGAAAGGCGTGAAGACGATTCGCCCGATGGTGTCCGACTGGTTGTCGATGTTGCGGAAGCCGGGACCCTCGCCGTTGAAGAGACCGGCCGAGTAGTAGAACCGCCCGTCGCCGAGGAGGCCGTGCACCATCACGCCGACGTCCTTGTTGCGGGGCGCGCCGAGCGTTCGGGCCGTCATCGCGCGCTCGATGAAGTCGGTGTAGGCGTCCGAGGTGCGGTTCTCGAGCGTGAACGGGGCGTCGAACTGACCCGCCTGCAGGATGAACCGATCGCCGTAGGGGGCGAACGCCACGTAGTCGTCGCTGGCGGGGAACGTGCTCGGCGCGACATCGGCCCCGGGCGGCGCGGCGGGCGCGAAGTCGCCGGAGACGTCGAAGTAGAACAGCTGCCCGAGCCACCCGCGCAGCTCGACGCGCGCACGGCGCAGGTAGACGCCGCTCTTCGGCGTCTGGCGGGGAAAGAACGCGCCGTCGACCTGCACCCGGCCGCCCGGAAAGAGCACGATCTGGCCGTCGTGAGTCTGCAGGTAGAGCCCGTCTCCGAAGCCGCCGATTGGGGCGAGCGGAGGTGGCGGGACGGCCTCATCGGCGCGGGCGGCAGCGGCCGAGGCCATGAGGGCCGCGCAGAGACCGACGGAGGCGAGGCGAGCGGCGGCGGGCATCCAGCTTGCGCATTGTAACCGGCCGGCGACACTGAGGCGTGGTTCCGGACGGAGAAATCCCCTCGCCGGTCGCCCTCCAGGCGCTGGCGCGGAAGTACGTGCGGCTGGCGGCCTGGCGGGACCGGCGGGACGGTGACGGCCTGGCGGCGGCGACACGCGACGAGCTGCGGGTGCTGGCCAGCGAGTTCCCCGGTTGCCTGCGCGAGCTCGATACGCTGGGCGCCGCGGAGCTCGCGCGGCGTGCGGCGGCCTGCGCCGCGGCGGCGGCCGACCCTCTGACCGCCGAGCCCTGGATGGCGTGGATCGACGGCTACCACGCGCTCGTGCGCCGGGCGCTGGCGGCGCGGGAAGCGCGCGCCCGCGGCGAGGCGCCCGGCGGCGACGCGTTCGAGCAGGCCGCCCTGGCGCCGCCCGGCGGGCGCATGGGCGTGGTGGTGATGCGCGCGCTGGCGGTCCGCTTCGGCGTCCCGGCCGCGACGATCGCGGCGGCGCTGTTCCCGGTGCGCCGCCCGTCGCCCTACGATCTGTAACGGGCTCAGCCGCGGGGCGCGCGCATTGTCCGGTAGGGAGAAGGCCTTAGCTTTGGAGTGCGGGGAGCGCGAGGCGAGGAGGGGTGATGCACCTCAGACTGGACGAGCTACGGGGCAAGAGGGTCTTCGACGCCAACGGGCGCGCCATCGGACGCGTGCAGGCGGCGTTGATCGACATGGAGACGTGGCTGGTCGACACGCTGCGGATCGCCATCGGGCGTCACGCGTCGGCCGACCTCGAGGTGCGGTGGTCGTTCTGGCAGCTCTTCTGGCGGCCGCACACGATCGACGTCGCGACGGGGCAGATCCACGCGGCGACCGACGCGATCATCCTGCGCGTGTCGCTCGCGGAGCTGCGCGACGCGACGCCGTCGCCGATCGATCAGCTCGCCGCGGTCCACTAGGCCGCGGCTCTCACGATTCGCCACATCTCCGGGCGGCAAACATCCGCGGATTCAAGTGGCTGCGACCCGCACTGGGCAACATTCGCGGATTCAAGTTGGCGTGCGCGCGCGGCGCGCCGAGCGCCTCAAACTGCAGATCGCGGTTTGAGGTTTGGCGATCTCCGAGATAGATTCGTCTTCGCCATGGCGGTTCGGCGTGCGGTCGGGGCGGCGGCGTTGATCGCGCTCGTCGGTTGTGGCGGCGCCACCGGTCGCGGCGATGGCGGCGCCGGAGGGAGCGGAGGGCGCCCCGGAGTGGGCGGAGGCGGCGCTGGCACCGGGGGAACCGGCGCTGGCGCTGGGGGAACCGGCGCACGCGGCGGTGCTGGCGGACAGGCGGGCGGCGGTGGCAAGGCCACGGCCGGGGCAGGCGGAGTCGGCGCCTCCGGCGGCACGAATGCCGGCGGCGCGGGTGGGGGTGGCGGCGCCGGGGGCCGGGCGGGGGCCGGTGGGCGTGCCGGCGGCGGAGGTAGCTCGCCGCGCCCGGATGGCGGCGCCGTGGATGCGCCCATCGGCGGCACCTCGGGCTCGGGTGGCGCGCGCGTCGACGGCGGTGGCCACGATGCGCCCGGCCCGTCCGACGCTCGCCCGTCCGACGCGAAACCGGACGGCGGCAGCAGCGGCGCCGACTCCGACAAGGTCTGCGGCGCCGAAGGGTGGTGCTGGATCTCTCCCAGCCCGCAGGGGAATACGCTCCGCGGCGTGTGGGCCGGCGCGCACGACGACGTGTGGGCGGTGGGCGATCACGGCATCGTGCTGCGCTACGACGGCCACCGGTGGTCGCAGATCCCGACCGGCTTCTCGTACAGCCTCACCAGCGTCTGGGGCTCGGGGCCGAACGACGTCTGGATCGGCGGCGAGCAGGGGCTGCTGCTGCATGACGGTGGCGCGGGGTTGGTGACCGTCAAGGCCGCCCACAACGGGGACGATCCAATCTGGGCGATCGCCGGCACGTCGTTGACCGACGTCTGGTTCGCGGACGGGACCAATTGCGCCGGACACTGGAACGGAAGCGCGTTCGCGACGCCCGCCGGCCCGCCGGCCGCGACCACCTACGCCTACTCGGTCTACCCGCTCGCCCCCGGCGAGGCCCTGGTCGGCACCGAGCAGGGGATCGTGGCGCACGCCTTCTACAACGCGTCGGCCAGCACGTTCGTGTCAGCCAACACCGTGAGCTATTACACGCTGACGCAGGTCGCGTCGGCCAACACGCCAATCTACACGGTGTTCGCCGCGCAGGGGAGCGACGCCTGGGTCGGCGGTGGCGGCACCATCCTCGGCAGCAGCGGTAACGACGGGGTTCTCTATCACTACACGGGAAGCTACGCGCCGTCCGATCCCGGTACGACGCCGAAGTCGGTGATCCGCGGCATCTGGGGCGCGAGCGCGAGCAACGTCTGGCTGGTGGGCGACGCCGGCGCGATCTCTCACTGGCAGGGTTCGGCCTGGAGCGCGTTGCCGGCGCCCACGACGTTCGGCCTGCTGTCGGTCTCCGGGGCCGCCGCGAACGACATCTGGGCCGTCGGCGCGGCGGGCGTGATGGTCCACTGGGACGGCGTGAAGTGGACGCCCGACGGGCGGCCGACCAGCGAGAACCTCAATGACGTCTGGGCCACCGCCGCCGACGACATCTGGGCGGTCGGGGACCAGGGCGTGATCGTCCGCAGCATGGGCAACGACGCGTTCGCGCCGGTCGCCAGCCCGACGACCGAGAATCTGGCGCGGATCTGGGGCGCCACGCCGACCGACCTCTGGATGGTGGGGGCGAACGGGACGGTGCTCGAGTGGGACGGCACCGGGTTCACCTCCCGGCATGGTCCCACGGGCGATCTGGCGTCGATCTGGGGGACCAGCCGGAAGGACATCTGGGTCACCGGGAACAATGGGGCGCTCTCCCACTTCGACGGGAGCAGCTGGTCCACGCTGCCGTTCTACAAGGCCAGCATCGCCTTCGGCGCGGTCTGGACCGACGATCCCGACAAGGTGTTCGTGGGGGGCGCGGACATCGCCAGCGACACCTACGACGCGATCTGGGTCTTCAAGCCGTCGACGAACAGCTGGACCGAGACGAGCAACATCCAGGGGACGGAGCTCGTCTGGGGCTCGGGCCCGACCGACGTCTGGACCAGCGGCTACCCGGGCGACGGCAACCACTGGGACGGCGCGAGCTGGAAATACTACCGCACCGACACGCTCTACGCGCTGCGGGGGAGCGGCCCCGGCGACGTGTGGGGCGTCGGCTTCTACGGCGTCATCGTCCACCACGGCGCCGGCGACGCGAGCGGGACCTGGACGAACAACGGGATCCAGCAGAACCACATGACCAACAACGATCTCCTGGGCGTCTTCGGCCTCGACGCGAACCATGCCTGGGCGGTCGGTCAGTACGGAACGATCCTGCGCAGGCAGCAATGAACGTCGGGACCGACACCTCGATCGCGCTCGACGCGCCTATCAACCCCGACGGATCGCGGGTTCACGGTCGAGCTCGAGCCCCCCAACTAGCCGGGCCGGCTGAAACGCGCCGCCAGCGCCGCGGGGTCGTGAACCGGTAGCTCGCAGCGGCCCTGGAAGCAGACGTAGGCGGTGGGGCGGCCCTCGAGGGCGATCTTGTCGGCGATCCAGGGGACGCGCGCGCCAAGGGTGGGGGCGTCGGTCTCGGAGGCGGCGGCGATGGCGCGGTTCGGGACGAAGGTCCGGCGCAGCAGGTCGACGAGCGGCGCTGCGCTGTCCGGTCCGGCACCGGGCGGCCAGACGATCGCGATCTCGCGCGGTTCGTCTGCGGCGTAGTCGACGGCCAGCAGGGCCTCGGCGAGCGCCAGCGGGTTCTCGGTCAGCCTCGGGGCCAGGCTGGCGAAGCCGCGCTCGGCGACGACGCGCCATCGGTCGTCCGAGGTGAAGGTGTGAAGGCGCAACACCGAGAGCAGCGCGACCGACGCGCCCGAGGGCTCGGCGCCGTCGTAGGCGGGCTTTTCGCGCGCGATGAGCCGCTCGTGATCGCCGGCGGTCATGAACCAGCCGCCGGCCGGATCGGCGAACCGTTGCTCGGTGTCGCCCGCGAGCGCGACCGCCTCTTCGAGCCAGCGGCGATCGAACGTCGCCTCGTAGAGATCGAGGAGGCCCGCGGTCAGGAACACCTGATCGTCGAGGAACGCGGCCACGCCCGTGCGTCCGTCCTTCCAGCTGCGGGTGAGGCGGCCACCCGGACGCATCCGCTCGAGCACGAACGCCGCCGCACGCGCCGCGGCGGCGACGTAGCGCGGCTCGCCGAGCACGCGGCCGCCGACGGCGAATCCGGAGATGGCCAGGCCGTTCCACGCGGCCAGGATCTTCTCGTCGCGCAGCGGCGGCGGGCGCTTCACCCGCACGGCGTAGAGCGCCGCTCGCGCCTGCGCCAGGGCGGCCCACGCCGTCTCGTCGGGGTGCGCGACGTGCAAGATGTTCTCCCCCTCGAAGTTGCCGCCGGCGGTGACGCCGTAGTGAGCGCAAAAACGCGCGGCGTCGCTGCCCGGGATCCTTTCGAGGACCTGCTCGATCTCGCGCTTCGACCAGACCCAGAACTTCCCCTCGGCCGAGACGCCGTCGGGCCCCTCCGAGTCGGCGTCGGTCGCCGAGTAGAACCCGCCGTCGGGCGCCGTCATCTCGCGCGCGAGGTAGTCGAGCGTCTCGCGCAGGACCCGCGCGAAGTCCGCCCGCCCGGTCACCTGGAACGCCTCGGCGTAGGCGACTGCGAGCAGCCCGTTGTCGTAGAGCATCTTCTCGAAGTGCGGCACCAGCCACTCGGCGTCGGTCGAGTAGCGGTGAAAGCCGCCGCCGAGCTGATCGTACATGCCGCCGCCGGCCATCTTCTCCAACGTGCGCGTCGCCATCCGGAGCGCGTCGGCGTCGCCGGTGCGGCGGTGCTCGCGCAGGAGAAGGCGAATGGGGACGTTGGAGGGGAATTTTGGCGCGCGCCGCAGACCGCCGTGCGCCTCGTCGAAGATGCCGCTTGTAGACGGCGACCGCTTGGCTGATGAGCGCGGCGCCCGGTATGGCCGCGGCCTCGGCCGCCGCGGCCGGCTCCATCTGCGCGCGCACGGCGCGCACCAGCGCCTCGGCGGCGCGCCCGACGCGCCCGGTGTCGCTGACGTAGGTCTGGTGGATGTCGCCGAGCAGCTCGAGGAACCCGTGCCGAGCGCCCCGCGCCCCCTCGCGCGGTGGGAAGTAGGTCCCGCCGAAGAACGGCTCGCGATCGGGCGTGAGCCAGACGCTCATCGGCCAGCCGCCCGACTGGGTGAGCGCCTGCACCGCGGCCATGTAGACCGCGTCGACGTCGGGGCGCTCCTCGCGGTCGACCTTGATGCAGACGTAGTGGCCGTTCATGAAGGCGGCGATCTCCTCGTCCTCGAACGACTCGGCCTCCATCACGTGGCACCAGTGGCAGGTGGCGTAGCCGATCGACAGGAAGACCGGGCGCCCGAGCCGGCGCGCCTCCTCGAACGCCTCGTCGCCCCAGGCCCGCCAGTCGACCGGGTTGTGCGCGTGCTGCAGGAGATACGGGCTCGATTCCAGAACGAGCCGGTTCGTGTACTTCGGCGCCTCACCGACGAGATGATGCGTGCGGGGGCGGTATCCGCCCGGCGCGGTCTGACGTCGGGCGAGGGCCGCCGCAAGCTCCGCCGACAGCTCGGATGAGTAGGGTGGCGCTTCGGGCGGTGCGTCGATGCTGATCACATTCGTCTCGAGAGAGCCCGGGGTCTACCGCTCGAACATCTGATCGACCGGCACGACGCGCACGGCGTCCTTGTTGAGCGGCACCGGGAACTTCTCGATGATCTTGTCCTCGGCGAGGATGTCGGCCGGCGTGCCGGCGGTGTCGTAGGTGATCGGCGTCGGCGCGTCGCTCTGCAGCTTGTCGGCCAGCGTCTGCGCGTGGTCGGCCACGATGGCGATCGAGATGCCCCGCAGCGTGAGGTGCTTGCGCACCGCCTTGTCGACCTCGGCCTTGGTCATCTTGGGGAGGCGCGCCTGCAGCTCCTTGACCATGTCCTTGCCGGTCAGCACGGCGTCGATCGCGTAGCCGAGCCGGCGCGACACGTCCTGCGTCCAGAGGCTGGCGTAGTTGGCGAGAAAGGTCTTGGTCGCCTCGAACCCGGCCTGCGGGATCCCCTCGCGGATCAGCTTGTCCGTCTCGTAGAGCGCGGCGCGCAGCGCGAACAGGCTGTTCTGCGGCGGCACCGGCCGCAGCCAGAGCTCGAAGTGCTGCTCGCGGCGCGGGAGGTTGGGGAGGGGGAAGGTCGACCAGCCGTCCTGGATGAAGTTTTCGATGTAGGCGTAGTCGCCGTAGTTGAGGCCGCGGGCGCCGCGCAGGTGGTTCATGAGCACCCCGTTGAACGTCCGGTGCTCGCCGAGGTACGACCGTGCGACGGTGAGCGGGTAGAAGTCGGCGTCCTTGCGGGTCACGTCGATCGCGTGGCCGATCGAGATGGCGTTGGCGCGCGCGTCCTTCTGCACGACCAGGAGCTGATTTTCCTTGAAGACCGGCGCGGGCGGCAGCTTGGGCAGCGGCGGCGCCTTGGCGGGCAGCGCCGCGAACCGCTTGGCGAACGCCTCGGCGAACCCGGACGGGTAGCCGCCGGCCACGCCGACGACCAGGCGGCTGCGCGCATACCGCTCGGCGTAGAACTTCTTGACGTCGTCGAGCGTGATTGCGGTGAGGCCGGCCACCGTCCCCTGCGTCGGGCGGCCGTAGGGGTGGCCCTTGTAGAGGATCGTCGCCAGCGCCTGCTTGCCGAGCTCTTCGTCGGCGTTCCCGCGCAGCGTCTTCGTCAGGTAGTCGAGCGCGTCCTCCTTGTTGCGGTGGAAGTCGTCGTCGGCGAAGCGCGGCGTCAGCACCTGCTCGGCCAGCAGATCGGCGAACCGGGCCAGGTTGTCGCGGTGGACCATCCCTTCATAGACAACGGATTCCTTGTCGCTGTAGACCCTGATCTCGGCGGCCAGCGGGTAGAGCGCGTCGAGCAGCTCCGCGTAGGTCCGCGCCTTGCTGCCGCCGCGGCCGATCATGTCGGCGGTGAGCGAGGCCACCCCCTCCTTGCCGGCCGGATCGTCGACCGCGCCGATCTGGAAAACGAGGCGGATCGCGCAGAGCGGGCTTTGCGGCGAGGGGATGAACACCGTGCGGACGCCGGCGACGCTGGTGGGCGTCTTCGCTGCCTTGGCCGCCGGTTTGGCCGGATCTGCGCCGAGCGCCGCGCGCGCCGCGAACAACACGAACGAGAACACCATGAGAGACCTCATTTGCCGGCCTTGAGCGTGACGACCGAGCGGTTCGTCGGTTGGAAATAGGTGGCGGCGACGCGCTTGACGTCGGCGCTGGTCACCTTGTCGTAAAGGGCGAAGTAGGCGTTGATCGACTCGAGCTGGCCGGTGAGCGCGATGAACGACGACGCCGTGTAGGCCGTCTTGTCGGCGGTCGAGAGCTGGCCGGCGAAGGCGTACTTCACGTGCGAGAGGACGTCGCGCAGCGTCTTGTCGTCGACGCCCTCCTTGGCGATGCGACCCATCTCGTCGTGGATCGCCTTCTCGACATAGCCGACGTCGG
This sequence comes from uncultured Pseudomonadota bacterium, assembly GCA_963831685.1. Lineage (GTDB taxonomy): Bacteria > Myxococcota_A > Polyangia > Fen-1088 > Fen-1088 > JADGRB01. Next base: position 88,554 of record CAWHRJ010000016.1, read on the forward strand.
CCGGCTTCTTGATGCGCGAAAACACGGTGAACAGGTTGGGGTCGACGTGGGCGTCGTTCGAGCCCGACAGCGACTCGACCTTCTGCTCGGTGATGACCAGCTTCTTGTAGAGGGGCGCGCGCTCGGCGAACAGCAGCTCGGCCAGCACGTCCAGCGTCGGCAGGTCGACGTTGGTCGTCGAGAACCCCGGCGTGTGGTACCCCTCGATCAGCATCGGCAGCGTCGGTCCCGGCCAGGTCAGCTCGGCGCGCTGCTCTTTCTTCTGCGGCGGCTCGACCGGGATCTTCGGGTGCGGCGCGCCGGCCTTCCAGCCGCCGTAAGCCGCCTCGACCAGCTTGAAGACGTTCTCCGGATCGGCGTCGCCGACCACCAGGAGGACCACGTTCTCCGGGCGGTAGTAGCGGTCGAAGAACTGCCGCGAGTAGGCCATCTCGTTGGGCATGTTCTCGATGTCCTTCAAAAAGCCCATCGTCGTGTGCTTGTAGGTGTGCGCGGTGAAGGCGTGGTCGTAGAGCGTCTCCACCATCTTCTCCATCGGGTTGGAAGCGTTCTTGTTGTATTCGCCGAGGACGGCGCGCGCCTCCTTCTGGAAGTCGGGCTGCTGGTAGGTCAGGTGCTGGAACCGATCGCTCTCGATCTCGACGATCCTGGGCAGCGCCTTCTTGCCGGCCAGGATGTGATAGACGGTCAGGTCGTCGGAGGTGAAGGCGTTCGAGTCGGCGCCCATCTCCTTGATGACGCCGTTGTAGGCGTCCAGCGTGTACTTCTCCGTGCCGTGAAACATCATGTGCTCGAAGAAGTGCGCGAACCCCGACTTGCCCGCCTCGACCTCGTTGCGGCTGCCGGTGCGGACGACCGAGTAGTAGGCGACCAGGCCGGGCGAGTCGTAGCCGACGACGTAGACGCGCAGGCCGTTGCCGAGCGTCTTCTCCTTGACCGGGAAGGGGAACGCCTGGCCGGCGCCAGAGCCGGCGGCGGGCGGCGTGGCCGCCGGCGCCGCCGACGGGGCCGCCGACGACGGTCGGGAGAGCGCCGCCAAGAGCGGCAAGGCGAGCGCGCTGGTCAGGAGCACGGGGAGTGGGAGCATGCGCATGCGTTCTCCGAAGGTTGGGACCTAGGGTCCCATGTTTGGTCGTAGGATAGTGCCGCCCGATGAAAACAGAATCGGCCCACGGCCACAACCGGTTCTCGGTGACAGGGCGCCTGCTCGTCGATGGGCGCCTCGTGCCGGGCGCGCTGGTCGTCGACGGAGATCGGATCGTGGAAGTCCGAACCGACGCCGTCGGCGAGCTGCCGGGGCCGCGCCTCGACGCTTCGATCGTCTCGCCCGGGCTCATCGATCTGCAGTGCAACGGCGCCTTCGGGTTCGAGGTCGGCGGCTCGGCGACGGCGCTGCGGGTGCTGGCGGAGCGGCTGCCCGAGACCGGGGTGACGACATTCCTGCCGTCGATCGTGAGCGCGGCCCCCGCGCTCTACCGTGACGCCGCGGCTGCCTTCGCGGCGGCGCGAACGGCGCCGGGCGCCTCGCCGATCGGGCTGCACCTCGAGGGGCCGCTGCTCTCGCCGGCCCGCGCCGGGGCCCACGATCCGCGCGCGATCGCCGCCGCCGACGCGACGCTCGACGAAGTGCTCGACGAGCTGATGACGACGCGGGTCGTCCGTCTGGTGACCGTGGCGCCGGAGCGCCGGGGTGCGACGGCGTTGATCCGGCGCCTGCTCGAGGCGGGCGTGACCGTCAGCCTGGGCCACACCGACGCCACCTTCGACCAGATGATCGCGGGCGTCGACGCGGGCGCGACGCTGGCGACGCACCTCTTCAGCGCCATGTCGCCGTTTCACCACCGCGCCCCGGGCGCGGTCGGCGCGGCGCTGACCGACGCGCGCCTCACCGTCACGCTGATCGCCGACGGCGTCCACGCCCACCCGGCGGCATTGAACCTGGCGCTACGGGCCAAGGGCGCCGACCACGTCGCGCTCGTCACCGACGCCGTCGCGGCGGCCGGCGCCCCGGCGGGCAGGTACGCCCTCGGCGGCCAGACGATCGTTTCGGACGGCGAGAGCGCGCGGCTCGAGGACGGCACGCTCGCCGGCTCGACCCTGACGCTCGATCGCGCGGTGCGCGTGATGGTGGCGCTCGGCGGCGCCCGCCTCGAGGAGGCGCTGGCCATGGCCAGCACGGTCCCCGCGGAGCGCCTCGGCCTCGACGACCGCGGCCAACTGGAGGTCGGCCGCCGCGCCGATCTGGTCCTCTGGTCCGACACGCTGGAGATCGTCTCGACGGTCGTCGGCGGCGCGGTCACCTTCGGCGCGCCGGCCTGAAGGCGATCACATTTTGTGATCACCTTCGGTTGAGCGGGCATGCCGGCCCTCAGTGGACGCGGCTGGTGTGCGGGAGCGCGCCCAGGATCTCCGCCTCGCGCTGGCCGAGCTCCTCGAGCCGCGCGGCGAAGGTCTCGGTGTCGACCAGCGGGCGGGCCAGCTCCAGGAACGTCTCGGCGTGGCGCTCCTCGGCGTCGCCCAGCGCGGCGTAGAACTCGCCGAGCTCGGCCTCGCCGTGCGCAGCGAACCCACGCGCCAGAATCCCGAGCCGCTCGTGCGAGCGCGCCTCGATGAACGCCGCGACCAGCAGCGCGTCGAGCAGGCGCTCTGGCTCGCGCCCGCGCACGGTTGCCATCAGCGCGCGGGCATAGGGGTTCGGCGCGTCGGCGCGCGGCGTCCACCCGCGCCGCCCCAGGATCGCCGCCACCTGGACGACGTGGCTCGTCTCCTCGTGCGCCAGCCGCGACAGCTGGGTCACCGACGCCCCCCGGTGCGGATACCGCCGCACCAGCGCCAGCGCGTTCTCCGCCGCCTTCCGCTCGCAGTGCAGGTGATCCGACAGCAGCGCCCGCAGATCGCGCACGCCGGCGGCGAACCAGCGCGGGTGGGTGCAGGAACGGAGGATGGTCATGGCTTTTGGATTATCGCGATTCTGTCGGGGAGTGGAATTGGTACTCTCGTCGGATGTTCGTGCTCGGCATAGCCGGCGGGACCGGCTCCGGCAAGACCACCGTGGCCGAGGGGCTGGTGGCCGGGCTCCCCGGCGGCAGCGTGGTCGTGCTCGATCACGACGCCTACTACCGCGACAGGTCGCGCTTCTCGCCCGCCGAGCGGCTGGGCATCAACTACGACCACCCGGACGCCATGGAGACCGAGCTCCTGGTCGCGCACCTGGCCGCGCTTCGCGACGGGAAGTCCGTCGAGATCCCGCAGTACGATTTTCGCGAGCACGTCCGCCGCCCCGAGACCCGCCGGGTCGATCCCGCCGCCGTCGTGCTGGTCGAGGGGATCCTGGTGCTGGCGGACGAACGGCTGCGCGCGCAGATGGATCTCAAGATCTTCGTCGACACCGACGCCGACCTCCGGCTCATGCGCAGGATGGGTCGGGACATCGAGCAGCGCGGCCGGACATTCGCCCAGGTGCGCGAGCAGTACGACGCGACGGTGCGCCCGATGCACGTCGCCTTCGTCGAGCCGTCCAAGCGGTTCGCCGATCTCATCATCCCCGAGGGGGGCGAGAACCGCCCGGCCCTCGACGCGATGATTGGCCACCTCGCCCAGGTCGTCTCCGCGGGGGGGTGACGGCTTTTACCTTTTAATGGCTGTCTGCCCAGCGATTAGCATGGCTGCCTAATAATTCTTCGAACGCGGCGCCCGGTCCAGAGACCTGTGGATGGATCGCAAGGCTGATTCGGAGATCGCATTAGAGATCGCATAGATCCATCGGTTCTGGGGCGCTCCATCCACAGGACGCCCGCGCGGCCTGAGTGATCTTTAAAAGACCGCATAGGTCGCACTTGACTTGACATCGTGCGATCTATCCGCGAAATTAAGGCCACGATGCGATCTACAGCAACGGCCGAAAAGGCTCTCCAGTTGGCCGAGGAGATCACACAGCTTCGCGCGGCCCTTCGGGACCGAGAAGAGAAGTTCTTCGCGCTCTTCGGATCCCCAGTGGCGAGTTCTGCTGCTGTTTCTGTCGACACAAACGGTCTGATCCAGACCAATGTCGACACTGGGTCAGCGGCCGAGAGGCTCCGAGCCTTTTTCCGCGAGCGCCCCGGAAAAGCGACTGTGGTAGCGGAGATTCGCCAGGCCCTTCCGGATATCGAGCCGAAGCTGATTCGGTCTACCGTCCACCGGCTGGCCAGCACCAAGGGGATGCCGGGCCTTCGGAGCATTGGCCGGGGGCGCTACAAGTATCGGCCAGAGCAGCCCGAGGCCGATCCCAATGGATCCATGCTGGCAACACCTGGCGGGCTGGTCGCCATCGGCAGGAGGACCCAATAATAGCGAAACAGATAGACCTCGGGCCTTAGCCCGAAATCTGCCGGAGTGGCGAAACTGGTGAGACGCGGAGGTCTTTAAAACCTCTGCCACGGGGTTCCCGCAAAGTCCCCCCATGTGGCATGCGAGTTCGAAGCTCGTCTCCGGCACATGAGGAATACCACCTACAGCTAAGTGAATCAAGAACCGGCCGCTTGTGCCAAGCGGCTCGGCATGGTGTTTCTGTGCTCCCAGCGGCGAAAGCTCAGTCGTTGGATAGCTCTGCAAGTTCACCCTTCACCGGCTTTTATACTAGTTGTAGACCCGGGCGCCTTGCTCATGGCGATAGCTACGGCGCGCATCCAGGCGGATAGGCTCAGGCCCATTCGATCGGCTGCGGCCTGAAAAGCGTCACGTTCGTCTTCGGTCGCGAGAACCTTGATTAGGCTTTCTCGCCGCGAAGCGGCAGCCTTCCTGCGCTCTTTCGGAGCGATGGGGGGGGCTGCCGTGCGCGCCTTCTTGCGGCCCTTCATGGACACCTTAATGCCATGTTATGGCCATCATCGCAAGATCGCTCTTCCCGGTTGACTTATGTCTCTAACATGGACATATTAGGACCATGGACGCTCGACAGGAGAAGGGCCTGATTCGGGTGAAGGACAAGCGGGTGCGCCACGTCGCGGGACCGACCTGGGTCGTTCCATCGCAAAGCGATGACAAGAAGGCGTATCTCGTGAACGCTGGCGAAGCGACCTGCTCTTGCCCGGACTTCGAGCTTCGCCGCGCGAAGTGCAAACACATGTTTGCTGTCGAGTTCGTGCGCGCCGTCGAGACGGCGCCCGACGGCTCTCAGGTCGTGACCGAGTCGATCAAGGTCACGCGGAAAACTTACGTGCAGGACTGGCCTCGATATTCCGCCGCTCAGTGTGCCGAGAAAGAGACCGTGCAGACGCTTCTTCGTGGGCCCTGCGACGGCGTCTCCACTCCCGCGCACCCTGGACGTGGCCCGAAGCCGGTTCCGTACTCCGATGCGATCTTCGGCATGGCGATAAAGGTCTACACAGGCATGTCGGGTCGCCCGCTACCACCGATATCAAGGCGTGCGCTGAGGATGGGCACATTTCGCGCGCCCCGTCCTACAACGCGATCTTTACCTACTTCGACAACCCCGCGATGACTCCGATCCTGATCCGCCTGATCGAGGAGAGCGCGAAGCCGCTCGCCAGCGTCGAGACGAGCTTCGCCGTGGACTCGACCGGGTTCGGGACGTGCGCCTACCGTCGGTCGTTCGATGCGAAATACGGGCGCGAGATGGTGCCGACTCGACCGAACTGCCGGCCCTCGTCGCCTCGACGGCGCCGCGGTTCCGGCTTGAGGAGGTGTCGGCGGACAAGGCGTATCTCGGCCACGCGAACCTCGCGTGCATCGAGGCGGCCGGCGCGGTCCCCTACGGCCCGTTCAAGAGCAACAGCTTGGACAAGGGCTCGCCCGCGTGGCGCCGCATGTGGGCTCACTTCCTGATGCGGCAGGAAGACTTCCTGGCGCACTACCATCGTCGGTCGAACGTGGAGAGCACGTTCAGCGCCATTAAGCGTAAGTTCGGCGGGGCGGTTCGATCGAAGTGGTTCACCGCTCAGGTGAATGAGGTGCTCTGCAAGCTGCTGCTCCACAATCTGGCGTGCATCGTCCACGCGATGCACGAGCTGGGGATCGAGCCTGTGTTCCATCGCTCATCAGGACGCAACGGAGGTGCTCGCGTGAGCGACCTGAACGATGCGGAGCAAGAGAACGTTCGCGTCGCTCTGCGGTTCCTTCACGCGCGGGCGCGCGGATGGACTCCGCTAGTAGGCGCCGCGCTTTGGGTACAAGCACAAGACACTGGAGAGCGCGAACCAGGGGCGCTTGGTCAGCGCGACATTGGCCTTCCGCGTGGCGGGCTTCGCTGGCGTCACGATGGAAGACATCCCTCACGGGGAACTTTCCGCCGCCTGGGGTGTGCCCGCACTTTGGACGCAGCGAATAGAAAATCGTGAAACTTATCCACAGGCCATAGTCAGCGGAGCGTCCTTGTCAAATAATTCCTAACACGACGACATCACACGCCTTCCATATATGGCCACATATGGCCACGGCGCAAACCCGTAACCATTGAAGATCCTTAAAGAATGTGTTGACAGAACGTATACGTATGTCTTAATTGACCCATGGGGACGGCCGCCATGGCTCTCGAAGAAGAATGGGAAACCTATCAGAAGGAGCTGCCGAGTATGTCCCCGCAAGAGGGCAAGTACGTCCTCATCCACGGCAGTCAAGTTGTGGATTTCTTCGTTAGCTACGAGGACGCACTCAAGGCCGGATACAGCCAATTTAGCGTCCAGCCGTTTTTGGTTAAACAAATCGAAATGGTCGAGCGCGTCCATTTTATTAATCGATTTGTTCCCAGAACCGATCCTGCGTAAATTGAGGCTGTGCCTCATTTTGCTCTGAGCATCACGCCAGACGGTCCGCTCGTAACTGCGCTCATAGGTTGCAGTTCAGCGAGAGTTCAGGCTCTACAGCGAGCGTCTCTTCCTGTTCCTGCCTCCATCTCAGTGCAAGCGCTGGTCGATACAGGTGCAAGCGGAACGTGCGTAGATCAGAGAATTCTGAATTCGCTTGGGCTATCTCCGACGGGCAAAGCACAGGTGACTACCATGTCGACCGGAAAGTCTGTCCACCATGCAGACGAGTACGATGCCTCGGTGGTCATTTCAGCGGCAACGGGCCAATCTCCTCTAAGAGTCCATGGGGTCGCAGTAATGGGCGTAGACTTTTCTGCGCAGCCGATGGACGCCGTGATTGGCCGCGACATTCTCAGTATGTGCCTCATGATCTATGACGGTGCTCGGGGAACCTTTACGGTTGCATATTGAGGCAGCGCGAGTCTCTGCCTCGTATTTCCCCGTGCTGCCCAGCGCTTCAGCCGAAAACGGAATCAAAAGGCAAAGGCGGGGGGTGACCGAGGCTCACACCAGCGCCAGCAGCGCCGCGATCGCCGCGCCGAGCGTGTAGAGCGACTCGCCCGCGATGAGGCCGCCGCCGATGAGCGAGGCGGTGCTCATGTCCTCGGGGAGCGCGTCGCCCTTCTCCTCGGGTGGGGTCGCCGGGGGTCGGCGCGGCGAGAGGAACGAGGTCAGCACGCTCCCGGCGGCGAACCAGGCGGCCGTCGAGATCTCGAGGAATCCGCCGGTCGACGAGGCATAAGGGCTCGACAGCAGGACCGCGTCGACGATCCAGCCGACGGCGAAGCCAACCGCGCCCGAGCCGACGAACCGGCCGTAGGCTCCCCAGCGCTTGACCAGCTTGCGCAGCACCTCGGTGGCGAAGCCGATGCCGAAGCCGATCTCGAGCGCGGTCACCTGATACGGCGCCAGATGTCCCATGCCCCGGATGGCGCCGACGAACTTGAAGGTCATCGCCGACTGCCACCTGCCGACGCTGGCTTCCGGGTGGGTGAAGGTGTCGACGCGCAGGACCGGGTATTGGCTCATGAAGAGGCGCGCCATCGCCACGCAGAGCAGCGAGCCGACCAGGATTCCCACCGCCTGGTAACGGAACTGGATGGCGCGGTTCGATCCGAGGCGCCAGCCGGTCGAGCGGTCCTGTTGCATGTCGACGCCGACGGTGGTCGACACCAGCAGGATGCTGGCGGCCATCATCGCCACGATCGGCGAGCGCAGGCCCATCGCCGACATCAGCAGCACCGAGACGACGAAGGCGCTGGAGATAGGGTTCCAGTCGGAGATCCCGGTGGAGATGCCGTTCACGAACACGAACAGGAAGACCAGCGCCAGCGCGAACAGGACGTAGCCGACCGGCTGGCCGAGGAGCTGCGTCGCCACCAGCACCAGCGCCGCGCCCCAGCCGACGACCCAGGCGAGGAGCCGCCCGCTGCTGAGCCCGCCCGATTGCGGCGGCGTGCTCTCTCCTCGCCGGGCCCGCACGCGGCGCACCGCCTCGCGTCCGATGACGACCAGATCGACGACCGCCGCGCCCATGATCATCGCCAGGCCGACGAGGAACCCGATCTTGCGAAACGGATCGTGCGGGCCGAGGTAGCCGCCGGCGCGCAGCCGCGGGACGAGCAGCTCGCCGACGAGGCCCATCACCAGCGCCGGGACGCCGATGCGCGAGCCGACGATCAGGCCGGCGCCGAGGGTCGAGGCGGAGATGCCGATGTTCTCCAGCGTGGGGACGCGCGACACGAGCGCGCCGATGGCGATGCCGGCCCCGGTGCCACCACCGAGCTTGCCGATCGATCGGCGCAGGAGCCGCACGTCGGTGAGCGCGCGCAGGATGTTGGCGACCGCGTGCCCGGAGGGGAACTCGAGCTGCAGCCGGTCGACCAGGATCGGCGTGTAGAGCATCCCGACGCCGATCCCAAACATGCCGATGCAGCCGAAGTAGACCGCCAGCTTCCACGCCGCCGGCAGCGGCATCCCCAGCCAGACCATCGCCTGGATGAGGACGCACATTCCGGCCAGGTCGGCGACCGAGGCGGCCATCGTCTGGATGTAGTTCGCGCCGTGCTTGCCCTCGGCGCCGTAGCCGTAGGTGACGACGCTGCCCAGGATGCCGGCCAGAACCTGCGCTCCGACGGAGAACCCCAGGCTGAAGGTCATGTACGCGGCGGTGATCCCGCCGAGCGGTCCCAGCACCAGCAGCGCCACCGCCCCCAGGAGGAGGTGATAGCGCTTGCTCCCGGGCGTGGGGAGAAAACGGCGCGCGCCCGGCGGTCCCGCGCCGGCGCTCACCGCGCCCCGAGGTCGCGCGCGCGGCCGATCAGAACGGCGCGCCGGCAATAGTCGATGAGCGCCGTGATGCCGAGCGCGAACGCCAGATAGATCGGCAGCCGCGCGGGCAGGCCCACCACCAGCGCGCCGATGGCCAGGAACTGCGCGATCGTCGCCGCCTTGCCGAGCACGCTGGCGCGAAAGTCGTAGCGCAGCCAGCGCCGCAAGGTGGGGCTCACGCGGTAGACGATCGACATCGGCAGCTGCAGGAGCTCGCGCGCCACGATGAGCGCCAGCGTCCCATAGGAGACGCCGCGCTGGAAGTGCAGCGCCGCCAGCACCGCCCCCACGAACAGCTTGTCGCAGACCGGATCGAGCCACGACCCGACGCCCGCCAGATCGACCCCCCGCCGCCGCGCCAGCGTCCCATCGAGCACGTCGGTCGCCGCGGCCGCTCCCATCACCCCCAGCGCCGCCGCCGCGCGCGCCGGCGTGGGGCCGAGCGCCACCCAGAACAGCCAACCCAGCGGCAGGCGCGCCAGGCTGAGCAGGTTCGGGAGCGTGATGAAGCGAAAGGGCGCGGCCTTCGGCATCCGGTCCATGAAAGGGTAACACCGCGACCCGCGGGCGCGACCCACCCCAGCTTCAATGAAACAGCGAGTCGACGGAGCTGTGGCGCGGGGGCGGCTCGGCGGCCACGCCCCCGACGGGGATGGTGATCTCGTCGAAGACCTCGTTGTCGCCGCAGTGAATGTCCTCGTTCCCAGGCGACGCCGGGCCGCACAGCGCCTCCACCGACAGCTCCGTCGGCTGCGCGGAGATCTTCAGGAAGCCGTGGTGAATTGCGCGGAAGGCGGTGAACGCCGGCACCTTGCAGACGTCCCACAAGCAGGGCGTCGCCGCGTGCTCGAGCGCGCCGCCGCCGGTGCCGACGGTGATGTGCACCACGTGCGCCTGGGGCTTCGTCCGCTCGTAAACGTGGCTGTGGCCGCTCAGGTTGAGGACGTACTTTTTGAAGCGCTTGCCGAAGTCGTCGAGGATGGCACGCAGCTGCGGATCGCCGCCGTGGCGTCCCGACGAGTAGGCCGGCCGGTGCCCCGCGGTGACGACGAACTTGATGCGCGCGTCGGCCTCCGCGCCCACGAACAGCGGCTCGGCCCGCGCGGCCCAGTCGACCCAGGTGTCGTGCGTGTACGGCTCGGGATAGATGATGAACCGCACCTCGCCGACGTCGAGCCACCACCAGTCCTCGCCGCAACAGCCGGTGGCCGGCGCGCCCGGCGACGCCGCCGCGTGCGGCAGCGCGAATCGACCCTTGTAGTTGCGCAGGTCGTCGCGCTGCGGATCTTCCCACTCGTGATTCCCCCAGGCCGGCATGTAGGCCGCGCGCTGGGACCAGACCATCACGTCGTCGAAGTGGCGATCGACGGCGGCCTGGTTCCGCAGATCGGCGTACGACAGATCCCCCAGCGCCAGCACGAACAGCGGTTCGGCCAGGCTGATGTCGCGGTGGACGCCGGCCGCGGCCGGCTGGCCCCCCGCATCCCCGATGTCCCCCACCGCGGCGAAGACGAAACCCGCGGCGCCGGGTGGCGGCGGCGAGCGAAACGCGCGCGGCTGCGGCTTGACCGGGTGGCCGACCTCGAACTGGTACTCCGTGCTCGGCAGCAACTGATCGGCGACCGCTTCTTGAAACGGGCCGGGCATCGAGGTGGGCGCCGGCGTCGGCGGGTGCGCGGTGACCGTGCGTGGCGGCAGATCCTTGGCCCAGTAGCGCAGCGTCGTCCCGCCGCCGCGCCAGTCGAACGTGACGGCGTCGGGCGCCGTGAAGGTGAAGTGAACCTCGTGCGGCTCCTCGGTGGGCGGCGGCGGCGGCGCTGGCATCGAGGCGTCGAAGCGGCTGCTCAGAAACTCTGCGGCGCGCCCGCGGCACCCCAGTCCGGCGACGGCCAGCGCGACCAGCGCCAGCGCGATCGCGTGGACGGAGCTGGGCTCTGCCCAGCGCAGTCGTCGCGGGAGGGCCCGGGAACCCTGCCAGGGTTCCCGGCCGATTGTTATCCGCCCTTGCCGCACTGGCCTCGCTGGCGCAGGAAGTGATCGGCCAGCACGAGCGCCAGCATCGCCTCGACGATCGGTACGGCGCGCGGCAACACGCACGGGTCGTGCCGCCCGCGTGCCTTGATCGTCGTATCGCGTCCGTTCTCGTCGACCGTCTCCTGCTCGCGGAGGATGGTGGCGGTCGGCTTGAACGCCACGCGGATCACGATCTCTTCGCCGTTGGAGATGCCGCCCTGCACGCCGCCCGAGCGGTTCGTCCGGGTCCGAACCTTGCCGCTGTTGTTGTAAAACGGATCGTTGTGCTGGCTGCCGCTGAGGTGCGTGCCGGCAAAGCCGCTGCCGATCTCGAACCCCTTGGCCGCCGGCAGCGACAGCATCGCCTTGGCCAGGTCGGCGTCCAGCTTGTCGAACACCGGCTCGCCGAGGCCGGGCGGCACGCCGCGGGCGACCGCCTCGACGACGCCGCCCAGGGAGTCGCCCGCTTTGCGCGCGTCGTCGATGAGCGCGATCATCTTGGTCGCCATCCCGGCGTCGGGGCAGCGGACGATGTTGGCGTCGACCGCCGCGCGCGTGACGGTGGTCGAGTCGACGTCGACCTCCAGGTCCTGCACCCGCTGCACCCAGGCGACGATGTCGATCGTCCCCGCCGCCGCGAGGGCCTTGCGCGCCAGCACGCCGGCCGCCACGCGCCCGATCGTCTCGCGCGCGCTGGCCCGACCGCCCCCCTCCCAGGCGCGCACCCCGTACTTGGCCTGGTAGGTGTAGTCGGCGTGCGAGGGGCGGAATTTCGTCCGCATCTCGTCATAGTCCCCGGAGCGCTGGTCCTGGTTGCGCACCAGCAGCGAAATCGGCGTCCCCAGCGTGATGCCGTCGTGCACGCCCGAGAGAATCTCGACAGAGTCGGATTCGCGCCGCTGGGTGGTGATGGCGCTCTGTCCGGGACGGCGGCGGTCGAGCTCGCGCTGGATCTCCTCCACGGTGATCGGCAGCCTCGGGGGCAGCCGTCGATCACCACGCCCACGCCGGGACCATGCGACTCCCCGAAGGTCGTCACCCGAAACATCGTTCCAAAGCTGTTTCCCATCGTTCTGATCCGTCAGCGTCCCGGCAGGTGGTCGATGATGCCACGGGGGACGGCCTCACCGGCGAGCATCAGGACGCGGCCTGGCCCTTCCTCAATCTGGAGGTAGAGATCGCCGGCCGCGCGGTAGCGCCAGATCTGCAGCGGTCCGGTGGTGTGCTCCGGCACGACGCCGTCGATCTCGATCGCCGCGCGCGCCGCCAGCCGCTGCACGTAGCTCTGCCGGTGATAGTCGATGCACTCGGGCGGAGGGACCTCCAGGTCCAGGTCACGGATCTCGTGAAGGACCATCAGCCGCTCGGCGGGGGCGCCGGCGCCGTCGTCGTGGGGCGACTCGACCCAGACCACCGTCGAGCCGTCGACCGCGCGCGCCAGCTGCGAAGTCCTGCCGCCGAGGCGGTAGAGGACCGTCCCCTCGACGAGGTAGTCGCGCCCGTTGAAGCTCAGCACGTCACGAATGTTGATGGGCACGGGGGGCGGCTCCTTGACAGGGCGAAGGTACGTTGATTATACGGGCCGGCGGTACCCCGTGAAGCTGGAAGTCATCCGCGTTCTCGACGACGACGGCAAGGTCGTCCACCCGGAGCGCGAGCCCGCGCTCAGCGACGACGATCTGCGGCGCCTCTTCCGCACGATGCTGCTGGTCCGCGTCCTCGACGATCGGATGCTGCTCCTGCAGCGACAGGGGCGCACGGGCTTCTACCTGACCTCGCTCGGCGAGGAGGCGACGCACATCGGCGCCGCGCACGCCTTGCGCATGGGCGACTGGCTCTACCCGGCGTACCGGGAGATCGGGGCGGCGCTCTACCGCGGCTACCCGCTCAACACCTTCATGTGCCAGCTGTTCGGGAACGCCGACGATCCGGTCAAGGGGCGGCAGATGCCGGTCCACCACTCGGTGCGGCGGCTGAACTTCGTCTCGGTCAGCTCCCCCGTCGGGTCGCACATCCCGCACGCGGTCGGCACCGCCTGGGCCGCCAAGCTGCAAAAGACCGACGACGTTGCGCTGGCCTTCTTCGGCGACGGCGCCACCTCGACCCCCACCTTCCACGTCAGCGCCACCTTCGCCCAGCTCTACAAGGTCCCGGCCATTCTCTTCTGCCGCAACAACGGTTGGGCGATCTCCGTGCCGTCCTCGCTTCAGAGCGCCACGCCGTCGTTCGCCCAGAAGGCCATCGGCTACGGGATGAAGGGGGTGCTGGTCGACGGCAACGATCTGCTGGCGGTCATTCACGTCGTCGCCGAGGCGGCCGCACGCGCCCGTCGCGGCGAGGGTCCGACCTTGATCGAGGCCCGCACCTACCGCAGAGGGGCGCACAGCACCTCGGACGATCCGTCGGTTTACAGAGACCCGGCCGAGCCGAAGGCCTGGGAGCGACACGATCCGCTCGAGCTCGTCCGCCGCTACGGCCAGGCGCGCGGCGCGCTGGACGCGGCATTCGAGGCCCAAGCGCGCGAAGAGATCAGCGCCGAGATCCGGGCCGCGCTCGCCTACGCCGAGGGGCGCCCCCCGAAGCCCCCGCTCGCCAGCCTGGTCGAGGATGTCTACGCCGAGCCGACGCCGCGGCTGCGGGAGCAGGGCGCCGTGCTCGAGGCGGAGATCGCCAAGCACGGCCCCAAGCGCCCGCCGCACGGCTGAGCCCCCGAAATCAGCTGCGGCCGAGAGCCAGGCAGAGCGCGGCGCGCGCCGTGGCGAGGTCGTAGGTGGCGCCGACCTGCTGCGCGCCGGCCAGCGCCGCGCCGAGCTCGGCGTCGGAGAGCTCGATGATGCTGCCGACGCCGGCCGAGTAGCGTCCGTCGGCCATCTTGAGCCGCGCCTGGGCGCCGGCCAGGGCCTGCCCCGAGGCGACCAGCGCCTCGCGGGCGGCGCGCACCGCCAGCGCCGCCTGCTCGACGGCCACCCAGACCTGCTGGATGAGGGCGTCGTGCTGCGCGCGCAGACCGTCGAGGACGGCGTTCGCCTCGTGCACCTGGCCGCGGGTGAGGAACCCCTGGAAGATCGGCCAGACCAGCTGCACGCCGCCCCAGAGGTTCCAGGCCATCCCGGCGTAGGGCTGCACCTGCCCGAAGTTGTCGACCACGTGCGACTTCTCGAACGACTGCCCCGCGCTCTCGGCGCCCCCGACCAGGTTCAGGGTCGGCCAGTAGCCGTTGCGCGTCGCGCGCAGGGTCAGCTGCTGCGCGTGAATCTGTCCCTCCAGCGCCGCCAGGTCGGGGCGGGCGCGGATCGCCTCGTCGATGAGCGGCCCGACCTCGACGCCCTCGCCCGGCTGGGGTGGGAAGCTGTCGTCGGCGACGTCATAGTCGGTGTCGCCGGTCGTCCCCATCGCCTGGTTGAGCTGCGCGCGCGCGACCGCGTAGCCGTTCTCCGCCCGGATGACCTGCACGCGCGCGTTCGCCTCGTCGGCGACGGCCTGGGCCAGATCGATGTCGGGGCGCGTCCCCGCGTGGACGAAGCCGCGAATCTGCTCCAGGTGGCGCTGCCGGTTGCCCAGCGTCTGGCGCGCCACGCCCACCAGCGATTTCTGCGCGCTGGCCCGGAAGTAGACACTGCGGACATCCGCGATGGCCTCGAGGCGCGTGGCGCGCGCGCTGTCGCCGAGCGCGACGGCGTGCGCCCGGGCGGCGCGCCATCGGTTGGGCGTCTGCCCGAAGTCCCAGATCATCTGGGTGGCGGAGACCTGATTGTCGAACCAGTTGAAGGTCTCCCAGTCGTTCGGGTAGTTGTTGGTGTGCCCCGGCTTCTGCGGGCGGTTGCCGGTGGTCCGCTCGTAGAGGCTCTCGACCTTCACCTGGGGCAAGAGGGGCGCGCGCGCCTGCTCGTCGCGCGCCACGCCGGCCGCCACGTTGGCGTCGGCCACCCGGATGTCGGGGCGCTGCGCAGCGGCGCGCTCCGCCTCGTCCAGCGTGACGGTGCGCGCGCCGAGCGCCATCAGCAGGGAGACCAGGGGAAGCGCGGGGAGAGTCATTCGTACCGCAGCGCCAGGATGGGATCGAGGTGCGCGGCCTTGCGCGCCGGATAGAGGCCGAAGCCGATGCCGACAGCCGCCGAGAAGCCGACCGCCAGCGCGATCACCTCGGGGCGGATCAGCATCGGCCAGCCGAACCGCACCGCCAGCCGCTCGGCACAGAGGAGGCCCAGCGCCACGCCGATGAGGCCGCCGGCCACCGACAGCGTCAGCGCCTCGGCCAAGAACTGCAGCAGGATGTGGCGCTGCTTGGCGCCGACCGCCATCCGCACGCCTATCTCGCGCGTCCGCTCGGTGACGCTGACCAGCATGATGTTCATGATCCCGATCCCGCCGACCAGCAGCGACACCGCCGCGATGCTGGCCAGGAGGAGGGTGAGCGCCTGCGTGCTCTCCTCCTTGCGCGACGCCGTCTCGGTCAGGTTCTTGATCGCGAAGTCGTCCTCCTCGCCAAGCCCGATCCCGTGGCGGTCGCGCAGCAGGGACGCCGCCTTGTCGGCGATGAGCGTCGTCTCGTCGTCGGACTCGACCTCGATCATGATCGTTCCCGGGATGAACTTCTGCAGGCCGCCCTGGATCTTGGCCAGGTAGGTGCTGACCGGAACGAAGACGACGTCGTCGTAGTCGCTGCCGCCCGGCGACTGCCCCTTGCGGCCGGCCACCCCCACCACTTGAAACGGTACGTTCTGGATGCGGACGGTCTGCCCCGTGGGGTCGGAGTTGGCGCCGAACAACCGCTCGGTGACCGTCTGCCCCAGAACCGCCACCTTGGCCCCGGCGTCGCTCTCTGCGGGCGAGAAGCCGGGCCCGAGCCGCATCGGCCAGTTGCGGATCTCGAAGAACTCGGGCGTCGTGCCGTCGATGACGGTCAGCCAGTTGCGGTCCTCACTGACCACCTGGCCGGTGGTGTGGACGCGCGGCGCGACGAACTTCACGCCGGTCACCTCGGCCTTGATGGCGCGCAGATCGTCCCAGGTCAGCGTCGGCAGCGTGCCGGCGCCGGCCTTGGCCCCGCTGGCCGTCTTGGCCCCCGAGGAGACGATGAGGACGTTGGTCCCCATCGAGGCGAACGCCTGCGCCACGCGGGCGCGCGCGCCCTCCCCGATCGCCACCATGGCGATGACCGCGGCGACGCCGATGATGATCCCCAGCGCCGTCAAAAAGGAACGCAGCTTGTTGCGCAGGAGCGCGCGCCCCGCCACGCGGACCACGTCGCCGGCCCGCATTCCCGCCCGGATCACGGCGCCGCCGCCCGGGCGGGCGCGCCACCGCCGACCTGCGCGGCGCGCGGTGTCCCGACGGGGCGATCCTCCTCGATGAGGCCGTCGCGCACGGTGATCGCCCGCCGCGCATGGCCGGCGATCTCGGGCTCGTGGGTGACGAGGACGATGGTCATCCCCTCGTCGTTGAGCTGCTGTAGCAGCGCCATCATCTCCAGGCTGGCGCGCGAGTCGAGGTTGCCGGTCGGTTCGTCGGCCAGGATGAGGCGTGGCCGGTTGACCAGCGCGCGAGCGATCGCCACCCGCTGCTGCTGGCCCCCCGACAGTTGGCTCGGCTGATGGTGGAGGCGGTCCCCGAGCCCGACCCGCTCGAGCGCCTCGCGCGCCGAGTTCCGCCGCTCCGCCGGCGGAAGGCCCCGGTAAACCAGCGGCAGCTCGACGTTCTCCAGCGCCGTCGTGCGCGCCAGCAGGTTGAAGCTCTGGAACACGAAGCCGAGCGTCCCGCTGCGCTTCTCGGCCAGCGCGTCGGCGTCGAGCCGCGACACCTCCGCGCCGTCGAGCCAGTAGTCGCCGGTGGTCGGCCGGTCGAGGCAGCCGAGGATGTTCATCAGCGTCGACTTCCCCGAGCCCGAGGCCCCCATGATGGCGACGAACTCCCCCTCGCCGATCCGCAGCGTCACGCCGCGCAGCGCGTGCACGTCGACGTCGCCCATCCGGTAGGTCTTGGTGACGTCGGTGATCTCGACCAGCGACGGCAGCGACGGCGGCGGCGGCAGCGGCGGCAGCGGCGGATAGCCAGGCGCCACGCTCACTAGAACAGCCCGCCCTTCCCCTTGGCCTTGGCCTCCGCCCGGTCGTTCTTGTCGAGCGCGTCGGTGACGACCGTCTCCCCCTCGGCGAGCGCGCCGGCGCGCACCTCGACCAGGCTGCCGTCGGCGACGCCGGTCTCGATCGGCACGGGCACCAGGCGGCCGTCGCGCAGCACCCAGACGGTGCGGTGGGCCGCGGCACCGCCCGCCGGCGCGTCGTCGCGCTCCGCGGGATCGATCGGGGTCGGGCGCCCGGCCTGCGCGGTCGGCTGGCTCTTGGGCTTCTTGTGCGGCTTCTTCGGGGGGGGCGGGACGATTCCCGCCTCGGCGAGGAGCTCGGGCGGCGGCAAGAACCGCAGCGCCGCGCTGGGGACGCGCAGGACCCCCTTGTGCTCGGCGTAGACGAAGGTGACGTTCGCGGTCATGCCCGGCTTGAGCCGGTGATCCGGGTTGTCGACGTCGATGACCGCGTCGTAGGTGACCACGTTCTGCAGCGTCTGCGGCGCGTCGCGGATCTGCCGGATGACGCCCTTGAACCGCTCGTCGGGGTAGGCGTCGACGACGAAGCTGGCCGGCATCTGGGGCGCGAGGCGTCCCACGTCGGCCTCGCTGACCGCGGCGTGCACCTGCATCTTCCCGAGATCTTCGGCGATCGTGTAGAGCGTCGGCGCTTGCAGCGACGCGGCCACCGTCTGCCCGACGTCGACGTTGCGCGAGATGACCACGCCGTTTATCGGCGAGATGATCGTCGTGTAGCTCAGGTTCACCGTCGCTTGGTGCAGGTTCGCGCGCGCTTGTTCCAGATCGCCGCGCGCCGTCTCCACCGCCGCCGCGTTCGATTCGGCCAGCAGGCTGGCGCCGTCGAAGTCGGCCGCCGCGATCAGATTCTTCGACCTCAGCTCCTCGGCGCGGCGGAGCTGCTTCTTGGCGTTCTCGGCCTTGGTGATCGATTCACGCAGCGTCCCGGCCGCCGCGTCGCGGTTGGCACGCGCCTGCTCCGCCGCTGCCTGAAAGAGCTGCGGATCGAGCCGTGCGACGACCTGCCCGCGCTTGACCCGTTGGCCGAAGTCGGCGCCGAGCTCGGCGATGCGCCCCGACACCTGGCTGCCGACTTGCACGGTGACCAGCGCCGACAGCGCGCCCGTCGCCGTGACCCGCCCGGTCAGATCGCCTCTGTCGACGCGCGCCTTCTCCAGATGAAAGGCCGACTTGTGCCGCCCGAGCCTGGCGAACGCCACCCACCCGCCGCCCACGCCCACGGCGGCGACCAGCCCGACCAAAACCCCCACCCGACGACGCATACGATGACGCCCCAGCCAAAGCTATAGCCGGACCGTCGCGGGTAAAGGGGCGAAGGCGCTGCGCACGCCGCTACGGCTCAGGTACCGGCGGTGACGTCGGCGATGATCTGGCGCATGCGCCCTTCCATCAGCGACTGGATCTCAGCCAGGCGCGCGGGCCCGTCCGCCTCGAAGCGCATCACCAGCACCGGTCCGGTGTTGGAGGCGCGCACCAGCCCCCAGCCGACATTTCGGCCGTCGGCCTCGAACAGGACGCGCACGCCGTCCACATCGACGATCGAATAACGCTCGCGGAACCAGGCGACCGCGCGCCGCACCACCTCGAACTTCACGTCGTCGGGGCAGGGCATCCGGATCTCGGGGGTGTTGTGCAGGACAGGGAGCGTGTCGTAGTGCTCGGCCAGCGTCTGGCGCGACTGGGTGAGCAGCTCGACGAGGCGCATCCCGGCGTAGACGGCGTCGTCGAAGCCGAACCAGCGGTCGGCGAAGAACATGTGCCCCGACATCTCGCCCGCCAGCGCCGCGTTCTCTTCCTTCATCTTCGCCTTGATGAGCGAGTGGCCGACCTTCCACATGATCGGCCGGCCACCGAGGCTGGTGAGCTCGTCGTAGAGCGCCTGGCTGCACTTCACCTCGCTGACGAAGGTGGCGCCCGGCTGCTTCTTCAGGATCTCCCGCCCGAACAGCATCACCAGCTGATCGCCCCAGAGGATCCGCCCCTGGCCATCGACCGCGCCGATCCGGTCGGCGTCGCCGTCGAGCGCGATCCCCACCTCGGCGCCCGTTGCCTTCACCCGCGCGATGAGGTCTTGCAGGTTCTCGGGGACGGTCGGATCGGGATGGTGGTTGGGGAAGCGGCCGTCGGGATCGCAGTAGATCTGCTCGACGTCGACGCCCAGCTCTTTCAGGATCGGGATGATGGACAACCCGCCGGTGCCGTTGCCGCCGTCGACCACCACCTTGAACCGGCGCGGGCCCAGATTGATGCTGGTCGGCGATGTAGGCCACGTAGTCGGCGAGGATGTCGTGCTCGCGGGTGCGACCGGGCGCGACGCCGGTGCGAAAGGCGCGCGTCTCGATCTTCTGGCGCAGCTTCTGGATCTCGGCGCCGTAGATGGTGGACTTGCCGCACACGATCTTGAAGCCGTTGTCCTCGGAGGGGTTGTGGCTGGCGGTGATCATCACGCCGCCGTCGACACCGAGGTGGAAAACCGAGAAGTAGAGCCCCGGCGAGTGGACGATGCCGACATCGACGACGTCCATCCCGGCGGCGAGGAGCTCGCGCTTGAAGGTGGCGTGGATGCGCGGCGAGGAGATCCGGCAATCGCGTCCCAGCGTCACCCGGCGCGCGCCCGCGTCGGCGAAGGTGGCGCCCACGGCGCGGCCGAGATCGGCCACGAAGTCGTCGGTGAAGTCGGTCTCGGCCACGCCGCGGATGTCGTACTCGCGGAAGACTCGGGGGTTCATCGCCATGGAGCGCGTTTCTTACAACAGATCGGTGCGTCCGGCCTGCTTGGCAGCCTCGACGATCTTGCGCACGTCCTGCGCCTTGTCCTTGGGGACGACCAGCAGCGCGTCGCGCGTGGCCACCACCACCAGATCGCGCACGCCGACGACACCGACGAAGGGAGCGCCCTCCTCGGCGACGACGATGTTGCCGTCGCCGTCGATCAGCGTGGCGCCGCCCAGCACCACGTTCCCGCGCGCGTCGGGCGCGCGGAGCGCCGGGAGGGCCGCCCAGCTCCCCACGTCGTTCCAGCCGAACGCGCCCGCAACGACGCGGAGATCGCTGGCCTTCTCCATGATGCCGTTGTCGATCGAGATCGACGGCACGTCGCGATAGCCGTGGGCGATCACGGCGGCGGGATCCTTGGCGGCGATCGCCGCGGTGAGCAGCGCGCCCAGCGCCGGCAGGTGGCGCCGCGACTCCTCCAGCATGCGACCGGCGGTCAGGAAGAACATCCCCGAGTTCCAGAGGTACTCGCCCGACGCCAGGTAACGCTGCGCGGTCGGCAGATCGGGCTTCTCGACGAAGCCGCCCACGTCGTGCACGGGGTCGGCGCCCGCGCGCGGCAGCTTGGTCCCGAGGCGCAGGTAGCCGAACCCCGTCTCGGCGTGCGTCGGGCGGACGCCGATGGTGGTGATCGTCTCGCGCGCCTCGACGAGCGCGACGCGCACCAGCCGATCGAACGCCGCCTCGTCGCCGATGAATGGATCGGCCGGGAAGACGGCGATGACCGCCTCCGGTCCGGCGCGCCGGGCGGCGGCGACGGCGCCCAGGCCGACCGCGGGCGCGGTGTTGCGGGCGATCGGCTCGGCGATGATGTTCTCCGGCGGCAGATCCGGGATCGCGGCGCGCACGGCCGCTTCCTGATCCGCGGCCGTCACGATCAGCGTCCGCTCGAAGCCGACCAGCGCGCGCCCGCGCCGCACCGCCGCGGCGAGCAGCGACTCGGGGCCCCCCAGCGACAGGAGCTGCTTGGGACGGGCGCGCCGGCTCGACGGCCAGAGGCGGGTGCCGGCCCCGCCGCCCAGGATCACCGCAAAAGCGGGGACGGCAAAAGCGGCATCGGACGGCTCCTTCGTGGTCATGGACGGCGCACTTTAACAGACCGCGGCGGCCCGCACCTCCGTGATACGCTCGGTCCGTGCGGGCGGGCGAGGAAACCCTCAGGCGCTCCATCGCGGCGGCCGCCGACGGACGGACCCGGGCGCGGCTGCGCGTCGATCTGGCCGAGATCCTCCGCCTTCGCGACGCCGCGGCGGCGCGCGCCGAGCTCGATCACGCCCTGCGCGAAGGAGGCCCGACCGGCGCGTTGACCGCGGCGGCGCTCAGCTTCGCCCGCTCGCTCCCGCCCGCCGACCGGCTGGCGTGGCTCTCGAGCCTGGCACGCAGCGAGGGGAAGACGCCGTCGCCGGTGCTCGTCTCGGCGCTCGCGGAGGCGCAGCTCGGCGCCGATCTGCCGCGCGACGCCGCGCTCACCTGGCTCGGGCTCGCCCGCGACGAGCGGGTTCCGCTGCATCACCGACGGGCGGCGGCGCGCAAGGCCGCGCGGCTCGGCGCTCGCCTGTCAGCGGCCGAAGCGGCGACCGCGGCCACCACGGCCGCGGAGCTGGCCGTCGAGAGGTCGCGGCGGGGTCCGCTCCCGTCGCCGCGCGAGGCCCCGGCCGCGATGCCCGCCGCCAAGACAGCTCCGAGGCCCGCGCCTCCTCGCGCGCGCCGCGCGCGGCCGCCGTCGCCGTCGCCGTGGGACCGCGCGCTCGGCGACGCGCGCGCCGGCCAGGCCAGTCGGGCCCGCCGTCTCGGCGAGGAAGCCTTGCGCGCGGGCGCGCCGGGACCCGATCTCGGGGCCCGGGTCGCGGCGCTCGACTCGGCGCTGCGCGAAGCGGGGTTCGTCAAGGACGCGCTCCGTCTCCGTCGGACCCACCTCGAGGCGCTGACCGGGCCGGCCGCGCGTCCGGCGCTGCTGGCGCTGGCGGCCGAGGCGGACCAGGCGGGGCTCGCCGCGCTGGCGACCGAGTGGCGGGCGGACGCGGGCGTCGTCGCCACGGCGGCTACCGCAACCGCCGCCGAACCAGACGCGCCGGAGGCGCACTTCCAGACGGCGCAGCGGATGCTCGCGCGCGACGGCCAGAAGGTCGAAGTTGCCTGCCGTTCTCGCGCATCTGGAGAAGGCTCTCGGCGGTCATCGCGGCGCCGACGCGGCGCTGGCGCTGGCCGAGACGCTGGTGGCGCGCGTCTCGGACGGCGAGTCGGATCTCGCAGCACGCCGGCTCGATCTTCTCCGCGCCGCGCACGCCACGGAGTACGCGCCCGCCCGACGCACGCGGCTCGGCCGACGGCTGGCGCAGACGCTCGAGGCCCGGGGCGACGCGCTGGGCGCGGTGGCGGTGCTCGAAGGCGCCCTGGCCGAGGCGGCGCCGGGCGAGGGAGAGCGCGCGCGGTCGGAGCGCGTCCGGCTCTTGCGCGCGCTCGGGCGCCCGCGCGAGCTGGCGGCGGCTCTGGAGAAGGACGCCGGGGCGCTCCAGGGGGAAGAACGGCTGGCGGTGCTGGCGGAGCACGCCTCGCTGCTCGAAGGGGCCGGCGAGGCGGAGAAGGCGCTCGACGTCCGCCTCATGGCGCTCGCGGAGTTCCCGGGTGCGCCGTCGGTGCTCGACGACGCGCGCCGCCGGCTGGAGGCGACCGGGCGCGGCGGCGAGTCGCTCGCGCTGGCCTCTGCCGCGCTCGATCACACGACCGACGCCGCCCGCCGCCGCCAGCTCCTGCGCGACGTGGCCAGCCTGACTGAGAACGTCGCCAGCGTCGATCCGGCGGGCGCGGGGCAAGCCTGGCTGGCGGTGCTGGAGGTCGATCCGGGCGACTTTCAGGCGGCGGCCTCCGCCGAGCGCTTCCTGGTGGCGACGGGCGACTGGGAGCGTTGCGCCGATCTGCTCGCCTGGCAGGCGGCGCGTGCGCCGACATTAGCTCCGCCGCTTGCTCCGACTCTTCTTGCGCCGGCGTCGGGCGGTCAAGCCGGGCCACCGACACGCGCCGCGCTCCTCTGGCGCCTGGCGGAGCTGCGCCGCGCCCGGCTCGGGCAGATCGACGAGGCGCTGCGCCTCTACGTCGAGCTCGCGGGCGCGGGCGGCGCCGCGCTGCCGCCGCTGGGGGATTCGCCCGCCGTGGCGGCCTTCGTGCGGCGTGCGCCGGTGCTGGCGGTCGAGACGGCGCGGGCGGCCGTGGCCCCGACGGTGGCCGATCGATCGCGCGCGCTGCTGGATCGCGCGCGCGCCTTCGCCGATCGCGGGCGGCGCGAGGACGCCGAACGCGACGCGCTGGCGGCGATCGACTTCGACCCACGCAACATGGAGGCGCTCGCCGCGCTCGACAAGCTGTTCGAAGAAGCGGCGCGCGCGCGCGTGCTGGCCGAGGAGCTCGGGCGCCGGGCGGCCAAGCTCGATCCGACGGCGGCGGCGCCACTCTTCTACGGGCGCGGGCGGGCGGCGGCGCGGGCGGGGGACAACGGCGCCGCCCGCGAGGCCTACCGGCGGGCGATGTCGCTCGATCCGACGCTGGCCGAGCCGATCGCTGCGCTGGGCGCTCTCGCCTCGAAGGAAGGGGACTGGTCGGAGGTCGCCAAGCTGCTCGAGAGCGAGGCCGCGCTGGCGACGTCTCCGGCGCGAAAAGGGGCGCTGCTTCTGGAGCTGGCGGTCGTGCTGGGGGATCGCCTCGAGAAACCGGCGCGCGCCGTGGCGCTGCTCGACGACGCCGCCGCGCAGCTGCGCGACGAGCCGCGGGTGCTCGACCTGCGCGGCCGGTTCAACCTCGCGGCCGGTAACTGGCAGGCGGCCGCCGAGGCGCTCGATCAACTCGCCGCTCGCAGCGCCGCCATCCCCGATGCCGCCGAGCGCTACTTCGCGGTCGGCGCCGCCGCCGAGGCGGCGGGGGAGCTCGATCGCGCCCTCACCCTCTACTCGCGGTCCTACTCGCGCGACAACTCGTTCCGCCCGACGCTGGAGCGGCTGTCGATGATCTGCTTTGCGCGCGGGCAGTGGGACAACGCCTGGAAGGCGACCGAGGCGCTGCTCGATCGACACGGCGCCGCGCTCGAAACGGCGCAGCGGGCCACCATGCTGGTCCGGTCGGCGCTGGCCGATCTGCACGTGGGGCAGCGGGTCTCGGCGGTCGCGAAGCTGGGCGAGATCGTGACCCGCGGACCGTCGTATTCCCCCGAGGCGGGCATCCGCGACGTCGCGGAGAGCTGGGCGGGGATGCACCTCGAGCCCCGGCTGCTGGTCACCCTGGAGAGCCGGCGGCGGGAGCGGATCCTTCGCCGCGCGCGCGAGGCGTTCGCGCTCACCGATGGGGGAACCGATGCGGCACGACGGCAAGCCCTTGAAATCCTTGGGGCTCTCGCTGTGGTAGACAATCGCTGGGAAGAGGCCTTTTCCGCCCTTGACGCGCTGGCCGCCGACTCTACATTCGAGCCCCAACGGCGGGCGGAATTCCTCCTGGCGGCGGGTGATGTCATGGCGCGTCGATATGGCGACCGGGAGGTCGCCGAACCGTTCTACGAACGGGCACAGGCCCTCTGGCCGGGCAATGCCCGGTTCGGACGGCCACCAGAAGGCGTGCCGTAACGAACACTTGGCGGATTGAAACGGCTGTGCTACAAGTCGGCCTCGATTCGGCAACGTCCATTTTCATCAAAAAAAAGAAAGTCCCCCAGAAAGGATCGTCGGCGATGGTCAAGAAGATTCGGAGTCTCTTAGTCGTTGCACTTCTCTCGGGAGGTCTCGCAGTGCTGACCACCAGCGGGTGCAGCAGCGATACCACCAGCACAGGAACTGGGGGTTCAGCTGGTGGAGGAGCCGGCGGCAAGGCCGGCGGCGGCGGTAGCTCCGCAGCGGGCGCTGGCGGAGGCGCGGCAGGCGCGGCCGGCGGAGCAGCTGGTGGTGCGGCCGGCGGAGCAGCTGGTGGTGCGGCCGGCGGAGCAGCTGGTGGCGCGGCCGGCGGAGCAGCTGGTGGCGCGGCCGGCGGAGCAGCTGGTGGCGCGGCCGGCGGAGCAGCTGGTGGCGCGGCGGTGGAGCTGCTGGTGGACACGCCGGCGGTGGCGGCGGAGCAGCTGGTGGACACGCCGGCGGTGGCGGCGGAGCAGCTGGTGGCGCGGCCGGCTCTGGTGCCGCAGGAACGACCGGCGCCGCGGGCTCTGGCGCCGCGGGCGCTGGCGGCGCTTAGTCGCTCGCAGAACAGAACACGTCCGACGAACGCCCGCTTCGGTTCTCCGGAGCGGGCGTTTTCTATTTCTCTCCCCTGACGACGGCGCCGACGATCGTGACGGCGAAGACGCGGTCCTTGAAGTAGGTGTCGATCGCCTCCTTCGTGAAGAAGAAGACGTCCTGCATCTGATCCCCGCGCCCGGAGAGCCGCTTCCAGTGGGCGAGCGGGCCCAGCTCGACGAGCGGTGCAAAGAAGAACTCGCGGGCGCTCTTGAACAGGATCTCCCAGCGGGCGCTGCTGACCTCGATCCGGCGGAGCCCGGCCGCCTCGAGCCAGCGGCCCACGCCGTCGGCGTCGGGGAGCGCGGCGACGTAGCGATCGACCGCGGCCAGGCTTTCCCGGCGGCCGTTCTCGCGCAGCACCTCCCGGAACAGATCGAGGAACTCGGCCCAGGTCCCGCGAAGCGGCGCCGAGATCGCCAGCGTTCCGCCGGGCGCCAGCAGCCGCGTCGCTTTCTGCACGGCCCCTCCCGGATCGGCGGCGCCGGCCAGCGCGAGGTTCGAAACGACCAGATCGGCCGCACCAGCCGCACCGAGGATCGACGCGAGCAGGGCGGGGTCGGATTCGAACGCGATCTGCGCATGGGCGCCGGGCTCTGCTTCGAGGCGCGCGCGGGCCTCCGCGATGAAAGCCGGCGACTCGTCCAGCGCCGTGAAGTGGCTGGCGCGATCGAAGCGTCGCCCGAGCTCGAGGGTGAGAGCGCCCGTCGCGCAACCGATCTCGACGACGCGCGCGGCGGGGCGAACGTCGATGGCGCGGGTGAGCAGCGCCGCGAACCGCGCGGCGTAGGCGGGAAGAATCTCGGTGTCGTACAGCCTGGCCAGGCGGGTCTGCTTCTCGCCCGGCGTCACGACGGCGCTTTCGACGCGAACACGAGGCCGGCTTTCAGCCTACGGCGTGCTCTTGCCGGCTGGGGTGAAGGTCCGATGCGCCCGGCGATCGAGCCAGGTCAGGAACGAGCCGCCACCGAGATGGATCGCGAGGCCGACCAAAAGCAGCATGACGTCCGCCACCGCCCACATGCCGCAGGCGCAGTGATGGAGCGCCCGTCGCTGCTCGGCGGCGGCCGAGGCCGGCGCCCAGACGGCCGCGTACCAGACCACCGCGAAGATCGTGCCGGCGGTGAGCGGCCAGGCGGCGGGGCGGCGCCACCAGCGCGCGGCCGCGAAGCCGGCCAGCTGCGGGAGAACGGCCATCAGCGCAACGCCTGCGATCACCATGCGACGAGGCTAGCACGAGCCGATGCGGCCGTCAGAAGCGGTAGCCGATCCCGAGGCGCAGCCAACCGGAGAAGTTCACGTTGTCGTAGCTGGAAGAGAAACGACCTTTGACGAAGTCGGGGCCAAGCAGGAGATCGCCGGTGAGGGAGAATCCGCCCTGCAGCGCCAGCTCCTCGCCGATCCCGGCGGCGGCGAAGCGGTGCGACTCGTTTTCGCCACCGCTGTCGTCGAGCTGCGCGGTCATCCAGCCGAGCGCCGCCGCCAGGTAGGGCGCCCAGGTCCGCTCGCCGAGATAGAACCGCCCGGCCAGCATCACCTGGTCGCGCTCGACGTTCGCAACCGGCAGGCGCGCCAGCGCCAGCGACAAGAAGACGTGCCTGATCTGGCCGCCGAGCTCGATCCCGAGCGGCAGCACCCCCACGTCCGATCCGAAGATGTCGGCGCGCCCGCTGCCAAACGAGAAGGCGGTCAACTGCGGTTCGACCCAGACGGCGAAGGGGCGATCCTCCCGTACCGCGACGGCCGCCGTATCGGGCGCGACGGCGGCGTTGGCCGTGGGCATGGTCGCCGCGACGGCGACGAGGAAGACCGATGCGCTCAACATGATCCGAGTCACAGCAAGCCGCGTTCCATGGCTCGCCCGGGCGAGCCCCGCCGGACTCACGGCCGATTGGACTGCAGGTGCGCAGAATTTTCCACGGCTCTGTTGAGGAATGGACGGTCTAGCGGCGGGTCCGGATCGTCACCGCGCGCCCGTGAGCGTCGAGCCCCTCGACCGCGGTCAGCGCGGTGATGTGGTCGGTCTGGGCGTCGAGCGCCGCCGCGTCGTATTCGATGATCGACGTCCGCTTGACGAAGTCGGCCACGCTGAGCGGGCCGGAGAAGCGGGCGCTGCCGCCCGTCGGCAGGACGTGGCTGGGGCCGGCGATGTAGTCGCCGACCGGCTCGGGCGTGTGCGCGCCCAGAAAGAGCGCGCCGGCGGTGGTGATCTGGGCGGCCAGCTTGCGCGCGTCGCGCACGGCCAGCTCCGCGTGCTCGGGGGCCAGACGGTTGATGGCGTCGGCCATCTCGGCTTCCGTGTCGACGACGAAGATGGCGCCCTGGTCCCGCAGCGACTTCTCGGCGATCGTGCGGCGCGGGAGCAGCGCGACCTGGCGCTCCACCTCGGCGGCGACCCGGCGGGCGACGTCGGCGCCGCGCGCGATCAGGATCGGCACCGCCACGGTGTCGTGCTCAGCCTGCGCCAGCAGATCGGCGGCGACCCAGCTCGGATCGACGCTGTCGTCGGCGCCGACGACCAGCTCGGTCGGGCCGGCGATCGAATCGATCCCCACGTCGCCGAACACGAGGCGCTTGGCCGCCGCGACGTAAGCGTTGCCGGGCCCCACGATCTTGTCGACGCGGGGGACGCTCTCCGTTCCGTAGGCGAGCGCGGCGATCGCCTGCGCGCCGCCGATCACGAACACGCGCGAGACGCCGGCGAGGCGCGCGGCCAGCAACGTCTCGGGCGACGGGCCTGGCGTGGTCATCACGATTTCGCGCACGCCAGCCACCTTCGCCGGCACGGCGGTCATGATCACCGTCGAGGGGTAGAGCGCGGTGCCGCCGGGGACGTAGATCCCGACGCGCGCCAAGGGATCGACGCGGCTCCCCGTCCGGATGGGGCCCTCGTTGATCTCGTAAGAGAGGTGACGCTCGCGCTCGTAGAACGCGCGGACCCGGCGGGCGGCGTGCTCGAGCGCGGCGCGGACCTCCGCCGAAGCACGGGCGGCCATGGCGTCCCATTCGCCCGCGGGGAGCTCCAGCGCGCCCAGCTCGCGTTTGTCGAACCGCGCGGTCAGCGCCCGGACGGCTGCGTCGCCGCCGGCGCGCACCTCGGCGATCACCTTCCGCGCGACCGCGTCCACCTCGTCGGAGGTGGAGACCGGTCGATGGCAGAGCGCGTCCAGGCGGGAGGCGTAATCGGCGTCGGTTTTCTCGTAGATCCGCAGCATGGCGAGCCGGGCAGCATAGCAGCGATCGGCCGTTGCTTCAGAGGTGCCGCTTCAGAGCCGCTACTTCAGATCGGGGACGCCGAAGGCCAGCGTCATGTCTCCCCCCAACCGATCATCGCGCAGCGGCCGCGCGGCTGCGATCAAGGCGCCGAGCCGTGGGTTGTGAGATTGGGGGTAGACGATCTCCGCCCACGCCAGGTCTGCGCCGTGGAGGGGAAGGGTGATCGATTGCGGCGCGCCGGCCGCCTTCGCAAACGAGGTCGGATCGCCCAGACCTGCGATCACGCGGTCGATCAACCGCCCGAGCTCGGGGCCGGCCATTTCGTCGAAGCTGAAACGGCCGACCCGGTCAGCGTTGACGCGCGCCAACTCCCTCATCATCACCAGTGGCCCGAGCGCGAACAGGTGATAGTGGAGGGCCAGAGCTTTCCTTTGCAGCTCGAGGGGGAGAAATCCGTCGGCCCGAACCTGCGCCAGCGCCACCTCCGCCGTAGAAACGCCCCAGGAGAAGAGATCCTTGTCGTGGGCTGCGATGCCAGCAGCCGCCACGGCGGTGGCGGCCCAGCAAGCGTGGTTGTTGAGCCCGGACATTGGGCCCCGCGTCTTGAATTCGGCGATGACCGCGCGGGCGACACGGCCGAGCCAATCCTCGACCGTTGACCTTTCGCCCTGGTCGACGACGCGTGCGTGGCGCACGCGGAGGTAAGCGAGAGCGAGGCCCGACAGCGCCCACACGCGCTCGTAGGCCCCCTGTTTGTTGACCTTCCCGAGGAGCGCATCCTCCCACGCCCACTTGTCCAGAGACTCGATCAATCGCGCGGCGTAGGCGGGGTTCGCCGGGCGGCTCTCGTCCCAGCCGTCGGCCAGCGAAGCAATCTGGGCCAGGTAGGCGTGCAGGGGCCGAACGACCGCTTCGTTTCGTCGCTTGAGCGCCGGGTCTGCGACCGAGTGGTTGGCGTCGACGTAGAACGAGACCCCCAGGATGTCGCGTACCGGTGGAATTTGCCGGAGGGGCAGGGGATCGGGGAGAGGCCGGCCGAAGCGGTCTCTGCGCGCGGGATCCTCGGGGAACGGATCCACGCCGAAAAGAGCTGGCTGTCGACCAGCGATGTCGTCGGAGCGACAGTCGCCCATCTGGCAGAGAGCGTGCGCGAGCGGAGAAACCCCGATCTGGAAGACGAACACCAGCGCCACGACGGCAGCGCACGCCCTGCTTGGCGACATCGGGACTGGCCCGATGATACCGCCGATTTAGAGGCCGTATTTCTTCAGCTTCTCGTACAGCGTCGACGGCGCGATCCCTAGCGTGCGCGCCGCCTGCACCTTGTTCCCGCGCGCCGCGATGAGCGTCTGGCGGATGGCGGCGCGTTCGAGGTGGCCGAGCGAGTGGCCGCCGAGCGGCAGGCGATCGAGCACCGCCTCGTCCGACGGCGGATCGATGAAGCGCAGATGGCGGGGCTCGAGCGCCCCCTGGCCCGGCTCGACGAAGGCGAGCGCGCAGGCGAGGACGTTCTTGAGCTCGCGGACGTTGCCGGGCCAGCTGTGCGCGCGCAGGGATGTGTAGGCGGTCTCGGTGACGACGACGTCGCCCCGGCCGAGATCCTGGAGCAGGCGTGGCGCCAGCAGCGCCAGGTCGTCCAGCCGCTCGCGCAGCGGCGGCAGCGTGACGATGGCGGCGGCGAGCCGGAAGTAGAGATCCTGGCGGAACTGCTTGGCGGCGACCAGCGCCCCGAGGTCGCGGTTGGTGGCGGCGATGATGCGGACGTCGACCTTGCGGTCCTTGGTCCCGCCGACCCGCCGCACCGAGCGATTGTCGAGCACGCGCAGGAGGCGCGGCTGCAGCTCCAGCGGCAGCTCGCCGATCTCGTCCAGGAACAGCGTCCCGCCCACGGCCCGCTCGAACGCCCCGGGGTGCTCGGCGTGCGCGCCGGTGAAGGCGCCGCGCTCGTGGCCGAACAGCTCGCTCTCGACCAGGTTCGGCGGCACGGCGCCGCAGTCGAACACCACGAACGGTTCGTCCGCCCGCGGACTCGTATCGTGGATCAAGTGCGCGAAGACGTCCTTGCCCGTCCCCGTCTCGCCGGTCAGCGTGACGGTCACCTCGGAGGGGGCCAGTCGGGCCACCATGGCGTAAAGTTCATGCATTGAACGAGACGCAGTGAAGTTCTGGCCCAGGCTCCTGATCGAGGGTGGCGCCAAAGGCGGCGCGGGGATTGCACGAACCGGACGCAGCAAGGCCCTCATTGCGGTGCTGGCGAGTTCCATGGCGTTTGCCGCTCCCGTCGATGGATTTTGAACTGCGAATGAATCAACGTTTGGCTTATATCCGGTTGGCGCGGGGCTTGATGTGACGATTCGGGACCTAATCTGTTCCGGGACCGCTTCCTTTTCGGTCTCCGATAATCGGTCTCCGATAATCGGAAAAGACTCGTTTGCGACTACAAGAAGTAGTGCAACTGAATGAACAGCGTGTTGGCCGCGCTGCCGCCCGTCGGAACCTGCACGCGCTCCATCAGCTGCAGCTCGAGGTGCGCGTAGGGGAACCAATTCACCAGCAGCGTGCCGGCGGTATACGCGTCGTTGATCGACACCTCGACCTGATTGCGCTCGCCGAGCAGCGTGATCATCAGGCCCGTCGCGGGGAACAGCGAGAAGCCGGCGGCGCCGACGATCTGCGTCTGCGTGTCGTCGCCGACCTCGGTGTAGACCTGATTGACCACGTCGACCTCGCCCAGCAGCAGCAGATGCAGGCGTTCGACGTAGCCCTTTCCGACCGCGCCGGTCATCCATTTCGACACGCCGGGTGAGATCGCCAGGCGCATCTGCCCCCCGAGAGCGATCGTGTCGTCGTGGAAGCGCGTCTCCAGGTACGCGGCGAACCCCTTCTCGTCGCTGCCGATGTGGCGGATGAAGTCGGGCGCGAACGCGGTCAGGTGCAGCTCGGCGTTCGGATACACGAAGCCGCCCGACACGTTGTAGGTCTCTTCCAGCTCGTCGTACCCGAGGTCGCGGTTGATGTAGAGGATGTGCTCGGCCATCCGCAGCCCATACGGCGCGTAGAAGCGGCCGACGCGCAGGTAGGGGCCCACCGCCTCCGGTTCCCACATCACGTAGTGCTCGCGCGAGATGAGCTGGGAGGTGTCGACCGGCTGGAAGTTCTGAGTGGGGACCAGCAGATCGGGACTGCGGACCTGGCCCCGCAGCCCGCCCACGGCCTCGATGGAGAAGCCCGCGGGCAGCGCCACGCGCGCGGCGAGATCCGCCTGCATCGGAAAGAACGCCACCGTCGAGCTCGCCGGAGCCTGAACCTCCTGATCGACGAACGCGCCTCGAAAATCGCCCCCGAGCGCCAGCCAGGCCGGCAGGGTCACGACCCCGTGGAGAAAGGCCCCGTCGCCGCCGAACGAAGAGAGTTGATCGCCGACGGCATCACGCCCGTAGCTGTTGATGAGCCCGCCGCCGGCCGGCGCGTAGTGGCACTGGTTGCAGCGTACGGCGCCCGAGGAGAGCTGCCACTGGGGATAGGCGCGCGCCGGCCGTTGGCCGAGAAGCAGCCCCGCCATCGTCGCAACGAGCAGGATCGGCCAGAACGTTGCGCGGAGCCGCGGGGGACGGAACATGGCGGACCGGTGCCGCGCGTATATCCCGGAGGTCTTCCCGCGCGGGTGACGACCTTGCAACATGCTCGCGTCAGGCGCGAGCGGCGGCTTGCTTCAGACCGCGAGGCGGCGGCGCGCGGCCTCGCGACGGAGACGGACCGCCGCGAACGCCACCCCGAGGAGCGCGGCCAACAGGGTCGCGAAGAAGGCCGCGCGGCGCATGGTCATTACCCTGGTCGCGCGCTCCATCCGCGCCAGGCCGTCGCCCTTCATCCCGACGCTGCGGGCCCGGTCTATGAGCGCGAGCGCCTCCCCACGGTCGTTCTTGTGCAGGGCGACCGCCCACTGGAGGGAGATCGTCTTCGGATCCTGGGGCGCCCTCTTCCCCAACTCCGCGGTGCAGGCCTCGAGCGCGGCGAAGTCCTGGAAGCGCAGGTCGACCTCGCAGCGGAGCATCGTCGGGAGCGCGCCCAGCTGCGCTTCGTGTTGGAGGTGCGCGATCACCGCTTCGAGCTCGCTCCGCTCCTCGGGGATGAGCGGACCCTTTGAAGCGAGAACCAGCGACACGAAATGGGTGAAGTCGCCGGCCATCGCGCCGGTTCTCGTGAGGGTGGTCCGACAGGCCTTGATCGCCTGGGCGAGGTCGCCGGCGGCCTCGAGCTCATCGCACATCTTCCGCGGGCCGTAGGCAACGGTCGGCGCCGCCTTGGCCAGCGCCCCGTAATACCGGGCCGCGGCCGCGTGATCGCCGGCCTTCACTGCCTTCTCGGCCTTCGCTCCCAGGTCCTGTATGAAGTAGCCGAACTCGAGCGGCTTCTTCACCTGCACCTCGGGGTCCGGAACGCTCGCCTCCGGGTTGGCATCGTCGATGGCGAAGTCGCTCAGGTGGTCCTTCGGCAGCCCGCTCGCCCGCGCGGGCCCGCCACCCAGCCCCGAGAGCACGAAGGCGCCCAGCAGCGCGGCCGCCGCCAGAGGCGCGGCGGTGCCGCGTCGGCGTCGGAGCGTGCCCACGGCGGCGTGCACGACCGTTCCCGCCACGACCACCAGCAGGATCACGCGCAGAGCCCAGATCCAGAAAGAAGCACGCTCGGTCGAGACGGCGAGCGCCCACTTGGTCGCAGGGTGCTGTGGCGCCACCCGGCGGAGATCGTCGAGGCACCCCTTCAACGTGTCCGCGTTCCCCATCCGGCGGGCGATGTCGCAGCGCGCGATGTAGCCCCACGGCTGTCTCGTGTCCTTGCGTACCGCCGCGTCGGCCATCAGCGTGCCGACGGCCACGTCGTCCAAGCTCGGGTGTACGGCAGGGGACATCATCGAGGCGACCTCGTTCCGGAGATCTTCGGGCTGCCCGGCGGTCCGGAGCGCCGTGTGACAGGGACCCTGGCTGGAGGTCGTGGGCTTGCCCGCCTCTTCCAGCGCCAGCGCGGCTTCGCAGGCCTCGCGCGAGGTCAGCGCCACCGAGCGGCCGGGCGCCGCGTGAGCGCTCGGGGAGGCCGACAACAGCAGCGTTGTCGCGAGGATCCCGGCGGATGAAACCACGGCCCGATGGAAACGCATGAGGAGCGAGGTCTTATAGAAAATCCCACGACGGCTGGGTGACAACTCTGCAAATAGCCCGTTACGCTGCGACGTCCTCCATTCCGAAATTCGAAGGCTCAAATGTCGGAAATGAGTGACATGAGTTCGTGTCCGATCGTGCTAAATACCGCGCGCGATGGCAGCCTATCTTTCGCCCGTTCGTAAGTATGGTCGTTGCTGGCTGGCGTCGGGGATGGCAATCGCGCTCATCGGGTGCGCAAACGATCCAAACAATCCGCCGCGAGTCTACGGAGGATCGGGATCGGTCATTTCGCTCAAGGACGGTGGCGTCGTTGATGGTGGCGGTGGCCATGGTGGGCAGAGCCAAGCGGGCGGCCACGGCGGTGGAGCCGGGGGGGCGGGCGGGTCGACTGTCGTCGGGACCGGATCGGGCGGCGCGGGCGGGACCAGCGTCATCGGGACCGGGTTGGGCGGCAGCACCAGCGTGGGCGGTGGTTCGGGATCGGTCGGAGCCGGCGGTGCCGCGGGCGCGGGCATCGTTCTCGACCCGTGCACCGCGTGCGAAAAGGCGCGGTGCGGAAACCCGGTCGGTTTGGGCACCGCCACCAGCAACCTCGTCGCCTACCAGCAGCTGGCGACGGCGTACGACCTCTGCTTCGTGGGCACGGGCTGGCCGACGGGCTTCACCTGTTCGCCTTCGAGCGAATCCTCCAGCACCGCGACGAACGGGCCCGAGGCCGGTACCGCGAAGACGACGCTCTGCCAGGATTTGTTGAAGTGCATTCACCAGACGGGCTGCGCCGGGGACATCTACACCGTAGACGTGCAAGCGTGCTACTGCGGCGCAGGTGTGAGCTTGTCGACCTGCCAGTCGACGACGTTCACTCCCACGGGCGTCTGCAAGGATCAGGTCGAGGCTGCGCTCGAGTTCAGCGTCGCGACTCCGGCGGTGTTCGGGGCCTGGGCCGATATCTGCCGCGCCAATGGTGCGGCGATCGAGCTCATCGACAACTGTGACTCCAACTGCTGTCCCGAGGAGTGCTACAGCCTCAGCTCTACCGACGCCTACTCCGATCCGAGCTTTTGCACCGCGACGAGCTCGGGTGGAACGTCCGGCTCGGGAGGGACTCCGGGCTCGGGCGGAGCGACGGGGACGGGTGGGACCCTGGGTGGGACCGGCGGAGCGACGGGAACGGGTGGGACGGTCGTCGGCGGATCGGGGGGGGGATTGGGCGGCACGCCTGGAAGCGGTGGCGCGGCCGCGGGTGGGTCGCCCGGGACGGGCGGAACGGCGACCGCAGGCTCGACGGGCTCGGGGGGAACGATCCTTCTGCAGAACGGGCAGTTCGACACCAGCACGGCGGGTTGGACGCCGAGCTACGGCGCGACCGAGAGCCACAGCCCGTCCGATGCCGCCGGCAACCCGCAATCGGGCTCGCTCGACCTGATCCTGACCGGCAGCGACCCGACGCTCTCCGTCGAGGTGGCGGCCTCGCAGTGCATATCGGCCGTGGGCGGTGCGAGCTACGGTCTCTCCGTCGAGGTCATGGTCCCAGCGACCGCGACGAACGTGGGTGCGCTCGGCCTCTGGTTCTTCACGTCGGGCGATTGCTCGGGCTCGCTCGCCGGATCCAGCATGACGCCCTCCTCGACGACGAACGGGTGGCAGAAGGTGACGAGCTCGGAGCAAGCGCCGGCGGGCGCTCACTCGATGGCCGTTCGCCTGGAGCTGTTCAAACCGATCGGACCGTCGTCGGCCGAGGCGCTCTTCGACGCCGTGAGCGTGACACAACAATGAGTCGCGGCGTGGGTCTCCGGCGCTGGCTCGGGTCGTCCGCCGGCCTGGCCGCCATCGTTCTGGCGGTTGCGATCACGGCGGGCTGCTCGCGCGAAGGAGGCCCGTTCGAGGTCACGAAGAGCGAGTTCCCGGTCCCGGACGCGGGAATGAGCCCGACGATCAACGTCGTCACGCCGCCGACCTGCAATCCTACCCAGGCCTCGCAGATGATTCCGGCGCGCGGCTCGGTCGTCGGCGCGTCGGCCGACCAGAGCGGAATGCAGTCGAACATCGAGCTGACGTCCGATCTCTACAACCTCTTCAAGGCGGTCTGCGGCGGCTGCCACGTGGAGAGCAACCTCGGCAACCCACCGTTCCTCGTCACCGCGAGCACCTTCCCGATGGTGGTGGACCAGAGCGTCTACGACATCATCATCTCGAATGATCCCTCGATCGTCATGCCACCCGTGACCGCAGGGGGTGAACCGTTCAATCAGCGGCAGCCGTCCGACGCGGTCTACCAGCTCGCCACCCAGCTCAACCTCTGGCTCCAGGCGGGTCGTCCGGTCAGCTCGTTCACCGTGCCGTCGCAGGGGGGGGGCAGCGGGAGCTACATGATCGGATCGACGCTGAGCGCGCAGCTCACCAACATCGGCAGCTGCGTCCCCAGCACCTCGATGGTCGGCACGCAGGAGAGCGCGATGGACCAGCTCGACGCCACGTTCGCGGCGGCGACCACGTTGCCCCCGACGCTCGACCAGACGGATCTGACGACGCTCGACAGCGCGACGCTGGCGCAAAACGGTGTGATCTCCTATGCGCCGACCTATCCGCTCTGGAGCGACAACGCGCAAAAGATGCGCTACATCCGCGTGCCGCGCGGGCAGAGCGTCAAGTTCGACAAGGCGACGCAGTCGTTGACGATCCCGGCGAACACCCGCTTCTACAAGACGTTCCTCAAGAAGGTGACGGACGTGAACGGAAACACGGCCTACCGGAAGATCGAGACGCGGCTCATCGTTTCGCGCCCCGATACGAACCTCCAGGACGGAACCGTCCACCAGAACGCCCTCTTCGGTACGTACGTCTGGAACGACGATGAGACCCAGGCCTCGCTGCTCACCGACCCGCTGCGCGACGGCAAGCCGTTCGCCGACCGGATCTTCGAGGTCGTCACCGACGATCAGAAGGCGCAAGCGATCATCGCCAGCAACCCGAAGAACCTGCCGGCCGCGCTCGACGCCGCCGGGATCACCCGGCACTACGCGCTGCCCGGTTCCGAGCGCTGCGTCCAGTGTCACATGGGGAGCCCGAGCCAGTCCTTCATCCTCGGGTTCACGCCGCTGCAGGTCGCCCGCCGCCCAAACGGGACGGGCGGCGTCTATGAGCCCGCGAGCGGCGACGAGCTGACCCAGCTGCAACGCCTCATCGACTACGGTGTGATCAGCGGAATGACCTCCCCCAGCGACGTGTTGCCGCTGGAACAGTCGGAAGGGACGCGCGCGCCCCGCAACGTCTACGAGCTCGACGCGCAGGCCTACATGGTCGGGAACTGCGCCCACTGCCACAATCCGCGCGGCTTCCCCACCGTGAGGCAGCCGCAGCTGAAGGACATTCTGAATTTCATGCCGGGCGCCGGGGCCGATCAGGGGATCTTCCAGTTCCCGCTGGAGACGACGAGCCCGATCCGCAAGCGGGGTCTCGGCCAGGACGTCCCAATCCCGTACATCACGCCGTCCCTCTACGACCTGCCCACGCAGGAGGCGACGGTCAAATACTTCTGCCCGGATGGGCCAAGCGGCGCCTGCCCCCCGGCGGGAGCGCCGCAATTCATCCTCGCCCCCTGGCGAAGCCTCATCTACCGAAACGTCGACACGCCGTACGACTATTTCGACGACCACGCGCTCTACCCGCACATGCCGCTCAACACCTCGGGCTACGACTGTCGCGTCTCCACGCTGATGGGCGACTGGATGGTCAGCATCCCGGCCCGCAAGAAGGACCCCACCAAGTACCAGCAAGCCTTTCCGGATTCCTCCGGCACGTATCCGCCCTCGTGGGCGGACACGAACCCGCAGCCTTACCAGGAGGCCCACCCGGGCGACAGCGACTACGACACACAGGTCACAGCCGCGGCGGCGCGGCTCCGGCAATATCACACCAGCGGTTATCGCTACGGCTTCTGCCCGAGCACGTACACGGCGGACATCATCGATCCGGTCATCCAGGCCGAGGTCGACCGCAATGAACCGGTGACGCCGGACCTCGCCGAGTTCTACAGCCCGACGGATCCGAACCTCCTCGCGATGCCCGCGCTCATCCCGGTTCGCCCGCACTACATCAGCTTCGACGATACCGATCCCGCCGGTCCCTGGTTCCCCCGGCGGCCAGATTGGGCGACGGCGCTCGTCAACCCGGACATTCCGACCTTCATCGCCAACGCGACGGCGAGCGACAACCTGGAGCCCGACGCCGCGGAGGACCTCACCAACGTGATGACCGCGCTCGAGGGGGTGACGCTGACCGGCGACGTTCGCAGCGCTCTGACCACGCAGTATCCTTTCGGTCTTTGGGACACCACCGTGCCGGGGTGCGACTTCAGCGCCATCCCGACCGCCGGTAGCTTCACCGGCGCCAACAAGCCGCAGTGGATGGCCAACACCTCCCCGCCGGCGGGCGCGCCCGTCTACATGGCCTCGGCCGGCGCGGCCATTTTTACCTCGGTCTGTTTCAACTGCCACGGGATCAACGCCGATTCGAAGGGCCTGTTGGCCGACGAGATCACCGACCTGACGGGCGGGGATGCGCGCGTCGCGGATCTGCGCGACGGTCTGCTCGGCCCCACCTCCGCCCCGGGGACGGCGCGCGACGCGGTGTTTGGCCCCTCAGCCGGTACGCTGGGAATCACCACCGACGATCTGACCGCGCGGTACATCGCCTGGATGACGTTGGGGGGAACGCAGAAGCACCTCCCCGCCGACGTCTTGGCGGAGGTCTCCGCGGCGCCGGTGCTCGGCCAGGAGCGGTCGCACATCAGCCTCGTGGGGACGCCCGACATGCTCCGCTTGGGGCTCACCCTCTGCGAGCAGCTCGCCGACGCCGACCCCGAGCAGTCGGCCGCTTTCGGCCTGAGCACCCTGGTGGTCAGCGGCCGCATCGATTGGAGCGCCGTCTCCGGCCTCATCGACACGAACGGAGACGCCGAGATGTGGCTCCGGCTCTGCAATCTGGGGAACCGGCCCATCGTGCGGGTGGTGCGGCCGGACGGCAACACCTGGACGGCCACGACGAGCCCAGGCGATTTCAGTATCACGAAGTACAACCTCTACTGGGGGACCGACGGCAGCGGCCACGACCTCTATGGCGCCAATCCCGTGATGGACCAGGCGGGCAACGTCCAGACCGGGGTCACGCCCCAGAATCTGTTTCCCATCTGTGCGTTGAAGCCCTCCGATCCGACACAGCTGCAGTACGCCACGGCCGCCCTCGCTGCCCAGAATTACGTCGTCCCCTTCTGCCCCGACGGCTTCGCGCAGCCGAGCAACCGCCTCCAGATCAGCACTGATACCGGCGGTGAGAACCTCGACGGCCGCAAGTGGGCGGCCCGGGGCGCGATCAACGCCGCGCTGGCCGTCTTCCTCTATCTCGATGGTGTCGAGCACAACCCGGCCCAGCGGCAGCCGCTCTATAGCCAGTGCAACCTGATCGAGACCGGGAAATGACCGCCTCCACGCTTCCCCACCATCCCGCGCGGGCGTTCCTGGCGCGGATTCCCCGGCGGGCGATCGCCTCGCTGGTCACGCTCGTCTTGCCAGCGCTCGCCGCGCTGCTGGTCCTGCGGTTTCTGCTGCCGTCACCCCTGGGCGGGGCGTCGGGAGGGCTGGCCGGCCTGCTGTCGTGGATCGGGGATCGGTATCCTCTTTTCGCCGGGCTGGCCATCTTCCTGGTTCTCTCCGAGGTGGGGCGGTACTGGCTGAATCGGCTCGCGCCGTCCGCGGCCGCGCCGCCCAAGACCTCCGGCCGATCGATGCGCCGGATTCTGGCGATCTTCGCGGGCGTGGCCGTGGCCGCCTTCTTCATCCGCAGCTCGATCGTCGCCACCTACCGGATCGTCGGGCCGTCGATGCTGCCGACACTGGAGATCGGCGATCGGGTGCTGGTCAACCGCCTCGCCTACGGTCTCGCGATTCCTTTGACGAAGGTGAGGCTCGGTCGAAAGCTCCCGCAGCGAGGCGATCTGGTGGTCTTCGGCGCCGCGGGACGGACCAGGGACGAGGGGCCGCAGTCGTTGGTCAAGCGGGTCATCGGCCTTCCCGGCGATCGGATCGCCTTCGAGCGGGGAAACGTCATCGTGAACGACTGGCGGTTGCCGTCCTGCGACGCGGGGCCCTACGTCGCGCTGGACGGTCGACTGACGGTGCGCGGCCGTCTGGCTGTCGAGTTCCTGGGCTCTGCGGCCTATCTGACGGTGCGCAATCCGACCGATCGCCCGTTCGACGCCTACACGGTCAAGCCGGGAGAGGTGTTCGTGATCGGCGACGATCGCGGGTTCAGCAGCGACTCGCGGGCGTGGAACGAGGGGCGCGGCGCCGGCGTTCCCGTCGACATCCTCGACGGGCGGGTGTCACGCGTCCTCTTCGGCGCCCGGCCCGATCACCGTCTCGACTTTGCGCGCCTCTTGTCTCATCCCCTGGATCTCGAGGTGCGGATGCCCGGGCTCGACATGACGAAGACAGACGAGCGGATCAAGGCCTGCTTGGCGCGTCGTCCGGCGGTCACCACGCCGCCGTCCTCCCTGATGTCGGTCGCTCCCCTGGTCGGCGGAGGGCCGACACCCGTCGCCGGCGCGGCGCCCGGCGTGATCCCCCCGCGTTTCTAGCAGAGGTAGAACGCGCAGGATTTGCCGCCAGCCTGTTTTTTCACGGTGCGTCTTCCGGTCTTCTTGTTTGCCGGCGCCTGCCTCCTCGCCGGGAGCGGCTGTCACGGAACCGACAACAGCGCCGGGCCGGACGCCGGCGGGGCCGTCGCGACGGCCGGCGCAGACGGAGGAATCGGCTGCACCTTCGAGATCGGCGCCTCGACGAGCTCCAAGATTTCGACGGTCGGGATCGTCACCTGGACGACCACGCTGCCGACGCCGACGGAGGCGCACATCGACTTCGGGTTGACCACCGCCTACGGGATGACCGCGCCCGTCGACCTCACGGCGCCCGACCATCGGACGCTGCTGCTGGGCATGAAGGCCTCGCGCACCTACCATTTCCGCGTCGAGGCCTCGGGGGCGGCGGGCTGGTGCACCAGCCCGGATCAAACGATCACCACCGGCCCCGTTCCGAACGGAATGGCCACCGTCGCGGTGACCGCGCCCAACGCCGCCGCGGCATTCGGCGGCTTCCTGGTGACCGGGCAGTACGTGAAGGTGGCCGGTGCGTCGGGCGTTCCGGCGTACATCCGCGACGCCGACGCTGATCTCGTCTGGTGGTACTTCGTCCCCAGCGACGCGACGTGCGTGCGAATGAGCCACGACGGGCGGTTCATCTGGATTAGCGGCGTCAACGTGCCGAGCGGGACGGCGAGCGTCCACCATGTCTCGATGGACGGGCTGACCGACGACGACCTCTCGGGCCAGTTCGTGGGGCTGAACCATCAGCTGCAGGTTCTCCCCGACGAGACGGTGGTCTTCGACGCCTACGGGACGAACGGATGCGACGACATCAAGCAGCGCACGCCCGACGGAACGGTGACGACCATCGCCAACGCGCAGGCGGCGCACGGCGGCTCGGGGGGGTGCCACGTCAACGCCATCGGCTACTCGCAGACCGACGACACGATCGTCTTCTCGGATCTCGACAACGACGACCTGACCAA
The DNA here is from genome assembly GCA_963831685.1 of uncultured Pseudomonadota bacterium. Lineage (GTDB taxonomy): Bacteria > Myxococcota_A > Polyangia > Fen-1088 > Fen-1088 > JADGRB01. Next base: position 129,826 of record CAWHRJ010000016.1, read on the forward strand.
GATCACCCGAACGGGGTCGACGGTCTGGGTGCTGAACGGCACCGGCAACACGTTCAGCGGCGATTCGTGGCAGGGGGGCCAGCACGGGTTCGACATCCTGGGCCTCGACGATCTGGTCGTCTTCGCGAACAACGACACGACCCATGGTGGAACCGGCACCGGCTCGAGCGCGATCGAGATGAAGCTCGATCTGACGGCGATGACGGCGACCCGCGTCTGGTCCTACCTCGCCAGCCCGGCGATTCAGACCAACGTCCTCGGCGATGTGCAGCGGCTCCCCAACGGCAACACCGTCGTTGCCTACCCGACCAACGGCGTCCTCGACGAGGTCGATCCGAGCGCGAACCTCGTCGAGGAGTGGACCTGGTCGGGCGGCGCCGCGCTCGGCTACATCGAAAAGCGCGCGACGCTCTACGGCCCGCCGCCGCGGTGAAGAGGGGGGCCTCCGACCCCGAGGTGCGCGGCAAAGAAAAAGGGCCCTTCCGCCGTCGAGCGGAAGGGCCCTTCTAGAGTTGCTTATGAGATCGCGATTCGTTCGTCGGTGCTAGAAGGTCTCCGTCGCCTCCGGCACCACGTTGCCGTGGATGTCGTGGGGCGGGGTGGCGGTGCAGGCGTCGGTGTTCGAACCGGCTCCGCAGCCATTGAGCGCCGCGTTACCCACCCCCTGGACGTTCGGCGCGAGCCCGGTTGTCGGCCGCGTTTCCGGATAGTCGATGCACTTGACGCCCCCGGGCACCGCGACGAAGCCGTGACCCGTAATCGCCGAGGTGAGGATGCTGTCCGTCCCGTAGCACTGCGCCAGCTCGGCCTCGCCGCCCTGCAAGTTGCTGAAGCCGTAGAGGGTGTTGAAGTAGAGGCGGCGGGCGAGCGGATAGAGCGGCAGCGATCCCGGCGCGGCCAGCAGGTTCTGGAGGCCGAGGTCCGGATCGGCGGCGCCGGTCGAGAAGCCGCCGGTGGCCGCAATGGCGACCGCGTCGGGCGTAAACGGCGGCGTGCCGTTGATCGCCAGAGCCTTCAGCGGCTCCGAGATGTCACCTGGGTAAGCCTTGGCGTCCTCGCGACCCGCAAAGCCGACGCTGCAGGGATCGGAGTCGACCAAGCAACCAATCTGCGAGGTGTCGTCGTTTTCCTGGCAGACCCCGTTGGTCCCGGTGGTGACCACGTTGTGGAGCCCCGGCGTGTGCGCGTGGATACGGTAGAACCCTGCGCTCTGCGGGCGGCTGCTCACGTCGACCGCGAACTGGTAGCTCGTTCCGGTCGCCTTGACCAGCTTGTAGCTCCCGGTGAACTGACTGTTGTTCACGATGACCGGCAGGTTGTACTGGCGGCCGTCCGGCTTCCCGATGACGTCGAAGCAGTGGTTCTGGTAGTTCGAGATGCAGCGCGGGTCGTTGGACGTGGCGTCGATGGCCGGCATGAGGCAGAAGCCGAGGTTCGGTGGCAGGTTGCTGCCCGGGCACACATAGTTCGGATCGATGTTGTTGAGCTTGATCGGAGCGACCAGCGTGCAGAGGTTCTGAGGGCTGCAGGCCGCCGTCGGGTACGGGTCCGCCGTGACGGTGGTGGTGGCGTCCGGGAGCAGGACCGGCAGGACGACGCCCAGGTCGCCGACGTTGAGGCCGTTGGTCCGGCCGAACTTGTACGACTCGCAGACGTCTTCGACGGCGTTGGCCGAGCCGCAGACCGTGCGGAGGGGGTCCTTGTCAGAGAAGTCGGAGGAGCCGCCATAGCTCGCTACCCCGGTGTTGGCGTCGGCCGAGTTGCAGAAGGGGTTGATCTTCGTGGCCGCGCCCACCGGGACGTTCGGGAGCGTCCCGATTCCTCGACCCGAGGGGTTGAGAACGCTGACGAACGCGTCCGTCGTCCCCGACAGGTCGCTGCGTCGCCACGCGTGCGTGAGACCGGTGGAGCAGGTCCCGTCGCCCGCGGTGCAGTCCGTCGAGAAGAGGTTCTTCCAGCTGGCGATGAGCGTCTTGCGGGCCTCGCTCTGACAGTTGTAGGTCCCGTCGTGCGTGAGGCCGAAGTAGAGGACCGCGAGCGCGTCGAACGAGGGCTGGTTCTTGTAGATGCTCGCCGTGTTGTCACCGAAGGTGTAGGTCCCGGTCGAGAGCGTCATCGAAGCCGCGCCGAAGCCGTTCGCAGAGCTGCTCGAGCAGCTGTTCGTCTGGTTGGCCGCGACGGAGACGCCGTCGATGCCGACCAGCAGGCCTTCCGTCAGGCCCTGGTTCTCGGTGACAGCCCCGCCGTAAGCGGTAACCGGGGTGCCCATGAAGGCGACGCCGCAGAACTCGGTGTTCTTCAAGGCGCGAGACATCGGGGCGACCGCCTGCTGGGCAATCGCCGATCCGCCGCCTCCCATCTGAGCCGAGCCGACGCCCGAGCCGCCGCCCAGGTACGTGTCGCCGCCCGTGTTGTCGCTGGTAACCCCGTTGCAGCTGGTGATGACCGATCGGGTCACATCGAAGAGCGTGTCCGAGCCGTTGAGCGCAAGGCCGCTTCCGTTCGTGTCGTTAGCCGCCGCCGCGAGACCGGCCGCTCCTGCTCCGGCGAGCAAAATCGCGGCGCCAATCATCGAAGTTCGCATATCGAGCCTCCCTATCCTTTGTTCTGTTCGCTGTTGTTCCGGCCTGTTGACCGAAGACGTCCCGCTTCGCTAACAAGGATCGGGCCAAGTCGCACCGTGTCCGACCAGGCGGCTAACTATTGGGGCATGCGTGGCTTTTCAGCGTGCTCATTTCTCGAGCGTTCCGAACACAACCGAAACTCTCCGATTATCGGTCGCAACAACCCGATTTTCGGAGTGCAGTGAAACTTACAAACATTTGCGAAGAAATTATTCCGATATCCGTAGGGCATTTTCCGGTTTTCGAATACTCCATTTTCCGCCCGCCCGCGCTAGGCTGCCTCCCGAAGCCCGATGCCGCTGAAACAACGCGAGAATTACAGCCACGCGGGGCGGAGCTGATTTGGGCTTGGCCTTTGCTTAGCCGACGGGCGGTGGTTGGTTCGGCAATCGAGCCGGTCATCTAAAGACAAACGGTCGCAGATTCCTGGGAGGATATTGTGATGAGACGAAATTCGGTGAAACTGACTGCCTTCGCGGCGGTTGCCCTCGTCGGCGGCGCCGTCGGACTGAACTGCTCCAAGAGCAGCAACCCCAACGGCGGTGACGTGAAGCTGGCCATCGTGCTCCCCAGCGGGGCGACGATCAGTCAGGTCACGTACCTGATCAAGAACTCGAGCGGCGGCACCATCGCAGGCCCGACAAACTTCAGCGTGACCGATCCCAACGCCAAGATCTCTCTGGATATCGTCGTTCCCGTGACCCCCCCGGGTGACGCGGGCGACACCATCACGCTGACCGCGACCGAGGATGGCAGCGGCATTCCCTGCACCGGAACCAGCCCTCCGTTCCCGGTCCTGGCAGGAACCAACCCCTCCGTCGATTTGGCGCTGACGTGTGGCTCCTCGACGCAGTCCACTGCGACGGGCAACATCGGCATCACGACCCACTTGGTCGAGGGCGACCAGTGCCCGAACATCACCTCGGGTGTCGTCGCTCCGGACGAGACCTCGGTGGGCGGCAGCGTCAGCGTGGCCGCGACGGCCTTCGACGCCGACTCCGGCGAGACGCTGACCTACGCGTGGGACCCGGCGGCGAACTTCGCCAACCCGGCTCTTGCGGCGACGATGTACACCTGTACGGCGGCCGGCACGCAGACGTTCACGCTGACCGTGACCGACAGCCACATGCCGACGCCCTGCAAGACGACGGCGACCTTCACCATCAAGTGCGACAACGTCGCGACCTGTGGCAATGGTGTCGTCGAGCCGGGTGAGCAGTGTGATCCGCCGGACGGCGTCACCTGCGACTCGAACTGCCAGAAGATCGCTGGCACGGGCGGGACGACGGGCGCGGCTGGCGCTCCGGCGACCGGCGGGACGACGGGCGCGGCTGGCGCTCCGGCGACCGGCGGGACTTCGGGCGCGGCTGGCGCTCCGGCGACCGGCGGGACCTCGGGCGCGGCTGGCGCTCCGGCGACCGGCGGGACCTCGGGCGCTGCTGGGATGAGCGGCGCTGGCGGGGATCCGCTGGCCTGCATCACCTGCGAGCAGTCCGGGTTGCCCACGGGCTTCTGCGCCCAGATCTCGCCGCCCGGCTCCGGGAGCACGACGAGCAACACGGGCTGCGACGGGTTCACCGACGCCACCAAGAAGGCCGACTGCTACGCCCTGCTGAACTGCTTGCGCGGTTCTGCCTGTCGCGCCGCCATCCATGGGGCGTCGGCTGACTACGGCGAGGCTGACACCTACCCGCAGCCGTTCGACGATCCGCACCCCTGCCTCTGCGGCAACATCACGCTCAACGCCTGCACCGCTCTGACGTCGGGCTGGACGGGCGTCTGCGCGCAGTTCTACGTACAGGGTGCCGCGGACGACGGCCTCACGGTCGGCAACGCCTTCGGCAACGCAACCTCGTCGGTCGGCGTCGCCGACAACCTGTCGCTCTGCGACATCGACCAGAGCTGCGAGACGCCCTGCATGACCACGCCGTAAGCTGAACAGAGAAGACCAGCCCCGCCGGTGGGCGTAGGCACCGGCTGAGAGAGGGCGCATTCGAGAAATCGAATGCGCCCTTTTCTCTTTGTTACCCAATTGACAGCGGCTTGTTTGTATCGCCGCCCCGGCTGTGCCACTGTTGGCCCGGTCAACGATGGGCGGCTTACGTCAATCATCGAGAGAAATCGCGAGGGTCGTGGGCGCATTGCTTGCGGTGACGTGGTTTGGCTGTGAGCCGCCGCCCTCGACCGACGTGGGGGCCACCGAGGTCGCGTTGGCCGTACCGAGCGGCTCGTCGATCGTCGAGATCGCCTGGGTGGTCGAGTCGTCCACGGGGTCCGTGGTGGCGTCCGGATCCGAGGACCTGACGCTCTCCCAGACGACGCTGTCGCTGAACCTCGTCCTTCCGGTGGGCCGAGGCGACCTCCTCGAGCTCTCGGCGCTGACCGGCGATGGCGTCCTGTGCGGCGGGATCAGCCCGCCCTTCGACGTGAGCGCGGGTGACTGGGCGTCGGTCTTCGTTCCACTCACCTGCGAAACGACCGTCTATTCCCCCAGCAGCTGTCCGGCGGTCCTCGTCCAGGGGCCAACGCCGCCGGTCGCGACCGCGCCCGCCGGAACGATCTCCGTCGCCGCGAGCGCCAGCGAACCCGACGGGATGGGCGTTCCATCGTTCGCCTGGTCGGCGACCGCGGGGACGTTCGCCGATCCCGCCGCCGCCTCGACGCTCTACACCTGCTCGGTTGCCGGGACCCAGACCATCGTTCTCGCCGTCACCGGAGGGCAGCCTCCGACCAGCTGCACCACGACGTTCCTGCTGCCGGTCACCTGTCTGGCGCCGAGCGCCGCGCCCTGAGCCTCAGTGCACGATCTGGACGGCGCCGAGAGGAATCGTGGTGCTCGTCCAGCCGTCGCACAGCACCGCCTGCAACGATGCCGGCCCGGCCGCCCACCCGGAAGTGTCGAAGCTGACGTCGAAGGAGCCAGGTCGGTTCATGAGGAACGCGAAGTCGCTCGTCTCGATGACGCCGATGGCCGAATCTTCGTCGGGATCGTCAATGACCGCCGTGAACGAGAGTGTGTCCCCGGCCTTCGCCGGAAGGTCGTAGACCACGATCGTCGGGGGCCGATTCCCGCCGGGGGCGGGACCCTTAGTTGGTTGGGCGGCCCAGGCCCTGAGCGCATCGCGCTCCCAATCCGGCAGGGCCGGGCTGGGCTGGGGAGGCATCCGCGGCCAGAAAGCGCCTGGTTGCGTGACCACATCCTCCTCGATGTAAGGGGCGGCCAGGTTCTTCCCGTTCGCCCCCAGCGTCCCGGCCAGGGCCACCCCGGTCAGTGCCCGGGCGGCGTCACCACACAGAAGAGGACCGTTTGGCACGTTGTCGATCGTCTTCGTGGCATCGAAGAAATCGAAGCGGTAGTTGCCGCCCGTCTGCCCGGCAGTCCAGCCATGACAGCTGTTGCACTGGCCGCGGAAGATCGGCGCCACGTCCGCCCAAGCGGGGTTGAAGGGCTCGACCGGCGTCGAATTACATCCGAGCCCTGCGACGAGCGCGAGCAGCGCCCACCACTGACCGGGGTGACCGCCGGTCATGTCAGTCGCCGCTCCGATCCCGGAGTGCGTCCGCGGGCGCGTCGCGGCTTCCCGCCGCGTCGTGATTCCCGGCGTCCAACGCGATCGACTGCCCGGCTGCGTCTGCGATAGGTTGGCTGTTCGGATACTGGAGCGCTCCGTTCAGGATCCAGCGCTCGACCAGCTCGATGTCTGGCTCGGGCAACGGGCGATCGGGCGGCATCAGCGGAGCGTCGCGCCCGCGAAACATGTTGACCACGCGCGACCCGGCGGGATCGTAGGGCGTCACCAGAGGGCGTTCCTGGTACTCGCAGACCTTCGTTCCGTTCCGGATTGCGCAGGGGGTGCCGGGCGCGGGCGCCGTCCCACCGTCGGGCGGCACCGCCACCCAGACCCAGAGCCGCGTCAGGCTGGCGTAACCGTTCTCGGGCGTCGAGAAGTCGAGACCCGAGACGGCGGCCGCCGGGCCGTGGCAGCTGGTGGTGGCGCAGTTCGGCTGAAAGATGGCGGGCGAGATGTAGCCCCACTCCGCCGGCCGGTCGTCGACCTGTTTGCAGCCGACGGAGCCCGCGAACGCGACCGCGCCGACGAGCGTGAGCCAATGCGCGCGGTTCACGGGACGACCCAACCCAAGCCCGCGCATATATCAGCGGGCCCGCACCGCCAGTGTGACGAGTGTGAAAATGTCGTGCTGCGAATGTAAGCGCGCGCACGGCCCTCCGTGTCCTGCCCGGCGGCCGTGCGCGTGGGTCGAGCTAGAAGATGTAGAGCGCCGAGAACTGGACGCGGCTGTTCTTGCCGACCGAGCCGTCGAGGAAGTTCTGGTGGAAGTAGGCGTACTCGAGGCCGAAGCGAACGGCGGCGTTGGCGTCGACGAACAGGTTGCCGTCCACCCAGTCGGAGGTGTCGAACAGCTTCGTCGACGTCGCCCCCAGCGCCTGGATGTCGCTCGAGTGCATGTGTGAATAGTTGGCCGAGATGAACATCCGGTTCGGCGTCGGCAGGTAGTACTGCAGGCCCAGGATGTACGACTCCCAGCGAATGGCGTGCAGCGTACCGTCCGAGGTGTACGCGACGAGGCCGTTGTCGACGTCCTGCGGGTAGGTCGGGACGACGCCCGTCGTCGCGTTGGCCGGCAGCGCGGCGAAGCTCGCGCCGCCCGAAAGGCCGGTGTAGAGGTCGGCGATCGCCTGGCCGTACACGAACGAGCCGGTGAAGGTGAGCGCGTTGTCCGGATGCATGACGTCCGTGGCGGGCACCAGCGGGATGAGCGCGTCGACCGAGTAGCCGTAGCCGTTGAGCGACAGCGTGCTGGTGGGCGCGGAGGAGAAGTTCGGCAGCTTGAAGTAGCGGCCGATGGTGGTGAAGCCGATCGACGCGGCATCGATCGCGCTGCCGGCAGAGCCCGCCGTGTGCATCGCCTTCCAGCCGTTGATCGCGAGGCGGATGCCCAGCGTGCCGTCGGGAACCTCGGAGTCACGCTGCACGGGGCGGCCCGCTGCGCCGGCGATCTCGACGTTCACCGCGTCCGTCTTGATGGTCTTCGAGAGCCGGATCTGCGGCGTGCGTGAATAGATCTGCCCAGGCACCCCCTGGATCTCGACGGTGGCGGGGTGGAACATCGACTGCCACCCGAACAGCTGCCAGGTCTGCCCCGCGAGGAGGTCGACGAACGGCGTCTCCAGCTTGAGGTAGTAGTGCCGCAGGCGGAAGGCCGGGCTCGTGTAGAACGATCCCTCCGACACCGTCGGGATTCCGCTGGTCCCTGCCGGGGCCGCGGGGGTCGGGTTGCTCTGCGGCTGGTTGCCGAGGAAGTCGGCCTCGACGACGCCCGAGCTCTTGATCGTGTCGGTCTCGGGCCCCTTCAGCTTGAACCCGAGGCGCGAGTTGCGCGCGCCGAACTGCGTGCGCCCGTGCTCGGCGCCGTAGACGGCGGCCGGGTTCATCATGGCCATCGTCGGGGCCGGCGTGTGCATGATGGCGCCGTTGCCGGCGAGGTCGTTGAAGCTCTGGGTCGAATCCCAGATCGCGTCGAGCTCGGCGAACCCGTAAAACGTCGCGCCGAACTTCGACGTCACCGGCGCCGGCGGCGTCTTCGCCGGCGGGGGCGCGGGTATCATGGGCGGCGGGGGCGGCGGCATCGGCGGCGGCGGCATCGGCGCGTCGGATGGCGCCATGAGGGGCGGCGGGGGCGGCGTCTCCCCCGCCGGTGGCGGCGGGGCCGGCGTCTGCGCGACCGCCAATCTTCCCGCACCGGAGATAGCGAGCGCGAGGGCCAGGTTTCGAAGAGGGGCTGATCTCATTTTTTGGACTCTCCTTGGGTTTTCGCGGGCCAAACGTAGGGGGGAGAGTCGCCGACACCGATTACAGGTCCGTGAAGTCTTTGTGTCATTTAGGTGAACCGTGCCTCGGCGAGGGCCAAGCCCCAGGGTCGAAAAAACTGGCGGCGGCGGGGCGGGGGCTCGACCATCGTTCGATCTGATGCCGGCGCGGTCGAAACGGGCCCTCCTCTGGACGTCGACCACCTACTTCGGCGAGGGGCTCCCCTGGAGCTTCCTTCATCAGATGGGGACCGAGTTCCTGACGGCGATCGGGGCTTCGAGTACGCAGATCGGGTCGACCTCGCTGCTTCACCTGGCGGTCACCTTCAAGTTCGCCTGGAGCCCGGTGGTCGATTTCTTCGGCAAGCGGCGGACCTGGCTCTGGGTGCTCCAGCTCGTGCTCGGGCTGGGGATGTTCGTGGTGGCAGCCATCGCACCAAGCCGGAACCTGACCGAGTTCTGGCTGGTCATGGCCGCGCTCTCGATCGTGCATGCCACGCACGACATCGCCTGCGACGGGTTCTACCTGCAGGCGCTCGACAAGCACGACCAGGCGCTCTATTCGGGAACGCGGCTCGGCGCCTATCGGCTGGCGCTCCTCGTCGGATCGTACCCGCTCGTCCACCTCGCCGGCACCAAGGGATGGGCCTGGGGGTTCGGCGCGGCCGGTGTCCTCATGATCGTGACGGCGCTGGTCAACGTCATCGTCATGCCGCACCCGCCGGAGCGCGCTGCGCGCGACGTCGTCGCGGCGTCGGGCGCGCGCCACGCCTCGGCGAAGGCGTACCTCGAGGCGTTCAGATCCTTCCTCGCCCAGCCGCAGGCGGCCCTCGTGCTGGCGTTCCTGCTCTGTTACCGGCTGGGCGACATCATGATGTTCGCGATGTCGAAGCCTTTGCTTCGCGATCTGGGCGTCGACACCGTCCAGCGCTCCAACCTGAATGGCCTCTCCCTCACGAGCTCGATCGTGGGCGTGATCATCGGCGGGGCGCTCGCCGCGCGGTTCGGTCTCAAACGCGCGCTGGTGCCGCTCATCTACGCGCAGAACCTGGGGATCCCGCTCTACATCGGGATGGCCGTCTGGAAGCCGCACCTGCAGGCGATCACCGCCATCGTCATCGTCGAGCAGTTCGTCGGCGGGCTGGGGATGGCGGGAGCCAACGTCTTCATCATGCAGCGCTGCCGGCGCGCGTTCTCCGCGTCGCATTTTGCCGCGGCGACGTCCGTGGTCTCGCTGGCGAGCACCTTTTCAGGATTCTTCTCCGGCCCGCTCAACGGCCGGCTGGGGCATCCGCTGTTCTTCACCGTCGCTTTTCTGGCCAGCATCCCGAGCCTCCTCCTCGTCCTCTGGGTCCCGAAGACGCCGATCGAGGTCGATTCTCCGCCCGATTCGGCCCCCGTTTCTTAGCCAGGCTGGCTATCGCACATCCGCCCAGGTTGGGTGTGTCTTCGTCGGAGACCGGGCGCCGGGTCTGTTGCGCTGGCGTACAATGTGAAGAGTAGAGGAACCCATGACTAAGACCCTATTGCCTGCTCGGGGGATGTCGCTGCTGGTCGCCGCCGCCACCTGCGCCGTTCTCGGTTGCGCCTTCAAGCCTGCGAACCTGCAACCGACCGGAACCGGCTCGAGCGGCGGCACCGGACAGAGAACGATCCCGGGGCTCACCTCGCTGAGCATCAGTCCGACCAGCGCGACGGTGTCGATCACTTTCAACGGTCCATCGAAGTCGCAGCAGTATCGGGTGATCGGCACCGTCAATGGCCACTCGCAAGACGTGACCGACCAGGTCGGCTACTCGCTCAGCCCGCCGTCGATCGTGACGATCAGCGGCGGGGGCCTGGCGACCACGCTGGGGATGGGCGGCGGCGTCGTCACCGTCACCGCCAGCGCGAGCGGCGTCTCGGCCAGCGCGAAGCTCACGGTGCAGTACGGGTTCACCGGCCCCGATCCGGGGCCGGCGGGGCAGGGCGTCCCCTCCAACTCGGGGACCATCTTCAGCACCGGCACGAACGACGCGCCCCGAGCGCCGCAGCTCATCTATCCGAACGACGGCGTGCTCTTCCCGCCCAACGTCACCGGCATCGAGATCCACTTCATGCCCGGCAACAACAACACGCTGTTCGAGGTCAGCTTCGCGGGGCCGGTCTCGACGATCAAGACGTTCATCCGCTGCCAGTCGCCGCAGGGGATCAACGGTTGCATCTACCTGCCCGACCCCGGAATCTGGGCGTCGGTGGCGATCTCGAACGCCGGCCAGGGGCAGGTGACGCTGACCGTGCGCGGGACCGACGACACCGGCACCAGCGTCGGCAACAGCAGCTCGTTCCACATGACCTTCACGCACGATCCGGTCGAAGGCGCGCTCTACTACTGGACCACCAGCGGCAAGACGGCGATCATGCGCTGGGACTTCGGCGGCAGCACCACCACCTCCGCCGCCTACCTGACGCCGGCGAACACCGACGGCTCGACCTGCGTCGGCTGCCACGCGCTGGCGCCCGACGGCAGCAAGATCGTCGCCAGCGCCGGCGGTCAGAACCAGGGGCACCTCTTGCTCTGGGACATCGTCAACAACGTGGCGTTGCAGCCGTACCCGCTCGGCCAGAAGAGCCAGTTCGAGTCCTGGAACGCCGACGGCTCGCAGTTCGTCGGCGTCTACGGCGACGACACCGAGATGGCGCCCTCGAACCTGATGATCTTCGACGGCACGATGGGGACGGTGGTGCAGACGATCGATCTCGGCGGCCTGCGCGCCGACCACCCCGACTGGTCGAAGAACATGGGCGGCCCCAACACCATCGCCTTCACCTCGGCCGATCCGGTCGCCAGGACGACCGATCAGCGCCCGGCCACCGGGGGCATCGATTTCATCCAGTACAACGGCAATGGCTGGGGGGCGCCGCAGACGCTGGTCCCGCCGCAGCTGGGGAACAACCGTTACTACCCGGCGATCGCGCCCGACGGAAACCTGCTCGTCTACAACGAGTCGACCTGCACCAACGGAACGCCGACGATGGGCCAGGCGCCCGACAAGTCCTGCGACGCCGACACCGACGCGACCGCGACGATCATGTACACCTCGTTGCAAGGGGCGACGCCAATCCCGCTCGCGCACGCCAACGGCCCCGGCGTGGCCGACGGCGGCGCGACGGCGCTGACCAACTCATTCCCCAAGTGGGCGCCCTTCGTCGAGCGGCTAGACGAGATGAACTCCGTCTACTGGCTCACCTTCTCGTCGACGCGGCAGTACGGGCTGCGCAGTCCGCCCGCGCCGGCCGACATGAACGAGACGACCAAGGGGACGCTCATCTGGATGGTCGGGATCAGCCCGGGGATCGGGGGCGGCGATCCGAGCTTCAGCGCCTTCTGCCTGCCGTTCCAGGACATCACGACCTCGAACCACATCGCGCAGTGGACGAAGTACTTCATCAAGGGGCCGAGCTAAGGCTTGGGCTAAGGCTGGTCCGGGCCCTCGCCGCGCTTACGGCAGCCCTGGCGTCGAGACGCGGACTTCGTACACGGCGTGCAACGTCGTGACGTAGAGGGTCCTGCGGTCGGCGCCGCCGAACGTGCAGTTGGAGGGGGCGGCGGGGAGGGGGATGCGGCCGAGGAGCTGGCCTCCTGGATCGAACACCTCGATGGCCCTGATCTCGTCGCTGTTGTTCGCGACGTAGAGGTTGCCCGTATCGTCGACGCAGATCCCGTCGGGAACCTTGAAGCCGCCGGGGACACGCGCGCCGTCGATGAGCACCGTCGGGGCGCCGGCGGCCGCGCCGGCGGCGTCGAGCGGGAGCTTCCAGACCTTCCCCTGCACGTCGCTGCCGATGTACAGCGTCCAGCCGTCGGGCGACAGCGCGACGCCGTTCGGTTTCTCGATCTGCAGCACGCGATCGAGCGGACCCTGCGGCGGCACCCGGTAGACCGCCATCGGCGCGTGCGCCCCGCCGGGGCGCGCGCCCCAATCAGTGTCGGTGAAGTAGATGTTTCCGTCGCCACGCACGACGACGTCGTTCGGGGCGTTGAGCGGTATTCCCGGGTGACCCGGCGTCGAGGGCGGCCAGGCGTCGGCCAGCACCGTCCGCTCCCCTTCGGGCGAGATACGCACCAGGCGCGCGTTCCAGCGCTCGGTGGCGGTGAGCCCCCCGGTCGCGTCGACCGCCAGGCCATTGGTGCTGGTCGGCCCCCGATCGGAAACCGCGTAGGGGAAGATCGAGAAGCGGCGCATCGCCGGATCGAACCGGTAGATGACCGCGCCGGGCCCGTTCTTCTCGACCACGTCGGAGAAGATCAGGTAGGGGCCGTCGGCCACCCAGAACGGCCCCTCGAGCGAGACGAAAGGGACGGGGCTCGGGAGCGCGCGCGGCGTCCCCGCGCCGGCCAGCAGCAGCGGCGCCGGAGTCGCACCGGACCTCACCGGGCCCGATGCGTCGGGCGAGGTGGCGCAAGCGGCCGCGGCGGCGGCGAACAGGATCGGCGCGAGGCGGCTCAATCGGGGGCGCACGAAGTCCGCATCAAAGCACGCGGCAGCGATTCTTGCGACGGGTCGATTTGTTGCGACGATCCTGGGCACCGACTAGCATCGGGGGCAGCGGCCCCCGCCGCTCGTGACGATGCGATTCTTGTTGGTCTGCCTGGGCGGCGCCGCCGGAACCGGCGCACGGTACCTGTTCGGCGGGTGGGCGCAGCGGACGCTGGGGGCCGGTTTCCCCTACGGCACGCTGATCGTCAACGCCGTCGGATCGTTTCTGCTGGTGATCATCATGCACCTCTCGCTCGAGACCGGGGCGATCTCCCCCGACGCACGCATGATCCTCGGGACCGGCGTCATGGGGGGCTTCACCACCTACTCGACGTTCAACTACGAGACCTTCCGGCTGATCCAGCAGGGGTCGTTGGGCGTGGCCGGGCTCTATCTCGCGGCGACGGTGATGAGCTGCCTCGGCGCCGGGGCGCTCGGCCTCCTGCTGGCGCGCGCGATCGGCTGAGCTCGGCGCCCGCCCGCCGGCGCGGGTCATTCGGGAGTTTCCCCGATGGTCGGTCGTGCGCCACGGATCCACGATGACGGAGGCGCGTGATGAGGTTGCTCGCGTCGGTGGCTCTGGTGGGCGTGGTGGCGGCGGGATCCGCGGCACGCGCCGCGGGGAACGATCCGTCCGTGGCGCGCGCCGCGGGGAACGAGCCGCCCGTCGAGCGCTTCTCGGCGATCGGGTACGGCTACGTCGTCCCCGACGCCCCGAACTTCCTCGTCGGGATGGCCGCGGCCGATCTGGCCTGGCTTCACTTCGAGGGGCGCTACAACTACGAGGCGTTCCGCACCGGGTCGGCCTTCGCGGGCGTGAACGTCGGCCTCGGCCACCGGGTGCGGCTCGGCCTCACGCCGATGGGCGGCGCCGCGTTCGGGCGGGTCGACGGCATCGTCCCCGCGCTGCGCCTGACCGTCACCTGGTGGCGGTTCGACCTCTTCAGCGAATCCGAGGTGGTGATCCCCTTCTCCGACCCCGGCGGCAGCAGCTTCTTCTACGACTGGACGGAGCTGGGTCTGTCGCCCCTGCCCGGGATCCGGGTCGGCGCGGCCATCCAGCGCAGCCTCGTCTTTCAGACCTCGCTCGAGGTCCAGCGCGGCCTCTTCGCGGGCCTGCACCTCGGCCCCTTCAATTTCACGGTCTACGAGTACAACTGGGGCTGGCTCTCCCCGACCTTCGTCTTCGCGCTCGGCGTGACGTTCTAGTGACCGGCGCCAGCGTCGGCCGCGTCGGAGGGGGCGGCGTCGGAGCGCGGGTCGACGCCGAGCGGGACGTCGACGCTGCAGCGGGCGGCGGCGGTCGCGAACGCGAGCACGAGCGCGAAGGCGATCACCGCCGACCACGCGTTCGCCGCCCTTGGCCGCCCGGCCCTCATGGGGTGCTCGCCCTCCCGTCGATGGTGTAGTTCAGCGACAGGCCGAGCCACAGCGAAGGCGTCTCGCCGACCGAGCCGTGGGGGACCACCTGCAGGTGATAGGGGCGGGGCTGCCAGCGGAGGTTGATCGCCGCGGCGACGCCGATGCTCCCGAAGAGGCGCAGGGTCGCGCCGGCCATCGCCAGCACCCCGAGATCGAGCCGCCACTGCCGGTCGGTCTCGACCAGATCCTGTCCGAGGATCGCCGTCGGCGTGGCGGAGCCGCCGACCACGAGCCAGGGGCGGAACCGCCCGAGGAACCACGTCACGCGGGCGCCCGCGTCCAGGGGAAAGCGGAGCAGCTCCGCCTTGAAGCCGCCGTCGAAGGTCAGCGTGGCGGGGCCGCGCGCGCCGGCCGCGCCGACCAGCGACCAGCGCCCGCTGCCGAGCGCGCCGCGAAACTCGGCGCCGGGCGACCACGGTGTGCCGGCCGCCCCCGGCGCGACGTCGAACACCGCGCCCTTCTCGAGCGTCCAGATGGGCGGTCCGAACACCTGCTGGTGCGAGCGCAGGTTGGCGGCGACGATCGCGGCCGCCTGCCGCGCGCGCGCCGCGCAGTCACGCGCGGGATCGTCCAGCGTCGTCGCCGTCCGGCGCACGGCGATGCGGTAGTGAGGTCCTTGATCCGCGATCGAGACGGCGGCGCCGCGCGCCTCGTCGGCGGAGACCAGCTCGGCCAGCAGGCGGCGCAAGGCCGCGGCGTCGGGGCAGGCGCCCACCACGTCGAGGGCGAGCCCGTCGTCAGAGACGCCGCCCGCCGCGCGGGCTCCGGTCGTCCTCGTCGCGGCGGCCAGCAGCACCGTCAGCGCCACCAGCCCGGCTGCACGCGGCATCGCAGCCCACCAAACCCTATTCGGTGGCCGCGTCGAGGCGAAGCGCCGTTGAGGCCGCCGAGGTGTCGAACAGCACCTGGTCGTGGAGGTAGAGGCGCTCGAACACGCCGGCGGCCTCCTCGCCCATCCCGGCGGTCGCCGCGATCTCGCCCGCCGAGCGCTCGCCGTCGATCTGGTCGTGAAGGCCCAGCTCCCGCTCGTCGAGCGGCAGGCAGAGATCGCGGTAGGTGTGAGCGCGGTTGACGAGCACGGCCGCCGCGCCGGCCGGTAGGCCGTCGCGAATCGTGATCGCGTCCGGGACCGGCAGCGGCACGTAGTCGCGCCAGGCGTCACCGTCGAAGACGACGGCCGGCGAGGCCTCCTCGTCGTCGTCCCGGACGACGATCGCGCTGTGGCGGACCATGGTCCCCCGGTAGAGCTCGGCCGCCGCATACTGCTCCCGCGGCGGCAGCCCGAGGAGGCGGCCGTTGTGCGGCAGGAGTTGCATGACGCCGCAGGCGGGACTGTACGGCGCCTGCCTCAGCCAGCGCACAAACCGGCAGCCGCCCCGCGCGAGCAGGTCGAAGAGCTGCGGCACCGAGTAGGCGCGGTCCTGCGGGTGGAGGAGCGCGTCCGCGATCCCGGCCGGATCGCGGAAGTCGGGCGCCTCGCGCGCGAGCGCCGCCAGTGGGTGCGACCGCGGCAAGGCGCCGAGCGCGGCGCCGAGGTCGGCGATCTCGCCGGCCGTCGCCCGCACGCCGATCATCCGGCAGAGCTCCTGGAACATGTAGACACCGGTCCGCCCGTACGGCGCGTAGACCATGAGGTGCATCGCGCCCCCCGGCGCGAGCACCGACCGCAGCGCGGCGAGCCCCGCGACCGGATCGGCCAGGTGGTGGAGCACGCCCGTGCAGACGATCTGGTCGAACGTCGTCCCGAGCTCGCCGACCTCTTCGATCGCCAGCTGGCGAACCTGAAGGTTGGCGAGCTCGTACTTTCGTTTGAGCTCCTCGGTGCCCCGGACGGCCGTGGCGCTGAAATCGATGGCGGTCACCCGGGCGGCGGGCCAGCGCAACGCGTGCTTCGCCGCCTGCGAGGTGCCGCACCCGGCGACGAGGATCGACGGGTCCTCGGAAAACGGGCGCGCGGGCCAGCAGAGGTGATGATCCGCGCGCCGTCTCCAGGGGTCTTCCCAGCGTCCTCGATAGCCTTCGAGATCGTCGACGGGGGGCGGGTAGGGATGGCGCTCGTAGAACTCGCGCACGGCCCTCCCGGCCCCGTCGGCGCTCGCCGGGGAGACGCCCGGCTCGGCGTTACTGGTGATGGACCTGCACCTGGCGCATGACCTCGTCCAGGTTGAACGAGGCCGGTTTCTGGCGCGGCGGGTACTTCGCGAAGTCCTCGATCTGCGCCGCCACCAGCGCCTGCATCTCGTAGAGCATGAAGGCGTGGTACGCCAGCCAGTCGTAGTAGGTGTTCGAGTTGTGCTGGGCACGCTCGAAGGGGTCTCGTCGAATGTTGAAGATCAGCGGGAGCCGCAGCTTGGTGAGCGGCTCCATCCAGACCTTCAGCTTTTCGGCGCGCTGTTCTCCGAGCACGAACTTCCAGTCGCCGTTCCGGACCGCCATCACGTCGCCGTCATCGCTCATGTAGAAGAAGAACTTCCGCGGGCTCTCCTTGGCCTGACCGGTGAAGTACGGGACCATGTTGTAGCCGTCGATGTGGACGTTGAACTTCTTGTCGCCGACCTGATAGCCCTTGAGGAGCTTGCTGGTCACGTCCGGATCGCCCGCGATGGCCAGCAACGTCGGCAGCATGTCCTGGTGGGAGACGATGCCGTTCAGGACCGAGCCCGGCTTGATCTTCCCAGGCCAGCGGATGAACGCAGGCACGCGCCAGCCCCCTTCCCAGTTGGTGTCCTTCTGGCTGCGGAACGGCGTGTTGGCGCCGTCGGGCCAGGTGTCGTTCTCCGGGCCGTTGTCGGTCGAGTACATGACGATGGTGTTGTCGGCGATCCCGAGCTCGTCGAGCTTGTCGAGCATCTGCCCGATCTGCTCGTCGTGCGTGACCATCCGGTCGCTGTAGTCGTCCTGCCCGCTCTTGCCGCGGTTCTTCTCGGCGAGATGCGTGCGAAAGTGCATCGCGGTCGAGTTGTACCAGAGGAAAAACGGCTTCTCGTCCTTGACCTGCTTCTCCATCCACTCCATCGCGCGGGAGGTGATCTCCTCGTCGATGGTCTCCATCCGCTTCATGGAGAGGGGGCCGGTGTCGTTGACCTTCTGTCCGCCCTTGCCGTCGGAGGTGCAGTGGAGGACGCCGCGTGGCCCGAACTTCTTCTTGAACGCCGGGTCCTTGGGGTAGTCGGGGAGCTCCGGCTCCTCCTCGGCGTTCAGGTGATAGAGGTTGCCGAAGAATTCGTCGAAGCCGTGCACGGTCGGCAGGTACTCGTCTCTGTCGCCGAGGTGGTTCTTGCCGAACTGGCCGGTGGCGTAGCCGAGCGGCTTCAAGAGCTCGGCGATCGTCGGGTCCTCGGCCTGCAACCCGACGGTGGCGCCAGGCATTCCGACCTTGGTCAGCCCCGTGCGAACCGGGTTCTGGCCGGTGATGAAGGCGGCGCGGCCGGCGGTGCAGCTCTGCTGCGCGTAGTAGTCGGTGAAGGCCACGCCTTCGTTGGCCACCCGGTCGATGTTGGGGGTGCGGTACCCCATCTGTCCGCGGCTGAAATAACTGATGTTCCACATCCCGATGTCGTCGCCGAACAGGATCAGGATGTTGGGCTTCTTGCTGGCCATGGATTCCCCTCCTCGTCGAGAGTCACGAAAACCGCTTTGACGATGGGCCCGGGGCGGGCGGTCGCCAGGGAGCCGGCGCCCGTTTGCGAGAACGGCTGAGGGTGCCGACTACTTGGCCTTTGGGGCGCCGCTCTTCGACTCGATGGTCTTGGCCGACATCGTGTACTCGATGGTGACCTTGTCGCCGACCTTCACGTCGGCGGGCGACTTGGTCTCCTTGTCGCGCGCGATCTGCCACTTCTCCTTCCCCTTCTGCACGGTGATGGTCGTATCCGTGACCTCCAGGACCGGCCCCGTCACCTGGTAGGTCTTGGTCGATTCCGCGCGCGCCGCGCCGGGGACGGCGCCCGCGGCGGCCAACGTCAACAGCCCGGCCAACAGCGCGGCGCGGATCAGGGTCGCGAGCTTCATGGGATCCTCCTGGCGGGGACCCTGCGGTCAGGCGCGGGACGCGGCAAGATGGGCCGTTCCCTGATTTCCCCCGGATGGTTGGTTTTTGACGGTGCGGACATGTCCGATCATGTCGACGGCACCTCTCCCCGCCCCGATGGGCGGCAAACCCGCGAGGAAACGGCGGCCGCTCATGATCGCGGGGCACGCGCGCACTTTGGCACCGCGGTTGCTCTAGGCGGCCGTATGGGAAACAGCACCAAGACGGTTGCCGACGCTTCCGCGGGGGACGAGGCGATGGCGCGTTATGCCGAGGGGGACGACGCCGCCTTCGGGGTGGTCTACACGGTCGTCGCGCCGCGGCTGGATTGCTTCTTCCGTCGCCGGCTGTTCGACAAAAACGCGATCCCCGACCTGGTGCAGGAGACCCTGCTCCGCATCCATCGATATCGCGGGACGTTCGCGCGCGGGTCGGCGCTCATGCCCTGGGCCCTGACCATCGCCCGGCGCCTGCTCATCGACCTGCTCCGGCGCGCAGGTCGCGAGCCGCAGAGCGATCCGGCCTGGCTGGACGACCTCGGAGATCGCCTGTCGCGGGAGGGGCTTCCGACCGGGGAAGAGATCGTCGCGGCCAAGCAGATGGTCGCGCGGCTCGACGACGCCTGGTCGCGCGTCTCGGAGCCACAGCGCGCCGCGCTCCGGCTGGTGCGGGCCGAGGGGCTGTCGGTCGCGGAGGCGGCCGTCAAGCTCGGCACCACCGTGATGGGCGTGAAGCTGCGAACGCACCGCGCCTCGCGCGCGCTGCAGGCGGGAATCGCGGCGGACTTCGCCGCCTAGCCGATCTCCTCGCGCGCGACGCGCGCCGGCCGCCCCTCAATAGGCCGTGGTGGTGATCCCCGAGACGGCGGCGTCGTAGGTCGTCACCGCGGCGCCGGACTTGGGCGTCACGCTCGAGCCGTTGGTGAACGTCACGCCCGTGGCGTGGAAGATCTCCATCCCGCTGGTGCCGGAGAGCTTCACGTTGTCGAAGGTGACGTTGGAGATCTTCGCCTCGGGCAGGCCCCAGAGGATGCCCGCCTGCGTGGCCCCCGTGGCGGTGACGTTCTTGAGCGTGATGTTCTGCCAGTACGGCGTCGTCGAGGTGACGGCCATCGTCGTGTCGGCGGTCGGATCGGTCGGCAGCGTCGGATAGTACGACGTGATGTAGACCGGGGTCGGCACATTGGTCATTGTGACGTTCGAGTAGGTGAGATCGGTGACCGTGCCGCCGCGATCGCGCGCCGACTTCATCCGGATGCCCGAGGTGGTGCCGTTCATCGTCAGGTGATCGACGGTGACGTGCGAGACGCCGTTCTTCGTGATGCTGCCGATCGAGCAGCCGTGGCCGACGCCGAACGTCGAGTAACCGATGTAGAGGTTCGTCCCCGACATCGCGATGTTGTCGTCGCCGTCGGCGATGTTGTTGTTGCAGAAGAACATCCCCGTCGCCGTGACGTCGACGCCGTCGGTGTTCTTGGGCGGCGACTTTCCCGACACCGCCAGCGTCGAGATGGTGATGCCGGTGATGGTGACGTCGGTGTCGCTCTTGACCCAGATGTGCTCCTCGGGCGGGTTCGTCAGCTTGATCCCGCTCACCTGGATTCGCGTCACCTTGCCCAGGTTCACCTCCTGGGGGCGCGTGATCGACGAATCGGCGGCGAACGCGTCCCACCAGTCCTGACCCTGACCGTCGATGGTCCCCGAGCCGGTGATGGCGATGTCGTGCGTGCTGCCGGAGGAGGTGATGAACGCGGGCGCCGCCGTGGGGTAGCTGGCCCGCGGCAGCATCTTGAGCGTGGCGCCCGACGCGAGCTGCAGGTTGGTGCCGCTGCCGATCACGATCGGCCCCGACAGGAACGTCCCCGACGGAACGACGACGGTGCCGCCGCCCGCGCTCTGCGCGGCGGTCAGCGCGGCCTGGATCGCCGTGGTGTTGTCGGTCTTGTTGTCGCCGGTCGCGCCGTAGGTGGTCACGTTGAACGTGCCCGCGGGGATCATCGGCAACGCCACGACCGCCGGATTGCTCGGGCCGCAGGGATCGCCCGCGCCCGCCGCACCGCCGGTGCCGGTGACGGCGCCTCCCGTTCCGGTACCGCCGCTTCCGGTCCCACCGCTCCCGCTTCCGCCGCTGCCGGGCGCCCCGGCCGCGCCACCGGTGCCGCTGCCGCCGCTCCCACCGCGTCCGGTCGCTCCGCCGCCGCCCTGACCCGTCCCGCCGGTTCCCCCGCCGGCGCCGCCAACCGGCGCGCCGCCGCCGCCACCAGTGCCGCTGCCGCCCGTGCCGTCGCGCCGCCGGCCGTCGCGCCGCCTGTGCCGGTCGCGCCGCCCGTGCCGCTACCGGCGCCGCCCGTGCCGGTCGCGCTCGTGCCTCCCGTCCCCGACCCTCCGGTGCCCGTCGTGCCGCCCGATCCCGATCCTCCGGCCCCCGTCGCGCCGCCCGTTCCCGAGCCGCCGCTGCCGTTGGTTCCGCCCGTCTCCGTCGCGCCGCCCGTGCCTTCACCCGAACCGCCGCTTCCGTTTGCGCAGCTCGCGCCGAGGAGGGCGCCGAGGGCGAGGGCGACGGCACGCAGTCGTGGCGGTTGCATGCGCGTGAATGCGCCACGCCATGGGAATCGATCACCAAAACGCGCGCGGGCCTCAGGCCCGAAATTCGGGGGTTTCTGGCCTGACGACCGTCGAAAACCTGGACATCGACTCGAACCCGAAGCTCACCAGCCCGGACCCCTGGACGACGAGGGTGCATCCCCCGAAAGCTATGGGCGCGGGGTCGTGATTCCTTGGCCCGCGCCGAGCTCGTCGTCGAACAGCCGCCGCATGAGCGCGGCGCCCTCCGCTTTGGCGCCGGCCGCGTGCGGGGCCACGGCGGCGGCGAACTCGGCCGCGCTCTGGAAGCGCTGCGCCCTGTCGACGGCCAGCGCCCGCTGGAGGATCGGGCCCGCGACGGGCAGCCAATCGAGCCGGGTCAGCTGCACGGGCGTCGGCCCCTGGCCCGCCCGCCGCAGGTGCTCGAAGCCGCCATCGGCGCTCTGATAGAAGTGCTCGTCGGTGAGGGCGTGGTGAATGACCAGGCCCAGCGAGAAGAGGTCGGAGCGCGGATCGACCGGCTCGCTGCGCGCCTGCTCCGGCGACATGAAATCGATGTTCCCCTTCACCACGCCCTCCTCGCTCTTGGAGATGCGGCCGATCGACTTGACGATGCCGAAGTCGAGCAGCTTCACCTCGCCCCGCTCGGTCAGCATGATGTTGCCGGGCGAGACGTCCCGGTGGACGAGGCCGAGCGGTCTCCCCGTCGCGTCGCGGAGCGCGTGCGCGTAGGTGAGCGCTTCGAGCACCTCGTGCGCGACGAAGAGCATCAGTCGCTCGTCGAGCGGGCGTCCGAGGCGTTCGACGTGACGCCGCAGGAGGTGCCCGATGTCGCGTCCGACGACGTACTCCTCGGCCAGGAAGTACTCGTCGCCGACCTTTCCGAAGTCGAACACGGGGACGATGTTGGGGTGGACCAGCGACGAGCCGAGATTGGCCTCGTCGATGAACTGCTCGACGGCGTTGCGGCTGCGCGCGAGCTCCGGGCGCAGCCGCTTGATGACGAACAGCCGGCGAAACCCCTCCGCGCCGTGCAGGACTGCGGTGTAGATGTCGGCCATCCCGCCGCCGTCGATCCGCCGCAAGAGGCGGTATCGCCCGAACGTCAGCGGCTCCTGCGCCGGTGAGCGGGGCGTCCCTATCTTGGAGGTGGAGCGCCGGTCCTCCTCGGCCCGTCCGGCGCCGCTTCCGATGTAGACGGTCGCGTTGCGGTGGGTGGCGGTCTCGGCCGTCACCGTCGTGTGGGGTGCCGCGACGGCGACCGCGACGCCGGCGCTATCGCCGCGCCGCCGGAACAGCAGCGCCAGCAGCGCCGAGAGCGCGGCGAGACCGAGCCAGATCCGCGGGTCGCGCGCGTCGACGACCACCGCGCGGGTGGCCGCCGCGGCGGCGGCGATCGCGCAGACCCACAGGCCGATCGTCGCTTTGCCCCGAGGGTTCATCTCGCTTCTTCGTCGCGTTCGCCGGGGCGCAACGCCCCTTCCGGCAACGCATAACACCGGTCGCCCGAACGCGGAAGCGATTCGCGTCGCGACGGCTCAGAGCTCGATGCGGCCGAAGCCGGTGACCATCGTGAACCAGAGCCGGCCGCTCGGGTCGAAGGCGAGATCGATGGGGAGGGTTTGGTCGGCGAGCTGGATGAACGTCAGCTGACCGTCGGCGGTGACCCGGCCCAGCTGAGCCCGCTCGGGCAGGGCGAACCAGAAGCTGCCGTCCGGCGCGCGCACGATCGTGCTCCCGGCTCTTGTCCGAGGTCGGTGTGGCCGACGCCGGCACGGGATAGGCCTGAAACGTTCCGTCGTGCGCCACGTGCCCGACCTCGTTCGGTAGACCGAGCGAAACGAACCAGATCGAGCCGTCCGTGTCGGCGGCGAGCCCGGTCGGTGCGTTCGTGTCGCCGCCGAGGTCGGTCCAGACGAACCCGTTGCCGACGACGCGCCCGATCCGTCCCTGCCAGTAGTCGCTGACGAAGATCTGACCGTCGCTGGCGACGACCACACCCGCGGTCGGGGGGGTCATGGGCACCGGCGTGTTGTCGATCGCCAACACGGAGACCTGAAGCGTCCCGTCGACGCTTCCCACGGCCGGCTGGCTCCCGCCCGTCACCCAGAAGCCGCCGTGGCCGTCGCTGGCGACGCCGCTCGGACGCGCGAGCGCATCGGGCAACTGAGGCGTTGCGAGGTCGTGGGTCACCGTATCGAACCGGCCCGCGCCCGAGAACGAACCTCCGATGACCATCAAGAGCGCGCCCTGTCCATCGGAGACGAGGCCCCCCCCGCCGCCGTAGCCCTCCGGAAGCAGCGGCACGGCGCCCACCGTGTCGTCCGGCGCGACCCGCAGCAGCTGGTTGGCGGCCGTAAACCAGGGCGCCCCATCGGTTGCGATCGCGACGCCCGTGGCTTCGTTGCTCAGGTCCCCCGTGAAGCTCAGGTTCAGGTTGAGATAGACGGCGGTCCCTCCCGCGGTGAGCGGGACCCGCTGGATGGTGACGGGGACCGGTGTGAAACCTGCCTGGCCGCTGGCTCCCGCCCGGCCGCCCGGTGAGCTGCCCGCCTGCCCGCCCGGTGAGCTCCCCGCCTGACCTCCGGGCTGCCCGCCCGTTTGTCCAGGCATGCCCCCGTCGAGACTGTCGTTGCCGGTGCACGCTCCGAGCGCGAGCGACCCGAACAGAGCGGAGGCAACCACCACGGACCTGAACGCCTTGGTTCGATTCAGCACGCCCGTCATCGTAGCAAGTTGTGCGCCCCAGATTCTGGCCCCGAGAAAGAAAGGTCTTTCGGCCGGCCGGCCCCATTACGGGGCCAGGGTCACGACATTCGTGTCACGGGTGCGAAGAGGCGCCGCTCAGCGCGGAAGCGATTCGCGCAGGTGGGCGAGGCGCGCGGTGGCCTCCTGATCGCCGGCGCTCGTCTTCATGGCCTTGGCCTTGTCGAGCGCGGGAATCGCCTCGGCGCCGTAGATGTCGCGGATGGCGCGGGCGGCGCTCCGGCTGGCAGTCGGATGCGCGGCGGCGGCGAGCAGATCGGTGAGCATCTGTGGGTCGCCGCGGCAGGTTGAATCGACACCGGCGGCCCGGACGTACCGGTCGACGGAGTCGCTGTACCAATCGAGCTCGGCGTAGGCGTGTCCGAGCAGGAGCCAGGGGCGCGGGTCGCCGGGATTCTCGTGCGCGAACTCGTAGACGGGGGCCAGCGCCCGCTGGGTGAGGTGCGCGCCGCGATTGAGACGGTCGCGGATCGACTTGAGGGCGCGCGGGACCGGTGCGCGCCAGGGGTTGCGGGCCCGCGAGCGCGCCTGGCGCTCGTTCTTCGCCGGCTCCGGCTCGGCCGGCGGCGCTTCGTTGTCCGCCTGCGCTTGCGCGTGCGCCTCCGTCGTCGGCTTGGCCGGCGCGGGCTTCGGCGACGGCGGCATCGTCGGCTCGGCCGGCGGTGGCTCCGAGGACCGCGCGCGCTTGGGCGGCGGCTCGGCGGGCCGCGCGGCGGTCTCGATCGGCGTCGCCCGCTCTCGTCGCAGATACGCCGCCGCGGCCGCGATTCCCGCCGCGAGCGTGACCACCGTGATCGCGCGGCGCCCGAAACGCGAGCCCGACGGCGAGGCGCCGCCCGCGCCGCCGGGCGTCGGCTTGCCGCGCGCGCCGGCGCTGCGGACGATCGCGGCCGCGACCTGCCGCTTGGCCACCACAGCCTCCAGCCCCGCCAGCATCGCCCCCGCGTCCTCGAATCGCTCGGCCGGCTTCTTCGCCATCGCCCGCTCGATGAACCGCTGGAACAACCGGGCGGCCGGAACCTTGGGCCGCACTTTCGCCAGCGAGGGAACCGGCTGCGTGAGGTGCGCCCCCATGTAGCCCTCGTAGGTGTCGGCGGCGAACGGACGCCGTCCGGCGAGCAGCTCGAAGAGCAGGATGCCGGCCGCGTACACGTCGCTCCGCGCATCGACCGACCCGGCCTTCACCTGCTCGGGGGACATGTACGCGGGCGTTCCGAACACGACCCCGGCGCGCGTCAGGTTCTCGGGCACGGTGCGCGAGCTCGACCCCTCGAGAAACTTCGCCATCCCGAAGTCCAGCAGCCTCACGTGATCCGCCTGGTCCGGCAGCTCCTGCAGGAACACGTTGGCCGGTTTCAGATCGCGGTGGACGATCCCCTTGCCGTGCGCGAAGGCCAGCCCGCGCAGCGTCTGGCGGACGATATCCAGCGTCCGCGCGAGCGGCAGCGGTCCTGCCGCGGGCACTTCCTTGATCAGCTCCCCCAGCGTCTTGCCCTGCAGGAGCTCCATCACCAGGAACGGCACGCCGCCGTCGATTCCGAAGTCCGTCACCGGAACGACGTTGGGGTGCGCCAGCGCCGACAGCGCCTTCGCCTCGCGCTCGAACCGCCGGCGCCACTCCGGGATGCCGGCCGCATCCTGGTGCAGCACCTTGATCGCCACGAACCGCCCGAGGTGCGTCTGCCGCCCCCGGTAGACGACCCCCACGCCCCCCTCGCCGAGGCGCCCCAGCACCTCGTAGCGGGCGTCGAGAATCCGTCCGATGAGCGGATCGGGATCGGTCTTGGACAGATCTACGCCCACGGGGCGCGACTATAGCGCGGGTGCGCGGGATCTCGCTCAGTTCGCGGCCGGCGGGGGGACGCGGAACCAGAGAGTGCGCGGCGCGTGGCAGCGCCGGCAGGCGAGCGCGATCTCGCGCAGGACGCCGCGCGCGGTCGAGGTCGCGCGGTCGCCGCGCATCTCGAGCTCGCCGCCGCACTGGAGGCAGGGCGTGGCGCGGGCCGCTCCCTCGACGATCGAGGCCGAGGTGACGTCGATCGGGTGCTCGGGCGAGGCGCCGGGGAGGTTCGTCGCGAGCTGCTCGGTGCGACGGACCTGCTTGCGCAGCTCGCGGGCGCGCTCGCGTTGGGCGCGGCGGGGACGAGGCGGGCGGGCCACGGGGTTCTTGTCACACGTTCCCGCGCGCGCGTCGACGTATCTACGTCGCGACGCGAACCTGACGCGGCCCGAAGCCCGTCCGCCGGAAGCGCTGGAGATGATGCTCGGGACCTTCTATCATCCGGCTCTTGCTTCGGCTGCCGCGGTACCTGTCGCTGCCCCTGGCTCTCGCCGTCTGGGTCGTCCCGCTCTCGGGCGTCGCCGCGTCGGCCAAGCCGTCGCTGTCCAACTGGACGGCGGCCAAGCACGGCAAGGTCCTGGTACCGGCGAAGGCGCCCCCGGCGAAGGCGCCCACCGCGAAGGCCTCCCCTGCGAAGGCGCCCCCGCCGGCGCACGCGGCGCATCCGGCGCCGGAGCCGCGTCCAGCGCCCGCAGCGCGGCCCGCGCCCGGGCAGCAGCATGCGGCCGCCAGCGCCGGTCCCAAGTCCAAGTCGAAATCCGAGGGCCCCGCCGTCGAGGGTCGGATCGCGGTGTTCGGCTTCACGGGTGAGGGTGCCGCGCGCGTCCAGCAGGTCGTCGTCAGCACGTTGCGCATGCGCGGGCTGCAGGTCACGACGACGCTGCGTCCGGTCGACAGCGCCGAGCAATACCGCGATATGGCCGCGACACTGCGGCTCGCCGCTTACATCGAAGGGTCGGTCGGCGGCGCGGGGACGCGCGGGCAGGCGACCGTGCACCTCCGCAGCGGCGTCACGGGGCGGCGGATCGCCTCGGTCCATTTCTCAGCCGACCGCGGCGCGCTGGCCGACGACGTCGGCAGCGGATTGTGGCCGCGGACCGGTGGCCAGCTCGCGCGCCTCTGCGCCGAGGCCAGCAAGCCGCGCAAGGGTGGGCGGCGCGTGATGCGCATCGACGCGGGCGCGCCGCTCGAGGCCACCGCGCCCGACGACTACATCCCGCCGCACCTGCGCAACGAGCCTCCCAAGGGCCGCCAAAAGGACGATCCCTGGGCCGACGAAGGAACCTGACGAAGGGACGGACCTAGCTGGCCGTCCTGGTCATCGCGACTGGTTCGCCATTTGCACTGGACTCAACCGATGAAGATGCGACGACTGATGGGGCGGCCTTTGTTCAGCGCGATGCGGCCAACTCACTTGGCGAGCTTGGCTAACCCGGTTGGCAAGGCCCTCCGTCTGGCCGGCGCGGTGGCGCTTTTGTCCGCCCTCGCAGGCGCGTTCGGTTGTCATCAGGCGGGAGGTTCGTGCGGAGCCATCTCGACCTCCGACTACGACCAGTCTTGCAGCGTGAGCTCCGATTGCGTCCTCGAACCCTCCGGGGACTTCTGCCAGTCGAACCAGTGCACCAACTGCATCGGGGGCGCGATCAGCGTGACGGTCCAGGCGCAGTACGAAGCCGACCTTGCCAGCAGGATCTCCGCGCCGGCCCTTTGCCCCTGCCCGTCGCCGCGGTCCGCGATCTGCACCCAAGGCAAGTGCGCGATCGGATCAGCAATCTCGACGACGCCGCCTGATGGCAGCGCCGCCGACTAGGCGACGCGTCCGGCAGTCCAGGCGCTACCGAGAGCTTCCGTGAGTCGCCCTCATCGCACCAAGATCATTCACCGCCGGACGCCGGAGTCAGCGGCGATGGTGGCAAACGTCAAGCGGGCAATGGCGCTCACCGCCAGACTCAACCGTTTGACGTACGACGATGCGGACGAAGTGCGGGCCCTGTTCAGCGAGCTCATCGGTAAAGAGGTCGACGAGACCTTCGTGCTGATCCCTCCGTTTCATACGGCAGGTGGGGACGAGATCCGCGTCGGGCGGAACGTCTTCGTCAATCAGAACTGCACCTTCTATGACCTTGGCGGCCTCGACATCGCGGACGACGTGATGATCGGGCCGAACGTCAGCATCATCACCGCGGGCCATCCGCTCGAACCCGCGCAGCGACGGGCCGCCACCATCGGAAAGCCGATCGTGATCGAGAAGAACGTGTGGATCGCCGCTGGCGCGACCATCATCGGTGGCGTGACCGTCGGCGAGAACTCGGTCGTCGCGGCAGGTTCAGTCGTCACCAAGGACGTTCCCCCGAACACGCTCGTCGGGGGAAATCCGGCGCGGGTCATTCGTTCGATCGGAACGTCGACACCGGCGCGCCGATCGACGGCAACGAAGCGTCGAAGCCCGGATCGATCTCGGGTGCGGTGACATGGACGGTGACGCCAACGCGCGCGCGTCGACCGGACGGCTCACCACTTCTTCAACTGCGACACCTGCACCAGGTTCCCGCAGCCGTCTCGCAGGATCGCGATCTTCGCGTACCCCAGGTCCTTCGGCGGCTCGGTGAACTCGGCGCCGCGGGCTTTCATACGCTCGTAGTCGGCCTGCACGTCGTCGCTGTAGAACATGGTCGCGGTCTGGTTCTGCTGGAACTTCGCCTGCTGGTAGGCCTTGTCGGCCGGGGCGTTGTTGAGCGCCAGCTGCAGCTCGGTTCCCTCCGGCTCCTCCGCCGAGGCCACCGTCAGCCAGCGGTACCCACCGTTGGTGACGTCCGCCTTCTTCACGAAGCCGAGCACCTCCGTGTAAAAGCGCAGCGCCCGGTCCTGGTCATCGACATACACGGTCGTCAGTTTGATCTTCATTGGCTCCTCCTGGCTTGATGACGAAACCTAACTCCGGAATGTGACCGCGTGAACGTTCAACCGATCTCGATGTCGAGCGCGCCGAGCTGCTCGTCATCCATGACCAGGTCGATGCCGGCGATCTTGCCGCCCGCGATCGTGAACACGAACGCCGAGCGCACCTGATCGCGCACGGCCCACACCGCCCCCGGCCGGCCGTCGATGAGCGCGGGCAGCGCGGCGGTCGCGCGGCCCTGGAAGGCATGCGCGACCTCGGCGGCGCCCCGCATCTCGGGCGCGAGGGCGGGGCCGCCCCGGTCCCGGTAGGCGGCCGCCACGCGCACGGACGTGGCGTCGGCGCGCAGCACGGCGTCGGGCGACAGCACCGCCAGCAGGCGATCGAAGTCGCCGTCGCGGGACGCGGCCAGAAAAGCGCCGACCAGCTCGCGGTTTTGCGCGACGTCGGTTGCGGGCGCGGCGGCGCCGCGGACGCGGCGGCGGGCGCGGCTGGCGAGCTGGCGGGCGGCCGCCGGCGTGCGCTCGACGATGGGCGCGATCTCCTCGAAGGAGAGGTCGAACATGTCGTGCAGCACGAAGGCGACGCGCTCCTGCGGCGCCAGCATGTCGAGGACGACCAGCAGCGCGGGGCCGATCGCGTCGGCGAAGGCGACCTCGGACTCGGGGGTGGCGCCGGCCGGCACGGCATCAACGGCCGGGCCCAGCGGCTGCTCGCCGCGCGCGCGGCGCGAGCGCAGCATGTCCAGGCAGACGCGCGCGACGACGGTGGTCAACCAGCCGCCCAGGTTCTCGACGCCGGACGTCTCCGCGCGGCTGACCTTCAGCCAGGCCTCCTGCACGGCGTCGTCCGCCTCGCCTGCGGCGCCCAGCATGCGCAACGCCACCGCCCGCAGGTGCGGGCGGCTGTCGTCGAACCGTTGGGCCAACCAGTCGATGTCCTTCTCTTGGTCGTCCATCGCTTGCTCCCTCTACCAAACTACCTCCATGACGGATCGGCGCGCGGGAATGTGACGGGTGAGGGCCGCGGCAGGCGTAGACTGAATGGCGGATGAGGCGCCTCGAGGTGGCGGTGACGGTGGCTCTGGCTTAGACGCGGACGAGCTCGAAATCTGATCCGGTCATGTGGAGACTGAAATACTTGAAGATGACGTCTCGACCGAGAAGCGGATGAAGGATCTGATCGGCGAACATCAGGCTCGGCAGCGGTAGCCACGCTCCGTTAATTTCAACCTCTGTGCCGGCCAGTGTGGAAGGCCGGTACATCCGAACCGTCGTACCAGCGACGCCGCAATCAGCCGGTTCCAGATCCGCGTCCGAAAATCCGAGCTGTTTGGCGTTGTATCGGGGAACGACTGTTCCATCGGCGCCGGTGTCGAGCAACAGCAGGGGCGTGTAGAGCATCATCCGCCCTCGGCGCCGAAAGCCCACTGGCAACAGCGGCGCCATTCGCCCGTCTCCGGCGTCGCTCCAAGGGACCCGCATCAGGTCCCTTCGGATCCTAGAGCAGGCAAACCATCGTTGGATCGGGGACCTGCAGCATGACAGGCCTTTCCCCAACCGCGCGGTCCGACGTCGGAGGCGAGATGTTGGCCATCTCGATTGCTTCCTCCGGCGATCCGGCCGTGCTCAGGATCTTCGACATGTCCGGCGTCAGCACCACCCACGTCCCCGGCTGATGTCCAGCGAGCAGCTTGGAGAGGCTGAGCTTTTCCTGAGTCTCCATCGCCGACAACTTCCAATCTTCTCCACCCTCGCGTTGGCCGCAAGTAAAAAGTCCCCGGGCTCTGGGGCCGTCATCGGCAGTGTGCGGGTGGTCGTTGTGGATGTGCTGATATCAGTTCGACAATCGGGCCTTTGTCCCCAGGCGCGGAATCAGACTGACGACGCGGCGTTGCCAGGCACGGGGATAGCTCGACTCATCGAATGCACGGTGGGAAACTCCGGGTGCCATGGTGACGACGGCGTTCGACCGGTGGGTGGGTGAAAACAACATTCCGGACCATTTCGAGTACGGGAAGGGCTGGTGGGACTACGTCGAGTTGGTGCGTCGATTCGCAGACAAGTTCGACGTCGAGGACGTACACGTCATCGGTCACTACATCGTGGATACGCCGCCTCCCGAGGAGAAGCTGCCGATGCCGGCGGTCGCCTTGACCCGCCGCGGAACCTTGGTGGCGCTCAAGAATGACTTTGGCGCTTTGGCTCGGTGGCCGAAGGAATGGACCGTCAGCGTCCGTCGGCCGACGCCGTATCGGGGACCAATCTTCGGTCTGTTCGACCCCACCGTCGATCTGCGAAAACTCCCGGTCGATGGCTTCCCGCCCGAGTTGGTCTTCCCTGCGTACGAGAAGAATCAAGCAGAGTTCAGTTGCGAGCTCGAAGACGAGTGGGAAGTGGCAATGCTGCTGCGCCTCGTCTTCCACGAGACCTGAGGACTTCAGCGGCGAATGATGGCGTCGAGATCGGCGCGAACGTCCTCGAGGTCAACGCCCTCGCCGCGATCGAGCTCGTCGAGCGCCTCCTCCGACCCCTGCTCTTCCTCGGGTGTCAGCGCCGGCACCACGTCGAACGACTCGGTCACGTTGCGCCTCAGCCGGTTTCGACGCTGGTCAGCGACGACGGACGCATGTCCGGCGGAAGCTCCCGCGAGACGAGGCGACCGTCGCGATCGATCACGCCCATCCGTTCCAACCGCGCCCGCGCTTGCTGTATCCGCCGCTCGGCCATGGCGTCCATGCGCGCGTCCCAGGTAGCAGCGTCAGCTTCGACGTCGAGGTCCAGGTCGTCGACGCGAGCCTCTGGAATTGGTGACTCATCCCGGATGGCGGCCGCCACGAATATCAGGTTAGCACTCATCGACCACCAGACGCCCGCCCTTCACGCCTGCCTTCAGGGTCATGTCGAGAGTCTTTCTAGGCGGCGTGCAGGGTGTGGATCCGCACCGCCAGATCGTGGCGAATCTTCGCGCACGCTGACGCCGGCACGCCCTCTTCTTCGGCGATCACCAGCGCCTCCAGGAGCTCGCGTGCCCGCGCGGGCGAACCGTCATAGTCCGCCACCATTTGGCCGAGCTCGACCTCCATATCCGCCAGCATCTCGGCGACCACCTCCGCGTGCGGGATTCCCCCGTTTGCGTGCGCTTCGGCAGAGCGCCTCGCCAGCTCGCGCGCCTCTTCCAGGCTGACCGTCCAGGGCTTCACAGGCTCTCTCCCGTCGTTCCAGTCTTGAGGATAACTCGAAGGACCCAAACTGTCCCGCCCTCCACTTGGTACAGCACCCGATGGCGACCGACCCGAAGCTCCCAGGTCGCCTCGGGCAAGGCCGAAAGCGGCTCTCGCAGCGGCTTGCGGTTGGTCGTCTCGGTCACCGCCTGGTGCGCGAGCGCGACGACCGCCTTCCGGATTGGCGACCGGTCGAATGCGCGCAGGCGGCCGAGCTCGATTGTCGCGAGCACGGTCCACTGGATTCGAAAGGCTGGCGACACGCCGAGCGGTTGTCGGCCGCGCAGTCGGACTGTTGCGTAGATGCGCCCCGAGGCCCGGCCCGCGCGGCGTCTAGCTACTCGATTCGATGGTGCGCGACGTCCGGGTGCGACTCACTTTCTTCCGGGTACAGGTATCGCTCCGCTGATTGTCGCGGACCGCGGTCGGCCCTGTGTCGCCGCTGCGCCTCGCGCGCCAGCAGATCCGAGATCGCCGCGCGGTGGTCGACCAGGACGGCGCGCGCGCCATCGCGGGCCAGGTGCATGTTCGTCGTGGCGACGAAGTGACCTGCCGGATCGTCGGCTCGGGCCGAAGCTCCCGTCGCGACCACCGCGACGATGAGACTCGCTCCCCACGCCGCGCACGGGGCCATCATACAGGCGCACCGATTGTGCGGCCGCGGCATATCGGTGAAGCTATTGAGGCGCGATGACCCAGAGCGAGGCCGCGATTCCTCGAAACACCTGCCCACTGTGCTGGCAACTGACCCGCGTTCCGCTGCTCCAGTTCTTGCCCAGTCGGTCTAAAGAGAAGGGGTTCCGCTGCTCATCGTGCAATGAGCGGATTCAGGTCGCGAGGAGCACGCAGTTGATCGCGTACGCTGGGGGACTGCTGGTGCTCGGCGCAATTGTAGGGGCCGTCTACGTCCTCGCTCCGTCGCTCGGGTCGGTAGGATGGCTTCGCCGTCAGGGGAGCCCGTGGGCCTTCGTCCTTACGCTCGGCCTCATCGCGATGAGCGCCGCCTTCCCCCTCTTCGCGGTTCCGTTCGCGCGCCTCACGCTACGCTTGGAGCCCTGGGTGAACGAGACCATCTAACCCTCCGGCCCAAACGGGATGGTTCAGACGCGGACGAGCTGGTGATCCGAACGAGCCAGACGCTGCACTAGTCGCTACAGAAGGTCGCGACCCAGAAACCACACTCGCACTCCATGGCCCCCCAGCTGCAGCCTTCCCCCCACTCTTGGCATCCGCCGTCCGTGGCGCAGGGCGTTCCGGCCCGGGGGCGCGTGGTCGGACAGTCATTCGGCCTGGCGACGCACTCAAGGCCTCCGCCGCCGCACAGGCAGTTCCCTTCGGGATAGACGCACTCGTACGACGGACCGGCCGAACAGCTGACGATCGCGTCCGGCGAGGCGGGGAAGGTCGGCGGGCAGGCGGGCTGTGGGGTCGGGCAGCCGCTCGCCGGGTCGGTGGTTGGCTGCTGCACACTCCAGCCGCTCGCCGTGCAGGTCGCGAGCGTATTGCAACTCCAGCGCGGGTCGTCCCCGTACTCGCAGGGAATCGCGGTCAGCCCGCACGGCAGACCCTGAGCCGGGACCGTGAGCGGACAGGCGGAGGTGATGTAGCAGTCACCTTGCCCTCGGGTCCCCGCCGCGCCGGAGTCGGGCTGCGGGCGGAGACCGCCTGCCGGCGCCAGATTCTGCGCCTGACACCCCGCCCAAAGCGCCAGCGCCTAGAGAACTAGTCCTTCGGCCACAGCGTGATGATCAGACTGCGCTTCTATATGATGGGGCGGCGTGCA
The DNA here is from genome assembly GCA_963831685.1 of uncultured Pseudomonadota bacterium. Lineage (GTDB taxonomy): Bacteria > Myxococcota_A > Polyangia > Fen-1088 > Fen-1088 > JADGRB01. The sequence goes on from CAWHRJ010000016.1 coordinate 163,345, forward strand.
GCTTCGGCGTCTCCCATCCTTTGCGTTGCTCGCGCTCGCGGCGTGCGCGGGCAAGGCGCCTTCCGGTGCAGTAACGCCTCCACGCGCCACGCCCGCCGCACCGGTCGGTGGCGCGCTCTATCCCAACCAGAACGACATCAGCAGGGTAATCGGCGAAAATCGCGCCGACATCAAGACGTGCTATCAGCGAGCGCTCCTAGAAGACCACAGGCTCACCCACGGAAAGTTTACGGTGAGAGTCGCGATCGCGACCTCGGGGCAGGTCAAGAACGTCGAGATCGAAGGTCCAACGGAGTTTCAGTCACTGGAGCCTTGCATCAAAGAGCGCATCGGCCTTTGGTCCTTTCCCCCATCGCCGGAACAATACGGGACGGAGTTCGTCTACGTCTTTCAGGGAGATGAGCACCCGACCGCTGCAACCGAGACGGGGAAGGCAGCGAGGTCTGACCCTGAATTGGATCCGGACGCGGTCGCCAAGTACGTCCGTTCGCAGGTGCCCAACGTCAAGGCCTGCTACGAATCGGCGCTCAAGATGGACCCGATGCTCGTCGGGAGGATCGACACGCGTTGGACCATCGACGCGGACGGAGTCCCGCGTGATGTCGCTGTCGCGTCGGGCTCCATGCAGGGCTCGGGCGTCGTCGACTGCGTACGGGCGCTCATAGAAGGATGGCGCTTCCCGAAACCGGCAGGTGGTCGCGTCGAGGTCACCTTTCCCTTCGTGTTTCAGTCCCACGACTGATCGTGACGCCCGCTGCGACCACCGCGGCGGCGCTGCGTCTGCCGGCTCGACGACGCGGCGCCGCGCGCGCATGGGGATCCGCGCCACCCGGACGGGCTGTTGGCGCGCTCTAGGCAGCGTGCAGGGTACGGATCCGAACCGCCAGATCGTGCGGCCTGGCGACGCACTCAAGGCCTCCGCCGCCGCACAGGCAGTTCCCTTCGGGATAGACGCACTCGTACGACAGACCGGACGAACAGCTGACGATCGCGTCCGGCGAGGCGGGGAAGGTCGGCGGGCAGGCGGGCTGTGGGGTCGGGCAGCCGCTCGCCGGGTCGGTGGTTGGCTGCTGCACACTCCAGCCGCTCGCCGTGCAGGTCGCGAGCGTATTGCAACTCCAGCGCGGGTCGTCCCCGTACTCGCAGGGAATCGCGGTCACCGCGCACGGCAGACCCTGAGCCGGGACCGTGAGCGGACAGGCGGAGGCGATGTAGCAGTCACCTTGCCCTCGGGTCCCCGCCGCGCCGGAGTCGGGCTGCGGGCGCAGACCGCCTGCCGGCGTCAGATTCTGCGCCTGACATCCCGCCCAAAGCGCCAGCGCCAAGGTAGCGCCGACCCGCAGCCCCTTGATCGCTCGGGCCCGCGATCCAGAGCGTTCGACGCTGCTGTCGACCGCGAAGATACTCCCGGCCGAGGCGGCGTGCCGGTCGGGTTGGTTGCGGGGGTTATAGGTCCGGCAGCGTAGGCGGATCAGAGGTCGGCAGCACGCATTGGCGGCGGTGGAATCACCCACGTGCATTCGCGGGCGACGCGACGTCGTTTCGAGTGGGTCTTGTTTCCGACCACCACCACGTGATCAGGTTCATCCTGGGTGGGCTCACGTAAAAGGACCCACCCAAGTTCCCGAATCAGCGCCACAGGAATGGCGGCCAGCGCCCAACCCGTGGGAAACTCGGTGATCACGCCCGCAGGCGTGATGCGGCCGATGTTGCTGCGGTGATATCATCCCCTTTCAGGTGCTCGCGCCGGTGTCTGCGTGGGGTCGGGGCGGCTACGGCGCGTCCTGTAACCGAGGCCCACGCCGGCGGCTGGCGCCCCAGACGGCGCGGATGACGATGCTGTCTTTGTCGAACGTAAAGTAAACGTGCACGCCGATTCTCTCCACGAAGACGCGACGAATGCCAGGCACCCGTTGATACGATGTGCTCGCACCCGGCAGCCTGGCAATCAGGTCGAGCGTCCGCTCGAGCTCCGACGTGAACGCCTCGACGTGATCGCGGTTGCTGACCCACCAGTCGCGTTCGTGGAGGACGTGACGTCGTGCTGTCGCGGTGAACTGAACGCGACGCCGCTTCACGGCCGACGGAGTTCGCGCAGCACGTCTTCGGCGCTGACGAGGCGACCGGCTTCGACGTCGCTCTCGGATTCGAGGAACGCATCGTGAAGACGCGCTCGATCAGTCTCGTCGAGCCAGTCCCCGGGGTCGAGCGGAAGAAGTTCGACCTCCGTCCCCTCGGGCAGATCCGTCGGCTCATCGACCACCAGACGCCCGCCCTTCACGCGTGCCTTCAGGGTCATGGGGGAGAGTCTACTGCACGGACCGCGGGTCGACAGTCCGGATCGCGCCGGCGCTGAACGGTGCGAGGGCTCGCGCGAGCCGAACCGCGGTACGATGACGTACCAATGGGGATCGAGATGGGGCGCGCGCGTACAGCAGGCCGGGCGGCGTTGGCGGTGATGCTGTTGCTGGCGACGGCGTGCGCTTCATCGAACAGTGTCGAGCAGGCGCCGGGCCTCGCGCAGCCGCGGCGGCCGGACCGCGCCGTCGTCGAGGTGCCCAGACGCCACCCGGCCCGAACAGTCCCCACGCGCGTCGCGAGCTGCCCGTCGGCGACTCCGTACGCAACGGCGCAGCTCCCGCTCTTTTCGAAGACCCTGTTTTACGTCCGCGAAAACTACCCGGAGGACATCAGCCCGCGCTCACGCGATCTCTTGCTCGGCGCGCTGGACGCGGTCGCCCAGCAGGACCGCGACATCCTGGTCGAGCGTGAACCGGACGCACCACCCCGCTGGGTGACGCTGACCATCGACGGGCAGACCTGCACGCTGGACCTCGAACGGGTGGACGCACCGTGGAGCCTCCGCTCCAACCTCCAGCAGGCGTTTCGCTTCGTTCAGGCGCACCTGGCGCCGGCGCCGTCCGCCGAATCCGAGCAGCGGCTCTCGAATCTCGAGCTCGCGGCGATAGGCGGCATGCTGTCGGCGCTCGATCGGCACTCGCGGCTTCTGGATCCGGAGACCTACCGCCAGGTCCGCGCGCACCTCGGGCCCGCGGCGGGCGCCGGACCGGGCACGCTCCGCGCCCAGGATCCGAGCAAGGGGAGCGGCGCCGCCGCGAGACCCTGGGCGGCCTTGTTCCCGCGGGCCGCGCCGGGACAGACAATCGGGTACCTGCGCCTGGGGGGCTTTCCGTCAGGCGTGTCGGGCGAGCTCGAAAAGTCGCTGCTCGCGCTCGAAGGCACGCCGCCGAAGGGGTTCATCCTCGACCTGCGCGACAATTCGGGTGGGCTCCTCGAGGAGGCGGCCCGCGTGGCCGACGCCTTCATCAAGGCGGGGTCGCTGGGGTCGTTCGCGGGGCGGCGGCAGCGCAAGGACTTCGTTGCGCACGCCGACGGCCACGAGCCGGGCGGCGCGCTGGTCGTCCTGGTGAACCGGCAAACGGCGGCGGCAGCGGAGTTCGTCGCCGCCGCCGTCAAGAACCTCGGGCGAGGCATCGTGGTGGGCGAGCCAACGGCCGGGGCCGGAACGATCGACCAGATGTTCGAGATCCCGAGACCCTGGCGCCACACCCTCGACAACGTCCCGCCTGCCAAGTCCGTCGACGAGCTGCTGGAAGGTGATCCGCTGGGCCTCTACCTGACCACGGGACGTCTGCTGGCGGCGGGCGGCGCCGAGATCGAAGGCGCCGGCGTGCAACCGGACGTCGAGATGGCCTGGCCCACCGGCGAGGGCTCGCGACCGGACGAAGACTGCCTGCGCCAGTTTGCGGAGGCGTTGATCGCCCGGGCGCGCGATCCAGAGCGTTCGACGCTGCTGGCGACCGCGAAGACGCTGCCGGCCGAGGCGGCGTGCCGGACGGCGGGGTTGCGGGGGTTGTAGGTCTGCCTGCTCGACGACGCGGCGGCGGCGCGCGCGGGAACATCCTGGCCTCATAGTTGTCGGTACTTACGATGCGGCCTCGGCGAGGAGCTTGGATGTCAGTCGTCGGGTTCGTGCTTCTGCTACTCGCGGTCGGGTGCTCCGCGAAAACGAACCGCTCGGTGATCTCGACCCGTTGCTGATTTCCAGATCGGTGATGGGCGTTGCGCGGACTGTTGTTCCCGAGCTCTGACCGGGCCCCCTCAAACTCGTGATCGGGACCACGGTCTCATGGTTCTTGCGTATATCTGAACATCCGATCAGTATACCAAATCATGCTGGCCTCGCTTGAACGACGAATGCACCCACCGTTGCGAGTCCCGGCGGACAGCTTCTCGCGATACGATGGCCGCGGTTCATGGCACCGACCTTGGGGTCGCTCGAAGAGGGGGTGGAGGCGCTCATTAGGGGCCAGGCCACTGACCTCACAGCATATCTCCACGAGGTGGAGACACGGATCCGTCACCACGGAACTGAAGCCACGCTGCACTGCTATTCCCTGGCTCTTGACGGAACATCTCTTCCTCGGGTCGACGGACTGGCCAAGGCACTCTGTATGAGGGTCGTCGACTATGCGATTCCGCGCAGCGAGATTGTCAGAGCGCGATCTTACGACCACAAACACAATACGACCACAGCGACAGCCGAGTTGGTAGCGAAGGCGAAAGCCCTGTTTGCACCAGTTAAACAATCAGGCGAAGGCGGAGAGCTTCTCCTCTATATGCTCGTCCAGTCGTACCTCGGCCACCCGCAGCTCTTCTGCAAGATGCCGCACAAAACGAATCCGAACATGCATGTTCATGGAATCGATGGGATCCATTGTGGCGTCAGCGGCGACGGAGATCTGATCCTGTATTGGGGCGAATCAAAACTCTACAAATCGATAGGCAGTGCAGTCGCCGAGTGCTTGGACAGCCTCAAGCCGTTTGTGTGTGACGGCGAAGCCAACGGACAGAGATCTCGCGATCTCCAACTGTTGCGCTCCAACATAGACCTCGACAATCCGGCGCTCACAGGGGCACTGCTGAGGTACCTGAATCCCGACGATCCGATGTTCAATAAGACGAAAAACGAAGGCGTCTGTCTGATCGGCTTCGACTCTGACGCCTATCCAGCAACTCCCCACTCCAAGACCATCGACACCCTGATCGCCGAATTAAAGACTGCTCTGGCAGCGTGGAAGCCACTTGTCGGAGGTCACGTCGTCAAGCGACCTCCCATGGAGAGGATCAAGCTCGACATCTTCCTTCTGCCATTTCCGTCTGTTGAAGCATTCCGAGCAGCCTTTCTCAGGGAGATCGGGAAATGAGCATCGAGTCACTGGCGACCCAGCTGTCCGAATTGCCGGGATTCCGTTCACGGCTTCGGAGTCTGACACTCGATTCGGTTCGCCGTCAGTTCTCATCCCTCTCGACGCCCAGCGACGAAGAAGCTCCGATCGATATCCGCTACATGCTCACATGTGCAAGCATCCTGGCGCGCTCAGACCAGGGCGATCATCAGGACGCTGCGTTCCGAATTGCTCAGTATGCTTTGTCGACAGCCAGTATCGAGTCCGCTGAACTGACCGCTGCATCCGCGTTCGTTTTTGAGACTCTTACGAACCGGTCGGCCATTCAACTCGCGGTTGAGCGCAACTTGGTAACGGAAGCATATGAACACGAGATTCCGTTGCCCCTCAGGCTCGACGTCGTAGCACAGCGGGTTGCCAACTCACTCCTCGACTCCCGTACGAACGAGTTGATAGCACTCAATCGCTTTCAGGTCGCCTTGCACCGCAAGATCGAGGACTCGCTCTGGATCAGCGCCTCCGCGCCCACTTCGGCTGGCAAGTCGTTCATTCTCATGCGCGAAGTCGAGCGGATGCTCTCGCTTCACGAGGTGAATCTCGTCGTGTTTCTCGTTCCGACGCGAGCCCTGATCCAAGAGGTACAGCTGCGCTTCCAGGAGTATGTGACCTCTCGAGACATTTCAGACCTGGAAATATCGTCTGTCCCTGCCGCCAAATCATACTCACGAGCCGTCCTCGTCCTGACACAGGAACGCCTGCATTGGCTGATGACTAGCGACCCAACCTTTGCCCCGGATCTCATCGTCGTTGATGAGGCCCACAAGATCGGCGACGGAGCGCGTGGTGTTCTGCTTCAGCAGGTTCTACGGGAGGCACAGCGTCGAAAGGCGCTCCGGATCTTCTTCGCGAGTCCGATGACTGCCAACCCAGAGGTTCTCCTGCGGGGCGCGCCCGATAGCGTAAATCCAGAGCACGCGGTCGTCACAACCCAGCAGGTCTCCGTCAATCAGAATGTGCTCTGGGTTAGTCAGGTACCTCGCAAGTCCACAGTGTGGAATGTGGAACTCTGCTCGTCCGACGAAACGATTTCGCTTGGCCAGTTGACACTACCCTTCCGACCCACGGCGACAGGCAAGCGACTTGCTTTCGTCGCGCACGCGCTTTCCGGTGGAGACGGAGGCAATCTAGTCTACGTCAATGGTGCGGCTGAAGCAGAAAAGGCCGCGCTGCTGCTGGCTGGTTTCGAGAGCGAGATTAACGAACGGCCCGACGAAGAGCTGATTACGCTCATAGACCTCGTTAAGCGGGTCGTGCATCCGATGTACACCTTGCGTGCGGCCCTCGCTCGTCGCGTCGGTTTTCACTACGGAAACATGCCGCTCATAATTAAAACGGAAATCGAACGTCTTTTCAGATGCGGCAAGCTCCGATTTCTCGTTTGCACTTCCACCCTCCTGGAGGGTGTGAATCTCCCAGCCAAGTCAATCTTCTTGCGGGGCCCGAAGCGTGGGCCTCAGCCCATGACTGAGATGGATTTCTGGAACCTAGCCGGGCGAGCAGGTCGTCAGGGCAAGGAGTTTCAGGGCAATGTCGTTTGTGTATATCCACGGAGCGCTTGGAAGACCGAGCCACCTCGGGAGCGTCGACAGTACACGATAAAGCGACAGCTAGATTCGACAATATCCGACAATGTTGACCGACTCTTGGACTTTATCTCGAAGGGAACACCATTTGACTACGACGATAGGTATACGCTCGAGCACGCGTTTTCCTACCTCTTAGGCGAGCACCTTCGGCACGACGGAGGGTTCCAGAATTCGCCGGAAGCAGTGCTCTACGATTCGGAAGTGGTGACAAAACTACAGAATGCTCTCGACGCGATCTCGTCCACAATCCGCGTTCCGAGGCAGGTCATCGATCGAAATCCAGGTGTCAGCGCCCTTCACATGAATTCGCTCTTCGAGTTCTTCGAAAGTTACTCGGGCGACAACGCACTGTTGGTCCCTCCCGCACCAGAAAGCAATGACGCGCTGGACGCCTATAAAGCCATTATCACGATTATCGGAACGCATCTTTCGGGAGAACCGCCCGCGCTGGCATTTCCGCGGGCCCTCCTTATCGTCAACTGGATGCGTGGCCTCAGTCTGGCGCGCATCATCCTACAGAACTGGAAATACTGGCAGACACGAGGGAGGAAGCTGCCGGTCGTAATTCGCGACACGATGAAGGACATAGAGCAATATGCGCGCTTTGAATTTCCAAAGTATGTCCACTGTTATCTTGACTTACTTCGAACCCACTTCGAGAAAAGGGCCGTCGACATCGACGTCCCGGACTTGAGCATGTGGCTGGAGTTCGGAGCGTCACAAGCAACCCAGCTTTCTCTAATGTCGCTTGGACTATCGCGTACAACAGCAATTCAGCTGACTGAGATCATACCGGATGACGATCTCGATCGAGACAAAGCGCTTGCGAGGCTTCACTCGCTGGATCTTGATGGCCTCGGACTCTCGCCGATTGTCGTAACCGAAGTTCGACGGGTTCTAGCTACGGTACCGAATAAAACCGTGGCTTAAGCCGGACGTTCCGGCTTCGGCAGGTGCGAAGTCGTCGCCGCATCCTGGCCCGGTGACAAGACCGAGGGAGTCCCACCTTGTGCGAAGGCTCCCCCAAAGGTGATGTCGGTCGTCTTGCCGAAGTCGCGAAGACGATCGGCGTCAGGCGCGTTTAAACATTGTCCGGTTCGACGGGCAGAGCCGTCGTCAAAGCATTCGAGAACTGGTTATCGAAATGAGCGAGAAGCATTTCGACAAATCTCGCGTGGTAGATTGCGTAGGCCTCTTTCGAGATCCTAGAACTAGTGGGTCGAATCGTATTCAGGATTAGGGTCCCTGCAGTTACCCTTGGTCTCAGCCAGGCCTGCCCTCGCCACTGAGGGACTGAGTGGAAAAAGTCACCATCAGAATCGTACGCCCAGGTGACGATGGTCCCTGCGTCGATTGCCCGCTTTATCTGGGCTACGAGACCATAAGGATCTGCCACCGTTACGAGGATGGCCACTTCTTGTCCTCGGCTGCCGACGTACCAATGACCGTAGTCGTACTCGCTTTTGCGAGCCCGGAAGAGTCGGGCAGGTAGGCTTCTTCAGCGGGGAGAGCCTTGGATGGCGCCGCCTTCGCTGTATCTTTCGGGGTATCGGAGGCCGCATTTCTACCGCGCTGAGCGGCCTCTGTTATGGCCTCCTCGGTAACCACGGCGCCAAACTCCGTTACCGCGAGCCGCAGAAACTGTTCCGTTGTGTACATATGGAACGGAACCGAGCACTCTTCGCGAAACTCCACAATCAGTTCAGGACGCGGTCCAATCGTCTTATCCCCGCGAACCCGATACCACCAGTCATCCTTGACGTCGTCTGTGACAAAAAGGATCGCAGAGTTGCGTCCCTTCGCGAAGTCCAGAATTTGCCGCCAGCCAACGTAGTCGCCATAGCAGGAAGGTATTCCCTTCTCCTTGGTGTCTTCGTAGCCAGGCGGCACGTGGGAGGCATAACGTCGTGACGCTTCCGCGTGAATATCTTTCAGTTGGTCGGGTGTCGGTGCTTCACCCACGCGTCCATCGAAGATGCTCTCAATTCTCTGGAGAATCGGATCGTCATGCAAGATCTCCTCACGTCTCGCCCCAAGATCCCCTAGCTCGACGGCGAACGCCTCGAGTTGTTGGATGCGGTCGACGGAAACAAATGGATGCTTCTTGAAGGACTTGAAGTCCTCGAGCAATTGCTCAACGGCCCGTCGGGCGGTCAGGTACGCCGTGGACTGCTCCAACACGACACGCCCTCGGTTGTCGTAGAATTCCTTCGCAAATTGCCAAGGAAGCCAGAGCCGTTCCTTGAGTCTTTCAAAAACGTCGACAAGCTGGTCACGTGTGGTTTCTGAGTACCGATAGACATTTAGCAGCACGTTCGCGTCGACCGCGATCCGTGCGCTCTTCCAGAGCTCCTGGAGGGCCTCCGGTCGTGCGCGCATGTAGCCGGGAAAAAGGTCACGCATGGAGAGATCGAGTCGCTGATTGGCGCGGATGCTATCAGGACTGTTACAGCCATCGCAACGCAGATTCACGAGGTCGGACAAGGCTGGCCCTCTGCCTTGGCCCTATGCTAGGGCGCCTCACATAAAGATCACACTCCCGACTCGTGGGCTCTTGGCTATGACCGTGGCGGGGCCCGGTGCCCCCGTAGACCGGAATGGCTCCAGCCTGGTGAGTGCCGGGGAGTTCAGCTTCAGGTCAAGAGATTCGAGCCCGTCGTCGTCGTCGACGTCGTCGTCGTCGTCGTCGTCGTCGTCGTTCGTCGCCGAGGCGCAGCCCCCACCCTCGACAACCCGCCCCCCCTCCTGCTAAACCCGGCCCCCATGAAACTCTTCGTCGAGGACCTCCCCGTCACTGGCAAGCGCGTCATCGTGCGCGTCGACTTCAACGTCCCCCTGAAGGACGGCAAGGTCGAATCGGACAAGCGCCTCCGCGAATCCCTCCCGACCATCGAGTACCTGCGCAAGAAGGAGGCGAAGGTGATTCTGATGTCGCACCTCGGGCGGCCAGGTGCCGATCATGGTCGCGATCGACAAGGGCTTCTTCAAGGAACAGGGGATCGAGGTCGAGTATCAGGTCATTCTCAATTCGAGTGATCGTCTGGCCTCGGTTGATGCCGGTTCGTCGGCATTCAGCAATCTCGGCCGCAGCTCGATCATCCCTGCGATGGCGCGCGGCGACACCAACTTCTTTTATTTCTACAACTTCGATGATTCGCCGGGCATCGAAGGTTGCTGGGCACGCCCAGGCATCGCCGGGATCAAGGACCTGCGCGGCAAGAAGGTTGCCGCCAACACGTCGGCCGAGATCACGTTGAGCGGCCTGCTCGGTACGCAGGGCATGACAGAGAAGGATGTGGACTATCTCAATCTCGGTCCCACCGACATGGCGCCCGCGCTCGCCAGGGGCGATGTCGAAGCGGCCTGCGTCTGGCAGCCGCTGTTGGATGGGCTGAAGAAGGCGGCGCCGGACGGTAGGTTGCTCGGGTACTGACATGGACACGACGACATATCAGAAGTTCGGCACCATGGCGTCGCCGGACATCGTGATCATCTCGCGTAAGCTGGTCGAGCAGCATCCCGATCAGGCACGCGCCATTGCACTCGGCATGCTGAAAGGTGCCGACTACACCATCGCCAATCCCGAGGACGCGGCGAAGACCACGGCGCACTACTTCAAGAAGACACCGGAGGAGGTGCTGGCGGGCATGAAGCCGCAGAAGTACTTCGGCACCAAGGACTGGCAGGAGCACATGAAGCTGCACACCGCGCAGATGCAGTACCTCGCGCAGTGGCTGTACGAGAACAAGAAGATCCCCAGCGTGCCGGATGTGGCGAAGTGGGAGAACACCAGCTTCATGCCGAAGTGACGGTGATCGAAACGGACACTCCCCCTCCGCTTGCGGGAGGGGGATGGGGGCAGGGAGTGGTGCCAGCCCCCGAAGGCCCCCTTTCCCCCCGCCCCTCCCGCAAGGGGAGGGGGAGGACAGCGGCCATGCCTGTTATTCGGATCGCTTCCGTCGCCGCATTCCTGCTTGCCTGGCATCTCGCCACAACGACAGGCGCCATCTCGCCGCTGTTCCTGCCGTCGCCAGGCCAGATCCTCGCCCAGGCACAGGACCTCATCGCCAGCGGCGATCTGTGGAAGTCCGTGCTGATCTCGTCCGGGCGTGTCTTCGCCGGCTTCGCACTCGCTGGTCTCGTCGCCGTGCCTCTCGGCGTGGTGATGGCTGTATGGTGGCCCGCGAAAGCGATCATTGATCCGTTCGTCTCGCTGCTTCGTCCGCTGCCATCGATCACATGGATCCCACTGACGATCCTCTGGCTCGGCATCGGCGAGCAGCAGAAGGTCGCGATCGTCTTTCTCGGCTCCTGGATCTACATGCTGTTCTATACGCTGTCGGCCGTGCAGCGCGTTGATCCGTTGCTGGTCCGCGCCGCGCGCAATCTGGGCGCCGGCGACATCGCGGTGATGTGGCAGGTGATCCTGCCTGCTGCTCTCCCCGGCATCATCGCCGGCCTCAAGATCACGCTGGCGATCTCCTGGTCGTGCGTGCTGTCCGCCGAACTGGTCGCGGCGCAGTCAGGTCTTGGCGCCCTGATCTGGCAAGGCAAGGACTGGGGGAACCTGCCGCTGGTGATGGTCGGCATGGTCGCGATCTCCATCACCGTGCTGATCGCGGACCTCATCGCCGAACGCATCGAACGCCTACTGTTGCCGTGGGAGCGGCATCGCCACACCTGATGCCGCCGATCCTCAGCGCCGAACATGTCACACGCAGCTTTTCGATCGGCCGCGGTCCGGACGTGGTGGCGGTGCGCGATTTTTCTCTCGATGTCGAGGCAGGCGAATTCGTCTGTCTGCTTGGCGCGTCGGGTTGCGGCAAGACCACGATGCTGAACATGTTCGCGGGCTTCATCCAGCCCACCGACGGCCGCGTACCTGCTGCACGGCGAACCGATCACGCGCATCGAGCCGCGTTGCGGCGTCGTATTCCAGTCCTACGCGCTGTTCCCGTGGAAGACCGTGCAGGGTAACGTCGAGTTCGGCCTGCGCATGCGGCGCGTGCCAACCGATGAACGACGCCGCCGCGTCGCGCGCTTCATCGAGTTGGTGAAGCTGCAAGGCTTTGAACGACATTATCCTGCCGAGCTGTCCGGCGGCATGCAGCAACGCGTGACGCTGGCGCGCATTCTTGCCGCCGATCCCGAAGTGCTGCTGATGGACGAGCCGTTCGCCGCACTCGATGCGATGACGCGCCAGGAGATGCAGGAAGAGCTGCTGCGCATTCAGGAGGCCAGCCGCAAGACCGTGGTGTTCATTACGCATTCGATAGACGAGGCCTTGATACTGGCGGACCGCATCGTGGTGATGTCGGCGCGGCCGGGGCGGGTGAAGGCGATCCTCGACAACACGCTGCCGCGGCCCCGTCACGTGTCGATCCAGCTCTCCGCTGACTATGCCGCGCTGAAGGCAGAGATCTGGGGTCTGGTGGAAAGCGAGGTGCACCGTCATACTGGCGGGTAGCAGAAAGGCACCGTGCATGGCGGCCGCGTTGGCAAGACTATGTTCAGGACGCATCCACTACGCTTGGGTCGCGTTGTTCGTTGCCTTCACTTTGACCCTCGGTGCGATCGGCGTGCGTTCGGGACCCAGCGTGATGATTGTACCGCTGGAGCGCGCGTTCGGATGGAGCGCCGGCACGATCTCGGCGGCGATCTCGCTCAACATCCTGCTGCTCGGACTGACCGGCCCGTTCATAACCGGACTGATGGAGACGCTTGGACTGAAGCGCACCATCATGCTGTGTCTTTTGACGCTGCTGGCGGGCACCGGATTATCCACGTTCATTTCGAGGCCGTGGGAGTTGTTCCTCACCTGGGGTATGCTGGTCGGGATTGGTGCCAGCGCCGGCGCCGTGGGCATGTCGACGGCTGTCGCCAACCGCTGGTTCGTCACCCATCGCGGCCTGGCGATGGGACTGCTGACCTCGGCCAACGCGGCTGGCCAGTTGATCTTCCTGCCGCTGCTCGGCCGGCTGTCGCAGGACTACGGCTGGCGAAGCGTCTCCATCGCGGTGACCCTGACGGTTGTCGCGCTGATCCCCTTGGTCGGCTTGCTGCCGGAATCGCCGGCCGCCATCGGGTTGGGGCCGCTCGGTGCGGATGTCGAGCCTCCCGCACCGCCGCGCACCGGCAATCCGTTTGCACTGGCAATCAATGGATTGGCCAGCGGTATGCGGTCGATCGATTTCTGGCTGCTGGCGATCAGCTATGCGATCTGCGGCTTCTCCACCAATGGGCTCATCGGCACGCATTTGATCGCGTTTTGTGTTGACCATGGCTACACGCAGTTCGCGGGCGCGGGAATCCTGGCGTCGCTCGGGATATTCAGCCTGATCGGTGCGACCATCTCTGGCTGGCTGACCGATCGGTACAATCCGCGCATGTTGCTGTTCTGGATTTTCGGACTGCGCGGCCTGTCGCTGATGTTGTTGCCCTACACCAGTTTCGACATGGTCAGCCTGACGGTGTTCGCGGTGTTCTACGGGCTGGACTGGATCGCGGTGATGCCGCCGATCTTCGCGCTGGTCAATGAGGTGTTCGGCAAGAAGGCAGCGCCGGTCATCATGTCGTGGATCTTCGCTACCCATCAGATCGGCGGCGCGTTGGCGGCAGTGGGCGCCGGCGTGGTACGCACCTGGACGGGTAGTTATCTGCTTGCGTTCTTGGCGAGTGGGCTGGCCTGCCTGATGGCTGCGCTGCTCGTGATGCGTATCGCGCGAGCGCGGCCGGTGATGGCGATGGCGGCAGATTAACGATGAAGTTTGGCCTGCTGAGTCAGATCCAGGTGCCCAAGCCGTGGGGCGAGGATACCGAACGCAATATATACTGGCAGAACCTGGACCACGTGGTCGCGGCGGAGCATGCGGGGTTCAGCCACTTCTGGCTCACCGAGCAGCACTTCTTCGCTGAAATCGGCCACTCCTCCTGTCCCGAGATGTTCCTTGCCGCGCTGTCGCAGCGCACGCGGACGATCAGGCTCGGGTTCGCTGTGATCCTGATGCCGTGCCACAACCCGTTCATGATCGCCGAACGCGTCGCCACGCTGGACGTGCTGTCCAATGGCCGTTGCGAATTCGGTGCGGGGCGCGGCACGGCGGCGTATGTGGTTGAAGGTCTCGGCTTCAATGCCGATGCGGGATACGGCCGCGAGGTCGGGCGCGAGGCGCTCGAAGCGGTGGTGCAGATGCTCGAGCAGGAGCATTTCCCAGGTTACAAGAGCAAGCATTTCGATCTGCCGGCGCGCCAGGTGGTGCCGCGGCCTATCCAGCGTCCCCATCCGCCGCTGTGGTTCGCCGCCTCCAATCTGGAGACGTTCGAGCGTGCCGGGGCCGCGGGAGTCGGTGTGCTTGGCGTCACCCGCTACACGCATGTGGAGATCAAGCCGCATATTGATGCGTATCGCGCTGCGATCCGCACTGCCACACCGATCGGACGTTTCATCAACAACCACGTCGGCGTGTTCGCCATCGGTTGCGTGCATGACGACGACCGGATCGGCCGCGATATCGGCTGTGCGGCGGCGCGCTTCTACTACGGCGAGAACGACGCCGAACTGAACCATGTGCGGTTCGGTTCATCCGAAGGCGTGGCACGCATCAAGGCGCGTATGGCGAGCTACTCGGACGATGATCTGCTGGAGAGCGGCATGGCGATCGGTGGCAATGCGGACAGTGTCTGCCGCCAGGTGGAACGCTGGGCCGAGACCGGGATCGACCAGATGGTCTTCATGTTTCAGATCGGCCGCACCACGCATGACCAGATCATGCGTTCGATCGAGATTGTCGGGGAGAAGGTTATCCCGCGGTTCGCGGATTGAGGGTTGCACGCGCGTCCGACCGTGGGCCGGCGCTGGTGCAGAGCAATCGGGTGAACGCGCTTTCCCTGTCATTGCGAGCGTAGCGAAGCAATCTCCATCCCATTATGCACTGCGATGGAGATTGCCGCGTCGCTTCGCTCCTAGCCCGACTTTCGCAACTCGACCACGGTTTCGGGAATTTTGCTCCCGCGAGGTGGCGGTAAGCCCCTGAAAAGCCCAGGATCAGCGCACGGGAAATGGCGGAAACCGCGTGCGGTGCCGACCAAGTATCTTGCGAAACGGCCGCGGGCTTTGGAAGCCTGCGGTCATGTTTCTGCGCCACAAGATTCGTCGGAAGGACGGCAAGGAGCACCGCTACTGGAGCATCGTGGAGAACCGTCGGGTGTCCGGCGGTCGGACGGTGCAGCGGCATGTGCTGTATCTTGGCGAGATCAACGACGCACAGAGAGCGGCGTGGTGCCAGACAATTGAAGCGTTTGACGAAGGCGGTCAGCAAGCCAGGCAGATCGCGCTGTTTCCGGAGGATCGTGCGGCACCGGCGCTGAACTGCGATGTGGTGCATGTCCGGCTCAGCGGGCTGCGGCTGCATCGGCCGCGGCAATGGGGTGCCTGCTGGCTGGCCTGCCATATTTGGGATCAGCTCAGGCTGGATGACTTCTGGTCTCCGCGTCTGCCCGCATCGCGGGAGGGGACACGCTGGCTGGACGTGCTGAAGACGCTGGTGGCTTACCGCCTCATCGACCCTGGCAGTGAGTGGCGGCTGCACCGGCAATGGTATGAGCGAAGTGCGATGGGCGATCTGCTGGGCGCGGATTTCGCTCTGGCGCACAAGGACAATCTGTATCGGTGCCTGGACAAGCTGGTGATCCACAAGACGGATCTGTTCAGCTTCCTGCAGCAGCGCTGGAAGAGCCTGTTCGGGGCGGACTTCGAAGTCCTGCTCTACGATCTGACCAGCACATATTTCGAATGCGATCCGCCCGAGGCTGGCAAGCGACGCTTCGGTTACAGCCGCGACAAACGCTCTGATTGCGTTCAGGTGGTGATCGCCCTGATCGTGACGCCGGACGGCTTGCCGCTGGCCTACGAGGTGATGGCGGGAAACACCTCGGACAAGACGACATTGCGCGACTTCATCAAGCGGATTGAGACCCAGTATGGCAGCGCCAGGCGCACCTGGGTGATGGACCGCGGCATCCCAACGGAGAAGGTGCTGGCCGAGATGCGGGCGTCTGAGACGCCCATACAGTATCTGGTGGGCACGCCGCGCGGACGGCTCGGCCAACTGGAGCAGAACTTCCTGACCAAGCCGTGGGCGCAGGTTCGTGACGCTGTTCAGGTGAAGCTCGTCGAACAGGACGGCGAACTTTACATCCTTGCCCGTAGCGGCGCACGCCGCGACAAGGAACAGGCGATGCGGCGGCGGCGGTTGAAGAAGCTGATAAAGCGCCTGCATGAACTGCGTCAGCAGAAGCTGACCCGTGACCAGTTGCTGATCAAGCTGGGAGCCGCCAGGAAAGAGGCCGGCCCGGCGGCTTGGCGGATCATCGACATTCAGTTGCCGGACAAGGATCAGGTCGTCACGCAGGAGACGTTCGGCTTCAAGTTGAACTGGCCGAAATTGCGCGAGGCGCGCCGCCGGGAAGGCAGCTATCTGTTGCGCTCGAATGTGACGGGTGGTGACCCGGCGCAGCTCTGGGCGTTCTACCTGCAACTGGTCGAGGTGGAGCAGGCATTCAAGGAACTGAAAGGGGATCTGGCGATCCGTCCGATCTACCACCAAACCGATGAGCGGATTGAAGCCCACATCTTTGTCGCGTTCCTCGCCTACTGCCTGCAGGTCACGCTGAAACAGCGGCTGCGTTCACTGGCACCGGGACTGACACCGAGGTCGGTGCTGGACAAGATGGCGGCGATCCAGATGGTCGATGTGCAACTCCCGACGACGGATGGTCGCACAGTCATACTGTCACGCTACACGGAACCGGAGGCAGATCAGGCCATCCTGCTCCAGCGTTTGCAATTGAGCTTGCCCACCCAGCCGCCTCCCAGGGTGACCGCGGATGACGTTACGAAATAGCTATGACAGCCCGCGCTGTGGTGCCGACCTAGCCACCATCAGCCACAGAAAATCAAATGCTTGGGCGATCCTGAGCGTCCAGTTGCGAAAGTCGGGCTAACAAGAAAGAGTTGCCCCCAATCGGGGTTAAGAATGGCGGAATTCCGGGCTTTTTCATTCAGGGCGGGTCCGCCGCCGGCGGGTGTGGAACTCGCAATGACAGCAGGATCCGCCATTCACCCGATAGGCCTGGGCGCTGGTGCCACACCGCTCCCCTCCTCAAACGTTCCATACTATCGTGGCAAGCGGCAGATCAGGGAGCGAGGCCGATGATCGACCGCGCGACGGACATACTCGGGTTGGTGGACGTGCAGCCGACCTTCATGCCGGGCGGCGAACTCGCCGTGGCGGAGGGCGATGCCATAGTGCCTGTCGTCAACTACCTGCTGACCAAATTCGGGCATGCGTTCGCAACGCAGGATTGGCATCCGCCGGGCCACAGTTCGTTCGCCAGCGCGCATCCCGGTCGTAACCCGTACGACACGATCACCATGGCATACGGCCAGCAGGTGCTGTGGCCGGATCATGCGATCCAGGGCAGCCCCAACTCGGCGCTGCATCGCGCTATCGACCAGACGAAGATAGAGGTGATCATCCGCAAGGGCTTTCATCGCGATATCGACAGCTACTCGACGTTCTTCGAAAACGACCGGCGGACGTCGACGGGCCTGGACGGCTGGCTGCGGCAACGCGGCTTCCGGCGCGTCTTCCTGGTCGGGCTGGCGACTGACTTTTGCGTCGCATGGTCAGCAGAGGACGCGGTGCGCCTGGGTTACGAGACGGTGATCATCGCAGATGCCTGCCGAGGCATCGGCGTGCCGCTCGGCAACGGTCGCACCACGATGGACGAGACGCGCGAGCGGCTGACGCAACTCGGTGTGCGGATCGTCAACAGCACCGAGCTTGAAGCATGAGCACGTGGCTGGTGACCGGGGGCGCGGGTTTCATCGGGTCGCATCTGTGCGAGGCATTGCTGGCGCGTGGTGATGCGGTCCGTGTGCTGGACGACCTATCCACCGGCAGGCGCGATAATCTGCCATCGGACGCCACGCTGATCGAAGGTGACGTGGCCGATCCGGCAGCGGTGCGTGACGCCGTGGAAGGTGTCTCCGGCTGCTTCCATCTTGCTGCAATCGCCTCGGTCGAACGAGGTGTCAAAGACTGGCTCGGAACGCATCGGGTCAACCTCACCGGGGCGATCACCGTACTCGATGCGGTGCGGCCGATGCGGATCCCGGTGGTGTATGCATCGTCCGCCGCGGTCTATGGCGACAGCACGACGGTCCCTATCACCGAAGCAACCGAACGCCACCCGCTCTCAGCCTATGGCGCCGACAAGCTGGGCTGTGAACTGCATGCACGTGTCGCCAGCCATGTCCACGCCATTCCAACCGTCGGACTGCGCTTCTTCAATGTCTATGGACCGCGCCAGGATCCACGCTCGCCCTATTCTGGCGTTATATCGATCTTCTGCGAGCGCATACGCCGAGGCGCACCGATCGACATCTTCGGCGATGGTGGGCAGACGCGCGACTTCGTCTATGTGGCCGATGTGGTCGCGGCGCTGTCGGCGGCCATGCGGCTGGCACCCGCGGACGCGCCGGTGTTCAATGTGTGCACCGGCGTCGCGACCTCCGTGCTGGATCTGGCACGTGTTATCTCGGAACTGACAGGCACGCGGCTCGATGCGCGCCATGGTCCGCAGCGCGCAGGCGAAATCCGTCACTCCACCGGCTCGCCTGCGCTGTCGCGCGAAGTGCTCGGGCTAGCTACTCCGGCGAATCTGCGCAGCGGTCTCGGCAGGGTACTCGACTGGCTGGGCGAGCCGGGTTAGCGACGCCAGACAAGGAGACCAAGCCGAGTGGCATTCAAGGAAGTGGCGGTTGCCCTGCTGGTGCCGCCGATCTCTCTGCTGTTCCTCGCTCTGCTTGGTCTGCTGGTTCAGTGGCGCTACCGGCGCGTGGGCGCGCTCCTGACATGGTGTGGCGCGCTGGGACTGTTGGTGCTGGCGATGCCGGTGGTGAGCGAGGCGCTGCTCGTTGCGCTGGAGCAGGATCTGCCGCTCACGCCTCCCGCGGATCAACCGCCGCAGGCGATCGTCATTCTCGGCGGCGACATCCTGCGCGGTGGCAGCCGGATGCCGATCCTGCACCCCGGCCCTCTGTCGCTCGAGCGTGTGCTGGCCGGCGCCGTGCTGGCGCGGCGCACGGGATTGCCGGTCCTGATAACCGGCGGGAAGCTGCATGTATCGGAGCCGCCGATTGGCGCGCTGATGGCTGATACCCTGGAACATGATTTCTCGGTGCCAGTACGATGGGTCGAGCGGGCGTCCCGCGACACCTGGGAGAATGCCCATCTGAGCGCCCCGATCCTGCACGCACAGGGGATTCACTCCGTGTATGTGGTAACGCAGGCTTGGCATATGCGCCGCGCCATAGTGGCCTTCCGCGTGCACCGGAATCACGGTGACGGCCGCGCCGACTTATTTTGATCATGTGCCAACCTTGGTCGCGAGTGACTTCTTGCCGAACGTCGGCAGCTGGCGCGCGAGCTACTTCGCGATGCACGAGTGGATCGGATGGGTTTGGTATTCGCTGCGGTAAGCCGGCCACTCGACTGCCGTGTGGCTATCGCCCGTCGAACAGCACACCCCAGGACGCCACCATCTCCGCCTGGCCGAATTCTGCCTCCGCCTTCGCCCTGTTGGCCGCTCCAATTCGGGCGCGGAGCGAAGCATCGGTCGCCAAATTCACCATCGCCCTGGCAAGTGCGGCGTCTTCCAGCGGCGTGACGAACGCCTGGTTCTCCGCTGCCAACATCGATGCGACGTCGCCTACCGAGGTGGCAGCGATTGGCAGGCCGGATGCCATGGCCTCGATCACCGATAACGGCATCTGCTCCGTGTCGGACGACAGCACGAAAACGTCCATGCCACGATACAGCGCCGCGGGGTTGTCGAGATGCCCGGTGAATTGCACCTGGCCGGCCAGCCCCAGATCCTCGGTGAGCCGCTCCAGCTGTAGCCGCTCGGGTCCCTCACCCACGATCAGCAGCCGCAGTGGAAGAGCATCGGCCACAAGTCGAAAGGCGCGGAGTAGCCGTGCCAGGTTCTTCTCCGGGCGAAGCGCTGCGACGGTGCCGATCACTGGTTCGGCACTCACCGCGTGTGGTCCGGCGAAGCGGGTGAGGTCGATGCCATTCGGCACGTACCGCACACGCCGTGGATCGAGCCGCCAGACCTCCGTTGCGATCCGCCATAAAGTGCGTGACGGCACCACCACCGTTGTGCGCGCCAGTAGCAACCGTCGTGTCAGAACCCGGCGTGGAAGCTGGCGGGAGCGTTCCTCCGGCCCGAAGCCGTCCTCGACGTGGACGTGGCGGACGAGGCGCGGAATGTTGGCCATCACCCACTCGATCGCGCCCCAATTGTAGGTCACCAGTAGGTCGGGTGCGATCTCGCGCAGCGAGCGGCGGAATCGTCGGACATTGCCAATCGTTGCCCCTTTTGCCGCTCGATGGGCTCGCAGCGAACATCCAATCCCGGGGCTAGGCGTGCGGCACACGCATGATCGCCGTCCATCGCCATCACGATGTGTCGGTAGCGTTCACCGAAGGCATTGGCGAGGGTAACGAAGCGCATCTGCGGGCCGCCGACTGCGAAAGTGGAAAATACATGCAGCAGAAGCGGCGCCCGCGCCGCTATGGGTTCAGCGGGCATGCACCAGGATCGCGCGTTCGCGGAACCGCACCGGATCGGCGTTGGGCGACCAACCGAAGTCGCGCTTCGCATCGCTACAGTCGAAGGTCGCGGCAAAGAGCAGCGTGGACGCAGTCGCACCGGGTCGGCGGTGCCGCGTGGCGGTAGGTGGCGCGTTTGATGAGAAATTTCCCGTATTCCTGCTGGCCAACAGCAGATCGACCGACTGGGGGATGGAATTTCAGCAGTAGCTGCCATGCCTCGGCCAGCGCAGCGATGTACTCGCGGGCAGTCGGCCGAACGTCGCCGACCAGATTGTAGCAACTCGCTTCGATCCTCTGCGCGAGCGGCGCGAAATATGGCGTCAGCCACGTCTTCCACCAGGACGAAGGGCAGGGGGTTGCGCCCCGAATTCCAGCCCATACGATGTGCTGCTCATTGTTGAAAAAGCCGAGACCGGAATGGAATGGCGTGCTGCCCTCGCCGACGACAAGTCCAGGGCGGAGGATGCACAGGTTCAGCCCATCCATGCCGAGCAGCATCCGGTCGGTCATCGCCTTGGCGCGGGCATAGTCCGCCCGTTCGTCAGCCTGGGATCGGTGGGAGTCGCACCAGTCACCGGTGCGTCCTGCGGGCCCAGATAGAGTGCCGCAATCGAACCGATGGATCAACCGCCGTCCTGCGCAAGCCTTGGCGACGATTTCCGCACCGCCCACCATGGCGTCGCGTACCGCCTCCCATGACGTGCCACCGCCGCCGTGCGCCAGATTGACGACAACCGGCGCCGAACCGATCGCCATGGCGACAGCGTCCGCGTCCCGCAGGTCGCCGGAATGCAGCGACACGCTCTGTCGTTGCCGAAGATCTCCGGCAGGTTGCGGATCGAGCGCGCCATCACCGCGACGCGCGCGCCCTCAGAGACGAAGCGCCGCACGACATGCTGACCGATGAAGCCCGTGCCGCCGAGGATGGCGACATCGCATGCCGCGTCGGCTCTGCGCAGTGTTGGCGATGCTGCTGGCACCTGGTGGAATGCGATGCGGCCTATGCGTTCGCAGGTCTCCACCAGCAGCGCGCCGAACCTTCCGTCACTCGGCGGTGGCGTTCCGGCATCGAGCGAGGCGTGAAAGGCGGCGATGCTCGCTCGCATGCTCTGGAAGAATGCGTCGTTGCGGCGGGTCAGGTGCAATGTCGCTGCCATGTATGCTGCCAGGTTGCGGCAGCTCGTGGCGAACATCGTCGCTGCGGTGCGCGTGCCGGATGCCAGGCCGTCGATCGCCTCCATCCACCGCGTCCGCCCGAGATAAGTGAACACACGGTTCGCCAGGATGTCGGCGACCGCGACGCCGTCGTCGCACACCGCGGTCACTTGCCAGAATGGAAAGGACTGGCCTACAGCGAAACGAAGCGTGCCGGCGGGTAACGGGCACGTCGAGTGATGCATCGAGGCTGGCGTGGAACGGCACACCTAGCGCAAGTTCGATCGCTGGGCCAGCCTGCACCGCAACGTCATGAATCGTACCAGCGAGGGCTGCGATCTGCGACAGCGGATGCACCGCCTGCTCCAGCAGCAGGTTGACCGGTGCGGCGAACATCCAGTGGCCGAACTGTCGCGCCATCAACTGGCGCAGCGGAACATTGTAGATGCAGCCTACGAACTTGGGTTGGCCGAGGGCACGCGCCGCGACGAGATTGCGCAGCCGCGCAAACGCCGGATGGTACAGGAAATTCTGGTTCACACCGATCGATGCACGCCGAACACGCGGCAGCGTCAGCAGCACTGCGCAATCGGTACCATTCGCGGCGAGCGGCTTCTCGATCAGCACCGGCTTTGCTGCTCGGAGCACCGGCAACGCGACGTCGAGATGCACGGGTGGTGGCGCCGGGACGTGAGCACAATCGAATACATTGGCTGCGAGAGCGTCTTCGACCGAGTTGAAATGTCTGCGCCGCATCGCAGCTCCGTGCGAGGCGCGTCGCGGCATCATGGTTCGGGTCGACGATGGCGGTGATGCGCGTGCCCTGCACCGATTGCAGCGCCTCGGCGTGGACACGCGCGATGAATCCGGCACCGATCAGCGCGACACGCCGCACTGCTAAGCCCTCGCGCTGTTTGCCGGCGATGCGGCGCCGGTGTAAATGCGGTCGACGACGGAATCATGGTGATCGGCATGATCATTCGTTGGTGCGTGGCGGGCTTCAGTGTCATTCCGCTGCTGGTCGCCTGTGCGGTTGGCGGGGGAAACGTGCTGGAGGTGGGGCCAACACAGCGGTTGAAGCTGCCAAGCCAGGCGGCGGCCGCGGCGAGCGCGGGCGACATCATCCGCATCGCGCCCGGCGACTACACGGATTGCGCAGTCTGGCGCACCAACAGGCTGACCATCGAGGCTACCGGCGAGGGCGCCGTGCTCGCCGACAAGACGTGCGCCGGCAAAGGAATCTTCGTCATCGATGGCAACGACATCACGGTGCGCAACATCACCTTCGAGCGCGCGGCGGTGCCGGACGCCAACGGAGCCGGCATCCGCGCCGAGGGTCGCAACCTGACGGTCGAACATAGCCGGTTCATCGACAACGAGAACGGCATCCTCGCCAATCCGAAGCCGGGGAGTACCGATCCGCATCGTGGACAGCGAGTTCCGCGGCAACGGCAAATGCGAGGAAGGAGCGGGGTGCGCCCATGGCATCTACATCAATGCGATCGACCGTCTCGAGATCGAGCGTTCGCGCTTTATCGATCAGCATGTCGGGCATCATATCAAATCGCGCGCGCTGAGCACCGTGTTGATCGATAACGACATCGCGGACGGGCCGAATGGAAATTCCAGCTATCTCGTGGATATCCCGAACGGTGGCGATGTGCTCATCCAGGGTAACCGGCTGCAAAGGGGAAGATGGCCGAGAATACCGGCACCGCGATACCGATCGGCGACGAAGGCGCCAGGAACCCCACGCATGAGCTGATCATCCGCGACAATAACTTCACCAGTGACCTGCCGGCGCCCACTGTATTCGTGCGCAATGCCACCAAGACGCCCGCCACGCTGACTGGCAATCACTTGGTAGGCCGCATCACAGCGCTGGTGGGGCCAGGTAGCGTCAGTCCGTAAGGCCGGCAAGTCGGTTGACCTGATCGGACAGTGCCGGCTGCGCCTGCAGGAAGGCGACGATACGCGACGCGGCTTCATGACTGGTGACCGCGTCATGGGGCGGAATGACCAGATCTGCAGTCACCACCATCAGCACCGGTTGCAACCGCCCCCCGAAGACGCTGCGCCAGGCCTGGCGCGCCCGTGTACTGGACCGAGCTGCGCGGGTTTCCCGTCGATCCACAGGCTGGTGGCCACAACTCGCCCCGCCTTCACGTCCTCCATCAGCCGCCAGGCGCCTTGCGGCGCGTTCGGCACTGACAGCGAATGCGTCTCCGCATCCTCGCTCTCGAAGCCTCCGATCAGGCGACGCTGCTCGGCAACCAAGCGGGCCGCGGTACTGCGCGGCGAAAAAACCTCGACGGTGAGAGTGACAGGCCCGCCACCACAATCGATGCGCTGAGCGACCACGCGGCCTGGCGTGTCGAGATCGGAGGTCAGGGGTGCCGGTTGCGGCGAACAGTTCGCGTCCAGGTCCGAGTGATGGCAGATCTGCCGTCTTGTCGAGCGTGGCTCCACGATCGATCTGCGCGGCGATGGCGGGACCGATCGCGGCGATCACAATCAGCGCGACCGTGCCGAGCAACGCCGGGCGCAGATGGTTCGCCTGCGGCGCGCGCACCGTGATGGGCGCTGCGGCCGGCCTCTCATCTTCACGTCAGCGGCGTCTTCAGCTCGTGGCTGACCGAGAGCAGGAAGTCGCGCTCGGCGGCGCGCGACGCGTCGAGGTCGGCAGCCATCCGGTTGAACGCCTCGGCGAGTGACCGCGAGCTCGGTCGCCCCTGCGGTCGGCAGCGGCTCGTGCGCCTCGCCGGCGGCGAGCGCACGCGTCGCGTGCGCGACCCGGCCGATCGGCCGCGTGATCGAACGCGCGACACACGAACGCGAGCAGGGCCGCGAGCCCGACCCCGGCGAGCGCCGCAAGCAGGAGGTCGCCGAGGAACGGGCGCCAGCCGCCGGGCTCCTCGGCTGCACCACCAGCAGGCCGAGATGCGGGATCGTCCGGTACGAGTAGAGCTGCTCGGCGACCGCCGAAGGCGATCGAGCCGTTGCTCGACCGGTTGACGTCGGGGATGTAGCCGACGAGGCCGGGGCGACGGGCGACCCAGACGAGGACGCCGCCCGCGATCGTGTCCCTGCCGAGCCGATAGCTGACGTGCTGGCGCCGCTGCTGGGCGAGGTCGTCGGCACGGGCAGCGAGCGCCGAGGCCTGCGTTCGCTCGACCTGGCGGCGCGTCAGCACGGCGCCGACCGCGATCGTCAGGGCGAGCGTGAGCGCCAGGGCCGCCAGCATCGCAGCGAAGACCCTGGCCCTGAGACTCATGTCCCGACGGCCTTGTACCCCGCGCCGCGCAGCGTGCGGATCAGGTCGGGCCGGCCGAGCTTGCGGCGCAGCTGGGCGACATGGACGTCGACGGTGCGCGTGCCGCCCGGGTACTCCTGCCCCCAGACGCGGTCGAGCAGGATGTCCCGCGAGACGACGACGCCGGCATTCGCGAGGAAGAAGGCGAGCAGGTCGAACTCCTTCGCGGTCAGCTCGACGGGGCGGCCCGAGACGGTCACGTCGTGGGAGTCGCGGTCGAGCACGACGTCGGCGAGCTCGAGCCGGTCCGGTGTGCTCGTGCCGTTCGGTGCGGCGGAAGATCGCCTTCATGCGCGCGACGAGCTCCCGCGGCGAGAACGGCTTCGTCAGGTAGTCGTCTGCGCCGACCTCGAGGCCGACGATGCGGTCCGGCTCCTCGTCGCGGGCGGTCAGCATGACGATCGGCACCTCCGACCGGCGTCGCATCTCACGGCAGACCTCGAAGCCGTCCTTGCCGGGCAGCCCGATGTCGAGCAGCACGAGCCGGAACGGATGCCGGTCGAGCTCGACGAGCGCCTCCTCGCCCGAGCGCACCCAGATCACGCGGTAGCCGTCGCGCGTCAGGTACCCGCGCACGAGCTCGCCCACCGAGGGCTCGTCCTCGACGAGCAGGATCGTTCCCGCCATCGTCTAGATGATGGCGTGGCCGTGAGACGGCCTGCCAGCGTTGAACGGCGCGCTGCGCGTCGGATGCCTACGCGCTATGCGCACGGCCGGCGCCCTCGTCGGGCGCGATCCGAAGCGGCCGTCACGCATCACTCTAAATCATGGCGGGCGAGACGGCTCGCTTGGCCACCTTGCCGCGGATCGTCCGCACGGCGGCGCCCTCGTCGATGCGCATCGCGTCGACGTTCATGCCGCGGCGTAGGTCGTAGATCGTCAGGGGGGCGGGCTGGACGATCGTGTCGGGCGAGAGCGGGACGACGACGGCGGTGCCGTCGCTTTCGCGCAGCGGCATGTTGCGCGGCCCGACGAGGCCGATGCGGCCGCGGTCGAGGATCAGCGTGTGCAGGTGGCCCGCGATCGTGACGTTGATCTCGGCATGCGTCGTGCCGGCGGGCATCGCCGGGAAGGCCGGTGGCCTCCGACCTGGCGGCGGCGGCCGTGCGGCGAGGGCCAGCATGATCGGGTGCCGACGAGGACGGCGAGCCTCCGCATGGTCGATCTTGCCGCCGTGGGTGAACGGATGCGTTGCCTCGACGTAACCGGACGGTAAAACGCGGAAACCGTCGTCTCGGGCGACTTCGGGGCTCGTCTCTCGGGGTCCCCGTGCGCCTGTGCGGCAGGTCGGTGGGTCAGTTGGCACCTCGGCCCGACCACACCCGTCAATGTGCCTTCGACCTGTCGCTTTCTCGACTCGAATTCTCTGCGATCGATCGGATGGCGTCCAGACCCAGATGGGTCAGGTCGTGTTCGCGCTCTCGCCGCGTCCCTCCTGCCGGGTAGCGTCGAGACGGTGGACGACTCGACTGGCTCGAACGAGCTGACCGACTCGCTCCGGGTGAGCCGGGACGACACATCGAGCTCGCCCGCGACTTCGACCCGCGGTATCTCCCCGAGGGCGTCGGCAAGGATCGCTCGGACGAGCTCCTGCGACGAGGCGATCGAGGTGCTCGCGCGAGCTGCAGCCGCGACTCGCCGCGCAGGACACCTACGGCGTCCTCGTCGTCCTCCAGGGGATCGACGGCGGCGGCAAGGACGGGACGATCCGGCACGTCTTCACGGGCGTCAACCCGCAGGGCGTGAGCGTCTCCAGTTTCAAGGTGCCGTCGCCGGACGAGCTCGACCACGACTATCTCCGGCGCTACGCACTGCGGCTGCCGGCACGCGGCGAGCTCGGCATCTTCAACCGCTCGCACTACGAGGAGGTTCTCGTCGTCCGCGTGCATCCGGAGGACCTCGACCGCGAGAAGCTGCCCGCGGAGGCGAAGGGCGACGACGTCTGGCAGCGCCGGTACCGCGAGCTCAACGACTGGGAGCGGTACCTCGACGGCCAACGGGTTCAAGGTCGTGAAGCTCTTCCTCAACCTGTCGAAGGAGGAGCAGCGGCAGCGCTTCCTGCGCCGCATCGACCTGCCCGATCACAACTGGAAGTTCTCGGCCGCCGACATCGCCGAGCGGGGCCGCTGGGACGACTACCAGCGCGCGTTCTCGGAGATGCTGTCGCACACGAGCACCGAGTGGGCGCCGTGGTGGGTGATCCCCGCCGACCGAAAGTGGTTCGACCGCGTCGCCGCGGCAGCGGTGATCGGCCGCGCGCTCGCCGAGCTCGACCCGCGCTATCCCGGTGCCGGGCGCCGAGGAGCTGCGAGGCCCTCCGTCAGGCCCGCGTCGAGCTGGAGACCGAAGGCCCTGGCTAGCGACGGGTGACGAGCCGCAGGCCGCCGCGCTCGCCGACGTGCGGCTTCGCGCGGTACATGGCGTGGTCGGCCTCGTGCAGAAGGTTCTCGGGCAGCACCGTGCCGCCCGCGGCCTTCGCGATCCCGATGCTCGCTCTCTGTTCGAGCTCGACGCCCGGGATCGGGACGTCGAAGGTGCTCATCTGCGTGGCGATCCGGGTGACCGCCGCGTCCGTCTCCAACGGGGACCCGGTGACGAGCGCGGCGAACTCGTCGCCGCCGAGCCGGAACACCGGATGGCCGGACGAGGCCTGCTCGAGCCGGGCGGCGACGGCGCGCAGCACCTCGTCGCCGGCGAGGTGGCCGTGCACGTCGTTGACGGACTTGAAGTCGTCGAGGTCGACGAGCACGAGCGCGGCGACCAGGTATGACGGCAGCTCGGCGACCGTCGCGGCCAGATGCTCGTTGAAGGCGCGCCGGTTGAGGATCCCGGTCAGCTCGTCGTGCCGGGCGAGCTGGCGAAGGTCGGCGCGCGTCCGGGCGTTCTCGATCGCCAGCGTTGCGGCGTCGGCGAATCGCTGCGCGAGCTCGAAGTCGAGTTCAGAGAAGACGGCACCCCCGCCCTCGCGGTAGAGGCTCATCGCCCCGATCACGACACCGCGTGCGACGAGCGGCAGCGAGATGATCGCTTCCGGCTCGTCGTCGGGCGTCCCCTCCACGTGGCCGGCGCGCCCGTCGAGGTGCGCGTCGTTCGAGAAGATCGCGCGGCCGCGCTCGGCGACGATGCCGATCAGGCCCTCGCCGAACGGCAGGCGCGACTCCGTGAAGTTCGTCGGGCCAGCCGACACCCTCGGCGACGAGCGGCCGCAGGACGCGCTGCTCGTGGTCGGCCTCGGCGACGAGGATGCTCGCGACGGGCACGAGCCGACGGACCGTCTGCACGATCCGGTCGAGGACGAGGTCCGTGCTCCTCCCGCGAGAGGAGGTCGTGGTAGATCTCGGCGAGTTGCCGGTAGGACCCGACCACGGAGTCCTGGGGATACGGAGCCGCGGAGAGGCCATCTCCCGTTGATCATCGTCCCGGTTCGGGTGGCCGGGGATACCCCGGAAGGGGGATTACTCGGGCAGGGAGTCGAGCGTCGTGCGGAGGTGGTTGCGCAGGGTCTCGACGAGGAAGCGGCGCGTCCGAGCTCCTGCTCGAGCGTGGCGATCCGCGCCTCGTACGTTTCGGTCTGGGCGCGCAGCTCGTGCTGCTCGTGGGCGCGGACACGGGCGGCGGGCCGCCTGGGCGGCGAGGCGTTCGGCGACGGCCTGGGCTTCGGCGGCGAGCGCCTGGACGGCGTCGGCCTCGGCGTCGTCGGCGGCCCACGAGAGTTCGAGATCGAGAGTCACGTTCGGGTTCGACTTGGCCGTGCCGCTCGGCCGGCGGAGGCTCGGGCTCGGGATCGGGCTCGAGGTCGGGCAACGGCGGGACGGGCGTGAGCCTGGGCGGAGGCGGAAGACTGCTCGTCGACCTCGGGCTCGGCTTCGACGTCCGGCCGGGCGGCACGGGTTCGCGGCTCTGGGCCCTGGTCGGCGGGCTCGTCCGGTGGCGAACTCGCCTCGAACTGGCCGCCGCGGCTCGCGAGCAGCGGACTGCGCAGACCGGCGTCGAGCGCAGACTTCGGCACGACGATCAGCACCGTCTCCTCGCCGATCAGGCTCGCGGACGGCGGCGATCCGCTGCTCGGTCGGCTCGGCGACGGCGACGACGACGCGCCCACCCTCGACGCGAGTCGGGAGCGCCTCCCAGCGCTGCGCGTCCTCCTTCGAGAGCTTGGCGAGGGCGTTGCCGTCGAACCAGATCGCGGAGCGCTCGACGTAGTCGAGGCCCCACTGCTCGGCGAGCAGCCGGGCGATGTCGTCCTCGGTCGCGAGGTTGCGGCGCACGACGACCTCGCCGATGCGCTCGCCGGTCTTGCTTCCTTCGAAGAGGCACTCGTCGAGTTGGGCGCGGGTCAGAAAACCGGCGTCGACGAGCAGGCGCCCCAGCGGGACACGCTCGACCGTGGCTTCCTCGAGCGGAGCCTCGTCCTCGAGCGGCTTCTCATGCGATTCGATCACAGGCTGCGGATCCGTGAGTTCCTTTTCGGCTAGGAGGGTCGGACCCTTGAGCGGTTTCTTCAGGCGTGCCATTTCTCTCTCTTACGTGTGCGGAAGAGTG
Source organism: uncultured Pseudomonadota bacterium (assembly GCA_963831685.1). GTDB lineage: Bacteria > Myxococcota_A > Polyangia > Fen-1088 > Fen-1088 > JADGRB01. The sequence goes on from CAWHRJ010000016.1 coordinate 192,893, forward strand.
ACCCGCCGATCTGAACGACCAGCATCACTCCGGCGGCTCCTGCTACAGCAATGATCACCAACTCGATCGTCTTGCGCGATGGCCCGTTCGAGTGGTTGGAGGACGTCGTCGCAATCGTTGTCGTGGCAGGCGTCGTGTTCTCGCTCTCGCTCGCCGCCTCGTTCGACTTGTTGTCGACGAGGTCGCCGAGCTTGTAGGCGCCGAAGCCGACCGCCGCCAGGATCGCGACGATGAGCACGAGGTCGAGCACACGGCGCATCCTTCGACTGTACGGCAGCGGCTCGGCCGGTTCCGGATCCCCTATTCGGAGGAGGCGCGGCCGGCTCTGGCGGTGACCACCAGCGCCGTCAGCGCGGCCAGCGCAAGGAGGATGCCGGCGACAATTGGCACGTCGCCGCCGCCTCCGCTCGGCTTCGCGGACGGCCGCGGCAGCGCTCCGCGCAGCGACCGCCCGCGGGAAGCTGATCCGACCCGCGACCCAGAGATCGCCGGATACCGCGGCGCCGCTGCGACGGGCTTCGCCTTCACCGAGTGCGCAGCGGATGGATGCACAGGAGGCGCCGAAATCGACGGCAGAACCCTGTCCGGGCGGCGCCGTCGACGGGAGGCGGACGGGCGGCGGAACGACGACGTTCTTCGCGAGCGGACCAGCCGCGGAGGTACGAGGTCGGGTCGACGGCGCCGTCGTAGCCGAGGTAGAGCGTGCTCGACGGGTGGACCTCGAAGTGGAGGTGCGGGCAGCGTCGTGAACGCGTCGCCCGGTGTTGCCGACGAAGCCGAGCACCTGCCCGCTGCTGCACCGTGCGGTCGTTGCTCCCGGCGGCCGTGTAGCCGGAGAGGTGGGCGTAGTAGTACTGGTTGCCGTTCGCGTCGAGCAGCCAGAGCCGCCAGCCGCCGACGCGGTTCCAGCCGACCGAGAAGACGATCCCGTCGGTGACGGCGACGACCGGCGTCCCGAGCGACGCGAACAGGTCGTCGCCGTGATGCCAGCCGCCGGGAACGTCGGAGCGCAGCGCGCCGTAGGTGTCGCCCCAGGCGGTCGCGACCGTCGACGGGGAAGACGTAGGACGCCGCGCCCGAGCGTCGGCGTCCCCTTCAGCGGCTGGCCGGTCAGTCGGGGCGTCGGCTTGGCCGGCTTCGGCCTGGGGCTTCGCGCCTGCTTCGGCTTCGCGGCTCGACTTCGGCGAGCGGCTTCTTCGCCGACGGAGCGCGGTCGGGCGTCGTCGCCTGGCCGCCGGAACGGTCGTGCTCGTCGCCGCGGGCGTCGGGGTCGTCGTGGTCGGTGACGGTGGTCGCCGGGGCGGGCCGGAGGCGGAGGCGGCACCGCGAACTTCCGGTCGGCGCCGACGTAGCCGATCAGCACTCGCGTGCCGACGGGCAAGCCCGGCGTGCGCCTTCGTCAGCGTCAGCTCGAGCGCGGCCGCCCAGTAGCGCAGCGGCTGGACGCGCTTCGGCGTCGATGAGTCGCGTGCGACGTCGAGCACGCCCCAGTCGGCGACGGCGATCGACGAGCCGGCGATCGGGTCGACGGCCGCGCCGTCGACCGTGAGCCCCTCGACCTTGTCCCGCAGATGCCAGTTCGAGCCGTCGCCGGTCGCCGGGAGCGAGATCGGCGCGGAGCGACGAGCCCGCGAACGGCACCGCCGAAGACGCTCCAGGCGCCCGAGCGGGCGGTTGCCCCTCCGGGGACGGAGCCGGTGACGCAGCCCTCGGCGCACCGACCTGCGCGTCGGCGAGCTCAGCCCGGTGGCCGCGTCCGTGAACGACGGAGTGACGTAGGCCGGTTCGCACGGCAACCGCGAGCGCCGGCCCGACGGTCGTCACGGCGGCTGCGTTCGGCTCGACGATCGCGACGAGCCCTGCGGCCGACGCACGGCGGCGGCGCAGGCGTCGTCGTGCCGTCGTGCGCCGGCCGCTGCAGCGGCCATGACAGAGAGCGGTGACGACGGAGACGAGCGCGCGATTCCGTGGCGGGCGCAGAGACGCACCGGTCCAATGATGCCGAACCCTGGCCTTGCCCGCGAGATTCCACTCTGGTAGAACACCAAGTAGTGGTGAGCGGAGGAGACGTCAGGATCTCGACGACCGCTCGAGCAGCTCGAGGCGGAGGAACGGGAGGCTCTCGGCTCTCCGCGCGAAGCTTCACGACCGGCTGTCGAGCTTCTCGACAACTAGGAGACGGAGCGCCACGAGCGGGAGCTGTCGGCTCGGCGCAAGGAGCTTCACGACGAGATCGACCGCCTTCGCACCGAGCGCGACGCGAACGGGCAGTCGACGTGAGCGCTCACGTTTCGCCGCGCTCGGCGAGGACGCAGCTCACCGCCGCGGCGCGCCTGCGCATGCGTCTCTCGTGATGCTCCTCGGCGCGACGGCGTTCGCGGCCCTCGACCAGTGGGTGAAGCTGATCCTCGTCGACCCCCGACTGGGCGTATCACCAGCGGTCGGCGGCCTGGTTCGCGAGCTCGCTGGTGCTGTTCGTGGCGATGGGGGGCCTCGCCCTGCTGCCGTCGCTCGCCGTCGCGATCGGGGCTGCGCTGTTCGCGGGCGGCCTGCTCGGGAACCTGATCTCGGCAAGCGCCGACCACCTCGAGGTCCCCAACCCGCTGCTGCTCGGCTACCACTACGGCGTCGCCTTCAACGTGGCCGACGTCTGCATCCTCACCGGCAATCTCGACGCTGATGGTCGCCTGCAGCGTGCTCGCGATCCGCAACCGCGCCCGGCTCGAGGCCTGGCAGGCCGCGGCAATCGCCCGGGTCATCAGGCGCTAGCTCGCCGGCAGAAGCGCGACCGCGGCCGGATGCGCCTTCGCCCAGGCGTCGTACGACTTGCCGTGGGCGTTGAGCCAGGCGCGCAGCTCGGCGCGGCTCGTGAAGACCCCGTTGCTCCAGTGGAGCTCGCCCTTCGTCCCCGGCCCCTTCAGCTGCACGTTGTCGTGCGTGCGGAGCCTGCCGTCGAGCGCGGCCGCTGCGAGCAGCACGAGCGCGGCGAAGAACGGGATCAGGACACGCAGACGGACCGTCGTCGCCTTCGGCGCGTTCGTCCGCTTCGTGGACTGCGTACGGCCGGAGATCGCAGTCGCCATTCGCGTCCCGTCTACTTGATCAGCGTCAGCAGCTTGAACATCGGGAGATACATCGAGATGACGATCGTCCCGACCATGGCACCGACGCCGATCATCAGCAGCGGCTCGATGATCGACGTGAGCGACTGGATGCTCGCGTCGACCTCGTCCTCGTAGAAGTCGGCGATCTTCGACGAGCATCTTGTCGAGCTCGCCCGTCTCCTCGCCGATGCGCACCATCTGGCCGACCATCGGCGGGAACACCGGGTCCTCGATCAGCGGGATCGCTGATCGGCACGCCTTCGTGCACGCGCTCGCTCGTGTGTGATCAGCGCCTGCTCGACCACCCAGTTGCCCGGCCGTGCCGCCAGCGATGTCGAGCGCGGAGATGATGTCGACGCCGGCAGCGACGAGCGTCGCGAGCGTCCGCGAGACGCGCGCGAGCGCGATCTTGTGCACGACGTCGCCGATCTTCATCGGCACGCTTGCAGCTTGAACTGGTCCCAGCGCTTCGTGCCCTTCGGGGGTCGCCTTCAGCCGCCGCAGCAGCCAGATGACCGCAGACCGATCAGCGGGAAGATGATGAACCAGTAGCCGCGCAGCAGGTTCGAGACGTCGATGACGATCTGCGTCGGCATCGGCAGCTGGCCGTTCGAGCTGCGCGAACACGCTCTGGAACACCGGCACGATGAACATGAGCATGAAGATCAGGACGAGCGTCGCGAACGAGATGACGACCGTCGGGTAGACCATCGCGCCCTTGACGCGGCGCCGCAGCTTCGTGTCCTTCTCGATCTGGGTCGCGACGCGGTCGAGCACGGTGTCGAGGGTTCCCGACGACTCGCCGGCTGCCACCATCGAGACGAAGAGGCGGTTGAACACCTTCGGGTGGCGCGCGAGCGCCTTGGAGAGGATGAGGCCCGACTCGACGTCGCCGCGCACCTCGGCGACGACCTCGCTCAGGTACTTGTCGTCGGTCTGCTCCTCGAGCGTGACGAGCGCCGCGACGACGCTGCACGCCGGCCTCGATCATCGTCGCGAGCTGGCGCGCGAAGACCTGCAGGGACTTCGGCTTGACGCGCCTTGAACATGCGTCCGCATGCCCGCCTCGCCGGCGGCAGCGCTTCTCGACAGCGCAGGCGGCAGGAGCCCGCGCGACTGCAGCTGCTCGCGCGCCGAGCCGACGTCGGGAGCGCTCACGATTCCCGAGGTGAGAACGCCCTGCGCGTTGATCGCGTCGTAGGTGAATTCCGCCATCTCGTCTCTTACCCTTCTTCTTGTAGACGATCAACTGCCGGACGTACGCGACCCGAAGCCACTGGCAGTGGACTGCCGGCAGCGGCTGTTGACCGTCGCCGAGCGTCGGATACGGCCCGGTGTAGACGACCCAGTAGCCGCCGCGCAGCGGACGCCGGTTCGAGGAGTTGAGGATCGAGACGGAACGCGACGCCGTTGCGCTTGCGCGCCTGCTCGGCGAACGCGGTCGCCGCCGCGCTTGCCCTTGCCCGGTCGGGATCGAGGCGAGGATCACGATCCAGCCGTGCTCCTTGACGGCGCCGGCACCGGGCGTACCGATGACGATCGTGCCCCGGCTGAAACGGCGTCTGTGAAGGCCTGTGGCAACTCATTTTTCTTAAGAGCGGCCTCTTGAATTTTTTCGCCATGTTCGTCGGTGCCGGTTAAAAACTTTACGTCTTTTCCTCGAAGTCGTTCGTAACGGGCCAGAATATCAGCGGCAATGGTGCAGTAGGCTGTGCCGAGATGGGGGACGTCATTTACATAATAGATCGGTGTTGTAATATCCATAACGGCCCAGGAGCACGTCGCCCACGCCCAGGCGAAGTGTGTCTCTGGCTTGGCGTCTTTCTTCTCGCGTTCGCGTATGGTCGCCACGGCGTCACGCAACGTCCGGTAGCGGGATGGATCTCGATTGAGCACTTCACGTAAGTCGGCCACCGCGGAAGTATCAAAGGGGCTGCGATCCATGATCGCGCGGACGTCGGTGGTCATCATCTCGGTCATGCTGTCAGTTCTCCCTTGCCCTCACGGGTTTCATGAATGCCCCAAGCACCACCTCGTCACCGGGGCGGGCATCCCGCGCCATCACCAGAAGATAATCTTGGTGTGCCAGAACCCTTGTTCGACCGATCAGGATGGCACAACACCGAGAGGGCGAAACACATACAATAACAAAGTCGTGCTCGTTGTCAAAGTCCGCCGGGACAGTTGCATGCATGCGTCATTAGAGGAGATGGAGTCTGATTCAAGCTGTGATGCCCTGCTCTTTTGCGGGCACGAATTCCCTCTGTGACGCCTCCATCGACCGTGATGTACCTGTCGAGTTTTCGGGGCACGCTACAGTGCTGGAGCGACCTCGCCCAGCTTACTGGGCTGGTTCGACGGACCTGTCCTCCGGAAAGAACTCGTCAAGCTGATCGCAGGGTATTTCACACACGGCCATCCTTCCAGACGATGACCGGCGTTCCGGTTTGTTTGGCCACGCGGACGACCTCTCGGCAGGCCTGGCGAAAAGCGGCGTCGATCTTTTCTGATGTGAGCAAATGAGCTTTGGTCTCATTCATGGAATAGATCCCCCCGGATCGTGACCACCTCATCTCGCCGCATCCGGCGGGATGATGCTGGGCAGCTCGAGCCTGGGTCCGGACTTGCCCTTGAGGAGTTGGTGCTTGGCCTGAGTGGTCTGGCCCAGGCCGTGGATCTTGATGAAGCCCATGGCGGCCGACGAATCGTACTGGTCGCCCTCTTCATAGGTGGCCAGCTCGTGACGGTACAGGCTGTTCTGGCTCTTGCGGCCCACGGTCATGGCGTGGCCCTTGTAAAGCTTGATCCGCACGGTGCCGGAGACGTATTGCTGGTTCGAGACCGTAAAGGCCATCAGGTCCTGGTGGAGCTGGCTGAACCAGAGGCCGTTGTAAATCAGGTCGGCGTAAGCTTGGCTTACCTGGGTCTTGAACCTTAGAGATTCCTTCGAGAGGGTCAGGAACTCGAGCTCGCGATGGGCCTCGTGCAGCAAGACCGCGGCGGGAGCCTCGTAGATCTCGCGTGACTTGATACCGACCAGGCGGTTCTCGATGTGGTCGATCCGACCCACGCCGTGCTTGCCGGCAAGCTGGTTAAGGTCGTCGATCAGCTCGATCCCATCTTTCTCCTGGCCGTTTATCGCCACCGGCTTGCCGTGGTCGAAGCTGATCTCCACTTCCTCGGGTTCATCAGGCGCCTGGCGGGGATCGACGGTCCATTGAAAGGTTTCCGCGGGTGGCTCGACCCAGGGGTCTTCGAGAATGCCTGCCTCGATCGACCGGCCCCAGAGGTTCTGGTCGGTACTGAAGATCGACTTCTTGGTGGCCTCGACCTCGATGCCGTGCTTGGCGGCGAATTCGAGCTCCTGCGTGCGCGTCCACTTCCACTCGCGCACCGGAGCCACGATCTTCAGGTCCGGGGCCAGGGTCTGAAAGGTGACGTCGAACCGGACCTGATCGTTCCCCTTGCCCGTGCAGCCATGAGCCACCGCCACGGCGCCGTGCTCGCGGGCCACGCGCACCATGAGCTGGGCGATCAAGGGCCGCCCCAGGCGCAGTGGCCAGGGGGTACTTGCCCTCGTATAGCGCTCCGGCCAGAAGCGACGGCCAGACGAAATAGTCGATGAACAGGTTGCGTGCGTCCTCGGCGATCGCCTCGACCGCTCCAGTGCGCAGCGCTTTCTGGCGGATCGCCTGGATATCCTGCCCCTGCCCCAGGTCGCAGGTGTAGGCGATCACGTCCATGCCGTACGTCTCGTTGATCCACTTGACGGCCACCGAGGTGTCAAGGCCGCCACTATACGCCAGTACGAGCTTCTCGCGTGCCACGGATCATGCTTTCTTCAATAAGCCAGAGATAAAACAGAATGAACCACAGACGAATCGAGATAAGCCACGGCTCATTCGCCGTTGAGTGCGAAGGCTTGCTTGAGGCAATCGAGCCCTTCTTGACCTTTGGCGACGTCGGTGCCGACGTTGATGCGAATCTCGCTGGTGTTGATCAGGTTGATGTTGATCGCACGGTTGGCGAGCGCTCCGAACATGCGGGTGGCCACCCCGGTGTGGGTGCGCATACCCACACCGATGACCGAGAGTTTGGCCAGGGCCGGCTCGATGGAGATCTGGCCGCCGGCGACCGGTCGCACGGTTTCCGCGGCCCGGCTCACCACCTCGCGAGGCACGGTGAAAGAGAGAATCGAATCGCCGTCCTGGCTCACGTTCTGGACGATCATATCAACGAACAGACCCGCCTCGGCGATCGCGCGGAAGACCCTGGCTGCGTAACCGGGCTGGTCGGGAACGCCAAAGAGGGTAATTCGTCCTTGAGTTTCATCGAGCTCGACGCCGGCAATAACGAGGTCTTCCATCCCTTGCTCGCGAGGTTCGGCGAGCTCGGGGTCGGCCAGGGGTACGAGCTTCATGGCGCGGGCGGTTGACACGGTGGGGGAGAATATGGGCTGGGGTCGGGCGTGGACTTCGTCGAGCTGGAAAGCCTTGTGCACGGCGCGGAGCGCCGGCACGCTAGAGGCCCGGTCGAACCAGCACGCTGATCTTGATCTCGCTGGTCGTGATCATCTGGATGTTGACCCCGGCCGCGGCCAGGGCCTCGAACATCGCGGTGGCCACGCCGGTGTGGGTGCGCATGCCCAGGCCGACGACCGAGACCTTGGAGACGTCTGCGTCGTGGGTTACCCCCTGGGCGCCAATTTCCTTGGCGGCGGCCATGGCGGCGCGGAGGGTCTCCGGCAAGTCTCCCTTGGCCACCGTGAAGCTGACCTCGGTTGCTCCCTCGGTCGCCACGTTCTGGACGATCATGTTGACCACGATGTTGGCACTGGCGATGGTGTGAAACAGGGAATGAACCACTCCCGGTCGGTCGGGCACGCCCAGGAAAGTGACCCGGGCTTCGTCCTTGGCCAGCGCCGCGCCAGTGACGGCGACGCCCAGCCGGCGGGCATCTTCCTCGCCGACGATCCAGGTGCCGGGCGCGTCGGCCAGCGAGCTGCGCACGTGAATGGGCACGCCGTATTTCTTGGCGAATTCGATCGACCGGGAATGCATGACGCCCGCGCCAAGGCTAGCCAGCTCGAGCATCTCGTCGTAGCTGATCCGGTCGATCTTGCCGGCCTCGGGAACGATACGCGGGTCGGTCGTGTAAACACCGTCAACGTCGGTGTAGATCTCGCAAGCGCTGCGCCCAGCACGGCAGCCAGGGCGACGGCCGTGGTGTCCGAGCCGCCGCGGCCGAGGGTTGTGATGTTGTAATTCTCATCGACGCCCTGGAACCCGGCCACGATCACGATCTTTCCCTCGGCCAGCGCCTGGGCCATGCGGTCATTCGAGATGTTCTTGATCCGGGCCTTGGTGTGAAAACTGTCGGTCACCAGGCCGATCTGGGCCCCGGTGAAGCTGATCGCCGGGACCCCCAGGCTTTCGATGGCCATGGCCATGAGCGCCACGCTGACCTGTTCGCCCGTGGACAGAAGCATGTCCATCTCGCGTGCAGGAGGCCGGTCGGTGATCTCCTTGGCCAGCGCGACCAGCTCATCGGTGGTGTGCCCCCGCGCCGAGACTACTACGAGCACTTGCTCGCCCCGATGATGCGCCTGGATCGCCCGCCGCGCCGCGGCCAGAATCTTGTTCGAATCGGCGACGCTTGTCCCACCAAACTTCTGCACAAGCAATGACAACTTTATTAGCTCCCGCTCACTCTTCCTCGATGGTGCTACCCGCGCCCGCGGGCTTCGGGTTAACCCTGCGTTCCAGTCTCACGCCCGGCTTCGGCGACCTCAATCTCCGACCCGCCGGCCGGCGGTCGAGCGATCGGCGGAAACAGAGAGCCAACCTCGCAACGAAAGCCAGGGATCACATCCTCGCCCGAGAGCACGTCATCCTGATGCAAGCGGCTCGCCGACCCGTCTCCCCGATAGACCGAGACCGTGCGAGACTCGGGGTAAATCACCCAGACGAGTCTCACGCCCGCCTTTTGATAATCTTCGAGTTTCTCGTCAAGCTCCGGGGCGAGGTCATTAGGAGAGACCACCTCGACGGCCAGGTCCGGCGCGATCCGAATGTATCCCGCAGGCAACACATCGCCCGGAAGGCGTCCTGCGCGGATGAACGAGACATCGGGCCTTCGGACCAATTTAGGAGCGTGTGCAAAGCACTGGTAACCATTGTCAGCCGGCCAGACCCAGCCCAGGTGATGTTCGTCGCAGTAGATGCTTAGCCGAAGGTAGACGCGGCCACCAATCCAGCTCGATTCCGCTCCCATGTTTCGCTCCACGAGCCGGCCGTTGACCAGCTCATAAGCCTTGCCATCGGGCATGGCGAGCAAGTCTTCAGGTGTATATCGGGTCTCGTTCTCGGTCGCGATCGCCACGCTCATCGTTAGGCTCCCGTGCACGGGCCTGGAAACCAATGCTCGCTCACTATTCTAGCGTCGGCGTGCTGGCCCGGCGAGGCGGGCCCAAGCCGAGTTCGCCTTCGGCAACGATCGAGTGAGGGCGTCGAGCCGATTGCTCGTGAAGGCTCGGAGTGTCATGCAGCCCACCAAAGTACACGCGTAAGCCTGTAAGCCTCCTCCTATGTAAGCCCCCCTGCGACGGATGGGACCTACCCGTCGGTCGGCAGACGCCTTCAGGATGGGCTGAACAGCACGACGCCGGCGGCAACGGCGGCGGTCTTCAGCTTGCCGTCATTGCATGCCAGCGGCAGGCCCCGCCGGATAGCCAGCTCCAGATAGGCGGCGTCATAGGCGGAAAGCTGATAGGTCCTGGCCAATTGAACGATGTCGGCGAACGCACGTTTGCTGGTTTCCTCATCAACGACGATGGGTAACGCTTCCAGCAGCACGAAGAAACGTCGGCTGCGGGCTTCATCCAGCCGCTTGCGGCGTTCGCCCATGATGGTGGCGTTGGCGGCTTCTAGCGGCCAGATCGATGGCACCACGGCCCGCTGTTCAGCCAAGGTGTCGCGGACGCCATCGGTGTAAGGAGTGGCTTCGTCGTCGAAGCACCAGGCCATCGTGATGGAACAATCGAGCACGAAGGCTTCCTGAGCTTGCATAGGCCAATCCTTCCGTGATGCGTATCAGAAGCGGCGGCCATCCTCGATCAAGTCGCGGACGCTGATGCCTTCACCAAGTGTGTTGCCCTTACTGAAGGCTTTCAATTCCTCGATGACCCGCCGCACATCGGGCTTATGCGCGGCGGCGGCGACAGGCACCAGCCGGGCCACGGGCTTGCCGTGCTTCGTGATGATGAATTCCTCGCCCTGAGCCACCCGCTCAAGGAGCTGGGGCAAGTGGGTCTTGGCCTCGAACGATCCGACGG
>CAWHRJ010000017.1:0-169509 GCA_963831685.1 uncultured Pseudomonadota bacterium
GCGGACGTCGTTCAGGAGGTCGCGCAGGGACTGAAAGTCGATCGGCTTCACGAGGTGGGCGTCGAACCCGGCGTCGCGGCTGCGCGCCCGGTATGACTCCTCGCTGTAACCGGTGAGGGCGACCAGGAACAGGTTGGCCGCCTGGGCGCGCGCGGATGCTGCGCGCCAGGGCATAGCCGTCCGTCCCCGGCAAGCCGATGTCCACCACGCCGACGTCGGCGTCGAGCTCGGCCAGCGCGCCGATGGCCGCCGCCGCGTCGTGAACGACCGCGACCTCGTGGCCCATGAGGCGCACCGAGTCGCCGACCGCCCGCGCGGCGTCGACATTGTCGTCCACCACCAGGACCTTGAGGCGGTTCGCCGGCGCCTCGCGCGGCCCGAGGCGCGGGGGCTGGACGGCGTCGCGGGGCACGCTCGCGACGTGCGGCAGCGACAGCGTGAACGCGCTGCCCATTCCGGGCCCGTCGCTGCGCGCCACGATCGTTCCACCGTGAAGCTCGACGAGCTTCCGCGCGACGGCCAGCCCCATCCCGAGGCCGCCTTCGCTGCGGTCGAGGCTGCGATCGCCTTGAACGAAGGTATCGAACACCCGCGGAAGTAGCTCCAGCGTGATGCCGACACCGTTGTCCTCGACGCTCAGAATGACCTTGCCGTCCGCGGCCCCGCCGGTGATTCGAAGGCTCCCCCCCTCAGTCGTGTACTTCGCCGCGTTCGTCAGCAGATTGCCCACCGCCTGTACTAGGCGTTGCTGATCTCCATCGACCGCCAACCCCTCGGTCGCCACCGACACGCTGATGGCGTGGCGCTTCCTGACGATGAGCGGGCCCGCGCTTTCCAGCGCGCTGGTGACGATCTCCGACAGCTCGAGCCGTTCCTTCGTCTTCAGCTCGACCTTGTCGTAGGTGAGGCGGGCGCCGTCCAGCAGATCGTCGACCAGCCGAACCAGCAGCTTCAATTGCCGATCGATCACCCCGCGCTCCTCGACGACTTGATCGCCGAGGCGCAGTCCCATCGATTCAAGCGACAGGGCGATCACCCCCAGGGGATTCCGCAGCTCGTGTCCCAGCATCGCGAGGAACTGATCCTTCGACTGATGGGCTGCTTGCTCTCGCTCCAGGGCCTGACGGAGCGCCACCTCCAGACCATGGCGCCGGGTCACCTCGCCTTCCAGCGCCCGCGACCGCTGCTGCAGCCGCGCGACCTCGCGCAGCCGCGCGCCGGGATCGTGCGCCTCCTGGTAGCTTTCGGCCGGCTGCACGTGGGCATGCGCCTCGCAAACGTGAGCGAACCCGGCCGTGTGAGTCTCCTTGACGAAGTTGTCCATCGCATAGCCGCAGAGGAGCCGCGCCGAATTCGTCTTCAAGAAGGTATTCCAGATCTCCTCCACCCGGATCGCGGCGCCGTGGTTGCCCTCTCTCCACAGCAGATTGACCATCTCGCCGTAAAATCGAACGGCCGGCCGCCCGTCGGCGGTCGCCGCCGCCTGCAGGCGGTGGAGGCCCGACAGACACAGGTCCGCGTCGGGCGTCCCGTCGACCATGAACGCATCCAGCGTCTGGCGCGCATCGAGCAGGACGAGCTGGCCGGAGTCCTCGAGACCCCCGACGTCGATCCCGCGCTCGACGAGCCGTCGCACGACCTCCCGCCGGTGGGGAGCGGTCGCCACGAGGATGATCGCTTCGCCGTTCTCCAGTCCTTCGCGCGAGAAGTCCGTCAGGATCTCGCATAGAAACTGGTCGTCCTCATAAAACTGAACGACGTGCTTCGCATCCACGGCCGAGTCTGCCCTCGGAGAATTGCTCATCGCCACCGACGATCGGCGACCTTAGCACGGGCTCACCCCCACCGATCGTGGGGGGCCCCCATCCCCCTCCCCCACTCCTGTACACTCCTGCCCCAACCCCGCCTCCAGGATGGTGACACCATGACCGCAACCGCGCCCGCGCCCGCGCCCGCGTCCCACGAGCTGATGGCCCATGGCCTGCTCCGGATCCACACCGCGCTTCGCCGGATCCTCGACACGATCGTGCGCGTCTCGGCCGGCCCCGTCCCCGACGGGGATCGCGCCGGCTTCGCCGACTTCTGCGCGGGCTTCAACCGCTTCCTGCACGTCCACCACGACGGGGAGGAGGAGATCATCTTCCCGAAGCTGACCGAGGTCTCCGCGCGCGCCGATCTGCCCGTGCACGCGTCGGACGTCACCGGCTGGCGCGCCGATCACAAGAAGCTCCTCGGCAGCCTGAAGGCCTTCGAAACGGCCGCGGCGGCTTTCCGCACGGGGGGCCCCCGCGAGACGGTGCAGCGGACGGCAGCGGAGGTTCGCGAGATCCTCTACCCGCACCTCGCGGGGGAGGAAGCGGCGCTGAGCGGGGCCAGCCTGGCGAAGCTGCTGAGCGCCGAAGAGGTCGCCGCGCTCGAGGTCGCCTCCTCCAAGCACGGTCAGCAACACGGCGGCCCGCAGGTGCTCGTGCTGCTCGTCTACGCGCTCACCGACGAGGAGCAGAAGGCGCAATTCGCCGGAATGCCGTGGTTCGTTCGCCAGCTGCTGCTCAAGCGGATCTGGTCGCGCGGCTTCCGGGCCAGCCTGAAGTACGCGCACAACCAGTCGATCTCCGCTCTAGCCTGGCTCTCGCTCTAGCCTGGCTGGCTTGGCGCTCCACATCCGGAGGCCGTCCCGCGGCGGAGCGCGCTGACGTGGCGGGCGGCGACGACACCGAGCTGCCGCCGCCGCCGCGCGGCCCGACCGGCGTGGCGCTGGAGATTCGTCCTCCAGGCCGGAGATCGTCTCGCTGGGCGCCACCCAGCCCATACCGCTCGCGGCCACGGCCGAGGTGAATAAGGGCAGCCGCACATCGGTTGAATGAAGGCGTGGGGGGAGACGCAATGTCGAACCACAAGCGTAGGACGGTCGAATGGTTGTTGCGCGCGGTCGAGATGGCGGCCGTTTTCTCGGCGCTGTCGTGGGCCCTGATCTGGGTGGTGACGCACCGGCGGTCAGCCCTGCCTGATCCTCGATCGCGGCGTGCCGAGATCGAGGCGGTGCCTCGCGCCGTGTTGGGCCCGGGCCATCGACTCGATTCAGACGATCCGGACGGAGCGGCCTCCCTGGAAAGAGGCCGCCGCCGGCGCCACATCGACTGACCAGCCGGACAATCGCCCAGCCGCGGGCGAATTCTCCGACGCTTCGCCACGAACGGCCCATAGTGTCCTGGAGGAACTCCTGCACAATCTGACCGGAACTGAAGAACCGCTGGCCTCGAGCAACGGGCTCGCGCCAGCTGTTCCGGTCGTGGGACCCCCGCTGGTGGCGCGCGTCGTGGCCCGTCGCGCTTGCCAGATCGCCTTCTCGGGCATGGTCGCGACCGAGCAGGCGCGGGTCGAGGTGCATGCCTGGCTGGAGAGGCTGGGTGAGTTGACCGCGCCGATGACGCACGGGCAGGTGCTCATCGAGGCGGTCGAGCGAGGTCGCAAGGAATGCCACTATCGCGTTCGCATGGACCTGACCATGCCGGCGGGCGTCGTGATCGTCGACTACGACCATCCGAGCAACCGTCCCCACGAGGACGTCTACGTGGCGATCCGCAATGCGTTCCGGGCGGCGCGCCGTCAGCTCGAGAGCCATCGGCCCTGACGGTCGCGCGGCCGCACGCGTCGCGCAGCGCCTGCGAGCCGCCGTAGCGCTTCTAGGTCGCAATACGATTTCACGACATTCGCTTGCGGATCGCGTGCTTGGAGCGTACCAATGGATCACCAGCAGCCGTCGCGGAGTGGGTCGCTGGATGATTGGCCAGCGTTGCGACCTGGTGAACCCCGTCGAGGGAGACGCCAGACGCCATGGAATTCACGCCCGTCGATCGACTCGCGGCCGAGCTGCACTTCACGAAGGCGCACGAGAGCCTGCGCGCCCTCGCAACGGTCCTGCAGCCTCTCGCACCTGACGTCGCCTCGGGTGTCGCTTGCCCCTTCTGCGGGAACCGGGTGATGCGGGCGGCGACCTTGTGCGGCTCCTGCTGGCGCAAGCTCGATCCCTCCCGAGAAAGCTGACGCCCCTTTTGGACGCCCCGGCGCGGATCGCATTCCTCGGCACCTACACACCGAGGCGCTGCGGGATAGCGACGTTCACGCGCGATCTCGCCGCGGGGATGCTCGCGGCCGACGAGAGCGTCAAGCCGCTCATCGTGGCCGTCACCGACGAGGGCTCGACGTACGACTACGCGCCGGACGTCGAGTACGAGATCCGCCAGGGGACGAAGAGCAACTACGCGCGCGCGGCCGAGCTGGTGAACTACAAGGCCGTGCGCTGGGTGTCGCTGCAGCACGAGTACGGAATCTTCGGCGGCGACGACGGCGCGTACATCCTCGATTTTCTCGCAGCGTTGCGCGTGCCCGCGGCCGTCACGCTGCACACCGTCCTCGATACGCCGTCGCCGTCGCAGCGCGCGATCGTCCAGAAGATGGCCAAGGCGGCGGTGCTCGTCGTCATGAGCCAGGTCGCCGCCGATCTGCTGGCGCGGCGCTACGAGCTCGCGGGCGCGCGCGTGGAGATCATCCCGCACGGCATCCCCGACATGTCGCCGCGTGACCAGGAGGGCCTCAAGGCGCGCTTCGGCGTCGCCGGGCAGCGCATGCTCCTGACCTTCGGCCTGCTGGGGCCCAACAAGGGCGTCGAGACCGTCATCCGCGCCCTGCCCGCCCTCGTCGCGGCTCATTCCGATCTCGTCTACTTCGTCGTGGGCGCCACCCATCCCTCCGTGCTTCGCCAGAACGGCGAGGCTTACCGGACGTCGCTCGAGCGGCTGGCCGAGCAGCTGGGCGTTCGCGAGCACGTCGTATTCCGCGATCAGTACGTCACGACGGAAGAGCTGTGCAGCTACCTGCAGGCCGCCGACGTCTTCGTGAGCCCGTACCTCAACGAGGCGCAGGTCACCAGCGGCGCGCTCTCGTACGCGATGGGCGCCGGGTCGGCGGTCGTCTCGACGCCCTACTGGCACGCGAAGGAGCTCCTCTCCGAAGGGCGGGGCCGCCTGTTTTCGTTTGGCGACAGCGCTGGCCTGGCCAGCACGATCGCGGCGCTGTTCGAGGATCCGGCGGAGCTCGGGCGCGTGCGCAAGCGGGCCTACGCGCACACGCGCGCTTTCACCTGGTCGCAGGTCGGCAGGCAGTACCTGCGGCTCGGGGAGACGCTGGGACGGGAGGGCGGCGCCCGCGCGCGGCGCCGGCGCGACGAGCCGCGGGCGAGCGGCCTGCCCGAGTTGCGCCTCGACCATCTGCTGCGCCTGACCGACGACACCGGTATCATCCAGCACGCGACGTTCAGCGTGCCCGCGCGCGAGAGCGGCTACTGCGTCGACGACAACGCGCGCGCGCTCATGGTCGCGCTCCACGCCGAGGCCCTGAGCGGCTCGGCGGACACCAAGCGGCTCGTCTTGACCTACCTCGCCTTTCTTCACGCCGCGCAGACACCGGAGGGCCGGTTCCGGAACTTCATGAGCTACGACCGGTCGTTCACGGCGGCGGACGGCCCGGAGTCCGACGACTGCACGGGCCGCGCCCTGTGGGCGTTGGGCACGACCGCACACCTCTCGCGCGACGAGGGGCAGCGCATGCTGGCGCGGCAGATGTTCGAGCGCGGATTGCCCCACGCCACGGAGCTCGGTCCCCGCGGAACGGCGCTGACGATGCTGGGACTGACGGCGTTCCTCGCCCGTCACCCGGAGGTCGGACCCGCCGCCGAGCTCCTGACGCGGCTCGCTGGCCGGCTCTGCCGGCAATATCGGCAAGAGGCGACCGCAGGTTGGCGCTGGTTCGAGCCCGCCTTGACCTACGACAACGCTCTGCTGCCCCTGGCGCTGTGGCGCGCGCACGCGCTCACGGGGAATCCGGAGAGCCGAGATGTCGCCCGGGAGGCGCTGGATTTTCTCGAGGCTGCCTGCTTCCGGGACGATCGCCTCGTCCTGGTCGGGAACGCAGGCTGGCACGTGCGCGGCGGGACGCGCCCCGACGCCGACGAGCAGCCGATCGACGCCGCGGCGTTCGTGCTGGCGTTCCGGGCGGCGTACCTCGCGACGAGCGACCACCGGTATCTTCGGCGCATGCGTGAGGCGTTCGCCTGGTTTCTCGGCGCCAATCGTCTGGGCGCCGCCGTCTACGACTCGGCGACCGCGGGATGCCGCGACGGCCTCGGCGAGAGCGTGCTGAACCTGAACCAGGGCGCCGAGAGCACCGTCTCCTTCTTGCTGTCGCTCATCGAGATGCTGGAGCTCGCCGGAGAGGGGCTCGAGTACGCCCCCGGAGCCGAAGCCGGCGCGTCGCCCGTCTCCGCCTAGCCGGTCTCATGGTCAAACGAACCTCACATCGGCTCCTGCACGATCCCAGCCGAGTCATCGCGAAACCCTACTTGCCTGGCGAGGAGATCTTCACCGACACCGGTACGCGCGCCGGCCTGCTCATGGCCCGTATCCTCGCGCTCCCGGAGGATGAAGTGACCCGCGTGCTGGGCCAGACCCTCGACTTGTTCGCCGCCCGGCACCGGAGGTTCGAGGAGCTTCTCGAGCGCCACTTCGCGCTGGTCGCCCACCGCGTCGCCGACGTGCCGCTGTCGCGAGCACAGCGCCTCCTCATCGCCGCCTACTTCACGAACGAGTACTCCGTCGAGGGGGCCGCCCTCTTCAATCCGTCGCTCGTGCCCGCGCCGGATCAAGCCGGCCTCCGCTCGGGCGAACAGAGATTCATCATGAGCCTGCGCGCCGTCGGCGAGGGGCACATCTCCTCCATCGAGTTTCGGACGGGCGTCGTCGACGGCACCTCGACGGTGACCTTCGATCCGCTCGGACCGTACCTCGTGACCGGTGATCGGGCGCCGACGGATGGGTACGATAAGGCCTCGTTTCGCGCGAAGCTCCTCGAGCTCGACGCCGGCAACGAGGTCGCCTGGGCCATCATCGATCCGCTCCTGGAGCGATTCACGCTCGGCGACCTCGATCAGAGACTGAGCGCGTTCGAGCGCGAGGGCGCACCGCACGCGATAACCTACGAGACGGTCAAGATCATCCGCGTGCTCGCCGCGTCGAGCTACGTCACGGCGTTCCCTGCCGACTCCGCGCTCTCCGAGCGGGTGATCTTCCCCGCCGGCCCGCACGAAACGCACGGCATGGAGGACGCCCGCTTCGTCCGGTTCACCGGTGACGACGGCGAGGTGACCTACTACGCGACCTACACGGCGTTCGACGGGTTCGAGATCATGCCGCAGCTGATCGAGACCACCGACTTCGCGTCATTCCGCATCTCGACGCTGAGCGGGCCCGCCGCGCAAAACAAGGGGATGGCGCTGTTCCCGCGTCGGATTGCCGGGAGCTACGTGATGCTCTCTCGCCGCGACCGCGAGAACCTCCACCTGGCGACGTCCAAAGACGTCCGGAACTGGGCCGACGTCACGGAATTGCATCGGCCAAGCCGTTCGTGGGAGCTGCTCCAGATCGGTAACTGCGGCTCGCCGCTCGAGACGGACGAGGGCTGGCTGGTCATCACCCACGGCGTGGGACCCATGCGGCGCTACGTGCTCGGCGCGATCCTCCTGGACCTCGACGATCCCCGGCGCGTCATCGGCCAGCTGCGCGAGCCCCTCCTCGGCCCCGACGAATCGGAGCGCGAGGGCTACGTCCCGAACGTCGTCTACTCGTGCGGCTCGATGCTCAACGGGCGCGATCTCGTTCTGCCGTACGGAATGTCCGACGGCGCCGTGGGGATCGCCGTCGTCTCCGTCCCCGACCTGCTGATGGAGCTGCGCGCCGGCCAGTAGCCCGTCGCGCGCGTCCGCGTCGGGTCAGCGGCCCGGCTGCCCGAGCTCGGCGAGCAACTCGAGGGCGACGGCGTTGGTCCAGCCGAAGCCGATCTCGTTGCTTCGGTAACCGAAGCGGAGGGCGCCGCCGCCGAGATCCGAGCTGCGGCGGACGACGTCGTACTTCTCGAGCAGCGTCCCCCGGCGCTCGAAGTCCTCGATCAACATGGTGACAAATGCGCGCGCGACACGATCGGCGTCGGCCGCGTCGCCCGCGCGGCGCAGCCCCTCGACCGCCAGCAGCTGCAGCGGCGCCCACCCGAACGGGGCGTCCCACTGCGCTCCGGTCACGGCGGTGCTGGTCATGATTCCCCCCGGACGCTCGAACAGACCCAGGTTCCCGATCACGCGCGCCGCCCGCGCGGGCGAGGCCAGGGCCGCCCACAGCGGCCAGAACGTGGTGGCGAACGGATAGCGGCGCAGGCGGCCGGCGTCGAGATCGTAGTCGAAGTAGAGACCCTGCCCCTCGTCCCACAGCAAGGCCTCGATGCGCGCGCGGCGGATCTCCGCCAGCGCGGCGAAGCGGCGCGCGTCGTCCGCGCGGCCGAGGATCCCGTTGATTTCGCCGAGATCGAGCTCGTACCGGTAAAGAAGGGTGTTGAGGCAGATCGGGATGGTGCGCGCCGTCTCGGCCCCGAACGGGCCGAACCGCCCCGTCGGATCGAAGCCCGATTCGCGCATCGCCCGATCGCCCGCGAAGAAGGCTTCCGTCAGGCGATCGTTCGCCCGATCGTAGAAGCGGTCGAACGCCGGGGCCGTCTGGGCCCGAAAGAACGCCCGCACCCGATCGTAGTGCGTTCGCCCCGCGGCGTCGCGCTCGCTGCCGACCTCGGGCGCCGGCCCCTGGCCGCGATCGAAGTAGCGCGAAAGGCCGAGCTCGGGAACGAGGTGCGGCGGCGTCGTCCAGTACGCATACGTCGTCTCCAGCGCGCCGCGCGTTCCAGCCAGCCAGGCGCGATCGCCCGTCGCGCGGTAGACGGCCAGCACCATCGCTGCAAGAAAAGGCGGCTGCGAGCGGGTCAGATAGTAGGTCCGGTTGGCGTTGAGCACCGCGCCGTAGTGCCGGACCTCGTAGAGGAAGTCGTCGACGACGTCGCGGCCGAGGTCGACCCGCCCCTCGCGCAGCAGCCCACCCAGGATGAAGGCGCTGTCCCATCCGTACATCTCGTTGAACCGCCCGCCCGGAACGACGTAGGGACGCGGCAGGTAGAGCAGCCCCGGCGGCGCGACCGGAGCGAACAGCGCTCCCTTGCTCGGCAAGGCGACGACAACGATCTCCGCCAGGCGGTTCGCCGGCAGCAGCGCCGCCAGCCGCGCGTCGGCGGAGGCGCGGTCCTCGTCGGCCGGCAGATAGACGGGCCACGGCGTCCCCGGCGCGTGCGCCACCTTGTCGTCGCGGGCGGCGCTCGGCAGATCGGCCGCCGTCCGGGTCAGGACCGGCCAGGTGTCGTGGATGAAGGCGCGCAGGCGCGCCACCCGCGCCGGCGCCAGGGGATCGGCGGCGGCCCCGTTCGCCGGCTGCGGGTGCGGATGGGCGCAGGCGGTCGAGAGGACCACCACCAGGACGACGGCGGCCGCGCGACCGCGCTCAGCTCTCCAGCAGTCCACGCCGCGGCAGTCTACGCCCGCTTCGCGTCCAGGCCGGGGTCCCGCTGACCGCGGAATGAGGCTTCAGCAGACGGCTGCGATGGTGCTGATCAGCTTGTCGAGCTTGAGTGGCTTTTGAAACACCGGAAAGTCGGGGGGGGCCCGGTGCTCGGCGGAGGTGATGATCAGGACGTTCATGCTTCCGAGCCGACCGTCCGCGCGCAGCCGATCGAGAACCTGCCAGCCGTCCATGACCGGCATGAAGAGGTCGAGCAGGAGGACGCAGGGGTCGAGGGTCTCGAGGACCGCGAGAGCTGCCTGTCCGTTCGGCGCGGTCTCGACCGCATAGCCCTCGAGCTCCAGCAGCTCTCGAAGGGTGTCGCGTGACTCCGCATCATCTTCGACGACGAGGACGACAGATTGGTGCTTCGCGCTCACCTTGCCTCACGATACCAAAGCCGCCGGCTGCGACGACAGTTTTCCGTCGGCGGCTCGCGGCAAGAAGGCGGTCATGGTCGTTCCCTCGCCCTCCGTCGACCGGCACTCGAGCCTCCCGCCATGAGCCGCCACGATCTGTTGAGTTATGAAGAGGCCGAGACCGAGTCCCTTCGACCGTTCGTTGCGCACCGGGTGGCGGCGATAGGGGTCGAAGATCACCGGAAGGACTTCCGGGGGGATTGGCGGACCGAAGCTGTGCACCGCCAGTCGAACGGCGTCCTCGGCGACCCACAGGCGGACCGTGACCGGCTGGTCAGGATCGCCGTGCTCGAGCGCGTTTCCGACCAGGTTCGAGACGACCTGGGCCAGCCGGTCCTCGT
Organism: uncultured Pseudomonadota bacterium; assembly: GCA_963831685.1. Lineage (GTDB taxonomy): Bacteria > Myxococcota_A > Polyangia > Fen-1088 > Fen-1088 > JADGRB01. The sequence continues at coordinate 10,243 of CAWHRJ010000017.1, forward strand.
CCCAGAAGCCCTCGATCTCGGCCCCCTTCTCGAAGCGGATGTCACGATCGCGGTGGACCAGCTGCAATTCCTCGATCGCCTCGGCCACCACCCTCCGCAGCCCGGTATGCCTCTTCTCGATGGGGATGCCGCCGGCCAACCGGGTGCGCGTCAGGTCGAGGAGCTGGTCGACCATGTTGGAGATGCGCTGGCTGCTGTTCAGAATCCGGTCGAGGATCCGAGGCTCGGCGCTCCCTCTGCGCTTGACGAGGTTGACCCCCATCGAGATGGCGTTGAGCGGGTTGCGCAGGTCATGCCCCAGAATGCCCACGAACATCTCCGCAAAGCGCGTCTGTCTCTCCGCTTCGAGCCGCCGCCGCGCCTCGGCGGCCAGCTCGTCCTCGGAGCGCTTGCGCTCGGTGAGATCGCGCGTGACCTTGGCAAACCCCTTCAGCTGATCGCGTTCGTCCCAGATCGCCGTGATGACGACGTTGGCCCAGAAGCGCGAGCCGCCTTTTCGCAACCGCCATCCCTCCTCTTCGAAGCGCCCCTCCCGCGTCGCAATTGCCAGCTCGCGCTCGCACTTCCCGGCCCGAATGTCCTCCTCGCTGAAGAAGCAGGAAAAGTGACGGCCGATGATCTCCGACGGGCGGTACCCCTTGATGAGCTGGGCGCCGACGTTCCAGGTCGTGACGTAGCCCTTCGGGTCGAGCATGAAGATGGCGTAGTCCTTGACCCCCTCCACCATCAGGCGGAACCGCTCCTCACTCTGATCGCGCTGCGCCGTCGCGACCAGGTGTGACTTTTCGAGCTCCTGAAACATTCTGGCGTTGTCGATCGCCAGGGCGGCTCTGTCGGCCAGGGCTTGCGCCAGCTCGAGATCTCTCCCGGTGTGGCGGCGGGCCGATTCCGCCATGGCGATCGTGAGGGCGCCGATGACCTGCCCGCGCACCTTCAGAGGAACGCCGATGTACGAGCAGAGTTGCAGCTCGTCGATGAGCCGCAGGTGCTCCCGATCGACGGCCGCAGCCGTGAGAAGCTCGCGCGGAATGTCGGGTATGAACTCGGCTTGGCCCGTGCGAAGGATCTCCGGAACACCCGTCCGCGCCTGAGGATCCTGGGGATAGCGCCGTTCCAGCTCGGCGACCAACGTCAGCTTGGCCGGGTCGATGTGCGCCGTCGCGAGCCGCCGCCTGGTGCCACCGTCGACGAGGTCGATGGCACACCAGTCCGCGAGGACCGGGACCGCCAGACCCGCCACCGTGGCCAGCGTCTTCTCGTAGTCGAGCGAGGAGGACATCTCGTCGACGGCGCGCAGCAGGAAGGCCCGCTGCTGCCCGTCGCGGATCTCCTCGGTGACGTCGCGGAAAAAATTGATCGCGTAGATCACATTCCCCGCCAGATCGCGGGCGGGCACGGCCCGCACCACCGACCACCGCTCTTCGCTCGTCCCGCGAATCTTGAAGCGGACCCCGATCTCTTCGGTGACGCTCCCCTGGAGCGCCGCTCTCCCCGGCAGCCTCTCGGGGGAGAACGGCGCGCCCTCGAAGGTCAGCATCTCGAATCGCGCCATGATCGCGGCGGGCCCGGCGGCCACCACCTCGCTGGGCGATCCGAATCCGATGAGCCGCGCCGCCGCGTCGTTGGCATAGACCAACCGTCCGCTCCGGTCCTGTACGGTGACGCCCAGGTCGGTGCCCTGCAGAACGATGCGGAATAGCTCGTTCGCCCGCGCGACCTCCTCCGCGCGCAACCGGCGCGCCTCGGCCTCCCGCCGGCCGATGTAGGTCGCGAGAACGACGACCGAGAACGCAAACGCGCCCCCGATGAACAGAACCATCGTCCAACGCCACCGATTGAGAGCCTCACGCTGACGACCGTCGTCGAGGAGGCTCTCCTCCTGGTCCATTTCGTGGACCAGCGCGCGGATCCGATCTGATGTGCCTTGGCCTTCAATCATCGCCGGCGCGAGATCGGATCCCTTCCGTCCAGCTCGTCGCGCAGAGCGCAATGCCTCGAGGGAAGGGAAGCGTTCGTGCAAGTCAGCGCCGAGTCGATCGAGGCGCTGTTGCTGGCGTGGATTGTCCCGGGTGAGGACGCGGAGTCGAGCGAACTGCGGCCACAAAGTCGACTGGGCGCGATTGTAGGCGTCGAGGAACGTGGGCTCGCCCGCAACCGCATACCCGCGCATTCCACTCTCGGCGTCGCCGAGGGCCGAGAGCAGCCCCCCGAGCGCCACGCGCACCTCGTCTGTGTGCTTGACCCGCCCGGCGGCACGCCCCAGCGCCCAGAGCGAATAAACACCCCCGAAGGTGGGAATGAGGAGAACGAGGATGGTCGTTAGCCACCGGCGATGCGCCCCCCTCGTTCCGGCCAGTTCAGCCTTGGGCTCCATTTCAGAAAACGCCGTAGAACCTACATCCGAGGCGGCACCGGTCAACCCGCTTTCGAGGCGATCCTTGAGGTGAATCCGACCGATGTGTGCCGGGCCTTACGTATCTCGGGCATCGCCCCGGGTGCGGTCGGGCGCCGAGCGGCCGCGCCGCGCCCTCACGGCTTCGGAATCCGAAGCGTCTTGCTGATCATCCCGCTCCCCCAGAGCACGTAGAGCACGCTCCACGGGTGCAACCGAAGTCCCGCCCAGGTCGCGACGCCCAAGGGGAGACGGTCCTGCCAGTGCCCGCTTCCGGCGAGGATGGCCAGCGCCGTCACGAGGAGCAGGCTGGTCGGGATCGGGAGCCCCTCGAAGTGGGTCACCTTCCCCGTGGGGCCTGCGAGCTCGGCGGCCGTGACGTTGTAGCGCGCCAGCCGGCTGATGCCGCAGCCGACGAAGTAGACGAGGCAGAGCGCGTCCCAGCCGCCGCGCATTCCGGCGGCGAAGGCCATGGCGGCCGGCGCCACGCCGAACGAGACGACGTCGGCCAGGGAATCGAGCTCTTGCCCGAGCGGCGAACCCATCCCGCGCCGCCGCGCGATCCGACCGTCGAGCGTGTCCATGAGCAGCGCGACCGGCAAGAGCGCCGTCCCCAGCCAGTAGAAGCCGATCTGCTGGTCGACCACGAAGCGCATGAAGGCGAGCAGCGCACCGGCGCCGAGAAAACCGTTCAGCAGCGTGACCAGATCGGCCAGCTGAAACCCTCGGATCATCGAGAAGTGGCGCGGTCCGTCTGCCATTAGTCGTCCCTCACGCGCCCAGCATACGCCCGCAGTCCGGTTCATCTCGCGCTGTCGTGCCGTCTACCCGTTTGGGGACTGGCTCGACGTGGGGCGGGGCGCTTCCAGGGAGGCCGCCTTCGGAATGGTGAAGAAGAAGATGCTTCCACGTCCCAGCGTGCTCTCGACCCAGATGCGCCCGCCGTGAGCTTCCACGATCCCGCGCGTGATGGGCAGACCGAGCCCCGCTCCACGGCGGGCGCCCTTCTTTGCCTGCCAGAAACGGTCGAAGACATGGGGCAGCTCATCGGGCGAAATGCCGCCTCCCGTGTCGGCCACCCAGAACAACACCTCGCCCTCACGGGCGGCTGCCCCCAGTGTGATTCGACCGCCACGGGCCGTGAACTTGATCGCGTTGCCGATCAGATTCTCCAGCACCTGGAGGAGGCGAGCTTGATCGCCCCAGACATCGGGGAGCTCGCTCGCCAGGTCGAGTCCCATCGCCAGCTTCGCCGCCGACGCCAGCGGCTGCTGTGTCTCGAGGGAGTCCGCGACCAGTTGCCCCGCGGAGAGCCGCCCGCGCTCGATGCCCAGCTGCCCAGCTTCGATGAGAGAGACGTCGAGCAGGTCGCCGATCAGACGATTCATCCGGTTGGCAGCGCGGAGGATGACTTCGCTCGACCTGCTCTTGCGGCGTTCGGGCTCCGGTCCCTTGCGCTTGAGGGTCGAGGTCTGCATCTGGATGGCCGCCAGCGGGTTCCGGAGGTCGTGGGCGACGACGCCGAGCACTTCGTCTCGGAGGCGGGTGGCGTGCAGCGCCGTCTGGTAGAGGCGCCCGTTCTCGATCGCCAACGCCGCGCGCTCCGCCAGCGCCTCGGCCAGGCGAAGGTCGCCCGGCCCGTAGAGGCGCGACGGGGTCGAGGAAATGAAGACGAGAACGCCGAGGACCTGGCCGTGAATCATGAGCGGCAGCCCCATCGCCGAGCAGGGACTGACGGCGCGGAGGAGCTGCAGGTGCTCCGCGCCCAGCGCGCGCGACTCGAGCTCCCCCGCGGTCATCCGCTCGATGAGGAGCGGCCGTCTGGTCTCGAGCACCGTCCCTACCAGGTGGGTCCGGCGCAGATCGAGCGGAAGCCGCTCGATCCGCTCGGCGAGCGGGGCCGCGCGCGGATCTGCACCGACGACCTTCAATCGTGTGGGCCGCCCGTCGCGCTCCACGATGTCGACCACGCACCAGTCGGCGAAGTCGCGAACGACCAGAGCCCCCACCGTGGAGAGGGTCCGCTCGTAGTCGAGCGATGACGACAGTGCCGCCCCCGCCTCGGCCAGGAACCGTTGCTCCTTCTCGATCCGCTTCCGCTCGGTGACGTCCCGAAGCGCCACCGTCAGGATCGTCTGGCCGTCGACCTGCAACCTCGAGATCGCGGCCTCCGCGGGAAACTCCTCGCCGTTCTTGCGTCGTCCCAGGATGGTCGCCTGCCGCTCTGCCATCGGACGCGCCGTCACCTCCCCGGCGGCGAACGCGGCGACGTGCTGGCGATGGACGGCACGAAGTCGTTCGGGAAGCAGAGTGTCCAGCGGAGCCCCGACCGCCTCGGAGCGGGAGTAGCCGAAGATCTTCTCGGCGCCGTCGTTGAAGAGAACGATTCGTTGCTCCTGATCGATGGAGACGATCGCGTCCGCCGAAATGGAAATGATCCCCGAGAAGCGAGCCTCCGAGAACCGCCGCGCCTCCTCGGCGCGCTTGCGCTCGGTGATGTCTTCGATCTGGGCGATGAAGTACCGGGGCGCGCCGTCGGGGCCGCGCAGGATCGCAGCATTCAGCATGGTGGCGACCACGCCGCCATCCTTTCGGATGTAGCGCTTCTCCAGCTGGTAGCGGGGAATCTCCCCGGCGGCCAACCGACCCACGAGCTCGAGATCGGAGTCGAGGTCTTCCGGATGTGTGATCTCCTGGAACCGGAGCCGCTCCAGCTCCTCTGCGGAGTAACCGACGATCTCGCAGAGCGCGGCATTGACACGCGCGAAACGACCGTCCAGCGCGACCAGGGCCATGCCAATGGGTGCTTCATCGATCGTGAGCCGAAACCGCTCTTCGGACTCCCCCAGCTGTTGATTGACTGTTTCAGTCTCATCCCGCGCCCGTCTGAGGGCCTCTTCCGTCTTCTTTATGTCGTCGACGTCTGTACACGTGCCGAACCAACTGATCACCTTGCCGCTCTCGTCGTGCAGCGACACACCACGGATCAACCACCAACGGTAGATGCCGTCCGCGCGCCGTAGCCGGCATTCCAAGGAGTAGACACCATCGGTCTGCACCGCCCGTTGCCAGGCGTCCCAGGCTCTCTGGCGGTCATCAGGATGAAACGGCTTGTTCCAACCATGTCCGTAACTCTCTTCCAGCGACAACCCCGTATAGGCCACCCACTGTTGATTGAAATACGTGTTCCAGCCGTCCGGTCTCGTGATCCAGACGATCTGTGGCACGGCCTCGGTCAGGGTGCGGAATTTGATTTCGCTTTCCCTTCGCGCGTCCTCCATCCGCTTGCGCTCGCTGACGTCGCGGAAGAAGGCCTGCCAGCGACCGTCGGGGAGGATGTTCGAGCTCACCTCGACGCGAAGAGAGGTTCCGTCCTTGCGTGGCTGGGTCCACTCGGCTCTGTTCACCTCTCCCGGAACGAGCAGAGCCGCCTTCACCGCCGCCAGCCGCGGCGCTTCCTCCGGCGGGATGATGTCGAGGATCGTCTTGCCGACCAGCTCGTCGCGGGCATAGCCGAGCATCCGACAGGCGGCCTGGTTGACGTCGGTGAAGCGGCCATGGAGGTCTGCAACGAAGAACGGGTCGGGTGCGAGCTCGAGAAGGTCGCGCTGGCGCGCCTCGGAGCGGGAGATCTCCGCCGTGGCCCGGGTCACCAGGGACGACAGATAGACGACGATCAAACCGTCGACGGCGAAGAGTGCCGATTGAAAGGCCGCCTGCGATGCCGAGTAGCCTGCCCGCGCGACGAAGGCGTATGCACCGAGCAGCGCGCTCAGCAGCGTGGCGCAGGTGCCGGGCCCCGGCCCTGCCAGGAGACTGGTCACCGCCGTGGCGCCAAAGAAGAGCACGAAGGGAGCCCCCGTCCCCGTGGCGGGCTCGAGGAGCTTCCTGAGACCGAACGCGGCAGCCACCACCGCCACGGAGAACGCGTAACGAACCCGGACGTGCAGGAACGCCCTAGGGAAGCGACCTTTCGGCGAACGCGCGGCGTCCTTCGAATGCCCTCTTCGGCCGCGCGGATCGCCGCTCTCCTTCCGGATCATCCCCTTGAAAAAGGGTACCCACTGAAGCTGCTTCGTGTTCGGCGAATCCGGCGGGATGTGGTGTGCGGGTTCGGATAAGGCATCTCCTTACGTCGACCACGAGGGCCAAAGCGGCCGAGGTCGCGGAGGAACCGGCGGGAGGCGCGGGCGTCAGCCCGATCGAGCTCATCCCGAGGGTCCGCTTTTGGCAGAACCAACCCGTATCCACCCGTGCGAACGACGGGAACGTAGACCCACTTTGCCGACGCCAGATGCCACTTCCAGGTTCCCCGTGGCAGAAGGACCACCTCGCGGTCCCTCTCCCGTGGTTCGCGACACTCGTCGGGAAACCGAGCCCCTCTGCCCGGGTGCCTACACCGCCGGGAGCGCGCCGCCCTCGTACAGCCAGTGCAGCACGGCCGGATCGCTGACGATCCGCGAGCCGAAGACGCGCAGCTCGGCTGCGATCTTGTCGGTCATGCCGTCCTCGCGCGCCGCGCCCGTCTTGCCCTTGCGGATCATGGCGCCCGACGCGAGCGCCTGCACCGGCCCGGGGAGGGTCTCGAACTTGGTCTCGTTGGCCTTCATCCAGTCGAAGGAGGTGTGCTTCTCGATAGCGGCCCACTGCGCCTCGGTCGGCGCGGTGCCGAGGAAGTCGGAGATGCGGCGCAGGATCTTTCCGCCGCCCCGCTTGATGTCGGCGTAGTGCAGCAGGAGCACGTTGGGCTCGTGGCGCAGCGGCCACCAGGAGGCCAGGAAGCCGTAGAACATCCCCTGCATCCCCTTGGCGTCGATCACCTCGCGGTAGAACGCCTCGAAGCCCGGACGCGTGAGCGCCGTCCGCGGCATCTTCCACATGTCGAAGAAGGCGTCGGTGTGGTTGTCGATGAAGATCTTGAAGGAGACCAGCGCCTCCTCGGGGTTCCGGCAGACGGCGATGTACTTCACGTCCTTGCCCTGCCCCGCCTTGACGAACGGGAGCTCCGGCGGCGCCGAGTGGCTCTTGAACGCGCGGCGCGCGCCCGCCGGCATGGCCGCCAGACGATCCAGCACCTCCTGGCGCGGCTGCCCCGGTCGCTCGACGTACTCCGGCCAGGGGACGACGCTGTAGATGCTGTCGAAGTCGTGGGCGCCCCCGGTCAGCAGCTGGTGGACGATGTTCATCATCCAGTTGGTTCCGCTCTTGGCGGGCACCGAGATCCAGATGTCGCCGTCGCGCAGGGCGACCTCCCGCTGAATCTCCGGGTTGATCCAGGGAGGCGGTCCCCCCTTCTGCGGTCCGTTCGGCGGTCCACCCATGGCGCGTTCTTCCTTTCGCCCCGCGCAAGAGCGGATGCTCCGCGCGGGAGCGGCATCATGCTGCCGTTCGAGACATTGGGCAACCGCCTGAAGTGGTACGCTGGATCTCGTGACCGGCGGGGCCCGAACGGCCGCCGTGCTCGCCCTCGCGCTCATCGGCGCGAGCGACATCGGGCAGGCGGCCGAGGAGAACGATCCGGTGAAGAGCTTAGGCCTGCACCTGGCCGAGGACTTCACGCTCAAGTGGCGGCGGTCGATCCCCGAGTTCGAGACGTTCACGCCGGGCGAAGCCGGCCGCTGGGACGCCTGGGGCGTCGCGGAGGCCGACGCCTCGATTCCCACGCGGTCGGGCCGACTCAAGCTGGGGCTCGGCATCGGGCGGCTCGGCTGGAGCGTCGACAGCAGCACGATCGTCGAAGGGACTGCTCGCCGTGGCCGCCGGGTACGCGGACGAAGAGCTGCAGCGCCATCCGGTCTGTGGTCTGCGCGTAGAGGATCCTCGTCGAGGCCCAGAACAACAGCGGAACCATCGACTTCACGACGGCCACCGTCGTCGTGAAGTGACCAGTCGCCGGCTTCTTACGGCCGGAACGCTGGGCGGGTGCGGCAGCGCTCCACCCAGGCCATGACGTTCTTTCGCCCTTCGAACTTGCCGCCCAGAGAGAGCCCGGTCAGCAGCGAGACGGCTCCCGGGATGTCGGCCAGCGAGAACGCGCCGCCGAGAAGGTAGTCGCGTCCGGCGAGCCGCGCCTCGAGCGCGTCCAGGCTGCGCAGAAACTGGCCGTGGTTGTACTCGGCCGTCGCCCGGCTGCGGTCGGCCGGCTTGTACGAGACCGGCGTGTCCGCCCCGTGATACAGCCACTGCATCATGTAGGCGTGCAGCTCGGTCGTGCTCCAGATGGTCCAGCAGAGCGCCTCCGCCCGCGCCGGCCCCGCTGCCGGCCACAGCCCGCGCTCGCGGCCGTACGTCTCGCCGAGGTGAAGGAGGATCGCCGCGGACTCGAAGTAGGCCTGCCCGCCGTCGACCAGCCCGGGGACCTTGCCGGTCGGGCTGATCGCCAGATACTCCGGCGTTCGGTTCTCGCCCTTCTGCTGATCGAGCTCGACGTAGTCGTAGCTCACCCCCAGCTCCTCCAGCGCCCAGCGGGCCCGCGACGCCGTGCTGTACGGCCAGCCATAGAGTTGAATGCCCATGATCTCCTCCCATTCCATTCAATCACGCCCGGGTGGGGTCAGCGCAACGGCCTCTCGTGCAGCGGCCGCTTCTAGCGTCTTCCAGCCTGACAGACGGGTGCCACCCCCAAGAAGGCCGGCGCCCTTTTGCGCCACCTGTGCTAAAGGCAGCAGACCCCATGAAGAAAATCGAAGCCATCATCAGGCCGCATCGCCTCGAGGAGGTGAAGGCTCGGCTCAAGCAAGCCGGCGTCACGGGCATGACCGTCGTCGAGGTGAAGGGCTTCGGCCGGACGGGGGGGAAGACCGAGGTCTACCGCGGGTCGGCCTACGTCGTGGATTTCGTTCCCAAGGTCATGGTCTCGGTGGTGGTTCCGGACGCGCTGGCCGCCACGGCGGTCGAGACGATCACGCTGGCGGCCAGGACCGACAAGATCGGCGACGGAAAGATCTTCGTCTCGGCGATCGACGACGTCGTCCGCATCCGGACCGGCGAGCACGGCGACGACGCGATCTGACCGGCGCGCGCGCCCGATTGGGCTCTGCTGCGGCCGGTCGGACGGCCGGTCGGACGGCCGGTCGGACGACCGGTCGATTTCGTGATCGGCTGACCGGCGCGGCGACATTGCATCACCGCGGGACCCCTTGCCCCCCCCGCGGAGGTCTATCGGTATGCGTCAGAACCCTCTCTGTGCGGCCGCGATCCTGTCTCTGTTGATGTCCGCCTGCGCAGGCTCGGCCGTGCAGACCGAAACCGGCTCGGGCGGCAGCAACGGCAGCGGGGGTGACGGCTCCGGCGGCAACCAAGGCTCCGGCGGCGACCAAGGCTCGGGCGGCGATTCAGGCACCACGGGCAGCGGCGGCAGCGGGAACCAGGGCAGTGGCGGCATTGGTAGCGGCGGCACAGGCAGCGGCGGCACCGTGACCACGGGCAGCGGTGGCACCGTGACCACGGGCAGCGGTGGTACCGGGAACCAGGGCAGCGGCGGCACCGGCGCGACTGGAACCGGCGGAGCCGCGGGGACCAGCGCCACGGGCACCGGCGGCAAGGGCGGCGGCGCGGGGACCGGCGTCGCGGGAGCCGGGGGCAAGGGCGGCGGGGCCGGAAGCGGCGCCGCGGGAATGGGCGCCGGCGGAACCGGCAAGGGCGGTACGGGTGGCACCGGCACGGGCGGCACCGGCACGGGCGGCACCACCACGGGAACGGGCGGCTCGACCTCGAGCTGCACGACGCCGCCAGCCGCGAGCGCGCTCGTCGGATGGGCGTCGGTCTCCGGGGACGGCATCACGACCACGACCGGCGGCGGCAGCGCGACGCCGCAGACGGTGACCTCCGTGTCGGCGTTCAATTCGGCCGCCGGCGGGACCAACGCGGCCGTCATCTACGTCACCGGCAAGCTGCCGAACGGTTCGCTGAAGGTCGGCTCGAACAAGACCATCGTCGGCCTGTGCGGCGCCGAGCTCCACGGGCACGTCGACATCGTCGGCTCGAACAACGTCATCGTCCGCAACATCAAGATCGTCGGCTACGCCGTCGGCAACTGCGCCCTCGACCCCAGCTACGACTCGTCGGTCGGCTGCTCTTCCGGCAGCGACGGCATCACCCTCGAGAAGGGGAACCACATCTGGTTCGACCACGACGACATCTCCGACGGCACCGACGGCAACCTCGACATCACGGTGGCCGCCGACTACGTGACCGTGTCGTGGACCAAGTTCCACTACACGGCGCGCTCCGACAACAGCGGCAGCGACTCGACGGGCGGCTCGGGCCACCGCTTCAGCAACCTCGTCGGCGGCGCGGACAACTCCAGCGGCGACGTGGGCAAGCTGAACGTGACCTGGCACCACGACTGGTGGGCGGACAACGTCGTCGAACGCCAGCCACGCGTCCGCTACGGCAAGAACCACATCTTCAACAGCCTCTATACGTCGTCAGCGGCCAATTACTGCGTCCGGGCCGGGATGGACGCGCAGATCCTCGTCGAGAACAGCGCCTTCGTCGGCGTCAAGAACCCGCAACAGTTCAACAACACGGCCGACCAGGGCACCTCCTACATCACTTCCAACGGCAACCTTTACAGCGGCACGTCCGGGACTGAGGCCACGGGCGGCGGCGGCACCGCGTTCAAGACGCCGCCGTACACGTACACGATGGACGCCGCATCGAGCGTTCAGAGCGCGGTTCAGGCCGGCGCCGGGCCCCAGTGAGCGTCCGGCCTTTCGCGCGATGAGTACGGGCGGCGCGGGGCCGTTCGCTTGCCAGTGAAGGTTGGGCGCGCCTCCCTCCATTGAACCGAGGGAGGAGGGCCTTGCCGTGAAGCTCGCGTCGCGCCCCACGTTGCCGGCGGCTCTGCTGTGCACGATGCTATCGGCGTGCGGGTCCTCGCCGGCCGGCACGGGCGCGACTGGCGGGACGGACGGCGACGCGGGAACAGGCGGGGCATCCGCGGCGAGCGGCGGGCAGACGGGCACCGGCGGGCGAACGGGCACCGGCGGGCGGGACGCGGGCGCCCAGACCGGCGGGACCGCCGGGACCGGCGCGTCCGACGCCGGAACCACGCACCTCCGAGACGCGGGTACGACGACGGACGCGCGGAGTGGCTCCGGCTCCGACGCGGCGGCGGCTCCGCTGGCGAAGCTGAACCTCTTCTACCTGGACGTGACGGGCGGACGGGTGCTGACGGCCAACGCCCAGAATCCGGTCGCGCGCGTGCTGGTGGCGTCGGCGGGCCAGGGACCGGACGGCGTCGCGGTCGACGTCGCCGGGGGACACATCTACTGGACGGGGATGGGCGTTCCCTCGGCCAACGACGGGTTCATCATGCGCTCCGATCTGGACGGCACGAACGTCAAGACGCTCGTCCCCGCCGGAGGGACCCACACCCCCAAGCAGATCAAGCTCGATCTCGCCGGCGGCAAGATGTACTGGTCGGACCGCGAGGGGATGCGCGTGATGCGGGCCAACCTCGACGGCTCGAGCATCGAGGCGCTGGTGACGACGGGCCAGACCGACGCCGATCGGATGGACAACTCCAGGTGGTGCGTGGGGATCGCGCTCGATCTCGCCGGCGGGTACTTCTACTGGTCGCAGAAGGGACCGGCCAACGGGCACGTCGGGACGCTCCGGCGCGCGCACCTCGCAATGCCCGCCGGTCAGACCTCCGTCACGCGCACCGACATCGAGATCCTCTACGACCTCCTGCCGGAGCCGATCGACATCGATCTGGATCTGACCGCGGGCTACCTCTACTGGACGGACCGCGCCGACAACACCGTCAGCCGCGCGCCGATCGAGATCCCGGCCGGGTCCACCGCAAGGGCCCGCACCGATCGACAGATCCTGGTCCCGAACGTGGCGGTGGCGATCGGCGTCGCGCTCGATCTCGCCCGCGGCAAGGTCTACTACACCTCGGGATCGAACGGTCCGCTCGGGCGCGCGAACCTCGACGGCACCGGCAACGAGATGCTCATTCCGACGGCGGGCAACCTCACCGGGATCGCCCTCGGCCAGCTCCCCTGACGTCGCGCCCGTCGCGAGGCGGCGAGCAGCATGGCGACCGCCGCCAGCCCGAGCAGCCCGGACGCGAGGTCCCCGCGCCGGTCCGGTGCCAGCCCGCACGAGCAGCCGGCGTTGCCGGACGTTCCTGACGCGTTCGCCTCCCCCTGCGCGCGCGTCGTGACGCCGCCGCTGCCCGCGTCGCCGCCGCCGTCCGCCCCGGCGCCGCCGTCCGCCCCGGCGCCGCCGTCGTTGGTCACGTTGACGAGCGGCAAGGTGACCTCGCCGCCGGCTGCCAGCTCGACGCGTGAGATCGTGACCGCGCCGTAGGTCTCGGCGTTGGCACCGACGGCGCCGGTCACCGGGACGCGCGCCGCCGTGGTGGCGCGGACGGTGATCGATTTCCCGGGGCGAATCGTCGCGCTCACGCCCGCAGGATCGCGCGCCGCGCGGTCCTGCATGCGCGCGCCCATCTCGTTCATCTGCAGGCTGACGATCGGCAGCACGCGCAGCGCCGTGTACTTGCTGATCAGACGATCGGTCAGATCGGTCAAGAGCGTGTGGGTGCCGTCGTAAGCACGTAGGTTGGCCTGGTGGAACATCACCGGATTGATGTCGCCCACGAGAAGGTGCGTGAGCAGCGTGGCGCTCTCGCTCTCCAGGATCTCGTCGATGGTCAGATTGCGTCCCAGCGTGGCACCGTTGAGCGCGTTGTAGCTCTGCACCCACTCGTCCGGCGTCGAGACGTTGGCGTAGAGGTTGGTGGCGAAGCGCGGGATCATGAACATCGCCGGGACGACCGGGTTCGGCAGGCCGGTGTCGGGAGCGGCGCCCGCGCAGCTCGGCTGGGTGGCGTCGCAGACCAGGCGCGCGATTCCGAAGTCGAGCGCCGCCTGCATCACCGACGCGTTGTCGAGCCCGCTGATGTCGGGCGTGACGAGGCTGGTCCGGTCGTACGGTCCGAAGCTGTACTTCTGCATGACCGCGTCGTTGCTGGCGAGCTCCTGGCTCATCCGATCGTACGTGGCGACGTCCAGCCGGTGGTGATCGAAGGTGTGGCTGACGAAGAAGAACTGCCCGCCCACATCGCGCGCCGCCTGCGTCAGGTCGTCGCTGTCGGTCACCTCCGAGCCGACGAACGGGAAGGTGATCCGCAGCCCGGCGCCCACCGCGGTGGCCTCCACCCGCCCCTGCCAGGCCGCCACGTTGCGCAGATCGGCGCCGCTCATCCGGAAGTAAGTCCCGTCGTTCATCACCGTGCCGAGGAAGAGATCGTCGGGCTGCGCGGTGAAGTAGGCGCGCTTCTCGCCGAGGAACACGCCGTGCGCCAGCCAGGCGGCGACGCCGCCGAGCAGCTGGGTCGAATGGGCGGCGCCCGGCGCCTGATCGAACGTGAGAAGGATGAGCTCGCGGCCGTCGCCGAAGCGATGAATGGCGACCGCGGCATTCCCGGCCCCGTCGGTCAGCAGCGGCGTGGTCGCCGGATCGGTCGCCGGCGACAGCACGGCCGCGACGCCGCTCACGCTCACCGGAGCGTCGGTGGCGTACCAGCCGAACACCGCCTGGCCCGCGGGTGTGTACTGCAACGTGACGGGCGAGGTGCGCGTGTCGACGCTGGTTCCGGCGCCGAGCCCGAGGGTGGCGTCGCCGCGCGCGAACAGGCAGGCCGAGCGGACGCCGAACGCCGCCGCGTAGCCGTCGAGCGCGGCGCCGGAGGTCGCGTCGGGTCCCGTGCCGGCGCCGCAGGCCACCCGGACGATGCCGTCGTAAAGGCCGTGCCCCGGTCCGTCGGAGAGCGCGGTCGCGGAGATCGGCGCGCTCGAGGTGGTCGCCACCGTGTAGGGAACGCCCGTCTGGTCGAGCTCCGCCCGCATCGCCGCCAGCGCGGGCTCGGTGCCGTCGACCGCCACCAGCAGGAGACGCGCCTCGAGCGTGACGTCGGCGGGCGCGGCGGCGGCGCTGACCGGCGGCGCCCCCCGCAGACCCCCGGCACCTCCCGTCAGCGCGACGGCGAACGCCAGCGCGGCCACCAATCCCGCGGCCCACCACCACCTTCGCCCGCGACCCGCCACCGCGCGTTCAATCTAACGTCGCCGCGCGCGACCGACAGGCGGCTGGCGCGCGAAAACTCGGACGCGCGTTTGCTCAAAGCGAAGACCTCCTGAGTCTTCCGTAAATGGCGCCTCGCTTCCTTGCGCTCCCACGCCAGTGGACCTGTCGGCTCAGGCGGCGATATACTCAGCGAATAACATTTTTATGGAGGGACCTATGAAACGAGCTTTGCTTGCCTTGGTGCTTGTCGCCTTCGGGCTCACCGGCTGTCCGTCCAGCACGCCGTCCCGGTGCGAGAAGGCCGTCAACAACATCATGGCCAAATGCGGGACCTGCTTCGGAACGTCGACCTCCTCGACGAGCTCGAAGGGGAGCGCCAGCTGCCGGGAGACGCTGATGGGCATGTGCGGGACGGCGAGCTCCTCGTCCCGCTCGTCGAGCTCCAGCGCGTCGAGCCCCGACGCCTTCCTCGACTGCGTCGCCAATGCGACCAGTTGCAACGTCATCCTGCTCTGCAACTAGCCGGCGTCCGGACCGTCTTGTGTCGGACGCCGGGTGAGGTTCCGCTCCAAGCTCGCGCTCACGTTTGCAACGATCGGTGTCCTCGTGGCGATCGTCCGGGCCTGTCTTCGGCCTGCCGCGCACCCTGACCGCCAGCAGAAGGCGGCGATCTGCCTCCCCGCGCTCAGCTCGCGGGTGGTGCTGGTGGTGGTCGATGCGCTCCGCGCCGACACGTTCTTCGGCGATGCCTTCGCCTCCTTTCGCCGGGAACATCCGGCGGCGGCGACTGGCCTCGTTCGAACCAGCCCGGTCAGCATGAGCACCGCCGGCGTGCGCTCGATGGCCACCGGCACCTTCCCCGACCTCTACGACGTCTTGCACAACTGGGGCAACGTCGCCTCCACCCTTCCGAGCGTGCCCGGTCTGGCGCGCGCGGCCGGGCGACAGACCGAGATCTTCGGCGACAGCATCTGGCGCGAGCTGTTTCCCGATGCCTTCGTCGTCGCGGAGACGGAGGTGAAGGTCCCGCGCATCATCTTCTACCTGCGCGCGGAGACGCTGGTGGACGACAAGCGCGTCCAGCGGCTGGCTGACCGACTCCGGAAGCAACCGCCGCCGGACTTCCTGGTGCTTCACCTGGTCGGCCTCGACCACGCCGGCCACCGGCGCGGCGTGAAGTCGGCCGGATACGCCGACGTCGCCCGTCGAACCGTCGCGCACATCGAGGAGATCGTCCGCCTGCTGCCCGGCGACACGACCGTCTTGCTCACCTCGGATCACGGGGCCACCGACTCCGGCGGTCACGGCGGGGCGTCGGAGGCCGAGACGACCGCGCCTCTGTTCGCGTTCGGCCGGGGCATCGCGGCCGGGGCCCGGGTGAACGTCAATCAGATCGACCTCGCGCCGACGCTCTCCTGTCTGATGGGATTGCCGTTTCCCGCGACCTCGCTGGGGCGCCCCGCGGTGGAGCTGTTCGACGAATCGGCGCCCGCGCGGCTCACCCGCCTGCGCGCGGGCCTGTCCGAGGTCGAACAGGCCTGGGCCCAACCGACCGGCGCCGCCACGGACAGCGACCTCCGGGCCGGCTCCGGCGACAACGACGGCCAAAAACGTACGCTGGATGCGCGCTTCTCGGCGATTCTGACGGCGTTCACCCGAAACGTCGCGCGCACCCGCGTGCCCGTCGCGCTCTGGGGACTGGTGCTGCTGGTCTTTCTAATCGCGCAGATGGGGGAGCTGGCGCTCACGCGCGCGAGGTCGGCGGCGGCGGTGGCGCTGCTCGCTGTTGGAATCGCTCTTACCGGCGTTCCGATCGGCTGGTCCCTGCCGGGGCTGTTCGTCTGTCTGACCGGCGCGGCGCTCATTTGTGGGCTGGCCGAATGGAAGCGCGCGCGGTTCGCGTCACCCGTTCATCTGCTCTGGTTGCTGAGCGTCGGTGCCGCCGTCCTGTTGGCCGTGGCGCGCGAGCACCAGGGTCGGCGCACGACGCTCTTCTTCGGGTCGCCGACTGACCTCGGGCTGGCCGTCGGTGGCGCGGCCCTCTGTCTCGCGCTGCGCGCGCTCGAACAGAGGTTGCGCGCCACCACGGCAGAGCACAGCTCCTACCTGATGCTGCCGATCGTCTTTCTGGCGGTAGCGGAGGGCGGCGATCCGGCGATCGCGATCGGAAATGGGTTCTTCCTCGCCTGGCTGGCCTGGGACGCGGCCGACGGGTGGCTCGTGCGACGAGAAGGCCAGACGCTGCGCACGATGGGCATGCTGGCGCAGGGCGCGCTCCTGGCGCTTTTCCTCGTCCCGCAGCGGTACCAGTCGTGGGTCCGCGGCGCTGTCGTGGCGACGACGCTCGGGGGGGTGGCCGCGCTGTCGGCGCTCTGGTTCATGCGACCGAGGGCGATCTCCCTCCGGCGTTCGCTCCCGGTCCTCGCCCTCCCGGCCCTCGCCCTGGGGATCGCCGAGGTGGGAAGAGGCCCGCTCGGTGAGACCGCCGTGGAGATGGGACTGGCGTTGCTGCTCGCCGGCGTCGTCGGTTTCGCCCTGCTCGTTTGGTGGCGTGGCGACGCGCCCGCGGGCAGGTGGGGTCTGCCGTGTGCGCTGGTCACCCTGTGGTGGCTTCTCTCCACGCCGCCGCAAAGGCTGGTCGTCGGTCTGGCGGTCGTGGGGCTGGTCGCGTTCGTCCGCACCACCGATCGGATGGCCCGGCCGGCCGTCGCTGCGGCGCTGGTCGGGTTGGCGCTGGCGTTCTGGCGCTGGGGGCTGATCGGCCACTTCGAAGGTGAATTCGGGTTCGGGTCGCTCGAGATCTCGCTGGCCTATGTC
This sequence comes from uncultured Pseudomonadota bacterium, assembly GCA_963831685.1. GTDB lineage: Bacteria > Myxococcota_A > Polyangia > Fen-1088 > Fen-1088 > JADGRB01. Next base: position 27,497 of record CAWHRJ010000017.1, read on the forward strand.
GGCAATCCCGGGCGTCACGCGCCCCAGGGTGCCCTGACGCTCATTCTCAAGGCGTGGATGCCTCTCGCCGTCGCTGCCGCGGTGTTCCTCAACGGGAAGGAGGTCGGGCGGGGGCGCGCCGCCTTGCAGGCAGCGGCGTTCGTTCTGGGCGCCCGGATCGTTCACCTGGCCCTGGCCACGGCGTTCAATCCCGACTCGTTCTACACGATGCATCGGATTCTCGGCGAGCTGACGCACGAGATCGTGTTGCTGATCGGGATCGGGCTCTCGTCGTTCGGGAGAACGCCCGGCCCCCGTAAGACTAAAACGCCAGGTTCACCTGGAGCGTGATGAGCTGGGTTCGGCCGGCCGTCGCCGGCAACTTCACCGAGCCGAGGGCGGTCGTGCCGGGTGTCTGCTGGTCGGCGTAGGCATACCGCAGCTTGAAGATGAGCTGCGGGGCGCGCACGTAATAGGCGACCTGCCCCTCGCCGGCGAGAAAACGATCGTTCGAGAGGCTCGTGCTCGGATCGGCCCAGTCGACCTGCGCCGCCACGTCCAACCGGTTCCGCAGCACCAGCACCCCCAGCTGGGCCCACGCGCCGACCGAGGTGTAGTTCGGCGTCCCGTCCAGCGGGTTCGTCCGACGCACGAAACCCTCGGTGAGAAACACGACGCGGCTCGCCTGCAGAAAGATATCGGCGCCGCCCGTCTTCTGGCTGGTCGTCATCCCACTGGCGGTCGCCGTCAGGAGGAACGAGTCGGGATCGAAGTTCTCGCTGGCGCTCTGGATCTTCGCCACGTATCCCTGCAGCGTGAACGAGACTCGCCACGGCGTGGGACCGTCGCCCAGCACGTAGGCGTACTCGGCGTCGCCCATCTTCCCCATCGGGTTGACCGTGAGCCGCGCCTCGCCGACGTAGTTGCCGGCGATGGTGGTGAATTGACGAAGCGGCGAGCCGCCGTAAAAGCCGGCATAGTAATCGAGACGCTCGGCGAACGAGCCGTAGACGGTGACGCCTTTGTCGCGACCGGACCAGAAATATCCCGAGACCGGCCCGGTCTCCGGAAAGAGGACTCGATAGAGGCCGAAGTTTTCGTGGCGCGAGAAGGGCGTGTCCTGCTGGCCCACGCGGATCCCGAGCTCCGGAATCGGCCGCGCGTCGAGGTAGGTGTAGAGCAGGTAGGGCGGGTTGGCAGCGAGCTCCACGTTGGTGAAGAAGGTGAGCCACGGGCGCAGCAGGAAGCCGCCCACCGAGGGGCGCGCCGAGAGAATCGCGGTTCGATCCTGCGATTTCCCGTCGAGATACTCGGGCTCGACGCGATAGACGGCCTGCAACCCGACGCGAAGCTCATAGCTGCTGTCGCCGGAGGACCGGACGGCGAAGCCCCTGCCCGGCTCGTATCCGCCGACCAGGGGCTGCTGGGTGTCGTTCGCTTCCGCCGCCAGCGCGGGCACCGCGCACGCCAGCACCGCCGCCGACGCGATTCCGCTGAAGCTCTTCACGGAGCGCCGAAGCCGAGAAGCCCGTCAACTAACGAGGTCGGCATCATCGACGCGCTTGGCCGGAGGCGCGTCACAGACAGCCGGGGAGCGTGACCGTCTTGCCGTCGAGCGTGGCGGAACCGCAGGTGGCGGTGAAGGTCCAGCTGTGAGACCCGGAATGGCTGCCGCCCGTGCGCGAGACCGCGATCGTCCCCCCCGTCGGCTTGCAACAGGTTCGCTCGCGCGCGACCCCGGTCCCCGTGATGGTGCCGGTTCCGCCGGCCTTGTCGGTCACGTTGATCATGCCGTCGACCGAGTAGGTGTGGTCCGCGATCGAGGTGATGGTGAACGTGCGACTTCCGGTGAAGGTGCGATCGGAGGTCATGGTTCCGTCGCTCCCCACCCGCTGGATCTCCCCGCTCGACGTCATCGTCACCGTCGCCGGCACCTGTCCGAGCGGGATGTGGACGGTGGCCATGTCCATCTGCGTGGGGATCACGATCTTCGCGTTCCCCGTGCCGGTGTAGGTGAGGTTGGTGATCGTCGAGGTGTAGCCGACGCTGATCGTCGTCGCGGCGGTGCAGTTGGTGTCCGAGGCGCTGAGGTTGAGCTGCACGCTCACCGTCCCGTCGACCGTCCCTCCGGCCGAGAGCACGCACCCGGCGAACACGATGTTGAGGCCTGCGCCCGACAGACCGCACGCGCCCGCGGTGGCGCTCCCGGGCCGCGTGACCGTCACCTGGCCCGGACAGACTTCGCCTCCGAGAGCGATGTTCCGGATCGCCTCGCCGACCGCGCCGCGCACGGTGGTCCCGCCGGAGATCGGCGAGCCGCTGCCGCCGTTTCCGCCCTTGCCGCCGCTGCCGGCCGCGCCGCTCGCGCCCGCCGCGCCGCTCGTGCCCGCCGCGCCGCTCGTGCCCGCCGCGCCGCTCGCGCCGGCCGCGCCGCTCGTGCCGGCCGCGCCGCTCGTGCCGGCCGCGCCGCTCGCGCCGGCCGCGCCGCTCGTGCCGGCCGCGCCGCTCGTGCCGGCCGCGCCGCTCGTGCCGGCCGCGCCCCCGTCGACGGCGGCGAGAAGCGGCGTGGTCAGCCCGGCAGGCGTCGCGAAGTAGACCCCGTAGCCCCATCCCGCACCGTAGAGCCCCGCGTAGCCGACGTCGGCCGGGTAGTAGTAGTCACCGGCGTAGGAATCCTCGTAGGCGACGTCCTCCGACGAGGTCGACGAGCTACAGCCGCCGCTCGCGATCGCCAGCAGGCAGGTGACAAGAGCAGGTGCGAGGACGGTTTTCAGGGTGCGCATCGGTGGTATCTCCTTGGCCGGCGAACGTAGGAACCGCTCGCCGTGGCGCCAGGACCAGCGGCCCCCGCGGGAGCACAGCGCCACCCTTCGCGGAGATGACCTACAGTCGGTCCAGGAGACGCGCCGGACGGCGGTGGGCTACGCCCGTGCGAACCGCCGCCACGTGCCGGCCACCCGCCGTTCGTGCGGCATGAACGCCAGCTTGTAGGCCATCGAGCGGTTCTCGGCGATCGCCAGCCCCAGGTAGACCCAGTCGAGATCCCAGCGCCGGGCGAGCCCGATCTGCGTGAGGACCGAATAGGTCCCCAACGAGAGCGCCGCGTATGCCGGGTCCCAGAAGGTGTAGACGGCGGAGAGCGCCCGCGCGCCGCGATCGGTGATGGCCACGCCGGCGAGCCGCCCCTCGACGAGGTAGCGCACCTCGAACCCCTCCACGCAGCTCCCGGCGAAGTAGCTCTCGTACTCGAGCGTGTCGATCGGCGGTCGCCCTTCGTGGTCGAGCCCCCGCCCGCGCTCGTGCGCGCGGTAAAGGGCGATGCGCGCGTCGTCGACCTCGATCGGCCCGACCGCCACGCCGACGGCGGCGTCCCCCTTGGCGCGCGCCCGCCGCTGCGACCGCGACGGCGCGAAGGCGCGCACGTCGACCCGCAGCGCCTCGCACGCCGTGCAGCCGTGGCAGGCCTGGTTGTAGAGAAGCGTCCCGGCGCGGCGATCACCCGCCCCGAGCCGCAGGTCGAACTCCGCGCCGGTCAGCGGGCGCACCGGCTGGCGCAGAGGCTGCCGCGCCCGCCGCCCGGGGAGATAGGCGCACGCGTCCTCCTCGTCGCGAACCACGATCTCGGGCGGCGTCACCGCCAGCAGGCGCCCCGACACGCCTTCAGTATGACCCGGGCCCGCCGCCGCCGCGGGTTTCGGGCAATGACCTATGAATTCGACATCGTAGAAACCGGAAATGGTACTCTGGCCGACAGTGCCGCCCACCTACTGGCCGTGTACAGATTTCCGGCGCGATCTCGAATCCCGCGTCGCGGGGTACTTCGACGACGCACGCCGATCCCGGCATGGGTCCTGGAGGCTGTACCTCAAGACGGCGATCTTGATGACCTGGCTCGCGGGATCGTACGTCGCGCTCGTCTGGCTCGCGACGGCCTGGTGGCAGGCCGTGCCGCTGGCCGTCTCGCTGGCGCTGGCGATGGCCGGCGTCGGGTTCAACATCCAGCACGACGGCAACCACGGCGCCTACTCGAGCCACGGCGCCGTCAACCGGGCGGCGGCGCTGTCGCTCAACCTGCTGGGGGGAGACGCCTACTTCTGGCGCTACAAGCACAACATCGCCCACCACAGCTATCCGAACGTGTCGGGCTCCGACGACGACATCCGTCTCGGCCCGCTGGCTCGCATGTCGCCGCACCAACCGCGCTACTGGTTCCACCGGTTTCAGCACCTCTACGTCTGGGGGCTCTACGCCCTGCTGGCGATCAACTGGCAGCTCGCCGGCGACTTTCGCTCCCTGATCCGGCCGGGCGTCGGCGACACGCGCGTCACGCGCCCGCGCGGCTGGGACCTGACCTACTTCTGCGTCGGGAAAGCGACCTTCTTGACGCTGGCGTTCGCGATTCCGCTCCTCCACCACCGCTTCCTTCCCACCCTCGGGATCTATCTGGTGACCAATTTCGTGCTGGGCTTGACGCTGGCCATCGTTTTTCAGCTCGCCCACTGCGTCGAGGAGGCCCAGTTCCGCGTTCCCGCGGACGGCACCCGGCGCATCGAGCGCGACTTCACCGCCCACCAGGTCGAGACCGCCGTCGACTTCGCCCGCGACAACCGCCTCCTGACGTGGTACCTGGGCGGCTTGAACTTCCAAGTCGAGCATCACCTGTTCCCCAAGACCTGCCACATTCACTATCCGGCGATCTCGCCGATCGTCGAGGAGACCTGCCGGGCGCACGGGATCCCGCACGTCTCGCACGCGACGATGCGCGGCGCGCTGCGCTCGCACGTCCGCTGGCTCAAGCGCATGGGGCGCAAGGTCGATCCGGCGCGCGCGTCGGCCTGAGACGCCAGTCGAACCGATGGCCGCCGCAGAGACGCTGGTTCGAGAGCTGTTCGACCACGCCGGGATCAAGATCGGCGGTCCGGGCCCGGGCGACATCACCGTGCACGACGCGCGCTTTTACGGCCGCGTGATCCGCGAGGCCTCGATGGGATTCGGCGAGTCGTACATGGACGGCTGGTGGGACACCGACGCGCTCGACGTGCTGCTCGAGAAGATCATGCGCGGCGGCCTGCGGCAGAAGATGACCGGCAGCCCACGGATGAAGCTCTTGACCGCCAAGGCGATCGTCATGAACCTGCAGTCGAAGGCACGCTCGGGAAAGTCGGTCGAGGCGCACTACGACATCGGCAACGATCTCTATACGAAGATGCTCGACCCGCGGATGGTCTACACCTGCGGCTACTGGAAGAACGCCACCACGCTGGCCGCGGCGCAGGAGGCCAAGCTGGATCTCGTCTGCCGCAAGCTGGGATTGCAAAAGGGGATGCGGGTCCTCGACCTCGGCTGTGGCTGGGGCGGATTCGCCGCCTTCGCGGCCGAGAAGTACGGCTGCTCCGTCGTCGGCGTGACGCTGTCCAAAGACCAGCACGCGCTGGGGCGCGAGATGTGGAAGCACCTCGACGTCGACCTGCGCCTCTGCGACTACCGCGACGTCACCGGGACGTTCGACCGCGTGTCGTCGATCGGCATGATGGAGCACGTCGGCCCCAAAAATCACCGCCACGTCATGGAGGTGGTCCACAAGAGCCTGGTCGACGACGGCGTGGCCGTCATCCACACCATCGCCAACAACCGCAGCCGCCGCCACGGCACCCCGTTCGTCGAGAAGTACATCTTCCCCAACGCCGTGGCGCCGTCGCTGGCGCAGCTCGGTCGGGCCATAGAAGGTCTGTTCGTGCTCGAGGACCTGCAGAACATCGGCCCCGACTACGAGCGCACGCTGCTCGCCTGGTGGGAGAACTTCGATCGCGCCTACCCCGAGCTGAAGGCGAAGTACGACCAGCGCTTCTACCGGATGTGGAAGTTCTACCTGCTCGCGGCGGCCGGCGCGTCGCGCGCACGCGACGGCCAGCTCTATCACCTCGTGCTGACCAAGGTCGGCCGCAAACAGCCCGACTGCCGGGCTAGTTAGGCCCGGCTATTCGGGCGGCTTGGGCGGACGGCCCCGCGGACGCGGATTGCGTCCCCACTTCGACTTCTGCGGCGAGGGCGGTGGCCCGTGCAGCAGACGCTCGGCGCGCTCGGCGGCCTCTCGCTCCGCCTGTTTCGCCACGATGGCGGCTCTCTTGTCTTCGGCTTTCCCCATGATTCCCCTGCCGCTCAGTTCCGCTCGCGGCGACCGTCCGGACGCCCCGGACGTGACGCGAACGGGTGATTGTCCACCACCTTCACCGGAATGCGGGTCAGGCGCTCGATGTCGCGCAGCAACCCACGCTCCTCGGCGTCGCAGAACGACAGCGCGACGCCCGAGGCGCCCGCGCGGGCGGTGCGGCCGATGCGGTGAACGTAGCTCTCCGGCTCGTTCGGCAGCTCGAAGTTGATGACGTGCGTGATGCCGTCGACGTCGATGCCGCGGGCGGCGATGTCGGTGGCGACCAGCACGCGGATGTTCCCCTGCTTGAAATCGTTGAGCGCGCGTTGCCGGGCGCCCTGCGATTTGTTGCCGTGGATGGCGGCGGCGCTGACGCCGGTGCGATCCAGCTGCTCGGCGACGCGGTTGGCGCCGTGCTTGGTCCGCGTGAAGACGAGGACGCGCTTCATCGCCGGATCGCGCAGCACCTCGGCGAGCAGCGCGCGCTTGTTGCCGCGGTCGACGTGCAACACCCACTGGACGATGCCGTCGGCCGTGCTCGCCACCGGCGCCACCGACAGCTCGACCGGGTTGACCAGGATCGCCTGGGCCAGCTTCTTGATCTCGGGCGGCATCGTGGCCGAGAACATCAGCGTCTGACGGCGTCGCGGCAGCACGGCGATGATGCGGCGGATCGGATCGATGAAGCCCATGTCCAGCATCCGGTCGGCCTCGTCGAGCACCAGCGTCTCGAGCGCCTCGAAGCGGGCGTGCCCCTGGCCGATCAGGTCGAGCAGGCGCCCGGGCGTGGCGACGATGATGTCGGCGTTCTTGCGGAGGGCCTCGACCTGCGGCCCCTGCCCGACGCCGCCGAACACGGTCGCCGCGCGAAACGGCAGGTGGCGGCCGTAGTCGCGGAAGCTGTCGCCGATCTGCAGCGCCAGCTCGCGCGTCGGCGCCAGCACCAGCACGCGCGGGCCGCGCCGTTCCGGCGCGCGCGGCGTGCGGGTCAGCCGGTCGAGGATCGGCAACGCGAAGGCGGCGGTCTTGCCGGTGCCGGTCTGCGCGCAGCCGAGCAGGTCGCGCCCGGCGAGCAGGTGCGGGATGGCCTGGGTCTGGATCGGGGTCGGCGTCTCGTAGCCGGCGCCGAGCACGGCGCGGCGGAGCGGATCGATGAGGCCGAGCGAATCGAACGAGGTGGAAGTAACGGGCAATGCGGAAGATGAAACGTCGGAAGCGGTCATACTGATGATGGGTCCTCGAAGGTCGCCGCCGGTTTTGCGCCGCCCGTCTCGCGACGGGGACCAGGCGGGAATCCTTCTGTTGTTGGGGGGCTGTCCGTGCGAAACCCGTTCAGACAGCGACGCCGCCAACCGGTCCCTGGCGCACCCCGCGACGATATGTGCGGGGGCAGGACAATCTCTTGTAGCCGCAAAGTTGACCGACGGAGCCCGAAAAGTCAAGGATTTGCGGCTCTGCCGCTGTTTTACGCCGACTCCGAGCCCGCGACGAACTCCCTGATCGCCTCGAGCGCCCGCGCGTCCATCTCGGCCTGAGTCGTCCCCGTCGCTTTTCGCTCGGCCGCCGACAGCACCAGCGAGTGGTCCCCGCCGCCGACGACCAGCAGTGTGTTCGGCGCCGTCATCCGCGCCCGCACCTCCTGCAATAGATCGAGTGGGCAGAGCTCGTCGCGTGATCCCTGGAGCAGCAGAACGGGCGTCCTCAGCGCGACCAGCACCTCGTCGCGCAGCGCGCCCGACGTCCCGGAGCGGAGCGGGTAGCCGAAGCAGATGACACCCGCCACCGACTCCTCCAGCGCCAGGTGACAGCCGACCCGCCCACCCATCGACTTGCCCGCGAGAAAGATCGGCCCCGTCGCACGCGCCTGCGCCGCGGCCAGCGCCTCCCGATGCGCCGCAATTAGAGTCGGGAGCCGGTCCGGCATCCGCCGACCCGCGCGCATGTACGGATAGTCGAAGGTTTCGACCTCGCCGAGAGTCCGCAGCCGATCGCGCCAGGCGACCATCCAGCCCGAGGTCGACGGCGCGCCCGCGCCGGGAGCGAGGAGAAACGTAGGTCGCGCCGTCACCCGTCCACGCTAGCCGCTCGTCCGAGGCACCGCCAGTCGAGCGCCCGCCGCCAGGCGAGCCTCGCAATGTGCGACCAGGTGCGCGACCCAGGTACGACTGACGGACGAGTGACGATCGTCCTCAGCCCTTCACCCGTCACCCGCGGATCGTGATACCGTTTCAATGGGCCGCACTGCTTTGCGGTCGGGAGGAGGTCCCAATGAGCTACCTCTATGGCGATTCGACGCCATCCAGGCTCGAAGTGAACTTCATCGAGTTCTTGCGCGACGCGGTCGACTGCTGCGTGCAGGTGTTGCTGGCCGACCAGCGGATCGCTGAGGGGGCGGCGCGCACGCGCGCCCTCGACGCGGCGACGACCGCCGAGATCGCCCGGCTGCAGAAGGTCGGCGCCCTCGTCCCCAAGGCGTTCGAGGGGACGACGCCGGCCGGGGAGCCGGCCTCGGCGACGGCCCGCTGCGTGGCGGAGATCGTTCGCTCGTCCGCCGACATCGTGCGCGCGGCGACGGCGGCGGCGGCGGCGACGCTGGAGGCGGCGGTCACCCGGCGCGACGCCGACGCGGCCACCGAGCGCGAGGTGTTCGTCAAGGCGCTGGAAGGGCTGCTCATCAAGCACGACCTGCCGGAGATGACCTCGGACAGTGACGTCGCGTTGGTGGCGGGCGGCCGCTACGCCTGCCGCATGCTTCTCACGACGCCGTTCGGGCTGGACGCGATGATGGAGCTCGAGGTGCCGGCCGGCCACCTGCTGGAACGGGTGGTCCGCGTCGACCGCCTGGCGGAGCGCCTCGACGTGCAGGTGCCGGAGATCGCCGGCTGGCTGCACAAGGAGGTGAAGCTGCGCACCCAGCACCTGGAGAAGCACCACCTGACCGCGTTTGCCCGCGGACCGGCGGGGGTGAGGCTCGGCCTGCGCCTCGCGCCCGACGGGACGGGCCCCGGGTACGACCTCGCCTTCGGCGACGACGGGGAGCCGATCCGCCTCACGCGCGTCGACGAGCAGCAGAAGCGCGAGGAACCGTTCGAGGCCAAGGAGTCCGACGTCTCCAAGCTGGTGGCGCTGCGCGACAAGATCGCTGCCGCGGTCGGCGAGCTCGCCCGCCATCGGACGAAGATCGTCGACGCCAAGCTGGAGGGCGAGCCGCTGCAGAGCCACGCCAAGCCGTCGCTGCTGGTCGAGCGGCTCATCGCCGTTCTCGTGCCGGAGACGCGCGAGATCTCGGCCCGCTCGCAGTCGCCGGGCGAGCTGGTGCTGCGGCGGTCGCTGGCCGGCGATCGGCGCGAGGAGATCTTCCTTTCGAAGCGCGATCTTCAGACGAAGATCGAGCCGCTCGACGATCGCCACCGCGCGCTGTTCGATTCCCTGCTGCGCGACGGTGTTGGGCCCAGCCGCGCCGAGCCGCCGCCCGCGCCGGCACCGCGAACGGAGTCGGCCCCGGCGCCCACCGGCGACGGATCGAGCCTGTTCAAGAAGACGCTTTCGCCGCAACCGATGTCGGCTGTCACGGCCGCGCCTTCCCCCTCGCCGTCACGCCTCCCCACCCCGTCGTACGGCATCCCCTCGCTGACGACGGCGACCACACCGACCGCGGCGGCCGCGACGACCACGCCGCCACCGCCGCCACCGCCGCCACCGGCCGCGGCCGTAAAGTCGGGCTCGATCGCCGAGGCGGTGCGCGCGACGCCCCCCACCGACGACGCGCCCCCGCGCAAGACGGCTCCCCTCGAGCTGCGCACCGTGGAGCGCTCGTCGGCCACGGCGCTCGATCGCCCGCCGCCGCCGCCCCCCGCCGTCGCCGGTGAGATCGGCGGCGCGCCCGAGGAGAAACGTCCCGAGGCGAGCGGCCCCCTCCCCGCGACCTAGCGCCGCCGCTAGCCGCGGGCGTGGTGCCCGTGGCCGCCGTGGTGGTGGTGGTGCTCGCTGCCGTGGCGACCACGATGATGGCGATGTCCATCGGCGCGCGATTCATCGGCCAGGATCGGCGTCGGCGTCGTCGCGGGCGCCGCCGCCGGCGCGGCCTCCGCCGGTGGGGCGTCCGCTGCTTCGCTCGGCGCGGCCGCGGGCGCGGCGGCGGGCTGAGCTGCCTCGGCCGGTGGCGCCGCGGCGACGGCGGTCGCGGTGACGAGCGGACGCGCGGCTGCGGCCGCCGGCGCGGCCTCGGCCGCACCCCGGTGTCGCAGCACGCCCAGATAGGCGCCGCAGCTCAGGGCGAAGATGGCCGCGCCGATCGTGGGCACGCGCCAGCGACGCGGGCGCGGCTCGTCGTAGAACTCGACCTCGCCCTCGAGCGGGCGATCCAGCACCGACATCTCTTCATTGAAATTCTCGAGCGTGGACTTGCGCATCCGCGGAGCAAGCTCGGCGGTCACTTCGATGGACACCTCGACGGACGGCTCGTCGCCGACGACTGGCTCCGGCGCGGCGTGCGCCAGGCTGAACAACCCTGCGGTATTCACCTTCATGGTCTCACCCTCGGCCGGTATTAAGCGGGACTACCAACTTCATTACAGCAGCAAGCGCCGGGCCACATCGAAGCCCCCGTCGTTCCGAGCTCATGCCCGGCGATCGGTAAGGCGAACCGTTGCCGGCGCGCCATCGCCTGTTGTGCCCCAGGCAACGGATGCCCCGGCGCGCGCTATCGCTTGAACGTGTCGTAGTCCGCGGCCCGCGGCGCGATGCGGGCCTCCAGCGCCCGGCGCTCCGCTTCGCTCATCGACTCGAACTCGCTCGCCACCGCCAAGTTCTCGCGCACCTCGGCGATCGTCGAGCAACCGACGATCACCGTGTCGGCGATCGAGGCCGCGTACCGAATTAACTCTCGCGCGCCCGCCTCGGCGAGCAGCGGCCCGGCGGCCATCACCTTCATACCGACGACGCCGATCCTCTGGCGGCGCGCCTCGGCGACCACCGTCGGCGCGAACGGTCGGTGGCGCGGGTCGGCGGGGTTCAGCGCGACGAGCACGCTGTCGAACGGAAACCGGCGCATCGCCTCGACGAGCACATCGGGATCGTGGTGGCCCGTCAGACCGATGAAGCGGATCCGCCCGTCGGCCTGCGCCTGCCGCGCGGCCTCGAGCGCGCCGCCGGCGCCGCAGAGGACGTCCAGCTCGCGCATCTGCCGCAGATCGTGCATCTGCCAGAGGTCGAGCCAGTCGGTGCCGAGCCGCCGGAGCGAGTCGTCGAGCAGGCGCAGCGCCCGATCGCGCGTCCGCTCGTGCGTCTTCGACGCGAGAAAAACCGCCTTGCGCGCCGCCGGCCCCACGCTGCGGAACGCCTCGCCGTAGTAGTCCTGGCTCTGCTGATAAGCGGGCGCCGTGTCGCAGTACCGCACGCCGAGCCGCAGCGCCTCGACGATGACCGGCACCGCCTCCTTCGCGCGCCCGGTGGTGCGCAGGATCCCCTCGCCGCCCAGCGACACCGGCAGCAGGCGCGCGCCCGTCCGCCCGAGCGTCCGCTCGTTCGTGAGCCCGGCGGCTGGAGCGGCCGTCATGGTCCCGATTGTACCCGCGATCAGAACCAGGTCTGCCTTCGCGCGCTCTGCCCGTGATCGTGACGACGGGCCTCGTCGCTCCCCGGGCGCGGGCTCGGCGTCAATGCCCGTCGGACGGGGTGAGCCGCCGGACCAGCCCCAGCAATTCATCGAGCTCGAACGGCTTGACCAGGCAGGCGGCGGCATGGAGAGCGTTCGCCTTCTCCCGTGCCGCCGCGTTGCCCGAGATGACGACCACCGGCGCGTCGGCGAGCCGCGGCCTCGCCCGCAGGGCGCGCAGGAAGGTCTCACCGTCCATCCTCGGCATCATCATGTCCAGCAGGATGAGGGGCGGCCGCGGATCGGCGTCGAGCTTGCCGAGGGCGTCGACCCCGTCCTTGGCGACGTCGACCCGGTACCCCTCCGACAGGAGCACCTCCTCGACGACCTCTCGGATGTCGTCGTCGTCCTCGACCACGAGGACCCGGCCGCCGGGCGCCATCAGCTCTGGCCCGTGGGAAGGTCGACCGTGAAGACCGTGCCCGCCTCGGGCGAGCTCTCGACCTTCACCGATCCGCGCATCGCTTCGACGATCGTCTTGACGATGTGCAAGCCGAGCCCCAGCCCGCCGTAGTGACGCTCCGAAACCCCGCGTTCGAACGGCTTGAACAGGCGCGGCAGGACCTCCGGCTCGATCCCGATCCCGCGATCTTTCACGATCAGCTGCCCCCGGCCCCCGTGGGCTCGGATCGCAACCTCGATGGGCCGCCCGAGACCGAACTTGATGGCGTTCGACAGCAGATTGTTGACCACCTGCTCGAGACGAAACCGGTCCCACTGTCCGACGACGTTCTCCTCGGCGATGACGGACAGCGACGAACGGCTGCGGATGAGATCGGCGTCGAGCCCGCGCGCTACGTCACGCACCACCTCCCCCAGACTGACCGTCTCGTACTGAAGCTGAAGGCGCCCCTCACGGATCCGGCCCAGATCCAGCAACTCGTCGACGAATTGCGAGAGCCGGCGGTCCTCCCGCTCGACGACCGCCAGCATGTTGGAAAGCGACTCGGGCCGGGCCTTTCCCTTCCGGATCGTTTGCGCCGCCAGGTGGATCGCCGTCAGCGGACCGCGAATCTCGTGGGCCGCCACCGATAGAAACTCGTCCCGCGCGCGCAGCGCCTCCTGCGCGCGTCGGTAGAGCCGCGCGTTGTCCACCGCGAGGGCAGCGCGCCGGGCCAGCTCCTCCGCGACCTCCTGGTCCCGCGGCAGGTACCGCCGGTGCGCGGAGGCCGAAAACGTGATCGCGCCCGCCAGGCTGTCCTTCATGAGCAAGGGGACCCCCAGGTAAGAGATCGGTCCGACCCGATAGACCAGCGAGTGACCCGCGAGGACGCTCGGGTGCAGCTCGGGCGAGATTGGCGTCCGCGGATCGCGCGAGATGGCGACCAAGCGCCGCGGACCGCCGGCCCCGAACACGTCGATCGCACAGCCGTCGCCCATGTAGGGGACGGCGATTCGCGCGACGCCGTCCAGCGCCTGCTCGACCTCCAGTGAGGCGAGGAGTCGCGTCGCGTCCGAAAGAAAGAGCGCGCTGCGCAAGAGGCGCTCCCGCTCCGAGATGTCCCGGAAGCACCAGACGCGGCCCACCACGGCGTCCCCGATTCGCTGCGGGGCCGAGTAGCGCTCGAAGATCCGCCCGTCGCTCCAGCGAACCTGACCGGTGCTCTCCGCCTCGGGGCTGGCGTAGATCTCTTCGACCTCGCGGATGAACTCCTCGGGGTTCTCGAGCTGGTCGCGCACATAGCTGAGCAGGGCGACGTCATCCTGCGAGTCGGCCAGGTCGGCGGGGATCTTCCAGAGGTCGAGGAAGCGCCGGTTGCGCACCTCGACCTTGCGCTCGCGATCGACGACCAGGATCCCGTCGGCGGTCGCTTCGATGGTGGCCTGCAGGAGCGAGAGCAGTCGCTCGCGGGTCTCGGTCGCCTCGACGAGCTCGGTGACATCCCAGCAGGAGCCGACCAGCCGGACGGCGTGGCCCCCGGCATCCTTGAAGACCTCGCCGCGCGTGCGCAGCCAGCGGACGCTGCCATCCGTCCGGGCGATCCGATGGTCGTAGCCGAAGGGCCCCGGGTTTCGGCAGGCTTCGAAGATCACCCGCCGCGTCAGCTCGACGTCCGCGGGATCGACCTTCGACAGGAACGCCTCGACCGTGCCTCCGAACTGCCCGGGCTCGAGCCCGTAGATCCGGTGGAGCTCGTCGGTCCAGGTGACCATGTCCGCGAGAATGTCCCACTCGAAACTCCCGACGTGAGCGGTCCGCTGCGCTTCGACCAGCCGCGCCTCGCTGAGCGCCAGCCGGGCCTCGGCCGCCCGCCGTTCGGTCACGTCGAACGCCGCGCCGACGCACCCGACGACGGCGCCGTCCGAGCCGCGCATCGGATCGATGAAGACCGCGTACCAGCGTTCCCGGTAACGATATTCGAACGACTGAGCCTCGCCAGCGAGCGCCGCCAGGTGGTGCGCGATTCCAGGATCGGTCGGATCGCGCGTCCCGAGAAATTCCTGGACCGTCGTGCCGACGACCGCGCTGGCGTGCAGCCCCGCCGCGTCGATGAGGCGCCCCGTCGCGTAGGTGAAGGAGAGCTTGCGGTCGACGGCCCAGACAGTGCCGGGCAGGTGGCGGAACACGAGACCCAGGAAGGTGCTCCCCGGTTCGTTCTGCCCACTCAGCCAACCCCCGACCGACATCGCCTCCAAGATAGTTCCGACGGAGCGCCGCGGGGCCGCTCGCCGATCGTCGAAACTGTACGGCGATGCCGCAGGCGACTATGGTCAACGACCGAGGTCAGGGTCTACGTCCGTGTCCAGGCGACGACAGCCGAGCTTTCGAGGGGCGCGCGCCAGATCGCTCCGCGCCGTCTAACAGGGGCCGGTCGCCGGGCTCAGGCGGCGGGCCAGAACCGCGCCAGGAGGAGCCCCACGCTGAACGAGACGCCGTTGGCCGCCAGCGAGACGAGGGCCGCCCGCCGCAACGTCAGCGCCGGCCAAACCAGCCGGTAGATCGCCAGCTCCGCCAGGACCGCCCACGCCTCGGAGAAGGCGAGGCGCGCACCCGATCCGAGCGCCAGGCCGGGGAAGGCGAACCAGACCAGCGGATGCGTCGCCAGGTTCGCGAGGACGATGATGGCGCAACGACGTGGAAGGCGCGGCTCGACGGAGGCCAGCAGCGGCGCGGCGACGGGGAGCTCGCAGAGGACGGTCGCCCCGAAGGCGCGCAGCCAGTTGATCACCCAGAAGGTCAAGGCGCCGTCGGGACCGACCGCAGCGGCCCACGCGCCGCGAGGTAGGCGAGCACCGCCAGCTCGAGCCAGCCGTGAAACGTGCCCAGCGAGAGGAACAGCCGGCGCGTCACCGCCGGCTGCACGAGGCCGGCCCCGGCGACCAGCAGGGCCAGCGCGGCGACGATCGCCACGCCCGCGGGAGAGAAGTCGTGGAGCAGCTCGCGCGCGACCGCACGAAGGCTGCGGCCGCCGTCGCCGGGGCGATCCCCGGCCGGGATCCCCCCGAGCCAGATCGCGTAGTGCACCGACTGCAGGAAGGCGAAGGTCATCGCGAGCGCGAGCGCCGCGTCGTCCGGCAGACCGGGCGCCAGCCAGTCGGCCGCGGCGAACAGGTGCAGGCCGCCGAACGACAGCGCGCCGTGTTTGATCGTGACCGCCAGCAGCGCGCCGCTGGCCAGCAGCCCCGCGCCCCCGAGCACGATCACCACCGGCAGCCAGACCAGCCGGCCGCGCGGGCGGAAGAGCGCCAGCCAGATGACGACGGCGAGCAGATTGTGGCCGTGCAAGAGAGCCATCCGGAACGCACGCGGCGCGCCGACCGCGAACGCGGCCACGGCGAGGGCCGCCAAGGGGATGCTCCAGGCGCGCGCGCGCCCGCGCCCACCCGATGCGCCGGCGACGGCCCCGCCGATCGCGCCCAGCAGCACCCAGGCGGCCGCCACCCCCTGCTCGGCGGCGAGCGACGGCGCGAGGGCCGGGCTCGCCTCCGCCAGCGCGCGGATCGCGATCAACAGTGCCGCGAAGGCGGCGCTGGCCCCGAGCCACCAGCGCGGCGAGGCGCGCCGAAGCAGCAGGTGTCGAACGTCCGATGCGAGGTGCGGAACGCCGAGGACGAGCGGCGCCACCGCGATCAATAACGCGGGCGCCAGCAGCGCGAGCGCGAACGCCGCCAGCGCGTGCGCCGCCATGAGAAGCGGCACACGGACGCTCCGGCGGCGCGCGAGGACGCGCCCGAACGGCCGAGCCACCAGCACCCGCAGGCCCAGCCCCCGGAGCTCGTCGAGCGGCCGCAGCGCCTCGACGGCCCGCGCCGCGCCGGTCATCAGCGACCCGTCCGCCGCCGCCGGCGACAGAGCGCCAGTCCCGCGAGGCCGAACGCAAAGACCGCGCCCGTCCGACCGACGCCCTTCCCCGCCACCACGCACCCCGAGGATCCGCCCGAGCCCTTCGAGGTCGAGCCAGCCGCGCCCGTCGACCCTGCCGTGCCCGCCGTCGACCCTGCCGTGCCCGCCGTCGACCCTGCCGTGCCCGCCGTCGACCCTGCCGTGCCCGTCGACGACCCGCCCGCACCCGTCGTTCCCGCGTCAGTAGCCATGCAGAGATTGCACGCGTAGGACATCGGGATCCGCGGGCCACCGTCGGGATTGGCGACGGAGCGCGTGCAGGTCGTCATCGTACAGATCCCCGCGCTGTTGTACTGCGGACCCGCGCTCTGGCACGGCTGTCCGGGAGAGGTGCACGTATCCGGCGGCGCGACGTCGGCGCGGGCGACACCGGCGGCGAAAGTGAGCGCGACGAGACAGAGGAACCGAGACAACGTTCGAATCGAGCGCATCGAAGCCTCCAAGTTGAGCGAAGAAAAGTTCACGCATCATTGTCGCTGATCAGGAACCGCCGGTCCACGTCCGGGACACACCTGAGGACGAAACGTGCGTATCTGAGCTTCCCCTAAGTCGTATACTGGGCGTCCGAGCCAAGCAGGCGAGGTTATCAATGTCGATCGCGCCGCTACGCCCCCGTCGCGCGGAAGGACCGGCCGTTTTGCTTTCGGCCGCGCTCCTCGTCGTCGCATGCGCCGCGCCTGGGCGCGGCGCCGGGATGACGACCGGATCGGGAGGCGCCACCGGAACCGGCGGAGGCAGCGGGGGCAGCGGCGAGAGCGGTGGATCGACCGGCACCGGCGGCAACACCGCGACCGGCGGCAGCGGCGGCGCGCGCGGCGGCAGCGGCGGCAATTCGGGCGCGCTCGGCGGCGGCGGCGGCACCGGCACCGGCGGTACCGTCAACGTCGGCACGGGCGGCGGCGCCGGGGGAAGCGCAGGCGGCGCGGGCGCAGCCGGCGGCACCGGCACGGGCGGCGCGGGCACGGGCGGCAACACCGGCTCCGGCGGTGCGGCCGCCGGCGGCGCAGCCGGCGGATCGACCATCGTCATTCCCGGCACCGGTCACTGCTCGACGCCCACCGGCGCCCGCACCGCCGACGCGATGGCCGCCTACAACAAATGGAAGACCGACCTCGTGACCAGCGACGGCGCCAAGGGGTACCTGCGCGTCCTGCGCCCGAACTCGTCCGGCGCGGTGGTCAACTCGTCCAACTCGGAGGGGATCGCCTACGGCATGCTGCTGTCGGTGTTCGCCAACGATCAGACCACGTTCGACAAGCTCTGGATGTACTCACAGCAGTTCCTCGATTCGCACGGCCTCATGAACTGGTACATCGCCCCCGACGGGAACTCGGTGCTGGGAATGAACGCCGCCACCGACGCCGACGAGGACATGGCCTTCGCGCTGCTGATGGCCGACAAGCGCTGGGGCGGCAAGGGGAGCCTGCCGACCACCTATCTGGCCGCGGCCCAGAAGCAGATCGGCCTCGTCTGGCAGTACGAGGTCGATCCGAACCACAACTACGTCCTGACGTCCGGCGACGTCTCCGACGGTTCGGTCATCAACATCTCGTACTTCGCGCCGGCCTGGTACCGCGAGTTCGGCACGGCCACCAACGCGGCCGCCAACTGGAAGAAGGTGATCGACGAGAGCTACACCGTCATCGCCAACACGCTGAACGCGGCGAACGGAAACCAGAACAACGGCCTGGTGCCGGCCTGGTCGACGCCGGCCGGCGTGCCGATGACACCGCCCAACACCAGCATGCCGCTCTACCACCAGCTCGACTCGTGCCGGACGCCGTTCCGCCTCGGACAGGACTTCTGCTGGAACAACGAGATGCGCGCCCTCAACTACTTGCAGAAAATCACCGGCTTCTATTCCGGCGTCGGTGTGGCCAACATGGTCGACGGCTACGATCTGAACGGCACGGCCCACCCGCAGTTCGTGACCTCGGGAGGCCCGCGCGCCGCCTCGTTCGTGGGACCGGCGGGCGTCGGCGCGATGGCCACCGGCTCGATGTACGTCCAGTTGCGCGACGACGCCTACGCCAGCGTCGCGACGCTGACGGATCTCGCGGGCAGCACCTACTACCAGGAGTCCTGGACGGCGCTCTCGCTGCAAATGATGACCGGCCTCTTTTACGATCTGGCGGCGCAGTAGGCGCGTGTCTCAGTTTTCTGAGAGCGAGCGCCGTCCGATCCAGGCGCGTCGCGGGGATCGATTGGTCCCGAACTTGCTCCCGTCGAGAAACATGCGATCGGCACTCTTGATTGGCTTGATGGTCTTGGCGGTCGGCCTCGGCGAGGGATGTGCTTCGAGCTCCGGCGGCTCGGATGGTGGCGGTACCGGTGGCGCCGGCGCCAAGGGCGGAAACGGCGGAAACGGAAGCGGAGGCAGTGCAAGCGGAGGTAGCGGCGGGGCCGGCGGCGGCAATTGCGCCCCCGCCTGCCTCACCGGCTCCGTCTGCGTCGGTACCGGGACGGAGGGCGGTGCCCTCATCACGCCGAACGATGCCGGCGTTTGTCCGACGGGGTCACACCTCTCGGCCGGAACCGCTTCCTTCTGTGAGCGCGACCTCGACTACGGCTGCCAGCCCATCCCGGCCGGCTGCAACGGGACGATCACCTGCGCCTGCGCGAGCACGCTATGCCCCCCCTCGGGCCCCTACACCTGCCAGACCCCCTCCGCAGGTGAGCTCGACTGCGTCGAGTTGGTGCCCTAGCCGCGTCGATCGCCGTCAGACCGCCACGGTCACCTGCAGGAACGTCGCCGGGATCGAGGTTGCCTCGGCGCGCGGGCTCCGGTTGTCACGCGCGGCCAGCGCCTCGAGCTCGGCGACGAGCTCGGGCCCGCGCCCGCTCTTCTCGGCCGCGTCGAAGGCATTCATGGTCGGGCCGTAGAACTTCGTGAAGTCGGAGATGAAGCCGGAGGGCGGCCCGGCGTAGTTGAACGTGTACGTCTCGCGCGCGAAGGAGATCTTGTCGGGCGCGACGCCAGCGGCACCGAAGCGGGCCGTCACTTCGCTCTCGACGCCCCAGAGCATGGGGCTCACGAACCCGGCGGGCGGCGGCGGCGCGTACGCCGAGCTGATCTTGAGAAGCTGCGCGACGAACGTCGGATCGTTGGGGATCCAGTTCCCCATCACGATCCGCCCGCCGGGGCGGGTCACCCGCACCATTTCCTTGGCGACGTCCGCCGGCCTGGGCGCGAACATCGCGCCGAAGATGCTGACCACGAGATCGAACGAACGATCAGGAAGCTCACCGAGATTGGTCGCGTCGCCCTGCTGAAACCGAAGGTTCGTGAGGCCCGCCTCCCGGGCGCGCCGGTTGCCGGCGTCGACCAGGTTGCGGGCGATGTCGACACCCAGCACGTCCGCGCCGAGGCGGGCTGATGGCAGCGCCGTCGTTCCGTCGCCGCAGCCGAGGTCGAGGACCTTCATCCCGCGCGCGACGCCGAGGCTCCGGATGACCGCCTCTCCGCTCTCCCGCATCGTCGCGGCGATGCGCGTGAAGTCCCCCTTCTCCCACAGCGCCTGATTCGGATTCGGATTCGGATTCATGGCTCCCTGCCTTTCTCGATATCAAGCTAGAGCAACAGCCGGTCCGCCGGGAGTGGCGACCTCGCCATCCTCCCTAGGCGATCCGGCCATCTCCGGTTGTTCGCGGGGCGGGCGGCCGCCCTGCTAACATCCTGTCGGGCGCCCGGCGCCCGGAAGACCCATGGCCCAGCAGCTGAAGGCATCGGCGAAGGCGGCGTCCGGCGCGTCCCGGACCGACGCCCCCCGCGCGCGCCCGCAGCCGGCCGCGATCTCGCTCTCCGGCTGGGGCAACAACGTGCGCGCCGACTGCCGGCTCGCAGAGCCCGAGCTCCCCGGCGAGGTCGGCGCCTGGCTCGACCGCGCCGGCACCGTGCCGCGCGGCCTCGGGCGCAGCTATGGCGACGCCGCGCTCAACGGCGGCGGCCAGGTGCTCGGCCTGCGCCGGCTCGATCGTTACCTCGGCTTCGACGAGGCGACCGGCGCGCTGACCTGCGAGGCCGGCGTCAGCCTGGCCCAGATCATCGCCGACTTCGCGCCGCGCGGCTGGTTCCCGATGATCACGCCCGGGACCAAGTACGTGACCGTGGGCGGCTGCATCGCCAACGACGTGCACGGCAAGGCGCACCACGTGCAGGGGTGCTTCAGCGCCGCGGTCGACGCGATGACCGTGCTGCTGGCGAGCGGCGAGGTGGTCCCGGCCACGCGCGAGCAGAACAGCGATCTCTTCTGGGCGACGTTCGGCGGAATGGGGCTCCTGGGCGTCGTGCTCACGGCGACGATCCGGCTGCGCAAGATCGAGACGACCTACTTCCGGCAGCGGTCGATCAGGGTGCGTGACCTCGCCGAGATGATGGCCGCTCTCGACGAGCAGGACCGGACCTTCCCCTACTCGGTGGCGACGATCGACGTGCTGGCGACCGGCGCGCGGCTCGGGCGCGGCGTCCTCACCGTCGGCGACCACGCCCGCAAAGACGAGCTGCCGCCCGCGCTGGCGGCGGCGCCTCTGCGCGTCTCGGGGCCCCCCAAGCTGACCGTCCCCTTCGAGCTGCCCGAGCTGACGCTCAACCGCCTGAGCATCCGCGCGGTGAACGCCTTCATCCAGCGAACGCAGGCGCGCGCGGCGCCCTTCGGCCACTACGAGAAGTTCTTCTACCCGCTCGACATGCTGGCGCACTGGAACCGCGGCTACGGCCGGCGCGGGTTCACCCAGTACCAGTTCGTCATCCCCTTTGCCGACAGCCTGCCGCGCATGCGCGAGATCCTGACGGCGATCCTCACCGCCGGCGAGCTGCCGTTTCTCAACGTCCTCAAGCGGTTCGGTAAGGAGAGCGGCGGCGTGCTGTCATTCCCGCGCGAGGGCTACACGCTGGCGATCGACTTTCCGATCCGCGGCAACACGGTGGCCCTCTTGCGGCGGCTCGACAGGATGGTGCTCGACGCAGGTGGCCGGCTTTACCTCGGTAAGGACGCGTACGTCGAAGCGGCAACTTTTCGCGCGATGTACCCGGCGCTCGATCGCTGGCTGGCGGTCAAGGCCAAGTACGACCCTGACGGCGTCTTCACCTCCGACCTCGGCCGCCGGGTCGGACTCTGCCCGCCGCTGCCCCGCTGACCCGCGATTCTGGGTCGGGACGCCGCCACCGGCGCCGCGATATCCGCTATAGTGCGCCGCCATGCTGGGCACTTACGATTTCGCGACCCCAGCGCACGCTTCTTGACGCATCACCAGTTGGCGATCTCAGTCCTGTCAGCGACGGAAAACCGATGAAGCTCCCCAACCTCAGCTACATGATGACCGTGGGGGAGCTCCGGTACATCCAAGCCAAGTTCGAGAAGGGGGAACGGCAGAACCCTGACTCGGCGGTCGGCGCGTTCCTTCCCTTCTGGACCAGGGTTCTTTGCTCCCTGCGCGGCATGCTGCTCTTGCCCAAGATTCGGGCTCAGAAGTTCTACGACTACGTCAACGCGCGGACGCGCTACTACGACGAAATCTTCGTGGCGGCGATCGGAAATTCCTTCAAGTACATCGTCAACATCGGGTGCGGCAGCGATACGCGCGCGCACCGATTCGGCGATCGTATCAGGGCGCAGGGGCTGAAGGTCCTGGAGTGCGACCAGGAGGAGGCCATCCGCACCCGCGAGAGGCTGGCGAAGCGGCGGTGGCCGAACGACGCGATTCAGTATCGCGCGCTCGACCTGGAGGACGGCCAGTGGCCGGGGTTCGTCGACTTTCTGGGCCGCAACCGCGACGGCCGCATCCTGGTGATGATGGAGGGCGTGAGCCCGTACGTCGGGCAGAACGCCTTACGAACCTTCCTGGAGGTCTTGGCCCACAATTTGGCGCCGGGGAGCGTCGTCGCCTACGACTTCAAGCTGAAGGGCGTCGCCGACGATTTCGGCGATCGGCCGCAGGCGGAGAAACGTTTTCGTCTCCCCTCCGAGCGCGACGAGGTGGCCTCCTACCACCAGGCGTTGGGGTTCGACCTCACCCAACTCGACCTCAGCGCCGATCTCTCGCGCACGGTTCACCCAGAGGCCGAGCCGTTCCAGGAAGACGGTATCGTGAAGCTGGAGGTTCGCCCGAAGGTTCCCGGAGGGGGATAGCGCCGGATGACGCGGGTCGCGTACCTCATCAATCAGTATCCCAAGATCAGTCACACCTTCATCCGTCGGGAGATCCTGGCCGTCGAGCAGTGCGGGATCGAGGTCGTCCGGATCGCCATGCGGGGGCACGAGACGGGGTCGCTCGATACGGCAGACGCCTCGGAGGCGTCGAAGACGCGCTACCTTCTGCGGGCGGGGCCGCTGGAGATCGCCGCTGCCTGCGTGCGGGCGCTGGCGCGGTCGCCCCGCCGTTTCTTCAGCACCCTGGCGACCGCGCTGAGATTGGGCGCCCGATCGGACGGGGGCCCGCTGAAGCACCTCGCGTACTTCACCGAAGCGTGCTTGCTGCGCGCGTGGTTGTCCCGGGCCGACGTCGCCCACGTGCACGCGCATTTCGGCACCAACGCCGCCGCGGTGGCCATGCTCTGTCGCCGGCTGGGCGGCCCGACCTACAGCTTCACGGTGCACGGTCCCGACGAGTTCGATCGCGTGACCCGGGTGGCTCTGCGGGAAAAGATCGCGGACGCCAAGTTCGTGGCCGCCATCTCCTCGTTCTGTCGATCCCAGCTCTATCGGTGGGCGCGGCTTTCGGACTGGAACAAGATCGAGATCGTTCGTTGCGCGCTCGATTCCTCCTACTTCGAGGGGCCGCGGCCGCCGGTGACCGCCACGCCGAAGCTGGTCTGCATCGGTCGCTTGAGCGAGGAGAAGGGGCAGATGCTGGTGCTGCGGGCGGCGGATCTGCTGCACCGGCGCGGCGTCGAGCTGGAGGTCGTGCTGGCGGGGGACGGCCCCCTCCGCAAGCCGCTCGAAGCCGAGATCGACCGGCTGGATCTGCGGGGCGTCGTCCGCATCACCGGCTGGGTCGACAACGCCGAGGTGCGTTCGCTGCTGCAGGGCGCGCGGGCGCTGGTGGTCGCCAGCTTCGCGGAGGGCCTGCCGGTCGTGATCATGGAGGCGTTCGCTCTCGGCCGCCCGGTGATCTCGACGATGATTGCGGGCGTTCCCGAGCTCGTCGAAGAGGGCGTGAGCGGGTGGCTGTTTCCGGCCGGAGACCTCGAGGCGCTGGCGGACGCGATGCAGAGGGCGGTCGCGGCCGACACCGTGCGGCTCGCCGAGATGGGCGAGCACGGACGGAAGCGCACGCTCGAGCGCCACAGCTCCCCCGTCGAGGCGACCAAGCTGGGCCGCCTCTTTGCGTCTCCGCCCATCTCGTCGACCGACTAGCCAGCCCCTCAGCCAGCCCCTAGGCGCGGCCCCGGCCGCGTCCCCTCGACGCCAAGCTCCTGACGCGGAGATCTCTTGCGCGGAGGTTTCTTGTCGGAACGGAAACATGGTGCGTGAAAAACGACCCCGCAGCGACGGAGATCACGCGGCAACCATCTTGTCAGCGCGACCGCGGAACCGCTACGATGACGCACCTTTTTTTCGCAAAGGAGATCCGAATACATGATCAGCAGCTCTGTGCGCGCTCGTCACCTCTTGCCGTTCGTCGGGGCGGCCGTCATCGCGATTGCGACCGCCTGCTCGTCCGGTGGCGCACCGGTCACGGTGACCGTCACGCCGACGCCCGCCAACGTCCTGACCTGCTCGACGACGCAGTTCACGGCGACGGTCACGAACACCACGGACCTGGCGGTGGACTGGTACTTGACGCCCGCGACGGGTGCCGGGACCATCGACATCCCGGGCAACTACCACGCGCCGACGAGCACGCCGGCGGCGCCCAACAACAGCGTGACGGTGACCGCGTCGCGCTCGGCCAACCCGACCCAGTTCGACACCACGCCGCCGTTCACGCTCGCCACGGCCTTCCCCAGTGTCGCCTCGCCGATCACTGGCTCGACCGGCGACGACGTCCTGGGTAACCCGGGGATTGGCATCTACCAGCACGCAGCCGCGGCGAGCGGCAGCCGCGTCTACGCGAGCTGGGCCGTCAACCCGTACGGCGGGATGGAGGTCAAGATGATGGTCGCCCGCAGCGACGACGGCGGCGCCACCTGGGGCGCGGCGGTCGCCGCGATCGACGCGGCGATCCTCGACACGAACGGCGGAACGATCGACTGCCCGGCCATCTCGATCGACGCCGGCAACCCGGACATCGTCTACGCGATCGGGATGGTCGACGGAAACAACTCGTACAGCCGGCTCGTGGGCGATACGACCAACGATCCCGCGTTCGTCCTGGCCGTCAGCACCGACGCGGGGAAGACTTTCAGCCAGACGGTCCTCTCGACGGCGTATTCCGGGCTGGCCGCCTGCGAGGACGTCGCCTCACCCGCGCCCGACACCGTCGTCGTCCACGCGCCCAGCGGGGACCAGTGCGGCACCTATCCGGACGACTACGTCTGGACGGACACCAACCGCGGCGCCGCGTTCGCGACGGGGAGCTTCGACTCCGCCACCGGATATTATTGGGCGGACGGCATCAGCACGGCGCTCTACGTCCTCGAGGGCACCACGGACTGCCTGACCGACCTCTCGCCGTACGCCAACGGCAGCGACGGCGCCTCGGGTCAGGTGATCGAGTCGCCGCGCATGTTCACCGACGGCCTGGGTCGCCTCTGTCTCGTCTACGCGGCCGAGCCGCAGGCGAACCCGGTCATCGAGAACGTCTACATCCAGTGCAGCAACGACGCGGGGACGACGTTCACCCAGCCGCTGGAGATCGATCCGAACCTGGGCGTCGACAACCAGCCCTCGGGCGCGTTCGGGCCGGGCGGAATGGCCGCCGTGGTCTGGACCCACGCGATCACCGCCGCGAACAGTCAGCAGCTCTACCTGGCGGTCAGCGCCGACGGCGGCGCGACGTTCGGCGCGCCGATCCTGGTCCGGACCACCGACCTGCCCTACAGCCCGTCGGTCTACGTCGACACGGGCGGCGTCATCTGGATCTCGTACATGATGTCGTACGGCACCGGTCAGTACTACCTCTTCGTCGACAAGAGCTGCGACCACGGGGCGACGTTCAGCGGCGCCGTGCAGATTCAGGGGTCGACGACCTTCGGCGTGATGGCGGGGTCGCTGCTCGGCACGGGCGCCCCGGCGCCGATCCTGATTGGGCTCGAGGACACGATGCACGTGGCGTATTCGCTCGCGCCGTAGCGGCGTTCAACCCGAGGGGCGCGGCCAGGGGATCTTCGGCGACGGCGGGAGCGGGCGTCCCGCCGCCGCCAAGAGGCCGCGGCAGCGGGCGCAGAAGTCGTACTCACGGTCGCAGGTGGCCACGTGCCCCTCCGCATCCTCCATCAGGCACCCGCGGTTCGGGCAATGCTCGAGGCCCAGCGTGTGCCCGGCCTCGTGGACTGCGACCTTGGCCAGCCGCTCGCGCGCTTGGTCCGGGCCACGCGCGCGCATCCGGCAGCGAAACTCCGAGATGACGCTCGACGGGCCGTCGATCCGCCCGAGCCCGAGCAGCCCCCAGTCGAACACCGCCCCCTTGGTCGTCGAGATGTCGACGCCGGTCAGCCCGAGGATGCGCGCGCCGTCGGGCGGCAGCCGCGCGTCGAGAAGATCGAGCAGCTTGTCCGCGCGGTAGCGGCGGCGCGGCCGGTAGTACGCCGCCGCCGGGAGCTCCGCGCGCGGCAGGAGGCGCGTCTCGATCCCGATGAGCCCGACCAGCGCCTCGCGGACCAGCGCGACGTCCGCGGCGGGCAGCTCGGCGCCGAGCGGCTGGACGTAAAACAGCCGCCTCGCGGGCGCACCGGCCGCGCCGCGGCGGGAGGCCAGCGCCGAGATCCCGGCCAGACCCCAGATGATCCACGCCCTGCGCGTCACGGCCGAGGTCACCCGGAGATAGACAGCCGGAAACGACGCCGGTTCCGGGCGAAGAGATCGCTGAGCGCGGCCTAGTTCCGGGAAGCGCGGCCGGCCCCGCGGCATCACCCGTCACCGATCCCTTAAGATCGAGAGGTGTTGACAGGGCTGATCATCTACCTCGCGGGCTGCGGCGCGTTCCTGATCGCCTACGCCGCCGCTCGCCCGCGCATCATGGCCCGACGCTACCGAAGAAGGCTGCGGTTGATGACGCCCGACGAGCTCGCCGACGAGGCCCGCAACTGCGCGAAAGGGGCTGGGTACGAGCGCGCCTTCCCAGAGGCCGCGTTGTTCCACCAGCCTCGAGACTGGAGCCAGCTCTCACTCTCCCGCGCCATCGATGATCTGTACGCCAGCGCCGTCGCCAGAGACCAGCAGGAGGGCAACCTCGGTGGCCGCGACAGCCTGGTTTTCGACTTCTACGACTTCGGCCTCGCCCACATCCGCGAGGTTCTGGACGAACGCCCGCGGGCGTAGGGGAGCGCTACGCGCGCGTGTTCGCCAGGGAGGCGCTGACGATGGCGCGCGCCTCGTCGAGGATCGCGGCCAGGTGGTCGGCGCTCTTCAGGCTCTCGGCGTAGATCTTGTAGATGTTCTCCGTCCCCGAGGGGCGGGCGGCGAACCAGCCCATGTCGCTGGCGACCTTGAGGCCGCCGATCGCGGCGCCGTTGCCGGGCGCGCGGGTCAGCTTGGCGACGATCGGATCGCCGGCCAACGTCGACGCCTTCACCGCCGCGGGGTCGAGGCGCTTGAGCGCCTCCTTCTCGGCCGCCGTGGCCGGCGCGTCGACGCGCGTGTAGTACGGCGTCCCGTACTTGGCGCGCAGGTCCTCGTAGTGCTTCCCGGGATCGCGCCCGGTGACGGCGGTGATCTCGGCGGCGAGCAGGTCGAGGATGAGCCCGTCCTTGTCGGTCGTGTGGACGCGGCCGTCGCGGCGCAGGAAGCTGGCGCCGGCGCTCTCCTCGCCGCCGAAGCCGAGGCTGCCGTCGAGCAGGCCGCTCACGAACCACTTGAACCCCACCGGCACCTCGCGCAGCGTTCGTCCGAGCCCGGCGGCGACGCGGTCGATGAGCGTGCTCGACACCAGCGTCTTGCCGACGGCGGCCGTCGCCGGCCAGCCGGGGCGATGCGCGAACAGGTAGCCGATCGCCACCGCCAGGTAGTGGTTCGGGTTCATGAGCCCGGTCGGCGTCACGATGCCGTGGCGATCGGCGTCGGTGTCGTTGCCGAAGGCGACCGCGAACCTGTCCTTGAGGTGCAGCAGGTTCGCCATCGCGTAGGGGCTCGAGCAGTCCATCCGGATCTTGCCGTCGTGATCGAGCGGCATGAACGCGAAGCGCGCGTCGACGGTCTTGTTGACCACCGTCAGGTCGAGCTTGAATCGTTCGCCGATGCGCGGCCAGTACTGCACGGACGCGCCCCCCATCGGGTCGGCGCCGATCTTGACGCCGGCGCGCGCGATCGCCTCGACGTCGACGACGCCCGGCAGGTCCTCGACGTACGGCGACAGGAAGTCGAAGGTGCGCGTGGTCGCCGCCCGGCGCGCCTCGGCGTACGGCATGCGCTTGACCTCGGCGCGCGCGCGCAGAAGCGCGTTCGCCCGCGCCTGGATCCCGTCGGTGATGTCGCTGTCGGCCGGCCCGCCGTTCGGCGGGTTGTACTTGAAGCCCCCGTCGCGCGGCGGGTTGTGCGACGGGGTGATGATGATGCCGTCGGCGAGGCCCGTCGTGCGGCCGTCGTTGTGCTTGAGGATCGCGCGCGACAGCGCCGGCGTCGGCGTGTAGTCCCCTTCGGCCGAGACCAGCGTCTCCACGCCCGCCGCCGCCAGCACCTCCAGCGCCGTCTTCAGCGCGGGCGCCGACGCCGCGTGCGTGTCGGCGGCGAGAAAGAGCGGTCCCGTGATCCCCACGCGCGCGCGGTGCTCGCAGATCGCCTGCGTGATGGCCAGGATGTGTGCCTCGTTGAAGGCGGCGTCCTCGGGCGCGCCGCGGTGGCCGCTGGTCCCGAACGCGACCTCCTGCCGCGGGTTCGCCGGATCGGGACGAAGGTCGTAGTACGCGGCGACCAGACGGTCGACGTCGATCAGGAGGTCAGGCGGCGCGGGCTTTCCGGCGAGCGGCGAGGCGGGCATGCCACGACGGTAAGCCCGCCCGAAGCAGGTTGGAAGAGCCGACCGCCCGGGCGATCGCCGCTGGCTATCGCGTCGAGCGTAGGCCGGCTTTGCCGGCCGGAGCTCATCGCGGGGGGCGCGGGACCCTTTGAGGGTCCCGAACTTTACCGAAGACTGGCGTGCTGGAAGCCGGCCGGCGCCGGCAGCTGGCGCGCGTGCCAGGAGACGCGCGCGTCGTGAAGGACCGCCACGCAGACCGACTCGCCCGACCCGACGACCAGATCCGATTCGCCGTCCCACGCGAGCGGCGTACCGCTCCCGCAGTCGGGCATCGCCGCCGCCCCTTGGCGGTTCGGAACGCGGATGAAGCGCGCGCCCGCCTTCTTGTCGACGTTCACGTGCAGCAGCCTCACTGGCCCCATGACGAGAAACGCCGGCGCCGGCGTCGAGACGTGCGCGACGCCGCGAAGATCAGTTGAATGAACGCGCGCCGTCGTGTGCTGTCCGGTCGCGCAACCCCCCGCCGCCAACGCCAGTCCCAGAACTGCCGCCACGACGCCCTTCCCTGATGTGTGTGATGTAGTCATGTGTGATTGTTTGACTACCGTACACCGACACCAGTCTACACACAATCACGTTCGTGAAAACTGTATGTAACTTCACTGTCAACGCCATAACATACTGATATGATTGTCTATATTTGGACCGGCGAGCGCGCGTCAGTAAATGGGGCGGCATCTCCGCCGCCTCGCGCCCATTCGTGCGCCCGACGCAAATCGTCGGGCGTCAGGACGGCGCTATACGCATCCCCGGGCCCTCGGGCCTCGACCAGGCGTCGCCGTGAACGAAACCACTCGCGCGGTGGCTGAGCTGGCAGCGAAGGAATCGGTTGACTCCGATCGATCGGGATCTTTTCCACCCTGGCGGGGAAATTTTCCCAACGCCCGTCCGCTCAACGGTGACGGGCCACGCGAACCCGCGCGCATCTTCTAGGCATGACCATTGCTCCCGTCGATGACGACCCCGGAATGTCGAGAGAACCCCCGTCCCTCAAGCGTTGGATGTTGATCGTGCTCTGCGCTGTCTCGCCGGCTCCCCTCCTCGCCGCTCCGGCAGGACAGGCGCCGCCGGCAACCGCTGAACCTTTGGCTCCGCCCTCGACCGTTCTCGGCCTCCCGACGGCGAAGAAGATCACGCTGGCCGATGCGCTGGCGTACGCGCGCGCGCACCAGCCCGCTGTGCGCGCCGCTCTCGCTCGCGTCCAGGCGGAGAGGGCGAACGCCGAGGTGCCGCGCGCTCAGTACTATCCCTTGGTCGGCGTCACCGCCCAGCTCATCGGGGGCACCGCGAACAACACGACGGCGTCGTATCTGAACACGCCCTTCGTCGGCCTGCCTCGAATTGGCGGAACAGCCGCCGCGACCACCGACACCGCCTCCTGGACGCCGTCGGCTTCGACGCTGGCGGCCGTGGGCGGCAGCCAGGAGATCTTCGACTTCGGCCGGATTGCCGCCGAGGCCGCAGCCGCGGATGCGCGCGTCACCGTGGCCGGACACGCGGCGGAGACGGTGAGTCTCGACATCGAGCTCGACGTCGAGGAGGCCTTCTATGCCGTCCACGCGGCGAAGGCGATCTTTCAAGCGTCGGAGGACGCCTTCGAGCGATCGCTGGTCCATCGCGACTTCGCGCGGGCCGGCGTCAAATCGGGGCTGCGCTCGCCCATCGAGCTCACGCGCGCCGAGGCGGACCTGAGCCGCTTCGACACGGGCCGCATCCGCGCGCGCGGCGGCGTGGCCACGGCCGAGGCCCTGCTGGCGGCCGCCGTCGGCTGGCCCGACCTGACGCTGGACACGGCGGACGAAGCTCCAACGGCAGCGAGCATGCCGGCGCTTCCCGAGGCGGTCGAGCTCGCGAGCAAGAGGAATCCGCTTCTTCAAGAAGCGATCGCGCGCCTCCGCTCCCAAGAGCTGCAGACGCGCGCGATAGGGGCGCTGCTCCGCCCCGACCTCGAGCTGTCGGCGACGCTTTCGGGCCGCGCCGGCGGAGCGACGGTGAACAACGGGGTCGAGACCCCGGGGAACGGGTTCGTCCCGAACGTCCCCAACTGGGACGCGGCGCTGGTCTTGAGCTGGCCGCTCCTGGACCCGACGATCAGCGCCCGGCAGCGCGCCTCGCACGCGGCGGAGGACGTTCAACGGTCGGAGATCGACTTCACCCGTCAGCAGGTCGTCGCCGCGGTCGAACGTGCCTACGTCGAGGTGGCCGTTTCGCGCGACGCGCTGCCGTCACTCCAGCACGAGCTCGAGGCCGCCCGCGCCAACTACGCGCAGGCTGACGCGCGTTTCAAGGCGGGGCTGGGAACGAGCGTCGAGCTGGCCGACGCCGAGGCGCTCCGCATCGACGCCGAGA
This sequence comes from uncultured Pseudomonadota bacterium, assembly GCA_963831685.1. GTDB lineage: Bacteria > Myxococcota_A > Polyangia > Fen-1088 > Fen-1088 > JADGRB01. The sequence goes on from CAWHRJ010000017.1 coordinate 58,091, forward strand.
TTCGGCTGGCGCTCGGCACGTTCGAGCTCGCCAAGGCGCGGGCCGCGTTCGCCCGGGCCATCGCCGAAGGGCTGTGAAACGAAGCGCGACGACGAGGGAGCATCAGATGACGAACGAACTGGAAGAACCAGCGGGGGCCACCGCCCCGCGAACCCGTATCCCGGTCGCGATCGGCGCGGGCGTGGCCGCCATCCTGCTGCTGGGTGGCGGGATGATGTGGCGGGCGAACAGTCGGGACAACAAGGTCGCGCTCTCCTCTCGACCGAAGCCGGTCACCGTGGTCCGCGCCGCCAGCGCCATGTACCGCCCTTCCCGGACCTACGTGGGGACCCTCGAGCCCTGGGTGCAAGCGAGCGTCGGACCTCAGCTCGTTTCGGCCTACGTCGACACGGTGCTGGTGCGGCCGGGGGCGACGGTCAAGCGTGGCGAGGTCCTCGCCACGCTCGACTGCCGGGACGCCAACGCCTCGACCAAGGCGGTCGCGGCGCGCGCGCGCGCCATCGACGCGCACCAAAAGGCGATCGCCGACGAGTCGTCCCGCACACAGGGGCTGCTCGAAGGAGGGTTCGTCTCGCCCAACGAGGCCGAGCAGAAGAGCTCGCAGAGCTTGTCCGAAGAGGCGCAGCTCGAGGCGGAGCGCGCCACGCTGGCGCGTAGCTCCCTGCAGGTGAACGACTGCGTTCTCCGGGCGCCGTTCAGCGGTGAGGTCGCGCAGCGATTCATCGACCCGGGCGCGTTCGTACGGCCCGGCTCCGCGATCGTGACCGTCGTCGATCGGAGCGCCATCCGGATGACGGCCGACGCGCCGGAGATCGACTTCGATCTCGTGCCGCCCGGCACGCGGGTGACCGTCCACGTCTACGCGACCAACCGGGATCTGGTGGCCAGCATCACCCGCCGCGCGCCCGCCGCCGATCCGGCCACCCGGACGGTGCACTTCGAGATCGACATCCCCGATCCGACGCGCACCATCCCGGTCGGGACGACGGGAGAGGTGCGCATCGAGGTCGGCACGCCGAGCCCGGCCACCGCGATCCCGCTCTACGCCGCCACCATCCGGGGCAGCAAGGCCACCTTGTTCGTCGTGGACCACGACGTGGCCCACAAGCAGACGATCGCCGTGAAGGGGGAGTCCGGCGGGTCGCTCTTCCTGGACAGAGCTTTGGCCCCCGGCACCGCCGTGGTCGCCGAGGGGCGCGGCCTGCTCGAGAACGGAGATCTCGTTTCCGTCAGGGAGACGTCGGCGGAGGCGGGCGGGCCTCCGGTCAAGGGGGCGTCCGGCCCCCAAGCCGGGACCCGTCTGACGGAGACGACCGCCGCCCGGGACCCGCAATGACCGGTCTGGCCCTGCGCAACCCCATCGCCATCCTGATGGCGGCGATCGCGGTCGTGGTGTTCGCGGTCGTCGTAACGCCCCGGATGAGCGTCGACACCTTCCCGGAGCTGACGCCGCCCGTCCTGGTGGTGGGGACGATGGCGCCCGGGCTCGGCCCCAAGGACGTCGAGAAGACGCTCACCTGGCGCATCGAAAAGTACGTGAGCGCCACGCCCGGCGTCGATCACGTGGAGAGCGTGTCGCGCAACAACCTCAGCGTCGTCTACGTCTGGCTCAAGTGGGGGACCGACCTCAACGCCGCGCAGACGCTGGTCCAGCAGCAAACGGCGTTCGCAATGGCCGCGGTCCCCAAGTCTTTGGGCGTTCTGCCGCCCTTCGTTCTCCAGTACGATCCATCCAACGCGCCGGTCGTGCAGGTGGCCGTGACAGGCGCGGGCTTGAGCGGCCCGCAGCTCTACGACTACGCGCAGAACAACATCGAGCCCGTCCTGGAAGGGATCCCGGGCGTGGCCAGCGCGTCGATCAACGGGGGGCGCCAGCGACAGATCAACGTGGTCGTCGATCCCGTGAAGGCTCAGGCGCGCGGGATCACCTCCGACGACGTGGCGCGGGCGGTCCACGACTCGAACGCCCTCTTGCCGTCCGGCGAGTTCGTGGGCCACAAGTTCGACGCCAACGTCTACACCAACGCCGTCCCGCAGGCAGTCCGGGACATCGGGGACGCCGTGGTGAAGCAGCATGACGCTGCCCCCGTGCTGATCCGCGACGTGGCGCGGGTGGAGGACGGCGGCGCGCCCGAGACCCAGGCGGTGTCGGTGGAGGGGCAGAACGCGGTCTACCTGAACGTCTTGCGCGTCCCCGGCGGCAACACGCTGGAGATCGTCGACGCGGTCAAACAAAAGGTGAGCCAGCTCAAGGATCTGCCGCCGGGCCTGCGGGTGGTGCCGGTGTTCGACCAGTCGACGTTCGTGCGAACCACCTACCATGGCCTCAAGAAAGAGGTGGTCCAGGCGCTGATCCTGATCGCGATCGTCATCCTGCTCTTCCTGCAGAGCACGCGGGGGACGCTGATCGTTTCGGTCGCCATCCCGCTCTCGTTCGCCATCACGTTGATCGTCCTCTACGCGACCGACCAGACGCTGAACGCGTTCACGCTGGGCGGCCTCACGCTGGCGATGGGGCGCCTGGTCGACGACGCGGTCGTGGTGCTCGAGTCTATCCACCGCCACCAGCGGATGGGGCTCACCACGTACCAGGCGGCGCTCGAGGGGACCAACGCGGTGGCGTTGCCGGTGGCTGGCCTCGACGCTGACGACGATGGCCGTCCTCTTGCCGGTCCTCCTGCTCGCCGGGCTGGCCAAGAAGCTGTTCGTGCCGCTCGCGCTGACCGTGGCGGTGGCGATGATCGCCTCCTACTTCGTCAGCATCTGTGTCACGCCGGTCGCCTGCCGGTACTTCCTGGGGCACGGCAAACACGGGCGGCTCGGTACCGCGGTCGAGGCGTTCATCGACGGGGTCGCCGACCGATATGCGGACCTCCTCCGCTACGTGCTCCCCTACCGTCGGACGATCCTGGTGGCCTCCGCGGTGCTGATCGCCGCCAGCGGGTGGGCCGCCACCCGGCTGCCGAGCACGTTCTTCCCGGAGATCGATGAATCGATGGAGCGCATCTACGTCCGACTGGCGCCGGGCGTGTCCCTGGAGACGGCGTCCACGCTCATCAACGAGATGGGAGCGGATTTGAAGCGGCAGCTCGGCAGCGATCTGGTCGAGCTGGAGCTGACCAACGTTGGCTCGCCCAACAACGCCCGCAGCGCCATGACCAGTCCCAACCAGGGCCCGCACATGGGCTTCATCCGCCTGGCTCTCGTCGACCCGGAGAGACGTCAGGCGAGCCAGCGCGAGATCGCCGATCGGATCCGCAAGATCCTGATCCACGATTACCCGGGGGTCGACTTCCTGCAGTGGCCGGGCGGCCTGGTTGCCAGCGTGTTCGCCAACGGCTACATCGCGCCCGTGGTGGTCGAGGTCCGGGGCGACAATCTGGAGGAGCTCGACGCGGAGTCCAAAGCCGTGGCCGAGGTCGCGGCGACGGTGCCCGGGGTGCGCGACATCTACCCGTCGCTGGAGATGGACTATCCCGAGATCCGGGTCAACACCGACCGGACCAAGGGGGGCCTGGTGGGCGTCACCGCACGAGACGCCGCACAGACGACGCTGGAGGCGACACTGGGGAACATCAACACGCCCAGCGTCTGGATCGATCCGAACAATGGGCAGTCCTACTACGTCGTCTCGTACTACGACGGCGCCGCTGTGCCCGACATGAACGCCCTCTCCGAGCTCCCGGTGCGGTTTGGACCGGCCGGGCGGCCCGTGCGCCTCGGCGCCTACGGCGTGCTCCGGCGCTCGGTCGGACCGATCGGCATCGAGCGCAACCAGCTCGAGCGCGCGGCGCACGTCTACATGCAAACGGAGGGGCGCGACATCGGCAGCGTGGCCCGCGACGTCGAGACCGCGCTGCGCGCCGACCCGCGGACGCGCCACATCAAGTTCAGCTGCGTCGGACAGGTGGAGCTGATGCGAACCACCTTCTCGGGGCTTGGGCCTGGCGCTGGGACTGGCCGTGATGGTCGTGTTCATGATCATGGCGTCGCAGTTCAAGTCGCTGCGCCTCCCCTTCGTGATGCTGTTCACCATCCCGGTGTCGCTGGTCGGGATCGTGCTGGCCCTGATGTCGGCCGGGCAGGGGTTCTCGATCACGGCGCTCATGGGGATCCTGATGGTCATCGGCATCGCGGTCTCGAACGGCATCCTGCTGGTCGACGACGCCAACCGCCGGCTCAACGAAGGGACGCTGATAAGCGGGACGCAATCGTGGCCGCCGCACGTTCACGCTTCGTCCCGATCGCCATGACCAGCCTGGCGACCGTCATCGGGCTGATCCCGACCGCGATGGGGCTCGACCGAGGCTCCGAGGCAAATCAGCCTCTCGCCCTGGCCGTCGTCGGCGGACTGACCTCGTCGACCATCCTCTCGCTGTTCCTGGTGCCGGTGATGTTCCTCCTCATCGCCAAGAGGGCACCGGCGCCCGTGCCGGGAGACGCGGCACTCATGACGGAGGCCACCACCTGATGAACTCGGTCGCGCTCTGCCGCGGGCGGCGGCGGTGACGCCGGTGACCGCCGTCGTCCCGAGCCGTTCGATCCTCGCGGCGCTCGACGAATCCGAGCGCAAGAGCGAGGTGTTCCGCGCCGCGGTACGCGTCGCCTCGGCGATGCAGGCGAAGGTTCATTTGATCCGGGTTCTTCAGGTCCCGCCCGAGATCCCGCCTGGCGCGCACAGTCGGCCCGACGGCCTGGAACCCATGCTGGTGAGGCAGGCCGAGACCGAGCTCCGCGGTCTCATGGCCGGCGTTCCGGACGTCGAGTTCGGCCCCCCCCTGGTGGTGATCGACGGCAGCCCTTGGCGGCGGATCCTGGAAGCCGCCCGCGACCTGGACGTCGATCTGATCGTCGTCGGGAACCACAAGCACCACGGCCTCGACCTGGTGTTCGAGTCCGTGGCGGCCAAGATCGTCAATCGCGCGATCCGGGACGTGCTCGTCGTACGCGTCCGGGACGTGATCGAACGCGGGTGAGCGTCGCTCGATGCGGCGCGCTCCCCGCTCACCCGGGCGCGGCGTCGAGCAGCGAAACGGCCCCGCCGTCGTTCCCAAGCTCGTCCTTCGCCGCTCGACGTGACCGAAATCGGATGCGACGTAACGAGTCCTGGATGTCGAGCGCTGAAATCGCCGCCGCAGATTGGGCATCGCCTTTGCTGTAGTCGAACGGTCGAGGGACAAAATGAAACTCGATCGTTTCTTGTGGGGCGCTTGTCTTCCCCTGGCGGTGGCCTGCCTGAGCTGCGGCGACAACTCCCAGCCGCACGGCGTTCTCACCGGCGGCGGCGGAGAGGGGTCCTCGCACGGCGGAATGGCCAGCGGCGGAACGCACGGCGATGGTGGCGTCTCGCCGGCGACCGGGGCCGCGGGTGCCGGCGGCGGCACGCCCGGGGGCGCCGGCGCGGCGCCCGGCGTGGGCGGCGCAGGCGCCACGCCGGCTACCGGCGGCGCTGCGGGAACCGCCGCCCCCGGAAACGGCGGCGCAGGCGGAACGCCCGGGAGCGGCGGCGCGCCCGCGAACCCGCTGGCCTGTCCCGATCTGTTCGATCAAGGGAACCTGCAGACCTACGACATCGACATCACCGCCGACGAGCTCGCCAAATTGAACGCGGAGTTTCACAACCTGACGGCGCTGGCGACCGGTGTCAGCTTCGCGGTCTACCACCCGGTCACCTTCCACCTGAACAACGAGACGGTGACCACCGCGGCCATCAAGCTGCACGGACAGTCGTCGTGGGAACAGACCGTCATGCTCGACGGCGACCGCGCGAAGATGCAGTTCGACGTCTCGTTCGACCAGAGCGATCCAAACGGCGCGTTTCACGGCGTCAGCAAGCTGGTGTTCGACATGCCGCGCGACGACTGGACGTTCATGCACGATCGTCTTTCGCAGGCCTGGTTGCGGCAGGCGGGGATCCTGGCCCCCTGTTCCGCCAGCGCGCGCCTCAACGTCAACGGCAGCTACTACGGCCTTTACGTGCTCGAGCAGGGGGTGGGGAGCGGAACCGTGAAGGCGTTCTTCCCGGCCAACCCGGGTGGCGACCTCTGGAAAGGCGGCATCCAGCTGGAGACGAAGACCGCCGGCAACGTGGCCCGTCTCGAGGCGTTCGACAACGCCAAGGATCTCACGTCGCTGGCCGCGATCATGGACATCCCGGGCTCGCTCAACGCCTGGGCGGCGGAGGCGTTGATCAACGACTCCGACGGCTACTACAACGGCTCGCACAACTTCTGGCTCTACGACCAGGGGACGGCCGGCTTCATCTTCCAGCCGCAGGACACCGACTCGACCTGGGACTGGCTGGCGACGTTCGACCTGCCGGGCGCCAAAGACCACCCGGTCTACTGGTGGTCGAGCCGCGCGCAGCCCGCGCCGTTCCCGGGCGACAAGTGGCTCATCGTCCTCGGCGACGCGACCTGGCGGAAGAAGTACGCCGACGCCATCGAGACCCTGCTCGGCAAGTTCGACGTGGCCCAGATTCAGGGCTGGATCACCACCTGGTCACAGCAGATCAACGCGGCCGCCACCAGCGATCCACACGCCTGGGCGACCGCCGCCGACATTCAGCTGGCCACCCAGACGGCGCACGACATCGTCGGCCAGCGTGCGGCTTATCTGAAGACGTTCGTCGACTGCGAGCACGGTGTGGCCGGCGCCGCCACCGACGCGGACGGCGACGGCTACAACTGGTGCGACGAGTGCAACGACAGCAGCGCGGCCGTGCACCCGGGCGCCAAGGAGATCTGCGGCAACCACATCGACGACGACTGCAACGGCCTGGTCGACGACGGCTGCTGAGACCGCCCGCGCGCTACGGGAACATCGCCGGCTGGAACAGATCGGCGAGATCGTTCGCCCCGGTCACGGTCGGCAGGACCGGCAGACCGAAGATCTCGTCGATCGACTTGGTGAACGAGCTGTGGGTGTACGCCGCCTGGCCTGTGTAGCCCATCTTGACGCCCGGACCGATGGCGACGAAGGGGACGAGCGTCCCACCTTCGGGCTCGTCCCACATGACGAACAGCACCCCCTGGTGCGCGTTCACGAAGTTGATGATCGGGGGAAGGTTTGCCGACAGCCAGGCGTCGCCCGCTGCGATCACGTTCGACGAGGGGCAGGCCGAATCGCCGTGCATGTCGTTGCAGACGTTGGGGGCGATGAAGTTGTACTGGGCGACCGTCCCCTGAGCCAGCGCCTGGGCGAACGCGGCGGTGGTGTACGCCTGATGGTGCGCGGCGCAGGCGGCGTTCGACTTCGACGGCGGGCTGCCGGCGGTGTCCTGGAAGAAGACGAACGGATCATGCTTGGCGGCGTAGAGCCCGGACGAGCTGACCGGGCAGGCGCCGGTCGAGCTGTCCAACCCCTCCATGTAGCCCATCCAGCTCACCGGCGGCGAGGCCGCCCCCATCTGGGTCACGAGGTGCGCGGTCGACTTGGTGCTGTTGCTCGCCGACGGATCGTTGTCGTTGGTGAACGTCGTGTCCGAGAACGCGTTGGTGCCAGCCTCCATCCAGACGTAGTGCGGCTCGCTGGGGATGGCGTCGGGGAGCGGGTCGGCGAACGCCGTCGTGTGCGCGTACTTGTTGATGAGCCCGTTGAGATAGGGCGCATCGCTGCTGCCGTAGACGGAGCTCGACGATTCGTTCTCCATCGCCACGACGAAGACGTACTTGATCGGGCTGCCGGCCGGGGGCGGCGTGGTCGCCGTTCCGCCGGTGCCTCCGGTCGCGGGCGGTGGCGGTGGCGGTGGCGTCGTCGCCGTCGCGCCGGTCCCGCCCGTCGCGGGCGGCGGCGTCGTCGCCGTTCCACCGGTCCCGCCGGTCGCGGGCGGTGGCGGTGGCGGTGGCGTCGTCGCCGTCGCGCCGGTCCCGCCCGTCGCGGGCGGCGGTGGCGTCGCCGTTCCAGCGCTGCCGCCCGTCGCGGGCGTCGCCGTTCCACCGGTCCCACCCGTCGCGGACGGCGGCGTCGTTCCCGACGGCGGCGTGTTCGTGCTCTCCGGGGCGCTCCCGCCGGTGGCTGTCGCGGGCTTTCCCGTCGCGCTCGCCCCGCCAGCGCCGCCCGGTGGCAGCGACGCATCCGTTCCGGCTGTGCCGCCTTCCGAGGTTGGCGTGGTCGGGCTCCCCGCCGCGCCGCCGGTCGACATCGGCTTGCTCGAGCTGCCGCCCGCGCCGCCCCCGCCGCCTGGATTGGCCGAGGGGCCGGCACCGCCGTCGGGCGCCGGGCCGCCGACGTTGGCGCCGGACGCGCAGCCCGTCAGCGATGCCCCGAGCGGCAGGAGGGCGGTGAGAACGAGGGAGAGGACATTGCTGTGCTTCGATTTCGAACGCGACATGTCCTCTGGTACGGAGCGACACCGTGTCTCGGACGTGTGCGCCGTCGCGCGCTCGAGCTCAGAACAGGTCGCCGAGCTTCGCGATCTGATCGAACGCGCCGCCCAGCCACACCTTCACCCGCTGCCGGTCGATGCGGGTGAAGGCCTCCGGCATCGTCGTGCCGTGGACGGAGGCCCAAAAGCTGACGTCCCAGCGATCGATCTTCTGCATCACCGCCGGGTTCAGCTCGGGGAGCAGCAGCACCGCCGCACCGAGGCGCTCCGCCTCCGCGCGCGTGGCGGACTGCTCGAACAGCGTGAACTCCTTTCCGCGCCCGGCGTTCTTCACCACGCAGTACCGTGCCTTGTCGCCATAGCGGGCCAGCAGGCGTTCCAGCATGACCAGCGCGTCCTTTCCGTCGTCGATGACGTGCCAGAAGACGATCTTCACGCCGCTCTCCGCCGCCAGCTCGAAGATCCCCCCCTCGTCGAGCCAGGCGCCGAGCAGCCGGGCGCTCTGCGACGGGAGATCGACCACCACCCGCCGCTCCTCCTCGGTGGCCAGACCCAGGATCTGGTCGACGCTCACCGGATCGGCGAGATCGACGGGCCGCGCGTAGTCGGCGTAGAAGCGGAGTAGCGCGCCGTGCGAACTGTCGGCGTCGACCGCCACGAAGGGGATCGTCTTGTCGATGCAGTACTGCGCGCAGAGGCGCGCCACGACCGACTTGCCGACGCCCCCCTTCTCTCCGCCAATGAAATGGATCGTGCTCATCGCGCCAGTGTAGCGCCCCTCCGTTTCGGGCGGGGGGCGAGACTGTTTCGATTCGGCGAAGAGTCAGCGCCCGGCGGGCGGAGCGAGGTCGGCCTCGGTCAAGCCGAGCGCCTTCAGCCACTCGGGCGTCGGCGGGATCAGCTTGCGCGCCCCCAGATCGAAGAGGCCGATGGTGAACAGCGCCTCGCAGCAGAGGTTGCCGTCGGCGTCCACGATCTGCTGCATGACCCGGCCGATCTTCCCGACGTACGAGTCCATCCAGGTCCTGATGGTGATCCGCTGCCGGTTGCGCAGCTCGCGCTGGAACTTGAGATTGATCTCGAGGATGGTCGGGCCGATGCGCCGCCGCACCACCTCTTCGAGGCCGTAGCCGTTGCGGGTGATGAGCTCCCAGCGCGCCTCCTCGAGGATCACCAGGTAGGTGGCGTTGTTGACGTGGCCGAAGGTGTCGAGGTGCGTCTCGCGGATGAGCAGCGGGTATTCGTGCACCGAACCGAGCATGGGTCCTCCTGCGGTCGAGCTTAGCGCGCGGTCGCTGCCGCGCCCGTGCTCAGCCGCCGACCAGCCGACCCGAGCGGTAGTCGTCGACCGCCTGCCGGATCTCCTGGTCCGTGTTCATGACGAAGGGACCGTAGCGCGCGACCGGCTCGCCGATCGGGCGGCCGGCGAAGCAGAGCAACCGGCCGCCGGCGGCCGAGCGCAGCGACAGCCGATCGCCCGGCCCGAGCACCGCCAGCTGCCCGGCGGCGACGGCCGTGCGCGCGCCGCCCACCTCGACGTTCCCCTCGACGACGTAGACGAACGCGGTGTGCGTCGCGGGGAGCGCGCGCGACATCGACCCGCGCGGCGGCAGGCTCACATCCAGCATCTCGGGCGCCGTCACGATCCCCTCGACCGGCCCGCGTTTGCCGTCGACCTCGCCAGCGACGAGGCGCACCGCCGCGTCGTCGACCATCGTCTCCACCACCCGGCCCGGCGCGATGTCCTGGTAGCGTGGGCGGATCATCTTGTTCGCCGCGGGAGGTTGACCCAGAGCTGAAAGCCCCACATGCGGCCCTTTTCCTGCTGTGGCATCTCGGAGTGGACGATGCCGTGCCCCGCCGTCATCCACTGCGCGCTGCCCGGGCCGAGGTGGCCGTGGTTCCCCATGCTGTCCCGGTGCTCCATGGCGCCGTCGAGCACGTAGGTCACCGTCTCGAACCCGCGGTGCGGGTGGGTCGGGAAGCCGGGAAGGTAGTCGTCCGGATTGTCCGAGTGGATCTCGTCGAGCAAGAGGAACGGATCGAGCATCGGCAGCACGCGCGACCCGAGCGCGCGGCGCAACCGGACGCCCGCCCCCTCGACCGTCGGCTGCGCGACGACCAGGTTCGCCACCTCGCGCGGGCGCGCCGGACCGGCGGCGGCGCGCGGGGCCTCGATCCGGCAGGCCGCGAGGGCGGCGGACGGGAGGCCGAGCGCCAGTGCCTTCACGACGTCGCGACGATCGACGGTCGCCATTTGTCGAGGCTACCACGCCGGGCCAGCGTCAGTGGGCCGCGCGGCGGATCGCCCGCAACGAGCTCGGGGCCGGCGGATCTGCCCGGGACCTCGCCGTTGCTGATATAAACGTCGGGGCGTGGCTCAGCGTTCGCGAAGGATCGGTCAGGGCGTGTCGTGCGCCCTCGCGCTCGTGCTCGCCGCGGGCTGCGGCGGGTCGAGTCCCCCCCTTCGACGATGGCGGGCGCGACACGAAGGCCTCCCTCACCGACGGAGGCGCGGAGACGCCGGCACCCAAGGACGCGGCTGTATCGGATGCGGCCCGCGACGACGACGCGCGCGACGCCGGCACCAGGGACGCCCTGGCCGCCGACGCGCTGCCGCCCGGTTGCGAGACCGGCGCCTTCGGCGAGCCGACCGACCTGCGCTGCACCGGCCTCTACGCCGACTGGGCGACCCGGACGGTCGCGGCCGGCGTCCGCCAGTACGATCCGGGGCTGCACCTCTGGAGCGACGGTGCCAGCAAGACGCGCTGGATCTACCTGCCGCCGGGGACGAAGATCGACACCTCGGACATGGACGAGTGGGCCTTCAGCCCCGGTACGAAGGTCTGGAAGGAGTTCGTGGTCGGCGGCGTGCGGCTGGAGACGCGCCTGCTCTGGAAGAAACCGAGCGGCAACTGGTACTTCACCACCTACCGCTGGGCAGCCGACGGATCCTCCGCGCCCGAGCTAACCGACGGTGAGCTGAACGCCGACGGCAACAGCTACGAGATCCCCACGCAGAGCGCCTGCTACGACTGTCACAACGGCCGGATGGACCGCGTGCTCGGGTTCGAGGCCGTCGCGCTCTCGTCGCCGCAGGCGTCGGGCGTGACGATGGCGACGCTCACCGCGGGCAACCTCCTGACCAAACCGCCGTCGGCCCCGATCACCATCCCCGGCGACGCGGCGACCGCCGCGGTGCTCGGCTACCTGCACATGAACTGCGGGAACCCCTGCCACAATCCGAACGCCGGGGAAGCGCAAAACACCAACGTCTGGATGCGGCTCGCCGTGGCGACGCTGACCAGCCCCCAGACGACCGACACCTGGACGACGGGAGTCGGCGTTCGCGCCAACTTTGCGATCGCCGGACTGACCAGCCCGCAGATCTTCACCCCCTGCGATCCCGACCACAGCGCGGCCTACTACCGGATGGATCACCGCGACGGCGTCGACGGCGTCCTGTCCGGCACGCAGATGCCGCCGATCGTCTCGCACGAAATCGACACCGACGGCGTGGCGCTGGTCGCCGCCTGGCTCAACGGCTTTCCCCAGTGCCCCCCGGCCGCGACGCCGTAGCGCCCCGGCGCCCGGCCGCCGCGTGCTAGCCTCGGCGCATGTGCCGGAACATCAAGACGCTGTTCAACTTCGAGCCGCCCGCGACGGACGAGGAGGTCCGCGCCGCCTGTGAGCAGTTCGTGCGCAAGCTGAGCGGGTTCGCCCACCCTTCGCACGAGAACGAGAAGGCCTTCGATCGGGCCGTCGACGACAGCTTCCGCGTCGCGCGCCGATTGGTCGACTCGCTGGTGACGCATTCGCCACCTCGCGATCGGGAGACCGAGGCGGCCAGGGCCAAGGAGCGCGCGATCAAGCGCTTCGGCGTCCGCGCCTGACGAACGACCGCCACGCGCGATGCTCGCCGCCCTCATTCTCTCGGCGCTGGCCGCCGAGTCGATCGCGCTGCCCGGGGGACCACCGGTCGGGATGGACTATCTCGTCGCTGACACGGCCCGCGGGCGCATCTGGGTACCGGCCGGGAACACCGGCAACGTCGACGTGGTCGACATCGCGACCGGCAATGTGACGCCGATCGGCGGATTTCCGACCGCGCCCCCGCGCCGACCCGGACGGCCCAACATGGGCCCCAGCTCGGCGACCGTCGGCGACGGCGTCGTCTGGATCGGCAACCGCGGCGACGACAGCCTTTGCGGCTTCGACGCCAAGACGCTGGCCCGCCGCGCCTGCCGCCGGCTGCCGTCCATGCCGGACGGCGTCGCCTACGTCGCCGCCACGCACGAGGTCTGGGCGACCACGCCGCGCGACAAGACGATCACCATCGTCGCCGTCTCGGGCCCGGACGGAGGCGCGCCCGCATCGATCAAGCTCGACGGCGATCCGGAGGGGCTGGTGGTCGACCCGGCGCGCGGTCTCTTCTACACGAACCTGGAAGACCACGACCGGACGCTGGCAATTGACGCCAAGACGCGAAAGGTGGTGGCCAGCTTCGGGACGGGGTGCGGCGCGGCGGGGCCGCGCGGGCTGGCCATCGACGTCGGGCGCCGCCTGCTGTTCGCCGCCTGCACCGACGGTGCGGTCGCGCTCGATCTCGCCCACGACGGGAAACAGGTGGGGCGACTCCAGACGGGGCACGGCGTCGACAACATCGACTACGCCGCCAAGCCCGGTCTCCTGCTCGTCGCCGCGGGCGCGGACGCCACCCTGACGTTCGCCCGCGTGGAGAAGGGCGGCGCGCTCACCAAGGTCGGCGCGGCGCCCACCGCGCGGGGCGCACGCTGCGTGGTCGCGGGGGCGGACGGCACCGGCTACGTCGCGGACTCCCCAGGCGGGCGGCTGATCGTCGTCAAGCCGCCGGCCCACTGACAGCGCCCGCGCCGGGCGCCATCGCCGATTAGGGGGCGACGCCCGGGTGGGTGTCGATCCCGGTGTGCGTCCGGCTGACGCCGGGGGGCTCGGCCGGGAGCAACAGCACGCGGTCGGTCGGTGCCGGCAGCGACGCGACGAGCGCCATCGCGTCGGCCTGTTCCCGCAGCAGCGTCGGGGTGAGCTCGCGCAGCAAGGCGCGGATCTCGGGGCCGCGCACCAGCGTGGCGCCCGTCTCGGCCGCGTCGAAGGCCGCCTGCCGGTCGGCCACCATCTTGGCCGCGAAGTCGTGGTCGAAGCGATCCGCCGGCGAGCCGTGCAGGTCGACGCGTCCGAGAGCGCCGTACGGCGGCCCGCCGGTCCCCGCGCGGATCGCGTCGACGTTCATCCCCTCCTGCTCGGCGTAACGCATGAGTTTGCTGTCACCGGCCGAGCGCTCGTCGATGAGCGTCTTGGCGAAGTCCTGCACCGATGCGTTCGTCGACCGCTGCGCGGCGATCCCGGCGTCGACGATCGCCTGCTCGTTCAGCTGGTGCAGGTGCGTGAGGACGGCCTGGTTCGGGCCGCCGCGTTCGTTGAAAGGGGAGTCACTCCCCGACAGCTCCTGCGCCGCAACACCCGCCGAAATGAGCAAGCAGACCGCCGCGCCCGCGGCCCACCAACTGCCGAGCTTCGCCTTCCCCATCGTCCACCTCCGTGCAACCCCTCATTGCAACCTGACTTTCCCAGAACCTGCGTCAAGCCCTGGCGTCCGCGGCGACGTATACTTTCGGCATGGCCAAGTTTCACGGGACGGTTCGCCGCAGCGATCTGGAAGGCGGTCACTGGCAGCTGGTGGCCGAGGACGGCACGACCTACGTGCTCGAGGGGGCGCTGCGGGGCATCGAGCAGGACGGCGCCAGGGTCGAGATCGACGGCGCCGTCGATCGCGACGCCATGGGCATCGCGATGACCGGCCCGACGCTGCGCGTGAAGAGCGGCAAAAAAGTCTGACCCGTCCTGGTCTACAGTAGCCGGTGAATGGATGACATTCACCGCGCCACGCGCCGCTACGAGGAGTGGCTGGGCGGGCTGATTCCGCTCGTGCGGGCCGACCTCGCCGCCAAGCACCGGCGGATGCGCGAGGGGCCGTTCTTCTTCATGCGCGCCACGTTCTACCGCTGGTGCCAGCTCTGGCGTGCCCGAGCGCGGGAATTCGGCGACGTCGCGCGGGCGGCGCCGGTGGCGGCGGTCGGCGACCTGCACCTGGAAAACTTCGGCACCTGGCGAGACAGCGACGGGCGGCTCGTCTGGGGGATCAACGACTTCGACGAGACGACCACCCTCCCCTGGACGCAGGATCTGGTGCGCCTCGGGGCCAGCGCGCACCTGGCGATCTTCGCCGACCACCTCGCCGTGCGGCGGCGCAGCGCCTGCGACGCGATCCTCGAGGGGTACCGCGCCGGCGTCGAGGCGGGCGGGCGGCCCTACGTGCTCGAGGAGATGCACGGGTGGCTGCGCGGCGTCGCCACCTCCGAGCTGCGCCAGCCGACGCTGTTCTGGGGAAAGATGAACGGGCTCCGCACCGCACCCAGCGTCGATCGCGGCGCGGCGGCGGCGATCGCCGGCGCGATGCCGGCCCGCGACCTGTCGATCCGTTACGCCCGCCGCGTCGCCGGACTGGGGAGCCTCGGGCGGCCGCGCTTCGTCGGCATCGCCGACTGGCGAGGCGGCCGCGTCGCCCGCGAGGCCAAGGCGACCGCCCCCTCGGCCTGGCTGTGGGCCACCGGCGCAACCGCCGGCACCACCGACCGCTACACGCAGATCATCACCCGCGCAGTCCGCGTCCCCGACCCGACCGTCAAGATGGTCGGCGGCTGGCTGGTGCGGCGCCTCGCCCCACTCTGTTCACGCATCGAGCTCGCCGATCTGCCATCGAGCCACGATGAAGAGCGGCTGCTGTTCGCGATGGGATTCGAGACCGCGAACGTCCACCTCGGCACCCCCCGCGCGCGCGCCGTACTGCGGAAGCAACTCGCCGCCCGCCGCGGCCGCTGGCTGCACGAGGCTGCGAAGGCGCTGACGGGCGACGTGATCCGCGAGTGGAAGGAGTGGCGCGCGGCTTAGCGCGCGTGCCGACTGATTCTCGTCATGACCGGTCGAGCACCTCGAGACGCACGGTCACCACGCCCTCCTTGAGCATGCCGAGCTTCCGGGCGGCCCCCTCGGAGAGGTCGACGATCCGGCCGCCCGGGCAGCCGCAGCGGTCGTTGACGCGGACGGTGACCGAGCGGCCGTTGGCGCGGCTCACCCGGATGCGGGTGCCGAACGGCAGCGACGGCGAGGCGGCGGTCATGGCGTTCGGGTCGAACCGCTCGCCCGACGCCGTCTTGTGCCCCGCGAAACCGCGTCCGTAGTAGCTGGCGCGTCCCTCCTGCACGCGCGGCCCGCCACCGCGCCGCGCGCCCTCCGCCGTCGCGCAGCCGATCGCCACGGCCGTCGCGGCGACAGCGGTCAGAACGATGACTCGCAGGCGCGCCGCGCGCCGCGCCTCGGCGCCTACGATCGCGTGGAGGGAGCCGGGCTTCGCCCGGCGCAGTCCGTCGCGGGGGGGTCCGGGGACCCTCCCAGGGTCCCCGGTTATGATCGTGACCGGCCTCCGCCGCCACCGGGCGGGCCATCCTCGAGCAGCATCTCTTCTTCCTCGGCATCCGGCGGCGGAGCTTTATCGCCGCGGCTCTCGATCGTGCCGATGCCGTACTTCTCGAGCTTGTAGTAGAGCGCGCTGGTCTTGATGCCCAGCAGGCGCGCGGTCTCGGTCTTGACGCCGCCGCTCTTGTCGTAGGCGCGCTGGATGAGCTGGCGCTCGAGGTCCTCGAGGAGCGCCGGGAGCGACATCTCGCCGCCGGGCAGCGCCAGCGCGTCTTCGGGCAGGCCGCCGCGCACCGAGGCGGGGAGCGCGCCGACGTCGATGGCCGTCGCCCTCGGCGAAGACGAGCGCCTGCTCGATGACGTTCTCCAGCTCGCGCACGTTGCCCGGCCAGGGATAGGCCCCAGCCGCGCCAGCGCGGCGTCGCTGATCCCTTCTTGGGATCGATGGCCGCGTTGGTGCGCGGGCCCAGCTTGGCGACGAAGTGCGCGCACGAGGCGCGGGATGTCCTCCTTGCGCTCGCGCAGCGGCGGCACCGCGCACGGCACGACGTGCAGTCGGTAGAAGAGATCCTCGCGGAAGCGCCCGGCGGCGACCTCGGCGGCGATGTCCCGGTTGGTCGCCGACACCACGCGCACGTCGACCTTGATCGTCTCCTCGCCGCCGACGCGCTCGAACTCGCGCTCCTGCAGCACGCGCAGGAGCTTGAGCTGCAGCGCCGGCGTGACGTCGCCGATCTCGTCGAGGAACAGCGTGCCCTTGTCGGCCAGCTCGAAGCGCCCGAGCTTCCGCTTGATGGCGCCGGTGAACGCGCCCTTCTCGTGGCCGAACAGC
This sequence comes from uncultured Pseudomonadota bacterium, assembly GCA_963831685.1. GTDB lineage: Bacteria > Myxococcota_A > Polyangia > Fen-1088 > Fen-1088 > JADGRB01. The sequence goes on from CAWHRJ010000017.1 coordinate 74,761, forward strand.
TCCGATTCGAGCAGCGTCTCGGTCAGCGCGCCGCAGTTGACCTTGACGAACGGCCCGTCGGCGCGCTTCGAGCGCGCGTGGATGGCGCGCGCCACCAGCTCCTTGCCGGTGCCCGACTCGCCGTGGATGTAGACGGAGGCGTCGGTCGGCGCGACCTTCTCGACGAGCTGGAACACCGCCCGCATCGCCGGCGTGTCGCCCACGATCTCGTCGAAGCGGTAGGCACGCGCGGCGTCGTCGCGCAGCGCCGCGCTCTCCGCCTCGGCCCGCTCGCGCGCGCGCCGCTCGCCCCGCAGCTCCAGCGCGCGCGCGACCTTCAGCCGCACGACCTCGGGCGCGAACGGCTTCTGGATGAAGTCGAACGCGCCCAGCCGCATCGCCTCGACGGCCGTCTCGACGGTGCCGAACGCCGTCACGATCATCACCGGGCAGTCGGGATCGCGCTCGGCGACCGCCTTGACCACGTCCAGCCCCCCCTTGCCCTCCATCTTGAGGTCGGTGATGACGAAGTCGATCGCCCCCCGCCCGGCGGCGAACTGCTTGAGCCCCTCGTCCCCCGAGGGCGCCAGGACCGCCTCGTGCCCCATCCGGCGCACGGTCGCCCCCAGCCCCTCGCGCATCGTCTCGTTGTCGTCGATGATGAGGATGCGCGCCATCTCGGGTAGCCTACCCCCGTCTCAAAATGTCAGACAAGCCCGGCCGACCGAATTCGGGACCCTCAAAGGGTCCCGCGCCCCCCGCGACGGGCTCCGCCGGGCAAAGCCCGCGCTCGCCCACGCGATCCCCCCTTGACCTGCTGCGCCCCGCCGTGCGGGCGATGGCCGGCTACACGCCCGGCGAGCAGATCGCCGATCTCACCAAGCTGAACACCAACGAGGGGGCCTTCCCGCCATCGCCGCGCGTCCGGGCCGCGCTGGCGGCGATCGCCGACGAGTCGCTGCGCCTCTATCCCGACCCGACCAGCAGCGGGCTGCGCGCGGTCGCGGCGGCCCGCTACGGCGTCTCGCCCGACGAGATCCTGGCGGGGAACGGCTCCGACGACTGCCTGACCATCCTCTATCGCGGCTTCCTCGACGCCGGCGAGCGCGTCGCCTGCCCCTGGCCGACCTACGGCCTCTATTCGACGCTGGCCGCGCTGCAGGGGGCGGAGCTGGTGCGGCTGCCGTTCGTCGTCGAGGGGCGCCGTCTCGCGCTGCCGGCGGATCTGACGCGGCAGCGCGCGAAGATGATCATCCTCGCCAACCCCAACAATCCGACCGCCACGCTGATCCCGGTCGATGCGCTGCGCGCCCTCTGCGACGCGGCGGCGGACGCGGTGGTCGTGGTCGACGAGGCCTACGTCGATTTCGCGCTCGGCGCCGGGATCGACGCCAGCATGCTGCCGTACCTGCGCCAGCACGAAAACCTGGTCGTGCTGCGGACGATGTCCAAGAGCTTCAGCCTGGCCGGCGCGCGGCTCGGGTTGCTGTTCGCCGCCGCGCCGGTCATCGAAGCGCTCACCAAGGTCAAGGACAGCTACAACGTCAACGCCATCACCCAGGCGATCGGCATCGCCGCCCTCGAGGACCGCGCCTATCTCGACGACGGCGTGCGCCGGACGCTCGCCGAGCGCGCGCGCCTCGAGGCGGCGCTCGAGGGGATGGGGCTCTCCTGGCCCGAGTCCGCCGCCAACTTCCTGCTCGTCGAGATCGGCCCGCGCGCCGAGGAGATCTACCTGGCGCTCAAGCGCCAGGGGCTGCTCATCCGCTGGTGGTCCGCCCCGGAGCTGCGCACCAAGCTCCGGATCAGCGTCGGCAAGCCGGCCGACAACGACCGCCTGATCGCCGCGCTCAGGACGCTTCTGAAACCATGAGCGACAAACTGACGGCCGTGACACGCGCGCAGGGCGCGCGTGCTGAAGCGCATCGCTGAAAGGATGTCGCGTGAGGGAGGGATCCCTCACGCAGTCGTCCGTCAGGAGTGGCTGGCCGACATGGCCGCTGAGCTGCGGAGGATGGTCGGTACCTTCGAACGCACGGGCCGCGGCGCCAAGGAGCTGCTGGAGGCGTTGGTCGTTGCCGAGACGGAGGGTGCGGACGCCACCCTGCTCGCGGATATCCGGCGCGAGCTCGGGAAAAGGGTCAAGAAGCGGCGCGCAGCCTAAGCGGCGATCAGCCCGTAAGGCGGTCTCGTCGAGGCGGTCGATCTTTCGCAACGAGCCGAGCGCCAGCGTGTAGCCACCTCTCCGGGCCGCAACATCCGCGGATTTCAGGTGGCTGCGGCCCGTGCTGGGCAACATCCGCGAATTCAAGTTGGGTGCGCGCGCGGCGCCGAGGCTGGTTGCTCCTCGACCCGCAACGGACCACCCGCGCGCCTCCATCCGACGCGCGCCATCCAGGTGGCTGGCGACGCCGTCGCCGAAGCGGAGTCGGTGATCGCGTCGGCGATCGCGGGCGCGCGCTGCCACCCCGAAAAGGACGGCCCCGAGCTGCGCGGGTCGATGCACGCGGGGGCGCGGAGGTGCTTCCGGAAGTTGAGCAGCACGTAGACCATGCTGGTCCGCATCTGGCGCGGCGTGGTCAGCGGCCGCGCGTGATAGCGGTCGCCGACGACTTGCCCCCGCCGCCCGAGGGCGCGGTTGACCGCCAGCGCCAACCGGATCGCCAGGCCGTGCATACCCCCGCGGGCTCGCCGGGCTTCGTCCCCCTCGACGATGAAGTGGCCGTGGTCCTGCTGGATCGAGAAGTGAATCACCCGAAACCGGTCGACCGACGCCCGTGCGATGGCGCGCCGGAGCGCCCCGAACAGCCGGGGGGAGCGGAGCGACGGCAGCCCCGGCGTCGCGCGAATGGTGACCTGCACCGGGTATCGCGGATCGACCTTCGGGCGCGTGTCGTGGGGCATCGAGGGACGGCCGCGCGGTTTCCGCCCGGCGCCCTTGCGAGCGCCACCCCAGGTGCGTGGTGCCCCGAGGGGCAAGTTGAGCTGACGCCGTCGCACCCTCTTGATTCCGCGCATGTCCCGTTGTCGGCGCAGACCGCGGCGGGTTGCGTGGGGTGAGGCCGACCGCCGCGGCGACGGCGGCGACTTGATTCCGCTGCGGCGCGCCGCTTGTATGACTTGAGTCTGCGGAGGTGCGGTCGGCGGCGCCGGACGCCGATGGGTTGGGCGCGTCGGCGCGCGGACGGCTCGACCTTGATTGCGCGGATGTTGGTGCCGCCCACGAAATGTGACGATTCGTGAGAGAGCAGCGCTGGAGCCGGCGCCGCGCCGACGACCGCGCGGCGCCCCGGGCGCGGCCGTCAGATCGCGCCGCAGCGGTCCAGCGTGACGCTCTCGGTGTCGCCGTTGAGGGTGACGTCGGCGGTGCCGCAGCCGGTGAGCGTGACCGTCGCAGATTTGCCGTTGTCTGCGCCGCTGCTGGTCACCGTACCGGTGAGCGATCCCGACGAGGGGCAGTTGCAGGTCGGCGTCCAGGTGAGGTTGTCCGGCGTCAGTGACACCGAGTAGTTCGCCAGGTTGTGCTGGACGACCAGCGTGCCGCCGGTGATTACCATGTCGGCGCGCGAGCTGCCGGTGATGGTCAGCGGCGCGTCGGCCGGGGTCATCGTGCTGATGTCGAACAGCGTCCGCCCGCTCGGCAGCGTCAGGACGCGCTCCATCCCCGGCACGGCAAAGGTGAAGCCCGTGGCGGTCCGGGTCAGCGTCTGGCCGCCGCCCGGCGTGGTGATCGCCAGCGACCCGCCCAGCGCCGACAGCGTGAGGCTGCCGGTGCGGTTCACGCTGTCGCCGACCGTGGCGATGTTGCAGACGGCCGCGTCGCTGAAGGTGAGGTTCACCGAACCGTTGACGGTGACGATGCCGACGTCGCAGTTGTCGAACGTCGCGGTCCGCACGCCGGCCGCGCAGGCCGAGTAGGTGACGGGCAGGCAGGAGGCGGCGTAGGCCGACGGGATCAGCGTCAGCGCGTTCATTGCCCGCCGCCAGACCGGCGGCCGCAGCACGTCGGGCGTGCGCAGCATCGGGAGCGCCGGCAGCATCGCCGTCGTCGACCCGCCGCTCGCCGACTCGTCGGCGCTGGCCATCACCTCGCCGACCGCGGCGCCGATCTGCCCCTGATCGGAGAGCCCCTCCTTGCGGCAGCCGGCGCCGAGTGCCACCAGCGCCACAGCCGTGAAGATCCCCCTCATCGATCCCGCGCGCGTCAACATGTGATGCTCCTCGAGTGAAATGGCGAGCCTCGCGCCCCAGACATCGGACGGACGAACGGTGTGGTTGAGGCGAGGCTCATGGTGGGGCCGGACGGGACGACTTCCCCGACCGCTCACCAGACCCAGACCCCGCACGCGCGGAAATCTGAAAGAGCACCCGCACTTACAGGTGCTGGCCGTCACACGGCGCGAAATCCGCCGCTAAAACTCGAACTTGCCGAAGGCGCCGAGCTCTTTGAAAGCCTGCACGAGACGGCCGGTCATCCCCTTTTCGCCGATCTGCGTCCAGCCGCGCGGGTCGATGTACTTCTTGTTCGGCTTGTCGGGACCGTCCGGGTTGCCGATCTGCGACAGCAGATACGCCCCTTTCTCGTCCATGAACTGCTTGATCGGGTGCGTGTAGGCCCACTGCGTGTCGGTGTCGATGTTCATCTTCACGACGCCGTAGGAGACCGCCTCGGTGATCTCCTCGGCCGACGAGCCGGAGCCGCCGTGAAACACGAAGTTCACCGGGTGCGGCCCGGTCTTGCGCTGCTCCTGGATGTACTTCTGCGAGTCGCGCAGGATGGTCGGCTTCAGCTTGACGTTGCCGGCGGCGTAGACGCCGTGCGTGTTGCCGAACGAGGCGGCCACCGTGAAGCTGCCGAGCGGGCTGAGCGCGTCGTACGCTTTCAGCACGTCCTCGGGGTGGGTGTAGAGCTTGTCGTGCTCGACGCCCGAGTTGTCGACGCCGTCCTCCTCGCCGCCGGTGACGCCGAGCTCGATCTCCAGCGTCATGTTCATCTTGGCGATGCGGCCCAGCGTCCGCGCGCTGATGTCGATGTTCTCCGCCAGCGGCTGCTCGGAGAGATCGAGCATGTGCGAGCTGAACAGCGGCTCGCCGTTGCGCGCGAAGTACTCCTCGCCCGCCGCGATGACGCCGTCGACCCAGGGGAGGAGCTTCTTGGCGCAGTGGTCGGTGTGGAGCACGACCGGCACGCCGTAGACCTTGGCCAGCGTCCGTACGTGCAGCGCGCCCGAGATCGAGCCGGCGATCGAGGCGGCCTGCTGCGCGTTGTCGAGCGTCTTGCCGCCATAGAACTGCGAGCCGGTGTGCGACAGCTGGATGATGACCGGCGCCTTGGCCTCCTTGGCCGCCGCCATCGCGGCGTTCGCCGACGACGATCCGATCACGTTGACCGCCGGAAGCGCCGCCTGCGCCTCCTTGCAATAGGCAAACAGCTCTTTGAGCGCGTTGCCGGTGATGACTCCAGGTTTCAGCTTCAGGTTCGCCATGGGCGGCGCAGTATAGCGGACCACGCGCCATTTCCAGCGCGGTCGACGGTAAAATTCCCGTCTGGCGAAGGTTTCGGGGGGGCCCCCTCATTCGAGCCGGGCGCGCAGGCGCTCGAGCCGCTGGATGGGGCCCAGGATCCGGTGCAGCTCGTACTGAGACAGCGGGCGGGGGGCCGCGGCGGCCGGGCGCGGAACCAGCGGGACCGGAACGGCGAAGTCGGTGGTCACCGTGGCGGGCTGGTAAAGGAAATCGCTCGGAAACAGCGAAACCGGCAGGAAACCGGTGCTGGGGTCGGTGGCGCCCAGGACCGCCGTACGGGTGGTCGAGGACGCGAACGGCTGCGGGACGTTCGCCGTCGACGCATAGCGGACCGTGAGCGGCGCCGAGAAGCTGGTGCCGTCGGCCCAGAGCAGCCATCCCCCGGCGTACTCCACGACCACCGCCTGCCCGGGGGCATAAAGGTCGATGCACCGTCCATAGTTCGAGAAGCTGTTCCGGGCCAGCGTCCCCGAATCGTAGGCGCCCACCAGGAGCGCGTCGGGAGCGCCGAGAGCGCAGGAGAGCGAGTCGGCGCCGCTGTCGATCTCGACGCCGTCGTTGCCACCCGCCACCACGGTCAGGACCGGCGGGCCACCGGTGGCGGCGGCGCGGTCGTTGGTCAGCGAATCGAGCAACGAGAAGTACGCCGACAAGCTGATGGGCGTCTGGCAGTACATCGCCTGCAACATCTCCAGCGTCTGCCGCGCCGGCGCGCCGAAGCTCTCGTTCACCAGGCCGACGTCGTACTTCGACATCGCGGCGGCGAGCTCGGCGTCGATCGAGGCCGGCTGGACGACGGCCGCGGCATAGATGTCGGGGTCGTTGAGCAGCTCGACGGTCTGATCGATGTCCGCTTGCACCAGGCACGGGAAGTTGGTCGTCAGCGACTCCTCCGACCCGAGCTGCCGCTCGACCAGCACCAGCCGCACGTTCGGGTTCTCGTGCGCGACGACGCTGGAAGTGGCCGTCCCGTGATAGCCGAAGGTCATGAGCTGGTCATTGAGCGGCCCCATGAGCTGCAGGTACTCCGCGTAGGTGAAGACCTGGTCGACGGTCTTGTTCTCCCGCACCATCTGGTTCCAGCGCGACTTGAACTGCGCCACGCTGGCGAGCGGATCGGGCTTGCTGCTGATGCCCGTCGTGAGGTGGCAGCTGTCGTCCGTCTGCGCGAGCTCTTGCAGATACATCTGCTTGAGCGCGTCGAACGCGCCCGAATCGACAGCCACCGGCATCACGGCGGCGTCCCGAGTCGGCCCCATCGCACAGGTTTCGGTGTAGGTCCCCACCACCTTCCCCAGGAGGTCGCTCACCGACGTGTCGATCGCTTCGTCGATGACCATGACGTTCTGCTGCGGGTTCGAGCTGGCGCTCGGGCCGCCGCCACAAGCGCCGACGCCGATGGAAAGCCCGGCGCCGACGACGACCCACGAAACCCGCCACCGAATCATGCGACCTCAGTTGTCGAGGATCACGAACGGCCGGTTGCTCTCGGGTGCCCAGGCGTCGCGGTTCTTGCGGGCGAAGCGTTTCAGGCGCGCGAAACCCTGCGGCGTCGTCGCGCCGAGCACCAGCGCGAACTTGCCGGGGGCGCGGGCGTCGGGGACGATCGCCCGGAAGGCGCGATCGCCGAGCGGGCGGGCGTCGGGCATCGGCACCGCCAGCGCGGCGGCGAGCTTGTTGAACGGCGCCGCGCCGACCAGCACCAGGTTGAAGCGCGCGCGATCGGCGGCGGTCACCTCGCGGTCGGCCTTCACGGGGAACTTGGCGGCGACCATCGGGCCCCAGTCGGCGAGCGCGCCGGCCAGCGCCTTCGCGGCCGCCACCGCCTCGGGTGGACCGTTGGTGCCGTAGGCGTAGAGGTGCGGGCGCTCGCGCGGGACGCTCTTGCTGGCCAACCCCGGGATCGCCTCGCCGGGCGGCGGCGGCGAGAGCGGCGTCCGGGGGGCGGCCGGATCGCGTTTGATCGCCGCGAGCGTGCGCAGGAGCTGGGCGTCGCGGTAGGCGGGGATCCAGGCCGGGTGGCCGACGCCCGGGTACTCGGTGTAGTGGACGTTCTTCCCCAGCCAGCCGAGCGCCTCGAAGCGGGCCACCATCTTGCGCGAGTCCTCGACGGGGACGGTCGGATCCTTGTCGCCGTGGAAGATGAAGACCTGAAGATGAGCCGCGTTCTCGGCGATCGCGGGCGGCGACACGGCGGCAAGCCGCGCCAGATCGTAGAGCGCGGCGTCGGCCGGCTGGACCATCCGCGCGAAGTTGGCGACCGCGCTGACCGGCGCCAGCGCGGCGAACAGCTCCGGGTGGCGGAGGCCAATCGCCCAGACGGCGCCCCCGCCCATCGACAGCCCCGTCAGCGTGATGCGCTCGGGGTCGATCTTGTAGGCGCGGCGCACGTCGGCGATGACGCGCATGACGTCGTCGTACCCGAGGCCGTCGAAGCCCATGAGCTCGCCGCGGCCGAGCGGCGAGACGACGAACGCCGGCACGTCGGGCAGCGGAAGCCGGTTGCGCGACGCCTCCGCGTCGGTCTCGCCGGGGCGGTTGTCGAGCCCGAACACGCGCCGCAGGTTGTGCTTGTGATCGGAGAAGGCGCCGTGCAGCGCGACGATGAGCGGCCACGAGACATCCTTGTTCCGCCCGTCGTAGCCGCGCGGGACGTAGAGGGCGTAGGGCTGCAGCGTCCCGTCTGAGGAGGCGCGGTAGGCCTTGACCACCTCGCCCGTGGCGGTCCGGTAGGGATCGTCCCCCTTGGCGACGCGATCGGCGTAGGCCTTCGCCGTCGCCAGCGTGTCGGTCACGAAGGCGTTGTCGCGGGCGGGCTTGGTCACCGAGGCGCGGCGCAGGTCGGCGTCCTCGACCAGCCGCTCGATCGACGGCAGCGTCACCTCGCGCACCACCTCCGAGCCGCGGGCCGCGCGCGCCTTGGCGATCGACGCCAGCGCGGCGGCGCGGAGGGCGTCCACGTCGTCGGAGGCACGGGCCCGGCGCGAGGGAACGACGATGGCCGCCACGAGCATGGCGACGGTCACCACACCGGCCGCAGCGGGTGAGCCCATGTCCAACCCAGCTCTCATCGGTGCGGGTGGAAGAAGGTGTGTTTGGGCGGCGGGACCTTCTTCAGCGCCACCGCGATCTTGCGATCGGCGGTGCTGTGCACCGCCACCTTGCGCGTCGCCGGCTGGTAGCCGCTCTTGATGAGGACGATCTCGTAGGTGTTCCCCGTCTTGAAGTGGAGCGCGATCGGCGTGCGGCCGAGGACCCGCGCCTTGGTCTTGACGACCGCGCCCGCCGGAACGCTGGTGATGTGCAGGACCCCGGTCTCGACGTGCGGGATCTCGATGCTCGGCTTGCCCGGGATGGCCCCGTGCTTCGGCGGCAGCGGGGGCGGCTTCCGCGGCCGCGCCGGCGCCTCCGCCTCGTCCTCGCCGATGACCGCGTTCTCCGCGTTCGGGTCCGCCTTGCGCAGCAGCGCCTCCTCGTCGGTCTCCTGGTCCTCCGGCCTCTTGTCGGCCGGCGGGGCTGCCGGCTTGTCGGCCGACGGCGCGGCCGGCTTGCCGGCGGGTGGCGTCTCGGCGATCGCCGGATGCGCGTCGGGCGTCTCCGCGTTGCCGGCCGCCGGCGCCGGCGCCGCGGACGCGTCAGCGGCGGCCAGCTTCTGCGCCGGCGGTGGCAGCGGTGTCGGCGCGGGGGGCGTGGCCGGAGGCGCCGCGGGCGCCGCCGGACCGACGGTCGGCACCGGCGTCGTCGCGCGCTCCGCGCCGCCGCTGCCGCCGATACCGAGCGCCGTCATCACCCCCCGGTGCTCCGCCCAGACCAGCAGGTAGCGCGCCCCCACCACCGCGCCCAGCGTCAAGATGACGCCCAACCAGAACCCGCCCGAGCCGCGCCGGGCGACCGGCGCACCGGGCTTGACGATCTCCGCGGTGTGCCCGCTGCGCGCGGGCGCCTCGTCTCTCTTCGAGTCGGCGTCGCCCTGGAGCTCCGGCGGTGGCGTGCGCCCGCGCTGCAGCTCCGTCCGGTCGGCCTGCTCCAGATCACGCAGCTCGAACGACGTCCCCACCGAGAGATCGGTCCCCACCACGTCGTTGACGACGCCGCCCGAATCGCGCGGCACCTTGCCGATCGACGGCGCGTTGTCGCGCCGCCCGAGCTGCTCGAGCCAGGACTTGAGCTCGGTCTGCCCGGCCGACTGGAACTCCGTGCGCAGCACGCGCTCCACCTCGACCAGCATCTCCTCGGCGGTCTGGTAGCGCTCGGCCGGGTGCAGGCGCATCGCGCGCCGGATGATCGCCGCCACCGATTCGTTGATCTCGGGCTTCGCGTCCTGGGGCGCCGTGAACTCCGCCTTCTGCACCCGCAGCAGCGACTCGAGGTCGTTGTTCGCCTCGAACGGCAGCCGGTCGGTCAGCATCCGGTACAGCATCGACCCGACCGAGAAGATGTCCGACCGCCGGTCGATCACGGCGCCCTGCGCCTGCTCGGGGGACATGTACGCCACCTTGCCCTTGATGACGCCGGCGGCGGTCTGCTCGCGCTTGCGCTGGGCCTTGGCGATGCCGAAATCGGCCAGCTTGATCTCCCCCTCGCCGCTCACCAGCACGTTGTTGGGGCTGATGTCGCGGTGGACGATCCCGAGAGGCTTGCCGTCGCGGCTCTTGCCGTGGGCGTAGGCGAGCGCGCGGCAGATCTGCGAAACGACGTAGAGGCCGAGCGCGGTCGGGAAGACCATCTTCGCCGCGTAGGCCCGCTGCAGGATCTTCTCCAGGTCCCAGCCGTCGACCAGCTCCAGCGCCAGGAAGTAGCGCCCCGAGGCGACCCCCAGGTCCAGGACCTGGACGATGTTCCCGTGCTGGAGGGTCATCGAAATGTGAGCCTCGTCCAGCAACATGTTGCGGAACTGCGGATCGGCCGAATATTGCGTGAGGATGCGCTTCAGGACGACGTGCTTCTCGAACCCCTCCGCGCCGTGCTGGACGGCCAGGAAGATTTCGGCCATCCCGCCGTCGGCCAGCTTGCCGAGGATGGTGTATCGCCCGTGCGATGCCATCAGCGTCGGCTAAGGTATCATCCTCCGATGCTCAAGCTCTATGCGCGCCTTGCGGGAAAATCGATCCGCCTGGCCGTGCGGGGCTGGCCGGCCGCCGCGGTGCTGCCGATTTACGCCACCCTCCTGGCGATGGCCGCCCGCTTTGTCGCACCGCTGGGCTTCGCCGGAGGATTCCTGCTGCCGCTCGGAGCCGCCTTCTTCATCTCGAGCTACCTGCACCTGGTCTGGCTGGCGGTGGTCGGACGCAAGATCGGCTGGAGCGACTGGCGCGACAGCTTCATGGCGCATTTTTGGGACGTCATCAGCGTCATGTTCGCCACCTGGATCATCCAGCTGGGCGTCGGCCTCCTGACCCGCGACGCCGGCGATCGCGGCAAGATCGTCTTCATCCTCGTCGATCTGACGATGGTGGTCTTCCTGAACCCGGTCCCCGAGCTGATCTACCTCGCCGGCGGGCGCGTCCGCTCGTTCGCGCTCCTGATGGAGGCGGCGCGGTTCATCTCGGCGCACTGGCCCGAGTGGCTGGCGCCGAGCGCGCTCATGGCGGCGGTCGTGCTGGCCCCGTCGGGCCTCCTCCAGCACGGCCCGGTGGCGCTGAAGCTGCTCATGTTCCAGCAGCTGTTCTCGCTGGAGGGGCTGAGCCAGGCGGTGCTGCGGTTCCCCCTCTGGCTGGAGCCCTTCCTGCTGGTGTTCGTCAACTGGGGGATGGTGTTCCGCGGTTTGCTCTACGACGAGCTCACCTCCCGCGTTCGCCGCCCGCGTCCATGGCCGTAGACAAACACAAGCACAAGCACCCGGAGACCGACGCGTTCGGCATCGTCGCGACCTTCACCGACGCGGCCGGCGCCACGCACACCACCTCCGAGGAGACGCGGGCCGCGCTCAAGGCGGCGATGGGGATCGACCCGCACGCCGACCGGCCCGACGACGACGGCGCGCGCGCCGTGCGCGTGCTGGTCCCGGGCGGTGACCTGCGGGTTGCTGGCCGCGCCGACCTGGTGCTGGAGGACGGCGCCCGCCACGTCGTCGACGGCGAGCTCCCCGGGAACCTGCCGCACGGCTACCACCGGCTTTACCCCCAGGGGGGCGACGGCGGCGAGCAGTCGCTGATCGTCAGCCCGGGCCACTGCTTCCTGCCCGACGATCTGCGCACCTGGGGGTTCGCGGCGCAGGTCTACGCGGCGCGCTCGCGGGCGAGCTGGGGGATCGGCGACCTGGCCGACCTGGCGCGCATCGGGCGCTTCACCAGCCACCTCGGCGGCGGCGTGGTGATGGTGAACCCGATGACCGCGCCGACGCCGGTGCACCCGATCGAGCCGTCGCCCTACTACCCGTCGAGCCGCCGGTTCGCCAACCCGCTCTTCCTGCGCGTCGAGGAGGTGCCGGGGTGGGACCGCCTGGACGCGGGCACGCGCGAGCGCCTCGGCAACGCGGGGCGCGCGCTGAACCGGGCGCGCAAGATCGATCGCGACGCCATCTTCGACCTGAAGATGCAGGCGCTGGAGGCGATCTTCGAGGCGTTCGACGGCGAGGACGGCTTCGACTGGTTCCGCTGGGGGCGCGGCCAGGCGCTCACCGACTTCGCGACCTACTGCGTGCTGGCCGAGCAGCACGGCAAGGACTGGCGACAGTGGCCCGCGCCCGTGCGCCGCCCCGACGGGGCCGGCATCCCCCATTTCCACCAGGCCAACGCCGCGCGCATCGCCTTTCATGCCTGGCTGCAGTGGCGCCTCGACGCGCAGATGGCGCGCGCGGCCGAGGAGATCGCCATCGTCAACGATCTGCCGATCGGCCTCGACGTCGCGGGCGCCGACGCCTGGTGCTGGCAGGACCTGATGGCGCGCGACGTCTCCGTCGGCGCTCCGCCCGACGAGTTCAACGCCGCCGGCCAGGACTGGGGCCTGACGCCTTTCATCCCGCACAAGCTGCGCGCCGCCCGCTACCTCCCTTTCATAGAGACGATCCGCGGGATGCTCCGCCACGTCGGCGGCCTGCGCATCGACCACGTGATGGGGCTTTTTCGGCTGTTCTGGATCCCGCGCGCGCTCGGGACCAAAGGCGGCAGCTACGTCCGCTCACGCGCCGACGAGCTGATGGCGATCGTGGCGCTGGAGAGCGAGCGGGCGCGCGCCTTCATCATCGGAGAGGACCTCGGCACCGTCGAGCCCGGCGTGCGCGAGCGGCTGCGCGACGCGCGAATGCTGTCGTACCGGCTGCTCTACTTCGAGCCCGTTCCCCCCGAGCAGTTCCCCGAGCTGGCGCTCTCCAGCGTGACGACGCACGATCTGCCGACCATCGCGGGCCTCTGGACCGGCAGCGACGCGGCCGCGCAAAGGAAGATCGGCGTCGACCCCAACGAAGCCGGCACCAAGGCCCTGCGCGACAAGCTGCGCACGCTCGGCCACCTGAAGGACGACGCCCCCGTCGACGAGGTGATCGAATCGACCCACCGCTCGCTCGCCAAGGCACCCTCGCGGGTCCTGCTGGCGACGCTCGACGACGCCGTCGCCGCCCCCGAGCGCCCGAACCTCCCCGGAACGGTCGACCAGTGGCCCAACTGGTCGCTCGCGCTCGAGAAGCCCCTCGAGGAGATCGAGACCCTGGCGCTCCCGGGCCGGATCGCGGCGGCGCTCAAGCGATAGGGCGCGGCCGGATTCGCGATCGGCGCATCCCCCGGGACGGTCGCAGGCCCTGAACCAGCGGCCAGCGGTCGGGAGCGTCGGTGACGATATCGAAGGCTGCGCCGACATCGTTCAAGAAGCGGCCGCGGACGTCCGGATCTCTTTCGTCGTAAAAGCGAGCCCCACTCCGGATGTCGGCACGCGCCTTTCTGGAGACGATGAGGTTCAGCTATCGGCCCCGGCGGAGACTGCTTTCTATTTCTCGACGCGCATCCGGCCAAGACAGAAAGTCCCCGCGACCTTCGTCGATATCCTGGGCCCTCCGCTCGAGCTCCTCGATCCACTTGGCGTCGAGGCCACCGTTGGCACCTGCATCGACGCTCTCGAGTAGCTCATGTGCGACTTTGACCCGATCGGCGGGGTCGAGCTTGAGCGCGGCCTCGATGATCTCTTTGGTAGCGGCGGTCATGGCACCTTGAGTGTACCGCGCGGCCGACCGGCGGCCCAGAGCGTTGCGGATCTCGACGACGCAGGCGCTCAAAAGATAGAGCTCGGCCGAATCCGGGATACCATGGGACCGTGATGGGTCGCCGTTGGGGGGTGCTCGGGCTTGCTGTCATCGTCGCCGGGGCCGTCGCCGCTCCGGCCCGCGCGCAGACGGAGTCGGGCGTTCCCGAGATCTCGGTCAACGGCGCGAAGGTGCAAGCCGCGCCAGCAGGCGCGCCCGCGCCGGCGCCGCCGCCCCCGTCGCCCGGCGACACCGCGCTCGAGCGGGTCCTGCGCTCGGGCTGCCGCGACGGCCTCCCCGAAGTGCACGGACTCCGCGGCGACCCGACGGCGCCCTGGGCCGACACCGTCGAGCGCCTGTGCGGCAACGTCCTCCGCGAGGCGCCCGGCATCGCCGCGCCCGGCGAGACGATCAGTGAGGGCGCCTCGGCCAACGAGGGGCGCGGCCGCCTGGCGCTCTGGTCGTCGCTCTACGGCATCTGGCTGGGGATCGCCACCGACGTCATCTTCGACGTCACCGGCCCGCGCACCGTGATCGTCCCGCCGATGGTCGGAATGGGCGCGGCGCTCGGCGCATCACTGCTGGTGACCGCCGACCACCCGATCACCACCGGGCAGGCCTGGACGATCATCACCGGCCTCGACTACGCGAGCGTCAACGGCGCGCTGTGGGGGGCCGGCCTCGGCCTGTCGACCAAGGGCGTCGTCGGGATGACCGTCGCGACCAGCGCCGTCGCCACCACCGCCGCGACCTTCGTGGCGGTGACCCAGCGCCCGAAGGCCGGCGACATCGAGCTGGTCCGCTCGTCGCTGCTCTGGGGGACGACGGCCGGGCTGCTGGGAACCGCCGCTTTCTCGTCGGGCACCAGCGCCGAGGGCGGCTGGCGCGCCGGCGCGATCGCCATGGACCTCAGCCTGGTGGCCGGCATCGGCCTGGCGAAGAACTTCGACCTGTCGCGGAACCGCGTCCTCATCATCGACGCCGGCGCCGTCGGCGGCGGGCTCGTCGGCCTCGGCACCACGTTGCTGATCTTCGGCGGCAACAACGTCAGCGGCCAGACCGTCGCGGGCGGCGCGCTGGCCGGCCTCTGCGCCGGCATCGCCGTCGCCGCCGTGGCCACCCGCAACCTGGACACCCCCGAGACCCAGGCCCGCGCCCCCGCCTACCCCGCCCTCTTCGCCCGCGACGCCGACGGCCAGTGGACCTTCGGCATGCCCGCCCCCACGCCGGTCCTCGACACCACCGGCACCCGCACCGTGGGCGCCTCGCTCGCCGCCCTCGGCGGCCTCTTTTAATCGCGCGGCCGCGCTTATACGCCATCATTTGCTTCGGCGTATAAACCGCATGGTCGCGCTGGAGGTGACGCCGCCGAGGGGCCGCAGCATCGGCGGCCGGGCCGGAAGTGTTTAGCGGTAAACGTCGCGCCGGTGAGCGATCCGGGCGACGATCACGAGGAGCACGTCGTCGAAGATCGAGAAAACGATGCGGTAGTCTCCGACGCGGACACGCCACAAGTTGTCGTCGCCCTGCAGCTTCTTGCAGCCGGCCGGCCGAGGGTCCTCCGCGAGCTCGTCGAGCTTGCGTAGAATGCGTGTGGCAATCGTCTTGTCGAGACCAGCGATCTGCTTGCGAGCCGGCGGCGCGAGCTCGACGCGGAATTTCACGCGGTCACGGTAGACCGAGCTCTCGCTTGACCTGCTCGAGCGGGATGGGTTTCTCCCCAGTGCGCCTCATCTCGTCGAGTGCCGCGCGCGCCTCACGCACGTCCTCGCCGTCTTCGATAGCCTCGATCTCGGCCTCGCTCAGGCTCCGCAAGATAGACTCCGCGACGCGCGCCCGCTCGATCGGGTCGAGCTTCAGCGCGGCTTCGAGTATCTCCTTCGCGGTCGACATGAGGCCTCGAGTCTACCGCGGTTTTGGCGCAGCGGCATGCGATCCCTCGCCACGGCGCTCGAGCGGTTGGGCTTCTAATCGCGCGGCCGCGCGCTATCATGCGCGCCCGTGAGCGCCAACATCGACGAGCCCGTCGAAATCACCGACTACAACCCCCACTACGAGGGCCGCTACCGCGCCGAGCGCGACCGCCTGCGCATCGGCCTCGCCACCGCCACGCTCAAGTTCGAGCACATCGGCTCGACGGCCGTGCCCGGGTTGGCGGGCAAACCGATCGTCGATTTGATGCTCGGCGCGCCGCCGGCGGCGTGGGCGGCGTTCGAGGAGTTGCGCGCGCGGGTCGTGGCGCTCGGGTACGAGGATCTCGGCGAGGCGGGCGTGCCGGGGCGGATCTGCTTTCGGAAGCGGACGAAGCTGCGGGCGTTCAACGTGGCGCTGGTCGAGGAGGGCGGCGCGCACTGGCGGGAGAACGTGGCGCTGCGGGATTACCTGCGGGCGCACCCGGAGGAGGCGGCGAAGTACGCGGAGGCGAAGCGGGCGGCGGTGGCGGGGGGGGCGAGGATGTTGGTGGCGTATTCGGACGGGAAGAAGGGTGTCCTGGACAACCTCCTGGCCGTGGCGCGCCGGTAGTAGCCTGCTCCCGGAATCAGCTCGCCGCTAACTAATTTCGACCGCGCTCACGTGCGCATCAACTGGCGCGCGGCACGTGAATAGCCACATCAACCCCGACCCGGTCCATGACCCCCACCTCGGCTTTCGTCGACGGCGGTTCGTCGTCGTCTCCGACTGGCGCCCGTGCTCGGGCGCTCTGCGCATGCGCCGTGCGCGAGAGCAGACAACATAACGCGCCAATCGCCACCGCAAAGCTCTCAGGTAGTCTCATGGGTGCTGTACCTTTGGGCTGACCATATTTATCGACAACGACGAGATACCACGTAGTGCCTCACATTGGATGATCCTGTCGCCGTAACCGGCTGGCTTCCAATGTCCGGCTCGCCGCGTCCGGCTCCCGGTCGGCGCGTCCGGCTCCCGGCCGCGGCGTCCGAGCCCCGGGCTACTCGGTGTCAGTCTGTTGTTGCTGCGCGGGGCGCGCAGGCGGGGCCGGGGGAGCGGCGGCCGGGGCGGGGTGGGCGCCCGCGGGGGGCGGCGTTTCGTCCTCGACGGAGGGCTCGGCGGCGGGTGGCGTGTACCTGGGTGGGGCGGCGACGTGCCGGCGGACCGGCGGGAGGGGGCGGCCGCCGCCGACGCCGTTGACCGCGTCGTTGCACTCACTGACGCGGTTGAAGCCGACGCCGGCCGAGATCGCGGTCAAGGCCATCAGGGTGGCGCCGATGGCGATGTCCGACGGGCGCGAGAGGCTCGATCCCTGGTAGTCGGCGTCGGTCCGGGTGACGGCGTAGCCGGTCCGCGCTGCCTCGAGCAACGAAAGGATCACGTCGAACGCCGGCCAGCCCTGGCTGGTGGTGCACTCGGTCGGTTCGACGTTGCGCTCGCCCGCGGGCGGGCCGTTGACGAACATCAGCGAGCAACTGGTCGGAAGCAAGAACACCACGCCGAGCGCGAGTCGTCTCATCCGACCCGCATGACAGCAATTTGCACGCCACAGATCAGCTGCGCCGGCACGGCCTCCGCGGGTTCCGGTTTCGAAACCTGTGAGAGTGAGTGTGTGAGTGAGAGTGTGGGTGAGCGCGATCGAACCGCGGATCGCGTGGATCAAGCTAGCGACCTGCCCCGCACCAGGCTGCCTGCGCCGTCGCGCCATCGACACCGCCGTCGGGGCACGGAACGCAGGCGCTGCAGGATTGCGACGGATCGGATGGATAGGTGCCGGGCCGGCAGGGAGAGCAGTTCGACTGCGAGCAGCCGCTGGCGGCCGACCACAGGAGCAGAGCGCCGCCGATCAGTCCCCCAAACGCGACCGCCCGCCTACCCACCAAACCTCGGGGCATCGATCTTCTCGGCCGGCGGCGGGGGCGCCTTTTTTCGTGCCCGCTCCGGATGCACCGGTTCTTCGTCCTCGTCCTGCTGCTGCGCCGGGCGCGCGGCCGGCGTCCAACCGGGCGACTCCTCGATCGACGGCGCCGCGCGCGGCGACGGCCCCCCGGGATAGCCAACCGCGGGCGGCGGACGCAGGTGGGAGTGGCGCGGTGCCTCGCCAAAGTCGTTCTTCGCCTCGTCGCAGGCGCTGACCTTGCTGTAGCCGTAGATCGCCGATGAGAGCCAGAGCGCTCCGACCAGCAGTCCGACCGTGACGGCGGCGCCCTTGTTCGCGACGTTGTCCTCCCCCGCCACGTAGACGGCGGACCCGACGTTGGTCAGCGTGAAGAGGGTGTCGACGACGGGAGCGACCGGGTTGGCCGTGCACTGGGGAGGGTCGCCTCGTTCGTAGCTGGCGGGGAGCGGCTCGACGAAAATCCACGAGCAGCCCAGCGACCCGCTGACCGGGAGCATCAGCACCATGAAGAGAGCCAGACGCTTCATCGTAGTTGCGTCCAGCAATCATCGCGCCAGACGGCGGCGCTGTAAAATCGGCGCCGCCGATTCCCCGGCTTCGAAACCCCGACCCGCGGCCGCGCGCGGGCGAAACGAGCCGGGCGCCCGCCGCGTCTCGCGGGCGCCCGAACCCGGCCGATCAGTTGCCGGTCGCGTCGGCCTCGCTGACGCCGATGGCGGTGATCGGGATGGGGAGGGTGATGCAGGTCGATCCATCGGTGACCAGACACTCCTGCATGAGGAGGGTGATCGACTCGCTGACCGGGGTCGTCGGTGCGAAGGTCTCGTTGACCGAGCAGGTGCCCGGGCCCGTCCCGGCCGCCGTGGCGCAGGTGCCGAAGCTCAGGTCGAACGAGAACGGTGGATTGAACGCTTCGTTCTCGAACACCGCCGTGATCACGTAGCCCGCGTCGACGACGACCGGAATCGCTTTGGTCACCGAGGTGTTGATCGGAACGTTGCCGTAGTCGACCGACGCCTGCTGCGTCGACGCGTCGACCGCCTTGGCCGTCAGGTTGGTGGGGATGTTGATGCAGTCGGATTGGTCGGTCACCCGGCACTCTTGCATGATCAACGTCGCGGGGAACGTCCCGGCGACGGTCGGGGCGAACGTCTCGTTGACGGCGCAGCTCCCCGGGCCGGTGCCGGCCGACGTGGCGCAGGTGCCGAAGCTGAGGTCGAACGAGAACGGTGGATTGAAGGCGTCGTTCTCGAACACCGCCGTGATCACGTACCCCGCGTCGACCGGAATCGAGATCGCCTTGGTGACGCTGGTGTTGACCGGCAGCGTGCCGTAGTCGACGGTGGGCGGTCCGCCTGAGGCGGCGTTCACGGCGTTGGCGTAGATCGTCCCCGGGATGTTGATGCAGTTGGATTGGTCGGTCACCAGGCACTCTTGCATGATCAGTGTCGCGGTGAACGTCCCGGCGACCGTCGGGGCGAACGTCTCGTTGACGACGCAGCTCCCCGGACCGGTGCCGGCCGCCGTGGCGCAGGTGCCGAAGCTGAGGTCGAACGAGAACGGCGGATTGAAGGCGTCGTTCTCGAACACTGCCGTGATCACGTAGCCGGCGTCCACGGTGATGGTCACATCCTTGGTGACCGAGGTGTCGATCGGGACGTTGCCGAAGTTGATGTCGACGCACGTTCCGCCGCCGCAGGTCGTGCCGGTCGCACAGACGTTGCCGCAGGCGCCACAGTTGTTGTTGTCGGCGGCGAGGTCGAAGCAGGCGTCGCTGCAGACCGACTGACCCGCCGGGCAGACCACCGGCGTGCAAGCGCCCGCGGTGCAAATCGAGCCGTCGGCGCAGACGTTGCCGCAGCTGCCGCAGTTGTTCCCGTCGCTGGCGAGAACCACGCAGGAGGCGCCGCAGGCCTCGAGCCCCATTCCGCAACCGCCGCCGCCGTTGCAGACAAAGGCCTTCTGCTGGACCTCGGACATGTCGAGGACGCCGTCACCGTCGCTGTCGATGCCGACGTCGATCTCCTCACCGCCGTTCGGGCAGTGGGTGTCCCCCAGATCCAAGGGGATCACCTTGATGAGCGAGGTCGAGCCGGCCGCGCCAGTCGCACCCGTGGCGCCGGTCGCGCCCGTGGCACCCGTCGTGCCCGTGGCACCCGTCGCGCCCGTCGCGCCCGTGGCACCCGTCGTGCCTGTGGCACCCGTTGCGCCCGTGGCACCGGTCGCCCCCGTGGCACCGGTCGCCCCGGCCGGACCCGCAGGCCCCGTCGCGCCGGTCGCGCCCGTCGCGCCCGTCGGACCCGCGGGGCCAGCAGCACCAGTGGCACCCGCCGGACCCGCAGGCCCTGTCGCGCCCGTCGCACCCTTCACGCCGGGCTGGCCCATCGGACCCTGCTGCCCCTGCGCGCCCATCGGACCTTGCTGACCCTGGGCTCCCTGCGGCCCGGGCTGTCCGGGGGTTCCGGGCTGGCCCATCGCCCCCATCTGTCCGACCTGGCCGGGCTGTCCCTGCGGACCTTGCGGCCCTTGCGGACCCTGCGGTCCGGGCTGGCCTTGCGGTCCCTGCTGTCCTTGCAGCGTCACCTGCGTCCACTTGGCGCCGATGCAGGCGAACAGCTGCTGCGGGTTGGCCGCGTAGGCAACCTGGCCCGCGTTCGTGGTGCTGCAGGCGATCGCGTGCCACGTGCTCGGGGTGCAGGAGTAGAGCCCCGCCGTCGACGTCACGAACCCAACCTGACCGGAGGTCGACGAATTGCAGGCCGGCAAGCCCCCCAGCGTCGAAGCGGTGTAGGCGATGGTGACCGGATCGGTCGCGCCCGTGCTCGCGCCCTGGCTCGTCGACGCTCCCTGGCCGCACCCGATCGCGCTGGCCGCTCCGGCCGCGACGATCGCCGCCAGAACCCAACCGCTCACCCCTGCCTTGTTGCCGATCTTGTCGCTCGCGTTCATTTGGCTCTCCTCTGTGGGACGGGACGGTCGGCGTCGTACCACAGTGGGAGCGATCACGCGCAGGAGAAAATTGCGCCCCGGCCTCGGCAATAAACAGACGGGAATAAAGAACGCCTCGGGCGTTGCCGCAAACCGAGCGGCCCGAGCAACGTTTCGGCAACGAAGCCGCGGCGGCTGGCTACGGTCGAAGCAGCCTATCGAGGTTCGCCTTCTCCCAGGCGCACGCCCGTTCGTAGTCGGGGAACTGGCGCTCCTCTTCCAGAAATTCCGGCGTGTGAAAGCGGCGGCGGCCGTTCTCGCGTTTGACCTCGTGCTTGCCGTGCAGCATCTCGTGGAAGACGATCCACGACACGAAGTAGTCCGGCACGCACGCCTGGTCGAGCGCGGGGTGGATGCGAATGACCCGGTCCTCGACGGCGAAGCTCCCCATCTTGATCGAGCGCCGCCGCTGCCGCTGCGAGGCGACCGGGCCCCAGGTGATGCGCGCCTCCAGGGCGGTGCCGAAGTGCAAGGCGTTGAGCCGGTCGAAGATCGCCTGCAGGTCGTGGTGGCGCCCGTCCGTCCGCACGGTCAGGTTGCGCGGCCGCCGCGTCTGCTGGCGGATGATGTGCTGGTGCTGCTCGATGTACTCGCCGAGCAGGGTCGACGCGCGCCGGTCGTTGTGGACGACGTAGCGGGCGAGCGCCCGCACCACCCGCGGCTCGGCGCCGACGAACATCTGGTGCAGCCGCAGCCGGTAGCCGTCCGACTTCCGGCGGACCGAGATCATGCTGTAGTGGTTGTTGGTGAGGCGCAGCTCCAGCGACTTGCCCGGCGGCAGGTAGAGCGCCAGCGCTGCGGCCATCAGGTCGGTGGTCTGCTCCGGTGTGGGCGCCAGGCGGACCTCGCGGGCCGCGGCCTCGCGGCGAAGCGCACGCTCGGAGCGGGTGCCGACCTCCGTGACCGGCGCCGATTCGGCGCCGAACAACGAGAGCTGGCGGTGAGCAATCGATCGAGCGCCGGAGATAAAGGGAGCGCCTGAGGGGGACGTCGAAGGACGCTTCAAGTGGGCCTCGCTATCAGCATGCTCCCTCGGTTGAGCGGGTAAAAGCCTATCAACCGACGCGCACGCGCGCAAAATAGCTACGTGTCCGCCGTTATTTGACTTTACCTGTGAATAACTGATACCGGCTAGAGCAAAATCAGGCGCTTTCGGCCCGTTTGATGCGGCGCCCGCACCCGCATAGTCTGACGTCGATGAAGGTCGAGGTTCTCTATTTCGCAGTGCTGCGCGAGCGGATCCGGCTCGATCACGAAACGGTCGAGCTCGGCGCCGGCGCCACGCTCGGCGACGCGCGCGCGGCGATCGCGGCGCGCCACCCGTCGGTGGCGGCGCTCCTGCCGCGGGTGCAGATCGCGGTCAACCGCGCGGTGGCGCCGGAGGCGCAGGCGCTGGCCGACGGCGACGAGGTGGCGTTCCTGCCCCCGGTGGCGGGCGGCGCGGCGCCGCCGCCGATCCGGATCTCGCCCGATCCGGTGACGATCGACGACGCGGTGGCGGCCGTCGCCGGCGGCGACCCGGGCGCGGTGGTGACCTTCGCCGGGATCGTCCGGCGGCGCGGGCATCACCTGCCCGACGTCGTCCGGCTGGAGTACGAGGCCTACCGCGAGATGGCCGAGGCCGTCCTCGGGGAGATCGCCGAGGAGATCGCGCGCGAGTGGCCCGGCGTGCGCGTCGCCATCCACCACCGCACGGGCGCGCTGGCCGTCGGCGACACGGCGGTCGCCATCGCGGCGGCGGCCATCCACCGGGCGCCGGCCTTCGAGGCCTGCCGCGCGGCGATCGATCGCCTCAAGCTGCGCGCGCCGATCTGGAAGAAGGAGATCGGCGAGAGCGGCGAGGCCTGGGTCGGCCTCGGTAGCTAGTTTTACGGCGCAACCGGGGGCGGCGGCGCGCCGACAAGGATCCCGATGCGAGGCAACGAAGAGAGAACCGCGCTCGGCGGGATCGTCGGGGAGGATCCGGGGCTGCGCGCGGCGCTGGCGCGCGCGGTGCTGGTGGCGCCGACGACGACACCGGTCCTGGTCACGGGCGAGAGCGGCACCGGCAAGGAGCTGGTGGCGCGGGCGCTGCACGAGCTCGGGCCCAACCCCGGTGGGCCGTTCGTGGCGGTGAACTGCGGGGCGCTGCCGCGCGAGCTGGCCGAAAGCGAGCTCTTCGGTCACGAGCGCGGCGCCTTCACCGGCGCCTCCGGGCGGCGCGCCGGCTGGTTCGAGGAGGCGGCGGGCGGCACGCTGGTGCTCGACGAGATCGGCGAGCTGTCGCTGGAGCTGCAGCCGAAGCTGCTGCGCGTGCTCGAGTCGGGGCGGCTGCGGCGGGTGGGCGGCTCGGGCGAGGTCGCGGCGCGCGTCCGGATCGTCGCCATGACGCTTCGCGATCTCGAGGGGGAGGTGCAGCGGAACAGCTTTCGCGCCGATCTCTACTACCGGCTGGCGGGAATTTGCCTGCGGCTGCCGCCGCTGCGCGAGCGCCGCGGTGACATCGCGCTCCTGGCGGCGCACTTTCTGCGCGAGGTCGGCGGCGAGGTCGGGCCGCGCCAGCTCGAGGCCGCGGCGATGGCCGCGCTCGACGCCGCCGCCTGGCCGGGCAACGTGCGCGAGCTGCGCAACGCGATCCGGCGGGCGGCCATCCTCACCCGCGGGCGCGCCGACGGTCGCATCACCGCCGATCTGCTGGAGCTGCCGCCGCCGGCGCCGTTCCGGCTCGCCGACGCGGGCTCCGGCACGCCCCCGCCGCCCGACGACGCGATCCGGATCCGCGGGCGGCGGTTCGACGAGATCGAGCGCGACGTCTATGCCTGGGCGCTGCGCGACAGCGGCGGGAGTCGCCGGCGGGCGGCGCGGGCGCTGGCCGTTGCACGCTCCACCTTCTGCGACAAGGTCCGCCGGTATTGTTTGTAGTCGGGACCGCGCACGGTCACTGTTGCGGGCGTTGCGCGTCGGGCGAAGGGGGCGGTGCCGGCTGCGGGGCGGCGGCCTGCTGCTCGTTGGGGGCGGCAGGTTGCGCGTCGGCGACGGTGGCGCCCGCCGGCTGGGGGACGGGAGCGCGCCAGCCCGGTTGCTGCGGAGACGGCGATGGCGCCGGAGGCGCCGCGGCGGGCGGCGCGGGCGGAGGCGGGGGTGGCGGGGGCGCCGGCTCGGGCGGCGGCGGCGGCGGGGCGACCTGCGCGATCGCCGCGGGCGCCGGCGCCGGCGGCGCGGGCAGCGCCGGAACGGGCGGCCGGAAGGCCGGGGTGATCGCAGCGCGCGTCCCCGGACGCGGCAGCGGCGCGGCGCCGGTCACCGGCGAGGTGGGCGACAGCACGGGCGGGTTCAGCTGGCCGAGCCGCCCCGACAGGCGCATGCCGTAGAACCCGTCCGGCCGCTTGCCCGGCGAGCCCGCCATCTGCAGGATCGTCTGCAGCGCGGCCGCCTGCTTGAGGAACGCGTCGGTGAACTTGAAGCGCAGGTAGGCGTTGACCGTCGAGCTGACGAGCGGATCGTGCAGCTGGACCTCGCCCTCCAGCGCCAGGTCGCCGTCGGGCGACTTGGCCGTCGATCCCCTGCAGCTTGGCGACGCCCTTGTCGATCGCGACGCGGCCGCCGAGGTCGCCGAGCCGCACGCGCGGCAGCGTGAGCCCGCCCGAGAGCAACGGGTTGCCCGTCGACCTTGAGCGGCGTCTTGCCGTCGCCGAGCACCAGGTTGTCGCAGGAGAGGGTGATCTCGCCCTTGGCGTCGGCGAGCTTCCCGCTCTTCGACGAGAGGTCGAGGTCGATCTGGCGACGCCCGAAAGCGGCAGGTTGATGGCGTCCCGCACGCCGGGCAGCTCGCCCAGCTTCACGTCGCGGGCGCGAAGGTGGAGCTCGATCGGCCCCTTCTTGCCCGGCGCGCAGCGTCTGGGTGATCTCGACGTGCCCGCCGAACGCCTCGAGCGCGACGTGGTGGTCCTCGCGCTCCCGGAGCAGGACCAGGGGGAGACCGACAGGCGCGCCGACGCGATCGTGAAGCGGGTCGGCTTGCCGCTCGCCGGCTTGGTGCGCACCAGGATGTCGCGGAAGATGACGCCGAACCCGAAAGCCGGGCCGGCCGAGCCGATCTCGACGTCGAGATCCTTGGCGGCCGCCGTCCGATCGCCACCTCCTTGGCCCGCTCCGCGGGGAACGAGAGGTAGAGCGCCACGACGAAGACGAGGAGCCCAAACACGCTGAAGAGCGCGGGGCGGCGGAGCCGGCGCAACATCTCGGGGGTGACGGTCACCATCGCGCCTACTCCTTCTTTTCCTGTTTGTCGGGTCCGGCGGCCTTCTTCTTGGTCTTGTCCTCGTGCACGCGCTCGAACGCCGTCGCCGTCGCCTCGACGTCCAGCTTGCCCGGATCGGCCGAGTAGCGCCGCTTGAGCGACAGGTGCGTGAAGAAGATGAGGCGCGGGCCGGTCTCGACCCGCCGCAGGAAGTTGGTCAGGGACTGCAGATCGACCTCGCGGATCTTGAGGTCGACGTCGTGCTCGACGTAGCGGCGCCCGGCCGGGACGGTCGGGCGCTCGCTCGACTCGGCGATCTGGATCTGCTCGTCGCGTGCGGCCGCCTCCAGATCGCCCGTCAGCTGCGGCGCCGCGTCGCCGATGCGCGCCTCCTGCGCGGCGCTGCGCGCCTTCGCCTCGAGGTACTCGTCGCGGTGCTTCGCGATGGCCGTCAGCGCCTCGCGGATGGCGGCGTTGCCGTCCTCGAGATCGCTGATGTTGCTGCATCGAGTTCCAGGCGCCGAAGCCGACGGCGCCGATCGCCACCGCGACCGCCCCGATCGTGACGGCGCGCCTTTGCGCGGCGCCAGCCGCTCCCACTCGCTGGCGAAGTAAGCGACCGGGCGGTGGAGGACCCTGCGGCCGCCTCACGAAGGTTGCTGAGCACGCTCATGGTCGTCTTTCGCTCACGGGCACTTCGAGTTGATGGTGAGGGTGAACTGCTTGCCGCCGCCCGAGACCTCGGTGATCGCCCCCTTGGTCACCTCCTCGAAGCAGTCGATCTCCTTGAGCTTGGCGGCGATCTCGTCGACGGCGGCGGCCGTGTCGACCGTCCCCTTGATGAAGGTCTTCTTGGGGCGGATGTCCAGCTCGGCGACGTCGAGCTTGACCTTGTCGGCCGGCGGCACCTTGCGCGATATTTGATCGAGCAGGTCGAACGCCGTCGCCTTCGGGAGCGGCGCCAGATCCTCGCGGAAGCCCCGACGCAGCAGCTCGGTCACGGCCTCGGCGTCGTCGCGCGGCTTGCCGAAGAGCTCCTGCGTCTGGGCGTCCAGCTGCTTGTCCAGCGCCTTGCGCTCGGCGGCGAGGCTGGAGGACTTGGAGCCGAGATCGATCGCCCCCGCCAGGACCAGCGACAGCGCCAGCCCCGCCAGGTGCGCCGCTTTTTGCCGCAGGATCGAGAAGTTCGCCCGGTAGACGAACGGCCCGCGCCGGAAATCGATCTCGCGCGAGCCGCGCGCCGCACCGAGCGCAATGGCGCCCGCCAGCGCGTACACGTCGGAGTCGGGCGCGGCCGCCTCCTCGCTGGCCGGATCGCGCGCCAGGTTCCGCCCGCCGCCCTCGAGCGCCTCGCGCACCGACAGGAAGCGCGCCGGGATCCCCAGCTCGGCCTCGAGGTACGGGAGCAGGCCGGCGAGCCGGCCGCCGCCGCCCACCACCAGCAGCGCGTCGATCTCCAGCTTGGCGCTGGCGGTGAAGCTGGCCAGCGTCTGGCGCAGCTCGCGGATCGTCGGGGCCAGCGTCTCTCGCAGCACGGCGTCGAGCTTGGTCAGCAGCGGGTTATTCGCCACCCGCCCCGGCCCTGCGAGAAAAGCCTCGCCGCGCTTGGCCTGCTCCGCCCGGGTGATGTCGGCGTTGAACGCCTTGGCGATGGCGGCCGTCAGCTGGGCGCCGCCGCGCCGGATGGTGCGCGCGTAGATCGCGCTGCCGCCGCGGATGACGCAAACGTTGGTGCGCTCGTGGCCGAAGTCGAGCACCACTTGACAGGGGACGTGCGCCGCCTCGGCGGCCGGCGGCGCCGCCGGGAACAGCGTCCGGTAGATGACCGGCGCGGCGAACAGCGAGCGCGGGTCGATGCCCTGCGCCTCGGCGGCGGTGATGAGCGCCGCCAGATCGTCGCGCCTGGCCGCGGCCGCCAGCACGGTCGTCCCCTCGGGCGCTGCCCGGCGGAGAGGTGGTCGAACACGACGTCCTCGATGGCGTTGACGATCTGGCTCTCCAGCTCGTAGCCGACGACCTGATCGATCTTGCGCACGTCGGAGAACGGCAGCTCGAGCACGCGCACCGAGAGCTTGTCGCCGGGGACCGCCAGGTAGGGGGTCACCTCGCCCCCGACGCGCGAGAGCCCCTCGCGGACGGCGGCGAACTGCCGCTCGACGAGCGGCGCGTCGCCGGCCGGAACGGGGATCTCCTCGAGGCCGCGCAGCGTGGTGGCGCGGAAGCCGACCTCGTAGAAGGCGAGCTTGACCGAGTACGCCCCGAGATCGATGCCGCAGACGGTGTGAGCCATGACGTTCTCTATTCCTCGCGCCAGTACTGCAGGACGCCGGCCGCCTTCTCGGATTGCGGCGTCAGGGTGAGCGGATTTTCCAGCGTCCGCCCGGTGTCGACGATGGCGGTGATCTTCTTCTTCACGCGGCCCGACTCGCCGCTGGCAACGACGCGGTAGACCCGTGGCGACCCGACGTAGGCGATGTTCCCCAGCGCCCCGCCGTCGATCTGGATCGGCTTCATCCCCTGGAAGATCCTGTAGCGCGGATCGTCGGGCAGCACGGCGGTCTGCGGGTTCTGAGCAGGCTGGTGATGGTGCCCAGGCTGTCGAACCCGGCGGTCGACGCCCGGTCGCACAGGATGCTGGCCAGCGGGTAGAGGATGGCGTCGTCGAACACCGCTGGATCGGCGGGGGGCTTGGTCGGGTCCGGCATGGCGGCGGCGCGGATCACCCCCATGACCAGCGGCGTGCAGTCGCCGCTGTTCTTGTTGCTGATGGCGCCCAGGTTGACCTTGCAGTTCGGGTCCGAGGCGTAGACGGTGAGGAACGGCTGGAACGCCTCCATGAACGCGTCGGAGACGCCGCGCACCATCTTCACCTCCTCGACCGTGTCGTAGCTGTTGTCGTGCGCGCGGTAGCGGTCGGCGTGGGCGTCGTAGCGGTAGTCCTCCGACGCGGAGCCCCCCTCGGGGGAGAACATCTGCTCGTCGGCGTCGGCCCAATCGATGATGGCGCGCGCCACGTCGGTGCGCGTCGCGAAGTTGCCGGTGCTGTCCTCCTCGGAGAACAGCCGGTCGAAACGGTGCGAGTACATGAGGCCCATGAGCAGGCGGTAGACGATCATCTGCTTGTTTCTGTCGGAGGCGAGGCCCGAGCCGCAGTTGATGTCGATCTTGCCGTCCTCGGAGGTGATCTCGGCGTCGAAGGCGCCGGATTTGAGCCCCAGCCCCTTGATGTTGCTGGTGTCGAGGCCGATGAGGCTGCCGAGGCCGGCCACCTCGTCCTTCGACCCGCTGAAGAACCCCATCAGCGTGCTGGCGTAGTCGGTGACGCGCAGCGAAAAGCCGAGGCTGGGTGGCGTGCTGGGGTTGTTGCCGGCGGTTCCGGTGGTGCTGCTCGATCCCATCGCCGACTGCAACATCTTCTGGACCTGCCCCATCACCGGATCGATGAACTGCTGCTGGATCTTGATGAGCAGGCGCGCGAGGTTGACCGACGAGCGGGCCAGGTAGTGCGCCCGCAGCTCGTCGCGCGCGTTGGCCGCCTGAGCGGCGTCGACGGTGGTGCCATAGGTGAACTCGGAGATGACCGAGATCATGAGCGCCATCCAGGTCAGCACGATCAGCATCGCGACGCCGCGCTGCTTGCGCGAAAGCGGGCGCTCCGCGCGCAGCTTCCGCCGCGCCGCCGCCCACTGTTTCAATCGCGCCAGAACCGTCATTGCTTCACCGGCTTGTAGTCGACCTTCTCGGTCATCTGGATGCGCGCGTCGGTGGTGTAAGAGACCTCCTGGCCCCGCTCGTCGAGCACCGTGAGCGTGAGGCGGACGTGGGTCGGCAGGTACTGGTTACCGCTCGCGTTGAGCGTGCTCCACTCGTTGACCCACTCTTTCAGCTTGTGGTCGTAGTACTGGATCTTGAGGCGGCTGACGTCGGGGCAGAGGATGTACGCCTCGCCCGCGATGGTACTGGGGTTCTCCGCCTGCAGCCGGCGCGTCTCGCGGCGCATGAGGTTCAGGACCCGCCGATCGTCCGGATCGCGCTCGCCGTAGTAGGAGATGAGCGAGGTGTCCCCCTCGGCGAGACCCGCGCGCAGTCGCTGGTGCGCGAAGCTGGAAAACGGCAGCTCGTCGACGTCGCTGCGCGAGCTGCCGACCAGGAAGGTGCGCCGCTCCGAGAGCGCCGTGTTCTCCGAGGTCGAGAGGTAGGCCATCTCGATCTCGCGGACCATGCGCAGCAACGCCACGCGCACCGTGTGCGTCCGATCCTGCGCCGCCTCGATCGCCTTCTTGTTGGTCGCCGTCTGGCTGAACGAGCCCCACATGATCGCCGTGACGAACCCGAGGATGGCGAGCGCCAGCATCACCTCGATGAGCGTGAAGCCGGCTGCGCGCGAGCGAGGAGCCTGATCGCGCAACCTCATTTGCCCCCCGTGATCATCTTCTGCAACCCGCCGAGGCCGATTCCGCCGCTGCTTCCGCTCGTGGCGCCGGTGCCGCCCGCGGCGGCCGCGCCCGGAGCGCCCGTGAGCGCGATGTCGAGCTTGGCCGGATCGGTCAGGTACTGAACCACCTCGAAGCTCTGGTCGCGCCGCCCGTGCTCGTCCCACAGAACGCGCACCGTCACCTGGCGGACCGACTCCTGCAGGCCGATGCGGATCGGGTCGATGAAGCCCGACATCATGCCGCCCATGAACCCGGTCAGCATCGACATTGGGTTCTTGGCGTCGACCGACTCGGCCGAGGCCTGATCGCGCGCCTTGGTCGAGAGATCCGCGGGCAGATCGATCCGTTCGATCATCGTCTGCCAGCGGAACTGCGGGTAGCCGAGGTCGCGGAAGGTCCCCTCGCCCGACTCGTCGTTGTCGGTGAACCCGTTGTCGAGGATTTCGTCCTCGATGTCGACCATCTTGTTGCGCGCCAGGAACGTCGCGGCGGTGGTCATCTTGGCGTGGTTCGTCGAGCGCACGTTGTTGGTCACGATCGACAGCATCACCACCAGCGTGGCGGCCAGGATCGCCACCGCCACCATGATCTCCAGCAGCGTGAAACCGGAGGCGGCGGCGCGCGACGGGCTCACGGCGTCACCTGGTTCCCCTCGTCGTCGTAGCGGACGCCGAGGTTCGGGCGGACCTCCTGGTTGTAGATCCGGACCTTCCCGGTGATGGGGTGGACGACCAGCGAGTAGACGCTCTCGCCCGTCAGGTCGGTCAGCGTGATGATCGCCGGCTCGGTCTGCCCGAGCGGATAGAAGTAGAGGTAGGCGCGCCCGGTGGTGACCGGATCGGTCATGCGCGGCGTGTAGAAGCTCTTGATCTTCAGCTTCTTGAGCACCACCGGCTTGAGCGCCG
The DNA here is from genome assembly GCA_963831685.1 of uncultured Pseudomonadota bacterium. Classification (GTDB taxonomy): domain Bacteria; phylum Myxococcota_A; class Polyangia; order Fen-1088; family Fen-1088; genus JADGRB01. The sequence continues at coordinate 104,834 of CAWHRJ010000017.1, forward strand.
TCTCCTTGAAGGCGGCGAAGCGCGCGCGCTTGGGGCGGAACTCACCCACCTCCATCTTCGACATGTCGAAGCTGGTCGACGACGACGACGAGTCGGTGGAGGTGCTGCTGTTGCCGTACAGCAGCTGCTGCTTCTCCTGCCGCTTGCGCTCCTCCTCGTCGGAGGCCGCCTCCTTCGCTTCCCGTTTCTGACGGTCGGCCTCGCTCTCCGCCTGGTTGGGCGCGTAGAACTTGTCGTCCGAGACCTCCGGCCAGTACTTCCCGTCGGAGAGATCGATCACCAGCCGGTAGTACTTGCCGGTGATCGACGCCCGATCGAACAGGTAGCGGATCGCGCCCGACATGTGCGCGGTCGACTCGCGCAGGTTGCTCTTGGTGATCGAGCGGAACCCCTTCACGCCGATGGTGATGATCAGCGAGACGACCAGCATGGCGACCAGCACCTCGACCAACGTGAACCCCTCCGCGCTGGGCCGGCGGGCCGGGCGGGCAAGGTTCTGTCGTTGGTTCGAGGTCACGATCGCTCCGCTGCTGGCTCGGGCCGCCTATTGCTCCCAGGATTTGATGTCGTCGGGGGTCCCCTCTTGCTTGTCGGGACCGGCCGAGGAGATGTCGGCGCTGTCGGTGTCTTGGGTCCCCGGGCAGTGGAAGATGAGGTCCTTCCCCCAGGGGTCCTTGGCGTTGCTGCGGTCGAGGTATTTCTGCGACACGAGGTCGTCGACGCTGCGCGGGCAGTTGCTCGTGTTGTCCATCATGTACTGCGCCGTCGCGTCGCGCGCCGCTTTGACCCGCAACCGCGCCGTCGAGACCTGCGCCTTCTTGAAGTTCCGGAACACCGCCGCGCCGACGCCTCCCGCCAGCAGCGCGATGATGGCCAGCACGACCATGATCTCGAGGAGCGTGAAGCCGGCTTCCACAGCGCGCGTCGCACGCCCGACGATTCTCTTGCTGTTTTCTTCTGATGCGCTCATTTGGATTCTCCTCACTGCACGAAATTCTGCATGTCCATGATGGGTTGAAGAACCGAGAACACGATGAAGACCACCGCCAGCGCCATGCAAACGATCAGCATCGGCGACAGGATGGTGGTGAGGCGGGAGACCTTGGCCTCGACGTCGCGCTCGTAAGCCGTGGCGACGTTCTCCAGCATCGCCTCCAGTTGACCCGAGCGCTCGCCGACGGCGACCATGTGCACCATCAGCGACGGGAACTGGCCCGAGCGCTTGAGCGGTGTGGCGATCGATTCGCCCTCGCGGATGGCGTCGCGCGCCTCTTCCACCACCTTCTCCAGCACGGTGTTGTTGAGGACCTTCTTGGTGATCTCCAGCGCCGCCAGCACGGGGACGCCCGCCGACAACATGGTGGCCAGCGTGCGGGCAAACCGCGCCACGCCCACGAAGCGTACCAGCGGCCCGATGAGCGGCAGCTTCAACCGGATCCGGTCGACGACTGCCCGCCCCTTGGGCTTCCGCGACCAGCGGCGATAGAGCCAGTAGGTGAGCCCGAACAAGGCGATCAGCGCCCACCAGTAGCTGCCGATGAGGTCGGACATGAAGATCAGAAGCTGCGTGTTCCAGGGGAGCGTCTTGCCCATGTCCTGGAAGATCGAGGTGATCTTGGGGACGACCACCACCATCAGCACGCCCATGATGATCGTTCCCAGCACCACCATGATGATCGGGTAGGTGAGCGCGCCGGAGACCTTCTGACCGCAAGCGCGTGCTCCGCGTCGAGGAAGTCGGCCAGCCGGGACAGCACCGCGTCCAGGTTGCCGGCCGCCTCGCCCGAACGAACCATGTTGGTGTAGAGCTCGGGGAAGATCGTCGGGTGCGCGGTCAGCGTGTCGGCCAGCGAGCTGCCCTCGTTCACCTTCTGCCGGATCTCGGCCAGCACGCGCTGCAGCTTCTTGTTGTCCGACTGCTCGGCCAGCGCGCCCAGCGACTCGGCGAGCGGGATGCCCGGCCTTGAGCAGCGTGGCGAGCTGACGCGTGAAGACCGCCACCTCCTGCGGCTGCACCCGTTCGAGCATCGACTGAAATCAATCTCGCGTCTCAAGACCGAGACGTTCGAGCCCCCCGGCCGCGCCGCGGCCTGCTTGCCGCCGGCCAGCATCTCGCGGTGCTCGGTGATGAAGACGCCGTCCTTGCGGAGGATCTGGCGCAAAGCCTTGGGCCCGTCGGCGTCGCGCGTCCCGGTCACCGACTTGCCGGCGGTGTTGAGGCCTTTCCAGCTGTAGACCGGCACCGGGCTACTCGACGTCCTGGGTGGTGATCATCAGGACCTCGGCGGTGGTGGTCATCCCGGCCAGCACCTTCTGCGCGCCGTCCTCGCGCAGCGTCCTCATCCCGACGCGCATCCCCTGGGCCTTCACCGTCTGCGCGTCGGAGTTCTTGATGGTGAGCTGCCGGATCTTCTCGTCGATCGGAAGCAGCTCGTAGATCGCGGTTCGGCCCTTGTACCCGGCGCCGAGACAGACCGGGCAGCCCCCTTCGCGCGCGCGGAACAGCATCCCGGGCGGCGGAACCCACGCCTCGTCCCCCTTGAACTGCACGCGCCGCGCCTTGCCCTGCGCGAACAGCGCCGGATCGATCCCGATGCTGACCAGATCCTCGGCCGCCGGTTGGTAGGGCTCGCGGCACTCCTTGCAGAGGCGCCGGACCAGCCGCTGCGCGAGCAGCGCCATCAGCGACGAGGCGACCAGGAACGGCTGCACGCCGAGATCGACCAGACGGGTGATGGCGCCGGCCGCGTCGTTGGTGTGGATGGTCGACAGCACCAGGTGGCCGGTCAGCGAGGCCTGGATGGCGATCTCCGCCGTCTCGCGATCGCGGATCTCGCCGACCATGATGACGTCGGGATCGTGGCGCAGGAACGAGCGGAGGCCGGCGGCGAAGGTCAGATCGATCTTCTCGTTGACCGCGGTCTGCGAGATCCCGTCCAGCTGGTACTCGACCGGGTCCTCGATGGTCAGGATGTTGAGATCGGGCGAATTGATCTTGGCCAGGCAGGCGTAGAGCGTGGTCGTCTTGCCCGAGCCGGTCGGCCCGGTGACCAGCATGATCCCGTGCGGCCGGTGGATGAGCTCGTCGATCTGCCGCAGGTGATCGTCGCCGAAGCCGATGTCGGCCAGATCGTGCAGCACCGCCTCGCGATCGAGCAGACGGATGGTGACGCGCTCGCCCTGCTTGACCGTGGGGACGGTCGCGACGCGCATGTCGATGTCCTTGCCGGCGATCTTGCGGCGGATGCGGCCGTCCTGCGGCAGCCGCTTCTCGGCGATGTTCAGCCCCGCCATGATCTTCACGCGCGAGATGATCGAGGGCATGAACTGCCGCGGCGCCTGGCGCGACTCGTAGAGCACGCCGTCGATGCGGTAGCGGACCTGCACCTCTTTCTCGCCCGGCTCGATGTGGATGTCGCTGGCGCGCTCCTTGACCGCGTTGAACATCAGCGAGTTGACCCAGCGGATGATCGGCGCCTCGTCGGTGATCTCGAGAATGTCGACCAGCTCCTCGCTCCCCCCTTCGTCGTCCTCCTCCCCCTTCTCGCCGAGATCGCCGCCCTTGTCGTGCTTGCGGCCGTAGACGTCGTTGATGACCTCGAGAATTCGCTGCGACGGCACCAGCACCGGCTGCACCTCGGCGCCGAGCTGCATCCGCAGATCGTCGAGCGCACCCATGTCCAGCGGGTCGGCCATCGCCACCATCACCACCTCACCCTCGCGCCTGACCGCCAGCAGACGGTGCTGCTTGGCGAAGCCGATCGGGATCCCGGTCGCCAGATCGGTGTCGATCGCGTCGACCTTCAGCTCGGCGCTGTAGCCGATCCCCAGCTGGTTCCCCAGCGCCTGCAGCACCTCCTCCTCGGTGACCGCGCGCGCCTTGACCAGGATCTCGCCCAGGCGCCCGCCTTCGGTCGCCTGGGTGGCGAGCGCCTGCTCCACCACGGCGGGCGTGAAGGCGGCGTCGCCCCGCTTGAGCTCGAGCAGCAGCTCGCCGATTCGCTTTCTCGCCACCGGGCGCGCCTCCTCAGGGAACCCGGCCCGGCCCCGAAGAGGCCGCCGGCGGCGCGCTGGGTGGTGGTGGCGGCGGCGGCGCGGCCGCGCCCCCGCCGTTCGGGGGCCCCATCGGCACGGCCGGCGCCTGCGTGTTCGTTCCCGGCCCGACGGGGAGCTCGACCGGCCCCGACTCGTCTTGCATGTCGTGCAGCCGGATATCCTCCATGGTCTTTTCTTCCTTCTCCACGTCGCGCGCCGCGCGGTTGATCTCCTCGAGCATTCCGCGCTTGCGGCGGTAGTCGAAGTTCGATTCCAGGTCGGGGCGCTCCTCGCCGCCGAAGCGCTCCACGAACTCGCGCCGCTCGCTCATCTTCTTCTCCAGCACGCGCCGCAGATCCGACTGGTCGTTGATGACGTACGGCGTGAGCGCGATGATCAGGTTCGTCTTCACGATGTGCTTGGAGCTGTTGCGGAAGAAGAACCCCAGGATCGGGATGTCGCCCAGGATCGGGATCTTGGTGACGCTGTTGATGATCTTGTCCGACATCAGGCCGCCGATCAGGATCGTCTGCTGATCCTTGGCGACGACCACCGTCTTCGCCGACCGCTCGGAGGTCGAGGGGCCCAGCGTGGGGCTCGACGCCGCCAGCTCGGAGTTCTTGTCGTCGACCTCGATCCGGATGACGTCGTGCTCGTTGACGTGCGGGGTCAGCTTGATCTCCAGCGCCACGTTCTCGCGCTGCACCTGCGGGAAGAGCCCCCCCAGGCCCAGGCCCCCCAGCGCGCCGCCGGCCGCGCCTCCGGCGGGGTTGAGCCCGAGGGTGCTGACCGGGAAAGGAATCTTCTGACCGACGGAGATCTCGCCGTCCTCGTTGTTCATGATGAGCAGGTGCGGGTTCGACAGCACGTCGACGTCGCTGTTGGTCTGCAGCGCCTTGATGAGGACGCCGAACGAAGGAATGTCGACCGTCGACGTCGCCGCCGTGCCGAGTCCCTGCGCCTGGGACGCGGTCAACACCGGCCCCAGGATGCCGGCCAGCATCGTGTCGCCGAGCGCGTTGGTCGGCTGCAGCGTGTTGGCCGGGTTGAGACCGCCCACGATCAGCGAGGGCTCGTTGAGCCCGAACAGGTTCTCCGGCTTGATGCCGTGCCAGGAGGCGCCGAGGTCGCGCTCCTTGTCCAGCGTGACCTCCAGGATCATCGCCTCGATGAACACCTGCTTGCGTGGCGAATCGAGCAGCTCGATCACCCGCCGCAGCGCCTGGTAGTCCTTGAGCGACGAGACGACGATCAGCGAGTTCGTGGGGCGGTCGAAGTTGATCCGCACCTCGCCCTCGAACAGCAGATTGGGCCCCGTGAGCGGCTGCCCGGCCCCCCCCTGCGCCGTCGGCGTGGGGGTCGAGGTCCGCGGCCGCGTGCGCGATCCCCCCCCGGCTCCGGTGACCACGATCCCCGTGACGGCGCCGAGCGTCTGGGCCAGCTCGTCGCAGTTGGCGTTCTCGCAGTAGTAGACGTGGATGCGGCCGTCGCCGCCCTCGATCGGGACGTCCAGCTTCTTGACCAGCGTCAGCACGCGCGCGTAGGCCCGTTCGTTGGCGATCACGATCAGCTGGTTCGATCGTTCGTCCGGGATGATCTTGGAGATCATCATCTCGGTCGTGAGATCGCCGGCCTTAGGGCGCGCCGCGCCCGCGGCCGGCGGCGGCGCGCTGGTGGTCGCGCCCCCCTTCCCGCCCAGCTTGGCGACCTGGAAGATCTCACCCAGCTTCTGGGCCATGTCCATCGCCGAGGTGTTCTTGACCCCGATGATCCAGACCTTCTCGCCGCTCCCCGGCTGATCGATCTGCTTGAGGATGGCCATCATGCGCTGGATGTTGGAGGAGAGGTCGGTGACGATCAGCGCCCCCTGCGGCGCGTAGACGATGACGTCGCCCTGCTCGCCCTTGAGGCGGCCGAGCACCTGCGCCACCTCGTTGGGATCGGCGTTCTCGACGCGGATGAGGCGGGTCACGTAGCTCTCGTTGGTCGGGACGTCGGAGTCCTCACCGTAGAGCGGGATGGGGCCCGACTTGGCCTTCACCGTCTCGATGATGCGCAACACCTTGCCCGAGGGCTGCACGGTGAGGCCGACCGAGTCGAGCGCGCCGAGGAACAGCCGGTAGGCCTCCTCCGGCGTGATCAGCTCGGGCGCGACGATGGTGACCTTCTTGCTGTTGGCGGGGATCGTCCCCGGCAGGAGGAACTGCTTGCAGGTGATCGACGAGATCCAGGAGATGAGATCGCCGAGCTCCGTGTCGGGCTTGAGGTTCAGCTTCACGATCCGCTTGCCCGACGGGAACTTCTTGCAGGAGTTGAACTCCCTCTCGCCGATCATCGTCGGGCCCGTGGCGCTGCCGGCCGCGCCCGGGCTGGCGGCGGCCGCAGGCGGAGCGGCGGCCGCGGCGGCCGCGGCGGCGGGCGTGTCGCGGCGCCGCCTCTGTCCCGGGAAGTTGACCATCGGCGCGGAGCCGCCAGGCGGGATCTTGACCGTCTTCTGGTCCGCCCCGTCGACGACGGCGGCATCGGCCAGGGAAGCCGCCAGCGCCAGAATGAGCGCGCCCATGACGGAGATCTTCGTTCGTTTTTTGGTTTTCATCGGATGTTGTAGTCCATGGTGACCTTCTGACCGTTGCGCTCGAGACCGACCGAGAGGTGGTTCGCCGTCTTGAGCTTGGTGTAGACCTCGAGCGCCTTGTCCGGGCTGGTCATTTCGAGGCCGTTGATGGCTGAAATGATGTCGCCGTTCTGCAACCCGATCTTTCCGAACGGCCCGTCCGACTTGATGGCGAGCAGCCGGAACCCGGCCGACTTGCCGTCCTTCATCTCGGGGATGATGCGGGCCGCCTTGGAGAGCACCGCCATGTTCCCCAGCAGCGAATCGAGCGTGGCGTGCTGGACCTCGTAGCTGTTGGGACCGGTCTTCTTGATCCCCTTGTCCAGCGCCTCGGCGAGCGGATCCTTGGGTCCCGCCGCGGGCGCGGCCGCCACGGGCGTGTTCGGGGGCGGCGCAGGCGTGTCGAGCAGCTCGAGGTACTCGCGCCGGCCGCCGCCGAAGTCGAGGTAGACGCGCGTCTCGTCGATCTCGTCGATCGTCGCCTCACGGATCTTCGAGCCGACGCCGTACGGGCCGCTCGACTTGTCGTCGTTGTCGCGAATGATCGCCATCGACCACTCCGGGGCGGTGGGCGCGTACATGATGGCGAAGAGCTTCAGCGGCAGGCTGGTCTTCTGCAGCGGCGGCACCGCCGGCGGGCCGCCTGTTTCGGCCTTGGCGAGGATCGGCGGGCAGGTCGAGCAGAAGATGTTCCGGTTCAGGATCTCCTCGACCTGCTTCGAGTAGACGGTGGTCGAGGAGGCCGCGGGCGGCGGCTTCAAGGCGTGCCTCGAGCTCGGGATCCCGCTGACGAACCCCGCCTCGATCGCCGTGGCCGTGGCGCGGGCGCCGAAGACCGCGCAGAGGGCGATCACCGCCAGATCGACGAGCGACAGATACTTGCGGAGCAGGGTCTCCATGGAGGTCCAGCGTCAGTTACAAAGCAACGCCGAGACCATCCGTTGGCCCGGACAAATCCCTTTGCGTTCGCTCGCTTAGCGCGATCCGCCGGCCTGGGAGCCCTGCCAATTTGGCACGTCTCGGCCGGGATTTTCGCCTGAGCTCGCCGCGGACGGTAACGCGGGCTCGGGCTCGACCCGCTCCTCTTCCAAGCGTCTGTAAATGGTGCGGGTCGCGATCCCGAGCAGCTGGGCGCACAGGCGCTTGTCGCCGCCGACGTGGGCCAGCGTGGCGTGGATGACCCGGCGCTCGATCTCCTCGAGCGGCGTCCCGACGACGAACGACAGCGTCCGGCCGTCACCGACCTCGCCGCCGCCGCTGCGCACCTCGGGGGGGAGATCGTCGATCTCGATCGCGCTCCCGCGCGACAGAACCACCGCGCGTTCGACCGTGTTCTCGAGCTCGCGCACGTTGCCGGGCCAGTCGTGGCGCGCCAGCGCCTCGGCCGCCGCGCGCGAAAACCCGGTCAGGTGGCGCCCGTTGCGGGCGGCGTACCGCTGCAGGAAGTGCTCGGCGAGGAGCGGGATGTCGTCGCGACGATCGCGCAGAGGCGGGATCGGCACCGCGATGACGTTGAGCCGGTAGTAGAGATCCTCGCGGAAGCGCCCCTCGCGCACGGCGGCGCGGAGGTCCTGGTTCGTGGCCGCCACCAGGCGCAGGTCGACCTTCATCGTCCGCCCGCCCAGGCGCTCGACCTCCCCTTCCTGCAACACCCGCAGCAGCTTGACCTGGACGTGCGTCGGGATCTCGCCGATCTCGTCGAGGAACAGCGTGCCGCCGTGGGCCTGCACGAACCGTCCGTCGTGCCGCTGGGTGGCACCGGTGAAGGCGCCCTTCTCGTAGCCGAAAAGCTCGGCTTCCAGGATCGTCTCCGGCAGCGCCGCGCAGTTGACGGGCACGAACGGACCGCCCGAGCGCGGCGAGCTGTCGTGAATGGCCCGCGCCAGGAGCTCCTTGCCGGTCCCCGACTCGCCGAGCAGCAACACCGTCGCCTGCGACGGCGCCGCCTGCATGACGATCTCCATGGTCCGCCGCCAGGCCAGCGACTGGCCGATGAGCGCCCGCCGCTGCTCCGCCGCCAGCTGCGCGCGCAGCGAGCGGTTTTCCTGGACCAGGGAACGCTTCTCGATCGCCTTGCCGACCACGCGCACCAGGTGCGCGCGCTTGATCGGCTTGGTGACGAAATCGTAGGCCCCCTGCTTCATCGCCTCGACCGCGTTCTCGACGGTGCCGTAGGCGGTCATGAGCACGGTCTCGGTCTCGGGCGCGATGCTCTTGCTCGCGCGCAGCAGATCGATCCCCGACATCCCCGGCATCATGAGGTCGGTCAGCAGCACCGAGACGGGCTCGCGGCGCAGGATCTCCAGCGCCTCCCCGCCCGATCCGGCGGTCAGCACACGCAGCGACTCGCGCTCGAAGATCTTCTGGAGCGAGTCGACGATCGGGGCCTCGTCGTCCACCACCAGCACCGTCGGCGCCCCCGGTTGAGTCGGCATCAGATCCATACCCCCACTGCCTTCAACTCGGATGCCATCGCTCGCGAAACGAAGCAACCCATTGAATACATTAGGGTCGATGTTACGCCAAATTGGCTGGCGGCGCCAATCTCATGTCAACCTGACAAGTTGCGCCCTCCCCTCCGGGGCAGGCTGCCAGTTTGTCACGCCGGGCCGCCGGCCTCGGCGCTCTCCTGCCGGCGCGGCAAGGTGATCCGGAAGGTCGTGCCCTCGCCGAGCTGGCTCTCGACCTCGATCCGGCCGCCGTGGCGCTCGACGATCCCGTGCACGATCGAGAGGCCCAGGCCCGATCCCTCGCCGACGTCCTTGGTGGTGAAGAACGGATCGAAGATGCGCGGAATGACGTCCGGCGGGATCCCGGGGCCGTCGTCGGCGACGGTGATCTCGACGTCGCCGGCGCTGGCGCTGGTGGAGGCAGCGATGCGGATCGTCCCCCCTGCTCGCGCCCGCCAATCGCCTGCGCGGCGTTGGTGATGAGGTTCATGAAGACCTGATCGATCTGGCCGGCGAATCCGGTGATGCGCAGGTCGGGATCGATCTGCTTTTCGATCTGCACGTGGCGCAGGTGGTGGCGCAGCAGATCGAGCGTGTCGTCGACGCTGCGGGCGACCGACAGCTCGCGCGGCCGCTGCTCGTCGCCGCGCGAGTAGTTGTGCAGCGCCTGAACGATGGCCTTGCTGCGCGCGGCGCCCCGCCGCACGACGCGCAGCATCTCCTCGGCCTCCGTCGCGGCGCGCGCCGCCGCCTCGCCGTTCGGCGCCGCGGCCATCTCGTGCAGCGCCTCCTCCAGCGGACCGAGCGTGTTGATGACGGCGTTGACCGGGTTGTTGATCTCGTGCGCGATGCCGGCGACCAGGCGACCCATCGAGGCGAGCTTCTCCGAGCGGATCAGATCGTCCTGCGCGCGCCGCAGCTTCTCGAGCGCGTCGTGCAGCTCCCGGTTGCGCTGCTCGAGCACCTCGGTGCGGCGGCGCACCTCGCGCTCGAGGTCGATGTTGAGCGACTCGGTCGAGCGCAGCTTGTCGCGCAGCGCGCGGCGCATCTCCTCGAAGGCGAAGGTCAGACGCCCGATCTCGTCGGCCTCGCCCGATGGCGGGACCGGCCGCGCCAGCTCGCCGCGCGCCATCTCGTCCGAGCGCTCCTCGAGCGCGCGGATGGGCGTCACCATGTCGCGCACGATGAAGGCGACCAGCCCGAGCGCCAGCGCGAGGGCCAGCAGGATCGAGCCCACCATGGTCGACGTTGCGTGCCAGGGCGACAGCACGAACAGCAGCACCAGCCCCGAGGTGAAGATGGTGACGCTGGAGAAGAAGAGGACCAGCTTGGCCCGCAGCGTGATCGGCGAGCGCATCTCCGCGACCGGCAGGCGGTGCCGCGCGCCGAGCTGGCCGAGCAGCGGGCGCAGCACGTCGCGCAGGAACAGCGTCTCGTAGAGCGCCATCGCCAGCAGCATGAGCCCGCTCGCGCCGAGCAGGCGCCCCGCCGTCGAGGCATCGAAGCCGCACAGCCGGCGGCCGGCCACGACCACCGCGACGACCGCGAAGGCGACCGCCAGCGCCTGGTAGCCGGCCAGCCGGTACGGCAGCCCCTGAGCGGCGCGAAAGGCCGCCATCGCCGCGGGATCGTCGCGCGTCGGTCCCCGCGTCGGGGGGCGGCGCACGGACGCGTCGAGGTACCGCTCGATCGGGCGCGTCCGCCGGATCAAGGATCGATACCAGACCGCCATCGGCAGGAGCAGCGCGGGCACCGTGAGCGCCAGCAGCGTCCCGGACTGCGCCGAGGTCAGGTCGGTGAACACCGCGACGAGCGCGGCGTTGACGGCGTGCGCCATCGCCAGCAGCGCCCAGGCGGTCTGACAGAGCCGGCGGCGGTACCTGGCCGCGAAGTCGCGCAGCGGGTCGAAGTTCGGCAGGATGAGACGCCGCGCGCGCTCGAGGTTCCGCTCCCACAGCGCGCCGCGCGCCGCCGCCGCGCCCGCCGCGTGCAGGAGGCCGATGCAGGCGAGCCCGATCGTCGACGGCCAGGCGAGAAACCCGCCCGGCCCGAGCCGCGAGGCGAGATAGCCCAGCGCCAACGCCCAGAGGAGGAGCCGGGTCGCGCCACCTCGACGGGCGCGCGCCGGATCGCGCGGTCGCCGGCGGCGACCTCGGCTTCGCTGAGCGCCAGCCCCGCCCGCTTGGCGTCGCGCGCGGCCATCAGCGGGCGCAGCAGATCGGCCGCGCGCACCCAGCCGACGATCAGAGCGCCGCGAGCAGCGTCCCGACCCGGAACGACTCGCCGCTCGCGCGCATCGACTTCGCCGCCAGCGCGAGCGTCGGGCCGATGACCAGGATCACCTCGGCGGTGGTGAGCGCCGCCTCGACGAGCCAGGCGCCCGGCGAAGCCCAGCCGTGGACCCGTCGCCGCCGCCGCGCGCGCGGCGCCTCTGCCTGGGCGGTGGTGGTCATGCGCCCAGTATAAGAGGAGTCGGCAAAAGCGAATCCGCGTCCCGGCGCCTAGGCGCCCGTGGGAATTCCACGCTATGCTTTCGGGCTCATGTCCTGGGAGACGATCCGCAACCTGGTTCGGGACGAGTGGGTGATCCTCTCCCTCCTGCTCGCCTGGTCGCTCGCCGGCCTGACCGTCATCTGCGAGCGGCTCTACGCGCTCTGGAACATCGTCCCCAAGTCGGAGGCGTTCAAGAACCGCGTCATCGACGCCATCGAGAAGGGCGACCTCGGCAAGGCTGCGGCGCTCTGCGAGATGTCGCAGGTGCCGCTCGCCGACGTCTTCGAGCGCGGGCTGCAGGTCTTTCACAAGACGCCGCACAAGACGACCGAGGCGGTGACCTCGCAGCGCAGCGCGACGGTGCTCTCGCTCAAGCGCTACCTCTGGGCGCTCGGAACCGTCGGCTCGTCGGCGCCGTTCGTCGGTCTGTTCGGCACGGTCGTCGGCATCCTGAAGGCGTTCCAGTCGATGTCGGTCGCGGGCACGGGCGGCTTCAAGGTCGTCTCGCAGGGGATCGCGGCCGCGCTGGTCGCGACGGCGGCCGGCCTGCTCGTCGCGATCTACGCCGTCATCGCCTACAACTACTTCGTCTCGCGCATCAACGGCATCGCCATGCAGTACAAGCTCTACTGCGAGGAGTTCCTGGCCGCGCTCGGCGAGCATGGATCGAAGCCGCGCGCCGCCGCCGCGGCGCCCGCCCCGGCCGCGCCCGCCGGCACCGTTTCCTAGAGGCGCGCCGATGGGAATGAACGTACAGCTCGACGACGGCGCCCACGGCGGGGACGACGCCGACGTCGGCAACGAGACGGTCGTCGCGGAAATCAACATCACGCCGCTCACCGACGTCTTTCTGGTGCTGCTGATCATCTTCATGGTGACGTCGACGGCGCTGGTCGAGTCGGAGGTCGCGTCGCGCGCCGGGATGAAGGTCGTCCTGCCGAAGGCCAACGCCGCCGGGCCGGTCTCGCAGCGGCGCAGCGATCCGGTCCTGACCGTCACGAAGGCCAACGAGCTCTATCTCGGGTCGCACAAGGTCGATCCCGCCAACCTCGAGGCCGAGATCCGGAAGGCGCTGCAGGACGTGAGCTCCGAGACCCTGCTCATTCGCGGCGACAAGAGTGTCTTGCTGGGCGCGGCGGTCGACATCATGTCGACGGCGAAGAAGGCCGGCGCCACGCACATCGCCATCCTGACCGCGCCGAACAAGTAGAGTTCGGGACCCTCAAAGGGTCCCGCGCCCCCCGCGACGGGGTCGTGCGAGCGGAGCTCGCCCGCCCCCACGCGATCGGCCGCAGCATTCTGTCACGCACAATCAAATAGGCAGGTGTGCGATGTGAGGCGGTTCGCACCACTATCCTACGCGCATCGCGCAGGATCGCCCCACAATTGGATCCTGGAAAGTTAGCGTAAGTTCTTAAATGCATGGAATTATTTCGACTTTGCCAAGCACTGTCGTGGCATGTGTGCTGCATCCTCATGGCGGCGCGGCAACGAAGTAACCAGGTGCCGCGTCAACCCCAAATCAGGAGTCTCCCATGAAGCTCGTTCGCACCATCTTCGTTGCTCTCGCCGTGCTTCTCCCGACCTCGTGGACGATCGCGAAGGCCGCTGACGCCCCCGCCGCCGACTCGGCTGACTCGGGCAAGAAGGAGAAGAAGTCCAAGAAGGAGAAGAAGGCCGACAAGGGCGACAAGGCCGACGACAAGGCCGCCAAGTAACACCGCTTCATCCGGCGAGGCTTCCGCTTCGCTGGTTCATTCAAAAACCCCGGCCGCGAGAGCGACCGGGGTTTTTTTTGGCCGGGGCGCGCCCGGCGCACGGAGCGCCGCGCCCTCGGTGCTCGGCGCCGCTAGGCGTCGTCGGGACGTGCCGACGGCTACGCCGTCGTGGGGACGTGATTGAGGGCGCCGGTGACGGTCTTGCCGCCGGCGGAGGAGATCCAGTCGGCCGTCTGGACGCTGTCGGGGATGCCGAGGCCGGCGCCCAGCGTCTTGGCCGCCGCGACCATCGTCTGGTTGGCCGGGATGTCGCCCGAGTTGTTCGAGGCCCCCGTCGCCGAGTCGATCCCGCTCGCCGCGTAGCCGCCGTCGTTGTTCGAGTCGGCCGTCACGCCGCCGACCACCGACGACTTGAAGTTCTTCCCGACCATCACCGAGACGTTGTGGTTCCCCCAGTGGTCGCGCCCCGTCCGCGACGTCACCTTGGAGATGCCGGCCAGGTTGCGGCCGAACACGTTCCAGAACGCGAACGTCACGTTGTCGAGGAGGCCCAGGCTGGCCAGCACGCCGTTCGTCGTGTCGGGCATCAAGAGCTTGTTCATCGCGGTGATGCCGCTGACGTGCTGGTCCGACTCCGCCTGCAGGTTGCTGTCCGAGTGGTTGTCGCCGCCCATCGAGATGTGCACCGTCACCACCGGCGTCACCTTCGCCGCGATGAGCGCGCCCGCCGCCCACAGCTGCCCGTTGGTGTCGTTGGCCGTGATGTTTCCCAGCGTCGTCGCCAGCTGGCTGGCCAGCCCACGCACCTGCGTCTGCGACGTCGCCAAGGCGTCCAGGAACTGCGCCTGCACGCTCCCCGACGGGTACTCGCTCTTGATGAGCGCGTTCAGGCTGTCGAGATCCGTGTCCCGCTGCGTCTGCAGCGTCACCAGCGGGTCGTTCTTGGTCCCCGTCAGCAGCGTCTTGAGCTGCATCGGCGTGATTGACGGCAGCGTCCGCCCCGAGAAGCTCACCAGCTCCCCCGCGTTGCCGCCCGCGCCCACGGAGATCGGCGCCGTCTGCACCGTGCCGAAGCAGGCCCCGAGGTGCTTGGCGAACGCCGAGACCATCATCTCGCCGCCCGACGTCGCCCCCATCATCTTCATGACCTTCGGCTGGTCGCCGTGCACGACGGTGCCGGTCAGGTAGTGAAAGAACGACGTCCGCGCCAGCACCGCCGAGGAGAGACACCCCGCGCTGCCGCCCGACGTCGTCACCGACGGGTCGGCCCACGGCAGCGCCGCGCCCAGCGACTGGCCGCCGACCGTCACTTTCTGCGCCGACATCTCGTCCACGCTCGGGTGGATGAGGTTCGTGTTCTCGTACGTCCCCGGACAGTTGCAGTTCACCGGGTCGCCGTTGCTCGACGTGCTCAGAATCAAGTACTGGTTGTTGTTCTGCGCGTTCAGCATGCACTGCAGATCCTGCGCGGTCGCCCGGCGCGGGTTCAGCAGGAACCAGGGCGGCAGCCCCGTGGCGAGCGCACGGAGGCCGATGTAGCCGCTGCCGAACAGCCCGGCGAGGAGAGTTTCTCGTCGTGTAACTGGCTTGGTCATTTGAGCAGCGCTCCTTTAAAGACCGATTCCGAGGGAGGTGGGGGACTCGCAGGCCAGCACGAACGTCGACCGCACCGAGTTCGTCTGGGTCGAGGTGCTGCCGGTGGTGCCGCCGCCGAACCCGCCGCCCGTGGTGGTGGTCTTGGCCTTGGCCGCGGCGGCGCAGTGGGTCTCGAGAATCCCGAGCGCCTGGTCGTGCAGCGAATCGCTGGGGTTCACCCCCATGACCTGTTCGACGAACTTGGACAGCAGACCGTCGCCGTTCGTGCAGCTCGTGCTCGAGCTGGTGTACGGCCCGCCCGTCACGTCGACCACCAGCTTGGCGACGTTCTCGCAAAGCTCCTCGCTCGCCGCGCGGTAGAAGAGGTCGGGGTAGGCGGGCGTGACCGGCGTCTGCGACCCGCGGCTGAAGGCGTCCCCTGCCACGCTGCCGGCGATGGTCAGCGTCGTCGTCTGCGTCGACGACGGCACCGCCACCTGCAGCGCGCAGATGTCCGAGATCCCCATCCGGTTGGAGAGCGCGGCGCACAGGTGCGCCTGCCGCGAGATACTGACCGGCACAGTCTCGTCGCCATTCTGGTCGGCCGGGTAGGTCGCGGTCGGGGCCGCCCCGGTCACCAGCGGCGAGGAGAACAGCTCCTTCACCAGCGCCGGGAAGTTGTAGTTGCCCTTCACGAAGTCGGAAACGATGTCGCGGAAGGTCGAATCGCTGGTGGAGCAGGCGTTGGAGTTCGCCCAGTAGCAAAGTTGCTGCGCCACCGAGATGGCGAACAGCGGCAGTGGGCCGTCGGCGTCGTTCGAATCCTGGTCGCTCGCCTTCAGCAGCAGCGGCCCGAGGTCGGTCATGCTGGTGCCGCCCGACGGGCTCTGCCAGTTCACGTCGGCGAAGGCGAACCCCGCCTGCAGCGGCGTCGTCGGCCGTGGGTTCGGCTGCGAGCCATTGAACGGGTTCTTCACGAAGTCGTTGCGGTCGTTGAAGTCGTACTGGTTGCCGAAGAACATCCGCATCGGGTCGAGGCTCTTGTGGCAGCCGTAGCACTCGCCCGAGGTCGTCGTGTGCGACGACGCGAGGCCGACCTCGCTGAGCGGCGCCAGGTTGTTGTCGCTGGTGAACGACTGGCCCAGCGCCGCCAGCAGCGTCTGGTTCGTCGTCACGCGGTGCTGGTTGCTGTCGTTGGTGTTCCAGAGCGCCAGAAAAGCCGGCGTCGTGTAGAAGCCCACGCGGGGCATCGCCAGCTTGATCGTCGTGGCGTTGCGCAGCGTCGGGAGGTCGTACGGCTGGACGTACGAGTCGCCGCTCTGCTTGGGGGCGATCGTGACCCAGCGCCAGTCGGAGACGTCGCCGTCCGTCATGTACGGCTTCGACGGGTGCTCATAACAGTCGATGTTGGAGCCGACGAACGGGTAGCGCGCCGTGTAGCCGATGAGCCGCTGGAACAGCTGCGCATAGCCGCCGCTCGGACAGCCGAAGCTGCTCTTCGAGCTGTTCGTCGAGTTCGTCGGACAGGTGCCGGAACCGAACGTGACCACGGTGTTGACGCTGCTGTCGGTGGTGTTCTTGTCGCCGACCCCCTGGCAGGTGGTGAACCCCCCGCTGCCGCCGAACAAGAACGAGCTCCCCGGGTTCGCCGGCTTTTCGTCGTCGAAGACCATGTAGTTCGAGCTCTGCGGGTTCAGCGAGTCTTCGAGCGGGATCGTGTTGACGTAGTCGAGCTTCCACTGGAGCTTGGTGTTGGTGTTGGCGCCGCCGCTGAAGTTGTACGGCTCGTCGTCCGGCATCTCGATCTCGGTGTAGAGACTGAGCAGCCCCGTCGTCATCACGAACTTTTGCGTCGTGAGCACGTCGGAGAACGGCTCCTTCCCCTCTTGCACCATCTGCCAGGCGGTCAGCGCGAAGCTGTCCTGGAGGTTCTGGATCAACTTGAAGTAGACGTCGTCGCCGACCGCCGCGGTCCCGAACGGCCCGAAATCGAAGCCGCCGTTCTCGAGCAACTGCGGCTTGAAGTCCTGCGTCGGTGTGAACCCGACCTGCTGGAACATGTTGCGGAAGAAGGGGACGATCTTCCCTTTGAAGAGCGGCTGCGTGTCCTGACCGCTCTCCCACCCGATGATCAGCTGTTGCAACCCGGCCGGCCCCATCGTCTGGACGGTGTTCACCTCGTCGTCCGAGCAGGCGAGGCCGACGAGCAGGTCCTTGATCTTGCGGCAGGTCGGACCGGCCAGCGCGGGCGTGAAGGTGGTCGGCTTGACGGTGACGCCGCCCGCGTCGACGTTGTTGCCGCCGCCGCCGAGCGAGCCGCCCGAGCCAGTGTTCGAGCCACCCGAGCCGGAGTTGCTCGCGCCGCCCGAGCCGCTCGACGAGCCGCCGCCAATCTTGCCTTGGCAGCCGTACCCCAGCGAGGCAACGAGCAGAAGCGACAAGCTCATTCGCCGGTATGCGTTCCTCAACATGTTCCGTCACTCCTTGCGGGGGGACTCGAGCGGCGACGCTCAGAATTGCTAGAAAACGGAGCTGGGATGACGTGAGTGAGAGGCCTGCACACGCCTACCTCCCATGCAGTAGCGCTCAATTACCGGACAGGCTCACGACGTCCGAAGAAAGTTCGCTTTTCCGAAACAAGAATTGGCGGAACGAGACAATGCGCGTGTGACGTGATGTGCGGCACTCACCTACCCCTGCTCCAAGGTATGTTGAGATTAGCCGCGAAAAGCCTCTAGACTCGCGTCCATGACGACGACGACCGTTCTGATGCTCGCGTCCCTGGCGGCCGCGAGCCCCACCGCTCCGGGGAAGCTCCCCTCCGGCGTCTCCAGCGAGATGATGGCGGCGATCGTCGCCACCAATAAGTCGCTAGGCCTCGAAAGCTGGCCGATGCACGACGTCAAACCGTGCATCGACCGCGGCGGTCAGGGGATCACCGCCAAGGACGTGACGCCCGAGGAGACGCGCAAGTGCGCCGCCGCCGCCGTCGAGAAGAATTTCCCCGAGCTCGGAAAGTCGTACGTCCTGGCGATCCAGATGGCGTCCATCGGCCCCGTCACCGTGCTGGCGATCGGCATCGGCGGCGGCGAGGGCTGGGCCGCCTACTCCTGCGATCCCGACCGCAAGTGCCTGCCGGTGAAGATCGGCGGCGCCAACAAGTGGGGGAAGCGCGTCGCCGAACGGCTCGCCCGCGCCTGCTCGGAATCGACGACGCTCTGGCTCCCCGCCGACAAGCGCGCCTGCACCGACGCGACCACGCCCGCGACCACCGCGACCGCCGCACCGCCGCCCGCAGCAACGGCGCCGCCGCCCGCGGCCTCGGCGCCTCCGCCCACGGCAACAGCGCCGCCGCCCGCCAAGCACTGATCGAACGATCGCGTCGAGCGTAGGCCGGCTTCGCCGGCCGCGGGGTCCCCAGGCGGGTCCGCCCGCCTGGGGTGCGTGGAGCTCATCGCGGGAGGTTTTGAGGGTTCCGACTAAGCAACAAACAGTCGGGCGTTCCGGAAGAGGCGCATCCAGGGGCCGTCCTCGCGCCAGCCGGCGGGGCGCCAGGAATGCTGCACGGCGCGGAAGACGCGCTCCGGGTGCGGCATGAAGATCGTCACCCGGCCGTCGGTGGTGGTGACGCCGGTGATGCCATGGAACGACCCGTTCGGGTTCTCGGGATACCGCTCGGTCGCCCGCCCGCGGTGGTCGACGAAGCGGGCCGCCACGAGGCCCGACCCCTCGAGCTCGGGGCCGCCGGCGTCGCTCGGGAACTCGACCCGCCCCTCGCCGTGCGCGACGGCGATCGGCATCCGTGACCCGGCCATCCCGGAGAGGAGCACCGACGGCGTCTCGCCGATCTCGACCATCGCCAGCCGCGCCTCGAACTGATCGCTGCGGTTGCGCACGAAGCGCGGCCAGGCCTCCGCACCGGGGATGATCTCCTTGAGCGCCGAGAGCATCTGGCAGCCGTTGCAGACGCCGAGCGCGAAGGTGTCGGGGCGCGCGAAGAAGCCAGCGAAGAGATCGCGCGCGCGCGGCTGGAAGAGAATCGACTTGGCCCAGCCGAGCCCGGCGCCAAGCACGTCGCCGTAGGAGAACCCACCGCAGGCGGCCAGCCCCTTGAAGCTGGTGAGGTCGAGCGCGCCCGAGAGGAGATCCGTCATGTGCACGTCGACCGCGTCGAAGCCGGCTCTGTCGAACGCCGCCGCCATCTCGATCTGGCCGTTGACCCCCTGCTCGCGCAGGATGGCGACACGCGGGCGGACGCCGCGCGCGCGCAGCGTCGCCGTGACGTCGTCGTTCAGATCGAAGGTGAGCGTAGCGGAGAGGCCGGGATCATCGGCGCGGACGCGCCCGGCCTGCTCCTCGTCGGCCGAGGTCGAGTCGTCGCGCAGCGCCTGCATCGCGTGCGTCGTCTCCGACCAGAGGCCACGGAGGAAGGTGCGGCGCTCCTCGACGACCGGCTTGCCCCCCTGGCGCAGGGTGACCCGGTCGTCGGCGCGCGGCGCGCCGAGCCGCCGGACGGCGGCGCCGAGGCCGTGGCGCGCGAACGCCGCCCGCACGCGCTCGACGTCGGGCGCGCGGACGGCCACCACCGCGCCCAGCTCCTCGGCGAAGAGCGCGGCGACCGGATCGGGGCCGAGCGCCCCGAGATCGAGGTCGAGGCCGACGCCGCTGGCGAAGGCGATCTCCAGCAACGTCACCAGCAGGCCGCCGTCGCTGCGGTCGTGGTAGGCGGCGAGGAGGCCCGCTGCGCCGAGCTCCTGAACGGCCGCGAAGAAGCCCGTGAGCAGCGCCGGATCGTCGAGATCGGGCGGAACGTCGCCGAGCGCGCCGTAGACCTGCGCCAGCGCCGAGCCACCGAGCCGGTTTTTCCCCAGGCCCAGATCGATGAGCAGCAGCTCGGTCGGGCCGGCCTCGGGCGGAATCTCGGGCGTCAACACCCGGCGCACGTCGGTGACCGGCGCGAAGGCGGTCACCACCAGCGACAGTGGCGCCGTCACGCTCTGCGCCTTGCCGTTCGCCTCCCAGCCGGTGCGCATGGAGAGCGAATCCTTGCCGACCGGGATGGCGATCCCCAGCGCGGGACAGAGCTCGACGCCGACAGCGCGGACGGCGTCGTAGAGGCGCGCGTTCTCGGCGGGGGCGCCGGCCGCGGCCATCCAGTTCGCCGACAGCTTCACGTCGGGCAGGCGCGCGATCGGCGCCGAGGCGATGTTGGTGATCGCCTCGGCGACGGCCAGGCGGGCGGAGGCGGCCGCGTCGAGCAGCGCCACCGGCGCGCGCTCGCCCATCGCCATCGCCTCGCCGGTCGTGACATCGAAGCCGGTGGTGGTGACGGCAGCGTCGGCGACCGGAACCTGCCAGCGCCCGACCATCTGATCGCGCGCGGTCAGGCCGCCGACGGTGCGGTCGCCGATCGTGACCAGGAACGTCTTGTCGGCCACCGTCGGCAGCCGCAGCACGCGGCGCACCGCCTCGCCGAGATCGAGCGTGCGCGCGGCGAACGGCGCCGACTTGACCTTCGCCCGCACCGCTTGACGCGTCCCCTTGGGCGGTTTTCCGAGCAGCACCGCGAGCGGCATGTCGACCGGGCTCGCGTCGGCCGGCGCCTTGGCCGCGGCGTCGCCGACCACCAGGCGCCCGTCGTCGGTGGCCTGGCCGATGACCGCGTGGGGCGCGCGCTCGCGCGCGCAGAGCGCCTCGAACGCCGGCAGCCGATCGGCGGCGATCGCCAGCACGTAGCGCTCCTGCGCCTCGTTGCACCAGATCTCCAGCGGCGAGAGCCCCGGCTCGTCGCTGGGGATGTCGCGCAGCGCGAAGCGCGCGCCGCGCCCGCTGTCGTTGACCAACTCGGGGAGCGCGTTCGAGAGCCCGCCAGCGCCCACGTCGTGAATCGACAGGATCGGGTTGTCGGTTCCCCGCGCCGCGCAGCGATCGATCACCTCCTGGCAGCGGCGCTGCATCTCGGCGTTGTCCCGCTGCACCGACGCGAAGTCGAGATCCTCGGCCGAGGCGCCGGCCGCCATCGAGGAGGCGGCGCCGCCGCCGAGGCCGATCAACATCGCCGGGCCGCCCAGCACCACGATCGGCGTCCCGGGCGGGATCTCCGCCTTCTTGACCTGCTCGGCGCGCACGTTGCCGAACCCACCGGCGACCATGATCGGCTTGTGGTAGCCGCGGACCTCGCGGATGCCCTCGGGGCCGTCGACCTCCATCTCGAAGGTGCGGAAGTAACCGCAGAGGCCGGGGCGCCCGAACTCGTTGTTGAAGGCGGCGCCGCCGACCGGCCCGTCGATCATGATCTCGAGCGGGCTCGAGATGCGGTCGGGCTTGGCGGCCGGGCGCTCCCAGGGACGCGGGGCGCTCGGCAAACGGAGGTTGGAGACGGAGAACCCGGCCAGCCCCGCTTTGGGCCGTGCGCCGCGGCCGGTCGCCCCCTCGTCGCGGATCTCGCCGCCCGATCCGGTCGCCGCGCCGGCGAACGGGGAGATGGCGGTCGGGTGGTTGTGGGTCTCCACCTTCATCAGTAAGTGGACCGGTTCGACGTGCGCCCGGTAGATGCCGGTCGCCGGATCTGGGGCGAACCGCCCCGCCTCGGTCCCGGCGATCACCGCGGCGTTGTCCCGGTAGGCCGACAACACGCCCCCGGGGCTCGCCTCGGTGGTGCGGCGGATCATCTGGAACAGCGTCTGCGGCTGGCGCTGGCCGTCGACCACGAACTCGGCGTTGAAGATCTTGTGACGGCAGTGCTCGCTGTTCGCCTGGGCGAACATCATGAGCTCGACGTCGGTCGGATCGCGCCCCAGCGTCCGATACGCGTCGCAGAGGTAGTCGATCTCGTCGGGCGAGAGCGCCAACCCCAACGCCTCGTTTGCCCGCGCGAGCGCGCCACGGCCGTCGGGCCCGAGCGCGACACGGCCGAGCGGCCGGGTCGCGGGGCGCTCGAACAGCCGCGCCGCCTCGCTCGGGCGCTCGAGCACCGATTCGGTCATCCGATCGGCCAGCGCCCGCACGAACCCCGGCTCGTCGACGATCTCGCCGACGACGACGTAGCTGACGGCGCGCTCGATCCGCCGCACCTTGGCGAGGCCGCAGACGTGCGCGATGTCGGTCGCCTTCGACGACCAGGGGGAGATCGTCCCCAGGCGCGGGACGACCATCAGCCGGCGCCCGGAGGCGACGGTGGCCCGGCCAACGCTCGCTTCCGCCGGCCGTGGGCCGTAGGTGAGGAGCGCGTTCAAGACGCGCGACTCCTCGGCGTCGAGCGTCCCGTCGACGTCGGCGAAGTGCAGGTAGCTTCCATTCAGCGCGCGCGCTCCCGGGTTGGTCCGCCGGATGGCCGCCAGCCTCTTCTGCAAACGCCCCGCGCCAAGCGCGCTGCCGCCGATGATGTCGATCATCTACGAGGTGCTGCCCGCCAGCTGCCGGAGGACGTAGTGCAGGATCCCACCGTGCTCGTAGTAACTGATCTCCTGCGGGGTGTCGATCCGGACGATGGTCGGAATCTCCTTGATCACGTTCCCCGCCTTGGCGAGGACGGTCAGCTCTCGCCCGGCCGAGAAGCCCGAGGCGAGCAGCGCGGGGAGCCCCACCGTCTCGAAGGTCTCCTCGCCGGTGAGCCCCAGCGAGGCGGCCGTCTCGCCCGCCTTGAACTGCAGCGGAACGATGCCCATGCCGACCAGGTTGCTGCGGTGGATCCGCTCGTAGCTCTCGGCGATCACGGCCCGTACGCCGAGCAGACGCGGCCCTTTCGCCGCCCAGTCGCGCGACGAGCCCGAGCCGTACTCCTTGCCGGCCAGGATGATGAGCGGGACCTTCTCGGCGGCGTACTTCTCGCTGGCGTCGAAGATCGACATCGCGGCGCCGTCGGGAAGATGGCGGGTGACGCCGCCCTCGGTGCCGGGCGCCAGCAGGTTCCGCAGGCGGACGTTGGCGAAGGTGCCGCGCACCATCACCTCGTGGTTGCCGCGGCGGGCGCCGTAGCTGTTGAAGTCCTTGGGGTCGACGCCGTGGTCGACGAGGTACTTGCCGGCCGGACCGTCCTTCTTGATGCTGCCGGCGGGCGAGATGTGGTCGGTGGTGACGCTGTCGCCCAGCACCGCGAGCACGCGCGCCCCCTTGAGCTCGCCGGGCGGCGCGCCGTCTTGCCCATCCCCTCGAAGTACGGCGGGTGCTTGATGTAGGTCGAGGCCTCGTCGAAGAGGTAGGTGTCGCCCTGGGGCACGTCGAGCTTGCGCCAGCGCTCGTCGCCCTCGAACACGACGCTGTACGACTTCTCGAACATCTCCGGCTTGACCGCCTTGCCGACGGCGTCGGCCACCTCGCTGGTCGACGGCCAGATGTCCTGCAGGAAGACCGGCCCGCCGGTGCCGTCGCCGAGCGGCTCCTTGTCGAGGTCGATGTCGATGCGGCCCGCGAGCGCGTAGGCGACCACCAGCGGCGGCGACATCAGGTAGTTGGCGCGCACGTCGGGGTTGATGCGGCCCTCGAAGTTGCGGTTGCCCGACAGCACACTGGCGACCACCAGGTCGCGCTCCTCGATCGCGTCGGCGATCGGCTGCGGCAGCGGCCCCGAGTTGCCGATGCAGGTCGTGCAGCCGTAGCCGACGGTGTGAAAGCCGAGCTTGTCGAGGTAAGGCGTCAGCTCCGCCTCGGCCAGGTACTCGGTGACCACCTTCGAGCCGGGCGCCAGCGACGTCTTGACCCAGGGGTTCGTCGTGAGCCCCTTCTCGACGGCCTTCTTGGCGACCAGGCCCGCCGCCACCATCACCGACGGGTTCGAGGTGTTGGTGCAGCTGGTGATCGCGGCGATGACGACCGAGCCAGTTTGAGCTCGGGCGCCGAGCGACGAGCCGGCGCGTAGCCGACATTGGTGATTTCGGCCAGCGGCGTCGGGCGACGACGCGGACGTCGGCTTCTTCTTCGGCTTGACGCGAGCGACGGCAGCGCGTCCTCGAAGGACTTCTTGCGTCGTAGAGGCTCACGCGATCCTGCGGGCGCTTCGGCCCGGCGACGCTAGGCTCGACGGAGGCGAGGTCGAGCTCGACCACGTCGGTGTACTCCGCTTCCTTGGTTGATGCCTCGTGGAACAGCCCCTGCTCGCGCGCGTACGCCTCGACGAGCGCGATCTGATCGGCGGCGCGGCCCGAGAAGCGCAGGTAGCGCAGCGTCTCGTCGTCGATCGGGAAGATGCCGCAGGTCGCGCCGTACTCGGGCGCCATGTTGGCGATCGTCGCGCGGTCGGCGAGCGACAGCGCGGCGACGCCGGGGCCGAAGAACTCGACGAACTTCCCGACGACGCCCCTTCTTGCGCAGCATCTCGCGTGACGGTGAGGACGAGATCGGTCGCCGTCGAGCCCTCGCGCAGCTTGCCGTGCAGGCGGAAGCCGACCACCTGCGGGATCAGCATCGACATCGGCTGGCCCAGCATCGCCGCCTCGGCCTCGATGCCGCCGACGCCCCAGCCGAGCACGCCGAGGCCGTTGACCATCGTCGTGTGCGAGTCGGTGCCGACGACCGTGTCGGGGTAGGCCAGAGCGGCGTGCCCGGCGCGCCCTTGGCGTCATCTTTCTGTTGGGTGAACACGACGCGCGCCAGGTACTCGAGGTTGACCTGGTGGACGATGCCGGTGTCGGGCGGCACGACCGCGAAGTTGCGGAAGGCCGACTGCCCCCAGCGCAGGAAGGCGTAGCGCTCCTTGTTGCGCGAGAACTCGATCTGCGCGTTCAGCGACAGCGCCTTCGGTGTGCCGCACTCGTCCACCTGCACCGAGTGGTCGATGACCAGCTCGGCCGGCATGAGCGGGTTGATCCGCGTCGCGTCGCCGCCCAGCTTCTTGATGGCCGCGCGCATCGCCGCGAGATCGACGACCGCGGGCACGCCGGTGAAGTCCTGCAGCAGGACGCGCGCCGGCATGAAGGCGATCTCGTTGCTCGGCTCGGCCTTCGGGTCCCAGCCGCAGAGCGCACGGATGTCGGCCTCCTTGACCGCGTGGCCGTCCTCGTGGCGCAGCAGGTTCTCGAGCAGGATGCGCAGCGAGAACGGCAGGCGCCCCGGATGCAGGCCCGCCTTCTCGAGCGCCGAGAGACGGTGAATCTCATAGCTGCGCTTGCCGACCTTGAGGGTGCTGCGACTGCCGAAGCTGTTGGCCATGGTGCCCATTCTTAGTTGCCGGGGGCGCGATGTCGAGAGGTTGTCGTCGCCGGTCAGCGCCGCTCGGGCCAGGAGAGAAAGACATGTTTCTTGAAGTTGCGGGGGGTGGTTTCGCCTGGTGGCGGGCTGTCGTTTTCCAGCTTGTAGGCGTCGAACCGGACGATGCGGTCACCCGGACGCCCGGTCCGCTCGGGGTAATGCAGGATCCAGTCGGTGAAGGCCCCCTGGTAGGCGCCCTGGTCGGGGATGCGCATCGAGTAGTTGAAGAAGAACGAATCGTTGTCCAGCCGGGAGGGGATTTCGTCGATCCCGGGGTACGGGTAGCGGCCGGCGACCTCGCTGTAGGGGTCGACCTGGCGCCCGTCGACGGTGATCGCGTCGACGACCACGATTCGTCGTTCATCGGCGCGTCGGAGGCGAACATCGACCAGGCCTGGATGAAGCGCGGGTAGGCCACCAGCCGCTTGACCAGCCCGAGCTCCTCGAATTTGAGGAACTTCGGGACCGCCTGGTTGATGAACAGGGTCTCCCAGGCGATCGTGATCAACATCGCCAATACGGCTGCCTCGCGCAGGATGGCCACCCCGCGCGCGAGGAGATCGACGATCGGCGGGCGGGGCGGCGGAGCGGCGCGCGAAACCGGCGGCACCGCGCCCGGCACCCCGCAGGCGGCGAGGCCGAGCCAGTAGGAGACGGTCGTCCGCCGCCGGGCGAAGAGGTCGTACCCGAGGTTCGCCACCGCGCGTAGACCGGGGACGCGCAGGGGCCAGAACCAGAGGAGCCCCAGGGGCAGCGCGCGGAGGATCTGGGCGACGGCGTCGGCGCGCGTGGTCCGGCGCCCGCGCTCGTCGACCGCGACGATCGTCCGCTCGAGCAGCTCGGGCCCGAGCCCGTCGGTTCCGGCCGGGACCTCGGCGCTCGACACCAGGCGGATCCGCTCGAAGACGTCGAGGCGGGCGATGACGCGCGCGATCTGGAAGCAGACGCCGCAGCCGGCGTCGAAGTAGAGGGTCAGGCGCCGGCGGCTGCGGGCCGCGAGCCCCGCGAACAGCTCCCACTCGGTGGCCATCAGGAGAAAGGGCGTGTAGCCGATCATCGTCCAGGAGAAGATCCCCAGGTTGATGAAGAGCTGAAACCCGACGTGCAGCCCGATGACCGCCAGCACCGCCGCGCGTCGGGTCCAGACCCGGGCCACCGGCGACAGGATCAGGAGCGGCAGCACGCTCTCCGTCGCGAGCGCGCTCCAGGAGAGGACGCGCGACAGCGGCAGCGTCATGTGCGCGCGCATCCAGACGGCGAACCAGGTGACCATCCGGTTCTGGTAGAGGACGTAGTGGACGGCCGACCCCGAGCGCCAGGTCGGGCCCCCCTTTTGAATGGCGTTGAAGAAGTAGGAGAGCGCCAGCTGAAAGAGGATGGTGAAGGCCGCCAGCGAGACGATCCGGTTCGGGTCGCCGGCATCTGCATCCGTCAGTGGATCGGGGCGCGGCTCGGCGCGCAGGGCCGCCCGGTCGGCGAGCTCGGCGGCGGTCGTCTCGCGCCGGCGGCGGAGGCTGGCGCGCACGGCGTCGACGGAGAACCGCCGGCCGAGCGGCAGGAACGCCGCCCAGACGATGAGCTCGCACAGCATCCAGTCGCCGCCGTTCTCGACCAGCGTCACGCGCGCGTGCACGCTGATGAGGCAGATGGGCGCCAGGAAGCGCATCAGAGTCGTCCGCCAGCCGACCAGCAGCGCCAGATAGACGAAGCCGCAGCAGAGAAAACAGAGGATCGCCTCGTCCCGCAGCGACGCCAGGAAGAAGAACGAGAACATCCACTGCGTGGGCGGGCGCCAGAGCAGCGTGTGGTTCGGCAGCAGGCCGTCGTTCGTGTAGAAGAGATCGAGCACCGGGATCCGGCGGACCAGATCGATGAGCAGGACGATCGCCACCGCGACGCGCCCGAGACCCACGCTGCGCGCGTCGATGGTCAGGTACTTGTCCGCGAACCAGCGCCGAACCCGACCGAGCCGCTCGAAGCGGCGGGGCGGAGGCGCCACGGGCGCGGGCGCGGGTGCCGGTGCCGGTGCCGGCGCGGCCGATTCCGAAAGATCGTCGCTCATGGCCAGCGGAAAAACACGCGTTTGTGGGGCCGCGTGGGGGCCGTCTCGTTGGGCTTGGGGCTCTGCTGCTCGACCACGTAGACGTCGAACTTGGTGATCGTGTCGTTCGGGTCCCCGGTGCGCTCGGGGTAGCGGAGGATCCACTCGAGCAGCGCCTGGTGGTAGGCGCCGGCGTCGGGAATCCGCAGCGTGTAGTCGCACCAGAACGAGTCGTGCCCCAGCCTCACCGGGACGCGATCGATCGGGATGTCGGCCACCCGGCTGCCGACCTGGTTGTAGGGATCGACGTGGCGGCCGTCGCGTGTGACCGCGTCGACGTAGACCGTTTCGTCGGTGAGCGGCGCGTCCGGCGAGAACAGCGACCACCCCTCGAAGATGTGCGGGTACATCACCGCGGCCACCATCCAGTCGGGGCGATGGTCGAAGCGGAGAGCGGCCGGCACCGCGGGGTTGGCCACCGAAACCTCGGCGGCCAGCACGATGAAGACGATCGCCGCCAGAACCTCGCGCGCGAACGGCCCCTGCGCGCGGACCCAGGATCGAAGCGGCGCCTCCGCGTGGACGGAGCCAGGCTCGGCCTGGCGGAGTCCGTCGCGGGGGGGTGCGGGGACCCTCTCAGGGTCCCCGAATGCGATCGGCGCGGCGGCGGCCGCCACCGCTTCCGGCGAGCGCGCCACGCCGCAGGCCGCGAGGCCGAACCAGATCGAGATTCGGGTCCGGTTGCGCGCGAAGGCGTCGTAAGCCCGCCCGGCGACCGTTCGCAGGAGCGGCAGCCGCAGCGGCCAGGCCCAGAGGCGCCCGAGCGGCAGCGCCGCGAAAATCTCGGCGAGGGCGTCGGCGCGCGTCCAGCGCCGATCGCGCGCCGGATCGACGACCAGGATCGTTCGCACCGGCAGCTCGGCGTCGACGCCGGCGGGCAGCGCGGCGGTGTCGGTGTTGGGGACGAAGCGCAGCCGCCGGTGCACGTCCATCCGCGCCAGCACGCGGATCACCGCCCAGCAGACGCCGCAGTCGACGTCGTAGAAGACCGTCCGCGCGCGCCCGCGCGTCGGCACCAGCCGCGCGAACAGCCTCCACTGCGCCTCGGTCACCAGGAACGGCTCGAACGCCATCATCGCGTACGAGAAGATGCCGAGGTTCACCATCAACGCGATCCCGAGGTGCAGGCCGAACACCAGCAGCGCCGCGATGAACCGCGTCCAGCGCCAGAAGATCGGCGACAGGATCAGGAACGCGCGCCGACGCCTCGATCACCAGCGTCCCCTGGGTGAGCAGCTTGGTGAACACGTACGGGACATGCGTCCGGATCTGCACCCCCAGCCAGGTGACGATCCGCTCCTGCCAGAGGACGTAGTGAACGGCGGTCCCGTCGCGCCAGGTCGGCCCGCTCTTATGGACGAAGTTGAACCAGTAGATGATGGCGATCTGCAGCAGCAGCCCCAGCGCGGCCAAGGAGGTCGTCTGCCGCGCGTCGGGCGGCGGCACACCGGCCGCCAACTGCTCGGGCGTCTCGTCGGGGCGCGCCCGCAGGCTCGCGCGGATCGCGTCGACCGAGAACCGCCGCCCGAGCGGCAGGAACGCCGTCCAGACCATGAGGACGCCCATCGCCACGCCCCCCCAGTTCTCCGCGAAGATGATCCGGTTGTGCAGGCTGGTCGTCATGGCGAACGACAGCAGGTGGAAGAGCTTGGTCCGGTACCCGATCGTGAAGCAGAAGAAGCAGACGAAGGCGATGCAGAACCAGACGGCCGACTCCTCGGGGAGCGAGGCCATGAACAGAAACGAGAAGATCCGCGGGAACGGCGGCCGCCAGAGCACCGTGTGGTTCGGGATGAGGCCCGCGTTGCTGTAGAAGTCGCGCAGCCAGGGGACGCGCCGCAGGAGATCTCCGATCAGGACCAGGCCGAAGCAGATCCGCCCCAGCGCCAGGCTCCGCAGATCGATCTGCAGGTAGGTGCGTTTCCACCCCGCCCAGGCGGACCTGCGCGGAGGCCCCGGCTCGAGCCGCTCGGCGAGCCCGGCGCCGGTCACGACGGCCTCCCCCGGCGGCGGGCGGCCAGGTCGACGCCGATGCGCCCGAGCTCGGCAAGGGTTCGCGCCATCGCCACCGGCCCCAGCTTCGACCCCTTGACGTCGTGCCAGGTCTGGAGCGGTACCTCGACGATGGCCGAGGTCGCCAGCCCGGCGACCGTCGCCGTTCCCGCCAGCATCCGCCCCAGGAGCTCGACGTCGAACGCCCAGCGCGAGAGGAACGGCTCCGCCAGCGCCGCGTCGAGCGCAGGCGAGGCGCGGAACAGCTTGGCACCGCACTGGGTATCGTAGACGCGCGCGTGCAGGATCACCGCCGCGAGGCTGGCGAAGACGCGCCCCAGGTAGTGGCGCACGGCGCTCCGCTCGATGTCGGTCCCGAGCAGCGCGACGCGCGCCCCGAGAACCGCCTCGACCCCGGGCCGGTCGAACGCGGCCCGCAGCCGGAACAGCTCGGCCGGGGGCGTCGACAGGTCGGCGTCCAGGTAGCCGACCAGCTCGGCGCCGCGCGCGCGCGCCTCCCGCATCCCGTGGCGGACCGCCTCCGCCTTGCCGCCATTCGGCTGCAGGGACCTCACCGCGATTCGCGTCGGCCGGGCGGCGGCCAGGGCGGCCAGCCGCACGGCGGTGGCGTCGGTCGACCCGTCGTCGACGAACAGCAGCTTGGCGCCGTCGAAGGCGTCGAGGAATTCAAGCAAGGGGCCCTCGTCGAGTCGCTCCGCCTCGTTGTAGCAGGGGACGACCACCGTGAGGGAAAGGGCGGCCGAAACCATAAGGAGCCGTCATCTTAGACCACATTCTCAGTTAGACTGCGCGGCCGAATGTCGGCCAGCGCCATCGACTCCACCCTCGACGCAAGATTTGCGCCGGTCCCCGCGCCGCCGGGCGTTCCGCCGCTGCCGCCCCTGACCCGGGCGGTTCGATCGCTCGCCTTTCTGGCGACCGAAGGGGCGTCGCTCGCGTTCGCCGGCTGGTCGCTGCGGGCCAAGGACAACCTCGTCAGCTACGTCGCCAACAACACGCTGTCGCCGCACGCGCGCAAGTTCGTGATCGGCAACCTCCTCGGCGGCGCGGCGATCGCGGGCCTCGTCGGGCTGGTGGTCATCTTGTGGCGACGGCTGGGCGGGCTCGCGGCCGCGGAGCGGGTGGCGCGCCGGCTGGCGCCGCTCTGCCTCATCGGCCTGGTACCGCTCTTCTTCCGCTGGCAGCTCTGGTACAGCGGGCGGGAGCTGACCTTCCTCGCGATGGTCTCCGCCTTTCTCCTCGGCCTGCAGGCGCTGATCCGGATCTCGCTGGAGACGCCGCCCATCTTGCCCGCGCCCCTCCGGGCCCGGGTCGGCGGGCGCGTGGGGCCGATCCTCGCGCGCGTCGCCGCGGTGAAGTGGCTCCCGTTCGCCGTCGTGGTGACCGCCTTCCTCGGCTACGCGATCTACTTCTCGGTCATCACCATCCAAAACCACTTCCGCCTGCAGACGATGGGCTACGACCTGGGAATCGAGAACAACCTGGTCTGGAACGCCTCGCACTTCAACCGCCCCCTGTTCAAGACCTCGGTCATCGGCGGCCCCGACTCGACCCACCTCGGTTACCACGAGACCTATATCTCGTACCTCATCGGCCTCCCCTACCGGCTGGCCCCCTGGCCCGAGACGCTGCTGGCGCTGCAGGCAACGCTCATCGGCGGTGCCGCGCTGCCGCTCTTCGCGTTCGCGCGCCGCCACGTCGGTGACTGGACCGCCTGCCTGCTCGGCGTGCTGCTGGTCCTGAACGCGCCCTTGCAGGGGTCCAACCTCTACGACTTCCACTACCTGCCGTTCGCGCCGTTCTTCCTCTGGTGGTGCCTGTGGGCGCTCGAGTCGCGCCGCAACGTGATGGCCTTCATCGCGGTGACGCTGACGCTGGCCGTGCGCGAGGACTTCTCCGCGCTTCTGATGGTGGTGGGGGTCTACCTGGTTCTGACCGGCGAGCGCCCGCGCGCGGGGCTGCTGGTCACGGTCATCTCGGCGATCTACTTCGTGGCCATCAAGCTGGTCCTGATGCCCCACTTCTTGAACGGCTACCCCGCCTACGTCAACCAGTACGAGGGGCTGCTCCCCGAGGGGGAGACCGGCTTCGGGGGGGTGATCAAGACGCTCATAGGAAACCCAGCCTTCACCGTCGGCAGCCTGCTGGAACACGACAAGCTGGTCTACCTTCTCCAAGTGGTGACGCCGGTGGCGTTCTTCTGCTGGCGGCGGCCGATTGGTCTTCTCTGCACGATCCCGGGGTTCATCTTCACGATGCTGGCGACGCACTACCCGCCGCTCATCTCGCTCTCTTTTCAATACACCGCCTACTGGACCTCCTTCCTGTTCATCGCCGTGGTGGCCAACCTCGGCTGGCTTCGCCGCCTGGAGGCGGCTGGCGTGGCGTGGGCCCGCAAGAGCCGGCAGGCCTGGCTGACGGTCATGGCGGTCGGCACCATCGTCACCTCCTACCAGTTCGGGATCGTCCTGCAGCACAACACCGCCTGGGGCGGCTTCTCACCCTTCCACATCGGCATCAACGACGCCGAGCGTGCGCGACACGCCGACCTCTACAGCATCATCAAGCAGATCCCCCCGGATGCCAGCGTGGCGGCCGCCGAGACGATCGTGGCTCAGGTCTCCAGCCGCAAGAACGCCTACTCGCTGCGCATCGCCTACAACGACGCGGACTACGTCCTGGCCCGCTTCCCCTGCGGCGGCGAGGACCATCCCAACCTGGTGGCCGCGCTCCGGTCGGGCCTCTACGGATTCGTGGCACAAAAAGGGGAATTCGTGCTCTTCAAGCGGGCGCTGCCGTCCGCGACGGTCCAGCCGTTTCTGCGCCAGTTAGGTGGTTGACCCGACTTCCGGTAAGCTATCCTGTTGTTATGACTGCCAATGCCCAACCGGCCCCCTACGGGCGCGGCCACCGGGCGCTCGAGATCAGCAGCATCGCTTTCGTCTTTCTGGCCTTGGGTTGGCTCGGGTACCGGATCTGTCACGCGGTGGTCGGCGTTCGGGGGCTGGTCTGGACGATCCTCGCGAGCGTGACCGGATACCTGGTGGCCGATTTTCTCTCCGGCGTGGTCCACTGGGCCGGCGACACCATCGGGGACCAGAAGACGCCGATCTTCGGGCCGAACTTCGTGACCCCGTTCCGCTACCACCACGTCGATCCGAAGGACATCACCCGCCACGACTTCGTGGAGACCAACGGGAACAACTGCATCGTGGTGGCGCCGGTGCTGGCGCTGCTGCTGCTGCTGACGCCCAAGACGACCGGCTGGTTCTTCTACGGCTGCGTGATGATGGTCTTCACCTCGCTGTTCGTCTTCGCCACGAACCAGTTCCACCGCTGGGCCCACGAGGACGACCCCGCGCGCTGGGTGCGGGCGCTCCAGCGGGCGGGCCTCATCCTCTCGCCCGAGCACCACGCCACCCACCACGCCTCGCCGCAGGACAAATCCTACTGCATCACCGTCGGCTGGATGAACCCGGTGCTCGACAAGCTGAGCTTCTTCCGGATCTGCGAGACGGTCATCGAGCGCATCATTCCGGGCGCCGTCCGCCCGGGCTGGCCCGGTCCAGGACAGGCCTAAGGCGGCCTAAGGCAGGCCTAAGGCCCGCCGCGAGCCGCGAGCGCGATCCCGATCTGCCCTACCC
The DNA here is from genome assembly GCA_963831685.1 of uncultured Pseudomonadota bacterium. Classification (GTDB taxonomy): domain Bacteria; phylum Myxococcota_A; class Polyangia; order Fen-1088; family Fen-1088; genus JADGRB01. Next base: position 137,662 of record CAWHRJ010000017.1, read on the forward strand.
AGTAGAGCCCCAGCGTCAGGAACGCCGCGTGCGGGATCGGCCGGCGGAAGCGGTTGAGCGCCAGGCTGGCGTCCGAGGCGTAGAACAGCACCGCGCCGCCCGCCGCGAGGGGCGCCGAGGCGAGCGGTCCGCCGATCGTCGCCGAGGCCGCGATGACCATCGCGGTGATGACCACGCCGTAGGCGATCGTGGGGCCGCGCACCTCGACCGTTCCGTGGCGGATCGCGCGCAGCACCAGGGCGGTCGCCGCGGTCGCGGCCACCGCGACGATCGCGACGTGCGGCGACCAGACCGCCACGCTGGCGAAGGCCGCCCCGTACGCGAGATGAGCCAGCAGAAATACCGCCAGCCCGACCAGGAACGCCCGTTTCCCAGCATCGAGCAGGGCGATGTCGCCCACGACCGACAGCGCGATCCCGACGTCGACCCAGACCGCGAGGCGCGTCCGCGGCCAGCCGACGATCAGGGCCAGCAGCGCGGTGGTGAGCGGCTTCGTCGGAATGTGCAGCCAGGCGATCTGCCGTTCCGCCGAGAAGACTGCGAGCGCCCCGACGACGAGGACCGCGAGGACCGGCAACGACACGGAACCATGTTAGCCCGAGGGTCCCCGCCCGTCGACGACTGGAGTAGAATCGGCCGGTGGGGCGGGATTTGCGGCGCTGGTCAGTTCTCTTATCCTTGGTTCTCTTCACGATCGGTTGTGGAGCCTCGCTGACGCCACCGTCGGGCGCCAGCGGCGGCGCGGGCGGTACCGGCGACGCGGGCGGCGCCGCGCAGGGGATCGGCGGAAGCGGACCGCTGACTGCCGGCAGGGATGCCGCGATCGATCTCGGGCGGCCCGACCCTCCTCCCTGCTATTGCACCACCTGCGGCAACGGAATGCTCGACCCCGGCGAGCGGTGCGACGACGGCAACAAGACCGGCGGCGACGGCTGCACCCCCCTCTGTCAGATCGAGAACGGCTGGACCTGTCCGGTCCCCGGCGAGCCCTGCGTACGAATCGACGGTGGGCCGGTCGACACTTGCCAGTCCGAGCTCGTCGTCAACTGGCGGCTCGAGGACCCCACCGGGGCAGCCGTCACCTGTGACGCCGCGGGCGCACTCTTCGTGGCCGTCTACCTCGAGGGCCCCGGCAGCGAGGGCTTCCTCGGCGCCTGTCCCGCCGGAGACTCGTCGGGAACCCTGAACATTCTCCTGCCTGCGAACCAAACCTCGTACGACATCACGGTGACCCTTCCGGGTTCGACGGTTGACCCGCTCGCGGCTTCACAGCCGAGCACGCTCGACGTCACCTCCTGCGGAAACTACGTGACGCCGGCACCCGCGATCGTGGTCGTCGACCTGCCGTCGCCGTAGCGCGGTGCCGGGAGTGGGGCTCGAACCCACAAGCCGCTTTCGCGGCAGCGGATTTTAAGTCCGCCGCGTTTACCATTTCGCCACCCCGGCTCAGTGGAGAACCGCGCGAGCTTACCCCGCCTTCTCGGTGACCGCTTCGGACTGCTGCACCCAGCCGTCAGGTGTATGGTGCGCCGATGAAGCTCCTCGTCGTCGGCGCGTCGCGGGGAACCGGTGCCCTCTGCGTCAAGTCAGCGCTCGCGAAGGGCCACTCGGTGAGCGCGTTCTCGCGCACGCCCGCGAAGCTCGACGTTTCACACCCCGCGCTGACGAAGGTCGCGGGCGACTTCCACGACGCGGCCTCGGTGCGCGGCGCGGTGGCCGGGCACGACGCGGTCATCATCTGCGCCTCGCCGAGCTCACTGGGCGCGATCAAAAAGACGCCCGACTATTTCTCGCGCGGCACGAAGTACTGCATCGACGCGATGAAGGAGCACGGCGTGAAGCGCCTGGTGGTCCTCACCGCACACGGCGTCGGAGAGAGCAAGCCGGCGGCGAGCTGGTTCCAGAGGACGTTCCTCATCGAGCGTCTCTTGAAGGGCTTCTTTCGCGATCACGAGGTTCAGGAGCGCATGACCGAGGAGAGTGGCCTCGACTTCGTCATCGCGCGTCCCACGCGGCTCACGAACGGCAAGGCGAAGGGGAAGTACGTGCGCTCGACGGAGTTGATCCGTGTGCCAGCGACGATCTCCCGCGCCGACGTCGCCGACTTCATGGTCGAGGCGTGCGAGTCGACGACCTGGGTGGGCAAGCGCGTGCAGCTCGGCGGATGACCGTTTCCCCCGGGTGGGTCGCCGCAGCGCAATAATTCCGTCAGGGGCACCCTGAAGGGCGTCCGAGAAGCATGGGGTGAGCAGACCCCAGCTTTGAGCCGACGAAACGGGGTGAAAACAACACGGGCGGAGATATTTTCTCCACCGAACGGCTCAAGCTAAAACTTTACTGTCCGATTACAACATGTGAAGGACGATACAAAATGAAGACGACACTGATGATTCGCGTCATGGCAATCGGGTTCATGGTTTTGGGGATCGGCTGCGCGACGGCGGGACGGCCCCAGGTCTACTCGGAGGCGGAGATGGAGGCGGCCCAACAGCGCACCGAAGCGGAGACGCTGGCGCGCCTCGCCACCTCCAACAACAACGACATTGCCGACGCGGCCAGCACGCTGGCGCGCGAGCGCGTCACCCGCTAGCTCTCCACGGAGCGGCGGTCGGCAGGGGGAGGCCGACCGCCGCTGAATCGTCCAGAGAGCGGGCCGCCGCCGATGCGGCGCGAAATCCGACAAGTGCTCACACGCAGCCGGTCCAGCGATGGACCAAACTTGAGGATGGCCAACTTCGGGCATGTGGCGGTCGGCCTCCTCACCGGGCGGCTACACGGTGGCGCGGGGGCGGGAGCGCGGCGGCGGACCGACTGGCGAACGCTGGCCTTGTTCGTGGCGCTCGCGACCTTGCCCGACGTCGACGTCCTCCTGGTCGGGCTGGGCGCCTCGGAAGCCGGGCCGTTCGGGCATCGCGGGGCGATGCACTCGCTCGCGATGGCGATCGCGGTCGGGGCGGCGTGTGCGATCGCCGCGCGCCGCTGGCACTGGCCGGTCGTCCGGACGGCGCTGGCCGGCGCGGCGGCGATCGCGAGCCACACGCTGCTCGACCTGCTCGACGCCGGCGGCAAGAGCCTCATGCTGTTCTGGCCGCTGTCGAGCGCGCGTTACCATTCCCTCTGGTGCCCCCTGCCCGATGCGCCGCGCGGGCTGGGGCTGCTGTCGCGCGCCGGTCTCCTCGAGTTCGGGATCGAGTTCGCGCTTTTTCTTCCGGTGACGATCTACGCGCTCTGGCCGCAGATCGTGGCCCACGCGCGGCGTGCCCGCCCGTCGAGCCTGCGGCTCGTCGCCAACGACAACGCGGTGGCGCCGCCGCAGATCGACTCTCCGAATTCCGTCGAGCGCGATCCGCCCCTGCGCTCGAGCGGCTGATCGCGAGGTTTCAGGGTCGCGTCGCGAAAAGATCGGGTAACCTCGCGGCATGATCCTCGGAAAAGAGCGGGAGGCGGTGCGGAACGCGACGCGCGCGATTCGCGATCTGGTGTTGCGCCCCGGCCGTGAGCTGGCCTTCGGCGGCCGGTTCAGCGGCGGCCTCGGCGCGATGGCGCTGCTGGCGGCGGGCCCGCTGCGACAGCTCCCCGAGATGGCCGCGCGGCTCCCGGGCACGCTGCGCGACCTCGGCGAGCGGGTGACCGCCATCCCCGGCGCGCGCCGCCGTGCGCCGGCGCTGGGCTTCGCCGCGCAGGCGCTGGCGGGCAGCGTGCGCAACGGCGCCACCCTGCGCGAGCGCTACCTGAACCTGCTGGCGGCGGCGATGGACGGGGAGGCCTCCGCCCGCGTCCACCCGGCCTTTCTCGGAATCCTGCGCGAGCTCACCGCCGACGAGGTGCGCCTGGTCAGCCTGTTCCAGCACGACGGTCCGTTCCCGCTCCTGAGCGTGGTCTCGCGCTACAGGTTCGGCGGCGCGCTGTCGACGGAGCTCCGCAACTGGAGCCGCCTCGGCACCGACGCCCAAGTCGAGCATCCGGAGCGGGTGCCGCTCTACATCGACAACCTCTGTCGGCTGGGGCTGACCGAGATCCGGCCGGTGCGCATCGCCGACGACACGCGCGCGTTCCGGGCGCTCGAGGAGAGCGCCCCCGTCAAGGCGGCGATCGCGCGCGTCGAGGCCAACCCCCCCGCGCCGCTCAAGAACGGGTCGAAAGAGGACGACGATCGCGTGGTGGCCGACCTGCAGCGCAAGGCGCTCTACGTGACGGCCTTCGGCCGGCGGTTCTACGAGGCCTGCGAATACCGGCCTGAGCCGGGAGCCCGCTGACCCCGGCGCGCTAGCCTCCGGATCGCCCGCCATGGATGCCGCCGCGCCCCCGACCCCGCCGACCGACGAACGCGAGCCGCTGTCGCTGGGGGAGATCCGCGACGTCTGGCCGTTGCTGGCGCACGGCGATCGCATCGAGGGGTTTCTGCTGCTGCCGCGCGACGAGGCCGAGGACTTCTTCTTTGGCCTGTCGGCGCGCGATCAGGCCGACCTGGTGTGCGGGATGCCGGGACGCGAGCAGCGGTCGTGGGTGCGCCTGCTGCCCCCCGACGACGCGGCCGACCTGGTCCAGGCCGCGCCGACCGAGAAGCGCGACCAGCTCCTCGCCCTGCTCGACGAGCCGACCCGGCGCGAGGTGACCGCCCTGCTCGCCTACTCGGAGGACGCCGCGGGCGGCCTGATGAACCCGCGCTACATCCGGCTGCGCCCGGAGATGACGGTCGACGAGGCGATCAGCTACGTGCGCAAGCAGATGCGCGAGCAGCCGCGCACCATCTACTACGGCTACGTGCTCGATGGAGAGCAGCGGCTGCTCGGTGTGGTCTCGTTCCGCGAGCTCTTCACCGCCACGGTCCGCACGCGTGTCGCCGAGATCATGAAGCGGCAGGTGACCACCATCCCCGACCAGATGGATCAGGAGACGGTGAGCCACAAGTTCGCCCTCTCCCACCTGGTGGCGCTGCCGGTCGTCAACCCCGACGGGCAGATGAAGGGGATCGTGACCGTCGACGACGTGGTCGACGTGGTCCAGGAAGAGGCCACCGAGGACATGCAGAAGGTCGGCGGTGTCGAGGCCCTCGACGCGCCGTATCTGGAGATCGAGCTGCGCCGGATGATCCGCAAGCGGGTCGGCTGGCTCTCCGTGCTGTTCCTGGGCGAGATGCTGACCGCCAGCGCGATGGGCTTCTTCGAGAAGGAGATCGCGCGCGCGGTGGTGCTGGCGCTGTTCATCCCGCTCATCATCTCGAGCGGCGGCAACTCGGGCTCGCAGGCGACCACGCTGGTCATCCGGGCGATGGCGCTGGGCGAGGTACGCCTGCGTGACTGGTGGCGCGTCATCCGGCGGGAGGTGGTGGCCGGGGTGGGCCTGGGCCTGGTCCTGGCGACGATCGGCTTCATCCGCATCGTGACCTGGGAGGCGCTGTTTCACACCTACGGGCCGCAGTACCTGAGCGTGGCGTCCACGGTGGCGACCAGCCTGGTGGGCGTGGTGATGTGGGGGACCATCGCCGGATCGATGCTCCCCTTCATCCTGCGCCGGTTCGGTTTCGACCCGGCGAGCGCCTCGGCGCCCTTCGTCGCGACCTTGGTCGATGTCAGCGGCCTGGTCATCTATTTCACCGTAGCCGCCATCATCCTGCGAGGGAGATTGCTCTGAGCGTCCACGCCGGTCGCCGCGGCGGAGCCGCGCCCGGCGGCAACGCTCAGGTTGTTCTTCTCGCGCTCGTCTTCGGCAGCTGCGGCGAGGCGCCGAGTGCGCCGGAGCCGCCCCCGCCGATCCGCGCCGACGAGCTGGTCAACACCGGTTGCCCGCCGCTGCCGCCGATCTCCGGGTTCGTGGGGCGGACCGACGGGGCGCTCCTGCTCAACGACGTCACGGCTTTTCGCTCGACCGGGACCAACCTCTACTACCTGCAGCAGCTCCTGTCGTACGCCCAGCAGGAGCAGGACCCGCAGGCGCTCGAGGCGGTGCGCGAGGTGCTGGACGATCTGGTCTGCCTGTCGCTGCCGGTGGCGCGCATCTGGGGGTTCAACGACTCGAAGGACACGTCGTCGATCCGGCGCAGCCCGGAGGAGGGGTTCCGCGAGGAGGGGCTGCGCGGCCTCGACCAGGCAGTCTGGGAGGCCAAGCGGCGCGGCATCCGGCTCATCGTCCCGCTGGTCAACAACTGGGGCGAGTATGGCGGCCTGCCGGCCTACGCCGCCTGGGCCAGCAAGCTCTACGGCAGCCCGGTCGACCGCGACGACTTCTTCCGCGACGCCCAGATGCAGCAGTGGTGGAAGGACTACGCCTTCATGCTGGTCAACCGGGTCAACACCTTCACCGGCATTCGCTACCGCGACGAGCCGACGATCCTCGCCTGGGAGATCGGCAACGAGCTGCGCTGCGCGAGCTGCGCCGGGACGACCCGACTCCCCGACACGGTGGCCGAGCTGGCGACCTTCTTGAAGCAGGTCGCCCCCAACCAGCTGGTGGCCGACGGCGGCGATGGGTTCGACGATGATCCGTCGCCGTACGCCGGGCTCACCAACTATTACGCGGTTCGCGGCGACGACGGCTGCAGCTTCTCCAAGCTCTCGCGTGTCGACGCGCTGGACATGCTCTCGTACCACTTCTACCCGCGGAACTACGGCTTCTCGACGCCGCGGGACGCCGAGATCTGGATCGACCGGCACCAGGCCCTGGCGATGGTGACCGGCAAGGTCGCCTACCTGGGCGAGTGCGGGTTCGCGGCGCCTGACGTGGAGCGCGCCCAGAACTACGACGAATGGTTACGCCACCTGTTCGCGCTCTCCGGCGGCCAGCTCGGGCTGTTCTGGCAGCTCTCGCCGGCCGGTCGGGTCAACAACGACGGCTATGCCGTCTATTCGCGCCGCGACAACGCGACCGCCTGGATCCTGGCCCGGTGGGGCCGGGCCATTCACTAGATTCGGGACCCTGACAGGGTCCCGCGCCCCCCGCGATGGGCTCGCGCGAGCACCGGGGTCCTCACGCGCGTCTTCGCGCGTGGGGTGGTTCAAAGCTCGCGCTCCCCCGACGCGATCATGCTCGCGCTCCCCCGACGCGATCAGGGTCACCTTCACGCCGCGCGGGTCAGCTTGCGGTGCGTGGCCACGCGGTAGATGCCCAGCAGCACCAGCGCGCCGATGACCGAGGCGACGATCCCGGGCCCGCTGCCCGTGCTGTGATACCAGCCGAGGGCGCGTCCCAGGAAACCCGCGACCAGCGCGCCGGCGACGCCGAGCAGCATGGTGACGACCACCCCGCCGGGATCCTTCCCCGGCATGATGAGCTTCGCCAGCGCACCGACTACCAAACCGACGATGAGCGTCCAGATGATGTGCATGACAAGTCCTCCTTCCTCGAACCTGAGGCCGGGTGGGGTCGATGCAAGCGGTCAAGCACATCGGGAATTTTCCTGATCCGGTCCCCCCGGACCGGGGCGGCCGCGCTTGAGAGCGGCGCTTCCGTCTCCAACTTCGCTGTATGGGGATCCGTCTCACCTGGGCGTTGGCGCTGACAATCGCGCTCGAGGCAGGGGCCAACGCTCAGCCGGACGCTGGGCCCGAGCCCGGGAAGCCGGACGCGACTGCGCCCCTGGTCGTGGTCCCGAACGGCTCGGGCGCGGCGGCCGAGCCGCATGGTGAGTCGACGGGGCGGCCGCCGCCCCGCGCGCTCGACTCGAAGCGGACGCCGATGCCCGACCGCCTGGCCAACGATCACTGGCTGCAGTATTTCCCGATGGCCCCGCCGACGCCGCCGGTACCCGACAGCGCCGGTGCGAGCGGCGGCGGCGCCAAGCGCGTGAACACCATCAAGGGCCCCTCGAGCAGCGCGCCGCCCGACATCCCGCGCGGCAGCGTCACCCGGACGCCCGAGGACCAGATGGCCCCGACCACCCCCTCGATAACGCCCTAAATCTCGAGAACCCCTAAATCTCGAGCAGCAGGCGCTCGGGATCCTCGACGCATTCCTTGACGCGAACGAGGAACTGCACCGCCTCGCGCCCGTCGACCAGCCGGTGATCGTACGAGAGCGCCACGTACATCATCGGCCGCACGACGACGGCGTCCGCCACGACGACTGCCCGCTTCTGGATCGCGTGCAGGCCGAGGATCCCGCTCTGCGGCGGGTTCAAGATCGGCGTCGAGAGCAGCGAGCCGTAGACGCCGCCGTTGGAGATGGTGAAGGTCCCGCCCTCCAGCTCCTTGAGCCCGAGCTTGTTTTCGCGCGCGCGGCCGGCCAGGTCGGTGATCGCCGCCTCGACCTCGGCGAACGAGAGGCGATCGGCGTCGCGCACGACCGGCACCACCAGCCCCTTGCCGCCGCCCACGGCGACCCCGATGTCGTAGTGGTCCTTGTAGACGACGTCGGTGCCGCGGATCTCGGCGTTGACGCCGGGGTAGGTCTTGAGCGCCTCGATCGCGGCCTTCACGAAGAACGACATGAAGCCGAGCTTGAGGCCGTGCTGCTTGACGAACCTCTCTTGATGCCGCTCGCGCAGCGCCAGCACCGTCGACATGTCGATCTCGTTGAAGGTCGTCAGGATCGCGGCGGCGTGCTGCGCCTCGACCAGCCGGCGCGCCACCGTCTTGCGCAGCGGCGACATCGGCACCACCCGCTCGCGCGCGCCGCCCTCGGCCGGGCGGACCGCGGGCGGGGCCTCGATCGGCGCCGGCGCCGGCACCGGCACCGGCGGTCTGACGTTCTCCTCGAGCGCGCGGGTCACGTCCTGCTTGGAGATCCTCCCGCCCCGCCCGCTCCCCTTGACCTCCTCGGCGGAAAGGCCGCTCTCGGCCAGCGCGCGACGCGCCGACGGCGCCGCGCGCACCGGGGCCTCCGCCGCCGGCTTGCCGTTGCCGTCCCCTTTGCGGCCGTTGGCCTTGCCGGGCGCCGCCTCCCCGCCGCGCGCCTCGATCTCGGCGATCACCTCGCCGACCGCGACGGTGTCGCCCGCCTGGCGCAGGATCTTTCGCAGCACACCGGCGCCCGGCGACGGCAGCTCCACCGTCGCCTTCTCGCTCTCCACCTCGACGAGGGGCTCGTCGACGGAGACCTCGTCCCCCTCTGCGTGCTTCCAGGCGCCGAGCGTCGCCTCGCGAACCGACTCCCCCAGCGCAGGGACCCGCAACTCCATCGCCATCAGCTTGCTCCTTTTCCGAACGCTTCGGTCACGAGCCGCGTCTGCTCGCGCGTGTGCCGCTTCGCCGACCCGGTGGCCGGGCTGGCCGAGAGCGGACGCGTGACCGCCGACCAGGGGAACGATCCGGCCAGGAGCGGCGGCAGCTCACGGTTCATGTAGGCCCAGGCGCCCATGTTCTTGGGCTCCTCCTGGACCCAGACCACCGGCGTCCCCTCGGCGAACCCGGCCAGTGTCTCGAGCAGCTGGTCCTTGTGCAGCGGGAACAGCTGCTCGACGCGCACGATCGCCACGTCGTCGTACTTGTGCGCCTCGCGGGCGGCGATGAGGTCGTAGTAGATCTTCCCCGTGCAGAGCAGCACCCGCTTGACGCGCGCGGGGTCCTTCACCTGCGGGTCGGCGATGATGTGCTGGAAACCGCCCTCGGTGAACGCCGAGAGCGACGAGGTCGCCCCCGGGTGCCGCAAGAGGCTCTTGGGCGACATGATGATGAGCGGCTTGCGGTAGGGGCGCAGCACCTGGCGCCGGAGCGCGTGAAAGTACTGCGCCGGGGTGGTCAGGTTGCAGACCTGCATGTTGTCGTTCACGCACAGGTTGAGGAAGCGATCGAGCCGCGCGTTGGAGTGCTCGGGCCCCTGCCCCTCCATCCCGTGCGGCAGCAGCAGCACGAGGCCGCTCACCCGGTGCCACTTGGCCTCCGACGAGACGATGAACTGGTCGATGATCACCTGCGCCGCGTTCACGAAGTCGCCGAACTGCGCCTCCCAGAGGGTGAGCCCCTCGGGCATGTCGAGGCTGTAGCCGAAGTCGAACCCCAGCACCGCCCCTTCCGTGAGCGGGCTGTCGCGCACCTCGAACACCCCCTGCTTGGGGCCGACATGAGCGAGGGGCGTGTACGGGTGCCCGTCCTCGTGGTCGTACATGACGGCGTGACGGTGGCTGAAGGTGCCGCGGCAGGAGTCCTGTCCCGAGAGGCGTACCCGCGTCCCTTGCGCCAGCAACGTCCCGAACGCCAGCGCCTCGCCCATCCCCCAGTCGGCCGGCTTCTCGCCGGCGCCCATCTGCGCGCGTGTCTCGATGATCAGCTTCTGCAGCTTGGGATGAACGTGGAAGTCGGGCGGCGTGGTGGTGAGCGCGCGCGTCACCTCTTTGATCGACGCGACGGTCACCGCGGTCGGCACCTCGGGGACCTGGCTGTCGGCGCCCCCTTTGACCTTGGCCCACGCGCCGGCGAAGGTGCTCGGGCGCGGCGGCGTCTCCAGCTTGTTCGCCACCTCCAGCTCGCCCTCCAGCTCCTTCCGCTTGGCGGCGGCGATGGCGTCGGTCTCCTCCACGGTGATGGGCGCCCCGCCGTCGGGCGCGGGGTTGGCGCCGTCGTAGGCGAGGTAGGCCATCCGGATCGAAGGCTTGGTGGCGATGGTCCGGTACATCACCGGCTGCGTGTACGACGGCTCGTCGCCTTCGTTGTGTCCCAGCTTCCGGTAGCACCACAGCTCGATGATGGCGTCGCGGTGGAACCGCTGCCGGAAGTCGACCGCCAGATCGACCACCTGGCAGACCGCCTCCGGATCCTCGCCGTTGACGTGGAAGATCGGTATCTGCAGCATCGTCGCGACGTCTGTCGCGTAGGTGGTGGATTTGGCACAGTGAGGTGAGGTGGTGAACCCCACCTGGTTGTTGACCACGATGTGGACCGTGCCGCCCACGCGGTAGCCGTCGAGCTCCGACATGTTGAGCGACTCGGCGATGATCCCCTGTCCGGCGAATGCGGCGTCGCCGTGGATCAGGATCGGCAGCGCGCGCGATCGCGTAGCGTCACCCAGGCGGTCCTGTTTGGCGCGCACGCGCCCCTGCACGACGGTGTTGACCCACTCGAGGTGACTCGGGTTGAAGGCGAGCGACAGATGGACGCGGTGCTCGTCGCTCCCCTCGCCGAACACACGGTCGATCGAGAAACCGAGGTGGTATTTGACGTCGCCACCGCCGTCGTTGAGGTCGGCGTTGGCGTCGAACTTGTCCTGGAACTCGGCGAAGATCTGCGAGGCCGGCTTCTTGAGCACGTTGGCCAGCACGTTGAGGCGCCCGCGGTGGGCCATCCCGATCACGATCTCGCCGACGCTCGCGCGGGCCGCGCGCTCGACCAGCCGCTCGAGCAGCGGGATGAGGCTCTCCGCCCCCTCGAGCGAGAAGCGCTTCGACCCCAGAAACTTGTTCTGCAGGAACTGCTCGAACACCTCGGCGCCGATCACCTGCTGAAAAACCTGAATTCGACCGGCGCGGGTCAGCGGCAGCCGGTTGCGCGAGTTCTCCATCCGGCTCTGAAGCCAGGCCCGCAGCTCGAGGTCGTGCAGGTGCGAGGTCTGCACGCCGATCGTGCGGCAGTAGGTCTCGCGCAGCAGGCTCATGAGATCGCGCAGCGTCTTGCGGGTCGGACCGGCCACGTTCTCGCTGCTGAACACCAGGTCGAGGTCCTCGTCGGTGAGACCGTAGTCCTGCAGCGCGATCCGCGGGCTCGGGCGGGTGGTGAGCCCCAGCGGATCGAGATCGGCGAACAGGTGTCCCATCTCCCGGTACCCCTCGATGAGCCGCTGGACGCGCTCCGAGAGGAGGCGCATCGAGATGCGGCTCTGGATCGCGCCGGGGGGAGAGGCCGGCGGGCCGTCGACCGAGGCGTTGGTCGCGCCGCGGCCCGCGAAGATGCTGCGGGGAAAGGCCGCCGGCGGGACCAGCGCGCCGGGGCCGGCGCCGTTGCGGCCGGCGCCGCCGTCGAGCGCGGCGAACGTGCGCCGCCACTCCGGATCGACGCTGGCCGGATCGCGCAGGAACTGAAAGTAGAGCTCTTCCGCGAACGGAAGGTTGGCGATCGCCAGCGCGTCCATCTCGCCGTCAGCGGCGCTTTCCGCGGGCGCGGAAACGTGATCGGTCGAGCTGCGCAGCGCGCTCGTCCCGTTGACCTCTACTTCCAACATATTAGGCATCGCCACTTACACCGGTCGGCCTGAAAGGGCGGATAAGTGTACGTTATTGTTGGGGCGCTGGGAGAGTGAAAAAGAACGTGGTCCCTCCCCCGGTCTTTGTGCCCGGATTGGCGGTCGGGCTTTGGACCCAGATCCGGCCGCCGTGCGCCTCCACGATGCCCCGCGCGATCGACAGGCCGAGACCGATGCCGTCCCGGTTCCGGCGCCGCGCCTGGTAGTAGCGGTCGAAGACGTACGGGAGCTCGTCGGTGGAGATCCCCGGCCCGGTGTCGGCCACCGCGAAGCGGACCATGCTGCCGTCGGGCTCGGCGCGCAGGGTGACCACCCCCCCCTCCGGCGTGAACTTCACGGCGTTGCCGACGACGTTGGAGAAGAGCTGGATGACCCGGTCGTGGTCGCAGGAGATCTGGAGGCCGCTCTCCTCGGCGGCGCCGTCGACAAGCTTGATCGACTTGGTCGCGGCCAGCGGCTCGAGCGCGTCGAGGATCTCGCGTATGAGCATCCCCACCTCGCGCGGGTGCGAGCTGACCGACAGGTGCCCGGCCTGGATCGCCGCGAAGTCGAGCAGGTCGCGAATGAGCCGGTTCATCCGGTTGCCGGCCCGCTCGATCGCCTCGACCTGGCGCCGGGCCCGCCCCTCCTTCCCCGGCGGCTCGGGCGGCAGCGAGCTCTTGAGCAGGAGCGCGCTCGAGGCCAGCACCACGCCGAGAGGGTTGCGGAGATCGTGCGAGACGATGGCCAGAAGATCCTCGCGCGCCCGGACCGACTCCTGCGCCTCGGCGTAAAGCCGGACGTTGTCGATGGCGATCGACGCCCGGCGGGCCAGCTCCTGCGCCGCGCCGACGTCGAGGGGGCCGTAACGCCGCGCTTCGTCGTGCGCCGCGAGCACGATGGCCCCGAGAGCCTGCCCGCGCAGGTGCAGGGGCGCGGCGATCGCCGAACGTCCCGTGTCGTTCTCCAGGATCGGCGCGCCGGCGGCCATGGCGGCCTGGGCGGCGCGCAGGCAGTCGGCGCGCCCGCGATCGGCCGGCTCCGGCTCCGCTCCGCCGTGGGCCGGGGCGAGCGCCGCCGCGCGAGCGAAGGCGACCACCCGTGCCTCCGCCTTCCCACGGCGCAGCACGACCGCGCAGCGATCGGCGATGGTGCGCGTGGCGAGGGCCGCCAGCTCCTCCAGCACCGTCGGCAGATCCATCGACGAGGCGAGCGTCGTGCTGGCGTCGCCCAGGAAGCGCTGCCACTCCTGATCGCGCCGCTCCGCGGTCACATCGCGCATGACGATGACGACGCGCTCGTCGCCGCCGCGCGCCGCCGCGACCGGCGCCGCCTTCACCGACACCCAGCGATCGCCCCCCTCGCCGCCGATCGGGCGGTAGCGCAGGATCTGCTCCTCGCCGCTCGGGAGCGCGTGCCGCGCCCCCGGAATCTGGTCGGCCCCGAGCGGGTGCCCGGTCTCGTCCCACATGCGGAACCGCCCGAGCAGCTCGGCGGGCGAGGCGCGCAGGTCGGGCAGCCCCGCCGCCCGGGCGATCGCCTCGTTGGCGTAGACCAGCCGTCCGGCCCCGTCGCGCACGGTCACCCCGTCGGGGAGCGCGCGCAGCACGGTCTCCAGCTCCTCGCGCGATCGCTCGAGCGCCTCGAGCGCCGCCGCCTGCGCCTCCATCCGGTGCAGCACCAGGCAGATCTGGTGGCCGATGGCGGTCATGAGATGCAACATCCGGTCGTCGAGGGGGCGCTCCTCGCGCGCGTAGAGCTCGATGACCGCGTGGACATTCTCGCGCTGGCGCACCGGAAACGCCGCGACCGATTGCAGCCCGGCAGCGGCGGCCAGCCGCAGCCGGGGGCGCGGATCGTCGGCAGCGAGACCGGAGACCCACACCGCCTCGCGTCCGGCAACCGCCTGGGCGGGGGGATCCGCGGCGTCGACGCGCATGGCCGCGCGGGACGCCTCCACCACGGCGCTGCGCACGATCGGCTCCTCGGCCCAGATCGCCTGGCACTGCAGCGATGCGCGCTCGGCCGCGGCGTCGGGGACGACCACCCAGTAAATGGCCAGCGCCCAGTCGAGCTCCGTGGCGATCGACTGAAGGATCTCCGCCATCGCCTCGTCGAGCGAGGCGGCCTCCAGCAGCACCCGCGACGCGGTCTGCTGGACCGACAGCCTGCGGGCATCGTCGGCTTGGTGGCGCCTGCCCATCGGCGCCATATTAACGATGAAAGCGGTCCCTGTTCGGCGCTGTCCGGGGAAAATCAGCGCAGATCACGCCCGCAACGCGATCCCGGTTACACAGGACGCGGCAGGAGTCGGGCGGGCGGCGCCGTGAAGCCCCGCCCGCCTCGGATCTCGATCCGGAAGGGCTAGACCGCGTCCTTGGCGGCCTTGACCGGACGGGCGCGGACGATCTTGCGGGCCGGCTTGGCCTTGAAGACAGTCGGCTCCTTGGTGAAGGGGTTGATCCCCTTGCGCTCCTTGGTGGCCGGCTTCTTGATGACCACGAACTTCGCGAAACCAGGAACCAGGAAGGTCCCGGTCTTCTTCAGCTCTTTGTAACCGATGGTGGCGAGCGACTCGAGGACGCCCTTGACGTCCTTGCGAGAGAGCTTCCCCTCGTTCTCTTCGGCCAGCTTGGAAATGAGGTCGGACTTCGACAGCGGCTTGCCCATTCGATCGATCTCCTCTCGTGCGTTACCGGCCGGGGCCGGGAAAAGTTCGGGCATTGTGGGTGAAACCCGACGAAGTTGGAAGCGAAAAGCTCGCGGGCGCCACCGCTTGAAGCTTTTCGCCTAGCGGGAGCACCTTCAGGGTCCCTCGATCTTGATGGGGTATCCGAGCAGCCCCCGGGCACCGTCGGCGTCGTAGAGGCGCAGGGAGAGGACCTCGTCCCGATCGGTGAAGACCCGCGTGTGCAGCGGCAGGAAACCGGGCGCGCTGACCACCAGGTCGAGCGGCCCCGAGCCACGCGGGCGCTGGATCTCGAGCGGCGCGACGCCGAGATCCTTGCGCCCCCAGAAGACGTGCGCCTTTTTGGCAGTGTCGGCGAGCAGCTTGATGGTCACCTGGGGCCCGCTGGACGCCGCGGCCGAGGCCCGCTCGGGCGCCTCGTCGTCGAGGGGCAGATCCGGCGTCCGGGGCGCGGTCGCGCGCGGCGGCTCGGGAGCGGGCCCGGCCGGCGCTTGCGGCGCCGCGCCGCAGCCGGCGCCGAGCAGCAGCGCCGCGCCGGCGGCCATCGCCAGGCGGGTCACGGGGCGTCGCCTCCGGCCCGGCTGTCGGGCGAGGTCGAGGCGGTCGGGATCGTCGACGACGCGTACTTGACGCCCGGCTTTCGCACGTAGCCGGCGATCGGTTTCTGCAGCGTCCCCTTCACCGTCCCCTCGAGCACGTTGACCGGCAGCGGCGGGTCCAGCTCGTAGTAGAAGCCGCGGCTCGGCAGCCGCATCTCGAACACCTCGCCCTGCGAATAAAAGGTCCGGCGAAGCCCGAGCGGGATCGAGCCGACGACGCGCATCCGCCGGTGGGCCAGCACGAAGCTGAAGAGCCGCATCGCCTGCTGGTTGTAGAGCCGGTGACAGCCATGTGAGAAGCGCCCGCGCAGGGAGAGGTAGTCGAACGATCCGTGCGTGCGGATGCCGTTGTCGAAGAAGGTCGGGCCGGCGGGGCCGCGCCGCATCTCCTCGTGGATGGCCGCCGCGAGGCCATAGGCCGACAGGAACCCGGGGCCGGTCTCATCGTAGTTGGTGACGCGCTGGTAGATGCCGTTCACGCGCTTTTCTTTCACGAAGGAGGCGAGCGGCGACGAGGTGGGCGGGATCCAGACCGGCGCGGCGACGATGTGGTGCCAGACGCGCGGGCCAATATCCGACCCCTTGTAGCGGTAGTACTCCTGCCCGTCGGAGGCCAGCTCCACGCGCCAGCCCCCGACGGTGGTGCGCCAGCGAACGAGCGGGACCTTCTCGCCGCGCCACTTCACGTAGAGCGTGAAGGTCGGGAAGCGCTCGCGCGGTTGCGGCAGGCGCTGCCCCTTGGCGTCGAACGGAAAGTCGTACCAGACGTCGCCGCGATCGATCTCGGCGGAGAGATCCATCGCCGGTCCGTAGTACTCCGGCAGGGGCGGAAGCCGCGCCGCCAGCTTGAGCCAGCCGAAGTCGGCGCGGCTGTGACGGCGAAAGAAGGCCGCCGCGTCGTCCGGCGTGGCGATCCCCAGCGCCAGCAGCACCGCCTCCAGCGACGGCGTCGCCAGATCGGGAACCCGGTGGCGGCCGCCGTCGGCGCCGAGGTAGGTCGGGCCGCCCACCGCCGCCCCGGGGCGATCATCGTCGGAGACGCTGCCATCCTCGACGGCGCCGGCCGCGTGCATCGCCCTCTCGGTGAGGACACGGCGAAGCGCCAGCATGTCGTTCTCCAGCGGCGGCCGCGCCAGCGCCTCCAGCGTCGGGCGCTTGATGTCGGCCTGCTCCATCACCGCCTGCTTCTGCTGGAAGGCGAGCATCGCGGTCCGCATCGCCGTGTCGTAGCTGCCGGTCTTGTGCTTGGCGGGATCCAGCACCCCCTCGCAGACGAGCCGCTTCTCCGCCTCGGCGAACGCCGCCCGCTCGGCCGCGAACCGCAGCGCCTCCTTCAGGTCCTTCGCCATCTTCGGATCCGTCTTGGGATCGGCCTCGCCGAGCGCCTCCAGCGTTGCCGCGCCGGCCGCCACGCGCGCCGCCTCGACCCGCGCGGCGCGCGCCGCCTGCTTGGCCAGCTCCTTCGCCTCGGTGCTGGCGCCCCAGCTGCGCACCTCGTCGACCGCGAGCAGTTTTTCTGGATCGAAGCTGCCCGCGCAGTCCCGCCGCGCGTCCTCGAGAAAACGCCGCCGGAGCACCGACAGCGACGGCGGGATGCCATACATCTCGAGGAAATTGCGCTCCCCCGGCGCCAGCGGCTGGCCGTCCCCGTCGGTGCGATCGGCGGCGAGCCCCAGGTAGATCGCGTGGTACGGATTGATCAGCGCCGCCGTCCCCTTGGGGCCCAGGTGATCGTCCAGCACCGACGGCAGCCAGGCGTCCGAGAGATCGACGACCGTGAGCCCGCGCGCGCGCGCGGCCTCGACGTCGACGGTCCTTTCCGCACCACCGACAACCTGAATCGCGCGGCGCTCCGGCGGCAGATCGGGCGCGGCCGGCAGCGCGTCAGCGACGGGCAGCGAGGGGCGAGGCGGCCGCGGCGGCGACGTCTGCGCGGCGGGCCGGGCCGGCGGGGGCGACGGCGCGGAGGTGGGCGCCGACGCCCGCGGGCCGCACGCGAGCAGCAGGACGAGCAGTACCGCGAAGTTGACGGGCGTCACCCGCTGCCCCTGCGTGGAACAACGCCCCTGCGTGGAACAACGCCCCTGCGTGGAACAACGCCCCTGCGTGGAACAACGGATGCTTGTCAGCGGATCTGCGCACATTGCGATCGAACTGTTGGGTGAGGGCCGGTTCGTGCGTACTATACGCGGCATGAAAAGGACACTCCTCACCACGTTCGCGGCGGCGCTGCTGGTGGCCGCCCTGGGGCAAGCCGCTCACGCGACCGAGGTCGGCTACTCGCGCAAGTTCGGCCTCGGCGTCATGATCGGCGATCCGACCGGCCTGTCGGGCAAGCTCTGGGTCGCGCCGACCAACGCGATCGACTTCGGTCTCGGGTTCTGGAGCGGCTTCGGCGAGTGCTACACCGACAACAACAACAACCGGGTTTGCAGTGGCTACGGCGCCAACAACGGGACCTTCAACATGGACTACCTCTGGCAGTCCAACATCATCCGCGGGAACGCCCAGCTCGACTGGCACATCGGCGGTGGCGGCCGCTTCGTCTGGTTCGGCGGCTGCTCGAACGACTGCGTCGTCGTCTCCGCACGCGCGCCGATCGGGCTCGACCTGATGTTCACGAACCCGGCCTTCCTCGAGGTGTTCTTCGAGTTGGCCTTCTCGTTCGAGATCGTCCCCCAGTTCAACTTCGGTCCCGAAGGCGGACTGGGCGTCCGCTTCTATTTCTAGTCGTCGTAGGTTTCGATCTCGGCGAGATCGATCTCGCCCGTGCGCTCGGGCGGTTCGACGGGCTGGGGGACGCTGCCCATCTCGTCGATCTCCATCGGCGTCGCTTCGGAGATCGGCGTCGCCTCGGAGATCGGCGTGGGCGGTGCCGCCTCGACGGGCGGCGCCTCCGGAACGCCCCCCTGGGCCTTGGCCTTCCAACGAGCGAGCGCGCGATCCAGCTCTTCGTACGGAATCATGACGGTCAGTGTATCAGTTTCTTGTAGCGGATCCGATGCGGCTGATCGGCCGCCGAGCCCAGCCGCCGCCGGCGATCCGCCTCGTAGTCCTGGTAGTTCCCCTCGAACCAGACCACCTGGCTGTCCCCCTCGAAGGCGAGGATGTGGGTGGCGATACGGTCGAGGAACCAACGGTCGTGGCTGGTCACCACCACGCAGCCGGGGAAGGCCAAGAGCGCGTCCTCGAGCGCCCGCAACGTGTCGACGTCGAGGTCGTTGGTCGGCTCGTCGAGCATGAGGACGTTGCCGCCCGAGCGGAGGACCTTGGCCAGGTGGACACGGTTGCGCTCGCCACCCGACAGATCCTTGACCCGCTTTTGCTGGTCGGTCCCCTTGAAGTTGAACCCCGCCACGTAGGCCCGGGCCGGCACCTTGCGCTTGCCGATCTCGAGGAACTCGGCCCCCTGCGCGATCTCGTCGAAGGCCGTCTTCGCGCCGTCGAGGCTGTCGCGGCTCTGGTCGACGTAGGCCAGCTTGACCGTCTCGCCGATCCGGAGCGTGCCCCCGTCCGGCTTCTCCTGCCCAGTGATCATGCGGAACAGCGTGGTCTTGCCGGCGCCGTTGGCGCCGATGACGCCGACGATGCCACCGCGCGGGAGGTTGAAGTTGAGATCCTCGATGAGGACGTTGTCACCGAAGGCCTTGCGCAGGTGCTCGGCCTTGACCACCACGTCGCCGAGGCGCGGCCCCGGCGGAATGGAGATCTCGATCGTGTCCTCGCGCTTCTGCTGCTCCTCGGCCAACAGATCCTCGTAGGCCGCGAGGCGCGCCTTCGACTTGGCCTGCCGCGCACGCGGCGAGGCGCGCACCCACTCGAGCTCGCGCGCCAGCGTCCGTTGCCGCGCCGATTCGGTCTTCTCCTCGGACTCGAGCCGCTTGCGCTTCTGGTCGAGCCAGGACGAATAATTCCCCTCCCAGGGGATCCCGGCGCCGCGGTCGAGCTCGAGGATCCAGCCGGCGACGTTGTCGAGGAAGTAGCGATCGTGCGTGACGGCGACAATCGTCCCCGGGAACTCGTGCAGGTGGTGCTCCAGCCAGGCGACGCTCTCGGCATCGAGGTGGTTGGTCGGCTCGTCGAGCAGCAGCATGTCGGGGCGCTCGAGCAGCACGCGGCAGAGCGCTACGCGGCGCCGCTCGCCGCCGGAGAGCTTGTCGACCGTCGCGTCGGGCGGCGGCAGCCGGAGCGCGTCCATGGCGATCTCGAGCGTGCGGTCGAGGTCCCAGCCGTTGGCCGCCTCGATCGCGTCCTGCAGCTTCCCCTGCTCCTCGAGCAGCTTGTCCATCGCCGCGGGGGACATCTCTTCACCCAGCTTGGCGTTCACCTCGTCGAACCGCTTGAGCAGCTTCTTGGTGGCGGCCACCGCCTCCTCGACGTTCCCCAGCACCGTCATGCTCTCGTCGAGCTGCGGCTCCTGCGGCAGATAGCCGATGCGAATCCCGTCGGCCGGCTTGGCGTCGCCAAAAAAGTCCTTGTCCACGCCGGCCATGATCCGCAACAGCGTCGACTTCCCCGACCCGTTCGACCCGAGCACGCCGATCTTCGCGCCCGGATAGAACGACAGAAAGATCCCCTTCAGCACCTCCTTGTTCGGCGGGTGAACCCGCCGGAGGTTCTGCATCGTGTAGATGTACTGGTGCGCCATGGCGGCGGCAGTGTAGCAGGGGAAGCGGCCCAGAGTGTCGACGCTCGGTCGCTGAAGACTGCGGATCGGCGCGGCCACCAGCCGAAGCAACTTTGCGAGGGGGAGATGCCGAAAAGGAACCGGGACCCGGAGCCTTGGACCATCGACTTCGTTGGCGAGATTACCGGACCGCTTCGGGCGGGCGACCCGTCGCAGCGTTCATCGGGGCCCTCCCGCCTGAAGACGTCGCAATCATTCTCGACGCGATGAAAGGCGTCGCCGTGAACGGCCTTCAGGCGGCGCGACACCTGAGAGGCGAGATCTACGAGATCCGCGCTGATGGCCACCTACGTGCGTACCGACTTCTTTTCGCGCAAGAGACGAAATTCATTCTCCTGTCACTGTCCGGGTTCACCAAGAAGACGAGGAAAACGCCACCCGAAGAGATTGCACGAGCCGAAGCGCGCCTAAGAGACTGGCGCACTCGAGGACGCCAATAGGTTGGAAGCTATGGCGGCTGCGCAATCATCCGAAGATCGCTATACTTGGAGCAACGCGATGTCGAAAGACTTTCTGGACGAGATGATTGAAAGGTTCACCCGAAAGGATCCGCGCTTCCCGGAGCTCCTGGCTGAGGCAGAGCGGCGACGGGCCCTCGCCAAGGCACTGGCCGCGCGACGCTCCGCCCGCGGGGTCAGCCAGACGGTCGTGGCCGCGCGGATGGGCACGGCCGCCTCGGTGATTAGCAAGCTCGAGTCGGGCGGGGACGTGAAGCTTTCGACGCTCCAGCGTTACTGCACCGCGATTGGCGAGACCTTCCCGCCACGGTTTCGGCCTCGGAAGCGCGCGGCCTGAGCTACAGCGCGAGCACGACGACGCCGACCGAGACCAGCGCGGCGCCGACCAGGACGCCGCGCGCCGGGCGCTCGCCCAGGATCGCCCAGGCGTAAAGGACGGTGAATGCCGCGGCGAGGCTGGCGAGCGGCGAGACGAGCGCCAGCGGCGCGTGGCGGGCGCCGAGTGTGATGCAGGCGGAGCCGGCGGTCTCGAAGAAGCCCGACAGGATGATCGGCAGCCAGGCGCTCCGGGGCGGCGGCCGAATATCGATCCGAGAGGCGAGCGCCAGCGGCAGCCCCAGCGCCAGGTTGGCGGCGTAGACGACGCCGACGGTGCCGACCGGGCCGAACACCGGCGAGAGCCGCCGCATCGCGGGGACCAGCACGCCAAATCCGATCGCCGCCCCCAGCGCCGCCAGCAGCCAGGGCTTCGACGATTCGCGCCCCGCGCCGCCGGTGCCCTGCGCGTGGCGCGCCACCACCACGGCGCCCGCGATGACCGTCGCTGCGCCGGCGAGCTGCCCCGGGGCGAGGCGCTCGTGAAACACGATCAGGGACAGCGCCGACGAGAGCACCGCCCACGACGACATGATCGGGACGGCCAGCGTGAGGCGCCCGTGCTCGAAGGCGTAGAAGAGGCAGAAGTAGGCGCCCAGGCCCGCCACGCCGGCGATCGCGACCCAGGCACCGTCGGAGGCCGTCGGCAGCGCCGGTCGCTCCCCGAAGGCCAGCGCCCCCAGCGCCGCCAGCGCGATCCCTACGAGCTGCGCCCAGAAGAGCGCCCGCAACGCGCCCACCGCGCGGCCGGCGCGCTGCACGACGACGTTGGCCAGCGCCCACGAGGCGCTGGCCCCAAGCCCGAACAGCATTCCGGCCATCGTCGACATGGGCGCGCAGGATAGCCGGCCGGCGCCCCCTCTGTTAAAAGTCTCTGGTCTTGGATCCCGCGCGCCCCCTGGTGATCGTGAACCCGCGCTCGGGGCGGGGGCTCAACGAATCGACGTGGGCCCGCGTCCGCGGCGCGCTCATCGACGGCCTCGGCGAGCTGGACAGCGCGTTCAGCGCGGCGCCGCGCGACGCGGCGGCCATCGCCCGGCGAGAAGCCGGGGCGGGGCGGCGCCTCATCGTGGCGCTCGGCGGCGACGGGACCATCTCCGAGGTGGCGAACGGAATCCTCGAGGCGGGGGCTGGCACCGAGACCGAGCTTGGCATCGTGCCGCGCGGCACCGGCGGCGACTTCCGGCGCACGCTCGATCTCCCGCACGACATCACCGAAGCGGCCAAGCGGATCCGGGACGGCCGCGCGCGCCCCCTCGACGCCGGGCGGGTGCACTTTCGCGGGCATGCCGGCCAGACGCTGATCCATTCCTTCGTCAATGTCGCGTCGTTCGGTTTCTCCTCCACCGTCGCCACCCGCGCCAACGCCTCGTCCAAGCGGTTCGGCGGCCGCGTCGCCTTCTTCGCCGCCACCCTGCGCGCGCTGGCCTCGTACGACAACACCGACGTGTGGCTGACCATCGAAGGCCGCCCGCGCGAGCGGCGCCGGGTCCTCCTGGCGGCGATCGGCAACGGCCGCTTCTTCGGCGGCGGGATGAAGATCTGCCCCGCGGCGCTCATCGACGACGGCGCGCTCGATCTGGTGACCGTCGGCGACTTCAGCAAGGGCGAGGTGCTCACCAACATCGGACGCCTCTACGAGGGGACCCACCTCGAGCTCGAGGCCGTCGAGAACGCGCGCGTCACGCGCGTCGCCGTCGAACCGGTGGAGTCCGACGCCCGCATCCCCATCGAGCTCGACGGCGAGACGCCGGGCTACCTTCCGGCGGTGTTCGAGATCCTTCCGGCCGCCCTGCGCTTGCGGCTCTAGCGGGGACGGGCGGCGATGCTCGAGCGTCTTCGACGGACCGGCGCGCTCCCCGGGGTCTTGATCCTCGGCGCCGCCGCCGGCGCGCTGATCTGGCTCGACAGGTTCAATCCGGTGCGCCACTGGCTGTTCGTCGGTTACGCCGGCGTCTGGGCGGCCGTCGCGCTGTTCGCGGTCGCCAGCTGGGCGGCGGGGCTGCGGATCCTGTCGGCGCTGCTCTCGGAGCCGCTGCGCCTCGACGAGCGCCTCCTGCTCGGGTTCGCCGTCGGCGTGCTGGCCTTCTTCGGCGGCGTCTTCCTGGGCGGCGTCCTTCACCTCTACGGCGCCGTCTTCTTCTTCGTCTGGCCGCTCCTGCTGCTCGCCTACGGGGCCCGTGCCGCGCGGCGCGAGATCGCCCGGCTGCGGGCCCACCTCGGGCGGTTCGGGTTTCGTCTCTACCAGCCGCGCGGGGTGGTCGAAGCCGTCGCGGCGTCGGTTCTGGTCGTCGGCACGCTGGCCGTCTACCTGCAGGTCCTGACCCCCAACAACGTCGGCGCCGACTCGGTCTGGTACCACCTGCCGATCGCCGAGGACTACGTCGCCACCGGCGGCATCCGGGCCTTCAGCGAGGGGTTTTACAACGCCACCCTCCCGCAGCTGGCGACGTTCCTCTACACCTGGGCTTTCATGGCGCCCGGCGATCTCTTTCACCGGATGGCGCTTTCGGCGCACCTCGAGTTCGCGCTGTTCGTCGCGACGCTGGCCGGGATCGGCGTCGTCGTGCGCCGGCTGGTCGGCAGGCGGGCGCCGCTGGCGGGCGCGCTGATGTTCGTCTTCCCCGGGTTCCTGATGTTCGACTCGAACCTGATCGCCGGCTCCGACCACGTGCTGGCCTTCTGGGTCCCGCCGCTCTTGATCGCGGTCCTGCGCTGGGCGCGACGGTTCGAGACCCGCGAAGCCGTGCTGGTCGCGCTGTTCCTGGGCGGCGCGATGCTCACCAAGTACCAGGCGATCTATCTCGTCGTCCCGCTGGCGCTCTGGGCGGTCGCCGCCGCGATCCGCTTTCGACGCTGGCGGCCGCTCGCCGCCTGGGGGCTGGCGGTCCTGGCCGTTTGGAGCCCGCACTGGCTCAAGAACTGGATCTTCTACGGCGACCCCTTCTACCCGATGCTGCACGCCTGGTTGCCGTCGCACCCGTTCCCGCCGGGCGCCGAGGCGTTGCGGGCGGCGGTGCTGACCCCGCCCCAGTTCAGGCTCACGGGGACGCCGGGGCAGAAGGTCTGGGGCACGCTGGGGGTTCTGTTCTCGTTTTCGTTCGTCCCGCACGACTGGGACTTCCACGGCGCGCGGCCCGTGTTCGGCAGCCTCTTCA
The DNA here is from genome assembly GCA_963831685.1 of uncultured Pseudomonadota bacterium. Lineage (GTDB taxonomy): Bacteria > Myxococcota_A > Polyangia > Fen-1088 > Fen-1088 > JADGRB01. Next base: position 161,715 of record CAWHRJ010000017.1, read on the forward strand.
CCTGCCTGCTGGTCGGGCTGCCGTTCGCCCGCGCGCGGCTCCGGATCTGGCTGCTGGTCATCGCGATTCACCTGGGGATCGCCGTCTGGTTCGTGACCGCGCACGAGGAGCGCTACCTGCAGGCGCTGCTGCCGGCAATGGTGGCCGTGGCGGCGGCGCTGGCGATGCTGCTCGCGCGCCGCGGAGCGCTCGCGCGCGGCGCGGTGGTGGTGCTGGTCGTCTCGCAGGCGATCGCGGGGTCGGACGTCTACTTCTACCGGGTGCACGGCATGGCCGGCGACGCGCCGATCAAGGCCTTCGTCGACTTCGTCAGCCTCGGGCAGAAGGGTCAGTTTGCCGACCAGATGCGCGTCTGGGGCGACGTGAACCAGAACGATCTCTCCCGGCGCGTCCCCAAGGGAGGCAAGGTCCTCGCGCACCATCTGGTCGAGCAGCTGGGGCTCGGCGTCCCGAGCGTCACGGACGGCGTGGGATGGCAGGCCGCCGTCGACTACCTCGCCCAGCCGACGCCGGCGGCGACGCTGGCGGTCTGGCGCAGCCTGGGAATCACCCACGTTTCGTGGAAGGACCCGGTGCAGCCACGCGACCGTGACTTCCTGGCGCGCGAGGCGGTGTTCCAGCGCGCGGCGGCCCTTTACGTCCCACGCGTCGAGACCGTCGGCCAATATCCTTTCGGCGCCCTCGATCTGCGCGGACAGCCGCCGGCCGCGGCCGGCGTGCCGACCAACATTGCCTGGATCGGCTGCGGCGGGGACCTCGAGACCGGGATCTACACGCCGCGCGACTACGCCGAGGGGCATGCCCCGACGGTGCGGGGCCTGTCGCTGCCGGCGCTGGCGACCGCCAACGTGGTGCTGCGGAATCCCTCGTGCGGTTTTCCTTCACCCGAGCTGTCGAGCGCCATCGATGCCCAGTTCGCCCGGCGGGTGCAGGTCGGCGACATCCTGCTGCTCGCGCGGCGCGAGCGCTGACCCGGGCGCCTCAGGGCGGCTCAGGGTTTCTTGGGTTTGACCGCGGGCAGCAGCGGAGGCGCCCCGGGGCGCTGCAGCAGCGACAGCATCGGGCGGGTATCGACCTCCTTGTAGCCGGCCGCGATCGCGCGTGCGGCCTGGGTGCCGTCGCGGCCGCCCGTCCCGGGGACGTAGATGATGTAGTCCGAGCCCTCGTAGCCCTCCATCAGCGTGTAGACGTCGAGGTGGTTCGACACGTGCGGCAGCTCCCGATCGCTGACCCCCAGCTTGGCTTGCGGCGGGACCCGGGCGGCGATCTCCTTGAGCCAGACCGCGCGCTGCTTCTCGTCGGCCGTGATCGGCTTGAAGTTGACGGTGCCGTAGCCCGACTGGAACCCGGTGCGCGGCGGGAAGGCCCCCCAGCGCGAGGTGGTGATGAGCGTGGCGACGACGATCACCACGGCGGCGGCTCGGCGCCGAACCAGCCCATCGGCGCTGGTCCCGAACGCGGCCAGCGCCAGCGCTGCGGCCGGGAAGATGTAGGCGGCGTAGTGGCCCGAGTACTGGTAGCCGATGTTGGTGGTCGCGCCGTAGCCGGTCGTCAGCACGGTGAAGTAGACGCCGGGCAGGACCGCCAGCCAGAGCCAGATCCGGCGCAGCGGCAGGAACGCCACCGGCACCAGCACCTGGATGAGGTAGCGCAGCTTGTCCTGGGTCAGCATGGTCCGGAAGGTGAAGACCGGGTTGGTGATGATCGTCTTCACGATGCCGACGAAGTTGTGCTCCTCGCCCGGGAAGAGGTCCTTGTAGATCTCGGCGAACCCCCAGCTGCCGACCAGCGGCATGATGATGAACCGCAGCGTCACGAAGAAGACGACCGAGACGGCGAAGATCCACGCGCCGGCGCGCGTGCGGTGCCCGGTCAGCATCAGGAAGAGGCCGAAGCAGGCGAGGCCGACCGAGATGTCCTCGCGACAGCTGATGGCCAGGATGAAGAAGAGGACGAAGAGAGCGGTCCGCCGCTCGTCGAACATGTCGATCATCCAGAGGATGAAGGCGGCGGCGATCGGCTGGAAGTGGAAGTCGAAGAACAGCGCGCCGTGGATCGGCGCGTAGAGAATGTAGGCGTAGGCCAGCATCACCCCCAGCGCGGGCGACAGCCGGCGGGCGGCGAAACGGTAGAGCGGAATGGCGCCGGAGGCGACGAGAATGGCCTGCATGATGAGCAGCGTCTCGGAGCGCGGCGAGAGGGCGTAGAACGGAAGCAGCGGGAAAACGGCGAACTCGGCGTGGTTGCGCAACTCACTCCAGTTCCCTTCCCGGATGAGCGGCGTGCAGCGAAACGGGTGGCCGTGGAGCGCGTTGTAGAATTGGTTGTCCAGCTGGCCGAGGTCGTAGTTGTAGGTGTTGAAGTGGTGGTGGCTGCGGACGGTGAAGATGGCGACGTAGGCGGCGTAGCCGACAGCGCCGACGAGGACGGTGGCGAAGGGGAGCCGGCGCGTCAGCCCCGGCGGCAGGCGCGCGACCAGTCGGTGCCAGCGGTCGCGCAGCCACCTGAAGAGCCGGAGATTGGCCGCGGCCGGCCAGGCGGCGAGCTGGATGCGCAGCAGCGGCTCGAGCGTCAGGACGAAGGCCGCCACGGTGAGCGAGAACAGGAGATCGTCGGTCCAGCCGGCATGGCTGAAGAGCGGCGGCAAGAGGCCGCAGAGAACGAAGGGCGCCACGAGGCGCGCGCCCAGCTCCAACCGGTCGAGGCCGGTGGTCGCGCGGCGCGGCCAGTAGAGCAACACCGCCGTCACCGCGCCGATGAACGCGCCAGCCAGCGTCCAGATGAGGATGATCATCCGGCTGCGCGGCGGCAGCGTGTTGGAGGAAACGAACGGGTCCAGCCAGGGGCCGAGCAGCTGGAACATCATCACGATCGACGCGCCCGCGACGACGAGCGCCGCGGCCGAGCGCACGAGGCGAGCGCGATCCTGGTCGCCGAGGGGCGGCCGGCGAATCGGCGCCGCGGGGAGGGGCTCGTCGGTCATCCGCGCGCGAGCGCCGGGGCCGCCCCGTCGCCGAAGGTGCCCTTGCCAAGGGCTCGATTGCCGAGCAGGTGCTCGCGGATGTACTTCACGGTGTCGAACAGCGTGTCGGTCGCGTCGCGCGGGGCGAAGCCGAGCTCGCGCGCCGCCTTGCCCGAGTCGAAGTACCAGAAGTGCTCCGCCATCTCGACGCTCTGGGGCTCGAACGGGACCTTGCGCCCCAGTGGCGGTAGAGCGCCGCCTGCGCGCGCGTCGCGAGCAGCGGCAGGGCGCCGGCGAGCTTGAGCTCGGGCGCCGGGACCTTCGTGAGCCGCTCGAGCCGCCCGAAGAACTCCTCGAAGGTCCAGTTGAGCCGCCCACGAGGTAGCGCTCCCCGGCCGTGCCGCGATCCATGGCGACGGGCAGGAGCGCCGCCACGTCGCGCGCGTCGACGAAGTTGAGGCCGCCCGGCGGCATGAGGATCTCGCGCGAGAGGAACTGCAGCACGGGGCGCGTCGAGGTGAGGCGATCGTCGCCCGGCCCGAGCAGCAGGCTCGGGTTGATCGTGACGAGCTCGACCTTGTCGCCGCACACGCGGCGCGCCGTCTCTTCCTGGTAGAGCTTGCTCGTGTAGTACGGCCAGCGCGCGATGAGCTCGAGCGGCGCCGAGGACTCCTCGTCGGGCAGCTCGTCGGCGCGCGTCGAGACCGCGATCGTGCCGCTCGTCGAGGACATGACGATGCGCGGACACCCGCGCGCGCGGCCGCCTCGCACAGCACGCGCGTGCCGTCGACGTGGACGGCGTACATGCGGTGCCCGTCGGTCGGCTTGTGCGAGACCAGCCCGCGAGGTGGTAGACTCCGTCACGCCGTCGAGCGCGCGCGCGACGTCTTCGGCCTTCGTGACCGAAGCCGGCCACGATCTCGACGCCGAGTTCGCGCAGCCACGCGGGCGGCGCGCTCTGCACGAGGACGCGCACGCCCGCGGGCCACGCCCTCGACACGCGCGAGGCCGCTCACGAGGTGCGAGCCGAGGAAGCCCGTGCCGCCCGTGACGAGCGTCGCGCGGCGCTCTTCACGACACCGACCGGAGCGCGCGCGGCGCGGGACGCCGCGCCGCGATCGGCCCAGCTTGCTCGCCGTCCCACGCGGCGCGCGCCGCCTCGGCGTCGAGCACGTCGCGACGCCGTCGCGCAGGTTCTCGACGACCCGCTGCGTGAAGGCCGCGACGAGCCGCCAGCCCTCCTGGCCGACAGCCCCTCGTGAGCGTCGCGAGCCACTCCTGCGAGAGGAACGGCCCGAACGCGACGCCGAGCTCGCGCGCGCGCGGCACGGCCGGCCCTTGGGCAGCGCCTCGTACGCGCCCGAGATGTGCGCGGGCAGGATGCCGACGCCCGCGCGCAGCGCGAGGTAGCCGAGGCTCGGCAGGAAGTCCGCCATCTCGCCCGAGAGCGAGCGCGTCCCCTCGGGGAACACGACCATGCTGCGCCCGCGGCGCAGCACCTGCTCGGCCGTGTCCATCGACTTGCGGATCGAGCCCGAGCGCTCCATGGGGACGAGGTTCGTGAAGTGCGTGAAGAACGCGCGGCGGTACTTGTTGCGGAAGAAGTAGTCGGCCGCCGCGAGCGACGTCAGGTCCTTGCCCGCGTCGCCGAGCGCGACCTTGATGACGCCCATGTCGAGGTGCGAGGCGTGGTTGGCGGCGACGATGAAGTTCGTGTGCTGGGGGACGTGGTTCGCGCCGTTGACGCGCGTCTCGAGCGCGCGCTCGTAGAGGAGCCGCTGCGCGAGCGCGAGGCCGCGCTTGCCGGCGCGCGCGACGACGCCGGGCACGCGCAGCTCGCCGGCGTCGCTGGCGGCGCCGCTGCGCGGCGCGCTTCGCGCGCCGCCACGAGGTGCCCGCGCGCGAGCAGCTCGTGCAGCTCGGCGACGTCGCGAGCGTCGTGACGTCGACGCCCTCGGGCAGCGTGACGTTCCCGGCCTCGAGCGCGCTCGCGAGCTCGGCGTACATCAGGCTGTCGAAGCCGAGCTGGTCGAAGCGGCTGCCGAGCGTGACGTCGGCGCGGCGCCGCCCGACACCGGCGCGAGCGTGTCGAGCAGCCATCCCACGGACGCCTCGTCGGGCCGCGGCGGCCACGAGCGCGCCCGAGCTCTCCTCGGCCTTCTTGCGCGCGCTCTGCAGGCCCGCGACGACCTCCCGCCGCTTGACGCTGCGCTTGGCCGTGCGCGGCAGGTCGTCGCCCTCCCACACCTGCATGACCTTGACGCGCTTCCAGAACGGCAGGTCGGCCGAGACCTTGCGGAAGTGCTCCTCGAGGCGCGCGTGGACCTCCGCGCGCGACAGCATCGCGTCGTGCTCGTAGCTCGCGACGACGGCGCAGGCGACCTGCTCGCCGTTGCCGTCCGGGACAGGCCGACGACCGACAGATCCTTGATGAAGGGCGAGTGCCGGGGTAGAGGTCCTCGATCTCGTCGGGGTAGACGTTCTTGCCGTTGGCGTCGACGATGATCTCCTTCGAGCGCCCCACGATGTAGAGGTTGCCGTCGTCGTCGAAGCGGCCGAGGTCGCCCGTGTGGAACCAGCCGTCCTTGATCGTCGCGCCCGTCGCCGCCTCGTCCTCCCAGTAGCCGGCCATGACGTTGCGGCCGCGCGCGATGACCTCGCCCACGCCCGTCGCGGCGTCGGCCTCGGCGATCTTCACCTCGATGCCCGGCAGCGGCTTGCCCACCGAGCCGACGATGGGCTTGTCCTTGGGCGACGTCACCGTCAGCACGGGCGCCGTCTCCGTGAGGCCGTAGCCCTCGAAGAAGTTGAAGCCGAGGCCGTGGAAGGCCTTGAGGACGTCGGCCGGCAGCGCCGAGCCGCCCGAGATGAGGTAGCGGATGCGCCCGCCGAAGCCCTCGTGAATGGGCAGGAAGAGCAGCGCCGAGATCGATCTTCGTGCGCGTGCGCAGCTCGTAGTTCGCGGCCATGAGGCCCTTCATGAAGGTCTCGAGCACGGGGGCCTTGTCGGAGAAGCGCTGCATGAGGCGGCGCCGCATGAGCTCCCACAGCGCGGGCACGCCGACGATGGCCGTGACGCGGCCCTTCTTGAGCGCGCTGCCGATGGCCTCGCCCGTCAGCTCCGTGAGGTAGGTGATCTGCGCGCCGTGCGCGAGCGGCACGAGCAAGCCCGTGGCGAACTCGAACGTGTGGTGCAGCGGCAGCACGGACAGCATGCCGTCGTTGACGCCGAACTCGAAGATCTTCGAGAGCTCGGAGACCATGAACGTGAAGTTCCGGTGCGTGAGCATGACGCCCTTGGGCTTGCCCGTCGTGCCCGACGTGAAGATCAGCGACGCGAGGGCGTCGGGGTGTGCTTCCGGGCCAACCGCCCGAGGCGCTCGGTCTCGACGGCGAGATCGGGCAGCTCGAAGGCGCGCGAGAACGGCCAGAGCTTCGTCGAGAGGCCCGCCTCTGCGAGCGCGCGGCAGGGCCGGCGCGAGCCGGCGCGTGTCGAGCAGGTCGTCGCCGATGAGGACGCCGACGGCGCCCGAGGCGCGCGCGATGTTGACGATCTCGGCGACCGTCGACTCGTGTCCACGGGCACGACGGGCCGCGCCTTGAGGATGCCGAAGAAGGCCATCGACCACTCGGGGCCGTTCTTCGCGACGAGGAGGACGCGCGCCGCGGCCGGCACCTCCTCGCCCAGGAGAAAGACGCCGATGCGCGAGGCGAGCTCCTGCAGGTCGGCGTAGCTGTAGATCTCCTCGCGCTTGCCGCGCTCGATGCGCAGCGCCGTGCGCGTCGCGTGCAGCTTCGTCGTCGTGTCGAACAGCTCGAGCAGGTCGTGGTAGCTGTAGATCTGCTTGGGCTTGGGCGCGTAGGTCTGGTCGAGCTCGGGCAGCACCCACTTCTGCAGCCCCGGGAAGTGGATGTTCATCCAGTAGTCGTCCCAGTCGAGGCGCTCCGGCCCCCACGGCACGAGCGTCTGGTCCTCGGCAGGCGGTCGCGCAGCGCGCGCATGTTGTCGGCGCGCAGCACGTACTGGTTCTCGAAGATGAACGGGTTGAACATGTCGATGTTCGTGCCGCCTCGGTCGTGACGCGCTCGACCTCGTCGGCGCCCTTCTTGACGCGATTGACGATCTCGGTGAAGCGGCCCGCGCCCCAGCGCGGCCGCAGCCGCTCGAGCGTCTCGGACGCCCGCGCGGCGCGCTTGTTGATTGTGGGGACGGGCACCTCCCGAACACGTCCTCGGTGACGGCCGGAACTCCATGCGCGCGACGAGCTCGTTGAGGAAGCGGTTGCCGGTCTCTTTGTCCTGGAAGCGCTTGCGCTTGTAGAGGCCGGTGAGCGTCATGACGCGGTCCATGCGCAGCGGGTTAAGGTCGCCGCTCGACAGCTGGAACACGAGCTTGGGCTGCTCGACGCAGGCGGCGGCCGCCGCCATGAGCATGCCCGCCGCGACGTGGTCGACGGGCACGACGTCGAGGATGAGCTTGTTCGACACGGGCAGCATGTTCTGCCCCTTGAGGGCGAGATACACGAGCGGCGCCGAGGTCGTGAATCCCTCGTTCCAGCCGCGAAAAGGATAGGCGACGGCGCTCTCGACAATCGCGGGGCGCACGATGGCGCGCACGATGCCGGTCTCGCGCGCGACCAGCTGGTCACCCATGCTCTTCGTGTAGGTGTAGATGTTGGGCCAGCCCAGCGGCGGCGCGCTCGACCCCCTGCTTGGTCATCTCGGAGCGGATCCACTCCTTGCGCGCACGCGCGACCGCCAGCTTCAGCGCCGCCTCGTCGTCGGGATCGCGGTTCTCCTCGCGCAGCCGCTCGCGCGCCTCCTGGCGCAGGC